>NZ_JAAVUR010000009.1 GCF_018449545.1 Granulicella sp. dw_53 | reverse complement strand
GAGGGTGCGGCTGAAATCTTAGTGGGCAAGAGGGTTTTCGTTAGGATGGGTGGGGTATGGGGGTGGTAGGGGGGGGGGGCGGGTTCTGCGGCTTTATCCGAGGTAGGTTTCTCTGTTGCTGGCTTGTCTTTGCTCTCTGCGGGATTCTCTGCGTGGCCTTCGGACTGGTGTTTTCCGTTGTGTCTTCCGGTAGGTGGGCCGTCCTGTTTTTCTGGACCAGGAGCGTCGGACGCGGGACGGTTGTCGGCGGTCTTTTCTCCGGGGACTGGAGGCTGAGGCTTTCGCACTGGTACGACCAGGGTTTGTTTCTTGTGGAGCTGGCCTAGCTGAACGAGGATTTTGGGGGGCTTATAGTCGCTGCCGCGAGTCGTCTCGTGGAAGCTGAAGGTCTGCAGGAATCCCGTGATGGCGAAGAAGATAAGAGCGGGAGTGGCAAAGACACCCAGATAGAGATGGAGCAGGCGGGAGGTCTTCAAGAGACTCTTTGTGGGGGACATGTCTTTCTTGTACCGGAAAAAACCAACTCCGACAATATTGGTCGGATATATTTCGAAATAATTCGCTTTGGATGAGAGTTGGGGCTTATGCAGCTCTCACCATCTGCCGAAACCCTAGACGGAGGTGGGCTCGGGTGTTGGCTTTGGAGGTAAGAGCAGGGACAGGATGATGGTGATGGCCAGGGTGGTGATGATGACTCCGAGAGAGGGCAGGGGACCGATCTCGATCCAGTGGGCAGAGAGCATCTTGAGGGCGGCGAAGGCGAGGACTACAGCCAGGCCGTAGTGCAGGAAGCGGAGTTTGATCAGGAGGTGGGCCAGGAGGAAGTAGAGGGAGCGGAGGCCCATGACGGCCATGATGTTGGAGGTGTAGGCGAGGAAGGGGTGGCGGGTGATGGAGAGGACGGCGGGGATGGAGTCCAGGGCGAAGACGATGTCGGTGATCTCGATGGCGACGAGGCAGAGGAGGAGCATGGTGCCCATGCGCCGTCCGTTCTCGCGGACGAAGAAGCAGTCCTGGCGGAGGCTGACGGGGTGGATCTTTGAGAGCCATTTGAGCCAGCGGGGGGAGCCGTGTTCTTCTTTCTCCTTCTCGGGGATGAGGAGGCGTATTGCGGCGCCGAGGAGGATGAGGGCGAAGATGTAGCTGATCCACTCGAAGCGGGCGAGGAGGCCGAGGCCAGCGGCGATGAAGGCTCCGCGCATGACGATGGCTCCGGCGACGCCCCAGAAGAGGACGCGGGGCTGGCGGGCGGGTTCGATGCGGAAGAGCTGGAAGAGGAGGAGGAAGACGAAGAGGTTGTCGATGGAGAGGGACTCTTCGATGGCGTAGCCGGCGAGGTACTCGACCGAGGAGGGGGAGCCGAGGGTGCGGAGTACGAAGAAGGCGAAGGCGAGGGCCGCGGCGATCCAGAGGATGGTGGCGGCGACGGCGGTGCGGTGGGTCTTGGATTGAACAGCAGCGGGGTCGGTGGGTACGGCACCTCGGCGGGCGTAGAGCAGTTCGATCGCGAGGAGGGCGATGATGTAGACGTGAAAACCGATCCAGTGGCTGAGGGGGGTCGAACTGTCCATGGGTACTTCGATGCTATCTTGAGTGGCCTTTTCCGGGGGCGGTGGAGAGTATGCAGCTTTGCGAGAGAATGGAGATCGGATTTGGGAGGATGGATGAGGCAGATTCGATGGATGGGGATCGCTGCGGGGTTGCTGGCTTCTGTTTATGGGATGGCTCAAGCGCCGTCGGGTGCTCCTGCGGGGGCGACGGGGCGATGCAAGGATGGCACGTTTAGTACGGCAGCTACCAAACTAGAGGCCTGCCATGGGCATTTTGGGGTGAGGGATTGGTATGTGGCTCCGGTCACTGCTCCTGTGGAGGGGCAGCCTGCCGTGGCGACGGCTGTTCCAGCGGCTGTGGTGGCTCCATCGCCTTCGCCGACTTCGACTGTTGCGACGGATGTGCCGGCGGGAGGTGCGCCGGGACTGGTGTGGGTGAATACCACGACCAAGGTGTATCACTGTGCGGGATCACAGTTCTACGGGAGGACCAAGGGCGGGAAATTTATGCCAGAGGCGGACGCGAAAGCGATGGGCGGTAGGCCGGCCCATGGGATCGCATGCAGCAAGTAGTTCGGTAGGACTAATCCCTGGCGTGGAAGAGCTTGTGGTTGATGTCGGGCCAGAACTCTTTGAACACGAAGGTGGCTGCATCCACGCCTACGTTGGTGCCCCACTTTTGGGCGGTGTTGCCGAAGGTGCGCTCACGGGACGGATAGTAAAGGTTGGAGATGCCGGCGGCTGCCCCGGCTCCGATTACTTCGCCTGCGTTGAAGGTCTCGTCACCTGAGTCGGAGCGGGTGATGACGACGCGGGAGAGGGAGTATCCGGTGCGTTTTAAGAAGCCGCCCTTGCCGAGGGTGTAGTACCGGGTGTCTTCGTGGGTGAGGGCGGGGACGATGAACTCCACGGAGTAGTTTTCGATGGACTGATCGACGTAGCTGTGCCAGAAGTAGCGGCCGTAGCCTTTGGCTCCCTGGCCGAACTCGGGGGTGGAGTTGTTGGCTTGTTGTTCAGCGGCTAGGGCGGCGGGGAGCAGGATGGCGGAGTAGTCGAAGGTGTCTTCGGTGGCGGTGATGAACTTCTCTCTTACGGATTGGGGCGGCAGATGAGAGTCGGCGCTGACGGCGCGGAAGTTTGGCACGATGCCGAGGATGCGCTTGGTCTGGTGGCCTGAGGCGCTTTGACTGGCGTCCTGCTGATTGGTGTCCTGTTGCGAGGATTGGCCGGATGCGGAATCTTCTGTTGCGGAGGAGGAGAATGTGCCGGGGGCGTCCGGAAGGGTGGACGAGGCGATTTGCTGGGACCGGGCGGTGCCGCAACAGATTGCAAGCGCCAGGGTGAGACAGACGAGAGACAGAGGTCGGGGGGAGGCTATCTGCATAGTTTGATTCACCCTTTCTTTGACTTGCTAGAGAGAGTTTTGGATTCAAAATGCGGATTTTTGTTTCAGATTGTGAATTTCAGGCGATAGCGTGGAAGCGGAGGCGTACGTAGTCTGCGATCCAGTTTCCGTCGGTGTCGCAGAGGACGGGTTCGAGGAGGGCGACGGTATTTTTGATGGCCTGAGCACGGTCTGCCGGGGGGAGACGGTCCAGGACGCCGTTGCGGAAGGTGGTGAGCCAGGTGGCCATGGGGTCTTCGCCGTGAGAGCCGATAGGGAGCGGGGTGGGGCGGGGGATGATTTCGATGGACTGGACGGTGAAGCCGGCGGCAGAGAGAAGGCGGCGGTAGGTATCGGGCGAGGGGTAGAAGGAGGCGGCGGAGGACTCGGCGTCGATGCCGTAGGGGGTGAGGACGGATTGGAGGGCGACTCGGATGGATGCGATGTTGGCGTGACCGCCCATTTCGGCTACGAAGCGGCCGCCGGGGCGGAGGGCCTGGTGAATGGCGGCGAGGGCGGTGGGTTGGCTTGCGGCGGGGATCCAATGGAGTGCGGCGTTGGAGAAGACGGCGTCGAACTGGTGTTTGTAGGGGAGGGATTCGACGGAGTGATGGTCGATGTTGAGGCCGCGGGCGCGGGCGGCGGCTACCATGGTGGGGGAGGCGTCGACTCCGGTGAGGACTGCGCCGGTGGAGGCGAGTTGTTCGGTGAGGGCTCCGTCGCCGCAGCCTACGTCGAGGATGTGCTCGCCGGGTTGGGGATTGAGCAGGCCGACGACCCCGGTGGCGAGGGTGGCTACGAAGCGGCCGTGGGCGGCGTAGGCGGTGGTGTTCCAGGTCTGTCCGGTGGAGGCAGAGGTGGCTAAAGAATCTTTCATATACTCATTGTTCGCTTGCGGCAGAAGATTCGCGAGTGAGATAAGTTGTTTTTAGAGGCGGATAAGCGATGACGAAGTTAGCGACAGCGGATCAGACGCAAGCAGCGGTAGTGTTTGCACGGGAGAATCAGGGGCGTTTCGTAGAGGAGTTGAAGGCTTTGTTAAGGATTCCTTCGGTCTCGACCGATCCGGAGCATGTGGGGGATGTGAGGAAGGCGGCGGAGTTTGTGGCTGCGGAGCTGCGGCGGATTGGGTTGGAGAATGTTCGGCTGGTTGAGACCTCAACGGAGGAAGAGGTGATCGCGGACGCGGCGGGGAATGCGCGGATGGTTCCGGCGAGGATCGGACATCCGCTGGTTTATGGGGATTGGCTTCATGCCAGTGGCGCTCCGACGGTGCTTTGTTATGGGCACTATGACGTGCAGCCGGCGGAGCCACTGGATGAGTGGAAGTCGCCTCCGTTTGAGCCGACGGAGAGGGATGGCAATATCTATGCTCGTGGAGCTGTCGACGACAAGGGGCAGATGTGGATGCATGTGAAGGCGCTGGAGGCGCTGATGGTGGCGGGAGGTGGGACGCTGCCGGTGAATGTTCGGGTGATCGTTGAAGGAGAAGAAGAGGTTGGGGGCGAGGGGATCGCGGCGTTTGTGCGGGAGCATGGAGATCAGTTGAAGGCGGATGTGGCGCTGGTATCGGATACGGAGATGTTTGCGCCGGATCTGCCGACGTTGTGCGTTGGGTTGCGCGGCATGATCTATACGGAGATCGAGGCGCGAGGGGCGCGGACGGATCTGCACTCGGGGCTCTTTGGTGGGGCTGCGCCGAATCCTTTTGTGGCGCTGGTGCAGGTGATTGCGCAGTTGAAGGATGCGGAGGGGAAGATTCTAATTCCGGGGTTCTACGACGGGGTCGCGACGCCTACGGATGCGGAGTTGAAGGCCTGGAAGGCGTTGCCGTTCGACGAGGAGCACTACCGGGAGACGGAGGTGGGTTCGGTGTCGTTGACGGGAGAGGCTGGATATAGCGTGCTGGAGCGGCTGTGGGCTCGGCCGACGCTGGATGTGCATGGGATGCCGGGTGGATTTATTGGGGCGGGAGCGAAGACGGTGATTCCGGCGAAGGCGGTGGCGAAGGTGAGCATGCGGCTGGTTCCGGATATGACTCCGACGGAGAGCTTCGCGAAGTACAAGGCTTATGTGGAGTCGCTGTGTCCGAAGGGGATTGTGCTGGAGGTGCGGCTGATCCACTCGGGCGATCCGATTGTGGTGAGTACGGACAACAAGTTCGTGCAGGCCGCTACGGAGGCGATGCACGAGGTGTTTGGGAAGGATACGGTGTTTGTGCGCGGGGGAGGGTCGATCCCGATTGTGGGGGACTTTGTGCGGGAGCTGAAGATCCCCACGGTGATGATGGGGTTTGGGCTGCCGGACGACAATCTGCATGCTCCGAATGAGAAATTCCATCTGGCTAATTTTTACCGGGGGATCGAGTCGATCATTCGGTTCTTTGGAGGCGTGGGGGCCTGATGGTCTGGCGTATGCCTTCCGATGTTGGCGGATATGTGCTGGCGGGCGGGAAGAGCTCGCGCATGGGCCAGGACAAGGCACTTCTGCCGCTGCAAGGGAAGCCGCTGGTGCTGCATGCGGTGGTCAAGCTGCGGCGTGTTTGTATGGACGTTCATATTCTGAGCAGCAAGGCGGAGCTGGATGCTTATGCGCCATTGGTGCGTGATCTTCATCCGGGTAGCGGGCCGCTGGGAGGGATCGAAGCAGCGTTGATGCACTCGCAGCATGACTGGAATTTATTTATGCCGGTCGATATGCCGTTTTTACCTTCCTCCTTTTTGGATCGATGGGTGAGGATGGCGGTTGTGCGGGAGAGGCGTGGACAACGCATCTCGATGTTTACGGTCTTTGGAGTTCCTCAGCCTACGTTGTGTCTGCTGCACAAGGATGTCTTGCCTTTTGTGAGTGCGGCGCTGAAGGAGGGGCGATTGAAGCTGTATTCGGTGCTGGAGGAGGCGGGGCGGGAGTTGGCGTTGCGGCAGCGAGTTTTGTTAGGCATCGCCTTTGCAAATATGCCTTGGGACGAGAACGCGAGGGTTGGAGAGGCGATAGAGGGAGATGTTAAGGGAGAGGCTTGGTGGATGCTTACGGAGGCGCAGCGGGCAGCGCAGGCGTTGTGGTTTTCGAACGTGAATACACCCGAGGAGTTTGCCGAAGCGGAGCGATTTGCGGGCGCTTTGGATACTTGATGTTGGCTGGTTCGGTATTTTGATTCGCCACGGGACGCATCTGATGGAAGAATAGCGAGAATAACCGAGGACAACGAAGATGGCAGAGCCGGACGATAAGGTTTCAGTGGGAGACGAAGGTCTGGTGGATGGTGCGCCGCAGACGGACCCGGTGAAGAAGGACAAGCGGGATGTCGTCGAAACGACGGATGGCGAGGGGTCCGAGCACTTGCAGGACGGTGCTACGCCGCTGACGGCAGATGTTTCGCCCGAGGTCTCGGTGGCGGTCGAGGAGTTCATGGAGCAGGCCGCGCAGCAGAATGAGGCTGCGGCAGAGGAGATTCCCGACGTCAAGAACAAGCCGGGAGCGTATATCTCGTTCGAGCATGTGTATAAGTCGTTTGGGGATTTTGTGGTGTTGGAGGATGTGAGCTTCTCCGTCAATCCGGGGGAGACGCTGTGCATTCTGGGACGAAGCGGCGTGGGGAAGTCGGTTTCGCTGCAGATGCTGCTGGGTTTTTTGAAGCCGGATAAGGGCATGATCTGGGTGGCGGGTGAGAATATCTGCGGCTTCAACGAGCGCGAGCTGCAACGCATCCGGCAGAAGGTGACGATGGTCTTCCAGAACGGAGCTTTGTTCGACTCGATCTCGGTGGGTGAGAATGTGGCGTTTCCGCTGCGAGAGCGCAAGGACCTGGATGAGGCGCAGATTCAGCAGGTGGTGAAGGGCCTTCTGGAGATGGTGGGAGTTGCAGGGATGGAGGACTTGCTGCCTTCGGACCTTTCGACGGGGATGAAGCGTTCCGTGGCGATTGCGCGGGCGCTGGCGTCGCAGCCGGAGGCGGTGTTGTATGACGAGCCTACGACGATGGTCGACCCCATGATGGCGCATCTTCTAGGGAATTTGATTGAGCGGCTAAAGCAGCAATTGCATTTGACGAGTATCGTGGTTACGCACGACATGCAGTTCGCAAAGAAGCTCGCAGACCGGGTGGTCTTTTTGCATCAGGGCGAGGCTCGTTTCTTTGGAACGATGGAGGAGATGGAGCGGAGCGACGATCCGGTGCTGCAGGAGTTTCTCACGCTCGATGAGTTAGTTCTTCCTGGGTGAGGGGAGTGAAGCCCTTATAACACTTTCGCGTTATAAAGGCAATGTAAATGCATGAAGAATGCGTTGGGGTCGTTCCGGAATGGGAATGAATGTTGCCTCCTCTGGCACCGAGGCAGTATCCTGATCTAGATATTTGCTAAATGAGTGAATTTTTCTAAATCCAATTTGTCTTTGATATGTGAAGGTCAAAGCAAAGAAATGCATCTTAGTAACGCTTGAAGTTTTTTAGGCTGGCAGTGTGCTACGGAGACGGTTCTGAGCATCTGAACAGCCAATGGGAGTGAAGCCGAATCCAGGATTTTTTAGAGAGGCGTACTCTGTGGCTACACCTGATTATTTGCAACAAGTCATCATCTCAGGAAGAAGGCGGTCGGAAGGAGATCGCAAGCGTTCCCAAGGGTTTGGCCTCTTCGGAAGGCCATCGGTAACAAGTATTGCCTGGGCCTCGCTCGATCTGCTGACGGTAATGCTCGCAGTTGTGCTGGCACTTCGCTTTCGTGTGGTGATGCCAAAGGATCTACCGACGATTGCGATCCTGCCGGATCTCTTCAACTCCGCGCCTCGAGCGCTGTTGTTTTATCTCGGTTGGTTTGCAGCCTGTCTGATTTTTTTCATGCGGTCGTATGGTTTGTATGGGCCGATCCAGAATCGCAACGGTTTGCATGAACAGCGAATGACAGTTCAGGCGACGCTGCTTGCCGGTCTGATTTTATGCGGGACCCTCTATCTACTGCGCGGGGTGGCTGTGTCGCGGGTGGTTGTAGGGCTCCTGGCCTTCATGACGGCTGCATTGATTTGTGTGCGCCGCGCGATATGGCGGCATATGGTTTATAGCCGCTTCCGCGCAGGGATTGAGACGAAGAATGTCCTGATCATCGGAGCGGGACGAGTCGCTCATGCTTTGAGAAATCATTTGGATTCGCTGCAGCATCTGGGATTCCGCTTCAAGGGGTTTGTGGCGCTGACCGAGCGTGAGGCAGAGTCGGGCGATGTCGATGTGATCGGAGATGTACGCAATTGCCTTTCGCTGGCTCGCTCCTTATTCGTGGACGAGATCTTCATCTCGGTTCCTGCGGATAAGAGGCTGGTGATCGGGCTTGTGGAAGAGGCGCGTGGAGCTGGGATCGATGTCCGTGTGGTTCCGGATCTCTACGATGGGCTGGCTTGGAATGCTCCGATTGAATACATCGGCCAGTTCCCAACAATTCCTTTGCATCGCCGTGATTTTCCGATCGGCGCATTTTTGCTGAAGCGCATTCTGGATATTTCTTTAGCGTCACTGGCATTGCTAGTCACTTTTCCGGCGATGCTATTGATCGCGATTTCGGTGAGGATGGGTTCGCAGGGGCCGATCTTCTACAAGGCGCAACGTATCGGGCGAAAGGGAAGAACCTTCTCCTGCTACAAGTTCCGCACGATGGTTCCGGATGCTGACAAGCTGAAGGCGGACCTGGCGCATATGAACGAGCGCGATGGGGTTTTGTTCAAGATCGAGAAGGATCCGCGTGTGACGACGATCGGTAGGATCCTGCGAAAGTATTCTCTCGACGAACTCCCGCAGTTTTACAACGTGTTGCGTGGCGATATGAGTCTTGTGGGACCGCGTCCGCCTATGGCCGCGGAGGTTCAGCAGTACGATCTGGCGCATCTGCGCCGCCTGGATGTTCTGCCCGGCATTACTGGGCTGTGGCAGGTTGAAGCGAGGCAGGATCCGTCTTTCGATAGTTATATTTCGCTGGATACGGCTTATGTCGAGAACTGGACGCTGTGGCTTGACCTGAAGATTCTGGTGCGGACGGTCGGTGTGGTGTTTAGCGGGACGGGGAGTTAAGTTGGCTTAGCCGAGCGTTTGGACCGACTAAAGGTTAGACTTAACGGGTGAAGATAGCACTGGCGCAGATTAATCCTACGGTGGGAGACTTCACCGGCAATACCAGCAAAATTCTGGAGTATGCTGCGCGTGCGGCGGAGCTTGGGGCGGGACTTGTCGTATTTCCGGAGCTGTCGGTGTGCGGGTACCCGCCGGCCGATCTTCTGGAGAAGAAGGACTTTGTTGCGCGTGCTGAAGCCGCAGTGAAAGAGATTGCGGCTTGGACTGCGAAGTCTGAACGGCCTGCCGTGCTCTGTGGCACGGTAATGCAGACGGCGGCTGAGGTCGGAAAGCAGGTACGGAACGTGGCCGCGCTGCTGACCGAGGGCAAGATCAGTTTTGTGCAACAAAAGATGCTACTGCCGTTCTACGACGTGTTTGACGAACAGCGATATTTTGAGCCGGCTGCGAGCCAAGCTCTGACACTGATCGATGGGCAGCCGCTGGCGATTACGATCTGTGAGGATGCCTGGAATGACAAGGGCTTCTGGCCGCGGCAGATGTATCCGGTGGACCCGGTCGATGAGTTGATGCGGCAGTGGGATGAAGAGGCTTCGGATCTAACGGCTGCACCGCGGATCATCCTGAATATTTCGGCCTCGCCGTTCTGGCGGGATAAGCCGACGGTGAGGGAGAAGATGCTCGCCGCGATTGCCACACGACACAAGGCTTTTGTCGCGATGGTGAATCAGGTAGGCGGGAACGATAGCTTGGTCTTCGATGGATCTTCGCTGGCTATTGGTCCGGATGGGGAGTTGTTAGCCCGTGCTGCTGGATTTGCTGAGGACCTGGTGCTGTTCGATACGGAAGGGAACGACGCTTCCGATGTGAGAGCCGAGGCTGCGGACGAGGTTGCGGCGATGTGGGACGCGCTGGTTCTAGGCACACGCGACTATGTGCGCAAGTGTGGCTTCAGCAAGGCGCTGGTTGGACTGAGCGGAGGAATCGATTCTGCGTTGGTGGCGGCGATTGCAGTAGAGGCGTTAGGGGCCGAAAATGTACTCGGTATCGGTATGCCGAGTGAGTACTCTTCGCTAGGCTCGATCGACGACGCGAGATTGCTGGCAAAGAACCTTGGGGTGCGGTTTGAGCTGCTTCCGATCCACGATGTGTTCGCGCAGTACCAGAATGTGCTGGAGCCGTTGTTTGCGGGTACGCCGTTCGGTTTGGCGGAGGAGAATCTTCAATCGCGGATACGGGGTGGGCTGTTGATGGCACTCTCGAACAAGTTTGGTTCGCTGGTGTTGACCACAGGAAACAAGAGTGAGATGTCGGTGGGGTACTGCACACTATATGGAGATATGGTGGGGGCGCTGGCGGTGATCGGCGACGTGATGAAGACGCGGGTGTATGCGTTGAGCCGCTATGCGAACCGTGAGCGTGAGCTGATTCCGCGCGCGACGCTGGAGAAGGCGCCTTCGGCGGAGTTGAGGCCAGAGCAGCGGGATACGGACTCTCTGCCGCCGTATGACGTGCTGGACCCGATTCTGGAGGCGTATGTAGAGCGCTACTGCTCTGCCGAACAGATTGCAGCGGAGCAGAATGTTGATGTTTCGCTGGTGCGGCAGGTTCTACACTTAGTGGAGCGCAGCGAGTATAAGCGTCAGCAGGCAGCCCCGGTTTTGAAGGTAACGCAGAAGTCGTTTGGAATGGGACGGCGTTTTCCCATTGCGGTTAAGGTTCAGGTCTGACGATTCATTAGCGATTTACTAGCGGCGATTCAATAGCAGCGCCCCGCGCAGAGCGGCGGCAGGAGGAAGGATTCTTTGAAGATTTCGAATTGGATGTTGGCAGGATTGGCTTCGGTATTGAGTGTGGCAGCGGTGGCACAGGCTCCTGCGGGAGCTGCCCCGGCGCAGAAGGCGCCTGCAGCTCCGGCTGCTCCACCCCTGGTCTTGAATTCGCTTGACCCCACGACGAAGGCCGATCCTTTTCCGCCGGTGAACCCGAAGTTTTTTACGGCTGCTTCGCCGACGGTAGATACGGTCAATAGCTTTTTGAAACAGCTTTGGGGATATGACGCGAATCGCATCTGGCGGGTAGAGGCGATCCAGGCTACTCCGGCGCCGGGCGTGGCGAAGGTGGTGGTGTTCGTCTCGGACAAGAGTCCGAACGCCAAGGTGCAGACGACTGCCTTCTTCGTGACGCCGGATGGCAATCATGCGCTGGCGGGCGACGGGGTGGTTCCGTTTGGCGCGACTCCCTTTGCCGAGACGCGGAAGCTGCTGCAGGCGCGCGCTGATGGAGCGTCGCGTGGCGTGGCCGGTAAGGACTTCATGCTGGTGGAGTTTGCCGACCTGCAGTGCCCGCACTGCGCGGAGGCGCAGCACACGATGGATCAGTTGGTGAAGGATTTCCCAAATGCGCGGGTGGTCTATCAGAGCTTTCCGTTGACCGATATCCATCCTTTTGCGTTCAAGGCCGCCGCCTATGGATACTGCGTTCAGAAGCAGAAGAACGATGCTTACTTCCCTTACGCGGCAGCGGTGTACGACGCTCAAGCAGCTCTCACTCCGGAGACTGGCGATGCAACGCTGAAGAGTGCAGTGACCAAGGCAGGGCTCGATCCGGCGGCCATCGACACTTGCGCGGTGACGCAGGCGACGAAGGATGCGGTGGATGCTTCGATCAAGCTTGCTCAGGATGTGGGTGTGGATCAGACGCCTTCGATTGCAGTGAATGGGCATGTGTTGCCGCTTACGCAGATTCCCTATGAGACGTTGAAGACGATCATTACGTATCAGGCTGCAATCGATGGGGCGACCGGTGCGACGTCTCTGGAGACTCGCAGGGTTCCGTCTCTAGGAAAATAGTTGGTGTTTGTTCGTTAGAGACGAGAGGGGGTGCATCGCTTATGCGGTCCACCCCTTCTTCTTTTCGAGCTGCTGCTATTTCGCGAGGTAGATGAAGCGGAAGAGGAAGAGCACGGCGAGGAGGTAGAGCATCCAGTCCTGACGGCGGGCTCTGCCGGTGAAGAGCTGGATGAGGGCGTAGCTAGTGAGGCCGAAGCTGAGGCCGTCGGCGATGGACCAGCTTAGAGGGATCATGACCAGGGTAAGAAAAGATGGGATGGCGATGTTGGGTTCGGTCCATTCGATCTTGCCGAGGCCGGTAAGCATGAGCGCTCCGACGAGGATGAGTGCTGGGGAGGTGGCGTAAGTCGGGATGGCTCCGATGAGTGGAGCGATGAAGAGGGAGAGCAGGAAGAGCAGGCCGGTGACGATGGCCGTGACGCCGGAGCGGCCGCCAGCTTCGACGCCGGCGGAGGACTCGATGTAGCTGGTGACGGTGCTGGTACCGGCGAGCGAACCGACGATGGTGGCGGTGGCGTCGGCGAAGAAGATGCGGTTGAGGCGTGGGATGGAGTGATCCGGGGCCATGAGATTGGCGCGTTCGGTGACGGCGACCAGAGTTCCAATGTTATCGAAGAGATCAACGAAGAGGAAGACGAAGATGATCTCGAAGACGCCGTAGTGGAGCGCGCCACGGAGATCAAGGTGAAACGCGGTCGCCCGGATGGCGGTGAGGGAGTAAGGAGTGGGCTCCCAGTGGAGCTGATGGAAGAGCAGACCGACGAGCATGGTGCCGAGAACGCCGATGAGCATGAAGGCACGGACGCGGAGGACCTGCAGAACAGAGATGAGCAGGAGTCCGAAGATGGCGAGCACGGTCTCCGGGGCGCGGAGGTTGCCGAGGGTGATGATGTGAGCGGCGTTGGGGACGATGATGCCGGAGTTGCGGAATCCGACGAAGGCGATGAAGAGGCCGATGCCTCCGCCGACTGCGGCGTGGAGTTGATGGGGGATGGCGGCGACCAGACGCTGGCGGATGCCGGCGTAGGTGAGGGCCAGGAAGATGACTCCGGAGACGAAGACGGCTCCCAGGGCGGTCTGCCAGGGCACGCCCATCCCTTTGACGACGGTATAAGTGAAGTAGGCGTTGAGGCCCATGCCGGGCGCGAGCGCGAGGGGATAGTTCGCAACGGTTCCCATGAGGATGCTGCCGAAGGCCGCACAGAGGCAGGTTGCGGCAGTGACTGCACCGACGGGCATGCCGGTTTGGCTGAGAATGGCCGGGTTCACGAAGATGATGTACGCCATCGTGATAAAGGTGGTGATACCGGCGAGGATTTCGGTTCTCCAGTTGGTGTGGAGTTCAGCGAAATGGAAGTATCGTTCGAGATGTTCGAGACGGGTACGCATGGGCTGTGGTTTCCTGTTTGCCGTTTGGAGATGAAGTGATGGAATGGAGAGGACGGTAGAGGACGATGTCTTATCCAGCATAGCGTGAGAGGAAGCGAATGACAGTAGAGGATGTAAAGAAGATGTTGGGGTTGCAGCCCCATCCGGTGGAGGGTGGGTGGTTTGTGCGGACCTATCAATCTGAGGAGACGATCCCGGCCGCGAGTTTTTCGGATGGGCGTTATACAGCGCCTCGCCGTGTAGGGACGGCGATCTACTACCTGCTGGAGCCGGGGACGTTCAGCGAGATGCACAGGTTGAAGGCGGATGAGATCTACCACTTCTACATGGGGGATGCTGTAGAGATGCTGCAGTTGGATGAAGAGAACGGCGGGAAGGTCGTCGTGATCGGGAGTGATCTGACGGCAGGGGAGAGGCCGCAGGTGATCGTGAGGCGTGGGGTCTGGCAGGGATCGCGGCTGTTGGCGGGAGGAAGCTGGGCGCTGTTGGGATGCACGCTTACCCCGGGTTTCGAGTTCGAGGACTACGAGGGAGGCGAGAGAGTGGAGCTTTGCGCCCGATGGCCGGAGTTTGAGGAGTTGATTACCGCATTGACCAGGATCTGAGGCCGGGCGTGTGAAACATTTTTCATCCATCTCCTTATGTCTGCTCTTCCGCAGACGATAAAGGCAATATGTGCCCAGATCTCCAGCTTGAGGGAGGGAGGCCGAGGATGAAAAGACAACATGCAAACGACCACGCTTCCACAAGTGTCGCAACCGGTTGCGCCGCCGGATGTTGATGATCGCGCCGGTAAATATCTTATCTTCCACTTAGGACCCGAAGAGTTCGGTATCGAGGTTTTAAAGGTGCGGGAGATTATGGGTCTGCAGGACATTACTACCATTCCGCAGACTCCGCCCTACGTTAAAGGCGTCATCAACCTTCGTGGGAAGGTGATTCCTGTAGTGGACCTGCGTCTGAAGTTTGGACTGCCGCCGGAGGAGTATACGGGGCGTACCTGCATCATCGTCGTACGGACGCACCAGGCGGAAGAGGAGTTGATGATCGGCATCATCGTCGATGGTGTGGCGGAGGTGCTGACACTGACACAGGCAGACATCGAGGATACCCCGGACTTCGGACCAGGTGTAGTCACCCCTTATCTGAAGGGAATGGCGAAGATCAAAGACAAGGTCAAGATTCTGCTGGACATCGATCAGGTGCTCAGTTCGCAGGAACTTCACGGCCTGACCGACCTGCTCCAGTAGCGTGCGCCTGCCGCGACCTGTCGCAATCCTCCAACCCTGACTTGAACCGAACGGAGTGCTTCATGAGATCCAGCATGACCATCAGCAAAAAGATCATTATTACCTCTGGCGTTTTGATTGCCGCCTGCGCGATTCAGGCTGCGGTCGCTATCTATGGATTCATGGACGTTCGCGCGCAGGCGAATAACAGCGCCGAGGTCAATGCCTCGGCGAGTTATTTCTTCTGGAGCGAGGTGGTAATCTTTCTCGCTTTTACTGTCGCCGGATTAGTCTTCGCGATGATGACGACTCGCGGAATCAACCGCATGTTGCGACAAGCTGTTCTGGAGTTGAGCGATACGGCGGCTCAGATCGCTAGCGCGGCGTCGCAGGTGGAGGGTTCCAGCCAGAGTATGGCGCAGGGATCTTCCGAGCAAGCGGCGACCATTGAAGAGACTTCGGCTGTGAGCTCTGAGATTAACTCCATGGCGCAACGTAATACTGAAAACTCTCGCACGACCGCGGATATCGTGACCGCGTCGCAAGCACGATTCGAGCAGACGAACGAGTCTTTGCAGCAGATGGTGGTGGCAATGGACGACATTGCAAGCTCTAGCCAGAAGATCTCGAAGATTATCAAGGTCATCGATGAGATAGCCTTCCAGACCAATATTCTGGCGCTGAACGCTGCTGTTGAGGCTGCGCGAGCGGGCGATGCGGGCATGGGATTCGCAGTAGTCGCCGATGAGGTGCGCAACCTCGCTCAACGTTGTGCGCAGGCGGCCAGGGATACGTCGATGCTGATCGAGGATTCGATTGGCAAATCCGATGGAGGCAAAGCGAAGGTGGATCAGGTTGCAGGGGCGATCCGATCGATCACCTCGGAGTCTGCGAAGATGAAGATCCTTATCGACGAGATCAATCTTGCCAGTGTCGAGCAGGCTCGTGGCATCGACCACATTGCACGCTCCATCTCGCAGATTGAGCAAGTGACGCAAAGCTCGGCCGCCGGCGCGGAGCAGAGCGCGGGTGCGGCTCATGAACTGAGCGCCCAGGCCAAGACCATGCAGGAGGTGGTCGAGCGGCTGACGATGATGGTGGATGGCGACGAAAGTCTTATGAGAAGTTCGATGAGGGTTCGTCCCCGTCAGCTCGTCTCCAAGGCGACTTCCGCCTTAAGGGCGAAGCCCGGGGTTCGTCCTGCAGCGGCTGTCACGCGCTTCAGATCTGCTGTTGCGTTTCCAGCTCTGAAGAAGGTAGGAGCCGTACCAAGCATTCCATTGGCGGCTGTGGGCGGCGAACTTCCTATGGACGATGACTTCAAAGAGTTCTAGTCCTATGAGATGCGCATCGTCGAACGATTTTGCAGTCGATGATGGCCAGCGTTGAAGTTCGGCGAAATCGCCATAGCTAAAAGCGCATTGGCGAGAACTGCTGTCATCGCTTTGGCGAGCGGCGCTGAGAGTTTCTGAACCTGAGTTCCCCTGAAGAGGCTCTATGTCTGCACCATCCGAAAATGCCGAGCTGACTAGTTTGATGGATCAGCTCGATGATCTATCTACACGCTTGATCCTCGATGGTGTAGGTGCCGATATTTCGACCGGACTGCAACGGCTTAGCGAGACCGCCGCAGAACGTGGAAGTAATCAGATAGCGATGGCGGCGCGGCTGCTCTATGAGCGTACGACTGCTTCTGCGGAAGCCTCTGTCCCGGAGCTGACGGAATCGTTTAACTCAGGTTTGATGGAATTAAGAGAGATGATTGAGCGGGATGCCAACGAAGCTGCCGATGCGCAGCGAGATTCTGCAGGATCGATCGATGAGAGCGAGGTCGCAGAAGCCGGATTTGATTCGCTTGCTGTCGACGAGGATCTCGTCCTTGAGTTCATCACAGAGTCGCGCGAACATCTAAGTCACATCGAGAGCCAGATGCTTGAGCTCGAGCGGGACAACTCCGCTGCAGAGACCCTGAATGCTGTCTTCCGCGCATTTCACACCATCAAAGGGTTGGCGGGATTTCTTGAATTCACTGCGATTCAAGCGCTGGCGCATGAGGTGGAGACATTATTGGACCGGGCTCGGACAGCACAGCTTGTGGTGACTCCCCTGGTCGTGGATGTGGTGCTGGAGAGTACCGATGTCGTACGGCACGAGCTTACAGGTATCGAGCAACGGATGGCGGGGCGGGCGTTTGAGCCAAGCAACGTGAATGAGGCATTGTTGCAGCGGATTCGCGATGTCGCGGAGGGAGAGACCGTACATGCTCCAGCGGAGGAGAGTGAACTCGATCCGTCTGCTTCAGCCCTCTCGGTTCCTAAGCCAGCACTTTCCCCTGAACTTGTTCCACCTGGGGCCTTTGACGAGGTCCAACCTATGGAGGGCTCTACCCGCACGGTCGCCAGACGTGCCAGCGATACCTCCAGGGCCGTCGATGCTTCATCCTTGCGCATCGATACCGCCAAGCTCGATCAGTTGATGGATATGGTTGGCGAGATGGTCATTGCACAGACTTTGATTGGTCATAGCCCCGCCCTCGCCTCTGTCACCGATCCGCGGCTACTGAGCGACCTGATGCAACTGGCCCGTATTACCGCCGATGTTCAGAAGGTTACAACTGGAATGCGCATGGTCCCCATCGGTGCGCAGTTTTCCAAGACTGCTCGGCTGATTCGCGATCTCTCTCGCAGAGCCGGCAAGCAGATCGTGCTTGAGACCAGCGGCGAGGATACTGAACTCGACAAGACCATCGCGGAGGAGCTCTCCGATCCTTTGCTCCATATGGTTCGTAACTCTATCGATCATGGGATCGAACCTCCCGAGGAGCGCATCGCTCTTGGCAAGGATCCTACGGCTCGCATTCGGATCTCTGCGTACCACCAATCGGGTCAGATCGTCATTGCTATCTCGGACGATGGCCGCGGCTTGAATCGCGAGAAGATCCTTGCCAAGGCACAGCAGAACGGCCTCATCCAAAGTGGCGCGCAGCTTAGCGACAATGAGATCTTCCTGCTTATCTTCGAGCCCGGTTTTTCTACTGCGGAGAAGATCACAGATATTTCAGGACGAGGCGTCGGAATGGATGTGGTGCGCAAGCATGTGCAAAAGCTGCGCGGGCGCATCGACATCCAATCGAAGCAGGGCGAAGGAACGACCTTCTATTTGAAGCTTCCACTTACTCTTGCCATCATCGAGGGACTGGTGGTCGTGGTGGGGATGCAACGCTACATCGTACCTATCTTCTCGGTGAGAGAGATGTTTCGTCCGACGGCGGAGATGCTTTCGACGGTGCAGGGAACCGGTGAGATGGTGATGGTGCGAGGCGGCCTCATGCCGGTCGTTCGGCTGCATCGGCTGTTTCGGATGGAGGCGCGGACGGACCGTCTCGATGAGGGAGTCCTCATTGTGGCTGAGAGCCAAGGGAAGCACTTCTGCTTATTCGTGGACGATCTTGTGGGCAAGCAGGAGGTTGTAATCAAGAGCCTGGGCCGAAGTTTTCAGAACATCGCCGGTGTCGCGGGGTGCGCCATTCTTGGCGATGGGCGCGTGGGTCTCATCCTCGATGTGGAAGGCCTTTATAAGGCGAGGGCTTGATGCCTGGTTCGGCTCTCATCCTCGGCGACTCTATCCCGAAGCTACATTCGGACGAGTACGGCAAGATCAGCAAGCTTGTTTATGAGCATTGTGGTCTTGATCTGCGCGAGGGCAAACAGAGTTTTATCGCGGTGCGCCTGGGGAAGACGCTTCGCGAACTGAGACTAAGTTCCTTTCAGGTTTATCTGGAGTACGTGAGGGCAGACCGTACTGGCGTGGCTCTGGCGAGCATGGTGGATCATCTCACCACCAATCACACCAGTTTTTTTCGCGAACCCTCCCATTTCGATTTCCTCTGTAAGGATATCTTTCCTGCCCTGCGGGCCAGACCTCCAATTCACATCTGGAGTGCGGGATGCTCGAGTGGCGAGGAGCCATATTCCATTGCTATCTCTTTGATGGAAGAGTATGGGATGGAGGCTGCGGAACGCGTCCGGATTCTGGGAACGGACATCTCCTTGCGTGTGCTTGAAAGAGCGCGACGCGGTGTCTACCCGGCTGAGCGGTTTGAAGGTTTGCCGGTTCCGCTGCTACAGCGATATCTGCTGAAGGGACACAACGCTTCAGCTCAGTCTTACCGAATCAAGAGTGCCATTCGCTCGATGGTCGAGTTTGAGTATTTAAACCTGATGGGGCAGTTGCCCGAGAACTACCGCTGTTCGGTGATCTTCTGCCGCAACGTCATGATCTATTTTGATAAACCTACTCAGCAAAATTTAGTTGCCCGGCTGACGGATCATCTGGAGCAGGGGGGGTATCTCCTGATCGGTCACTCTGAGAGTTTGAATACGATCTCGCATGGGCTGGATTATGTCTCCCCGGCGATCTATCGAAAACCAAATCTAGTGCGCAGCTTCAAGATAGGGCGGTACTGATGTCAGCACACTTGTTTAACGCTCGAGATGGTGCTGGAGGCGGTGAACGAGATGCCATGTTCGATGAAGGGTGTCCATGCACATGATGAACCGCAAGATCAAAGTGCTAATCGTAGATGATTCGGCGATCGTGAGGAAGATCCTGAGCGATACGATTCTCTCGGAGCCCGACATGGAGGTGGTCGGCACGGCTCCCGATCCGTACATCGCGCGTGACAAGATTCTGGCGTTGCGGCCGGATGTGCTGACGCTCGATATCGAGATGCCGCGCATGGACGGACTTACCTTCCTGAAGCGGTTGATGCGGCATCATCCGATCCCGACGATCATTATCAGCTCGCTTGGGCAGGCTTCCTGCTCGGCAACGCTCGAGGCGTTGCGTTGGGGAGCGGTTGACGTGCTCGCAAAACCCGCTGGTCCTTACTCTGTCTCCAATTTGCGGCATAGTATCGCAACGAAGATTCGCGGCGCGGCGGCAGCAAGGCCGCGTATCGGACTGGAGATGGAGAGGAAGGCTCAGCCAGCGGAGAGGCCGGTTCCTGCGCGACGTATTGTGTCCTCTCCTGGGACTGTGATCGCGATTGGTGCATCGACCGGAGGGATTGCTGCGATTCAGGATATTCTTCTGCAACTTCCCGCCGATATACCAGGTATGGTCATCACACAGCATATCCCTGCGGGCTTTTCGCTGGCCTTTGCGAATCGTTTGAACAAGATTTGCAGCATGGAGGTCAGGGAGGCAGTCGATGGGGACGCGCTTCGCTCCGGACTGGCGTTGATCGCTCCGGGTGGATATCACCTGGTGCTGCGACGGAGTGGTGGTGGGTATGTGGTGGAGTTGCAGCAGGGACCTCCAGTTTGCTACCAGAGGCCTTCGGTGGATGTGATGTTTGCCTCGGTTGCTCAGGTTGCGGGCTCGCAGGCAGTTGGCGTGTTGCTTACAGGGATGGGAACCGATGGCGCTCGGGGAATGCTGGCGCTCAAGCGAGCAGGTGCTGCGACCATCGCGCAGGATGAGGCGAGCTGCGTTGTCTATGGAATGCCGCGCGAGGCTGTGCGGTTGGAGGCGATCGATACGGTCGCGTCGCTTAGCGATATACCAAGGGTTTTAGCGGAGACTGTCGGCAGCATGTGAGCTGGCTTCGAAGATGTGCAAGGAAAGATGGATAGCTGCGACGAGTTTGATACATGCGAGGAGAAGAGCCGATGTCTGAGTCAATGGTTGCTTTGAAGTCTCTTAGTGCGGAGGATTTTCTTTCCGCTAAAAATATGGAACGCGTCGATGATACGGTCGCCGAAGTCTTCAGCATGATGCTGGGGTTCGATGTGGAGTCGATTCCGGCTGCAGTGCCTACGGCGAATCCGGGAGAGATGAACGAGAGGACGGCGATCGTCGGGTTCTCGGGATCGATGCGTGGATCGTGCGAGGTACGGGTGGACTTCCTGGCCGCGAAGGACATATGCGTGGCTATGATCGGCGACGCGAGCGCCGAGGAGGAGGATTCGATCAGTGACGCGTTGGGCGAGCTGTGCAACATGCTCGCGGGCGGCTGGAAGAATCGGCTGCCGTCGTTTTCGGCGGAGTGTTCGCTGTCGCCTCCGACGGTTATCTCAGGCCGGGATTACAGGGTGCATATGAGTACGCCTTCGGTGCGGCTGGTGCGAACTTATCGGTTCGGCGAACACACATTTCATCTGACCTTGCACCAGGAGGATCCGATTACGGCTTAGGCCTGGAGCCTATGGGCCGCATCTAGCCTTTGTATGCGGGGCGGAGGGCGCTCTCCCGTTCGCGACAGGCGCTGCAGCGTTCGAGATGCTCGAGCAGTGTGGTCGAGGTCCAGGTTTGGTTCTTTCTGGCGTTCTCGATGCGGCGCTCGCGCTGAGCCTGAGCAACTGAGGTATCGCCCAGGGCTTCGGTAGCGGCGGCCATTTCATTGGTCGCGTTGACGAGCATCTGCTTGAGTTCACGGCCGGCGGAGCATGGCATGGCTGGAAGTTTAGCAGCTTTGATTTTGGGGTGGAAAGCGGTTGGCCGCTCTTCGCCTACCCCACCCCCCTTGCCGGGCGCTAACCCGTTTATTGCTATTGCGTTGCAGAAGGGTAGGGCAGCCAAAATCCTGATTCGACGCGGTTTGCGTCCAAATATGAGAGCCAGCGTGACTACGGGCAGTCCTCTCCCTGTAAGCATGGGCACGAAGACAAAGAACGGGCGGTTTCCTTGCTTTTGGAAAGACCGTGGACACTTAGTCCATATTTTTGATTCCTTCTTTAATTGTACCGAGTTGGAAGGGGAAAAGTGCCACATGCTAAGTGAGGCTGATTCAATGGTTAGGCGGTTTTGGGGCTTGACAAGCTTTTCCACAAGCTGGGGTTCTGTTCTCTCGGTGCCCAATGTAAGGAAAGGGTGAACTTCGGAGGGACAATAACGCTGTGCGGGGCCGCTGAAGTTTATGCGAAGGATGGGATGGAACTGGAGACGATCGGGATCGAACGCAACTGGGGCAATTGTCTGGCGCGGCTTAATCTTAACTTCAACTTATCCAGAGATCGCTAAGAAGGGCCGGCGTGGAGGTGTGTTACTCCACGCCGTTTGTGGGCTCCCTGGGGAGGGGAAGAGCTGCGCCGCTTGAACTTCGCCTTTGCAGGGATGCTGCGCGGGCGGAGTTTCAGGTGAACCAGGATTACGACTGCGGGGTGATGTTGCGGTTGTTGCAGAAGATATTCTCTGGATCGTATTTTGCTTTGATCTGCTGCAGGCGTTTGTACTGGTGGCGGTATGCCGCGCCAACGGATGCGCTATCGAGGCCGGAGAGGGTGATGGGGCCGGGTCCGACGGAGATTGGATCGAGGGCCTCTTTGAAGGCTTGCATCCAGGCTAGGTGTGGTGTTTCGTCTTCGGAGTGCCAGCCAGAGTACATTCCGATGACGTAGGGAACGTGGCGGAGGGGCACGGCGGAGTGGTTCTGATCGGGCCTTCTGGCTGCGCCATGAATCTCGTAGACTACGACGGCACTATCCGGCGAGGTGCGCTCGTTGCCGTATTTGACGACCTCGGCAATGGCTTCGTCGCTTAGTTCCGCGAGCGCGCGGGTATCGAAGGCGTAGTTATGTCCGGCGGGATCGCGGTCGGACGTAAGCGCAAGGATGGCGCCGGGAGGCACTGGAGCGATCAAGTCCATGATGGGGGTGCCGAAGGCGCGTAGAGGAGCGAGGAGGCGCTCGCCTTCGTCCAAGGGACCGATGTGGGAGGCGAAGAAGGCGAAGATGGGAGTGCCATCGGGCGCGCCCATGATGACCGCAAAGACGGAGATCGCGTCGGGCAGGTTGCGAGTGAATTCGCGATAGAAGAGGAGAGCCTCTTTCGCCTGGGAGACGGGGTGCATGACGATGCCGGCGAGCGTCGGCTCCACGGGATGAAGCTGATAGGTGAAGGAGGTAACGATGCCGAAGTTGCCGCCGCCACCGCGGATGGCCCAGAAGAGGTCGGGGTTCTCTTTTGCAGAGACTTGCATAATTGTGCCGTCGGCGGTGACAATTTCGGCGGAGAGCAGATTGTCCGAGAGAAGGCCATAGCGGTTCATCAGGATGCCGATGCCGCCGCCGAGCGTGTAGCCGGCGATTCCGACCGTTCCGTGTGAGCCGAAGGTGACGATGAGGTTCTTCTCTTGAATCGCCTCGATGAACTCTCCGATGGTGACGCCTGCCTGAGCGGTGCCGATGCGGTTGGCGGTGTCGACCGAGATCGACTTCATGCGGGTTAAGTCGATCACAATTCCTTCGTTGCATGCGCTTGCGCCCATGGCGTCGTGGCCGGCGCTGCGGACCGCGAGCGACAGGCCCTCGGTCCTGGCGATGCGTATGAGCTCTACAATTTGTTCGGCGCTTCCGGGATATGCGACGATGGCAGGCTTGCGGTCGAATCGGCCGTTCCAAAGGGCGCGTGCCTGGTCGTAGTCCTTGTGAGCGGAGTCCACGAAGGAAATTTGAAGATCTGTCAGCTCCTCGGTGATAGCTGTTTCAGTTCGAGTGGGCATAGAGACACCTTTCTTTATTTGAAGTAACTACGACGATCTTGTGCGAGAAGATGGGGAGGGCTGCTCTGTTCCTATGGAGTGTGAGGCTCAGCATGAACCTGTTTTGCGGTTCGGGACGGGTTCTGTCTTTTCTGCCGGATACTCATCTTCGCGGCGATAAAAGACAATCTGCTAATTCCTTGGTTACAATTTTTGCGACACGAACGCGACGCGAACGCATAGATACGTGCACTTATGTAGACACGTTTACGGTTCCTTTATTCCGGAGTACTCCGAAATAAGCGGGAGTGGCGGACGCAAAACGGGGCGCCATGATGGCGCCCCGTGCCTCTACTGAACTGATAGGACTACTTTTTAGCGGTCACGAATCCGGCAGCGAGGGCGTTAAGACCGCCTTCGTACATCCCCTGGAAGAGTTTCGTGGCTTCTTCTTCGCTTACGCCGTTGGGGGTGAACTTGCCCGACCACTCCACCTGAGATTCTTTTCCATCGGCCTTCGCGGAGACGCTCAGGGTGGAGAGGTAGCCGGTGACCGGGAAGGGGCCTTCGACGATGGAGTAGCTATAGCTGCGCGCAGCGTTGTCGAACGTTTCGAGACGCTCGACGATAGGTTTGCCGTCGGAGTCTGCGAGGTGCCGGACGCGGCCACCTTCGCGCAACTCGCTTTTGGGGATGGCGGGTAACCAGTCGGGCAGCGAGTTGAATCCGCCGACCCGTTGCCAGACCTGATCGGGGGAGGCGGGAATGTCTATCTTTGCGGATGCTTGTGCCATGAGGAGTCTCCTTACTTTCGGTCGATCGGTAGTGGTGCGTTCGCGGCAACGAGTCCCTGCTTGCGGAGTTCGTGCCAGAAGTCATCGGGGATAGTGGCTTTCAGGGCTGCGTGATCTTCGATGATACGTTCGGGGCGGCTCGCTCCGGGGATGACGGCAGCGGAGGCAGGATGGGCGAGTGAGAATTGTAGCGCGGCGGCCTTGATGGGGACTTGATGACGTTCCGCGATTGCCTTGATGCGCTCGACTTTGGCGACGATCTCCGGGGAGGCCTGCTTGTATTCGAAGTTGGCGCCGCCGGCCAGGACGCCGGAGCTATAGGGGCCGCCGACGACGATATCGACCTTCTGGGCCGCGGCTTGCGGCATCAGGCGCTGTAGCGCGAGTTCGTGATCGAGCAGAGTGTAGCGGCCCGCGAGGAGGAATGCGTCGGGATGGGCGTTGTCCAGGCCTAGGGTGAGTTCGCAGGGCTCGACGCGGTTCACGCCGAGGCCCCAGGCTTTGATGACGCCTTGCTCACGCAGGCGGGTCAGCGCAGGGAATGCACCTTTGCGGGCGATCTCGAAGACTCCGAGCCATTCGTCCCCGTAGAAGTCCTGTGCGAGGTCGTGGATCCATACGAAGTCGACGTGATCGACGCCCAGGCGTTTGAGGCTATCTTCGAAGGATTGCAGGGTACCTTTTTCGGTGTAGTCGTTGACCATCTTGTGAGGGTTGCCGAACTCGAAGAGGCCGCCCTTTTCGCCGAAGTCGCGGTCTCCGGTCTCTAGCTCATCGAGGACGACGCGGCCGACCTTGGTGCTGAGGGTGTACTCTTCGCGTTTGTGTTTGGCGAGGGCTTTGCCCAGGCGTATCTCGGAGAGGCCCGCGCCGTAGAAGGGGGCGGTGTCGAAGTAACGAGTGCCTTGTTGCCAGGCGGCCTCGACGGTTGCAGCGGCTTCCTCTTCAGGGATATTGCGGAACATGTTTCCAAGGGGTGCTGCACCGAAGCCCAGGGGGCCATTGCGCAAATTTTCTCTGATATTCATACTCTTCCTCCGAAGGTCTGTTGGTTCGTTGCTGTTTGATGAGGTGCGGAGGACAAGGATGCTTTCTCAGGCATGATGCTCGCCGTATTCGTCTGGCGGTGTTCGCTTCAGGCGTAGCGGAAGAGGGCTTTGAAGCCGTAGTCCATGTGCTGCTGGATGTGGCAGTGGAAGAGGGAGAGGCCGGGCTGGTCGGCGGTGAAGTCTACGGTGGCGCGGCCGAAGAAAGGGACGACGACTGTGTCCTTGATGATGCCGGAGGTCTTTACACCGTTCATGTCGACCAGTTCCAGTTGGTGGCGATGGAGGTGGAGGGGGTGGGCGTCGTCGGTGCGGTTACGCATGATGAGGCGGTAGCGAGCGCCTTGTTTGAGGACGAACTCGTTCTCGCGGGGGTAGGGTTTTCCGTTGACGAGGAAGGTGTTGAACTTGTTGGCGCCGGCCGGGATCTTTTCGAAGGCCATATCGAAGGTGTGGTCGGGGGTGCGGCTGGGCGGGGTGGCGCCCTGGGCTCCGAAGATGGTGTAGTCCCAGGGGTCTTTGCTGGGATCGACCCATTTGGGCTGGGTGTGCTGGTTTTCGTACTCGACGATGAGGCCGAGGCCGAAGCTGCGGACCTTCTCGTTGGTGGCTCCCATGATCCAGATGCCGGGGTTGTTCATCTCGACGATGGCGTCGACGCGCTCGCCCGCGCCGAGGAGGATGGCTTCGACGGCCTGGGGGGTGGGAACGGGGTTGCCGTCGAGGGCGAGGATGAGGAACTTGTGGCCGGTGAGGGCGATGCGGCGGTTCTCGATGGCGCTGGCGTTGAGGAGGTGCAGGAGGACGCGCTGGCCGGCCTTGACGCGGAGGGGTTCGCCGGCTCCGAGGGACTTGTCGTTGATGGAGTAGGTCATGGAGCCGACTTCGAGGCCGTTGGGGTCGGTGTTGAGGACTGCAGGCTTCTCGGGCTGAGGGCCGTGACGGGTGTCGTCGTCGTCGTCCACCATGCTGGAAGTGAAGAAGGGCTCCCAGTCGCGGAGGGCGAGGAAGTGCTCCTGATCGTAGCGGCCGGGATCGGCGGCGGGGTCGATGTAGATGAAGCCGAATTGGCCGGTGTAGGCGCCTTTGTGGAGGTCGGCGAAGGCCATGGCGTGGGAGTGGTACCAGCGGGAGCCGAAGGGTTTGGGGGTGAAGCTGTAGCGGCGGCGTCCGCGAGGCGGAACGAAGGGGGTGCCCTCTTCTTCGACGCCGTCGACGTCGGAGGGGATGAGGAGGCCGTGCCAGTGGACTAGCTCGGGGGTGTCGGTGTCGTTGATGACGTCGACGGAGATAGGCTTGCCTTCCTTCATGCGGAGGATGGGGCCGGGAGAAGTACCGTTGTAGCCGATGGTGGAGAGGATGCGGTCGGGGGAGAGCTCAACGGTGACGGGCTCGATGCGGAGGGTGATGTCGGCTTTGGTGGCGGGAGGGGCCTGGGGTTGTGCGGCGGCCATACCGGGCATCTGAGAGGCGGCGAGGCGTGCGGCTGCGGTCTGGGCGAGAGCTAGGCTGCCGAGTTGAATGAAGTGCCTTCGCTGCAAGGGGTTCGCTCCTGCGGGCTTACTTGGAGCAAATCGTCTCATGTGGAGGTGCGGGTGGCAAGGCGGGGCAGAAGGGAGTGAGTCGATCCGGAGAAGGGAGGGTGATTCTTTTGAGTGGGATGGAAGGGATTTGGCGAGGCGGTTGCAACAAGTGGGGTGTGGGGTGCGTCTATCAGGCACCCACGGTAGGGAGATCTCTGGCATGAGCCAGCGGTTCGAGAACCGGATAGTATTTCGTCAGGCTCGATGCTCGGGAATGGAATGGGGAGATTGCTGCCCATGAAGGTTCTGCAGGGGATATCGGTGGCGGCGGTGGTTCTGATGTTCTGCACGCTGGTGTACGCCTACCAGCGGACGGCGGACTGGGGGTATCAGCCGGAGCAGACCAGCGAGAAGGCGGAGTTTGCGTGGTCGCGGCTGAGTTACACGTCGAATATGTCGAGCTACGGGTGGGGTGGGTATGGGCGGTTCGGGTATGGACGCGGGGGAAGCTGGTCGCGGGACTATCCGAAGGCTGACCGGCAGTTTCTAATTGCACTGAACCGGTTGACGCGGGTGCAGGGCAGGCCGATCGAGCAGGTGGTGAACCTGGACTCGGATGACATCTTCAACTATCCGTGGGTGTATGCGGTGCAGGTGCAGATGTGGTCGTTCAATGAGGAAGAGGCGAAGCGGCTGCGGGAGTACCTGCTGAAGGGCGGGTTTCTGATGGTGGACGACTTCCATGGGTCGGTGGACTGGGAGAACTTCATGAATGGGATGCGGATGGTGTTTCCGGATAGACCGGTGGAGGATCTGACGAATAAGGACGAGATCTTCCATGTGCTGTACGACCTGGACGACCGTTTCCAGGTGCCGGGGGAGCAGTATATCCGGACGGGGCGGACGTATGAGAAGGACGGCTATGTGCCGAAGTGGAGGGCGATCCGGGATGACAAGGGACGGATCATCGTGGCGATCTGTTACAACATGCATCTGGGCGATGCCTGGGAGTGGGCGGATGATCCGGACTATCCGGAGACGTTTGCATCGATGGCGTTTCGTGAGGGGTTGAACTATGTGGTGTATGGGATGACGCATTGAGGCTGGCATTGAGCATGTAACTTCGTAGATCACAAATATGGCACGACCAGATTGTGCGGCCTCCAGGCATGTTTGAATTTTTCTTCAAGTACCCATTGGCGAGCTTTATGAAGGGCCGATTCGTCCTGCTGGGGCGGTGGCCGGGGTGGGTGCTGGTGCTGCTGGCGGTGTTGTCGGCGGGTGGGCTGGGGTGGTTGATGTGGTCGCGGCGAGCTGAGGCTGCTCCTAAGCTGCGGGGTTGGCGCGGGGGAGTGGTGTGGGGGCTGGAGTCGGTGCTGATTGCGCTGGTGCTGCTGTTGCTGTGGGAGCCGGCGATGACGGTGGCGGAGTTGAGCTCGCAGCAAAACATCATTGCGGTGTTGGTGGACGATTCGCGGAGCATGGGGATTGCGGATAGTGGAGGCGATGGGAGGCAGACGCGCGAGGCGTCGGCGGTGAAGGCGTTGCAGGATGGGGTGTTGGCGGGACTGCAGAAGCGGTTTCAGACGCGGGTGTACCGGCTGGATGCGAAGGCGATGCAGGCGAAGGATCTGGGTGAGATTCGGGCGGATGGAGCGGCCACGCACATCAGCGATGGGTTGAAGCAGTTGGCGGCGGAGACGTCGGATCTGCCGGTGGGGGCAGTGGTGTTGCTGACGGATGGGGCGGAGAACTCGGAGGGGGGAGTTGGACGCGAGACGATGAATGCGCTGCGGAACCGAAGGTGGCCGGTGCATACGGTGGGGTTCGGGAAGGAGCGGGCGGCGCACGATGTCGAAGTGGACGATGTGAGTGTGGCTTCGCGGGCGATGGCCGATTCGCGGATGGTGGCGACGGTGCGGTTTCATCAGCGTGGGTATGCGGGGGGCAAGGCGACGCTGGTGGTGCGGGATGCGGGCAAGCCGATGCTGTCGCGCGAGGTGACGCTGGCGCCGGATGGGGCGATGCAGACGGAGACGCTGTTCTTTCATGCAGGGTCGGCGGGGGCGAAGAGCTTTGAGTTTGGATTGATGCCGTTGGCTGGGGAGGAGAACGTCAAGAACAATGCGGTGACGCGGCCGGTGACGGTGAGCGATGAGAAGCGGCGGATTCTTTATGTGGAGGGGGAGCCGCGGTGGGAGTACAAGTTTATCCGGCGGGCGGAGGATGACGACAAGACGGTGCAGGTGGTGTCGATGCTGCGGACGACGGAGAACAAGATCTATCGGCAGGGGATCAACGATCCGAAGGAGCTGGAGAGTGGGTTTCCGGTGAGGCCGGAGGATCTGTTTCAGTACCAGGGGATCATTATCGGATCGGTGGAGGCGGGCTATTTCACCCCTTCGCAGCAGGAGCTGCTGCGGGAGTTTGTGGATCGGCGGGGCGGTGGGGTGTTGTTTCTGGGGGGGCGATTTTCACTGGCGGATGGAGGTTGGGGTGGGTCGAGTGTGGCAGAGCTGCTGCCTACTTCGCTGCCGGCAGGGAGGAGTACGTTTCATCGCGATCCGGCGACGGCGGAGCTGACGACGAGCGGTGGGGATAGTCCGGTGACGCGGCTGGTGGACGATCCGCTAAAGAATGTGGAGCGGTGGAAGAAGCTGACCTACATGATGGACTACCAGGAGGCGGGGACTCCGAAGGCTGGCGCTACGGTGCTGGCGGATTTAAAGGTTGGGCAGAGGAAGCTGCCGCTGCTGATTACGCAGAGCTATGGGCGGGGGCGCACGGCGTTGATGGCGACCTCGGGGACGTGGCGTTGGCAGATGAGCGAGGCGTTGGGAGATACGGCGCATGATCTCTTCTGGCAGCAGCTTTTGCGTTGGGTGGTGGGGGATACTCCGGGGCGGGTGGTAGCGGGTTCGAGTGCCGAGACGCTTACGGATGATGGACGGATTCGGCTGACGGCGAGTGTGCGGGGGCAGGACTTTCTGCCGGCGGCGGATGCGAAGGTGGAGGCACATGTGATCGGGCCGCAGGGGCTGTCGACGACGGTAGAGATGGTTCCGGCGGGAGATGTTCCGGGCAACTTTGTGGCGGACTGGACGGCGGAGAAGAGTGGAGCTTATCTTGCCGAGATTACGGCCGAGGGGACGGGGCCGCTGAAGGATCTGGGGCGGGATGTGGTTTCGTTCCAGAGGACGGATGGGGTGGCGGAGAACTTCCACACGGAGCAGAATCGCGAGATGCTGGAGAAGCTTTCGGCGGAGACGGGTGGGCGGTATTGGAGGCCGGAGGATTTGAGCAGGCTACCGCGGGAGATCTCGTACTCGGAGGCGGGGGTTTCGGTGCGGGATACGAAGGAGCTTTGGAATATGCCGGTGGTGTTTCTGCTGCTGGTGGGGCTGGTGGTGACGGAGTGGCTACTGCGGCGGAAGTGGGGTGTCGTATGAGGGGCTGGTTACTGGTGCTTAGTTGCTGGTTGCTGGTGGGGCAGGCGCGCGCAGGGGTGTACTACGTCACTGTGGCGGGGCTGGGGGGTGAGCCGGACTATGAGCAGCGGTTTGCAGCGGCGGCGAAGGATCTGGATCGGGTGTTCAAGGGGGCGGGGAGTGGGGCGCATGTGGTGACGTTGTCGGGCAAGGATGCTACGCGGGTCCAGTTGACGGAGGCGCTGGCAGGTGTGGCGAGGGATGCGAAGGCAGAGGATGATTTTGTGTTGGTGCTGATTGGGCATGGGTCTTTCGATGGCACGGAGTACAAGCTGAACCTGGTGGGGCCGGATGTGAGTGGGTCGGAGTTAGCCGCGATGTGCGACAGGATTGCGGCTCGGCGGCAGTTGATTGTGGATACGACGAGTGCGAGTGGAGGCGCGGTTGCCGCGTTGCGAAGGCAAGGGCGTGGGGTGGTGGCTGCTACGAAGACAGGGACGGAGAAGAACGCGACGGTATTTGCACGGTACTGGGTGGAGGGGCTGCAGGATCCGGCAGTGGATGTGGACAAGAGCGATTCGGTGAGTGCGCTCGAGGCTTTTCAGTATGCGGACCGGAAGACGGCGGCGTTCTATGAGTCGCAGAAGCGGCTGGCGACGGAGCACGCGGTGTTCGAGGATACGGGGCGGGGTGAGGCGGTGCGGTCGGCGACGGGGAGTGAGGGGATGTTGCTGTCGAGCTTTACGGTGTTGCGGACGGGAGCGAGTCAGAAGGCGGCGAACGATCCAGCGCGGCAGGCGTTGCTGGCGAAGAAGGAGGAGCTGGAGCAGAAGATCGATGTGTTGAAGTACGGGAAGGCTGCGATGGACCCGGCGGAGTACAAGAAGCAGTTGACGGAGACGCTGGTACAGTTGGCGCAGACGCAGCAGGAGCTGGATAAGTGATTTTTACGGTTACAAATTTCGGACGCAGGTTTGGCGTGGGGTTGGCGCTGGGAGTGTTGTGCGGGGGCTTGGGCTGGGCTGCGCCCTTGGCTAGTCCGGAGAGCTGTGCGGTGCTACGGAAGCATGGGCAGAAGGTCGAAGCTACGACTTGTTATGAGGCGCTGGTGCGGAGTGGGTCGGCTTATCTACGAGCTGAAGGGTATTGGGGGCTGGAGCAGTACACGGAGGCGAACGAGCAGTTTCAGATAGCTACTTCGGCGTCGGCTTCGGAGAAGGACTCGCCGGGAGGTGGAGCGCTGGTGCGAGTGCGCTATGGGATGCTGCTGCATGAGCGGTTCAACAATGGGGATGCGGTGGATTTGTTCAAGGAGGCTTTGCAGCGAGATCCGAACAATGCGCGGGCTTATCTAGGGCTGGCGGTAGTAAGTGTGGATGGGTTCGACAACAAAGCGGGGGAGTATGCGCTGAAGGCGTTGACGTTGGATCCGAAGCTGGTGGAGGCGCATGAGTTGTTGGCGGGGCTGGCGCTGGAGAACGGGGATACTCCGCAGGCGTTGGTGCAGGCAGATGCAGCGTTGGCGGTTGCGCCGGATGCGCTGGATGCGATGGCGATTCATGCGGCGGTGGAGTTGTTGGCGGATCGGTCGCCGGATGTTTGGTTCGGGAAGATACGGGCGGTGAACCCGGGGTATGGGCAGGGATATGCGCTGGTGGCGCGGCAGTTGGAGATGCACTACCGGTATGAGGACGGGATTGTGTACTACCGCAAGGCGATCGAGGCGGACCCGAGGCTATGGTCGGCGCACTCGGCACTGGGGATTGACCTGATGCGCATGGGGCAGGAGGATGAGCCGCGGCAGCAGTTGGAGATGAGCTATAACAACGGCTATCGCGATGGCGCTACGGTGAACAGTCTGCGGCTGCTGGATAGTTACAAGAACTTTGTGACATTCAAGGATGAGACGACGATTCTGCGGATGCGGAAGGAGGAGGCGGAGCTGCTGCAGCCTTACTTTTCGGCGGAGCTGCATCGGGCGATGACGACGTATGCGGCGAAGTACAAGATGACGCTGCCGGGGCCGGTGCAGTTAGAGGTGTATCCGGATCATGAGGACTTCGCGGTGCGGACGATGGGGATGCCGGGGCTGGGTGCGCTGGGGGTGACGTTCGGCGAGGTGGTGGCGATGGATAGTCCTTCGGGGCGGAAGCCGGGGGAGTTTAACTGGGACGCGACGTTGTGGCATGAGATGAGCCATGTGTACATCCTAACGGCGACGAAGCATCGGGTGCCTCGGTGGTTTACGGAAGGGTTGGCGGTGCATGAAGAAGGTGTGGCCTCGGGGCGGCCGGAGTGGGCGGACCGGCTGACGCCGGAGGTGGTCGCCGCGATTCGGGATAAAAAGCTGCTGCCGGTGGCGAAACTGGATCGAGGGTTTGTGATGCCCGACTATCCGGCGCAGGTGGTGGTGTCGTATTTTCAGGCGGGGAGCATTTGTGACTTTATCGGGAGCAAATGGGGAGAGGCGAAGCTGCTGGAGATGGTTCACTCGTTTGCCGAGGTGAAGACCACGCCGGAGGTATTGCAGGCGGATCTGAGGCTGAGTCCGGAGGTCTTCGACCAGCAGTATATGGCTTGGCTGGATGGGCGAGCAGGGAAGACGGCGGCGAACTTCGATGCGTGGCGGACGCAGTTGAAGGCGCTGGTGGAGCTGGAGAAGCTGAAGAGCTATGACCTGGTTTTGAAGCAGGGAGAGGCGGTGCGGGCGCTCTATCCGGAGTATGTGGGGGAGGCGAATGCATATGAGTTTCTGGCGGAGGCTCATCTGGCGAAGGGGGATAAGAAGGCGGCTGCCGATGTGCTGACGGCTTACGAGAGGATGGGTGGGCAGAGCCCTGCGACTTTGAAGGAGCTGGCGAAGTTGCAGGAGGAGTTGGGTCAGGTGAAGGAGGCCGCGGGTACGCTGGACCGGCTCAACTCGATTTATCCGGTGCGGGATGAAGAGCTGCACCGGCATTTGGGGGAGTTGTGGTTTGCGCAGGGGAATTTTGCGGGAGCAATTCGGGAGAACTCGGCGGTGGTGGCGATGAAGCCGCTGGATAAGGCTGGGGCGGAGTTTCAACTGGCGCGGGCTTACTTTGCCGCGGGCGAGAGGGCGAAGGCGGAGGAGACTGTGCTGCTGGCGCTGGAGGCGACTCCGGGGTTTCGTCCGGCGCAGAAGTTGTTGCTGGAGATTGAGCATCCTGAGAGTGCGGCGGATTCAAAGGATAAGAAATAGAGATTCTGGAGGCGAGGGAGAGGCTATGGCGATGCTTGAGGAGTTGAATCCGGATGCGGCGTTGTTGCAGGAGCGGGTCGAGCGATTTCACGCGGTGAGAGATGGGATTCTGGCGCAGGTGCGGCAGGTGATCGTCGGGCAGGATGAGGTGCTGGATCAGATCCTGATTGCTTTGTTTGTCGGTGGCCACTGCTTGATTACAGGGTTACCGGGGACTGCGAAGACGCTGATGGTGAAGACGATTGCGCAGACGCTGGGGCTGACGTTCAAGCGGATTCAGTTCACTCCGGATTTGATGCCTTCGGATATTACGGGCACGGACATCATTGAAGAGGATCTGACTACTGGGCATCGGAAGTGGACGTTTGTCGAGGGACCTATCTTTGGGAATGTGGTGCTGGCGGATGAGATTAATCGCACTCCACCGAAGACGCAGGCGGCGCTGCTGGAGGCGATGCAGGAGCGAAGCTGCACGGTGCGCGGGCATGTATACCGGTTGCCTGCTCCGTTTTTTGTGCTGGCTACGCAGAATCCGATTGAGCTGGAGGGGACGTATCCGCTGCCGGAGGCACAGCTCGATCGATTTTTGTTCAATACGGTGCTGGATTATTTGAGTGCCAGCGACGAGTTGAAGGTTGTGGACCTGACTACGGCGACTAAGGTCGCGGATGTGCAGCCGGTGACTTCGGCGGGGGAGTTGCTGGAGTTTCAGCGGTTGGTGAGGATGGTGCCGATTGGCGAGTCGCTGGCGAAGTATGTGGTGAACGTGGTAAGGGCGACACGGGCGAAGAGCGAGAACGCTCCGGACTTTGTAAAGCAGTATGTGAACTACGGCGGAAGTATTCGGGCGGCGCAGTTTATCGTGCTGGCGGCGAAGGCGCGGGCGTTGAGCCGGAAGCGATATCACGTTACGTATGAGGATATTGTTTCGTTGGTGGTGCCGGTGCTGCGGCACAGGATTCTGCTGAACTTCCATGCGGAGTCGGAGCGGATCGATGCGGATGAGATTCTGGGGCGGCTGCTGAAGCATATGCCTCCGCCGAAGGAGAGTTGATGCAACGATTCCTCGATCCCGCGGTGCTGGCTGGTATTTCGAGTCTCGATCTGCTGGCGAAGACGGTGGTGGACGGCTTTGTGGCCGGATTGCATCGTTCGCCGGACTTCGGATTCAGCCAGGAGTTTGCGGAGTATCGGGCGTATACGCCGGGGGACGATCTGCGGCATATCGACTGGAATCTATTTGCGCGGACGGAGCGGATGTATCTGAAGCGGTATCGGGGGGAGACGAACAGCTATCTGACAGTGCTGCTGGATGCGAGCAAGTCGATGGAGTTCACCTCGGGGAGTGGCGCGAAGAGTGGGGTTCGGCAGCCAAGCAAGATGGACTATGCGCGGTTTGCGGCGGCTTCGCTGTTTTATCTGGTGATTCATAACCAGCGGGATGGGGCGGGGCTGGTGGTGTTCGATGACGAGGTGCGGGAGGCGATCCGGCCTTCGACGCGGTCGGGGCAGTTGCATCGGCTGCTGGCGGGCTTGGAGCAAGCGGAGCCGAGGGCAAGGACGGACTTTGCGAAGCCGATGAAGCACTTCCAAGAGCTGGTGCGGCGGCGGGGAATTGTGGTGGTGATCTCGGATTTTTATGAGAAACCGGAGGTGATCGTCAAGGCGATCGAGCCGCTGCGGTTTCATGGGAACGATGTGGTGTTGTTTCATGTGCTCGACCCGAAGGAGATTCGGCCGGACCTGAAGGGGCCGGCGGTGCTGGTGGATCTGGAGACGCAGCAGCGGCTGGAGGTGATTCCGGAGTACACGAAGGTGGCGTACTGGCAGAAGATGGATGGGCACATTGAGCAGCTACGGGACCGGAGCCAGGCGGCGGGGCTGGACTATCACCTGCTGGTGACGGACCAACCGCTGGACCAGGTGTTGCGACAGTATCTGGCGATACGGCAGGGAGGGAATTGATGGGGTTTCTGACGCCGTGGTTTCTGGCGGGGGCGGCTGCGCTGGGGGTGCCGGTTTTTGTGCATCTGCTGCGACGGCAGACGACTACGCCGCAGCCGGTGAGTTCGCTGATGTTCTTCGAGCAGGGGACGCAGAGCTCGACACGGCATCGGAAGCTGAGGTATCTGCTGCTGTTTGCGTTGCGGACGGCGCTGGTGGCGTTGCTGGTGCTGGCGTTTGCGAATCCGTTTGTACGGCGGGCGAATGCGGGGGCGAGTGGAAGGTTGTTGCTGGTGGTGGTGGATAACTCCTACAGCATGCGGGAGGGGACTCGGTTTGCCGATGCGAAGCGGGGCGCGCTCGAGGTTTTGGGAGCGAAGGCGGGTGGGCAGCGGGCGCAGGTGATGGCGCTGGGCGCGGAGCTGCAGGTGTTGACGCAGCCGGTGCAGGATGCGGGGACGCTGCGGGCGGCGGTGGAGGGGATTCAGCAAGGGGATTCGAAGGGGAACTTCGGCGAGTTGGGACACGGGCTGCGGGCGCTGGCAGAGACGGTGCATACGCCGGTGGAGTTGCATCTGTTCAGCGATATGCAGAAGACGGAGATGCCGGGGAACTTCGCCGACATGGTGCTGCCGGGGAATGTGAAGCTGGTGCTGCATCCGGTGGGGAGCGGGGTGGCGGGTCCTAACTGGACGGTGGAGAGTGTGAGCGCCCCGGCGCAGTTGGCGGACCCGAAGGATAAGCGGCGGTCACGGGTGGAGGCGGTGGTGGCGGGGTTCGGGACGCCGGCTGTGGCGAAGATGGTTTCGCTGCTGGTGAATGGGAGGACGATCGCGACGAAGCGGGTGGATGTTCCGGCGAATGGGCGGGTGAAGGTGGAGTTGGAGCCGCTGGATGTTCCGTATGGGTTCAGCCGGTGCGAGGTGAGGGTGGGGCCGGTCGCGGGTGGGGTGGCCGATGCGTTTCCCGCGGATGATGGGAGCGTGTTTTCGGTGAGGAGGAGCGATCCGGAGCGGGTGGCGTTTGTGCATGGGGCGGGGGATGGGCGGTCGGCGCTTTACTTCGGAGCGGCGCTGGGGGCCGCGGCGGAGAGCTCGTTTGTGCTGCAGCCGGTGAATGTGGAGCAGTCGGCGGATGTGGACCCGACGCGGTATGCGTTTGTGGTGCTGTCGGATGTGGGGACGCTGCCTTCGATTCTGGAGAACTCGTTGACGCAGTATGTGAAGGGTGGCGGGAGTGTGCTGGTGGCGGCGGGGACGAGCTCGGGGCGGCGGGGAAAGATCCCGGTGCTGGGGGCGGATGTGCTGGACGGCAAGTACTACTCGCGGGATGCGGGGGATGGGTTTGCGAAGGTGGCACAGGTCGATGGGACTCATGCGGTGATTGGGGATGGGTCGGATGGGTGGACGGAGCTGAAGGTGTTCTACGCGACGCGGGTGGATGCGGCGAAGGCGGGGGCGAGGGTGCTGGTGCGGTTGGGCGATGGAGCTAACGGGACTCCGTTGCTGATGGATAAGGCTTTGGGTGAGGGGCATGTGGTGGTGTTGGCTTCGGGGCTGGAGAATCTGACGAACGATCTGCCGTTGCAGCCGGGGTTTGTGCCGTTTGTGGACCGGGCGGCCCGGTATCTGTCGGGTGAGGATCGGCTGGGTGGGACGAGGGTGGTGGACTCGTTTGTACAACTGCGGACGGCGGGGGCTGGGCAGAGCGGGGCCGGGGTGGAGGTGGTGGACCCGGAGGGGCGGAGGCCGTTGTCGCTGGCGGAGGCGGGTTCGATCCAGTCGTATCAGTTGACGCGGAGTGGGTTTTATCAGTTGCGATTTGCGAATGGTAAGGATGGAGTGGTGGGGGTGAATCCGGATCGTCGGGAGTCGGATATGACGATGATTCCAGAGGACGTACTGAAGCTTTGGAGCGGAAGTGGAGGTCCGGAGGGCGCTCCGAGTGGTGAGATTGCAGCTAAAGAGACTCCCATGAGCTTGTGGTGGTGGGTTATGCTTTTGGCATTGGTGGCTGCGGTCGCGGAGTCTGTGGTTGCGACCGGCTACCTGGGCACGCAGCGGGAGGAAGCATGAGCAGGCAGAACGAGCTCAACCTCTACATCGGGCAGGTGCAGCAGAGACTGCGTCTGGGTGCGTGGGCGCGGGGAGCGGCGGTGCTGCTGGGGGCTGCACTGCTTACTACGCTGGTGCTGGTGGCGATCCTGAATGCGTATGCGTTTCCGGTGCGCGGTCTGGCGGGTGCGCGGGTGGCGCTGCTGTTGGTGCTGGGATCGACCGGGGCCTTTGCGCTGGCGGTGCCGGTGGTGCGGCTGAATCGGCGGCGGTCGGTGGCAGCGGCGGAGGCGGCGAGGCCGGAGCTGGAACAGCGGCTTACGACTTTTTCGGAGCGGCAGCAAGGGAATGACCCTTTTATCGAATTGCTGGCTGCGGATACTTTGAAGATCACGCGGGATGCTGCGCCTGCGGTCCTGGTGCCGGATGGGCGGCTGCTGGCGTTGTCGGGCGCGGGGGTTGGGTGCCTCGCGGTGCTGGTGTGGATGATTGCGGCGGGGCCGGGGTTTGTGGGGTATGGGGCTTCGTTGCTATGGACGGGACCGAAGAAGGATGTAGCGCCGCTGTACGAGATTCGAGTGACGCCGGGGGATGTGGCGGTGCGGCGGCATAGCGACCAGTTAGTGACAGCGGAGGTGATCGGGCTGCATTCGGATAAGGTGCGGCTGTTTGCGAAGTATGAGGGAGCGGATGCGAAGGCGGGGTGGGAGCCGGTGATGATGCAGGCTGTTCCGGCGCGGGCTGGAGTGTCGCCGACTGCGGCAGACCCTAGCAAGGGTGGGGCGGAGTTTCAGTTTCTGCTGACGGGACTGCCGGAGAACGTGGAGTACTACGTGGAGGCGGGGCCGGTGAGTTCGAAGCACTACAAGGTGCGGGTGGTAGATCTTCCTTCGGTGCAGCAGGTGCAGGTGACGTATCACTATCCGAAGTGGACGGGATTGAAGCAGGTCTCGGAGGAGCATGGCGGGGATCTGCGTGCGATTGAGGGGACGGAGGCGGAGATCGAGGTGAAGATGGATCGTCCGCTGCGCGATGGGGTGCTGGCGCTGGATAGCGGGCAGCAGTTGAAGATGGTGGGCGGGGACGGCAATCGGTACAAGGGCACGATCCGGATGGAGAAGGATGGGGCGTATCACGTTGCCGCAATGGACCGTGGGCAGCAGGTGCGGCTGTCGGAGGATTACTTCATCGCGACGAACAAGGCGAATCCGCCGGAGATTGCGATCGAGCGGCCGGGTGGAGAGTACAGGGCGAGCCCGATCGAAGAGGTGACGGTGGCGGTGCGGGCGGGGGATGAGTTTGGCCTGAACCAGGTGGAGCTGCACTACTCCGTAAATGGCGGTGCGGAGCAGAAGGTGAATGTGCTGAAGCAGGCAGGGGCGAAGAGTTCAGACGGCTCCATGACTCTGCGGCTGGAGGACTTCAAGCTGGTGCCGGGCGATCTGGTGAGTTTGTATGCGACGGCGCGGGATGGTCACGCGGAGGCACGGACGGCGATGTCGTTTATTCAGGCTGAGCCGTTTGAGAGGGAGTTTTCGCAGTCGCAGCAGAGTGGCGGGGGTGGAGGAGGCGGGGGGCAAGGGCAGGGGAACCAGACGGATATCTCCAAGCGAGAGAAGGAGCTGATCGCAGAGACCTGGAAGCAGGTGAATGGCAAGGAGCTTGCGAGTGGGGAGAAGGACAAGGCCACGGCGGCTAAGGAGGCTGCCGATGCGGGGAAGTTCCTCTCCGAGGTGCAAGTGAAGCTGCGGGAGCAGGTGCTGGCGCTGTCGAGCAGGATGCAAAGCCGGGATCTTTCTACAGCGAATGAGGAGTTCACTGGATTTGAAAGGGATATGCAGGCCGCTGCGGCTGCGATGACTCCTTCGGCAGACAAGCTTAAGCAGATGCAGTGGAAGGATGCGATTCCGGTGGAGCAGAAGGCGCTGCAGTATTTGCTAAGGGCTGAGGCTACCTTCCGGCAGATTCAGGTGGCTTTTGGACAGCAACAGGGTGGTGGTGGAGGTGGGGGAGGGGCTGGCCGGGATCTGGCGAGTCTGTTCGATCTGGAGATGGATACGGAGAAGAACCAGTATGAGACGGCACAGACTGCTTCTCCCGCGGAGCAACGGGCGAAGGAGGTGGATGACGCGCTGGCGAAGCTGGATGCTTTGGCTCGGCGCCAGGAGGAGTTGGCTCAGAAGCCACAGAACAGCGCACAGAGCTTCGAGCAGAGGTGGCAACAGGAGATGTTGCGGCGCGAGGCAGAGCGGCTCGAGAAGCAGATGCAGCAGATGGCAGAGAACGGTCAGAAGGGCCAGCAGGGTGGGCAGCAGCAAAGTGGTGGGCAACAGGGTGGAGGACAGCAACAGGGCGGTCAGCAGCAGAGTGGTGGACAGTCTTCGGGGCGGAGTGGTGGGCAGCAATCTGCTTCGGGTGCGCGGCAAGGTTCTTCTCAGCAGGGTGGTGATCAGGCCGGGCAGACGGATCGCGTGGACCCGCGGGTTGCGCAGGCTTTGAGCCGGCTGCGGCAGGCAGATGAGGCGATGAAGCAAGGGACGGGTGGTGGCGGACAACAGCAGAGTGCTGAGGCCTCTCGACGAGCCGCCGAGGCGCTGCGGCAGGCCACGAATCTTTTGAGTGGGACGCAGCAGCAACAGGCGTCGGGGAAGTTGGACTCGCTGTCTCGGGATGCGGACCGATTGGGTAAGGAGGAGCGGGCGCAGGCAGACCGGATTCGAGGGCTCACGGGACAGCAGGGGAATGGCGCGGAAGATTTGACGCAGCAGCAGATTGCGGGACGAATCGCGGAGCGGAATCGGCTGGCAGAGGAGCGCCAGCGGCTGTCGGACGATCTATCGCAGTTGGAGAAGGGCATGCGGGAGACGGCGCGGGGACTGGCTCCGAATCAGCCTGCGGCAGCTTCGAAGTTGCGGGATGCGTTGAATGGAATGGATCAGGCGGATCTTGGCAATCGAGTGCAGCGGACGGCGGATTGGCTGCGCAGGGGAATCGATCCAAACTCGAATGGGACAGAGGCGGGAATCAGCACGGCGCTGCAGAAGCTTGGAGAGCAGTTGAAGGAGGCTCAGCAGGGAGTGGGGCCGGGCAGGTCTGGGCAGGGACAGGACTCTTCGAGGACGGGAGAGCAGCAGACGGCTGCACTGGGTCATGTGGATCGGTTGCGAAGTCAGATCGAGGCGTTGGCGAGGAATGGGTCGACACGGGGGCAAGGGAAGCAGGGCAGTGGGCAGCAACAGGGGAATGGACAGCCGGGCCAGGGAGGGCAGCCTGGCCAGGGAGGGCAGCAGGGTAAGGCTGGACAAGGTGGCCAGCAGCAGGGTGGTGGGCAAAGAGCGAGTGGCGGCGGCCCTCAGATAGGAGGCGATGTAGGTGGCGCGAGGCGAGGTGATGTTGCGAATGGCGGAGACGGGTTTGTGGACTACAACGTCAATACGGGGAACAACCGGTTTGATCGCAAGGGGCAGCAGATCGATGGGCCTCAGAACAGGGGTGGAGTTGGTGGAGAACAGGCGTATCGGGAAGGCTTGACGGAGCTGAATCAGTTGCGGCAGTTGGCTAGGAACGATCCGGCGGCGTTGAAGGAGATACAGGATTTAGTGAAAGAGATGCAGCGCCTGGATCCAAGCCGCTTTCCGGGGAATCCGGCGATGGTGGAACAGCTTCATGCCGAGGTGTTGAGCGGAGTAGATAAGCTGGAGCTTCAGCTTCGACGTGGGTCAGAGGATCAGGTGGGACAGGTAAGGACGAGCAAGCCGGCGGTGGTGCCGGCGGGATATCAGGATGCGGTGGCTGATTATTATCGACGACTTAGTAAGGGCAAGTAGCTGGCTTCCTCGGTTGGCAGTCGCGTTGGATGTGCGCGATGATTATTATGGCTACCAAATATAGGCGGCCTCGATCGACGGTGCTCCGGTTTTACTGTCGACTACTTTTGTCTTGAGCACAATCTCGATGTTCTTCGAGGCCCAGTCTTTGGACTGTCGGTTCAGCAGGTCCAGATATCGGGGCGTAGTGACGAACTTAATCGCTGCCTCGGTCCCATTCTTTCCCACGCCTGCGATTACGACGACCAAGTTGTCTGTCAATCTGTCATGGAAGCGAGCGACAACAGCGTAGTCATCCCTGTCCTTGAAAGGGACGCCCGTGGGCCTAACCCATATAGTGGATGGATTCGTTTCGTCGTATATCTGCCTCGCGGGATTTGGTGCGAAGCGGAACCTCAAGTCGTTCAGTAGACGTAGTGTCCATTCGTTGTCATAGGCACCGATCAGGACGGTCGGATGCTTCGTCATGTCTGTCAGGGTAATTGTGGTGGTTGGCTGGACGATGGCCTCGATGTCATGCTTCGCGAACAGATCGGCAAGGGTGGCAATCGCTCCCGCAGTCGTAATGGATGTATAGGGGTACTCATCTTTCTTTTCGGCTTTGACGATTCCGTTGAAGCCGTTGGAGGAGAAGGCGACGGCACCCGGGCAGATGATCGTTGGGCTGGGGGTAATGCTAAGAGGTTGCCAGAATCGGTCGACCGACGAGCGGCTTGTGGCCGTTCGAAGATGCAAAAGCAGCGCAGGACAAGTTACGGCCAGCAAGACCAGCGTAGCGCCGATGGCTGTCTTGCTCCAGGTCTTCCAAAATGAGATCGGCAATGGAGCTGGATTTGAATCTTCCGGTCTGGAAGGCGAGTTGTTAAAGCCGATGACTGCCAACTCAGTTTTCGGAGTTGGAATCGACATGTCCGGGGAGGTGGTTTGGAAGAACTCCGGCACGTACGAGCCTGCGGGCAGGGTGATTTGTATTGCATGCTCGAACCCACTCTCGTGATAGATGGCTGCAAGCCGTTTGCGGACTTCGCCTGCGGTGACCCGGACGATGGTGTCGCTATTGGTGTCATAGTTCGCTTCTCTCTGGAAGACCTCGATTCCGAGTATTCGCTCCTTCAAATCCTCCGACCGTCCCTCGAGCGTCTTCTCGACCACGTAGAGCAGGAGGGCGGGGTATCGTTTGCTGTTAGTGAAATGCACTGTCTTGAGCAACTCCGCCAGCTCATTGCGGACGAGCTGACGCTCCTGTTCTGAGGCGGGGTACATACGAACTCTAGAAAATTCTGGCATCTTCATTTTTGGGAACACGCCGATGATACTTCGAGCGTTCTGCAGGCGGCACGGACGTTTATAACGTTAGTCTTCAGATTCTATAAGTGGTTACAAATAAGTAGCTTATCTTTTTTGTGTTCGGGTGTAACCGTTCTGTACTTGCCAAGAAGGCCAGCGAAGAAAGAGTGTGGTGCCGCTACTGAAAACTCATGATTTTGGGGCTGACGGAGCGCGAATCGATTGGCGGTTCAGACTTGCCAACCAACGATTCGCCCCGCATCGACCCTGGATCAGAGTTCGGTCACAAACTTGTTCCGCTTCCTGGAGGTCTACGGTGTTAAGAGTTTCTCGCACGATCTGCTGCGCTCTCATGTCTGTTGCGCTCTGTGTACTTTCCCCTTCTGCCTTTGCCCAACTGTCCACTGCGACGCTGTTTGGCACAGTAACTGATCCCGCTGGCGCTGCGGTTCCTGATGCCAAGGTCACGATTATCCAAACGGATACCGGCTTCGTTCGCGCAGTGGTGACGAATGAGAATGGCTCCTATCGCGCGGACTTCCTTCCTATTGGTCCTTATAAGGTCACGGTGGAATCACGCGGCTTCAAAAAGCTTGAGCGTACCGGCATCACACTCAATGTGACGGAAGAGGCGCACCTCGACGTCGCACTGACGCTTGGCATGAACGAGCAGACCATTGAAGTCACAGCGGAGATCCCTCTCCTTAATACCGGTAACTCTACTCTCGGCCGGACTGTCGACAATGCGGAGATCGATAATCTTCCCCTCGTTGACCGCAACGTCTATGCTCTGCTCGATCTCACCCCTGGCATTCAGAACAACAACAATGCAGGAACTGGCGGCAATGGCGGCGTCATTAACCCATTGGGGTATCCGGAGCAGCACGTCAAGATTAATGGTTCGACTGACAGCTCCGTTGGGCAGATCTCGTATTACCTCGATGGCGGATCGAACATGACCGGCATCCGAAATACGGGTAACCCGCTTCCAAATCCTGACGCGATCCGGGAGTTCGCGGTGCAGACGAACAACTTTTCTGCCCAGTTCGGACGCTCGTCTGGTGGGGTCGTTACGGTGCTTACCAAGTCTGGAACCAATCAGTTCCACGGTTCAGTCTTTGAGTTCTATCGGACCCGCAACTTCAATGCTACGCAACACCTCTTTGCGCAGAAGACACCCTACAATCAACATCGATTTGGATTTACTGTTGGCGGTCCCATCAAGCACGACAAGCTGTTCTTTTTCGGATCGTACGCAGGGTTCCGCTTCGTCTCTGCTAACGCGCTTACGACGACTGTGCCGAGCGCGGCCATGAATAGCGGGAACTTCTCTGAAAACCTTCCGACGACAGGTCTCACTGGGGCGGCTGCCTGCGCTGCCACGGCGACGGCGACAAAATTCTATGTGTGCGATCCGAATACCCGGCTGCCCTATGCGGGCAACATCGTCCCGGCTTCGGCGTTCGATCCCGCTATTGCGAACATCGTCAAGGCAGGGCTGATTCCAACTCCGAACCCCAGCCAGCCTGGTGATACTGCGTATTCCCGCCGCGACCTGCAGAGGTTTACCCAGGCGACGAATGAGCAACTCTACAAGGCTGATTACCAGATCACAGGGATGCAACGCCTGACGTTGAGCTATTTCCACCAGACGGGCGACTATGTTCTTAATCCGTCCGGGAACAACGTTCTCAACTGGACAACCCACAACTACAATTTTCTGCAACACAATGCCAACATTCAGCATGTCTGGACGTTGTCTAACAGCACAGTGAATCAGCTCTATGCCGGCTATACGCGGCTGCTCGGCGGGCGTGTTGCTTCTCCTGGCAGTCTCGCGACCTTTGGCTCTAAATTCCAAGAGCAGCTTCCGGACGGCAGCATTTGCGGTGCAGCCGCGCAGGCTGGGTGTTCCATGCCACAGTTTTCTGTTAGTGGCTGGTTCACGGCGGGTAACGCTATAACAGGCCCGGTAACAGGAAATAACTTGTATCTCATACGCGACGTCGTTAGTAGCACCCACGGCAAGCACACCGTCTTCTTTGGTGGCGAAGCGAACCTTGAAAAAGATGCGCAGCAGACCTTCCTGAATAACTACGGCACCTTCAGCTTTTCTCAGGCGAACAACACCAAGGGGCGAACGTCAGCGGCGATCACCGACTTTTACTTCGGCCGGCCGGCGACGATGGGACAGGATGTCCCGGTCTACGCTAACGCCAACTACTGGAACTTCGGTCTGTTCCTGCAGGACGACTGGCGTATTCTTCCAAGACTTACTTTGAACCTTGGCGTGCGCTATGACGTGCAGACCGCGCCTGTCGATGTTCAAAGGCGCACGTTGAACTTCCAGCCGGGCGTGCAATCGACGATGGTTCCTACCGCTCCACTTGGTGTACTGTTTGTCGGCGATGCAGGTGTTCCCGCAGGTGGCGCGAAGACGCAGTATGACCACATCTCTCCGCGATTCGGACTATCCTGGAGTCCTTATGCGAACAGCCGCACGGTGTTGCATGCGGGGGGTGGAATCTTCTTCGGCAGCGTCGCTGGCAATCTATTTGAGTATCCATCTAACGGCCTGCCGTTCTCGGGGAGGCCCTCCTTCAGAAAGGTGATCTCAGTTGCGGATCCTTACACTGGCGATCCGTCGGAGTTCTGTCCCAACCCCGCAGGTGGCTGCATCGTCGGCGTATCCCCGTATCCTTATGTGTACAGCTCATCGAACGTAAAGTTCTTTGTGCGGCCCTCGCCAATCATCGCCTTGGATCCCAACTTCCACTGGCCTGAGATCTACCAGTTCAACTTGGGTTTCCAGCAGCAGTTGACCAATAGCTTCGCGTTGTCGGCCACTTATGTGGGCTCCCTCAGCCGCAAGATCCCCATCTTCAATGACGTCAACTATCCGGTCTACACGCCGGGTGCGCCAACTGCTACACCTGCTGCTGGTACGGCAGCATCTGCATCGGGCAAGAACTATCCGAACACATCGGCCACGGTCGACAACCGTCGTCCGTTTAACCAAACGGCCGCACTGGGCGGAACGGGAGCAGGTGCAACCGGCGGCCTAGCAGGAAATCCCACCTACCAGTCGGTGAATGTTATCCAATCCTCTGAGGGCGCGAACTATCACGGCCTTCAGGTCTCTGCGGAGCAGCGGGTAACCCATAACTTCAGCGTTAAGGGATTTTATGTGTGGTCCAAGTCGCTCCAGAGCGAGCCTTTGGATAGCACCGGCAACACTGGTAACAGTGCGGCTACGGCACCTCAGGATCCGAACTTAAAGTATCTCGATAAGCAGAGGTCTGACTTCGATCAGAGGCACCTCAGCACAATTGCTTTCGTCTACAAACCCAATTACAGTGTGCAGAGTTTTGTGATGCGAAACCTGGTGAACGGATGGACGGTCACCTCGATTATTCGTCTGCAAAGCGGTCAGCCCTTCAATCTGACCACTGGTACTGATGTCAACGGGGACGGCAACAACAATGACAGGCCGAATCTCTCGGGTTTAGCTACTCCTGCAATCAACGATCACCATGGATCGCGCGTTGCGGCGATGAACTCCTGGGTCAGTGCGACCGCGTTCTGCACCTTCAGTCCCGCGACCGGCGCTTGCCCTGGAGTCGGTCCCGGAGGCTCCGACGGTACTTACAGCGCCAATTCGTTGAACTCGCCTGGCAGGCGTAGTGTGGACGCTTCGCTCTTTCGAGAATTCAACCTGGTTGAACGGATGAGATTCCAGCTACGCGGCGAAGCCACGAATGTCTTCAATCTGACCAATTTGCCCGCCCCGATAACGACGCTAAGCTCCCCTAACTTCGGCCACATTACAGGCACCATCCAAGGTGGAAGCTTCAGTAATCGTGTGCTTCAGGTTGGAGGGAGAATCCTCTTCTAGTGTTGTTTTGCGAAGCTTGCAAAAGCTTCGCTGGAGCGCAACCGTCGAGGGCTATAGCTTGACGGTTGCGTTCTACTTCTAAAAGCTAGCTGCAATCGTTCAAGCTGAAGGGATCAGCGTGAAGTGGCTTCTTCAATTTGAAACGCACAATGCGCGAAGATAGATATGAGAGCTGGGCGTTGCTACGGATTTACGAAAAGGAGTTTGGATGAGTATGCCAGTAGGTGTTTTTCGCCGGATCATTCGCTGTTGCGACAAATGGTGTGGAGTTACCTTTTCATTGACGCTCCTAATTGCGGTGGCTCCTGCTCTCTTTGCAGCTCCAACAAAGCCTCTTCGCTCTCCCTGGGATGGGAGACCGGTCACGGTGACCGAGGTGGCTTATGCATGTCCGGCCATCGTGCATATCGCGCCGGACCTGGTGACCGATGGCTTCTACAGACTCGATGATCCTACGCACTCCATTATCGATCCGGTGCGACAGGAGGCTTATCGGCAATCCAGTGAGGGAGTAAAGTCTGTGGGCGCGGAGATCGTAAGAGCGGCTGATGCCTACCGCACAACGGGATCGAAGCAGGCAGCACAATGCGCGATGAATCAGATTGTGACGTTGGCGCAGGAGCACTCGCTGGCGGGAAAGATGTCCTCCAGCCAGGCCTATTACGTGCAGGGATGGATCGCCGGTGCGATTGCGATCGCCTACCTGAAGATACGTGAGACAGGACTTGCAACGCCGCAGCAATCAGAGGTGATTGGGGCATGGCTCGAGAGTATTGGAAAACAGACTGTCGCTTACTACGAGGAGCACAATAGGTCAGGCCATGGAACCAGCCAGAATAATCATCTTTACTGGGCCGGTGTTGAACTTGCTGCAATTGGCGTCGCGGCAGATAACCCCAGCGACTTTTCGTGGGCGATGGGCACGTACAACATCGGAGTGGACAAGATACAACCAGACGGCACTCTTCCGCTGGAGATGGCCAGGGGGAGCCGTGCGCTTCACTATCATCTCTATGCGCTTGCGCCCCTGGTGCTCCTGGCCGAATTCGGGGAGGCGAATCACATCGACTCTTATGCCCGTGCCAATGGAGCGATTCATCGTCTCGTTAATATCTCTGTAGCAGGACTGCATGATCCCGCTCCGTTTGCTAAAGCTGCGAAGGCACAGCAAGAGATCCCGAAGACTATCAGCGGAGACCAGATCGGTTGGGCACCGCCCTATGTGAGACGCTTTCCGAATCCGGCGCTGGAAGGCTTCATTAAAAGCGCGCCGAGTCTCAGCGTTTTCTATTTGGGCGGACTGCCGCCTGGCTAGACGGCAACTATGGGCTGTAGATATTTATCGATCGCCCTCTACCTGCAGACGGCCATCGATCCTAGTCGTGACTGGGGCTTGCTCTCTGCAAGCTCATTGAGATAGGTCTCCAGCTTGCTATAGCCGGTCTTCGGATCGATTCGCTGGCCGTCGGAGGCGTCGTGCGGGTTGAGATGGTGAGCGTGTTCCCAGGCATCCGGAATGCCATCGCCGTCGCTGTCCTTTGGCGATGCAACTTCGCTGGAGGGTGGCGGCGGTCCTAGTTCTGTCTCGTCCACGATGAGCTTACCCTGCTTGCCGTAGGACAGGAGTTGATTCACCAGTTCGCGGTCAACGCTGTCCCGGCAGAGCGAGTCACCTGCATCCTTGGCCCCCAGGGATACGGCCTCGATCGCCGGCAGGACGTGTACCGGAATCTCGGGTTTTGCAAATGGGTTTGGGACGACGTCTGCGTTTACGTGCTCAAACGCGTCGTCGGTCACGAGTTGGCCGTCGAGCTGGCCGTTGTGATTGAGGTCGGCATAGTTGCCGGTTTGGTAGGTGTGATCTGTCTTGGTGAACTCCCCTATGAAGGAGTCCGCCGAGTTAGGTCCGGCGATGAAGTAGTTGTTGATCAGGTCCGCGAAGTGATCCTCGGCTCCATGACCGCCTACGTAGCCAGCCACGCCCCAGTTATAGACGACGTTGTTGACGTACTGAATATGTCCCTTTCCTTTGGGGTTGCGGCTTTTGTTATCGATCCATAGGTTACGGGTAAGGGTGAGATAGTCGCTCTCGCATAGGCAGCCGAAACGCTGCGGGACGATCCCCTGGCCGATGATGGAGTTCTGGATTGTGGAGTAGGTGTTGCCGTTGGTTTGAATGTTGTCCCATCGGCCCCATTCGATGGAGAGATGGTCGAGCATGACATGGGCCGCGTCGCTGAGGTTGAGGGAGCTGACCTTGGGCGACTCCGCGATGCCGCCGCGGAAGCGGACGTATCGGATGATGATGTTATGCGCGTGGGTCATGGAGACCTTCGCGTCGGCGATGGTGATGCCGCCTCCTGCGGCGGTCTGTCCCGCGATGGTGAGGTCGCTGCCGAGCTCCATGTTCGACTTGAGATGCACCGTGCCGCTGACAGCAAAGACGATCGTCACGTTGGAGCGGGTAGCGGCGGCGCGGAACGAACCCGGGCCATCGTCCTGCAGGTTGGATACCGTGAGGACGGGCTGTCCACGTCCGCCGGATGCAGAGGCGCCGAAACCTTCCGCACCGGGAAAGGAGATCGTGACCGATTGCGCCAGGGCGCTGACCGTGGCAAGCGGGAGCATCAGGAGAAAGGTAAGAGGGGAACGTAATCTCATGGGACCTTTGATTGGATCGACATCGAAGTTTGAACCTGTGGTGGCGTCATTTCCTATGAAGACCACCCAGGTTTCAGCTCTATTCGAAGGCGTCTCGATTGAAACACAGGAGCTTTGAAGTCGCCACGCTACGAACGGATGCTTCCCCGTTTGTCGGCTCAACTCATTGTCCTGCCACGGTTTGGGAGGACGTTTGCTTGAGTTGCTCAAGGCGAACTGAGGGACTCTCCTGTGATAACTTGAGACGGAAAGGGGTTATCGTTCGTGTATGGAGTCCATCGCCCAATCTCGGCCAACAGAAGAACTTACCCCGAGCCAACTCCAATTAATTAGATATCACCTCAAAGAAGTGCTTATGAGTCCCGCGTTCGCGGGGAGTAAGCGTGCCCAGGACTTTCTGCAACTCGTTGTAGGACACGCACTTGTCGGTGAATACGACTCCCTGCGGGAGCGAATGATAGGGGCCGAGATGTTTGGCCGTCCGATCGACTACGACACCGGCAGTGATTCCGTGGTTCGGGTGAAAGCGACGGAGGTTCGCAAGAAGCTTGCACAGTATTATCTGGAAGCGAGTTCCTCGCCAGTACGGATTGAACTGCCGAGCGGATCGTATGTGCCCAAGTTTGGGTTTTCACCGGTAGAGACTGTAGAGGTCGTCCCAGGTCCTTCGTCAGCGGCTGCCCTAACCTCGCCATGGACTCCGGAGGCCGCCTCTGAACGGACTGGGGAGGCGGGGATCAAACTCCCATCCGCAATCCCGGACGCTTCTATAGTCCTTCCGCGGTCTGTTGTCTGGCAGCGGGCGGCGCGCGCGTTTCTCACCCGTCGGGTTCTCTGGATTGGGTTGGTCCTACTTGCAGTTGCAGCGTACTTCGGTGTGAGGCGGTACTTCGGTTCCGGGGACGCTATTCCAATTCATTCGATCGCCATTCTGCCGATGGAGAATCACTCCGGAATTCCCTCCCAGGAGTACTTTGCGGATGGGATGACGAATGAATTGGTGAGCGACCTTAGCCAAGTCTCCACGCTTTCTATTACGCCGGTTGCGACTGTGATGAATTACAAAGGGACGCGAAAGACCGCAGCCGAGGTGGGCCGCGCGCTGAGTGTCGACGGGGTTGTCGAAGAAAGCATTATGCGGGAGGGAAGCCGTGTCCTTATCTACGTCTCGTTCACGGCGGTTAAAACGGATCATGTGATCTGGTTCCATAGCTATGTGCGAGATCTGAAGACCGCACTGGCATGGCAGGGCGAGGTTTCGCATGCGATTGTCAAAGAGATCAATCTTGCCGTGACGCCGCAGGCCCAAACCCGCTATCGGGCTAACCGACCCATCGACGCGGTCGCGCAGGATCTCTTTCTGCATGGAAAATATCTGCTGGAGGCGGAAGATTGTGCGAACGCCGCGGACTACTTTCGTGCGGCGCTCAATATCGATTTCAACTATCCGCAGGCTCAGGCCGCATTGGCATTCTGCGATGGACATCTTGGCGAATCTGACCGAATCGATTCGAGCGATGCTTTTCTTATGCAGAAGGTAGAAGCGACGAGGGCTATCGAGCTGGATAGCTCCCTGGCAGAGGGCCACGCCGAGCTTGCCAATGCCTACATTAATCTGAACTGGGACTGGGCTGCGGCGGGGACGGAGTTTCGCCGGGCGTTGGAACTGAGCCACAAATCAGCTTCGATCCACGAAGAGTATGAGCGCTACCTTGTGCGGACGGGCCGGGTTCGAGAGACGCTCTCAGAGGTACAGAAAAACGAAGATCTGGATCCATTTTCGAGTCGGCTTTACCACCTGGAAGGGTTCATCCTTTACTACTGCCGACAATATGACCAGGCTCTATTGCTGATCGAGAAGGTCCGCACGCTCGATATTCCGGCACCCAACTGGCATCTGCTGCTGGGAGAGATTTATGCGGAGAAGGGCTCATACGCCGACTCTATCTCAGAATTTTCCAGGGCGGGAACTCGGCCTCAGGCGTTAGGGCATCTTGGCAATGTATACGCTCGGTCTGGGAAGACCGATGCCGCGACCGCGGTCATCTCGCAGCTGGAGGACACGGTCAAGAACGAAGGCATCGGACGCTATGAGATCGCGCTCGTCTATGCTGGCATGGGAAAGAAGGCGGAGGCTTTCAAATGGCTGGAAGAGTCATACCGGACGCACGATGAGGGGATTACCTATATTAAGGTAGAGCCTTGTCTTGACCCATTGCGAGGAGATCCGCGGTTTGACGATCTCTTGAGCCGTGTCGGATTGACCCAGTAAGCAGATTTCTCCACTCCAATTCTTTTCACCCTCTCTCACTAGACGCCACGGTGACTATGCCTGGCATTGTTTGACCTGTCCCAAACATCATTGTGGATTCGCTGCTGCAAGTCCAGCGGGGGGCGACCTACTGACTTTGCAGTCTTGCCCAAGGAGGCGGGCAAATTGGCTAGCAAACGTCCCTCATCCGCACGAACAAACGTCTGGCTAAGTTGCTGATAAAAAAAGAAGCTGTCTGACCAAATGAGCACCAAGCCGTTAGTAGCGTGGTGAGTTCTCTCAGACGAATGTTTCAATGGCGGCACTTTTTCAACAAGAAAATCTTGCGCCGGCAGAGGGCAAGACGGGAGAACACGAGTGACACGGTTGGAGCTCTAGTCTCCCAAGTTGCGCCGAAGAATTTGTCGAGTGAGTCGTGCAATTTCGCTCGGCTCGCATGACCGGAATTGGCAGTGTGGCTCCGGTTTAGTTCGACCTTGAAGTTTGATTTGGAGCAAGCCTTAGCAGTTCGAAGAGGGAACAAGATGGATCGTCGCACCTTTCTGGCGAAAGCCTCCGCAGTTGTAGCATTGGCGTACGCGCCGGTACCGGTTATGCCGGCGGACCCGGTGTTCCCGAATGCGGACCCCCGCTGGAAGCGCACCTGGGACGCAGCGCTCAAAGTTCTCGCCGACAATATCAAGGTTGTTCCTGGCTACGATCAGCCTGTGTTGCTAGAAGGCGCAGTCTATCCGGGCGTCTGGCAGGAGTGCGCTCCGCAAGAGGGGCTGGTCTACGGCTCGCTGGCGCGTTACATCACGCCGGTGGAGGACCTGCCTACTCCACTTCAAATCGCACGCAACAATCACCTGGCATTCTTTTCCTTGCAGAAGCCCGATGGTCAGCTTCCTTGCTCAGTAAAGATGTCCGCCACGGGGTTCGGTCAGATCCAGATGGTTGTGCCCATCGCGGCCACCGCCTGGGAGTTGGTGCAGATGACCCACGATGAGCGCTTTCTTCACACCGCCTATGAGGCATGCTCGCGCTGGGACGCTTGGCTCCGCCGGTTCCGCGACACCCGCAAGACCGGGCTTACTGAAGGTTTTTGCGTGTACGACACAGGTCACGACAATAGTCCGCGCTGGACTGGTTCGCCGAAGCAGTGCCCGCAGGCTGATGCCCGCCTCTACGACCATACCGTCGCCACGCTGCCGCGTTTGTGTCCTGATCTCTCCGCGACCACGTACGGCGGGCGGGTTGCGCTCGCCGCCATGGCGACTGCGCTAGGCAAGAAGGAAGAGGCTGCTCGCTGGCAAGCCGATGCAGAGATCATTCGCCATCTCATCATCGAGAGACTTTACGACCCCAAAGATGCTGCATTTTACGATCTCGACGCGCAGGGGAACTTTGTCCGTGTCCGCTCTGACGTCATCAGCCGCGTGCTTGGGGAGCATGTCCTCAAGCTCTCCGATCGCCGCGACCGCGCTATCTTCGAGGCTGTCTGGACACGCCAGATCCGCAACCCCAACGCCTTCTGGGCACTCTTTCCCCTTACCTCGATTGCCCAGGACGATCCGGCGTTCGTACGCCCGATTCCGCGCAATAGCTGGGGTGGAGCGTCGCAGGCCCTCACCGCCCTTCGTGCTCCACGCTGGATGTCTTACTACAGCAAGGATACCGAACTGCGGCACCTCATGTATCAGTGGTGCGAGGCCATCAGCCGCTACACAGAGTTCCGACAGCAGATGGACCCACTGACCGGAGACTTTACACGGGTCGATGCCAGCGGCTACTCCCCGGCGGCTCTCACTTATCTTGACTTCATTGTTCGGCTTCAGGGAAGTGGCAAAGCAGGCCGCATGTGAGATATCCGCTCGCCATTGTCCTTGGCCTCACCATGGCTGTCTTCGCTCGGGCTCAAGAGTCCCCGAAATCAGAAGTGAATCGTTCACCTACGACTACGCAGAAGTGGCTTCCCAGCAGTTGCTCCAAGAATGCATCGACGCAACTAACTAGTACCCGGCTAAAAATACTTCAGGAAGTTCAAGGACAAATCAATGTCATTTCGTAATCATCCCGACGCTATCTTCTTCTCCGCGCTTCGTCACGTAGTTGTGCTGGCTCTGGCCATGGCGCCGCTTTCAGCTATGGCGCAGATCACCGGACAAGGCGGCATCTCGGGTACGGTTCAGGATGCGAGCGGTGCAGTGGTTCCCGATGCGACGGTGACGGCACACGAAAACGTTACGGGCGTGGATACAGTCCGGCAAGCTACAAGCACTGGATATTACGTCGTCTCGCCGCTGACGCCCGGAGTGTACAGTGTCACGGTTTCCTCACCTGGATTCCAGACCTTCCGGCAGGAGAACATCACCGTCGACGCGCTTGCGACGGTAGGACTGAATCCTAAACTGATGGTTGGCGCGCAAAACGAGACGGTCACGGTCTCGACCGCGCCACCAGCACTGCAGACTACCAATGCGACCCTCGGAGGCGTGATGGAGAACCAGACCTACTCCGAGCTGCCTTTGCAGATTACATCCGGCGGCCCGCGCGATCCGACCAGTTTTGTGACGCTGCTCCCGGGAGTCAACAGCGGTGGACGCGCCGGCATCTTTAACGGAACCGGTTCCGGAAATTCTAATGAGATGTACATCGAAGGGGTTCCACAAACCACCGTCGACTCGCAGGGAGACAATCGAAAGTTGAACCAAAACCTTGCTATCGAGGCGGTCGATCAGTTTCAGGTACAAACCAGCGGCTCTTCGGCACAGTTTCAAGGGCTTGGGGTTGAGAATTATTCCATCAAGCAGGGCACGAATACCTTCCACGGCAATGCAAATTTCTTCATCCGCAACACGGCTTTGGATACGTGGGGATACACGCAGCCATTTACCAACGTCGTCCGCAGCGACGGGACGACAGGCTTCCCCTACAAGAAGAATCCAGAGCATCAGGACGAACTGTCCCTCTCATTGGGTGGTCCGATCCTCCGCAAGAAACTCTTCTTCTTCGCGAACTACGACCGTTACCACTACAACGGCATCACCAATCCAACTTACCAGACCATTCCAACCAACGACGCGCGCAACGGGGACTTTACGGCGTATGCGGCAGCGAACCCCGGGTATGACATCTACGATCCGACGACCGTCGCGGCCTGCACGGCGGCCAAAGGATTGACTTGTGCCTATCCGTTTATGGGGATGAAGAACGGCGTGCCAACCAAGGATGTTATTCCCAAGTCGGAGCTTTCTTCAATTTCGTTAGCAGAGCAGAGCTATCTCCCGCCGGTGGCGAATAGCAATCTCACCAGCAACTATGTCGCCGGTCGCGTGACGGGCTTACAGGTCTGGGGCTTCACCGGCCGAATCGATTACACCCTTTCGGACCGGCAGCAGATTGCCCTTATCTCGACGTCCGGCGTAAAGCGGATTCCCCCATACGACTATGGTGCGACCTCGGTGCTGCCGTTCCCTTATACCAATGGCACTCTGGTTACAGAGACGACCACGACGGACATCGTCAAGCACACCTTCATCATTACTCCGCATGCAGTGAATCAGTTGCGTTACGGACTCACTCGTTTTTCAGCGCCGGTAAAGAATGCAACCGAGGACGGCAGTGTCACCGCGACGACGCTGGGCATCGGCAATCTGCCTGCCGGTCTCGCCGCCACGACGTTTCCAGGAGCGACCTTCTCCGGTGGCGTCGATGGACCGTCAGGTTTTTCCGCTCCGACTGGCTTTCACGAAGGCGTGAATACCTTCACCCTGGGCGACGAGTTTCAGCTCACGAAGGGCCGTCACTCGATCACGATTGGCGGCACGTACCAATGGCTGGAGTTCAACCAGTCGGTCTCCGATAGCGCGTCCAAGCCGCTGAGCTTTACTTACAGCTCCAACTCCACGGCTGGTTACAGCTCTACTGGCGCCATTAATACCAAGAGCGGGCTGAGCTATGCCAGCTTCCTGATCGGCGCGGTCGATTCTGCCTCCCTCTACGTTCAGGATTTCTCTACCCTTGGTGCGCGCTACCGTGCTTTCTCTCCCTATGTGCAGGACGACTTCAAGGCCAGCAAGAACCTCACCCTCAACATTGGCCTGCGCTGGGATCTGTACACACCATTTCACGAGGCTCAGGATCGTTGGAGCTCGTTCAGCCCGACCATGATCAATCCCGCGACCGGAACTCCGGGTTCTCTCTTCTACATCGGCCATGGCGCTGGAACCTGCAACTGCCGTACACCGGTCAATACCTGGTACAAGAACTTCGGACCGCATCTTGGATTTGCGTATCAAGTATCGAGCCGCGCAGTCATTCGCGGTGCCTTCGCGATCATGTATACACATAGCGGTGGCGTCGGCGGATCCAGCGCTGGCGCTTACAACGGCACTGGGCAGGTCGGTCTTACGGCCAATCCTACCTTTGCCGACTCTGGGCAAGGTGGTCAGCCTGCCTTTTATCTAAATCCCGCGTTGAACAGCACCAGTATCCCGGCTTATACGGCAACGGCGACGCGTCTGGCCACGGCGCAGACTGGGAACTATCTGATCGGTGGAGCATCGCCCACGGCTGGGGCTGTGTCTTACGCGGATCCGTACCTTTCCGGACGAGCGCCCTATACCAACAGCTACAACTTCGGAATTCAGCAAGCGCTGACTAAAGACCTCACGCTCAGCGTCGACTTTGCCGGCAACCAGTCGCACTTCCTCGTCGCTCAAAGCCGTGGCTTCTATCAAAATCAACTTGCGCCGCAGTACCAGGTACTGGGTGGCCTGTTGAAGCAGTTGCCGTCCGGCATTGACTCTGCGTCCGGTCCAAACAAAGGAAAGACCTATCTCCAGGAGGCGCAGGCTCTCCTGCCCGGAATCGCGCTGCCCTATGCCAATTACGGTGGTCCGTCTGCGACGATCGGCCAGATGCTCAAGCCATTCCCGCAATACTCCGCCGTGACCGATACCTGGGGAGATATCGGCAATGCAAACTATAACGCGCTGCAAATATCGCTCGCTCTGCGCCCTTGGCATGGCTGGAGTTCGACTTTGAACTACACCTTTTCCAAGACGATCGACGATATCTCGGGTGTACGCAGCGGGTACCCGATTCCTGACAATGTCATCGATGGCGGCGTCGGCAATCCCCAGGCGAACCGTATCGATCGTGCAGTCAGCTCGAACAATATTCCGAACAATCTCCGCATCTTCGGCGTGTACGCGGTGCCTGTGGGCGGTAGGAGTCAGTTCGGCGGCAATCATGTTGCAGTGCGGATTCTCGGTGGTGGTTGGAAGGTCTCTTACATCTTCACTAAGATCTCCGGAGGTCCGCTCTCTATCTCCGGTCTTAGCTGCCAGACTCCTGGCAGTTGCTATCCCTCGTATAATCCCGCGTTCACGGGCTCGCCGCGAGTTGGTGGCGGTTACGGCGCCAAAGTGACCGCGACGACCCTCGGCAGTGTCAAGTTCCTGGATTCCACGGCGTTCGTCGCGACTCCGGGCAACAGCGGGTATAACTTCGGAAATGTTCCACGCAACGCGCCTTACAACCTGTACAACGTTGGAAACTACAATCTCGATGCAGGCTTGAAGCGTGAGTTTCCCCTTTACGATCGCGCCAAGCTGACCTTCCAGGCGGATGTGTTGAACGTCACCAACCACACGCAGTTTGGTGGTCTTGGTACCTCGTTGTCCAGCGCTTCGTTCGGCACCTTGTCCAAGCAGAACAACAGCTCGCGTGATATCCAGCTTGCTGCGAAGATCAACTTCTAACGACGGCGACGTTACTATGCGACGGGCCCGGTGGAAGCCTCGGGGGCCGTCGCGCTCTTCAACCTCAGGATGAATACATGAGCTTGCTTCCGCACTGGACACGCCGCCGTTTCGTTGCCTCTTCCGCGGCCGCCACGTTGCTTACAACGCGGCGTGGCCTCTTGCATGGACAGGCAATGCAACGTCCACAGTCCGCGGGTACTTCACCGGAGGAGATTGCGGGTGTTGTGCGCGGTCTTATGGACGGGCATACCGCACGTCCGTTGCGTTACACACCACGCGATGGCGGCTTCTTGATTCGGAATGGGACGGAGTTTTTCAATCGGCCACTCTACGGCCCTAACAATGCCTTCAGAGTGGATTGCGGCGATCTGCCGGAGTTCTCGCTCTATCTGCCGGGGCACGGAGGAAACCTGCGACTTGGTATCGCCACCGCATCTTCAGGAAAGTGGATGTTCCAAATGGCGGAGGTAGAAGCCTTCTACCGCGCCGGGCGGATGCAGTATGAGGTCCGCGATCCTTTGCTAGGGAAGAGCGCGGTGCGAGTTGAAGTGATGACGCAGGGAGAGGGTTCTGGAATCCTGGTTCGGGTCGAGTCGGCCAACGTGCCGGACGAGCTGAAGCTTACGTGGGCGTTTGGTGGAGTCAGTGGACGCAAAGGAAAGCGCGGAGGCGATATCGGCTGCGAGATTGAGCCGGTGACGCGATTCTTCCAGGTAAGGCCTGAGGAATGCAAAGGGAATCGGTATGAGGTGATTGGGAATGTGGCAAAGCTCCACAGCCCCACCGCCGATCTCCAGCTTTATTTCCCTGATGGTTCGCAGATGCATGTCGCTGACGGTTCAATGTGGAATGCGAGCTGGACCAAGTTGGCGGCCTCTGCCTCTGCCGATGCTGCATTGCCTATCCTGATCGGTTCGACTCCGTGGCAAAGGCAACCAATGTATCTGTCTATCGATCGCCAATCGGGCACGGTGCCGCAGCAGATCGAGGCTTCCTATCATGCGCGGCGCGAACAATTGGATCGGGTCGCTGCTCGTCTCGACGTGGCAACATCGGACCCATTCGTTGATGCGTTGGGTCCTGCGCTCGCCACCGCCGGCGATGCAATCTGGGATGACGCGCAACGCTGTGTGATGCATGGCGCGGTGGCGTGGCGATCGGCTCTGGCAGGTTGGCGAGGTCCTTATGTGCTCGATGCAGTGGGTTGGCATGACCGTTTTCGCGAGCATGCGCGGCACTGGATTGCAAAGCAGAACCGCGGCCCGATTATCACCTCAAACCCTGCAACAGGACATCCAGATCCAGGTGCTCATCTGGCTCGTGCCGAAAACCTACTCCATAGTCAGGGCGACCTCTCGAAGAACCACTACGACATGAACTTAGTCTTCTTCGATGCCGTGCTGCGCCATCTGAAGTGGACGGGTGACCTGGAGTTCGCCCGTGAGATCTGGCCTGCGTTGAAGATGCACCTGGCATGGGAACAGAGGCTGTTTCGCCGCACATGGAAGTCCGCGTCTGGTCGCGAGTTACCGCTATACGAGGCATACGCATGCATCTGGGCCAGCGACAATCTGCAGTACAACGGTGGTGGGGCGGCGCACTCGACGGCTTATAACTTCTTCGCGAATCGTGAGGCTGCTCGGCTTGCACGCCTGCTTGGAGAGGACGATGCACCTTATGAAGCAGAGGCGGCCTCGATCCTCGAGGGCATGCACCAGCTGCTTTGGTTGCCGGACCAGGGCACCTATGGGGAGAGCAAGGATCTTCTCGGGCCAGAGACAGTCTACACATCGCCAGCTCTTTGGACGATCTATCACACGATCGACTCGCAGGTCACAACACCGCGTGAGGCATGGCAGATGTGCGCGGAGCGTCTCGCAATGCTGCGCGCAGTACCAGTGGAAGGGCTAGGTGTTCCTAGGGGCGGAGCGATGCTGTCGTGCTCCGACTGGATACCTTACGAGTGGTCCTTGAATCTGCTGCTGCTCGCGGAAAATATGCATATGGCGCTCTCGCTGTGGCAGGCGGGAATGGCGGAGGACGCGTTCCAGATCTTCAAGGGAAATCTGCTTGACTCGATGTTCATGGGCCTTACCCCGGGTAATTTCCATATGACCTCGCAGTTGGACGCTCACCGCCAGGAGGCGCAGCGCGACTTCGGCGATCCGATTGGATGTACTGCGCGGGCGCTGGTTGAGGGCCTCTTTGGAGTTTCGCCCGATCTCCTCGGAGGAGTTCTCCACCTTCGCCCGGGTTTTCCTATAGAGTGGTCGCAGGCGAGCCTGGGCCATCCCGACTTCAATCTTTCGTGGAGGCGCATTGGCGTCACTGAGTCACTTGAAGTGACTCCTCGTTTTGCCCGACCATTAGCGCTACGCGTGATGCTGCGTGCATCCCGGACAGGACACCCGACCGTTCGCGTCAACGGCGCTGTGGTGCAGGCCGCATGGTCTGTGGAAGCGATCGGGAGTCCTGTGCTGCAACTTGAATCTCCACCCGCAAGCGTCTGGAAGATAGAAGTGGAGTGGAGCGGAGCCGCACTGGAGAGACCGCCCGCAAACCGCACCTATTCTATGGGCGACGCGGTAGTTGAAGCTGCGGCAACCGTCGACGATCCCCAGGGTGCGCTGCGTGGTGGGCGTGCCGCGAAGGAAGGTGTCCACACAGTATTCGCGCGCCGTCAAAATGGAGCGTGCAGTTGGTGGTTGCCGATCACTTTTCATGTGCTGCAGCCTAAACCGTTGCCTGTCTCCCGCTATCGCACCGCAAGGGTTGAGCCACTCGATCTCAGTGCGGTGCTCACGGGGAATATCTCCGAGATCTTCAGCCGCTCCTACGCAGCGCCGCGATCCCCATACTGCTCACTTTCTATTCCGGAGACAGGCACCGGCGGCTGGGCGAACTTCGATCGTCAGCCGAAGATCGATGACACAGGCTTACGCGCACTTGGCGGCACTCTGATATCTGGCGAATTGCAGTTCCGGACGCCGTCCTCTTCTGCGAACTGCATGTTCCTCTCCTTCTGGCAGCAGGATCGTTCTGCGTTGACGTTGCCTCTAACGGGCTCGGCCCATACCCTCTCGCTGCTGCTCGCTGGCACAACGCAGCCGCAATGCAGCCGTATGGTGCACGCTCAGATAGGAGTGCGCTATACCGACGGGACAGACACTACGCTCGATCTTCGCAATCCCGAAAATTGGTGGCCGATTGAGCAGGACTACTTGATTGACGATTATCTGTTTCGTGATATCGCGCCGCCACCAACCCGCGTTGATCTGCAAACGGGTATGGTGCGTGTACTCGATCTTGCTTCTTTTAAAGGCCGCGGACGCGAGGTGCCAGGCGGCGCCGCAAATTTGATCCATCTGCCGCTTGACCCAGGCAGGAAACTCGCTGCAATGAAGATCGAAGTTAAGTTGTATGGCGTTGTGATTGCACTGTTGGCGGCAACTCTATCTCGTACCTAGGAAATCATGACGAACAACACTCTGCTCTCCGCTCCTGATCGACGATCCTTCCTCAAGACTGCGGCCCTGATGATGCTGGCTCCGGCTGCCCTCTCCAGCGGGACGTTTGCACGCACGGATCAACCGGCCCTGTCACCGTCGTTGCAACTGAACGTACGCGACTTCGGTGCAGTGGGCGATGGAGTCACGCTGGATACGACCAGCCTGCAGCGCACGATCGACCGCGCGAACGTACTTGGCGGCGGTGATGTGCTTGTTCCAGCGGGGAGATATCTGACAGGCGGCATAAGCCTGCGCAGCAACGTTACGTTGCGGTTTGAGCCCGGCGCCGTTCTGCTTGGGGCACCCGATCTTGCGCACTACGAGGTCGCGCAAGTGAGGTGGGAAGGGAAGTGGATTGCAGGTTATACGGCGCTGATTCACGCGCTGGACGCCAATCATATCGCGGTTATCGGACCCGGAACTATCGAAGGCAATGTAGCGGTCGCGGGCAGGCCAACGAAGGAAAATCCGCTGCGCCGCCCCGCTCTGATTGAGTTTATCAATTGTGACGATGTCCATATGGAGGGCTTCTCAACGCTTTACCAGCACATGTGGTCGATCCATCCGACGCTGTGCGACCGGCTCGTGCTTCGGAATTTGAATGTTCGCAGCACCGAGACCAACGGCGATGGAATCGATATTGATTCGTGCCGCCATGTGCTGATTGACAGTTGCGATATCGCGTCGGGGGATGATTGTATTTCGCTCAAGTCAGGTCGTGGTGAAGAGGCCAACCAGATGGCGCGGCCCACCGAGGATGTCCGCATTGTGAACTGTACTCTGGAAGGCCGCGGCTATGCCTGCATCGGCATTGGGAGCGAGACTTCTGGAGGTATCCGCAATGTAGTCATCGAGCATTGCAAGGTCACGAGTGTGTTTAAATTTGCCATCTACATTAAGAGCCGCGTGGGACGAGGAGCCTTTATCGAAAACATCAGCGTTCGCGATTTTGAAGCGGCCAATATGCGACAGGGCTTCCTGAAGATCAGCCAAACAAGTGCAGGCATTCAGGATGCCGATCCGGTCGCTGGTTTGAAGGGCGTTCCCCTCTTCCGAAATATTCTGTTTCAAAAAATCCGCGTGAGGGATGCGCCGGTGTTGCTGGAAGCTACCGAAATCGCAGAACAGAAACCCTTGGATGGCTTCACATTCGAAGAGGTTAGCGGAACCTGCGCGAAGGGGATGACCTTGGCGAATGTTCGGAATGCAAGTCTGAAGAGCATCACGGTTACCGGCTTCGCTGGCCCTTTGCTACGGACTTCGAATGTCACGGGGAGATTGATGTCTAAGGCCGAAGTGATCCCGGCACCCAAGCAGCCGGTCTTAGTGGAAGCTCCACTTGTTCCATATCGGCTGCATTGAGGCCGCACCTAGGTGGCCTGATTGACGTACCTGCCTCGAATCATCCGAGTCAGCCACGGTGAACGCATACACTTTGTTATTTCCGATTCCGCCCATTCTCCGGTACCCAGATCCCCAATAGACGACACCGTCCACGATTGATGGGCCATCGATTACAGACCCGCCGCTCGCAAAGGTCCAGAGGATTGTTCCGGTGTTGGCGTCTAGTGCGTACATCTGCCTTGAATAAGAGCCTGCGTACATGACGCCGTTCGCAACGCTTACCGCGCCAGTGTCAATGGCGCCTACAGTCGGGTCTGCGGTCTGCCAAAGAATCTTGCCGGTCGCGACGTCGAGCGCGCTCCACGATCCCCAGGTAATCTGCTGTCCCGATGGGACTAACGTATAGGGGAGATGGCTGTTATTTGCAATCGCAGCATAAATGCGCTTACCGTCGGTGGCAGTGCCCCACTGGATGCCCCATCCGCCCGGGCCAACCGGTGTGCTCCAAACGATATTCCCGTTATCGGGATTAAGCGCCCAATAGATACCGCTCTTCTGGCCAAAGCCAACGATATTATCCAGGAGGTTAGGTCCTGACCCGCCAAAGTCGAAATCTGGACTAGTCCGTACGGGGCAGTTCGGGTTTGTTCCGGGTGGACGGAGGCAAGCTACTGTCCAGGTATCAAAGCCTTGCAGCTTTTTGGCCCATCTGGTCTGGCCGGTCTTTAAATCCAATGCGAGTGCGGTGTCGAAATAATCGTCAGAAGCGGTGCAGTTTGCAGTCGGATCTGCGTTTTGGCAAGCCGCCACAGTTGCGGGTACGGTGTAGTTGTTCCCTGTAGCAACGTAGAGCAAGCCGCGCTTTGGATCAATCGCGGGTGGTTGCCACACCGCACCGCCACTGTATCCACCCGGTTGAGCACCGTTCTCTGGCATGTCGTAGGTCTTCCAAAGCACCTGACCGGTCTTCGCATCGAGCGCCACTACACTGCCGCGAAAGCTGCAGCATGGATAACTAAGATTCGTTGCCAGACCTTCTTCCAACGAAGAAACTCCAACGTAAACCACACCGTCGAAGACAACGGGAGATCCAGTCATGATTGCTGAGGGATGACTATCCACATGTGTAATCCAGCGGAGTTCTCCTGTCTCTCGATCTAGTGACATCACGTTCGCGCCATCATGGGCCTGAGAGCTGATAATGTCCCCGATAATTAATTGATCATGATCCACAGCGGGACTAACGCGAGAGATAGCTCCGGCGGCGCTATCGTAAGCTGAGATCTTGTGATTCCAGATGAGCTGCCCGGTATTCTTATTGACTGCGAAGAGGTGCCCGCCCCAATCGGGGAAGTAGACTGCGTCGTCAGCCACAGTAGGAGTAGCAGAAACATCGCCGCTCGCTGTGAAGACCCATTTGGGTTTCAAGCCGTTAACGTTGGCGGGACCTATTGAATGCTCTGTCGGCTGGCTTCGGGTGTTGTTCAGATCCCGTCCGGCCTCTTGCCATTGGCCAGATGCCGATACCTCTGATTGGCTTTGTGCACTTGGCGCCCAGATTAATAACAGCATGCAGATCAATGCCGTCATCAGCAACGAAACGTCACGATTCTTTGTGGGCATCCGCATCGTCCTCCTTAAATTTGGTTGCGGTTACGCTCGCAAGCAGTGCAGGTTGGGGAGTCAGGCTACGGAGAACACTGTAAATAACCAAAGTGAAAACTAGTAGGCGGATCTGCAGTCCGAACCACATGTCTCTCTGTCTGTCCCCTTTTGGGAGAAAAGGCAGTAATGCTTCAATTCAGTTTGGGAGTCCGCCGCAAAAAATCCCTCATCACCTAGAACACATATAGACATCGTTCATATGTAAAACAAGGAGGCGTCATCGGGCCAGAATATCTGCGCATCGAGAGGCCAATGTGAAGATTCACCCCACTCTCTCCCAAACAACTTGGGGGGCGATGCACAGGCGATCTGCCGCTCTGAACGATGACGGGATCGTTCTTTATCAAACTAGAGCTTTGGCAAGTCAGTTACGTCCCAACCGCCGCCCAGTGCTTTGACCAGCAGGACATTCGCTTCGAGGCGTCTCCTCATAATCTCAATATCGTTTCTCTCGTTTGCCAGGGCGGTCGTCTGAGAGGTGACGACCTGAAGATACGTATCCACTCCCCCTGCATAACGATTCTCGAAGAGGTGGAGCGACTGTTCGGCGGAATCGGTTGCAGAGTGTTGTTGGATCGACTCGGTACTTAGGACACGCAATACAACGAGATTGTCTTCAACCTCTTGAAAAGCTCCCAGGGTGGTCTGACGATACGTCGCGACCGAACCATCGTACCCGGCCAGTGCGGTCTCTGATGTAGCTTTTCGCCGTCCGCCATCAAAGATGGTTTCGGAGAGACTTGGTCCTACCGCCCAGAGGCGACTTGGCCAGTTGAACCAATTCAACAATGAAGTCCCTTCAAGTCCGGCAAGGGCGGCCAGATTGAGAGTTGGATAATAAGCGGCTTTGGCGATTCCTATCTGTTCATTGGCGGCCGCCATTCGACGTTCTGAGGCGGCAATATCCGGGCGTCGCTCAAGGAGCTGCGTTGGAAGAGAAACGGGAACCGTTGGAAGCGTCGGAGGCTGAAGGTTGAGTGGGGTAGCAGGGAGGTCGAACTCGGCTGGAGGCTTCCCGATAAGAATCGCCAATGCATGTTCGTATTGGGCCCGCTGGACTCGAATGTCAGAGGCAAGAACGCGTGCCTGGTCGAGTTGAGTCTGGGCCTGGGTCACATCCGACTTCGGAGCTGCACCCCCTTCAAAACGATTTTTTGTTAGATCCAGCGCCTGGCTATATGCCTTTACCGTATCGGTAAGCAGCTTCTCCTGGGCGTCGGCGCTTCGGATCTCGAAGTAGTCAATCGCCAATTCTGCGTGGAGGCTAAGTTTTACGGTGGCGAGGTCGGCGGCGCTTGCCTGCGCCTGCTCCCGTGACGCAGTAACGGCGCGACGAACACGCCCCCAGAGATCGATCTCATACGAGAGGTCAACCGGAAGGGTGAATTCGCCCGATCCGTTGTTAACTAGCGACGCCGGGAAATAGGGCTGATTTGCCGAAGAGCGAACCGAGGAGATGCTTGGGGAGGTTCCGATGGTCGGAGCTTCTGCCGCCCGATTGAAACGGATTGCGGCGCGCGCCTGACGGAAGTTTGCTTCGGCAATTTTCAAAGAGTAGTTGGACGGCTCGACCTGGTCTTCCAACTCATTCAGCTTGGGATCACCATACGCCTCCCACCATTTGTTTCTGAGACTCGCGTCATTCGGTTGCGCGATCTTCCAGCCATCGCCCTCTTTCCACTCCGTCGTTTCTTTGAAGCTTGGAGGTGCGGGTGCTACTGGCTTGACATACTTCGGACCCACCATGCATCCAGATAACAGAAGAACAGCCATGCTCGCTAACAATAAGACTTGACGTTTCACTGCCTTGCTCCTGTCTTCGAATCGTTCTCAATCTGAACTGGAGAATTGTTTGCCAGGGAATCGGAGGGATTGACGATGACTGCGTCCTTCGGAGACAGCCCCGACAGCACCTCCACCGAGCTTCCATAGTCCTGTCCGATCGTGATTGGGATCAATTCGATGTGGCCGTTTCGAACGACGCCCGCTCGCAGTCCTTCCGAGCGAAAGAGGAGGGCATTCGACGGAATGGTGACAGCCCCTGCACTCGAGGGAACCTTGAGGTGCACAAATGCGTAGGCGCCCGGAAACAACTTGCCCTTGGGATTGTCCACGTCTACTTCGACGTTTAGGGTGCGTGAGGTCGCGTCGATCGCATCAGCATTCCGAACGAGAGTCCCTGTAAAAACGTCGTTTGGAAACGCATCTAACGTCAGATCGACCTTCTCTCCCGTCCTGATCGAGCCCGCATAGACCTCAGGGACTGGAATGTAGACGCGCAGTGTCTGAATGGCTGCGAGATGGAAGAGTTCCTTTGGGGTGCTATTATCGCCGGCCTGTATTAGGGCTCCGATATCGGTATTGCGCGCCGTGATGATGCCGCTGAATGGCGCGGTGATACGTTCGAAGGCCTGCAGTTGTTCAAGGCGGTCCACATTGGACTTGTTTGAGTCAACGACCGCCTCTTTCGAGCTCAGATCGCTGACAGCCTGATCGGTCTCTTGCTGCGAGACCGAATTCGTCTTGAGCAGATTCTGCCAACGCTTCGCCGTAATCTCCGATATTTGCAGATTCGCCTGGGCGTTCTTGAGATCCGCTCTAGCCTGCGCAAGCTGGTGATCGAGCTCGGGCGTCTCGATGACAGCGAGTAGCTGCCCCTGTTTTACATGTGCGCCGATATCGACGTACCACTGCTTCACATATCCGCTGGTTCTGGCATAGATAGGGGTGTCGTTGAAGGCCTGCGTATTTCCAGGCAATTGAATCTCTTCCGCGTTAGAGCCCGTTTTTGGATAGATCACATTCACGAACGGAGTGGCAGAGGCCTTCGCAACCTGGTTGAGCTGGGCCTCAGCATGTACCCGGGAATGAATTCCTCCGAAGATCGCCACTCCAATGACTGCGGTTGCGGTAATCCCGAAGATGAGAGCTCGACCCTTCGAGGTAGGTTTTGGGGTTTGTGCTTCTGAGGGTGGCGAGTTGAGAGAGGGCAGATGATTCGACGAATTATGTGTCATGACATGGCTCCGCGTTATGCGATTGCGTGATCTGTGGTTTCCTCGGGAGGTGCTGAGGTGATTGATTTCGAATTTCTATGAAGGAACGAGAAGACGGAAGGCACGAACACTAGAGTTGCGATCGTTGCGCACATTAGGCCACCGATGACTGCTCGGCCGAGCGGGGCATTCTGTTCGCCGCCATCTCCTAACCCCAACGCCATTGGCACCATGCCGATGATCATTGCGAGTGCCGTCATGATCACGGGACGGAATCGGGTATTACCGGCTTCGATGGCTGCCCTTGACGAGTCGCCGTGAGCCTCAAGCCGCTCTTTGGCAAAGGAGACAACGAGAATGCTATTTGCGGTCGCCACGCCCACGCACATCAGCGCTCCCATGAGAGCGGGTACGCTCAGTCTCGTGTGAGTAAAGAACAGCATCAGCACGATTCCGGCCATGGCGGCAGGAAGAGCGGTGATGATGATGAAAGGATCAAGCCATGACTGGAAGTTGACCACGATGAGCATGTAAACGAGGATGATCGCAAAGCCAAGGCCAGTGATTAATCCGAGGTAGGAGCTATGCATTGTGTCGACCTGGCCGCGTACGGTGATGAAGGTACCGCGCGGCAGGCTCTTCCGATGGGCATCGACGATCCGCTCAACGTCGCGATTTACAGAACCAAGGTCCCTGTCCTGCGGAGCTCCGTAGATATCTATGACGCGACGAATGTTGTAGTGGGATACGATCGCCATCTCATGCGAGCGCTGCATCGAAGCGACATCAGCCAGAATTTCGGGATTGTTCTTCGCTCCGCCGGTGATGGGGATGTTTTGTATGTCCTTGACCGACTGGATGCGATACTGCGGGGTCTGCGCAACCAGGTTGTAGTTGACGCCGTTGGTCCAGTTGACGAAGAACAGAGGTGTTACCTGAAAGCTGCCGCTGAGCGTGTTCAACACGCTCGTTGCGACATCATGCTCTGTGTATCCCGCCTGGAATGCTTTCGTCCTGTCAACGGCAACATCGAGCGTGGGATAGTCGTGAGGTTGTTGAATGTGAAGGTCGGTTAGCCCAGGAACTTTGCGCAGATCAGCCATGATCTGTTCGGCGATTTGATGATTGCCTTGCACGTTGTTTCCTTCAACCTGTATGTCGAGTGGGGAAGGCAGTCCGAAGTTCAGGATCTCAGTCACCATATCCGCCGGAACAAAGTAGAAAGTCGTACCGGGGAATTCGCGAGGGAGATTGCGGCGCAGGTCTCTAACATAGTCGGCCGTTGGATGATGATCCTTCCGCAACGAGACGAGCACGTCAACATCGTTCGCCCCAAGCACACCCGATGTCGCATGCATCGTGTTCAACGGGCTATAGGGCAGGCCGATATTGTCGAGTATGTTATCGATCTCGGCAGCCGGGATCTCCTTGCGGATTGAGGTTTCAACCAGATCGGAGAGCCGTGCGGTGTCTTCGATACGCATTCCGGTCTTTGCCCGGATGTGCAGGCTGAACTGGCCGCTGTCGGTCTCAGGGAAGAAGTCCTGGCCTAGCCAGGGAACCAAAAGAAAGGTGCACAGGCATACGCCAAGAAAGACCGGGATAAGGATATTCCGGTGCGTGACGAACTGTATAAGGAACCGATGATATGCGCTCCGGATCTTCTCGAAGCGGCGCTCAAACCCCCTCTGAAAATGCACAAAGGGGTTGCGCGAATCTCCATGTCCTTCGTTCAACTTAAGCATGTACATCGCAAGAGTTGGAACGAGAGTGCGGGAGAAGAAGTAAGAGGCCAACATGGCGAAGACTACGGCCTCCGCTAATGGTACGAACAAGTAACGCGCTACCCCACCCAGCAAGAAGAGCGGCATGAAGACGATGCAGATGCATAACGTGGCGACCAGCGCCGGGGTCGCAATCTGCTGCGCGCCATCAAGGATCGCTTGTTTGATCTCGACTTCGTGACCTTCTTCGAGAATGCGATTGACATTTTCGATCTCGACGGTGGCATCGTCAACGAGGATACCCACGGCCAGGGCAAGACCGCCCAAGGTCATGATGTTGATAGTTTCGTGGAGAAGGCTCAGCACCATGATCGAAGTGAGGATGGACAGCGGAATCGAAATGGCAATGATGACCGTGCTTCGCCAACTTCCGATGAACAGCAGGATCATTAGTCCAGTCAAAGCTCCGGCGATGAGCGCCTCGCGAACAACACCGCTGATCGCCTCACGGACGAAGACCGACTGATCCGCAATCGGAGTAATTTTCAACTCGGGAGGCAAGGTGGAGGCTACTCGGGGTAAGAGTCTCCGAACACCGGATACGACATCAAGGGTCGAGGAGTTACCCGATTTGAGGATACTCAGAAGGACGCCGCGATGGCCGTCCTGTCGAACCACGTTGGTCTGCACGGCGAAACCATCGCTGACCCTCGCCACTTCTCGCAGATAAATCGTCGTGTTTCCCACTTGCCTGATCGGAATATTGCTGAGCTCCTCGACTGTGCGTGGAGTGACGTTCATCCGAACATCCAATTCGCTTTCGGCGACCTTGGCCGTGCCGGATGGCAGGATAAGGTTCTGCGCGTTGACCGCGTTCAACACATCGGTCGGCGAGACGCCCTTCGATTGCATTAGGTTCTGGTCCATGTTGACCATGACCTGTCTCTGTTTCCCGCCATAAGGGAGAGGGACTACAGCACCGGGAACGGTAATCAGTTGCGTGCGCAGGAAGTTGACGCCAAGATCGTTGAGCTGTTGCTCTGACATTCCTTTGCCGGAGAGGCCTATCTGCAGGATGGGTACGCTTGACGCGCTGAAGTTGATGATCTCAGGGGGCTGGGTCGCTGGGGGAAGGAATCGAAGGACGAACTGTGACGAAGCCACAACCTGGGCGTTTGCAGTATCGAGACTGGTGCCCGGCTGAAGAAAGATCTTCACGATCGCGGTGCCGTTGTATGTGGTCGATTCGATGTGCTGAATATTGTCGACCAGCGTAGTCAGAACCTTTTCATAGGGAGTCGTCAACCGAGCTTCAAGATCTTCAGGATTGAGGCCCGTGTAGGTCCAGGCTACCGAGATCACTGGTATATCGATGTTAGGAAAGATGTCGGTTGGCGTGTGAAGGATCATCGCCGGGGCCAGCAAGAGAATGAGCAGAGACAGGACGATAAAGGTGTACGGCCGATTGAGAGCTAGTTTGACGATCCACATATGCGCGCTTTGATGAATGACCTCGTCAAAGCGAGGTCACACATTGATTTTCCTCCTAAGACAGGCTGGCTGCGTTGAGTTGCAATCGTCCGATGCCTGCAACCAATCGTTGCGCTTAACTAGATTCAGATTACGCATACTATGAATCATGAAAATTCTTCATACTCAATATGCGCAAAATTCACTCTAGCCTTCACTAATGAATAAAGGAGGAATCTTTGGCGCTAAAATACACATCAAAACAATGAAAGTTTGGCCGAGGCGTGGTTAGGAACTATGAATCTGATTGATCTCGAAGCGTTTGTCTCAGTGGTGGATCACGGCTCGATTGTCGGGGCTTCGGTCGCCTTGCATCTTACTCAGTCCGCGGTAACTCGCCGGATTCAAAGCCTTGAAGACGTGCTCAATGTGTCGCTGCTGAACAGACAGACCCGCCCCTTGCAACCAACGCCGGCAGGAAAAGAGACGTACGAGTTTGCGAAACCGGTGCTCAGTTCAGTGAAGGACTTGAAGACCGCAATTATGGATAATGGGGAGCCGTCGGGAGACTTTCGATTTGGAATGTCGCGCATACTCGGAGATGTTGGCCTGTCCGGAGCGATAGCGTGCCTGCGCACGGATTTTCCTAAGATTCAGCTTCGTGCCTATGTTCAAAACTCTGAGATTCTTCTGGAGCGTCTTGGCAATGGTTCGCTCGATGCAACTGTAATTGTCTTGCCCGAAGACGCGGCACCGCCGGCGTCCATGGTCGCTGAAAACCTCGGCAGTCAGCCCATTGTGATTCTCGCTGCAAAGTCGAAACGAATGTCTCCGTCGCCGACACTCGAAGAGCTTTCGCAATATGCATGGTTGCTCAATCCGCAGGGATGCTCTATCTATAAGACGGTCGAGAGCGCCCTCCTCCAACGAAGGCTCCCCTTTATCACGGCTCTCGAAGCAGAAGGGAGCGATCTTCAGTGTTCTTTGATTGCGAAAGACTTAGGCCTCGGAATCACGATGCCGCATGTCTTCCATGCATCGAACTATCGCAGAGACCTGAAGATCGTAAAGGTCAAGGATTTCACCCCGCACATGAAGATCTGGCTGCTGCATCCTTCGCACATCGGCCGACTGGCTCCGGCAGTGGCATGCCTGCGCGAAGCTGTAAAGTCGTACCTCCAACGCCGTGGCTCCAGGTGACATAGGACAACGTGCTATCTAGTATGGAACGAGTGAATATGACAAAGAAGGCTGTTTGGAACGGACAAACTTTAGCTGAGAGCGCCGACACAAAGGTATCGGATGGCGTCATCTTCTTTCCCGATGAAGCAGTGAAGCGGGAGTTCCTACGACCAAGCTCCACCACCTCAAGCGATGCCTCAAAAGGGCAGGCACGGTTTTACAGTCTCTGGGTTGAAGGTGTGGAGAATCCGGACGCCGCTTGGTACTACCCCGATCCCAAGCCCGCTGCACGATCCCTAAAGCACCACATCGCATTCTGGCGTGACGTAGAGATCACGGAATAGTACACATCGTGAAGACAGGCAGCGTTTCTCGCAAACTCTGGAGGGTTCTGGCGCACATTTGGTGAAGCTCAGTTCTGCTCTGTCGCGGTGTTCTTGGGACGCGATGATTAGGCCTGATTGAGAACGCGAAGGCGTAGGAGTTCGAAGCCGGCGCGGCCATACATCTGTCGCTTGATAAGCTTCAGTCGGTGCACCTGGCCTTCCACATGCCCCTGACTCCATGGCAGCGTCAGCGCGGCTTGGACAGCCTTCAGATCTCGTTCAAGCCGTGTGGCGAAACCCGTGAGGGCTGTTTGCTTGGCCTCCGTGATCCACGGGATCAGTCGTGGAAAATCTTGTTCGCGGATGATGCGGAAGAAGCCCTGAGCCAACTGGGCGAGTCTCCTGATCACGGGCGAAGTCTGGTAGATGCTCTGTAAGAGCTCCCGCGCAGAGGGCGTGGCTTTAAGGATGAACCAGACGATCTGACGCGGCGAGGCCCGGAGACCTGGTTGTAGCGGGAGGGCACCGGGAGTGCGTGGTTGGCAGCTTCGTCGCTGGCGAAGCCAGTAGCGGACGCTGTTTACCTGACCGCTGAAGCCAAGCTTGCGCAGCTCCCGCCAGAGCCTGGTATAGCTACTACATCCTTCCTGGACCCGCTGGTCGAGATAGGCGGCATGAGCATAGACGCTGGACTGGCGAACACGAGGCGCCGCCTCCGGATAGACCTCAGCGTTCCTGAACTTCTTCACGGTACGGTGATCGAGGTTGAGCTGCCGGCCAAGCTCACGGTCCGAGGCTCCCGTCTTCAAGAGGTCTCGTACCTGCTGCCATCGCGCATATCGTCTCTGCCTGTTCATCTGCTGGATTTCGAGTTCCCGCTTACTCCATGGAGGAAGCGATGAGGGTGGGGCTGACTTATCTTCGCTGCGGTTAGCCCTTGCTGCTTGCGAGAAGAGCCGATGGTGCGGTGTGAGCGCATGTCGTAACGCCTCACTCAGGTTGCGTAGCAGATGCCAACGATCCGCCACCTGAACAGCTCGAGGAAGCGCCTTGCGCGTGGCTTCAGCATAGATACCGCCGCGGTCGCGGCTCACGATCTCGGTACCAGGATGCGTGCGCAACCAACCGGCGACGGTGTCCGCATCGCGATCCGGCAACAGGTCGATTACCTTGCGCTTCTCCAGATCACACAGAATCGTGCCGTAACGATGGTCCTTCTTCCATGCCCAGTCATCGATGCCAAGCACGCGTGGCGCTGTTACAGGCAGCGCAGCGGCGTGATGATGCAGTTCGCGGAGCAGCGTCGATCGGCTGGCCAGCAAGCCAAGCTGACATGCCAGCCGTGCTCCGGCCCTGCCACCCAGCGCAAGAGTGAGACACCTCAGAGCTTCACTCGAACGGCAACTCCGCCGCGCATAACGTGACACGGTCCCTGGTAAAGCCTCGGTGAAGATCTTCCTGAAGCAATGGCTTCCGACACAGAAGAACCTCCTCGTTTCAAGCAGGATCCTAACCCGAAGACCTTCCCAGGGAAGGTCCTCCAGAGTCCGCCGGTAGCGGCTGTGGACCCGGCGCGAGGAAGTCCCACATGCCGGGCATTTCGAAGACGCATGACACGTCCTCAACTGCATCTCGATCGCCCCATCCTTCGGACGAAGGCAGATCAAGGTGACTTCCGCGATGTTCGGGACCAACGTTCCATGACTCATCGGCAAAGAGCGGAGGTCGCCAGAGCTACCTCAGTCTTACGCTCCAAAACACCGGCTGGAAAGAATCACCAAATGTGCGCCAGAACCCTCTGGAGCAAGATGGAACCGCAATCAAAAAGGGGAGAGAGCGACGTAGCGCAAAAGAAGCTAGGACACCAAGCTTGACCGCATGGTACCTAGAGGTCCCACTTGATATAGAGCATGTGTCCTATTCTGTGTCTTGAACTAATTTGAGCTAAATCTGGTTGCTGCTAAGGTATTTAGAATGTGGTGGCCAGAGACGGGATCGAACCGCCGCCGGGCTTTTCAGGGCTGCCGGATAATTCAACTAAGTGGCCTGGAATCGGCAGATGTATATGAATAATAAGACCGTTAAGCGCGATAGATTTAGGATCGCTTAGGGAGAATTAGGCCTATTTGGGACGCGCATTGTTCGCGTATTGTTCGCGCGAAGAAGGCTGGGAATATGGATACTGCGACCTCGCATCCGCTGCTTGGAATACCGTGTCCTGGTTGATGTCGGTTATGCGGGCCGCGCCGCTGTCCCTGAAGGCCATGGCAAGGTTTGAAGGTTGATTGCTCAAATCTCCCAGCATGCAGACTTAATGGAATTTTTCTTCGTTAGATCAGCGAGTTATCGGAAGATGCTCCGGCTGTTCCAACAATGGCTACTCGGTTCCCTTGAAAAAATACACGCATGAATAAATCATTATTGCGGAATGCGTAAGAATCTCAATAACGGTCTAATCCATGCGATGCATGGGTTTGTTCGTGTCGTAGACGCAGGAAGTTTCACGGCGACGGCGGAACAACTCCGCCTTACTGTGGCTCAAACATCGCGTTTGGTGACTGAGTTGGAAAAACGGATAGGTATCCGCTTGCCGCAACGTACCACACGCAGTCTTACCCTCACAGATGGCGGCCAGAACTACTTAGAGAGATGTAGGCATATTCTCGATCTGATTGTTGAAGCTGAGGGTGATGCACATGGGATCGCGCTACAGCTGTCGGGACGACTGCGCATTCTAAGCATGACGGGTTTCGGGAGCCGCTATATCTCGCCTCTAATCCCCGAATACTGTGCGCTCTATCCTAAAGTTACTATCGAAGATTCGTGACTTCCGGTTTCATGATCTGCGTCACACCTTTGCCTCGTGGTACATGATGAACGGTGGCGATCTCTACGAGCTGGCGAAGCTCCTTGGTCACGCGAATATCAAGATGACCGAACGTTACGCCAAGCTGGGACGGGAGCACATCACCAAGACCGGCAATACGGTCAAGGTGATGTGGAGCATGTTGGATAAGAAAAAACTGGAGCAGGAAGAGGGCGACCAACAAGACGTCGCGTGAACGATGGTCGTGTATTGGTCGTGCGACTAAAACTTATCTCTTTGGTCCATCGCTAAGTTATTGAAAAAGTGGTGGCCAGAGACGGGATCGAACCGCCGACGCCGGCCTTTTCAGGGCCGCGCTCTACCACTGAGCTATCTGGCCTTGGCATGTAACGCCGTTTATCGGGGATCGCCAAGAACACCCGGGCGTAATTACCTTCTTACGCCTGTCGTACCGGCCTGCCTTGTTTATTTCGAACAAGCTCAGAAGGGAACCAGCAACTCAAACGTTTCCTAAGTATAGCAATCCCTTGCCTTATCGCCAACCCCGTCCTTCGCTTCCTCTTTACTGGGATATTGTATGCTCGACTTTGCAGTCGAAAAGGAACTTATGCGCCGTCTTTCCCACGCAGTGTTGCTCCTCTGTCTTACTGTCGTTTTCGCCAACGCACAGGTCGCCGTCACCCCGCAGGAGGCCCGCGCAGTTCGTGCCTTCAACGTCGCCAAAACCGCCGGCCCATTTCCGCTGCATGCCTTTCTAGCTAACATGCCCAAGGGGGCAGATCTACACATGCACCTCAGCGGAGCTGTCTACGCTGAAAGCTTTATTGCGGAGGCTACTGTTGACCATCTTTGTGTCAATCAGGCCACGCTCAGCTTTATTAAAGCCGAAAGCATGACTCGCAGCTCGTCACCCCAACCAGTCTGCGGAGACGGCAATGTTCCTGCTGCCTCTGCCTTCAAAGATCAAAAGCTCTACGACGCGCTCGTCAATTCTTTCTCTATGCGCAGTTTTGTCGCTACGCCCGGGACCAGTGGCCACGATCAGTTCTTCGCCACCTTCGCCCGTTTCGGAAGTATCGACAAATCCCACGTCCCGGAGTGGCTCGACGAGGTAGCTACTCGCTCCGCAGCACAAAACGGCCAATACCTGGAGATCATGCAGACCCCCAGTTTCGGTGCTGCCGCCAAACTCGGCTATCAACTCGGCTGGCCTGAGGGTCCGAAAGCCACTGGAAATTCAATCGCAACTCCTCGTGATGCCACACGAGCCGAACTCGCCCACCTGCGCGATCAACTCCTCGCTGCCTCGGACTTCCGTACCAACATTACGGAGGCCGCCAAGGAGCTGGACGACGCGCTAGCCGCACGCACCAGACTAGAGCACTGCGGCGAAGCCAACGCCGTTGCCGCCTGCTCTGTGCAGATCCGCTTTATTGGCCAAGTTCTTCGCGCATTCCCACCGCAACAGGTCTTCGCTCAGACCCTTCTCTACTTTGAACTCGCCTCCATAGACCCCAACGTTGTGGGCATCAACTTCGTCCAGCCTGAAGATGCCTACATGTCCATGTCTGAGTATCACCGGCAGATGCTCATGCTCGACTATCTCCATGCGGCCTATCCCAAGGTTCACATCTCCTTGCATGCTGGCGAGCTTGCTCCCGGCCTTGTTCCTCCCGACGGCCTCTCCTTTCACATCCGGGAGGCGGTCGATTTGGGCCATGCAGAACGCATCGGCCATGGCGTCGACGTCATGTACGAGAAAGACCCCACCGCCTTGCTGAAAGAACTGGCTGACCGACACATCATGGTGGAGATCAACCTCACCTCCAACGATGGCATTCTAGGTATCAGCGGCAAGAACCATCCACTCCCCAACTACCGTGCCGCACACGTTCCCGTAGCGCTCTCTACCGACGATGAGGGTGTCTCCCGCGGAAACATCACGCAGGAGTACACTCGTGCCGCCCTCGAGTTCAACCTCACTTACACCGATCTTAAAAACATGGCTCGTACCAGCGTCGAACATAGCTTCCTCGCTGGTCCTAGTCTCTGGAGCAAACAGGACACCTTCAACCGCTCCGTCGAAGACTGCGCGACCCAGCCTCTCGGTGCCGACACCCCCAACGCGAAATGCACCGCCTTCCTCAAATCCAGCGATAAGGCTGCCCAGCAATGGGAACTCGAACATCGTTTCAAAGTATTCGAGTCCAGCCTGTAGCAGCGCAGTCGTTCGTAGCAATAAATAGGGGCCGTCTTGACTCTGTCAAAGACGGCCCTCGTTTATTGTGAACTGTTCGCAGCAGAAGCAAGCCTTTGTAGCAAGGGAAGGTGAAGCGACTCATAGGTTTCGACAGTCTTCCATCGTTGTATCCCCGCACCTCACCGATGTCTTTGACCTCTGCAAATCCCCTTAGATATAAGTTTTTTGCTGTCGCTTGCTCGAAATAGGGCACCACAGTCTCGTACATACGGATCTGTCTCGCTGGAATAAATGACAACTCCGATTGTTTATCGCGGACAGAGACGGCACGTACCCTTCGCATCCAGCCCCAGGGCTTCAGATATGCGGAATCTATGAGGACTTAAACTATGAATACTCCGATCATCTCAGCTCTGGATTTTGTATCAACGCGGGAGGGAGAAAGTGCCGGCAAAGCAATCGCTCGCGCTGTCAAAGTTTCACAGGTAGTCGAAAAGTTGGGCTATCACCGAATCTGGTATTCAGAGCATCACGGAGTGAGTGCTGTGGCCTCCGCCTCGCCCGCCCTTCTCATAGGACATGTGGCCGCGGCCACCCAATCGATTCGCGTAGGCGCAGGTGGAGTGATGCTGCTAAATCACCCCCCAATGATCATCGCCGAACAGTTTGGAACCTTGGAAGCGCTCTTTCCTGGACGTATCGACTTAGGCCTGGGCCGTGCGGTAGGTTCCACCAAGATCAGGGAGGAGATCACAAAGAAAGCCCTTCGCCGCGATCCTCGGATTACGGACGACGACTTTCCCGAGTTGCTGGCTGAGCTCCAACTCTTCCTTGGGCCCGGCGAAGAAGATCAGGAGGTCAAGGCCTACCCGGGCCAAGGCTCCAATGTGCCCCTCTTCCTCTTGAGCTCAAGCGGTCACAACGCCCGCCTTGCAGGCGAACTTGGTCTGCCCTTTATCTTCGCCGCTCACATCGCTCCCGCCAATCTAATGTCGTCGATCGAGCTTTATCGCCAGCACTTTCGGCCATCCAAGACACTCGATCGGCCCTATGTCATGATCTCGGTCTTTGCGCTTGCGGCGGAGACGGACGAGGATGCGCGAAAATTTTTAACCTTCATTCAGCAGTTCTATTTAAGCGCGGTGGGAGGCACGGGGCGAGCTGTCAAACCGGTCGATAGCATGGACGGCCTCTGGACCGAAGAAGAAAAGGAAGCGGTAGAGAAACGAATGCAGTTTGCAATCACAGGTGGAAGAAGCACGGTAAGCCAGGCCCTCTGGTCCTTCATTGAGCAGACCGGAGCAGATGAACTCTTCTTCTGGACAGATACCTATAGAGATGAGGATAGGCTCCGTTCTTACGCCATTCTTTATGAGACTGCGGCCTCGCTAAAGGCGCAGTCTGAGGTTGCGGCCGCCTCCACATAGAAGAGCATTGGCCCTTTCGCACTGATCTGAAGCGGCGCTATAAAGGGCTCCTGTAGCCCAAGAGTTCGCGTATGAGGAGGCCTGAGAAGAATCCGGTCGCGCAAACAAGCTCATTTGCATACAATCCCCATACGTCTTAAGCAGGGGAATGAGCTGTGCCCAATCTAACTCGCCGAAAGCTTCTCCAGACCACTGCCGCCACCGCGGCCGCAACCTTACTCAGCCACAACTCCAGCGCCGCCACACCCGAGAAACTTCGCAACAACATTCACCAGTCCGTCTCCCGCTGGTGCTACAAACAGATCCCCCTCGAGGACCTCTGTGTCTATGCAGCTAAGATCGGTCTGAAGGGAATCGACCTGCTCCAGCCTGAGGAGTACGAGATTCCTCGCCGTTACGGACTCCTCTGCACCATGGGCTACGCTGGAGGCGGAGAGATCAAGACAGGTCTCAACCGAATCGAAAACCACGCGGACATTGAAGCCGGTCTTCGCAAATACGTCCCCATCGCCGCCAAGGCGGGCGTACCTAACGTCATCACCTTCTCTGGCAACCGCGACGGCCTCTCCGACGAAGAGGGCGCGCGCAACACCGTCATCGGCCTTCGTCGCCTTCGCCCTATCATCGAAGATCACGGCCTCACCTTGCACCTTGAACTTCTCAATAGCAAACGTAATCACATCGGTTACATGGCCGACCACACCGCCTGGGGAGTTCGCGTCCTCCAGGAGATCGACTCCCCCCACATCAAGCTGCTCTACGACATCTACCATATGCAGATCATGGAGGGTGATCTCATCGAGACCATCCGGACCAACGCTAAATATCTCGGCCATTACCATACGGGTGGAGTCCCCGGCCGCCACGAACTCGACGAGACCCAGGAGATCAACTGGCCCGCCGTCATGCGTGCCATCGTAGCTACTGGTTACACCGGCTACGTCGCGCATGAATTCGTCCCGGTGCGCGATCCTCTCACATCACTCTCTCAGGCCGTTGCCCTCTGCGACGTCTGACGTCCTTCTGTATCTGAGGCAGACGCGAAACTTACGCCACAATTCCTTCGGATACGTTAGACGGATCATTTTTTCGAGGTATTTCTCACCCGGACCGAGAATCTACTACCCCATAACGCGAGGAGCCGCTACCATTGTTCGCGTGCGCAAACAGCTTGTCTTCTTCTCTCTCTTTATCGTCGTAGCTCTCGTCCTCGTGCCTCGCGCGTCAGCCCAGCAGGTCATCCCGCTCTGGCCGACTGGGGCACCCGAGCCCTACACTGGCGCTCCTGAAAAGGACGCTACCCTCGCCTCCGACAGACTCGTCGGGGGCAAACCCATTATGCATCTCACCAACGTCAGCAATCCGACCCTGACGGTTTATAAGCCAACCGCCACCAACACGGGAGCTGCGGTACTCGTCTTCCCCGGTGGAGGCTACAAGATCCTCGCTTACGATCTAGAAGGCACCGAGGTTTGCACCTGGCTCAACCGCATCGGTGTCACCTGCGTTTTGGTCAAATACCGTGTGCCCTTCGAACAGCACTATCCAGAGAGCGTGGCAGATCTCGAAGATGCGCAGCAAGCCATTCGAATCGCCCGCTCTCACGCCGCGGAGTGGCGCCTCGATCCGAACCGCATCGGCGTACTAGGCTTCTCTGCGGGTGCCCATCTTGCCGTCACGCTAAGCAATCACGCCGACTACAGACGCGCCGACATGCCCGAGGGCAAAATAATCGACAGCAAGATAGATGCCCGTCCCAGCTTCGCAGTGATCATCTACCCTGGCTATCTCACCGACGGCACCACCCTCAAGACGCTAGCCCACAGCATCGACCCCACTGCGAACACGCCCCCCACCTTCCTCCTGCAAGCAGAAGACGATCCGGTCCACGTTGAAAACGTCCTCGTCTACTTCTGGGCCCTGAGGGATCTCAAAGTCCCCGCCGAACTTCACGTCTACGCCCAGGGAGGTCACGGCTATGGTCTCCGTCCCACCGACCTTCCAGTAACCCACTGGCCCACTCTCGTCGAGACCTGGTTCCATACCATCCACGTCCTAAACGGCTCGTCCCAATAAATGGGTGAAATTTATCGGAGTCCTGTAACCCGGAGATCCGTCAAAGCGGTCTCACAGCAGGGAACCGTGTCAAAAGCGAACGTCTGCCGCTCATCGTCTCCAAAGAGCAGCAATGCGATCTGATTTTTGCCGCGGAACCGGTAAACTGCACTAGCCCCCATTCGTTTCAAACCAGTGATAGGCCCTTCCGAACAAGGCACCAGGAAGAGATGAGGTTTTTTGCATGAAAAAGGTCGTTTGGCTCGTCCTGCAATCGCTGCTTCTCCTCATCTGCAGCATCGTGGGCTCTTTCCTCCGTCCCTTCCACATTCAGAAGATAACGGCGATTACGCCTGGAATCACACACATCTTCGTCTGGGATGGATTTCTTCTCATGCTTCTGGTCTACGTCCTCATCGTCCTGGTAGAAGCCTTGACCAAGCACATCCGCACTGCATTTCCTCTCACGACCTTGGCCCTTGCCATTGCTGCCGTGCTCAGTGTGGCAATGAAGCTCGGTCACATCACCCGCGAGTTGTAACCTTTTTACCCTTGCAAACCGATCTTGGAGATTGAGCTCAGTCATGTCCCCGTCTATTCCGCCCGACGAACTCTTTCAGCGTCTGGCTGTCGCCCAGAAACATTTGGACGCAGGTTTCAGCCATCTTCCACCGCTCGACCCGACTCCGCTGGGAGAAGATGCCGCTGCTATCCTCCAACAGGCCGCCGAACGTCTCCGTGACGATTTCCCCTACGGGCATCCCCTCTACGCTGGCCAGATGCTCAAGCCACCGCACCCTATCGCCCGTGCGGCCTATGCGCTTGCCATGTCCGTCAACCCCAACAACCATGCTCTCGACAGCAGCCACGCCAGCTCCGTCATGGAGGTCGAAGCCGTAGAAGCCCTCGCCCGGATGTTTGGTCTTCCTCAGCATCTCGGCCATCTTTCCAGCGGCGGCACCTTCGCGAACCTTGAAGCCCTTTGGATCGCTGGACAGATTGCTCCCGGCAAGGCCATCGCCGCCTCTGATCAGGCCCATTACACCCACACCCGCATCAGCTCTGTCCTCGGCCTGCCCTTTGTCAAGATTCCCTCTGACGCTCAAGGCCGCATGGACCTCGCCGCCCTAGAGCAGGTCCTCGCCACTGGCACCATCGGAACTGTAGTAGCCACCCTTGGCACCACTGCTATCGGCACCGTCGACCCACTCGACCAGATCCTGGCGCTCCAGTCCCGTTATCAGTTCCGCGTCCATGTCGACGCTGCCTATGGAGGTTACTTCACGCTGGTTACAGATCTCGCCCCCGAGATCCGCGCAGCGTATGACCTCATCTCGCACGCTGACTCCATCGTCGTAGATCCACACAAGCACGGTCTTCAGCCCTATGGCTGCGGTTGCATCCTATTCCGCGACCCCACCGTTGGGCTCTTCTATAAACACGACTCCCCCTACACCTACTTCTCCTCCAAGCAACTCCATCTCGGCGAGATCTCTTTGGAGTGTTCCCGGGCCGGAGCCTCCGCCGTCGCTCTGTGGGCCACTCAACGTCTCCTGCCCTACGACCGGGACGGCGAGTTCGCCCGCAACCTCTCTTCCGGCCATCAGGCCGCCCGCCAACTCTACGAGCGCCTGGCCACCCATCCTGCCTTCGTCGTCCCCAGCTTCGTTCCGCCTCTGGATATTCTCTTCTGGACCGCCTCCGCACCCACCCCCGCAGCCTCCTCGTTACTCGCTCAAGCCATCTTCGATAAGGCTGCCCGCCATGACCTTCACCTCGCCCTGGCCACCCTTCCCACCCGCTTCTTTCCCCCCAATACCTGGAAATCGACCTCCGGAAGCTCTCAACCCGACACGGTCCTCTGCCTCCGTTCGGTGCTTATGAAGCCGGAGCATCTCCGTTGGTTGGATCAGATCTGGCGCCGTCTTCTCGAAGCGATCGTCTAACTGGTCTATATGTCGTCAATACGTCTTTTGCCCTACCGCAAATCCCCCTCTCCAGGCCCATTTTGCTAAACTTGGAGACATCAGGGGTTAACGGATGGCCCTCCCAGTGTTCGCAGGGCGCCGATATATCTGGAGCAGCAACACCGTCGGGACGTCTACCGGCACAGAAAAGGAAATCATCTCCGCATGAGCTTTTCCCAAACTCCCGCTAATCTGGATCTTGCCTCTCGCACGGTAGCTTACTTCTCCATGGAAATCGCCCTCTCCCCGTCCCTTCCCACCTATTCTGGCGGTTTAGGAATGCTTGCCGGGGACACCCTTCGCTCCGCGGCCGACACCGCTGCTCCCATGCTCGCTGTCTCCCTCGCGCACCGTCGTGGCTACTTCCGCCAGCATCTCGACGCCGTCGGCCAGCAGACTGAGTCCGACGTTCCCTGGTCTCCCGAAACAACCCTCCCATCTGCCAACGAGGTAGTCTCCGTCTCCATGCAGGGCAGGGAAGTCCTCCTCCATGCCTGGCGCTTCGATGTCATCGGCGTTACGGGACATATCGTCCCCGTCTTCCTGCTCGACTCCGACGTCGAAGGCAACGACCCTTGGGATCGCCGTCTCACGGACCACCTCTACGGCGGAGATACCTACTACCGCCTCTGTCAGGAGACCATCCTCGGTCTCGGCGGCATCGCTCTCCTTCGCTCCCTCAACTGCAAGCCTCAGGTCTATCACATGAACGAGGGCCACGCCGCCCTCCTCACCATCGGTCTGCTCGAAGCCCAACTCAACGGAGCCCCGCTCCGCGACGCTACCGACGCCGACATCGAAGTCGTCCGCCGGCAATGCGTCTTTACTACCCATACCCCAGTTCCAGCCGGACACGATCAGTTCGGTCTCGATCAAATGAATCAGATCCTCGGCCATGATCGCGCCACCGCCATCGAACGCACCGGCTGCCTCCACAATGGCCTGATGAATATGACCTACATCGCGCTGCGCTTCTCCCGTTTCGTCAACGGAGTCGCGATGCAGCACGGCATCGTCTCCCAGCAGATGTTCCCTGAGTATCCCGTCCACGCCATCACCAACGGCGTCCACGCCGCTACTTGGCTCTCCAAGCCCTTCCAGCAGCTATTGGATACCCAAGCCCCTGCATGGCGTACGGACAACCAGTATCTCCGCTCCGCTTACGGCATCGCCCCTGCCACCATCGCCGCCACGCATCGCGAGGGCAAGCTCCGCCTCTTCGCGGAGGTTCAGACCCGCACCGCCCAGACCTTCGATCCCAACGTCCTCACCCTCGGCTTCGCCCGCCGTGTCGCTACCTACAAGCGTGCCAGCCTCCTCTTCCACGATCCTGCCCGCCTCGTCGCCATCGCGGAGAAGATCGGTGGCCTGCAGATCCTCTTCGCCGGCAAGGCCCACCCAGCCGATGTTGCTGGCAAGGGTCTCATCCGCGACGTCTTCGCCGAGGCCGCCACCCTCAACTCCTCCGCCCTCAAGATCGTCTATCTCGAAAACTATGACTGGGAACTCGGCGCCATGCTCACCCAGGGCGTAGATGTCTGGCTCAACACCCCTCGCCGCCCCTACGAGGCCTCCGGAACCTCCGGCATGAAGGCCGCCCTCAATGGCGTCCCATCGCTCTCCATCCTCGACGGCTGGTGGATCGAGGGCTGCGCCGAGAACACCACCGGTTGGGCCATCGAAGACGGCGACACCGAAGACGCCGAGGCCGCAAGCCTCTACCAGAAGCTCGAGCACTCCGTGGCCCCGCTCTACGCCGATTTCGCTGCCTGGGCCGCCATGCAGCGCCACTGCATCGCCATAAACGGTACCTTTTTCAACACCCATCGCATGCTCGCCCAGTACTTTACCAACTCCTACGAGCTCCCCTCGATACTTCCATCGTCCACCGCGCGTGCAGCCTCCGAGTCCTATCTCCACCAACCCGTTTTGGCCTGACCTCTCCGAGCAGTCTTTCGCGAAACTCTTCCATTTGATACGAGGTCCGATAGTTATGGGACCTGCGTGCCGCTCTCTCCTGCCTGTAATACAAACAGCGTTGAGGCTGCGAACGCCTGAAATCCCTCGTCTTTGGTAACCGCTTACATCAGGCGTATCAAATGGGCAACCACTTTCGCGAATCTCCTTGACGAACGTTTAACCAATCCGTTATCTTCCATGCGCACAAAGAAATAGTTTCTCTATCGGATATCGGGCGCGAAATATCCGCCTTCCGGTTCAAAAGAGTGCACGCACAGGAGCAACATCCCAATGTCATTGAACAATCAGCCAGTCCATATCCAGTCCTCTCCCAAGTCGTCGCTCCGCAAGATCTCAGCCAGCCTTACCGCTCTCCTGCTAACCCTTTGCGTCACCCTTGCTCCCTCCTTCGCGCCTGCCCAGACCGGCGGAGAAGGAGCCATTTCAGGCACAGTGGCAGACTCGACCGGCGCGTTCATCCCCGGCGCCGCCGTCGTCGCACGTAATGTTAATACCGGCGTCGAAACGAAGCGTGTCGCCTCGGGAGACGGCCTCTATAACATCTCTCCGATCATCCCTGGCATGTATAGCCTCACCGTCACCGCTGCGGGTTTTAGCACCTTCAAGCAGGAAAACATCCAGGTGAACGCCCTTAGCAACGTCGGTCTCAACGTCTCCCTTAAAGCCGGCAGCGCGGGCGATATCGTCACCGTCACCGATGCCCCGCCGGCGCTCGAGACCACCAACTCCACCCTCGGCGGCACCATCGACAACGCCACCTACACGGCATTGCCTGTTATGATCACCGGCAGCCAGCAGCGCGACGTCACCCAGTTCTCGAACCTCCTTCCCGGTGCCCAGGTCAATCCCGGCGGACGTTCTTCCATCATCGGCGGCACCGGCCAGCGCGTCGGAGAGCTCTATCTCGACGGCCTCCCGCTCACCACCCTCTCCCAGCAGGGCGACAACCGTCCCATCTTTAATATCGTCCCCCTCGAAGCCATCGACCAGATCAAAGTCGTCACCAGCGGCTTCAACGCCGAGTATCAGGGCGCTGGTCTTGAGAACTACAACACCAAATCCGGTGGCAACAAGTACCACGGCGCGATCTTCGCCTACTTTCGCAACACCATCTTCGACGCCTGGTCCTTCTCCACCAAACCCGGCGGCGGCAACGTCACAAAGATCGTCCAGAACGGCGCATTCGTCAGCGTCCCCGGCCCCAAGCCCGCCGAGCACCAGACTGAGCTTGGCTTCACCATCGGCGGCCCCATCACCATCCCCCATATCATCAACGGCCACGACAAGCTCTTCTTCTTCGCCACCTACGACAAGTTCCGCTCCCGCATCGCCGCCAACCCCAGCGCCAGCACTATCCCCACCACGCTCATGCGGCAAGGTAACTTTCAGGAACTTATACCTGCCAACCCCGTTACCGGTGGTCTGGGGAATACTTCGTTAATCAACTATCCTATCTACGATCCCACGACTCAGGCAGCTTGCACCGCGCACAGCACCACCGGCCCCTGCCGCTATCAATACGGCTACGGAGCTGGTGCGGGTAACGGTGCTGCGGGTAATCCCGTCATCGTCTCGCCCGGCAGAGTCAACGTGATCCCCGCAAGCCAGCTCTCGCCTATCACCCGCTACATGCAGCAGTACCTGCCTGCCCCTACGATCGATCAGACCGGCGTTATTCAGAATAATTTCCTCGGCGGACAGCCTCAGGGCTTCGACAACTGGCTCTACTCTGGTCGCATCGACTACACCATCTCTCCCCGCCAGACTCTCTCCATGGTCCTCACCGGTGGAAACCGGCACGCCGTGCCATTTACCAATGCTGCCATTACTTCCACCAATGGCGCGAATCTTCCCGTCCCCTACCTCGCGAGCACTCTGTCTACCGTGGGCGGCCACTGGGTCTCTTTGGAGCACACCTTCATCCTCACTCCGAACCTTGTCAACCAGTTCAAATTCGGCTTCATGAACTTCGGTGGTCCTCCGGTGCAGAACATCACCCAGGGCAATCCCCTCTACTCCGCTGCTTCCTCTGGCATCCTCGGACTTCCTGCAGGCCAGGCCTCGGAGAACTTTCCCAACACGACCTTTAGCGGCAGCAACTCCCCTGCTAACTGGGTTGGGAACACTCCCACCACCACCAACGTCTCCGAGACCTATACCCTGAAAGACAACCTGTCCTACCTCAGGGGCAAGCACTCCATGAACTTCGGCTTTCAGTACCAGTGGCTAGAGAACAACGCCAGCACTGCAGATGGAGCCTCTCTGCCCACGACCCTCACATGGAGCACGAACTCGACTGCCGCCGTGACAGGTACAGGCTCGGCGCCTTCGGCCTACACTTCGAACACTGGCTACTCCTATGCCAGCTATCTCTTAGGCGCCGTCAGTAACTCGACCGTCACGCAGCAGCCCTTTGGCGTCCTCGGCGGCCGCTTCCATCCCTTCGCCGTCTACGGTCAGGATGACTTCAAAGTCATTCCCAAGCTGACGCTGAACATCGGCCTGCGTTGGGATTATCTGCCTACCTTCAATGAAGCTCAGGATCGCTGGTCCTTCTTGAACCCCAACATCGCCAACCCGGTTACAGGCAATCTTGGCGCGCTTCAGTTCGCGGGCAACCGCGGAGCTGGTGTTAGCTGCAACTGCCGCACACCGGTAAACAACTTCTACAAAAACTTTGGTCCTCGTCTCGGTCTCGCATACTCCATCGATGACAAGACCGTCATACGTGCCGGCTTCGGCATCCTCTACTCGCACGCCGGTGGCACCGGTGGCGCAGGTGGAGCGTCAAGCGGTACAGGACAGTTAGGATTCACCAGTACCACCACTCTGACGGATAGCTTCTCGGGTCCCGCCTTCTATCTCAATCCCAACCCCGCATTCTCGGCCCCGAACGCTACCTGGGGCGGTCCGGGATTTGCGTTAGCCCCCCCTGCCGGCATCAACGCAGTCAGCCAGACCCTCGGTACTGGATACTACGTCTGCTCTGGACAGAGCTTCACTCCTTGCAACGGAAGCTCAGGAAACTTTGCAGGCAATGGAACCAGCATCGCCTACGCGGACCCCTACCTCGGAGGTCGCGCTCCAACCTTCAACTTCTGGAACTTTGGTATGCAGCGTGAGATCACCAAGGACATCACCGTCACAGCAAACTACGTTGGAAGCCAGAGCCACTTCATCGGTAGCACCAACAGCAACCTTCGCGGTCTTCAGTCCGGACAGCTAGATCCGAAGTATTACGCTCTAGGCGCAAACCTCACAAAGGCGGCTACTCCAGCCAATATTGCCGCTGCTCAGGCCGCAACCGGAGTCACCATTCCCGTCCCATATGCCGGGTACACCGCGGCGGCAGCACTTAGCAGCAACGCGACCATTGCTCACATGCTCACCTGGATGCCGCAGTACAACACCACCACCGACCCATGGGGCAACGTCGCCAACGGCAACTACAACGCCTTCCAGCTCTCCGTGGCGAAACGCGCTGCTCAGGGTCTTACCATCACAGTCAACTACACCTACGCCAAGACCATCGACGACGCGGGTACATCTCGCAGCGGCTACGCCCTTCCTGCATCCGCGACAGCCTCAGGTCGCGCCTGGTCGCAAAACCGTATCGATCGTTCCGTCAGCCTCAACAGCATTCCGCAGAACCTCAGCATCTACGGCGTGTATCAATCTCCCTTCGGCAAAAACAAGATTGGGGGCAATCACTTCCTCGTTCGCACTCTCCTCGGCGGATGGCAGACGGGAAATATCTTCCAGTACTCCTCTGGCATCCCTCTGCCAATCGTTGCTACCTGCAACGCCTCGAACCAGAACGTAGGAGCGGGTACAGCTACCTGTATGCCGGATGTAAATCCGAACTTCTCTGGTGCCGTCAGAAAAAACGGCGGTTGGGGTAAAGGCGCAACTGCAGCCAACCTTGGAACCCTCAGCTACCTCAATGGAGCGCTGACCGGAGCTGCTGGCGCTGGAGTGGGCGGCGCACCCTGCGCATCCACCACTGGACCATTCTGCGACTCCGGCATGTTCAAGATCGGCGACTCCTCACGCATCGCTCCCTACGGTCTGCGAGGTCCTGGCTTCTATCGCCTTACCAGCAACCTTCACCGCACGTTTGATCTAACGGACCGCGCGAAGTTCATCTTCGGAGTTGACTGCCAGAACGTAACCAACTCAGTCAACTTCGGCAACAACGCCGGCAATAACCAGATCGGCTCCAACGTGGACACAAGCACTTTCGGTACTGTCAACTTCGCCAGCGCCGATGCCCGAGCCTTCCAGTTCTCCGGAAGGTTTACCTTCTAACCGCTCCGCAATCGACTGCTCTGCACAAATGCCCGAACTTGTTCGGGCATTTGTGCGTCACGCAGCGCCTTCTGAAGATCACCAATTGAGCGCAAGGGTCGATGTGATCTCTGCAAGAGCCTCCAAATCACGAAGGTCGATTAGCTCAGCAGGGGAGTGTGCGTAGCGCAACGGCCAGCTAAGCGCCACATCGGTAGACCCATAACGCTGAAAGGCGGATCCATCATTGCCTCCACCGGTGATTCCATACTGAACGGCAATCTTGTGTTGTTGAGCAAGTGCCTGAAGCTTTCTAACGTCCTTCCATGGCACGATATTCGAGTTATCGATAGAGCGGATGACGAAGCCCTTTCCTAACTGTGCATCTGCAAACCGCTTCGATTCCACCGGAGAATCGGAGCTGACGAAGGTATCCAGGGCAAAGACAGTCGCCGGAACGCGCCCGTCCTTGGCGGCGGTGGCCGCATACTCGCTGGCTCCTTCCAACCCAAGCTCTTCGCGAGTGGACCATACGAAGGTGACGTTACGTTTAAACGTCGGACCCAGCATCCAAACCGCGCGCAATAGAGCGGCACATCCAACGCGATCGTCCAGACTTCGGATGGAGACGCGCTTACCCTGCAATGAAAGATAGCGTTTGGGGATGGTGACGGTATCTCCAACTCGGATGCCTAAGTCAGCTACTCCTTGCGCATTGGCCGCGCCAACGTGAAGTTTCGCAGCGATACGGAAGTCAGTAGGGAAGTGGAATTGGGCAGTATCGTAATCGCTGGGGAGCATCACGACGCCACCACGCATGCCCGTCGACGTGTGAATCACTGCAGGATGACCCCAGTAAAACGCAGGCGATCCCCCGCCTTTATTCTCCAGGTCAAGCGTTCCGTCCGGCAACACCTCACGTACACGAAAGCCAAGTTCGTCCATGTGCGCCATGAAGAGAACACCAGCCCCAGCCGACGCCGAACCCAACCGCAAGATAAGATTCCCACTCGCGTCAGTTTCGGGATGCGCCCAGGGGGGCAGTAACTGCTTGATGGCATCATGAGTCATAACCTCGTGGCCACTTATGCCGTAGGTCAAGCTCAGAGTCTTGACCAGACTCTCTGTAGAGGGAGCCACCGAGGGCCGCTGCGGCAGGGCGTCATACTGCAGTGGCAATGAAGTACGCGAAGCCACAGTCATCGGTTCAACGTGCAAATATCTGAAGAACATTCGAAGAAGTTGGGCCAGATCGCGCTCGTCCAAAGTCTCTCCTGCCGTCGTCGGCCATAGAAGAGGAACGCCGAGATGTATCGTTCGGGAGGGCAGAGCTGCCGCGGCCCCATAGCCTCGCACTATGAAGGGCGCCGCCGCACCGCGATGCAACTCCGTTCCTGCGCGTTCCAGTTCCTGCTGCAGGGAAGGATCAAGATCGGCGGAACCTGTAGAGGAAGTATAAGTCCACACGCCAGACCCCAAGGCTGCAGTAGGCTCAACCTTTGCATTTGCGGAGGTTCTCGGGCGTCCGATGTATATCACTTCATCAGGGTGGGATTCTTGCACGACCCGCGTTAGTCCGCGCGATCCCGTCCACTGCTGGACAACAAAGGCAAGCGTCGTAGTTCCGTGCAAAGGTGCCCCTTGCAAAGATCGCGCCAACTGCATCAACACCGCGGCGCCGAAGCGGTCACCCACCGCCGTACCGCTCCACTGTGTGGCTCCGACCGCAAGCAGATGCCGCTCAGCGGCGATAGGGCTAAGAACGTCGACACCTGAACGAAGCACCTCTTCCGAGGTCTGCGCCCCCATATCGACGTACAGGTTATCGATATCGTCAGGGTCGGGCGGATTAGTTCTTCCAGGTTGCAGGTGAATAGAAAGACCAGCCGTGACGGCAGAAATCATCTTTCCATCGCGTGTCCCAACCGTCATGGGTTGAGCATTCTGGAGCTCGTTGTAATGAGGTGGAAGACCCGCTTGCGGCAGTCGTTGGACACGTAAATACCCATCCCCCTCGATCTTGCTGACAACATATCCAGGCTCATCGATTGGAGCCGCCACCAACCGATGCGGAGCGCCAGAGCCAAAGGTCACAGTAATATTTCCCATCGAGTCCCGCTGCGGATGGTATTTAGCGAGTTGCTCGTAGACATATGTGCCAACCGAAGTTTCATAACCTGAGACGCCGACGGTATTCGTCAGCCTTTCAAGATCGCTCCGAACGGCCTCACCCAACTGTTGAGCTTGTATTGGAGCATCGATGGAAAGCAGAAATAGGCCTGAGAACAGGAGCAAAGTAGAACGCATGGGAAAGCCTCTTTTGAAATGCATGAAGCGTGACAAAGGGAAGACAAACACTTGATTGATATCTGATATATTACGACGAAGCTAATAATCAATTTATTTCGTCATCGGACTTATCCACCAGGCACCCTGTAGGAGTTTGCCCCAACGGACTAGTCTTCCCCGCGTTTTGCCGGCGCTCCTTGTCGATCAGCCGTCAAGCCTTTGCTGTCTCCAGCAATGACGAGATATTACGCACTTGATCCTTAGCTCTTGCTTCTACTGCACTGCATTTACTTCAGGAGATGTTATGAAACGAAACCTTTGGCTCTACGCAGTTATGTTCCTATCATTCGCGGTCCACTCGATCGCGCAGTCTACGGCGACGATCTCCGGTACAGTGACAGATTCTTCCGGGGCCGTCTTACCAGGAGCAAAGGTTACCATTCATAACAATGGAACTGCGGCAGAGCGATCGTTCGTCTCGGACAGCGCTGGTCAGTATGTCGTTCCTTCTCTCGAACCGGGAGACTACTCAATCACCGTTGCTGCAACTGGATTCGGTGGATTCTTGGTCCAGAAATACACACTCCAGGTGGATCAAAAGGCCCGAGTCAACGTACAGTTGGCACCGGCATCCGCTGGAACGACTGTAGAAGTACAGGGTACGGTACCGCTCATAGACGCAGAGAGCATCACAGTAGGCCAGGTTATCGATCAGCGTACCGTGCAGGAGATTCCGCTGAACGGACGCCACTTCCTGGATCTGACAGCTCTTGTTCCAGGCTCTGTGGTCGCTCCAGCTTCGGGCAGCCTCACCTCTCCGAGTCGCGGGCTTGGCGCGAATTCGTTCATCACTGCAGGCAATCGCGAAGACTCAGTAAACTTCATGATCAACGGAGTGAACCTCAACGATCTCTCGCAGAATCAGATTACCTTCCAGCCTTCCATCAATACGACATCAGAGTTCAAGATCTCGAACTCAACCTATAGTGCGGAGTATGGCCGTTCCTCTGGCTCAATCGTGAACGTAGCAACTCGCTCCGGCACCAATGCATTCCACGGAGAGGTGTTCGACTATCTCCGGAACAATTACTTCGACGCACGAAACTACTTCAACCCCAAAGGGATTCGGCAGAATGGTTTCAAGCGGCAAAACTTTGGCGGAGCCATCGGCGGACCCATTTGGCGGGATCGCAGCTTCTTCTTCTTCAGCTACGAAGGTCTTCGCCAGGCGCAGGAGATAACGTTGAAGTCTGGTGTTCTGACCGCTGCGCAGCGTGCTCAGTTTGGTGCCAGCCCCGCAGGCGCAGCGTATGCGGGCTTGCTCAAATTTATCCCGATTGCCAACGACAGCACTGGTTCCCAATTCACCGGCTCCTCTCCAGGGCCTGTGACGACAGATCAATACACGATCGATATCAGCCATCGCATCGCCGAAAGCGACACCCTCCACGGCTACTATGCAATTCAAAAGGACACCCGCACCGAGCCGAATCTACAAGGAAATACCATTCCCGGGTTCGGCGACAGTCGTACTGCGACCCGCCAGGTACTGACGCTGAACGAAGTGCACATATTCAATCCCACTGTGGTGAACGAGGCCCGGCTTGGCTTCAATCGCATCGCGATTGTCTTTACGCCCAGCACTCCCGCGCTTCCCTCGACCTACGGCCTGAATACAGGAGTCACATCAGGCAGCGGTCTGCCGCAGATCACTGTAACGGGACTCGGCCTGAACTTCGGTGGCCCCTCGACCTTCCCGCAAGGCCGCTATGACACCTTGGGCATCTTCTCCGACACACTAACCCTGACCCGGGGTAAACACAGCATCAAGACCGGAGGGGAGTTCCGCCGTTTCATCGGTGCCAGCTTCACTCAGGACACAGGAACCGTAGCCTTCAGCTCCATACCCAACTTCATTAATGGCCTTGCAAACACCTTCACGGTAACTCCAACCAATGTGAACAGCCGAGCCTTCATCGGCGCTGCGGGCGGCTTCGTTCAGGACAACTGGAAGATCACTCCACAATTCGTCGCGGAGCTAGGCTTCCGCTTCGAATGGAACGGTACTCCGGCGGAGGGAGGTCATCGCTTCGTAAACTTCCTGGAGAGCAATGACACACTGACTCAAGTCAACACGCCGTATAAGCAGAACTACAACTACGAGCCTCGAGTAGGATTCTCCTTCGATCTTCTCGGCAATCAAAAGACAGTCTTGCGCGGTGGCTTTGGAGTGCTTGCCGATCAGCCGGTCTCGGGTGCCGCTACCAATCTGGCGAATAACCCTCCCAATGCCAACCCGCTCTCCTTGACCTATACCTCTGCCGCCTTTCCAGGCCTAGCTGGAATCCCCGTAGGATCTCTGTATACAACGGCATCGGTCTCAGCCCTCGCACCCCGCGCGACCAATCCCCGTTTCAAGAATGCATACAACGAATCGTTCAACTTCAACGTTCAGCAGGAACTAGGCTTCAGAACCGTCCTACAGGTGGGTTATATCGGTTCGGTAGGACGTCATCTTCGTATCGCACGCAATCTGAATCAATTTATTTATCCGGGTGGTGTGCAGACGCGGCCCTACCCAACGCTGTCGGCTGCAAGTTCCTTCCGTGCCGGCGCCGCCCTGGGCAATATCACAGACGCAGATTCCAGTGCATCCTCGAACTACAACGGCCTTTGGATATCGCTGAATAAGCAGACATCCAAAGGATTGTCCTTCAACACCAGTTACACCTGGTCCAAGTCCATGGACATCAATTCACTCGGCTCTCAAGGTGGTCTCAACCTGCAGAACAACTTTGATCCAGCCAATAACTACGGACTCTCCGACTTCGACGTACGCCAGCACTTTGTCTTCAGTGGCATCTATCAACTTCCATTCGCAGGCAATCGGCTCGTAAGTGGATGGCAACTGGCGAACATTACACAACTGCAGACCGGCAACCCGATCACCCTCACAACCACCTCCACGTACGCCGGAACCATTCGCCCAACCGTAGTAGGTGCATCCTCCACCGGTTACACCAAGCTAACCAATGGAAACATACAGTACATCAACGGCACAGGCTGCTCAGGTACAACAGTTACGCCGGGTTGTACCTTTTATGCGCAACCGACTGGCTACGGCAATATACGTCGGAACTCCATCATCGGACCGGGCTTCTACGACACGGACCTCTCCTTGCAAAAGACAACGAAGATTACCGGTACGGTCGCCTTCGTCATCCGAATGGACGCGTTCGATTTTATAAACAAAGCCAGCTTCGGTCAGCCAGCTTCCAGCATTACGTCTGGAACGGCCAACAGCACCACCGCAGGTACGACCTTCGGTCAAATCAGCGCAACCCGCTTTGCAGTGGGCGATCTCGGCTCGTCGAGGCAGCTTCAATTTGCGGCGAAGGTTACGTTCTAACTAGACGGTTGTTCCTCTAACTAAAAGCAATTGTAAGTACGCAACTCAGATGGCCAACTTCAACTACGATCCCGCCGTTATTGGGCGGGATCGTAGTTCAGGTTCTGACCGAGCCACCGCTCGACCTCTGCCACGCTCATTCCCTTGCGTTCGTGATAGTCAGCCACCTGATCCCGGTCGATCTTGCCGAGGCTGAAATAGCGCGACTCCGGATGGGCGAAGTAGAGTCCACTCACGCTCGACCCCGGCCACATCGCAAACGACTCAGTAATCAGCATGCCGGTGTTCGCCTGCACATCCAGTAAGCGCCAAAGCGTGCCCTTCTCCGTGTGATCGGGGCAAGCAGGATAACCCGCAGCCGGTCTGATCCCTCGATACTTCTCCTGGATAAGCTCGGCAGGGCTCAGGCCTTCCTCGCGTCCATAACCCCATTCATCCCGAACACGCTTGTGCAGGCACTCAGCAAAAGCTTCAGCCAGCCGGTCGGCGACAGCCTCCGCCATAATCGCGTTGTAGTCGTCATTCTTGGCTCTGAACTCGTCGCACAGCTCCTTCACCCCAACCCCGCTGGTCACCGCGAACCCGCCAATATAGTCGGCCATCCCGGTCTCCTTGGGCGCGATGAAGTCGGCGAGCGACCTGCACGGCTCACTACCTTCCCTGTTCGCTTGTTGACGGAGGAAGTGGAATCGTTCGAGAACCTCTCCGCGCGTGTCATCCGTATACAACTCGATATCGTCGCCCACAGCGTTGGCGGGAAAGATGCCGTAGACACCGCGAGCCTTAATCAGGTCCTTCTCGATCATGAGATCCAGCAGCACATTAGCTTCGGTAAAGATCTGTCGTGCCTGCTCCCCATGAGCCTCATGCTCGAAGATGCGTGGATAGATGCCCTTCAGTCCCCAGGTGTGGAAGAACGGAGACCAGTCAATGAACTCGCGCAGCGTCGCAAGAGGAAAGTTCTCCAGCACCCGTACGCCGGTAAACTCCGGTACGGAGAGGTCCTCCGGACGCCATTTGATAGGAGTCTTCCTCGTCCGCGCAGTCTCAAGAGAGACGACCTGCTGGCGTGGTGCGGAGTGAGCCTTTCGAAGCGCCTCATAGTCGGCGCGATGCTGCGCCACGAACGCCGCCTTGCCGTCTTCGCTCAGAAGGCTTGTCGTCACAGGCACCGCACGGCTGGCATCCAGCACATGAACGACCGGCTCACTGTAGTGCGGCGCAATCTTGACGGCCGTGTGAGCCCGGCTCGTAGTCGCTCCGCCGACCAGCAGCGGCAGCTTGAAGCCCTGGCGCTCCATCTCCTTGGCCACATGCACCATCTCGTCGAGCGATGGCGTGATCAGACCGCTGAGGCCGATCAGGTCAGCCTTCTCCGCCTTCGCCCGTTCGAGGATCTTCTCGCTGGACACCATGACGCCCATATCGATGACCTCATAGTTATTGCACGCCAGAACGACGCCGACGATATTCTTACCAATGTCGTGAACGTCGCCTTTGACCGTCGCCAGCACGATCTTTCCCTGCGCCTTGACCACCTGGCCAGCCGCCTCCATCGCAGCCTTCTCGGCCTCCATAAACGGCGTCAGATGCGCGACCGCCTTCTTCATCACGCGGGCTGACTTTACCACCTGGGGCAAGAACATCTTGCCGGCTCCAAACAAATCACCCACCACGCCCATACCATCCATCAGAGGACCTTCGATGACCAGCAGGGGACGGCCCAGCTTGACTCTGGCCTCCTCCGTGTCGATCTCGATATAGTTGTCGATTCCCCTGACCAATGCGTGCGCAAGACGCTCCTCGACCGTGCCGCTGCGCCACTCCTCGGCCTGCTTTTCAGTGACGACCTTACCCACGTTCTTCAGCTTTTCGCCGTGCTCCACCAGGCGCTCAGTCGCATCTGGACGACGGTTGAGCAGCACGTCCTCCACCAGCACCTTCAGCTCAGGCTCAATCTCTTCGTACAGCTCGAGCATCCCGGCATTCACGATGCCCATGTCCATGCCCGCCACGATGGCGTGATAGAGAAAAGCCGAGTGCATAGCCTCGCGAACCTTGTTATTGCCCCGAAAGCTGAACGAGATGTTCGAGACCCCGCCGCTGACCTTCGCATGCGGCAGGTTAGCCTTGATCCAGCGCGTAGCGTTGATGAAGTCAACCGCGTAGTTGTTGTGCTCCTCCATACCGGTAGCGACGGTGAGAATGTTCGGGTCAAAGATGATGTCTTCCGGCGGCAACCCAACCTCGTCGACCAGGATTCGGTAGGCGCGCTCGCAGATGCGGATCTTATCCTCAAACGTCGCGGCCTGGCCCTCTTCGTCGAAGGCCATCACCACAACCGCCGCTCCATACTTCAGCACCGTAGCGGCGTTCTGACGAAACTTGTCTTCCCCTTCTTTCATCGAGATCGAGTTCACGATGCCCTTACCCTGCAGGCACTTCAACCCAGCCTCGATGACCTCCCATTTGGAGGAGTCCACCATAAAGGGGACCTTGGCGACCTCAGGCTCGCTCCCGAGCAACTGGAGGTAGCGTGTCATCGCCGCGACGCCATCGATCATGCCCTCGTCCATGCAGATGTCGAGAACATTGGCCCCATTCTCGACCTGCTGCCGGGCGACGCTTACCGCCTCTTCGTACTTGCCTTCTTTGATCAGCTTCGCGAACTTCGGCGAACCGGCCACATTGGTCCGTTCCCCGATCATGATGTAGACACCCGGCTGCTGGGTGAAAGGTTGCGACCCCGATAGGCGCAGGGGCTTCGTCTCCGCGGCCGTGGCCACGCTTACACTCTCAACCAGGCTCATGCTCTGCTCTCGATCTGGGAGTCCTGGGATTCTGCAGCGGGAGCCGTCTCCCACCTTCGTGGAGGCTGGCCTTCAAGCGCCTTGGCGATGGCCGCAATGTGCTCGGGCGTATTGCCGCAGCAGCCACCGGCAATATTGATCAGCCCTCCCCGTGCGAAGTCGCTCAGATAGCGAGCCATATCCGGCGGCCCAAGATCGAATCCTGTCTCCGACAGCGGATTCGGCAGACCTGCATTCGGGTAGCACGAGATCGCCACATTCGCCTTCTCCGAGAGCTCCTCCAGAAACGGATACATCAGATCGGGCCCCAGAGAGCAGTTGAGCCCTACCGACAGCGGCTTAACGTGCTGCACCGCATTCCAGAAAGCCTCGGTTGTCTGCGCAGAGATCAGCGTCTCACCACCTCGTCCCACAGCCGCCGAAATCATCACCGGCAGCTCCTTGCCGTCCTGGTCGAATACCTCACGGATCGCCACCAGCGCCGCCTTGGCATTGAGAGAATCAAAGATCGTCTCGACCAGAAGCAGATCCGAGCCGCCCGCGATAAGCGCACGTATCTGCTGAATATAAGCGCTCTTAACCTGATCGAAGGTGACCACCCGGAAGCCTGCATCGTCGGCATCGGGCGAGTTCGAAAGCGACACGGTCAGAGGGCCAATCGCCCCCGCCACGAACCGTTGACGCGAAGTCGCATTCCCCACCCGGTCGGCCCACTCCCGGCACTGCCGCGCCGATTGCTCATTGATCTCCCAGGCCAGGTTGTTGAGAAACGGATCCTCGATGATCTTTTGGTAGAACGCAGGATCCTTCCGCCCCCCATGCTCCCGGGGATCGTCTACAAAAAATTCGCTCTGGGTGATGCTCGTAGCGCCAAAGGTATTCGTCTCGATGATGTCAGCCCCGGCCTCCAGAAACCTGCGATGGATGTCGCAGATCATATCCGGCTGAGTCAGGGAGAAAAGGTCCCCGTTATTGAGCAGATCCTTCTGGGAGTCCTTGAAGCGCTCCCCGCGGATGTCCGCCTCCGCCATTCCATAGGTGCGGATCGTTGTGCCCATCGCTCCGTCAATGATGGCAATTCGGCTCTCGAGAATCTTTTCAAGAGGATGTTTTTGGGTTTTCGTCATGTCTCCCTGATGGCCCTGAACCTGGCTATGTCAGCAATCTCCGCATGAAACCCAAGGGGGCCTCGTCGGAACTGACCATTGACTTCTTCTGAGCGCTTTGGCCTTCAGATTCGCCGCGCCACAGCATGCCCTTCTATTATAGGCGATCCAGCAAGCGGCAAGGCTTTGCCGCATAGAGCAGCGACAGGGGCCGTATGGGGGCGTGAGCGTGGGCGAAACGTAACTAAAAATAGGCGGATCCCAGCCAAAGGCCAGAAAAATGAACAACGACAGTGCGCCCGCAGGATCTGCCAATGACCAAGGTGTATGCTACAGCGCGTAAACAGCCTAATTCTCAGCCCAATTTTCTCAATGAACCCGATGTTTCTCCAGCAAGCTCATGAGTGTTTCCATGGCAACCGAGCGGCGCCGTACGTCCTCCGCCCAGGTCTCCGCAACTGCCTGCACATCCGCCCCGCAGTGAGGACACTCCACCTCGTGCGCCCATATGTAGCCCTGGCACGCTCGACACAACTCAAGCTGTGCAGGAACGCGCCCCTCGCGCGGCTGCCACTGTTCTGCCGTCTTGTCTCCAAACTGCACCAGTTGCTTCTGGGACTGCGAACTGACCACCACGGTGCCATCTTCCACACGCTCCGTGATAAGTTCGAACTCGCCCACCGCAAACGATGCCTGCGCCGCATCGCGAATCTTCACAACACGCTCGCGGAGCCCCTGCTTCTCTAACTCCAGCGCACGATAGTGGCAGTATGGATTGTTGCCGGGCTTGCCCAGCAAAGAGTGCGATGTCCACGTACATCCGCCACGGCACACGTCTGCGTAGTAGCAGGTTCGGCAGAAACCCCAAAGATCCTCGACGGACCGCAGACGGCCAAAATGGATCTCGCGGCTATGGTTCCATATATGCTCCAGCGTCAGATCCCGAACATTCCCGCCGGCGAATCCAACCGTGGCCAGAGAAGGACAGCCCTTCACCGTGCCGTCAGCCTCCAGTGCCATCCCAGTATGTCCTGCGTTGCATCCGGTCCAGTGTTGGCGTTCGTCGCCGAAGCCGCGCCACACATGTTCGTATGGGCCGAAATAACCAATGTTGTTTCCCATTACCAGCAATAGGCCGCGCTCAGCACCCTCCTGATACAGGCGGGCCAGCATCGGCATCAATTCCAACACGCGATAAGGCTGGAGCAGCAGCTCTGGATGATCGACCGCGTTGCCCATCGCGACGGTGATCTGTATCTGCCACTGCTTCGCTCCCTCCCTGATAATGGTGTCCATCAGCTCGGGGAGCTGCGGAATTACCTCCGCACCGATCTGAGTGTTCACGCTGATATTCAATCCAGCTTCGCGGGCACGGCGCAGGGTCGCAAGTGCACTGTCGAAAGCTCCCGGCACGTCGCGCAGCTTGTCGTGAAGCGGCGCCAACCCATCCAGGGATACTCCCAACCCATTCAATCCTGCCTCGACTGCGTTATCTAGTCTTTCGGCGGTAAAGTTGCGTCCCCCAGTCTGCGTCGCGCAGTAGATGCCGTGAGAGACGATCCGCCGGATGATCTCCGTCCAGTCCTTTCGCAGATAGGCTTCGCCACCGATCAAAGTAATCTCGCGCGTACCCAGTCTGGCCAGTGAATCGACCACATCGAGACACTCCTGCGTATTCAGTTCGTCCGGTCTTTTGCGTCCGGCCCTCGATCCGCAGTGCATACACTTCAGATCGCATGCCAGCGTAATCTCCCACACGACGTGGACGGGAATGTACTGCTTATAATCGCGTTCCGTAAGGTAACGCGGAGAGGTCTCCATGGCCGGCTCCCATCGCACGACAGTCGCGCGAACCGAAGGACGCTACCTCCGGTTCGCGCGCATCGTGTGAAGCACTAACGTTTGACTTCGAGTTTCGCAATCTCGGCCTTGAGAACCTCGATCGCGGCGCTGACATTGCCATACTCCTTCAGCCATGCTTCAGCTTCAGCGAGGAGGCCCTTCATCTGCTGTAGATCACCACCGGCTGCGGTGTTATGGATGCTGGTGGCATATAAGGGACGGACAGTTCCTCCGCTCATAGTTAACCCTTCCTTTCCAGTTTGGCGATCTCCGCCTTCAATACTTCGAGGGCTGCGCTTACATCTCCATAGTCCTTCAGGTGTTGCTCGGCCTCGGCAGCAACCTTCTTCATCTCGCCTAGATCGCCTTTAGCGGCGGTGTTATGGAGAGTGACGGCGTATAGAACGGTAGGGGGGCGTTTTTGCTCTTCTGCCATGGAATAACTCCTCTATTTTTTGTGCTCCAGCTTGGCGATTTCAACCTTCAAAAGTTCAAGCGCGGCCGAAACGTCTCCGTGCTCGCTGTTAAATTTTTCAGCCAAAGCTAGCGTGGACTTCATCTTCTGTAGGTCGCCGCTTGCAACGGCCTGCTGAATAGCAACTCCGTATGGTCTTACATCAGTCATCAGTTCCTCCTCTCCGAAAGAATTCGTTAGAAGCGAAATAATGCTTGCCCGTAGGGCAAGATAGTCTATCTAACGATATTGAGTCTGTATTTGCATAAGATCGAGTCTCCCTTTCCCCAAGCAAGATTGCAGGAATGAGATGGAATTATTGTCCTGAGCGAAGACGTGTCGATGTCCGGAAAGGACAGCCACAATCAGAACCGGGAACCAGGAGAGAATCGCAGCGCAACTACCTATTTTTATGGGCCTGATTCTGGCCCTGCATGAATCGCACTGTCAAGCAATTCACGAGAATCAAAGATTGATATTCATACTCTTTTCCATTTCGGGCCTGGAAGGAGAAATTCTATTCCAGCTATACGCACCAAAACGAAAGCGCCTAGGAGAGCACTGCTTCTAGTTCGAACCGTGGCCGTCGCAATTACTTCACAACGCCCAGCATCGCTTCCACGTTCTCGCTATTGCTGGTTCTGCCTGAGTTCATAACGCGGCGTCATAAATCCATGGCAGATTAAATGCGGCCCACCCCATACGAAGAGGGAATCAAACGCGATCTTCATGGGATGGGCACGCTGACAGCAGCAGACGCCGCACACCTTAGCGGCCCCGAACTACCGATTCTTAACGTCGAATTTAAGAGAGACTCGCAGACTAACGCTTATCTCCTCCAGCCGGAAGCGCAAACGCGATATAGCCCTTCGAGATCGCCAGAGGCGACACACCACCCGGCGGCATGTAGGCTCCGTCCGGATAGGGCGTGCCTCCACCGCTCACCGCGAGCAGGATGTACTCCCGCCCGTTCACTTCATACACCGCGGGCACGCCCTGCGAGCCGTTCGGTAGGTCTTTGCTGAAGATCAGCTTTCCTGTAGTGCTGTTCAACGCATAGAGCTTCGAGTCGTTACCGGCAAACATCACCAGTCCTCCGGCCGTGATCACAAACCCGCTCTTCGGATATGTATTTCCCCGCATCTTATCGCTTGGGCCGGCCTGCGGAACGTCGCCGTAGGGCGTCTGCCATTTGATCTTGCCGGTATTCAGGTCGTAGGCGGTGATCGTGCTCCACGGCGGGTTCGTCACATAGGGTTCGTTTCCATAACCGGTCTTATAGCGGGACGGAGGCCCCTCGATATCCTCCGGGTAAGCGGGCTCCGACGATAGCGACCTCATCATGGCCTGCGCCGCAGCCGTAGGCGCGGAACCCAGCGGCGCCAGGTCGGGCTGCTTCAGAAACGCCATCAGATCGCTCATCGACGATGCAGGTATCGAAGAAAACGCCGGCATGGTCGCTCTGCCCTTGGTAATCACGTTGTGGGTCGCCTCCGTGCCCAGACGGCTCACGGCCGTGTCGATCTCAGGCCCGCGATCTCCCTTCAGCTCCGGACCGTGGCAGACCTGGCAGTTCTGTTCATAGACGACGCGCCCCATCTCCTCCTTGGTTGGAAAACCTGGGACGCCTCGTCTCACGCCAGGGTTGAGCGTTCGAGCCGGAATCAATCCGCCCACATTCGCGGAGGTGGATTCACCAGCCGGCACCAGCTTGATGATCGACGGCATATTCTTTCCCAGAACGTAAACCGTGCCGTTCGTCGCATCCGCGCCCGTGCTGAAGAACAATGCACCGCCGTTCACGCTCGGAAAGTTAATCGTATCGACTCCGACAGCCGGAGGCGTATAGAAACCGGTCCTCGCTTTGGTGAGGCGCTCTCTCCACCACGCTACTTCTTCCGGTTTCATGAACCCTTCGTACATGTCCTTCACGGTCATCCCCTGCCGTCCAAACGGTGGCACAACCGTCGGAAAGGGCTGCGTCTTCGAGGTGATCTCGCCCGGCACATCGGTCTGCGGAACAGGACGCTCCTCGATCGGCCACAGCGGCTTTCCCGTAACCCGGTCGAACACATAGAGGAAGTTATTCTTCGAGGCGAAAGCCACCGCATCCACGGTCTTGCCATCGTGCTTCACCGTCACTAGTTGTGGAGCGGCATCGGGGTCGTAGTCCCACACATCGTGGTGAACCGTCTGAAAATGCCAGAGATGCTTACCCGTACGGGCATCCAGCGCCAGAACACAATCGGCATAAAGATTATTGCCTGGCCGGTCTCCGCCATAGAGTTCGTACTTCGCGGACGCTACCGGAAAGTAGGCGATTCCACGCTTCTCATCGACGGTGATCTCGCCCCAAACATCCACCCCACCCATGTACTTATAGGCATCCTTGGGCCACGTCTCATAGCCGAACTCGCCAGGACGCGGGATCGTATGGAACACCCACAGAAGCTTGCCGGTAACCACATCGAAGGCGCGAATATCTCCCGGCGGAGCCAGATACCCCTCTCCCGTAGCACTGCCCAGAATCAAAATGTTCTCAAACACACGTCCCGGAGTCCTGGAGGACAACGGCCTGTTGCCCCGATCCAAGCCAATCTTAAGATCAAGCTTCCCATGATCCGCGAAGGAGTCCACAAGCTTGCCCGTCCGCGCATCGATGGCCTGCAGGAAGCCTCCCGAAGACACCAGCAGGCGGCGGTCCGTCCGATCCTTGCTCTCCCAGTAGTTCGCGCCGCGCATACCGGCGATTCCCCCAAAGCGGGAAGGGGCCGCACCCGGCACCGCAAAGGGATGGACCCACATCTCCTTGCCTGTCGTCGCATCCACCGCCACCAGCGAACCCTGCTTCGCCGCAAAATAAGCCATGTTATCGATCACCAGGGGACTGAAAGTATAGGTCACCTCGTCCCCGGTTGGATAACTCCATGCGACATCCAGTTTGTTTACGTTGCCGGTATTAATCTGCTTCAACGCCGAATAATGCGAACTATCCGGCCCTCCAAGATAGTCCTTCCAGGTCGTCCGGGTCTGCTGCGCAGACAACGCCCGGCCACAGACCAGCGCCACCAGGACGGCAGAAAAGACCATCCCAAGCCTTCTCAGGACAATCCCCAACCCCTCGTCCGCGTCTGCCTCGTCCGTACGGACGCATGAACCTGATCCCAAAAAATAAACGTGCCTTTTAAGCAGGCCGTAACGTTCTCCAGCGCCCGCCCTGCGCGATGTTTGCAAGCTTTCCATAGCTTCTTTTCCCTTCCCTTGGGGACTGTGCGGCCGCCGGAACGAATGGGCATGATGCAAGGTATCGTTCGTATTACGCAACGCGCGGAAAGCCGTTCTCTTTGCAGAAGGCACTTTATCACGTATTTAGGAGCACCCGTTCGCAGAAAATATCAGGAATATTCGCCGCGGGAACTGGAAGCCGTTTCATCGGGAGAAGGTGTTGGGCAGAGGCCTCTCGAGCTCTGACGATCCCGCTGGTCGCACCTCATGAGAAAATCAGGACATGACGTACGGGCCCCCCGAAGGACACTGGCAAACTGATCGACCCAACGGGCGAGTGCCGCGGGCAGTCCGGACCATTCTGCACTCCAATAGCAAACAAAACCTCGGCCCAATATTGTCGATACAAAGGGAGTCAAGCACCGGCTCCAGTGTGTGGCGATTTGCAGGAAAAGCACTAATTTATAGGGATCTTCATGCTTCGATCTTCTCGGATGTTCTACGTCGTGATCTCCACTCTTCTCATGACGAGCGCGCTAAAAGCACAGGTGGTAGAACCAAAAAGTTATGATTGCTACCGAACGAATACGCCGCTCCGCGTAGACGGCAAGCTGGACGACCCCGCCTGGCGGGATGCCCCCTGGACCACAGATTTCGTAGATATTGAAGACTCCACGAAGCCCACACCACGCTTCCGTACGCGCACCAAAATCCTTTGGGACGATGACTACCTCTATATAGGTGCGGAACTGGAAGAACCCGAGGTCAAGGCGACGCTGACCCGGCACGATTCAGTGATCTTCCATGACAATGACTTCGAGATGTTCCTCAAGCCCCTGGCAGACGCCTCGGGCTACTTCGAATTCGAGATCAACGCGCAGAATACATCCTGGGATCTGTATCTGAACAAACCCTATCGCCAGGGCGGTAAAGCGGATAGCAGTTGGGATATCCCCGGCCTGAAGACAGCGGTTAACATCCAAGGAACGCTCAACGATCCAAGCGACAAAGACAGCGGATGGACGGTAGAAATCGCAATTCCATGGAACTCCTTCGCGTCGCGGCTGAACGTGACGAAACCGGAGATAGGAAGTGAGTGGCGTGTCAACTTCAGCCGCGTCGAGTGGAAAGCGGGCCAGCCAAAGGAAGATAACTGGGTCTGGTCCCCACAAGGCGTAGTGAACATGCATGTTCCCGAGCGTTGGGGCCATCTCGTCTTTCAAGAGAGCCGTCGCAGTGGGGTCCACTCACAACCCCACACGCCGGTCCGATAACTAGGAAGTCGACAACCCCAAAGCGTTACGCCGAAACCAGACTATACAGCTTCAACCCTCGTGCGACACCGTCGCCATACGCAGGATCAGCACGCCTGCAATTTGCTACATGCCGTTCGAGGACATCTTGTGACGCACCAGCAATCGCTCGAGCGGTGTTATCGAAGAGTAACTGCTTCTGCTCTGACGTCATCAGGCGAAACAGATTACCAGGCTGCTCCCAGTGATCGTCATCCACGCGGTGATCCCAGTGGTCAGCGTATCCTTCAAGGACGATCGGTGGTTCCGCATACTCCGGTTGGTTGCTCCATAGGCCCTCCGAGTTAGGGTGATACGTCTTTGTGCTGCCAAGATTGCCATCCACTCGCATCGATCCATCCCGATGATAAGAGCGGAAGGGACACTTAGGCGCATTGACTGGTATCTCGTTGAAGTTGGTTCCTAATCGATAGCGTTGAGTATCCCCATAAGAGAACAGCCGCGCTTGAAGCATCTTGTCGGGAGAAAAGCTTATTCCGGGCACAACGTTTGCCGGCGAGAACGCAGCTTGTTCTACCTCTGCAAAATAGTTCTCAGGGTAGCGATTCAGTTCCATCACCCCGACTTCAATCAAGGGAAAGTCCGCTTTAGGCCAGACCTTCGTAACATCGAACGGATTATGCTTGTGAATCCTCGCCTGGTCGTCAGACATAACTTGAATAAAGAGAGTCCAACGCGGAAACTCACCGCGTTCAATCGATTCGAGTAAGTCTCTGCCGTTACTTTCGCGGTCTTGGGCGATAACTGCAGCCGCATCTTCGTCAGAAAGATTTGCAATACCTTGCTGAGAACGAAAATGGAACTTCACCCACACACGATGGTTCATAGCATCCAGCATCGAAAAAGTATGGCTCCCAAAACCATGCATATGTCGGAACGACTTAGGAATGCCTCGGTCGGACATTGTAATAGTGACCTGATGCAGCGCTTCGGGCAGCAAAGTCCAAAAGTCCCAACTATTTTGAGCGCTCTTAAGTCCGGTCCTGGGATCACGCTTAATCGCATGGTTCAGATCCGAAAAGCGCAAAGGATCGCGGAAGAAGAAGACCGGCGTGTTATTTCCAACAATGTCCCAGTTACCCTCCTCCGTGTAGAACTTCAACGCAAAGCCGCGAATATCGCGGTCTGCATCGGCGGCTCCGCGTTCACCCGCAACAACTGAGAAGCGCGCGAACATCGGAGTTTGCTTGCCCACTTGGGAGAAAAGAGCTGCTTTTGTATAACGGGTAATATCGTGGGTCGTCGTGAATGTACCGTAGGCTCCCCAACCTTTAGCATGCATTCTCCGCTCCGGAATGACCTCGCGATCGAACTGCGCAAGCTTCTCGATGAGCCAGATATCCTGTAAAAGTGCCGGCCCGCGAGGGCCAGCAGTCAGAATATTTGTATTATCCGCCACCGGCGCTCCGGTAGCATTGGTAAAGCGCTCGCCCTTCGACATAGTTACCTCGCTTTCGAGAGATCTCGATTCGACGTTCTTTAAGTCAGCTAAGTAGTTAGTAACTCCCGGGAAGTCGGAATACAGACGAATTAACTACGCCAGGCGGAATCCCGGATAACGGTGCAGAAATTAATGCGGTGAAAATTCGGGTCCTTATCCGCCAGCACATCCGCTTTGACATTCCCAAACGTAGTCTCAGGTTTGCGTTTGATACCGTTATAAAACGTCTCGATGATGTCTTCTTTGAAGTTTTTAGTTCGCGGATAGGCCTGTACGATCGCCTCGCGATCGGAATCAGAAAACTCTGAGTACGCAATCCCGAGAACATCCATCTCAACTCCATTCGTCAAAAGCGCAACCACCGGATGCATATATTGTGGAATCCCCGGAGTGGTATGGAGTGCGATAGACGTCCACACGGTATCGATGTCGGCTTGCGGAATACTATGCTGCCGTAGAAAATTTCGCGCAGTGTTTGCGCCGTCTACTTCGAAGCGATCGTGCGCGCTACTATACTTCGAAGTAAGTCCCATGTCGTGGAACATTGCGGCAATGTATAGCAATTCATGATCGAACACCAGACTCTTACGGTCGCCGGCTAATGCTGCAAAATAATAGACCCGGCTGGAGTGGTTGAATAACAAGTCGTTCTCTGTGTCCCGAATCAGTTCTGTGACTTCGCGGGTCAGCTTGGTATCTGGGATAGTCACGCCGGAAGCGAGCGTGAGGGTTGCTGGATTGGTTATCGATCTTGCCGGCATTCCACTCCTCCTTATGTGTTTTGTTTCATCAAATGAGACGCCACGGTCGGGCACGAACACGAGGCATAGGATAGTTAAGAGGGTTAGCAGTTCACTGCTTCATGTGGCTCTCGAAGACTCACAAAGTCAGCGCCACGCAAGGTCAAAACAACGCAAAGGCCGAAACGGCTCAGCCTCAATACTGCGCGTTAGCCGAAGCATGGCTCCTTGTGATTGATCAAGAAATAGGTTGAAGATGCTGCTGTTGTCTGGCGACTAAGCGGATCGTAATATGTGCCTGGCTGGATATGACACTCACTCAAACGTCACGTAGTCCGTCTCTTACAGGAACCTTTCCTCTTGAGACCCAACCTAATGGTCAGAATTGTTACGAAACTAAATGAAAGCCTAAAGCACCACGCCTCCAAAATACCGGAACTATACCAATCGTCCGATATATTCTTTGCGCAGATCTAACTTAAGCTAAGGCATCTTCGGCAAATATTCTTTCCTGAAATTAGAAGGAGTAGTCCCCACGAGTTTGCGAAAGATTCGAGCGAAATGGCTTGGATTTTGAAAGCCAGCATCGAGGGCCGCATCGACGATGCTTCGGCGTGGATCACGAAGCCGCTGTTTCGCAAGTTCGATCCTTTGATGTAGCACATAACTATGAGGCGAACGGCCCGTGCTCTGCTTGAATAACTCAGAAAAGTAATGAGGACTCATGCCCGCGACACCAGCCATTTGAGAGAGGCTAATGTTTTTTTCCATACTCTCGGCGATGTACTCGAGTACACGCTTCAGGCGGTAGCCAGGCAGACCTCCTTTATGCTTCATAGGGGAGAGCGGACGCACGGCATAACGATTCAGGAGATACACCGCCAGGGAATTAGCGAGGGATTCGCCATAGAGTGTGCCGGCTGGCGAAGAATCTTCAAGGTCGGCAGTCATCTCTTGTAACAAAGCCAAGATATGCCGGTCGTTCAACTCCCACTGCTCCGTCATCTCGACATCAGTCTTGTGCTTCGTCTCTTCTAATGCATCGGTTAAAAGTCGGGGATGGATCGCCACAGCGATGCGCCGGGTTGCACCAGCCCAATTCACCTCATCGACCGTACCGCGTGGCAGAAGGAATATCCTGCCAGGAGAAGAGATAAATCGTCGGTTGCGGCCTCCCGTATTTACCTCGTACTCGACAACTCCGTTTAGCACCACATGTAAAAAATGCTCCGGATGCTCGTGACGAGGTATGAAGACTGCAGGGATGGTGAAGTGTTCGAGTGCAATGCCTCCCCAGTTAGCGGATGCACTCGAACTGGTAGGACTGACATCGAGGAACGGTTCCACCTGCCCGGCGCGAACCACACTAACTTGGGGGATAACAACACGATTACCCGAGGAGGATTGTGCCCGGATAGTTGCCTCTTGCGATACGTTGGAGCGGTTCTTGGAATTCATACCGACCTCCTATATTAAACGCTTTCGTGTCTAACTGGAGTAAGCGCTTTAGAGCGCGATGAATCCATGGGCGCATCCCAAAATCATTGCATTAAAAACGGTCAATTTGTATAAAGACGGTAGTTTAGAACTGCGGGCTTTAGAAGACTCTACTACGCTCTGCGATAGAGAAACTATGGCGGGAGAGCATCCTACCGCTTCGCTAATCAAGAACATAGAGTAGACATCCCTCCCGCTCAGATCATGTTGCGATTAATCTGGCTTGGCATGGCGTTGTCCTCGAATGGCCCCAAATAAGTGGAGGGCAATATGCCCAGGACAGACGCCAGAATCTCAGAGCAGACACAAATCCATTTTAATAACTCCGAACTCGTCTCTATCTCTCTGCGCGAACGTCAGGATATATGGATGGTTTGGTTTACATCCGCGGTGGAGGCTCGTATTGCGATCTCGGGCGGAGGCTTGGAGGCGATTGCGGATATCTTGTTGGACTCCTTTGAAGACCCGCTCTTCCGTAGTTGCGTATTCATTGCTTGTGAAAACAAAGGGCAGTTGCGAGAACTCATTCTAAAGATAGCGACTAAGCTCAATCTGAGAGAACCGGAGATGACTGCCGTCGCCGGAGTCTTCATTATCGAAGGCATGCTCGTGCGTATGCAGATGACAGGCGATATGACAGAAGCTCGTAACGCCCGGCTTCTGTTTCAATGTCTTAACTACTCGTGACATTGCCTACCGATAGAGCGTCTGGTTGTGAGCATAAAACTTCTCTTCGCCATGTTGTTAGAGACATGCGACTGTTCACTTACCGTTACGATCGCAGAGAAAGATTAAACGGATAGAGTGGGGACACTTAGTGAAGTATGAATTCGCCGGCTTCATCCATCTAACTCCTTGTAGAAAAAGAAGTCTCTCTGCTTAGCGCTCAGGAAGCTCTCTTTGCATCTCCCTGAGGTGCCAAGTGCCGTCGCTTGTTTTACGCCGTCATCCTGACTCTAGAGCGAAGCGAAGGGAAGGGCACCTGTATTCGCCGTTGTCGTTGCAGCCCTTGGCCCAGGCGCTACATAGACGATCAGACTCAGCCAACCGGAAAAATCAAGAAGCCGCGTGCCAAGACCGCCACGCGGATCGGCAGAAGGAACACTCGGAGAAGTTAACCCCGAGAATGCGATATTTCCCAGCAAAAACACATGTCAAGCCCCGAAATGACCTAAGTCGCAGAGCGACATAAACTTACAAGTGGCACTTTAGTTTTGGTCAACTATCTAAAATAGAAGTAGAAGTAAAAGAAGTCCTGGCACAAACTCCTTCAGCGGGCTCGCGAAAAGCTAAGTCCAGGGCTAGCACGAATTTGGACGCAACCCCAATGGTTGCACCTACTTAGGACAAGCCCCTCACGCTAAGCGCATGAAACCACTGCGCTTACACGCAGGCAAGGGGGGAGGGGTATGCGCGATGCCTACGGATGGGTAGCTTTGCGGCGGAGCATCCGCGCCGACTGCCGCGCAGGAGCAGATCCCTTCTCGAGCTTGGCCGGAGCAGACGCCATGTGCTCCCGAAGAGCGCGAGCACGCTCCTGTTCACGACCTTGCACTAGCAGATTGCTTGCGTCTACCAGGTGAGCAGTCATCAGGCGCGACGCAAGTTCAGGATCCCGTTGTTCGATCGCGGTAAGAATCGTCTTGTGGAATCTGACGGTGTGCTCCAGGTCCACCAGTTGTGAAGTGACCGTAATCATGTGCAGCATGGCGCGGTGAATCGTATGGAAGAGCCGTCCGGTAAGGCGGTTTCCCGACGCCTGGAAGATCGCCCGGTGGAAGAGAAGGTCGGAGGCGACGAGCTTCACCCTGTCGCGCTCACTATTCTCCAGGTCTGTGATCGACTGCCGCAGCAGCGCAATATCGCTGGAGTTAGCGCGCTCCGCCGCCTTCGCCGCTAGAGCCGGTTCCATGATGAACCTCAGCTCCGTTAGCTCTTCCACGGTGGTGTCGTCGAGCAGAAAGAGAAACTCCATCGGCACCCGAAGCACCAACGACGCGTCGCGATTGAGATAACTGCCATCGCCGACCTTCTGGGTGATGACACCCATGATCTCAAGCACCTTAAGCGCCTGCCGCAGAGAAGAGCGCGCGACGTTGAAGTGCGCAGCCAGCTCCCGCTCCGGCGGTAATTTGGTGCCGGGAGAAAGAACCCCGTCACTCAACATCTGCTGAAAGCGAAGGATCAGAAGATGCGTTACATCCTCTTTGCTATCGAGGACGTGGTCTGAAGCACTCGAACTGAGAATCTTTCGGCTGTTCATACGATTGATACTGCGGCTTTGGATATGCAAAGTCAAAGCCTATATGCGCCGGCAAGGGTCTATAGGTAGCACCTTTCCCGAGGCATTTGGTTTGGAGCCGCCTTCGGGAACACGCACGATCCTCAACAGATCTCTCGATTTGCGAGAGGAAAAGGCTAGCATCGGAAATAATATTCGAATAAAAGTTGACATCTTGATTCATAGGTACTACCTTTGTGCCGCTAACAGCAAGCCATCTGCGGCACGAGCGTCTGGGATTCGAGGAAAAACTATGAAAGCAACAGATAGGACTCAAGCATTGAGACGCTGCATCGTCGGGATCTTCCTGGCATTGACCGTCTCTGCGATAGCGCAAGTGGAGAAAGGCAGATTCGTTGGCAGGATTACAGATCCGCAGGATGCAGGCGTTCCTGGCGCATCTGTGAAGGTAACCAACGCCGGAACGAACATCGTGCAAACAGCCGTCGCAGACGGAAGCGGCAACTTCGTCATCACTCCCGTAGAAGCAGGCTTCTACTCCTTGAGCGTCACAGCACCAGGCTTCGAGACCACCACGAGCTCCAACATCGAAGTGCAGGTAGGTCAGATCGTCCGCGAAGACCTCAAGTTGAGAGTTGGCTCCTCTACCGTCACAGTCGAAGTAACCACAGCGCAGCCGCTGCTTACGACGGACTCAGCCACAGTCGGACAGGTCATCACCAACCAGCAGCTCACCGACCTTCCCCTGAACGGACGAGGCTTCTTCCGTCTGGCGCAGTTGACGCCAGGAGCCGCGCTTCTGGCGCCAACCGGCAACTCGCTCGCGATTCGCCCCGAGGTCGTCAACGGCAACACCATCAGCGGCATTCGTGGCAGTGCGACCTCATTTCTGCTGGATGGTGTCGATGTCAGCGAACAGCACCAAGGCGGAACGTTTATCCAGACCTCGATCGACGCGCTGCAGGAGTTTTCCATCCAGCAAAGTCCCTACTCGGCCGAGTACAACCGCGGTGGAGCCTTCTTCAACGCGACCGTAAAGAGCGGCACGAATCGCTATCACGGCGGCATCTTCGAGTTCATCAGGAACGACAAACTCGACGCGCGAAACTTCTTTGCCTTGACCAGACAGATCTTGAAACGCAACCAGTTCGGCGGCGATCTCGGTGGTCCGGTTGTCATCCCGCATCTCTACAGCGGCAAAGACAGAACCTTCTTCTTCTTCAACTATGAAGGACAGCGCCTGCGGCAAGGGCTGATTTTTAACAGCATCGTGCCAAATGATGCACAGCGGAATGGTAATTTCGGTACGAAGACAATCTACGATCCGTTGCTGACCACGACGGTCAATGGAAACCCAGTGCGCGTACCGTTTGCCAACAATACGATCCCTACAGCCCGTCTATCCTCCGCTGCTCTGGCGATTCAGCAGTTCAATCCGCGCCAGAACACCTCGGCTGGAACCTTCAGCGCAACTCCCTCGCAAGCCATCGACTTCAATCAGTACACGCTTCGTCTCGATCACACCTTCAACTCGCACAATCGTCTCTTCGCGCGTTGGATTTATGTGCAGAACCGAGAGGTCGATCCTAATTCTTCCCCGCAACTGGGAACTGCAAATCTCACCTCCATCGGACAAGACATCGCCGTAGGGCTAATTACCAACATCGGTACAAACATGGTGAATGAGGTCCGCGCACATTACCTTCCAAGCCATGTTCGCCTGCAGGCATTTCTGCAGGGTCCCGACTTCAACACTCAGTTTGGCGTCAGTGGCTTTGCAGCCCAATTGCGTCCCACGACAGGAGGCTCTTTTCCTGACTACTCCTGGAGCGGCTATACATCGCTAACTGGTTCCGCCTTCGATCAACGTCCCAAGTCCCAGGATCGCAAGGCGTTTGAGGGAACAGAAAACTTCACCATCCTAAAGGGGAGACAGTCTCTAAAGTTTGGCACTCTCATCCGCTACTATCAGTGGCTCGGATACGACAGCCAGACATACGCTGGTCAGTTCAGCTTCAATGGCAATGCATCGGGCGACGCCTACGCCGACTTTCTGCTGGGCTATCCCTCCGCTGTCACGCGCGCATATCCCGCCGATAACTTCGGTGGCCAACAAACCTACAAACAGTTCTTCGTCCAGGACGACATCCGGCTGAGTAGTCGACTGACCATGAATATAGGGCTGCGATACGAGTACTCCCCATGGCTTGGCGGTTACAAAGGACAGATCGGCACATTCGATCCTACGCAGGCAAAGCCGATTATCGTTTCAGGATCGGGAGCAATACCCGACCTGACCGCGCAAAGTGCGGCTCCAGCGGCATATCAGTTCTTCGGTCAGTACATCCAGACCAGCAGTACAGCCGGCTTGCCCTCAAATATTACTTACACAGATAAGACACAGTTCGGTCCTCGTATTGGCATCTCTTATGCACTTACACCGAAGACAGTCGTTCGCGGCGGCTTCGGGATGTTCTACGAACCCGAGGGGACCAGCGGTCGAGTCAACCTGAGTGTTTTGCCGTACCGTCTCTCCGAAACCGTAAACCAGACGCAGAATGTGACGCCAACACGAACCCTCGCGAACTTCTTTCTCGGTACAGCGCTCGGATCGGCGCAAGCTAATCCTTCACTCTCTCCCAGCAAGACACATCTCAAAATGGGCTACAACGAGCACTACAGTCTGGGTGTGCAACGGCAACTTACAGAGAAGGACGTTTTGGAGGTCGGCTACGTAGGCAACCACGGAGTACACCTCAACGGCACAAACGACTTTAACGATCCCACGCCCGCACCAGGTGCGGTTCAGGCTCGAAGGCCATTCCAGCCCTTCAGCGGTATTGTCTTCAATACCCAGGACACAAGTACGAACTATAACTCGCTACAGGTCAAATTGGACCACCGCCAGAGCCACGGATTCACCGGCCTCTTCGCGTACACTTACTCGAAGTTCATGCAATTCAATCAATCCCCGGCTCTGGGAGGAAATACCGGCTATGAATATGCGCTATCTCCTTATGACATTCCACACAACGTAGCGATGAGTGGAACATATCAGCTCCCCGTAGGAAGAGGACAGCGTTTCCTGAGTACCGCAAATAGCCTGGTGAACAGTGTATTGGGCGGATGGCATCTGCAAACCATCATCGTCCTTCGCAGCGGTGTCCCCTATACTCCGGTCATCTCTGGTGACCGCGCGAACACCGGTGTCGCTAACCAGCGGCCAATTATCAATCCCGCAGGTGGTAGCCCCACCTTCACTCGCACCTTGGCGAATTGGTTCGATAAGAGTCTCTATACGGTCGCTCCGATCTACACCTATGGCAACGTAAAAGCGAATACGCTACGCAGCGATCTGTATCGTCAATATGACGCGTCTGTGTTCAAAAACTTTACCTTGCCGGGAGAAAGTACGCTCTCGTTCCGCGCTGAATTCTTCAACATATCGAACACAACCAGTTTTAATGCTCCCACTGGAACGGGCTTCAACACACCCAATGCAGCGATCGATGCTACCGCAGGCGCGTCGATCATCAGCACTTCAGTCCCGTCACGCGACATTCAGTTCGCGCTCAAGTACAACTTCTAACAGCAAGAGGAGCCAGGATGAAATACGTTTCAAGTCCACTGACGCAAAAGCTTGTCCTATTAAGCGCTGGATTAAGAGCGTTTGTATCGGTAGTAGCTTTAGCTCAAGGAACAGTGCCTGATCCAACGCCGTCCTCTAATCAGACCCCGGTTTCGATTCAGGTCGATCTGACTAAAACCGTAGGAGTCTACAAGCCAATCTATAGCTGGTTCGGTTATGACGAGGCGAACTACACGACGATGCGCCATGGGACGCAGTTGCTCAAAGAGCTACATGACCTAAGTCCGGTTCCCGTATACATTCGAGCGCATCATCTCCTTACGTCGGGCAATGGAGTCGCCGAACTGAAGTTCAGTTCAACAAATGTGTACTCGGAAGATGCGAACGGCAAACCGGCCTATGACTTCAAGATCTTCGATGGAATCTTCGATGCCTATAAAGCTGCGGGAGTAAGGCCGATGGTTGAGCTAGGTTTTATGCCTAAGGACCTGGCAGCAGATCTTCCCAATCGTCATGAGCCGTACCAGGTGCATTATCCTAAGAGCGCGATCAGTGGCAAATCAAACAATCCTCCCAAGGACTACGCAAAATGGGGTGAGTTAGCACGCGTCGTCACAGCACATCTCGTAGAGCGCTATGGTAAAGAAGCAGTCTTGCAGTGGTACTTCGAGGTCTGGAACGAGCCCGACATAGACTACTGGCACAGTACCCCAGAAGATTATTGGAAGCTCTATGACTTCGCTGTTGCTGGCGTGCGAGCGGCTCTGCCAGGGGCTAAGGTAGGTGGCCCTGCAACTACAAGCCCCGGTAATCCCAAGGCCTATACCTTTTTGAATAACTTTCTGGAGCATGTGAGCACCGGAAAAAGCGCAGCGAATGGTAAGTCCGTTCCTATGGACTTCATCTCCTTCCACGCGAAAGGCTCGCCAAAGATCAATGAAGGGAAGGTCACGATGGGGATCAATCGCGAGCTGACCGATGCCGACAAAGGCTTTGAGTTGGTTGCGAAGTATCCACGCTTCAAGAGCCTCCCGATCATCATCAGCGAGGCTGATCCAGAGGGCTGCGCGGCCTGTTCGTCAAAGGTGAATCCAGCCAACAACTATCGCAACGGAACGTTGTATCCGGCTTATACAGCGGCGGCCTACAAAGGGTTGTTCGAGCTTCAGGATCGTCATGCCGTCAATCTCATCTCGATGTTGAGCTGGTCGTTCGAATTTGAAGACAAGGACTACTTCGAGGGATTCCGTTCACTCGCAACCAACGGGATAGACAAGCCTGTCTTGAATGTCTTTCGTATGTTCGCGCTCATGAGTGGAAATCGAGTACAGACAAGTAGCACAGGTCAGGTTCCTCTGGACACACTTGTAAGTACCGGTGCGCGAAAGGAGTCAGATGTGGACGCCCTTGCCACAAAAGCCGAACGGGAGGCGGCGGTGTTGGTATGGAACTATCACGACATCGATGGCGCCTCAGCTGCGGTACCAACGTCTGTAACAATCAGCGGTATTCCCGCAGGTACGCACAGGGTCTTACTGGAACACTATCGCGTGGATGATACACACAGTAACGCTTATACCGTCTGGCAGACGATGGGTTCGCCTCAGCACCCCACTTCGAAGCAGTACGCAGAGCTACAAACTGCCGGCCAACTTGAGTTATTGACCTCGCCTGTATGGCTCGATGTGTCCAATGGACAGGTAAAGATCACAACGGACCTGCCCCGGCAGGGAACATCGCTCCTGCACTTGAAGTGGTAAGGCTAGAGATGGGCTCATTGGTGAAGGACAGAATGGACGGGGTAAAGCGCAGTGGAATGGAACTGCGCTGGTACTTCGTCGTTTTGGTGACGGCGGCGATCGCGATCAGTTACTTCGACCGGCAAACTCTGCCGGTCGCGATCTCGGCGATTCAACGCACCATTCCCATCTCTAACCAGCAGTTTTCTTATTTGCAAACAGCATTTCTACTCTCTTACGCAGCACTGTATGCAATCGGCGGCCGTTTACTAGACCGCCTCGGAACGCGGAGAGGTTTCATGCTGATCATGCTGTGGTGGTCCATAGCATGTGCGTTGCACGGTCTGGCATCGGGTTTTACTTTGTTATTGGTAGCTCGCTTCCTATTGGGCATGGGTGAAGGCGGTGCGTTTCCCGCGGCCGTACGTGTAGTCGCAGAATGGATCGCCCCTGAGGACCGCTCTACCGCAATGGGGATCATCAATGGAGGTACAGCGATTGGCTCCGTGCTAGCTCCTCCATTGATCGGAGTTGTGCTGCTGAGCTTAGGATGGCGCGCTGTATTTCTCTTCGCCGGAGTGCTGGGTATTGGGTGGGTAATCTGGTGGATGATGTCCTATCGAGGTGGGGCTCTGGTCACCTCAAACACTTTGGATGCACGAATGCTGGCGCAGCAATTAACTTTTCAGGAGATCATCGGGATCCCCAGTGTACGAGCTCTGGTATTTGCGAAGTTCATGAGCGACTCCGCATGGTACTTTCTACTGTTCTGGCTGCCGAAGTATCTCTATGACGCTCGGGGCTTCGATATCAAACAGGTGAGCTACTACGCGTGGATTCCATACGCAGCATCGGGTATTGGAAGTTTTGTAGGAGGCTACTACTCCAGCAGATTGCTGCGAAAGGGATGCTCCCTCGACCGTGCGCGCAAGCTCTCGTTAGGACTGAGCGCAGCGTTTATGCCGGTAGTAATGCTAGTGCCGTTAGTTCCCGTGCAGCTTTCAATCCTGCTGTTCAGTATTGCGTTTTTCTGTCAGCAGTCGTGGTCAGGATTGATTATGACCGTGCCAGCGGACATCTTTCCTCTCTCGGCTGTCGGCACTGTTTCGGGGTTGGTGGGATTTGGGGGTGCTATCGGCGGCGCGATCTTTGGCGTGGTCGCCGGATATCTTCTCGGCCACGGCTTCGGTTACGGAACCTTGTTTGTTCTCGTTGGGACGTTTCACCTTATAGGATTTCTCGTCATTCTGCTGTTTGCTGGCAGGATTCAACCACTTCGCACAGATGACCTCCGGGAGATAGAGAACGTATGAAGATTACCGAAGTGCGCACGCGCGTCGTTCAATGGGAGGGTAAGACGGTTCCGCTCCCTCCTCACTTCTGCACGAACCCGATGGACCTCGTAACCTTTCGCGATGCGTCGATGGGTAATTTTGCCTTTCACGGTTGGGTACTGGTCGAAATCTTTACCGACACAGGGCTAGTGGGTCTTGGCAATGCCGCGTTGTCTCCACTGGTTACAAAGACACTTATTGACACGTACCTTAAGCCTTTGCTGATCGGCGCGGATCCTTGGGACACCGAGTATCTTTGGCAACAGATGTATCGGCGAACCATGGCATTCGGACGCAAAGGCGTGGCGATGACAGCCATCTCGGCAGTCGATATCGCACTCTGGGATATCCTCGGCAAGGATACAAAGCAGCCCGTCTATCGATTACTCGGCGGTCGGACAAAGGAGCGCATCCCGGTCTATGCAAGCCGACTCTACTCTATGCCTTTGGATCAACTACGGGGAGAGGCTCAGAGATATAAGGACGAGGGATACCAGGCGATGAAGCTACGCTTCGGTTGGGGGCCAGTCGATGGAGCCGCTGGCATGCGAAAGAACATCGAGCTGATTCGCACAGTGCGAGAGGTCATCGGCGACGGCATCGATCTCATGGTTGATGCATATATGGGGTGGACGCTGGATTATGCGAAACGCATGTTGCCGCTGCTGGAGCCCTTCAACCTGCGCTGGTTGGAAGAGCCCGTCATCCCGGATGACACACGCGGTTATAAAGAATTAAAAAGCTACGGCCGTGTCCCCATTGCCGGTGGTGAACACGAGTTCACCATCTTCGGCTTTCGCGATCTACTGGAGGCGAACGCCTTGGACTACATTCAATTCGATACGAACCGAGTCGGTGGTATCAGTCAGGCACGCAAGATCTCAGCACTGGCAGAGTCATTCCAGATCCCGGTCGTTCCGCATGCAGGGCAGATGCATAACTACCATGTGGTGATGGCGAACCTAAACTCTCCCATCGCCGAGTTCTTTCCTAAGGTGGATGTCGAAGTCGGGAACGAGCTCTTCTGGTACATCTTTGACGGAGAGCCGATCCCGAAGAATGGCTACATCGAGCTCGATGAGCACGTTCCAGGGCTTGGACTCACCGTAAACGAAGAGTCTCTCAAGCGCTTCAACGTGATCGGATAGGGGAACGAAAATGATACATCTCGTTCAGATCGCTAATTCGCTCTCGCGACGTGTTGCGCTAGTCAAAGAACCTTTCCTCCAATGCCTCAACGAGGTTACGTCGATCTATGAGTTGGCACAACTGTGTATAAGGCGACGTACTTCAATAACAGAGCTTGCGACGTCACTGGCGACGGGCGAGTTACTGCTTTACGACGATGTCTATAGCGGCAACTCTCCGTGGCGTCTGCTTAGTCCTATTGACGTACCCGGTGAGCCTTCGAGAATGTTGGTCACTGGCACAGGTCTGACACATATTGGCAGCGCCAAAGAACGGCAGGCAATGCATATCTCAGACCAACCGAAACAGACGGAAGCTGTGACCGACAGCATGCGAATGTTCCAATGGGGCGTAGCAGGAGGAAGCCCTACAGAAGGAAAGATAGGCGTCGCGCCGGAGTGGTTCTATAAGGGCGACGGCTTCATGGTGAGAGCTCCCTTTGAGGCGCTAGAGATTCCTGGCCATGCAGAGGATGGTGGTGAGGAGGCAGAGATGGCTGGGATCTATCTGCTCGATGACGCAGGAGTCCCCTATCGTCTCGGTTTCGTCGTAGGCAACGAGTTCTCGGATCATAAATTCGAGAAGCGAAACTACCTGAACCTCGCGGGATCGAAGCTGCGGGCATGCAGTATAGGACCGGAGTTGGTAGTCGATGCAGATTTTACGGACGTTCAGGGTGAAGTTCGAATTGAGCGCAATGGAACGACGCTGTGGCACCGGCAGATCGCCAGCGGCGAGCAGAATATGTGTCATAGTCTTGCCAACCTGGAGCATCACCATTTCAAATTTGCAGGACACCGGCAACCCGGTAGCGTTCACGTTCATTTCTTCGGTGCGAATGCGCTCTCGTTCGGAGATGGCGTTGTCTTGCAAGGCGGCGATGTTATGGAGATCCGGTTCGACGGCTTTGGCCGGGCACTGCGTAATCCGATCGTCGAAGAGGTAAGGTTGCATGAACCTATTCGCGTACACTCTCTCGGATAGCCAAAGCAAAGGAGATACGTATGTCAAAGGAATCGGTTGCACTCTTGGGGCTAGGCACGATGGGCACAGGCATGGCAACAAATCTGCTCAAAGCGGGCTTCCAGCTGTCGGTCTATAACCGTACACGCTCCAAAGCTGAAGTCTTCGGCGCACAAGGAGCTCGTGTCGCAGACACCGCCGCCGACGCGGCAAAAGGTGCCACCCTCATCCTCTCCATGCTGGCGGATGACACAGCCTCACGCGAGACATGGCTGGGAGAGCGAGGTGCGCTCCAGGCGGCGACCTGGGACGCCCTGCTTATCGAGTGCGGCACCGTCAGCCCTTCCTGGATCGTGGAACTGGGAGCGAAGGCGCATGACCGTGGAAACGAGTTGTTGGATGCGCCTGTGACGGGGAGCAGACTTCAGGCGGCCGGCGGCCAACTCACCTTTTTTGTCGGAGGAACAGCGTCAGCTCTAGACCGTGCGACACCGGTGTTGCAGGCTATGAGCAAGCAGATCGTGCACCTTGGCCCGTCGGGTTCCGGAGCGAAGATAAAGCTGATAAATAATTTTCTTTGCGGCGTTCAAGTCGCCTCTCTTGCGGAAGGAATGGCCTGGCTGGAGCGAAGCGGACTCGATCGCGACCTTGCCCTCGACATTCTGAAACGCGGCGCCCCAGGGAGTCCTCTGTTAGCGGATATCTCCGGACGCATGACTAGGCACGACTACACCGTTAATTTTGTCCTCAACCTAATGCTGAAAGATTTACAGTACGCTCATAAAGCCGCGGCGGAACTTGGAGTCGAATTGACCACTGCCGTAAACGCACGCGCTTTATTTGAGCAAGCAGCCGCAGCGGGATACGCAGGTCAGGATATGTCCTCCGTAGTGGAACCCTTGCGTGCTAAAACCCATACGAGCGAGTGAGCTCAGAAGGTGGGCACTTTTATTATCTGAACAATTTTTGCAGGCCTTGTAAGTGTGCTGAAGGAAGCTGCTACCCCTGACTGGAGAATGACTCCATCCTTCTTCATCAAATAGGGAAACGCTGTCGCCGCAGCGGGAGCGCTGTAGGATGTTCGCAGAGGGCAACTCCGTACAAGTTCCTACACATGAATCAATCTGACTCATCGCTTGCATCTCCAACTAGTCCATCAGACGCTTCCCGAAGGCTGCTACCTTGGCTGGTTGCCGTCGCATTTTTTATGGAGTCGTTGGATACAACAATTCTCAACACTGCAGTTCCTACCATTTCTTCAGCGCTTGGTGTCGCTCCACTCAGCATGAAAGCGGTACTGGCGAGCTATACGCTGAGCCTTGCGGTCTTTATTCCGATTAGCGGTTGGATGGCGGATCGATTTGGAACCCGGAGAGTATTCTCATCCGCAATCGGTCTATTTACTCTGGGATCTTTCCTATGCGGAGTCTCAGGTAACATCCATCTGCTCGTTGCGTGCCGCATCCTGCAGGGTTGCGGCGGAGCAATGATGGTGCCAGTAGGCCGCCTCACTCTGGTCCGAACCTTTGCCAAGTCAGATCTCCTGCGCACCATGAGCTTTGTTTCGATACCGGCGTTAGTCGCTCCCATGTTAGGACCCATCGCGGGCGGCCTGATCGTTGCCTATCTTCACTGGCGCTTCATCTTTTTCCTCAATATCCCGATTGGCCTGGCAGGCCTGATCCTCGTGTATTTGCATCTGCCGGACTACCGCGAAGAGAAGACTCATCCGCTCGACGTTGTCGGGCTCATTCTGTTCGGTTCCGGAATTGCTTTACTGTCATATGTGTTGGAGATATTCGGTGAGCATGCTCTGAGTTCGCGGGAGATGTCTGGACTTTTGGCGTTGTCTCTCATGCTGCTGGCTGGTTACGGAGTCCATGCTCGCAGCCTTCCATTTCCTTTGCTGCAGTTGAAGTTATTCCGTATCCGCACGTTCCGTGCTGCTGTGAGCGGAAGTTTCTTCACTCGTCTGGGAATCGGCGGCGTGCCCTTTCTCCTGCCGCTCCTCTATCAAGTAGGCTTGGGCTTCACTCCGATTCAATCCGGCTTGCTTGTCATGCCGCAGGCAATTGCAGCGATGAGTATGAAGGCGATCATGCCACGGCTGTTGCGCCGTATTGGATATCGTGGCGTCCTTATCTCCAATACCTTGATCCTTGGTGTCCTTCTCATGGTGTTTGCAACTATCGGTCTACGAACCCCTGTTTGGGCTATCGTTCTCCAGGCCTTCCTCTATGGAGCCTTTACATCTTTGCAATACACGAGCATGAATACACTCGTTTATGCCGACATCGGGGAAATAGACGCCAGCAGTGCGAGTTCCATTGCAAGTACGATGCAGCAGATGTCCATCAGCTTCGGTGTAGCAACTGCAGGCATGGCTACGGCGTTTTTCATTCCGAGCACACACTCTAACCCGGTCGAAATGATTCACGGGATTCATAAGGCGCTCATCGCGCTTGGAGTCCTGACCATCGCCTCGACTATTGTCTTCCGCAGCTTGAAGAGCAGGGATGGAGACGATGTAAGTCAGCATAAGGTCATGCACCCGGGAGGCTGACCTCTCACGTACGAAAGGTTCGTTCACCGTCCAGGGCCGAATCGGAACTGCACTTTGCCGAAGTATGAGCGTGAATCTCCGACAAATCCGCCCGCTCCGTTGGAGGCAGTGAAGTAGAGTGTGTCAGTCAGGTTGCGCACGCCGAAGGCGCCTGTCAATGCATGTGTGCGGAAGTTTACAACGAGATCTGCAGTGGTATACGAAGGAATGGAGTTCGTGTTGAGCAGATCGGCAAACATGCTACTGCGGTTCGTAAAGCCACCGGCGAGAGTGATGATGTCGTGGCCGCCGAGCGGAAGGTCATAGCTCGTCCATAGATTGACGATACGATTGGGGACGCCTTGCGGACGGCGACCCGTAGCTGCGGGATTAGATGGATTATCCGTCAGTGAGGCGTGCATCCCCGTGGCATTTGTATTCAGCTTCCAGTGGCGCGAAAGCGACAGCTCAACGTTGCCCTCTCCGCCCTGAGTGAGCTGGTCATTGAAGACGGGGATGTCACTCACGAGCGAGAAGACGTTATTCCGCATGACGTGAAAGGCAGCGGCCGTAACCATGATGCGGTCGTTGAGCGCTGCAACCTTTACACCGGCTTCGTACTGCATTCCAGTCTCGGGCGCTTCTACGCCATTTTGTGTGGCTTCAGAGTTGAAATTCGCGAGATTGCTGTGCGCTACGCCGAAGAAAGTCGAGACACCAGGCAGAATGCGATAGACAGTGCCGACGTTCCAGCTAAACGGCGTGTCATTGCGCGTGTAGACGTTGGGAGGTTCGATGAGTTGACCGTTACCCAGACTCCGCCCCGGCACAGTGACCTGCGGAGAGAGTCTTGTCTGCCACCAATCCTGCCGCCCGCCAATGCGCAGCTTCCAGCGGCTGGTGAGGTCGAGCTGGTCGGTCGCGTATAGGCCCTGATAGTTGGCACTGAGATCATCAAGGAAGCCGGAGTGCGTTGCATCGCGCAGAAAGGCCAGGCCATTCCGTGTCGTCTCCGGGATGACCGGGGCAAAGATGTTGGCGATGCTGGGAAGATCGGCAGTGGAGCGGTTCGCTAAGATGCTCTGGTGCTGTGCTTCAACGCCCGTAAGTAAAGTATTGCGTACTGAACCGATACGGAAGGTAAAGACAGGCTCAGCCTCGTAGTCGAAGTCGTTGATGGTGTCGTGCTGGCTGCGCAGTTGCCGCCCAGTGAACGCGTCTCCGACGATCGTGCCGCCATCGCCATTTCGTAGGATCGCCAGGTTCCGGTACATGTACGAGAAACGGTTGTTCACGGTGACGAAGGGGGCTGCCTGCCATACGTCCGAGGCAGTAAAGCGTCCAATCGTCTGGTTGCCGAAGCTGAAAGGCGTAGAGTATTTCGCTTCCCGCCCGACGCTCGTAAGAGGCGTATGGTTGACGTAGAGCAGTCCGGCTGGGTCGGGCGTGCTCTGCAGATCGCGACCGTCAAAGGCCAGCAGAAGAACATTGTGGGCCGTGGTCAGGCCAAGCACGGGGCGCAGTTCGTAATCGGCAGCAGCGAGAGAGCGGAAGCCGTCCTCGTGCTGCGCCATGCCATCGACACGGTAATCTAGTCCTTGCAAGCCGGTGCCGCCAGTGAGGAACGTCGTCCCGGAGTAGAGACCGAACGATCCCGCCTGGAACTGTGCGCCCGCGCCAAACCTAGGTGACGGCGTGTAGTGGACGAGGTTGATGGTACCTCCGGGAGGTCCGCTACCAAAAAGCGAGGAGCCGGGCCCTTCAAGAATCTCAACGCGTTCGACGCCGTTGAGCGAGTGCGGAATGCCATTTCGTTCGTCTCCGTCGGAGAAACCGTCATTGAAGATGCGGGCCTCGAGACCTCGGATCTGAAAGCGGTCCGCGAAGCCGAACCCGTCGCTGCCGCCCTGGATGACACCGCTGGCGTTGCGCACGGTGTCTTGAAGGACGAGGTCGCCCTGCTGCTCGGAAAGTTGATGGCCGATGACCGAGATGCTCTGCGGAATGTCCTGAAGAATGGTGCCGGTCTTGCCAACCGTGGGCGTCTGTTCGAGCGTTTCGACATTCCCCTGTACGATGATGGACTGCGAGGCAGACTCCAATTGCAGTTGGACTCGCCAGTCGAGCGGCTTGTCCGCAGCGACATGAATGGAGGAGTTTTCATAGCGGCCAAAGCCGGCGACTTCAACGCTGAGCGTGTAGCTACCGCCCTGAAGCGTCGAGAAGCCATACGCCCCGCCGGGGTCAGAGGTTGTGGTTTGGTGGATACCATGGCCAATGAGAGAGACGCAAGCGCCATTGACAGCCGCGCCGGTGGGATCAAGAACAGTGCCGTGGATGGATGCAGATTGTGCGGCGGCAGAGAGTGTTGTGAAGAGGGCAAGGACGCAGGCGAGCAGATTAGTCTTGAAACAGCAGGGCGACATGATTTCCTTGGAGCCGCAGAATCTCATTTGCGACAGATTTGGTCCTAATTATTTACGACCAATTCAGTCTTGATTAAAGATGAGAGCCAGTTGTCACAAGAAAGTCACCGAGATGTCTCATTATTGTCACGGGCGGCGTCCTTTGAGCTATTCAAGATGAACTTCTGAAGGAAGTTAACGGCGCACTTGTTAGATTTTGAAGACGTGAACAGATTATTCACGCTAGGAATTGTCTGCAATTCCAAAACTGCAGCAGAAGACGGGTTCGCCAGATTAGAGTTCGCCTCGTTTCATCTTCCCCACGGCATAGTCGCAGGCACGGGCAGTGAGTGCCATGTAAGTGAGCGACGGATTGACGCAAGCCGACGAGACCATGCAGGAGCCATCGGTCACGAAGAGGTTCTTCACGTCGTGGGCCTGGTTGTGCTCGTTCAGGACAGAGGTCTTCGGATCTCGTCCCATACGGGCGCTTCCCATCTCGTGGATGCCTTCTCCGGGCAGCGACTGCGCCGTCGAGGCGACGATGTCTTTAGCCCCGGCGGCCTCCAGCATCTCCGCGGCGGTGACGGACATGTCTTTGTAGATGGCGAGTTCGTTGGGTCTCCATTGGCAGTTGATCTTCAAGGCTGGAATACCCCAGGCATCGACCTTGTTCTTGTCGATCTCCAGATGGTTATCGTGATTGGGCAAGCACTCTCCGAAGCCGGTAAAGTTGAAGCGCCACGGTCCAGGGTTCTTCAGCATATTCTTGAAGTCGACGCCAAAGCCAGGCATATCGCTGCCCCGCTCCCACCCCTCGCGGTGTCCTCCGCCCTGGAAGCCGTAGCCTCGCAGGAATGCAGGATGCTTCTGCTTGATGTTACGGAAGCGCGGCACATAGATGCCGTTGGGACGATTGCCCATCTGTATGTGATCTTCGTGGCCAGGGATAGTTCCGGTTGCGCCACCCTTAAAGATGTGGTCCATAAGGTTGTGGCCGAGCTCTCCGCTGGAGTTGGCGAGGCCGTTGGGGAACTCGGGCGTTGTGGAGTTCAGCAGGATGCGTGCGGATTCCAAGGTTGATGCGCAAAGAAAGACGATGCGTGCATGAAACTCCATTGCTTCGCGAGTCTGACCGTCGATCACTCGTACTCCGGTGATCTTCCGGGTCTTGGAATCGAAGATCAGGCTATGCACGACGCTGAAGGGACGCAGGGTGAGTTTTCCCGTCTCCTGCGCGGCTGGCAATGTAGAGTTGACGCTGCTGAAGTAAGAGCGGGTGATGCACCCGCGCTGGCAGGGACCGCAGTAATGGCATGCGGCGCGTCCGCGGTGTGACTCGGTCAGAATTGCGACCCGGCCAATAGTCATCATGCGGCCGTCCGGAAACTTCCCAGCGATCGCTTCTTTGACCGCCAGCTCCGCGCAGTTCATCTCCATGGGAGGAAGAAACTTGCTGTCCGGTAGATGAGGAAGTCCTTCCGCCTGACCACTGACGCCGATGAAGTCTTCGACGTAGTTGTACCAGGGCTCAATGTCCTTGTAGCGGATCGGCCAGTCGACGCCGAGCCCCTCTTTCAGGTTGGCTTCAAAATCGAGATCGCTTAAGCGATAGGTCTGCCGCCCCCACATGACGGAACGGCCGCCGACGTGGCGCCCACGCAGGAAGAGGTATGGCTTATCCGAATCGGTCGTGTAGGGGTTCTCCTTGTCATCTACGAAGAACTTCGCGTTCCACTCATCGCCTATCTGGGACTGGATGGGTCTGTTGATCGACTCTGCTTTTCGGTCTCGCAGACCGCGGAACTTCACGCCCCAGGGTGGGACATGCTCGACGTAGTCGACCTCCGGAACGATAGAGCGCCCGGCCTCAAGAACCAAGGTCTGCATGCCTTTTTCGGTCAACTCCTTGGCGGCCCAGCCGCCGGACATGCCCGAGCCGATCACAATTGCGTCGTAAGTATTCGCCGCCATGGCTACGCCACCCCCGTAATGGCGACACATCCTGCGTGGCTCGAAGGAATGATCGATTTGTGCAACTCAACCTCAAATCCAACCTGCGACGTGTAGTAGCCGAGGAGAGTGAGCTTCTTCATCATGCCGAAGAAGTTGAGCGGAGCGATCGCCGGCTTGCGGCTGATGGCCTCTGCCGTTGCCTGCTGCTTGCGGGCCACAGCAGCCTCGTCGTCGAGGACCTTCATCAACTGGAGCTGTTGAGCATTAGTGCAGTCCACAAACTGCTTGCCGAAGAGCTTCTCACTGCGCTGATCCACGTCCGCCAGTCCGGCGAGAAAGCGTGCGGTGGTTGCATCGTCGTACCACTCCGCGAGGATCAGATCGATGAATTCGTTGACCTTTGCAGCCTTGGCGCCAGGAGTATCTGTCTGAGGGAGGATCAGCTCGGCGATGATGGTTACAGTGGCGTCCTGATGGGAGTTGAGCGCCTTCAATCCCGGAGCCTCTGCAAGTCCAGCATGAATGCTGCGGAACATGGAGAAAGCATCCGGTGTTAGAGCGGGCAGGACCGCTGCCGATGCGAGCAACTTCAACACTTCCCGACGTTCCATCTGAATTCCTCTTTCAAGTCTTGGCAATAGGCTGCCTTGTCGCGGCATCCATGATACCTCCGCAATTTTGCCCTTTGCACATATATTCCCGATAAGACAAATCTGTTCACACTTTTTCGTCTTTCTTTACCTTGAGGGGCGGCTGGACTCTCGTCTCTCGCTATCTCTGGACCCCACAAAAATCAGCTCTCGGTGAAAAAAGACTGAACAGATCGGCAGCATTCGGAATATATAGGCAGACACCCTATTCAACGGAATCTTCGGAGCAGTCCGACAGCCGTGTCTGTGGTGGACGTCGTGACCTTATACAAAGGATTTTATTGAATGCGCTCGAACCTCCAATCTGTTGTTTTGTCTCTCGTGATTGCTTTATCTGCTCAGCAACTTGCCCTGTCGCAGGCGCCTGGTAGTGCCGCAACGGTCGGCACCGGTGAGATTCGAATCCATGTGAAGGACCCGAGCGGGCATCCGGTGCAGGCTCAAGGGACGCTCTTCGGACCGACCGCGGGCCGCAGCCGCAACGTTGAGATCGCTCCGGACGGTTCGGCGAACGTGCCGGACCTGCCCTTCGGCCGCTATCAGCTTCGCGTAACTCAATCCGGCTTTTCGCCGCAGACCATCAACTTTCAGGTTCAGTCGTCTACGCCGCTCAAGCGCGAGATTCTGCTCAGTCTTCCCGGCGTATCGACCACAGTAACGGTTATTGCGTCGAACCCAATCGGTACGCTCGATGTTCCGATATCGGATGTGCCGGTGCCCGTCCAAACGCTCACCTCGCAGACGATTGAAGACACCAATGCGATCGACCTGACCGACGTACTGAAGAAGCGGCTGAACGGCGTCTATGTGAATGAGAACCAGAACAACCCCTTCCAGCCGGACGTAAACTACCGCGGCTATACGGCGTCGCCGCTGGTGGGTTCTCCTGCCGGACTCTCCGTTTATTTGGATGGAGTGCGTCAAAACCAGCCCTTCGGAGACGTCGTCGCATGGGACCTGATCCCGAAGGTTGCGATCACTTCCACAGAGTTGATTCCGGGTTCGAATCCGGTCTACGGATTGAACACATTGGGTGGAGCGATCGCGGTCCAGACCAAGAACGGTCTCTCCAACACCGGATTTTCCATCACCGGATACGGTGGAAGCTTCGGCCGACGCGCGGTCGACGCGGAGTACGGCGGCAGCAACAGTGCCGGTTTGAACTGGTACGCCGCTGGTACTCTCTTCCACGAAGATGGCTGGCGTGTCCAGTCACCCTCCGGCGTGCGGCAGTCCTTCGCCAAGCTGGGCTATAACCGCGAAACGACGATGTTATCGCTCTCAGGCGGATATGCCATCAACGACCTCACCGGCAACGGGACACAGGATTTTCGCGCTATCGCCAGGACTACTGGTCTGAACCACGGATACGACAGCGTCTACAGTATTCCTGACCGGACGATGCAGCACTCGCCTTTTCTCACCTTCAATGCTACCCATGCGATCAATAGCAGCATCACGGTCAACGGTAACGCCTATCTCCGGTATATTCGGACCAATACCACCAACGGCGATATCAACGACGACTCCTTTGACCAGTCGCTGTATACCTTGAGCAACGCTGATAAAGCAGCGCTCACTGCGGCGGGCATTCCTTTCCCCGCCACCATTACTCCGGCAAATACTCCCTTTCCATTCTTGCGCTGCATTGCGCAAGGTCTGGAGCTGAGTGAGCCCGGGGAGAAATGCACCGGAGTCGATACCGACACCGTCGATAGGCAGCATGCGTACGGTCTTACCGGCGTCATCTCCTGGCGGACAGCTCACAATCAACTCGCAGTGGGCGCGGGTTGGGATCATGGCTCACTGACCTTCCAGCAGAGCGCGCAGTATGGTTATCTGAATCCGGACGGTATTACCGTAACTCGTATTCCGGTGTTTCTGGATGGATCGACCAACGTGGACGACGTTCCCCAGGATAACCGTGTGAATCTGCACGGCAGCACGAATACACCCAGCTTCTTCCTCTCCGACACACTCTCCGTAGGTAAGTGGGTTTTGACTGCTGCGGGCCGCTACAACCACACCAATATCAATAACCTCGATCGCCTGCCACCTGTGTCGTATCGCGGCACGCTCACTGCGATCAACACCTTCCAGCGGTTCAATCCCTCAGCAGGAGTTGTCTACAAGGCATCGGATCGGTTGCATGCTTACTTCGACTACAGCGAGAGCAGCCGCGCTCCAACCTCGACGGAGCTTGGTTGCGCTGATCCGAATTTCCCATGCAGTCTGCCGAATGCACTCGTAAGTGATCCGCCATTGAAGCAGGTGGTTAGCCGGACTTACGAGGCTGGCCTTCGCGGCAACCAGGACGGCGCGATTCGGTGGAGTGCAGGTTTCTTCCACACGAACAACTACGACGATCTGCTCTTTGTTGCATCCCAGCAGACGGGATACGGTTTCTTCCAGAACTTTGGCAAGACGCGCCGATTGGGGGTCGAGGCGAATCTGTCCGCGCATCTGCACAACCTGGATGCCGGGGCGGAGTATACCTTCCTCAACGCCACGTACCAGAGCAGCCAGACGCTGGGCAGTGGCAGCAACAGCTCGAATAGCAACGCAACAAGCGGCGGAAAGGGCATTACCGACGGAGGTAACATCACCATCAGTCCGGGTAACCGCATTCCGCAAGTTCCACAACACCTGATGAAGCTCTATGCGGACTATCATCCGCTCAAGAGACTCTCTGTTGATGCGGACCTGAACCTGATCGGAGCCTCATACGTCCGTGGCAACGAGAATAATCAGCACCAGCCTGATGGCGTGTATTACCTCGGTCCAGGCCAGAGTCCTGGCTATGGCGTTGCGAACCTGGGTGCACGCTACAAGATCAACGCACACTACGAACTCTTTGCGCAGATCAATAACCTGCTGAATCGGCATTACTACACTGCAGGACAATTGGCCTCTACTCCGTACGACAATAGCGGAGCCTTTACGCCTCGGCCGTTTGCCTCCATCACGTTCGATGGAGACACCGCGTTCCCGATCCGAAACAGCACCTTCTTTGCACCCGGAGCGCCGATCACCGTCTTCGGTGGTCTGAAGGTCTCCTTCGGGAGAAGGTAGAGCGAGCGCAGGAGAGCCTGCTTTGACCTCGAGGGGGTGTGGCGACTAAATATTAATACTGAGACCTGCGTTGCCCCGCCTAGGATGAGAGGATTCTATCTGGGGTGATGCTGGATGCTAGATATTGTCGAGGTGTCGTCATGATCGAATTATCTAACTTTCGAACTGGGAGAATAGCGCTCGACCACGGAGCTGGCGAGATGCCTGTACTCGGGTTTGGCACACTGATTCCCGATCCAGCTTTGACGATAACGGCTACCAGGGATGCGCTGGAGGCTGGGTTTCGACACTTCGACTGTGCGGAGCGCTACCGGAACGAGCGTGAGGTAGGCGAGGCTCTGCAGGCCGGACTTGCCGCTGGCGGGATTGCTCGTGAGGACATCTTTGTTACCACAAAGTTGTGGAACACCAATCACCGGCCTGAGCGCGTCGCACCAGCTTTCGAGGCGAGTCTGGAGAGGCTTAGGCTTGACTCTCTGGATCTCTATCTCATTCACACTCCGTTTGCGTTTCAAGCAGGGGATGAGCAGGATCCGCGGGATGAGAACGGCAAGGTCATTTACGACCGAGGCGTGACATTGCTCGACACCTGGAGGGCGATGGAGAGCCTTGTGGACCATGGCAGATGCCGGGCCATCGGACTCTCTGACATCACGTTGGATGGGCTGTTGCCCATCTACGAGGCGGCTAGAATCAAGCCGGCTGTCGTCCAGGTGGAATCGCATCCTTATCTTCCGGAGACGGAGCTTCTGGAGTTCTGCAAGGAGAAGGGCATTGCGTTCTTGGCTTTCGCTCCTTTGGGTCATGGGATGAGGCCAGGGCCGCTCGAAGATCCGGTGATTTTGGCGATCGCCGCACGGGTTGGAAAGACGCCGGCGCAGGTGCTGTTGGCCTGGGCGGCGCAACGCGGCACGGCGTTGCTTACAACGCCCAGGACTGCGGAGCGGGCGAGAGAGAACTTCGACATCTCTGCGCTTCCGGAAGATGCGCTTGACGAGATCAATCGTATTGAGACGAGACAGAGGCTCAATGACGTGGTGAATACTGGTAGTCCGGGTTTCATTCCACGAGTTAAATCATGAAAGCCAACAGCACCTGGAGCGATCTATGCCAGAGGAACAGATACGGGAAGCCCTGAATGCGCATTGGCTCGCGTCGGCAGCCGGCGATGCAGACGCGGAGCACGATATTTACGATGACGACGCCATCTGTGACTATCCTCAATCCGGCGAGCGCATCCTTGGACGAAGGAATTTGCAGGCCTTGCGGAGTCATCATCCGGGCAAGCCGTCGGGCTTCAACGTCCGGCGAATTCTCGGTGGAGGGGATCTCTGGATTACGGAGTACACGATCACTTACCAGGGGCGACCGGCATACACCGTGAGCATCATGGAGTTCCGCGACGGTAAGGTGGTGCACGAGACCCAATACTTCGCGGATCCCTTCGAGGCTCCGGCCTGGCGGAGCCAATGGGTTCAGCGGACCTCGTGACCCTGGTGACGACCGCCCTACTGCTGGGTTAGGGGGGCAACCCCCTCCCCCCTTGCCTTCGCGTAAGCGCAATGGTTGCAATCACATACGGTGCAGAGGCCTCGCTAAATAGGTGCAAGGAAACGACTTGCGTCCAAATACGTCCAGCAGCAGGAGTTAGGTTGTTAAAGAGCATAAGCCCCGTTGCCGGGGCTTTTTCTTACTGTCTCTATTCTATCAATCTGACCATAACTAACATGCCATTTTGATTTCTTTTTTATCTTGTTTCGTTTGTTTGGGTTATTGCGCTTTGGCTGTTTTAAAGACTTGACACCGGTTTATGATTTGCGCGGAAGGATGGGTATCCGGGCTGTTTGGGTTGGGTGACGCGTAAAACAGACAACGGCAAGAACAGGCAACGGCAAGTGCAACCACAGGTCCTTCGACTGCGTAACTCGCGATGGGGCTGCAAGTTACTTCGCTCAGGATGACAATTTGTGTGTTTATGTGAAGGCGTTGTCGAGCAATGATCTGATGGACCGAGGAGCGAGCTTAATTAGCCTTCCATGTGTTGCGAAGCGAGATGGCAGATAACAGACAAAGACTAAAGTTACATCTTTGAGATGCAGGTTCGCAGCCTGTTTCTTCCTTCGACTGAACTCACGTTCTTAGCAGCGCACGTATCTCGAATCGGAACATATCGTCGAAGGTGCAGAACTCGGGGATGCCAAGCTCGATGACTGGGGCGGCGGCGACGATTGCGGGAACGTGATGTTTCAGGATGTCCTGATGCTGGACTGCCTCTTCCCGGGTGAGCGGCTTCATCTGATAGGCGAGGCTCACATGAAAGCCATAGGTCGCGTGATCGGGTGTGCGGAAGCGGAAGATCTCCTTTGCCATGCGATCGCGCAGGTTGCGAAGGTTGGCCTCTTCGCGCTCGTCGGCTGTAACGATGCGCAGGCTGCTGACACGCTGAGGACCCAGCGTCTTTTCCACGTCTACACGGACACGGATCGGTAGATGCCCGGTCATCCGGAAGGAGGCGATTCGCTCCTGGACGATGCGATTGCACTCGCTCATGGGGGCGTCGATCGGGATATCCGCGGGCCAACCGTAGAGCGTACGGTCCTGATCGTTGGCTCCGGGGAAGACCGTCATGTGGTAGCTATCGCTTGGGAGGATGCCGAGTTTGTGAGCGAACGAGCAGGAGCGGAGGGCGTCTCCAAGGGCTGCGGCCGCGTCGCGGACCTTACTCTGCTGCGGTAGATGACAGATGAGCGTATTGCCTGCAAAGGGTCTGTGTACTCCTGCAGAGGTGAACTTCAGGGAGGCATCCTTCGGGGTGGGCGCGAAGACGGGGTTTTCATCCTGTGTCTGTAGAGGGGCGGACTGGGCGTCGAGCGCATTTGGAAGCAGAGCCGCAAGCGATACGGCGGAGGAGTTCAGGAGGAATTTGCGGCGAGTGGAGAGGGTGGCGGAGTGCGTCAAGATCGGGATCCTTTTTCGAGTGATAGATAAGGGAGCGACTGTGTAAGAGGAGGGCGAAGGTCGATTTCCCCGGGAGCAGGACGGCGGTCTGGCTGCCGTCCTGCTCCCGATGGAGGAAGAGCTCAGAATGCGAGGCGCAGGGCTAACTGAACCTGACGGGAAGGGAAGACGCTGCTGCTTCCGCTGAAGGTTCCGAAGCTGGCATTTGGACTCAGCACGCCTGTGGCGCCTACTGTGCCGATGTTGGTGTTTGGGCTGATGTAGTTGGTTGCGTTGAGTACGTTGAAGGCTTCGATGCGGAACTCAAGCGTCTGACGCTCAGTAAGGAGGGAGAACTTCTTGTGAGCAGCTAGGTCCAACTGTCCGAAGGCCGGTCCGCGCCAGCTATTGCGGCCTGCGTTGCCGAAGAGCTGAGCGCCCGAGGGAGCCGAGACTGCCGCGGGATTGAAGAAGCCGCCGAGGGCGCTGGCACTCTTGGTAAGAGTCTTCCCGTAGACGGCGTTGACCGTACTGGTGAGATTGGGTCGAAGCGCATAGACCGCGCTGGTGGTGGAGACGACCTGATTGGTATTGGCGGTGTAGGCGATGTTGATCGGCACACCGCTGGTGACGATGTTGATGCCGGTCAACTGCCATCCTCCGAGTACCTGCTGTTGCCAGCCGGGGGCGCTGCCGCCCCAGCGGCGTCCGTGGCCGAAGGGGAGGTCAGCGATGATCGAGGTCGTATCGTTCAGGGGCTGGTTGTAGCCCGAGGCTCCACGATCTCCGTTGATGTTGGCGACGTTCACGACGGCGCTGTCACCGTTGTTGGCTTCGAGGTCAGCGGAGGAGTTGTTGATGCCTTGCGACCAGGTGAAGGAGTTGATGAGGAAGAGACCGTTGGTGAATCGGCGCTCGAGCTTGGTCTGCAGTGAGTTGTAGGTCAGAAAGCCTGCGTTGCTCTCCGTCAGGATATCGGTGAAGTTCTGTATCGGTCTGCGGTTGAGCAGCGATGCACTTCCGGTTGCTGTGCAACTGCCGCCCGAGATCTCCGCAGCGGTACAGAGTCTCGCTTGATTGGTATCGAGAAGCGCGGCGATGTGGACCGCATGATTGCCGACGTAGGAGACTTCGAGGGTTGTCTTCTGGGGCAACTGCTGTTGCACGGAGAGGTGGAAGGCCTGCACGTAGCCGTTCTTGAAGTCCCTGGGTTGATACCGTGTCTGAGCTCTGGTGGTCGTGAAGTTGCTCGGTCCGGCGAAGTTGGTCTGGTATCCGTCCTGGGTGCGGCGGAAGCAGGTCGTCGGGTCCTGGGTGAGCGAGGTGCAGATTCCCTGGCCTGGCGTTTGGTTGACGGGCAGCGTTGCTGAGTAGTTATCCGGTCCGTTGTAGGCCAGAAGACCCTCTCCACCGAAGCGGAAGAGGTAGGCATAGCCGATGCCGTATCCTCCACGAATCACCGTTCCGGGAAGCGCCTGGAAGGAGAAGCCGAGACGAGGACCGAAGTCCTTGTAGTCGGGGTTGACGAGCGCGCGGTCCGCAAGGGAAGAGCCACCCACGAAGTGAAGCTTGTAGACGTGACCTGGAGTGGTGCTGTTCACATCGGTTCCGGTACCTGCGTGCAGAAGCTGCTGATTGACCGGATCGAAGTTGAGGATCTTGTCGTTCTGCTCATAGTTCGGCGACATGAACTCGTAGCGCAGACCTGCGTTGATGGTGAGATTGCGGAGTAACTTCCAATCGTCCTGGATGTAGCCCATGTGCCAATGACGAAGATAGTTCACCTCGTTGACGGCGTTCAGCGAGTAGTTGTTGCGTGCTCCGAAGAGGAAGTCACTCAGGTTCGCCGCCTGGACTGTGGTGGCAGGGCCGGCCGAGCTGTACTGTCCGGAGTAGGTGTCGGAGCCGAACTTGGGATGAAAGTCCGAGATGGCCTGCGAGAGCCAGCCAAACTCATACCCGACCTTGAGGCTGTGCCTGCCTTTGATCCAGGTGTAGTTGATCTTGGGGTTTGCTTGCGTTGGGTTGGTAAATTGAAGAGCCGAGGATTGCGCTCCGAACTGGGTGAAGCCAGTGACCGTCTGAGTGTTGAGGCCGCCTGTGATGCTCGGATCCTGCGGCACGTTTGGAATGCCTGCCAACAGGTTTGGCTGTCCGAGAAAGACGGGTTGCTTTCCGCTTTGGGTCCAGGTCTCTCCGAAGCGCAGCTCAAGGATGGAGTTGGCCGAGACCGTCCAGTTATAACCTGCCGCCAGTTGACGGGTGCGTGCGTACAAGGTTCCACTGCTGTTACCTCCGGCTGCGCCAGGAAACGGTGGCGGTTGGAAGGTCTGTCCCGCGCGCTGGCTGTAGCGGAAGAAGCCGTTCTGAGTCGGTGTGAGGTTGAAGTCGACGCGTGCATCTCCCTTGTTGTCCGTGACGGTGCTGGCCGGAAGATACTGAAAGTTATTCGCGGTCAGTGCGGCACCGGGGATGTTGGGTGTCGGTAGAAGCTTGAAGACGGTGAGCGCGACTGGATCGATATTGGGATCGGTAAGCGGCACCTGTCCGTTGGTGTAGATCACTCCCGTGTATGGATTCTTGATTGGAACGGGCGTCCCTGTGGCTGTTCCATCCACGGTAAACAATCCACCGAGCTCGGCCTGCGTCGGGAGAATCGCCGTGGTCAACTGGTGCGCGACTGAGCGAAGTCCCTCGTAGTCGACGAAGAAGAAGAGCTTCTGTTTGAGGACCGGTCCGCCGAAGGTTCCGCCGAACTGGTTCTGAACCAGCGTCGGCTTGACGCCGGTGCCGACGAAGGGGCCGAAGGCGTTCAGCGCGGTATTGCGCAGATAGTCGTACGCGCCGCCGTGGAAGCTCTGGGTCCCGCTTCGGGTGGTTGCATTGATGATGGCTCCCCCTGCACGGCCGTACTCGGCAGAGTAGTTGTCGGTCTGAACCTTGAACTCCTGAATGGCGTCGGGGGATGGGATCACGGCCTGGTTGGAGAAGCCTTGATTCGCCTCCTGGTAGGCGTTGTTGTCGATTCCATCGAGTTCGAAGTTGTTGGACTGCGAGGTCAGTCCGTTGACGTTGTAGGAGGCATCGCGTGGGGGATTGGCTACGACCGTTCCATTCAAAGACTTGCTGACGCCGGGGACCAGGACGGAGAGGTCGGCGTAGGCCCGGCCGTTCAGAGGCAGTGTGACGGCTTCGGCGCCCTGCACGGTCTCGCCTCGGTCGCTGCTGTCGGTCTCCAGTTGGCTTGCTGCTCCGGAGACGGTTACGGTCTGGCTATCTGCTCCGAGCTTGAGCGTGACACTGACTCGCTGCCGCGCTCCCACGTTGACCGTGAACGGATCGGTTACGGACTTGGCGAATCCGGGGGCCGTCACGCTTAGGCTGTATTCGCCCGGCTGTATGTTAGTGAACTCGTAGTTTCCACTTGCATCCGTCTGGCGGGCGATGGTGGTGCCGCGTCCGGCATGGATCAATGTGACGGATGCGGATGGAACCGATGCGCCGCTGGGATCCTGGATGGCTCCGAGCACGCTTGCGGAGTCGAACTGGCCTCGGGCAGTGGCGGATAAGAGGAAGAGGAGAACGAGGCTCACTATGCTGATGCGGAATTGATTTCGAGGGCGGGTCGACGAAGGGAGATGAGTCTCTCCTTCGGTTCCCTCGCGTGTTGCAGATGCTTGTGTCATGGCTTCAGCTCCTATAAGTGCGGCAGATGGGTTTTAATGCACGGCCTGGGATTGTTCCTTCTGCAGAACTAACATTGGGTCGAGAGGCCGCCAACACAATTCACGGCATCTGCCACCGTCACATGCCTAACTCTTTCGCTACTCGTGTCTTAGTGGAGATTCGATGTAACCGATACAGTGAATAGAGTGTTTCAATTCGTTTACGCCGCGTTCACAGGCGCATGGTTTACTGACATTTCATGATTGAGGCGTGACATGGTCTCTACCAAAACTGAGGAGCTCGCTAACCCTGGCGATGTGACAACCGATAGCCGGCGAGCCTTGGTGTCTCGAGTCGTGGGGTCTTCGGTATTTGCGAAGAGCGAACGTCTCTCCACCTTTCTTTCTTTGGTCTGTGAGCTTGCCCTGACTGGCAGGGCGAGTGAGATCAATGAGCAAAAGATCGGCAGCATGCTCTTTGGACGGGCGGCGGATTTTGACTCGTCGGTCGACGGGATCGTGCGAACGCAGGCCAGCCGCCTACGCCAGCGGCTCGACCTTTACTTCAATGGAGAGGGCGCGAACGAGCCGGTCCGCATCGTACTTCCCAGGGGTACGTATGTTCCTTTATTTGAGCGGCGGTTGCCGATAGAGGCTGCTGCTTCCGCTTTGCCGATTTCTGAGCCGGTGCAGGAGAGTTTTGTTGAGCGCGGTTTTCTCGACACCAAGAAAACTGGCGTCCGCATCAGTCTGGCTTGGGTGCTTGTGGTGGTTCTTTCGATTGCGGTCCTGATTCTGCTCTTCAAGGTGCGGTCTCCTATGAGCCGCGAGGCGTCCGCGCAGGTTCCGGATCATCCGCTCTGGAGCGTCCTGTTTCGGCCCGAGCAACGAACCATGATCGTTCCTGGAGACAGCGGTCTCGTGATGTGGCAAGGGCTTACACAGAAGAAGACCGGTGTCGCGGAATACCTGAACGGAAGCTATCGTGTCGAGGCGCCAGCCACACAGACGGTAGAGCAAAGGAGCGTCGTCGATCTGGCGAGCCGGCGGTACACCTCGATCGTAGACCTGGACATTGCCACGGCGTTCGCTCGTATCGCGGATGCCAGGAAGAGCACATTTGAGCTGCGGTACGCGCGGGATGTGCGGCCAAATGATATGAAGGACGGGAACGTCGTGCTCATCGGAGCGTCCGCGGCGAATCCTTGGGTCGAGTTATTCGAACCCAACATGAACTTTGTCTTCTCGGATCCGATGATTCGCCGCTATACCGTGCTCAACCGGAAGCCGGTGGGAGGCGAGCCGTCGAGATGGGATTCGAACTATGACGATGCTCAACATCGTGTCTATGGCGTTGTGGCGTTTCTCCCCAACCTGGGTGGGAAGGGGAATGTTCTCATTCTGGAAGGCACTTCGATGGCAGGCACCGAGTGCGCGTGGGACTTTGTTGCGGATGACTCCTCCCTATTGCCTCTTCTGAATCGTATCCGGCGTGCGGACGGAAGCATCCCACATTTTCAACTGGTTCTGGGAAGCAGCAACATGAATGGCAGCTCGGGGAAGAGCAGCGTTCTTGCGTGGCGCGTTACGGATTGATGTTGCTGTTTTGCTTGGCCCACGAGGTTAGGTGTGGCCGATATCCCTAAGAGGGGCGGCTGCAATTCCCTTGCTAGGTGAAAGTGGACCAGTTCTTCGTCGCATTGTGGACCTTCTCTCCAATCCGCATAAAGCCTAGTGTTGTGGTTGCGAGGAGAGAGACATGCAACCAAGGATCAAAGCACAACCTAAGGCAAGCTCAAAACCCATACTGGTGCTGGCGTTTTTCATCGTCAGCACCCTGCTCACACCCAACACGATGCTGGCGCAGAGGGCTGTCACGCCGCCGGCGGCGCACGAGACCATTACCACTCTGATAACGAAAGATCTGGCAGGGGTTCCCGGCGAGCAATCTCTGATGTACACCGTAGACTTTCCGCCGGGCTTTTCGAGCCCTGTCCATCGGCACAATGCGCAAGTATCGGTTTACGTGCTGGAGGGCTCCGTCGTCATGCAGGTGAGAGGGCAAAAAGAGCTCACTCTGGGGCCGGGCCAGACCTTCTACGAAGATCCCAACGATATTCACGTCGTTAGCCGGAATGCGAGTAATACAAAGCCAGCAAAGTTCCTTGTGTTTCTGGTCCATAAGAAAGACGCTCCGCTGGTGATACCAGCAAAGTAAGCCAACCGTTGCGAACGATTCTGTTCGCACAAACTGAATTGAGAGGAAATAAGATGAGCACGATTACATTGCGGGATTCTAAGTTCGCAAGCTATGCGACCCTATTGTTGAGAATCGGGCTCGGGGTTGGTTTCTTGTCGGCCGTAGCCGATCGGTTCGGTTTATGGGGAGCGTTTGGGCAACCGAATGTCGAGTGGGGAAATTTCTCACGATTTTTGGACTACACGCATACCCTCATTTGGTATTTGCCGGCCGGAATGACCGCACCCCTGGGGATCGTCGCTACTATCGCTGAAATTCTCTTTGGTGTTCTTCTCCTCGTCGGCTGGCACACGCGTGCTGCCGCACTGTTAGGTGGTCTTCTTCTACTGACGTTTGGGACGGCGATGACGATCGCGTTGGGAATCAAGGCGCCCTTGAACTTCGCAGTCCTGACGGGAGTGGGAGGGGCGTTCGTTCTTGCGAATTGCGAAAGCCTTCCATTCAGCGTCGATGAGTTGCTGTCCCGGCGAACCGCTGATCCGTTCGCCCAGCGCGTCCACGAAGGATGAATTGCTTCGGCCTCATTCTCGAGCGGCGAGGCGCCGAATATTGCAACGTATGTGCTTGAGAATAGCGATCCTTCGTATGTCAGGCTGCCAGTGCGGATCCACCATCCAGCGGCAGCCAGATAGCGAAGACCGTCCCGCTCTTCTCGCCGCGACGGGACCTGGCCCGGATCAGGCCACCATGCTTCTCGATGATCCCGCGGCTGACCCATAGCCCGAGGCCGGTGCCGGACTTCTCCTTCGTCGTCTGAAACAGCTCGAACAGCCGTCCAGCCATATCCGGATGAATACCTTCGCCTGTATCGGCCACGGTGATCCGTATCCCCGCCCGCTGCTCCTTCGGATGGCAGACAGCGTTCAAACGAATCAACAGCCGGCCGCGGGAGGGCATCGCATCGAGCGCATTTCGTATTAAGTTGTTCAAAACCTGCCGGATCTCGCCCTCCAGGCAGATCACCCGTGGCGTCTCTCGAACTCTCCACTCCGTATCGATCTTGCGCAGCAGCATGCGGCCGGAGTACAGCGCCATCACACTCTGCGCCAGGTCATGCACATCCACCTCAATCGGTTTGCTGGTCTGCCGGTGGAACCTCAGGGTCTGCACTGTAATCTCTGTAACCCGCGAAAGTTCCTTTTGTGCAATCCCGACGTACTCCTTTACCTCTTCCAGCGAGTCAGACAGCCGCATGAGATACAAAAGATTGGTCAAGGACTCCAAGGGATTGTTGATCTCGTGCGCAATCGTAGATGCCTCCTGCCCCACGGCAGCCAGCTTTTCCAGGCGACGCAACGCGTCTTCCTGGAGCTCCTGTTCGGGTGTGGTAGGTCGATTTATCATCATTCCTTGGCCCGTTTCCTTCGCGCGTCGATGGAAACTCTTCCTCGAAAATCAGATGCACGATTTCCCTCTTGCGGCAACCTTGGAATCTCCAGTAACCCACACTCTCGCACCGAATTAGGGAATCCTGCCAACTACTCGAGGCATAGATCCCTCTACGCGTTGACCATCCGCTCCTGAGCCCGCTATACTCGTACCTATGTGAGCGGGAGTAGCTCAGTGGTAGAGTGCTTCCTTGCCAAGGAAGATGTCGCCGGTTCGACCCCGGTCTCCCGCTCCAAAAGATGCAACCGATGCAGTAGACACAAGGTCGAACCCGCACTTCGTCTACAATCACCAGGGCCGATAACCATCGGTCCAACCCGAGGCGCGGTACCCAAGTGGTAAGGGAGAGGTCTGCAAAACCTTTATGCGTCGGTTCGATCCCGACCCGCGCCTCCAAATCTCCTCAACAACTTAAAGACCGGTGAAGATGCCCCGGTTGCCAAGACGGGCTCCAATCCCGATAAGCCACAACTGCAAATCTCCTATGGTCTAGAGAAACGCCAGCGTCGCCTGAGCGGATGGGTGGCTAACTGTTTCTCTCTTCTGTTCTTTTATGGGGGTGTGCAGTAAGTCATGAAGCTGCTTGGGGTTACAGCGCAGGATTACTCGGGCGTGGCAGGAAGATTGACCGCGATGCGAGGTCCGGAGATGACGTTGGAGCGGCGACGCACGATATGCGGCGTAATTAAAAGGATGAGGTCGCTGGTGTCACTTACCGTGGTCTTATCGGCGGTGGCGGTCTGGAAGCCAGGGAGCTCGGAGAGAGCGGGGAGACCGTTGATGGCCCCGGACTCCTGTTTGCTAACCGCACTGACCATGAGGGCGGTCTGGCCATCGGCGATGGTGATATCCGAGGTGAATTGGCGACTGTTCAGAGTGGGGATGTTGTTGATGCTGCTGCCGGAGAGAGCTTCGATCTTGAAGTCGATGTGGACGGTGACGTTGTTGGTCTTCTGGACGGTGGAGGTGGCCTTCAAGGTGACACCGAGGTCCTCGAAGGAGATCTGCGGGACGGTGAGCGAGTTGTTCGCGAGCAGGCTGGCGGCGCTGACTCCGCCGATGGAGACGCCAGCCAGGGCGGAGGAGCCGAGGGTGGAACCGGCCACCGTGTAGGTGGAGGTGGTTATGGGATAGCGGCTGCCGGCTCGGAAGGTAGAGGATTGGCGGTCGCCCATGCGAAGCTGTACGTCGTCGAGGACGCGGGTGTCGCTGGAGTTGAGAGAGAGTGTGAAGGTGGGATTAGCGTTGGTGGTAATGCCGGTGGCGGTGAGGCCACCTCCCACGAAGCCGAGGGTGTTGGAGAGCAGCGCACTCTGGACCACACCCGAGGCGATGAGGGCCAGGGCGATGGTGATGTCGGAGGAGCCGGCGGGGATCAGCCCCTGGGCGATGGCCTGGTCGACGGTACTTTGGTTCGCGGTGACCAGATCGTGCGCGGCGCCCTGGACGTTATAGAGCCCGATCTGCTGGGGGAGTTGAGCGCCTATGTTCCGGGTGCGGGTCTTGTCCACGGTGTAGAGCTTGAGGTCGAGCAGCACCTCGCTGCCGCCGTCGATGAGGTCGGCGAGCGTGTAATTCAGCGCAGACATGATCGACTCGGGCGCGCGAACCACCATGGAGCCGAGGCCGGTCTGTATGGTGACCTGTTTGAGATCGAAGATATTGCGGACGACGTTGCTGAGCTCCGTCATCTGCTCCTGGGTAAGGGCAGGGATGTAGATCGTCTCTTCGAGCAGACGTTCGAGGCGCTGACGGTTTTCGAGGGTGTCCTTCGCGATGAAGACGCTATGGGCGTCCAACGGAACCGCAAAGAGGCGCGACATATCAAGCAGGATGGGCATCGCCACGTTGTAGCGGGTGTTGTCGAGATCGAAGCGGAGACTCTGGGGGGTGACGGAGGTATCGAAGACGGTGCGGATGCCGAACTTGCCCGCGACGCTCGAGATGACGTCCTGGACGTTGGCACGAAGATGAAAGCTTTGGGTCGCTTCACTCGGCAGTAAGGTGATGGGTCCGGTGTAGGCGATTCCTACGTGGGCCGGGTCGAGAGTGGGGATGAAGCCGGGGGGCAAGGGTCCGGCGTCGGCATGCTGGGTGATGATGGGGTTCTGAGGATCGATCGCGCGGGCCTGGGCGAGAAGGGTCTCGGCGGTATCGTTGTGGCCGAGGAGGCGCGCCTTGCTGGCTTGCTGGACGAGATCCGTGAGGTGGTGCTCGCGGGTGAGGGCCAGGGCCTGGGCGTACTCGGCGTTGTGAGGATTGAGGCTTACCGCTTTGGCGAACTGAGCTTCGGCGCCGGCGAGGTTCCTGCGATCGAGGAAACGGGCTCCGTTGAGAAAGGCATCGGCCGCGGCTTGAGACTTTCGTTTGTTGGTGTCGGGAAGAGGGACCGTGGTTCCGGGGACGGGAGCTGCCGTGTCGGGCTTTGGCGATTCCGCAGCCGGTGGAGCTGCGGGAGCCGGGGATTCGGGAACCGGAGCCGGGGGAGCTGGAGGGGTAGGGGCCTGGGCGAAGCCGCCGACCGAACCGCAGGAGAGGGCCAAGGCGAAGGCCGGAAGGGAGACGGCACGCGCAAATACGGCGAGGCGAGAGTTTCGAGACGGTCGTCGTGGATTTGGGTCGTGCGTCATGGTGCTGCCAGTTAGACGAGGTGAGATGCTAACGGGCGTTGGCGATGCGTGGTCCAAGGGGAAGACCGTTGCTTCGAGCCCCGTTTTGTTGCACGCGGGCGGGACGCTCGCTGCTGGGAGGACGGCGCATGCCATTGCGGATTCCGCCTTCGCGGATGTAGTCGCGAATCTGGGCGGTATCCATCTCGAGCTCTGTGAGGGTGCGGCTGAGGGTGTTGCGGTGCATGCCGAGCTCATCTGCGGCCTTGCACTGATTGCCCTTGTGGTGGGCAAGGACTTCGAGGATGTAACGCTTCTTGAATTGGCGCACGGCATCGGAGTAAGCGATACCGGAGCTGTGCATCTGTGTGATGAGACCGTCAAGTTCGCGCTTCAAGTTTGCCTCGCCTATACGTCCAAAGTTTGGGACCGCAACTCCATTGTGACCTTACCGGGGCAGTTTGATCCAATCGGGCCCACTATGCTTGAGCTGTGCAATGCCGTTTAGAAGTTTCTGTTGGAGGCCCCGCGGTACAACGAAGGATACCGCATGAACCCCCGCAAGGAAATAGGGAGTTAAGCGAGAATTTTCAACCCACGTAGATTGAGGCAAAAACGCCGTCGCGGCCATCAGGAGCGCGACCCCCAGGAGGCAGCCGCGGACGATTCCGAAGAGCGCGCCGAGGAGGCGGTCGAAGAATCCGAGCCCGATGGTGTGAGCTGTCCCGCGGATGAGACGGGCCGCCAGGTAGGCGATCAGCATGATGCCGAGGACGATGAGCAGAAACGCCACGATGTTCCAGATGGAGATCGCGGCGTTGAAGATGGGGCGGAGAAGCCTTTGGAGCGGAGGCGCGAGGCGCTGGTAGTTCCAGCTGGCGATGAGAATGCCGGCGATAAGTCCACCCAGGGAGAAGAGTTCCAGCACGATGCCGCGCAGGAACGCCCGGATGGTGGAGTAGGCGAGGATGGCGACGAGCAGCCAGTCGACGGCGTTGAGAGAGGCTAACGTGATGGTGTTCATAGGCTCGATCGGATTGCAGTTGCATGAAAGCTGGCCGAGACTATGTGGTTCATCATACGGAGAGGCTGTCGCGGCCCGTGATCAGCCGAAAGGCTTCGAGGTACTTTTCGCGGGTGCGGGTGACGACGTCGTCGGGAAGCTCCGGCGCGGGATCCTGCTTGTTCCAGTGGATGGATTCGAGATAGTCGCGGACGAACTGCTTGTCGAAGGAGGGTTGCGCGCCGCCGGGAGAGTAGGTCGAGGCCGGCCAGTAGCGGGAGGAGTCCGGGGTGAGAACCTCGTCCGCGAGGGTGATCTTCCCGTCGATCAGGCCGAACTCGAACTTGGTGTCGGCGAGGATGAGACCCTTGGTCGCGGCATGGTCGCTGGCCCGTTGGTAGATCTCCAGGGTGAGGGCGCGGAGGTCTTCGGCGGGCTGCGCGCCGATGTGGGCGACCATGGTGTCGAAGGAGATGTTCTCGTCGTGGCCGCCGGTGTTGATCTTGGCGGCGGGGGTGAAGATGGGCTCGGGCAGGCGGTCGGACTCGCGCAGGCCGGAGGGCAGGGGAATGCCGCAGACGGCTCCGGTCGCCTGGTAGTCCTTCCAGCCGGAGCCGGAGATGTAGCCGCGGACGACGCACTCGACGGGAAACATCTGCGCGCGGCGGACGATCATGCTGCGGCCTTCGAGCTGTTCCTGGTAAGGAGCGAGCTGCGCGGGGTAGTGGGCGGTGGCGGCGGTGATGAGGTGGTTGGGGACGAGCGGCTTGAGCAGGTCGAACCAGAAGAGGGAGAGCTGGGTGAGGATGCGGCCCTTGTCGGGGATGCCGGTGGCCAGGACGTGATCGAAGGCGGAGATGCGGTCCGTGGCGATGAAGAGCAGGTCGGCGGCGGGGTCGGCGCCCAGGGCGTAGATGTCGCGGACCTTGCCGCGTGCCAGCAAGGGCAGGGAGCCGAGGTCGGTCTGAAGGAGAGCGGCGGACGTCTTGTTCATCTGGTGACGGTATCACTCCTCTGGTTCACTCCTCTAGGGATCGGGTGAGCCAAGCTGTTTAGTAAAAGGGAACGACGGCGTGGCGGCCGGTCTCCGCAGGCTGGCCGGGGAGTGCGGGGCAGACGACCAGGACGCTGTTGTGTCCGGGCTGAAGCACGGCGTAGGTCTCGCGTGTGATGCATTGGGTGTCGTACAGACGTGCGCCCTGGACGCGGCGGCGCAGGGGCAGAAAGCCGGAGCGGTAGTAGATGATGAAGTCGATTCCCGAGCTCTGGCTGGGCTTCGCGTCCCAGTAAATCTTATCGCTGTAGAACTTGTAGCCCAGATCGGCGATGGTGATCTGCTTCGTTCTGAAGAGATACGTCAGCTCCAGGACGACGCTGGTGGACAGCAACGGCAGAGCCAGGACGATCGCGATGATGCTGGTGAATTTCCGGGGCCGGAGCGTGGTGAACAGCATCAGGAAGAACTCGTAGCTGGCCAACGCGGACCAGGTGAGGAGCGCGTTGAAGAGTTCGGAGGTGGTGCTCCAGTTCGACGCCTTGGTAAGGCCGTAGAAAAGAATGGCGGCGAAGGCGGCGACGAGGAGAACGCGATGCACTCCACGCCCCAGGCTCGTCCAGAACAGCCGGAGCACCACGATGGCCGCGGTGAGGAGTGCCAGGACAGCCAGCGTAAGGAGAAGGTGCATCGATCTTTCGGGCTCAGGCTACGGCGCGGCGATTGTCTGCGGGCAGGTCGCGGCGGTTGAGGTTGACGCTGACGATCTTCGAGACTCCAGGCTCCTGCATGGTAACGCCGTAGATGACATCGGCCTGGGCCATGGTGCGCTTGGAGTGGGTGATGACGATGAATTGGGTGGTGGAGGACATCTCGGCGATCAGCTTGGCGAAGCGGCCGACGTTGGTCTCGTCGAGCGGCGCGTCGACCTCGTCGAGGACGCAGAAGGGAGCCGGCTGGAACTGGAAGATTCCGACCAGCAGGGAGAGCGCGGTGAGGGCCTTCTCTCCACCGGAGAGCAGCAGGATGTTCTGGAGCTTCTTGCCCGGAGGCGAGGCGACGATGTCGATACCGGACTCGGCGGAGTTCTCCGCGTCGGTGAGCCTCATGAAGGCCTGGCCGCCGCCGAAGAGCTTGGAGAAGGTGACCGAGAAGTTCTCGTTGATGACCTTGTAGGCCTCGTCGAACTTGATGCGCGAGACGTCGTCGATCTCCTTGATGGAGGCCTGGGTGTTCTCGATGGCGTCGAGAAGATCCTTGCGCTGGGCCTCGAGGAAGGTGTGGCGCTGGCTGGTCTCGGTGTACTCCTCCAGGGCCATCATGTTGACCGGGCCCATCGCTTCGAGCTTCTGCTTGAGGGTGCGGGACTCTTCTTCTTCGGTGGCAAGCGCTTCGCCTTCGATGCGGACGATGGCAGAGTCTTCGCGGAGGGTGACGGCTTCGACGGCGAGGTCGTTGAGGCAGGTGGCCTCGAGGTGCTCGATGTCGGAGGCCAGTTTGGCGGCGCGGGCGGTGAGGGTGGAGCGCTGCTCGCGCAAAGCCTCGGTCTCGTGGCGGAGGGTGCGGAGGCGGCCGTCGAGCTCTGCCATGGAGGCGCGCAGGGCCTGGGCCTCTTCGCTGAGCCGTGCGCCCTGGGCTACTGCGGTGGCGCGGGTCTCGGCGAGCTCGGCGTGCTGTATGGCGAGGCTGGCGGTCTCCTCTTCGCGGCGGAGCTTTTCGGCTCCGGCGCTGGCGAGCTGCTGGGTGAGCTGCTGGATGCGCTGGTTCTGGCCGTTGTAGAGGCGGGTGGTCTGCTCGAAGTTGGCGGCTGCGTTGCGGCGGCGCTCTTCGAGTCCGGCCAGCGCCGCGGCTGCGGCGGAGGCCTCCTGCTGGAGCTGCTCGCGCTCGCCGCGCAGGCCTTCGAGCTGGGAGTTCAGGTCGGCGAGACCGGCCTCGAGGGTGGCGCGCTCGTTCTCGAAGGCTGTGGCCTCCTGCTGACGGCGGGCGATGAGCTCGGCCTTCTGGTCGCGGGCTTCGCGGTTGCGCTCGGTGGAGAGCGTCCAGTCCTGCAGGCGGCGATCGATGCGGGCGGTCTCGGACTCGATCTGGCGGAGAGCAGCGCCGGAGTTGGCGGACTCGCGCTCCGCCTCGCGGAGGGACTGGCTCTGCGTCTCGATGGTGGAGACGATCTCGGTGATCTGCCGCTGGAGGTCGGCGGTGGCGAGATCGGTCTGGCTAAGCTCGGTCTGGGTGGCCTCGACCTTCTGCTGCACCTCGGTGAGCTCGCGCTTGAGGGCCAGTGGGCCCTGGGCGCGGGGACGCCCGCCGGTGACGGTGACGTTGTGGAAGGTCTCGCCGGAGGGCGAGAGGAAGAAGGCGTGCGGATTCGAGAGCGCCAGGGTACGGGCGGTGTAGGAGTCCGGCGCGATGAAGCCTTCGCGCAGCTTAGGCAGGATCACCTCGAGCGACTTGCCGAAGCCGGCCTCTCCCGCCGCAGGCAGGACGCGAACGCAGTCGCGCAGCGAGACGACGCCCTCGATGCTGGCGATGTTGCGCACAGCGTCGCTGGTCATGCCCTCGGCGAAGGCGAAGTTGGCCTGGGCGTCGTTAGGGCGCACCAGGAAGGTGGCGCGGCCGGTGACGTCGGTCTGCAGCAGGTTCATCCCGGCATCAGCAGCGTCCCACGACTTGACGACGATGTAGTTGAGCTCGTCGCGCAGGAACTCGTCGACGACCGACTCGTACTTGGCGTCGACCTCCAGGAAGTCAGCCAGCGTGCCGATGGGGGCCATGCCGTTAAGGTCCTTGCGGTTCGACTCCAGCTTGAAGATGTTGCGCACCGTCTCGGTGGAGTAGCTGTGGTCGCGGATCAGCGCTTCGAGCGAGGCGCTGCGTCCGGCCAGGGTAGCGACCTCGCCGCGAAGCCGGTCGCCCCGCTTCTTGGACTCGGTCTCCTCGTTGCGCTGGGTAGCAAGCTGGACGCGAAGCTGAGAGATCTCCGATTCGAGCCGTTTGACGCGCTGCGTGACAGACTCGAACGAAAGCGCGACCTGCCCGCGCTGAAGTCCAAGCGTAGCGAGCTCCTGGCGGGCGATCTCAGACTCGCTGGCGAGCCGTTCTGCCTCGCGCTCCAGTCCTGCAAGCGCCGCGGCAGCCTGAGCCTCTTCGTTGCGTGTCTGGCCGGCGCGCTGAATAAGCTGCATGGAGGCGCGGCGGTGCTGCTCGGCCTGCTGCTCAGCCTGTGCGACAGAGCGGACAGCCGCCTGAGCCTCTGCCTGACGGTGCTGCGCCGATTCGCGGGACTCCGTGGCCTCGGTGGTGGCGTTCTCCACGAAGCTGCGCTGCTGCTCCAGGTCCCCGGCGAGGCTGGCAAGCTGCGCCTGTGCCTGCGCAAGCTCCTCCGCGCCCGAGGCGAGCCGTGTGGTGAGGTCGGCGATGCGGTCCGCATTGGAGTTTGATCGTGCAGCGGTGCGTTCCAACTCGACGGCAGCCTGGTTGGCCTGTGCGCCTGTCTCGCGAATCTGTTCATCGAGCGCGTAGCCGCTGCGTACGCCCTCGGAGTGCTGCGCGTCCATCGTCTCGATATCGGTGGCCTGTGCGTCGATCTGGGCGGTAAGCTCAGCGACGGTCTTTGCGGTCGCGGCGGACTCCTGATCCATCTGGGCCATCCGGCTGGCCAGCACGACCCGCAGACGCGAGCGCAACTCATCGCGGAGAGCCCCGTAGCGCTCCGCCTTGGCGGCCTGACGCTTCAGCGTCGACATCTGCCGTGTGACCTCCTCGAAGATGTCGTTCACGCGGGAGAGGTTCTGCTTGGCCGACTCAAGCCGAAGCTCTGCGAGCCGCTTCTTGGTCTTGAAGCGCGTAATGCCGGCAGCCTCCTCGATGATGCCTCTGCGGTCGAGCGGCTTGGACGAGAGCAACTGTCCGATGCGCTCCTGTCCAATGATCGCGTAGGACTCGCCGCCCAGACCGGTGCCCATGAAGATGTCCTGAATGTCGCGGAGTCGGCAGATCTTGCCGTTGAGCAGGTACTCGGAGTCGCCAGTGCGGAAGAGGCGGCGGGTGATGGTCAGCTCTCCGGCGCGAATGGGGGCGCGGCCAAACTTGCGCCGGCGGATCTTCAACACGACGCTGTTCTTGGTCTCGGAGGCCGAGGCTTCGGCGTCCGGCTCCGGAGCGGCTTCTACCTCGGGGAGAGGCAACGAGGGGTCGCCCTCGAGCACGGTGCCAGGCTGAGCCTCCGCGATGGCCTCCTCCGTCTCCTCGGCGCGTTGCTGGCGGAGCGAGGTCTCGTCCCAGTCGGTCAGGTTGGGCTCGCGGTCGTCGATGACGATCTCGGGGCCACCTTGCAGAGAGGCGGCGTCGTAGATCTCCGGATCGACCAGCGTAAGCGATACCTCGGCCATCCCGGTCGGCTTGCGGTCGCGCGTACCGGCGAAGATGACGTCTTCCATCTTGATACCGCGCAGAGACTTTGCGGACTGCTCTCCCAGAACCCATGTGATCGCATCGGAGATGTTCGACTTGCCGCATCCGTTAGGGCCGACGACAGCCGCGATACCCTCACCGGTAAGCTGGACCTCGGTGCGGTCACAGAAGGATTTGAAGCCGAGGATCTGAACTTTTTTGAGCTTGAGCAAATTGGGACCTCTGCGGTATGGCGGATACTGACGAAGCTTTTGAATATGAGACGATTTCGTCCTGCTTCAACTCTAGCTGGGGATTTGGCCAGAATCAACGGAAACAACACCACCAGTTGTGGATAAGGGGGACAGAACACTACGAATGGGCCCGAGTGCAGAAATTTGGACTCAGGATATCCGGCAAGATGGTCAAAGCAGCTCGCTCCTGCCAAGAGCTTCGACTCAACTTGAGAGTGCTTGCTCTCAGCATAAACTTCCCTGACCAGGAACTCACAACGGAGAAGCATCGAACGTTCTTAGGCCCGCTTCTTAAGGTTCGGATGCATCCATTCTCGACCGGTAGAAGAATTTCCAACGAAAGTATTTCGGTGGTATAGGATGACCGCTTGCCAGAGAGCCATGCGATTTCTATAATCCGCCTTATCCCCAAAGCTATTTGACGGGTGGAGTAAGAACCATGCAATGCTCGATAACGCTCCGAACGATGGCGCCAAGCGAGTTATTAGGGTGGATGCACTATATTCAAGAACAGCGTAGCTCAGACTGACCCCGGGATCGCCGGTGGCAGCATCTCAAGGAAGAGTGTTTTCGAGGAGTGTTGAATGAAGAAGGCAGTCGTTGCATCTCTCCTGGCGTTTTCCGCGGTAACTGGCTTTGGTGCCGGTTCGCATGTCGCCTTTGCTCAATCCCAGGTCGGTGGTACCGCGGCCTCCAGTGACGTGCAGATGTCTCCGGCTGAGTACAAGGACTATAACGACGCGATCAGCCAGACGGACCCGAAGGCCAAGGCCGCCGCGATTGAAGCGTACCTCACCAAGTATCCGCAGTCTGCCGTGAAGGCGGACACCCTGCAGACCCTGATGTTGACTTATAGCCAGATCGATCCGGCCAAGACGCTGGATGCGGCGGACCGTCTCTTGCAGGTGGATCCGAACAACCTGCGCGCTTTGACCTTTGAGGTTTACTTCCGCAAGGCTGGCGCTGACTCCGCTGCTGACCCTGCTGCAAAGCAGGCCGCATTGGACGCTGCCGCTGGATTCGCCCAGAAGGGTCTGACTGCTCCAAAGCCAGCCAAGATGAGCGATGCCGACTTCAAGACCGTGCAGGATAGCGCGACTCCTATCTTCTACAGCGCGATTGGAACCGCCGCGTTGAACAAGAAGGACACCGCAACGGCAATTGATAGCTTCAAAAAGGAGCTGGCGAGCGTTCCTGTTGCGAACACCCAGACTCCCGGACCTGTGCTGCAGGATACCTACTTCCTGGGCCTGGCTTATCTCCAGTCCACCCCGCCCGACTTGCTGAACTGCGCGTTCTACGTCTCGCGCTTTGTAGCGTTCGCTCCGGAACCTTACAAGTCGCAGCTCGCTCCTACCGCGAAGTACTGCTACCGCAAGTATCACGGTACGGACGACGGCTACGACGCCGTCATGACCGCTGCCAACACGAACCTGAATCCTCCCGCTGGCTTCACCGTGACCCCGGCTCCCAAGGCCTCGGACATCGCGCATAAGACTGTAATGGAGACCTCCGATCTCGCCACCCTGGCGCTGAGCGACAAGGAGTTCATCCTCCAGAACGGCACCCCTGAGGATGCGGAGAAGGTCTTCGCAACCATCAAGGGCAAGTCGGTACAGATCCCCGATGCGACTGTGGTCGCGGCGACGGACAGCTCGATACAGGCTGCTGTCTCCGACGACGCCGTCCAGTCGAAGTCCGCGGACTTCACCTTCACCATGAAGGAGCCGTTGAAGACGGTTCCCACGGTAGGCGCGAAGATCACCTTGACCGGAACCTACGCCTCCTACACCCAGACCCCGCTGATGATCACCATGAGCGACGGCGAGGTTGTGGAGAAGAAGGCGCCCGCGAAGAAGGCGGCTCCGGCTCACCATACTGCTCCTAAGAAGTAAGTACGGTCTTTCGTAACGCAGAGGAGGCGGCCTTTTGGCCGCCTCCTCTGCGTTTGGAGCTCTTGTTCTGCAACTCCGGCAGCCAAAATGGATGTCAAGCCCCGGAAAGCGGCTCCGAATGGCTAAGTTGAAGGGAATAAACGGGATAATAAATAAGAAAAGGTGGCATGTGAGTTATGGACCGCTTGATAAAATAGAACCAGTGACCCAAAAGAAAGCCCCAGACCAATCCGGGGCTTTGCTCTTTAACAATCGAAGCCCCGTAACCCCATCTGCTGCACATATTTGTGCGTAAGCCTTTTCTTTGGAAGAGTTTAACGCGGGGTCTGGCTCGTATCTCGCTGCAACGATTCGGGTTACGCCCAGGCAAGGGGGGCACCCCCCGGCCATTCATTAGAGGGGGGTGTGCCGACTACTCGCCAAGCATGAAGCGCTTGATATGGTGGGCGCGGCCCGTCGCCCCGTCACAGGAGATAAGGGTGGCGCACATCTTGGGGTTGCCGGTAGCGGGCTCGAACTTGCCCGGCATGCCGGTGAGGAAGCGCTTCAGCACCAGCTCCTTCTCCACGCCGATAACCGAGTCGTAGGGTCCGGACATGCCAACGTCGGTCTGGTAGGCGGTGCCGTTGGGCAGGATGCGCTCGTCGGCGGTAGGAATGTGGGTGTGGGTGCCAAGCAGGGCAGTCACGCGGCCATCGAGGTACCAGCCCAGCGCGACCTTCTCGCTGGTGGCTTCGCCGTGCAAGTCGAGCAGGATCACCTTGGTGTTCGACTCGGACTCGATCTGCGAGAGGAGCTCGTCGGCTTTGCGGAAGGGATCGTCGCAGGAGGACATGAAGACGCGGCACTGGAGGTTCATCACGGCGAAGGGCTGGCCGTTGGGCAGCTCGCCCTGGTAGAGGCCGAAGCCGGGTGTTCCCACGGCGTAGTTGGCGGGACGAAGGACGCGGCGTCCGCGGACGTGGGAGTCCGCCGGAACCGTCATGTACTCGAAGATCTCCTTCTTGTCCCAGATGTGGTTTCCGGTGGTGATGACGTGCGCTCCCAGGTCGAAGAGCTCCTCCGCGATGGAGGGCGTGATGCCGAAGCCGCCAGCGGCGTTCTCGCCATTGATGACGAGCAGATCGACGGCGTTGGAGTCGAGGACATGAGGGAGATGTTCGCGGACGATATGGCGGCCGGCGGAGCCAAAGACGTCGCCGACGAAGAGGATGTTCACTGGGAGAGGTTAGCAGATTTGCCCAGCTTTCCCCAGCTCCACAGGGTCGGGCAAGTGCAATGGGCTCTTGCTGTGGTAGCTTTTTTAGCATGGCACAAAGCGGAAGATTTCAATTGAGCGTGCGGGTGTTGACAGTACTGGCGGGAGCGCCGGATGCGATGCATACATCGGCGGTGATTGCGGAGGAGCTGGGGGAGAGCGCGGTGATGGTGCGGCGGGCCTTCCTGCTGCTCCACAAGGCTGGGCTGATCGAGCAGCGGAAGGGACCGAACGGCGGCGCGAAGCTGAAGATTCCGGCCAAGCAGATCGGCCTCGGCGACGTCTTCGTCGCGACCGAAGGCGAGTGGATGACGCTCGACGATACCGCTGTCGCCGCGATGATGAAGAAGGTCCGCGGAGACGCCGTGGCAGCGATGAATGAACACTCGCTGGCTGGCGTGGTGAAGCGGATGAAGAAGGCGAAGTAAACTACTCCGCCGACTCTCCGTGAGGTTGATCTTCTGTCTGGGTAGCGGACTGGGCTCCAGCCTGCTGCTGCTTCGCCTGCGGACGCATCAACGGAAAGAGGATGACGTCGCGGATCGACTTGGCGCCGGTAAGGATCATGGTGAGGCGATCGATGCCGATCCCCTCGCCTCCTGTCGGCGGCAGGCCGTATCCCAACGCACGGACGTAGTCCTCGTCCATCTGGTGCGCCTCGTCGTCGCCGCGCTCCTTCTCGAGCAACTGCTGCTCGAAGCGTGCGTGCTGGTCGACCGGGTCGTTGAGCTCGGAGAAGGCGTTGCCGACCTCGAAGCCGCCGATGTAGAACTCGAAGCGCTCCACCCAGTCCGGCTCGTCCGGCTTGACCTTGGAGAGCGGCGAGACCGCGAGAGGGAAGTCGTAGATGATCGTGGGCTGGATGAGGTGTGGTTCCGCCAATGCCTCAAATAGTTCGGCGATCACCTTTCCGAGGGACTTTCCCTTCGACAGACGAGTGTGAGCCGTGCCGAGGGTTACGAGGTAGTCTTCTCGCTGCAGGGATTGGACTACGCCGTCTATCTCTTCTTCTGCAACTGCGCTTGCTTCGGGATTCTTGTCAGAGATTGCGTATAAGGCCTTCGATGCAAGATCAAGAAGCTGAAGGAGTGACTCAGAGGTCTGGAAGCTGGATGTCGTTGGGACGACTCCCGCGTCTGCAGGCCACCATTTGATGATGGCTTCGCGCATGGAAAGTTTGGTCCACTTGCTCAGATCGATCTCGTTCCGGTTGAAGTTGGTGATGGTCGTGCCGTTTACTTCGGTCGCGACGAAGGTCACGAGCTCCTGAGTAAGATCCATCAGGTCGTGGTAGTTCGCATAGGCCTGGTAGAACTCGAGCATAGTGAACTCGGGATTGTGCCGGGTGCTGACGCCCTCGTTGCGGAAGTTGCGGTTGATCTCGTAGACGCGGTCGAGGCCACCGACGACGAGGCGCTTGAGATAGAGCTCAGGAGCGATGCGCAGCGACAGTGGAATGTCGAGGGCGTTGTGGTGGGTCTTGAACGGCCGCGCAGCGGCTCCTCCGGCGATGGTGTGGAGCATCGGAGTCTCGACCTCAAGGTAGCCGCGGCTATCGAAGAAGGTCCGCAGGGCGCGAAGGACGGCGGCGCGTTTGACGAAGACCTCGCGGACGTTGATGGGAGCCTCTTCGGGCGCGGCTTCGCCTTCGGCAAGCTTGGGAGCATGGCCGGTGTTCATGAAGAGGTCGACGTAGCGCTGGCGATAGCGTAGCTCGGTGTCTTCGAGGCCGTGATACTTGTCCGGCAGGGCCAGCATGGCCTTAGCGAGGAAGGTAAGCTCCGTGACGTGGATCGTCAGCTCATTGGTTCGGGTACGGAAGACGTAGCCGCGAACGCCGATGTGGTCGCCGAGATCGAGCAGCTTGTAGAGCGCGAAGGTGTTCTCGCCGACGTCGTCCTTACGGACGTAGATCTGGAGTCTCTGGCCGTTCTGTTGCAACTGCGCGAAGCCCGCCTTGCCCTGGACCCGGATGGCCATGATGCGGCCGGCGATGCTGACCTCGTGCTTCGTTCCTGCGGCGAGTTCGGCGTCGAAGGTCTCGGCGGCAACGTGGTGGTAGGCGTAGCGGACGTCGTGAATGGTATGGGTGAAGGCGTAGCTATTGGGATAGGTCTGCTGGCCGAGCGCGGCGATGTCTCTCAGCTTCTGCTGGCGCAGCTCGTAAAGATTCTTCTCAAACTCTGATTCAAACTCTAACACTGTGTTTCCTTCTCAATTGAGGGTGACAATTCAGTATAGCGGTGGCGCTGAAGGGGCGAACGCAGCGAGCAGAAACAGAAAAGCCTCCACGGATGCGGAGGCTTTCTTGTTCTTCCATCCGGACAGACGGCGGATCGCAGTCTGTGAAGGACGACTACTGAACCTTGAGGAAGATGATGACGAAGGTGAAGAGCGCGAGGGACTCGATGAAGGCGAGACCGAGAATCAGGAAGATGAAGATTCCAGGACGAGCGCCGGGGTTGCGTGCCAGAGCTTCGGTCGCCGAAGCGGTCGCCTTACCCTGACCGAGACCGCAGAGACCAGCGGCCAAGGCCATGCCGATGCCTGCGCCGATTGGAACCCACTGGCTGCTGGGAGATCCTGCTCCCTGCGCAAAAGCCGGCGTTGCGAGTAGCAGCGCGGCCAACGTCATAAACAAGTATTGAAGCTGCTTCATGGTGTTGCTCCTTCTCCCATCGATTCGCCGCCAGTGGGTGGTTGATGCTCACCGTGCTGGCACCCTCACGCTGAACGGCGTTGGTGCATACCGCGAAGAGGGAGCCCCTTCGCGGCAAAACTAAAGTCTAGTGATCGTGCGCCACAGCCAGCGAGAGATAGATCGCTGCCAGCAGGAAGAACACGTACGCCTGAACCACGGCCACACCAAGGTGCAGGCCGAGGAAGATCAGGGGAATACCGATCGGCACCAGCGAGAAGAACGCCAGGGTGACGAGGTCGCCCGCGAACATGTTCGCGAAGAGACGGACGGTGAGCGAGAGGACGCGCGCGAAGTGCGAGATGATCTCGATGGGCAGCAGCAGCCAGGAGAGCCACCAGACCGGCCCTACGAACTGCTTGTAGTAGCTGACGCCGTTCGAGCGGATGCCGTGATAGTGGTAGTAGAGGAAGGTGATCAGCGCGAAGCCCAGCGGCACGACGACGTCGGCGGTCGGCGACTCAAGCTGCGGGACCAGGCCCAGCAGGTTGCTGAGCAGGATGAAGAGGAAGAGCGCGGTCAGATAGCTGGTGAAGCGCTCGGAGCCGTGCCCGATGATCGACTCACCCTGCTCGGAGACGAACTCGTGGGTCATCTCGGCGAGGTGCTGCGCTGCGGCTGGCTTCTCAACGCTGAGCGTTGCGCGCACCACGATGAAGTAGGCGATGAGCAGCAGGAAGACCAGAAACTCCATCGTGAAGGTCACGGTGATGGGAGCTTCGGGGTGAACAGGCTGCACATGGAATGCATGCAGCAGGCTCGTCGCCAGGCCACCGAAGTGGTCGTTCATGAAGTTGGTAAGCAGTAACTTGATCGGCATAAATAAAAGGGACTCTTTGCTGTGGGCTTTGCAGCCGGCTAGACAGTCCACGCCTTCATGAGCCGAAGTCCCTCGATGGAGAGTGCAAAGACTCCCAGCGCAAGGCCCCCCGCAAGCGCGTAGACCGAACCATTCAGTAGCTTAAGGCTAACATACAGAAGCACTACCGTGAGCCCCAGACGGAGGAAGAAGTTGACCAGCACCATGCCCATGGGCTTGGCGGCGGTTCCGCCGTCCATGCGAGCCATCACGGCGGTCATGAGGCGCAGCCACTCGTAGAGTCCGGAGCCGGAGATCAGGGCTCCCACGAGCAGGAGCGCGGCGCTCTGCCAGCCTGCTTTCAGCCCGATCAGGATGGCCAGGATTGCCGCCAGGATCGCTAGCAGGCGCAGAGCGCTGAGCATGGTGCGGCGGAAGTCGGCGTCGCTGAAGTTGGTCATCGTCCCGAAGGCCATTATGAGCCTCGCTTGAGGTAGCGGGAGGCGGTGGCGAAGATCTGGATGAAACCGCCGACCGCGCCCAGTACGATGCCGAGGATCCCGATCCAGCCCTGGTGGAAGTGGCGGTCGGCCCAGCTTCCCAGGAGCCATCCGATGAGGCAGCCGGCGGGAAGTGCGATGGCAAGCTGGATCATCGACTCTGCCTTGACGAGATCGCCCAAGCCGCCGCCCAGTCCGTTGCCTTGCTTCTTGTTGTCCGCCATAGCAGCAACCATTACATCATGAATAGCTTGGCCCACGGAGATCGAGGCGTCTGTGCCTTGTATCAAACCAGTTCAAGACGCCAAAGTGGCGGACAGCCACCCTTTAGCGGCGCTCCATCTGAACCTGGAGTTGGCAGTTGTCTGGATGGGCGATGCATTGCTGACGGGCGTCTTCGACCATCGTGCTGGTTCCGGCGTACTGGGCCAGCCAGAGAGTGTTCCCGGGCAGAATGCCGAGGATCAGGCTGGCGAGCGCGGCCAGGGTGAGGCCGATGACGGCGGGAACGCTGGTTGCGCGGGGCTGGCTGGCTCCGGCGGTGAGCTCCGTGGCGGGCGTGCGGCGGGAGAACATCGCGAAGAGCAGGCGCAGGTAATAGAAGCAAGCTACGCCGGAGTTGATGAGGCCGATGACGGCGAGCCAGATGTGTCCGGAGCCGATCGCGGCGGAGAAGACGTAGAACTTGCCGAAGAAGCCGCCGGTGAAGGGGATTCCGATGAGCGAGAGGAGGAAGAAGGCCAGGACGCTGGCAAGGACGGGGCGACGGGCGGCGAGGCCGGTGTAGTCGTCGATGGTGCGGGCGGTCTCGTCGAAGCCGCCGACCTGAGTGATGACGGCGAAGGCTCCGACGTTCATAGCAGCGTAGGCCGCGGTGTAGAAGGCCGCGGCGGAGATGGCTTCGACCGGGAAGGCGGTGAAGGCGACCAGCAGGTATCCGGCGTGGGCGATGGAGGAGTAGGCCAGCATGCGTTTGACGTCGCGCTGGAGGAGCGCGCCGAGATTGCCGATAGTCATCGAGAGAGCAGCGAGGATCCAGATGAGGATGGCCCAGCGGTGCTGCATGGAGGGGAAGCCGGAGAAGGTGATGCGGAGCAGAACGGCGAAGGCGGCTGCCTTGGGCCCGGTGGACATGAGACCGGTGACGGGGGCGGGAGCTCCCTGGTAGACGTCTGGGGTCCAGACGTGGAAGGGCGCGGCGGAGACCTTGAAGGCCAGGCCAATGAGGATCATCGCGAGGGATGTGAAGGCGATGAGCGGGGTAGCAGTGGTGCCGAGACCGGCAGCAATGGCGACGATGGAGGTCGAGCCGGTGGCTCCGAAGGCGAGGGCGATGCCGTAGAGGAAGAAGGCGGTGGCAAAGGAACCCAGCAGGAAGTACTTGATGGAGGACTCGGATGCGGTGGACTGACCCTTGCGCATGCCGGCCATGATGTAGGTCGAGATGGAGGAGATCTCGAGTCCGATGAAGACCATGAGGAGCTCGACGGAGCAGGTCATGAGCATCATGCCGACGGCTCCGAAGAGGACCAGGGCGAAGTACTCCCCGGCGTGGGTGGCGTAGGTCTCGAAGTAGTCGAGCGAGGTGAGCAGCGTCACCAGGACGATGGCGGCGATGAGGAGGTGGAAGAAGATGGAGAAGGGGTCGGTCTGGATGGTGCCGGAGAAGGCGTGGACGGTGCCGAAGCCGAGCTGGAACCAGCTTGCTCCGCCAGCCAGAAGGGTGCCGGCGATGGCGATCCAGCCGAGGGGCTTGCGGGAGCTGCTGTGCTTGAGGCAAGGCTCGGCGAGCATGATGAGCACCCCGGCGAGGGTGAGGATGTATTCGGGGAGGAGCGCGAGGACGTTAGGGGACACTTACCTGGCCTCCGGTGATGCGGTTGTGGTGGGGGGCTGCTCGAGGTTGAGATCGGTTTGGGACTGAGGAACGGGGGGCAATGCGATGACCTCTGAGGCGGGCTCGTGGGCCAGCTCGACGCCGGCGGGATCGATGGATTGCATCCAGTAGGGGGAGGCGACGCCCATGGCGAGCATGACGGCGATGACGGGCCAGAGTGCGAGGTGCTCCCGGGCGTCGAGGTCGCGGGCTGCGACGGCTTCGGACTTGAGGCCGAGGCTGCCGTAGAAGACCTTCTGGATCATCATCAGCATATAGGCGGCGGTGAGAATGACTCCGGAGGTGGCGAGAGCGGTCCAGAAGGCGTGGTGCGGAAGGTTGGCCTGCATGGAGCCGGAGAAGACCAGGAACTCGCCGACGAAACCATTGAGCATGGGCAGGCCGATGACGGAGAGGGTGGTGATGACGAAGAGGGTGACCATCCAGGGGAGCTTCGCGGCGAGGCCGCCGTACTCGCGCATGTCGTAGGTGCCGTAGCGCTCGTAGAGAACGCCCATGAGCATGAAGAGGGCCGCGCCGCCGATGCCCTCGTTGAGGGTCTGGTAGATGCCACCGTCGACACCGGAGATGGTGAAGGTGAAGACGCCTAGAACGACGACGCTGACGTGGCCGAGAGTTCCAAAAGCGGCGAGGCGCTTGAGGTCCTTCTGGACGAGGGCGATGAGTGCGCCATAGACGATGCCGATGGCTCCCAGGGCGATGAGTAGGGGAGCGATTTGGCGGGACTGGTCTGGGAAGAGGCCGAAGGAGAAGCGCAGGATGGAGTAGAGGCCTAGTTTGCCGGCGAGGACCATGACTGCGGCGGTGGGAGCTTCGAAGACGGCATCGGAGAGCCAGCCGTGCAGCGGGAAGATGGGGACCTTGACGGCGAAGGCGGCGAGGAAGGCGAGAGAGGCGAGCCAGAGGCCGGCGGTGTTCCCGGACAGACCATGGGTGGCGGCGAGGACGGTGAGCTGCGGGATGTCGAAGGTGCCGGTGTTGATATACAGCCAGAGCACAGCGACGAGCAGGATAGCCGAAGGGATGAAGGCGTAGAGGAAGTACTTGATAGCGGCGCGACGGCGATTCTCGGTGCGGCCGAAGATGGCAATGAGGATCGCCATGGGAACGAGGGTGAGCTCCCAGAAGGCGTAGTAGAGGAAGAGGTCCAGCGAGACGAAGACGCCGATCATGGCAACCTGCTGGAGCAGGAAGAGGATATAGAAGAGCTTCTTGCGCTCGGAGATGGTGCGCCAGGAGATGAGGACGCCGAGGGGGGCGAGGAATCCGGTGAGGACGACGAGCCACATGGAGAGGCCGTCTACGCCGAGGTGATAGCGGATGGCTGGGGAGTCGATCCAGCCGACGTTCTGTTCGAAGGCGAAGTGCCCGGGACCGCCGGCGGTGTAGTGCGCGGGGAGGTGCAGGGTCATCAGGAAGGTGAGCAGAGTGACGGCGAGGGCGGTCCACTGCATGATCTTCCCCTTGTCCGGCAGGAAGGCGAGGAGGACCGCGCCCGCGAGCGGGGTGAAGGTGAGGAGGGTAAGGATGGAGTGGTCTAGATTCATGGGTTGCTATCGATTCCTGGTGTTGCTGGTAGTGCAAAGAACAAGAGCAAAAGCTAGTGCTGCCAGATGGCGCGGCCGAAGATCATGACGACGAGAACGGCAGCGGCTCCTAGTGCGAGCCAGCCGGCGTAGGAACGGATGTTTCCGGACTGAATGAGACGAGCGACGGAGCTGAGACCGCGGGTAGTTGCGCCAGCGAGCGATGCGGAGCCGCCGACGAGGCCGGCGTCGACGAGACCACCGAGGATGAGACGGCTGAACATCTGGAGCGGGGTGACGATGGTGGCCTGATAGATCTCGTCGATGTAGAACTTGTTTTCCAGCAGACGATAGAGGGCCGGGGCCTTCTCGGCGATGGCGTCGGCGGTGCCGGGCTTCTTGTAGTAGAAGGCGTAGGCAAGGCCGAATCCGGCGAGAGCGATGAGGACGGAGACTGCAGCGAGGCCGAGTTCGAGGCTGTGATTGGCTACGGTGGTGACGGCTTCAGCGGTGCCGCTGGTGAAGACGGGCTCGAGGAAGTGCTCGATCTCGTTGTGTCCACCGAGGGCCGCGGGAACGCCGACCCATCCGCCGATGACGGAGAGGATGGCGAGGATAGCCAAAGGAACCGTCATGATGGCGGGAGACTCGTGGACGCCGTGGGGATGGGCGGCCTGGGCATCGTCGTGCCCGGCTGCGTGGCTGGCGTGGTTGTCAGCGGGGTGCTCGTCGAAGTGCTCGGGTCCGAAGAAGGTCTTGAACCAGAGGCGGAACATGTAGAAGGAGGTCATTCCGGCGGTGAGGAGGCCGACGGCCCAGAGGAGCTTGCCGAGGGGATTTGGGGAGATGAAGGCCTGGTAGAGGATCTCGTCCTTGGAGAAGAAGCCGGCCCAGGGTGGGATGCCGGCGATGGCGATGACGCCCATGGTCATGGTCCAGAAGGTGACCGGGATGCGCTTGCGGAGGCCGCCCATGTTGCGCATGTCCTGCTCGCCGGAGAGGGCGTGGATGACGGAGCCTGCGGCGAGGAAGAGCAAGGCCTTGAAGAAGGCGTGGGTGAGGAGATGGAAGATGCCGGCGGTATAGGCTCCGACTCCGCAGGCCAGGAACATGTAGCCGAGCTGGGAGACGGTGGAGTAGGCCAGGACGCGCTTGATGTCGTGCTGCACCATGCCGATGCAGGCGGCGAAGATGGCGGTGGCGGCTCCGATGATGGCGACGACGGTGAGAGCAGTCGTGCTGCGATCGAAGAGGACGTGGCAGCGGGCGACCATGTAGATGCCGGCGGTGACCATGGTTGCGGCATGGATGAGGGCCGAGACGGGGGTGGGGCCTTCCATGGCGTCGGGGAGCCAGACGTAGAGGGGGATCTGGGCGGACTTGCCGGCGGCTCCGACGACGAGCAAGAGGGCGATGATGGTGAGGGTTCCGCCCTGCCACTGGGGGTTGGCGGCGATGTGGTTGAAGACCTGGTGGAAGTCCAACGAACCGAAGTGCGAGACGATCAGGAACATGGCGAGGAGGAAGCCGAAGTCCCCGATGCGGTTGACGATGAAGGCTTTTTTGCCGGCGTTGGCGGCGGAGTCCTTCTGGAAGTAGAAGCCGATAAGCAGGTAGGAGGCGAGACCGACGCCCTCCCAGCCGACGAAGAGCAGCAGGAAGCTGGAGGAGAGCACCAGCACCAGCATGAAGAACATGAAGAGGTTGAGGTAGGCGAAGTAGCGCCAGTAGCCCTCTTCGTGGGCCATGTATCCGGCGGAGTAGAGATGGATGAGGAAGCCTACTCCGGTGACGACGCCGAGCATGAGGAGGGTGAGGTGGTCGACGGTGAAGGCGAAGTCGACGTGGAAGCCGGTAATGGCGATCCAGGGACGAGAGATGATGGTGATGGACTCGGGTGCTCCGGCGGCCTTCATCGTGGTCCAGAGCCAGGCGACGAGCGCGGCTGGGATGGCGGTGAAGAGCAGGGCAATCGCGGTAACGGCGGCGCGGGGCAGCTTGCGGCCGAGCGTCCCGTTGATGAGGAAGCCGGCGAAGGGAAGCAGCGGAATCAACCAGAGGTAAGAAGAGGGCATAGAGGTCACGATTTCATCAGGTTGATCTGGTCAACGTTGAGCGTCTGGCGGGTGCGGAAGATGGCGATGATGATGGCGAGACCGACGGCGGCTTCGGCTGCGGCTACGACCATCACAAAGAAGACGAAGATCTGTCCCTGAACCTGATGCCACATGTGAGCGAAGGCGACGAAGGTCAGGTTGACAGCGTTGAGCATCAGCTCAATGGACATGAAGACAGTGATGATATTGCGTTTGATGAGGAAGGCTGCGACACCGGTGGAGAAGAGAATGGCGGCGAGGACGAGATAGTAGGCGATAGGGACCATTAGGCTTGGCTCCTCTTCATCTGGGCGATACCGTTTCGGAGCGCCCAGACTCCAGTTACGCACATCAGGAGTACACCGGGAAGATCCAGGAAACAAAGTGCGTAGATGTTGTTGAAGAAGGTCACACCGATCAGGTGCATCAGGCTTCCGGCGAAGCCAATCGCGTAGATCCAGCGCCTTGGCGGCAAAGAAGCCATAACCAGGAAGCTAATAGCGATGACGAAAGCTCCAAGAATGAGGGAAGCATGATTTTGCATCGGCTACTGCTCCTTCCGGGCGAGCACTACGGCTCCGAGAATGGCTACCAGGATGAGGATCGAGGTGACCTCGAAGGGCAGCAGAAGCTTGGTGAAGAGGACGGAGCTGATCTCGGAGATGTTGTTGGTGGCGTGCGAGAGCTGTCCGCCGAGGTTGGCGAGGCCGAGCGCCTTGCTCTCGGAGAGGAAGACGAAGCTGAGCAGGCAGAAGATGGCGGCTGCTCCGGGGAAGCCGGCGATGTACGCGGCTCGGCTGCCGGTGGTTCGCTCTTCTTCGCCCGCGTTGAGCAGCATGATGACGAAGACGAAGAGGACCATGATGGCGCCGGAGTAGACGATGACCTGGGCGGCGGCGAGGAACTCCGCGCCGAGGGACCAGTAGAGGACCGCGAGGGACATCATGACGACGACCAGCGACAGGGCAGAGTTGATGGGGTGCTTCTGCAGGAGCAGGTTGAGGGCTCCTGCTACCGCCAGACCGCCGAAGATGAGGAAGAGTGCCAGTTGCATGAGGGTTCCGCGTGGTCCTTCATTTTCGCCTGCGCCGTACCGGCTGGTTAGCTTTCGGAGGCAGGGCTAAGGTGTGGCTATTGTGGTGATTGTAAACGGTTGAGATTGACGGTGCGGTTTATAGACCGCACCGCAGGAAACTCAGGCGCGTAGTGCGAGGACGAGACTGGTGACGATAATGTTGACCATGGCGATGGGAAGCAGCACCTTCCAGCCGAAGCCCATGAGCTGGTCGTAGCGGAAGCGCGGCAGCGTGCCGCGGACCCAGATGTAGAGGAGCAGGAAGGCCAGAACCTTCAGGACGAACCAGAGGATAGGCAGGATGGCCTGGACGATGGCTCCGCCGAAGGCTGGGATGAGATGGCCGAAGGGGCTGGACGGGCCGCCGAAGAAGAGCAGGGTGGCGACGCAGCTTACGGTGATCATGTTGGCGTACTCGGCCATGAAGAACATGGCGAACTTCATGGAGGAGTACTCGGTGTGGTATCCGGCGACGAGCTCGGACTCGGCCTCGGGGAGGTCGAAGGGGGAACGGTTGGTCTCGGCGTAGGCGGCCACGAGGTAGACAAAGAAGGCAACGAACTGGAAGCCGCCGAAGATGTTCCAGGAGAGAGCTCCGTGGGCGGACTGGCTGGAGACGATGTCGCGCAGGCTAAGGGACTGGGCGCGGAGGACGACTCCCACCAGCGAGAGGCCGAGGGCCAGCTCGTAGCTGATCATCTGGGAGGTGGCGCGAAGGCTGCCGAGCAGGGCGAACTTGTTGTTCGAGGACCAGCCGGAGAGCGCGATGCCGTAGACACCGATGGAGGTGATGCCGAGGATGACCAGCAGGCCGATGTTGACGTTCGCGACGTTGAAGATGTCGACGCCCTTGACGTTCTGGATGGCTCCAAAGGGAACGACGGCGATGGAGACCAGCGAGCAGGCCAGCGCGATGATAGGCGCGATGATGAAGAGGGGACGCTCGGAGGCCAGGGGCATGAGGTCTTCCTTGAGGAAGAGCTTAATGCCGTCGGCGAGGGGCTGGAGCAGGCCGAAGGGGCCGACGCGGGAGGGTCCCCAGCGGTTCTGCATGCGGCCTAGGACCTTGCGCTCCAACAGAACCGTGTAGGCGACCGCCGTCAGGGTGATGACGAGGACGACGACGATCTTGAGGATGCTGAGGAGCAAGAATGTCAGGAACGGGGTTAAAGGTCTCACGGTGTAGGGTCGCGCTCCTAGTCGGCGGCGGTCTGGATCTGGGTGAGTAGCGAAGAAGGACGAAGGCTCTCGTTGTGCTGCAGGTCAGAGAGCATGGTGGAGTAGCGGCCGAGGGTCCCGGAGGTGAAGAGGGAGTCGTTGGCCGGCAGAACGAGGTCGCGGCGGGTGGTGATCTGAACCAGTTCGGCTGGGGCAGCGGGCGACAGGTGCTGGTCGTTGCCGGAGAGAAGCTGGAGGCGAAGGATGTTGTAGCCGGGGACGAGGCGCTGGATCTCGTCGAGAATGGCGAGGGGATCGAAGGGGCTGAGGCGGGGCTCGAGGTTCTGAGCAGTAAGCCAGATGGAGTGGCGGTCGGCCTCACCGGACTGCGCGCCGCGGGTCTGGCCCATGTCGGCGCGGAGGCCTTTGCCGAAGGGGACGAGGGCGCGCATATTGGTCCCCATCTTGTCGGCGATGCGGACAATCATCTCGAAGTCGGTGCGGACTCCGGCTCGGTCCCCGGCCTTCTTGACCTGCTGGAGGTCGCCGTAGCTGTTGGTGACGGAGCCGGCCTTTTCATAGAGGTTGGCGGCGGGAAGGATGACGTCGGCGAGGGCCGCGGTCTCGGTGAGGAACATCTCCTGGACGACGACGAAGGTGTTCTTGAGAGCAGCCGCGTCGACCCCGTAACGTGCGACGGGGTTGGAGTTGACGACGTAGAGCGCCGAGAGGTCGCCCTTGCCGGCGGCGTCGAAGATCTCCAGCATGTCGAGGCCAGGAGCGAGGGACCCGGAGGTGGTGTTAGCAGTGTATTCGGTCGCGAGGGGGCTGGAGCTGCCGACGGGGTTGTAGCCGGGGAGCATGTCGGGGAGCAGGCCCATATCGGCTGCGCCGCGAGAGTTGGCGTAGTCGGAGAGCAGGGCGAACTTCGCGCCGGGGAGGGTGAGGCCAAAGGCGATGAGCTTGCGGAGGTCTGCGCCGCGAAGCTCCGAGCCGATGAGGATGAGGAGGTTCTCCTCAGACTTTACGACGTCGCGGAAGGCGCTGAGGCCAGTGGCGTCAGAGGCTGCGCTGGAGGCGGAGGCGTCGTCGCCGGCGAGGTAGCTGGTGAGTGCGCTGTAGCCAAAGGGCGAGAGCTGCACGAAGGCCTTAGCCTGGCGGCGGAGCTTGATGGGCTCGGAGTTGGCGATGTAGAGCTTGGCGCGATTGAGGCGCACGTTGGTGCGAAGGTTCCAGGCGGTGCCGGGGGCCTGAATGGTGGGGTCGCCGCCGACGATCAGGACCGAGGGGGCGGTGAGAGTGTCGCGCAGGGAGGCGGTGCGGTTGGTCTGTCCGGCGAGGGCCTGGGCGAAGGAGACGTAGTCTGCGGTGCGGTGGTGGTCGATGTTGTTGGTGCCGAGGACGGTGCGGGCGAACTTCTGGAGGAGGTAGGCCTCTTCGTTGGTGAGGCGGTTGCCGCCGATGACACCGATGGACTTGCCGCCACGGGTGTCGCGCAGCTCGCGGAACTTCTTGCCGACGAGGTCGAGGGCGACCTCCCAGGAGACGGACTTAAACTCGCCGTTGGTCTGGCGGACGAGCGGCTGAGTAATGCGGCCTTCGTGATTGGCGAAGTCGAAGGCGTAGCGGCCTTTGTTGCAGAGGAAGTCGCCGTTGATGCCGGACTTGTCGCGGTTGTCGCCACGAACGATCTCGCTGCCGTCAGAGGTCGAGCGGACGCCGAGGGTGGTCTTGCAGCCGTCTCCGCAGTGGGTGCAGACGGTGGCGACGTGATTCATCTCCCAGGGGCGGGTCTTGTAGCGATAGGTGCCGGAGGTGAGGGCGCCTACGGGGCAGGCGTCGATGCACATGCCGCACTGCTCGCAATCCACATGGGGCAGATCGTCAGGGGACATCTGCGCGGGGACGTTGGGGGCGATGACAGAAGAGCTGCCACGGTTCTGGATGCCCAGGGCGAAGACGTCCATGCCTTCGCCGCACATGCGCACGCAGCGGTAGCAGAGGATGCAGCGGGGGCGGTCGAAGTAGACGACCGGGGACCACTTCTGCTCTTCGCGGTGGTTCTTGGGCTCGGCGTAGAAGCTGTCGGCGGCTCCGTACTTGAAGGTCATGTCCTGGAGCTCGCACTCGCCGCCGGCGTCGCAGACGGGGCAGTCGAGGGGGTGGTTGCCGAGGAGAAGCTGCAGGGTGGCTTTGCGGGCCTGGGCGATCTCAGGGGTCTCGGTCTGGACGACCATGCCTTCGGCGACCGGGGTGGTGCAGGCGGTCTGGAGTTTGGGCATCTTCTCGATGCGGACGACGCACATGCGGCAGGCGGCCTGGAGCGAGAGCCCGGGATAGTAGCAGAAGGCAGGGATCTCGATGCCAGCGGACTTGCAGGCCTCGATGAGAAGAGTGCCGGCGGGGGCGGTGAGCTGTTTGCCGTCTACGATGAAATTTACGTCTGCCATCTTTGAATCCCTCTACTTCGACTTCTGAATCAAAATCTTCTGATCATCGCTGTGGTGAGCGCCGCGTACTGTCGTTATCACCCTTACGAGTCCAATCAGAAGTACGATCGCTACCAGCACCCAGATCAACCTGGGCAAGGCGTTGCTCAATGTCCAGCTCCGACGAGTTGCTCCACTGTAATCAGAGGTGTGCCGGCGCGGTTTCCGTCGATGTACTCTTCGAACTCCTTACGGAACTTCTTGACGAAGCCGAGGGTGGGCATGGCGGCTGCGTCGCCGAGCGGGCAGAAGGTGCGGCCCATCATGTTTTCGGCGAGGTACTGGACGTTGTCGACGTCCTTTCTGGAGCCGCCGCCGTTGTAGACGCGGGTCAGAGTCTTCTTGATCCAGTCCGTTCCTTCGCGGCAGGGGATGCACCAGCCGCAGGATTCGTGCTGATAAAAAGCGATGGTGCGCAGAGCGAACTCGACGATGGAGACCGTCTCGTCGAGGACGACGATGCCGCCGGAGCCGAGCATGGTGCCGGCCTTGCCCATCTGGTCGAAGTCGAGGCCTACGTCGATCTCGTCGGCGGTGAGGACGGGGCAGGAGGCTCCGCCGGGAACGACGGCTTTGAGTTTTTTGCCGTCTTTAATACCGCCGGCTACTTCATAGATAGCCTTACGGAGCGAGTAGCCCATGGGGAGCTCGTAGACGCCGGGCCGCTCGACGTGGCCGGAGATACCGAAGAGGCGGGTGCCGCCGTTACGCTCGGTGCCGAGCTTGGCGTAGGCCTCGCCGCCCATGAGCAGGATGTGGGGGGCGTTGGCGATAGTCTCGGCGTTGTTGATCACGGTGGGTCCGCCGTAGAGGCCGACGACAGCGGGAAAGGGTGGCTTGATGCGCGGGACGCCGCGCTTGCCTTCGAGGGACTCCATGAGGGCGGACTCTTCGCCGACCTCGTAGGCTCCGGCTCCGGTCTGGGTGATGATGTCGAAGTCGACGCCGGTCCCGAAGATGTTCTTGCCGAGGAAGCCTTTGGCGTAGGCGTCTGCTACTGCCTTCTCGACGATCTTGAGGAGATAGCGGTACTCTCCGCGAAGGTAGATGAAGCCGAGCTTGGAGCCGATGGCGAGGCCGGCGATCATGGTGCCTTCGATGACGGCGTGGGGATCGTGCAGGAAGATGACGTGATCCTTGCAGGTGCCGGGCTCGGACTCGTCGCCGTTGACCAGGACGTACTTGGGCTTCTCGGAGACCTTGGGGACGAAGGACCACTTCATACCGGTGGGGAATCCGGCTCCACCACGACCGCGCAGACCGCTGGCCTTCATGGTGTCGATGATCCAGGCGGGGCCGTTGGCGATGGCCTGCTGGACGGCCTTGTAGCCGTCGAGCTCGATGTACTTCTCGATGTCGGCTGCGCCCATGCCGAAGCGGCGGGAGATTACTTTTACTTCATCGGGATGACTGACGAGGGCTGGCATTACTTTACGTCCTTTCCCTGACCATCACGGTACATCTGGAAGAGAACGTCTACCTTTTCAGGAGTGAGGTCGTCGTGGAAGTCGTAGTTAATCTGCATGGCGGGAGCCCAGCAGCAGGCTCCGATGCACTCGACCTCTTCGAGGGAGAAGACGCCGTCCGGGGCGGTCTCTTTGTGGCCAACGCCGAGGGTCTTCTTGCAGTGGTCGAGGATCTCGTAGCCGCCGCGCAACATGCAGGAGATATTGGTGCAGACCTGGACGTTATACTTGCCGGCGGGCTTGGTGCGCAGCATGGAGTAGTACGAAAGGACGTTGCGAACGTCCAACTCGAGGATTTCGATGCGCTCGGCGATCTCGGCGACAGCGGCGTCGGAGACGTAGCCTAGCTCATCCTGCGCGTAGAGCAGCATGGGAACGAGGGCGGAGCGGCGCAGGGGATAGATGGTGACGAGATGGTCGAAGCGGGCTGCAAGCTCCGGCGAGAAGATCGAGTTGGCGACTGTGCTCACTGCATTAGCTCCCGCGTCAGCCGTTCGGCTGTGAAATCCATATCTTCGGTTATTGCGCCGATCGTTACGGTTCCATCTTCGTTGAGCTGGAACGGCTGCGAACGGTTGTTGTCTTCGGTCATCTGGCTGGGCGTGAAGCGGAGCCAGCGGGTACCGACGCGAAGCAGAATGACATCGCTTCCTACTTCTACGATGGCCTGGTGGCGGCTGTTGAGTCCTTGCGCCGCTCCATAGCTGCGAATCATCGATGCGAACGAGGTCCAGAGTTCTACGTGGAGGCGTTCGTTAATCAAACCGTACCTCTGGGGCAAATGCCCCGCACTGCTTTGAACTATCGGCACGGCTTATGCTGTGCCCTTGCAACAAAAGCGAAACACAAATGACGGTGCTGCAAATCTTCTTCTATCGGTCGATCTCTCCGAGGACGATATCGATGGAGCCGATGACGGCGACGACGTCGGCGAGCAGGCGGCCTTTGCACATGGTCTCGAGCGCCTGCAAGGTGGCGTAGGAGGGGTTGCGCATGTGTACCCGGAAGGGCTTGGCAGTGCCGTCGGAGACGACGTAGTAGCCCATCTCGCCGCGAGGCGATTCGACGGCCTGGAAGACCTCTCCGGCAGGAACGCCGAAGCCCTCGGTGACGATCTTGAAGTGATGGATGAGCGACTCCATTTGGGTCTTCATCTGTTCGCGGTCGGGCAGGATGATCTTAGGGGCATCGGCTACGATGCGGCCCTCGGGCATGCCGTCTAGGGCCTGCTGAGCGATCTTGACGGACTCGCGCATCTCGTCCATGCGGACGACGTAGCGGGCCCAGACATCGCAGTCCTGCGAGACGGGCACCTTGAACTGGAACTTCTCGTAGCCGGAGTAGGGCATGTCGCGGCGGAGATCCCAGTCGACGCCAGAGGCGCGGAGCGGGGGGCCAGTGACGCCGAGGGCGATGGCATCGGCGGCGGAGAGATGACCGATGCCCTTGAGACGGCCGATCCAGATGGGGTTTCCGGTGAGCAGGTTCTCGTACTGCTGGATGCGGTCGGGCATCAGGTTCAGCAGGTCCTGGACCTTCTTGTAGAAGTCCAGCGGCGGCTCCAGGCTGACTCCGCCGATGCGGAAGTAGCTGGTCATCATGCGCTGCCCGGCGACACTCTCGAAGATGCGGAGGATGTCTTCGCGCTCACGGAAACAGTAGAGGAAGACGGTGAGAGCACCTACGTCCATAGCGTGAGTTCCGAGCCAGACGAGGTGCGACTGGATGCGGGTGAGCTCGTTAAGCAGAACGCGAAGGTACTGGGCGCGCTCGGGAATCTCGAGACCAAGCAACTTCTCTACGGCGAGGCAGTAGGCGAGGTTGTTGGTCATGGGACAGAGGTAGTCAATGCGGTCGGTCAGGGGCACGACCTGCTGGTAGAACTTGGCCTCGCAGGTCTTCTCGATGCCGGTGTGCAGGTAGCCGATATCGGGGGCGAGCGAGACGACGGATTCGCCGTCGATCTCCAGCACCAGGCGAAGCACACCGTGGGTGGAGGGGTGCTGCGGCCCCATATTGATGACCATGGTGTTGTCTTTGGAGGGGTCCGCGCCGTTGTGGCGGGCTGCGTCGGCGATGACGTCTTCGACGCCGGGGTTCAACATGTCTGGAGCTGCGACGGGTGCCATTAGCGGTAGCCCTCCACGGGGTAGTCCTTGCGGAGCGGATGACCCTGCCAGTCTTCCGGCATCATGATGCGGGTCAGGTTGGGATGGCCGCCGAAGTGAACGCCGAAGAGGTCGAAGACCTCGCGCTCGTAGAAGTTGGCGGAGGGCCAGACGCCGACGATCGAGTCGATGGCGGCATCGCCGCTGTCGAGCAGCGCGATAAGGCGGATGCGGGCCTTCAGGGCGTGCGAGAGGATGTGATAGGTGATCTGGAAGCGGGGCTCGGAGGGGTACCAGTCGACGGCGGTCACGTCCTCGAGGAAGATGTATCCGGCGGCCTGCACGGCCTGGGTCGCGGCGATGATGTTCTCGCGGGCGACGGTGATGGTGAGTTCGGCGCGGTCGTATTTGGCGTCGGTCGCGACGCCTGCGAGAGCTTTAAGAGCAGGGTTATCGGGAAGGGCCTCGGAGACTGCCTGGATGCCTTTGACGGCGGTGGCGGGATCGTACACTAGAGGTCTCCCTTGTCGTTAGCCCAGTCCAAGATACCTTTTTTCCAGACGTAGAAGAGGCCGATGGCGACAAAGCCAAGGTAGGTCAGCATCTCGTAGAAGCCGAACATGCGCGAGCCGGTGATGGCTGGCAGACGGCGGAAGATGACGGCCCAGGGCAACATAAAGACGGCTTCGACGTCGAACAGAATGAAGAGCATGGCGACCATGTAGAAGCGGACGGAGAAGCGTCCGCGCGCGTCACCTACGGGGTCCATGCCGCACTCGTAAGCGCCGGCCTTGGTGCGTGAGTTTTTATGTTTCCCGATGAGGAAGGATGCCCCCACCATGCCGCATGCCATTCCCAAAGCAACCAGGACCTGCAATACGAGAGGAATGTAGTTCCAAATGTAGGGGTACGTTTGCATCGCCATCTTCGACTCTAAGATTGCGGCTGGCAAGTGTCAAGCATTGAAGGGCGGTTATAGGACGCGTGTGGGTGCTATCGAAGCATTGTGGTGTAGATGGCAATGATACGGGTGCCGAATTGAGCGGCGACCAGGCCTCCCGCAGCGAGAAAGCTACCCAAAGGCAACCGGGTGAGGCGGTTGGCTCGACCTCGAGCCAGCAAAAGCAGAGCGTAGGCGGTAGCGGACAGGACGCCGATGAATAGAGCGAGGATTGCAGGCCAGAAGCCCAGGAAGGCGGCGATCATGGCGATCAGCTTGACGTCGCCCAGGCCAAGGCCCTCGCGGTGGCGGACGAGTTTGTAGAGCCAGCGAATCAAGAGAAGGAGACCGCCGGCCCCTACGATGGCTACGACGCGTCCCCAGATGAGCGCTTCGGTCCCGGTGAGGAAGACGTTTCCTTTGGCGGTGAAGCTGCCAGGACTGCTGAGACGGAGCTGGTGGGTGGTGTTGAGGACGATCTGGCCCTCTCCTGGACTGAGAAAGATGGCCTGGGTGCAGACGAGGAAAAGGGCGATGGCGATCCCCAGGAGGGTGAAGGCGTTGGGGAGCAGGTGGGTCTGCCAATCCATGACGATGAGGCCGATGAGGAGGACGCCGAGGATCGCGATGCCGATCTGCACGACTCCCAGCATGATCAAGGAGGAGTCGGAGAGGTGGGAGGTTCCATTTTGGGCAAGTTCGAATAAATAAGCTAGCTGCCCTGCCGAGAACATGAACCAGAGGCCGACCGACAGCTCGACGAGGGGGTAGCGCCAGGGAATCCGCTGCTTGCAGTTGCGGCAGCGTCCGCGGAGCAGGAGCCAGCTAAGCAGGGGGATGTTGTCGTACCAGAGGATGGGGACGCCGCACTCCGGACAGCGGGAACGCGGCTTAGCGATCGACTCGCCCTTGGGAATGCGGGAGATGCAGACGTTCAGGAAGCTGCCGAAGAGCAGTCCGAGCAGGAATCCAATCACTTCAGATATTGAAGACGGCGTCACCTTTGCAGTATAGGGTGCGGCCTGCGGCTGCTCGGGGACTTACAGGGTGGCCGCATGCAGGATCTGCTCGGCGATCTCTTCGGCGCGGCGTATGGTGATGCCGTTACTCTGTTCGATTGCCAGAGGGTGGTCCTGGTCGACGACGGTGAAGTGTGGACGCCGTCCTACGATCTGCGTCTGTACGCTGACCTCGAGGTTGATGGTGTCGCCAAAGAGGACGAGTTCGGAGTTGAGCCAGCCGCGAAACGGTGGCTCTGTCTCCCGGCCAGCGGCGTTCCAGAGATCGTTTGTCCGTATGAAGTCTTTGGGGCTTACCTCGACCCAGACGCCCCAGATGAAGGACTCTTCGAGGCCGAGGACCGGGACTGGAATGCGGCCGCGCAGGTAGAAGTCCCTGCCGTCGATGACGCATTGATCGGGGGTGATGACGACCCGCTGCTCCAGCTCATCCACTGGGACTGCCGCTGCCGCAAGCGGGGCCTTGACGCTGTAACTAAGCGGCAGAACATCGTGGTGTTCTCCGCAGACGTTGCAGGAGAATCCAGTTTTTAGCTCGATAGCCATTGCTTTATTGTTCCACACCGGACAGGTGTGGGGGAGTGGGCGGGTTTATGGCGGATTAGTGGAGGTTAATGAGGTGGATGAGTTCGAGGATGAGTTCGCCGGAGATCTGAAAGGATTTGGGGCTGAGCTTGTCGAGAGTGTCGAGCTCGGTGTGGTGGTAGCCGCCTTCGGGGTGTTCCTGGGTTGCGGGGCCGTAGTTGAAGTCGATGAGGTCCAGGACGGGGACGCCACGCTGCTTGAACGGAATGTGGTCGTCGAGGGCGGAGGTGGGGAACTGAAAGACCGAGGCGGAGTGGCCGGTGTTCTTGGCGGCGGTGGCGAGGAGGTCCTGGAGCCAGGGGGTGGAGTTGTCGTCGCGGTCGATGTGGAGGTCTTTGTCGGCGATCATGTCGGCGAGGAGGAAGGCCTTAATGCGCTTGAGGGTGCCGTCCTGGGACCACTTGGCGGCCAGGTGGCGGGTGCCGTAGAGGGAGTCGGAGGCGGACCAGTCCTTGATGGCCTCTTCGCCGTCGTCGAAGAGGAGCCAGACGCTGTAGCCCTCAGGGGGATGGGCGCGGAGGTAGGTGCCGATCTCGATGAGGAGGGCGGTGGTGGCGCCACCGTCGTTGGCTCCGACGAAGTTGATGTCGCGGAGGGGGTAGTTGGTCTCGTAGTGGCTGGCGAGGACGATGACTCCGTCTTTTTTGCCGGGGAAGCGCACGATGTAGTTGCGCATGGCGAGCTGTCCAGCAGGGGTGTTGGCGGAGAAGCTATCGGTCTCGAGGTTGCCTTTGGCGGCTTCGGGGGCGAAGTGAGATTTGATGAACTCTTCGGCCTTGAGGTGGCCGGGGGATCCGATCCAGCGTTTGGGGGCGGCGGCGAGATATTGCTGCGTGAGGCTGTAGGCAGATTGGCCGCTGAAGCCTTTTGTGGAGGCCGCTGATTTGTTCTGGGCTGGAGCGTGGATCGTGGTGACGAGAAGAAGGAGCAGGGGCAAGAGTAACCGCAGGTCCTTCGACTTCGCTGCGCTTCGCTCAGGATGACAATTTATCGGGCGATTTTTCCTGAAGTTCGGGCGACGGATCTCGTTCACGATCATGTGGATTTGATCTCTCGGGCTTTGCGGCGCGTCGGATGGACGAGGTAGGCGACGCCCACGCCGATCATGTAGAGGGCCAGCATGGGGCTGGCGAAGAGGCACATGCTGACGGGGTCGGGCAGGGGACAGATGATGGCCGAGATGAGGAAGATGACGAGGATGGCGTAGCGGATGTGCTTGAGCAGGAACTTGGCGTCGACGATGCCGAAGAGCGAGAGGAAGAAGATGAGGATGGGGAGTTCGAAGCAGATTCCGAGGCCGAGGATGACCGCGAGGAAGAACTGGGTGTAGTCCTCGATGGTGAGGATGGGGTGGAAGCGTTTGCCGAAGTCGAGGACTAGGACCTTGATGGCTCCCGGCAGCACCCAGTGGTAGCCGAACCATGCTCCGGCGAGGAAGAGGCCAACGGTCGCGGACATGAATGGCCAGACGTAGCGCTTCTCGTTCTGGTACATACCAGGCGAGATGAAGAGCCAGATCTGATAGAGGATGAAGGGCGAGGCGAGGAGGGCGCCGCCGAGGAAGGCGGTCTTGAGGTAGAGATTGAGGCCGTCGGTGGGGTGGGTGAAGTTGAGCGGGATGTGGAGGTCATCGAGGGGCTTCTGGATGATGCCGTAGAGCTGCTCGTGGAAGGCGTAGGCGATGGCGAAGCCGATGACGAGGAAGATGACGGAGCGGATGAGGCGCTTGCGAAGCTCTTCGAGATGCTCCATGAGGCTCATGCCAGGGAGCTCGGCTCGGTCTTGTACTGCGGCGCGAAGGCCGTCGGCGAGGTCAGCCATGGAGAGGAGCCTCGGATTTCTGCGCAGCTTCGTCGGTGGTGTTGTGGGTGTGGCGGTCCGGGAGGCTGGAGGCGTAGTCGTCGTTCGGGGTCGCGGTGGATTCCATAGGGTCGTTGGCAGGTGAAGCGTAAGGATCGGAGCTATGGATCGTGTTGTCGCTGACTTCAGTGTTATCGGATTGCGGGTCAGGAGATGTGTAGCTGTCTGTCCCGCGGGGAGTGGGCAAGCCAGTCGAAGGGGGCATGAGGGAGAGATCGCCTTCGGAGGCTATGGGAAGAGGCTCGGTGGCGGGATCCTGAGGATAGGGCGTCTCGGGCTCTGGAGCTACCTCGCCGATGGGAGGGGCTATGGGGGCGGCAGCCTCTATGGCGGCGATCTTTCTTTGTTGCTCGGCCTGGTCTGCGAGGCGGAGTTCCTCGTCCATCTGCATGCGGAACTCATTGGAGGCGCGGCGGAACTCGGCCATGAGCTTGCCAAGCTGACGGGCGAGCTCCGGCAACCTCTTCGGACCAAAGAGAAGAAGGGCGAGGATGAATATAAAAGCGCTATCGCCGAAGCTCGGCATATGTGAGACCCATGATACGGGTTTCCCTAGACGAGCGACAAGATGCAGGTTCTGCTGTTTGGGCTAGTAGATGCAGGTTCTGCTGTTTGGGCTAGAATCAAGGAAGCAGGATGGGCGTTTCGCCGCTGCCAGAGAATGCAATGTCATGCATCGTTTTTGGCACAGCTTTCGTCCAATAGAGATGAATACTGCTGGCGGTGATTCGGCCGCAGGCAGGCGAGTATGGGCTGCAACACCCCCGTGGGTTGGGTGACGGTCGACTTTGACCGGCATAGTGAACCCACTGCAGCCTTGGTAGTGAATATGCTTTCAACATCCCCGTTTCCTGAGGCGAAGGACGGCACCGGCTCTCGCCGTTGCCAAACGACCTCTGGAGACTGAAGGCGGAGTAATTTGAGTCTATTGATTGATGAAACTACGGCTGAGGCCGTGGAAACGGGTGTTTCAGATACTTGCTCTCTGGATAACTATCTTTCCCAGCCAGACCATACGATGGATGACCGGATTGCGGCTGCGCGTGAGCGGCTGGGAACGGACGTGGTGCTGTTGGGACATCATTACCAACGGGATGAGGTGATCCGGTTTGCAGACTATACAGGCGACAGCTACAAACTAAGCAAAGTGGCGGCGGAGACGAGCGCGAAGTACATGCTCTTCTGCGGCGTGCATTTTATGGCTGAGACGGCGGATGTCCTGGGACAACCGTGGCAGCAGGTGATTCTGCCGGATCTGAATGCCGGGTGCTCAATGGCGGATATGGCCGAGATTGGGCAGGTCGAGGATTGCTGGGACTCTTTGACGCAGGGATTAGGGATTAGGGGGCAGGGACTGGAAGGCAAGGTCGTCCCCCTGACTTATATGAACTCGGCTGCGGCTATCAAGGCCTTTTGCGGGGAGCGGGGTGGGCTGGTCTGCACTTCGTCCAATGCTCGCGGGGCGTTTGAGTGGGCGTTTGCGCGGGGAGAGAAGATTCTTTTTCTGCCGGACCAGCATCTGGGAAGGAATACTGCGTTCGGGATGGGGATTCCATTGAGCGAGATGGTGGTTTGGGATCCTTACCAGATCAACGGGGGCGTGACTCCGGATCGTTTGAAGGCGGCGAAGGTGATCCTGTGGAAGGGGCACTGCAGCGTGCATCAGCGGTTCTTGCCGGAGCATGTAGACCGGGTGCGGCGCGATGAGCCGGGGATGCAGGTGATTGTGCATCCGGAGTGCCGCTGGGAGGTCTGTCAGAAGGCGGATACGGTGGGTTCGACGGAGCGGATAATCGATGCGATCGAAAGAGCTCCGGAGGGCGCGAGCTTTGCGGTAGGAACCGAGATTCATCTGGTGAACCGGCTGGCGAAGCGCTTTGCTCCGCTGGGCAAGAGGGTGATCACGCTGGATGATTCGGGGTGCCTGTGCACGACGATGTACCGGATCTCTCCGCAGCACCTGGCCTGGGCGCTGGAGAATCTGGTGGAAGGCCGTGTGGTGAACCGCATCAAAGTGGACGAGGATGTGAAGCAGTGGGCCCGCGTGGCGCTGGACCGCATGCTGGAGGTGAAGGCGTGAGCAAGACATTTACCTTGGGCGAGGCGCAGACTCTGCTGCCGGTGCTGGAGTCGTTGTTGCAGAGGGCGCGCAGCTCTGCGTTGCATGCGGCGGAGTTGGAGTTAGAGATGCAGCGGTTGAGCCATCGGATCTTTCTCTCCGGCGGGATGCATGTCGATGTTGTTGCGGCCGCGCGTCGTCGGGCTGAGCGGGATAAGGCTACGCAGGAGACGCAGGATACGATCGCGGAGATTGAGGCGATTGGCGCACGAGTGCAGAACCTGGAGGATGGAGTGCTGGATTTTCCGTGCCAGGTAGAAGGAAGGGCCGCGCTCTTATGCTGGAAGATGGGTGAGGTGGGAATCTCGCACTGGCATGGTGTGGATGAGTCAGCAGAGCAGAGAAGGCCGCTGGATGGGCGGTTGGGGAAGAGTGAACGTCTCAATTGAACTGAGGCCTTGAACTGGAGACGAAGAGGCTTGGCGCTGATTTGTGCCGAGCATGCTGGATCTCATTTTTTGTTTAGGGGGCTGTGTGTCTCTGAGGCCTTTGCGGTCTAAGTTTGTGGATAACTATCTTTATTGAACAGTAATAATTACTGTTTATTTGAGATACACTTTTTGAGTGGAGATGACCCTTATCAAGCCTTTTCGTGAGCTGTGCGCCGAGCATGGAATCGCTGTGACGCACCAGAGGCAGGTCTTGTATGAGGTGATGCAAGGCATGGATGGGCATCCCAGCCCGGAGGAGATTTATGCGCGGGTGAAGCGCAAGATTCCTTCCATCTCACTTGCGACTGTCTATAAAAATATCCATTTATTTGTGGAGAGCGGCGTACTGCGCGAGGTGAGTCTGCATCATGGCTCGCAACGCCTGGAGATGAATGCAGAAGAGCATCACCATCTGGTGTGCTCGAAGTGCAAGTCCATTGAGGACATCGATGAGAGCTCCCTTGGAGCTCTGCCGAAGCGGCGCAAGCTGGCGGACGGGTTTCTGGTGGAGAGGTACTCCGTAGATGTGATTGGGATTTGTGCGAAGTGTCAGTAAATGGTAGTTAGGCCGCCGTTGTACGAACTGAACATTAAATAAAAAAGGGAGTTACAAAAAATACATGCTGCAGATTGGTGAGAAGTTTCCGGATTACTCAGTAACCGCCACGATTTCTACTGACAAGGACGAGAGCAAGGCGTTCACGACGATTACGCAGGAGTCCTATCCGGGTAAGTGGAAGCTTTATTTTTTCTGGCCGAAGGATTTTACGTTTGTTTGTCCTACGGAGATTGCTGCCTTTGGTAAGTTGAACAACGAGTTTCTAGACCGCGACTGCCAGATTCTGGGTGGTAGCACGGACAATGAGTACGTTCATGCTGCGTGGCGGACGCATCATGCGGACCTGAAGGATCTGCCCTTCCCGATGCTCTCGGACATCAAGCGGAATCTTTGCGGTGAGCTTGGCATTCTGGATGGCAAAGAGGGCGTGGCACAGCGGGCAACCTTCCTGGTCGATCCCGATAATGTTATTCGCTTCGTGTATGTGACGGATCTCTCTGTGGGGCGCAATCCGCAGGAGGTTCTACGGGTGCTGGATGCTCTGCAGACCGACGAGCTGTGCCCTTGCAACTGGCAGAAGGGCGAAGCTACTCTCGCTTAGTTCTTGCTAATGCTGCATGATGAACGAGAGAGCGCGGTTGCCGAGGCGACCGCGCTCTTCTTTACGAAACGAGAAGATGAGAGGATTTTGAGATGAGTCTGGAAGATTTGATTGGCGGTCTGCCTGGGTATGCGAAGGATTTGAAGTTGAACTACTCCTCCCTGGTGCGGCAGAACTCGGAGCTGACTCCGGCGCAGTTGTGGGGCACAGTGGTATCGACTGCGATCGCAACACGGAATGAGGCGTTGACGGCTGCCGTGATCGCGCAGGCTGCGGAGGTGTTGAGCCCTGCTGTTCTGGATGCGGCGAAGGCGGCTGCAGCGATTATGGGGATGAACAATATCTACTACCGGTTTCATCATCTGACGACAAACGACAAGTACGCGACGCTTCCGGCGCGGCTGCGGATGAATGCATTGCGCGGACATGGCGCGGAGGCTGTGGACTTCGAGCTGTGGTGCCTGGCGGTGAGCGCGGTGAACGCCTGCGGGAAGTGTGTCGACTCGCATGAGCAGGTGCTGCGGGATAAGGGTGCGACAGAGGAGCTGATCAATTCGGCGATCAGGGTGTCCGCGGTGGTTCATGCTATCGGAGTGGTGCTGGATGCGGAGAAGGCTTCGCCTACTGTCGCTGCGGCTTAGGTTGGTTCACGGGGTTATGGGAGGCGCGGGCTCATCGCCCGCGCCTTTCTTATTGCTGTGAGGTTGGGGGATGGGCTTCAGGTCTTCCGCCAGGATTCCATGTGGGCTTCCAGTCGGTATCGGTGAGCCAGTGGATTGGGGCGACTATGGAGGCTATAGCGTTGGTCATGTGGGTGAAGTCGATGGTGCCGAGCTCGTCAGTGGGCTGATGGTAGTCGGTGTGGAGGCCGAAGCTGGAGACGGTGTGGGCGATGACGCCCTGGCGGGCGAGGGCGATGTTGTCGGAGCGCTGGAAGAACTGCTCCTTGGGGTGAGGATCGTTGACGAGGTGGGCTCCGTGCTTGGCAAGCTCAGGGCCGAGGGTTGAGCGTTCGTATCCTGTAAGCCAAAGGGTGCCGGCAGGAACGGCAGGGTCGGGGCGGCCGATCATCTCGAACTCAAGGTTGGCAACGATGTTCGTGAGAGGCGTCGGCGGGTTGGCGAGAAAAGCCCGAGCTCCGAAGCCGCCTATCTCTTCTGAGCCGAAGAGAGCGAAAACAACGGTACGACGGGGGTGGTGTCCGGTGGCGAGCAAATGTGCAAGGGTGAGGACAGCGGTGGTGCCGGAGGCATCGTCATCGGCTCCGTTGTAGATTGCATCTCCGTTGATCGGTGTGGCGGCTACGCCGAGATGGTCGAGGTGAGCTGTGAGGAGGATGACCTCGTTCTTGAGGTTGGGGTCGGAGCCGCGGAGGATAGCGATGGCGTTCCAGGTCTCTTTACGGGAGGTGTCCTCGAATTTGGCGAGATGGTGTTGGAGGCGTTCAGGGAGTGGATCGGGAAGCGGAGACTTTTGCAGAAAGGAGCCTGCGGGGCCGCCGGGTTCGAGACCGAGGGACTGAAACTGAGAGGCAGCAAAGAGTGCGGCGAGGTGTTCGTCGCGGGTGGCGGAGCCTCGGCCATGGAGTGCGTCGTCGGCGAGGAAGAACATATCTGCATGAACTTCACGGTCGAGGGATGCCATTTGGGCCGAGCTAGAGTCGAAAGACCGGGAGGATTTTTGGGCTTGCAGAGAGAGGGCCTGACCGAAGGTGCAGGTCAACAGGACGAGTATGCGTAAATTGAAGCGGCCAGACAAGAGCATAGGTTGTGATTATAAAAGAGCGACCAAAGTGACAAAACCGTGGCCGGAAGCAGAAGCAGCAAGTTTACTGAGGAGTGTTGGAGGCGCAGACGTGGTTCTATTTGAGATGATGTTGGGGCGAGGTAAGAAGGCGATGGCAGCGAGAGCGGCGAAGCTACAGTGGAGAATTCTACTGGCGGCCAGTGTAGTGGCGTTGACGGGATGCAGTAACTTCTTTGTTCCGCAGAATAACTCTGGTGGCGGGAGTAGTGGTGGCGGCGGCGGTGGGACTGTGTCTAGCGGCAACCTGGTGTATGTCGGGAGTGCGAATGCGACCACACAGACGGTGAGCGGATTTTCAGTGGGAACGGGGACTTTGACAGCAGTTTCAAGCGCGCCGTTTTCGATCGGAGTCGTGCCGCTGGCTGAGGTGGTGACTATATCGAATACGTTTCTCTATGTGGCTGGGCCGGGAGCGATCTACGCGTATGTCATTGGATCCGACGGATCGTTGTCGACACCTTCGACTGGGGCTTCGCAGGCCATTGTGTTTGCGACTGCGCTGGACGTGTCTCCGGACGGGAACTGGCTGTTTGCGCTGGATGGAACGTTCCAACAGTTGGATATCTATCAGATCAATAAGACGACCGGCGCTCTCTCGCAGTCCTCAGCGGTTCCTTACTCGATCTCCACTACCTCCGTGCAGCCGAAGTCGGTGAAGATATCGCCGAATGGCGGTCTAATATTTGCAGCGCTCGGAACGGCAGGTGATGCGGTATTCACGTTCAATACAAGTACCGGGGTTGCGACGCCGGGCACCCCGCTCGCGCCCATTTCAACGCAGACGAGTGATAACGCACTGGCTGTGGACAACACGTCGACCCATCTATATATCGCACGAACTGGCCAGGGGGCTGGGCTAGCGGCTTATACCATCGGATCGGGCGGATCGCTGACGGCGGTGAATGGATCGCCATTTGCAGCGGGGGCGCAGCCGCTGGCGGTTGCGCTGGACAGCACCGGCGCGTTTGCTTATGTGGCGAACGGCACTGACGCGACGATATCTGGGTATTCCCTGACCAATGGGGTGGCTACGCCGCTGAGCGGATCTCCCTATGCGAGCGGGCAATCGGTGGTGTCGCTGGCATTGGCTGGGGGAGGGAAGTATCTCTTGGCAGCAGCATCTCAGGGGTCTCCGGACCTGACGATGTATAGCTTCGACGCGACAGTAGCGGGCAAACTGGACCAGGTCGCCACCGCAGCGACTGGGACCGATCCGGCTGGGGCGTTGGTGGTGGTTGCGTCTCACTAGGTCATAATCCCGGATCGCCCCAGACTCGGCCCCGTTTGCTAGTACGGTACGGGCGCCGTGTTTGGGGCGTTCGCGGTGCTATGTTGGAACTGTAGTGTGGAGATGTTCCGCTATTTTTTCCTCAAGTAGACAATTCGTGCGTTCCGTGGGGATCTTACCGGAGCGAGTTTTTCGGCTGGTTGTTGGGTGGGGATTGTCGATTTGCCTTTTGCTGATGGTGGCGGGCTGCTCGAGAATGCGGCCGAAGCCTGCGCAGCAATGGGTGTATGTGACGGCAAAGCAGACGTTTCTGCGGGATCGGGTGGCGGCGGTCTCGAACCGGACGGCGACGGTGGTCAATGGCGATAAGCTGCAAGTGTTGGATCACGGCAGGCGTTTCGTAAAAGTTCAGACCGAAAAGGGTGAGCAGGGCTGGATCGATGAGAAGGCGGTCGCGAACGACCAGGTATATGGGTTGTTTGATGCTCTAAAAGAGCAACATAAGAACGACCCCGCGGTGGCTTCGGCGGTGGTTCGGGATGAGGTGTATCTCCATGCGCGGCCGGGTCGCGACACGGAGCGGTTCTTCCTGCTTCAGGAGGGCGCAAAGCTGAAGATGCTGGCCAGGGCTACGCTGCCGAAGGCGGTTCCGGGTTCGAAGGGGACGCGGGCGGTTGCGCCTCCGGTGGTGGTTCCGGCAAAGCCCGGAGTGTCTGGCGCGTTGGCGGCTGCGGTTCCGCCGCCTCCGCCACCGATGGAGGATTGGTGGCTGGTGCGCGATGCGCAAGGACGGACGGGGTGGATCTTCAGCCGGATGATCGATGTGGACGCTCCTGAGGCACTGACGCGGTACGCCGAAGGGCAGCGGATCGTGGGTGCTTATATCCTGACGACGGTGAACGATCCCGAGGCGGAGCAGGACGACAAGAATATTCCGGTGTATGTAACCGTGTTGAGCCCTTATAAGGCTGGACTGACGTACGACTTCGATCAGGTTCGGGTGTTTACCTGGAGCGTGAAGAAGCACCGTTACGAGACTGGTTTTCGAGACAGAAATATCGAAGGATATCTGCCGGTGACGATCTCCGTGGCGAAGGACCCGTATGGGAAGAGCGCTACAGCTGTGGTCCCGGCTCCTATCTTTGCCTATAAGGTTCTAGCAGGGGAGGCCGATGAGGCGGTGCCCGATCCAGTGACAGGAGCAGTGGTCCCGGGCAAGACGGTGCTGAAGACATACCGGTTGGAAGGAAATCTGGTACGGCGCGTATTGCAGCCGGGGATGCCTGCTCCGATGGAGGCGCATCCGGTAGTGATTGAGAAAAAGGCTGATAAGGGAAAGAAGAAGAAACGGTAGGCCCTGACTTTTTCTAAGGAGAGGGGTGAATGTGCGTTCGAGAGCACTCCCCTCATGGCTCTCGAACACACATCAAACGTCGAGCTATGCGCCGTGCTCCGTGATAGGTGCGTCGGAGGTTAAGAGATTGCGAGCCGCGAAGCCGAAGCCGGCGATGAAGAGATAGCAGACGACAGGCACGATAAAGGCATGTTGGACGCCGATCCGGTCGGCCAGGCTTCCTTCCAGCAAGGGAAGCAGCGCGCCACCAACGATCGCAGCGACTAGGAGGCTGGATCCCTTGCTGGTGAATTCCCCAAGGTTGGCGAGCCCCAAGGTGAAGATGTTGGGGAACATGACCGAGTTGAAGAGTCCGACCAGGATGATCGACCACATCGCCGAAGGACCATGGTTCAGCATAGAGAAGACGACCAAAGCACACGCGACGGAGGCGGCGATCCCTAGAACCAGACCCGTCCGCAGACGCTGCAGGACGGCGGCTCCGATAAAGCGGCCGATCATTGCCCCACCCCAGTAGAAACCGACGTATTTAGCGGCTGTCTGTTCTGTCATGGACATGATCTGCGGCAGACCGAAGTATTTCACTAGAAAGCTGCCGATCGAGACCTCCGCGCCAACGTAGAGGAAGATGCCAAGGGCACCCATCAAAAGCCAAGGATGCCGCCAGATGCTGTCGGGTTCGTTGGAGGAGGCGTTGTAGGCTCCTGGACGGAAGTCCTGGGTACGGCTTGTGACCATGGGAGGAAGCTTCAACAGGCCCAGAGCGAGAGCCAGCGCGAGGAGCGCAAGCGCGATCCCAAGGTAGGGAAGACGCACCGACGATGCCTGCTGAGCACGGTAGGACTGCAGGAGCGCCGCGGACAGGGAGTGCAGCTTCTCCGGCGAGATCTGCGTGCCGCCCAGGATCAGTGCACCACCCAGGAGCGGAGCGATGGTCGTGCCGAGCGAATTGAAGGCCTGGGAGAAGTTCAGTCGGCTAGCCGCGGTCCTCTCCGGTCCGAGGCTCGTCACATAAGGGTTGGCTGAGACCTGAAGGCAGGTGATGCCGGCGGCGAGGACGACCAGCGCAGAGAGGAAGAGGCCATAGGATGCGAGAGCCGACGCAGGCAGGAAGAGCAGTGCCCCGGATGCCATCACAACCAGGCCCATGACCATGGTTTGCTTATATCCTCGCCACTCCACCAGCTTGCCAGCTGGCCAGGCGAAGATGAAGTAAGACGAAAAGAAGGCAAACTGGACGAGCATGGCTTGTGCGTAGTTGAGCTCGAAGATGTTTTGCAGATGAGGGATGAGGATGTCGTTGAGACACGTCAGAAAGCCCCACATGAAGAAGAGGGCAGTCGCAATGGACATGGCGCGCAGGTCTGTCTTGGTACGGTCAGTTGCGCTGCCGGGGACACTTACATTCATTTGGACTGCCATGGTTCTTCCTCAATCCTTTCGATCGGACGATCGTTATCTCTAATTTGAACATGTATGGAAGAGGTACGTCCGGTTACGAAGTGAGACGTATGACCCAACGATCCTTATGATGCTCGATCTACCGGTTATGGAGCAGAAGGAGTTGCGTATTGACCCCGACTCCTTTGCTGATGCCGACCCGCAGTACCGCCTCGAAGGAGCGGAGGTCCCGCTTGGTCAGTCCTGCCTGCTTCGTCAAGGCAGCGATGTTCTCTGGGCGGCATGCGTACTCGACGGCGGCCTGAGTCCCGATTGTGGTCAAGCCGCTGAAGATAAGGATATGAGTTCCGGGTTCCAGGCCTGGCAGGAAGGCCAGAATGGCGGTCTCCTGGGTCCTGTCCTGAACTGGGAAACGTGCCGGTTCGCCGGGACGTGGGTGTTGATTGACGATGTATCCACGGTCGCGTTCATCCAGTGCGATCGAGAACTCGGACAAGGTAGGGAGATCGTGCAAAGCGGTGTTCTGGCTTGAGGCACCAATGAAGATCAGGTTGCTCAACCGGGCCTCGTCCCAAGTGATCAATCTGCTTCGTTTGAGCACAAAGTCGGCGTTCCGGTCGTAGAAGAAGCGGCTCAGTTGATAGATCGCCGCCGCTTCCCCAGTGCCGGTGTAGGTATCGTCCGCCAACTCAGGATCGGGAGTCGGTGCATCGGGGCCAACTAAGTGCAGGCCGGTAACAGGGTTGCCGCTGAAGAGAGGATTGCTGTAGATCACCAGGGTTGACCTGGAGCTCTTCAAAAATGGCGACCAGAGAGGGTCGGGACTGCGTCCCATCGAGGTAGCCCAGCGCTGGTGTCCCCAGGCGCCCAAACCAAGTCCCAGAATTAGGAAGAGCAGGAGCAACAGAACGCCCCTGAGAGGCGAGACGCGGAATCGGGAGATCGTGTGGATTGGCGACGCCACCGCAAAAACTTCTTCGGGGAGGCCTGGAATGTTGGAATGAGATGCTAACTCTTCCGCCGAACCATTCTCGGTGTGTTCGTGAGATTCCGTAGGGGCATGATGATCTTCGTGCGTGCGTTCGCGAAAGACCGGAAGATAGTGTCCCTTTGGGATCTCGATAATCAGCGTCTCGTCTGCGCCCTCGGTCGCAAAGTAAGCGGTCAGCTTCAGACGAAGGAGCCGCGCCTGAGACCGCACGATACTGTCGTCGCCTGAGCTGTAGCCCGGCTGTCGGCCAAAGACGTGAATGCCGATCTGTTGTTCGGTAGCCTCCTCGGGATGCTCCCGAATCGCACAATCGATGACGTAAAGGAAGAAGGAACGCAGCTTTGGGGATCCTGTGAGCTGGGGACCAGAGGCTACACGGTCCGCGAGAGCCTTACGCTCAACGAGATCAAACGCATCCATATCAACTCTGTTTCTAAGTACTTAGGTAGGTGAAACGAAGGTGAAATTCACCGTCAACTATGTTACCTCCCAGTAAAACACGGTGACAACCTGCATCTCAGTTAGCGAATCTCAGCTGTCACGAAAAAGGGCCGTCTTGTTTCATTTCAGGAGGAAGTATGCAACATCAGCATTTCGCTAGGTTTACTGCGCGCGCAATTCTCGCCGCCGCAATTCTCGTCTCCAGTACAGCTTCGTTCCTTCTCGCCCAGGCGATCTATGGCTCTTTGTACGGAACAGTCACAGATTCCTCGGGAGCGGCAGTTTCGGGTGCGACGGTTACAGTCACGGACGTTCAAAAGGGAACAGTCCAAACCGTCGTAACGAACGCTACGGGAAACTGGACGGCAGATCACCTCGTTCCAGATAGCTATACCGTCAAGGTGGACGCCAAGGACTTTTCGAGCACCCAGACCCAGCCCCTGGTGATTCATGCGGACGTCGCCCAGAAGGTCGACGTAACCATGACAGTCACAGGGGGAAATCAGACGGTTAACGTGACCTCAGACGCACCGGCGTTGAAGGTGGACCGTGCTGACGTCTCAGAGATTCTGGACGAGCGGGCGATTTCGAATCTCCCGAACTTCCAACGTAACTTTACCAACTTTCTATTGCTTACCCCCGGGGTGCAACACGCCAGCTTTAATATCAACGGTCCTGAAAATCCACAGGGCGGTCTGGCGCTGAACACGAACGGCTCGAACTACGGCGAGCAGGGCTTTATCCTGGACGGAACCGATAACCGGGATCCGGTCTTGGGAATCATTGTGATTAACCCGACATTGGATTCAATCAGCGAGACCAAGGTCACGACTCAGAACTATGATGCGGAACTCGGCGGAGCAGCCGGCGGCATCGTCAGCGTCTCGACGAAGTCCGGAGGAAATGCCCTCCACGGGGATGCGTTCTTCTTCCGTCACTCGGATGCCTTTTACGCACGGAATCCTTTTACACAGTATCAGCCGGACCCCGTCACGGGGCGACTCGTACCCCCTGAGGTCTACGGACAGTTCGGCGGGTCGGTGAGCGGCCCAATCAAGAAGGACAAGGCGTTTTTCTTCCTGGACTACCAGGGCCTACGCAATCGTCTCGGAAGCAGCTTGACACAGAACGTTCCAACCGCAACGGTTCGCAACACTTGCCTACTGGCGGCCTCCGGCATCTGTAATCTCTCCGAGTACACGAACCAGGTGCTCTATAACCCCACCACCAAGACTCCCTACGGCGCCCCAGGACAGATTCCCGTTGCAGCGCTCAATCAGCAGGCGCTTGCGCTGTTGAGATTACTTCCTGCGCCAAACTCCAGCGGACAGGGAATCAACAACAACTTCGTAGCCGCCGGAAATGGCACAGTGAACAGCGATCAGGCTGACATCCGGCTCGACGATCAGGTGAAGGACCGTCTGCACGTCTTCGGACGCTATGACTACGCGCTCTTTCGTCTCCTCGGTGTTCCTGTCTTCGGTCAGGCGGGCGGTAACGGCTTTGGCATTGGCAGCACGACCGGCAACACCGTGACTCAGAACCAAAGCGCAACCGTCGGTTTCGATTGGGCCGTGAAGCCTTCCCTCCTCACCGATCTTCGCGTCGGCTTCCTTAGCTACCACGTCGCCGAGAGCAAGTTCTCCGGACTGACCTCCGCAGCCGCGCTTGGCATTCCCAACCTGAATACCACCCCCGATACAAGCGGGCTTCCGACCTTCAACTTCAACCAGAACAGCCTCAGCAACCTTGGCAATCAAGGATGCAACTGCCCCCTTCTGGAGAGTGAACAGGTCTTTCAACTCACCAATAACTGGACAAAGTTGATCGGCAATCACGCGGTTAAATTTGGAGGTGACATTCGTTACGCGAAGAACGTCCGCAATGCCAGCGACTCAAATCGCACCGGCCAGTTCACCTTCGATAACTCGACGACGGGCTTCTCGAATGGCAGCACAGTGGTGAGCACCGGAAGCGACCTGGCCTCCTACCTCGTCGGCGCAGCCGCTCGCTTTCAGCGTTTCGATGTCTATATCAACGACCAATACGACTACCAGAAGCGCGGTGCGTTCTATGTGCAGGATACGTGGCGCATTACTCCAAAGCTGACCATGAACTACGGTGTTCGTTGGGACATTATTTTTCCCGAATCGGTCAACGGTCTGGGCCATGGCGGATTCGCTTCGCTTGAGGCAGGTGGTATTCGCGTCGCGGGGGCGAATGGCATCGGCACCAACGGCAATCAGCGGATGGACTACACCAACTTCGCTGGCCGCTTTGGCATTGCTTACCAGGTAGCGCCGAATACGGTCATCCGTGCCGGCCTCGGTCAGACCTACGATACGGTGGGCTACTTCGGAACCATCTTCGGAAGCGTGCTCTCTCACAATCTGCCGGTGCAGGCCAACGAGGACATAAACAGGATCGGTAATTACTCTGCGGGGGCCTTTGCTACGACCCTCACTGCTCCTCCCACACGTCCGGCGCAGCCGACGATTCCCGCGAACGGCATTATCCCCTTCCAGGATACTTACGCTCAGCAATTCCGGCCGGAGCGTATGACGTTGCCACGCGTGGATCAGTACAACGTAGCGATACAACAGCAGATCGGTGCAACGACGACCTTTGAGATCGCGTACGTCGGCAACATCGGCGAGCGCGTCTACCCAGGTGAGACCTACGGCTACGACTTCAACACGCCGAGGCTGCCGAACTCGCAAGCTGAGCTGGCTGCAGGCAACACCATTCGTCGACCTTTCAACGGAAAGTTCGTCGGAACGTATCAGGGCGTCGCCACCATCTGCTGTTCGAGTGGCATGACCTCCGCTGCTCCAAACGGCCGCGCAATCTACAACGCCCTCCAATCGAAGCTCAATAAGCGCTTCTCCAATGGGCTGCAGTTCAACGCGAACTATAGCTGGTCCAAGGCGGAAAATTACTCCAACGATGCGGCCTTCGCGCAGTACAAGAGAGCAAGCTGGGGACGCAACGATACCAACCGCACCCATATCTTCGTCTTCAGCAGCGTATACGCCCTGCCGTTTGGCAAAGGTAAGATGTTCCTCGGGAATTCGAACCGGCTCATGGACTACCTCGTCGGTGGTTACTCACTGGCAGGGCAGACGACATGGGAGAGCGGCCGTCCGTTCACTCCGACCTATCAGGAGTGCGGCCAGGATCAGGATCTCGACACGAACTTCTCCGGACCCGGCACAACCAGTGACTGCCGTCCAAGCGGCAACGCAAGCGCTTTCAATCTGACGACAGGCGACCTCAACCCCGCAACCCACGCGCGAACTCTCTTCACGCCAGTGGCTGCTCTAATAACCAATGGCGCGGTGTCGGGTCCGTTTGTCCGCCCGGCGTTTGGAACCTTCGGCAACGTCGGCCGCAACTCTCTGGTTGGCCCGAGAGACTACTTTGCAGATTTGTCCGTGATCAAGGACATTCCTCTGACGGAGCGTTTCAAGGGACAGTTCCAGTTCCAGGCCTTCAACGTCTTCAACCACGCACCGCTCGATATTCCGAACGCCAGCAACTCACGTTGCGTCGATTGCACCGTCGCCCAGGGCGCTGGTGTCATTACCGGGATTGAACCGAACAGCACCATGCGCCGTCTGCAGTTCGCTGCTCGCGTGACGTTCTAACCTTAACTGGAAATTCACACCAAATAGAGATACAACGACGAGGGCTGCCGAAGCTGGCAGCCCTCGCTGTCTAACCTACACATGACGGCGCACGAGCGGCGCCGGCCGCATCCTTGCTATGGAGTCTCCAGTGCGACCATCTTTGGCCTTTCATCCCGGTATCCAAGCCTTCACCCTCTTCGCCGCTTCCTGCCTGCCCTCTACCGGTCTTGCGCAGACGACTCTCGCGACCGTGCCTGCTTTTCGGCTGGACTCAAATCCTTTGGTGATTCAGCGTGCAGCCCGGCCAAACCAGCCCTTCTCAGTGACAGGCGAGCGGGGAGCGATTCTCGGCCAGCAGGATGGCACCTTTGAAGTTTGGCTCCTGCCCGTCAAAGTGCTGCACAACGCCCGCCTCACCGCCAGGCTCAAAGGGTACGACGCCCCGATCGATCTGAATGAACAGGCCTCATCGATTGAGGTGCGCCCCGACCACACCACCATTACCTACGTCCATGCGGGTATCACGGTGCGACAGCACATGTTCATCCCCCATACCTCGGAGACCGGTGTAGCCTCTGCCGTCGTCCTCTTCGAGGTGCACGCGGTGCGTCCGGCAGAACTCTCGCTGACCTTTGAACCTAGTCTCGAAAGGCAATGGCCTGCTCCGAACTTCGGCCGCCCCACAGGTGGTTGGATCGCCGCAGGAAGTGGTGGCGCCTACTCGTTAGGGACGGATAATCCGGCCTTCTTTGGAGTAGTAGCGATGCCGAATGCGCAGCCTGGACCACTTCGGCCCTACCAGGAGCGCGCCAAGACCGAATCACTCGTCTTCCACTTCTCCTATGACCCCGCAAAGGATGACGGAGTGTTCTACCCATTGCTCGCGGCTGTCTCGGACGGTAAGAGCTCCGGCCCTGCGGCTCGCGCAGATTTGCTTGCCCGGCTTCTTGCGAAGCAAAGTCGTGTGGCGGAGATGTATCGCTCCACCTCAGACTTCTACGATCACTTCTTCGATAAACGCCTGACCATCTCCACGCCGGACGCGCACATCAACGACGCACTCCGTTGGGCGGAGGTCTCGATCGAACAGTCCCGCGTAGCGACCGCGGACGGCTCCGGACTCGCAGGTGGATGGTCGACCTCCGGTGACTCCGCCCGTCCAGGCTTCGGCTGGTTCTTTGGGCGGGATACGCTCTGGACGCTATACGCGGTCAACAGCTACGGTGACTTCGCTTTAAGCCGCAACGCGATGAACTTTCTGCTCGCCCACCAGCGAGCCGACGGCAAGATGATGCATGAGTACTCGCAGACAGCGCCCGAGGTCGACTGGGCTCATCTTCCCTACCTCTATGCCTCCGCCGACTCGACCCCGCTCTTCGTCATGCAGATGGAGGACTACGTTCGCGCCAGTGGGGATCTATCCTACCTCCGGGAACATTGGGACAATGTGAAGCGGGCCTATGCCTTTACTCGCGCCCACACCACAGACGGCGTCTACGACAATGGGCAGGGAACCGGCTGGGTCGAGGAGTGGGTGCCAAAGATGCCCCACCAGGAGATCTACCTCGCCGCGCTCGATCAGCAGTCCGCGGATAGCATGTCACGGCTAGCCAAATGGATGAACGAGGACACACTCAGCACCTCCGCGGCGCAAACTGCCGAAGAGATCAAAGGCAAGCTCGCCGCCTACCGGGCGCAAGGGCAGGATGGAACCTACAGCTTCAGCCGCAATCTCGATGGAAGTTACGAAGCTGTCCCCTCCATCTTTCCGACCGTTGCCTGGTGGACCGGTCGACTTATGCTCCCCGAGGCAAAGCCCACCTTTGACGCGTGGGCCGGACATCGATTTGCGACGGACTGGGGCACTCGATCGGTGGCGGCGGACGCCGCGATCTACGATCCCATCAGCTACCATCACGGCTCCGTGTGGCCCCTCTATACCGGTTGGACTGCCATGGCGGAGTACCGCACCGGCCGTAGCTTGCAGGCATACGCCAACCTCAATGCCAGCGCGCAGCTCACCTGGCTGCAGGACCCTGGCGCTATCACTGAGGTGATCTCGGGCGAGTTTCTGGAGCCTCTGGGTCGCAGCTCCTCCCATCAGCTATGGTCGTCGGCGATGTTGCTGGCTCCGGCGATACGCGGCCTCTTCGGCGTGGAGGCCAATGCTCTGACGCACACCCTCGCCATTGCGCCTCAGCTTCCCGCAACCTGGAACGAAGCTACGTTGGATCACGTCGCCGTCGGTGATCAACGGTACAAAGTCACGTTCCATCGAAACGGCAGCCACCTCGATATCGACGCCTCCTCTACAGAGGCGACGACACTTTGTCTTACCCAGGACATCACCGCAAAGCCCTGTAGTGCAAAGCCTGAGCAACATCACCGCGCATCGCTTCCGCTTCCACCCGTCGAGGTAAGTACAGAAAGCAGCCCCGCAACCGAGGGAGCATCCACCTCAAACCTCAAGGTCATTGACGTGCAGCGAAGCGACCGAACGCTAATCTTGACTCTGGAAGCGCCAGGAGGCACTACGCAACACCTTCAAGTGCGAAAAAATGACACCAAGATCCAATTGTTGCCCCCAGAAGGAGGAACGCTGGAAGGGAATCGGGTCTCAGTCGCGTTTAGTGCCACGCCAGGCGCTCAGTATCAAAAAACTACAGTAAAGCTGCGCTGGTGAAAGGCTCTTCATGCTGGCAGAGTGTGCTCGGCTGGCTGAAATAGTATGCTGAATCGGGGGATGGGCGAACTCTCTTTCTGGAGAAGGCGAACTATTGCCGATTAAGAGAGCTGCGATCGAATCCGCTATCGTTTTAGATGAAGGACAACTATGAGCACCTTGATGACTGCACTTTCGCCTCAGATCCTCGCCAAATATCAGCCCGTGATCGGCTTGGAGGTCCACGTCCAACTCCTGACGGAGTCGAAGGCCTTCTGCGGCTGCGTCAACAAGTATGGCGGGGAGCCGAATACGCACGTCTGCCCGACCTGCCTGGGACTTCCGGGGGCGCTTCCAGTCCTGAACCGCAAGGCAGTCGAGTTTGCTGTCCTGGCGGCGAAGGCGATTCACTGCGAGATTCGCGAGACGAGTATCTTTTCGCGAAAGAACTACTTCTACCCCGACTCGCCCAAGGGCTACCAGATCTCTCAGTTCGACAAGCCCATCGCCGAGAACGGTTGGATTGAGGTTCCCGCATTCGATGAAAACGGGGTGGCGATCACGAAGCGCATCGGCGTGACCCGGCTTCATATGGAAGAAGACGCAGGAAAAAGCATTCACGACGGATTCGCGGACTCGGTATCGAAGACCTATATCGACTTGAACCGCTGCGGGACGCCGCTGGTGGAGATCGTGAGTGAACCGGACCTGCGAACAGCGGATGAGGTCTTCGAATACCTCACCCGACTCAAGGAGATTCTGCTCTACACCGGCGTCAGCGACTGCAACATGGAAGAGGGTTCTCTCCGCTGCGACGCCAATGTAAGCGTGATGCTGAAGGGCGCGAAAGAGTTCGGCACCAAGGCAGAGGTAAAGAACGTCAACAGCTTCCGCTATATCCGCTCCGCAGTGGAGTACGAGATCGAGCGGCAGATTGGCGTGATCGAAGACGGCGGCCGGGTGGTGCAGGAGTCGCGGCTCTGGAACAGCGGAGAGGGACGAACCTACTCTATGCGCAGCAAGGAGCAGGCGCACGACTACCGCTACTTCCCAGAGCCGGATCTGCCTCCGCTGGTTGTAGGTGCGGAGTGGCAGGCCGAGATATTGAAGATGCTGCCGGAGCTGCCCGAAGCGCGGCGCGCACGAATGATCGCAGAGTATGAGATCTCAGCGCAGGACGCGGCGACACTAACCGCGACACAGGAGTTCGCAGACCGGTTCGAAGCTGCCGCCAAGCAGGCGAAGAGCCCCAAGCGGGTCGCCGCGCTGCTGACCAGCGAGTTGACGATGCGCTTGCGGCTCGCAGGACTGGAGCAGGAGCAATCTCCCGTAAGCATGGCAGGGATCGTGATGGCTGCAGATCTGGCGGAGTCGGGCGAGATATCGAGTAAGATCCTCAAGCAATTGCTTGATATCTGCTTCGAGAAGAACGAAGACTTCCCAGTAGTATACGAGCGGGAGAAGCCGCAGCAGATCTCAGATACCGGCGCAATCGAGGCGATGATCGACGAGGTGATCGCATCCAACCCGAAGCAGGTCGAACAGTATCGCGGCGGCAAGAAGACCGTGTCGGCATTCTTCGTCGGGCAGGTGATGCGGGTCTCCAAGGGACAGGCGAATCCCGCAGTGCTCAATGAACTGGTGACGAAGAAGCTCGATGTGCTTGGGCCGCTGGGATAAAGTCGGATCGATTTCAAAAGACATAACCAATAGGAGCTGCGACTTGGAGTCTAATAGGCGGATGCACAGGCCAGGTTTGCTTCAAGCAGGGATGGGACGTACAGCTTTCCTTTTGGTTGTGCTTGGAGCCGCGGGTTGTACGCGCTCTGGCGAGCCCTTTGTCGTGCCGGAAGGTCCGCTGCCTCCCAATACGGTGATTCTCGCGCAGATGATGCGGGAGCTATCGGACCGCCCCGGATTTACGGAGGCGATGTTGGCGCAGTTGAACCAGGGCGAGAAGCGGGGTCCTGCGCTGCTGACTCCGGCCTTGGTGGACCAACTGCGGAAGCTCATCGTTGGCAAGGATTGGCAGGGACTGGATCGCTTTCCCGGTTGGACGATGCGCCAGATCAATCCCACGGTGCGCGTCGTTGGGCATGTGGTGGCGAAGGATGAGAAGGTCAAGGAGCTCGCGGCTCGACATCCCGGCGCTCCGGCGAGTGCGGCGGATGTGGAGCAGATGAAGGACTTCGTCGATCTGGGAACATATGCGCTGAGCAAGGCTGAGACCGTGAGTTTGGATGACCCTTCGGCGTTACCTGGATTTACCACCGAAGGGCTGGTGAGTGAGCTCGGTGCTGGTGTCGTGCGTGGGGACGGACCAAACCCGGAATTAGCTCCATTGCATGCGGAGAGCCAGCGTTTGGCGGATCTGCTGAACCGCTTGAGCCTGAATGGAGTCGAAGGATCTGCTCCTGCGGTGGTTACGATCGTTGGCAAGGAGGCTCGCACACCGGAGCAGCTGGAAGCAGCGCTCGCGTCGAGTGGGCATTCGGTGGTGGTCTCGGATGCGCGGTACTTCGCCAACTTCGGTCACTTTCACTACAAGGGACAGGACGTGATGATGCCGTTCTGGGTGAACTCGCAGATCCTTGTTCCCGGAACGCGTCGTCCACTGCTGGTACCTGTGAGTCACGCGGAGTATGAGTGGAAGGTGCGCGGACCGAAGATCAATGCGGATGTGAGCTGGTACTTCGGCATCGACGGAAAGGCCGAGTTCCGCACCATGGATACGCTCGATCAATCCTGGGTGATGGGACGACATGCGCATGAGTATCGCGGCGCGGAGGCCGTTGAGGTTACGCGGCTCGCGGGCAAGATGATGGTTGCTTATGTGCATCAGCATCTCGCTCGACCGACTCTTCCCTTTGGAGGCTATTACGCTCTGGGAGTCTGTCAGGACAGCGTTGCAGCCATCGAGCAGAAGATGACGGGCAAGTCGACGTTGTTTCCGAACACTGCGGATGTTGCGTTGTTCGACGACGCTCGGGATGCTGAGGTGAATGGTTTAATCACTGCGATTCCGAAGGACCGCAGCGGGCGGTTGCCGCAGCCGGAGCGGATCTTCGGCTCGTTGCCGGTCTCGGAGGCGCAGTTGGCTTCCATCTCGGTTCCGGGTTTGGCCAACGATCTTCAGGCCGTTCAGACTGCGTGGCACAGTGGGCATCTGAGGCGTGTGCGCGGGAGGAACTTCGTGCTTGTCCTGTGGCTCGAAGTCCTCGGGGTTGTTCTGGCGATCGTTGTGGTGATCCTCTTGCGGATGCGTGCGCGAAGAAGTTGATCTTCGGGACTATTCTTCGCAGATATCTTCGTTCCAGATCTCCGGGTGTTCTGCGATATATCCCTCCAACAACACTCTGCATTCGACAGAATCTAAGTTAATCACCTTCACTCCCAAATCGCGCAGCCACTCGATTCCGCCGGCGAAGGTGCGGCTCTCTCCCACGACTACCGTTCGGATTCCAAACTGGCGCACCAAGCCGCTGCAGTACCAGCAGGGCGCGAGCGTAGTCACCATGGTGATGCCTTTGTAGTGGCGTTGGCGGCCTGCGCGGCGGAATGCGTCTGTCTCTCCGTGCACGGATGGGTCGCTCTGCTGCACTCTGCGATTGCGGCCTGAGGCTAGGAGCTTTCCCTCGGCGTCGAACATCGCCGCACCGATGGGAATTCCTCCCTCGGCGCGTCCGGTTCGAGCCTCTTCGAGCGCGACCTGCAGCATGGCAGCATAGCGCTGCAATTCAGATTCACTTGTCACAGGCTCTCCAATTCGTTGGCGTGAAGACGCTCAACCAGCATATCGAACCTGCGACGAGTGAGTGGGAACTGCGTTTACTTCTTCGGTCGTGGAACCTTTTTGCCTGCCTTGCGCGCTTCGGAGAGTCCGATGGCGATGGCCTGCTTCGGGTTGGTAACCTTCCTGCCGCTTCGACCGCTCTTCAACTGGCCTTTCTTCATGGCCTTCATCTCGCGCTCGACGCTCTTGCCTGCCGCGGGGCTGTACCTTCGTCCGCTGCTCTTCTTGGCTGCTTTCTTCGTGGCCTTCTTTGTTGCTTTCTTTACTGCTTTTTTTACTGCCTTTTTTGCGGTCTTCTTTACCGCTTTCTTCGCTGGAGCTTTCTTGCTTGCCGACTTCTTTGCTGCACTCTTCTTGGTTGCCATGGTTTTGCCTCCATCTATAGGAGTTCAACCGGGGATTGAAGCGTTGCATAGGTTGCTCCAAATCGCACAATAATCTTTTGCGACTCAGAGTGCTTACGTGTCTCAAACTTCGGCTATGCTCAAACCAACTTCACCTGTATCGCAACCTAAACTTCTGCACTCTCTGACCCGCGTTGCTTCAGAGCTGCAGCACCAGCCTCTCCACCCTGTTACTTCAGGAGACTCACTCGATGGAGCCTGCTCTCGCCGCAGTCGCCGAAGCTTTGGTCCTCACCCCTTCCGGCCTGCGCTCCGATGCGCTCAGTCCCATGGAGACGCTGGCGCAATCGATCTCCACCATCGCTCCTACATGCTCTCCGACGATGACCATCCCGCTGGTCTTCGCTCTCGCGGGGAATGGAACGTGGCTCGCGTATCTGCTGGCCTCTGCGGCCATGCTGCTGATGGCTCTTACCCTCAGCCGCTTCGCACGTTACTCCGCTTGCTCCGGATCTCTCTACACCTACGTTGCTACGGGGCTGCCGCCGGTCTTTGGCGTCGTCACAGGATGGGCCTTGCTGCTGGCGTACATCGCGACGGGAGCTTCGGTCGCCGGAGGGTTCATCAATTACGGAAACGTCTTCGCTCTTTCTCTCCTGGGCAGATCCGTTTCTTCTGTGCTGCTCGCTCTCCTGTGCGTTGGAGGCGCGACGGCCATCGCCTACCGCGACGTCCAAGTGTCTGCACGCGTGATGCTCTGGATCGAAGCTACGTCGATCCTCTTCATCTCCGTCGTGCTCGCGCTGTTGCTTTGGAAGAACGGGCTTCACATCGATCACGCGCAGTTGCATCTGCAAGGTGTCAGCTCGTCGGGCGTTCGCCTTGCCGTGGTGCTTGCGATCTTCAGCTTCGCCGGCTTCGAGAGTGCGACCACCCTTGGCGCCGAGGCGGTCAATCCGCTGCGCACCATTCCCCGGGCGGTGATTCAGAGCGCGCTCTTCGCCGGTCTCTTCTTCATCCTCTGTGCTTACCTTGAGACCCTCGGCATGGATGCGGCGCATCAGAACCTCGGCGAGAGCAACGCGCCGCTGCGTGTCCTCTCGACTCTTGCGGGAGTTCCGTTCCTCGGTCCGCTGATCGACTTCGGGGCGATGGTCAGCATGTTCGCCTGCACGCTGGCCTGTACGACTGCTGCTGCCCGCGTTCTGCTACGCATGGCGCAGAACGGCCTTACGCACAAACTTCTAGGCACGACGCACGCGACGAACGCTACTCCTGGCCTCGCCGTCGTCGCCGTTGGCCTGCTTACGCTGCTGCCGGTTGCAGGGCTTGCCGCGCGTGGCGTTCCTGGAACCGAGATCTATGGATGGCTCGGCTCGCTCGCCGTCTATGGCTTCCTCACGGCTTATGGTCTCGCCGCGGTCGCGCTGCCTGTCTTCCTTCGGCGTGATCACCACCTTCCTGGCGGGACCCTGCTGCTCTCCATCGTCGCTACCCTGGCCATGCTGCTGGCTCTGGCGGGCACGCTGTACCCGGTGCCTCCCAGTCCCTACAACTGGCTGCCTTACTTCTACCTCGCCTACCTTTCCTGCGGCACGGCCTGGTTTGTCTTCTCCACCCGGCGTGCAGCTCTTGCCTGAGTATGTCGTCCTACCCCCCCGGGGGGTATTTGGGTGTAAGTGTTGGCACTGCTTCAGTAGCGGGGACTCAGTCGCTCCAAATTGTTGATTCCAAATCGCTTGTGTCCAAATACGTGAGCCGGCTTGAGTTACGGTAGTTTTGTTCTCCTTTTTGTTGGTTTCTGGTTAAAAAGCGAAGGCCCGGCGGGTGGCCGGGCCTATGTTTTTTACTTCTAGTTCTATTTTATGGGATGGACCAAAACTAGAGTGCCACTTTTATTTGCTTCGTTTTCAATGAGTTAAGTGGTTTTGGGGCTTGACATGCGTTTTTGCTGGTGTTTTGGGAAGATTTGGTTCGGTTGCAAGCTAAGAGCAGACAAAACAAAGGCAAAAACCAATACAGGGGTTCTTCGCTTCGCTCAGAATGACGGCGCAAGACAAGAACACTATGTGTACGGCGTGAGGAACGAACAAATCCTGGTTCTTGAGTTCTAGCGCCGGTACTCGCCGCTCTTGCCGCCGCTCTTTCGCAGCAGGACCACCTCGCGGATGCGGATTCCTTTGTCGAGGGCCTTGGTCATGTCGTAGACGGTGAGGGCGGCTACGGAGGCGGCTACCATGGCTTCCATCTCGACCCCGGTTCCTGCCACGGTGGCTGCCGTTGCTTCAATGGCGATGCCGCCTTCCACCACCGTCGCCTGCACGTCGACGAAGCTGAGCGCCAGCGGGTGGCACATCGGAATCAGGTCTGAGGTCTTCTTGGCTGCCTGGATTCCGGCGAAGCGGGCGACCTCCAGCGGATTGCCTTTCGGGTTCTGCGGAAGGGCGAGGAGCACTGCGTGGGATAGCTCTACGAAGGCTGCCGCGACGGCTTCCCGGTGGGTTGCGGGCTTGTCGCTTACGTCGACCATGTGGGCTTCGCCAGCCTCGTCGTAGTGCGAGAGGCGCTCCACTGGCAGGACTGGGAGCAGCTCGGGCGCGAAGTGAGACCGCCGCTCGAACTCGCCGAGTGTCTCGGGCGCATCGTCCCGTATCAGCTCGGAGGAGTACACGCTCTCTGGATCATCTCTTTCCATGCCCCAAGCCTATCGCACCTGTTGCCGCAGTGCATCCCGCGTGATGATGGCACCTATCGTCACGAGCGTCAACGCAAAGGGCAGAGGCAAGACAACCGCCAACCAGTGAATATTAACCAAAACAAACACGGGGTGAATCTTCAAGAGGAGTAACAGAGTCCAGAGCAGGGTCAATCCTGCTCCTATCGTGAAGATGCTGCCACCTAATATCCCAAGCCATACCTTCTTTTGGGGGTTGTCCATCGATAGCCCTCGCACGTTCCGCCGATGATTACCGCAACAGCACCGTAATAATATCTCCTCCTGCAAACCGCTCGCGGTCCGGAGGAAGGACGGCATAGCAGTTTGCGCGGGCGTTTGCTCCGAGGTCGCCTGAACCCTGCCATCCGACGATCTTTACCTCGGGCCGTAGGCGGTCGTAGCGGAGCAGGGCAGGGAGCACACGCGTCAGCTCCGGCCTTCCCGCGACGTCCTCCGCGAGGGTCGCCTGCACGAAGCGCGGCCCGGATACGCCTGCTCCGCACATTGCGCGAAGCAGCGGCTCGACGAAGCAGTGGAAGGTCACCTGCGTGGAGACGGGGTTGCCGGGGAGTCCGAAGAAGTAGCACTCCGGGCCTGCGCCGTTGCCGGTCAGGCGCTCGGGAAGTCTGCCGAAGACAACGGGTCTGCCGGGCTGCATCTTCACTCCGGTGAAGAAGAACTCCGCGCCGAAGTCTTCCAGGACCTCTTCGACCAGGTCGTACTCGCCCATCGAGACTCCGCCGGAGAAGACCATCAGATTCCACATGCGGCCTTGCGCCACACGCTCCCAGACCTCCTCGCGGAGATCCCGCGCCACTTTTAGACGGCCACCGAATCCTCCGGCCTCTTCGACCAGCGCCCTGAGGGCGTAGCCGTTGGAGTTGCGAATCTGCCAGGGCTCGGGGAGCTCGCTGACCTCGACCAGCTCGTCTCCGGTCGCCACCACCGAGACCATGGGACGGGCGAAGACCGCCAGCTCCGCGTAGCCGCAGGAAGCTGCGAGAGCGATCTCCGCCGCGTGCATCGGGGTTCCGGGGGAGAGGACCAAGTCTCCTGCATGAGCCTCCGCGCCGTGAGGCACTATGTTCTCACCTGCGCGCAGGGTGCGTCCGGAGATTCGCTGGATAGCGTCATTTGCCCGCTCTACGTGCTCCACCATGACTACGGCGTCCGCGCCTGCGGGGACGGGGGCTCCGGTCATGATCTCGATCGCGCAGCCGGATTCCATGGGGCCGCCGCGCCACTGCTCGCCGGCTCGAACCTGCCCGACGATCCGCAGGGGTGCTTGGCCTGTCATATCCGCGGCGCGGACTGCAAAGCCGTCGCGGGTGGAGCGGTCGAAGGGCGGCTGTTCGCGGTCGGCGCGAACCTCCTCGGCGAGGACGCGTCCCCGGCTGGACTCGAGCGTGACCCGTTCCACGGCAGGCAGTTTCACATGGCTGGCGTGCTCCAGCACCGTTGCGAGCGCTGTGTCGAAGTCCATCACTGTCGTCGGAGCCTGCCCCATCTTTGAACCTCCGTCTCCCAAAGGAAAAGGCCCCGAGCATGCCAGCCCGGGGCCTTTTTCCTCATTTGTTGTTACTTCTTCTTTGCAGGTGCGGCCTTGTAGGTGGACTTGATCTGCTCGCCGATGCCCGTCAGGATGCCCTTGACGTCCTCTGCGTGCGAACCCTCCGGAGCCAGCTCAAGGTAGGTCTGATACGCTTCGACGCAACCCGGAGGAGCCACGATCTTCTGTGTCTTCGGGTCGACGGTCGCCTTGGGGATCAGCGCCTGTCCCTTGATGTAGTACGCATCGGCGCGCTTCGGATCGGCTGCGATCGCCTTGTCCGCCGCGGTTGCGGCGTCGTCCATCTTGCCTGCGTTGTAGAAGGTCGCTGCCTCGTTGAAGAGATACATGCCAGCCTGTGCGGGCTGGGCCTTGGCGGCGTTGTCGTAGGCATCGGACGAGTTTTTGATATCGCCGATCTTGCCGTAGGCGGTTCCCATCTGGTTGTAGGCGGTGGCCGCGGTATCGGGGCTGGGCTTCTTGGAGGCTGCGTTCAGATCGACGCCCTTTTTATAGGAGGTCGCCGCATCGGTGTACTTCGCCACGATTGTAGGGTCGCTGGGAGACTTGCCAGCGGCCTTGGCTGCCTTGGCGTCCTGATCGGCTGAGCCAAGCTGCGCGTCGCCCAAGGTGATCCAGAGGATGGCTTCGTCGGGCTTGGCGGTGGTGGCTTGCTGCATGGCGGCGATCGACGCGGCGTAGTTACCCGCCTTGTTGTCGGTTCGCGCCTGGAGCAGAAGAGTGTTCAGGTTGGCGATCTTGGAGTTGGCCGCGACGGCTTCGGCGTTCTGCTTCTTGAACTCTTCGAGGGCCTTCTTCTCCTCGGGAGTCATCTTGTCGAGGTACTCCTTGCGGGTCATGTCGAAGTTGGCGGTCTTGTCGTCGCCTGCCGCCAGTACGAGGTTCTCGATGAAGTCGAGGCTCTTGTCGTCCTGGAAGACAATTGCGACGTAGTCGCCGGGGGTGATGCCCTTGCCGGCGAAGTTACCGCTTGCGTCCAGGGGGAAGGTGTAGGCGTACTTCCGGGTCTTGGCATCGGAGCTGCGATCGGTGGTGAGCCTAACCTCGCCCTTGGCGACCGGTTGTCCTGCCGCGTTCACTACGTGACCGTGGACGCTGGCCGGCGCGGGCTGCGCCATTACACGGTTCGGAGAAAGCATCGCAATCCCAGCCAGGAGCACCGCTGCCAGCATGCCACCCTTTTTGCCTTGCTTCATCGTCTGCTCAAAATGTCTCATCGCTAGTCTCTCTCTTTCTTCCTTCGCGCCCTGTGGTTCGGCGACGATAGCATTCGCTGCAAGCTCCGTCCGAAATCTGTGCCGGACGGCTACGTCTCAAAATCTGGCTCCAACTAAAATCCTAGGATGCCGAACCCACCTTACCGAACCGCATACGGTATCGGATCGACTGCTCCAGCCTCACGGAATGCGCGCAATCGAAGGACGCAGCTCTCGCACACTCCGCAGGCCTCCGTTTCACCGGAATAGCATGACCAACTTACATGGAACGGTGCACCCAATTCAACTCCCAGCCGGACGATTTCGCTCTTCCGCATCGCGATCAGCGGGGTCTCGATTCGAATATCGCCATCTTTGGTGCCTTGCTTGACCAGTTCGTTGAATGCTTCATAGTACGCTGGCCGGCAGTCGGGGTAGCCGGAGCTGTCCTGTTCCACCGCTCCAATGACCACTGTCTTCGCCCCGAGGACCTCCGCCCAGCTTACCGCCGCGGAGAGGAAGTGCGCGTTTCGGAAGGGAACATAGGTGACCGGGACCTCGTTCCCGATGGCGGCCTCCTCGGCTGGGGCGTCGGGAACGGCGATAGAGGCGTCGGTCAGGGCGGAGCCGCCGATGCGCCGGAAGAGGTCCATCTTCAATGCCATCAGCTCGCGTACGCCGACCTCGCGCGCGATCCCCTGGGCGGACTTGAGCTCGCGGGCCTCGGTTCGCTGGCCGTAGCTGAAGTGAATGGCGTAGACCTCGTAGTCCCGCGCCGCCAGCGCCGTGCAGACGCAGGAGTCCATGCCACCGGAGAGGCAGACTACGGCCTTCGGCTTCGATTTCATCGTGGTCCTCCGTTCGAGGAAAATAGGAGCTCCAGTGCGCCGTCCTCGTCCTCCAACCGCACCTGTAGACGAACGCGGAAGGTCGAGGGCATAAGCTGATTTACATTCTCCCCCACCATGAACGTCTCCACTCCGGCTGCTTCGAGCATTCCCCGCGCCATCTGGGCTTCTACGGGATCCTGAAAGCGCCCCACCGTCACCAGGCCCTCGGGCGGCGTCGGCTCTGCGTCTCCTTCAAAGGAGAACAGCATCTTTACTTGGCCTCGTACGATTGCAGGTGGAAGGTGATGGTTCCGAAGAAGAGCCGTGCACGGATCTGCACCGGCATGTGGCGGGCGTCGTCGGTGTACCAGATCCAGATGTTGCCGCGATTTTTTACGATACCTTCATCCGCGGTGGGCTGGACGCGGATGGTCTGGAAGGTGCCGGCGGGGGTCTTGATCTCTTCTTTGGCTTCGACCTTCATGGTGACGGTCACCGTGCGCATGGCATCGGCGAGGGGGAAACGGATCGGCTGTCCGAGGACCATCGGCTGCGAGGCTGCGTAGAAGATCGCCGAGAGGGAGTCCGTCACGCAGGCAGGGATGGAGGCCTGGAGGGTCTTCTGTGTGCCTTTGACGAGGTTCTTTTCAGTCTGATTCTGTTTGCCGGCGGGGTAGTCGAAGCTGAGGTCGCCGGTCACTTTGCGCCGCCCCTCTTGTAGTTGCTTGCTGAATCCGATGGAGCAGCCGGTCCTGGTGTCGAAGGAGGACTGGAAGGTGTCGACCACCGGGAAGAGCATCGTGATGGTCCCCACGGAGTCGGCCGTCGCGGTGATCTTCTGGACGGGGCCTACCTGCTCCAGGTGGAAGACCGCCGTACCTGCGGTGAAGACGCGCCAATCGACCGTGAAGTTTAGGGTCTGTTTCTGGGGGAAGACGTATCCCGGCATGGGGGGCTGGAGCGTTGGGATCTCTACCGGCGGGGCCGGATTCTTCGCGCCCAGTCCGAGGATTTGGGCGGATATCGATCTTGTACCGTGGGCGGCCAGCGAAACTGCCAGGGCAGCGGCCAAAATTACAGTCTTACGCTTCAGCAAAGGGCATCACTCGCGTCGATCTGGTTTTTAGAAGTCGTGACAACTCCAGCCCTCTCATCCTAATCCCTTGACCCGACTTCGGCTAAACGGTGGGAATGATGCCACGCTGCTGGAGGACCAGCTTGATCGCCAAGGCGGCGTAGATTGCGGCTGCCCCAACCCCGGCGTTGTACTCCCGGTGGTGCAGATAGAGTTTGGACGAGAAGGCTCCGGCGACGTCATCCGTGGCCGCCGGGGACCAGCGTGGGAAGAGCCGGGGGACGGCCCTCGCGTAGGCGTCAAATCCCGCAAATTGCTCACGGAGATAGGTTTCCTCGCCCCGGATGGTCGGCCAATAGATCGCCGCGAAGAGGGCGGCCAGGGTGATCAGGATCACCCAGCTTCCTGCCGCGCCGGCAAATCCAAAGGCGATCAGCATGCTTCCCATGTAGAGAGGATTTCGGGTGTGCGCGTAGGGTCCGGTCCGGGTTAGCTCTGTATTCTTCCGTACATAGCCAGCCGCGTAGCCTCGCAGCCAGACTCCCGGAGCTACCAACAGCAGACTGGCCAGCATCGTCTGCCAGGTGGGCCGGGCGAGCCATAAAAACACCGCCGCGAAGACAAATCCCAGCGGCACACGGATCCTACGGGCGATCTTCTGCCACCGCGTTCGTTCACTCAACGCTGCACCTCATCCTTGCCAACCCATCCAGTCTCTCCCAGATCCTGCTTGAGCACCGCGAGACAGGCATCGAGCACCTCATCCACCTCGATCTTCAGCAGTCCCTGGTCGGGAGGCGTGCGCCGGGTGTGGTCGGTGACGCTAGAGGGATCGCGCAGGACCCGTCCCGGAATCATCGTCCCAACCCCATAGGGTCCGGTTCGCGCCGGATCGGTGGGGCCGAAGATCGCCACAACGGGCCGCTCGACCACCGCAGCCAGGTGCAGCGGTCCCGTATCTCCTGCAATCACAAGACTTGCGCGGCGCATCAAAGCGATCATCTGACCAATGGAGGAGGGAATCGCTACGGCGGAGCCCTTACTCGATCTTACGAGAGCATCTACGGTGGCGTTCTCCGGGGCGGAGGCGTTGACCAGGACGGCATATCCGGCACGTCCCAAGGCGGCAGCCAGAGCGCCGTAGCGCTCCACCGGCCACTCCTTTGCGCCCCATCCAGCCGTCGGGGCGATCACTACGAAGCGCCCATCGGGGGCTGCCCGAGACAGCAACTCATCGCACCAAGTCTCTGCGGCGTCGTCGACCGGCAGCGCTACCGATGTGGGCCGCAGCGCCTCGCCGACGGCGCTGCCCAGCAACTCGCACCCCTGCTCGACCACATGGGCTGCCGTAACTGGGACCCGCTGCTCGTAGAACATCCGCGCCAGACGCTCCCGCGGCTCCTCACGTCCCACAAACTGTCCCGCTCCCGCCATACGCCCTACCACCGCCGAACGGATCAGCCCCTGCATGTCCACGCACAGGTCGAACCGTCCCGCCCGCAGATTCCGCCGCAGCGACATCACATCCGCGAACGTCGCTCCCGAGACAGGACGCCGCTTCCACTCCCGCGTGCGAACTCCGTGCCATCGATCCACCAACGGCATCTTCGGGCTGCGAAAGCTCCCGGTCGACTCTCCGGCTACCTCCAGCAGCTCGCTCCACTGCGGTTCGATCGCCCAGGCGATCTCCCACTCAGGATGCAACTTGCGCAACGCCGCCACCGCCGGCATCGCATGCAACACATCGCCCATCGCCCCCGTACGCACAATCAACACACGGAAGGTTTGTTCATTTACCGCCACCAAAATACGCTCCATCGACCAAGTAACAATCTTCTCACGCCAGAGGACCCACCTTTGCGGCTGGGTTATCCCCCTTTATTGCCAAGCTATTTTTCTTTATCGCCAGGTTAATTAAGTTTCAGCGCCAGACCTTCCGTCCTCGCCGCCGCTCCATCGCCCTCACCCTGGCGATCATCCTGTCCATGGCCGCTCGCTCGTCGAGCAGCTCCAACTCCAGCCTCGCGGTGATCACAAGTCCTATCGTCTCGAGACGAGCGCGCATCGCATCGGTCAACTTCACGGCATCCTTCTCCGTCGTAACGAAGCCGTCCGCTCCACTCTCTGTCGCGGCCTCGATCAGCCGGGACATATCCGCATCGGCGTAGGGATGATGGTCCGCGAAGACCACACTCGTTGCCGCGACCACCCCGCATGCGGCCAACATCGCTGCGAAACCTTCGGGGCGGGCAATTCCGCAGAACGCTACGGGACGCTCGACCTTTCTTGCGGCTGTGTCTCTCGTACCCCCGTCCTGCAGAAGCGTGAGCCCCCGCCGCACCACCCATACCAGCGGAGCCCGTTCTCCTCGTCTCAGGCTCTCAACCAAGCCTTCGGTCGAAGCCAGCTCCTCCTCACGCAGCACGATCACATCCGCATCCCGCAGCGCGGCCAGCGACTCACGGAGGTTCCCCGCCGGTAACAGCGTGTCCTCCATGTCCTCCCGGGTCAGCAGCACCACATCGATGTCGCGTCCCAACCGCCAGTGCTGGAAGCCGTCGTCCAACAGATGCACCGCGATCCGGTTCTCGTCGACGTCGTTCTCCGCCAGCAGCCCCGCCTCGTACCGGTTCGCGCCCACGAAGACGGGAGCCCCGGACCGCCGCGCCAGCAGCATCGGCTCGTCGCCGTACCAGGCGGCATCGCCCTCGGGGTTCACTCTCTCCACTCCGTTCGACAGCCGCCCATACCCGCGCGTCAGAACTCGCACCTCGTAGCCCCGCCGCGCAAGGCTCTGCGCCAGCAGCAACACCACTGGAGTCTTGCCAGCGCCTCCGGCGGAACAGCTTCCAATGCTGATCACCGGAGCCTCCAGCCAGTGCCGGCGCGTCAGTCCCCAGCCAGAAAGCTCGCGGCGTAGCCTCGTCACCGCCCCATAGACCGGGACCAGCGGCCACAGCCACGGCCTCCTCGCCCTCTTCCTGGCGGCGTTCACCGCTTCGCTCCGACCAGATCCAGCAGCACATCGACCGTCCGTTCCGTAGCCCCCGCCTGTGCCTCGAATACCACTCGTCCACGTCCTCCCATCGCCGCAGCGCCCTCGCGGTCGCACAGCAGCTCCATCAAGACATCAGCCAAGCCGCTTCGCTCCACAATCCGTATCGCCTCAGCCTCCTGCATCGCCCCGACGATCTCGCGGAAGTTCGCATACGACTCCCCCATCACCACCGGAACTCCAAACTGCGCGGGCTCCAGAGGATTATGGCCTCCCTTGGCTACCAGACTGCCGCCCACGAACGCCACGTCGGCCACTCCATAGACCGCCGCCAGATCTCCGATGGTATCCAGCAAGACGATCTCGACCAAGGAAGCAGGTGGGATGCTCTCTGTATCGGCAATACGGTTCGACGGGATATTACCCGTCAGATTACTCGCCTTCCTATAGCAAAACTTTCCCAACACACTCTCAACCTCCGCAAACCGGTCCGTATGGCGCGGGGCGAGCACCAGCATCACGTCGAGTTCCTGCCGCGGCGCTCCCTGCCATGCCTGAAGGACGATCTCATCCTCACTGAGCGCATCGTCCTTCGTGCGGCCAAGCGTACTGCCCGCCACCAGCACCGGACGTCCTGCGGCCATCTTCCGGATCGCGTCTGCCATACGGTTCTCCTGCGGAGCCCGCACGTCGTACTTCAGGTTTCCCGTCACACGCACCCGCTCCGCCGCGACGCCCATCCGGAGCAGCCTCGCCGCAGTCTCCTCGCTCTGCGCCAGGAACACCGTCACCTCCCGCAGACGCGGTCCCCAAACCCGCCGCAGACGCATATAGCGAGGAAAGGACCGATCGCTCACCCGCGCATTCACGACCGCCAGCGGAATCCCGGCGCGCTTGCACTCCCGAATCATGTTCGGCCAGAGCTCGCTCTCCATCGTTACCACGAGCTTCGGCCTCAGCGCCCGCAGATACCGCCTCACCAGCACCGCAAAGTCCAGCGGCATGTAGAAAACCGCGCACTCCGGAAAGCGCTTCCGCGCCAGAGCCTGCCCCGCCTGTGTGGTCGTCGATACCGCCACCGCCAGTCCGGCTTGCTGCAGCGCCTTCACCAACGCAGTCGCCGCCAGAACCTCGCCCACACTCACCGCATGCACCCAAACCAGCCCGCGCCCCTGCTCCGCAGCTTGGCTCCCCGCTACCGTCACCCGCTCCGGAGTGCGCCCCAGCCGCTCCGCGAGCCCGGCGCGGTATCTTCCGCTGGTCATCATCCGCACCAGCCAGTACGGAGCGCCTACTACCAGTGTCAGAAATAGCAGCAGGCTGTACACCGCCATCAACCTGCTACCTTCCTGCGGTTTACCATCGTCATATCGAGGATGATAATCAACCCTGCATGAACGCGTATCGTAGGACCCCCACGCTTCCCGACTCTGCGCGCCTGCTCGTACTCGCCGCGCTCGCTCTAGCCTCCGTTCCCACCGCTCAGGCCGCCGACAAAAAAGCCCCTCCCGCCAAGCCAGCGCCGGAGTACGCGGCCTTCGATGCCCACCCCAACGAGCACGTCACCATCGCGGCCGAGCCCTGCGACGACCAGAAGCAGTGCGACTTCTTCCGCCTGCCCTACGTCGCTCACTCCCTCATCCCCATCCGCATCATCATCACCAACGACAGCGACCAGTCGCTCACGCTCGACGACGCGCGCTTCCAGTTCATCTCCGCCAACAACGACAAGATCCCCGCCGCCGACCTCGAAGAGATCAACCGCCGCATGTTCACCTTCAAGAGCGCGCAGGGCACCAAGATTCCGCTTACGCCTATCAAGATCCACCACCCACCCATCGACAAGAAGGTCACCCAGGACGACGCCGACTTCGGCTTCAAGACCACCGTCGTCCAACCCCACAGCACACTGGCTGGATACCTCTTCTACGACATCAAGGCGCTCGAAGATCCCGCCCTCAAGGACGCGCAGATCTACATCAAGATGATCTACACCGCTCCGACTGCCAACGCCGCCGACAAGCACCAGCTCTTCGCCTTTACCATTCCGCTCGACAAGTGGCTCTCTGGCCGGCCGAAGACGATCGACACCAACCGCTAACCCATGCTGACTATCCGCCCTGCCACGCCGCACGACGTCCCCCAGATCCTCACCTTCATCCGCGAACTCGCCCTCTACGAGCGCGAGCCTGACGCCGTCGTCGCCACGGAAGCCGATCTCCTGCGCGATGGCTTTGGACCCACGCCGCGCTTCCAGTGCGTTATCGCCGACCACGAAGACGCCCCCGCAGGCTTCGCGCTTTACTTCACCAGCTACTCCACATGGCTGGGACACCACGGCATCCGGCTGGAGGACCTCTACGTCACCCCCGCCAAACGAGGGCAGGGAATCGGCAAAGCCCTTCTGGCCCATCTCGCCCGCATCGCGGTAGAGGAGGGCTGCCCCCGGCTGGAGTGGGACGTCCTAGCCTGGAACGCCTCTGCGATCGCCGTCTACGAGTCCATCGGCGCCGCCACCCAGACCGAGTGGCGCATCATGCGTCTCTCCGGCGAAGCCCTCCAAACCCTGGCTCAGCAGGCGGGATAACGGTCTCCTAAGCTTTTTCACAAAAAAATAACGGCAGGTGTAATGTTCCCTCTGCTCCTGCGTCAGCGCTATGGAACGCACCTCATGGCGTTCAAGGAGAAGAACATGCAAACGACGAAAAAGAGCATCTGCCCCTGTGGACCATCCTGCGAGTGTGGCCCGATCTGTGTCTGCCCGGAGTGCAACCTCCCGGTCAGCGACTAAACCGCACTCCAGCTCATCCAACAAGCGAAGGAGTGAGGGCAGAGGCGATGCTCCTGCCCGCCTCCCCTGAACCCATGTCTGAAATCGTCCTCAACTCGCTGCTCGACCTCCGCCAGCAGTTCCTCGGCTTCGTCCAGCGGCGCGTCAACGACCGTGCCACCGCGGAGGACATCCTTCAGAGCGCCTTCCTGCGTATCCTCGACTCCGCCGGGCAGTTGCGTGAGAACGACTCCGCAGTCGCGTGGTTCTACCGCATCCTCCGCAACGCCATCATCGACCACTACCGCCGCCGCGCCTCCGAGGGAGCCGCCCTCGAGCGCTGGGTTCAGGAGCTGGAGACCGAAGTTCACCCCGACCCGCTCCTGCACGACACGGCCTGTCAATGCATCGCGCATGCTCTCGATATGCTCACCCCTGCTTACGCGTCTCTTCTACGCGAGGTCGATCTCGGCGAAGTCACGCTCTCCAACTATGCCCACTCGCAGGCAATTACGCCCGGCAACGCCGCCGTCCGCGCTCACCGGGCACGCGCCGCCCTGCGCAAACAGCTCCTGCGTTGCTGCGGTGTGTGTGCCACGCATGGTTGCATCGATTGCACCTGCGCGTTTCCTTTGGCTGCGACGGAACAGCGGTCTACTTAGGCTGTAACGCCGCTGCCGGCAGGGCCAACAACTTGCTCACCAGCACAGACAGCCGCTGAAGATCGCCGGAGAGCTCCTTGGCCAGTGCCTGCGCGTCACCGCCGCTCCCGCCTTCGGCTGCGAGATACACCACGTTGGTCAAGCTCTGCAGGGGATTGTTGATGCTATGTGCCAGCTCGTTGGCCATCGCGGCTGCGGCTGCAGCCGTGGCCTGCCGCATCAGCAGCTTCTGTTGGCCTAGCTGTCGTACGCCCATCGCTGCAAAGTCGGCGAGCACCTCTATCATGCGAAGGTCGTTCCCATCGAACGCCTCCGTCCTCCCATGCGCCATAATCCAGATCGTGCCGCGCATCTCCTCCACCTGCCAGGGGATCAGGATGCCGTCCGTTACGGTCGGAGCCTCCGTACCCATCAACTCGAAGAAGCGTTGCGACACCCGAAAGAGCTGCGGCTGTCCGCGCTCCAGGCATACGCCGCACGCGCTCGGATAGCGCGGAAGCGTCGCATTCAAAAAGCCCGAGTACTGGCCCGCCGTCGCGACCCACTGGTAGAAGTGCTCGTCAGTCTTCTGCTCCTGCTCCATGCTGATGCCTGCGCTGTCCGCACCACACAGGGCGACGGCAGCGTTCACCAGCTCTTGCAAGACGGTCTCGGGACGTTCGACAAAGGCACGCGCCAGCCGCTGCATCCCTTCGAGCTGCGTTGCAACATCGCGGACGTGCAACTGCCTCTCCGCAAACGCAGGGTCACTGCGGAGATTGATCACTTCCAGACCGGTATCTGTCAAAGTCGAAACGACCGTGCTCATCTCAACCTTTCTATCGCGCGTGCCGATCAGGTCTCTTCGCCTCGGGAAGATCGACCGTGTGAATGCATGCGCAGCGATTCCTTCTCCAAACATTTTAGAGCAACGGGAATACCGGGTAGATCTTTATATGGGACGGCGCGCAGTGGAAGGGGTCTCCTCAAAGAGAAATCTACAAACCCAATGACCTAAATGGTCGCCTTGTTGGGTTTGGAGCGAGTGCGCAAGACTATGCGGTCGGTCTTCAGACGACACGCTCGTACCGCTCATCGCCCAGAAGTCTCCAGCGAATCCCGTCCGCCTCCTGCCATGGATGGCGACGGGCCTGCTCGTCTATTGCTTGCTCACTTCGAGCACTGTAATCGCCATCTCCTGGTTGCCCGGAACAAGCTCCAGCCCCAGGGTCTCTTTGAGGACGGCATTCAGGCTGTCGACGTCTCCTCCGGCAACTTTGAACCTCGCATCATAGGCGCCGTCGATGCCTGTCTCGTTCAGTACGGGGTTCTCCAGCCCAGTCGCCAACACATAGGCAAGATCGTCCATCGTTCCGTTCATAAGAATAAAGTTGCCGTGCCAGTAGCCTCGCTTCACCCCATGGGTCGAAGCCGACGGACTAAGTAGCCTCTTACTCGCATCGGTGGCCCGGAGAATATACGCTGGCCTCGTCAGGGTCTTCGGCTGGATCTGCAGATGCAAGGCGGCAAGGACGGCCTGCCGGACCACCGCATCGTTCAGGGTCTGCGGCACGCCAGTAGAGTTCACGCGGACATCGTAGCGCCCTGCTGGCAGCGGGTCTTTGAGCACATAGTGACTCTCAAATACGTCGAGTACGTCTGTGATAAGGCTATCGGCGTCCATTCCAAGCAAGTCTGTTCCGGTTGGCGGATGTTTGGCGATGGACGTCTTCGCATCGGGCAAAGCCTTGCTGACAGACACGGCAAACAAAGGGTTCTCGGCGTCCGTGCGGGAGGGAGCGCTCGTCTCGGTGATCTCCAGCATCGGTTTGAAGGCTACGTCTTTTCCTGCTGCCACTGCCCGCAGATCGTCGGCGTTCACCGACTCAATATCCGTGATCGCGGCAATCTTCCCGTTTCGATCCACGATGATGGTCGTCGGCCTTGCTTCGACTCCATACAGAGTGAAGACGCCGCCTGAAGCATCGACGCCAGCCCAACCCGACATCTTCTTCTTGGTTAAAAAGGTTTGTACAGCCTTCAGGTCCTCATCATCGATGGAGAGGAACTGGAACTTCGCCGGATCGAGCGACTCCACAAGCTGATTGAGATGCGGAAGGCTCGCCACGCAAGGAGAACACCAGGTGGCCCAGAACTCCAGCACCACAACCTTACCCTTCAGGCTCGCCCAGTCCGCTTTCGCTCCCAAGGGGGCTTGCAGCAGCTTCAGAGTATCCAAAGGAGGAGCAGGGGCGCCCTTTTTCGGATACGCCCAAAGCGACGCCGTTCCTAGCAAGGCCGCAACAAGAGTGGTCAGGATGCCTCGCAAGGCCACGCGAACGTGTATGCGCTCAAATATTCGCTGCATCTCTCCTCCTCCAAATGAATTCCATAACCGCATAGCATCAGAATCAGGAACAGAGAAGCCACAACGCACAGGATCTCCGCTGCAGGAAGGTCTCCTGCAGCTACCTATGTAGCATTCATTATAGATCGTCGTCAAATATCTTCGACATGGGGATTTTTCCCCTATCTATGGGCTTTCGCCAGGAACGACCTTCAGTGGATGAGAGATTCGCCGATGCGTGTCTCAGGCCTTGACTATCCCAAATAAAGCGTCAACTTGCACCATCTCCGTCGGTGGCTGACAAGAATACTGGCAATCACGCATTCCCTGACAACTTGAATAATCACGAAGTAACAGATAAAGGCTTACACTTCGGACGATGGCTATCGATCGTAGCGTTCCGTTGGTTCTCTCGAAAGAAGACCCTATCCCTGCCTGCGATCAGAGCATTGCGCTCGCGCATGAATTCCTCGAGAGCTGTCTCAATGACACGGGAAGCCGTTCTGATCTCATCAGCCTCTGCATTGCAATGGACTTCAAGTTTGCCCGGTATGCGGAACACCGCGCCCACTGCCCCCACTGCCGCTCCTCCGCACAGCCAGGCAAATAGCTGATCCTATCCAGGAACTCCCTGGTCTGTGAAAGGGATGGCTCCCCTCGAGGTACTTGACGCACCCGTTACAATAGAAACAGGGGGCAAGACCAAATTCAGGTTCGGTCTGCTGCGCGATGTGTCGCGTAAGTATCGTGCATGGAATGACTTGCGAAAGGTCGTTCAAGTAACGGCGATGGCCTGGAGAAGTCCAACGCAAAGTCTTTTCATTCGAAGATTTTGCCCTAAAAAGGGGGGAGGGGGTCGCATGGCGGTAAAGAAGATCAAGGTAATTGGAGGCGGCCTCGCCGGCCCCGAAGCGGCCTTACAAGCCGCAGCGGCTGGCTGCGAAGTCGACCTCTACGAGATGCGTCCGCATCGCTCCACCGAGGCCCACCAGACCGCCGACTTCGCCGAACTGGTCTGCTCTAACTCCCTCAAGTCGGAGTCCGAGAACTCCGCTCCCTGGCTACTCAAGCAGGAGATGCGCCGCGCCAACTCCTTCCTGCTCGCCGACGCCGACGCCACCGCCGTTCCCGCCGGACATGCCCTGGCCGTCGACCGCGAGCTCTTCTCCGCCCGCGTAGCCGCCCGCATCGCCGCGGAACCCCGCATCCAGGTCCACCGCGAAGAGGTCATCACGCTCGACGAGGAAGACCCCGATACCCTGACCATCCTCGCCTCCGGCCCGCTCACCAGCAGCGCGCTGACCAAAGAGCTTCAGCGCCTCACCGGAGCCGATCACCTGGCCTTCTACGACTCCATCTCGCCCATCGTCGACGCCAGCACCATCGACATGGAGAAGGTCTACTTCGCCGCCCGCTACGACAAAGGCTCAGCCGACTACATCAACTGCCCCTTCACCAAGGAGGAGTACGAGACCTTCCTCGACGCCCTGACCACCGCCGAGAACGTCGAGTCCAAGGACTGGGAGAAGTTTCCCGTCGACGGCACCGCCAACAAGCTCCAATACTTCGAGGGCTGCCTGCCCATCGAGGAGACCGCCCGCCGTGGCCGCGACACTCTCCGCTTCGGCCCCATGAAGCCCGTCGGCCTGACCGATCCCAAGACCGGACGCTGGCCCTACGCCGTCGTCCAGCTTCGCCAGGAGAACCTCCGCGCCGACTCCTACAACCTCGTCGGCTTCCAGAACCACCTCAAGTACGGCGAACAGGCCCGCGTGCTGCGCCTCATCCCCGGGCTGGAGAAGGCGACCTTCCTCCGCTATGGCCAGATCCACCGCAACACCTACATCCACGCGCCCTCGCTGCTCACCGAGACGCTGCAGCTCAAGGCTCACCCCAACGTTCTGATCGCAGGCCAGCTCTCCGGCGTCGAAGGCTACACCGAGTCCATCGCCTCGGGCCTGTTAGCAGGCCGCTACGCCGCGCAACTGGCCCAGGGGATCACTCCAACTCCCGCCCCCCGCCTCACCGCCAACGGCTCGCTGACCCACTACATCACCCACGCCGAGACCAAGAAGTTCACTCCGGCAAACATCACCTTCGACCTGCTGCCACCGCTTGAAGAGGAGCTTCGCAAAAAGATCCGCGACAAGAAGGAGCGTCACAAGCTCCAGTGCGAGCGCGCCCTCGCGGCGTGGGACGCATGGCTGGAGCAGAGTGCAGTCGAAGCTACTCCTGTTTCTTCTTATTCCGCGCCTTGATCTTGAACCAGATGGGACTTCCAATAAACCCGAAGTGCTCCCGAATCTGGTTCCCCAAAAATCTCTCGAACGAGAAATGCATCTTCACATCCTTATCGGTAAAGAGCACAAACGTCGGAGGAGCAACAGCAGCTTGTGTCATATAGTAGATCCGCACGCGCTTGTTCATTGGAACACTGGCCTTCTGGAAGTCGACCTTCTCCAGGAACTTGTTCATCTGTCCTGTGGTCACGCGCTTCCTGCGCTCGCGTGAGACCAGCTCGACCTTCTTGAAGACCGACTCGATATTCTTGCCATCGGCAGCCGAGATGAACAGCAGCGGAGCATATTCCAGATACTTGAGCTTGTCCCGAACCTCCTGCTCATAGCTCTTCTGGTCCGCTGGCGGTTTGCCGTCGAAGAGCCGCATTCCATCCGCTCCAACCTTCGTCATCAGGTCCCACTTGTTGACGATGATGATCACCGAGCGTCCGCTCTCATGCGCATATCCACCGATGTTCGCATCCAGAGCAGCGATCCCTTCGCCCGCGTCGATGATCAGCAACGAGACATCGGCAGCCTCAAGATGCTTCCGAGCCATGATCACGGAGAGCTTCTCCGCCATGAGCTTGGTCTTGCCCTTGCGTCGGATTCCCGCTGTATCGACGAACCGGAAGCTGTGACCTCCGCGCTCTACAACCTCATCGACCGCGTCGCGGGTCGTTCCGGCGATAGGCGAGACGATGGCTCGTTCCTTGCCCGTTAGTGCATTCAGCAAGGTGCTCTTACCGACGTTCGGACGTCCGATGATCGCGACCTTGGTCTCCTTCTGGTCGTACTCACCATGCGAGCGCAGCCGCCGAATCGGCCCAGTTGGCGGAGTCGCCGAAACCAGCGTGGGCGAGAAGTCCGGTCCATCCTCGTCCTCTTCCATCTCATCGCCAGTCGATAGCATCACCGCTTCGGGCTCTTCCTCGGGCTCCTTCGGCTCCGGCAGCGACTCGAAGACCTCATCCAGCAGATCCCCGATGCCGACTCCGTGCTCGGCCGAGATCGGCAGTACGTTACGGAAACCCAGGCGGCGGAAGTTCTCCGCCGCGGAGTTCATCGACTCCGCGTCCATCTTGTTCACGGCCAGGAAGACAGGCTTTCCGCCGCGCAGCAGCAGCCGTGCCAGCTCCAGGTCCGGCGAGGCCAGTTCCGTTCGTCCATCGACCACCATGACGATGGAGTCGGCCTCTTCCAGCGCAACCTGCGCCTGCCGGAAGATCTCACTCGGAATCAGCGCCTCGTCGTCCGGCACCACGCCGCCGGTATCGACGATGCGGGCATCGCGTCCCATCCACTCGATCTCACCGTAGATGCGGTCCCGCGTGATTCCAGGCTCATCGCCTACGATGGAGCGCCGCGATCCCGTCAGCCGGTTGAAGAGCGTGCTCTTGCCCACGTTGGGCCGCCCGCAGACGGCGATCAGCGGCAGATTGCTCAGGTCGATGCTCGGCGTGTCCACGACCATCTGCGATGCCAGCAGCTCGATATCGCGCCAATCCTCCTCGCGCCCATCCATGTTGGACGAACGAGGCGTCTGCCGTCCGACGATTCCATCCGCCGGTCTCTCGGAACGCGATGGTGCAGGCTTCGTCCCCGGCGGAGTCTTGGGAGCGCCTGCGCGCTTCGCCAGCTTACGCGGAGTGCCACTTACGGCTCCCTCGCCGCGAATCGCCTTTCGCTTCTCGCGGTCGGGGGACTGCTTCGTCACCCGAGCTGCCTTATCGACCTCTGCCCGCTTGGTGGAGAGGATCTTCCGCTTGCGCGGGTCTACCGCGCCGGTCGTCGGCGTGCTCTTCGGGGCTCGTCCCTTTTTGGGCCGCGTGGCCGCTTGCCGGTGCTTTTTACCTAATCTCTTCTTGTCGTCTCGTTGCGCCATATTCGTGCCTAACTCTCTCCCGCTGCTTGAGCCTGCGGAAAGGCTGTCTCTGTAAGACTACCCTCCGCGGCTGTTATTCTGCAGGCAACAACGAATCGAGTCGAAACAATGCAGCTTTGCGGGAAGAAATCTACGGGCTTCGCCTTCAAAAATGGGTTCGTCGCGGCTGCGATGACTCTTGTTATGGGCTTCGCCAGCACGCTACAGGGACAGGCTACCCCGCCGCGTCCGGAGGTCGAAGTCGCCGCGATTCACCGAAGCGCTCCCGGCGGAGGAGACCTGGGCAACGTCCACATCACCCCGAGCAGGTTTGAAGCCCATAACATGACAGTCCGGAAGCTGATGTACATCGCCTATAAGGTGAAGGCCGATCGCATCGTCGGTGGGCCCGGCTGGCTCAACTCGGAGACCTACGACATCACGGCGGTGGTGGACGATATGGCTGGCGATAACTTCCCGCTGACGCTCCAGACCCTGCTCGAAGATCGATTCAAGCTGAAGATCCATCGCGAGACCAAAGACGCTCCGGTCTACGATCTCACCCTGGCTAAGGGCGGCCTAAAGATGCAGCCGACCAAACCAGGAAGCTGCGTCCCGTTCGACCTCTCCAAGAACCGTCCCACGCAAAATCCCGACCAGTTGCGTTGCAACACTTGGACCGGGACCCGCTCCGGCTTCCGCAATGCGATCGGAGTCACCATGACGGATGCGGCCGGAGTGGGCTTTCAAAGCCTGACCGGCCAGCTCTCATTGATATTGGACAGACCTGTCATCGACCAGACTGGCCTCCAGGGCCTCTTCGATGTGCATCTGGAATGGACTCCCGATGAGATCGCCGCCACCGCTCCTGTAGATGCAGGGCAGCCCGCTCCGTCGGCCGAGACTGCTCCCTCGATCTTCGTCGCCGTCCGGGAACAGCTTGGCCTCGAGCTGAAGCCGGGCAGGGGACCAGTGACCGTGCTCGTCATCGACAGCGTCGACAGACCCTCAGAGAACTAGCAACAGTATCGCCGGCTCGACCCGCGAACTGCAGGATTGGCCCCGTCCATTGGAAATTTCTCGACTTCCTCCCTATCGAAGGAAACGCGAATATCATGGACACAGCCGCTGTGTCTTCGCCCATCCAAATCGCGCCCGTTCCCGCGGCTCAGCTTCCTGATCGCTTGCCCACGCTCCACCAGTTTTTTTCTCCGGGCGGTATCCTCTCCAAATCCAGTCTGTCCTTCGAGCATCGTCCCGGCCAGTACGAGATGGCCAAGGCGGTCGAGAAGGCCTTCGAGGACAAGCGCCATCTCATCGTCGAGGCCGGAACGGGGACGGGAAAGACCCTCGCCTACCTGCTGCCCGCTCTGCGTATGGCACGCGAGCGCCAGCAGCGGGTCATCATCTCTACGGGCACCAAGAATCTCCAAGAGCAGCTCTACTTCAAGGACATCCCTTTTCTAGAGTCACTTCTGGGCCCGTTGAAGGTCTGCTATATGAAGGGCCGCGGCAACTATCTCTGCAAGCACAAGCTGTACGCGCTGCGAGGCAATCCGCTGCTGAACGGCCTGGAAGAGATCGATCAGTTCCACCACATCGCGCAGTGGGAGAAGACCACCATCACCGGCGATCGCGCCGAGATCGACCGGCTGCCGGAGACCTCGCCGCTCTGGGCCAAGCTCGACGCCCGGACCGAGGCGTGTCTGGGTACGACATGTCCTGACTGGGAGAACTGCTTCATCACCTCCATGCGGCGCAAGGCGCTGGAGTCGGATATCGTCATCGTCAACCACCATCTCTTCTTCGCCGACCTCTCCATCAAGCAGCAGGCGGCCAATGCTCCCGACGCAGGCATCCTCCCCGAAGCCGCGGCCGTCATCTTTGACGAAGCACATGAGCTTGAAGAGGTCGCCTCCAACTACTTTGGTATTGGCCTCTCAACCCAACGGATCGACGAGCTCACCCGCGATATCGAGACCATGCTCAAGGCGAAGGATGCTCTCTCCAGCTCTCTCGTCAGCGCCTGCGCCACTCTCAAGGATAGAAGCCGCCTCTTCTTCAGCGCGCTGCCGGGAGATGATCCCTTCGCTCCGCCCATGCCGGGCCGTATGCCTTTTGACCAACGCGAGTCCTTCCTCGAAGAGTCCGGCGACACCTACACCGGAGCCCTCAACGCGCTCCAGCGGCTTGAGGGCGAGCTGGATCATCTGCGCAACGTCGACGAGTCGACCGGGCTCCGTAAACGCACCGCCGACATCAAGCACCATCTCAAGTTTCTCCTCGAGTCCGACGATCCCAACACAGTCTTCTGGGTCGAACGGCGCGCCGCTGGTGGAGTCCGCAACCTTGCCCGGTCCACTGCCGCCTTCCACACCCATCTGCAGGCGACTCCTATCGATGTCTCGGAGCTCCTCTCCACTACGCTCTTCGATCAGTACGCCACCGTGGTCCTCACCTCTGCGACCCTCACCGTCGCCAAGGGCTTCGACCACATCCGCAAACGCCTGGGTCTGAGCCTTGGCACACGCGAGCTGATCGTCCCTTCTCACTTCGACTATCAGAAGCAGGCGCTGCTCTATCTGCCGCCGAACATGCCCGATCCCCGCGAGCCCGACTTCCAGACCAAGGCCACCGAACGCATTCGCCGTCTGCTCGAGATCACCAAGGGTCGCGCCTTCTGCCTCTTTACCAGCTACAAGCAGATGCGTGAGGTGCATGACCGCCTCCTCGCCGAGCTGCCGTATCCGCTGCTGCTACATGGCACTGCGCCGCGTCACGTTCTGCTCCAGCAGTTTCGCGACACCCCCAACGCCGTCCTCTTCGGAACGTCTTCCTTCTGGCAGGGAGTCGACGTGCAGGGCGAGCAGCTTTCGTGCGTCATCATCGACCGCTTGCCCTTCGCTGTCCCTTCGGATCCAGTCGTCAAGGCGCGCATGGAGGCCATTGAAGCGCTGGGTGGCAAGCCCTTCTTCGACTACCAGGTTCCCAACGCCGTCATCACATTGAAGCAAGGCTTCGGACGCCTGATCCGCTCGCTCAACGACCGAGGGGTCCTTATGCTGCTCGATCCCCGCATTCAGCGGCAACGGTATGGCCGCATCTTCCTCGACTCGCTCCCGCCCTACCGCCTCACCCAGGAGATCGCCGACGTAGAACAATTTTTCGCGAAGCCGGAGTAGCGTTCCCGATAGATCTATGGATGAACGACTCTAAGTCCAAGACGCTGCTCAAATGCATCAAAATCAGATGCCGAGGTGTACGAATCTCACAATCGTGTGTATCGCACAAAAGAGGAATCTCTATTTCATCCACTCTCCAACCACCCGCTCCCCCACCGCATAAGCTGACTCCAACGCCGGAATATAAGCGGTATAGCTCCCATGTTTCTCGCTCGCCAGGCTCTCTGCTGCTGTGACGCCAGCCGGAGGCATATCGAAGTTACTGGCCGTCCGCAATAGCAGAGCCTTATTCCAGTCCGCCTTCCCCTGCTTCGTCAAAGCCTGCAGCGCCAGCATTGTGCCTGAGTCATTCATCGCCGTAGTTCCCAGCTTCGCCACTCCGTCCGTCTCAAGCGCCATCCAGCGATGGGCCCACGCATCCATCTTCGCTCCATGCCAGAAGATCTCCGTCGCCATATTGGCTCCCATCTGGACCTTCGGACCGTCCTTCGTTCCAGCCGCATCCTTGTATTGGATGCGAAGCCTCTTCATCGCGGCATCCTCAGGCAACTCCATCTCCTTCGTCATCTCATAGGCCCAACGCATCAGCGCGAGGTTCATGCGAATCACATTCCCTCTTCGATTCGCGCGCGCTTCGTCTCCACTCCATCTGCGAACGTCATCCTCCCAGCCCGCGCCACCCTTCGTATCGCCCTGCATCGTTGCATCCAGCGATAGAAAACCATCCGACCATGTCACCGGCGTCTCGCGCGGATCGATCTCCTTCGCGAGATCCCCATTCACCACGAAGTCCGTCCAGACCGCCGCGCCGACCGTTCCATCCGCCGGTGAGATCCCTGCAATCCCATTGATCAGCCAATGACTCTCCCGCAGATCGAAGCGCGGATCGGCTCCCAGCGCCATCAGGTTCACGCCTGGCTTGATATTGCCCGGCCCCACCGTCACGGCAATCTCCGTGCCTGCCGCATTTGTCCGCACAGCTCGCGTCATCCCCGGCACCTCAATCTTCCGGTCCAGATGATCTCGCTCCACCCAGAACTGCAACTCCCCCGGACGGTCGCCGGTATCTTCCCCTACTTCGAAGTAAGTAACGACTACGACCTTCGGCTGCATCACGGCGATAACTGGCTTCACTCCGGCGACCTGAGCGTAAGCACCAAAGGAACAAAAGCCAGCCGCAATCAAGGCGAGGGAAGGGAAGAACGACCAGGTATTTCGCATAGGACTAGCTTTACACAGCTCTTCCGGCAGCTTCGCCAACCGTCAAAACTCCAGCATTCTCGCTATGCAAGCCCTTCATAGCACCTACTTAACAGAAAACTCGCCAGAGTGCCACCATAGTGGTACTAATCTTTCACGAGCATCTCTTGAGGCATCCTAGTTCTCATGTCCAGAAGTGCAGTACTGAATCGATGGAAAGGTCCTTCGATTCGCTTGTGGTCTGGATCGTGATCCTCCATGGTTAATTTTGTCGGCGCGGAAGTAGAACGTCTCTCGGGCCTCAGCCCTCGCTGGTTGGTCTTCCCCGCGCCTCTGGAAGATCGCTTTGAAGCGAATATCTCTCCACGCCGTTGCAAACGATTCTGGTGGGAGGGGCTGCTCGCAATCTGCATCTTCGACGCTTTTCTGCTCGCAGATTACCTTGGCCGGCCTGAACATTTCTGGCGCTCAGTCATCGTCCGTCTCGGAGTGATGACGCCCATCGCCCTGGCGGTCGACTTCAGCATGTTGCGAAAGCCCGGCAAAGTATTTCGCGAGGCAAGCTTCGCCGGCATGCTTGCCTTCGCAGCGCTGTCTCAGCTATATCTGGACTCCAATCAGAACATCGTTGCCTCGGCTTACGCCCAGACCGCATTGGTTGCCGTGATCGTCTTCGCGAACACTTCCATCCGGTTGCAATTTCCATATGCGTTGGTCGCGTCCATGGCCATCATGCTGGGCGATATTGTGTTCCTGTTTCAAGATGCTTTTTTGACTCACGACCAGAAGTTGTTCGGCTTTGGTCTGACCTTCGCCACCACCTGCGTCACCATGCTCGCCAACTACAGCGCAAACCGCGAGGAGCGTCTCAACTTTCTGCTTTACCTGCGTGGGGATGTCTTGATCCAGGACCTTAAGGTTGCCAACCTGGAGCTGTCGCAGATGGCCGAGAGCGACGGACTGACCGGCCTCGCTAACCGGCACTTCTTCGACTCCCGGTTTGAGGAGCTATGGGAGACAGCCGTCGCGGACGGAACCGCATTCTCCATCGTCATGGTCGACGTCGACCACTTCAAGCACATGAACGACACCTATGGGCATCTCAGCGGCGACAGAGTTCTGAAGCGTATCGCCCGCCTGATCACCGAAGCGCTTCGCATGACAGGAGACTTTGCTGCTCGCTTCGGCGGAGAAGAGTTTGTTCTACTTCTGCCGTCAACCCATCAAGTTGCCGCATTGCAGGTGGCGGAACGCATTAGAAAACTCGTCGAGGTCGCCGGCTTTCCTCCGCTCGACGCCTCGCGGATTCCGCTGCAGCGTGAGATTACGGCGACCGTCTCCTGTGGAGTTGCCACTGCCCATCCTGTTGCAGGCGAAGACCGGCGGCATCTGCTCGATGCAGCCGACAAGGCACTCTACCAGGCAAAGACAGACGGTCGTAATCGTGTCTGCTTCGCCTCCTGATCGCCGTCTCATCAAATTGCTTAGTGTTTTGCTGCTCTACAGCGAAGTAAGAGGAAGATCGATCACCACGGTGGCGCCTGGGTCTTCGGCGTCTGTGCCGCCGATCACCTCAATCTGACCTCCCCGCTTCCCCACGAGTTGTTTCGCGACCCACAGTCCAATCCCTGTCCCAAGATTGCCCTTGGTCGTAAAGAAGGGCTCAAAGATCCGCGCAACATTCTCCGGTTTAATCCCTGTCCCGTGATCTCGAATCACAACCCGAACCCCCAGGGGCCCCTCCAAGATCTGAATGCAGAGCGGACCGCCCTTCGGCATGGCATCGATGGAGTTCGCGATGACGTTCGACAGTACCTGCAGTAACTCGCCTTTGCTGGCGACGATGGGCATTCGGTAACCGAAACGACGTTCGACCGTTATCCCTCGATTCGTCATCTTCGACTGGTTGACCGCAAGAACGTCGTCGACTAACTCATGGAGACAGATCTCCGCCGGAGTTCCGGTATCGCGGTAGAAGCCAAGCGTTCTGCGCGCGATATGCGAGACTCTCTCGATCTCTTTCTCGGCGGTTCGCAGATAGTCCATCGCTTCGCTATCCTCTCCGCACCCCATCCGTGCAAGGAAGATTAGGTTGACGATCGATTCCAGGGGATTATTGATCTCATGCGCGATGGTGGCGGCCATCCGGCCGGTGGCGGCAAGTTTTTCAGATTGGATGAGTGCTAACTCCATCTGCTTCCGAACCGAGATGTCGTGGGCGACCTTCGAGCTTCCAATCACGGTACCCTCGCGGTCTCGGATTGGGGATATCGTCAGGGACACCTCGATCATCCCTCCATCCTTGCCCATCCTCCGCGTCTCATAGTGATCGATGCGTTCGCCTGCTCTTAGCCGCTGCAGAATCTCCATCTCCTCCGCGTGAAGATCTTCAGGGATGAGTCGCAGGATCGACTGACCGATCATCTCCTCCGCCAGATAGCCGAACATCCGGCAAGCGGAGCGATTCCAACTGGTGATGATCCCATCCAGGGTCATGCTGGTAATGGCATCTTCGGAGGATTCGACGATCGCTGCGAGGCGGGAACGCGCCTCCTCGTTGCGTCTGCGCTCGGAGATGTCACGAGCGATCTTGGACGCTCCAATGATGCGCCCTGAATCGTCCCGGATCGGTGAGACCGTCAACGAGACATTCAGCCTGTCGCCATTCTTTGTGAGGCGGACCGTCTCGTAGTGATCGATCTTCTCGCCCATCTTGATCCGGCTTAAAATCCCGGTCTCCTCGTCTCGGAGCTCTGCCGGGATCAGGCGCAGGATCGACTGCCCGATCATCTCGTGCGCCTCGTAGCCGAATATGCGAGTGGCAGCCTTGTTCCAACTCGTTAAAATGCCGTTGAGAGTCTTGCTCATAATTGCGTCGTCGCAGGAGTCCACGATTGCGGCAAGCAGCAAGTGAGGATGTTCCGAAATCTCTTTAGACATGTCTTCCGTCGTCGGCATTACTTGATGTGATGCGAGATAGATCGCCTATAAGCGGTCCGGGGACTCAAAATCGTTCCAATTCTGAGATTCACGGAATCTATCTTGACTCTGTGGGGTTACGAGCGACTTCACTGTCCGATACGCTACCATGGACGGCGGAGAAATAGATGCCCTTTCGCTGGACTCGCCGCACCTTTATTGCCACCTCTGCCTCCACCCTTGCCGCAGCCCAGCTTCGCGCCGCAACCCCCGCCTCAGAGACCCTCGTGTACGTCGGTTCCACCGCAAAGGGTGAGGGTGCAGGCATCTACACCGGCTCCTGGAAGCCCGCCACCGGCACCCTCTCCAACTTCCGCCTCGCCGCACCCGCTAACTCTGCTGGTTTCCTGGCCGCAGGCGCGATCGACGGCAAACGCTTCCTCTTCGCCGGCCACCAATCCGCTCCCAAGGTGGGAGCACTCAGCGCCTTTCAGGTAGACCCTTCGGGCGACCTCCATCTCGTCAATACCGTCACTGTGCCCGAGTTCGACATGGTCCACACTGCCTTGGACCATACTCGCCGCTGTCTGATCACCGCCAGCTACGGCACCGGCAAGGTCCTCTCCGTCAAGATCGCCTCCGATGGCCGTCTCTCCGAGCCTGTCTCCCAGTTTCAGCTCTCCGGCCACGGCCCTAACGCCTCGCGTCAGAGCTCTCCCCACGCACACGGCGTCGCCATCTCCCCCGATAACCGCTTTGTCCTCATCAACGACCTCGGCGCCGACCGCATCATGGTCTACAAGCTCAACCCTGCCACCGCCGAACTCACCCCCAACGATCCTCCCTACTTCACCGCCGCCCCCGGCTCCGGACCGCGTCATCTGGCCTTCCATCCCAACGGCAAGTGGGCCTACAGCATCAACGAGCTCGACTCCACCCTCACCCAGCTCAGTTGGAACGCCACCACCGGCACCCTCACCCTGATCGAAAGCACCCCCACGCTCCCCCCGGGTGGAGACGTCGCCAACAACCGTGCGGGCGAGGTCGTCATCGATAAGTCAGGTCGTTTTCTCTACGGCTGCAACCGCCAGGCTCCCGAGGAGCTGCTCGTCTACGCCATCGATCCCAAGGGCCACCTCACCCTCGTGCAGCGGCAGCCCCTCGGTGGGAAAGAGGCCCGTGCGTTCAACATCTCTCCGGAAGGGAACTACTTCCTCGTCGCCGAGCAGTTTAGCAATCAGCTCACCGTCTTCGCCCGCAGCCCCCAAAAAGGCGATCTCAAGCCCACTTCGGCCCAATATCCCGTCAATAACGCCTCCTGCGTCGTCTTCATCTGATGCCCGCCATCGGATGGGGCCAGTAGAATAGCTTTAACCCCATGGGACGGAACCTCTACATTCTCGCCGCCTCTCTGCTGCTCTTCGCCTTGGTCTCCTGCGGAGTGGCCTACACCAACATCGCCCAGCAGCCTGGCTCGCCCGGCGATGCCTCCCTCTGGCGCACCATGGGCCTCGCCCTCTTCGTCCTCTCTCTCGTTGTCGCGCTCGCCGGAATCCTCTCCTCCCTCTTCGAGCAGGCCGAGCGCCGCGCCGAGGAGGCTCGCCGCGCCAAACGCAAACAATAGCCCGCTTCAACCTTTCCCCTCCCAAAACGTTACAATCGATAGGGCGAACCCGCCCGTCGCCCGCTCCCATCAAATCCCATGAGCGAGGCAATCAGATAAGGAACGAAGCATCATGTTTGAAGTCACCGTAGAAGCCGGTTTCTCGTCCGGCCACTACCTCCGCAACTACCGCGGCAAGTGCGAGAACCCCCACGGCCATAACTACAAGGTCTTCATCACCCTTGTCGGCGAACAACTAGACGAAGCTGGCATGCTGCTCGACTTCAAGCTCCTCAAACAGGTCATGCGCCCCACCGTCGAATACCTCGACCACAAGATGATCAACGACCTGGAGCCCTTCGTCTCCGAGATCAACCCGTCAGCCGAAAACCTCGCGAAGTACTTCTACGAGCAGACCAGCGTCCAGCTCCACGAGATGACCGCCGGCCGCGTCCGCGTCAAAGATTGCACCCTCTACGAGACCGACACCAGCTTCGCCCGCTACTACGAATAGCCGCCGTATACTATATCGGTGGAGGTGCGGGATGCAGGTAGAAATTAGCGATCAATATAGAGAAGCGCTGATCAAGCAGGCCGAAGAATCTGACCTGACTGTCTCGGCTTTTCTCGAACGTCTTGTGCAGGATCACATCCATCAGATGGAACAAGCCCCGCATCGCAAGCAGGCCATTGGCGATCTCATCCAATTCATGGAGACAAATACCGCCACGTCAGGACGCGGCGACATGGACTGGCGTGAGTACATTCATCAAGGGCATAAGTATTGAGCTTTTCGAAGGGTTTCGTGCTCGACAGCTCCGTCGCTCTCAGTTGGTGTTTCGCCGATGAAGAGAATCCAGAGAGCCTCCGCATCTTGAAGCTCTCAGTGGACGCCGTTCTCCTGGTTCCTGTCTTTTGGCACGTTGAAATGGCGAACATACTCGGTCTCGCTTTGAAGACAAACCGAATGACCCGCACCCAACTGACGACAGCACTCTCCAGAATCGACGCATTAGGCATTGCGACTGCTTCGGAACTTATTCCTCTTCAATCCCAACGCATTCTCAACGTGATGGCTGACTACGATCTGACCGCGTACGACGCTTGTTACCTCGACCTCTCCCTCGCGACGGAGCTTCCCCTGGCCACCTTCGACAAGAAACTCACCGTGGCCGCCAGACGGGCCAACGTTGAATTAATCGCAACGCAAAAGTTCTAGGTCCCATGCACTTAATCGAACTCTACAAATCGGTCCAGGGCGAATCCTCCTTCGCCGGTCTTCCTTGCATCTTCGTCCGCCTCGCCGGCTGTAACCTGCGCTGCGCCTGGTGCGACTCCGAGTACACCTTCTCCGGGGGTAAACCCTTCACCGAGGACGAGATCGTCTCCCAGATCGAAGCTCTCGCTCCCTGCCGTCTCGTCGAGTTCACTGGCGGCGAACCCATGCTCCAGGCGAAAAAACTCCTCCCCCTCATGCGCCGCCTGCTCGACTCCGGCTACACCCTAATGATCGAGACCTCCGGCGAGCGCCCTCTCGCTGACGTCCCTCCGGCCGTCCACAAGATCGTCGACGTCAAATGCCCCGGAGCAGGCTCCGCCGCCAACTCCTTCCGTATGGAGAACCTCGCCGCCCTCACCAAGAACGACGAGGTAAAGTTCGTCCTCTCCCACCGCGCCGACTACGACTTCGCCCGCGCCTTCATCCTCGAGCACGACCTCAACGCCAAAGCCGGCGGCGTCCTCCTCTCCCCGGCCTTCAACAAATCCCCCAGCCCCCTCCGCACCACCGACAACGCCACCCTCGACCCCCGCACCCTCGTCGAGTGGATGATGGCCGACGGCATCGACGCCCGTCTCTCCCTCCAGATCCACAAGTTCATCTGGGAGCCCATGAAAAAGGGCGTCTGAAGCTGGCGGCTAACACAGGCATCGGAGTACAGTTAGACCCGAAGTCCAGGGAGTCCGTCATGCTTCGACATCTCTCCACCGCTCTCGCTGCAACCTTGCTCCTCGTCTCGTTCGCCCTGGCTGGCGGTAAGAGCAAAGACAAACCCACCCTCCGCTCCTACTTCCTCACCGCCCACACCGTCGCCGTCATCGTCGACCCCTCCGCCGGCGTCTCCCTGGAAGACCCACGCGCCAACCAGATAGCCCAGAAGGACGTCGAGGCCGCCTTAACCAACTGGGGCCGCTTCTTGCCCGTCCTCGATACCACGCAAGCCGACCTCATCATCGTCATCCGCAAGGGAAGTGGCAGACTCACGAACGTCACCGTACCCGACGCCCGCCAAAACAGCCGCCCCGGAAGCATCACCCCCACCGACGACGGAATCTCCCTCGGAGCCCAACGTGGAACTCCACCCCAAACCTCCACCGGCCCCGCCTATCCGCCGATATCCTCACGCCCTCAAGCAGAGATCGGTGGCTCCGAAGACTCCTTCCTCGTCTACGAAGGCACCGTCTCGAATCCCCTCGACGGTACCCCCGGCTGGCGATACGACGCGCCCGACGCCCTCCACTCCCACAACGTTCCCGCCGTAGACAGATTTAGAAAGGCCATTGCGGACGCCGAGAAAGCCGCAGCGGCCAAGCAGTCACAGCAGAATCCCCCATCCGCTCAGACGAATCCGTCCACCCCACAACAGTCCAATCCATAACCAGGCTGAAGATCCCACAGATCAGCTAGAGCGTTCCCACCGCGCCACCAAACAACGTCCCCCGACCCAGCAACCCCAGCGGATCCAGCCGCTCCTTCACCCGCCGCATCGCCCCTATCTCCTCCGGCGAGTACTGCAACTCCAACAGCGGAGCCTTCCGCTTCCCCAGCCCATGCTCCGCCGACACCGTCCCACCCAACTTCACTGCATGCGTCGCAAACTCCTTTAGCATCCCCGTCGCGACATCGGCATCCCCTTGCGAGGCAGGAAGCATGTTGACATGCAGATGCGCATCTCCGATATGCCCGTAGATCACATACCGCCCCGGTAGCTCCGCTTCTAGCCGCTCCCGGTAATAGGCCAGCATCTCCCCATTTCGAGCGATCGGCACAGCATAGTCCGTCCCCATGTTCATAAAGCCACGCCGCCGCAGCGTCTCGATCACCAACTCCGGCAGGGAATGGCGAAACCCGCGAAACCTCTCCCGGTCCTTGGCTCCCACCGCGAACCACGAAGCCTCGATTAGCGCCCGCGCCTCCTCCAGCCGAGCCTCCCACGCATCCACATCATCTCCCTCCGCCTCGATCAGCAACGCCGCCGCTGCCTCCAGCGGAATCTCGGGATACCGCACTCGCAGCATCTCCAGCGCCCTCTGGTCGGCATACTCGATCATCCGCAGCTCAGCCACCGACCGCCATCGCTCGACTGCCTTCAACGCATCCTCATCCGAAGCAAAGAAGATCACCCCGGAGAACAGATCCTTCGGCGTCGGCAACAGCCCCACCTCGGCCTCCAGGATCACTCCCAGCGTCCCCTCCGATCCGCAAAACAGATCCACCCACTCCATCCCCGGCTCCAGCCGATACCCCGCCGTATACTTCGTCGTAGCAGGCACCGGCATCTGCGGCACCTCGAAGTCGATCAGCTCTCCCCGGCGAAACTCCCGCACACTCCCATCCATCAACGCCACCCGCAACGCCCGCAGATGCCGCCGCGTACTTCCAAACCGGAAGCTCCGCGACCCGCTCGCATTCGTCGCAATCGTTCCTCCGATAGAAGCCGTCATCTCCGTCGGGTCCGGCGCGTAGAACTGCTCCGTCCGCGCTGCGGTATCGCGTAACTCCATGAGCGTTACCGCCGGTCCCACCCTTGCAAAGCCAGGCTCAATCTCCATCTTGCGGAACCGCTCCAGCGACAGCACCCACCCACCCTGCGGCACTCGCGCCCCCGTCAAGCCAGTCCCCGCGCCCGCAAGCGTCAGCGGCGTCAAGGTCCGCACCGCCTCCGCCAGCACCTCCAACACCTCGGCCTCGGTCTGCGGCACAAACACCCGCTCCGCCCACCCTGTGTATCCCGAGGCGTCCGTCAGATACCGCGCGTCAACCGTCTCCATCGCGACGCCTCATCTGCCCCACACCGAGTCCAAAAACACATACCGTCCTCGCCATGCATCGGCTTTGGCCTCCGGAGCAGCGTCCAGATGCATCACCTGCCAGTCACCCGTAGCGCTATACGTCGGCCACTTCGGCAGTCCCGGCCCATTCGGATCGCCCATCCTCGCGAAGTTCGTCCAGTACTGGCCGATCTGGTCCGACAGCTTCCGGTCCTCTGGCCTCCATACCGCCTCAGCCCGCGAGTCCAGCGTCCCGAAGACATACTCGATATCGTCCGAGTGAAAAGCCCCCAGCGCCGCCGCATGATTCTTATCCCCCGGTGACCCCAGCGTAAAGAAGTACCGGTACACCGGAGCCTTGCCCGTTTGCACCTGCGCCTCCATCCAGCGCCACGTCGAGTAGGCAATAAACTTGTCCCCGCCATAGTCGCCCGTAGAGGTCGCGGCATCCGCGTCCGTGCTCCCCGGATACACCGCCAGAAAATCCTTCGCCCGCGCCCCAAACTCCTTGTCCGCCTGCGCTGCAAAGGTCGCCACCGTGGGCTTCTCTTTCGCCGTCACCACCGCGCCTCGCCCTTCATCTGCGTTCCACCCCGCCAGCACCGGAATATGCGCCTGCTCCCCCGCCGCATAGATCGCCGGCAGACCCTTCGGCAGGAAGTACCCATCCACATCCGGCCCGAACCGTGCGGCTCCCTTCGCCGTCACCGCCCGCACCATATCCTCCGTCGAGACCCGCCGCAGCTCCGCCAGCTTCGTCGTTCCAAACGCTCTCTCGGCAAACTCGCTATCCCGCTTCTCCCGCACCTCCCGCGGTTCAAACCCCAGCCCCGAGCTATACAGCGCACCGCCACTCTCTCCAATCGCCTTCGCCATCAGTCCCTTCGACAGCGGAGAGGCCATCACCGCGCTCACCGCAAACGAACCCGCCGACTCTCCGAACACCGTCACATTGCCCGCATCGCCTCCAAACGCCGCGACGTTCCGCTTCACCCACTCCAGCGCCGCTGCAATATCCATCAACCCATAGTTGCCGGAAGCACTCTTGCCCGACTCCGCCGTCAGCTCCGGATGCGTCATATACCCCCAGATCCCCAGCCGATAGTTCATCGACACCACGACGACGTCCCTGTGCGCCAGGAACTGTCCATCCTGCCGCTTCTCCGACGTGCCACCCGTAACAAACCCTCCGCCATAGATCCACACCATCACCGGCAGACTTCCCCGCTTCGCACCTACCGGAGCCCACACATTCAACGTCAGACAGTCCTCGCTCGGCCCCGGATCGTGAAACTGCATATCCGGATACCCACCCGTCTGCACGCAGTGATACCCAAACTCCTTCGCCGACCGCACGCCGCTCCACTTCGCCGCAGCCTGTGGAGCCCGCCACCGCAGATCCCCCACCGGCGGAGCCGCATACGGAATCCCCTTGAACGCCACCACCTTCTGGTCTACGGTCAGCTCCCCTTCAATCACTCCGCCATCCGTCTTCACCTGCGCCGGACCCACGGCCAACGCCACCACGGGCAGCATCGCAACCAAACCACCCACCATCGTCTTCAACAAACCCTTATACAAACGCTGCCCCATGAGTTTTCTCTCCGCAGAAAAACCTAACACACCACCCCCATGAATCCCCACTCCCCCAAAAACATCAAAGACAAGTCAGCCACAGGCACCCAACGGTACAAAACTCTATCCCATCTCTTATCGCCTTAAAATCATCTAGATCACCGTTACGCTTTTTGCCCCTATGTAGCGACGAACCACCGGAGAACTCATGCAAATCGGCATCGATAGCTTCGCCGCAGCCGTCTCGGACCCATCCACAGGAATCGCCATCTCCCCCACCGATCGCCTCCGCAATCTCATCGAAGAGATCGTCCTGGCCGATCAGGTCGGCCTCGACAGCTTCGGCATCGGCGAGCATCACCGCCCCGAGTACCTCGACTCCGCTCCCGTCATCATCCTCTCCGCCGCTGCCTCCCGCACCCAGAACATCCGCCTCACCAGCGCCGTCACCGTCCTCTCCGCCGCCGACCCCGTCCGCGTCTTCCAGGAGTTCGCCACCCTCGACCTCCTCTCGAACGGCCGCGCCGAGATCGTCGCCGGCCGTGGCTCCTTCATCGAGGCCTACCCTCTCTTCGGCTTCGAGCTCAAGGACTACGACTCCCTCTTCGCCGAAAAACTCGATCTCCTACTACAGATTCGCGCCCACCCAAATCTCCACTGGTCCGGCAAACATCGCGCCCCGCTCACCGGACAAGGCATCTTCCCCCGTCCCTTGCAAAACCCGCTCCCCATCTGGCTCGGCGTAGGAGGCACCCCGGAGTCCTTCGCCCGCGCCGGGATGCTCGGCCTGCCCCTCATGGTTGCGATCATCGGCGGCGAGCACCACCGCTTCCGCCCCCTCATCGACCTCTACCGCGAAGCGGGTGCCCGCTCCGGCTTCGCCCCCGAAGCCCTGAAGGTCGGCATTCACTCCATCGGCTTCCCCGGCGATACCAACCAACAGGCCGCCGACGACTTCTTCCCCGGCTACGCCCGCGCCTTCACCGAGATCGGCAAGGAACGTGGTTGGGCTCCCACTACCCGCGGCCAATACGACGCCCTACGCGGCCCCACCGGAGCCCTCCTCATCGGGGACGCGGAAAACGTAGCCGAAAAGATCATCCGTATAAACGAGTCCCTCGGAGGCATCGCCCGCATCACCTTTCAGATGACCGTGGCCACCATGCCCCACGCCAAGATGATGCATGCTATCGAAGTCCTCGGCACCCGCGTCGCGCCCATCGTCCGCAAGCACTTCGGAATCGCCAGGATTTAATCCGCAGATCTTAGAAATGGAATAAGCGCCACGTCCAGGGTTCTTACCTAAGCCATGCCTACGACACAATGGGGATCTCAGATTACCTTCGGCTGGGAGTTCGAGGAACAAACACCGAGAATTCTCAACTGGTATAAGCCCACCTCGTTCAAGGGGACCGATCAAGCCTGGATCGCTCTTTCAAAGGAAGAAAAAGAAAAGTCGGTCCGGGTAGGCCAACCGGACTTCAGTTGGAACAACTTCGTCAAACTCGGGACTGCACCTGGTTATCTCTCCTACAGGGTTCGCCAGGAGGTGTTTGCACCCACCTGGGAGATTTGTTGTACAGAGTATCCGACCACGGTGGACGCACTCTTTGAGCAAATGCTGACAGTCAAGAGGGCCATGCTAGCGGAGTGGGGTGGGTTTCAAGTTCACATTGTCTTCGATCGCCCTCCTGCTCAAAAGCTGGAATACCATTCGCAACTGGCGAGCCTGTATCAACTTCTAAACGACTACGCATTCGCAAAGCTCGCGAAAAGAGACGACGAGGCTGGCTTCAGCCGATTGCTGGGAGCTTATGGGCACCCACTCACGGGGCTGAGAGACCATCTCATATCAGAGGAAGTACTCGACGGTCCTGATTCGGAAGGGGTCTCTTCGGGGACCTACAAATATCACTACGTAGGTCTCCGCGACCTATACGGCAATAGAAAAATTGGCTTTGAAATTCGGGCTGGGTGGCAAAGTCAAGAGACGAAGCTTAGGAGCCTGATTGAAAGATTGACGAATACGCTCGGATCGCTCAACACTCCGTTCAGCGTCAAGAACAATCGTGGTGATGGAGCCGCAAAATTCACATTGCTCAATCACTTTGACTTCCACGAATCGAGATACAGGCGAGCGGATGCGCTTGGCGAGGATTTCCTGCTCAATTTACAAAAAGAATCTGAAACAGTTTTTAAACTATTGGAAAAGTCTTCACAGACCCAATTCAGCTATCCCAGCTCGTCGGAGATTCTCTTTTCGCGGTGGATGTTGGCATTCGCGCCTTGGGAAGATCATCCGTCCATTAGCGAAAGCGACTCGATGAAAATCTCGATCAAGTCGCGCAGAGATCAAAATATAAGTTTGCTGAATCGATACTTCCAGAAACTCCTGCCTGAGAAACCCGGAGCGAATACTACCTATGTAAGCGACTGTGTCCGGAACTTCTTTAAAGAGACATCACTTCATTCTTATCTCTAAGATCCAAGACAAACTCGCCGAAAGCGAACTCTCTCGCGACGACATGAGAAGCCTCCTTCCACTTGGCTGGATTCGACTCCGTGAGTCAATTTCATCCATATTTTTAAGGTATCAATCCGTCACTCCTCGATATTGGACATACAAGATCCCGCGGACCTAACCTTAACCATAAGGAGATCCTATCTTGGCAATTACCGGAACAAAAGACACAACCTGCTTCGTCTGCGGTCCTGACAATCCCCTCGGCCTGCAGGTGCCCTTCGAGCAGGACAGCGAGTCAGGCAGCAAGGCCCTCTACATCGCCCGAAAAGAGCACGGTGGTTGGAACGGCATCCTCCACGGTGGCGTCACCTTTTCGCTCATGGACGAGGCCTTCGGCTGGTGCCTCTTCTTCCAGAACATCCCCTCCGTCACCGCCCGCATCGACACCCGCTTCCACAAGCCCATCCCCATCGGAACGCAACTCTGCATCCGGGCCTGGGTCGTACGCCAGCGCGGAAGGCTCTTCGACGCCAAGGCCGAGGTCAGATTAGGCGACGCAGAAGGCGTCCTCTTCGCCGAATCCGAAGCCGTGCTCTACCGGCTCGATCCCGTCTCTAAACCGGAAGCCGTCCTCGCCGCCCAGAGCTTGTAAGTAAGGTCGAACAGCGGCGCAGTCATCACCGTGGTGATCACCGCCATCAGTATGAACAGCGTAAACAGCATCGGGCTGAGGATCCCTTCTTTGTACCCGATGTTCAACACGATCAACTCCACCAGCCCGCGCGTATTCAGCAACACCCCCACTTGGGCCGCCGCCTTCCACGGCATTCCGGCGGCCCTCGCCCCCAGCGAAGCGCCGCCAATCTTCCCCGCGACAGCCGCCAGCAAAATGATCCCCAGCCAGCCCAGCCCCTCGCCGGAGAAGATCTCCCGCTGCATCTTAAGCCCGGTCATCGTAAAGAAGACCGGCAACGCCAACCACAGCACCGGCTGAAACAACCGCCGCAGGATCGCCTCCAGCGGCTCATCCCTGCCACCTACCTCATGCTCCACCCGAGGAACACAAAGCCCCGCCGCAAACGCCCCAAAGAACGCATGCACCCCCAGCGCATCCGTAGCCCTGGCGCTGACAAATGCAATCGCCACCATCACAGGCACCCAAAGCCACGTAGGAGGCCGCCGTCCCGCAAAGACCTTCGCAGCCAGCGGCCGCACGACAAGAAACATTACCCCGAGATAAACCAGCAACAACCCGATCCGTCCCGCAAACGTCCCCGCGACGGCCCCTCTTCGCAGCGAAAGAGTAAAGACCAGCAGACACCATCCCAGCAGATCGTTTGCCGCCGCACACACCATCGCCAGCGTCCCCACCGTCGCATCGATCGCCTGCCCCATCTGCCTGCGGTCCTCAAGAATCCGCGCCAGCACCGGCATCGCCGTGATGCTCATCGCGATCCCCACGAACAACACAAAGCCCAACCGCTCCGCATGCCCCACCCCAAACCGCCCAAACAAAACCACCGCCAGCCCCGCGCCCAAAGCAAACGGCACCCCGACACTCCCCGCAGTGACAGCCAGCACCGCTCCCCGACTCTGTCGAAGCGCGCTGAAGTCCAACTCCGCGCCCATCAAAAACAGAAACAGCCCCAGCCCCACCGTACTCACGCCCTCCAGCAACGCAAAGCTGGAGGGCGCAAACAGAAACCCAAACGCCACAGGAAACATATGCCCCAGCACCAGCGGCCCCAGCAGCAACCCACCCGCAATCTCCCCCACCACCCGCGGCTGTCCCACCCGCGTTACCAACGCGCCACACACCCCCGTAGCCACAAGGATCACCACCAACTGCAGACCCAACAGCAACGCCTGCGACACAAACTCGACGATGTTCACCCGTCAGCCCGCCGCTGCTTTCGCCGAGCCTCGATCACGATCACCAACTCCGTCAGCAGCAGAATCAGTCCCACCGGCATCATCCTCATCCCCAGCATCGCCGGCCACAAAAGATTGAAGTCGGCCACCCAGTCCACCACGATCAACACCGCCCCACCCACAAACAGCCCCGTCCCTGCCCATCGCCTCAACCGCGCCGAGATCTCGCTCTCGTTCTTATGCTCCTTGCCGCGAATCTCCCGTACCGGCTGCGACCCGAACCCATGATGGTCATAGATCCTGCAGCGAAGCCCCGGATAGATCCCAACCTGCTCCTTCGCATACGTCTCCGCCTCCGCCAGCGAGCCGAAGACCGTACAGCTAATCGAATCAAGAGAGCTCCCCTCAGGCAAACCCGAGTACAGCACCGCATACTCACCCGGAGCCATGCGCTCATTCCAACTCTGCGGCTGCGCCTTCAAATCAAGGAGCGGCAAAGTTCGAGACTGACTCATAGCCAAAAGTATACCAACCGCAAACCCACCAAACTCCTTCAAGCCTTCACCTCACTCATGTATAAAGACCACTCACCCGAAAAGGAAAAGAACATGAACGTCTGCTCGAACAAGTTGTTCTCCGCCCCCCTCCTCGCACTCACGTTGGCCGCAGGAGCAGCCCCCCTCCTCGCCGCCCCACCCGCACTTCCCGCCGCTTTCAAATCCCAAACCGTCCACAGTCCCGCCGGCGCGGACATCTACGTCCGCTCCGCCGGCCACGGCCCCGTCGTCGTCCTCATCCACGGCTACGCCGAGACCAGCGACTCCTGGGCTCCCCTCGCCGCCGAGCTCATGAAGTCCTACACCGTAGTCGTCCCCGACCTCCGCGGCATCGGCCGCTCCTCCAAGCCCGCCACCGGCTACGACAAGAAGACCCAGGCCGCTGACATCCGCGCCGTCGTCACCACCCTCGGCTTCGACCGCGCCTTCGTCGTCTCGCACGACATCGGCATTATGGTCGCCTACGCCTACACTGCCCTCTACCCCGATAAGGTCGAGCGCCTCGTCGTCATGGACGCCCCCATCCCCGGCATCGCCCCCTGGGACCAGATCGTCCTCGACCACCGCCTCTGGCACTTCTCCTTCTGGGGCCCCGACGAAGAGCGCATCGTCCAGGGACGCGAGCGTCCCTACCTCGACCGCATCTGGAACGCCTTCAGTGCGGACCCCCACCAGCCCGACGAAGCCACCCGCGCCTTCTATACCGCCCAGTACGCCCAGCCCGGAGCGATGCGCACCGGCTTCGCCCACTTCCAGGCCTTCTCCCAGGACGCCGACGACAACAAGCTCTTCCAGCGCACTAAACTCACCATGCCCGTCCTCGCCGTAGGCGGAGAAAAATCCTTCGGAGCAACCGAAGCCATCGTCATGCGCAACGTCGCCACCAACGTCCGCGAAGCAGTCATTCCCGGCGCCGGGCACTGGCTCATGGAAGAGAAGCCCGAATACACCGTCAACCTGATCCGAGACTTCCTCAAAGACCCCACTGCAGCAAAATAAAACCATTCAGGTAGCCCATTCGCCATCCCGTCCCAGACAAGTCGGTGTCATCCGTGAAAATCGGTGTTAAGCCTTCATCAAGGCAGCCACAAGACCGCCATTAGCTCAACTCGCCAAGCTACGAGAGAATAGGAGATACGTCGAAAAGCAAAAAAAGGGAAGCAGGAACGTCAATGCAGTGGAATGAAGCAAGAAGAGAGGTGCTCGCCGGACTAACCGCAGCCCTGTCGTTAGTCCCCGAAGTCGTCGGATTTGCACTCGTCGCACACGTCAATCCGCTGGCGGGACTCTACGCCGCGTTCATCCTCTGTCTGGCGGCGGCAATCTGGGGCGGACGCCCCGGTATGATCTCCGGCGCCGCAGGGTCGATGGCAGTCGTCTCTGCGGGCCTCGTCGTACAGCACGGCGTCGAGTACCTCTTCGCTACGATCCTCCTCACCGGTCTGCTGCAGATGCTCTTCGCATGGTTCAGATTAGGCAAGCTCATCCGCATGGTCCCGCACTCGGTTATGCTTGGCTTCGTCAACGGCCTCGCCATCATCATCGCTTCAGCTCAACTGCAACACTTCCACACGCACTCCGCTACAGGGTCGGAGACCTGGATAGCTCCCGCCAATCTCTTGAAGATGCTCGGCCTCGTAGCAGTCACGGTTCTGGTCACCGTACTGCTGCCTCGCGTGACAAAGGCCTTCCCCTCCGCCCTGGCAGGCATCCTCGCCGCAACCGCATGTGCCCTCGTCCTCGGAGTGCATACCCGCACCGTCGGAGATCTCGCCTCCATCCACGGCACCCTTCCGCACTTTCACCTTCCCCATGTGCCCTACACCCTCACAACCCTCCGCATCATCCTTCCCTATGCGCTCGTCCTCGCGACCATCGGTCTGGTCGAGACTCTGCTCACGCTCAATCTCGTCGACGAAATAACCGACACCGCCAGCCGCCCCAACCGCGAGTCCATGGCCCAGGGAGCAGGCAATCTCCTCTGCGCCTTCTTCGGTGGCATCGGAGGCTGCGCCATGATCGGTCAGAGCATGATCAACCTCAACGCAGGAGGCCGAAAGCGTCTCTCCGGCATCGCCGCTGGCTGTTTCCTGGTCGCGTTCATTCTCTTCGGCTCCAATCTCATCGAGCGAATTCCACTCGCCGCTCTCGTCGGTGTCATGTTCGTCGTCGCTGCTGAAACCTTCAACTGGAAGAGCCTGCGCAACCTCCTCCGCATCCCGCGCCACGATGCGATGGTCATGATCGTTGTAACCGCCGTCACCGTCTTCACCAATCTCGCCATCGCCGTCGTCGCGGGTATCGTCATCGCGGCGCTGGTCTTCGCCTGGGATCACGCACAGCAGCTTCAGGTAGAGATACTGGACCTCCCGGGCCGCAGAACCTACCGTCTACGCGGCACTCTCTTCTTCGCCTCCGCCACTCAATTCACCCGCTTCTTCCGCCCCAAAGAAGACCCCGCAGAGGTCTATCTGGACTTCGATCACGCCCGCATCATGGACTCCTCCGCGCTCGAAGCCATCGAAACCCTCGTCGGTCGCTATCGCGATCAGGGAAAGCTTCTTCATCTGCGCGGGCTCAGCGAAAACTGCGACGAACTTCTTCGCCGCAAGGACGGAACCTGGCCGATCCTCTCCGCCGCAGACTAAGGAAGCTCATTCATCAAGAAGAGAAGCATCAGCCTTGCCGACTCTGCAACGGCTTCGAGATCGACTCTAAACTCTTACCCGCAGCCTCCACCCCAATCAACTTCTCGCAAACCGCCCCACCGATCATCAAAGCTGCCCCAATCCCATACCCAATCGCAACATCGCCCTTCGATCCCGTAGCGATCAACGCCCCAAACAGTAGTGGAGCCCCCACCCCACCGATCAGCGTTCCAATCGCATAGAACATCGCAATCGCGAACGCCCGTATCTCCAGCGGAAAGATCTCGCTCACCGTCAAATAAGCCGCGCTCGCCGCCGCCGAAGCCACAAAGAAGATCGCCGTAAAACAGATCCCCATCCCCTTGGCCCCAATCGTTCCATGCACAAACGGCAGCAGCGTCCCCGCCAGCAGCAACCCCGAGATCCCATACGTTGCGGTAATCATCGGCTTGCGCCCAATTTTGTCGAACAGCGGCCCCAGAATCATCGGCCCAAAGAAGCTTCCTACCGCGAACGGCAGCAGGTGCAGCGGAATCTCCTTATCCGTCACATGAAAGAACTTCTTCACTACCAGCCCATACGTAAAGAACACCGCATTGAAGAAGAACGACTGCGCCGCCATCAGCACCAGCCCCAGAATCGACCGGCTCCGATTCTCGCCCCACATGCTCTTGAAGATCTCGCGCCACGGAGTATGATCGCGCACCGCGATCTTCAGCTTCTCTCCCTCCGGAGCCGGCAAACTCTCCGGCCTCCCTCGCGAAGCCTGCCTCTCAATCTCCCCTACGATCTTGTCGGCCTCCTTCTCGCGGCCTCGCAGCATCAACCACCGCGGACTCTCCGGCACATACAGCCGCATCACCAGCACCGCAATCCCCAGCGCTCCACCAATGCCGAAGGCATACCTCCAACCAATGTTCTGCGGAATCCCATGTCCTCCCAGCAGAAACAGCGCCGCCACAGCACCAATGGAAGCGCCCACCCAGAACGTCCCATTCACTACCAGGTCCACCGTCCCACGTACCTTACCCGGAATCAGCTCATCCACCGCCGAATTGATCGCCGCATACTCCCCACCGATTCCAACTCCCGTAAAAAAACGGCACACCGCGAAGCTCCACAGATTCCAAGAGAAGGCACTCGCCGCGGTAGCGAGGGAGTACGTAGCCAGCGTAACCAGAAACAGCTTCCGCCGCCCCAGCCGGTCTGTCAGATATCCAAACAAAATCGCCCCCAACACCGCTCCCGCCAGGTACGTCGTAGCCGCGCCCGACACCTGCTGATCCGTCAAATGCAACCCATCCCCACTCTGCAGAACGCCCGACAGCGAACCAACCAGCGTCACCTCCAGCCCATCCAGCAGCCACGAGGTCCCCAGCGCCGCAATGATCCGCGCATGCCAACGCGACCACGGCACACGATCCAGCCGCGCAGGAACATCCGTCTCGACGACGCGATCCTCTCCCTTCTCTCCCTCTTCTTTAGTCCGCATTCGTCGGCTCTCACTCCCTCAGGATTTTAGGTCGTGCCTACTTCTCTTCTGTTCGAATCGTGCTGATCTCACCGCTTCGCTCCAGAATCGCGTAGTCGATCTGGTCGATGCTGCGTATCCCCTTGGCTCGCCCCGCCGCCGCAACATCCTCCGGAGCCATTCGCATCTTCCGCATCACATCCTCCTTCCACTCCCCGCGCTCCCGCAGCACCAGCGGCACGCCATCCACCACTGCGCCGAGCTTCGGATAGCGCGCCTTCAACATCGCCACCATCCGATGCACCAGCCCCACCGCGATCACCGCGCAGGTACAGTTCGTCAACGAGCGGTCGTTCGCCGCCGTCGCTGCAATAATCACTCCCCCCATCAGGAAGATCAGCACAAACTCGAACATCGTCAACTGCGCTCCCGGCCGGCGCGCCAGCACCCGCACCGTCAGCAAGAGAAAGAAGTATCCAGCCACCGCATAAAGAATCGTAATCATCGAATCGCTCTCCACTGCCTAAGGCAGCACCGTAACCTTCGCCTGCACCATCTCGCTCCCAGGCACGCCTAACGTAAAGTGGTGAATCCCTGGCAAAGAAGGGGACAACGCAATATCCACCGTCGCGGGCAATCTATTCGCCTCAAACGTATACGTCACGCCGCCATCTCCTATCTCCGAAGTCTTCGGCTGCGGTACCACCCGTTGCGCTCCTAGCTCCTTCACCACGCTCCCACTCACGAACAGCCGTACCTCACCGCCATGAATCGCTCCCGGCCCGAAGTTCACCGTAATGATCGAAGGCGTATTCGTGCGCTCGATCCGCTCATAGTCCATCGTCACGCTCTGGTCGGAAGTCTTGGACTGCGCCTTCGCAAGATACCCACGCCCCAGCAGACCCAGCAGATCGCACACCAGGATCAACACAAACACCGTCCAAACCACACGTTCAAAACGCCACCATCTTCGTTGGAACTCCAGATCCTCGCCAACCGCAACGTAGCCATCCACCTTTGCGACCGTATCCTCCACCGGATTCGTCATAGGCTCTGTCGCCATAAAATTACCGTCTCCTTTACTGAACCTTCTGGTTACGAAACGTCTGCGCCTACTTCTGCGCCTTCAAGATGCTGATCTCACCATTCCGTTCCAGCACCGCCGTATCGATCTCCTCCAGGCTCTTTACCCCTTGCACCCGCGCCGATGCCATCACATCGTCGTCCTGCACCTTCATGCCGCTCAGCGTGTCCGTCCTCCACCGCCCCCGCTCCAGCAGGATCAACGGCGTCCCATCTAAAAGGCGTGCAATGCGCGGCGATCTCGTCCGCAGCCACGTCAGCGTGTAGTGACACAACGCAATCGTTACAATCTGCGTGATCGCATTGGTCAGCGAGATCTCATCCGCCACCACCCCGGTCAATGTAAGTCCACCCAGATAAAACACCAGCACAAACTCAAACGGAGTAAGCTGCGCACCCGGACGCCGCCCCACCACCCGCACCATCAAAATCAAAAAACAGTATCCGAAGACGGCACGAAGGACCGTCGCGACAACCATACGAGACACACCTTTCCTATCCGAATCGCAGGAGGTAAAAACACCAGTTCCCACCCGCTTTCCGTCGTTAGATGTCTCTTGCAGTATTTGGTTTTCTTAGCTTTCTCTCACGCCCACCACAAGGAAGCACTTTGAAGTCTTACGAACAAAATCAGAGAGCCAGAAACGGAAGAGACCGCCGAAGATGTCGGCGGCCTCTCTGTTACATCAAGCTCAAAAGCGTTAGCGTGAACCGGCTACAACCAGATCCAGCACATCCGCGATGATCCGCGACGTCGGGTCATACGCTACGACATAGCCGTCGTAGTACCCATACTGGTAGCCCGGAGGCGGTGGCGCATTGTTGTAGTACGAACGGGGCACAGGCTGGAAGTGGTAGTTATTAGGAATCCGTTGTCCCGCAGTAAAGTGTGGACGCCCCTGTGGCTTGTTGCGCCAGCGGCTCACATCTTTGCTGTAGTGCGACTGGAAGTTCCCGCGATCCTGGTCCCGGAAACGGAAGTTGTTGTTCCCTTGATTTCCATGGTTGTCGTTCCCACGGTTATCGTTTCCGCGGTTTCCGTTGTTGCCATTATTGCCATGGTCGTCATGTCCGGGAGGTCCTTGTGCAACCGCTACTCCAACTGCGGCAGCCAGAAAAGGAACCATCGCCAACCGGATAAATCTTCCTGTCAATGAACGTGCTTTCATGCGTACTTCCTCCAGACAAAATGTGTCTTTGTAGTCTGATGCATACATTGCAGTGGTACGAACAATTTCCCTCGAAAATGAATGCCTCCAACCCCGCATCCTCAAAAAAATGCCCAAATTCATCATGTCAAGCCCCTAAATGGCATAAATCGATGAAAACAAACGAAATAAAAGTGGCACTCTAGTTATGGTCCATCCCATAAAATAGATCTATAAGCATCGAATCAAGCTCAAAAGTGGGGAAACTTGATTCGCTCCTGTAGCTAACCTCAACTGGTTCACGGATTTGGACACAATCGTCCTGCAATCAATATTTTGCAGCTCCACACGCCTCATAAGCGACTGATTGTATTCGGTTTAGTCCCAAAAAATGGGGGGGGCACCCCCGGGCAGCACTAGGCGAGACAAAGAAGGGAAGTACATGAGTTTGAGCCGCACCACAACCCGAAGACCGCACACGCTACCATCGCTCGCGCGCCCCATTTCAACGGTACTTCTGCTCGCCGTGAGCACCTGTGTCTCCATCCACGCGCAAGCCCAGGCCCTCCCGAAGCCCATCGAGATCAAAGTCGTCGTCATCAATATGTTCGAGCAGGGAGCCGACACCGGAGACATCCCCGGCGAGTATCAGTTCTGGGTCGAGCGCCAGCACCTCGACACTGTCCTCACCAATCCCGCCGGATACCACGACCTGCGCCTCAACCCCTCTACCGGAGTCCTCGGCCTCCTCACCGGCGTCGGGACCTCCCGCGCCACCGCCTCCGTCATGGCCCTCGGCCTCGACCCCCGCTTCGACCTCACCCACGCTTACTTCCTCGTCGCCGGAATCGCCGGCATCGATCCCGCCATGGGCTCCCTCGGCTCCGCCGTCTGGTCCGACTGGATCATCGACGGTGATCAGGCCCACGAGATCGACGCCCGCGAGATCCCCAACGCCACCGAAGCCGACCGCAAGCTCTGGACCACCGGATACATTCCCCTCGGCAAATCCACCCCCTACGAGCAGCCCCGCCACCCCCGCTTCGGCGACGACGGAAACATCTTCCACCTCAACACCGATCTCGTCTCCTGGGCCTTCAACCTCACCAAAGACGTCCAGCTCCCCGACTCCAAGCAGATCGCCGACCGCCGCCAGTCCTACAACTATCCCGCCGCCAAGCGCCCGCCCTTCGTCCTGCGCGGCGACAACCTCTCCGCCTCTACCTACTGGCACGGAAAGCTTCTCAACCAGTGGGCCCGCGACTGGGTCAAATACGAGACCGACGGCAAAGGAACCTACGCCGTCTGCGGTATGGAAGACACCGGAACCCTGCAATCGCTCACCTGGCTCGCCAAGGCTGGCAAAGTCGACCTAAACCGCGTCCTGGTCCTCCGCACCGCCAGCAACTACGACCAGCAGCGCGAGGGCATCTCAGCCGCAGAAAGCCTCGCCGAGACCAAGGTCACCAAGTACTCCGCCTACATCTCATCTCTCGATAGCGCCTACCGCGTAGGCCACGTCGTAGTCGATAGTCTGGTCACCAACTGGCCCCAGACCCGCGACCACATCCCCACCACCACTACCCCAGTTGCTTCCTCACAAACCGCCGCACCGTCTCAGTGATCAAGCCATACACAACGTGGCTCGCCATCTCACTGGTCCGCTCCCGCGCCGTCTGATCTTCAGGCTCCGCGGAGAGTCCCATCGCCGGCAGCGCCGTCTCATGAGTCAAAGCAGCCAGCGCCATCCCAAAGCTCGCGCCCTCCTTGGCCGTGGCAGCAGGGAAGTACTCCGCCAGCGCCCCATAAGCCGCCCCGGTCAAGGCACCAAAGCCCCAGTGAATGGTCTCCGCCGCCACCGCCTTCTCCGCGCTGGAAAGAGACACTCCCACCTCATCCGAGATCCTCTCCGCCAACACCTCCGGCGGTTCCGGCTCTCCATGCGTACGCGGCGGATAGATCTTTTCAGCAATCGACTTCGCCGCAGTCGCAGCCAAACCTGCAATCAACCCAGCCAATAAACCCTTCGCCAGCGACTTCGCCAAAACTGGTTCTTGCTCCACAATCTCGCTCATCGAATCGCCTCTCTCCGCATCAGATGCAACCCACAGACTCAAGGCTGTAAGCGCAAGCCATCCCTACTCCACATAAGCAGCAGCATCGGTAACATCGGTACCTTCACCCACCTTCGCCGCCCGAAATACCAAGGTCAAAGCCGCCGAAACCACCAGATTCAGCACCAGCGCCGGAACCGCGGCATACATGGCATAAACGCCACCTCCCAGAAACCCAGGAGCATGCAGCGGATACACCGAGCTCTTCAGTCCCATCGCCACAGCCATCCCAGTTCCGCTGGCCATTCCAGCAGCCCAACCCACCAGCAAAGCCCAGGGATGAAACCACCGCGTAAACACGCCGCAAACCACCGCAGGAAAGATCTGCCCAATCCATATTCCACCCAGCAACTGCATCTCGATCGCGTAAGGAGCAGGCAACTGCAGCACGAACACCAGAGCCCCAAACTTCACCACCAGGCTAACGATCTTCGCCATCGCCGACTCCTCACTCGGCAGCATCTTCCTCTTCAGAAACTCGCCCCACAGATTCCGCGTGAAGAGGTTCGAAGCCGCAATCGACATGATCGCGGCCGGAACCAACGCTCCCACCGCCACAGCCGCCAGGCAGAATCCCGCGAACCACTCCGGAAACATCTTCAGGAACAGCAGCGGCACCACAGAGCTCGTATCCTTCGTCACCACGCCCGCAGCCAGCGCCACGTAGCCCAGCAGCGCAATCATCCCCAACAAGAAACTATAAGCCGGCAGCATCGCTGCATTCCGCCGCACCGTATTCGCGCTCTTTGCACTCAACACCGCCGTCGCCGTATGCGGATAAAGCATCAGCGCCACCGCGCTCCCAATCGCCAGCGTCGAGTACCCAAGAAACTGCCCCTGCTTCAGATACACCGTCGCTCCATGCGCCGCCAGAGCATTGTTCGCCAGCTCGAACACCCGAGCATATCCACCCAACTTCCACGGCAGAATGATCAGCGCCGCCAGCACCATCCCGTAGAGCATCACGTCCTTCACAATGGCAATGACTGCCGGAGCCCTTAACCCGCTCGAATACGTATAGGCCGCCAGAATCACGAACGCCGCCGCCAGCGGCCACTCACCCGTTACTCCCAACGCTCCGATCACCACGCGCATCCCCACCAACTGCAACGCAATGTAAGGCATCAGCGCCAGAATTCCTGTCACGGCAATCGCAACCGTCAGCCAGCGATTCCCATACCGCCCGCTCACGAAGTCCGCGAACGTAATGTAACCATGCCGGTGACATACCTGCCACAGGCGCGGCAACACCACCATCATGTATGGATACGCCACTACCGCATACGGCACCGCGAAGAACCCCATCGCCCCCGCGCCATATAGAGCTGCTGGCACCGCGATCACCGTATAGGCCGTATAAAGGTCGCCGCCGATCAGGAACCACGTCACCCAGGTTCCAAAGCCCCGCCCCGCCAGCCCCCACTCCTCCAGGGAGTCCATCCCCTTCAAAGGCCGCCGCCATCGAGCGGCCCAGAATCCAGCCACCGTCACCAGGGCAAAGAAGAAACAGAACACCACTAACGCTGTTGTATGAAGCGAAGCTATTTGCAAAGGTCGTCCGCCAGGAGTTCAAGAATCGTAATGCCGTAATACGAAAAGAACTACTTGCCTGCCGTAGCCTCGTTCCACTCATAGACCACGACGCCGAGATCACTCAGCGTCTTCATCACCGACTCCATATTGCGCCGCACCTCGGGACGAGCACTGGTCGGCACCTCATGCGCCTCTTCCACCGCGACCACCCGTCCATAAGGCCAGCTATTCTCCGGAACAGCGTTCAGTGCGGCAGCCAACTCCCCCAGACGCACATTCAGATCCTGCCGCCGGGCGCCAAGCGGGCGTAACATCCCGCCCACCCCTAGATTGCTCGTGTTCGCATCCGCAGTCACCACATGCAGCGTAACCATCCCACCCTGCACGGTCACATAGGGGTTCTCCCACAGCGACAAGCTCCTCACAGCCATGTACCGCGTCTTGGATGGAGGCGGAATCAGCTCCAGCTCCTGCCGAGCCTGCTCCATCGCCTTCTGTTGCGCCACATCCAGCGTCCGCGTCTCCGACGCCGACGTCGACCGCGTGCATCCGCTGACTCCAACCACAGCCGAGCACACACAGAAGAGTAGAAGTACAGACACCGCGCTATGTTTTAAGATCATTCGTTTTGACATCACTCCAAATATTCTCGCCTCAAGCAGCATATCAAGCCCCACACCTTATCTTCCCAACCACTTTGTGGCGCGCTTCTCCAAAAACGCCTTGACCCCCTCCCGTTTGTCCTCCGTCCCACAGAGCCGCCCGAAGATCTCCGCCTCAATCCGCAGCCCCTCTTCCAACGCCACCTCACCCCCGCGCAGCACCGCCTCCAGACACCCCTCCACCGCCAGCGGAGCAACCGCCACAATCGCCTTCGCCACCTCTTCCCCCCGAGACAGCAGCTTATCCGCAGGAACAACCTCGTCTACCAGCCCAATCCGCAGAGCCTCCACCGCCCCAACCGCCTCTCCGGTCAGCATGATCTTCAGCGCCGCCGACCGCCCCACCAGCCGCGGAAGCCGCTGCGTCCCTCCATACCCCGGAACGAGGCCCAGCTTCACCTCCGGCTGCCCCAACCGCGCCGTCTCGCTCGCAATCCGCATCGTGCAGGCCAGCGCCAGCTCGCAGCCTCCCCCAAGAGCAAAGCCATTCACCAGCGCAATCACCGGCTTCCCGCACGTCTCGATCTCCCGAAACACCCTCTGCCCTCGCAGCGCCAGGGCTACGCCACTCACCTCATCAGTCTGCCCAACCTCGTTCAAATCGGCTCCCGCCGCGAACGCCTTCTCCCCGGCTCCCGTCAAAAGCACCACCCGGACACGAACATCCGCCCCCAACGCCTCAAACACCGCCTCCAGCTCATCGAACACCTTCGCATTCAACGCATGTAGCACCTTGGGACGGTTCAGCGTCACGGTGGCAATCTGCTCCCGCACCTCGCACAACAAAGTCTCGTATCCAGCCATTCTCACTCCTCTTTATTTCCCCAACCATTAAAACCCATACGCCCGCTCCATCCAATCGATAGCTCTGCTTAAAATCCGCATCATCAAATCCGTGTCAACGAGATAGATCGGAGTTAACCTTTCCTCCCTCCATCCTCCATGCATCTTTCAGAGACTACAGACGATACAATCAAAGCTGTACCGCAGGAAGATCATGATCAAGGCAATCACATTTATCCAGCCCGTCGCCTCCACCGAGGCGTTCGCAAAACTCTCCGCCCTCCTTCTCTCCCTCGGCTTCGAGTCCGGCAAGAGCTGGAAGAACGAGACCGCTCAGGGCACATTCTTCGCCGCCCCAGTGGGTAACCTCGAGCTCCTCGCCGGCGTGCCCCCTGGCGTTCCGTCGCTGCTCATTGAGACGACCCAGCTCGATCACATCCACGCGGCGATCCACCAGTGGATGCTCACCTCCTCCAGAACTGAGGAGATCGCCACCCTGCTCTCCGAAGTGACGGCGACCACCTGGCACTCCCGTCTCTTCACCGTCCAGCTCGATCCCAACCTCACCGTCGGCTTCTGGCAGTCCGAGAACCCCCTCCACAACCAGCCCGTCGCCATCGAAGGCGACCTCTCCGCCGCTGGCATGTCCTTCGCCATCGTCACTACCCGCTGGAACACCGTCATCACCGACCGCCTCCTCCAGGGCTCGCTCGACGCCCTCCACCGCAGCGGAGCAGGGAAGCAGGACATAGAGATCGTCCGCGTCCCCGGCGCCTGGGAGGTTCCCTCCGCCGCCCGCACCCTCGCCGAGTCCAGAAAGTACGACGCCATCATCACCCTCGGCTGCCTCCTCCGCGGCGAGACCGCCCATTACGAGGCCATCTACAACGAAGTCGCTCGCGGCATCGGCCAGTCCCAGCAGGAGACCGGCATCCCCCACGCCTTCGGCGTCCTCACCTGCGAGACCCTCGAGCAGGCCCTCGACCGTGCCGGTCTCAAAGCCGGCAACAAGGGCTTCGAAGCAGCCATCGCGGCCATCGAAATGGTCTCCATCCAAAGAAAGATCAACCAGCAACCGAACGAGAAAGCCGGCAACTAAAGAATGGGAACCCGCCGCAAGTCCCGCGAACTCACCATGCAGATGCTCTTCCAGGGCGACCTCGGTAAACAGACCCCCGACGAGGTCCGCAAGCTCTTCTGGACCTCTCGCGACGACGTCGACGCCGAGACCCGCGGCTTCGCCGAAGACCTCTACCGCGTCGCCACCACCCGCCAGGAAGAGATCGACGCCATCATCGAGCAGCACTCCCAGAACTGGCGCATCGAGCGCATGCCCGTCGTCGACCGCAACCTCCTGCGCGCCGCCATCGCCGAACTCCTCGCCTACCCCAGCACCCCCGGCCCCATCATCATCAACGAGAGCCTCGAGGTCGCCCGCCGCTACGCCGCACCGGAGTCTATCCACTTCCTCAACGGTGTCCTCGACGCCATCGCCCGCGACCTCCTCAAAAAACGCCTCGCCTGATCCGCCCACATCTTCAGAACCCGATGCCTCCTCATGGTATCGACTCTTGAGGAACGGTACTCGTGCGAGACATCCGCGCTGCGCAAGAATAAAGCGAGTCATAGAGCGGCTTCGCAACGGGAGCACTATCGTCGGAAAAAGCTCTTCCGTTTAACTAACAGTATGGAACTCACACCACCGCACCACCCTTCGGCTCATTGCGTCTAATCCTCAGATCGTTGCTGCCAATTTGGCTGGGGGCAAGATCGATTGGATAGTTCTTCCGACATACGTAGCGTTGCTATTCTTTAGCGCTCTGAGAAAAACTGAGTACAAATAACGAAGGGCATAGAACATGACCGTCATCTCCGTAATCATTGGCAGCACTCGTCAGAAAAGATTCTCTGAAAAGCCTGCAAATTGGATCTTGCAACACCTTCAGAAGCGAGAGGGAATCGAAGCGCGGCTCCTCGATCTCCGCGACTTTCCCATGCCCTTCTTTGATCATCCAGTACCGCCGGGCGTTCCGGGCCGTGCCCCTTACGACCATGAGGCCGTCCAACGCTGGACAGCAGAGATAGGCGCATCCGATGGATTTATCTTCGTCACCCCGGAATATAACCACGGCATGCCGGCGGTGCTGAAGAATGCGATCGACTGGGTCTATTCAGAGTGGCGTCGTAAGCCCGTTGCTTTTGTAGCTTATGGCAGTGTCATGGGCGCGCGCAGCGTCCAACAACTCCGTCATGCGGCAGTCAATCTCGAAATGGTGTCAATTCGCTCCGCGGTCCATATCCCTATGGCTCCCGTTCTGACGCACTCTCAAGGCGGTGATGTGGGATCAGCACTCGCAGAGCTTGACGTCCCCGCCAAGGCCTTGATCGACGACCTTCTATGGTGGACCGCCGTTCTCAAAACAGCCCGCGCAGGCTCCTAAACGTACCCCGCATATCCTCGATTGCTGTTGATGCAGAATACCGCTATCAAGACGGGGCCGCAGCAATGCGGCTCCTCTTTTCCTTTTGGAATAAAGGTGAGAGAAGGCGTGTTCTCTTCCTCAAGTTCTGACATCACTCGGTGCAGAGTACACAGCCTTTTAACGAAAGGTTGCGCTCAAGCGGCGTACGCATGACCTTCACACGTAGAGAAATACAACAATAGGAGCGCAGAAAATAATGACGACTAGCACCGAGGCCAGGCTTTTAAAGGTCTTCAACCTCGAGACGGGGTTTACCCGAAAGATCCTCGCTGTTATTCCACAGGATAAGCTCGATTGGAGACCTCACGAAAAGTCCATGACTCTGGGTGTGCTCGTCGAGCACACAAGTAAACTCTTGATCTTGGCGCGCTACATCCTCCAGACCACAGAATTGGACGTCTTCAAGACGCCGCCACCTCATATGAATCTGGAGGGCAAAGGCGTGGAAGACATAATGGAAGAGTTCGATGCGCTTACCACGGAATGCCAAACACTGATCCAGAGCATGAGCGAAGAGGAACTGGAAGCCCAGTGGACACTCAGCGTGGGAGAAAGAATCTGCCTCCAGACGCCTCGGTCCGATGCGATCCAAATCGCGGTTCTGCTCCACCTGTCGCATCATCGCGGTCAAATCACCGTCTACCTGCGACTCCTGAACATTCCTGTACCGCCCATCTACGGCCCAACAGCCGAAGCGTCCTGGGAAGACTTCCTCTCGGGGCTCCCTCCTGCGTAATAGGAGCTGAGAGGGCTGGAACGGGAATTCAACATGCCCATCCGCAGGAACGAATAAACCTATCTGCTATGCGAGACCGGCACTGTCGTTGCTTATTTATTCCATCACCTGCCTCTTAGAGCGAAGCGAAGAGGAAGCCCAAACCGCAGATCCATCGCCGTTATCCTTGCTCCGTTTTTATCTTTCCCGAATTCCCCAGCAAAATCGCATGTCAACCCCCAAAACCACCTAACCCCATAAAAACAAAAGATAAAAGTGGCACGTTAGTTTTGGTCCATCCCATAAAATAGAACTAGATCAAGAAAGGCCCCGAGCGAATCGGGGCCTTCGTATTTAACTATTGAAAGGAATGACGTAACTCAAGCTGGCGCACGTATTTGGAAGCAAACCGCGTAGGATCAATATTTTAGGCTCGGCCCCACCATGTAAGCGTATGATTCTTCACGGGTTGAACCCGGACAAGGGGGGAGGAGGGCGAAGAAGGGCAAGCAAAAGGCCCTCCCGTCGGGGAGGGCCTTTGCTACCGGTAAGCCGGTGTTTAGGTCTGCAGACGAGGACGCTGTACCAACAGATTCGGTACAACGATGGTTGTGCCATCCGGTCCAGGCAGCTTCGGAGCGATCGGTGTAGTCGTATCGACGAACCCACTGGTTCCCTTGCTTAGGATATGAACCAGGTTGTCTCCGCTCGTGCCGGCATAGAACTTGGTGTTATCCGCGCTGAAGACGCCTGCGACCGGAGCAATGGGAGCAGCCGTACCGAAGGTAGAGAGCGTCACGCTGCTCAGAGTCCCCGGCCCGCTCGCCGCAGGGTTGTAAAGCGGCAGTATGCCACCCGTCCCTGTGTACGTGATGAATACGTTGCTGGAGTCCGACGACGGCACGACGCCTGTAATGCTGGCGGTCGTGATTCCTGGGATCACCGTGGTGAGCACCGGATTCGTCAGAAACTTCAACGCCGAATTATCGTTAGGGCACTGACCCGGGATCTTGGACGGGTTGTTATTGTTCAGGTTGGAGACGAAAAGGTCGGTGAGAGTCGCTGTTGTAGCGGTTGCGCCGATCACATGTTGTCCATCGTTCGTAGCCGCAATCCGGTCCGTAGTCGGTCCAAGAACACCGGCATCCGGATAGAGAATATTGCTCGTCGACGGAACGCCATTCGTCGTCGTAACCGTTGTGGCCGCGCAGGCGCCACGCGCCGTGGTAGTCGTTCCGGCAAAGAACGCACCCTGGCTCGGAACCGCGATTGCAACATCGCTGACCGGTGTAACCAGCGCGGGATTCGTAGATCCGCTGATCGAAGTCCAGCCCGTCAAGGTCGAGTGCACCAGCAACTGGTTGCCAGCTGTGATGTACACCGTTGAGCTGTCCGGTGAAAACTGAGCGCGTGTCGCTACGCCGCCAATCGTCGAGATGATTGGATTCATGCTCGCCGGGCTGTAGAGGTATACCAACTGCCGTGTCGTATCGCTGATCACCAGCGTGGTGTTGTCCGGAGAGATCGCCAGTACCGATCCCTGTACTGTGGGATCCGGTTTGGTGAACGCATTCGTCAGCGCGTTGAAGATCATCAGCTCAGTTGAGCTGCCCATGTAAATCGAGGAGCCATCATTGCTGATGACCATCGAGTTCGGAGAGTAGGGCAATCGTACGGGCGCCCCGATCGTCGTCGAGGTGAAGTCCACCGGTACCAGGTACAAGGACTGTGTGCTGGCGATGTAAAGAACCGTGCTGTTGGTTCCCGGCGTCGTCGCAACCAGCCTGTTCGAGAACACCGGTTTGCCGTTTCCGAACAGACCGATCTGGTTGAACGGGGAAGGATTGCAAGTGGGCGGTTCGCACACCGCCACCATCGCGCCGGAGCCTGGAAAGATCGGAGTGATCGAAGCAGTTGTACTCGTCGGCAACGTCGTAGGAGTCGTCGAGACGTACGACAAGGCAACGCCGGTCAGGACCTTGCCTAGAGTGTCTGTCACAGTCGCGGTGAGAGGCTGAGTGAAGTTCTGATTCACCGTAATAGGGTTGGTGCTAGTGCTGTTCGCAGGCGTCAATACGATCGACGCGGGCGGGCAGGTAGAGAAGAAGCCGGCCGAGCTGCTGGCGTTAGCGACTGTCGTGCTGATGATCGTCGAACCTGGCAGCGCTGCCGTGGCAACGCCATTCTGGTCAATCGTCACGATGGTCGTGTCCTGCGGCGTATACGCCAGGTGGCCAGCCAGACAGCTAATGTTCTGCTGGGAGGCTCCCGTTCCTGCGTAGACGCGTGCTGCGAGCTGCCCCGTTCCGCCCTGCGAGAGGCAGGAGGACCCTGTATATGGGTTGACCACCACGGTGGGGGTGCACGCCTTCGTCGTCGGATTGACCGTGCAGTTCGTCGCTGGATCGTTGATACAGTCCGTCGACGGACTCCCCAGGACCACGCTGGTCACGATCGGATGGACGGACACTGCAATAGGATTACTCGTCGCTCCGTTTGAGCTGACGGTGATAAAGGCTGTTCCGCTCTTGTTCGTTGGATTGCAGGTCGTAAAGTCCGCGATCCCGCCACCCGTATTGCGGTTCCATGTTCCACCGCACAGCGTCCCGGTCGTCGGGTTGATGTCTGCAATCGTCATGTCCGTCGTGCCGTAGATCGGACTGGCCAACGTGACAGTCGTGCCCTTGCAATCCGTGCCAACGCCTGCGGCTACAGTAGCCTGCTGGGCAAAGTTGATGGAGATCCCGAGCAGCTGCGGCTGCAGGGTGATCGCGAAAAGTTGCCCTACCACTGGACCGGAGTCTCCACCATTGCAGAAGGTGACCGGAGTCTTCTTCCCGCAACCGGAAATCGAGATACCAAAAGGGACCGTGACAAATAACAGAACCGCTAACGTGACAAACCGACGCATTGAACCTCCCCGTCCAACCCGAAACCAAGCTGAACGGTCACTCTCACACAGCCACTGGATAGCCGAACCCCTAGTGTAAAAGCTGCGCACACGGGAAGCAAATGACTGGCATACTTCTTCGACGAAAGAACCCGAAGAAAGACGCAATCCACCTCTCGTGAGCCAGCCACATCCCGGCAACGCGCTCAATCCGTCGCATCGCCGGCTAAATTCAGAGACCTCGATTTACCTCTTGCTCTCTGGCATCTCTGTCTCAAACCACGCCAGCGCACGCTCCAACACGTCTCGCCGATGCTCTGGATCACGGAATCCGTGTCCTTCATTCGGATAGACCACCAACTGCGTCTTCACGCCTTGAGCCCGAAGCGCATGCCAGAACTCGAAGCTCTGCGGCGCTGGACACTCCCCATCGCGATCGCCGACCACGACCAGCGTCGGCGTCTTTACCTTATGAATCTCCTCAATCGCCGAGCTCTTCGCATACACTGCGGGATCGTCATACACAGTTGCTCCGAAGAAAGGCACCATCCATTGGTCGATTGAGTTCTCTCCATAGTAGCTCTTCCAGTTGGAGATTCCCGCTCCAGCGACCGCTGCCCGGAAACGCGTCGTCTGCGTAACCCCGAACATCGTCATGAATCCGCCGTAACTCCAGCCTGTCAGTCCTTCGCGGCTCTTATCGATCGGGAAGCGCTTCTCCAGCACATCCATTCCCGCCAGAATGTCCCGGAGATCTCCATATCCGAAGTCCTTCCGGTTCGCCTGCGTAAACCTCTCACCTTGCCCATAACTCCCTCGCGGATTGGGCATGAACACGAAGTATCCCAACGCCGAGAACGGCACTCCGCCATAGGACACTCCAGGCCAATGCGGACTCACCACGCTCGAAGGTCCACCATGCACGCTCACCAGCAGCGGATAAGTCTTCGCCGGATCGTAGTTCGCGGGATACAAAAGCCATCCTTGTATCCTGAATCCCTCATTCTGCCACTCAATACTCTCTGCTTTACCCCAAACTGGCTTCAGCCGATCGTTCAGGTGCGTAATCTGCCTCAGATGCCCCAACGGTCCAGCCCAGACCTCTGGTGCCTGTCCGAACGAGCTACGGATAAATGCCACCTCGCCCTTACCCTTAGTCGCCATCGAGATCGACATCGTCTTCCCACCAGACCCAATCGACTCCGGAAACGTCATCTCCATCTCGTTCCGTGCCACATCCTTGCCCGACTCTAGATCCAACAGAGCCAAATGGCTGCTTCCGCCCACATGTTCGGCCAGCTCCAACCGCCGATCTCCATCCCAGTTGAAGTTGGCCACTGAAGACATCCGTCCCGAAGTCACATCCTTAGGCTCTCCACCATTTGCCGGAATCACGTAGACATCTCCGCCCGTGACTCCTTGATCGCTCATCAACCCGCCGATAAGCCCAATGCTTGTACCATCAGGCGACCATTTAGGCACGCCAATCTGCAACCCATGGAGCGAACCGGAGACCTTCTGTGGATCAAGGATCTCTCGGGTTTGGACTGCCCCAGCGGCCTCGCTTCCTTCCGTCTTCACCACATAGAGCTTCGCGACCCACCAGTTGTTCTCGCCAGGAAGAGGAGCAGCGACGACCGCAATTTGTTTGGAGTCCGGAGCCCAATCGAATTCATAGGCGTGAAGGTTCGGGAGAGATCGGCCTAAGTTAGAGGTCTTGCCGTCCTTCACATCGACGACATCAACGGTCTGTACCTCTACCCCATCCTCCCCAATCACCCCACTCCACGGCTTCATCGCTGCCAAAGCCCCGGCGCTCCTGGTGGCATTCTCTACAAACAGGAATCCGATCGTGCTCCCGTCGGGAGACCACGCCGGTTGGTCGATCGTCCCGGTCACATGGGTTATCTGCCTCATTCCGTTGTCCGCGAGCGTCCACACGAAGAGCTGGCTTTGTCCAGAAGCCTGCCACTTTTCACCGATCTTCTCGCAATTGGACAAGAATGCCAGCTGCCTTCCGTCTGGGGCCCAGACCGGCCAGCTTCCACCGCAGATGCCCGCTTTGCCGTTCGTAACATTCCCAACGGTATCTGGAGAGAGGACCCGATCCCATGCACCATCTTGCGCCGCTCCATCTGAAGCCAGTCCGGTCAGATGCAGCTCTCCTCCCCCTTTTGCCCCACTGTCCAGGCTACATACCCTCCGTTGGGGGAGATCGCGGCCATTGTGGGCGTCCTGGCCTCTCCCAGAGTCTTCAGCAGAGTATCGACTCGGGAATCGTGCAGCTTTATCGGAGCCATAGGAGCAGGCGGTCCACTCTGCCCTATAGCCGCCACGACTATTCCCGATTGCACACTTGCAATCACCCAACGCCATGCATCTAAACGCACAGAACGCACAAATCTACCGGCCAAAGTCATCCCAAGAGCCTAGCACGCAGCCTTGCGAAATCTCCGGCACTTTAAAAGTGTATTTCGTCCCGCTTTTTCACAGACCGACCCCAAAAATCCGCAAAATGGTTGACGGCCAGACTCAGCATTGTTATTGTTAGAAGGTTCCGCGAGTATCCGGAGCGCGCCGTCTTGTTCTGCTTAGATATTTAGGTCGAGAAAGAGCCGGTAGCGGGTTTCTCAGCAATGAGTCCCATCGCAGGCAGAAGCATCCAACCTGCGCTACAATGGATACAAGAGATTCACCGCAGGGTCTTGCAAGATTTGAAGACCATTGTAGTCTGCGGCCCATCGCAATCGTGCCTGCGACACCCTCCACCTTGGATGGGCTATGCGGGCCGGGACAGCGAAACGGAGTCGGCTCTTCCAGCGATAGGCGTCTTTCAGTAGTGAAAGATGTTCTGCTCGGAAAAGGCGCTCGACCACCGTCGACTGTTTTCGTCTGGTTTGTTGTACCGATCTACAGACGCGAAGCAGGAAAGATCTTCGCCAGAGACGCTTCAGCGTTCTCAATGTTTTTGCGTGTACGCTTGCAAAAACTAAAGCGATGCTATCTGCCCTTCTGCGCGCCTGAAAGTTGTGAGTTCAGTGTTTCGCACGCATCAGCAAGGAGTCCCAGTGCCTACGTTCCATCAGCTCGTTAAGCAAGGCCGCACGCCCACTCGTTATAAGACCGCCAGCCCCGCACTGCAGGGTTCGCCTCAGCGTCGTGGTGTCTGCACTCGCGTCTACACTCAGACCCCCAAGAAGCCGAACTCGGCCCTCCGCAAGGTCGCCCGCGTCCGACTCACGAATGGGATTGAAGTTACAACCTACATTCCGGGCATCGGTCACAATCTGCAGGAGCACTCGATTGTGCTCATTCGCGGCGGACGTGTGAAGGATCTGCCGGGTGTTCGCTACCACGTCGTTCGTGGCACCTTGGACTCGGTTGGCGTTGCTAACCGCAAGCAGAGCCGCTCCAAGTATGGCGCGAAACGTCCAAAGGCTGCCGCCTCCAAGTAGGCGCTTGCTAGTGCCCAACCCTTAGTACTTAGGTCCAGCTCTTGAGAAGTCACGGCGCTGGAGGAAGACGAGAAAGAAGAGAGAATGCCTAGAAAAGGTTACATCGCGAAGCGTGAAGTTGCTCCGGATCCAGTGTATGGTTCGACCCTGGTCACAAAGTTTGTCAACTCCATGATGTGGGGCGGTAAGAAGTCGACCGCGCAGGGGATCTTCTACACTGCCATGACCAATCTGGAGCAAAAGGGTGGCGACGAGGCCCTCAAGCTCTTTAAGAAGGCTATCGAGAACTGCAAGCCGCTTCTCGAAGTTAAGTCACGACGTGTCGGTGGAGCCAACTATCAGGTTCCCATTGAAGTTCTTCCTGAGCGTCGCACCTCGCTCGCTATCCGCTGGCTCGTGACCTATGGCCGTGCTCGGGGCGAAAAAGGAATGGTTGAAAAGCTTACTGCTGAGTTGCTTGATGCGGCCAACGGCCGTGGCGCGGCGATGAAGAAGAAGGAAGATGTTCATCGCATGGCTGAGGCAAATAAGGCGTTCGCTCACTACCGCTGGTAGGCGGGCGTTCTTCGGCGAGATAGCTTTTCGTATTTGTTCTAGGTTCAACGCATTTTTTACCGCGGGCTTTGCTCGCAGATGAGAGACAGATCGTGGCACGCACTATACCTCTAAATCGTTGCCGAAATATCGGGATCATGGCGCACATCGACGCCGGCAAGACAACGACGACCGAGCGCATCCTCTTCTATACGGGTATCACTCACCGTATTGGAGAGGTGCATGAGGGCACTGCGACCATGGACTGGATGGAGCAGGAGCAGGAGCGTGGCATTACTATCACCTCCGCCGCTACCACCTGCACCTGGAAGAACATCCGCATTAACATCATCGATACGCCAGGCCACGTAGACTTTACCGCCGAAGTGGAGCGTTCGCTCCGCGTTCTTGACGGTGCGGTCGCCTGCTTCGATGCGGTTGCCGGTGTTCAGCCTCAGTCTGAGACTGTCTGGCGTCAGGCCACGAAGTACAAGGTTCCGCGTATCTGCTTCATCAACAAGATGGACAAGGCTGGCGCGGACGCGGTCTATGCCACCTCCACCATCGTGGATCGCCTTGGAGCTCGTGCGATTCCAATCAACATTCAGATTGGCGCCGAGGCGAAGTTCGCTGGTGTCGTCGACCTCGTCACGATGAAGGCCATCTACTGGCACGACGAGACGATGGGCGCCGAGTATACCGTTGAAGAGATCCCCGCTGATTTGCTTGAGACCGCCAAGGCTGCCCGCGCTGTCCTTATTGAAGCTGTTGCGGACTCCGATGACGAGATTATGAATCTGTATCTCGAAGGCGGCGAGCCGACGGTAGATCAACTCAAGTCTGGCATCCGCAAGGCTACTATCGCGATGAACATCTTTCCGGTGCTCTGCGGTTCGTCCTTCAAGAACAAGGGCGTTCAGACCCTGCTTGATGCGGTCGTTGATTACCTGCCCAGCCCGCTTGATATTCCTCCCATGATCGGGCACAACCCCGACAACATGGAAGAGGAGATCGTCCGCAAGCCGGAGGACAACGAGCCTCTCTCGGCTCTCGGCTTCAAGATCATGACTGACCCCTTTGTCGGTCAGCTCATCTTCATCCGTGTCTACTCGGGTACGCTCAAGACCGGCGACTCTGTTCTGAATCCGCGCACCGGCAAGACCGAGCGTATCGGCCGTCTGCTGAAGATGCATGCGAACAAGCGGGAAGAGATCACTGAGATCCTCGCCGGCGATATCTGCGCCGCTGTCGGTCTCAAGAATCTCATTACCGGCGACACGATCTGCTCGGATAAGAACCCTGTAGTCCTGGAGTCCATCGACTTCCCCAAGCCGGTCATCGAGGTTGCTGTCGAGCCGAAGACCAAGGCTGACCAGGAGAAGATGGGTATGGCGCTTGCCAAGCTCGCTCAGGAAGATCCTACGTTCAACGTGCGTACCGACATTGACTCAGGCCAGACCATCATCGCCGGTATGGGTGAATTGCACCTCGAGATCATCGTCGACCGCATGATGCGCGAGTATAAGGTTGAGGCCAACGTCGGCAAGCCACAGGTCAACTATCGTGAGACCATCCGTGCGAACGCTGACGCTGAAGGGAAGTACATTCGTCAGACGGGCGGTTCGGGTAACTACGGGCATTGCAAGATTCGCATCTCGCCCAACGAGCCGGGCAAGGGATACGAGTTCACCAACGACACCAAAGGTGGAGCGATTCCCAAGGAGTACATCAAGCCGATTGACCAGGGCATTCAGGATGCTATGCAGCGCGGTATCCTCGCCGGCTACGAGATGGTCGATATCAAGGTCTCGGTGTATGACGGCAGCTACCACGACGTCGACTCGAACGAAATGGCATTCAAGATCGCCGGATCGATGGCCTTCAAGGAAGCCGCTCGCAAGGCGAAGCCGGTTCTTCTTGAGCCCATCATGGCAGTCGAAGTTACGGTTCCAGAAGATTACATGGGTACCATCATCGGCGATCTGAACTCCCGCCGCGGCCGTATCGAAGGCATGGAGATGGTTGGCAACACTCAGGCGATTCGGGCCAGCGTTCCGCTCTCGACCATGTTCGGTTATGCCACTCACATGCGCGGCGCAACTCAGGGTCGAGCGAATTACTCGATGCAGTTCAAGCAGTACGAAGAGGCGCCACGGTCGGTCTCAGAAGAGATCATCGCTAAGGTGCAGGGCAAGGAAGAGAAGTAAGCTTCTGCGACAACAGGTTTGATTTAGCAGTTTGAATTTTAGAGACACGAAATACGGAGAG
>NZ_JAAVUR010000008.1 GCF_018449545.1 Granulicella sp. dw_53 | reverse complement strand
GCAATACACCCCCGCCCCCCGCCCGCCCCCCCGCCACCCGGCCCCCCCCCCGCCCCCGGAGCCCCGCCATACTCCCCATACATCCCATGCGCCGCCCAAAGCCCAAGCTCCAAGAGCTCAGTCCCCTCATCCAGCAACAACGCCAGCCTCTCCCGCACCGTAAGCCGCCCCTTGGCCCGCTGCGCCTGCGCCGCCTTCGCACCACCCCCGCCGCGAATCACATCCTCCTCTGCCCGCAGCGCCTCCATCAACACCCGCAGCGCCTCGCGATTCGCCCCAAACCGCGCAGAGTTCAAATCCAACTTCGACTCCAGCCTCTCAAACTTAAATTCATCCGCCATTCGCACCATCCAATAATCGACTCATATGCATGAGCCCGCAGCCTACCACGGACGATCAAAATTCTGCACCCAACCCACCACTGAAACTGAATCCAAGATATGAAAAACGCCATCCAAACCAAGTGCGAATTCTGGGAATATTCATCTTCCCAATGTGTCTATCTAAAGCCCTCGAGGGCTTTCCAGGCAATACCACCTGGTTGAAACCAAACAGCGTGCGACGCCCGATGCGCTCTCAGTAGAACAAAATCAAAGCTGCGCATCAGCTCACGCCGAGGACATTCCTTCATTGACACCGACTACCAAGAACTACTCCGGCTGCGCGTTGCTTTTTGCATCCTTGTTTCTCTTCTCCATCTCCCCTGTCCACGCCCAATCGGATCGCGCGGCGTTAAAGAGAGTCGCCCTGAATCTCCCCGATGCACCCGGCAGGGACTCCTCCTCAGAATCCTCCAGCACCTCGTCCTCCAACTCTGACGACGATGCGGCAGCCCCCAAAGGCACCTCCAGCATCTCAGGCATCGTCCAGGACGCCACCGCGGCCTTGGTCCCCGGCGCCAGGGTAATCCTTCGCGAAAAGAACACCGGCCGCCAGCAGATCCTCACAGCCGATAGCGCCGGAGCATTTAACTTCACCGCCCTGCCCGCCGGAACCTATCAGGTAACGGCCACCTTCACCGCCCTCGGAGTATTCGTCTCCCCCGACATCGTACTCGCCTCCGGACAGCAGTACACCATCCCGCAGATCACCTTGCCAGTCGCAACCAAAGCCGACGTCGAGGTCACCGTCAGCCTCCAGGAGCAAGCCCAGGAGCAAATCCGTGTCGAAGAAAAACAGCGCGCCTTCGGAATCATCCCAAACTTCTACGTCACCTATGACCCACACTTCGTACCTCTCACCACCAAGCTCAAATACCAACTAGCCCTCAAGACAGCAACCGATCCCGTCACCATCGGCGCGGCCCTCTTCATCGCCGGCATCGATCAGGCAGCCGACACCCCCGGCTACGTCCAGGGCGCAAAAGGCTACGGCCAGCGATTCGGAGCTGCCTACACCAACGGAGTCTCCGAGATCATGATCGGAGGCGCCATCCTGCCCTCCATCCTCCACCAGGACCCGCGCTACTTCTACCAGGGCACCGGCACAAAGAAATCACGCGCCCTCCACGCAATCTCCGCCCCCTTCAAAACCAAAGGCGACAACGGCAAGTGGGAGTTCAACTACTCCAGCCTGGGCGGCGACCTCCTCTCAGCCTCCATCTCCAACGCCTACTACCCAAGAAACGACCGAGGCCCCGGACTAGTCTTCGGCAACGCCCTGATAACCACCGGAGGCCGCATGGTCAACGGCCTGGCCCAGGAGTTCATCCTCCGCAAAATCACCTCCAAACCAAAAGACTAACCCCACCACCTCCCTCCCCCACCACTGTGTGCCGTTGCCTGTTCTAGCCGTTGCTTGTTTTAACCCGTTACCCCAAACCCAAACCGCCCGGGTGCCCCATCCTTCGCGCCTCTGTCTCTCGCGAAGGGTGGGATCGAAAACCTCTCCCCAGCCCAAAACGGAGCAGCACAAAAGCGGGTGCCCCACCCTTTCCGACAGTCTCATCGTCGGATAGGGTGGGGTATCGTGCAAAGCACGACCGCCTTCCTTCGCCAAGCTCAACCGCTCAAGAAGCCACCAACCCACAACGCATCATCAACGCCCCACAAACATCCACTCCCCCGCAAATTTGTCATCCTGAGCGGAGTAACTCGCAGCTTCATCGCGAGTTACGCAGTCGAAGGACCCGCGGTTGCACTTGCCGTTGCTTGTTCGAGCTCTCCTCAACCCAGCACGGCCTCCAGGTGCCCCATCCTGAGGGCGCCCGATCGCCCGATGGTTGGGGGAACCTCAACCCCATCCCAGCACATCCCCATAACCGCTCAAGGAACGAAGTGGTAGGCGTTCACGCCTACCAAAAGAAAGAAAGCCAGGCCGAAGGCGTCACCGCTCAGCCGAAGGCCGGAGTGAAGGCGAAGCCGAAACGACAAAAGATCGCCGTTGTTTGTCCTCCCCCAAAAAACACCAGCAAAATCACATGTCAAGCCCCAAAACCCCTCAAACAACACAAAACAAAAGAAATAAAAGTGGCACAACAGTTTCCACCAATCCGATAAAATAGAACTATCAGATGAAAAGAAGCAGGCCCGGCCATCCAGCCGGGCCTAACTCATTGCACTGCACCAATTTGGACGCAACCCCTTTCGCTGCACCTACTTATTGAGCAAGTTGAACGCTAAACGAATGCAACCAAACGGCTTACGCCCAGGCAAGGGGGGTACCCCCAGGAGAATCCATGATCACCGTAGAGCCCAACGACGTCCTACTCATCATCGATCTCCAAAACGACTTCTGCGCCTCCGGAGCCCTCGAGGTCCCCGGAGGAGACGCCATCGTCCCCGTCGTCAACGCGCTGGCCACCAGATTCAAGCACGTTATCCTCACCCAGGACTGGCACCCCTCCCGCCACATCTCCTTCGCTACCACTCACCCCGGCACCCACCCCTACGAAGAGATCGACGCACCCTACGGCCCCCAAACCCTCTGGCCCGACCACTGCCTCCAGCACTCCCACGGAGCCTCCTTCCATCCCGGCCTCGACACCCCCAACGCAGAGCTCATCCTCCGCAAAGGCTTCCACCCCCACATCGACTCCTACTCCGCCTTCCTCGAAAACGACCACCTCACACCTACCGGCCTCGCCGGATACCTCCGCGAACGAGGCCTCTCTCGCCTATTCCTCTGCGGCCTCGCCTACGACTTCTGCGTCCGCTTCTCCGCCATCGACGGCAAACACCTCGGCTTCGGAACCGTGGTCATCGAAGACGCCACCCGAGCCATCGACCGCTCCAACTCCGTAACCGAAACCAACGCCGAACTCGGCGCCATCGGCGTCCCCCGCATCCAATCCCCTGAGATCCTCACCCCATGAGCCCGCAGCCCGCCACCACAGCACCCAGACGACCGTGGCTCGAAACCGAGGCCCGCGTAACCAGTTGCGAATACCAATTCGCCCGCATGAACACCCTCACCCTGGGCATCCCCACCAACACCAACCCCTTCCTCATCACCTTCACCTACTACGCCCACGCCAAGACCTACACCGACCAGTTCACCTCACCCACCTACCTGGAACAAGGCGCCCTCTTCCCCATCTCCTACAACCCCCTCGCTCCCCAGCAAAACAACAAATCCACCAACTCCCCGGCCACACGAACTCCACTCTTCGCCATAGCAGTCGCCGGCTCCATCCTTCTCTCCGTTCTTTATCTCGCAACTCTGCGCGGTTGCAACTAAAGCCCTAACTCAGCCGCTCGAGCCTGCATCGCTGCCAGACAGTTCCCCACATGCTCCTCCACACTCAACCCCAGAAGCTCCGCTCCCAGCGTGATATCCTCCCGCTTCACCGCCCGCGCAAAGGCCTTGTCCTTCATCTTCTTCTTCACTCCCGCAACTTCGACCTCAGCGATCAACCGCGAAGGCTTCACCAGCGCACAAGCCGTCAGAAACCCAGCCAGCTCGTCGCAAGCAAACACCACCTTCTCCAGATGACTCTCCCTCGCAACTCCCGAGTAATCCGCATGCGCCAGAATCGCCCGCAATACCTCCTCAGGCCAACCCAACTCCCGCAGCGCAGCCACTCCCACAAACGGATGCTCCTCTAACGACGGATGCCGCTCATAATCCATGTCATGCAACATCCCCGCAGACGCATATCTCTCCACCAACTCCTCAGCCTCGACGTCCAGCAGCCCTAATCGAGCCGCCTCCAATCTCCCATAAGCCTCCACACAGACCGACACTGCAAGCCCATGCTTCCGAAGGCTCTCTCCCTTCGTCCACTCCTCCAATAACCTCCGAGCCTCGGCCTTGCCAAACGCTGCTTCCATCAAAGCTCCTCGCTATGTCCTATTCCCAACGCAAATACAAGTTACCATCTTGGTTCCGTGTCGGTTTTTTTAGGTCTTTCGCTAATAATCAACGGGTTTCCCCCTTGACTTGCAAGTTCCCCAGTGTCACTCTAGGCACATCACATCGTTCCGTTATCGGACATGTGCTGGGTCCTTGCTCTGGGTCCCTTCGCTACACACAACTTATGGCAACCATGATGGCGTCCGTCGAACAACGTGAGGTTCTGCGTTGTGACAATTGCAGCTTGGTGCAGTTTCGCACCGCCAGCGCGCTCTGCCGGCGCTGCCGCAAATCCCTCGAGGTTGAGGTTCCCGAACCCGTCTCTGCCCCCATCGCTCTCGTTCCACCCCAACCGGAGCAGGAAGGCGGACTTCAGGTCGCTACAGCCGTCCGGGATCTACGCCACGTCCGTAATCTATCCCAGCGCCAGCTCGCCGCACGGATGAACGTCCCCCGAACCTACATCTCCAAGATCGAGAACGGCAAGGCTATGCCGACTCTCTCTTCCTTGGATCGACTAGCCCGAGCGTTGCAGGTCGACATCTCTGCCCTGCTCCGCGACGCCAACACCCGCCATCGCGACGAGACGGCCGTTCTCATGACCGACCCCTTCCTCGCCGAGATCGCGGCTTACACCTCGCAACTCGATGCTTTGCAACGCTCCATCTTCCTCAACCACGTACGGGAGCTGGCAGCCGGACGTCGCCGCACCGCCTAGCATTCCCTGCACCAGGCAACCTCCTTCCCTCCGCGAGGGAGGGCCAAAGAACCTTGATGGCCCTCTCTCGCACCTCCTCGTTTCCCCCCTTGTTTTTGGGCTTAAAGTGGATCCGCCCACCGCTCCAATCTCGGCATTCATTGCACACCATACCTGCGTGTGCTAGCGTCATGTCTGCGAGGTAGCTTTGCGCCCAAATACGGCAAGCCGCGTCCACGAACTCTCTCCCGAGGAGCAGAGCGTTTATCGGCAATTAGATCCCAACAAGATCCCCCAGCACGTCGCTATCATCATGGACGGCAACGGACGCTGGGCTGGAAAGCGCGCGCTCAAACGCTTCCTCGGCCATCAGCAAGGCGCCGAGTCTGTCCAGTTCGTCGTCGAGACCGCCTCCCGCATCGACCTCCCGTACCTCACGCTCTACGCCTTCTCGCTTGAGAACAATCTTCGCCGGCCCAGGACCGAGGTCAACTTCCTCATGAAGCTCCTGCGCAGCTATCTCATCGGCAACGTCAAGCGCATGAACGACAACAACGTCCGCATGGCCTACATCGGCCGCACCCACGAGCTCCCCAGCGAAGTGCAGGACACCATGCAGTGGGCCTCCGAGTCCACCGCCAAGAACACCGGCACCACCCTCACCCTCGCGCTCAACTACGGGGCCCGCTCCGAGATCGTCGACGCCGTCCGCAGCATCCTAACCAACCTGACCACCGAAGCTCACACCCGAGGCTGCTCCGTCGAGGACCTCCTCGGCGCCGGAGCCTTGGACGCCCTCGACGAGCCCGACATCTCCCGCGCCCTCTACACCGCCCACATGCCGGACCCCGACCTCATCATCCGCACCTCCGGCGAGCAACGTATCTCGAACTTCCTCCTCTGGCAGATCGCCTACGCCGAGATCTACGTCACCGACCGCCTCTGGCCCGACTTCCGCGGCATCCATCTGCTCGAAGCCATCTCAGACTTTCAGCACCGCGACCGCCGCTTCGGTGGTCTCAGTGACTCCTCTACGGACGAGGATCTCGCCAGCCTGGAGCCCGCCGAACAGGTAGCAGCGGAGATCAAGGACCACTTGAACTCTCCTTCTACATCCCGCGAGATCCTGCCTGACTCCACCACCCTCGTTCGGCGCTAAGCGCGGTACTCAAAGCCAACACGCCAAACATCGCTCCAACGATGACGCTCCACACTGATTCGGATCCCCAACCGACGCCAAATCCGCGTCGGTTCGCCGCAGTATGTATACGCACCGTATATGCTTAGGAGCGGCCCATGAAACGAATCCTCACTGCCATAATTCTCATTGCCGCCGTCTTTGCCCTCGTCTTCTTCGGCCAGCTCTGGATGATCACCCTCTTCGCCGCGCTCGTCGCCGAGCTCGCTGCCTACGAGTACCTCCAGCTCGCCACCACCGTCCCAGGCGAGACCCCAACTCCTCGCATCCCGCTCTGGTGGATGACCGCCGGCACAGCTCTGCTCTTCCTGGCCACGCTTCCCAACTGGCCTCTCGAAGCGCAGTTTCCGCTGCTCAGCGCCCTCGCCCTCACTCTCTTCGCCTGGAACGGCTTCCGCGCCCACCGCGACACCCTCGACCGCGTCCTCCCCGATACCGCCAAGGGCATCTTCGGTCTCATCTACGTCGCCTACCCTCTCACTCTCATCCCCCTCCTCTGGAAGCAGGAGGATGGAATCGCTCTTATCGTCTTCCTGATGGTCTGCGTCTGGGCCGGAGACATCGCTGCCCTCTACATCGGCAAGAACTTCGGCAAGCGCAAGCTCGCTCCCCGCCTGAGCCCTGGCAAGACCTGGGAGGGCAGCATCGCCTCAGTCGTCGGAAGCGTCCTGGCCGCGGCCCTCGTCATTCTCATCGGCGACCAGCTCACCGCCCGCGGAAACACCGTCCTCCACATCACGGAGCCCGTCTGGCAGTCTCTGCTGCTCGCCGTCGTCCTCAACATCGCCGCCCAACTCGGCGACCTCCTCGAATCCGCCATCAAGCGCGGTGCGGGCGTTAAAGACTCCGGCACCATGCTCCCCGGCCACGGCGGCATTCTGGACCGCATCGATGCCCTGCTCCTCGCCGCCCCCGTCCTCTGGTACGTCCTGCTGCTCAAAGACATCTTTGGTCTCGGCCGGTTCTAAGCAAAACATGAAGTATCCGCACACACGCCCGAACCGTCGCCCCCTCAATCTGCGAAAATAGACTTCGCATGAAAAAGCTCGCCATCCTAGGCTCCACCGGCTCCATAGGCACGTCCACCCTCTCCATCTGCGAGTCCTTTCCCGACCGCTACGCCCCCATCGCCCTCGCAGCCGGCTCCAACATCGACGTAGCCTTCGCTCAGTGCGAACGTTGGCGCCCCAAAGTCATCTCCCTGGCCACCGAAGCCCTGGCCGATACCCTCAAGGCCCGCCTCAAGTCCGCCGGAATCACCGGCATTGAGGTCCTCTACGGAACCTCCGGCAGCGTCCACGTCGCGACCCTTCCTGAAGTAGACTTCGTGGTCTCCGCCATCGTCGGAGTCGCGGGCCTGGAAGCTACCTACGCAGCCATCTGCGCCGGAAAGACCATCGGCCTGGCCAACAAAGAGTGCCTCGTCGCCGCTGGCGAGCTCATCCTCGCCGCCGCTGAAAAACACAACGTAGCCCTGCTCCCCATCGACTCCGAACACAACGCCGTCCATCAGGCGATGCGCGGCGGCACTCCACAAGAGGTGAAGCAGGTGTGGCTCACCGCCTCCGGAGGCCCGTTCCGCAACACCCCCGCGGCCGACTTCGCTCACATCACCCCCGCCCAGGCTCTCAAACACCCCACCTGGGTCATGGGCCAGCGCATCACCATCGACTCCGCCACCCTGATGAATAAGGGCTTCGAGGTCATCGAGGCCTGCCGTCTCTTCCACCTGCCGCCCGCGCAGGTCCGCGTCACCATCCATCCGCAGTCCACCGTTCACTCCCTGGTCGAGTTCGTCGACGGCAGCATCCTCGCCCAGATCTCCGTGACCGATATGCGCCTCCCCATCCTCTACGCCCTCGCCTACCCCGAGCGCGTCCCCGTCGAAGGCAAGGTTCCGCTTACCTTCGACCTCGCCACGTTGAGCCAGTTGGACTTCTCCGCTCCCGACCTCGCCCGCTTCCCTTGCCTCCGCCTCGCCTACGAGGCTGCTGCCGTCGGCGGCGACGCCTGCATCGCCCTGAACGCCGCCGACGAGATCGCCGTAGCGGCCTTCCTCTCAGGAAAAATCCCGTTTCTAGGTATCCCTAGTACAATCGAACAGGTGCTCTCACTTACTCCAGCCCGCCATCCTGCCTCCATCCAGGACGTCCTGCAAGCCGATGCCGCCGCGCGAGACTGCGCCGAATCCGTCGTTGCCCGCCAAACCGCAGGCGTAGCCGTCTAAATCTCTGTCAGTAAGTAACGAGGTTCGTTCTTCTTTATGTCTACCGTCCTTCAGCTTGCCATCGTTCTTGGAATCATGGTCCTCGTCCATGAGTTCGGCCACTTCGCCGTCGCCAAACTCTGCGGAATCCGCGTCGAGGTCTTCTCCATCGGCTTCGGCAAACGTCTCTTCGGCTTCAAGCGTGGCGACACCGACTATCGTCTCTCCCTTCTGCCCCTCGGCGGCTACGTCAAGATGGCCGGCGACAACCCCGGCGAAGCTCCCACTGGCGATCCCGGCGAGTTCAACGCTCACCCCCGCTGGCAGCGTGTCGCCGTAGCCCTCGCCGGTCCGGTTGCCAACTTCATCCTCGCTATCGGTCTCATGACCGGCGTCTCCATGCTGCACAACGAGGTCCAGGAGTACATCAGCGGTCCCGCGCAGACGGATTACATCCCCGCCAAAACCGCCGCCGCCAACACTGGAATCCACTCGGGCGACCTCATCGTTCACTACGACAACATCGAGAATCCCACCTGGGATCAGGTAGCCATCCGCTCCCTCCTCAACATCAATCAGACCATCCCCTTCTCCTTCGTCCACGACGGACAGCGCACCGACACCAAGATCTTCGTCGAAGCCAAGGAAGGCGCTGACAACTTCGCCCTCGACAAGCTCGGCCTGATCCCCAAGATGCAGCCCACGCCCGTTCAGGTCTCCGACCTCACCCCCAACACCCCAGCCGCTCACGCCGGCCTGCAACCCAAAGACCAGATCACCACCATCGACGGACTACAACTCCACTCGGTCCCTGCGCTCCTTGCCTACCTGCAGGATCAGGCCGGCAAGCCCGCATCCCTCTCAATCCTACGCAACGGCGCGACGATCCCCATGCAGATCACCCCTGAGCTGCTCGACAGCGGCGACGGCAGCAAGCTCTATCGCCTCGGCTTCACTCCAGTCCAGCCTCCCGTCAAGGTAGAGCGACTGCCTCTGGGCAAGGCCATCGTCGCCTCCTGGGACTTCAACAAGAAGGGCTCGCTCCTGATCGTCGAAGTCCTCAAGCGAATGTTCACCCGCCAGGTCTCGGTCCGCTCCCTCTCGGGCCCCATCGGCATCGGCACCCAGATCCACCAGGCCGTGCAGATGCCCGGCTGGATGCCCCTCATCGGCCTGATGTCCTACATCAGCCTGAACCTCGGCATCTTCAACCTCCTGCCCATCCCCATCCTCGACGGTGGAATGATCCTCTTCCTCCTCATCGAGTCCATCATCCGCCGCGACCTCAATCAACAGATCAAAGAGCGCGTCTACCAGGTAGCCTTTGTCTGCCTCCTGGTCTTCGCTGTCATGGTCATCTTCAACGATCTAACCAAACTCCCCCTCTTCACCCACCTCAAACCCTAACCGCATTACCGAACAAATTCTCATCCCGTTAGCTTTGCTTCTGTCGTTGCTTTTGTCGTTGCTTTTGTTCTTGCCTTTGCCGTTGCTTTTGTTCTTGCTTTTGCCGTTGCTTTTGTTCTTGCTTTTGCCGTTGCTTTTGTTCTTGCTTTTGCCGTTGCTTGTCGGGATTAGCGTGGGGCTTTAGCCCCACGAATAGGAACCACCACAAAAGGGGCTTTAGCCCCGGGCCTTCCTTGCCATGCCCTTAGCGCCTCAGGAAATCCGAACCTACTTCGTCACCGCAGTAACCGCATCCCGTCGCCGCCTCTTCCAAGTCGACACGAACTCCGCGTTACTTCTTGATGTCCTTCAGGAACAACGAAGCAAACAACGTCTTCGACTCCACTCCTTCGTCATCATGCCGGACCACATCCATCTACTCCTGACACCCGCACCCGACATATCCTTGGAGAAATCCGTCCAATACATCAAAGGAAATTTTTCGTTCCGCCTAAAGAGCAAACTGGACGTATGGGAGAGAGGTTATGACAGTCGCCGCATTCAAGATGGACGAGACTACACGACCCACGTTCATTACATCGAACAGAATCCAGTACGCGCTGGATTAGTGTCTGAACCCAAAATGCACAAGCATTCTTCCGCAAACCCAATCCATCTTACAGATTCAACCCCAACTCACTTCGCCTAGCCGACGCTCGCGCTCTACTCCGCTCCCCGCAACTCCGCCACAATCTCCCCCACAGCCTTCCGGGCCTCCGCCTCCTGATCCCGCGGAAAACTAATCGCCCCCACTCGCGCATGTCCCCCACCGCCATACCGCTCGCAGATCGCCGCAAGATTCACTAACTCCGAGACAGGCTTCGGCGTCCACGGATTCGTCCCCACCGACACCTTCACTCGAAAGCTCGACTTACTCAACCCCACATTGTAAGTAGCCTCAGGATGCAGATAGTAAGGGATGAACTTGTTGTACCCCTCCGTAGGTTGATCCGTAATATCGAACGTAATCACCCCCGCCTCCACCGTAGCCCGCTCCCGAATCAACTCCACCGCGGCCCGATGCCCCTCCAGCAACGGCCCAACCAGCTCCTGCACAAAGGGCCGATCCAGCACCTCCTGCAAACTCATCTCCGTCAGCAGCGGAATAATCTTTGGCACCAACAGCGCATCGGACGAGCTCTCGATCACCATCGTCAGCTTCATCGCCGGAGCAGCCATCCCCACCGCCGCCTCCGCGCTCTCATACTTCGCCCCATCCACAATGTCGGCCCAGTACCGCAACTCCTCCAGCCCCTTCGTGCTGAAGCCAAACCTACTCGCCGCGACATCCATGATCAGACCCGTACAAGACGTATAACTCGCATCGAAAAACTTCCGCATCGACTGCGAACCATCCGCCTGCCCTCGTTCAAAGTCAGCCTGATCCTCCGGCGTCATAAACGCGCTCAGATGATGATCGAACCACCACGTCACCTTCGGCGAAGCCGAATACTTGAAGTCCACAATCGCATTCTCACCCGCGCCGAAGTCCCCATCCTCGAACAACGCTCCCGCCCGATGCACCAGTCCCTGGTAAGAAAAGCGATCCGCCGTCTTCACGCACTCCCGGTGAAACCGCGTAAACAGCGAAGCCGAGCAAGCCCCATCGAAGCACTTATCGTGAAAAAAAATCTTGCAGTCCAAATCATCACCTTCTCTATACGGGGTTCGTGATTACCAATCCTTAAGCATAGCGACCCTCAGGCCCCTATCAATCGAACCAGACCTACGCCTTGATCGCTCGCGAGTTCGCCCGGCTCTCCGTCAGGTCCAGCTCATACTCCAGCGTCCGCAACACCTCGTCACCAATTCTTCCCTCCTCCCGCAGCCGCAGGATTGCGCGTCTCTCTATCTCGACTGTGTTCCTCGAAAGATCTGCCAGGCTACCGCCTCTGTCATGCTCCGTCTTGCGCTCTGTATCCGTCACATCTTCCAGAAGCTCCAGACGATGCCCATATTGATGCAGCAGATCCTTATAAGCATGAGCCGCATCATCGCCAACCTGTGACCTGCCCTGCTCCAGAAACGTGATGACCTCCTGCAGCACCAGCCGCCGCGCCACCTCCTCTTCGATCCTCGCCCCCATATCTCCCGCGAGACCCAGTCTGCGGATCAGCGGCGGCAGCGTCAGCCCCTGCAACACCAGCGTCACCAGAATCACGCTGAACGTCAGAAATACGATCAGGTTCTTCTCTCCGAACGGCTGCCCATTCCCCAGCGTGTTGGGTAACGATATCGCCGCCGCCAGCGCCACGACGCCCCTCATCCCCGTCCACCCGATCACGAAGACCGCGCGGCTTCCGCGACGATGCAGCTTCTGCTTGAGCAGCTTCGTCCGAATCTGATAGGCCACCTCCGTCCCCGGATACATCCACACCACCCGCAGCACGATCAGCACCGCGCTGAACAGCGAGCCGTACACCAGCAGCCCCTTCACCCCATAGCCCCGGATCCCTCCTACCACGTAAGGCAGTTGCAGCCCGATCAGCACAAACACGATCCCGTTCAACACAAACGACAGCGCATCCCACGTCGCGTGGACCTGGATGCGCGTCTCCGCCGAAAAGAACGTCGCACTCTTCCGGCTCATGTAGAGCCCGCACGCCACCACCGCAAGCACTCCCGACGTCTTCGCCCACTCTCCGGCCAGATACGCCGAATAAGGCACCACCAGGCTCATCACAATCTCAATCGGACCATCATCCACCCAGCGTTCGAACCACGCGGCCACCACACCAATCAGCAGCCCGATCCCCACTCCTCCCAGGATCAGCCACAGCAGCCGTATCACTCCCTCCTGGATCGTCGGCGTCCGCCCATCCACCAGCATCATCACGCCAAACTCCAGCGCCAGCAGCCCGGTCGCATCGTTTACCAGGCTCTCTCCCTCCAGCAAATCGGTGATACTCCGCGGCAGACCCAGCGTCCGCGCGATCGACGTCGCAGCAATCGCATCCGTAGGAGACACCACCGCCCCCAGCACAAACCCCGCCTTCCAACCCAGCCCCGGAATGAAGTGATCCGCAAACGCCGCCACCGCCCACACCGTGAATCCCACCAGCCCCACCGCCAGCATCGTGATACTCACCAGGTTGTAGCGAAACTCGCGCAACGAGGTCGCCCACGCGGCCGAAAACAGCAGCGGCGGCAGAATCACCAAAAACACTAGATCCGGATTCAACGTAATCCGCGGCAGCTCCGGTACCAGGCTGATCGCCAGTCCCGCGACCACCAGCACAATCGGATACGGAACCTGCAACCGCCGCGCCACGATAGCAAAGACCGCTACCAGCGCCATCAGCAACAGAAATACAGTCTGCACCCCGTGCAGTCCTTCAGCAGCATTCATAATCCAAGCCCCAATCCGAAACTCACCCACCGCCATCCTTGCACATTGCGTCCCACCTGTTCTACCCACAACTCAATCTTCATCCATTCGATTTAGACTGCACCTACGCCATGACTCCACAAGATCCCCGCCCTCCCGAGCTCGATCTGCTCCACCCCAAGCCCTCCACCGCAGGCTCCGACCTCGACGACGCCCCCCGCCGGCCCTCCCGCCTTCCCCGCAACATCGCCATCGCTCTTATCCTCGTCGTGCTGCTCCTCGTCGCCTCCTTCTTCAGCGCCCGCATCTGGGCCCGCCATGCCATGCGCGACTCCCTCCCCCAGCTCGACGGCCAACTCAGCATCCCCGGCCTCTCTGCTCCCGTCTCCGTCCAGCGCGACAGCCACGGCGTCCCCTCCATCCACGCCGCTACCCTCGACGACCTCCTCATCGCCCAGGGCTTCGTCACCGCCCAGGACCGCCTCTGGCAGCTCGAGCTCCTCCGCCGCCACGGCGCAGGCACCCTCGCCGAACTCTTCGGCTCCAGCGCCCTCCCTCACGACCGCAACCAGCGCACCCTCCAGCTCACCGTCGCGGCCGAGCGCTCCACCGCCCTCCTCTCCGCCACCGAGCTCCACTACCTCGAGCTCTACGCCCGCGGCATCAACGCCTCCATCGCCATCCAGCGCCCTCACCTTCCTCTCGAATTCCGCCTGCTTCACGACGAACCCGCCCCCTGGACGCCCCGCGACTCCGTGCTCGTCGCCATCGTCATGTTCCAGGACCTAAACACCGACTTCCCCATCAAGCTCAGCCGCGAAGTCCTCACCACCCGCCTCCCCCCGGACCTCATGGCCGACCTCTACCCCGTCGGCTCCTGGCGCGACCACCCGCCCTCGCAAGGCCTCATCGATCTCACCCTCCCCCAGCTCACCATCCCCAACATCCCCCTCGACGAGTCCCAAACCAAACTCACCCCTCCCACCCAGGAAAAAACAAACCTCGCCAACTGCGCAGCCGTAGAACCCACCGCCAGCCCATCCCCGCAAGCCTCCTCCTGCAGCGAAGCCCTCTCAACCCCACCCACCGACATCGCCGCCCTCCTCACTCTGAACCGCTCTCTGCTCCCGCAGTGCGAAGGCTGCATCGCCGGCTCGAACAACTGGGTCGTCTCCGGCCAGCACACCGCCTCCGGAAAGCCCCTCCTCTCGAACGACATGCACCTCAACCACGGCGTCCCTAACATCTGGTACGAAGCCAGCCTCGAAGCCGCGACCACCCCATCCGGAGTTCCCTTCCACGCCGCCGGTGTCTCCCTCCCCGGAACCCCCTTCATCGTCGTCGGCCACAACGACCACATCGCCTGGGGCTTCACCAACCTCGGAGGCGACGTCCAGGACGTCTTCGTCGAGCGCACCCGCACCAATCCTCACGGCGAAAACGGCAAGCCCCAACCGGAATTCCAATCCGCCGACGGAACCTGGCACCCCATCCTCCACCACCCCGAGATCATCCGCGTCCGCGGCGGCAAAAACATCACCCTCGACGTCCTCGCCACCCGCCACGGCCAGATGGAGACCCCTGTCATCTCCGGCCTCGTCGCCGCCCGCCCCATCACCGGCCCGGCAGTCCGGGAACAGCGCCTCCTCAGCCTTGCCTGGACCATCTACGACCCCGCCAACGTCAATCCTCCCTCCCTATTTGCCCTCAACAGCGCCAGCGACTGGCCCTCCACCCTCGCCGCCTTCTCCAACTGGGGCGGCCCAGCCCAGAACATGGTCTACGCCGACGACCAGGGACACATCGGCTACCACACCATCGGCAAGATCCCCCTCCGCGGCAGCGTCCTGCTCCCCACCGCCCTCAGCACCATCCCCGTCGCCGGCTTCGACCCACTCCGCCAGTGGACCGGCTACATCCCCTTCGAACAGCTCCCCCAGGTCTTCGATCCCCCCGGCGGCCTCCTCGCCACCGCCAACGCCCGCATCACCCCCGACCTCTATCCCTTCCCCATCACCCTCAATTGGGGGGCCCCCTACCGCAACGAGCGCATCTGGCGAGTCCTCTCCGCCGGCAAAAACCTCACCCCGGCCGACATGCTCAAGCTCCAAACCGACGTCTACTCCGACTTCGATCACGTCATCGCCCAGCGCCTCGCCTACGCCATCGACCACGCCGACCCCCACCTCTCCCCCAACCCCAAACGCCTCCACCAGGCCGCCGACCTCCTGCGCACCTGGAACGGCCACGTAGACGTCGACAGCCCCGCCGCCGCCATCGTCGACACCGCCCGCGCCGCCCTCTGGCCCATCCTCCTCGCCCCCAAACTCGGCGACGCCGCCGCGCTCTACACCTGGGGAGAGAAGTCCTTCGCCGAAGAGCAAATCATCATCCACACACCTGCCCGCTGGCTTCCCCACCCCAACGACAAGTGGGACGACGTCCTCGCCGGCGCAGTTGAAAAGGGCCTCGCCCTGGCCAACGCCCCCCAGGACCTCGCCCACTGGACCTACGGCAAGACCCACGTCGTCGACATCGAACACCCCATCTTCTCCCTCTCCCCGCTCATCGAAAGCATCCTCGGCGTCCGCACCGGCACCGGCCCCCAACCCCAGAGCGGCGACTCCTCCACCATCAAGCAAGTCGGCCGCACCTTCGGCCCCTCCGAACACCTCACCGTCGACCTCTCCAACCTCGACAACTCCACCCTCAACCTCGTCCTGGGCCAATCCGGCAACCCCCTCAGCCCCTGGTTCATGGACCAGTTCCCCGCCTGGTACCACGACACCACCCAAACCCTCCCCTTCACCCCCACCGCCGTCCAAGCCACCACCACCCACACCCTAACCCTCACCCCTTAAGGCCAATCACAGAGCAACAATCCCCGGGAGACCACAAAAACGGGTGCCCCACCCTTTTTGCAGTTTCATCGCAAATAGGGTGGGGTATCGTGCAAAGCACGACCGCCCTCCTTGCCCAGCCTCAACCTCAGTTAAATCCCACCATGTCCACCAGACTCAACCGCTACCAACAAACCGGCGCCCCACACTTCATCACCTTCAGCTGCACCCCCGAGCACCAACCCCACCGGAGACCCCAAAACCGGGTGCCCCATCCTATTCGACGGTCTCATCGTCGAATAGGGTGGGGTATCGTGCAAAGCACGACCGGCCCTCCTTACCCAGCCTCAACCCTCAATTAAAATCCCACCATGTCCACCGGACTCAACCGCTACCAACAAACCGGCGACCTACACTTCATCACCTTCAGCTGCACCCGCAAACGAAACATCCTCGGCACACCGGAATCCCGTGACATCTTCCTAACCCTCCTGGAAGAGACCCGACTCAAACACAACTTCCACGTCCTCGGCTACGTCGTCATGCCCAACCACGTCCACCTTCTCCTCACAGAGCCCGAGAAAGTGAAGCTCTCCACCGCCATTCAAGTGCTCAAACAACGCTTCTCTCGAACCCGAACCGAAGACGACGTATGGGAACCCCGCTACTACGACTTCAACGTCCACACCGAACGCAAACGAGTCGAGAAGCTCCGCTACATCCATCGCAACCCGGTCACCCGAAACCTTGTCGCCGACCCACGACACTGGCAATGGAGCAGCTTCCGAGCCTACGCCCAAAACGAACGCGGCCCAGTCCACGTCACCCTCCCTTAGCCACCAAATAGGGTGGGGTATCGGGCAAACCTGGGTCCCGACGAGCGCGCTTTTTGCTCGTTGGGGTGGAAAGCCCGACCGCATTCCTTCCACAACCCCAACAGCCCAAGTCACCACGACATCTCATCGGCCCCAAAAATCTATCTCCACAAAAGACAGACACCACTACCACCAGCCAAGAAACCCCCACCATCCCTTACACTCATAAACGATGCTCCAGACTCTAACAGCCCGCCGCCTACTCACCCCCATCGGTACCATCGAATTTCCCGTCATCACCATCGACCCCTACGGCCTCATCGCCGACATCTCCTCCGACCCCTCCATCCAAAGCGAAGACATCCTCACCCCCACCTTCCTCGACATCCACATCCACGGCTGCGCCAGCCACGACATCATGGAAGCTACCCCAGCCGCATTCACCGCGGTTAACACCTTCCTCGCAACCCGCGGCGTAGGCCGCTACCTCCCCACCACCGTCACCGCACCCATCGACCCAACCCTCCGCTCCCTCGAAGACATCGCCACCGCCATCGAAGCCCCAGCCACACCGGGTCAAGCCATCCCTATCGGCATCCACCTAGAAGGCCCCTTCATCTCCCACGCCAAACGCGGCGTCCACCCGGTCCCCAACATCCTCGCCCCGGACATCGCCCTCTTCGACCGCTTCCATCAAGCCGCCCGCGGCCACATACGCATCGTCACCATCGCCCCCGAGACCCCCAACGCACTGGACCTCATCCGTCACTGCACCGCCCTCGGCATCAAGGTGAGCCTCGGCCACAGCAACGCCACCACCCCCGAAACCCTCGCTGCCATCGAAGCCGGAGCCGCCTCCGCCACTCACACCTTCAACGCCATGCGCGCCCTCGACCACCGCGCGCCCGGCATCCTCGGCACGGTCCTCGACGACGATCGCCTCTTCGCTGACCTCATCTGCGACGGCATCCACGTAGCGCCCGAACTAGTCCGCCTCTGGCTCCGCATGAAGGGCGAAGAAAGAGCCATCCTCATCACCGACGGCATGTCGGCCACTGGAATGCCCGACGGAATCTACACCCTCGGCAACCTCTCCGTCGAAGTCGCCAACAACCACTGCCTCCTCATCGAAGACGGAGTCCACACCCAAACCCTAGCCGGCTCCGTCCTTACCATGGATCAGGCCGTAGCCAACCTCCAACGCTTCACCGGCGCATCCCTGGCAACCGCCATCCGCCTCGCCACCCACAACCCAGCCACCCTCCTCGGCCTCCCCACCCACATCACCCCCGGCCAACCCGCCAGCTTCAACCGCTTCTCCCCCAACGGCACCCTCCAATCCACCATCCTCCAAGGCCACCAAATCCCAACTCCCACCCAGCTAAAATAAGCCCCAAAAGCTATCGCCGTTGCTTTTGTTTCCCCCAAAAACCCAACAAAAACACATGCCAAGCCCCAAAAACCATTAACACTAGACAAACCAATCACTTACCAGTGGCACTTAAGTTTTCTTCAATCCGGTAAAATAGAACTAGAAGAAAAGAAGGCCCAGCGGGGCACCCGCTGGGCCTATCTCTTTCAGGATAAATATCGGTATTGAGCAAAGGCACTTGGCTCCGTAGTCCAGGAACAAGTCCTTACAATGGAATATTTTGTGCAAAAAACCCCGGGGGAGGGGTACCCAGGCACAACAAGCCCAGGCTGGAGAAGTCATGTCTCACCCACAACCCGCAATCGGCATCGACTTCGGCACCACCAACAGCTCCGTCGCCCTGGCTCACCCCAACGGCCACGTCGATCTCGTCACCTTCCCCACCACCTCCACTCCCACCGAGTCCTACCGCTCCATCCTCTACCTCGAACAACTCAAACAAGCTGGCCGCAACTCCCTCAAATCCTTCACCGGACCCTCCGGCATCGAACACTACCTTGCGGCCGAGAACAAAGGCCGTCTCATCCAGTCCCTCAAGTCCTACCTTCCCAGCCGCAACCTCACCGGAACCGAGGTCTTCGGCCGCCGCTACACCATCGAAGACCTGATCTCCCGCATCCTCTCCGACCTCCGCGCCCGTGCCGAGATCCACCTCGACCGCCCCATCCGCCACGCTACCGTAGGTCGACCCGTCCGCTTCGTAGGCTCTGACTCCGACGAGGACGACGCCTTCGCCCTCGACCGCCTCCGCTCCGCCTTCACCCACGCAGGCTTCGAGTCCGTCACCTTCGAGCTAGAGCCCATCGCCGCCGCCTACGCCTACGAATCCACCCTCGACCATGACGAGCTCATCCTTATCGGCGACTTTGGCGGCGGTACCAGCGACTTCTCCCTGGTCAAGGTCGGCCCCAACACCCGCAGCCTCGACCGCGCCCAGCGCATCCTCGGCAACTCCGGCCTCGGCCTCGCCGGAGACGCCTTCGACGCCCGCATCGTCCGCAAGCTGGTCTCACCCGCCCTCGGCTCCGACTCCCTGGAGCGCGAGATGAACCACAAATCCGGCCCTCTCAAGCCCACCTCCCCGCGTCCCCCGGAAAAGCGCCTCCCCGCTGTTCCAGCCTGGATCTACGCCAACCTGGAGCGCTGGCACTATCTTTCTTTCTTGAAGACCCGCAACGTCACCGAGCTTCTGCGCAGCGCCCGCGTCCGCGCCGCCGAGCCCGAAAAGATCGTCGGTCTCATCACCCTCATCGACGAAGACCTCGGCTACCAGCTCCACCAGGCCGTCCAGCGCCTCAAGATCGATCTCTCCCGCCACGAGACCTCACCCTTCAAGTTCCGCGACGGCTCCATGGAGATCGAATCCCAGGTCGCCCGCACCGACTTCGAATCCTGGATCTCCGACCAGCTCCAGTCCATCGAGACCTGCGTCGACGGCCTCCTCACCGCCAGCAACATCGCCCCACAGGACGTAGACCGCGTCTTCCTCACCGGAGGCACCAGCTTCGTCCCCGCCGTCCGCCGCATCTTCGAGTCCCGCTTCACCGCAGACCGCGTCGTCACGGGCAACGAGTTTACCTCCGTCGCCCGCGGCCTCGCCCTTCGCGCCCTCGAAGCCTATCGCAGTTGATACGGCTTCTCCGGCGCAACGACATCTTCGCCGACCTTCGGAGCCTCAATCGTCGTTGCTCCGTTCAATCCGCTGCCGGTCACATTGCTGACGCTCAACAAAGGCCCGGAGTAGCCAGTGACCTTCACATCGCGAATCACCGCGTGCTTCACATTCGCCAGCGAGATTCCCTTCGCGCAAGTCCCCGTAACATCGGACAGCGTGAATCCCTCCAGAGGCTTCCGTGGATGAATCCCCACTCCATCCACCAGCACCGGACAATCGGTCACCTTGATCTTTGAAAATCGAAAGTTTCGAATCGTCGGAATGCCCTCGTCGCCCGGCACTGGAAACTCATCCTGTATCCCGCTCGCCAGAATATTGAACCGCAGAAAGCCACCCGTCATCCCCGAGCACTCCAGATCCTCGCAGACAATATCCTCGATAAACGCCCCTCGGCCCGGCCTGCTCTTGATATAAATCGCAAACGTCTTCGCGCCGATAAACTTGCACTTCTCCACCCGAACGTTGCGAATCCCACCAGAGGTCTCACTGCCGATCCCGATACAAGCAAAGATCGAGTCCGCAAACGTGCAGTTCGAGATGTGAACATCTTCGCTGGTCTTCAGCAGCCTGTAAGCCTCGCTGCCTCGCCCTGACTTCACCGAGATGCAATCGTCTCCCGTAGCGATATCGCATCCATCGATCCTCACACGCTTGCACGAGTCCACATCGATCCCATCGCCGTTCCCGCCTGTGCTGCGAATCGTCAGGTTGCGAACCACCACATCCTCGCAGTACGTCAGGTGCAGCGACCACATCCTGTAATAGTCCGTGGAGAACTCCTCGAACCGCAGATCCCTGCAACCCATCGGCTCGATCAGCGCCGGATGCCGCAGCGGATTAGTCACATTCGGGCGACCACCCAACGCATGGTTCCCCATGATCTTTCCTGGCCCGACAATCCCTGTATGCTCAGCATCCAGCGCATAGATCAGCCCAACATGCCCTTGAATCCACTTGCCCTCCCACCGCACCTGCATCACCGGATAGTCCGCAAACTCCGCAGATCCGATGATCACGGCATCCTTCTCCAGCCGCAACAGCACATTCGATCGCAGGGCAATCGCCCCGGTCAGATAACTCCCTGCTGGAATCACCACTTCACCGCCACCAAACACCCAGCATCGGTCGATGGTCTGCTGGATCGCCACCGTATCCTTCACGACCCCATCTCCTAGCGCCCCATACTCCCGCACATTCAACACCACCTTCGCCGGAGCCACACTCGCCTTCGTCTCAATACGCTTCGGCGCAGCCAAGCCCACGCGTCCCATTGCCCCAACGACTGGCACCGCCAACAGTCCCGTTCCCGCCTGCTTCAAAAAACTCCGCCGTCCCAAACCTCTGCCTGTCATGCTCAACCTTTCGTTCGGATCAAAATAAGTCACATTCAAGCCGGAGCCTCGACCTAAGCCTCACTCCGGGCCCGCCACAGAGCGCCTTCCAAAGGATCTACAGCCCCATCCATCACCTTGACATCCGGTGCAGTCTCCTTCAGCGCCTCTGCCATCGCCTCCCGCACCACTTGGATACGCTCCAGCACGCTCCCGGTGTAAGCCACGCCGATAACTCCGATATCGCCCGCCTCCAGCATCTTCACATGCACCAGAGCCACCTGCTCCGCGAGCTCCTGCCCTGCCCGCTCCAAGACCGCCATCGCCAGCTCGTCGCCCTCCTCCGCGCACTGCACCACCACCGGAGCGAGCGCGGCGAAGTCCGGGTGCTCGTTTCCCTTCTCTACCAACTCACCGAGAGACTCCAACCCCCAGAACACCTGGATCGCATCCAGCAGCGTCGTGGGCACATTCCGGTCGTGCGCCCATAACCCCGCCTTCACCCCTTCCAGTCCGATCCAATACCCCGATCCCTCATCCCCCAGCGCCGGACCCCAGCCTCCCACCCAGTACTTCGCGACCGTCTCCGTGTCGCCCGACGCATGCACCACCACGCGTCCGACGATATTCGATCCCGTCCCGGCAATTACCAGAATCCCCGCGCCGCCCTGAAAGGCCGCATCCAGCGCGATCTCCTCGTCTCCAACTAACTCCACCTCTCCACCCACGACGCTGCGCAGCGTCGTATCCGCCCACTCCCTCACCACGGCAATCGACAGACCGGACAGCCCCATGCACGTCTGCTTTACCTCTTTCAGAGGAACGCCGGCCTTGCTGGACACCTCCTCCACCAACCGGAGCAAGCGGGTGGTTGCCTCCTCCTCCCCTACCCGCATCAACTTGACGCTTCCGGTACTCGCCCTCGCCAGAATCTTGGTCTCGTCCGCCAAAACACACGTTGTCTTCGTTCCACCTGCATCCAAAGCCAAAAAGTAAGCCAAGTCCTAACTCCCCCGTCAATCAAATCCGCAGCAATGCGCTAAGCCCGTTATCATAACCTTCATCCGTGAAGCGGGCATCAGGAGAGATGTAATTTGACCAGTCTGACCACCAATTTGCCCGGCGAATTCGCCGCACTGATCGCGTCTCCCACCACGTCTCGCCTCCACCCCTTCGATCTTGCCCTCATCGTCGTCTATCTCCTCGGCATCACCCTCTTCGGATTGCGCTTCCGCAAATCGAGCGCAACCGGCGCGGACGGCAAGCCCGACAAGTCGCTCAAGAACTATTTCCTCGCCAACAACACCGTTCCCTGGTGGGCCATCGCTCTCTCCATCGTCTCCGCCGAGACCTCCACCCTCACCATCATCTCGGTTCCTGGTGTCGCCTTCGCCGGAGACTTCGGCTTTCTCCAGATCGTCCTCGGCTACCTGCTCGGCCGCGTCGTCGTCGCGCTCATCTTCCTGCCCAGATACTTCCAGGGCCGGATGCTCACTGCCTACCAGCTCATCGACCAGCGCTTCGGCCCTACGCTGCACAAAGTCACCGCCGGCCTCTTCCTCCTCACCCGGGCCGCCGCCGAGGGCGTGCGTGTCTTCGCGATCTCCATCGTCGTAGGCATCGCCATCGGCACCGACGACACCCTCTCCATCGCCATCATCTCCATCCTCACCCTCCTCTATACGTTTGAGGGCGGTATGGCCGCCGTCATCTGGACCGACGTCGTGCAGATGGCAATCTACATCGGCGGAACCCTCGTCGCCATCTTCACCCTGGGCAACCACATCCCCGGAGGCTGGTCGCAGATTCACGAGGTCGCCGGAGCCGCGGGCAAGTTCCATCTCTTCAACTTTGCCTTCAACCTCACCCAGTCCTATACCTTCTGGGCCGGGCTCCTAGGCGGCACCTTCCTGACCATGGCCTCCCACGGAACCGACCAACTCATGGTCCAGCGCATGCTCGCCGCCCGCAACCTCGGCGAGTCCCGCCTCGCCCTGCTCTCCTCCGGACTCATCATCCTCCTCCAGTTCACCCTCTTCCTTCTGATCGGAGCCGGGCTCTTCGTCTTCTACGGCCTCCATCCGCAAAGCTTCAGCAGTGCGGATCGCATCTTCCCCACCTTCATCGTCCAACAGATGCCGATCGGCATCGCCGGACTCCTCATCGCAGCGATCCTGGCAGCCGCGATGTCCAACCTCTCCGCCGCGCTCAACTCGCTTTCCAGCACCACGGTCGTGGACTTCTACATGCACCTCCGACCCCAGGCCGACGACCGCGAACGGATGCTCATCTCCCGCGCCAGCACCGTCTGGTGGGCCATCGTCCTCTTCGCCATCGCGGTCTACAGCGTCCACAGCGGCGGCAAAGGCCACGTCGTGGAGACGGGCCTCTCCATCGCCTCTGTCGCTTACGGCTGCCTGCTCGGAGTCTTCCTGCTCGGGACCCTCACCCGCTTCGCAACTCAGTGGGGCTCGATCATCGGAATGGTCTGTGGCTTCGCCCTCAACCTTGCGCTCTGGCTGCAACCGAAGGCCATCGTCTTCAACTCCGGCTTGACCTTCACCACACCCACGAAGACGGCTTACTTGCTCGACAGAATTCCTAAAGTGGCCTTCACCTGGTACGTCCTCATCGGAGCCATCGTCACCTTCGTCGTCGGCTCCCTCGCCAGCCTCATCTTTCGGAAACAATCGACACGCAAGGCAGTCACTGTAGCCGCGTTCCTCTTCTGCCTCAGCCTCGGCCATTACGCGGTTGGCCAAGCCACCCCAAACTTCGCCTCTATCGACACCCTCGTCAACGAAGCCATCGCCGCCCACAAACTCCCCGGCGCGGTAGTCCTCGTCGGCCACAACGACCAGATCGTCTTCCACCGCGCCTATGGCAGTCGCAAACTTGCCGGAGAGCCCGACATCTACGGCAAGCCATCCCCTGCCGAACCCATGATCGAAGAGACCATCTTCGATATGGCCTCGCTTAGTAAGTGCCTCTCCACCGCCACCGCCATCATGCAGCTCTACGAGGCAGGCAAGCTCCAGTTCGACGATCCCGTCGCCAAGTACCTCCCCGAGTTCGCCGTGAACGGCAAAGAAAAAGTCACCATCCGCGAGCTTTTAACCCACTACTCGGGCCTGCCTGAAGACGTCGACCTCAAAGACCCTTGGGGCCTCGCCGCTCCTAACAAGGCTGAAGGCATCCGTCGCGCCATGAACTCCACTCTCTACGGACCACCGGGGCTGACCTTCAAGTACTCCGACATTAACTTCATCACCCTTGGAGCGCTCGTAGAAAAGATTAGCGGCACGACATTGAGTAGCTATGCTCAGATGGAGATTTTCCTCCCACTCCACATGACAGACACTGCCTACTATCCTGCCGACCGCATCTGCGGTACGAACCATCTACTAGGTGCGGCAGTCGTGATGAATCCGCCTCGAACGGACGGACTCGGCTCAGTTTGGGACTGCCTGGGAGATAGCTGGGTTGCCGACCTCATGATCCCCCGCACCGCACCCACCGCCCATGACAACGAAGGCACTCCAGCTACAAATCCTGACTACGATCATCTTTTACGCGCAGTGGTCCACGACCCCACTACACGGCGCATGGGCGGAGTAGCCGGTCATGCCGGCGTCTTCTCCACCGCGCATGACGTCGGCCTCTACGCCCAGGCCCTGCTCGATAAGCTCCTCTTCAACACAGGCCCTTTCCCACTCAAACAATCCACCCTGAAGCTCATGACCACGCCTGAGCAGCCCGCCACCGCCCAGTCCGGAGCGACCGTCTTCACCCCCGACGGCCAGCCCAGCAAAGGCATCGCTACCCGCGGCTTCGGCTGGGACATCAACACCGCCTTCTCCCGTCCTCGCGGCAGCATCTTTCCCATCGGCAGCTTTGGACACACCGGCTTCACTGGAACCACTCTCTGGATGGACCCTGCCAGCAACAGCTACGTCGTGCTCCTCGCCAACGCCATCCACCCGCGTGGCGGAGCTCCCATCAGCCCTCTTCGCGGCCAGGTTGCTACCGCAGCCGCCCAAGCTCTCGGCCTGCCGACACTGCCGCAATCGTCCCCTGAGGTCGTAGCTGCCCGTAGCGTATCGGGCTCCACCTCCACCCCGACACTCACCGGCATCGACGTCCTCGAATCCACGCACTACGCGGCCCTAACTGAGGTGGCCACCCACCACCAAAACCACCTCGCTCTTGGCGTCCTCACCAATCAGAACGGTGTCGACGCCCACGGCCACCGCACCATCGATCTCCTCTTCACCGACGCCTCCAAAGCCGTTCCCGGTCTAACGCTGAAGACCATCTTCTCCCCCGAGCACGGCATCTCCGGAACCCACGACGACCTCCACCTCTCCAACGACACCGACCCCGCCACGCTCCTCCCCGTCATCAGTCTCTACGGGGGCAAAGAGTCCGACCGCCGCCCAACCCACGACTCCCTCAAGGACCTCGACGCTGTCGTCATCGACCTCCAGGACGCCGGGGTTCGCTTTTGGACCTACGAGGCCGCCATGGGGTACTTCCTCGAAGCTGCCGCTGCGGAGCGCGATCAATATCGCCACAACCTCGAGATCGTCATCCTCGACCGCCCCAACCTCGTCGGCGGCGAGAAGGTCCAGGGCCCTGTCTCCGATCCCGGCCTCGAATCCTACACCGACTACATGCCTCTCCCCATCCGCCACGGCCTCACCTTTGGAGAGCTCGCCCGCTATATCAACGGCGAACGCCGCCTTCCCAGTCCTGCATCTCCCAACGTCTTTGCCCCACTCTCCGTCCCCCTCACCGTCGTGCGTATGGAGCACTGGACCCGCGACCAGTACTTCGAAGACACTCACCTCCCCTGGATCAACCCCAGCCCAAACCTCAAGTCTCCCACCGCCGCCATCCTCTATCCCGGCGTCGGCATGATCGAAGGCACAAACGTCTCCGTAGGACGCGGCACCGACACTCCCTTTCAGCACCTCGGAGCCTGCTGGACTCCCCTGAAATCCGCTGCCAAGAAGGCTCCGCTCGGTCCCTGTGCCCCTGAAGATCAGATCGACGGCGCCGCCCTCGCCGCCTACCTCACCGCTCGCCACATCCCCGGAGTCGCCTTCGCCTCCACCAGCTTCGTCGTAGCCGAAGACTCCAACCACTACCCCGGTCACGGCCAGACCATCCAGGGCATCGCCCTCACCACCACCGACCGCAACGCCCTCGACACCCCCGAGCTAGGGATTGAGCTGCTCTCCGCGCTCCATCATCTCTATCCCACACGCTTCAACCTCGGCCGCGCCAAGACCCTCGTCGCCAGCGTGAACACCATGCAGGCTTTGAGCAACAATGAAGACCCGCATGCCATCGCCGCCTCCTGGGCCGCCGATCTCAACGACTTCAAGCGCCGGCGCCAGCTCTATCTCCTCTACCCCTAGTCGCCCCTAAGTCCCGAAAACGTACCAACATCGCAAACGTCGTTCCGAATATTCATCACTCCTTATTCATCCCTGCGTCACAATAGGAAGGTCACTACTCCGAGGGATGAAGCTTCCATGCCCCGCATTAATTTTCAGCAACAACTCGTAGCCCTCAAGGACAAACTCCTGGCCATGGCTGCCCTCTCCCAGCAGGCGCTGGGACTCTCCCTCGAGGCCTACATCAAGTCCGACATGAGCCTCTGCGAGCACGTCTTCGAGATCGAGGCAGCCATCAACGCCGCCGAGACCAGCGTCGACGACATGGCCTACGATCTCCTCGCCAAGGAACAGCCCATGGCCATCGACCTCCGCTTCATCCTCTCCGTCATCAAGATCAATGGAGACCTCGAGCGCATCGGAGACCAGGCCTCCAACATCGCCCAGCGTGCCCGGGCCAATCGCGACCTCCCCGAGATCTCCCTCCCGGTCGACATTCCCGAGATGGGCGAGAAGGCCGGCATGATGATTCGTACCGCCATCCAAGCCTTGCTCGAGGCCGACGCGAAACTAGCCGAGTCCGTCCTCAAGATGGACAACGAGATCGACGAGATGAACCGTCTCGTACAGGCCGAGCTCGTCGAAGTGATGCAGCAGCACCCCATGGTCAGCAGTCAGGCCCTCAACGCCATCATCGTCTCGCGCAACCTGGAGCGCGCCGCCGACCACGCCACCAACATCGCCGAAGACGTTATCTTCTGGGTCCGCGGCTCCGACGTCCGCCACAAATTCTCCCTCGCCGAAGCCGACTGAGGCGTCGTTTCAGGGCAGCTTATTCGAGGCGAAGACGGGGGTTGGCCAGGGTGTAGGCGACGTCCGTGAGGAGGTTGACCGCCACGTAGGTCAGGCCCACCGTGAGGATGCAGCCCTGGACGAGGGCGTAGTCGCGATTCGAGATCGCAGAGAGCGTGAGGCGGCCTATTCCGGGCCAGCTGAAGATAGTCTCCGTGACGATCGCTCCGGCGAGCAGGCTGCCGAACTGGAGGCCCACCACCGTGAGAACGGGGATCAACGCGTTGCGAAGAGCGTGGCGGTAGACGACCTGATTCTCTGTGAGGCCTTTGGCGCGGGCGGTGCGAATGTAGTCCTGGCTGAGCTCCTCCAGCATCGCAGTGCGAACCATGCGGGTGAGGATGGCGGCGAGCGAGAGGCCGAGAGTGATGGCCGGAAGGAGGAGGTGGAGGAGGAAGTCCTGTCCGAAGATGGGTCCGGTTCCGGCGGTGGAGACGGGCAGCCAGCCAAGCCGGATGGAGAACAGCAGGATGAGGATGGGGCCGAGAGCGAAGTTGGGGAAGGAGAGGCCGACCAGCGAGACGACTCCGAGGGTTCGGTCTTGCCAGCGGGAGCGGTGGAGGGCTGAGAGCACACCCGCAGGAACTGCGGCGGCGATGCCGATGAGAAGCGCGGCCAGGGTGAGGGCGAGGGTGTAGGGGTAACGCTGGGCGACGAGGCGGGTCACGGAGTCGTGCAGGCGCAGGGACTGGCCGAGGTCGGCGTGAAGGATGCCGTGCCAGTAGTGGGCGTACTGCTGGCCGAGGGGAGCGTCGAGGCCGTAGGAGTGGCGCAGGGCGTCGATGTCGGAGGCGGTGGCGCCCTCGCCGAGCATCTGGACGATGGGGTCTCCGGGCACGAGGTGGATCAATAGGAAGACGACCGACACGACCACCCAGAGGACGGGGAGGGTGAGGAGGATGCGGCGGGTCGGCTTCCAGAGCGCGGAGGGCTTCATGCGGTGACTTCCCTGCCTGCGTCTGACTCGGGCGGCGGGGTGGCGGTAGGAGCGTCCGTTGGGCCTGGGGCGATCAGGGTCTCAATGTTGACCCGGGCGATGCGGCGGCCTGCCATCTCAGCGATCGTGTAGCGGCGGCCCTCGAAGTCAAAGCTCTCCCCGACTTGGGGGATGTGCCCTAGGTGCAGCAGAAGGAATCCGGCGAGGGTCTCCACGCCGGGCTCGCGGGGGAAGGTCCAACGGAGCTGGGTGCTGAGGTCGCGGAGGGTGGCGCTCCCATCGAGCGTGAGAACGCCGGCGGTGCTGAGGCTGGAGGTGCGGCTGGCGATGTCGAACTCGTCCTCGAGCTCGCCGACGATCTGCTCGAGGGCATCCTCGGCGGTGACGATGCCGACGGTAGAGCCAAACTCGTCCACGACGACCGCGATCTGGCGGCGGCGCTCCTGGAACTCCTGCAATAGCTCGGCGGCGAGCTTGGTCTCGGGAACGACGGCGACGTCGCGCATCACCTGGCGCAGGGTGAGGCCGGAGTCGCGCCTGCCACCGAGGCCCAGGGCGACGGCGCGGAAGTGCATGAGGCGGGAGATGTCCTTGGAGTAGACGACTCCGATGATCTGCTCGGGTCCTCCTGCGGGGTCGAAGACGGGGACGCGAGAGTGCTGCTCCTCCACGATGCGGGCGCTGGCCTGCTCGATAGGCATGTCGGCGGGTAACGAGAAGATCTTGCCACGGGGCGTCATGATCTCGCGGACCGTGACGTGGTTCAACTCGATGGCGCGATGGATGATCTCTTCCTGAAAGACCGGGAGGAGGCCCATGCGGCGGGTGGCCGTGGCGATGAGCTTCAGCTCCTCCGGCGAGTGAACCGCCCCCTCACCGCTTAAAGGCGCGCGGAAGAGACGCAGGACCATGGTGGCGGAGGAGTTCATCAGGCGGACGGCGGGCCGTGTGATGCGGATGAAGACGTCCATGGGCCCCGCCACGGCCAAGGCGATGCGCTCGGCGCGCTGGAGGGCGAGGGACTTAGGAACCAGCTCCCCCAGCAGGACTTCCAGATACGTAATAAGGGCGAAGGAGAGGACGATGGCGGTAGTGTGGGCGTAGACCATCGCGTGCACGGACGATTCGGGCATCCAGGTGGAGGCGATGCGCAGAATGATCTCCGCAATGGCGGGCTCTCCTACCCAGCCTAGAGCGAGGCTGGCAAGGGTTACCCCAAATTGAACGGCGGGAAGGAACTCGTCGATGGAGTGTTTGAGCTGGAGGGCGGTGCGAGCGCCGGGACGTCCCAAAGCGATGAGCTGCTGGATGCGAGTCTCACGAACGCTGACGAGGGCGAACTCCGCAGCCACGAAGAAGCTGGTAGCCAGAATGAAGAAGGCCACCATGATTGCGCGGAAGAGCATCCACTCGAGCATTAAGGCAGTGTAGTGCAAGGAGCATAAAAGCCCCACAAGGTTGACTCAGGACAAGGCGCAAAAAAGAGCCCGGATCTCGCTCGAGAACCGGGCCTTGATTTCAAACTTTGCCGCTTATGCCAAAACCTTGAGGATTGACTTGTCGATGGTGTCCTTGGGGACAAAACCAACGATCTGATCCGCGACCTTACCACCCTTGAAGATCAGCAACGCGGGGATACCGCGGATACCGTACCGCATAGGAGTAGCGGTGTTAGAGTCAACGTCCATCTTCATGACCTTGAGCTTGCCCTGATACGAAGTGGCAACCTCATCGACCACGGGAGCCAAAGCGCGACAAGGACCACACCAGGCGGCCCAAAAATCTACAAGAACAGGTTGATCCGACTGCAATACCTCTTTTTCAAAGGATGCATCGTTCACTTCGCTTACGAACTGTCCTACCATTCAACTTCCTCCTGCCGCGCTGCCCGAGGGACTTGCCTGCTGCGGTACAGTGCAGACTGCTACTCATAATAGATGCTGCATGTGGAAAGTAGTTTCAGGATGTTGATTTTGCGTGCAAACAGCCACCAAAAGCAAACGCCCGGACCCCTATGCAGGGGTCAACGGGCGGCGTAGCAGCCCTCCCCAGAACTGCCCACATCGTTAAAGTACTTATCCACAAGCATAAGGTAAAGAAATCTTAGGTAATCGACATACTTTGTTACTTAGTTAACTAGGTCGTTATCTGTACGATACCGCACCGAGCGAGATGGAGGTCTCCAGAACCTCAAGGGACGGACTCTTCGCTGCGTCCCGGATGGCGGCGAGCATGGGGGCCGACGGGTAGGAGCTGTCGGTGATGAGCAGCACGGAGGGTCCGGCTCCACTGAGGGCGACGCCGTAGACTCCCTGGTAAGAGGCCAACGGAAGCAACAGCGGAAGCAGGGGGCACGCCTCTTGACGGTACGGCTGGTGGATACGGTCCGTCATCGCTGTCCGCAATAGACTTGGGCGATTGAGCGCAAAGGCGGAGACGAGCAAAGCGGTGTTCTGGACGTTTGCGACTGCATCTGCCCGAGTGTAAGTGGGTGGAAGCATGGCTCGAGCCTTGGCGGTGGAGAGGCTGGCAGGGGGTAGCGCCAACATGAGATTCCAGGCGAGGTTTTCTCCGCATGTCGCTGCAATCACAGCAGCTTCATTCATGGAAGAGGCGGTCATGCCTCCCAGCCAACAGGCGGCGACGTTATCGGGATGGCCCTCCCGGCGGCAGGCCTCTTCGAGGATCTGCTGGCTGGTCCAGGCGAGGCTGCCGAAGTGATTGGCGAGCAACACCCCCGCCAGGAGCGCGGCGGCGCTGGAGCCGCAGCCCATCCCAAGAGGGATCTCGTTCTGCAACATAAGGTGCAGCGGCGAGGCTTCCTTCCCAGCTTTCGTCAGGATGGAGGTGTAGGTGGAGAGGATCAGGTTATCTTCCAGGCGCGCGCAGAGAGCCGCATCGCGTCCGGTGGCTTCGATCTGGAAGGAATCGGCGGTGGTAGCGTCGATGGTCAGGTAAAGAGCCATCGCAAGGCCCAGGGCGTCAAAGCCCGGACCGAGGTTGGCGGAGGTCGCAGGAAGGCGTAAGTGAAGCGGGGCCACAGCGGTCGTCATGCAGGCTGAACGGCCTGGGTGAGCTGCATGTGCGCTTCGAGGGTGCGGAGGACGACGTCGGGGTCGGCTTCGAGGACCGTCGGGGGCTTACGCAAGGCGGTGTGCTGGGCTGTCTGAGCGGGCGTCGCCTGGGCTAACTCGGCGTCGGTCAAGAGTTCCCCACGATGGTAGTCGATGGTGTACTGGGAGTCCTTGAGGGTGTGGCCTGTGAGGATCAGGACAACCCGCTCCTCGCGTGTGATTCTCCCTGCGGCGACGAGCTTCTTCAGGCCGGCGAGGGTAACTGCGGAGGCAGGCTCACAACCGATGCCCTCCGCGCCGATCTCGGCCTTGGCAAGGGCGATCTCCTGCTCGGAGGCCTGCTCGCACCAGCCGCCCATCTGCTCAATGACGTCGGCCGCCTTGCGCCAGCTTGCGGGATTGCCGATGCGGATGGCTGTGGCGCGAGTATCCGCCGTTACCGGGCGCATGATGCGGTTGGAGTCGTTGTACCAGCGATAGAGGGGGTTCGCGCCCTCGGCCTGGATCACGCTGACCTTGGGGACGTGGGGGATGAGGCCGAGCTGGTGCATCTCGGTGAAGCCCTTGCCGAGGGCAGCAGAGTTGGCGAGGTTGCCGCCGGGGACGATGATGTGCTCGGGGACAAGCCAGTCCATCTGCTCGACCATCTCGAAGGCGGGGGTCTTTTGGCCTTCGAGGCGGTAGGGGTTCACGGAGTTGAGCAAGTAGATGGGGAAGCGCTTGACGAGGTCGCCGAGGATGCGGACGCAGCCGTCGAAGTCGGTCTTGAGCTGGAGGGTGAGGGCTCCGTAATCCATGGACTGGGAGAGCTTACCCCAAGCGATCTTGCCCTCGGGGATGAAGACGATGCTGCGCAGACCGGCACGGGCGGCGTAGGCGGCCATGGCGGCGGAGGTGTTGCCGGTGGAGGCGCAGGCGACCCACTCGAAGCCACGCTCGGCGGCGACGGAGAGGGCGGTGGTCATGCCGGTGTCCTTGAAGGAGCCGGTGGGGTTCATGCCCTGATGCTTGGCCAGGAGCCAGTCGATGCCAGCCACCTTGGCGCAGCGCGGCAGATCGTAGAGGGGAGTATTGCCCTCGCGGAGGGTCACAGCCTTATCGGCGTTCTTAAGGATCGGCAAGAGGTCGCGGAAGCGCCAGACGCCGCTCTGGTCCACCGCAAGAGTGGACGAACGGCGCTCCTGCCAGAGCCAGCGGAGGGCGCTTGGATTGGGAAGATTGCTGTCGGAAGCGGTAGCGCTGCCGGGCTTGGCGGCAGACCAGGGGTAGACGACCTCATAGAGGCCATTGCAGGTGAGGCAGCGAAAGTTGCTGCTAACAGCTTCAGGAGCAATGCTCGTGCCGCATTCCGTGCATCTAAGAGTATGTGTTGATGCGCTCATTCGTACTACTAGCCTACCGTAAAGTCCGGGGTGGACCCAAGCTCCCGAGTGTGAACTTCTGTCTCGCGGTCTGGATGCTGATGCTGGCCGGTCTCTCCGGACAGGCTCTGGCACAGGGCCATAAGGAGCTCCGGGTGGCTGCGGCAGCGGATCTGCAGCCAGTGATGCCGGTCTTGGCCACGGCGTATGAGCACGCGACTGGCGTGAAGCTGGTGGTGAGCTTCGGATCGTCAGCGACGCTTACGACGCAGATTCTGAACGGCGCTCCTATCGATCTCTTTCTCGGGGCAGACTTTGTCTTTCCGGAGAAGATCGTAGCCGCGAAGTTGACGGACGCCACAGCCCCCACGCCGTATGCCAAGGGATCTCTCGTGCTGTGGGCGCGAAAGGACTCGGCGGTCCAGCCGATCACCATCGACAGCCTCACCGACAAGCGGGCCACCTCCATCGCGATCGCCGATGAGATGCATGCTCCGTACGGACGTGCCGCAGTGGCATCCCTCACCTGGATGAAGATCTACGATAAGGTAAAGCCCCACTTGGTGGTCGCCGAGAACGTTGCACAAGCAGGACAGTTTGCCGAGTCCGGGAATGCGCAGATGGGGCTGATCTCGCTGACGTTGGCGAGTACCCCGCACTTCCAGGAGATAGGGACCTACGTGCTGGTTCCAACCACGACATACCCACCGATTCGGCAGTGCGCGGTCATCTTGAAGGCAGGACGCAAGGCCGAAGCAGACGCCTTTCTAAAGTGGCTGCTGACTCCCGGAGTCCAGGCAAATCTGCCGAAGTATGGACTGGCTCCGATCCAGTAGCCCACTTCTCCGCCCGGAGAGGAACTTGAACTGTATAGACTTACCCCAGCATGGATGTTGAGGCGTTGGGTCTGACATTGCGGCTGGCTCTCAGTACGACAGCGGTCCTGCTGCTGGTCGCCCTGCCGCTTGCGTGGTGGATCGCCTCGGGCAAAGGATGGGCACGGGCGTTGGTGCAGGCTGCGGTCGCACTGCCGTTGGTCCTGCCGCCTACGGTCATCGGGTTCTATCTGCTGGTGGCGTTGGGACCTCTGACGGCTCCGGGCCGATTGCTGACGCGACTGATCGGGCATCCGTTGGCGTTCAGCTTTGTGGGGTTGCTGGTGGGTTCGATTCTGTACAGCCTGCCGTTTGCGGTGCAGCCGCTGGTGGCGGGTTTTACCGGCATCGACCACGAATACATTGAGGCTGCCGCCGGATTAGGAGCGAGGCCAGCGAGGGTCTTTCTGTCGGTGGTGTTGCCGATGACGCGTGCTTCCCTGCTCACCAGCGCCGTGCTGGCGTTTACCCATACGGTGGGGGAGTTCGGCGTGGTGCTGATGCTCGGGGGAAACATTCCCGGGGCGACCCGGACGCTTTCTATCTCGCTCTACGACCTGGTGCAGGATGGCAACTACGCTGCCGCGAATCGTACGGCGCTGGTGCTGGTCGGGTTCGCGATGGTGGCGTTGATGGCGATCTACCTCCTGCCTAGCGCGAGGAAGTTGGATGGAAGGCAGGCCGATGTCGTCCGATAGCCTGCTGAGTCTGAAGATCGTACATCGGGTGGGAGTGCTGACGCTCGATGTTGCATTCGAGCTGACACAACCGTGGACGGTGCTGTTTGGGCCTTCGGGCAGCGGCAAGACCACGGTGATGCGGGCCATCGCCGGCTTTGTAAAGCCCAATACTGGACGCATCTCGCGTGGTGAAAGCGTTCTGATGGATCGGCAGACCGGGGTGTTTGTTCCTGCGCATCTGCGGCCGGTACGGAGTGCAGGACAGACTGCACGGCTCTTTCCCCACATGACGGTCAAAGAGAATCTGCTGTTTGGGGTGGGGGCTGCTTCCTCTAGTGGATCTGGAGAGATCGCCGATGAGGTGATCGCTATGTTTCGCCTGCAGGGGTTCACAGAGCGGATGCCCAAGGAGTTGAGTGGCGGCGAGCGGGAGAGGGTCTCGGCGGCTCGGGCGGTGATCTCCGCGGCTACGTTTTCAGGGCCGGAACGGGCTTGTCTGCTTCTGGACGAGCCCTTTGCGGGCTTGGATTCTGCCGTCCGGGACCAGTTGCTGTTGGAGTTGCGAGCCTGGGTGGCGCAGCGGGAGATTCCAGTGCTTTCCGTGACGCATGATGTCGGGGAGGCATTCCAACTCGGGGCCGAGGTGATCAAGATTGCGGCTGGCAAGATCGTAGCGCAAGGGCCGGTGGGTGAGGTTTTGGCTGGGGAGCGTAGACGGCTGATGGAGCAGTTGGGGCAGCTTTGATTCGTTGCCGCCAATGAGTCTGCAAGGATATCCCGAAGACTCTAAGGTCAGGAAGGAAGACGGTCGTGCTTCGCACGATACCCCACCCTATCCGACGATGAGACTGTCGGAAAGGATGGGGCACCCGCGATTGTGGTCTCCGGTAGCTTGGTTTCTTGTTTAGATGGTTAAACGTCGCCGATTTGAACGGGCTCTTGTTCGAGCTGGATATTGAAGCGGGACTTTACTTCCTGCTGGATGGTGTCGCGCAGGGTGGCGATATCGCGCGCAGTGGCGTGACCGCGGTTGATGAGGGCCAGAGTGTGGCGGGAGGAGATGCCCGCTTCGCCTAGCGTGAAGCCTTTGTGAAAGCCGGCGCGTTCGAGGAGCCATGCGGCGGCCAGCTTGATTTGCCCTCGTTCGGCGGGCCAGTGGGCAATGCTGGTGGGTTCGATTGCGAGGTTTGCGGCCAGGAGATCCAGCGTCGCAGAGGACACCACGGGATTCTTGAAGAAGGAGCCGGCGCTACGACTATCCTGCTCTCCCTCGACCACGAGCATTCCCTTGTTGTACCGGATGGCGCGGACAGCATCGTAGACCTCCATCGGCTTTGGAGTCTGGCCACTCTCAAGTTGCGCGGCGAAGTGCTTTGCGAGGTCCGTATAGGTCAGGTTGGGGGTGGCTGTTGCGTCGAAGCGGAAAGTGACCTGGATGACAATGTACCGGCCCCGATGGGTGCTGTTGAAGATGCTGCGGCGGTAGGCGAAGCCGCAAGCCTCGCGGGACAGAGACACAAAAGTAAGGGTCTCAAGATCGAGTGCACGGACCGAATGGATGGTGTTGGCGACCTCCTGTCCGTAGGCTCCGATGTTCTGGATAGGGCTGCCGCCCACCATGCCTGGGATGCCGGCGAGACATTCGACGCCGCTGATTCCATGCTCACAGACCTGGAGGACGAAGGCGTTCCAGTCGAGTCCGGCGGGGACAGTAATGTCGACGTACCGGTCGTTGGGGGTGGTCCGGGCTGGCGTATCGATCGCGAGGTGCAGGACTAGACCATTGAAGCCGGCGTCGCTGACCAGCAGATTGCTTCCGCCACCCAGGACGAAGATCGCCAGGCCTTGTTGACGGGCGAACTGGACTGCTTCGAGGAGCGCTGATTCGGCGTGTATCTCGCAGAAAAAGCGGGCGGGTCCACCGATCTGGAAGGTCGTATAGGGGGCGAGGGCGACGGACTCCAGGATGCGAAGGTCGGGGCTGAGGGGAGTTGGCACGGGTTGATGGTATTACACCCGGCCCGGGGAGGCGGACGGAAGACGAGTGGCGGAGTACGAGAGGAGTCCGTACAATCCGAAGAGGCGCGGCTTTCACCCGTGGCCCAGGAGAAAAGACTATGTATCCAGAGATTATGGTGATACCGATGCGCGAGGAGTTGACGCGCGCCGGACTGAAGGAAGCTCGTAGTGCTGCCGATGTCGACGCGGCTGTAGCCCAGCCGGGAACGACGATGGTGGTAGTGAACTCGATCTGCGGATGCGCGGCCGGGAAGATGCGTCCGGGAGTTCGTCTGGCGATGCAGCACGGCGCGAAGCCGGATCATGCGGTCACGGTATTTGCCGGACAGGACCGTGAAGCGACCGAGCGTGCTCGCGGCTACTTCGGCGGACATCCCCCCACCTCGCCTGCGATCGCGATCCTGCGGGACGGACAGTTGGTGTACCTGATGCAGCGGTCTGCCATCGAGACCTCCACGGCACCGGCGATCGCCCAGGAACTGGCTCGGGCCTTCGATACCTACTGCGCTCAAACCACTGCTTAGTTTTTTAGTACACCAGCTCGACAGGTCGCGGGAAGGTGGGCTTCCCGCGACTGTTCTGGGCTATTCGCTCCCCCTATTCATCCCGCGCAGAATATGCCATCGTCGTGTCCCTATCAGGGATGCTCAGGGAATCTCCATTGCTATCTCCGCGTTTCGAAGAACGGCCGAGATACACTAAAGCCGGAATTGAGGGCTTGCATGAGACGAGTTTTTCTGGCTCTGACGTTTGGTTTGACGTTCATGAGCAGTTCGAAGAGGCAGATACTCCAGGCAGAGGTACAGACGTCGCCAGTTGCCCCCACAATGTCGGTGGAGGCGCGTAGTAAGGCACTATCCGCGCTTCTCGCGGAGATCTGGGAAGACACCCTCAAGCACTCACCGGAGATGGCGTCCTCGTTGGGGGACAAGCGTTATGACGACCAGTTGACGGACTACTCAGCCGCGGCGGTGAACGCCTCTCTGTCGCGTGGTCTCGGGTTTATCCAGCGGCTGGGCGCGATTGATACGACCGGACTGCCGGAGCAGGAGAAGCTCTCCTCGGCGCTGATGCTGCGCTCGCTAATCGAGGATCAGGAGAGTGCGCGCTTCAAAGAGTGGCAGATGCCGATCAACCAGTTCAACGGCTTCCACACTTCGATGCCGCAACTGGTGAATCAGCTCAGCTTCGATGAGGTGAAGGACTACGACAACTACATAGCGCGGCTAAAGAAGATTCCAACGGCCTTCTCACAAATCCGGACCAACATGGAGATGGGGATGGAGTCGGGGCGGATGCCGCCGGCTTACCTGATGGAGAAGGTGACCGTTCAGGCCCAGACGCTGGCCGACCAGAAGCCGGCCGAAAGCCCCTTTGCACTGCCGCTCAAGAAGTTTCCCAAGACCGTCAGCGCTGCAGAGCAGAAGCGCATCTCCGATGAGGTGCTCGCGGCGATTACAACCGAGGTCCTGCCCTCGTATCTGCGATTCGCGAAGTTCATGAAGGCGCAGTATGTGCCCGCTGGACGCAAGGAGCCGGGGGTCTGGTCGCTGCCGGATGGCGATGCTTACTACGCCTTCAGGATTCGGCAGAGCACAACGCTGAACAAGAGCGCGAGCGAGATCCATCAGATCGGGCTGGATGAGGTGAAGCGCGACGAGGCCGAGATGCTGGCCATCGTGAAGAAGCTCGGGTTCAGCGATATGAAGAGCTTCAGCGCTGCCTTGAAGGCGAATCCGAAGGAGCATCCGACATCGAAGGAACAGTTGCTGGGCACGTATCGCGGCTATCTGGACCAGATGAAGCCAAGACTGCCTGAGCTCTTCGGCAGGCTGCCGAAGGCTCCGCTGGAGGTAGTAGCGGTTCCCGCGTACGTGGAGAAGGATCAGGCGGCCGCCTATTACGAACCAGGCACTCCGGATGGGAAGCGTCCGGGCCGGGTCAACATCAATACCTACAACTTTGCGGAGCGTCTGCTGACTCCGGTAGAGGCGGTCTCGTACCACGAGGGGATTCCCGGGCATCATCTACAGATCGCCATTGCACAGGAGCTGACGGGAATTCCAGAGTTCCGCAAGCAGTCCTACTACACGGCCTATACGGAGGGTTGGGGTCTCTACAGCGAGCGGCTGGGCAAGGAGATAGGCTTCTACCAGGACCCGTATAGCGACTACGGCCGGCTAGAGGCGGATATCTGGCGGGCGATCCGGCTGGTGGTCGATACCGGAGTTCACTCCAAACACTGGACGCGGCAGCAGATGGTGGACTACTTCCGGGAGCACTCGGCCATCGACGAGACGAACATCCAGGCGGAGGTCGATCGCTACATCGCGTGGCCGGGCCAGGCGCTCGGCTACAAGATGGGCCAGTTGAAGATCCTCGAGCTGCGCCAGCGGGCACAGACTGCGCTAGGTCCGCAGTTCAGCCTCAAGGCATTTCACGATGTGGTGCTGGACTCCGGGGCGCTGCCGATGGATGTACTGGAACAACAGGTAGATAGCTGGATCGCCGCGCAGAAGGACGCTCCGAAGGCCCGATAGGTCTGGTAGCCTTTGAAGATGAAAGACGAGACGATTGAGATTGTAGTTCCCGCGCCAGCGATGCCGGGTTTGAAGGTTGCGATCATCGGTGCGGGCAAGATGGGAGGCATTCTGCTGCAGGCCTTCCTCAAGAATCACCTGGTAGCTCCGGATCAGATCTTTGCGACGGTGCAGCACCCGGACCGGGCGCAGGCGCTCTCCGCTCAGTTCGGCATCGATGTGACCACGGACAATCTGGCGGCGGCGGAGCAGGCGGACGTGATCCTGCTGGGCGTGAAGCCGATCCAGGTTCCAGACCTGATTGCACAGATCAAGCCGGCGCTCACGCCGCAGAAGATGCTGCTGTCGTTCGCGGCGTCGGTAAAGACGCGCAGCATCGAGGACGGTGCGGGCTGCGAGCTGGCCGTTGTTCGAGCAATGCCGAACACTCCGGCGATGATTGCCGCCGGCGTCACTGCCTTGTGCGCGGGACGTTTCGTCTCGCCAGAAGATATGGCCATCGCCCAGCGAATCTTCAACACGGTCGGGCGAACGGTAGTGGTGGACGAGAAGCATATGGACGCCGTGACGGGGCTTTCGGGCTCAGGGCCAGCGTTTCTCTACATCATCATCGAGGCGCTGGCCGAGGCAGGCGTCAACGTCGGCCTGCCACGCGACGTGGCGACGTTACTGGCGGCACAGACGACCTACGGCTCCGCGCGGATGGTGCTTGAGACTGGATATCACCCGGCGCTGCTAAAGGACCAAGTGACGACCCCGGCGGGATGTACCGTGGACGGCATTCTGGAGCTGGAAGAGGGTGGGTTGCGGGTCACTCTCATCAAGGCAGTTAAACGCGCAACGCAACGAGCTAAAGAACTTGCCAATGGCTGACATCGCTCCACGAGTGGCCAGTTTCAGAGCGTTAGAATAAACCTATGACGACAATCAGCATCCCCGTGCAAAGCAAGACTCCCACACGAGCTTTAGTGGCCTTTGCATGGTTTGCGCTGTCGTTCATGGTGCTGGTGGTGCTGTGGGGTGCAGTCGTCCGGGCGACCAGCTCCGGTGCGGGATGTGGCGCGAACTGGCCGCTCTGCAATGGAGACTTCTTTCCGCACCATCCCCGGTTGGCCACGGTGATCGAGTTTACGCATCGCTCCATGAGCGGAATCTGCACCTTCCTCGTAGTGGCTCTGCTGGTTTGGACCTTCTACGGGACAGAGCGCGGACATCGTGCACGAAAAGCCGCTGTCTGGTCCGCGGCCCTTCTGGTCATGGAGGCCTTCCTCGGCGCGATGCTGGTCCTGCGGCACTACGTGGAGAACAACATCTCCACGGGCCGGATTGTCATGCAGTCGATCCACTTCACGAACACGATGCTTCTACTCGCGGCACTTGGATTGACGGCCTGGTTCCTGGGAAGGGCTCCCGAGCGGCGAACTAGAGAGCAAGCAGCGGAGGGGGCAAAGAGCATTGCCGTGCTGGCGATAATCGCCACGATCGTGGTGGGGGCAACAGGATCGCTGGCCGCGCTGGCAGATACGCTCTTCCCCTCTCCCAGTCTGCAGGCTGCGTTGGCAGCAGACTTTGCCGCCTCCTCACCCCTTCTCGTACGCATGCGATGGGTGCATCCTGCCGCCTCGCTGATCGGCCTGGTATGCGTCCTGCTGCTGGCACGAAAGGTGAAAACCCGCCTCAGCCGGTTCGTTCTTATGATGGTGCTCGCTCAGATCGTATTGGGTGTAGGAGACGTCCTGTTGCTGGCTCCCACATGGATGCAGGTAGTGCATCTGCTTGGAGCGGATATCTACTGGATTGCACTGGTGGGCTTTGCCGGAGAGGCCTTGTGGCCTGAGAACTTCGGCTCACGAGAGACGCTAAGCCACTTCTTAGCCCAGAACGAAGGGCCCGCCGCGTCTTCAAAATCACGCTGCAGGCCCGTTTAATCCAAATTCAGTTACAAGATCGCCTACTGCGGAGAGGGTTCAGAGGGCTTGCCCGACACCTTGCGAGCAGCCTTCTTCGTTCCACTCTTGGTCTTGTGATACGCCTTCTTGGTGCCCTGCTTGATGCCGTGTCCCGTATCCTTTGCCGCGCCCTTGGTCTCAGAGCCAGCATTTTTCATGCTCTGCTTGGCTCCCGAATCGTTCTGGGCAAAGGCGGCAGGCAGACTGAAGGTAAAAGCAGCAGCTAAAACAAGTCCTGCGATGGGGCGGATTGTCATCGTTATCTCCCGGGTCAAAACGATCAGACCCACTTCCCTATAGATTCTGAATCATCCTAGGACGTTGTAGACATTTTGATCACAATGTTCACCCGCCATCTGTCTCCAGCCTGCGAACAAGCACTGAGCATAATCTCAACGGGAGAGCATCGATTTGAGGTATAGTTGCAGCGGTCCGGGACTTAATTCGGGCTGCGAACTTATAATTACGAACGAACTCAACTTGAACTAACCTCTAACCTCAATCGTTCTGCTAATGAAGTTATCCGAGCGATGGCTGTCCAAAGAAACTGCACGGTGCCGCGGTGCCGTAGATTGATGAGAGGGTAGCGCCTGCCTTGAATCGGGTGGGTTCTACTAGGAATACGAACGATGCATGCTGTGGCGACTCTGGCACTTTGGATGGACGGCCGGCAACTGACGAAGCTAGCTCCGGTCGATATTCTGATTCTGGTTCTGTACTTCGTTCTGGTGGTCTTCGTTGGCTTCTACGCCAAGGGCAAGGCCAATACTAGCGAGGACTTCTTCCTCGCGGGACGCGAGATGACGGCGTGGATCGCCGGATTGAGCTTCGTCTCGGCCAACCTCGGGTCGCTCGAACTGATGGGCTGGGCGGGAGCCGCCTATCAGTATGGAATTCTCGCCGCACACTGGTACTGGATCGGCGCGATTCCTGCCATGCTCTTCCTGGGCATCGTAATGATGCCCTTCTACTACATCTCCAAGACCCACTCGGTGCCGGGCTACCTGCAACTGCGCTTTGGAGAAGGGGCACGGGCGCTCAGTGCCGTCTCCTTCGCCATCATGACCATCCTCATGAGCGGCGTGAACATGTACGCCATGGCCGTGGTGATGCAGACCGTGCTGGGATGGAATATCACCTTCAGCATCTGGGTCGGCGCAGGCACGGTGGCTCTCTACGTCATGCTGGGCGGTCTGCGGTCGGCGATCATCAACGAGGTTTTGCAGTTCGTGTTGATCTGGGCTGGCGCGGCGCTGATTCCTATCCTGGGGCTGATCGAGGCAGGCGGTTGGACCAACCTCAAGGCGCAGATCGCGACCAATCTCGGAAGCAGCGACTACACCCACATGTGGACGACGCTGGGCAGCTTCAAAGACAACCCGATGGGCGTGCACTGGACCGGCATCGTCTTTGGTCTGGGATTTGTAATCAGCTTCGGATACTGGACAACCGACTTCCTCGTCGTTCAGCGCGTACTCAGCGCGAATAACCTGCGCGCCGCCAAGATGGCCCCGGTGATCGGAGCGGCCTTCAAGATGGCTGTTCCCTTCATCGTCATCCTGCCCGGACTGCTGGCGCTCGCGGTGTTGAAGAACCCCGATGGCAGCACTATGCACCTGGTCGCAGGCAGCGTTGCGAAGGCGACCGGCCAACATGCCTACGATGAAGTGCTGCCGCTGATGCTGATCCGCTACTGTGGACCTGGCCTGCTGGGGCTTGGAATCACGGCTCTGGTGGCAGGCTTTATGAGCGGGATGGCGGGCAACGTGAGCGCCTTCTCCACCGTCTGGACCTACGACATCTACGGCGCCTTCTTCAACAAGACGGCCAGCGATAAGCACTACGTCGCGATGGGCCGGTGGTCGACCGTAATCGGAATGCTGGTGTCGATCGGAACGGCGTACCTGGTCATGAACGCATCCTCCATCATGGACTATGTACAGGCGCTCTTCAGCTTCTTCATAGCGCCGCTGTTCGGTACGGTCATCCTGGGAATGCTCTGGAAACGCGCCACCAAGGCGGGTGGCTTCTGGGGTCTGCTGGCGGGCACGGCTGCATCCATCGGGATGTGGGCGTGGGTGCAGCGGAGTCCCGACGCGCTGCGCTTCATCGCACTGAGTCCGAATGCGCAGAGCATGGCCGAGAATCTGTATCGCGCGCTGTGGAGTTGGCTGATCTGCGTTGTGGTAACGGTCGTCGTAAGCCTGGTGACTAAAGCGACGCCCATTGCGGAGCTCTCCGGGCTGGTCTACGGCGCAACTCCGATTCCCGACGACGGCGCGACCACCCTCTGGCAGAAGCCATTGTTCTGGGCTTGCGTCGTAATCACCGTCTTCTTCGTACTGAATCTGATCTTCTGGTAAAGAGTGGAAATGGATGGGGGCAAAGCTGTTATGAGTGAGAAAACTGAGATATCGATCTGGTTCTTCTGCGGCATCCTGATGCTGGCATACGGAGTCGTATTGATCGCTACGGGCATTATGGAGTTCAATCACCCGCCTGCGAATGAGGTGCTTCTTCCCTTCTTAAAAGAACTCCATCCGACTCTTTGGTGGGGTGTGTTCCTGACGGCGGTAGGTGGCTTTTACTCAGTCGTCTTCAGACCGGGCAAACAATAACTACATTCAGATCTCGCAAGATTGAATCAACAAAGACCCGCAGGGCGATGGAGCGAAATGGCAAAGCAGATGACGATGGGCGTAATTGTTGGCAACCGTGGATTCTTTCCCAGCCACCTGGCGACCAGTGGAAGACTGGAGATGATTGCGGCGTTGGAGGCAGTAGGGATCAAACCGATCGTGCTGACCCCGGAGGAGACGGCGCACGGAGCGGTCGAGACCTACGAAGACGCGAAGAAGTGCGCGGCTCTCTTCAAGGCACATGCAGCCGAAATCGACGGCATCATCATCACGCTGCCGAACTTCGGCGAAGAGCGTGGACTTGCGGATGCGCTCCGGCTGGCCAATCTTCGGGTGCCGGTCTTGATCCAGGCCACTCCGGATAACGCCAGCAAGATGAGCATCGCGTTCCGGCGCGACAGCTTCTGCGGCAAGATGTCCATCTGTAACAACCTGAAGCAGTATGGAATTCCCTACTCGTTGACGCGGCTCCATACTGAGGCGCCGGACTCGCCAGAGTTCAAGGCGGATCTGCAGTGGTTCTCAGCGGTCTGCCGGGTCGTGGACGGACTGAAGAATCTGCGCATCGGCGCAATCGGTGCTCGTCCAACGGCGTTCAACACCGTTCGCTACTCCGAGAAGCTCCTGGAGAAAAGCGGCATCACCGTCGAGACGCTGGACCTGAGCGAAGTAATGGGCCGGATCGGCCGCATGAAGGACAACGACGATGCGGCGCAGGAGAAGCTCGCTGCCATTCGCAAGTACATCCCCGTCGGCGAGACCCCCGAAGCAGCTTTGATGAAGATGGCAAAGCTGGGAGCGGTGATCGACCACTGGATGAAGGCCAGCGAACTGACCGTGAGCGCGGTGCAGTGCTGGACCTCGATCGAGGAGTTCCTGGGCATCGTTCCCTGCACCGTCATGAGCATGATGAGCGAGAACCTGATTCCCTCGGCCTGCGAGGTGGACGTCCTGGGCACCCTCAGCATGTACGCCCTGACCCTCGCCAGCGAGACGCCCTCCGCGCTGCTCGACTGGAACAATAACTACGGCGACAACCCGGACAAGGCGGTCTGCTTTCACTGCTCGAACCTGCCGAAGCACTTCTTCAACGAAGGCGTGAAGATGGACTATCAGTTGATCATCGCCGGAACGGTCGGCAAGGAGAACACGCACGGCACGCTCGACGGAACAGTAAAGGCCGGCGCCATGAGCTATGCGCGCTTCTCGACGGATGACTTTGGTGGGCAGATCACCGGTTACGTCGGAGAAGGAGCCTTCACCAACGATCCGCTGAACACCTTCGGCGGAGCGGGCGTAGTCGAGATCCCCAAGATGCAGGAGCTGCTGCGCTATATCTGCGAGAACGGCTTCGAGCACCACGTCGCGGCTAACTTCTCGACCACCGCGGCGCCCGTATACGAGGCAGCCACCAAGTATCTGGGCTGGAAGATGCACTGGCATAAATAGCGGATGAAGTGAGAGTTAATCAGAGGCGGTCATCCATCCCGGTGGCCGCCTCTTACATCTGTCATTCATAATGAGCAGGTAGTCTCGTTTACCTATGCCAGTGAAACGCGCCACTCCCGTAAAGCGTTCCGCAGCGAAGAGAGCTGCTGTTAAACAGCATCCTGCGCCCATCGTAGAGAACCGCTTCTTCAGCCGGGACGAATCCTGGCTTCGCTTCAATCAACGCGTCCTCGAAGAGGCACAGGATCCGACCAATCCAGTGCTGGAGAGAGTAAAGTTCCTCGCCATTACGGCCAGCAATCTCGACGAGTTCGTCGAGATTCGGGTGGCGAGCTTCCTGCAGCGCATCGAAGACGGCTACGATCAAGCCCAGCCCCTCGACGAGGGCGGCCTGAGACCTCAGGAGCGGTTGGACCGGCTGAGCGAACTCATCGAGGCGTTCGTCGAAGCCCAGTACCGCTGCTGGAACGAACAGCTTCTGCCGGCCATGGCCGCGGAAAAGATCCGTGTCCTCCGTTGGGAGGAACTGGGCGATGCAGCCCACACGCACGCCTTGAAGTTCTTCGAGAACGAGGTCGATCCGTTGCTGACACCGGTCACGATCGATCCATCCCATCCCTTTCCACGGGTCTTGAACAAAGCACTCTGTATCGCGCTTCTGCTCCGCCACAAACGAAGGACGACCGCCGGCACCAAGCCGAATACGATCCTCGGAGTAGTTACGGTGCCTCGATCGCTGCCCCGTCTGGTGTGCTTGCCATCCGAGACGGGCCACTGCGACTTCATCTTCCTGCATGAACTCATCGAGTCGCAGTTAGAGCGGATGTTTCGCGGCTACGAGATTATGTCCCGCTCGGCGTTCCGGGTCACGCGCAACAGCAACCTCTACATGCAGGAGGAGGAGTCGCGGTCGGTCCTCGAGAGCGTCCGCGCCGAGCTGCATAACCGCCGCAAGGGCGATGCCGTGCGGCTGGAGATCGAGAGTTCGGCCACCGAGGAGATCGTCGAAAGACTGCGAACCAACTTCGAGTTAGAGCCATCACAGGTCTTTCGGACCAACGGTCCGGTCAATCTCTCCCGCCTGATGAATTTGTACTCCGAGGTCAAACGTCCGGAGCTGAAGTACGAGCCGTTCGTAGCCAAAGAATACAAGTTGGAAACCAAGTCCGCCGATCTCTTTGAAGAGTTGCGCAAGAAGGACGTGCTGCTGCACCACCCATTCGACTCCTACAAAGCAGTCGAAGACTTCATTGAAGCAGCGGCTGTCGATCCCGCAGTGATCTCGATGCGCCAGACTCTCTACCGGACCAGCAAGGATTCGCCGATCTTCCGCGCTCTGATCGAGGCAGGCCAAAGCAAGGAAGTGACAGTAGTAGTAGAGCTGATGGCGCGCTTCGACGAAGACTCGAACATCCGGTGGGCACGCGAGCTGGAGGACGCCGGAGTGGGGGTCTTCCACGGCATCTTTGGCCTGAAGACGCACTGCAAACTGGCTCTGCTGGTACGCCGCGATCCAGACGGCGTGCTACGTAGATACGCTCATCTCGGCACCGGCAACTACAACCCTGTGACCGCCCGCTTCTACACCGATATCAGCCTGATGACCTCGCGGCCCGAGCTCACCGCCGCCGCGCATCGCGTCTTCAACTACCTTACCGCCGAGACAGATACCGGCTCCTACAGTCCTCTAATGGTCGCGCCATTGACTCTGCTGGATGGCCTATTTAAGTTGATCGAACGCGAAGCAACTCACGCCCGTGCAGGCAAGCCGGCCGCAATCGTCGCCAAGATGAACGGTCTGCTGGACCGCAGGGTCGTAGAGGCTCTCTACGAAGCCTCGCAGGCCGGGGTGGAGATCGATCTGATCATTCGCGGAATGTGCTCGTTGCGGCCCGGGGTCAAGGGGCTCAGCGAACGGATCCGCGTGCGAAGCATCGTAGGCCGCTTCCTCGAGCATAGCCGCATCTTCAGCTTCTACAACGGAGGCGACGAGGAGGTCTACTGTGGCAGCGCAGATTGGATGCCGCGCAACCTCGTCGAGCGCTGCGAGGTCGTCTTCCCGGTGAAACAACCAGAGCTGGCGAAGCGGCTGCGTCACGAGATCCTGGGCGCATATCTGAAGGACAACACCAAGGCCCGGCTGCTACGGCCAAACGGAGAGTACGTACGCGCCCCCCAAACCGGCGCACCGTTCAGCTCGCAGGAGTTCCTGATGGCCGTAGCCACAGGTACCGAAGCCAGCGCGGTAACAGTTGCCCGAACCGTCCCCAAATCTGCTTCTAAAAAGCCAAAGCTGCCGGCGAAGATCGATGATGAGGCAGAGACGGCGGACGCCATCGAAGCAGCCAACGTCGAATAGCCTTACAAAACCCTTTGGAGAGAAGAAACGTTCTTAAACGAAGCAGGCCGAGCCAAATGGCTCGGCCTCTTTCGTTGTAACGACTACTGCACCTTGAAGGTTACATTCGCGCTGTGGACGACAGTCCCTGTAGCAGTGGTCGAGGAGGCAGTAACCCGAATGGTGTAAGTCCCCGCCGTAGCGTTTGTCACCCCACCAGTCCCGGTCCCCGTACCCGTGCCACCCGTGCCCGTACCAGGAGCACTGACCGCCCCCGAACCGCAGCCGAGCGCTCCGAAGGCCGCCACCGAAAGCACTGCCGCTAACAGAGCCCCCCAGCGCCGGCGACGCGGCAACACAAGAAGCAGTGCCGAAGCCAGAGCCGCTCCAGAGCCCGCCACATACCACGGAGCAGGATGAGAAATCTGCTTCGTAGAGTTCACTTGCTTCGAGAAACCACCGGCAGTCGATGCAAAGGCGGTTAGTACAAAGTTAGTCGTGGCGCTGGTGCCCGAACTGACGACGACCGGGGAGACTGAAAACGTATATCCAGCCGCCAGGTCGGAGTCAGCCGTCGATGCACTCAAGGTAACCGTTCCCGTGAATCCATTGACCGGTGCAATCGTGAAGACCACGGCGGGAGCAGTCCCGCCCGACGCGACCGTCGTGGAAGCTACGCAAGGGGTAAAGGAAAAATCAGGCTTAGTCGCGGAGACCACATCGATCCCGCCAAGCAATCCCGCAGCCTCCGAATCCGCTGGGCCAAGCAGCGATGCCTTCGATCCGGCATACACACTATCGCCCGAGTAGACCGCCGAGACAGTATGACCACCCGAAGCCAAACCAGAGGTCGCCAAAGTGTAGCTGGCCGTCCCTCCGGAGAGGGCGACCGGAGAGCCATTCGCCACGCCGTCGACGAAGATCTGTACGGTTCCGGTCGGAACGGTCGCCGACGTCCCGGCAACCTTCACGGCAAGAACGATGTTCGCTGCAGTCCCGCACACGGGATTGGCGGTAGAGAGGGTCGTAACACTAATCCCCTGACCGGCGCCGGCGGTCGCGCTGATAGGAGTGACAACCTTCCAGTTGTTGGCAAGGTTGAAGGCGTCGACCGAACCCCAACCTGTCGCCTGATCGTAACCAGTGCCGGCGCTATAACCGATCGTGCCACCCGTGGGGCAGTTCTGAGTTCCGGCAGTGCAGGCGCTGCTGTTATTTCCGCTCGTGATGTCGTGGAAGACCGTAGCGCTGGAACTGCTGTTCGCCAGCGCATAAAGAACCGGCCCGGCGTTGCCGATGCGAGCTCCGATCTTCTGCTCGACCAGGGCCAGGATGCCGGCAAAAGAAGGCGTGGCAACCGAAGTTCCGCCCACTACCGAGAGGGATTGCCCGTCCGCTGCCCGGAAGCCGGTGACGCAGGAGCCCGAGGAGCAGTAGAGCGAGCCGTCGTGACCAGAGGCCGAGTTGAGCGAGATATCCGGAGTATCACGAGCGGAATCCTGCGGAACGGTAGCGCCGATCTGCCAGTAAGGTTTGCTGAAGAAGGAGCTCGCACCGCCTCCGCCCGCACCCAGACCGTTAGCGGCGCTGGATTCGTTCCAGACCATCTCGGGGATATAGCTCAACGCCGAGCCGCCGTTAGTGTTGTTCGTTGTGCTCCAGAAAGCGCTATCGGCCGCGATAAACATCGAGCCACCCGCCGCGGTGACGTAGGGCGAGCTGGCGGGAAAGTCCACGGCCAAGCCAGCCACGGCCGGATAGTTGCCTGCATCGCAATCGGTCGCGCCCGCATCTCCCGTAGGACCGACGACCGTCAATCCCTGGGCGTTGGCTTGCTGGAAGTATTGGTTCATGGTCGTCATAAGAGACGTCCCCAGAGCGCCCTCGCAGTTGCCGTAGCTGATCGAAAAGATCGGTGCCAGATTATCGCTGATCCCGCTGATCAACGACGTGAAAACATCGGTCGAGTTGACGTAGATAATATTGGCGCCAGGAGCGACCGCACCCGCCCACTCCACGTCGAGCATCGCCTCGGGCACGTCTGGCGTCGAGGTGCCCGGGCTAGTTCCATAGAGTTTAGTGGCAAAGATCGGAAGAGCCTGCCCCGTACAGGAGTTCTGCGAGATCGTCTGCCCAGTCGTAAGGGTCGCAAAACAGTATCCACCCAGGCCCGACGCAGTACGAAACGCGGTAACATCTGCCGTGGCGATATTCGTCTGTCCTACGATCGCGACCGTGACACCCGCTCCGTTAATCGAGCTCGTCAAAAGCGGCTTTACGTCGTAGATCGTGTAGAAGTCCCCTGGGGCGATGTAATGGCTTCCAGAGACCGAGGAGGTAAACTTCGGCTGCAGTCCTGTCGTGTCGGCGGCCTCGGGTGTCACTACCCGTGTGCGCGCGCGAGACTTGAGCTTAAGGTCGTTCAATCCCACGACATCGGTGACGACAGCCGCGATGCCCGTGGGAAGCACTGGATCGGTCATATTCGAGATATGCTGTTCGCCGTCGACCATCAGGCTGTGAATCGTAGTCCCGAAGGCCGTCTGGGCCTGAGCGACGGTCCCCTTGAAGGAGATGAAGTTCGAGCTACGGGACGTCCCCGTCACCGTGAAGCCCTGTGAGGTGAGCCAGGCAGACACCTTGGCAAGATCGGCGGCGCTGAGCCCAAACTGAGCGCCGAACTGCTCTGGGGTGACCCACTCTTTATATCGGGAAGAGCTGGGGTTCTGAAGATCGATCAGAAGCTGGTTCAACGCAGCCTGTTGGGCATCGGTCCTGCTAAAGGTCAGCATCATGGAATCGAGCAGACGGTCGGCTGGAGCCGCGCCAAGATCGCCTCCCGTAAGGGCCCGGGGTGGAATCGTATGCTGTAAGGCGACTTTGGAGCTTCCCACCGAGGAGATCCGGTTTTGAACGGCGGCAAAGGTAAAGGGGGCGGCAAGAAGCAAAAGTGTGGCGAGGACTGGACGAAACGACAAGCGTCGAAGCATGGGGAGTGTTTCCTGCCTTACTGAAAAGTGGAGTCGCAGACCTCGGGCAGGACGCAAGTGGCCCGAAGCAAGTTTGTTACGAATCTTTGGAACAAAACATTCCGACTCGTGAGACGTGCTTTTTCAAATCGAGTGTTACAAACTTGTCTCAATTACAAAGTTGTCTCATTAGACCTGAAACTGGAAAAAAGGTTGCGATTGGACAGGAATAGTCTTGTTGATGGATCGGTTACAAAATCCAGAATAGGAAAATGACATCTTGGGACCTCACTGGATGCACTATTGGATCGTGACTTGGTACTGGTAGGTATGGCGTACCGTGTTCACCCCGTCGCTACCTGCGGTAGTGATATTGAAGACCTGCGTGCCCAGTGGTGTACCGGGATCGCCCGGAGTGGCCGTAGTGGAGCCGGCTGGCGCATTAACGCCATCCCCGCAGCCAAGACCGGGTAAGAGCAACACCACCACGAAAGCAGTCAGGAGGAGCGGCAGGGCCCGGCGCCGGCGGGGCAGCCCAAAGCAGAGTAGGAACGCAAGCGCTGACCCCGCCCCTAGAGACCACGGAACTCCCCCACCTCTCGCACCAGCCTGCTGGACCGGTTTAGCCTTCGCGGCGGTCGTCGTAAGGGTCATGGTGGTCGAGCCTCCCCCCTGTAGCGACGCTGGGCTGAAAGCGCAAGTGATCTCCGTCCCAGCAGGAGGGGTGCAGCCAAAGCTGACCGTGCCGTTGAATCCCCCCAACAGACCCACTAACATCACCGCCTGACCACCCTGTCCAGCCTTCAAGGTCAGCGTCTGGGGAACCATCGTCACGGTGTAGTCGGCCAGGGTCAGTGGCAAAGTGGCGGAGGTCACGGCTGCGAAGTTGGCATCTCCGCTATAGACCGCGTTAACAGCGTGAGTCCCGCCAAGCAGGCCGGTAGTGGTAAACCGGGCGATCCACTGGTTGGGACCGTTGGGGGTAAGACCAACCGCCCCGGTAAGTCCACCCAACTGGACCATGTTCGCGCCATAAGTATCGTAAAAGCTGACCGTCCCGGTGGGGACCACAGCATTCGTCGCTGCAGTAAAGACGGTAGCCGTAAAGATGATATTCACTCCGGCAAGGGCGCTGGAGACGTTCGAAGTGAGCGAAAGCGTCGACAAAAGCAGGGTAGGCGTGACTGCCAGCGGAGTAGAGGTGCTCCCGGCCCAGCTCGCGTCACCGTCGTAGGTGGCAACGATGCTATGCGAGATATTTCCAGCAAGGATGGCACTGGCCGTAGCCCGGTTGGAGCCGACGTCCACAGCGCTAATCACCTTGCCGTTATCGTAGAAGGTCATCGTGCCAGTGAAGCTATAAGGCCCCGGACCGTTTCCCGCGGAGGAGATATTCGCCGTGAGGGTGACCGGTTGACCGGCTAGAGGAACAGCCGGCGTAGCCGTGACATTGACAACGCTCTTCCCCTTGACCGTCACAAGAGAGAGATTGACCGGTGTCTGGCAGACAAAGTTGGAGTTCCCCACACACGTCACCTGAACCGTATAGGTTCCAGGTAGCGGTGCAGCCACAACGATATTGGCAGTCCCGCTATTGCCACCCGAGCTCGCTGTCATGGTCGCACTGTAGACACCCCCAGCGACGCCCTGGACCGAGGCCGTCACCGCCCCCGTCGGAGGAACACTGGCGCCGGTAAGTGTAACCGTGGCGACGACCGTAGCGATGCTGCCATAAGGCACATTTACACCGGGAGAGATGCTGGCGGCGATGGTTCCATTGGCGGCGCTGACCGCAAGGATCACTGCGCTGGCGTTGCTGCTGGAGGCATAGTTCGTGTCGCCTTCGTAGGTCGCCGTAACCGAGTAGGTTCCAACGTTAAGCACCGTGCTGAGGTTCAAGGTAGCCGTGCCCGTACCGTCAATCGTGGCGCTGCCAAGAGTCCCCTGCGTCGCGGAGGTAAAGGTCACCGTCCCCGTCGGACTGGCGTTCGTATACACCGGAGCCAGTACCTTCGCGGTAAGGATCACAGACTGCCCAGAGGTCAGCGTATAGCTGCTCGAAGTGAGCGTGGTGGTCGTCTCGAACGATCCGGTAGCGCGCGGAAAGACCTTCGCCAGCACCCCCAGGTCGACCACCCCGAGCCCCGTAGCAGGCTCCCATGTCCCCGCGGCAGCCGCGTCCGGCTGCGTGTAGAGACCCGGCGTGGTAGCCAACGAGTAGAGGATAGAGTTGATGTTTCCCTGCCGGCTGCCCGTCTCACGGAATAGAGTCGTCAGCGTCTGGGTAAGCCCGGCAACCGAGCCGACAGTGAGATCCGGCTGATGGCGCAGCGTATCCTGCGGCAGGCCGGCAGCCACCTGCCACTCCGGACGTCCCTCTTCCAGTGCAAGACTTGCATCCGGAGCGGCGGCAGCGCTCGCGTTCAGCGCCGTAACCTCCGGAAGGCTCATCAACAAGCCCGGCTGTCCCGTAGTAGCGTCTCCCGACGTGCAAGTGTCCGTAGCAAGAACCGTAATCCCCTGCGCGCTCGCCTGGCGAAAGAGCGCATGATAGGCGTCTACATCGGCGGAAGATAAATCCATCGAGCAGGAGGCCATCGCAAGGCTGAGAAGAGGCGATGCATTCGCGTCAATCGCAGCAGCAGCCGTCGATAAGGGATCGGAGTCGGCCGCAATCACTAGCGCCGAAGCTCCATTCATTGAAGCGGCGATCAAGCTCGTCGGCACAGTGGGAAGATCGTCCAGACCCGAGACACTCGCAATCATCGGCGCAACGGAGACCGGCAGAGAAGGCGCGGAGGAGTTAGAAAAATGTAACTTCCCAGCGACCACATAGCGATGTAACGAAGCGGCAAAAGCACGCTGCACCTGATCCGCCGTCCCGGAGAGCGTCACTCGAGTCTTCGCAGACGACACCGACGCAACGGCAAGCCCCTGCGTCTGCGCCCACGCCGTAAGACTCACCAGTTGCTCGTCCGTAGCCCCATAATCAGCGGCAAACTCCTGCGGCGTAATCCACTTGTGATACCGGTTCGAAGTGCGAGTCGTCTGGCTCGCGAGTAACTCATCGAGCGCGGCAGCACGCTCCGGCGTGAGCGCAATCCGAAGCGTCACAGCGACAGACTGCGAGGCAGGCAACGGCCCGGCATCGGTAATAGCGTCACTATCAAGAGTCGAGACAGCAAAAGCACGGGCCGCAACGACAGATCGTTGTGCCTGGAGAGAACCCGGAGAACAGATGAGCAGCGCGGACAGCAAACAGAGCAGGATCGCCAAGGACGGAAGCTTCCGGTGTCCGCGGAGAAGAGACTGCAAAATCGACATAGGTATGAGCACGATGGTTACAGAGCGATACCTAAAAGGCAATACGAAACGCCATTCTTTAGAGGTACTGTGGCTGGTGCTTTTGTGGGATGGTTCCTTACAAAGCAAGCCTCGCAGAGGCCGAACGAAGAGATATCTCCCTAAAGCGAATACTTCCCTGCCTCGATAAAGTGCCGTGCAACCTGCCGGCGAAGCGCGATAGTATCCTCCCCATCGTGCTTCGAGAGTCGTCGCAGAATCGCCGCCTGCGTCCGCAGCATATCCCCCTCAGCCACCGCCGCAATAATCTTGCGCGCAGCCAACTCGGTCCTCTCAAAAGCTGTAGCCGCATAGACGCGAGCCATAGCCACCGGAACATCCCCGCCCATCTTCTCCGCCCGCAAAACAGCCGACTCCATAGCAAAGACCTCGATGATCATATCCGCAAGAGTGCCCATCACCTCCTGCTCATCGGCGATCTTGGTCATGTATCTCTGCGTAGCCCCTCCAGCAGCAAAGAGGGTAAGCTTCTTCGCCGCAGCCAGCAGATGAAACGCCCCCGCCAACGCGCCATCCAGATCCTCCTTGAGGATAGGACCAGCCATCACCTCATCCATCAGACTCTTGATAGCGGGTATTAAAGCCAGCTTGCCAGACATCGCAGACTTCATCATCCATCCCGTAATAATCAGCCGATTAATCTCGTTCGTCCCCTCAAAAATGCGGTTGATACGCGAATCGCGGTAGGCTCGCTCCGCCGGATACTCCTCGACGTAACCGTAACCTGCAAAGATCTGAAGATTCTCATCTACGACCATGTCGAGCATCTCCGAGGCCCACACCTTCACAATCGAACACTCCACCGCGTAGTCCTCGATGCGCCTCTGAATCTCTCTCGTGTCGTCCTTCTCCACACCCGTCAGCGCTGCGTCGATAAGCCCAACCGTTCGATAGCACACCGCCTCACCGACAAACACCCCGATCGCCATATTGGCCAGCTTCTCTTGAATCAACCCAAACTCGCAGATAGATCTTCCAAACGCCTTGCGATCCTTCGCATAGCGCAGCCCGTTATTGAACGCCCCACGCGCCGCACCAATGGCTGCATTGCCCAACTTATAACGTCCCACATTCAGAATATTGAAGGCAATATGATGCCCCTTCCCAACCTCGCCAAGCAGATTGCCCACAGGAATCTTGCAATCACGAAAGATCAGCGGAGTAGTAGAGCTCCCACGAATGCCGAGCTTATGCTCCTCCTTGCCAGGAGTGAAGCCAGGCGTGCCCTTCTCCACCAGGAAGGCCGTGAGCCTCTCCTTCCCCGCATCCTTGCCTTCCGTCACCAGGCACTTCGCAAAGACGGTGAAGATATCCGCGAACCCACCATTCGTGATCCACATCTTCTCGCCGTTCAAGGTGTAGCTCGTCCCATCGGCCGAGAGCACCGCCCGCGTGCTCGCATTCACAGCGTCCGACCCCGAAGAAGACTCCGAGAGCGCATACGCTCCCACGTAGCTGCCATCCGCCAGCTTGGGAAGATATCTCAGCTTCTGCTTCTCAGTGCCATACCAGACCAGCGGCAGAGTCCCAATACCAGTGTGCGCAGAGAACGACACCGAAAAGCTCCCCTGCTTGGAGATATTCTCCGCAATAATCGCAGAGCTCGCCTTGTCCATCTCCATGCCGCCATACTCCTCCGGAATATCCGCCGCAGTAAGACCCAGCCCCGCGGCCTCCTTGATCAAACGCCGCGTAACGGAGAAGTCCTTCGCCTCAATCGCATCGGAGTTAGGAACGACCTCATGCATCGCAAAGTCAGCCGTAGTCTGCGCGATCTGGCGATGCTCCTGCGTAAAGTCCTCTGGAAAGAAACAATCCGCAGGGCTAGGATTGCTGATGAGAAAACTGCCGCCTGCAATCCGAAGAGCAGCGGTCGGTGCGATGAGTGTTGCCATGGTGTGGCTCCTGACTTCTGAACTTTAGTGAATAGCCTCGAAGATCCCCGCTGCGCCCATCCCCCCACCCACGCACATCGTCACCATCCCATACCTCGCCTTGCGGCGAGGCATCTCGCGTAGCAGAGTCGCCGTAAGCTTCGCCCCCGTGCACCCCAGCGGATGCCCAAGAGCGATAGCTCCTCCATTGACATTCACCTTGGCCGGATCGATCCCCAGCACCTTCAGCACAGCAAGCGACTGCGCGGCAAAGGCCTCATTCAGCTCGAACAGATCAATTTGGTCCAGCGTAAGACCCGCAAGCTTCAGCGCCTTGGGAATCGCATACACCGGCCCAATCCCCATCTCCTCCGGCTCGCAGCCCGCATAGGCAAACGCGACAAACTTCGCCATCGCCGGAATCCCAAGCTGCGCAGCCCGCTCGGCAGACATCACCACCGCAACCGCCGCACCGTCTGAGTTCTGCGAAGAGTTCCCCGCTGTCACCGTCCCCTTGGCATGAAAGACAGCCTTGAGCTTCGCCAACGCATCCAGAGAAGTATCCCTCCGAGGTCCCTCATCCTCCTCGAAGATCGACTCCAAAGACTTTGCCCGATCCTCTCCTTCAACGGTGGTCCTTGTAACAGGAACCGGCACAATCTCATCCTCGAACTTACCCTCCGCGATCGCAGCCAGCGCCTTCTGGTGCGACTCATAGGAGAACTGGTCCTGCTGCTCTCTCGAGATGCCATAGTGAGCCGCCACACGCTCCGCGGTCAGCCCCATCGACATATAGCTACAGGGATGGTTCTCCACCAGCCATGGATTCACCGAGATCTTATTACCACCCATCGGCACATACGACATACTCTCCGTGCCCCCCGCGAGGATGACCTCTGCCCCGCCCCCACGAATGCGGTCCGCCGCAAGTGCGATCGACTGAAGACCCGAAGCGCAGTAGCGGTTGATCGTCATCGCAGACGTCGTAACCGGCAGCCCCGCCCGCAAGCTGGCGATGCGGGCGACGTTCATTCCCTGCTCCGCCTCCGGCATGGCGCAGCCCAGGATTACGTCCTCCACCTCCGCCCGGTCGAGCTGCTGCAGACGCGCAAGCGCTCCATTGATCGCGACCGCCGCAAGATCGTCAGGACGCGTCGTCCGAAGCCTCCCTCGTGGCGCCTTGCCAACAGCAGTACGAACAACGGATGCAATAACGACGTCTCTCATGGATGCAGCCCTTCTAATTCCGCAAAGGTTTACCCGTCTTCAGCGTGAAAGCAATCCGTTCCTGTGTCTTCTTCTCTCCGCAAAGCGACAGAAACGCCTCGCGCTCCAGATCCAGCAGATATCGCTCGCTGACCAGCGTGCCGGCGGTAACCTTGCCTCCACACAACACATGCGCAATCCTGTCGGCAATCTTGGCGTCATGGTCGGAGATGTACTGCCCCTCGCGCATCGTCCACACCGCCAGCTTCAACGTGGCGAGCACCGACTCACCCGGCGCAGCAATATCCGCTCGCACAACCGGCGCGGAGTAACCTCCATCGGCCAGATCGCGAGCCTTATGCTTGGCATCCGTCACCAGCCGTTCGCGGTTCATCGTAATCGCATCACCTGCACAAAGAAATCCAAAGCCCCGAGCCTCTACCGCGGAGGTAGAAACCTTGGCCATCGCAATCGTCTCGAAGTTCTTCTTCAACGCCTCGAAGCTCTCCACCCCTTCGCCCCGCGTGTCCGGCCGAATGCTCGAGCCCGCTGCAATCGAGCGCAGCACCATCTCCTTGCAGCCTCCTCCGGCAGGAATCAAGCCGACACCAGCCTCAACCAGCCCCATATAGAGCTCAGCATGCACCTGCCGGGCTGCGGCATGAATCGCAATCTCAACGCCTCCCCCCAGACACATCCCATACGGAGCAACCACCACCGGCCTGGGGCAAAACTTGATCGCCTGCGTCATGTTCTGGAAACCCCGAACCATCAGGTCGACCTCGTCCCACTCCTCCTCTTGCACAGCAAGCAGCAACTGCATCAGGTTCGCGCCCACCGAGAAGTTCACCGAATCACCAGTAATCACGAAGGCTTCAAAGTTCGCCACCTGCTCACTCGTCGGCCTCAGCGTCTGCGTGATCAGAGAGACGATGTCCTCCCCCAGCGCATTCATCTTGGAGTGAAGCTCAATCGCGGCAACACCATCGCCCAGGTCGATCACCGACGCGCCAGGGTTCTTCCTCACCACACAATGCGTCTTCTTCATCAAGGCAAGTGATGTCACACCCACTACGGCAGGCACAGGTTGATAGCTCCGCGTACCCGGATCGAAGTACCGGCGTCCACTAGGCGTAGTGGAGTCGTCCTGGTACCAGCTCTCCCCCGCTGACAGAAGCGCTTCAACGTTCGCCGATACAGGCGCTCCAGCAGCCCGCATCTTCTCCGTCGTCGTCCGAACACCCGCCGCATCCATCATCTCGAAGGGGCCAAGCTCCCAGTTGAAGCCTGTCTTCATCGCCGTATCGATCTCGACGATGTTGTCGGCAATCTCAGGAATCCGGTTCGCCGCATACGTGAACAGCTCCGTCAACAGAGGCCAGTAGAAGGCCGCAGCCTTATCGCCCTGCGTATCGGCATGGAGCATCTGCGGAATGCGCGTCGCTGTCGAGTCGATGTTCTTCGCCATCTCCAGAGCGGGAAACTTCGGCCGCACGCTGGGCTTATACTCCAGCGTCTGCCAGTCCAGCACTTGGCGAACCTCGCGCCCCTGCTCGTCCTTGCCTTCCTTCTTATAGAAACCCTGCTTCGACTTGTCGCCAAGCCACCCTTTATCGAGCATCTGCCCAATAAAGGCAGGCAACCTCACTTCGGCGCGCTCATCGCCTATCTGCTCTGCCTGCGCAGCAAAATTCTTCGTAACATGCGCCAGAATATCGATCCCCACCATATCGGCGAGCCGAAAGGTCGCCGTCTTCGGCCAGCCCAGGGCAGAGCCCGTTAGCGCGTCCACCTCTTCCACCGTTAGGCCTTGCTCCACCATCAGGCGTACGGCGTTCGTCAGGGTAAAGGTGCCGATGCGATTGGCAATGAAGTTCGGCGTATCGTGCGAGTACACAATCGCCTTACCCAGCCGCCGGTCGCAAAACTGCGCAATCAGCGCGACGTCCGCCGCATCGCTATCCGGAGTAGAGATGATCTCCAGCAGCCGCATATAGCGCGGCGGATTGAAAAAATGCGTGCCGAACCAGTGATGCCGAATCTCGTCCGGCCTGCCTTCAACAATCTTGTGCACAGGCAGGCCGCTGGTATTCGTGGTCAGGATAGAACCCGGACGGCGATGCTTCTGAACTCTATCGAGCAGAGCTCGCTTGATATCCAGATCCTCAGCGACCACCTCGATGGTCCAGTCGCAATCTCCGATCAACGCCAGATCGTCCTCGAAGTTGCCCGGAGTCAGCAGCCTGACCGCGTCGGGAGTATAGAAAGCGGCAGGTTTGGATCTCTTTAACCCCTCGAGCGCTGCCAGGACAAATCTGTTCCGCTCCGCGCGAGGCGCATCGGACGCCACTCCCAGCGGAACCATATCCAGCAGAACCACCGGCACTCCAGAATTAGCGATGTGCGCAGCAATCCTCGAGCCCATCGTTCCGGCTCCCAGCACAGCCACCTTGCGGATCTGCCTCGACGTTCTGGACGGTCTGGAAGTGGTGCTGGGTGGCATCTTGCGAACCCCGGCGGACGATTCTTCTGAACGTCCAGAAGCCTACTGAATGGTTATTCATTTCGTCAAGTTAATGATTGGTGAATCCTCCTCAAGTCATCTCTTCCGTGCTACGTTGAGCTTTATGGCGACATATCTTGAGCAATCGCTAACCAAGTTGAAGCACTTCGAGGGCAGTGTCCCATGGATGTATCGCGACACCGTAGGCAAGGTCACGGTAGGGGTCGGGCTGATGCTGCCGAACGTCGAAGCCGCCCTCGCCCTTCCCTTTACCCTCTCCGGACGGGCAGCCACCGCTGCGGAGATCAGGGCCGACTTTGCCCGTGTAACCGCCATGGTCGAAGGCAAAACCGCTGCATATTACCGAATACCCGAATCCCCTCAACTGGGCGAGGAGACCATCGATACCAAGCTCCTCAACGTACTACGTCAGTTTGAAACCAGGCTCCAGACCGCATTGCACGGCTACGACCAGTTTCCCGATGCCGTAAAACTGGCCCTGCTGGACATGGCGTATAACCTCGGACCCGCGGCGCTACTCTCCGGCTATCCGCACCTGATTGCAGCCGTGGAACAAGGAAACTGGGTGCGAGCCGCCGCGGAATGCACCCGCCAGGGCCCCAGTGCAGAACGCAACACCTGGACTCGCGGGCAGTTCCTCGCTGCCGTCGTCACTACCATCAAGGCCGAAGCGGAGAGCTGGTGGGCAAGGCTCGTCCGCCGTCTGCGCGACCTTTGGCGCTGAACCGCGTCCCAGAAAGACCGGTCTCTTTTCGTGCCGCTCAGGACAAAGCAGCGCACCAGACGAGAATCCGTTATTGTTAAGGCTCTGTGTGGAGGGAAGTCGATTGCGGCTATTTCGTGTAATTCCTTGTTTGATTGCCTTGAGTCTTGCGGCGGTCTCTGTGACGGCGCAGGATCTGGCCAGTTTTGAGAAGCGAACCACGGTCAAGGTGCTTCCCAACGGTCTGACGCTGATCGTGTGCGAGCGCCCTGAAGCTCCTGTCTTCAGCTTCTATACCTTGGTGGACGCTGGCTCCGCGGACGACCCTCAGGGCGACAGCGGCCTCGCCCACATGTTCGAGCACATGGCCTTCAAAGGCACCAACGAGGTAGGCACCACCAACTTCCCCGCCGAGAAGGTCGCGCTGGCCAAGGTAGAGATCGCCTACGCCGCCTACAACGGCGAGCAGCGCAAGCTCGTCGGCCAGGATCCAGCCAAGCTTGCCTCACTCAAAAAGACCTTCGACGAAGCAGTAGAAGCAGCAGGCAAGTACGTCGTGCCCAACCAGTTCTCCGAGATCGCCGAGGAGAACGGCGCAGTCAACCTGAACGCCTCCACCAGCGAAGACTCCACCCAATACTTCTGGAGCATGCCGTCCAATCGTCTCGAACTCTGGGCCTACCTTGAGAGCGGCCGCATCGGCCACCCGGTCGAGCGCGAGTTCTACAAGGAGCGCGACGTGGTACAGGAAGAGCGCCGCATGCGCATCGACTCCGCCCCCATCGGCCGCATGGTCGAGCAGTTCCTCGCCACCGCCTACGTCGCTCACCCCTACGGACGCAGCGGCGTCGGCTGGGAGAGCGAGATCAGCCAGGTCACCGCCACCGAGGCCGAAGCCTTCCACAAGAAGTACTACGTACCCGCAAACATCGTCGTCGCAGTCGTCGGCGACCTCAAGGCCAGCGAAGCCATGCCCGTCCTGACCAAATACTTCTCGGCGATCCCCGCGGGCCCCAAGCCCGAGCCGATGACCACCATCGAGCCCAAGCAGTTCGCCGAAAAGTCCGTCGTCATCACCGAGCAGAGCCAGCCCTTCTACATCGAGGGCTACCACCGCCCCGACTATCGCGACCCCGACGACTCCGTCTACGACGCCATCACCGATATCTTCTCGAACGGCCGTACCGCCCGCCTCTACCGCAGCCTCGTCCGCGACCAGCGCATCGCCGCTGCTGCTGAAGGCTTCAGCGGCTTTCCCGGAGTAAAGTATCCTGGCCTCTTCGCCTTCTACGCGGTCCCCTTACCCGGCCACACCCCTGAAGAGATGCGAGTCGCGATCCAGAAAGAGCTCGAACGCCTCAAGACAGAGGACATCACCGACGAAGAACTGGCCCGCTACAAGACCCGTACCAAGGCCGATCTGCTTCGTGGCCTCGCCGACAACGAGGGCCTCGCCCATCAACTCGCCGAGTACCAGACCCGCTTCGGCGACTGGCGCGAGTTGTTCAACCAACTCAAGAAGGTGGACGCCGTGAGTAAGGCCGACGTAAGGCGCGTAGCAAACCAGACATTCGTCCCAGCCAACCGGACCAGCACGCGAATCGAATTCGCGGACGCCCAACCGAAGACACCCAAGAGCGCTGGGGGTGCGGAATGAGAACCTCCTTGAAAAACTTTGAACTCCTCGCCATGGGATTGCTGCTAAGCGGCCAGATAGCCTTCGCCCAGACCGCCGAAAAGCCCGCCAAGCCAGCCACCACAAAACCTGTAGTAGAACAATCCTGGAAGAAGATTCCCATCCCTCCGCTCCACGCCTTCAAACCCGTCCAGCCACGCCGCATCCAACTGTCCAACGGCATGGTGATCTTCCTTCAGGAAGACCACGAGCTCCCCTTCATCAGCGGAAGCATCCTCATCCGCGGCGGCAGCCGCGACGAGCCCGCAGACAAGGTCGGCCTCGTAGGCCTCTACGGTCAGACCTGGCGCACCAGCGGAACAGCAGCCACCAACGGCGACATCCTCGACGACCGCCTCGAAGCCAAAGCCGCAGGCCTCGAGACCGGCGGCGGCAGCGCATCCACCTCCCTCAGCTGGAACAGCCTCAAGGGTGACTTCGACTCCGTCTTCGCCACCGCCGTCGACCTCCTCTTGCATCCGGCCTTCAGCAAAGACAAGCTGCAGCTCGCCAAGCGTCAGATGGAAGCCGGAATCGCCCGCCGCAACGACGACGCCAACGGCATCGCAGGACGCGAAGCCGCACAAGTCGTCTACGGCAAGAACAGCCCCTACGCCCGCCACGCCGAGTACGCCACCATCGAAGCCGTAACCCTCGACGACCTGAAGTCCTGGCATGATCGCACCGTCGTCCCCAACAACATCATCCTCGCCGTCTCCGGCGACTTCGATGGCGCGACCATGGAAGCCACCCTGCGCAAGACCTTCGAGCCTCTCCAAAAGGGCACGCCCTTCGAGACCTCCAAATCCGAATTCCTCGGCCCCACCCCCGGCGTCTACTTCGTCAATAAGACCGACATCAACCAGTCCAACGTCTTCATCGTCGGCCTCGGCACCGAACGCAGCAACCCCGACTACTACGCCCTCAATGTCATGAACGAGATCTTCTCCGGCGGCTTCGGCTCGCGCCTTACGCAGAGCGTCCGCACCAAACTCGGCCTGGCCTACAGCGTCGGCGGCAGCTACGGCTCAGCCTACGACCATCCCGGCATGTTCCGCGTCGGCGCCGGCACCAAGAGCACGAACACCGTCGCCACAACCCAAGCCATGCTCGACGAGATCGGACGCCTCAAGACCGTCCCTCCCACTGCCGACGAGCTGCGCAACGCAAAAGAGCAAGTCCTCAACTCCTTCATCTTTAATTACGACTCACGCGACAAGACCCTGAACGAACAAGTCACCCTCGCCTTCTACGGATACCCAACCGACTTCCTGGAAAAATATAAGGAAGGTATCGAGAAGGTCACCGCAGCCGACGTCTCCCGCGTCGCCAACAAATACATCGTCCCCTCGAAGCTCGCAATCGTAGTCGTAGGCAACGAGTCCGAGTTGACTCCGCCCTTATCCAAGCTGGGCAAAGTGACCACGCTGGACATCACCATTCCCCCACCGCCCGGCAGAGCCAGCCAATAGCCTCAAAGAGAAGGGCAGGGTTTATTCCCTGCCCTTTTGCTTTGGGATGTACCTTCCTGCACCCAATCGGCAGTCACCTTCGCCCCTCAGGCGTGAGAAGATAGCGACCATGGAAGAGACCGGCTTTGCAATTGCAATCATGGCAGCGGGCAAGGGCACGCGGCTCAAAAGTAAGCGTCCGAAGGTCCTGCACGAGATCGGCGGACAGGCACTCCTCCTGCACGTCATCGCCGCCGCTCGCAAGGTAGTTCCTGCGGATCGAATCTACTGCATCGTCGGTCACGAAGCCGACCGAGTGAAGGCCGCCGTCGAACCCACCGGCGTACGGTTCGTCATGCAGGAGGAGCAGCGCGGCACCGGCCACGCCCTGCGGATGGTTAAGGCCTACTTCGCCATCACCGGCACCGCCGTCCCGAAGCATCTCCTCGTACTCTCCGGCGACGTCCCGCTGATCCGTCCCGAGACGATCACCGCCATCTGCGACCTCCACCTCGCCGAGCATGCCGCGATGACCATCCTCACCGCCGTCCCCACCGATCCCACCGGCTACGGCCGCGTCCTGCGGCTACGCGACGATGGCCCCGAAGTCACCGCCATCGTGGAACAGAAGTCCCTCCAGCCCGAGCAACTCAGCGCACCCGAGATCAACTCCGGCATCTACTGCTTCGAGACGCAGCAGCTCTTCAATAAACTCGACCTCCTCTCCACCGACAACGCCCACGGCGAGTACTACCTCACCGACGTCGCCGCCATGCTCGTAGCCGATGGAAAGCGCGTCGTCGCCGTCAAGGCCGACAGCGTCGACGAGGTCCTCGGCGCAAACACCATCGCCGAGATGATGCACCTCGACGCCGCCATGCGTCTCGCCACCGCGCGTCGCCTCATGGCCCAGGGCGTCACCATCTTCCGCCCCGAGACCTGCGTCATCGACGCCCAGGTAACCATCGGCGCGGACACCGTCATCGAGCCCTACGTGCAACTGTTAGGTACAACACACATCGGCAGCGAGAGCCGCGTGCGCTCCTACTCTGTCGTGCAGAACACCATCCTCGGAGACCGTGTTCTGGTCCGCAACGGCTGCATCTTGGACAGCGCGGAAGTCAGTAACGATGCGGTTCTAGGGCCTTATGCGCACCTGCGCCCCGAAAGCCGCATCGGCGAAGGCGCGCACGTTGGCAACTTCGTCGAGACCAAAAAGGTCACCTTAGGAAAGGGCTCCAAGGCGAATCACCTTAACTATCTCGGTGACGCCATCATCGGAGACGGTGTTAATATTGGTGCCGGCGCAATCACCTGCAACTACGATGGCATCAACAAGCATCTGACCACCATTGGTGACGGGGTCTTCATTGGTTCGGACTCCACCCTCGTCGCCCCGGTGACGATTCAAACCGGCTCCTACGTCGCAGCCGGCAGTTGCATCACCGAGGACGTTCCTGCTGGCGCACTGGCCCTGGGACGAAGCCGTCAGGTAACAAAGCCCGGTTGGGCAGACGCAAAAAGCGCCGCCCGTAAGGAGTAATCGTGCTACGAAAACAGAGCATCTCTACCGACGCAAATCAATCCTCAGCTTCCGCCCGCCAAACAGGTACTAGCCCGGAGCCTTTCTCACCATGCCGCAGCGCATTTTAGTAGTCGACGACGAAGAGGCTGTCCGAAGTATCGTGGCCACGCTCCTCGAACAGAGCGGCTATTCGACCACCCTCGCCAGCGGTGCCGAGGAAGCGCTCATGCGCCTTCAGGAAGGCCCCGAATATGATCTTGTCCTCGCCGACATCATGATGTCCGGCACCGACGGTCTCGCTCTGCTCCACCGTATCGGAGTCGATCATCCTGGAACTCCGGTCGTAATGGTCACCGCGGTACAAGACATCCACATGGCCACCAACGCCTTTCGTGGCGGTGCTATCGACTACCTCCTCAAGCCATTCGCGCGCACACAACTGGAGACCGTAGTACACCGTGCGATGGAACGCGGTCGCCTGTTGAAGCAGAACGTGGCCTATCTGAATAGCCTTGAGGACATCGTCACCTCTCGCACCGCGCAACTCCAGTCCACCATGGAAGAGCTGGAGCGCAGCTACGACACCACGCTCGAAGCCATGGGCAACGCGCTCGACCTGCGCGACGAACAGACCGAAGGCCACTCCAAGCGCGTCACGGCCTATACCATCGCCATCGCGCGCGCCATGGGCGTCGCTGGCGAAGAACTCAAGCTCATCGCCAGGGGAGCCTTCCTCCACGACTTCGGCAAGATCGCCATCCCCGACAGCATCTTGCTGAAGCCCGGCAAGCTCGAGCCCGAAGAGATGGCCATCATGCGCGAACACTGCCGGCATGGCTACGAGATCGTATCCAAGATCCCCTTCCTCAAGGACGCCTCCGAGATCGTCTACTCCCACCAGGAGCGCTTCGACGGCTCCGGCTATCCACGCGGCCTCAGCGGACATCAGATCCCACTCGGAGCTCGCATCTTCGCCATCGCGGACACACTCGACGCAATGACCTCCGACCGGCCCTATCGCAAGAGCACCAGCTTTGAGGTGGCCCGGAACGAGATCGTGCGGAACTCCGGAACCCAGTTCGACCCCAAAATCGTCGACGTATTCCTCCAGATCCCGCTGGAATCATGGTCCGAACTCCGCGAAGAGATCGAGCGCCTCTCCCCCTCAGCCATATCGGATCGGCTCTGCCGGCCTGCAGTTGCGCACCCCGCGCACTAGAGGCTAGCATCCCTAGGCATAGGAGTTCATTCCATGTCGAAGATGACCGAGACCGCACTGCAGGAGTTGCTCGCACAAGAGCCCACATGGCAGCTTGTGGACGGAAAGCTCATCCGTAACTGGACCTTCAAGGACTTCGTAGCCGCGATGCTATTCGTAAACCGAATCGCCGCCGTCGCCGAGGAAATGGGACACCACCCCGATATCGACATACGCTACAACCAGGTGCGCCTGGGACTCATCTCCCACGACGCGGGCGGCATCACCGGTCGCGACGCCCGCATGGCAAAACGCATCAGCAAAGAGTTCGCCTGAGCCGAGCTAAAATAAATTCGCGAATCGAAGCGGGACGAATTCCAAAATGGAACGCACACAGCGGCTCTTCCGGAGCAAGAATCACGCCCAATTCAGTACATCTCTAACGGCTCCCACCGCATCTGATTGTTGAGCCGCATTTGTTTACTAAAGAGTGGCGAGATATTTAGCAGAGGGAATAGACATCGTCTTGCAAAGACGTGTTATTATTTCAACAACGTGAGCGTGAAAATCCGCCCGTGAAATTTTTCAGCAGGAAGACGGGGTAATCATCATTCACCCCCATGCTGACATAAGTTGCGTCACTGGCCTCCCGGCATGTACAAAGCACCGTGCATGCCGCCTTTTTTTTTGCTTTTTATGGCCACATGCGCGCAAAGCTTCCTCAGAAAACTCTTCCCAACCTTCGAATGCACTCTGGAACCGGACGATTTATGATGAAAAACATGAAGCGAATCCTCGGAAGTCTCGCGCTTGGACTGATAACGATGGCCGCCTCGGCCCAGTGGGCCGACCCTGCCCTGGACATCCCCGCCTACAACGCCCGCCCTCCGATCAAGCCGATGAAACCCATCCTCTCCGGCTCGCAGCTAACCGGCGAGTACTTCTCTCACCCCTACCAGGTCGCCGCCTACAAGCTCGCCGAAAAGATCCCCGCCGTGCTCCACCAGCAGCCCTGCTACTGCCACTGCGATCGAGCGATGGGCCACAACAGCCTGCATAGCTGCTTCGAAGGCACCCACGGAGCCACCTGCTCCACCTGCATGAAAGAAGCGATCTTCGCTTACGAACAGACCAAAAAGGGCAAAACCCCCGCCCAGATCCGCACAGCCATCGAGCGCGGCGAGTGGCAAACAATCGACCTGGAAGCCACCACCCTCTAACCCATAGAGAGATCCCGCTCGACCATCCCAACGCAAAGAAGAGCCACAAAAACGGGTGCCCCACCCTTTTTGCAGTCTCATCGCAAATAGGGTGGGGTATCGGGCAAAGCCCGACCGCCTTCTTATCCGAGCCTCATCTCTCAGGTTGAACTAAAAACGATCCATCTACCCACCTCCGTTAGCCGAGATGGGCATTTGTGCGAAAAGCAGAGACACACCCAAATCCATCCAACCCTTAAATCCAATCCCAACAATCAGTTACAACGATTATCCGAGAATTTACCCGAAAAACACCCTGTCAAGCCCCAAATCAACCAAACCCCATCCCAATCAACGAGATACAAGTGGCACTTAAGTTATGGTCAATTTAATAAAATAGAAGGAGAAGGGAAAATGGCGTAAGCCATCCCTAACATCGCCCAGCGCGGATTAATATCAGCTCCTTGCCAACCTCGCCATCCCAAGAAACTCGGGGTCAAAGCCACAACCCCATTGTTTCCCCATATTTACCCATAACCCATCTCGATGGAATATTTTGCGTTGCCTAAAAGCGATAACTCCATTTAAATGTGCGACTTCCGGCAGGGGGGGGGGGGGGGCACGACACCTAAGTCCCACCATAAGGCTTCACCGCAGAGCCCTTGGCCGAGAAGTACCCCGCCACAGGATCATGAGGAAGCGCCTTCAACCCGCTCACCACGGACTCGGCATTGATCTCCGCTCCCGCTCGGCTGGTATGCGTATGCGGATCGGCAAACAGCGGCTCCACAGCCTCCTCCCCCAAAGCGTCATAGCGCCGCGCAATGATCTCGTTCAAGTCGATAAAGGCCACATGCTCCTCCGCCGCGACTTGCGCCGCCCAACCGCCATAGTTCGCCGCATTGCGGACGACCTTACCGTCCTTCCACGTCTTGCGCGGGATTGGCGAACAGATCACCGGAATCGCGCCCTTAGCCAGCGTGTCCGCAATGTACTTCCGCAGATACCAGCCATACGTATGCACCGTCTCATGGATCTTCAGGATAGGATTCTCGATCTCCTTGCTATCCTCCCCAATGCCATGAATCGTCCCTCGAGCACGCGCCGGATCGTCCAACGGACCGTCATCGTTGTGCCCCCATTGGAAGAGAATGACATCGCCCCGCTTCACAAGCGCAAGCGTCTCCTCCCACTGGTTCTCCATAATGTACGAACGGCTGCTCCGCCCCCCAATGGCGCGATTGTCGACGTTGATCTTAGTCGTATCGAAGAAATCGACCAGCGGCTCTCCCCAACCCCATTGTCCACCCGCGCCATCGGCATGCCCATTCCGCACAGTCGAATCGCCCACTAGAAAAAGAGTAGGCAGCTTGGGATCAGCAGGCGGCTTCAAACCGATCTTCGCGTGCGAGCCCGGATCCGTAGTGGAACCTTCCATAGGAACCGCCTTAGCCGGGTCCTGCGCAAGAAGAGAGCTACTGAGACAAATGGAACAGATGAATAAGAGAAGGATGGAGAGAGAACGCAAGGACATCCGCGGCAACAATAGTTTCAGCATGGAAACTATTTACGCTTGCCGCCCGTCCCGAGTCAAGCCACCGCAGCCAAGACGCAGGCAAGATATCCTCAATCCCATGACCTGGGTCTTTTGGGCGCTCCTCTCCGCACTCTTCGCCGCCGCAACCGCGCTCCTCGCAAAGGTCGGCGTAGCCAACGTCGACTCGAACCTCGCGACCGCCATCCGCACCAGTGTCATCCTGGTCTTCACCTGGGCCATCGCATTAGGACTCCAGAAACACCACGGTCTCGCAGAGATCGGTCGCCGCAGTTGGCTCTTTCTCATTCTCTCCGGCATCTGCACCGGTCTGTCGTGGCTCTGCTACTTCCGCGCCCTCCAAATCGGACCAGCCTCCAGCGTCGCGCCGGTCGACAAACTCAGCGTCGTCCTCGTCATCCTCGGCGCATGGATCTTCCTCGGCGAGCACCTGACTCCCATCAAGCTGGTCGGCGGATCGCTCGTAACCTTGGGCGCAATCATCCTCGCCTTCGCCTGACATCCGCAAATCGGCACCAGCCACAATGAAACGCTATAATGAATACAGTTCTTTGAGGGCCCAATGCAATGTTGGTGCCAGTCTCCAAAATGGGGGCGTCACGGCTTCGACGGGATTGCTTGCGGCAGAGAGGCATGCCGGGGTGTGGACACCCGTAATCGCTCACAAAACTATAAGTGCCGAACCAACACTCGCGCTTGCTGCTTAATAATTAAGTAGCCGATCGCTCAAGCTTCGCCTACGGGCCTGTACCGATCGTCGCACAGTAGGCTGGTCTTCCCTGCTCCGTCTGAGCGGGTCGGACGAGATCGATCAGACTGGTCGTCGTCGCGTCTTCGCCCGTTCTAAGCGTCGATGACGAGACAAAGATGAACGCTGGAAAAGCATGAAAGCTCTCTGTTGACAGTAGTTTCGGACGTGGGTTCGACTCCCACCGCCTCCACCATTTCTAAGCTGTTGATTCTAAAGCCACCTTTACGGGTGGCTTTTACTTTTGTGTCAAAAACGTGTCTACTGCGTCTCGTTGGAGCATTCAGAGAGCAGGACTCAATGACTACCACGCCGACGATCACAATTTTTGTCCGGCATTCGAAGGGCTGCAAGTATGCAGGGGATGAGCATCGCCAAGCGATGCGATTGCAGAAAGTGGCTTCGCTGGACGGCAACCGGCGAACCGCGTCAACGGCGTCCGGCAAATACTCGTTCATGGGCGGAGGCCGAACAGGTCAAGCGGGACGTTGAAGACCAGCTGACCGGCAGAACGGTTGTGCCGGACACGCCAGGGGTGAAGAACATGCGAGCCGCCGTCGAGGTCTTCATCGCTGATAAGAAGGTGGAGAACCTCTCCTCTGACCTCATACGGAAGTACGAGCGAGAGCTCGGACGCCTGGCGTCCTTCTGTGAGGGTCGTGGCGTCTACACCCTTGCGGGAATCAACCGCGAACTCATAACCCGATTTTGTTCCGATTGGAAAGACCTGTACCCGTCGAGTCTCACCCGGAACAAACTGGCCGAACGGTACAAGTCTTTTCTAAAGTTCTGCCGCGTCGCTAGGTGGCTGGTCGAGGTTCCAGTCTGGCCGAAGATGAAGGCGGAAGAGGTTCCCACCCTTCCTCTGACGGCTGACGAATATAAGCGCCTGCTCGATGCGGTCTATGTCGTCGTCAAGGCACCGCAGAATCATGTGGTGGAAAATCAAAGCCAAGAGTATTGGATCAAGCGGGTACGCGGTCTGTTCCTGCTCATGAGGTCGAGCGGCCTGTCGATCCAAGATGCTCTGACACTTCCCCGCTCTGCGCTCATTCACGATGCAACTGGTCACCGCGTTGTGACCCAGCGTACCAAGACCGGAACTGATGTCAGCGTCCTTCTTCCACCAAAGATAGCGGCTGAACTGCTCGCGGTGCCGAATGATAATGACCGCTTCTTCTTCTGGAGTGGGGTAGGCTCCCCCAAGTCCATCAGTGGCAATTGGGGCAAACGATTTGTTGCTCCCTGCTTCGTTGAAGCCAAAATCACGGGCGGCTACATGAAGGCACATCGACTCCGCGACACCTTCGCCTGTGAGCTTCTTAAGGCGGGCGTGTCACTGGAGCATGTGAGCAAGCTCCTCGGACACACTTCAATACGCACGACCGAGAAAAGTTATGCCGCATGGGTGCCTTCACGGCAAGAGGTCCTAGACAACGCGGTTATATCGGCCTGGGCAGTTCCCGCCCCGAAACGTTTGGGCAGGAAAAGAGCAGCGTAGCGCTGTTAGCGAAGACAAGGCCACCCCATCACTACGCCGCTCACACAATTCGGAAAAAGCCTTCTGTTTCTTGTCCGCGCAGGATCGTGAGAAACGCATCTCAGCATGCGCAATGCTTTAAATAGGCCAATGCGCGTTTTGAGCACTCGTGCTGGAAACGCGCATTGGCCTGAAGTCACCTATCGAGACTCATGGCATCTGCGATGTAAACAACAACGACAGTTCGTGACTAATGACTTCGTCCGCGCGATCCCTCAATACGGTGCGCAGATCAGCCTTTCCAAGGTGAATTGCGAATGATGGAGCAGAAGTTCGTCCTGCGGAATGCGGGATCTTTATCCGCCAGTACGTCGGCCTTAACATTGCCAAAGGTAGTCTCAGGCTTGTGTCTGATTCCGTCGTAGAAGGCCTGCAGAATGTCTTCCTTGAAGTGTGGCGTGCGCGGAAACCGGTCTACGATAGGCTTTGCGTGTGTCTTCTTCTACATCGCCATAGCCGATACCGAGAACGTCCATCTCGACGCCTGCAGTGACAAGGGCGACGACGGGGTGCATGTGCTGCGGGATACCCGGCGTGGTGTGTAGGGCGATAGCGGTCCAGACATGATCGATCTCGGAAGCTACTATCCCACGCTGGCGGAGGAAATCACGGGCGGCGTTTGCGCCGTCCACCTCGAAACGCTCTGCAGCGCTGCTGTGAGCAGGCACCAGACCGATGTCATGGCACATGGCGGCCGAATAGAGTAGTTCGCAATCAAACTTCAGACCGCGCAGATAGCCTGCGAGAGCCGCAAAGGAGTACACGCGGCTGGAATGGTTAAAGAGAAACTCAGACTCTGGGTCACGGATGAACTCCGTTACCTGTTGCGCAAGTTGGCTATCCGGGATGTTGGTGGCTTCAAGACCAGCGCCACAGGCGAGGGATACGGTCGACATGAGGGAACCTCCATAGAGATGACTTACATTCCCCACGATAGGCCTGTCCCATGACCGACGCCACGACACACTTACTGCAATTTAGGACATCTCGTTCCGTCTCGGGTCAGCGGCGGAAGCGGCTGGCGTACTCCGCAGCGGTGACACCAAGCACGCGTGAGAAGGCGCGACGCATTGCCTCGGGTGAATGAAACCCACATGCATCGGCTACCTCCTTCAAGCCCTTCTTGGAGCTATCGATTATCTGTTGTGCTGCTTCGACTCGCATCCGGTCGATGAACTGCCCGGGGTTCATGCCGGTCTCCCGCAGGCAGACTCGAGTAAAGTGTCGAGCGCTGACGCCTAAACGGTCTGCCAGCGACTCTACCGTCATAGAATCTCGCAGATGTTCAAGCATCCACACCTGGAGTTCGCGTAGTGGCTGCGAAGCGGTCGCCTGGTGCGAGAGCATGTGGCTGTATTGAGCCTGCCCCCAGGACGAACGAGAAACATGACAAGAAAGCGGGCGATTTCAAGTGAGACTTCGTGCCCCTGGTCCTCCTCGACGAGTGCCAGAGAAAGATCGATGCCCGCAGTGATCCCCGCCGAGGTGTAGATTCGGCCGTCTCGCAGATAGATGGGGTCGCGCTTTACCTGCACCTTCGGATATTCAAGCGCCAGGCCGTTCACAGAACTTCCAATGGGTCACTGCTTGCTTGCCGTCCAGAAGTCCTGCTTCCGCAAGCAGGAAGGCTCCTGTGCAGATGGAGGCCACGCGACGGGAACGATCCGCAGCCTCACGAAGCCAGCCAATGAACTTCGGATCGTAGTTCCCGCTCTCGGCGCCCGGGCCACCCACAATGACTAACGTGTCGATGGCGCCACTAATTTCTGAGACTGGAAGTGCATTCCCAAGCTCGATCCCTCGATTGGTTTGCAAGGTAGTTCCGTTATCGGAGTCGCCAGCTGGATCTCGTAGGCATCCGAATTTGAGAAGACTTCGAGAGGGCCTGCAACATCCAGAATCTGTACCGGACGAGGCCCTGTGATGACCACTCTTCTTATAGGGCAAGTCTACCGGCAAAGGAGTGCAATAGGAATGGTCCGAGCTTCTGTACCGGGAACGCTTTTTTCGAATGGAATGGTTCTGGATTGTTGCTAAATCGCCGATTCGCGTTTTGAGCACGGTTTGCCTCGAAACGCGCCTCGGCCTGAAGTCATCAGTTGATCATCGCTACCTGGAAAAATTGCTCACCGCCTTTGTCCGAAATTGAACTTTTGGCCGATCCTTAACATAATTTACTTAGGACATGTCGGACCTTATCAATGCCGCACAATCACTATGGGATATGCCCCTCATGTTGAGCGCGAATTTGGATGAGGTTGCGGACAACCGCGGTCGGGGCTCTTCGAATATGACCGCCGCCACGGGAGTGGCTCAGACATACGCGATCATGGACGACAGAGATTCTTTTCAACGTTTTATAGCCCAAAGCGATCCCGAGCTCCCGAAACCCAGTTCTTTGAAGCAGCCGGTGAACCCATTCTCATGTTGCAGGCAACAGGCAGACCTACCGATGCCAGCCCGCTGCTGAAGAGTGCGCAAACAATGTGGAGAGTCTGGAGCAACACCTCGAATTTGCAGATCAATAGCCTCTGCTTCGCCGGCTATGTCTTCGGCCTTACGGGTCATTCGGCCGACGCGAACGCAGTGTTCAAACAGATGGGCTCTTACAGCCTCTGTGAGGCATTTCGCGGGTCTTTGGCAGAGGGAGCCGGTAGCATTACCGCGGCCGAGGCCATCTGGGCCGAAGCCATCGCGAAGGGTCCTAACGAACCATTTGTGTACATGGAACGCGGGCAGTCCCGGCTCAGGCGTGGCGAGTTGTCCGGTGCGGAAGCAGATTTCGCTGCCGCCCATCAACGCACACCGAAGTTCGCTGATCCGCTCAAGCTTTGGGGCGATCTACTCTCCCAGAAGGGAAACTGGAAAGATGCCGTCGCCAAATACAAAGAGGCACTCAACTACGCTCCCAACTGGCCAGCTCTTCAAGAAGCCCTCGCCACAGCCGTCCGTAGAGATTGAACTTCCATTAGGCACCCTGGTTTTGAGAAGTTTGGCTTGCTAGTCGAGGAAGGCGCCCGTCGTTTAATAGCGCCCGGCTCGCCCGCAATTCGGAAGTTGTATCGCTCCGAATTCAGCTAACGCAAAATCGCCAAAGCGCGTTTCGAGCGGTTGCAGTTCTGGAAACGTGCTTTGGCCTGTTCTCGTCAACTAAGGCTCAATCCAAAAGGGGACTCGGTATTGTCTATATGACTGAGTTACTGTTCCAGCTGCTCGATGCCGAACGCAAAGATCGAAAGCGTTGCATGAGACACCAACGCGCTGCATACAAGAAATTTCTTGCTAATAATACGGGCTGCGTCTAATCTCCAGCTATCCGATTTTCCAAGTAACGGGCCTACGTAGAGCAGTACCGTACCTGATGTATCGACGAACCCACCCAAATTGCCTCCTTTGCAAACGCCTGTGCAAACAGCGGGGAGCTAATTAGTCGAGAGTCGCGAAATCTTACGTAGGAGTTTCATGTCACAAGCCACTGCAGATATTTCAGGAAAGACCGGATCTAACTTTGTTGCGACGCTCGATGCATCCAGTGTTGTCCAGGCGCAACTCGCGGTTGTCGGTAAGTCTCCGATCACACTATCAATTGGGGCCGACAAACGCAGTATTACAGTGCCTAACTTGCCGTCTGGTGACTCCGCCATCTGGCTCGCTCTAGTCTTTGCTCCTGGTGAGCCCAACGCGACGATTGGCGTGGGTAGCGTGACCGGCCGCAGCGCTACACCGCACAACCCACCTGGCATCATTTATGACACCAACGCTTGGGGCGTAATTAAACTGTTTGGGAGCTAATTGAATGAAAAGCGTCATCTGTCTCATAGTTTTGTTTGCTTGCCTTAATTCGGCACTCTTAGCTCAGACCTCTGAGGCGGCCAAGTTTTGCAAAAATGATTCACATGCCGAAGTCAGGGCATTCTGCCCGTGGCTGAGCGAGCCGTTAGAGGGGGGCCAGGCGAAAAAGCCCCAAGCGGCTTTGCAAAATGATTTGAACAATCTCAATCCAGCGGATCCCAAGGCCCTAGCCCATACGGTCAGCGCAATTTCGTCAGCAGCAAACCGAAATCTTCGTTGCGATCACGAGCTACGCTAAGGAGACGCTGCCGGACAGAGGCTGCCACGTTGATGACAGGTTTACTCATGACAGCGATTCCATGTACGGTCGCATGACGTTGGCAACGCGACAGACTTTCGCCGCCTCCCAAAGTTCGTCCATCGTGGCTTTCTGTTCTTGGAAGCATTCGCGAAGAGCATGAAGCGCCAGCTCCGTTCCAATCTTCGACCGGAACTTGAAGCAATCGGCAACGGTCTTGGCAGGGGTGTAAACCTTGATAGCTGTTCCCTCCACGAGGTACTCGACCACCCCGAAGGAGAGGGCCGTTCCCGAGAATCGGACGACGTGGACAGGTGGATATTCCATGCGAGGCGACCATGCCCCTTGCTTGAGTGCGATCCAGACCTCAAACGGATTCTCTGTGGTGAGTTCGTGAAAGCGCAAGGCGGACGAGAGACAAACTACGGCTTGAGGCACCTTCCGGCAGACTTCGACTAGAGTTCGCTTTTCTGATGGCGGATGATCGGTGGACGAATAGAGCCCACGCCCGACCCTCTCCAGCTTCCCTTCCCGAACCAAACGACCGAGGTAATTGCGAGGGAGGGCAAGTCGCTCCAGATCGACAGACCGTATTACATTACGGGCTGCTTATCGGCAAGTCTCCGTAGTTGTTCCATCTGCGTCTTCATACCGGATTGTATCAAATTCAATATAGTTATAGATTTCTATCTCGGTTTCGATACATTGCTGATGCTCAAGCTACTCGAGCAAAACCGGCTGAACCGGTCGCACAAAGGTTGCGGTGAGGAGTGGAATGCTTGCGATGTTGTTTGGCTGTGGTTGCGCCTGGACGACTAGCTTGATACAGGTGCCTGTCTGGAGCAACGATGGTGGCTGAGTTGCTGACGGTACCGAAGAAGGTGATGGTCTGTTGTGTCTGCATGGTGTTTCTCCTGTTTGCCCCGGTCAATCGGGACACATACCAAAAGGGCGCGAAGGTGCGCTGCTCCCAAGTCGCGGCATAGCCGCGTTACCAAGAGATGAAGTTTTTGGAAAGGGTCCCGGAGCCTGCGAGGGGTAGGAGTCCAGTAGGTACCGAGGACATGGTTTACACGAAAGACCTGCGACATCGTTTACAGAGACGGAGGTCTGAGGGTTCTTATGCATTGGTTGAACGCAAGAAGATACGTTCATGCCTTGGAAAGAGAGTCGTATTGTGGATCAGCGCTTGCAGTTCTTATCCAGTTATCAGAAGGAAGAGATGTCAGTCACGGACCTATGCCACGAGTACGGCATCTCTCGCCCAACCGCATATAAGTGGATCAAACGATACAAAGAAGTTGGGCCAGAAGGCTTGTTGGACATTTCGCGCAAGACCCACGGTTGTTCTCACGCAACCTCGCTGGAGATCGAGAACGAGATCCTTGCACTGCGGAAGCGTTTTCCCTCCTGGGGAGCGCGGAAGTTGAAGGCTCGTCTGGAGAAGATGAACCCGAACATTGCATGGCCGGCGGCAAGCACCGTCGGTCAGATTCTGCGCCGGGCGGGACTCACCAACCCTGTTCGCAAGAGACGCAGAACCACCCCGTATTCAGAGCCCTTCGCTGAGGTCACGCTCCGAATCAGCTATGGTGTATGGACTTCAAGGGATGGTTCCGTACCGGGGACGGCAACCGATGCGATCCCTTCACGATCACCGATGCATACAGTCGCTATCTGATCCGTTGTCAGGCGGTGGCCCGCATGGATACAGCGCATGTCCTTGCGATCTGCGAGGCCGCCATGCGCGAGTACGGTGTTCCCGACCGGATTCGCACCGACAACGGCAATCCATTCTCTAGACTTGGTGTGATGGGATTGTCACGGTTGTCCCTGAGCTGGGTAGGGCTTGGGATCGGGCATGAGCGTATTCAGCCAGGCAAGCCACAGCAGAACGGTCGACATGAGCGTATGCATCGCACGCTCAAGCAGGACACGGCCACCCCTTCAGCGAAGACACTCCATGCGCAGCAGAAGCGATTCGATGAGTTCGTTCGTGTCTACAACCATGAGCGTCCTCATGAAGCATTGGGGAACGAAACACCCGGCAGCGTCTATGTCCCGAGCTCCCGGCTCCTGCCAAGGTACACGAAGGCCCATCAGTACCCAGCTCATTTCCAGACTCGGCGCGTGAACGATGCTAGAGACATCAGTTGGCATAAGAGCAGGGTCTTTATCAGCGAGGTTTTCCGCGGTGAAGATATCGCGCTCGAAAAAGTGAAGGATAATTTCTACCGAGTCTTCTTCTGCTCTCTGGAAATCGGCGAGTTCGATGCCAACGACATGCGATTTCGCCCCGGGCTTCGCCCATGAAAGCAAGCGTTGGAAATGCCGAGGAGTGGAAAGCATGGAAAACCATAAAGCCGGTTTCCCACCCTTCCCACTCCTCTTGGAAATCCCTTCGGGATTCCCACATTCCCAACGCTTCGACGGCAACGAGATATCTTATTTAAGACCGGGCCTAGCCAGCCATAACCCTGAACCAGAGCCACTTCCTCCGCAAGGGGCTTGTAAACCATCTCTCCGGTCTAAAACGTAAACAGTGTCCCGCTTCGCTCAGCCTTGTCGCCCCCTTTTTGCGGCCCGTGGCCGCCTGTTGGTGGGCCTTGACGATGGTCGAATCCAGCATCAGGTAGGGGTTCTGCTTGTCGCGCACCAGATCGGCGAAGATGCGGTCCCAGACCCCGGCGTGGGCCCAGCGGACGAACATCTTGTGCACGCTCTTGTACTTGCCATAACGCTCGGGAAGATCGGCCCACCGCATCCCGGACCGAATCACCCACAAGACGCCGTTCACAAACCGCCGATTATCTTCCGCAGGCCGGCCAACCTGACCGGCTCGACCAGGCAACAACGCCTCAATCCGGCGCCACTGCGCCTCGCTCAACTCATACCGCAACACGCCCATCCACTCATCGAAACAAATCTTCAACCATCGCAAAAGTGAATATGTCGATACGGCCTAAATAGCTGGGCAGGTGATTCCATCACTTGCTGCCTGTCGCGGTGGGCGTATGTCGTATCTGCGAAAGCCCATGGAATCCGTCTATTCCGCCCTGCGCTGGTTATATGGTTTAGTGGGTGGGAAAACGAAAGATAATGCCAGCCGCAAGCCTTAAATCGCCCTGAGAATTGCTACCTCCGTTTGGCAGGTGGGTGCGAACGTAACTGGCATCGATCAAGCGGAGACTGACTCGTTTCTTCAAGTCAATTTCGTAGCCGCCTCCGGTTTGCATCGCAAAGGCATTGGCAGACATTCTCGCTCCGTTGACGGCAGGAAAAACTCCATCGAAACCATGCACTCCGCCGAATAGTGCCTCCACAAAGAGGCGGGACTTGTGAAGATCAAAGGTATATCTTGGCCCAGCCACAAATGACACCTTGCTGAAGCCACTATTAGCCGAACTGATGTTCCCTTTGTGAGCGCCTGTTACGTTCATAGCGAGGCTGATGCTCTTGTAGATAGGGAAAGATAGTTCGCCACTCCCTCCCTGCAGCCAGAAGTTGTCCCCGTAGGTAAGTTTGGTCCGCTCCGCAACATATATTAGGCCTACTTCGACGACTGGCGCGGGCGACGTAGGCAAAGGCTTCTGCACCTGTGCCGTGCTCTGCGTCAAAGAAAACCTGACGGTTATAAAAAAAGACAACGATATTGCAACTCCGCGGAGGAGCCTCTTGCGAGTAGTCATTCTCATCTCATCTCCTCCTGTCTTATTGAACATTTAGGTTTACGTTGATGGAGTGCTGGACCAATCCGCTAGTTGCGGTGATGGTAAGGGTATAGTCCTTTGGAGTTTGGCCGAAGATGCCGGTGCTGGTACCACATCCACTGAGCCCGATCACAGCGGTAGAGCCAAGTAAGAGGAGCATCAGCAGCCCGGCACGCCTGAACCGTTTATGTGCCTTCTGTAGTCGCCTGACACCCGCCAAAGGCAACAATAGAAGCGCCCAGACCAGTTGTTGCGAATTCCATTGTCGGGATGCTGTTGCGGGAAGAGGAACCTGGACCGTCAGTGCGACCGCCTCGCCGGTAGAGTTGGCCGGTAGAGTCTGCGGACTGAAGCTAGAGGTTGCTCCAACTGGCAGGCCGCTGACCGCGAAGGTGACGACGCCGGGAAAAGTTCCGGCAGTCGGAGTGAGGTTGAAGGTATACGTTGCCGACTTGCCGGGGATCACGGACTGGACCACTGTTAAATTCGATGTCAATGTGAAGTCGAGGGGACTCACTGTAAGCGTAATGCCAGAGCCTCCAGCGCTGACACCGTTGAAGTTGCTATCTCCGCTGTAGGTGATGGTCAAGCTATGCGCACCCGCGAGCAATGCTGTTGCGGTATATGTGGCCGTTCCATTCACGAGTGCCACCGTCCAAAGCCTTATGTTTCGCAGCCATTGCAGCTACCAGTTTGGTTGCTAAAGCCGATTCCATCGACGGCTTCACCCTTACGGAGTTTGGCCACACCATAACCTGGTTTTTGCCCTCCACTCCCACGCCAGACAACAGTGCAAGTCCTCACTTCTTTACACTCGACAACGTACCCGTTTCCTACGACGGCATTCCGGCAGTGGCAGACATGGAGTTTGCTTCTTCATTAATTGGTGGTGGGGTGAGTATAGAAATCGCCGGTGAAGATTTCAACGGTTCTCCGGATCCATTTTTAGCTTTGGGCACACAACTGTTTAGCGGCCAAACTTCATCGCCGACCTTTTTGACCGGCCAATACTCGCTGATGGGCGAACATGCACAAGAGATTGGCTCCGCAATCCTTGTCATCACGCCTGAACCTTCCACGTTCATGCTTCTGGGCAGCGGCATCCTAGTTGTTGCGGGAGCAGCAAGACGAAAGCTCTCTCGCGTATAGCTGACGCCGAAGTTCAGACTAAAGTGATCTAGGTGACGGAGTTTGTGGGCACGGCGGCTCCGGTCTCGGTGCCAGTCATACCCTCGACGCAGGGCAAACGGCCGCGGAGAAACAATCACAAAAGCAGCCTTTTCGGTAATGTCTCAAGTCCGTTACGCAAAAGAGAGCTTTACTTTCAATAACTTGCACGAGGCTGTTTCGATTCGTAAATCTGCGCGTAACTTAGGGAACTCTCGATTCATGTATAACCGTCACTTCAATCATTTAAGGCAGATCAGTGTCCTGAGGTCGGCTTGTTGGTGGGATAGATTAGGCTGTGCGCATCATCGTGTTGTGTCGTTATACGGGCAACATATGATGGTTTTGCGTGTCAACTCTACTGTAGCCGTGTTTTACTCGAGGTCAGGAAGTGGGGCGCCCTCGCATGCTGCAACCTCTGCAACTCAAAGATGTGTCCGTTCGCTACGCGGAAGAAATCACGGAGTTACGAGATTTTCTGATCAAGGCTAACTGTGCCGTAGAGACCGTCGAGACCCTTGGGAAAATTGTCACGCGATTGCCGCGTGACCGCGCCTTCCACCGTGATCTAACGTCGTATGTTTGGGTGGTGATCGACAGGTGCGACCAGACAATCAGTTACCCCGATCTGCTTGGCGTGCTTGCCATTGCCGCCGCTGGGGTGAGCTTTGCCGCTACGGCGGATGAGGGCGACGCTCACGGTCTGCTTCGCTTCCTGATGGAGGCGCGCCACGCCCTTGGTGCGGCTCCGGGCAGTAGGGACACGGCTCCCACACATTGGACTGCGGAACCTGCGGCCAACCCCTCAATCGAGCCGTTTCAATCGGCGCGCGGTGAGACGCAAGAGATTTCCGATACCTCTGTACAACTTGCACAAAGAGATTTATACGATCTGAAAGGGCCGCAGAACAGTGGCGCTGGGAATAGGCGTGTTTACTGGATGGTTGCTGCCGCATGCGTAATAGTGGCGTTATCCATCGGTCTATGGCTGAAGCCCCGCTCGACTGCGGATGTGAGCAATTCGCCAGCATTGGTCAATCCGGCTGCAGCGGACAATGTGGCATCCACTGCAGCGCCGGAGAGACACGTCAGTCCATCCGCCGTCCACCCCAGTGAGACGGCCATACCTTCTCCGAGCACACTCATAAGGAAATCACCCAGAACGCAGCTCGCTGTTCCCTATAGCCCTGCGCGCCCCGCTGGAGTTCCGTCGCTGGCCACGCACGGCCAAGTTTCCCCACAAACTATGGACGCTGTCCCCACCTCGGCACCGTCCGAACGCCCTTCGGTTTCTTCCACTGCCCCTCCTGCCCTTCGCGCGGCGGGAAGTGCGAGTACTCCGGCAACCACCTTGAGCGGACGTTTAGGGAGACCATCTGTTCCTGTGGACTCCTCGGAGCAAGGGGGCGGTAGTATTGCCAGGACCTCGAAGCCTCCCATTCTCCTTCATAGACGAGCTCCTGGCGCATCGTCTGCATTCCCGGAAGATGGATCGAACCTTGCGTCAGAGGTTCGTCCGGCAGACGTCTCCGTCACACCTGGAAGTCCCGTCGGAGGTGTCGACGCGACTCGCGGAGGCGTCATCCGTCTTACCTCCCTAGGCTCTATGGCGGCAAATATTTTGTACAGTCCTATGCCGACTTATCCAGCGGCAGCTTCAGCCTCTCATGTACAAGGAGAAGTCAAGGTAAAGGCCGATATCGATCGTGACGGGAATGTAGCGTCGGTCCGCATCATCAGCGGGCCGCCTCTGCTGCGGGATGCCGCACTGGACGCAGTGCAGCGCTGGCGTTATCGTCCGTACATGTCCTCTGATGGGCCGACGCCGATGACCGCAATTGCCGTCATGGACTTTCAGTTACCGTAGCCGGCGCCTTAGCTCTTACCGCGCATGCAATCGACGAGGCTGGAGTTCTCCATTGTTAATCTGGTTGACGGTGGTTCGCTTCTACACACCAATTCACTCAGCAACTATTGTAGAACCGTGACAAGGTCAGCTGCATTGACCTTCGAGAGATCAAGTCTTCGCTGTGCCGGAGCCGATCTGTTATAGACACTCACGTTTGTCACCGTACGGCCCTCGCCATCTCGCGAGGTCGTAGTTACAGTCATAACTGTGCCGTTTCTGGAGAGCGCTCTGCGGCTGGTCGCCCTGACCTGAAGGCCGCTTATATAGCTCGCTATGACCACATTCGGCTCAGTTCGTTTCAGTGACACCGGCAAGAGTATCCCTTTGGCTCCCGAGACGATCACTGGCTTTTCATCGTAGTCAGCCGTATAGTCGGCGCTGAAAGAGTTGCCACTTATCATCAGCGTTTCGGAGTGGTAGTGGACTCCATGCTCTGCGGCGGTCATCTCAATAGACATCTGTTTCGGGCAGAATCCCGGAGGATACTTCGAATGCTTTGTATCGAGGTTCCACTTCCCCAGGAAAGGATCCGAAGCATGAAGCAGAGTGGGGCCTATAAACATAAGCACGAGCGGGATTATGCGAAGTACTTTCATTTTGTCCTCCTGCCATTTCGATTGCGTTAGAGTGAGCGTAGAAAATCGAGTACCGCCTGTTTGTCGCTCTCTGGAAGAGTATTGAACCTACGGACTGTCTCGTTTGCCTCTGAAAATCCGTATTTGTAAGAATCCTTATCTTTCGCAGGGTTGTCTCCGCCGTCGTAGCCGGGAAAGGAGAAGTGGTCCTGGATAGCGACCATGAGGTCTTCCGTCCGTCCGTCATGCAGGAAGAAAAGGCGCTGTCCCAAACCCCAGAGAGGTGTGGTGCGGAACTCATCCGGTCCTGCGTCTCCTTGAACGACGTTGTCCGCAAGGGTTGCGCCCATGTGATGAACCAGCAGGTCCGAGTACAGGTTTACGGTTTGTCCGCGGAGGGCCACTGTCCTTGCACCGATCTGATCCGAAGGAGCTCTCGGGTCAGCCATACCGGGCGTCTTGAAGGAAGGAGTATGGCAAAGCGCGCAGCCGACTTCCTTGAATAGACGTTTGCCGCGGGTCGCATTAGCTGTCAGAGGGGCGGGCTGAGGCGCATCGACGAATCGCATGAACTCAGTGAACATCAGCCACGCCGGCATGATCTTCAGTGGATTGTTATAGTCTGCGTCAGCTGTCCGGGGGACGTCGAAGGGCTCATAGGAGAGATTGCAATCGGTGTTCTCGCTTCGGTTGATCGGAAACAGGTCATTGCTGATGCCCATTTCAACGTTGTAGGCTTCTCCCGCAAACATCGTCAGCGACGCATTCTGTGCCTTCCACCCAAAGCGACTGATTGTACTGTTGTTTGGAACAATATTGGGGTGACCCTGAATACCAAACATTCGCTTCAGGTTTTCGTCTGCGTTCATATTCTCTCGAATGGCGGAGTCCTGAATCGACTCAATCAAGCCCAGACCAAAGAGCTGAAGTGGAATCCGAAATGCCACGTTGCGTTTCAAGGTTTCTCGTTCAAAGTTAGGTTGTTTCAGAGTGCAGTTGGGCGCATCGGACCGGCCCTGCAATGTGAACAGGCTGTGCACCCCTCCGTCTCGAGTACTATTTGGATTGAATTTGAACCGCATCTCCCGAAAGGCGCCTCTTGGCTCTTCAAAGCTGGGGACCGTATTCGTTCCGCCGAGTCTGTGCGCAACGATGTGGGCGGCGTTCTCTTTAGTCGCGCTGCCCCCGATGGTTGGATGGAAGTGGCAGATAAAGCATTGGTCCGCATTGAAGACCGGCCCCATGCCGGCGGAGTTCACCAGCCGCAGAGGAGAAAACGGATTCTTTGGGTCGGGGTCCACCGGTGCAGTGCCCTGTGGCTGTTGGACGCAGGTGTCGCATGTCCCCTCCAGTTCCGAGACGCGAAGCAAGCTCTCATTGAAGAGGGCGATCTCGTTCGCATTCAAACCCGGCACCGAATTAGGAATGGTAGAGACCGGGCTTGGACGCGGACCAGGATCCTTTGCTCGCGACGAGGGACGCAGGTTCTGTGCTGTCGACGTGAGAGTCGCCGCAAGGCAGAAGGTAACGATGCAGACCAGATAGTGGCCTATTCGTCGAGAGGTTTGATTTCTCCACATATTGCTCTCCTTTGGTCCAAAACGCCAATTATTCGCAGAACCCCGCTCGCCCCTTCTAAGGGTTCGGCTTGACGAGACACATCCAGAGCAGCCCGATCATTCACAGGCAATCAGGGCTAACTGGACAGCAGGGTTTTCGCGATTGGTTACAAGGAGTAATCTGTCTTTAGCGAGCGAAATTGTCTTGCTTTTCCCATGATGATTTTCTTAGGTTTCTCTTAGGGCAATTCTTTACCCGAGGTGTCCGTGGTCTATCTCTTTGAAAAATTCAGACTTGACGAGAAAAACTTCAGTCTGACGCGTGGGGGGCAGCGCATCTCGGTGGAGCCCAAAGCTCTCCGGGTTCTACTTGTTTTGGCTGCCAGCGGGGGAAGGCTGCTCGAGAAGAGGGTTCTTCTGGAAGCGGTTTGGAAGGATACGTTCGTTGAAGAAACCACCCTCACCCGCGCGATCGCCGTTCTACGCAAGAATTTAGGTGACGATCCTCGCTCCCCAACCTACATCGAGACGATACCTACTCTCGGCTATCGCTTTATTGCTCCGGTTGAACTCGTTGACCGGACGGAAGTGGAACCTCTGGAAACTGAGAGCGCGCAGCTTGGTCACCCCTCTGACCCCATCGCCACTGATCCGGTGGTTGCCAGTGAGAGTGAGGTGGATAGGGTTGCTTACACCAACATCGGAGTTACGCCTAGAAGCTGGGCTGGCTTTTATGTGGGTGGAGCACTAGTCGTGACCCTGATCACAATCTTTGCAGGTGCCCATTTCGTCTATCGCGCGAGACCGTCGCTAGGCGCCAAGGACACCATCGTCCTGGCCGACTTTACCAACACAAGCGGGGATCAACTGTTCGACGATACGTTGAGACAAGGCATGGTCGTCCAGTTGGAGCAATCTCCGATATTGCATCTGGTCAGCGAGCCTCGGATTCGAAGGACTTTACGCCTGATGGGGAGAGCCCCCGATTCTTCTCTTACCCCAGACCTTGCGCGCGAGGTCTGTCAACGGGTAGGTGGAGCGGCAATTCTGGACGGGTCTATCTCGCGTGCTGGTACAGAGTACGTCTTGGGACTAAGAGCGCAGAATTGCGAAACTGGCGAATTATTGGACGTCGAGCAGGTACAAGTTGGCCGGAAAGAGGACGTGCTCGGTGCGCTGAGCCGAATAGCGACTAAGTTCAGGACCAGGGTAGGTGAATCGGTAGCTTCGGTCACTACTTTCGATACTCCGCTTGCTGAAGCGACCACGCCTTCGCTCGACGCGTTGAAGGCATTTAGCCAAGGGATCAAACTCTTCAATACAACAGGGAGCGGTCAAGCCCTCCCGCTCTTCAAACGTGCGACAGAACTCGATCCTGATTTTGCAATGGCCCACGCCTGGCTTGGACGCATGTACGCCGACTTCGGAGAAGAAAGCCTTTCAATCGAAAGCACGCGAAAGTCATATCAACTTCGAGAAAGAGCCAGTGACCGCGAAAGATTTTCGATCGATGCTTCGTACGATCTGTTGGTGTCCGGTAATCTGCTAAAGGCCCGCGATACCTGCGAGGCGTGGGTGCATATGTATCCTCGCGATTCCTTTCCCCATGCTTTTCTTTCGGGAACTATTTATCCAGCCTTTGGCCAATATGAGAAAGCCTTCGATGAAGCGAAAAAGACGATTGAGGTTGATCCTGACTTCGTCGCTGGATATCGAAATCTCGCGCTCAACTCAATTGCTCTCAATCGATTGCAGGATGCAGCGGAAGCCATTCAGCAGGCATCGGACCGCAAGCTCTTCGTCGCCAGCTTTATTACGGACAGGTACTGGATCGCTTTTCTCAAGGGCAACACAATAAATATGAAGCTCGCATTAGAACAAGCCCCGACAAATCCCTGGCTCGTGAATTATGAGGCGTTCTCTCTCGCTCGTTCCGGACATTTGGCTTCTGCGCGCGAGATGTCCAGGAGAGCCGTGAACCTTTCTCGACAGGCGTCGAGGCGCGACACGCAAGCACAGTTGGAGGTTGCCGGCTCTCTGCTCGAAGCATTCTACGGAGACCCTCATGCTGCAAGAAATCTTGCGATGGGCGCTCTTCGCCTTTCGACAGGAAAGAACACCGAATTTGGAGTTGCGTCCGTGCTTGCAATGACGGGGGATGCCTCCCAGGCATTGCGGCTAACGGAAGATCTGGCCGCACGCTTTCAAGAAGACACAATCGTACAGTACAACTACGTCCCACAACTTCGAGCTCTTCTCGCGCTAAAAAATCATGAGCCCAATAGAGCGCTTGATCTTCTTCAAGTCAGCTCTTCCTACGAACTGAGCCAGCCTCTCTATCCCATCTATATCCGTGGTGAAGCCCTCCTGGCGATGGGGCGTGCAAGTGAAGCTGCTGCTGAATTTCAGAAGATTCTCGATCATCCCGGACTCGTCATGAACGATCCCCTCTCCGTAATCGCCAGACTGGAACTGGGGAAATCGTACGCCTTACTAGGCAACAGAGTGGAGGCTAAGACCAATTATGAAAACTTACTAAGCATGCTCAACGATGCAGATGAGACCACCAAGATCGCCACACAAGTGCGAACGGAATACGCTAAGATGATGTCATGGCGGTAAACCCCAGTTCACTCAATCAGTTTGAAGATTTTAATTTCTCCGGATCAGGTGCGAAGAAGATCAGGGGACGGTGTTTCCACCGTCCCCTCTAGTCTTTCTAGCGGCTTAGTGCGTGGCGAGGTTATGGGCACGAAGGTACGCTGCAAGCTCCGCGGGAAGATTCGTCTGGATACCAGCTGCTCCAAGGTCGATAGCCTTTTGCCACGTTTCGGGATTATCAGCATCACCCAAGCGGTCCACGAACATCTTTGCATTTGCAGCCTTGGCGCAATCGATGACAGGATCTTTGAAGTCATTGGCATCGAACGCGATGACCTGCAATTGCATCGCGCGAACGAAGAGTTTACAGATGTCTGGACTTAGAGCTTCGGGCATGACCTTCAGCGTCGGACGAATCTTACGTACGTCATACAGAAAGAACGGATTGCCATAGATGACGACGTGATCCTGCATATCGTGCTTCACGATGGTATCGACTAGTTGTTGGGGATCGGCATACTTTGTGTCGACGTAAACATTGATCTTGCCGTGGGCTAGATCGAAGGCTTCGTCCAGGGTAGGCACCTTGGTCCCGGCAAAAGAAGGGCCGAATTTTGCGCCTGCATCGAGTGCACGGATCTCGTCGAAGGTGTGCTTGTACACTTCGCCGCTGCCGTTGGTGGTGCGGTCCAGGGTGCCGTCGTGCATGATGACGAATTTTCCATCAGAGGTCGTGCGAACGTCGAGTTCGAAGTAGTCTGCCCCCGCATCGATCGCCGCCTGAAAAGCAGCCATCGTGTTCTCCGGATGATGAAGATGCTCGCCGCGGTGGGAGATGATCTTGATGGCTTTTCCGTCTTCCTTCGGGGTCCATGCTGTCTGAGCAAAGGCTACGCCGCTGGCGAGGGTGGAACCGATCAGAAGTTTCAGGATAGAGTTATGCATTTTTCTTTGTCCTTTGTGTTTCCGTTGAAATGTCTTGAGTTGCAGTGCTTAGAATCTGAGACGACCGACGAGGAGCAGAGAGCGTGGGTCTTGCGCGCCGGTGACTGTACCAAATGCAGTGTTAGTAGCGGACAGTGAGGTGTTGAGCCCCGAGAACTGTGGATGGTTGAAGGCATTATGCGCATCGACACGGAGGGTGAAGGCTGCATGTTCCCGGAAGGGAATGTCTCGCATGAGGCTTATATCCCATACATTCTGACCGGGCCCGTAGAAGCTGGCACGCGGGCCAGTGCCCAGGGTGTCAGGAGGGGTGATGGTGAAGGCGGAGGTGTTGAACCACTTTGCTACCGAGCGAGAACCACGAGCAATATTGGGATTGCCTGTCTCGGTTACAAACTGTCCTCCTGAACCGATCTGAAGCTGGTCGGCCTGTGAGACGTTGTACGGGAGACCGACCTGGAACTGAGCCACGGTACTGACCTTCCAGTGTCCGATGGCCTGCGAGACAATCGGCGAGTGAGAAAGGAACCTGCCACCCGACCCCACAGGCAGAGCGTAGACGGCCGAGAGGGAGAAACGCTGGGGAATGCTCAGCTTTGCCGTTCCCCATTGCGCGTGCAGGTTGTAGTAGTTCTGGAGCAGTGGAGTCAGAGTACCGCCATCGACATCGTCCTGTGTACGCGCCCATGTGTAGGCTGCGCGTGTCGAGATACCGTTGCTCCAACGATGGCTCAGTGTGGCAAAGAGAGCCGCATAGGACTGTGCTCCTCCGTTCGTGACGTTAGAGACAGTGAGAAATTGAGGATAGGGACGGAGACTCTGGGCAGTTTTGATATTGAAGCAACAGGTAGAGGAAGGAGCGATCTGGTTAGCTGGAAGCACGACGGGCAGATGTACGCCATGATCTCCCATGTAGTCGAGCTCGGCGATCCAGTTATGACCGAGATCCTGCTGTACACCGACCTGCCACTCCTGGAGATAAGGAAGGACTGCGGTCAACTGCAATTGGACGGGGCTGGAGGTGGGGTTTGTCAGACTCGAGGGAATCAGTGGCTGACCGTTTGGAGCGACGTTGGGAGAGTAAGCAGGGACCCCCTGAGAGAGCTGATAAGCAGGGGTAAAGCTGCCGGTTGGAGTTTGGAATGTGGCGGATACGGTAGAGGCCGAGGTATTGCTCAGCGCGTTGAAGCCGATGCTAGGAAGCTGGTAGATTCCATAGCCTCCGCGCACGACAGTATTGCGAAAGAGATGGTAGTTGAAGCCGACTCTGGGAAGGATGCCGGTGTAGACGTTCGGAGAAAGGCTGTGAGGAGCGCCATTGAAGCCAGCAAACTCAATTCCGCCCGGCTTGCCGGTCGTGGCATCCATCAGGTTGGGATTGAAGCTGTAGTAGTTGTTGTTCTTTTCCGCGGCCGGACCATCGAATTCGTAACGCAGGCCAAGATTGATCGTGAGCCTGGAGGAGATTCTGTAGTCGTCCTGCAGATAGCCGGCAAAGTAATTCAGGTTGTAGTGAAAGACAGTGTTGGTCGTGCTGATGGTGGTCGTCGCAGGCAGACCAAGCAGCAGATCGGCGAAGCCATATCCGCTCTGGCCCGGCACGGCGGTAAAGCCACCGGAGAACGTGTAGCTGCCGGACAGAACACCAGGCTTATAGGAGCTGTAGGCGTAGCGCATATACTCGCCACCGATAGACAGTGTGTGGCGGCCTATCTGCATGACCATCGCGTCATTCAGGATGTAGTGACCGTCTCTAGTCCTGGAGTAGCCGCCTGCGCCAAAGCTGGCGTATTGGTTGGTCTTGATGCTGGGAAACTGGGTTAGAGGCACACCATTCAGGCCAATTGAGCTTGCGTTTGCTGGCAGTGGCGAGGCGAAGTTGACCTCCGAAACATAGCCTACGCGAGCTTCATTGGAGAGGCGAGGCGAGAAGATATGGCTCCATGAGATCTCATCATGGTCGTCCGTCCAGCCGTTATATGTGGAGGTGTTTGCAACGTTGGGGATATCGATGGTGGGCTGATTTCTTGGTCCATCGCGCGCGAACTTTGCCCAAAGGTGATCGTAGTCGGAGGCGTTGTAGTCAACGCGATCAGCGTTATAGAGATAGCTGGTCGCCGAGATGGGATTAGAGCAGTAGTTGAATGGAGAGGTCGGGGTCGGAGTGCAGTTTGCTGCAGGGAAGAACGCTGCTATGTTCTGACCGACCTGGTCGATCCGTGACTTCGGAATGATGTTGCCTGGGAACTGCGTACGCGAGGTCACCTTGCCGGCGGTCATCGTCGTCAGGGGGTCGTAGATAGGGACGGTAGGAGTGCCTACCGGAGATAGTCCGGAGAAGTCCCCGGTCAGCTCCGCTGCGGTAGGCACGGTAGTGGTGAACGGCGCATTGGCGTGGTTGAGTGTGTACTCCCAGTCGGTGAAGAAGTAAAGACGATGCTTGCGGCCATCCAGGAGCTTTGGCAGGATCACGGGGCCTCCGATCGATCCACCGAAGTAGTGGAAGTAAGAAGGCTGAATGATCGTCCCGGGCTTGGTGAAATATCCAAGAGCGTTGAGGCTCTGGGAACTATAGGACTCGAAGGCCGTGCCATGAAATTTTTCTGTACCAGATTTGGTAGTGGTAAGGATGGCACCGCCGCCGCTCTGGCCGTACTGGGCGGAGAAGGGAGCGGTGAGGACCTGGAGTTCTTCTGTGGAGTCGGGTGTGGGGATGAGGCCGTAGGTTCCATCTATACCCATATTGCTAGGCAGACCATCGATGATGATGGGATTGGTACCGGCTCTGCCGCCCCCAAGAGAGAGGTTGTTGACGTTCGAGTAATCTTGGCTGGAACTGGAGGCTCCGGCGAAGGTCTTAGTGATGAGAAACTCGTTCGCTCCCTTTGTCCCGGTGGATTCGGGAAGGTCGATGAGTTCCTGAGTGCTTAGTTCGCCGCCTACCTGGGGATTGTTGGTGTTAAGAGAGCTGGCAACTCCAGAGACGGTCACGATCTCAGAGGTCGCTCCTAACTTTAGCGATCCGTCTACCACGCGCTCCTGGTTGAGCACGATGTTTAGCTCGTCCGTAACATACTGAGCGAAGCCATTTTTTTCAAAGCGTACAGTGTAGCCGCCCGGCTTGAGAAAGGAGATGCGATACGTACCCGACTTGTTGGAGACAGTCTTGTATTCGGTGGTCGTGCCGTTCTCGTGCACCGTCACCGCGACACCTGGAACGACGGCTCCGCTAGGGTCCTTTACCACTCCGCTAATCGAGCCATAGAAGGTCTGGGCCTCGAGTTTGCCACCCAAAGCTAGGAAAGCCAACAAAAAAACGAACCCGCCGAGGACCTGAATAATTTGTTTGCCGCTACTATAGAACCGGCGAGCGACGCCGGATCGCATGCGACTGTCGAGATGGGAGGCAAAGGCGAGGCAATTCATAGAAACTCCAAGATTGGCGTTTAAGTGGAAGCTGCAATACCGGGAAGAAAACCTTGACTGCTCAAAGCGAACAGGCTGGACGATCAAGGTGCGAATGATCAGAAAATAACAAGCAATTGTTAATAAGTGACAAATAGACACACGTAGATGATAAAAAATTACAAGTCTGCTTTCTTTACGTTTCCGTGAAGAGAAAACGACTAGGTAAATATCTGGATTTTCTCCATAAAAAGGAACTTTGGCCAAAGAATAACTATGAGAACGAATTGTAATGAATGAATCAGCTGAGAGTTCCAGACTTAAGTCCATTGTCGAAATGTTAAAAATAAACACATCCGCCTCAATTGCAGAGATTGCAGAGGCATGCCGCGTCTCGCAGATGACTATCCGACGGGATCTGCAAAAGCTAGTCGAAGCCGGTCAAGTGATTCGCATTCCCGGCGGAGCGCGTATCGAGCACTGGCGCGGCGCAGAGCGAAGCTTCTTCGAGCGGTTGCAGAAGATGGCCCATGCCAAGCGGAGCATCGGAACCGCCGCATCGGCGCTAGTGAAAGATGGAGAGTCCGTCGTTCTCGACTCTGGCACAACCACACTCTACGTCGCGAGGGAGCTACGAGCCCGAAAGAACGTAGTCGTCTTTACTTTCTCCCTCTCTGTCCTAGAGGAGCTGACCTCGGCGGAAAATATTCGCGTGGAACTCACCGGCGGGGTCTACCGATCCAGCAGCCATGATCTGATCGGACACGCTGTCGCGAAGAGCCTGACTTCGATCTACGCCGACACCGTGATCTTTGGAGCGGCGGCTGTCTCATTGAGCCGCGGCGTCATGGTTCACGATCCAGACGCACAACACGAGCTCCTACAAGCTGGCAAACGGAAGGTGCTGGTCGTCGATAGCAGCAAGATCGGGACCGAAGCGACCTATCGGCTATGCGGAATAGAGGATTGCGACCTCATTTTGACGGACAAAGGGATCTCAAATGACGATTTGGCACGGCTGCGCCGCATGACAGAGGTTCAGGTCGCCGATCTGAGGTGAATATTAACGCTCCTTGTACAGCACTTCGATAGCCTGAATGAGAAATGTCGTTTCCTGCTCAGACGCTGTCGAACATGCAGTCCTTCGAAGATCAGATCGCAACCGCCGTCGTGGCCCACGGTCTGTTCCCGACCGAGAAGCCTATTTATGTTTCTCGGGCGCCCGGCCGGTTGGATGTGATGGGCGGGAACGTCGACTACACGGGCGGCAACGTATTGCAAGGGCTTTTGCGCGAAGCCATATGGGTTGCGGCACAAGCGCGAACCGACGAAGCGATCCGTATCGTAAACCCCGGTGCTGAACAGTTCGGATGGAACACCGAATTCGAAGCGCAGATGAGCGATCTATGCGACGTCGAGAGTGTGCGAGCCCTCTGTCAGTCGCAACCCGGTTCACTCTGGGTCTGTTATGTACTGGGGGCGCTCTATTTCCTAAAGAACCTTCGCGGCTGCGGTGAAGCAGGTGGTGTTGACTTGTTTCTTGCTTCGGATCTGCCTCCAAATAAGGGAGTCAGTTCCTCGGCGGCCCTGGGAATTGCTACCCTGAAAGCGGCATCAGCCGCATGGGGAGTCACGCTCGAGGGCACTGATTTGGCAACCGCCGGACAATGGGTGGAGAACGTCGTCGTAGGCGCAGCCTGCGGAATCATGGATCAGGCAGCGATCGTGCTGGGGAGGGAAGGTTATCTTCTGCCCATGCTCTGCCAGCCCTGCCAACCGTCTCCTTTGGTGACTCTGCCTGCTGGAGTTCGTATTATAGGGATCGATTCGATGGCTGCACGCTCGACGACCAGCACCGCATACGAGACAGCCAGAGCCGCTGCGTTTATGGGGTACAAGCTAATCTGTCAAAGGGAAGGAATCGAAATTACTCCCGAGCAAGGCGCCGAGATACCGCGATGGACAGAGGAACGATGGCATGGGCATCTCTCGAACCTTGCTCCATCGGAGTTCCGCGCAAGATATGAACGACTATTGCCCAAGTCAATCAAAGGAAGCGAGTTTCTTGCCTCTACCGGAGAACACGTCGACCCCTTCACTAGGGTCGATCCCGAGACGCAATACCCTGTCCGCGCTGCCGTGCGATACGCCACCGAGGAGAATCTTCGCGTGCAGACGGTGCGAACACTTCTTGAAGCCATGGCATTCGGTCGAATGGAGAACGCCTTGCCGTTGCTCGGTGAGATCCTTTGCCAGTCCCATGTGGCCTATAGTGAGTGTGGCTTGGGCAACGAAGCGTGTGATGATCTGGTCAGACGCGTCCTAACGCACGGCCTCGCTGGGGCAAAGATGACCGGCGGCGGCGGCGGCGGGGTGGTTGCCATTGTTTGCCGTTCGGAGGATGAACATTCCGTACGCGCCATCGCCGAAGCATATGGCAAAGAGCGAGGAGCGATGCCCCACATCTTCGAAGGCAGCTCTGACGGCGTCGATGCCTTCGGTGTCCGAGTGCTACAACCCGCTCCTCTTCGGAGAAGACAGTAGTGCTATCGGCGCGGCGTGTTCGCGTCGCCTTAGCAGTTCTGCTTCTGATCGCTGCCAACCTTCTTTGGGCAGGCCAAGGAGTCGCGATCAAAATCCTCGCTGTAAACGACAATCCGCTCGCGATTGCCCTTCTTCCTCTTTACTGCATTACCCTAGTTGGCTTGGGCCTTCTCACCCTGCGCCGTGGCGTCGTCCAGAAGTTTAAAGAAGCGTGGAGATTCAATCGCGAGTTCTTTCTCGCCGGCATCTGCGGTCAACTGATGGCTCAGGTGGGCATGACACTCGGCGTAGACTGGTCTACCGCCTCCAATGGAGCGATCCTCAGCCTGCTCATTCCAGTCTTCGGCGCCTTGATCGCCGTGTGGCTGCTGCGCGAGCGCCTATCATCGCTTCGCATCAGTTCCCTTTCGCTAGGACTGACTGGAGTCTTTATCCTGTCCCCGCTACATGGCTTGTCCATCACGAGAAGCGGGCGCCATGAACTTGCAGGAGACCTCCTGATTATCGCCGGATGTCTCGGTTCAGCCTTCTACAATGTTTATTCCAAACGGCTGCTGAACTCCTTCTCTGGCATCGAGACGCTATTCTTCAGTTATCTGCCGGCGACCGTCTTCAGCCTACCTGTACTCTTTCTGGTCGAGCCCAATTGTCTTGGTAGACTTGCACACCTCACTCTCGTGCAGTGGGGCGCGTTCGGGTATCTTGCAGTATTCTTCTACGGGCTTGCGATGGTGTTCTTCCTAAAAGCTCTAGAGACTGTCGACGTTATCATCGCCTCGGCATCACTCTATTTCACACCACTCGCCGGAGTGGTACTAGCCTTTTGCATATTGAAGGAACGCTTGTCACACCGAACAATTGCTGGTTCAGCGATCGTATTATTCGCCACCTGCATACTGTTCCTCTTTGACGCCTCCAGTAGAACGGAGGTTCTTTAAAAATGAGAAGCTCGTTAACTATTAACAGAACTACCGCAGATGACATTTACAGATTTACAAGGGGAAAAATGACGCAATCTGCCATCAAGTAATGTTCACAATGAACATGTATAGTGCCTGATGTGAATTATTTTCTACGAGAGCAAGCCGGCTTTTTGATCACTACGAACCCGAAACTTCTGGATCGCGACGCGGTATTTGGGTTCCTTGCGCAGACAAAGTGGTGGAGTGATCTCACTCCAGATTCCTTGGATCGGGCACTGCGCAACTCGCTCTGCTTTTCCCTGCTGGAAGAGCATCGGCAGATCGGGATGGCCAGAGTTATCACGGACTACATCACCTATGCTTACCTATGTGATGTCTTCATCGTGGCAGAGCGGAGGCGACAGGGATTAGGATCTTGGATGGTTCGTTGTGTCCTAGAACACCCTGACATCAAGGTTCTTAAGCGAGTAGCTCTCCTAACACATGATGCCCAGACATTCTATCTGGGACTGGACTTTCAATTTGCCGCGCATCCAAATAACTACATGGAACACCTGACAAATAGGCATATTGAGCGAGCAGTGGTATCCGTAGATGTTTAACCTCGTCAACCCAATTGTCAGACTGCGAACGGGGTGCGAATTTTGTTCGATCGTACGGTCTTGAGGATTCATCTCCAATAGGCACCTGTTGGTTAAACGGTCGCTTCCCTAATCGACCTGTGCGCGTTCGAATAAGTTCATTAACTCTGTCAGCTTCCCCGGCGCCACATCGCTAATTGCCACCACGTTAAGCTCATTCGTGTGGAAGGTGACCAGTCGAAATCCCAAATGCTCCTCCATCGGAAAGCCTAGCCCGCTCCCAGCCGTTTTCTCTTCAACAAATACCGAAACGCGATGTTTGCCGATGCTGTAGAGGAGCTGTGCCACCGGGCGGTTGTGCAGATATGCCAGGTTAGCGCCCTCCAACTTCGTATCCTCCGAGAGCCCTTCCGGAAGGTTGAAGCTGAAGGGTATCTTCCCCTGAAACCACGGCTTCACAGTGTGACGATCCGAAGAGAGCACCTGGGGAGGCAGATTCGCCGCCAGCGTGGCGAAGTGTTGATCGCTTACCTCTGTCACCAACGCGGCGCGCTCCACGCCTGCAGCGTGCACTCTGCTATCGTTCCGCCTCACGAAGGTCAACCCAGCGCCTAATACTAGAACCATCGCCGCCATCGCCCATCCCAGCCATTCCGTACGCCGTATCGAAGCCGGACGTTGGACTGCGGGGCGGATCGCCGCTTCGCTTCCTTCGGTAACATGAGACGGCGAATCCTGTACAGCCAGAAGATGTTCCATCCGCTGCCGCATATCGTCAGGCAGCGCATATCTCTGCCCGGCTCTCGCCGTGCCCGTCTTCAGTAACGACTGTTCCAGCGCATGCGAGGTGCAGCCAGGACAGCTGTGTAGATGCTCCGTCACGGAGGCAAGCTCTTCGGCTATAAGCTCTCCGTCGACAAGTGCGTTCCATGTTGCAGATGAAAGATGATCGCTCATGCGTGGAACTCCCTGGTAAACGTGTTACCTTCAAGCGATTTGCGCAGATGAGCCCGTGCGCGTGCAAGGCGTGACATCACCGTGCCGATTGGCACCTCAAGAATCGAGGCGATCTCTTTGTACTTCAACTCTTCCACATCGCATAGCAGAACGATCTCGAGCAGCGGCGGAGGCAACTTTTCCATGGCGCTTTGCAGCGTAGCGCGATCGGCCAGCCGAATCAGATTTAACTCCGGTGTCTCCCGGTCGATCGCAGCCTCCGGATAAGCCCCTGGCCCCAACTTACCGCCTTCGTCTAGTTCCTCTTCCAGTGCAACTGTGCGCCGTGCCGCTAGTCCGCTACGCGATGTCAGATAGGTGTTACGAAGGATCCGAAAGATCCACGCCTTAAAGTTCGAGTCTGCCTCGAAGCCCTCAAATCCACGCAACGACTTGAGGAGCGTCTCTTGCACCAGGTCTTCCGCGTCGGTTGCGTTGCGCGTTAGCCAATATGCAACGTTGTACAACGCAGGGAGCAACGGCAGCGCCAGGTCCTCGAATAGCGAGGACCGTCCGCTTGTCTCTTTGCCCGTATGTCTCCATGGCAGCAACGTCATCGTCTCCGACTCTCTTCTGAAGATGAAAACCAGCCTACCTAAATTTTATTCGCATTGAGACCGAATAAATCCTGTAGTCCCCAGTTTGCATCTGCGGAGGATCTATCCATGAAGAATATTCAAGATCGCAATCGCGCACACGAACCCGCGCCAACCGATGCATTGCCCACAGAATCCACCCCCACCAGCGTCCCTGCGAATGACGGCATCGACCGACGTAACTTCCTCAGTTGCATGGCCTGGGCTGGAACCGGTCTACTCTGGACCGTCGCCGGAGGTGTACCCACATCGAAGCTCTTCGCCGCCAGCGCCGACACCCCAAACAGCAAAGCTTCGTCAGCGTCTTCTTTCAGTTTTGTGCAGATCAGCGACAGCCACATCGGCTTCAACAAGGCCGCGAACCAGGATGTAACCGGAACGTTGAGGTTAGCCATCGACAAGATCAACCACCTTCCCAACACGCCTGACCTTCTGCTACACACCGGTGACGTTACGCAGTCCTCGAAACCCGGCGAGTTCGATACCGCCCAGCAGATCGTAAAGACCGCCCGCGTCGGCGGGACCTTTTATGTGCCGGGCGAACACGACACCGCATCCGACGATGGAGTTCTCTATCGCGAGCGCTTCGGCAAGGGCATCCTAGGCAGCGGCTGGTACAGCTTCAACCACAAGGACGTCCACTTCATCGGACTCAACAATGTGCTGCAGATAGACGCCATGGGCAGGCTCGGACCCGACCAGTTGAGCTGGCTTAAACAAGATCTGGCCGCGCTCTCCGCCTCGACGCCCATTGTCGTCTTTGCTCACATCCCTCTCTGGATGGTCTACCCACAGTGGGGATGGGGTACGCAGGACGGCGCAGAGGCGCTCTCCTCCCTCAAACGCTTCGGCTCCGTCACCGTCCTCAACGGACACATCCACCAGGTCGTGCAGAAGGTCGAAGGCAACGTCGCCTTTCATACCGCAGCCTCGACTGCGTTTCCGCAGCCTGCTCCCGGCGCGGCTCCCAACGCAGGCCCAATGGTAGTTCCGGCAGGAAGACTTCAGAGCGTCCTCGGCGTCACCAAGGTGAACTACATCGCCCGCCACAGCCATCTCGCTATCGTCGACTCCTCGCTGGAGGAAAAGGCATGAGCAGCGCCCGCTCCATGGTCATCGTCTGTACGATCGGTATTGCATCTTCGTTGTTGTTCGCCCGCGCTCACCCCTTCGGTGACGCGGGCCTCTACGCCCAGTCGCATAGCGGCTCCATCCTGCAGCACACCGACATACCGCCAGATGCCCGCGAGACGCTCTTGACCAAGTGCGCGGACTGTCACTCTACCCAGACACGCTCACCACTGTACGGGCGCTTTGCTCCAGTTTCGTGGTTGATGGAGCGTGACATCGTGGAAGCGCGCGAGGCAATGAATCTCTCGCGATGGGATAGCTATTCTGCCGAGGAACAGCAAGCCTTCAAGACAAAGATACTTCTCGAAACAAAATCGCACCACATGCCCTTGCCGCAGTACCGCGTCATCCACTGGAATACCCGCATCACCGAACGCGACATCAACGTCCTCACGCAATGGGCCCGTCAATCTCAGAGTATCTCTGTCTCTCAGGCTGCATCCGTCACAACCGAAGGCGACGCTGCCCGCGGTAAGGACGTCTTCGAACGCCGCTGCACCGGCTGTCACTCACTGGATCAGAATCGCGAAGGGCCTCGTCTGAATGGAGTCTTCGGACGCGTCTCCGGCTCCGTCTCTGATTTCGGCTACTCTACCGTCATCAAACAGGCTCACATCACCTGGAACGAGACCACACTGGAGAAATGGCTCACCGATCCCGACGCTCTCGTACCCGGGAACAACATGGAGTTCCGAGTTGCCAAACCGCAAGAACGCAAAGACCTCGTCCGATTTCTCGAGGTCAGTAATTGAGTCGACGGCTACCGAGTGCGAGAGTGACAGCCGCAAATGCCTCTTTGAACATTAACTCCAGTCTAATTACTGGCCGCAAATTGTTGAAGGTCGCGTACGATAGCGCGCGAGATGTTAACTCCATATCCCGCGTTTATGTACGCCCTAACGCTGCTGGTCTAGAGGAGCGTCTTCGCACGTATAGAGAGACCACTCCACACCCCGACGCGGTTGCGCCCATCCGATTTAGCGGAGTAAAGGGCTTGATCTGCTTGTTCCAGCAATTCTCGGGCATCGGCAGGATCTTCGGGCGTATATACCGTAAGACCTACGCTGAGAGTGACTCGTATCCCTTGTTCTCCAATCTCAGCCGCTGCGATGCCCACTTCGTCTCGAATACGATCAGCTAGTTGTGAGGCTTCATGCAATGTCGTTTCGGGTAACAGAATTGCAAATTCATCTCCGCCGAAACGGCCCGGCAGATCAGTGGAGCGCAGGCAATGGGTGATGCGTCGGGCTACTAAGTGCAACACCTGATCTCCCATGGCGTGACCCGAACCGTCGTTGATCGTCTTGAAATGATCCACATCAATGAGCATGACGGCAAAGTGGGAGTGATAGCGTGATGCGCGCACACACTCACGCTCCAGAGCGGCATCGAAGGCCCGGCGATTTGCAATCTCGGTTAGGGAGTCGGTTACGGCGTGATATTGCAACTGCCGCACAAGCTCAATCTGGGCTGTAATATTCGATACGATCACAGCCCAGCCTAAGTGTTGTGCCCCCCGATTGAGTGGGAAGACACGCAGCTCAAAATGCTGTTCTTCACCGTTCACCAGTAGAGTCAACTCTTTAACACTGTCCGAAGTGCTAAATGTCTTCAAGAAGCCCGAGTGTTCGGGAAATATCTTGGAGAGCTCCAGCCCAAGGCGGGATTCGGACAGCCATGGAAAAAGCGCGTTTGCCGCAGGATTGAAGTCTACCAGGCGCTGCTGCAGATCAATCGCAAGCACTGCATCGCGGATGCTTTTGAACACAAGTGAACGCACCGTCGGAACAAGATGGAACCACTCCAGCCGGAATACGGCGACATACACAAGCGCGACCGTAAGGCATAAGGCCAATGGCGCCAGATCGAGTCCCCAAGGGCTCCAGCCAACGAAATAAATCAGGTAGCCGATAAGCGGCGGTATGCAGGACGAGGCAAAAAAGATCGATTGCAACCGTGCGAGTCCCGATGAAGCGCGGATGCGCGAGAGGCAAAGCACTGTCCCGTAAAAAAGAGAGCCATAAAGAAACGCCAGATTTAGCCACGCAATGGGGCCTCTGTGAACCTCGACCACCCAGAAAGGGCCGCGCTGCACAAGCGTCATCGAGCGGTCATACAGACCATGCATGCCGTTAGTCCATTCAGCGATGGCAACGATCACGGGAATGATCGACAAAAGAACTGCACGGCCTCGCAAGCCAAAGTGCCGACGTACAATCAGAACCCACAGCATCGGGATCCAGGGAATGCCGATGTATTCCACATGGAGCCAGAAGACGGCTCCGGCCAGTGTGGTCTGCGCCATCTCCTGGGCGTATCCGAAGCAGTAAAATGCCTCCGCGCACATCGCCAGGAATAATAAACCTGATTGCGGAGCCTGGCGCCGGCGTGTGAACGTCAGGGCGGCCATCACGAACAGACCAAGAGACACGGCAATGAGAAAGATCTGTAAAAACGTAACGAGCTTCACCGGCATGAAAGAGTGGCCACAAATGACTTGATACATTCCATTATCGGCTCTACACCCGAATTCCCGAAATTTCCAGAGTTACGGTTCAACCGGAGGGGCGTTCCATCGCTTGGACGGGAGATGGAGAACAAGCATTAGATTCTAAAATTCCACATTTGCAGTACCTGCGGTCACGATGGAGCGAATTGCCAGGTGAATCGCACTTCACACCAGTCTTTGTATCGTATCCTGTAAGATTTTTATTCCGCCCTCAAAGTCTCCACAGGATCGACCTTCGCTGCACGCATGGCAGGAAAAGAAGCGGCTGCAGCAAAGACGAGCATTAGTACCATTCCGGCTTCGGCGGCTGTCGCGGCATCAAACGTTCTCACTCCATACAGAAACGAACGAACCGCATAACCCGCTCCCCACGCGCCCGCAATGCCGGGAATGAGCCCAAGCAGCGCCATTGCTCCTGCTTGGCTCATCACCAGTGCGGCTGCCCTGGTTCCTGTCGAACCAAGCGCCATGCGGATTCCGATTTCGCGCCGCCGTAAAGCCACCGAATATGCCAGCACGCCGTAAATTCCCACGGCCGACAGCGCCAGTGCAACGACGCCGAATCCCCCAACCAACCGTAAAGCAAGCCGCCTCTGGCCCAGCGAATGCGTGATAGCGTCATCCATAGGCTGCAGACTCATCTCGACCATCGTTGGTGCTTCCTGGGTGACGGCAGCGCGGATCTCCGTTGCTAACGTTTCCGACGCCAGAGGGGATCGTATCGCATACTGCGCCGTCATACTAAACACCATGCCCAAAAGCGAACCTTTGGGCAGTTGCAGATATTCGAGATAGATCATCGGCTGATACGGAGCTCCAAGATCACTTCCCTGAACTTCGTCCTCAACTACGCCGACGACGGTCATGGGCTGAACGAAGGGAAGGTCTGCATCAGTCTCGCCTGGATTGCGATGGAACCGCAGGCTTGCACCGATAGCTTCCCGCCCTTCGAGATACTTCTTCAGGAAGGCTTCGTTGACCAGCGCCACCATCGCAGAGCTGGCCTCATCGCCTGCTACAAAGTTGCGCCCCTTCAGGAGGCGCATTCTGCTCGTTTGCACAAAGTTCGTGCTGACCAGGCTGTAAAAGGCGGAGTCTCCCTGTTGAAACGCGCGCCCGGAGACCTCTGTATCTCCGTTCAGGGTCATGTTGTAGCTCGAGAACGGAACCGCAGTTTGCATCGTCACCGATTGCACACCTGGGAGTGTCTCGAATCGACGCAGCAGACGCGCTTCGATCTCGCGTGAGAGCTCAGGATCCTGATTCTGTAGTTCGGGCATGAGGACCAGTGTCGTCACGCCGCGGGGATCGAATCCAAGCTTCACATTTTGAAGCGATTTAAGAGTGCGAACAAACAGACCGCTGATCACCAGAAGGATGCACGTAAGCGCCACCTGAAGCGCCACCAAGGCTCCAGGAAGACGCGATCTCCGTGTAACGCTCTTGGTGTTGAACTGCGATGTTGTTCGTCGGCGAATATTCAACAGAGGCGCGATCGATGCGACAATTCCTACGAACACGGCAAGTACGCCAGTACAGCCCAAAACGACTAGACGAACGGACAACTCATCAAATCGTGGGAACTCCTGCCCATAGGCGTGCCGCACAATCCCAACCGCCGCAAAAGACAACATCCCTCCGAGCACCGCCCCGAGCAGCGAGACCAGAATACTTTCCGAGATCAATTGCTGGAGCAGTCGTCCGAAACTGGCGCCCAGCGCCGAGCGAGTCACGATCTCCGGCATGCGACTGGCTGCGCGTCCGATCTGCAGGTTCGCCGCGTTGGCGCATGCGATCAACAGCAGCACGCCGACACCACCAAGCAGTGCGAACAGGGGCTTCTGCATGTCGCCAACGATCAAATTCTGGTACGAACGCATCGACAATCGCCTGTACCGCTCCGCGTATCTCCTGTCGCCATGAGCAAAGACGCTCTGGGCATCCGCCAGTGCCTGCTGTGCGGAGACACCGGGCTTTAGGCGCGCGATTGTAAGAGCCGACTCGATCTTGAAATCGTCCTCGCCCGAGGCGTTCAATGAAACCGGTAGATAAACCATCGGCCCACCCGTTCCCTGAGGAACATGAACTTCCGCCGGCAGCACACCAATCACCGTGCGGAGTTGGCCTGAGACCTTGATCGTCGAACCAACTGCCTTGGGGTCTGCGTGAAGCCGTTCACGCCAGAACTCGTCGCTGACAACGACCACCGCCGCCTTATCGTCGCCAGGGCCGATCGGCCGTCCGAGCCTCGTCTGAACACCGAGCATGGGGAAGAACTCCGGCGTCACTTCCGTCAGCACCGTGATGCGCGTACCGTCCGATGCGCTCACGGGCCGCGCCATAAAGTTGTATCCGCTCACGTTGGTGAAGGAGTGGGTGTTGCGCCGTAGCTCGTCGATCGCCTTATACGACAGTGCGTGAGCCGACGCGGAGGTTCCGTCCGGCCCGTCTTCGCTATAGACCTGAACTAGTTGCTCGGGATGCGGCAGAGCCACAGGCCGCATCAGAATCGACTCGACGACGGCCATCATGGTGGTCGCGGCCCCCAGTCCCAGTACGAGCGTGCACACAAGGGTAGCGGTGTACGCCGGGGATCCCCTTAGGCTTCGCACCGCATACCGGACATCCTGCAGCATGCGCTCCAACCAAAGCCGGCCCCAGATCTCGCGGGATTCCTCTGCGGCAAGCAACACATTGCCAAACTTCTTTCGTGCGGCTCGTTTTGCTTCCTCAGGCGACATCCCTGCTTCAAGGTTCTCCCGCGTTTCGACTTCGATGTGCGTCTCGAATTCCTGCAGTAATTGATTCCTGCGGTTGTTCCAGCCAAACATGATCGAGTCCTCCCACTATGGATTTTCTTCGGCTACCGGCGCCAGAATGCGCGCAATCGCATCTGAGAGCCGCTGCCACTCGGAAGCTTCCGTGAAGAGTTGTTTGCGACCCTTCGCCGTTAAGCGATAGAACCTGGCCTTGCGGTTGTTCTCAGAGATCCCGTCTTCGGCGATGATCAAACCAAGTTTGAGCAGGCGCTGCAGTGCCGGGTAGAGAGAGCCATGGCCCACCTGCAACACTTCGTCAGAGCGCCGCTCGATGGAACGCGCAATTGCGTGGCCATGAGCGCGGCCAAGGGCAACGGTCTGGAGGATCAGCAGATCCAAAGTGCCCTGCATCAGTTCCAGTTGATTCGCATCTCTAGTCGACATTCGACCCAAGATAAGACGACTCCGGTCGAATGTCAAGGGGAGATTTGATGAGCTTTTAGCGAAACGGTGGACGGAATATACGGTTTTATTCACATGAAATCGAATATGACGTTTAGTCGTTTATTGGCCACTTGCAAGAGTTCCGGAACTGCCCGAGATGCATCAAAACCATCGACATCGGGCAGTATCCGTCAACACTCTCCGTGTTCTTAGCACGCAAACTGACACGGAAGAGAACTATCGCTTCAAGGAGCTCCATGTTTCGCAATCTTTTTTTCAGTCGTTCGCATCTTCCCAGACTCTTGCCTTTCGCAGTGGTTGGTGTCCTGTTACTCAGTTCGCTCCACGCCTTGGCGCAGTCCGGACAATTAAGCGGAACAATTAAAGATCTTGATCAATCGGTCGTACCCAACGCCCAGGTCGTGCTGTCGAACACACAAACCTCTTCTCCACTGCAAATGGTTACCAACCAGGATGGCCAGTACACGTTTGCTTCTGTGCCTGCCGGCACCTATAGGTTGGAGGCACGCAAGCCCGGTTTTACCACCTTTGCCATCCCGTCCTTCACCATCCTCCCAGGACAGAACGCACTACAAGATATTTCATTCGCCGTTGCGGGCACAGACAGTTCTATAACCGTTACAGCCGGACTTGCAGGTACGCCGGCGACCGGTTACTACGTAAACAACGTCGATCAAGGTGTCTTAGGAAACTCTCCTATCGTAAATCAGCCGTACACGATCACTGTCTTGCCGGCTGAACAGATCACAAATACTCAGGTAAAAAGCCTGCGCGACGCCATTATGTTCCTACCTCTGGTGTCCTTTACCGAACAGCAGGGATCAGAGATCTTACGCCCCTCCACACGCGGTATTCAGGGAAGCATCGCACAGAACACACGCATGGACGGTATGGCAATCGCCATCACGGGCGCGAATGCCATGGAACAATACCAGGAACTCCAAGTCGAAAATGGCCTTGGAGCGGCAATGTATGGGCCTGCCAATCCCTCCGGCATGTTCGACTTTGTCCTCAAGCGCCCAACGGAAGAGCGCACGACTAACCTCTATCTTGAGCAGGACAGCAAATCCATCGGAACTGTTTATGGTGACGCCGGCGGCCGCATCGGCCCACACAAGGTGTTCGGGTATCGGACGAATCTTCTCTTCGGAGATGGAACAGCATTTGTAGAACAGAGTCGACTGCGACGCAGATTGGCCGAATTCGCCTTCGATTTAAGGCCTACAGCGCATACGACTATCGACTCCCATTACAGCGCCTATGACATCGTCCAGCGCGGCTATCCCGGGTGGTTCAGCTATGGTCCTGACCCCACCGATACGACCTCAACGAAGCAGAGGCCAAGCCGAACGCTACTCTTGCCCGTCGCGCCCGATCCGACGAGACTAGGCTTTGGCCAACCCTATGCCGGCGTCAATCTCACCACACAAAGCACGAGTGCTCGCATCCTGCATGACTTTTCGCCCAACTGGCACGCGATGGCTGGGGGTCTTGCACAGCGTCTGGATCGCTTTATGGATACACCTGTCAACACCATCACGAACAACACAGGTACTTACGTAAGTTCGCTTGCAACCGGATTCGCCCCGCGCTTCGGAATCGAGAGCGACCTTGGCTATATCACCGGCACAATCTCTCGCTGGGGAATCAAACAAGATGTCGTCCTTGCTAGCGAGGGTTATAGGTTCAATCAGTACGCCTATTCAACACCGCCTGCCGCCAGTGTTCTGCTTGGAACCGCGTCAGTCGACAACCCGGTTGTGTTCGCACCACCCGCTGCCGGACTTCCCCAGAACCGCGGCCTATATCAGGCTACTGTCGTTAACCAACAAGGATTCAACCTGGGGGATCTGATTTACTTTCCCAAGGGTTTCGCCGTACGTCTAGCCGCGAGTCAAGACTTCATCGGTGTCGATAACAACTCGGCAACTGCCAGACTCAGCGGATCAAACAAGCAAGGCATCAGCCCCTCAGCCAGTGTCATGTTCAAGCCGCGTAACTGGATGACAGCCTATGCCACCTACGCCAGTAGCCTTCAACAGGGAGATATAGCTCCCGGAGGTGCCAACCTGGTGAATGCTAATCAGGCCCTCGCTCCCTATCGCAGCAAGGAATGGGAGTTAGGATTCAAGACTGCATCGAAGACGATGAACATTACGACTGCCCTATTCCGTTTGGAGCGGCCCTTCGCAAATACGATCGCACTGAATGCGACCGAGAATATATTTGCGATCACGGGACAACAGGTAAACTTCGGAGCCGAGATCTCTGCCCAGGGCACTCTCTTTCACCGTCTCCTGATAGATGGAGGCTTCACAGCTCTCAATGCTCGACTGAACGATACCGGAATCGCAGCAACGAACGGAAAACGATTCGTCGGCATCCCAAGCTATAGATCCAACCTCTACAGCGAATATCGGCTTCCTGGGGTTGCCAATCTGAGCGTAACCGGCGATTGGCAGTTCGTGGGACGACGTCCCCAAGATGATGAAAATCTTCACTCAACAAGTGGATATAACGTCTACGATCTCGGGTTTCGCTATTCCCATATGATCTTCACCAAACTGGCAACTTTGCGTTTTACCGGCAACAACATCGGGAACGTTCACTACTATTCAACGATTGCGGCTGGCGACATCACAGGAACAAATGCGAGTAGCAACACTGCCCATTTTGGCGCTCCACGGACGATCTCAACGTCGCTGCAGTTTGCCTTCTAAACTAGTAGTTTGAATACCTGCAGAGTCGCTGCCGCGAATTCGATCAAGTCGGCAGCGATCAAATAATCAATCATATGTACCAACTTGCCCTGAAGCGCTTCAAAGCTGAAGGCTAGCAAACGTGCCTCATCAAGGCACGTTTTGCGACACCCTCATTCCATCCGCAGCGCTTCTAGCGGCTCGATAGCCGAAGCCCGCCGCGCAGGAAAGTAACTCGCCAGCACCGCCGCCGCCACCATTGCACAGCAAGCCGTAGCAAGCGCCATCGCTGTGCTCCACGACGAGGCCGAGGCTCCCGCGCCGGCAGTGTACATGCTGCTGTCCAGCAGCGAGCGCAGAAGTCGAGGCAGCAGAAGGCTAGCTCCCGTGCCCACCACCAACCCCACCATCGTAAGAAACAATCCACGCTGCAGCACAAAGCCCAGAATCCTTGCTCGCGTGGCCCCAAGTGCAATCCGTACGCCGATCTCGCGCGTGCGCTCCGACACCTGGTAGCTCAGCAAGCCGAACAACCCAATCACCGTCAGAACCAGTGCAAACCCCGCAAACGCCGTCACCAGCGATGAGAAGAACTTCGGCCGCGCTAGCGAACGGTCGATGATTGCCTGCATCGTGGTATAGCGCGAGATCGGAATCCCCGCATCCGCCTCGCGAATCGCTGCCTCAACACCCGCTGCCATATCGACATCCGCCGCGCTGCGAATTGCAAAGCTCGTGCGAAACCATCCATTCAACGCCTTCATCGTCTTGTCAGGCTGTTGTTGAAACGCCTCGTAGATCAGCAACGCCGGAGGCTCTGCCAGCGAATGTGTACGCGCATTGCCTACCACGCCCACCACCACTGGCGGCCCCGTCACCTTGTCGCGCAGAGAGTCAATGTGCTCACCAATTGCGGACTTTCCCGGCCACAGTTTCTTGGCGAATGCCTCGCTCACCACTACCGCCGTTGGCCCCCCCGCCTTGTCTGTGTCAGCAATATCCCGCCCTGCCAGCAGCGGTGTGCCCACGGCGGCAAAATATCCCGGCGTTACCAGACGAAGCTCCACAATGTACAACTGCTCATTTTTTCCGGTTGGAGGGATCGCGATATTCAACCCACGGTCCAGGAGAAGCCCGTTGATCGCGGCGACATGCTTCACCCCTGGCTCACGCGCCAGCCTTCCCAGTACCTTGTCGATGAACTGCGTCGTCTCGAGCGTCGAAGCATAGCCTGACCCCTTAAGATTAACCTGCGCGACCGTTAGATGCTCCGGCTGCACCCCCGAAGGCGTAGCACGCAGCCGCAAAAACACCGCAAGCAGCAACGAAGCAGCCGAGAGCAGCACCACTGCAATCGCCGTCTGAGAGACAAGCAACACTTTACTCATACGGCCATCCGCTGCCGAAGCTCCCACACTATGCCCCGCCTTCAGATTGGAGGCCGTATTCCGCCGCAGCACCATCCACGACGGAGCCAACCCGCACATCAGCGTTACCGCGAAGACCAGTAGCGGCGTCAGCCACACAGTCGCGATCATACTCAGACCCGCACGCAAGATCGGAACCGGAGATCTTGCCAACAACATGTGCAACATCGGCATCGACGCCACAATTCCCAGCATCGAGCCACACATCGCCAGCAGAAAACTCTCCGCCAACAGCAGTCGCACCACCGCACCCCGTGACGCTCCCAGCGCACTGCGCAGAGCCATCTCCCTCTGTCTGCGACTGGCCCTCGCCACATTCAATCCAGCAAGATTAAGACAAGCCACCAACAGCACAGCTATCACCGCGGCCGTCAACGTAACGATGCTCGAGCGAACATTGCTCACCATTACCTCGCGCAGTGGCCACACCCTAAGTTCAGGGATCGTCTGCTTCGGGCCGACCCATTGCGCCAGATAGGGCATCGCCTTGTACAGCGGTTTGACAAGTGCAGACACGTCCTCCTGCGCCTGCGCTATCGTTACACCATCTCGCAGCCGTGCAATCATGTTGTAGTTCTTGCCTGGGTATCCCGCATTCTTCTCGTCCAGCTTCAGCGGCTGCCACACATCGGCTACCGCACTCAGCGAGCGTGGATCGTCGCTGCCGAACGCCATACTCTCCGGCATCACGCCCGCAACTACGAAACTCTCGCCGTTCAGATGAACCACGCGATCGACCACGCCGCGATCACCTGCAAACATCCTCTGCCACAATCCATAGCTCAGGATGATTGCCTTCGGTCCGGTCGCTCGATCTTCATCGACCGTAAAGTTCCGCCCTATTACCGGAGCTATGCCAAGCGTCGGAAAGAAGTTGTGATCGACCGCTTGCACTGCCACCTGCACTGCTCCTGACGCGTTGTCGTTTCCTACCGCGAGGTTTGCGCCCGAGGTCGTATCGACATATACCCCAGTCGTTGCAAACGATCGCGCATGTTCGATTACAAAATTCGCCGTAGCTCCCGTCTGCTCATTGTTCGCAGGCTGGCCTGGTTGCGCATACGCCACTCCGACGAGTCGATCCTGTAGCGGATAGGGCAACGGAGCCAGCAGCACCGTGCGCACGAGGCTCATCATCGTAATCGCCGCACCAATCGCAAGGGTCAGTGTTACCAACGCCGTCAACGTGTATACCGGCGAGCGCCTTAATTGTCTTAGCGCAAAGCGCATGTCGCGCACAACATCATCCACAAGCCGCACACCGCGTCCCTCCCGAACCTGCTGCCTCACCTGCTCCAGGCCGCCAAGAGATAAACGGGCAAGACGGATCGCCTCAGCATCAGGCATACCCGCACTACGATTCTTTTCCACCTGGCGCTCCAAGTGATAAGCCAGTTCCTCGTCCAACTCGCCATCAAATCTCTTGCGGCCCAGCAATACCCGCAGCCGGTAAAACAGATCATTACCCATGAGGCCACTCCCTAAACCGTGCCGAGAATCTCGTTCACCGCGCCAGTAAGTCGGTTCCAGTCACTCGTCTCCAGCGCAAGCTGTTTGCTTCCCTTCCCCGTCAGTTCGTAGAACTTCGCCCTGCGGCTATTCTCGCTGATCGCCCAATTTGCCTTGATCCACCCGCGTCGCTCCAGACGGTGCAACGCCGGATACAGCGACCCCTGCTGAACCTGGATCGCATCCCGCGACATCTGCTGCAGGCGCTCGGAGATTCCCCATCCATGCATCGGCTGGAGCTCAAGCGTCTTAAGTATCAGAAGGTCTAGCGTTCCCTGCGGCAACTCCAACCTCTTTTCGCCCATCACACACGTCTCCCCTTTCACTTCGACAACAGAAACCTAACAGAATGTACTGTCGAAGTGCAAGGGGAAAGAAATTAGAGTAGTGCCATTTTTTATTTATCCGTAGAACATTAGGGCAGGAGACCCATCGGATTCTCCAGAGGAAAAGCGAGGGCGCAATCCATTCATAAAAAATAGTTCTTGATCGGATAGTCGGAACACGATATAGTCGGTTTTCGACTAGAGACCCTATCATGAAGAAGGAACATAAAACGCCGCCACCGCTTTCTAGCGCAGCCCTTTACATTCTTCTCGCTCTTGCCAATGAAGACCTGCATGGTTACGGCATCATTCAAGAGATCTCACGCCAGTCCGAGGGAGGCTATCGAATCGGCCCCGGCACCCTATACGACAACCTAAAGAAACTCGTCGATCAGAAATTCGTGGTCGATGCCCCCCGCTCCAGTCGAACCCAAGGTGACGACCGCCGATTCTACCGCCTCACTGCGACAGGGAAAGCCGCGCTCTCCTCTGAGGTTGACCGCCTGCAGAGCATCGTTTTAGAAGCGCAACTTCGTCTTCGTGAGAGGAAGCCACGCAACGCATGAGATCATTCCTTCGTCTCGCTTATCGCGCTATTCTTCAACTGCATCCGTACGCCTTCCGCGCCGAGTTCAGCGAGGAGATGCTTTGGATCTTCGATCAACAACTGCGAGACAAAAAATCCCGCGACAGCACATCTGCACACCTGCTGTTTGACGGCGTCCGCTCCCTCGTCACTCAGCATGCAAAGCCCCGCATCCAGCACACCGAGACCGTGAACCGATACTACTGTGAGATCGACTCATCTCTTCCTGCATTTCGTTTCACTCAGGCTGGGATGATTGTTCTCTCCTGCCTCTGTTGTCTTTTTAGCATCGGCCTCTTTGTGAGCATGATGATTCCGAAACTAACCGTGCTTGATGCCGCAAGACAAAAAGACTGGCTCCTTACACGAGTCAAAATCTTCTCATCTTTACCCACGCCAGCTCCACAGAGATCCACCGCTAACCTACGCGCAGGAGTCAACCGATGAATGATCGCAAGTTACGAACGATAAGTGTCGCCGCATCTCTTCTCTGCATAGCGGCAACTCTTTGCGCCCAGGACATAACCGGCAACTGGCAGGGCACAATTGACTCTGGTTCAAAACTCCGCGTTATCCTTCAGATTGAAAAGACCGCCGACGGCACGTTCAAAGGAATGGCCTATAGCATCGACCAATCGCCCAATCCCACTCCAGTCACTACTATCTCCTTCACCAACCCGACATTGAAGTTCACGGTGGATTCCCTCCACGCGTCTTACGAGGGCACCCTCAGTCCCGACGGAAAAACTATAACCGGCACTCTCATCCAGGGCAAGGCCAACCTCCTCGCCTTCGAACGTGCCACAAAAGAGACCGCATGGAAAATTGACCCATCGCCTCATACCAAGCAGATGATCCCTGTAGAGAAGGACGTCATGCTTGAAGTACTCGACTGGGGAGGAACTGGTCGGCCGCTTGTACTTCTCACTGGCCTCGGCGACAACGCGCACGTCTTCGACAACTTCGCGCCGAAACTCGCGGCAACTTATCACGTCTACGGAATCACCCGACGCGGTTTCGGAGTCTCCAGCGCCCCTTCATTCACAACAACCAACTACACCGCCGCCCGCCTCGGCACCGACGTCCTCGCCGTCATCGACGCGCTCCACCTTAGCCGCCCAGTGGTCGCGGGGCACTCTGTCGCCGGGGAAGAGCTCAGCTACATCGGCAGCCAACATCCGGAGAAAGTAGCTGGCCTCATCTACCTCGATGCGGGCTACCCCTACGCGATGTATGACAAAGCCAACGGCAACTTCCTGATCGACGCCATCGATCTGCGCGAGCAACTCAACCAGATCCTTCCTGGCAGACCTCCCGCCGAAGACCAAAAGAAGCTGCTCGACGAATTCATATCCAACCTTCAGCTCGTCGAAAATGAGGCAATTCGGCAACGGCAGGATTTGGAGCACATGCCACCTCCGCCTCCCGGACCCCACCCCGCAGCACCGCCGGTTGCGGTCGCCATCATGACCGGCCAACAGCGCTTCACTACCATCAGCGCTCCTGCACTTGTCATCTTCGCCTCTCCCCACGATCTCGGACAGACGATGAAGGACAAGCCAGAGATACGCGCTGCCATGGAAGCCAACGACAAGCGCAACGTCGATCTCCAGGCCAATGCCTTCAAGACCCAAGCCCCCTCAGCCCACGTTGTCCGCATACCCAATGCGAACCACTATCTATTTCGTTCCAATGAGGCCGATGTCCTCCGCGAAATAAACGCCTTTATCAGCACACTGCCTGCAGCGAATTAATACCAGGAGCTATGAAGCGGTTGCTGATGAGCGGACGTAACGTGTAACTGGTAGGCATGGCCAGACTGAATCAATCGGAAGGTTAGTATCCCGGCAAAAGCAGATCGAAAAGGCAGAAGGACTTTGCCGCGAATAAATTATCTTTGAGGCAGATCGCGTCTCTTACGTAACCGAAGTGGGTGTGCCGATCGCGGAGCTAATCCGGAAGGTGGAATCAGCGATGACATGTTCTATCGTAAGAAGTACATTGGCTTAGAAGCGTACCAGTACGGCCACTGAAAAAGCTCCTCCAACGAGAGCATATGGCCGAAGCAGTAGGTGGCCAAGCAGACGCTCGACAAGTGGCCCCCAAATCATCCTCGCGCTAATATGTGCTGCTATGCTAGACGGAACCTCCGACAACGGCACCGGAATGCCTGTCTTTCTATCTCTGTCGCAGACTGCTCAAGGTTGAAATTGCGCCATCATCTGATACACAATTCTGAAACCATCTGAATGAGGCTCGGCGGGTGGATCGTCCCCGTCACTCTACGTAAAATAGAGATGAACCTCGTCAGTACGTCATCATCCACTAACATTGGACGCCGTCCTTCGCCCCTGCGCCATTGATTCCAAGTTTGATCTTCTAACTACAGCTACTCATTCAAGACTAGATACCTCAAGAAACCACCAACCCATCCACAGATCATCGTTGGATGAAACTCCTAGGATTCGGAGCGCTCGTCACAGCAAGAGAGGCCATTTTGATTCATCTATCTTCATCCCCGATATCTATTAGTTGTAAGAGGAAGTGTATCCTCCGATCTTCCAGCGCTAGCGCATTCATTACGACAGGAAGCAGTCTACCCTTCGCCGTCTTAGCTCTATTCTTAGCGATATCTTCCCCACTCTTCGCGCAAGTCACCTCCGGAGCCATCCTAGGCTCCGTTCAGGACACGTCGGGGGCCATTCTTCCCGGCGCCAAGATCACCGTCATCGCCAGCGCCATTGGAGTAATCCGGTCCGTCACCTCCGGCAAGAACGGTACCTTCTCTCTCACAAATCTGCCTGCCGCTACCTACAGTGTCACTGTCCAGGCCCCCGGTTTCGAAACCAACACCAAGACCGGTGTCATCCTAAGCTCCGCCGACAACCTCAACGCCGGTTTTTTTATTCTGAAGGTAGGCGCCGAGTCCACCACCGTCACCGTCGAGACTGATGCCGGTCAACTACAACTACAAGCCAACTCCGGCGAGCGCTCCGACCTCATCACCGGCAAGCAGCTCAACGACATCGCCCTCAACGGACGCAACGTGCTCGATATCGTCCGTGTTATTCCAGGCGTCTCTGGCTCCGGTGCCTTCGGTGCCTCCGGAACGAGTGGCCTCGATAGCTACTCCATCAACGGCAGTCGTACCAATCAGCACGACTTCACCGTCGACGGAGCCTCCAACGTCGATACGGGCAACAACGGCACAACCCAGATCACCGTCAATACCGACGCCATCGCCGAGGTCAAAGTCCTCACCTCTAACTTCCAGGCAGCCTTCGGCAAGGCCGGCGGCGGGTCTATCGTCGTCACCACCCGCGGCGGTACTAACGACTTCCATGGAAATGCGCACTTCTTCCACCGCAACGAAGGCATGAACGCCAACGACTGGGTCAGCGACCACAATGGCACCGCCAAACAGCTCTATCGCTATAACACCGTCGGTTATCAGATCGGCGGCCCCATCAATAAAGACAAGCTCTTCTTCTTCTTCTCCAATGAGTTCTACCGCCAGCTTGTCCCCGGCGGCATCACTCAGTACCGCAGCCCCACCGCTCTAGAACGCAACGGTGACTTCTCACAGTCGGTCGACAGCAGCGGCAACCACCTTCACATCTTCAATCCCGAGACCCACCAGCAGTTCGCTGGCAATGTCATTACGCCGGGTGCACTAAGCGCAGCGCAGGCATCCGCCTTCGCACAAATCCAGAAGATCCTCGCGCTCTATCCTCTCCCGAACGTCACCGGCAACAATACTTACAACCGTCAGGACCCACTCTCCTCGACCCACCCCCGCACAGAGTACATCGGGCGCGTCGACTATCAACTCTCCCAGTCTGAACGTCTCTTCGCTCGTTATGTCCGCAACCAGGATACCCAGACCGGCCCTATGGGCTCCTTCGGCATCCAATGCCTTGGCCCCCTCCAGATCACCGGCGGCTGCACTAATTCCCAGCCTGGCTGGAACCTCGCCGTCGATCTCATCAGCACACTCTCGCCTACGATCGTTAACGAGGTCAGCGTCGGGCCCAGCGTGTACTCGTCCCGTATCGCAGGCGTCAGCGGGAACATCACCGTCGGCGCTAACAGCATCAATTTGCCCCTGCTCTACCCTGTCACCTCCGAAACCTCGATCCCTGACTTCAATTTCAGCGGCAACGGCCAAACCTACCCCGGCAGCTACTTTGGCTCGACACCCTGGCACCAGGCCAACACCACCATCACCGCGAACGACAATCTCACCTGGAGCTTTCATAGCCACACATTGAAGTTCGGTGCCTTTTACCAGCGCAACCGAAAAGATCAGGTCAGCTACGGCAACAGCAATGGACAGTTCAGCTTCTCCACCAACTGCACTGGCCCCTCCGGCTGCCTGATCTCCACCTCCAGCAACCAGGGTTCCCCTTACGCTAGCGCTCTACTTGGAGCCTTTTCCAGCTTCGACCAATCCAGCGCACGGCCCACCGGTTACTTCCGCTACAACCAGGTGGAGTTCTACGCGCAAGACACTTGGCAGATCACCCCGCGCTTGACTCTCGACTATGGCGTCCGGTTCGTCTACATTCCGCCGCAATATGACGCGAAGAATCAGATCGCGCTCTTCAGCCCTTCCGCCTATGCCCCTTCGACCGCCGTTCAGATCGATCCCGATGGCAACATCATTCCCAACACAGGCAACCGCCTCGACGGCATGATCTTTGCCTCGAACGGAACTCTCCCTAGGGGTGGTTGGAACAGCAACGGCATCATGCCCGAAGCGCGCTTCGGTTTCTCGTTCGACCCCTACGGCGATCACAAAAGCGTCCTCCGCGGCGGCTTCGGCACCTCACACGATCGCGAACAGGGCAACCTCGTCTTCAACACCGTCTTCGGCAACCCAGCGCTCGTTACCACTCCTACTATCTCCAACGGGACCATCGCCGGCATCGCCTCTGCGGCTCAATCCAACTCCGGCGTCCTCAGTGGAATCTACGGTGCCGACATCTCCGGACAGGTGCCCGTCACTTACAGCTACTCCTTGGGCATTCAGCGCGAAGTCGGTAGTGGCATCACCCTCGATGTCGCCTACGTCGGCAATGTCAACCGTCACCAGGTCACCGCGCGCGACATCAATACCATTCCCTACGGCACCACCTTTACCCGCGCCGCCCAGAATCCCGCTAACTTCGCCGGCGGCGTCGTGCCCGCCGTCGAACCCAATCTTCCACCAGAATATGCTGCCGCAGGATATTCGTTCTCCGGACAGTATGCCTATCAGCAGAACTTCCTCTCTCCCTACAAGGGCTACGGCCAGATGGAGTACTACAAGTTCGACGGTACCTCCAGCTATAACTCTCTCCAGACCTCTGTGCAGCGGCGCTTCTCAAACGGCCTCACCTTCGGCGGCGTCTACACTTGGTCCAAGACCCTAACTACCTCGAGCGCTGACGAAACCTTCGTCGATCCCTTCGATCCCCGCAAGTACAGCTACGGAGTCGCTAGCTACGATCGCCGCCACATCGCAGCTATCAACTACGTCTACGACCTGCCCAACCTCAACCAGCGATTCCACGGCCCATCCTGGGTGGGCTACCTTACCGACAACTACCAACTCTCCGGGCTCGCCAGCATGCAGAGTGGGGTACCAGTCCGCAACGCCCTCTTCTCCCCAGCCAACCAGTTGACCGGTGGATCTCAGTACAGCAAGACACCACCCGCCTTCGTCGGCGTTGACCACAACGGCAACCTGCTCCTGCCGACCATCGGCCAGCCCAATCTCGGCGCACCCGGCAGCCTTCGTCAGGGCGCATTGGTGACGTGGGACTCGTCCATCTTCAAGAACTTCCCGTTCGGCAGCAAGGAGAAGGGGCGCTCCATTCAGCTCCGCGGAGAATTCTTCAACATCCTCAACCACCCCAATTTTTTGACACGCGACTATGGCGCTAACATCACACTACCGTCCTACAACAACTCCACCGGCACCTTCACTCCACTCTCCATCGCGAAGGACACCAATTGGGGTCAACCCACAGCGTCCTATAACCCAACCGGCCCTGGCGGACCCCGCGTCATCCAACTTGCCGCCAAGGTCTATTTCTAGCCTCAACTCAACCCGCGGATGAGTGTTCTAAACCACCATCCGCGGCCGCAAACATTCGGTCACCTTCCATGGTGAAGTCATCTCCTCTAAAAGAGGTAGATACCGTGTAGCGCGCAACAACTGTTACAATTCCCCCTCAAATTGAGACGTCACATTTTTGGCTGAAGCAACTGCTCCGGGGGAAACAATGCGCTCGAACACTGCCCGTAATACCATCTGCGTCATCTCCTTAATCTGGACCTTCGGCCTCTCGAACCTTATTGCCCAAAGTACCTCTGACCCACTCGAGAAGAACTTTCTGAATCCGCCCGAAGCCGCTCGGCCGCGCGTCTGGTGGCACTGGATGAACGGCAACATCACCAAAGAAGGCATCGGTCTCGATCTCGATTGGATGAAGCGCGCTGGACTCGGCGGATTTCAGAACTTTGACGCTGCCCTTAACACACCCAAGGTCGTCGACAACCGTCTCGTCTATATGGATCCCGGCTGGAAGGAGGCCTTTCGCTTCGCCATCGAGAAGGGTAAGTCTCTCGGCTTTGAGATGGCCATCGCCGGCTCTCCTGGATGGTCTGAGACTGGCGGTCCCTGGGTCACTCCCGAGCAGGCCATGAAGAAATACGTCTGGAGCGAGACTACTGTAGAGGGCGGCAAGCACTTCAGCGGCATCCTTCCCAAGCCTCCCAGCGTCACAGGTCCCTTCCAAACCCTCGCCTCGCAGGACCCCATGGGCAACATGGGCGGAGCAGGCGCACACCCTCCCTCAGTCCCCGACTTCTATAAGGACTCCGTCGTCATCGCTTACAAACAGGCCACTGATGACAAACCCCCAGCCGCGCTAAAGCCCACCGTCACCACCACCTCCGGAGCTGTCGACTCTGCCGCGCTGTGGGATAACGATCTCATGACCAGCGCCTCCATCACGGCGCCCACAACCGAACCCGCCTGGATCCAGCTAAGCTTCCCCATGCCGCAGACTATCCAGTCCGTCACCTTCGCCCTAGGCGGCCCTCGCAACCCGCTCGGGATGTTCATCCCTGAGACCAACGACGGGCCCATGATCGAAGGCAGCGAAGATGGCACGACCTTTAGTCCGCTGGTTCGCGTCCCCACCTTCGGTGCCGTCCAGCACACCCTCACCTTCCCTACCAAAACTCTTCGCGCCATCCGAGTCACCTTCGCCCCCAAGGTCTCCAGTGGTCTCGGTCCCGATGATCTCGACCTCACCGACCTCGGCGTCAAAGGTCCTACATCGTCACCCCCTGTCATGGTCGCCGAGTTCTCCGTTCACTCCGGTGCACGCGTCAATCGCTTCGAAGACAAGGCCGCCTTCGCCGCTCCGCCCGATCTCTATAGCTTCGCCACTGGCGATGTCTCCCCTGCTTCCGCCGTCGATCCCAAGTCCGTCGTCGATCTCACTTCGAAGATGCAGCCTGACGGTTCGCTTACCTGGGATCCGCCCTCTGGCAAGTGGACCATCGTGCGCATGGGCTATTCGCTCACCGGAATTACAAACCATCCCGCGCCACCCGAGGCAACCGGACCCGAAGTCGACAAGCTCAACAAGACCTACGTCGCCTCGTACATGAACAAGTACCTCGATAACTACAAGGACGCCACCGGTGGTCTGATGGGGACCGAGGGCGTGCGCTACGTCATCACCGATAGCTGGGAAGCTGGCACGCAAAACTGGACCGACGATATGCTCGCCGAGTTCCAGAAGCGTCGCGGCTACAGCGCCACGCCATATCTTCCCGTTCTCACCGGACAGATCGTCGGTAGCGCGGCAGACAGTGACCGCTTCCTCTGGGACTTCCGCAAGACCATCGCCGAGCTCGTCGCAGAGAATCATTACGGCACCATCGCCGAGCTCCTCCACTCACGCGGCTTGAAGGTCTACGGTGAATCGCACGAAGATCGCCGCGCCACCATCGGCGACGGCATGGAGATGAAGCGCTACACCGACATTCCCATGGCCGCCATGTGGACCCGCCCCGGCGAGCAGTTCGGGTCCCAGGCCGACATCCGTGAGTCCGCCTCGGTCGCCCACATCTACGGGCAGAACCTCGCCGCCGCCGAATCTCTCACCAGCTCCGCCGGCCCTTGGGCTTGGTCGCCCGCCATGCTCAAACCCACTGCCGACCTGGAACTCGCCAGCGGCCTCAACCGCTTCGTCATCCACGAGTCCGCGCATCAACCGCTCGTCGGCAAAGCCCCCGGCCTCGCCCTTGGCCCCTTCGGCCAGTGGTTCAACCGTAACGAGATCTGGGCCGAGCAGGCCACACCTTGGATTAACTACCTCGCGCGTAACTCCTATCTGCTACAGCAAGGCCGCTTCGTTGCTGACGTAGCCTACTTCTACGGGGAAGACTCCAACCTCACCGCCATCTTCAACGACCACGCACCCGACGTCCCCTCTGGCTACAACTTCGACTACATCAACGCCGACGCACTCATCAACAAACTCTCCGTCAAAGACCACAATCTAATCACTCCCAGCGGCATGACCTACCGCGTCCTCGTGCTCGATCCCTACGCGACGCACATGTCGTTGCCAGTGCTGCGGAAGCTGCACGAACTCGCCGTCGCAGGTGCCACCATCTACGGCGCCCGCCCCACCGCCGACCCTAGCCTCGGAGACGACGCCAAAGAGTACAAGACCGTAGGCGACCAGCTCTGGAACTCACGCGGTCGCGTCAAGCTGCAGGTCTTCAGCCAGGAGAAACTCTCGATCTTGCTCGAAGACTTACGGGCCAGGCCTGACTTCGAGTACACCAAGCCCGCAGCTGATACCAAAGTTCTCTTCGTCCATCGCCACCTCGAGGACGGAGATCTCTACTTCCTCGACAACCGCAACGACCGCCCCGAACAGATCGAGGCCACCTTCCGCGTCACCGGCAAGATCCCTGAGATATGGCACGCCGATACCGGCCAGATCGAGCCCATCAGCTACCGAATTGAAGACGGCCGGACTACCGTGCCTCTCCCGCTCGACGCCTACGGCACGACCTTCGTCGTCTTCCGCAAACCTGCATCGGCACCATCGCTTACTCTACCTGCGAAGCACGACGTCACACTCGCTCCCGTCAAAGGTCCATGGAAGATCTCCTTCGAGCCTAACCGCGGGGCACCGGCTACAACCACCGTGTCGACGCTTGCCTCGCTCAGCGAGAACGGCGACACAGGCATCCGATACTTCTCCGGCCATGCCACCTACATCAGAACTATTAATGCCCCCGTCACATGGTTCAAGCATGACGCGCTGCTCTGGCTTGATCTCGGCGACGTAGCGAACCTCGCCGAAGTCAAGATAAACGGAAAGCCACTAGGCATCGTGTGGAAGAAGCCCTTCCGCGTCGACGTCACCAGTGCGCTCAAGCCGGGAGACAACCATATAGAGATCACCGTCGCCAATCTATGGGTCAACCGCCTCATCGGAGATGCACAGCCAAACGCCACCACAAAGTACACCTTCACCACCCGCAACCCTTACAAGGCGAACTCCAAGCTTCTCCCTTCTGGTTTGATCGGCCCGGTACAGGTAATGGAGACTCAAGTCGTCGGCAGGTAGAACCCATATGCGTAACAACGACGCAAGCTTCGCAGGTAGAGCTGGCACCATAGCTGTCGAAGAAGCTCCGGTTGTGCTCCGTAGTAATGTTCTTCCCTTCCCCAATCTGGGAGGTTAGAAGTTGACTCGTGCTCCGAGTTCGATTCGACGTGCGGCCTCCGCGGCAAGAGACTGCGCGAAGGTCGGAGATGAGACGACCGTACCAACCGCAGTAACGTTTGTATGGTTCAGCAGATTGGCGCTCCGTACGTTGAGGGTCAGAGTTCGTTGATGATCCGGCCCTCTATTGAGGTTGAAAGTGCGACTCACACTCAAATCAAGGTGAATAGTCGTTGGCAAGGTTCCGAGATTTTTGGGGACATTGCCATTGATGGCATTGGTGCTGAGCAGCCCAAAGCGAGTAGCAAAGACCCCGTTCCCTGGCACGGTGGCATAAGAAGGACGGTCATTAAAGGTGCCGTCGCCATTTGCATCTGTCCCCGTCGTCAGATTGAATGGACTACCGGATTCGGCATCCATTACTGACGACAACTCTACCTTGCGAGGAAGGGTCAGATTGCCGGTGAGAGTCATGCGATTCTTTACCACCCATGAGGCTTTCCCGGACTCGCCATGATCGGTATACGAGGACTGAGGGACATCGAGGTCATTTCCGTAGTTTCCCGATACGCTCGTATGTACATAGCTCACATTGATGCTTGCACGCTTGAAGCTATTCTGGCTAATACCGGCCCTGACCACATTACCAGCAAGATGACCGGTATTTTGGAACTGGAGAATGTTCATATTGGGAGCAAGGGGACGAGGTGCAAATAGGACTGCGGTGGGATCCGGCACGGTGTTATTGCTGCTTGCGACAATGGGGGCATTGATATTGCGTACACGAACTCCATTCCATGCCACCCCATATATGAAACCGACGGACATGCTCCACCCATGAGACAAGGACTGCTCGACGCTGAGATTGAATACGCTTAGAGTGGCTTCGCTCAACGAATGTGGAAGTGCACGCACAGTGCTTACCTGGAACGACCCAGGTACTGGAGTAAGCGGTGCGATAAAGGAAGGCGAATAGACCAGGGCCTGACGCTGACGAATACCATTCAAGCGGAACGCCTCTGTCGATGTACTCCGATTATTAAAGTCGTTGAAGAGACCCGCACGAGCGTGAAGCACTGTGGAACTCTTCTTACCAAGGGCCCACGCCACGCCGATTCGCGGTTCCAGGTTGAGAAAGCTGGCGGGGGAGGTTTGAAGCTGAGAACGGATGCCAGCAGAGAGAGTCACGTTAGAACGGAGCTTAATGGTGTCCTGCGCATAGAGTCCGGTCTGCCATTGCGTATAGTTCACAAGCGCAGTACCCGATGTAATCTGAAAGGTGGTTGGCACACCACCCGCCAGGTTGAGACGGGCTCGTCGATACTGCTCCAGAGCATTGATATTCGTGGCCTGCGAAAGTGGCTGTCCATTAGTATCCAGCACAGGAGCACTACCGCCTCCAAAGACGAAGGCTCCATTGAAAGTATCCGGATCGAAGTCGTGAACAAAATAACCAAGTGCCTTCGCACCGATCTTCAGCGAATGCTTGCCGCGCACATAAAGAATATCGTCGTTGACCTCAAGACTGCGGTCGCGATTATTGAGCTGCTGCCCCGTGAAACCACCACCAACGAAGAAACCAGCTACCTGCAGTTGAGGCGCCGTCGAAAGTGGAGTCTGGACCGTATCCTTCCATGTAAATCCAAGACGAGTTTCATGAACGAGATTTGGACCGAAAGTCTGCGTATTCTTAAGTTGGAGGGTATATTCGCTAACGTGATTGGTGTATCCAGCCTCAGCGAGTGTCAACCCACCAACCCCCTGATTATCGAGATCGTTGACATTCGCCGCAAACGACGCTGTCGCGGAATCGCTGGCGCTAACTTCCATGTCTCCGCGCGCCGAGGCAACCCATAACCGCTGTGGTGCTGAAACTGTCTGATGCAAGGCTTCCTGATTGTTATTACCATCGAGCGTAATGGCGTTTACAACATTGAATTCATCAATATCGCGCTTCTCGAACGCCAGATTGAAACCAATCTTCTTGGGAACGATGGGGCCACCCACAGTGAAGCCATACCGGCGCTTGCCTGCTGGAGTCGACGTTGAAGAGAAGGGATTGGTGGCGTTAAAGCTTCCATCGCTATCGGTAAAAAATAGAGATCCATGCAGAGAACCCCCTCCGACCTTAGTTACAACATCAACGTGACCGCCACTAGCGAAAGGAGGCCATTGATACTCCGACGAGAAGAGATCCGGATTGATCCGAATGAAGGCAATGGAATCTTTCGGGGGCAGAGCGCTGGTGTTCTCGAAACCATCTACCGTGATTGCGGTCGAGCTCGGTGCACCTCCCGTTGTCGCTGCAAGTGCTTGGAGCTCTCGAATCAGATCGTCGGGATCGTTGGCCAACCGCTCAATGTCTTTTGTATTCAGGGTTCGAGAGCCTGGCCCCTCTCCCCCTTCCATTGGTGCTGGCTCATCCCCAACCTGGATAACCGTTTCAACCTCAGAGAGAGCAAGCTGAATCCGCATGCTCAATCGACCGTTCGGAGAAATCGGCGCACTTTCCGTCTTTGGGGCAAAGCCTGGAGCCTCGATACTGATCTCAGCCGACGGCGGCGTAACACAGGGCAGGACGAAATGACCTTCTGAATCGGTAACAGCGGTCGGGCCGCTGGCAGCTTTGACCTGCGCCCCTTGTATTACCAGATTGCCAGGGTCGGTAACCACACCTTCAATACGGAGGCCATTGCTGCAACTCTGCGCGGCTGCAGTAAGAGAGTAAAGAGAAAAGATCAGTATTGGATAGTGTATGTTCATATATTTTGACTTCGTTCTGTATGCTTGTTTGCGTAAACCGTTGTCGGAAAGTTCGGCCGTATTGTTGTTATTCTTCCAATTGAGTTGGTCCTGCTTCGTCGTTGTTCCTGAGAAATGGCGCTCTTCAAGCCGCTGATCTCGGGTCTTGCCATTCACCATGAGAGGCATTTCATGGATCTCCCTTGAAAGGTATGAAGTTAGAGCTCTGTGTTTTCTTGAATAACAAGGCAATACGCAAAATATTCCAAACGGAAAGCACTGAATCTCGAAATCGAGGTCTTGCGCTTCAGAATCTGCAGAGAGCAGCTACAGAGGGACAACATCCTTCGCACTCGCGCGTCCTCCTATTGGCGACGGAACGCTAAGTAGATTCGCTGTATCGGCAGGGCGGACCATAGGATCCAAAACGGATCACTCTGCAGGCGATTGTCATCAGTTCAGAAGTAAGTCGGAGGGGCGTTACGAACCTATTCGCGTCTTCGCCGCGAACTTTAGGACAAGCGTAAGTTGCAGGCCACACCCAAAGCCGGCAGCAGCTATACCATTCGCGTCTGAGCATCATACTTTATCTATGCTATAGTCTTCTCGATAAATATTGTTTGATTTCTACCCTGGTAGATGAGTTACGGTCGGACCGTTTATGGATTGCAAATCGTTGAGTGTATCCAAGCGGCATAGAACCGGATGTGCATCTCGGATACCGCAAAGAAGGCGCTTCTATGCGCCGTCGGAGAGATCCTTCAACTTATCCCTCTCACGACCAATGACTGCTAGTCATACCCAATTACACGCACGTTCGTGCTCGTGAATCGTCACCACTGGGTCCTGCGAACTCTAAGGCATTTACGTCGCAGATAGGTTCGGAAGAGGGATGGGAATGAGCCGAACAATGGATCCGAAGATCAGCGAAATACTCACAAGAGGCGCTGCGATTCCGGCTCACCCACTTGCATTGACTGCCGCACGTCGTCTTGACGAACGGCGTCAACGAGCTCTAACTCGCTACTACGTTGCCGCAGGAGTAGACGGCATAGCCGTCGGAGTACATACAACTCAATTCAGTATTCGAGATCCCCACATAGGACTCTTCGAGCCAGTTCTGTCACTCGCCGCAGAAGAGATGAACCGAGCCGATCTACTTCGGATTGACCCTTTGCTCCGCATCGGTGGGATCTGCGGGGACACGAACCAAGCAGTCCGCGAGGCCGGTCTTCTCGCAGATCTCGGTTATCACTCCGGCCTCTTAAGCTTGGCTGCTCTAAAAGACCGGGACGAGGCAGCCTTAGTAAACCATTGCCGCAGCGTAGCTCAGATCATCCCAGTAACTGGCTTCTACCTGCAGCCCTCCGTCGGAGGTCAGGTCCTCTCATCGACATTCTGGCGTAAATTCGCCGAGATCGATAACGTAGTCGCCATCAAAATCGCTCCTTTCAATCGCTACCAGACCCTGGATGTCATGCGTGCTGTCTGCGAGTCCGGCCGAAATATCACTATCTACACCGGCAACGACGACAACATTCTCATGGATCTGGTCACCCCATATTCATTTCTAGTCCAAGGCAAAAGGCAGCAGCTTCGCATGAAGGGTGGCCTTCTCGGGCATTGGTCTGTCTGGACGCATACGGCAGTCCACCTCTTCCATGAGTGCCAGGAACTCGTCCACAGCACCGATGGCATTCACCATAACTTCCTCCAGAAGAGTGTCGAAGTAACCGATACCAACGCGGCGTTCTTCGATGTTGCAAATGGATTTGCTGGCTGCATCGCCGGCTTGCACGAAGTGCTGCGACGTCAGGGCCTCTTGGAAGGAATCTGGTGCCTCGATCCCAACGAGACCTTGGGAAAAGGTCAGAAGGAAGAGATCGATAGAGTCTACGAGGCCTATCCACATCTCAACGACGACAGCTTTGTACAGCAGCATTTAGATAAATGGCTCGCGCCATAGTAGTTGGTTCCTATCCTGGCTTGCCGGAGATCACGATGTCCGATCGACTCGACCGCCGAAGCTTCATGCAACTCGCCGGCACGACATTTGCGGCGGGAGCGATTGGACCAGCGCTAGGACAGCCCGCGTTGGGATCCCCAGCCGACGTGGCATCTCCAATCCACTTGGGAAAGGTAGCGTGGGTAAACGACGATCAGACTGCGGATTCCGTAATCAAAGACGTACGGGAACTTGGCCTTCGCACCTGTCAAATTGGCTTCGAGCATCTATCGACCGACATAGTCGCTCCGCTACTCGCCGCACTCAAAAAATACGCAGTAGAAGCAACCTCCATCAGCGAACACAACCCCGGCCGCCGCATCTTCGACTTCTACCAGGGGCCACTTACGATTGGAGTGGTTCCCCCGGACACACGCGCCGTCCGCATACAAGCCTTGAAGATTGCAGCCGACGTCGCAAGCCTCGCCGGCATTCCCGCAATCCACACCCACTGCGGCTTCATCCCCGAAGATCCAAACGACCCCCTATATCCACAGGCCGTCGAAGCAGTGAAAGAAGTAGCCAGCCATTGCAAGCAAAGAGGCGTAGTATTGCTTTGCGAAACGGGACAGGAGACCCCCATCACCTTAGTCCGAATGATCGACGATGTGAACCTTGGCAACGTATTCGTCAATCTGGATCTTGCCAACCTCATTCTCTACGGCAAGGGAAATCCCGTCGATGCAATGGACGTCTTTGGTGATCGAGTGCGAGGGATCCATGCTAAAGACGGGAAGTTTCCGACCAATCCGAAACATCTGGGTGCAGAGACCCCGATCGGTGAGGGGAAGGTCGACTTCCCACGCGTCTTTGAGGCTCTGAAGAGGATCAACTACAAGGGCTCCATGATGATCGAACGCGAGGTCGGAAACGAAGCAGAGCGCAGAACCGACATCCTTAGGTCTAAGAAATTTCTTGAACGCCTCATTCTGAAGACCTACGGCTAAAGCTCGAAGTGGGCGGCCTAAGTCAAAGCATGCGTCCGAACCAAAGGAGTTGGAGATGATAAGAACCGCTCCACACGATACCTTATCTGAACCCGCTCCACGAATCTTCTACGGATGGTGGATTGTCGCCGCGGCCTTCCTCAATCTGTTCTGCAGCACAGGAGTCATCTACTATGGATTTCCCGTCTTCTATCCCGCCTTGGTAGAGTCGCTCGGATTCACCCGAGCGCAAGTCACACAAGGCTTCCTGCTTGGTTTCATCATCGTTGGGTTGCCATTTGGCTATCTCGCCGGCTTGCTCATCGACCGGAGTGGAGCTCGCCGAGTTATCCTCCTTGGCGTTGCCTTCATTGGGCTCCCGCTCATCTTCATGGGATTCATGAATAAGTTCTGGCAGTACGAAATCCTTTGCCTGTTCGAGGTCCTGGGATACGTCTTCGCCGGGCCAATCGCAAACCAGGTCCTTATCTCACAGTGGTTTCGTCTGCGCCGAGGACGCGCAATGGGATACGCCTATCTGGGACTTGGACTCGGCGGTGTATTCGCTCCGCCTGCTGCAAACTTCCTGATCCATACGTTCGGCTGGAGATACGCACTCGAAGCCGCTGGAACCTTGATTCTCCTAGTACTCTTCCCCGTAGGCTTCTTCGTCACGGAATCAACACCCGCCGACATGGGACTTCTACCAGACGGGACGATAGCCACCTCCGCCCCACCTCTAGAGAAGACATCAGATTCCTCCATGACCATAAGTCAAGCGATCCGCACAGCAAACTTCTGGTTCATTCTGGCCGGCTCCGCACTGGTCATCGGCGCCATCAACACCGTCATCCAGCACTTTATCCTCTTCCTGCAGGACCACGGCCACTCACGAACCACCGCCTCGCATTTTCTCTCCGTGCTTCTGGCATCGAGTCTGGCTGGACGTGTAGTTGTCGGCTACATCGCGGATCGCTTCGTAAAGAAGAACGCGATGGCGCTGTTTTATCTCGTAATTGGCGCGGCCATTCCTCTGCTCTTTCTCGCAGATCGTCCCCTTGCCGCATGGAGCTTTGCGGTAACCTTCGGATTCGCCATGGGTGCGGACTACATGCTCATCCCGCTCGTTACCGCAGAGTGTTTCGGCGTGGGCTCTCTAGGAAAGCTCCTCGCTCTACTCATTATGGGTTACTCGGTCGGTCAGTGGGTAGCCCCATGGATGGCCGGAAAGATCTTCGACACGTATCACAACTACGATCTCGCCTGGAAGATAATAGCCGCGTGCGGCATCCTTGGTGCAGCGGCAATCTACACCGTCAGGGTGCCTCCGTCTCTTTCCACCGCGCCAGACTGAAATTCGTGACGCCTCGAAGATAGAACCTTCAAACACGGAAGAACTGAAAGAAGAAAACGTGAGAACAACGCACATCAGCGATGTAGAAGAGCTGGAAGATCTCTTAAGTCTCCCAACTCCGGAAACCGTTGCTGCCCTCGGCAAGCTGGAAGGCGACATCGTGATTTTGGGCGTCGGAGGAAAGATGGGCCCGACGCTTGCGCGGATGGCCAAACGCGCCTCCGACTTAGCCGGCATCTCACGCCGCGTCATCGGGATCTCACGCTTCACCTCCGCAAGCCTGCCAGCGCAACTCCACTCCTGGGGAGTGGAAACACACTCCTGCGATCTCCTGGATCGCACGGCCTATGTAGACCTTCCCGAAGCTCCCAACGTAGTCTTCATGGCCGGCATGAAGTTCGGTTCGACGAATCAGGAGGCGCGAACATGGGCGATGAATACCTTCATGCCTGGACTAGTAAGCGAAAGATATCGCGACAGCAGGATCGCGGCCTTCTCCACGGGCAATATATACGGGCTATCTTCGATCAACCTCGGCGGCTCCCTCGAAACCGACGAATTAAACCCCGTCGGAGACTATGCAATGAGCTGCCTGGGCCGCGAGCGAATCTTCGAGTACTTCAGCCGCACCTATGATATTCCGCTCTCCATCGTCCGCCTGAACTATGCAACAGAGCTTCGCTACGGCGTTCTCCTGGATATCGCAGAGCGCGTACTAGCAGGACGTCCAGTATCGCTGCACATGGGCCACCTCAATACCATCTGGCAAGCCGATGCGACCGCGATGAGTCTGCAATCGCTCCTGTACGCCTCATCTCCGCCCTTCATCATCAACATAGCCGGTCCGGAGTTGATGAGTGTACAGCGCATCGCCAGAAACTTCGCGGAACGTTTCAACACCGATGTTCGCTTCGAAGGAGTCGAATCAGGAGACGCCATCCTCAGCAACGCGCAAAAATCATTTGAACTCTTCGGCTACCCCACAGTCAGCGTGAACCAGATGATCGCATGGATCGCCGACTGGACCACCCATGGCGGAGAGAAGTTAGGAAAACCCACTCACTTCGAAGTACGTAGCGGAAACTTTTAAATCGACTTCATCAACCTCGCACCTCAGCAGACGCCACCCCAGGCACGGAGGGGACACCATGAACCGTAGAGATATACTTCAAGGCCTTTCATTGAGCATGCTCTCCCGCAAGCTTCTCTCGAACGAGCCTCTGCTCGCGCAGACCGCCAAAACAAAACCGAAGCCCATCGCCGCCAATGATCGAATCAACGTGGGTGTTATCGGTCCGGGCAGTAGAGGCCGGGAGGTCATGCGGCAGATGCTACGGATACCCGGTGTCGAAATGGCAGCCGTATGTGACGTGTACGAGCCACGCTTCGCAGAAGTAAATGAACTTGTAGGCAAGAAGGTGATGTCCTACAAAGACTACCGCGAGCTTCTGGAGCGGAAAGATCTGGATGTAATCCTGATCGCCACACCGCCTATCTTCCACTCCGAATACACGATCGCGGCTCTCGAAAAAGGCAAGCCAGTCTATGGCGAGAAGACACTCGGCTTCACCGTTCAGGATTGCAACGACGTCGTCGCCGCCGTAAAACGAACCGGACAGATCTTTCAAATAGGTCACCAGTTGCGTTACGCATCTTGGATTCAGCAATCCATCAAGCGCGTCCGTCAGGGCGACATCGGTGTTCCCACCCATGTCTATGCCTACTGGCATCGAGCCGATGATTGGCGCCGTCCAGTCAACGATCCAAAGCTTGAGCACCTCTTCAACTGGCGCCTGTACAACGAAACCTCCGGCGGTCTGCTCGAGGAACTTGGATCGCATGCAATCGACATCGCCAACTGGGTCTTCGGGGAGACACCAGAGACGATCATGGGCTCCACTAGCATCGCCGTCTATCATGACGGCCGCACCGTTGGCGACAATGTGCAGGCAGTCATCGGCTACTCCAAAGGCCGCCGCATGTTCTTCAGCTCCATTACGGATAACGCCATGATGGCCGATCAGATCTGGATCTACGGAACCGAAGGCAGCGCCCAAATCACATTGCAGGACGCCACGTTCTATCGTCCTACCCAAAAAACGGTAACGGCGTCATCACACACCGATATCGTCGAGCGCGGCGTCAAAACAGGTGCGTCCTACAAGACCAGTTGGGAGATGCCGTACCGTGGGCCAGGAGAACGTGTGCAGTTTCCCTCCGGCGATGATCCAACCTTGACGGCCTGTCAAGCGTTCTTTCAATCGGTGCGCGATAAGCACCAGCCAGTCGCGAGCGCAGAGGTAGGATTTGGATCGGCCATCGCTTGCGTGGTAGGGAAACAAGCCATGACCGAGGGACGAACGATAACTGTGCCTCAACTCCCAAAAAGTTAAACCTGAAGTGGCATACATCAACGCCGAATAGAAGCCACTTCGCATCCAGAATGAGGAAAGCCCGGCACAAGGACAAGGTCATCCATGCTGAAGATTGCGCCTCCGCTTTGGCCCATGATCTGTCTTGTAATACTTTGTCAGAACATAAGACACCTGGCCCCGCAGTCCCATACCGTCACAACCAAACCACTGCAACTTTACTCAAGCAGTCATCCCGCGATGGGCACGACCTACTCCTTATATCTCTACGCATCATCGGCCACCGAAGCCGACGCAGAATCAGCGGCAGTATTCGAAGAGATCGACCGGCTGGAACAGTTACTCAGCAACTATCGGGAAAGCAGCGAACTCTCTCGAATCAATCGGGAAGCAGATAGCTCCGAGGTAACAACCGATCCCGAGACCTTCGAATTCCTTCAGACCTCTCTCGAGTGGAGTGCCCTATCAAACGGAGCGTTCGACATCACCGTCGGCAAGCTGATGAAAGCGTGGGGATTTTTCAGAGCATCCGGACACCGCCCAACCCAGCAAGAGCTCACACAAGTAAGCAACGAAATCGGATGGGAAAAAGTCCAACTGGATCCACAGCGCCGCACAGTCCGATTCCTGTCTCCAGGAATCGAACTCGATCCTGGTGGCATCGGTAAGGGTTACGCCATCGAGCGGTCAGTCGCAATCCTTCGCGCAGACAATGTTCAGGCCGCTCTACTCTCAGCCGGAAGCAGCACCATCTATGCATTGGGCGCACCCCCCGGAACGTCAGGTTGGAAGGTTCGCGTGCCCACCCTCGGAGACCACCAAAACACCCTCTCCACCGTAACCTTGCGCGATACGTCTATCTCGACCGCCAACTGTTCTGAGAAAAACTTCATTCAGAATCACCATCTCTATTGCCACATTATGAATCCCCATACCCTGCAGCCAGTCGAAGGAATACTGCAAGTCTCCATAATCGATCCATCGGCCACCGCCAGTGACGCCCTCTCCAACGTACTCTTCGTATCAAGCGCCAGACAAAGGGCTTCCATCCTGCAACATCTGCCAAAGGACTCTGCGTTCATCATCACTGGCACCAGGCTGACCTCCCGCTGTAAGACCATTCGCTGGACGGGAACTAGAAACGGCTACTGTTCAAGCCGAATGGCCAACAAAACACATTGATACAGTCATCTACCATCAATGCGGTAACTCGAAGTTCATTTCACGAATCCTGTCCGCTCAACCCGGTCAATAAGAATCTGCAGGCCCAGTACCCACGCAGCCACCCATTTCCACGCAAAATCTCCGTAAACTAGTCGGATGGATAAGTTTGTAGTGCGTGGCGGCAACCCCCTTCTCGGCACCATTAAAGTCTCCGGAGCAAAAAACTCCGCTCTCCCTTGCATGGCCGCCGCCATCCTCACCGAGGACGAAGTAATCCTCGAAAACATACCTCAGGTCCGCGACATCGAGACCGAGCGCAAGCTCCTCGTCAGCATGGGAGCAGAGGTTGAACTCGGCTACGGCCGCGCCCAGCATCGCACCAGCATCAAGTGCGCCCTCCTCTCCGACCCCGTCGCCAAGTACGAAATCGTCAAAACCATGCGAGCCTCCTCGCTCGTCCTCGGTCCCCTCATCGCCCGCACCGGCGTCGCCCGCGTCGCCATGCCCGGCGGCTGCGCCATCGGAGACCGCCCCATCGATCTCCATATCAAAGGCCTCGAAGCCATGGGTGCCACCGTCTCCTACGATCACGGCTACCTCGAAGCCCGCAGCCCCAACAGCGGCAACAACCGCCTCCATGGTGCTCACATCGTCTTCGACAAGATCACCGTTACCGGCACCGAAGACCTCCTCATGGCCGCCACCCTCGCCGAAGGCGAAACCCTCTTCGAGAACTGCGCACGCGAGCCCGAAGTCACAGACCTCGCCGCCCTCCTCATCGCTATGGGTGCTCAAATCGAGGGCGCAGGCACCGGCACCATCCGCGTTCACGGCGTCCCCCAGCTCCACGGAGCGCGCCATAAGATCAATCCCGACCGCATCGAGGCTGGCACCTTCCTCCTCGCCGGAGCCATCACCGGCGGCGACCTGAACGTCGACTGCTGCGACCCCTCACACCTCGGCGCACTCATCGCCAAGCTCGAACAGTGCGGCGTAAAGATCGACGTCGGCACCGACCACATCCGCGTCCGCTCCGGCGGCGACCTCAAAGCCTCCGACATCTCCACCGAGGAGTACCCCGGCTTCCCCACCGACATGCAAGCCCAATTCATGGCCCTCGCCACCCAGACCGAAGGCACCACCACCGTCACAGAAAACATCTTCGAAAATCGCTTCATGCACGTCGGCGAACTCAACCGCATGGGCGCCAACATCACCGTCAACGGCCGCACCGCCACCATCCGTGGCAAGACTCCCCTTCAGTCCGCCGCCGTCATGTGCTCAGACCTACGAGCCTCCGCTTCCCTCGTTCTAGCGGCTCTGGTCGCTGACGGCGAGACCATCCTCGACCGCGTCTACCACCTCGACCGCGGCTACGAGCGCTTCGAAGAAAAACTCCGCGGCGTAGGCGCCCAGATCCGCCGCATGGGCGACGTCTTCGGCAAAAAATAGCACTCCGTCCGCTTCTTTGGTAGATGGATTAAAGCTACGAAACGTATCGCAACTAATGCTGTTACGTAAAATTTGTCATCCTGAGCGAAGCCACTCGCAGTCTCATCGCGAGTGGCGCAGTCGAAGGACCTGCGGTTTGCTCAGACCGTCAATCCTTTCAAATGGTTTAGGCATTCTCCTTACCTGCATGCCTTTGAGATGAGAGTAGGATCTTTGCCTACAAACTTCAGCCCCAAGCCTCTCCTTCACACTGCAACCGATTATCAGCCATCCCTCCAACGCGAAGTCCAGCCAACGCGATACCATAGCTCAATCCTCAAAGCGCCCCACGGAGCTCGCAAGATGAAGTTGTCCCTACGCCTGGCAATCGCCACCGCACTGCTGCCCCTCAACCTCCTGGCCCAATCCCCTACACCCGACTGGGACGCCGCCGGCAAAGCCTGGTTCGCCCACGTCCAGTACCTCGCCTCGGACGAGCTTCAGGGCCGCCGGCCCGGCACTCCCGGCTTCGACGCCGCCGTAGCCTACGTCCAAAAGCAGTTCCAATCCATCGGCATCCTGCCAGCCGGATCCAGCGGCTACCTCCAGCCCGTCCCCCTCGACCAAGCCACCATCGACCCCGCTAAATCCTCCGTGGCCCTATGCATCGGCGCCACCCAGACGCCGCTGGAACTCACCAAAGAGATCACCCTCAGCCCCCACATCACACCCGGTGGCCCCATCGACGCACCCTTGGTCTTCATCGGCTACGGCCTCGATCTCCCCGCCAAACACATCAACAATCTCGCCAACCTCGATCTTCACGGTAAGGTAGTTGTCTTCTACAACGCCAGCCCTGCGAACGTCCTCGGTCCTCTGCGCGCATACTCCCGCGTCCTCAGCCAACGTTGGAAGGCCCTGCAGGCCGCCGGAGCCATCGGCGTAATCTCCTTCACCCCACCCCGCAACCCTCCCGCTCCAACACCTCCCGGCCCACGCCCCACTTATCTCATCTCCGATCCCAGCTTGGAAACCCTCCCTGGCCTTCGCCTCAACGCCACCCTCACCGCCGCTGGAGCCGAAAAGCTCCTTGCCACCTCCGGCCACACCTTCGCCGAAATCAAAGCCCTCGCCGACCAGGGAAAACCCCTTCCCATCTTCCCCTTCAACGGCAACCTCCACGCCACCACCACCGTCCAGCAGTTAGCCCACCTCGCACCACCCAACGTCATCGGCGAGCTCGAAGGCTCCGACCGCAAGCTCAAGCACGAATACATCGTCATCAGCGCCCACCTCGATCACCTCGGAGTCGGCCGCGCCGTCGACGGCGACACCATCTATAACGGTGCCATGGACAACGCCTCTGGCGTAGCCTCCGTCATCGAAGCCGCCAAACTCCTCGCCGCCGGACCGCGCCCCAAACGCTCCATCCTCTTCATCGCCCTCACCGGTGAGGAGTTAGGCGAACTAGGCTCCCAATACTTCGCCACCAAGCCCACCGTAAAAAAATCCGAGATCGTCGCCGACCTCAACATGGACATGTACCTTCCGCTCTTCCCTCTCCGCTACCTCGAGATCCAGGGCCTCGGCGAATCCACCCTCGGCAACGACGCCCGCGCCATCTGCCAACTCAACGACGTCGAGCCCCAGTTCGACAAGCAGCCCGACGAGAACCGTTTCATCCGCTCCGACCAGGTCAACTTCGTCAATCAGGGCATCCCCGCCCTCGCCTTCAAGTTCGGTTGGACACCCGACTCCCCAGAGATGAAGACCTTCAACGAGTGGGTCAAGGCCCGCTACCACCAGCCCTCCGACGACCTCCAGCAGCCCATAGACAAAGTTGCCGCCGCGCAGTTTACCCACATCCTCGGCCAACTAGCCGCACGGGTAGCCAACAACCCCCAACGCCCCACATGGTACCCGGAGAGCTCCTTCGCCCCTCACTAAACCCAGGAGAACATGGAACAAAGACGATTACATGTTCTCTCAGCTATCCAATCCACTTCCGATACACCCACGCATCCATTCTCTTCGCACCCGCCGCAATCCCGCTGTAGAACCCCGCAACCCGCTCTCCTCGCACATAACCAATCCGCTCGTAGAACCTGATCGCCCCCTCATTCTCGACAAACACATGCAGCCCCATCCAGATCGCTCCACTCTCTCGTGCTTGTTCCTCCGCCTCTCCCATCAATCTGCCAGCTAACCCCGACCGCCGCCACTGTTCACTAACATCCAGAGTCACCACATAGCCCCCCATCGCCCGGCCGCTTCCCTCCAGATGCACGATTACAAATCCAACGATCTCCCCTGTACTCTCGACCTCCGCCACCACCACGACCGCTCTGCGATGCCCCACAAAATGCCGCATAGACTCCCGGTCGAACCGGAACTCCGCAGCAAAGCAGGCCTCATCGATCTGGAAGAGAGTCTCTAAATCAGTCTCTCGATAACCACGCAGCACAATCTCCATAGCTCATCTCCACCAGCACCGGCGCTCCCTCTCTTCGAGCCACAAGTATCTCTCTCCATGCTCGCACGCTGACATCAAAACACCATCTCAAAAGAAAAAACCTCGCATTCCTGCGAGGCTCTCTCACGTTTCCACCTGCAATCTCAAAAGTGCGAAAGCTCAGCGCGCTTCGTATCCGGGCGTCCCGCCAGGCTCTTTTCGAGCTCCCGTTCAAGCACATCGACAGCCACGTCCAGGCCGCGAGTCTGTGCAATCACCTTCTGGAAGGCACGCGCCTTGTCGCGGTAGCTCGTATCCTTCAGCACCTTCTGAATCAACCCGGCGAGACCTTCCACCGTCAGATCCTCCACCTCCACGAGCTCACCCACACCATGATATGCAATGCGGCTGGCGACACCTGGTTGGTCGAATCCAATCGGCATCGCCACCATGGGAACCCCCTGCGCCAAAGATTCGAGCGCCGTATTCAACCCCGCATGCGTGATACAAAGAGCCGCACGCTTCAGCAGCTCAATCTGAGGAGCCTTCCTGACAACAATCGCATTCGATGGAACGGGTCCCAGCTCATCGAGGTCGACAACGCTGCCAGCCGAGAGCACCAACTGAACCCCCGGAATCGTCTTTACCGCTTCGAGAATGGTGCGAAACACCTGTTCCAGGCCATTCACCAGCGTTCCCAGAGAAGCGTAGACCAGAGTCTCACCAGTCAGCCTCTCCCACGCAAAAGGGACATCCTCTCGCCCTCCTTCATCATGAAAGGGACCAGCGTAATGAAACGCGGGAGGCCACGGAGCGCCGCTGAAATCGAACTCCCGTGGAGTCTGGGTAATCACCGCCACCTTGGACACCGTCGCAGCCGGATTACTCCATTCAATCTGAAGCCCTTCCTTCTCTGCATAGGCCTTCGCAACCTCCGCCATCGGCCCAAAGAAACCACCCATCGCTTTAACTCCCTCCATGTTGCGGGCAAGGGCCTCCGGAGTAGTCTCATGCGGCCAACTAAAGTAATACGGTGGAGTCGCGCCCGAACGATCCAGATGAAGAATATTCCAAATTTGGGCGTAAGGCATACCCAGACGAATCGGCATCAACTCGGTAAAACGGTAGACAGTATCAAGGACCAGCGCCTCCACACCGGTCTCTACCAGCTTCTCGGGCAACTTATTCAGCGTCGCCCGAACGATGCCAGGAAGAATGTTCCAAGCGGTATACCGCACCCCTTCCAGGCCCGGCAACTTCGCCACAGGACCAAACAGCTTCGCGACAGATCCTACCGGATACTCTTCTTTGCAATAGGAGACGAAATCCAGCTTCGCAGCCCGAACGATCGGTCCACAATCCAGAACCCCAAAAAACACTACCTCGTGCCCACGCGCCTTCAACCGTCGCGCGAGCGTCGTCATGGGATTCAAATGCCCCGTCAGAGGCATACTCAAAAAACCAATCTTCACAGTGTCTCTCTCTTCACATAAGTCAATCCTCGGATCGACTCATCCGGCATGCAACGCAAAACCTGCATTAGAGAAATAGACCCGCCCTCTCAAATTTTATTCCCAGCGGGCACAACCTCTGGAGATGGAAAGGCCGCGAAACTAAAGCTTCCCCGCAAGAAACAGCTTCATAGCAGCCGCAATCTCCACCACATGCGTCTCCGTCGCAAAGTGTCCCGTATCCAGAAATTGAACCTGAGCATTCGGGATATCTCTTCGATAAGCCTCCGCCCCCGCAGGAATGAAGAAAGGATCGTGCTTACCCCAAATCGCCAGCAGCGGAGGCTTAGCTTTGCGGAAGTACTCCTGGAATACAGGATAGAGCTTGACGTTATTGGCATAGTCCAAAAACAAATCCAACTGAATCTCCATATTCCCCGGCCGTGCGATCATCGCGGCATCCAGCGTATAACCCTCCGGTGCAATAACCGCAGGATTCGGCACTCCATACGTATACTGCGTGCGAATCCCCTCAGCGCTAAGCTCCCTGCGAACAGCCTCGCGATTCTCTGCTGTCGGCTCTCGCCAGTACCGCCGAATCGGAGCCCACGCATTCCCCAATCCCTCTTCGTACGCATTGCCATTTTGCGAAACAATAGCCGAGACCCGTTCAGGATGCGCCAACGCCAGCCGAAAGCCAGTAGGAGCGCCATAGTCGAAGACATAAAGCGCATAGCGTTTCAATTGGAGTGCATCCGTGAAGGCGCCAATCGTCCGAGCCAAAGCATCGAAAGAGTAAGTATAGCCGCGCTTCTCCGGCACCTCCGTAAATCCAAAACCCGGCAGATCCGGCGCAATCACGCGGTAGCGGTCAGCCAATCGCGGAATGAGTTCGCGATACATAAACGAAGACGTCGGGAAGCCATGCAACAAAAGCACAACCGGCGCATCGGGCGCGCCCGCCTCTCGATAAAAGACGCTTACGCCGTCCGCCTCCACGCGATGAACAGACGTGCGCGGAATCTCAGAAGTAGTGCTGCCCCGCTCTGCGTGAACTGTAGGGACTGCGGCCGAAGCCGCGACTAAGCTCGCCCCCTGTGATAAAAAGTCTCGACGAGTCATAAATCTCCTTGATATTAGCCAACGAATGCGACACCCTTGAAATCCATTTCTATGGTTACTCGGATACAGTCACCTGTCAATATCAGAATCTCCGGTTACAATAGAAAAGATCGCCGGACTGGAAATATGCAAAATAAACGACAACCCTCCACACAACAAGAGCCCATTCTCCTCGCCGATCATCCGGCACTCGATCTCTTGAACACCCTTCCCAACGTGAACGGCAAGCTCGTGGATCTCTTCCAGACCGACGCAGACGTCGTGCACTGGCTAGTCCGTGCCGAACTCACCCCGCCGGCAACGCGCCCACCCGCGCCGCCGTCATCCCTGCTCAACGCCGCGCGCACCCTGCGCGAGACCTTTCGCCGGCTGCTTCAAAAGTACAAAGCTGACGAACGCGGAGACCTCACAGCCATCAACGCCTTCCTAACCGAAGCGCAAAGCCATCCTCAACTCGTCTGGGACCGGTCACGCTCTCTGAAGGTAGCCCGTGTACGCCAACAGACCACACCGGAGCAGATCCTCGCGCCCCTGGCGGAGATCGCCGCAGACCTTCTTGTCACTGGAGACATGGATCTAGTGAAGCGCTGCGAGGACGAGACCTGTGTGCTCTGGTTCTACGACCAGACAAAATCCCACCATCGCCGTTGGTGCAGCATGGCGACCTGCGGCAACCGCCACAAAGTAGCTGCCTACAGAAGACGAAATCTCGAAAGAGAAATCTGAACGCAGACTACCCCTCCGAGACCCGCGCCGAAAGTCGATCCACGATTCTCTTTGCCACCTCGGAAGGCCCCTCGGAACTGAAGACCTGAAGATCTCCCAGTTCCATATACCCATCAAAGCGGGCCGCAAACGTAGCCTGTTGCAACAAATAATTCAGCCCCAGACCCCGCCCCATCTGACGTTCCAGCACGATCTTCATGCTCTCCTCGAAACTGCGGGATGGCATCAACAAGATCGAAGTCCCCGCCTCTTTCACCCTCAAACGATTGCTGGCAACCACCTCGGGTTCGACATCGGTGACCAGGAAACCCGAGGACAGAACGAAGAGGGCAGGCTCCTCTTGCATCTCCAATAACTCACCAAACAATGTCGCATTGCGCCGCACATACGCAGCGTATCCATAGCGGTCCAGGTAGCTGCGAATCGGTTCGACGCGTGCACAGAACTCCTCATCCAGATCGATAAAATCGCGACCCAACATAGAGGCAACAAACCGGCCCGCCGCACTCTTACCCACCCCTCCCGGCCCTATAAGAAAGAGATGCGCCATCCATCCAGCTTAGAGCACTTGGCATCACGCACCACTCATGAGAACCTACAAAGTCCAGCCGCCTCCCAACGCACGAAACGAACCGACCGCGGCACGCGCAGCAGCCTCACGCGTAAGCGCAAGATCGTCTTTCGCCACGAGCAACTGACGATCCGCATCCAGCACATCGGTCAGTCCAATCACTCCGGCCTGATAGGACTCCTGCGACCGATCCCTCACCCGTTGCAGAGCGCTGATCTCCCGAACGATCTCGTCACGGCGAGCCTCAGACTGAGCCAAAACACTGAAGGCATCTTCGACATCTTCAGCCGCATGCAAAACAGAGTTGCGATACTGCAGCAGAGCATCCGCATTGGCGAAACGCGTCTCCTTCACCTCGGCATCCACTCTTCCGAAATCGAATAACCTCCACCGCAAACCCGCCACAGCAGCCGGCTGGAAGCTCTGGCCTTGGAACAGGTGGCCCGGTGCAAGACTCTCGGACCCCAGAACACCCGAGAGTGAAATCTTGGGATAGTACTCGGCAAGAGCCTGCCCAATACGGGCATTCGACGCCGCCACTCGGCGCTCCGCCGCAATAATGTCTGGCCGCCTTCGCAAAAGATCGGAGGCATTGGCATATCCGGTAAGAGCCGGAACCACTGGAATGTCCACCACCGGAGTCAGTTCGGCAGCATAGGTACCCGGCTGTGCCCCCATCAGAACATCCAACCGATTCAACTCCGACTCCAGCGTGATCATAAGCAGTGGTACCGTCGCAATGGCCTGCGACAACAGCGCCTGCGCCTGCGCAAGCTCTCTGTCAGAAGCGATGCCGGCATCCTTCCTCTGCTGAACCAGCTTGACCAGGTGCTCATCTGTAGCGATCTGTTCCTTCGCAAAGGCGATCCTGGCCTGGGCTCCGCGAATCTGCAGATAAGCATCGGCAGCCTCCGCCACAACCGAGATGCGCGTCCCCATGCGCAGAGCCTCCGCTGCTTGAGCCTCATCGGTTGCAGCCTCGGCTCCGCGCTTCAGCCCACCAAAAAGGTCGGTCTCCCAACTCGCGCTCGCCCCAAGATCGTAGTAGTTTTGGTTGCGGTCATATCCCGGGAGCCCGCCAACGAAGCGCCCCACCTGGCTCTCCAGCGATTGATGAAACGATGTCGTCTGCGCATTCAGAGCACCTGTCGGTTTGCGTTGTGCACCCGCCTCACGCGCAACCGCACGAGCCAACTCGACCCGGCTTAGCGAAGCCGCGAGATCCAGATTCTGATCCAGGGCCCGTTGCACGATCTTGGTCAGCACCGGATCATTGAAGCCCGTCCACCAGCTATCGAGCATCGGCGCGGGTGGCACCCCCGTACGCGCTTCGATCGAAGGAGCATTATGAAACGGCTGCAATTGCGAGGTCGGCGACCGGTATTTGGGTCCCACAGTACAGCCGACAGCCCCAAGCGAAAGCAACAAAACGGACCTCATCCAAAGCGAGGAGCCCACTCGCGCTCTTCGTTCCTTCGAACGGAACGTGTCGCCTGACAGGGAGGAAGCAGCGCAGGATGCAATTGGACCTTGACTCGTCATAATTAGTAAATAGTATTGATAATCGTCACTTGTTGTCAATGTATGATGATTGCTCTATCATCTATTTATGACAAACACGGTCTCGGATCCGGCAATTACGATCTCGACTGCGGGCCAGCGTGGCCCGGCGGAACATGAGCGGCGGCATCAGATTCTACAGGCCGCCCTGGAGCACTTTCGCCACTATGGATACAAGAAGACGACCGTAGGCGATCTGGCCAAGGCGATCGGCGTGTCGAGTGCTTATATCTACAAATTCTTCGACTCCAAACAAGCTATAGGCGAAACCATATGCACAATGGGTCTAGCCGAAATCATCTCGGAACTGGAGCGGATCATCTCTGAAACCGAATCTCCTGTTGAGTGTATGAGATTGATTTATAAGGGTACCGCGCTCAAAAGCAACCAGGTCTTCCTCGAGCATCGAAAGATACACGACATCATTGCGGCGTCCTTCGAAGAGAACTGGAACTCTCACAATCATTACGGCAAGGCCTTCCTGGATATCATCCGCAAGGTCGTCCTAAAAGGCCGCGAGACCGGGGAGTTTGAACGGAAGAGTCCTCTCGAAGAGGTCTGCCACGCAATCCGTCTCACCATGGAGCCTTTCTACCACCCGTTGCTCTTGGAGCAGGATAGAGTTCGTTCAGAACAGGATGCAATTGCTGTCGCCAATCTAGTTCTCCGCTCACTAGCTCCGTAATAAGTGACGAGTTGACAAATACGTTACTTGTTATATAAATTCAGCTCAGCGCCACCAAGGGAGAGCTGAATCAATGAGGATCTGGATATCAATCTATGACGTGCTGGCTGTCGTTGGCCTGGCGTTTGCGCTAACAGGCTGCGAAAAGCACGAACAAGACCCCCGGACGCAGCCCGAACTGGTGCGCGTAGTACCGGTAGAATCCGCATCACACAGTGAGCGGGCATTCACCGGAGTCGTCTCGGCTCGGGTTCAAAGCGATCTCGGCTTCCGCGTCCCAGGCAAGATCACGAAGCGTTTTGTAGATGCAGGTCAGGCCGTTCGAGCCGGCCAGCCGCTCATGCGCATCGACGTAACAGACTTCACCCACGCCATTACGACGCAGACAGGAAACGTAGCAGCGGCAAAGGCGCGGGCGATTCAGGCAGCCGCAGATGAAGCACGCTATCGCGGTCTGGTCAGCACCGGTGCCGTCTCCGCCTCGGCATACGACGGAGTAAAGGCAGCCGCGGACGCAGCGCAGGCCCAACTCTCCGCGGTCGAAGCCCAGGCCCAGGTAGCAAGAGACGAAGGAGACTACTCCCTGCTCATCGCGGACGCCGACGGCATCGTGGTCGAGACGCTCGCTGAGCCCGGACAGGTAGTCACCGCTGGCCAGACAGTCGTGAAGTTGGCGCACTCCGGACCACGCGAGGCCGCCGTCAACCTTCCAGAGACGATCCGCCCCGCCCTCGGCTCGATCGCTCACGCAAATCTATACGGCACCGACACCCCCGTCGCATCGGCTCGGCTAAGACAACTCTCCGACGCAGCCGATCCACAGACGCGAACCTTCGAGGCCCGTTACGTCCTCGAAGGCGCTGCAGCCAAAGCCCCCCTCGGAGCGACAGTGACCATCCGGCTCGGTGGAGGTGAAGCCTCTCAGCCGATCGAAGTTCCGATCGCCGCTATTACAGACCGAGGAGCAGGCCCCGGCGTCTGGGTGCTCAACCCCGCCTCCACCATCTCCTTCCGCCCAGTGCACGTACTCTCCATCGGCGAAGAGAGTGCAACCCTCAGCGATGGCGTGCTCCCCGGCGAAAAGATCGTCGCGCTTGGAGCCCACCTACTCAGCAACGGTCAGCAAGTTCGTATCGCTGAAGAGAAGGCGGCAGTCCGATGAGCGACAAACACCTCTCAGGCCCTGAGATCCGCGCACGCGCAGAGTCCGCATTCCTGAACCTCTCGGCCCTGGCAGTCCGAGAGCGCGCAGTAACCCTCTTCTTGATCCTCGCCATCGTCATCGCGGGCATCGTCTCCTTCTTGAAGCTAGGCCGCGCCGAAGACCCCACATTTACAGTCAAAGTCTTCACCGTTACAGCAGTGTGGCCCGGAGCCACCGCGCAGGAGATGCAGGACCTCGTCGCCGAGCCCCTCGAAAAGCGCGTCCAGGAGCTACGCTACTACGACCGCGTCGAGACATTCACACGTCCCGGAATTATATGGATGACGGTCACCCTCAAAGACCTGACCCCTCCCATTGAAGTTCCCGAACAGTTCTATCAGGCCCGCAAAAAACTAGGCGACGAAGCACACAACCTCCCCCAGGGAGCCTTCGGCCCCTTCATCAACGACGAGTACTCCGACGTCACATTCGCACTCTTCTCCGTAGAGGCCCACGGCCTCCCCCCGCGCTTGCTCACAAGAGAAGCCGAGTCCCTGCGCCAGCGCGTGCTGCACGTCCCCGGAGTAAAAAAGGTCGACATCCTAGGCGAGCGCCCAGAGCGCATCTTCGTCGAGTTCTCCTACGCACGTCTCGCAACGCTAGGCGTAGGCGCTCGCGACATCTTCGACTCCCTCGTGCGGCAGAACGCCGTCACCCCCGCAGGCTCCATCGACACCCAGGGCGAACAAGTCTTCATCCGTCTGGACGGCGCCTTCGACGACCTCCAAAAGATCCGCGACACCCCCATCGTCTCTGGCGGACGAACGTTAAAGCTATCCGACGTAGCCGAGGTCAAGCGCGGCTATGAAGATCCCGCCACCTTCCTCATCCGCCACAACGGCGAACTCGCGCTGATGCTCGGCGTCGTCATGAAAGAGCAGTGGAACGGTCTGGAGTTAGGCAAGGCCCTCGAAGCAGAGCAAAAGAAGATCCAGTCCGACCTCCCTGCCGGCATCACCTTCACCAAAGTCACGGATCAGGCTGTAAACATCAAAGAGGCCGTCGGCGAGTTCATGCTCAAGTTCTTCGTCGCGCTCGCCGTCGTCATGGTCGTCAGCCTCATCAGCCTAGGATGGCGCGTAGGCCTCGTAGTCGCTGCTGCTGTTCCCCTCACGTTGTCCGCCGTCTTTATCATCATGCTGGCCACCGGTCGAGCCTTCGATCGCATCACACTCGGCGCACTCATCCTAGGCCTCGGCCTGCTCGTAGACGACGCCATCATCGCCATCGAGATCATGGTCGTAAAGATGGAAGAAGGCTGGGACCGCATCCAGGCAGCCGGCTACGCCTGGAGCCACACCGCAGCCCCCATGCTGGCCGGAACACTCGTCACCGTAATCGGCCTCATGCCCGTCGGCTTCGCAAACTCGAGCGCCGGAGAATACGCAGGCAACATCTTCTGGATCGTCGCCTTCGCCTTGCTGGTCTCCTGGCTGGTCGCAATCACCTTTACCCCCTACCTCGGCGTGAAGCTCCTCCCCAACATCAAACCCATCGTCGGCGGACACGCCGCAATCTACTCGACCCCCGGCTACCGCAAGCTTCGCAGCATGGTGGTATGGGCCGTTCGCCGCAAGGTCCTCGTAGCAGGACTCGTAGTAGGAGTCTTCTTTCTAGCCATCGCCGGCGTATCCCTCGTCAAACAACAATTCTTCCCCAGCTCCGACCGGCCCGAACTCCTCGTCGAAGTAACCCTCCCTCAAGGCACAAGCATCGAGACTACCAACGCCAGCTCCGCAAAAGTCGAGAACTGGATAAGGCAGCAACCCGAAGCGAAGATCGTAAGCGCCTACATCGGTCGAGGCGCGCCACGCTTCTTCCTCGCCTACAACCCCGAGCTACCCAACCCCAACTTCGCGAAGATCATCGTCCTCACGCCCAGCGAGAAAGAACGCGATCAACTGAAGCTGCGCCTTCGCCAGCGCATCGGACAAGGACTAGCCCCCGAAGCCCGCGTGCGTGTAGCACAACTCGTCTTCGGCCCCTACTCACCTTGGCCAATCGCCTTCCGCGTCATGGGCCCGGACACCGCCAAAGTCCGGTCCATTGCGGATCAGGTCAAAGCCATCATGCTCGCCAACCCCCACACCCGTCAGGCCAACGAGGACTGGGACGAACGCGCCCCAACCATGCACTTCGTTCTGGATCAGGATCGCCTGAGACTGATCGGTCTCTCCTCCAACGACGCCGCACAGCAGATCCAGTTTCTCCTCACCGGAGTGCCCATCACGCAGGTTCGCGAGGACATCCGCACCGTCGACGTCGTCGCTCGCAGCGGCGGCTCAGACCGTCTCGACCCCGCCAGGCTAAACGACATGACCCTCACCGCCCACGATGGACACCTCATTCCCATCAGCCAGATCGGCCACGTCGAAGTCAGGTCCGAGGACCCCATCTTGAAGCGTCGTGATCGCCTGCCGACCATCACGCTTCAAAGCGACATCGACGAATCTCTCCAGCCGCCCGAGGTCTCCGCCGAAATCCAAAAGGCGATTCAGCCCATCATCGCCCACCTGCCCGAGGGCTACAAGATCGAGACCGGCGGACCAGTCGAAGAGGCCCTCAAGGCAAACGTAGCCTTAGCCGCGGTCTTCCCTCTCATGATCGTCCTGACCCTCATCGTCATCATGCTGCAGGTACGTTCCTTCTCCGCAATGGCGATGGTCGTCCTCACAGCACCCTTGGGTCTCGCCGGAGCCGTGCCGATCCTCATCATCTTCCATCAACCCTTCGGCTTCAACGCCATCCTTGGCTTGATCGCACTCGCAGGCATTCTCATGCGAAACACGCTCATCCTCATCGGCCAGATCAAGACCAACCAGGAAGAAGGCCTCGATAGCTTCCACGCTGTAGTCGAAGCAACCGTACAACGTGCCCGCCCAGTCATCCTCACCGCGCTTGCTGCTGTGCTGGCCTTCATCCCTCTCACCTTCTCCGTCTTCTGGGGCTCACTCGCATACACCCTCATCGGTGGAACCGCGGTAGGAACCGTGCTGACCCTCGTCTTCCTTCCAGCTCTTTACGCGATATGGTTCCGCGTAAAGGCGACACCAGTCTCTCGCGAAAGTGCGCAAGGTGTCCTCCTACACAGCTAGAGATCACAGCTCGTCCTCTAGGTCATAGGAATCAGAAGAGACGTAAGTTGATTTTAATGAGAGGAATGTTTTCAGACGTCATCCAATTGGAGTAAGATCTGGCACCCGTAGGAAGATTGCCTGCGGCGCTGCCCGACTTAGGGAAGAACCTATGTGATGCCTCGGACGGCAATCGTTGTCGGAGAATAAACATGGTCACTTTGAGAAAGCGAATTCTCTTTGCTCTTCTGATGGCGGTACTTCCACTTACTTCGGGATGTACAAAACACAGTAAGAAAGAACGGTACTATCTCGTCTCGACCAACACCGACGTAGGCTACTGGAAGACCGTAGCTGCAGGCTTCCAGAAGGCCGGCGACGAGTACGGTGTTACAGCCGAGATGCGCGGCCCCGGAAAGTTCGACTCCCAAGGCGAAGTCGCCGCGTTCCGTGCCGTAGTTGCCCTTAAGCCGACAGGCATCATAGTCTCCGTCTCAAACTCCGCCTTGATGGCGCCCGAGATAGACGCCGCAATCGACGCTGGAATTCCAGTCATTACAGTCGACTCAGACTCACCCGCAAGCAAGCGGCTCTACTTTATCGGAACAAATAATCTGGAGGCCGGACGACTAGGCGGCCATCGCCTCGCGGCACAACTAAACGGGAAAGGCAACGTAGCCTTCTTCTCGAATCCAGGCCAGCCAAATCTGGACGAGCGCTTGAAGGGCTACAGGGAGACCTTCGCCGGATACCCTGGAATCAAGGTCGTTGAAGTCTTCGATATGAAAGGCGACACCGGCACCGCCATGGATAAGACCACCGAATACCTCGCCAGAACAGGTGCCGACAAGGTAGATGCAATAGTCTGCCTCGAGTCCTCTTCCGCGAAAGATGTAGGAGAAGTCTTCAAGCGATTAAAGGTGAAGGACCGGCTCTTAATAGCTATGGATCTCGATGTGGGCACACTATTGCTCGTGAAGGACGGCATCATCGATTCGACCATCTCACAGAAGCCCTACACCATGGGCTTTCTCGGCCTCAAAGCACTCGATGAAATCCATCACTATCCGGTGCGTCTAGCCGGAGACTATGGCCTCGATCCCTTCGCTCCCTTCCCCGCATTCATCGACACCGGCGTCTCGCTCGTAGATAAGAACAACGTGGATCCGCTTCTCGAGCGCGTCCGTGCCGTGGAGCTTCAGTAAGTACGAAACCAGGTAAGAAAACTTAGTAAGAAAAGATAGACGCGAAGAATGCCATTAACCCAACCGGTACTCTGCGCGTTCAAATAAAACATCCCAGCTACCATCGCTATATGTGCCCAGGTAAACTCACGCGATGGAAGGCTGTGCAAGCTTGCGCAATCGCATCTCTTCTCTTCCCTATCCTCCCATCGGCCTTGTCCGCACAAACTCCTTCTATCGACTCTCTTCAGGAACAGATCCGCAAGATCGCCGCGGGCGCACACGGCAAAGTATCTGTGGCGTGCTCCTTACCCGGTTCAACGCTGAACTGCGACCTGGATCCCCACGCGCATCCTCCCATGCAGTCGGTCTTCAAGATGCCCCTGGCCCTCCTGGTCCTGCATCGTGTCGAGCAGGGCACGCTCTCATTGGACCAACAGGTACGCTTTCTTCCCACGGACCGAATCCTCCCACACGCCTACAGCCCCTTGCAGACGAAGTATCCAGAAGCAGACGTCGATGTTCCACTACGCGAACTCACACGGCTGTCGGTCTCTCTGAGCGATAATGTGGCAGCGGACATCCTTCTTCGTCTCGTCGGTGGTCCCGCTATGGTGAACGCCTATATCTCCTCGCTTGGGATCGCCGGCTTTCATCTTCAGGATGGAGAAAACGCGATGCATCACGACGTTACTCTGCAATATCGCAACTGGTTTGAGCCTGCGGCAGCCGTCCAGCTCCTTCGTAGGATGAGCGATAACTCCCCGCTCACCTCCGAAAACACAAAGCTGCTTCTAAGCTGGATGCACGGCTCCATGCGAGCCAAACGTCTGGAAGGCGATCTTCCTGAAGGAACGTTCGTGGCTCACAAGGCCGGCACCTCCGACGTAGACAATGGCATCGCACACGCCACGAACGACATCGGGCTAATAACCCTACCGGACGGACGAAAGCTCGCCATCGCCGTATTTGTAACCGATTCAATTGCAGAGGAAGCCACCCGGGAAAAAGTAATCGCCCGCATCGGAAGAGCAGCCTATGATGCAGGGGCGAGAACGCACTAACTTCTTTTCGTTTCGACAGTTCATACAGGGGGCCGGCGATGGCAACAGAACAGCGGAAGCTGCGATCTCTCTCATGGATGTTGACCGCCATCAGTCGCGGCTTGATACTTCGCGACCGCCTGCGGGGTATAACGCGGGGGTTGCGCAGACACGACGCACGACAGGAATACTTCATCACCAGCGGAACACGAAAGCTATCATGCGTATACGTGCCCGGCATCGAAGCAGCACCTGCGGTACTGCTCTGTCACGGCATAGGAGAGACCGTAGAGCACTGGAGCGCAGTCCAGGCATTACTTCGCGATCATGACATCGGATCACTCATCTTCAACTACTCGGGCTACGGAAAGAGCTCAGGCCGCGTACGCGCAGAACACTGCGATGAAGATCTCGTCACTGCCTACACGGAACTGCGTCGCCAAGTAGGGGCACAGACTCCCGTATTTGTATTGGGATTTTCCCTAGGCAGCGGCATCGCTGCACACGGCATAGCGGCACTCCATCCGCCACCCGCAGGACTATTCTTGTGCGAAGCATTCGACTCATTCCGTGAAGCAGCATCAGCCGCAGGCCTCCCCCGTAGACTCGCACGCATGCTGCCGGACGTTTGGGTCACTGTCGCCAACATGGAACAAGTTCAAATCCCCGTATGGGTAATCCATAGCGATGGAGACCGGCTCTTCCCACTGGAGATGCCGCGAAAGATCGCCAAAGCCTGCGGCCAGTGGGGTGAGCTCATCGTGCTGGAAGGGTTCACCCATAACGAACCCATCCTGACCGCTTCAGAGACGTACTGGCAACCAATAATAGAACGGATCAAAAGATCGACGGCGATAGCAGAAAGCAAACTGGAAGGTAACTCATGAACATACTGCGTGTAGCTTCCTTCCTATGCCTCGCAATCTCACAATCTCTCGCCGCAACAAAGATCGTCACCGTCAAGTATCCCTATCCCTGGGGATTGGACACCGTGACCTTCAATCGAGCCATAACCACGCGCACGCAATTAAATAAATGGATGCGGCTCTCTCCATATCTAAGCCCTCAGAACGATCTCTTTGTAACCATCGACATCAGACGGTGTATCCCGACCGATCGCGCATACGTCGGATGCGGCCCAGAAGCCAAACTAAACACTCACAACATCGACATAAACATAAGCAAAATAAAGACCCTCAGAGAAAGTCTCGACCCAGCAGGTTATCCAGACGATCTAAAACCAGTCGTCGAATATTTCATCAAAATTCAAGACTTTGCTCTCTTGAGAATGGAAAGACAACGCGAGTTTTTCGTCACACATAACCTTTCCACGTTGACTCTGCCTTACGAAAATATAGATCCGAAGATCAGTTGCGCCGCCGAACTTCGTGCGATCGCCTCTAGCTCATCCAAGGATCGAAACTTCGAGAATCTGGTAGTCGTCGATTGGGAGAACTGCGTCAACCTGCTAGGCAGACAGCGCATAGGTCCTTATCCAAAGGATCGTTGGTCGCTCTTCCTAAGAGCACATCAAATTACGGAATCGAACGCCGACCTATCCGCAGAAGAGAGCTTCGTACAAGAGCCACACCGCCCTCCATCTCCACGGCAGATCCGCCTGCAGGTATCCCTCGCAATTATTTTTCGCGATTTTCCTTAGCAAAATCGCATGTCAACCCCTAAAACTACCTAACTCAACCTCCACTGCGACTTAGCAGTGGCACTTTAGTTTCGGTCCAAGCCATAAGATAGAAGTAAGGATCAAACAAGAAAAGCTCCAGCATAAAAAGCTGGAGCTCTTTCATTTAAACAGAAAGGAGTTCCTGTAAGTGACGCTAGCAGACGTTTTTGGACACAACCAATGTGGAATGAATATTTTACGCAGGCTCAGTCGCCATAAACCAAATCCCTGCCACCACTTGGCCCCAGAAATGGGGGGAGGGGGTGCACTAGTGGACTAACTAGACCGCCACGGTAAACGAGTCCTCACTCCGGGTAACGGCGCGATACATCGTATCCCGCTCAAAGGGCTCGCGCCCCGCCTCCGTGATCAGCCGTACCAGATCCGAGCGTCGCATCCCTTGCGGAGTAGTGGCACCGGCATCGTGATAGATCTTCTCCTCGATCACCGTGCCGTCGATATCGTCCGCTCCAAACCGCAGCGAGATCTGCGCCATCTTCGGCGAGACCATCTGCCAGTAGCTCTTGATGTGCGGAAAGTTATCCAGCATCAACCGGCCCACCGCGATCTGCCGCATATCCATCATTCCGGTCGTCTTGGGGATGTGCGCCAACGCAGTATTGTCCGGATGGAACGACAGCGGAATAAAGGTCTGGAATCCGCCCGTCTCATCCTGCACCGCACGTAGCTTCATCAGATGATCGACCCGGTCCTCGTCGTTCTCCACATGCCCATAGAGCATGGTGGCATTGGACCGCAGCCCCATCTGGTGCGCCGTCCGAGCCGTATCCAGCCACTCGCTTCCATCGATCTTGTGGTCGCAGATAATGTGCCGCACACGGTCCGCGAAGATCTCCGCTCCGCCGCCCGGTAACGAGTCGACGCCCGCGTCCTTCATCTGCTGTAGCGCCTCGGCAATCGTCATCTTGCCCCGCTTGGCCAGAAACGCCACCTCAACCATGGTGAAGGCCTTCACATGCACCTTCGGAAACCGCACCTTCAGTCCGCGTACCAGATCCATAAAGTATTCGAAAGGAAGATCCGGATGCAGCCCGCCCACAATATGAAACTCAGTCACCGCCTCGGAGTAGCCCGTAGCAGCAGTCTCCCAGGCCTCTTCAAGAGCCATCGTATAGGTCCCAGCCTCGCCCTTCTTCCGCCCGAAGGCGCAAAGCCGGCAAGACGCCATGCAGACATTTGTAGGGTTAATGTGACGGTTCACATTGAAGTAAGCAGTATTCCCATGCATCCGTTCGCGAACCCAGTTCGCCAGCCAACCCACCGCGAGGATATCGCCGCTCCGGTAAAGCGACACGCCATCCTCGAAGCTCAGTCGCTCGCCGTTCTGCACCTTCGCCGCGATAGGCTCCAGCGCAGCATCATCAGTCTGGAAGGAATGGCGCGGACGTTGGGATAATGGGAGGACACTCATACACTTATTCTATTCCTTGGCGCTCCGCGTCGACACATCGGACTTCGCCGATATCTCCGCAGAATCGACCATCTGAGGCTGAATAACGACCCCATCAAACAAAGTCGCACCGATCATATGATCGCCAACTGGACGCGCAAACCGCAGATTCCATCCCGTGTCCCAGAACTTCACCGACCGATCTGGTATATGGACCGCAAACACAATCGTATTCGCGCCGCCTGACGTAATCACGACCCGCTCCGAAGCCCCATCGTAGAAGACGCTGTTCACATCATGAATATGCAGATTCTTCAGACCTTCCCAGCTCGCCCCGCCATCCCGCGTAACAAAGAGCCCCTCTCGCCCACCAACCCAAACCGCGCCGCTACTATCAGCGGCCACGCCAGCCACCTGGGTCAACGTATCCGGAAGCTTCATCTCAGCCCAGGTCTTTGCATCATCGACCGAAAAAATAACCGACTTCAAACCACCAGCAACAATCGTCCGCTTCGTCGCCGAGACGAACAACAGCCCCTGTTTATCCGCTCCAGCAACTCGTCCCCATCGTTCGCCCGCTGTTCCGCTGGCCATCAAGCCCTCAGAAGTAGCAGCATAAAGCGTATCTCCACTTCGAGAGATCGCATAAACGCTCCCATCGAACGGCTGCGTCTTCACTCCCTTACTACCAATCGTTCCATCAGGCTTACTCAATCGCGCAGCAGCAACAGGCGATCTCCCTGCAGGACGAACCTTCTTCCCCACTTGCTTCCCCTGCGCAACTGCAACAGCTGGACCATCTCCAGATCTGCTCCACATAGCCCCATTCAGACGGTAGAATCCATGCCCAGTTCCCGCGATAATCGTCCCATCCGAAGCCTGCCCAAGGCTGAAGACATCTCGCCCTCCGAGCCCCGAGCTCTCCTGCACCCAGCTCAACCCACCATTCTCACTCGCAAAGACTCCACCCCACTCCTTGTCATTCACCACTCCCACATAGACAGTTGCAGGATGCTGTGCATCAGCGACGTACGAGGTAATCTGACGAGCAGAGAATCCCGCGTTCGAGCTTATAAACGAATTACCTCGATCGCGACTGAATAACACGCCACCTCGGTCGGTTGCCAATAGCACATGAGATGAGTCCGTGGGATCAACATAGACGTCATTGACGATCACCTCCGGACCAGTCGTCCTTACCCAGTTAACTCCGGAGTCGTCGCTTCGAAACAGACCTTCCGTAGTCCCCGCATAAACGGTCTCTAGATGCTTGGGATCTTGCATCAAAACACGCGTTCGTCTCGCTGTAGAAGGAATCCCCTGGATCTTCTTGAACTTCCCGCCTGCATTCTCACTCTTGTAAATTCCTGAACAGGCACTCGCATACACAACGTTCGGCTTAGTCGGATCGACGATGATCGAGAACACGTCTGAATCCTCGATAACACCCTCTTTGATACTGCTCCAGTTCTCACCACCGTCGAGTGATTTCCAAGGCAGATGCCATGTTCCGGCATAGATAGTCTTTGGGTCGTTGGGGTCGATCGCAATCGACTCTACCTCATGGAGCTCATGACTCCCCTCTGGACTGATCAGCTGCCACTTTGTTCCACCATCGACAGACCGGTAAACTCCCTTCAAGGTTCCAGCGACGATCGTCTTTGGATCCGAAGAAGAGGCCGTCAGCGAGCGAACTGACTGTCCAGCCATTCCCGCATTACTCGTCCAGGTCAGACCAGCATCGTTGCTTACATATAAACCGCCATCGTTACTTCCCAGCACCCAGGCACCGACGATGATATGGCTCGCATTCTTGGCATCTACAACGATGTTGTCCAGCACCAGGTCATCACGCTTCCCTACCCGAGCCAGTCGCCGCCATGCCTTGCCGCCATCGCGCGATTCGAAGATCCAACCGTTCACAGCTCCGAGATAAAGATGTTGCGGGTCATGAGGATCTGACGCAAAACTGCGGGCGTCTCCTCCATCTGGCCCAAAGGGCAGCCAGGTTACCGCATGCCCCAAACCGGAGCAAAGCAACAAAAACAAACTCAATAAACCTAGGGAAAATCCAAACCGTCGATTCAACTTAGTCCGTCCAGTTCTAACAATGGTCCTTGGAATCTGCTGCAAAACTTATTCCTTCAACACAAAGGCTGACTGGGAACCAACCCAGTCAGCCTCTGTGCTTTGTTGCATTAGGAGACTACAGCTTACTTGGTGTGCTTCCGGGCTACCTTGTGGGGAACCTTCACTGCGCTCTCGTCGACAGGGGTGATACCTGTCGTGTCGAGCGTTGCGCCGGCGGGGATCAACGTCGTGGTGACCGTCTTTGCATCCGTCGAGCCAGTGTAGACCGATACACGCGATGCATCGATGCCCTTCTCGGTTACCAGGTAATCCTTGGCGTTGACTGCACGAGCTGCAGCAAGGTCAGCTACCTTGGCATGTTTGCCCCGAGGTGTCTTCTCCTTCGCATCAGCGTTGCCGACGAGTGCAAGCTTCGCATCCGAGCTGCGCTGCAAGTTGAGGGAGATGTCATCCAGGCAAGCCTTGGCTTCGTTGTCTACTCGCGCCGGGCGACGAGCCTCGCGCTCGAAGTTGATGGAGCAGAGGTTTGAAGTGGTGGGTGCTGGCGGCGGCGGGGGTGCCATAACCGTTACAGTTGTCGTGGAAGAAGCCGACTGGCCCTTGTCATCGACGACGTTGCAAGTAACAGTGATCGTACCCGGCGCAGCTCCAACTGTGGAGAGAGTACCAGTGGAAGCGTTGCCTGCCACTGAACCGGCGGACGCGCTGTAGCTGTAGGTCAGAGGACGATTCTGCGGGCTAACACCAGTCGCTGTGATCGTCGAGGAATCGCCAGGGCTCACGGTCGACGGATTCGCCGAGCAGGAGACGGTTGGCGGCTCGAAGGCCTTCACAGTGTAAGAAGCGGTGCAATCCGCCATCTGGCCGGGCTTGGTGCCCTCAGAGACGTGACCCTTAGCCGTATAGGTTCCCGGCGCGGCGGTCTTGGTGTCGATGTTCGCTGTGCTGGAGGTGCCTGAGATCGTTCCGCCATCAGTCGACCAGGTATAGGTTGCGGTCTTCTTGGGGTTCAGATTCAGAGCCGTACCGGTAACGGTGAGAGGGTCACCCGGATACGCCGTCGCAGGAGAGACCGCGCAGGAGTAGGTCACAGGAGGAGGAGGAATGATGTGGCCGAAGTGCGTCACGATACCGGTGCTCAGTTCGACGCCGCTCAGGTTCGCACGTCCACCAAGGACGCCGCCGGTCGGAACAGGAACAGACGGACCGAAGTTGGCGTGGATGTAACGGTAGTCCGCTTCAAACAGACGAAGCGAAAAACGGTTGTTCAGGAAAGGCAGATCGTAGTCCATGCCACCACCTGCGGCAACCGAAGCGCCCCAGCGGTAGGGCTCGTGGTAGACCACCGGCCCTTCACTGTTCGGACCGCCCAGACGGGCGCCTCCGACCAATCCGTGAGCAAATACGGTGAAGTTCTGCATCGGTGCGCGGAAAATCGGGCCACCGGAGATCACCGACATACCGTCGTTCTTTCCATCCGGGTGGTTCGCGTATACGCCCTCAAGACCGACATACTTGCTGAAGTAGTAAGCGCCACTGCCGATCGCACCGACGTCGATCGAAGAGTAGGCAATGCCGGCAGGCTTCACCTGACCATGTGCGCCATAATAGGAAAATCCGGTGAACACATCCACGCGGGAAGGGTTCGGCCCCAAGGGAGCGGTTGTGCTGGGCACAGTCTGTGCGCTCAGGCTTGCTGAACCAAGGCTGACTGCACATGCAGCCAGTACAAACCGGCCAATACTACGTAACGGGCGATAAACCATTCGACTTCCTCCGCGTAATTAATACATTTTTATTTGCCAGCGCTAAAAATTTAACACTTGGCTTGATTTCTGTTTGATTCTATTAAGCTTACCGCAGTTGCAGGCGTACCTCGCATTTATATGCAGTATGTAATTCATCTTTCAAGACTTTACCAGCCCGTTGGCAGTATTGCGCCACTATCGATACACCAGGCGAACCTGAAAAGTAACTCAACTGTCTGAACTCTTGGCGCTGCCATCCTAATCCAGATTCAGGGTCTTGCGTAATGTTCCTCGCTCTTTTTGTATCTTTTCCTGCAGAAGGGTGATCGCATACAGCAATTGTTCAGGCCGAGGTGGGCAGCCGGGAACATAGATGTCAACCGGAATAATCTGGTTGACCCCTTGCAATAACGCGTAATTATTGAAAACCCCGCCCGAGGTGGCACACGCTCCCATGGAGATGACCCATTTTGGCTCTGGCATCTGCTCATAAAGCCTGCGAATGACCGGAGCCATCTTCTGCGAGACGCGTCCCGCAATGATCATTAGGTCGCTCTGCCGTGGGGAAGGCCGAAATACCTCAGCTCCAAACCGGGCGATATCGTACCGCGAACCGCCCATCGACATCATCTCGATAGCACAGCACGCAAGTCCGAACGTCATCGGCCAGACCGAGTTCTTTCGCACCCAGTTGATCGCCGCGTCCATCGACGCTAAAACGATCCCCTCAGGCTGATCGTAACCCCAGCTCACCTCTGTCAGTTTGTCGCGATTCTTCCCGAAGCTATCGAGCGCGCCGAAAAAATAACGATCATTGTTTTGTGGAACTGCCGTAGGCCGGCCATTACTCGAAGTCTCGTTTGCGGGTACGCTCATATATTTCAGTATAAAACTCTTCCACTAAACTAGTAACTTTTCCATTGAAGTCCGGAACATTTACCTAGCCCATTCCCTTCCGATGCACAACTCTCGAGCAAAGTTGGCTGCTAAGGACATTTGTATTCTTCAATCTTCATCTCAGGATTAACCCTGAATCCCTGCGGAAAATCCAGGCTAATCCTATACCGCGCCCAAGTTAGCTTCCCCAGCGCCATCCCCTTGCCTTCCGTAGGCTCCTCGACTCGATGTGCGGTTGAGCTGAAGTGCGATGCCACCATAGCGGCCATCTGGGCCTGATTCGCCGTTCCTGGAATCAAATGCGCATCCAGAATCTCCAGCTTTCCCTCTGACGCTTTCGATACCATCGCTGCCAATTCACTCTCCGCTCCCTGCGCCGGAGGCACATGTTTGCCATACCGTTCGTACGCTTCCATCAACCTCGCAAACTCCGCTGCACTCGCCGCAAACCGGAACCGCCTCGGATTCCACGCAACCGCGTCCTGTGCCCGAAAGCTGAAGTCCGTGCTGAATAACAGCGGATTCACCGAGTCATAGGGCGGCGTGGCCAGTCCCGCATAGTCATGTATCAGCCTGGGGCCACTCTCCGGCAGCACCTGCAGCAGCCATCCCGATCCCCAAGACAGCGGCTCCATTCGCACCTGCAACCCGCCTCCGATCGGACGCGAGAGGCTCTCCCCAGCGCGAACCTCACCCTCTACTATCCCTCGTCGGCAAACACCCTTGCCAACCGGCCTCTCCGCAGCGATAGCCTGAGTCGCACCACCTCCCACCACAGCGACTCCCACCAGACCCGCTATCGCCCGCAGAGTTCTACCGAGCATTCTCCTCCATCGCCCGCATCAGATCGACACGCAATCCCTCCTGCTCCTCTAGCGACAGCTTCGCTCCATCTCGCGTCAGGTAAAAGACGTCGATAGCCGTCTCTCCCTCCGTGTCGACCAACGCCACCTCGATATTGAAGCCGCCTCCAGCCAGGGTCAGGCTCAGCGCGCGCAGTAAGCCCGGATTATCCTGTGCCACAACCTCCAGCAGCGTACTGTGCGACGAGGCTGTATCGTCAAAGTCCACCCTGGCCTCGATCACAACCTTGGGAGTCGTCTTCCGGCCTCTTTTTCGCCCACTCAGCAGCTTCTCGACTGCAATCTCTCCAGCAACGACATCGTGCACGCTCTTCACGAACCGCTCATGCTCAGACTCGTTCAGCTCTAGTGTCTGAAAACCGTCCGTAAATCGAAAGCTGTCCACCACCACGCCCTGCCGGTTAGAAAACGCGTCGGCCGTTACGATATTCATCCCCCATGCAGCCAGCGCTCCGGCCATATTCGCAAACAACAACGCCCTGTCCCGCGTCACCAGCGTGATCTCGCTCACGATCGGCGCATAGCGAAAATCTAACTGCACCGCATCTTCGGCAAACCGGCCAGCGCTCAGAAAGTTCGCCCTTACCTGCTCCGGCGTTCGTGTCCTCACGTAGCGCTCCGGAAACCCTTCGAGATAAGCCCGCACCTCCGCGGCCCGCCCCGGCAACAGCGCAGTGACCCGATAGACCAGCTCGCTCTCCTCACGCGCTCCCAGACGCTCGTCATCGACGTTCCGGTCCAGGTAGTTAGAGGTCGCGATATACAGCCTCCATAAGTTCTCCGCCTTCCATGGAGTCAAAGCATCCGGATGAACCGCATTGATGTCCGCATAGGTAAACAACGTCAGCATCCGCAGCGCCTCAGGCGTCGGCACCTTGACCGCGAACGCCTCCACCGCCTCCCCGTCCGCCACATCCCGTCGCAACGCGGCTGACATATCGAGATGGTTCTCGATCAGTCCCAGCACCAACCCACTCTCATACCCATCCAGCTCCAGGCGATCCAACACACTTCGCGCCATGCGGGCACTCTCTACAGCATGTTCGCCCGTAGCTCTGCCCTTACCCGTATCGTGCAGCAAAGCGGCAAGGTATAACAGCCCAGGATGAGGTAGCTCCTGCAGGAGCATGCCAAACCGTGCTGCCCACTCTCCCAGGCCGCCGTCCTGCGGTGTAGCCAGCCGATGCAGCGTATCGATCAGCACGAACGTGTGCTCGTCTACCGTATACCGGTGATAGGCGTCCCGAATCACAAGCGCATCGATCCCGTGGAACTCCGGGATCAACAACTCCAACACCCCAAGCGCATGCATCGCCCGCAACGCATCCCCCGCGTTCGGCTCCGTTAGGATCGCCTGCAACTGCCGCCACAACGCCGGTCCCTCTTCGATATGTGCGGAGATCAGCGGCAGCGCATGCGACAACCGGTCCTCCGCCTCTCGTCCTAGAGTGCAGCCCGTCCGGGCCATCGCCGCAAAGATCTTCAGCACCACATCCGGATCAAGCGCCGGATCGTAGGCACGGTCCCCATCCATCCCACTCGCCGCGTCCAACACCACGCGCCCACGCTCCAGCCGGAATCCCTCCAGAGACTCCTCCACCCGTCTCCCCATCTTCAGACCAAAGATCGAAGCTGCCTTTCCCTTTCTTCCTTGAAGGTCGGAGATCTCCTCCAGCCTCTGCTTGATCTGCCGTTCGATACTCCTCGCATGCCGAAAGTAGACGCGCATCCAGTACGCTGCATCCGCAGATCCCGTACCCTGCAGTCCGATCGCCGCCGCAGCGGCTGCATCCTGAGCCTGCCAATCCAAAGTATTGTCATCCCGCTCGTGCCTGTAATGCAGGAAGCAGCGCACCTGAAACAGAAACTCCACGGCCTGGCGAAACTCCTCGCGATCGTTACTCCCAACCGCATCCACGCCTGACTTGCCCGACTTGCCACTCTCCGGCGCCGAACCCTGGATCGCAGCAACCCACGCGCAAACATGAACGTCCCGCAGCCCCCCCGGAACATCCTTGATGTTCGGCTCCAGATGGAAGAGCGTTCCACCATACTTCGCATGCCGGTCCCGAGTCAGTTGCGCAAGCCGCGTCAAAAGCGCCTTCTGCTCCCGATGTATCAGCTTCGGCAAAATCTGCTCGGCAAGCTTGGCTTGCACGCTCGAATCCCCAGTGATCAAACGTTGGTCCAACAGAGAGACCGTAAACTCCGGATTGTCCTCATCGAACTTCTCGCACTCGGCCAGCCGCCGCGTCGCCGGAGACACCCGAACCCCGCAGTCCCAAAGCTCCTGCCCCACCCGCCGGACCGCATCCTTCAGGTCCTTCTCCGCGACCTTCGCGTCAAGCAGAAACAGCAGGTCCACATCCGAGTAAGGAAAGAGCTCCTGCCGCCCATAGCCTCCCACCGCAAGCAGCGCGATCCCCGTCCCCAACCGCGGGTCCTGTTCAACCTCAGCGCCCCACAGCCGCTGTACAAGCTCATCCAGCAACTTCGCGCGCGCCGCAATCGCCGCAACTCCGCTGCCCCCGGCGTCGAACGCGCCGCGGATCTCCAACATCCGTCGTTGATACTCCCCACGCATTCGGCTGCCCGCGGATTCTGCCACTACTTCATTCGATCCGCTCGAATCGTCTCCGCGCATGGTGTTCGCCTCTGAAAGAAACTAAAGCATAACAGCCATTCAGCCAGAACCGCCGTTCCAGCTCCCGCCTCCGAACTGGCGGGGCGGACACATTTAGAGCGCGATCTCCCCCCGCTCATCGTTCCTGATCCGGATCGCCTCATCAATCTTCGACACGAAGATCTTGCCGTCGCCGATCTTGCCCGTCCGTGCCGTCGTAATGATCGCCTGGATCGCCTTCTCCACCATCTCGTCCGTCACCACCATCTCCAGCTTGACCTTCGGCAACAGGTCGACCGAATACTCGCGCCCCCTGTAAAACTCCGTATGTCCCTTCTGCCGGCCATGTCCCCGCGCCTCCAGAATGGTGATTCCTTCCACCCCGATCTCCACCAGCGCGTCCTTCACTGCATCCAGCTTCGATGGCTGAATCACCGCTTCAATCTTCTGCATGTCCTCTAGTCCTTCCTTGCCTTTAGACTCTCACTTGCTCCGGAGGTCCGATCTCGCAATACGAATCGCAATATGAATATTAGTGCGCCCAATCGTACCCTTCTTCGCCGTGTTGCGACAGGTCCAGTCCCTCGCGTTCGTCTTCCTCGCTTACTCGTAGCCCAATCGTCTTGTCTATCACAAACAGCAGAATCAGAGTCCCGACAATCGAGATGCTCCATGCAATCCCTACCCCGATCGCCTGATTCAGCAACTGGTGTGCATTGCCCTCCAGCAGTCCAGTCGGCTTGCCCGCCCCGAAGATTGGGTTGATCACGCTATTCGCAAAGACGCCAGTCAGCAGCGCTCCCAGCGTTCCGCCTGCGCCATGCACGCCGAAGGCATCCAGCGAGTCATCATATCCAAACGCCGCCTTCACCTTCACGACCATGAAGTAGCAGAACACGCCAGCAATCAGCCCGATCCATATCGCCGACATCGGCGTCACGAAGCCCGCAGCCGGAGTAATCGCGACCAGCCCAGCCACCGCGCCCGAGATCGCTCCCAGCGCCGAGGGCTTGCCCTGCCGAATCCACTCCGCCGCGCTCCAGCTCAATACCGCAGCAGCCGCGCCAAAGTGCGTCGCCACAAACGCCGAGGTAGCCAACGAGCCGGCACCCAGCGCGGACCCCGCATTGAAGCCGAACCAACCCACCCACAACATACAGGCTCCAATAAAGCTCAGAACCACCGAGTGCGGCGGCATCGGCACCTTCGGATATCCCAGCCGCTTGCCCAGATAGATCGCTGTCACCAGAGCCGAAACGCCCGAGGTCACATGCACCACCGTCCCGCCCGCAAAGTCCAGGCACGGAAACTTGCCCCCTAACGCTGCATTCAGAAGGCCATGCTTACCCCAAACCATGTGCGCCATCGGGCTGTAGATAAAGATCGCCCAAAGGATCATGAACACCAGCATCGCCGAGAACTTCATCCGCTCTGCAAACGCGCCCGTAATCAGCGCCGGCGTAATAATCGCGAACATCAACTGGTAGACCATGAATGTCTGCAGCGGAATCGTCGCGGCGTAGTCCTTATCCGGCATCAACCCCACACCATGCAGAAACGCGTTGTGCAGCCCGCCGATAAAGGCTCCGCCATCTCCAAACGCCAGCGAATACGTAACCAGAGCCCACAGCACCGTAATCACCGCCATCATGGCGAAGGTCTGCATCATCGTGCCCAGGATGTTCTTCTTCCGTACCAACCCGCCATAGAACAAAGCCAGCCCCGGGCCGCTCATCATCAACACCAGCGCGGCCGAAACCAGCATCCAGGCGTTGTCTCCGGCGGTCTGCGCGGCGGCAATCGCAGTCGCACTATCCGTTGCCTGCTTCTCCAACGTCGCAATTCGATCCGCCTGGCTCGCGGAGGACGGCGCAACCTGCGCCGCCGGAGTCTGCGCCTGTGCCATCGGCCCAAAGGTCGTTAGACCGCTCAAAATCATCAAGCACAACGCTAGGCACAACTTCACAAAGCCCACCTTTACAAAACAAAGCCGCATGGCTGAATCACTCATTTCAGGGCTGGTCTCCAATCGGCTCTTAAGGCCAATTGGGAATAGTTCTCGCCGCCGTCCGAGGGCACAGGATCGAACTCTCCCGCCAGACGGTCAATCTCTCACAAGTCTCTGTTGGTTGAAGCAGGGCTACAGCAGCTTCCAGGGGGAAACCACAACGAATTAAGAGCTATTGTCACTCAATGTACACAAACCGATCCCTAATACAAAATCAAATCCGCTCATCCAGCAGATGAGCCGTCGTCCAGTCTTACGGAGTCTCAGGAACTTCAGCCGCAAAACCGCGCTCCCGCATCCACTTGATCGCCAGATAAGGCCACACCCGCAGCTGCGGATTCGCCGCCGCCAGGCCCGCTCCATGCCCTCCATGCTGGAAGATATGCATCTCCACCGGCACCCCAACCTTCACCAGGGCCTCGTAAAACATCACGCTGTTCAGCACCGGCACCGTCTGGTCGTCGGTGGTCGAAAAAAGAAACGTAGGCGGCGTCTCCTTCGTCACCTGCGTCTCCGCCGACAACGACTGAACCAATGCAGGATCCGGAACATCCCCCAGCAGAAACTTTCGCGATCCCGTATGCGCATACGGATCCATCAGCGTGATCACCGGATACGCCAGAATCAGAAAATCCGGCCGACTCCCCTGCTGCTCAATCACATCCGTAGCCGCCGCATTCCCTTGATCGAAGTGCGTGCCCGCAGACGCCGTCAGATGCCCGCCCGCCGAGAAGCCCCACATCCCAATATGATCTGCAGCCACCCCGTAATCCGCCGCATTGGCCCGCACCGTCCGAATCGCCCGCTGCGCATCCCCCAGCTCGATCGGGTGATGATACTTCGGTCCCAGCCTGTACTTCAGCACAAAGGCCGCCACCCCTCGAGAGTTCAGCCACAACGCAACATCCTCGCCCTCCTTCAGCATCGAGAGATGCGTATACCCACCTCCCGGAGCCACCACCACCCCGGTCTTCGTCACATTCGGCCCCGTTGGCAGATACACCGTAAGCGTCGGCTTATCCTCCTCCGCATCCCCCAACGCGCCCGGAGCCCCCGCAGGCCACAGCAGCATCGTCTTCCCCTTCAACACCACAGTCGGTTGTGCGACCGTCGGTTGTGCCACCGTCGGTTGTTGCCCTTGCATAGCGCCTGCAACCGCCAGCAATACCGTCACTCCAAACCACGTCGTTCGTCTTGTAACCATCTCGTCCCTTCTTGCTTGCAAACCAACGAACAGCAAAACCGTCCAACACTTCAGATTCGGCAGAACACCAGCGAATAGTAACCCATCGCATCCGCTCTGCCTACAGACACAACATCTATACTGTTGCAACAAACAGCTTGAACGCGAATCAACGGCCCTAAATTCAAAATAGTGAGTTGAATGAATAATCGTGAACGCAAGATGTTGGAGCTTCTCAAGCTGGGGAAAAAAGAGTTCGGCTATCTCGCCGTAAAAGCCGAATTCGAAGCGGAAGGCACCCGCGTCGACGAGCTCCTCCGCCTAGTCGAGATCTGCAGAAAGGCCGACCTCAAACTCGCTCTCAAGATCGGCGGCTGCGAGGCCATGCGAGACCTCATCGAAAGCAAGCAGATCGGCGTCGACTACATCATCGCTCCCATGATCGAGAGCACCTACGCCCTCTCCAAGTTCGCAGAGGGCGTCGCCAAGGTCTACACCAAGGAAGAGCAGGAAGAGACCGACTTCCTCTTCAACCTCGAGACCATCACCGCCTTCCAGCAACTTGAAGCTCTGGCCATCGAAACCGGGAAGGCCCCCGAGCTCTCCGGCATCGTCTTTGGCCGGGTCGACTTCTCCCTCTCCGCCGGTCTGGGCCGCGACGCCATCAACGGAAAAGAGGTGACTGACTACGTCCTCAAGACCGCAGCCACCTGCAAAGCGCACAACCTCGATCTCGTAGTAGGCGGCGGCGTCTCCTCCGACTCCATCCCCGTCCTCCGCCAGATGCTCGACATCCACCTCACCCGCTTCGAGACTCGCAAGGTGGTCTTCGACGCTCAGGCCGCCCGCAAAGACAACATCGCCGAAGGCCTCCTAAACGCCGTCCACTTCGAGCTCCTCTGGCTCCTCAACAAGCGCGACTACTACGGCGCAATCCAACAGGAAGACACCAAGCGCATCGACATGCTCGAATCCCGCTGGGCAGTCCTGAACAAAGAAGAAACCAAATGACCCCTACCGAACGCATCCTCATCTTCGGAGCAACCGGCGCCATCGGCCAGTCGGTCGTGGAAGCAGCCATCGCACGCCAATGGCACGTCACCGCCGTCTCTCGAACGCCCCACTCCAGCACCTCCGCCGGCATCACCAACCTCCTACTCGATCCCTTGGCTGCCAACTTCGATCCCGCTCAACTCGATACCGGCGCTCCCTACACCAGCGTCTGCTGGGCTCAAGGAGCCAACACCAACGACAGCATCTACAACGTTGATTTCGATACGCACCTCGAAATCTACCGCGCCAACTGCCTCTACATCCTCGTCACCCTTCAGGCTCTCCTCAAGCACAAACTCCTCGCCCCGGCCTCTCGCCTCTGCGTCATCAGCTCCGTCTGGCAAAACGTCGCCCGACAGTCCAAGCTCTCCTACTCCATGAGCAAAGCCGCCCTCCAGGGCCTCGTCCTCTCCGCCACCGCGGACCTCGGAGCCGAAGGCCATCTCATCAACGCAGTCCTCCCCGGCGCTCTCGATACCCCCATGGCCCGCAAGAACCTCACCCCCGCACAGCTCGAGCGAATGAGCTCCGCAACCTCCTTCGGACGGCTTCCCGCCCTCACCGATGTAGCCTCCCTCGTCTGTTACCTCTGCTCCCCGGAGAACACCGGCATCACCGGCCAGTTCATCGCCGCCGACCTCGGATACAGCCATGTCCGCATCGTTTAGCGTCGCCTCCTCCACTGGCTCCTACCAGGTCACCATCGCCGCCGACTCCTTCGCCTCCACCCTCGCTTCTCTCGAATCCCCCCACCTCATCGCCGACGAGTTCTTTCGCCTCAACCTCCCCAACCTCGCCCACCCACCGATCCTCCTCGAAGCCACCGAACAAGCCAAGTCCCTCGACCGCTCCCCCGCCCTCATCGAAGCCCTCCGCATAGCCGGTGCAAACCGCAACTCCCAACTCGTAGCCCTCGGCGGCGGCGTCATCCAGGACATCTCCGCCTTCATCGCCTCCATCTACATGCGCGGCCTCTCCTGGACCTACATCCCCACCACCGTCCTCGCCATGGTCGACTCCTGCATCGGCGGCAAGTCCAGCATCAACGTAGGCCCCTACAAGAACCTCGTCGGCACCTTCCACCCTCCGCAGACCATCCTCATCGACCCCACCCTCGCCCGAACCCTCCCACCCGAGCAGTTCGCCAGCGGCCTCATCGAAGCCGCCAAGATCTGCTTCTGCCGCGGTCCCGAATCCTTCTCCTCCTACCTCGCCTCCAACCCATCGCCCAACATGCCGACCTCCGCCCTCGAACAGGTCACCCTCAGCAGCCTCCTCGCTAAAAAACACTTCATCGAGATCGACGAGTTCGACCGCAACGAGCGCCTCCTCCTCAACTTCGGCCACACCTTCGGCCACGCCCTCGAAGGCGCCTCCCACTACGCCATCCCCCACGGAATCGCCGTCGGCCTCGGCATCCTCTGCGCCTCGGCGTTCCAACGCAATCGCGGCATCAATCTAGCCTCGATACCCAAAGTCCAACAACTCGAAAGCCACCTCACCACCCTCATCCAAACCCTGCCCAACCTCCCCACCCACCTCCGCGACCTCGACCTCGACCTAGACGAAGTCCTCCAGCGCCTCGCCTCCGACAAAAAACACTCCACCACCCAATACACCCTCATCCTCCTCAACGCCTCGGGAGACGTCTCTCTCGAACGCATCAACCGCACCCCGCAACTCGAAGCCGACCTCCGCCAAGCCATAGCGGCTACCATAGACACTCATACCGAATGACCAAATACTCCGACCTACTCGCCGACTGGCTCGTCACCCTCGGCTACAGCCACTGCTTCTTCGTCGCCGGCGGCAACATCATGCACCTGCTCGAATCCTGCAGCCACCGCCTCACCTGCATCCCCGTCGTCCACGAGGTCGCCGCGGGCATCGCCGCCGAGTACTTCAACGAGGTCCACCTCAGCCCCGAAGGCCCCCCCAAAGCCTTCGCTCTTGTCACCGCCGGCCCCGGCCTCACCAACATCGTCACCGCCCTCGCCGGAGCCTGGCTCGAATCCCGCGAGCTCCTCGTCATCGGCGGCCAGGTCAAAACCTCCGATCTCTCCCGCTCCCTCGTCCGCCAGCGCGGCATCCAGGAGATCGACGGCATCGCCATCACCAGCTCCATCACCGAGCGCTCCCAACTCATCGCGACCATCCTCGACCGCGCCACCTTCGCCGCCCTCACCTACTCCGGCCAGACCGGACGCAAAGGCCCCATCTTCCTCGAAATCCCCCTCGACATCCAGGGCACGCAAGTAGACCCCGAAACCCTCAACAGCCCCATCCCACCCTTCCAACCCCTCTTCCCCGCCACACCTAAAAACGCAGTAGAAGAAATCGCCGCACGCCTGCAAACCTCCCGACGTCCCGTCATCCTCCTTGGAGCAGGCATGGACCGCGCCACCACCCACCGCCTCTACGATCGACTCACCCCCCTCGGCATCCCCATCATGCTCACCTGGAACGCCGCCGACCGCCTCGGAGCCGACCACCCCCTCTACTTCGGTCGCCCCAACACCTGGGGCATGCGCTACTCCAACATCCTCCTCCAGCAAGCCGACCTCCTCCTCGCCCTCGGCACCCGCCTCTCCCTCCAGCAGAGTGGCTTCAACTGGCAACAGTTCATCCCCTCTGGCGAAATCATCCAGGTCGACTGCGACGCGAACGAGCTAGCCAAAGGCCACCCGAACATCGCCCTACCAATCCGAGCCGACGCCAACCCCATCCTCAGCGACCTCACCACCAGACAACTCGGCGACCACACCGAATGGCTCACCTTCTGCCACGCAGTAAAGTCCACCCTGCCGCTCGTCGAACCTGTAAACCAGACCGGCGAAGGCTACCTCAACCCCTACCTCTTCACCGAAAAACTCTCCACCCTCGCCCAGCCCGACGACATCGTCATGCCCTGCTCCAGCGGCAGCGCCTTCACCGTCATGATGCAGACCTTCGCCCAGAAGACCGGCCAGCGCATCGTCACCAACAAGGGCCTCGCCGCCATGGGCTACGGCCTCTCCGGAGCCATCGGAGCCGCCTTCGCCGCCCCATCACGCCGCACCATCCTCGTCGAAGGCGACGGCGGCTTCACCCAGAACCTGCAAGAGCTAGGCACCGTCCAGGCCAACCAGCTCAACCTCAAGATCTTCCTCTTCGACGACAACGGCTACGCCTCCATCCGCATGACCCAGAAGAACTACTTCGGCGGACGCTACATCGGCTGCGACACCAGTACCGGCCTCGGCATCCCCAACTGGGAACTCCTCTTCTCGGCCTACTCCATCCCCGTCCAACGCCTCCGCCCCGGCTTCGAGCAGGACCCCGTCTTCCTCGCCGCATTCAACGCCCCCGGTCCCCAGGCCTTCCTCGTCCACATCGACCCCAACCAGACCTACTTCCCCAAGATCAGTTCCCGCGTCACCGCCTCCGGCTCCATGGAGTCGAACCCCCTCCACCGCATGTCCCCCGACCTCGACGAAGCCACCGCCGCCAAGGTCTTCCGCTACCTCCCCGACTAACCATGCCCCCACTTCCCGCCGACGATCTCGCCCTCATCGCCACCCACACCGCTCCCCTCTGGAACGAGATGCGCGGCCAGCGCCTCTTCCTCACCGGCGGCACCGGCTTCTTCGGCGTCTGGCTCACCGAGTCCTTCCTCCACATCAACCGCACCTTCGCGCTCGACGCCCACCTCACCGTCCTCACCCGCGACCCCGCCGCCTTCACTCGCAAGTGCCCCCACCTCGCCTCCTATCACGCCCTCACCCTGCTCCCCGGCGACGTCCGCACCTTCAACCACCCTCAAGGCGACTTCGCCTACATCATCCACGCCGCCACCGAAGCCAGCGCCAGACAAGTCGCCGAAGCGCCCCTCGAGATGCTCTCCACCATCCTCGACGGCACCGCCCGCATCCTCGACTTCGCCGCCACCCACAACACCCGCAAGCTCCTCCTCACCAGCTCCGGCGCAGTCTACGGAAAGCAACCCGCCACCCTCAGCCACATCCCTGAGGACTTCCTCGGAGGCCCCGATCCCCTCGACCCCGCCAGCGTCTACGCCGAGGGCAAACGCCTCTCCGAGCAGATGTGCGCCCTCCACGCCCGCCAGTCCTCCCTCCAGATCAAGATCGCCCGCTGCTTCGCCTTCATCGGCCCCCACCTCCCCCTGGACACCCACTTCGCCATCGGCAACCTCCTCCGCGACGCCCTCAACAACAGCCCCATCCAAATCGCAGGCGACGGCACTCCCCTCCGCTCCTACCTCTACGCCGCCGACCTCGCCATCTGGCTCTGGACCATCCTCTTTCAAGCCCCCTCCATGCAGGCCATCAACGTAGGATCCGAAGAAGCCATCAGCATCGCTACCCTCGCCCAAACCATCGCCGCAACCCTCAACCCCACGCTACCCATCCACATCGCCAAAACCCCCACCGCAGAAACACCTCCATCCCAATACGTACCCTCCACCCAGCGTGCCCAGCAAACCCTGAGCCTCAAACCGCTGACCACCCTGGAAGAATCCATCCGCCGCACCGCCGCCTGGCATACCCTTAGAACGAGCGCCTAGACCAAATGCAAAACGCCCCATCTCCCGTCCTCCAGCCAGAACCGAACCTCGCGCCCCCCACCGGTCCCTTCGCCAGCCTGCGCCGCCTTCTCCCCCCGGGCGAAGTCATCCGCTACCTCCTCGTCGGCGTCTGGAACACCCTCTTCGCCTACGCCCTCTACTCCGGCTTCGTCCTCCTCTACGGACACTTCCTACCCAAACACTACCTCCCCCTCACCGTGGTCATCGCCTCCGTCTCCGCCAAGCCCATCGGCATCACCATGTCCTTCCTCTGCTACAAACACTTCGTCTTCCGCACCCACGGCAACTACCTCCGCGAGTGGCTCCGCTGCTTCGCCGTCTACGGTGTAGGCATGCTCCCCGAACTCATCGCGCTACCCATCCTCACCCACCTCTTCCTGCGCTTCGCCCTCACCCACCGCCCCGCCCCCTACCTCGCCGGAGCCTTCATCACCATCTTCACCGCCACCCTAAGCTACTTCGGTCACAAGAAATTCTCCTTCCGCATCTGAAATTCCAACGAAGCATTCCTACGACGGCAATCCGTTTGCTCCTATCGAACGAACGCGCAAAAAAACGGGAATAAAAGTAAGGCTGATAGTTTCTTACCTCTCAATTAGGAAGTTAGATCTATAGGCAGGTCAGTTCTATGAGATGGTCGCTTAGGCCAAAATTCAAAATCGATTACGACCAGAGTAAGCACATTGACGTAGGCGTTTGTTACGGAATGTGCAGGCGAATCCTGGAGCTCGACGGACATGCTACCAACGCCAGGACATTGGAGAAGGCATTCGAAATCCTACGAAACAGGATTCATTCGAGAACGTTTCTACTCAAAGGATTAACCGCCCAGGTCAACCGCCGTCAGACGGGAAGAAATTACGTCTCCTATCCCCTCTCGCAACAGAGGTTCTACATCGTATCGTGCAACATTAGCCTCTCGGCCGGGTACTGTACGCCATACTCGCTAGCCAGTTATGTAACACCCTCAGGCTGGTCTCCGGACCATGCGGTGCTATTGCTTGGAGTGGATGGGGGAACCCTCATGTTTGATCCCAACTGGGGATGTGCCGCCTGGGAATCTCTACCGATAGAAATCCTACGCCGCAAGCAGCTTGAAGAACTCATAGGCGGTGGTTATAAACCTTCATTCCCCGTCTACGTAACCCACGTCGAAACATAAGAGAAACAAGAGCTAGCTACAATTAAAGAAAATCCCATAAGAAAAATTGCGAATTAGTCAGTAGAAATAGAAATAATAAGTCAGCTCTACTCAGCAGCAAGCACAAAGTTCCAAAGATTAAATCTTCAACGTAGATCTTTTACAAAGCTAGAGTCACGAGAACAGACCACTAACAAATTCGAACCACCATAAACCCAACGCAGCATGAACTCTCCACACCGAATATCCCGCAGCCACACCCACCAGCTCTTATCAGCCTTTATCCCCAGGATCACCGTTACGCCTTAAAAGCCGTAAGCTCCGCAGCCGCCCGTTGAACCGTCCACACGCAACACCGATCCCCAAAATGCTTTAACCTTTAGACAGCAGCAAGCAGTCACCACCTGCTTCAGTGGCTGACCTAGGAGAAACACGAACCACCATGAAGCTCACCTTGCCTCCCGGCCCCTTCAAAGCCTACCTGTTCGACTGCGACGGAACCATCGCAGACTCCATGCCCCTCCACTACACCGCCTGGAAAGAGATCCTCAGCGATTGGAACTGCACCCTACCCGAAGAGGTCTTCTACCGCTGGGGCGGTATGCCCGTCGTCGACATCATCGCCACCCTCAACCAGGAACAGGGCCTCAGCATGCCCGTCGAAGAGATCGCGCGGCGCAAGGAACAGTTCTACTTCAACATTCTTCCCCAGCTCCAGGCCGTCCCCGAAGTCCTCGAACACATCCACATCTCGCACGGACAGATCCCCTTTGCCGTCGTCTCCGGCAGCACCCGCGACTCCGTCGTCGCCTCGCTCGAAGCGCTCCACATCCTCGACCGCTTCGACACCCTCGTCTGCGCCGGCGACTACACCCGCGGCAAACCCGACCCCGAACCCTTCCTCATCGCCGCCGAACGCCTCGGCGTCGCCCCCCAAGACTGCCTCGTCTTCGAAGACACAGACATGGGCATCCAATCCGCCACCGCCGCCGGCATGGCCTCCGTCAAAATCCTACAACCCTGGGAAAGACCCAAAGTCTGATCCACACACTCCCAGCCTCCAACCCCAGACCGCGGTTGCACCATAAAATCGGTGCAATCGGCGTAAATCGGCGTTAAGCCTTCCCATCCTGGACACTACACTCACCCGAAATGCTCTAATCTTTCGACAGCATGAAATCCGTAAGCATCGTAACCGCCTGCTTCAACGAGCAGGACAACGTCGAGGAGCTCTACCTCCAGGTCCGCACCATCATGGCCTCCCTCGCCCGTTACCGCTACGAGCACCTCTTCATCGATAACGCCTCCACCGACGCCACCGTCTCCATCCTCAAGCGCCTCGCCGCCTCCGACCCCAACGTCAAGATCATCGTCAACGCCCGCAACTTCGGCCACATCCGCTCCCCCATGCACGGCCTCCTCCAGGCTCGCGGCGACGCCATCATCTCCCTCGTCGCCGACTTCCAGGACCCACCCGCCCTCATCCCCATCTTCCTCGAAGAGTGGGAGGCCGGCTTCTCCATGGTCCTCGGCATCAAGCGCTCCAGCGAAGAGAACTCCCTCTTCTTCTTCCTTCGCCGCCAGTACTACAAACTCGCCGAGCGCCTCGCCAACATCGAAACCTTCCAGAACTTCACCGGCTTCGGCCTCTACGACCGCAAGGTCATGGACCTCGTCCGCTCCTTCGGCGACCCCTACCCCTACTTCCGCGGCATGATCGCCGAAATCGGCCTGCCCAACAAAAAAATCCCCTACGACCAGCCCGCCCGCAAGCGCGGCATCACCAAAAACAACTGGTACACCCTCTACGACATGGGAATGCTCGGCATCATCAACCACTCCCGCGTCCCCCTCCGCCTCGCCACCTTCGCCGGATTCGGCGGAGCGATCCTCTCCTTCCTCATCGCCTGCATCTACCTCTTCCTCAAACTCGCCTTCTGGAATACCTTCAGCTTCGGCCTCGCCCCCATGCTCATCGGTGTCTTCTTCACCGCCTCGCTCCAACTCCTCTTCCTCGGCGTCATGGGCGAGTACATCGGAGCCATCTACACCCAGGTCCAAAACCGCCCCTACGCCGTAGAGTTCGAACGCATCAACTTCGAAACCCCACCCCCCCCACCCAAACCCGAATAACCCCCAAGCTCGCGTAACGCCTGAATCCCAAACGCTCACGTAACGCCTGAGCCGCTAACGCCTAAGCCCACTCAAATTTGTCGCCAGCCCACACAATTTGTCATCAGCCTACAAAAAAAAATTGTCATCCTGAGCGTAGTAACTCGCGCATTTTGCGAGTTACGCAGTCGAAGGACCTGCGGGTGCACTTGCTTTTGCTTTTGCAGTTGTACTTGCAGTTGCCTGTTTTACGCCGTCATCCTGAACGCAGTGAAGGACCCCTGTATTTCGTAACCTCTATAGTTGCTATTGTTAGCAGACTCCGTTCTTGTCTTTGCTGTTGCCGTTAAGGATTAGCGTAGGGCTTTAGCGCTACGAAAAAGTCCCATCAAGAAGAGGGGCTTCAGCAAGAGGGGCTTCAGCCCCGGAAATCGACGACTCAACCTGTCAAGCCCCAAAAAACACCCCAAACCCCACAACCCAAACAAAAGAAACAAGATAAAAAATAAACAAAAGTGGCATGTTAGTTACCACCCACTTGATAAACTAGAAATAGTAAGAAAAGCCCCGGCCAGCCGGGGTTTAGCTCTTTAACAACCTAACTCCAGCTGCTGGACATATTTGGACGCAAGCCCTTTCCCTGCACGTACTTAGCAGAGCCTAGCCCCCGCATCTCATTGCAACCACTACCCTTACGCGCAGGCAATGGGGGGGAAGGGGCACCCTAAATCACCACCAACCCACCCAGGACCGCACGGACAAACTCCACGATCGTCCTCACAATAAAGTCCAGCATCTCCCTCGTGAGCCCCGGATAGACCCCAATCCAGAAGACATGGTTCATCACAAAGTCGGTGTTCACCATATTCCCGATCACCCGGCACTCAATCCCCTCATAAGCCGGCTGCCGCAAAAGATTCCCCGCAAACACCAGCCGAGTGCCAATCTTCTGCGCCTCCAGAGCCCGAGTCATCTGATCCCGCGTAAACCCGGCATCCGCCTTCACCCCAATCGGAAACCCAAACCAGCTAGGATCGGAGTCCGCTCCAGCCACCGGCAACATCAGCACATCCGATAACCCCGCCAGCCCCTCCATCAAATAAGCGAAATTCTCCTTCCGCCGCGCAATAAACTCCGGCAGCTTCGCAATCTGCGACACCCCCAAAGCCGCCTGCATATCCGTCGCCTTCAGGTTGTAGCCAATATGCGAGTACGTGTACTTGTGGTCATACCCGCAAGGCAGCGTCCCCAACTGCCACTCAAACCGCTTCCCACAAGTGTTATCGACTCCCGGCTCACACCAGCAGTCCCGGCCCCAGTCGCGGAAGCTATCGATCAACACCTGCAACGCCGGCGTATTGGTCAATACCGCCCCACCCTCACCCGTCGTAATGGGGTGCGCCGGATAAAAACTTACAGTCGCGATATCCCCAAACGTCCCCACCTTCTGGCCCTTGTAAGTCGAACCCAAGGCATCGCAGCAATCTTCCACCAGCCAAAGATTGTGCCTCTTGCAGAACTCCGTCACCGCTCCCAGGTCGAACACATTCCCCAGCGTATGAGCCACCATCACCGCCTTGGTCTTCGCGCTGTAAGCCTCCTCCAAACGGCTCACATCCATCTCATAAGTCGGCAGCGTCACATCCAGAAACACCGGAACCAGCCTGTTCTGCAGAATCGGATTCACCGTAGTCGGAAACCCCGCCGCAACGGTGATCACCTCGTCACCCGGCCGCAACGCCCGCTCCCCCAGATTCGGCGAGGTCAACGCGCTCAAAGCCACCAGATTCGCACTAGACCCCGAGTTCACCAGCGAAGCCGACCGCACTCCAAAGAACCGCGCCAGCTTCCTCTCAAAGTCCTTCGCAAAACGCCCCGTCGTAAACCACCCATCCAGCGCCGACTCCACCACCGAGCAGATATCGTCCGCCCCAATCACCTTGCCCGAAACCGGAACCACCGACGCCCCAGGCACAAACTCCCGCTCCGGAAACGCCTCCGCATGGTACTCCGCCGTCAACTCCAGGATCTGCCGCCGCAGCCGCTCCGCTCGCTCACTCATATCCATTTAGAGTACAGCGCCGGCCCCTACGACCCGCCAGTCCTTACTACATCCATATACCCGCCCAATTATGATGTTCCCAGCGAAACAATGCACAAGGACTCCTCAACCGAATGAAAGCCGTAATCCTCGCCGGCGGCCTCGGCACCCGCATCGCCGAAGAGACCTCCCTCCGCCCCAAGCCCATGGTGGAGATCGGCGGACGTCCTATCCTCTGGCACATCCTCAAGCTCTACGCCCAGCACGGCATCAACGACTTCCTCATCTGCTGCGGCTACAAGGGCTACATGATCAAGGAGTTCTTCGCCAACTACTTCCTCCACACCTCCGACGTCACCTTCGACATGCACGACAACAAGATGACCGTCCACCAGTCCGTCGCCGAACCCTGGCGCGTCACCGTCGTAGATACCGGTGAATTCACCGGCACCGGTGGCCGCCTCCGCCGAGTCGCCAAATACCTCGACTCCGGCGAGCCCTTCTGCATGACCTACGGAGACGGCCTCGCCGACGTCGACATCACCGCCTCCATCGCCTTCCACCGCGCCCACGGCAAGCTCGTCACCCTCACCAGCGTCCAGCCCGTCGCCCGCTTCGGAGCCCTCGGCCTCAAGGACACCCAGATCTACTCCTTCCAGGAAAAACCGCCGGACGAAGGCGGCTGGATCAACGGCGGCTTCTTCGTCCTCTCCCCCAAAGTCATCGAAGCCATCACCGACGACGCCCAGATGTTCGAGCGAGAGCCGATCGAGACCCTCGTAGCCCAGGGCCAAGTCCACGCCTTCTTCCACCACGGCTTCTGGCAAGCCATGGACACCCTCCGCGACAAGCAGCAACTCGAAGACCTCTGGAGCAAAGGAAAGGCCCCATGGAAGACCTGGTAGAGCGACCCGTTCAAGATTTGTTAGGACTCGCTCTTCGGGATTAAGCGTGGGGCTTCAGCCCCACGAATAGCCATCGAGAATAAGAGGGCTTTAGCCCCGGACTCTCTTCTCCAACACTTCAGCCACCAAGGAACACCAAGAATGAACGCAACAAACAACCTCTGGACCGGAAAGCGAGTCTTCCTCACCGGCCACACCGGCTTCAAGGGCGGCTGGCTCGCCCTCTGGCTCAATCACCTCGGAGCCAACGTCCGCGGCTACTCGCTCGACCCCAGCACCACACCCAGCCTCTTCTCCTCTGCTCGCCTCAACGAAAAAATCGAAGACCTGCGCGGCGACATCCGCAACTCCACCACCCTCGATCGAGCCATCCAGGACTTCGCCCCCGAGGTCATCTTCCACCTCGCCGCGCAGCCTCTCGTCCGCGCCTCCTACGACGACCCCATCACCACCTACGAGACCAACGTCATTGGCACCGCCCGCGTCCTCGACGCCGTCCGCCGAACGCCCTCAGTCAGAGCCGTAGTCTGCGTCACCACCGACAAGTGCTACGAGAACAAGGAGTGGATCTGGCCCTACCGCGAGACCGATCCCCTCGGCGGCTACGATCCCTATTCCAGTTCCAAAGCCTGCGCCGAGATCGCCGCCGCCTCCTTCCGCCAGAGCTACTTCCACCCCGCGAAGCTCGCCGACCACGGAGTCGCCATCGCCACCGCCCGCGCCGGCAACGTCATCGGCGGCGGAGACTGGTCCATCGACCGCCTCATTCCCGACCTCGTCCGCGGCTTCCTCTCCGGAGAGCCCGTCCTCATCCGCCATCCCCACGCCATCCGCCCCTGGCAACACGTCCTCGAGCCCCTCCACGGCTACATCCTCCTCGCCGAAAAACTCCTCCCTGAAAATCCAGAGGCCGCCGCACGCTACGCCACCGCCTACAACTTCGGCCCATCCGAGTCCGACGCCCAGCCCGTCTCCTGGATCGCCGATCGCATGACCCGCTTCTGGGGAGACGGAGCCTCCTGGGTCCTCGATCAAGCCCCCACCCCCCACGAGGCCCACTACCTGAAGCTCGACGCCAGCCGCGCCCGCGCCGACCTCCACTGGACCCCGCGCCTCAACCTCGAAACCGCCCTCCAATGGCTCGTCGAGTGGTACCGCTCCCACCAGTCCGGGGCCGACATGCAGGCCTTCACCCTCCAGCAAATCGCATCCTACGAATCGCTGACCACCGACCATCGATGACACCTCGCGAAATTCTTCTCGCCACACTCCTGTTCGTCAGCCTCTCCGCTCACGCGCAGACGACCCCACCTCCCGTGGCCCCAACCGCATCGCCCTCCAGCTTCTTCACCCACTGGAAGAACTTCTACGGACAAGACTGGCACCCGGACCCCAACGCCCCGGCGTCCCCCGCGCCACCCCGCCGAGGCCTCCCCTCTCCGCTCGACTCTCCTCCCTTCCCCAGCATCGACTGGTCCTACGGCGGCTCCCCCGTCATCGGCGAGCCAGACACCAACAGCTATCCCCTCATGACCGCGATCAACGGAGCAAAGAGCCGCATCAAGATCTACGGCTGGCTCGACCCCACCCTCAACTTCAGCACCTCATCCAACAGAAACACCCCCGTCGGCAATGACCTCTTCTCCAACCGCTTCGAGCTCAACCAAGCCGTCCTCTACGTGGAACGCCTCCCCAACTCCGTCCAGCGCGACCACATCGACTGGGGCTTCCACCTCACCGCCCTCTACGGCACCGACTACCGCTACACCACCAACAAGGGCTACTTCAGCAGCCAGCTCCTCAAGCACGGCCGCCAGTACGGCTTCGATCCCTCCCTCGAATACGTGGACATCTACTTCCCTCACGTAGCCCAGGGCATGAACCTGCGCATCGGCCGCTACATCTCCATCCCCGGCATCGAAGCCCAGCTCTCCCCCAACAACTACCTCTTCAGCCACTCCCTCCTCTACGTCATCGATCCCTTCACCGACACCGGCGCCCTAGCCACCATCAAGCTCAGCAACCGCTGGCTCATCCAACTCGGCATCACCGCTGGCCACGACGTCGCCCCCTGGACCTCCGACGCCAAGCCCTCCGGAACGGCCTGCGTCAGCTTCACCACCCAATCCGCGAAAGACAACATCTACGCCTGCGCCAACGGCATCAACAGCGGCAAATACGCCTTCGACAACCTCCAGCAATACGACGCCACCTGGTACCACAAGTTCTCGAAGACCATCCACATCGCCACCGAAGCCTGGTATATGTACCAGCTCGACGTCCCTGCCGTCGGCGGCCCCATTCAGCCTCAGACCAACACCAACGGCGCATACTGCCGTCCTGGTCAGATTCGCTGCACCGCCCCCGAGTACGCCATCGTCAACTACCTCAACAAGCAGCTCTCGCCCCACGACTACATCACCCTCCGCAGCGACTTCCTCAACGATAAGAAGGGCCAGCGCACCGGCTTCCAGACCCGCTACTCCGAGAACACCCTCGCCTGGAACCACTGGATCGGCAGCACCATCCAGATCCGCCCTGAGCTTCGCTTCGACCGCGCCTGGGACTCCGCCGCCTACGACAACGGCACCCGCCACAACCAGTTCACCGCCGCCTCCGACCTCATCTTCCACTTCTAATCAGAGACCGGCTCCGCCAGAGCCAGCGCAGTAGTAAGATTCCCCATGTGAAACTCTTTCCCATCGCAAAAGAGGCTCCTGTGTTCAAGCTCCTCCTCCCCGCCCTCGCCCTCACTGCCTCCGCCCTCGCCCAATCAGCGTCTCTCGCCCCAATGAAGTACACCTGCGCCCCCGCCGACCACGCACTCTCCCCGACAACTCCCTACACCGACACCACCGCCGGCTTCGACCTCAACACCACCCCAAAGATCGACAGCAAAGTCTGCACCAGCGACAAACCCTTCTTCTTCTCCGTCCCCATCCCCGAAGGCAGCTACCGCATAACCGTAGTCTTGGGCGGTCCACAAGCGTCCGTCACCACCGTAAAATCCGAAGCCCGACGCCTCATGCTGGAGAAGATCCCCACCAAGCCCAAAGCCTCCGTCACCCGCAGCTTCGACGTCAACGTCCGCCTCCCCGAGATCACCTCTCCCTCCGGGCCGCAAAACCGCGTCCGCCTCAAACCCCGCGAGATCGGCAACCTCAACTGGGACCCCAAGCTCACCCTCGAGTTCAACGGCGATCATTCCAGCGTCCGCTCCATCTCCATCGAGCCCATCAAAGAACCAACAATTTACTTAGCCGGAGACTCCACCGTCGTCGATCAAGACATCGAACCCTGGGCCGCCTGGGGCCAGATGCTTCCCCGCTTCTTCTCTCCCGGCATCGTCATCGCCAACCACGCCGAGTCCGGCGAGACCGTAAAGTCCTTTACCTCCGAACAACGCTTCGCCAAGATCTTCTCCCTCATCCAGCCCGGCGACTACCTCTTCCTCCAGTTCAATCACAACGACCAGAAGATCAACCCCACCACCAAGGAACCCGTAGTTCCTATCGCCGAGTACAAACGCATCTTCACCGAGTACATCGCCAAGGCCCGCGCCGCCGGAGCCACCCCCATCGTCGTCACCGCCATGAACCGCAACACCTTCGACGCCTCCGGCCACATCACCAACTCCCTGGCAGGCTACCCCGACGCCGTCCGCGAGCTAGCTGCCGAACAGAAGGTCGCCCTCATCGACCTTAACGCCATGTCCAAAACCCTCTTCGAAGCCCTCGGCCCCGACGCCACCATCCACGCCTTCATGCACTACCCCGCCAACTCCTACCCCAACCAGACCGAAGCCATCAACGACGACACCCACTTCAACGGCTACGGAGCCTACGAGCTCGCCCGCTGCATCGTCCACGGCATCCGCGCAGCGAACCTACCCCTCACCAAATTCCTCGCCCCCGAAGTCCCCGACTTCGACCCCGCCCACCCCGATGCGCAGTCCACCTTCCACCTCCCCGAGACCCCCATCCAGATCAAGACCAACGTCATGACCGTTCCTCAAACCTAGTCACTACTTCGTTCCGGATGAGACCAGCGAACTCACGAACTCCAGAAAGGTCAGCGTCTTCGCGGGCAGATAATTCCTCGACGGGTACAGCGCATAGAGCGGAAAGCGTTCGTCCGGCCAATCTGGAAACAGGTCGATGAGTCGTCCATCCGCAATCAACTTCGAAACCGCCAACTCCATCACCTGCGCGACTCCATAGCCTGCCAGGCAGACGTTATGCATCGTCACAATATCGCTGACGATAAGCTGTCCACCCGTTGCAACCTTCACGACCTTGCGGCCACGATGAAACTCCCACTGGAACGGCCGTCCCGTCTCCGGATCGCGATAGTCGATCAGGACATGTCCTTCAGTCGCCAGCTCCTGCGGTATCGCAGGCCGCTTGTAGCGCTTCAGATACGAAGGTGCCGCTACCGTGACAATGCGCGTATCCCACAGCTTTCTCGCCACCAGACTCGACGTCTGCGGCTCCCCCAGATGGATGGCAATATCGAAGCCCTCGCTGACAAGATCCCCCAGTTGATCTCGCGTCACAAGCTCCACATTCAGCTCCGGATGGGCTTCAAGGAAGGCCTTGAAACGCGACCCAATCAGCAGATGCGAAAACACAGGATGGCTCTTGACCCGCAGGCTTCCTCGCACCAGCGTTCGCCCCTCGACGACGGAAGCAGCAGCATCCTCAAGACCAGCCAGTAGCGGCGCAATCTGCTCATACAGGCGGCGTCCCTCATCCGTAATGACAACTGAACGCGTCGTCCGCGCAAACAGACGTATGCCCAGACGCTTTTCCAGCCGCGCAATAGATCGGCTCACGCCCGACTGCGACATATTCAGCGCCTTCCCTGCACCGGCAAAGCTACCGCTCTGCACAATCGCGTCAAGCACGCTCATCCCATTCAACACTCGTTCATCAAAGCTCATGATTTATGCCTTCGGATCATATCTAACATGACATACATGCTCCAATCGCATCAATAGCGGCTGACATCAGATATCCAGATCAGAGACCTCTGATCGGGAGCCGACAATGTTTGCAATCACAGGAATTACAGGAAAAGTAGGTGGAGCCGTCGCACGCAACCTTCTCGCCCAAGGCAAGAGAGTCCGAGCCATAGTGCGCGACGCAAGCAAGGGCCAGCCATGGGCCGTTCTGGGCTGCGACGTCGTCATAGCGTCTATCGACGACACAGAAGCACTCACCCAAGCCTTTCAAAACACCGAAGGCGTCTTCCTCATGACCCCGCCCGACTTCGATCCCAAACCCGGCTTTCCCCAGACCATCAAAACCGCTGCAGCAATCAAACTCGCCATCGAAGCAGCGAAGCCGCCAAAGCTCGTCTTCCTCTCCTCGGTAGGTGCACAGGCGCAGGAGCCCAATCTCCTGAACAACTCCAAGATCACAGAAGATATGCTGCGCACTCTCTCTGTTCCCGTCACTATGCTGCGCCCCGGTTGGTTCATGGAAAACTCCATATGGGACGTGGACGCCGCCCGTGCCGGCGTCATCCCAACCTTCCTCCAGCCTCTCGATCACAAGATCCCCATGGTCGCCACCTCGGACATCGCCCACACAGCCACGGAGCTCCTCAGCCAGACCTGGACCGGCGTCCGTATCGTCGAACTCGAAGGACCGCAGCGCTACTCCTCCAACGACATCGCCGCCGGCTTCTCCGCCGCCCTCGGCAAACCTGTACAGGTCGCCCCCGTACCGCGCGACACCTGGGAAGACCTCTTCCGCTCCCAGGGCATGAAGAATCCAACGCCGCGCATCCGCATGATCGACGGCTTCAACGAAGGATGGATCGACTTCGAAGTCGGACAAGCAAAATCCCTCAAGGGCAGCACATCTCTGGAGACCCTCCTGCGCTCCCTGGTCGCAAAACAAGATCCCACCAGCTAACCGCTCCTCTGGAGAAAGAATCATGACAAACACCCGGAAAGTTGCATTCATCACGGGAGCCAACCGCGGTCTGGGCTACGAGACTGCTCGCGAGCTCGGAGAAGCCGGAATAGAAGTCGTTCTTGGCACCAGAGATTCTGAGTCTGGTGAAAAGGCCGCTGCCTCCCTTCGAGAGCGCGGCCTCAAAGCCCAATCGATAGCATTCGACACCCTCCACGAACGGGATCACACCCGCGTCTTCGATCTCATCTCCGCGCAATACGGCCACCTCGACATCCTCGTGAATAACGCCGCCGTCAGTCTCGAGGGCACCGCCTCAGACCTTGGCCCGCACAACACCACGCTCACTGTCTCCCTGGAAGACCTTCGCAAAACCTACGACGTGAATTTCTTCAGCGTCATCGCACTCACCCGAACCCTGCTGCCATTGCTTCGCCAGGCTCCGGCAGCACGTATCGTCAACCTCTCCAGCATCCTGGGATCACTCACGCTGCAGACGGACCCAAACCAACCCCTCGTCTCGGAGTACAAGTCCCTCGGCTACGGCAGCTCCAAGACCGCTCTCAACGCATTCACCATCTACCTCGCGCACGCCTTGCGAGACACACCAATCAAGGTCAACTCCGCGCATCCAGGCTGGGCAAAGACAGGGCTCGGTGGCTCCGCTGCTACCTTGGAGCCAGATGAAGGAGGCAAGACCAGCACCGCACTCGCACTCCTCAACCACGATGGTCCAAGCGGAGGCTTCTTTCATCTAGGAGAACCAGTTCCATGGTAGTCAAAGCTCTCCTAACTCCTAACTCCTAACTCCTAACTCCTAACTCCTAAAAGCCCTCCCCCAGCAACCGCTCCACGTCCGCCCGAAACTCCCGCTCCTTCGTCTCGCCTACATAGGTCTTGGCGACCCTGCCTTGGCGGTCCACCAGAATCGTCGTCGGGATCCCTGCCATACCCGTCGCCATCTGCGACATCGGCTCCGGAAACGCAATGGGATACCCGACATGCATCCGTCGTACAAACTCGCGTACCGGCTCTTTGCCTCCCACATCCATTGAGATCCCGACGACCGCGAGCTTCGGTTGCATCTCCTCCTCCAGCCGCACCAGCCCCGGCGTCTCCGTCCGGCAAGGACCACACCAGCTTGCCCAATAGTTGATCAGCACCACCTGCCCCCGATGCTCCGTCAGCCTCCAAGTCCCACCATCGAGTTGAGTCAGAGCCACATCCGGCAGTACGCGTCGCTGACTCACAGTAATCAGCGGCTCAGACCGCCGCTGCCAGGGCATCGCCAGGATCGCCAAAACCAGCACGGCTGCTCCCACAAAGGCAAACGCCCCTCGTCTCGAACCTCGCGCGTCTTTCACCGCCTCGGCCATCCCTCATCCTCCCACACCCATCCCGCCAGACGCCGCCCCAACTTTCAGCATCTCAACATCCAGACACATACGTAAGAATCGAGACTAGTGATCAACGATAAGAACGGTACGCCCATGCAATCTTCCTCCAGCAACGTCTCCTCCGCAATGAAGCCTAGCCATAGGAACGCCATCACCAGCACTCTCTCCGTCGCCCTGCTCTGCTTCGCAGCCGGATGCCACTCCAAGACCAAAGCCACGCCAGAGAACTTCATCGCGGGCCTGAACGCCAACTTCCTGAACCACAGTGAGTGCCTCTTCCCCGACCCGCCTCGCTTCCCCTACGGCACCTCCGATAAGACCGAGACCAAGCAGTTCGACTCCCTCGTCAAGGCCCAGCTCCTCACCGTAGCCCAGGAGCCCGCCATCAAGGTCAGCCGTTACACCGTCACCACCACCGGAGCACGCTACGCTCCCCGCTTCTGCTACGGCCACCGCACCGTCACCGCCGTCGACTCCTTCACGCCCCCCGCCCAGGCAAACGGCTTCCCCGAGACCCGCGTCACCTATCGCTACACTGTGCAGGACGTCCCCGTCTGGGCCAAGACCCCCGATGTCCAGGCCGCCTTCCCCAAGATGGCTCAGGCTACCTCCGGCGAAAGCACCGCCCAGGCCACCCTCGCCGGAACACTAGCCGGCTGGCAGGTCCCCGAATAGGCCTCCCAGCCTCTAATCTTTGCCCTCTTGGATCGTGACCACCCCCCCGATGATCTCGCCCTCCTGCCCAAGGATGGGCGCGGCTGTCAGGCTCACGCGCCGTTTCACTCCATCGCCGCACAGGTACAAAAACTCTTCGGCGCCACTGGCCTCCCCACGCACCACCGCCCGCACCAACGGATAATCTTCCGTCGCCACCCGGCTTCCATCCAGGTGAAACATCACCCACTCCTCATGCGAGGTGACATCCGGAGTCTCCAAAATCCGGTGCCTCAAAATCGCCTCCGCCTGCGGATTCCCCATCACTATCCTCCCGCTGGGTGCCTCGGCGATCACAATCCCCACCGGCACCGCATCGAAGACCCCATGCAGCCGCGCCACCGCCTCGCGCAGCTCCTCCTTCGCCCGCTTGTAGTCGTCGATATCCTCCAGCGTCCCATACCAACGAATGATCTGCCCGGAGTCATCTCGCCTCGGAGCCGCTCTCGCCCGCATCCAGTGCAACTTCCCTTCCGTGGTGCGAACCCTGTACTCCACATCGAGCAGCTCGCCCGTCTTGATCGAATGCGTCCACCTCTCCCGCGCCCCAACCAGGTCCTCCGGATACACAGCCTTCGTCCACGCCATCCCCATGGACTCATCCCGTCCCAGCCCCGTCAACACCGTCCACTGCGGACTCGCCTCGATAATCTGTCCCTGCGCATCGGCCGTCCAGGGAACCTGCGGACTCAGCTCCACCGCATACCGGTGATGAATCTCGCTCTCCCGCAGCGCCACCTCGGCACTCTCCCGCTCCGTAATATCCACCACCGCCACCGACACCCCCACCACCTCACCAGCCTCGTCCCGAGTCGGCTGATAAGAAGTAGACCGCACCTGGACCACCCCATCCGCTCGCGCTGCGCGAAACACCAGCCCCGAAAAAGCCTCTCCATTCATAGCCCGCTTGATATACGGCCCCAGAAAGACATAGAACTCCGGAATCATCTCCGCCACCGTCCGTCCCAGGTGCGACACAATCGGCGCGTTATTCATCTCCGCCAGCCGCTTGTTCACGCTCACATAGCGCTCGTTCCGGTCCAAAAAACACAACCCCACCGGAGCCCCATCGTAGATCGCCTGCAACTGCGAGAGCCGCTGGCTCGGCAGCGCGTCCATCTGGAAGGTCGCATCCTCCGAGTTCGGCGGTCTTCCCACCTCCCGCCGCGTCGCCTTCTTCTGCTCCAGGACGAATCGCTCCAGCCTCTTATCCGACACCGGACGCCCATATAAATATCCCTGCCCCAGATCGCAGCCCATCCACAGCAGCATGTCCGCCTGCGCTTCGCCCTCGACTCCTTCGGCTACTGTCGTCAACCCCAGGCTCTGCCCCAACCCGATAATCGCCGCCACGATCTTCCGGCTCTCACGCCGCGAAAGCATCGTCTGCACAAACGTCCGATCCACCTTAATCTCATCGAACGGCAGCGCATGAAGATGCCTTAAGCTTGAATACCCCGTCCCGAAGTCATCGATCGCGATCCGCACCCCCAGCGCCTTCAACTCCTCCGTAATCGTCCGCGCGTGTTCGATGTTCCCTACCAGCGCGCTCTCTGTAATCTCCACCGTCAGCCGCTTCAGCGAAAAACCCGCCTGCTCAGCAGCCAGACAGACCTGCCGCCGCAGCGTCCTGTCCCTCAACTGAATCGCCGACACATTAATAGACAGCCGCAGATACTCCGGCAGTCGCCGCATCGTCGAGAACGCATGCAGCAGTACCTTCTCCATCAGCTGCCCGATCAGCCCCGCATCCTCCGCCATCCGGATAAACTCATCCGGCGGAACCATCCCTCGCAACGGATGCTTCCACCGCGAAAGCACCTCAAATCCGATCAACTGGCCCGTTCGTAACTCCAGCAGCGGTTGAAAGTAGGGCACAATCTCGTCACTCTCAATCCCCCTCCGCAAATCAACCACATAGTCTGGAATCATGAGGCTCATACTAAATCCCTAACGGGACGCCTCGGACATTATTCTTCAATAAGCTACGGGCTTAGCTGCCATTAGCCGACGCAATCCTCCGAATCGCCATCGCTGCCCCAGCCAACATGTTCTCCCCTTGAAACTTTGCCTCAAATGAACTAACGTGGCACCCGTGGTTCCTTAGCCGCAATTCCACCCATATGACCCGAACCATACTCCTTCCCTCCGCGCTCGCCCTCGCCTCCCTCCTCGGAGCAGCCACCTCCGCCAGCTCCCAGCCGCCAAAGCCCACTCAGACCTTCACCATCCAGCAGGATCACTTCCTCCTCAACGGCCAGCCCTTCAAAATCCTCTCCGGCGAGCTCCACTACGCCCGCATCCCCCGCGAGTACTGGCATGCCCGCCTCAAAATGGCCAAGGCTATGGGCCTCAACACCATCGCCACCTACGTCTTCTGGAACATCCACGAGCCCACCCCCGGCCACTTCGACTTCACCGGCAACAACGACCTCGCCGCCTTCATCAAGGCCGCCCAGCAGGAAGGCCTCTACGTCATCCTCCGCTCCGGCCCCTACTCCTGCGCCGAGTGGGAGTTCGGCGGATTCCCCGCCTGGCTCCTCAAAGATCCCGCCATGGAGCAGACCCTTCGCTCCAACGACCCCTCCTTCATGGTCCCCACTGAGCGCTGGATTCACCGCCTCGCTCAGGAGGTCGCTCCCCTCCAGATCGGCCACGGCGGCCCCATCATCATGACCCAGGTCGAAAACGAGTACGGGAACTTCGATCACGATCACGCCTACATGGAGCACTTGAAGACCATCTTCGAGCAGTCCGGCCTCACCGCCTCCCTTCTCTACTCCGCCGACAACTGGCGCAACATCCCCGCCGGCTCCATCCCCGGCCTCTACGCCGCCACCAACTTCGGCATCGGCAACCACCAGGGCGGCATGGACGCCCTCGCCAAAGTTCGTCCCGACGCCCCCCTCTTCGTGTCCGAGTACTGGCCCGGCTGGTTCGATCACTGGGGCCACCCCCACGAGACCCGCCCCGTAGCCCCCCAGCTCGAAGACCTCGACTACATCCTCCACCGCGGAGCCGGAATCAACATCTACATGTTCCACGGCGGAACCAGCTTCGGCTTCATGGCTGGCTCCAGCAACATCTCCGGCCAGTTCCTCCCCGATGTCACCAGCTACGACTACGACGCCCCCCTCGACGAGGCCGGCCACCCCACCCCCAAGCTCCTCGCCTACCGCAAAATCCTTGCCACCTTCAGTCCGTGCGGCAACGAATCCTGCCTCCCCCCCGTCCCCACCGCCCCACCCGTCATCACCATCCCCCCAATCACCCTCACCGAATCAACCTCCCTCTGGCAGAACCTCCCCACCGCCATCGCCAGCGAAACCCCACAATCCATGGAGCACTTCGACCAGAGCTACGGCTACATCCTCTACCGCACCCAGCTTCCCGCCGCCACCTCCGGCGACCTCGTCCTAACCGACCTCCACGACTACGCCCAGATTTACCTCGACGGCAAACTCACCGGCACCCTCGACCGCCGCAACAAGCAGTCCACCCTCCCCATCAAGACCGACGGACCCGCCCGCCTCGACATCCTCGTAGCCAACGACGGACGTATCAACTCCACCAAGCAAATGAGGATCGAGTCCAAGGGCATCACCAAATCCGTCACCCTCTCGGGTACCCCCCTCACCGGATGGCAGATCTACCCCCTCCCGATGACCACCCTTCCCACCCACTTCAACCCCGCCGCCAAACAAAGCCAAGCCCCTACCTTGCGCCGCGGCTCCTTCACCCTCGCCTCCACCGGCGACACCTTCCTCGACATCCGCACCCTCGGCAAGGGTGCCCTCTGGATCAACGGCCACCCCATCGGCCGCTTCTGGAACGTCGGCCCCCAGCAGACCCTCTTCGTCCCCGGACCCTGGCTCCGCAAAGGCCGCAACGAAGTTGTCGTCTTCGACCTCTTGCCTTCCACCACCCCACCTCACCTCGCCGGACTAGCCCAACCCATCCTCGACGGCCCAGCCACCGACCAGACCAAGAGCAAACAGGAATAGCCCATGCCCACCTTCTCTGCACGTCTTCCACAGGCCCTCCACCTTGCGCGAGCATCCGCGACCTTAGCGGTACTGCTAGCAGCACCACAGTCAAGCAGCTTATTTGCAGCAGATAGACCTATAAACCTAAAGCAACAATTCCAGAACCCACCAGCCGATGCCCGCCCCATGATGCGCTGGTGGTGGTTTGGCACAGCAGTGGAAAAACCCGAGATTCTCCGCGAACTTCAGCAGATGAAGGCCGACGGAATCGGCGGCGTAGAACTGGCCTTCGTCTACCCACAAATCCTCGACGAACCCTCCAAAAACCTCGTCAATCAGATCTTCGTTGGCCCGGAGATGCTTGATAACGTTCGCTATGCTCAATCAGAAGGGCGCAAGCTCGGCCTCCGCATCGACGTCACCCTAGGCAGCGGCTGGCCCTACGGCGGAGCAGCCACCACATTAGAAGAGGCCGCTGGCCACCTCCGCGTATCCGAGATCCCGCTTCCCGCCAACGCCACCACCCTCCCGAAGTTCAAACTCCCGGAGGGCGACTCCATTATCTCCGCCGCCGTCGTCTCCGGCGAACCCAAAAGTTGGGACGCTACTTCCGCTAAGACCGTCGAAACCATTGGGAACGCACCACTTCCTCCAGGCTCTGGTCCGCGAACCGCCCTCTTCTTCATCTCCAGCCACACCAAACAACAGGTAAAGCGAGCCGCCGTCGGCTCCGAAGGCTGGGTCCTCGATCCCTTCAGCCATCAGGCCGTAGCCACCCACCTCAAGACCGTCGGCGAGCCCCTCGTCAAAGCCTTTGGCGCCACCCCACCCTACGCCGTCTTCTCCGACTCCCTCGAAGCCTACGGAGCCGACTGGACCCCCCCCCTCCCCGCCGAGTTCAAACGCCGTCGCGGCTATGATCTCCTCCCCCATCTTCCCGAGCTCGTAGCCGGAGGAACCCCCTCCGCCGAAGCAGTAAGGCACGACTGGGGCAAAACCCTCACAGAACTTGTGGATGAAAATTACCTGACTCAAATCAATAACTGGGCCATCGCGCATCACACGAAGTTTCGCTCACAAACCTATGGTGAACCAGCAGTTAATTTTTCAAGCCAAAAACTGGTCGCACTTCCGGAAGGCGAAGGTCCACAATGGCGCGCGTTTTCCACACTCCGCTGGGCCACCTCTGCAAATCACGTCTTCGGCAATAACGTCACCTCCGGCGAGACCTTTACCTGGCTCCACTCCCCCGTCTTCCGCGCCACTCCCCTCGACATGAAAGCCGAGGCCGACATCGACTTCATCATGGGCGAGAACCAGATCATCGGCCACGGCTGGCCCTACTCCGCTCCCCAGGTCGGTGAGCCCGGCTGGTCCCTCTACGCCGCCGCCGTCTTCAACGACCACAACCCCTGGCACCCCGTCATGCCCGACGTCGCCCGCTACATCCAGCGCATGAGCTTCCTCCTCCGCCAGGGCCAGCCCGCCAACCAGGTCGCCATCCTCGTCCCCACCGACGACGCCTGGGCGCACTTCACCCCCAGCAAGGTCACCGTCACCGGCGAGCTCGCCCGCCTCATCACCCCCCGGCTGATGTCCACCATCCTCTCTGCCGGGTACAACGTGGACTTCATCGACGCCGAAGCCATCGACCGCCTAGGCATCCACCACCCCATCCTCCTCATCCCGCCTACCGACCGCATTCCCGTCACCACCCTCCGCAAGATCCAGGCCTGGGTCACCACCGGAGGCAAAGTCATCTCCATCGGCCACGCCCCCTCCCTCTCCGCCGAAGGCAAAGCCACACCCGAGATCGCCACCCTCGCGAAACAGCTCTTCGACCCCTCCAAGCAAACCTTCGTCCCCGACGAGTCCACTCTCGCCGAAGCCCTCAACCGAGCTCAATCCCCAGATTTCAAATTCGAAACAACCGATCGAGATACCATCGGCTTCATCCGCCGTAAGCTCCCGACCGCAGATATCTACTTCGTCGTAAATACCTCCAATCGACTTTTCGCCACGCACGCTAGCTTCGCAACCAAATACAAGGCAGGGGAACAGTGGGATCCAGATAGCACTGCCTCCATCCCAGTCCCCTCAGCTGACGCTAGGATTTTTCTCGCGCCTTACGAATCTCGCGTCTTTGTGTTCTCCAACACCGGTCAGAAGTTGGACCCCAAATCCGTGGAACACGACAAAATTCTGGACTCCGCTGCTTACTTCACTGGACCAATAGGTCACGTCTCTGCCGGACGCCAACTCGCCGATCTCTCCGAGAACTGGCAACTTCGCTTCACTGGAACCAATAAGTCAGAACCCCAGTCCAAACTCACCGACTGGATCGCCGACCCCGCCACCAAAAACTACTCCGGCGAAGTCGTCTACACCCGTGACTTCACCCTCAGCTCCACCCCCACCACCCAAACCTTCCTCCAGGTCGAAGGCGGCGCCCCAGTAGCCGGAGGCCCAACCGCTCCGCCCGAACACGCCCCCCTCGGGCCCAACGGTCTGCCCGATCCCAAGGTCACCCGCCCTGGCCCCGGTATGCGCGCCTGGTACGACCCACCCATCCGCGAGGCCGCTATCGTCCTCATCAACGGTCAGAAGGCAGGCTCCCTCTGGCACCCGCCCTACCGCCTCGACGTCTCCAAATTCCTTAAGACCGGACAGAACCACATCGAGATCCGCGTCTATAACACCGCCATCAACGCCTGGGCCGCGCTTCCACCCCACGACTACAAACCCCTCATCGCCAAGTACGGCGACCGCTTCCAGATGCAGGACCTCGACAAGGTCCAGCCCGTCTCCTCTGGCCTCCTCGGCCCCATCCACCTTGTCACCGTAGAGGCAACCCATTGATCCGCACCTGCTCGCACGAACTCACGACCACACCGCAGATTCCGTCGGTGTTGACACGCCTTGTACAAGTAAGTCAGGGAACACACCAGTCCGGCGCAAGCTGGACTGCGCTGTTTAACCGCGAAATTCGTCGCTGGAAGTCCACGGCTAAGCGCTGTTATTCGAAGATTTTAAACCAGAAACACGGGGGGAGGGGTAGGGCAGGAATGCTAGACATCACGAGACGGGCACACCGGCCAGCATACGCACTGGCCCTGACAGCAATCCTCAGCGCCTCCGCCCTAGCCGCCCCAAAGACCTTCGTCGCCAACGACTACGGTGCCTCGCCCGAGAGCACTACGCCCAACACCGTCGCCATCCAGAAGGCCATCGACGCAGCCGCCAAATCCGGCGGAACCATCACCCTAAAACCCGGAACCTACCTCACCGGCTCCCTCTTCTTAAAGTCCGGCACCACGCTCGACCTCCCCGAAGGAGTCACCCTCATCGGCTCCCAGAAGCTAGCCGACTACCCGATGCTCCCCACCCGCATCGCCGGAATCGAGATGACCTGGCCCGCCGCGCTCATCAACAGCCGCGACCAGCACGACGTCACCATCACCGGCAAAGGCACCATCGACGGCGATGGCCCCATCTGGTGGAAGTCCTACTGGGACCTCCGCGCTACCTACGAGCCCAAGGGCCTCCGCTGGGCCTCCGACTACGACGCCCGCCGCCCCCGCCTCATCCTCCTCCAGAACTCCTCCAACGTCCATCTCGGCGGCGGCATCCTGCTCAAGCGCTCCGGGTTCTGGACCCTCCAGATCCTCTACTCCCATAACATCGTCGTCGACGGCGTGACGATCCGTAATAACGAGGGCGGAAAAGGCCCTTCCACCGACGGCATCGACATCGACTCCTCCCACGACATCCTCGTCGCCCACGCCGACATCGACGTCAACGACGACGCCCTCTGCCTCAAGGCCGGACGCGACTCCGACGGCCTACGCGTCAACCGCCCCACCGAGAACGTCGTCCTCCGCGACTCCATCATCCGCCACGGAGCCGCAGCCGTCACCATCGGCAGCGAGACCTCCGGCGGCTTCCGCAACATCGAGGCCTACAACCTCACCGCCCTCGCCGGCGTCCCCTCGGGAGTCCTCTTCAAGTCCGCCCACACCCGCGGCGGCTTCGCCAAGGACATCCGCATCCACGACCTCACCCTCGAAGGCGTAGCCGTCCCTATCCACATCACCATGAACTGGAACCCCAGCTACAGCTACGCCACCTTGCCCGCCGGTACCGACCCCAAGACCGTCCCGCCCTACTGGATCCCCCTCACCACCCCCGTCCCAGCCGACAAAGGCCTCCCTCACTTCTCCGACGTCCACATCTGGAACATCAAGGCCACCGGAGCCAAGACCGCCATCCAGGTAGCCGCCTACCCCAACGCCACCCTGGACAACTTTCGCCTCGACCACCTCGACATCCAAGCCGCCACCGCCGGCACCATCGCCGACGCCAAAGACTGGCAGCTCACCGACAGCACCATCACCACCACCGACAAAACAAAGATCCAATTCCTAAAACCCGGCGAGACCCCAACCAAAGAAGGCCTGGCCTTCGGAGAAAAATAACCCCACAAAAAAGAAAACGAAAATCTGCCAGATCCTCCAAAGAAAAGGAAAATCAACCGCAGCCCGAACCACTCTTATCAGCCTTCATCCCAAGAATCACCGTTACGCCTTGATTCGCGGCCGCACTAAGCCCGTCCAAAGTCGATAAACGCATGAGCAGGATCGGTATGCAGCAGCTTCACCGTGAGCGTATCGCCAACATCCAAACCCTGTTCGCCCTTGATAACTCGGCCTTCAACCGGAGGATCGAACACGCGCACATAAACACCCTTATCGCTCGCACCAGTAACAACACCGCGAAAGAGCTTCCCAATGCTTCCGCTCATCGCCACCGCAGCCACACGCTTCCGCATCGCTCGCTCCACCTTGTGCCCAGCGCTCTCCTGCAAATTGCACCGCAGCGCAATCGCCTCCAACTCCGCATCGGTATAAGGAGCAGGCTCATCATCCAGCATCGCCTTCACCAACCGCTGCGTCACCAGATCGGCAAACCGCCGATTCGGAGCCGTAGAGTGCGCATAGTCCCTCGCAGCCAACCCAAAGTGCCCCAACGGCTTAGCATCCTTACCTGGAGAGACCACATACTCTCCCGCGCCCATCAGCTTGATAATCGCCAACGAAAGATCCGGATAGTGAACCGCATCCGCCGCTCGCTTCTTGCGTAGAAACGCATTCAACGCCGCCGAATCCGGCTCCGCAGGCAATATCGTTCCATGCCTTCCCACCAGCTCCACAATCCGCTCCCAACGCTCCGGCGACCGCACCACTCGCCGAATGCACGATCGTCCTGCTGCCCGTAGCAATCCCGCCATCGTCTCATTTGCACCGATCATAAAGTCTTCGATCAAGTCCGTCGCGCGGTTATGCTGCGCCGTCTTGAGAGCCTTCACCTGCCCATCGATCACCACAGGATCAGCCTCAATCCTGTTGAACTCGAGAGCACCCTGACTAACTCTCTCCTCGCGCAACGCACGCGCCGCCTCATCTTGCAGCCTCAACTGCGCCTGCAACTCCGCAGAAGCTGCTATCTTGGCATCCGGCTCCGCCTTACCCTCCAACCAAGGTCCCACCTTGCTGTACGCCAGTTGCGCGCAGTTATGTACGAGCGCCCGATAGATACTCTGCTGCTGCAGACAGCCTTGCGGATCCACCACATACTCCGTCACGACCGCCGCCCGGTCAACGCCTTGATTCAGCGACGTCAAGTCCGTCGAAAGCTCATTCGGAATCATCGGAAAGTTCCGTACCGCTGTATAGACCGTCTTGGTCTGATCCAGCGCATGATGGTCGATGGGACTATTCTTAGCAACCGATTCGGAGACATCCGCAATCCCAACCCGCACCCGGATGCCGCCCTCCACTCGCTCGGCCCACTCCACATGGTCCAGATCGCGAGACGTGTCGTTGTCGATCGAAGACCAAAGCAGCTCGCGCAGATCCCGCACCTGGCCGCCCGGCGTCACCTGGCCGTCAGAACGAATCCGCTCCACCTGTTCTTCTGTTCCTGTTGGAAAATCCGGATGAAACCCTTGGCGGACCATCTCGGTAAAAGCCGCGGCAGCTAGGTCAAAAGTATTGGCAGACATGCACCCTGAAGCCTACCACCTCAAAACCGCTCAGTCCCGCCGGTACACGGTCTTAATTACATAGTCCTTCTTAGGTCCACGAACTTGGTGCTGCACTTCGAACGTCCCATCTCTACCAAAGACATACTCTGAGTCGTAGACGTCGTCCTTACAGTCATGGTGTGCGTTCCCCTGCCACACGCCATCTTCCCCTGCCGTTAGACCCACTTGATGGAAGAGTAGTCCCGTGTCGTGGAAGTACACCGCAAAGCCGTTTTGCATGCTCTCGTAGAGATATTTCTGCTCTCCACGCACCCTCTGCCCATCCAGTAACTTCACTTCTCCCGATTCGCGATACGCCACCCGATTTCCATCCACTTCGAATACGGCAAAGCCAACCATCGAACCATGGCCTGATATCTCGCGCTCAAAGGCCCACCGCCCCAGCAGCCGCTCCAATACCCAGCCTTCCTCGGCTTGAAGCATCGCTACTGAGCCCCAGCCTCCATCGCTTCGACAAAGATCAGCGCCCACCGCGACACCTGCTCGGCATAGACCCCGGTTACGATATCCCGGCTTCCTTCAAGAGCGGCCAACTGTACGGCAAAGTTCCCCACCGTCGAACTCTCGGCCGACCCGCGATACACATCGAGCCCGGTCGCCTCGCGCGTAAGCCGATTCAGAAACTCATTCCGGCTCGCACCACCCACTACAAACAACCGCTTCAATTGCTTTCCACTATGCAGCGCAATCCGGTCCAACACCTCGGCATAACGTGCCGCCAGACTATGGAAGATCAGGCTCGCAAATACCGGCGCAGCATCCGGACTCTCATCCAGAGCTTCAAGCCCTCGCAGCAGCCGTTGTGTATTGATCCGCTCCAACATCCGTCCCGCCAGCATCAACTCTGGATCGTCCACATCCAGTAGCCCTTCGGGCTTCGCCACCTTCTCCGCAGCGGCCACCAACTCCACCACATCCCAGACCCGGCCCTTTGCCGCCCAAGCGTCCGTGCATTGTTTGATCAGCCACATCCCATTCACATTTTTGTGAAAGCAGATCCGATCCCCTACTGCGCCGAGATTGGTGAAGTTCTCCTCACGCTCTGCCGCCCCGTTCCGTGCCTGCTCCACCAGCGTTCCCACCAACGACCACGTACCGGAGCTGATATACGCCCAATCATCCCGCAGCGCAGGAATCCCCGCAATCGCCGAAGCCGTATCATGGCAGGCCGGCGCAACCAGCACCGTATCGCGAAACGCCGGCAACTCCGCCAGCGGTCCCTTCAGTTTGCCCACGATCGTTCCCGGGGGCACGATCTTCGCTGCTTTTGAGACATCCAGCCCAGTCGCTTCAAAGATCTCCGTACACCAGCGCTTGTTATAAAGCTCCACCATCTGCGTATGAGTCGCATTGGTATGCTCCGCGACGCACTCTCCACCCCAGCGCGACAGGACATACTCTGGCAGATTCATCCACGCCACACCTGGATCGATCCCCGCCAGCTTATCCGCATACAGCTGGTACAGACTGTTGATGCGAATCAACTGAACGCCAGTTAGCTCACGGAGCCGATCCGGACGAATCCGCTCATACAACAATTTCTCCGACTCTACCGTCCGCTCATCGCGGTAGCAAAACGGATCGGCCAGTGGCTGCCCCTTCGCATCCACGCGAACGTAATCCACCGCCCAGCCGTCAACAGCGATCGATCGAATCCCCTCCGTCGCAAGAGCCGCACACTTCTTCAACCCCTCATCGAGACCCGTCACGATCCGCGCCAGATCCCATCTGAGTCCCCCACCGGCCTCAGCAGCAACCTCTCGCGGAGCATTTCCAAACCGCTCCACCAACGAGATCACTGGCTTGCCATCCACCCAACGGAGCAACGAAACCCGGCAGCTCTCCGCGCCCAGGTCGACGGCGATGGAAGCCCGCGTATCCGCAGGCACCATCGTCATTCCACCAATCTCATGCTCCGAATGCCCACCCACCAGGCTCATCGTAGATAGGCCTCAACCAACCCGCCGTCGACCGGAATGAGGTGGCCAGTCGTGCAACGTGCATTGGGCCCTGCGAGGAACATAATCGCCTGTGCGCAGTCCTTCGGGTCGATGGGCTGATGCGTCAGCGTGCGCTTGGCGTAGAACAGCGCCAGCACGTTGCGCAGCTCGTCGTCGGTCATCTTCTCTTCGAAGGGCAGCTCGTACTTCTTCAAGCTCGCGATCACACGGTCTCGCGGGAACATCGTCGAGCCCTTCACCACCGTCGCCGGCGAGATCCCGTTCACCCGGACCTTCGGCGACAGGCTTACCGCCAGCTCGCGCACCAGATGGCTCAGCGCAGCTTTGCTGACGTCATAGGCCTCGCTGCCCTTCTTCGCTACTACGGCGTTCGCCGAGCTGGTCAGCACGACGCTCGCATCGATGCCCTGCTCCGCAAATACCTTCGCCGCCTCATCGGTCAGCAGATGGTTCGCCGTAACGTTCACTTCCAGCGTCACCCCCCACATCGCATCGCTGATGATGCCATCCGGAGACGACGGGAACATCGCCGCCGTGTTGATCAAAATATCGATCCCGCCGAACTGCGCGATCGTCGCATCCAGGGCTGCACGAATGGCCTTGCGGTCGCGGATGTCGATGCTCGTCCAGCTCACGGCCTCCTTGCCCGCGATCGCCTTGGTCTCCTCGGCGACAGCTTCGGCACCCTTTACATCGCGATCAGCAACAACGACGTGCGCGCCACGCTCGGCTGCAAGCAGTGCTACTTCACGGCCGATACCGCTGCCGCCGCCTACGATCACCGCGATCCGGCGGCTCAGCTCCTTCTCCGGCGGCTGCCTGCGGATCTTCGCCTCTTCCAGCTTCCAGTACTCGATGCGGAACGCCTCGCTCGCCGGCAGCGCCACGTAGTTCGAGAACGTCTTGAACTGATCGGCTGCAGCAGCAGGTCCGGCCTGCGGAATATCCGTGCACTTCACTCCCGCACCCAGCGCGCCCGCGCCCTGCATCACGCCGATCGCGTTGATGTAGAACTCGCCCGTGATGCGCGACTCCGTCTTGTTCTTGCCGAAGCTGAACATCCCCACGCCCGGCACCAGCACCACCGTCGGGCTCGCATCGCGTACCGCCGGCGAGTCCTTCAGCGCATGCTTCGTGTAGTACTCGCCGTACTCCGCGCGATACGTCTCAAGGGCAGTCTCGATCAATCCCTTGAGCTCGCTCGGATCGCCCGCCGGATCCCACTTCAAGAACATCGGACGAATCTTCGTCCGGATGAAGTGATCCGGGCAGCTCGTGCCCAGATGCGCCAGCTCCTCCGCGTGCGCCGAGTTCACGAAGTCCAACACCTGCGGCAGCTCCGAGTAGCTTCCGATCCAACGCTGCTTGCGCGACACCGCTCCGCGCAACTGCGGGAAGATCTTGAGTGCGATCTCTTTGCGATCCTCGCGGCTCTTCGCCTTCGCTCCGCCGAAGTGCACATGTCCCGGCGTCAACCCATGCCGCTCGATGAACTGCCCTAGCTGATCGATGATGGTGATGGTGTTCAGGTAGCTCTCACGCTGCGTATCGCCCCATGTAAACAGGCCATGTCCGCCCAGCACTACGCCATCGCAGCCCGGAGTCTCCGCCACGATCTTGCGCAGCATCATCCCCAGCTCGAATCCCGGACGCTGCCACGGCAGCCAAGCCAGCTTATGCCCGAACTCTTTGTTGAACTCCTCCATCTTCAGCTTCCCGTTCGCCGAGGCCGCCAACGCGATCCCCCAGTCAGGATGTAGATGGTCCACATGCGCGAACGGAAGATACCCATGCAGCGGAGTATCGATCGACGCCGCCACCGGGTTGTTCCCGAACGTGCACAGCGGATACAGATCCACCATCTCGTCTTCGAACTCTACTCCCCGGTACACCTTCTCCAGCGCCAGCAGCTTGTCCAGATACAACGTCGCAAAGCCTGCGCGCTTGATGCTCCCCAGGTCTCCGCCGCTTCCCTTCACCCACAACACCTGCTTCGCCAGCCCATCTACAGGGTCGACCTGCTCTAGCTTCGAGCTCGTGTTCCCACCCCCGAAGTTCGTAATCCGCAGATCACTTCCCAACAAGTTAGACCGGTACCGCAATAACTCGGGCGCATCCAGCTTCGACGCCACTGCTTCGTCCCACTTGTCTTCGAGAAACTTAAGTCCTGCAACGCCCGCCTGAACAGCCATTTGAATTCACTCCTTGAGAGATCGTCTACTTCTACGCCATTCATCATTCCACACGCAACATCAATAGAGCAACTATTTCCAATGTGAAAATACGCCTAAAGGGATCACCTTTTGACATACAGCCACGACCCGGGCCGTTCTACTCCAGCGAAGCCCGCGTCACCACTTTGTGCTCCACGTAGTTGTACGGCGGTACTGTCTGCCCACGCAACAGCTGCAACCCCAAATGAATCAGGCTCGGCCCATACGAGCTAGTCTGGTGCAGCACCGATCCGATCAAGGGAGACCGATCCTTCCGCATCTCCGCCATCGCCTCGGCGATGCAGTCCTGCCCGACGATCGCCACGTTCCGCTCCCGCTTCTGCTCCCGCACCGCATCCACCGCACCAAGGGCACTCGAATCGTTCGCCGCCGCAATCAAAATGTACTTATCCTTAGGATGACGCTGCAGAAAGTCCGAGATCAGCTTCCGGCTGCGTTCCCGCATCCCGCGCGCGTCAATCCGCACAAAGCACTCCACCGGAAGCTCCGGAAATCCCTCCCGTACCCCCTCAAAGGCCCCCGTAATGCGGCTTTGGACCAACTGGCCCGCCTCCGCCAGATCCAACCCGATCACCCACTCTACTTTGCCTGCCCAATGTGCCGTCGCGTGCGCGGCCAGCGTCTCTCCGGCGGCTACTCCAACCCGGTAGTTGTCGACTCCGAAATACGTCGCATGCGGATGCGGAATATCGATCGCGATCAGCGGGATATTCGCCCCTGCGATCTTATCTCCAATCATCGGAGCCACTTCATGCTCTACCTGGAACTCGATCACCAGGTCCACCTTGCTTCGTACAAACTCCTCGGCGTTCTTCAGCGCGGTGGCAGCGTCGTACTTGTTGTCCAGAATAAGCAGGTCGACTCCCACCGCCGCGGCAGCCTCTTTCAAGCTCTCCGTCACCTCCACGGAGAACGGCATATCCGCGCTCTGCCCACCAAACCCGAACCGCAGCTTCTTGGGTCTCGTCACCTGCCGGTAAAGCCCATCCGGAGATTGAGAAAGATATCCCCGGTGCACAAACGTCTTCAGTACCCGATACACCGTCGTCTTTGAGATCTTCGTCTGCCGATGGATCGACTCCAACGTCATCGGTTGATTCTCTGACTGCAGCAACTCCAAAATATCCAGCGCCTTCGACAGCACCGGAATCAGATACAGACGCTTCGTTGTCTTACGCAATGCTTTAGGCCCCCGACGAGAAAAGTAGACTCGCTTATCGCGCTCCATTATCCACGTACGGAGAAAGTTTCGCTAATGAAATCTAATCCCCTAACGTTAGGGGCTGCAACCTATGCGTAAGACGAGGCGCTCGCCGCATTCTTTGCGCTTCGCTCCGACGTGATCTTTTCCACATAGCCGCTCTCCTTCAGCGTCTTTAGTGGATCAGCCGGGAGACCCCGAGCATTGCGCCACGCCGTCACAACAGGTCGCACATCCGTCCAGAACGCTCCACGGAAGCACTCCTCCGCTTCCACCAGGCGACACTCCTGCTGCAGCCCGGCCAGCTTCTCCCGATCCACCAGCGCGGCCTTCGCATACAGCTCCTGCGCCGTCACGACCGTCTGCACCATCGCCTCCATCTTGCCCTTCAGATTGTGGCTCTGGTCGATCATGAAGGCGATACCCGCCCGTTCCTGGGTGCTTGCGCTAAGAATCTCGTGGAAGATCCGGTACACCTGGTACGGATCGATCGAACCCAGCGTCAGGTCGTCGTCGGCATACTTGCGATCGTTGAAGTGGAATCCGCCCAGCGCACCCAGATGCAGCAACCATGCGACGATCTGCTCAATGTTCGTGCCTTGGTAATGATGCCCCGTATCTACGAGCACCTTCGCCTTGGGTCCCGCATGCCGTGCAAGCTCCAGAGCCATTCCCCAATCCGCGATGTCCGTATGGTAGAAAGCCGGCTCAAATGGTTTGTACTCCACCAGCATCCGCTGCCCCTCGCCCAACGCGTCGTGGGTCAGCTTCAGCACCTCCTGCATCCACTCGATCCTGCGCCGAACGCTCTGCGTGCCAGGATAGTTCGATCCATCGGCGATCCAAAGCGAGACGTCCTTCGATCCCAACTCCCGCCCGATCTCCACCGAGTCCAGCAGATGCGTCAACGCATTCTTGCGAATCTCGGCGTTCGGATTCGCAATCGAACCGTACTTGTACTCCTGATCCTGAAACAGATTCGGATTGATGGACCCAGCCATCGCGCCATGCTTCTTCTCCAGCCGCCGTATCTCCGCGACGTCGCCCTTGCCATTCGGCATATCCCACAACACATGCAGGGCCACCGTGGGGCTCGCCCCGGTCAATGCATTCACCTGCCCGGCATCGGCAAACTTCTCTTCAATCGATGTGGCCGCGCCACCCTGCGTAAATTTCCCGAAGCGGGTTCCGGTGTTCGCAAACCCCCACGACGGCACCTCGATGCGAAAGCTGTCTAGCGCCGCAAATACCTGTTCCTGCTCCCGAACTGCCAGTTCACCAGTGCTTGTAGCCATGTCCTCAACCTCGCGGAATTCTCTGTTGGGAAATTTACTCTCTATTGAAACGATCGGCAAGCAACATCTCGAACGCCTGGCGAGACGCCACTTTTCAGCAGCCTATTCGACCAGAATCACATCCAGAAACCGGGGACCGTGCACCCCTTTGATGCGCGTCATCTCGATGTCCGCTGTCGCCGAAGGCCCCGAAATAAACGTAGTCGCCAAAGCGGATGTCGCCGCCAGCCGATCCATCGCCTCCGGCACCGTCTCCACCACATTCGCCAACTCAACCAGGCAAAGATGGTAGTCCGGCACCAGCGATACTGCCCGGCGTCCCTGCCCCGGCGCGTTCTGCAGCACGATCGTCCCTGTCTCCGCAATCGCGACCGTGGACTCCGTAATCACCCCGTCCACATCATTCAACTCCGCAGACGATAACCCCTCATCCTCTACAAACTCGAATCCCGGAACCAGCACCTCCGCCCGCAGACCCTTCGGAACCACCAAGCGCCGCACCCCACGCGCCGTCAGCATTCGCGCTACCGTGGCAGCGACCTCGCCACGCCCCACATGCAGCACCTGGGCATCGTAGTCCACCAACCGATCCACGAGCAGCTCGATCACCGCTCCCCGCTCCCGTCTGGCGCTCCGCTGATACCCACGCCGCAGTCCAGCCCAGGCCGCATGAGCCTCCTCGACCCTGGAGCCAGTCTCCGCCCCCCGAACCATCGCGCTCCGGATGCGACCCAGCACCTCCTCCCTCCCACTAGTTGCCACGAGTCACCTCTTTCTTCTCGCGCTTCTCCCACCAGTCGCGGAACGTCTCCTCCGGCATCGACTGCAGATCCCGTACCTGCGTCCACCCTCCCAGCAGCCCCGGCAGCCAGCCGATCCAGCCCTGCCCGCGCCCATCCTTCCTCACCAGAGGAGCCTCTGCCATCCGGCCCATTCTCTGCGCCGCCCGGAATCTCCGTTCGCTCCGAAAGATAATCCCCATCGCCCGCATCGCCAGCGCCTCGGCGTTCAACATTCCATTCTGCTTCACCACCTTGTTGCGCAGATGGATCAGCACCTCCGGAATATTGATCTTCACCGGACAAACCTCATAGCAAGCCCCACACAGGCTCGAAGCATACGGCAGCGTCTGCGCATGGTGCATCTCCTGCAACTGCGGCGTCAGGATCGCCCCAATCGGACCTGCATACACGCTCCCATACGCATGCCCACCCGTCTGTCGGTACACCGGGCAAGCATTCTGGCACGCTCCGCAGCGAATGCAGTTCAGCGTCTGCCGCCCCTCCGCATCCCCCAGAATCTCTGTCCGCGCATTATCCATCAGCACGACATGAAATACCTTCGGCCCGTCCGCAGCATCTACTCCAGTCCAGATCGAGTTATAAGGATTCATCCGCTCGCCCGTAGCGCTGCGTGGTAACAACTGCAGCAGCACCTCCAGGTCGGCAAACCGCGGAACCACCTTGTCGATCCCCGCCACCGTAATCAACGTCTCCGGCAGCGTCAGGCACATCCGCCCATTGCCTTCGCTCTCGACCACGCAGACCCCACCCGTCTCCGCGATCAGGAAATTCGCGCCACTCACCCCCGTCTTCACCCGCAGAAACTTCTCCCGCAGAAACCTCCGCGCTGCATCCGCAAGATCTTGCGGACTCTCCCCCAGCTCCGGCAGATTCATCTCCCGCCGAAAGATCTCCCGTATCTGCTGCCGATTCTTATGCAGCGCCGGCACAACAATATGCGAGGGCTGATCGTGCCCCAACTGAATAATCAGCTCCGCCAGATCCGTCTCGTAGGCGTGAATCCCCTCGGCCTCCAGCGCCACATTCAGTTGAATCTCCTCGGTCGTCATCGACTTGATCTTGATGACCTCCTGCGCTCCCGCCTCCTTCACCAGCCCGACGATGATCTGCCGTGCCTCAGCCGCATCCCGAGCCCAATGCACCACCCCGCCCGCCTTGGTGCAGTTCCTCTCAAACTCCTCCAGATAGAAATCCAGATGCTCCATCGTGTGCTGCCGAATCTGCTTGCCCGCCTCGCGCAGCTCCTGCCAGTCGGGCATCTCGCCCACCACCCGCGCCCGTTTGGCTTGGATCACATCCGTCGCATGACGAACATTCTTCCGTAGCTGCGTATCGCCCATCATCGACCGCGCCGCCATCGGAAACGTCGGCGCCGTCTTCGGATCTAAAGCCGTTCCACTCACTGTGCCCCCTCGTCGCCCGCCAGAATCTCCGCCAGATGCACCGTCTGCACCCCCGTCCGCTGCCGGTGCAGCGCTCCCTGGATATGCATCAGGCAGGAGTTGTCACAGGCCGTACAAGCCTCCGCCTTCGTATTCAGAATCGCCGTGGTCTTCTCCGCCAGCATCGCGCTCGAAACCTCCGCGTTCTTGACGGCGAAGGTGCCGCCAAACCCGCAGCACTGCTCCAGCCCCGCAATCTCCACCAGATCGATCCCCCGCACCGCCCTCAACAGTCTCTGCGGACCATCCCCCAGCCCCAGATTCCGCAACCCATGGCAGCTCGCGTGGTACGTCACCCGATGCGGATAGTAAGCCCCTACATCCTCCAGCCCCAACCGTTTCGTCAAAAACTCCGAAAACTCGAATACCTTCGGCAGCAACTCAGCCACCTCAGCCTTCAGCTTCGCATCGTGCAGCTCCTCCGCCATCTTCGGATAGTGGTCCCGCATCATCGCCACGCAGCTCGACGAAGGCACCACCACCGCCTCCGAGCCTCGAAACTGCTCCACAAAGCGCGACAGCAGAGGCAGCGCCTCCGCCTGATACCCCGTATTCCAGTGCATCTGCCCACAGCAGGTCTGTCCCGCCGGAAAATCCACCGTATGCCCCAACCGCTCCAGCACCCGGACGACTGCCTTGCCCGTCGCAGGAAACAACGTGTCGTTATAGCAGGTAATAAACAGCGAAACTCGCAGGACCGGCCTCCTCGGAGAAAACTTCTGCCAACAATTCTCTTTCCATCCACAACTTGATTCAATAGAGACTACATTTCCCCGGCGCAACTTGTCTCAGGTACCATGGTAGCGCTCAGTAAATATTCGCCCGTTATTCAGATTGAGGACTATTCGTGGGACCAAATCCATTCATCGGCGTCATCTATCACTGGATCGGCGGCTTTGCCTCCGCCACAAATTTCATTCCCTTCCGTGGCATCAAACGCTGGTCGTGGGAGATCTACTGGCTCATCCAGGGCATCGCCGCGTGGCTTATCGCTCCCACCCTGCTCGCCTCCATCTTCGTGCCTCACCTCTTCAGCATTCTCCATACGGCCTACGCCAACGACCCCACCACCATCTACTACGCCCTCTTCTGGGGAGTCCTTTGGGGAGTCGGCGGTCTGACCTTTGGCCTCGCCATCCGTTACCTCGGCATCGCCCTCGGCTACGCCATCGCCCTCGGCCTCTGCACCGCCTTCGGAACCCTCATCCCGCCCATCTACCACGGCCAGATGTCCACCATCCTTCACGAGACCTCCGGCCAGGTCATCCTTTTGGGAGTTCTCGTCTGCCTCATCGCCGTTGCTGTCAATGGCGCGGCCGGCTACTCCAAGGAGAACGAGATCACCCCCGAAGAGAAGGCCGAGGCCGGCGAGACGGACTACAACTTCGGCAAAGGCATCGCCGTCGCTATCTTCGCGGGCATCATGAGCTCCTTCTTCGCCTTCGGTCTGGACGCTGGAGCTCCCATCGCCAAGATCGCCAAGGCCGAGCTCCTGGCCGACAACCGGTTGGACCTCTGGCAGAACCTTCCCGTCCTCATCGTCGTCCTCTGGGGCGGCTTCCTCACCAACTTCATCTGGTCCGCCATCCTCATCATCAAGAACGGCAGCTTCCGCCAGTTCGTCGGCGAGCCCGGCCTCAACCCCATGCGCGCCACCCAGGCCGCAGGCAACACCCTCGTAGACTTCGATCCCCTCGATCCCAGCACCTACGACCGCGTCGCCCCCAAGACCCTCGTCGCCAACTACATCTTCGCCGCCATGGCCGGAGTCATCTGGTACTTCCAGTTCTTCTTCTACTCCATGGGCCAGACCAAGATGGGCAAGTACGACTTCTCCTCCTGGACCCTCCACATGGCGAGCATCATCATCTTCGCCACCCTCTGGGGCCTCTTCCTCAAGGAGTGGCGTGGAACCAGCCGCCGCACCCGCGTCCTGGTCGCCGCCGGCCTCATTCTTCTGGTTGCCTCCACCATCATCGTCGGCTACGGCAACTACCTGAAAGCCGTCTTCAACAAATAGCAAGCAGGGTCCAGGGATTAGACTCTGGACCCTGCTTTCATCACCTGCTCCGTCACCCAGTCCGTCCATACTGCCTCCTCCACCGGACAAACCAGCGCCGCCCCATCCAGCACCGCCTCCACAAAGTTCCCCACCACCGGAGCATGAAGGTTCGCATGAGGCGGCAACAACTCCTCCCGCCCCGCAACTCGCAGCGCAGGCCCATTCAAGGGATCGAGATTCATCTCTCCCTCTGTACCAATCACCCGGAACTGATCGCGCGCCACCCGCGAGTTCCACCGCACATCGACCACCCCATGCACCCCGCCTGCATACTCGATCAACACCGTCGCCGAATCCTCCACCCCCATCCCATCTCCCACCGGATGCACCGCATTCGATAGCATCCCCGTCGCCCGCACCGGCTGGCCGAACAGAAAGTTCATCGCATCGATGCGGTGCGACCCCGTGTCATAGAGCGGCCCACCGCCAGCCAGCGCCGGGTCTCGCAGCCACCCGCGCTCCTCGCTCTCCAGCCATCCATGCGCGTTCGCCTCCACCAGCACTGGCTGCCCAATCGCTCCCTCCGCAATCAGCTCCTTCGCCCGCATCAGCTTCGGATAAGCCCTCCGGTAATAACTCACCCCCAACAGCCTTCCACTCTCCCGGGCAGCCGCGACCATCTCCTCTGCTTCGGAAAAGTTCATCGCCGTAGGCTTCTCGCACAGCACATGCTTGCCAGCCTTCAAACAAGCGATCGCCTGCGGAGCATGCAGCGCAACCGGAGAAGCCAGATACACCGCATCGATCGCATCATCCTGCAGCGCGGCATCCAGCGTCGCCCAGGCGGCCACCCCCGGATAGGCATCCGCCTTCTTCAAATCCCTCGTAACCACCCCATAGAGCTGGCTACGAGGCTCCGTCAGAATCGCAGGAATCACCCGCTTTCGCGCAATATCGCCCACCCCAACCAACAGCCACCGCACCATGTCAACTCCTGTTCCTGCTAAGACTTCATACTCGCCATCCGCAACATCTCTGCCGCCGTCTCCGGGGTAATATCCCGCTGCGGTCCCCCCAGCAGCTCGAACCCCACCATAAACTTCCGTATCGTCGCCGACCGCAGCAACGGAGGATAGAAGTGCGCATGAAAGTGCCAAGCCGGATGCTTCTCCCCATCGCAAGGCGCAGGATGCAGCCCCATCGAATAAGGGAACGGGGTATCGAACACCTTGTCATACGTCGAAGTCACCGTCTGCAGCATCGCCGCCAATCCATCCCGCTCTGCATCGGTCATCTCAGCCAGATCAGCCACATGCCGCACCGGCAATACCAGCACCTCGAACGGCCACACCGCCCAGTACGGCACCACCGCGACAAAATGCGCGTTCGCCGCTACCACTCGCTCGCCCAGGCCCATCTCCATCTCGCGATACGCGCACAGCAGACACCCCCCATGCTCCGCGAGATACGCCGCCTGCCCCTTCTGCTCCGCCACCACCTCATTCGGAATCGACCGGCTCGCCCACACCTGCCCATGCGGATGCGGATTGCTCGCCCCCATCATCGCCCCGCGATTCTCAAAGATCTGCACATACCGTATATCCGGGTTCGCGCCCAGCTCTAGGCTCTGCTCCGTCCAGACGTCCACCACCGTCCGTATCTCCGGCACGGACATCTTCGCCAACGTCAGGTCATGCCGCGGCGAAAAGCAGATCACCCGGCAAACCCCACTCTCTCCCTCAGCGACCAGCAGCCCCTTCCCGCCCTCATCCACCTTGAGGTCCGGCACATCGGGCTTCAACGCCGCATAGTCGTTCTCGAAGACATACGTGCTCGTATAAACATCCGTCCGCACGCCTCCCGCACGCTCATTCCCCGGACACAGATAGCACGTCGGGTCATACTGCAACGCCGCCGGAGCAGCCGTCGTCTCCGTCTGTCCCTGCCACGGCCTCTGCGTGCGGTTCGGTGAGACCAGCACCCACTCTTGTTTCAGCGGATTAAACCTCCGATGCGGACTCTTCGCCAGCCAAACACTCTGCGTAAGCGGTTTCATTTTGCTCCGTCCTTCGCCGCCAGAACACCCGCCCGCAGCGCCAAAGCTCCATCCGCAGGAGCGCACACAAAGCACTCCGCACTAATCCCCGTAGCCGTCCGATACCTTGCCACTACCGCCGTGACGAAATCCTCCGTCGCATCGGCCTGCACCAGATTCACCGTACACCCTCCAAATCCACCACCCGTAATCCGCGCCCCATAACAACCGGCTTGCTTTGAGGCAATCTCCACCAGCGTATCCACCTCAGCGCAGCTCGCGGCAAAGTCATCCCGCATGCTCACATGCGCCGCCTTCATAATCTCGCCGAACTGCACCACATCGCCCCGCAGCAGCGCCGCCCGCGAATCCACCACCCGCGCATTCTCCGTCACGATATGCCGGCAGCGATGAAAGCTCGCGGCACTCATCTTGTCCGCACAAGCCTCAAGATCCGCCAGCGTCGCATCGCGCAACTGCAATACTCCCGGCCGCTCCCGCCGAACTACCTCTTGCCCCGCCTCGACCTCACCTCTGCGATCGCCATATCCTGCAACGTCCGCCAGCCGATGCTTCACCATCGAGTTGCAGATCACCACCCGCACGTCCTCCGGCAGCGGCAACAACTCAAACTCCAGCGACCGGCAGTCCAGCATCATCGCCCGATGCGCTACCGCTCCGGCGACGACGAACTGGTCCATGATCCCTGTCTTCGCCCCCACATACTCGTTCTCCGCCCGCCGGCAAGCTGTCGCAAGCCTCTCGATCGGCAGATCCACCCCCGCATAATCCAGCAGCGCCATCGCCGTCGCCACCTCCACCGAAGCCGACGAACTCAACCCGGCCCCCAGCGGCACATCGCCACGCAACGTCATGCTGAAGCCGCCCACCGCAACACCCTCCTGCGCCAGCGCCCACAACACCCCTACCGCATAGTCGCTCCACTCACCCCGCCGGTCCAGCCCCACCGAGGCAACATCCACCGCAAACTCCGTCCCATAGTTCTGCGAGTAAAAGACCGCCCGCCCATCCTCCCGCGGACTCAGCACCGCAACAGTTTGGAAGCCGATCGCCATCGGCATCACCAGGCCGCCGGTATAGTCCGTATGTTCGCCAATCAGGTTCACCCGCGCCGGGGCCCGAAACGCCTTCCCTTCTACTCCGAAACGCTCAAAGTGTTCTTCCAGCGTCCGTACTTCATCAACCTTCATTGCCGCCCCTGCGAACCGAAAATTCTGTGACTCCAGTTATCCTACAGCCAACCGGAACCCCTCATCGTTTCCCTTTATGGGCCGTTGGATGCCCCGCCGCCATCCGCCGTATCTCCGACCCAGCCAGTAGAAAACCTCCCACACCATAGGTATAACTAGCCGTCGGCCGAAACGGCGCCGGCTCCGCCCCAGTCTGCTGAATCCCACCCAGCCTGCCGTCGGCATAGACATGCTTCAGCATCCCCGCCCAAACCTTTTCAATCACCGGCCGATACACCTTCGCATCCAGTAGCCCCTCATTCACACCCCAGGCCAACCCATACGCCATCAGGGCTGAACCTGAAACCTCCGCCACCGCATAGCTCTGCGGATCCAGCATCCCCGCCCGCCACAACCCATCCGGGCCCTGCAGCGCCGACACCGCCGCCGCCATCTCCTTCAACTGCGTCTCATACTTCGCCCGCGCCGGATCGTCCTTCGGCAGATACTGCAGCGTCCGCACCAGCCCGCCCATCACCCAACCCTCGCCCCGCGACCAATACATCCTCTTGCCGTTCTTCTCCGTCTTCGTCAGATACGTAATATCCCGCGCATACAAGTGATCCGTCTTGTCATAAAGCAGATCCGAAGTCTTCGCAAACTCCTCGTCGAGATACGTGATGTACTTCCTATCCCCAGTCGCCGCATACATCCGCGCCCACGTTGGAGGCCCCATAAACAGCGCATCGCACCACCACCACACAATCGGCCTCGCCGGCCCCGGATTCTTCGCCACCCGCGGAGCCTCCAGCAAAGCATCCAGCTCCGTCTTGGTCGGCGTCATCATCGCCGGATCCTTCTTCAACAGAGAGAGCTCCAAATAAGTCTGCCCCACACTCTCGTCATCCGCATCCGGAAGATGTGACCGCAACTGCCAGTCATATCGCTTCCCCATCCGCTCCATGGCATCGCGATACTTCGCATCCCCCAGCGAATCCGACGCCGCCATAAACCCGCTATACAAGACACTCCACGTCCAGATGCGGTCGAAATAAGGCTCCGACCGCGCCAACTGCCAGTCCGCCACCTTGCGCATCGCCTTCGCGACCGCCGCCGTCGTAAGCTTCGCCGAAAGATCCGTGGCCAACGGCCCCCCGTCCTCCGGATCGTCCCCAAAGTGCCTCGAATTATCCTTCGCAATCCCCGCCAACTGCGCCGGAGTAGCCCCCTGCAAAGCATCCGGACCCGCACCCACCTGCTGCGCCGAAGCCTGCAAACCAAAGCTCCCCACCAGCGCCAATGCCACCGCGCCCCGAACCGAACCACTCCAATTCATCCGCATCCATCACTCCGATCTTCATCCACTCGCAACACAAGGCATAACAAAGCCAACAGAGCCGCACATGAAATCTATGGAACCAGACTAAGACATGTCAATAGAAATACAGTTTCACTAATGAGTTACCGGCACTTGCACTCCTCCTTCCTTGGAAGACAGAAGCCGCAGAGCAACACGAGTAGCAATCAAAAATACTCCGGCAACCACCAGATTCGGATACACAATCACCCCATCGATCCTCGGCTCCGCCCCCACCTTTCCTGCCCACCACGTCGAAGACGGCAGAACAAAAGGAATATAAAACAGCGGAGTCCAGTAAGAGATCGAGATTAAAGCCGCGACCTTCACCGCAACCTCTGGCTCTCGGCTATCCCGCCACAATAACCACAGGCCGGTCAACGATACCCCAGCCAACAAGAACAACATCAACGCCCCATGAAACCGAGCATGCGCATGCCAGGCCGGATTCAACAGATGATTCGAACTCCAGTCCAACACAAACGAAAGAACCCCGCCCACCGACAACAGAACGCTCATAATCCATCTTGCAACTGTCAATCGAGTCATAAAAATCCTTTCAATACTGAGTGAGTGCTCACTATAATTTTTAATCAGAGATCTGCAAACGTTTTAATCAACCCAAACTCCTGTCACACTGAATCCACACCAATGAAAAAAGCGCCCCAAACCAAACCACCACCCACACGGGGCCGCCCCAGCCGCCGCCCTCAGATCATCGCCGCAACCGAGAATCTTCTCCGCACCAAGGGCCTCGGCAGCGTCACCACCCGCGCCATCGCGGAAGAGGTCGGCTGCTCCGAAGCAGCCATCTACGTCCACTTCAGAGGTCGCCTTCAGCTACTACTCGCGGTCCTCGAAGAGAGCCTCCCTGACATGCTCATCCCTCTACAGACACTGGAACAGGCCATCGGCAAATCCACGCCAGAGAAAAATCTGAAAAAAGCCCTGCGCGCCATCGCCGCATTTCACGAGCGCGTCACGCCCATGTTCTGTTCCCTCTTTGCGGATCCCGAACTCCTCATCGCCTACCGCAAAACCCTCACCGTCCGCGGCAAAGGACCCCACGGAGGCGTAGGCCGGCTCCGGAACTACATCCAAGCCGAACAAAATCTAAACCGTATCGACCCAACCATCGACGCAGCCACCGCCGCCACCACCCTGATGGCTGCCTCCTTCTTTCGCGCGTTCACAGAACAATTCCTGGGAACAAATACCCCTTTCGACACCTTCGCCAATAAAACACTGCACTCCATTCTCAGGTCAATAACTCAGAAATAAATCTTACTTACACACCCAACTTGATCAAACAATACGCCCATCATGCATATGCACCTTACGATCCGCATAGGCCGCAGCCTCTGGGTCATGAGTAATCATCAAAATCGTCTGCCCGAGCCGTTGGTTCAAATTCTTTATCAGCTTCAGAACTGCCACCGAGTTCTGGCTATCCAGATTTCCCGTAGGTTCATCCGCCAGCAGAATTGCAGGTCCATTCACGATTCCCCGGGCAATGGCAATCCGTTGTTGCTGCCCTCCCGAGAGCGCACGAGGCTTATGCTTCAGACGGTCCGCGATCCCCAGCAACCTCAATACCTCATTGAACGGCGCGTCGAAATCGGTGCTATGCCCACCGATGTACTTCACCAGGCGGATATTATCTTCAGCCGACAAAGTAGGCAGCAAATTGTACTTCTGGAAGACAAATCCTACAGTGTCTTTCCGCAAGTTAGTCCGTTCCGCACTCGTCATTCCAGCTAGATCTTTACCACGGATATGAATACTTCCCGTAGTAGCCGGAGTAAGTCCACCTAGAATATTAAAGAGTGTCGACTTACCCGACCCGGAAGATCCAACCACGGCAATAAACTCCCCCTTGGCCACCTCGAGATCAACCCCACGCAATGCATGGACTTCAACATCGCCCACACGATACGTCTTAGTAAGTTGACGAACCTGAATAATCGAACCTTCACTCATACGACAGCGCCTCGGTAGCATCCTGTTGAACCGCTTTAATGCCAGGAACGATCTTCAACCGCGATGGCGAGAACGCTCAGAACAGTCCGAACTGGCCTGTGAGCTAGATTGGCGAAGATCAACTTATTGAGCATGAGCTAGAACAGACTATAAGATTTTGGTCCGGGACTCCACCAACTCCGGAGCCTCATCACTCCCAACCACCGAACCAAGCCTCCCAACTCCTCGCCCCCAACGCCTGCGAAGCCATCGATTCATCGGCTCCGAATACCCTCGCGCCATAATCTCACCAAACACGCCCGCCAGGATAACAACGCCAATAAAAAGCATTGGCACCGCTCTCATCGGTTTGTTCGCCAATACAAACAGAAAAAAGAGCCCCAGAACGACAAACACATGCGTAAGGTAGACCTCATAGCTACGCCGTCCCAGCGCAAGAAGCGGCCGCAAAATACGCGGAGCCCGCCACTCCGTCTGCGCCGACACCGCAATCACCATGCAGGCCCCAACAGCCAGGATCGTCATATTCAGCCCATTGCGTCCAAGCCCCCAGAGATACGCACGAATAGAAAATCCCAAACTAAATACCAGCAGAGCTACGCCAACACTACCTAACGCCCACAGGACACCACGGGACAACCGCCGTCTCGCAAGAAAGAGCGCCGTAAGGCAGCCAAGAGCGATCGCATCCATTCCCCCAAGATAGGAATACTCCCGCCACACAGGGTTAGGATTAAACGCTCGTGCCCGCGCAAAAGGACCAACCAAAACAAACGTCAGCAGCGGAATGAGAAGGAACCTGCCACGGCGAAAGAGACGGCACGCAAGCGGAAAGAAAAGATAAAACATCTCCTCAACCGAGAGCGACCACAGGATGTCCCAACTCGGCGGCAGGTAACCTCTGCGAGCCTCTAGAAGGTTGATGTGAAAGGTGAGCGCCGCAAGCAAGGCCCGCCCTAATCCCCCCGTCTTATGAGACACAACGAATCTCTCAACGTGTCCCAGATGAAGAACACTCAAAACCGCAAGCAACAGCAGAAGCAGAGGCCCGATACGCGCAAACCTCAGCAGGTAAAACTCCCGAACATTCACGCCCGCAGGCGAACCCCAACGCCGCAGCGTAGTCGATGTAATAAGAAAGCCAGAGATAGCAAAGAAGATCTGCACACCAAACTGACCGTTCCACACCAGCGAGGAAACCAACTGCGCGGGCAGGCCCTGCGTGTAAGGAACCTTCGCCCCAAGCAATTGCATATTGACGTGATTCATCAACACAAAAAAGATGGCGAGACCACGAAGAAGGTCTACGCCGTCGATGCGAGCCCAGGGTCGTACGGCTGGAGAGAACTCTGCTGAAGCCATGCACCATTCTGCATGACCCGAACGAGGATCGCCAGCGGCTTACTCCACCAAAATTAAAACAGGAGATAGAGTTCAATCGCTCAACTCTTACTACTCCTCCCGCAGAATCTCCAACGGCTTCTGCCCCAGAATCCGGTGACTCGCCGCCCATCCCGTAGCCACCGTCAGCCCAGCCGTTCCCAACAGCGCCAGCGCATTCCATCTCCACACAAAGTGATACTCCGCCGTCAACTGCTTCAGCAACACCCGTGCAATCACATTCGCAAACCCAATCCCCACGATCCCCGCGACCAGCCCCAGCACCGCAAACTCAATCGAAAACACCGTGGCAATCCGAGCCCGCGTAGCTCCCAGCGTCTTCAGCACCACCACCTCGCGAATCCTCCTGTACCGAGTCCCCGCAATGCTGCTCGCCAGAATAATAATCCCCGCAAAGATGCTGAACGCCGCCAGAAACTGAATCACATACGTAATCTGAATCACCACCGCCCGCACCGTCTCCAGCGCCTGCGCCACATTGATCACCGTCACCGTCGGATAGGCCTTATACAGCGCCCGCTGCAGCTCCCCCACGCGCTGCGGATCGGCATGGACACCCCCGTACCAGACCACCGGAAGCCCCTTCAGCGCCTCCCGCGGCAGCATAAACTCCGCCCGCGAAAAAGCATGCTGCCCATCCGTCTTCGTCAACGCCGCCACCGTCGCTACGAACCTCGTATCCTGCGCCGCAAACGTAATCGTCGACCCCACATGCACACCCAACCGCTCAGCCTGCCGCTCACTCACCGCGACCAGCGGCACCTTCCCGGCATCCGCACTCTGCCCCGCCGTCCACCACTTACCCTTCGTCACCGTCACGCCCGCAGGAGGAGCCTCAAACCAGCTCAACGAGATCGACTGCAGCATCCGCTTCGGAAAGTTCTTCAGCTTCACCTCACTCGCAGGCCTGCCATCCAGCGCAATAATCCGCGAAGATACCACCGGCAGCAGCTCCGGAGCCGCCGTCACGCTGCTCTGCCCCTTCAGCAGCACCTTCACCCCTTCAATCTCGTCACTCGTAATATCCACCAGAAACACATTCGGCAGATTCGGCGCCGAAGAAATATGCAGGTCCGACACCACCGACTGCTGCACCAGGTACACCGTCATAATCTGCATCACGCCCATGCCCAACGCAGCCAGCAACGCCGCCGAAGGATTTCCCGGCCGATACAGATTCGCCAGCCCATGCCGCACCGAAGAGGGCAGACTCAGCCTCGTCTTATTCAACAGAAATCTCAGCCCGCTCAACACCGCCGCCGAAGCCGCCAGCAGCACCAGCAGCACCGCCACCAGCCCCAGAGAAAACGCCCTGCCCACCGCAACCGAATCGCTCAGCGTAGTAGCAATCGCCGCCAGCCCCGCAAGGATCAGCGCCGCAGCCCCAATCTGCGCAACGTTCTTCCTCAGCTTATTGAACAGTGCCGAAACAAAAGGATCGTCGTTATCCTCCACCGCCCGCCGCAAAATCAAAATCGGCCTGACCCCACGAATATCCAGCAGAGCAGGCAGCGTAAACAACAACGTCGTAAGAATCCCCGCAGCGAGCCCCGTCGCTACCGTCTGCCATTGCACCTGCAACTCCGTATCGACGTTGATCAGCTTCGCCAGCAGCAAAGGAAACGCCAGTTGCACCCCGACTCCCAGCGCCACACCCAGCACTCCCCCTAGCAGCCCCAGCAGCAGCGTCTGCAGCAGATAGATCCTCATAATCTGCCCCGACCGCGCCCCCAGCGACTTCATAATCGCGATCGTATCCAGCCTCTGCTGCAGATGCGCCCGCATCGCCATCGCCACACCCACCGCACCCAGCACCAGCGCCACCAGGCTCATCAGCGACAACAAACTCGTCGCCCGATCCAGCCCCTGCGCCAGCGCCGGATTCGTCTCCCGATAGTCCGTCACCTGCGCCTCTGGCAGCATCTTCACCAGGCGCTCCTTCAAATCAGCGACGTCTTTATCTGAGATCGCCGCGCCATTCCTAGGCGTTGGCAGCTTGAACAAATACCGCTGCCCAGCATGACTCCCCGGAGCCAGCAATCCACTCGCCTCCAACCCCTCCCTAGAGATCAGCACCCGTGGCCCCGCCGCAAAGCTCCCGCTCAAACGGTCCGGCTCATTCGTAACCACCGAGGCGATCCGAAACGCCTTGCTCCCAATCTTCAGCGAATCCCCTATCTTCAGCTTCAACCGCACCAGCAGATCGTCCGCCACGATCACCGTATCCGCAGTCAACACATCCCGCAGACTCCCCGCCGGCATCAAGTCCACCGCCCCATAGAACGGATACTCCGCCGGATCCACCGCCTTCAGCGACACCAGCAGCGGGTCCATCGTCGTGGTCGCACTCACCATCGACAGCAGCTCCGTCACCGGCGACACCTTCACCCCACTCGCCTCAATCTCCTTCAGCCCCTTCTCCTGCTCCGGAGTAGGTTGCTGAAACATCCTCGCCGACAGATCTCCCGCCAGAATCGACCGCGCCCGCATCAGCAGCGTTCCGCGAAACGAAGCCGAAAATCCCCGCACCCCCGTCAGCGCCGCCACGCCGATCGCCACCGACAGCACCACAAAAAAGAACTTCCCCCGCGAAGACCGCATCTCGCGAGCCGCAATCCTCAACGCCGAAGCATACGAAAGTCCTGCCATTACCGCTCCCCGCCGCCACCCACAATCACTGAGTGCCCCATCCCGCCCGCAGCTCCAACAGTCCCACCCACCAGCCCATCCTCAGGATTCGCACTCATCTCATCCGAGAGAATCACCCCATCCCGCAACACAATCCTCCGGTTGGCATAGCTCGCCAGCACCGGATCATGCGTCACCAGCACCAGCGTCGTCCCCTCCATGCGATTCAGATTCAACAGCAGCTCCAGCACATGCGCGCCATTCGTCGTATCCAGATTCCCCGTAGGCTCATCCGCCAGCACAATCGGCGGCCGCAGAATAAACGCCCTCGCCAGGGCCACCCGCTGCTGCTCGCCCCCCGAAAGCTGCACCGGATAGTGGTCCATCCGGTCCCCCAAGCCCACACTCGTCAGCAGCTCCCGAGCCCGCGCCAGCCCCGCCTTGCCATCCTTCGCGTCGGCATTCAACTCATGCGGTAGCAGCACATTCTCCAGCGCCGTCAGCGTAGGAATCAACTGGTACGACTGAAACACAAACCCGATCGTCCTCCCCCGCACCTGCGCCAGCTTATCCTCCGGCAGATACGAGATCGCCGTCCCATTCAAATGCACATTGCCCGCGCTAGGCGTATCCAGTCCCGCCAACAGCCCCAACAGCGTCGACTTCCCCGACCCCGACGACCCCATAATCGCCGCAAACTGCCCTCGCGGAATCGAAAAATCCAGTCCCTTCAGAATGTCCACCGTGCGCGTCCCATTCCGAATCGACCGCCGCAGGCCTACCACCACAATCATCGGATCGGACAAACTTAAAGCAGCTTCAGTCACCGTAAGATTCTCCCGGATGGAGCAATTGAAAAACAGATGCATCAAACCTATCGAAGCATCTAACAACTTTAGATACGAAAGCCGGCCATAAGAGTTCATGTCGCGACAAAACACGACATAAGCTCCGGTAACCGACTGGTACCTTTACCCAAAATGCGCAAACTTAGCTTTGTCTTCATACTAGTCGCACTCTGCCTCCCGCCCACAGGATGCCGCACCGACAAGGGCTCCGCCCGCTCCTCCGAGCTGGACTCCCGCAACGGCGCCCCCGCCCCCGAAGCCCCCCAGCCCTCCGCAGCCGAACCCCCCGCCCCCGCCGACCCCGCACCCGCGCCAGCCACCTCCGCCACCGCCAACGCCAACGATCCCCGCCCCCTCATCGTCTGCTTCGGCGACAGCCTCACCGCCGGCTTCGGCACCGAGGCCGGCCAGACCTACCCTGACTACCTCCAGTCCTCCCTCGACGCCCAGGGCTACCACTACCGCGTCGTCAACCAGGGCATCAGCGGCAACACCACCAAGGACGGCATCAGCCGCCTCGACACCATCCTCGCCCTCCACCCCGCCGTCATCATCGTCGAGTTCGGTGGCAACGACGGCCTCCGCGGCCTGCCCATCTCCGACTCCCGCGTCAACCTCGACAAGATCGTCTCCACCCTCAAAGCAAGCGGCGCCAAAATCGTCCTCGCCGGCATCACCCTTCCCCCCGACTACGGCCCCGACTACATCCAGCAGTTCGACGCCACCTACTCCCTCCTCGCCAAAAAATACCGCGTCCCCCTAATCCCCTTCATCCTCCAGGGAGTCTTCGGCACCCCCGGCATGATGCAACGCGACCGCACCCACGCCACCGCCGCAGGCAACAAACTAGTAGCCCAAAACATCCTCCCCTACATCCAACCCCTAATCAAAAAATAACGCAGTACCCGTCCTTATCGGTGCAATCGGCGAAATCGGTGTTAAGCCTTCCCCAAAAACCGCCCGCACTCCATCCAGCTCTTATCAGCTTTTTATCCTCCAGATCACCGTTACGCCTTACCCCAGCACCACAATAGGCTGCATCAAAGTCCCCGCCACCCGCTTCGCAATCGCCATCATCTCCGTAGGCGAAGTAAACACCTTCACCAGCGGAGCCTCCGAGAACTCCGGCAGATTCACCTGCATCCCATTCCTCAACCGCCCTGCCAACTGGTCATCCACCGTCACCGACGGCATCTCCGGCAAAATCGTCCTCGGATGCGGCAGCCACGCCTCGATCTCCGCGGCATTCGCCAACCCCTTCAGCTCCACGACCGTCACCGCCTGCTCCAGCGTAAACAGCCCCGCCTGCGTCCTCCGCAGACTCGAAAGATGCGCCCCACACCCCGCCAACAGCCCCAACTCATGCGCCACCGACCGCACATACCCACCCGCCGACACATGCATCGTGAACCTTGCCTCGCCCGTCTCCTCATTCAGATCCAGCAACTCGAACCCAAACAGATGAATCCGCGCCGCCTTCACCGGCACCTCCACCCCCGCCCGCGCCAGCTTATGCGCCGGAACCCCATTGATCTTCTTCGCCGAAAAGATCGGCGGCACCTGGTCCATCTCCCCATGAAACCGAGCCGCCAACACCCTCAGCTCAGCCAGCCCCACCGTCAAAGCGGCCCTCGCCCCCACCGCCACCCCATCCGCATCGAAGCTATCCGTAGCAAACCCGAACTGAATCGTCCCCTCGTACTTCTTCTCCGCCCTGCCGAAGAACTGCGTCAGCCGCGTGTACTTCCCCAGCAACAGCGGCAACACCCCGGTCGCCATCGGATCCAGCGTCCCCAGATGCCCAATCGCCCGCTCACCTGTTGCCCGGCGCACAATCGACACCACGTCATGCGAGGTTATCCCCGCAGGTTTGTCCAAAATCAAAAGACCATTCATCCCCACCAGATTACTTGCTCTGCAAACCCCACGCTTCCGTGCTAAATCCTCACCCAACATCAGCACGAAGCAGCACAAAAACGGGTGCCCCACCCTTTTTGCAGCTTCATCGCAAATAGGGTGGGGTATCGTGCGAAGCACGACCGCACTCCTCTCCCAAGAACCAAAGCCCGGGTGCCCCATCCTTCGCGCCTTTGCCTCTCGCGAAGGGTGGGAAGTAGAACTTACCCGCCGCAGCCCCAAAACTCCGCCCACCCCATCCTTCCACGAAGGATTCCAATACCACGCACTACAACTCCCGCAAGAACCGAATCAAAGCAGCATTCACCTCATCCGGCTTCTCCTGCTGAGTCCAGTGCCCACAATCCGGAAGCCGCACGCTCCCTCGCAAATTCGGAACAAGATCCTTCAACCCCGCAACTACCGAATCAAATCCAAGAAAGCGCCCGACAACATCGCGGTCGCCACAGATATAAAGCCCCGGAACCCTTACCTTAGCCCCATCCCACGGCGCCAGAAGCTCCCAATTCCTGTCCATGTTTCGGTACCAATTCAACCCGCCCGTAAAGCCGGTCTTGTTAAATTGAGCAGTGTACTGGTTCAAATCCTCATCGCTCAACCAGGCCGGCAACTCCGCGGGCCGGGGAAAATTAACCAGGAGTCCCCGCACAGGGTCAGCCATGACGAGTTTGTCGTCCGGCAACGTCTCCCCGAATCCAGACCCCATCAACGTATACAGGGACTCCCGGACATCCCGTCCAAACTCCGCGTCGGCCCTCCCATACTCTTGGAAGTACAGCGAATACCAGATGGCGCCCTCCCGCCGCGGCATCAAGGTCGTCGGACGCACAGCAGATCGGGGCCGTATCGGCACACTCAACCCAACAACGCCGCGAAACAGATCCGGCCGCATCAAAGCCGCATTCCACGCCACCGGCGCGCCCCAGTCATGGCCAACGATCACCGCCTGAGATTCACCCAGCGCCTGCACCAGCCCAACCATATCGCCTACATGATGGATCAACGTGTAGCTCTCGACAGCCTCTGGCCGATCCGTCCCCCCATAGCCCCGCATATCCGGCGCAACCGCACGAAACCCAGCCTTCGCCAGCGCCTTCAACTGATGACGCCACGAGTACCAGCTCTCAGGAAAGCCATGGCAGAGCAGAACCAGCGGGCCCTCTCCCTGCTCAGCGATATGAATACGAATCCCGTTGCTCTCGACAGTACGATGTACGATTCCAGCCATGATGCCTCCGGCTTGTAAAGGTATAGAAGTCGGAGAAAAGAACCCTTCAACGATTAATTTATTCCAGCCAAAAACATCCGCCACATCAGCGGAGAACAGAAGAGGGTGGACAGATCACCTGTCCACCCTCTTTGCGGCTTCAACTGCATTTGCAGCGGGAAACTACGCCTTGATCAGCTCAACATCCAAAGTGAGGCTAACCTCATCGCTCACCAGAACTCCACCGGTCTCCAGAGTGACGTTCCACACCAGCCCAAACTCCTTGCGGCTGATCTTGGCCGTCGCCTCCAATCCGATGCGGATGTTCCCCCACGGATCCTTACCCGGAGCGCTCGGTCCTTCCACCAGAAACTCGACGTTATTGGTGATGTCACGAATTGTCAGATCGGCATTCACCACCAGCGTATCTTCCGACTTGCGGGTGACCTTGGTCGACTTCAACGAAATGGTCGGGAACTTCTCCACATCGAAGAACTCAGCACTCTTCACATGCGTATCGCGCTGCTCATCGCTCGTATTGATCGTTGCAACTTCAACGCTTGCGGTTCCATGGGACTTCGTTATATCGCTTTCGTCCAGGCTCAGAACGCCGGAGATGCCGGTGAACTTCCCCTTCACGTTAGAGATCATCATGTGTTTTACCTTGAACTCGACGACCGAATGAGCCGGGTCGATGTTCCAGGTGCTGACAACGGGAGCGGTGCTCGTACTCATGTCTTATTACCCCTTAACGTGTGGAAACCTGCATCCCTATATAACACGAATCGTCTCTGGAAATTCCCGCACAATTCCTGATCGGAAAGCTGATTGTTACTAGATGACAGGAAATCCCGAATTGATTCCCAAACTCTTCTTACTAAAAATTTACGGAGAAGAGCTACTCCTTGTATACCCATCAGTTCAAAGGCAACTGGTACGATCATCATTTTGTGCCATTTGCGATAGATTGATAGAAAGATTATTATTCGTCTCTCCTCGGAAATGGTAGAGCGTCTGTATACAGATAGAAGGCTCGTAACGATACTTTAGGGGCATAGCGGAACAGCAACCCCTTGCGCAATAAGTATCCAGTTCCATGCTTCGAGCCTACCTGGCTCCATAAAAGTTCAATTAACAAGCTGCGCGTCGAACTCAACAAGGAGCTGCAAGTGAAAAGAGTTTCGTTTGATCCGTCTTGGCCAGAATCAGTGAAGACCAGCCACTTTTACGACGAGCTGGAGTTTTGGCAGAGCCGTTCTAATCTGGGCTATACCTACGGATATGAAAATCGTTTCAAGATTACAATCGACCTTGTCAAAAAAGCTGCAGCGGCGCCTGCTAGAGTTTTGGACCTTGCGGCCGCGCAGGGAAATTTTTCCCTGACCTTAGCTGAAATGGGGTATCAGGTTGTATGGAATGATCTGCGGGCCGAGTTGGTCGACTATGTCCGTCAGAAATATGAGTTCGGCTCAATAGACTATCGCCCTGGCAATGTATTCGATCTTCAGATCGAGGAGATCGGATACTTTGATGTCATAGTCGCCGCCGAAATCATTGAACATGTCGCCCACCCCGATCAGTTCCTTAAAAAGTTATCCCTATTACTCAAACCTGGCGGAACCATTGTCTTGACCACTCCGAATGGAGGATACATTCGAAATGGCTTGCCGCGTTTTTCAGACTGCCCGGACCCTTCAATCTACGAATCCGTACAATTCGGGCCAAATTCCGATGGACATATCTTCTTACCCTATGCCGATGAGCTAGAAGTATGGGCAAAGAAAGCTGATCTAAAGCTCGAACATCTCATCCTCTTTGGAAACTCACTTACAAAGGGTCACGCAAAGACAGGAGCGTTGTTGCCTTTTCTGCCGAAGTCATTAATCTTCGCAATCGAGAAGCTAACAAGGACTGGGCCAAAAATCTCTAACTCTCGCCTGAATTCGGCTATGGCAGCATCGCTAACGCGTTCAGCATAATGCTGACAGTCGAGAGCAATCCTGCCTTCATCTAATCTGGCTCGACCTTGTTTTCGGTAGCGCCGTGCGCACCGCAGAAGCAGCACGGCTCGCCTGTGACTCCATTCGGAGTTCGCAGGGCTGTGCTCTACGTGCGAGGCGATACCCGAGGCCTCATAGACAACGCAAAAAGCAACAAACCGCTGACCAGACAATTCGCTTCGACTCTCGCGCTATCTCCGCCCAGAGTTGAAGTTAGAGTGTTGTCCGCCCATTTTCCCAGCAAAAACGCATGTCAAGCCCCAAAACCACCTAACCATAGCAAAACACAGAAGATAAAAGTGGCACGTTAGTTTTGGTCAATTCTCTAAAATAGAAGTAGAAGAAATAAAGCAATTGGCTTAGAGCCAACAGCTCAATGGAAAGTATTTGAAAAATTCCACCTACGCCTAAGACAGGCTCGGGTAGCACTAACCCTAGCTGGCTCACCTTTTTGGACGCAACCAGCCTGGAATCAATATTTTGTCGAGGCCTACCCTCTCCAACCAATTGATTCCACTCGGGTTAGCCCCCGGCAAGGGGGAGGGGGTGCCCAAGGGCCGGTATCGGCATTAGAACTAGCTCTGCCGCCGCACCAGGGAGAGGAACTCATTCCGGGTCTGCATCTGGGTCTTGAACACCCCTACCATCGCCGACGTAACGGTATCCGAGTGCTGCTTCTCCACCCCGCGCATCATCATGCAAAGGTGCTGTCCCTCCAGAATCACGGCCACGCCCTGAGGCTGGATCGCCTCCGTAATCGCATCGCAGATCTGCCGGGTCAGCCGCTCCTGCACCTGAAGCCGCCGCGAGAACACATCCACCAGCCGCGGAATCTTGCTCAAGCCGATCACCTTGCCGTTCGGCACATACGCCACATGCGCCTTCCCAAAGAACGGCAGCAGATGATGCTCACACATCGAATAAAACTCGATGTCCTTCACGATCACCATCTCGTCATAGTCCACATCGAACAGTGCATTGTGCAGCACCTCCGTGACGTTCATCGTGTAACCCCGCGTCAGGAACGCCATCGACTTCTCCATCCGCTCCGGCGTGCGCAACAGCCCATCGCGGTTAGGGTCCTCGCCGATCCGGACTAGCAGCTCCCGGTACAGCTCCTGGGTGGAAACACCCTCCAATGTTGTCGGTTCGATCGTCGCTAACGGGCTTGCCATGGTTATGAACCTTTCTAAATCCTACCGGCAGCAACCGTCTCGTCGCCGGCGTAGTCGAAGGAGTTGTTGCTCGTCTCCTCAATATGCACCCGCTCCAGATGAGCGGCAGAAAACGCTGCAAAGATGCGGTGGATCTCGAGGGACAGATTCTCTGTCGTCGAGACAGTGCCCTGAAAGCAATCCAGGGTATTCAGATTCGTCTGGTCGAATCGCTCCAGCAGATGCGTCTTCGCAAACGCATCCAGATCCCCCAGATTGCAGACCATTCCAGTCACCGGATTGACCGGACCGCTCACCGTGACCTGGACGATGTAGTTATGTCCATGACCATGCGGGTTGTTGCACTTGCCGAACACAGTGCGGTTCTGGTCTTCGCCATACGCCTCGCTGTGCAGCCGATGCGAGGCGCTGAAGTGATATCGCCGGGATAGATATGCCTTAGGCATCAGCGCTCACCATAGTAGTCCGCAAACAGGTCGGGCATCTCGTAAACCCGTATCCTGTGCAGCGCGGCTCCGGGAATCTTGCCCTCCAACCGCTTCCATATGGCGATGGCAATATTCTCCGTCGTCGGAATCGCGGTCTTGAACTCCGGCACCTCGAGATTCAGATGGCGATGGTCATAAACGCTCACCACCTCGCGCTCCACGATGTCCTTCAGCTCCTTCAGGTCGACGACAAAGCCCGAAGTCGGATCGACCTCGCCCGACACCGTCACTTCGAGCGTGTAGTTATGCCCATGGCCATTGCGGTTCGCGCACTTGCCAAACACGCGCTCGTTCTCCTCTGGAGACCATTGGTCGTTCCAGTAGAAGTGTGCGGAAGAAAACTCGGCTTTGCGGGTCAGGAAGATCATATAAAAAAAGCTTTCCAACAAGATCTTTTACTCTTGTCTTTAGTTCTTGTCGTAGTCTCGTGCTCTTGCTTCCCTTCCATTAGACGACGGAAAGCAACCTCAGATTCAACTCGCACCTGCAACTAACTGACACTCTTGTAACTTCGCCCCTTCCAGGTGACCGATTTGTTGATCCTATGATGCACAACGCTCCGTATCAGCAGAAAGACAAACAACGGAATCCCCAGAATCGAAACCGCCACATCAACCACAGGGAAGTTCGATCGCATCACCCTGTTATAAAACCGGAAACCAGTCCGAACCCAAAGCAGCAGGAACACAATCCCCTGGTAAGGAATCTTGGGAGGAACCGTAAAAGCCAGCACCGGAAGACCGAAGAACAGCAGTAGGTCCAAGACGCGCCAAAGAGCCAAAGCCACCGGCGAAGGAAACAGCAACGCCATATTCTTCGTCCAGCCCTCAATCATCGCCTCAGTCGTCCGATACATCCGCGTCGAAAGCGCATCCGGAGCGTACCGAAACCGAATCACCCTCGGCCCGCGCTTGATCGCATGCGCCAGCGCAACGTCCTCCAGCACCGATCGTCCGAGAGCGCGATGTCCTCCAACCGAGAAGTAAGCATCACGCTCGACCATCAGGAACTGCCCGTTCGCCGCCGCAATCCTCAGGCTCGGATCGTTCACCTGCTTCATCGGATACACACTCGCCAACTCCGAGAACACCATCGGCATCACCGCACGCTGCCAGAACCCCGTCACGATCTGCCGCGGCGAGTACGACAGCAGCAGCGCATGATGCCTCTCCGCCTCCCGAATCGCCCGCGAAATCCCGCCCGGTTCGTGCACCGTATCGGCATCGGTAAACAGCAGCCATCGCCCTTGAGCCGCCTGCGCTCCAGCCCAGCAGGCGTTGTTCTTCCCGGTAAACCCGCCGCGATCGGTAAGATCCAGCGCCGGAGCATCCATCACCGTAACGCCTTCACGGCCCGCAGCAGCCTCCTCGGCGATATCCCGCGTAGCATCCACCGAGTCGTCGTTGATCACGATCAACTCCCACTGCTTACCCAGCTCAAATCCCGGTTCGGACTGCGCCAGAACCGATGCCAGCATTCCCGGCAAAGCAGCCGCCTCATTCCGCGCCGGAACGATCACCGACAGCTCCAGCGGTCGTGTCTCAGTCGTCAAAGCCGTATTCTCAGTCAGGATTGCGTCGTCGTAAGTGGCCACGACTTCGTATTATAGGAACTGGAGCAACTTGTGCGCAGACTGCTGTCTACTTTCGCCTGTATCGCCCTTCTCGTCACCGGCTGTGATCGCGGCAACCATCCTGGTCACGTCGGCAACATCGCCCCGCAGTTCACCGTCAGCGATGGCGCCAAAAGCGCCGACTTAAGCAAGCTCCGCGGACGTATCGTCGTCCTGAATCTCTGGGCCACCTGGTGTGCGCCCTGCATCGAAGAGCTTCCCAGTCTCCTGGAGATGCAGCGCAAGCTCCCTCAAGTCACCGTAGTCGCCATCAGCATGGACGAGGATCCCGACATCTACCAGCGCTTCCTCACCAAGAACCACGTCGACCTGCTCACCATCCGCGACCCGACCGCGCGAATCAACACTATGTACGGAACCGCACAGATCCCCGAGACCTACATCATCGACCGCAACGGAGTCCTCCGGCGCAAGTTCGTCTCCGCCCAGAACTGGACCAGCCCCGAGATCCTCGACTACCTCAACCGCCTCTAATGCCTCTTCCACTCCGGAGTAAATACCAGCCGAATATCCCGACCGTCCATCCCCGCCAGCCGAGCCGCCTCCAGCCCCTCGTCCGAGTCCTCGAAGACCACGCACCGCTCCGGAGCCACTCCCATCCGTCTCGCCGCCTCCAGAAACACATCCGGAGCCGGCTTCCCCCGCTTCACATCCTCCGCCGCCACCAGCCCATCGAACAGCCCCAGCAAACCCGTCGCCCGCAGCGTCCCCTCCACGTTCCCCCTCTGCCCATTCGAGGCCACCATCATCGGCACCCTGCCCTTCCACTCGCGGGCAATCGTCGCAATCACCTGCACCTCCTGCAGACGCGACAAACCCTCCTGAAACGCCACGGTATAGCCAGCGAGCACCTTCTCCCGCTCCACCGGGCCAACCAGCGCCTCAAACTCGTCCAACAAATCCTTCGGAGTCAGCCCCACCCGATCGAAATACCACCCACTCTCCATCGCCAACCCATGCGGCTTCAGCCCCACCTGTAGCGCGTAATAGTGCAACGGAGCCGTATCCACCAAAGTTCCATCGCAATCGAAGATCAGCCCTGAGAAACTTCCCTCAACCAAATCTGTGGTCATCTCACCATTCTACGAACTCTCACCTCTGGATAGCCGATCCAGCCACTGCTATCATCAACCCATGACTCAGCTTGACGTTCTCTACCGTTACGGCGCTCCCCCAACGGAACCTGCAACACTCGCCATCGCAAGACTTCGCGAGGTCTACGGCGTCCGCAAACTGGAACTCAACGAGACCGCCCACACCGTCCGCATCGAGTACGATGCCACCCGCCTCACCGAACCGGTCATCCACCAGCTCCTCCGCCGCGCCGGCCTGGATATCGTCGAAGCCCTTCCCATGTTCACCCCACCTCCGCCGGCACCCACTCCTGACCCGATCCCCCCAGCCGCCACCTAGCCTGAAATCACAGCACCCATTGCCAGCGGTCGTTTTTTTAGTTAACGTCACAGATAGGTCCTACGCGCCCGTAGCTCAGCTGGATAGAGCATTTGGCTTCGAACCAAAGGGTCGGAGGTTCGAATCCTTCCGGGCGCACCATTTATCTCGCACAATCCACACTCTTCGCGGTTGCTCTAACCCGCAAACTCCGTTATTCTTGGAAAGTTGCAGCAACGCAACGTGCGCCCGTAGCTCAGCTGGATAGAGCAACTGGCTACGAACCAGTAGGTCGGAGGTTCGACTCCTTCCGGGCGCACCATCCCCTCCAACTTGATCTAAATTTCAAAATTCCTCTAATCTTTCTGCTCCGTTCCGCGCGGCGGAGACGCACTCGATGTGCCATCTCTGATTGACGACCAATTTAGTCCGCATTAGACTGATATTGGAAATGCAGGTTGTTCCAACTCCTGTGAGATCAGACGTCCTAGGGTTCAGTTCGACCCGCAGACTTAGCCGGCACGAGCCTAGAACCCCGCCAGGAATGAGTTAGCTTCTCTATGTTGCAGGCCTTTATCATCACGCTTCGCGAAGGCGTCGAAGCGTCTCTCATCGTTGGAATTATCTTCGCTTATCTCAGCAAGATAGGCCGGCAGGAGCTCAAGCGAACCGTCTTCTGGGCGCTGGGCGCGGCCATTGCCGCCAGCGTTGCGGTCGCGGTGCTGATCTCCCATCTCAACTTCAATCCAGACATCTTCGAGGGCTGGGTGATGCTCGCCGCCGCCGCCTTCGTCGTTAGCATGATCTGGTTCATGCACAAGACCGCCCGCACCCTCAAGGGCCAGATCGAGGGCAAAGTCGCCAGCCTCATCGGCAACACCTCCCGCACCGGCCTCTTCTTCTTCGTCTTCCTCCTGGTCCTCCGCGAAGGTGTCGAGACCGTTCTCATCCTCTCCGCCGTCTCCCTCAACTCGACCGAGCTCCTCAGCTTCACCGGTACTCTCCTCGGCGTCGCCGTCTCCATCGTCTTCGGCGTGCTCTTCATCCGCGGCAGCGTGAAGATCAATCTGCAACGCTTCTTCCGCGTCACCACCGTCATCCTCTACTTCGTCACCTTCCAGCTTCTTGTAAGCGGCCTGCACGAGCTCTCCGAGAACGGCGTCCTGCCCTCCAGCGCCGCCGAGATGCGCCTCATCGGCCCCATCGTCCGCAACGATCTCTTCTTCTTCATCACGATGCTCGCCCTCGCCGGCCTCATGATGCTTCTGGAGTACAAGGGGCGCATCCCGGCCCGGCTCTCCGAGACCGCCACACCAGCGGAGAAGCGTAAGTTCGAGTGGTCGCAGCGGCGCGAGAAGATGTGGATGACGGCCGTCGCCTCCGCCAGCTTCCTCTTCATCTTTCTCTCCACCGCCGAGTTCATCTACGCCAAAAGCACCACCGCCCTCAGCCCGACCACCACCGTCACCCTCGTCGGCAGCCAGGTCGCAGTCCCCACCGCAGACGTCAACGACGACAAGCTCCACCGCTACGGCGTCCGCGTCGACGACGGCAAGGGCGGCCAAACCGAGGTCCGCTTCCTCCTCTTCCGCAAGCCCGACGGCAACATCGTCACCGTCGCCGACGCCTGCAGCATCTGCGGCCCGGTAGGCTTCTACATCGGCTCCCAGGGCATCACCTGCAAGATGTGCGCCTCACCCCTCAACGCAGGCTCCATGGGTCAACCCGGCGGCTGCAACCCTATCCCCCTCAAATCCACGAACACCAACGGTCAGATCACCATCGCCGCCGCCGACCTCCGCACCCTCGCAGCAGTCTTCGAAAAGTAGACGCGACAAGTAGATGAAAACGTAATGTCATCATTCTTCGCCACCAAAGCCGAGTGTCCCCCCTTCGCGCAGCTTCATCGCGCTAAAGTGAGCATTCGCATCAGCGAACCGTCCTCCGCACATCACCTCCGATTCCACTGGAAGGCCGCCTGATGTTCCTCCGCCTCCTCTGGGAATCCTTCGTAAGACAACGCCGCCGCAAACTCCTGGCAGGCATCGCCATCCTATTCGGCACTACCGCCGTCACCGCCATGCTCGCCCTCGCGACCACAATCGGCGATCGCATCCATAAAGAACTAGCCGTCTACGGCGCAAACATCGTCGTCTACCCCAAGGCCGAACAACTCGCCGTAAAAGTAGGTGGAGTAGACATCAAACCCGCCACCGGCAACGCCTACCTTAAAGAGTCCGACCTCTCCAAGCTCAAAACGATCTTCTGGGCAAACAACATCAACGGCATCTCACCTGAGCTGCCGCTGCAACTCAAGCACGTCTTCCCAGACGGCACCACCCCCATCTCTGCTGTAGGCCTGTGGTTCCATCACCCCCTCGGCAGCGGCGCCGCGACTATCACAACCGGCGCAAGCGAGCTACACCCTTCATGGAAGCTCAACGGTTCATGGCCCACCTCCAAAGAAGAGGCCGTCATCGGCAGCAGCTTATCCAACCGGCTCAACCTCCGCACCGGAGATAACCTCCCCGTCATCGCGGCAAACACGCAGAACCTTCACATCACCGGCACCGTCTCCACCGGCGACGAGAACGACGAGAAGCTCCTCCTCCCCCTCGCCACGGCCCAATTCCTCAACAACACCCCCGACGCAGTCTCCCGTGTCGAAGTCTCCGCCCGCACCAAACCCGAAGACTCCTTCGCCCGCACAGACCCCGACACCCTCTCCCCCAAGCAGCGCGAGATCTGGTACTGTCGTCCCTACGCCAACTCCATCTCCTACCAGATCCGCGAAGTCATCCCCGGAGCAGCCGCCGAACAGATCCGCAAGGTCGAACAGACCGAAGGCACCGTCCTCGCCCGAATCTCCGGCCTCATGTGGCTCATCTCGATAGCCGCACTTCTCGCAGCCAGCTTCGCCGTCTCTGCCGCCATGGCCACCGCCATCCTGGAGCGTCGCGGCGAGATCGGCCTCATGCGTTCTCTTGGAGCCAGCAAAGCCTCCATCGCCCTGCTCTTCTACGCCGAGTCCGGTCTCCTCGCCCTCTTCGCCGGAGTCCTGGGCTATCTCTTTGGCTCCGGCCTCGCCGCGTGGCTCGGAGCCCACATCTTCGCCGGCTCCGGAGTTCCCGCCATTGCCGTATCGACCCTCCCCGCGACCTCCATCTTCATCCCTGTCCTCTTACCGGTCGTTGTAGCCACCGCCCTCATCGTCGCCATCGCCGGGTCTACTCCTTCCATCCGCAGCGCCCTCAAAATGGACCCTTCGTCCGTCCTGCGAGCCAACGCATGAGCGAGCCCTCAACACCCGGCCAGTACCACCCGGCAAGCAAGCTCAGCCTCGTCCGCATTCTGCGCCGCTCCCTGGTTCATCGTCGCGCCCGCTCCATATCCGCCCTCGTAGCCCTCACCGTCTCCGCAGGCGTCGCAACGGCGCTCCTCACCCTCTACGCCGATCTCGACAACAAGCTCCACAAAGAGTTCCGCAGCTTCGGCGCCAACATCGTCGTCACCGCCACAGCCAACGCCGTCCTGCCTCCAGATACTCTCTCAAAGGTCCAGCAGGCAGCAGGCCCGGCTGCCCTCACCGCACCCTTCGCCTACGCCGTCGCCACCACCGATACCGGAACCTCTGTCGTCGTCTCCGGAACCGACTTCGCCGCCGTCCGCCGTCTCAATAGCTGGTGGCAGGTCTCCAACTGGCCTGACCCTTCCGGCCAACCGTCGCCAGCCCTCTTAGGCCAACGCGCAGCCAACTTCATTGGCGACGAACACTCCGTAAAACTCACCTTCGCCAGCAAATCCGTAACACTCAACGGCACCGGACGCCTCAAGACCGGAGGCGACGAAGACAGCCGCATCTACATGCCGCTCGAAGCCTTCACCGCATGGACCGGCGTCACGCCCAGCGTCATCGAGGTCCAGATCTCCGGCGGTACTGCTGCGATCGACACTGCCCTCGCTCAACTCAAGCAGGCCTTGCCCGGAGTTCAGGTGCAACCGGTACGTCAGTTGGTCGAAGGCGAGTCGCGCATCGTCGATCGCACCCACGCCCTCATGTACGCGGCGCTTCTTCTGATCGCCCTTACCGTCGGCGTCTCCGTCCTCGCTACCCTCTCCGCCAGCGTCCTCGAACGGCGCCGCGACTTCGCCCTCATGAAAGCTCTTGGCGGAACCCAGATCCATCTCATGAGCATCTTCCTCTTCGAAGCTCTCATCCTCGCGCTCGCCGGGGTCTTCGTCGGCTTCGTCATAGGCTCCGCAGCGGCCTTCGCCATCAGCGAGATCAACTTCCACACCGCCACGCTGCCGCGTCTCTCGGTGATGCCTCTGGTGCTGCTTCTCAACCTTGCAATCGCACTCCTCGCGGCCTTCTTCCCCGCTCGTGTGCTTCGCGGCCTCCAACCCGCGGCCTTGCTCAAAGGAGAGTAAGAGAATCCTCCCGCCAGCCGTCAGAACCAATAGAATCGAATTGAGAACCGTATGTCCGAAGCGAAAGTAGTGGCAGAGATCAAGTCCGACTGGCCCGCCAATACCACCCGGCCGGACTGCGCCGTCATCTCCCTCGAAGGCGTCTGCCGCGAGTACGCTGGCCGCGGCGATGTAGTACGCGCCCTCGAGGACGCCACCTTCTCCATCGTCGCTGGCGAATGGGTCGCCATCACCGGCCCCTCCGGCTCCGGCAAGAGCACCTTGGTCAACATGCTCGGCTGCCTCGACCGTCCCACCCGCGGCGAGCTCAAGATAGACAACGTCGACGTCGCATCCATGTCCTCTACCGAGCTCGACCGCTTCCGAGCAGAGAAGATCGGATTCATCTTCCAGCAGTTCCACCTCATCCCCTACCTCTCCGCCGTCGAGAACGTGATGCTCGCCCAGTACTTCCACTCCATGACCGACGAGAAGGAAGCCAAAGCCGCCCTGGATCGCGTCGGCCTCGGCCACCGCACCGGACACCTCCCCAGCGAGCTCTCCGGCGGCGAGCAGCAGCGCGTCTGCATCGCCCGTGCTCTCATCAACAACCCACCCATCCTGCTCGCCGACGAGCCCACCGGCAACCTCGACGCCGCCAATCAGGCCATCGTCGCCGATCTCCTCAAGGACCTGCACCGCAACGGGCACACCGTCGTCATGGTCACCCACGATCCTGAAATGGCCACATTAGCCCAGCGCCGCATCGCCCTCAGCCACGGAAAGGTCTTCTGCCATCCAGTCGGCGGTCCCATCGTCACCTTGCGACGCTAATACCCACGGCTCGTAGCCCACTACGACAGGTCTTACCGCTCTCCCCACTTCAGCTTCGACCGCAGCACGTTGAATAGCCCGTTCGGATGTAGCCGCAACAGACTGACGCTGTAGTCCGAGCGGCAACAGGTAATCTTGTCGGCGACCCGCAGCGAGACCGCTTCCTGTCCATCCACGGTCAGATAGGTCTCGTTCGGAACTCCTTCTACATCAATGCTTATGGTGGAGTCTCCAGGAACCACAATAGGCCGGATCGTCAGCAGGTGGGGACAGATCGGCGTTACCACCATCGCATTCACGCTCGGCATTACGATCGGTCCTGCCGCAGCCAGGTTGTAGGCTGTAGAACCGGTTGGCGTGGAGACGATGATGCCGTCGGCGCGAAAGGTAGCGACGAACTGCTGGTCGATCTCAACCCTGAAGTCTGCCATGCGGGCGATTGCTCCCTTCGCGACTACGACGTCGTTCAGCGCATCCCACTGCTGGAACAACTGGCCATCGCGGTGCAGCTCAGCGTGCATCATTCTGCGGAGCTCGACCTCGGCGCAGTTGTCGCACCAGGCTTGCAGGGTCGAGTACAGGTCGGAGAGCGGAATCTCGGTCAGGAAACCGAGCGATCCGAGATTGACCGAAAGAATCGGCGTTGTTGTCCTTGCAAAGGCGCGTGCCGCAGCCAGCAAGGTGCCGTCTCCTCCCAGCACGATCACCAGATTCGGTTGATATTGCGGCAGTTCGGGGCGCGGTACTGGCTTGGAGGAGCCTAAGTAGACTGCGCTTTCGGGATCGAGGACGTATTTGTATCCGTGGGACTCGAGCCATGAGACAAGGTCGCGCAGAATCCCGGCGAGTTCCGGCTTCTGGGGCTTCGAGATGATGGCGGCTAAAAGGGTGGATGACATCGAGGTCTAGTGTAACGGCTCCACGCCAGCCGACCCAAACCGGGCGTGAAGCAGGTACTCGTGATTGCCTTCCATGCCGCGAATCGGGGAGTCGATCAGGTCGATCGATCGACCTCCCTGCTCTACGACGCAGGTTCGCACGCGCTCGATCGCCATCTGGCGCGCGTCGGGATCACGGACAATTCCTCCTTTGCCGACGTGCAATCGTCCTGCCTCGAACTGCGGCTTCACCAGGATGACTGCTTCGCCTTGCCATGCTTCGTCGTCCTGCGTGAGCGCTCCGAGGACTGCCGGAAGCACCAGCGTCGCCGAGATGAAGGAGACGTCCATGGACAGGAACGCTGGCACTGATGCGCCTTCGACCAGCAGTTCGCCTGGAGAGAGGAGACGCGCGTTGGTTCGCTCGCGGAGGGAGACGCGCGGATCGTCTCTCAGCTTCTGGGCGATCTGGCCGTAACCTGTGTCGACGGCTAAGACTGACTCTGCGCCGCTTTGGAGCATGCAGTCGGTGAAGCCTCCTGTGGAAGCTCCTATGTCGATGCAGCTCAAACCGGTCAGGTCGATGTTCCAGTGCTTCAGAGCCTGCTCCAGCTTGAGACCGCCGCGACTGACATACTTCAGGTCGGAGCCGAGGAGGCGAATTGCAGCGCCTTCTGCTATGGGAGTTCCAGGCTTGTCGATGCGCTGCTCTTCGACCAGCACGCGGCCCGCGAGGATGAGCGCTTGCGCTCGTTCGCGTGAGGCTGCGTGGCCTTGATCGACGAGCATTTTGTCCAGACGAATCTTCATGAGTTGCGCTTTGCCTCGCGAGCGGTTCCATTCCCAGCTTACATGCGGACTGGTACCGTACTAAGTACGGGGACGATGTGCTCTTCGACCGGCGTTTTGCTGCATCATAGAGTTATTCAGTTCATTCTTTCGAGTGCGATTGCCTGCGGGAGTAAATCTTTGATCGGTCGGCAATCTAATACGAGTTGGGAAGCGTTTTATGTATAGAGAGACAGGAGCAGGGCATCTTGTACCGCCATCGACGCAAGACGATGCCGGGCTGCTCTTGATGGTCCAGAAGGGCGATGAGGCCGCGATGGCCTTGTTGTTCGACCGTTACTCGAAGGTTGTGTACTCCGTTGCACTGCGTGTCCTGCGCGATCCCTCCGCGGCTGAGGATGTGCTCCAGGAGATCTTCATGCAGATCTGGCGCAATCCAGACAGTTTTATTGCGACCCGTGGCACGCTGGGCGGCTGGCTGGCTGTCGTCTCGCGGAACCGCTCCATCGATACGCTGCGGCGCAAGCGACCGACCGAGCAGGTGAACGAGATGTCCCTCGCCTCGCCTTACAATCTCGCGGATGAGGCGGAGCGGAACCATATGATGGAGAAGGCTCGAGGTGTCATTCACCTGCTGCCGACCGAGCAGCGCAAGACGCTCGAGATGGCCTTCTTCGACGGTCTGACCCACACCGAGATCGCGGAGATGACCGGAGACCCACTAGGCACAGTCAAGACCAGAATACGCAGCGCGCTGACGACGCTGAGAAAGGCATTCAAGGCATGAACGCGAACAAACACTTCGAACAAGACGATCTTGCCCTGTATGCCATGCAGCTTCTATCCGCGGAGGAGGTTGCTGCCATTACGCACCATCTGGAGGATTGCGCGGAGTGTAGCCGAGAGCTTGCCGCAGTCCAGGGGGATCTTGCGATCTATGCCCATACCGTCGACCTCCACTCGCCTCCGGCGCTGGCCCGCGAGCGCCTGCTGAAGCAGGTTGCACGCGAGAAGAAGATCGTTCCCATCTCGCGTCCTGCTCCGGCGATCCCTGAGCCTGAGTCGCCCTTCCGCAGTGAGCAGCCGCAGAGAGGCGATAGCGGCTCCAGCTACTTCGATGAGGACGAGCTACCACGGCGGAGCTTCGTCCGCAGGGCGCTTCCCTGGGTTGGCTGGGCCGTCGCCGCAGGACTCGCTGTCGCGGCTGGCAGGCTCTACCAGGAGCGCGAAGCTTTGCGCACTACCGTGGCCAGCGAGCATGGACAACTGGTACGGCTGACCGCCGACGCCGCAGAGGCACGGCAGTTGCTGGACACCATGAACGATGCCACGGCCATGCGGGTGACGCTGCAGAAGCCGAAGGCTCCGCCTGTGCCACAGGGTCGGATCACCTATGTCGCGGACAAGGGATCGCTGGTCTTCCTCGCCAGCAACATGGAGCCGCTGCTGCCCTACAAGATCTACGAGCTCTGGCTGATTCCGGCCGATGGACGTGATCCGATTCCGGCGGGCACCTTCCACCCGGATGCCAAGGGCAACGGCAGTGTCCTGCTGCCTACTCTGCCCAAGGGGGTTGAGGCCAAGGCCTTTGGGGTGACGGTCGAGGACGAGGGCGGAGCTACTACGCCGACTATGCCGATCATCATGGCTGGCACCTCCTCCTAGGGAGGGGTGCCAGCCTTCGCGCCTTTGTCTCTCGCGAAGGGTGGGATTTCGCCCTCCCGCAGCCACAATGCGGGGGCCATATTCTCCGCAGTCTAATAGTGGGGCTAAGATGTTTCCTGACGCCGTATTTTCAGGTTTTGCGGGTAGTTTTGCTTTCGAGTCGTGGCCCGCGCCTGGTAGCGGACGTATCCGGCATCCATGCAAAGTATCTTAGTTGGGTTGCGATCTGGATGGATGACGCCCGCAACGTGGCATCCGAGGCGCTTGACATCAGGCACGTTGGCCCCGCTGGCGGCCAGCGACGGTGGCCCCCTCCGACGGATATATTGGTGTTATCTGGCTCCTATAAACCTCGGGATTGCCCTCGGAGAGTCCAGAGCTAGCCATCCCGAATGAATAATTTATGCAATAAACCCGGGGGGAGGCCCCGAAAGGTAGAGATGAAGATACTGAAGCCCGAAGACCGCCCCACCCGTCCAGGTAACCCGGAGTATTTCACCGGCTCCGTCTGGCTAGACGAAGTCATCGTCAACCAGCCGCCCTCGCGTCTCAAGGCCTTCCGCGTCTCCTTCACCCCAGGAGCACGCACCGCCTGGCACACGCATCCCGTCGGCCAGACCCTCCACGTCCTCGCCGGAACCGGCCTGATCCAGCTCCAGGGTCAACCCGTCCAGATCATCCGTCCCGGCGACACCGTCTCCATCCTGCCCAATGAGCTCCACTGGCACGGCGCATCGCCGAACCACACCATGACCCACCTCGCCCTGCAGGAAGCCGACGAGGCCGGCACCGACGCCGTATGGAGCCAGCAAGTCACCGACGAAGAATATTTAGCCACTCCAGCATAACCGAGACAGCAGCCGGGCCTAACGCTGGCTGAGGGTATCGAGCAGCGTAAAGAACTCCGGAAACGAGATCCCCGCAGCCTCCGCGCCGTGGATCTCGGTCTCCCCGGTCGCCCGCAGCGCGGCGATGGCAAACGCCATCGTAATCCGGTGGTCCGAACCCGAGTCGATCTGCGCCCCATGCAACTGCTGCCCGCCCGGAATCGTCAGCCCGTCCTCGTGCTCGGTCAGTTCCGCGCCCATCGCGCGAAGGTTCTGAGCCACCAGCGCGATCCGGTCGGACTCCTTGATCCGCAGCTCCTTGGCATCGCGGATGGTAATTCCATCCCGCGTATAGGGAGCAATCGCCGCCAGCACCGGCAACTCATCGATCAACTGCGCCGAGAGCGCCCCGCTGATCGTCGTCCCGTTGAAGCCGCCCGGAGTGGTGTTCACCTGAATCGTCCCGATCAGCTCCCCATGTTGCTCCTCGACGTTCAGCACCTTGATCCGTCCGCCCAGCGCCGTAATCACATCCAGCAACGAAGCCCGGGTCGGGTTCATCCCAATCGAATCCAGAATCAGATTCGACTCCGGAAACAACAACGCAGCGCAAAGGAAGAAAGCCGCGGACGAAAGATCGCCAGGAACCGTGGCATCAATAGCCTTCAGCTTCTGCCCACCCGGAATACTGAGCCTCTCGCCAGTCCGCAGCAGCGTAGCGCCAAACGCCCGCAACGCATGCTCTGAATGGTCCCGAGTCCGCACCGACTCTGAGAGCGACGTAGTTCCCTCCGCCTGCAGCCCGGCGAACAACACCGCAGTCTTCACCTGCGCCGAAGGAATAGGAGTATCGAAGTCGATGGCCTTCAACGGCCCTCCGTGGATGGTAATCGGAGCATGTCCATCCACCAGATCCATTCGCACGCCCATCTTCTCTAACGGTTTGCGGATTCGCTCCATAGGCCGCAGCGTCAGCGAGTGGTCGCCGATCATGGTAAACGTATGTGGATGCGGAGCGATCAACCCCGCGAGCATCCGCATCGTCGAGCCGGAGTTGCCACAATCCAGCGCTCCCGCTGGCTGGACGAACTCGCCCGCTGTCCCAGTAACCTCAATCGTCCCATCCTCCTTACGAACGACCGCAGCCCCGAGCGCAGCCATACAATCCAGTGAAGAATGGGGGTCCGCCCCGGTGGAAAAGTTCGAAAGCCGCGTAGTCCCCTCGGCAAGGCCAGCGAGCATCGCGTAACGGTGAGAGATGGACTTGTCACCAGGAAGTGCAACAGAACCTTGAAAATTGAGAGCAGGACGAACGACTTGAATAGACATTGAACTCTATTTTAGGCGACAGCAGCCATTCCCAAAAAACATTCACAGGAATGAAAGGCAAAAGCTCCACTACATCTTGTAGCGACCCATCTCATCATCGTTCAGGTTCTCGAGCCAGCGTCGCATCTCGTCTGCATTCACCGTCTGTGCTCCCGTAGACGGTTGCTTCGACTGCTCCAACACAGTTCGGTTCACATAGATCGGACAATCCCATCGCAAAGCCAGCGCAATCGCATCCGAAGGCCGAGCATCGATCGCAACAGTCTCTCCCGCATGATCCATCCAGATCACTGCGAAGAAGGTCTCGTCACGCAACTCCGAGACCACAACCTTCTGCACCTGCGCATTCAATCCACGCGCAAGATTCTGCAGCAGATCGTGCGTCATCGGCCTTGGAGTTGCCGTCTTCTCCAACTCCAGCGCAATCGCATTTGCCTCGAAGATTCCGACCCAGATAGGCAATACAACGTCGCTGTCTACATCCTTCAGTACGACGATCGGCATATTCGTCACCGGATCCATCATCAATCCGCGAATCTGCATCTCGACTTCTTCGGAACCACGAACTTTAGCTGCCTCAACCATACCTAATTCAACACCACAAACTGCGGTTTGCGAACTGTGGGAATGAAAAACATGCCATCCGAGACGTCAGGTCCCGCTGCAACAGCCTCACCAACCAGGCAATTCGGCAGCGTCTGTGTAATCCTCACCGGCAGATAACTGCCCACTGGAGGCAACACATCCAGAACCGCGGTCGTGAAGTTCACGGTCTTATTCTGCGAGCTGCGACCCACAACCTGGTTCCGCACCAAGTTATGACTCTCCACCATGCACTCCTGCAGCTCGTTTAGATGCCTTCCATAGTGCTCGCGCTGGATCTCCCGCTGACGATCCATCAAGATCCGCAGCCGCTCCGTCTTCACTTCGTCCGGAATGCTGTCCGCCATCGTCACCGCAGGCGTATTCGGCCGCGGCGAGAACTTGAAGGCAAACACGGCGTCATACTTCACCTCGTCGAGCAGCGTAATTGTCTGCTCAAAGTCCTCATCGGTCTCGCCCGGGAAGCCAACGATCATATCGCTTGTAATGCTGATATCCCGCTTCGCCGCCTTGATCCAGCTCATTCGCTCCAGGTACCAATCCCGCGTGTACTCCCGCGCCATCGCCTTCAGCACCGCGCTCGAACCAGACTGCACCGGCAGATGGATATGGTCACAAAGAGTTGGCGTAGCGTCGATTGCCTCCACGATATCCCTGGTGAAATGCCGCGGATGCGAAGTCGTAAACCGTACCCGCCGGATCCCTGGCAACTCACCCACAGCCACTAACAACTCCGCGAACGACATCCGTCCCGAAGGATCGCGATATGAGTTCACATTTTGTCCCAAAAACTGGATCTCCGTGAAGCCCTCGTCCACCATCTTCCGCGCCTCAACCAGCACAGAAGCGGCCGTCCGGCTCCGCTCTTTGCCGCGCGTATAAGGCACAACGCAGTAGGCACAGAACTTATCGCATCCTTCAATAATCGTGATGTAGCCGCGATGCGGATTGGACCGGGCTGTAAACTCCGTCTCGAAGGTCTCGTCCGTCTGCCGGTCGTCCAGACCCGTAATCCGCGTCTCTCCGGCCTCTAGCCTCGCCAGCATCTCCGGCAGATTCCGGTACGAGGCTGATCCGGCCACCAACGAAACATAAGGAGCCCGCTCGAAGATCTTCTCTCCCTCCTGCTGCGCCACGCACCCGATCACGGCGAATCGCTTTCCCTCGCCCTGCATCTTTTTGTATTCATTGAGGCGATGGAAGACCTTCTGCTCGGCCTTATCCCGAATCGAGCAGGTGTTATAGAGAATCAGACCCGCATCCACCTCATCCTGCACCCGCGCGTACCCCTGCCGTTCCAACGTCCCGATCACTTTTTCGGAGTCGTGGGCATTCATCTGGCAGCCAAAGGTCTCGATATAAAAAGTTTTGCTCACACTGTAAGTATATCTGCTGAAAACCGGCTAACCCCAGATATCATCTAGCCGATCAATGCCTCATCTAACCGCCATCTTGGCAAAAGGGAACAAAATACCGTTTAACTTGTTCCTATTCTCATGAGTCACTTACAGGCAGGCATCTGGCGCTGCACCGATATCTTCTATAAGTGATCGCGAACCACATATCAGGAGAATTCTTTGCAGATCGTATCCATCATTCCGCGCAGTCTCAGCGCCAAGAAACGCCTGTTGTTGCTGCTTGCGCTGGTGGCCATTCGTTACCCTCAGGCCAACGCCAGCCCTATCCCAACCGATACCGGGATTGCACAGCAGTCGGATGTAGAGAGACCACCGGCCCCCAACTCCTCCCGTCTCGACGAAATTCTGGCGCGCGGAACCCTCCGTGTCGGTCTGAGCGGCGACTACCGCCCCTTCTCCATTGTCGTAGGCCCTACGATGGAGGGGTTGGAGGTAGATATGGCAGCCTCCCTCGCCAAATCCCTCGGAGTAAAGCTGGAGCTCGTTCGCTTCACCTGGCCCACCCTGATGCAGGATCTGGCGGCTAACAAGTTCGACATCGCCATGGGTGGAATCTCCATCAACCTGCAGCGGCAGAGGGTCGCCTACTTCTCCGTCCCCGTAATGCACGGCGGCAAAACGCCAATTACACGCTGCACAGACAAAGAGAAGTACCAAACCCTATCCGATATCGATCACCCCTCAGTTCGCGTGATCGAGCCGCCAGGCGGCACCAACGAGATCTTCGCCAAGACCCATCTTCATCAGGCCCATATAGAGATCTTCCCCGATAACGCCACGATCTTCGACCAGATCATAAGCGGCAAAGCCGACGTCATGATTACCGATTCCGTGGAAACCCTCACCCAGCAAAAACTACACAAGGAACTCTGCGCGATCCATCCCGATCATCCCTTCAACAACACCGACCTCGCCTACCTTCTGCCTCGCGACGTCACATGGAAGGCTTACGTAGACCAGTGGCTCAACATCATGAACCAGACCGGCGAACGAAAACAACTCGTCGCGAAATGGCTGGAATAGGGCCGTGCCGCGTTTGAGCCCGGACCGTACGAGTCATCAACGATCAGCGATGGCACCCATCTCGCCCGTACCTCGATATCGAGAACGACAAACTTTCTCTATTCAACCCAGATAACGCATGCGAAGTGAGAGGACTCAGTATTCTGGACCGCGTTGGATCATGTCCGTCAAACATCGAAGCTGGCCATCAGCAATGCGGGTTAAGCTCAGTACTTTCGCTGGGTCATAACGCTCATGTTGGATTAGGTAATTAAGATTAACCAAAGCCTCGACGGGGTTAATCATCTCCTGAATTATCTGTTCCGCTCTACCGGAAGGTGAGTTCCGCAAGAAGCCTCCAACGCTATGAAATCAACATCAAACCGCCTTACGTTTGTGTCGTCAAAGCCTCAGATGTGAGGCAAAGCATGAGGGTTGGCCTATACCAGCCTCTGTCGAATGAAAAGCCGCATTAAAGTTGCTGGGCGCGAGCGCACAATCATAAAATTGAAATCAATCTGTATGGCATCCCCCGACTCCAATCCACGCCGCATCCTCATCTATGGACGGGACGCAGTGCTGCTTAAAACTCGCCGAGCGATCCTGGTGAAGGCTGGATTCTCAGTTGTCATCGCCGGAAGTGCAGCAGAGCTCGAACGATGCCTGGACGACGCCCACCCACCCTACCGGCTCTTCATCGCTTGCCACACGGTGGAAGAGTACGAGCAGCAAGCCTTGGGAGAGGCAGCCAACCGGGCCAACACGGAGCTCTACGCGCTCTCCACTGCAATCTCGCCTACAGACTTCTTGCGTCACGTCCGGGAGCTAGTCTCCACAGCGTAGACGTAACTAAGCGAACCTATTTTTCAATCTCAAGGCTGGAAGTTCGATCCATCGGCGCACTGCCACACCAGTTATCACAGACGGAATGAGTGTCGCGCTGAAGACCACCACCCACAAAGGGAAACCACCATGCTGAACCGCTTGCGGGAGTCTGGATTTGAGCAAATCCATCGTCAGGTTGAGAGCCAGGAAGTGTGAGAGATAAACCCAATAGCTGATGTCTCCAAAGAATCGCAGTAACGGAGAGCGAAGTATCGAAAACATCTTTCTATGAGCTGTAACAGCCATTGCTATCACAACAACACTAAAAATTGGCGACGCGCTATAGAGTAATGCGCCTCCCATCCCGCGGGATCGGACGTACAACAATGCACTCGCGAAAAGGAATAACGCGCTTAGCAGCAGAGCTAACGGGAGCTTCTTTTGACGTTCTCTTGTTATCCATCCCGAATACAGGGCGACAGCGAGTAGTCCGCCCCAGGCCATTCCATCGAAGCGATCCCAGGAGAAGTAGAACGTTAAAGTACCTCTGTACGCTTCGTAGATACGAAGCGCCGGAGTCAAGAAACACACTCCGACGCATACCATGGCGATTCCTCGCGGACGAACAAACCGCACCACCCATGGCCAAATCAAATAGAAATGTTCTTCCACGGAGAGCGACCATAGAACTCCATACGCATAAGGAATATGGAATAACGGCGCGAAGTTCGCCGCATAAACCAAAGAGAGCAGTAAGAATGGTCCGCTAAAAGGAACAAACATCCACACCAGCGCGATGATCAATAAATAACAAGGCGCTAAGCGAAGGATGCGGCGAGCATAGAAGTTTCGGTAATAGTGCTTCCGGTCCCGCTTCTTTAGCAGGATCCCCGTGATTAGGAATCCGGACAGTGCGAAGAATACATCCACCCCAAGAAACCCAAATACACAAACATTCAGCACGGCGTGCAGAAGACCAGTGGAATACATCACCACATGCTGAGCCACATGGCAGAAGACGACAGCCAGAGCGGCTATGCCTCGAATGCCGTCAAGTTCGAAGATGTGACGTTCGTACCCGGACCCCTGAGGCTCGTCCAGTGGCAAGGATACGGAGGATCGTTCTTCTGCAAGAATGCTCTGCGATGCAGCCATGGAATAGACACCACTGAATTGACTGATTGGTGCCTGACTGAATTCCCAAGCGCAACAAACATGAGTTGATCCTATGCTTCTGCTTCAGAACGTGGCGAGAAGAATCTCAGTTTTAGGTGGCAACCACTGTTATAACCAGGAATCGCCAACAATATTCCAACCAGGGTTGAAAAAGTTGATGGGCGCTCCAGCCTTAGGACAGTGCTTTCGGCTGCACTCTCAATATAAAAATCTGTGGATGACATACCGAATACTTTCGCCTATTATTCGCCTATGAGTAGCAGCCTGAATCGACGGCCTACACAACCGTTCGGCAAGAATTTACGTCCGCAGCACGACGAGTTAACCAAACAACGTACGAAACCTGAAGAAAGCGCGAGGATATCTTCCAATGGCGAAAACCTACAAACTCGTTGCCGTTCCCTCCCTCTCGACCGAAGGCGTGTTCAAGGGTCGTTTAGAGACCGTTACCTTCGTAGCTGCTTCTGAGAAGGAGTCGCATAAATGGTGGTCGGTCAATGTCGGTACGTTTGAGAAAGACTTCACGAAAGTAGTCTCACCAGAACTTGCAAAGCATCTCGTCAATCAACTTCGTGCCGGGGAGATTGTGGAGTTCCCCAACCGCTATGAACTGACAGAGGTCAAAGGAAAGTTCGGAGGACGCTTCGAAGATTAGATGACGAGGCGCACCACATAAGCTATTCCGAACTCGTCTCTTCCGATTCCCTGTCGGGTGAAAGCTTCGCTAATTGGTCTGGAGTATAGAATCGCATAAGTACAGTCCGAAAAATGAACCATCAATTGGTCTCCATCCAGTCGTTCCGAGTTCAAAATCAACAAAGGTTCTTCCATTCGATCCTCTCCATCTTTGGGGTCCATTGGATACTGTTGAACGAACCTGGTCAGAGAACGGAGGGGATTATGAGCCATCCTTGTAAATTTCAAGACCTCGTCCGGTTCGTATCGCTCTTGCTCGATGAGATAAACCAGGTTCGCCAAAGCTGCAACCGCATTGGCCACCAGGCGAATACTTTGTTCGGCACCTACTTGATCTAAGTTTCGCAAGTAGCCTCCGATGTCATTAATCCGACACGAAACTACTTTCGTTGGTGTCATCAAACGCTGAGATGTAGCGTAAACAAAGATAGTTGGCTTTATTCGCTTTGTGTCGTGTAGCTGACTACTAAATGAGTATCGCAGCGTAGAGTGAGCATCAGTCCTGTGAATCTCTCTCTAGACATAAAATCCTCGTCGCGTTCTGGCCATCGGTCGCGATGAGGAGCTATTACTGACTCGAAAGCTGCCTCTCGAGTCTGCAGGTTTCACCACCGATATCGTGACCACCACCGACGAGTTTAAAGAGCATGCCGTCAAATCCACCATCCCCTACGACCTATTTCTCCTTTGTCATACGGTCTCAATCGAAGAACAACGCACGATTGATGAAATGCTGGTTAGGGCTAAAAAGGTATATCGGCTTTCATCTGTTATCTCGCCTGATGATTTCTTGCTCCACGTAACCCACTTGATTGACATTTGACTGACGATTCGGAAGAAGAACGCAGCCACCCTAAAAAGCGAAATATGCGTCATAGGCTTAAGGCGGTTCATTCCATGCAAATCAAGCTGGCATTCAGCCATACTCCACTCGCATTGTTTCGAGTCACAGCCGTCGTCAATGGCCGGAAGCACGCTCCCCAACCCATCGTCACGCAGTACAGGGACGAGGGTGTGTTTTTGGATTTACTTCTCGAAGCGGAGATAGATCCTGCCACCCATGCGGAACTCATCCAGGCAGTCGCCGCTGCCGCCACCGCTCCAAACTCCGCTGCCTGCTGCGAAGATGTGGATCTCACACCTGAACAGTTGGAGATTCTGCGCCTGGAGCCGGTACTCAGCCAAAGCGACTAATGCTAACGGCTGATATTGAGCCGTAATTGATCCGTTTGTGAACGCAATGTGATCTAAGGCTGTCGCCGGCCAGACATTATAATGTCTGGCCGGTCACAAATTATCTTCTCTACTCATGCGTCAAAATAGTCGTCTCAAGCGAGATCGATAATAGAGCTTGAAAGTTGGCGATCAACCGCCAACCGGAGACGGCTTGACTACGAGAGAGGTAAAGCTTCACTTATCTAAATATAGGGACTTGTTATACGCCTCGAATCACGGGCGGTCGCGCACTAAACTTATATTCGGATCTAATGTCGCGCCAGCCTCGCACCCCTAATGAACGAAAATTCCTCTCCCGCAATCATGCCCGCAGCCGACATACCTGACGCTGTGTTCCAGGCGCAGGAACCCATCCTGTTGTCCGAAGCCCCACAGAGCCAGCCCTCCGGCACACTGCTACGCGTGCTGGCTGCCATCAGCTTCTGTCACCTGCTCAACGACATGGTGCAGTCGCTTTTGCCCTCGATCTACCCCATTCTCAAGAGCCAGTTTCATCTTGACTTCGCTCACCTCGGCCTACTCACCTTCACGTATCAGGTAGTGGCATCGATGCTTCAGCCTCTGGTCGGCCAGTTCACTGATAAGCGGCCCATGCCCTTCGCTCTCCCTGCCGGCATGACGTTTACGCTCCTCGGTTTGCTTCTACTTGCCGTAGCACCGACGTTCGGCTGGCTCATCGCGGCCTCTTGTCTGGTCGGCATTGGCTCTGCAATCTTCCATCCGGAGAGCTCGCGGATCGCGCGTATGGCCTCGGGCGGCAAGCATGGCTTCGCGCAGTCCTTCTTCCAGGTAGGCGGCAACTCGGGGTCCGCCATCGGTCCGCTGCTCGCGGCGTTCATCGTTCTGCCGCAGGGACAGAAAGGGATGGCTTGGTTCGCGATCCCTGCCATCGTCGGCATCGCAGTGCTCTATCGTATTGGCCGCTGGTATAGGGAGCGGCAAGCGGAGAGCTCTGGAACGAAGCACGTCGAAAACACCGCTGTAGCGAATCTCTCAAAGGGCCGCATCGTGACTGCCCTCTTGATCCTCATCGCGCTCATCTTTTCGAAGTACTTCTACCTCGCCAGCCTGTCGAGCTACTACACCTTCTACCTGATCCAGCGATTTCAGGTCTCCGTGCGCACCTCACAGATTATGCTGTTCGCCTTTCTCGGAGCGGTAGCCGCGGGCACACTCATTGGCGGCTCTGCAGGCGACCGATGGGGCCGCAAGCTCGTCATCTGGATCTCGATTCTGGGTGTACTTCCCTTCACTCTTATCCTGCCGTACGCTTCGCTCTTCTGGACCGGCGTGCTCTCGGTGATCATTGGCTTTGTCATCGCGTCGGCCTTCTCCGCGATCCTCGTCTACGCGCAGGAGCTTCTGCCCGGCCGTGTCGGCATGATCTCGGGACTCTTCTTCGGAGTCGCCTTCGGCATGGGTGGCATAGGCGCAGCCGTACTCGGCAAGATCGCCGACGTAACGAGCATCATCACCGTATATCGCCTTTGCGCCTACCTCCCCGCGATAGGCCTGCTCACCGGATTCCTACCCGATGTGGAGCCGCGAAGAGCAAAACGGTAGCCCGCAGAGTGCTGATCATTTCGAAATAATGATCAGCACTTTCGTCGATGCAGATTGACGCTGGCCAATGTATTCTTGTCAGCACCCATGAACAAAGGACCTGAGTCTCTTCAAACCAAAAGTCACTACGAGATCCTCGACGGCTTACGTGGCGTAGCCTCTCTGATGGTCGTGATCTTTCATACCTTTGAAACGTATGCGGGCGGCAGCCCCTTCAAGCAGATCATCAATCACGGATATCTGGCAGTAGACTTCTTCTTCCTTTTATCCGGTTTTGTTGTTGCCTATGCCTACGATGACCGTTGGGGAAAGATGACCCAATGGGACTTCTACAAACGTCGGCTCATCCGCCTGCAGCCCATGGTCATCATGGGAAGCATCATTGGAGCCGCCCTTTTTTACTTTCAGAGCGGTCCCGTATTTCCGCTGGTCAGCTCTACGCCCGTCTGGAAGACGCTGATCGTAATGCTGGTCGGCTTTACCCTGATCCCATTGCTCCCCTCCATGGACATCCGTGGATGGCAGGAGATGCACCCGCTCGACGGCCCAGCCTGGTCCCTCTTTTTTGAGTACATTGCAAATATTCTCTATGCCATCGGCTTTCGCAAGCTCTCCAATAAAGCGCTCGGTGTATTTGTTCTCCTCTCCGGTGGCCTCCTCGTTCACCTCGCGGTCTTCGGGCCCCGCGGCGATGTTATCGGTGGATGGTCTGTAGACCGGACACAACTCCACATTGGCTTTGCACGTCTGCTCTACCCTTTCTTCGCCGGCATGCTTCTCATGCGTCTGGGCAAGCAAATTAACATCAAGGGTGCGTTCTTTGTTTGCAGCCTCCTCCTCATCGCCATCTTTTCCGTCCCCAGGATCGGAGGACCCGAAGATCTCTGGATGAACGGACTATATGAATCAGTTTGCATCATCGTCTTTTCCCGATCATCGTCTCACTGGGCGCAGGCGATAGTATCACTGGGAGATCTTCTACCAGGCTTTGCAAGTTCTTCGGAGACCTATCCTATCCGCTCTATATCACGCACTACCCCTTGATCTATGTCTATACCGCCTGGGTCACGCGCAATAAAATCCCCGCAACGTACGGAGCCGTGATGGGCGGACTGCTATTAGCCGCAAGCATCACGATCGCATATGCCTGCCTCAAACTCTACGATGAACCCGTTAGAGAGTGGCTCAAGCGCCGGTTTCTCGTCCGGGGCACATAAAGACCGACGGCAAGAGATCATGGAGTAGTCAGATCCTATCGATTTTTAACGCAGATGCGGCATAAGCTTTAGAGCGTTCTCTCGGTAGATCTTACGCAGGACATCGTCCGGCAAGAAAAGACCGTAGATATTCCATCGTCCCTGCCTCGATGCATGCGAGGGATACTCGAAGTACTCGTCCGCCGTCTCTAGAAAACGGAAGTAAAGTCGATACATCTCCGTATCTGGCAGGAGGTCGGTGCCAAAGAGTATTCGATCGCAATATTTCAGAAAAAAGGTACGTGCGCTATAGGGCTGGCGGCCGAGTTCGGGGGTACGGGCGCTGATATCGATCTGTAAGTTTGGAAGTCGATCGAGCTGCTGAGAGAGGTATTCAAGATCTTCGCCACTCTCTGCGCAGTGCGCTCCGACAAACGTAGTTCCAGGATGGCGCTCGATAACCCGGTTTCGCTGCTCCAGGAGCGTGCGCTTCGATACAGGCGAGGCAGAGAAACCCCAATCAGGATGAGCCGCCAGTTCCTCGTACCGCTCGTTGAATTCATCGATCGGCTCAAAGAAAGCGCTGGGATCGGCAGTATGGAACATAACGGGAAGACCGAGTCTTCCGCAAGCCTCGAAGATCTCTGCGAAGCGCTCATCATCAATCGGAAAGAGCTTTCCCTGGGGGTCACGCACAGTGAGGCCGAAATCTTTCCAGAACTTGATTCCGCACGCGCCATGATCGATCAGTCGTTGCAAGCGGTCGAGAGTGACCTGCACAAAGTCAGCGCGGTCGACTCCGCTCCAGTCCATCCATCCAATGCTGGAGAAACGAGTCGGCGCTGCAGTGTGAAACTTGTCCATAATATCGAGTGCCTTCTGGCCCACCTGCATGGTGATGTTGACTACGTGTTCCACCCCGCACTGATCCATGATCGAAAGAACTTCTCTGGGATCGGTCGAGTCGAGATGGTTGTGATAGTCGATCACCGGGAATCGGCCGCGTTCGATGGTATGCACAGCCGTGCTCAAAGACGAGCGCGGATGGAAGTCGCTGAGCCTGAGGCTCACTTCTGCCGTCGCATTGACCATGTCTACGAATTTATCTTTGTCGATCGCTTCCATGTATACCTCCTCACCGGTCATGCCATCGGCATTACGTTTCGTCTTATCTCGTTTTATTTTTTTAGGTGCTGCGACAGGAAACTATCGCGAAGCACCGCATCCCGGAAGGCCTCTGTGCCTCCCGCGGCCAATGTAGAAAGCGCACCCGTGATATTGCCCATACGAGCGGCTTCAACAACCGACGCCCCACGCAGATAGGCACTTAGGAAGCCTGCGTTGAAGCTGTCTCCAGCACCAATCGTATCGACAGGAACGACGGGCAGCCCTGGGACATCTTCGCGAGTCTGTCCTTGTTGGACTAGCGATCCGCGTGCGCCACACTTCACCACAATCACCGGAACCCTCCGTCCCATGACCTCCAAGGCATCCTCCAACGTCGAAGCATGGGCCATACGAATGAGTTCTCCTTCGCTCGGTAGAAGGATGTCGACGAACTCGAGAATGTCATCGAGAATTCCTCCCCATTCGCCTTCGGGATCGTCATTCGTGTCGAGAGAGACGGTCAAGCCGGCACCCTTTAGCCTCTTTAGCAGTTCTGGAAGTCCGGGCTGCAACCCACGCTGCAGATACAACGACGAAAGATGGAAGTGGCGGGAAGATTCGAGATAATCCAACGGTAAGCTTTCAGCCGTCAACTTCGCGATTGTTCCCAGATAGGTCAAGATATGCCGCTCAGAACCGTGCGAAAGGAGGACCGTCACGCCGGTTCCTGTTGAACCGCCGGACTGTATCTCCGAAACGTCGACACCACCCTCTACCAGTCTCTCCAAAGCCAGTTTTCCAAAATCGTCTGGCCCAACCCGCGTTACGAATCCTACCTTCATCCCTAATGAGGCTAGATTGTGAGCGACAATTGCTGACGAACCCCCAAGAGTAATCTTGAAATCGGACGCTAGCAGCTCCCGCTCCATTTGCATAACCTCAGGCAAGCCATACAAAATGAGATCGAGATTGATCTCTCCGGCGATTGTGACATCGAAGCGGCGGTTAGTCAGAGACTGCTCGGAAAGCTCTTCTGCAGGAGTTTGTTCTTTCATAATTGGTTTCCATGTTACTATTGTTTGTGTTTGGTTTCATTTACTTTTTATTTGAATCTGTTTTGGAGGCTCGTTCGTGGGCGCCTTGACCAGTTTGCTTGAACTACCGATCGCCGAGCAGGAGTCACGAGGGTTAGCTTTCACACCGCGCGAGATTGCTCAACAGCCCGAGACCTGGCAAAAAACTGCCCAACTCTTCGAATCAAATCAGCAAAAGTTCATAAGTTTTCTCGAACGTGCCGGAGTAACCGGTCCGCTCGAAAAGCGTCCGGTCGTAATGCTGATCGGGGCGGGCACATCTGACTATATCGGGGAGTCACTCGCTCTGCTCCTTAGGCAACGTTGGGGTTGTGAGACATCGGCGGTCGCAAGCACCAGCCTGCTCCCTAGTCTTTCTGAGTACGTCATCCCGGGCCGCCGCTATCTCTGGATATCCTTCTCTCGCTCTGGCGACTCGCCTGAGGGTGTAAGCGTACTGGAACAGGCAATCGAGGTGTATCCCGAGATCTCACACCTTGTAGTCACCTGCAATCCTAACTCGCGCATGGCTGCACTTGCGGCAAAACATCCTCACGCCTGCACGGCAATCCTCGACGATGCGGTCAACGACCGCAGTCTTGCCATGACAAGCTCCTTTACCAACATGGTGATCTTTGGGCAATGCCTGGCCCATGCCTGGAGCTTTGCTGAGTACAAGCCCATCCTTGATACTATGATCGCGGCTGCGAACAAGTTCCTCGCCGACTCCGCCGAACTCTCAAAGAATATGGCAGCAGCCCGCGGAAACCGGCGCATCTGCATGATCGGTTCCGGCTCTCTTGCTGCCGTCGCGCAGGAAGCATCTCTAAAAGTCCTTGAGATGTCGGGCGGGCGGATCAAAACAATGTCGCAGACCTCTCTTGGACTGCGACACGGCCCCATGGCCGCACTCGACAGCGACACCGACTTTATCTGCTTCCTCTCCTCGGAGCGCCCGCGTCTCCTCTATGAGATCGACCTCCTCCGAGAGATCCGAGCGAAGAAGATTACCGCGACCTGTGTCATCGTCGGCTTGAAATCGAGCGAGGCTGAAGCTCGGCCTCTCTGCGACACCTACCACGCAATCGAAGGATCGTTTCCGGATGCTTACCGGCCTCCTGTCGACATCATCTTCGGGCAGCTTCTTGGTCTTTACTCGTCGATCTCATTCGGACTTCGTCCAGATGCACCAAGCCCAGCAGGCGTAATTAACCGAGTCGTGAACGACTTCACGATCTATCGCTAAATGTCTACCACTCTGCAAAGTCACCTCAGACTGCAACAGGATGGTACGCAGCTAGGAATCACCTCCGTCTGCTCCGCCCATCCCCTCGTCGTACGCGCCGCCGCCGAACAGGCTGCCGCTGACGGGAGCTTGCTACTACTAGAGGCCACCAGCAACCAGGTCAATCAGTTCGGCGGATACACCGGCATGAAGCCGGCCGACTTTCGCATCTTTGCAGAAAAGATCGCAGACAAAGCTGGCCTCGCTCCCGACAAGCTCATCCTCGGGGGAGATCATCTCGGTCCTAATCCATGGCGAACCCTGCCCGTTGCGGAAGCCATGGAGCACGCAACCACAATGGTATCCGCCTACGCCGCGGCGTCCTTCAGCAAGATCCATCTTGATGCGAGCATGTCCTGTCTCGGCGATCCGCCGCTCAACGACGAAGGGGTCGCAAATCGCAGCGTACAGCTTTGTCTCGCAGCAGAGGCTGCATGCCCTGCGGGAGCGGATAAGCCTGTCTATGTCATCGGCACAGAAGTCCCAACACCTGGTGGCGCAACACACTCTCTTGATACTCTGGCCGTCACTCCGCCTGAAGCCGCGGCTCATACGCTGGAGGTGCACCGCGCTGCCTTCGCGGCCAATGGTTTGAGTGACGCCTGGAGTCGTGTTATCGCAATGGTCGTCCAACCTGGCGTTGAATTCGACCACGACAGCGTAGTCCACTACCAGCGCTCCAAAGCCGAGACGCTCATCAAGTGGCGCCGCGAGAAGGCCGTCTCCATCGTCCTGGAAGCGCACTCGACCGACTACCAATTTGCGCAGGCTTATACAGAGCTAGTCGAAGACGGCTTCGCTATCCTCAAGGTCGGGCCCGCACTTACCTTCGCCCTGCGTGAAGCGTTTGATGCGTTAGCCTCAATTGAGGCGCTGCTGATTCCTTCTCCGCAACAATCGAATCTCCTTCGGGTCATCGATGACACGATGCTGGCCCACCCGGAATCCTGGCAGCCTTACTACTCCGACGACCTCAAGCAACAGGCTCTCCTCAGACGCTTTAGCTATAGCGATCGCGTCCGATACTACTGGCATTATCCTGAAATTGTCGAAGCCGTGAAACGGCTCACCGACAACCTCGACGCGATCAAAGTTCCCGAGAGCGTTCTCAGCCTCTATCTGCGAGCACAATATGAGCGCGTACGAACAGGCCAGATCGCCGGCGACACTTCCTCGCTCGTTGTAGATAAGGTACGAGACGTTCTTCGCGTCTATGCACAGGCATGCAGACCCACTCGCTCGCATCCATAAGGGAAGAGTTTACCCGGCAACGAGTGCAGCAAACGTCTCTTCACTGATCCCTCCGGCCAAACCTTCCAGATGAAATTCGAGGCTCCACGAACGTATCTCGTGGGGAGACAAGACGACCGCAACTCCATCGCGAACTGCATCCTCAAGCGAACCACGCGGTGCAACCGTAGGCTCGAGCGCAACAGCCACCTGACGTGGGCCCGCGTCAGGCGGCCATCCCCCATAGCAAAGCCAGAGCCCGAGATGAGGCAAGCTGGCAGGATCAAATTTGAGCACCACACCTCGTTGCGCGGCAGCACGATAGAGTCCACACCGGCCTACGGTAAGTGCTTCTGTATAGAGCATGTCCCCGGTGTCGGCATGCGGATCAAGCGTCACGCTAACATCAATCGGCCCAGCCTCGGTTTGAGCAATGGGCCACGATACGGTATCGCCTTTACCTCCCAGACGCCTCCGGTGCGAGTACTCCAAACGCGTCGCTGTCACCTCTGCAGGTAGCACGATGCGGTCGCCCGCATCGATCGCAAACAAAGGATGGCACGCATAGAGATACTCGACATGCGCAGCGCCTAGATTTTCAAGGCTGTACTCGATCCTCAAGAAAGTCGATTGCAGATCGAGCCGCTTTGTGAAGCGCAACGGTCGGCTGGTACCATCTGCAGTGACGGTCACCGATGCCGGGTCCGCGCGCTCGACGATCGTCCACGGAATGTTCCAGTAGTCGCCGTGATCTGGCGCCTCAAGACCCGGCACACCAGCTTTGGACCTAGCAACCGTTGGCAAGCATTCATCCATTCCCGAGCAGGCGCCGTCCTGAAACGCCAGTCCCGGGATCAACAACTCGCTGGGATCAAGTTGATCGGAGAGATTGTAAGGCTGAAGCAGAAACTCCAGCCCACCACCTTGTAGAGATACGATCCTTGCACCACTCCGGGGTGCCAGAACGACTCGTAAGGCACCATTTTCAAGCACGATTCGATCATCGATCCTCATGCACTAAGACTATCTCTTGAGCCAGGAATAGGCCTAAACCTGTGTCGCGATCGCCGAAGCCTTTCGCTGTTGCCACTTGCCTCCGGTGAAGTCAGGAAACTCCATGGGCGCGCTACCGTGGCTTACAGAAGCGATGCTGAGCGGAGTCACCGAAGACCAGGCAGCAGCGTCGTAGACATCCATATCTGGCGGCAGGCCCTCGCGAACGCACTGCAACAACCGATACAACATGATGTAGTCCATTCCACCGTGTCCGCCGAGTTTCTTCGCGATCTCACCTTCGGTCTTCCAAAGTGGATGCTGATACTCCTTCCACTTATCAATCGACTCCCACGACTCATCGGAGTTCTGTCCGTCGAGATAGATGCGCGGAGGATAGTCTTCAAAGATGCCCTTCGTTCCCGCAATCAAATTGATCCGGTCATACGGATGCGGAGTCGAAACCGTGTGCTTCACCGTGATCGTCAGCCCATTGGCCGTCTTGATCAAGGAAGTGTTCATGTCACCCGTAACGTACTTCTCTGCCATGCGAGGATCTCCCGCCTTCAGATGTTCCTTACGGTAAGCATCCAAACCCCGCTGCGGTGTGCTCATAGAAACGATGTGCCCAAACCGGTCTCCGCGCTGAATGCCCATGTAGTTGGCCACCGGTCCAAGCCCATGGGTCGGATAGAGATTGCCATCGCGCTTGGTGTGCTCGGCACGCCGCCACAAGCCCTCACCAGCGTTCGAGAACAGCTCTTCGCGTAGATCGTGAAGGTAAGCTCCCTCACCGTATAGCAGATCGCCGAGTTTGCCCGCATGCACCATCCGCAGGATCAACGTCTCGTTGTAACCGTAGCAACAGTTTTCGAGCATCATGCAGTGCTTGCGTGTCTCTTCAGAGGCCTTTACGATCTTCCAGCAGTCTTCGATCGTCGTAACCGCCGGGACTTCGACAGCGACATCTTTGCCATGCTTCATCCCGAAGACCGCCATCTCCGCATGCCAGAGCCACGGAGTCGCAATCACAACCAGATCTGCATCCTGCCTGCTAAGCATCTTCTCGAAGTCATGCGGTCCATCCGTATATAGCTCTGGCTTCTTCTGCCCTGACGCCACGACGAGAGAAGCCGCGTGCTCCGCCTTCGCCTTCACGAGATCGCACAGCCCCACAATCTGCGCATCGGCAGCAAGCAGGTTTTCGAGCAGATTCGTCCCGCGGCCTCCGGTGCCAATCATCGCCACACGAGGGTTTCGCTTCTCAAAGGGCACACCGATCATCGACGCCGATCCGGACACCTGAGCATGTGCAAGACCTCCCAGGTTAGTGACAACGGCAGCTGCCGCGCCCATCTGCACAAACCGCCGTCTGCTCAACGACTCTAACCCGAGCACCTTATCGTCTGAGTTCAATCGACTCTCCTTAGGCTACCGATGCAATCAATCGCAAACAATCGCAAACAATGTATCTTTCGCATGAGCTTATTCGATGTGGCGAAGGCTGTCAAAATAATAATTAGCCCATCACGAAGGAAAGTGAAAGATAACGAAGGATGGCCATGCTAGAATCGGCGCACCACAGCGCGAGACAAATCTGAATTCGTCCACCGCAGAAACTACCTGGGAGATCCATCTATGGATGCATCCGTAACCGTTCCGCCACAACGCAACGTTGCAGTCGATGCGTATCGTGGCCTGGTCATGCTTCTCATGATGGGCGAAGTCATGCAATTTGAAACGGTCGCTCATTCCTTCCCAAATAGTACCCTTTGGCGGATACTCGCCTTCAATCAGACCCACGTTGAATGGGTGGGCATGGGCCTTCATGACATGATCCAGCCGTCCTTCACCTTTCTGGTGGGCGTCGCTCTCCCCTACTCCTTACGCAGCCGTCAGAAAAAGGATCAGAGCTTCCAGAAGATCGTCGGCCACACCATCTGGCGAAGCTTCCTTCTCGTGGCCTTGGGTATCTTCCTGCGTTCCATTCACAGCAGCATGACGAGCTTCACGTTCGAAGATACGCTCACCCAGATCGGTCTCGGATACACCTTCGCAGTCCTCCTCACCTTCGTTCGGCCGCGCTGGCAGTGGACCGCCTTCGGAGCAATCCTGTTCAGTTATTGGCTCGCCTGGGCCCTATATCCAGCCCCTGGTCCGGACTTCCCCTACGCCAGCGTTGGAGTTCCAGATAACTGGCACCAGCATCTTCTTCATGGCTTTGCCTCGCACTGGAACAAGAACAGCAACCTTGGACAAGTCTTCGATCTCTGGTTCCTGAATCTATTTCCCCGCCCGAGCCGCTTTCTCTTCAACGACGGTGGCTATCTCACCCTCAGCTTCATCCCCACGCTCGCCACAATGCTGCTCGGCCTGGCCGCAGGACGGTGGTTCATCGCAAATCCGCTGGTCATTCCGGTCCGCAAGTTCCTGATCGCCGCGGGTGTTCTCCTTGCCGGCGGATTCCTGCTGCACATAACCGGCATCTGTCCCATCGTCAAACGAATCTGGACGCCTGCATGGACGCTCTGGAGCGGGGGGGGCTGCTTCCTCTTCCTTGCCATCTTCTCCTGGTTTGTGGACGTCAAGAAAAACACACGGATCGCGTTTCCGCTCGTCGTCGTGGGCATGAACTCAATCGCTGCCTACCTGATGGCCCACCTCTTCGAAGACTTCATTCTGAGCAGCTTCCGCATCAACCTTGGCATGCGTGCTCTGAACGTCTTTGGCACTGCGCTTGAGCCGGTGTTTATCGGGGCACTTACGCTCGCTATCTATTGGCTTATACTTCACTGGATGTTCCGAAATAAGATTTTCCTTCGCATTTGAGCCGTCAAGCTAGAAAGAGCTACTAGAAATAAGCTATTCCGAACAATGCCTGAGGTACGAGAATGGCGGGCGTTTGCCGCATATCGATCCAGACACAGATTGGGTGCAATGAAGAAAGAAGTAATTGAAAATCATCTAAATGAAATGCGCACAGAAGAACCACTGCAAGAAGGCATGATGGCGGAAGAGCGCCGCATGCAAATTCTGCAGATCCTTCGGTCAGAAGGCCGGGCCAAGGTAAACGAGCTCGTCCGGCGCTTCAACACCTCCGCCGTGACGATCCGCAGCGATCTCAACGAACTCGACCAACGCGGCCTGGTGCAGCGCTCGCACGGCGGCGCGGTCATCCAGGACACCGTCTTCCGTGAGTCGCCAATCCACGAGCGCATCAAGAGCCAATCCAAGGAGAAGCAGCGCATCGGCGCGATGGCTGCGACCCTCGTTCGCGAGGGAGAGACGATCATCCTCGATTCAGGCACCACTGCCCTCGAAGTCGCTCGCAATCTCAAGAATATTCCGCATATTCAGGTCATCACCAATGGCGTAAACATCGCAGCCGAGCTTCTCAACTCCCGCAATACGCAAATCATCATGATGGGCGGCACCGTCCGCAACGACTCTGCCTCTATCGTCGGCCGTGCCACTGAGGACATGTTGGAGCAGTTCTCTGCCGACAAGCTCTTCCTCTGCGGTGCGGGCTGCGATCCCGACTTCGGAGTAAGTGGCACCAACCTCGAAGAGACCATGGCGAATCGAGCCATGCTCCGCGCCGCACGAGAGATCATCGTAGTCGCCGATGCCAGTAAATTCAGCAAGCGCAGCATGTCTCTGATTGCCTCCTTCTCAGAGGTCGACATCGTCATCAGCGACGTAAGCCTGCAACCAGAGGTACAGGAGAGAATCCGCTCCTTCGGCTGCAAACTAATTCTCGTTTAGTACCACGTTCCCAAAATGAGCCCGCACAAATAAAGACCGCAATGGTGATTAACCATTGCGGTCTTTATCTGTTTGCCCTCTTTAGTAGTAGAGCTTCAGCCCGATCTGAATTAATCTCGGATCTCGAGCAGCAGTCACAACTCCAAAGTTCGTTGAACCGAACGTAGTCGCATTATTGGAGTTCTGCGGTCCCGGCGCGGCAAAGAGGAAGTTCGGATGGTTGAGCACATTGTAGAACTCTCCGCGTAGTTCAAAGCGCCTTGCCTCGCTGACCGGAATTGTCTTCAATATCGAGACATCCCAGTTTTTGTTTCCAGGTCCATTCACCGTATTCATAGAGACATTGCCATACGATCCAAGCGCGGGGTCCTGGAAAGCGCATGTGTTGAAGAACGTCCCGGCAATACACGGCTTCCCTGAGGCCTTTTGGCCCTGCACAAAGTCAGGTCTCTGCTGCCCATCCGAGTTTGCAAAGTTTGCGTTGGAGTCGGTAACGGTGAACCAGGTCCCCGAAGACAACGTCGCAATCCCCGAAAGCTGCCAATTGCCGATCAAGTAATTCAATGCAGGCCCTGCGCTCCCTGCAAAAGCAGTTCCCTTTCCAATCGGAAGATCCCACGAATAACCTGCCGTAAACCGATGCCGGTTATCGAAGTCCAGATTTCCATACTCGCTTATCAAGCGCTCATTCCTGAAGGAGTCATTGTTCTGTGCGCCCAGATTTGCGTTTGAGGAATTTCCAAGCGCATGGCTATACGTATAGTTCACAATCGCTGCCACACCATGCCTCAGATGCTGTTCCAGTTTCAACTGAACAGAGTTGTAGTTTGAGAATCCATTCGAGCGCAACCACCCAATCGATGTATCGAGTTTTTGGAACGGTCTGCGTGGCGCCGAAGCCGCCGAAGAATCCGCCGTGGGTGAAGCCTGGTTCAAATTACCGAACGTATAAAGGTGCGATCCCTTCGAGCCCACATAGGCGACCTCGACAGTGGTATGCGGCGTGAGTTCGTGCTGCACGGTCAGGTGCCACTGCGCCACATAGGGCGTCCTCAACTTATCCTCAGAAAATAGATTCGGCGTATTCGGATCGCTCAGAGCATTGGCCGGAAATCCATTCGCAAGCGTACGAAGCCCGGGGACAGAACAATCCAGCACCGCCGCATACGATGCGAGGCTACAAGGCGCCACAAAGTTTTGCGAGGCGAAGTAAGGTGGATTGAAGCCTGGGCTCGGATTACTGTAAGGTCCGCTCTCCTCTCCATTGAAGAAGAGCCCCGAAGCCGCCCGCACCACCCAACCTTTCTTGAACTGGTAAGCCAGTCCGAAACGGGGAGAGAAGTTCGTGTAAGTCGGAGGAATGAGGCCATTCGAGGCCGTTCTATTTACCGTCAATAAACTTGCAAGCGTCGGCGTGAGTACAGCATTACTGCTTCGAGGAATATCGAGCTGCCCTGTAATCGGATTGAAGTTCGCCTGCGAGTTATGACGTTCGAGAATGGCGGAGAAGATGTCATAGCGAATGCCCGCATTGATCGTCAATGCAGTTGTGACACGCCAATCATCCTGCAGAAATATGCCATAGACCTTACGGTTATAGTCGACGTTGTTAATGTTGTTTATCCCACCACCATCAGGCTGTCCTGTAAGTAGAGTCGCGAAACCGCTCCCGCCTGTTCCCTGGTCGGCGGGATTATCAGTGAATTGCGTTCCAAAGTTAAGCGTCCCGCGTGGAGCAGCAGGTTGGAAGATGGTGAACTCCTCCGGACGGTACTCCCCACCGAACTTGATACTGTGATCGTGCACAATGAGCGTGAACGTATCAGACAGAGAATAGGTATTCTGAATTTCGTTCGATGGCAGGTATGTCGGACTACCCAGCGTGGCTACATCGTTGAAGAACATCTGCGGCAATCCACCATTGTTCGTGCCCGCTTGATAGGGTACCCCTGGGAATCCAATCTGACCCGAAACGTCCGTCCCCGAGTTGAACTGGAAGCGATTCGTATGCAGCCGGTTGTAGCCCACACGAATCTCGTTCACTCGCGTGGGAGAGAACACATGCGTCTCACTCACGGCAATCGAATAGGCCCGGTTATCCCCTACTCCGCTGAAGAAGCCGCCACCATCCGCCAGCCCGGGAAACGTAGCCGGAATCGTTGACGGAGCGCGGCTCATGCTGAACCGATAGAAGATATTATCGCTATGCGCGAGCACCTGGTCTACGCGCACATCACCCTGATTGGCGTTGCGTAGCAGCTTTGGGTTCGATACGTAGTTATAGCCTGCCCCGTTCGCATTCGGCAGCGGATATAGAGCCGCCAACTTCGCGCCAAGCGTATCGATGCCCGATCGAGGGATCACGTTTGAAGGGGTCCCATCCGCGTTATAGCCAAAAGGCACACCGCAATAACCAGTCGGGCTCGCCGCAGAAGCCTGAGTGTTCTTGGTATCGAAGAGTTCGCCATTGTAAGTGGCTCGGCCATTGCAATCGGCGACCCCGGTGGGAGATGTGAGGTCGAGTTGGCTTGAGAAATCTCCTGACCGTTGTGCAGCAGTCGGAATGAGGGCAGTATAGGTCTGTCCCTGCGATAACCTCAAACCTTCGTAGTCCGCAAATAGGAAGAGCTTGTCATGCAGGATCGGCAAGCCGATCGTCGCACCAAACTGGTTCTGGTGATACGGAGGAAGTGTCTGATCGAAGTAGTTCCGCGCATCAAACGCCTGGTTGCGTAGAAACTCATACAGCACACCATGGATATGGTTCGTACCGCTCTTGGTCGTTGCGTTGATCACCGCCCCCGTCGCACGGCCAAACTCTGCGGAGTAGGAGTCCGTTTCGAACCGAAACTCCTGAAGAGCATCCACCGACGGCATCACCACATAGTTCGCTTCATTCAAAAGGTCAGGAAGATTTGAGTTGTTATCGATGCCATCAAGCAGAAAGTTGTTCTGCAAAGAACGCGCTCCATTCGCACTGAAACCATATCCTTGCTCATCGCGGGCCCCGGGCTCGCTGACCGTCACACCAGCAGACAACTGCGCAAGCTGCACCGGATTCCGCCCATTCAATGGAAGCGTCCGCATCGTGCGGCTATCGATGAGCTGGCTCCGCTCAGAGGTAGCCGTCTCCAAAACTGGCGCAGTATCCGTCACTTCCACAACTGAACTGACCGCCCCCGTCTGCAGTACAAGGTCGATCTGTTGCCGTTGCTGAACGCTCAAAGTGAACGGACCGGCAACCGATTGGTTGAACCCCGGCGCCCTCACCGTCAACTTATAAGTGCCGATATGGACCGGGCTGATCGTCCACTCACCATTTGACGCGCTCTTGGCGTGATACACGAAGTTCGTCTCGGTACTGGTCACCTCGATGTCCGCCAGTGGCACAGTCGCGCCCGACCTATCGGTGACGCGTCCGGCGACCGTGGCAGTATCAATCTGCGCTTTCAACCGGCCCGTTAACGCAAAAACCGAAAAGAGACCAAGTGCAATGAAGTGATTCTTCTTCAGATTCCTTCGCATGGACATAGAGGCTTCCTTTCAGGCTTCATGAATTTTCATTTGTTTACGTATTGTTGTGAATGTTACGCATTTATGTTCTATTGTCAATATTTAAAAAAGACAACTCCCTGCCCATTAGGCCGACGCCATTTCTGGATCGAGCGGGATCGACGTTATGGCTGCGGAGTTTTTCCACCGGCTACGATCTACAGCAGAAATCATGGAGATCGTTCAAAAGCTAGAACAGACGCACTTTCGCCACGCCAGGTCGACAATGCCGGCCAACCAAAACCAACTTCGGAGTACCAAAACTGAGCTAGCCACCAGGTGAATGGCAGGGCGCCATCAAAGCCCACCAACTTTGTTGTTGACACCAGTGTGCGGCTCCAGCAAACTTTCGCTGACCCATGTAAGCGAGGCACACACGATGAGCACCACCTGCCCAGCTCAAATAGTCATGATTCGGCATGGAGAAAAGTCGGATAATCCCGACGACACGGCCACGGTTTTGCTCTCCCGCTTCGATGCAACCAGTCCCAGATGGGACTACATCCATACCGCAAAGCATCTGAGTTCCACTGGCAAAACAATCCTGATCTTCCGGCATCCCAGTTGTATCCGTGAGTCGACCTCAGCCCTTCACACAAAACATGCCAGCCGCATCGAATCCGCATATTCGATGGATATGGCAGATCCGAAAGCCGCAATTCCTAGCGCTAAACGGTCTTCATCGTCACAAGGAAGTTTGAGTTAGACGCGGGCCCGAGCCTGCGAAAGGATCGCACGATGCGATGGTTCGCCTTTCCACTCTTTGTTGTATTGATAGCTGCTGCCCACGCTCAGGAGATTCCAAACCCTTGCTCGAAGGCGCTGCCCGTGCCGACGCAAATGAGGCTTCCGGCGCAGCTTCCACCTGGCGAACCGGTGAAGTTTGAGAAGCAAGTTTTGGCGTATCTGAATACCCTTGGTTACAGAAAACTGGGCTGGTGCAAAGATAAATGGGTCCGGGATACCGGCCCTCTCATGAATGGCGTCTCGGCCACAGTTCATCCCCCGGTCCATATTTACTACTCTCCAGAGGTATCGAATTGGCTTCTGCACGGCCGCCAGGGTGACATTCCAGATGGCGCCGTCATCATCAAGGAGCAGTTCGCTCCGGGTCCTGCGGCCCACTACCGTGATATCCCCATCGATGGCCTTGGATGTTCCAACGACTGGACCATCATGATCAGGAACTCAAAGGCCTCGCGCGACGGCTGGTTTTGGGCTGAACTCTGGAACGGCAGCAAGCCCTCAAACTCGATGAACTTCTCCAACGAGTTTCAATATCCGAATGCTGGGTATGGGCTTTACTGCCTTCGCTGCCATGCGTCCGCAGAAAAAAATCTTACCTTCTCGTCACTGAGCAATATCGAAGGCGCACCCGGCTGGCCGCTGCAGTTCCGGGTGGACAATAGCTGGAGAGATGCAAGCGCCGAAGAGCCGCCCAAGACATGCGGCTTCGGGCATACTCTCATCGATTATCTTCAGAAGCCAAACCTCTCGCTTGTCGACGACAAGGCGCTTCCGAACGAACAGTTGATTCAGCCATCCCGTTTTCCATCCCATCAGCAGAACGCAGCGATTCAAGAGGACATGCGAGGGCTCTTCCTCAAGGGGGTAACGAAGCCGCCTTCCATCGAACGATTCCCTCCCGAAACCTTCGACGACGTTCTCGCCAGACCGGCCTCGAACCCACACGATGCCACCTCTCCCAATTTCGTCACCTCGTCGCAGTGCCTTGGATGCCACAGCGGCCTTACAAACGTCAGTCTGGGCCCTTCGATGATTCTTCCATCGAAGACATCGTCCACCATCAACGTCTCGCCCTACGGCGAGTGGCGCTGGTCGCCGATGGGACTCGCCGGTCGCGATCCGGTGTTCTACTCGCAACTGGACAGCGAGTTAGCCGCCCAACGCGAACCAGCCAAGAAGCAGCTCATTATTGACACCTGTATGACCTGCCACGGCGCCATGGGCAAGAGAACCTTTGCCGCCGAACACCCCAACCAGGCGTTCAAAGTCGACTTCGTCTACGAGACTGATCCAGCGCACGAGGGATTCAAATATGGAGGCCTTGCACGCGACGGCATCAGCTGCGAGGTGTGCCACCGAATGGCGGCTCCCAAGGAGCCGACCCTGAGCTACTTCCTCGACCATCAGATCAATGGGGTCTTCAACCTCACGCCCTCAGACGAGTTGAACGGTCCCTTCAAGGATGACGTCGTCACAACATATCCCATGGACACCGGCTTAGGCGTGAAGCCGAAGCACAATGCTTATCTTCAATCGCCGCAGATGTGCGGTACCTGTCACACCATCCTCCTTCCCGTGCTCGATAGTATGGATTCGAACAAGAAATCGGTGGAACAAGCGACCTATCCCGAGTGGCTCAACAGCCAATATCGCAACGAATACGGCTCTGTGGGTGCGACTCCGAAGACATGTCAGGAATGCCACATGCCTTCGGGCTATGTAAACGACCGCACCCACGTCAACGTGGCAAAGATCACAGACAGGATCGCCATCGTGCAAGACCTCACCTATCCGGTCACGGATCATCTTGCGACTCCCGACCAACTCAACGTGAGATATCGCGAGGACGGCTACAAGCGCCACGAGCTACTCGGAACCAATGGCTTTCTATTGCAGATGTTCCTCCAGCCGGTCAACAAAGAGAACAACAATGAGACGCTCGGCGTCCGGCTAGCCGACTACATGACGGGCCTGGCGACAGATCTCAACGCGGCTTCGAACAACCTCGTGCAGCAGGCCCAAAGCATCACTGCAACGGCCGCGATCAGTAAGTGGGAGGTCCGTGCAGACAAACTGATCGTGGAAGTCACAGTCACCAACAAAGCCGGACATCGTTTCCCTAGCGGCGTCGGTTTTCGCCGTGCTTTTCTGGAACTCCAAGCGACCGCGAATGGAAAGCCATTCTTTAGCTCAGGCGCCACAAACGAGAAAGGTCAGTTAACTAACTTCTCCGGGCAAGTGCTACCCACCGAGTCGTTCGTGGGTGGCGCGTATCAGCCACACTTCAGCCAGTCCAATCCTATCCGGAACTCCGACCAGGTACAGATCTACGAAGAGCTGACGCAGGACGTGGAGCACAAATTTACAACCAGCTTTACCCGCCGCGACTACGATATCAAAGACAACCGCCTCCTGCCGATCGGCTGGTCGCTCCACGGGCCAGCGGACTTGCATATGCCTGAACCCTATCTGCACGCGACGCAACCTGTGGGCGATGCGCTCGAAGACCCAGCGTACCTGGCCGGCAAAGGCCAATCCATCGTGCGGTACGAGATTCCGATACCTACAGGGACCGATCCAAAGAGCCTGAACGTCACAGTCAATCTGTATTCGCAGACGATACCACCCTACTTTCTCGCTGACCGAGACCGTACAAAAACAGCAGCGACGGCACGCCTGAATTACCTGACGAGTTCACTCGGCACATTGGCCAATACCGACTACGCAAACTGGAAGCTGCTGATCGCCTCCACCAAGAGGTAAAAACGGAATCGTCACAGTCAGATGGCGCCGCCGCCGGAGGTTCGCGGCTTGCGATAGTTTAGGCTGGCATGCTCAGGACTTGGGTGGTTGACTTTCGAGACACGGCCGGTCTCTCGCATGCGCCGGTCGGCCTCCTCCCAGGAAGGCAGGCTACTCTCCTCTTGCTCCCAATGCGCAACTGAAGACTCATCGCACCAGTGCATCAGGTGCGGCATCGCCCTCTTATGAGCCGCCGTGGTCATATAACGACGCATACTTTCAGGGTCGTCCCAAGCCGTCATAGTCCAGAAGGTCCAGTTCCGATCGGGCAAAAGCGAACCCTTTTGAAATCCAGGGGCCTTCTTCACCTGTCGAAGCGTCTTCTGGGCATGGATCGCAAACAGGGGCAGGTAGCGGATAGAGCGAATACGTAAGCGAGTAAGGCTAACAAAGGTCATGGGAGATACCCTATCTGCCCTATGCTATCCCTCCGCAACCATTGTCATCATGCCATCAGATGGCCAGTTGGGCACACGGACGAATAGCCCGAAAGCCTCCTGGACTCACCGTCGGTAGGACGGTGAGCCTCAGGAGGGTTTAGAGCTTACTTCGGCGTCACGCGGAACAGACCGCCAGTCCTGGAATCCTCGATCATCCACAGCGCCCCATCGGGACCAACCTCCACGTCGCGGATGCGGTGACCGACCTCCCAGCGTTCGGCTGGCTTGGCCTCGCCCTTAGGGTCGAAGGTAATGCGGAGAAGCGCCTTGCTCGCCAGACCGCTCACGAAGGCGGAACCTTTCCATTGCGGGAACATCGCACCGTTATAGAAGATGAGGTTGCCAGGCGCGATAATCGGCGTCCAGTAGATGACCGGCTTGGTCAGATCAGATCGCGTGTCCGGGCTTGGGATCGGCACATTATCGTAGTTGACCGCATAGGAGACCAGCGGCCAGCCATAATTCTTGCCCGGCTCGATCAGGTTCAGCTCATCGCCACCCTTCGGACCATGCTCCACCTCCCACAACCGTCCGTCCGGCGCGAAGGCCAGACCGTAGGGAGTACGGTGTCCGCTAGTCCAGGTCTCCGCCGGCGTCAGGTTCGGCCCGGGGAAGGTATACGTTCTCACAACCGGAGCAGTCTTCGCAGCTTCGGTATCTGCCGGCGGGTCGATTACAGGCACGCTGGCAGCGCCCTTCTTCCCTGCCATCGGATTACCCTTGGCTGGCTTGCCATCCAACGTCAGACGCAGAATCTTGCCGAGTGGCTGGTTTGGATCCTGGGCTGGCGTCATGCGCTGCCGGTCGCCAACCGTAAGGAAAAGATACTTTCCATCCGGAGAAAAGGCTATCTGGGCCCCAAACTGTCCTCCATCGCCCCTCTCGCCATCTCGCCAGATGACCTTCAGCCCGTCAAGGCTCGCCGAATCCTGGCCAAGCGTCAGCGTGGCTCGCGCAAGGGCCAGGCTCGAACCGCCCTCGCCGGGCTCCGAATAGGTGAGGTAGACGTTGTGATCCTTGGCATAGTGCGGCGAGAGAAAGACACCCAGCATGCCGCCTTGTCCTTTGCTAAGGACGGCCGGCACATTCGCGACAGACGTCTTGGCTCCCTGCTGCGTTACCAACTGCATGCCGCCGACCTTCTCGGAGATCAGCATGCGCCCGTCGGGCAGGAAGGCAATCCGCCAGGGCAGATTGAGAGTCGCCACTTGGACCATGTTGAAAGGCACGCTAGGCTCTGGCTGCTGCTCGCCTGCATTGATCTGCGCCTCTACCTGGGTTGCCGCCAGAGCCACAAATAGCCCCGCGATCGCTAACTGTTTCATCTCGTCTTCCCTCTATCTCGTGATCGGTTAGGCGTTCACTAACCGTTACATCATCTTTTCTTCGCGGTGTTCCCTGCGATACAGGCCCTTATCAGGGATCCGGTGTCGGACGGACCAAAATCATTCCCTGGTTGATATCGAGAACAACTCACCTAAGCATAGGACATGACAAGGAGTCTTCCAGATTCTTATTGTGGAGTTAATGCCGTATGCAAATGTAAAAATATTGGTAATGATAAACTGCACGTCTTGTGAGCTAAAGGATCGTAAGGCTACAATTTAATCGATTACCTCTCCAGGTGACTTTGCTCCCGCAGCACTATCAGCATACCTAGTATGCTGGTTGAGCGACTATGGCATACCCCACAAATAATCTCAGGATCAAATCCAGCAGAATTGTCCTTCCTCCAATTTTTCTTGAGGAAGAAATGCCTGTCACCGAGAACGCTTCGCGCACTGTTTTTGAGGCGCGCCGTCAAATCGTAGACATCCTCGACGGATCGGATGACCGTCTGGTGGTCGTCGTAGGTCCCTGCTCGATCCACGATCCTATCGCTGCCAGAGAGTATGCGGGATTGTTGAAAGAGGCCATCGCAGAGCTCTCCGACGAACTCATGATCGTGATGCGAGTTTACTTCGAGAAGCCGCGTACCACCTTAGGCTGGAAGGGGCTGATTAACGATCCCTACTTCGACGAATCCTTCCGTATCAGTGACGGACTGCGCATTGCACGTCGCCTCCTCCTCGATCTGGCAGATATGGGAGTCCCCGCTGGCACGGAGTTCCTCGACATGATCTCGCCCCAATACATCGCCGACCTCGTGAGCTGGGGAGCCATTGGCGCGCGAACCACCGAGAGTCAAGTCCATCGCCAGCTCGCATCCGGACTCTCATGCCCGGTTGGCTTCAAGAACGGTACATCAGGTAATGTACAAATTGCGATTGACGCCATTCTTTCCGCTAATCACCCACATACATTTCTAGGAACCTCTGAATCCGGACAAGCTGCAATCCTCCTCACCTCCGGGAATCCAGATTGCCATGTCATCTTGCGCGGTGGCGGCCACACCACAAACTACGACTCCGAATCTGTCGCTTCGACCTCTGAGCAGATGAAAAAGGCAGGAGCCAAACCGCGCATCATGATCGACTTTAGCCATGCGAACAGCGGCAAAGATTATCGCAAGCAGGGTTCGGTATGCCGTTCCGTGTCAGAGCAGATCACGACCAGCGAGGAACGCCACATCATGGGCGTCATGATCGAAAGCAATCTCGTCGCGGGCTCCCAGTCTCTTGTCCACGGCAAAGCCCTCGTCTATGGCCAAAGCATCACCGATGCTTGCATCGACTGGACCGAGACCCAAATACTCCTGCGTGAACTCGCCAGTGCCGTCCATAAACGACGAACCATCCATATCAAGCAATCATAGCGCCCAAAACCCGCGCTACTTGGGCATGGGAACCGATACGGCCTTGCCAGCCCCGCGCTCGGCGATCCAGAGAGTATCGCCTGCGGGTTCGACCCCGGTCGGCGTCTTGAGTCCTTCCCGAATCACAGTGACGCTTGCCTTATCCCCATTGATAGTGAGCACGGAAACTTTTCCGCTACCGTTTTCGGCGACGAAGATCTTACCGTTCGCGGCACGCATGCCATCAGGCCCCTTTACGGGCTGGTCCATCCAGATATCGACAGGCGTCCCAGGTTTCCCTGCAGCATCCACCGGAATGCGGTAGAGCTTGTTGAAGACGACGTTGTTCACATACAGCGTGCCATCCAGGAAGGTGATGCCATCAATACCCATGAGCGTCCGATGCTCCAGGTAGAGCTCTGCGATGGAGGCCCCAGCCGCCAGCTTGTAGATTCTGCCGGTTCCGGTGTCCGTAATATAAAGTGCCTTATCCGGTCCGATCGCAAAATCGTTGCACGTAGTATTGTCCCCCGGCAGGTTCCAGCGGACCTTCGGCGTGCCGGTAGCGAGGTCGAATCCTCTCAAGGCGGTGTGCCGCTGCGCTGGTGTGGTGTTCGGAACCGGGGTTAGCTGACACGTCCACAACATATTGTTGGAGACATCCGCCAGCATGCCGAAGAAAAACGTCCCCGTACCTTCGGCACTGGCATCGATAAACTTCTCGGCAACAGACGAACCCGAACGCACCTTATAGACAAACGGCGAACTGGCGCTGCCAACGATCATCACGCCGCCCGGGGCCACAGTCAAACTTTCGGGCTGCGACTTCGCATCGACAATCAAAATGTCAGCGGCTGACGCGGCTTGCGAAAGGCTCGCCACGAGTGCAACGCAGATGGCGAAACGTCCGGCGTTCGAAATAAACATCGTAAAAATCTCCTCGGAGTTGATCTTTCATCCCACCGACAGAGGTTGCAACAGTCAGAATTCAAAAGAAGTGCACAAGCCATGTCTGATGGGCCAGCCCAGTATACGGAATCATTCTGATTTACGCCGCCTGCCAGTGCAATAAGGAGCTACGCCAATTATCCACAGGCTGCAGTCACCCGAAGTCTCCACTTCGATCGTCGACGCTACTCAAATGGAAGGGAGTTTGGCTCTGATGGCATTATCATAATTTTATGCGTTAGACAAACACTTACCTTCTTCCAGGTCTATGTTTGCTCACATTTTATTTGTAAAATCACACTCCTAAGGAGAAACCCAGGATGCCGCTTTGGGCCTACATGCTAATGGACATGTGTGCCTCACAAGCAATTCTGGCTTCACGGTTGTTAGTTGGCAGATAGCAATCGACAGTTCTCTTTTCGGGTAGGTCGGCTCTTTCTTCCAGCCGCCTTCAACGATCTATCGACGCTTTGGGGCCATCTCTAAGGAAAGGTTAGATCGGGTTATGGAGACGTCCATCGAAGTCCCTACGTTCTGGAATCAACTCGCCAAAAACATGTATCTCAGGGATTCTCCTACTGCGGAAGTCCAGTTGTCCGAGATTGCCTCGTTCTCGTTTGGGAGGGTTCAGAGCAGCGAAGGTCTTCCAGAATTTGCACCTCCGCTCATTGGTGAGCATGGCTATCTCGTTGCATTGCAACTCAAAGCTATACCTTTTCTCGAGCAATTTTTTGGGCGCAAAAAGGTATCGAGCGGTCTTTACCCAATTGGGAGCGTTAGTGCAATCGACTTACAAGAGGAGCCCGCACTTTTCCTACCAAATCCCTTCGACGCATTGGTGGTGTATATCACTCAAGCTGCTCTCGATGAAGTTGCATATGCCCATCGATTGCCGCCTGTGAAGCGATTGGTCTGGCCGCTTGGAGCATTTGATACTGTCGTCTACCACTTGGGGAAGACTCTTCTGACCTCGCTAGCGCAACCCAATCATGTTTCGAAGATCTTCCTGGATTATATTTTGCATGCCTTGAACTGTCATTTTGTCTCCTCGTATGGCGGTGTGACGATATCGGCTCCGAAGTTTGAAGGTGGACTCTCTTTTCTGCAGATGCGAAGAGCAACAGAGTTATTGGAGGCTCATCTGGACGGCAACATTGCCCTCAAGCAAGTTGCCGCAGCATGCGAACTATCAGTGAGCCACTTCGCTCGGGCCTTCAAACAAACTTTTCGCCGGCCGCCTTATAAGTGGTTGACGGAACTTCGGGTGGATAGGGCGAGAGATCTTATGACGAATTCCCGGCTGCCCCTCGCGGAGATCGCCATTCAGTGTGGATTTGCGGATCAATCGGCACTCAACCGCTCCTTCAAGCGAATTCACAGGGTAACTCCCGGAGTATGGCGACGGGTGATGACTCGCGACCGCACCAGTTCAAGCGATGGCGACGCGCGCCTCCACAAGGAGTTGCGATCATGACCAGCGAACAAGGGGCATACGGCACAAAATTTGGGAGATACTTCCATCTCTCCTCTGCTCCAACGCTGACTGTTTAGTCAGCCAGACAACTTCAATTTGCAGTAACTGAACTCCGTTCTGACGGGATGCCTGAGCTCCCTTTGCCTGTACCTGCTGAAGAAGCATTCTCAATCCATCTTCATCTGCGGGAGAACAACAATAGCTCCCTATGGGTTCGCGGACGGCTTGCCCTGGAAGAGAAACTCTCCGCAGGTTCTGCTTGTATCTCCGACCTTGAAAAGCCGCCGGTTCTTTACCTTCCAGAGCCATATTACTTTCTTCAGTTCTACATACCTCGTAAGACTTTGAACGGATTCTGCTACGACAACCAAATGAACCCAATTGATAATCTCCTGCGGGGCAGGAAGGGTGTCGATGAAACTCTTCATTCCTTAGGCCTGGCTCTTTTGCCCGCATTGAGAAATCCCCACTCTTCGTCTCAATTATTCGTGGATCAGGTAGGACTTGGAATCCTCGCGCATGCTGTACATCGTTATGGAAGAGGCTTCGAAAAAGAGACCTCAACCAGAGGTGGATTGTCGGCGTGGCAAATTCGTCGAGCTACTGAGTTTTTGGAGGCGAATTTGCAGGGCAAAACTTCGCTCTATTCCGTGGCTGCCGAATGTGAATTATCTGTCAGTCATTTTGCCCGCGCGTTCCGAAAGACTTTTGGGCGCCCCCCTTATCGTTGGCTCATCGAACGGCGAATCGATATGGCAAAGACCTATCTCTTACATTCGGATCTTCCACTCGCAGACATCGCACTCCGCTGCGGCTTCCCGGATCAATCTGCTTTGAATAAATCGTTTCGGCGATTCTTAAAGCAGAGTCCCGGTGAGTGGCGCAACTCAAAAAAGTAACCTCGAATAAGTGGACTTAAGTACCCGATCCATCATGCAAGTGGCCCGCCGTCATGGCGGGTCTTTTCTTTTCCGTCACCTTGATATTTCCAGCAGGAATGGCCAGTTTTTGATAGTTTTCGCCTAGATGCCTCCCCTCATCCAGAACTACGCTCAGATGAAACAGGATAGCGAATGTGAGAATGGCCACAAGAACTGTGTGCTTGTTCGCATTGGCAGTCCGTACGGGGTCTGACAGAGCAGCTGCGAGTCTTGTGCGGACCTTCCGTTCACCAAGGAGAAAGATAATGCAAGCATTCAAGTTTGTTAGGAATGTGATGGCGACGTGCGCCACACTACTCGCGATCACCGTTCCTGCGACTAAGGCGACGGCACAAACGCAACCCAATGCAGCGGTAAAAACCGTACTGCTCATTCACGGGGCATGGGCGGACGGTTCGTGCTGGTCCAAGATCATTCCATTGCTGGAGGCGAAGGGGTTGCATGTTGTTGCTGTTCAGATCCCGCTAACATCATTCGCGGACGATGTTTCAGCAACGCAGCGGGCTATTGATCTCGAGGACGGGCCGGTATTGCTCGTCGGTCACTCCTACGGCGGAGCTGTCATCACCGAAGCCGGAAATGATCCGAAGGTCGCGGGACTCGTCTATGTTTCGGCAGTCGCACCGGATAAGGGAGAATCCGCTTTCGGCCTCATCACGAGCGTTGCAACACCCGTAGGCTCAGAGTTGCGTCCAGACAAGAGTGGTTTCCTCAAACTGACTCCTAAAGGGATAGCTGAAGATATGGCGCAAGACCTTTCCCCCAAAGAAATTGCCATCCTCACGGCTACCCAAGTGCCAACGAGCGTTGGCGCCATGAAGGGTGAGGTCACAAATCCGGCGTGGAAGTCGAAACCCTCGTGGTACATCGTCGCTACAACCGATCGGACGATTTCACCCGAACTCGAAGCCGCTCAGGCAAAAAAGATCGGCGCGACAACCACTACTGTCTCCTCCAGCCACGTAATCATGCTCGCTCAACCAGCGAAAGTTGCTAATGTGATCCTCGATGCGGCATCAAAGGCCGCTTCGAAGTAGAACAAGCTGTTGTTCTTCTCTCACACAATAGCGGAAGTGATGCTATCTGACGTACCTTGCGAAACAGGATGCGTCAGATCATCTCTTCTTATACAGAGACAGCATGAACGACGCTATCCGATCTCGCCAGAACCGGTCTCCTCTATTGCTGAAAAATTCAAGGGGTATACCGGAGATGGAATTGACTGCCTCGTCTTCCTTGCGCTGAGTCCACTTTATTCTGGGAACCTTCTTCCTCCAACAGCCTAAGGACAGGCTCTTTTTTTACCTGCCGATTCGCCGAACCATCTTTTAAAGGAGAACATTGTATGTCCGTCTTAATCTCGGCCTTCGTAGTGGGTGTTGCGTGTGGTCTTCGCGCTCTTGTTGGCCTCGCGGCTGTTAGCTGGGCAGCTAGCTCCGATAAGTTACCCCTTCAGGGGACATGCTTGCATTTTTGGGTTTTAGAGCAACGCCGTTCGTTACTAGCCTGCTCGCGATCGGTGAGCTAGTTACCGACAAGCTGCCCAAAACCCCAAGCCGGCTTGTTCCTCCGCAATTCGGTGCTCGGATGTTGATGGGTGCACTCACTGGTGCGGCAATAGGCGTCTCACACGAACATCTTCTTATGGGAGTTCTGGCGGGAATCGTCGGCAGCATTCTCGGAACACTCGCAGGTTCCAAGGCGAGAGCCACTGCCGCGCGATTATTTGGGCGCGATCTGCCGGCGGCTCTACTTGAGGATGTTGTCGCGATCGCCCTAGTCTTTCTGGCGCTCCACTGAGACAAACACCACCGACTCTGCCAACACTCGCAAGCCTGGCATTCTGTCGAATCACTCATGTCCCATCTTCACTAGAAGACTAGAAGGGAAAGGACCACTAGATGTTCAAATCCACTTTATTTAATGGCTCCAAACCGCTTATCCTTGCCGCGCTCGCGCTGAGCGGCTGCACTTCTCAGAGCTCACCGGTCGTACAAGCATCGGGGCCTTCAGGTATCAAGAATGTACTACTAGTGCATGGCGCGTGGGCCGACGGATCATGCTGGGATGACGTCATTGCGACGCTGCATGCAGACGGCTACAACGTAACGGCAGTTCAACTACCGCTTACGTCGCTGGCAGATGACGTGGCAGTCGTACAGCGCGCCCTGGGACGTGAAACTGGCAAGACCCTGCTCGTAGGCCATTCGTACGGAGGGGTGGTCATCACACAGGCCGGCGTCGATCCCAAGGTTGCAGGCATGGTATATGTGTCTGCCTACGCGCCTGATTTGGGGGAATCTGCGGTATCGCTAAATGGTACGGTCCCATCAACCCCTATCAACAACGATTTCTCGATGGATACCTCTGGCTTCCTAACGGTATCCGACACGGGAGTTGCAAACGATCTCGCACAGGATCTGTCCGCTGCCGATCAGACGACAGTCGCGGCAACACAAGGACCCGTTTCAGCCCCGAATGCGCTTAATGCATCCGTGACACAAGTGGCTTGGAAGCTTGTTCCTACCTGGTATGTCGTTGCGAGCAACGACAGAGTGATCTCTCCGACACTCGAGGCGACAATGGCAAAGCGAATGAACGCCACGACACTCACCCTTCAATCGGGACACCTAGCCATGATAAGTCACGCTCCAGATATATCGGCTCTCGTCGAGAAAGCCGCCAGTTCGCTTCAGCCATAAACCTCTGACGACTCACATTGTAAGAAAATAGCTCGATCGTGGGTTTAGACAGGAACGAAGGTCCGAATGCTCGGATCGAGAAACAGGTTAACCTTTTGGGGAGGCCCAGGGCCAAAGGAACGATCAAAATTGCTGCCTTGCCCTGCTTCCGAGCCGGTCGATTCCAAGCTCTGATCGTCTCCAAGAGTTTGAGGGAACAACGATCCGAACCAAACGGTAGATTCGCTCGGACTCACATTCTCCGGGCACCCTTAATGTTTCCGCCGTTGCAGGTTCGAACGCCGAACCCAACACCTTCCGGCTAGCTCCGCCAAAGATGCACCCGCAGCTCTCGAAGGCGTATCTCGTAAGTGATTGATTTTTGGTAGCGCCACCGGGGCTCGAACCCGGACTCTCAGCCTTGAAAGGGCCGGATTTATGGAATTTGACCATTTCGCTTCTGCAATGAGATGCAACGAAACACTGCGTATTCATTGGATATTATGAGTTTTGTCTCCATTGCACTTCCCTGCCACATAATGCCATTACTAGTACGAATGAACCCTTTTGAACCCCGGAACGGTGATAACGTAGACCCAGAGGCTAGGAGTTATGGCGCGTAAACCTAAAGCAGTTTCCGGCGTATTCGAGAAGGTTCCAGGCAGCGGTATTTGGTATATCCGGTACAGGTTTGATGGAAAGAACGTCCGTAGACGAATAGGCTCTCAATCTGAGGCAGAGGCCGAACTTGCCAAAACGAAACTCATCAAACGGGGTGTCGTCCCTGGAACTGTCGCCAAGTCAGCCAAGGAACAGACGCGAACCCTCTCTCAAATAGATGGTGTTCAATCTGGGATCACAATCAACCAGCTATGTGAGGATTATTTAGCCTTTATAAGCAGCCCTTCGTGCCCCAAACCACCGAGAGACCAGTCCAGTCCTAAACAACGCGTAAAGGCGATTCTGGAGGGCTTCAATGGCCGTTCTGCTGCATCGATCAAAGGCTATGAAATAAGGAATTGGCTACTGAGCCTGAATAAGAAACCCGCTACCCTGAACAGGTATCGTTCTGTTCTCTCCAGCGTCTACCGCGTTGCCATGGATTCGGGGAAGGTAGATCACAATCCCGTACGGGATCAGCAACAGTTCCATGTAGAGGCACCTGACCATCCTCGCCAACTTCGGCCAGAAGAGGAAGAGGCGATTAGGAAGGTCCTAGACAAGTGGATTGCTGAATGCCCAGAACACCACAGGCTCCGCAAGCTGTTCCTTCGCTGCCACCCTCATGAGTTGACTCTAGCCCTTGGTACTGGACTACGTAAAAGCAATCAATACAACCTAAAATGGTCCGAACATATTGACTTTGACAATCGGGAGCTGCATATCCCTCCAGCCATGAACAAGACGGGCAAACCTCAAACCATACCCATGATTGATGACGTGTACGAAGCCCTCCAGGAGCTTCGTACCATTCAGGAGGAGATTACCCGTCTCCAAGATGGCGAACGCCAGAGGATGTCTTCTGATGGCCGAGTATTCAACATTGCAGTTAATAGGGAATGGTGGACAGATGCACGCAATGAGGCGGGTATAAAGCAATTCAGATGGCACGATTTGAGGCATTCCTTTGCCAGCCGTCTGGTTGCAGCAGGAGTCAATCTAAAAATCGTACAGATTCTGTGTGGTCATGGCTCCATCGCCACTACTCAGCGATATGCGCATGTCGATAACGAGCAAATGCATGAAGCAATGGCGAAGATAAACCGATCCAGAGCTGCATAGTAGGATTCACCTCTGTTCAGGTGAGATTGGGAATGGATAGTGGCCTCCGTAGTGCCCCCTCACGGCATTGCCTCCGCTCGGGGGCGTAATTTGGACTACGGATTATCGTTTGGGGGAACGTTTCGTTTGGGACAGAGCAGATGCGATGGGGCCACGGTCTGCCTTTGGGGTTGAGGGTTTCCGCAGGTCCTTCCCGGCCTGCGATGCTTGTTTGGGTGATGTTGCCATGATTGAAGCTCCTGTGGAAAAGCAGATTTAATTACAGTTGCAGCCGTAAGGTACCGCTACCCAATGGGGTCGTCAAGTATAAAGGCGCAACGTATTGTGGCCACATGCGAGAATCCCCATATTCACTGTTCAAATCATGCGGCAAACTTAATAAATCCCAGATATCCCTGTGGAAGTCTCCAATTTTCCTTGTATTCATTGAGGAAGGACGTCTTTATCCATGAGAGTTTGATTACCCCTCAATATCCAAAGTCAGATTGAGGTCTTTCTTTGCACTCACGGCCATAAGGACTTGCCGTAGTGACCGAGCGATACGACCTCCGTTCCGATTCGGGAGAAAATATCCGGCTTGAATCGGCGCAAGACTGCTTATAGGCACAATCAATACGATGCTTTTACGAGTCTGCTCTATACTCTCCGGCATGGATGCCAGACTTCTAATTACCCGTGCAACGGAAGGTTATAGGGTCCTCGTGTTGGCCCCGGCGAAACCTGTTCGGAGTTGGCTGAAGGTCTACCAAACCAAGTCATTCTGCATATGTGAACTTCTATGCGCCGAACTGATCAACCCTGAGGAATCCGAGGAAGCGCTATCTGAGGACTTCGATTCCAATTGCACGATGTTGGTCTTTCAGAAGAATGTCCCTCTAGACGTATTGAGAGCGATTGGATTTGTGGAGCAGAAAATAGACCGACCGAACTAGACAGACCAATCTAGCCCAAGGATGACAGCTATCGGACTGCATTCTCCTGAGGAGCCTGTTGCCCCTCAATATCCAAGCTGAGCTTCAGGTTTTTCACCATGCCGACTTCCACTAGAAGTTGTTGAAGAGCCTCAGCGTTACTGCCTTCTCTACCGATCAGCTTTTCGGTGTCAACCGGATTGACTATGACAGACAAAGTGAAACCCTCTGAAGTGGGTAGTGCCTTCACAAAAACATCCTTTGGGTAATCCACCAGCACCTGGATTAGGCTATCCATCCAGTCAACGATTATTTGAATGTCATTCATCGGAGATTGGAGCCTCAATTGATCAGGCGGGTTTTACTCCCTCGGTCAATATTCGTTCGGTTCCATATTGGGAATGCTACCTGAGCTGCGTGTACCTCCCGGAATCGATACAAGTTCAATGAGGTGAAGGGTAGATTCGGTGGGATCTTTGGAGATTAGTTATATTTCCCATAATCGAACCCACGCAGTAGCCAGAATTAAGTGTTCATCCCTTCATAACTATTGATCGCATATTTTGGATATACGTATAGTGCACCGAGTCTCACACTGCAAATTTTCTATTGTTTACTCGTACCGCGAAATGCGTTACCAATCTGCCCTGGAAAGGAATTCCAATGCTATCAAGAGGATTAGCGTTGCAACATCGCATACTCCCACTTCTTATGTTTTTCTCTCTCGGATTGCCATGTCAGGCCCAAGGCCTTCCCGAGGCCCCTATACGATTGAGCACCATTTGGGAGATGCAACTAGGCCCGGATTACACGAGCACTACGAGCGCGAATGAACGTGATATGCACCCCCATGTTGGAGTTTTCTACGTTCCATCACGGACAACTGACAGCGCTAATGTGCCTATCTCTGGGCTTCAGCCGTTGTATCGTCTAGTGAATCAACAGGCTACCGATCATATGGACTCGACTGTGGCAGGCGAAGGCGGATTCATAACAGAAGGTATCCTCGGCTATATGTGGTCAAGTGGCACCGCCAAGACTGGAACTTCTGCACTAACCCGCTTTTATGACAACCAACCGGCATCTCCTAACGCAGGTGACCATGCTTTGGTAGTTGATCAGTCTCCTGTGGCTCATCCACAGAACCTTCCCTTTTATGCTTCTGAGGCAGCTCTCGGGTATGGGTATGCTCGCTATCCGGGCACCGACGTATCACTCGCATCTGTTTATGGCGGCGGAGTGGAAGTGAAATCGAATATCGCTACTGGATGCGCTGTATGGGAATGGTGGTGGAATGGAGTTCAATTTATAAATGATTACGACTATGGCCGTCAGCTCCAAGCTGCAATGTACCCGACTGGTTCGCAGTCGTCGCTAGAAGAAGCTGGTGACACTTTTGGAACTCCAGACATCAACGTCGATGCACGTCATCCCTCTCCGTGCGTATCAATCGTTACATCGGGGAGTACCCAGTCGACAGCCGCTGTCCCTATTGATTGGAATCCCTCAAACTTTGGAGGAGATGCAGATCATCCTGTCATATACCCTGATGTCACTATCGGAAAAACTATAACCTTGGATTGGGTCGGGCCCGACAATCAGGATCGCCACTGGCCCTTAGCTCTTTATCAGACGATAGTACATTCAGCCGCCATGAACGAAGCAGTTGTTGAAGCACCCACAGGTTATCTCAACGCCCAATTTAATAATTACTATTACTACAATCCGATCAGTCGAAGTTTGACGACTGTCCCATTATTGGCCGTACAGCAAGGAACGTCCGCAGGCACTGGATATGACGTTCCATTAAATCCCGGCCCACAGGCAGTGATTTTGGCCTCGGGTACTACTCCCACCTCGATGGCAATGGGAATATTTGTGAACTCACCGAACGCTGGGTTTGTCTTTTACGACAACTCAGGCGGTCCATCGCAACAGTATGGAAGCAATTTCGCAAAGTGGGAGGTTCACTATGATGGAGGAATTACAACTGGAACGTGGACTTTCAAGACTTGGATCATGACGGACACTTTGCAAAACGTGACTTCCTATATAGATCAGCTAAATACATGGGGGCTGACGTCACGATAATGATCGTTGCCCCCTCTAAGCACCAGTTGTTCGGAAGCGTGCACAAAAGCGACCGGAAATGTGAGACGGATAACTAAGCTGACTTTGCTTTCTTAGCTGCTCTCTTTGCCTTCGCCCAACGAATCTTCTGAGCAGCAGCAATCCGGGCCTTACCCTCAGCACTCATCACACGTCTAACGGGTACAACAGCAAGAATCTTGGATACAAGATCATCTGCCTTTGCCTTCGGTCGGCCCGGACCACGCTTTACATCATTGCGTACCAGTAGAGTTTTTGCTTGCTGTAATCTAACGATCTCTGCATCGATTTGCTCAATGATTGTTTCCATATTCATGTTTCCTCTATTCGCCATGGTAAACGAGAAAGAGGCCATCCCAATCAGGATGGCCTCTCTTTGTTGTATTGAATGTCAGCTCTATTCGTCTAACGTTGATTCCTTGATAGCAAATTGCCGTTTGAACCAACGGGTAAATGAATCTGCTGACCACTGAATAAACGACACACTTTCCTCACATTCGCTAAACACATCCATGTTTAAACGCATCAGGAGTTGAATGGCCTCGCGGTCGTCCTTACTACCATTAGCAGATACAACGATCACATAAGAATCCATCAAATATTCGATGGCATGGCCGAGTAGTTCTAAGGCGCGTCCTTGTTGCGGAGTCGGTCGTCGTAGTCTCATTAGTTCGCCGCCACCAATACTGAGGCGTGACGTTCTATCAGCCAGGACTGAGCCAACTTTTCTACCTTGGCATCATCGTTACTTTGCAGAAAGATGTGGGCGAGTTCATGAGCTATGAGATGTTCCGCCGTTACTCGACGGTCGCCGTCATCCCTCAGTGTTGAGCCACGAAGCAAGGTTGTGAAGTTCTCAGGGTTGGTGGCTCCATAGATCAACTTTCCTCTATCGTTACGCGCAGCCATCATCGTGTCCGACCATGCAAAGTCATCACACGAGATGATGTAGGTCCATTTGGCTGGATGAGGATACGAAACCAATCCGTGCATGAGAGCAGCACCCGCAGCGAGGCACTCTTGAGGAATTGGTGATCCCGCCTTGGCGTGGCTGGAGTTGTAGAGAATCTTTGTCTGAGCGTGGACGAGGCAGGTAGAAATTCCAAGGATGATAAGAGCAGCAATACGTTTCACTGTGTTCCTCCGGTTAAACAACTTGGGGGCCTCATGGGAGAGGCCCCTTTGAAAGCAGGTAGCTGCTAAGTGCAAGATTCAGCTCCGCTTAGCCTCGGGAGTGTTACTCCGCACCGGCACGGAGTCAAGGCCATAAATGGGATCTTTTAAGTTGTTAAATTTAATGGGGTTAGCGTCGACGGCAGACGTGCAAAAGGCCATCCCGGTTAGAAGATGGCCTCAGCACTTAGATTGAACTTGAAAGGTCGCTCGCCTGTTCCCTGCTACGGTGTCTTGACGGTCACGCTTTGAGTCTGGGAGACGGTGCTTCCGGCAGGAATCACGATACCGTCAGTCTGAAGCATCCCCAATCCGATCTTCGCAATGACGTTCACTGTGCCAAGGATCGTAGCCGTTTGAGGCGAAAGAATGCTAAGGCCAGCCAGCCCACCTGTGATGGCCAATGTGGAGGTCAGAATAGATTGAACCGTGCTGTGCCAGTTCTTTACTGCATGAATAATGAAGTCTTTCATAGTGGCTAGTTCACCGAGTATTTGCAGCGCATGTAGGATTCGACCGTCTGCTTATTCGTCAGAGTCATGTTTTCGCGGTAAATCAGAATGGCTTCTACTTTGCCGTTGTAAATTTCTTGTAGAGAATGCTCAGCGAATAGAAGATTTATGGTTTGTTGAGCGAATGTGGATGAAAAAGTAGTGGTTCCATCGGTGGTGGAATCGATTCTAAAGATAGCGTTTGTTCCCGTAAAAGCCACATTTATCTGATGCCAGGAATTAGCTGTCATGGAAGTTGTTCCCATACCTAGAGCTACTGTCTGGCCAATATCCGCTCCTTGTTCTATGTGCGTTCCGTCTCCAATAAAGTACGAAAAAGCACCAGCATTCACTGATGATCCAGTCAACTTACCTTTAGCGGCACTCGATGGAGAGGCAACAGCGAAGATTGTGTAACCGACATCTGATGGAGCAGGAGCTATACCTGTCGCTAAATTTCCATACTGAGTTCCATTCAGGGTGACAAAGGCACCACCATTAGATCCTCCGGTTGAGGTACAAATAGGCCCACCCACCATATTCGCTGTGTTGCTCAATCCGCTGCTATCAGGCCAACCAGAGAAAGCACCAGCACAAGAAGCGATATTGGTAGCTTCTAATCTCAGGGCCAGATTCGTTGTGTAACCTAGAGGTCCACAGACGGCAGGACCACCAGACGAAGCCGTACTACCTGTCCGTCCCGGACCTATCATTTGAGCGAATAGAAGTAGTGAAGCAATAGTCTTCAACATTATTTGGCTCCCACATTGAACGTGATAGCTCCATAGGTGATCGAGCTTGAGGTCTGATTGCAGAGTTTGTAGTTGAGTGTGTTGGAGGTGAACCAACCTGCAATGACCATGCCACCCGTTGAGCCCCATCCGGTGATAGCAGTTGGGTCGGCGGAGTAGCCTACCAACGGGATCATCAATGAAGTCGCGTTGGTCATGGTTACAGTCGTAGCGGATGCACTACAAGAATTCGCAGCCTGGGTGCCACCGGAGATTGAGACCGGGGTATCTGCGACTGACACTACGGCTGAGCAAACGCCGCTGGTGCAGGTGATCGTCGTCCCATCGGGTTTGAACGCGCCGAACGCAGAGGAAGTAGCCAAGGGCAATTGAGCCGAGGCTACGGTCCCGCTGATGTCGGTGAATGCGGGCTGGGCTGAGGTGAAGGCACCCGTGGCGCTGTTGTACGAATTGAGGAAGTTGCTAGTGATCGCCGCCTTCGTTACCGCAAGCTGAGTTGTGTTGGCCAAGTAGGATAGTGCAGGGATATCACTAGAGACGAGCGATCTGAAACTTCCCACACCTGTAGCTCCAGTCGGCGTTGCATAGACAAGGCTATGAGCAGCGGTCGTAGACAATGAAGCTGCCGTGCCAGTGGTGTTCTGATTCAGTGTTGGTATTCGAGCAACAGGCACGGTTCCGCTAGTGAGATTCGATGCATTGGCAGCCGTAGCAATAGCCGTTGCTATAGCGGCTGTCTGAGCTGCTGAGGCGGCTCCAGCGACGTCGTAAGCGGATGAGGCAGTAGTAGCAGCCGAACCCAAACCCAAGTTGGTTCTGGCGGTTGCAGCGCTGACAAGATCGCTCAGGTTATTTGCGGATTGAAGCGCGCCAACGATACGGGAATCATTTCCCTCTGCTGCGGTTCCAGCCGTAGTACCGAACTCCACGCCACCACTACCACCGGCTGGACCCTGCGGACCTACGTCTCCGGTATCGCCCTTCGGACCGGTTTGTCCTGTAGCGCCAGTAGCTCCGGTGTCACCCTTGGGACCAGTCGGCCCTGTTGAACCCGCTGCCCCCGTATCACCCTTCGTTCCGGTTGCCCCCGCAGGAATGCCGAAAGAGAAAACTGCAGCGGATGACGTACCTGTATTAGTGATTGTTGGAGTTGAACCCGCAGGTAGTGAGCTGACCGTTCCTACGGTGATGGTTGCAGCAGCTCCAGCCGATCCAGCAGGGCCAGTACTTCCGGTATCACCCTTAGCACCCGGATTTCCTTGCGGTCCTTGAGACCCCGCTGAGGCCGCAATACAGGTGTTCGTAGCAGGATTCCACGCATTCCCTGCGACCGAGCAACCCGTTAGACCAGCAACCGCAGCGGCCATAGTTGAAGCATTGACCGTTCCGTCACCACCCGAACCTGTCACTAGGGTGGGCACTCCGCCAACGCACATGTAAAGCTGACCACCTGCAAAGTTCCGAACGTAAAATGACGGACTCACACAGACGTTAGGAGGCGCAGCCGTCCCATATGCAACCTGAATGTTCTGGGAATTGCTTGTCTGAGCCGAAGGAGCATAAGCATCCAAGGCCCAGGTATGACCAGTAATGTTTGGGACAGAGGGCAATACGAATGCACGCTGATTGGCCGTAGAGGATATCTGAATCGAGTAAAGGATGTTCGCGGGTGTAGTCAGAGCCGCGTCAGGGATCTGGCAGGCTCCAATGATAGCGCCAGCCGTGATCGTGCATGTGAATGCGCCGGGTGAGTTCAACCCGCCACCAGCTTGAGCAAATGGAATAGGCTGACCACTCAGACTTACAGGAGTGAAGGTGACAGAACCAGAGGCAATAAGGATGCCACTCATCTTGATAGAGCTGGCGGTAATGGTCGTGAGTTGACCTTGGGCCATGTAGCCGAAGCCGAATGCACATAGGAGTGCAGCGGCTGACTTGAACAGTCGATTCATGGGTATTCCTTGCGGTGGGTGTTGCGGGGAGGAAACTACAGAGTGATGGTTTGCTTCGTAGTTTTGTGGCGATGCGGAATCTGATGCAGGAGGGCTGCTTCAGCACGTTCACGAATTCTTGTGTTGACTAACTCATTGAATGCTTCCCGGTCGGAGTCAATCAATGCCGTCTCTTCGTGGGTGAATGTGGCAACGATATGCTGCTCAGGAACGCGCCAGTAGTGGCCTAGCAATTCAGCGCGGGTGAGAGTTGCTTTCCAAGCTGTGAAGTCCTCATCACTCAGCTTTCCTGCTTTGTGCAGGTCGGGGTAATGAATGCAGGGGTCTGTACAGAGCTTGGCGTGAACCTCAGCAATGTGTTGCCCTGGAACCAAGGTCATAGGGCCACCACACTGAGGACAAGTCACAGCGCCTTTGTCATCGACGAGGCCAGCCTTCCGCGCCATATCAATGTGTACGGATATCGTGCAAGGTATCGCTCCTACGGCCATGGCCTGAGCGAGTTCATTACATGCGGGACAATCTACTGTCGGATCGCGGTGTTGCTTCTCATGGACCGTGGTCGATTGCACCATAGCCGCATGAGCATGCCCTCGGTCGCAGCGGTGAAGGTCAGGATGTTTGTGCAGGTTGAGGACAGGCGAACGAAAACAATAGTGATCAAGGGAATTCAGTAGACTGGTCGCCATTACGCCACCACTCTCTTAACAATGGTGTTCGTTGCTGAATCGAATGTGTATTTGTCCATCCCATCCGTTACGAGAGTCGAGTACGTTGCAACATCAATACCTACCGGGAGGCTGAGGGCAACTGGTGTCTTGTCTGCGTTGAGAGGAAGCACACGGTTAATCAACGGAACAATTGAGGCGTCTGGGTCAGCGCAGACGTGGTAGATAAACCCTGTTGAGTCGTGTTCTAGGAAATAAATCATTTGTTATAGCCACCTATAGCTGAAGACTGCTGTGTTCCACTGCGGGTCGTAATACTGACTGCCTGGATTAGTGAATGCGGCATCGATGACGTTCTGGTTATAGGCGGTGAAGCTACCAACATCAGGATTCGCAGTGTGCACCGGGATACCGTTCCGCCCACCAAGAGAGTTTTCATATCCGCTGTTCGGCCAGTCAGGATCAGAACCAGGAAGTTGGTATGCGATCTGAATCCATTGAGCGGGGTAGCTCGTGTCGAGTTGGACGGTAGGGATTCGGCCACCCTGGGTTGCCACCGTGACGGATTGGTTGACACCACAGTTCACGCTGCCTGAAGGAGCATTCATCGAGCATGATCCAACACCGTGAATGATGTGACCGTTACTGTCTATGATTCCGTTGCTGGCGAGGCTCAAAGCTGTGACTGGTGTACCGTCACCAAATGCTATGTTGCCGTTGTTGTCGATGGTGAGAACCACAAACCCAGCAGTTTCATCTCTAATGACAATCATTTAGAACACCGTGTATGTGACCGTAACCCCGGTCAGGTGAGGGTCGAAAGAGTAAACGTAGAAGATGGTCTTGTCCGGTGTGAATCGGCCGACTCCTCCACCCCCGCCATTTGAGACAGAACCGAATCCCGCAGCCGTGGGAGCAAACACGCCAATCTCGCTCCCGGGACTGACGAACACCGAGCCAGTGATACGAGGTAGTCCAGGGGGAAGGACGATTGACTGAGCAAGGTTGGCCCCGTTCAGAGTGGCCCTTCCGCCAACGGATAGAGGTGCAGAGGGTGTAGCTGGGCCTACCTCAACGTTGGCTGAGTAGTCGATGGCAAGCCGCTGAGTACCTGCCGTCGAGTCTGTAATATTGAAGCCCATAGATTTACCAGATTGCGTAGAGTGCGTTGATGGCACCACCACCCGCATTATTGAAGACGACGTTGTTGGCGTCGGCGGCCAGAGTTGGAAGGGATGAGGTGACGGTAGGTTGCTGGGCTGCAGAGATTGCTACCGTCGCCGTCCCGTTGGCAGGAGCGAATACAGCGCCTTCGTACCCGGCCTGTGAACCCGCCACCAGCACCCCGCAACCGAAGTTGCCTGACTGCGAGAGAAGGCTGTTTCCCTGCACCGTCAAAGCAACTCCGCCGTTCGGAAGACTACCCAACCCCATTTGATTAGCATTGTCCACGTACATGACATTGAAGCCACCAGTCTCATCTCTCAGTTGGAATGGCATGGCTAGACCGCCTGTAGGGAGTAGGAGCGTGCCCCGTTGTTGATGTAGAGCTTGTATCCAGTAGGGACAACCTGAGCAATGGTTGAGGCAGGAACACCGGAGACATTGCTCGTATCGTGGGATGTGTTGGCTCCGGTCACGTCAGAACCCCATTGGCCTGATGCCGCATAGGGGATACATGAGACGTATTTGCAAGCGAGGTCGGAAGCTCCCACTGCATATATGTTCATCGATGCGTAGAATTGCCCGGCAGGGCAAGTCCAATCGAAGGAGTATACGGTGGGAGTGTTTGGAATGCTTCCAGAAGCTACGAAGTCCTGAACATTGCCGGTCCCAAAATCACTGATGTTGTCGAGACGGGACGAGTTCCAAGCCATACGCAGATAAATTCCACCCGCGCCCGATCCGTTATAGACGTCGTAATTCAGTCGGTATTTCTGTCCCGGCACAACGGCAAAACTCGGAGAAAAGCATGATGCTCCAGAGCTTCCCGATGCATATATACGAGGTCCGAACCCGTCCACACTATAGGAGAAACCGGCGTTGGCCCAGCCCTGTAGAGTCCCGAGGACGAATCCCCCATTGGGCACAATTGATTCGCTACTCCCGCTGTAGGAGATCGGCTGCGAGGTCGTGACATCCGCACCCCATTCGCCAGAGGCTGAATAATCCTGTGCAACTACGCGACCAAACACTGGCATCGCGGTTCCGATGGAATACATAGCAAGAGACGCATAGTAGGCCCCGGGAGGACAAACCCAGTCGTAGGTATACGTAACCCACGCATTGTTCATATCTCCGCCCGGGAGGAAATCGAATAGACCCATGTATCCGGGCACACCACCGTCATTGATAGAGGCTGCCGAGTACTGCGACCCGTAGAAGATTCGTTGATAGAAGACACGCGAACCATCTACCGCGACTCCACCGACAAATTGAATACGGTATTTGTTACCCGGTTGAACAGCAAACGCAGGGGAGAATGCGTGACCTCCAGGTCCGGCTATGCCAATGAGCATACCGCCGTTCTCAACCCGATATTCTGCGCTCGCTGTTGACCAACCTTTACCGTCGCCTGTAATGAAGTCTCCATTAGGTACGAGATTGTTGCTCAACCCGGTATAAATCTGAGGCACAAGGCCGCTCAACGTTCCAAGGAAGGAGCCTGTGGGCACTACGGTGTAGTTGCTTATCTGAACCCAATCCGATGAGACGCCGTTAGCTCGCGTAGACCGGATGCGGACGTTATAGACCTGCCCACCGACCACCCCGGATATCAAACCAATGTTGAGACTGATATCAATGGCCGGTGCGGAAAGCCATGAGGCAGCACCAACGAGTTGATATTGAACCTGAATCTGAACCGCTTGGTTGTCCAGCGGGGTATCGAACTGAATCTCAATGACTGGGATTACTGACCCGTCATCTCCAAGAATTGCGGTACCGGGACCAGACACAAGCCTGAAGTTGGTAGGTACGGCTGGTATGAGAGGCGTTTGAGACGGTGAAGCAGGTGCATCCATTGGCGTCAATTCTTCAGCCGTAGGATTCCACTCGTATACAGAGGAGTCGGTCTCGATAACGTTGTAGCTGACCCTAATGCTTGGGGCTCCACCGTCCTGATCCGCAGCAACCTTGAAGCTGGTGCCGGTGACTTCCAGAATCTTATTGGTCCAATGTCCCGGAGTGTAGTTAAGCTGGAACACATCAGTCGGCTGCATTGAATACGCAGCTAGACCCATCTCTAACGTTCCTGAACCCTGCTGACGGTTACGTAGGAGATTTATCTTGGCTACACGCTGCCATTGGGTGACAGAGATGCAAGTTGCAAGAGCCAACTCCATAGGACGCTGAATGTTCTGGTCAGCCAGTAACCATTCGTCCGAGGGGTATCCGTGCAGGTGGTCAGAAGCATACTGGGGAGCATTGGTCGGTTGCCATGCATACGGAAAGTTGTTCTGAATCTGCCCGTTGTACCAACCGTTCTGGTCATAAAGATTGCCGGCGACGTTGTATGGATAGGTGGGAGCTATATACGTACCGTTGACCCGGTTGATAAGGTCACGAGTTGAGCGGTAAGGCTTCCATTGAACCTGAGAGGTCAGAATGCTCTCGTCGTACGTGAAGCTTGGTCCCTGCCAATAGGCGGGCCATATGAACCATTGCCCCCCAATCCAACTGAGACGGCCAGCGGCACCAAGTAGCATCGTGTCCAGAACTGACCCCGGAGCAACGGAAGTGTCGTAGTGGTAATTGGTCGTATACCGGGCTTCGGTCAAGTTGCCGGGCGAGACGGCGAGAGGCACGATTTCATCGCATACGTTCGCCGCAGCTATGAGCTGAAGCTGATTGACGCTGTTGTCACCTAATCCGTAGACCGGATCAGTGATTACGTCGGCAACGCATAATGCCCAGTTGTTTGTGTAACCGGAGGTCTGCGAACGTGGGTCCCAGATGTTGTTCTTTCCGCGAACAGTGAAACGAATCTCGGGTTCACCGGGGAATAGAGAGGGGTTGGCCTCTATCTTGAGATAGACGTAGCAGCACCCTCCAACCCAAGGAGAACCATCTGCTGAAGCAGCCCAGACCGGGTCATTGGCTGTGAGGCCAGTAATTACGTCACCCGGAGCTTGATCCCCGTAGCGAGCCTCGCAATAGATTCCAGAGTGTCCGGTGCCGCCAAAGTTATAGTTGATCCCATCAGGACCAACGTAGGTTCCGCCGTCTGCATTTCCACCAAAGTTGACTCCATTACGAGTAGAGTTCCCTGCGCTTCCAGCTTGCCAATGCACCTGACGGCCATCAAGGTACAGATTCACTATGGATTCCACTTGATGAGCTGCAATGGCAATTACATAGTTGAGCTGGTCGTGGCTGCCACCTGTGGTGGACTTGTAAATGATGATTCCGCCTACACGCTGCTCGCCATAGATGATTTGTCTGTTCGCAGCGGCCTGACGTGTGGTGATAGGAAGACCGCTGTTGTTCGCTAGGGCACCAGCGATAGCCCCAGCTTCCATGGAAATTCCACCAGCAGCGAGGCCAACAATGGCGTTGATCGCCCACTGACCTTGTGTGAGTCCTTCTAAGGCCACACCACCGATACCCATTGTGAACGCACCAAGGGTTGCCGCTCCCGCTAGGAGTACTGCACCTTCAACTGCTTTTGACATTTAAATGCTCCAGGCGCGGACAACATTGGGTTGGCCGTTTAGATCGGCAATAGGCAGGCGAACGAGGCCGTTCTCGGATACCGAGATAACTTCCCGGCCGTTCAGGTGAACCACCCCGGCAATGAGAGTTCCCGCGTTGTCTATGACCACGAGGTCGCCACGCTTGGCCATCAGGGGATGTGTATGTTCGGTAAGGTTGTGCTTCTCGGCACAGTAGGTAGCGGCATCCACGATGCTTGAGCCACCGGTTAGCTTGCTGATGGTTCGGAGTGCCCCGAGTTGAGTGGTGTACTTGCCACGGAAGTCAGCAGCGATATCAATACCCGTACAGGCTTGAATGGCGTCCGCAGCAAATAGGGCGCAATCATTGGTTCCCCAGGCGAAGGGAATGTCAGAGCGTTCCAGGAGGAAGGCATGGAAATGCTTCTCCCGCCAGTGCGGGTGTTTTGCGAGTGACATAAATTTCCTTTAGCCTCCCCAGACGTCAGCAAGATCGTTCAGTTGTTCCACCCAACCGAAGGCTGTATCCGTGGGGTAGTAGAGACGTTGGTCAGCAGAGGTATAGCGGCGGTTGCTAGGACGGGCAAGGTTGAGCATCTTGCTCTCAAGAGCCAGCGTGATTGTGATGGTGTCCTGATCCCAACTAATCGTTGGTTGATCCATCGTCCCGGAGAAGATCTGATAGGGTGAGCCCACCATTACGCCGTTGGTCAATAGACCGAACCACAAGGTAGCCTGTGCACCCGGCACCATATCGGTCTGACAGTCCTGTAAGAGAACGGGATCGATACCGCTTAGAGTGACGGTGGTTCCATAGGCATTGGAATTGGCATCAGCGCCTTCCTGAATAGTTCCAATCTTGGCGAACGAACCCACTCCAACGAAGGTCTGCGAGTTCCATACGAGATTCCCTACTCCGCTCCAGACCCACTGCATCGATGTCTTAAAGCTCAGCACGGCCATAAAGAAGGGTTGAATGTGATTGGTAGCTAGAGCCGTAGCCATTGCTGGATCAAGTTGGCGAGGCATTTAGCGGTACTCCTGAAACTGAAAGGAAAGGCGTGTGAGCTTGGTAACGTCTTCTGACCAAGTGACCTTGTTGTTGGCCAGCCTGAATAGACCAACGGGGTTGTGAGTCACGACCGTCAAACCATCGAGCGGAACCTCTCGCAATGAAGGCCATATGTTGATTGGGGCCTTACCAGAGCTGTCCGAGACAACGGAGTCCAGAACGGTATGCAGGCGAAATCCAATCTGTATGTAGTCGCCGGGGAGAAGCAGATTGATTTGCGAAGCGGCCCAACCCTTGGTATGGAATGTTTGGCTACCAGCACCAACAGGTGTGGTCACGTTGTCTACCAACGGATTGCCGAGCACCGTGCCAGTCGGCATAGCGCCCATGGGATCGCCAAGCTGAAAAGCATTGCTCATACCCTGTAGCTGCATGAGAGCTGCCTTCCAAGGTCTGGCCTGAGCCTGCGTCATAGGTGGCAGAGTGGCTGTACCGTAGCGCATATCCGCACCCGGCCATTGCTGCGTCTGTACCTGTCCGGTAAATATGGATGAAACGTTCGCAACAGCCGTGGTATTGTTCCACTCCACGGACTGAAACGCTCCGCTAGTCGCAGGGAGGCTAACCACCGAAACGGTATTCCCGTTCAGGGAGATGAGTGAGATCATGAAGGTCCTGTGTAGAGGGGATATTGCGGGAGGGTTAGACCGATTTACGTTTGATCTGAATCACGAGGCCACCGCCAGCTAGTAGGCAGACGATGCCAAGGAGGACGCTTATCTGTCCTTCTTTGACTGCTACATCGGAGGCAACCTGTGCCGTGAGAACCTGAAGAGCTTTCACGTTGTCATCTGTAGCCTGGAGGTGTTTGTTGATCGAATCCAATTTGTCATCTTGCCGCGCATCTTCCGTAGTGATAACCGGAACGGTTTGTATCTCGAAGCGAGCTTTCTGAGCGGAAGCAGGTGGGTAACGCCCGCTAATTGCTGTGAAGGCACAGATACCGAGAATGGCAACTCTGATGGCGAAAAGGACGTGATTTCTAAGACGGTTGCGAAAAGGCATGGATTGAAAGGACTCCTTTTGTACTTGGCAGAAGTCCTTCGACCTTGCGCTTGTGGTGGGTTTTATCTACCGGGTGATCGACGCTTGTTGTGTTCCTGCATGGCTTGAACCGATCCGGCCATGATGTGTGGAGCAGCCTTGGCTATACCGCGTTGCACGGCGGCCTCAACCTGAGCGGGGTCATTGGAACCTCGGGCGTCAATTGCACCGGGATGGAAATGGATATCACCACTCCCTGAACTGACCAGCTTGTGATTTGGAGTGATCGTTCCGGATGTGCCTGGGTTGAACAACTCTGGGCCTTGTTCTCCCACGATTGCGGGACCATTGATAGGTCCGCCATCCGCTAGGAACGGAATGACACCCTTGAGAGCACCCATAATGCTGCTACCGAAGCCGCCAGAACCGCCAGTCACCTTTCCTATTGCAGAAGCAGCTCCAGATACCGCAGAACTAATCCCAGCAGAGATGACATACATGGGATTGCCTTTAGTACCTAACTTTGCGCCGCTACCAAATCCAAAGGTACTGAGAACGGAACCTTCTGCCTTCTGCAAACCTGTATTGGCAACCGAACGGAATACACCGGCTCCGAAGTTGCCGAAGTTAGTCTTCTGTCCAGACATAGCGCCAACGATCTGCTGATTCAGACCACCAAGAATATTGCTGGTCAGATCCCGCATTTGAGAAGCGGCATCGCGGGAGGCGATAACGAATTCATCTAGGGCGTCTTTTGCACCAACAAATCCTGATGTACCAGATGTGTTGGTCCCAAGGGAATCTTGACCCACCTGGATGGTGCGAGAGGAGTTAAGAGCGTCTTGTTGGTTCTGATTGTTCTGTAATGCTGCCTTACGTCCAAGAGGATTGCTGTTGTATTCGATCGAGCTACTGATGGCCTCTCGCTGATCTTTCAGTTTTGAGAGAGCATCAGCATAGTCCTGAGTGTGTAGATTGGCCAGGGCTTGTGCCGCGTTCAGTCTCGTCATCTGACCAGTCGCATAGGCCATCTGAATTGAGTTTTCCGCTATGGCAGAGGAATTCTGTTTATTGAGATCAATGCTCTGGCGCAACGATTGAATGTAATCATTCGCTGACCCACCCTGATGATTCAGATTCTTTGAGTCTTGGCCAGACAGGCCAGAGGACTTTTGGAAGTCATTCATGTACTCAGTGGTGAACTTGGTTATAGCCTCTGAGTTGGAACGATTGAGGGCAACGATAGCCTCATTAGATTTCTTCTGTGATTCTCGGTAGGCTGCTGAGCCAGCGGTTAGACTGGCAATTCGATTAGCCCAATACGTTACCTCGTCACCCTGTGATCGAGTTTCTTCGGCGTCCCATGCGAGGTGTGCTGCTTGTAGTTCTTTGAGAGCTTCGGCATCAGCCTTCTTCTGGGCTTCCTGTGCTGCCATACGCGCAGCCTTATCACCCTCTAGCTTTTTGTTCCTTGCTTCAAGATCTGCATTTTGAAGTTCAGCAGCAGATTGCTTCTGCTGATTCAGGATCGCGGTGATTACACCTTTGTCTATGGCAATGTTTGCGCCATTGTCCAGATGATCAGATGAGTTCGCTTGACTGAGCCGTTTGGCAAGATCTGTACGGGCTTCAGCCAGTTGAGCATCCTGAGTGGCTTTGAGTGCCTTTTGTGCCGCAGCAGTCTGTTCGGGTGTAGTGGCGTTGGCTAGATCGTATGCATTGCTATCAGCCTGACGTCCAAATGCCTTTGCAGTTCCCTCACGGTCGGCGGTTCCCTGCTTACCCAAGAGAAGTGCCCAACCTGACAGATGGTTCTTAGAGAGCAAATCGTTGACTGCGGCATTGCTCTTTTCAATCGATCCGGCCAGCTTATCCGCCGCGAGACGTGCCTCATCCATAACAATCTTCAGATTGTTCTCAGGCTTGTGTTCTAGCCTGTTGATTGAGTTCTGGAGGGTATCGTTGGTTAATTGGAGTTGATCGGTAGATGTCTTTGATGCGAGGCTTAGAGCAGCAAAACCCTGAGTGATTGCTCTGGGCATCTCGTTTGCTGTCTTAATGAAGGTTGCAATCTTGGTGATTTGTTCGCCAATCATTGCGCCAAAAGCAAGGCCGCCGATAAGGGGAAATGCTGCCTTTAGCGCATTGCCAACGCCAGGAATGGTCGTGATGAACCGTTCCACGGCCCTGACGTTGTTGGTAAAGTTCCCCTCTAATTCTCGGATAGCACCAGAAGCCGCTTGCATTGAGGAGACGGTCGAGTGACCCGCTTGTTTGGACTTCCCTGCAAACTTGTCTAGCTCGGCCTGGGCATTCTTAATCCCCTGCGTGAACGTCACTGCGTTCATCGAGAGATTGATATTGACTGATCCGGCTGAGCTAGGCATTGGTTCCCTTGCGTGATGCTTCTTTCTCTATCTCTTCAATGAGGGTGGTAGTCATAACCGCAGCCACTTCTTGTTCTGTGGCCTCGAATGCCGGTCTGATAAAAGGGTGTTCGGGTACGTCCTCATCTGCCGCTTTTCCGGGGCCTCTCGTTCTGCCATCGGGAAGCAGCCGAGAATACCCACCTGTGACCATGCGATGGCCATACTCCACCCAACGGGCGACATGCGCTGTGTACTTGTCTGGCGTAACGATGGCCACCAGAGAACCTTGATCGTCCCGCTTCATCCTGACAACGATGTCGTTCTTTAGGGCTCCATTAGGCAACAAGCCACCTGTGCCCACCTTAACGGGGGCACGTTCAGAAATGGCCGCTTGCTCAATTTCAGCACCAGCTCTGAGAGCCTTTCTGATGGCCCGTTCAGCAGCTTTTGTCCCAAGATCATTCAACTTGGTCTGGAGTTCAGACAGACCTTCTATGCCGATAGAAAATCCTTCGTCTGGCATTAGTTCGTCCTCACAAGTTGGCTAAGCATCGCATTCAGGCTGGATGACAATTGCTGACGTTTCTTCTTCGTCATGCGGACCGCCGCTGAGCTGGATTTGGGTGATGGTTTCTTTCCCCACCGGGAGGGCATGAAATCCACTGGAACGGTCGGCTTCTCTGATGTTCTGAATCCGGTGTTAGCCACCCAAGAAGTGAGTTGTGCCAACATGAACTCAGAATTTTCAATGCTGCTGCGATGGCGTTTCAACAACGCATCTAATTGTTTCGGGGTCAGGTCAAAGAACTCATCAGCAGATAGACGAAGATCGTATCTGGCTATGGACCAGAAGTGCAGCCATTTATCTTGAGCCGGGGCTACACTACCGGCTGATCGGGGTCCGTCTTATCGTCCTCTGGCGTCGGATCAGCAAGTGACGCTCCGTATGCCTGTGCGATGGTCTCAAAGATCGTGCCCAGGTTCTTCAACGTCACCAGTTCAGTTACCTTGTCGATGGTGATCTTGGGCTGATGGGTGATCAGGGCCGCGTAGAAGAGAGGGACAAGTTTGAGGGCGTCCATGGTCGATAAATCCAATGCCATCAGCAGATTTACTTCGATGCCAATGTCACGGAGGTTTTTCTGAGCCAATGCGAGGGCTTTAAAGGTGAAACAGAGATAGAACGTTTCCTTCCCGAGTTTGATTGCAATCTTTGGCAACGTCGGATCAATCTCAGGATTACCTGCTACTTTTACTTTTGACATGCGAACCTTTGGTTCTTTGGGAACCCACAGTAGGGGCGTCTACCTCATAGCGAGGGACGCCCCATTACTTTGAACTAGCTACCGGGAGTGATGACGATATCGTTGATCTGAAGCGTGAGCTTGCAGGTGGATACCTTGGTCTGAGAGAAATCAAACCCGCCAGCCGACGTCACGATTGCTGAAATGGTGTACAGATTGCCGGTTGTGGTCTGGCCCCAGAGAGGCTCTACAGGCAATTGAAGGGTGAAGTCATACGCAACGCGAGACTTTGCAGCGGCCAGGAGAGCAAGCTGACCTGCATTAGAAGGAACGTTGTTGTACGTACAGGACATCGTTCCCCAGTCAAACAAGGTTCCAAGATTCTTGACGACGTTACCTGAGTCAAAGTTTGTGGCAGTAGTAGTGCTGGTCTTCCAACCGTCGAATGATCCATCGGATATCTCACCGAGGGGAATGGCGGTTATGGCAGGTAGGACCCCTGAAGGTCCAAGGATAGATAGGATGGTTCCTGCACCAATGACTGCGGCCTTGCTTGCTACGGGTGTAAATCCTGACATGGTGATACTCCTGTGGGTGCTAATTGAAATTGCTGAAAACGTAAAACTCGGCCATTGCCCTGTACTGGAGCAGGTCATGATCAAAGAAATCCGTTGGCTGGATGAGCGAGATAAAGATGCCATCGGCGCTGTATTGGCCTAGTGCGGATATGACGGCATAGCGGAGGGTGACTGCATCTCCATATGTGTTTCCCCAGCAGTTGACTTCTATCCGATATCTTTGATTTCCCTGCGTGTCCTGAGTAGATCGAGACGATCCCCCCACAAGGCTATAAGTGATAGCGGGTAAAGTCGGATCGGTGGGTAGGACCAGAGGGTATATACGAGAGTCGCAGATAGTAGTAATTGGAAGAGCACTGGAGAGAATGCTGAATAGCTGTTGCTCGATCATCTATTCACTCCCGGACAGTTCATATGCCATCAGGACCAGCTCTCTATTCCCTTGTCGCGTATTCAGCACGGCCTCAATTTCATACGTGTGCTTTACCCCTGTTGTGGGTTCTACGTAGACGACACGATTGGCGGAGGAGATGATGATCCTAGAGGTCCAACGCATGGTGATGCGGGTGACTACCTTGCTAATGAATTCCGCCGTGCTGTATATCAGGGCAGAGTTCTGTATATCGAGGGAGGCCCAGCAGCCATATGCTGTTTCCCATATTTGCTGACGCTGGCCAAACTCATCTTGTGTGGTGGTCTGGGACTGGATCTGAATACGTCGATTGAGTCTTCCGGCTTGCATGAATGTCCTTATGGCCGGAATGAAGCAATCTCTAGCTTGGCCTGATCGAGCAATGTGTTGACTCCCAGAGGAATGTTCTTGAGATTGAGTTCGCTGGCATTCTCGCGGTGTTCATACCAATGACCAACTAAGAGAAGGATGGCCATCACTATCGTCTGAGGACAGGTATTGATATCCACTCCATCGCCGTAGCTGCCAGCAATGTAAGTGATCTTCACTGCGCCGGGCACGTAGGTCATCACTGTTGGCCAATAGCTTCCATTTGCTGGCACGATTCGCGCAGGCTCAGATGTTGTATCCACGTAATATTGCGCAGGGTCTAATGTTCGGAGAGTGTTGGTCGAGTCCAGGTAGGTAATTGAGGTGACGCTTACAGTGGAAGGCCAAGGTAGCTCAATCGTGAGCTGATCCCATAATCCGGCATAATACGGCCAATTCTGACGATCTACTGGATTGGTCGTTCCATTCCAGCCGGTCCATAACGGGAAGTTGTCGAGGGTACGTAGCCAAGTCTGAGTGAATATTGCACGTTGGGTATATATCTCTGCATACTGGCGGGCGGCGGTCACGTACATGGCGATAAGATCGTCATCATTAGGAAAGTCCACACGCAAATGACCCTTCGCCAAGGCAAGGGAGACAGGCTCTGCAACCGGTGGCGTCACGAGTTTTAGGTTGAGAGGCATTTATGGACGGATGGCCTTTTCACGTTTGGCTTTACGTGGTGTCTCTGAGAAGATTTGAAGCTTTGAATAACTTTCTGCCAGCCCCTTAGTGACCCAAGGGACAGCTAGCGTTTCTGGTACATCGAGCAATTCGTCTGCAAGGATCGGGCGCGGGGAGGCAACATCCACAAACGTTTGTAGGATTCTGATTAGCATAGGGAACCTCATGCGAGGCCACTCCTGATGACATGGCCTCACACAGAAGGATTAGGCGTGGGTTACGAGTTTAAGGATGGGATGGGTTCCTGCGTCGGTGCTTACTCCGCCAACACGCGCATAAGCAAGAAATCCGACTTCTAGGGCATCGGCAAATCTCTCGTCCAGACGGCGAATAGCAAGATCACCGTCAGTGCGAAGCAGATAACCCTGGCTGAAATCGCCATAGAGGATGCCAGTTGCAGCCGCCGTAGTTGCAACGGAAAGCGCCTGATTCAGGACAACTGGACGGCCAAGAATGGTGTCCAGTACACCGCTGGATGGGTTAGGGATAAAAAGAGGACGATTCAACGTGTCCTTGAGACCCATGATGTAGGCACGAGTGGTGCTAGACATTACCCAGGATGCGGAGTTCTCGTATGCTGGGTCGAGTGCCCCGTAGATAGCGGTAAAGTCGTCAAAAGTTGGCCCATTGGCAGCGACCGTAGTTGCCCCAAGAGTCGCACCGGCAACGATTGAGGCGATGTTTGAACCGTTACCCGCAGTAATGAGAGTTTCCAGACCTCTGTAGTAACGGAGAGCAAACTTGTCACGTAGCCAAGAGTTGAGGTCAAAGTAGCTGTCCTCAAGTTCCTGTATAGATACCTTTACCATTGTGGCTAGGGTGTCGGTCTGCATGATCAGGCCAGAGAAGGAAGGATCGGACTCGGTGACCACGGTGTTTTCACCGGTCATTGTGGTAAGGGTGTTACCAACATCGTTGGAGAAGCTCACCTTGATTGGTGCGCCATTGTTGTTAGTGACCTTCTTGCCAACGATGGACACCGTATTTCCAACCATCTTTTGTGCATCGATCAGAGTTCCAAGGAACTGCTGAGGGATGGTATAAGCGGCATTGGTGGTGGTTAGATCGCGCTTTTCACGTAGTGCGGAACGATCCTCGTGGGTAAGTTCACTGGCTCCATAACGGATGTATTTTTCAAACGCCTTAGCCGCTAAACCATCACGCTCTTCCCTATCCGAGGCAACCGCACCGGGGGTGGGACGGGATGGACGAGTCGTTGCGCGAGTCTCTGCTTCTAACTTTTCTAACTTCTGGACGAGGTTGATATCAGCTTCTAGCTTGTCAACATCGACGAGCATGGCCTCAGCCTCGGCACGCTGTTCAGTGGTTACGCTATCTTGAAGCACGATCTTCTGCGCGTCACTAATCAGCTTAGTGCGCTGTTCCTGCATATCTTTCAAATTCATTGGGTTCCTGTGTACTGCGGTGCATGACAGCATCACCAGCGGCTGGCCGGGGCTTCATTGCGGCAAGGAAAAACGGCACGATTTAACGCAATCAGGCGGGCTGATCGTTGTGGCCTTGCAAACTTATGGGTGGGATTATTTGAGGCGGGCTAATGCGAGCTTGAGACGCATCTCTAAATGCCAGAGAAGGGATCTAGAGTCGATTTCAATATCGTCACTGTCGTCACGATGTTCGCAATTATCTTCGTCGCAATCTGCGTCAGAACAATCGAGGCAGTCGCCTGCTACGCATCCTGGACAGGGACAAACACAACCTGGGCTTCGACTCTCGGTAATACGTGATCTGATTTCCGTTGGGGCAGAACGTAATGCAACCGACGTTGCTTGATATGCCGGTGCGGCGGTGATCGTGACTTCATAGAGATCAACGTCTAGCAAGGTACGAACGATACGATCCTCGCTATCTTCAGACCAAACATCAGACTGACAGACAAATCCGAAACTACAGCCGTCAACGTCTCCGCGTTCGATGGACACAATGAGGTCATTGGCCGTTGAGGTGTCCGGCAGGATGCACTCGAATCGTAATCCAGTCTGATCGATCGATAAGGACAGCGTGCTGGATTTAGTGCGGCCTAAGACCAAGGACGTGTCATGAGAGTAGAGACAGAGAACATCAGGGTTCTCCTGTAAAGTGCGGGTGAAGGCAGAAGGCGAGATCAGTTCAAACCAACCACCCATATCCACAGAGAGAGAACTAAACACGGCAGAGTAACCGGACAGGGTACGCTGACCATTGGCGTTGGTTGCCACCCTCAGTTCAAGACCCTTGATCTGACGTATTTCACGATTACTCATTTACTGTCTCCGGGATGGTAACGCTGGCCTCTGCCTTCGCACCTGCTATGTCACGATGGGTGAGGATATGTATAGAACGGACAGCCTTGATGAATTCATGCTGGGCGAGGGCGTCTATATTTGCCTCTGTGTAAGTTTCGGCACGTTTCGCCATAGAGCGACAAACAGATTCAATATTCTTAGAGGAATTGGCCGCATCAGAGCCGTTTGCATAACCTGCTGCCGCCTCTGCAATAGAGGTCAGAACTGGTGTAAATATGGCTGTAATGGTGCTCAAATCGCGCTTATCACGTTTCAATAGCCGTCCGAAGGCATCTCTATAGATCGTGATGTATGCAGACGAATAGCGTTCAAGCATTGAACGTTCATCCGTGGTTGGCACAGCGTCTGGGAGTGGCGTAGGACCGCCGATAGTCTGGTCTAGGGTGGATTCGGTATCGAGCAGACGAGCGGAGTTCTGCATGTTCACAGGTGACCAATAAATGTCACCCTCTGGCCCGATTGGGTTCTGGCCCAACGATTCGCGTACATCATTCGTGCTAAGGAACCCCCACTGCTTGCCGGTGGCGTAGCCAGTCATGGTGGTAGAAAAGTCACCGCGTAGACGTTCGGTTACATCGAATTGGACAAGATACCGTCCAGAGTTTCGTCCCTGACGAGGTAATAGCTTGCGGGCAATCTCAGCCTCTAATCTGGATAGATAAGGACGTAGAGTGTCAGTGACAAACATCAGAGCCGACTGCTCCGCGTTGCTGTTGGACAGCTTCGAATTGTCACCAACCATGTGAGGAGGGACTCGAAATAAAGCAGCAATCTCAGTACGCTGAAACTGGCGGGTCTCTAGAAACTGAGAGTCATCTGGATTGATACCCATAGGGGTGTAGGTCCAACCGCCTGGCAGAACTGCAACAGTCCCTTGGTTCTCTCCCCCTTGAGACCGCTCCCAGGACTCTCTCATGGAGGTCATCTGAGCGGGAGTTGGGACAGAACCGCCTGTATTGCTGAGCAGACCACCGGGACGGGCACCATTGCCAAACCAACGGCCACCGAACTTCTCAGCGGCTCTAGCGAGGCCGATTCCCTGACGTGCGAGGTGAATTGGATTGATGCCCTTCAACCCGTCGAAGGAAAACAGAGGTACATGTAGAACGTTTTCAGACGCTATGACTCGGAACTTACCCTGTTGCATTCCGTCTGTAGTTTCATAGACGAGATTGCCTGCGCTATCGCGCTTTGGTTCGGTAAGGAGAGGATTTAGAGGCCACAGAGCAACAGGTCGTCCGACAGCGTCACGTTGAATTTCTGCATAGCAATTGCCGGTAAGAGCTAATGCCCCGACCATTGCTTCCCAGAAACTGAAAGCCGTCATCTCATCGTTCGGCGCTACGCCAAGGAGTTCAGCAAGGGTATGATTCGTTGTCTCTTTCTTCCCCTTACCATCAAGCACTTCGTAAACCTTGACGGGCAGGGACGCAACAGATTCCGACAGAACTTTTATGCAGGCGTACACCGTCATCTGCTGTAAAGATGTGTGTACGTTGATCTGCTCCCCTGCTGCCGTCGGTTCGCCACTGAAAGCCCATGACAGGAACCCTGCGGTAGACAGAGGAATAGCTGGATTATTGAGAGGATCACCGCTGCCACGCAGCTCCAGTTTGGTAATCTCGGAAGTCCGCATCTCTGATGCGAATTTCTGAATAGCGGATTTTAGACCCAAGGGAAATCCTTATCGCAGGACAAATGGTTCAAACCATGCTTCTGCTGGTGCTGTAATGGTGGCGCGGCCAAGAGCCATGATTGTGGCAACAGTGCCATCAATTTTCTTTTCAGCACTGGCCTTATCCGGGGTGATGACTTCATTTCTGAGATGGTGAACGATGGTGTTGGCAATGTTCCACGTCATGACGGGGTTACCGTCGTGGTGTAACCGGCCATCCATGACCAACGCTTCGAGCGTCTTCATGGGTTCGGATTGGTATTTCCAGGTTTGCTGCAACTCAATGCAAGTCAAACCCTCTTCCATGAGCGAGGCGACAAGCTGACTAGCACCGTGGGGATCGTGGCCGACTTCACGCATGTCAAATTGCTTAGCATCTGCCGAGATCTGCTCACGCAACTCTGCATGGGTGTTAACTTCGCCCGGGGTCGCTTCGAGATATCCCAGTTCTGACCACTGCTTGTAGTGACCGTTGGCTGGATCATCGATTCGAGCTGATGGAAGGTAAAAACGTGGGAATAGGTAGAAGTGTTGCTTGCCTTCGATCACCCTCATGAAAATGAGGATGTAGGCAGTGAGGTCGAGTTTGGATGCGAGGTCCAGACCTGCCCAACAGGTTTCACCCGCGAAGTCTTCAATGTTCAGGGATGTGTCTGAACAGCGTTGCCACCTATCCATGTCCATCCAACCGACGGCAGATGCACACCAGATATTGAAATGCTTTGTCTTTACCTGGGTCTGTAGCCGTGGGCTTTGAATCGCCTTGAGTTGCTGTGACTTGAGGTAATCGAGTCCTACGCTGATACCAAGATTGGGATTGGCCTTGTGTATCGCCAATTCATCTTTCCAATCGTCGCCAACATCGAGGCCATAGATCAGACCGAATAGCTCATCATCCTGCTTGATGCCTTCCAGAACGTCCTGAAGGTCATCCTGCATCAGCTTGGCGGGACCGGCTGTGTTGTATCCAGCGGTGGTAGTCACCCAAGTGAGAGGCTGTAATCTTGCTCCCATGCCCGTTTGCATGGTGGACATCAAATGGTCGTTTGACCATTCGTGGGATTCATCTAGCAACGCGCAGGAAGGAGATGAACCATCTGGAGGCTGACCAATGGTGGTAGCCATCCTGGATTCAGTTACGGGTATGACTATTGCATTAGCGAGACACTGAACACCCATTGCCTTGAGGCCGGGTGTCTTTCTAACGATCTGCTGAGCCGGTCTGAAGACGTACTGAGCCTGTTCTTCGGTCGTGACACCGGTATAAATCTCGGCCTGTTGCTCACCGTCCAGCAGGAGCATGTAGAGGCCAACAACGGCACTCAGGAATGACTTTCCATTCTTACGAGGGACGTACAGGTAGACGGTTCGGAATCGTCTGAGATTGTCTTTCTTGTGGAGCCAGCCAAACGTACAGGCCAGGATGAAACATTGCCACGGCTGAAGAGTAAGGGTGATTCCCTTTCCTCCCCAACGACCACCGAGGGGCAGCATCTCGGCAAATCTACATATCTTGGCCGCTTTCTTTGAGCTGAACTTGTAGGGGTAATCGGGATCAGAGACCTTGGTTAGATCATCCAAATGGCGTTGACACGCCAACTTGATCCAACGACATGCAATAATCTCGCCCGCAACTACAGCCCTTGCGTACTCATTTGCTTTGGCTGCGTAATCTGCTGGCATTCCTTTCCCGGTGCGGTCTGTTATTCGTCCTCGTCATCTCCGTCTAACAACGATGCAAAGGGATTGGCCAACTGTTTAGGGCTGGCGCTGAGTCTGTTTCTGTCTACTGGGTTCAGTCCGATCAATGCCCCTGCGCGAATCATTTGCTTCTGAGCGTCAGAGCTGACCATCAATGCTGGATGCTTTACATGTTTCGATTGGCCTTGGCTACCTTCTACGAGGAGGACCGTGCCTTCAGTGGAGATTCGTCGTTCGGCATGGACCCAACGCGAGTAATTGACGGCGTAGCTGGCTAGGACACCCACATCTGTGGAGTGGAGTAGGTCCATATCCTCTAGGGCCTCGACTATTCGGGTGAATTCACGTTTAGCCTCATCGTCCAGCCAAGCTGGAGGTTCACCGATGGCACCGGCACTTGAGAAATCGGCATCAGGTTGAATTGGTCTATGACCTGGGTTGCCATTAGCCTCCTTTACAGAGGCAGGCAGTCGTTTACGTCCTGGCATCGCTAGTTGACTCCCTATTTTTTGTTGACTAAAGCCACGGGAAGACGAAGAATGTTGCCGACCCATCCACTTTCACAGTTCGTCAAGAGATCATATGAATGAAATGAATAAACAGTCGATTCATGAAGCATCCCCAAAAACGATTCTGAAACTGACACCCGATAGGTTCTACAACTGTCTGCTCTGGATTTCCGGAGTCTTACTGATTCTTTCGTTTGTATTGGGCGTTGGTGCCATCTATTGGGGAAACAACTGCCCGCTTAAGGAAATCCCAGTGAAAGAATGGCCATGGTATCGGCAAGTGGAAGTAGCCGTTCTGGTAAGTTGGGTCGTCCTTCCGCCCCTTTTCTTCTGGTTCGAGTTCCAGGGCATTTACAGGCAAGGTAGGCGTCGACCGTTTTATCCAGGCACTACTGAAGTATCAGATTGGGAACTGTTTAAATACACTCAGGATGTCTCTGCTAAGGTTTGGCTTGCTGTCACGACCGCACTTCTCGTTCTCTACTTCGGCAAGGATTTAAAGATTTGAAACACAAAAGTGGAATTCAAATCGCGTGCATAAATCTCAAACCCGGGCTTGGTCTCCGCATCTGTTGCAACTAAAGGATTTACACCCCATACCCCTATGCGCTATGTGATTGACTCTCAATGACTTAGCATGAGGTTCGATCTAGGCTATGCATGGTGCATCATCACAGGTGTGTCACCGTGACACACTCTGCGTTGCGTATTGCTTCTGATCACTGATGGTCTTCGCTCTATGGCATGGACGGCATAGTGACTGGAGGTTGGTTATGTCTAGTCTTTTATCTGGTGCTATTGATATGGGGACTATGTGATCTACATCAGAGGCTGACGTGACTTGGCCCGATTTTAAACAGTGCTGGCAGAGATAGCAATCCCTCTTCAATGCTTCATTGCGTACCTTGCTCCATGCTCTGTCATACCCTCTGCTGGCTGCGTTACCACGATATAGCCTGTCTTGAGCACTGCCTACAGTCTTGTGCTTCTCGCAATAGCCCGATTCTATTAACGCGGAACATCCTGCCTTTCGGCATGGTCTAAGGCTAGCTTTAGGCATTGGTTTATATCGTTTGTGAGAGACACATTTCCCTGCTCTCGTCATCCCAAACACGCCCTTACGGAGCAGCGATATGCCGATTAGCTCGGGTGTAACATTGGCGAATGACTAGAACTTCTGGCGGTGCGACTTACGATCAAATATCAGATTATGTAGCACTGCATCACGGATTCACGCCAAGGCCCTGCTGGATAGCTCATGTGAAGGCAGATAACGGTCTCACTACACGAATTGCACACAATCGGATGAATACGGCAGTTCGCATGAAACCTTGCCCTGATTCCAAGCGATCAGCCATTGAGATGGCTTTACGCCATTTCCAAATGATTCGCTAACTATGCGGCATCCAATAAATCTTTGCCGTGTGGGTCAAGCTTTGGAGAAGGTACTATCTTGGGTAGTTTTAAACGGTCTCGATTTTCATTGATACGATTTACAGCTATTTCAAAATAGGTCGCATCACTTTCTATGCCGATTCCAATTCGTCCCGTGTTGTCACAGGCAACGATGGTAGTCCCACTGCCACAAGCGCAATCCAGGATAGTTGACCCCTCCACCGTGTAGGTCCTAATCAAGTACTCGATCAATGCAATAGGCTTCTGAGTCGGATGCAGACCCTTCTCCGCTGCGTATCTGAGGACTGTTTTCGGATAGCGTGAACCGTCCGTGTTGACTGTGACAGTGTTCTCAAACTGGCCGTAATTGGATGATTTCTTGCCTCTACCTGTGACGTATGGCTTAGAGCCGGTTTCCATCTGAGGGTAATAAGGAGGCTTGCGGTCACAGAATACGAGAATGTTCTCGTGTGACTTCAGCGGGTAAAGTTTAGCATTCAGGAAACCTGTTCCTTGGGGCTTTTCCCATATCCATTCTGTCTTGAGATGTTTCAGATTGCTGGCCGCAACCGTAGTCGTAAACGGCTGCTGGGTAAACAGAATGATCGGTGCGCCGGGTTTGCATATTCGCTTCCACTCAGACCAGAGTTGCTCCATTGGAATAACTGCATCCCATCTATTCTGCGTAGTTCCATAAGGCAAATCACAGATGATGCAATCCACTGTCCCATCGGGGATGTGCTTCATGACCTCAAGACAGTCGCCCTGGGTGATCGTATTGATTGGCAATTGGGACAATTGTTCAGCCCTATAGATATTGATGGATTGGTTTTAGGTCGGCGTGTACGATTGGCGAATGCCATTTGCAAACGATGTTCAGAGGCACATACAAATCTCGTTGCTCGCCGCTGACGAGAAGCTAATAGTCGAACGTGAAGCGGCGCGCAGAGAGGCGGCATCACAAGCATCTGCCCGGGGACTCACGAACTCTGGTCCCGGAATCAAACTTGTGCATGGAACCTATACGAAGTGGCTGGAGGAGAAAATCGCGGTTCACACCGCGATATATCTGGACACATGCAAAGAACTGAATATTCCGATCACAGATGAGATAGAGAGTGAAATCATCGCAAAGTTGGAGTTGATTTCGAAAGCAAAGTACACACCTCAACTACCTCAGACCCTGGGGGCCGCCCAAATACCGGCTATCACCGATCAACTTAAACAAGAGATGGACAGAGTTGGTGGTCGTGCGCTATTGCAAGCAAGAAGCAAAGTGAGCTTAGCAAAACTCAAAAGTCGTCAGTCACCGGACAAGAGTTCCAGACTGCCACAAATAGAGAATTCCGGAGGCAAGAAAATGGGTTTTAACGCTACCGTTCTAAGAGTGATGATTGCTTCTCCTGGAGATGTTCAAGAAGAACGACGAGCAGCAACTGAAGAAATAAATGACTGGAATGCATTGCATTCCGCCTCTCGCAATATCGTTCTTTTGCCAGATAAATGGGAAACCAACACCAATCCGCAATATGGTGCTCATCCTCAGGCGCTGGTCAACAAACAAATCTTAGATAGAGCCGACATCTTAGTAGGAATTTTCGGTATGCGATTGGGGACTCAAACACCAGATTTCCAAAGTGGCACGGTGGAGGAAATTACTCGTCATGCTGATCGACAAAAGTCCGTGAAATTATATTTTTCTGAGGCTCCATTACCCCGTGACTACGACCGAGAGCAGTATGCCGCTCTTGTTAGCTATCGAGATGAATGCAGGCTGAAGAGTTGGTATACAGCGTTTCGTGACACCGACGACTTCAGACGACAGTTTAGACGCCATCTCGCTATGGAACTCAATGAAGCCCGCTACGCGGGTCTTGAGATTACTCAGTCGGCAATACCCAGTCCGTCAACTAGTAGTCAACCGCTTTTGAGTGAAGCTGCAGAAACAATCTTAAAACAGGCCGCGAGCAAGGGCGGGGATATTCTCGTTCGCAATTCAATCGGGCTCAATACTATGTCTGCGGGTGGCCAACAATTCGGCAAAGGCGACAATTCTCCACGTACAGTAGCCCTATGGACCGCTGCCTTAGAAGAGCTTAAACGTTTGGGATTCGTAGCTCATTCGTCGGGTCCCATCAGCAAGGTTACAAATGCCGGGTACAAGTATGTCGATTCTCTTGATCCCGTAACAGGATATTAATACTGCCTAACAGTCCGCCTTCTTGCGTTCCTTCGGAGTTGAACAGCCACAGTGTTCAGATTTGCAATCGATTGTCATTGGCAGCGATTTCCGGTTGGACGGCTTCGCGTTATCGGCCAGACTCAGGATGAAGTTTATCTCTGCGGTCTCTTCCCTACTAAACGTTCTATCCTTCCGGGATTTGTCGTAGACAAGCTGCCGCGCATCGCCTTCATAAAACTGACGCGCTATAATCGGTGCAATCTTTTCGAAATCCCGACCTGCGTCTTCGTATAAGACAAATCTGTCGAATGTGACTAGGTGCTGTGTTCCGTCATTAATCGGGTGTCTTTTCGCTCCGACGCCGATCCAATTGAGCTTCCGGTCGATACCGTCCGCTACTGGCCTTTCGCTGGTACCGCCAATTCCGATCACGGCATAATAGTCTCGACTTCTGAAAGATCCCATACAGCAATTGATCCCAAACTGACCCCTTTGGTCTGGGTCGCCCTTATGGGTTCGTTTATAGATGAGGACTCTGGCATCAGGCGGAAGCATTGTCATGCCTGCCATCTTATATGCAGAACTGACTAAGGAGTGCTCACAGTGTACGAATTTCGGACGCACCGCGATGAAACAGACTGCGTCTATCCGCTAACTGAAGAAGGAGGGAGGGATACACACAGCCTTGGCGAACCATGTTTAGATACATGACTCGGGAGAGGCGAAGATAAATTGCGCCTCTACCATTGCAGTAGAGGCGTGCCTGATTGGAGGATGTCAAGATCAGGACTAAAGATTGATCCATTTCTGATGCTGCTATGTCTCATGCGCTCGCGGCTGGATCGTGCCGAATGACTCAGGAGTTTATAAGGCTCCCTGTTTATATATCTTTCGGCAGAGGCTTTTCGTTACGTAAATCAAATAATTTCTTTCTGAGTGTCGATTCTTTGAGACTCAACTGTCCCGCAATCTCTTTCAGTGAATATCCTTGGATCATAGCTGTCGCTATTTGCTTTTGAAAGACAGTCATTGCGGATAGAGAAACGTATGAATGACCATGCTCTGGCGATGTTTCTTCCCACTCGCCATCGTCTATCGACGCGAAGGTTCTAACGTAGTCGCGTTGTAGACGGCGGTTCTTCACTGTTGATGATACGTATCGCGTGAACGCGGTCTGATCTTGAGGCTCGAAGGTATGCAACTTCCCCAGAATGGTCATTGCCACTTGCTGGGCTATGTCATCGTCACGAGTGAGAGTCATTGCTCTTTGTCGAACGTGTTCCATTAACCCGTTCAGTGCCTCTTCTGAGCCGTCCTTGGCCCATAGAGCGTATTGTTCATCTAACGTCAATCATCCTCCAAACGTAATGCTGACGCGCTCTACGAGCCTGTCATAGTCTTCTTTGGACAGGATGGTGATACGAGTTCCCCTGCTGGCTGTAAATCTCCACGCATCCCTGATCGCTAGTGCCTCTGGATGACCCTCACAACATGCATCCATCATCTCCGCACCTGGCTTCAGCGATGGTGCTGTGGGCCATGCTGCACGGAAGGGCTTTCGTTGCCCTTCCGTCTCATCTGGGTAATTTCTTACGGTTTTCACTATGCGGCCTTCTTTTGGCCAACTTTCTCAGCCGCAACTGGCTTCCTATTAGCGTTTATTATTGTCTTGAGATCAGTGCTGAAGTCTTCGAGGGCCGCAATCTGCTTCTGTTTCTGAGTCGCCGGGGCAATAGGCTTCGGAGGCTTTGGTTTGTGGGTCTTCCCTGACAGGATGGCGCTAAGCAGAGGCTCTGAGCGATTGAGGGATTTACCAATCTTGTAGGCCGATTCCCCGGCCGCATGGCGGGTACGAATTTCATTCAACTCAGATTCGGTAACAGGGCGACGCTTTTTATATGTCTTGGGCTTTCGGCCTTCCCTGATACATTGGGCGATGTTCTGTTTCTGAGTTCCTGCTTTGAGATGCTTTGGATTGCAACAATTCTTTACATTGCATTTGTGCATCACCACTTTGCCCTCTGGAATTGGACCGTAAAAGAGGTTGTAGGCGTATCGATGAAGAAGGACCGAACCTTCATCGCCATCGTTAAAGATCCCATAGCCATTCGGGGCGAGAGCACCAAGGTACAGCCAGCAATCTGTGCTAGAGCTTACGAGATCAAGTTTTTCAATTAGACGAGCGACAGGTGTGAGTTTAGACATTGCATCCTCCAAGGATGATGGTGCTTATGAAATTGATCCTTCTGGAGGATTCAATAGAGGTGGTTTCTACCCCTCTACTTGTTTCTAGTATCGGATGTTGATGCGGATTTATAAACTTTATTTTAGTGGCGTATTCATTGGCGATTTCTAATTCTGGGCGTCGCTGCTGCAAAAACTCGCGAAGCTTAGATGTACAGCGATAGGTACATTGCATCCGAATTGCCTCAATACCCATAACCGAGTCTCACCAAGTAACATTCACCCTCTGGTCGATCACCATCCTCAATTCATCAGGCAATCAGAATCTAAGCGAAGGCACATTTATGCCCGAGACGGCGTTATAGCCAATGTTTACGCGGGTAATAAATTCTTTTGCAAACTGATCGTGGAAAGGGATTCTATTTAAAGGGGTAGGGACAATTGCAACATCATCGAGGTTTTGATGATCGCGCCTCGATCCATACAATTTATATAGGTAGCAGAATAAGAAGATTGGCTAATACCTTATCTGCCTCAGTAACAAGAGGTCCGCATCCACCAGATGTCCTCCAGCTTTACAAACTGGTCACCAGTCTCAAAGTCATTTGAGATCAAAATCGGGTTAGCCAACACACTATCAGGCCCACAAGTAGATGAAGGTCTGCTCTAGGGGGAATCAGCGTAAGCGTGATTCCCGGCCAGAATCTAAACTGGCTACTCAAGTAATGGACAATAGCCCCCAGGGCGTATGAGACATACTCATACATACGAAGGTCCTGGGAGATTGGAGTGATAACCCAACGTCGTGACACTTTAATTCGGTACAGCCTGTTCATACGGTGAGCCCGCAGAGGTAGTCACGATAGATGTCCTGAGAGTATCAAATTAGCTATGTAATGAAGACTATGGATCTGTAGAGGATCACCAATGGTCTGGATAGGAAAGATAACTACTCTACTCTAAGGCCTTCGTGTGCCTTCTGATGGACCCAAGCATACCAATCCCTACCCTGAGCTGTTCAGATAGTGTGTAGGCTCCTTACAGCGTGGAACAGATACAGAAAGGGGATGCTCGAAAGCATCCCCTCGGAACTGTTTCAGTTCGATTCATACAGCTCTGTGGTGAAGATATTTTAAGAACTGATCGTTACGGGGCTACCTGTTTTCGACCCATATTTCAGGCAGCTATTCGCCCTGCTCGATGCGACGCCTGAGAATCGCCTCCCGCATACCATTGCTTTCATAACTTATTGTCACCTCGTCCGCAACGAATAAAAGAAAGTGACGCTCAAATAAGGCGCTAAGTCCGGAGGGTACTTGCGGGATCAGATCATGCTTTGGAGATTCGAGAACGATATACGGCACATGCTCTAAATCGGAACTGCTCATCTCCTGTAAATCAAGCTCCTTACGCCATGAACCTTTTACCCTTCCGGATATTCGGCTTCCCTTGCGGAACAAGTTGAAGTGACTGTCAAGACGAGCCATTCCAAATCCTCCCTTGTATAAAAGGACAGTCGGTGTGGCAACTGTAACTTCAACGACGTCGTGGAACCATGTATAAAAGTCGCTCGGGGTTGGAATTTCTTGTGCATTCTGGAGCCGGAGGATAGTTGATGTGGCCATTTGCAGGCAAAAGTTAGCGTTTGATTCCGTCCAATTCATCTCGTGGCCATTTTCCCGTAGATTCCAATGAAACTCGTCCCCGTCGTACGTTAGAGGCAAGAACTTCTGCATTGTGAGGAAACTTGCAGGATCAATTCCCCTACCCGAAAGAAGAAGAGCGTCTTCTGTAGATACCTTTCCAGGTCTCATATAAGGAGGCACATTTAAGGTTTTAAATGCGTCGGAAAGAGCACGCGAAACTGTTTCAAGAGCCTCTTTATATTTCTCCTCTCCGATCCAAGTTCGAGCAGAAACAAGGATGTCCCTGACCGAGGCATCGGAGACGGCTGATAATTGATCGATCTGAACTAGCGGTTTTCCAATGATGCAATCGCATAGGATATCCAGGAAATCGACAACCTCAGAGAACAACTGATAGTTCGTTGATACATCCGGGAGATTGCCTCGGTGCTTGAATGCCACTCGTAAGTCATTGAGGTGATCGAATGCATCGACTGCAGCTCCAAGTTGACTATCATCCTCGAAGGCTTGGGCACATACCGCTCTAGCGATTGGCATGAAGTTTTGGTCCGTTTTCAGATTCAGATGCGATTTTAAAGCAGACAGAACTAGCTCAGCAGCATCATGACCTAGCAATATCTTTTGCGCCACCGCCAAAGGCCCTGAGAATGACGTCAGTTCCTGGCCAGAGCTATCAATCAGGTGCCGTGCAGCGATGAGCCTATCGAGAACGCGAGATTGAATATTCATTGCGACATCATACCCGTTCGACTTGAGAACAAAGCAAATGCCCCTAATACAACTGAGGTATTATGGCGTCCATGACAACACCAGCAGACTACAAGCTTCGTAAGCTTCTCGCGGATGGTAAGAGCATCATCCGTAGCATCTTTGTGACTAAACAAGAGAATCTGATATTCACCGTAGCAGTCACCCAATTACATACTAGCGACTCTACGGGTCTTGAAGGTGATAGTCCCGCCGAAGCCGTCGCCAAGTTTCTATTGAGTGAGGATCATCAAGCAATCGAAGCTGCCAATGGTAGAGCTGCATATTACCGTGACGCTGCCATCGCAGAAGGATTTGAGGACGAAGCTCATTTCCCACAACCAACTTATCGATAGCACCTGGCCCATACAGAGGGCCAGGAATAGACAAAGAAAATGGCTATCCCGTTTAGAAGATAGCCATTTCTGGTCTGAAGTTAGTTAGCGATATCCTTCACCGGACATGTGATCCATGATTCTGGGTGCGCATCCCTGCTTGGGACATAGATAACGCAGAACGTAGTCATATGATCTTTTTCTCCGAACTCGTCGCTGTAAACAATCTTTCCGCCAAGGACAAGTTTAAAAGTCTCGGCCTTGATAGCTTCTTTTGTCTCGACATCATAACGAGCACTACTAAATCCCCGATTAGGGGCGCTTTGTCCATTGAAGATGTTGAATTCTCCGTCCTGTGACACATCCAAAGTTGCTATCTTTTGCTCTATCTGCACAAAGTCTGGTCGTTCTGCCGGGGCAAAGAGATGAGTATGCATTTTGACTTTGAGGGCGGGGGAGCTTCCAAAGTTCCTAAAGTGGATATCCCACTGCACTTGAAGATCATTCTCACGTAGTGTAATGACAGTTTCTCCAAGCTCGGGCCCAACCCACGGTCGCTGCGAATAGACTAGTTGGTCGTGACTGTAGTTAACCATATTGCGAGTGCTGCATCCCAGCCACCATGTGAGACTCGCGTATAGAGTTACCAATCCAAGCGTCGCTCTTGCAATCCACTTTGACTCGTTATCCTTTGTCTGCTGCTCGTTTGATGTGGCTTCACGCAGGAGTTTTTCTTCCTCGCTTGGCTCAACTGTAATTTCACCACGAACATGTATTTTGCCCGTGACCTTACGCTCTTGTTCTTCGGACTTCGGTGGGGTTGTCATGATTGGCGCTACTAAATCTACCTTGAACGCAATGGCAACGCCAGAGCAAAAGAAATGGCCTGTCCCATTGAAGAGACAGGCCATGAATGAGACAAACAAGGTTTACGCAGGACTCGCCTGATCCCGCGCCGCGAACCTAACCAATTCAGCTTTCGGAATCAGTTTCCTCCCTCCTAGCTTCCTCACTTTCAACTTCCCTACTGCAATGTATGTATCCAAGGTCCTGGTAGAGATGCTGAGGAGGAATGCTGCCTCTTTCCTGCTGTAGAGCAATCTCTCAATGGATGGCGCGGCGGTGAGCATAGCAATTTTCCTACTTTCTAAGATTAGTGAGTAGCTTAGCTCCACGCCATCTTCATCCCTGAAAATGGCCCCCATTCAGGGGGCCATAACAGCGGATCGGCTTATCTATTGTGCGTTTGGCGGGTTCCTCACCTCTTCGGTGATTCTCTTCAATTGATCAATCGTCAATTTTCTCCAATCGATTTCTTTGTAAGCTATAAGTTGATCGACATAGGATTTCTTTGCCTTTTCAGCAGGGGACAGTTCGGAATACTCCCTCGCGGCCTTTACTGGTACAGTCTTCTTCATTTCCGTTTGCTTGTTCATGTTTGTCTCTTTCTATGATTGATGAATCGTTGATGTGATATGGCTCCAAACTCTCAGAGCCACCCCGCTATGTCTTGCTTATGTGTTTTCGGTATGCTCCCCTATCCCCATACCATGTCGGTCATCCCAGGCCTTAGCGAATACCGCCAGTCCCTGTTTCTTGCTCAACCCCATGTCCAACACCTGATCGACAAAGGGTACAAGCATAGACAGGAATACGGGTTTAGAGATTGCTTCGACCCTCTCGCTGGTGATATCGCCAGTGGGAAGATTCTCGTTCTTGGCCAAGCGGGATGCAGCAGCTTTTGCTTGACGCTTTTCCTTTGCCTGAAGTTGGACCTTTTCCATAGCCGCAATTTTCTCGTCTACGGCGGACTCAATCTCTTTTCCAGACAATCCCTCTGAGACGTTCTCAGTCAACGCCTTCAAGAGATAAGCGTTCTCTGGTGCAGCGACGTCGAATCCACGAATCAAGGCCAATTCCCTTACCTGCTCGGGTAATTGATTAGCTCGCCTGTACCGATTCCTAGCCCTGTTCGCCGTGCTACGGCTGATACACAGTGCGTGGGAAAGGCCAGACAGCCCACCGGGGAAGAGTTTTTGATATTCGTTCAGCAAACGCCCCAATTCATAGGAGGCTGTTCGGTCATTCCGCACAGCTTTTATCAACGCCGGACGCAACTTCTGTTCCTTAGCAAGCACATCCTCAGTAGCGAACTGAGTCTGCACGAACATATCGAGTTTAGTGGTGATGAGATCGGCTAAGGTGTCAATCATGCCGCCACCGCGCCTTTCTTAGCCTTCGAGTGTATCTTCGTGACACACTTCCTGACCTTCACACCGGCGGGACGCTCCCGAACAATCATCTTTCGGTATTTCTGGGGTACGTAGGAGAGGTTGTGGATGTCCTTATGCGTCTCGATGAACGTTTCGCTGTCCATCGTGAAATCGCCAACCTGCTTGAACCAGAACTTTACGCCCTGTGCTCTGCATTGTTCGAATACGCGGTATGCGGCTGCGATATCGAAGGGACGCGCTGCTGAACCTGACTCGCCACCACATATCAACCACGAAATGCCGGACAGGTCCAACGTTCCATTCTTAGCCACTAAAGGCAAGATTCTGCCCGGTGCCGATGCCTTTTCCAGCAAAGGTTCTGCGCTAATGAAACGATGACAACCCTTGGCGACAGGAAGGCCCTGTAGGGCCTTTATTCGCCCCAATGCGCTCTCGTTACCGTGTCCTGCACTGGTGCCCAACCAAACGTTAGGCAATGGCTTGGCGGGTAAGTATTTAGGGAAGTTCTCAGGACGCTTGGAGAGCAACAACCACGTCAGATTCGGCGTGTTCCTAATCATCTCGATCAGTTGTTCTCGCCACTCAGGTTTGATCTTTGGATTGTCCTCTGCGAAGTCCATAAGACTCCCGCAAAACACAAAGCGTGTCTCACCAGCTTCCTGAGCCTCTTTGTTCCACCTGTACGGATGTTTCCAGTTGGCATCGATGGTTTTAGGACGTTCACCATTCTGGCCCCAAATGGGGAGGAGATTGGCACCGTATCGCTGATCGATGAGGTTCTCGGCATAGCAGAAGGTGCACTCGTGATCTACGCGAGTGCATCCTTTCCAAGCATTGAAGGTGTGTCTAGCCCAGTTGATTTTGGTGTCTTCCATTACGCCACCTCCTGGATCTGAGGAGCAATATTGGCTATATGGTCGGTGGAGGCGAACCGAACCAGTTCATCTTTATGAATAAAGACCCGCGCCCCAAGCCGCCTTACCTTTAGGACATTATTAGCAATCAGGTAACGGATGCTACGCGGTGACAAGCCGCCTAGCATCCTACCCGCATCCTTGACGTTAAACAAAATCTGTTCTGATGAACCCTTGGGAGTGTTAGCCATTAGCTCAACTCCAGAATGAGATTGCCGCCATCGGACTCGACGATGTTTACAGGAGGATGGCTGAACGAACCATCACTGTGCTTGAACGTTGAGAAGGTCTGACCGACCAATAGGAACGGACCCGGCCCTGATAATGAATCTGTAAAGGATTTCTCAAACTCCGCCCTAACCTCGGGTGTCAGTTTCTCAGGGGCCAAGCTCTGTTCGATATCCGCAAGATGGGAAGCAATAATCTGGTTGATGGTGAATGGGGCTGATAGAGTTCGGCAATTCTTAGACATCGCGGTTTCATCTCCTTGGTTGGGCATCGTGGAACCAACACAAACAGAGAAGTCACAATCCCTGATGCAAAAGGATCGAGACGCACGAATGGCTACTGCCATTGCTCTAATTGTGTGTAGGATTCCCCGACCAGAAGGAATGAAGATTGCGAATCACTGGCCTTGGTAAACTATCTTGCTTCCGTCACCACTAGCATCACTAAGAGTCATGCCATTACAGTGTGGTTGCCCTACCGATACCATGCTGATGAGAGGGTATCGCGTGGGTTTGAATCTGACGGCGCAACGCCCTTATACCAGAGGTGAACTTCTCACTTGGCGGTTATCCGGCGGTACTAGTCCGAAATCAATCCTAATGCATAGGACTGCATTCAACAAACTAATTCTCCATGGGTGATGCATGGGATGGCATTATTTCCAGGATAATGAACCCTTTTGAACCCTTTTCAGAGAATCGCCACTTTTGCTATTTACGGGCTACCTGCATCTGATTGATTTATATGTCTGTTTTGGTAGCGCCACCGGGGCTCGAACCCGGACTCTCAGCCTTGAAAGGGCCGCGTGTTAACCAGTTACACCATGGCGCCAAACACACACAACTTCCTACCGTTACAACTATATGCCGTCCGCATGGTCAGAACCTAAAAACTGACACGAAGGAAGGAGATTTGGTAGCGTTACCGGGGCTCGAACCCGGACTCTTCGCCTTGAGAGGGCGACGTGTTAACCAGTTACACCATAACGCCAAATCACACATTGAAGGAGGCTGTTCTCTCCAGCGCATTTTCAAAGTATAGCAAGCCCAATCCCTAAACTCAACCATTGCAGGGACAGACTTACAGCCCCAGCTTCTTGACCTCGTCGTTGTAATACTTCCGATAGAGGATGTCCCACTCCTGGGAGCCTTCCGTAATGATCTTCCGCTGCGACGAGATCTTCAGCCGCGCCGCCGCATCGATCTTGGTCTCTTCCATCAGCAGCTTTTCGAGCGCCTTGCGAGCCTCCTGGCGAATCGTATTCCGATCCTCCAGAAAGTCGACCTGCTCGATCTCCGCCAGCGTATCCGCGACCGTGTGAGCCAGCTTATTCAGTTTGTCGCGCGAGATCCTCACAGCACCGCCTTATACTTGCGCGCCAGCTCGTTCTTCACTTTTTTGAACATCTCCGGATAGCTGGCGCCAGTCTTCCGCATATCGTCCTGGAAGGCCTCGAGGATCACCCGAACCTCATCATTGATGCGGTCTTCGAGCGAAAGCTCGTCCACCATCGCCGCCGTCACCCGTTCATTCACCACAGCAGGATTCGCCGTCGCGATCATCTTCTCCGCAATCAGATGCTTCACCGTCTGACGCGCCAAATAACCTACATAATCTTTAGAAAAAATCATTGACTTTCCCTTGAATATATCATGCAAATCTTAGCCAGATCCGCCCGTATCCCCATCCATTACTTCTGCTTGCCCCCCTTCCGGTGCGGACATGCCTCTGTATTCAGACATCCCTCCGCCAGCCGCAGACGCTCCACCGGTCTCCCGTGCACCAGATGCTCCGTCACGATCTCCTCTACATCCTTGGCCTTCACAAATCCGTACCAGACCGCATCCGGATACACCACCACCACCGGCCCATGCTCGCACTGGTCCAGGCACCCCGACTCATTCGCCCGCACGCGGTTTTTCAGCCCCGCATCCTTCAGCGCGTCCTTGAAAGCCCCCTTCAGCTTCTTGCTGCCCTCAGGAAGGCAGCTCGGCCGAGCCGCGCTCTCATCCCGTTCATTCGTGCAGATAAACACATGCCGTTCGAACTTAGCCACGCCGTCCTCCGTCTCTCTATTCCAGCACAAGCCAGCCGACCCGCTTTTCTGAGACAATACTTGCTTGATGCAACCCGATAATCTCATCTCGCTCAAAGACGACATGGTCGCCTTCATCGCCGGCCACGGAATGCGCCGGCTCAATGGATACGTCACCGAAGAGGTTCCCACCGTAATCTTCGAAGAAGAAAACCCCGACGGATGGAAGGATTTCGTAGAACACGCCAAGGCCGCCGGAGCCCCCTTCGTCACCATGAGTGAGGTCGTGCTCGAGAAATCCGATATCGCGATCCTCCTCGATCAGCTCCGCGAACAGTCCTTCTCCGGCGATTCGGAAGACAACGCCGAGATCGACGACGCCGAATACCTCGTCAACCACGTCGGCAAGGTCGGCTACCTGCAGCTCGGCTTCGCCCACCAGGGCGTCATGTTTATCTTTGAGACCGCCACCGACTGGTACGACCGCTTCCAGACCCTCATCGAGACCGTCACCGATCTCGGCGGAATCGTAGTCGACGACGGCGATACGGAAGACTAGAGCTCCCCAAGCACACCTGAGCAACTGCTAAATGTCTACCGCACGATCCAGCCAACCCGACTGGACCATCCCGCCGCTCGCCCCTGACGCAGCGCAGCATCTGGCGACCCAGCTCGACTGCCCACTCCCCATCGCCGCCCTGCTTCTCTCCCGCGGCATCTCGGATACTGCGGCAGCACAAACCTTCTTCAGGCCCTCGCTCGATCAGCTCCACGATCCCCTGCTCATGCTCGGCATAACCAAGGCCGTGGCGCGCATCCAGCAAGCGATCCGCGACTCCGATCCCATCCTCATCTACGGCGACTACGACGTCGACGGCACCACCGCCACCGTCCTCCTCAAGACCGCCATCGAACGAATCGCCCCCAAAGAAAACCCCGCCCAGGTCACCTATCACGTTCCCCACCGCATCCGCGAGGGCTACGGCATGCAGACCGGCATCCTCGCCCAGGCGGCAGCAGCGGGCGTCCGCCTCGTCATCAGCGTCGACACCGGTATCCGCGCCTTCGCCGCCGCCGAAGAAGCCAAAGTCCTCGGCCTGGACCTCATCGTCACCGACCACCACCTCCCCGACGACGCCATCGGCATCCCGGAGGCCATCGCAGTCATCAACCCCGCCCAACACGACTGCCCCTACCCCAACAAGCACCTCTGCGGCGCCGCCGTAGCCTTCAAGCTCGCTCACGCAATTCTTCTGGCCTCTGCCCAGACCGCCCCCGACCCCGCGATCGAGCTCGAACGTCTCAACAAAAAGCTCCTTCCCTCCTTCCTCAAGCTCGTCGCCATCGCCACCGTGGCCGACTCAGTCCCTCTCATCGGCGAGAACCGCGCCATCGTCTCCCTTGGTCTACGCGAGCTGCGCAACCCCGTCCAGCCCGGCCTGCGCGCCCTCATGCAGATCGCCGAGATCCCCCTCAACCGCCCCCCGACCGCCACCGAGGTTGGCTTCCGCATCGCCCCGCGCATCAACGCCGCCGGCCGCATGGACATCGCCAGCGATGTCGTCGAGCTCTTTCTCACCAAAGACACCGCCCGCGCCACCACCCTCGCGGAAAAGCTCAACCGCCTCAACGACGACCGCCGCGCCACCGAAGCCCAGGCCCTCGCCGCCATCGAAACCCAACTCGAAGCCATCCGCACCCTGCCAGGTGATCTGGAAGGCGCATTCCCCGCCGGTTGCATCGTCCTCGACGATCCCGACTGGCATCGCGGCGTGCTCGGCATACTCGCCTCCCGCGTCGTCGACCGCACCGGCCGGCCAGCCCTCATCCTGACCCACGAAGACGGCCACGCCCACGGATCGGGCCGCTCCGTCCAGGGCTTTCACCTTCTGGACGCCCTCACCGCCGTCCACGCCGCCTCTGAAGCTGACGCCACGCTCGTCTTTACACGTTTTGGCGGCCACGCCCACGCCGTAGGCTTCTCCCTGCCCTCAGGCAACCTTCCCCTGCTTCGTGCCCGTATGGAGGCACACGCAACACCGCTCCTCACCTCGCCTCTGCTCTGCCCGCCTCTCGCCTGCGACGCTGAGGTGCTCCTCGGCGATATCTCTCCCTCCTTCTTCGAGTGGCTCACTCGCTGTGGCCCCTTCGGCATCGGCAATCCCGAGCCTATTCTCGTCACTTGCGGTCTCACCCTCGCCGCTCCCGTTCGCGTCATCAAGGACAAGCACATCTGCCTTACCCTTCGCCACGAAGGCTCTCCCAACACCGTCACCGCCCTCGGCTGGACCCGGCGTACCGACTGGCGACGCATCTCCGAAGATCTCCAGCTCCAGCCCGGATCCCACATCGACATCGCCTACCGCCTCAAAGAGAAGTCAAACCCCCGCTTTCCCGGCCTTGACCTCGAACTGGTCGATCTGCGTCTCAGTGTTTCCGCTGTGCCTCAATGAGCTTTCACGCGACCTTCTCGCCATGCAACCAATTGCATCGAAATGTTCTGCTTCGTTTGCGGTGCAGCGGCGTCTTATATACTGACTGCTGACCGGATGCCAACTCTACAAAAAAGCCGACCTGGCCCTCTTGCAATTTTGGGTATTGTTTTCGTTGCCGCACTTCTTGTCGTCCTTGGCGTCAAGTCGTTCTCACGCGATCTCGTCGAAGTACGCGCAGCTGGGGTCAATCACCAGAACCTCGTTAGCTCCGTCTCCACCAACGGTAAGGTCGAGCCCGTAGACGAGTTCCAGGCCCATGCTATGGCCCCTGGCGTCGTCGAAGAGATCTTCGTCGAAGTGGGACAGAAGGTCAAAGCCGGACAGCTCCTCGTCAAACTGAACGACTCCGACGCTGCCGCCCGTCTCGCCTCCGCGACCGCCGCGCTTCGCTCTGCCGAAGTCAGCGCCCACGACGTTCAGCAGAACGGCTCCCAGGACGAGCGCATCGGCATGGCAGGCGATCTCAACCGCGCCCAGATGCAGCAAAAGCAGGCGACCTCCGACGTGCAGGCCCTCCGCAGCCTCCAGCAGAAGGGCGCAGCCTCCGCCGCCGAGGTCACAGCCGCCGAACAGCGCCTCCTTACCGCGAACAGCACCTTGCAAAGCCTCCAGCAGCGGACCACGGGACGCTACAGCTCCGCCGAACGCGCTCGTTCGCAGGCTCAGCTTGTAGATGCTCAGGCCGCTCTGAAAGCAGCCAACGTCGGCTACGCCAGCGTCAATATCCGCACCCCCAAATCCGGAACGGTCTACTCCATTCCAGTAGCCGAATACGACTTCGTCCCCGCTGGCGAAGACCTCATGGACGTCGCCGATCTAAACCGCATCCAGATCCGGGCTTACTTCGATGAACCTGAAATCGGCAAGCTCGCTCCTGGTCAGGCCGTCAAGATCGTATGGGACGCCAAACCGACCCAGGCGTGGCACGGCCACATCGAACGCGCCCCCACCACCGTCATCACCTATGGCACCCGCAACGTCGGCGAATGCCTCATCACAGTCGACGACGCTCGCGGCGATCTGCTCCCAAATACGAACGTAACGGTCACCGTTACAACCGCGCAGCGCTTCAACGTCCTCAGCGTCCCGCGTGAGGCCCTGCACACCGAAGGCGGCGACTTCGTCTACCGCGTCATCGGCGGAAAGCTCATCAGAACCCCGGTAGTGATTGGAATCTTCAATCTGACCCGCGTCGAGATCGTCAGCGGCCTTACGGACAAGGATACGGTCGCCCTCAATGCCACCAGCAATCGCGACCTCTCACCCGGACTCGCCGTCAAGGTCATCGAATAGGGATGCCCACGGCCGCGCGCTCAGCATCGATCCTCTGCTTCGCTCTGCTACTCTTACTCCCGATGCTCCAGCCCTTAGCCCAGGCGGAAGACGCCTCCATCGCCAAGGCAAACACCTCCCTCCAGCAAGGAAAAGTCGACGAGGCCGCCGCAACCCTCCGTTCGATCCTCTCCACCCAGCCCACCAACGCTCTCGCCCACCAGCTTCTCTGCCGCGTCTTCTACGCGCAGGAGATGGCCGACCCCGCGATCCACGAGTGCGAACTCGCCATATCCAACGCCCCCAACAGTAGCGAGAATCACCTCTGGCTCGGCCGTGCCTACGGCTTGAAGGCATCGCACGCCAGCCCCTTCACCGCCTTGGGCCTTGCGAAAAAGGTCCGCGACGAGTTTGAACGAGCCGTGCAGTTGGATCCCAACGCTCCCCGTGCCGCCAGCGACCTCGGCCAGTTTTATATCAACGCTCCAGGTTTCGTCGGCGGCGGCAGCGACAAAGCCATGGCCCTGATCACCCGCATCGAGCCCCAGTTTCCCGTCTACTCTCATCGCCTCCGCGCCCTCCTGGCCGACAAGCAAAGCGACTCCGCCAAAGCCGAGGCCGAGTTCAAGGTAGCCATCGCCATAGGTAAGTCCGCAGCCGCCTGGATCGACCTCGCCGACTTCTACCAGCGCCATAAGCAGCCCGACCAGGCCGTCGCAGCCATCCAGTCCGCACTCGCTCTCCAACCGAAGAACGCCGCCCTGGTGGACGCTGCCAGTATCCTCACCACCGCCCATCGCTCGCCCGATCTCGCCGAGCGTTTACTCCGCGAATACCTCGCCTCTCCCGCAAAGACGGATGAAGCCCCCGCCTTCAAGGTCTACCTGCAACTCGGCAAACTCCTCGCCAAGCGCGGCGACTCTTCCTCGGCCCATACTCAATACGCCTCTGCCCTGGCACTGGCCAGCTCATTCGAACCCGCCCGCAAGGCTCTGCAAAGCTCGTGAACCTCTGGCCCATCTGCGCACCTGAACCGCCGAGCCCTCAGGAAAGCGGTACCATGAGCTTCAACGCATCTCAATCCGCGTCTCATTCGATCCTCATGACTTTGTTCGTCTCTGCTGCACCCAAAATACGCACTCCCCGCAGGCTCGGACTTCTTCGCGCCCTCGTCGCAGCGTCCTTCCTCGTCGGAGCCGCAACCTCTGCCCTGGCGCAGATCTCATTCACCACCGCCATCGATCTCGCCCTGCGCAACAGCCCCCGGGTCGGCGTCGCCCAGGCCGACGTCAACCGCTCCCTCGCCGCCCTCCGCGAATCCCGCGACGTCTACATCCCCAGCCTCGTCGGAAGCGCCGGCCTCGCCTACTCCTACGGCGCCCCTCTCGGCCAGCCGACCCTCTTCACCATCACCTCCCAGTCGCTGCTCTATAACGCCGCCCAGCGCGACTACATCAGTGCAGCCCGCGCCGGCCTCGAGGCCGCCAACCAGACCCTCCGCGAGATACGCCAACAGGTCGCCGAAGACGCCGCCATCACCTATCTAGCCCTCGACCGCGCCCAGCAGCGCAGAAACACCATGATCCAGGAACAGGGCTTCTCCACTCGGCTCGTATCCATCGTTCAGGTCCGCCTCGACGCCGGCCAGGAGAACACCACCGAGTTCCTTAAAGCGCGTCGCACCTCCGCACAAATCCACCTCCAGCTCATCCAGTTGGAAGACGAGGTAGACTCCTACGCCGACCACCTGGCCCGCCTCACCGGTCTGCCCGCCACCAACCTCCTCACCGTCACCGAAAGCATCCCGGCATTCCCCACCCCGTCGCCCTCCACGGACACCGTCGCCGACTCCCCCGGCGTCAAGGCCGCCTTCGCCAACGTCACCGTAAAGCGCCAGATCAACGCCGGAGACAAGCGCTACCTCTTCCGCCCTCAGGTCACCTTCTTCGCGCAATACAGCCGCTTCAGCAACATCAACAACTACTCCACCTACTACCCCGCCTTCAGCGACAACACCTTGAACGCCGCAGCCATCGGCGGTCAGATCACCGTACCTCTCTACGACCGCGTCCACCGCGACAAAGTATTGGAGTCCTCCGCCGACCTCCTCCACGCCGAACAGGACGCCCGGAACATTCGTAATCAGTTTCAGGAAGGACGCCTCAAGCTCCAGCACGCCTCCTCCGAGCTCTCCGCCCGCGTCGAACTTGCCTCCATCGACCGCGAGCTCGCCCAGAATCAGCTCGACGTCCTTCTCGTCCAACTTCAGGCCGGAGGCGGCTCCGGCAGCGCCCCCCTCATGACCCCGAAGGACGAGCAAAACGCCCGCATCCAGGAACGCCAGCGCTTTCTTGAGCTCCTCGACGCCGACTTCCAGCTCCACCAGGTACAGATCAACCTGCTTCGCCAGAGCGGCCAATTGGAAGATTGGCTCAAATCCGCCTCCCAGTCACAATCCGTCACCTCGGAGCTTGCGCCCCATTAATCCCACAAGCCTTTTCGAAGCAACCACCTCCGATCCATCCGAACCAAAGACGGAACCCCACCGGGATCCCCAGAAAAAAAACCTAACCCCTTTGCTAAATGGTAAACTTGAGAACTAGTATGCCTCTTAAAACGCTGTTCCTGAACCCGCCCTCCTTTGAGAAGTTCGACGGTGGTGCCAGCTCCCGCTGGCCCGCTACCCGCGAGATCGAATCCTACTGGTATCCCGTCTGGCTCACTTACCCGGCCGGAATGCTGGAAGGCTCTCGCCTTCTCGACGCGCCACCCCACCACATCAAGTGGCAGGAAGTCGTCGAAATCCTCAAAGACTACGAGTTCCTCGTCCTCTTCACCAGCACCATGGGCTGGGAAGGCGACCAGAAAATGGCCGAGGTCATCAAACAGACCTATCCCTCCATCAAGATCTCCTTCGTCGGGCCGCCGGTCACCACCTCGCCCGACAAGGCCCTCAACGAGTGCCCCGCCATCGACTTCATCTGCCGCCGCGAGTTCGACTTCTCCGTCGTCGAATACGCCAACGGCAAGCGCCTCGAAGAGATCCTAGGCGTCAGCTACAAGGACAAGGCCACCGGCAAGATCCTGCACAACCCCGACCGCGCGCAGGTCACCCCGGAGCAGCTCGACGAGATGCCCTGGGCCACCGAGATCTACCACCGCGACCTCGACGTCACCAAATACAACGTCCCCTTCCTCCTCCACCCCTACGTCTCGCTCTACTCCACCCGCGGCTGCCCGGCCCAGTGCACCTTCTGCCTCTGGCCCCAGACCCTCTCCGGCCACGCCTGGCGCAAGCGTTCGACAGACGACGTCGCCGCCGAGATGAAGCAGGCCAAGGAGCTCTTCCCCCACGTCAAAGAGTTCTTCTTCGACGACGACACCTTCAACATCCAGGCCGCCCGCACCATCGAGCTCTGCGAAAAGCTCAAGCCCCTCGGCCTTACCTGGTCCTGCACCTCTCGCGTCACCACCGACTTCGCCACCCTCAAAGCCATGAAGGAAGCCGGTTGCCGTCTGCTCATCGTCGGCTACGAGTCCGGCGACCCCCAGATCCTCAAGAACATCAAAAAGGGTGCCACCGTACAACGTGCGCTCGACTTCACCCGCGACTGCCACAAACTCGGCCTGGTCATCCACGGCGACTTCATCCTCGGCCTCCCCGGCGAGACCCGTGAGTCGATCCGCAACACCATCGAGTTCGCCAAGCAGCTCGACTGCGAGACCATCCAGGTCTCCATCGCGCACGCCTTCCCCGGAACCGAGTTCTTCGACTACGCAAAGGCCAACGGCTTCATCACCAACGAAGCCATGTCCGACGACGGCGGCCACCAGATGGCGCACATCGAATACCCCGGTCTCCCGGTCGAGTACGTCATGGAGATGGTTCACAAGTTCTACGACGAGTACTACTTCCGCCCGAAGGCCGCCTTCCGTGTCGTCTGGCAGGCCATCGTCAACCGCGACGTCCCCCGCCTCTACACCGAAGCCAAATCCTTCATGACCCTCCGCGCCCAGCGCAATAAGGCCGTCCGCGAAGTCAAGAAGGCCAATGCAATCAAGGCGCAGGAATCCGTCAGCATGAACGCCTAACTCTCGACCGCACCTCGAAGCGGCCAGCATGAATCTATGCTGGCCGCTTTTTCATTCGGCTCTTCGCTGCTCTGCCTGCATAGCCATCTGCTTGTTTAGAGCCTTTGTTTTACGCCGTCATCCTGAACGCAGTGAAGGACCCCTGTATTTCGATTTGGTCGTCCCCTCTGTTCGAAGCAACAACGTCGATCAAATCCGATATTTCGATCAGAAGTTCAGACTCAAGCATCTACCTCAGAGCCCCGATGAAACATACCCTCACCCCGCAGCGATATCTCGTCCTCCTCGCCGTCATGCTCACCGCGTCGATCGGGGATACCCTCTTATCGCACGGCATGTCGCAGGTAGGCCCCGTCTCCTTACACAACCTGGGCCTCCTCTTCACCGCGCTGAAGAATCCCTGGGTCATCGCCGGAATCCTCCTGCTTCTCGGCTTCTTCGCCAGCTATCTCACCGCCCTAAGCTGGGCCGACCTCACCTTCGTCCTTCCCTCCACCGCCGTCGGATACATCGTGGTCGCTATCATCGCCTACTTCTGGCAGCATGAGCACATCTCGCTCTACCGCTGGCTCGGCATCCTGCTCATCGTCTGCGGCGTAGGCTTCGTCGCCAACGGACCCTCCCTCACCGAGCACCCGGAACCGCTTCTCCCCGCAGGCACCGCCAAATGACCCCCGTCAGCACCTTCGAGACCTGGGCCACTATCGTAACTGTGGCCCTCACCGCCATCGCCGGAGACGTCCTCACCGCCGGAGCCATGCGCAGAATCGGCGACCTGGACCTCATCCGCGCCAAATCCGGCCTGCCCGGAGCCATCAAAGCCGTCGTAGGCAGCCCCATGTTCCTATTGGGCGTCCTCTGCATGGCGCTCAGTTTCTTCTCCCTGCTCTTCACCCTCAGCAAGGTAGAGGTCTCACTGGCCGCCCCCGCCAGCGCCTCCCTCACCTTCATCGGCAACGCCGCCGCCGCCAAGCTCTTCCTGAACGAAAACGTAGACCGCCGTCGCTGGTTCGCCGCCCTCTTCGTCTGCATCGGCGTAGCCCTCGTAGCCCACTAACGCCGCACAAGAAGATCCTTCGTCTCCATCGAGCCAGAGCAAAGCCACACACCCAGAGGCAAGACCAAATCGGTGTAATCCGTGCAAATCGGTGTTAAGCCTTCCTCAACCAGCCACCGATCAAGCCACAACCCGGTTCCAAGCCGCCATCCCCATCCCCCGTCCCAGGATCGCCAGCTTCCCCGTAGTAGGCACACTCACCCGCTCCGAAAACACATCGCCATTCGCACGCCCGATCCGCACCAGCAGCTCGTGATAGATCGTCACCAGCACCCAAAGCGCCGCCCGGCTGTCCCGATCGATCAGAGGCAGTAGCTTTGCAGCCGATCCATAGTACCCCTCCGCCTTCGCCCCCAACGAAGCCAGCATCGCCCGCTCGTTCGGCTCCATCGCACTCCCCGCCGACAGCTCTAGCACCCGCTCCACACTCACCCCAAACTCCCCCAGCAGGTCGAGCGGCAGATACACCCTTCCCCGCTCCGCGTCCTCCTTCACATCCCGCAGAATATTCGTCAGTTGAAACGCCACGCCCGTCTCCTCGGCCAGCTTCTCTGCTCGTGGATCGCTGTACCCAAAGATACGGATGCAAACCAGCCCCACCACCGAAGCCACCAGGTAGCAGTACCGGTAGAGCTCCTCGAAGGTGGCATACGTCTGCACGCTCCCCTCTGCTCCCGGCTCCAGATCGAGATCCATCGTCGTCCCCTGCACCAACTGGTCCAGCAGCTCATCCGAGATCCCGAACCGCCCCTGCGCATCCCGCACCGCGACAAACACCGCGTCCTCCGACACCGCGCCCGCCTGCACCGCCCGCCACTCCGCCACCCACTTCGCCATCACCCCGCGCCGCTCGGCGATAGAGATCGACTCATCATCGGCGATATCGTCCGCCCGCCGCATGAACGCGTACATCGCGCACATGGCATCGCTCTTATGTCGAGGCAACACCCGAAACGAGTAGTAAAAATTCTTTGCCTCACGCCGCGCGATCACGCGGCACTCCAAATAAGCCTCTGCTACCGTCACCGTGAAAACCCCATCCGCGCCTTGGACATCAGCGCTCCGGCCAGCAGCGACAACTTCTTCACCTTCGTCACTACCGGGCGCCCACGCAGCACATCGTAATCCTGCGCCACGATCTCATCCAGAATCGCCTCGCCACCCTTGCGAAACAGATCCAACGTCACCGCCAACTCTGGATCCACCCGTCCGCTGATCGCTCCGCCCTCTAACAGCATCGCCCTCGTCCTCGTCACCAGCTCCTGCATCATCGCCCGAAACTCCAGCGTAAACACTCGACCTTCAATCTGCCCCTCATCCACCCCAAACCTCACCAGCGACTCCTCCGGAATATACCGCCGCCCGCGCTCCGCATCCTCCACCACATCCTGCCAGAGGTTCGCCAGTTGCAGAGCCGTACAAAACTTGTCCGATAGCAGCGCCAGCTCCTCCTCCCGATACCCGCATAGCAATAACACTAACCGGCCTACAGAATTCGCCGAATGATGCGAATACTCCAACAATTCCTCCCATGTCTGGCAAACCGGCCTCACCTCGTCCAACTGAAACCCCCGCACCAGATCCAGGAAGAGTATCCGAGGTAGATCGAACTCCACAATCGTCTCCCGCAGCGCCACGAACACCGGATGCATCGACCGCTCCGGAGCGTCATAGCACTCATCCAGCATCCCCTGCCACGAACGCAGCACCCGCAACGCCGCCTGCGGATCAGCCGTCTCCCCCACCAGGTCAGCCAACACCCGGCGGTACGCGTACAGGCACTCGAAGTGCGTTCTCAACCTCTTCGGCAGAAAAAACAGAGCCACCCGAAAGTTCTCAGAAGGGGAACTCGTCAACTCCCGACACCAGGCCCGCGCCTCCTCCAGCGTCGGCCTCTCCTCCACTCTCTGGGGCTCCGCTGGAACGTTCTCGAACGAATCACGCATCGCAACGCTCCCCGTCATCGCGGCACGCCACCCGGAAATACCGCCGTCTTGATCTCCCGGCCACTCGTCGCCCGGTCCAGCATTCGGTCGAAGATCGCCGGAACCTCCTCCAGCCCTACACGCCCTGTAATCGCCTCCGCGCTCTTGAAGCGGCCACTGGCGATCAGCTCAAACGCCGTCCTGCAGGTCGCCGGAGTGTGATGAAAGCTCGCCTTCAACGTAATCTCGCCATAGTGCAGCCGGTTCGTATCCAGCTCCACCCTCGTCCCGCTCGGCGGACCGCCAAAGAAGTTCACCACCCCGCCCTTCCGCACCATATCCACCGCCCACTCCCAGGTCATCGGAGTCGCCACCGCCTCGATCACTACATCCGCCCCACGCCCCTCCGGCGTCAGCGCCCTGGCCGCCTCCACCACATCGACACCCTCGCCGATCTGCACCACCTGCTCCGCTCCAAACAGCCTCGCCGTCTCCACCTGGTCGTCTCGCTTCACCACGGCGATCACATGCACCCCACTCAAAGCGGCCACCTGCATGAACATCACCCCAATCGGTCCCGCCCCAATCACGATCATCGAGCTTCCCGCCTGCGCTCCGCTCTCCTCCATCCCCCGCACCACGCAAGCCAGCGGCTCCGTCAGAGCCGCATGCTCGAACGGAACCCCATCCGGGATCAGCAGCGTATTCTTCTCCACAATCCTCGCCGGAATCCGTATAAACTCCGCATAAGCCCCATTGTTGAAGATCAGGTCCTCACAAAGGTTCTGCTGTCCATGCCTGCAAAAAAAACACACGTCGCAGGGAGCGGAGTTCAGAGCCACCACCCGATCCCCTGCCTTGAACGCGGTCACCCCTGCTCCAACCTCCACCACCGTCCCGGCTAATTCATGGCCAAACGGCATCGGAGGCTTCAGCATCATGGCGTGATATCCCCTGCGATACACCTTCAGATCGGTCCCGCACGTCAGCGCTACCCCTACACGGACCACGAGCTCCCCTGCGCAAGCATGCGGAATCGGCACCTGCTCCAATCGTAGGTCTTCCTTGCCGTGCAGCACCGCCGCCATCATCCTTTGAGTCATCCCCTCTATCTTCTCATTCCTGCCCCCTCACCGCACCTTCAATCCCTCCCCAAACTGCTCACAAGTCCAATCAAAACTTGATACAGTCGGTTGCCCCCACCCCGCATCTGATACATTGAGCCAGATAACCAATGTCCTTCGTCTCTCCAGAGATCTTCGCCAAGCAGAAAGTCGCGGCCATCCAGGATTACTCAGTCCTCGCCGGTCGCGCCTTCGCGAATCTTTTTTCCAGCCCCCGTTACTGGGCCGATATCTTCACCCAGATGGACTCCATCGGCTTCGGCTCCCTGCCCATCGTCGTCCTCACCGGTTTCTTTACCGGGTGCGTCCTTGCCCTCCAGTCCTCCACCTCCCTGCAGGAGTTCGGCGCCGTCAGCATGACCGGCAACCTCGTCGCCCTCTCCATGGTCAAGGAGCTCGGTCCCGTCCTCACCGGCCTCATGGTCTCCGGCCGCAACGCCTCCGGCATGGCCTCCGAGCTCGGCTCCATGAAGGTCACCGAGCAGATCGACGCCATGCGCGCCCTCGGCACCGACCCCGTCCGCAAGCTCGTCACTCCGCGCCTCAGCGCCACCATCTTCATGCTCTTCTTCCTGACCATCATGTCCGACGCCGTGGGCATCGCCGGTGGAGCCCTGGTCAGCGTCGCCCTCCTCGGCCTCAACGCCTCGACCTACTTCCACAACTCCTACCGCGCGCTCGTCTACGCCGACGTCGTCCAGGGCCTCACCAAACCCCTCTTCTTCGGCTTCATCATCGCCAGCGTCGGCTGCTACTTCGGCATGAACACCAAGGGCGGAACCCAGGGAGTAGGGCGCGCCACCACCCAGGCCGTCGTCGTCTCCTCCGTCTTCATCATCGTGGTCGACTTCCTCATCAGCCGGCTCATGATCGGCATCTTCGGCAGGTAACCCTTGACCATGCCCGAGTCCGAACTCCAAACCGACGCCAGCCAGACAAAACCCGAAATCACGGACCCCGTAGTCTCCTTCGAGAACGTCTCCATCTCCTTCGACGACAAGGTCGTCCTCAAGGACATCTCCTTCATCGTCCACCCCGCCGAAACCCGCATCATCCTCGGCCCCGCCGGCTGCGGCAAGTCCGTCCTCATGAAGCTCGCCAACGGCCTCATCAAGCCCGACTCCGGAACCATCCGCGTCTTCGGCGAAGACGTCACCGCCATGCGCGAGGTAGACCTCTTCAAGCTCCGCGCCCGCATCGGCATGGTCTTCCAGGAATCGGCCCTCTTCGACTCCCTCTCTGTCGAAGACAACGTAGCCTACCGTCTCCACGAAGAACTCATCCCCGAAGACGAATCCCACAAACGCGTCGAAGAGGTGCTCAACTTCGTCGATCTGGCCAACGCCATCGACAAGTTCCCCTCCGAACTCTCCGGCGGAATGCGCCGGCGCGTCTCCATCGCCCGCGCCATCATCACCGGCCCTGATCTCATCCTCTACGACTCCCCCACCGGCGGCCTCGACCCCATCACCTCGACCACTATCGTCGAACTGGTCGTCAAACAGCGCGACGTCTCCCACACCACCTCGCTGCTCATCACCCACCGCCTGCAGGACGCCTTCACCCTCGCCACCCACCACTTCGACCAGGCCGCCGGCAAGATGGAGCGCATCCCCAACAACGGCATCGACGACAGTACCCGCTTCCTCGTCCTCAACGAAGGCAACGTCGTCTTCGACGGCTCAACGCTCGATCTCGTCCACTCCACCGACCCCTTCATCCGCGAGTACCTCGGCGAGAACACTCCCGACAAAGCCGGCGATTAGGGGAAAACCCGCTTCAATACCGGAACCGGCGTCTGATACGAGTATCGAAGACTGCCATCCGAGCTCCCAACAAACGTCTCGAGAAAAAGTTGCCGGTTCTCTAGGTCCCGATAGTCCAACGTCATCGTCGGACCATCGAGTGTCAGGTTTAAAAAGCCATTCCACCCGCCATTGCTTCCATCCCCGATCGGATAGTCGCACCTCGAATCGTAAAACGTAATCGGAGCCTTCTCCGGATCCGGCGTACCACACTCGACCGGCATTCCTCCGTTGCCCACGCACCGGCCATAGCACCGAATGCTCCCATCGGGAGAAAAGACGTCGTAGATGGCAAGCCGATGCTCATGGCCCCATATCCAGACCACCTCTTGCCCTGCGAAGAACTCCTGGAGCTGCTCCGCCGGGCGTGTAAACGCCGCGTCCGGAAATGCGCTGAAGTACTGATGGTGCGACAACAACAAAGTCGGCTTCTTATCTTCCTGCGGCCTGACATTCGTCCGAAGCCAATCGATCAACTCATCCGGAAGATGACAATCCACCCTGAAGAAGGGGTCCTTGGGGAGAACGTCGGGGATCTCCCCAAGGATAGGAAAACCGAAAGAGTTATACCCTGTGTCGAGCCCGAGAATGCGCCACGCGGACGTCTCCAGGCAAAAGAAACTAGCCTTCTGGCTCCCACCCGCCCCCGTCTCACAGTACGACAACATCTCTCCGAAGTAAGGAGCGCCACCTCCATACATCTCATGGTTCCCCAACATCGCGAACGTACCGACAGAGCCCTTAGGAAAAGACACAGGCGTGTACTTGTCTGTCATCTGGCCAAGAAAGTTCTCCTTCACCTCGCTGTCATCTCCCACGTAGTAGATATCGCCGAGATGGATTGTGTAATCCGCCTTACAAGCCGACATCTTCTCCGCCACCTTATAAGACTCGTTGGACCCTGTACCCCAGTCCCCGGCAATCGAAATCTTGATGACCTCTCCTCCATCAGCGGCTCGAAGCGGGTAAACGCCATCTCTCCCATCCGCCAGATAGGTCGGATACGGCTTATGTTTCCCATGCCATATCCCCTTCAGGTAGTCCCAGCCGTAAGGAATCAGGTGCACCCCCTGCGTCAGAAACCTATACAGCATCGGCCGGTCCGCATCGGGTTCCAGTCTAGTCTTCATCTGCTGAAATCGAGCCATGACCCGCGTTCGGCCAAGCCAGGGAATATTGCTGAGTTTCGCGACGGAGAGCGATTTGAACCGCGGGGATCGAGTCTTAGATTCAGGCATTCTTCTTTTCTTCTCAATCGGAGGATCGCGCACGCTCGTTGGAACGAGCTTCCTGAAGAAGACACCCTACAAGCTAGGGTTATTCCCTCATAACCTGCGTAGTTAATCCCAAAGATCGGCAACGCCGGACCTCTCGTGAATAAAGCGATCCCTGTTGTGTTTCCCGATAGGCATCACAACAGGAGAGACGCTTGCACATTATTGTTGTTGCGATCGGTACGGCAGGAGATATAAATCCCTTGCTCGGTCTAAGCCGTACATTTGCGAGACACGGGCACAGAGTATCGTTTTGCACGCATCCGCCATTTGCCCATGCAGTCGAACGTTGCGGACTGCGATTCCTGCCACTGGGAACGGACAAGGGATATCGGGACGCAGTAGGTAACCCGGAGCTCTGGAACCCACGCACTCCGTTCAAAGAGATATGGACGCAACTGGCCCCCACCATTCGGGCCGTATTCGAGATTCTGCAATCCGAAGTAGAGGACGACACCGTGATCGCGTGCCATACCATCGCCTTCGGTGCAAGGTTGTTTCAGGAGAAGTACGGCGTCCCACTCCTTACTCTGCAAGTAACCCCATCCACCTTCCCCTCCGCAAAAGAACCTCCCATCGACAAGCATTTAACGATACCGCGAACGTTGCCCTACCTCCTGCGAGTGGCCTGGCTATGGGCGCTCGAGCGAGGCCTCATAGATCGAATCATGGGTGCCGATATCAATCGCTTTCGCGCCGAACTTGGGCTATCGCCCGTGAAACGAATTATGAGCAATTGGGTATATTCGCCCCAGGGAGTGCTCGGACTCTTTCCTGCATGGTTCGCCCCAATCCAGACGGATTGGCCTGCAAACTTCACATTGACCGGCTTCCCTCTCTTCGACCAGTCGGGTCTTCGTCAGATCGACGCTGAGTTGGAGAACTTCTTGGCCGACGGCCCACCCCCGGTCGCCTTCACTCCCGGTTCAACTCTAGTGGATGGGCTGTCCTACTACACTGCGGCGGCAAACGCATTGGACGCACTCGGCCAGCGGGGCATCTTCTTGGCCAGCGATGGAAAGACACTACCAACCCTGACGCCGAACGTGATAGCCCGTCCCTATGTGCCCTTAAGCAAGTTGCTTCCTCGCGTCAAAGCCCTGGTGCATCACGGCGGCATCGGCACAGTCTCTCAGGCCTTTGCGTCCGGCACACCTCAACTCGTCACACCATTTGCATTCGATCAATTCGACAACGCCGAACGCGTGGAACGCCTGAGGTGCGGCCTCCAGATCGACTCGAAGCAAATCGCCTCGAAGATGCTGCCCTCTCTAAGAAGCCTCCTGGAAGACGAAGACATCCACAAAAATTGTGCGACGGTCCAGTCCTGGACCAACCCAGGCGAGATCGCTTCCCTCATGGCATTGTCCGCCATGGAAGCTCTGTCGCCTCGAACGCTCTCAAAGATCAGGTGATACATGGCGTCGCCAGGGTCCATCGTCGAACTCATTCAGGACCCCGGTTCGACATTCAATCAGCGCCGGCAGGCTGGCCTGCCATCGTCATTGT
>NZ_JAAVUR010000007.1 GCF_018449545.1 Granulicella sp. dw_53 | reverse complement strand
GTAAGAACAATTCGGGGCGCCGCATAGCTCATGCGCATAATAAGGTATGGAAAGTTCGTACGTTCTGAGGACGGCTGATGTCGCCGATGCCGGTGAGATCGCCAGGCACCGAGGCCTAATGTTCTTGGATATGGGACTGGTAGACAGGGACGATGCCGAAAAGCTCATCGCCGCGTCTGCGCCGTGGTTCGTAGATGTTATGAAACGTGATCTATATAAGGCCTGGGTGGTGGAACGGAACGGCCAAATAGTTGCCGGAGGTGGCCTTCATCTCTCTGAGATTGGACCTTTGCCTGGCGCTTTCCGGGTAGGCAGAGCCGCCCATATAGCGAACGTCTACACCCATGCGGAGCATCGCAAACGAGGCGTGGCGCGCTCTCTTCTGAACGAGATGCTGCGCTGGTGTCAGGAGTCCAGGATAGACCAGGTCACGCTGGCCGCGTCGAATGACGGACGTGCTCTCTATAACTCTCTCGGGTTCGAGCCGCAGCCGGACGGCATGCTGCGGAAATTCAAGCGGCTATAGCGGGTCACGCCGCGCAGTTCTTAGACTGCGGTGATTGTCTGAATGCATTCGGGAGCTACTCCTGTTTGCCACAGCAAGATTGATAAAACCGAGTCCGGCTTACGTTGACTGATCAGCGCTCTCAATTTACGAGAACAGGTCAAAGCACGTTTCAAGTCATCGCGTTCTCACCGCCTGTAACGTTTCATCTGGGGAGAGTGAAGAGGTCGACGAGCGTCCTCACGCGCTCTTTCTGGCGGCTGGGTGGAAATCGCTTGGTTCTGGTTAGCTCGGCGATGCCGTGTAGATTCGCCCAAAACAGTTCCGATAGAACCTCTGGCTTCAAGCTCTGTCCCTGAAACAACTCCAGGAATTGGGAGAACGCGAATCGCAGCTCTGGGGGAGTAGCAGCGTTATCGAATGGTACGGTCAGGGTGAGCGAAAACATCGCTTCATACATGGCTGGGGAAGACGCGGCGAACTCCAGATATGCGGCCGCGACCGATTCGACCGTGCTTCCACGCTTCACACGCTTCCGTGCCTTCTCCAACGCCAGGCCCAGCTCCTGGAAGCCCTCGATCGCGACCGCGGCAAGGATGCCTTCGCGGTTTTCAAAGTGGGCGTACAAGACGGGTTGGCTGTAGGAGATTTCGTCGGCCAGCCGCCGAACGGTTACGTTGGACCACCCTTCGATCTCCGCGATTTGCCTTGCGGCAGTGATGATCTGTGCCCGGCGGGTCTGTTTGTCGCGCAGTTTTCGTTCTGCAATTCGGTTCGCTGGTGGCGGTGTTTTCATTGCTAAAAATTATAGCATTGCTAGATTTTTTGACGAATAGTGAATCTTTTCCGAATGTCTCCCCGTCATATCTAGCGTTGCTAGATTTTCTAGGAGAAAATACTTTTATGCAAAATGTCATTTCGCTTTCCGTAGCTGCTCTGATCGCTGTGGCGGTCAGTGTGATCGGTTGTTTGTATCTTGTATCTCCTCAACGGATGGTAGGAACTTTTGGTCTGAGACTGCCTTCACCCGATGCTGACACTCGTGCCTGGCTCCGTCTTAAGGGAGTTCGGGACGTCGGATGTGGATTGGCCGTGCTGATCCTGATGCTGACCGTGGACAAGCGTTCGCTAGGCATCGCTCTACTTGCCTTGGCCATCATCCCTTTTGGGGATATGTCGGTCGTTTTGGGGTCGGGCGGGTCGAAGTTGAAGGCGATCTCCATTCATGGCCTCACCTGCGCGGTGATGCTTGTCGTTGGGCTCTTGTTGATCCATGCCATTTGAGGGAGATGCCTCTGGGTCGGATCGATTTTTTTGGGTGGGAGGATGGTTCCGTCGCGGGTCACTACGCTGTTGAGTTTGGGGATTGGTGGAGGCTTTGAGAGTATTGTGGTTGGCGGCGGTGGTGGTTGTGGAAGGAGTGCGGTCGGGCTTTCGCCCGATACCCCACCCTATTTGCGATGAGACTGCAAAAAGGGTGGGGGCACCCGCATGGTGCTGCTCCGTTCTGGCTGGGGAAGGGTACCCGCATGGTGCTGGGTGATGTTTGCTGGTGAAGGGGAGTGGGATGTTTTTGTGGCGTATTAGTAATCATCGGGATCTTTCGGGGTTGGGTGGGGAGCGGTCGGATGGGCGGTGGCATACGGCTGCGCGGGGGAGGCGGATTGTTTATCTGTCGGAGCATCCGGCGGTGGCGCTGGTGGAGACGCTGGTGAATCTGCGGGGCGATCCGAGGCTGTTTCCTGTGGGGTTTCAGTTGATGAAGGTGAAGGCTCCGGAGGGCGTGGTGGCTAAAGGCGTCGACGGGGTTGCGGAGGTGCAATCCATGACTTTGGCGGCTACGCGGGCGTTGGGGGATGGGTGGTTGGGGTCGGGGGAGTCGGCGCTGCTGCGGGTGCCTTCGGTTCCCTCGCCTGAGTCGTGGAATTATCTACTGAATCCGCTGCATGCCGGGGCGGCTGCGCTGGAGGTGGAATGGGTGCGGAGTATCGCCTACGATAAGAGGCTGTTCAAGTTGGGTGAGTGAGGGGATGCGATGCCAGAGCTGCCAGAGGTTGAGACGATTGCGAATGGGGTGAACGAGCGGGTGCGGGGGCATCGGATCGTGTCGGTGTGGACGAGTGGGAAGCCGCAGACGTTCAAGAGTCCGGAGGCGGAGATTGAGGAGGTGCTGACGGGGTCGGTGATCGATGGGGTGAGGCGGGTGGGCAAGACGATTGTGATGACGCTGGAGCGGGATGGGGATGGGGGCGCGGCTCCGGTGCCGGCGGAGTTTCTGGTGCACCTGGGGATGACGGGGCGGCTGTTGGTGTCGGAGGGGGATGTTCCTTTGCCGGCGCATACGCATGCGGTGCTGGCGTTGGAGGATGGGCGCGAGGTGCGGTTTGTGGACCCGCGGCGGTTTGGGCGGTTGAGCGTGGTGCAGGAGGCGTATGCGGGGCCGGGGGTGGAGCCTACGACGATTGGGGTGGAGGAGTTTGCTGCGCTGTTCAAGGGGCGGAAGATCGCCATCAAGGCTGCGTTGCTGAACCAGAGCTTGTTGCATGGGGTAGGGAATATCTATGCGGATGAGAGTCTGTTTCGGGCGGGGATTCGACCGACGCGGCAGGCGGGAAAGCTGACCAAGGCGGAGTTGGCGAGGCTGCGCGTGGCGCTGCAGAAGGTGTTGGCGCGGGCGATCAAGCTGGGTGGGTCTTCTGTCTCGGACTATGTGGATGCGGAGGGGATGAGTGGGTACTTCCAGATTGAGCATCAGGTATATGGGCGGGGTGGGGAGGCTTGCAAGGTTTGTGGGGGGCCGATCAAGAAGATTGTGGTGGGTGGGCGGGGGACGCACTATTGTCCGGTTTGCCAGCGATGAGTTTGGATAAACCCTCTCTGCCGAGGAACAGGTGCAGGATGCGAATCGGAATAAAGGGTAGGACCGTGTGTTTTGTGCTTGTGAAGCTAGACAAATAAGTGGGCATCGTTTTGCGAGCCGTTTGGTGGGTCTTTGCAAAGGCTAGAGGTGTTCTTTCATTTGCCAGCTCTATTCACTTATACGGGGCCATGCAGAGATGAAGAAGTGGATTGTAGTTCTTGTTGTAATCGCGGTTGCTGCGGGTGGGTTTGGGTTATATCAAGCTTTGAAGACTGACCCTAATGCTCTTTGGGCCATTGTCCATGATGGTTGTGTGAAGGAGGAACAGGCGCATGGCAAGCCCACGCCTTGTTCGGCGGTGGATCTGAAGGATGGGTGGGCGGTGTTCAAGGACAAGAGGGGGAAGACGCAGGTTCTGCTGATTCCTACGACGCGTGTGACTGGGATAGAGGACCCGCAGATTCTGCGACCCAATGCTCCGAACTATTGGCAGGCAGCCTGGGATGCCAACCTCTATGTGCAGCAACGGGCTCCACGGATGTTGCGGCGGGATGAGCTTGCCCTGGCGATCAACTCGAAGGATGCGCGGAGCCAGGACCAGCTTCATATCCATGTGGATTGCGTTCGCGTCGATGTGCACAATCAGCTTCATGCGGAGCAGGTGCATCTGAGCGAGGCATGGTCGGATCTGACGGTCAATGGCGCTGCTTATCGGGCGAGGACTTTGAGTCGAGACGAGCTTCATGACGATAACGTCTTTGAGCTGGTGGAGAAGCAACTGCCTCCGGGGGAGGGGATGGACCAGGAGACGGTGGTGATTACGGGCGCTAATTTGCCTTTGGGTAAGGAGGGTTTCGATGTGTTGGTGGGGCGGGGGGGAGTGGGAGGAAATAGTGGGGGTGGGGAGAGTTTGCAGGATCATGCTTGTGAGATTGCCAGGGAGTGAGTAAGGGCGAGCAACGGCAAGTGCAACAACAACGGCAAGTGCAACCGCGGGTCCTTCGACTGCGGTACTCACGGTGAGGCTGTGAGTACCTTCGCTCAGGATGACAATTTTGTTTATGGGGCTAGAAAGAACAAGCAACGGCAACAACAACAGCAACGGCGAACAACAACAGCAACGGCAAGAGCAACGACAACAGCACCATGAGGTGTTGAGGCTGGGTTAGAGGCCGGCGGCTTGTTCGGCGGTGACGGCGGCTCCTATGACTCGGGTTTGGGCGTCGTCGTTGACGATCTCCATGGAGTAGCTCTGGAGGGGGCTCATCTTGACCATTTGCTGGAGGTAGTCCTTGAGCATGGGGAGGTCGACGAAGCGGACGTTGAAGCCGGTGAGGAAGAATTTTCCGGCGCCGCCGATGTGGATGGCGCTGGCGGTTCCGGCGGCCAGGGCTTTGTGCCAGAGGCGCTTGAACTCGAGGCAGCGGTGGTCGGCGCAGTGGCCGGTGGAGGGATCGAGTTTGGCGGCTTCGAAGACCTCTTCGGGCTCCATGTCGAGGAAGCGGAGGCGCATGGCGCGGTGGCCCATGATGCCTTCCATGTGGCCTCGGCCTCCGCAGCCGCAGTAGCGCTCCTTGTCGTCGAGGGAGACGACGGTGTGGCCGCCCTCCCAGACGCCTTCGGCGAAGGGATATCGACCGTAGCCAATGCCGATGCCTAGGGTCCAGACGCGGACGACGCTGTCGAGCCTGCCGTGGAGGGAGGCGAGGCCGGCGGCACAGCCGTCGGCATCGTTGAGGACGGTGACGGGGGCCTGGATGTCGCGGGTGGCGAGCTCGTTGCGGAGGAGCTCGAAGATGCGGGAGCCTTTGAGCTGGGGAAGGTTGGGAGCCTCTTCGACGACGCCGTTGCGGACGAGGCCGGGGAGGGCGACTCCGATGGCCTGGATGTCGGTGGCTCCTTGGGCTGCTCCGACGATCTGATCGCAGATGGTGCGGACGAGGCCTTCGGTGGGGAGTTCTACGAGGGCGTCCTGCTCGTCCTCAGAGTCGGGATCGTAGTTTGCAGGAAAGATGTGCAGGGGGCCCACGATCCTGTGATCTACGACGAGGCCCGCTTGAATACGCTCCGAGACTGTTACGCCTATGGTCTTTGCCATGTTGCTATCCGCCTTGACTCTGCTTGTTTCGGGTGTCCTTCGAACGCTATCCGCAGAGGCGAATCTTATTCGAACTTACTTAGACGATTCAACCCGTTGAAAGCCGCCACTTTATAACATTCAGCGAGAGTTGGGTAGTTGAAGACGGTATCGACGAAATAATCAAGCTTTCCGCCCAGTGCCATGACGGCCTGTCCGATGTGGAGAAGTTCGCTGGCGCCCTCGCCGATGATGTGAACTCCGAGGATGGCGTGGGTCATGCGGTGGAAGATGATCTTGAGGCGTCCGGTGGTGTCGCCACGGATCTGGCCGCGGGCGATCTCGCGGTAGTAGGCGACGCCGACCTCGTAGGGGACGTCTTCCTCGGTGAGCTGCTCCTCGGTCTTGCCGATGAAGCTGATCTCGGGGATGGTGTAGATGCCGTAGGGGTAGAAGCTGGGGTTGGAGAGGATGGTGTCGTCGCCGAAGGCGCGGGCGGCGGCGATGCGGCCCTGCTCCATGGAGACGGAGGCGAGAGACGGGAAGCCGATGACGTCGCCGACGGCGTAGATGTTGGGAACCTTGGTGCGGAAGTCCTTGTCGACGGGGATGCGCCCGCGTGAGTCGGATTCGACTCCGACGGCGGCGAGGTTGAGCTCGTCTACGTTGCCCTGGCGGCCTACGGCGTAGAGGAGGGCGTCGCCCTGGACCTTCTTCTTGGATTCGAGGTTAGCGACGACGGTGCCGTCAGGCATCTCTTCTACGGACTCCACCTCTTCGTTGAGGCGCATGGTGACGCGGGAGTCGCGTAGGTGGTAGCTGAGGGCCTCGACGATCTCCTGGTCCGCGAACTCGAGGAGGCGGGGACGGCGCTCGATGAGGGTGACGCGGACGCCGAGCGCGGAGAACATGCAGGTGTACTCGACGCCGATGACGCCTCCGCCGACGACGATGAGGGTCTTGGGGAGGGCGGGCAGATCGAGGACGAGGTCGGAGTTGATGATGCTGCGACCGTTGATGGGAACCTTGGTGGAGGCCGCGGGCTTGGTGCCGGTGGCGATGAGGATGCTCTTGGCCTCGTAGATGGTCGAACCCTTGGAGTTGGTGACCTTGAGGTGGGTCGCGTCCTCGAAGGAGGCGACGCCGACGAGCATCTCGATGTTGTTGCGGGAGAGCTGGGCCTCGGTGACATCAATTTCTGTTTTGATGACGTGCTGAACGCGGAAGGCGAGGTCCGCCATGGTGATGCGTTCCTTGACCCGGTAGTTCATGCCATAGATGGACTTGTAGTTGTAGCCGGAGAGATGGAGGACGGCCTCGCGCATGGTCTTGGAGGGGATGGTGCCGGTGTTGATGCAGGCTCCTCCGACCACTTCGCGCATCTCGACGAGAGCTACTTTTTTACCGAGCTTTGCGCCGTAGATTGCGGCGCGCTGTCCGGCGGGGCCGGAGCCGATGACGATCAGATCGTACACACTACTCATAGAGACAAGCTCATACGCCGTGACGTGCTGGCGGTGGGTTTTGGGGCGGTTGGTGGGCCCGGGAGCACGTCTGCGGCGGGGCCAATGCGGAACGGGTTGGACATGCTGCCTATGCCTAGAAAGTACCACAGACAGGGGGGTCAGCCCTACACTGAGAGCATGCTGCGCTATGCCATCACGGATCGCTCTCTGTACGGTGGTAGTTCCACTTATCGGCTGGATTCTCTGGTAGATGAGGCGCGCCGACGGGCGGCTGAGGGAGTGGATTTTATCCAGGTGCGGGAGAAGGATCTGGAGGCTGGGGAGCTGACGGCGTTGGTACGACGGATGTTAGAGGCGGTGCGAGAGGCTGAGGGACGAACCCGGGTGCTGGTGAACTCGCGGCTTGATGTGGCGGCGGCGGCGGGAGCGGATGGCGTGCACCTGACGGGAGCGGCGGGGGAGTTGAGGCCGGAGCAGGTGCGGCGGGTGTATTCGGGAACGATGGTGAGCGTCTCGTGCCATAGCGTTGCGGAGGTGGCTCAGGCTTCGGGGTGGGGGGTGGAGGCGATTCTGTTTGGGCCGGTGTTCGGCAAGGTGGTGGATGGGGTGGAGGTCGTGCCTGGGGTGGGGCTGGCGGGGCTGCGGGAGGCCTGTGAGGCGGCTGGCGGGGGTCCGGTGCTGGCCTTGGGAGGGGTGAGTCTGGAGCGGGCTCCGGAGTGCGTGGCGGTGGGGGCTGCAGGGGTGGCGGGGATTCGGTTGTTCCAGGTGAGGGCGAGCCAGGGGTGAGGCAGTTTGCAACCTGCTGAAGGGCTAGGACATTCTGTCCCAGATCGAGACGATGATTTTGCTGGCTGCCGCTGGCATGAGGCGCTGCAGAGCGTCGAAGGCGAATGCGTCAGATCCGATGACGACTCTTGGTTTGTTTTTCAAGATGCCACGGAGGATGGCTCGGGCGGCTACTTCGGGTGTGGTTTTTGCAAACTTTCTGAAGCTTACGTCGGCCTCCTCGGCGGAGGACTTAACTGTAAGTCCAGGCCGGGCGTTCGCAGCGATCGAGGTGCGGACTCCGCCGGGATGAATGCTGGTCACGTTTACCTTGGTCGACCTCAGTTCGTGGCGGAGCACCTCGGTGAATCCACGAACCGCAAACTTGCTGGCGGCGTAGGCTGCTTGTCCGGGTAGTCCTACCAAGCCGAAGACGCTGGACATGTTGACGATGTGCGCTTCGGGCTGGCGAAGCAGGGCGGGAAGAAAGAACCGGCACCCGAAAACATTTCCCCAGAAATTAATGTTCATGAGCCAGTCCATGTCTTCGAGGGAGGTCTGGGCGAAGGTGCCGCGTAAGGCTACTCCGGCGTTATTGACGAGGAGGCTGACCTTGCCGAAGTCCTTCTCGACCTGGTTGGCGAAGTGCTCCATGGCGGTTGCGTCGGAGACGTCGACTGCGTAGGTCTTGCCTGCGGTGTCGCAGAGGTGGCTGGTCTCTTCGAGTCCGATGGCGTCGACGTCCGCCAGTGCTAGTTGAGCGCCCGCTGCAGATAACTCCACGGCCAGGGCACGGCCAATTCCTGATGCCGCCCCAGTGATGACCGCGACGGCGCCGCTCAAGTTACGCATCGATCCTGTTCCCTCTTCTTCCTTCCGGATTGGCCTGACGCTCGTATGCCTGCGTCACAGGCTGTTGGAGACTCGCAGAGCTTATGGCGCAGTTCCGTGTCGAAGCGCTCGCTTGAGGCGGTCTGTTCCGATGGGCTTTAGCGGAAGGTATTGCTGAGACACGTCGGATGGGTTTTTATTCCATCGAATGTCTATGGGTTTAGCGAATGTCTATGGGTGCAGGAGGCGAGCTGCTAGTTGATCCATGAGTTGGTCCGGGTGGTCGCAGAGGCCGCTGTGGACGGGTGAGACCTGGATGATGGTGCTGCGGGGGGAGACGAGCCAGTGGAAGCGCTCACGCTGGCTGAGGCGGGCGATGGGGCCGGCGGTGGGGTCCCCGGCGGCGATGCGGGGGATGGCTTCGAGGTGCTGGCGGACGAGCTCGATGTCGATGCCGGGCCAGAGCGCCTGGAGGCGCGACTCCTCTACCTGAACGCGGGCTTCGAGGAAGCGCTGCTGGAGGCAGAAGACGATGATGCCGGCGTTGATGAACTCCGCGCGCTCGACGCGGGGCACCACGCGGACGACCGCGTAATCAAACGAGTTCGGCACGGGCACGGAGGGCCTCCTGGACGAAGCTGGATGACGCGTTGAGACGGCGGGTGAGGAGCTGGACGTAGGCTTCGCGTCGGGCGGCGGGGGTTTCGGAGTCGGCTTCGGCTTCGGATTCGCGGAGGAGCCAGGCGTCGGGGACGAGGGCGAGGACTTCGGTAAGGACGTTCGCATTGAGGCGCTGGTGGGCAGTCTTGTCGGCGGCTTCGAGGTCCAAGGCCCAGGGGAGCAGGATGTGGTGGTTGACCTCGGGGAAGGGCGACTCGATCTTGCGCGGGGCGTTGGGCCAGTCGTGGTGCCAGTAGAGGGCGGCGCCGTGGTCGATGAAGTAGAGCTGGCGGTGCCAGGAGAGGAGGTTGGCGTTGCGGGGGGTGCGGTCGACGTTGCTGACAAAGGCGTCGAACCAGACGGCCAGCGAGGCGGTGGCGGGATCTGCTTGATCGCCGGCGGCGGGGTCGAACATGGTCGAGCCGGGGAGGTAGTCGAGCGCGAGGTTGAGGCCGACGCTGCGGCGGATGAGGTCGCGGATCTCCTGGTCGGGCTCGTTGCGGCCGAAGGCGGCGTCGATCTCGACGAAGACGAGCTCTGGGACGCTGAGGCCGAGGCGGCGGCCGATCTCTCCGGCGACTAGCTCGGCTACGAGGGCGAGGGGGCCTTGCCCTGCTCCGCGGAACTTGAGGACGTACATGCCTGAGTCCTCTGCCGCGACGATCGCGGGGAGGGAGCCGCCCTCGCGCAGGGCTGTGATGTATTGGGTGGCGCGGACGGTGCGCACAGGTCTGTCTCCCTTAGGCAATCTGGTTTTAGTGTAGCGGCAGGTTCATCGGGGTTGAACGCTTACGGTCTTGTGGCGGAGGCGACCAGTTCGGCGGCGCTAAGAACGATGGCGTAGGTTGCGAAGAGCATCGCTCCGTATTTGCCTCCTGAGGATGGCTGGAGAGCTGGCATGAAGGTGGAGAGGTGTGAGAGCAGGATCGCTTCTCCGAACATGCCGGGGATGGCGAGCATGAGGGCTGCTGAGCTCCACTGCGAGGTCGGGATATGGCGCCAGCGGAAGATCAGGATGCAGAAGACGGCGGTGACGACCGGAGTAAGAAAGAAGCTGAGCCAGTAGCGGAGTTTTGTGGTCTCGAGGATGATTTGGCCGCGATATTCGAACCATAGGGTTCCGAGAGTCCAAAAGGCCAAACCGAAGGCTAGAAACAGGGCTTTTTCGTGCACTTTCATGGGCTCTCCTGCTATCGTTGGGATGACGTACCAAGTGGTACATAGACTTTGTACCATCTGGTACATCCAGAGGCAAGATGAAAGAAATGGGAAAAGGCGATTTGCTTGGTTTGACTGAACGTTGCCTTGCTGCGTTCGTCGAATCCGGTACCTTCGACGTGAGTTTGGACCAGATTGCGAAGAGGGTAGGGATCAGCAAACGGATGCTGATTCACTACTTCGGGAACCGCGAGAGCCTGGAAGAGAGGGCGATGGCACTGCTGGAGGAGAGGCTGCGGGGGAGGTTTCGGGCGGATCTCTTTCCGGCGGGGATTTCGTTCCACTCCGTCGTGATGGCTTTGTGGGATCAGACGACGGCGGAGGCTTCTCGCGCGGTGCTGTTGCTGGTGATGGATGTGTCGCGACGCGGATGGAGCGGATCGGCGCGGGCAAAGGCTTTCTACGCGGAGCAACAGCGTCTGTGGGTTGAGCTGCTGGTGAGCTTTCTGCCCGATCGGGCGGCGGTGGAGGAGTTGTTGCAATTGTTGCAGGGGGCAGTGCTGGCGTATTTGGTGACGGGGGATCGTGAGCAAGGGCGTCGAGCGTTGGCGAGGATGATTGCGAGAGACGCGGCTCCTGGATTTGGCAGGGATTCGGCGGTTTCATGGTAGAAGTCGCCCGTGAGGAACAAGGGCCTCTAACCGGTAGAGGCCCTTGTTGGAATGGTGGGATTACTGGGCTGGGGTTGAAAAGGGTAAGGAGAGGTAGAGCGTGCCGAGGGGTGTGAGTTGCCCCGGAGCGCCCAAGAGGCTGGTGAAGTGCGGGTCTGGACTGATACGTCCTGTGAACCAGGCGTAGCGGATTACGTCGCTTCGCGACTCGCAGGTCGCGACCATCTCCGTCATCTGTTTCTCTTGTGCGGCCAGGGTCGTGATTTGTGCGCCGTCGTTCTGGCTGTGCCAGTTTGCAAACTCGGTTACCCAGAATGGTTTCTGGTACTTGGTGAGGCGATCCAACTGGCCGTCCAGGCCGTAGTCGTACCAATGGAAGCCGAGGGCGTCGATCCGGGGTAGACGACCGCCATTTGCGGCCTCATAGGCGGCATAAAAGGCGTCGAGCCATACTACCGGGTCGTTGTAGTTTGCCATGGTTCCCCAGTTCATCTGCGGGCCGACGATCTGCACGCCCGCTTCGGCGGCTATGGCCTCGTACTGGGGCCAGATTGCCGCTGCTGCCTGGGGCGTTAAATTTGCCTGGTCGGTCAGGTTGGGTTCGTTCATGACCAGCAGATACTTGATGTTGGGGTTTGCCTTGAGAAAGGCTTCTACGCTGGCCACATTGAAACTCCCGTTCCACAGCATGGGGTAGAAGTCCATGGCGTAACGCGTGGTGTAGTCCGTGGGGACTCCGGGGTTGGGAGTGGGACTCCAGTTGTACCACCAGCTTACGCCGGGAGAGAGTACGGCGAGATCGGCTGGATTCGCGAGATCGTAGGCGATGCCGCGCTTGGGACTCTTAGCAGCAACCAGCGGCGAGGCCTTTTTCAATCCGGCGTCGAGCGCCTGGGATGTGGGCAGAGGAGATATCCCCTTGCTTCCACATCCGGAGAGGCCCAGGCACATTGTTAGGGCTAAGAGAAGAGTCCTGGAACTACCCCCTCTCTTTACGCGGTTCGAAGATGGTCCCATGGAGCCTTCCCAAACGAGGGAAGAAGCCACACTATTGCCCAGAGATACTCTCGCAGTTTTTTTCAAGATGAAACTCCTGTGTGCGGGGATAACACAGTCGGAGGATGCTTTGCTCTCCGAGAGCATGAATGTTTGAATATTTGCCAAATTGGGAGCCCAAAGAGTTCGAGCCAGATTGGGCTGGCATTTGACCTGTATGGTTTCGGCTCTTAATCTAAAGGGTGTGCTGATTACTCCGATCCAACTAGTTGATGAACCGCTGCAGTTCGATGAGGCGATTGCCCCGGGTACGCTTGAGTTTGCCGCAGATCTTCGGCAGGTGGGTCCGCTGCCGGTGAAGGGGCAGGCCGATCTGATTGTGGAACACCGAAGCGCGAACACGCATGTGGACGATATTCGGGTGCGTGCGGAGTATCACGGGGAGTTCGAGGTGCTGTGTGCGCGGTGCGTGGATCCGGTGGAGTTGCCGCTGGCGGGGTCGTTCGACCTGATCTTTCGTCCGGAGAGCGCGGATGCGGAGTCGGGGGAGCGATCGATTACCGAGGACGAGACCGAAATAGGGTATTATGGAGAGAGCGGGCTTTTGCTTGAGGATGTGGTGCGCGAGCAGGTGTTGCTTTCCCTGCCCAGTCGTACTCTCTGTAAGCCGGACTGCAAAGGGCTGTGCCCGCGCTGCGGACAGAATCTGAATGTGGCAAAGTGCAGTTGCGATGAGGCTGCGGCCGATCCGCGATGGAATGCGCTCGCGGGACTGGCCGATAAGCTGGTCCAGTAGCGAGCCGAGCTGGTCGAGATTGATTTTTGAAGATTTGAAAGGGACACTGCAATGCCTAATCCAAAACGGCGCCACTCCAAACAACGGACTGCCAAGCGCCGCAGCCACGACTTCCTGACTCCTACCGGCCTCTCTGAGTGCCCGAACTGCCATGAGCGCAAGCTGCCTCACCGTGCATGCCGCAAGTGTGGGACGTACAAGGGCCGCGACGTGCTTGCGGTGAAGGAAGCAAGCTAGTTTTACAACGGACTGAAACGAACGAGCCCGAAGACTGATGCCAATAGACATCGTGGTCGATGCAATGGGTTCCGACAAGGCCCCCGAACCTGAGGTTCGCGGGGCCGTACTTGCGTGCCGACAACTGGACGTGCGGGTTCACCTGGTAGGGCCGGAGGAGATTATTCGTCCGGCGCTGCGGCAGGCGTTGCGTGGGCAGCACCTGCCCGTGTTTGTGGTGCCCGCGAGCGAATGGATCAGCATGGACGACAAGGCCGCGCATGCGGTGCGCAGCAAGCGCGACTCGTCGATGCGGGTGGGGCTGAAGATGGTCCGCGAGGGACGGGCGTCGGGCTTTTTTACGGCCGGAAATACGGGCGCGGCGATGGCCACGGCGAAGATGGTGCTGGGGATGCTCTCGGGGGTGGAGAGACCGGCCCTGGCGACGATTCTGCCTACAGTGCACAGGTCCCCTTCCCTGCTGCTGGATGTGGGCGCCAACGTGGACAGCGACCCGGACAATCTGGTGCAGTTTGCGGTGATGGGGCACATGTATGCGCAGAATGTGCTGAAGGTGGTGAAGCCCCGGGTGGGACTGCTTTCGATTGGCGAAGAGGACTCTAAGGGCAACTCGCTGACGCGGGATACGCTGCCGCTGCTGCGGGAGTTGGGCTCGAAGGGCATCATCAACTTCGTCGGGAATGTCGAAGGGCGCGACATGACCAATGGAAACGCGGATGTAGTGGTGTGCGACGGGTTTGTGGGGAACGTGGCGCTGAAGTCGATGGAGGGCATCGGTAAGCTGGTCAGCGTGCTGCTGCGGGAGTCGCTGAAGTCTACGGTGACGTCGCAGGTGGGGGCGCTGCTGTCGCGCAAGGCTTTCAATGATTACAGGAAGCGGCTGGACTACTCCGAGTACGGTGGGGCTCCTCTACTGGGAGTGCGGGGAGTGTGCATCGTGGGGCATGGGTCTTCGAATGAGAAGGCCGTGATGAACGGGATTCGCGTGGCCGCGGAGTTCGCAGAGGCTGAGGTGAATTCAGGGATTGAGGCTGCGCTGCGGTGCTAAAGGGAGCGGTCTAGTCGGCGCTGTGGTGGGTTTCGGGAGTTTGAGGGTCAGAGTCGGGGGCTGGGGCTGGGTCCAGGGCGGCTTCGATTTTTATATCCGGGCTAAAGAGGACGTATTGGTTGCTGCCGCCTGATTTTGCGCGGTACATGGCGATTTCAGCGTTCTTGAGCAGTTCGTCGCCATCGGCACCGCTGTCCGGGTAGATGGTGACGCCCAGGCTTGAGGAGAGCCGGACTGTCTGGAGATCGCTCTTGCGGCCGGGTTCGCCTTCGATGGTAAGGGGTTCGCGGAGGGTGGCGACGAGGGTCGCGGCGGCGCGACGGACGTCAATCTCCAACTTCATATCTGGCATGAGGACGACGAACTCGTCTCCGCCCAGGCGGATGACGGAGTCTGTGGCGCGGACGGCGTTGCGGAGGCGCGTAGCGATGGCGAGGAGCACCTGGTCACCGAGCTCGCGTCCGAGGCGTTCGTTGATCTGCTTGAAGGAGTCGAGGTTGACCAGGTAGACGGCGACCTTGTTCTTGTAGCGGTCGGCGCGGATGATGGCCTGCTGGAGACGGTCCTCCAGGAGGGGGCGGTTGGGCAGCCCGGTGAGAAGGTCGTGGTGGGAGGACTGGAGCACGTTCCGTTCGGCACGCTTGCGCTCGGTGATGTCGCTGGCGGTGACGGCGAGGCCGTCGTCGAGTTTCGCGACGTGATGGCGCATCCAGGCGCCATCAGGATTGGCCTGGATGAGGGGGAACTCGTGAATGAGTGGCTTGCCGGTGCGGACGACCTGGCGGTATTGCTCGAAGAGGCGGCCCTGGGGATCCATGGGAAGGATCTGGGTGAGGCGCGCGCCGATGACCTCTCTGCCGGGTTTTTCGAGGATCTTTTCGGCGTTGGGGTTGAGGTAGGTGAAGACGAAGTCCTGGATGTGGCCCTGGGGGGAGCGGACGGATTCCATCAGGAAGAACGCGTCGCTGGTGCTCTGTGTGGCGGCGAGGAAGCGGGTCTCGTTGCGGCCGGCGGTGAGGGATGCGGACTCCAGCTCGCGGGCCTGGGATACAAGGCGGGGCAGCACAAAGGGCAGCAGGCAGGCGGTAAAGACCGTAAGGACCACTCCGCAGAGGGGAGCGAGGTTCGAGAGGACCGGGTACTTATCCGTGGCAAGGGCGGCGGATAGCAGGCAGCACAAGCCGGCGAGCGAGGTGCAGGAGGTGAGAGCGATCAAGGGCCAGCGGAAGGGTATATTTCGCCCTGCAGTGGCCAGGAAGGAGCCCAGGGTGGCCGCGATGGCGAGACAACTTAATCCGATGAATGCGTCTTCGATGTGATGCACCGTGACGATGCTGAAGGCCGTGAGTAGAAGAAGAGGTGAAGAGGCTGGCACAGCATACAGATGCAGCGCCACCTGCGAGAGAAGGGCGGAGGGAGAGGCGGCAGAAGATGCGACAAAGAACAGCAGTGGAACAAGGGGTTGCATGGATACTTCATCACCTCGTGGTGCATCGGCCCAAGAAGGTTGATGCAAATCTACCATCTAGCAGCAGAAAAGCGCTTCAACAACGAAGTAGTGGAAATTCTTCAAAGACCGTTCTGGGAGATGCGGGAAAAAGGAACGAGATCCGAGCTCGATAAGAATGGGTCCCTCAGTATGGTAGAGCATCCAATGCTGCTATGTATACGGATTGGACAGCAGCAGAGATTCCCGATCAGACCGGCAGGCGAGTTCTGATCACCGGAGCCAACAGTGGGATTGGGTATATCACGGCGCTGAAGCTGGCACGGAAGGGCGCGACGATTGTGATGGCTTGCCGGGACGAAGGGCGGGGAAAGGCCGCGATTTCACGGATTCTGGCCGAGGCTCCGGGTGGAAGGCTGGAGCTGGTGCTGCTCGATCTGGCTTCGCTGGCCTCGGTCCGGGAGGTTGCGGCGCGGGAGGTGGATCGGGGGCTTCCTTTGGATCTGTTGATTAATAATGCCGGGGTGCGGCTTTCCAAACGGCAGGAGACAAAGGACGGGTTCGAGATGCAGTTCGGCACCAATGTTTTGGGGCACTTCGCGTTGACGGGACTGCTGCTGCCGGCGTTGGAGCGGGCAACAGCACAGAACGCCGGAGAGGACGGAAGGACGCGGGTGGTGACGGTGAGTTCGAGCGGTCACAGGCGAGGACAGATCGACTTCGATGACCTGCACTCGACGCAGCGCTACCATCCCCAGGTGGTGTACCAGCGATCGAAGCTGGGGAATCTGATGTTCAGCTTCGAGTTAGAGCGGCGATTGAAGGCGGAGTCTTCCAAGGTGGCGAGTGTCGCGGCGCATCCGGGGACGGCGGAGACGGGAATGTACAAGATAGGTTCGGGCAAGGGGATGGCCGGCGTGGCGGAACGGACTCTCGCGTGGACGATCGGGGCGTTCTTGAACTCCGATGCGGAGGGGGCGCTGCCGACGCTGTTTGCGGCGACGGCTCCGGAGGCGAAGGGCGGAGGCTACTACGGACCGCAGGGCTTCCGGGAGATGCGCGGAGGCGATGTGGGAGAGGGGAAGGTCGCTCCGCAGGCGCTGGACCGGGCGGCGGCAGCGCGGCTGTGGGGAGCGTGCGAGGATCTGACCGGAGTTCGGTTTCTGCATGGGTAATTTGTAACCCATTTCATTGCTTTTATGATGACATCCAACTTGGATCGATACGATAGACTTCTTCCATTGAGATTTAAAGGAGCTTTCATGGTTGGTCGTGGTTTCGTTCTGGGCTTTGTGTTGCTCTTGGGAGTTTCTGTAAGTGAGTTGCTGGGGCAGCAGGCGCTCTCTCCCGAGATGCGAGGCAAGGTCGACGCAGCGGTGAAGCAGGTGATGGAGAAGACCGGAGTGCCGAGCGCGTCGGTGGGGATCGTGCAAGGTGGAAGGGTGGTGTATACGGAGGCGTTTGGCCGGGCGCGTCTTTCGCCTGAGCTGATGGCCAAGCCGGAGATGCACTATGCCGTCGGATCGATCTCGAAGCAGTTCACGGCGGCGTGTGTGTTGTTGTTGGCTGAAGACGGCAAGCTGACGCTGGACGATCCGGTGAGCAAGTGGTTTCCGGAGCTGACCCGGGCGAACGAGGTGACGGTACGGAATTTGCTGACGCACACCAGCGGGTACGAGGACTACGCTCCGCAGGACTATACGATTCCGGCCTGGACCAAGGCGATCAAGCCGCTGGAGCTGGTGCATACGTGGGCAGGCAAGCCGCTCGACTTCGATCCGGGGACGAAGTGGCAGTACAGCAATACCAACTTCGAGCTGGCGGGACTGATCGTGGAGAAGGCGAGTGGGATGCCCTTCTGGCGGTTTCTGGAGACGCGGGTGCTAAAGCCGCTTGGCTTGAAGGAGGTGCTGAATCTCGATACGGACCGGAGGCGCATGGAGCCTTCGGGCTATATGCGGAATGCTTTGGGGCCTCTGCGACCTACTAAGCTAGAGGCTCCCGGGTGGTACTTCGCGGATGGAGCGCTGTCGATGCCGGTGGAGACGCTGCTTCGCTGGGATATTAGCGTGATGGATCAGACGCTGCTGACGCCAGCCTCATATGCGGCGTTCGAGCAGGAGATGAAGCTGAAGGATGGAACGGGCACGAGCTATGGGATGGGCGTTTCGGTGGGAGTGAGGAATGGCCGGCGCGTGGTGTCGCATACGGGAGAGGTGGGCGGTTTCGTGGCGGCGAATGCGGTCTATCCGGACGATAAGGTTGCGGTGGCGGTGCTGACGAATCAGGAGGCTAGTTCCACGGCGGGGCAGATTCAGCGCGCTATTGCGGCTCTGGTGCTTCCGGTTGCGGCCAGCGGAGATCACGCGGAGGCAGAGGCTCAGGTGAAGGCTGTGCTGACGGGATTGCAGCAGGGGAAGATCGATCGCGGCCTGTTTACGGCGGATTGCAACTTCTACTTCACGCAGGAGACGATTGGGGACTTCCAAAGCAGTCTTGCGCCGTTGGGTGAGGTAAAGACTGTGACGGAGGGTGGAGAGAGTTTACGGGGTGGAATGACGTTTCGGAGCTTTGTGGTGGGGTTTAGCGGAGGGACGGCTGTGACTGTGACCACTTATACGACTTCGGACGGGAAGCTGGAGCAGTTTCTTGTGGAAGGTAAGAGTTAGTTGCGTTGCTTAAAGGTCTCTTGGCTATGCACCAAATAAGAAGGCCGCGCTGGTTGAGCGCGGCTTCTTATTTGTAATGGATGCGGTTACGATTTTGCGGCGAGCTGACGGAGGACGTACTGCAGGATGCCACCGTGCTGGTAGTAGAGGATCTCCTGCGGTGTGTCGATACGGACGGTGGCGGAGAACTCCTTGGTCTTGCCGAGGTCGTCTTCGGCGAAGACGGTGATGAGTTTCCCGTTGGCGAACTTTCCGTCGAGCATCGCTTTGAGCTCGCCGGGGGTTTCACCGATGCGGAAGACCTCTTCGCCGGTGAGGAGCAGGGAGTCTGCCGTCTGTCCTGAGAGGAACTGCAGCGGGAGGATGCCCATGCCGACGAGGTTGGAGCGGTGGATGCGCTCGTAGCTCTCGGCGATGACGAAGCGGATGCCGAGCAGGCGCGGGCCTTTGGCGGCCCAGTCGCGGCTGGAACCGGAGCCGTACTCCTTGCCGGCCAGGATGGCGAGCGGTGTGCCGCGTTGCGCGTAGGCGACCGAGGCGTCGTAGATCGACATTGGGATGTCCTCGGGGAGCAGGCGGGTTACGCCGCCTTCCGTGCCTGGGGCCAGCTTGTTGCGCAGGCGGACGTTGGCGAAGGTGCCGCGGACCATGACCTCGTGGTTGCCGCGGCGGCTTCCGTAGCTGTTAAAGTCAGCGGGCTTGACGCCGTGGTCGGTGAGGTACTTCCCTGCCGGGCCGTTGAGCTTGATTGAGCCGGCGGGGGAGATGTGGTCGGTGGTGACGGAGTCGCCGAGGACGGCGAGGATGCGGGCTCCGTGGATGTCCTCGACGGGTGCTGGAATGGCGGGCATACCGTCGAAGTAAGGCGCCTTGCGGATGTAGGTGGAGCCGGGCTCCCAGCCGTAGGTGTCGCCCTCGGGAAACTTGAGGTGCTGCCAGTTCTGGTCGCCGTCGGAGACGGTGCTGTACTGGTGGCGGAACATCTCAGAGTCGATGGAGCTGGCGACGGTGGCGGAGACCTCTGCCTGGGTGGGCCAGATGTCCTTGAGGAAGACCGGATGGCCGTCCTTGTCCTTGCCAATGGGATCCTTCTCGAAGTCGTGGCCGATGTGTCCTGCGAGGGCGTAGGCGACGACCAGCGGCGGGCTCATGAGGTAGTTGGCGCGGACCTCGGGGGAGATGCGGCCCTCGAAGTTGCGGTTGCCGGAGAGGACGGAGACGGCGACGAGGCCGTGGTCCTCGATGGACTTGCTGACGTCGGTGGGCAACGGACCGGAGTTGCCGATGCAGGTGGTGCAGCCGTAGCCGACGACCTGGAAGCGGAGCTCGTCGAGGTACTTCATGAGGCCGGCCTTGACGTAGTAGTCGGTGACGACGCGAGAGCCGGGGGCGAGAGAGGACTTGACCCAGGGCGGCGTGCGCAGGCCCTTCTCGACGGCCTTCTTGGCGAGCAGGCCGGCGGCGATCATGACGTAGGGGTTTGAGGTGTTGGTGCAACTGGTGATGGCGGCGATGACGATACTGCCGTGGGTGAGGTAGGGATCGGGATCGACGCCGAAACGCTTCTTGATGGAGACAGGAGGCGCTTCGAGGACCGCAACGGAGCCGCCATCGCCTTGCATGGTGACGACCGATACGTTGGGCGCTGCGACGACGGGAGCCGGGGAGCCTGCGCTGGAGGTGAGGTCGCCGGAGAGGCTGGCGTGTCCACCCTCGCCCTCCCAACGCACCATCTGGCGGACGGCGCCGCTGTTGGCGTTGGGTCCGAGGAGCGCGGGGAGCTGCTGGGTGAAGCTGGCAGGGACGTCCGTGAGCAGGACGCGGTCCTGGGGGCGCTTGGGACCGGCGACCGAGGGGACGACGGTGGAGAGATCGAGCGAGAGGGTCGCGGAGTACTCGGCCTCGGGGGCGTCGGGAGTGTGGAAGAGACCTTGCTCGCGGTAGTACTGCTCGACGAGGGCAATGTGCTCTTCGGTGCGGCCGGTGAGACGGAGGTAGTTGAGGGTCTCCTTGTCGACGGGGAAGATGCCGCAGGTGGCACCGTACTCGGGGGCCATGTTGGCGATGGTGGCGCGATCTGCGAGGGGCAGCTCGGAGATTCCGGGGCCGTAGAACTCGACGAACTTGCCGACGACGCCGAGTTTGCGCAGGGCCTGGGTGATGGTGAGGACGAGGTCGGTGGCGGTGGTGCCTTCCTTGAGCTTGCCGGTGAGGCGGTAGCCGACGACCTGCGGGAGGAGCATGGAGACGGGCTGGCCGAGCATGGCGGCCTCGGCTTCGATGCCTCCGACGCCCCAACCGAGGACGCCCAGGCCGTTGACCATGGTGGTGTGGGAGTCGGTGCCGACGAGGGTGTCAGGGTAGGCGTAGACCTTGCCTTCAGCGTCCGCGGTGGTGGTGAAGACGACACGGGCGAGGTACTCGAGGTTGACCTGATGGCAGATGCCCATGCCGGGAGGAACGGCGGAGAAGTTGTTGAAGGCGGTTTGTCCCCACTTGAGGAAGGCATAGCGCTCGCGGTTGCGCTGGAACTCCAGGGCAGCGTTGAGGTCGTAGGCGTTGACGGTACCGAACTCGTCTACCTGGACGGAGTGGTCGATGACCAACTCGGCGGGTTGGAGAGGGTTGATCTTCTCGGGATCGCCGCCGAGGACGCGCATGGCGTCGCGCATGGCGGCGAGGTCCACGATGGCCGGGACGCCGGTGAAGTCCTGCATGAGGACGCGGGCAGGCATGTAGGCGATCTCGCGGGAGGGTTCGGCCTTGGGATCCCAGGAGGCGAGGAAACGGATGTCGTCGGCGGTGACGGTTCTGCCGTCTTCGTGGCGGAGGAGGTTCTCCAGGAGGACGCGGAGGGAGAAGGGCAGGCGGGTGAGGCTGACTCCGGCGGACTCGAGGGCGTTGAGGCGGAAGTAATGGACGGTTGAGTTGCCGCTGGTGAGAGTGGAGGCGGAGTGGAAGGAATCAGGGTGTTGAGTGCTCATGGTTCGAATGCTCCAGAGGCGGACCGCGTCAGGGTTGGGCCCAGTTTAGGCGGTGCAGCGGCGCGAGGCTCGCGGCACGGCGAAGGAGAACAGCTTAACAGATTGAAGTGAGATGGAGATCAGGAGGGGATGCGGCCACGGTCGTGGCGACCACGGCGGAAGCGCTTCGTTGGAGAGAGGCTTCGCATACTGGAGTGATTCTACTCGCTTTCGGGGCTAAGGGCGAGAGGCAGACTGGGTTGCCAGCGAGGCGTAGGATTTAGCGATTGATGTTCTTTACCAGGCATTTCTCGCAACAGCGAGACTCTGCATCGTAATAAGTGTTTGTACAGATCGAGGTAGGACGAAATGAAGACCATGAGACGCACTTACTTTTTGGGACTGAGCCTGGCAGTCGCCTTGCTAGCCGGAGCAGTGGGATGCAACCACGGCGTGATGGCATCCGGACAGGGCCAGGATGAAGGCCCGGATCCAGCGGACCAGAATATGGCTCCGGTAGGCCAGGCGGGTGCGCAACAACAGCCAGCTTACTCCCAGCAACAGCAGCCTGCTTATGCTCAGCAGCAACAGCCAGGCTATCCGCAGCAACAACCGGGCTACCCTCAGCAACAGCAGGGTTACCCGCAGCAGGGCCAACAAGGCGCGTACGACAGCCAGCAGTCATCGAGTCCGTATGGCGGAGCTCCGATCGAGCGGCGCGATCCTTCGATGGGTGGCGCTCCGCAGGATTCGCAGGGATATCCGCAGGACGACCAAGGCAACAACGACCCTACGCAATATCCAAATGGCGATGCTCTCGAGACGGATCAGGCTCCTCCTCCGCTGCCGGAGTACGACCAGCCTGAAGCTCCAGAGCCCGATTATCTGTGGAACCCGGGGTACTGGGGATGGGCTCCCGCAGGCTACTACTGGGTGCCGGGCGTGTGGTGCGCTCCGCCTTACGTCGGAGCCTTGTGGACGCCTCCGTATTGGGGCTTCTATGGCGGCCGCTACCGCTTCTACCACGGCTATTGGGGCCGGTACGTCGGCTTCTATGGCGGAATCAACTACGGGTTCGGCTACTTTGGCGTCGGCTATCGCGGCGGATACTGGAACGGCTCGCACTTCTTCTACAACCGTTCGATCAACCACATCAACGTAGCGCGGATCTCGAACGTCTACAACCACAGAGAGGTCTTCAATAACGTCAACCGTGTCTCGTTCAATGGCGGACGTGGCGGTATCATCGCCAGACCGCGACCGGCGGAGTTGGCGGCGTTGCGTCAGCCACGCATCTCGGCGATGTCGAGCCAGTTGCAGGTGCAGCGGCAGGCGGCACAGAACCGGCAGCAGTTCTTCAATGAGAACCACGGCAGGCCATCGCTAGTCTCCTCTCCGCGTCCCATTACGGCGGACCGCGGGATACAGCGGCCTACGACGTTCAACAACAACCAAGGACGGCAGGGACAGGGCGAGCAAGGCCGTCCGGGGAACCAGCCGGGGCAACAACAGAACCGTCAGGTACAACCGGGGATTCGTCAGGCTCCGGCGGGGCAACGATTCCAGCAGCAGGGGCAGGGAGGGATTCGGCCTATGCAGGGGCCTTCCGCTGCTACTCCTCAGGCGAGATCACAGGCTGAGATCCAGCGGCCTGCTATGCAGTCTCAGGCGAGACCCCAGTCTCAGCCTGAGGCTCGACCTCAGTTCCAGCAACAGCAGGCTCGTCCGCAGCAGCAGGAGATGAGGGCTCAACCACAACAGCAGGCAAGGCCACAGCAGATGCAACAGGCTAGACCTCAGATGCAGCAGGCTCGGCCGGCTGCTCCGCAGGGAGGGCATGAGGGCGGTGGTAGGGGGCGGTAGGTCCGCTATTTTGGCGGTCTGTTTGAATCGATGGCTTATGGGTGCGTAGTGCTTATGAGCCATTGATTCTGTGTTGGTTGTGGTTTAAATGGAAAAAGCCCCTGCCCTTTCGGTGGGGCTTTTTTGTTTGGTTCTAGTGATTTGGGATTGCCGGTTTCCTGGAGGGTTTGGGCTGGGAGGGGTTTGGTTCAACCTGGAGTTGTGGCTGGGAGAGGAAGGCGGTCGTGCTCTGCCCGATACCCCACCCTATTGCGATGAGACTGCAAAAAGGATGGGGCACCCGTTGTATTGCCCCTCACTTGGGGTTGTTGCTTGTCTATTCGCCGTTGGGTTTAGAGGGGGGCGTCTTGCCAGCGGTGGTTGCAGGCTTCGCAGAGCCAGTGGTTGGTGGGTTCTACGGACTCGAGGAGGGGGTCGGGGGTTCCGCACTGGGGGCAGGTGGCGGTGGGGAAGATGGCGTCTTCGTCGGTGACTGTGCCGAGGGCGTTGGGGCGGGAGAGGAGGAGCTGGGCGGAGACGGCGTCCGAGGGGCCGACGATGAGGCGAGGGGTGTCGATGGCGCCCAGCTCGGAGGTGGGGAGGATGCTGGGGATGCCGGCGGATTTGAGGAGGCTCTGGGCGAGGTAGGCCTCTTCGACGTCGGTGAACTCGAAGGTGCACTCCTCGGGTGGGTTGGCGGCGAAGCTTTGAAGGGGTGAGTCTTCGGTGTTGTTTTTGAGCGCGGGGTCTTGTGAGGGGGTGGGCAGGGAGAGGCCGCGGCGGTTGAACTCGGCCTTGAGGGCTTGCTGGGCGGGCTCGGTTAGGTCGTTGTAGGTGAGGGCCAGCTCGTTCAACTCTTCATTGGCCAAGGTGCCGTAGTGCTGGGTCAGTTCTGTGTACTGCTGGGTGTCGGCGGGGTTGGTCAAGGTTGTTTCCTTTTGCGGTTGGATGCTGTCGTGCCCGATTGTAAGGGGTGGGGTGGGGGAATGCTAATTGTTTGGACTGGAGAGGGGTTCGGTGCGAGAGAAGATCCCGGTCTTCGCGGCTGTTGGATGGGATGAGAAGGCAACAGTATGGCCTGGGAATGGTTTACGTCCCACCCTTCGCTAGAGACAACGGCGCGAAGGATGGGGCACCCGGGCGGTTTTGCCGGAGTTGGGGATAACAGGGAAGGTCTGGGCTGGGTAAGGAAGGCGGTCGGCTTTGCCCGATGCCCACCTTAGCGACGATAAAACTGTCGCGAAGATGGGGCACCCGGCATTGTGCTTCGTTGGGTTATTTTGCGGAGGCGAAGGTGTCGGCTTCCTGGTTGAGGTCGGCGGGCGTGGGGGTTCCGGCCTGGAGGAGGATGCGGTAGCGGAAGGTGACGCTCTGGTTGGCCTTGAGGGTGTAGTCGAACTGGGCGGCCTTGGGGTCGAAGATGTGCTGGCCTAGCGGGTTGGCTGCGAAGAGGCCGTAGCCGCGGGCGTGCCAGTAGGTGGGGTAGTTGACGTTGTTGGGGTGATCGAGAATGGAGACGGTGACGGTGCGCTGCTTGTCATCGGTGCCGGTGAGGAGGCACCAGCGGCCGCGGGTGGCCCAGACGGCTCCGCCCTTGATGCCTTCGCTGGTGAGGTAGACGCCGTTGGCTCCGGGAACGTTGGAGGCCTGGACGGCGGTGGGGCGTCCGGAGGCGTCGGTGAAGGTGCCGCCCTTCTCGTCGGCTGACTCGAGGAAGTGGGCCACGCGGAGGCCGAGCATGCCTTCTTTGTCGTCGTGGAAGACAAGGGTCTGCAGGGCGTGGAGGGTTACGATCTCGTCGATGGCGCGGACCTCTTTGCCGGTGGGGTCGCGGTGGCGGCTGAAGACATAGCGGGTGGTCTGGGTGATGACGTCCTGGCCTGCGCCGTTGGTCCAGAGGGAGTCGACGACCAGCTCGGCGGAGTCGTGGCCGCTCTTGCTGGAGACGATCTTCTTGTGGTGGATGGTGCCCATCTTGCCGCGATCCTCGGGCTTGATGGCGTCGGAGTTGTTCCAGAAGTCGAAGTTGTCGACGTTGCCGTAGTTGAACCATAGGCCGGCATGGTGAGGGTGGTCGGTACGCTCGCCCTCGCGAGGAGCGAGGGGGTAGCCACGGGTGATTTCAACGCCGCCGGGGGCGATGAGGGGGTAGAGAGTGGGCTTCTTGAGGGTGGAGGGCCAGACGTAGGCGGTGAAGGGTTCGCCGTCGATGGTGACGTCGACGCGCTGACTGCTCTCGTGAGGGGTGACCTGGATGCCGGACTTGTTGTCTTTTGCGTGTGCAGTCATCGGAATTGCGAGCGAGCAGAGAGCGAGAAGTGTTGGAAGATTTGGAGTCAGCGCCATACAAGTACCTCAGCGGCTAAAGCCGCGAATGAGAAGAGTGCAGTTACGGCACGGCTAAAGCCGTGCCCTTTAAGCAAGACGATGATGAGACCGCCCGTACTCGTTTCTACAGGAAGATCAAGCAAGATGCCTGGAGGTCGCGGGCGTCCGACGCGCGCTGATTGAGGAGCGTCGGACGGCTTTGACTTAAGCGTAGACCTTGTCTCCGACCATGACTTGCTGGGTTTTGTCGTTGAAGGTGACCTTCTGGCCGGTTTGGATGGCGGCGATGTTCATGCAGAGGGCGACGGAGTGGCTGTAGCCAGCTTCGATGCTGGCGTTGGGGGTCTTGCGGGAGCGGACGCACTCCATCCAGTTGAGGACGTTGGCGGAGGTCTGAGGGTCGGCTCCGGTGTTGGCGGAGGTCTCGGCCTTTTGCACGTCCTCGCTGAGGGAGAAGCTTTGTAACTGGTTTGGTTGCATCTTCATCTCGGCAGCGGATTTCGCTCCGAGGCCGCCCTCCGGGGTGACGCGCTGCTTGTCCATATCCAACATGCCACCGTTGGAGTAGTAGAGCTCCTTGACGCCGCCGGCGGAGTTGGTGAAGCGGGAGGAGTACTGGACCTGGAAGCCCTTGGTGAGGTCGTCGGCTGGGCCGTAATCGAAGACGGCGGTCATGGTGTCCCAGTTTTTGCGGCCGTCGTGCCAGAGGTAGTTGCCGCCGTTGGCGACGACGGAGCGCGGATGCGGGTAGCCGCTGAACCAGTGGACGGTATCGATCTGGTGGACGAGCCACTGGTCCGGAATGCCGGAGGAGTAGGGCCAGAAGAGGCGGAACTCAAGGTACTTGCGGGCGTCGAAGGGGGCCTTGGGAAGATCAAGCTGGTAGCGGGTCCAGTCGGTGTCGGCTTCTTTGAGGAGAGGCACGACGTCGGGGCGGCGCCAGCGGCCGGGCTGGTTGACGTTCCAGGTCATCTCGACCATGACGATATCGCCGAACTTGCCGGACTTGATGTAGTCGTAGGCCTTCTGGTAGCTGGGGGTTGAGCGGCGCTGGGTGCCGACCTGAACGATCTTGCCGGTCTTTTTGACGGCGGCGAGGAAGTTGCGGGCGTCCTTCATGGTGTGCGCGGTGGGCTTTTCGACGTAGGCGTCGCGTCCGGCGTTGACGGCTTCGATGCCGTGCTGGGCGTGCTGGAAGTCGGCGGTGGCGATAAGGACGGCGTCGACGTCCTTGCGGGCGTAGAGCTCGTCGTTGTTGCGGACGGCGTCGACCTTACAGCCGGCGACCTTCTGGATGTAGGCGACACCCTCTTCGCGGCGGCGGTTCCAGAGGTCGGAGACGGCGACGAGCTCGAAGTTCATGTGCTCCTGGTGCTGGGCGAAGCAGGGGAGGAGGGCCTGCTTCATGCGGTCGCCGCAGCCGACGACTCCGACGCGGACGCGGTCGTTGGCTCCAAGGATGGCGGCGTAGCTGGTGGCGTTCCAGGTGACGGCGGTGGTGGCGAGGGCGGATGCGCCCAGCTTGAGGAAGTCCCTGCGGTTCTTGTCCTGCGGTTCCATTTTGATGTCCCCTAGAGTTGCTCTATTGCATTTGTTTCATCTGGCAACGGGAAAAAGCCTGCACCGGTTGCGTGCGAAAGTGTACAAACTTGAGGAGCTTTTGTCTTGTGAAATGGTTGGACCTCCGTTGGGCGTTGGATTCAGGGAAGTTGCGGGACGGGGTCGGGAGTTGGGGCGATCTGTGGTCCGGCGGCGAGTTGAGAGCATCAAAATAGGGTGAGGTATATGGCGATGCGCAATCTAAAGAGGATCAAGATGGGCTTCGGACTTGGGATTCTGGCGCTTGCGGTTTTGCCACTTCCCTTCCTGGGAGCGCAGCAGGGAGCGGCAACTACGAATGGCTCGCCGCAGACGACTACGGTTCAAAGCGGGACGGGTGCTCCTGCGGCGACTACGACCACTACGACGGTTAAGCGCAAGCGACGGGCACGAAAGGTGGTTGCGACACAGCGCGCTCCGATTGCGAACCAGGTGGAGCAGCCGAACACTCCCGAGGAGGAAGAGGCGCAGCGCCAGCAGGATGAGCGGGTTCTGGCGCGACAGGAGGCGGCCTCGCAACGGCAGCAGCAGGATCAGGAGAAGACTGTCGCACAGCATCTGAAGGTGGTGCGGGCGCAGCAGAGTGAGCCGCGGATTCAGGACGCTCCGGGGCCTGCGCAGACGGGAGCTGGGCCGGGTCTGCCTCCGGTGGCGAACGGGGAGGATGCTCCACGGATTCAGGATGCTCCTGGACCTGTGCAGACTTTGCCGCAGCCGCAACCACAGCCTGCCGCTGAGCAGGATGCTCCGCAGCAGTAGTTAGCCTCCGAAGGCTAGCTGCTCCAGCAGGACGGCGTTCAGGGTGAGGATGATCGCTACGGAGATCCAGCCGGCGATGCGGGTGCGGGGGGCGCTGACGAAGGTCTCCATGACCGAGGCACGGTTGGTGAGGAGCAGCAGGGGGATCAGGGCGAAGGGCAGCGCGAAGCTGAGGACGACCTGCGAGAGGATGAGGATCTTCAGCGGGTCGAGGCCGATGGCGATGATGATGATCGCGGGGATGATGGTGATCAGGCGGCGCAGGAAGATGGGGAACTTGATGGCGAGGAATCCCTCGATGATGACCTGTCCGGCCATCACTCCGACGGTGGAGGAGGAGAGGCCGGAGCAGAGAAGGGCCACGGCGAAGACAGTCGCGGCTGCGGGGCCAAGGAGCGGGCCCAGGGTGCGGTAGGCTTCTTCGACATCGGCGACGACGGCTCCGTTACGGGCGAAGGCTACGGCGGCCATGACGATCATGGCGGAGTTGATGAGCCAGGCTCCGTTCATGGCGACGAAGACGTCGATGAGCTCGAACTTCAGGTAGGCCTGGCGGCGGGATTGTCCCTTGACGTGGGGAACGCTGACGACCTCTTTCAAGCGCGGTTGAACTAATGCCGAGTGCAGGTAGATGACGTGCGGCATGACGGTTGCGCCGAGCATGCCGACGGCGATGTAGATGCTGCGGTGGAGGGACTCCGGGCTGCCGGTGGCGAGGGTGGGGACGAGGGCGTGGAAGGCGGCGAGGTGCCAGTCGGGGTGGACGAGGAAGACCTCGAAGCCATAGCAGAGGCCGATGACTCCGACGAAGATCATGATGACGCGCTCAAGCCACTGGTAGCCGGCGAGATCGAGGGCGAGGATCAGGAAGACGGCGACGGAGGAGAGCAGAGCCGCTGTGAGCATGGTGCCGGTGCGGGTGAAGCCGTGGGCCAGCATGGCGGGGCCGAAGAGCAGGAAGAAGCCCAAGGCCGCGCCGAGGAATTCGGCGAGGTCGGTGGCGATGGCGGCGACCTCAGCGGCGACCCAGAGGGTGATGGTGATGGGACGGGAGAAGTGTTTGCGGCAGTTCTGTGGGAGGGTGAGACCAGTTACGATGCCGAGCTTGGCGGAGAGGTACTGGATGAGGATGGCCATCGCGTTCGACCAGAGGAGCACCCAGAGGAGCCGGTAGCCGAAGCGGCTGCCGCCTTCGATGTTGGTGGCGAAGTTGCCGGGGTCGATGTAGGCGACGGAGGCGACGAAGGCGGGGCCGAAGTAGCTCCACATCTGGTTGCGACGGAAGCCGAAGAGGCTCGGGCGGGCGACCGTGTCTGTGGCTGCGGTGACGGTGGCGGGAGAGGCGGCCAGGACAGGGTCGACGAGGACGCTTGTCGCACTGGGGGATTCCAGCGGGTCTGACCTTTGGGTTCGGTGAGGATCGGCCATGCTGCTCCAGTTCGATGCCAGAAGGCTGCCTCTCGTCCGAGCTCGGAGAATTTACCCGATTCGTTGGAGTGGAGGGCTGCATTCGTTCCGCAGAACTCCCTCTCTCGGCTTAGGCATGCCTACTTATTAGGTATACCTAAATCGTCGAAATGAGTCAAACTGATGATTGGAGATTTACTGGATGCCGGTGCGGCGAAGGACGAATGGAAACAGCGAGTCGGTAGACAACTATCTAAAGGCGATTCTTTCGCTGGGAGGACCGGGCGAACACCGGGTCACCAGTACGGCGCTGGCGGAGAGGCTGGGGGTGGCGCCTGCCTCGATTACGAATATGCTGCAGAAGCTCGCGGGGGCGATGGAGCCGCTGGTGGAGTATGAACGGCATCGCGGGGTGAAGCTTTCCAGCGCGGGGAAACGACGGGCTCTGGAGGTGGTGCGGCACCATCGTTTGATCGAGACTTTTTTGTACAAGGTTTTGGACTACCCGATCGAAGAGGTGCACGACGAGGCGGAGCGGCTGGAGCACTTCATCTCGGAGCGCTTCGAGGAGCGGATCGCGGCAAAGCTGGGGCATCCGACGATCGATCCGCATGGGCACTTCATTCCGACGATGGAGGGCGAGATGCCAGCGCAGGCTTCGATCGTGCTGACCGAGGTGGTGGATGGGGGCACGTTCCTGATCGATAGCGTCGATGACCGGGATGCTGAGACGCTGAAGGCTCTTGAGGCGCAGGGGATCAAGGCCGGGGCGAGGTTGAAGGTGAAGCGGAGGACGGCGGCGGAGGGGTGTTTGGTGAGTGTTGGGCGGTCGGCTAAGGCGCTGGATCTATCGCGGGAGATGGCTGGGGATATTCGGATTGTGCCGGTTGGGTCTTGAGGGTTTTGTAAGGAAGAGCAAGCAACAGCAACTGCGCGAGACACTGCAAGAAGTGCAAAGACAACAGCAAAAGCAACCGCAGGTCCTTCGACTGCGGCACTCACGATGAAGCTGTGAGTGCCTTCGCTCAGGATGACAATGTTTTCTTAGGGCAAGAAAGAACAAACAGCAGCAACGACAGCAACGACAGCAACGACAGCAACGACAGCAACGACAGCAACGACAGCAACGACAGCAACGACAGCAACGACAGCAACGACAGCAACGACAAATTAGAAGCGGCGACACATGACTTGGAGAGGTTGAGGGATTGATGAAGGTTTTGGTGATTGGTGGTGGTGGGCGAGAGCATGCGTTGGTTTGGGCTTTGCGGAAGTCGGCGCGGGTGACGGAGGTGGTGTGCGCTCCGGGGAATGGTGGGATCGCGGCGCAGGCGCGGTGTGTGCCCGTGGATGGAGCCGATCTGGCGGCGTTGATTGCGGTCGTCGAGAAGGAGCGGCCGGAGTTGACGGTGGTTGGGCCGGAGGTGCCGTTGTCGCTGGGGATTGTGGATGAGCTGCAGCGGCGGGGGTTTCGGGTCTTTGGGCCGACGCAGGCTGCGGCGCGGCTGGAGTCGAGCAAGGCGTTTGCGAAGGAGTTCATGCAGCGGCACGGGATTCCTACGGCGGCGCATGCGGTGTGTACCTCGCTGGAGCAGGTGCGGGAGGAGTTGAAGCGCTTCGGTCCGGCGGTGGTGGTGAAGGCAGACGGGCTGGCGGCGGGAAAGGGTGTCGTGATCTGCGAGAGCCATGCGCAGGCGGTAGAGGCGGCTGAGGAGATGTTCTCCGGGGCGCTGTTGGGGGCGGTGCAGGGGGAGCTGGTGCTGGAGGAGTTTCTCGAAGGCGAGGAGCTGAGCTTCTTTGCGCTGTGCGATGGCAAACATGCCGTGGCGATGGCCGCCGCGCAGGATCACAAGCGTGTGGGTGAGGGCGATACGGGGCCGAATACGGGTGGGATGGGAGCTTACTCGACCGATGCGTTGATGACTCCGGCGATGCGGAAGTGGCTGACCAAGAAGGTCGCGCAGAAGGTGGTGGATGGGATGCGAGCGGAGGGGGTTCCGTTTGCTGGAATTCTGTTCTGCGGAATGATGATGAGTCCCGCTGGGCCGATGGTGCTGGAGTTCAATACGCGCTTCGGCGATCCGGAGACGCAGGCCATGATGATGCGGATGGAGACGGATGTGCTCGATCTGTTCGACGCAGCGGTGGACGGAACGGCGGAGACGCTGAGCGTCATCCTGGGCGAGGGCGCGAGTGTCTGCGTGATCGCGGCGAGTGGCGGATATCCCGGGAAGTATCCGAGCGGGAAGGTGATTACGGGCCTGGAAGCTGCCGGTTCAAGCGCGGATGGGTTCGTGTTTCACTCGGGCACGGCGCTGAAGGATGGCGAGCTGGTGACGGCGGGGGGGCGGGTGCTGGGCGTGACGGCGATGTCGGCGGAGGGGCTGGAAGCCGCGCTGACAAAGGCGTATGCGATGCTGGCGAAGATCTCGTTTGAGGGAATGCAGTACCGGCGGGATATTGGTTGGCGGGCTTTGGGTAAGGCTTCACTGGAGATTGTGAAAGAGTAGTTCTGATGTGAGAGAAGGCGGTCGGGCTACCCGATACCCCACCCTATTTGCGATGAGACTGCAAAAAGGGTGGGGCATCCGCTTGGTTACTGATTCTGAGAGTACGTTTCGGAGGGACTGTGAGTGAGTTGGGATTGTCGGGCGAGGAGTTGATGGAGTGGAACGATATAACGGCGCGGAGGTGGCGGGACTTTGTGACGGCCAATCCAGCGGTGTTGGATGTGCCTTGCGATATTCGCGAGGCAACGACAGCGGGGCAGTTGTTGCAGCACGTCGTCGCGGTGGAGCTGCGATACGCGCAGCGGCTGACAGGGTTGCCGGAGACAGAGTACTCCGCCGTGGCGTATGGGACGGGCGATGAGCTTCTGGCGACCCATGAGCAGGCGATGACGCTGCTGCAGGGTTTGATGGCCGATACCAGCTTCGACTGGACGCAGCAGATGGAGTTTGTGACGATCACCATGGGCAAGATGAGGTCTTCGCGGAAGACAGTCTTTGTCCATACGTTGATGCATGGCATCCGGCACTACGCGCAACTGTCGACGCTGGTGCGGCAGCATGGCTTCAAGCCTGGCTGGCCGATGGATTATCTATTCGTCGACATGATGAAGGCTTAACGGCCTTCGAGAGGATTGGCATGGGTGTCGCGCGGCTGCTTCGTCTGGCGGTGCTGGGGTTGGCGGCACCGGTGTGGGCGCAGAGTGGCGTGGACGTGAAGCGGGTAGGACCGCCGGGAAGGGTGAGCTCGGCGATCTGGGCGGGAGATACGTTGTACGTCTCCGGCACGATGGCAACGCCTGAGGTGATTGGGGATGGGACGAGCAAGAAACTTCCCACTTACTCAGGCGATACGAAGGCGCAGACCATCAGCGCGATACGAAATATCGAGAAGGTGCTGAAGGAACAGGGGCTGGGGTTGGGCGACGTCGTGCAGATGCAGGTCTTCCTGAAGGGCGACACGGCGAAGGGCGGCGCGATGGACGTGGACGGGATGAATGCCGCCTATGCGATGTTCTTCGGGACGCCGGAGCAGCCGAACCGTCCAGTGCGGGCGACGGTGCAGGTAGCTGGGTTGGTCTGGCCGGGCGGGCTGGTGGAGATCATGGTGGTTGCGGTGCGGCCGAGCCGGAAGTAGCTGGAGTGGAAGCTTGGCCCATGAATCTTATTTTGAAGGGATACATCTGATCGTCAGAGGTAAACGACAGATGTTGGTTATCAGAAGAGCAGCGGAGCGGTACCACGCAGATCACGGATGGCTTAATTCGAACTTCAGCTTCAGTTTTGCGGACTATTACGATCCGGCGCAGATGGGATTTCGTGCGTTGCGGGTCATCAATGAGGACTATGTTGCTCCAGCGCAGGGCTTTGGAAAGCATCCGCACCGGGACATGGAGATCCTGACCTATGTGCTGGAAGGCGCGGTAAAGCACGAGGACACGACCGGAGCGAGCGAGACGCTGACGCCGGGCGAGTTGCAGCATATGTCCGCAGGCAGTGGGGTGCGGCACTCCGAGATGAACCCCAGCGAGACGGAGACGCTGCACCTGTTGCAGATCTGGCTGGTTCCGAATGCGCTGGGCATACAGCCGAAGTATGAGCAGCAGCGGTTCAAGGTGCAGGACGAGCCGAACAAGCTGCATCTGCTGGCGAGCAAGGACGCTCGGGAGGGGTCGTTCAAGATCTACTCGGACGCTGAGTTGCTGGCGGCGACGGTGGAGAAGGGTAGCTCGGTGACGCACGATTTCAAGGGCGGTTATGGCTGGCTGCAGGTAGCTCGTGGAAGCGTGACGGTGCAGGGTCATGCGCTGAAGGCCGGAGACGGCGTGGCGATCACAGCAGAGAAGACGCTGCAGATCAGCAGTGACGAGGGCGGCGAGGTGCTGCTCTTCGATCTCGACTGAGGGAAGCGGAGTGTAGCGACGAATTTTGACGGGATTTTGACGCAGCTTTTTGACTGCGAATAAGGTCTTCGCCTAGAGTGGCTGGAACATGAAAGCTACTCTCCGATTCGTCGCCGCACTCTGCCTGATTTGTGTTCCAGCCGTGGCGCAACAGCGTCCGGCCATTACCGGGATTGCGTTTGCGCGGATGTATGCGCAGGATATGAGCGCCTCCGATGCGTTCTACCAGACGCTGGGGCTTGAGCCGGAGACGGTGGGCACGGCCAAGCGATATGCGGTGAGCGATGCACAGTGGGCGGAGGTTGTGCCACTGCCCTCTCCCGCACCGGAGGGACGACTGGCGGCAGTGGGGCTGACGACCCGGGATGCGGCGGGGATGGTGCGCTACCTGAAGGCCAAGGGCGTGGCAATCGACGAGCCGCTGCGGAATGGGGAGTTCGCGGTACACGATCCCGAGGGGCACAAGATCATCTTCGTGCAGACAGGGACGCACAAGATGTCGGTGGCGCAGAAGGCGGCCTGGGATCGAGCGTCGTCGCACCGGATCATCCACGCCGGATTTATCGTGCATGACCGCGCGGTGGAGGACCGCTTCTACCGCGAGATACTGGGATTCACGCCGTACTGGTTCGGCGGAAGGACAGACGACAAGCCGGACTGGGTGAGCCTGCAGGTTCCGGATGGAAGGGACTGGCTGGAGTACATGCTCAACAGCCCACCGGACCCCACGCCGAAGGCAAGGGGCGTGATGGACCACTTCTCACTGGGCATTGCGCATATGGACGACGCGATTGCGGCGCTGGCGCGGAATCATTGCGTGGGTCCGAACTGCACGAAGACGCAGCTAGGCAGGGACGGCAAGATGCAGTTGAACATGTACGACCCGGACCTGACGCGGATCGAGTACATGGAGTTTGAGCCGGCGGGTAAGCCGTGCTGCTCTCAGTTTACGGGGAAATCCCCGAGTGAGATTGAGGATAAGTAGGGGCCTAGAGGATGGCATCCGCTGAAGCGGCGATCAGTGGGTGCAATGGTGGCAGTTGTGGCAGAAGGTGTGGTTCATGCGGTGCGCAGTGATCATGAGGGCGCTGCCGGTGAGGGTGACCAGCACCTCGGCGAGGTGCGAGGGCAGGCGGTCGCCGAAGCAGGCTCCGGTGAGGATGAAGGCCAGGCCAAACGCCATGAGAACGAGGATGCGGCGGCGTCCGTGTTTGCGGAAGCCGTGGACGAGGGCGATGGCTCCCAGCAGGGTGATGACGCAGGCCAGGACGCGGTGGGTGCTCTCTTCGGCGGGGAGAAAGTGCGCGACGACCGCGGAGAGCGAGATCAGCACCGGCGTCAGGATGCAGTGAACGACACAGACGGCGGAGGTGACGATGCCGAGGTTGTCGGCGGAGAGGACTCGGGTGGTGCGGGACACGGCGATATCTCCAGAAGGGGTGGTGCGGCGACCGGTGGATGGCTAGACGGTCGCGATGGCGGGAAGGATCTCTTCGACGTCGACCCACTGGGTGGGATAGTGGCCGGTATAACAGGCCGTACAGAAGGACGCGGGAGAGAGGCCGTGGGATGACTCGCCAATGGTACAGGCGTGGGTGAGTCCGGGGAGCGAGAGGTAGGCCAGGGTATCGGCCTCGATGTACTCGCAGATCTCCGCGATGGACTTGTTGGCCGCGATCAGATCTTTCTTGCTAGGGGTGTCGACGCCGTAGAAGCAGGGGCTGATGGTGGGCGGACAGGAGATGCGGAGGTGGACCTCGGTGGCTCCGGCGGCCCTCACCATGCGGACGATCTTTCGGCTTGTCGTGCCTCGGATGATGGAGTCGTCGATGAGGATGACGCGCTTGCCTTCCAGCAGGGAGCGGACGGGGTTGAGCTTCATGCGGACGCCGAAGTCGCGGACGCGCTGCTCGGGCTGGATGAAGGTGCGGCCGACGTAGTGGTTGCGGATGAGGCCGAGGTTGAAGGGGATGCCGGACTCGGTGGCGTAGCCGATGGCGGCGGTGACGCCGGAGTCAGGGACAGGGACGATGAGGTCGGCGGGGACGTGGGACTCGCGGGCGAGCTGGCGGCCCATCTCTTCCCTGCTCTTCTGCACCCAGCGGCCGTAGATGCGGCTGTCCGGGCGAGCGAAGTAGACGTGCTCGAAGATGCAGGATGCGGTGGGGGTGGTCTCGGGTGCGTAGCGGCGGCTGGTGACGCCGTCCTCGGAGACCATGACGAGCTCGCCGGGTTCGACGTCGCGTTCGTACTTGGCGTGGAGCAGGTCGAAGGCGCAGGTCTCGGAGGCGAAGACAAAGGTGTCGGGTGCGCCGTCGACGCCGGTGATGCGGCCCATGGAGAGCGGACGGAAGCCGTGGGGATCGCGCGCGGCGAAGATGCGGTTGCGCGTCATCATGACGATGGAGAAGGCGCCGTCGACTTGGGAGAGCGACTCGGCGATGCAGTCGACCAGAGTGGTCTGGCGCGAGTGCGCGATGAGCTGGATGATGATCTCGGAGTCCGAGGTGGTCTGGAAGACCGCGCCGTCACGCTCGAGGCGCTCTTTCGAGGTGCCGAGGTTAACGAGGTTACCGTTGTGGGCGATGGCGATGAGGCCCTTGGTGGACTCGACCGAGATGGGCTGTGCGTTGAGGAGCGCGGAGTCGCCGGTGGTGGAGTAGCGGGTGTGGCCGATCGCGATGTGACCGGGCAGTTTGGCAAGGACGTCGTCGGTAAAGATCTCGGAGACGAGGCCCATGCCCTTGATGTCGTTGACAGAGTAGCCGTCGGCGGAGGCGATGCCGGCGGACTCCTGCCCGCGATGCTGGAGGGCGTAGAGACCCCAGTAGGTAAGGCGGGCGGCGTCGGAGTGGTTGTAGATGGCCATGACGCCGCACTCTTCGCGGAGCTTGTCGAAGCGCTCGTCCGCGGCATTGGTGTCGTCTTCCAGGTCGAGGTCCACAGCGGAGTTGAGAACGGGGGGGAGCAATTGGATGTCTGCCATTACACGAGTACCTCGGCGGTCAGGTTGGATTCGAGGGCGTTAGCGTACTCGGACTTCAAGTGGTGCAGGGGCGCATCGATGATGGTCTGTTGATTGATGGTGATCTTGTAACCAGAGGAGGTCACTTCTCCGAGGGGAGCGACCCAGACGCCGGGATAGTCTGCGATCACTGCCTGGATCTCGGCGAGTTTGGCCGGGTTCGCAGTGGCGATGATGGAGGAGGCGATCTCGCTGAAGAGGCGCTCCTTGATCTCAAAGGGCTCAGCACTAGGCATGGTCATGGCGATGTCGACGCCGAGGTTGCGCGGGAAGCAGCCCTTGGCGAAGGCGACCGCCGAGCCGCCGTCGGAGATATCCGAAGCTGAAGAGAGAAGACCTTTCGCGGCGAGGGCAGCGAGAGCCTTGTGGAGCGCGGCCTCCTGCTGGACGTCGAGGTCGGGTGGTTTGCCCCAAAAGGCGCCCAGGACGGACTTCGCATACTCGGTGGAGCCGAACTCGGGATAGACGTCGCGGCCCTTGCCGCTGAAAGCCGAGAGGAAGAGAACCGCGTCGCCGGAGCGCTGGAAGCTGCTGGGAACGGAGGTGCTGACATCGTCCAGGATGCCGACGATGCCGAGCACAGGCGTGGGGTAGATGCCTTCGCCGCGGGTCTCGTTGTAGAGCGAGACGTTGCCTCCGGTGACGGGGGTTCCGAGGGCGTTGCAGGCATCGGCGATGCCGTCGATGGCGGCCGAGAGCTGCGCCATGATCTCGGGCTTCTCCGGATTGCCGAAGTTGAGGCAGTTGGTCGCGGAGACGGGCGTCGCGCCGGTGCAGGCAACCTTACGGGCGGCCTCGGCTACGGCGTGCATGGCTCCGAGCTTGGGGTCGAGGTAGCACCAGCGGCCATTCCCGGCGAGAGCCATGGAGAGGCCGCGTTCCGTCTTCGACACAGGACTGAACTCGTGCAACTTGCCCGGAGCGACGAGCGGATTGGCGGCATCGTCGTTGTTGGCCTGGAGAGTGGCTTCCCCCTTGGGGGTAGACGAGGCGACGAGGTCGGCGACCTTGCCCAGGAGACCCTGGTGATGAGCCGAGGGAGTGGTGTGGCCGGTGCCCTTGATGCGCATGACTCCGGCTTCGCCGCCTGGGCCCTGGACGGTGTTGGTCTGGACCATGGAGTCGTACTGCTCGAAGACCCAGCGCTTGTCGCAGATGTTCGCGCTGGCCAGGAGCTTCTTGAGGTCGGCGGTGTAGTCGCTGGGCTGCTTCAGCTCTTCGAGGATGTGGGTGGGCGGGTCTTTCGGTACGGGCGCAGTCCAGGTGCCTACGGGACGGTGGTAGACCGGGGCTTCGTCGGTGAGGGCCTTATTGGGGATCTCGGCGACGAGCTCGCCGTGGTGGCGGACGCGCATGACGTCGTCGGCGGTGACGGTGCCGACGATCGATGCGTCCAGTCCCCACTTGGTGAAGACATCCAGCACCTCCTGCTCACGGCCTTTATCGGCGACGAGCAGCATGCGCTCCTGCGACTCCGAGAGCATAATCTCGTAGCTGGTCATGCCCGTCTCGCGCTGGGGAACGAGATCGAGCTCGATGGAGACGCCGAGTTCGCCGCGTGCGCCCATCTCGCAGGTGGAGCAGGTGAGGCCGGCGGCGCCCATATCCTGAATGCCGAGGACGGCACCGGTGGCCATGGCTTCGAGGCACGCTTCAAGCAGTAACTTTTCGAGGAAGGGGTCGCCCATCTGCACGTTGGGGCGCTTCTGTTCGGAGCCTTCGGTGAACTCCTCGGAGGCCATCGTGGCTCCGTGGATGCCGTCGCGTCCAGTCTTTGCGCCGACGTAGAGAACGGGGTTGCCGACGCCGGTGGCCTTGGCGTAGAAGATCTCGTCGATCTTTACCAGCCCGAGGGCGAAGGCGTTGAGCAGCGGATTGCCGGAGTAGCAGGTCTCGAAGCGGGTCTCGCCGCCGAGGTTGGGCACGCCGAAGCAGTTGCCGTAGCCGGCGACGCCGTGGACGACGCCGCGGGCGATCTGGTGGTTCCGGGCGCGGAGGGTGGCGTCGGGCTCGGCTTCGTCGAGCGGGCCAAAGCGGAGCGAGTCCATGACAGCCAGAGGCCGGGCGTTCATGGTGAAGATGTCGCGGAGGATGCCGCCGACGCCGGTCGCCGCGCCCTGGTAGGGCTCGATGTAGCTGGGGTGATTATGAGACTCGATCTTGAAGGCGCAGGCCCAGCCGTCGCCGACGTCGATGATGCCGGCGTTCTCTCCGGGTCCCTGAACGACGGAGCCAGGACCGCTCTTGCGCTCGCCCTTGGTGGGCAGACGCTTGAGGTGGACGCGGGAGCTCTTGTAGGAGCAGTGCTCCGACCACATGACCGAGAAGATACCCAGCTCGGTCAGCGACGGCGTGCGTCCGAGCTTGGATTCAATGGACTTATACTCGTCCGGGGTGATGCTGTGGGTCTTCAACAGCGCAGGAGTGATGGTGGCCGGCGTAGGCGTCTGGAGTGGGTGCTGAACTTGCTGATTGGGCATGGCTCGCTACTCTGATTGTCGCATGGATAGAGGCTGCGGCGAAGGCGGCCGGCTTATGGTAAAGAGCAGTCTTACGCGCCGGTGCTGCCGAATCCGGCGGCTCCGCGAGGAGCTTCTACAAGTTCGGCGACCTCTTCGAAGGTGGCTTCGATACGCTGCACGACCCGAAGCTGGGCGACGCGGTCGCCGGGGGCGATCGCGAAGGGGGTGGGATTGAGGTTGGTGACGACGATTTTGATCTCGCCGCGGTAGCCGGGGTCGATGACGCCGGCGAGGGTGGTCAGCCCGCGCAGGGCGAGGCCGGAGCGGTCCTCGACGAGAGCGCCGTGGGTGGCAGGGAGCTCCAGCGCGATGCCGGTAGAGATGGCTTGCGTGCTTCCAGGCGCTCCGGCGGGGGCCAGCGTAGCTGCAGCAACAGCAGAGAGGTCGGCGGCGAGGTCGCCCCAGGGACCGGCGTGGGAGTAGCGGGGGAGCTTCGCGTCGGGGTGCAGCTTTTTGACTTTGATCGTGGGAGACATTGGGTCAGTTTACTTTGCCGAAGGGCCGGCAGAGCACGAGACGATAAGATGGGCGGGATGATGAGTCGGCTGAACGCGTGGATGAAGGGTGAAGATGGGTCTGGCGGGAGCGATTCCAGCCGGCGAATTCAGTGGCGGATCTTCTGGGTAGGGCTGGTCGTGCGGCTGCTGTACATTACGCTGGCGCATACCTACCGAATACGGCTATTTCAGGATCACTTCCAGTTCGGATGGGAGGTAGGGAGGATCGCGCGGGCGGTGGCTACGGGGTATGGCTACTCCGACCCATTTACCGGGCATACAGGACCTACGGCATGGTGTCCTCCGCTGTATACGCTGCTGCTGGCGGGGGTCTTCAAGGTGTTCGGGGTGTATTCGGCGACCTCGGCTTGGGTGATCTTCGCGATAGACAGTGTATTTTCGGCGGCGACGGCCTCGGCGATCTACGAGATTGCGCTGCGATGCTATCGCTCGCAGGGGACTGGCCGCAGCGTGGCATTGTGGTCGGGGTGGTTGTGGGCGTTGTATCCGGCCGCGATGCAGTATGCGGTGCATTGGGTGTGGGACATGACGCTGACTACGTTCCTGTTTACCTGGGTGCTGGTACTGGCGTTGCGGGTGCGCGGGATCGGAGAGGAGGATGCTTCGAGGCCTCGTTCAACAACGATCCGCTGGGCTGTGTTTGGGGTGTTGTGGGGACTCATTTGTCTTTCGAACTCGACGCTGATTTTGTTTCTGCCGATCTGTGGAGTGTGGATGCTGCTGGGAGCAGCGAAGCAGAGGGGCCAATTAGCGCCCGCGGTCGGGCAGGCGGTGCTGGCGGGGGTGATCTTCCTGGCCTGCATGGCTCCCTGGGTGTGGCGAAACTGGACGGTGATGCATGCGTTTATCCCGACACGAAGCAACCTGGGAGCGGAGATGTATCAGTCGGTGCAGCCGGAGCACCAGGGATTTCCGTGGGGGACTACCGTGTCGTACTTCGAGGCGACGCCGAACTTCAAGAGCTACAAGAAGCTGGGCGAGGTGGCGTATGTGAAGCAGCAAGGCGATCTGGCCGACGCTTACATTCGCACCCATCATCGCTGGTTTGCGGAGTTATTTGTGAAGCGAATCTACTTCTTCTGGTTTGGGGTGCCGCATCCGGTGGAGAAGAGCCTGTTCGTCGAGGTAATGCGAGAGCTGAACTACGGATTTCTGAGCCTGAGTGGCCTACTGGGGCTGGCAGTCTCGATACGGCGGCGGGTGCCCGGGGTTTGGCTGTTTGCGTGGGCCTTTGCGGTGCTGCCCTTCGCGTACTACCTGATTACGGTGCAGGCGCGGTTTCGGCATCCGCTGGAACCCCTGATTGCAATCTTTAGTGTGTTTTTGTTTCAGTCGGCGGAAAAGGGACGGGTTTGGTCTTTTCGGGCGGCATTAGTCAGATCGGATCCAAAGGGTACTTCTGGGAAGTGAATTACCGGGAATTGGGCCAGAACAATCGTTGCGCAGTTCGAATGCCGTCATAGAAAGATCCAACGCTGATAACAAACGTCGCAAGAGCGATTCCCAGCACCACCCGACTTCTAGAAATTGGAGTGAGAATAGGGGGCGCGACAAATCCAAAGCCAAACAGCAAGACGCTATCTGCGATTAAGCGAACCTTGAGATGTCTCGAGCCATTCACGCCGTCATGGTCTCAGGAAAATGGGCGCAGCACAATGAAATAGCGACAACTCGTGAAAAGCCAGCGGATCGATTCAAACTGACGGCTGCATCGAGGTTCTTCATTGACCCTGACCCGGGAACACGGTACACTTTTTAAGTTTGGCGATGCAGCCGGTTTTATCCGGATGCAGGGCTGGTAGGTTTGAGTGAGCGGCTGATTTTTGCCGCGAGACGAACTGGCCGGTTGGATGCAGCCGGGTCTTTTTCGATGGCCTGTATACGCCCCCATGCAGCACAATCTATGAAGGAAGCGTTCGCGCCGACTGCGGTTCGAGTTGAGTAGCGCGCTTGAGGTTCCAAGCAATGTACGCAGTGATTCGCACAGGCGGCAAGCAGTACCGGGTAGCCCCGGGCGATAAGTTGAAGATTGAGACCACCGCGCACGAGAACGGCGCAGTGGAGTTCTCCGATGTCATTGCGTTCAGCGGCGAAGAGGGCAAGTTCGAGCAGGAGCTTTCGGGCGCCAAGGTGCTCGCGTCGGTCGTCGGCGAGGGCCGTGGAGACAAGATCCTGGTCTTCAAGCTGAAGCGCAAGAAGCAGTACAAGAAGATGCAAGGCCACCGTCAGAACTATGTTGAGGTCAAGATCAACGAGATCCTGGTGGGCGGCAAGAGCTTCAAGGCATAAACGAAGCTCCTCAACAAAGTTTGTTTTCGTTCTTAGACTATTTGAGAGCGCTGGGCCTGAGGGCGGCGCGGAAGAGGCAGTGAAATGGCACATAAAAAAGGTTTAGGTTCTTCCAAGAACGGCCGCGACTCAAATGCTCAGCGGCTGGGCGTCAAGGTGTTCGGCGGACAGGCGATCCTGGGCGGCGGCATCATCGTACGGCAGCGTGGAACACCATTGAAGCCTGGTGCGAACGTCGGCCGTGGCAAAGACGACACTCTCTTCGCGAAGATCAGCGGCGTAGTCCAGTTCCAGGATCGCGGCCAGCGTGGGCGCTTTGTAAACGTCGAGCCAGCCGAAGTTTTGGCCGTCGCTCGTTAGTCCTCGGAATTTCTTACGCACAGAGCCCCGCTATCGTGGGGCTTTCGTGCGTCTGATGGCCCCGAATTTTGAAATGTTAGGCAATCGGGTTGGTCGCCACGGTAGACTACAGATTCCATGAGGGCTGCCAGATGCTAGAGCTATTTCAGTCAAAGCAGGATGAGATTGCCGCGCTATGCCGCCAGCACCATGTGAAGCGACTTATGGCATTTGGATCGGTGCTCCGGGACGATTTCGATCAAGAACGAAGCGATGTGGACCTGCGAGTGGAGTTTGACGTTGTTTCCATCGAAACAATATGCCGATAACTATTTTTCGTTGCGCGAGGCGTTAGTGAGCCTCTTCCACCGCGAGGTTGACCTGATAAGCGCCAAGACGATTCGCAACCCCTATTTTCGTAAGGAACTTGAAGCGACGCAGGTAGCCGTGTATGCCACGTAGCCTGCAGACTTATCTCGCGGACGTGCAACTGTCGATCGAGGCGATCGAGGAGTTCACCAAAGGACGCACTCTGGACAACTTCGAATCAGGACAGAATGCTTCGATCTGCAGTACGGGGCGAATTGATGATCATTGGGGAGGCGATGAATCAGATGCTTCATCACTTTCCTGAGACCAATGACAGAGTCACGCTAGCTCGAAGGATTGTCGACTTTCGTAATCTGTTGATTCATGAGTATGGCGAAGTCGATGAACGTGTCGTGTGGAGCATCGTCATCACTTCCCTGCCATCGCTCAAAGACGAGGTCGATAGCTGGATGCGTGAATTAGAGGGCTGAAGGCGGATAGTCCATCTAAGTTGTTGCGTTCACGATAGGTTTGCCTTTTTCGTTAAGGGTGATGTGGGCCATAGGAGTGTGGTGGTCGTGGGTGAAGAGGACTAGCCAGTTCTCGGGGATGGCGCGCTGGTAGAAGCGTTTGCGCTGCTCGATGCAGGTGAGGGGGTCGAGGTCGTAACCCATTACCCAGGTGGGGTCGAGATGGGCGGCTGTGGGGATGAGGTCGGAGATGTAGCAGGCGTGTTGGGCTGCTCCAGCGTGGGATCTGGAGTCGATGTGGATTCCCATGAGTTGGGCTGTGTGACCGGGGAAGAGCTCCACGGAGATGCCTGGGACGATCTCGGGGTTGGTGTGGATCGCGTCGGTGGTGAGCAGCGTCATCTGGCCGGAGGCGATCAGGGGATCGTAGTTGGGCGAGAGGTAGCTGACTCGGTCGCGGTCGAGTTGGAGGTGGCCGTGAGCGACCTCTCCGGCGTGGGCGAAGTAGCGGGCGTTGGGGAAGGTTGGCGTGACGGAGCCATCGGCGTGGAGAGTGGTGTTCCAGCCGCAGTGGTCGAAGTGAAGATGAGAGTTGATGACGACGTCGACCTCTTCGGGGCTGACTCTGGCTGCAGCGAGCGAGGTGGGCAGAAGCTCCTGGTTGGCTTGGATCTCGCGCATCTTGGCGGATTGCTTGTTGCCGATTCCGGTCTCGATGACGACGGTGTGTTTGCCGGTGCGGACGACTACGGTGTTGAGACCGAGGAGGATTCGGTTCTGCTCGTCTGCTGGTATGCGTTTCTGCCAGAGAGTTTTCGGGACGACGCCGAACATGGCTCCGCCGTCGAGCAGGTAGGTGCCGTCGGTGCAGACGGTTAGCTCGAAGTCGCCGACGGTGGTGCGGGCGCGGACGAGGTCCGTCAGAGCAGGGGCGGAAGGCGACGCGGCTTGCGGGCTGGCCATATGGGTTCTCTCCGTCTTACAGAGTAATCGGAGAGAACCCTCTGGCGCTAAGCCCTGCGGCTGGTCGAGTTATGCCCTGGACGCCTGGCTCGCGGCTGCGATCATCTCGGCGCTGACGGAGTTCATCTCGGCGTTTTTGGTGCCGGCGATGAGCTGTCCTGTAGCGGCTGCTGCGTTGATCGATGGCTCTGCGCCGGGGCGTTTGGCCTGAAAGCAGAGACGGCAGAGAACCGGCCTGCCCTGCGTGGGCTTGAACGGAACGGTGGTTTCGATGCCGCACTCGGAGCACTCGGTGCGGGTCTCGGTGCGTGAGAGCCCGGCTGGAGCGGGTCCGGTGCCGGTATGAGCGGCTCCGCCGGAGCGCTTCGACTTGCAGGGCTTACAGCGTTTGGGATCGTTCTTGAACTGCTTGTCGAAGAAGAAGATCTGTTCTCCGGCGGTGAAGATGAATTCACCACCACAGTCTGCGCATGTCAAAAGTCTATCTGTGAATTCCATTGCCGCTTCTCCCAGTGTTGCTTGCGGAATACGAGGCGGAGTCTTGTGGAGGAGGAGTTCTCTCCCAAGGTTCTGCCTATCCTGCTGTTTGCTGGTCAAACAGTATGTGAAGATGCCTGCGCGAGCAGGGGCCCGACCGCTGGAAGCGATTCGTTCTGTTTACCGGTCATTGTGGCCGCCGCGCTGGGGAGAGGGGCGAGGCCATCGCTGCCGGGACCAGGGAGATGGCGGGAGTCCATTCACTGGTGGTTCGGGCGGCCGTCTCAACAGCTCAGTTGAGAGGAGACGGCCTGCCTTCGGGTTGTAGAGCGAGGACTAGTCCTGCTCTTTACGGATCTTCTTGCGATTACGCTTACGCGCTAACGCTTCCTTCACACGCTTCTTTTCACCTGGTTTCAGGTAGAAAGAGTGGCGCTTGACTTCCTTGATAATGTCTTCGGTCTGCACCTTACGCTTAAAGCGCCGCAGGGCATTCTCAAGGGGTTCGCCTTCTTGAACTCGAACCTCTGCCAAGAAAAATACACCTCCAAACAGGTCCTTGCATGGACAACCTCTAGGATACGCCTGTTTTGTTGGATATGGCTTAAAACATGACTCTTATCCAGGTTTTCATACCCCGTTCGTCCCACCGACCCCCCTCCCCCCTTGGCGAGCCATAAACGTAGACGAATCAGCGGCTTACGCGCAGGAGCCTTCGCCAAAATATTGATTACAGGCGGTTTGCGGCCAAATATGTGAGCCAGCGTCGGTTATAGGCGACCCAGCAGGTTCTTTCCCGAATTCCGCACGTTTTTCCCTTTCGGGAACTACAAAAGCTCCCTTGCGGGAGCCTTCTTGTTTTTCTCTCTAGTTCTATTTTACGAGACGGCGCATAACTGGAGTGCCACTTTTATTCGCTTTGGTTTCATGGAGTTAAGCCATTTGGGGGCTTGACATGCGATTTTGCTGGGAAATGGAGGAAGCTGCCGCATGGTGGGCTAATCCCCGACCGTTTTGGGGCCGCGTAAAATCAGCTCCATGAGAGAGATCGAGCTATGATTCGGGCCTACCAAGGGAAGCTGCCGGTGATCGGCGAGGGATGCTACGTCGATGTTTCGGCGCAGGTGATCGGCGATGTCGAGCTGGGAGCACAGGCCAGCGTGTGGATGAACGCGGTGCTGCGGGGCGATGTGAACTCCATCCGGATCGGCGCGAAGAGCAATGTGCAGGACTGCGCGGTGCTGCATGGGATGCGGCACCTGTATCCGGTGATCGTGGGGGAGATGGTGACGATCGGGCATAATGCGACCGTGCATGGCTGCGTGGTGGAGGATGCGGTGCTGGTGGGGATCGGCGCGGTGATTCTGAACAATGCGCGGATCGGCGAGGGCTCGATCATCGCGGCGGGTGCGGTGATTCCGGAGCAGACGGTGATTCCGCCGAACTCGCTGGTGGCGGGCGTGCCGGGCAAGGTGCGGCGGACGCTGGGGGATGCCGACCGGGCGATGATCCTGAAATATGCGCAGAACTATCTCGATTACACGGCGATCTATTTAACTGAGACCGAGTGATGATGCTGGAGGTGAGGTTAGCGGTGTCCCGGCCCGGTCTTCGCTCCGTTGATTCGCTACACTGAAGGGAATGGCTACTTTGAAGGCAGTACGGGGGACGCGGGATCTGCTCCCTCCTGAGACAGAGCTTTGGAACCGCGTGGAAGCTACGGCGCGGGGGGTGTTTGCGCGGTACGGGTTCGGTGAGATTCGGACGCCTATGTTCGAGGCGACGGAGCTGTTTGCGCGGGGCGTGGGCGAGGAGACGGATATCGTCTCCAAGGAGATGTACACCTGGGAGGATGGCGAACGCTTTGATGACAAAGCATTTTCAGAGGCTTGGACCAATGTCCAACTCAATGAGAAAAAATCTGTCCTCGAAGAGGCACATCTCCTAACAGATAAGCTAAGGAAGTTGGGTGTTCAACGAATCATTGGAAGGCGCAACCCCGAGAAACCAGAGTTCGTGTGTTTTCGATTCAAGGCAACCTCAGAAGCTATCGAAACTCTCAATAAAGCGAAACTCGCGCTACAAACGGACCATGATTTCAAGTATTCGGCTGACGCCGATTACTTTCGGAGATTCGGCCCTGGTCTACGCTTAGTAGTCCCTGCCGGTTCGCCGAAGCCCAGATTTGATACCGGAGAAGTCGAGATTGAAGAATTCCCTGGTAATTTTTTCAAATCGGCACAATCACTCACGTTACGTCCGGAGAATACGGCTGGGGTGGTGCGGGCCTATATCGAGCACAAGATGGCCGATACGGGGATGCTGCAGAAGCTCTTTTATGTAGGGCCGCAGTTTCGGCGGGAGAGGCCGCAGCGGGGGCGGTACCGGCAGTTCTGGCAGATCGGCGCGGAGGTGATCGGGCCGGCGTCGTCGGGGTCGGAGAGCGCGGTTCGCGATGCGGAGGTGCTGGAGATGCTGAGCGCTCTGCTGGATGAGCTGGGGGTGAAGGGCTGGCGGCTGGCGTTGAACTCGGTGGGTTCGGCTACGGACCGGCCACGGTATATTGCCGCGCTGCGCGAGGCGCTGGAGCCGGTGAAGGCGCAGATGTGCGAGGACAACCAGCGGCGGGCGGAGACGAATCCGCTACGGGTGCTGGACTCGAAGGACCCGAACGACCAGGAGATTATCAATGCCCTGCCGAAGATTGCGGACTATCTCGATGAGGATTCGCGGGAACACTTCGAACAGGTGAAGGACGCGCTGGATGCCTGTGGGGTGCCTTATGTGGTGGAGCCGCGGCTGGTGCGAGGGCTGGACTACTACACACGCACGACCTTCGAGTTCACCGTGCCGGATGGCAGCGGGTTGGGGACGCAGAATGCCCTGTTGGGCGGCGGACGATATGACGGGCTGAGCGAGATGCTGGGCGGGCCGAAGGCTCCGGGGATCGGGTTTGCGATTGGGGAGGATCGTCTGATTCTGACGCTGCAGGCGCAAGCTAAAGAGGCTGTGGTGACGAAGCTGGATGCCTTTATCGCTCCGATGGGCGTGGGGCAGAATGCGGCGGCGCTGTTGCTGGCGAAGGAGCTGCGGGCGGCTGGGTTGACGGTCGAGGTGGGGGATGGGGCTTTCCGGTTGAAGAAGTCGTTTGAGGTGGCGGATAAGCTGGCTCGGCGGATCGTGATCGTCGGCGAGGATGAGGTTGCGTCGGGGATGTTTACGGTGAAGTTCTTTGGGACTGGAGAGCAGACGAAGGTTTTGCGGGGTGAGTTGGCTGGGGTGTTGGGAGGATAGGGCAGCCCGGCGAAAGAGGCGTCTATCCATCGTGGCCATCGAGTTGAGGAATGAAGGAGACGCTGACGTGTCTTTTTCACACATAGGTCAACAAATTGGAGGCGTCCTTTGCTCACTCGAAGTCGAATCTTTTTTATCGCTCTTGTGCTTGCGCCCCTCTCTGCAGCGAGAGCCCAGCAGAAGCCTCTTACAGCCGAGCAGGCAAAGATTGTAGACACGGTGAACACGGTCTTTGTTGCAGCTCGCGCAGATGATGTTGCAAAGTTCCGGTCGGTGATTGCGCCTGGTTTCTACATGTACGATGGCGGCGCCCGGTTTGAGGGAGACTCCATCATGACCCTCATCAAGGCTCAACATGCGGCTGGCAAACATTATGAGTGGAACGTGACGGAGCCGGACGTCCATATTCTGGGCCATACCGCCTGGATTGCCTACGTCAATAAAGGCAGCATCAGCGACGCCTCCGGGACCAAGAATCAGAGCTGGTTGGAGTCGGCTTTTCTGGAAGAGAAGGCGGGCGTCTGGAAGATTGTCTTTATACATAGCACGCGCGTCCCTATTGCTCCGTAAGAGGGTTCTCGCATAAGAGCAGAGGGAGCGCGGCTTTGGGTTCTCGTTCTTCAGGCCTGGGGCGCTGCGGCGACCGCCTCGATCTCTATGAGGAAGCAAAAGCAAGGGCAACCGCAGCTCCTTCGACTGCGCCTCTCGCGATGAAACTGCGAGAGGCTTCGCTCAGGATGACAAATTTATTTATAGGGTGAGAAAGAACAAGCAACGGGCGAGAGTAACGACCATGGCAGAACAACGACCACGGCAAGAGCGACGCAGTAGCAACGGCAGCGGTGACGGTCAGGGCCACGGCCTCGGTGGCGGTTGCGGTGGCGAAAAAGACAATCGGAAGGTGATTGGACCTGCCGGTGTTGCAATTCCTTGGAAGTTCGTACAATAGGAGGATCGTGACTTTAGACTTTTTAGGCAATTTGCAACGTACGCATATGTGTGGAGATCTCCGGGTGGAGCAGGCCGGAGAGAATGTTGTGCTGATGGGCTGGGTAAACCGGCGGCGCGACCATGGCAACCTGATCTTTCTCGACGTGCGGGATCGCAGTGGCATCACGCAGGTGGTGCTGGATAAAGAGGTGAGTGGCGAGGCGCATGCCAAGGCGGAAGCGGCGCGGTCTGAGTATGTCGTGGCCATAACGGGCACGGTGCGCAGGCGCGGCGAGGGGTTGGGCAATCCGAATATGGCGACTGGAGAGATCGAGGTGGTGGCGAAGGAGTTGCTGCTGCTGAATGAGGCGAAGACGCCTCCCTTCTCGCCTGCGGAGGATGCGATTGCCAATGAAGAGGTGCGGCTGAAGTATCGCTACCTCGATTTGCGACGCGTGGAGATGCAGAAGAACTTCCGCATGCGGCATGAGGTGGCGCGGGCGATTCGGAACTACCTCTCGGATGAGGGATTTCTGGAGATTGAGACGCCGTTTATGACGCGGTCGACGCCGGAGGGGGCGCGGGATTACCTGGTTCCGAGCAGGGTGCATGCGGGGCATTTTTATGCGCTGCCGCAGTCGCCGCAGATCTTCAAGCAGATTCTGATGATCTCGGGATTCGATAAGTACTTCCAGATTGCGCGGTGCTTCCGCGACGAGGACCTGAGGGCGGACCGGCAGCCGGAGTTCACGCAGATCGACCTGGAGATGACGTTTCCTACGCAGGATGCGGTGTTCCGGGTGGCGGAGGGTTTTCTGAAGGCGGCGTTTGCAACTACGGGAGTTACAATTCCGACGCCGTTCGTGCGGATGACATATGACGAGGCGATTCTGAACTACGGGATCGATAAGCCGGATATGCGGTTGCCGTCGATGATCTCGCTGACGGAGGAGTTGACGCCGGAACTGCGTGAGGCGCTGAAGGTCGAGAAGGCGCTGCCGGTGCTGGGCTTTGTGATTCCTGAGGCAGGTGGTTTGAGTGGGACGCAGAAGCGCAGCATGGTCGATGAGATTCGCAAGATCTTCGGCGACTGCGGGCTGGACTTTCTGGATGTGGCGCGGCTGAAAACGAACGATGCGTTCGCGCCACTGGCTGAGGCGATCGAGGCCAAGCTGGCGCTGGGGGCGACGGATCTCGCGATTGTGATTACGCCTAAGCTGGGGACTCCGGCGAAGTGGAACCATGATGGACAGTGGATCTACAAGCGCGTGGGTGCGCTGCGGCTGGAGATGGCGAAGAAGTTTGCCGACAAGCACAAGCGGTTCGAGCAGACGGGGACCGAGGCGGACTACAAGTTTCTTTGGGTCACGGACTTTCCGATGTATGAGTGGGATGAGGACGCCAAGGTTTGGAATGCGGCTCACCATCCGTTTACGTCGCCGCATGAGGATGACATCAAGTCCGGTGCGCTCTTCAACGATAAGGGCGCGGTGCGGGCTTTGGCGTATGACGTGGTTCTGAACGGCACGGAGCTGGGGTCGGGATCGATCCGTATCCATCGGCAGGATGTTCAGGCGGAGATCTTCCGCTCGCTGGGGATGTCGAATGAGGAGGCGCATGAGCGCTTCGGGTTCTTCCTGGATGCGCTGGAGTATGGCACGCCGCCGCATGGCGGGATTGCGCTGGGGCTCGACCGTATCGTGATGATCATCGCAGGGGCGAACAGCCTGCGGGAGGTGATCGCGTTCCCGAAGACGGCCAAGGCTATCGACCTGATGGTGGATGCGCCGACTCTGGTGAGCGAGCAGCAGTTGAAGGAGCTTAATTTGCGGGTTGTGGGCCGTACTTAGGCTTTGGTGCTTTGCAGACGGAAGAGGCCACCCTTTGCGGGTGGCCTTTTGTTTTGGTAGCGCGGTTTGTCCAGGGCTAATTCATCCAGCGACGGTCGTTGGGGTCTTTGCGGGCCTCGTCGGGGTCGATGTAGCGGCCGTCCTTGTCGAAGTGGACCACGCGGTTCTGCTTGCGCATGTAGACCTCGAACTTGCGGGCGGCGCGGCGGCGCTTCCAGCGGTAGTAGCCGTTGCGCATGCCGAAGTAGCGCTCGGTGAAACCGAAGGCGAAGCCGCGGCGAGGGGCGAACTTGACGTAGAGGTAGCCGCAGAGGGCTCCAGAGAGCTGGAGGAGGGCAGAGAAGGCGTCGGCGGATTTGAGCAGCACGGCGACCGCGATGAGGATGTAAATGGTGACGAGGTACTTGGCCTTGATGCGGAGGACGAACCAGAGGAGGAACTCCTGTTCGCCGAAGAGCAGGGCGATAGCCACCAGCAGTCCGAAGATGCCTCCGTAGGGACCGATGGCGGCGACGCGGGGGTTCATCCGGAAGATGGGGGTGAGGGCGACGATGGTGGCGACGATCGCGCCGCCGATGACGGAGGTGAAGTAGAGCTCGTAGAGCCAGCGGCTACCGTAGGAGCCCTCCAGCAGGGAGCCGGTGAACCAGAGAGTCAGCATGGCGAAGACGGTGCTGAGGATTCCGACCTGGATGAAGGAGTAGGTGAGGAGCTGCCAGAGCTCACCGTGTATGACGGCGAGCGGCTCCAGCACCATGTGGCCGGTGAACAAGGCCTGCGCGGGGGAAGAGACCCAGCCCAGGATGGCTACACCGAAGAAGGCCGCCAGGTTGGCGAGGATGAGACGGCGCGTCGCCCCGGCGAAGGGCGGCAAGGACATCGTGATGGAGCCGGTACGGGGCATAACAGCTACTCTCTATTTCACCACAGTGGGGGGCTTGGCGGGTTACTGGCGGGTTGCGGGGCCGGGTGGACGATTGGCGGACGCGGCGCGGACGGGCATGGGGAAGGCTGCGATGCTGCGGTGTCCGGCGGGGTCGACGGCGCGGACGCCGAAGACGACGTTGTCCTTGGAGACGTCCAGTTTCAGTGTGGTAGCGCGTCCGGCGCTGACGAAGGTGGTCCAGGTGGGGTCTTCTGTGGGACGCCAGACGACCTCGTAGGAGGCACTGGAGGGCATGCCGGCGGGCGGGTCCCAGAGGAGCTCGGTGTTGTTGTCGAGGGCAGTGGTGACGACGCGGACGTTCTGCGGGGCACCGGGAGCGGCGGCGAGGTCGGCCAGGGTGGCGGCGTTCAGGCGGGCGACGTTGGCGACGTAGGCGGGGTCTACGTACTGGATGAGGTCTCCGTACTGGACGCCGTTTTCTACGCGAACGTTCTGGTGCTGATGGTTGAAGTTTTCACGCCACTCGGTGAGGCGGACGGCGGTGAAGCCCTCCAGGTTGAAGCTGGTGTGGTCGCCTCCGCGCAGGTAGCGGTCGCGGCGGAAGATCAGGACAGGGTGGAAGGCGGGGAGGTTGCGGATGGCCATGCTATGGGGCCGTCCGGGGGTGGCTGGGGCGTGCTCGAGGGTGTTGGTGAAGTAGGACTGGCCGACGTCGGCGATCTCGCGGGCGAGTTCGCGGGAGGGGGAGTCGCTTTCGGCTCCGAGGGTCTGGATCTGGTGGAGTTGGTCGATGGTGGCGGTGGCCGGGACGCCCTCGGAGAAGACGCGGACGGCGGATTTATCGGCTCCGGGGTAGTCGGGGGTAGTGTCGCCACCTACGATGTCGTTGTTCAGCACTGCTTCCAGATGCCAGCCTTCGGATTTGGCGAGGCGGGCGAGGTGGCGGCTACCGTTAAGGCCCTGCTCCTCGCCGGCGACCGCTACGAAGACGATGGTGCCGGGGAGTTTGAGTTTGCTGAGGACGCGGGCGCACTCCAGCGAGACGGCTACGCCACTGGCGTCGTCGTTCGCTCCCGGGGCGGGGTCGTGGGTGTTGAAGACGTCGGTGTTGCGCGAGTCGTAGTGGCCGGTGACTAGAACCCGGCGCTCGGCCTGGGCGGGGTCGGCGCCGTGCAGGACAGCGTAGACGTTGGTGAGCTTGGTGGGCTTGAGGATGCGCGAAGCGGGACCGGGCTGGGGAGGCTCGATGAAGTCGTCGCGTTTGACCTCTAGACAGCCCCCGCAAGCGGCGGAGATACGCTTGAACTCGGCCTCGATCCAGTCTGCCGCAGCGCTGACGCCGGTGCCGGGGGCCAGATCGGTCTCCATGCTGGAGAGGGTGCTGCGATTGTTGAAGCTGACCAGTTTTTCGATGGTGGCGCGGATGCGGGCTGCGGAGACCTGCTGGAGGGCGGCGGCGATAGCAGGGTCGGCGGGCGCGGCGGCGATGGGAGTCGGAGTTGGTTGAGGTCCCTGGGCCCTTGCGGCTCCTGAGGAGAGGCAAAGCGTGCCGAGCAGGGCGGATGTGATTGCAAGACGACCAGATCCGGGAATGAGAAGCGTTCGAATCATCACGAAAATTTTCCTCTTGTGGAAACTGAAATGCTAGATCAATCGTAAGCTTGACGTACCCGCTCATGGCCGCTAGTAATAGCTCATGCGCAAATGCCGTATCTGCATCCTACAGGTCGGCTGCACTGAAATTGCCCGGAGGCTTTGACTATGGCCGTTGTATGTCCTGAATGTGATAACCCGATTACCGTTGACGCGGATGAGATAGAAGAAGGCGAGACCGTACAGTGTGACGAGTGCGGAGCCGATCTGGAAGTCGTCTCCATTGACCCCATTGAACTGGCATCGATCGACGATGCTGGTTACGATGATGAGGATTCGACCCCGATCGAAGACGAGGAGGAAGAGTAACCCTAAAGTCCAATTACTTCAACGGCGCGGTGGCCGTATACTGATGGCATGATCCGATTTCATAGTTCGGTCCGCTCATTCGCAGGATCAGTTCTGGTTTTGGCCGGTAGCTTTTCAGCGGTAGCGGTTGGCTCGCATATCACACCGGTTCTCGCTCAACAGCGGGGTCCGGTGCAGCGTATCGTGCAGGGAAAGGTGATTGACAAGGAAGACGCGGCGCTGAAGGGCGCAGTGGTCTATTTGAAGGACACCCATTCTCTCGCGGTGAAGAGCAATATCGCGGACGATGCAGGCGCCTACCGTTTCGGACAGCTCGCACAGAATACCGACTACGAGATCTGGGCCGAACACGATGGGAAGAAGAGCGGCACCAAGACCATCAGCTCGTTCGACAGCAAGAACCAGTTTTTTATCAATTTGAAGATCGATACGGGCAAGTAAAGCGCTTCTCGCATCCGTTTTCCCGCTACCCAATTTCTAAATAGAACAGGGACTGCCTCTCGGCAGTCCCTGTTTGTTGCGCCCGCACTTCGTGCGAGGTTAGAAGACGTACGCCACTTTGATCTGGATCTGGCGCGCCGATTGAAAGAGCGCCGGGAGTCCATATCGATTCGATAGCGTCTTGAGTTGAGGTACATCGTTGTTGGGTCCACCACCAGCGCTGTTGCTGACAGCGATGTAATCCCACCCGCTGGTCAGCGATTTGTAGTCAAAGTTGGTGGGATTTGTATGGTCAGTCGGATAGGTAGCGGTGGTTAGCGGTATATCGTAGATCGACGTCGCAGCATGCTGGTTGAAGAGGTTATAGAAGTTGATCTCAGCTCCCAGCTTCTGGTTTTCGCGAGTCTTGCTGATCTTTACGTAATGGACCAAGTTAGCGTTGGTCTGGATATACGCGGGAGTCCGTTTTCCGTGGGTGATGCCGTCGGAGACTATGTTTCCATTACCATCTCTGTGCAAGTTCACAAAGTTCCCCTGGTCTTCGACGAACTGGCAACTTGAGGTGCTTGTGAGGGTCGGCCAGCAGGTGGAGACCGGAGTTCCCTGAAAGAACGACTGAGAGAGTCCTAAAGAAGTCTCTCCGTGAAACCACTTCTGCCGGTACGAACCAAAGGCCTGAAAGGTGTTGGGGCGATCGGTGGGCAGAGGACCACCGAATGGGACACCGTGCGAGGTGAACTGCATTTGAGGTTGATCGAACGAGCGGTTGTTGTTCGGGCTCTGACGCCCTCCGCTCCCATCGGAGATATTGGTGCTGGTCAGACCGGGATAGTTGCCCCTAAGTCTGCTGTAGGTGTAGAAGGCGCTGATGAACCATTTATTGGCGATGGTCTTATTGAGTGTGAATTCGACGCCATCGTAGTCGCGGCTTGCCTTGGGCTGGATGGGGCAGCTTGGGCAGATGGGAGCAGTCAATCCGCTCCCAAAGAGAGTCCGATGCAATAGGTCGCCATAACCAGGTCCAGGATTTCCAATGTAAAAGCCAAGTGAGTCGCTGGCTCCGATGTCCTCAACCGTGTTGTCGAGACGTTTGCGAGCATAGCGAGTCGTCAAGGATAAGGTAGGAGTAATAGCCCATTCCGCTCCTCCGACGACTTCGTGCTGCTTCATCGGTTTTACATTTGGATCGACGCCCGGATCCTGCGTATCGATTACGTTCTTTCGCAGATCGAGGTTCTCGATGAATGTTCCCACGCCGACTCCGGGTGCCGCGCCAGTGGTAGGGCAACCGTGCTTATTGGGTGAGGTGGGCAGGATCTTGTTGTAGTCATAGTCGTCCCAGGCGTACGCGCACTGGTGCCAGTATTGTCCACCGAATGAACCGGAGGGGAGAGAGTACTTGATGATGTCGTAGAACTGTCCGTAACTGGCGAAGACCTTCAGCTTACCGTTGTGAAGGACGTCGTAAGCACCTCCAAGCCGAGGCGCGATCTTGTCGCCGTAGCCAAAGCTGATGCTCGATGCACCAGGGTTATAGGGAGGCAGATATTCCGTGTCGAAACGAACACCCGCATTGATTGTCAGGCCTGTATGACCGATCTGCCATCCATCCTGAAAGTAAAACCCAGAGTTGCTACCTCGAGCGGTGCCGGCGTTCTCAACACCGTCGTTCACGATGAAGTAGCCGTAGTTTCCACGGCAGTGGTTCCCCGCGGCCCCATATTTGGCGACGTTTGCAGCGATTACGGCGTCGCAGGCCGTTGCGCTCGTCCCTACTGGATAGTCTGCAGCATAGAACAATTGAACCTGCGCAGTGTTGTAACCGCTCAGTACATCATTCACGATCCGAGTGGTTGAGTAACCGCCTTTGAAGTTGTGTGTCCCTAAAAATCCCGTCTTGAGGTACGAGACGTCGACGTTGAACTGCTTGCGCGAAAACTTGTTGTAGATATTCTGCAGATTGCTCTGAATGTTTGAGGTCGTAATCGATTGCAAGAAAGTAGATGGGACGCCTGCTGCCGAAAAGGTGATTCCATGACCCGGACGGGTTGGATCCGGTTGCAGTGTTTCAGATCCGAACGCACCGGGTGTATCGGCGACAGCGCTCGTCTGGTAGAGATACTGAATGCCGGTGGGTTTGCCGCGGTCGCCGGAGTTGGCGTAGGTGTAGCCATAACGCGCGGAGACAAGGATGCGCGAATTGACGGTGTAATCCCCACCGAAGAGGTATACCGAGGCTGGATTAACAAGGCCAGTGTCTGCACGAAAGCTGGTTGGGTCGGTTCCTGCGCTGGCGTTTACCTGTCCGATCTTGCTGTCGGGTTGGGGAAGCGTATTCCCGGTGTTGCGTGCGAACGAATCTTCCCATGCGGTGAAGAGGCGAAGCTTGCTGATGGGTGAGTAGTCCAGACGAGCAAAGCCGTAATCGGTATCTTGCGAGGTGTAGAAGTCACGAGGGCCCGGGTTCACCTTCGTGAAGTTCACTGAGCGGCGTGCCCGGTAGTACTGAGGCACAAAGCTGGCAAACAGCCTCACCTTTGGAGTCATGAGCGGTCCGCCGATGGTGAAGCCTGGTTCGACGACCTTGTAATGATCCTGCTTGGCGATGTAAAACTGGGCTGCGCCATCTGTACGGGCTCCGGAGTTTGCAGGCACATTGGGATCGAGACGCAGTCCGCAATTTGCAGTGTAGGTGAAGGCACACTGATCATTCGCATTGAGCGCGCTGGAACGGTAGTAGGTGAAGAAACTTCCATGCCAGGCATCCAGGCCGCGTTGACTGATCACGTTGATGACGCCGCCCATGGCGCCACCGAACTCAGCCTCAAAGCTTGAACTCTTTACCTGAACATCCTGTACAAACTCGTTCGGAACGTTGAAGCCCGCACTTCCACCAGTACCAGTACCAGAGCCGCCACCGCCAATTCCTGTGATGTTAAGACCTTCGAAAAGGTAGACATTTTCGGCGTCGCTGGAACCATCGATCTGGTAACCATTGGTTCTGGAGCCTGCAACCAGCGGAGAGATGGCCGCGCCGGTCGCGTTAGGAGCAACACTCTGGAGGGGCTCCTGACGTGCACCGGGGGCAAACGCTATGACCGACTGGAACGAGCGTCCCTTGGGGATCAGTTGCAGGACCTCGTTTGTGATGGTGGTCTCAACCTTGCTTTGTGTCGGATCGATCATCGCCGCGGCTGCATTGACTTCGATGACTACTTCTTTCGAGCCTGTGGTCATCTGGATATTCATTACGGGCAGATCACCGGCGCTGATTCTGATACCAGCGAGCCTGGACTGCATGCCTAGACCGCTTGCCGACAGGCCATACGTGCCGGGTGGCAGAGCGTTGAAACGATAGAAGCCATGAGAGTCGGAGGTGACCACCATTGATTTGAGAAGAGCAGGGCTGGAGGCTTCGATGGTGGCCCCCGCTACGATGGCGCCGCTGGCATCCGATACAGTTCCCTGGATAGCACCGGTGGTTTCTTGAGCGGAAGCTGAAGGCAGAAGGGTAAACCCAAGCAGGAGAAGGCTGAAAACAGCCACGAAGTTGCGCAGGACGCGGGAGAATACTTTGATCAATGGAGGCCTCTCGAAAAAATATCGCCACGGCTATTAGTAACCGTGGATGATGCTTATTCTTCTGTGGTGCGCTGTGCACCCGCAGGGCTAGACCGGTAAGACGGAGGGAGATAGGCACAGCTTGGGACAAGCAAACAGGCACGCCGCCCTGGGGGCGCAGCTGTTTGCGGCACCTTAAAAAGGTGATCTACGAAGCGTTGCCGTAGAGTTAGTTTTGACTGATTGGAAGACCCTATCCTGCAAAATCTGAAAGGTCAACAAACTTTCGTCGCGAGCGAAACAAAAAAAGATGGACATGCCCAAGTTGGGAAACTTGGACATATCCATCTTTTCTGAACATGTCTCAGCGACGCCGCATGTTGCCTATTTGAGCAAGGTTGATTCCCTCGGCTCTCTACTTCGGCTGGGTGCCGAGTCTCTCGATGGAAGAGGCGTCTCGCAGCGTTATGCGTCGAAGCGGTCGCCTTGGCTGGGAGGCTGGCTGGTGAGGAGGATGCGGGTCTCGCCTGCGCTTCGATTGCTGGCTTGGTGGGCCTGGCCGGGTGTGATCTCCAGGCCCTGGCCTGCGTGGAGTACGAAGTCTTGATGCTCTACTTCGAGCGTCAGCTCTCCGGAGAGCACGTAGAAGAACTGATGGGAGTGGCGATGGAAGTGGCGCGTCTCGGCTGTGCCGGGAGGCATTACTTCTTCGATGACGTTGAGATCCGGCGTGCTGACGAGGTGCCAGCCGTCGCAGTCGGTTCCGGAGGTGCCTCCCCATTTGTAGTGCTCGGCGGTAGCGGTGCTGATGATCTTCGTTGGCATTGTTGCTCCTTAGCTTTTCTTTGTGGGGACTACAAAGGAATATTGCCATGTTTCTTGGCGGGGTTCTTTTCGCGCTTGGTGGCGAGCATGTCGAGCGCGGAGTTCAGTCGCCGGCGTGTCTCGCTGGGGCGGATGACGGCGTCGATGTACCCGCGCTCGGCGGCGACGTAGGGGTTGGCGAAGCGCTCGCGGAACTCTTCTACCTTTTCTGCGCGGGCCTCGGTGAGTATCTCCAGCTTCTGTTCTTCGGATAGAGAGACGCCTTGGGGCATGATGGCTTCGGCGCGGCGAAGCGTCGTCTCCAGTTCGCGCTTGTAGACGATGTTGACTGCGCCTTCCGGACCCATCACGGCGATCTCGGCGGTGGGCCATGCGAGGTTGAGGTCGGTGCGGAGGTGCTTGCTGCTCATGACGCAGTAAGCTCCGCCGTAGGCCTTGCGGGTGATGACGGTGAGCTTCGGCACGGTTGCTTCGGCGAAGGCGTAGAGCAGCTTTGCGCCGTGGCGGATGATGCCTCCGTGCTCCTGCTGGATGCCGGGCATGAAGCCGGGGACGTCCTCGAAGGTGATCAGTGGAATGTTGAAGGCATCGCAGAAGCGCACGAAGCGTGCGGCCTTGATGCTGGCGTTGATGTCCAGCACACCGGCCAGGAAGGCAGGCTGGTTCGCGACGATGCCGACGGGGCGGCCGGCCATGCGGGCGAAGCCGACGACGATGTTGCGGGCGAAGTTTTCCTGCACCTGGAAGAGGTAGCCGGCGCCAGTGTCGTCCTGATCGACGATGCGGGTGATGACGTCGACCATGTCGTAGGGCCGATTGCTCTCGATGGGGATGATGGTGTCGAGGGAGAGATCGGCGCGGGCTGGGTCGTCTTGCGTAGGGCGGCGCGGCGGATCGTCGAGGTTGTTCGAGGGTAGGAAGCTGAGCAGCTCGCGGACCATGGCGAGGCACTCCTGATCGTCGTGCGCCATGAAGTGAGCGACGCCGGAGATCTCGTTGTGCGTCGCTGCGCCGCCTAGCTCGTCCTTGGTGACGTCCTCGTGCGTGACGGTCTTGATGACGTCGGGGCCGGTGACGAACATGTAGCTGGTCTTCTCGGTCATCAGGGTGAAGTCGGTGATCGCAGGCGAGTAGACGGCTCCGCCCGCACATGGTCCAAGGATCGCCGAGATCTGCGGAACGACGCCGCTGGCCAGGGTGTTGCGGAGGAAGATGTCGGTATAGCCCGCGAGGGAGACCACGCCCTCCTGGATGCGAGCCCCGCCGGAGTCGTTCAGGCCGACGATGGGTGCGCCGACGCGCATGGCCATATCCATGATCTTGACGATCTTCGCGGCGTTGGCCTCGGAGAGCGAGCCGCCGAAGACGGTGAAGTCCTGCGCGAAGCAGAAGACGACGCGGCCCTGCACGCGGCCGTAGCCGGTGATGAAGCCGTCGCCGGGCACGCGCTGCGCGTCCATGCCGAAGTCTGTAGCGCGATGTGTTACAAACTTATCTGTCTCCTCAAACGTGCCTTCGTCGAGCAGCAGATCGATGCGTTCGCGAGCGGAGAGTTTACCGGCGGTTCGCTCACGGGCGCGCCGTTCTTCGCCACCGCCCTCCTCGGCGACGGCGTGCCGTGCTGCGAGCTCCGCGAGCTGACGGGAGTGCGAGGTTGCGCTAAGGGCTTTCGGTCCAGCGGCTTCGGATATCTTGGGAAACACCATAAGACAGCGATTTTACCAATGGCGCCCGCAGGCTATCTCCTGGATAAAGACCGGAATCTACGCAGGCAAACAAAGAGCGAATATAATCGCGGCAGGCAAACCGTATGGACTCCCATCCTCAACCCGACCGGTTCGGCTTTCTCCATATCGATCTGAACAGCTTCTTCGCGTCGGTGGAGCAGCAACTTCATCCGGAGTTTCGCGGCAAGCCGCTGGCCGTTGTGCCGACCATGGCGGACACGACGTGCTGCATCGCAGCCAGCTATGAGGCCAAGGCTCTGGGCATCAAGACCGGCACGCAGGTGGGCGAGGCGAAGAGGCTCTGCCCTGGGATCATCCTCATCGAGGGAAACCACACCGAGTACGCCAAGTACTCGCACGCCATCGCCGAGGCCGTCGAACTGATCTGCCCCGTCGCCCATACTCCATCGATCGACGAGATGGTCTGCCAACTGATGGGGCGCGAGCGGGAGCCGCCCCGGGCCAGAAAGATTGCGCTGGAGATCAAGCAGTCCATCTACACGCGGGTGGGCGAGGCACTGCGCTGCTCCATCGGCATGGCGCCTAACCGCTACCTCGCCAAGATCGCCAGCGATATGCAGAAGCCCGATGGGTTGATTGGGCTGCTGCCATCGCAGCTTCCCCGCGCCATCTCGCATATCGATCTGCGCGACCTGCCGGGCGTCGGGGCGAAGACCGAGATTCGTTTGAATGCCAAGGGCATTACTACGATGGAACAACTGCTCGCGCTGGACCGCGAGGGGATGCACAAGCTTTGGGACTCGGTCTGGGGGGACCGTTTGTACCACTGGCTGCGTGGTGCGGAGTCTGGCGACGACGGTGCGCCGGTCGCATCGGACGTGCAGAAGTCGCTCGGCCACTCGCATGTTCTTGCGCCCGAACATCGCTCGGCGGAGGGCTCATGGGCGGTGGCGCACAAACTGCTGCATAAGGCGGCGATGCGGCTGCGGATGGAGAAGTTCTACACCGGCTCGCTGGCGGTTACGATTCGGTATCAGCTCACGAAGGAGCAGTCCGAACGCATGAAGTCGAAGAAGCACTTCTCCGGGATCAAGCAATCGGGCTGGGCGATGGAGGCGCGCTTCAGGGATTGTCAGGATACCCTCACCCTGCTGGAGGTTCTGCGCAGCCTGTGGAGCGAACGCCCGCAGGGACCGGACTTCCAGAAGCCCTTCTTTGTGGGCGTCACGCTGCGGAATCTGATCCCCGAGAGCGAGTACCAGGCGGAGCTCTTCGCCGATCCGAACAATCGCGCCGGCCTCTCCGCCACGATGGATAAGCTCAACCTGAAGTATGGCCATACGACCCTGCACTTTGCCGGGATGCTGCCTGCCCGCGAGTCCGCGCCTACGCGAATCGCGTTCACGCAGATCCCGGTGCAGTATGGCGTCGACTATATGTAAGCTCGCCGTCCGCGGTTCGATCTGATTTGATCTATCGACACGTATTCCTTAACTTGAAGACAGCGGCTTCAACGCTGCTGTTCGCAGAACGAAGGAAAGGTATTCGCAATGTCCACCGTAAAACTTTGGACGGATGAGCAGGTCTCCTCCGATCCACGCGTTAAGGCAGTCTTCGACGACATACGGGCTACCCGCAAATCTGATTTCGTAAATAACTTCTGGCGCGCGCTTGCCAATCAACCGGCGCTTCTGGAGAGAACCTGGTCCAGCATCAAGGAGGTCATGGTCGCGCCGGGCGAGCTCGATTCGCTGACCAAGGAGCTGATCTATATCGCGGTGTCCACGATCAATAGCTGCAGCTACTGCGTGCACTCCCATACTGCGGCGGCGCGCGCCAAGGGTCTTACGGATCAGCAGCACGCTGAGTTCCTTGCAGTGGTGGGCATGGCAGCGGAGACCAACGCTCTGGTCAATGCCCTTCAGGTGCCTGTGGATCCCGAGTTTATGGTGAGATAGAGCTTACCTTCATCGCCTCTTCGACAATTTGTAACGAATCATGTCCAATTTGATTCCAACCTCTTATCGTCAGGGAGCGGCCCGCTACATCGGTCGCATAGCGCCGTCTCCTACGGGCCTGCTCCATCTCGGCCACGCCGCCACCTTCTGGACAGCGCACCAACGAGCACAGGAGGCGGAGGGTAAGCTCCTGCTTCGCAATGAAGACCTGGACCCGCATCGCTCGCGTGCTGGCTTCGTAGAGGCCATGCTGGAAGATCTTGCATGGCTCTGCATCGTTTGGACTCCGCCCATGGTCTCGCAGTCGGAGCGTCTTGCTCTTTACCGCGAAGCGCTCGATCGACTGCTCCTTGCAGGACATAGCTACCCTTGCCGTTGCAGCCGTCAGGACCTTGCCCGCATGGCTCATGCGCCGCATGACGACCACGCTGCGCAGGAGCCGGACGATGAGCGCGTCTATCCCAACATCTGCAGACCGGCATTGCGTGAACAGCATCTTGAGCCGGCCTTTCAGCCCAATACCAACTACCGCTTCCGCGTGCCAGACGGAGCGGTCCTTCGCTTCACCGACCGCAACCTGGGTCCACGCGCCTTCACGGCTGGAATCGACTTCGGCGACTTTCTTATCTGGCGCAAGGACGGCGTCCCCAGCTATCAGCTTGCCTGTGTGGTCGACGACGCGGCCATGGGCATCACCGAGGTCGTCCGGGGCCGCGACCTGCTCAAATCGACGGCGCGGCAGATGTTGCTGCAACGTGCCCTCGGTCTTACGTCGCCCGAGTACTTCCACACTCCTTTGCTGGTCGACTCCGAGGGGAACCGCCTGGCCAAGCGCCACGACGCTCTAGCCCTTCGCACGCTGCGAGAGCGTGGCCACTCCCCGGAGCGGGTGATCGCGATGTTTCAAGCCTCTGCAATCCGCTCCGGAACATGACATCTGTCACCTCGCTTTGCTGACGTTCCGCACTACTGGCGATGCGCGGCCTGGGGCATCCTTGGTCTTGTCAGAGTGACAGTCCTGCACCCGAGGGAGACGCCATGCAAGCTACAGCGGTCTTACAAGAGAGTTATGCAGCACGTATTCCAACAGTGCCCGCGCCGGCAGCCATCGCGAGCCTGGACAACATCACCAAGCGATACAAAGCCACAACCGCGCTGGATGGCTTGAGCCTCTCGCTTCATCCTGGCGAGGTCGTCGCGTTGCTTGGGCCGAACGGCGCGGGTAAGTCGACCGCCGTCCGCCTGATGCTTGGTCTCGCCTCTCCCTCGAGCGGCAGCGTGCACATCTTTGGCGGCGATCCTCGCGATCCTGCCACACGGACGCGCGTGGGAGCGATGCTTCAGGTCGCCCGCATTCCAGAGACGCTGCGCGTGCGCGAACACATCGACCTCTTCCGCAGCTACTACCCGCGGCCGTTGGCCTTCGAGGAGGTCGTCCGAATCGCGCAGTTGCAGGGGATAGAGAATCGGCTCTTCAGCCAGCTTAGTGGAGGGCAGAAGCAGCGCGTCCTCTTTGGGCTTGCGCTGTGTGGTGATCCGGACCTGCTGTTCCTGGATGAACCTACCGTCGGCATGGACATCGAAGCGCGGCGGAGCTTATGGCAACAGATCCGTTCGCTTGCGGCGCGGGGTAAGACCGTTCTGCTGACGACGCATTACCTGGAAGAGGCCGACGCGCTCGCACATCGCATCGTGGTCATCGACAAGGGCCGCATTGTAAGCGAGGGGACGCCCTCGGAGATCAAGAGTCAGACTGCTGGACGCAAGATACGCTGCCGCACGACGCTCTCTATCGACTGGCTCCGCTCACTGTCCGGCGTCACAGCGGTCGAGCACTCTGGCGAGCATGTGACCGTTACTGCTACAAATGCAGAGAGCGTCGTCCGCGAGATGCTGCTGCGTGACGAAGCTCTCAGCGGCCTGGAGATCACCAGTCCGGCTCTCGAAGACGCCTTTCTCGAACTCACCTCTGCTAAGTAAGCCTCCAACATCGCCAGGAGTACATCATGTCGACCACCGCCATTGCCCATCCTGTCTCATCCACCGGCATCGCGCATACTGCGCGCATCTTCGCCAAGGAGACCAAGTACGAGTTCCTTAAGCTGCTGCGGGCCAGATCCTTCTCGCTCGCCATCACCGGATTTCCCGTGATGTTTTACCTGCTCTTTGGCATCGCCAACCGGCACGCTAACAACGGCAATATCCAGATCGCCAAATACATGCTGGGCAGCTACGCCTGCTTCGGTCTGGTCGGCGCGGCGCTCTTCGGCATCGGCGCGGGCATGGCTGCGGAGCGAGCCGCGGGCTGGCTGGAGGTGAAGCAGGCCAGCCCCATGCCTCCCATGGCCTATCTCTTCGGCAAATGCGCGACCGCTGTGGCCTTCGGTCTCATCATCGTGTGCATCCTTACCGTCATTGGCCTAACCATGGGTGGCGTGCAACTAACCGCGCTCGAGTTTGCCAGGATGCTGGGCATGACGGTCGCGGGGGCGATCTCCTTCGCCAGCATGGGCCTGTTGCTGGCTCTTGTTATTCCGGCGAACGCCGCTCCGGGCATCGTCAATCTCCTCTACCTGCCTATGTCCTATGCCAGTGGCCTATGGATTCCCATCGAGTCGCTGCCCCATTTCGTACAGCGCACAGCTCAGGTTCTGCCCACCTATCACCTTGCGCAGCTCATGTTGAGTATCTTCGGCTACCAGAACGCCGACTCCCTCTTAGGCCACTGGATCGGCCTCGCCGGGTTCACGATGCTGATGCTCGGCCTAAGCTGGTTGCTCTTCCAACGTTCCCAGCAGAACTCTTAGCCCCAAGGCGTAGACTGCACTGAAGCACACCTATGAGCGATGTTGACACCATCTCGAGACAGCAGCGGCGGGCGTGGCTTTGGCTCGCCTACTCGAGCTTTCTCTTCATCGACCCGATCGTTCAGCCAAGTCTGCGGCTTTGGCTCGGTACGCTTGTAGTCTTCACGATCTTTCTTGGGGTCTTCACCGTCTACGTCCGCGCCGCCGGGGGAGTCAGGTCCACCCGTTTTTGGATGATCGCCGCCACCTTCGTCCTCGGCCTTGTAACCTTCCCATGGAATACCGGTGGTTCCACGTTCTTCGTCTACACCGCGGCGCTCCTCCCATTCGGCATCGTCTCCGTTCGACGCGTACTCTTACTCTTCCTTGCGGAGGCTGTCCTCGTCGCCGGCGAAGGATACCTCTTCCATATCAGCTGGCCTAATATCGTGATCGCCGTCTTCCTGCTCCTGACTATCGGCTGCGGCAACATCTTCTTCGCGGAACAGAGACGCGCCGACTGCAAGCTCCGTCTCGCGGAGGAGCGGAACGCCTCCCTCGCCGCTGTCGCGGAACGCGAGCGCATCGCACGCGATCTGCATGACGTGCTCGGCCATACGCTCTCGGTGATTGTGTTGAAGGCGGAGCTCGCCAGGCGCCTGATGGAGCAGGATCCTCAGCGGGCCGCACAGGAGATCGCCGACGTCGAATCCACCGCCCGCACCGCTCTTGCCGAGGTGCGCGAGACCATTGGAGGTTATCGTTCGCAAGGGCTGGCCGCCGAACTCGAACATGCCCGCCGAACCCTCGACGCGGGCGGTGTCGCGCTTACGTGGAAGGCTCCGGCGATGGGGTCGCCCACGCTCAGCGCTACCGAAGAGACGGTGCTCTCGCTCTCGGTTCGCGAAGCGGTCACCAATATCGTTCGCCATGCAGAGGCGACGCGCTGCACCATGAGCCTCGCCACCACCTCCGACGGCTTCTATGCGCTGCTAGTGGAGGATAACGGCCGCCACATAGTCCAACGGGAGGGCAACGGTCTGCGCGGGATGCGGGAGCGCGTTCATGGACTCGGAGGACGCTTCTCTGTTCGCAGCGAGCACGGAACACGATTGCTGATCGAGCTTCCCATCACGTCGGCCCAGGCACGGCAGAGGGCCACAGTATGAACGGGGCTACCATTCGCGTCGTGCTGGCGGAGGATCAGGCGATGGTCCTCGGAGCGCTTGCGGCGCTGCTGGAGTTGGAGCCAGATATTACGGTCGTCGCCCGCGCCGCTACCGGACGCGCCGCGCTCGAAGCCGTTGCAAAACACACTCCGGATGTTCTGGTCACGGATATCGAGATGCCCTTGATGACGGGTCTCGAGGTCGCTGCGATGCTGCGCATCAGCCACCCCGAGGTGCGAACCATCATCCTCACCACCTTCGCCCGGCCTGGCTATCTGCGCCGTGCGCTCGACGCCGGAGCCCGCGGCTATCTTCTCAAGGACCATCCCGCCTCTGAACTTGCCGATGCGGTACGTCGCGTCCATCGCGGCCTGCGTGTCGTGGATCCGGGCCTTGCAACGGAGGCCTGGAGCGCAGAGGCAGATCCACTTACCGACCGCGAACGCCAGATTCTGCAACGAGCCGGGGATGGCCGCTCCTCCACGGAGATCGCCTCGGAGCTGCATCTCTCGGAGGGCACGATCCGCAACTACCTCTCCGAGGCTATCGCCAAGCTGGGCGCCTCGAACCGGGTCGATGCCGCACGCATCGCACGCACAAAAGGTTGGCTCTAGCCTCAAACTTTTCTGACACCTTTTATTGCACCCCACGTCTCACCCTGGCTCCGATTTCAGGCATCTCACTCGAACGAAGAGGAGATGCAATGAATCCCTACACCTTTAGAACCACCCTTCGTACTGCGGCGCTCTGCGGAGCCGCGCTGCTGCTCGCCACCGGCTGCAATAAGAAGGCCGACAACTCGCTCAACTTCACCAATGCCGTCAACACCTACTACACCTCGCATCCGGCCTGCATCTGGTCGGAGGCTAAGAAGTTCCCCGTGCAGGAAGATACCTCCGACACCAGCAAGACCATGGGCTACGACGCGCTGGTCGATCAGGGCCTGCTCGTCCGCACGACTGCTGAGAAGAAGAAGATGATCATCGCCAGCAAGCAGGTGAATAACTACGACGTCTCCGATAAGGGGCGCTCCGCCTGGACGACGGATCCGAATCAGCCGGGCTTCGGCAACTTCTGCTACGGGCACCGCAAGGTGAGCAGCATCGATAGCACCACGCCTACTACCGACGCGGTCGGCGCGACCACACAGGTGACCTACCACTACACCTTCTCCGACGCTCCTGACTGGGCCAAGGCAGCCGAGACTCAGACGGCGTTTCCGCAGATCCGAACCGATCTCGCCGGTCCGCAGATCGGCCAGGCGACGCTGACCAATACCAGCAGCGGCTGGGCTGTCTCCAGCGCGCCGGGGAATCACACCACGAACGCGGACGGCACCATCGTTCAATAGCCGGTCAAAAGTTCCTGGAATAACTTAGGCCCGCAGAGAGATCTCTCTGCGGGCCCTTTTTTGCCGGCTGACGTTACTGTTCCGTATCGTCCGGACCGCCGATTCCCTGCACCTCCTGGGTCTCGTTGTAGGGCTTCATCTCGTACTGTGGTGGTGGAGTCCCTCCGGCGAGGTTGCGTACGAAGTAGTCCCATCGACGCCGCGTCATGTATGGCGTCGCCGGACCGTAGCCGTGGGCCACGTTCGGAATCAGCAGCAGGTCGAAGTCCTTGTTCGCCTTGATCAGGGCATCCACGACGATGAGCGTATTGTTCATGGGAACGTTGTCATCCATCGTGCCGTGCGCCAGCAGCAGATGCCCCTTGAGCTTGGCGGCGTCCTTCTGGTTCGCCTGGCTGTCGTAGTTGCTGGTGCCATCTGGATTCTTGACCAGCAAACCAGCCCACTTCTCCGCCCAGTCGTCCTCGTAGTCGCGGTTGTCGTGGTTGCCGCTCTCCGCGATTCCCACCTTGAAGAAGTCCGGGTAGTGGAACATCGCTGCAGCCGTCGCGTTGCCGCCACCGGAGTGCCCGTACATTCCCGCGCGATCCAGATCGATGAACGGATACTGCGCCGCGAGATCCTTCATTCCCGAGACCTGATCCGGGATGGTGTTATCGCCCAGGTCCGCGTAGTACGCCTCGTGGAAGGCCTTGGATCGCCACGGCGTGCCCATGCCGTCGATACACACCACGATAAAGCCAAGCTCCGCCAGCGCCTGGTTGTCCTTGTGCGCCGCCATAAAGTCTCGCTTGCCGCAGGACCCTGTCTGCGGCCCCGGATAGACGTTGTTGACGATGGGATACTTCTTCGACGCATCGAAGTTCGTCGGCTTGAACATGAAGCCGTAGAGATCGGTCTTGCCGTCACGAGCCTTGACCTTGATCGGCGTCAACGGCACCCAGCCCGTAGCCTGAAGCTTGGTGATGTCCTCCTTCGCCACATCCATCACGACCTTGCCCGTGGTGTCGCGAACCACTGCGGTCTGTGGCTGCGTCGGAGTAGAGTACACGTCGATAAAGGAACGCCCGTCGTTCGAGACCGTGATGGCATGTGCGGCCTTCTCCGGAGTCAGCAGCTTCAGATCGCTGCCGTCGAACTTCACGCTGTAGAAGTGCGAGAAGTAAGGGTCGCAGTCCGGCTCCTTGCCTACGGCAAGAAAGTAGAGCGTACGCGCCTTCTCATCGACGTGCAGCACCTGCGTAACATTGCCCTCACCGTGGGTGATCTGGTTCTTCAGCGCACCCGTAGTCAGATCGTAGAGATACATCTGGCCCCAGCCATCTCGCTCGCTGAACCAAAGCAGCTCATTCGACTTCGGCAGATACTTCCAGTTGACCCGGTCGTTGCCGCTCTCGAAGAACTTGGCGGCCGTCTCGCCCATCACCTCGCGAACCTCGCCCGTCACCGCATCGGCGATCCGCATCCACTCCTGCTTGTGGTCGCGCGAGGTGGAGACGAAGCCCAGATGCGTGCCATCCTCGCTCCATTGCACATCGTCCCAGGTGGTATCGCCACCGTGGCAGGCCACATCGTCGCAGATGGTGGAGCGGTGCTGATCCGGCGGCATCTTCAGCCGCACCACCTTCGGCTTTTCGACATCGATCACCACCCGCTCGATCATCGTCACGTTCGGGTCGCCCACCAGGGGATACTTCCAGGCTTGTAAGTCGGGATGTGTGTTAACCACGGGCACCAGGTACATCTCGCGCACCTTGCGCTGATCCTGCTGAAAGGTCGCGATCTTCTTCGAGTCCGGCGACCACAACAGCACAGCTGCATCGCTGTGCGACCAGCCGGCGTTGTCGGTAGCGTAACCGTAGTCCTTCACGCCATCGGTGGTTAGCTGCTTCTCTGCCCCTGTCTCGACATCCACCACCCACAGGTTGTTGTCGCGGATAAACGCCTGTTTCTTTCGATCCGGAGAAAGAATGCTCGTGGGATGTGGCCGTCCGGGGGCGCGGACGCCCGCCTGAATATGCCCGGGTTTACGCGCAGCCTTGGGCACCGGAACCGGAGAACAAGTGCCCGTCCCACTGAGATCGCAGCGCAGGGTAGCTCCATCTACGGTGACCATCACCGTGCGGTCGCCGTGCTCGAAGGCAAGATCGCTGATAGGAAGCGCAGCTGCCTTGAAGCCTCTCCCTGGAACGGCGGCGGTCAACGCAGCCGTCAACTTGGCGTGATCGAACGCAGGGACCTTGGTCTTCTTCGCCGGATCGACCAGCGTATAGACCACGCCATCCGGCCCGTTGTCGCGATACCAGAAGCGCCCGTCCGCCAGCCAGGTCGGCGCATCCACCCCATGGTAGACCAGTGGATTCACGTTGTACTGCATGAACTTCTCAGCTTGCGCGTAGTCCGCCGCCGTGTATTGACGCCCCTGTTGCGCTACTGCCCAACCGCTGAGCCCCAACATCGCTGCTACAGTCGAGACCTTCAGCATTCGCTTGCCTGCAAACATTCTTCTTCCCTCCGGCTTATGAAACGGATGGGAGTCAGTCTACAGGGAGCGGGCGCTCTTGCAGAAAAGCTACTAGCTCTTCGTATCCGCGGCGAGCTTCTTCTCTGTCCGCTCGATCTCGCCGGTCGCCCGGGAAAACAGGCTTTGCAGCTTCTCCAACAGACCGCCGGGATCGTAGCTGCGAACATGGTGGTCTGCCGCACCACAATCCTCCGCCCCACTCGCCGACGACACGATGATGGGAAGAGTGGGCACCAGTTGCTTCAAGCGCTCCACCAGGACGGCGCAGGGCATGTCCCGATCTGCCGCATTCAGCACTGCCGCATCCATGTTGGGAAAGCGTTGGAGGGTCTCAACAGCTTCCTCACCGCTGTAGGCAGTGATCACATTGAATTTTGCCGTCTCGATGACAAGCTTCCGGCTGGAGATGGATCCCGGGAACTCAGCATCCATCACTAAAATACAAGGTCGTCTCATAGCTGGAGTGTAGCCTGTCCCGGCGTTGTTCGTCACTGCGCTAACGCTGCGAGAGCCCCCACAGCAACTGGCGCAGCATGCCCATCCACACCGGAGCATCGGTCGCCGAGAGCCCCATTCGCACCACCAGCCGCCGAATGTCCTCATCCCCAGAGTTCGCCGGATGGTGCCTCCGGTACCCTGCCGTTTCGAGCACCTCATTCAAGAGCAGGGCCACCCGCTCCACCTCCGCCGCGCTCGCTGGAGAGGCTCCGCGAGGCAAGCCCTCGGGCAGCTCCAAACCGCCCTGCCGGACGAGCTCATACAGACACACCGCAACCGCCTGCCCGAGGTTCATCGAAGGGTGCCGCAGATCTTCGTGCTCCTGCATCGGAATCGTCAGCAGAGACTGGCAGTGGCTCAACTCCTCATTGCTGAGGCCCGTCTTCTCCGAGCCGAACAGCAACGCCACGCGGCCCTCCTCCCCACACTGCGCAAGATGTTGCAATATTCCAGCCGCCGCATCAGGCAGAGCCTGCAAAGGGTGCTGCAGGACGCGCTCGCCCACGGCGGTCGTCCCCACCACCAGTGTGCAGTCGGCCACCGCCTCCGCGACGCTGCCGAAGACCTTCGCCTCCGCCAATACCGCCGAGGCATCGACCGCGGAGCGCGCCGCCACGAAGGGCACCTCATACTCATTCACCACGCGCAGCCGGCGGAAGCCGAAGTCGTGCATCGCACGCGCCACCGCGCCGATATTGCTGGGATTCCGCGCACGGACCAACACAACCACGATGCGATCCAGATCTTCAGTGTTCGGCATTGCTCTCAATCTTTCCGTATCAGAAGGGCTCTCGCTATTCTAGGCGGATTTGCAGCGCTCTTCGCGTACGCAACCCTAACGCAGGAAAGCCGGCTCAAGCGAGCCGGCTTTCCCGTCTCTAAGAGCAATCGTTCTAGTGGTGCTCATGCCCTTCAGGATGACCCTCAGCATGACCACCCTGCGGCGCGGCTTGCTGGTGCTGAGGCGCAGCCTGCTGATGCTGCTGGGGTGCCGCCTGTTGGTGTTGAGGTGCAGCCGCTTGTTGGTGTTGAGGCGCTGCTTGCTGACGCTGAGGCGCAGCCTGCTGGCGCTGGGGTGCAGCCGCAGCTTGCTGACGCTGTTGAACCGCTGCGGCGTTGTGGTTGTCGTTTGCGGCTGGGCGGCTGACGTTGTTCTGCCGCTGATTGACCTGCTGATGCTCCTGCGCGGTCGCCGGACCGGAGCGGACATTGTTGGTCACTCGTGCCTGCTGCTGGTTCCCAGGGCGCTCGCCTACGCGAGGCAGCGCTGCGGTCTGGGGACGTCCGCCGTTGACGCTGGCCAACTGGCTTCGATCGTTGCGGGCAGCCTGGAAGTGCGTCTGCTGCTCGCCGGTGACAGCGACATGGCGCTCACGGATCGCCGCCTGCTCCTGCGCCGAGGCACGAGCCGAGATGCCGCCATTCCCGCCGTTGTAGCTCACTCGATTAGCGTTATTTACAACGATATTCCGGTTGTAGACGTTGTGAATCACGCCAACATTGATGTTGTTGACCGAGCGGTTGTACTCAAAGGCGCCATGATTCCAGTAACCGCCCTCGTACCCTCTGCCACCGTAGCCGAAGCCATAGTTCACGCCGCCATAGAAGCCGACGTGCGGGCCCCAGTAGCCTTCATGGAAGATGAAGGCGCTGCCGCCCCAACCCCAGTACGCCGGAGTCCAGAGAAAGCCGGCCTGCGGAGGACGGACCCAAACTCCAGGAACCCAGTAGTAGCCTCCTGGCCCGTAGTGCCAGAAGCCTGGGGTCCAGAGGTATCCATCGCCAGGGCAAAGGGGCTGGGTGTATACAGGCAAGGGTGGGGGAGCGATACCTACCGAAAGAAATATTCCCGCAAAGGAAGCTGCTGGCGCGAGCAATAACGCTCCCGCAATGACAAGCTTTCGCATCGTGCTAAAAGATCGCATAACGTTACACTCCATAAATCTCATTCCACTCATACAAACCCCCTCTACCTTCGGAAGTTCCGAAGTTTCCCTTAAGTCATCTAAACTTAGAAGTTGCTCCAGTAGTAGATAAATTCTTCCTTTTGCCCGGAACTTCCTACCACCTTTGAGTCATGTCCGATAATTTCGCCCAACTCGTGAAGCAGCAGGCCGACATCGTCCGCATCATCGGCGACTACATCAAGCTGCGCAAGACCGGCGCCCAGAACTACACCGGCCTCTGTCCCTTCCATAAGGAGAAGACCGGCAGCTTCTCCGTCAACGCGACCCATAGTTATTTCTATTGCTTCGGCTGCCACGAGAAGGGCGATGTCTTCACGTTCGTGATGAAGCTCGAGAACATCAGCTTCCCCGAGGCCCTCCGTGTCGTCGCCACGAAGTGCGGCATCCCACTGCCCCAGCGTGAGTTCAACTCTCCCGACGAAGCCCGCGACGCAGGGCTGCGACGCTCTCTCATCGACATCCACGAGGCCGCCACACAGTACTTCGAAGCTCAACTGAAGTCCCCCGGCGCGGCCCGGGCCCGCGAGTACCTTACCGGGCGCGGCGTCAGCGCCGAGACCATCGCCAGGTTCCGCATCGGCTACGCACCCGACGACTTCAACGACATGCGCGACCGCCTGAAGGCTCACTTCAATGAAGAGGTCATGCGCGCCAGCGGCCTCTTCTCGTCGAAGGAGTCGGAGGACGGCACTGCACAGCCGATCTACGCCCGCTTCCGCAAGCGCATCACCTTCCCCATCGCCAACGAGCAGGGCAAGACCATCGCCTTCACCGCACGCGCTTTGGAGGAGGTAGACGACAAGGGCCGCGGCGTCGCGAAGTATCTCAACTCCCCCGAGACGCCGCTCTATACCAAGGGACAGGTACTCTTCAACCTGGATAAGGCCAAAGCCTCCATCCGCCAGCTCAACTTCGCCGTTCTCGTGGAAGGTCAGATGGACTGCATCTCCGTCTTCATGGCCGGAGTCCAGCCCGTCATCGCCACCTCCGGCACGGCATTCACCGAGATGCAGGTGCGACTGCTCGGTCGCTTCACCAAGAACATCGTCGTCAACTTCGATCCGGACACCGCCGGAATCACCGCCGCCGAGAAGGCCATCTCGATGCTCGTCGAAGAGGACTTCGAGGTGAAGGTGATGACCCTCGAAGGCGGCCTCGATCCGGATCGCTTCGTCCGCGAACAAGGCATCCAGGCCTACACCGACGCCATCCGCACGGCCAAACGCTACTCCGACTACCTCATCGACCGGGCTCGCGAGCAGTTCCCCACGCGCAGCGCCGACGCCAAGGTCAAGGCGCTCAACTTCCTGCTGCCCCACATTCGCCGCATGCCCAACCGCATCCAGCGCGACGAGTTCGCCGCCGACGCCGCCCAGAAGCTCGGCATCGACTCCGCCATCCTCCGCCAGGAGCTGAAGCAGGCCGCGGCGCAACGCGTCGAGAGCGTCCGCTCCCACAGCGGAGAGCCCGCCAGCGAGATCGAGCGCGTCCTCCTCCGCGCCCTCGTCCTGCCGGAAGACGACCCTGCCCGCATCCTCGCCGCTGAGCAGCTTCAGCTGCATCCGGAGTGGTACGACACCCTGCCCGCCGCAACTGTCCTCGAATCACTGGCCAACGCCCCGGCGCCCGCCAATCCGCTCGACGCCGCGCCTGACAATCAAGGGCGCGTTCTACTGGCCCGCGCACTGGAACATGCTCCCGACCAAACGAGCTCACAGAGCACCTCTATCTTCGATCAAGTCGAAGACGTTCTTCATATACTCGAACGCGATTGGATGGGGCGCCGCCAGCGCGAAATCCGGTCTTTGATCGCCGAAGCCGACCGCCGCGGTGACCAAGACATGCTCAGCAAACTCAATACTGAAAAGGTGCAGATAGACAACAAGCTTCGCGAGTACTAAGCCGAAGAACACGACAACTCAGGGATTGACCCTCCGTATAACAAAAGTTATACTTTAACGGGAGCCTCCATGACCGCCATCCTAAAAGTCACCAGCATAGGAAACTCAACGGGCATCATCCTGTCGAAGGAGCTGCTCGCCAAGCTCAGAGTGCAAAAGGGAGACCAGCTTTACGCGACCGAGACCCCCAACGGGATCGAACTTACTCCGTATCGCGCCGACTTCGCCGAGACCATCGAAGCTGCCCGCGAGGTGATGCGGGAGAATAGGGATGTGCTTCGGCGCCTGGCGAAATGAAGCGGCCTAAAAAGCCGCGTTGGGTCGGTCTGGAAGAGGCCGCGGTCCTCCACCAGATGCTGCTCGCGGAACACGGCGGAGCTAGCGGCATCCGCGATTCCGGCCTCTTCGAGTCGGCCATGGATCGCCCCAGGAACCTCCACGCTTACGCCGACCCGCCTGCGACTCTCTTTCAACTCGCTGCAGCGTATGCCTTTGGCCTGGCAAGAAATCATCCCTTTGTAGATGGCAACAAACGCATCGCATTCGTCGTCTCCTTGACCTTCCTTCGTCTGAACGGCTTTACCGTAACCGCGACGCAGGAGGCGCTTTATCTCACCTTCTACGCTCTGGCTGCGGGAGAGATCTCGGAGGCAGGACTCGCACTTTGGCTTCAACAACATGCCTCACCCCTAAACGACCGCTAATACGTGGTCATGAGCCAGTTAGACAATCAAATAAATGCCAAGATTTCAGACCACCGACCCCGGATACCGCAATAAACACGGCCAGATCGTCATCTCCCGCACCGGATTTCCCTCCGAGAGCTTCCCCGGCCAGACCATCTATCACCTTCGCTGCGGCCATTGCGGCCACAACTACGGCTCTGCGGGTAAGGACATCCACCTCCGCCGCTGTCCGAGCCACCAAAATGGGACCAAAGGAGAGCCTCTTCGCGACCCGCCCCCGAATCTTTTTGGCATGGAACTCGTCTAAAGAATTGTGGTATTCTGTGATTCGCTGGGGACGTGCGCCTTCGAATGCCCTGACCTTCCCTAAGGTTCCGGCTGGCCAACGCGGTCTTAACCGCTACCTGCTCCCTGCCAATTACGTAACAACTAAGGGACTAGTCCGCCTGAATACCGAAAGTTTGATTCCCAAAACAGGAGTCCGGACAGCTCCCCCACCAGAAAATCTTTCGCAGGAGTGCGTATCGCCGTGGCCGAAGAAATTGATAAGTATGAAGACGACATCGACAAGCTGATCGACACAGGAAAAGAAAAGGGCTATCTCACCTATGGAGAGGTTAACGACCTCCTGCCGGGTGATATTACCACCCCCGACGACCTGGACGATCTCCTTACAACCATCAGCACGCAGGGTATCGACGTGGGCGCTGGCGACGATCGCCTGAGCAGCGGCCGCGACGCCTACGAACCCGAGGCCGGCGAAGAGTCCGACGACGTCGAACTCGATCTTTCGCCCGGAACCCTCGAGAAGACCAACGATCCCGTCCGCATGTACCTCCGCGAGATGGGCACCGTTCCCCTGCTCACCCGCGAAGGCGAAGTTGAGATCGCCAAGCGCATCGAGCGCGGCCAGATCCGCGTCATGAAGGCCATCTCCCGCTCGCCGATCGTAATCCGTGAGATCGTCGGCCTGGGCGAAGACCTCCGCCGCGGCGTCCGCAACATCAAGGAAGTGGTCACCTTCGACGAAGAAGAGCTCACCGAAGAGATCCTTCAGGCACGCGTCCGCGCCACCGCCGGCCGGATCGACGTCATCGTCAAGCACCAGAAGAAGCTCCAGGCCCTCCAGGAGAAGCTCGACGCACCCGTCGGCAAGGACGCCAAGGCCAAATCCAAGGATCAGCGCAAGCACCGCTGGCTCATGGGCCGTGAGCACGTCTACATCAACCGCATCGTCCGCGAACTGAAGTACACCAACGGCGAGAAGAAGCGCCTGCTGGACAAGGTCAACAAGACCGTGGACGCCATGCGCACCCTCGAGCGTCAGATCAAGTCGCTCGACGCCAAGTATGAGGTCAGCAAGTCCGAAGAGCTGCGCAAGGAGTACCGCCGCCAGCAGAAGAACTGCCGCACCGACCTCGAGCGTGTAGAGGCCGACGCCGGCATCTCCCTCGCCGATCTCAAGCGCACCCAGCGCGAGATGGTTCAGGGCGACATGGATGCCGAGCGCGCCAAGCGTGAGCTCATCGAGGCCAACCTTCGCCTCGTGGTCTCCATCGCCAAGAAGTACACCAATCGCGGCCTGCAGTTCCTCGACCTCATTCAGGAGGGCAACATCGGCCTCATGAAGGCGGTCGATAAGTTCGAGTACCGTCGTGGTTACAAATTCTCGACCTATGCCACCTGGTGGATCCGTCAGGCCATCACCCGCGCCATCGCGGACCAGGCCCGCACCATCCGTATCCCGGTGCACATGATCGAGACCATCAACAAGCTCATCCGTACCAGCCGCCAGCTGGTGCAGGAGCTTGGCCGCGAAGCCTCCTCCGAAGAGATCGCCAAGCGTATGGACATCCCTGTCGCGAAGGTCCGCAAGGTCCTCAAGATCGCACAGGAGCCTATCTCGCTCGAGACTCCCATCGGAGAAGAGGAAGACTCGCACCTCGGAGACTTCATCGAAGACCGCATGGCCGTCAGCCCCTCCGACGCCGTCATCTCGGTCAACCTGAAGGAGTACACCTCGCAGGTCCTCCGCACCCTGACGCCGCGCGAAGAGCGCGTCATCAAGATGCGCTTCGGTCTCGAAGACGGCTCCGAGCACACCCTCGAAGAGGTCGGCCAGTCCTTCCAGGTCACCCGCGAGCGCATCCGCCAGATCGAAGCCAAGGCCCTCCGCAAGCTCCGTCACCCCAGCCGCAGCCGCAAGCTGAAGGCCTTCGTCGACGGCGTCAAAGAGATGTAATTTGTCCTAATAGAAACTAGAAAAGCCGTTCTCCGAACCGGAGAGCGGCTTTTATTAGTTCTGAATCTTAGTACAATCTCTTCGTGAAGAAGATCACTCTCAGGGCGAATAAAATACTTATTCAGAGGGCTCTTGACGCAGCGCGTTCACGAAATACTACCTTGAACTGTATCGCTTCCACTACCGCCGAGAAATTCGACACCATGATGAATCAGTTACATTCCGTCAAGATTGAGCGGAAATATACACGGGATGAGATGAATGAACGCTGATCTCTGTTCCTCATCCGAACTTGAAGGACGGTCAGGTCTTGAAGGCTTGACCGTCCGAAATCCATTTGATTAAGCTTCGGCAGCAGGGATGAAACCATCGCAACCGCTGATGGGCGTGACCTTCAGGTGAAGCGCTGCGTGCTTCGGATGGCCGCACTCATCTAGCAGCGTCGGCTCGGCTGTCTTGCTGGAGTGAATCGTCACCAGGACGGCGGCCTGGGCATGGTGCTCGCCGAAGTGGTTACAAAGTCCGCATTGTCCGGTCTGTAGTGTCTGCATAAAGCCTCCGTGTTTCTATACATCTGAGTTGTAATTGCCGAACCACGTTGTCTCGCGTTCAGCAATTAATCTCGACTCTACGCACTCCTCTTTGTTCTGTAAATTGCGACCGAATGTGTCGCATACCCAATAAATACGACCACTTTCGTCGCCTAAGGCTTACACGGGAACAACCTCGCACCACCATGCGTACCTCTGTCAGCAATTGGAGAGACTCAACATGCTACCCAGCGACCCCATCTACACCGCCACCATGACCGACCAGCAGCGCACCTGGTTCTACGCCGAGTACGAACAGGCCCGCAAGGACGAGATGGTCGGCGTTCTGCTCGCACTCTTCCTCGGAAGCTTCGGCATACACAAGTTCTACCTCCACCAGAACAACTCCGGCGTCCTCTATCTGGTCTTCTTCTGGACCGGTATTCCCGCCTTCCTCGGCTTCGTCGAGTGCTTCCTCATGCCTGGCCGCGTCCGCGACTACAACGCCTCTCAGGCCTCCTTCATCGCCGGCCAGATCCTCGCCCACCCAACCAACGGAGCAACGCCCACCGACCCCAAACCCTTCTACTCCGCAGGATCGATCCCCACCACCCAGTTCTGCGCAGCCTGCGGCCAGACCATCGATCCCACCGCCATCTTCTGCCCCCACTGCGGAGCCGCCCGCTCAGCAATCTAGCGGAATATATAACTCTCCCAGAAAGAAGGTTAAGCTCTTATCCCCCTCGATCCCCCTATCACCGTTACGCCTTCATCAACGCAGATCGGTGTCATCCGTGCAAATCGGTGTTAAGCCTTCCTCCCCAAGGCGAACCCAGGCCAACCCACGCGAAGAGAACTACCGCCACTCCACAACACTCTCCTTCAAGTGATCGAACTCCACCGCAGCGCCTCCATCCACTAGCTTCACCGCAGCTCCATTCACCGTAACGTTCTTCGGCTTCACAAACCTCCAACGCACGATCATGTGCGCCGCCGAGTCCCCCGAGATCTTCAAAGTCCTCCCACTCCGCACCACGCTTCGCCCTTCGAAGTCGGTAATACTGCCCGCACCTTCCGCATCGTTCAACTCATACACGCGCCGGTCATCGAGTGACTTCACCTTCGTGTTGCCGCTCTCACTCTGCGGCACGAGCGTCATCACATCCTCGGGAATCTTCGGGATCACCGCACCCGCCCGCACATACACCGGGATCTTGTCGACAGCCGCGTCCACCGCGATCACCTTGCCGCCCGTCACCGCCGTGCCCGTCCAGTAGTCCACCCACTCGCCCGCCGGCAGATATACCGGCCGCCGCGTATTCTCATCGACGACCGGAGCCACCAGCAGATCCGGCCCAAACAGATACTCATCCCGCGTCAGCCGAGCCCGGTCGTCATCCTGATACACCAGCGCTAACGCCCGCAGAATCGGCATTCCAGTCTTCGCCGACTCCTGCGCCGCTGCATACCGGTACGGAAACAAACTCATATGCAGCAGCGAGTACTTCCGATACACATCCAGCGCCTGCGTCCCTCCGGTCTTCGCATCCCAATCCCAAGGCTGCGTATTCGACTGCGAGAGAATCTCCATCGTCGGCGAGAAGGCGGCAAACTCCGTCCACCGCATCACCAGCAGCGGGTCCGGCGTCGTGGCTGTCTTCAGATAGCCTCCCAGATCCGCCGCCCACAACGACATCCCACTCATCCCTGCATTCAGCCCAGCCGTCACCACCGTCGGCAGGCCGTTCTCCGGACTGAAGCTCGCCTCGTTATCCCCGCCCCACAGAAACCCAATGCCGTTCGCACCCGTGGTCACGCTCCGAGCAAACAACACACCATTGCCCTTCAGATCCTTCTGGATCAGCTCCTCCATCGCGTTGTTGTAGAGCATCCCATAGCGATTCCGCATCACCAGCTTGTTGCTGCCGTCCGCGAACTTCACATCCCCCTGAAAGTTCCCCTCCGCATCGTCGTCCTTGAAGCCATCCGCACCAGCCTTGATCGCCTGACGCACCTGATCCTGCCACCAGTTCTTCGCCGAAGGATTCGTAAAGTCGATCAGCGATCCCAACCCCTTCCACCACCGCCCCACATACGGCGTCCCATCCGGCTTCTTCACGAAGTAGCCATTCGCAGCCGCCTCATCGTAGCTCTCCGAGTGCAGCAGCATCTTCCCCGCAAACCCCGCCTCTCCCGGCTCGTTCGACTGCGAATTAATCCAGGACGTATGCCACAGCACCAGCTTGTAGCCCTCATCGTGAAGATGCTTGATCATCCCCGGCGCATCGTCGAACTGCTTCGGATTGAATTTGTAACTGTTATAGGACGTCGTCCACGGCGAGTCGATCACGATCACGCTCGCCGGCAACCCCAGCGCCCGCGTCTTATCGACATCCTCCCGCACCTGCGCATCGTTCTGGTGGAAGTCGCGCCCCATCCAAGGCGCAAACGCCCAGTACGGAGGCAGAATCGTTCGCTGCGTAATCCCCGTAAACCGCTCCAGGATCTTAGGAAACTCCGGGCCCTTGAACACCACCACCCGCAGCTTCTCCGCCGGAACCGAAACCTGAATATCCGTAATGCTCGTCGCATTCAGATCGAAGGTCGCCTCCGCCGTCGTATCCACCCACAACCCATACCCGCTCGTGCTCATAAAGAAGGGCACTGCCTTGTACGCGCCCGCGCCCTTCGCGATGCCGTTATCCTGCGAGGCGTTCTTCACGATCGTCCGTGCATGGTTCAGCGTATTGAACCGCTCACCCAGCCCGTAGTAGTTCGCCGCATCACGCACCAGGAACTGCCACATCCCCATCGAGTACGCTGTGCTGGTAATCTCCATCACGCCCGGAGCCAGCTCCTTGAAGTGCAGCTTGTTCGTCGTCACCGCCACATCGTCGAAGCTGAAGTCGTGCAGCAGCAGATCCTTGCCCTCGTCGACGTTCTTCACGATCCGCTTATCCGGCAGCGCCACCGCCACCGTATACATATCCCTGCGAACCATCCCCGACACCGGCACCTCCGCCGATCGACCGGAGGGCGCCGCCACCACGGGCTGGACCGGAGCCTCCGGCGCCGAAGCCTTCGGAGCGCCATCCTGCGCCATAGCCCACAACGTCCCGGACAACATCGCCCCAGCAATCCCCACCATCTTCCGCATGCTTAGGTTTTCTCCTGTCACTCCACTCTAGACCGAACCCAGCCCCTCAGCTTCCCAGCACGACGCATTCGTTAAAAGACAAAGAAAGAGGCCCCCGAAGGGGCCTCTCTCGATACTGGCTGTAGGTAGCTTATTCGCCGCCGCCGCCCGCGGTGGTGTGCTTCTTCGCTGCCTCGTATCCGGCGGTAAAGCTGGCGCGGTACTCATCGCGAGCCGCACCCCTGACCGGGGGATGAACGTAGAGGTGCGAAACCTTGGCGTCAATCGTCCGCTTGGCTGCCATATCCAACTGCAAAGCCTGGACTCCATCACGGTAGCCCTGCTGTGACTGCTCCGTTCCTGCAGGAGGAGTGTTCCAGGCCTCGGTGGATACATTCTGGCTCTGGTTGGTCTTTGCGGAGTCTTGAGCGCGCACAAAAGCTGGTGCAATGCTCATCAGCGCCACTGCAATCAGCGGTGCTGTGAAACGAATCATCTTCTTCATTGGTGTAACCTCTTCGCCCGGATCTACTTTGACCTTGGGGCCGCTTAGAACACTACCATAAGGAACACACGTCTTGCAAAAATAGTCCCGAATTGGAACTACTTTGCCGGCGAATCAGATACCCACCACCAAACGCCAAAAGAGCCCGCATGGGGGCTCTTTCGGAAACACTCAAACCGGACTTCCTTACATATTCGTGTGGCCGCCCCGCATATCTTCATTGAAGGTGGGCTTGATGAAGGCCAGCGCCTCACCTACCTCGACCTCATAGCGCGCACGATGCCCCATCAGAGCCTCCGTCGGAGTCGCATACTCTCCGTCCGCCGCCCACGATCCCGCCAACTGCACGATGCCTTCGTGTGCCAAAAACTCCGCCGTCTTGCGCAGCTCCGGAACCGTCGTATTCAGATACTGAGCATCCCGCGGGTCCAGCAGCCAAACCGGCTGTCCTCCACCCAAGACACCCGAGAGCCAGTACACCTTCGCCGCCAGATACTCCTGACGCTGCGTCTCGGTCGTATCGTTAAAACTGAACTTCTTCTGCCACCGGCTGTAGTACCGCGTCGTCACCGGCACCGGCTGGCGATTGCCACTCTTCACTAACTCCAGCTGTCCCTGGTCCATCGTCTTGCGGACCGCGTTATAGATAAATCCCTCTGCGAACGGCTGCTCTGGAGCAGCCACGATCTCCGCAAACGTAACCGTCATCGACGCCGCGATCTTCGCATGGAGGATGCTCTCCTCGCCATCCTCCAACCGCACTTCGCCATGCACCAGGTACGTATCCGCGCCCGAGGTCGAAAGGTGGAACGGCCATGCAAACTTCCCGAAGCTTAACGGCAGACCATGCAGCGTCAGGTAGACGTCCGGACGGGGATTCTTTAACCGCTTCGCCGCCTCAGTCAGATACGTTCCCACCTCGGCCAGCAGATCCGCACGGCTGAAGTCGAACTTGTCGCTCAACTCGAGCACCTGCGTCTTCGCCGGATCGGAGATCAATCCCAGCATGAATCGCGTCGTCGGGTTCCCCGAAAAATCCGCGCCTACCGCGCTCGAAACCACGACCAGGCCAGCCGCCTTCGCCGCAGCCCCTACCTGTCCCGCCAAAATCGCCTGTGTATCCGTGCTCATCGCTTCATATCCTTTATCGTTTCGAATCACTCTCTATCTTATCGACTCTATCGCCCCTACGCGAACGCACCCCGGAAATCTCCCCTATCGCACGTTTCGGCGCTTACCCACAACAGGGCAGGTAACTTCTCCGTGGGCCAATTGATCGATTTCCTAACGGCACTTGGCCAGGACGTTGAAATCACTGTAACGCCGACGCGCAAAGAGCATGGCGCAATGTTCATTGTCTTCGTTTGAGAAGGGAAACGCGTTCATCTGGACCGATTGCACTCGTCTGAAACGGACGTTCAGTGAGTCCGTTACAATTTATCGTACCTCCCAAGGAGAACGTGTTGGCTCTGAAAGAGACGAGAGTAACCACCATTGCAGTTGCACTCTGCTCCGATTTGTTGATGGAGGTGCCTTTGCATGTGGCCCTTGCTTCTCTTCTGGCCCACCTTTCATCCACAGTCGAACCTCACTTCTACCTCCTCCTTACGGGCTTCTCAGACCACGCCAGGGACGATCTTCGCCGTACCTTGGATGTTCAGGAAAGGGCTTACAAACTAACTTTCCTGTCGGACGAAGCAGCCGGGATGTTCCGCGATTTCCCCTCTCTGCATGGAAGCCACACTGCGTATAATCGGATACTGCTGCCGGATTTGATTGACGAGCCGCGTGTTCTTTACATAGATGTAGATACGATTTCCACGGTGGATATTGCCCCGCTATTTATCCAGGACATGGACGACTGCGTCACGGGCTTCGTGATTGATGGTACTGTGGCATCCAGTCTGGAGCGCAGCTTCTTTCTCCGACTGGGGCGGGGCCTGGACTCACCGATGTTCAACTCTGGAGTAATGCTCTTCAATCCAGCAGGATGGCACCAACTTGATTATTCGCAGCAGGTGAAGGTGTTTATGGGCAAGTACGGTGCCCAGTTGCTCTCTCATGACCAGACAATCCTGAACGCTCTCTTCGCGGACAACTGTTTCCACTTGAACCGCAGCTTCAATATCAAGGTCTATCCGAAGCGTGGCTCCTCAATGTCCAAAGGACAGGGCATATATCACTTTTTGGGTAGCCCTAAGCCGTGGGATATGGGGGGAAAGACGCTCTTTCCTCACGCAAAACCATGGTTCGATGCCTTGGAGAAGACTGCCCTGCCGTTCTCCAAGAAAACACTATGGCTCAACTCCAGCTACTGGAAGCGTGTGCCACGCCTACTGGGCAGCTACAGGCGAGTAATTCAGAGTGTGCTATCGCCTGCGGCTTAATTCCGTTCAAACTCTAGAACACACGCCACGACCGCTACGAAATAGATAAGGGGAACTCCTAAATGCGCCGAATTTTAGAGCTGGATGGTATTCGGGCCTTCGCCATCATGGCGGTGATTGGATGCCACTACTTTCCTCTCAGCACTATGTTCTTTAGCATTCCAGAGTTCGGCTGGGCTGGCGTGGAACTCTTCTTTGTACTCTCCGGCTTTTTGATTACAAGCATTCTTCTCCAGTTGAAGAATAGACCTCACCCCTACAAGGTCTTCTATATACGGCGCATTTTGCGCATCTTTCCGCCTTACTATGCGGTCGTCCTATTGGTGTTGGTAGTGGCCCTGTTTCAGCACGATTCTACGGAATGGATGCGCTATATAGGGAGGGCCCTTTTCTTGCAAAGCTTCAGTGACTCCTTCAACGTGCTGCACAACATCTGGCAGGCTCTTACAGGCGTCCACCCCATCCCCAATCCATTCGTGTCGGTGATTCTTCCGAAAGCGTCAAATGGCTTCCACGCTTACGGAATTACTTCAAGTTTAGGTCCAACATGGTCACTCTCGGTTGAGGAGTGGTTTTACGTTCTTTGGGCGCCCTTGGTCTTGCATTTCAGACGGAGGACTCTCGGCTTTATTTGTATCGGCGTAATTGTTGCAGCACTCTTTATCCGTTGGTTCGGCTTTATCGGGATCCGTGGCTACTTCGATTTCTTTTCTCGCATAGACGTTCTGCTCGGTGGCGCCTTGCTGGCCCTTTGGGTTGAAAAGCGTCGCGTCCTGTCGCAACGGGTCCAACGCAGGGTGGATTCTTGTCTTTCGGCAGCAACGATAATCGCCGGCATCCTGCTCTTCTGGATTTTGTATTCAATACATCCAATTCTTGGCCGCGAAGTTCGCGACAGCGTGAAATTTTCAGTCTTTGGTATGCCCTTGATCGCCTTGTGTTTTGCGGGACTGCTGAGCTTCGTCATTCTGCATGCCGGTAGCGATCACCCACTCAGCCGCTTTCTCCGACTGAAGCCTTTTGTGTCGATAGGCACAATCAGTTACACCCTCTACCTGGTCCACGTACCCATTTATGTCCTTATCGACCAGGTAGGAATGAGAATGGGGTTCGCCACTCATTCCTACTCACCCGCCTTGGTCGTATCTCTAATCAGCCTCAGTCTTTCCTTGTGTATCGCTTATCTCTCGTTCAAGTTCTATGAAACGCCAATCCTGAATTTTAAAGACAAACTCACCGAGCGATATACGAGCCAAAGTCTTTCGACCCACCCGAGAAAGAGCAGGACCAGTTGGAGCTGGTTCGGGGTGTGGCAACGTTTCAGGACGAAATGGGCCATTTGATTCAAGCTCATGCGTTGACACCGCATAGCAAGGTCGGTCGTCCCTGCTATCTCTCGTAGCCTACTTCAACGCCTGCCTCGGCGAGCTTCACTCCGGCCCAAAACCCGAATGGTACGCTACCCGACTAAGTGACCGCCTGTCAGGGGTAAGCCACCCAGACCTGTAGGCCGGAGCCAACAAAAGAGGAAAACACCTTCCACTTTCGGCGCAAATATTTACACACCGAAACTCATACCCCGCAATCCCGTGACTGCAACTTCTTGCAATATCGAAACAATGCCCCTTAGGGAGGTTTGGCAGCCCACCTGCTTATGTCTTGTACAAGGGTAAGTTACCACCCCGAACGTGAAGCTCGACCCCAGGGAGAATCACATGAAATTGCAGAAACTCGCCATATTTACTGCTTTGGTCATCGGTACCGCGACCTTCGCCAAAGCCGACAAAATTTCGATTAGCGGTAGTGACACCTACACCACCACCGGTAGCCCGACCTCCAGCTTCACCATCAACTTCGATCCGCTCGCGAACGTCGGCGGCACCTCGACTGGCATCTTCAGCGGCTTTCTCGGCTGCTTCCAATGCGTCACGATGGCTCCGACCTTGAGCTACACACAGGGCGACGCATTCTCTCCCCTTCAGCTCTACAGCATCGCCGATAACGGCAATAATGCCTCCTTGACGCTTACCTCCATCAACACGATCTCGGACGATCCAAATGTCGCGAACGATCTCGGCTTCAACGGAAACGCGACCCTTGTCGTCAACGGCGTCACGTACTACGGAACCTTGGACCTGACCACCCAGGGTGGTGGAGACGGCAGCGATGTCACCTTCTCCGCAACTACCACCGCCAGCCCAGTTCCAGAGCCCGCCTCACTCGCGATGTTTGGCACCGGACTCCTCGGTATCGTCGGAGCCATGCGCCGCAAGTTCAAGGTCTAACGCTTCTACCTTCGTACACGCATAAAAGCGGGAGCCCTTGGGCTCCCGTAGGTTTTTCTATCTACGATCCCTGCGGCCCATCGAAGTGGAACATCTCCTCCATCGGCATCCACCACTCGCCCTCTGGAGTTCCCTCGATCTGCTTCTGCATCGGATTCATGATCGCCCACCACCGCTGCGTCGCCGGGTCTGCGGCCATCTTTGCCATGTCCGCCGCATGATCCGTCCCGTGATACTCGTAGGTCCCAAACAGTTGTCCACCACTGTGATAGATCGTGTAATCCCTGATATTGCAGCTCTCGATCGTCGCCAGAACCTCCGGCCATACGGCGGAGTGGTAACGCTTGTACTCGTCATAGTGCTCGGGCCGCAATCCAATCAACATTCCATATCGTTTCATTGCCACACTTCCAGTCGTTGCAGAAATTTCAAACTTGCGGACTCATGGCGCTGTCCGTCCTGTACGCCACAAATCCAGGCCACACTATCCTAACCTCCAAAACGTCAATTTGGTTAGGTATTGAAAATATTTCCCTCCGGGAACATCGGCCCCAGCCTAAACACCCTTTACTTCCAATCCCATTGCATCTCCTCCCTCCGCTGAGCCATTCTGGTACCAGTCATGGAAACCCCCACGCAAAATCTAGCTCAGCTCGCCACCGAGGCCCGCAACCCCGCCTCCGAGCACATCGACACCCTCCCCACCCTGGACATGCTCCGCCTCATTAACAGCGAAGACGCCCGCGTCGCAGTAGCCGTAGCCGCCGAGCTCCCCCACATCGCCTCCGCCGTCGATGCCATCGCAACCCGCTTCCGCCAGGGCGGACGCCTCTTCTACATCGGTGCCGGAACCAGCGGACGCCTCGGCGTCCTCGACGCCTCCGAGTGCCCTCCCACCTTCTCCGTCCCCCGCACCCTCGTCCAGGGCATCATCGCCGGTGGAGACTCCGCCCTCCGCACCTCCAGCGAAGCCACCGAAGACTCCCCCGAACAAGGCGTCAAAGATCTCACCGCCGCCGGCTTCGGCGCCTCTTCCTCGCCCGACACCCTCGTCGGCATCGCCGCCAGCGGACGCACCCCCTACGTCCTCGGAGCCCTCGCCCACGCCCGCTCGCTCGGAGCCCTCACCATCGGCCTCACCTGCGTCCCCGGCTCCCCTATTGCCCAGGCCGTCGACATCGCCATCAATCCCGCCGTCGGCCCCGAGATCATCACCGGCTCCACCCGCATGAAGGCCGGCACCGCCACCAAGCTCGTTCTCAACATGCTCTCGACCGGAGTCATGATCAAGACCGGAGCCGTCTACGGCAACCTCATGGTCAACGTCCAGCCCACCAACGGCAAGCTCGTCGACCGCGCCCAGCGCATCATCATGGCCGCCACCGGAGTCGACCAACCCACCGCAGCCGGCCTTCTCGCCCGCGCCGCCACCGTCAAGACCGCCATCGTGATGCACAAGCTCTCGCTCGACCGCGCCGCCGCCGAAGCCCGCCTCGAAGCCGCTCACGGTAGCCTCGCCGCCGCCCTCGCCTGAGCGCATTCATTACGACGAAATAAAAATCGTCTAAGCTGGGACGCTATGTATCTCTTCCCAACTCTCCCGCGTCTCTCCCGATACCGTACTGTTAGCTCTGTTGGCATCCTCTTTCTCTCAGCCTTCGCTACAGCACAGCAGGCTAGTCCCGTGTCCGACCCATTCCTCGACCTCATGATCGCCGCCCGCACCCACGCCTCTGCCCACGGCGTCACCGTGCCTCCTGTCCTCTCCCCGATAGACTCGACCCTCATCGGCACCCTCCCCACGGTGAACGTCGCCTCCCTCCACAAGGCCGGCTTTCAGGTCGTTCCCTGGACCACCAACGAGCCAGAGAAGATGCGCGCCCTCCTCGCCCTGCACGTCGACGGCATCATCACCGACCGCCCCGACATCCTGCAGTCCGTCCTCAAAGAAGAGCGCGCCTCAGCCGCCGGCAACTCCGAGCAGCTCGCCTACCTCGCCCGCGTCGACGTCACCGCCCACCGTGGCGGACGCGGTCTCCGTCCCGAGAACACCCTGCCCTCCTTCGAGAGCGGCCTCGACCAGCTCAGCAACACCCTCGAGACCGACACCGGCGTCTCCACCGACCACGTCTCCCTCATCTGGCACGACCAGTTCTACAGCCCGCAGTCCTGCCGCCGCGCCGATGGCGCCCCCTACACCCTCGAGAATCGCGTCTACCTCAGCGACATCTCCTCCACCGAAGCCCAGCGCACCTTCATCTGCGACAAGCTCCACATCGGCCCCACCTACGGCCACGACGCCTTCCCCGACCAGAAGAACGACCTCAACCTCTCGCCCGTCTCCGTCGCCTTCGCCTTCGCTAAAAAGGAACATCTCACCAACCCCTACGTCCCCACCTACGCCGAGCAGCTCTTCCGCTTCGTCGCCTTCTACACCACCTACTACCGCACCGGCCCCGGCAAGTCCCACCCCGAAGCCGCCGCCCGCGCCGCGAACGCCGCCAAGGCCCGCTTCAACCTAGAGACCAAGATCTCGCACCTCCCCCAGGAAGCGCTCGGTAAAACCGGCCCCTACAACCCCAGACCGACCACCAACCACACCCTGGATCCCCAGGCCTTCGTCGACGCCCTCTGCGGTGCCATCGTTCACAGCCACATGGAATCCCGCGCCGAAGTCCAGAGCTTCGACTTCCGCACCCTCAGCCTCGTGGAAGAGCAGCACCCCAACATCCCCACCTACTACCTCACCGACGCCAAAACACCCGTCCTCCCTGCCAAACCTTAGCTTCAATCGCGTCTACCGCTCATCGAAACGACTACGAAGTCGTTCGATGAGCGGCAGACCGATTTATGAAAACCCCTTGGGACACTTGTTTATTCCGAATGTTGATCTGGCTAAAGAGCAATTGGAGACTTAGCTCAGCTCTAGGCTCTCTCCAAAAACCACCCTAAAGCCTCTTACGAATCAACCGCAGCGCAGCCCCACCGCCAGCCGCCGCAATGGCCGCTTCGCTCAAAGTTCCCGGCTCCTGGCGGCGTGGCAACTTCGCCACCAGCTCATCCAGAACGACGCGGTTCCTTCCACTCTCTTTGGCCGCATACAACGCTCGGTCCGCACGATTCAGCATCGCCGTCCAACTATCGTTTCGCGGCAGAATCTGGGTTACTCCCGCGCTCATCGTGGTCGTGATCAACTGGCCCTCGTACGGAACCTGCATCTCCTCCATCGCCAGCCGCAGATTCTCCACCACCACGGCTCCGCTCACCGCATCCGTATCCGGAAGCAGCAGCAGGAACTCCTCGCCCCCCACCCTGGCCACCACATCTACCGATCGCAGACGCCCTTGCAGCAGGAAGGCCACCGCGCACAACATCGCGTCCCCACCGGGATGGCCGAAGGTATCGTTTACCCTCTTGAAGCGGTCCAGATCCAGCGCCACCACCGTCAACGGCATCCCCGTCCGCTCGCTCCGGGCCACCTCATGCATCGCAACCTTCATCAGCGCCCGCCGGTTCAGGCATCCCGTCAGAGAGTCGATCCCCGCCGTCGCCGCCACCGCGCTGTACATCTCCGCCGCCGCGAACCACACATACATGATCAGCAGGCAGTCCGAGATCATCACGATCAGCATCAGCGAGTAGACCCAGCGCGGATCGGTCCCGGCGATCTGCCAATCCTTACCCAGTAAAGAGGCCTGTACCGACAGGTCGATCCGGTAGACCACCAGCACCATCAGCAGCACCACCAGGGCCGCCGTAATTCCCGCCGGAACCCGGAAGCGCTCCTCGACGTGCCCCAGCAGCATCTTCACCGTAATCCCGCACATCCACAGCAGCCCCGCAGCCATCACCGGAAACGCAAACGGAAGATGCAGCGAGTACATCCCGCAGTACACCGCCATCACCACTAGCAGCAGAATCGGCCCCGTCCGGCTGCTTAGCGGCTCCCTGCGTACAAACCACCTCAACCCCATATACAGCGTGAAGAAAGCCACCAGGCTAAGCTCGTTCGCCACCATCGTCCAAAGAACTCGCGGGACCGTCCCGGACATCCCCTGCAGGCCGACCTTCACCATCTCGACCATCACCGAGTACGCCAGCCACCGCGTACCCATCACCCGCTTATCCGCGAACGCCATTAACGTCAGCACTGCGAGATACAGCGCTAACGATATGAAATAGAAAGCAAAGGAAGTTTTGAGGTCCATACTGCGGTTTCAGCCGTCGCCGCGCACAATTGCGGCAATTTCTCTCTGGGAATTGTTCAGATCTAAATGGATTAAGCATGAAACTCTGCTCTGCTCGATGACCCAGCATAGAGCAACGCAGCCTGCCTCGACCATAAATGTCGCGCAAACAACATAATTCACGTCCGCCGCTTCCCTTCGCAGACATTTAGAGCATTGTTACTGGATGTCGCAGCGTGCTTTCTCGTTGTACGTATCTGCTGATATACGCACAGATAGACCGTAATCGCACTTAGAGACCTATCGGTACTTAACTCACCCGCAGACCATCAGACGGCACACACGAAAATCCCAGCATCCCCACGCCATCGCCTGCTCTTCGATCATCCAGTCGGCAGACCTAGAAGAGCCCCATCTTTCGCGGCATCTCGATCCCCAGATGCTCATACGCCAGCCGCGTCGCCACCCTGCCCCGCGGCGTCCGGTCCAGAAACCCGATCTGGATCAGGAACGGCTCATACACCTCTTCCAGAGCGTCCTGCTCCTCCGCCAGCGCAGCCGCCAGCGTATTCAGCCCCACCGGGCCGCCGTCGTACTTCTCGATGATCGTCCGGAGCAGCCTCCGGTCCAGCTCATCGAACCCATGCGCATCCACCTCCAGCATCGCCAGCGCAGCCTCCGCCGTAGGCCGGTCGATCACGCCATTCGCCCGCACCTGCGCATAGTCCCGCACCCTTCGCAGCAGCCGGTTCGCAATGCGCGGAGTCCCTCGCGACCGCATCGCAATCTCCGCCGCTCCATCCCGGTCGATCGGCACCCCCAGCACCTCTGCGCTGCGCTCCACCACAAACCGCAGCTCATCATCCGTATAGAACTCCAGCCGCAGCAGAATCCCGAACCGCCCCCGCAGCGGCGAGCTCAACATCCCCGGCCGCGTCGTCGCCCCCACAAACGTGAACGGCTTGATCTCCATCACATGCGTCCGCGCGCTCGGCCCCGTCCCGATCATGATGTCCAGCTTGTAGTCCTCGAGCGCCGTGTAGAGCTTCTCCTCCAGCACATGCTGCAGCCGGTGAATCTCATCCAGAAACAGCACCTGCCGCTCCCGCAGATTCGTAAGAATCGCCGTCAGGTCGCCCTGTATCTGCAACGCCGGTCCACTCGTCTGCTGAAACCCCACCCCCAGCTCATTCGCGATGATCGTCGCCAGCGTCGTCTTCCCCAACCCCGGCGGCCCGAACAGCAGCACATGATCCAGCGCCTCACCCCGCGACTTCGCCGCCTCCAGCGCAATCGCCAACTGCTCCTTCGCCTTCTCCTGCCCAATAAACTCCGCCAGCCGCGTAGGCCGAAGCTTCAGCTCAAAGGCGTCATCGTCCTCCGCACGCCCCGCCGAAACCAGCCGCTCCGCCTCCGCCGACGCGTGATTCACCTTCCCCTTCGTCTTGTGTCCTGAAATATCCACTCCGGCGATGGTAAGGCGAAACCAGACGCGAAGCAACCAGCCTCACACAGGGGAGCGAACCACCTCAACCCAGACAATCGTAGTTGCAAGAAAGACCTATACGGAGATGGGAGCACGACACTAGAGAATTAAAATCCTCTGTGAGCTACAATGTAGCCCAGGAGTCTCCTATGACTGCTAATGCTGTAGTCCGTGCCCGCATCGACGAAAAGACCAAAAAGAAAGCCACCAAAGTGCTTAAGTCCCTGGGATTGACGCCATCGATTGCCTTCCGCCTCATGATGACTCGTATCGCCACGGATAAGGCACTTCCCTTCGATCTTCAACCGAACGCCCAAACTGCCGAAGCAATCGAAGAACTCAATCGTGGTGGCGGGAAGAGCTTTGCATCAATCGACGATCTGATGGCAGACCTGAATGCGAACGATTAAGCTTTCTTCGCGTTTCAAGAAAGATTACAAGCGCGTTCAAGGCGGTGAACACGCCAAAACAATCAAACCGATCTACCTGCGGCAATCCATTTACTTGCGACAGACGAAGCCCTCCCGACCGTTTTCGAGACCACGCTCTCAGCGCTACCTGGCAAGGCTTTCGGGACTGTCACATCCGTCCCGACCTGATTCTGATCTATCGCAAGTCTGATCCAGACATGCTTGAGCTGGCTCGTCTCGGCTCCCATAGCGAACTCTTCAAGAAGTAAAGAAGCGCACCCCGCCGCCCGGAATCCTCTCTAAAAGAACCCCATCAACCCAGGAATTGATATACGGTAGCTGCAATGGACAGACGACAGATGATCACCGGCGCAGCAGCGATGTCCGCACTTCTCACCTCAAAGGTCCAAGCCTCCGTGCCAACCAGATCCTTCCTCGAAATCAAGACCTGGTACTTGCACAACAGTCATGAAGCCCAGGCCAAACGCATCTCCGACTATCTCGAGACCGGCCTCTTCCCCGCTCTCACCCGCGCCGGAGCGAAGCCCATCGCAGCCTTCAGCAACCTCATCGGCGCCGACGGACCCTACCTCGTCACCATCACCCAATATCCATCCCTCGTCGCCCTGCAGGACACCCTCACCAAACTCGCCGCGGACGAAACTCACGAAAAGGCCTCCCAGCAACTCAGCTCTGGTGCCGGGATGCCCTTCGTCACCGTCGAGAGCAGCCTCCTCCACAGCCTCGCCATCCTCCCCGAGCCCGCCATCCCTACCGACGCCGCGAGCCGTCCTCCGCGCATCTTCGAGCTCCGCACCTACCAGTCCCAATCCATGTCAGCCCTCAACAAAAAAGTGGGCATGTTCAACAACGGCGAGATAGCCACCTTCCAGCGTCTCGGCATGCGTCCCATCTTCATCGGCGAGTCCATCATCGGCCCCCGCCAACCCAACATCACCTACATGCTCTCCTTCGACAACCTCGACGGCCGCGAAAAACTCTGGCAGCAGTTCGGCTCCGATCCCGAATGGAAGCGCCTCAGCGCCCCACCTGAACTAAAGGACGCCGAAATCGTAGCCAACATCAGCAACACAATCCTCCGCCCCCTACCCTTCTCCCCAGTGAAATAAAACCAAACACCCAACAAAAAAACAAAAACCAACCCATCAAAAAGAAAAGGGTCCAGGCAAAAAAGCCCAGACCCTCTCCTATCCCGCTCTTATCCCTCAAATCACCGTTACGCCTTACTGCGTACGCTCCAGCCCCTTCTTCAACCCACTCGCAGCTCCATTTCCATTCAAGCTGCGCATCCGAGCACCATTCATCGCTGCCGCTCTGCCATGCCCCAGATGCAGCGGCACCGGATGCTGCAGCGTCACGATCAAGGCATTCGCCGAGACCTCGCCCCGGCACACATAGCTATGGATCGTGTTCGCGTCGAAGTACACCGCATCTCCCGGCTCCAGCTCATGCGTCGTCTCTCCATGCCGTACCGCCAGATTGCCCGAGAGCAGATAAAGAAACTCGCAGCCCACATGCTGATGCGCCCGCGGCTCCCGCCCCGCCTTCGCCGGAAGAAACTCCGCGAAGTAAGGATCGAGCTGCCGGTCCGGCACCATGTACCCCAGGCTCTCGAAGAAGTACGACGGCTCCTCCACCCCCGTCTGCGGCAACCGCACACGGTCCTTCTGACGATGGATGCGAAACAGCGTCTGCGGCTCCGGATCGAAGAAGTAGCTCAGATCCTTGGAGAACACCATCGAGATCCGTGCCAGGTTCCGCAAGGTAGGAACCACGCGGCCCGTCTCTAGCTGCGACAAAAAGCTCGCCGACAATCCCGTATGCCGGCCCAGCTCCACCAGCCCCATCGACTTCTTCAGCCGAAGGTACTTGATCCGCTCACCGATTCGCTTCTCGCCGATAAAAGCCTCTGCAGCCTCCGAGTCCACCTGCACCCGCTGGCCTGCACCGCTCTTCTCCACCAGCGTCGGAGTAAGCAATGGAATCATCTCTTCGTCCACACCGATCTGGGAATCGATGGACAAATCTAAGTTACGCTTTACCATAGTCATAATGATGTTGGTCCTGTAAACACATGTTTGTGCCTGATCAATAGATTCTCTTTTTCCTCTGGGGGTTGGACCCGTGTTTGCCTACCTTTGGCCCGTTTCTCCAACCCAATGAAAATGCTAGGCTGACAGAGATGCTTCCTCTCCGCAGCTCGTCCAGTTATCGGTCTGCCGTAACTTCCCTCCCTGCTCTCGGCGTACGTCTCCTCTTTGCCTCCGCTGCAATCCTGATCGCCACCGGCTGCGCCAGCCCTGGCCCCCCGCGCCCACCCTCGCTCAATCTCCCTCAACCCGCCACCGACCTCACCGCCGAGCGCATCGGCGACCAGGTCATCCTCCACTGGACCACTCCGACCAAGACCACCGACAAGCTGCCCCTCAAGGGCAACTTCACCGCCCGCATCTGCCGCGACGCCGTAGCCGCCACCACGCCTGCCACACCCACGACGCTCGCCTCCACCAAGCCATCCACCCCGCCCTGCACCAGCGTCCTCCGCGTCGCCGCCCACACCGGACAGGACACCGCCACCGACACCCTGCCTTCCTCTCTCACTGCTGACCCCAGCTCCCTGCTCAGCTATCGCGTCGAGATCGAGAACGCCGCAGGCCACACCGCCGGACCCTCCAGCGAGGCCTTCGTCGCCGCCGGCTCCGCGCCACCGCCCGTCACATCCCTCCGCGCCACTGCCGTACCAACCGGAGCCCGGCTCGAGTGGCAGCCACACGTAGCCACCTCCGCGTCGTCCCCAACCTTCATCGAACTCCGCCGCCTCAGCCCCGAGCTCGCTGCCCGGCAGACCGCCTCCAAGTCCAAATCCAGCCAGTCCCCCCAACTCGCCAAACAGGAGAGCGCCGAGGTCCACCTCCGCGCCGGCAGCGGCCCCTCCCCAGCCCCCGGTGACGGAGCCCCCGCCACGCAAAGCCAGCCGGAGACCGCCCCCGAGCCCGCTGGCACCATAGACCAGACAGCCCACCTCGGCGAAACCTACCGTTACACCGCTCAGCGTGTTCGTATCGTTCATCTGAAAAGTAGGACCCTCGAAATCCGTAGCGTTCCTTCTAGCTTCATCTCCATCGCCCTCCGCGACACCTTTCCACCCGCCGTACCAACCGAGCTGGCCGCCATCCTCGGCGAACCTTCCACCGGCCCTACCCGCTCCTCCTCCATTGACCTCTCCTGGCAGCCCAACTCCGAGCCCGACCTCGCCGGATACCTCGTCTATCGCCGCACTCTCTCCAACACCTCGACTCCAGCCTCCCGCCTCACCGCCACGCCTCTCTCCGGCCCTTCCTTCCGCGACCTCACCGCCGTCCCGGGCCAGCGTTACGCCTACACCGTCACCGCCGTCGACACCTCCGGCAACGAGTCCGCTCCATCTACCCCTATTGAAGAGACGCTGCCCCAGCCCTGAAGTTACTTTTAGTGCACCTGGAACCGGCGTAAACTCAGGCCCCTGATGTAGGCGACGCCGTGCTGCCAATTGTCGAAAGAGTGGATGGTGTTCCACCCCTCTGGCACTGCAACCACCTCGGGCCACAGAAAATGCTGTCCATCCTGATCGAGAAGAACTAGATACATACCGGTCTCACCTCCAAATGCTCTTGCCATTCAACCCTCATTCGGAATCAAGGTAGATCTCTGTACCGCTCAGATCTGTGTACCGCTCAACAAACACCAAGAAACCCCTGGCCAATCCCTTCGTTCAAAGCACCCGCCTGCCGGCGAATCTCGCAAGCGAGTCCTCCGGCAGCGGCTTGCCCTTGGTCTCAGGAGCGAAAGGCAGTGTTGCAAGTCCAATTAAAAAAACGAGGCACATCGTGACGCCCGCATACCGCATCGGCTCCGGCTTGTCCGCATACACCCGGCTGGTCAGCAGACCCAGCGCCAGCGGCCCAAGCGCCGCCACAAAGCGGCCCACGTTGTAGCAGAACGACGTCCCCGTACTTCGCAGCCTCGTCGGAAACAGCTCCGGCAGATAGATCGCATACCCGCCGAACAACGCCAACTGCGAGAAGCCCATCAGCGGAATCATCCACAAAATATCCGTGAACGTCCTCAGGTTCCAGAACGTAAACGCCGTCGCACACATCGCAAGAACGAAGGCGATACCAAAGGCGATCCTGCGCCCCGTCCTCGCCGTAAGGTGCATAAACGCATACACGCCGACGAAGCCCCCGATATTCTGTAACAGCGACGTCACGCTGATCCACAGCGTCTTCCGCCCCGCACTCATATCCGTCTTATCCAACACCGAACGCAGCAGGTCGAAGCTGAAGAAGCCGATCCCCCACAGCCCCACCACTCCCGCAAACGCGAGCAGCATCCCTGCGACCGCATTCCTCCGCCAGCGCGGCTCCGCAAACAGATCCCTCACGCTGCCCAGTTGTCTGCCTCGACGGTCAGCCTTCGCGCGCTGCCACGCATCCGGCTCCTTCAGCTTGCGAAACACCGGAATGCAAAGCAACGCAGGCAGCGCACCCACAACGAACATGTACCGCCAGGAGCTCGCAATCGCACCCGCCTCCTGAAGCTGGCTCAGCAGAATCCCGATCCCCGCGGCAAGCATATTTCCCACCGTCGAAAGCGCCTGCAACCAACCCAGCGCGTACGGCCGGGCCCGGTCAGGAACCGTCTCTGCCACCAGCGCAACGCCCACCGAAAACTGCCCACCCACCCCAAGCCCTGTAAGAAACCGGTAGAACGAAAAATCCCACACACCCTTTGAAAAGACGCTGAGACCCGTAAACACCGCATACAGAAAGATCGTAAAGATCATCGTCCTGGCGCGCCCGATACGATCCCCCAGCACGCCAAAGAAGACGCCACCCGACGCCCACCCGATCATGAAGATCATCGTCGCGTAGCCCGAATACTCCGCGACCCGCGCCGCTCCCGTAGGATCGCCCGGCAACACCTTCAGCAGATCCACGATCGCCGGCCTGCGCGCCAGGTTGAAGAGCTGTTGATCCAGACAGTCGAACATCCAGCCCAGCGAAGCAAGAACCACCACCAGCACCTGATATCGGCTCAGCTCCCGGTACCAGGGAATCTTCACCGCTACTGGAGGCTTCCGCCTAGGCGTGCGATCAAGATGTATCCCGAGGCCATCCCCCACTGGAGTCCGTTCGGGTTCCTCGACGTGCGAACGACTGGGACGGACGTACGCGCTGCTTCCGGTTCGATGTGCCATCTAATTCCTGATAAGGAAACACTAGGCTGGCCTTCCTTATTCCATAGACCCCGCCAACACCGCCCAAAACCTCAAGGAAACCACAAAAACGGGTGCCCCACCCTTTTTGCAGTCTCATCGCAAATAGGGTGGGGTATCGTGCGAAGCACGACCGCCCTCCTCTCCCAGCCCATCCCTCCACACACAACACCCACATTTATTCCAAAGAACCCACCCACGCGTCCCAATCGAGCTATCCTTGTCTCCAGAACCCCGGAACAACCCCGTTGGAGCAAGCCCTTTGCGTCTTCTGCCCGTCCCGCACCTTCTCGTAACCCTCCTCGCCACCTCGCTGCCCGCCCAACAACCCAGCCTCGCTCCCACCCGCGCTACACACGCCATGGTCGTCACCATCCACCACGACGCCTCCGACGCCGGCCTCGCCATCCTCAAGCAAGGCGGCAACGCCGTCGATGCAGCCGTAGCCGTGGGCTTCGCCCTCGCCGTCGTCTTCCCCCAGGCCGGAAACATCGGTGGCGGCGGCTTCATGCTCATCCGCGACCGCTCCGGCAAAACCCACTTCCTCGACTACCGCGAGAAGGCCCCCGCCGCCGCCTCGCGCGACATGTACCTCGACGCCCAGGGCAACGTCATCAAGGGCCTGAGCACCGTCGGCCAAAAGGCCTCCGGAGTCCCCGGCTCCGTAGCCGGCCTCGCCTACGCTCAAAAACACTTCGGCAAACTCACCCTCGCGCAAGACCTCGCACCCGCCATCAGACTCGCCGAAGAAGGCTTCGTCCTCTCCCCCGGAGAGGTAGCCAACCTCCACGCCGCTCGCCTCACCCAGTTCCCCGAGTCCGCCCGCATCTACCAGCGCAACGGCGACTTCTACCAAGCCGGCGAGACCTTCAAACAGCCCGACCTCGCCTCCACCCTCAAGCGCATCGCCGCCAACCCCGACGACTTCTACCGCGGCGCCATGGCAAAACAAATCGCCGACTTCGAGTCCCGATCCGGCGGCCTCATCACCTCCGCCGATCTCGCCGCCTACCAGGTCAAAGACCGCAAGCCCATCACCGGCGACTACCACGGCTACCGCATCATCACCTCACCGCCACCCTCCTCCGGCGGCATCGTCCTCCTCGAATCCCTCAACATCCTCACCGGCTACGACCTGCCCAAAGTCGGCGCAGACCGCTCTCCCGCGCAGGTCAACCTCATCACCGAAGCCTTCCGCCGCGCCTACATGGATCGCGGCGACTACCTCGGCGATCCCGACTTCGCCTCCATGCCCCTCAAACAAATGGCCGACCCTAAATACGCCTCTGCATGGCGCAAGACCATCACCCCCCTCAAGCCCACCGCCTCCGCCGACCTCGTCCGCCCCGCTGGATTCATGCCTCCCGCGCCCAAACTCCCCGAGACCCATGAGTCCACCGAGACCGCCCACTTCTCCGTCGTAGACGCCGACGGCATGGCCGTCTCCAACACCTACACCCTCAACTTCCTCTTCGGCTCCGGAGTCACCGTCGAAGGCCTCGGCTTCCTCCTCAACGACGAGATGGACGACTTCGCCTCCAAGATGGGCGTCCCCAACGGATTCGGCCTCATCCAGGGCCCCGCCAACGCAATCGCACCCGGTAAGCGTCCCCTCTCCGCCATGACCCCCACCATCGTCACCACCAAGGGCCACTGGTACCGCCGCGCCAAACTGCGCTACGTCCTAGGCACCCCCGGCGGCTCCACCATCATCACCACCGTGGCCAACAACATCATCAGCATCGTCGACAACGGACTCGACGTCCAGCAGGCCGCCGACGCACCCCGCTTCCACCACCAGTACCTGCCCGACGAGCTTCAAGTCGAAAAGCGATTCCCCATCAACATCACCGACCAGCTCAAGACCATGGGCTACACCATCAAACGTTCCGGCGAGTTCGACGAGAACAACCCCGGCGTCTGGGGCGACTGCGAACTCATCGCCATCGACCCCAAAACCGGCGAGCTCTTAGGCGGCCACGACTCACGCAGAGACTTCGGCAAGGCCGCTGGCTACTAAGTCACGCTGAACACCACGAGGCTGATCTCCACGCAGCTTTTCTCCGCGGCTGACTGGCAGCATCTCGCTCGCCATCTTCCAGAACGCCTCCACCACCGGCGAGACCCACTTATCCTTATGCCGGATCATCTGCGTATAGACATGCATCCTCTGCGCAGGCCACGCCAGCGCCACCAGACTTCCCCGCATCAGCTCCTCATGCAGCACGAACTCCGGAAGCACCGCGACCCCCATCCGCGCCAGCGCACACTGCTTGATCGCCTCCACACTCGCGAAGTCCAGCGACTTCGTAACCCGAACTCCCTCCGCCACCAGCATCCGCTCGAACAGCGCCCGGTAGCTGCAACTCTGCTCCGTTAACAAAATCTGCTGCTCCACCAGATCGCACGCCTGAATCTGCCTCTTCTTCGCCAACACATGATCGGCGGAGACAGCCGTCACCATCGGCTCCTTCCGCAGCCGCTTCACGATGAAGTTCGCCGCATGCACCGGCTCATCGATCTTCAGCGCCACATCCACTCCCGGCTCCAGCGGACTTCCAGCGATACAAACCTGCGAAGCATGCAGCGAGAGATGCACCGCTGGATACCTGCACTGAAAAGCCCGCAGCAACTTCGGCAGACGATACGTCAACAAGCTCTCCGAAGCGCTCACCGTCAGCGGCCCGGCAGGCTCGCCCTTGCTATGCACCGCCAGCCTGGCCTCCTCCGCCAGCTCCAGCAGCTTATCCGCATAACTCAGCAACTGATGCCCCGCGGCTGTCAGCTCCACCTGCCGTCCCAGCCGGTCGAACAGAGGCACGCCCAGCTCCTCCTCCAACCCATGCACCTGGGCGGTGATACTCGACTGCGCATAGTTCAACAACGCAGCCGCCCGCGTAAAGCTGCGCTCCGCCGCCACCGTCCGAAACGTCTTCATCTGCCGAAGGTCGAGCATCATGCCTCCCATCGAAATTTACGATGCTATCCATCATATCAATTCGCTTGACCCGATAGAGTGGCGCTGCCATCCTTCCATCATGAAGACCGCACACGTCCTTCAACTCCTTCTCTTATCCGCCGTCTGGGGCGTCTCCTTCCTCCTCATCAGCATCGCCGGCGCCAGCTTCCCGCCGCTCTGGGTCGCCCTTCTGCGCTCCACCTTCGGAGCCGCGCTGCTCTGGACCGTCCTCCTCGCCGGCAAACATTCCCTGCCGCCGCGCCGCCTCTTCCCTTGGCTCTTCCTCGTCGCGCTCTTCAACAACGCCATACCCTTCACCTTCTTCGCCTGGGGCGAGCAGACCGTCCCCAGCAGCACCGCCGCCGTCCTCAACGCGACCACGCCCATCTGGGCCATGCTTCTCAGCCTCGTCATCGCGAACGGACGAATCAACAAGTTCATCGTGCTCGGCGTACTACTCGGCTTCTTCGGAGTCCTGCTCGTCGTCTACGGTCACAACACCGATCGCGCCATCGGCATCAGCCACAGCGCCTACCTTCGCGGAGTCGTACTCATCGCCTGCGCTGGCCTCGGCTACGCCATTGCGACCGTCCTCGCCAAGGCCAAACTCAAGGGCCTCGACCCCATCGGCCTCGCCACCACCCAACTCAGCCTCGCGGCCCTCATGGTCCTGCCCGTCGCCCTCACCGGACCACATCCGGTCTCCGTGCGCCTCTCCTCCATCGCCGCCGTCGCCACCTTGGGCATCGTCGGAAGCGGTCTCGCCTACCTCCTCTACTACACCCTCCTGGCCCACATCTCCGCCACCCACCTCACCGCCGTCACCTACCTCCTGCCCATCTGGGGTCTCTTCTGGGGCGCCATCGCCCACGAGTCCATCGGCTGGACCGCCTACGTAGGCGTCGCCATCGTCATCACCGGACTCATCCTCCTCAACCTCCGCTCCTTCCAGGTCGCGCCGTCACCAATCCAGGTCCCACAGGGAGAACAAATCAATCAGAGAATCTGAACGCAAGCCGGAACCCTTGGCCCGACTGGAGTTACAACATGCACCTCGTAAAAATCCAGCAAAACATCTTGTCAAGCCCCTAATCGCGCTAAACCATCCAAATCAATGAGATCGAAATGGCACTTTAGTTATGCTCCACTGCGTAGAATTTAACTAGAAGCATTAAAAAAAGCACGATCTCAATTCGCTCAGTGCGAAGAGAAGCTGTGTGTTCCTTGCCAATCCAATCCGAGCCAAACGGCCCCTCGGAAGTCCCCGCCTAAATCGATTCGAATAAAGACTTTGTCCAAAAAAGGGGGGAGGGGGTCCCCCGCCCGCGCCACCGCCCGGGAGGGGTGCCTTCCACCCGTAATATGGGCGGAAAATGGGCCACACCAAGGGCCTCATAGGGACTGCCTTGCCGCGAAATTCCCGAAGGAAAACCCACAGAGTGGGACAAACCAACTCACTGATTCTAAAAGGCTCTTTACCGTAAACGCAGTCTGTATACGGTAAATTAACTTACTCCAGGCCAGTGAATGGTTTACCAAGGCTGAGTTTTGAATGTGGAATGCACGGTCGTTCTGACCGCAGCTTCCCTCCGGACTGCTCTCTCTGCTCCATCTGTCCATTCAAATTTCGAGGCCACAAATGCAAGGAAAGATCTCCCAGCTTCACCTGACCTCAACTGCCAAGGCATGGACCCTTCTAACCCTCGCGGCGATACTTCTCTTCGCTCACGCCTTCCAACTCAGCGCCCAGCGAATTACTGCCTCCATCCGCGGCACCGTCCGGGACTCCACCACCGCCGTAATTCCCACCGCAACCGTGACCGTGATGAACACCGGCACCCGCGCAACCTCCAGGCTGCAAACCAACGGCTCAGGCCAGTTCGACGTCTCCAATCTGCCTCCAGGGCCGTACAACATCACGGTAGACGCGCCCGGCTTCAAACACCTCGAGAGATCCGGTCTGGTGTTGAACGTAGACCAGACCGCGCAGATCGACCTCGTCATGGAGGTAGGATCGACCACCGAGACCATCCGCGTGGACTCCGCCGAACCGCTCCTCGAGACTCAGACCTCCGATATCGGCCAGGTGATCGGCACCAGGAGCATCGAGAACCTCCCTCTCAACCAGAGGAACACCTTCAGCCTGGTCCTTCTCGCTACCGGAGTCACGGGTACGGTCCGATCCGACTTCAACGGCCTGCAGTTCAACGTCAACGGAGCGAGAGCCGGCAACACCGACGTCCTGCTCGATGGCGTACCGGCCTCGCCCCCGACGGACAACGTCACCGTGCTCAGCATCTTTCCATCCGTCGACGCCACGCAGGAGTTCAAGTTCCAGACCAACAACTACTCCACGCAGTTTGGAAACGCCGCTGGCGGCATCATCAACGTGATCTACAAGTCCGGAACCAACGACCTCCACGGCAGCGTCTACGACTTCCTCCGCAACTCCTACGTGGATGCCAATAACTTCTTCGCCAACCGCTTCGGGTTCAAGCTGCCCAGCTTCAAGCGAAACCAGTTCGGCTTTAGCCTCGGCGGCCCCGTCTATATCCCGAAGCTCTATAACGGACGCGACAAGACCTTCTTCTTCGTCGACTACGAAGGCCTCCGACAGGACACCGCCTCGCAACTGACGACAACCGTCCCAACCCTCGCCGAGCGCGGAGGAGACTTCTCCGCCCTCGCCACCAGCACCGGAGCCAAGATCGTGATCTACGATCCGGCGACGACCGTAAAAACAGTCTCCGCGAACGGCTCCACCAGCTTCTCCAGATCGCCATTCCCTGGAAACTTCATCAATCCGTCGCGGTTCGATCCGGTCGGAGCCAACATCCTGAAGTACTATCCGCTGCCCAACACTCCCGGAACCTTCGGGAGAAACAACTACATCGTCAACGCCTCATCTCCCTACATCATCGACCAGTACGACATCAAGGTGGATGAGATCATCTCCGACCGCCATCGCGTGTCGTTCCGCTTCTCTAAGAGAAATCCCACCACAGGCTACGCACATCAGTTCCCCAGCGCGATTCAGGTCGCGCAAAACGCAACCACTGGATCTCAACCGGCGATCGGAGCAGGTCTGGACTATACCTTCGCCAAGAGCTCGACGTACATCTTCGAGCTAAGAGCCGGAGTAAGTCACGTCAACTACAACGTCGCCACCGCCGGCGACGGATTCGACCCCGCAACGCTGGGCTTCCCCTCCTATCTGGGAGAAGCGGCCGTCCAAAGCTCCGCAACCGCACTTACCTTTCCCGGAATCGCTCCAGCCGGATATCTCGCAATCGGCTCCGGCGGCCAGCAAGGCAAAGGAAATAACGGATACCTGCAAGACTCGCTGCTGATCAACAACACCAAGATGTTGAATCGCCACACACTCAACTTCGGAGGCGAATTTAGAATCCTGGCCAACAACGCCAACGGCGACGGAGGAGCAACTGGCAGCTTTACCTTCGGAACCACCTTGACCCAGGGTCCCAACGCACTGACAGCCTCACCTACAGCGGGAGACGGATTCGCCTCCCTCCTGCTCGGATTGGGAACGTCAGGTAGCGTGGTCCATTACTTCAAGATCGTCAACAGCATCAGCCACTACGCTGCAGCCTACCTCCAGGATGACTGGAGAGTAACCGACAAGCTGACCCTCAACCTCGGTCTGCGCTACGATCTCTTCCGTCCCCGGACAGAGCGCCACAACCAGACCACCTTCCTGGACCTCAACGTCCCCTCCCCCCTCGCCGCAACGACCGGACTCCCCGGTCTGAAGGGCGGTCTCCAGTACGCAGGAGTGAACGGCAACCCCAGGAACGTAACCGACCCGAACTACAAAAACTTCTCTCCTCGCGTCGGATTCGCGTACCACCCATTTCGCCCCTTCGTCCTGCGCGCCGCTTACGGCATCTTCTTCGCCGACAGCCCGAACCAAGCCGCAGCAACTGTTCAGAACACTGGCTATCGCGCCACCACCTCGTACTTTGGAACCCTCGATGGAGCAACACCCAATAACTACCTCTCCAATCCCTTTCCCGGAGGAGCCTTCGTCGCGCAGACTGGAAATACATTCGGCCTCCTTACAGGAACAGGCGGATCAATCGTGGCAGGCTTGCGCAGACAGCCTTCGCCCTACTCGGAGAACTACCAACTCGGAGTCGAATACCAACTGCCATCAGACTGGTTGGTCGGTGTGACATACGTTGGAAGCCGTGGTCTGCAACTGCCCTTTAGCCCAAGCTACAATCAGCTTCCGGATTCGGCGCTGGCTCTCGGAGGAAAGTTGCTGGAGACCGTCTCCAACCCCTTCCAAGGGAAGGTTCAGATCTCGGGACCACTCTCCGGAGCTACCGTTCAGAGACGATACCTGCTCGCACCGTTTCCCCAATTCACGACTGTCAACGGCTATCAGGACGTTGGAGCGATCTCCCGCTACGATTCGGTACAGATACGTGTCGAGCGGCGTTTCAGCAAGAATGCAACGCTGCTTCTCTCGTACACCGGAAGTAAGTCGCTCGACGACTACTCCATCAGTAACTCCAACTACGGGAACAACGGAACCTATCAGGACGCCAGCATCCCTCTCGTACAGGACTCCTACTCTCTTTCGAGCTTCGATATCTCTCGAAACTTAGTGATCAGTGGAGTCTACAACTTGCCCTTTGGCCGTGGTCAGCAGTTCGGCTCCCACTGGAATCGTCTTGTGGATACCCTCTTCGGAGGATATGGAATCAATGGAATCTTCTCCGCGCATAATGGCACGCCGCTCGCCTTCTCGGCCAACAACGTCGCCAATATCTTCAACCCAGGAGAGCGTCCCAACAGCAACGGCCAGAATGCATCGATCGGCGGAAGAGTCGAGGATCGGCTAAGCAAGTACTTCAACACCGCGACCTTCTCGCAACCGGCCACTTATACCTTCGGAAATATGTCCCGTACGTCGGGCTACCTTCGCAATCCTGGTCTGCGAAATCTTGACGTCTCAGTCAGCAAGGAGTTTTTCGAGGCAGAGAGAGTCAAAGCAGTATTAAAGGTCGAAGCATTCAACGCCTTCAATACACCCGCCTTCTCAGGGCCAGTCACAAACGTCGCAGATCCCAACTTTGGCGTGGTCTCAGCGCAGTCCAACTCCCCACGCCAGCTTCAGGTCGGACTCAAAATTCTATTTTGAGTCCGAGTCCTGGAGTCAATAGCGAAAGAAACCGCAGGAGAATCGCACAGATCGTCTATGGACTCACGAACCCAATCCGCGGAGAAATTACCTCGACTTTACTGGGTGCACCGCCGACGGAGTGAACGCGAAGAAAGATTTCGATCGATTGTGCTTTATTCCATTGGTCATTGATTGCATGCAGCAGTGGTGCAGATAAAGTGCCATTCAAAATCAGATGAGCAGCCGCCTCGTTCGAGTCCATCACCGATCCATTAAGGAGAAGAACATATCCTGTCTTCGTGAGATTCGGAATCAGTGCAATGTCGACATAGCTGAGATAGTCCCCATGGGGCTCCTGCTGGTTGGCATACTCTCTCTGCTCCCCAGGCTTCGGATTCTTGTTCACAAAATGAAACATATGCGTCGCTTTATCTTCTTCGAGGGCAAAGTTCAGTTGCGGCTCAAAGAGAGAGGTCCAGGGATTTCCTCTTCGGCTTCCAATGACGATGAAGTTCCCTTTCTCGAAGTCCCGAACGCTCATATAGCGTGCGTAACGCAGCGTAGCCGAAACTCCCAACTGCTGAGCCAACTCCTCGCACTGCCAGGTAATGGTCAGATCCCCGAGGCTCGTATAGCGCCCAGCCGTGGCATTCTCCAGAGCGGCACGTCTCCCATCATCCGGCGACTGGGAGAGGATGCTCGATGGATATTGGCCATCGATATAGTCGCCCACGGAGATATCGGTATGCAGAGTATTTTGCAGCAGGACAAGGCTCGAATCCGTAGCAACGATGGAAAGAGGGACACCCGGAGCAAAGATATGCTGTTCGATAATGTTGCGTGGAAGGACCTTCGTCACCGCGACAGACGGCACAGTTGGACCGAGCCGATAGAAGCCGACCACAGCGCCAACTCCCAGGCAGAACGCCAGCGGCGTCCAGTACCACTGGACCTTGCGAAGGGATGGGAGAGACCATCGCGTCCCTATCTCCGCGGACGGCTGAGGAAACGGCTCGAGCAAGGAGGCCTCGTCAAGATCGGAGTAAGTCGGCGAGGAAAGAGACGCAGCTCGTTTGACCTCCGAAGAGATCAAGACTTGAGTCGTCAGATTGGATTGAGGACTCTCTGGATTCGGTTCGAACCTCAAGATCGATCTGTCGAGCGCCTCCTCACTCTGTCTCGGCACGAAGTGAGGAACATACGCTCCCTTCGGAATGACGAGGAGATAGGCTTCACCTCGGCCATCGGTCGCAAAGTATTGTTCCAACTTCTTGCGGAGATGCCCGGCCTGGACGCGAACGATATTGTCGTCGTTAGGATTAAAGCCTTCCCTACGTCCGAGCACACGGCACGCAATCTCGTGCTCGGGAATCGCGATGCCCTCATCGGAGAGAGCACGGTGAGTGACGTAGATCAGAATCTCTCGGAGTTGAGAGGCCTTGACGAAGTGCCTGCTTCGGACGATACGCTGCACAAGAAGCCATCTCTCGTCGTGCTCGAAGGGATGGCTTGCGATTGGAGGTGCGCTGGATTGGGGTTGCGTGTTGCCTAAAATTTGCACTTAAACACCCTGACTCTAAATACATAGGCTGAATGGACTTGGAGACCGGAAATACTCCGGCTCAGTTCGAGCCGACACTATATAGATGATCCGTTAGAGCTGACAAGCGAACCGCTTGAACCTTTTCGCTCGATCCGACCGATCTTCATTCGGAGAACTAACCGCGGAGGTTCCGAAGTCCGCGACAAAAAAGTGCAAAGCCCTCGAAGGACAGACCTTAGATCGAACCACTGTGTTCGATCAAGCCTGCAGTAAGAATGTCCCAGAGTGGGATGCATCAAACGGGACGGTCAGAAGTAGATTCAGCGTTACCGGTTTCGGAGTTAGCCTCTCAGACGAGCTTCAAGATGCTGTCGGCATTGGAAGCGATCTCAGAGACGATCTTGAGGATCGAGTCGATCTTCGTCATATCACCGATCTTCGCGTTCAGCTTCTCGGTTGCACTCTGGAGGTCGCCGGTCAACCTTTGAAACTCGGCGTCGTCCGCTTGGAGCTCCGCCTTGAGCAACAGTTTATGTTTCTCGTCGAGAAGAGTTCTCGCTTTGTAGAGCCGCTCCCACAGTTCATCCTGGTCGTGCAGACCGTTCATGGACGCATCTAGCCGCCCGATTGCAACCACGATCAGGGCCAACAGATCCTCTGGGCTCACCGGTCTCTCCTTAGGAAGGTCTTCCGACTGCATAGATATCCTCGGCTAGCGGAGTGACCTCGGAAGCGAAAGCCTTGACTGCTCCAATCAGTTGCGCCAGCGACTCTTTCTTCTTCTCTTTCGGCGCCAGAATCACTTCAACGAGTGCGTCGTGCGATCTCTGAAAGGCCTGGATGGCTCGCGACGGATCCGCCTCGTCGATAAGCGCCGTGTCTCTTCGATATCGCTTGATGCGGTCGCTAAGTTCCATTAGGACGGCGGAATTTGCGGATTGCGCACGGCGAGCGACATCGTAATCATGGAAGAGAATGACCCCAGTGGCTCTGAGGGTCAATCTCTGCCGTGCGTAAAGCTCCCTGGATTCTTTGCTCATCAACTCAAAGAGTGCCCGAAGCTGAGGGTCGTTCTTCCTCAGGCTCTCCCTGATCTCCCTCTCGCCTCGACGCTTTTCGACCAACGCAATGACCTCTCCGATAGCACTGACGGCGGAGCCGATGGCGCCGGAGAAGTTCGGAGTGGTGGAACCCTCGGTAGGGTGGGCCAGGGCAGATGCCGCATCCGCCGAGAGAGTCTGCAGGCTGGCACTGGCGTTATTTGCGTCGATCTGAATCTGCGCCGCGGGCTGGCCCGACGCCAAAGTAGCGAGAGCCGTCGTATAGTCCGCGAGCGCTCGAATGGCCGAGATGCGGAGCTTGATCTCATTGGGCGTGAGAATGTCGGAGCCCTGAATGGAGACCGGATCGATAGGCTGCGCGGCAAAGACCTGGCTGTCGATGAAGTGATTCTCTTCGGTGATGTTCGCATTGACCAGAAGCGAGTGAAAGACCCCGGTAAGTCTATCCGAGGACTCTTCGAACTCGGTAACTGTCGCAGCATATCCCTCGGGAACACATCCCGAGAGAGGCGCCAGAGCTGCAATAAGACAAAAGGCCATAGCCAACGAGAGAACTCGCGGGAGGAGCAAAGCCTTCTTCACGTTAGGCGACCTCTCTCTATATATCTTTGGAATGCGATCCAGAATGGGCCGATTGGCTGCGTTTGGCAAGCAGAATATTCGACAAGACCTCATGAAGATCGCTGGCGCAAATCTTCATGAGGTGGTCGGAAGAGAGAGGCGACTGCCCGACTAGTTCTGATCCCTCCGTAGCGGGAATCTCGAACGGAGCTTCGATCTTCTATCGCCCGAGCACCTTCCCCTATACTTAAAGTCAGTATCGGGTTGCCGTCAGTCCGCCGCAACCTTCCGATGAGGAGTTCATGGCCGTATTAATCGATGCGATTGACGTCAAGCGCAAGACTTTGTTTGAGCTTGAAAATACCCCGTATGCCTGCCTGGAAGCAGAGGTAACCTCTCCTACCGCCCGTGGCGCGCAAACCCTGGTGCGTCTCAAGATGCGCAATCTCCTCACCAGCGCGGTCTTTGAGAAGACCTTCAAGGCAAACGACAAGTTCAAGGAGCCGGACCTCCAGATCGTCCCAGCCTCCTATCTCTACAGCGATGGTGACGGCTCTCACTTCCTGGACCAGGAGAGCTACGAGACCCTGACGCTTACCGACAAGATGGTCGGCAACGCTTTGGACTTCCTGATCGAGGGTGCGTTGATCCAGTTGCACAAGTACAACGGCAATCCTATCGGTCTACAGCTTCCGATCTTCGTGGAACTGGACGTCGTCTATGCGGAACCAGGATCGCGCGGCGACTCATCGAGCGGCAGCGGAACAAAGCTAGCCAAGCTCGAGACCGGCCTGGAGATTCGTGTTCCCCTCTTCATCAAAGATGGAGAAAAGGTAAAAGTATCGACGGAGAACCGCGAGTTTGCCGGCCGCGCATAAGTTCATCCCCGGTCGATAGCAGTCTCAAATTGCCGCGAAACGATTCGCATTAATCTGGCGATAACATAGTTTGCGTAAGAAAGAACTATGGCGCAAACAAGGCGAGACTTTTTAAAGGCAGCGGCAATGCTGTCAGGTGCGGCTGGCGTGGCTGGCTTCGTTCCCGACTCCATCAAGCGGGCATACGCAATCGAACCAGCAGCAGGATCGACCTATATGGATGCCGAGCACATCGTCATCCTTATGCAGGAGAACCGCTCCTTCGATCATGCCCTGGGCACTCTGCAAGGTGTTCGCGGATTCGACGATCCACGCGCAATTCGGCTGGCCAACGGGAACTCTGTGTTCGTTCAGACCGATGCCGCTGGCGATTCGTACGCTCCGTGGAGACTGGACATCCGGGACACACGCATCACCTGGATGGGATCTGTCCCTCACTCCCGCAACAGCCAGGTGGATGCCTGGAACGGCGGCCGCCACGACGGATGGCTGGAAGCCAAACGCTCCGGTACGCCTGAATACTCGCATCTGCCGCTCACCATGGGGCACTACACTCGCGAAGATTTGCCGTTCTACTATGAACTGGCGGATGCGTTCACGGTATGCGATCAGAACTACTGCTCCGTAATGACCAGCACCACTCCCAATCGCAGTGTCTTCTGGACTGGAACCGTGCGGGACGAGCAGCGCGCTGACTCCAAAGTCTTCATGCGCAACGACGAGCTTCTGACTGGCGGCATGACCTGGAAGACCTATCCCGAACGGCTGCATGAGGCCGGAGTAAGTTGGAAGTTCTATCAGAATGAGCTGACAAGATCGGGCGGACTAAGCCACGAGGAACAAGCATGGTTGTCGAACTACGGCTGCAACCTGCTCGAGTACTTCGCCGCCTATAACATCGAGGCCTATCCTAGCTGCGTCTCCTGGATGCAGGAGCAGATTGCTTTCCTTACAGCGCAGATTGCAAAACTCGAACACTCCTTGGCGGACCAGAAGGATCAGCACAGCGCAGCACAGATTCGGGCAAGGCTCGCGAACAACCAAAACCGAATCGAAAAGATGAACAAGGCGCTCGAAGACAGCGGTACTCCGCGCTACCAGGCACTTACCCCGGAGCAACGGGCGCTTCACGATGCTGCCTTCATCACCAACACCTCAGATCCACATTACAGATCCCTGGAGTCGCTCTCCTTCGAAGGTGATGGCAAGCAGCAAGAGATGATGGTGCCGAAGGGCGATATTCTGCATCGCTTTCGGAGCGACGTAAACGAAGGGAAGCTCCCAACGGTCTCCTGGTTGAGCGCGCCGGAGAGGTTCTCCGACCATCCGTCGTCACCTTGGTACGGAGCGTGGTACGTCTCCGAGGTGATGGACATCCTGACCAAGAATCCTGAGGTATGGAAGAAGACGATCTTCATTCTGACCTATGACGAAAACGATGGCTACTTCGATCACGCGCCTTCCTTTGTCGCCGCGGATCCGAAGCGGCCGGAGACGGGACGCGCGTCCGATGGTATCGATACGGGACTCGAGTACACCTATGCTGAGGACGAGTTGCAGCAAGGTGTCAACAAGGAGCAGGCGCGCTCCGGACCGATTGGGATGGGTTATCGCGTGCCGATGGTCGTCGCTTCTCCGTGGACTCGTGGTGGCTGGGTGAACTCTCAGCTCTTCGATCACTCTTCGACCTTGATGTTTCTGGAAGACTTTGTGCAGAAGAAGTATGGCAAGAAGGTGCGCGAGGAGAACATCAGTGCGTGGCGTCGATCCATCTCCGGAGATCTCACCTCGTGCTTTCGTCCTCACAATGGGAAGGAAGGAAAGCTCGACTTCCTGAACCGCGACAAGTTTGTCGTTGGGATTCAGAAGGCTCGCTACAAGGAGGTTCCTTCGAACTTCAGGAAGCTGACCTTAGCAGAGATCGAAGAGGTGAATCGGAATCAGCGGCATTCGCCTGCGACAGCGCATCAGGAGAAGGGGATTCGTCCGGCTTGCTCGCTTCCTTATGAGCTCTATGCGGATGCTCGCTTGAGTGCGGATCGCGCCAAGATTGAGTTGCATATGAAGGCTGGGAACGAGGTGCATGGAAAGCGCTCGGCTGGAGCTCCGTTCAACGTGTATCTGCGTCATACGCATGACGCTGCAGGTTTAGTTGTAGCGACTTATGCTGTGAAGGCTGGCGATGCGCTTCGCGAGGAGATTCCTTTGGAGCTGTTTGCGAGTTCTGGTTACTTGATCGATGTTCATGGGCCGAATGGTTTTTATCGTTCTTTTTCGGGAGATTCGGGGGCGGCTGCCTTGCGGGTCGATGCTTTGTACGAGCGGCTGGGGGCGGGGTTGAGTGGGAATGTTGAGGTTCGTCTGCGGAATGATGGGGAGCGGGCGGCTTCGGTGGTGGTGCAGGACAACTCCTATAAGACCGGCGTTGTGACGAAGAAGATTGCTGCGGGACGGGAGGCTTCTGTTGTGCTCAACCTCAAGGGGAGCCATGGCTGGTATGACTTCTCGGTGAAGGTGGAGGGAGCCAAGGGTGAGTCTCGCTTCGCTGGGCGGGTGGAGACGGGGCGGTCCAGCTTCAGCGATCCTCTGATGGGTGGGCTGGTTTAGCGGCCCATCTTAGCTTTGTCTGGCTAAGATGGGCTGTCTGCCTGCGCGCTATCTAGGTGCGGTTTGCTTGCGCCAGGTCCGGATGGTTTCGAGCGTCTGGGCCTGAGTGAGCTTGGCTACAGGTGTGAACTTCTCACCGGCCTTGGCGTTCATCGGACGCACGATGGTCGCTTCTTTTACTCCAGGGCGAATCCGGAGGAAGACGCCGTGGGCAGTCCTCGGTCCCGGAGTGGGTGGAGATTGAGCCATGCGGAGTTCTCCGCTGGGCTTCATGTTGCGCAATGCATAGACGGCGCAGCCGCCGTCCTTCAGTAGCTCTCGAATCAAGTCTTTGACGAGCTCAGCTTGCTTGTCGCTGAAATCGATACCGTGCACGTTCGGCATGTGAAGATGCCTCCCTTCTTACTCCACGCTATAGGGCGGGGCGTAAGTAAGGAGTAAAGGGGGTGGGTGCCCCCCCTTGCCCGCGGATAAACGCAGTCTTTGCACTGAGATACGGGGCACGAGCCGTGCCAAAATATTGCAGACAAAGGGCTTACGTCCAAGTACGTGCAGCGGTTGGAGTTACGGGGATTCGATTGTTTAAAGAGCAAAGCCCCGGATGGCCGGGGCTTTCTTTTTTGTTCGCTGGTTCTATTTTATCAAACGGGCCATAACTAACATGCCACTTTGTTTTATTTCTTATCTTTCGTTGTTTGAAGGACTTAGGGGGTTGGTGGGGAGTTCAGGGGCTTGACAGGATTTTGGATTCTGTCCGGCGGTGTGTCCATTCGGATTCGATCTCTACGGGGCCTAGCTCGCCGTACTGGTGGAAGAAGGCCCGGGGCTAAAGCCCCTTACGACGTGGCTTTTTTCGTAGGGCTAAAGCCCTACGCTTAATCCGAACGACAATAACGAAGGATAGGGCACCCGGGCGTTTTGGGTGGGTTAGTTTTTTGGGGGTTTGCGGGAGGTGGTTAGTTCGCTCCAGTTGAAGTAGAGGTCCGGCAGGACGAGGTAGCAGCAGGAGAGGAAGAGGAGGGTGACGGAGAAGGCTTCGTCGGACATGTTGAAGAAGGCGGGGATGGGGTTGGGGATGCGGGAGAAGATGAAGTTGAGGGTAAAGACGTAGGAGCGGATCATCCACTGGCGGTGGACCTGGATCTGGCGGTTGCGGGCGGCGAGGAAGGCGGCGAGGGTACAGAGGAACCAGAGGGCGGCGGTGGCTCCGTTCGCGAAGAAGAGTAATGGATTGCCGCCGTGTTGCAGGATGAGGGCGGTGGGAGCGGAGATGGCGACGGAGATGACGTAGACGCGGCCCATGATGCGGTGCCGTTTGAAGTGCTGCTGGCGGAAGCGGGTGGAGAAGAGGAAGGGTCCGAGGGCGGTGGCCAGGACTCCGGAGATGATGTGGGGAACGAGGAGGACGACGTCCTTGATGAGCTTGGTGCGGTAGGCGCTGGGCTGGTAGAGGAGGGGTACATCGGTATCGATGAGGACGAAGATTCCGGCGATTCCGAGGAAGGCCCAGATCAGGTTCTTGGCCAGGTTCCGGGAGGCGCCGGGACGCGGGAGAGAGTTGGACATGAATATTCGCGCCTGGGGATGTGTTTGGGGCTTCGTGTTGTAGTGAGTTATATCAGGGTTTTAGGTGCAGCAGCCGGAAGCCTCGGGTGCCTTCTTTAACCGATCAACTGATTGCAACCGATTGGCCATTCCAAAAGGTATTTCGATGGACGTCGAAGTCTTCGGGCTAAGTGAGTCTGCCTCTGAGCGTTAGATGATGGCTGCAAGCTAAAAGAACCTTCGTCTGTGTGTGACGAATGCGCGACTGGAGTTCGACAGTGTCGGGATTTAGAGGTAGAGATTATCGTGAGGCACAACGGCGATTCCAGCAAATAGGAGAACTCAGAACAGGGCTTGGCCCGCGTCCGAGTCGGGACGCTGGAAAGAGGTAGACATTCGTGCTCAGGGCTGGAGATCTGTTTTGGCTGCGGGTTGTGGTGAGTTAGTTGATATTAGGTTCGAATGGGCAATCTTTCGTTGCCAGTGTGCACAGGCAAGGAGAGATTGTAGGACGACCAGTATATTCGCCCACCGAATCGGATATTGTCATGATAACCTCAGGCGGACAGTTGTTGAGGGGCGCCCGAGGCGTCTGTCAAGAGGTGTCTGAGCGGCTTAAAGTGTCGGCCTAAGAAGCCGTCGTACTCTCACGAGTACCATGGGTTCGAATCCCATCCTCTCCGCCAAGGGCTCACATCGCAGCGTTTGATGCGCTTCGATGTGAGCCTTTGGTGGTTTGGAAAATAATAGACGGCAAACAACTTATTGCTGAATTCAAGAAACAAGGTGAAGTTTGATAGCCAAGCCCTTCGACCAAGTCACACCTGCTGATATCGAGTCACTTATAAGTAACTCGATAGCTGAATCCATCTCACTTGAATTCAAGAGAGAGTTGCCGGGATCAACAGATACTGACAAAAAAGAGTTTTTAGCTGATGTCTCAGCGTTGGCAAACACGTCTGGAGGAGACTTGCTGTTCGGCATTCAAGAGTTGGACGGCTGCGCTTCTTCGATCATCGACATCGGGATATCAGATGTCGATTCGGAGGTATTGCGCCTTGATAGTCTTATCGGTTCGGGACTTGAACCTCGCATTCGACATTCTCTGAAGTTAATCGAATCTAAGAGTGGGAGGGTTCTGCTAATCCGTGTACACAAAAGTTGGAACGGCCCGCATCGAGTCATCCTCAAGGGCCACGATAAGTTCTACGGAAGAACCTCAGCGGGTAAATACTCGCTGGACGTGCAACAATTGCGCCGATCGTTCACCGAAGCTGCGGCATTCACCGAGAGAATGCGAGCTTTTAGAACGGATCGTCTCTTCGAGATTATCGCTGGAAAGCCTGCTATTCCGATGGTGGATGGTTCTAAGTTCATTCTCCACCTTATGCCATTTGAAGCTTTTACCCACGAACAGTCTTACGACTTATCCGTAGTCAAGAATTCAAATGACTTTCGACCAATGAATACCAGTGGTTGGGGGAATCGAATCACCTTCGAAGGGATCATGGCCTACTCCGAGGTTCGTGAAACTTCCAGCACTTATGTTCATCTTTATCGCAATGGAATTATCGAAGCGGTCGAAGGAAGAATTCTTAATCACATCTTGCCAAACGGAAAAAATAACTTGCCGTCTGTTGCCTATGAGCGTCTCTTGATTGAGACTCTTCCGAGATATATCAGCTTACTAAACACGATTGGAGTTCAAGCTCCCATTGCGGTGGGTCTGACGATGACCAATATGCGAGGGGCTCAACTAGGAATCAATAGTTTCGACAGTACAGATCCCATTTTGCAAGATCATCTAATCTTGCCTGAAATGGTCTTCTCTGCTCTGACTGAATCCATATTAGAAACACTACGTCCGACTCTTGACTTGGTTTGGAACGCCTGCGGTATCGAAAAATCGCGTAATTTCAATGCTGAGGGAAAATGGTTTCCTCCGCGTGGTTTTTAATTTCTCGGGTTGTTTATTTGGCTGTAACGGTATCCGTCAAGGTTTGGTCGAATCCACATCATAGCCTCAGCGTGCCGCTATGCAGTAAGCGAACAACCAGAGAACAAGGTCGCGAAAATGAAGCACTGAAGCTAGTTTTTAATTTAAGTGACGGGTGGGCCATCTGTCGATGAAATTAATGTACGCATCTAGTCCAAGTCACATGAGGAGCTCCGTTAGGATAAACATCCCAGCTGCCCGTGCAAGCATTGAAATACTGGAAGTGTGTACACCCGTCTTGAAAATTTCTCCAAACTTGAACTATGCACTGATTGACCTGTTGGTTTGTAACTCCGAAAGCTCCCGGATGCGGATCCATACATCTTCCCCCCTGATAGTTTGCAAACGTCGCGGGAAATGAATCGGCACTTTGTCGTAGAAGGCCCCTAATAGCCTGTTTCACCGGATCTGCCATCTGAGGTTCCTGTGGTTCGCTCGTCGCTTCCAGTTTTCCTCGAGCAGCCTCCAATAATGGCTCTCGTACAACTGGATCAGATTTATGAGAACTGGACTCACTCGCCAATATAAAGTTTGCAGTCGTTGGTGCAGTTGATAAGTTTCTACTGATCAAATTGTGCCAACCTGGCGATATAGGGCCGCCTAGAGAAGTCTCAAGAACCTTAGCTTTCATTTCAACTTGTGGCAATTTGGGCGGATCTCTAATATCTCCGCTTTTAGTTCCATCTCCAGTTAGGTGAGTACTTAAAGCGGCGAACAACCATTTACTATCGCCTCTTTTCAACGCATGATTAAAGCGAATTACTTGCACGCAACCGTCACTATGATAGTGGCGAATCGTCAAGGTGGCTCCTTCATCAGGAAAATCTTTGATAATGATGTCTTGGTGATCTTCTGGATCACTAAGTGCGTGAAACTGAGTAGCTTGATATACGCTTAGTTGATCTTTGGGAACAATAACTGAATTAGCTATGTTCTTAAATGTAAAAAAAGCTCCGGCTCCAGCTGAAGCAAGAATAACAATGACACCGATTCCAGCGATTGCCCATTTAGGAAGTGGAATCTCAATTTTGAATCCCATTCCTTCAATCCTAGTAGGAGTACTGCCATCTATTGGAGTTGTTGGAGTTGAAGTTAAAATTGAAGGATTTGGGTTTTCATTAGATGGCGTCACGATACACCTCAGGAATACTCTCAACTGTTAAACCTGGGCCCAGACGTTAATGCAACTACACTAGCGACAAAACTAGAATCCGGTCAAGAATAAATTTAGTTTCATTCCTCTGCGGACTGCGATGTACGTTTCAGTCGGCTCCTTGTGGCTGCCCCATCGAAAGAGTGTCATGGTACACACAACGCTCCTGCCAGTTGCTTACTCTGCGGGCTTGGGCTCGTATCTTTTTTTGAAGATTCGCTGTAAGACGAAGGTGGGAGCGGCGGTGAGGAGCAGGCCTGCTAGGGCGCGTGGGGTGGCTTTGTTGCGGATGGAGAGAAGGAATTGCTGTCTGGCTTCGGCGCGTTGATTCAAGCGCAGGTTGGCGAAGCCGCCTGAGGTGTGCATCTGGCTGAGGCGCTGACGTACGTCTGGCCATACGGAGCGGACGCGCTCGTCGGCTAGAATTCTGTGATCGATGTACTCGGCGAAGTTGTAGGAGCGCATCCTCTCTTTGGGAGCCTGGAAGGAGGCGGTCTGGCTTCCGCCGTGGACGCGGTAGGAGGTCAGGCGCTCGGGGGTGTAGTGGATGGGCTGACCACTGCGTACCGCGAGGTAGACGAGCCAGTAGTCGTATCCGGAGGAGACCTCGTCGGGGAAGTCGTCGAGATCCATGGCTTCGGCGCGGTAGAGGGCGAACATTCCGGGGACACTCATGGTGATCAGGGCGGAGTGGATGGGATCGGACACGGAGCCGGGAGGGAGGGTTGCGCGGCCAAAGTGGCGGCTGTTGTTGTCGCTCGCCTCCTGGAGGACGGTTCCGTCTCCGTCGATCAGATAGTGATCGCTGAATGCCATGGAGTAGGTGGGATTCGCTTCGAGGATAGCGACCATCCGCTCCAGATAGCCGGGGCCGTAGAGGTCGTCGTCGTTGAGGGTGGAGAAGTACTTGCCGGTGCATTTGCGGTATCCGGCGCGGAGGTTGGCTCCGGTACCGAGCGAGGGCCGGTTGTGCGTGTAGCGGATGCGCGGGTCGTTGTAGCTGGTGACGACGGCTTCGCATTCCATGCCGGGGCTGTCGTCCTGCACGATGACTTCGATGTTCTGGAAGGATTGCTCGAGCACGGATGACAGGGCCTTCTGAAGCATGTCGGGCCGGTTGTACGACGATACGACGATGGAGACGAGAGGGTGTTCCAAACCTAACCTCCTATGGGTGCGAGAGAGATCTCACCCTTATCTATGACGCCGATTTTGGGAGGGACATCTAAGTTTTCATTGGACCGATGATGACGGTGCCCCGATCAATGCACACCAAGGGCGGGAGCGGTTACGATCGTAGTTTTTTTCATGCCGTATCCCTTCATGAAGGGGGCTTCAAAGAAACGATAGGAGAGGGCGGAGAGGCAGACCACCGCGGTTCCGATGAGTGCGGTGACGAGCCAGAAGCCTAGAGGGCTGATGGTCGCCATGTTGATGGTTCGAGCGAGAAGGTGGTTGATGGTGTAGAGAACGACTCCGTGGAGGACGTAGGTGCTGTAACTGACTTGTCCGAGCAGGATGAGAGGCCGGGTGAGGAGCAAGCCGAAGAAGGAGTTTCCGTAGACGACGAGCAGGAAAGGAAATACGAGCACTGCGCCTTCAACCCAGTCCAGCGTGGGCGGGACGAAGAGAAAGAGGGCCACGATGACGGCGATGCCGAGCAAGGTTGCGGGCATGGAATTGGCGAGGGATTCCAGCCGATAGTTTTTCTTGATAAAGGCAGCCACCATTCCGAAGGAGAAGAAGGCGACCAGAAAGAAGATGAAGTACTGGATGGTTCCGAGGCCCAGGGTTCCGTGTTGACCATGCATGTGGCCGCGGACGATGGGCAGAAGGATGTAGAGTCCGAAGGTGATCAGGACGAGAAGCAGTTGGCGACGCCAGGTTCGCGCGAAGAGAGCCAGGAGAGGATAGGCGATGTAGAACATCCATTCGACGCGAAGGCTCCAGAAGACGCCGGCGTAGATGAGCGAGGTGTTCTCCAGATTGTTGAGGGCGGGCCCGGGGATCATGTTGAAGCTGAGCAGGCCGATGGAGCCGCGGATGAGGCTGAAGATAGAGACGGTGCGGTGGAAGTTCGATAGGAACGCAATGACGATGCAAACCAGCAACACGGCGAAGAGATAGGCGGGAAAGAGCCGGCGGAGGCGGTGTTGGAAGAAGACGACCAGGCCTTCTTTGGTGCCCTTTTGCGCCTTGGACCAGAAGAGGTATCCGGTGATGAGGAAGAACATGGAGACGGGGCCGACGGCTAGTTGCGAGTAAAACTTCGAGGGGGGCAGATCCCAGGAGCCGGTGACCCACATTTGGTGGAACGTCTCGGAGTGGGTGAAGAAGACGCTGATGGCGAGGAGTCCGCGGAGACCGTCGAGTTGGGCGAAGTGATTGCGGTCGGCTAAGTCCTGGGCCAGGGCGCGCTTGTAGAAGGGTACGGTGCGGAGGATGATGGACGCTTCGAAGTAAAAGAGCGCCATGAGAATGAAGTAAGGCAGGATGCTCGTGTACTGCAGGGAGAAAAAGGATGAATTCAAAATGGTGCCCCCAATGTGTCAAAGAGAAGTGTGGATGGCCTCTAAGGGTAAAGCTTACTCCGATGCTCTCATCATGATCGGTAGTTGTTTCGGTTGTAAGTGCCTGCAGAGCTTCGTTTTTATTCTTAACGTTGTAGATTTGGATGGGAGAGGTCTACGGAGCCTCGAAGGACGGCGATGTAGTAGGCGAGGAGTTGGAAGGGACGATTAGGAGTTCGCCGTCCTGGCTATCTCCAATAGCGAGGAAAGACTACTTTGCGGCAACTCGCGTTTTCAGGGTTGTGCCCTTCCGTGGATCGAAGGTAACAGAGTTTTTAGGTCCCACTCTACGAGGAGTCTTCGGCAGGATGTGGATTGACGCAGACTGAACCTGTTTCCCGATAGCCAGGAAGGCACGCAACGCGTTATTGACTGACTCAGAGTCGGGGAAGTGTTCGACTATATCGGCGTCGAGGACGGCGATGTTGGTTCCGCGCTGAAGCAGGTTCGCGTACTTGCCGCGAACAGCGGTGCGTTTGGCGGGGGTTGCTGCGGAGGTCTCAGGATTCTTCATAGAGTGATCTCTGGGTTGGGCTGGCCAACCGGGCGCTGATGATTCGAATTCGCCCGTCTTCTTCATTATGAACCACAAACAGGAGACGGTTCCTGGTGGATTTACCGATGTTGATCAACCGCTCGTCGCCGGGTGTCGAGTGGTTCGGGTCCGGCTCGGAGATGGCGTTGGTGTCGAAGAAGCTGGTGATGGCTTCATCGAAGGATACTCCGTGGGTACGGAGATTGGCGGCAGCTTTGCGTGGGTCGTACTCAAAGACGAGATTTGCAACAGACATGCAGGGCAATACTCCGCATAAGATCGAACCCTGGATTTATGTGACGAAGTTATTCGACGGTGACGGATTTGGCCAAGTTCCTTGGTTGGTCTACGTCGCAGCCTCTGCGTACTGCTATGTGGTAGGCGAGGAGTTGGAGGGGGACTACTTCTAGGACGGGGAGGAGGAGTTCGGGGGCCTGGGGGATTTGGATGGTGTGTTCGACTAGTTGTTTGATCTCCTCGTCGCCTTCGATGGCGATGGCGATGACGCGGCCGCTGCGGGCGGTGACCTCCTGGATGTTGGAGAGGGTCTTTTCGTACTTGAGGACCGAGGAGGGGTCTTCGGGGTCTTTGGTGGCGATGCAGACTACGGGGAGGGTCTCGTCGATGAGGGCGTTGGGGCCGTGTTTCATCTCTCCGGCGGGGTAGCCTTCGGCGTGGATGTAGGAGATCTCTTTGAGTTTGAGGGCTCCTTCGAGGGCGATGGGGTAGTGGATGCCGCGGCCGAGGAAGAGGAAGTCGTTGACGGTGTGGAAGACCTTGGCGAGTTGGAAGCACTGGTCGTCTACGGAGCGCAGGACATCTTCGAGTTTTCCGGGGAGCTTGCTGAGCTCTTCGACGAGGTGGAGGGACTGGGCTTCGGTGATGGTTCCGCGGACCTGCGCGAGGTGCAGGGCGAGGACGAAGAGGGCGGTGAGCTGGGCGGTGAAGGCCTTGGTGGAGGCGACGCCGATCTCCGGGCCGGCGTTGGTGGTGATGGTGCCCTGGGCTTCGCGGGTGACGGCTGCTCCGACGACGTTGCAGATGGCGAGGGTCTTGGAGCCTTTGGAGATGAGCTCGCGCTGGGCGGCGATGGTGTCGGCGGTCTCTCCGGACTGGGTGATGAGGAGTCCGATAGCGCGGGGGTCGGCGATGGGATCGCGGTAGCGGTACTCGGAGGCGTAGTCGACCTCGACGGGGATGCGGGCGAGGCGCTCGATCATGAACTTGCCGGCGAGGCCGGCGTGCCATGAGGTTCCGCAGGCGGCGATGGTGATCTGGCTGGCGTTGCGGAGGTCTTCGTCGGAGATCTGCATCTCGGCGAGGTGGACCTTGCCGGTCTCGAGAGAGATGCGACCTAGGGTCGTGTCGCGGATGGCGCGGGGCTGCTCGTTGATCTCCTTAAGCATGAAGTGCTTGTAGCCGGCCTTCTCGGCCATGATGGGATCCCAGGTGATGCGCTGGATCTTCAGCTTGAGCGGTGCGGCCTGGAAGTCGGTAAGCTCGACGCCGGTGGGAGTAAGGATGGCGACCTCACCATCCTGGAGGAAGTGGATGTCGCGGGTGTGGTGGAGGATGCCGGGGACGTCGGAGGCGAGGAAGAACTCTCCGTCGCCGATGCCGATGACGGCGGGCGGACCCATGCGGGCGGCGACGAGCTTGTTGGGCTCGTTGGCGGAGAGGACGCCGATGGCGAAGGCTCCGGTGAGGTGTTTGACGGCGCGGCGGACGGCTTCTTCGAGGAGGACGCCGGGGGATTGCTTGATCTCTTCTTCTATAAGGTGAGCGATGATCTCGGTGTCGGTCTCGGTGACGAAAGTGTGGCCGGCGGCGATGAGCTCTTTTTTGAGGGCGAGGTAGTTCTCGACGATGCCGTTGTGTACGACGACGAGGGTGCCGGTGCAGTCGCGGTGAGGGTGAGCGTTCTCTTCGGTGGGACGGCCGTGGGTGGCCCAGCGGGTGTGTCCGATGCCGAAGGAGCCGTGGACGGGGGAGTCTGCGAGTACGGCTTCGAGGTTGCGGAGCTTGCCGGGCGCGCGGCGAAGCTGCATGCCGTCCGGGCCACCGGCAACGGCGATTCCAGCGGAGTCGTAGCCGCGGTACTCAAGACGACGAAGACCTTCGATGATGACGGGGACGACTGCTTTAGGACCGATGTATCCGACGATTCCACACATGCGACAAGTGTAGTTGGGGGAGTGTGGATTGGGGAGGTGGCGGATGTGGGACTTTTGGGGGAGGGTGCAGATTTGGAGTTGTGTACTGGCCGAGCCGCTTAACCCTTCTTTACAAGATTTATTCCCATATTAGTAAGCGGTGAAGGTATACTTGTGGAAATTACCTAATTTTTTACCTGCACGGGTTCTTATGTTCCCCCACACCGCAAGTATTTGTGCTACGCGGTGGGCGGTGACGCGTGTCTGAAACTGCCTAACACTCTGGCATTTGCCGGAGTGCGTCGGGCGATCCAAAAGGAGTGCCAAATGAATTCCCATCCAAAGCAAATGAAATTCCTCTTCCTACTGCTTGTGATAAGTATCTCGCAGTTTGTATTGGGGCAGACGTTCCGCGGAGGTATCTCCGGAACGGTTCAGGACAGCACTGGTGCCGTTATCCCAAACGCGCAGATCTCTCTACTGTCGCAGGATACGGGCCTTACGCGTGAAACAGCGAGCACAGGCGATGGAGCCTACTCGTTTCAGGATCTTCCGATTGGGAAGTTCACAATTACCATCACGGCACCCGGCTTTGCTTCGGCAAAGATTGTGGACATCGCAACGCGCCCAGGCGCTGTGTATTCGCTAAGCCCGAAGCTAGCCCTGTCGAACTCGAATGTGCTGGTCGAGGTGAATGCAAATGCAATCGCCGTTGACACCGAGTCTTCGACCAATACCGCCGTCGTACCGGCCCAGGCTGTGGCGAATATTCCTTTGAATGGCCGCGACTTTACACAATTGCTCAAGATCACGCCTGGCTTCAATGGCGCAGGCTCGCTGAACGGAGCTCGCACTAACCAGAATAATTTTCAGATCGACGGCGCCGACAACAACGACATCTTCCACAACTCACAGGGCGCGAATCAGGGTGGTGTCTCCGGTATCGCCGGCGTAACACTGCCCATCGACGCGATCGATCAATTCTCCGTTCAATCCCAGGCGAACGCCGAGGTTGGCCGCAACGGAGGCGGACTGGTCAACATGGTAGTGAAGAGCGGTACCAACCGTTTCCACGGAACGGCGTACTACTTCATGCGCAATGAGTACTTCGCCTCGAAGAGCCAGATGCTGGCAACAACTGCGCGCAAGCCAAAAATTCGCAACAACCAGTTTGGCGGTTCGCTGGGTGGTCCGGTGATGCACGACAAGCTGTTTTTCTTCGTCAACTACGAACGCCAGAAGTACATTATCGGTGCCCAGTCGGCTGCGACTGAACCAACTACAGCCTGGGTTGCCCAAGCGACGCAGTTGCTCAACAACCACGGCATTCCGGTCAGCCAGACTGCCTTGAACCTCTTGAGCTTGTGGCCGCAGGGTAACAAGAACACGGGCGGCGCTACGATCAACAACTACACCGATGCTCGTCCGCAGAGCGGATACAGCGACAATACCGTTGGTAAAGTCGATTGGAACCTGACCTCCAGGCAAACTCTTTCCATTCGCGCTTTCATCGGCACAGGTCGTCAGCTTGGCAATGCCGGACCCAACATCTGGGAGTACTACCAGGTTGCTCCGGACCATGTGCACAACTATGCGATCACACACAACTGGGCTGTGACCCCTCACCTATCGAACCAACTTTTGGCGGCGGTCAATTACTTCGGCCAGACCTTCAACGACAACGTTCACAACCAGAACATTCCTGCACTTGGCCTAGCTACAGGAGTTACGGACCCATCGTTGTTCGGAGCTCCGACGATCACGATTACAAGCTTCGATCAGGTCGGACCCACACCGCCCCTCGGCCGGCAAGATTACACCGGCATGCTCAACGACACGGGAACGTTTGTTACCGGTAAACACCAGATCCGGGTCGGCGGAGAGTTCCGTCGCAACTACATGAACCTGCTTTATCAGCGCAATGTTCGTGGATCGTTTAATTTCGATGGAACGGCTTATACAGCACTTCATCCGACCAACAACTACGCAAACGAAGCCGACGGCACAACGCGGGCGCTGGCAGACTTTCTCGCTGGCTATGCAACCTCCGGAAGCATCGTTCGCGGCCAGTTGCAGCGCGACCTTTATCTGAACCAGTGGAGTCTCTTCGCTCAGGATCAATATCAGGTCACGCCCCGTCTGACGTTCAACTATGGGCTGCGTTGGGACTTCTCTGGTCCGGTTTACTCGACAAATGGCACCTTGTCGGACTTCGATCCGTCTTCCTCGACGGGTTTCGCAATCATCGGTCAGAACCGGGATACTCTTTATCCGCGTAGCTACCGGAATGTTGCGCCTCGTCTCGGCTTCACGACTCAGGTTACGAACAAGCTGGTGCTGCGTGGAACGTACGGCATCTATTACGACCTGCCAAATCTGAATGGCTTCTTCGACAACCGTCCAGGCAATGGAGCATCGGTTGGCGTCCAAGCGAACAAGATTGGGCCGAGCCCTGTCTTCACGGTCTCGAAGTCTTCGGCCTTCCAGATCACCAACAATGTAGACCCGCTCCCGAGCACCGGCGCGGCGGCCACCTTTGGCGTCTCTACGGTATCCCCGGGATTCAGGAACGCATATCTTCAGAACTTCAACCTGAACACGGAGTATCAACTGGGCCGCAACACTGTCCTTCAGATTGGCTACGTTGGCTCGCTCGGCCGCCGGCTATTCAATCTGCGCGACATTAACCAGGCTGCAGCGAATAATACCGGCTCCACTATCCAGAGCACGCGGCCATACTTCAATCAGTTCCCTTCCTTCGCGGCGATCAATCAATATGAATCGAGGGCGGGATCTAACTATCACTCTCTCCAATCCATGATTCGTACCAGCAGCTACCATGGCATGACAGCCCAGGGCAGCTATACCTTTGGCCACAGCCTAGATAACGTCTCCGGAACACGGGGATTCGCTCCTCAGAATTCACTGGATCTGGCTTCGGAGTACGGAAACGCGGACTTCGATACCCGTCATACATTCAACGGTTATGTTGTCTACGAGGTGCCGAAGTTCACTGAGCGCTGGAAGCCGGTTACGAATGGATGGCAGGTTAACACCTTCATGACTTTCTTCACTGGAAAGCCAATCAACGTGAAGACCACCACCAACAACAGCGGTACGGGCGAGTTTCAAGACCGTGCTGTGCAGGTTGCAAATCCCTACACAACGTCCCACACGCTCGTTCGCGCCTCTGCAACCGCAGGAGCTTATGTGCAGTGGTTCAATCCCGCCGCTTATGCGCTTCCTGCAAAGGGAACCTTCAGCGGGATGCATCGCAACGATGGCCGTGGTCCAGGCTTCGGAACGGTGGATGCTTCCCTGGTGAAGAACACTGCCTTGCATGAAGGCGTCAACCTTCAGATTCGTGCAGAGATGTTTAACATCTTCAACCGTCTGAATCTGGCCAATACCAGTTCCATTGGATCATTTACGTCCGGTTCCTTTGGCCGATCGACGACGACGGTTGGTGACAACGCGGGCGCACCTGGTATCGGATCGGGCGAGCCGTTCAACGTTCAGTTCGCTGGCAAGATCATCTTCTAAGAAAGATGACCTGCAGAGAATGTTGATGACGAATGCATAGACCGGCTGAGAGGATGTCCTCTCAGCCGGTTTTTATTTGTTGAGTCGTTGCGTGTAACGGACAGGTGTGTCTGCTTGTGGCCGTTGGTCAGCAAGGATTTTAAGAACCTTTTTAGGTTGAGAAGCTTTTTTATAGGAGATGCAAATGAACCGTTTTATGTCGTTCGTCACCACCGCTGCCTTGCTTGCTACGTTGCAGGCAGGGGCTCAGATGCAGTTGCCGGGGGAGCAGTCCTCGGGGATGCCGGCGGTGCCGGGGCCTTTGGCTGCCAAGTACAAGACCGATGCCGACAGGATCCTTACCGCGGCGATGGCGGATAACGATGGCTACGCCGCGCTGACCTATCTTTGCGACCATATCGGTAAGCGCGTGAGTGGAAGTCCGCAGTTGAATACGGCGATTGAGTGGGGAGCGGAGTTGATGAAGAAGGCCGGGCTGCAGAATGTTAAGGTGCAGCCGGTGATGGTGCCGCACTGGGTGAGGGGGAGCGAGTCGGGGGAGATTCTGACCTCTGGCAAGGGTGCGGTGAAGAAGCCGCTGCATATGCTGGGGCTGGGCATGAGTGTGGGGACTCCGAAGGAAGGGATTACGGCGCAGGTGGTCTTTGTGCCTTCGTTCCAGGCGTTGGATGAGCTGACTCCGGAGCAGGTGAAGGGGAAGATTGTTCTGTTCAATCCTGGCTGGCATGGGTATGGAGTGAACTCGCAGTACCGGACTGCTGGGCCGAGCAGAGCGGCTTCGAAGGGTGCTGTTGCGGTGTTGGTGCGATCGGCGACGGGGTTGGCGATGCAGACTCCGCATACAGGAACGCTGCGGTATGACGAGAAGCAGCCGAAGGTTCCGGCGGCGGCGGTCAGCGTGGAGGATGCGCTGATGATCGAGCGGCTGGCAGCGGAGGGTCCGGTGCAGGTGCATCTGCAGATGGACGCACATATGGAGGCCGACGTGAAGGCCGGCAATGTAATGGGCGAGATCGTCGGCAGCGAGCATCCGGAGCAGGTAGTCGTGCTTGGCGGACATATCGACTCGTGGGATGTAGGCCAGGGAGCGCAGGACGATGGATCGGGCATTATGGCTACCTTCGAGGCGGTCTCGCTGATCCACAAGCTGGGCCTGAAGCCGAAGCGGACGATCCGGATCGTCTTCTGGGTGAATGAAGAGAACGGCGGTGCGGGTGGACGGGCTTATCGCGAGATGATCGGCGATAAGATTGGCGACCAGGTAGCGGCGTTTGAAATGGACGGCGGCGCGGAGAAGCCGTTGGGCATCGGATATGGCGGATTTGGCGGGCCGCGTCGGCCAGCTCCTCCTGCGCCCGGCGCTCCTGCGGTTGCTCCTCCGGCACGCGGTGCTTTGGATATGACCACGCTCTCGGCGGAGGAGAAGCAGTCGTTCGTGTACATGCAGGACATCGCGGCGTTATTGAAGCCGATTGGGACGGACACGGTCTCGCCGGGCGGCGGCGGGTCGGATATTGGACCGATCACTGCGGATGGCGTTCCGGCACTGAGCCCGCGGACGGTCGGGCTGCACTACTTCGACTGGCACCATACCGAAGCGGATACGCTGGATAAGGTCGATCCGGATGACTTCAAACGGAATACGGCGATGTTGTCCGTCGTCGCGTATGTGCTGGCGGATATGGATGGACGTCTGGTTGGGCGGAAGTCTACGTTCCGGGAGTAGCTGTATCGCGAGAAAGAGGCGGCCATGGCTTGATGCCGTGGCCGCCTCTTTTCGTTGCGATTTAGAAGCGGATGACAAAGCCTGTGGTGAGGGCCTTCTGATGGTCGCTGCTGCCGTTACCGGACTCGTTGAGGCGGTAAGTGAAGTCGAAGAGGCGCCAGTCGACGTGGGGGAGGATCGCGGTATCGATGCCGCCGACGTAGCTGGCGTTGAAGTTTCCGGAGGCTCCGTTTCTGCTGTAGGAGGTTCCGCCGATCAGGATCTCGGAGTAGGGCTTGAGTGGGAAGGCGGGAAAGTGAAGGGCCAGGCGCGGGCCGACGAGGACGCTCTTCGCATCGGAGGAGAAGATGCCGCGGACGTCCACGGAGATGGCGAGGGGGCCGAGATCCGAGGCTCCGGCGTAGAGGCCGAGGATGCCGGCGGGAATCCAGCCTTGATTGGACAGACCGCTCTCTTGAAAGCCTCCAGTGCCGTAGATGGCCAGACGAGACTGAGCGTGCAGGTTGGAGGACGCAAGGCCAGTCGCGAGGAAGGCGAGGAGCAGGAGGGGGAGGAATCTTCGGCTCATATTGAAAGTCTAGGTGTAAGTCTTGGTGGGATACAAGTTGCGAGCTTGGTTCGTCTGAATTTGACTGCCCTGGACAACAGAGACGCTCGTTGGCCGCTTGCCTCATAGGAGGAAGATGCTGAAGAGCTATGATTCGAGCTTGGAGTGAGGTGAAGACAAATGTCGAACGTAGCCCTGCCTTGCGGTGATGGAGCGATTCGAGGCGCAGCCACTCCCCCGGCTGTGACCGGTGCGACGGGGAGATGGGTGCTTGCCGCTACGATCCTCGGGTCGAGCATGGTGTTTATCGATGGCACGGTGGTGAATGTGGCGCTGCCGGCGCTGCAAGGCGCGTTGAATGCGACCGTGACGGATGTGCAGTGGGTGGTTGAGTCGTATGCGTTGTTTCTGGCGGCGCTGTTGCTGGTGGGCGGGTCGCTGGGCGATATCTATGGACGGCGCAGGATCTTTGCGGCGGGGGTGGTGCTGTTTGCCGGGGCGTCGATGTGGTGTGGCTTCGCCGGCAGCGTGAAGATGTTGATTGTGGCGCGGGGTCTGCAGGGCGTCGGCGGAGCTTTGCTGGTGCCGGGGAGTCTTTCCCTGATCAGCTCCTCGTTCTGCGCGGAGGAACGAGGAAGGGCGATCGGGACGTGGTCCGGATTTACGGCGATGACGACGGCGCTGGGGCCGGTGCTGGGCGGATGGCTGATTCAGCATGTCTCGTGGCGCTGGGTGTTCTTCATCAATCTGCCGCTGGCGTTGGCGGTGCTCGCGATCACGCTGACGCGGGTTCCGGAGAGCCGGGCGGAGGGCGTACAACGTCTCGACTGGTGGGGGACTGTGCTGGCGACGGTGGGATGGGGAGGCGTCACGTTTGGACTGATCGAGGCCGGCCACGGCGGGACGCGGGCCTCGATCGCAGGCGTCGCCGGGGTCGCGGCGCTGATTGGCTTTTTCCTGGTGGAGCGCTCTTCCTCTGCGCCGATGCTGCCGCTGGGTCTGTTTCGTTCGAGGACGTTCAGTGGAGCGAATCTGCTGACGTTGCTGCTGTATGCGGCGTTGAGCGGGCTGCTGTTCTTTCTTCCGCTGGACCTGATCCAGGTGGAGCACTACTCCCCGACCGAGGCTGGAGCAGCGCTGCTGCCGTGCATTCTGCTGATCTTCCTGCTCTCGCGCTGGTCGGGCGGATTGATTGTGCGGTATGGAGCGAAGCTGCCGCTGATTATCGGCCCGATGATCGCAGCACTGGCGTTTGGGCTGTTTACGCGGGCGAGCGCGGGTGAATCGTATTGGACTGGGGTCTTCCCTGCCGTCGTGGTGCTGGGGGTTGGGATGGCGATCAGCGTCGCGCCGCTGACGACGGCGGTGATGAGCTCGATCGACCAGAGCCGGGCGGGAGTGGCGTCAGGGGTGAATAACGCTGTCTCCAGGCTGGGAGGGTTGTTGGCGATCGCGGTGTTGGGGCTGGTCTTCTCTGCGGCGTTCGACCGGCATCTGGACCTGGGACTGGATGGGTTGGAGCTGCCAGCGGCGGAGCGTCAGCAAGTGGAGTCTCAGAGGGAAAAACGTGCTGCGGCGACTACCAGTGATGCTCGGGTGAGGCAGTTGCTGGATGGATCGTTTATCGCCGCCTACGACGTGGTGCTCTGGGTCGCGGCGGCGCTTGCAGTGGCGAGTGCTTTGAGTGCTGTGGTGTTGATCGATGCAAAGGCGGAGCCGATCGGCAGCAAGTGATGCGAGCAGTTACAGAGCGGGCTCCTTACGCATCTCGTCTTCGAGAGCAGAGATCGATTTGTGTCTCGCAACGCGGTCACGCAGACGAAGGAAGGGACGCTCCACGACAACGTGCAACAACAACGCCGCTGAGAGACATGCGACGGCGTAGAGCAGCCACGATGCAGGACCGTGCGGTCCTGTGATCTGCGGAAAGCGCTGCAGCACGATGTGCCCGACGGCCTTATGGGTGAGGTAGAGGCTGAAGGCGAGGGTAGCCAGTGTCTCTGCGCCGGGAACCCTTACGCGGGCGAGCAGGCCGTTCTTACTGACGCTGGAAGCAGTGAGGAGTCCGAGGCCGATTGCAAGCAGTGGGAGACCGAGGATGACGCCCCACATCGCGGAGCCAGTGCTGCCGCCCAGGTCTTGCTTGCGAAACATCCAGAGGACGCAGCCGACGCAGACAGTGCCGCTAAGAAACAGTGTGTGGCCCCGCTGCATGAGCGTATGCCACCACCCCGGCCGGAAGGTGCGAACGATGGCGAGGGAGATCCCGGTAACGAGGCCGTCGAGACGCGTATAGCTGGGGAAGTAGATGTCGCGCCAGACATCGTCAGGATAGCGCGTGATGAGAAAGGCGCGGAGAGCGATGCCGGAGAGGACGACTGAGGCGATCACCGCTACGGTCTTGCGTGCCGAGGGACGACGCATCAACAGTATGACGAGCAGCGGCAGCAGGAGGTAGAAGTGTTCTTCCACGCAGAGCGACCAGGCGTGGGAGAAGGCGCGCCTGTCGAAGTTGATGCCGAAGTTCATGGTGAAGGTCAGAAACTTCCAGAGTGGCGCGAGCCGTGGAGCCTCTCGCCAACCGGGCGCTAGAAAGTAGAGCGCAAGCACTGCAAGATATGCGGGCAGGATGCGGTAGGCACGCCGGCGGTAGAACTCCGCGATGGAGAGCCGCTGCCCAGTCAGGTAGGGCTTGAGCGCCTGCTGCCCGATGAGGAATCCGCTGAGGACGAAGAAGAGATCGACGCCCATCCAGCCGAAGTAAGTGACGGGGAGGAGGCGCATCGGCAGCTCCCCGAAGATCGTCAGGTGATAGAGCATGACGACGAGGACGGCGAGCACACGAAGGGTATCGAGGCCGAAGAGCCGGGCAGGTGCGGCGATGAGTTTCATGTGTGGGGTTTCGCGGAGTGCAGAGCAAGCTCAGACTACTTCATCGCGGCACACACAGGATGATCGATCGCATTTATTTAATTGTGGATTTCCGGCGGGAGTAGTCTGGTGGCGAGTTAGGCGATCTTCCCGGATCCGTTTCGCATCCTCAATCTTCTTGCAGGGACTCGATCAGGTCGGCGACCGCTTTGCGAATCGGCCTTAGATCGAAGTCGGGCGACAGGGTCTCAGGGTCGAATCTCTCCACTAACGGGTCCATGCCGAAGAGGGCTCGCGTGAAGCGCGGATAAAATACCTGGCCGAGAAGCTTATGTGCCGCCTCGGCACTGCCGCGGGCCGAGAGCCCAAACGTCGTCTTCAGGTAGGCGCTCAACCGCGCGTGGACCTGCGTGAATAACACATCGAAGTACTGCGCGGCCTGCTCGGGAAATCTTGCGCTCTCGGCCATACTGATGCGGCACATCTGGATCGACGCCTCGTAGAGCAGAACCTCAAGGTACCGGCCGCAGAAGATCACCAGAGCGTCCGCAGGCTTCTCGGAGTAGTCGCCCGGCAGCCTCAGCCTGTTGAGGAAGAGACCGCGCACTAGCTCGATGACCGCGAGGAACAGCTTCTCTTTGCTCTCGAAGTGAGCGTACAAGGATCGCTTCGAGGTCTCTGCGCGGCTCGCGACGACATCCATCGACGTCCGCTCGAAACCTATCTCCAGAAACACGTCCTTGGCGATCCAGAGGATATGTTCTCGAAGCTTGTCACCTCTTCTTGCCATAGCCTATTGTCGCTTACCGGATTGGGTTGACGATATGTAAACGGTACGGTAGAGTTTACTTAGTAGTCCAGCAACTAGGAGACATCATGATCGTCGTCACCACCCCCACAGGCACTATCGGCCACCAGGTCCTTGAGAACCTCCTCAACAGCGGAGAATCCATCCGCGTGATCGTGCGCGATCCCTCCCGTCTTCCCTCGCAGACACGCGAGCGTGTTGAGGTCGTGCAGGGATCGCAGGGCGACATCGACGTCGTCAACCGGGCGTTCCAGGGCGCCGATGCTGTCTTCTGGGTGCTGCCCCCGGACTTCCAATCTGCCAGCGTCGAGGCCGCCTACGTGGACTTCACCCGGCCTGCGTGCGATGCGTTCCAGAGCCAGGGAGTCAAGCGTGTCGTCGGAGTCTCGGCCCTGGGCCGCGGATGGCCCAGGAACACCGGGCTGGTGTCAGGATCGCTGGCGATGGACGACTTGATCGCGAGCACAGGCGTGAGCTACCGTGCGCTGACGATGCCCTCCTTCATGGACAACCTCCTCGGCCAGGTCGAGGCGATCAAGAGCCAGGGCATGTTCTTCTCGCCGATCGCCGGGGACCTCAAGGCTCCGACCTGCGCGAGCCGCGATATCGCCGCCGTCGCCGCCAAGCTGCTGCTGGATCCCTCCTGGAGCGGACAGGAGAGCATCGCGGTACTCGGCCCCGAGGACCTCTCCTACAACGACATGGCGCAGATCCTCTCCGAGGTGCTAGGGAAGACGGTGCGCTTCCAGCAGATCCCCGGCGAAGCGTTCAAGGCCAGAATGACCGGGTTCGGGATGTCCGAGGCGATGGCGCAGGGCATGCTCGACATGATGGTGGCCAAGAACGAAGGCCTCGACAACACTGAGCCGCGCACTCCGCAGTCCACTACCCCGACCAGCTTCCGCCAATGGTCCGAGGAAGTATTAAAGCCTGCAATTCGTAGCTAATCGAGAGGGATTCAGTTTCGATGCGCCCTAGGCATAAGGGCGGAGCGCCAGGACGGCGTTCAAGCCGCCAAAGGCGAGGGAGTTGGAGAGGGCGAGTTGCGGGGTCGCTTCGCGTGGGGCTCTGGTGATGACGTCGAGGTTCAGCGTGGGGTCGACGACGAGGGTACCGGCGGTGGCGGGGAGTTTGCCGTGGTAGAGAGCGAGGAGGGTGATGAGGGCTTCGATCGCTCCGGTGGCTCCGATGGAGTGGCCGTGGAGGCTCTTGGTGGAGCTGATAGGGATGGTAGAGGCGCGGGGGCCGAAGAGATCGTGGATCGCAGCGGCTTCGGTGGAGTCGTTGGCCTGGGTTCCGGTGCCGTGGGCGTTGATGTAGCCCACCTGTTCGAGAAGTGACTCGAAGGAGGGTGCGCCCGGTGCACTGGCGGCGTCCATGAGAGCAGCGCGCATGGCGGAGGCGGCTCCCGAGGAGGCGGGATTAGTGATGTGGGTCGCGTCGGCGGACATGCCGAAGCCGACGATCTCCGCGTAGATGGGGGCGTTGCGGGCCTGCGCGGAGGCCAGCGTCTCCAGGGTAAACATGGCTGCGCCTTCTCCGAGGGTCATGCCATCTCGATCCGCGGAGAAGGGGCGGCACTGCGTGGCGGAGACGACGCGCATGCTGTCCCAGGCGCGGAGGAAGCCGTACGACAACGGAGCCTCGTGGCCTCCGGCGATGGCGGCGTCGGCCATGCCGGAACGAACCATCTGGAAGGCGAGTCCGATGGCGTGCGTGCCGGAGGAGCAGGCAGTGGAGAGGGTAAGGACTGGCCCGGTGATTCCGAGGTCGATAGAGACGTGACTGGCGCCGGCGTTGGCCATCGTGCGGATGACGGTGAGGGGATGGGGGCGGGCGTTGCGGGTGTAGAGCTTGGCCGTCTCCGCCTCCTCCGAGATGCGGCCGCCGGTGGAGCATCCGAAGACGGCGGCCATGCGGTGGGGGGCGTAGTGCTGGTTGAATTGGCTGTGCTGCGCGGCCTGGCGTGCGGCGACCAGGGCGAACTGCGAGGTACGGTCAGAGCCCGCGATAGTGCCGGAGGGGAGATGAGCCTGGGGGTTGAAGTCTCGTACCTGCGCCATCTGGGTGAAGCGAAGGCCGAAGGGGGCGACGCCGTCCGGGAGGAAGGGTAAGGAATCGAAGGGTCCGATGCCGGTCGTGCCGGACAAGAGCGAGGAGTAGACGTCCTCTATGGTGGAGCCGATGGGGGTGACGCAGCCGAGGCCGGTGACTACGACGCGATGCACTTAGAGGTCTCTCCCGCTGTGAGTTTGGCCGTTGCCATCTCTATTCGATGGCGGCAGCGGTGCTGGAGGCCGCCGGCCGGGTCTTCGCGAGGATGGCGCGAACTCCGGAGACGACATCGCCAACGGTCTTGAGAGAGCCGAGAGCGTCGTCCGGAATCTCGATGTCGAAGGCTTCCTCCACCTCAAAAGAGATGTTGATCTTATCGAGGGAGTCGATATTGAGAGAGTCGAAGGTGCTCTCCAAGGAGATGGACTCGAGCGGAATGTTTTTCGATTTGGCGATGATGTCGATGCAGCGCCGGGCTACGTCGTCGTCGATGATATCCATGGTTCCCTACCCTTTATGTTGAGGGCTTTGTCGTGTGAGGTCAACTTACAGGGAGGACGACGCTCTGTAAAGCGTGGCCCGTCGGCGGGAGTTCAGCCGGCGAGGACGAAGGTTAGGGTGGCAAGCAGTCCTTTTGATCCGAAGATACGGACGGGTGCGTCCCCTACATGAACACCAAGGTGTTGCTGAAAGAGCGGAGGACGGCGCTGGAAGGCTCTGAGAGTTCGATTGCGCAGCCGGGGCGAGTGGTCCAGAAGCAGCAGCGTACGAGCCATGAAGTGAGGCAGGCGTTGGAGAGCCCGGTGATCCCGCTGATAGAGCGCGAGGTCGCCGGCCTCGAGCGCATCCCCGAGCGCGAGCGCCTGGCGGAAGCAGAGGCCCAGCCCCTCGCCCGTGACCGCGTCGACGGAGCCCGAAGCATCTCCGATGAGAGCGATATTGCCATCGGTGACGCGGTGGAGCTTGCGGCTGAGCGTAATAGAACCTCGCGGCGAGCCGCTGGGAACAGCCGCCTGGAGACTCTGTTGAAGGACGGGGAAGTGGCTGAGGGCCTCTTCGATACTGGGGAACTTGTGGTCGGCGACGAAGGCGATGCAGATCTCCGTGGGGGAGACGGGCGTAACGTAGGCCTGACCGTAGTCGCTCCAGTGGACCTCGACGAAATCGCGCTGCACGCTGGTGGGATCGATGGAGAAGTGCTGCCGGAGGCCGATGCGGCGGGCGCGGATGGTGGAGCGCTCCAGTCCGGCCCAGGCACGGACCAGCGACTGGTGTCCGTCTGCGCCGATGATGAACCGGGGCCGGACGGTATGTCGGTTGGTGCGAACGACGGAGCGGGCGCTTCCCTGCCCGCTCTCAATGCCTTGAACGACCGTCTGCCAGCTTAAGCGGACTCCGAGGGCAGTGGCGCGGTCGAGAAGGAGCTGATGAAGAAGGATGCGGCGGATGCCCCGGCCCTCGCCCTGGGGGAAGGTGGCCTCGGTACTGAGATGTCTGCCGGAGCGGTCGGTGGTGAGGAAGCGTATCCCACGAAAGATGGCGCTTTCGGTCGGGCGAAGATCGAGGCCTAGCCGGGTGAGGGCGACCAGAGTGTCGGGCATCAGGCCCTCGCCGCAGGCCTTGTCGATTGGCGGAACCATGCCGTCGGCGACTTCGACAGTAAGCCCGCGCTGGGCGGCGGCGATAGCGCAGGCGAGACCCGCGGGGCCGCCGCCTGCGATAAAGACGTCCGGATCGTCAGTGCCGGTGCTACTTCGAACGGATTGTGAGGCTTGCGAGTACATTCAACGGACTGCCAGATCTACTACCACTGCAAGAGAACGAGTTCGGAGCAGAAAGCAGGCCCCATGGCGGCAAGAATGCTGTAGGTCCCGGGCGTTCCGGGGTGGATGGTAAGGAAGTCCTCAAGAACAGCCAGAACCGAGGCGGCGGAGAGATTGCCCACCTCGCGGAGAGACTTCCAGGAGGGAGCGAGGGCATCGGCGGGAAGGTTGAGGGAGGTCTCCATCGCCTCCAGGACCTTGGGCCCGCCCGAGTGGAAGATATAGCTGCTGATGTCGTCCTGGGTGAGGTTCTGGTCGGAGAGGAAGCCTTGCACGTCGCCGGGGAAGTGGTCGAGGACGATCTTGGGGACGTCGGGGGAGAGCACGATCTTGAATCCCGTGTCGCAGATATCCCAGCCCATGATGTGCTCGGTGTCGCGATAGAAAGTGGAACGGGTGGCAAGGATCTTGGGACTGGGCTTAGTGGGATCGGCGAGCTTGCTCTCGGCGCCGGCGATGACGACCGCCGCGGCTCCGTCGGCGAAGAGGCCAATGGAGATCAGGTTCGCGATGGATTGATCGTTATCCTGCCAGTTCAGGGAGCAGAGCTCGACGGAGAGGAGCAGCACGATCTCCTTGGGGAAGGCACGGACGTAATCGGCGGCGCGGGCCACTCCAGCGGCTCCGGCGACGCAGCCTAACCCGAAGATGGGCGTGCGCTTAACGTTGACCGGAAAGGGCATGCGGTTGATGAGCCGCGCGTCGATGGTAGGGCTGGCGATGCCGCTGATGGAAGTAAAGAAGATCGCCGAAATATCCGCTGCGGTAATGCCGGCCTTTTCCAGGGCACGGTTGGCGGAGAGCTCGCCGAGTTCGACGGCGGCCTTGATCCAGGCGGAGTTGGTCTGGCCGAAGCCGACCAGCTTCGGATAGACATCCAGGGAAAATGCGAGGTTGCGGAACTCGACCCCGCAGTTGGCGTGAAGTCGAGAGAGAAGCCGGGGTTCGTCGAGCTTTCCCTCCCAGCGCTTAAGTAGCGCCTGGGTGATCTCGAGCTGAGAGTAGCGGTGCGGGGGGTAGGCCGTTCCGACGGAGGAGATGCGCATTCTTGGATAGCCTTTAGTTACAGTTACAGGATTGCAGTCGCACGTTGACGTTTCGACAAAGTCTGAAGATGGGACTTCAGACCTGCCTAAGGGTTAGCGGTCTGTCTTTCAGAGTACGCAATCTTCAAGAAATTGGGGATACCTAACAATATCTAAACGCCCGGACGTATTTCCGGGGATGGAAAAGCCATCGCTGAGGGAATCTCACTTGCCTTCTTCCTATGCATTTTCTTGCCTTTATTGACCACTACGTTCCGGCAAGTAACTCATTTAAAAGAAAAATAATTTGGAACGAGAGATGCACTAAGCAGTCTCGAGCCTACATGAGTAAAAACTCTTCACCCTCCCGAACGGCAGGTAAGAGTCTTGCCAGCGGGCTACTGGAGGTTTATTGGTGGAGTTCCTTTTCTATTCCACTCTGAGTCCCCGGGGCCCTAAGGATTTGCCATTGGCTGCGCAAATATTTTCCACTTAGGCCAGGCCACTGGGTTCAAGTTGTTGATAATCGATGATTTCTGCATTGGCCATAGAGTTGCTACATAAGGAATCGAAGACATGGGACCTCTAAGTTAGTACAGATTGGCACACTGACCTGGGTATCTCACAAGTTTTGAAATTAAGACAAAGAAAAGAAATAGACCCACCGGGCACCGCAACACCCCGCTGCAAGCGGAATTTTACGGAGGAACAAATGAAGAATCTTTTAAAACTCTCTGCCTTGGCAGCGGTACTCGTGGCCTCGGCTACATTCGCATCTGCTGATCCCATCCAGATCCAACTTGGAAGCTACGCAACTGGAGCTTCCAACCAGGGCAACGCAAACACGGCAATGAACTATGCCGGTTATCAGCCAGTATCCACCGCCCCCTCTTCGGGAACCGGTACCAGCTACGCTCTCAATCCTGGAACCGTCTGGTCTCCGGCGATCACGAACTCGACCTGGGTCGGTATCGCTCCTACCGCAGGCCCGACTGGAACGGTAAACCCGGACTTTGGTTTCTACACCTTCAACACCACGTTCACGGCAGATGGTTACTACAACGGCATCTTCACGCTCTTGGCCGATGACACCACCGAAGTCCTGCTCAACGGCGTGGTCATCATCCCCTTCGGCGCTCTCGGCGGCAACAGCACCTGCGCCGATAACGCTCCTACCTGCCTCTATACCGAAACGGTAGCCCTCGCAACGACCTTGTTGAGCGGCACCAACACCCTGACGTTTGTTGTTCAGCAGGCTGGTCTCGGACCGGCCGGCGGCGTTGGCGATCCTTCCGGCGTAGACTTCAGCGCCACCTTGACCAGCGTTCCGGAACCCAGCACCTTGCTGATGCTCGGCACGGGCCTCATGGGCTCTGCCGGTGCATTGTTCCGCCGGATGCGCTCGTAAGCACTCTCGCTCTTCGCGTCAGGTTGCCGGGAGCTGCCTGACGCAAAGAACCAGAAGCTAAAGAGCACTAGAGAAAGGCCGCCAGAGACCCTGGCGGCCTTTCTTTTTCTTTTAAAGACATTTAATTCAGACATCAAACGTCATGCCGAAGACCCGGTCCTCGTAAAAGTAATGTGAGTGACTTACAATCATATTTTATGCAACTTTTTATTTATGGCTGCGTCCTATACATGTACCGGGAAGCAGGAAGCCTCCCGGAACTCAAAAATGTTTATAAAGGAGAGTGTTATGACGACGATGACTCGATTTATCCCGTTGCGTACCCCCTTTGAAGATGTGGCGGCGCTGCAGAACCGGCTGAACTCGATCTTCAATGAGATCGCCCATCCAGGAATCAACGAAAGCCAAAGTGCCGCTGCGGAGGCCGGATTTGTTCCTCCGGTGGACGTCTATGAGGACGCTCAGCACCTCTCGCTGAAGCTGGAGGTTCCGGGTGTGAAGCTGGAAGACCTGGATATTCGCTTGGAGAACCAGCGGTTCACCATCAAGGGTGAGCGCCGCTTCGAGACGGAGGAGAAGGCAGAGAACTTCCACCGTATCGAACGCCGCTTCGGAAGCTTTGTTCGCAGCTTTGGCCTGCCTCAGACGGTCGACCCCGAGAGCATCACCGCCTCCTACGATGCGGGCGTGTTGACTATCTCGTTGAAGAAGAAGGCCGAAGCTCAGCCGAAGCAGGTCAAGATCGAGGTTGGAAGCTCGGCCGCTCCGAAACAGGTGGAAGGTTCAGCCGCGTAACGGAAGATTTACAGCAGCCGATTTTCTGTGACCTGACGGCTGACACAAGTTGCTAACTACGTGGGGGGTCAACGCATAGGCGCTGGTCCCCCACTTTTATTTTGACGTTCTGAGGCCGGGCGGAGCAGTAAAGTTTTAAAGAAGAGGGGATTTATCTATGGCAATCAAGTGGGAACGCTTGACGGTGAAGTCGCAGGAGGCAGTACAAGCGGCACAAGGACATGCCGCGGAGAACGGAAATCCGGAGGTGTTGCCGCAGCATCTGATGGCAGCCCTGCTGGAGGACCGCGAGGGGGTCGTCCTGCCGGTGCTGGAGAAGGTAGGTGTGCCGGTGGAGCAGTTGTTGAGCGGGGTGAATACCGCGATCTCGAAGCTGCCCAAGGTGCAGGGCGCGGCGGCGCAACCGGGACTGTCGCAGGCGTTGCAGAAGGTGTTGGAGCGCGGCTTCAAAGAGGCGGAGAACTTCAAGGATGAGTACGTCTCGACCGAGCATCTGCTGCTCGCCTTGTCCGAAGCAAAGAACGAGCCGGTACAGATGGCCTTGCAGTCCTTCGGGGCGACGCATGACGCGATCCTGAAGGCACTGAGCGCCGTCCGTGGATCGCAGCGCGTCACGGATCAAAATCCTGAGGGCAAGTTCCAGGCGTTGGAGAAGTACGCGAAGGACCTAACGGAGCTCGCACGGCGCGGCAAGCTGGATCCGGTCATCGGACGCGACGAGGAGATTCGCCGCGTGGTGCAGGTGCTGGCTCGGAGGACGAAGAACAACCCAGTGTTGATCGGTGAGCCCGGCGTCGGAAAGACCGCCATCGTGGAAGGCCTGGCACGGCGCATCTTCATGGGCGATGTGCCCGAGATCCTGCGAAACAAGCGAGTATGTGCGCTGGACCTCGCGGCGATGGTGGCCGGGGCGAAGTTTCGCGGCGAGTTCGAAGAACGCCTGAAGGCCGTCCTCAAGGAGATCGAGGACTCGAACGGCGAGATCATCTTGTTCATCGATGAGTTACATACCTTGGTGGGCGCAGGCGCCGCCGAAGGTTCGATGGACGCCAGCAACATGCTGAAGCCGGCGCTGGCGCGAGGTGGTTTGCGGGCCATCGGCGCAACCACGCTGAACGAGTACCGCAAGTACATCGAGAAGGATACGGCGCTGGAGCGCCGCTTCCAGATCGTCTACGTCGGCGAGCCCAACGTGGAGGATACCGTTGCGATTCTGCGCGGGCTAAAAGAAAAGTACGAGGGCCACCACAAGGTACGGATCAAGGACTCGGCCATCGTAGCCGCGGCCACGCTCTCGCACCGCTACATCTCGGACCGCTTCCTGCCGGATAAGGCGATCGACCTCGTAGACGAGGCCGCTGCAGCCCTGGCAATCCAGATCGGATCTGTACCCGTTGAGATCGACGACTTGGAGCGCCGCGCAACCTCGCTCGAGATCGAGCGGGCAGCGTTGAAGCGTGAGACCGATCCCGGCTCGAAGGAACGGTTGGAGATCGTGGAGCGCGAGCTTGCCGAGGTGCAGGAGAAGGCCGCCGGACTACGCGCTCGCTGGCAGACGGAGCGCGGCGCAATCGGCCGCATTGCGGAGCTGAAGGAGACACTGGAAGGGCTGCGGTTCCAGGCACTGGAAGAGACCCGCAAGGGAAACCTGCAACGCGCAGCCGAGCTGCAGTACGGCGAGATTCCGAAACTGGAGGCGGAGCTCCGCGAACTGACCGCAGTCCAGGACGCCGCCGTGGCAGCGGATGCGAACGAGGCCTCCGGACTGGGAACAGGTGCGAAGCCTTCGCGCATGCTGAAGGAGGAGGTCGACGAGGAGGACATCGCGGCGATCGTCTCGAAGTGGACCGGAATTCCCGTCTCGAAGATGCTGGAAGGCGAGATGCAGAAGCTGGTGCAAATGGAGGAGCGTCTGCGCGAGCGGGTCGTCGGCCAGGACGAGGCACTCTCCGCGGTCGCGAATGCGATTCGCCGCTCGCGGGCAGGACTGTCCGACCCCAAGCGGCCCATCGGCAGCTTCATCTTCCTTGGTCCGACGGGCGTGGGCAAGACCGAGACGGCGCGGGCATTGGCCGAGTTCCTCTTCGATGATGAGCAGGCCATGGTCCGGATCGACATGAGCGAGTACATGGAGAAGCACGCCGTGTCCAGATTGATCGGCGCGCCTCCGGGATACGTTGGCTACGACGAAGGTGGACAGTTGACCGAAGCTGTTCGGCGGCGGCCTTACTCAGTGGTCTTGTTCGACGAGATCGAGAAGGCCCATCCGGATGTCTTCAACGTACTGCTGCAGGTGCTTGACGATGGCCGCCTGACGGACTCGAAGGGCAGAACGGTCGACTTCAAGAACACCGTGCTGATCATGACCTCGAACGTAGGAGCAGCCGCGTTGACCACAGCGTGGGCCTCTGGCGAAGAGGGCTTTGAGGACGCGAAGAGCCGTGTGATGGACTCGTTGCGGCAGCAGTTCCGGCCCGAGTTCCTGAACCGCGTCGATGACATCGTCGTCTTCCATCCGCTGGATGAGGCACAACTGACGCACATCGTGGATCTGCGCTTGAAGGACCTGCAAGCACTTCTGGCAGATCGCAAGATCACGCTGGAGCTGGCGGACAAGGCACGAACCGCGATCTTCAAGGCTGGCTACGACCGTGCCTATGGAGCGCGACCGCTGAAGCGGGCGATCCAGCGCATGGTGCAGGACAAGCTGGCGGTGAAGATCCTCGACGGCAGCGTCCTGCATGGCGATCACGTCGTAGTCGATGCCGGGAAAAATGGGGAGCTTACCTTCGCCGTCGCCGAGCGAGTGGAATAAGCTGCCAACAAGCAACGCGGAGCCGGACACCCGTTCGGCTCCGCATTTTCTTTGCCTAACCCCGTCTCACGACAACCATTTCAACAGCCGAATCACACCCATGGAAGCGGACTTACGATGCGCCGAGACATCCGTGCGGCTGGCGATCTCCGCGCGGTTCTTGGAGTAGTACTGATAGGCCAACAGCAGCATCTCTTCGTTGGTAAGGGTGGGCCGCCAGCCCAGTCTCTCCTTGATGTGCGTGGTGTCGAAGAGAAAGCTCTCGGCGATCATCTTGTAGTGATACGGCCCAAGCGGAGAGACACGAAGCTTGTAGGCAAGCTGCATGGCCGCAAGCGTAGGAGCCTTGGGGAGAGACCGAACGCGTGCAGGCCTTCTACTCTTCCGGGAACCGGCCGCCTCCTGGCTGGCACGAATCACCGACTCGTACACAGACCTCATGCTCTGGACGTTATCCGAGCCGATATGAAACAGGTCCGAGCGGCCATAGCCCGCAGCGAGAATACACGCCGTAGCAAGGTCTTCAGCGTAGATGAACTGGTACTGATTGGAGCCGTCGCCCACCACCCACACGGTCTTGCCATCGTCGATGAACTCGTAGAGGATAGCAAGCAATCCAAGGCGGCCGGAGTCCATGATGGTCGGGCAGCGGATCGTGACGACGTCCAGGTCCGAGGTAAATTCCTGAAGCAGTTGCTCGCCTGCAAGCTTGGACCTTCCGTAGATCTCAATCGGCGCAGGAAGATCGTGCTCTTCGGTGACCGGATGGCCGAGGTTCGAGGCCCAGAGGCAGTTCGAAGAGAGAAAGACAAAGGGTCGGACACCGGCGCTGCGGGCAGCTTCGGCCAGAAGACGTGTCCCATCGACGTTCGAGGTCCAGAGCAGGCGCTCGTCCATCTTCATACCGTGGGCCAGTTGCGCGGCGGCGTGGAAGACGGCATCAAACCGATTCGACGAGAAGATCTCTTGAAGGAGAGTCGCGTCACGGATGTCACCCCGAACGCTGGTAAGGCCCGGAACGCTGTCCTCGTCGTACTCGAGATCGATATTGACGACGGTATGGCCCTCGCGGAGGAGCCTGCGCTTCAGCACCCCTCCAAAGAACCCTGACCCGCCTGTCACAAGATAATGCGCCATCTAACCAGTATGATACAAGCTGCCTTCGTCGAACGAAGAACAGTACTTTAGAAGACGAAGCGCGTCAGAGAAGGATGCGCGGAGCGCCAAGAGAAGTGCAATCTTCGCCAGAGCGTACTCGGCCCACATCAAAGACGCGTCTATCAATATGAAGGTTCAGACAAACCTCAAGTGCAGGTCAGGAAAGCAGTGAATGCATAAAGGGAAGCAAATTGCGGTCATTATTGGTGCCGGACCAGCGGGCTTAACCGCGGCGTTGGAGCTGCTTCGACGAACGGACGTAAAGCCGATTGTGCTGGAGGCGAGCGACGAGATCGGTGGCATCTCGCGGACCATCCGCTACAAGGGCAATCGCATGGACATCGGCGGACACCGCTTCTTCTCCAAGAGCGACCGGGTCATGCAGTGGTGGATGGACCTGATACCCCCCGACGTTGCGCCGGACGAAGAGACTCACGTCGCCGAGATCAGCTATCAAGGGAAGAAGCGCGTGGTCGCGGTCCCGGCACGTCTCGAGCAGGAACCAGTGTTGCGTGGCATCGGACCCATCGTCATCCAGACCGATACCGATGAAATCGACGTCGAAGGAGAGGTCCATCCCGAAGAGCACGGCCACACCGAGACGATCGTCGTCGCCGAGCCCGTGGACCCCGATCTGGTCATGCTGATCCGCCCTCGCAAGAGCCGCATCTACTACCTTCGCAAGTTCTTCGACTACCCAATCACTCTGACGGCAACCACGCTTGGGAACCTCGGCGTGGTGCGGACCATCCAGGTAGGAACCAGCTATCTGAAGTCGCGCGTGAGCCAGATCACGCCCGAAAAGAGTCTGGAAGACTTCCTGATTAACCGCTTCGGACGCCAGCTCTACCTGACCTTCTTCAAGAGCTACACAGAAAAGGTATGGGGAACCCCATGCGACGAGATCTCCGCGGAGTGGGGCGCACAGCGCATCAAGGGCCTAAGCCTTACGACCGCCGTGAAGCACTTCGTCAAGAAGACCTTCGCCCGCAAGCCGAAGCTCGGCGCCACCAAGGATGTATCGCAGAAGGGCACAGACACCAGCCTCATTGAGCGTTTCATGTATCCGAAGTTCGGACCCGGGCAGCTCTGGGAGCATGTGGCCGGACTGGTCTGCGAGGGTGGCGGTGAGATCCACATGGGTTGGAAGGTGGACGCCATTCACTGCGACGGCCTGCGGGTTGTATCGATTGAAGCCTCGAATGCAGCGGGCGAGCGGCAGACCTTCGAGGGGGACTACTTCTTCTCCACCATGCCAATGCGCGAGCTAATACGGGCGATCGACGCGCCTGTCCCGCCGAACGTTCGCGAGGTAAGCGAAGGACTGCAGTATCGCGACTTCATCACAGTAGGCCTGCTTGCAGACCGCCTGAAGGTGCAGGAGGCCGACGGTGGTCTCCTAAAAGATACATGGATCTACGTGCAGGAGCCGGATGTGCTCCTCGGACGGTTACAAATATTCAATAACTGGAGCCCCTACCTCGTGGAAGACCCGTCGAAGGTCTGGATCGGACTCGAGTACTTCTGCTATGAGACCGACGACCTTTGGAAGATGCAGGACGACGACCTGAAGCGCTTCGCAATCGCCGAGGTGGCAAAGATCGGCATCCTGAACGCCGAGGACGTCTCCGACGGACACGTCGTGCGCGTGCCGAAGACCTACCCGGCCTACTTCGGAACCTACGACCGCTTCGAGGAGCTGCGGCAATTTACCGATAGCTTCGAAAACCTCTTTCTGGTGGGACGAAACGGGATGCACAAATACAACAACCAGGATCACAGTATGCTTACCGCGATGACCGTCGTAGATGGTATCGTGGCTGGTCATGTGGAGAAGTCCCTCCTCTGGGATATCAATACAGAGCAGGAGTATCACGAGGAGAAGAAGTAGAACGTGAGAAAGATAATCGTTGTGGGCTTGATCCTGATCGTAGTCATACTCGTGATCTTCCGTCAGCGGCTGTTCCTGCGCGACCCCATCGCCAAGGTCGAGCGCAACGGAACGCTGCAGACGCAGTACCGCGTCTACCTGAATTACTTCAACGACATTCTGGTGGAAGATCTGGAGCACAACCGGCGCTTCCTCGTACAGGCCAAGGACGGTGTGCCGATCGCTCCGGGCACCCCGCTGCATCTTCAGTGCTTGCAAGCGATGGCCTGCCTGACCGAGACAAACTTCGCGCAGACAGTACCTCTCAGCAAGGAATACATGCCAGCCGAAGTAGAGATGACCAACTCGTTCGTCGCCTTCCACGACGGAGACGGTGCGGCGATGCGCGTCTCATTGCGATAGAGACATTGCGGTAGAGACATTGCGGTAGAGACATTGAGCAGCCATCCACGAGCTGCGGAGGACGTATGAGCGACGGAAGAGAAGAGCGCGAAGAACAAGAGAAGCGGCGCGAATGGGAGCGCCAAAAGGACCGCGACGACCGCCTCGAGAGTGACGCCGGCCCCGACTGGGAGCCGGAGCGCGACGATTCATAGCGCCAAGCAGCTACTTCGCCGGACAGATCTCCGCACCAATCGAGCTCGCCACAAACGGCTTCATGATCTCCGCGACCGACATCAGCTTCCCGTTCTTCATCACGCACTGCACCTTGGTGACATCGTCGATGTTGGCCAGCGGATCTCCATCCACCAGGATCAGGTCGGCCAGCTTCCCCGCCTCTAGCGTCCCCAAATCTTTAGATACACCCGCCGCCAACGCCGCCGTGCTCGTGACCGTCTCCAGCGCCTGCCACGGAGCCAACCCATACCGCACCTGCGACCGCAGATTCAGGTGCAGCGAAGTCGAAGGCAGATCCAGCGGAGAGTCCGTTCCACCAATAAACATCCCCTTGCGCTCCAGCACACCCTTCACCGTAGCCTCCTCGCGCATGGTCCGCTCCACCGTCGAAGCCTTGGCGACATCGCCCGACTTCACCGCCGTATCGCGCGCCGCAATCAGCCGAGCCTGCTCCCAGGGCGGCGCCACACCATAGCGCGGATCGTCCGCCATCGTCGGCGCATCCACGTTCAACGCCGGATTCAACAGCGTGCTAGTCGTCCACATCCCCGACTCCGCCATCAGCGTCCGCACATCCCCGTAGCTCGCACCCGTCAGCGTGCGCGAGTACGCATACCCCGTCCGCGCCGTCGCCGAGACGTGGCTCATGCCATCGTTCCCCAACGCCACCGCAGGCAGCAGATAGTGCCCCGCCGTCTGCACGCCCATCTGGTTATGCGCATAGTCGACGCCCTTCACAATCCAGCTATAGGGCAGCCGAACATACAGCTTCATGAAGTCGAAGTCCAACCCATGCAGCCTTGCAAACTCCCGCTGCAACTGCGCCTCGCTGGTCGTCGGAATCATCATCGGATAGTACGTGCGCTCGCCATCGATCGCCTCACCCGTAGCGAACAGCCTCGGCCCCACCGCGGCACCGGAGACAAACGCCTCCCGCTCCTCCGCCGCACGATAAGCCTGGTCCGCCATATCCCGCAGCGTCGTGATGCCATACGCCATCCACAGACGTCCCAGCCGATCCCCAAAGTAGATCGATAGATCTGAATTGGGATGAGCATGATTCTCCCAAAGCCCCGGCAGCACCGTCGAATGCGGAGCCTCCACCACCTTGTACCCCGCCGGAACCGCGCTCGCATGCGGCCCTACCGAAGCGATCCGGTGCCCATCCACCAGCACATCGACATCCTTCAACTCGTCCGGCCCCGAGCCCTTCCAGTACCGCGCCGCATGAATCAGGATCTTGTCCGTAGGCTGCTCCGGCTTGTAAGTCAGAGTCAGCGCAACCGGAGTGATCACCTTCGTCTCCCGATCCAACAGCCGCAGCCGCCCACTCGACAGATACAAAATCTTCGTCCCGCTATACGTCGGAGCATCCGTAATCTCGTTATTCAACGCCTCCGCCTTACCCGCCGGTCGCCCATCCGTATCCACCGGCATGGCATACAGCAGGTCGTCCATCACGAAGACCATCTCCTTTCCATCCGGCGAGTAGACCGGCCCATCCTCAGTCCGCGTCGAGATGGACTCGAACGGCGCAGGCTCGTACCACTCCGCCCTCTTGCTCTCCACATCGAACGCCAGGATCGAGCTCGTCCCCTCGCGAAACCGGTGCGAATACGGCTTGACCGTAGCGATCGCCACCGTCCTGCCGTTGCTCGAAAACGCAGGCCGCCCGGGAAAGAACGTCGCAGGAGCCAGAGGCGAACTCTCTCCCGTCGCCACATCCAACAACAACGTGGCACCTGTCTGATCCTGGAACGCCATCGTCTTTCCATCCGGAGACCAGGCCGGAAAGATCTGCGCGCTCTTCGACGGAGCAGGCTGCCTCTCCTCTCCCGTCTTCGGATCCAGCAGATAGATATTCTCGATCCCACCCTTGTCCGACACATACGCCAGCCACCTGCCATCCGGAGACCAGGACGTTCCCTGCTTGTAGAAGCTGTCATGCGTCAAAGCCTTCGGCAGGCTCTTCCCCACCTCCAGCAGATAAAGCTGGTTCAACGCCACAAACGCAATCTTCTTCCCATCCGGCGAGAGCGCCGGTACGAAGATGCCCTTCACCTGCTTCGCCGCCGTAGCATCGAACCCGAAGTTCTTCATCGGATACACCGGCCGAATCGACTTGATCTCCGCCGAGAACGGAATCGCCACCTCCGTCTTCGCCTCCAGATCCGCCTTCAGGATCTTCCCATTCGCCGTATAGAACAGCGTCGTCGGCGAACTCCACACCGCCGGAAACGGAAACGTATCGTCGTTCTCCCCCGACACCACCTTCCCATCCACCATCAGCTTCGCCGAATCCACATAGTTCCCCACCCCAAACAACTGCACATAGGCCAGCTTGCCATCCTTCGACCACGACGGCGACTCAAACCGCGCTGCAAGTTTGCCCGTCGAGGCCAACACCTTCCTCGCACCGCTCGCCAGATCGATCGACTCGATCGTCTTGCCCTGCACAGCGCTCGCACCCGTCGCCCCCGTAAAGATCCCATTCACAAAGGCCAGCGACCTCCCATCCGGCGACCACGCTGGCTCGAACTCATCCGCCTCACCCGAAGTAATCTGCTTCAACTCGCCGCTCGCGGCGTCCACCATCCAAACGTCATACGAGCCCTTGAAAGCGCGGTCCGACGCAAATGCAATCGTCCTTCCATCCGGCGAAAACCGCGGCTCCCGGTCATCCCCATGTCCCTTGGTCAACTGCCGCAGCCCGGTCCCATCCGGCTTCATCAACCAGATATGAAACGTGCCCCCTTGGTACGACTGCAACACCACCTGGCTTCCATCCGGCGAGTACTCCGGATGCGACGCCTCCACCAGCGGCCCCGTCAACTGCTTGGCCTTCCCTCCGCTCACCGGCAACGAATACAGCAGCCCTTGCAGATCCATCACCAGCGTCTTGCCATCCGGCGACAGAGTAATCGCCATATCCGTTCCCTCTGAAACCGTAATGATCTTCGTCTTTGCCGGAGCAGGAGCAGCCTTGGTCTGCGCCACAGCGGGCAGGAATGCAATAAGCGCAATAAAAGTGGCAGCGCAAAAGTTCAACCGAAATGATGCAGAGTGCATGAAGTGTCCTCATCGCGAAGCACAGTACATTGCAGCAGCACTGCGCCTTCCATGTTTCAATTTGAGCGTTTAGCTTACGACATCCTTAGAACGCGAAACAGCAAAGAGAGCGAGAGCCTACTCCCCACTACCTGGAAGCGAGTGCAACGTCGAATAACATTCACCGCCTCGCCGCATCAAGCTCACGACCGCCCCGTCGTCTCCACCAGCAGCCGAAAGCTCTTCAGGATCGCGCTATCCCGCTTCGGAGACCAAGCGATGATCAGATCGACCGCGGCGTTCTTCGCCGTCAGCGGACAAAACGCCAGATCGCTGGCCCTCGACTGCTGATAATTCAGCGGCAGCATCGAGATGCCCTCCCCCGCCTGCACCATCAGCACCACACTCGACCACACCGTCGAGATGCTCGCGATCTTCGGCGAAAATCCCGCCTCCGAACACAGCTCGATCACCTTATCGAAGACCGCCGGCGAGGTCTCCCGCGACGACAGCACAAACCGCTCCTTCGCAAGGTCGCGCACATTCACCGGCCCCGGAACCAGCGGATGGTCCTTCGGCAGCACCGCAACGATCTCATCCTGCCGGATCGTCTCCCACGCCAACTCATCCCGGTACTGCGGCTCCAACCGCCGCGTAAACCCCACATCGATCCGTCCTTCCACCAGCGCCTGCCACTGTTGCGAAGGACTCATCTCCACCAGTGAAAGCCGCACCCCAGGATGCTGCCGCCGGAATCGCCGCACGATCTTCGTAAAGTTAAGGCCGATACTGCCGGCAAAAAATCCGATCCGCAGCGTGCCGATCTCGCCCCGCTGCGCTCCTTGCGCCATCTCCACCGCGCGCTTCGCTGCACCCAGCACCTCCCGCGCCTCTTCCAGAAAGACCTCTCCGGCAGGCGTCAGGGCGATGCTTCGGCCATCGCGGTTGAACAGGGTAACCCCTATCTCCCGCTCAAGATCCCCCACCTGTTCACTGATCGCGGACTGCGAGATATACAGCAGCTTCGCCGCTTTGCTGAAGCTTCCCTGCTCGGCGACAGCGCTGAAATATCGAAAGTGCCGGAGCTCCATCATCTGATCCTATCGGTTTTTCCGATGCCAAACGACGGAAATAACTACGCAACACGACGAGACAATGTTCACAATATGAATCAAAATCAAGTATGGGCGTCGTTTCGCCATTTTCAGACTTTCAAGGCTTTTTCGGACTCCAAAGGGGGATCGAGCTCGTATGTGGATCGTAAAAGTCGCGCTCAACAGGCCCTATACCTTCATCGTCCTCGCGCTGCTCATTCTCATCGCGGCTCCGGTCATGATCGTTCGCACGCCTACCGACATCTTCCCCAACATCAACATCCCCGTCGTCTCGGTCGGCTTCACCTACACCGGCTTGAACCCTGAAGAGCTCGAAGGCCGCCTTACCACGCCCTACGAAAAGGCCCTCACCACCCTCGTCGATAACATCCAGCACATCGAGTCCACCACCTACAACGGCACCGTCGTCATCAAGGTCTTCCTGCAGCCCGGCGCCAGCCTCGAGACCGCCAACGCCCAGGTCACCGCCGCCTCGCAGTACGAGCTCCGCCAACTTCCTCCCGGCATCCTGCCTCCGCAGATCATCAACTTCTCCGCCTCCAGCGTACCCATCCTCCAGCTCGGCATCTCCGGCAAAGGCTTCTCCGAGCAGCAGCTCAACGACTACGCGCAGAACTTCATCCGCCCCCAGCTCGTCACCGTCAACGGCTCCGTCGTCCCCCTCCCCTACGGCGGCAAGCAGCGCCAGATCACCATCGCCATGGATCAGGCCGCCATGCAGTCCAAGGGCGTAGCTCCCGGAGACCTCCTCAACGCCGTCGCCCAGCAAAACGTCGTCATGCCCTCCGGCACCATCAAGATCGGCCAGTCCGAGTACGACGTCCGCACCAACAGCACCCCCAGCACCGTCGAAGGACTCGCCAACATTCCCATCCGCCAGGTCAACGGCACCACCATCTACCTCCGCGACGTCGCCAGCGTCAGCGACGGCTTCCAGGTCCAGACCAACGTAGTCCGCCAGGACGGACGCCGCGGCGTTCTGGTCAGTGTCCTGAAGAACGGAAACTCCTCCACGCTGGATGTCGTCAGCGGCATTCGCGCCCTGCTTCCCCGCGTCGCCAGTACTCTCCCCGCCGAGCTCAAGGTGACTCCGCTCGGCGACCAGTCCGTCTTCGTCCGCTCCGCCGTCTCCGGCGTCATCCGTGAGGGTGCCATCGCCGCGACCCTTACGGCCATCATGATCCTGCTCTTCCTGGGCAGTTGGCGTTCGACCATCATCATCGCCATCTCCATCCCGCTCTCGATCCTGACCTCCGTCATGGTCCTCGGCATGCTCGGCGAGACCATCAACACCATGACCCTCGGCGGCCTCGCCCTCGCCGTCGGCATCCTCGTCGACGACGCCACCGTCACCATCGAGAACATCGAGCGCTTCCTCGAAGAAGGCCACCCTCTCCGCGAAGCCATCCTCGAAGGCGCGGCCCAGATCTCCGTTCCCGCCCTCGTCTCCACGCTCTGCATCTGCATCGTCTTCCTGCCGATGTTCTTCCTCGGCGGCGTCGCCCGATACCTCTTCGTCCCCTTGGCCGAAGCCGTCGTCTTCGCCATGCTGGCCTCCTACATCCTCTCCAGAACCCTCGTCCCCACCTTGGCGATGTACCTCCTCCGCCACAAGGACCACACCTCCACCGGCTTCTTCTCCCGCTTCCAGCGCGGCTTCGAGCGCCTCTTCGAAAAACTCCGCAGCGGCTACTCCAGCCTGCTGGTGCGCCTCGTCGCCTCCCGCAAGATCTTCGTGCCCGTCTTCGTCGGCATCTGCCTCTTCATGTTCATCCTGATCCCCTTCCTCGGACAGGACTTCTTCCCCGACACCGACAGCGGCCAGTTCATCCTCCACGTCCGCGGAGTCTCCGGCCTCCGCATCGAAGAGCAGGCCCGCCTCGCCGATCTCGTCGAAGAGCAGATCCGCGAAGTCATCCCCGCCAAAGAGATCGACAACATCCTCGACAACACCGGCATCCCCTACAGCACCCTGAACACCCAGCACCTCACCAACGGCACCCTCGGAGCCAACGATACCGACATCATGGTCAGCCTCAAGGAAGACCATCATCCCACCGCCAACTACGTCCGCACCCTGCGCAAAAATCTTCCCCGCCTCTTCCCCACCGCCACCTTCTACCTCTTGCCCGCCGACATCACCACCCAGATCCTGAACTTCGGCGTCCCCGCTCCCATCGACATCCAGGTCGAAGGCAACGACGTCGTCCTCAGCAAGGCGCAGGCAGACAGAATGCTCGCCCAGCTCCGCCACGTCCCCGGCCTCGTCGATCTCCGCATCCAGCAGCCCTTCGACAACCCCACCCTCCAGCTTGAGCTCGACCGCACCAAGGCGCTCCAGGGCGGCTACACCACCCGCGACATCGCCACCAGCGTCCTCAACACCCTCAGCGGCTCCTTCCAGGTCACGCCCATGTTCTTCCTCAACATGAAGAACAACGTCAACTACAACATGGTCGCCCAGACCCCGCAGTACAAGATGGGCTCCATGCAGGACCTCCAGAACATCCCCATCAACAAGAACACCTCCACCGCACCCGGTGCCATCGCACCCACCACCCCGGAGATCCTCGGCGACCTCGCCACCGTCACCCGCGGCAAGGAGTTCGGTGTCGTCAATCACTACAACATCCGCCGCGTCGTCGACATCTACGGCAACGTGCAGGATCGCGACCTCGGCGCCGTCAGCCGCGAGATCCAGCGCATCCTCAACAACGACGCAAAGAACCTACCCCGTGGCACCTTCGTAAGCCTCAAGGGACAGGTCGTCACCATGCGCTCCTCTTACATCGGCCTGCTCGGCGGACTCGTCTTCTCCATCGTCCTCGTCTACCTGCTCATCGTCGTCAACTTCCAGAGCTGGGTCGACCCCTTCATCATCATCACCGCGCTGCCCGCCGCGCTCGCCGGCATCGTCGTCTTCCTCTTCCTCACCCACACCACCCTCAGCGTTCCAGCGCTCATGGGAGCCATCATGTGCATGGGCGTCGCCACTGCGAACAGTATTCTCGTAGTATCCTTCGCCAAGACGCAGCTTGAAGAACACAGCGACGCAATCCGCGCCGCCCTCGAAGCAGGTTCCACCCGCTTCCGTCCCGTCATCATGACCGCCCTCGCGATGATCATCGGCATGGTGCCCATGGCCCTCGGAGCCGGCGACGGAGGCGAGCAGAACGCCCCACTTGGACGTGCAGTGATCGGTGGCCTCCTCTGCGCCACCATCGCAACCCTCGTCTTCGTGCCCAGCGTCTTCGCTCTCATCCACGGAACCCGCTCGCGCGCCGCCGCCCGCGACCGCAAACTTCTCGAAGCGCAACACGCCTGATGCTCGGAGCCAATCTTATGGAAAACGTCGAACACCAAACACTGCCGCCAGATCAGCAGCAACGGGAGACCACCCCCGCCGCCCCCACGCCAGTGCCGTCGAACCGCAGCTCCTTCCTCGTCCCCGGAATCGTCCTCGTCCTGCTCTTCGCGCTCGCCGTCGCCTACGGCATCCACAGCCGCGCCCAGCACGAAGACAGCGTCAAAGCCTCCACCGAGGCCGCTGCCATCCCCACCGTAAACACCACCTACCCCTCCGGTGGCTCCGTCGCGCAGGACATCATCCTCCCCGGCAACGTCCAGGCCTTCATCGAGACCCCCATCTATGCCCGCACCAACGGCTACCTCAAGAAGTGGTACTTCGACATCGGAGCGCACGTCCGCCAGGGCCAGCTCCTCGCCACCATCGAGACCCCCGAGGTCGATCAGCAGCTCCAGCAGTCCCGTGCCGAGCTCGAGCGCATCCAGGCCAACTCCAACCTCGCCGGCGTCACCAGCGAACGCTGGGACGCGCTCCTCGCCAAGCACGCCGTCTCCCAGCAGGAGGCCGATCAGAACAAGAGCAACTTCATCGCCTCCCAGGCCGCCGTCGACGCCAGCCGCGCCAACGTCCGCCGCCTCGAGCAGCTCCAAAGCTACGAGCGCATCGTCGCGCCCTTCGACGGCATCATCACCGCCCGCAACACCGACATCGGCGACCTCATCGACGCCGGCACCTCCAATCCCCGAGAGCTCTTCCACCTCTCCACCTCCGGCAAGCTGCGCGTCTTCGCCGCCGTACCCGAGATCTACTCCAGCCAGATCCACGACGGCGACACCGCCACCCTCTCCCAGGACTCCAACCCCAGCCAGGTCATCACCGGCAAGATCGTTCGCAACTCCAACGCCATTAACACCACCACCCGCACTCTCAACGTCGAGGTTGACGTCGACAACATGGGCGCCAACCTCCTCCCCGGCTCCTACGTCTTCGTCCACTTCAAGCTCCCCGCCGGCTCGCACGTCGTCACCATCCCCTCCAACACCCTCCTCTTCCGCTCCGAGGGTCTTCGCGTAGGCGTCGTCCACTCCAACAACAAGGTCGAGCTCCGCCCCGTCACCATCGGCCACGACTACGGCAGCACCGTCGAGATCACCTCCGGCATCGACGCGCACGATCAGATCATCCTCGACCCCGCCGACTCGCTCACCACCGGCACCGCCGTCCACCCCAACCTCCTCGCCGAGAAGGGGGCACATTGATGTTCGCCTCCTCCCCCCGGCGTCTCCTCCTCGCCTCCCTCGCCAGCGCCTGCGTGCTCGCGGCAGGCTGCAAGGTCGGCCCCCAATACGTTCGTCCCGCCGCCCCCCTCGCGCCTGAATTCAAAGAGCTAGGTCCCGATGCCTTCAAGGCCACCGACGGCTGGAAGGCCGCCCAACCCAGCGACCAGCAGCTCAAAGGCACCTGGTGGGAGGTCTTCAGCGATCCGCAGCTCAACTCCCTCGAAGCCGAGATCGACTCCGCCAACCAGACCCTCAAGCAGGCCGACGCCAACTTCCAGGCCGCCCGCGCCCAGATCCGCTTCTACCGCGCCAATCAGGCCCCCACCATCGGCACCGCTCCCTCCATCGCCTCGGAGCGCTTCTCCGCCAACCGCCCCTACTTCAACACCAACCTCGCCAACAACGGCACCGGAGACTTCCAGCTCCCCCTCGACCTCAACTACGAGATCGACCTCTGGGGACGCATCCGCCGCTCCATCACCGCCGCCCGCGAAGAAGCCCAGGCCTCCTCCGCCGACCTCGAGAACGCCCGCCTCAGCCTCCACGCCGAGCTCGCCATCGACTACTTCGGCCTCCGCGCCGCCGACGCCCAGAAGAAGCTCCTCGACGACACCGTCGTCGCCTACCAGCGCGCCGTCCAGCTCACCAGCGACCGCTACACCGGCGGAGCCTCTCCCCTCTCCGACCTCACCCAGGCCCAGACCCAGCTCCAGGCTGCCCTCGTCCAATCCACCGACGTCACCATCCAGCGCGCCCAGTTTGAGCACGCCATCGCCGTCCTAGTAGGCAAGCCACCCGCCGCGCTTACCATCCCACCCATCCCCGTCACCATCCAGCCGCCCGCGCTCCCTAACATCCCCGGCGCACTCCCCTCGCAGCTCCTCGAGCGCCGCCCCGACATCGCCTCCGAAGAGCGCCGCATGGCCGCCGCCAACGAGCAAATCGGCATCGCCCAGGCCGCCTTCTACCCCACCCTCTCGCTTGCCGCCGCCGCCGGCTTCGAAGGAACCTCCGCCCTCAACTGGTTTAGCTGGCCCAGCCGCGTCTGGGCCGTAGGCCCCACCCTCTCCCAAACCCTCTTCGACCACGGCCGCCGCCGCGCCAACTCCGACATCGCCACCTCCCAATACGACTCCAACGTCGCCAGCTACCGCCAGACCACCCTCACCGCCTTCCAGCAGGTCGAAGACAACCTCACCTCCCTCCGCCAATTAGAGACCGAAGCCATCCAGCAACACGGCGCCACCTCCTCCGCCGAACAGTCCCTCGACCTCTTCAACACCCGCTACGAAGGCGGAGTCGACACCTACCTCCAAGTCGTAACCTCCCAAACCGCCGCCCTCCAAAACGAACGCAACGACATCGAAATCATGCGCCGCCGCCTGGACGCCAGCGTCCTCCTCATCAAAGCCCTCGGCGGAGGCTGGAACACCACCCAACTCCCCACCAACCCCTAACCCACACAATCCTCCTCCCGCTCTCTCTCAGCCACAAATCCGGGTGCCCCATCCTTTTTGCAGTCGCATCGCAAATAGGGTGAGGTATCGGGCGAACCGGGGTCCCCGACGAGCGCTTTTGCTCGTTGGGGTGGGAAAGCCCGACCGCCTTCCCTCCCCCAACCCCAAAGCCAAAACCGTTGTCAATTGTCCTCACACCTCCGCCCGATAGTTGGGGAACCACAACCCCTCCTCAGCCACATCGCCTCAAAAACAAACACCCCCACAAATTTGTCATCCTGAGCGAAGTAACTCGCAGCTTCACCGCGAGTTACGCAGTCGAAGGACCCGCGGTTGCACTTGCCGTTGCAGTTGTCTTTGCCTTTGTAGTTGCTTGTTTTATGCCGTCATCCTGAACGTAGTGAAGGACCCCTGTATTTCGCAGTTGCAGTTCTGACTGAGCGTAACGCTCTTGCCCAACAAAAGAGCCATCATCTCAAGCGGAGAAACCCTTTTCTCCACCACAACCCTCACCCAGCACCAAACGAAGAAGCATAGAAGCTCACACATACATATCAACATCTCGCCGAGGCAACAGCGAACTGCTACCCCGGCGCCCTTACTCCGCGTTATGCGGCCTCCGTGTACGACACCCTCGGAAAGTCGATATCCACATTCGTCGCTACGTTGAAGTAGTTAGTAAACACGTTGAGCGCGACGTGCGCGATAACCTCCGCGATCTCTCCTTCAGAGAAGCCAGCGCCACGCACTGCGACGAGATCTGCTACGAGAATCTGGCCCTTCGTCTCCAGAACCCGCTTTGCAAACGTCAGCCCTGCCGTGGTCTTTGGGTCGCCGCCATCACCCTCGCGACTGGCGACGATCTGTTCGTGGTTCAGTCCAACCATCTTGCCAATGGCCGTATGCGCGGACAGGCAATAGTCGCAGTGGTTTTCCTGCGCCGTCAGCAAGGCGAGTTGCTCACGAGTCTTGGCATCCAGAAGGCCACCCGCAAGAGCTCCGCTGAAACCAAGATAGGACTCCAGCACAGCGGGCGACACGGCCATCACTCTGGTCATATTCGGCACAAGGCCGAGTTTGCCCTTCACGGCATCGAGCAGTTCTTTAGCTTTTCCGGTGGCGGTTGAGGGATCAATAGGTTGTAAACGTGACATTTTCTTTCTCCTTTTAATTCGAGTGGCCCAAGTGGACCAATTCGTAGATTGCAACCATATGATTACCGACCGTTCGGTAAAGATGCAGAGAGTTCTATTCTCAAAAAATGAATCCCTACCGAATGATCGGCATATATTAAAGAGGTGAGGTATCGATGGCACACCGGCTTATTAGCGACGAAGTCTTTATGGCAACTGCGCTGGACCTGTTTCGTTCCTATGGGTTCGAGGGCGTGAGCCTCAAACGGCTCGCAGACGCGACAGGCCTGGAGAAAGCCAGCCTCTACTATCGTTACCCCGGTGGGAAGGATGAGATCGCAATGGCCGTTGCCACGGATGTGGTGGCATGGTTCCAAGCCAATGTCTTCGAGCCGCTTACCGGAACCGGCACCACGCGCAAACGTATCTCGTTCGTCGCAGAGCGGCTAAGGGAGTTCTATGCGGGTGGTTCCAAGGCATGCCTTACGGAGATTCTCTCCATTCCCGGAGCCCCCGAAGAGCTTCTTCTCGCTCTTAGAGGCGCCATGCAGGCCTGGATCAACGCCTTTACGCAGATTGCCAAAGAAAGTGGCCTGAGCCCGGCAGCAGCACGCTCCAAAGCGGAAGAGGCCATCGTTCGCATCGAAGGCTCCCTTGTCGTAGCCAGGGTCGTAGGGGACACCGCAACCTTCGAACGTACTCTCAAGCTCCTCCCCGATCTCTTAACCACACCATGAGCCCGAATCGATAACGCCAAACCCCACTCTCCCCACACCCAGCCCCAAACGAAGCAGCACCATGCGGGCACCCCACCATTTTTGCAGTCTCATCGCAAATAGGGTGGGGTATCGGGCAAAGCCCGACCGCCTTTCCTTCCATAAGCACCAACAGCCCGGGTGCCCGATCCTTCGCGCCTCTGCCTCTAGCGAAGGCTGGGAAGTAGAACTTCCCGGCTGCTCATAAACCCTCTAAAACAGCACCAAAACAAAATCTCCAGCTGACCATCCGCGACACACACCCAAAAACTGTCAACCCCCACAAACCCCAAAGAATCCCGCAACCCACTAAAACCAAACAAGATAAAAAATAAAGAAAAGTGGCATGTTAGTTATGCCCCACTCGATAAAATAGAACCAGCAGCAAAAAAGAAAGCCCCGGAAACCGGGGCTTAAGTTCTTTAACAATCGAAAACCCATAACTCCTTGCCCTGCACATATTTGGACACAAGCCGTTTACCTGGAAGAATTTAGGGACAGCCCTCCCCCGCATCTAGTTGCAACCATTACGCTTACAAGCAGGCAAGGGGGGCACCCTAGAGCATCCCCAACCCTAGGACCAGCCCAGCCGCCAAAGCCGCCCCCGCCATAGGCCCCAGAATCGGCACCCAGGCATACCCCCAGTCGCTGCCACCCTTCCCGGCAACCGGCAGCACAAAGTGCGCCAGCCGAGGCCCCAGATCCCGCGCCGGATTGATCGCATACCCCGTAGCCCCACCCAGCGACAAACCAATCCCCCACACCAGCGACCCCACCAGCACCGGCCCCAGCCCCGGAGCCAACCCCGCCGGGGAGACCCGCTTCGAGAACAGCGCCGTAGCCACCAACACCAGAATGAAGGTCCCCACAACCTCACTGAAGAAGTTCCACATCGGGCTCCGGATCGCAGGCGAAGTAGCAAAGCACCCAAACTTCGCCCCCACATCCTCCGTCACCTCCCAATGCGGCTTATAGAACAGCCACACCACCGCCGCCCCGCAAAAGGCCCCCAGCAACTGCGCCGGAATATAAGTCAACAGCCGCATCGCATTGCCGGTCATCATCACCGAAGCCAGCGTGAACGCCGGATTCAGATGCCCATCCGAATCCCCCAGCGCCGCACTCACCGCCACGCCCGCGAACACAGCCAGACCCCAACCCGCCGTAATCGCGACCCAACCCGCGTTCTGCCCCTTCGAGCGATTCAGCAGCGCTCCCGCGACGACGCCGTTGCCCAGCACGATCAACACAAACGTCCCAATAAACTCGCCCACCACAGGAGACAACACAGAAGACAGATCGGTCATAGACTTCTAACTCTCCTCATACACATACCCTCGCGCCACACCGTAGAAACGCTCCAGATCCCACTCCCGCTCCGCATCGCTCCGCCCCAACTCCTCCGCCAAAACCCGCGCCACAACTGGAGCAGCCTCCATCGCCGCCCGAGCATCCAGAAACAACGCCCGCATCCGCCGAGCCAAAACATCCTCCACCGTCCGAGCCATCTCAAACCGTGCGGCCCATACTATCTCACCCACCCGATAAGGCAACCGCGGATGAAGCCGCTCACCCCACCTCGCATCCGAAGCGATCAGCGCCCGCAACGCCGGAAGATCCGCTCCATAAACGGCCTCCCACTCCCCCGCATCGTCCAGCGGAGCCGCAACCCACCCATGCAGCCTCATCTCCGCTGTAGTAGATCTCTTCTTCGGCAGACCATGCACCTCAACAGCACGATCGATCGCATCCTCACCCATCTTCCGATACGTCGTCCACTTGCCGCCCGTAACGGTAATCATCCCCGCCTTCGACACCAGGATCGTATGATCCCGCGACAGCTTGGAGGTCTTCCCTCCACCCTTCCGCACCAGCGGCCTCAGCCCCGACCAAACGCTCCGCACCTCCGACGGCTCCGGCCTCCGCCCCATATATCGCCCGACATACTCGGTCAGGAAACTCCGCTCCTTCGCCATCGCCCGCGGCTCCACCGAACTCCGCGGCACGCCTTCATCCGTCGTCCCTACGATCACCGCCTCATGCCACGGAATCGCAAACAAAACTCGCCCATCCGAAGTCTTCGGAATCATCAACGCCGAACTACCTGGCAGAAACTCACGCGGCAGCACGATGTGACTTCCTTGGCTCACCGTCAGCAGCGGCTCGTGCTCGCCGCCTTCCATCCCGAGCACCTGCTCCGTAAACACGCCAGTCGCATTGATCACCGCCTTCGCCGCCAGCTCGAACTCCTCGCCGCTCTCGCCATCGCGCACACGCGCTCCAATGACCTTTCCGTCCCTCTCGATCAGCCCAACCGCTTCGACGTAGTTGATCGCCGTTCCACCCAGATCCTGAAACGTCCGCAGCAGCGCAATCGCATACCGCGCATCGTCGAACTGCCCATCCTGATACAGCACTCCGCCGCGCAGCCCATCTGCCTTCACCCCAGGCAACAGCTCCATCGTCCGCTCCCGCGACAACGCCTTCGAAGGCCCCAACGACAGCTTGCCCGACAACATCTCATACACCTTCAACCCAAAGGCATAGTAAGGCAACGACAGCAGATCGTAAGCAGGAATCACGAACCCCAGATTGCGCACCAGATGCGGAGCGTTCCGCAGCATATATCCACGCTCGCGCAGCGCATCCAGCACCAGCGTCACATTCATCTGCTCCAGATAGCGCACGCCGCCATGCACCAGCTTGGTGCTGCGGCTCGAAGTCCCCTTCGCGAAGTCGTACCGCTCAACCAACACCGTCCGCAGCCCGCGCGAAGCCGCCTCCACCGCGGTCCCCAGCCCGGTCGCTCCACCGCCCAGGATCAGCACATCCCACGGAGCGCCTCCTTCACCCAATCGCCGCAGAACCTCCACTCGCTCCATCAAGCTCCCTGCTCCCAATCCTTCGCCCGCTCCAGCGCCCGCCGCCACGTCTTCAACACGCCAGCCCGCGCCTGTGCATCAATCGCCGGCCTGAATACCCGATCGACCTGCCACTGGCTGGCAATCGCTTCCTTATTCGGCCAGTATCCCACAGCCAGACCTGCGAGATACGCCGCTCCCAGCACTGTGGACTCTGCGTTCTTCGGCCGCACCACATCGATCCCCAGCACATCCGCCTGAATCTGCATCAACAGATTATTCGCCGACGCTCCTCCATCCACCCGCAACTGAGCCAGCGGCAGACCCGAGTCCGCCTGCATCGCCTCCAGCACATCCTTCACCTGCAACGCGACTCCCTCCAGCGCCGCTCGAGCAATATGCGCCCGCGTCGTCCCTCGCGTCAGCCCTACAATCGCCCCTCGCGCATACTGATCCCAGTGCGGAGCCCCCAGCCCCGCAAACGCAGGCACCAGCACGACTCCGTTGCTGCTATCCACCGAAGCAGCCAGCTCCTCCACCTCCGCTGACGTCCGGATGATCTGCAGTTCATCCCGCAGCCACTGCACCACAGCACCAGCCATCAGCATGCTGCCTTCCAGCGCATACTCCACCGTGTCGCCGATCTTCCACGCAATCGTCGTCAGCAGTTGATTCTTCGACTTCATCGGCGTCTCACCTGTATGCAACAGCATGAAGGCGCCTGTCCCGAAGGTGCACTTCGCCATCCCTGGCTGCACGCACATCTGCCCAAACAGCGCCGCTTGCTGATCTCCGGCGATACCAGCGATTGGAATCCCACTCAAGATCCCGCTCGTCACCGCACACCGCCCACTCGAAGCCACCACCTCCGGCAACATCGAGCGCGGCACGCCAAAGATCTCCAGTAGTTCTTCATCCCACTCACCCGTATGGATGTTGTAGAGCATCGTCCGTGAGGCGTTCGTCGCATCGGTCACATGCGTCGCGCCTTGCGTTAGCTTCCAGATCAGCCAGCTATCCACCGTCCCGAAGGCCAGCTTGCCCGCGTCGGCCAGCGTCCGCGCACCTTCGACGTTCTTCAGAATCCAATGCACCTTGCTCGCTGAAAAGTACGCATCCGGCAGCAACCCGGTCTTCGCCTGAATCGTCGCCGCATGACCATCGCTCCGCAGCGCATCACAGAACTCAGCGGTCCGCCGATCCTGCCATACGATCGCGTTGTAGACCGGCTCCCCGGTCTCCCGGTTCCACACTACTGCCGTCTCACGCTGGTTCGTAATCCCTATCGCGACGATATCCCGCTCCGTGAGATCCGCCGCAGTCAGCGCCTCCATGGCGACGCCGCTCTGCGTCGACCAAATCTCCACCGGACAGTGCTCCACCCAGCCGGGCTTCGGAAACACTTGCGGAAACGGCCTCTGCGCCAATGAAAGCATATTGCCGCGCACATCGATCACCATCGCCCGCGAACTCGTAGTGCCCTGGTCCAGCGCCAGGATGTACTGACTCTCTGCCATCACAATCTCCCGTCCTGCAACGTTAACTCAGCGTCAAAGACTGTTTCGTTGGCATGTCGCTTAGATGGAAGACCAGCGTCCCACCCTTCGCCAGCTCTGCATGAGGAATCCGCAGCCCCGCATGAGCCGTCCCATTCCAAGTCACCGACTGGATATAGACCGACTTCGCCGACTGCCGCTTCGCCTCCACCAGCAGCTTCTTCCCACCACCCACCGTCATCTCCACCCGGTCGAAAAGCGGAGTCCCAAAGTCATACTCACCGCTCACCGGATCGACCGCATACAAGCCCAGCGCGCTGATCACGAACCACGCCGACATCTGTCCGCAGTCCTCGTTCCCCGCCATTCCATCCGGCTTGTTGTCGTACATCGTCTCCAGCAGACTCCGCACCCGCGCCTGCGTCTTCTCTGGAGCGCCCGCATAGTTGTACAGATACGCAATGTGATGATTCGGCTCGTTCCCATGCGCATACTGCCCTACCAACCCCGATACATCGGGCGGCATATCCGGCGGCAGATCCGAGCTCTGCGTAAACAGCTCATCCAGCTTCTTCACGAACGCCGCATCGCCACCCATCGTCTCGATCAGCAGAGCCGGATCGTGCTGCACTAGAAAGGTCGTCTGCCACGCATTGGCCTCCGTATAGTCGCGCCACTTACCCGAGATATTGATGCCCTTCGGATTGAACGGCTTCCCCGCCCAGCTTCCATCCGCGTACTTCGGACGAATGAACCCCGACTCCTTGTCGTACAGATTCACAAAGCAGCGCGACCGCTCCAGCAACTGCTTATGCGCATCGACGTCACCCGCAGCCAGCGCCAGCGCCGCGACAGCACGGTCGTCATACGCATAGTCCATCGTCTTGCTCGCCGATTCGTCCTGCACATCGCAAGGCACATATCCCAGCTTCCGGTAAGCCGCGAGCCCGCGATAGTCATCCTCCATATCGCGCTTGCGAAACGGCGCATAGGCAGCCTTCGCATCGATGCCCTTGAAGCCCTTCACCAGCGCCTCCGCCACCACCGGAGCCGAGTGATACCCGACCATGCATCCTGTCTCCCGTCCCTGCAACGGCCACACTGGCACACCCTCCGGACTCTGCTCCGCCATCCGGATCATGCAGTTCACAAAGTCCGGCACACGCTCCGGAACCATCAACGTGAACATCGGATGCAGCGCCCGGTACGTATCCCACAGCGAGAAGGTGCTGTAGTTATGCGTCCCCTTCGCCAGCATATGAACCTTCCCATCCATTCCGCGATACTGCCCATCCACATCATCGAAGAGCGTCGGAGCCACCATCATGTGATACAGCCCCGTATAAAATATCTCCAAGGACCTCGTATCCTCAGAGCTAACCTTGATCCGACTCAGCTCCTTCCGCCATCGCCCCGCGGCAGCATCCTTAGTCCCATCAAAGTCCCACGCCGGAGCCTCCGCCTTCAGGTTCGCGGTCGCACCCTCGATGCTCACGCCTGAGATCCCCGTCTTCACCTGCACCACTTCCTTCTCATGCGTCTTAAAGTGCACCACGCACCGCACCGATCCGCTCTTCGCCTCCTTCGCCGTTGCGTCGAGCTTTCCATCCGAATAGATCTCCACCAAACTGAACGGCTTCGAGAACTTCATCGCAAAGTAGATCTCTCTGCCTTTAGCCCACACGTCCATGCATCGTCCGCCGACGATCGTATCGTTTCCTATCACCTTCACCGAAGCCCACCGCACGGCAGGTGTGATCGGATCGTTAGGACGACTCGCATCCACTCCAGGCTGTCCGGTATGCGCCATATCCAGCAGGAAACAAGCCTTGTCCGACTTTGGAAATGTATATCGATGCAGTCCCGTCCGCTCCGTCGTTGTAAGCTCCGCCGTCACCTTCGAGTCTTGCAGATAGACCTTGTAGTACCCCGGCGCCATCTCCTCATCGCTGTGCGAAAACTTCGACCGATAGCTCGTCGCCGAATCCGCCTTTGCCTGCGGGTCGAACTTGAAGTCGTCTGTAGCGGGCATCAGCAACACATCCAGCAGATCGACGCAGCCCGTCCCGCTGAGATGCGTATGGCTGAATCCCAGAATCGCGCTATCCGAGTAGTGATACCCCGAGCTATGATCCCAGTCGCTCGCACCCGTATCCGGCCCCAGCTGCACCGCGCCGAACGGCACCGTCGCCCCCGGATACGTGTGTCCATGCCCGCCCGTACCAATTGCGATCTTCACGAACTTCAGCGGATCGTTCGCACCCGCGCCCGCTTCAGCAAGATTTAGCCCCAGTGGAACTCCCAGCGCACTCCGTACGTACCCCGCCACCGAAGCAGCCGACATCGCTCCCACAAAACTTCGTCTCGATACCATGGATCCCTCGCAAGGCCGTACTGAATTCACCAATCACTCTAAGCCGCCAGTCTCTCCACGTCCAGACAGTCGCGCGCCGGCCGCCCGATCGGTCATCCCCGCTTTGTATAGGGCTTGCTGTAGTGCGTCGACCACTCCACCAGGTCCGCGTTCATCCAACGCAGCTTCTGCGCCTTCGCATCCGCCTCGAAGAGCATGTAGGCGTTCGCGTCATACCGCGTCGCCCCCGAGACATAGTGCTGCGGCCCATACGTGTGGGCGAAGTCCACCCACTTGTGCCAGTGCCCTGCGATCACCATCTGGATCGTCTCCTGATGCTTCTTGAGCAGAGGATGCAGCCCATAGTCCTTCACCTCCGTCGGGCTCACAATCCACAGCGGATAGTGAATGAAGACCACCGTCGGCTTGCGCTCCGCCATCAGCGCTTCAAACCAGTTCAACTGCTCCTCGCCCAGCGATCCCATCCCCTTGTTGAACTGGCTCGATCCCTTATCCCACGTCGCACCCATAAAGTTGTTCAGGTGCACAAAACGAAATCCCTTGTAGTCCACCGACGAGTAAGGCTTGGCCTTCAGCTTCTCTGCAAACAACTGGTGGCTCATCTCCCGCGATACCCGCGGCACATCGTAGTCATGGTTCCCAAACCCCAGATGCACCGGCGCGCTGAACCCGTCGAACATCTCCTTCGCGATATCGATCCGCGTCTTGTTCTTGAAGTAAAAATCGTAGTCCGCAGATGGATAGTTATGGAAGCAATCTCCCACCACAAATACCTGCTCCATCCTCGGCTGTAGCGAGTTGATCAGAGCCCGCGCCGAAGCCAGCCGCTCCCCCGTCAGCAGAATGCTCTCGTTGTCCTCAACGCCGTTCTCCGTGCCCTTCACATAGAACTCATCGATCACATGCGGATCTGCCACCACCGCAAAGTGAAACCGCTCCGCAGTAGTAGGAGCCGCCATCGCACTCCACGCCCGCTGTGTAGAAGCCGCCACTAGCGCCTGCGCGCCCAATACCCCAAACTGCCGCCGATCCATACGCATCTCTCAATTCTCCTAGAACTACATCACTCAATCATGACAGGAAACGCGAACGGCGCGTCCCTGTGAACATCCAGGGTCGCGCCGTCCATCGCAAATACGACTCCTAGAAGATCAGCTTCGCCGCCAACTGGATCTGCCGCGCCGGGTAAGCCGCAGTGATCGAGCCGAAGCTGCCATTGGAGATATTGCCGTCCGGAGCCTGGTAGTTGACCTGGTTCAGCACGTTGAAAGCCTCGGCACGAAACTCCAGCTTGGAAGACTCTCGCCAGAGGTCGAACTGCTTATGCACTCCCAGATCCGTATTGAAATAAGCATAGGACCGCAGCTTGTTACGCGACACATTGCCGTACGGAGTGGTATTGCCCAACGCCACGGAAGGCACCTTCAGATTGGTGATATCCAGATACCCTCCCAACGCGGTCGCCGTCTTGACGCGATTCGCCGCCGGAGCCTTGATGTTGGCGGACGGCACAATCAACTGCGGACGGAACGTCACCAGGTCCGTCGTATACAACGGATTGGTAGAAGACGAGTTATAGGTAAGGTTGAACGGCAGACCGCTTGTCATCGTGTTGATCACAGTAAGCTGCCATCCACCCAATACCTGGTTGACGATGGCATTCGACTGCGCTCCGTATTTACGCCCATGACCGTAAGGTAAGTCGTACACGATCGACGTCGTGTTGTTCAGCGGTTGATCGTATCCCGACGGGCCATAGTCGTTGCGCGGATTCGCAAAGTTCACACGCGAGTTATCGTTGTTCGATGTCTCAAGATGTCCTGAGGCAAGATCGAACGCGCGGCTATAAGTAAACGAGTCCAGCACATACAGAGCACCTGCCCGCTTCTCTACCTTCGCCTGCAGCGAGTTATAGTTCGAGGAGTTACCACCATAGGCGATCTCAATATCGCCGAAGGTCGTGACCGGACGCCGCGACTGATACGCCGCGCAGCCCGCTCCTCCAGCATTTAAGCATGGAGTAGCTTGGTTATAGTCGGCCAGCACCTGTAAGTGCGTGCCCTTGTTTCCGACGTAAGCAAGATCCAATACCACGCCGGCCGGAAGCTGCTGCTGGAAGCCAACGTGATAGCTCTGCACATATCCCGTCGCAAAGTTCTTAGGAATATAACGTGAAGTAACCTTGGATGGGTTGAAGTTGGCAGGAGCAGTCAAGCCAATAGCATAGCCTTGCTGCGTCTGCCGGAAGCACAGCGTCTGATCCTGCGTGTCACTAGTGCAACGGCTGGTTGCCGTGGGATAAGTCGAATTGTTGTTATTGATCGAAGCATTTACTACGTTCGGCCCGTTGTAGGTCAGGTTATTCTCACCACCAGCGCGGTTGTACTGGGTATAGCTGATGCCATAACCACCACGAAGAACCGTCTTAGGCGTCGCGCTATAAGAGAAGCCAAAACGCGGTCCCCAGTTCTTCTTAGGAATATTCACCAAAGCCCTGTCATAGACGCTGCCAGCCTTGGCCTGAATCAGTGAGTTGGTCGCAGGATTGAAATTCGCCAGCTTGTTATCGCGCTCCCACTGCGGAGTCGCAAGCTCATAGCGTAGGCCCACATTCAACGTCAGCGAAGGCGTCAGCTTCATGTCGTCCTGCACATACATGTAGTTGAACCGCTGCCGCAGATTGACGACCGTGAAGTTGGTCAGCGAGTAAGAAGACCGGTTGCCGAACAGGAAGTCAGCCAACGCCCGCGCCTGGGCAATCTGCGTCGCTGCAGAGTTTCCGCTCGCCGTATCGGTTGGAATGCAACCCGTCGTAACCGTGGTCGAGCATGTGGGGAAGAACGTCGCCGAAGGTCCTGCCGCATACAGGCTGTTGTAGTTATCCTGCCCGTAGCTGGGATTGAAGTCGTTCACCTGCGTATTCACCGCTTCATACTCATAACCGAACTTCATGGAGTGCTTCCCACGCACCCACGTATAGTTCGCCTTGGGGTCGTAGATGACGGGGTTCTGGAACTGCGGGCTCGAAGGCTGAGCGCCTAGTTGCGTAAAGCCCGAGATCGATTGAGCGTTCAAATCGCGCACAATGCTGGGATCGGTCGGAATGCCATTCGTGATGCCGTTCTCCGTCAGCAAAGATGGATCGCCCTGCCCAAACGGCGTCTTCGCTCCCTGGTTCGTCGTATAAGCAAAACGAATATCCAACAACTTATTGGGCGAGATCACCCAGGTAGTACCGCCTGCAATCTGCCGGTTCAAAAGCTTAACGTTTGCATTCGCGTTTCCACCAGCCCGGCCCAGCACCGTCGGCGGATCGAAGATCGTTCCACGATGTTCGCTGTAGCGGCCAAACAAGCTCCACCTGGCATTGAACGTGTGGTCGATACGCCCATCGCCCTTGTCGTCCTGGATCGTTCCACGCGGCGAAGCGCTGTAGTTATTCGAGATCGTGGCGCTGTTCACCGCACCACCCTGAAGCGTGTTCGTCGGCAGCGCCGCCAGCACCGCCCGTCCAAACGGCGTACCCGGAATAGTGCCCGTCGTATAGGCCGTTCCCGTCAGCGGGTTGTAGAGCGGAATAGGAGCTGTCGTGCCGTCCACGCGATGCAGCAGAAACACTCCATTCCGTTGCTCCGCATTCGGCAAAGTTACAGTTGAGACCTGGTTGCGAAAGATCTGCCGCAACCCTTCGTAGTCCGCGAAGAAGAAGGTGTGGTCCTTGTAGATCGGTCCGCCAAACGTGCCACCGAACTGATTACGAATAAAAACCTGCTTCACGTTGCCTACCGGCACAAAAGGCCCGATCGCATTCAGGCTGGTATTCCGCAGATAGTCGTAAGCCTTGCCATGAAACTGATTCGTGCCACGACGAGTGGACACGTTGATCACCGCACCCGAAGCCCGCCCATACTCCGCAGAGTAGTTATTGGTCTCAACCCGGAACTCGCTCACCGCATCCGGCGATGGCGGAATATTCTCGTTCGCAAACCCCTGGTTCGAAGTGCCGTAGTTGTTGTTATCCAAACCATCCAACAAAAAGTTATTGAACGCCGACCGCTGGCCGTTCACGTTGAACGACGCCTCGCGGCTCGATGCAGTCTGATTCTGAAGCGTCGACTTACGCACGCCCGGCGCCAGCAGCACCAGGTCCGCATAAGACCGCCCATTCAAAGGCAGGTTCTCGATCTCGTGTGTAGCGATTACCTGACCGCGCGAGCTCGTCTCCGTCTCCAAGGCAGTAGCAGAACCGGTGACCGTCACCGTCTCAGTTACTGATCCGGTCTTCATCGCCACGTCTACTCTCTGACGGGCATTCGTCGTCACCGTAAACGGCTGCGTCTGCGACCGCTCAAACCCCGCGGCCTGTGTCTCCACAACGTACTGCCCGATCTGGATGCTCGAAAACTCGAACTTCCCCTCGCCATCCGTCGTCACCTTCTGCGCAATCGAGGTCGCGGTGTTCGTCAGCGTTACAGTCGTATTCGGAATCGCCGCTCCCGAGCTGTCCCTCACATATCCCAGCACCGACGCGCTCTCAAACTGTGCGTTCAGACGTCCACCAGGGAACAACAACAATACGGCGACCCCCAGGACGATCCATCCACGCACCCCTGCCAGAAAACTCCTCACATCCCGAACTACCCGCGATCCATTTGCAGACTTCAACTCTCTTCTACTTTGCATAATCTCTCTCCGTCGATATCAGTCCTTCGGCACAGCACTCCGGCCAGCCGCTGTTCGACTCCAAGAGCCATTCACGCCCATATCGCGGGCAGCAACAGCTCATATCCGGAAGTCACCAGCTCAGTTCAACGGCTCTTTCAGGCCGTCCTTAGGTTCGGGGAGAACATTACGCACGCCCACCTACGACCGTCAAGAAAAATACGCAACGGTAGCGCTAACTAGACAATCCTGAATATGTTAGATAAGTAACGGTAAAAGACAGAGTTACTCAATTTCGCCACTTCGGATAGCGCAAACTAGAAGAACAATTCTTCCAATCCCTTGACTCAACCCAAAGAAAAAGCCCCGAACCGCATCGCGGTTCGGGGCAAAAGAGCCTGGAGCTAAACGACTCTTACCATGCAATCTTTTCCGGAAAGAACTCCGCAAACAGATCGTCATAGTAAGGCTTCAGCGCCTTCACATCCGGCTTCGTGTGACCCTTCGAGTACAGGTCATACACATTGAACTTGTTCACCCACTCCAGCATCTCGACGTCGTGATCGCTCATCAGGTGCCGATACGCCCCATGCCGGTGCGCCGCATAGAACGAGTGATACCGAAGCATATACAACGACTCCTCTGGCATGTAGTTCTTCATCACCTCGCCGATATAGCCGTCGTGCCCGAACGATAGATGCACCTTATCCAGCCCGCAGTTGGGCTCATAGATGCCATACTTCGTCTGGTACAGCGGATTGTGAATATCAGGATTTGCCGCGAAATACTCAGGAAAAACGATATCCTTCGAGTAAGCGCATCCCACCGGGAACGTGTCCCCGACTACACCCCACTGCGGCTCGCCCCACAGGCAAAGCACCTTGCCTAAATCGTGGATGAATCCCGTCAATACGAACCACCGCGGATGCCCATCCCTGCGGATCGCCTCCGACGTCTGCAGCAGATGTTCGATCTGCGTCAGGTCCGTATCCGGATCGCTGTCATCCACCAGCGTGTTCAGAAACTCTGCTGCCTCCCAGATCGACTTCATCCCCTTGTCGAGGCCGAAGTACTCTTTCTCCTTCGCCATCACATAGTCGAAGGTCTGGTACTGGTGGTTCAGCCGGTAAAACTCCGCCACTCCCGGGTTCGCGGTCGCGTCGTACTGGCGAAACTGATCCTCCGTCTTACCCTCCTGGTAGCGTCCGGTAAGAAACTCATCCCACTCATCCATGTCCTTGAGCGGTGTGTGCGTTGCGATTGTAGCCATCGGGGAGACTCCTCTTTCCTGCCTTATCGCGAGAGACAAATCCCCCACGGTTTACGTTAGCGGTAACTATACTCGGCGAAGACGATTCCTTGCAAATGTTTTTTATTCAAACTCTTTTTCTTACCTAAGTTCCCGCAATCATCCCAAAGTAGAACGCCGCACCACCAACTTCGGCTCCAGCAGAACGCTTCGCGGCGGCTGCTCAGGATTCGCCGAGAGGTCCAGCGCCAGCTCTCCCGCGATCCGCCCAAGCTCCGCCGTCCCATGGTCGATCGAGCTCAGCGGCACCTTCAGATAGTTTGCGTACCGGAAGTTCCCGCATCCGATCACCGCCACATCCTCCGGAACCTTCAAACCCGCCGCCAGCAACGCCTCAATCGCTCCCACCGCCGTCAGGTCGTTGTAGCAGAAGACCGCATCCGGCCTGGGCTCCAGCCGCAGCAGCTCCTGCATCGCAGCAAACCCCACGGCATCGCCCGCCTCTTCCACCCGTTCGCGGACGGCGACGTAACCCTCCGGCACCTGCAGCCGTTCCTCCTCCATCACCTTCCGGAAGCCCCGCAACCGGTCCAGTGACGGGCTGGTGTTCTTGCCCCCGATATGCGCGATCCTCTTCCGCCCCATCTCCACCAGATGCCGCGTCGCCATCTCGCCCACCTTCACGTCATCCGAGCCTATAAAGTGCGCCGCCAGATGCGGAAAGTTCCGGTCGAACAGAAGGTACGGAGTCCGCTGGTCCCCAATATCGTAAAAATTCTTGAGCTGCGCCTGGCACGAAGCAATCAGCAGAACATCCACCCCGCGCCGCAGCAGCGTCTGGATCTCCTTCTGCTCGATCTCCGGGTCTTCCTCGGACGACGCAAGGATCAGCGCCCGGTCCGAAGGCCTCAAAGCTCCACTCAGTGCCTTCGCAAACTCCGCGAAGAACGGATGCACCAGGTCCGGAACCACCAGCCCCACCGTATACGTCCGCCCGCTCGCCAGCCCTCGCGCCATCATGTTTGGCTGGTAGTTCAACTCCTTCATCCGCTTCAACACCCGCTTCCGGGTCTCATCGCTGATGTCGGTGTTTCCCCGCAGCACCTTGGACACCGTAACCACAGATACTCCAAGATCCCGCGCGATATCCTTCAACCGAACCGCCATACACACTCCTGTGCCATCATCCCACAAGGTCGCAGTCCATAGTAACCTCCTCCCCATCAATAGCTACAGCGCATGCCCAAGTTGGAACGCTCTCCCCGCGTCAACACCCGGACTCGCCTTATCTTCCACGCCTCCCTTACACTTGCAGTGAAATTTTTCCTGCCCCACGCACGCTCTCAACCTCTCTCCACTCCAACGTCCCTCACACCCAGGAGCAAGCATGAGCCTCACCCGCCGCAGCCTCATCCAGAACGTCCTCTCCACCGCTGCCGTCGCCGCCACCCTCCCCCGCAACGCCGAAGCCCAGTTCCTCAACGCCCCTCGCCACGGCCTCCCCGGCACCCTCAACGAGCGCTACGCCAAACTCGACGCCGTCCTCAAACAGCCCGTCTTCCAGCGCGGCCTCTTCCCCGATCCCGTCATCATCCAGACCATCGAACTCCTCCGCAACAAGAAGGAGTACCTCTGCCGCGTCCGCTCCACCGACGGCCACGAGGGCATCTCCGTCTCCAACTCCGCGCTCATGGCCGTCCTCTACCCCATGTTCGTAAAACACATCGCACCCTTCTTCATCGGCAAGGACGCCCGCGACATCGAAGACCTCATCCCCGCCGTCACCGTCTACGAGAACAACTACAAAGCCCAGAGCCTCGCCATCTGGGTCCCCATCGCCACCCTCGAGTTCGCCATCCTCGACATGTTCGGCAAGATGTCCAAGCGCCCCATCGGCCACCTCATCAGCGACAAGCTCTACAACCAGAAGATCGCCGTCTACCAGGCCAACGGCGAGCGCGACATCTCCGCCGAAGAGACCATCGACCACCTCAAGCGCGACGTCGCCATCTCCAACGCCAAGGCCATCAAGTTCAAACTCGGCGGCCGCATGTCCCACCCCGAGTTCCCCAAGGGCCGCAGCGAAAAACTCATCCCCCTCGTCCGCAAGACCTTCGGCGACCAGATGGTCATCTCCGCCGACGCCAACGGCTCCTACACCGCCGCCGAAGCCATCCCCATCGGCAAGCTCATGCAGCAGTACAAATACGCCTTTTACGAAGAGCCCTGCCCCTTCGACTGGTACGAAGAGACCCGCCAGGTCGCCGATGCCCTCGAGATCCCCATCGCCGGCGGCGAGCAGGAGCCCAGCACCCACAACTTCCGCTGGCTCATCGCCAACGGCGGCCTCTCCATCGTCCAGCAGGACATGTTCTACTTCGGCGGCATGATCCGCTGCATGCAGGTCGCCCGCATGGCCCACGCCCTCGGCAAACAGTGCATCCCGCACATCTCCGCCAGCGGCCTCGGCTACGTCTACATGATGCACTTCATCTCGGCCATCCCCAACTCAGGCCCATACCACGAGTTCAAAGAGTTCAACGAAGACCTCCCCTACCACTGCCCCACCTCCAGCCTCCGCAGCAACAGCGAAGGAGTCATCCAGATCCCCACCGGCCCCGGATTCGGAGTAGACATCGACCCCTACTACCTCAAGAAAGCCGCCGTAGTCACCGGCTAATGTTCAGTCACCAGCTAATGTGCTCAGCTACCCGCTAATGCTGAGTCACCAGCTGATGTTCGACCAATCGCCTCAACACAAACAACCCCCACAAATTTGTCATCCTGAGCGAAGCCTCTCGCAGTCTCACCGCGAGAGGCGCAGTCGAAGGACCTGTGGTTGCACTTGCTGTTGCCTGTTCTAGCTCTTGTTCTCTCCAACCCAAGCACACTCTACGGGTGCCCCAACCAAATCCCTTCAAACACTCCCCGAATCACTCCGCATTCAAACCGCTATCCAAAACATCAACAGCATCAGACCGCCCCGCAACCTTACGCCAAAGCTTCGAGGGCCAGTTCGGATCCATGCAGGGCCGCTCCACCAACACAAAGAAGACAGCACACATCAACAACACCGGCACCGCCAGCAACAAAAGCTGAATCGCATAGTTGACCACAAAGATCTGGCCCGGCAAAATAGCGTGCCTCGTCACCTTGAAGAGCACCGCGATCAACAGGAAGTGCAACAGGTAGATCGAATAGCACATACCCCCCACGACCGCGACCCAGGGATTCCCAAGCACCCGCCGCAAACCATGGCTCTTCATGACCGCAAGACATAAGACCCCAATCGCCACCGGCAGCAGGATCTTCATCCACAGCGCCTCCGTCTGGAACCAGAAGATCGCCCCTAGAGCGGACACCCCCGCCAAATCCCAAATCCACGAAGAACTCATCTCCTTGAGCTCGAGCACAAAGACATCCGCCACCAGGAGCCCCGCCAGGAAGTACTGCAGATAAAACAAAATGCTCCCTTGAACTCGCAGCGAAGCATGAGCCGGCTGGGCCAGCTCCACCCCCAGGATGCACGCCAGCAGCACTATCCGGCGCAACCACGTCCGCCGGATGCGATAGAACTGCATCACAATCGGCGCGACGATATAAAACTGGATCTCCACCTCGAGACTCCACGTCACCGGATTGACCCAGCTCAGCTCCCCATACACCAGGTTGTGCTGATAGAAGAGGCTCGCCAGCGCATGCGGAAGATATCCCGGAGGCAGCCCATGCCGATACACCCCGAACAGCAGAACCGCCACAATCATCGAGGCGATATACGGCGGCTCCAGACGTGTGACTCGCCGCATAAAGTACTTCCGCAGCGAGACCGGCCCTGCTCCCAACAAAAAGTGCCGGGCAAACGGCAACGCCAGAATCAGCCCGCTGATCACGAAGAACAGCTCCACCCCGCGCCGCCCGTTGTTCAGAATCTGCGCCAGCCACCCATAGCCCGGCTCGACCAGAATTACCCGTCCGGAGCGAATCGAGAGCTCGCCAAAGACGTGATAAAGAAAAACGGAGCAGATGGCCACAAAGCGCAATCCATCGATCTCCGGAATCCACCGATGATCTCTTGTAACCCTTCGCAGACGGTTCAGAAACAAAATATCCTCAGCAGAACCTTCCCAACCCCACCTCGAGCGAAGGGCCCGACTCATACAGCGACCTGGAACCAAAAACAGCGCATCCTCACACGAGGACGGCCACGAGATCGGAAAACTCCTCAGCGTCCGCTACTTAAGATGGTACCGTAAGCCCCCACTCACGGGCCTCCACAACCTGGGAACCATAACCCCTGGAACATAACCCAGGAACCACAGCCCGGGTGCCCCATCCTTCGCGCCTCTGTCTCTAGCGAAGGGTGGGATCTCCGCTCTCTCACAGCCACAAAAACGGGTGCCCCATCCTTTTTGCAGTCTCATCGCAAATAGGGTGGGGTATCGGGCGAACCGGGGTCCCCGACGAGCGCTTTTGCTCGTTGGGGTGGGAAAGCCCGACCGCCTTCCTTCCCCAGGAACCACAGCCGAAAGCCTCCACCCTAAGAAAACCGAGTCCGCCGCCACAGACTCCACCCACCCAAGCCCAGACTAACCACCAACATCACCCCCAGCGCCGCAACCCAGCGCATATCCATCGTCAACGGAGGCACCGTAGCCTTCAACCCCAGCCACACAAACACTGCCGTGGCGGCCAACACAATCGCATAGTCCCACCACCTGCGCCGCTCATTCCGCCCACCGAACTCCTCACCCGCCATCGCCATCAACGTCCGGTGATAGTCCAACCCATAGCGGTCGCACTCCCGCGCCAGCGCATCGTTGGTCGAGCTGTTCTCCCGTGCCCCCGCCACCGCCGTGCTGATCGCATACGCCCCCAGGATCATAATCGCCGACCCCGCAATCACCAGCACCCGATGCGCCCTGTCCGCCGTAGCCAACTCACCGAACACCAACGCCCCCCAGGCCAGCCCCCACAACTGGTTCGTATTCGACAGCGGAATCCCCCGCCCAATCCCCAGATACTTCGCCGCAAACTGCTGAAACAGATCCCCAATCACCCACACAAACCCGCCCAGGAACAGCCAGAACAGCACACCCTTCGCCTGCGCCACCTCCGCCAGCACAGCATGAGTGCCCCCGCCCAAAGCCGCCGCCAGCGCAAACACCATCGCCAGCTCGCCCACCGTAAACGCCGTCACAAACGACAGCGGATTCATCCCGCTGATATAAGCCTTCCGGTACGGAACATACATCGTCCCCCACATCAGGCTCGCTCCCAGCGCCGCCAGAATCCCGCTCACCGCATGCTTCGTCGTCACGCCGCCATCGTGCAGCGTGCTGAATCCTAGCATCACCGCCGCCGCAACGATCGCAACGCCCCCAAACACCACCTTGATGACTGTCTTCCGCCCCGCACCCTGCAACTCACGAAACAGCACCCGCCCCCACAACAGCCCGATCAGCGAATTCGCATTCCACATCGGAAACGCTACCGCCAGCCCCACATCCCGAATCGCAAACACCGTCAGCGTATTCGCCACCGCCCACAACGCCCCAGCCAGCAGAGCCCACACCACCAGATGCTTCTTCTCCATCAGGTCCGCGAAGACGTAGCTGGTCCCCTTCAACAGCGTCGGAAACGTCCACCGCGCCGTAAACACCCCCGCCACCATGCACAGCGAGACCGCAAACGGCGACATCCCAATATTCACCAGCTTCGTCGGAGCCTCCGCCGCACCCAGCCACACCCCCGCCGTCAACCCACAGATCACACCCAGCGCATGCAGCGAGATCGCCTGCCGCCCACCCTGCTTGCCCGCTTGTCTCCCCGCCGCCCGTACCGCAGTTCCCATCTCGTTCTCTCCTCGAAAATCCGTCTCACGACGCACCAAACCGCTGGCCCAAACTCTGGCTCCAAGAACCTGGCTTTAGTGCAACACGATCAACAAAGCAATTCCTGCAAGCAGCACCGCAAACGGCACGAGGAAGTGACTATCCGTAACAACCAGCTTCAACCTTCGACCCAAGCTCATCGGCAACTCTTTCTTAACAGACATCCTTAAACTCTATCGAGAAGCGGGCCCTTAAAATAGACCATCAGACCTAGACCCGTAAATCAGGCCCCAGACAGAGTTACCGCTGACGTTGAGATAGAAACCTATACAGCCCCAATCCACACTGTCAAGCCACAAACCCCACCACACCCACAAAATCCCAAGGGAAGACCACAAAAACGGGTGCCCCACCCTTTTTGCAGCTTCATCGCAAATAGGGTGGGGTATCGTGCGAAAGCACGACCGCACTCCTATCCAAACCCCAAACGCTCAAGGTGTCCCATCCCGAGAGAGCCAATGGATGGAGAACACAACTCCCGCCCCCCCATCACCCAACACCTAAAACTCCGGCAGATCCTCATCCCGCTCCGCATAACTATCCGAATCCGCCCCACCCTCCACAGGCATCGCCTCCTCCGGCAGATCCCACTCCCGCAGCACCTTATAAATCGTGCTCGAAGAGAACCCCGCCCGCATCAGCCGCCCCATCACCCGGGCCGTCTCCTTCTGAGCGTTCACACCACTCGGCTTCTTCATCCGCTTCCGAGCCACATATTCCCGCGCCAGCCCCACCTCATCCACCTCGTCGTAGGCCTTCGCCAGCGTCGTGGCGATCAGCTCCTTCTGCACACCCTTCTGCATCAGGTCCTGCTGCACCCGCCTCCGTCCGAACTTCTCGTTCTCCTTGCGCAGCCGCGTATAGTCCGCCGCGAACCGCGTATCGCTCAGGTATCCCAGATCCTTCAGCCGGACACACACCGCATCCATCGCCCGCTCGCCCGCTTCACCCTCCTCCGCACGATTCCGCATCAACCGCCGCAGATCCCGAACCGTCCGCATCCGCCGCGCCAGCACCCCCACGGCATAGTCGAACAACCCAGCCTCCCCCACCGGCTCCCGCTTCTTAGGCCTCGCAAACGCCATCGCTACTTCATTCCTTCCGCGTACTTGCCACTCTTCGTCCAGCGATCGCACCAATCCCCCACCGTCTCATACCAGAGCTGCGAGTTCTGCGGCTTCAAGATCCAATGCCCCTCATCCGGAAAGTAAAGCATCCTGCTAGGAACCCCCAGCCGCTGCAGCGCCGTAAATAACTGCAGACCCTCCGAAACATCCAACCTGTAGTCCTTCTGCGAATGAATCACCAGCGTAGGAGTCTTCGCCTTCTGGATCGAAAGCATCGGCGACCACCTCCGGAACGGATCCTCGGCAACAGGCAAAGCATCGTACCTCCACGGCTGCGCCGGCTTCGTATCCTTCGGCCTCCGGAACTCCCACTCGTTGAACCACAGCTCTTCCGTCGTCCCATACGCCGAAGCCGGATCGAACATCCCATCGTGCGTCACGATGCATTGGAAGCGGTTCGTATGCGTCAGCACCCAGTTCGCCATAAACCCGCCATAGCTGGCCCCCAGTGCACACTCCCGCGTCTTGTCGAGAAACGGATACTTCGCCTCCGCCGCATCCAGGCCCTTCATCAGATCGAGATAAGGCTTGCCACCCCAATCGCCATTGATCCCATCGATAAACGCCTGCCCATACCCCGTCGACCCTCGCGGATTCACCATCACCACCACATATCCGCTCGCCGCCATCAGCTCTAGATTCCACCGGTAGCTCCAGGCATTCTCCCACGCACTCTCCGGCCCTCCATGAATCAGGAACTTCACCGGATACGTCTTCGTCTCATCGAACTTCGGAGGCCTCAACACAAACCCCTCCACCTTCACTCCATCCGCCGCGGTGAACCAATACGACTCAAGCCGCGTCAGCTCCAAAGACGCCAGGACCGCGTCATTAAGATGAGTCAGAAAAATCGGAGGCTCCGGTTCACTCTCGACGCGCAGATCCGCGCCACTCCGCGGGCTGACAACCTTGGCCGCACCCGCCCTGTTCGCACCAGCTCTCCTCGCACTAGCCTTGCCCACACCAGCTTTGCTCGGACTCAAAACCGCCGCAGCCGGGCCATCATCCATCTTCTGCAGATCGGCCAGCGCAATCTCCGTCGGCTGATCCACCCGAGTCAGCGTTCCCACCAGCTTGTACTCAAGACCGGCCTGCACCAGGCTGCCCCACACTCCCGGAGTCCTTCCAAATCGATGCAGTTCCTCACTGCTGAAGTTCAGTCCGTAGATAACCTCCTCGCCCCGGTCTCCCGCCACAAAGAAGATCCTCTGCGCATCGTGCGACCAAAAGAACTCATCCACCCAACGATCGAGATCGACCTCCACCGGCTTCCCCGACCTGGAAGAGTCCTCCTGGCTCAAGTCAAGCTCTCGAACCGTCCCCTCCTTGCGGTCATAGATCGCCAGCCGAAACCGATCGCTCTCATACCCCGCCTTCGCCTGCGTCCGAAACGCCAGCCACTTCCCATCCGGCGAATAGGCCGGTGCATCGTCGCTTCCCGGCGAGGTCGAGACCTTCACCGCCTTCGCCCCTTGCTCATCCAGCCGCAGCATAAACACATCGTTATTCGTAGAAGCCGCCGGAACCGGGTCCAGATTCGTCACATAAGCAATCTCCTTCGAGTCCGGAGCCCACGCATACCCCAGCGGTCCACCCACCGTGAAGGTAGGCGTCTCCGCATCCCCCACCACCTTCGCCGGAGTCAGATCCCGCACCGAAGCCCCATAGGTCGCATCCACCACCATCACATGGCTCCGCTTCTGCCCCGTAAAGTGATCCCAATGCCGGAACAGCAGATGGTCCCATACCTGCGCCTTCACCGGACTCTTCGCCGCCGCATCATCCTTGGCCTTGTTGCACGCATTCTCCTCCGCCCAGCTCCATTTGTCCGAGCACTCTGGATACACGCTCGAGACAAACAGCAGCCGCTTCGAGTCAGGCGACCAGATCGCCCCATCCGCGCCCGTGCTCACCTGCGTCAGCGTCAGACCTGCCCCTGGCTTGCCCGCGGCCTCATCCCAGTGCGCCACCACAATCTGATCCCCCGCCGTCCACGAGACCGACCTGCCATCCGGCGAGAACCGCCCGTTCGACTCCCCCTCTCCGGAGGTCACCTGCACCTCCGCGCCCCCTCGAACCGGCACTACCCAAAGGTGATTGACCTTCGTATTCTTCTCTAGCGACACCTCCGTCACCGAGAACATCACCCACTTGCCACTCGGCGACACCTGCGGATCGCTCACCCGCCGCATCTTCTGCAGATCCTCAAACGTCATCGGCCTCTTGCCGGCGTCCCGCGCCCCAGCCGCGCCCTGCCCCCAACCAGCCCTATAACCCAACCCCGCCACCGCAACACACAAGAAAAAGACACGGATCTTCATGCCGAAAGTCTAATCCCATCTGCATTTGGCAAAAAGGCCCTGGCGGAAAGCATCGCAAAAACGCCTCCCGCTGCGCAAAGAAATTACCGCCGCCCCAGCCGCGTCTCCTCCTCGACCTCCTCTGATGCCCTCCCCGCCACCTCCACCGGCAGCTCCACCACCACCGCCGCGCCGTGCGGATGCATATTGAACGCACTAATCTCCCCGTGATGCTCTCTCACAATCCCGTAGCAGACGCTCAACCCCAAACCAGCTCCCTGACCCGGATGCTGCGTCGTATAAAACGGGTCGAAGACCCTCGCCGGCTCCGCGAATCCCGGCCCCGTATCGCTCACAATCACCTGGACGCCCCGCTCACCCTGCCGCACCGTCACCCGTATCGCATCTTCCCGCCCATACCCCAGACCAGCCGAAGTCTTCACGATCGCCTGCGCCGCATTGTGCAGCAGATGCTCCAGCATCAACCTCAGCCGGTCCCGCCTGCCCCGTACGACCGCACTGGCCTCCTCGCTCGCCTCCACCACCATCCGAACCCCACGCGCCGCCAGATTGTCCTCGCATGCTGCCGCCACCTGCCGCGCCAACACCGCCATGCTCACCGCCTCATCGGCCAGCGGAACCGGCTCCCAAAGATCCAACAGACCCTGCACCGCCTGCCGCATCCGTGTCGCCTCCCGCGCAATCGTGTTCGCGTTCTCCTGCACTCGCCTGTCTCGGCTCATCTCTGCGATCAGCTCCGCGTATCCCAGCACCTCCGTAAGCGGATGATTCATCGCACGGGCTATCCCACCCGCAAGCTGCCCCAGCCCCGCCAGCCTCTCCGCCCGCGACAACCGCTCCATCAGCTCCACACTCTCGAGCGCCCGCGCCAGCTTGACCGCCAGATCCTCCAACGGTCCCGTCTCCTCCGCCCCCACCGGTCCCCCTTGGGCCAGACCACAGACCGCAATCGCTCCCACCATGCTCCCCGCCGTCGTCCACAGCGGAATTATTCGCATCTCCGAGAACCACGGCTGGCCCATGGACAACTCCGTCTCGCCTTGTCCCAGCTCCAGCCTCACCACAAGGCTCCGCGTCCATGCCTTCGCCGCCCCCTGCGTCTCCGACCGAAAACGAGCCCCGGCGTTCCTTCCCTTCCGACCCTCTCCCTCCCCAGTCGACTCCTGCCGCAGCCGTGGCCCAACCCGCATGGTCCGCTCACCCCAGCCGTCCAGCGCCTCCACCATCAGGTCGTCCAGCCCCAGACTCCCCGTCACCACCAGCCGTCCCTCTTCATCGCTCACCAGCATCGCCACCCGGCGAAACACGCTCACCGCCGCCACCGTCCGGCACACCCGCTTGCATAAATCCCGCACCTCGCCAGACGAGGAGATCCGCGCATCCAGCCGCGCATAGGCCTCCAACTCCGCCTTCACCCGCCGGTCCAGCCGCACCGCCGCCATCAGCGACCGCCCCCGCCGCACCGCCCATCCGGTCGTCGCCAGCCCACATAGAGCTGCTACCGCCGCCAGCTCGCGTGGCACGGTCCAACCTTCGCCCCCTCCCAACCCTGCATACATCCCCAAATCTCCTTCAACCGCGTCTACTGTTTAACGCGTCTATTCTTTAAGAGGAGACGGGTTCCGCAACGTCATCAGCCACCAACCGCGCTGCAAAGCGTCCCCGCCACTCAGGAGCTCTCGCATTATGAAAAACCCCAACACTGCGACCGTCATTCCCACTAGCCTCTTGAGTGCCACTCTGGTGATCCTGCTGGTTCTATCGGCTGCCTCCGCTCCGACATTCGCCGCGACCGCAAATTCCCCCACAGAAGCGGTAGATTCTTCCTCCGACGACCCCGCCGGCTTCGGCCCCCTCGACCCCACCCCGCCCGCCAACCTGACCCCCGATCAGATCATCCAGAAGTTCGCCGCCCGGGAATCCGTCTTCAACCAGGCCCGCCAGAACTACGTCTTCCGCCAGTCCGTCAAAGTTCAGACCCTCGCCGAAGACACCAACCGTCCCGACGGCGAGTACCAGCAGGTCACCGACATCACCTTCAACCGCGACGGCAAACGCGAAGAGCGCGTCGTCTTCGCCCCCCAGAACAGCCTCGAACGCGTCATGATGTCCCCCGGCGACTTCGACGAGATCGAGCACCGCCTCCCCTTCGTCCTCACCACCGAAGACCTGCCCCAGTACGACGTCGCCTACCTCGGCCGCCAGAAGGTCGATGAGCTCGATACCTACGTCTTCTCCGCCGGCCCCAAGACCCTCGTCAAAGGCAAACGCTACTTCCAGGGCAAGGTCTGGGTCGACCAGCAGGACTTCCAGATCGTCCTCGTCAACGGCAAGACCGTCCCCCAGGACATGCGTAAGGGCCACGAAGACCTCTCTCCGCCCTTCACCACCTACTACGAGCAGATTGACGGACAGTTCTGGTTCCCCACCTACACCAAGGCCGAGGGCAACCTCCACTTCGCCGCCCAGCAAGGCGCCATGGCCCAGGACGTCCACATCCGGACCATCGTCAAATACTCCGACTACAAACGCTTCCGCGCCACCAGCAAGATCATCTATAACGGCGAAGACATCACCAACAACAAAGCCACCCCAGACAACAACATCCCAGCCACTCCAACCAACAGCTCAGATCCAACCCCAACCGCCGACCCCCAGAAACCCCCACCCCCAAGAACCCCCCAACCCAAATAGCAACTGCCTAAACGGAGCAGCACAACGCGGGTGCCTCATCCTTTTTGCAGTCTCATCGCAAATAGGGTGGGGTATCGTGCGAAGCACGACCGCACTCCTTCCCCAACCTCATCTCTCCAAATTGAACAAACGTCATTCAACCCAACGCCGCCGTTTGTTCTCGTGACCCAACAAAGCCCGGGTGCCCCATCCTTCGCGTCTTTGTCTCTCGCGAAGGGTGGGATCTCCACTCTCCCCCCGTCACAAATCCAGGCTCCCGCCTCAATCAATGGTGGGAACCATAACCTTCCCAAGCCACAAACGCCTTCACGACAATACCCCCACAAATTTGTCATCCTGAGCGAAGTAACTCGCAGCTTCACCGCGAGTTACGCAGTCGAAGGACCCGCGGTTGCACTTGCTGTTGCTTGTTCTAGTCGTTTGCTCAACCCAACCCACCCAAGGACAACGAACGTTCTATCGATGCAGCCGTTGGCCTGTAGGATTTCAATCAATCGCCAACTGATTTGAACTCCACTCCGGGGAGTGCATACGCATGCCGCTAAACGCTTATCGAGTTCCCGAATACTCCGTCTTGGGCCTTGCGGTGCTTGTAGCGGCGGCTTATGAAGCTATATGGCTCATGGCGATGAGCTTTGGCGCCAGCATAACAAGCGTTGATGAAGCCTACCTGGTCTTTTACCCACTCCTCATTCTTCCGCTCGTGGTGTTTGTATGTGTCTCACGAATCCAAGGGTTTATCTCATTTGTTTGTTATGTCCTGATAGGAATGCTCGCGGGCGTAACGTCCAAATACGACGTGATATTCGGCAGTCCTCGAGCTTCCGGAATTAGCTTTATTCCCTGGCTCGTCTTTGCGTTGGTGTGCGTGTCGTTTGCTTTGTCTAGATGGAAATTTCCAGTCGACGAGTAGACGAGAAATCGACGAGCCAGTTTCCTAACGGTGTCTTCCTTGCATGCCTCACCAGCGTCAATGACGCTGCCTCAACCCTCGCCCCCTCCGCAAGGCTGTCAACCCCTAAACAGCACTTTGCAAAGGTCCACCCTTAATCTAAAGCTCCCAGCAAGAACCACTTACGCCAGAAAAATATCCTCCACCCAAGTGGCACTTTAGTTACGGTCCATCCCATAAAATAGAACCATAGAGAGAAAGAACCGAACGAAAGAAAAGAAAACCACCTAACTCAAGCTGAGTCACGAATTTGGACATAACCCATCCAGAATGAACAGCTTGCAGCCGATCAACCCACGTAAGCGAAACAAAACAAACGGGTTGCGCCCAGCCAAGGGGGGAGGGGGGACCGATGGAGGGAATGCGAGGACTACTACGAGGATCCCTGGGGAGAAGCCTGGAAGCCCTGGAGGCAATCGACCGCCTCGCAGCCGCCTGGCCGGTCGCCTGCGGCTCCGCAATGGCAGGGCACGGCGAGGTAGTGGGATACGAAGACGGACTCGTGCGAATCATGGTGACAGACGCCGCATGGCTCCAGCAGATGCGCTCCATGAGCGAAGTCCTCCGGCGGGAGCTAGCCAAGATCGCAGCGGTAGCAGTCACCGGGATACACTTCGAGGTAAAGAGTTTTGCAAGGCAGAATGCGGAGGCCGGCAGGTCCGGCCCAGCCTAAAAAATTCGGCATCGCGGTAACGCAACAGGAGCGGATATGAGTGAAAGTGCAGTAACGCTGGAAGACGTCCGGCGAGTCGCAGAGCTGGCAAACCTCGAGCTGACCCCAGACGAAGAGCCGCGCATGCAGCGCGACCTGAACGCCGTCCTCGGCTACATCGCCGAGCTGAACGAGCTCGACACCACCGGCGTCCCCGCGATGGCCCAGGTAGGCGAAGTGCTCGGACTACAGGCGCAGGAGCACGGCGAATCGCTTCGCATCGACCAGATTCGGCCCTCCCTGGACCGCAGCCTGGTAATGGCAGCGGCCCCTGAGACGGACGGCCGCTTCTTCAAGGTGCCGAAGGTCATTGAACGATAAAGCCAGCGTGAGCAAATAGGAGTTTTGAAGGAGATGGGTTTGGACTTGTTGACGTTGGATATGGACGCGGTTCGTGCGGAACTGGTGGGTGGAAAGACAACCGCGACAGCACTCGCAGAACAGCACTACGCCCGCATCGCCGCCGAGGACGGGCCAGAAGGCCCCCAGAATCCGGCTGCCAAGGGAATCAACAGCTTTCTGGCCCTGAGCCGCGAGCGAGCCCTCGCACAGGCAGAACGAGTGGATGCAGCCGTAGCCAAGGGCGACCCACTAGGACCTCTCGCAGGAGTCCCCATCGGAATCAAGGACGTCCTGACCATGACCGGCTCCCCGGCAACCGCAGGGTCGGCGATCCTCAAGGGCTACATGCCGCCCTACGACGCAACATCGGTCGCGAAACTGGAAGCAGCAGGAGCCGTCCTGCTAGGCAAGCTGAACTGCGACGAGTTCGCCATGGGAAGCTCGAACGAGAACTCAGCCTACGGACCGGTAAAAAACCCCCGCGCCCTGGACCGCGTCCCCGGCGGATCCAGCGGCGGAAGCGCCGCGGCAGTCGCCGCAGGATTTGCAGTAGCGACATTGGGAACAGATACCGGCGGATCGATCCGCCAACCTGCGGCATTCTGCGGGGTGGTCGGCGTACTCCCCACCTACGGACGGATAAGCCGCTTCGGTCTGATCGCATTTGCATCCTCGCTGGACCGCGTAGGACCCTTCACACGGACCGTAAAAGACGCCGCAACCATGCTGGAGGTCCTCGCCGGACCCGACGGACGAGACGCCACCGCCTCAGACCGTCCCGTCGACGGATACGTCGCCGCATTGGAAAAACCAGTCGCGGGCCTGAAAGTAGGCGTACCAGCCGAATACTTCGGGGAAGGTCTGGACGAGGAGATACGCGCCGCCATCGAGCGGGTTCTAGACGGACTCCGCGCCGCCGGATGCGTAGTCAAACCAGTAAGCCTGCCCCACACCAAGTATGCAGTCCCGACCTACTACGTCATCGCCACCGCAGAGGCCTCATCAAATCTGTCGCGGTTCGACGGCGTCCGCTTTGGTCTCAGAGCGCAGGAAGCAAACACTCTCTCCGCGATGTACCGCAAGACCCGCGACGAAGGCTTCGGCGCCGAAGTAAAGCGGCGAATCCTCCTGGGAACCTACGCGCTCAGCGCCGGATACTACGACGCCTACTACCGCAAAGCCCAGCAGGTTCGAACCCTGCTGACACGCGACTTCCTCGCGGCCTTCGAGGAGGTAGACGTAATCGTATCGCCCGTGACCCCGACCCCAGCCTTCAAATTAGGCGAAAAGACAGACGATCCAGTGAAGATGTACCTGGAAGACATCTACTCCGTCGCCGCAAGTCTGGCCGGAATCTGCGGAGCAAGCATCCCCTGCGGCGAAACCACCAAAGGACTGCCGATCGGCGTTCAGGTCATGGGAAAGCACTTCGACGAGGCAACAATGCTACGCGTAGGAGCAGCGATCGAGGCTCTCAAGCTCTAACGCCATAAACGAAATCGGCATCTGGAGTCCAGATGCCGATCATTCCTATTCAGACCGCAAGGACTAGCGAGGCTAGTAAGCCCCATCCTGGTTCACAACCGACATAAAAGTCTTCGACAAGATCACAAAGTCGCGCGTTAGCGACCATCGCTCGACATACTCGCAGTCCAAAGCCACGCGCTCATCGTAAGTCAGCTTGCTCCGTCCGGAGACCTGCCAAAGTCCCGTGAGTCCGGGCTTTACACGGCAGTAGCAACCGAAGCAATCGCCATACTTTTCCACCTCGGCAGCCACAATCGGCCGAGGTCCAACCAGGCTCATCTGTCCGGTAATGACGTTCCACATCTGCGGAATCTCATCGAGACTGTATCGCCGCATAAACGATCCCACTCGCGTAACGCGAGGATCATGCTTCAACTTATGCGATTTGTTCCACTCTGCCCGCGCCTCGGGATGACTCGCAAGATAGTGCTCCAGAACCTCAGCCGAGTTCTGGCACATCGTGCGGAACTTCCACATCGAGAAGAACTCACCGTTACGCCGAATACGCCGATGCGAGTAGAAGATCGGTCCTGGAGAGCTCATCCACACCACGCCCGAGAGAAGAAGCATCAGCGGCAACAGTATGGGAGTCAGCGCCAGCACCAGAACGATATCGAGGGTTCGCTTTACCACTCGGTAGCGGAAAAATCTCGACGGCAAACGGTTTGAACGGTAAGACCGCGAATAAGGTCGTCCCAAGGGCTCCGTGTACGAATATGAACCTTCTATGGCCACTACCCGTGACTCGGGAGATTGATATTCAACCAAAATCTCTGTCCAGTCTCTGCCCGTCGCATCTCTGTCCCGGCTGTGGGACGAGTCCGCCGTGCGGTTTCTCCTGCTTGAACTGTCTGGCGGATTGCTTCCTTCACTCCGTCTCGCAACTCGCAACTGCGAAACGTCCGCGCCTCCGGTGTTCTCCTTAAACGCCATCCGGCGAGTTTTAGGCTTTCGTTGCCCCTCTCCAACCGATGGACGGACTCTTGATGGCCCGATATGCGTGTCCTCGTATCTCTCATCTTCCTGTATCAGATTGGGACGAGAGAAGTTCAACCACAGTTGCTCAACCCGATTAGTTTACCCGTTTGTATTCCTTAGGTAACCTTAACCTTTCACAGACAACCATTTCTTCGAGCTTTCAGTACCAAAGTGACTAATGGGACTTCTTACCAGGGAGGAGAATACAGGAATTCCGGACGGATTCGCTACACTATCTCTATGAAGGTAAAGAACACCACCATCCGAGATCTCCAATTAGTGGAACCCCAACGATTCGGAGATAGTCGCGGTTGGTTTGCGGAAGTTTACAACCAAGTGAAATTCGCAGATCAACACCTCCCGACCCATTTCGTCCAGGATAACCAGTCCTTCTCGACCAAAGGCGTCCTCCGCGGCCTTCACTACCAGCTCGGTAAACCCCAGGGAAAGCTCGTCCGCGTCCTCTCCGGTCACATCTGGGACGTCGCCGTCGACCTCCGGCCCAGCTCCCCCGACTTCGGCAAATGGGAAGGTTTTCACCTCAAGTCAGATCCTCTCCAACTCCTCTGGATCCCCGAAGGCTTCGCCCACGGCTTCCTCGTCCTCTCCGACACCGCCGAAGTCCTCTACAAGACGACCGACCTCTACCACCCACCCGGGGAGCGCTGCATCCTTTGGAACGACCCCACCCTCAACATCTCCTGGCCTCTGGAGGCCCTGGACGGACTCACTCCATCCGTCAGCCCCAAGGATGCCGTCGGCACCCTCTTCACCGCCGCCGACCTCCCGCCACTCGACGCATAATCTCTCCCTCCAAAGGGAGGGAGCCTCGGAGTAAGAAATCGGAGTCATTCTCCCTCAGATCTCCGCTAGCACTTTATGTAAAGAATCCTGCCAGGCCATCATCTTCCACCCGAAGCGATCGGCCAGCTTATTGCAATTTAACCGCGAATTCTCGGGCCGTCTCGCGGGCGTAGGGTATTCTGCCGTGGTGATGGCCTCAATCTCGGCCAGTTTTACTCCAGGCTCACGTTCTCTCTGCTGCCGGACGGCCTCCGCAGCAAATCCATGCCAAGTCGTGACCCCAGCTCCACTTGCGTGATAAATCCCACCTGCACGAGCCACCGTGTCGCTCAGAGATCCCTTCCCCGCATCCGCCTCACAACGCTGCATCACAGCTGCGGTCACCGCCGCCAGATCCCTGCTCCACGTTGGAGCGCCATATTGATCTCCAACCACCCGCACCGTCTCCCGTTCCCGTGCCAGCTTCAGAATCGTCAGCAGAAAGTTCTTGCTTCGTCCCCCGTAGACCCAACTGGTCCGAAAGACGATGTGAGCCGCACCGCTCTCGGCAAGCGCTACCTCCCCGGCGAGCTTGCTCTTCCCGTAGACGCTCATAGGCCCGGGAGTATCCGTCTCCAGGTAGGGCTCGCTGCCCAGGCCATCGAACACATAGTCCGTCGAGAAGTGGAGGACGCTGGCGCCGATCTTCTGCGCCTCTTCTCCGATCGCCCTTACGGCATCGCGATTGATCGCATACGCGACCTCCGGTTCGCTCTCTGCTTTATCCACCGCAGTATAGGCGGCCGGATTGACGATCCAGCGAGGCCTTATCGTCTGGATCATCTCCCGCAGCGACCGGAAGTCTCCCTCAGAGTCCGCAAGGTCCACCACTCCTCGTCCCGGCGCGACGACCTCTCCCAAGGGAGCGAGCGTTCCGACGAGTTCGCCGCCCACCTGCCCGGAGGCTCCGGTCAACAAGATACGTTCCGTCATCGCTGCTGCCATCAATAGACCGTCTCTTCCAGCAGGCGCTGCAGATACTGTCCGTAGGTGCTCTTGGCTATCTTGCCCGCCAGCGCCCGCAACTCGTCCGCGCTGATATAGCCGAGGCGAAACGCGATCTCCTCCGGACAAGCCACCTTCAGCCCCTGTCTCTTTTCGATCGTCTGGATGAACATGGAAGCCTCCAGCAGCGAGTCATGCGTCCCCGTATCCAGCCAGGCGATCCCGCGTCCCAGCAGCTCTGTCCTCAACTGTCCGCGCTCCAGATACCACTTATTGACGTCCGTGATCTCCAATTCCCCTCGTGGAGAGGGCTTAAGACTCTCCGCCACGCTAACCACCTGCGCATCGTAGAAATAGACTCCGGTCACTGCATAGCGCGACTTCGGCTTAGTGGGCTTCTCCTCGATCGAGATCGCACGACGCTCCGCATCGAACTCCACCACTCCATACCGCTCTGGATCCAGCACCGGATACGCAAAGACGGTCGCGCCCTCGCCGCTCTCCGAAGCTGCGCGAAGCGCCTTGGCAAAGTCATGACCATAGAAGATGTTGTCTCCCAGCACCAGACAGCATCCCTCGCCCGCAAGAAAATCCTTGCCAATCAGAAACGCCTGCGCCAGGCCGTCCGGAGAGGGCTGCACGGCGTACTGAAGCGACAGACCCCACTGCTTCCCCGTACCTAGCAACTGCTCGAATCGGGGCGTATCTTCAGGCGTCGAGATGATCAGGATCTCCTGTATCCCCGCCAGCATCAGCACCGACAGTGGGTAGTAGATCATCGGCTTGTCGTACACCGGCAGCAACTGCTTGCTCACCGCCTGTGTCACCGGATGCAGCCGTGTTCCCGAGCCTCCGGCCAGAATAATTCCCTTCATCGTGCTCCCTCTCCCGCCGCCAAGGTCGTTCGCGCGGCATAGTTCTTGGTCAACCACTGCTGATATGCGCCGCTCGTCACGTCCGCCACCCAGGCTGCATTGGCGAGATACCACTCCACCGTCTTCCTCAAGCCTGTCTCGAAGCTCTCCTGCGCGCGCCACCCAAGCTCGCCCTCCAGCTTGCGAGCATCGATGGCATACCGCCGGTCATGGCCTGGACGGTCGGTGACGTACTTCACCAACTGCTGGTGCGGACGAAACTTCGACTGCGGTACTAACTCATCCAGCAGCTCACATAGCGTCGTCACAACCTCAAGATTGGTCCGCTGGTTTCCGCCGCCCACGTTGTAGGTCTCGCCGATCCGGCCGCGCTCCAGCACCACACGCAACGCACTGGCATGGTCGCCGACGTAGAGCCAGTCCCGAACCTGCTTTCCATCTCCGTACACCGGCAGTCCCTTGCCCTCCAGGGCATTCGAGATCATCAGCGGGATCAGCTTCTCTGGAAACTGGTATGGCCCGTAGTTGTTGGAGCAGTTCGTCACAACGGCCGGCAGCCCATAGGTATGCACCCAGGCCCGCACCAGGTGATCGCTCGCAGCCTTCGAAGCCGCATAGGGCGAGTTCGGCGCATAGGGCGTCTCCTCATGGAAGGCAGGAGCCTCTGGCGTCAACGTCCCATAGACCTCATCGGTCGACACATGCAGAAACCGGAACCGCTCGCGCTCTTCCCCAACCAACCCGTCATAGTAGCTGCGCGCTGCACGAAGCAGCGTAAACGTCCCATCGATATTCGTCTTAAGGAAGGCCTCCGGTCCGACAATCGACCGGTCCACATGACTCTCCGCCGCGAAGTGCACCACTGCCCTGGGCCGGTACTCCGCGAGCAGACGCTCCACCAGCGCGGCGTCGCAGATGTTGCCATGCACGAACGTATAGGCCGGATCGCCCTCCAAAGTCGCCAAATTCTCCGGATTTCCCGCATAGGTCAGAGCATCTAGATTCACCACCGGGCCGAGCCCAGCCGCGATCCAGTCCAACACAAAATTGGACCCAATGAATCCCGCCCCGCCCGTTACAAGTATGTTTTCCGTCATAACCGCCTTCGTCACATCGATCTCCCTATCTCTCGCAACCAGAAATAGCTTTTACACCATAGCAGGCGCACACTGCCCAACGCCGATCCCTTCAATCAGTTCATGACGAAGCTGAACAGTCCAAATTGAAACGGGAAAGTTCATCTCTGGGCACGACACCAACGAGTCCTCGCAAGCAGATGCTCAAATGGCTGCAAAGAGCCCTAAAAAGCCGATTCTACCTTCTAACTGCCCCTTCTACCTCGAAGGCCAGTCCCTCCAACATTTAGGATACGGCCCAGGAAACGCTCTGTGGCGACGAGATCGGACAACCGCACGAGACTCGCCCCACTCTTATACCCCAGATAGCCTGTTACTCAGGCATTGAGAGGTGTGTTTCCTAATGGCGAAAACTGATCTTGCCGAGCTCGATCCCGAATCATCCCAGGCAGCCTCAAAGCCAAGCAACCCTGCCACACACACTCAGGCAGCGGAGCCCTCCGGCCCTCGCGGAGATAATCCCGGTACTGCCGGCCCCGGACATACGGGCGTCGACTCACCCACCCCTGAAAACGCCGAGGGACATCTAAACCCCTCTGCCCCTGAAGATGCAAACATAACCCCAGGAAGCGCCGCCAAGAAGTAAATGAAGTAAATCCTCAAAAGAACTCTTTTCAGGTCCAGACGATACGCGACTGCGCTATCCTCAACCCATGATAGAGAAGCTGAGATCTATAACGAATCTACTAAGCTCTCAAGGACCTGCCAGCAACGTGTCCAAGCAGTGGCTGTTCCACACTGGAAGCAAGTTCGACCGAAAGTTTCGCGAGTCAGCCCCTTACTCCTTTAGCGACGTCGGCAGCTTCTTGCAGGCCACGATCGGGAATCAGAAGTTCCTCTGGCCTGGCAATGCTCCAAGGTCGGGGTTTCTGCAGATACTCTCAGAGATCCTGACGCCAGAGCACCCCCATCAATACCTGTACGGTTCCACCCAGATCGGCCCAGACGACGTCGTCCTGGATATCGGCGCTTGCGAAGGAGCTTTCTCAGCCTTCGTAACCGCGAAGTGCAAACACGTCATCGCCGTCGAGCCGTCCCGTTCCATGTGCGCTCTCATGACTCAGCTCTTCCAGATTCGCAATGAGCCAAGCCCGCAAATCCTGAACTGTCTCTTCGGAGGCGAGCCATCCACGGCATACTTTGCGGAAGACCTGAAGAACCCCGCCGGCAGCCGCATCTGCTCCGAGCCTGTTCCAGGTGCCTACGAACTCCCCGTAGTAACTCTGGACGAAGCAGTCGAAAAACTGGAGTTCAAGCCAACCTTTATCAAGTGCGACGCCGAAGGAGCCGAACCCGCAATCTTCGCCGGCGGGAAAAAATTCCTGAAAGAGTTCCACCCCAAGCTGGCAGTCACCACCTACCACAGCGACACAGACTTCGACACCATGTACACACTGCTGAAGTCACTAGGCTATAGCGTCGAGGGAAAAGGCCTTCTCTACTCCGGAGGAGTTCTCCGCGTTCAGATGATCCACGCCTGGTAGATCCTAAACAGCCCCTGAAGCAACCCTGCGAATAGCCCGCAACTCAGGCAGAACGCGACCAAGCGCCACCGGCGCCGCATCCGGGCTCCCAAGTCCAAAGTAAACATCCCGGTAGAGCGAATACAGCCGGTCATACTGCCCCACCGCATCAGCCTGCGGCTCGAACACCCGATACGCCGGACAAAGCGCATCCTGCGCCTCTTCCACCGTGGCAAAATCCCCTGCCGCCAGAAACGCAAGGATCACCGACCCCAGGCTCGTCACATCGCCATCCGGCACCAGCACCGGTTTGTTCAACGCATTCGCATAGATCTGGTTCAGCCCCGCATTCCGCTTCGGAATCCCCCCGCCATTGATCACGCGGTTGATCACCGTGCCATGCTCCTGCATCCGCTCCAGAATGATCCTCGTATGCAGCGCCGTCCCTTCCACCGCTGCGAACAGCTCGTCTGCGGCGGTATGCATCAGGTTCCAACCCAGCGTCACCCCACCCAGCTCCGGATTCACCAGCACCGTCCTGTCGCCGTTATCCCAGGTCAGCCGCAGCAGCCCCGTCTGCCCCGCGCGATAGTCCTTCGTCGCCTCCGACAGAGCCTGCACCGTGCTCCCCGCCCGCGTCGCAATCGCGCTGAAGATATCCCCCACCGCCGACAGCCCTGCCTCGATCCCCACCTTATCCGGATACACCGATCCCGGCACCACCCCACACACCCCCGGCACCAGGCTCTGCTCCGCGCTCAGCCCGATGATGCAGGTCGAAGTCCCGATCACATTCACCACATCGCCCAGCCGTATATTCGCTCCCACCGCATCCCAGTGCGCATCGAACGCCCCCGTAGGAATCGGAATCCCCGCCTTCAACCCAAGCCTCTCTGCCCACTCCGCGCTCAGATGTCCCGCCAGCTTATCCGACGTCTGGTACCGCCCCGCAATCTTCTCCCGAACCCCCGCCAGCAGCGGATCGACGCTTACCAGAAAGTCCTCCGGAGGCAGCCCACCCCAGCGCTCGTTCCACATCCACTTATGCCCCATCGCGCAGATGCTCCGCGGCAGCTCCGCAGGATCGGTAATCCCACACAACGTCGCCGCCACCATGTCGCAGTGCTCCAGCGCCGTTACAAACCTCCCACGCTCTGCCGGATTATGCCGCAACCAATGCAGCAGCTTGGACCACCCCCACTCCGACGAGTACACCCCGCCGCACCACTCGATCCCCTCGAACCCCGCGCCTCCGTCATAGCTCTTCGCCGCACGCGTAATCTCTGCCGCCTCACCCGCCGCCCGATGGTCGCACCACAGGTAGTAGTCCCCCAGCGGGACCATCCCCTCGCCCACCGGAATCACGCTCGACCCCGTCGTATCCAAGGCAATCGCAGCAACCGAGTCGCCCGAGATCCCGCTCACCTGCACCGCCTCGCGCATCGCCCGCGCCAGCGCCGCCATCTGCTCATCATGGCTCTGTGTTGCGAAGTCCGGATCGGTCGCCGACCGCTTCAGCGCATACTCCGCCGTAGCCGAACCCAGCTTCCCACGCTCTTTATCGAAGATCGAGATACGGACGCTCAGCGTCCCGAAGTCAACTCCCGCCACTACGCTCAATGTCTTCTCCCAGTCGCACAGCTCCCGCGACACTGCCATCCAGTCTCTCTTAAAATCTTAAAAAGACCCGCACGCCACGCCGCCAGCTCTGGAGCACTTAGCGAATAGCAGTCTCCCCACAAAGATGCACCGTCAGCCCCAGCGCCGACATCATCGCCGCCTTGGTCGCCAGCGCCTTATCCGCCATCTCAGCCGTAGGCGCATACGCGACGTTCACATGGTTCGCCCGATGCCGCGCCATGAACTGGTCCCGGCTCACGCCATGAAAGACAGCATTCATAATCGGCCACTGGTACGTCGTCTCCCTCCAGCGTCGCTCCGTCTCCGCCGTAGGCAGCGAAACCACCGTCCCTCGCCCCAGATCGACATGCAGCGCCCCACCCTCCACAAACACCCTGCTCCAGACGATCTCTCCCGGCCGGCTCACACCCTTCAACGAACCGCCTCCCAGCGGAAAGTACATCGCAGGCTGCCGCTCGCTCGTAGCCCCCGCATACCCGCCGACGAAGTGGTTCGCCGGAGCCGCACCCGAGATCTGTAGCAGCCACACAAACTCATCCAACCCCTCGCCCTTGTAGTGCTCGCCCCACCTGACATCATGCAGCGTCGTCGAAGGATCGATCCCCAGCGCGCTCCAGCAGCGATTCGTCACCAGCCCATCCACCCCCGCACACTCATCCACCTCGTTGAAGTGAACCAGCGGCCCACCCGCATACAACTCCGTCTGCGTCCCCTCTGCAAACACCGGAGGCCGCTCCGCATTATTCAGCAGCCCCTCCACCAGATCCGACGCCGCGGCCATATCCTTCAGCCCCTGCTGATACTGAATCCCAATCGCATCGCAGCCAAACTCATTCGCAATCCGCACCGCCGCGATATACATCCTGCACTGCTCCAGCACCTGCGCCAGCGTCAACTCCGTGGCAGGGTCCTTGCCCAGCTTTAACGTAACCCCCTTCTCCACCAGCCACTGATAGACCGCGGCAGCCTCATCCTCCGCCACCGTCCGCATCTTCGCCACCAACGCCGACTGGCTCAGCCGCTCCTTATAGATGCCCGCCGGGTTCAGCAACTCATCGTCAACGATGGCGTTATACATCCCCATGCACCCTTCATCGAAGATCCCCAGAATCGCCTTGCGATGCTTCAACTCCTCTGCCAGCCTCTGGCCCAGCGCCGCCGACTCCGCCGGGATCCTCCCCGCCTCCAGCACATGCACCTGCGACACATCATGCGAGATCGTCCCATCCTTCAGCCACTCCACCACCCCATCGCGAAAGAACGCATCCGTAAAGTCCCTGCTCCAGATCGAAGAAAACTCCACCCCCGCCTTCGTCAAGGAGCCATTCAGATTCAGCAGTCCCACCAGCCCCGGCCACTGCCCCGACCAGTTCGCCACCGTAAGCATCGGCCCTTCATGGCTGCGCAGTCCCGGCAGCACATGGTGGCTGTACTGCCACGCCGCCGTCGCGAACACCAGCCTCACGCCCTTGGGAATCCGCATGAACACATCCATCCCCATCCTTTGCGACGAGATGAACCCATGCCCCTCCACCTCGTCATAAGCATGAGCCCGCACCAGCCTGAAACCTTGCTCGGCAAACGCCGCCGTCAGCCGCTCCTCCAACTCCCGCTGCGCCGGCCAGCACACCTGGTTCGCCGCCACCCGCAGGTCTCCGCTCGTCACCAGAAACACATCCTTCTCTCCCGCCACCAACTTCTCTTCCATCGAATCCTCTCCTATCGCTTGTCCTACCGGGTCGTCGCCTCGATCGCGCCGGGCAGCCACTCCTGCATCCATGCCACAACCGCACGTCCCTGCTCGCGTCGATGCTGCGTCACCGGCTGCGAGAACGTAGCCGGCACAATGCCTCGAGCCTCCGCCGTCCACTTTAGGCCCCAGGGCGTAGGAAACGCATTCAACTGCGCAATAAACTCATCCAGCAACCGCGAAGCACTCGCAAACTCCTCTGACTCCGTACGTGCGGCCTCCCGCCACAACGCCTGGATCAACTCCGGCAACGGGCAAGCCACCCCCGACACGATCCCGTCGCAGACCCCCTCCTGCAACGCCTGAGCGTAAACAGTGTCATTCCCCACAAGCCGGCAGGCATCCACCCCATGCTCCGTCAGGTCGCGCAGAATCTCCAGCGACCCGCTCGAATCCTTGATCCCGACAATATTCGCCACCTCTGTAATCAGCCTCCGCACCGTCTCCTTCGCCAGCCCCGAGGTGAACTGCGGCAGGTTGTACAGCAGAATCGGCAGCTCCGTACTCGCCGCAACCTCCCTGCAAAACAACTCCAGATCCTCCTGCTGATACGGAAAGAAGTACGGCATCGGCAGCAGCAGCCCCTTCACCGCACCGTGGTAGCTGGCGCTCCGTGCAGTCACCGCCAACTCCTTCGCCCTTGCAGTCCCCGGCGCTCCCACCCCACACAGAATCTCCGCCCGCCCCGCACTCGCCTCCTGCACCACCGTCAGCATCATCCGCAACTCATCCGGAGTAGTCAGGCACAGCTCCCCCGTCGCCCCGTTCACCGCAAACGACGAGATCCCCTTCCCCATCAGGAACCGGATCACAGCCCCCAGACCCGCCGCGTCGATGCTGCCATCCGCGCTCCGTGGCGTCAGCACCGCCACATACACCCCTGTCACCAGCTTCTCTGCCATGCGATCTCCCTCTTTCGGAATGAAGCTCCTACTTCGGTACATCCGCCAGCGGAAGATGAACGTGCTCGATAATCTTCCGGTTCCACGTATACGTCATCTCCAGATCGCCGTTCGCCGTCTGGATCAGCGCCGGGTACGAGTACTCCCCCGGCTCCTCCTCCAGCGTGGCGAACATCTTGAAGTGCTCCCCGTCCGTCGACACCGCCAGATTCAGTGGAGTCCGCCCGCTCGTCGTGTTGTTGTAGATCAGCACCACCCGCCCATCCCGCAGCGCCACCGCATCGATCCCCGAGTTCGGATTCTGCACCTCCAGCACCCGCCCCTGCGTCCATGTCACTCCGTTGTCGTACGAGTCCGCCACCGTCACCCGCTGCGTCAGCGCAGTCGACCGCGCATACAGCCGCAGATGCTTTCCTCCCAACGACACCACCGAAGGCTGAATGATCCCCCGCGTTACAGCCGATTCCTTCGGCTTCGTCGTACCCGGCAGCACCGGGGCCGGACCTCGGCTCAGGTCCTCCTTCGCGGCATCGATCGGCGGAACGATCGGCCCGATCTTCACCCACGTCTTCCCTCCATCCGTGCTCCGCTCGATCCACACCGCCCACGACCGGTACGCCTCCACCGACGACCCACTCACGATCGTCCCATCCTCCAGCACCAGCGGCTTCGCCCGCACCGGCCCCACCAGCCCTGCCGGCAGATACTCCGCCGCACTCCAGGTCACCCCTTCATCCGCGCTGACCTTCCTCGCCGCCGTCCAGTTGCTTGGGCTAGGCCCGAACTTGTAGTACAGCCAGAGTCGCCCATCCTTCGTATGGAACAGCACCGGATTCCAGCATGGCACCTCCGCCTCCCGCGCCAGCTCCGCCGGAGCCGACCACCCTCCAGCCGTCCTCCGTGAACTCCAGATCGCCACATCCGGCTTGCCCTCCGCCGTGCCTCCAAACCACGCCGACATCAGCCCACCACCCTTCAACTCCACCACCGTCGAAGCATGGCTTGAAGGGAAGGGAGCCGTACCCGGCGCGAAGATCTGCTCCCGAACCGGCTTCGCCTCCGCCGCTCGCACCGCCAACCCCGAGGCCGCCATCACCCCCAAACAAATCGCAAGACAAATCCCGAACGTCCACCCGGATCGAACCGACCGCATAAGCCTCCGTATGACTGCACAGCGACTATACCCTCCATGTCGTCTTGATGTCGACATATCTCGCAATCGAAGATATAAAGGTTCGCAGAGTCAGCCATTCATCCTCGTCAATCCTGAGAATCGACACGGAAGGCCAACCCGGAAAGAGGTCGACAGCCATGCCAAAACTCCAATCCGAGTATGCTGGGCGAATGAGCCGCAGACCCAGGCAGCACCACGGCGCACGCGACCTCTCCATCCGCGAAAAGGCCTACCTCCACATCCAGCAGCTCATCGCCCAGGGAACCCTCCCCGCCGGCGGCGGCATCTCCGAGCTTCTCCTCGCCAAAGAGCTCGGCAGCAGCCGCACCCCCATCCGTGAGGCCATGAACCAGCTCGCCGCCGAGGGCCTCCTCCACCAGAGTCCGGGTGGTGGTATGGTCGTCGCCCAGCTCACCCGCGAAGACATCATCGAGCTCTACGAGCTCCGCGAGGCCCTGGAGGTCTACGCCGTCGCCAAGGTCTCCCGCCTCACCATGCGCCCCGCCGATCAGGACCGCCTCCAGCACCTCGTCGACGAGATCCTCACCCTCCAGCGAGAGCTCGACACCTCCGGCAACACCCACCTCGACCAGTCCGGCATGGAGCGCTTCATCGCCTGCGACCTCGGCTTCCACGCTCTCCTTATGAGCATGGCTCAGAACTCCCGCGTCCAGAAGATCATCAACGACACCCGCCTCCTCATCAGCATCTTCGCCATCCATCGCGGCGGCCACGACCGCGCCGCCCTCCAGAGCATCTACGAGTACCATCAGCGCATCCTCGACGCCGTCGTCCAGCAGCACAGCGAAGCCGCCATGACCGCCATCGTCGAACACATCCAGGCCAGCCAGCGCGAGCGCCTCAACGCCTACGACCAGTGGAAGCGCGAGACCTCCCTCCGCCACGCCGTCCCCACCTTCTTCGACATCCATAAGATGACGCCCCAATCATGACCGAAGCCATCACGCGGCGAAGCTCCTACAAATGGCTCGTCGTCGCCATGCTCTGGTTCGTCTGCTTCTTCAACTACGCCGACCGTCAGGCCATCTTCTCCGTCTTCCCCCTCATCAAGCAGCAACTCCAGCTCTCCGACATCCAGCTCGGCATCGTCGGAGCCTCCTTCATGTGGATGTACGCCCTCTTCGGCCCCTTCGCCGGATGGCTCTGCGACCGCCTCCCCCGCAAGACCCTCGTCCTCAGCGCCCTCATCTTCTGGTCCTTCATTACCGCTGCCACGGCCCTCACCCACAGCTACGCCCAGCTCGTCCTCTGCCGAGCCCTCGGCGGTCTGGGTGAAGCCTTCTACTTCCCCGCCGCCATGTCCCTCATCGGCGACTACCACTCCTCCGCCACCCGCTCCCGGGCGATGTCGCTCCACCAGTCCGCCGTCTACGCCGGCAGCATCGCCGGAGGAGCCGTCTCCGGCTTCGTCGGACAGTTCTACGGCTGGCGCTCCAGCTTCCTACTCTTCGGCGGCCTCGGAATCCTCCTCGGCCTCATCCTCTGGACTCTCCTCCAGGAACCCACCCGCGGCATGTCCGATGCTCCAGCCTCCCAGGCCCTTCGGCCCACCAGCGGAAACCTCCTCGTAGGCCTCCGCGAGGTCCTGCGCAATCCCATGGTCCTGCTCCTAATCGCGGTCTTCATCGGAGCCAACTTCGTAGCGGTCGTCTTCCTCACCTGGATGCCCACCTTCCTCTTCCAGAAGTTCCACATGAGCCTCTCCATGGCCGGACTCAACGGCACCGCCTACCTCCAGATCGCCTCTGTCCTCGGCGTCCTCTCCGGCGGCCTGCTAGCCGATACCCTCGTCAAAAAGATCTACGGCGGCCGCCTTCTCACCCAATCCTTCGGCCTGCTCTGCGGAGTGCCCTTCCTCTTCCTCACCGGTTGGACCACCTCGATCCCCTGGCTCATCCTCGCGATGGTCGGCTTCGGCTACTTCAAGGGCCTCTACGACGCGAATCTCTTCGCGGGCCTCTACGACGTCGTCCCCACAGCCCGTCGCGGAACCGCCGCCGGACTCCTCAACTCCATGGGCTGGCTCGGAGGCGGCTTCGCCCCCATCGCCATCGCCGTCGCGGCTCAGCGCTACGGCATGAGCGCCTGCATCTCCGCTACCGCCGCCATCTACTTATTCATTGGCCTGTTACTGCTCTGGGGAGCCCGCCGCCTCTCCCCTCCCGCAGCAAGCGCAGTCGAACTGGCTATTAGTTCGCACTAACTTGTAGTTCGCACCAACTTGGTTCGCACTAAATTTAGCGCGCACCACAGCGGCTCGCACCACATTGAGCGCACACCACAAATTTGTCATCCTGAGCTAAGTTGCTCGCGCACTTTGCGAGCAACGGAGTCGAAGGACCCGCGGTTCGCTCGGATCGGCACAAATCCAGCGCAACGAACCAACTCACCGCGACCTAATACCCCAGCTCATGCGGAGCAGGCCAGGTCAGCGTCCCATCCTTGCGGATGTAAAACATGAACAGCTTGTGATCGCCGTTCACCCGCGCCGCCACGATAATCCCGGTCCCAAACGCACCCGTCCCATCCGTCTTCGAGATATCGATCTGGTGCGAAGTAATCGGCTCTTTCACCGGGCTCTCCGTCGTCCAGTCCTCGGTGAACCGCTTCAGCGTGTAGTCGTACTTCTGCGGATGCTGCTGCCACTCGGCATCGTTCATATAGATCGCATACGCCTTCGGAAAGTCCTTCGCCTCCAGTGCCGAAAAGAACTTACTCACCTTGTGCTCCGCCGGCAGGTTCGAAAAGAACCACCCATGCCCCAGCAGATAGCCTCCCAGGCAGGTCAACACCAGCACCGCCAGTAAAATCCCCGACCCAACCAGCAGATTGCGTTTACGCGTCTCTCCGCTCTCGTCATACTCCGGTGCATTCAGCAGCGTCATCGCTTTAATCCTCGCAAGTCATCATCTCAAACACCTTATTAGACACCGCCGCACCGAAAATGGTCAGCCCACCCAAACCTGAATCGCCCGCAAATGATGCTCCATATGCGCGATATAGTCCTCAATCAGGAATCCCAGCGTCAGCTCGTCCCCTTCTATTGACCCCACCTGCCCCAGCTTGCTCTTCTGTATATGCGCCACCGTCCAAGCCATCTGCCGATTCAGCGCTACCCACATGTCCAATACCTCAGTCCACCCTCGCTCCTGGTAGTGCTGTAGCTGAACCCACTCCTCCTGCTCATAGCCTCCCATCCTCTGCCCCGGAGCGATCTGCATCCGCACCACCCGGCCCAGATTGTTCACCGCCGAGTCCGTCAGGTGCCCAATCACCTGCTTCGCGCTCCACTTCCCCTCCCGCTCCGGTCGTCCGGCCACCGCATCGCCCAAAGGCCGCAACCACACCAGCGCCGCCTCGATCACCCCGGCAAGCCGCTCACTTAACTCCGCCGGCTCTAGCGCCGCGACATCGCTTCCCTGCGCATACGTCATTCCCATCCAAAGACCCCTCTCCGCACCTCAAACTCCATCCCGCCCGGCTGCAAGTATACCGACACCACATCGAACCGCACCCGTACCTCGCTCCGCATCCTCCTTGGAAATCCGCGCAGGTACGCCCGCGCCATCCGCCGCAGCATCTCCTGCTTCTGCGAGTCCACCGCAGCCTCCGCCGGTTCCATCGGATCATGTCCCGTCCGCGTCTTCACCTCGATAAAGCACAGACAATCGCCCTCCCACGCAATCAGGTCGACATCCCCGCGCAGCCTCACGCTCTTCCACCGCCGGGCCACCACCACATACCCCAGCCCCCGCAGATGAAACAGCGCCTCCCGCTCTCCTCGAAGACCGGTCAACAGATGCCCTGCCACACGCGATCGGCAGCCACACCGCAACGACAACGTCTCCACAGTACGCAACGCCTGCGCCTGCAACTTCAGCCAGCCAACCCGACTCACACATCGATTCATGTGGCATCAGCATAAACCAGCATCACTCGACTCAGCAGAGGTTCCCTAAGAACCAGCTTTCGTCGGATCAACTTTCCGATCCATCGAGTCTCAAGATCGCGCCAGCGTCCCACAACAACGCCCGGCCCAAATCCGAACGCCCCGTACAAAATTAAGCGGGAATAAATCCCATAGACGATTCCACCTTGTTCCGTCCACCCCGCTTAGCCCGATACAAAGCCTCATCCGCGGTACGCAGAAGCTGGTCCGTGCTCGAACCACCCTCCGGATACATTGCAACTCCGATGGAGATCGTCACCTCCGGCATACGTTGCTCATGCACCCACAGAGTCATCGCGCTCACGGATAACCGGATCGACTCCGCCCGCTCCATCGCCACCTCTGGAGTGATATCCGGCAGAATAATCGCGAACTCCTCACCCCCATAGCGGCAGATGATGTCCTCCGACCGCACACACTTGCGGAACACCTCGGCAACCTCCTTCAACGTCGTATCGCCCGCCGCATGTCCCAGCGTGTCGTTGAACTGTTTGAAGTGGTCTACATCCAGCATGAACACCGCCAGCGTGCTCTGCTTCCGAACCGCCCGGCGCAGCTCGCGCTCGAAGGCAATCTCCATGAAGCTCCGGTTATACAAATCCGTAAGTGGGTCCCGGATCGACTGGTTCTGCAACTTCACCCGCAGCTTCAGCGACGCAATCGTCATCGCCGTCAGCTCCACGATCTGGTGCAGACTATCGCTGCTCTTCTCCAACTCGCGCAACTCCCCTTCGCTCGAACATCGGATCGTGACAAACCCCAGCGCCTCGCCCTGCGCCGACAGTGGAATGCAGACATAATGCATCGGCACCATCCCCGAAAAATGAGCGCAATGAACCTCCGACTCGCCGGAGAACTGCCACCGCGAACGCCCCGAACGCAACCCACAGCACTGATCGGGCGAAAAGACCTCCGGAACCATCTCCATGCGCGGCGTCTCACCCCACTGCGACACCCGCTCCACCATGTTGCGCGACTCGTTGATCAGGCAGATCGCACCGCTCGTCTTCGGCAGCAATTGAAACAGAAAGAGCGCCGCCGAATCATGCGCCTCCTTCAAGCTCACGCAAAGATGCAACTCGTCCCGCACCAGGGTCAGCAGGTTCAGATCGACGGCATGCTCTTCCAACTGCCGTACCGTATCGGAGAGCCCTCGATTCGCCTCTTGCAGCTCTGTAGCCAGGCGCCTGCGCTGAAAGGCGCTTCGAATCAAAAACCAGAAAAGACCCAGCATCCCGGCAAACGAAACAGCCCCATATGCGATCCCCATCCGGATGGCAGCCACGCCGCTGGCCTGCGCCTGCTCGCTTCGACTCTTCAGCAAGCCTTGCTCTTCGGTTCTCAATCCGTCCAGGGTCAGATGACACTCCTCGAACGTATCCGGCTCCAGCCTCAAAAACTTATCGGCACTCGCAGTGCCCTCCCGCAGATTCGAAGCGCACAGCAAGAGCGCCTCAATCCGGGGCGTCTGTTTGGGATTATCGGAGACCAGCGTCTGCAGGCTGAACGCAGTGGTCTCCAGTCTCTTCGCCTGCCTGCGGTCCCGCTCCAGGATCGGACGGCTCTGCTGCACTCCCCCAAAACTGCGGTCCGACTCAATCTGATCGACGCTGCGCGAGGCCCGGTCCATCAGCCCGATGACATCGTGCGTATGCTCCACCCACTGCCGCAAGGAAATCGCATGTTGCTCATGGGCGAAGATCACGCCATACGTAATCAGCATCAGCAGCACGCCACCAACCGCGCCCGAGATCAATACCGGGATCGAGCGGTCGATACGTTCGACGCTAACTTGGGCAGGCTGCTTCAAGGATCACCAACTCGGAAACATCTGCAACCGTCGCTGCTCAGTGATCCCGTAACCTTTATTATCTAGCCTGGGGTTCGCTTCGCCCTGCCACTTCTGTGCTACACCCTACATACCCCAACTACCCGCCGTCCACACTAAAAAAACGTCGCGGACAATCCCCAATCCCATCAAAATCTGACTTCACCTTACGCTTTTCCCTATAAAAATCACGATCTAAAAATCCATCATTGCCTCCCGCGCCAGACCCTGCGATACTTAACCGTGCCCATCCTGCACAAATTTAAAACCCAACTAAAGAGGTCGCGGACATGTCTGCAAAGTACATCTTTGTAACTGGCGGAGTCGTGTCTTCACTCGGCAAAGGGCTCGCCGCAGCCTCCATCGGCTGCCTGCTCGAGGCACGCGGACTCCGCGTCAACCTTATGAAATTCGATCCATACCTCAACGTCGACCCCGGCACCATGTCGCCCTTTCAGCACGGCGAGGTCTTCGTCACCGACGACGGCGCCGAGACCGACCTCGACCTCGGCCACTACGAGCGCTTCACCCACGCCCGCCTCACCCGCGACAACAACCTCACCACCGGGCGTATCTACGAGCAGATCATCACTAAGGAGCGGCGCGGCGACTACCTGGGAAAGACCGTCCAGGTCATCCCCCACGTCACTAACGAGATCAAGAACGCCATGCGCAAGGTCGCCCAGGACTGCGACGTCGCCATCGTCGAGATCGGCGGCACTGTTGGCGACATCGAGTCCCTGCCCTTCCTCGAAGCCATCCGCCAGATGCGCCAGGACCTCGGCCGCGACAACACCGTCTTCGTCCACGTCACCCTCATCCCTTGGATCGCCGCCGCCCAGGAGCTCAAGACCAAGCCCACCCAGCACTCCGTCAAGGAGATGCTCTCCATCGGAATCCAGCCCGACATCCTCCTCTGCCGCTCCGACCGCCACGTCCCCCGCGAGATGCGCGCCAAGATCGCCCTCTTCTGCAACGTAGAGGAGCAGGCCGTCATCGCCGCCCGCGACGTCGCCAGCATCTACGAAGTCCCCCTCACCTTCTCCGCTGAAGGCGTCGACACCCTCGCCCTCAAGTACCTCCGCTTGGAGACCGATACCCCCGACCTCACTCTGTGGAAGGATCTCGTCCATCGCGCCTACAACCCCCGTGACGAGGTCTCCATCGGCATCGTCGGCAAGTACGTCGAGTACGAAGACTCATACAAGTCCCTCAAGGAAGCTCTCGTCCACGGAGCCCTCGCCCACAACCTCAAGCTGAAGGTCACCTGGATCGAAGCCGAAGGCCTCGAGACCAAGGACGCAGAAGGCCGCAACACTAACGACTTCGTCAGCCAGCTCGAAGGCATGGACGGTATCCTTGTCCCCGGCGGCTTCGGCAAGCGCGGCATCGAAGGCATGCTCAACGCCATCCGCTACGCCCGCGAGACCGGCACCCCCTACTTCGGCATCTGCCTCGGCATGCAGACCGCCTGCATCGAGTACGCCCGCAACGTCTGCGGACTCAAGGACGCCAACTCCGGCGAGTTCGACCCCGGCACCCCCCACCGCATCATCTACAAGCTTCGCGAGCTCACCGGCGTCGAAGAAATGGGCGGAACCATGCGCCTCGGAGCCTGGACCTGCGTCATGGAGCCCGACTCCCTCGCCGCCCTCTCCTACGGCACCACCGAGATCTCCGAGCGTCACCGCCACCGCTACGAGTTCAACCGCGAGTACGAAGCCGTCCTCGTCGGAGCCGGCCTGCGCCTCACCGGAACCACCCCCGACGCCACCTACGTCGAGATCGTCGAGATCCCCGGCCACCCCTTCTTCCTCGGCTGCCAGTTCCACCCCGAGTTCAAGTCCAAGCCCCTCGAGCCCCACCCACTCTTCCACGCCTTCATCGCCGCCAGCTACCAGAACCGCCTGACGACACAGGAGAGCACCTCCTCCAGCGAGGAAGAAATCCGCATCCATCCCTAACGCAGCACCGCCAACAAACAAAAAATTCATGCCTGCAATCTCTCGCGAAGTTCGAGATTGCAGGCATAAATTTTTAACAACACAGCAAGAATCAAGGCACCACTGTAATCGCCAGAACTTCTACGTTCGAATTAATGGGCAGCGTAATGGTGGACACAGTCCTCGAGCTATCCAAAGAAAAAGAATAGCCATACAAGTCAAACGTGCCAGATTGCACGGATCCAAAGGCTGCCAAGCGTGCGGGCATGCTCACAGCGACTGATTCTCCCGAAAAATTCTGCGGAGTAGCCCAATCGCTTACGCTTTGACGGAATGCCTTTCTCGTTCCATCCGAGTAGGTCACCGTGAAAGTCTGCTGAGACTGGTTGCCTTCTACCCCTGTAGCCAACATCCGCAGAGCGGAAAAATTGCCCGCAGGCAAAGCAATGGTTTGACCGTTGGCACTCACGTCATTGGGCAAGTTGGGCTGGCCCAATGTAAAAGTAGTTTCGTTCCACACCTGCGACGAGCCCAGTTGGTCGAAGGAGTAAGCAAAGCCAACCCCATCCAACCCTCCGTTGCTCGCGAACACGCTTCCATCGGTATAGATCCCAATCCTGTTGAACGCAGACCCTAAATCGACAGGAGTGCCAATTCCAATTGCACCGCCTCCACCCACCGCAGTATTCATTGCGCTGGCATATTGCGACGCCTCGTTCTTGCCTACGATGTCGTCATAAAGCCATAGAAACCCACCCGTGATCCCACACTGACGATTCCATGCGGTCATCGTGCTCTGCACCTGGCTCGGACTGTCGTTCTGATCCCAGAGCCCCGGAAATACAGGAACACCTCCGAAGTCCCAGTTCGAGCACGGACTATTGCCCGAGCCACCCGCATAGGTCTGCAGATGAACTCCATCCACCGTCCCGGGCAGTTGACTGTTGATCTGCGAGACCACCGACGTCCAATAGCTACTGTTGTCAAAAGGGTCCGGCATCACATGATAGCCAAGCTTACCCAGCATGACAGCAAAGGCAACGGTAGAAGCTGGGTCCTGGTTGTTTTCATCGTCGAAGTCCACAGCATCCAGCGAAGGAATCGCAGCTTTCAGAGCTTGAAAATCACGGTACAAAATACTGCTCGAGCCAGTCCCTTGTGCGCGAACCAAAGCCTCCACATCCTGCCAGTCCCCTACGTTAGAGGAGCCAATGCTGAAAGTGATTCTCTGCACGGTGCCTTGTTTCAAGGTCGCCAGATCGGATACAAAACTTGGAAAGGTTTGGCCTCCCACATAAACTCCATTCGAAGTTAATGGGAACTCGCCGTTGAAGTTGAGATCTCCTTTGGAGTCGACCTCAACGCTCCAGACAATCACCTCTGTAAACCCGGAGTTTTGTATCTCCGTAACGCTATTCTGCAGATGCTTATAAAGCGGTCCGCCAACAAAGACTCCCGTATACCCCGTCTGTGCGGATGCCATCGTCGATGACGATGCCAACACAAAGAGCAGAAAGAACAGCGTTGGAATGCAGGATGAGGTTAAAGTCCGGAGAACTCGCCAAACACTTCTTGATTCACGCATGTTTTAGTGCTCCTTAAGCACCAAACATGGATATATCTCCGGCGCAAAGGTGCGCTCCTCCTTACTCATATTTTCCGAAAATTTGTTAACGAAATTCCCACCGACATCGAAGCCGCCAGGAGACTAGAACAACTCTCCTACGAAAGCTTCAAACCTACGGTTGTTTCTTCCCAGGAAGAACTGCAGATTGACACATAAAGTGGAATAGCCATGTCTCTCTGATAAGAGAGCAAAGAGCAATGACCGTCAGCGTGACGAGTCCGCGAAGAATAGGTGACATGGGTAGGCCGAAAGACGTTACACTCAAACCCGTGAAAATTAAGACTCTGTTTGCCTCTATCCTGGCGGCCGCGCTCGCCTCTACAGCCTCCGCGCAAGACACCAAGGAGTTCCTCGGTCGTTGGGACATAACGGTTACTCCCGCCACCGGCAAACCGTATCCGCAATGGATAGAGCTCACGGAGAACGGCGGCAAGATTGAAGGCCGCGTTCAGCCCAGGGGCGGCGCATGGCATCCGATCACAGGCGCCCACATGGAGTCGGGCAAACTGATCGTGACTGTGGCGGAGGCCGCCCCCGGTTCAGGAACCAACTCAGCAACGAACTGGGAGCTCACCTCCCCCAGCCCAGGCAAGCTAACCGGCGTCGAGATACACGGTGACGCCGGAGGCCCGATGCTCACTGGCGTGAAAGCGCCTTCGCTCGATCGGCCAACGCCGACCAAGTGGACCAAACCCTCACCCCTCTTCGACGGCAAGGATCTCAAAGGTTGGGAGCCGATAGGAAACGTCGACAACAACAAATGGGTCGCCCGCAACGGCGAGCTGGTGAATGACAATCCCGAAGTCCCCGGACAACGAGGCCACGGCGCTGCCAACATCATGACCACGGAAAAGTTCCAGGACTTCAAACTACATATCGAAGTGAACTGTCCGGAGGGTGGCAACAGCGGCATCTATCTGCGTGGCCGCTACGAGTTGCAGGTGGGCACCGAAGGCGGCAAGATCCCATCGCATGAGATGGGCGCGATCTATAGCCACTATCCGCCGCCAGCGGGCTCAGAGCTCGGTCTCGGAAGATGGACCACCTTCGACGTCACCCTGGTCGGCAGACATGTGACAGTCTTGCGCGACGGCAAGGTCTACCACGACAACGTCGAGATTCCCGGCCCGACCGGAGGTGCTCTCGACAGCAATGAGGCCGAGCCCGGACCGTTCTATCTGCAGGGAGATCACCACGGCGTCATCGCCTACCGCAACATCACCATCTCCGTTCCGAAAAAGTAAACGACGCGCAGTCGACGACTCAACGTCCGCTAGCCAATCTTTGTCAGATCCGAAGATTGGCAATTCGGATTGCAGCCTACTCAGCCTGCTGACGCTCGTATCATGTTCCTAGGAACATTCGGTTAGGAATCGATGCGTTGAAGAGGAGAGGGCAATGCGTGTATTTGTTGCAGGGGCAAGTGGAGCGATCGGAGAACCGCTCATCGCGGAACTGTTGAAGCAGGGACACTCCGTAGTGGGAATGACAACCAGCGAGACGCGGGCGAAGAACCTGGAGAGCCAGGGAGCCACCGCAATCATCGCGGACGCGCTCGATGCAGCAGCAGTGGAGGCTGCTCTACGGCAGGCAAAGGCGGAGGTCTTGATAGATGAATTGACCTCGCTCCCAAAGGAGCAGAGCGATATGCCAAAGTACGCGGAGCGCGACACACGGCTAAGGCTTGAGGGCGGAGTAAATTTGCTTCGTGCGGCAATCGCCAGTGGTGTGCGGCGCTATCTGCAGCAGTCGAGCGGATTCTTTTTGAAGCCGGCAAAAGGAACACTAGCGGATGAATCGTCTCCATTGGATATAAATGCGAGTCCGAGTGTAGCGGCCAATGCTCGGACCTATACCGAGCTGGAGACGCGGCTGTTCAGCTCCAGTGCAATTGAGGGTGTGGCTCTACGGTATGGATTTTTTTATGGACCGAAGACCTGGTACCACCCCGGCGAAGCGGCAGCCAACATGGTCATGCGGCAACAGAATCCGGTGGTGGGTCAAGGCGAGGGCGTGTGGTCGTTTGTGCATATCAACGATGCAGCAGTCGTAACAGTCGCGGCGCTGACAGCGGAGCCCGGCATCTACAACCTCGTAGATGATGACCCGTTGCCGCAGAGCGTATGGCTGCCTGCGTTTGCAAAGTTTCTGGGTGCTCCACAGCCCACGCATCTTAGCGAAGCAGAGATGACAGCAATCGCAGGGGAAGATGCGGTCTACTACGCGACGAAGCTAAGTGGAGCCTCAAATACGAAGGCGAAGCGAGTCCTCGGGTGGAAGCCCCGGCGTTTGGAATGGCTGGCGACGTAAGCGAACAACCTCCCGAGTGCCGACAGGATCAGCGCTCGGGAAGTTGCCCTCTCTGCTTCCTTCATCACTGCGTAGCAACAAGAGAACTGTTCGTAGCTCAATCGCAGTCTGAGCCTCGATAGCGTTCAAATCCCAGCCGGATAGACCCGATCCTTCCACCGCCCACCCTGCCCCCGGTAAGACCGCACCGCCGACCCCACAGTCGCCGCCGTATAAAACAACGCAATCGCCGGAAGCGCCAAACCCCAAAGCGGAGACCGCCGATACCGTCGCAGTGTAGGTTGAAACGCAGCCGCCATCATCATCCAGCAGATCACTCCAAGCCCCCGCACCGCCCCCGATCTAAACAAGCTCGCCAACACCGGCTCCACATAGATCACCATCATCCCCACGCAAGTCCCCAGCAGCATCCACGGCGAATACCCAAGCTGCACATACGCCGTCCGCGCAATCATCTCCCACACCTCTCCGAAGTCCGCATACCGCCGCCCGCTCCACGTCTCCTCCGCATGTCCCAGCCAGATCCCATAGCCCTCCCGCTTGATCTCCCGCGCCAGCGCCACATCGTCGATCAACGCCCCCCGAATCCTATCCACACCTCCCACCCGATCCAGCGCCTCCCGCGAGACCAGCATCGTACCTCCCGCCGCCGCAGCCGTAGCTCGACTCTTATCGTTCACCCAGCGAAACGGATAAAGCATCTGGAAGAAGAACACGAACGCCGGAATCGTCGCCCGCTCCGCAAAGCCCTCGCACCGCAGCCGCACCATCTCCGACACCAGCCCCAGCCCCTCCCGCTCGGCCTTCGACAGCAGCAGCTCCACATGCCCGGGGCCATGCACAATGTCCGCATCTGCCAGCAGCACGTAATCCGCCTCCAGCGCCTCCGCCTGCCGCAACCCCTGCGACACAGTCCACATCTTCCCCGACCATCCAGCCTTCAGCGGCTCTCCGGACACAACCCGCAGCCGCGCATCCCCTGCCGCCAACTCACGCGCCAGCTCCCCAGTCCCATCGGTGCTGTTGTCGTCCACCAACACCACCCGCAGATCGCCATCGAACCTCTGCGCCAGCAGAGACCGCAGCATCTCCACTACATGTTCGGCCTCATTCCGCGCCGGAACCACCGCCGTCACCTTCAACCGCCGCACCACTGGCGTCGCCACCCCAAGCACCGGGCCAGACCTCCAGAAACCACCATGCCCGGCCAGAAGCCACAACCAAATCCCAAAACTCACCACTGCGAACGCGAAGATCATCCCTCACATTATCGCCGCTCAAAAAATACTACGAGGCAGCAGGCGCAGGAGCATTCCCAGCCTCGACCACTCCAGACGGGTCCTGCATCAGCTTCACCACCGCCCCATACAGCTTGTTCCGGGTCTCCAGCCGCACTCCAGCCCGAGTCACATACCGCACCACAATATCCACGCCCGAGCCCGCCGGCCGCATATCCACCGAAGGAGTCGCGCTGAACTGCGGCGATCCCTCCTCGTGCGTCACCCGCTTCCACTCCTGCTCCGCCATCTTCGCATCCTCCTCCGTCGCCTTGATGGTCGCCTCGCGGATCTTCTCGATCAACGGATACGTCTGCTCCCCCGGAGGAATATTCATCTTGATCTCATCCCACATCCACTGCCCAGCCGTAGAGAAGTTGAAGTACTTGCCCTTGATTCCAAACCCATTCAGAAACGAGACTCGCCGCCCCGTCGGATGCCCATTCGCCGTCCAGTTCCCCGTCTCCAGCAGCCACGTCCGGAACAACCCAACCTCCACCACCTCACCCCCGACCCCATCGATCTCCACCCAGTCTCCTACCCGAATCCCATTCTTTCCCATCAACACAAACCACCCGCAGAACGCCAGAATGAAGTCCTGAAATACCACCGTCAACCCCGCCGTAGCCAACCCCAAGATCGTCGGCATCTGCTCCGGACTTCCGAAGACCACCAGCAGCACCAGCAGCAGCCCGATCAACTGCGTCCCCAGATTCAGAATCGTCCGCAGCGTCGCCTTCTGCCGCCGGTCCCGCGAGACGCGATCCAAAGCCACCTGCAGACCCCACCCAGCCAGGATCGTCAGCAGCACAATCACCGCAATGGTCGTCAAAGCCTGCAACATCAGGTGAACCACAATCTTGTGCTGCAGCTCCACCTGATCGCCCCACCGCAGGTACAGCGCCGCCAACTGCTGCTGCGCCCCAAGCCTGTCATCCAGAATGCTCAGAATGTTCCGTTGCGACGCCAGCCCCTGCAGCTCCTTCACCCGCGACGACTTCGACTCCCCCGCCGCATTCGCCGCACTGGCAGTATCCTCCGCCGCCTTCGCTGCGTCCTCGAGCCTCGCATGATCCGCCGTAAGCGCAGCGACATCCGCCCGCGCCAACTGCTCCGCCTGATCGATCAGATCCATCCGGCTACGCTGAGCCCACCACGCCGCGATCTGCCCCGCCAACGTCCTATACTTCCCCGCCGAGACCACCGCCGTCTGCCCATCCCCCGCCGCCGTCTGCGCGTCGTACTTCTTCATCGCCGCCTCGCGCGCCGACAGCTCCTCCTGAATCTTCCCACGCTGGTCTCCACTCTTCCGGGCCAGATCCTCCATCGAGTCCGACAGTTCATTCTGGTCCAGCCCCAACTGCGCCTTCGCTACATCCAGATCGTCCCCCACCGCGCTCGCCGCCGCCTGTGCGCCCGCCGGACCCGCCACCGCACTCGCCTTCGCCGTCAGCGCCGTCACCCGCGCCTGATCTTCCTTCACCGTCTCCTGAAGATCGTTGACCCTCTGCTGCAACGCCAGCGCCTCGCCCTTCAACTGCCGTGTCTCCGCGCTCGCCTGCCGCAGCGACTGCGCGAACGTCTGGTCCACCTCATGATCCGCCAGCCGCTCGGCCTCCCGCGCAAACTCCCGTTCCTCCGCCGACACCGCCAGCGACGCCAGCGTCTGCGCCGTCTGCCACGGTCTCTGGTCCACAATTCCATGCGAGACCGTCGCACTGCTCCGCCCATGCAGGAAGGGCATATGCTCCATCACGCCCCGGGTCATAAAGCTCCCGATCAAGCACAGAACCAACACCACCAACGTCACCGTAATCGATACCTTGCGAACCTGATTCATCCTGGCAACTCCTCATTTCGTCGCGTTCCACACCCACTACCCGGACTCCAGAGGAGCCACCTGCATCCTATTAGACGCCACGCCGTCTCAATACCCCAATCACGGCATACACTTGCAGCAAGCTAAGAGCCATCAGCGAGGGAACGCCACACATGACCACCCAATACTCCTCCGGCCGCTCCTCCTCCGGAACCTTCGTCGCCTTCCTGCTCGCCCTCCTCCTCGGAGCAGCCGCCATGGGCGTCTTCGTGCGCCAGGCGACCAGCGGCATCCTCGCCCGCGTCGCCGCCGTCATCACAGGCCGGCCCGTCACCTTCGACACCTCCGTCCCCGCCGTCGTCCAAAAGATCCAGCGCCTCAACCGCCTCGAGACCGTCGTCTACTCCCTCGACACCGTCGTCGAGGGCAGCAAATCCAGCCCCATCCTCCCCGACCTGCTCGCCGGAGACCGCCTCCTCCTCGTCGTCCACGGCCAGTCCATCGCTGGAATCGACCTCTCCCAGCTCAAGCCCGAGGACGTCCGCATCTCCGACTCCAACGGCTCCCGCTCCATCCACGTCACCCTGCCCACCTCCCAGCTCTTCGTCACCACCCTCGACAACCAGCACACCCGCGTCTACGCGCGCTCCACCGGCCTCCTCGTCCCCGTCGACCAGAACCTCGAGTCCGACACCCGCCTCCGCGCCCAGCAGCAGCTCCAGCAGGCCGCCCTCGCCGACGGAATCCTCGACGTCGCCCGCAAAAACGCCCGCGCCACCGTCACCACCCTCCTCTACAGCCTCGGATTCCAAAACGTCGACGTCACCTAAACACCTTTAACCGAACACCTCACCAGACCATCCATTGCAGCTTTAGGCACCTTTTTAGGAATGAAATTAAGTACGCTCCCTTTTCCCCAAAGACTGCATCCAACCCACCAAGAAGGCAGGCAACTGGCCTCGTATCACCACGAAGTCCGGTCTCTACCCCGAACGGGGGATGTGACCTTCAACATGAACCTGAGCTATCATCCAACCATGAAGTTTCGCTCCACATCCCGAATCTTCGGCTCCGCTGCAAAGGAAGAATCCCCCCAGGCCGAAGCCCCCCTTACGGACGAAGAGTCCACCCTCTTCAAGACCGTGGGCTGGATCTCGGCAGGCCTAGGAGCCGTGGCTCTAGGACTCTTCGTGGGCCGCGAACTTCGCCTCCGCTATAAATTCAATCGCCGCACCCCCTACGACTTCTACGCCCACTCCGGCGACGAGCAGGACGTAGACTTCGGCCTCGGCATCTAGCCCAGCCTCAAATCCCACCCGCCTAAATCACGCTCCTTCACGAGATTCACGCCTCGCGAGGCTCTCTTGTGCTTTAATGGCTGCCATACAGAGCAGTCATATTCTTGCGTTTGGCAGGAAAGTTTCAAGATCGAGTTGAATCTACTCGATGAGGCTCTGCATGCCCATAGACGTCAATCGCGTCGTCGCGAATCCATTTGGTCGAACCGCATATCTTTTGGCCCGGCCCTTCGTCACTCTCCTGCGTCGCACCGCCAATCCTGGAATCCCCACCACCCGCCGCGTAGCCAAAGTTCGTTGCGGAGACCGTCGCCTCTCCATCCGATACCGCCGTTGGAGCGAGGCCGACGCCCTGGCCATCCAGCAGTGCTTCGTCCAGCGCCAGTACGACATGCCCACCGGAGTCCACGGAGCCAACATCGATCGCCTCTATCAGGACATCGTCGCCTCCGGACGTCAGCCCCTGATCGTCGACTGCGGAGCCAACATTGGCACCAGCGTCGCCTGGTTCTCCGCGCGCTACCCTGAATCTCATATCGTCGCCATCGAGCCCTCACCGGACAACGTCGTCATCCTTCGCGAGAACGCCGTAGGTCTCGACGTCGACATCCGCGAAGCCGGAATCGGCCCCCACGACGGCCACGCCTTCCTCAAACCCTGCGGCAGCGACATGGGCTACCGCACCACCGACCGCGAAGAAGGCATCGCCATCCAGATGCTCTCCCTCGCCACCATCCTCGCCGGCAAGCCCTCCTCCCGCTACACCCCCTTCCTCCTCAAGGTCGATATCGAGGGCGCGGAAGAGTCCCTCTTCTCCGGCGATCTCACCGCCTGCAGCCAGTTCCCCCTCATCATCCTCGAGCCTCACGACTGGATGTTTCCCGGCAAACTCTCCTCTCTCCCCTTCTTCAAGTTCCACGCCGAAGCCCGCCGCGAGTTCTGCATGAACCACGAAAACGTCGCCTCCATCGCCCTCCTTACTCACCTCAACTCCATCCGTACCTAGCGTTAGGACCGCAGAGGCTTATTTCTGCAACCCCGTCATTTACGATAGAGACAATGAATAAAGTAGCTTTCCTCTTTCCGGGCCAGGGTTCACAGTCCGTCGGCATGGGCCGCGCCTTCTACGACGCCTTCCCTACCGCCAAGGCCATCTTTGACGAAGCCGACGAAGCCCTCGGCTTCGCACTCTCCAAAATCATCTTCGACGGCCCCGACGACCTCCTCAAGCTCACCGAGCACACCCAGCCCGCGATCCTCACCGTCTCCATCGCCGCCGCTCGCGTCCTCGCCGAACACGGTCTCACCCCCGCCATGGCCGCCGGCCACTCCCTCGGCGAGTACTCCGCCCACGTCGTAGCCGGAACCCTCACCTTCGCCGACGCCGTCCGCACCGTCCGCGCCCGTGGCCGCTTCATGCAGGAAGCCGTCCCCGCCGGTCAGGGAGCCATGGCAGCCATCCTCGGTCTTCCCCCCGAACAAGTCACCGAGCTCTGCGCCCGCGCCTCCGACGAGCTTCGCCTCGAGCTTGAGCTCGTCGAGTCCACCCCGCCCGACGCCATCTCCCTCGCCGAGATCGACTCCCGCCTTCACCGCGACATCATCAACCAATCCACCGTCTCCCCCGCCAACCTCAACTCCCCCTCGCAGACCGTCATCTCCGGCTCCGATCCCGCCGTCCACCGCGCCATCGATCTCTGCAAAGCCGCCGGCGCCCGGAAAGCGATCCTGCTCGCCGTCTCCGCGCCCTTCCACTGCGCCTTGATGGCCCCCGCCCAAAAGTCCCTCATGGTCGAGCTCGAAGGCGTCCGCTTCGCCGATCCGCGGATCCCTGTAGCCTCCAACGCCGATGCCCGCTTCGTCTCGCGCGACTCAGACGCCCGCGACACCCTCATCCGCCAGGTCACCGCCCCTGTCCGCTGGGTCGAGTGCATCGAGCTCCTCCTCACCCAAGCCCCCACCTTCTTCATCGAAGTAGGCCCCGGCAAAGTCCTCTCCGGCCTCAACCCCAAGATCCTCCACCACGACTCCACCCTCCACACCCTCCACGTAGACAACCCCACCACGATGGAAAAAACCCTCGCCGCCCTGGCCCAAGCCTAACCAGAAAAAAAGAAAAAAGAAAAAGAAGACCAACCCAAAACACCGCCCAAGCACCAACAACAACCCCGAGCCAAACCAGCAATCAACAAGCACCAACAAGCACCAACAAGCACCACAAACAACCGTCAGCTCTTATCAGCCTTTATCCCAAGAATCACCGTTACGCCTTCCATCAAGGATCACCGTGACACCATCCATTCCCATTCCAGCACCAAAACAGTAATCAAATCCTTCAAATTCAAGCACCATTCTCTGTGCAGTCACCCCTCCGTAACCTTCCCACCCCAGACTCTTTACATTAGGGAACCGGAGGGAAAAAGCATGACCCGCCAAACCATCGCCACCAACCAGACCAGCATCTCCTACCTTTGGCGCGAACCGAACGCCCCCAAAGGCTTCACCACCGGCGTCTCCCTCCACTCCCACACCTCGCAATCCAAAGAGACCCTCGACTTCATCGCCGAGCTCTCCACCGACATCCCCCTCCTCCAGCCCATCATCCGCTGGTGCGAGCGGCGCTCCGTCCGCTTCAGCGGCATCAAGCCCGACTACGCTCGCAGCTTCTGGACCCCGCCCCTCACCCCCCGCCTCGCCTTCGACCTCGAGCGCGAGCAGATCGAGAACGGCCTCCAGCTCCCCGGCATGGTCTCCATCACCGACCACGACTCCATCCAGGCGCCCCTGCTCCTCCGCTCCGTCCCGTCGGCACGCCACATTCCCGTCTCGGTCGAGTGGAGCGTCCCCTTCGGCTCCACCGCCTTCCACCTCGGCATCCACAACCTTCCCAGCGCCACCGGGCAGGAGTGGATGGATCGCCTCGAGGCCTTCACCGCCATCCCCTACAAGGATCGCGCCCCCAAGCTCCTCACCGAGATGCTCTGTGAGCTCGACGAGATCCCCGGCGTCCTCCTCATCTTCAACCACCCCCTCTGGGATCTCTATCGCATCGGCAAAGATCTCCACGACGTCCTCGTCAACGACTTCCTCGCCGTCAACGGACAATACATCCACGCCCTCGAGCTCAACGGCCTGCGCAACTGGAAAGAGAACCACGAGGTAGCCGTCCTCGCCGGCAAGTGGAACCAGCTCATCATCTCCGGCGGCGACCGCCACGGCATCGAGCCCAACGCCAACCTCAACCTCACCCACGCCGATACCTTCACCGGCTTCGTCCATGAGATTCGCCGCGAGCGCCGCAGCCACGTCCTCTTCATGCCGCAGTACGCTCAGCCCTGGAAGCACCGCATTCTCCAGTCCACCCTCGACGCCATTCGCAACTATCCCGCCTTCCCTGAAGGCTCCCGGCGCTGGGACGAGCGCGTCTTCCACCCCGACACCGACGGCAACATTCGCCAGCTATCCGGCCTCTGGACCAAAGATAAGAACGAGGTCTCCAAAGCCCCGGTCATGATCTCCGCCATCCTCGCCGTCGTTCGTCTCCTCGGCGAAGCCCCTGTCTCCGGCGGCCTCCGCATCGCCTGGAACGACTCCGCCGACATGCGCGCCACCCTCGCTAAACTAGACGCCTGATTCACACCAACACCCGGCATCCGTCCTCGTTCCGGAAAAGGCTGCGGATTCTAGCTCCTACGACGCTCATAAAACTGTTATTACATAGACACATTCTGTGTTTCGCCATACATTGACCACATGCTCGTCGAGTTGGCCGATGTACGTCGTGTACTGGAAACCGAAAAGCTAGTCCCTTGTTTCCAGCCCATCGTCGAGCTCCGCACCGGTCGGCTATCCGGCTTCGAGATCCTCGCACGTTGGAATCATCCCCAGATCGGCCCCGTCCTTCCTCCCAACTTCATCAGCCTCGCCGAGAACAACGGACTCATCGAGCTCCTGATGCACCAGGTCCTCAGGCAGGCCTTTCTCTCCGCATCGCTTCTGCCCGCGCCCCTCACCCTCTCCTTCAACGTCTCCCCCTCGCAGCTCCAGAACCTCGAACTCCCCACCCAGGTGCGCCTCGCGGCAGAGGCAGCCGGCTTCCCCCTCGCACGCCTCAAGATAGAGGTCACCGAGACCGCCCTCCTCCACAACATCGACTGCGCCCGGATCATCGCCTTGGAGTTCAAAGCCATGGGCTGCCGCCTCTCCCTCGACGACTTCGGAACCGGCTACTCCAGCCTCTCCCACCTCCAGGCCCTTCCCTTCGATGAGCTCAAGATCGATCGCACCTTCATCAGCTCCATGACCGATACCCGCGAGAGCCGCAAGATCGTCGCCTCTACCGTCGGCCTCGGACACAGCCTCGGCCTCACCACCATCGCCGAAGGCATCGAGACCGAAGAGCAAGCCGACATGCTCCTCTGGCTCGGATGCGAGCTCGGCCAGGGATGGCTCTACGGCAGACCCTCCCCCGCCAGCCAGCTCGCCGTTATCGTCGCCGCACCCGACCGCGCCACCGCCGCAACCTTGCCCGCGCCCGTCGACGGCTGGACCCCCTCCAGCCTCGAAGCCCTCCCCGTGCAGCGCCTCGCGCAGCTCCAGGCCATCTACGACGGCGCACCCGTCGGCCTCTGCTTCCTCGACTGCGGCCTCCGCTACGTCAGCATCAACAAGCGCCTCGCTGAGATGAACGGAGCCTCCGTCGCCGCCCACATGGGCAGAACCGCCCAGCAGATGATGCCCGAGCTCTTCCCCACCGTCGAGCCCTACCTCCGTCGCGCCCTAGCCGGAGAGGCATTCCTCAAAATCGAAGTCCAGCGAAGAGCCTCAACCCTCGGAAAGCTCGACTGGACCGCCCAGCTCTCCTACCAGCCCGTCCTCGACGAGGCCAATGAGGTCATCGGCATCTCCGTCGCCGTAGCCGACGTCACCGACATCAAGCGCACCGAGGCCTCCCTCCGCGAGAGCGACGAGCGCCAGCTCCAATCCGTCGAGTTCCGCGACCTCGTCCCCTGGATCATGGACGCCGACGGCAACAGCCTCCACGGAGGCACGCGCTGGGTCGCCTCCGCCAGCCTCACCGAAAACCCCGTCCGCAACCTCGGCTGGCTCGAGCCCCTCCACGCCGACGACCACGACAAAGTCATGGCTACCCTCAGCGATGCCCTCCGCACCGGCAAGCCCATCGACATCGAGTACCGCGCCCTCACCATCGACGGCGAGTGGCGTTGGATGCGCTCCCGCGGCTCCCCGCGCTTCGGTCCCTCCGGCGAGATCATCCGCTGGTACGGCAGCGTCGAAGAGCTCGATCCGCGCGAGCGAAACGGAAAACACCCCGCCGAGATCGAACGAACCCCATCCACCTCCATCGGCACAACTCGCCAAGCCACTCGAAGCCAGGCGACCCAATAGCCAAGCCAGCCTCTAAAGCCCTGCGTCGCGAATCTCCTTCGTCGCCCACTGCAGCGCGACCACGTACATCCTCATAAGCTCCGCCTCCGACAGATGCAGCCTCCTGCAGATCAACCCGCAGCTCCTCCAATCCTGCCGCTCATACGCCTGGATGAGCTTCAAAGACGCCCCCGCCGGACCATCCTGCCCCAACAACACCCCCGCCGCCTCTCCCCGTAGCGGCAGCATCTTCAACACCTGCTCCATCGGAACCTGCAAAATCGCATCCACCACCGAGATCAACCCAATCAGATACTGCTCCCCTCCCGGCTGCCCGCACAGCGGAGCCAGCAGCTCGCAAAACCGCGCCCGCTGCAGCGCCAGCAGAATCAGCTCCGACGACACGTTGTACCGCTTCCACAGACTCGTAGCCGTCGCAATCGAGAGCAGCCTCCGCAGCGGATCCTCCCCCAGCAGCAGCAGCGCCTGCCGCACCGAAGTCACCTCATAGCGCAGCCCCACCGCCACCGAATTCACCACCCGCAGCACCCTGTAGCAGAGCGAAGTCTCCGCCATCACCAGCCGTTCGATCTCCCGCAGATCCATCTGCGGCCGGCTGATCGCACTCAGGAGCTGCATATAAATCACCAGGTTCGGCGGAATCTCGCGGCTATGCAAAATCGTCGGCCGCGCAAAAAAATACCCTTGGAAGTACAGATACCCCGCATCCCGCGCCCGCTCGAACTCCTCCGCCGTCTCCACCTTCTCCGCCACCAGCGCCACCTCCGCGCCCTCCAGATAGCGTTGAATCTGCCGCAGTTGCTCTGGCCCGCAAGCCCTGTAATCCAGCTTGACGTAGTTCGCCAGCTCGATCAGCCGGTCGCTCCCACCCCCCGGCACATAGTCGTCCAGAGCGATCTGGTAGCCCATCTTCTTCAGCTTGACGCAGGCGCCCACCAGCTCCTCGTCCACCTCCACCGTCTCCAGCACCTCCACCACCGTCACCTCCGGCGGCAGAAACGTAATCAGCTCCTCCGTAATCGCCTCACGCGTACAGTTCACAAACGCCCGGCTCCCCGGCGCGATCGTATCCATCCCCAACAACAGCACATTGTCGATCATCTGCCGCGTCGCGTTATCCGAGTCCCCCGAAAAGCTGTTCTCCAGACTCGTCCGAAACAGCAGCTCATACCCATGCACCGCCTGTTGCAGGTCCAGAATCGGCTGACGCCCGACAAATCGCGTAGAGGAATACAAAGACGAATCGGCAGACACAACAGGAGAGACAATCGCTTCGACCGGCATAGGTATCCTTGGTAAGGCTTATCGGCGCGAAACCTCCACTGGATCAACACAAACCACCGGGAGTACCCCTTCTATAACGGGAGGTACGTAGATTCAGCGACTTCGCTCCACCCGCACCCTCCCGCCAAAATAAATCTCAAAAAATCCTCTCCGAAAGGAATAATTCATCTCGCATTCCGTTAAGTCCGCTACCATGCGGATCATGTGGCGCCCCGTTCTTCCAATCATCATCGCAACCCTCCTAAGCTTCGCCTCCCCCCATCCAGCATCCGCCGTAACCGCGGAGGAAGCCACCTCTCCCCCACCCAACGAGCACTCCGTCCTCACCCTGCTCGGCAAAGGAACGCAGATCTACGCCTGCCACCAGGTAGAAGGCCACTGGCAATGGCAGTTCGTAGCTCCCGATGCCCGCCTCTACGACGCCGACGCCGCGGAAAAAGAGGAAGGCACCCACGGCAACGGCCCCACCTGGCGATACCAGGACGCCAGCTCCGTCACCGGCCAGCTCGTCACACAGTTCCCCTCCGACGAGCCCAACGCCATCCCCTGGCTCCTCCTCAAAGCCGCCTCCCACCAGGGAGACGGACTCATGTCAAACGTCGAATTCATCCGCCGCTCCTACACGCACGGCGGAGCGGCTCCCACCAGCGGCTGCGACGCCCAGCACGCCAACGCAACCTCCCGCATTCCTTACTCCGCCATCTACACCTTCTACTCCCCAAAGTCCTGACCCAGCCCCACGCGGGAGTCAGCGTGATAGCTTAAGGGTCTGTCCACTTTCTTAACCCTTTGGCATGAAATGCCATCACAACGCTCGCAGATCGCCGCTCCTATCCAGCAGACGGCCATCGCCAGCTTGTTGAGGAATCCGCATTGAGCCACCACCTTATCGCCCGGGTCGCCAATCGTCTTATACGCGAGTACTGGAACCGGCAGGATAAGTACCTGAAAAGCCAGCTCGGCTCCTGCGGGCAGCGCGTCTCCATCGCACCTACCGTCGTGATCCTCGGCAAAAGTGGGCTTCATCTCGGCGACGACGTCGAGATCAACAACCTCTGCCACCTCTTCGCCGGAGGAAACATCACCATCGGTCCTCGAACCATGATCTCCGCCTCCTGCTCCCTCACCTCCACCACCCACTCCCAGGCCGTCTCCGCTCGCAGCCGCATGATCAACATCCCCATTAATATCGGCGCGGACGTCTGGTTGGGAACCGGCGCGATCGTCCTCCCCGGCATCTCAATAGGAGAGGGCGCAATCATAGGAGCCGGAGCCGTAGTGACCAAAAATGTAGCCCCACGCACCATCGTCGTCGGAAACCCAGCCAGACCCATCGGCACAGTACCCGCGGACGAGACAGAACTACCGACCCTGAAAATACCTTCACCAACCAAGGAGCCGCAGTGAGCTCCGACTCAAGACTTAGAAGAGTCTTCAAGCTGCTCACTCAGTTTCTCGGCGGCCAGGCAGCGATCCAGGTTCTCAACGCCGCCACAGGCCTGCTCCTCCTGCGGCTGATGCCCACCTCGGACTACGCCGCCTACTCCCTCGCCTTCGGCATTCAGTCGACCATGGGAATGTTCACCGACCTCGGCTTCGGAGGGGCGGTCATCGCCCTCACCGGAACCCGCTTCGGAGACCGCGAGATCCTGGGCCGGTACATCGCCGCAGCCAGCCTCATCCGGAAGCGCCTCCTCATCGTCGTAACTCTAGGTGGCCTCCTCCTCATCTTCTACAGCAACAAACTACGCGGACTCCCCGTACCCGAGCTGGTTCTCTTAGCGGCAGCCATCCTTGTAGCCTTGCAGTTCCAGGGCTGGACAGCTTACTTCGACGCCCCCTTACTCCTGCACGGCAAGCTCAAGGACTACTACCTCCCGCAGCTTCTAGGTGCGGTCTTTCGACTCTGTATCTCCCTGGGGCTCTTCTACTTCCACTTACTCTCCGCAGTTACCGCCGTCTGGGTCAGCACCATCAGCATCATCCTCATTGGCATCAACTACCGCTATAAGTCGCGCGAGCTGATTACCTTGCCGGTGGACAAGCCCACCGACACGGTGCTTGAGATGGCAAAGTATCTCCTGCCTCTCCTCCCCGCGACCATCTACATGGCCTTTCAAGCGCAGATATCGCTCTTCCTGATCGCGGCCTATGGACACCTGAAGGAAGTAGCCGAAGTAGCCGCACTAGGAAGGCTAGGACAACTCTTCCTCTTATTGAACATCGCCAACTCCATCCTGCTAGCGCCTCAGATAGCCAAGAGTCCATCTAGAACCCTTCGCAAGCGATACTTCTTCGCGCTGTTCCTCGTGACATCGGTCGCATTCGTACTGAGCATCTCTGCCAAACTCTTCCCCGAGATGTATCTCTTCGTCCTGGGGCCTAAATACCACGGCCTGAGACTCGAAGTTCTATACGTCGTCCTGTCCTCCTCCATCGGCTACGTCTCAGGCGCAATGTGGTCCATGAACTCAGCGCGCAAATGGGTCTTCTGGTGGACAGGAACAATACAGGTAGTCGTGGTCTTCGGAACTCAGTTGAGCTGCATCTTCTTCTTGCCGCTCTCGACTTCGGCAGGCGTGTTAGCCATGGGGATCTGGGTCAATACGGCTGCGTTGCTCGTGCAATCGGTCATCACCTTTGAGGGATTCCGTAGAGAGCGCAAAGCAGAGCAAACCGTCGAACAGAACGTCCTCAAGGTCTGACCCTAACTCACGAACTTACAAAATTATCATTGAGAAATTTAAGTTGCATCACACAAACGTGTGATCCCTTATCTAGTTCCTATTCCCTTATAACTGTCGAAAGGACCGTAGACGCTCTCTTGCAGTCGATTTGGATCCAAATACATAGGCCATTCAGAACAATGAAATAACTACGACCATCCTGAAAAATAGGAGTAAATTCACCTCGCGATAAACCTTTACTTATAAAGTTGGATAAGTTAGCCTTAAGGACTAGTTACTCTCCCATTTAGGGGGAGTAGGCCTCGCTGAAACGAGAGACTTCCTATTAGAAACATTTTTATAACTGCGAATAACTCTCACTTATACAAACCCTTAAATCTGAAAGATTGTAGAAGTTGTCGTAAGGGAGATTCCGCGTGACGCAGCGTTCGACCATCTCTATCATCATCCCAACGTGCAATCGTCTGAACACCCTCTTTCCATTACTGGATAGCTTGGCGCTACAGAAAGAATCCCCCCTCTACGAAATCGACGTAGTCACCTCGGATGACGGTAAGCGGGATGACACCGCGCAGATCCAGCAACTCTATCCTTGGGTACGGTACCTCCGTGGCCCGCAGAGAGGACCCTCCTCCAACAGGAACAACGGAGCCAGGTCGACAACCGGAGACCTGCTCCTCTTCCTCGACGACGACTGCATCGCCTCTCCAACTCTTCTCAGTTCTTACGTTAGGGAGTGGAACGAGAACCCCAACGTCTCCGTATTCGAGGGCAGAATCACAGCCATCGGCACCAGGACATCCCATGCGGAAGAATGCCCGGTCAACGAGACCGGAGGATACCTTTGGTCCTGCAACCTCGCCATTCTGCGCAGTACCTTCATGAGCCTCGGCGGCTTTGAGGAGAGATTCCGCTTCCCAGCCATGGAAGACGTCGACTTCAGAGAACGCCTCATGGAGCGAAAGACCCTTATCAAATTCGTCCCCGATGCTCAGGTCTTTCACGCCTGGGAGATTCGTACGGGATGGAAGCGGATAAGGCACTATCTGTTCTCGAAAATGTTCTTCGCTCAGTTACATCCTGTAAAGGGGAGCCTGAAACTCTCCTACTTCATCAAGACGCGTGTACGAGAGATCCTCTATAACGGCATCCTGTCCTGGAACGTCTATCGCTTCCGAGGGGTCTCGCAACTTCTACTAGGCATAGCAAACGACTGGCGTCTGGCACTCTTCGGTCAATTTCCAGCTCTGGGTCGTTGGTACATCGCAAGAGCTAAACCCTGCTGCGCAGGATGCGAAGCCATGCTCACCACCTTGCGCCAGGCCCCCGTACCCGTCGTCGCCGAAGTTCGCCGCTAGAACAAACTCCCCCGACGCAAGAGAGTATTTACGACAGAAGCAAATTCCCGGTGTCAGAGAGTGCTCATGACGGAAAGGGCCGAAGGTCCGCTCCATACCAGCCTGGGTGCGAAACCCCGATCAGGAGGGATCCAAGAAATAGAGGGCCAAAGGCTCGGCCTATCGCCGCCTCCACCCCAACGACGAACTTCCTGGAGAGAGCCAACGCTCGGCAAGGCCAACACTCAAATTCTCATGAATTTCTTGTCAAGCCCTCTTCGCCGAAAATAATTCGCCCCCATCCAACAACTCATTCCCTATGAACCACTTAGATCCACATAAAACTTCAGCGAAAGTGGCACTTTAGTTTTGGTCGATCCCATACAATAGAACTACAGGATAAGAAACATAGAAGAGTCGAAAAGACATGCCCAAACCGAGCACGTCTCAGCAACAAAGCAGCAGGCCCGGCCCAATCAGCCGGGCCTAAGTTGTTTTCTAAGACAAGCCGTTTGCTAAGGCAAGTTGTTTGCTAAGACAAGCCATTTGCTTGCGCATATTTGGACGTAACCCATTTGTTTGGACGAACTTAGCGGCCCACCAAGCCGCTATCTCGCTCAAACCAAACGGGTTGGATACAGGCAAGGGGGGGCACCCCCCAGAAAGGAAGAGCATTGCAGGAGGGGACCACCAACCCGGAGCCGGAACTCACCCGCCGCGCCCCCGCGCGTCCGCCCCGCGTAGCCTACTTCCCCGACTCCTTCCACGAGGTCAACGGCGTAGCCCACACCAGCCGCAACTTCGTCGCCTACGCCCAGCGCCACCGCCTCCCCTTCCTCTGCGTCCGCGCCGGCAAGACCAACCCCCAACCCGACCCCGCCAGCACCGTCCAGACCCTCGAGCTCCCCCGCGGCTTCGCCTCCGTCGGCATCGAAAAAGACCTCGCCTTCGACCCCCTCTTCGGCCGCCACCTCACTCGCGTCGAACGCGAGCTCATCCGCTTCAAGCCCGACATCATCCACATCACCGGACCCAGCGAGCTCGGCCTCCTCGGAGCCTGGTTCGCCTCCGAGCTTGGCGTTCCCCTCGCCGCCTCCTGGCACACCAACGTCCACGAGTACGCCGCGCGCCGCCTGAGTTGGCTCACCTCCCGCCTTCCCGCCCGCCAGGCCTCCCTCGCCGAAGCCCGCGTCGAATCCGCAACCCTCTGGACCACCGCCCATCTCTACCGCCTCGCCAAGGTCCTCTTCGCCCCCAACCGCGAGCTCTGCGACCTCCTCGAACACGCCACGCATCGTCCCTGCCACCTCATGCAGCGCGGCGTAGACACCGCCCTCTTCTCCCCCGCCCGCCGCACCCGTCCCACCTCCTCGGGAAAGCTAGTCCTGGGCTACGTAGGCCGCCTCTCCATCGAGAAAAACGTCGCTCTCCTGCCCCTCCTCGAGCGGCAACTCGCCGACCTCGGCATCCACGACGTCCAGTTCCTCATCATCGGCCACGGCAGCGAAGAAGCCTCCCTCCGCGCCGCGCTTCCCGCCGCCAAAGCGGAGTTCGCCGGCGTCCTTCGCGGCGAAGCCCTCTCCACCGCCTACGCCAACATGGACCTCCTCGTCTTCCCATCCCACACCGACACCTTCGGCAACGTCGTCCTCGAAGCCCTCGCCAGCGGCGTTCCCGCCATCGTCACCCCAGGAGGCGGTCCAAAGTACATCGTCCAGCAAGGCGAAACCGGCTTCATCGCCCCCGACGAGGGCTTCACCTCCGCCATCGCCACTCTCGCAAAAGACCCTTCCCTCCTCCACCGAATGCGAGAAAACGCCCGCGCCTACGCCCTCACCTGCAGTTGGGACGCCGTCTTCCACCGCGTCTACGACGCCTACCAGACCGCGCTGCGAACCTCATTCGACCACGGCACTTAGGCCCGAAGCTACAGAAAACCAACCAATCCACGGCCCACCGAACCTTGCGTCCGCCGCGACAAACCCAGATGATGTCCTTGAGCGATGCGAGCTCGATGCGATGCTGTTTGAGTGCGTAGCTGGCTTTGCCCAGAAAAGGAGATTCACTTCATGAAGTTCGATAACATCCTCGGCACCGTGGGCAATACACCGGTTATCCGTATCAACAAACTCGCCCCCGCAGGCATTGAGCTATACGTCAAAGTAGAGGCCTTCAACCCTCTCGGATCGGTCAAGGACCGCCTCGCCCTCGGAGTCATCGAGGCCGCCGAACGCAGCGGCGCACTCAAGCCCGGCCAGACCGTCATCGAAGCCACCAGCGGCAACACCGGCATCGGCCTCGCCATGGTCTGCGCCCAGAAGGGCTATCCGCTCGTCGTCACCATGGCCGAGTCCTTCTCCATCGAGCGCCGCAAGCTCATGCGCTTCCTCGGAGCCAAGGTCATCCTCACTCCTGCCGGACTGCGCGGCACAGGCATGGTCAAGAAGGTCGATGAGCTCGCCGAGAAGAACGGCTGGTTCCGCACCGAGCAGTTCAGCAACGAAGCCAACGCCGACATGCACTCGAAGACCACAGCCCAGGAGATCCTCCGCGACTTCGAAGGCGGTCCGCTCGACTACTGGGTCACCGGCTTCGGCACCGGAGGCACGCTCAAAGGCGTCGCACGCGTCCTCGCCGAGAAGCGCCCCGAGACCAAGATCGTCGTCTGCGAGCCCGACGCCGCTCCCATGCTCTCCAGCGGCATCGAGCAGCCCCACAACCCCGATGGCTCTCCCTCCGCCAGCCATCCCGCCTGGGCATCGCACCCCCAGCAGGGCTGGAGCCCGGACTTCATCTCGAAGCTCACCCAGGACGCCGTCGACGCCCACAACGTCGATCAGGTCCTCCGCATCGACAACGCTGCGGCCATGCGCTGGAGCCGCGAACTAGCCACTCAGGAAGGCATCTTCGTCGGCATCAGCTCCGGAGCCACCTTCGCCGGAGCCCTCCAGGTAGCCGCCGAAGCCCCCAAAGGCTCGACCATCCTCTGCATGTTGCCCGACACCGGCGAGCGCTACCTCAGCACTCCCCTCTTCGCCGACGTCTCCATCGATATGACCCCGGAAGAGCTGGAAATCTCCCTCTCTACTCCCAGCGGCCACGTCGCACCCGCCGCCTAGGCTCTTTCAACAATCACGCAGTGAAAGGCGCTCACAGCTTCCTCTTGAGCGCCTTCACTGCAGATCTGCTGCAGCAAATGCTGGCAGAACATCGATGTCCAGGCAGCAAGACATTTATACTCAACACTGCCATGAGTGAAGAGTCGAACATAGAAGCAACCTCGCAGACCCAGCAGACGATGGACATCAACGAGATCATGGCCATCCTGCCCCACCGCTATCCCTTTCTCCTCATCGATCGCGTCCTTGAGATCGAACGAAAAAAGCGAATCGTCGCCATCAAGAACGTAACCATCAACGAACCCTTCTTCCAAGGACACTTTCCCGGCTTTCCGATCATGCCAGGCGTTCTCATGGTCGAAGCCATCGCCCAAACTGGCGGAGCGCTTCTCCTCACCGAGTTCCCGGACCGCGAGGATCGCCTGATGCTCTTCACCGGCATCGAACACGCCCGCTTCCGCCGTCCTGTCGTTCCTGGCGATCAACTCCGCTTCGAGATCACCATCCTCCAATGGCGCAGCCGCGCGGTCAGGATGCTCGGCATCGCCACCGTCGAGGGCAAGGTCGCCTGCGAAGCGACGATCATGTGCCAGCTCGTCGCACGCCCCAAGAAGACCCCAGCAGAGACTCCAACGCCCGAGGCTCCCACCGAGTGAGCATCCATCCCACCGCGATCGTAGCTCCAGGCGCGCAAGTTCCCGCCAGCTGCACCGTCGGACCTTACTGCATCCTCGGCGAGAACGTCATCCTCGGCGAGGACTGCGAACTCGTCTCCCACGTCGTCCTCGACGGTCATGTGACCTTCGGCTCCCGCAACAAGATCTACTCCTTCGCCTGTCTCGGCATCGCCCCGCAGGACCTCAAGTACAACGGCGAGCCCACTCGTCTCACCTTCGGCGACGACAACTCCATCCGCGAGTACGTCACGATCTCCCGCGGAACCGCTGGTGGAGGAGGTCTAACCTCCGTAGGATCAGGATGCCTCATCATGGCCTACACTCACATCGGCCACGACTCCCACATCGGCAACGGCTGCATCCTGGCCAACTCCGCCACGCTCGCCGGCCACGTCATCGTAGAGGACTATGCCGTCGTAGGAGCTCTCTGCCCCGTTCACCAGTTCTGCCGCATCGGCAAGTACTCCTACATCGGTGGCGGAACGACCATCACGCAGGATGTTCTTCCGTACTCCCTCACCAGCATCGAACGCAACAACCACGCCTACGGACTCAACAAGGTAGGTCTGGAGCGCCGAGGCTTCACCCCGATCCAGATCAAACAGCTCCGTGTCGCCTATCGCCTGCTGCAGGCGAGCAAGCTCAACACCTCAGACGCCCTCGCCGCGATTCGCGCTACTCTCACGGAAGCTCCCGAGGCCGAACACGTCCAATACCTAGCCGACTTCATCGCCAGCAGTGAACGAGGCATCATCAAGTAACAGCATCAGAGCGCAACTCTGAGCAACACAGGTAAACCGGTGCCCATTTGTCTATGACCTCTCCGCGCTTATTCTTCCTTGCCGCTCTCCTCCTCACCTCGCTGCGACCCAACACCGCCTCTGCCCAGCAACAACCCATCCGCGTGGCCATCGTCGGCCTCGTCCACGGACACGTCCAGGGCTTCCTGGGCAGCCTTCCCTCGCACCCCGAAGTCCAGCTAGTCGGCATCGCCGAGCCTGACGCCGCCCTGCGCGAACGATACATCGCCCGCACCCATCTCCCGGCGAACCTCTTCTTCCCCACGGAAGCGGCCATGCTGCAGAGCACCCATCCGCAGGCCATCCTGGTCTACACCTCCATCGCCGGCCACCGCGCTGCCATCGAACAGGCTGCCCAGCTCCACATCGCCGCCATGGTCGAGAAACCTCTCGCCACCACCGTCGAAGACGCCCTGGCCATCCAGCAGTTCTCGACGAAGTACAACGTCCCCGTCCTGACCAACTACGAGACCACCTGGTACGCCAACAACACCGCCGCTCACACCATGCTCCAGGACGGCGCGATAGGCGATCTGCGGAAGCTCGTCGTCCACGACGGCCACCGCGGCCCGCAGGAGATCGGCGTCGGACCCGAGTTCCTCTCCTGGCTGACCGACCCGGTACAGAACGGCGCAGGAGCTCTCTTCGACTTTGGCTGCTACGGCGTCGATCTCGCCACCTGGTTCATGCACGGCGAGCTTCCGCTTACCGTCTCCGCCGTCACCCTTCACATCAAGCCCTCGATCTATCCCAACGTCGACGACGACAGCACCATCGTCCTGACCTATCCCCACGCGCAGGTCATCGTGCAAGGCTCCTGGAACTGGCCCTTCGACCGTAAGGACATGGAGGTCTACGGGGCCAAGGGCTACGTCGATACCGTGTACCTCGACACGAAGCGCACCGACCAGATGCGGGTTCGGCTCCCCGGAGAGGCAGCGGAACATCTGCAGACCGCTCCCGCGCTGCCTGCCCCGCAGGACAATTCGCTCAACTATCTGGTGGCGGTCCTGAACAACACACTGCAACCCCGGCAGGACCTTACCTCACTCGATACCAACATCGCCGTAGTCCGCATCCTCGACGCCGCGCGCCGTTCCGCAAAGACAAACCGCACCATCCACCTCTCCGAAGAAGTGCGCAATGGCAAATAGCAGACACGGCGGCAGCGAGGGCTCGAACCAGAACGGTTCTGGAGCCCTCTCTCGCCGCCGTTTTCTGCAGCAGAGCAGCGCGACCCTCGCCGCGCTCGCCCTCAGCCCCAGCGCTCTCCTCGCCGATCCGACCCTCTCCACGGTCGTCGTCTCAACTCCCAGCGGAAAGCTTCGCGGCGAATCGTCGAAGGGCATCCGCATCTTCCGCGGAGTCCCCTTCGCTCAACCTCCTGTAGGCTCGCTCCGCTTCCGCCCCACAGCCCCTCTCAAGCCCTGGAAGGACATCAGGGATGCTACGACCTTCGCTCCTGCCGCGATGCAGCCCTACGAGCCCTTTCTGCCTCAAAGCGAGGACTGCCTCTACCTGAACATCTGGGCTCCCCCGGGTCGCGGCCCCTTCCCGGTCTTCGTCTGGATCCATGGTGGAGGCTTCACCGGCGGCCACTCGTTCGCCTCACTCTTCGACGGCACGAACTTCGCCCTCGAAAACATCGTTCTCGTCAGCGTCGCCTATCGTCTCGGCGTCTTCGGCTTCATGGATCTCGGCCCGCTCCTCGGCCCTTCCTATGCCGGCAGCGGCAACAACGCGCTCCACGACCTCGTCGCTTCGCTGCAGTGGGTTCACGACAACATCGGAGCCTTTGGCGGCGATCCTGACCGCGTCACCGTGGGCGGAGAGTCCGCCGGAGCCAAGGCCACCGCCGCCCTGATGGCGCTGCCTCAATCTCGCAATCTCTTCCAGTCCGCAATCTCCCAGAGCGGCGGAGGCGAACGCGTCCTGAGCCTGGACCAGGCCGCCAAGGTTGCCAGCGACTACGGCAATCTCTGGCGCACCGCCCATCCCTCACCCAATCCTGGCTTCGAAGACCTCCGCACCGCGTCGCCGGTCTCGCTCATCGCCACCGAGGCTCGGCTGATATCGACCTCTGACCGCCACTTTCGCTTTCGCTCCGAGACCGGGGATAGCTTCCTTCCTCAACGCCCCGTCGACCTCATCTCAGCCGCCTCCTCTACGGGCAAGCGCCTCCTCATCGGGACTAACCGCGACGAGAGCGCCCTCTTCCTCGGCCCGCATCCTACGTCCGATCCCACCAGCCGCGATCTCGGCAACCTGGACCTCCCCCACTTCAACGAGGTCTTCGCCAAATACAAGACCGTCTACCCCGACATGCCCGAGGACCAGCTCCGCGTCCGCGCCGTCACAGCGGAGGAGTATTGGGTGCCCAGCATTCGCCTGGCCGACGCGCACTCTCGCACCGGAGGGTCTACCTGGATGTATCGCCTCGACTACACCAAACCCACCGGCAGACAGATGGGCGAGGCATTCCACTCCATCGACCTCAGCCTCGTCTGGCAACAACTAGATCAGATCGAAGTAGCCGATCCCACCGCCGCACCGCTGTCGAAGCAGATCCACCAGGCCTGGGTCGCCTTCATTCGAGGCAATGCACCAGCGGCTCGCGGTCTTCCCCAATGGCCGCAATACGACCCGACCACTCGCTCCACTATGATCCTCGCTCCGGACAGCCACGTCGAAGAGAAGCCCTTCGACGCCGAGCTCCAGCTGTGGGACGAATTCCGCTGAACGCCCACGCTAAACTGAGACCAGCGCATGAATAAACTCGGCCTCATCGCCGGCAACGGCCGCTTTCCCTTTCTTCTCCTCGACGCCGCCCGCGCCCACGGCCTCACCGTCGTCGTCGCCGCCCTGAAGGAAGAGACCGATCCCGAGATCGAGGCCCGCGCCGCAGCCGACCCCTTGATCCATCTCCACTGGCTCTCGCTCGGCGAGCTCTCTCGCCTCATCGAAGTCTTCCAGCGCGAGGGCGTCACACGCGCCACCATGGCGGGACAGGTCAAGCATAAGCAGATCTTCTCCTCCATCCGCCCCGACTGGCGCCTCGCCAAACTCCTGCTCAACCTTCGCACCCGCAACACCGATATGCTTCTGGGCGCGATCGCCAAGGTCCTCGCCGATGAAGGCATCGAGCTCGTCTCCTCCACCCAGTACCTCGAGCCGCTCCTCGCCAAGGCCGGCGTGCTCACCGCTCGCCACCCCACCGAAGACGAGCTGAAAGACATCGCCTACGGCCGCACCGTGGCCCGGGCCATCGCCGGATACGACCTCGGCCAGACCGTCGTCATCGCCGCACAGGCCTGCATCGCCGTCGAGGCCATGGAAGGCACCGACGCCACTATCGCCCGTGCCGGAGCCCTCCTCAACTCCGAAGTGTCCGGCGACGAAACAACGCTCCGCCGCTCCCTTACGGTGGTCAAAGTCGCCAAACCGAATCAGGACATGCGCTTCGACGTCCCAGTCATTGGGGTTCCAACCATCCAGGCCATGCAAGCAGCCGGAGCCACCTGCCTGGCGATCGAGGCCGGCAGGACTCTTCTCTTTGACGAATCCGCCATCGTCTCGGCAGCCAATGCGGCTGGAATTACCGTTTCAGCAGACTGAAAATCAGACAAAATTCAGACAGAAAATGGCCTTCGCTTCGGAGCCAACGCTCTCTTCCGCAGCGTAGAATCGCCGCTAGCGACCGTGGTGATTGAAACCTGCGCTGCCACGGCCCCGTCCAACTATTACCTGCACTCACCCCGTCTCAAGAGGATCGATCATGCGCAAGGCACTCTCTCTCGTAGCAATTCTGGCAATCGCCACCGCCGGCAACCTCGGCCTCCGCGCCTACGCCGCCGACGCTATCGCCATCGGCACAACCGCCCCCAACTTCACCCTTCCCTCGCAGGAAGACAAGCCTGTTAGCCTTAGCGACTACAAAGGCAAGTGGGTTGTCGTCTACTTCTACCCCAAGGACCAGACCACCGGATGCACCATCGAAGCCCACAACTTCCAGCGCGACCAGCCTAAGTACAACTCGCTCAACGCCGTTGTGCTTGGCATCAGCCTCGATACCGTCGAAGGCCACAAGACCTGGTGCTCCAAGGACACCTTCTCCTTCAAGCTCCTCGCCGACCCCGACCACAAGGTCGTCGATCAGTACGGAGTTCCCGTCAACGTCCACGGCGATATGAAGATGGCCTCGCGCCAAACCTATCTCATCTCCCCCAACGGCAAGGTCGTAAAGTACTGGCCCAAGGTCGACCCCAACACGCACAGCACAGAGGTCATCGCCGAGATCGAAGCTGCCAAGAAGTAACCGTCGCTTCCAAACTTATCTCCAGACGCAAAAAGGCCCGGGCGCTCAATGAGCAGACCGGGCCTTTTTGCTTGCCTTAGCTACGAGTTACTTCTTTGCGGACTTCTTTGCTGCCTTCTTTGCGGGGGACTTCTTTGCTGCTGCCTTCTTTGCCGGGGCCTTCTTCGCTACGGCCTTCTTTGCAGGAGCCTTCTTTGCTACGGCCTTCTTTGCGGGAGACTTCTTTGCTGCTGCTTTCTTGGTTGCCAAGGTAATACCTCTCTTCATTGATTTTTTACTGCTGGCAGTGCTCTTGGTGCCGGCCGCCTTTTTAGAGGCGACCTTACCGCCGCGTAGAGCACTGGACTTCTTCGCGGCAGATCTCAATATCGTTTTGGTGGCGGCTTTCTTCGTCACACTCTTCTTGGCCGGAGCCTTCTTGGCTACCACCTTCTTGGCTACCGCCTTTTTCGCTACAGCCTTCTTCGCGACGGTCTTCTTCGCTACAGCCTTCACGACGGCCTTCTTCGCAGGTGCGGTCTTTTTGGCAGCGACAGTCTTCTTGGCAGGGACAGCTTTCTTCAACGGTGCAGACTTCGCCGGGACAGCCTTAGTCACCGCGGCAACCGTCTTGGCGGGAACGGCCTTCTTTGCCGCAGCTTTCTTCGCCGCGGCCTTCACGCTCTTCGTGGACTTCACTGCCACCGGAGCTTCCGTCTCGCTCGTCACCGGCAGCACAGACTCCGTCTCCGCGGGCGTGTAGTTGCCGACCGGGCTTGAGGGAGGAGCGAAGACCTTTGCGTCTTCCGCATGCTCGCCCGAGAAGAGTTTGTCATCCTCTTCGTCGTCGTCCTCATCCAGTTCGTCGTCATCGTCGTCGTCGGAGGTCATCGTGACCTCCTCTTCTTCGTCGTCATCATCGAAGTGGTGGCGATCGTCATCCATGTCGTCGCCGAGGTCGTGATCCTCATCGGCAGCGGATGCATACAGCTTGATCGGTTCATCGAACATCATTCTCTAATCCCCTGGTCTTCTCTGATTGCTCGCTTCATCTCTCCGCCACATCGGTCCTGCATGCAACGGAATTGTGCTCCACGTCGCGCACGATTCTAGCAATAGAGTGCATCCGTCCGCTACCGAAGGCAAGCACTCTTTTTATTGAGGTGTCTTATCGTGCAGCTTTCGACCTCTTTTTTGTCGACGCACTCGCTGCCTTTCCACTCGAATTCTTAGATGCAGACTTCGAGCTACTCTTCGCTCCACCGCCTTTCTTCACTGCAGATCCCTTCGCTTCAACGCCTTTCGACCTCGACGATCCAGCCGCGCCACGCGCGCGTTTCGCGCGTACTCGCGTCACCGGACCAAGCCGAACCGGAGCCGCGACATTTAAACTCTGCCCTGCACTTAACGTACTCGAGCGCAGATGATTCCAACTCCGTAGCTCGTCGACCGAAATATTAAATCGATCCGCCACCGTCACCAGCGTATCGCTCCGCCGAACCGTGTAGCGCTGCGTCCGCGCGGTGCTCGCGACCGTCGCCACTGGCACGACCAGCTCGTCTCCCGGAGCCACGGTCAGTCCCGCGTCGACTCCATTGACGGCTGCGATCTCGCTCGCCCTCCCGTGCAGCGCCGTCGCGACTCCATCCAGCGTCTCCCCGTTCTTCATCACATGGAACCGCCAGCTCGTCCGCTTGTCTTCGGGAATATCTTTGATGCGCTCGGCGAACGTGTCCTTCGTCCCTATCGGCAGATGCAGGTCAAACATCATGTCCCGCGGCGTCGTCATGCGCAGCAGGCTGGGATTCAGCGCCACGATCTCCGGCAGCGAGGCATCCGTCACATCCGCAACCAATCGCAGGTCGATGGCATAGTCCACGCTCACCGTATCGGAGATCACCGCCGCCTCTGGCACCATCTTGTCCAGCCGGTACTGCTCTGGATTCTTCGCCATGATGATCGCCGCGATGATACCCGGCACATAGTTCTTCGTCTCGGCTGGCAGCACGTTGCGCCGGTACAGCTCCCAGAAGTCGGCGTATCCGGTCTTCATCACCGCGCGCTGCACATTGCCCGGCCCCCAGTTGTACGCCGCCATCGCCAGGTACCAGTCGCCGAACTGGTTGTACAGCATCTTCATATACTTCGCGTACGCCACCGAAGACTTCTCCGGATCGAAGCGCTCATCGAACCACCCGTTGCGCGCCAGTCCGTACGCACCCGTTGGCATGAACTGCCACATCCCACCCGCACCCGACCGCGCATTCAGCGCCTGCGGCTGGAAGCCCGACTCCGCTACCGCCAGGTAGATGAGGTCCTGCGGAACGCCTTGCTCCAGCAGGTTCTTCGAGATCATCTCCTTGTACTTCCCCGCCCGCTCCAGCGACCGCAGCAGATGCGCATGACCGCCCTGTGAGTTGGTGAAGTAGCTGATGAAGCCCGCCACATAGTTGTTCACCACCAGCGGAAAGTCCGACTGCGTCGTCTTCAACTCTGCCGCCAGCTTCGCCGTCAGCTCCGCGTTCGGCGCAAACGTCACCTCGTTCGCGGCATCGAGCGGCGCCTCCTCCAGCGTCGGCGAAAATCCATTCCCCTGCTTCAGCGCCGACATCTCCAGCGAGTTCACCGCGTCCAGCAGATGCGTAAACTCGTCCGAGAGCTGTTCATCGCCCTTCAGATCCATCCCGCTGGTCAGCAATCCATCTACCGCGGTGTCGAAGTCCAGCCGCGCCGCATCCAGCCGTCCCGCGCGATAGTTCTCCACGCCGCTGCGATACGCCTGCTCCGCCTGATTGATAATCTGCTGTGCCTTGTAGGCCTTCGCGGCGTTGTCGACTGACTGCCCCGTCGTCGTCGTTGCCGCCGCTCCACCCGCGGCTGCTCCGTTGTTCTGCGTTGCGGTGGGCGCCGTAGCCTGCGCGGGCATCTTCCCGGAAGTGGCGGCATCCTTCTGCGGACATCCCGTCAGCAGCGCCAAAGGCACACAAGCCGCCACCAACATTACCCGTCGCATCATCTCTTCTAAACTTGTCCGCGCCATTCGTCCTTGCTCATTGTAAGACGCGCAGCCGACAAATGCGTCCCTAAGCCATAAAGGAACACGCAAACTCGATCAGCTCAACCTCCAACTCTTGCATCGCGACGTCCGCATCGCCATCATCGCGACGCAATCTCATGCGAGACAAACTCCACTGCGTAAATCGAACGCACCTACCCAACGCAACAAAGGGCACCCACGCAACTCGCGTGAATGCCCTTCTGCTTGCTTCTTACCAGTGTCTTTAGAACAAGAGCCGCAGCGACAACTGGATCTGCCGGTTCGCTCCGATGCCTACCTGATTGCCCACAGTAGACGTCAGTTGTCCGAACGATCCTGCATTGCTCAGCGTGAACGGCGTTCCCGGCTGCGCTCCATTCCCCGGCGCGGTCGCCAGCGTCTGGTTCAGACGTACCGTTCCCGGATTCGCATAGTTCGGCTTGTTCAGCACGTTGTAAGCGTCCGCGTGGAAGTCGAGGCTATATCCCTCATACACCCGCACCGACTTGCTCAGCGTCATATCCAACTGCGACAACACCGGCCCCGTATAGTCGTTTCTCCGCGCATTGCCGAAAGATCCCGCAGCCGGAGTCGTAAACGCCGCCGGATTCAGGAACTGCTTGCCCGACTTCAGGTATGGATTCACACCCGGCACCACATCCGGCCGGCGAATATTCCGCGAGTTGCCGCCACCTGGAACGTTTGCCACCGCCGTCGTCTGCACCACGCCGCCGATCAACACCGGCGAGGCGAAGGTCTGTCCTGCAACCGACGTTCCCGGCTTGCCTACATACGACAGGTCCGGCCGCGTGATCAGCACATCGATCGGCACGCCGCTGCGGAAGTTCACAATCCCGCCCACCTGCCAGCCTCCCGCGACCACATCCATCGGCCCCGAGAACGAGTGCGCTCTGCCATGTCCGAACGGCAGGTCGTACAGCACCGTCGCGTTGAGCGTATGTCGTATGTCGAACGTTCCGCGTCCATAGTCCAGCAGGAAGTTGTACGGACTCTGCGAGGTCGTCGCCTCGTTCGATCCGCTCGACGTCCCCAGCTCCTTCGCCCAGGTGTACTGCGCGCCCATCGAAAGGCCACGCGCAAAACGCCGCTGCAAGGTCGACTGCAGAGAGTGGTACTGGTCCGTGCCGCCCGACGTCTTGTAGTCGATCTCCGCGAACCTCCCGCCGAACTGCCGCACCGCCGTACCGACACCGGTCGCAGAATTCGTCGTCACGCTCGTGATCAGGTTCGTAATCGACCGCAGGAATAAATTTCGCCCCGTCGATCCGACATACGCCACCATGAACTGCATCTGTCCCGGCAACTGCTGCTGCACCGAAGCCGTATACGTCGTCACCCGCTCCGGCACCCTGTATCCCGGTGCATACGCACGGGGCTGGAAGCCCAGCGTTGGGCTGTTGATGTCATACCCGGCATACACATCTGACGCCGGATTGATCGGATACACCTTGCCCGAGGTAAACGTCCGGCTCACCCGGTCATTCGCCTCCGGCTGAATCTGGTCCTCCGTCTGACCCGGTCCGTAGAACACGCCGCCACCAATCCGGATCACCGTCTCGTTGTTCAACGCCCGCGGAGCCCACGTCAACGCCAGACGCGGCCCAAGGTTCGCCTTCGAGCTCTTGTACCAATCGCCCGCGAACTTCGGAAGGATCGTCCCCTGCGTCATGTCGAAGACCACGTTCTTGTTCCGAACCTCATGCAGCGGAGAGAAGTACTCATACCGCAGCCCAAAGCTCAAGGTAAGATTCGGCCGCAGCTTCCACTCATCCTGCGCGTAGCCGATGTAGTAGCTCTGCTTCACCTGCGCATTGCCGCTCAACCCGGTGAACGGGCTAAGGTCACTCAGGTCGCCGAAGAACTGAATCTGGCTCGGAGCATTGGTGATAAACGTCCCAATGGAGTTGTAGGTATAGGTCGTTCCGCCGATCTGGTTGTTATAGAGCGAGATCGGACGAACCTCCACCCCGAACTTCAAACTATGCCTGCCCCGCACGACGGACAGATTGTCGATATACGAGAAGGTCTGGCCGGTATAGGGCGCGCCCACGCCATTGAACGAGCTCGAAAGACTGATCAGCGATCCAACGTTCGTCAAGCCCGCGATAGCGATACGCGCGCGGCTCAGATCCGCCGACGGACTCGGCCCCGCGATGCCCAGCACCCGCTCCTTGATGCCGTTGTAGCCGAACTTGGTCTCGTTGAAGATCCGCGGCGACCATACTTGGTTCAGCGCCAACACGCCGTTCTGCGGAACCGCCACCTGGCCGAACTGGCTCAGCGAAGCATCCTGCACCTGCACCGAGGTTCCCTGATCGCGGTTGTACCGCGCATACATGCTGAAGCGGTCGTTGATGTGATAGTCGAACCGGATCGCGCCAAAGTCCTCGTTGATCTTGTTCTTCCCCACAACCGTCACCGTCTGCTGCAACGTACCGGCGGCCTGCTCGCTCGCGAGGCTGAAAGGATCGGTCGGAAACGCCGCCAGCACCGGAAACACCGGACTCGAAGCCGAGATCTGCGACTTCGCATAGTTGCTCAGCGTCGCCTGCGAGTAAGGCGCAGCCCATATCTGCCGCAGCCCTTCATAGTTCGCAAACCCGAACAGCTTGTCCTTCACAATCGGCCCGCCAAACGACCCACCAAACTGATTCAGCCGAAACTTCGGCGAGTTCCCGGTGGTATTCCGTCGATTGAAAGTGTTCCGCGCATCGAAAAAGTCATTCCGGCCATACTCGAACACCGATCCATGCGCCCGGTTGCTTCCCGACTTCGTAATGAAGCTGATCTGCCCGCCCGTCCCGGTCCCCATCTCCGCCGGATAGCTCGAAGAGTCGACCCGGAACTCCTGCACCGCCTCCAGCGACTGCTGCAGCCGGAACAACGAGGTCAGCTCGCCGTTCAAGTTACCCGGAGAGGTATCGATGATCGAAGTCGCCTCGATCCCATCCAGCCGGATAATGTTCTGCTCCACCGCCCGCCCCGAGAACCGAATATTGTCGAACGTCCCCGTCCCCGCGTTCGTCGCACCCGGCACCAGCAGATAAAGCTGCGAGATCTGCCGTCCGTTGATCGGCAGATTCGCGATCTCTCGGCTCGCCACATTCCCGCCGATCTTCGCCGAGGAGGTGTCCAGAGCCACCATCTCGCCCGCATCCACCGTTACCTTGGACTCGCTTCCCGCAACCGCCAGTGAGAAATCATGCGTCGCCGCTTGTCCGACGCCAAGCACCAGGTCCTTAACCTCGGTCCCGGCAAATCCATCGGCAACAACCTTTACGTCATACTCAGAAGGTGGAAGCGAGACCGCGATAAAAGACCCATCCTCATTCGTCATCACGACCCGTTGTGCGCCCGTGCGCTCATTCGTGATCGTCACCTGCGCCTTCGCCAGCGAAGCTCCCGAGGCGTCCGTCACCGTTCCAGTCAAACGAGTCGTAGTTATCTGCGCCCACAACGAGCACACGCCGACGCTCGACAGCAGGGCAACCCTGCAAACCACATTTAAGATTTTCATATAACCCGGAGTTTCGGCGGGTGATGTTTCAATACTGTGACATTTCGATAAATAGCTAATCAATAGGGCACGCTCGGGCCTATCCAGCCGCAGTGTTAAGATAGCTACTGAGAACCCCGCTTCCAATGGATCCAAGCCACATCCGCAACTTCGCGATCATCGCGCACATCGACCACGGCAAGTCCACCCTCTCCGACAGGCTCCTCGAGCTCACCGGCTCCCTCACCGCGCGTGAGATGCAGGCGCAGGTCCTTGACGCCATGGACCTTGAACGCGAGCGCGGCATCACCATCAAGGCCCACACCGTCCGCATGATGTACCAGGCCGCCGACGGCGAGACCTACCAGCTCAACCTCATCGACACTCCCGGCCACGTCGACTTCTCCTACGAGGTCTCCCGCTCCCTCGCCTCCTGCGAAGGCGCCCTCCTCGTCGTCGACGCCAGCCAGGGCGTAGAGGCCCAGACTCTCGCCAACGCCTATCTCGCCATCTCCAACGGGCTCGAGATCATCCCTATCATCAACAAGATCGACCTCCCCAGCGCCGACATCGAGCGCACCAAGGAGATGATCGAGAAATCCGTAGGCCTGCCCGCCGACGACGCCATCGCCGTCTCCGCTAAGACCGGCCTCAACGTAGCCTCCATCCTCGAAGCCGTCGTCACCCTGCTTCCGCCCCCCAAAGGCGAGGCCGACGCCCCGCTTCAGGCCCTCATATTCGATAGCTGGTTCGACCCCTACAAAGGCGTCATCGTCCTCGCCCGCATCATCAACGGCAAGCTCCGCAAGGGCATGAAGATCAAGGTGATGTCCAACGACCGCCGCTTCGAGGTCGAGTCCATGGGCGTCATGACCCCTAAGCCCGTCGAGATCCTCGAGCTCTCCGCCGGCGAAGTCGGCTTCTTCGTCGCCACCATCAAGAACGTAGCCGACACCAAGGTCGGCGACACCATCACCGAGGTCGACCGCCCCTGCGCCGAAGCCCTGCCCGGCTTCGAAGACATCAAGTCCATGGTCTTCGCCGGTCTCTACACCGTCGACTCCCACGAGCACGCCATGCTCCGCGACGCTCTCGAAAAGCTCCGCCTCAACGACGCCTCCTTCTCCTTCGAGCCCGAGTCCTCCGTCGCCCTCGGCTTCGGCTTCCGCTGCGGCTTCCTCGGCCTCCTCCACCTCGAGATCATTCAGGAGCGCCTCGAACGCGAGTACGACCTCGACCTCATCACCACCGCACCCGGCGTCCGCTACAAGATCACCCTCACCGACGGCTCGCTCATCGAGGTCGACAACCCCTCCCGCTGGCCCGATCCCTCCAACATCGAGCAGATCGAAGAGCCCGTCATCATCGCCAAGATCCTCACCAACGAGGAGTACGTCGGCGGAATCCTGAAACTCGTCGAAGAAAAGCGCGGCCGCCAGCAAAACATGGAGTACGTCTCCGACACCCGCGTCATGATCACCTACGAACTGCCGCTCAACGAGATCGTCCTCGACTTCTACGACCGCCTCAAGACCGTCTCCCGCGGATACGCCTCGCTCGACTACGTCCTCTCCGGCACCTGGATCTCCCCAATGGTCAAGATGGATATCCTCATCGGCGGCGACCCCGTCGATGCCCTCTCCATCATCATTCATAAGGACTTCGCCCAGCAGCGTGGCCGCGCCCTCGTCTCCAAGATGCGCGAACTCATCCCCCGCCAGATGTTCGAGGTCGCGATCCAGGCGGCCATCGGCTCCAAGGTCATCGCCCGCGAGACCGTTACCGCCATTCGCAAAAACGTAATCGCAAAATGTTACGGCGGAGACATTAGCCGCAAGAAAAAGCTCCTCGACAAGCAAAAAGAGGGCAAAAAGCGCATGAAGCGCATCGGTAAAGTAGACATTCCACAGGAAGCCTTCCTCGCCGTCCTCAAAGTCGGAGAAGAGTAACCCAACAATCTTTCGTTAAAAAAGAAAGCTCCCAGGCGATTCGCTGCGTTGACGGCGAATCTCCGGGAAATCATTGACCCACCGCGAATTAAATCTAAAGTTCCTCAGCACATCTGCCGATCAAGCACTAGGAAAAGGTCAAATGGAACACAGTGCCAGGCGAAGGTCCGGCGATAATCGGCTACACCTAAATCCATTTTGTAACCCTATCGTAACCTCGAGCTGTGGAAAGCCGACGGAAGTCCAAACGTTGCCTCAGTTTCAAATCGGGAATTTTGCCCGCCTGAATTTCGACTTGTAAATCCTTGTAAAGCAACCCTTTACGGAGACTCCATCTTTCGCCATTAATGTATCTTGCCCGACATTGACTATCCCTGGCGGACGTGTCCCTTTTCGGGATCCACAGTTTTTTCCACAAACCTGTGCAGAATTGAACGGAAAACCACACGCAAAAAGGAGCCCTCGAAAGGGCTCCTCTCTGGAACAAATTCCCGACTATTTTGGAGGAGTGGCAGGCCGGGGCGTTGTGGACCGGGGCGTCGTAGTCGTTCCGCTCGGACGCGCCGGGCGTCCCGCCGAAGGTGCCGAAGGAGCCGGAGCAGCCACACCCGAAGAGGTGTTGTAAGCATCCACAACCGCCTGCGTCACATCGGTATTCTGTACCGCCCACATCACAGCACTCTGCTGATTGCTCACATCCAGCAGCAGCGTGAAGCCGTTGTTGGCTACATAAGTTTTCAACGTAACCGAAACCTTCTGTGCGACCTTGGCATAAGCCTCTTGCAAATCAGCGTTATAGGCCGTCTGCGCATCTTCCGCATCGCGGTTCAGCTGCTTTTCCTTCGTATCGATCGCCTTCAGGCGCGAGGCACGCTCTTCGTCGCTCAGCGTAGCCGGAGCGCTCTGCAGCTGCTTCTTCAGAGACTCGACCTCTTGAGCCAGCGTATCGATCTGGGCCTTCTTCGGCTCATACTTCTTCTGGACATCCTGCACAGCCTTCTGGCCTTCGTTCGTCGCAAACACCGCCTGCTCGAACGCTACCAGCGCAATCTTCGCGGGAATAGCCTGTGGGGCGACCGGAGCAGCCGCGGGAGCGGCCTGGGTTGCGGGAGCAGCAGGTGCCTGGGGAGCAGTCTGAGCTACCCCGGCGGCGGTCATCAATCCCGCGCCAAGGGCGGAGACAAGTACTAGGTTACGATTCATGCGGTCTTTGGTACTCCTTAGGCGATCATCAGTCTGAACTGCGTACTCCGGATATCTCGTGGGCGCGAACGCACCGCTAGGTGCTCCTGCCATGCTCTGCATCTACTCCACCCGAGTACTGTGGGCCGCATCGTTCCGATTCCCGATTCCCGAAGAACGAGGCGGACACCATGAACCCCAAAGACCCCAATCAACAGCAGCCACCCGACAAACCAATTTGGCTGGAAGATCGGAGGGGGTTGGCAGAACTCCCTGAATTATAGAGCCGCCCCGGAACACGGTCAAACCAGCCGCGCCCCAAGCCAGTCACAACGGAGCCATCCTTCCCAAACACCCCTCAATCTCCAGAATTACGGATGCCATCCGCCGCCAGTCTTCAATTTTTAGAGTTCAGCCCTCTGGCGTTTCTCAAAAGCCCAGCAAATCCATACTTCAGCTTTGGCACGCAGATTGCTCTAATCAATTGCGTCGCTGCAAAGCGGAAACACGGAAATTTACCAAAGTAAGCCTCCGTGCTGTTCGATGCCCTTCCCCGAAAGAACCAACGCCCATGGATGGTGCGGTCGTCGGATAGGATGCAGCTCCCGGAGGGGAGCATATTCAGGAGGCCAGTGACTGGCCATTGCACGAGCCGCCCAACCGGGCGGCTCGTGCTGCGTTTGGAGCACACTTTATTTGTAGAGATGCATCTCCAAAACGTTCTCCGCCGCCACTGCAGTCAAAGTAATCTCCACTGTCTGCGACCCCAATCGTGGATGCTTCGCCGTCAGTCGAACCGTTCCCGCGCTCTCCTTCGCCCGAACCCACACCGCGCCGGTCCCGCCGATCAAAGAAAACGGGCTATCCCCGATCAAATCCGCCGGTCCCTCCATCGTCAGCACCACCGGATCGTCCGCATACGTCCGCAGTGCGCCAAACTCGTCCGTCACCCGCATCACCACCCGGGTCGCGTCCGCTCCGTCCGCCTCCAGCGTTCGGTCGTCCGCAACCAAGGCAAACTTCTGGTCCGCCCCCAGCCCCGAGAGCGACTTCGAGATCACCAGCTTCCCATCGATATACCCATCGATCTTCAGGTCGCCCCACGGAAACTTCAGCTTGCTGCGATCCAGCTTACTCATGTCCAGCACAAACGGCGCATATTTCAGATGGTTGAACTCCACCCTCTCCGGATCGAGCTCCGCCATCAGCACCCACGGATTTCCCTCCAGGCTATGCTCTCGCATCGAAAATTTAAGGTGGTCGCAGTTCGAGCACACCACCGCCTTCGTAAAATCTCTCGACTCATCGCTCCGCGCCCAGTGGAACGCCGGCTCCAGCACAATCTCCTCCGCCGGATCGCACTGCGACTTATAAAAGCCCGCCGCCGGCTTCGGCTCACGAAAGATATCCGTCACCCCGTGGTAGCAGATCCTGTCTCCCGCCCCGAAGTTCGAGTGCGTGTTGTAGTCGAACGCACACCACCCGATCCCACCCGCATACTGCGGATCGCTCGCCAGCTGGTTATGAATCCGCGCATGACGCAGCGTATGCTCCCGCTGCCGCTCGTCGTCGTCCGTCACCTTCGTCGGATACGTATGCCCCACAAACTCCGTATTCAGATACCGCGGATGATTCGGCTTCTTCAACGGAAAGTCGAAGTCGTTCCATGTATAGACATCTTCTAAAAACTCCGAGGTCTGGAACGTCCGAATCCCGCCCGTCTGCCGCGTAGTGTCCAGCGCATGCGCCAGCGCATTCGTCCGCGTATAGAAGCTATGGTCGTCCGGCGACTCATTGATCCGCACGCCCCACAGAATCACCGAAGGATGATTCCAATCCCGCCGAATCATCCGCCCCACATTATCGATCGAGACCTGCTTCCACGGCTCCGGCCCAATATGCTGCCACCCCGGAATCTCCTCCAGCACCAGCAGGCCATACTCATCGCAGGCATCCAGAAAGTGCCGCGACTGCGGATAGTGTGACGTCCGCACGATGTTGCAGTGCAGATTCTTCCTCAGAATCTCCGCGTCCTTGCGCTGCACCCGCCGCGGCATCGCCTGCCCCACAAACGGAAACGTCTGGTGCCGGTCCAGCCCGCGCAGCTTGATCACCTTGCCGTTCAGTGAGAATCCCTTGTCCGTAAACACCGCCTCGCGAAACCCGATCCGCCGCGAGTCCTCATCCACCGCCTGCCCGCCCGCCAGCAGTCTCACATGGACGCTATAAAGATGCGGCTTCTCCAGATCCCAAAGCTGCACCGTTCCCAATCCCGTCACCGCCACGGTATGCCGCGCCGGATCGGTCACCGTCTGCGTGCTCGCATACACCGGAGCGCTCGTCACCGGATTCGCCGCAGCTCCCGGGTCCTCACCTGGAACCAGCGTCACAGCTCTCGTGCCCTTCGCCACCACCCGCTCCCCATCGCGCAGCTCCACCTCCAGCGACAACGCAGCAGAACCCTCCGCCTTGCCCGCCAGAAAGCAATCCACCTCCAGCGAAGGCGCACCACTCAACACATCCTTGGGCCGCGCAAAAATATTATCCAGATAAACCTGCGGCACCACCCGCAGCGACACCTCGCGATAGATCCCTCCAAACGTCAGATAGTCGATCTCATGGCCGAACGGCGGAATATCCTCACGCTCCGTCGAGTCCACCTGCACCACCAGAATATTTTCTCCATCCGTCCGCAGGTGCGGCGTCAGCTCAAACGAGAACGGCGTAAACCCGCCCTTGTACTCGCCCAGCGCCACCCCGTTGATCCACACCGTCGACGCCGTCATCGCGCCCTCGAAGTCCACAAACACCCGCTTGCCCTTCGCTCCCGCCGGATACTTGAACCGCCGGCGGTACGTCGAGACAAACTCATACGACCGGTCATCGAAGTTATGCCACGGCAGCTTAACATTCGTATGCGGAATCACCACCCGCTCGAACTTCGAGTCATCGAACTTCACCGTCTCCGCTCCCGCCACCTTCAATGGCGCAAACCGCCACCCGCGATTGATCGGCAGAATCATCCGCCCCTGCGCCACAGGCTCGGCAGCCAAAGCCACACCCGGCAAAGCTGTACTCGCAAGAACCGCACCCGTAGTCTTGATAAACTCGCGTCGCAACATGAACTTCTTCTCCATCGCCAAACTTATGTGAAGTCACCAGCGGCCCAGCGAAGAGCCCTTGACAGCCGTACCCACTAAACGACAAAATCCCGCTTGTGTAAAGCGTTACATCCGCTCGCCGCCAGCCCTCCTCCCCAACCCCTTCCCCCTTCGCCGCAACATGCCATCCAAGGAGAGACCTGCTTGAACTCCCGCCTCGCCACCCTCATCCTCTGCGCCGTCTCCCTCACTTGCTCCACCGCCAACACCCAGGCCGTCACTCCCTCCGCCCCGCCCGCCCTCGTCCTCGGAGCCGCCTGGTACCCCGAGCAGTGGCCCGAGTCCCGCTGGGACGCCGACCTCGACCTCATGCAGAAGGCCGGCATCACCATGGTCCGCGTCGGTGAGTTCGCCTGGTCCCGCATGGAGCCCTCCGACGGCCACTACGACCTCGACTGGCTCGACAACGCCGTCACCGCCGCCGGACGCCACGGCATCTACACCGTCATCGGCACCCCCAGCGCCGCCCCACCCGCATGGCTCACCCAGAAGTACCCCGAGACCCTCCGCACCCTCGAAGACGGCCGCAAGGATCAGCACGGCAACCGCCAGCAGTTCAACTGGGCCAACCCCAAATATCGCCAGCTCTCCCGCGGCATGGCCGAGCAGCTCGCCAAACGCTTCGGCCACAACCCCTGGGTCATCGGCTGGCAGATCGACAACGAGTACGCCAACGTCTCCTTCGACGACGCCACCAAAGCCCAGTTCCAGGACTGGCTCAAAGCCCGCTACTCCACCCTCGACAACCTCAACGCCCGCTGGACCACCTCTTACTGGAGCGAGACCTACTCCAACTGGAACCAGGTCCCCATCGAGACCAAATACGGCAACCCCGGCCTCCTCCTGAGCTGGATGCGCTTCGTCTCCGACACCTGGCGCAGCTACCAGAAGAACCAGACCGAGGTCATTCGCGCCAACTCCGAGCCTCGCCAGTTCATCACCACCAACATGATGGGCTGGTTCGATGGCTACGACCACTACACCGTCTCGCAGGACCTCGACCTCGCCTCCTGGGACGACTACGTCGGCCAGGGCCAGCTCGACCCCTACCGCAACGGAGCCGCCCACGACCTCACCCGCGGCTTCCTCCGCAAAAACTTCTGGGTCATGGAGACCCAGCCCGGCTTCGTCAACTGGCAGAAGATCAACAACTCCCTCGACAAGGGCGAGGTCCGCGCCATGGCCTGGCACGCCATCGGCCACGGAGCCGACGCCGTCAGCTACTGGCAGTGGCGCTCCGCCCTCAACGGCCAGGAGCAGTACCACGGCACCCTCGTCGGACCCGACGGCACCCCCGTCCCCCTCTACACCGAAGTCGCCCAGCTAGGAGCCGAGTTCGCCAAAGCCGCCCCCGCCCTCGCCGGAACCTCCGTCAAATCCGACGTCGCCATCCTCCACTCCTACGACTCGCGCTGGGCCATCAACTGGCAACGCCACAACACCAACTACGATCCCGTCTCCGAGATCGTCAGCTACTACAAGCCCCTCCGCGACCTCAGCCAGTCCGTCGACATCGTCAGCCCCTCCGTCTCCCTCACCCAGTACAAGCTCGTCGTAGCCCCCGGCCTCAACGTCCTCTCCGACGCCGAGGCCAAAAACCTCATCGCCTACGTCGAGCAGGGCGGCAACCTCGTCCTCGGCCAGCGCACCGCCATGAAGGACGCCGACAACACCCTCCAAACCCAACGCCAACCCGGCCCCCTCGCCTCCATCCTCGGCGGCAGAGTAGAGCAGTACTACGCCCTCACCGACCCCATCCCCGTCTACGGTGCATGGACCGAAGGAAGCAAGCCCACAGGCAACAAGACCGTCGCAACCAAAACCGCCGCAACTAGCTCCGACTGGGCCGAGCTCCTCTCCACCCAATCCCCCGACACGAAAGTCCTCCTCCGCTTCGGCAAATCCAACGGCTGGCTCGACGACCAGCCCGCCGCCATCACCCGCAAAGTAGGCAAAGGCAGCATCACCTACATCGGCGCCTACCTCGACCCCACCACCATGACCAAAGCCGCCAAATGGATGCTAGACATCAGCCACGTCCAACCCAAACTAGGCAAACTCCCCGAAGGCATCGACGTCTACCCCCGCGAAGGCCCCAACGGCAAGGTCTACATCCTGGTCAACTTCAACAAATCCCCCCAGACCATCACCCTCCCCACCCCTATGCAAGACATCCTAAACGGAGGCACCAAAACCACCCTAACCCTCCCCACCTACGGAGTCTCAGTCCTCTCCACCCAGTAACCCATTCCACCAAACATCACAAACTAAGTTGAACTCCAGAACTAAAACTAAAACTAAAACCAGAACCAGAACCAGAACCAACTAGAGCTAACTAACTTCATAACTAAACTAGAATGAACTAACTTCCGCTAGAACCAACTAACTAGAACCAGAACTTAAACTAGAACCAAAAAAATCTGTCATCCTGAGCGAAGTAACTCGCAGCTTCATCGCGAGTTACGCAGTCGAAGGACCTGCGGTTGCCTTTGCAGTTGCTGTCGCACTTGCTTTTGCAGTTACTCGTTTTATACCGTCATCCTGACCCTAGAGCGAAGCGAAAGGGAAGGACCCAGCATTTACTGTTGCTTTGCAGTTCGAATTGCACAGGACTATAGCCAAACGAAAAGAACAAACAAGAAACAAGCTTCAGCCCAAGGGTCTCTCTGCCCGAGACGCCCTCAACTCACTCCTTCCCAGCCCCTGCCAATAGTGCCTCAACTAAAGCCATCCACTCCGCCTCAAACATAGCCCTGCGAAAATCCCTCCCTGACCGCCCATACCAATAATCCGCATTCCAATCAGATCCCTCCTTGCGATGCAGATAGGCATGCACCGCCATACCCTCCTTCGTCTCCAGCGCATCCACCAGCGCATGAGCCTTCGCCCAATCCCCCTTCGCATCCCACCACAACGCCGCAAGCGGAGACGACAGTCCCCTCGGACCTTCCTCCACAAGCGACTCTGTAAATTGCTCGGCGTTCATCAACACCTCCATGACCAGAACGCTTCCATCATAAATCGCGATCGCGGTTGCATTAGTTGCAGTTGCTTGTTTACGCCGTCATTCTGACCCTAGAACCGAAGGGGGAAAGTCCCCTGTATCTCATAGCTGCTGTTGCTGTTCGGATTAGCGTAGGGCTTTAGCCCTACGAAAAAAAGAACCACAAAAAAGCGGGCTTCAGCCCCGGGCCCTCTCTGGCTCACCAACACCACCCAGGCCGCCCCATCTTTCCCATCTCCGCAAAGATGAGCTACAAACCACATCAAGATCCTCCAAGCTGGACGAACCCCACATCGAGGTCACGAACCAAGTCAACGATAGTATCTTTTGTGCTACCATAATTACCGTGATCGAGCTTCAGGAATACATCGACCGGCTCGGCCGCAATCCGTTCGAGCGATGGTACGAGAAGCTCGATGACACCACCAGGGCGCGGATCGTCGTCACGCTGGACCGGCTCAGCCGGGGAAGTCTAGCCGCGAAGGGCGTAGGAGCCGGGGTCATGGAGTTGCGAATGGACTTCGGACCCGGCTACAGGGTCTACTTCGGCAAGGATGGAGATACCCTCGTCATACTGCTCGGCGGTGGCACCAAGAAACGGCAACAAGCCGATATCGAAACCGCGCAACAACTCTGGCGCGAGTACAAGTAACGCAAACGGGAGCCATAATGCCATTAACCAAAAGCTTCAACGAGACCGTCAAAGCCGACCTTCAGAAGAGTCGGCGATTCCGCAGGGCGCTCCTGCGTGAAGCCGTCGGATGCATGGTGTCCGGGGATGTCGAGACCGGCAAATCCGTTCTCCGGCAGTACATCAACGGCACGATAGGCTTCATCCAACTCGGAGCCGATCTCGGAAAGTCCCCCAAGGTGCTCATGCGCATGCTCAGCGCGACAGGAAATCCCCAGGCCAAAAACCTGTTCGAGATCGTCGCGTACCTGCAAAAGATCGATGGCACCGTACTCAAAGTCATCGGCAGAGCAGCCGCCTAAAATCAGGAGCAGTTGAAGAGGCGCCTCAATCCAGGCAACCAACAATTCCTAATTCCTGCGATCACAACCTCCCCAACGCACCGCCTTAATCAACTACATCACAAATTACTCAACACACCACGAAATTGTCATCCTGAGCGAAGTAACTCGCAGCTTCATCGCGAGTTACGCAGTCGAACGACCTGCGGTTGCACTTGCCGTTGTTGTTGTTGTTTCCGTTGCTGTTGTAGTTGCGTTTGCAGTTGTTTGTTTTACGCCGTCATCCTGAACGGAGTGAAGGACCTCTGTATTTCGTAGTTGTTCTTGTTGCTCTTGCTCTTGCTCTTGCTCTTCGGATTAGCGTAGGGCTTTAGCCCTACGAAAAAGAACCACAACAAAAGCAGCCCCGGCCCCTCTCCTATTACAAAGAGTGTGTACCAACTAATTAGCCGAAGGAAGCTCAACATGATCAATGACCATAACAGGCACAGGCTCTTTCGCCGACTCAAGCTTAAGCCCAAGCTGCTCCTGAATCGCGGTAAAAAGCGAAGGTGCAGAATCATCGCCAACAGCCACATCATCCGGAGTCCACTGAAGCTTAAGGTCGTATCGATCGGAGAGATTCGTCTTATCGACAACGACACGGCCCGTGATATGCGAGAGTTGTTCGGCAATGACGGCGGCAGTCAGACCTTGTCCATTGAAATAGGTACGGCCAGCGTTAACGTTCTTGCCATTGGATCGAGTCGGCATCAGCTTCGAGCCGCCTTTAGCAAGCACAAGATCGTACGCCGGCAGTACACGAGTCTCCTGGTGGAGCTTGACGCTGCAGCGTTCAGCCAGCAGCGCCCCGACCATGCGCCGTTTCAACTCACGGCCCTGCTCTGAAGAGATGCTCCGAAGCTGGCTGTCCGTCTCCGCATCGGACTTGGCCTTAAGGTCAAACCGGGCAGAAGCAAGCCACGAAGGCCCATCGAGGATCTGCCTCTCGGGCATCCCATAGGCCCACCCCATCAGCGCAAGAAGCGTAACGTTCGACGCGCTGAACCCGCCATCCGCAGGATAGTTGATATGAGTATGACCATCAGGAGAGGGAGCAGCAGGCTTGATGGTGGCGACCTCAAACACAGGAGACTTATCAGCCGCCACGCTCAACTGCGCGATCGCGGAACACGTCCCCACGAACACCCACACCGCCAAAAAGAGCACACTCCATCCACGATCTCGCACAGGGATATTCCATCATGATCGCGTCCCAATGTCAGTGAAATTGTCGGCGAAATTGCAAACAAAACACCCGCCATTCCAACCGGCGGATTGAGCAGCCCTTCGGTTCTCAATTAGGATCTACAAGAGGTGAAAGGAGAACATAGAAGATGAGTTCGTCAAGTGAGTCGGGGCCGTGGTTGGATCGTTGGTGGCCGTTATTGCTGATCCTGTTTGGGCTGCTCTTTGTCTCGGTCCTGACGATGTTTCACCCCATGATTTGAAGAAAAGATAATTGCAGAACGAGACCCATCAGCCGGATGGCTGAATAAGAGGCACGGTAGAAAACCGTGCCTCTTCTCTTTAACTGAAACGTAAGGGAGAGCGGAACCCGCGGTCGCCCCTCCTCCTGCTCTCCAACCAAGCCCAAACGCCCGGGTGCCCCATCCTTCGCGCCTTTGTCTTTAGCGAAGGGTGGGAACCACAAACTCTCCCCAGCCACATCGCCTCGCCTCCGACTGCCTCGCAAGCCTGTCAAGCCCCAAAAACCGCCCCAAGCCCCATAAACCAATAAAAACAAAAAAGATAAAAAAGAAACAGAAGTGGCACGTTAGTTCCGTGCCGATTGATAAAATAAAACCAGCAACAAAAAAGAAAGCCCCGGCCATCCGGGGCTTAGCTCTTTAACAATCGAAACATCCGTAACCCCAGCAATAAGACGCATTTGGCCACAACCCCTTTGTTTCGAAGAATCTGGCAGGCAAGACCCTCCGCATCCCGAAGAAACAAAGCCACTTACTCCCAGGCAAGGGGGGAGGGGGCCTCAGCGAAGGAAACGCAGACAAGAGGAGCACAAGCATCAAGAACCACTCTTATCAGCAGTTATCCCAAGGATCACCGTTAAGCCGTAGCCTTAGCCTCGAGCCTCAGCCACACCACGCCACATCCGCACCCCATACACCAGCGCCCCTGCCGCGAGGATCACCCCAGCCGTCCGCATCTCCCGTAGAAAGTTCGGCCGCGACACGAGGATAAACAGGAAGCCGCAGAGCGCCAACACCACCGGCAAAGGATAAAGCGGCATTCTGAAACTCTTCGCTCCCCGCTCCCGCCGAGCCCTGCGATGCCGAGGCAGCAACACCGCGATCCCCTGCGCCAGGAACTGGAACAGAATCCGAATCACCACCAGCGTCGTAATCACCTCCTGCAGCCGGAACAGGCAGCAGAACAGCGTCATTCCGCCCAGCGTCAGCAGCGACACATGCGGAATATGGTGCTTCGGATGCACCTTCGCAAACACCGCTGGAAAGTTCCCGCTCTTGGCCGCGGCATACGGAATCCGCGAGTAGCCCAGCAGCAGCGCCAGCACCGAGGCCGAAGCCGCCAGCGCAATCAGCACCACGATCGCCACCGCCGCACCATGAGCGCCCGCACCAGCGCCATAGGCCCGCTGCATGAACACCGCCATCGTGAACATCCGCGCATCGCCGTTCAGATTTCCCGTCAGATCGTGCCAGGGCAAAACGCCCAGCACGCTGATGTTCATCAGCAGATACAGCGTGCCCACAATCGCAATCGACCCAAGCACAGCCAGCGGAATCGTCCGCCGCGGATCGCGCACCTCCGCACCCAGGAAGCAGACGTTGTAATAACCCCAGTAGTCATACGCCGAGATCAGCATCCCAGCACCAAGCCCCGCAAAGAACGCGGGACCAAGATGAAACGATCCTGCAGGAAAGTCGAACGCCAGCTTCGCATGGAAGTGCGTAAGACCCGTAACGATAATAGCCAGCAGCGCCAGCACCACCGCACCGCCCAACCAGCGCATCAGCCGGTCCAGCGACCGGATCTTGCGATAGAGAATCACCAACGCAGTGCAGCAAAGCGCCATCGCCATCAGCGTCTGCCCGCTGAACACGACCGGAACGTGCAGCACCGTAAACGACCAAAGCCGCTCCCCCGAACGAGGGAAGAAGTAAGACATGTACTGCGAGAACCCCAGGCACCCCGAAGCGATCGAGAGCGGAGCGCTAAACAGCAACTGCCAGGCATACAGAAACGAAACCGCCTGTCCCAGCCCCTTCTCCCCATACAGCTTTCGCAGATAGACATACGATCCGCCCGCCTCCGGATACGTCGTCCCCAACTCACTCCACACCAACCCATCGCACAACGACAGCAAAGCCCCCAACAACCAACCCAGCATCGCCTGCGGACCACCCATCGCAATCACGATCAAAGGCAGCGTGACGAACGGACCAACGCCCACCATATCGATGATGTTCAGCCCCAGCGCCGCCCGCGCCGAAAGCCCTCGCTCCAGCTCCGCCCCTCCAGCCTCAACCGGACTAGCCTGCAACATCGTCTTCAGATTCAGCCAGCAGCTCCCGCGCCGCGCTGCGAACCCGCTCTCTGGCGTCTTCAAATCCATCCGTCTGCTTCTTCAGCCACAACGCATCGGCATCCAGCAAAGCGCGCGACCGGAGAATCTCCGGTTCCAACGCCTCCAGCGCCGGTCCTCCCGGAACCTTCCGTACCGCTACAAAGTGCGCAGCATTCAAAGACCTTCTCAATAGATCCAACTCCGGCATCTCGAACTCACGATGATCCGCAGCCATAATATATTCGACCGAAGCAGCCATCTTCTCCGCATCATATCCGCCATCGAGATCCTTCACCGCCTCCGACACAATCTCATGCGCAGTCCGGAAGCTCATTCCCGTCTCGCGCACCAGCGTATCTGCCAACTCTGTCACTGTAAGGAAGTTCGCATCGGCGCAAGCTGCCATATGATCCGTCAGGAACTCGATCTCCGCCAGAACGCCAGCCAATAGCTTCAGGCCTCGCTCCGCATCCTCGAACGCGTTATAGACCATTGGCTGCAGATCGTCCTCGCTATCGTTGATGTCCGTGAATGGCGTGTTGTGAACGCTTCCCACAACCGCCTGAGCCTGCGTCATGGCCTTGCTCGACAGCACGCGCACATGCTCCAGCGGGACAGGATTCCGCTTCTGCGGCATGATGCTGCTGATCTGCACATACCCATCGCTCAGCCGAATGTAACCGAACTCCACACTGCTCCACTGTAGGAAGTCCTGCGCCAAACGCCCCAGATTCAGCATACAAACCGCCAGCATCGAGCAGCTCTCCGTCAGATAATCCACCGCCGCAATCGCACCGTAAGAGTTCATCTGCAGCCCCTCGAAGCCCAGCATCGAAGCCACATAATAGCGGTCGATCGGAAAGCCCGTCGTCGTAATCGCGCAAGCTCCCATCGGAGACCGATTCACCCGCACCGAAGCCTCCCTCAGCCGCTCGAAGTCCCGCTCGAAGCACTCGAGAATCGCCATTAGGTAATGTCCCAGCGTCGTAGGCTGCGCGGGCTGATTGTGCGTATACGCAGGCATCAGGCTCGCCCGATGCGTCCAGGCCAGCTCCACCAACTGCCTCCGAACCTCCAGCAGACTAGCCATCGTCTCCGCCAGCCGCTCCCGCATCACCATGCGATACATCGTCAGGTCGATATCGTTGCGGCTCCGCGCCGTATGCATCTTGCCGGCGGTCTCTACGCCGCACTGCGCGGCCAACTCCCGCTCCATGAAGAAGAAGAGGTCCTCAAAGCTGCCATCATAGACAGCTCCCCGGATCTTCTCCAGGTCGAGTCCATCCAAAGCCCGCAGACAAGCCGCGACCTCACGCCGCGCCATGATTCCCTGCCGTCCTAGCATCAAGGTGTGAGCATACTGGATCGCCAGCAGCGGCTCCAGAAAGTACTTCTTCGCATCGGTAAAGATCTGCGCCAGAACCGTATCCCGGTAGATCGGCGCCGGAAAACTGGACTTGGGTTGTACTGGCAACGTCATGGACCGTCCTAAATCATTCCTGTTGAATCGCTACCAAACTCACCCAAAGGGGCGTGAATCAAATCGATCCACGCCCCGCTCAGGCCAAAGACAAACTTGCTATTGAGGCTACTCCTACCAGCGCGCTGCGACACCCCACTGAACGATACGCGCTTCCAATACCGAACTGCGCACGACCACGGGAGCACTGTTTGGGGTACCGGCGGTGCTGGCATTGGTGACCACACCGTTTGTAATAACCAGAGGAACCACAGATTGTGTCGTTGCGATACCTGTGACATTGGTGTGGTTGAAGATGTTATTCGCTTCCAGAAAGAACGATGTCGAGAGGCGATCGAACAGTTTGGGGAATGTACGGGTGAACCGGCCATCGATCTGATAGACACTCGGAGAGCGAACCGTATCGCGTCCTACGCCGATAGGACGTGTAACAGCCGCAACAGACGAATCGCCATTGACCGATACTCCGGTCAAAATGCTGGCTTGATCGCCCGACATTACATTCGCCAGGAGCGCCACCATATTGTGATTGACGACCTCGTTCACTACGTGATTTTGCAACGAGAATGTCGGCTCAATCACAGCAGTCATGTTGAACGAATGCGGATGGTTGACGATGCTGTTGCCTCGGTCGCGCTGGCGGTTCGAGGTGTCCTCGATGGCGATACTTTGCTCGAACGAATTCACATCAGGCGCATCAGAAATCGAATGCGAGTAGGTGTAGTTCGCATTCCACTGAAGGCCTCGCGCCAGGGAGTGCGTGTAGTTGAATACCAGCGCATTGAAACTCGAGTTCGCACCCGACTCTAACTGGTTGATCTGGTTGAACCGTGGATCCAACCGGGTCGTCGAGTTCACCGTCGAGTTGTAAACCGGGCGTCCGTCTGACAGCGTGGCGATTGGGTTGATGGGATTGATATTGCGGAGGAACTGAAGGTTCCGTCCGCTCGCCATGACATAGCCCAGCGTCATCGCATCATGCCGCCCCAACTCTTGTTGCAACTGCATGGTCGCATTCCATGTGTATTCATTCTTGAACTTCGGCGAGACCGTGGTCACATTCTGGGCCTGCGCAGCACCCGTCGTTGAAGGAATAGCAGGGAAGGCCGGAGCGCCTGCTGGAACTGGCGTTGCCATCGTGTAAGTATAAGAACTGGTGCGATTCGAGCCGTCCAGATTCAGAGCATTGAACCATGTGTTGGTCGGGGGAGCTTGATAGAACATGCCGACTGAGCTCTTGATCACTGTCTTATCACCCACCCGGTACGACACACCAATGCGTGGCGAAAAGTTCGTATTCGGCGTATTGAAGCTGCGGGAGTTGACGAACGGCGCATTTGGATTGGCGTTCGGGCTCTTGAAGCGGTCATACCGCATTCCGTAGATCACGGTAAGGTCCCTGGTCGCCTGCCATGTGTCCTGCCCGTAAAAGCCGATGAACTGCGAGGCATAGCCGAGACCCTGCGTATCCTGCTGGCTCTGGAACTGGGTATAGGCGTATGGATTCGTACCGTTCTTCGCAGCAAGATAGTTTGCCACCGAACTAAACGTGTAGTTGTTAAAGCTCATTATCCGTTGTCGGTTCATAATTTTGGAGATGTTGAATCCGAACTTCATGGTGTGCGCTCCACGAACATAGCTGAAGTTCTCGCTACCACTGGGAACCTTGTCGTTATATTGGTCGCCACCCATGCTCGACGCCCCGATGTTCGCAGCACCGGTGATGATGATCGCTGGACCCGACGCTCTGCCAGCCGGCGAAAAATGGCTGTTGCTGCGGAAGGGCCACGAGAAGCGCAGTTCGTTGATGGCGTGGTCGTTCACCGTCGTAATCAGTTGCGCGCCGATCACATGAGCGCGGTCCAGGAAGTCCGTGCCCGTGCTGCGGGTGTTCAGTCCGCCCACCTGCGTGTTGAAGGGAAAGTCATTCTTGAAGTAGTTGTACCGTACAAAAAGTGAGTTCTTCCGATTGATGTTCCAGTCGCCGCGTCCGAGCACAAACGTTCCGTGCAGCAATCCTGGAGCCGCAGCCACTTGATCGGGAGTCAGTCCGAGAGCAGCGATGTTCGCAGGCGTAATCGTCACCGAGGCCGGCGAACCGCGCGTGATCTTCTCATAGGATCCAAAGAAGAACAGCTTATCCTTGATGATCCTTCCACCCAGGTTCGCTTCAACGTCTTCCATCTCGATATTCGTCTTTGGCAGTGCTTTATTCGCAAAGAAGGGATACGCAGTCGCATCCTGCCAACGCTGGATGTACTGGAACTTGCCATGCAGGCTGTTCGTACCGTTATTCGAAATCACGTTATAAACATTTCCTGAGGTCCAGCCGAACTCTGGGGCGAAGCTGTTCGAGACCGTCTGCACTTCCTTCACAAAGATCTCGCCAATCGGGAACAACCGTAGCCCGATGCGGTCGCTCTCCGTGTTCACCATGCCATCCATCTGGTAATTAATGCGATCCAGCAACCCGTTCGTATTAATCGTGCGCGGGATCCCCAACTCTTGATTAGGGTGGCCACTAACTCCCGGCTGAAACAGAATGAAGTTGTAAGGGTTCCGCGAAGTCAGCGGAAGATTCTGGATCTCTCGTGCATCCAGCGTACGCTGCAGGTTGAGCGTCGAAGGGTCGATGCCCGCGGTATTCGCCGTGACTTCTATCTCCGTAGTATTCGCTCCCACCGTCAACACAGGGTCCAGAGTCAGCTCCTTACCAGCGTTCAGCACGATCGACTGATAGTCCACCGACGAGAAGCCCGTCTTCTTCACCGAGATCTTGTACGTTCCCAGCGGAAGGTTCAGCAGAACGAAGTAGCCCTCTGCGTCCGTCGTCACCGTCTTGGTGTAGCCGACGTCTGTGTTTACGATTGCGATCGTCGTATCCGGCAGGGAAGCTCCGGTCGTGTCGGCTGCGCGGCCACGAATCGTTCCATTGATCGACTGCGATTGAGCATAGGCGGAGACACTGCCCGTCGCGGCCAGTGTTGCGCCCAGCAGCACGGAGAGAGCGGAGTTGCGAAGAGATGAGAGCACGGTACGGCCTCCTGGAGAGATGCGACTGCGATGGAACCTTCAGATTCGCGAAAATGATGCCACTTACTAAAACATATTTATTAAGTTCGGAGTGGCTTTGAGCGTATGGCTTCGCTACAGGGATGTCAACAGAAAAAGAATTTCAGGAGAATGACCCACCCGGCCAAGCCATGGTTAAACGAAGCTAATCGAGAATCTGCTCTTCCACGGCTGCGAGGCTTATCGACACTGCTCCAAAGAGTTGCGCCTGTGTTCCGAGGCTGCTGGAACGCAGCATCGGCTGAGCAAACTCATGACGTTGCACCAGCTTCTCCGTCCCCCGGCAGAGCTCCGGATGGGAGCCCACTCCACCGCCCAAAACCACCACATCGGGATTAAGTAGCAAAGAGATGTCCGCGATCGTATCGGCCAGGATCCCCGCCGTGTAGCGCACCAACTCACCGGCTGCACGGTCGCCCTCCGCCGCCAGATCGAAGATCTGCGTCGCCTTCAAAGCATTCAGCTGGTCAATCAATTCGCCAGCCCGCGCAGGGTCGTTTCGCTGCAGGATCTTCCGCCACTCCCCTTCGATCCCCAGGCCGCCGATCGCCTGCTCCAACTGACCTAACTCGTGCACCTTCATCGGCGGACGCTTCTTCCCGCCCACGCCGAAGTACCCGATCTCGCCCGCGTTCCACTTCGCGCCACGATGCAGCTGCCCATTGATAAAGATGCCCGCGCCCACGCCCGTTCCCATGGCGATAAAGACAAAGTTGTTCACACCGCTCGCAGCGCCACGCCAGAACTCCCCCACAGCAGCAAGGTTTGTATCGTTCTCCACCATGCAGGGAATGCCCGCCTCACGCTCCAGCAGGGCGCGAAGTGGCACATCGTCCCAACCTTCCAGATTCGGGGCGGAGAGCACCAAACCCGTATCCACATTGGTGATACCCGGCGCACCCGCGGTCAGATGGAGCACCTTCCGCACCGGCGTCCCGCTCTGGCGGCACATCGTCTTCAGCCCTTCGACCACCAGACTACAGACCCCCTCCGGGGTCTTCTGCTTCGCACTCAACATCACCGACCACTGCGTAATGACGTTCCCACCCATATCCGACAGCAGCATCCGTACGCGCGTTCCACCGATATCTGCCGCAGCCACATAGCCATGCCGCACATTGAAGCGCAGCAATCCCGGTGGCCGTCCGCCGCTCGATTCGCCATCCCCAAGCTGCTCCACCAGCCCCAAAGCCTCCAGATGAGCGATCCCGCTCGACACCGTCGGAGCGCTTAATCCCGAGTATCGAACCAGGTCCGCCTTCGAACATGGGTCGTGCTCCTGCAACAACTGCAGCAGCCCGCGAGCATTGGTCTGCCGCAGGTGCGATGGCCGCGAGGGGATGGTCCGTGGCGACGGTAAAGGCGGGAAGGAAAAGGTCTTGGGCATGCTGGCTGCGTTACTGCTCCTCTACGGTCGTCCGTGCTCAATAGTAACCCAAGTATCGTAGGAACCTTTACAAAGGCAGAGCAGCATGGTATCCATGATCATCGATTCCCACTTGTACACTTTCTGTTTCTAATTATTCCCATCTTGATTTGAAAGATTTAGGAGTCCCTTCGATGCGACTGGATGCAGCTCCCCGCACTCTCAGCTCTTCCCCCCGCTTGGCGCTCTGCCTCGCGCTCTCTGCCTCGCTCCTCTGCAACCCCGTCGCATCGCAGGCTCAGGCTCCGGTCTCCTATCCTTCAACCTTCGCCACTCCCCTTCCGGTCGACCGTGGCGCTACCGCCGTCTGGCAGAGCCTCCAGAAGCTCCACACCCGCAGCAGCCTCATCCTCATCGTGGCCCATCCCGACGACGAAGACAGCGGCATGCTCGCCTACGAGAGCCGCGACCAGGGCGTCGATACCACGCTCCTCACGCTCAATCGCGGCGAAGGCGGCCAGAACGTCATGTCCTCCGACTACTGGGATCAGCTAGGCCTCCTCCGCACTCAGGAACTCCTCGCCGCCGGCAACTACTTCGGCGTCCATCAGGCCTTCACCCGCGTCGCCGACTTCGGCTTCTCCAAATCTCTCGACGAAGCCCTCAAGACCTGGGGCCACGACCGCGTCCTCTACGACGTCGTCCGCCAGGTCCGCATCACCCGCCCCCTTGTCGTCACCTCCGTCTTCGCCGGCAACGTCTCTGACGGCCACGGCCACCACCAGACCGCGGGCGTCATGGCTCAAGAGGTCTTCAACGCTGCCGCCGATCCCAAGGTCTTCCCCGACCAGATCAAAGCCGGACTGCTCCCCTGGGCTCCGCTCAAGGTCTACGCTCGCGTGCCCTTCGCCCGCGTCACAGACAAAGGCATCTACGACTACGCCACCGGCCACTGGGAGACCCCAGTCCGCTTCAAGAACTACACCAACAACACCTGGATCGAAGGCGTTCCCTCCGCCACCCTCTCTATCCCCGAAGGCAAGTACAACGCCCTGCTCGCCCGCTCCTACCTCACCCTCGCCCGCGAAGGCCTCGCCGAGCAAAAGTCCCAGAACGGCGGCATCAGCATCCCCGCCCCACGCCCCTTCGCCTCGCCCTACCACCTCTATGCGTCGCGCGTGAACCCCACGCTCCCGCAGCATGAGGAGTCCTACTTCGACGGCATCGACACCTCGCTCCCCGCCATCGCCGACTACGCGCCCAAGGCCCAGCAGCCCGCCTGGAAGACCCGCCTCACCCAGCTCAACGCCCTCGTCGAGACCGCATCCACCGCATTCGACGCCAGCAAGCCCGAAGCGATCGCCCCCATCCTCGCCCAGGGTCTCGCCCAGACCAACACCCTCCTCACCGACCTCGCCGCCAGCAAGCTTCCCGCCGATGCCAAGTACAACATGACCCACGAACTGCTCATCAAGCAGAAGCAGTTCAACGACGCCCTCGGCCAGTCCCTCAGCCTCAGCATCCTCGCCACCATCTCCAACGGCACGCCAGGACGCGGCGGCTTCTTCGGCGAAAACAATCCGCAGCCCGGCGCTCAGACCGTCGTCCCCGGTGAGAAGTTCGCCATCAACCTCCACATCTCCGACCAGAGCACCCAACCCATCGAGATCACCTCGACGCAACTCGTCTCCCACGCCGGCGAAGGCTGGATCTTTACACCCGCCGTCCCCGCAAAGGGGACCCTCGCCGCCGGCGACGCGAAGGATCAGCTCATCTCCGCGACCGTCCCTAAAGACGCCGAGATCACCCGTCCCTACTTCATCCGCCCCAACCTGGAGCAGCCGTACTACGACATCCAGGACCCCCGCTACCTCGGCCTTCCCACCACCCTCTACCCTCTCACCGCCGAGCTCCACTACACCTTCCACGGCGTGCCCGCCCAGCTCGAGGGAGTCGTTCAGACCATGCACCGCTACGTCGGCCCCGGTCCCCTGCCCGAGCCGCTCCTCGTAGCGCCCGCCATCTCCGTCACCGTCTCGCCCCACGCCGGCGTCGTCCCCGTCACCAACACCTCCCTGCACCTGCAGGTCACCGTCCGCAGCAGCGTCGACGGCCCTGCCAAAGGAACCCTCCTCCTGAACCTTCCTCTGGGCTGGCACTCCAAGCCCCAGTCCGCTCCCTTCTCCATGGCCAGCAGCGGCGACGAAGAGGTCGTCAACTTCGACATCACGCCCACCGACGTCAAGGCTCAGCCCTACACCATCACCGCCGTCGCGGACTACGACGGTCGCCAGTACAGCCAGGGCTTCGTCACCACCGGCTACCCCGGCATCCGTCCCTACCCCTCCTATCGCAACTCCGTCTACCGGACCACCGGCGTCGACATTAAGATCGCCCCCGGCCTCAAGGTCGCCTACGTCAATGGAACCGGCGATGAGGTCGCCCGCTCCCTGCAGGACCTCGGCATCAACGTCACCTTCCTCTCTCCGCAGGACATCGCCAACGGAGATCTCTCCGCCTACGACGCCATCATCCTCGGCATCCGCTCCTACGCCGCGCGCACCGAGCTCAAGAGCTCCAACAATCGCATCCTCGAGTACGTCCACAACGGCGGCACCGTCATCGTCCAGTACCAGACCCCCGAGTACGATCACAACTACGGCCCCTATCCCATCTCCATCTCCGGCGACCCCGAAAAAGTCGTAGAAGAGGACAACAAGGTCACCCTCATCCCCAACGATCCCGTCCTCAACTTCCCCAACAAGATCACCGAAGCCGACTTCAACGGCTGGGTCGAAGAGCGCGGCCACGGCTTCGCCCGCACCTGGGCGCCCGAGTACAAGGCCCCCACCGAGATGCACGATGTCGACCAGGACCCACAGCGCGGTGGCCTGCTCTACGCCTCCTACGGCAAGGGAACCTACGTCTACCTCTCCTACGCCTTCTTCCGCCAGATGCCCGACGGAGTCCCCGGCTCCTTCCGCATCATGGCCAACCTCCTCAGCATCGGCAAAAATCCTGCCTTGCACACGGTCGCTGCCAAATAACTCCTCCACGCAAACAGCTAAACTGGGGCGAAGCGAAGTATCGCTTCGCCCCATCCGTTTGCAGAGACTCTTAATAGAAAAAAGAAGAAGAGAAGCCCATGACTACTCCCCGCATCTTCCCCCATGCCATGCTCCGCGAGATCTACGAGCAACCCAACGCCCTCGCCGAGACCCTCACCGCCTTCACCGACTCCGCCGGCCTCCGCGACGACGCCTTCCTCGCCGCCCGCCACTCCCTCGCCGGTCAGCACTCCATGCTCATCTCCGCCAGCGGCTCCAGCCGCCACGCCGGAATCGTCGGCAAGTTCCTCTTTGAAGAGCTCGCCGGCCTCCCCGTCGACGTCGAATACGCCAGCGAGTACATCTACCGCACCACCCACACACCCTCCGCCCGCTGCGTCCTCGTCATCTCGCAGTCCGGCGAGACCGCCGACACCCTCGAGGCCCTCCGCGAAGCTCGCCTCCGCGACGCCGCCACCATCGCCATCACCAACCACGCCACCTCCACCATGGCCCAGCTCGCCAACTGCTCCCTCACCACCCGCGCGGGCATAGAAAAAGCCGTCCCCGCCACCAAGAGCTTCACCACCCAGCTCCTCGTCCTGCATCTCCTCGCCCTCTTCGCCGCCCGCGCTCGTGGCCGTCTCACCAACGCCGCCGTCAACGCCCGCCTGCAACACCTACTCACCCTCCCTGACCTCGTCTCCACCTGGCTCCCAACCTGGGAGAGCGAGGTCGAGCGCGTCGCCGCCTCCATGTCCAACGCCGAGACCTGCCTCTACCTCGGCCGCAGCATCCACTTCCCCATCGCCCGCGAGGGAGCCCTCAAGCTCAAAGAGTCCGCCTACATGCAGGCCGAGGCCTACCCCACCGGCGAGCTCAAACACGGCCCCGCCGCCCTCCTCAGCGAGAACGTCCCCCTCGTCGCCCTCGCCACCCGCGACCCCCACTCGCCCGACTCCCTCTTCCGCTACGAAAAGACCGTCAACCTCCTCCGCGACATGAAGGCACAGGGCGCGGAGATCCTCGCCATCGCCACCGAAGGCGACACCACTATCCCCACCCTCGCCCGCAACACCATCTTCATCCCCGCCTGCCTCGAACACCTCGCCCCCATCTTCGAGGTCATCCCCCTCCAGATGCTCGCCTACTTCACCGCCATCAACCGCAACATCGACGTAGACCGCCCCCGCAACCTGGTCAAAGCCGTCACCCGCGAATAACCACCATCGAGCCACAACCACGAATAACCATCATTGAGCCACAACCGCGGGTGCCCCACCCTTTTGCAGTCTCACCGCAATAGGGTGGGGTATCGTGCGCAGCGCGACCGCCTTCCTTCCCTAACGCACAATCACCCGTGTAGCCCACACAATCACCCGGGCACCACACACAATCTCCGAGTGCCACACACACAGCCCTGGCGACACACACAAAACCCGGGCACCCCACAAATTTGTCATCTTGAGCGAAGCCCCTCGCAGTCTCATCGCGAGGGGCGCAGTCGAAAGACCTGCGGTTGCACTTGCAGTTGCCTGTTCTTGCAGTTGTTCTCCCCAACCCAAGCACAAAAACCCGGGTGGGCGGATTCAAAGAACAAGTGCAACATTTCCAAAAAAGGAGATGGTTGCGTATGCGTGGAAGTTATATTCATCTGGAGTTGTCTGAGCGTGCGTTGATTGAGACGCAGTTGGGGTTGGGGATGAGACCGGCAGCGATTGCTGCGGGTCTGATGCGGTCGCGTTCGACGGTGGCCTCTCCCAGGTCGGCACTCTGGTCGAACGCACCACCCTGTTCGTCGCCCTGGTCAAGCTGGACAGTAGCCGGGCCGATGTGACCGCCGAAGCCTTCACCAAAATCCTCAACCGCTTCGACAGTCAGCTGCGCCGCTCCATGACCTATGACCAGGGCTCGGAGATGAGACATCACAAGACCCTGACCAGAGAAACAGGAGTCGATGTCTACTTCGCCCACCCCCACGCCCCGTGGGAGCGAGGCATCTGCGAAAACACCAACGGCCTGCTCCGACAATACCTGCCCAAGGGTACCGACCTGTCCCTGTTCTCCCAGGAGCAACTCGACGACATCGCATGGAAACTCAACACCAGACCAAGAAAAACCCTCGCATGGAAAGCCCCAGCAGAACTCTTCCTCCCACAAGGAGCCTTCGACTTCGTGAAACACTGGTCACAGATATCCCACGTTGCGCTTGTTCCTTGAATCCGCCGTGCCCCATCCTGAGGGCGCCTGATCGCCCGATGGTTGGGGAACCACAACCATCCCACAGCCAAAACTCTTTAACACCCCAATTGCCATCCTGAGCGAAGAACCCGCACCCGCACCTGCCGTAATTCTCCCAACCCCAAAACAATCCTGCCCAAAACGGGCCACCCCCACCTCCCCCAAAAAATATTTCCACTCCCGCAGCAACACCACCTCGACCCCAGGGTTGGTAGCTGTAGACTCTCCCACAACTATGAGAAAAGATCTCGCCTGCGCACTGCTTCTGGCTTTCCTTGCCCCATCACCCTGCTTCTCGTTCTCTCAAGCGCCTGAGCCGCAGGCGCAACCCGCACCTGTGGCACAGGGCACTCAACCGTCGCCCGCCGCACAGCCGGCCCGCGGCCCCGACGGCACCCTGACCCTGCAGCGCACCGCCCGCCTCGTCGTCCTCGACGTCGTCGTCACCGACGCCAAGGGCAACATCGTGACTGACCTGAAGAAGGACGACTTCACCGTCACCGAGGCCAAAGAACCCCAGACCGTCCTCAACTTCGAGGCCGCCGGCGGCCGCACCCTCTCGCCTGAGATCAACATCAACTCCACCGCCGAGCTCGACCGCCTCGTCCCTCGCGCGCCCGTCAACATCATCCTGCTCGACGAGTTCAACACCCGCTTCGAGGACATGGCCTTCGCCCGCTACTCCCTCAAGAAGTTCCTGGAGAAGCAGCCCGACAAGCTCTCCACCCCCACCATGCTCATCGCGGTCGACCTGCAGAAGTTCACCGTCCTCCACGACTACACCCAGGACAAGAAGGCCGTCATCGACGCCCTCGACCACCACTTCGCCGCCTTCCCCTGGCAGACCCACCAGGGAGCCTGGCTCGCCGAGCGCTTCACCACCGCCTTTGCAACCCTCATGCGCGTCGCCCAGGCCACCGTAGGCCATCCCGGCCACAAGAACATGATCTGGATCGGCCGTGGCTTTCCTTCGCTCAACTTCGTCAACCTGCAGGTCGACGCCGCCTCTCGCGTGGAAAACGCCGTCCAGCAGTGCGTCAACGCGCTCCGTGACGCCCGCGTCACCCTCTACTCCGTCGATCCCGCAGGCCTCCAGGTCAACAACACCTACGGCAGCGACGCTGAGTTCATCGATCCCTTCGGCGGCAACTATCAGTTCAGCCGCCTTGCCAAAGCCACCGGAGGCAAAGCCCTCTACGGCCGCAACGACGTCGACGCCGAGATCGCCACCGGCGTCCGCGACGGATCAAGCTTCTACACCCTCACCTACCGGCCCACCAACACCAACCTCGACCCGAAGAAGTTCCGCAGAATCCAGGTCACCCTCAACCGGCCCGGCCTCACCGCCACCACCCGCGAGGGCTACTACGTCCAGACGCCCCCAGCCTTCGTCGATCCCACCAAACCCTCCCGCCGCCTCGCCTTCGACCTCATGAACGCCGAGTCCAGCACCATGACCTACGACGGCGTCCCCCTCACCCTCACCGCCTCTCCCACCAACCCCGACTCCTTCACCATCCACGTCGACGCCCGCGGCCTGGTCTGGAGCTTCGCCACCGACACCGAGCCTCGCCACGCAGACGTCATCGTCATGGCCACAACCTTCGACAAGAAGGGCAAAGAGCTCAAGCGCATCGCCAGATCCATCAAGGTCAACGCCTCCACCGACGTCCCACCCACCGGCCGCCTCGAACGTGCCGTCAATCTCGTCTTCAACCTCGATCACGACCCCAAAGCCACCCGCGCCCGCTTCGTCGTCCGAGTCACCGCCTCCGGCCGCATCGGCACCGCCGACGCCAACCTGGGCCAACAAGCCTCCAACCCCACCCCAAACTCACCAACCCCTTAACCAACAGCACCACAGAAGACAGAGATCGCAAAGCAAGAAAACAAGGAAACCCAAAAGAAAAGAAGAATCAGCTCTTATCAGCCTTTATCCCAAGAATCACCGTTACGCCGTTACGCTTCCCGTCCAGAACCAAATACACTGCTCCCAATGAGCACCCCCGCCACCATCCTCCTCCTCCTCACCGCGACCCTCGCGCCCTCCCTACGTGCGAGCGCCCAGTGGAAGATACAGGACTCCCACACCACCGCCAGCCTCCGCGGCATCCACTCCCTCGGAGCAGGCGTAGCCTGGGCCAGCGGAACCAACGGCACCGTCCTCCGCACCACCGACGACGGAGCCACATGGCAAGCCTGCACCAAACCACCCGAGGCCGAACAACTCGACCTCCGCGGCATCCACGCCTTCGACCGGAACACCGCCATCGTCATGTCCTCCGGCAAAGGAAACCTCTCCCGCCTCTACAAGACCACCGACGCCTGCAAGACCTGGCGGCTGGTCCTGTCCAACCCCGACAAAGACGGCTTCTGGGACGCGATCCGATTCGACTCCGCCTCAGTTACAAAAGCAGACTACCCACCCCACAACCCCTGCTTCGGAGTCCTCCTCGGCGATCCAGTCCACCGTCAGTTCGTCATCCTCCTCACCTACGACTGCGGCGAACACTGGGAGCGCCAACTCGGCCGATCGGGCGATATACCCCAGGGCGAGTCCATCTTCGCCGCCAGCAACTCCTCCCTCACACTCAACGGTCTCATCGACCGGATCTTCGTCACCGGAGGACCAACCGGACCCCACATTTACACCTTCTGGGTCGCCCCAAACGATACCAACACCCCCGGCCCTCTCTACGTCCTCAACGGAGCAGGCTCCCTCCACCACACCCCTCGGGGCTGGCAGGTCGATCCACTCCCCATCCACAAGACCGGCGAGAGCGCCGGAGCCTTCTCAATAGCCCACGACACCCCGGATAGCCAACACCAACAGACCGTCATCGTCGGAGGCAACTACAAGCTTCCCGACGACCCCCAGGACACAGCATGGTTCCTTGGAGACCATCAGAAGTGGCAGCCATCCGAAACCCCGCCCCACGGCTACCGCTCCTCCGTCGCCTACGACTCCGCCTCCAAAGCCTGGATCACCGTAGGCCCCAACGGCACGGACATCTCCACCGACGCCGGCCACAACTGGAAACCCCTCACCCCCACCGCCTCCGACCCACCCGACGCCGACAAAAACTGGAACGCCCTCTCCCTCCCCTTCGTCGTAGGCCCCAACGGCCGCATCGGCAAACTCCACCCCACCCCTAGCCCCTAAAGCCCAACCAAATTACGGAGCAGCACACTGCGGGTGCCCCATCCTTTTTGCAGCTTCATCGCAAATAATAGGGTGGGGTATCGTGCGAAGCACGACCGCACTCCTTATCTCAGCCTCACAAAGCCCGACCGTTTCCCCCTCCCAACCACCAAAGCCCGGGTGCCCCATCCTTCGCGTCTTTGTCTCTCGCGAAGGGTGGGATCTACGCTCTCCCCAGCCCAAAGCTCGTCTCCCCAAAAACTAAAAATACCTATTCCTAAAATAGGTATTCCAGGCTTACAATCCCCACATGGCAAAGAATCCCGAACATCGCGATCTCTTCCCCGGAGCACTCGAGGTCATGATCCTCCAATCCCTGCGGTTAAAACCCATGCACGGATACGCACTCGTAAAACACATCAAGCAAGTCTCCGAAGATCTGCTGCAGGTGGAAGAAGGCTCTCTCTACCCTGCGCTCCAGCGGATGCTCAAGGAAGGCTGGCTCGAAGCGGAGGCCGGAACCTCCACCAAGGGCCGCCCCACCCGGATCTACCGGCTTACCGACGCGGGCATCCGTCACCTCGAAAAAGAAGTCATCAGCTTCGAAAAGATGTTCGACGGCATCACCCGCGTCCTCACCGTCGCCAAAACATAGGAGACCCACCATGCCATGGTTCGCTCAGCTACTCTCACGGGGCCGCCGCTACGACGACATCTCCGTCTCGATCCAGGAGCACATCGAACACCGAGTCGACGAACTAATGGCCGACGGCAGCTCCCGCACACAAGCCGAGCGGACCGCACGGCGCGAATTCGGCAACGTCGCTCTCCTCGAGCAGCGCAGCCGCGAAGTATGGCAGTGGCCCGCACTCGAATCCATCTTGGCCGACCTGAAGTTCACCCTTCGCCGCCTGCGAAAATCACCAGGCTTTGCCGTAACCGTTCTTCTCACGCTGGCCATCGGCATCGGTGCTAACACCGCGGTCTTCAGCGTGGTCAACAGCGTCCTTCTTAAGCCGCTGCCCTACCCCGATTCAGAACAGCTCGTCGCCTTGTGGCTCAACGCCCCCGGCGCCGGAGGTCTCGCCAACTTTACCAGCGGCCTCCAACTCTCATCCTCGATGTACCTCACCTTCTCTCAGCACAATCGAACCTTCCAGTCGATGGGGATATGGACCCCAAGCACCGCCAGCGTAACCGGTGTAGCGGAACCGGAAGAGGTGCGAACCGCGATGATCAGCGACGGCATCCTCGAAACCCTGCAAGTGCCTCCCGTCGCCGGCCGTTGGCTCTCTCAAGTCGATCAGGATCCCCACGGCAGAAAGAGCGTCGTACTCAGCTACGGCTACTGGCAGCACCGCTTCGGCGGAGATCGCCGCGTCCTCGGGCGCACCATCCAGGTCGACGCGCAGTCCAGAGAGATCGTCGGCGTCATGCCCCGCGGCTTCCGGCTTGTCGATCGCGACTTCGATCTCCTCATCCCGTTGGCATTGGATCGCAGCAATCAAAAGCTCGCCGGCTTCGGCTACGATGGAATCGGCCGTCTCAAGCCCGGCATCCCACTCTCCCAGGCCGACGCCGACATCGCGCGCCTGATCCCTGCCTGGATGGACTCCTGGTCGAACGGCCCCGGCAGCAACTCGCATTTCTACGAGAGATGGCGAATCACCCCCGGCTTTCGCTCCCTGAAGCAGAAGGTCATCGGAGGAGTCGATAGCGTCCTCTGGGTCGTGATGGCGACCGTCGGACTCGTCATGCTGATCGCGTGCACAAACGTCGCCAACCTCCTGCTCGTCCGCGCCGAGTCGCGCCACCAGGAGCTCTCCATCCGATCCGCATTAGGCGCTGGCCGCATGCGCATCGCCCGCGAGTTGCTCATCGAAAGCGTCTCCCTCGGACTCATGGGCGGCATCATCGCCATAGGAATAGCCTTCGCCAGCCTGCGTCTTCTCGTCGCCATAGGCCCCACCAATCTGCCGCGCCTCAGTGAAGTCTCACTCGACGCACGCGCCCTCGGCTTCACCTTCGCTCTCTCGGTCCTCTCCGGTCTGCTCTTCGGATCCATACCGGCCCTGAGATACGCCCGAACCCAGCACGCCCCCATGATGGGAGGTGCCAACAGAACCGCCAGCGCAGGCCACGCCAGGCTTCGCTCGCGCAACGTGCTGGTCGTAGCGCAAGTGGCTATGGCGCTCGTTCTCCTGGTAAGCGCCCTGCTTATGATTCGCACCTTCGCCGCGCTCCGCAACGTCCAGCCCGGCTTCGCAGATCCCCAACACCTGCAAACCATGCGCATCTGGATTCCAGACCTGCTGGTCTCCGATCCGCAAATGGTCACGCACCTCCAGAACAACATCGCCGACAAACTCGCCGCCATTCCAGGAGTCACCTCCGTCGGCTTCGCCGGCACCGTCCCCATGCAGAACATCGATCCCAACTGGGACGAGATTCGCATAGAAGGAAAAAACTACGAAGCCGGAGAGCCGCCCCTCAGACTCTTCAACTACGTCTCGCCGTCATACTTCACCTCCATGGGCACGCGCCTCGTCGCCGGCCGCGACTTCACCTGGACAGACCTCTACGGCCTGCGGCCCAGGGTAATCGTCTCGGAGAACTTTGCGCGCGAGTCCTGGGGCTCGGCCTCCGCCGCCGTCGGCAAGCGCCTCCGCCAGTTCTCAAGCATGCCTTGGCAGGAGGTCATCGGCGTAGTCGAAGACGTACGCATGCACGGCGTCGACGAGAACGCCCCCGCCATCGTCTACTGGCCCGCGATGCTCAACGATCCATACGCGCAGAAGCCCACCATCAGCGCCCCACGCTTCGTCACATTTGCCATTCGCAGCAGCCGCGCCGGAACCGAGAGCTTCCTCAGCCAGGTGCAACAGGCCGTCTGGTCAGTCAACGGAAGCCTGCCGCTCGCCTCCGTGAACACCATGCAGGAGCTCTACAGCCAGTCGCTCGCACGCACCTCATTCACCCTCGTCATGCTGGCCATCGCCGGAACCATGGCGCTCGCCCTAAGCCTCATCGGCATCTACGGAGTCATCTCCTACACCGTCTCGCAGCGCACCCGCGAAATAGGAATCCGCCTCGCACTAGGCGCACAAAAAAGCGTCCTCCGATGGATGTTCGTTCGCTCCGCCCTCATCCTGACCGCAGTCGGCGTAGCCATCGGCCTCGGAGCAGCCGCAACCCTCACGCAACTCATGAAGAAACTACTCTTCGGCATCAGCCCCCTCGACCCCCTGACCTTCGTCGCCGTACCACTCATCCTCGCAACCGCAGCCACACTGGCAAGCTACCTGCCCGCCCGCCGCGCCGCCGGAGTAGATCCAGTCGAAGCCCTAAGATCCGAATAACCACCCATCGAGCCACAACCGCGGGTGCCCCATCCTTTTTGCAGCTTCATCGCAAATAGGGTGGGGTATCGTGCGAAGCACGACCGCCTTCCTTTCCCAATCACCAAAGCCCCGGTGCCCCATCCTTCGCGGCTTTGCCTCTAGCGAAAGGTGGGAACCACAACCCTTACCCGGCCACAAAACGAAGCAGCACAATCCGGGTGCCTTACCCTATTGCAGTTTCACCGCAATAGGGTAAGGCATCGTGCGAAAGCCCAACCGCACTCCTCTCCCAAACCCACAGTCCCACAAAACCCCAAACCTCCCACGTACACCAACCATTCGCTCGAACCATAAGCTCGTTACTCACCACAAAAAATTAGTTCCGCATCTGTCACTCAAGACAGACCCGCAGACCCAAGAGCATAGAATCGTTCCACCACCCTACCCACACTTCATGTCACCTCTAACCAACCTCGATCTCGACACCCTCCGCACCCTCTCCGTCGCCCACGATCTCGGAGGCCTCGCCCAGGCCGCCGAGCGCCTGGGCCGCACTCCCTCCGCCATCAGCCTGCAGATGAAGCGTCTACAAGACGACCTCGCGACTCCCCTCTTTCGCAAACATGGCCGCGGCCTTGCACTGACCGAAGCCGGCGAGGTCGCCCTCACCTACGCCCGCCGCATGCTCGCACTCAACGATGAACTTCTCGACACCATGCAGGGCGCAAACCTCGCAGGACATATCCGGATCGGCTGCCCGCAGGACTTCGCCCCCATCCTGCCTTCGGTCCTCTCACACTTCGCCTTGCTCTACCCGCGCATGCAGATTGAGCTCCGCATCGAAGGCAACGCTGCCCTCGCCGACGCGGTCGAGAAATCTCAGATCGACCTCGCCGTCGTCATCGGCCACGAAGACCGCAGCTCAGCGCAGAAGGTAGGCGAACTGGAACTCGTTTGGATCGCCTCCTCCACCTTCACGCCATCGCCCGATGAGCCCTTGCCCCTCGCCGTGCTCGGTCCTCAGTGCGCCTTCCGCAAATGCGCCATCCATCACCTTGAAGCTACAAACAAACCGCACCGCATCGCGGCCAACAGCCCCAGCCTGGACGGCCTGTGGGCCGCTCTGCTCGGCGGCCTCGGCATAACGGCGCGCACCGTCATGAACCTGCCCGACGGCCTGGTCTCTGCCGGATCGCTGCACAATCTTCCTTCGCTAGGATTCCTGCCCGTTACACTCCATCGCAACGCCCAATCCAGTGGCGTCGCCACAGAGCGCATGGCATCCCTTCTCACAACGGCCCTCGCATCCTTGCCATTAGTAAGCAAGAAAGTAGCCGGTCAGAAAGTAGCCAGTCAGAAATCAAAGGCTCCTCGCAAAACACCCAGACAAGCCGCTGCTCAACTCACTGAACACAGTCAGAAAGCATAAGCCACACTCACCAATCAGGTGAGAACAATCAAATTGTGCCGAAGCAGTAACGTTGCTACCTTTGGCAGCATGATCAAACGTATCTTTCTTCTGGCCTCTCTGTTCGCCAGCGCGCTCTCAGCCTCCGCGCAGACCCCGTCCATCATCGGCACATGGACGCTCACTGCTGCCGACAAGATCCTCCCCAACGGCACCCGTGTACCCGATTACGGCGTCAGCCCCCACGGACTCGCCGTCTTCACCGCCGACGGCCACTACATAGTAGAAATCTACCGCGCAGATCGCCACCCCTTCGCCTCTGGCGACAGGGCCAAAGGAACTCCGGAAGAATACAGAGAAGCCTCACTGAGCATGAGCGTCCACTTCGGCCGCTATACGGTCGACCCTGCCAAAGGAACCATCATCTTCCACGTCGACCGCGCCTCCTTTCCCAACTTGGACGAAACCACGCAGGTACGCCCTTATAAGTTGGAAGGCGACGAACTGAGTTGGAAAGTGACCGCAAGGCCAGACGGCTCCATCCCCGTCACAATGCTTCAACGGGTCAAATAGAAAGCCTGAACAGACCTTCTCTCCCATACCCTCCCCAGCACCAAACGAAGCAGCACAAAAGCGGGTGCCCCATCCTTTTTGCAGTCTCATCGCAAAGAGGGTGGGGTATCGGGCAAAGCCCGACCGCCTTCCTCCCCAAGGAACAAAGGCTCGGGTGCCCCATCCTTCGCGCCTCTGTCTCTCGCGAAGGGTGGGACGAAAAAACCCAATCCAGCCCCAAACGAAGCTGCAAATGCTGTTCCCCATGCAGGAAGTTAAGGTAGCAAAGGATCGCTCGTCACGAAGTCATCTGCCAACTCCTCGATCGAATCCATCGCTGGCCCTCAGTTCGGCCTAAAGTCCCGGATACAGAGTAGTAGACGATATCTCCGTACCGAGAAAGTAGCCATTTGGCAACGGATGAGCGATTTTCGCCCCCTCAACGCCGCCCCAGCGGCTCATCCGCCATCACCCAAACATCCGCCGGAGCACTCCGAATCAAAGGCCCCTGCCCTCCCGGATAAGACCGCAGATACCCCAACCCAACCCTCATATCCCGATCGACATGCCCCGGCACCACCATAGCCAGACAAACCCCTAGAATTGCATGCGCCATTCCCAACGCATACACATTCCGCTGCCGCAGAAAGAGCCAGCAAGCTACCCCGCCCCACACCAGCGTCAACGCCGTCAGGATAGGACTCGGCAGATGCGCCATCGCGAACATCCCCGCCGCCACCAGCACCGCCATCCGCTTGCTCGGCAGCAGACGTAGCAGACGCAGCAGCACAAAATCCTGCAACAAAAATTGCTGCAGAAAAGACCACACCGTATAGCCCCAGAAGGTCTTCACAAACAGCCAGGTCCCATGCGGCCGGTTCAAAGTATCCATCCGCGCGGCCACCAACACAGCACCCAGCGCCACCACTAGCGCCCCACCAATCACCCAGAGCGAACGCAGCCCCTCCGAACCCACCCGCCCAGAGCTCCCCAGCCCCAGCACCTTCCAGCCCGCAAACGAGACCCACGTCGATGCCACGACCCACGCCAGCGCCGTAAAGTACAAGATCTCCTGCCACGGATGAGGAGTCCATACCATCCCCAGAATCAGTCCATACCCCACACCAAGGTCCACCAAATCGCGCCGCCGCCCCACGCCGGCAGCATCCCCCGAACCGCGACCCGTTATCTCACTCCGAACCAAACGCATCTACGACCTACTTCCATCGACACGGCGCAGGATCGAGGGGACGTTAAAAAAATCCGCAAAAACCTCAGCAAAATCGCATGTCAAGCCCCAAAATCAACCAACTAAAATCAAATCAACAACATACAAGTGGCACTTTAGTTTTTGCCAATTCCCTAGAATGGAAGTAGAGATCGAAACAAAAGCCCTTTGCCTATGCGGCAAGGGGTTTTTCATGGCGAAAAGCCCGAAAGGAGTCAAAAAAACTCGAAACTCGTAAGTCACGCTGGCTGACATATTTGGACACAAGTGTTTTAGAATCTTTCGCTTGCAAGGAGTCACGCCCTTCAAGCCGCTCATTCCAAACCGCTTACGCCCAAATACCCCCAGGGGGGTACCACCCCAGGAGGTCGCCGGGGGACAGACCCAGAGTATTACAGATTATGAATAGAGTGTTACAAAACGTAGCTGCGCCGAGCCCCTACCCAGCCACAGAACCAACATCCAACGCACGCGGCGCCTCTAACTCCACATCCGCTGTTACACTTCCCCCCAAGCTCAGTACAGCCGCATCACCTACACCACCAGAGAACCAGCGGAGACGCGCCAAGACATGCCAGCCCCAGCCCACTTCACCCCCTTCGTTCCCGCCTCCGACTCCCGCCCCGAATTCACCCTTCGCGCCCTCATCCTCGGCGGCCTCTTCGCCGTCCTCTTCGGAGCCGTCACCGTCTACGTCGGCCTCCGCGCCGGACTCACCGTCGCTGCCTCCATTCCCATCTCCGTCCTCTCCATATCCATCCTCCGGGCCTTCGGCAAAGCCTCCATCCTCGAGAACAACATCGTCCAGACCGTCGGCAACGCCGGCCAGTCCGTCGCTGCCGGAGTCATCTTCACCCTTCCGGCGCTCATCTTCCTCGGCTTCGATCTCGAGTCCACCCGCATCTTCGCTCTCGCACTCTTCGGCGGCTGGATCGGCGTCCTCTTCATGATCCCCCTTCGCCGCCAGCTCATCGTCGAGGAGCACGGCACCCTCATCTACCCCGAAGGCACCGCCTGCGCCGACGTCCTAGAAGCTGGCGAGCGCGGCGGCTCCTTCGCCTCCCGCGTCTTCCTCGGCCTCGGACTCGGCGGCCTCTACACCCTCTTCCAGAACGACAACATCTTCGGCCTCTGGCCCTCCACCCCCAACTGGCAACCCTCCATCGGAGCCCAGCACCTCCTCAAAGGCGGAGCCGTCCGCGCCGACTGCACCCCTGAGTACCTCGGCGTCGGCTACATCATCGGCGTCCGCGTCGCCGCCATCATGTTCGCCGGCGGAGTCTTCTCCTGGCTGGTCCTCATGCCCGCCATCTACTTCTTTGGATCGCACCTCTCCGCCCCGCTCTACCCTGGCACCACCCTCATCGCCAACATGAGCCCCTCCGACCTCTGGAAGACTTACGTCCGCCCCATGGGAGCCGGAGCCGTCGCCTGCAGCGGCCTCATCACCCTCCTCCGCACCGCCCCCACCATCGTCGGAGCCCTCACCCAGGGCTTCAAGCAGATGGGCAAGAAATCCAAAGCCGCCATCGCGGAGACCGGTGTCCTTCGCACCGCCCACGACCTTCCCATGTCCGTAGTCGCTGGCGGCTCCGTCCTCCTCGTCGTGCTGATGGTCGCCTTCCTCCAGTTCCACCCCGTCCCCGGAGCTCAGGTCGGCCTGTTCGCCAATATCGCCGCCGCGCTTCTCGTCGTCGTCTTCGGATTCCTCTTCGTCACCGTCTCCGCACGCATCGTCGGCATCGTCGGCAGCTCTGCCAGCCCCGTCTCCGGAATGACCATCGCCACCCTCATGGCCACCGCCGCCATCTTCCTCGTCCGCGGCTGGACCGCACCCGCCTTCGGAGCCCTCGCCATCACCGTCGGCGGTATCGTCTGCATCGCCGCCTCCAACGCCGGAGACACCTCGCAAGACCTCAAGACCGGCTACATCATTGGAGCCACTCCCTGGAAGCAGCAAGCCGCAGTCATGGCCGGAGTCATCATCTCTGTCTTCTCCATCGGAGCCACCCTCAACGCCATGAACAGCGGCCTCGAATCCTTCGAGCGTCTCCCCACCCCCATCGCCATCTCCTCCAACATCTACGCCGACGGCGTCCAGAACAAAGGCCCCTTCTCCCGCGACCACTTCGCCCTCACCTCAAAAAACCTACCCACCGAAAATACAAACAGCCAAAGCCCGGGTGCCCCATCCTTGCCAGCGCTACCGGCAAGGGTGGGATCCACAGAAGCCAGTACCAGCAAAGAACAGATCACCAACGGCCACGACTACACCCTGCTCAACGCTATCGGCTCCACTACGCTTCCTGACGGCAAGTACCTCCTCAACCCCGCTACCGGCAAGATCGAGATTCAATGGATTCAGGGCATCGGCTCCGAGAAGGCCGCCGCACCCCAGGGCAAGCTCATGGCTACCGTCATCAATGGCATCCTCACCCAGAAGCTTCCCTGGGCCCTGGTTCTTCTTGGAGTCGCGTTGGTCATCGTCGTCGAGCTCCTCGGCGTACGCTCCCTCACCTTCGCCGTAGGGGCCTACCTCTCCATCGCCACCACCCTGGCCATCTTCGTCGGCGGAGTGATGCGCTGGATGGTCGACCGCGCCATGCTTCACCAACGCGCCAAAGAAGCCATAGCCCTAAGTGAAGCGAGAGATTTACAGCTCTTGCCCGAGGGCGAAACACGGCCCGAGGAAGTCCTGGCCCTCGAATCGGAAGAGATCTCTCCGGGAAGCCTCTACGCCTCCGGCCTCATCGCCGCTGGAGGAATCGTCGGGCTCCTTGGTGTCTGCATCAAGCTCTACGAAGCCGCCACCGAAAGAGACTTTCCCCGCTTCAGCGATCACAACCCCTTCCATCACGACTGGATCAGCATCGTCATGTTCGCCCTATTGGCCTATAGCCTCTACTACTTCGCCAGAAAACCCCTGGAGGCAAAATAGGTCAGACTCTTGAAAGCCTAGTAAGGATCTTTGGCGGTTGGCGGATACTCCTCGCCAAACTTGTTTTTATGTTGCTTCATCAGATCGCGAGTCGTCTTTACGTAAAGGACTCCAAGCTGAGTATTTTGTGGGCCAATGTCAATCGATCGGCCAAGCGCGTTGAGCGTATCGTTCGACGCGTTCTCCGCCCACACATTCAGCTGATAGTTGCCGGCGGGAACGTTATGGATCACCACAGCCCCGTCGGCCTTGGAGACTCCGTAGTAAGGCGTGCTCAACGTAATGACGACTGCACCCATCTCGGGATGAATGTTGCAGAAGATATACGAGATGCCGTCCCGGTCGAACTCGACGGCCCGATGGCTATGGGCCTCGTAGAGACCTAGATCAAATCTCTTTCCATTGAAGAGAGAGAAAACATTGTGGAAGAAAGGATCGAGGTTGGGGAAGTCTATGCTGCTGCCAGTCGGAACGACCAGCAGATGAGGTGTAAACATCTTATTCTTTTGGACCAAGGTATATCCCTGGCTACTCTTGACGGCCACTGCAGCGACATTTCTTTTGGTCGGAGTCAGCCAGATGACGACGTCTCCGGCTGCAGCGGACTTCGCAGAGGCATGATTCGATTGACCGTTGATCTCGACCTGGGCAGTAACGTCAACCGTCTGCGACCAAGCCGGAGCAGTCATCGCCAAAGCGATAAGCCCAAAGCCGATACTGTTTCTAACTAGCTTCATCATTCCCTTCGGCGCGCTCTTCGTTGAGCGCTCAACGGCGAAAGTTCGGCCCGAATCAAAACTGAAAGCCCGCGGAGAGACTGAAGATGTCGGCTACATTGGCTGGGCCAGTGTAGCGCCAACTCTTGATCCGTCGATACTCGGGCGAAAAGATCAGATAAGTCTTGGGACGAAAAATAAGGTTACCAACCACAGATTGGTTTCTTGCATAAAGCTGTAATGGATTGTCGGTCGTCGATAAAACCAGACTGTCGAAGTTGCTGGCGAAGGCGTTATCCATTCCGAACATTCCGTTGGCTTCCAGGCTCGGGGTGAAACGCACCTTTAGTTGGCTCCAACCTCCTACACTGTCGAGCCCTACAGTACGGTTAGCTCCGCTCACTGGATCGGTCCCAGTTAAGACGTCTTTGTAGGTGCTGCCTCCGAAGCCGCCGAGAGCGCGTCCGCGATAGGCTTCGCCGCTAAGCTCCAGGTGTTGGCTAAGAGGTATCTGCCAATCGGCAGTAACGGCCCACGAGTGAATCTGCGTGGAGCTATGGTAAAACTGGCTGGCTGAGTAAGCTCCAATGCCCAAGACAAACGGCCTGGATACTGTGCCTGCCTTACTGTCTACACGATAAGAGACTCGTCCCTCGTAACCGGGACGACGCGAAGCTTCAACTGGGGTATCCAGTTGAGTCGAGACGTAGTTTGGCGACGGAGGTGAGATCAATCCGGCCTCAAGTCCAACCCTGCTCCTGTCGGACAACGGAATACGCTGTTCCACCCGGATCTGTGGAGACCACATCCACAGATTTCCGGAGCCGCTGAGTGCAGGTTGCGCCACTGTAGTGTAGGAAGTCGGCGACAACGGAGAGAAGAGAGGGACGGTGTAGCCTGCCTCCGCGGTGGTCTTGTCCCAATCCAAACTGACCTTCGACTGACGCATACGCACCGAACCCTGGGAGTTGCTGTAGCCATAGGTATTGGACGAAACTCCGCCAAAGAAATCGATGCTTACCTCCGCTGCACTCCGGGCCCCACCGATCCTTGGACCGGTCGCTTCTAAAGCCAGTAAAGTCTGTCGCAAGCTGGCGCCCGAACTTCCGTGGGAAGAGCCAGGATTCCGCGGCAAGGCGAGAACCGGTAGTTCCGCATCGTCCACCACCCCCGCATTGGAGAAGGCATTGAATAACACAAGCCCACTGATGCGGACAGGGTACTTCGAGGTGGTCTCTACCTTCGTCTGTTCGTGCTGTTTAATTTCGGCTTGGAGCGCGTCCTGCTCTTCATGGAGTGCTTCCATGTCTTCCTTGGTCGACACGCTGCTACTGGCTGCGGAAGCAGGCTCAGCGCCCAGCGTCCCCGGGTTCGCGACTCCGGAGAACGAAGGTTTGGTCGACGCCTGCGAACGCAATGTCTCAAGCTCGCCTCGCAGTCTCCGGATCTCCTGCATCGACTGTTCCAGTAACTGTTGGGTTTGATTCAAGGTATTGGTAACGGCGTTGAGACGGTTCTCGATATCAGCGGCGCGTCCGTCGTCAGCGTTCGCCGGCTTCACGAGGCTTCCGCTGGAAGGATCAACCGGCGCCTGCGCGAGGCAGTGTCGAAGCTGCAATGTGGTAAAGCTGAGCAGAACTAAAAGGGGTCTTGCAACGTTGAGGATAAAAGGAAGTCTGCTAGTGAATTTCGTCAAATGGAATGGGTTGCCATCTGCCAATTCGCTCATAGCTGATCATATCCGGTAACGCCGGCAGCGCCTATCTGCTCTTGAATAACATTGATCGCCGATGCCTGGCGGGCACCGAATGTCTGTAAGGCCTGTTTATACAACAAAATGGTGAATACCGTTCGGCCCGGAATCGACTCTTCCAGCTTTACCTCACCGCCATGCTCCTGAGCCACATGCTGAGCCAGCGTCAGCCCTAGCCCGACACCGTTCTCCTTGCCCGCGCTCACAAAGGGTTGAAATAAGGTACGGCGAATCGAGTTCGGAACTCCTGGTCCAGAGTCTCGAATGCTGATCCTCACCTTGTCTTCATCCTCGGAGAGGGTGACGGTGACACTCGGCGGCTCCGTTCCACTCTTGGCTGCCTGGCAAGCGTTCAACAGCAGATTGTAGAAAGCGCGACCTAATTTTTTTCCGTCAATCCATGCATCGACAGACTCCAGATATGGAGCTTGAATCTCAACATCCCTACAATCAGGATGTTGAGAGACGCTATGAATTCCCCGTTCCAGAAGCTGCCGGACCGACTCGAAACGTAAGTTGAGTACCTGACCGGTCTGGCTGAAGAGAAGCAGGGACTCGATCAGGTCCGTCATGCTCTGTACAGCTTCCTTAATCTCGAGATGAAGCTCTACGCGTTCATCCTTGCCGGTCTGAGCGAGACTCATGAACTCGGCGTTCGCGTAGATCGCGGAGAGGTGATGCCGAAGGTCGTGGGATACCGAGCTGGCCATTCTGCCGATCGTGGCGAGGCGGTCGGACTCAAGGAGCTCTTTCTGCGTTCGCTTCAACTCGCCTCGCATGCGGTCGAAGGCCAGTGCCAGCTCTCGAACCTCCGCAGCGCCCTCAATATTCAGGCGATAGTTGAAGTCCCCTTGGCCCAACGCCCGTGCACCCGCGACGAGCATCTCCAACGGGCGTGTTACAGCGCGAGAGAGCGCGGCGGCTAGTAACAGCCCTATGAGCAACGCGGCGATCCCTAATGCCACGACCCAACGGTTCACGCGACGCAAATATTCGCTGGCTTGATCGTAAGATTTGAGCACTACGAGCTTCGTCGTTCCCTGGCCTGCTGGCGGCAGCGAGGAGGCCGCCGCAATGTAGACCTCTCCATTGAGCTGAATCTTGCGGGGCGCTGCAGTCGTCGCGTCGAGGGACTGACTTTGCTCCTTCAACGCAGCAAACCGGTCTGCAGTGAGGGTAGAAGCAGACACATCGCCATCGACCAAGAAGGATACGTCGGCGGCAGCCGCTTCACTCACTTGGAGTGCAACCTGATGGTCGATCGCGTAGCCAATGACGACATAACCCAGCCTGGTGCCGTTCGCCGGAGGGCCGAAGTACAGCGGCTGGATGGAGATCTCATAGAGACTTCGTCCGAAGGCGACCATGCATGACGTTTCGGGCTCAATCATGCAGTCCTGAAGACCACGGGTCACCTGAACATCGTCGAGAATTGCCCCTCGATTGGAATAGGTCATGAGCTTGCCAGAGGCACTTACCAAGGCAAACACGTCGCTTCCGCTGGTCTTCCAGAACTCCCGGCTTCCGTCCTCGATCGTCTGCGCGTCCTGTGTTGCCATCAGCGCCTTAAGACTGGGCAGATCGGCGAGCAAGGCCGCCTCGCGCGCCAACATCTGGTTGCGCTGGCGAGCGATATTTCGAAATGTGTCTAACGAATGCTCGAGGTCAGAATTAAGATCTGTCTGAATCGCCTGCTGGACACTCACACGAATGATCAACAGGCAGGTGGCTGTGAGCCCGAGCGATGCCACCAGAAGCGAGACCATTAAGGTCGTACGCACGCGCCAATGTTTCATTGCTTCACAATCTCTTCCGGAGGGTCCTGCCCCTCAAACCTGCGGCACGAACTTATAGCCCACTCCGTGGATCGTACGGAAGTGCACCGGATTTGCCGGATCGGCTTCCAGCTTCTGGCGGAGCTTCAAGATCTGATTGTCCACCGTACGCGTCGTCAGATGAAAGTTCAATCCCCATACGTCATTGAGCAACTCTTCGCGAGCGATGGCGCGCCCCGGATTGTCCAAAAAGAAACGCAGCAGTTTGAATTCGTGGGCAGTAAGGGGCACTAGCTCGCCACCTTTATGGATTTCCATTTTAAGGAAGTCGACAGCGACATCCCCGAAGCCGAGCGGAATATCTCCGACCTTCTTACGAGTACGACGAATCGCAGCCTGCACGCGCGCGAGAAGCTCCCGCGGACTGAAGGGCTTCGTCATGTAATCGTCGGCTCCGGTCTCAAGAAGCAGCACCTTGTCTGCAACTTCAGTCACGGCACTTAAGACGATTACCGGAGCATCGGCGCACCAGCTCTTGATCTCTTTGCACACACTCCGGCCCGAGAGACCAGGCAACATAAGATCCAACACGGTTGCAGCGGGCCGCATACTCTTGCAGGCGGCAAGACCTGATGGTCCTGCACCCTCAATATGAACGTCGTAGCCTTCTGCGGTGAACTGTCGGCGTAACGCACGCTGGATGCGTGGGTCATCTTCAATAACAAGAATCAGGCTCATGGACATCTCTCCAGCGAGGGTACGGTTATGGGAAATCTTCCCAGGGGACTTCGTCCCTTCTAGTTTCTCTCAGGATGGAGCCTGTTTTCAACCGAAGCCCCAAAATGACAAACAAGTGACAACTCCCTATCTGGATCGGATAGAGGGGGATCGGGAGAATCCTATCGAAATAAAACTCCCGATTTCGTCGGAGGACGTGTTCTGCATAACATTTGGCTCTTTGTTCGGCTACTACCTTATCTGTTAACGAAGTTCTACCCTCACACTAAGTAGCATTGCTTGCAGTAATATAGGCGGAGTCACTCGTACTCCTGACCAACGTTTGAAGACATTCGACCGCATCCTCAAGGACACAATAACGGAGTTCAAACGCCGCCGCAGAGGCTAGCTGTTCTAGCGCTTCGACCTGCAGGGTCTGGATATAGTCCGTTGGATAAAGATCTTTCCGAAAGCGCTCTGAGATGGTGTTTCTGTCGAGCGGGATTAACTCGGCATCGGCAAATTGTTGCCGATTGAGGAAGATGATGGAATGGATCGTAGCTTCATCCGCTGTGACAAGTGGGGGCAATTCAGCGGTCGGGACTTCAATCGATGGCTTTCCTTCGAGGCGGGGCGTAATGCCGCGTCCCTGAAGCTCAGGAAACAAATCTTTCGCAGAAGGACGAAAACGTACCTGGCGCGAGTTTCCGATCGCCTTCGGCCGAAGACCATTACGCAAGAGATAGCTCGCGTCATCCGAGGTAAAGGTCCATCCTGTTCGCGCGCAGGCATAGGCCAACGACGATTTACCGGCACCGGACTCTCCGCATAGAAGCATTCCATGACCGTTGAGGCTCACACAAGCTGCGTGGAGGGGGGTCGCATAAAGTCCGGAGATAAGAACAAGGGTGGCAGCTTCAAGAAAGTGATGTTGGAGATAGTCGAGGTGGTGCAGCGCGGAATCGTTCAACCACATATAGGCGACTCCCGCCTGAAGGTCGCAGATAGCCTGGTTATGGGCATCCGCGACAATCGAAAGTAAGTGCCGTTGCCCCCGTATAACAGGCGCGGGCGGACAGACCTCCGAACCGCCCGGTGCGATAACGATTTTCAGTTTAAGCATTTCCTTTGGATATATGCGTCTCAGAGAGCCCCAATTCATCGCTGCTGCATCGAGGACGACTTGGGTGTTCGTGCTGATCTCCACAGCAAATCCCAAAGGATAGAAGACTGCGCTAAGTGGCAGCGCCACCCTGCTCAAAATGGGATCGTCATCGCTATGTCGGATTGATACGTTGCCGATCGATTCCTTAACAGCACCCGCATTTGAATCGCGCTGAAAAACGTCAGTCATTGGCGTCTCTCTTTCCTATCTGTCGAGAACGGTCTCTTCACCAGGAGAACAAACTGACCATCTAGTGCTCGCACGACATCGATCTTGACGACATCACGACCCGCCCGGTTGCAAATGCTAGAGTGCCCCGTCAATGCCAAGTGTAGGTAGGGCCGCTCTTTCAGGTTGTCACCGAAGTGTCCGTGTTTCGTCATGTTTGATATTCCATCTCTATTGCACTACCCGGCGCCTGGAGATTGCAGTAAACCAAAGAGCCCGACCACAATCGCTCCCGTAGAGAAGTGTCTTTGAATCGGCCTCCCATCCGGGCTGGATCTGATTGCAAGGGACCTTGCTAATGCGATGAGTCGCACCGTTACTTAGATCTTGCAGAGAAAGATTCCAATTGCCAGATTGAAAGCTACTGTAAGCGAGCCAGTGGCCGTCTGGGGAGATTGCAGGATACCGGGCCTCCCCGAGAGAGAGAGGATGGATTTGTCCATCGTCCCCCATTGTGTATATCCCTGGCCGTCCATGGTTCGGGGTTGCCGAAAAAAATATTGACCCATTGGGATGAAAGGCCACCTCATGAAGATTTCCAAAGGACGAACGAGTCATCTGTCGATCGGGTCGGTTTCCATCTTTCATGTCCCGAAGAAAGAGTTGTTTCCGTCCATCTACCGTTCGCAAAAATGCGATCGTGAGGCCATCATGCGTCACTGCGGGAGACTCTGCGTCTTCGATGGCCTTGGCACCGCCGATGGAAGACTGTAGTACGGATCTCTTCGAAACTGTCTCAGTCCAGGTTTCGGCAGGGCCTACTGCAAAAGCGAGTTGATCGGTGGATAGATCTTTGGATCTCTCTATGCCGCGAAGCCCTACATCGCTTAACTTCGCTACGTGGTATCCATCAGAGGAGAGGGTAATGAATCGGATCGATCCTTCCTCTGTTACAGGCTGCGCCACAAGAAGAGTCTGTTGTGACATCGGCAATCGATAGGCGTAGTCGTCGAAGAGACCGCGCTGATGACGCACTCCGATTAGGGCGCTGAGTGCATACACGGCAGCGCCTCCGACTAACCAGTATTTACGTTTCTCTGCAGCATGTTGTGTGCCTTTTAGCAGATAGAAATAAGCAGACGTCATCAGAATTAGCACATAAAGTCTTGGAACATGTAATAGCGCAGACCATCCATCGCTCGATGCTGTGTTCCACCCGGGATAGCCGATTGCCAGATATAACAGGGCTACAGCCATCGCGGCAACAGACCTTTTCTCCTGCAGCAGCTTGCCGAAAAGAACGGCTATGGGCAAAATGAATACCGTGAAGTGGTACGACGCTGGCAGCGGGGAGATCGTCAACGATGCGACCAAGAGGGCGGACCACTCCAACGAGATCCGCGCAGGCGACCGGTCGTTGCGGTCAAGGCACCAAAAGATGGGAACCAGTATCAACAGTTGCGCTAAGGGATACAGAATCGCAAAGAGTATCGGCGCATGGATCGCCGGATGTGGATTCCATTGCGGCTCATAGATGAAGAGGCGATGAAACAAGCTTGAGATCGAAGAACTGGCGAGGTTGTAAGGATCCAGACAATCGCCGCGCAGAGTCCAGGGAAGGACCTGAAGTAAGTAGGTGCGGTGTAAGTTCCACCCAAAGACGGAAATTGAGATCACCAAGGAAGCAACAATCGCCAAAAGGCAGGCACACAGTGATTTCCAGTCTTTTTTCCGCAGGAAGTAGAGAACAAAAAGAACTGGGAAAATTTTTACAGCAGCACCCAGACCGACAAGGGCACCCGCAATCCAAGAATATCCACGCTGTGCCGCCCAACATGCCGCGGTCAAGATAGCAAGTAAGAGGATGTAATACTGCCCGTAAAGTAGATTGCGGTGCAGCGAGAAACTCACCAGAATCAATATTCCTATCTGCAATAAAGATAGAGGAGTTATTCGTCGCAATAACAGCGCAATTAAAGGGAGGAGCAGGAGATTAAAGATAGTCCATATATGCTTCGCGGCAAGAGGTCTCAGGGACGCGATAGGCCACATGACCAATGTAGAAAACGGAGTAATCGGAACGAGCCCTACGATGCGTTGGTCGATCTCGCGGTGGTCCTTCTCACGTTGCAGCCAGATCCACTCGTAAGCCCGAGAAGGATCAGTCCCTTCGCGCGCAATACTTGCTGCGAGATAGTAGTTTGGAAAATCCGTATTTAAAGTTCTCCAGGCCCGAGGGAGAGTGTATCCGAGCAGAAAGGCGCACAGCATCAAAAAGATCGTGCTCTCCAGAAATGTCCTTCGAGATGCGGCCCCGATCATTAGCGTAGTAATCCTGCAGGCTGCGCCATGGCACGACGTTCCGTCTCCGATTGCAGAGGATACGACCTTAGTCCAGTGAGTTGTAGAAGACTGTAAAAAAGAAATGCGGGATTGTTGCGGAGATAGCGTTTCCAGAGGTGTCGTGGATCCTGGAGGAGTCGATCAAACCATTGCAATCCAGCCTGCTTGATCCACTCCGGGCAATCGGAGATGCGGCCGGTATGGAAGTCGAATGCCGCACCAACACCAAACATCAGGGTCGTATCCAGGAGAGGAAGATAATGATTCATAAATCGATCCTGCTTCGGCGTGCTGATCCCGACCCAGACAATACTCGGCCGAGCATTGCCAATCATGGTGACGAACTCTTTTTCTTGCTTGAGAGACATAGGACCAAATGGGGGAGTGTATGTACCAACGATCTTTAGAAATGGATACCGGCTCATGAGCTGCTCTCGAAGTTCTTCCGCAACTCCGTCCTTACCTCCGCAGAGGAAATGCGTAGCATTACGGAATCTCTCTCCCCGCATCACCTCGAGCATTAAGTCCGGTCCAGCGACCCGCTCCATGTTGACATGTCCTTGATGACGACCCACCCAGACGGTAGGCATTCCATCCGGTAACGCAAGCGCCGCGTTCCTGAAGATATTGGCTATAGCGGCATCGCGTTGTGCCTCCATCACGCCATGCACTCCAACGAGGCAGACATAACCCTTACGCTTCAGTTGTAGCTCTTCTTCGATTCTTACAAGAGCTTGTTCCATATCAACGGCATCGACACCGATGCCAAGCACGTTCGCCCGCGGATGATCTTTACATGTGCTCATGATTGTTCTCTTTCCTTTTCCATAGACCTGACCAGCTAGCAACGGCGGCGAAGACTGGCCGCAAGGGCGCCAGGCGAAGTTCGGAATAAAGCTGCAGATATGCTTCTGCGATTTGGGGTGCAGAAAAACGCTCTGTAGTCGATGCGCGAAATTTAATGCTTCGGAGCGCGACCCGTATCGCCTCGACGAAGCCATCCTCTGCCGCACGGTGGAGCGGCACATAGTGGCAATAGGAACCCCCAACCTCTCGGAACGCAGGAATATCGGAGCACACCACACGACAGTGCTGCAGCATTGCTTCGACGATTGGAAGTCCAAACCCCTCCGTTACAGAAGCCGACAGCAGCAGTTCGCAGTGCCTGTAACACCACTGCAGTTCCGCATCGGAGACTCCATGCAAAAGCATGACCTGCCGCGCCAGACCCGCATCGTCGATCGCTTGGTGGATGCGGGCCGTCTCTGGCCCCTCAATTCCAATGATTGCCAACAGCGTGGTTGGCCCAATATCCCCCTTCGCCAATAGCCGTCGAAAGACCTCAATTACTAAGGGGATGTTCTTGTTGCGCCGGTGTTGCGCCACGCACAGCAAAAAGCGCTCCCCATTCCAATTGGGCAATGGACTTTCAGCCGCTATCGGGGGTCCAGCTTCTACACAGTTGTAGATCGTCACAGCTTTTTCCAGGGCGTGCTGTGGGGAGTAAATGTCCAGACGCCGCAAAGTGCTTTCAGAGACACAGGCGATGGCGTCGGCAGCGCCTAGACATTGCCTAAGCACGGCACGGTTGAAGAATACCTTTGGAAAACCAAAGTTCTCCGGAATGTCGTAGGGGTAAAGATCGTGCAACGTAACAATCGTAGGGCAGCGGAAGGCGTGCTTGTTCAAAGGTGATGGGTAGGCAAGATGCACCACGTCTGCCTTCAATTGCTCAGCGAGAATTGGCAACTTCTGGTAGTACCAGAGATTGCGGCTCAATGCACTTCGACCGAGAGACACAATGTGCAAATGGAGTCTGCGGTCTGGCTGTGGCAATGCATTTCGCAGAGATTGATACTGCCATTCCGCGGCGATCAAATGAATTTCGATTACCTCGGTCCGCGTAAGGAGACAGCGAACCATATTGACAGCATGGCGCGAAACTCCCGAGAGGAACTCCGATGAACTTACAATCGCCACCACCACCCTGAGGTGAGATCGATCTTGACCTTCATAGTTAGTAGTGAGGGAATGATCGTGTACTACCGCGCTACGTTGCAATAGAGTCATGCGTGTGCCTCTTCGCCGACTGCTCCATATCGCAGCATTGGATTGATTGGTACGATTACCCATAATGAAAATGACGAGGAGCCACCTTTTCTTGCCTTTCGTCTCCACGCCACGATCATGGACAATAAGCCCAGAGATGCGGTCCTGTTGGCTAACTCACTATGGGTGTTCCTCGTGTCCGCGTAGGTATTCATGCATCCTCACAGACTGGCTCGATGCCCGTAACCGCCAGCATTCGGACCGTGCTGCCACGAAGCAGACGGAAAAGTGGAACATACATCAGCAGGGTGATCGCTCCGTAAATCAGACGTGCGGCGGCGACTCCGCGAATCCCAATAAAAGGTAGAAGTAATCCCATCAAGAGCAACATCGCCGCACCTCCAGCGATATTCAGCAAGGTGACAACTTGGACTCGACCCAATGCAAGCATCGCGTAATACCCGGTCACACTAAGGCCCAAGAGGGAGAAGCTCCAAACAATCGGTGAAAGCACTGCGGTGGCGCTTTTTGCAATAACTTCACCCATCCAGGCACGCAGAAAATACGGGCCTAATAAGAGCACAGCTACGGTGGCCACTAAGACGACGACCAGGTTGAGGGTGAATACTTTGAGGATGACACCTCGAAGTTCAACAGACGTCATCGTCGCGTGTCGAGCCGAGAGGTATGGAAACATGAAGTGCAAGCCTGAAGAGATGATCCCATAGATCGGCTGCGCCATCTGTACGCAGAGTGCATAGGCAGCCACTACCGTTGCGCCTAGTGAGATACCCAGCACGAGACGGTCAGCCTGACTAAAGATCACGCCCGAGACCGCCTGCAGCCAGCTAAAAGCACCGAATCCCCATAGTGCGCGAATCGATTGTCGGTCGATCTTCGGAAGCAAGACTGTGACGCTAAGCTGTTGGGCAAGTCGTACCAATTGCCCAAGGGTTCCGAGCAACATCAAAACGCCGGTCGCACACATGATGCTTACGACACCAAAGCCTCGATAGGTAAGTGCCACTCCTACGACCAGCGACAGCAACCGTGCAAGAATGCTAATTCTTACTGCCGTGCCATAACGTTCAAACGCTCTCTGCGTGCTGATGCAGACGCTCTCCACTGCGCGCACAAACATCATCAAACAAGCAATTCGCAGGGCCCAGAGGCATGCCGCACTTAGATCGCTTTCCACTGGAATCACATGACGTGCTATCGAGTGGGAGAGGAGCCATGAAATCAAGCCCACTAATGTTCCGAGCCCCAGGTTGATACCAAGCATGCTTCGAACCGCACCGAGCAGAACTTTTTGGTCCTCTCTACCTCGAGCGGTGGCGACATATTGGATATTGGCGTCGCCAAAGCCGGAGGCAATGATACCTCCCATACTCACCATCGCTGTCGCGACAATCCAAATACCGTACTGAGCTGATCCAAGATGCCTTAGAAGTATTGGAGCCGCTACCAACATGCCCAGCGGGTAAGCGACGTAGTCGAGTACGCCATAAGCCGCATTGGAGAGATGTGCCTTCATAACACACTCTTTCTCGCTCTCGCAGGCAGAACCTTCTGCAATTGCATCCGCAAGCCGGCACCAACTTCTTCCGCAAGCAACCTGCGGGGATCGTCCAGTGCAATCAAGCTCAACCGGTGGCACAACAGAATGTAAGTTGAGGTAGCTGCAAAGGAAAATGCGGTCAGGATTAACATAACCAGCAATCGTGGCGGAAATGATTTTTTCTCAGCCACCAATGGTGGATCAACCACGCTCACAACAGGAGTATCCTTCGCCTCTTCCAGTCTCGCTATCTCATACTGTTGAGAGAGGAGCTCAAATACTGTTTCTTCTATGCGTACCTTTCGATAGAGGTTCGCATACGGAACCGCAAGCCGAGGAATCTGACGGAGAGATGGATACAGGCGTTTATCGTCGGAGATGCCACTGTTAGCATCCTCAGAAGGTGCAGCACTACTGCCGCTTAATTTAGCCAGCTCACTTTGCAGAGAAGCGATGCGAGCACGGGCTGCTCGTACACGCACGTTCTCCTCTCCGTAGATCTGTGTCAGAGAGTCGACCTCAGAGTGACCGACGATGAGCTCTGCCTGCAGTCTTGCTGCTGCATCGACCATCGCATGTGTCTGTTCCTTGATATCAAGTGTCGTATTCACGCTCGAGAACTGACTCAACGCCAGTTCCGCTTCTTGCAGTTCCGCTTGAACGTCCACCAATCGCTTCTCTATAAACTCTCGCTCCCGTCGTGCCGAGGAGACACTGGAACGCAAGGAGGCGCTGTTTAGTTCATCGAGATAACCCTGAGTAATAGCGCGAGCGCGCTCCGCGTTGGTATCCGTGAAGGTGATACTGATCACACCACTTTTTTTGTCCTCCACAATCTTGGTGTGGTGGACCATATACTTCACAGTGTCGATGCGGTACCGCTTATGATAGAGCCGCTGCAGATTGAACCGATCGATGACGTGATCGTTGACGGTCCGGCTGTGCAGCAGGTCGATAAACAACGCGCCCGAGGTCCTTCCTCCAAGTAGACTGCCCGCGAGACTGCCTAACCCGCCTAATGCACTGGCTCCACTTCCCCCACTCGTTCCACCCAAAGATCGACTCGCCAAAGCAGCCAACATCGCAGTGCCGGAGAGAGGTTGCTCCGGCGGCATGATTCTGGCCGTCGACTCATACTGCTTGGGAATGGTAAAAGCCACTAACGCGCTTACTACCATGCACGCTGCTGTTACACGGAACAGTATCCGGCGACGCTGCCATAAAAGCCCAGCATTTGTCACCCAGTTATCTTGGGTTATAGGCCGCATATTCCGTACCATCGGAATGTTTTCAAGGCTGGACACTAGCGTTTCCTCGGGGCCGGTATGAAAGTTGAAAGGTGGTTGTAAAGTTCTGTTGCGAACTTCCAGAAAATAGTGGGTAGCGCCAACGTTCGTCCTGCACAACGACATGCATTTGCCACTCTGGCCGTAATGCAACATCTGCCGTGAGGCTTACATCCTGAAGGCTTCCGCCTTGAAGAAACTCCGCGCTCGAACTGACATGGCGGAAGCTGGCTTGCAATGACGAACGCGGCGAAAGCCACCACGTTCCCCACGCCTGCACCCCATTCGCTTCACGACCGATCCAGCTCCCTATTAACTGACGCTGGTTGGTGTAACCACTTAGGTAATGCACATTAAAGTAGTAGAAACCTGGAAATAGATCGCGATGCGGGGTCAAAAATCCTTCTACCCGAAGGTCTACGTTCGGAAGTTTCGGCACATGCGAAAGATACAATCCTGGCGACCAGGCGCTCTCCGTCGGATAGTTCAACGGAAATGGTTCGTCATCTGTAAACGTATCGACATAGGCGGTGAGCCAGTTCCGCAGCTTCGGTAGACGGTACTGAATATCTACGGCGGAGCGACGATCTCCCGGATCAGCGGTAGTGTCCGTGTTGCCGGGGGAAAAGAGACTGCGAAGTACGCTATGTGTAGTAAGGGGCGCCCCGGCGCCAGCAAAGATCACCGTGCGCGAGACGCTGAATTCAAAATTAGGAGTGGGCTTGAGCGAGAGCTTCTGGCCATGGATAAACGGTTGATCCCGGAGCGCGACGCCCGATTGTCCGATCACTCGGTCGCCAACACGGACAAACTGCTGTCCTGAGAGCCGCCCGGCAAACGCCTGGAGACGGATAGGACCAAGCCAACGTCCAATTCCAGGTAATTCGAATGGCCGTATCCGATCGTAACGAAACATGGTTATAGGTTCCGCGTTAGTGCTGAACAACAGCGGACCACCACGTCCTGGTCCCCACCATAAGCTTTGCTTTCCAAACGAGAACTGATTGTCATGAAAGGCAAACGACACATACCCCTCGACGATGCGACCTCGACTGAACCCCGAAGCCGGCCCTGCCGCTGCAGTCGGCGTGAAATCTGCGGCTGCAATACTCGCATCTACGGACGCTGGAGCCGTCGGGGCGGAAGCTGCCCGCTGCAGTTCGGTGCGCAAAAACGCTGAGAACGGGCCTGCAGTCGCTCGCAACGAGACTCCGGTGTACACATTTTCGCCCCTGCCATAGGGACGTCCATAGTCATTCGTAATCGTCTGTGCGCCGTGATACCCGTCAGTCAAAGGAGCACCGGCAATCGTAGTGCTACGAACATCGAGCGATTGAATCTTAAACTCCCGGTTGTGTTCACCATCTAGCCGCCGAAGCTCAGGAGCAAACTCCATCTCCAACGCTTTCAGCAATTGAAGAGTGGTTTCGGTCACATCGGTGTCCATTCCCTGCTCTTTGGCCTCTTCAATCAGACGTGCGCAATCCATGCGGGTCCACGGCCGCAGACTTTCAAACGCCGTCTGCACATACCCGGCCAGAACCAGACGTTCGATCGCCGCATATACCCAACTCTCAATCGGTACATAAGTCGATGCCATGTTCGCTGGAACTGGATCGCTCCTCTCCGACGCGGATTGGCTTGCGCGCGTCTGCGCCTGGCCTTGCAGCAATCCGAAGAGTGAGAGAAAAACCATCATGTACCTGCACATCGTGAAGTTAGATAATCCCGGCTACGGCTGCCGTAATTGCGATAGAAGAAGTTATTTGGGCTACTGTAAGTAGATTTCTCCAGAACAGTGAGTCCCCAATGATCTTTTGCGGAATGACGATTACGTCTCCCGGATCGAGTTTGGTCGAAAGCACGCCGCCTCCATACCATTCGCCAGATCTCCTGCCTACGACCAGGCCGTTGGCTCGAACAATAAAGATTTCCTTTCGATTAGCAATATCGTTGGTTCCACCAGCGCGGCGCAGATACCATGCGGCATCCTTGCCTGGGACGTACGTGATCGCGGATGGGTTATAGACCTGGCCACTGACCAGGACGAACCCAGGACGCTTCGGCACAGTCAACACATCACCACTCCGCATTTCGATGTCGGCCGCGGTGTTCTCCCAACTTTCAATATCCGCACTGACACGAATTACCAAGCGCCCGCTGGCTGGCTGACTCTTCAAACGTTGCAGCACTTCGTTGCGTTGCTGACTTACTGCTTGCAGTGTTCCTGACTGACTCTGTCCCGTAAGGTTAGGTGAAAGTCGTGCCGACGCAGAGGCCGTCTCAATCTGGTTGATGAGCTCCGACCGGCTCTTTTCCTCCAACTCTCTTACCTGGACACGCACCAGAACGGCGCCGGCAGGATACGCCGTAGTGCGAAAACCTCCAGCCCTCCGCAACACCGAACTTAGCCGCTCTCCTTCTTGCAGGCCATAGCTTCCTGGGTATGTCACCTCGCCGTCAAGAACGACCGAGGCGCCAATGTCCTTCCAGCCCGAAATCTGATGGATCGTTAGCACGTCACCAGCTTTCAGCTGCACGTCAGAGTCTAGGCGGCCCTTCATGGCGTCCGCGATGTTGATCGACGCCCGCTCACTAACAACCTTCTTTTTGTCTTGAATCGTATAGCTTGTAAGGTCTGCGCTCTCTACCAACGCATCGCGTTTAAACCCGCCCGCCATCTTCACCAGTTGTGACGCAGTCATGCCTTGAGACAACGAATACTTCCCTGGCTTCAACACCTCCCCGCGGATCGAAACCTGCGGAGAATCTGTCTCGTACCGACCCAGGATGCGTATCGTATCGAAAGGTTGAAGTGCGAGGTTGCCATTTCCAATCAACATATCCGGAACATCAAACGGAATCGTCTCGGGATGAAGATCGGGAGGCACCAGCCGCACGATATTGCCTCTGGCCGCTGGTTCCGGCAATAGGTCCTGGTACGAATGAAGGATGTCGCTGACCTGCATTCCTTCGCGGTAAGGGTACCTCCCCGGACGCACCACATGGCCTTCGACATAAACCACGCGATCGCTGTAAGGAAGAATAGGAGCGACATGGACGCGGTCGCCATCCTTGACCTTAAAGGCGGCGATTGCAGCAAGCGTCGATTGAGCTGTAGCAGCTGCGGGCAGCTCCACACTCACTGACTCACGCTGTTGGTTGGGCTGAATCCGCTCGACTGTGATGTGTTGAAGTGCAGCCGCAACAGTCGTTCCACCCGCGTCATCCAGCACCTCTGTAAGCGACGATTCCCCTTTCAGTTCGTAGATCGCCGGGCGCTTCACCATTCCGGACACTGCGACCTGAGGGCCAGCCGGAGGTATGAGCAATGTGTCGCCGGACTGCAGGCGGTCGTCATCCAGCCGAACGCCATGCAGCAGAAAATCGTAGAGGTCGATCTCACGAATCAACTCTTTTCCGCGATAGTGGCGCACGATCCGAAGAGAGCCGACGCTTGTTGGGCCACCCGCGGCGTAGAGGCCATTGAGCGGGGTAGAAAGCGAGCTGAGGTCATATCCTCCTGGTCTCTGCACATCTCCTACGACATAGACACGTACTGTTCGGAATCGCGCAACGGTCACGTCGACCCGTACATTGCGATACTGCCCTTTAAGGGCGCTTTCGATGACGCCCTGCGCATGCTGAAGGGTGAGACCTGCCACGACCAGCGTCCCTGCCTCTGGCAGCGCAACTTTGCCCTCGCGGTCGATGACGCGAGTTAGATTTTGCGAGACGCCACCCGAGAGATTGATCGTGAGTCCGTCTCCAGAGCCGAGCACGTAGTCCGGCCCTACGGGCAGATCGATCGACATCGTGTGCGAGCCAGAGCCACCTCCTGCAGAGAGTCCACCGTTGCGGTTGAGGAATACATCCGAACCAAACCGTCTGAGTGGAGCTCCCTCCTGCGGAATCTGCGTATAAAGATCTCGCAATGAGCGTAGGTTGTACGGCGTGGGAACTCGCAAAACATCGGGCTCGTCCGTGATATTGCGCTGCCTTCTGTTGGAGGGAGTATTGGGACTACCATTCTGAGCCCCCCCAGGTTGGGGCGTATTGCCGGCTAGCGCCCCGGATGCAGCATCGGAGGACGGAGGAATCAAGGAAGAAGACCCATCAAGCGCTAAGCCGGCATCAGATGCATCCCTCAACCTGTCGAAGGGGGAGGCCGAAGTAGACTGACTTTCGTTGTCCTCAGACCGACTATCGATTTCCGTCGTCGAACGCCGAATGTCTTCTTCTGTTACAAATCCACGAGAACGAAGCCACAATGTGATGTTCGCCCGGAGGTCTGCGTTTGTAGCGATCAGGTGATACAACATCTCATCGCTGATTGAATCAGCTTGTGTATTTACTCCTTGCTGAGTCAGTTGATCGGCCACCATGGACTTAAGCTCGATCATGACTTCGGGCTTTTGTTCCAGGATGCGGTCGATCTGCGCGGCACTCAATGACGAACGTGAAGTGGCGCCCAGTGCACTCGAACTGGATCCAATTGAAGGGCTCGAAGTAGAAGTAGAGGAATTTACATCTCCTCCGTCAGAAGCGGCGGAAGAAGAGGAAGAAGGTATCTGTTGTGAATGCAGATCACAGCATAAAGCCACGAAAAACAAGGCGATGATCAAGGACCGTCTGCTCATCACGCGGCGAACTCGGAATAGCGTAGACATGGACCTCAACCTCTGCTCCGGCGCGGGACGTCAGTCACCGCACAGGGCGTAAGAATTCTTTGTGAAGATATCTGCCGCTTCCAACGACGAGCCTCCACGAGATAACGCAGACCCTCGACGACATGGAAGTGGAGTCGAAATAACAGAAAGCGAAGCTCGTAGTACTCTCTGCGGAGTCGGACGAGCAAACTCTCCTTCTGAGAGGGAAAGGAGATACGAGGCGCACGACGCCTCGGCAGGAGACTACTGCGCCGTCTCTTCTTCCAGTCGGGATCGCTCTGTGCCAGTTCGTCCTCCAACAACAAATAAAGTTTTGTTCCTGGGAAGTTCGCCAGCACCGCCTCTCTTCCGTATCGTTCCGACCACAAACGTATCGGAGCCGGCAAGCGATCCAGCGTCCAGTGAGCTAACTGGGCTGGCGCCCTTCCACCAAACAACCGTGTCGAAAGCAGAGTCGAAAGCCCAATGGCCACAGACGCATCGGGTTGGCACTGGGAACGCTCTCTTACCTCATCCCAAAAAGGACGATCGTCGTAGTGAGCGGTCAGATGTTGCCGAAACTCGAGCAGCCACGAGACCCGCGTATATGCACTCCTGAGATGGCTAAAGAGATGAAGCGCTTGCGCAACAAACTGATCCGCCGCTGCGAGCACCGGGTAAGAATCATCGCCCCATTTTCGAAGAGAAGTCCGATCGAGTCTCTCATCCCGCGTCGGCGCATGCGGCGCAATCGCGGCGCACGAAAAATGCAACTCCACAGATCTCTGAGGTCTTGCCTTGTAGTGATCTTCGATACGAGCCAACTCCGACGAACCCGCCTTAAACTCCCATACAGTTCGGTTCGCGGCATTTCGTACATATCCCATCTTTACTAGAATGTCCTGGCATCGCTCCAGGTGCTCGCCATCGATGAGGAAGTCAAAGTCAAGCTGGCTGCGCAAAGCCGGATTCGGACAGGAGTCAGGCGACAGCGTAAAACCCTTCAGGTTACTGAACGAAACGTTCGCCTGCAGAAACGCTCGATTGATAGTGCAGAACTCGTTAAACATAGACGAACTGCGCCCGCGGTTATCGGTGAGATTCTGTCGTAGCCGTCCCAGCGTTGCGGCAGGTAATGCTCCCTCAATCCCCATCTCCTGCAGTCGATCGAGAAAGTACAACGCCAGCCCGCTCGCATCAAGCCACTGATAGCTTCTAGACCACTCTGGATATCGCAATGCGGAGAGGTGCTCCTGGGCCTGCTCGGGCGAGTCGCTTAAGGCCGCGACAACTGCTTCGACCACCCCTCTCTCCGCCCGTGTGCTCCATCTCATTGCGATATCCTCACCATCTTGTCCTTTGGCTAATGGCTATACATCTCAGGCTCGCCGACACTGCCAGCAGGCGGCAGGTGTCGGAGAAACTGGACGATAGACCAGATCTCTTCATCGTTCAACGTGCCCTTCGATGCAGGCATTCCCGAGGGAGCGATGCCGTTGTCGATGATCCACTTCAACTGCCCATCCGAGTAAGCCTGTACCTCTGCAGAGGCCAACGACGGAATCGGGGGAGACATACGGTCTGCAAATGGAACTCCCGTGTTCTGTCCATCAAGCCCGTGGCATGCAACGCAGTAGTGACCGAAGGCTTCCTTTCCTGCCGCAACATTCGCCGCACTGGCGGGCAGTGGATTCTTCTCCCCCCTGTTTCCCACCGTGACGTGTAACTTAGCGCCATCGACCATACGCGTCTCGAGTACGCTGGGGGAGGTCACCTTACAACCGCTCAGCGGCAGTAGCAAGATGGCGGCGAGCAAATGGGCCTTGACTCGCATTCCTCACTCCGTCACATGCAACGTTAGCTTCATAGAGCCATGCCCCGGCCCGCAGAACACAGAGCACTGACCTGTAAAAGTCCCGACCTGGTCTGGGGTGAACGTAGCCTCGGTGACCTTGTCTTTCTTCGCAGTCATTGAGAAATTGAACTCGGAAAATTTCAGGCCGTGAGGGACATCTTTACTGATCAACGCGATTGTTACGGGAACACCCTTTTTCGCCGTAATCTCCGACGGCGAGTAGGTAAAACGCTGAGCAGTAATCTCGATCCGAGCCGGAGCTGGGGCCTGTTGAGCACGCGAAGAATGGACTGCAAAGATACCCACAAGGAGGGCAACAAAAGTCACTACCGCGAAAACCTTAGATTTCATAAGTAGCATTTCTCCCAAAGTCGAAGGCCAAAAGGCCTGGTTGAAGGAAAGTGAGTACGGAATGGCTAAAAAGCAAGGAAGCGTAAGATATCGCGCTCAGAGAGGCCCGCACTCGCATGTGACGTACTACTGTCCCGACAATTCGCGGGTATCGTTCTTCCGCTGTCGCTGTATGGCAACGTCCGTAATTTGCCCGAGACTTACGCTTTCCATCCAATAGCCGTCGCTGGTTCCCGTTACGTTGGATCTGTACCCGAACTTTCGAATGAAATTGGATCGCATAGTTGGCTGACTCTTCTGACTTTCGAAGCTAACAGTCGGCACAGAGCGGAGTGTCAGCAGCCTGTCTCCAAAATGTCATTCGTTTGTAACCACACACTTAGCCCCCATTCAGCCTAGTTTTACCGGCGTAACTCACGGCAAACAGCCTCATTGGAAGCGCTATAGGCCAGGGTTGAGACGTGCTACCAGAGGCTTCTGTTCATCTGGTGACGCTCCACCTTATCGGCCATCACCCACTCGCGGATAAATAACACTCGTTCTACTCGATCATTCCATCGGCGCACTTCACGGGATCAAGAAACCCTTGCTTCAAACCTTCAAACAAATCTTTTACGAATTTCTGCATCGTAACTTTACGGACCTGGGAGAACATGAACCGATGTGGATAGTCAGGTTGGCGCTTCGGCGTCCCTATACCTTTGTTGTGGTCTCGCTACTTATGCTGCTGCTCGGCATCGGTACCTGCATAGAAGCGCCCAAAGATATCTATCCCTACATCAACATCCCGGTCGTCACTATCGTCTGGACCTACAGCGGCTTGCCGACGCAGGATATGGAAGGCCGCATCGTCACCGTCTGCGAACGCGCCCTGACTACCACCGTCAACGACATCGAGCACACCCAGTCCGAAAGCTATCAAGGTGTCGCAGTCATTCGCGTCTTCTTTCAGCCCACGGTAAAGGTTGAGTTAGCCATGGCGCAGATCACGGCTGTCGTCCAGACCATCCTGCGAATTCTTCCGCCCGGCACCTTTCCCCCAAACATCATCAAATACGACGCCTCCAGCGTACCCATCGTTCAACTTGCCCTCTCCGGCCAAGGGTTAACCGAAGAAGATCTGTACGATCTAGGCCTGTCCTTCGTTCGTCCCCGTCTCGCCAATGTTGAGGGAGCCTCCGTTCCTCTCCCCTACGGGGGCAAAGTTCGTCAGGTTCAAGTGGACGTCGATCCCAACCTGCTCTACGCCAAGCATCTCTCGGCGACCGACGTCTCTACCGCATTCAATCAACAGAACTTGATCCTTCCAGCAGGCGTAGCCCGCATGGGCGACCGTGAGTTCGTCGTCAAGCTTAACTCGTCTCCCACGGTAGTCTCCGCCCTCAACGACCTGCCCATCCGCGCCGCCAATGGGGCTGTTGTTCTGGTCAAAGACGTTGCTCAAGTACGTCTCGGCTATGCTCCACAGGTCAATATCGTCCGCCAGGATGGCAAGCGATCCGCCCTACTCACCGTCCTCAAGAACGGTCAGACCTCTACTCTTGATATCGTCAAAAATGTAAAGGCAATGTTGCCCCAGGTCAAAGCGGGCTTACCTCCTGCCCTGCAAATTACACCTCTCTTCGACCAGTCTATCTTCGTCTCGGAGTCCATCAGCGAGGTCGTCCGTGAGGCAACCATCGCCGCCGCTCTCACCGCTCTGATGATTCTTCTCTTCCTCGGCTCCTGGCGCTCGACCCTTATCGTCTGCGTCTCGATCCCTCTCTCCATCGCTACCTCGCTCGTCATCCTGTACGCCTTGCAACAGACCATCAACGTGATGACACTCGGGGGCCTCGCCCTTGCCGTTGGAATTCTCGTGGACGACGCTACGGTCGAAATTGAGAACACCCACCGCAATATGAGCGAGAAGAAGCCGCTCGTCCGCGCCATTCTCGATAGCGCCCAACAGGTCGCGGCACCAGCCTTCGTCTCAACCCTATCCATCTGCCTCGTCTTCACTCCGGTCGTATTGCTAAGCGGCCCTGCCCGCTACCTCTTCACGCCTCTCGCCATGGCCGTCGTCTTCGCCATGATGGCCTCTTACTTTCTCTCCCGAACTCTCGTGCCCACCATGATGCACTTCCTGCTGGACAGCGAGATCGCGCTCTATCAGGACCCCGAGGCAGCGAAAAAGGAAGAAGAGGAAAATTGGATCTGGCGCTTGCACACCAGATTTGACGAATGGTTCGAGCGCCGCCGTGAAAACTACAAACACGCGCTGGAATGGACTCTCGACAACCGCGGTCTCACCCTCGCGGTCTTCGGGCTCTTTATTCTCCTCTCGCTTCCACTCGTTCTCATGATCGGCGAGGACTTCTTTCCTTACGTCGACTCCGGCCAGATGCGTCTCCACGTCTACCCGCCTCAAGGGATGAGGCCCGAAGACGCCGAGCAGTTCTTCGCCGCCATTGAAAAGGAGATTCGCCGCACCATACCCGTGGAAGAGATCAAGCTCATCCTTGACAACATTGGTCTGCCCAACGGCGGCATTAATCTCGCCTTCTCGGATAGCTCTGTCATCTCGGACTCCGATGGAGACATCCTCATCTCGCTTGAACCCGGCAAACGTCATACCCAGATGTATATGCGTCAACTCCGCACCAATCTTCACGCTAAGTTTCCCGACGCAGAGTTCTTTTTCACCCCCGCAAACATCACCAACCAGATCCTCGACTTCGGACTACCCGCCCCGATCGACCTTCAGGTCACAGGCCGCGGCAAGAATAACTACCAGCTCGCCCAACAGCTTTTGAAGCAGGTAAAAGCTATACCCGGCGCTGCAGACGCCCACATTCACCAGCAGATCGCTCTGCCGACCATCAACGTCAACGTTGACCGTCTCAAATCGCGTCAGATCGGTCTCACCCAACAGGACGTCGCTCAGAGTATGCTCATCTCCCTCACCGGCACTGGCCAGACCGCGCCCAATGAGTGGCTAAACCTCCAGAACGGGGTCAACTATCAGGTCGTCGTCCAAACCCCGCAATACCGCGTTGATTCCCTGCAAGCCCTCGGCCGCACTCCTGTCACCTCGCCCGCCGGCAACGCCAGCCAGTTACTGGGCAACGTCGCCAACTTCGAACGCGACGTCACACCCGTCGTCATCGACCACTACAACATCCAGCCGGTCTACGACATCTACGCGGACACCGACCAACGCGACCTCGGCGGCGTCGCCAGCGAAATCCGCAAGATCATGAAGGACACTCAACCGAACCTCCCCGTCGGCACCACGCTCGCACTCCGCGGTGAAGTTAAAACTATGAGTGACTCCTTCCAGCGGCTCGGTATCGGCATCGTCTTCGCCATCATCCTTGTCTACCTCCTCATGGCCGTCAACTTCCAGAGCTGGCTCGATCCCCTCCTCATCCTCATGGCGCTTCCCGTAGCCTTTGCCGGAGTCCTGTGGATGCTCTTCCTGACCGGTACGACCTTCAACGTGCCATCGCTCATGGGCGCCATCATGACTATCGGTGTAGCCACCGCTAACAGTATCCTCATGATCGTCTTCGCCAACGATGAACGTGCAACCGGCAAGGACAGTATCGAGGCAGCCATCAACGCCGGCTACACACGCCTACGGCCCGTCTGCATGACAGCGCTCGCCATGATCATTGGTATGCTCCCCATGGCTCTCGCGCTGGGAGAAGGCGGCGAGCAAAACGCTCCTCTCGGCCGCGCTGTCATCGGCGGACTTCTGTTAGCTACCCTCGGCACGCTCTTTGTCGTCCCCATCATGTACTCGTGGCTCCGCATCGACGCGCCACGCAACTTCGACGAAGAGATTGACAAGGCGTACCACGAGGGCGAGAACCAGACCCAAAACCCGCAGGGGGGAGAGCCGCAACCGGCTTAAACGAAAAAACATGAGCGACGAACCGCAAGACCACAAGCCGGAAGAGTTATCGCAGAGGACCTACCCCGAGGACGAACGGCTTCGCGAGATAGCCGAAGACCCCGACCGTCGCATGACCCGTGCCCAATGGGAGCACGAAGAGTCTCTCGCCCGTCAGGCCGCGCACCAGCGTCACCAGCAGGTTCAACACGACCGCGAGGTCCAGCAGGAATACGACAAGAAGCATCGCAGCCAGCATCGCAACTGGAAGAAGATCTTCCTTTGGGTCGGCGGTGGCCTGCTCGTCCTGCTTCTCATCTTCGTGCTCGGCTATCTTCCCCGCCATTCGCGCGAGAAGAGAGCCGCTGCACTCGCAAAGCAACGCGAGCAGGAAGAACCCGAAGTAGAGGTCATTCAGGTCAAGCGCTCCAGCAAGCCTGGTGAACTCACTGTGCCTGGAACCACAGCGGCACTCACAGAGGCCTACATCTACGCCCGTGCCAACGGGTATCTTCGTCGCCGCTTTGTTGACATCGGCGACCACGTTAAACAAGGCCAACTCCTGGCAATCATCGACGCCCCCGACCTCGATCAACAGGTCGACCAGGCCCGCGAGCAGCTTCGTCAGGCCGAAGCCCAACAAGTACAGCAGGAGGCCCAACTAAGGTTGAACCGTGTCACCTGGGAGCGCTGGCGAATCCTCGTCGCGAAGGGCGTATTTTCGCGCCAGGATGGCGACCAGCGCGAGGCCGACTTCCAGACCCAGGTCGCCATCGTCGCCTCAGCTCAACGCAACGTTGAGAGCTTTCGTGCAAATCTCGGCCACGTCATCGCGCTGCAAAGCTACGAGCGTGTCACTGCACCCTTCGACGGCATCATCACCCAGCGCAACACCGACGTCGGCGCCCTTGTAGGTGCAGCCGGTGCGGCCTCTGCGCCACCGATGCCTTCTCCCCAGACACCTACCAGCGGAACCGTCAGCACTGCCAGCACGAACACCAGCGGCATGTCCGGCAATCCGAACCAGTCAGCCACGCCCTCTACCGGACAGGCCCAGGGTGGAGCCCTCTTCGGCATGGCCCAGACCGAAAAGCTTCGCATCCTGGTCTCAGTCCCCGAGGGGTACGTCAGCAGCATCGTGCCCGGTATGGGAGCGCGTGTCTTCGTGCAGGAGCGCGCCAACAAACCAATCATAGGAACCGTCACTCGTCTCGCCGGCTCCATCGATCAGAACTCGCGCACCATGCTCGTCGAAGTAGACATCGACAACCGCAACCAGCCTCTCGTTCCCGGCATGTATGCCGTCGTAAGCTTCGTGCAGGTCCGCGGAACGCCGCCCCTCACCATTCCAGGAGACGCTGTCGTCGTTCGCCAGGACCGCACGAGCGTAGCCATCGTTCGCGATCAAAAGATTAAGTTGGTGCCTGTAGAGATCGGCCGCGACTACGGCCCCTCCGTGGAAATTCTCAACGGCCTCAACGAGGGAGACTGGGTCGTAACAACCGTCACCGACTCGGTTCAGCAAGGGATAAAAGTACGTCCCAAGCAAAGTCAGGAAGCAGGGCAAGATGCAACCGGTCAGGGCGGAGCCCAAACCGATAAATCTCCTGACTCCGGTCCCAACCAATACGGGGATCAGTCTGTCGTCAACTCCAGTACCGAAAGCACCAATCAACGCGGCAAGCCGGGCCAATCGGGTGGTCAGTCTGGTCAGCAGAAAAAGCAGGGCAATGGAGACAGCACTGACAAGAAGGGAGGCGGACATTGAGCTCCCCCCACCGGATCGCTCCTACCCGTGCTCTCAAGTTCCACACGATCTCTATCTCGGTGGCCTTATTATTTGCCCCCGCGCTAGTGGCGGCTCAGCAAGGACAGCAGCCCCCACCCTTCACAGCGCCGCAACCGCCCATGCCCAACGCAACCCAAGCGCCGGGTCAGGAGACGCTTCCCACCCAACAGCGGCCAAACATTGCACCCGACGCTCCTCTCCCCCAACCCGATCAGACTACCGTTGATCTGCGAGACCTCAAACCTCTCAGCACCCAACCGTCCTCTGTTCCCCAGCCTTCCGGAGATACTCAACGCATCGCCAACACCACGACGCTACCCAAAACGGAATCACCTTCCGCATTGGATACCCGTCCTTACGGTCTCATCGGTCCTTATCGATCCCCCCGCGTCCCCGAGCTTCCCCTCGCCTCTAGCCCGCGTCTCGGGAACCTCGTTCGTGATGGCAAACTTTATCTCTCGTTGAACGACGCTATCGCGCTCGCCATTGAAAACAACCTCGACGTTGAAGTCAGCCGCTATAACCTCCTGCTCTCCAACACCGATGTCACCCGCGCTCAAGGCGGAGGCAACCTCCGTGGCGTAGACTTCACCGTCCTGCAACCACCTCCCGGCATCGGGTCCATCACCAGCCCCCTGCTCAACACCGCCACCAATGGCACCGCCTCTCCAACGAACATCTCCATAACGGATCTCTCGCAAGTAACCCAAAGCGGTACCGGCACCCAACAAAACCTCTCCTTCAGCGGAATCGCTCCCTACTCGGCCGGGCCATCCCTTCCCCTTTACGATCCGACCATCATCGCCCAGGCGGGCTACCTTCGCCGCTCCGACCAGACATCTCTCATCGATACCGGAGGCACAGGATCCACCAGCTCCGGAACGACCACAGCTCCCCTCGCCTTCGTCAGTGCCGGTATCGACTATCAGCAGGGCTTCTCCACTGGCGCGCAACTCGAAGCCTATGCCAACAACGCCTCTCAGGTCACCTACGCCAACTCCTCTCAATACAATCCGGGTCACGCTCCGAGCACCTCCGTCACCTTCACCCAGCCGCTCCTGCGCGGCCGCGGACGAGAGGTCAACCTCCGCTTCATCCGCATCGCTCGTCTCGACCAGAAGGCATCCCGTCTCGTCTTCGAGCAGCAGTTGCTCGAAACCATCTACGGCATCTCCCGCCTCTACTACGACCTCGTCTCCCTCGGGGAAAACATCGGCGTAAAAGAGCAAGCGCTTGCCTCCGCTGATCAGCTCTTTCGCGACGACCGCGATCAGGTCACCGAAGGCACCCTCGCTCCCATCGAACTCACCCGCGCTCAAGCCCTGCTATCTTCGAGCCGTCTTGATCTCATCCAGGCTCGCGGGGAGTATCGCCAACAGGAGGTCATTCTCCGCCAGCAACTCCTCCGCAAACTCGGCGATCCCAGCGCCAATCTCATCTCCATCATCCCCACGGACCGCATCATCATCCCTGATACTCCACCCGACCTCGACATCCCAGCTCTTACTCAGGACGCTCTGACCAACCGGCCCGACCTTGCTCAGGCGGCCCTGCAGGTGCAAGCTGGCGAGATCTCAGTGAAGGCCTCCCGTAACAACGTCAAGCCGATGCTCAACCTATATGCAAACGTCCAGACCCGCGGCTCTGCAATCGTTCCATATGAGACCCTCGGATCGCCCGGCACGGGAGAGGTCATGCAACCTCCCGCCCTCACCCAGGGCGGCATTCGCCTATCCACTGTCTACCAGGGAGGAGTGCAACTCAACATGCCCCTTCGCAACCGCATCGCTCAAGCCGACTCCGCACGCGACGCCATTCAACTCCGTCAGACCCAAAGCCGCACAGTCCAACTCGAGAACGAGATCCGTCAGCAGATCGAAAACGCGTCAATCGCTCTCGACACCGCCCACCAGGCATACGCCGCCGCGGTTGAAAGCCGCAACTACCAGCAACAACTCCTCCAAGCCGAAATGGATAAGTTCGCCGTCGGTGCCAGCACGAACTTCCTCATCATTCAGGACCAGGCCTTTCTCGCACAGGCCCGCTCCACCGAAGTGGCTGCCCGATCTGACTGGATGAAGGCAAGAATCGCCCTCGACCGTGCTCTCGGCAATCTCCTCGAAAAGAACAACATCTCTCTGGGCGATGCGATATCAGGTCAACTGCGATAGCATCACGCGGCATTTCGGGCATTGAGAATGCCTGATTGTGTCCGTCGAAGAGCGCGTGTGGCCCTCCCGATTCGATGGATCTCCCTCTCGAACACAGTTTGAAATGCAACGAATTTGGTACCAATACTGCCTAACTCGCAGGGCGAAATCCGGAGGGAATAGATTTTCTTATAGAGCGTCGTTGCTGCCACTGCCGAATATCAATGGTCTCATCCGTTTGCTTCTTCTTCCGAAAAAGACGGAGAGAGGTCTCCAGCACGACAGCGACCGCCAGCAACAGGAAGGAGAAGACAAGACAACCCGCGATGAAGCCCAATGCGAAGAGGAGCCCTTTCCAGAACACGCTCTACCTCAATTCGATTGCATTAGATAGATCGCCCATGGCTGCGTAGTGTCGACCCCGAGAAGAAAGATGACGTATTTTCCTTTGAGCTGTCCGGCGATGGCCACCGCATGAAAGCAATCGGTATCTTTTGTCGTGTTCGCTGAATAACCAGTTCCAAGCCAGACCTTCGCTTTGGGAAACAGACCGTTGTTCGAAGGATCTTGCGGTCCCAGATCAATGGCGAGGTCGCAGTTGCCAAATCCGTTCGACGAGGTCGTAGGATCGTCGTTCGAAAAGTCCCCACCGTAGATCAACGTGCTAGTGGCGGTAGTGACCGAGGCGCAGCTAGATGGTGTGCCGGAGAAGCCGAAGGACGCAAGATGAGAGGACCAGCCAGTAGGCGGAACACTAGGATTTCCAGAATAGACCCCCGCGCCATAAACAAAGCCAAGATACTGTGAGCCGACGAGACCACTGGAATCGAGCGCGCTCGACGGCTTCGGCAGGCCTATAGCCCCTACACCAGCGCCAAGAGTATTGTCATAAAAAAGACTTGGGAGACTTTGCGGTGTCCCGGGGAACGGGACAGACGCGCTCCCTGCTCCGTTATATTCCACGAGCAGGCCAGTCGGTCCAATCCCCACCGAGGCTTGCGGAGGCGTCGAGTCGCCGGAGCCTGGGTTTGGGTTTGAGACTGCTAACTGGCCCACTGTGATCGTATTTCCAAAGACTGTCGGTCCACATGCTCCAGCCGCAGGAGATGAGGGTTGCTGACTTGGTACTCCCGCTTGTCCACCAGAAGCCGAAGGCAGAGTGTACTGGTGGATGTTGTCGAAGGTGACCTTGCTTCCGTCAGTACTAATGTCCACACTTCCGTAGGCTGTATCGGTCTTCGGATTCCAGGCAGCTGCCAATTTTCCTGGAGGGGAGGGGGAGTTGGTCAATCCGGCCGGAATCGTCATGAACAGATAGGGCTGCGCTGTCTTCAAACTGGGGCATTGGACGGCGGCAACCAGTGGGGAAACAGGCTGTCCCACAAGCTGTACCAAACCTCCGGCTTGGCCCGCAAGCTCCATCGCAAAGCTTCCCGTCTTTGAGTCTCGAGGAACGGCATCAAAGACACCGGTGCTGCTGTTGGCTATATAGTTCGTCGTTATGTCCAGACTGAGCAGACCACGCTGCCCAGAGTTGAAGCCTCCGGTATTAATAACTTGCGGCCCCTGTTGTTGCGGCAACTGAAGCTGGAACGTGGACTGCGAAAATTTAGTCGCAGAGTCGTCGATCGCGTAGATCTTTGCGCCCGTGAGTGGAGTACCCCCATTAGTCGTGCCAGCAACATAGGGAGAAAAATAGGTCTGAGGACCCGGCTGCGGCGTGGAAGGTGTTGGGTCTGAGGCGCTACCCGTGCTACACCCGATAGCACTGAAGAGCAGCAGGCTCATACCGAAACAGGTGCTTCCCACGATTTTCTTACGCGGTCGTAGGTACTGCATAAACCTCTCGCTCATCAGAAACTCCCCTTCAGGCCAAGCTGCAGAATGCGTGGGTCATGTGCATCCACGGGATGCAGGAAAGAGTTGCCCGCGAGACAACCCGAGCCTCCCGCGGAGTAGAGCTCGGTCTGTGTGCCATAGCAGTTGATGACATTATTGCCAGTGTTACCCGGATTCGCAGGATCGGTAATACGAAACTGTGTGTGGTTGAAGACGTTGTATGCTTCGGCGCGGAACTCGATATCCAGACGCTCAGTGAACGGCTTGAAATGTTTGAGAAGCGACATGTTGAAATTGATCCGGGAAGGATTGTTCAAGTAGTTGCGTCCGGAATTTCCGAAGGTCAGGCCGCGCGGCGCGGCGAAGGCATCGGGATTGAGGAGCAGGGGACCCACATTGTTCCCACCTGGTGCCACATAAGGTTTACCGACCTTCGCACTGCCGATCACATCTGCATAGGAACCGATGCCGAGTCCGTCTCCAACGCCTGCATTATCTGCCGCGCCGGTTCCATTGGAGCCACCGCCGTTGATCACACTGAAAGGAGCTCCAGTCTGGTACGTAGTGATGCCGCTAAGCTGCCATCCACCAAGCAGAGTCCTCAAGACTGCTCCTGGCTGCCATGGTGTCTTATCGCTTGGAGATGGAGCGTCATCATCGGCAGGATCGCTGCCGCTTCCGACCAGATGGTCGAATCCCGCAAGCATTCGCAACAAGGGAAGATCGTAGATGTAGTTGACGTTCAGCATGTGACGTTGATCGAAGTCCGAGCTGGCACGGTTTGAATGAATATCGAGCGAGTTGGCGAAGTTGGCCGAAGAACGGTCCGAAGAATCGTCGAACGAATGACTATAGGTGTAGGCAACCCCGATGGTCAGCGGGCCTGTTGTCTGGCGAACGGTCGCTTGAAGCGCGTTATACGCCGAGTCAGCTACATTTTCGACGGAGATGATGTTACTGAACCCCGGATAAGCGCGTACCGCATCTGCGCTTACCCCGAGCTTCTGCGGTTTATCGATGTGAATTCTCGCAAACCCTGGATTGCCGGTGCAGGCGATGAACATATTGATGTATCCCGGATCCGCAGGTCCAATAACCGGAGAATTGGGAACCGTGATCGGTGCGCCGTTTGCCCCACTGTTCAGCCCGGCCACGAAGAACCCGCCGTTGTTCGCTCCACTTTGGCAGACGTTTGCGGTAATAGGCTGCCCGGGACCAAAGGGGTTTAGATTATTTCCTAACGGCTGTAGCTGGTTGAGATCGCGGACCGCGGTGAGATGCGTGCCTTTGGTGCCGACGTAGGCGAGTTGCGCCACCATGGCCTTACGGACTTCATGCTGTACACTCAGACTCCATTGCTGTGTGTAGGAGTAGGTCGTCTTTGTTGGAACCGAGGTTACGTTCAGAGGAAAAGTCGCTTTCAAAGAGGAGAAGCCGATTTGGTTGTAGGCGCTGTTTCCTGCAATATTTGTGTTTGCCGCAATATTTGACTGTGTCTCGCTCAGCACCGAAGGCGCGCTGCCGATCAGAGATCCGACATTGGCTTCATTGCCCGTGCCATGCTCCCAGAAGAGTCCATACCCGGCACGGATGGCGGTCTTGCCGTTACCCCGTGGGTCCCACGATAATCCCAGACGTGGCGAGGGATAAAAGAGCGAATTTTTCATGCAGCTATCGGGTACGCCATTCGTTCCACACTGCACCAATCCATTGGTAATGATCGGGCCAAGTGAACCAAGGGTGTACGGCATGGTAGTGCTGAGTTGGACGGGCGTAGCTCCGCTCTTCTGCACAAGGTAACCGTTGTTAGGGTCGATATAGATGGACGCACCCACAGACTGGCTAAATGACTCACTCCTCCAGTTGTAGGCTGTGTTTTTTGGGTTGTACCAAGCGCCAAAGAGACTCGCACGAAAACCGGCGTTGATCGTGAGCCGCGGAAGTGCGCGCCAGTCGTCCTCGAGATAGAATTCGGCGATCTTGTTGCGGTTATAGTACCTGCTCTGGCCGCTATCTTGTGTGTAGCTCTTGATGGCTCCACCGGTAAGAAAGTCCGCAAAGGCATTCCCGACTGTGTGGGTGGATTGTTGATTACTGAAGGTGATCAACCCCTGCAAATCGCCGGAGTTCGCGCCGCTCACAGCACTCAACTCGTTCTGCTGCGTGAACGTTCCTTCAAACCCGAACTGCAGCGTATGTTTGCCGATCGTTTTGCTGGCATCGTCTCGTAGATTGAAGGTCGGATTGGACTGAGTCCATGGGGCATAGCCGGTATCAGCGGCAAAGCCATGCCCGCCATAGGCTCCGTTGTTACCCTGAAAGACGAGGCCGGGCAGTTTATTTCCGCCGAAGCCGTTGTTGAAGATATAACCCATCGGTGTTCCGCCCACCGCAGCCGGATCGTCGAGGATCGTCCTGTCGAGCGATGTCACGCCCGGCCCAGGCTGTGGAGCGAGAGAGATGTGTTCCACCTCATAGCTGGCAGTAATCAGATTGCTAAAACCGGCCGGCAGGGTCTGTGCGAGACTAACTAACATATTTAATCCGGGACCGTTAAGCCGATTCTGGACCGTAGGAAAGCTGTTTTGCACAACACCCCATTGCGGGACGAGTGTCACGGTGTCCCAGGAGTCGTGAATATAACGGAAGGACAATCGCTCATGGTCCGTAAGATTGTGGTCAATACGGAAGAGCTCTTCCCGCCAATGTGTCGGAGGCGAAACTGAGCTGACGTAACAGTGCGGCAACGGCGATGGATTGGTCGAATTGCAACCGGTAGACGAATTGGGCAGCGGGATGAGACCGGAGCTCAGAAGCGCTGCGCTCGTTTGATTCACCGCAACCGTTCTACCAATGATGGGGTTCGCGTCCTGGATCGGCCCCTGCGGACAATCCGGGTAAGCGGATGGATCGAATGTATTGGGGGATCCCGGCAAGTTTATGGGGCAAACATCCGAGAAATTGCCCGCCCGCTCTGCCACGGTCGGTACCGCCTGGTTGTAGTCCACTGGCGTCTTCTCGCGCCGTATCTCTTCGGAGAAGAAGAAAAATGTCTTCGACTGGTTCGTGTTATAGACATGCGGAATAAAGAGCGGTCCGCCGATGGTCGCGCCAAAATCAAGTCTTCGATAAAGCGGTGTCCGGTAGGTCGGCTTCCCGGTAAAACCGAGAGAAACTGGATTTGGTTGGTCGAAATAATTTCGCGCATTGAACATCTCATTGCGGATGAATCCATAGGCGTTGCCATGGAACTTATTTGTGCCAGATTTTGTCGTAACCAACACGCTGCCCGAGGCGCTCTTACCATAGAGGGCGCTGTAATCGGCGGTAAGAACCTTCATATCCTGGATCGCGTCGATGCTGGGATATACCATCAACGGCAGACCTTGCCCGCGACTGGCGTTGATGCTGGTATTGAGCACATCGCTACCATCGACAGCGAAGGTGTTGTACTCCACTCGGCCGCCGTTCACGCTGAACTTTGCACTGCCAGCGACACCAACCTTCGCCTCGTCTTGTCCGGTCTGGTTGCTGACGCCAGGTGCCATGGTGATGAGTTGCGAAAAGTTACGGCCGTTAAGTCCGTAGCCCGCAATCTCCTGCTGTCCCAGCGATGTCGAGATCGACGCATTGTCAGTCTCGACCGTCGTAGCTCCTGCCCCTCCAGTGACCTCAATCTGTTGCTGTATTCCACCAATCGACATCGTTGCGTTGTAGACGAAGACCTGTCCTTGGGCAAGAGTGACGACTCCACTCTGTCTCCGGCTGAAGCCATCCGCCTCAACGATGATCTGATACCGTCCAGCAGGCAGAGAGGGAACGATATACGCCCCTACCCCATCCGTCTTCGCAGTGCGTTTGACCAAGGTCTCCTGGTTGACGATCTGAACAGAGGCGCCAGGAATGGCGCCTCCATCTGAATCAGCGACCACACCCGAAAAGCGGCCCATCGCCATCTGTGAGAAGGCTGGCAGACCACCGGACGCAATCATAAGAACTGCGACACACAATAACTGGAAGAAGGATCGAAACATGCTCAGCCTTACGTCCTGACTCTTTGTTTGGTTTTCGATTTGCATTTCTCTCTATCTGCTCTCTACTGCGGGAGGTAGTAGCGGAACGAGGTAAACCACATGTTGTCGATTCCCTTCGGCGAACCCGGCAGATTATTATTCGGATCCCCGATCCCTTGCCATGTGTGGCGTACGGCATAGGAGTACTGAAGGCCCTGTTGCAGCGTGCCATGAACACCCCTGTAGAAGCGGAACCAATACCCGAACGTGCCTTCCTGAATATTGCGTGTGTCGGCGTTACAGTTCGACGCAGTCCCTGTCACATTGCCTCCGCCGTTCGGCGAACTGACCGGCAGCACCTCTGTATAGCAGCCAAAAACGATATTGGTCGGAGCACCATAGCCGGCAAGAATCGGCTGACCCTGTGTAGGTCCGGCCACCGTATTCACAAATTTGGTTGCGTACCAGGCGCGTTTGGCATACTCCCCACCGTAGTAACCATAAAGATCGAGACGCGGCGTCGCATGCCATTCAACCGATCCAAGACCTGAGCCCCCCGTGAGCAACTCCAGCGAGCCATCGGGATGAGAGGTCGCATCCGGCAGGGAGCTGGTTCCATAGCGTCCTAACCCATTTCCAACGAGGATATGTGCGCCGACATCCAACTTCTTCGCAAAGAGCGATACGCGCCCATTGACGCCCACACCACCGCCTTCGGTCTTCGATGTAAAAGCCCCAAGGGCGGAAGTGGTCGGCGGCGGAGTCGCTCCTGGAGGTACAGAACCGTTCGGAAATACGCGATCGCGGAAGAAGCGGCCGATACCAAAGAGTTCGAAGTGCCCCCAGTTGGTCTCATAGGCGGCTTTGGCAATTAGGTCGGGAGCATAGTTCATGCTGTAGTTTGAAGTTGGGCTGTAGAGACCGGCAGCATTCCCAACTTGTTGATAGGCGATAGTGGGGAGGTTTCGGCCCCCAATGTTAAGCGTCTGCGCCTCTTCGACCGAGCCCCCAAGCCAGAACCGATTGCCAATCCGCTTGACGACACGGAAGCCATACTGCCGCTCCCAGGTAAAGCCGACGTTGTATTGCGCGTCGATCGTCATCGGGATAGCTTCGGAGAGGTTCGACAGACCACGCCTGTACTCCGTTGCAAGCGACCACATCTGTCCGCCAGTCAGTGTCCATCCGCTGTTCAGTTCAGCCTGGGCCCACGCCTGGCGCAAGCGCAGTGTATAGCTATTACTTTGGTTATCGTTCGAGGTCGTTCCTGCAGATAGAAAATCCGATTCGAAGTAGCCTCGCAGTGTAGCCGATGGGAGTTTCCCTTCCGCCAGGAGCGAGATACGTGACTGGCGACCGCTGGCGTTGAACTCCGACAGCACTCCCGCCGTCTGGCCGGCAAATGGAATTCCATTGAACTGCGTATTTACGTCGCCACCAATAGCTCGTTGACGGTTAACCGTTTCGGCAGCGAGGAATCCTCCAGGAGTTAGCTCTATTCCCTTGAAGTGAATCGTCTCCGGATGCTCCAGCTTCTTGGTCTCTTGCTGCGTAGTCTCAACCCTTGTTGATAGCGAGGTTGAAGTTGTCTTCAGGTCTGAGACCTCAGTCTGCAATTTAGTTACAACGGAACCTTCAGGACCGATAGCTTGCTGTGTTACTTCTAATTTCTGCGTCGCGTCATCAGCAGTCACCTTCGCAGCAGTTGCGTCCTTGCGAGCCTGCTCCAGATCCATATCACGCGTAGCCAGTCGCTTTTCGAGAGCATTGAACTTCTGTTGCAGATCGTCATACTTCTGGTTGAGTTGATCGAGCTTCTGGAACTTCTCATTGAGCTGTTCTAGAAGAATCTCCTCTTGGCTCTTAGGCTTCACCTTGCTAGACCTGGGTCGTGCGGCCTTCGGTGTTTGCTGGTTCGTACCACTCTGAGCCTGCATGCTCACGCATGTTGCCAGAAGCGCTACGGCTACTGTCTTTCTGAAAATCTGCATCAGTCTTCTCCTTCGGTCTTGAGTCGTCGCAATGAATGAATAAGTTCTCTGTTGGTCGCTCAAAACGCTCACGGAGCGTCTCCGCCACTGATCTCAATCGGGATCGGTATGTTCGGAGACATTCCATAAGAGGCTCCACCAATAAACTCCGTTGAGATATTGCCGCTCCCCATAACCCACACATTCCCTGCCGAATCCACAGTCTGCTTGGTCTCGTCTGCTGATAGAATCTTTGCCAAAACGACATCAGAGCTTATCTGGCCGTCAAGAAACTGAACGGCAAGCGTCCAGTCATTCGGCTCTGCGCTGACAGTTGGCCCAAAAGAACTACTCGACTCAGCCAGTTGGTAAAGTTTGTCAAGAGAATCCGGACGATTTGAAAGACTCGTCGCGTTGCGGACAAGTTGAAGCAATGCCTGTGCAGTATCAGTCACCTGCGGGGCCGGGGTTTTTTCGGAGGTTGTAGCGCGGAACAATTGATCGCAAGTGCTTCCATCGCCTTGAACAGAACCCGCAGTCCGCGCGCAGGAGTTCAAGAGATTCGCCAACGTATTGATCTTCGTCTGTGGAACTGACCCTTTGCCGGATACCGTATATATGCGAGCCAGACCCGTCGCGACATCGACGAGATCCCTTGCCGTAGCAAAGGCGCTAGCTACTCCGGAAGGCGATGTGTTGTTCGAGCCGATATGCTGCGCGTCGGCCATAAAGCTGCTCAAAGCATAAGTTGCTGCTACTGTTGTGGCTTCGTTGATCACAATGCGTGAAGCATCAAGATTGGAACAAGAGCCAAGCGCCGAAATGAGAGCGAGATTTGGGTTTGTGCCACCCCCGGCATTTCCACCGGTCGCGATGAGATACATCTGTGTATCCGGTCTAGGACACTCGTATCCATAGGGAATGAAGAAGCTGCCCTGCCGGTCCGTAAACGCTGTGACAATCGCAGATGCATTGTTCGAATTTGTAGCGCTGTTTAATGCTGTGTCAGTGGTCTCCGCTGCGTAAAGAGTTACCTGAGCGTTGCTCACCGGTTGCTGGGCTGCTCGCACGTTTCCTGCCACAAGATCACCTTTGACTGCCGTGACTGTGGCAGCTACGCTCTGCGCTGGATCGGCAGTAGATGTCGCAGTGATGACAACCGTAGAACCGACCGCGATGTCTGCGACACTCGGCGCGGTATAAGTGGCTGCAACTCCGCTGGCGGTATGAGAGGTGATGGAACCACACTTCCCTGGGCTCAAAGTGTTAGCACACGTCACGCTCCAGTCCACCCCCTTGCCCCCTCCATCGTTTGCAACCGTCGCTGTGAGTGAGCCCGTACCGGCTGTTGGCACCGACAGGGTTGTTGGAGTCACACTGACGCTAACCGGTGCGATCTGAATCGTAGCGGTGGCTGCTTTGGTTGGATCTGCAATTGAAGTCGCGGTCACTTGCACAGAACCGCCAGTCGGCACACCACCGGGCGCTGTGTAGGTCGTCGCCACTCCGCTTACCGTCTGTGTAGGGCCGAAGTATCCGCAATTACTCGATCCGCAGACCACGCTCCAATTGACTCCGGCGTTTGTGACATCGTTGTTCAGCGCCGCCCTGAGCTGAACACTTCCATTGGTTCCCACCGCGGATGGCGGAACGGGTGCAAATCCAACGGAGATCGCGTTTCCTACGATGGTGAGCGTCACAGTTGTAAAGCGGCTATGGTCGCTGGTTGCGGAGGCATAAAGTGTGACGACACCTTGTTTCGGAGGGGCAGCTGGCGCAGTATAAAGCGCAACGTATCCTGTGCCATTTACCAGGTAAGGCGGAATTGGACCGCTCATGGTGTGAGCAGGGGTAAAGGTGCCGCACGACTGATCTTGGGTCAGCCCGGGAGGTAGCGGCGTACCCGGGGGAAGCGCACTACCACACACAACATTCCAGTCTGCACCAAGCAACTGAGAGTCGTTCGTCAACGTTACATCGACGTGCGCACTTTGACCGACTGTAAGCGAAGTAGGAGAGTCTTTCTGGGACAGGGAAGTGCCGTTCGCATCTGTGAATGTGATGGGGTCCAACTGCGGCTTCGAAGACGTACTTCCCGACGAACATCCAGATACGGAGAACACTCCTATCGTCAACAACACAAGTAATGCGGAACCCGCGGAGCGGAAAGTGCTTGAAACGCGATTCCTCATAGACAGAAACATACAGATTGGGATCCTCATTGCTTCCTTTTCTTCACAGCATCGATATGAGTTAGCAGAGAATATGGCGCTTCTCACGGCTTGGCCGCCAGCCGCTTTGTCTTCACCGCCAGCGCGATTGGCGTCACCACCGGTACTGCGGCGCCGACGTACTCGGTGACTGTGTTGTCTTTCAACAGAACCCAAACGTTCCCGGAGCCATCGACAGCAACGCTCAGAGGTCCGGCTTCGAGGCTAGGGGACACATAAGGTTTTGTACTTGCAGGCGAGAAACCCGCTTTGATGGGAAGGACTCCAGGCAGGACTGCTGGCTGAGTGCCGCCGCCTTGACCAGCAACCCATACGGTACCTGCACCGTCCAACGCGATTCCTCTTGCATTCAGTACATCGATACCTGGGGGGCTAGAGGTTGAATTTGGCCCTTGTGGGTAACAAGTTGGTACGAGCGTGCTGCCCGTGCCCAGGTATGGGGTGGCCTCGCAAACTGCACTGCCACTGACGTACCAAATATCGCCCGCGTTGTCCGCCGCCATTTGCGGCTTGGGAGAACCGGGTCCTCCGCTGATGATGAGTTGACCACCCGGATTCGTCAGCTCAATCAATTGGCCGGTACTATGTTGGTCATCGGAACCTGTCCCGAGCCATACATTATTGAAGCTATCAATACCTACAGCAGCAACGTTCGATATGCCATCTGTGGTATAGCCCGCGACCGGCGAGAGCTGCAATCCAAGGTTGTTGAACTCATTGACACCGCTCGAATTGGTGATCCAGAGATTGTCCAGGGCATCGATTGCGATATCGCCTCCACCGCCAGATACCCCGCCGAAGGGGCTCCACGGTAGAGGAGCACCTAGACTGGTCAGCTCGTTGAGACCGCCCTCTCCGGAGATCCACACATTGCCAGTCGCATCGATAGCGATGGGACCACCGCCCGCGGGGAAACCAGTGGAAGGAGAGAGCGCTGCGCCGAAAGGATTCCACTCGATAACACTGTGCGACTTTACATCTGTAATCCAGAGATTGCCGGCGGCGTCTACCGCTAAGGAGTCCACTGCGCTCGCGGCGGAGAGGCCTCCTCCACTTGTGTAGTTGAGTGAGATCGACCAGTCGCTAGGCTGCGTTGTCAGAATCGGCTGAAAGGGGGAAGCGGAGGACGCCAGCCCAATCATCAGATTAGCTGCATCTAAGCTATATCCGTAATTTGTCACTGGATGCTGCGCGATATTGAAGATGGCCTGCAACGTGTCAGCGGGCGTAATCGAAGCGGCATAGGTTCCAGTACCCAACAGATCTGTCGCCGTAAACAACGTACTGCATCCGCCTCCGTCACCTTTCACACCACCCGACGTCGACGCACAGCCGTTCAAGATGTCGGCCAGAGTATTGATCTCCACATACGGGACTGCTGCGTTCTCTGCGGGGACCAGAAACCTTACCTGGCCGGTAGAAATGTCGACCAGGTTATTGACCGCCGAGAAGGCACTGGCTAAACCAACGGAATTACTGCTGCTCGTTCCTAGATAGAGATAGCTGCTGTTTCCTGTAAGCGCATCATCGGAAGCAAAAGGCGCAGTCGCGAATGCGGATGCGACTGTCGTGACCTCGTTCAACACGACCAAACTCGAATTAAGATTGCCGCAGCTTCCAAGGGCAGTCATCAGGGCGAGGTTTGAGTTTGCATCGTTCGACCCAACTTTGCCGCCAGTTGCCACCAAATACATCTGGCTTTCCGGACTCGGACAGGTGTAGTTGCCGGCGATCGTAAAACCACCTTTGCTATCGGTAATAGGCGCAGAAGCAACTAGCGTGGCCAACGATCCATAGCCACTGATGCCAGCGGCATACAAAGAGACCGCGGCCCCAACAACCGGCTCTGACCCTGCTTGCACGACACCGTTCAATCCCGGGCCAGTCGGTGCTGGACTGATTGTGATCGTGCTCGAATTAGCCTTTGACGTATCCGCATGTGCCGAAGCAATGACAGCTACAGGTCCGGTAGAGGGCACCTGGAGAGGAGCGGTATAGGGAATCGGCAAGCCATTGGGCCATGCAGAGACTGTTGTTGCAGTGATCGCAGGAACAGTTGGCATATAAGGCGTTGTTGGTGTTTCCAGAATTGCGGGGATCTCAGGCTTAATAGTGAAGAAACCACAACCGCTTGCGCAGACCTGCCAATCCACACCGGCATGCGATGCATCATTTGCAACCGCCGCATTGAGATTAACTTTCGTATTAATCTGCATCTGCGATGGCAGCGATGGAACGAAGCTGACTTTTAGCGTTGTGTCAGGATTGATTGCTATAGGGTCGGAGCTAATACTCACAGTTGGGTCAGCGATCGACGTCGCGGTGAGCGTTACGGAAGTTGCGGGAGCCGTAACGGGAGAAGCCATAACAGGGGGAGCCGTATACACACTCGTCATACCGCTTGTCGTCTGAGCGGGTGCGAACCAGCCGCACCCTCCAGGAGCTGTATTACCGCATTGAACCGTCCAGATGACGCCTCCCGGCGCGATATCATTCGCGACCGCGACTCCGATAGGAGTCTGCGTTGCGCTCACCAGCGATGTAGGCGGTGTTTGTGTAAACGAGAGCGACGGAGGAGGTGGGGGAGTTGCAACGATTGTGGTTGTGGCGATGGCCGAATTCGAAGGCGTCGTTGCTCCAGAGGAGGCCGTGATCGTTACAACACTGCCCGTCGGTACAGTCGCCGGCGCGCTATAAATAATCTGACCGCTGCTCGCCGTATGTGCCGGCGATAGATTGAACGTCCCACACCCACCAGCAACGCCGCAGGTAGCCGTCCAGTTGATCCCGGCATTGCCGGTATTGGGTGCGGCTGTTGCCGCGAGCGTCGCCTGCGAGCCAGCCTTCAGAGTCGCAGGAAGTGGAGATGTAGTAGACATGGCCACCACAATCGGTGCGGCAGTGACCACATTCGCGGTTGCAGACGCCGACTTCGTCGGATCGGCAGTAGACTTCGCGGTAATCGTGATCGTGCCTCCGATGGGAACATTGGAGGTGTTGATAAAAGCAGCTGCAAAACCACTCGCTGTATGGTTTGAGATGCTCCCGCAATTCGATGTACTGCAGCTCAACGTCCAGTCGACGCCACTGGCAGCAGAGTCATTGGAAACCAGGGCCGTGAGATTGGCGGAGCGGCCCGCACCGGTTCTCTGAGTGTAGACATTTGCCGGCAAGACGGTGATGGCAATTGGCAATGGCGGCGGAGGTGGAGGGGGAGGACCTGTGATGGTCATCTTCGTACTGACAGACTTAGTGGTATCGGTCAGCGAAGTTGCAGTGATCGTGACCGTTGCTCCAGGCGGGACGGCGGAAGGGGACGTGTACGTCGTGCCAGAGCCAAATGGAGCAATCACCGGGTTGAAGGATCCGCATGCTGTCGATCCGCAGGTTGCCGTCCAGATTACGCCCCCGTTGCTTGGATCATTCGTCACCGAGGCCGTGAGTGATGTGATGGTATTGATCTCCATTGAAGTCGATGGAGGAGTCAAGAACGAGATAGCTATCGGCGTGGAAAGTACCGTCAGACTAACATTGCTGCTTTGGGATGGATTACTTGTTACCGTCGCTGTAATTGTGACGGTGGTGCCAATCGGAGCCACGGACGGAGCGGTAAATGACACCGTCGCGCCATCCGCGGTATGTGCCGGAGCGAGTGTACCGCATGCTCCATTTGTGATGCTGCCGCTAATGGGATTGCCACCACAGGTCACGGCCCAGTCGACACCTGCATTGATGGTGTCTCCTGAAGGCATCATGCTGAGCTTGAGCGTAGAGCCAATTGTCAGCGCGCTGGCCTGTGCTGACACCCCACTCGGATTCGCAATCAAGATCGGACCAGCCTTCGCTCCGGGGGTGGATCCCTTCCCACAACCCGCAATCAAGAAACCCATCGCAGCAGCGGATGTAATGAGCCATCGGAGAGCAGACTTTGATAATAAAATTCGAGAACAGAAAATTGACTGCATGGCCGGACGTGTCCTAATTCTTTCCGCTCAGAGTGGATGTTCTCTGAGACTTCCCATACACTTCGTTTGCGGCGATCGTCAGTTCTTCGATCGAAACCAGCATCTCAGCGAGAATCTGCTCTGCGCTTCGCGTAGCGGGGTTATTGGTTTGCATAAGTTCTTTCGAGAGCGCCAGGTTCCTGTCGGCTGAGACCATAAGCGAAGGGCTTTTTGCTCCGAAAGACCCGGTCAAGGCAATGGGATCGTGTACATCCGCGACTAAGGAGCGTTCGCTCTTCAGTGACGCTTCAAGACGTTCCCGATGGCTATAGATCAGTTCGGATAACGTAGCCGTTGCAACAACTGCCCTCTGTGCATCTGGTGCAAAACGCGTCTGCAAGTCGATAATCGCGTGGCTCTCCTGGCTGATCGACAACGCTGCGTTAAAGAGCCGTTGCGCAAGGACATTCGTGTCATTCACACTACGGCCCTTGGCCAACAATAGAGTCTCAAGCGGCGAGGGCTGATCTGGCATAGTGGCCGTCTGGACGCTTAGCGCACTACTGTCTCCGGGGAGACTCTTCAGATCCGCCACGCTTAATATAGAAACCGTTACATGTGGGACCATCCTGAGTTGCATTTGCAGTTGCCGCTTGCGTTCATCCGTTTCGACGATTCCTTCGACATTTACTTCTCGCTGGCCGCGCCGAATTTCAACCTGCTCACCGTTATCCGCGCGGAGCAAGTTCAAGATGAGCCTCGCGGCCAACTCCGCTTCATCGAGTTGTTCTTGCGTCACGATCTGCGGCATCTTCGGAAACTGCAAGACCCGTGCGCGGCCTGCTACCGTTCGAGACGAAATACCGCCTATCGTCTCAAAGACGTCCGCGTCGACAGCAGACCACGGCAGGATCTTAAAATCGAGTTCTGCGATCTCAACCGTCCCGATGTCACGAAGTGCGACCGTCCGCCGCACCGGATGAAAATCCGTGTCGCGCACCGTAAGCGATTGAGTTGTTACTAAGCTGTCGGTTACAGTTGTGGTCAATCTCAGGAGATGCGCTCCTGTACGAGTAACCTTGTCCGCACGGCTGTGCTGATGGTCATGCCACGTCTGATAGTCCGAAGCGGAAATTGGCTCATCCCAATTAACTCCGGCGCGCGCCAAGTCTCCCTTGAGCTCTTCTTGTGTTGCGACTAACCTCACCGGCTTCAACGGACGCTTGCCTTCAAGATCCCGATAGATGGAGCGCTCCATCGTCAACTTCGGTGCTGTAATTCGAACCGTTTGATAGACAACGCCCATACTAGACCCCAGATTGGGCGAGTCCCACCTCGCGGCACGTACCAGGAGTGAGTTCGAGGTGATATCGGGGACGCGCTGCTGCCACCAGAACAGAAAGGAAACGGCGGTGGCAAAAGCAAACAGTCCAAAGATCGCGAGCGAAGGGTTCATAGGAGGTAAAAAAACTAGAGAAATATTTGGTAAGCGAATCGCCCACCATCTCCGCCGGGGTAAGCGTTCGATATGAAGCTCCAGCCGCTGCGCAAACTCAGCACGCGGCTTCGGCGACAACTTCAAATCCTCATGACTAAGGGCGTCACGATAAAAATCTATAACTGATTCCGAGCGATAGCCTTCCAGGTCTCCTTGCCGAACGCGGCACTGCCAACACGTCGCAAGATGTTGTTTGGCGATCCATCGTTCGCCGAGCGGCAGTTCGTTGCAGAACAAGCTCGCCATTCGATCATCGGAGAGATGGTCATCGAGGCTCGGGATGAGGTGTTGCAGAAATTGATTGATCACTCTACCTTTGTTCCTCCCATCCACATAGAGCCGCCAATCGCACGGCGACCTGCTTGACGACAATTGCTGCCCGCTGCTCACTGATCCCGAGCGCATCGGCGATATCCCTGTAACGAAACCCTTGGACTCTCAGGTTGAAGCACTGCCGCTGCTGAAGACTGAGGGTCAAAAGTGCACTCTCCATTCGGTTGATCTGTTCTTTTCTTTGGTACGCTTCTTCCGGTCCTTCCTTGGGATCGACAAAAGTCTCAAACGGAATCGAACTAATTTCGGCTGTACGAGCCGCATCTCTCTCTTTATTCTTAATGACATCGACTACCAGATTGTGAGCGACCCGTACGATCCATCCCTGCACATTCGCAATATCGTTTCCCTGGATGAACTCCGTCGTCAGCCGTAGAAAGGTCTCCTGAATCACTTCCTCCGCTACGTCCCGCTTCAAGTACATGCTGTGGATGTAGCGAAGCAAACGAGGCCGGAATTCGTCGTAAAGGCCGAGAATCTTCTGGTGTGGATCGGCCAGGCCATCCAGTTGCTTAACCTCCTCTCCTTCTTTCTCCGCAAGGCCCTCCTTCCTCAGCAAATGCAACGTTCGATCGACTTCATCTTCTGGTCCAAAAACCTGTACCTGCACAACATCCAGGCCGAACTGCTCTTCGATTGCTGGCTCCGAATCTTGATAGGGCCCCATCTTCGACGCTCCATTTCTGCCTTCTCTGCCTCCTGCCTTCCCCGACGGTTTCCTTAGCCTCTCCGCACCCGTCACACAAGGCGCGGATGCGGAGAGATCAGGAGAGGGCGAAGTTGAGATTGCGCACCAAGTATGGAAAGGAGCTGCGACGCGCAAGTTATTTCTCGGATTTATTTCGGATAATTTCACAGCTCATCAGGGACGCACACCAACCTGCCCAAACTGAAGGGCAAGCGATGTCGGGGTAACAACCGGTGCGGCGATTCCGACAAACTCCACCAGCGCATTGCCAGGTGAGGCCGTCGATCCAGTATCGACATTGAGAACCCACAGATTCCCCGAGCCATCGATAGCCGCTCCCGTCACACCCGCAGCTGGTACAGACAAACCGTTCTGCAAAATAAGTGACGCATTTCGATCGGGATTGATGGTCGGCGACTCTCCGGTACCAGTGCCGGTATAGCCCGTGGAAGGAGAGATCTGGGTCACGCCGGAACTGCTTACGGCAAACTCATCGACAATGCCGGGAGTAATAGCCGTCGTATCAGGGCTGCCAGTGACTGTAAAGATATGGCCTGCCCCATCCATCACCATCTGATTTCCACAACCTCGTGCGGAGATCGGGTAGGCCGCGACGGGAGAGGTTGGATTGCTGATATTGAAGACGTCAAGTATCGGACCGGTTGTGTTTGCATCTCCACAGCCATAGATATTGCCAGGGTTGCCAGTAGCCGCGTCAGCGCTCCCTGCGACTAGAGGAGTGTATGTACCGGGCGCATTGGCGAAATAGTCGACTATGGCCGTATCGTTCTTGGGATTGATCTGATAAAGATCTCCACAGCAACTATTATCGGAGGCCCAAAGACTAGTCCCATTGGAATCGAAGATGAGTGCCGGGAGAGCTCCATACCCAAAAGGGCTTGCAGGGTTGTTGACACCGGAATCGGGACCAAGAGCCAGCTTTCCGCTGCTGTCAAATTCTTGAAGACCGTTGGAACCGAAGGCCCACACATTGCTGCCACCGTCGATCGCAATACTAGAATATGCAGACGCGGAGCCGAGGTTCACATAGGGAAGCACAACGGACAAGCCAGGGCCGATCTCCGTTAAAGCTCCACCGGAGGAGGTGGTCGCGCTACCGCCTCCAGCTGATCCGCTACCGCCAAGAACCCATGCATTTCCTGACGGGTCTAAGGCGATAGATTGCGGAACCTGAGTCCCTCCATTATTTATTCCGTTGCCAGTGAATTGTTTTATCGGAATGTACCCGCCAAAGGTTGCTGCCGAAGGCGTACCCGAGGCGAACTGCGAAGGCTGCGTCAAGGGGGTGCCTTGATTGCTGAACTCTGCGATCATGCCGCTGAACTGATCGGGATCGATCGTCGAGTTGACGCTATTATTATTAAATCCAGTGACCCATATGTTCCCCGTAGCGTCGATCGCCATGGCCGTATTTAGAAATTGACCTGAAGTATTTCGGCCTGTCGCGAAGGGAATCTGGATGCCTGGCGCAAACCCAAGTCCACCACCCGTATAGGTAAGGGCAAGGGTCCAGTCATTGGGTGCAGCCGTCAACGCCGGAGTGAAGGGACCGCTGCCCGCTGCGACGTTGAAGACCATCCCTGCCTGGTTGCCGGGATGTTGAGCGATGTTCAGGATAGCCTGCAACGTATCCGCAGGCGCAGAGCCGGAGGATGGCGTCGCCGCCTGGAAGAGAGTGGAGCAGGCCCCCCCAGCCGTTGCGCAAGAGTTCAGCGTATTCGCCAATGTGTTGATGCGGGACTGGGGAACGGTGCTGTTGTTGAGGATATTCGGATCTCCCGTCAGATTCGTCGGATACGCGGGCGTATGGTCGAGCGCCTGCCCGGTGGTGAGATCCACCAGGTTTCGCACCGTCTTGAAGGCATTGGCCAGTCCGTGATAGCTGGCCGTGGTAGCGGCCGCGCCTACATTGGCCGCACCGGTCATGAACTGCGATAACGCGTACGCCGAAGCCACCGTCGTAACCTCATTGACGACCACCTTGGTGGTCGGCGGGATGCTCCCGCAAGGACCGAGCGCCGCCATCAGCGCCAGGCTGGGGTTGGCTCCTCCACTGCCCGTGCTGCCTCCCGTCGCCACCACGTACACCAGGTCTCCCGGAGACGCCGGGCAGTTGTACGAGAAGGCAAACGCGCCGCTGGCGTCGGTGGTTACGGCGGTCGTGCTCAGCGTGTCCGCGCTGGAGGCATAGTCGCTCTGCCCGGCGGCATACAGCACCACCTGCGCTCCGTTCACCGGCAGCGTGCCGCTTAAGACGTTTCCGCTGAAGGTGGATGGAATATTGATCGTGTAAGTAGCCGTGGCCACGGAGCTGAGAGTATTGCCCACCGCCGCAACTGCATTGAGAGTCTCAGTCGACGCGACCGCAATGGCGGTACCGGTGTACTTGGTCGAGGATGTGCTCGGAGCGCTGCCGTCGATCGTGTAGTAGATCGTCGCTCCGGCGGTCGCATCGTTGATCGTGACCGTCTGCGCCGCGCTGAAGGTACCGGCCGCAGGAGAGAACGTCGGCGTCGCGACGGAGAGATTGAGCGTATAGGTCGCGCTCGCCACCGCACTACTACCGAAGCCGGTGGCCGTCGCGATGGCCTTGATGGTCTCGCTCCCGCCGACCGCGATGGAGGTGTTGTCGTACTTCGTCGAAGAGGTAGTGGGGGTGCTGCCGTCGACCGCGTAATAGATCGTTGCACCGGGAGTCGTATCGCTGAGGATGACATTCTGCGCCGTCGAATAAGTGCCCCCGGCAGGAGAGAACGTCGGCGGTGCGGCGGCGGGAATGGTGATCGTAAAGCTCGCAGTGGTCACCACGCTGGCTGTGCCCGAGGCGATGGCGATCGTGCTAATGGTCTGGTTGGCGGAGACATTGATCGGACCCGAGTAGGGAGTCGACGAAGACGTAGGCACACTGCCGTCGACCGTGTAATAGATGTTCGCGCCCGAAGTCGCATCCGTAATGGTCACGTTCTGCGCCGCCCCAAACGTTCCACCCGCAGGCGAGATCACCGGCGCCGCCGTCCCTGTACCGACAAGATACGAAGCACTAGCGATCCCGCTGTTGGCAAAGCCTGAAGCGATCGCGATCGCGCTCAACGTCATGCTCTTGGAAATAGTCAGCGGAGCCGTATACAGCGTCGAAGTAGCCGTAGGCACGCTTCCATCAGTGGTGAAGTAGATATTTGCGCCAGCCGTGGCGTCGCTAATTGTCACGGTCTGCGCCGAGGTATAGCTGCCACCCGCGGGAGAGAAGGTGGGCGTGGCCGCGGCGTTCAGGTTGATGGTGTAGCCCGCGGATGCGACCGTGCTGGAAGTCTTGCCGGGAGCGGCCGCAATCGCCTGCAGGAACTCTGTTTTAAAAACCGTGGTCGGCTGGCTGCACTGCGGAGAAGAGGTCGTCGGCGTCGTCCCATCCGTAGTGCAGTACAGCACTGCTCCAGGGGTCGAGTCGGAGATCGTTACAGTCTGTGAGGTGTTATAGCTTCCCGCACCAGGATTGAACGTAGGTGTCGCGGTTACATTTGGCCCCGAAGACGAACTGTCGCCAGAGCATCCAACCATCGTTAAAACACCCACCAGCGTCATGGCCAACACAACCTGCCGGCTCACGATCCGTCGCAGAACTTGCATGAACTCTCCTGGAAAATACTGCTTGCCCCAGCGGTTCCCAACCAGCGTATGAACGTTCGATACGCACAAACAGGAAGCGCGGCAGCGAGAAGTTGAAAAATTAAAAGACCGTCTAATAGAAATGACTTTTGAGCAGGTCAGTTCTCAACGGCAAATCCAAAAATATTTCGAATTATTTTCTAGTGGAATCTAGGTGCGGGCGAGATGGAAGAACACACATTCGCTCAAGCGCGATGACGCGCTAAGCACACAAGAGGTGCAGGAGTAACTAAAGTTTTATCAGACGATTTCCGCCTTTGTATTACATCGATGTGAATTCATCGGAGCTGCTCTCATCGAGAGGCAACCATCCATCGTGCGCCTGTACTTCGCATCAGCTTTACTGCGCGGACCACGTTCTTACTTCCCACGCGAAAGTTGTAATTCGATGAATCGGCGACCTGAGTCGTTGGGAAAGCCTGAGCTCCGTCGTCATCATCAGTAGAGGGCAAAAATAACTAGCACCTCCGAACCAATCGGCACAGTCTTTTGTTCCCCGGGATTCTCGGGTCTGCATCTTGTTCGGAAGTACTCGGCATGTCTCTCTCCGTCGTTGGTCTGAGTTCAGGCTGAGAAACCGCCTTCGCTGGAAGTGGGCTCGCTGCCACTCGAGCGTGGCTATTGTCTTCAACTTTAACAAGCTTCAAGGGAATACCAAGGAGAAGCACCATGAAGAAGTTGCTCAGAACTTTACCGTTCGCGGTTGCTACGGCTCTCTGCACGCTGGCCGTTCAGGCAAACGCGCAAGCTCCGACTGTTGCGATCAATGGAATTGGATCCTCCGCTCTCTTTCTCGAGTCTGGCCTCGCCGCATCGAACACCTCGGGCACCTCGCCTATTGGTGCTTCCTGCGTCTGGACCGGCAACAACACTGCCGCCCTCTCCAACGTCGTCTCGGCAACCGACACCAGCGCCCCTGTTGGACCGTTAGCTGACACCGGCAATGCCTGGGTGGCGTGGACGCCAGTAGCTGGAAGCTGCACCGCCATCACCAGCACCTCCCCCACCACGATCTATGCCTATCTGCAGACGGACTCGGTCGTCGGCGACCGCTGCCTCTTCAACGCCCACCTCTCTCCCTCCAAGTGCGGCATCACCTACCCGACCGGCGTTCCCACCTCAGCCGGGCTCCTCTACCCCACCAACGACGCAACTCGGTCCGAGACTGCGCTTCCTCTCGCGATCGCGAACGCGCTCAACGCTGCGACCGTGAACGCCGCCGGAACGGACATCCGTCCCGAGGACGCCTGGTTCGCTACCAAGCGTGCGATGGTTGCTTGCGGTTCGCCCGTCGCCACTGGCTCCCAGTATCTGGGACTCGGCTACAACAACGGCGATAACATCACCAGCTCCTTCAGCTCCTCTGTATTCCACGTCATCGACTTTACCCTGCCCAGCGGCTACGCCGTGACGCCGGTTGGAGCCACCCCGATCCTGGTCGTCGTCAACGGTCAGAACTCTACCTCTGGCTTCGGTACCCGCACGTTCACCAACATCTCCAGCGCCAACCTGGCGAAGTTCCTCAATGGAACCTTCACCCTGACCGGCCAGGTCAACGGTGTGGACTCGGGAAACCCAGTAACGACTCTCATCCGTGAGCCGCTCTCTGGAACCTTCAACACCATGGAGTACAACGTACCGAACAGAACCGCCTCGGGATTCCAGACCTCGCAAGAGGCCGGAAACTGCCCCATCGTCAACCCACTCACCGGCTCCCGCAAGCGGGCGATCGGCACTGGGCAGGAGCTCTCCCAGGTCATCGCTGCCGCCAACAACGACGTTATCGGCTACGGCTTCTGGAGCGTCGCTAACTTCGCCGGCTTCACCAGCGCCGCCGCCCCCAACGCCCGGTATTTGACCGTCGATGGCGTCGATCCGCTGATCACCGCCTCTGCTGGCCATACCGGCATCATTCCGCTCTCCGGAACCAGTGATATGGCGAACGTCACCCTGGCAAACATCAACAACGCCAGCGTGAACTACCCCATCTGGTCGCTGCTTCGGTTCGTCACTCTCTCCAGCGATACCACTGGAACCGCGAGTGCACAGACCTTGGCAACCGCAGCCCAGCACTTTGTCAACTTCAACACCAACACATCTCGTCCTGACTTCATCACTGCAACGAACATCTCGGTCGTCCGTTCGCACTTCCTCCCGCCCGCCCCAGCCGGTCAACCCACCGCAATTGCTAACGGCCATGTAGGAAACGTCCCCACCAGCAACTGCACCAATCCAGAGGTTGGCGGTGACGTAGGCGGTGTCGTACTTACCCTCGGCGCAGACTCCACCACCTGCCGGAGCCAACCCACGGGCATGAAGACCGGTACCATCGGCTCACGCCGCTAAACATCAACCACTCTACATCGATCGCAACAACAGCAGGCCCGCTCAACTCAGCGGGCCTGCCACTTTTTGGGCAACATTCCATAACCCCCGCTCCAAAGAACGTCCAGAACCGAATAGAGTCCCTCTCTGACCGTCGGATATTACGTTTTCGCAAAATCCCGAGCCCAGCCGTTGAGAATTACCACTCCATACCGTCAATCAAAGTAGAGGCAGGAAATAATCTTCACAGAGTCCGTCCAACGGCATCGTGGATGGACTCGCCACCTCAGCGAGTCTTTCAGCTCAGCTTGCAGCACCTTGGACTCATTCGGCTTCGATCAAGGAGATTTCACCATGTGTCACAAGCTCGCCGTCGCGTTCACCCTCCTCACGCTGACGATCCCCAGCCTACAAGCCCAGACTACAACTCCGACCCCCCAATCTCCTCAGTCGGCGACACCAGAGAAACCGCTCGTATTCGAGGAAGCTGCAAAGTCCGCCGCAGTTGAACCACCCAAGGAAAATTGGACGACGATCTCGCTCGCAAAGAGTGGGCTTCCGACACAATCCGTGGCCGGCGTGCCCATGAGCAAAAGCGAATTGCCCGAGGGTTGCACGCGCGAGCTACTTCGCCTAGAGTGGCGTCAAGCCGATCCCATCGACCTCTACGTAATACGGCCTACTGGAGTCGAAAATCCCCCGGTCGGATTGTTTCTTCTCAACTACACCTTCGACACCAACATCTTTCGAACCGACTACTGGTGCAGCCAGTCCAAGCAGAACGGACTCGCGATCGTCGGCTTTGGATCAGCACTCTCCTGGCAGCGCTTCCACACTCCACGACCGATGAGGGAATGGTTTGTGAGCGAACTGCAGGAAGCGCTCTCGACATCAGCCCACGATGTGCAAATGGTGTTGAACTACCTGGAGACACGCAAGGATCTCGACATGAAGCATGTGGGCATGTACGGACAAGGCTCAGGAGGGGCCATCGCGATTCTCGCCGCCGCGGCCGATTCGCGGATCAGCGCAATCGACGTGACAGACCCATGGGGCGATTGGCCTGAATGGCTGAAGGGTTCGAAGCAGATCCCGGAAGAGGAGCGCGCCGCATACCTCAAACCGGAGTTCCTGCAAAAGGTCGCGAACCTCGACCCAGTGAACTACCTTCCTCAACTGGAGGGAAAGTCGATCCGCATCCAACAGGTCACAGACGATCCCGTCACGCCATCGGCAGCAAAGGAAAAGATCGCCGGCGCCGCACCAAGGACCATCGATGTCGTGCACTATCCGGATAAGGAGGCACAACATAAATCAGTATTCCTCGGCGGCATTACAGAATGGCTGGCGAATCAACTCCATCCAAGAACAGTAATGGCAAGCGAGTTTGATAGCGCGAAGTAGAAGCTAGAAAATCACTTTGACAGCAAGCTGAACATTTCGTGGCTGAAAGTCAGTCGTGATCTGACCGAAGCTCGAACTGGTATTCAGCCCGTTGTTACCTGAGGCTGGCACAAACGCTCCGCTTGGCAGTCCAAAGTTCGGATGATTGAACATGTTGAAGGATTCGAGACGCAACTGAAGATCGACGTTCTCGGCGATGTTCGTGGTCTTGAAGACAGATGCATCGACGTCAATATACTTCGGCCCGCGCGAGTTTGGCAGAACGCGCGGCACATTGCCGAAGGTGTAAGGATCGGGATTCTGAAAGACAGTCGTATCGAACCACGACTTCACACTTCGATCAGACTTGTTCACATTCGCTGCCGTTTTACCTGCAACGAAGTTGGGACGGGAGGCCGCACTGTTATTTGCTCCGCTGATTCGAATTGGCAGACCACTTTGTGCTGTAACGATAGTGTTGAACTGCCACCCACGAATAAGGCGATCTACGACGCCGCCACCGTTCGCGAAGAACTTTTTCCCATGTCCGAAGGGAAGCTCGTAAAGCGCGCTTCCGACAAAGCGATGCTTAATATCCGTCGGATCAAGGCTGTACTCGGCTTGTCGGTTATTGGGGTCCTGAGGTGTGACGGCGCCACCGGCGGTTGAAACGCCGATGTATCCGTCGAGAGCGTCTTGGATGCCATTGTCGAGCAGCTTGCTAAAAGTGTAGCTGCTAAGCAAGGTAAGTCCGTGATTGCCGTGTCTCTGAACAGCAACGAACATCGCATCCCCATGAAAGTTCCCATCCCTTGGACTCGTAACAGTGATAGCTCCGTAGTAAGGGAACGGCAGCAGGCTCTGCTTCCTTGTAATCGTAGCCGCGCCAAGGGAACCCGGCACTTTGCCGGCATAGGGATTAGGAACGTTTTGTGTGAGCGCCGTACCCAGTGAAAGATATTGGTTCGGCAGCACATTCATGTTGTAGTCTCCGGCGATCATATGTACGCCGTAATTTCCTAAATATCCGATCTCCGTAACAAAGCGACCCGGCAACTCATGTTGAATATTTAGATTCCACTGCTGTGACATGGGGGTACTGCTCTTCGGTTGTACATAAGCAATTGCCTGGCCAAGGAGAAAGTCTGGTCCACCATCTGCGCCCAGGGGCTGTAGAGGCGGCGACGAAAATCCATTGGAGAGTTGAAGGGCAGGAGTGATCCCGGAGTTCGTCGAGGTGTACGACGTCGTCGTAGAAGAGAATCCCGCGGTAGGCTGATTGAAGAGCTGATTGTTGAGACTGACGTAATAAATACCTGCGCCGCCGCGAAGTGAGGTCTTGCCATCGCCAAAGACATCCCAGGCAAAGCCCAGCCGCGGCCCATAGTCTTTATAGTCGTTTCCCGTAAAGGTGCGGCCGTATCCGCCATGCTGCGCGTAGGCAGTCGTGCCTCGCTGGCCAACACTGGGGCTCACACCGTTAGGATCAAAGTTACTCAGACCGTCATGGTGTTCATGAGGAGTCTCCTGAAAGTCATATCGCAGTCCGGCATTGATCGTGAATCGTGGCGATACCTTGAAGTCGTCTTGAATAAAACCGGATGCTAGAAAATTCCAGTAACCCGGCTCACGATATACCGTCAGAGTCGCGCTCTGAACTGATCCAAGAAGAAAACTAGCATACGCGCTGCCCGTGCCGGCTGTACTGCTCGGTAGGTTCGTGAGAGCGCTGGAGAAGCTGAAATTGCCCGAAGGCGTCGTCAATTGGCTATTATTCGACTGACTATGCGCGGCAACAAAACCGAAACGGACGTTGTGGCGCCCATGGTTCACAGTAACGGTATCGATTATCTGCGGATTGGCGGTATTACGCTGACCCACCTGGCCATTCACTGCAGGCAGACCGGTGCCCGTGATCGTCGGAAAGACAAACGGTGGAACGTTGGTTGGAAATCCTAATTTAGAAGGCCAGTCCTGGTTGTAGTTCGCCACCACAAAGGGAAAGGTAGTGCGCGTAACTGCAAGACGAAGTTCATTGATCGTCGAAGGGGAAAAGACGTAGGTATGCTCCACAACGGCGCTTTGACTGCCGAAGCTGTCATAGCGTTTAGCCACGATGGGAGATGGCAGGTAGGAACCATTCGTGCTTCCGTTATCGGTGTTATTCACATAGTAGGCATACCGCGCAAACATGCTCTGCTTACTCGAAATGCGGTAGTCGAGACGTCCAAGCGACTGATACATGGACCGGACATTCGGCTTTACACTCTGAAAATTGTTTGTACTGGAAAGAGCCTCGCATGCATCCGAAGAGGTTCTATTAGGCGTTGGATAAATGGCGTTCTGTATGTTGAGCGCCACTGGATCCAGCGCACGATTGATCTTGTTGCCCGGAAACTGGGCTCGCGAAAATGTAGTTCCCGAAGCCTTGGTTGTCGCCGGATCATAGATCTTTACCAGTTTCACCACGGTGTTCTTATTCGCATCAAGCGAGCATGTCTGAAGGTCGGAGAAGTCTCCTGTTCGCTGCCGCAGCGTCGGTACTGTGGCGGTATATACAGCGCTGGTAACATAACGAAACTCTTCAAAGTTGGCAAAGAAGAAAAGCTTATCGCGCATCACCGGCCCGCCAACTGCCCCGCCGAACTGGTTGTAACGTAGCGGAGGTTTCTTCGAGGTCGGGTCGAGAAACCAATCCCGCGCATCGAGGTAGTCGTTCCGAAAGAACTCATACACATCCCCGTGATACCCGTTGGAACCTGACTTCGAAGCCAGTGTGATGACACCGCCGCCTGTCAGCCCATACTCCGCCGACATATATCCGGTCTGCACCTTGAACTCCTGAACAGAATCGACCGCGGGATTGATCGCGAGCTCTCCTGAAAAATTATTAAGATTGTTAGCACCATCCAATAAATTTGCGTTCATCGCCGTAGGTCCATTGTTGATGACGATGGCCGCGAGCGATGTTCCTCGATCCGCAAAACCTTGAGGATTAGTCGCTGAGTTCGATCGCACGGCGGGCGTCTCCAAAGTAAGCGCCAATGCGTTGCGTCCGTTCAATGGCAGTTCCTGAACCGGCTGCGCTTCGACGACCGTACCGACAGTGCCCTGCGTCGTCTCCATCGCGGGTGCCTGCGCAGTTACTTCCACCGTCTCGCCCGCATCACCGACCGGCAGAACGACATTGACGGCAGACTTGCTTCCGACCTGCAACACCAACCCATCCTGTATCACCGTCTTGAATCCCGGCGCAGTTACCGTAACGCTGTAAGTACCAGGACGCAGGGTCGCACTCGTAAAATCTCCACGTCTGTTCGCGGTCGTCGGAATATGCTCCCCACTCGCAACATTCACAATATCGACCGATGCCTTCGAGATGGCCGCACCGCTGCTGTCAGAGACATTGCCGGTGATAATGCCTCCTTCCACCTGCGCATATAAACGAGTGACAACAGACACACCTAGGAGAAAGAGCCACAATAGTGCTTTCGAACGTTGCTTCATTGAGATCGGTCCTCATTCTTGTGAGATCGTTTACGGTCTTTGCTATCGCCTTCGAAGGCGAATGTCGGCCATGGTCCTGTGCAGCCTAATCGGAGTGAAGGTATGAAGTTGTAGCCCGGAACGACACGAAAACCGCACAGACGGGCAGCGTCTCATCGGCGAAGTGTCACTACGATGGGCACTTGGTATAGGCGCAGACTATCTCTCCGGACCGCGCAACTTGATGAACACGAGGTTATTTTTTACGAATTTCGCAAGACAAATTTCTGCTTCTAGCGGTCCCAGAGTCTTCGCTCATAATCAATATTCATTGGCAATTATGACTCTCATCGAAACCAGCCACTGGAATGAGAATAAGAATTTAGACGACGAGAATATGATTTTCAACGGATGCAGATTGGACAAACTTTTCGCGCAACGGATCCCCTGTCAAACGAGCACGAATAGATGGCGGTCGAATCAGGAACGTCGTTGAGGTCTGTTGGCGAGCCCGTGTTCCCGCCGAAATTGACCTGGCGTTGAGCCGGTGTGCTGCCGCATAAGGCCGCTCATATACTCCACATGGCGAAATCCGCAGCGCATCGAGACCTCCGCCAAAGTAAGGTCGGTCTCCGAAAGCAGTTGCTTCACACGGCTAAGACGCGTCGAAACGATAAGATCGTGAATAGAACTACCGAGAGCGTTGCGGAAATGTTCCTGCAAGGTGGTGCGTGAAACCCCCAACTGTCGAAGGACATCTTCAACGTTGATGCCTTTATCCGCATTCTTGCGAATGAAGCGGACCGCATTCGCTACCATCGGATCGGATATCGCAACCACATCGGTCGATTGACGCACCGAGACCTCAAGGGGAGGCATCGGCATCTCGAATCCACGCGGCACCTTCTCGCCCTTCATCATCCGATCCAGAAGAGCAGCCGCCTCGTAGCCCATGCGCCAGGCGTTCAACACGATACTTGAAAGCGGCGGATCCGATAAAGCGCAAGCCACATCGTCGGCACCTACTCCAAGTACCGCCGCTTGTTCAGGTACAGCAACTCCTGCCATCTGGCAGGCGGTCAACAACTGCAACGCCCGAAAGTCGGTACAAGCCATCATTCCAACGGGCTTTGGAAGAGAGGCCGCCCAGAGAGCAAGTTGATCCAACTCCACATTCCACGCACCTTCACGCAGGTCGGAGCCCCTGTTAACCTGACCGGCGTAGATCTCGCAGTCGTACCCCGCACTTCGTACAGTCTTAGCAAACGTCTCGCCCCTCCGATCCGACCATCGATGACCGGTATGTCCGAGAAACGCAAACTGCCGAAATCCCCGATCGATCAGGTGCTCTGCAGCCATCCGCCCGATGGCCGCATGGTCATTTGAGATCAGAGGCACCCCCATGTCGCCTGTCTGTTCATTCAGATCGACCACCGGAATATGCTTGGCTGCAACGATGTTCCGAATCTCAGGCGATGGAACCCTCGATATCATGCCGTGTCCGGTCCAGCTATTCAGCCATGAAGGCGGTAGTTCATTAACGGCTCGATCGGTAAAGAACATCGACCAGGGTCCATTTTCGCGCACGTATTGCGCGACTCCAGAAAGCAAAGTTCGCCCAAAGGACGTTGAGGTCTCGACAATCAACGCCACCCGTGGCTGATCACGATGAAAAGTTCTGTTTCGTCCGGACTTCGCAGCTAATTTCGTCGCCATCGTAACGATTACATACTCTCACAATGGTTTCAGAATAGCTCTTCAAACAGCTGCATAAGATTGCAGTCAAACAAGGAAAGAAATCGATAGCGGCGTCCCGGAAAAGACGCCTTAGTTCACTAGGTATATCTTCTGCTCCACAAATCCGATCGCTCTCAATACGTCGAGGGGAACATCCTTCTGAAAGACCAGCATGGAGCAGTTGCAATCGAAGTCCTCCGATAACGCCTCCTCGGACTCCTCGGCGCTGATCAGTTCAGCGCATAGTAGCTCACATATACAAAACGACTTAGTCCGGTAGACCTTCAACCAACTGCGGGTTGGTTTACCAGGAGCCAAGACATGAACTCTGTAGCCTTCTGTTGCAGGAACGATAAGTAGACGGGTATCCATGCCGGGCAGTATAGAACACGGCCATGAAAGCCTCGCATCGATTCGCCCTAAGTAGCCTCGAGCCGATTCAACCGGACATCTTATCGCTGAGACAAATATGAGGGATCCCTATGACCAACCAAAGGTTGGCAGCTCACCTCGGCGCAGGCCAAAATCTCTAACAGGTTCTGGGATTTGGGAAATATTGATTTGTTCCAGGGCAGGGCTTTCAATCAATGGCGGAGGGAGAGGGATTCGAACCCCCGTTACCCGCTAGGGTAAAGCGGTTTTCAAGACCGCCTGTTTCAACCACTCACACATCCCTCCGCGCCTGCGAACTCATGTGGTTCCACCATTGTACGATGCGGCGACACGAGTTCTAAAGCGCAGGCATTGAATAATTTACAAAATAGCCTCCTACAGACGGCTAAAACTTATAGATCAGATCCATCCCTGCAAAGAACTGATTCCTGGCCTTCCCGTTGTTGTACGCCCGTTGATCCCACGAGTGGTCGAAGCGAATCTCCGGCCGCAGAATCACTGTGCTGCCGAAGTACTTCGTCGCATACAAGGTGTTCTCCGTATACTTCGTCGCGATGCCCGTCCGTTGTCCTTTCTTATCATCCAGAAAGTCCGAACGAAAACCCACAGCAAACTTCGAGTTCACCTCTCGATTGATGTAGTTCACAATCGCATACTCCGGTGCCGTGCAGGTCTGAACTCCCGCCTTGCAAAAGGCTCCATTCGCACCCGTCTCTGTAGCGATCGGATTCGCAACATTGCCCGCCACGTTCGGAACCTCTCGCTCGTACATGTACCAGGCCTCGGTCGCCATGTGCCACTTCGAATTGAACTTGTGATACCAAGTCCCATCGTAGTGCTGCAGATTGTTATAGGCGTACTTACCGTCGTTGATGCCATTCGCGCACGCATAGAAGTTATCGTGGTTGCTCTTCGTCGAATAGCTCAGGCAAGCAATAAGTGAAGGCTTGCGATCATCCGACCACGGCGCCACATCATGCCCGGCGGATAGTCCTAATTGCACGATCCACTGCTTGCTGAGCTTCAGCGTTCCGATAACTCCCGTATCTGTAAATGGATCAATCGTATAAAGCAATGAGTGAGTCATATTGTAGTTATTCGGAGCGAGCTGCGCCTCAATTCCCGGCACGGAAAGAAAGCGTCCAACCCTAATATTCAGGCCTTCTTTCACCGGGAAATAGAAGTCTACATACTCCAGCACAGGATCGAACCCATAGCGGCGATTCTTCTGCAGCAGTTGCTGGCTAAAGTAGTCCTTCGCCGTCGTAAAGCGATAGTCATTCCCATAAAACGCAGTCAGATGATATCCAAAATCGAAGTGGCTCTTCTGCACCGTATCCGGGAGCCGCTCTAGATACACCACCGCCTGGTTCAGAACAACGCTATTAGGAAAGATGTCATAAGACACCGGAAAATTGTTCTTATCCGAGGTGCTTACATTGAAGCTAGGAGCGATCCAGCCATAGATCTTCGTCCGATGATTCTGCAGCTTCAGCGCGGTCATCAGCGGATAAACATTGCCATCCGGAGTACCGATCGCAGGCGATCCGCCATAGCCCCAGTCCGCATTAGGAAACGGAGGAGAATCTAATGGAGCTTCCAGGCTGCGGCGTACAGGGGTAGGGGCAGATGGCAAAGTTCCCTTCCAGTCCTGCCCATAAAAGCGGCCCAGTCTCTGAAAGAAGTTGCCACCCTGAAGATCAGGCGTAGGCTGCTCGGAAGGAGCGCCAGCTCCCTGTCTCTGTATTGGATCGACTGGCAGAGCAGAAGAACGAAACGTCGAAGTACCAAAAAGGTAGGGAGTATTTACAGTCGCGGAGATCTGCTCGGAAGGAATATCTTGCGACTGGCTGTAGGCCAGAGAACTCAATAGTAAGAAGATTGCGACAAAGGTAAGTGGATTAAGTAAGTTGTAATTGATTCGTTTCATAGATTCTCCGTAACGAACTGCAGTTCAATTCCAAACCGCAATGCGCCAATCGAGAGCCTATTCTCCGCCGTATAAGTAAGTAGTAAAGAACCTATAACGAGTTCGAAAAAGAGAGGGCGGAGCCGAAGCCCCGCCCGCTTAGATGTTGTTCAAGGAATACATGTAGCCTGCGAAGCCTAGAAATCTACCCGCAGTGCAGCTTGCCCCGTTCGATTCCCTGCATTTTCAGCAGTCTGCGGAGCGCTCAAAACACCGAACGTCGTAGGACTGTCGATCTGCGTGGGAGGCGGTGCAAAGTTCGTATGATTCAACACGTTCGAGAAGCTGGACTCGAATCGCACTCGAACCCGCTCATTCACGCGAAAGACCTTCGCCGTACCTAGGCTCACCGCAACCGTTCCCGGCCCTTGCAGGATACCGACCCCCGCATTGCCGAACCTCCCCGCCCCTTGCGGAGTCGGAGTAAACGCCGCCAGGTTGAAGAAATGATCTCGTGTCTGCCCTTTGGAAAAATTCTGCGAGACGACATCCGGCCGCAACGTAGCACCACGATTCGTGACGTTAGTGTTCGATTGGTCGTTCGCAATGGCGGGTCCACCGGGCGTATCGATATGGCTGCCGCCCGGGCTGATACTCGGAGTCAGCCAAGGTCCGGTCTCCAGCAGCGAGACAGTATTCAACTCCCATCCTCCCAACACCTGGCTCATCCATCCCGACGTCAGATAGTGCCTCCCCGGTCCGAACGGTAGCTGATAGGCCCCTGAGATCAATGCGCGATTGTGACGCGTCCCCGAGACATTGCCATAGTTCCGCGAAACATTGAAGCGGTCCGTAATTGGCACACCATAGTTCACCTCACCGGCAAAGACCGTCGGTGTATCTCCCTGGTTGTCCGCCAAATTCTTCGCCAGCGTATAAGCCGCGTCAAAGTAGAGCCCATGCGAAGGCGCATGCGTAACTTCAAGCTCGAGCGCACTATAGTTCTGCGTGCCCGCATTGAAGGTGCTGAATAACTCAAACCAGTTCGGATACGGCGCCCGCGGATCAACAAAAGGACTAGCCGCAGTCGTCTGGAACGGCGTCGTGCTCGCAGGAATCTGATTCAGATCCTCCGTAATATTCAGCCTGTAAGTATGCATTCCGACGTAACTCGCGCGGAACGTATCGTTCCTCGTAAGCTGCCGCTCAACCGTCAGATTCCACTGGTTCGACTGAGGATCGCGATAGTTTGGATCCACTCCCTGATCCAGGCTGCCACCTCCAATCTGCGTCGTCGTACTAGCCGGCGCAGTATTCGGAAACTGGATCAGTGGTTGCGTGCATCCTTGAGCGCCCGGAGTGCAGTTCGTATACGTATGCAGATTCGAAGTAGGGTTGCCGCTATTGTTGAACGACAACGGCCCCAGGTTGGTCATCGTGAATATACCGAAGCCCGCCCGCACCACTGTCTTCGTATCGCTGAACGGACGGTACGCCAGCGACACACGCGGCTGGAAATTACCTTTATAAGTCTTACGCAAAGACTGTGGAAGTTTATCCTGGCTGGCCGTCACATAGTTCGTGCATGGCAGCGAGTTATTCCCCAGATTGCAGGCATTGAAGGACTGCTGAAACGCCAGGTTCGAACCCTGCAGATTATTCTGCTGCAGATAGCCCGACAACGCATCCGGAACCACGATCGAGTTCGTCCGCTGATCGAAGTTCGCGAAGTTTCCTCCGTCACCCGTAAAGCCCGGCAACACCTGCCAGCGCAGCCCGTAGCTCAACGTCAGCCTGCGGCTAACCTGGTACTCATCCTGAGCAAACAAGCTGTACTGCCACGCGGTCCCGGCAACATCAGGGCTCGATACAGCAAAGAACAACGTCGTCGGAGTACCGTTCAAAAAGTCGCCAAACGTATTGCCCGTCACAGTAGGCCCAAACGTAAACTGACCGAAGTCATCCGACGGCAGGAACAGTTCAGTATCCTGGTACCTAACCCGACGCACATCAATTCCACCTTTGATCGTGTGCTTGCCCCACGAAAACGTAACATTGTCGGTGAGCTGTAGTGTCTTGGACTTTGTAACTCCCGTCTTGTCCCGCCCGATCGGCGTAAAGCCCGTACCACTGCTGAAGTTGAACGTGGGGAAGGCATGGGTGGTCGGGTGCTGACTAATATCCACCCCGGTCAATCCGAGCTGCGTAAGTGCATCCGCGCCTTCGATCGGGAAGTTCACATTGGTGATCACATTCGTGAAGCCGAAACGAAACTCATTCAACAGCCTCGGGGTAATGCTGTACGTATAAGAGACCAGAAAGCTGCGATTGTGAATGCTATCTTCATCGTTAGGCAGAAAGGGATTCGCCACATCCGACGTAATGTTCTTCCTGCTGAAACGCGCATATACCGATTGCTTGGCATTGACCGTTTGGTCGATGCGCACATCCGCACCATCCGTCGAGGCTGGCGTGCTCTGGAAGTTCTCATAGTTGATATTCGATTGCCCCGCCACGTTAGGCAGCGGATAGAACGCCAGCAGCGCCTTCGCCGTAGGATTGATCTGCGAAGCAGGAATAATCCCTCCACCCAATGCAGTCAGATCGCCATTGCGCTCCGCCACCGTCGGCACCAGAAACTGCTGTGCCACGGACGTGGTGCGCCGGTTCGCCTCATAAGTAGCAAAGAAGAAAGTATGGTCGTGGCCGTTATATAACTTCGGCAACACCACAGGACCACCCAGCGAACCGCCAAACGTGTTGAAGCGCTTCGGAGCCTTGCCGCTAAATCCATACGGCGAAGCATCCAGAGCATCGTTCTGCAGATACTCAAATACGCTCCCGTGAAACTGATTCCCTCCGCCCTTCGTAACAAACGTCACATCGCCAACCTGCGAAAACTCTGCGCTGTTGTTGAACGCCGTGACCTTGACCGCTGAGATTCCCTCCTGTGAAGGATAGGCATCCTGCAGCGCTCCATTCTGCCTCACGTTTGCAGTGGATATACCATCCACCGAGAAGTTCACCATCGAGGAGCTCGCGCCGCCTATAGAAAGATTGCCTTGGCTATCCTGCTGCACATTCGGCGAAAGCGTCAGCGCACCCAGCGGACTAGTCGTCGTCGCGCGATTATTCAGCGGCAACTGCGTGATCTGTATATTGCTCTTCTCATCGGCGATCACGCCATTCTCTGTGTTGATCCCTGTCGACTGCGCCACCACCTCGACCGTGGTGTTATCCGTCGCTACTTTAAGCGTCATCGGGAGACGCAGCTCCTGCCGAGCCGCAAGCAAAACCGACGGAACCAGTGCCTTGCCGAATCCATCCCGCTGCACCATGACACTGTAGCTGCCTGGCTTCAGATTCTCGACATCGAACTGCCCCGCATCGTCCGTCGTAACCGAGCGGTCTGTGCTCTCGGTGATCGAGTGCACGGTCACCGTGGCGCCTGGAATCGCGGCTCCACTCGAATCCTGTACAGTGCCTCGAACCGTTCCAAAGGTGGACTGCGCAAAGCAAGCATGCGCCAACAGGACAAAACAAAATCCATAGAGAAGATGTCCAACGAGCCGTTGCAACGACCCCTTGCTTCTCCTACAGGCATCTACTGGGAAAAACCCTCCAAAGGTGTTCATACTATCTCCATTCCGGGCTGGCCGGTAACTTCGATTTCACGATGAAACCCCTCAAGAAGGCCTAAAGATCGTAGTACTCCTGGCCTACGCATCATTACAGTTTCTTTATGTCGCGCCCTCTATCCTGACCTCAGAGCCAAGAGGGAACGCGATCTACTCCCGAACCAAATCCGTCCTCGGAACCGCCCTCGCCTGTGCGGCGATGATCGCCTTTGGCGCAACCGGCATCCATCACCCCCTCGGCCTCGCGACGACTATCCCCATCTACCTTCTCTGTGCGCTCGTCGTCGCATGGCGCCTCGGATTTGCCGCTGCCGTCATAGCCTCCCTCTGCGCAACCGTATGCCTGGACTTCTTCTGCACCGAGCCCATGTACGCTCTGCGCGTCACCTCCATGCAGGACATCACCGCGCTCTCCAGCTTCGCCTGCGTCTCGCTCCTCGCCAGCCACCTCTCCAATAAGGTCCAGCGCACCGGCCGCGCCCTCAAACAGCAAGAGCAGCAACAACGCCTGCTCTATCAACTCTCCTGCGACGCCCATCTCCTCGACTGGCGAGCCCCAATCGGCCTCCCACTCTGCATGCTCGTCGAACAGGCCTTCCACCTCAGTGGAGTCGGCATCTGGAACGCATCCACCGAAACCTTCTCCTTCAGCGGCAACGCAGGAGACACCCGGGAGACCCTGCGCGCCGCCTTCATGGCCCGAAGCAACTTCGATCTCGACCACAGACCCGACTCCGTCCGCATCCTCCACTTCGCCGCCCGCCCCATCGGCGCGATCGTTCTATGCGGTCACCAACTCGATCCCCTCGCCGTCAGCGCCATCGCCAACCTGGTAGCCTCCACATTGGAACGCGCCCGCGCCCTCAAAGCCGAAGTCCTCGCAGAGTCCGACAAGTTCTCCGAGCAGCTACGCTCTGCCGTACTCGACGGCCTGGCCCACGCCGCCAAGACACCTCTCACCACCATCGCCATCTCCAGCGCTGGCCTCATCGAGATCGGCGGCCTCACCCCCATCCAGCGCGAGCTCGTCGACCTCATCGACGGCCAAACCTCCCGCCTCTCCGCCCTCACCGACAAACTGCTCCGCACCAACCGCCTCGAACTCCACGAGCTAAAACTCCACCGCGCTCCCATCAACCTCACCGAACTTTTGAACACCACATCCAGCGAGATAGGCCCCGAACTCGATCCCACGCGCCTTCGCACCAACCTCACCCACCAAAGCCAACGCATCCAAGCCGACCCCGAGCTCCTCAGCATGGCATTCTTGCAGGTCCTCGAAAACGCACTGAAATACAGCCCATCCAGCACCGAGGTGCTGGTCTCCACCGCCTTCACTCCGGAGACCGTCACCGTCTCCATTCACAACCAAGGCTCATACATCCCAGCCGAAGAGCGCGAGCTGATCTTTCGTCGCTTCTACCGCAGCCGCGCCGTCGAACACCGCGCCTCCGGCACCGGCGTAGGACTCTCCGCCTCCCTGCGCGCCGTAGAAGCCCATGGCGGCCGTATCTGGGCCGAAAGCGATCCCGCAACCGGCACCACCTTCCACATCGCACTTCCCCTCACAGGAGATACTCCATGACTCAGACTCCAGGCTCAGTACTCATCATCGAGGACGACTCCGCCCTCCGTCACAGTCTGCGCAGCACCCTTCAAGCCGTCGGCCTCACCATCCAGGAGGCCTCTACCGGCGAGTACGGCATCGCCGAACTTCGCAACGGCCACTACGACGTCGTTCTCCTCGATCTCAACATGCCCGGTATGGGCGGCATGGCCGCCTGCAGAAAGATTCGCGAAGCCCACCCCTCGCTTCCCATCATCGTGCTCACCGTTCGCGACAGCGAAGAAGATAAGGTAGCCGCCTTGGACGCAGGCGCCGACGACTACGTCACCAAGCCCTTCCAGCTATCCGAGCTCGCCGCCCGCATCCGAGCCGCGCTTCGCAGAACCCGCGTCCTCAACGAGGATGCCGACCGCACCCTGCAGGTAGGAGAGATCACTCTCGACCCCGTCGGATATCGCGTCATGAAGCACTCGAAGGACATCCACCTCACCCCCAAGGAGTTCGGTCTCCTCCATCTACTCATGCAGAACGCTGGCAAGCCCCTCACCCACCATCGTCTCCTCTCCACCATCTGGGGAGCCGAGTACGGCGACGAACGCGAGTACCTGCGAACCTACATCAGCCAACTCCGCCGCAAGCTAGAAGCCGACCCCGCAACCCCCCGCTATCTCCTCACCGAAAACTACGTAGGCTACCGCTTCCAGCCATAGAAGGGCTGGAAGCGCTCACCGAACAACACCTCAATCAATAACAAAACCTCTACACAAACCCCTTCCGCACCTCTCGCAGAATCTCATCGGACAGTGCATCATCATTCACCGCCCGGGACAAAATCACCGCACCCACAACCGCAGAGAGCCGCCGAATCGAATCCGCGCGCGCCGTCCGCTTGGAGCGCCAGGGAAGATAGGTCGCCATCTTTTCGATCACGGCCTTCACCTGTGTCGTGAACGGGCCCTGAACCGCAGGCTCCCTGCAAATCTCAGCGGCTAGTGCCGCCATGCTGCAACCCTTGCCCGGATTGTCACGGTGATACGTACTGAGATACCGATCCAAATGAACGGCATCTATCTCAGGAGAGTTACCAACCTTCTCTAGGCCTTCGAGCGACACGCGCATAGCGTACTCGGTGCTCTCTGCCATCAGAGCCTCTTTGGAAGAGAAGTGATTGTAGAACGGCCCATGCGTCAATCCCGTTGCCTTCATAATCTCGCTCAGGCTGACACCCGAGAAGCCCCGCTCACGGAACAGCCGCGACGCCTCCTGCAAAATGCGTGTGTGTTTTTCAGCAGTCTCTGACGCTGGATATCGCATGATCTTCCTCCGTTCTCTCAGTCCTTGACATTATTCATGTTATAGATCATGCTTGGCATATGGCAAACATGATAGCAATCATGTTTGCTATGAAAGCTCATCTTCCAAAACTGTGAGGAGAGTCGCTTGAGCAAACTGGCAGGAAAAATAGCAGTCATCACCGGCGGCAACAGCGGCATCGGGCTTACAACAGCCGCATACTTCGTCGCCGAAGGGGCCTACGTCTACATCACCGGACGCCGGCAGAGAGAGCTCGATGCGGCGGTAGCGCTGATCGGAAAAAACGTAACAGCAGTACAGGGAGACGTAACCAACTTAGCCAACTTGGATCGTCTCTACGCGCAGATCTCCGCAGAGAAAGGGCGCATCGACATTCTCTTCGCCAACGCGGGCATCACCAATCAGCACGCAACTCTCGACAAGCTCACCGAGCAGAACTACGATCTGGCCTTCGACACCAACGTGCGCGGAGTCCTCTTCACCGTCCAGAAAGCCCTTCCCCTCATGGGTCCAGGGAGTTCGATCATATTGAATTCCTCGGTCGCCGCGGTCAAAGGCGTTTCCGGAATGACCGTGAACGCCGCGAGCAAAGCCGCGGTCCGCTCCTTCGCGCGCACATGGACAACCGAACTCTCCGATCGCGGAATCCGTGTCAACGTCGTCAGCGGCGGGTACATCGATACGCCAATCCTCAAGACCCACAACCTCACCGACGAGCAGATCGAGCAGGTAAACAAGAGGCTCGCTACCACCATGCCGATGCACCGCCTGGGCACCTCGGAAGAGATCGCCAAGGCCGTAGTCTTTCTAGCCTCCGACGACAGCAGCTACATGTCCGGCTCCGACATCGCCATCGACGGCGGCCTCGCCCAGGTCTAAAAAATCCGCCTCAAGCAAGCTGCCTAGACTCTTCCCCGCAACCACGCATACAAGACCACCACCAAAACCAAAACCGTAGCACCCATCACCGCAAGCAGAAACGTCTCCGCCTCCGGCTCGCTCTTCTCCGGCATCGCGGCATGTGACGGCGGCAGCCTCTTCCCAACGAACAGCAAGAAGAACCTCTTGCCCCTCCCCAACCGGCTCGCCTGCTGACCTCCACGCTCCCTCATTGGCTCTCCACCGAATCACGATCGCCACAACCGCACGTAGCCTCCGCCTTCTCGCCGGATCGAAGATGAAAGACCACAATCATCACCAGAACCCCAACCAGCACCACCACGGCTCCCACCGCAAGAGCAGCCAGAACCACCTCCGGCAACCCAAACCTGCCCGTAATTGAAGACCCGCCTCGCTGCGGAACCAGACAGCCCACAATCAGCGCCCCCACTAGCACCGGAAAGAGCAAAGCATAAAGCAGTCCCGCGACGAACGAGCTCCCGCCCTCCGGCGACGCCACCGCATCCCCCTCGATGCGGTCGCCCTGATCCGCACCCCAGGTCGCTATCTGCCTTCTCTTACTTCTCATACACTTAGCCTGCCACCCACGGAATAAAGAAGGCATAAAGACACCAAAAGCCTCCCCACCGCCCTTTAGGAGCCGCTGGCGGCAAAAATCGCACCATTCCGCGCGGAAAAGGCGTCTAATCTAACAAGTTATGGCTGTTACCGAACTCCAGAAAGACGCGAAAGCCACCTCCTTCGATCGCACCCTCGCCAGTGCTCGCTCCACCATGGTCTACAGCGAGGTCGTCAAGCTTGCCATCGACAGCTTCCGCGCCAGCAAGGTCCGCTTTCTTCTTACCATGCTCGGCATGGTCATCGGCTCCGCCTCCATCGTTCTCGTCGTCACCGTCGGTCTCACCGGCAAGCAGTTTGCCTTGGATCTGCTCTCCTCCATCGCACCGAACATGATCGAGATGCAGTTCTCCGGCGGCAGCGTCGCCGGGCCCGACAACACCACCAGCCCCGACTACATGACCCGCGAGGACATGACAGCCGTCCTGGAGCAGGTTCCCAGCATCACCGCCTCCTCGCCCATGCTCGAGACCCACGACAGCATCAGCATCCCCAACGGCGTCACCAAAGACACCATGCTGCTCGGCGTCTCCCCCGAATACAAAGACATTCGTAACCTAAAGGTCGTCGCCGGCCGCTTCTTCGATGACCAGGACGCCTCCTCCCACGCGAAGGTAGGAGTCATCGTGACTCCCTTCGCCAAGGTCATCTTCGGCACTCCCGCCGCCGCCATAGGCCACACCATCAGCGTCAAAGGCATTCCCTTCGAGATCATCGGCGTCGCCGAGATGCGCATCGATACCTTCGGTCAATCCGAGCTAAGCGACCAGACCATCCTTATCCCCTACTCCGTCGCACGCTACTTCACCGGCACCGACACCGTCAAAGAGATCTTCTTCTCCACCAAGGACGCCAAGGATGTCCTCCCCGCCTCCAAGAGGATTCTCGCTCTGATTAAGAGCCGCCACCACCCCACCTCCGTCTACAACGCCTTCATCATGTCCGGGATCTTGAGCGTCATGGCCCGCATCGCCGACATGCTTACCCTCGTCCTCATCCTCGCCGCCTTCATCACCCTCATCGTCTCCGGCGTCGGCATCATGAACTCCATGCTCGCCAACGTCCAGTCCCGCACCCGCGAGATCGGCATTCGCAAGGCCCTCGGCGCCACCACCCTCGAGATTCGCCTCCAGTTCCTCACCGAAGCCGTCTTCCTCTCCCTGAGCGGAGGCCTCGTTGGAACGATCCTTGGCCTCGCCATTCCCCTCTCCATCCGCATCTTTACCCCCTTTGCAATCCCAATCGATTATTGGTCCGCGGTCATCGCGCTCGGAACTGCCGTCGTTGTTGGAGTCGTCTTCGGCACCATCCCCGCAAACCGCGCCGCCCGTTTCGATCCCGTGCAGACCCTCAAATACGAGTAGCTCGCTCCCATGCAGCGGTTCTCACCCTATAGGAGACCCACCATGCGTCCTCTTCACCTGAGCACCGTCGTCCTATTCCTCTCCTCAAGCCTAGGAACCACAGGAGTTCTCATGTCCTCGCAGCAAACCTCCGCTCATGCCGCCCCCATCCCGGCAGATAAATATCAATGGCTCGAAGACGTCTCCGGCGAGCGCTCCATGGCTTGGGTCAGGTCCGAAAACGAGCGCTCCGCCAAGATCCTCGAAGCCGACCCCCGCTTCGCCTCCCTCGCCGCCAGCGCCCTCAAAGTCCTAGAATCCCCCGACCGTCTCCCCTCGCCCGACCTCCATGAGGGCCTCGTTTACAACTCCTGGCAGGACGCCCACCACGTCCGCGGCATCCTCCGCCGCACCACGCTCTCCGACTACCTCACGCCCACCCCCAAATGGCACACCGTCCTCGACTACGACGCCCTCGCCAAAGCCGACAACCAGAGCTGGGTCCAGCACGGACTCACCTGCCTCTATCCCTACGACCGCCTCTGCCTCGTCTCCCTCTCCGCCGGAGGCGAAGACGCCGACACACTCCGCGAGTTCGACCTCAAGACCGGCGCCTTCGTCCCCAACGGCTTCAACCTCCCCCGCTCCAAACAGAACGTCGACTGGCTCGACCAGGACACCCTCCTCGTAGCCCGTGACTGGGGCGCCGGCTCAATGACCAAGTCCGGCTACCCCTTCATCGTCAAGCTCCTCAAACGCGGCCAGCCCCTCGACTCCGCCAAGGAGATCTATCGCGGCACCGAGAACGACGTCAGCGTCCGTATCCAGACCCTCCACGACGCCCAGGGCCACACCGCCACCATCCTCAGCCGCGGCCTCGACTTCTTCAATAGCGAGCTCTCCCTCCTCACCCCCACCGGCCCCGTCCAACTGGCTCTCCCCGGCAAATCCGACATCGAGGGCCTCCTCCACGGTCACCTCATCGTCTCCCTGAATGAGGCCTGGACACCCGAAGGCCACACCACCACCTTCGCTCAGGGCGCCGTCGTCTCCCTCGACCTCGCCGCCGTAACCAAAGACCCTCAACACCTCAAGCCCACCACCATCTTCACCCCCACTCCCACCGAGTTCGTCCAGGAGGTCGGAGTCACCCGCAACCATCTCCTCCTCGTCACCCTCGAAAACGTCCAGGGCCGCGCCTACACCTACAGCCGCGCCGCCGACGGATCCTGGTCGCCTCACAAGCTCACAGTCCCCGACAACCAGACCGTCGGCATCGTCTCCACCGACACCGTCAACGACCAGTTCTTCCTCGGCGTCACCAGCTTCCTCACGCCCTCCTCGCTCCTTCTCGGCGACGCCGCCACCCAGTCCCTCAAAGAAGCCAAGTCCACCCCACCCCAGTTCGACGCCTCCAAAGACATCGTCGAACAGCTCTTCGCCACCTCCAAGGACGGCACCCGGGTTCCCTACTTCGTCGTCCACCGCAAGAACATCGTCTACGACGGCTCCAACCCCACCCTCATCTCCGCATACGGCGGCTTCCAGGTCTCCCGAACCCCAACCTACTCCGGCACCACCGGCAAGCTCTGGCTCGAGCGCGGCGGCGTCTACGTCCTCGCCAACATCCGCGGCGGCGGCGAGTTCGGCCCCGCCTGGCACGAGGCCGGCCTCAAGACCCACCGCCAGCGCATCTACGACGACTTCACCGCCGTCTCCCAGGACCTCATCACCCGTAAGATCACCTCGCCCCGCCGTCTCGGCATCGTCGGCGGCTCCAACGGCGGACTCCTCATGGGCGTCCAGATGACCCAGCACCCCGAGCTCTACAACGCCATCGTCATCCAAGTCCCCCTGCTGGACATGCTCCGCTTCGAACACATCGCCGCCGGTGCCTCCTGGGTCGGCGAATACGGCTCCGTCTCCAACCCCGACGAACGCACCTTCCTCGCCTCCATCTCCCCCTACCACCAGCTCAAACCTGACGCCCACTACCCCGAGCCCCTCATCTTCACCACCACCAAGGACGACCGCGTCGGCCCCGTCCACGCCCGAAAATTCGCCGCCCGCCTCGAAGAGCTCCACAAGCCCTTCTTCTACCAGGAAATCATCGAAGGTGGCCACGGCGCCGGAGCCGACCTCAAACAAACCGCAAACACCTTCGCCACCCAATTCACCTACCTAACCCGCAAACTAATGGACTAACCACAAATCCGGGTGCCCCATCCTTTTTGCAGCTTCATCGCAAATAGGGTGGGGTATCGGGCAAAGCCCGACCGTTTTCCGAGAGCGTTGATCTATGGCACACTAGGTATGGGACTTTTCTATGGGATCACAAAGAGCACATATCGTTTTACCTCAGGATCTGGTCGAAGAAATCGATCAAGCCGTCGGTCCTCGTGGCCGTAGCGCTTTTTTGGTAGAAACGGCGCGGGCCGAGCTGCGACGCCGCCGACTGCTCTCATTTTTGCAGGACGATCAGCCTGCTTGGAACGAACGGGACCATCCTGAACTAGTGGCCGGGACCAAGGCATGGGTAAAGAGCATTCGAGCTGAAAGCGAAGTACGCACCCCTCAAGCAACGTCGAAAAAATAGGCAAGATGATTCTTTTGTTGGATACTAACGTTCTGATCGACGCACTTCGCGCACGCCAAAATCGGCGTCCATTGCTAACAGAATTGATTTCAGGTGGCCATACCCTGGCGACGGCGACGATCAACATCGCAGAGGTCTATGCAGGTATGCGTCCAGCTGAAGAAACAAAAACCGAGGCCTTCCTGTCCAGCCTCGATTGTTATCCCATAACCGCAAAGATTGCGCGCCGGGCAGGCTCCCTCAAGAACGCATGGGCTCGGAAGGGTCAAACTCTCTCCTTGGCGGACATGATCGTGGCAGCGACAGCCCTCGAACATGAATTGACATTAATGACCGACAACCGTAAGGACTTTCCGCTCCCAGATCTAAAATTTCATCCGCTTCCCTGAGATTGAGTTGCAGCAAAACAACCTCATAGCTCGGCCGAAACAAAAACGCGCCACCCCACCCAAAAACCCCAGGCAGGGCAACGCGTCTTCATCCAACAAAAACCAAAAACTAAGCGGCCGGAGCAGCCTCCTCCGGCTGATCGCCCTTCACCGTCACCTTGACGTGGCTGGTGACCTCGCGATGCAGCTTCACCGGAACATGGTACTCGCCGATGGTCTTCAACGGCTCTTCCAGCGAGATCTTCCGCCGGTCGATCGTGAAGCCCTTCGCCTCGAGCTGCTGTGCGATATCGCCCGAAGTCACCGAGCCGAACAGATGCTCGTTCTCGCCGACCTTGCGCTCGAATACCAGCTCAACCTCGTTCAACTGCGTCGCCAGAGCCTCGGCGGCAGTCTTCTCCTTCGCCGTCTTGCGTACAGCGGAGGCCTTCATCTGCTCGATCACGGCCTTGTTCGCCGTAGTCGCTTCAATCGCCAGCTTACCTGGCAGCAGATAGTTGCGCCCGTAACCGTCGGCGACCTTCACGACATCGCCACGATGTCCAAGCTTGTTTACATCTTCTTTCAGGATGACTTCCATTGCAGTTTCTCCAGATTTCCGAATCGCGCCCTTCGCGGGCCGTTCTTACCAATCTCGTGGGCAAGAGTACGGCGCTGCTTCAGCGCCGTGCTCCGCCAAAGTTAGAAGCGTGCAGCGAACGCCAGCAGCGCGATATTGCGCGACTGCTTGATCGCCAGGCTCAGCCTGCGCTGGTGCCGTGTGCATACGCCCGACAGACGGCGAGGAACGATCTTGCCGCGCTCCGCCACAAAGCCCTGCAGCAGGCGAACGTCGCGGTACGAGATCGCGTCGATCTTCTCCGTGCAGAACTTGCAGACCTTCTTGCGTCGGAAGAACTTGCGGCCGCCAGGACCACCAGGGCCCGCGGGACGCGGAGGACGTGCGCCACCGCCGCCAGGACCGGCATACGCCGGACGGGGGGTGTGCGCGGGAGGAGCCTGCTGCTCAGAAGAAGTGCTATTCGTTTCATCAGCCATGTTCAATTTCCTTTCGAATGCGTTACGCCTTCCCCTGCTCCAGACACGCTCTGGTGTCTCTGAAACGACCGGCCAAACTTACAGCCAATCGGAAGCAGGTTGCGGCAATTCATCGTGCGTTACGCGATACGGATATCAACCCCGCCATCGCAATCTTTAGCAGGTCGAAAGTTAGACCGCTGCGGAGACAGTCTCGGCAGGCGCTTCCGTCGCAACCGGCTCAGAAGCTTCAGCGGCATCGGACGTCTCGGCAACCGGCGACTCAGCAGCAGCTTCGGCGACAGAAGCAGCAGCCGGTGCAGCTTGCTGCACAGGAGCGGCGCTCGGCTGTGCGCTACGCTTTACCTTCGAGTCGCGCAGAGCCTTCACCTTCGCCAGACGCTTCTCTTCTTCGTCCATGCGAACCGTGATGAACTTGATGACCGGCTCGGAGACGCGCAGACGGCGCTCGATCTCGGCGATCTGCGAGCCCGGCAGAGCGACATTTAGTAGCACGTAGAAGCCGTCATTGAACTTCCGCACGGTGTACGCGAGCCGGCGGCGGCCCATCTTCTCAACATTCTTCACCTCGCCACCACCGGTGACGACGTGCGCGGAGAAGCCTTCAATCAGCTTGTCGAGGTCTGCTTCTTCAACATCCGGGCGGACGATGAACATGATTTCGTAGGTACGATTCATTCGTTTACTTCTTTCTGCGAAGTTCTGCTTCGCACCGTCCTGACGTGTCTTATGTCAGTCCGGTTTGGAAAAATCCGTTGATAAAACTACCGCTCAAACTGCGTCATCTTTACTATCCCCGTCTTTTACAAGACGGTTGAACTCGTTCATCGCAGCGCCGACACCCTTCGTCAGCACCACCTCGACCGCACTTCGCGCCCGGTCGAGCACCTCATCCAGCACCGCAAGCTCCTGCTTGCGCATCGGCGACAGCAGATAATCCTTGCCACCCGCCTTCACTTCTCTTCCATCCGCCAGCGCCGGCTTCCCAACGCCAATGCGGACTCGAATCCACTCCTCTGTACCAAGCGTTCCCGAGATCGACTTCACCCCGTTATGCCCGCCCGCCGATCCACGCTCGCGTATCCGAATCGTGCCCAGCGGAATCGCCAGCTCGTCATACAGAACAATCATGTCCCGCGACGCATCGGCGATCTCAAACTCTTGAATCAGCGCGGCTACCGAAAGCCCGCTCAAATTCATAAACGTCTCCGGCTTCGCCAGCAGAACATCTTCTCCCGCCAGCCTCGCCCTCGCCGTCAATGCCCGGCCCCGTCGATTGGTAAGCACCACACCGCACTCCTCCGCGATCCGGTCCAACGCCAGAAACCCGGCGTTGTGTGGGGTGAACTGATATTCGATACCGGGGTTACCGAGCCCGACAATCAGCTTCACGCCGCTCTTTCCTTCCCAACCAACATCCTGCAAACCACTCCACAAACTGACGCAGCCTGCGGACATCCATCAGGACATCCGCAGGCCACGCAAAATTACTTCTTCTTGGCATCCTTGGCATCGGCCGCAGGTGCTGCAGCAGGTGCGTCCGTCTTGCCCTTCTTCGCGACCTCTGGTTCAACCGCGGCGGCAACCACCTCGGCAGGAGCCTCTTCCTTCACGGAAGTGACGTGCGCAACCGTCGCGCCCTCTTCGCCCAGGAACTTGATGCTGCCCGAGTGCGGCAGGTCCGAGACGTGGATCGCGCTGTTCAACTCCAAATTGGAAACATCGACATCAAGGTGGCTCGGAATGTCGTTCGGCAAGCACTCGATCTCGACCTCACGCAGCACATGCTCCAGGATTCCGCCCTGCGCCTTCACGCCCACCGGTACGCCAACCAGTTGGATCGGCACCGACACGCGCATCATCTTGTCCATCGCAATCCGCTTCAGGTCGATGTGCAGCAGATGGCCCTTGATCGGCTCGTTCTGCCAGTCCACGATCATCGCCTTCACCAGCGAAGCGCCTTCAACGTTCAAATCAAAAATCGTATTGTGCCCGGAGTCCGAGTGCAGAATCTTCGTGATCACCTTCGGGTCAACCGTCACGGCAACCGCGTCCTGCCCCGCGCCATACACCACAGCGGGAATCTTGCCAGCCACGCGAACGCGCCGTGCATGGTTCTTGTTGAACTTGCCCGTACGAGGTGTCGCTACTACTGCGTCAAAAGTCGTTGAAGCCATTATTCCATCTTCCTTTCGGGCACGGAGTCTATCCGCTCCCTTTGCGACATAAGCCGCTGTTGATCCTTCGCCTTGGCTCGCTAGTCCCTAATCCCTAGCCCCTGCCTTTAGTTGAACAGCGTACTTACGCTGGTCTCCATATGAATACTCTCGATCGCCCGGCCCAGCAGGCCCGCAATCGAGAGCACCTTGATCTTCTTCACCCGCTGCGCATCTTCACGCAACGGAATCGTATTCGTCACGACCACCTGCTCCAGCCGTGAACTTGCAATCCGCTCCACCGCGGGGCCCGACAGCACCGCATGCGAAGCGCACGCATAAACCTTTTCCGCGCCCTGCTCCAGCAGCGCCTCTGCCGTCTTTACCAACGTCCCGGCAGTATCGATAATGTCGTCGAGGATCAGGCACGTCCGGCCCTTCACATCCCCGATCACATTCATCACCTCGGTCACGTTGATATCGGTTCGCCGCTTATCAACGATGGCCAAAGGAACTTCCAATTTCTTGGCGAAGAATCTCGCCCGCTCCACGCCTCCCGCATCCGGTGAAACCACCGTAAGGTTCGGCAGGTTCAAATCCCGGAAGTACCCCACCAGCACCGGGCTGGCAAACAGATGGTCGACCGGAATATTGAAGAAGCCCTGAATCTGCGCCGCATGAAGATCGACCAGCAGCGCTCGGTTCGCGCCCGCGGTGGTCAACAAATCAGCGACCAGCTTCGATGTAATCGCCACACGCGGCCGGTCTTTTCGATCCTGCCTCGCATAGCCGTAGTACGGAATCACAACCGTGATCCTTCCAGCCGAGGCGCGCTTCAGCGCGTCCATCATGATCAGCAACTCAACAAGATGCTGATCCACCGGAAAGCACGTAGGCTGCACCAGAAAAACATCCGCTCCGCGAACATTCTCCAGCAACTGAAAGTGCACCTCGCCGTCGGAGAATCTCTGCAACCGGGTCTCGCCCAGCGGCACACCGACGAACTTGCAGATCTCTTCGCTCAACGCGGGATTGGCAGATCCGCAAAAGATCTTGAAACGTTTTGCCTCACTCAGCTTCCCCGGTCGTTTCCGCTCCGGGGTGATGAGAGAGGCTTTAGCTTGCACGCTAGGTAGGCTTGAGCCACCCGAAGCGCTGTTTGCTGGTGCAGACTGGGAGTCTGGTTCATTCTCCTCAGCCCGCCCCGAAATAGGGGAAAGAACCGCAGTCGTGTCTTGTTCACTCACGTTGAAACCCTCCAGGTTGGTTGACCTTGGTAGTTCCTGCTGCTTTTGTCTGCCGAAGCCTTGTTGCGGCTTCGTACTTCTCTACAATCCTTGAAACCTTCTCTACAAATCCTGTTTAGAACCTTGCAAAAAAATCTCGTTCGAATCTCAGAAAAATAAGACCACTGGTGCTTTCAATACGAAACCTGAACCTTGAATCAAATCGGAAACCGTTTGTCGCCAACTTCAACTTCAAAACTTCAAACTTCTTCTACCCCCGCGGCCGAATCCTGCTTTGTGCTTCCGCGGCCTGCGGCTCTCGAATCTCAATCTCTGGCGGCGATTGTGCCGCTCAGGAAACCCTAAATCTTTGCTGCATCGCCTGTATGGCGTCGACATTTTGGTTGGGCGACTAGGATTCGAACCTAGACAAAGTGCTTCAAAGGCACTTGACCTACCATTAGTCGATCGCCCAGTAACGTCATCTGTCATGCCGCGAAACGAAACAATCTACATCGCTTCCATCTCTTCGCAGCAACAACAAACTTCGCCTACCCTGCGAACATTCTCGCCCAGTACTCCGGCCGGGGCAAGGTCTCCGTCAGGAACGTCTTGACCCCAAACTCCAAACCGGCAGTCCGGACTCGTTGTTGAGCGGCCTCTGCATCCGAAATGGACCCGTACAGTCCAAACAGTGCCGAGCCCGACCCCGAGAGCGCCGCATACAACGCAGGAGCTCCCGTATCAACACCCATCAGTAAACGCTTGATCTCACGCAGGGAGGGATATTCAGAAAAGACGACCTCTTCAAAGTCGTTTTCAACCCCGGTGCGGACAAGCGAGAGAAGGGTATTCTCCGCGAGATCATTCTCCAGACCCGTCCGGTCCTGAATTACATCAGAACCAGAACCACCCTGTTTTTTCTCAGGACTATCGCTGGGAACGATACCGGAAGTGCCAGGCTCTCTTCGCCCGAACACGGACGCATAAGCGTGACTCAACTTTCTAAGCGTATCGGGAAGCGACGCGGAAGTCAAACCTACGCCAATCACCGACCCAGCCTCCTCCACCCCAGGCCCAACAGAAACCAGCCCCCCAGAACCCAGCCCTGACGCCTCCAACCCCGCTGCTCCCAAAACAACCGCCCCAACCTCAGCCTCCCCCACCTGCTCCCCAATCCCCACACCCAGGCTCACTAACCCCTGATCCCTAACCCCTAACCCCTGCCTCTTATCCCACTCCCGAAAAGCTGCCGGCGTCGAAACCCCCACCGCAGGAACCGCCACCAGGCAAACCGTCGCCGGCAGATCCGGCATAGCCTCCACCACCTCACCACGCCCCGTCCCCAGCACTGCCCCGCCCAGCAAAAACAGCGGCACATCCGACCCCACCTCCGCCGCCACCTCCAGACGCTCCGCCTCGCCCAACGCCACCCCTAACTCCTTCTCCAGTCCAATCAGCGCCGCCGCCGCATTCGCGCTCCCCGCCCCCATCCCCCCCTGCACCGGCAGATTCTTCTCCAGGTGAATCTCCACCTCCGCCGTCACCCCCAACCGCCCCAGCGCCTTCTCCACCATCTTCCAGGCGGTGTTCCGCTCAGTCGTCGGCACATACGGATGATTCGTCGTAATCACAATCCGCGTCTCCGCCGCCCGCCTCGCCTTCACCGTCACCACATCATGCAGCGCCAGCGTCTGGTACAGCGTCACCAGACCATGAAACCCATCCTCCCGCACCGGCCCAATCGCCAGCCCCAGGTTGATCTTCGAGTAAGAAAGCACACGCGTAGCCATAAGTAAGACAAGTGTAGCCGCACCCCCAACGAACCAGCACAACTCGGGTGCCCCATCCTTTTTGCAGTCTCATCGCAAATAGGGTGGGGTATCGGGCAAAGCCCGACCGCCCTCCTATCCTAGGAACCATAGCCGGGTGTCCCATCCTTCGCGCCTCTGTCTCTCGCGAAGGGTGGGAACCACAACCGCCCGCACCGGCAAGAAACCCCACCCATTTGATAACCTCCCACCAATCTGCTATCACGGTCCCTTCAGGAGACCCATGCGAAATACCGTCCTCCGCCTCACCGTCCTCGCCTCCCTCATCACCCTGACCACTGCCACCCAAGCAGCCCCCCCCCCCCGCCACGTCACCCTTAACACCCTCTCCCCCAACGCCCGCCAACTCTTCAACGACTCCATGCGCCTAGCCGACGCCTCCTTCGACCCCGCCACCCAACTCCTCCACCGCCCCGGAGACTCCCACGAAGGCGGACTCTACATGGTCCGCGAGTCGAGCTGGTACGCCCTCGGCCTCCTCCTCCGCGACCACGCAGACGACAGAAAGACCGCCGCCACCATCCTCGACGCCGTCCTCAAGCGGCAATACACCTCCCTCGCCCCCCAGGAAGACCCCACCTGGTACGGCACCTTCAAACGCTCCCCCGAAGAGCCCATCCCTGCCCACGGCACCCCCTGGTCCGAGTTCGACCCCAACTGGCGCGTCTTCATCGGCACCATCTTCCAGATCATCCTCATCGAGTACCCCGACCGCATCCCCGCACCCCTCGCCGACCGCCTCTACCAGTCCATCGACACCGCCCTCCTCGGCGAGCTCCACCACCACCGCCTCGCCCCCTCCTACTCCAACATCGCCCTCATGTACGGAGCCCTCTGGGACTTCGCCGCCCAACACAACCCCACCCAGCATCCCGACTGGCAATCCCGCTCCGCCCAATGGAACGAGTCCGTCTACCAGCTCTTCCAGCTCCACGACGCCTTCAACGAGTACAACTCCCCCACCTACTACGGAGTCGACCTCTACGGCCTCGCCCTCCTCCGCGACTACGCCTCCACCCCCCGCCTCCGCACCCTCGCCTCCCGCATGGAGTCCGCCCTCTGGACCGACATCGCCGACTTCTACTCCCCCACCCTCCGCAACATCTCCGGCCCCTACGACCGCTCCTACGGCATGGACATGGAGAGCTACGTCGCCGTCACCGGCGTCTGGATACGCACCCTCCTCCCTGCCGCGCAGGCTCCCCTCCCCAACCCCCTCACCCTCTCCACCGACCACGTCGCCGACCTCTGGTTCGCCCCCCAACTCGTCATCCTCGGCAACAACATCCCCACCGTCGCCCTCCACAAACTCCAACACCCCTCCGCCCCCCCCCCCCTCCCCCCCATCACCGACGACCCGCGCCCCGCAACCCCCCGGATCAGCCCCACCCCCCTCTCCGGCGGCGCACCCC
>NZ_JAAVUR010000006.1 GCF_018449545.1 Granulicella sp. dw_53 | reverse complement strand
AAGCCCACACCGCCCAAAACTACTCCCCCCACCCCCCCCCCCCCAACCCCGAGTACCGCCGCAACCAGTACGGCGGCACCGTCGGCGCGCCCATCCTCAAGGACAAGCTCTTCTTCTTCGGCGGCTTCCAGGGCCAGCGCTTCCTCGCCGGAATCACCCGCATCTCCACCGTTCCCACCCTCCGCCAGCGCCAGGGCATCTTCACCGGAACCCCCATCTACGATCCCACCACCACCGTCTTCAACGGCGCCACCTACGTCCGCCAGCGCTTCCCCAACGACACCATCAACAAGCCCCTCGACCCCGCCGCCGTCGCCCTACTCAACCGCTACCCCCTCCCCACCGACACCGCGGCCACCGCCAACAACTACACCCGCACCGCCAACGACGCCGACCACCAGGCCCAGTTCGACATCCGCTTCGACCTCGCCCTCCACCAGCACGACCGCGCCTTCGTCCGCTACTCCTACTTCAACGACAACGAGCAGCCCGTCACCCCGCTCCCCGACGGCAGCGGAGCCATCACCGGCTCCATCATCGGCGCAGGCAACGTCGCCGGCCTCTCCAACGTCCTCGGCCAGCAGGTCGTCCTCGGCGAGACCCACACCTTCGGCGCGCGCATGTTGAACGACCTCCGCGTCGGCTACACCCGTCGCGGCAACACCATCAACGGAGCCACCCTAAGCACCACCGCCTCCGCCGCCCTCGGCATCCCCGGCCTGCCCTCCAACGCCGCCTTCAACAACGCCCTACCCCTCTTCACCATCACCGGACTCCAGCAGCTCGGCCCCTCCGCCAGCACCTTCTCCCAGTTCCAGACCGCCGTCTCCCAACTCGTCGATACCTTCTCCATCACCTCCGGAAAACACACCATCAAGTTCGGCGTCGACCTCCGCGCCTACCAGCTCAACGCCGTCGCCCCGCCCAACCCCACCGGCTCCTTCGCCTTCACCACCACCGGCACCAACCAGCAGGGGACCACCGGCACAGGCAACGCCCTCGCCAGCTTCCTCCTCGGCCAGGTCGACACCTTCCAGATCGACCTCCAGACCAGCAAGATTCGCCCCCGCGACCACATCGAAGAGTACTTCGTCCAGGACGACTGGAAGCTCCTCCCCAACCTCACCCTCAACATCGGAGCCCGCTACACCCTCCACCATCCCTCCACCGAGACCACCAACCAGGGAGCCGTCTTCAACCTCGCCACCCAGCAGCTCCAGTACCTCGGCCAGAACGGCTTCTCCCGCTCCGCCCGCGAGCTCCACTACGACAACGTCGCCCCCCGCTTCGGCTTCACCTACGGCATCACTCCGCGCACCGTCGTCCGCGCCGGCTTCGGCATCGTCTTCATCGACCAGTCCGGCATCACCACCCCCTTCACCACCCCGCAGTTCCCCTTCATTCAGAACGTCGCGCAGAGAACCCAGGACAGCGTCAACGCCGCCTTCAAGCTCTCCTCCGGACCCACCGTCGCCCCCATCCCCCTCACCCCCGACGCCGGCCTCGGCCAGAGCGTCTACACCGCCAACCGCACCCTCGGCTCCGGCTACGTCCAGCAGTGGAACCTCGCCCTCCAGCGCGCCATCACCCAGAACCTCTCCGTCGACGTCGCCTACGTCGGCTCCCACATCGTCCACGTCGGCATCCCCGACGCCAACCTCAACCAGCTCACCGCCTCTCAGCTAGCCCTCGGCTCCGCCGCCCTCACCGCGCCCATCCCCAACCCCGCCTTCGGCCAGATCCCCTCCAGCAGCCCCATCGGCGGCAAGACCATCACCCTCGCCCAGTCTCTCAAGCCCTACCCCCGCTTCCAGAACGTCGCCGCCTACCGCAACAACACCGGCACCACCAACTTCAACGCCTTCGAGGCCAAGATCGAGCAGCGCCTCAACCGTGGCGTCTCCCTGCTCCTCAGCTACACCCACTCCAAACTCATCGACGACGCCTCCTCCGTCTTCTCCTCCACCGTCCTCTCCTCGCCCAACACCAGCAGCCTCATCGCCGCCGACACCTTCCGCCCCTACCTCGAGCGCGACTCCTCCAACGGCGACGTCCCCAACGTCCTCGCCGCCAGCGGAATCTGGCAGCTCCCCGCCGGCCGCAACCACCGCTTCGCCTCCACCGCCCTCCCCAACCTCTTCCTCGGCGGCTGGTCCCTCAACGCCATCTACTCCATGCAGTCCGGCATGCCCGTCACCATCACGCAGGGCACCAACAACATCGCCTTCGGAGGCTTCGTCCTCCAGCGCCCCAACATCGTCCACAACCCCGCCCTCCCCGCCGAACAGCGCACCCCCGCCAAGTTCTTCGACACCTCTGCCTTCGCCAACGCAGGCTTCGCCATCGGCACCGCCTCCCGTAACCCGGTCCGCGGCCCCGCCTACCGCGACCTCGACATGGCCCTCATCAAACACACCGCCCTCTCCGAGCGCACCAACCTAGAACTCCGCGCCGAGCTCTTCAACGTCACCAACACCCCAGGCTTCTCCCAACCCAACGGAAGCTTCGGCACCACCGCCTTCGGCAGCATCACCTCCACCACCACCGACCCCCGCGTCCTACAACTAGCCCTCCGCCTAACCCGCTAAGACATATCCACTCGGAGGCACTGAACCTGTAACAGATGGAGTTACTTTTAATTGACCTGGTTGCGGTTGCACTTGCCGTTGTCGCTATCTTTGTAGTTGCAGTTAATTTTGCAGTTGCAGTTGCTTGTTTTACGCCGTCATCCTGAACGCAGTGAAGGACCCCTGTATTTCACAGTTGTCGGGGACCACCAACGTCCGGGTGCCCCACCCTTCGCACCTTTGCGAAGGGTTGGGACCGCAGACCCTCCCCAGCCCGACGTCGTTGCCTGTCACCTCCCACTCCTGAATCGGGAAAATCAAAAGTCTATAGACCTTCGTAACCATTCCCCATGCAAAGAACTGCGAGTAGTATTCTCAGCGAACTCCGACCCCGTCAAAATCTTTCGCCAAGGATACTTCGCCATGCAGAGATCCAATCCTTCCTACGCGCGCCCATTCCTGCTCCTCAGTGCCCTCGCGCTTATCCTTGTGGCGTGTACCCCCTCTAAAACCCCAGCTCCCACGACAGAGACTGCCGCCGCCCCTATAACCTGCGCCGCGGCAGCCAACTTCACCGGTCCAGGTCCCGCACCAGTCCCCACCATCATCGACAGCTCCTGCGCGGCCATCCCTTACTCACCCGGCGAGCTCAACAACAGCGGCCAACAGAAGGCCGACGTATTCGGCTGGCTCTCCTTCGTATCGCTCAACTGGCCTGCTAACCCATCCACCTGCGCGCCAAACCCGCGCGCCAGCATCCTCACCGACGCTACCAACCCCACCTGGCTCACCTACCTCTCCGACGACGCCGTCTACAACGCCGGACCGCCCGCACCCTGGTGCGGCGGCTCCACCGGAAGCAACGGCGTCAAGGCGCGCCTGATGGCCTCGGAGTCCAGTTACTCTCCAGCCGTCAAAAAAATCCTCGCCGCCCATCCCGAGGTGCACCTCGTGCTCCTCCACAACGCCAAGGGCCACGAGCTCGTATCCACCCTCCACCTCCTCCGCGCCACAGTCTCCGACCCGATGAAGAGCATCCTCCAGTCCACCAATCTTCCCCTCGTCGATCAGAATGGCCGCTTCGTCCGCTACTCCATCAGCCTCAACAAGGACGAGTACGATTACATCGTCGCCAAGAAGCTCAACACCGTTCCCGGCCAGAGAGCGATCTCCAACATCGACTTCCCCATGGGCTCCAGCCCCAGCACCGTCGGAGCGATTGAGATCAAAGCCGCCTGGAAGGTCCTCGGCCCCGGCGACAATCCCAGCCGCTTCTTCACCCAACAAGCCATCGTCTATAACAACGCCGAAGGAGCGCCCAGCCCCGGCCCCAACCCCGTCACCGTCGGCCTCGTCGGTCTACACATCGCGCATAAGGCAAAGGGTCAGTCAACATGGACATGGTCCACCTTCGAGCAGGTCGACAACGACACGAAATCCTTCTTCAACCCCAACTGCACGCCAGTGGGCAGCCCTAGTTGCAAGGCCAATACTCCGACTGCAACCTCCAAGTCCAATGAGCTCTCCCCAAGTGGAAAGCCTCTCAACGCGCCAGTGCAGGTCGTGCCTTACCTCAAGCCCACCAATCCCGGCCTGAACTCCAGCTTTCAGAGCCTGCTCGCTGGAACACCCTTCCAGTACTACCAGCTCATCGGCACGCAATGGTCGACCGGCGCCATCGGAACCGCACCCCAGTTCCTCGGAGCCTCGGTACAAGAGACCTTCGTTCCCTTCAGCTCCAGCGGCCCATACAGTTGCATCGGCTGCCACAGCTTCGCAACCGCCCAACCCGTCACCAAAAAATCCGACATGAGCTTCATCGTCAGCGCCCCGCTAGTGAATTAGCCACCACCCACGAGCAGCACACACGCGGGTGCCCCACCCTTTTTGCAGCTTCATCGCAAATAGGGTGGGGTATCGGGCAAAGCCCGACCGCTTTCCTTCCCCAACCTCATCTCTCCAAATTGAACAAACGTCATCCAACCCAACGACGTTGCTTGTTTTCCTCCCCCAAGCACAAAGCCCGGGTGCCCCATCCTTCGCGCCTTTGCCTCTCGCGAAGGGTGGGATCCAAAACCCTCTCCCTTACCTCAAAGCCTTTGCAAATCCCCAAGCCCCCACAACCACAGATGGATTAGGTGTAACTCCTACCGAAAAAACCACGCCAAGGCATCCCCAAATGAAGGCGAGACCAAAACGAAAGATCTAAACACCCTTGCTTTTGTCCTCCCCAAAAATCCAGCAAAATCACATGTCAACCCCCAAAGCCACCTAACCCCATCAAAACAAAAGAAATAAAGTTGCACGTTAGTTTCGGTCAATCCCATAAAATAGAACTAGAGATAAAAAAAGCCCCGAAGGAACAACTTCGGGGCTTTCGCATTTAACTAAATACAAGCTAACCCAAGCCCAGTCGCGTATTTGGGCACAACCCAATCAGAATCAGTCACTTACAGGAAATAGCCCGCCCTAAGCGACTGATTCCAAAACGCTTACACCCAAATACCCCCAGGGGGGTACCCCCGGCGGAACACACCTGTTCTTTTCCGCTCCAACGCCAACGAACCACAGCCCGCTGTCGGACACTGGAAGAGATGAAGAAGACGAAGAAAAAACTACGCATCGGCATCCTCTTCGGAGGCCGCTCCGGCGAGCACGAGGTCTCCCTCCTCTCTGCCGCCTCCATCCTCAACGCCATCGACCGCAAGAAGTATGACGTCGTCCCCATCGGCATCACCAAGCAAGGCCACTGGCTCACCTCAGGAGAGGCTCAAAGCCTCCTCGAAGGCAACGCCCTGGCCACAAAGCGCCTTCAACTCAGCGCCAGCGCCGACCTCGTCCACGAGAGCGCCAACCTCACCAGCACCCTGGACGTAGTCTTCCCCGTCCTTCATGGAACCTTCGGCGAAGACGGCACCATCCAGGGCCTCTTCGAGCTCGCAGACCTCGCCTACGTCGGCTCCGGAGTCCTGGGCTCCGCCGCCGGCATGGACAAGGACGTCATGAAGAAGCTCTTCTCCGCCGCCGGGCTTCCGCAAACACCCTACCTCGCCCTAAGCCGCACCCAATGGCGTACCGAGCCCAAACGCTGCACCAAGCAGATCGAAGCCGCCCTCAAATATCCCGTCTTCGTCAAACCCGCGAACCTCGGCTCCTCCGTCGGCATCTCCAAAGTCCACGACCGCTCCGAGCTCGCCGCCGCCATGGACCTCGCCGCCAGCTTCGACCGCAAACTCGTCATCGAGCAAGGCGTAGGCGGCCCCGGAGCCAAACCCCGCGAGCTCGAAGTCTCCGTCCTCGGCAACGACTCCCCCGAAGCCTCCGTCGTAGGAGAGATCGTCCCCGGAGCTGAGTTCTACGACTACAACGCCAAATACCACTCCGACGCCAGCATCCCCATCATCCCCGCCGAGATCTCCAAATCCGAGTCCAAACAGATCCGCGAGATGGCCATCGCCGCCTTCCGCGCCTGCGAGTGCTCCGGCCTCGCCCGCGTCGACTTCCTCATGGAACCCAAAGGGAAGAAGGCCGGAAAGAAGCCCCGCATCTACCTCAACGAGATCAACACCATGCCCGGATTCACCAGCATCTCCATGTACCCGAAGCTCTGGGAAGCCACCGGCATCAGCTACAAAGAACTGATCGACCGCCTCATCCAGCTAGCCATCGAGCGTCACCAAGAGAAACAGCAAACCCAGTTCACCAAATCCTGACCCCAACCAACCGAGACCTCACACTGGCGACAGTGTGAGGTCTCCTATCCCAGCAAACCCTCCACCACGCCGGCGGCCTTCCCCAAAGCCCCGTCCAAAGCCCCAACCTCACTTCCACCAGCCTCCGCCAGATCGGGCCTTCCACCACCCTTGCCTCCAACAAAGCCAGCCAAAGTCCCCACAATCTTCCCCGCCTGAATCCGCGCAGTAAGATCCTTCGTCACCCCCACAATCAACGAAACCTTCCCATCCACCGCCGCCCCCAGCACCACCACGCCAGAGCCCAGCTTCCCGCGCAATTGATCGACAAGATCCCGCATCTGAGCCTTTTCAATTCCATCCACGCGCTGCGCCAACACCTTCACGCCCTTCACCTCCACAGCCGATCCAGCAGCATCCGCAACCGAGGAAGAAGCAGCCTTCATCCGCACTGCATCCAGCTCTCGCCGCAGCTTCTTCATCTCCTCTTCCTGCGCCGCGATCCGAGTCCGCAAAGCATCCGCTGGACTCACATCGCTCACGCCTACCAGCGAACCCACCACGCGAGCCACATCGAAGTCCCTGCGGAACTCGCTCAACGCACCTGTTCCCGACACAGCCTCAACACGCCTCACTCCAGACGAGACGCTTCCTTCGCCCACCAGCTTGATCAGCCCGATCTCGCCAGTCGCACCTGTATGCGTTCCACCACACAGCTCAGTCGAGAAGTCGCCAATCTTCACCACCCGAACGCGCTCGCCATACTTCTCGCCGAACAGCGCCATCGCTCCATACTCGTTCACCGCAACATCGATCGGCACATCCACCATCGTCTGCACCGTCGTATTCGCCAGCACCTGCTGGTTCACGATGCTCTCGATCTCCTGCAACTCCTCCTCCGCAACGCCAGTAAAGTGGGAGAAGTCGAACCGCAGCCGCGTAGCATCCACCAGCGATCCCGCCTGCTTCACATGCTTGCCCAACACCTCGCGCAGAGCCGCATGCAGCAGATGCGTTCCCGTATGGTTGCGCTCCGTCGACCGCCGATTCGCCTCGTCGACCACCGTATCGACGACATCGCCCACCGCAATCGTCCGGTTCGCCGTCACCTTATGCGCAAACACGCCTTGCACAGGCTTGGTCGCACCACTCACCTCAGCGACCACCAGATTATGATCTCTCGAATACAACCACCCAACATCTCCAACCTGACCACCCGAGTCCGCATAGAAGCTGGTAGCATCCAACACCACCTCACCCTCTTCCCCACCCTTCAACTCAGGCACACCAACCCCGCCCTTCACCAGCGCCAATACCTTCGCTCCATCCACCCGCAGCGCCGAGTATCCCTCAAACTCCGTCTTCGCCAACTCCCGATAGACCGGAGCTGCGGACTTCTGCGACCCACCCTTCCAAGAAGCACGAGCCCGCGCCTGCTCCTCCTCCTTCGCCGCCTCGAACCCAGGCATATCGAAAGTGACGTCCGCATCGCGAGCGGCATCGACCATAAAGTCCAAAGGGAGACCAAACGTCTCGTATAGACGAAACGCTTCCGCACCGGAAATATTCGCGGTCGTCGGCTTCCGCTTCTCTGCAACGACAGGCAACTCATCAGAATGAGCAGGGACAATGTCGTAGCCATCTCGACTACTTTGCTTCTTCCGTTCTATCAATTCATCGAGCTGACGAGCCCCAACTTCTATGACCCGAGCAAACTGTTCCTCTTCCGCCAGCACCACCTTCGCCACGCGCTCCGCAGTCTCCTTCAACTCCGGATAAGCGACAGACATCTCATCCCGCACCGCCAGCACCATCTCATGCATGAATGGCTTCTCCTGTCCCAGCAGCCGGCCATGCCGAATCCCGCGCCGCAGGATCTTCCGCAGCACATATCCGCGTCCTTCATTCGCAGGCAAAACTCCATCGCCGATCAGGAACGTAGCCGCACGAGCATGATCCGAGATGATTCGCAGCGAAGCCGCGCCCTTTACATCGCTCACGCTGGCCTCAGCCGCACTCAGACTGGTAAACCCAGTCAGCTCCGCAGCCTTCGCGATCAGTGGCGTAAACAGATCCGTCTGATAGTTCGACACCACTCCCTGCAGCACGCACGCCACCCGCTCCAGCCCCATCCCCGTATCGATAGAGGGCTTCGGCAGCGGAGTCAGCACCCCATCGCTGCTCCGGTCGAACTGCATGAACACCAGATTCCAGATCTCGACATACCGCTGCTCGTCCTCGCCGAACGGCAGGTCCTTCGGCTGGCCGTTCTCGTCGACAAACTCGCTCGCCCCGACCCCGAGGTCGTAGTAGATCTCGCTGCAAGGCCCACACGGGCCGGTATCGCCCATCGCCCAGAAGTTGTCCTTAGCCCCCAGCTCGAAGATCCGCTCTGCTGGAACTCCCGCCTCCAGCCAGTACCCATACGCCTCCGCATCCCGCGGAACCGCCTCGTCGCCCTCAAAGATGGTGCAGTACAGCCGCTCCTTCTCGATCCCGAACCACTCAGGCGAGGTCAGCAGCTCCCACGCAAACGCAACCGCATCCTTCTTGAAGTAGTCCCCAAAGCTGAAGTTCCCCAGCATCTCGAAGAACGTATGGTGCCGCCTTGTGAACCCGACGTTCTCCAGATCGTTATGCTTGCCACCCGCGCGCACACACTTCTGCGAGGTCGTCGCCCGCTTGTAGTCCCGCTTCTCCGCCCCCAGAAAGACATCCTTGAACTGATTCATCCCCGCGTTGGTAAACAGCAGCGTGGGATCGTTCGCCGGCACCAGCGAAGAAGAGTGCACGCGCCGGTGCCCCTTCGTCTCAAAAAACCGTAAAAAGTCTTCCCGAATCTGGCTTCCAGAACGATTAATCATAAGCAGCAAGTTTATCAGCGGTGCGGAAATTTACTTAGCAGTAACCTCATCTTCGCCTCGGCGCCACTTCGGAGGGCATTCAATTCCCGATACAACTTTCGGTTTGGATTGAACCCATATATCTCTTGCTTCTGGCCCATCCTGATGCCAAGCTGTAGTTTTATATCTTCAGGATAGTGAGTCTTGATTCAAGCTCGGAGAGCTTTCTCGTGGATCTTCGCACCCTATTTTTCGTAGAGGCCAGTCTGCTCTTCCTCTTCGGATTGACCATGATCGTCAACTCGATCGGCCACCCGTCGCACAAGGGCAACTACTGGTTCGCGGCCTCGAACTTCTGCGGCGGCGTTGGCCTCCTACTCCACTCCTCCGATCCCCACGCCTCCAGGATGATCAGCATGGTGCTCGCCGATCTCCTGCTCTTCGTCGAACTCACCTTCCTCAACAAGGCAATCGCGGAGTTCGTCGGCAAAGGCCGCAACGTGTGGCTCTATCTTCTCGGCCTCTCCGTCCTGATGACCTACGGGGTCGCCTACTTTGCCATCCTGCATCCCAACATGATCTTCCGCATCGGCGTCATCTCCGTCATCACCATATCCACCGCCGTCTGCAGCTCCGTGTTGGTCTTCCGTTCCATCACCGCCAAAACCAGGATGCCCACGCTGCTCATGGGAGCGCTCCTCGTCACCTACGCCAGCACCAACATCATCCGCATGACGACCGTTTGGCTCCAGCCGCGGGACAGTTTCTATCACATCTGGCTCGACCGAACCCTCATCGCGGGCCTCAGCTTCGGCTACCTCTGGATGACCGCCGCACGCCTTCGCAACGATCTGGAACGGCTCGCCGGCACGGATGCCCTCACCGGCACCCTGAACCGCCGTGCCATCGAGCGCGAGGTCCAGTTTGCCGTTGACCGCAGCCGCGAAAACCGCGGCTCCGTCTCAGCGCTCATGCTGGACGTCGATTACTTCAAACAAATCAACGACAACTACGGACACCACGCGGGCGATCTCGCTCTCTGCGCCATCGCCGAATGCCTCCGGCGAACCATACGTGCCGGAGATCTCCTCGCACGCCTCGGAGGCGACGAGTTCCTCGTCGTCATGCCCAACTCTACCGCCGAAATAGCCCAGATCGCCGCCAACCGCATCCAGGTCCAACTCGCAACGCTTCGCGTTGCCAGCGATAACGCCGAGTTCGGAATCCAGGCCAGCATCGGTGTCACCACCCTCGACAGCCAGAACCTTCAACTCGAAGACCTCATGCAGCTCGGCGATCGTGCCCTCTACGAAGTCAAAGCTCGCAACCGTCGTCCGCCATCCGCCTCGCAGCCACTCGTTCTCAGCGCCCAACCCCAGGCCTCCATGTAATCCCCTCCAACCGCAGCACCGCGTCTTCCGTAGCCTTCAACCCCGCGAACTCCTTTCTCCAGCGCACCATCTCCAGGCAGCAGACCAGCGCATCGAAGGCATCCTCGCTTCCCAGTGCCTTCGTCATCGTTCCGCGCGAGAGCCCCGTATACGCCGCGTCCACCTTCTTCTTAGCCGCCAGATACTCCTTTCGCGCCGTGGGATTACTCTTCTTCACCGCGCCCGTCAGCAGCCGCGTATACATCTCCACCAGCAAAGGCCGCGGGGCCTTGCTGCCCACCTCAGCCCCATCAAACGGCCACACACGAAACCCAGCCTCCCGTAGCTTCAACAAAAACGGCATCGCCCGCAGGCTTCCCGTCCCGACACTCCCGCTCCCACCGATCTGGAACGGCGACTTCGGCGTAATCCCCATCATCTTCGCCGCCCGCTCCGGGTCTCCTCCTGCCATCCCTTGCGCGATCTTGTTCTCGAAGTCCGTCCACCGCATCATCCGCCGCAGCCCTTCGCCGCAGAACTCCGGTGGCCGTTTGCCCGTCCGCAGGCTTCCCGCCACGCCCCAGAACCGCGCATCCTCGCACTCCCGGTGCAGCCACCGCTCCCCATGTCCGGCCGCCACATGCCTCCAGAAATCAAAGACCGTGGCACACCCATGCTCCTCCAGAAACCACGCCGGATAGCTGAAGCAGCAATCCACCCCCACCACCATCCGTGGAGTCTCCGCAGACAGCTCGATCAGCCAATCGATCAGCTCCGCGCGGCTCCGCCCACCCTCCAGCGACACCTTTCCTGTCGAGGCCGTCCACACCCCCGCCCAAAGCTTCTTCCGCTGCCCTGGTCCCTTATCCCCCGACCAGTCCACCGCGACCACCCGCTCCATCTCGTTCCCCACGGAACCTCCTGCCTCCACCCAGCGTATCTCTTCCAGTTGAACTTGGCCTGCTCCTCTGTCATAGTCTCCTTCAAGAGAAGGTGGCGCTCAGGCAGTCAGGAAAAGAGTCACGTTCAGGAGAAAAACGTCATGCTCAAACTCCTCCTCTTCTGCATCCTGTTGGTGCTCTGCTGGCCCCTCGCCCTGGCCGCGCTCTTCCTCTACCCGATCATCTGGCTGATTCTGCTGCCCTTCCGCATCGCCGGAATCGCCGTCACCGGAGCCTTCGCCCTGATCACCGCGCTCTTCCTGCTCCCCGCACGCGCCCTACGCTCTGTCTGAACACCGTCATCTCGACCGGAGCAGCCCAGGAGACGCAGGGTTTGTTGCCTCTGCGGACGTAACTAGACCGCCGACTCCTGCCCCTCCAACGCCAGCGCCAACTCCTCCCACTCCTTTACGACCGCCGCATGGCTGGCTCGCAGCGCATCCAGCTCCGCAGCCAGCCGCTGCGACTCCTCTGCCGACGCAAACACCCCCAGCCGCGTCTCCGCCGCCTGAATCGCCTCCTCCAGCCGCGGAATCTCCTCCTCCGTAAACCGCAGCCGCTCCTCCAACTGCTTCAGCTTGATCGGATTCAGCCGCTTCACCGCAGACTTCTCCGCCGCCACGGCAGCTGGAGCCTCGTAAGCAACCGGAACAGCGACAGAGACAGACGCACTGGTAAGCGAAGCGGCGACCTTATCCGGCCCACCCTGCTTCCGCCACAGATAATCCTCGTAGTTTCCCGGATAGATATGTACCCTCCGGTCCTCTACCTCAAACACCCGCGTCGCCAGCCCATCGATAAAGTAGCGGTCGTGCGAGACAAACAACACCGTCCCCGAGAACTTCCGGATCGCATCCAGCAGCACGTCCTTCGCCCGTAGATCCAGGTGATTCGTCGGCTCATCCAGCAGCAGCATATTCGCCGGAGACACCAGCATCTTCGCCATCGCATACCGGTTCCGCTCCCCACCCGAGAGCACCCCCAGCGGCTTGAACACATCGTCCCCCGAGAACATAAAGCACCCCAGCAGGCTGCGCAGCTCCGTCTGCGGCACCTTCGGCGCAATCCCGCTGATATCCTCCAGCATCTTCGCCGCCGGATCCAGCACCTTGTACTGGTCCTGCGCGAAGTAGTCCGCCAGCACATTGTGCCCCAGCTTGATCTCTCCGCTGGTCGGATCCTCCAGCCCAGAGAGCATCCGTATTAGCGTCGACTTGCCCGCGCCGTTCGCTCCGACCAATGCGATGCGGTCGCCCCGGTCGATCGAAAAGCTCACATCCTCCAAAATCCGCTTCTCGCCATACTGCTTCGACAGGTGCTGTACATCGATCACAGTGCGCCCGCTCGCAGGAGGCTGCGGAATCGTAAAGTGGATGGTCGCCTCATCCTCCGGCACCTCGATCCGCTCGATCTTCTCCAGCTCCTTGATGCGGCTCTGCACCTGCTTCGCCTTCGTCGCCTGCGCCCGGAACCGGTTGATGAACGCCTCCAACGCCTCGATGCGGTCGCGCTGATTCTTGTACGTATTCATCAACTGCACGCGCCGCTCTTCCTTCTGCGTCACGTACTTCTCATAGTTGCCGTGATAGGTGTGCATCCGCTTGTTCCAAAGCTCTACCGTCTTGTTCACCGTCACGTCCAGAAAGTACCGGTCGTGCGAGATCAAAATGAACGCATTCGGATAGTCATGCAGATAATTTTCCAGCCAGTTTCGCGACTCGATATCCAGATGGTTCGTCGGCTCATCCAGCAGCAGCAGCGAAGGCTTCTGCAACAGCAGCTTCGCCAGCGCGATCCGCATCTGCCAGCCACCGGAGAACTCCTCCGTCTGCCGCGACCAATCCTCTTTCGAGAACCCCAACCCGCCCAGCACCGCCCCCACCTGTGAGTCCAACGTATAGATATCGTGGACATGCAGGTGGTCCGCAATATCCGAGTACCGCTCCGCCGCCGCCGCATACTCCTTGCTCTTCGGGTCCTTCTCCGACAAAGTCGTCGTCAGCTCCAGCGCCTCCGCCTCCATCGCATGCAGATGGTCGAAGACGCTCAGACACTCCGCAAACACCGTCTTGCCCCGCAGCGCCAACCCGTCCTGAGGCAGGTAGCCCAGCGTCATCCCCTTCACCCGCGTCAGCGTTCCGTAGTCGAGCGTCTCTACCCCCGCCAGAACCTTCAGCAGGGTCGACTTTCCCGTTCCGTTTCCGCCTACCAGGCCGGTCCGTTCGTCCGGAGTAATCAACCAGTTCGCGTCTTCAAATAGCAGCTTGGGGCCGAATCGTTTTCCGGCAGAGGAGAGTTGGAGCATCGTCCCCTATTCTCGCATCCGCGGCCACACCCCGTCATACCTGCCGTTCCGCGAGACATTGCCCCTCCGCTCTGTTACCGTCAATCAGAGACCTTGATGCCGGGACAGCCACAACTTTTTCCCAACCAGGAGTCGCCGGAGTTGCAAACCTCCCACCAAGGCGATGAAGTCCGCACAGAACCCGCCCGGAGGTCCGCCCGCTCGACCCCCGTCTGGCTTCAGCGCGTCTCGCTCTTCGTCCTGGTACTCTTCTGCGTCTACCTCGGCGTCCTGGTCATGGTGCTGCCCTGGTGGACGCGCATCTGGGACCACAACATGTTCCTCCAGGCCCATCCCACCCTCGGAGCCATCCTCCACAACGGAGCCGTCCGCGGAATCATCTCCGGCCTCGGCCTCCTCGACATCTGGATCGGTGTCTCCGAAGCAGTCCACTACCGCGACTACCGGGATTAAAGCGTTCCGCACCGACAAAGCGGCGAAAGATGACTCCAAGGACCGCAGGAAGAATGACTTACGAAAATTTGTCATCCTGAGCGAAGTAACTCGCAGTCTCATCGCGAGTACGCAGTCGAAGGACCCGCGGTCTGCCCGTAGCGCCATCTCTTTAGATCTTCTGCTTACGTTCTCCCCGATGTAAATCAGCCTATGTAAGATACCCGCTGAATCTGTTTAGATAGGCCAAGACCCGCCATGAACAACCCCAGACCCGATCAATCCCAAGACCCCCAGCCAGAGACTCTCGGCGACGAAGCCCAGGGCCGCGCCCTCCTCGCCTACGAGAACCCCGACTTCCTCAACTCCCCCGACGGCCGCCTCGTCCGCATCCTCGCCGAGTACCAGGAGCCCATGGCTCGCTTCCGCCGCGAGCGCATCCAGGACACCGTCGTCTTCTTCGGCTCCGCCCGCTTCATCCCCCTCGACGAGGCCCACGCCCAGCTCCAGCTCCTCGCCAACACCGGCTCCACCCAGCCCGCCCCGCCCGAGGAGCAGCCCGCCACCCCCGCATCCATCGCCAGCGGAGAGGCCACCGCCCTCCAGCGCAAACGCGCCGAAGCCGCCGTCGAGATGGCCCGGTACTACGAGGACGCCCGCCGACTCGCCGGCATGGTCTCCACCTGGGCCGAGACCCTCCCCGGCCGCCGCCACCGCTTCGTCATCACCTCCGGCGGAGGCCCCGGCATCATGGAGGCCGCCAACCGCGGAGCCTTCGAAGCTGGCTGCAAGACCATCGGCCTCAACATCAAGCTCCCCTTCGAGCAGCGCCCCAACCCCTACCTCACCCCCGCCCTCAACTTCGAGTTCCACTACTTCTTCCTGCGCAAATACTGGTTCGCCTACCTCGCAAAAGCCCTCGTCGTCTTCCCCGGCGGCTTCGGCACTCTCGACGAGATGTTCGAACTCCTCACCCTCGCGCAGACCCACAAGCTCGCCAAGCAGATCACCGTCGTCATCTACGGCTCCGACTACTGGAAGAGCGTCATCAACCTGGAAGCCATGGCCGAGAAGGGCACCATCTCCCTCAAAGACCTCGACCTCTTCCAATTCGCCGACACCCCCGAGGCCGCCTTTGAGATCCTGAAGAAGGGCCTCACCGAAAACCACCTCGAGTCCGCCTACGAACGCGAACAACACCTCCGCGAATCCACCGAAGGCGTCCCCTCTGAACCAGCCCCCTCCGCCCAGGAACTCTTAGGCCCCGACATAGCCAAAACCCGCTAACAGCCCAACGAAGCAGCACAATCCGGGTGCCCCATCCTTTTTGCAGTCTCATCGCAAATAGGGTGGGGTATCGGGCAAAGCCCGACCGCACTCCTTCCCCAAACCCAACCGCCCGGGAAAGAACTACAAAAGATCGATCCACCTAAGTTTCCCCACCAACACTCGAAGACACAAACCACTACCCCCGCTCCACCAACCCCTTCATCACCAAACTCTCAGAGCTCCCCACCCGCTCCAACCCCTCCACCACCGCCTTACGATCCCTCTCATTCCGGTTCTGGCTCACCTTCCACTTCCCCTCCAGCCGCCGGATCGGCACCTCAACCCCCACAATCCCATTCAACAGAGCCGCAATAAAATCCACGGGCGCATCGCTTACCTTCCAAGGCACCTCCGACCCCGCCTCATGAATATCCGTCAAACTACTCAGGTGCGCCAGCAGCCACTCCGGATCCTCCACCACCCGCATCGGTCCATAGGCATGCACCACCGCATAGTTCCACGTCGGAACCTCTCGCCCATCCTCCTTCTTCCCCGGATACCACGAAGCCGAGATGTAATGATGCGGCCCCGCAAAGATCGCCAGCACATCCGTCGTCGCAACCAGATCGCGCCACTGGGTATTCGCCCGCGAGATGTGCCCCTTCAACACGCCGAACTCCGACCCATCCCGATCCAGCACCATCGGAAGGTGCGACCCAAACAAACCCGAGACACCCAGCGAGATCAACGACGCAAACGGCTGCGCCTCGATCAACTCCTGCATCACCGGAACCCGCGTCTCTTCATTGACCCTGGGAATATACAAAGCCGCCTCCTTGCCTTACGTCGAGCAATGAGCATCCGGGTCCTCATGCTGCTCGCTCATCCACCGGTCCATCAGCGTTCCTGCACATCGCGCTCCGCACAGATGCTTCACCCCCGCGGAGTGCGCATGCTTCACCTGCCAGCGCGTCAGCTTGATCAGCGGTTGGTCCTCCTCCGGCTTCTCTCCCTGAAAGCAGTCCACCCAGGCCAGCCACCAATCTCCCACTTCACCCTTCTGATTCCCGCACACATCGCATGTGTAACTCTCGCTATAGGCCATACGGTCTCCTGACGGTGAGAATACAACACCCATACCACGGTCATCTTGACCCATCCCACCCCACAGTGTAAGAAGGCATAGCCATGCCAACCCGTCTCTCAGTCGCACTCCTCCTCGCCGCCGCAACCCTCCTGCCTGCCCAAACTCCCGCAACCCCCTCACCGGCCGACCCCCACAACCCCGCCAACGCTGGCCGCCTCGAGCTCAACAACTACCTCGACGACATCGCTGCCCGCAACACCGAGGCCCGCCGCACCGCCGTCGCCGCGATCACCACCCGTGTCCAGGCCGAAGGCCGCCAACTCAAGGTCCGCAAACAGATCCTCTCCCTCATCGGCCCCCTGCCCAAGAAGACTCCCCTCAACGCCAAGGTCATGGGCACCACCCAGGCCGAGGGCTTCCGCATCGAGAAGATCCTCTTCTACAGCCAGCCCAACTTCCCCGTCACCGCGCTCCTCTACCTCCCCGACAACCCCCAGAACAAAAAACTCCCCGCCATCCTCATCGCTCCCGGCCACGGACGCACCGGCAAGACCAGTGACTACCCCTTCGCCTCCACCTTCGCCCGCAACGGCTTCGCCGTCCTCTCCTACGACCCCCTCGGCCAGGGCGAGCGCCTCCAGTACCCTGACCCCGCCCACCCCGATACCTCGCTTGCCCGCCAGCCCACCGGTGAGCACGGCGAAGCCGGCCTCCAGCCCGTCCTCATCGGCGAAGCCGTCGCCAAGTACTTCCTCTGGGACGCCATCCGTGGCATCGACTACCTCACCTCCCGCCCCGAGATCGACCCCACCCGCATCGGCGCATTCGGCTGCTCCGGCGGAGGCGTCATGACCGCCCTCGTCGCCGCCCTCGACCCCCGCGTCGCCACCGCCGGCGTCGCCTGCTACATTACCTCCTTCGACACCCTCCTCCCCTCCATCGGCCCCCAGGACGGCGAACAGTCCATCCCCGGCTTCCTCACCGCCGGACCCTCCGGCCCCGCGCTAGACTTCCCCGACTGGATCGAACTCGCCGCACCACGCCCCTACGCCATCATCTCCACCACCTCCGACATGTTCCCCTTCAGCGGAGCCCAGAAATCCGAGTCCGAAGCCCGCGGCTTCTACAAACTCTTCAACGCCGACCAGAACCTCGCCTTCCTCACCGGCCCCGGAGGCCACGGCAACCTCCGCCCCATCGCGCCGCAGATCCTCAGCTTCTTCGTCCAACACCTCCAACCCGGAGCCGACCTCACCAAACTCGTCCCCTACCCACCCGCCCCAAACCCCGGAAGCTCCATCCCCCCTCAAGCCACCACCAACAACCCAAGCGCTTCCTCAAACAATGCGGGGGCTCCATCAAAGAGCCCGGGTGCCCCATCCTTGGCAGTCTCATCGCCAAGGGTGGGAGGTACACCGCCCGGGCTACCACCTGAAACCTTCCAGGTCACACCAACCGGACAGGTCTCCACCAGCTATCCCAACTCCGAGACCGTCTTCAGCCTCAACCTGAAACACGCCAACCAACTCCTCCACCACCCACCCAAAAACCTCACCCTAACCCAAACCCAACAAGCCATCCGCGAAGTCACCCACGCCACCGCCATCCCCGGAGCACCCTCACCCGCCAGCATCCCCTCCTTCCCCACCGACGCCGACCACATCCGCCATCGCCTCAAGCTCACCACCGAACCCGGCATCTCCGTCGACATGGAGTTCTACCGTCCCACCTCCGAAGGCAAACATCCGTGCCTCCTCATCCTTCGTGACAGCCTCGACGCCTCCCTCGAGCCGCAGCGCACCGAAGACATCCAACACCTGCGCAGCCTCGCCCAGCAGGGAACCGCCGTCATCCTCGTCGCCCCCCGCCCTTCGCCTCCCGGCAGCGAAGAGGTCAAAGCCCCCATCATCGGCGACTTCTACCTCACCGGCCTCCGCGCCGAACTCGTCGGCAAGACCATCCTCGGCATGCGCATCGACGACGTCATCCGCACCATCGACTTCTTCTCCACCGGCTTCACCGAAGACCCCAACAACATCACCGCCCAGGCCAGCGGCCACCTGGGCCTCGTTCTGCTCCACGCCGCCGTCCTCGACCCCCGCCTCAAACACATCACCGTCGACCACACCCTGGCCAGCTACGACAGCCTGTTAAAAGCCCCACTCCCGCGCAACGCCCCCGAAGACATCCTTCCCGGCGTCCTCCACCACTACGACATCGACGCGCTCACCCACACCTTGGGCTCCCGCCTCACCCTAACCAACCCACTCACAGCCACCGAATACCCAACCACCCCATAAACAACCAACCAAAAAATCAATCAGCTCTTATCAACAGTCATCCCAATCATCACCGTTACGCCTTAAATTCGGTGCCCTTAAAAATCGGTGTCATCCGTGAAGATCGGTGTTAAGCCGTCCTAAGCCGCTAAGCAGCAGCGTCCGACTCAAAGTAAAGATACTTCCTCCAGGCAGCATCCGCACTCCCGATCATCCGCATAATATGCCGCGAAGTATGCAGACTGAACGGCCTCGGCTCCCGCAGCAGCTTCATATCCGTCAGCTCGTGCAGCATCTGGTTGCCCTTCCGCCGATTGCAGTTATGGCAACAGGCCACAAGGTTCTCCCACGTCGAAAGCCCGCCCCGCGACCGTGGAATCACATGATCCAGCGTCAACTCCCCAGCCGTCAGAACCACATTGCAGTACTGGCAGGCGTTCCTGTCCCGCAGCAAAATATTTTTCCTGCTCAGCGCCCGTGTCTGGTGCGGAATCCGCCGGTACTCCAGCAGACGAATCACGCTCGGCATCGCCACCCGCATTCGAGCCGCATGCAGAATCGCACCCTGCTCCTCCTCCGTCCTCGCCACACCCTTCAACACCAGCACCAAAGCCCGCCGTGCGCCGCAGATGTTGATCGGCTCATAGCTTGCATTCAGCACCAGCACCGGAGTCTGCATCGCCGGCTGACGAAACACTCCCGCCCGCACATCCACCTCGGTCGTCGGAGCCGCAGCACGTCCCGCTGTTCCCTTGCCGCCATGCTGCGACCCATATCCCGCGTGTCGATTGCCACTCAGCCTCTGCTTCCGCATCTTCCCCGATTGCATCTCAAAACCCTCCGGTTCCAACTACTGTTGCAATGCCCGTCCGAACTGCTCTTCAATCGAAACTCGTTCCCCACCTCGCCACCATCTCTGGCTGAGCCCGCGTAGCCGTCGCCACCCAGACCTTCACCGCTCCGGCCCGCCGCAGCACCCGCGCACACTCCCGCGCCGTCGCTCCCGTCGTATAAATGTCATCCACCAACATCACCTCGCGCCCCACAATTGGCGCACCCTCCGCCACCGCAAACGCGCCACGCAGATTCACCCGCCGCTGCCTCGGCGTCAGCGAAAACTGGCTCTCCGTATCCTTCACCCGCCGCAACACATCCGAAGCCAGCCGCAGCCCCCACTCCGGCCTCGTCTCCTTCAACTCCCGCACCGCAACCTTCGCCATCAGCTCCGCCTGGTTATACCCACGAGCCCGTTCCTTCGCTGGAAACAGCGGCACCGGCACCACCAGCAACTCCTTCGCCGCCACCCCATGCAACATCGCCATCGCCGCAGCCAACTTGCTCCCCAACGGCCGCGCCACCCCGCGCACCCGCTCGTACTTCAGCAGATGCACCATCTCCCGCAGCTCGTCTTCATACAAGCCATACGCCACCGCCCGCGCAAACTCCGGAGGCACCCTCCTGCACTCCGCGCACAGCAGACCCTCCGCCGGAACCCGCGCCCCTACAAAGCGCAGACCCTCCATATCGAGCGCCTCGCCACAGCACCCGCACAAAGCCATCGCATCGACAGCGTCAGATTGTCCAGAGATTCGCGCGATACATGCATCGCAAAGAGGAGAAAAAACAGGACCGAAGCCAGCGCCCACCAGCGCCCCACCACAGCTCCGGCAGTCCGCCGGAAAAACCGTTGCAACCAAATCCCCTACTACTGTCCGCGTCCACCTGCCCACCACAGGTACTGGACTTCTCAGAACGCGCACAACCGCACGCCATTCCAATCTACCCCCTGGATCCATCCCAGGCGGCCCACCGGGCGGAGCACCCGTGGTTCCTCCGAGCGTATTGTCATTCAAGCATTCGCTGAAGACACACCTCACTCGCTGGCGCTCCAGGTCAATCAGACCGCGCCATGAGCGCAGTATAGCCCCACACCCGCCTCCAATGCTAATCAATCTCCCGCGACAATCCCGAAGAAACACCGCCCTTCCACGGCAAAACTCCCTTGCCAGGATTGCAACCGCCGATGATAGCTTGAACCAATGACCCCCAAACCCAAGAAAGCAGAGCGCTCCCGCGAACACCCCCGCCAACTGCCCTCTCCCGGCGACTCCTCCGACACCACCCTCGACGTACTCCTGGAAGGTACTCCACTCGAAGACTCCGCCTTCGCCGACCTCGACCTCTCCAACCGCCGAATTCCCTCCCTCGCCGGCAGCAACCTCATCTTCGAGCGCGTCTCCTTCGCACACTGCGAGATCGGCTCCCTGCGCCTCTTCGACGTCCGCCTCGTAGACTGCGATCTCTCCAACACCATGCTCCGCGCCTTCGAGGCCACCCGCGTCGAGTTCATCGACTGCAAGCTCGTCGGCATGAACGCACTCGGCTGCCAGTGGCAGGACGTCCTCCTCGACCACTGCGACGCCCGCTTCGCCCAACTCAGCGAAGCCCGCATCCGCCGCTGCGAGATCCGCTCCACCCAGCTCCGCGAAGCCGCCCTCAGCCGCATCGACCTCGAAGCAACGCAACTCATCGACGTAGTTCTGCGCAAAGCCGAACTAGGCGAGACCAGACTCGCCGGCGTCGACCTCACCTCCTGCGACATCGAAGAGATCGCACTCCGCGTTGAAGACCTGCGCGGAGCCATCGTCAGCGCCCCTCAAGCAATGGAACTAGCCCGATTCCTCGAAGTCATCATCAAATAGCCCCAGCCCAAATGAAGCAGCACATCGCGGGTGCCCCATCCTTTTTGCAGCTTCATCGCAAATAGGGTGGGGTATCGTGCGAACCGGGGTCCCCGACGAGCGCTTTTGCTCGTTGGGGTGGGGAAGCACGACCGCACTCCCATCCCAGCCCCAAACACCCGAGCGAGAAACCGCCTGTGCGACCATAGAAGCATGTTGAGCAGGGGCCCAGATCGAATTGGACCGAGAGTAGGAGCGGCGCAGCCCTTTGGACCTGCCGCTACCATCACCCGGCGAGCCGCGGATCGGCTGCGGACCGGACACCTCTGGGTATACCGCTCCGACGTCGAAACCTTCATTCCTTTCACCGGCAGCACCGGCGTAGCCGCAGGTTCGCTCCTCACCGTAATGGATGGCCGCGGCATCCCCCTGGGAACCGCCCTATACAGCGACACCTCGCAGATCGCCCTGCGCGTGGTCTCGCCGAAGTCCGGACTACCCCGTGCTGAGTACCTAGCCGAAGTACGCGAACGGATCGGCATCGCCCTCGCTCTACGCGCAGAACTAGCCCCCGTATCCGATCACGACAACTCCTCCCGCCTGATCTTCTCCGAGGCCGACGCTCTGCCCGGCATAGTCGCCGACCGCTACAACGACCTCGTCATCCTGCAACTCCTCACCCAGGGAACCGCTCAGGACGATCTCCGCGCGGTAGTGACCGAAGCTCTCGTAGAGGGTCTCGGCGAAGACGTCACCATCTGGGAGCGCCCCGACGCCCGCGTCCGAGAGTTGGAGCGCCTTCAAGCGCCAGAGCCCGGTCCCCGCTTCGGCACGCCCGAGAAGACCAGCAGCATCTTCACCATCAATGGCCTCCGCCTCCACTTCGACGCAAGTTCAGGACAAAAGACCGGCGCCTTCCTCGATCAGCGTCTGAACTACGCCGCAGCGGCCCGCTACGCCCACGGTACGGCGTTGGACATCTGCACCTACCAGGGAGGCTTCGCGCTACATCTCGCCCAAACCTGCACCCACGTCACTGGAGTAGACGCCAGCCGCGCAGCCCTCGAGGTCGCCGACCGCAACCGCGAACTCAACCCCCATCTCCCAGCCGAGGTCGACTGGATCGAAGCAGACGCCTTTGAACTCCTACGCGACTTCGAGACCTCCGCCAAGCACTACGACACCATCGTCCTCGATCCCCCCGCCTTCGCCAAGACCAAGCGCGCAGCAGAGGGAGCCATGCGCGGCTACAAGGAGCTGAACCTCCGCGCCATGAAGATGCTCCGCTCTGGCGGCACCTTGATCACCTGCTCCTGCTCCCACCACGTTCCTCTCGTCGAGTTCACCGACGTCGTCACCGCAGCCGCAAGCGACGCCGGACGCCGCGTGCAGGTCCTGGAGATACGCGGCGCAGCTCCAGACCATCCCGCCATCCTCACCCTCCCCGAGACCAGCTACCTCAAGTGCCTCATCCTGCGCGTCAGCTAGAGGAACAACCAGCACATGCAGACTCACACGTCGCACACCGACGTCATCATTCTGGGAGCAGGCGCAGCCGGACTCATGTGCGCCATCGAAGCCGGCCGCCGTGGACGCCGCGTCCTCCTCCTCGACCACGCCGAAAAGGCCGGAAAGAAGATCCTCATCTCCGGCGGAGGCCGCTGTAACTTCACCAACCTCCACACCCGCCCCGAAAACTTCCTCTCCCAGAACCCCCACTTCGCCAAGTCCGCCCTCGCCCGCTACACCCCCGCGGACTTCATCGCCCTCGTCCAGCAACACGCCATCCCCTTCCACGAGAAGACCCTCGGCCAGCTCTTCTGCGACCGCTCCGCCCACGACATCGTCACCATGCTTGAGCGCGAGTGCACCCAGGCCAACGTCCGCACCCTCCTCGGCGCGAACATCCTCTCCGTCACACGCGACACCCACTTCCGCGTCGAAACCTCCGCTGGAACCTTCCACGCAGACTCCCTCGTCATCGCCACCGGCGGCCTCTCCATCCCCAAGATGGGAGCCACCGGCCTCGGCTACACCCTCGCCGAACAGTTCGGCCTCCGCATCGTCCCCTGCCGCCCCGCCCTCGTCCCCCTCGTCCTCTCCCCCGAAGACCGCGAGCGCTGGTGCGACCTCGCCGGCCTCTCCGCCGAGGTCATCGCCACCGCCATCCCTCGCACGAAAACCCGCACTACCATCCCCGCCTTCCGCGAAAAGCTCCTCATCACCCATCGAGGACTCAGCGGCCCCGCCGTCCTTCAAGCCTCCTCCTACTGGCACCCCGGCGATCCCGTCCACTTCGACCTCGCCCCCGGCCTCGACGTCACCGAACCCCTCCGCACCCCCAACGCCCGCCGCGATCCCAACGCCGCCATCCAGTCCCTCCGCGCCTTCCTCCCCACCCGCCTCGCCGAGCGCTGGTTCGCCCTTCATCCCCCACCCGACTGGACCAACCCCGGCCTCGCCGCCTTCGAACAAAACCTCCACACCTGGACCATCACTCCCGCGGGCACCGAAGGCTACACCAAGGCCGAAGTCACCGCCGGAGGCGTAGACACCGCCGAGCTAGACGCCAAGACCATGCAATCCAAAAAGGTCCCCGGCCTCTACTTCATCGGCGAAGTAGTCGACGTCACCGGCTGGCTCGGCGGCTACAACTTCCAATGGGCATGGGCCTCCGCCGCCAGTGCCGGACGCGCCATCTAGCCCTACTGCACCACCAACGTAAGATTCACACTCCGCGTCAACCCCGCACACTCCGCCGAAACCACCACGGTATAACTCCCCCCAGGAGTCCCCGGCCCACTCGTACCCGCTCCACTCCCATCCGTAGGAATCTGCCGCCCCGCCCCGCATCCCGCTAGCAGACACAGCAAGCCCAACCCAGCCAGTCGCCTCCCCCGTCGCAACACCAACCCCACCGGCATCAACCAGACCAGCCACACCCACGGCCTTCGCCCCAATCCCAAACTACCCGTAGTCGCTGCCACGCCCGTATTCACCGTCACCGAAACAGTCGTCACGCCTCCCAGCGGCACACTCGCCGGAGAGGCAACACACGTCGCATTCGCCGGTATCCCCGTGCATTTGAAGTTCGCCGTACCCACGACATCGGCAGCCGAGCTAAGCAGCAGCGGAAACACAGCGTTCTTCCCACTCGCCGCCGTCACACTGGTGCTCCCATTCGCCGCCAGAGAAAAATCCACGCCCGAACCACGCAGCGCCAACGTCTGCGGCGAACTCGAAGCATCATCTGTAACCGTAAGAGTACCAATTCGAAGCCCTCCAACAGTCGGAGCAAAGCTAACCTGCAAACTACACGCCGCGCCCACCACCACCGTACTTCCACACGGAGCACCGCCATCGGCTACAACAAAATCCCCCGTCACCTCGATCTTCGCAATCCTCAGCTCAGCCTGGCTGTTGTTCGTCAGCGTAACGCTCTGCGCAACCGACCGCGTCCCCACCCCCGCAGCCCCAAACACCATCGTCCCAAAGGGAGCAAGCGAGACCCCCGCAGGCGCAACCCCCACCCCACTCAAAGCCACCGTCTGGCTCCGGAACTGGTCCGACACCGTTAGCACTCCGCTCCTCGCTCCTACATCCTTCGGAACGAACCGCACCACAATCGCGCACGAAGAGTGCGCATTCAACGAGTTTCCGCATCCATTCACGGCGGTAAAGTCCCCGCCCGTCTCAACCCCAATCAGCGTCAGCGCTACATCGCCCACATTGGTCAGCGTTACCTGCTGCGCCGCACTCGTCGTATTCAACGTCTGCGCCGCAAAGTTCAAACTCAAGGGGCTCAACCCATCCGTCGCCGGAGAGGTCCCCGTCCCGCTCAACGCCGCCGTCTGCGTACCAACGTCGTCGACCACCGTAAGAACCCCACTTCTCACTCCCGATGCCGTCGGACGAAACGCAATCCTCACCGTGCATCCACTCTCTATCCCAAGCGACGAACCACACGTATTCGCCGCCAACACAAAATCCCCACTCACCGAGATCGCGCCTAGCGCCAGCGGCACACCACTCACATTCGAGATCGTCACATCCTGCCCGGCGCTCGTAGCACCCACCGTCGTAGCCCCAAAGCTCAGCGTCACCGGATCCAGCACGATCGCCCCGGCAGCCGTCCCCTCCCCCGCAAGCGACACCGTAGCCTGCCCACCCGCAACGTTCCCATACACCGTCAGCACGCCGCTCCGAGCCCCGGTCGCACCAGGTTGAAAACTCACCTGCACCGCGCAAGTCCCGCCCACAGCCACCGAAGCTCCAACACAAGTATCCGTCGCATGGAAGTCACTCGCACCCAGTCCGTTCGTCGTCACCGCCACCCGGCTCACCTGCAACGCCGCACTGCCCGTATTTGTAACCGTCACAGTCTGCGCCGCACTCGCCGTCCCCACACCCTGCGCCGGAAAGCTCAACGAGCTGGGGGCAACGCTCATCGTCGTCTGCGCCAAAATAGCCGTCACCAGCGGAATCTGCCAGATCCCTCGTCCATAGGTACCCGCCCTCAACTCACCCGTCCCACCTCCGATCGGCATATTCACCGCGACCGCAAGCTGCGTCACCGGAGAGTTCGGCAACCCCACGCCAAACACACTCCAGCAGTTCGTCGTCGAGCAACTTGCAACCTGCGTCGTTACGTAAACGCCCGTATCCAACGCCACATACAAAGTGTTCGCATCGTTCGGATCCACCACCACGCTACTCGCCGGAGCATTCGGCAGATTGCTGCTGATATTCACCCAATGCGCCCCACCGTCCGTCGACTGATACAGATGCGGAGCCTTCTTCCCATTCCCCGAGAATCCCATCACCGTCGCATACACTGTCTTCCCCGTGGCATCATGCGAGTCCACCACCACCGACGACACATCGAACCCACCCGGATTGAACGGGCTTCCCGCATCATTCAACACCGGCGACCGCGCCAGATCCGTCCAGGCCGTCATCGCATCCGCCACCCCGCCCGTGGCCGTCGAATACAAATGCCCCCCGGCACTTCCTCCACCATCCATCGCCCCCGCCATCCCCGCATACAACACCTGCGAACCACCCGCACCGCTCCCAGAATCAGCGACCCCGCCCGCCCCCAGCGACCGCACCATCGCATCGCTCCCCATACACGCAGACCCCGTCGCGCCTGCCAGCTTCGGACTAATCGCACTCCCTGAAGACCACGTCCCGCCATCCGCAGCCGGCCCGCGCCACACCCTGCAGGTCCCCACCAGCATCTTCTCCGGAGCCAGCGGATCCAGCATCCACGGCGCATCGATCAGCGAAGCATCCCCACCCACCTGCGCCACTCCAATCGTCGCTGCCCCCGTAAAATCCGCAGCCGTACAAGCCGACCCACTCACGCACGCCTTTACACTCACCCCCGCCCCGGTAGACCCATACCACAGCATCGGGTTCGCAGGATCGATCGCCACCACCCCGCCCTCGCCCGCGCTCAACTGCGGCCACGCGCTCGAGCCTGCACTCCCCGTCCCCGCCATCCCATTCACCCCCAACCCCACCAGCAACTGCCCAGGATCAGTCGGATGCTGCGCGAAGCTCACCACCTCCGCCAGCGATCCCAGCCCTCCATTCAGATTCTCAAAGTGCGCCGCATCGTCCGCCGAACAATCCGTCCCCTGCACATTCACCCCATCCGGCGACCGCCAAAGCCCTCCATCGTTCCCCAAAAACACCACCGGCGATCCAGCCGCGGCAAGAACCGCAATCGCATGCTGCGCCGGAGCCACCTTCCCCAGCCCCGCACACCGGGCCACCGCGTCGGTCGCATTGGTCGTATTCCGCAACACGCACCCCGCAGCCAGCGAGCACCGATACAAATCCTCCGTCCCCACATACAGCTCCGTATTGGCCACACCTCCACCCGTAGCCGCCACACTCACCGCCGCCAGCGAGAGGTTATAGTCCCCCTGTAGGATCTCCGCACTACCGTTCCCCACCTCCAGCGCAGCACCCCCCAGCCTCGTTCCAAAGGCCACTGCCCCGGCACAGCCCCCTCCACCCTTCGCACAGACATCCTGCCAAAGCCCCTGATCCAGGTTGCTCCGATCGACCGTCAGAGCGAACGTATCCCCACCCACCGGCTCTACCGCCAGCGCCCCACGAAACATCGGACAACTCGTATTCCCCGAAAGACAAGCCGCGCCCGCCAACCCACTCCCCGGCTGCGCCGCCAGCCGCGTCCAGTTCACCCCATCCGCCGACTCGTAGTACCCGTGATACCGCAGCGCCCCAAAGAACCTCTTTCGCACCGGATTCCACACCACCGCCGTCGCCGCAATTCCTCCCCGCGTGTTCGTGAAGAGCGGCCCTTGAATCACCTGGCTCCCATCCATCACCGTCGCCATCTGCCACGTCACACCCGCATCCGTCGAGTAGTACAACCCCGTCACCTGGCTCGACGCCACCCCTGCATTCACCAGCGTCCCCTCCGCCGCCTGCGACACCGCCGCCACCGCCAGCCCCTGCGTCTCGCTACTCCATGCAAAACCCGCAAACCCCAGCCCCACAAACGTGTGGTTCCCTCCCGTCCCATCCCGCGAGCCATCGATCAGCGTCCACGTCTGCCCTCCATCCGCCGACCGCAGAATCCCGCCCCCGTAGTACGAGTCCGTCGCATCGTTCGCATCCCCCGTCCCCGCCAGCACCACGCCGTCCTGCACACTCAACGCCCCAATGCTCAGCGAGGGAATCGCCCCGGATCCCGCGTTCGCGCCAAACGCCGGCAGCGTATCCGTAATCGGAACAAAGCTCACTGCTCCAGCCGCACCCGCCGCATTGACCGACTTCCACACCCCGCCGCCTGTACTCCCCACATACACCGTATTGCCCGTAGCATCCGCCGGATCGAGTGCCACCGCCGTCACCCTTCCGCTCACCAGCCCGTACGCCAACGACCCCACCGACGCTGGCCCCACCGCCTGCCACGCCGCGCTCAAGGGCGAATCCACCAGCCCCAAACTCTGCCTCGCCGCCACCATCTCCGCATGCTGCCGCCGTGCAACTCCCATCGCCAACGCAGCCGATCCACCAGAAGAAGAACCAGACGTAGATCCAACTCCCCCGCCCACCTCAGCCTGCCCCCGAACCACACCCCTCCCACCCAAAAACCGCCGCGCCCTAACCTCGGAAACAGAGCGACCCCCATCCGCAGTCAAAGAAACCAGAGAAGAAGAGGCCGAAGAAAGATCCTCCACCTGCGCCGCAGCCCCCATCGCCGCAACCACAGCCACACCCAACACCATCACCCCGCGCAAGGCGAGGCTCATCCCGCGAACTCGAAGACCAGTCAGACCCATAAAGTTGCTCTGTGAGGGCGCGACGCTACTCTGACCTTTCTACAAACTTCGCTCAGCCCAACACCACGACAGACCTGAAGCACCCTCCCACACCGAGAAGAGCCGCACACAAACCCGCGGGCGCAAAGCCTCGCGCAACCCAAGCCTTAAATCGGCCCACAACACAGCCAATTCGACGACCTTACCTGCTTACAAAATTGAATATTTACAAAGTGCGCTCCCAGTTTGCCTACTTAATGTTGCAAACGCAACATCGCGCCCATGAACTTACGAAGATATCCCCCACGACGCCACAAAGATCCCGAAGCTACACTCATAGAGTCGAGCAGTTTCTTCACCCTCGCCCAAACACCATGTCCGCGCCCACCTCACCTACGCTTCTCTTCGACCACATCGGCCTCGTCGTTGCAGACATAGACGCAGCGCGAGCCCATCTAACCACCACGCTGCAGATGGATCGTTGGACACACATCACCCACGACGCAGGCCTGGGCGTCTCCGTCCAGTTTGGACTTGGAGAAAACGGCACACCCTGCTTTGAACTCATAGCGCCCCTCGGCGAAGCAAGTCCCATCGCCCGCACCCTCGCACAGGGCCGCACCATCCTCAACCACATCGCCTACCGCGTAGACGATCTCGCCGCCGCCGCCGAACATCTGCGCGCCCAGGGATGCTTCCCCACCGGAGACCCCGCACCGGCCCAGGCCTACGGTCGACGCAACGTGCAGTTCTTCCTCTCCCCCCTTCGCTTTATCATCGAGTTGATCGAGGCCCCCGGGCATCGTCATCTCTTTCAGGAGTAACCTTCCGGCCGCGTGTCTCTTCCCATCTCCAATCCGAGCCAACGTCTAACCTGGCTCCCAGCCGCACCCGGCAACTGGAAGCAGCAGCTCCTCGATCTCCGCACCTCCGCTGATCCGTGGTCCACCCTCCTCGCGCTCTCCAACTTCCAGCTCGACTTCATCGCGACCTCCAAACTGGATCGCGAACTCACGCGCCTCCTGCAGTCAGACATCGACGCACCCGCGCACCTCTCCCCTCTGCGCCTCGCCATTCTTGCCTCCTCAACAACGCATCACCTTCTACCGTCGCTGCGCATCTCCGCTCTCCGCCGCGGCATATTGCTGGAGGTCTACGAAGGCGGCTACGGCCAATACATGCAGGAGCTCGCGGACCGCACATCCCCCCTCCACGCCTTCCATCCGCAGCTCATCCTCTTCGCTCTCGATGCGCATCATCTGGTCGAAGTCGCCGCCGCCGGAACAGACCCCATCGACCGCACCCGTCAAGCCTGGCAGCTCGCCCGGCAGAACACCGCGGCCACCCTCCTCCAGCAGACCGCGCTTCCTCTCTTCCCGCCGATGCTCGGCTCAAACGAACACCGCCTGCCCAGCTCACCGCAGAGCGTCCTCACCCACTTCAACCAAGCCATCCCACTCGCAGCCGACGAAGCCCGCGTCCATCTCCTCGACATCACAACTCCCGCCGCGCACGACGGCCTATCCCTGTGGCACGACCCCGCCCTCTGGCTCCGCGCCAAGCAGGAGGTGCATCCCACCGCCGCGCCCCTCTACAGCGAAGCCCTCGCCCCTCTACTCGCCGCTCATCTCGGCCTCACACGCAAATGCCTCGTGCTCGATCTCGACAACACCCTCTGGGGAGGAGTGATCGGCGACGATGGTCTCGAAGGAATCCATCTCGGCCTCGGCCACGCCGCCGGCGAAGCCTTCTTGGACTTTCAAGGCTACTGCCTGCGTCTGCGCGACCGTGGCATCCTCCTCGCCGTCTGCTCCAAGAACGAAGAAAGCACCGCCCTCCTGCCCTTCACCCAACACCCCGGGACCCTCCTTCGCCGCGAACACTTCGCCGCCTTCTTCGCCAACTGGCAGGACAAGCCCGCGAACCTCCGAGCCATCGCAGCGCAACTAAACATCGGTCTCGACGCCCTCGTCTTCGCCGACGACAACCCCTTCGAACGCAACCTCGTTCGCCGCGAAGCTCCCGAAGCCGCCGTTCCCGAGTTACCCGAAGACCCCGCGCTCTTCGCCTCTACCATCGCCCGCGCAGGCTACTTCGAAGCGCTCGCGCTCACCCCAGAGGACGTAGCCCGCGCCGCGCAGTATCAAGCAAACGCCGCACGCACCAGCCAACTCTCCTCCGCAACCGATCTCGACAGCTATCTGCAATCACTTCGCATGCAACTGCGCCATCGCCCCTTCGACGAAGCGAACCTCACGCGCATCGCCCAGCTCATCGGAAAGACAAACCAGTTCAACGTAACCACCCGCCGCCGCCGCGCCGACGACCTTCGCCACCTCCTCGCCAAAGAAGCCAAAGAAGATGAAGACATAGTCACCCTGCAACTCGCACTAAGCGACTCCTTCGGAGACAGCGGCACTATCGCCGCCCTCATCGCACGCGCACAAGAGCACGATCTCGTCATCGACACCTGGCTCATGAGCTGCCGCGTCCTCGCCCGCCGCGTAGAAGAGGCAACCCTCGCCCTGCTCGTACAAGCAGCCCGCCAACGCGGCCTCACCCGCATCCTCGGCGAACTAATCCCCACCCCCAAAAACCTTCCAGTGCGAGACCTCTACATCCGCCTCGGCTTCACCCCCATCACCCCACCCAAAGACGCAGACCCAAACGCACAATGGTTCGCACTCGACCTCTCCACCTTCGAAGAAAAAGAACTCCCCTTCACACTGCTAGAAGGTTGAAAAAGAGACCAGAAGCTCAATCAAAGACCGAGAGACTCAGTCTTATCTCCTATAGACTTCCGTTACGGAAATTTTAGGGCACGACACATGCGGCGTTTATCTACGATCCTGGTTTGGACAACCGTGGTAACCACTCTCCACTCGCAAACGAGGGTGGGAGAAACAGCTCCCACCTTGTCGCTCCATAGGGTCGTGCAAGGAGAGCATCAACTTCCAAAGCCCGGCCATGCAGTGCTGATTGAGTTCTGGGCGACGTGGTGTGGTCCTTGTATCGAAAGCATGCCACGGTTGAACTCGCTCGCCGAACAGTTCCGAACTCGCAATATCGATTTCCTTTGGCTCAGCGCCGAACCGTTGGAGAAGATCAAACCTTTTCTCGCGCGCCATCCAATGAAGGGAACCGTAGCGCTCGATCGAGATGGGGCGTTGTGGAGAGCCTTCGGGGGCAATGGCCTGCCAACGACAGTTCTAATTGACAGCAGCGGCAAAGTCGCTGCGATCACGCGAGCTGAGTTTGTCAATGCAACCGTACTCACCGCACTCTCTGAGCAGAAGACACTTCCTCTCAAGCCGCTTGAGATCGACAATCGTCTCGTCAATCACACTTCCCTCACGGAAGAGAAGCTAAGCGATTCAGACGCAGGCACTCGGGTCGTTGTGAGGCGAGTAAACGAGGCCGGGCATTCGATAGTTAGCTCCGGACAAATCGATGCCAAAGGCAGCACATTGAAAGATCTGCTTGCGGATGCCTATGGTGTCTCTCCCAATTTGATCGACATCCCCACTTACCTTAATCAGATCTATGCTGTCCAAGCCTGGGTGCCATATGGTCGTCCTGAAACGCTCGGCCCATTGATGCAGGCAGCCTTGAGTTCGGCAGCGGGCGTCCATGTCTTTCACGAAAGACGAACGGCGCATGTGCTCGTACTGTCCGGACTATCCGGCCATCTTAGATCGGTACCAAACTCTAGGCTGGAGGAAGGAGGATCGCCGACACCTGGAACGATGGAGTGGAAGGCGGCCAGCGCCGAGACCATACGATCCTCGATTGAGCGAGCTGCCGGTCAACCTGTCGTTCTAGATCGACCAATCTCTGGCAAATTTATGTTTGTTCTCAAATGGGATTCATCGAAGCCCGCCTCTCTTAAAGAGGCGCTTGAGCAACAGGGGCTTACTCTCATTCCTCAGATTAAAACCGTGCCCACTCTAGTGATCGAGTCCTTGGAAAACAAACCGAAGCCGCAGTAGCTTGCCGCTCCTTGCGTAAACGTTCGTTTGTACAAGCCGAACAACCGTCTTCCAGTCACCCCATCACCCAAACTCCGCTAAGACGACTTGTCGTTACTAACGCAATTACCAATCCGTGTACGAGGAGGAGTTCTGGGACGGCCACGATATCGCTTATGGCTTAAAGTAGAAATCATGCGTCTTGGTCTTCTCACGGCTACTTTTATCCTCTTTTGCGGAACACTCTTGCACGCGCATCAAATCAAAGACGTTCATCCAGCAGAGAGCTTCTCTCGCGTGAACGGGGTGCCGTACACGCAAGGTAAGTCCGCTCCGTTATTGGCTAATATGTACGTCCCCAAGGGAGTGAGTATGGCCCCAGCCATCATCTTTATTCATGGCGGTGGTTGGACGGCGGGAACAAGGGATTTCTCGGACAAAGTGATTGTTCCACTCATTGAACATGGGTATGTCGGTATGACGATTGACTATGACCTGAGCCCTGGAGTCCGCTTTCCAATAGCGCTGGAAGAGTGCAAGGCAGCCGTACGCTGGCTTCGCGCTCATGCGGCCGAGTACCATGTCGATCCAGATCGTATTGCCGTGGCAGGGTATTCTGCGGGCGGTGAGCTCGCAGCGCTCGTTGCATTAACGGGCGACGACCCGCGCTACGACGGGATAGGCGATTTCACGACACTGAGCTCAAGAGTAAAAGCGGCAATCCTCTGGAGTTCAGATCTTGACCTGACGACCTTCTCTGAAAAGGATCAGTCCATCACTGCCTATCTTGGAGGTTCCTGTTCGGAGCATAAAGACCTCTGCTTGCAGGCGTCTCCTCAGCACAACCTTGGTGGCAAACTTCCGCCGATCTTCATCGGGCATGGCAATGCCGATGAAGATGTCCCTTACCCACAGTTCACAAACTTTGTTGCCGCCTATAAGCTAGCTCACGGGTCTATCACCACGTTCACAGCAGAACAAGGACAGCATGACTACGTGGTGCAACCTAAGTGGTTTCGAGCAAGTATGGACGCGACGCTGAATTTTCTTAAGAAGAACCTATGACAGGTGGCAACTGCGACGCCCGCAAGATTCCGCCCGGTTGATTGCACTCACCCGCTGGCAATCACTCACGCTTTGTGACAACTTAAGCCTGCCATGTACCGGGCTTTTCAGGCGGGCCACTTTCGAAATGGAGACAGCTTGGCGCCCGCCGGCGCAAGCGGTAGCAAGGCCTGAATGGTTAGCCCGAGTTGGACCTATCATCGACCAACTCGGTAAATCCAGTGGAGATTCCGATCCTGCCCACCGCATCCGCACTAACATGATCTCTATCTCAGCGGCATGCCACTAGTTACAACCTCCTATCGAAAATTTCCCAGTAAAACACGCTGTCAAGCCCCAAAACAACCTAACTCAAGCTCAGTCAACAAGATAAAAGTGGCACTGGAGTTATGGTCCACTTAGTAAAATAGAAGTAGAAGTAATAACTGGAAACACCAATCAACTCACCGCTCAGTGCGGAGAGAAACAAGGTCCTTGCCAACCCATAGCCCTCGGCCCGCCGACACGGAGAGCAGCGCACGCTTGTACTGCACCTTAAGACATCGTCTTCCAAAAGGTCTCCTACAAACGCCCCTCCAAAAGTCCAAGGCCAAACCAAATGAAAAGAAGATTTTGCGCAAAAAAGGGGGGGTCCAGCAAGGACCTACCTCAAGGGGTGCCCCAGGACCTACTAGACCCATGAGAACGGCCCCGACATAGGCAGCCCATTAGGTCTCCGGGAAGAGAGACTCCGTCTGGCCACCATCCGCCAACTCCCGCATCTGCCGGATATATCGCTTCGAATCGAACTTCTTCCCCGTCGAAGCCCCGGACATATACCGTATCTTCCCAAAGATAGGCCGCTCAAACCAAGCCCGGTCGAACTTGCCCAGCACCGCCCAGGCAATTCCGGCATATCCATTCGGGTCGCGCCCATCCAGAAAATACTTATCGTTCAGATAGACGCAATACTTCACGGCAGTAGCCGCATCCGGCGTCCACTCCAGGATCTTCTTGGCCCAATACATCCGGAGGTAGTTGTGCATCCACCCATGCTGCACCATCTGGATCTGCGCCGCATTCCAAAGCTCATCGTAAGTCGCGCCGCGCTCTAACTGCTTCAACGTATAAAGATGCTCGCGCTCATCCCGCGCATGCGCCGCAATCGTCAGCTTCGCCCACTTCTCCGCGCAGTCAGCCGTATCGTAGTTCGGCGTGGACTTCACGAAGTTCACCGCCAGCTCCCGCCACGCGATGAGCTCGTTGAAGTAACTCTCCCGGGCACTCTTCAGGCTGGGATCCTTCTTCACCGCCGCATCGACAGCCAGCGCAATCGTCATCGGCCCGACATGCCCATAATGTAGATAAGGCGACAGCGCCGAGGTGCCATCCACCTCCGGACGATTCCTCCGAACCTCATAACTCTTCAACATGCTCCCCGAGAACAGCTTCAACCGCGTCATCGCCACATGCGTCCCGCCCGTCCAGGCCTCCACCGGCCCAACGCTTCGGTCAAGGTCCTTCCACCCCCGCGTGATGTCCTCATGCACCGAATCCGACACGAACCCAGCCGGCCGCTTCCACTCATGCGCCGCCTTCAAATTCTCATAAGGATGTAAATACTCCGGCAGCAGCCGATAGAGTCGCGGACGAATCGTATACGCTCCATACTGCGCCTTCTCGATCAGCTTCGACGGAACCACCACATCCGTATCCACCGTCCAAAACGGAACCCGCAGACGCTCCGCCAACTCTCGCCGCCACCGCTCCGGCTCCCGCATCGGATTCTCGTCACCGATCACCATCGCCGCACCGACATCCGCAAACATCCGCTCGTGCGACTCCCGCGGGGCGCGCCGCATCACGAACGCAATATTCCGCTCCGCAAGATCCTCCTCCACATCCGGCAATCCCTGATTCAGGAAGACATAGTGCCGCAGATTCGCAGAAGGAAAGTTCGAGATCCCCGCAAAGTACACCACCAGCGGCAAACCCAATAGATTCGCGACCTTCACCCCAAGATCCACCGCATGATTGTCGACTCCACGCTGCGCCCGCTGCATCCAGTACACAACACAGCGCCCATCAGCGGCAGGCGCTCCACCTCGCCGAACCGTGACCCGCGCATCCTCCGCCAACTCGCGAAGCTCTTCCGGAGCCGCAGCGTCCTTCTCACTCATCCAGCAAGTGTACGGCGAGCTGTCAACTCACCTTCGCCCAACGAAAAATGCGGCCCGAAGGCCGCACTCTCGTCAAACACATTACCTTCCAGCCCTTACCAAAGACCCCAGGCGCGGCTCATGTAGTCGCTCAACGTCATCGTAATCAACACAATAAAGGTGAAGAACCCAGCGCCAACCGTCATCTTGATCAGCTTGGACTGATACTTCACATGCATGAAGAAGAGGATGACAATGACAGCCTTGGTACAGGCAATCCCAAGCGCAATCACAGGATTCAACACCCCGAGATCGATATCGGCAGCCAGCACCGTAACAAGCGTTCCGATCAACAGTGCGCCAAAGACCATGCAGTACTGAAGCGGCGTCACAATGTGATGGTCAGCGTGCTCCGGATTCGTTACGTTCGATGGATCGTGATATGCGTCAGACATTAACCTGGTCCTTCATGCCGCAGTAGCGGCTGGAATTCAGCTATTTCAGCGGGTGCCGATTGATAAGGTAGAGCAGCGGAAACAGAAATAGCCACACGATATCGACGAAATGCCAATACAGTCCGAAGTTCTCGATCGGCGCAACATATCCGCTCGAAAACTCACCGTAATAAGCTCGCCAAGTCAGCCAGAACAACAGCACAATGCCGATGATCATGTGGACAGCGTGCATTCCGGTCATAGCGAAGTACAGCGAGAAGAATACCTGCGTCTTCTGAGCCATATCAGGCGCTAGAGGCTTCTCTGAGGCCTTGCCGGTCTTCGCATCGATTGGAGGATTTACAAACTCCGAGATATCGAAGTGCTCGCCCGGAATGTGATGCTTCTCCCACTTCTCGTGGTACTCCACATACTTGATCCCGAGGAACGCGAATCCTAATACGGTTGTAAGCACGAGGAACAGAACCAGCAAACTCCGCTTCCGAACCTCTGCCGCCCAAACGCCCAGCGCCATAAAGAAGCCTGAGCCGATCAGGATGACCGTGTTGATCGCTCCCAGAGTAACGTTGAGCTGATTGGAAGCCGACACAAAGGCGTCGTAGTACCAGTTCCTATACAGCAGGTAGGCGAAGAAGAGCCCACCGAAGAACATGATTTCAGTCAACAGGAACAGCCACATGCCGAACGTACCGGCCTCGCGCTGCTGCTCTTCGGTCTCGAAGTGATGACGATGCTGCGGAAGCGCCACATGGTGGTGCTCCTCATGCACGGCCGTCTCGTGGGTGTGCGGATGCGTAACTACAACGGCGTTATCCAACGGTCGTCACCTCTTGTTGCGTCTTGTGAGCAAGCCACTCATAGTCGTACGCTTCATGGTCGACGATGGGGGTCTCGATAAAGTTTTCGGTCAGCGGTGGAGACTGAATCTGCCACTCCAGTCCCGTTGCCTGCCAAGGATTGTTGCCGGCGATCGCGCCATACCTCAGCGACCAAGTCAGGTACAGCAATGGCAGCAGGAAGCCGACACCAAGGACCGTTGCACCAGCAGTGGAGAGCACGTTCAACACCTGATATTCAGCCGGATACGCATGGTATCGTCGCGGCATCCCCAGATAACCGAGGATAAACTGAGGCATGAAGGTCAGGTTAAACCCGATAAAGCTGGTCACGGCCGAGAGCTTCGAGAACGACTCCGGATACATCCGGCCCGTCATCTTCGGCCACCAAAAGTGGATACCACCAAGAAATGCCATCAACATGCCGCCCACCATTACGTAGTGGAAGTGCGCCACGATGAAGTAGGTCTCGGTCAGATGAATGTCCATACCCAAAGCGCCCAGGAACACGCCCGTCATTCCGCCGATCGTAAACAGACCGAAGAAGGCAAAGGCGTAAAGCATCGGAGTCTCAAAGGTAATCGACCCCTTCTGCAACGTAAACGCCCAGTTGAAGATCTTGATCGCAGAAGGAACAGCGACCAGCATCGTCAGCAGCGAGAACACCAGCGCCGAGTAGTTGGACACGCCCATGATGAACATATGGTGCGCCCAAACGAAGAATCCGAACAGCGCGATCGCCACTGAAGAGAACGCCACCGCCGTATAGCCGAAGACACGCTTGCGGCTAAACGTACTGACGATCTCTGAGATCACTCCCATGCCAGGAAGAATCATGATGTAGACGGCAGGGTGCGAGTAGAACCAGAAGAGATGTTGAAATAGGAGAGGATCGCCGCCCTTGGTCGGATCGAAGACGCCGATGCCGATCGTCCTCTCCAGCGCAACCAGAACGATCGTGATCGCGAGAACCGGGGTTCCAAGAACCATCAATACAGAGGCAGCGTAGTGTGCCCAAACAAACAGCGGCATCCGGAACCAAGTCATGCCCGGTGCACGCATGCGGTGAATCGTCACGATAAAGTTCAAGCCCGTAAAGATCGACGAGAAACCCGCGATGAAGATCGCCGTCGCAGCCGTCACCACGTTCGTATTCAGATAGTGGGTCGACAACGGAGTTGTGAACGTCCAACCGGTATCGACACCGCCAAAGATCAGCGCGGCCAGCGTGAACGTTCCGCCTGCAAGATACAGGTACCAACTCAGCAGATTGATCTTCGGAAAGGCCAGATCCCTGGTACCCAGCATGATCGGAATCAGGAAGTTACCCAGCGTCGCAGGGACCGATGGAACCAGAAACAGGAAGATCATCACGATGCCGTGCATCGAGAACATCTTGTTGTAGGTATCCGAAGCCATCAAGTCTGGTTGAGGCGTCAGCAGCTCCAAGCGAATCAGACCAGCGAACACACCGCCGATAAAGAAGAAGAACGTAATCGAGATCAGGTACAGAATCGCGATCCGTTTGTGATCGCCTGTCAACAGCCAGCTCAGTAGCCCGTGCTCGTTGTTGAGGTAGTTCCGCTTCGGAAGCGTAGCAGTACGCTGGTCTGGCAGGTTGATGATTGTTGAACTGGTTGTACTCATGGCTTCACCATCCCCGGCGTTGTCGGCGCCACTTGGTTGGACTGTGATGTGGTCAGCGTCTGCTGCACACGGTAGTTAGTCTGTAGACCTTTGATGTATTCGACCAGGTCGATCAGGCCGTCTTCGCTTACCTGACCCTGGTAGGTCGGCATAATCGGCGCAAAGCCCGCCGTAACATGCTGTGACGGATTCAGAATCGCATCCCGCAGGTAGGCCTCGTTCACCAGAACCTCAGACCCGTTCGCGAGTTGAAGCTTCGAACCGTAGACCCCAGCGAGATTCGGGCCGCGAGCCGCCGCATTGCCCGAGTGGCACGAGTTGCAACCCATGCTCGCAAACAGCCGCTCGCCGTTCTGTGCCAGCGACATGCCGCTGGTCGAACCCTGCGTCCAGCGCTGGTAGTCATCGGGAGTCAAAACCGTGACCTCTCCGATCATCTCCGAGTGCTTCGTTCCACAGTACTGCGTGCAGAAGATGTGATAGGTCCCCGGCGTCGTTGCCTCGAACCAGACCGTCGTATAGCGTCCGGGAATTACCTCTCGCTTCACGCGGAAGTCCGGAATCGAGAAGCTGTGGAAGACGTCCTGCGAGATCATCGTCAACTGCACAGGCCGACCCATGGGAACGTGCAATGCATTGATCTCATGCTGGCCACCTGGGTGCTCGGCCTTCCACATCCACTGCTTGCCCACGACATAGATATTCATCGAATTGACCGGTGGATTGTAGATGCGGAAGTACAAAAGAGCGCCCCAGACAAAGACGACCAGAAATAGCGCCAGCGGAATGATCGTCCACGTCGCTTCCAGCAGCGTCGAGCCTTCGACCTGGATCGCGACTGGATGCCGCTCCTTGCGATAGCGGATCGAAAACCCAAAGACGAGAATCCCGACAATGACCATGCCCACCGCTGTGATTGTCAGCAGGAAGAAGTAAAGCGCGTCAGTGTAAGGCGCGATGGTCGATGCCTCGCTCGGGAAGAGCGCGGAAGCGTGGAGCCATTTCACCAAAAATTGCCACAGGACTGGACTGATATGCATCGTTACCCTTTATCCGTTATCTTTCTTCATCAGGTCGTGGTCGCGTCCCAGTTTGAGATCTCGCCGAAACATCAAAAACATAAATCCGCCTAGCCCAGCCATCGTTACCATCCCGCCAAACTGAACCACTCGAGCGACGATCAGAGAATGCTTGTTCGTCTCGGGATCGTAGTGATAGCAGTAGGTAAGAATGTTGGCAACCGGCGAACCGATCTTATTATTGGAAGCCTCGATCAACCCCAGAAGCATGTCCTTCGGCGAATACTCTACGCCCAGGTAGTACTGCGCCAGCTTTCCATCGGTCGTCACAATCTCCAACGAACTCGCATGAGCAAACTGCGTAAGCTTCCCATCCGGTCCCGGAACGCGGACATAGCCAAATCCAACAGCGTCCGTTACCGCATCGATAGCCGGCTTCTGGCCTGTAAGGTAATGCCAACCTGCCGCGGTCTCTGGCCGCCCGTAGCGCTTCAGGTAGAAAGCCTTCTTCTTCGCCGCCATCTCTGGGGTCTCGCTTGGGTCGATACTGATAATAATGACGTCGAAGTCCTTACCGGGGGTAAGCTTCACCATCTCCAGGGCACCGGTCATGCCATCGAGCTCCTCTGAGCACAACAGCGGGCACTCGTAATACACCAGGGAGAGCAGCGCCGGGTGCTTGCCGAAGTAGTCACCCAGCACTACCGACTTACCCGTCTCATCCACGAAAGCCGCATCCATCGGAAGCTTTTGGTTCAGATGTTGAGTGACGGCGACCTTCTGCAGCACCTTGGGAAGTTGATCCCCGGTATTTTCGCCGCCCTGTTTGTCCCCGTAACTCGAGACCTGCGCCAGACCTGTCGAACCAAGCAGAGCGCAGCAAAGAGCCGCCGCCTGCCATCCTGCCCGAATTGTCTTTCCGCTCGTCATCTCAGTTCACCTGATACTTATCTTAAATCCCGCTGCGCCCTGCTGTTACTTCGCGGCACCCGGCTCCTCGTGGGTGCCGGCTTCTGCCTTAGCAAAGCTCATCTTCTGCTTGCGTGCTTCAATCACATCCAACTCGTAACCAGTACGCGCAAAACCTGTCGTTAGAGGAGCTTGCACCTCGGGCTTCACATCGCCCGCAAGCTGAGGCGAGGCCGTGGATGCGGCATTCACCGGTAAGCCACGTTGTGCGATTAGCTCCATCGCCCGGGTAATCGGAATTCGGATCTCTCCGGTCGAGCCCGCCACGCTGTAGTGATCCAGGAAGAGATCTTCGCGCGCATGCAGGTCTGCGGTTGCCTGGTTGCCGTCGTCGATGTCGAGGCGCGGCGAAGGAAAGCTGTTCGTGATCTTCTGCAGCTCCCTCTGTTGCATCTCCGGGTTGCTGGCGAGATTCTCGCGCTGGCCCTTCGCGACCGGACCGCCGTTCCACTTGGTCGGTTCTCCGTCCTGCTTCGTGATCTGGTTGTTAATAACGCGGCCCAGAAAGAAGCAGACACCAAAGAAGATAAGGACGAACCCAAACAGGCCTGCGAGAAACACCGCAACGCCGCCGACGTTGGCGTCGGTCGTCTCGTAGCCGGGAGAATCGGCGTTGCGCTCATGAGAAACGGGCTTCGGATGTTGGCTTGCCAGATCGTCATTAGTGGGCATGTTCAGGCTCCAGAATCTCTTCGAGGTGCGGGTCGTTCACGACGACCAGAGGACGCGCCATCAGTTGCGTCAGGTAGTACGCCACCCACACTCCCAGCACCGCAAGCGGCACGGTAATGTAGGCGAGAATGCCAATATTGCCAGCGAGGTGAAGATTGCCAGCGGCATCTGGGAAGTTTGGCTCAATGATCCAGAAGAGGTCGATGCAGCGCGCCAGAATCATAAAGCACGTCAGCCAGACCATCTTCTTCTTGTTTCGCTTCAGGTCTCGCGATAGGAGCAGGCAGAACGGGATGAGCCAATGGCAACAAAAATCCAAGGTGCAGATGTACCACCAGCCTCCACGGATGCGGCTCAGGTACCAGGGAATCTCTTCCGGCACGTTACCAGACCACATGATCAGGAACTCGCCGAAGGTCAGATAGATATTCAACATGACGAAGGCAAACAGGAACTTGCCCAGATCGTGCTGCTCCGTCGTCCTCAGGATCGTCTTGATCGGCTCAAACTTGGACAACAGGATTACCGACAGCACACTCAACGCGAGAACTGCATATCCTTGCCCAACCAGAAACTTGAAGCCCCATACCGATGAGTACCAGGTGATATCGAGGGCCATCACCCAATCGATAATCAGCACTGTCATCAGGATCACGTAAATCAGGATGCCGATACCGCTAAGATTCTCGAATTTGACGCGCCAGTAATCGAAGCTCTGTTCCGTTCCACGCGCTACATCCGCATCGCGTTGAAGAGACCACTTGTTGAGGAGATACATGAAGGTCAGCATTACCGCGAAGACGAATATCGTCTGCACCAGAACGCTGCCCGGGCTCAACATAGGCCGCTTGTAGTTGATCGAATGAGCCTGCGCTTCATTGATCACATGATTGAGGAGCCCTTGTTCGGTCATTTCGCTGTTCGGAAAGGCCGCCCACAAGTAAAGCTTCTTAGCCAACAGTGCCAGAGGAATGAACATCGCCACAACCAGCGGCAACGTGCGCGTCATCGCCTCCAGCGGACGACGTAGCAGCAATCCCCATTTACCGCCCGACACATACTGCAGCATCAACAGCACCAATCCGCCGCCCGCAAAGCCGAACGAAAGAATGACACCCAGTAGATATCCGCGCAGCATGTGCGTCTTGCCGCCGGGAACCATGACGAAGAGAAGCGACAGTACCGTCGCGACAACCGCCACGATGAGTGCCCGCATCCGCCAGGCCGACAGTACCTCAGGAGCTGCTAGTGATGCTGGCAGCGTCCGCGGCCCGTGGTGGGCGTGATCGGCGTGTCCGTGTTGTTCGTGTCCTTGTGCCATTCGTATGCGCCTTCGATCCTCAAATTCCAGTTCAGTTACTTGGCGGAGCCGAGCTACCCGCCTTCGACGGGGTCGTGAGATACGCGACCAATTGGTCCAGTTCTTTCCCGGCAATCTGCGGGAACGCTGGCATGGGAGGTGCGCCGTGTTGAATGTTGCCCCTTACATGCCCCTCACCGAGTCGCTGGACGACGCCCACCAAAGAAGGAAAGGTAGGCGGCCGCCCGGTAAGCTGCGCGGTATGGCATACCTGACAGTTCTTGGAGTAGATCAACTGACCAGCTTTCACGTCGGCGATGCTGACCTCCTGCTTCACCGGCTTGGCCGGCAGAGCAGCTGCGGGTGTTGCCGTCGAGGTCGTGGAAGGTGTCCCTGCAGCAGCAGGTGCGGGGCTGGCCGGCTTCGCTCCAACCGGCGCTGTTGAGGGCGCCGACATCGTCTTGGACGAGCCCGACCCCGGCATCTCAGCCGGTGAGGCTACATCCCACTCTGCGGCAAAGCTCTCCGGAAGACCTTCGGAAGCCGCGATCGACGCGAGGGGCTTTACCTCTGCTCCGGCAGGCACATCGGACCGCTGCGCATTCTGGCTTAGCTGAAGAGCGCGAATATAACCTGCGATCGCCCAGCGATCTGCCGGAGTCAACTGCGACGCGTAATCCGGCATCGAGCCGTAGCCATTGGTCATGACATTGAAGAAATGTCCCAACCCGACTGCACGCAACTTGCCACCTTGAAAGTTTCCCGCTGGAGAGTAGCCGCGCTGGACGATCATGCCGGCGCCGTTGCCCACTCGCGAGTGGCATGGCGTGCAATACACGTTGTAGCGTTCCTGTCCCTTCGCCAGCACCTGGAGGGTCACAGGAAAAGGCAATCCATCGCCCTCTTTGCCGTCGACCATACCGGTGTAGAAGTAGCTCTCGGTGTGAAGCTGATTTCGTCCGACCGTATTGGCAACCTGCGGACGGACCGATCGGCCGTCTGTATAAAACGCAGTACCACGCTGCGGATAGAACTTTGGCTGGTCGTGCATATCCTGGCGGCAACCGGCCAGCAGGCCGACCCCAGCGAGGACGCCCAGCGTTACGATCTGGTTCACACGTCCCATCGTCTTGCTCTTCCCAATCTGCTCGAATCCCTGCATTAGTGTTCCACCTCCACCACGGAGACCGCAGGGAATTGTTCAAGAAACGCCCGCGTCTCGGTCAGGGAAAACTTCGGATCCGCTGCTTCGAGGCAAAGGAAGAATTTGTCGGTCGTCGCGCCATTGCGGAAGTTCGGCGCATTGAAGACCGGATGATATAGCTGCGGTAACCCATTCAGAGCGATCATGCCGAACGCCGCTGAAAGACCTGCAAACAAAATCGTCCACTCATACGCCGGAATGATGAACGCCGGCCAGGAGAACAGCGGTCTGCCCGCGATATTCAGGGGATACGCCCACACGTTGATCCATGTCTCCATCAGACCAGCAGTGGTTACGCCCATGACTCCGCCCAGCAGGCATACCAGCGGCACACGCGTCTTGTGAAAGTGCAGCGCCTCGGCTGCCTCCTCCACGGGATAGGGTGTGTAGCACTCCATCCTCCGATAGCCTGCCGCACGCGCCTGTTCGGTCGCGTACACCAGTTCCGAGGGGGTATTGAACTCGGCGATTAGCCCGTAGGTTCCTTCACGCGGCGGCATCAGGCGGTCTCCTCAATTACAGTCTCGGCTTCCGGCCCACCACGCTTCACCTTCGTCTGCGGCAGCATCATCCGGATCTCGGACATCGGGATCATCGGCAGGAAGCGCACGAACAGGAAGAAGAGGAAGGTAAACAGACCCATAGTTCCGACATAAATCATGTAGTCCCACTTCGTCGCGCGGTAGGTGCCCCAGCTCGACGGCAGGAAGTCGCGGTACAAGCTCGTCACGACGATGACGAAGCGCTCAAACCACATACCCGTGTTGATCACGAAGGAAAGGAAGAACAGATAGCCGACGTTCACGCGAAGCTTGCGGCTCCACAGCGTCGTCAGCGGAATCGCGATGTTCGTCAGAATCAGGATCCAGTAGCCCCAGCCCATCGGCCCGAACATACGGTTCCACATCATGAAGAACTCCCAGTGGCTGGCCGAGTACCACGCCATGAAGACCTCCATGCCGTAGCCGTACGCCACAATCGAACCGGTCGCCAACATGACCTTCGCCATATTGTCCAGATGACGCAGCGTCACCAGGTCTTCCAGGTGGTAGAACTTACGGATCGGAATCGCCAACGTAATAACCATTGCGAATCCGGAGTACACCGCGCCCGCCACGAAGTACGGCGGGAAGATGGTTGTATGCCAGCCCGGCAGCGAAGCCACTGCGAAGTCGAAGCTGATGACGGTATGCACCGAAAGCACCAGCGGCGTCGAAAGACCCGCCAGCAGTAGTGAAGCCGACTCGTACCGGATCCAGTGCCGCGTCGATCCGCGCCAGCCCAGCGATAGCATTCCGTAGACATACTTCGCGAGCGGCAACGTCGCGCGGTCGCGCATCGTGCCGAAATCCGGAATCATGCCGACATACCAGAACACGATCGAGATCGTGGCATATGTCGAAACCGCGAACACGTCCCAGGCCAGGGGGCTGCGGAACTGCGGCCACATGTTCATCGTGTTCGGGTAGGGGAAGAGCCAGTACGCCAGCCACGGACGCCCAACGTGAATCAGGGGGAAGGTACCCGCGCAGACCACGGCGAAGATTGTCATCGCTTCGGCGAACCGGTTGATCGAGTTACGCCATGTCTGCTTGAACAGCAACAGAATCGCCGAGATCAAAGTACCCGCGTGGCCGATACCGATCCACCACACGAAGTTGATAATGGCGAAGCCCCAGGCTCCCGGGATCGTGACACCCCAGATTCCGACGCCCTTCAGAAACAGCCAGGTGCAGCCGATCACCAGGAACGTCGCGACGCCGCCGCCCACCAGCAGTCCGAAGAACCAACCCAACGGGGTGTTCGACGTCAGCACAATGCCCGCGATCTTCTGCGTCACCGATTTGAAGTTATGGCCCGGCGCGATGACCGCGTACTCGCCGGTACGCGGGTCGATCATCGGGTCTTCAATGGGGTTTTTGGTCGCCATTATGCCAGCTCCGGATTCGGGTTGATGACGCCAGCCGTGTAGCTGGTGCGAGGACGGAAGTTAAGGTCGGCCAGTACCTGATAGTTGCGCTCTTCGGCCTTGCGCTTCGCTACCTTGCTGTCCTTGTCGTTGATATTGCCGAAGACGATGGCGCCGGTCGGGCAGGCCTGCTGGCATGCCGTGACCACATCGCCGTCGCGAACCTCGCGATTTTCCTTGTCAGCGGTGATCTTTGCCGACTCAATCCGCTGCACGCAGTAGCTGCACTTCTCCATCACGCCGCGCGAACGGACGCTGACATCCGGATTGCGCATGAACTTCAAGCTCTCCGTCTCGTAGTCCGAGTACAGCAGGAAGTTGAAGCGGCGAACCTTATATGGGCAGTTGTTCGAGCAGTAACGAGTGCCGACGCAACGGTTGTAAACCATCGTGTTCAAGCCCTCAGGCGTATGCACCGTCGCGCCTACCGGGCAGACCTGTTCGCAGCCTGCATTCTCGCAGTGCTGGCAGGCCATCGGCTGGAAGTGCGCCTTCGGAGCATGCAGGTCGCCCTCGAAGTAGGTATCGATGCGCAGCCATTGCATGTTGCGACCAATCTTCACCTGTTCGCGTCCTACCACCGGAATGTTGTTCTCCGCGTAGCAGCTTACGATGCAGGCATTGCAGCCGATGCAGCTATTCAGATCGATCGACATGCCCCATGCGTTCTGAATCTTCAGCGAGGATGGGTCGGTCTTCTTGTAGTTCCAGGCATCCGGGAAGAAGCTCGTCTCATGCTCCGGGGTCTCGCGCAACGGCGAGCCCTCATGCGCAAATCCAGGGGTCTTCTTCGCCTCTTCGACCGTAGCGTAGCGGATGACGCCGCGCTCTTCAGCCTCATGGCCCGGCAGCGAGAATGTCCCCTCGGTGTCCAGCTCCGGCTTGTTCAGATCGCTCTGCGCGAGCTTGCCGCGATGCTCGATCGAGTGAACCTTGGTCACACAGAGGTCATACGTTCCCGGCTGCTTGGTTAGCTTCGCGCCGGAGGAGGAGAGCAAGCCGCCCGTGGTCCGCAGCAGATAAGCGTTGAAGCCAACGCCCGCGCCCACGCGTCCTACTTCGACCCTGCGGCCCAGACCCAGATGGATCGTTACCACTCCATCGGCATGGCCAGGGACCATCAGCGCTGGAGCGACGACCTTGCGGCCATTCAATTCAATCTCTACTGGATCGTTCTCTTCGAGCTTCTGGGCCTCCATGGTCGCGAGGCTCATCAGAGCCGCGTTATCCCAGCTCAAGTTCGTCACCTGCTTGGGAAGCTCCTGCAACCAGCCCACATTGGCAAACCGTCCGTCGTACAGCGAAGGATCTGGCTTGAACGAGATCTCCAGGCCGCCCGTCGATGACGGAGCAGGGAACGATCCCGCGCTCGGAGCACCGCCGCCAGTCTTCGGCGAGAACGCCGTGCCCTCAACCCAACCATCGTGCAGCGCCTTCCGCCAACCAGCCGCGAAGTCGCCCTTGATGTAGTTCTTGGCGTTCGCCTGCACCACGTCATAGGCAGAGGCTTGCGGATTTTCAAGCAGCGCCTGGAAGACATCGTGGGCGCTCTTGCCGCCATACAGCGGATCGATCATAGGCTGAATGATCGTCAACGTGCCGTCATACGCCCGTGCGTCCGACCACATCTCCAGATAGTGAGCCTTGTTGATGTGCCAGGTCGAAAGCGAACCAGTCTCGTCGACGTGCGTTCCCAGGTGAACCGTCACAGGAACCTTGTCGAACGCCGCCCGGAACTCCAGATCCATCGGAGCCGAATACAGCGGATTCACGCCCAGCATGACCAGCCACTGCACCTTGCCCGCGTAGATGTCGCTCACCAAAGACTTCAGATCAGCAGTTTGGTCGCTCGGCAGCGGGTTCACGGTCTCCGTATAAACCACCGTCTTGCCCACATTGCCTAGTTGCGCGTTCAACGAATAGGCAGCCGCATGAACCGCCGGCGAAGCCTGCTCGCCCGGAATCACAACGCACTTGCCGCCGCTCTTCTTCAGGTCTGCGCTCAGCGCGGCGAAGAACTTCTGCTCCTCGGCAGTAGCGCCAACGGGAGAGCTTCCGCTCGCCAGGGCCTGCGCAAATGCGGCAATCGCGCTCGGCTTCAACGCCAACCGGTGCTCCGCCTTGAAGCCCGTCACCGTCGGCATGCTCTCGATAACGTACAGCCGATTCGGCGTCTTGCCCTCTTCGTAACGATGCCGCTCAGCATACCCGGCTGCCAAGGTCAGGAATCCCGGATGAGCGATGCCAGAGAGGAAGTCTGCGTCCAGCGACAGAATAACGTCTGCCTCTTCCAGCTTGTACTGCGCGTCCGTATAGCTTCCAAACGCCGCCTTCGAAGCTGCGCGCGAGGAGTCCTGATTCACCGGCTCCCACTGCACCAGCTTGGCTGCGGGATAGGCCTTCTGCAACTGCTGCCACTGCACTGCCAACGTCGGGGACGTGATCGTCTCGCTCAGGAAGTAGATTCCCTTGCCGTCGCCTGTCTGCTTTGCAGCCGTAGCAAAGGCTGACTGGAACCGCGCCCAGGCCACATTCTCTCCGCGATACGTCACATGCTGCGAGCGGTCTGGATCGTACATCTCCAGAAGCGTCGCCTGGGTATAGGCATCGGACTTACCCTTCGCCATGGGATGGTCCGGGTTGCCCTCGATCTTGATCGGACGGAACGCATCCGACTTCACCAGCACAGGAATCGCCCCGGTCGGGAAGGGATACGCCGTTGCAAAGTACATCGGCTTGCCGAGGACAAGGTCCTCCGGCTGCTTTACGTAGGGGTAGATCGGCTCATCCGGCTGCTTCGTGCAACCCGCCAGACCGGCCATCGCCAGCGAAGCTCCCATCACCTTGAGGAAGCCGCGGCGGCTTACCGCATCGACCCACTCTCCAGCTCCGGACTGCCGCGGAAACTCCTCGCGCATCAACTCCTGAAACTCCGGCTTGTCCGCCAGTTCGTCAAGATTCTTCCAGAATCGTCGGCCCGTCTGGCCATCCAGCTTCGCCCTTACCTCAGCCAGTGTCAGCTTGGCGGGAGCGATCTGCGTGACCACCTGCGCCTGCGCGGTCACCGGTTGCGCTGCGTCCAACTTCATATCAGCCATCGCGTCGTCTGTTCCTGTCCTATTGATCCCGGTCGTCTTCATCGGTGGCACGTCTCGCAGCTCGAAAGCTCGTTCGGTGTGCGGATGTGGTACTGCGAAGTTAGATACTTGCCCAGCTCGATCTGACTCGTGAACTTCTCGTAGCTGGCGGGCATCAGTACGCCCATCGCAGGTCCATCGCTCACCGTCTTGCCGTCGCCGGTCGTCGGATGTGGCTGCATGTTCGTCCCCGACTGCGGCTTGCTCATGCCACTCGCCTCGGGAGCCTGCAGTTGAAGCATCGCAACCTCAGGTCCGCTGCTGTTCGGGTTGGTCGTCGTGCAGCTCACATTCTGAGCCGTCGCACCACCCTTGATCGTGCTCGAGCACCACACCGGCTTGTCCGTCGAAGGACCGGACCACGCCATGTTGTAGATCTCGCTTACCGGCCGCAGGTTGACCGCAGGATTGCGGTGGCAGTTCAAACACCACTCCATCTGCAGCGTGTTCTGCTGATACATCAGCGGCATCTCGTCGACGCGGCCATGACAGCTCGCGCAGCCGATTCCCTTGTTCACATGAATGTCGTGATTGAAATAGACGTAGTCCGGAAGGTCGTGCACCCGAATCCACTGGATCGACGCCCCCGTCGCCCAGCTCTGTCGCACCGGCTCCAACAGATCGGCGTTCGTCCAGATCTGCGCATGGCAGTTAATACAAGTCTTTGTGGGAGGGATTCCGGCATAGGCCGCCTTCTCTACCTGTACGTGACAGTATTGGCACTGTAGACCCAGGCCCTCGACGTGGTGCTTGTGGCTGAACGGGATCGGCTGGTCCGGCCGTTGGCCCTGCTTCGTCACCCACGGGGAACGCTGCAACTGGTCCAGGGCTACTCCGAGCGAGATGACGATCAGACCCGTCAATACCAGGCTGAATCGAGCCAGCGCGTTCGAACTGCGGTCAAAAACTTGCGCCATGAGTGCGTCCTGCTTCTTCTGTCAAAACTGACGAAGCTTGAAATGTGGCCTTCGATCGCTTGATGCGTCTAAAGATTCAGTCAGGCGGATCAGCCAGCGGTTCAGTGGTTTTGGGCACAACGACAGACGTGCCCGGAATAGAGCCAAGCCTTGAAAGGTCGAGTATAACAGTCTGAATTGCTTTCAAGAATTCTCGTCCGAATACCGTTATTAAATTTCATCAGACCTTGATCTCTTCTAAAACCAACGGCATGCAGCCCACACTACATATCGCGTTCACCCGCGCCATCACTGCTAATTTCACACAACATGTTTGATCTTGCCGCCCGAATCTGACTTAGCAACAAAGCAACCAACTCATCGCGAAATGTAACTCGGACTGAGTTAGTCCGAGTTACATTGCCGTGCTACTGGCGTACTACTTCTGTCTCCGCAACTACACCCGCTCGGCTCCGGCATCTTTAATCCTTACTGGGACATCCCGCTTCCCGCATACTGTCTCTTCATGCCCCGCCCTCTCACCAGCCCTCGCCCGCCCCGCTACGACGTCGCTCTCGCCCTTCGCGAGCTCTCCGCCGCAGACCCTAAACTCGGCAAACTCATCGAGCGCGCCGGTCCCTTCACTCTCCGCGTCTCGAGCACCTCATCCCCCTTCGAGGCTCTAACCGAGTCCATCATCTATCAGCAGCTCCACGGCAAGGCCGCCGCCACCATCCACCGGCGCATGCTGGAGTCCTTCTTCCCCGTTTGCGGCATCGACATACACCCTAGCGCCCAGCATCTCCTCGACTGCCCTAACGAGCAGCTCCGCTCCGCCGGCCTCTCTCACAACAAAGCCCTCGCCCTCCGCGACCTCGCCGCCAAGACCCTCGACGGCACCGTCCCCACCCTCGCCCGTATCCGCCGCATGTCCGACGAGGCCATCATCGAGCACCTTACCCAGGTCCGAGGCATCGGCCGCTGGACCGTCGAGATGCTCCTCATGTTCCGTCTCGGCCGCCCCAACGTTCTGCCGGTCAGCGATTACGGCGTCCGCAAAGGCTTCGCCCTCACCTTCGGCAAACTCAAGCCCACAGATAAGGTCACCCCCTCCGACCTGCCTAAACCCGACGTCATGAAGCGGCGCGCCCTCCGCTGGCAGCCCTGGTGCTCCGTCGCCAGTTGGTACCTTTGGAGAGCCTGTGACCTGGCGGCGAAAAAGCTGGAGCCATCTTCTACTCCCTAAGAACGCGACGCAGGCAAACCGCGACTCGCTAAATGAATCGTATGGACTGAGACCTTCGCTGCATTCCAGCCGGTCGTCCCCCGAGATACTCTGTTACTACCTCTTATGGCAAAAACCCGAACGTCCTCAAAGAGCACCTCCCCCGCATCCACTGAAGCTCCCCAGCACTTCGTCTGTATCCACGGTCACTTCTACCAGCCGCCTCGGGAAAACCCCTGGCTGGAGGTCGTCGAGGTCCAGGACTCCGCCGCGCCCTACCACGACTGGAACGACCGTATCACCGCCGAGTGTTATGCCCCCAACGGCGCCTCCCGCATCACCGACCTCGAAAACCGCATCATCCGCATCGTCAACAACTACGCCCGCATCAGCTTCAACTTCGGCCCCACCCTCCTCAGTTGGCTCAACGATAAAGCCCCCCGTACCTACCGGATGATCCTCGACGCCGACAAGGCCAGCGCTCTGCGCTACTCCGGCCACGGCTCGGCCATGGCCCAGGTCTACAACCACATCATCATGCCCCTCGCCAGCGAGCGCGACGCCCTCACCCAGATCCGCTGGGGCATCGCGGACTTCGAAGCCCGTTTCGACCGCAAGCCCGAGGGCATGTGGCTCGCCGAGACCGCCGTCAATCGCAAAGTGCTTGACCTCATGGCTCAGGAGGGCATCAAGTTCACCGTCCTCGCCCCCATCCAATGCGCCCGCGTTCGAAAGATACAGGCAGCCTCAAATCCCGGCGCCACCGTTCTTAAGACATCCGAGCAAAAGGCGCCAGAAAAAGCCGGGGCCGCCGTTCCGAGCCCTGAGCCCGCGCCTCTTCCCTGGACCGATACCTCCAACGCCACCGCCGACCCCACCCATCCCTACACCGTCGCCTTGGACGAAGGCCGCAGCATCGCCGTCTTCTTCTACGACGGCCCTGGCTCCCGCGCCATCGCCTTCGAAGGTCTGCTGAACAGCGGCGAAGAGTTCGGTCGCCGCCTCCTCGGAGGTCTCCACCCCGGTGAACCTGACGTTCCTCAACTCTCCCACGTCGCCACCGATGGCGAGAGCTACGGACACCATCACAAGCACGGTGAGATGGCCCTCTCCTACGCAATGCACTGGATAGAGGAAGGCAAGCAGGCTCGCCTCACAAACTACGGCGAGTTCCTCGAGAAATTTCCTCCCCAGTGGGAGGCCGAGGTCGCCGAAGACACCTCCTGGAGCTGCGCTCACGGCATCGAACGATGGCGCTCCAACTGTGGCTGCAACGGCGGCAAGGCGGGCTGGAATCAGGAGTGGCGCGCTCCCCTCCGCAACTCCCTTGACCTCCTCCGCGACGCTACAGCACCCATGGCCGAAGCACTCGCCGCAGGTCTGTTGAAAGACCTCTGGGCCGCCCGCGACGGCTACATCCGCGTCGTCATGGATCGTTCCTGCATCGACGCCTTCTTCGCGGAGCACGCCAGCCACGAGCTCTCCCCTGCGGAGCGCACCACCGCCCTCGAACTCCTTGAGCTCGAACGCCACACTCAGCTTATGTACACCTCCTGCGGCTGGTTCTTCGACGAGATCTCCGGCATCGAGACCGTTCAGATCATCGCCTACGCGGGCCGCGTCCTCCAACTGGCCGCCAAGCTCTTCGGAGAACCCGGCATCGCCCTCGAGAAACAGTTCCTCGATATCCTCGCCACCGCCAAGAGCAACGTACCCGAACTGGGCGACGGAGCCGAGATCTATCGCCGCTACGTCACCGGCATGAAGATCGGCCTCGAGGCCGTCGGCGCCCACTACGCTATCAGCTCCATCTTCCGCTCCTATCCCGAAGACGGCGATCTCTTCTGCTTCGATCTCCACCGCGACTCGCACGAGGTCTTCTCCTCCGGGCGAGGCCGCGTAGCCTTGGGCCGTGCTCTCATCCGCTCCCGCGTCACCGAGGAGGCCGAGACCATCTGCTTCGCCGTCCTTCACCTGGGCGACCAGAACCTCTCCGCCGCCGTAAAACGCTACAACCCCGCTGATCCCGTCGAGGTCGAAGCCTTCGCGACCTTCTCCACCGACATCGGCGTCGCCATCCGCCGCGCCAACCTTCCCGAGGTCATCCGCCTCATCGACCGCTTCTTCACTCCCTCCGCCGAAGCTCCGCCGGCAACTCCCTCGGTCCCACACATCACCCTCAACCCGACCCAGCCCGAGCCCGGCCAAGCTGAGTCCGTCGTCGGAGCCGTTCCAGCGGGCCTCGCCCATACCCAGGCAACGCCGCCGCCGCTCGCCGATCCTACTGCAGCGGTAGCCGCCACCGACGCCACACCTATCGCCTACTCCCTCACCTCCCTCTTCGCCGACGAGCAGCACCGCATCCTCAGCACCATCCTCAACCGCACCCTCGCCGAGATGGAAGACTCCCTCCGGAAGATCTACGAGGATCACGCCTCCCTCATGCACTTCCTTACCGAGTCCGGCATGTCGCCTCCGCCGGCCCTCGCCCTGGCCGCCAGCTTCGCCATTAATGCCAGCCTCCGCCGGCACCTCGAAGAGGCGAACCCCTTCGATCCCGTCGAGGTCGAAGCTCTCCTCTCCCGCGCCGCCGCCGATCAGATCCCTCTCGAAACCACCCTCCTCAGCTACACCGCCGGCCAGCGTATGAAGCGCGCCATGATCCAACTCGAAGCCGCCGCCGCTGGAGAGAGTCCCGCCACCCAGGCCGTCACCAGCGCCGTCACCATCGCTGAGACCCTCCACAAGATGCCCTTCGAGGTCAACCTCTGGCAAGCCCAGAACATCTGGAACGATCTGCTCCGCCGCAGCGACAAAGAGTACTGGTCCGACGAGTGGAAGGAAGGCTTCCGCAAACTCGGCATGACCCTCAACATCGACGTAGATCGCCTGGTCATCGAAGAGGGCGTCACCGCCTTTTGAAATCCTACGGAAAATCAGGAAGCGCACCGACTGCGGTTTATTCCTGACTTTCTTCACAGAGCGTGCGTTCCGACGCCGACAGATCAACGCCGACCTTAACCAAGGCCTGATAGCCTAACTTCAGATGGGCCTCCACAGGCCCGTCTAGCTATCCTCACGCGCTGAACTCCGGAGACAAACGTGCCCATCGAAACCCGAACCGATGACATCCGGCCCTCCCTTTATCCGGAGACCGTCTACGCCACGCTACCCTCCCAGCCCTCTTCGCTCGCCGACAGGGTCGTCGCCCTCCGCGCCCTCCCTCAGCTCGACGACCTCACCGAAGACGAGTTCACCTGGCTCGCCACGCACTGCACCGAGCGCGTCGCTCCCGACGGAGCCTCGATCTTCATCCAGAACGAACCCTCCCATCACCTCCACTTCATCCTCCAGGGAGAGGTGCACGTACACCGCCGTAACGTCGGACCCACCACCCTCTTCATCGGACGAACCAGTCCGGTCACCGGCAAACTCCCCTTCTCTCGCATGAAGACCTGGGGCGCGGACGGCTACTCCTTCGGCGCCGTCTGGACCCTTGATCTCCACGAAGATCTCTTCCCCGCCATGCTCCTCGCCATTCCCTCGATGGCCCAACGCTGCGTCTCGTTACTGCTCGACCGTGTCCGCGACTTCACCCGCGCCGACGAGCAGGCCGCCAAGCTCGTCGCTCTTGGCAAACTCGCCGCCAACCTCGCCCACGAACTCAACAACCCCGCCTCCGCCGCCCAGCGTGCCGCCGCCACCCTCTCGCACAATCTGTCCGAAGAGGACGACGCCAAGTACACTCTCGGACGTCTTTGCAGCTCCCAGTCTGAGCTCGACGCCTATCGCGCCTGGATCACCCAGGCCCGCGAGTGGATCTCCACCAACGCAATCAACCGTTCCATCCTCTCCAGCCCCTTGGCCGCAACCGACCGCGAAGACGAACTCCTCGCCTGGCTCGAGGCCCGCAACATCCCCAACTCCTGGGCCATTGCGCCAGTCCTCGCCGAATCCGCCTTCCCTACCACCATGCTCGACGCCTTGGCTGCCGAAGTGACCTCCGCAGTTCTACCCCTCGCCATCTCCAACTTCGCTGCTCTCATCCGCAGCGCCCGCGCCTCCAGCACCATTGTCGGATCCACCAAACGCATCTTCGACATCATCGCGGCCATCAAGGACTACTCCTATATGGATCAGGTGCCCATTCAGGACGTCAATCTCGCGCACTCTCTCGAACGTACCCTCGCCATGCTTCAGTCGCGCCTCGGACACGTCATCGTGGAACGCGAATTCGATCTGACCCTCCCCTCCATCCGCGCCTACGGCAGCGAGCTCAACCAGGTATGGACCGCTCTCATCGAAAACGCCTTGGACGCCATGCAAGACCGCGGCACCCTCGGCCTCTCCACCCGCATCAAGGCCCAGTTCGCCTTCGTGGAGATCCGCGACGACGGCCCCGGCATCGACCCTGCCATTAAGGAACGCATCTTCGAACCCTTCTTCACCACCAAGCCCCTTGGCACAGCCTTAGGCCTCGGCCTCGACGCCGTACAACGCATCGTAGCCAAACACTTCGGCTCCGTGAACGTCGAGTCCACCCCTAACTTCACCTGCTTCCAGGTCCGCCTCCCCCTCGACCGAACCCTCGTCTACTAAACCATCGACACCATATCGTTCGGAATAAGTTTGCCCTCTTGGGTGTTCTTTCAGAGAACCGCGTAAAAAGATAGTGGCTGTATCCGCTCTACGCCAGTTCATCGTGCCCCGGAGACAACGAGAATGGCGACTATAGATACCGTCGAATTGAGCGATGCAGCGCGATACAACATATTCGCGCCGGCGAACATACAAGAACCCTTCGGACTATTCACCCGGCTGCGGGAAGAGAAGCCGGTGCATTGGCATGAGAAGCCGCTCTCCTTCTGGTCGATATCGCGATACGAAGACGTAAGAACCGCTCTCCGGGACTCGCAACGCTTCTCTTCGAACAACGGCTCCCAAATGGCGCGCCGCGCCGAGAAGCTGCCCGCCAGTGTCCACGGGTCCTTTGAGACCGCCTGGCGGATTCTCATGAACAATGTTCAGCGGTTGGACGCCCCCGCACATACGATACAACGACAATCGGTCGTAAAAGCTTTTATGGCTCTCGTCACAGGCGCCTTCAAGAAGACTCTGGAGAAACGTGTCTCCCGGCAACTGGACAAGTTAGAGAGCAGTGCCACATGCGACTTCGTCGAAGACTTTGCCTACCCATTACCTTCTCAGGCAATCTTCGATCTTCTCGGTGTACCCGAGGAACATCGGGAACTGATTCGTGATACTTCAAACCTGAGTGCGAAGCTCGTCGTCGCTATCTACAACAACGATGTTCCGCTGCTGGAGCGGATTACGGAACAAGCGGTACGAACCGAGGCCGTTCTGCTGGCGTTATTCGAGAAGAGGCGTCGTGAGCCAGAGGAGGACCTGATCTCTGTCCTTGTAAGCACCGACAGTGAAATGCCAGACCTCGAGATCTCTTCTCTTTGCATCTTCCTCTTAGCTGCCGGGGACGGTACGACGGCGAATCTGATCAGTGGGTCCCTGCGATACATGCTGACGGACAGACGGCAATGGAACCATCTGCTGAATGCGCCCGAGTTGATCCCGAGCGCGATAGAGGAGCTGTTGCGGTTCGTAAGCCCCGTCGTATGGCTGCAACGAGTTGCCACCGAGGATATTGAAGTGCAAGGCCACATCATTCGAAGAGGCGATGAGGTTCGGCTGGGCCTGGGCGCGGCCAATCGCGATCCCGAGAAGTTTGCAGATCCCGATGTACTCGACGTCACCAGGAAGAATGTAACCTCACTCTCTTTTGGATATGGGATGCACACCTGCCTGGGTGCCGCCATGGCCCGGATGCAGACCGAGGCAGCACTGTCTCAGCTTCTGCAACGCATGCCTCAGATAGAACTTGCAACCGATCACTTCGAGTACCAGCCGGTCTACTATCTGCGTTCTCTCAAGTCCCTTCCGGTCAAGGTTCGAGATTAAGGTTCGAGGCAGCTCCCTCTAGCGGCGAATGTCAGATGTGCTGTCGCATCGTTTAGCTTTGCTCGTCTCTGACTACAAGCTAAAAGTTCCCTCCGCCGCGCTGCTTTATCCCACCATCGCTGTTGGGCCACATCCTCGCCTGCGCTCGCGGTACTTCATCCAATGAAATGCAACATCCCGTCAGGAGCTTGGACCCTGAATCGCAGCCTCGAACAGGCTCATCTGAGCTACGGGTGAAGAAGAAACACAAAGCTTCGCCTGTCGCGAAATACGCTGGTCCATCTCTTCCATCCGGAGCAATTCGTCCATGAGCAAAACACTTACTCTTCCCGCTGCAGCAGCGGGCACTTTCACTATCGGCGGAGATCTCACCGTCAATCGCATCGGCTACGGCGCCCTGAAGATCCTTGGAAAGGGCGACTGGGGACTTCCTCCAGACAAAGCCTCCGCCCTCGCAACCTTGCGGCGCGTTACCGAGCTTGGAATCAACCTCATTGACACAGCCGACTCCTATGGCCCCGGCACCTCAGAAGAGTTAATCGCCGAAGCCCTGCATCCCTATCCCGCCGGTCTCGTGATCGCGACCAAGGCTGGCTTCGAGCGCCCCGGGCCCGGCATATGGACCTTGAATGGCAGCCCCAAACACCTCACGGAAGCGGTGGAAGGAAGCCTCAAACGACTTCGCCTGGAGCGCATCGATCTCTATCAGTTCCACATCCCTGACAACGAAAGCTCCTTCGAGGGCTCTGTAGGAGCGCTCGCCAGGCTGCGCGAGCAGGGCAAGATCCGCCACGTCGGGCTCTCTAACGTCACGCTCGAGCATATCGAGCGCGCCCTCAAAATCGTTCCCATCGTCTCGGTACAGAACCGCTATAACTTCGCCGACCGCGAGTCCGATTACATCGTCGACTTTTGCGAAAAGAAGGACATCGCCTTCATGCCCTGGGCTCCCGTCGCCCATGGGAACGCCCACGATGCGATCGCGAAGGTCGCCAAAGAGCTCGGAGCAACTCCGTTGCAGGTCTCGTTGGCCTGGTTGATCAAGCGGTCAAAGGTGATCTTGCCCATCCCGGGAACCTCGTCGATTCCCCACCTCGAAGAAAACGTCGCCGCTCTGAAGATTCAACTGCCCCAGGCGGCATACGACGAGCTCGCCGCGATAAGTCACGCCCCCGTAAGTCACCGCGGCTAAGTCGAAAAAGAGTTAGGAAGTTATAACTGGATTGGCGCTGGCTGCGGGAGCATCCTCCCGCAGCCGCACTCTTGAAGAACAAAACCAAGGGATATTACTGAGCTGCTGCGAGCGTCTTCTGGCGCTCCGTCTCCACATATGTATAGCGAATGCGGTGGATCACCGTGATGGTCGAGAAGAAAGCCAGCACCCACAGCGCTGGAGCCATCATCCCCCAACGATTGAACAGCGCCCCCAGGATCACGCACACGATGCGCTCCGGGCGCTCCATAAAGCCTACCTTGCAGGTCCCGATCAGCGCCTCTGCCCTGGCTCGCGTATAGCTCACCATCAGCGAGGCCGTCATCACGAACGCTACCAGCCCAACGTAGAACAGACGGTTGCCGCGAGCGTAGTACACCAGCAGGCCGAAGAAGATCGCAACATCGGAGTACCGGTCCATCACCGAGTCGAAGAACGCGCCGAAGACCGAGACCTGATTCGTCTGCCGTGCCACGCGTCCGTCGACCATGTCGAAGACACCGGCTCCGATGATGATCAACCCGGCGTAAAGAAACATCCGGTCCGCATGCGGAGCCCGTGCAAACCCAAAGAAGAACGCTGCCACCACGTTGATCAGCAGCCCAATGAACGTCAGCGTATTCGGCGAGATCCGCGACAAAGCGAGTCCGTTAACGATCTTCTGCAGCAGCCAGCCGCTGCCTCTTCCGAATGCGCTTGTCCAGGTCATGAGGTCTTCTAGAACCTACTCCGCAGCCGACTTGGAGTCCGCTGCTGCCTTCGTCTCTGCAGCTAGTTCGAGCGCCGCATCGGCAGCATCGTGAATGGTGCTTAACTTCAAGATCTCCAACTCGCGTTTCCCATTTGGCGTCACGACTTGAGCGGTCTCACCGATCTTCTTGCCCAGCAACGCGCGACCAATGGGCGAGGTGGTGGAGATCAAGCCCTTCGATACATCCGACTCTTCGCTCGTCACCAGCTGGTACTGAATCTCTTCGTTCTTGCTCGAGTCGAATACCGTCACCGTCGCGCCGAAGCCAACCTTGTCATGGGGAATGTTGGTCAGGTTGACCATCGCGAGTTCACCCATCCGCTTCTTCAACTGACCCAGGCGCGCATTTACGAAGACCTGGCGCTGCTTCGCCATGTGGTACTCGGCGTTCTCGCTCAGGTCGCCTAGCGCGACCGCCTTCTTGATCTCGGCCGGAAGCTCAGTCGTCAGCTCATATTCGAGCAGCTTGATTTCTTCGGCGAGTCGTTTCATCACTTGTTCTGGCATGGGGCCTTCCGGATAATACTGGCGTACCCGTAAATAACTTGCTGCGGCTTCGCCGTTGCTTTCAAACCTCGATTATACGATGCGGACTCTGCTAACCCCAGCCCGCCTGTCCCTATTCGTCCCGTCCGTCCGGCTCCCGCTCCATCCGGTTTGCGCGGGCCTGTAAAAATGCTTGCAAAATCAACACCGCCGCCACCTGATCAATAATTCCCTTCCGCCCGCCAGGTCCAGGACTGAAGCCATGACCTGCATCGTCCAGATATTGGTTTGCTCTGTCGTCGTTAGCCGTTCATCCCATAAATGAACCGTAATGCCAAACGCAGTCCGCAGCTCCTCTGCGAACGGTTGCGCCGTAAGCCCGAAGGTTCGGAGATAGCCAGCCCGATCCGCCGGCCTCCCACATCGAACCCCACCACCCGCGGCACCAGCCCAACTGAATCCATACTCTGAGTACACGGCGGTGAGAAGCAAACGTATCACCCGTAAAATGAACACAGGCCTTCCCAGAAGAGGCCGTCAGAAGAAGGAGTCTCAGCTTGAAGTTCATCGCCACCCTGCTTCTGCTTGTTCTACTCTTCGTCGCCTGCGCCGCTGCCCTGGTCTTCCTCCCCTCCGGTCCATCGACAGAGACCTTCGTCGACATCGCCCCCGGCACCAGCACCGAAGCCATCGCGACCCAGCTCGAAGCCTCCGGCATCATCCGCACCCGCTACGCCTTCGACCTTCTGCGGGCCTATCAGGGCATCTCCGGCCACTCCGGAACCCTCAAAGCGGGCGAGTATCGCTTCGATCACCCCGCCTCTGTCAAAGACATCTATGCCCGCCTCCTCCGTGGAGACGTCTACACCCGCACCTTAACCATCCCCGAGGGCTTCAATATCTTCGATATCGCCCAAGCCATTGAAGCAGCAGGGCTTGGGTCCGGCGCCAACTTCCTCGCGGCGGCCCGCCAGCACGTCGAGCTCATCGCCGCCTATCGTCCGGAGGGCTCCGCCCCGCCCGCGTCGTTAGAGGGCTATCTCTTCCCCGACACTTACCACTTCTCGCGCCACACCACGCCCACCCAGATGCTCACCGCAATGGTCCACCGCTTCGGACAAGCCCTCACCCAGCTCCAGGCCACCGGCGACACCCCGACGGACATCCCCCGAACGGTACTCATGGCCTCCCTCGTCGAAAAAGAGGTCTCCCAGGACTCAGAACGCCCCCTCGTCGCGGGTGTCTTCACCAACCGCCTGGCCCAGGGAATGCCTCTGGCTACCGACCCCACCGTCATCTACGCCGCACTGCTGGAAGGCCGCTGGAGGGGTACGATCTACGCCTCCGATCTACAGAACCCCTCTACCTACAACACATACCGCCACCCAGGCCTGCCGCCCGGCCCCATCTGCAACCCCGGCATGGCTGCGCTCCGAGCCGCCATCCACCCCGCCCAGACCGATTACCTCTACTTCGTCGCCGACGCCGCAGGCCATAGCCGCTTCTCCGCCGGCCTCAAGGAGCACGCCGCCCAGGTCCAGACCTACCGGAACTCCCTGAAATTCCCCCACCCAACCCCGAAGGCAGGCCGCTAAATCGAACAAATCGCCGCCGCTCGCGTAAATGTACCTTGATGGTCCGGATTTCCTGCCAACTCGAAGAAGCGTAAGCCCGTCGAGTAACATCCTATAAGTCATAGCCACACAGGACGAAAACATAGGATTCAACGAGCATCCCTCCGGGAGAGCCTCCACGGAAAGATATACTCAAAGTTTGTGCCGATGAGGATTAGAAAAGCGTTCGCGGTGATGTGCTTCAGCCTGGCTCCGGCCCTGACTGGCTGCCTCACCCACACCTATAGCGTCCCCAAGACACGCCCCGCCGAAGTCGTCCTCGACGCCACGCTGGGCCAGCTCGTCCAGCAGGTCGAATCTCGCTACAACGCCATCCAGACCATGACCGCCACGGTCGAGATTGAGGCCACCACCGGTGGCAGCCATCAGGGCAAAGCCACCGACTCTCCCTCGTTCAGCGGCTATATCTTCATGCGCAAACCCGCCGACATGCGGGTTCTCCTCAAACTTCCGGTCCTCGGCTCCAAAGCGCTCGACATGGTCACCGACGGCAAGACCTTCAAACTCATCATTCCGCCTCGGAACAAGGCCATCGTCGGCTCCAACAGCGTCACCACTCCTTCGAAGAACGGACTCGAGAACATTCGCCCCGCCGTCTTCTTTGACTCCCTTATGGTCCGCGGCGTCCAGCCCACGGAACTGATGTCGCTCAGCTCCGACCTGCGCGTCATCGAGAACCCAAAGAAAAAGAAAGACCTCATCGAAGAGCCGGACTACGACCTCGAGATCCTGAGCCAGCCTCAGAATCAGGTCACCCGCATCCTGCGCGTCATCCACATCAGCCGCGCCAACCTGCTGCCCTACCAGCAGGATCTCTATAACGAGCAGGGCCAGATCGTCACCCGGGCCTTCTACAGCGACTACCAGAAGTTCGGCGACATCGACTTCCCCAGCCACATCATCATCCGCCGTCCGCTCGACGAGCTAAGCCTCAGCGTGATCATCACCAAACTGGTGCTCAACCAAAAGCTGGAAGACGATCAGTTCGAGCTGAAGATCCCCGACAACATCCCCGTCCAAACCATGAATTAGCTCTGCTCCACGCAGAATCGCAGTGCCTTACAGCCCGGTCCGCAGCGCATGCGCTGCCATCGCCTCGTGAATCTCCAGCGCCAGGGCCAGCGCAGCCCGCCCATCCTCACCCGAGACCAACGGCACCGACCGCTCCCGCACCGCCGTCAGAAAAGCCTCGATCTCCAGCCGCAGCGGCTCCCCAGGCTCCACCGGCGCCTTCTTCAACGACAACCCCGCCGAAGGATGCCCTCCGCTTGCCACAGCCATCTGCGACATCGCGGCCAGTTGCGCTATATCCATCCCCGCCGCCCCCGTCACATCGATCATTAGGAGATCCTGTCGCGCGAAGTCCAGCGACAGGTACTGATGAGGCTGAAAGAACCGCAGCTTCCGTACCCGCTCCGTACTGACCCTGCTCGCCGTGAAGTTCGCAATACACCCGTTCTCGAACTCCAGCCGCACATTCGCGATATCCACCTTCTTCGAGAGCACCGGCAACCCCACCGCCCGCACCTCGCGCACCGGCGACTTCACCAGGCTCAGCACGATATCCAGATCGTGGATCATCAGATCCAGCACCACATCCACATCCAGCGAACGCGGCGTAAACACACTCAGCCTGTGCGACTCAAAGAACATCGGACGATGGAGATATTGACGCGCCGTCGTCACAGCCGGATTGAACCGCTCCAGATGGCCCACCTGCACGATCCGGCCATACCTGCGAGCCGCCTCCACGATGCGGTCCGCATCCGCCAGACTTCCCGCCAGTGGCTTCTCCACCAGCACATCCGCTCCCGCCGCCAGCAACAGCTCCGCGGCATCCGCATGATGCACCGTTGGAACACAGACCGAAGCAGCATCCAGCGTCGTAGCCGCCAGACACTCCTCGATGCTCTTAAACCAGGGAACTCCAAACGCGGCCCCGGCCTCCGCCGCCACCTGGACGTTGGCGTCCACTACCGCCACTAGTTCGACGGGCTGCCCCGCCGTCTGCAGCTCGCGATACACCCGCAGATGGTTCTTCCCAAAGGCTCCCGCCCCGATCACACCCACCCGCAACGCAGCCCGGCCTGTCTCGTGCAAATCGTTCTCTCCGAGCACTACTTCGCCAGCGGAGCCTCAACCGCCTGTCTGCACTTCGCATACAGCTCCAGCAGATGCGTTACCTGGTCGTCAGACTTCGGCGCCGTAGGCAGACCGAAGCCTGTCGTGGCTCCCGAGGCCTTGCTTCCGACGTTCGCCTGTGCCGCAACAAACTTTAGCAGATCGAGCGCGATATCTTCCGTGCGCCGTGCAGTTCCCGTAGCTTCCGTTGCCATTCCGTTGTTCCTCTCAGTTCCAGTACCAATAGCCTCGATGTTAATGGCCGCACGCCTCACGCGCAAATGCCCGGCAAATACCCGCCCGAATCCGCCCGCTTCTAGTCGGCAGCCGCACGGTACGACTCCAGCGTCAGCCGGATGCCATCCGCATACGAAGTCTTGTGAACCGTGCCCAGCAGAGTCACCAGCGCGTGGTCGTCCATCAGCACAGGGCTCGTAACTAAGTAATGCATCTCCACCATCTCCCGTACGAAGGGCTTGAAGAGACCGATCAGCCGCAGCATCATCTTGCCCGCCACACGAATCTTCACCTTATGCCCCACCATCGAGGACACCTGGTTCACAATCGTCTGCTGCGTGATCGTGCCCGCCCCGGCAAAGTTCCACCAGTCCCCATACGCCTCGGTCTTCTCCGCCAGATCCAGCAGCACCGGTCCCACATCTGGCACGAACATGAACTCGTGGGGACGATCGATCGGCCCCACCATATCCGCCTTCCCACCCTTCGCCGCCACCCGAAACAGCGAGTCAAGATAGCTCTTCTCCACCCCAGGTCCGTAAAAATCCGGCAGCCGGAGAATGGTCCCCTCGATCTCCCCATCCTCATGCGCCTTCAGCAGAAGGTCCTCCTGCGCCTTGCGCATCCGCCCTTTGAATGTGTTCGGGTTGCGAGGATGCGTCTCCGTCACGGTCGGCGTTATCGGCAACCCATAGGGATACACCGTTCCGACCAGCACCATCCGCTTCACTCCTTCGGCGATCGCGCCATCCAGCGTCTTCTGCATCACCTCCGGATGCAACTCGAAGTGGTCGTAAGGAACGCCCACCAGGTACACCAGCGTATCGATATCCCGCGCCGCCGCCCGCACCGACTCCGGATCGTCAGGATTCCATGTGACGATCTCCGCCAGCGGATCGCCGCCAAAGGTCTGTTGTAGATGTTGTGCATTGCGTCCCACCACACGGTAGGTCCGCCCCCGGCTACGCAGAGCATCCGCGATGCTCCGTCCTATCGCTCCCGCAGCTCCGAAAAGTGCAATTCGCTCCATCGCTGAAACCGTCCGTTCCTTGAATTTGACAGCTATTCTGAATCAGCTCCTTGGCTACGACCGAGGTTTGTGGCGCTCTACCGCACGCACCCCGCACAAAATCTCATATACGATTGTTCCCGCCAGACGGGCATGATCCTCTGCACTGACGCCCTCTCCCAGCAACACTGCCTCATCTCCAACCAAAACTCCATCGATGCCGCTTACATCCACAGTCGTCAGATTCATCGAGATCCTGCCGACAATCGGAGCCCGTTGTCCCCGCAACATGACCCAACCACCCTCCCGCGTATTCGTGCTGGAGAGCTCCCGCCGCAGGCCGTCCGCGTATCCAGCGGGCACCAGCGCCAGGCGCATGGGTCGCTCCGCAACAAAGATGCCGTTGTACCCCACCGCCGCTCCGGCAGAGACCTCCTCCAACCCGATGACCTTAGTCTTCCACGTCATCACCGGCTCCAACTGGTCTCCAAGCCGCGACTCCGCCTGTACCTCGCCTTCGGCCTCCACCGCCAGACGATAGCCGTAGAGCCCCAACCCCGGCCGCACCATCGATCTTGCTCCCATCCCTCGGGCCAGCCGCGAGACCCAGCTCGTCAGATCCTCCGCGCCATCCGTTACATCGACCCCCGAAGTGTTTCCCGCGCTGATCCACGCGGGAGACATTCCCACCGCCACCACCTCCGCCAGCGCCTCTTCGAACCGCGCCTTCTGCTCCGCCGTCTGCCGCGACCCCGCCGCCTCTGCCGATGCGAACTGCGTCATCACTCCATCGAGCTGAACTCCATGCGTCTCACGAATCGCCTGCAGCACCTGCTCCAACTCCGCTCCCGGCCTCGCCCCCTGGCGCGTCATGCCGCTATCGACCTCGACGTGCACGGAGACGGTTCTGCCCGCCCGCCTCGCAGCCGCACCCAGCCAGCCAACCTGCTGCGCCGTCCAAACCACCGGCGTCAGCGTCTCCTGGACCACCCCATCCGCATCCTCCTCCGAGAGGCCGCACATCATCAGCACCCGCGGCTGTGCCTCTACGGCCATCCCCACAGCCGACAACGCCCGCCGTGCATCGGCGCCTTCCTCAACCCCGTTTACCCCAAGCCAATAGGCGCCCGCTGCTGCCAGTATCTGCGCGCAGTGCTCCAGCCCATGTCCATATCCATTAGCTTTTATCACCGCCAATACAGTTGCAGGCGCGGCCGCCTCCGCCAAAACCCGATAGTTTGCCCGCAACCGCTGCTCTGAAATCTCTAACCAACTCGTCAATCCACACCGCCCACCTTATCCTATCGTCGAATATCCACCCCACCAATACCGGCATCCCGGCTTATATTTCCAGTTAACCCCCGGAATTTCCCACCATCCGAAACAAACAAGCAACTGTTCCAGTCACAAAGTCCTGGACGGATCCCCTGGCGGCTTGACCTTCTTCATGAAGTCCTCCAGCCGCTGCCCCCGCCTCGGCTCGAAACTTCCCTCCAGCACTCGCAACTCGTCCATGCGGTCGATCCGAAACGACCGAAAGTCCTTCCGCAGCTCGCACCACGCAGCCAGCGTCCAAACGCCGCTCCAAAACGCCAGAGCCAGCGGACGAACCGTGCGCTCGCTCTTCTCCCCATCCTCACGCGCATAGCAGAAGAGAATCGCACGCCTCCCCAGGCACGCTCCATGCAGCACATCCAGCCGCTCCCGCAACGGCTGCGGCATCATATAACCCGGCGCATACAGCAGAATCGCGTCCAGCTCATCGCGCATCTCGGCGGGTACTACAGCCTCAATCCGCTGCAGTGCATGGCCCGCGGCGATAACGTTCTCCGCCCCACCCCACGCCTTCACCAACCGCGCTCCCAGAACCAACGCCGTCAACTCGCCCCGCGTGAACATCAATGGTGGCAGGTCACTATCCCGCCGCAACGTATATCCCACCCCCGCCTCGCCCTCGATCGGCATCCCCGAGAGTTGCAGATCCCGCACATCCCTATAGATCGTGCGCTGCGACACCTGCAGCTTCGCCGCCAGCTTCTGCGCCGTCAGCATTCGCCCCAGGCGCAGAAACTGCACGATTCGAAACAGCCGGTCCGCTCGTCGCATGCAGGAATCCTAAACCGAGTGCAGTCCGACGTGGTTGCCTTCCGTATCCCGCAAGCAGGCATAGAAGCCGTTGCCGCCCTCAATCGCCGTCTTAGGCAGCAGCATCAACCCTCCGGCTCCCCCTACCCGTTCTATGACCTTGTCGAGCCTTCCATTGCAGTTCAGGTAGACCATCGTCCCGTTCGGCCCTGGCTTCCGTCGCGACCGCTTCACCAGCGTCCCACCGGTACCGCCGTTGGCATAAGGAAAGATCGCCATCGGATCGCCGAACGTGGCCCGCATCAGCTTCGTCTCCAGCAACGTCTCGTAAAAATTAGCCGCACGTTCCAGATCTTCACAAGGAATCTCGAACCAGTGGATCGGCGTCTCGGGTATTGCCTTTGTATCGCTCATCGTCACTCCTGAAGGATAAAAATCATCAACTACAGGACGAAGCATAACGACACCCTGCTGACAGCATTGTGTCAGCAGCCTTTACCAATCTTCGAATCGATAAGAAAGCCTGACCGCATGCATCGGCGAAGCAGCGCCTCGCCAACAGAACGCAGTTACCCACTACAGAACCAGTAGCCGCCCCTGACTAGTACCCACCATCCCCACCGCCATTGGCGAGGTTCTCGAAACGAGTGTAGTCCGCCAGGTAAGCCAACTGCACGCTTCCGGTCGGCCCATTTCTCTGCTTCGCGATGATGATCTCTGCCTTGCCCTTCAGATCCTCATTCTCGCGGTCGTAGTACTCCTCACGATGGATGAAGCACACCACGTCTGCGTCCTGCTCAATCGAGCCCGACTCGCGCAGATCGCTCAGCAGCGGCTTCTTATCTCCACCACGCTGCTCACTCGAACGCGAGAGCTGGCTCAGCGCCACCACCGGAACCTTCATCTCCTTCGCCAGTGCCTTCAAACCACGCGAGATCGCCGACACCTCCTGCGTCCGGTTCTCGAAGCCCTTCTGTGCCGCTCCCACCGACCCCGTCATCAACTGCAGATAGTCGATCACGATCAGATCCAGCGATCCCTGCTGCTGCTTCAACCGCCGCGCCTTCGCTCGCATCTCCGCCAGCGTAATTCCCGGCGTATCGTCGATGAACATCTTCGACTCCATCAGCCGCTCCAGCCCCTTCACCAGCTTGCCCCGGTCGTCCTTCATCAACATACCCGTCTGGATGGCCTTGGAGTTCACCATCGCCTGCGAGGCCAGCATTCTGCGCAGCAGGCTGGCCTTGCTCATCTCGAGCGAGAACACCGCCACCACCTTACCGCTCTTCACCGCAGCATTCTCAGCAATATTGATCGCCCAGGCCGTCTTGCCCATCGAAGGCCGCGCCGCAATGATGATCAGCTCCGACTCCTGCAACCCGCTCGTCATCCGGTCGAAGTCGATATAGTGCGTCTCAAGCCCCGTAATCTCCTTGCCCTGCTCGTACAGCGCATCGATCGATCCAAACGACTCCTTCACAATCGCCGAAATATCCGAAAGCCCCTTTGTGATGGCCCTTTCAGAGATGGCGATAAGTCTGCCACTAACATCGTTCAGAACTTGAAGAGCGTCCGACGCCTGATCTGCTGCCTGCATCATTCCAATGTCGCAAACCGTCATCAACTGCCGCAGCAAGCTCTTATCGCGAACCATACTCACGTAGGTCTCGATACTCAACTTGCGTGGCAGCTTTTCGGTTAACTCCGCGACGTACTCCCGGCCCCCTACTGAGTCGAGCTCTTTCTTCTGGCTGAGCACCTCGCAGACCGTCACATAGTCGACGCCATGACCCGTCTCTGCGAGTTGAATAATGGCGCCATAGATACTGCGATGCGACGCAAGCGCGAAGTCTTCCGCAGTGAGATACATCGTCGCGTCCGTAATTGCGACGGGATCCACCATCATGCCACCCAGAATCGTCTTTTCAACGTGGACCGACTCAGGGTTGTGCTGCTCAGTTACGATATGGGGATAGGTTGCCAAAGAGGGTGCTTTCAGGGGAAAAGTTGGCCCTTGTCAAGGGCTATATGCTTAAACGTACACAAAGAGTACCTATGCAAAACGCCTACAAACTGTGGACAAGCGCAACTTAACTCTACACGCGCACTCCACCCGGCGGAAGAATGCACAACCATCAGGAACACTATGGTTAATCATCCTTAGATTGGATTCACAAGAGAAAACCTCAGAACAAATGGCTGACCACTCAATCTTCTCCAGTCATTCGTCGAATGTCTTCTGCGGTCGGTATTCCGGGCATCTTGGTCAAGCTCGAAGGCTCAGCGATAATCCCCTCGATACGTCGCAGCCGCGCATGTTCCGCATCGAGCATCTTCGCAAGCACACGCTTTTCTTTATACGCATCGACCAACATGTCGGTCAGTTGTGAAATGTCGAATTCTGCAAGCTTGACTCTTAAGCCCTCTTCGTCGAACTCTGGAATGTATTTATCGAGGTTGTGACTCATTTGTGCGATTCTAGCAACAGCTTCAAGAGACGAAAAGGGAAACATGGCCGCCGATAAGTTCCTCGATCTACCTCCCGCCGCCCAGCGCGACAAAGCCGCCTTCGAGGTCCTGCGCGTCTGGATCGCCGAGCAGGGCCAACACGTCAGCATCCGCAGCGGAGCCTGGGAAGACCCCTTCGCCTGGGGAATCGTCCTCGCCGACCTCGCCCGCCACATCGCCCTGTCCCATGAGATCCAAAACAAGAGCACCGACAAAGACGCCTTCCTCGAACGCCTCCTCGAGGGCTTCCACGCCGAGATCGACAACCCCACCGACGAGCCCGAGGGCGAAGTCACGCAATAGCCATACCCACCCAAAGCCCGCTGGCGCTCCAGTCACGCCAGCGGCGTCCGGCTAAACCCGCTCCAACCGCCCATCTCGTAGCCGAAACCGCTCGCCCCGCCACACCACCGTATCTCCCGCAAAACTCCACGCCCACACCGCCAGCCCGAAGAGATCCCGCACTGGCAGCAGCCACAGATCCCGCAACACCTGGCCGTCCCGTAGCACCCCAACCCCAACGCTAAGCGCCACCGCCACACGCGCTAATAGCACCAGACTCAGCAGCGAAAGGCTCCACAACGCGAATCCGCTCGCCAGCATTGTTGCAAGCGCCCACGGAACCGCATACGTCACCCCCAGCCCGGCATACCCCCACTTGCGCGAGTCCCGCGTCGACCGCGCCCATCGCATCTGGTGCTCCCAGCAACCGCGAAAGTCATACGCCGGAACCGTCGTCTCCACCACCTCATCGGAGAGCTCCACCCGCAGCCCCGCCGCGGCAATTCGCGCGCCCATCTCATAGTCGTCGGCCAGGGACTCCACCAGCCCCTCCAGCCCACCGATCTTTGCCAGCGCCGTCTTCGTGGTCGCTAACGTCGAACCCAGCCCAAACCGTATCCCACCCTCCAGCATCCGCGCCGTCAACACACCCGGCACAAAGTCCGTCGAGATTCCCAGCGCCTCCAGCCGCGACCAAACAGTGACCCCACTCTTCCCAGCGAGCGTTCGCCCCACATACGGAGCCGTCACCATCCCTACGCGCTCCTCCGCGAAGCAAGCCATCACGCGCGCCAGATACCGCGGCCCTACAAAGATATCGCTGTCATTGATCAGCACATGCTCATAGCGCGCCTCGCGCAGCATCTGTACCAGGTTGCTCACCTTGCCGCTCGTACCCAGCCGCTCCGGACACTCCACCAGCCGGATCGCGCAATCCGGAAACTCACCTCGCAGCCGCTCCACCTCGGCGACCGCCGGATCGTCCAACGAGCTCACCCCAAACAAGAGCTCGAACTGCCCCGCATACTCCTGCACACAGTGGCTGACGAACCCTGCATACATCCGCTCATCCGCCCCCTTCACCGGCTTCAGAATTGAGACCGAAGGCGCAAAAGCCACACCCTCCCCAACCGCACGCCTCCGCCGCCAAAAGTGCGCAAAGCTCCGCGCCCCCCAAAGCGCAATCAAGAGGTACGCCAACCCGCTCAGCGTCAATAAAACAAAAACTATCTCAATCCCGGTAGACACATCCACCAGTCTACCGAGGAAGCACCTGAAGTACGGAACTACAAATAACCCCGCCGCCCGCTAGCCAATACCTCACAAACCCCGAGCCGCCATCCCGCTCTCAACATCCCGCAAAAAACGCTCGAAGATAGGATTGAACGCATCCGGCGCCTTCCAGAACGGGGCATGCCCCACTCCGGCAAGCCGATAACACTGTCCCTCCCACAAGTTCGCATAAACAACGGTATCGAAGTAATCGAGCTTGATGATGGCATCGGTAGCACCATTAATCACCGCGAGTGGGACCGGGCTGCTCTCCACCGTCCGGCGCTGATCAACACCTTCTCCCGCCCGTGCGGCCTCAAAGAGCCTCTTGCGGAATCGGCCATCCGCGCGCGCCACAGCATCGCGAAGGAACGGCTCAGCCGACTCTCCGAAGATCCCTTGCACGAAAGCATTAATCTCCGCCTCCGACAGATCCTGCTTACCCGCCACTCCCATCTGCGGCGAGGAGTTGAACCCTTGCCCCATATTGTTGGCCGCCACCGGAGGGGAACCGGTAATCAGCAGTCCCGGCATCCCGGGAAATCTGGAGACCATCTCGATCCCGATATGCCCACCAAGCGACCAGCCAAACACGACAGCCTCAGTCACCCCCAACTTATCGAGTAACTCGACAGCAGCATCCGCCAGGCCGGGCCGCGTATAACTCCGCGTAGGATCGGGCGAGTCACTCGACTCGCCATGACCCGGCAGATCGAAGGCGATCAGGCGATACTCGTCGCCGAGCCGTCCTTGCATCTGATGGCGGAAGACACCACGGCTAAACGAATTTCCGTGAATCATGAGCACCGGAATACCACCCCCACCACTCTCCTCGACTGCGAGAGTTCCATGAGACGTGACAACACTATGCTGCCGAGTAGAGACGCTCATGCCAGCACCTTCCCTTCGAAATGTGATGGAAAAGGTTTCATATTCGCATTCACACCATCAACCCGCATCTGCCCAACAGTCAAAGTACCGGCATTCATGCAGCTGCCTCCTTCATCATCGGATTGTCTCCGTCAAAGGCACAGGGCTCTTCAAAGTGACGTAGAGAGCGAAGCCCGCATCCGTTTATACAGGAATCAGATTTCAAGAAGGAAGAGAACTATTGACCGCATCAAGGTCAAAATGACGCCACCAAAAATAAAAGGAAGCCGCTAAGAAATCAGCTTACCCATCTATCTCCTCTCTGATGCGCAGCCAGCATTTTTCTAAGTAGCAAACTAGAAGAATCCCTAAGAACATAAGGGCAAATCGAGCGTCCACCTTAGACTCCGGCCTCGCTCACCATGGCGATTTCGTTGTGGTAGCATCTCAAATCGAGACGAACAACGAATCCAAAACGTACCGCGAAGGATGTTGAAGCGTGCCCCTTGCCACAGAACCACAACGACTCACCAAGCGGCGATCATGGATCGTCGGCCTCACCAGCCTCCTGTTCATCCTGCTGCAGAGCGCCTGTACCGTCGTCATGGCGATCAGTGGTGTGCGCCTGGTCATCGGTCTAGGCGCTCTCGCGGCCGCCACCACCTTGCATCCTCCGCCAACCGGATGGCACCGCGATGCAATCCGCATTCCGATGATGATCCTCGCCATCGGCGGCTCCATCGTCAATCTCTACGTCATCTGGCGCATCCGCAGCCTGCGCTCTCGCCCATCCTCACAATGGAGAGCACAGCCCGTACCGCCCAAGCAACTACGCGCGGAGAGGTTCCAGATCACAGTTGCAATCCTCACCCTGGTCCTTGTCGCAGCCGAATACGCATCCCATGTGACCATGCACCTAGGTCTCGGATTTCTCCGGGGGCGCTAAACCCGAGAGTTCCTTATCGAGACGCGCATGCAGCCGCTCACTGAAGCCCAGCGGTAACTCATAGACACGGTCATCCGCAGTCAAAATCAGAATGTTGCGTGTGGAGTCGAGAATAGCGGAGCAGATCTCGCAGTGCTCCAAATGCTTCTGTACCTGCATCTGCACCTCGCTATCCAGCGTTCCATCAAGATAACCCGAGATGTGTTCCCACACATGCTTGCACTCTAGGACCATGGGAACCACCTCCTCTTGGAGTTCATCTGCTTCAACTGCGGAGCCAGACTCTTCTGCAGCATCATCCGCGCCCGGTGCAGCCGTACCTTCACCGAGACCGCCGTAATCTTCAGAACCTGCGCCGCCTCCGCGATACTCAGCTCTTCGACATCCCGCAGCAGAAACGTCTCTCGATAGATCGGAGGTAGCGAACCGATGGCCTCCTGCAATAAATGACGTACCTCCTGCCGCTCCAGCGACTCCGAAGGAATCTCGCGCCAGTCGCGCAGCAGCGCCGGCGACACATGACCATCCTCACCAGTTGGCTCGTCCAGCGACTCAATCTTGACCGCATTCTTCCGCCGGATGCGGCTCCGAGCCTCATTCAGTGTGATGCTGATAAGCCAGGTCCCGAACTTGGAATCCCCCCGAAAGCTGGACAGATTGCGGTAAGCCTTCAGGAACGCCTCTTGAGCGGTATCTTCTGCGTCAGCCTCATTATGAAGAAACGAAAGCGCCATCACATACACGCTGCGCTCATAGGGCCGAATCAACTCATGGAACAGATGCGTCTCGCCGCCAAGGATCGAGGTGATCATCTGGAGTTCATTCCGCAACTCGGTAGCTTCGGCCATGGCAATGCCATTCTATTACTTCGGCTTCGCTAAGAGCGCACCGACGCAGATAAGGCCGGCCCACAGAGAAGATCCATAGGCCAAGCCAGAAGAAATCGATCCCCAACCACCCCTCGAAACTACCCCAGCAACAAATCCTCATAACGTCTCTTCACGAGTTAGACTTCTACCGGGTAGGAGCGGGAAAGCCAGTCTTACTCACATTAGAGCCCTCAGCCTCCAAATAGTTACAACGCAATCGCAATAGCTCAGCCTATAACTCCGTTGTAACTCTCCAACACTTCTTGGCGTCTCATGGGCGTATTTTGGAGGGGTTTCATGGATAGCTTGGATAGACAGAGAAGAAACACCGCATACACCTTCGTAACTGCTTTGCTGATAAGCCTGACAAACCTTCAAGCCCAGACCACCCAGCCAACATCGAGGCCGCAAGTCGTCCTGGTAGAGCTATTCACCTCGGAAGGTTGCTCCAGCTGTCCCCCGGCAGACGTGCTGTTACAGCAAATCAACGGAACCCAGGCCAATCCCGGACAACTAATCGTCGGCATCAGCGAGCACGTCACGTACTGGAACTCACTCGGCTGGTCCGATCCCTTTTCATCGTCCATCTACACCGAGCGCCAGAACGCCTACGGCGAGCGCTTCGGCCTCGAAAGCGTCTACACCCCGCAGATGGTCGTGAACGGCACGCACCAATTCGTCGGCAACAACAAAGCCAGCCTGCTGCAGGCACTTCAGAAGGAGAAGCAAGCCTCGTCAATCGACCTTCGTATCCTCTCGACAAAGCTGAGTGAAGCCTCCCTCTCCGTGAAGTTCTCCGCAACCGGCGACATTCCCGCTCACGGAGTCGATATCGTCGCCGTCTTCGCCGACGATTCCGACCGCTCCAGCGTCCTTCGCGGAGAGAACTCCGGCCGCACCCTCACCCACGTCGCCGTCGCCCGCTCCCTCACGCGCGTCGCCAAGCTGCAAGCCGCAACAGAGCAGACGGTGCAGATCCCCGTGCCTCCATCCTTCCACAGCTCTCCCGCCCACCACCTCATCCTCTTCGCGCAGACCGCAGGGAACGGACGCGTACTTGGGACTGACACAAAGCCACTGTAGCGCCAGCTCAAATAGGCAGACAAGCGAAGGCTCTCTTCATTAGAATGACGCCTCTCTAGGCCCATCTCTCTCCATCAACGTCCAACGCGAACCGCGCTCGGCAAAACCAATAGAAAGCCCGTTGCATCCGAGCGAATCGGATCACCAACGAACCGTTCTTCAGCAAGGAACCCAGCATGACTCATATCGAAAAAGTGTTATACACCGCAAAGACCCACACCACCGGCGGCCGCGACGGCGGCGCCTCCCGCAGCTCCGATGGCCACCTCGACATCAAGCTCGCAACCCCTGGCACCACGAACATCGGCACCAATCCCGAGCAACTGCTCGCCGCCGGTTGGTCCGCCTGCTTCATCGGCGCGATCAAGATCGCAGCCAACAAGATGAGGATCACCCTCCCTCCCGACCTCGCTCTCGACACCGAGATCGACTTGGGCACCGCCGAAGGCGGCTTCCTCATCCAGGCCCGCCTCAACGTCAGCCTGCCCGGCCTGGAGCGCGAGGTCGCGCAATCCCTCGCCGACGCCGCCCACCAGACCTGCCCTTACTCCAAAGCCACACGCGGTAACATCGACGTCGTGATCAACATCGTCTAGTTCCAGCCACCACATCTGGAAGAGGATCATACCTGCCCATCTCACCGGGCAGGTCACCGCTCCCACATTCCGCGCCAAAGCTACTCGTACCGCAGAGCCTCAATCGGATTCAGATTCGCCGCCTTCCACGCCGGATAGATCCCGAAGATCAGACCAATCGCGCAGGAGCTAGCAAAGGCCGCTCCAATCCACAACGTAGACAACAGCGACGGCAGTAGAAACTGCAGTCCCAGCGCGATGATGCTTCCAAACACCACCCCGATCACGCCGCCCACCGCGCACAGCGTCATCGCCTCCAGCGTGAACTGCGAGAGGATCGTCTGCTTCGTCGCTCCGATCGCCTTGCGCACTCCGATCTCGCGTGTCCGCTCCGTCACGCTCACCAGCATAATATTCATCACACCCACCCCACCCACCAGCAGCGCCACGCTCGACAGCGAAAACAGCAGCAGAAACAGCCCTCCCGTAATCTGGTTCCAAAGCCGCGTCAACGAATCCGTACCAAAGATCGCAAAGTTATCCGGCTTCTCGTTAGCCACCTTGCGCCGCCGCCGCAGCAGATCCGTCATCTCGTCTTCCACCAGAGCACGGTTCTTCGGATCGTCATACTTCAGCGTGATCCAGTAGTCGAGCTGCTCCGGATGCATATAGTGAAAGGTCGTCACTGGAAAATACGCCTGGTTATCCTGCGGATTCTTACCTCCGCCGAAGGCCTGCTTCTGCTTATCCAACACCCCCACCACGGTGAACAACATCCCGCTCACCGTCACCTCCTTGCCAACCGCGCTCTCCCCCGAGAACAGCTCCTGCGCCGTATCGTAGCCCAGCACCGCGACCTTCGCCGACCGCTCCTGATCCCCTTCGTTGAAGAACCGCCCTTCCAGCAGGTTCAGCTCTTGAACGTCCTTATGCTCAGGCGTATCTCCCGTAAGGATCGTGCCCTGCATCTTCTTCGAGCCTGCCTTGATGGAGGTCACCCCCGCACGTCCCGGAGCGCTGTTGTCGGTGTACTGCAGCGCCGGCGACACAGCAACCACATGCGGCAGACTTCGCATCGCCACCGCATCGTCGTACGTCATCTGCTTCCGCGTAAGCATCTCCGTCGTCGGACGCTGCCCGAACACCGGAAACCGAAAGACAAACAGCACATTCGAGCCCAGCGACTGCACCAGAGCCTCCACGCTGCTGTTCAATCCATTCACCACCGAGGAGATGATGATCACTGTCATCACCCCGATAACGATTCCCAGAATCGTCAGCCCGCTACGCAGCTTATTCGTCCGCAGCGTATCCAGCGCCATCGTCACCGTCTCTTTAAGATCGCCAATCCGCATAGCCCCATCCCATCCCCAAACAAGCCCGCTAAACCCTAACCCCTAATCCTCTAATCCGCACGCAAAGCCACAATCGGATCCAGCGCCGCCGCCTTCCGCGCCGGGTACACTCCAAAAAAGATCCCCGTCGAAGTAGCCATCACCAACCCCAGCATCACGCTCCACAGCGCCACCGTCGATGGGAACCCGATCACCAGCGTCACCACCTGCGCCACCCCAATCCCTCCCAGTACGCCGAACGCCCCACCCACCAGCGCCATGGTCGCCGACTCCACCAGAAACTGCAGTTGAATATCCTTGCCCCGCGCTCCCAGCGCCTTGCGGATTCCGATCTCCCGCGTCCGCTCCGTCACGCTCACCAGCATGATGTTCATAATCACAATGCCGCCCACGATCAGCGAGATAAAGGCAATCGCCCCCGCCACCGCGCCAAACGAGGCCGTCACCGTCGAGAAGAACCCCACCAGCGTATTGTTCGTATCCAGCTCGAAGCTCTGCGCCGCGCCCACAGCATCATGCCGCTTCGCCCGCATCAACACCCGAACCTCATCCGCCGCCCGCTCCAGCGGCTCCCCCGCGCTACCCGCCTTCACATAGACCGTCAGTGTCTTCGCCGTGCCATAGCTCTTCTGGAAGGAGGTCAAAGGCACCGCAACCCAGTTATCCTGGCTCGCTCCAAAGGTGCTTCCCTGCTTCTCGCTCACCCCGACGACGGTGTAAGGAGAGCCATCCACCCGCAGCTCCTGGCCCAGCGGATCAGTCCCGTTGAACAGGTTGTCCTGCACATCCGTCCCGATGATCGCGACATGCGACGCATGGTCCTCATCGACCTGCGTAAACCCCCGGCCCTGCATGATGTTCAGATTCTGCAGCGAAGGCATCTGCCACGTATACCCGCGTATCTGGCAGTCTGTAATCGACTGTGTCCCGCGCACCACCTTCGCCACCGTCGACTGCTGCGCCCCAATCCCCGTGCATCCTCTGCAGTTGTCCCGCACATAGGTGTAATCATCCAGCAGGATATTCTTCCGCTTCTGGTATCGCTGGTAGTCGTCGGAGTTGGTAATGATCGCCGGCATCTTCGACACCGTGAACACATCCGCCCCATAGCTCGTGAACTTGGTCGTCACATACGTATTCGCCCCGTTCACCAGCGTCACCACCGCAATCACGCTCGCCACGCCGATCACCACGCCCAGCAGCGTCAGCACGCTCCGCAGCTTATTCGCCCACAGCGATTGCAACGCGATCTTCACAGCCTCTTTGAATTCCATAAAAGTCCTACTTGGGGAGTGCAATGAGACTACTACTGCCCACGCCGCAACGCGAGACTTTCCCTCCCTCCCATACGCAAACCCCGCCCTCTCCGTTCAAACCAAAGCCACGGTCAGCGAAACCATCAGATCGACGAAGCGCCAGCACTCTAACGAAATTCAGAAGGCCACCACAAAACCGGGTGCCCCACCCTTTTTGCAGTCTCATCGCAAATAGGGTGGGGTATCGGGCGAAAGCCCGACCGCACTCCTATCCCGGCCCCAACCGCCTGGGTGCCCCATCCTTCGCGCCGTTGTCTCTAGCGAAGGGTGGGAAGTAAAACTCACCCCACCCTAGACCGAGCAAAAGGCTCCCGCCCCCCACCCACAGCTCCGTACGACACCCTCAAACCAAAGGCTTCAAATCCCCCAGAACAGTAGGAATCAACTCCGAAACCGTCGGATGAATATGAACAGCACGTTGCAAAGTCGTATAAGGAGCCCCGCAGTACATCACATCCAGAATGCAATGAATCGCCTCGTCACCACCCACGCCTAGAATAGAAGCTCCAAGGATCTTCTTCGTCTCCGCGTCCACCAGCACCTTCATAAAGCCCTGCGACTCGCCCTTCTCCACCGCACGGCCCACCTTGGTCATCGGACGTGTGCCCATCAGCGCCGCCTTGCCGGTCTCGCGAACCTGCGCCTCCGTAAGCCCGATCCGGCCCAGCGGCGGATCGCAGTAGAGCGCGTAACAGGGAATGCGGTCGCTCACCCGGCGCGGGTCGTTGTCCAGAAGGTTGGCCGCGGCAATCTCAAAGTCGTTATAAGAGGTGTGGGTAAACGCGCCCTTGCCGTTGCAGTCTCCCATCGCCCATATACCCGGCACATTTGTGCGAAGCTGGTCGTCGACACTGACATAGCCATGCTCATCGAGCTTCACGCCCGCCTTGTCTAGGCCCAGGTCATCAGTGTTCGGCCTACGGCCCATGGCCAGCAGAACATGCGACCCAATCACCGCAGGATCGCCATCCTTGCACTCAAGATGAACCGCCGTAAGATCCCCACGCCTCTCGAAGTGGATACACTCTGCATGCGTCCGAACCGAGATACCCTCTTTTTCCAGAATCTCTCGCACCCCATTAGAGACATCCTCATCCTCATGCGAGATCAGGTGCGAAGCCTTCTCAACGATCGTCACCTTACTCCCGAACCGCCGGTACATCTGCCCGAACTCGATCCCGATATAGCTGCCGCCGACAATCACAAGATGCTCCGGAAGCGTATCCAGCGCCAGCATCGAAGTATTGGTCAGGTAATCGATCTGGTCGGTCCCCGGCAGATTCGGAATCGAGGCCCGTCCCCCGACGTTCAGGAAGATCTTCGGCGCCTCCAGCAGATCCTCGCCCACCCGAACCGTCGTAGCAGATTCAAGCCGCGCATGGCCCGTATAAACGGTGCAGTTCTCCATCCCCCGCAGCCAGCCCTCCACCCCCTTCCGCGAAGCCCCCGAGACCTCGTCCTTCCGCGCCTTCACCGCCTTCATATCGACACTCACCTCGCCCTGCAAGGTAACGCCATAGAAAGCAGCCCGCCGCGCCACCTGCGCCGCATACGCACTGGCAATCAGGGTCTTGGTAGGGATGCAGCCGGTATTCACGCAGGTCCCGCCGAACAGCTTGCGCTCGATCATCGCGACCTTCATCCCAGCCTTCGTGAGTCGTCCTGCAAGCGGCGGGCCCGCCTGGCCTGCGCCGATAATAATTACGTCAAAGTGGGTCATGCCTGGATTCGCCTCGTCTTGCTAACTCATTCTAAAGTGCATGGGAGAAGAGAACGAAGAGGAGAAGCGGAAAGCCCGAAGCCAAAGCCCCGGGCGCCCGCAAATCCTCATGAAGGTAATCCTTATTAAAATAGACAGCCCAGCTACCGGGCCATGTAAACGATAACGAACCCGCCGCAAACCGCGATGATGTCCTCAAGCAGCGCAACAGGCAGGTCCTTGCCCACGATCCCCGCCAGACGTCCGCGAACCTCGGCTCCGGCCAGCGTCCCCGCCACCGCGCCAATCGCTCCGGCAATAAGCCCGCCGATAAGCGAGCCCTTGGCCAAACCCAGCGCCGCCCCCGAGAACCCTCCCGTCACTACGCGAGTAATGAACTGCGGCGGAATCTTCCGGCTGGGCGTCGAAGCCCGCTTATCGTTGAAGAGCTCGCCCAGCGCCAGCACCGTAAGGATGTACGGAGTATAGGCAAACCCCAGGAAGGCCAAATGCGTATCCGCCAGATTGATCCAACCCAGGCGGGCGGCCCAGCTAACAACGGTAGGGGCTGTAAGAGCGCGAAGACCTGCGATAACGCCGATAAGAAAGGCGAGGACGAGGATGGACATAGGGACAATGCTCCTTTGAAGGTCGTTGGTACCCTGCTGAGCCCAGGTGGTAGTCAGTATGTCATCTGACGGCCAATGTTGGAACACTCAAAAGAGGCGGCCAAGCAGCCCAGATCGAATTGGGAACAATTCCCTCAACCAAAACGTAACTCACGCCTACAATCCATCCCCCGGAAACAACGCAGGACGAGGCGAGACATGAAACGACATTTAGCAGTAATCGTAGTAGCGATGTCTGCTATAGGCGGAATCCAGGCAGAGGCGCAGACCTCCACCCCAACACCCGATCCTCTCTTTCAGGCCATCAAAGCCCAGGACGCGGCGCTCTTCCAGGCCTTCAACACCTGCGACCTCAAGACCCTCGGCCTCATGGTCACAGACGACCTCGAGTTCTACCACGACGTCACCGGCCTCGCCGTAGGACGCGCCATCTTCGTCGAGAGCATCAAGAACAACATCTGCGGCAAGGTCACACGCGAGCTGGTCGAGAGCTCCCTCGAAGTCCACCCCCTCAAAGGCTACGGAGCCGTAGAGATCGGCGTCCACCGCTTCCATCACCCAGGCATCCAGGGCCCCGACGTCCTCGGAGAAGCCCGCTTCGTGCAGCTCTGGCAGCTCAAGGACGGCACATGGCGGCTATCGAGGGTCATCTCCTTCGAGCATGGAACCGCCCGATAACAGGTGCATCGTCCTCCATACCGAACCACCCACACAGGAGAATTGCTAAGAATCTCCTTCCCCCCGGGACGAGCAACCGGAAAGGCTATTCGCGAACGCCAAAACAGGCAAAACAAATAGCTTGAATGCACCTCAACCCATTTGGTGAGCAAGTGGTCGATATACGCTCAGGTGAGACGTTTTGCATCGACTGACATCTAAACAACAGAGGTTCTGATGATGCCAAGGTCGAAGGTACTACTTACACTTTCCCTGGCGACTCTGTTCGTACCTGCCTTCGGGCAAGGTGCCCACCAAGCCGGTCCAGGGACACTCAATTACGTAGAAGGAAACGCGTCGATCGACGGGCGCGCTGTTACCTCCCAGTCGGTCGGATACGCAGGCCTCGACGCAGGTGGAACGCTTGCGACCGCGAACGGTAAGGTAGAAGTGTTACTAACCCCGGGAGTATTTCTCCGGGTAGGCGAAGACAGCACCATTCAAATGATCTCCACTAACCTCACCCACACTGAGGTTCAAATTCAACGTGGTCGCGCCGAGGTCGAGGTCGACCAGATCTTTCCCCAAAACCATCTTCAAATCGACCTGAAGAACGGCCAGGCCCTCCTGCTGAAGAACGGTCTCTATGAGTTCAACGCAGACAACGGCTCTATGCGCGTCTTCAACGGCAAGGCAGCCGCCTTCGAGGGAACCGGACCCGCAAACCAGGCCAACACCATCCTCGTAAAGGGCAGCCACGAACTGACTCTCAACGGAGACCCGGTCAAGCCCGCCAAGTTCGACAAGAACAACCGCGACGAGCTCTACCAGTGGAGCGGTCTGCGCTCGGAGTACCTCGGTGAAGCCAACGAAGACCTCGCCGAGAACTACGTCGGAGCCTACGGCGGCGGACCCTACGCGGCCGGCTGGCTCTGGGACTCCGACCTCTACGGATACACTTGGCTACCCGGAGACGGAGCCTTCCTGAGCCCCTTCGGCTACGGCTTCTACTCCCCCTACTACCTCTACGGCGGCGGCTTCTTCTATGGCCGCGGCTTCGGATACCGTGGTGGCGGCTACGGAGGATTCCGCGGCGGATACGGAGGAGGCGGATTCCGCGGCGGTGGCGCAGGCTTCCACGGCGGAGGAGGCGGTGGTGGAGGCGCACACGGTGGCGGAGGCGGAGGCGGCCACAGATAATCGCCCTCACCGTTGAAAGGTCGTTTCAAGGTTGCTCAAGGCGCCCATCGCACTCCAGGATGGGCGCCTCGCTGCGTCTCCAGACACCCGCTCCAAACAAGACCCCAAAATAGGACCCAGATATGATGTGAAGGGCAACCTGCTGTACCGGTAGAGCTTTCAACAACTGGATGGAGGAGAAGATTGAGTGAGCTCGTAACCTTGGCGCCCGGAAGCGCAAGCGCAACGGGACCCGCAACAGGCGGCCCTCCAGCCGAGCTGATCTTCGGAGACTGGTACCCCGCCCTGCGAACCAACGTCCTGAAGGCCGGAAAGACAGCCAAGACCACCCTGCTCGGAATCCCTGTCCTGCTAGGTCGAAAGAACGACGCAACCATCTTCGCCATGCGCGACCTCTGCCCGCATCGCGGCATCCCCCTCTCCGCGGGCTGGTTCGACGGAGAGACCGTCCAATGCAAGTACCACGGTTGGCGCTTCGAGCCATGCTCCGGACAGTGTAAAGAGATCCCCTCCCTCACCTCCCACGACTCCCTCGACCCCACCAAAATCTTCGCCACCGCCTACCCCTGCGTCGAGCGCGACGGCTTCGCCTGGGTCTACCTCCCGCTCCCCGGAGCCGGACGCGCCGCAGCCGACCTCCCGCCCGTTCCCGAAGTCCCCAAGTTCTCCGAGCGCTTCCGCAGCGCCCACCTCGTCGCCGACCTCCCCTGCAACGTCGACCACGGAATCATCGGCCTCATGGACCCCGCCCACGGCCCCTTCGTCCACCAGGCCTGGTGGTGGCGCAGCAGCGCTAGCATCCACGAGAAAACCAAGCACTTCGAGCCCATCCCGGAGGGCTTCCGGATGTCCGCCCACACCCCCAGCGGCAACTCCGCCCCCTACAAGCTCCTCGGCGTCTACGGCGAGCCCATCACCACCACCATCGACTTCATCCTCCCCAACCGCCGCTACGAGACCATACGCTGCGGGCCCAAGTGGTTCTCCAGCCTAACCACCGTAACCCCCATCACCCCCTCCACCTGTCGCATCGACGTCATGGCCGCCTGGAACATCTTCTACAACATTCCATTTGTAACCTCCATCGCAACATACTTCGGAGCCAAGTTCGTCGCCCAGGATCAGCAGACCATGATCGAGCAAGCCGAGGGCCTCCGCTCCAACCCCGGCCTCATGCTGATCGACGACGCCGACAAGCCCGCCAAGTGGTACTTCGCCTTAAAACAGGCACGCCTCAAGGGCACCGGCGAACACCCACTAACCGGCCCAGTAACCCTCCACTGGCGAAGCTGACCCACCCAGCCTCATAGCATCACCCTGCGAGTCGCGAAGTGAGATACGCGGCCAAGGCAAGCTTGTACTCTTCGACAAGAGTCGCTCGCTCCCCCGCCTTCGACAGCGCATAGAGCGAGTTCATGCTTTTGATCATCTGCAAGGTTAAGGTCGCCACTAGCAGCGATTGTTCCTTGCTCAGCCTGCGATTTCGCGAACGAAAAACTAGAGCGAGACGCTCCCGGAGCCGGTTTTGTACCTTGACATCACGCTTGTGAGTCCCCGGAGCGAACAGGACAACGATATACGCCGGATGTTGCTCTATAAATCGAATCATCACGTCGACAAAGCGCTGTGCCAACTCCTCCACCGACAAAGCGCGGGTGGCCTCTTCGAGATTGACCCACCGCCGGTCCATCTCAGCGTCGTACTGCGCCAGCAGCGCGTGGGCAACAGCCTCCTTATTGTCGAAGTACTGGTACACCGCTCCAATCGAAGCACCCGCCTGTTGAGCGACAGCCTTCATCGTCGTCGCCTCGAAGCCGGTCTCGCTCAGCACAACCTCCGCGGCTGCAAGCAACTCCGCAATACGCCGCTCTCCTCGTTCCTGCTGCGGAACACGTCTTTCTATCGCGTTTGACAATGTGAGCACCTGCTCATATTCTAATCCTTAGAACATGAGCAGGTCGTCATGTTTTACCAATGCCGAAAAGGAGCCATCGAACAATGAGTGAATTAGGTCGAGAGGTGCTGATCCTCTTCTCAGGTGCGCTCTTGTGCAACTGCATCCCGCATCTTGCGAGTGGACTGCGGGGGGAGCGCTTCCCAACGCCATTTACCATGCTGAGCGCAACCAGAACCTCATCCCCCTTGCAAAACTTTCTATGGGGAGCAACGAATCTCTCCGTCGGCCTGACCATCCTGATGAGGCGGCTGATCGGTCTTAACGTTCCACCGAAGTTCTATCTTCTCCTGACAGGCTTCGTCATTGCCGGCATCATTCTCTCCCGTCACTTCGGACGTCTGAACAAGACATCCAGCCTCGCGCAACAAAAAGCCGACCATCCCCGGAGAGAGAACCCGTCACTGCTGAAGATGTGAGCAAGAAGAGACCGAAGCAAAAAATAAAGGATGATATCGATGCGACTCCTTGGCAAAATAGGCTTCTCTGCCGCTCTGCTCTCATGCGGAATGATGGCAGGCGCGCAAGAACCCGCCGCCACTCCCCAGCCCCCCGCGCCACAGAAGCCGTCCTCACAGGGCAATCTGATAACAGGCGAGGCTAAAGTTAAGGTGATCAGAAGCTACACAGGCGCGGCACTACCAAGACCGCCTAACACGATCGTGTACGACTTTGCGATTCCGGAAAGCGCGATCTCTCAAGACAACTCCCTGGCCGAGAGACTTCACGAGCACCACCAAAGCCGACAGGGCAACGACAGCGACACATCCCCCGCAACAATCGCAGCGGAGTTGAACGACATCTTCTCAAAGACGCTGGTCGGCGAACTGCAAAAAGCAACGCAGCCCGTTGCAAGGGCCGCCACCGCCGACGCACCGCCGCCACAGCACAGCCTGGTCGTCCGTGGAGAGTTCACCGGAGTCAGCCAGGGCGACAGAGGAAAACGAATCCTGATCGGCCTTGGAAGAGGCGCAAGCAATGTGGAAGCGCACGTCACCGTAACGCTGCTGAACGAATCTCAGCAAATCGTCCTGTCCGAATTCACGCTGAAGTCCGGAAGCGGAAAAAAGCCCGGCGCTGCCGAAACCATGGGAGTGGGCGGTATCGCAGTGGGCGCTGCAACAGGAAGCGTATCGGACAAGAAAGAAACCATAGAAGCAGACACCAGGCGAATGGCTCAGGCAGTCGCGAAAGAGATCTCCCAGATCATGGCGTCTCAACAATGGGTTCATCAACAACGGTGAAGCGAGCCTAGTAGGACGGATCAAGGCTCCGGAGCTACACCGTTGGATGGAGTCCGCACACGCACCCGAAGATGAAACCGGAGCGCAGACAGTGCGCTCCGGTTCCCCTCTAAAGCCCGACCCGCTTTTGCAGGTAGTCGGGATAACGCTCCCCCTGGAACTCAATCTCAGAAAGCGCCTCCTCGATCTCCCGAAGATCCTCTGAAGTGAGTTCGACATCAGCACCACCAAGATTCTCTTCCAACCGGTGCAACTTGGTCGTTCCAGGGATAGGCACGATCCAGGGTCTCTGCGCGAGCAGCCAAGCCAACGCGATCTGAGCGCGTGTTACGTTCTTCCTTCCCGCGATGTCGCCGAGCACCTTAACCACGCTCTGGTTGGCCTTCAGGTTCTCCTCGGTAAAGCGCGGAACGAGCTTGCGAAAGTCGTTATCGGCAAAGGTTGTGTTCTGGTCGATCGCGCCCGTAAGGAACCCCTTACCCAAGGGGCTGAACGGAACAAAACCGATTCCCAGCTCTTCCAGTGTTGGCAGGATCTCCCTCTCTGGTTCTCGCCACCACAAAGAGTATTCGCTCTGCAGTGCCGTGACAGGCTGTACGGCATGTGCCCGGCGAATGGTCTTTGCACCCGCTTCCGAGAGCCCGAAATGCTTCACCTTGCCCTCCGATATGAGCTCCTTCACCGTACCCGCAACGTCCTCAATCGGAACCTCGGGATCAACCCGATGCTGATACACGAGGTCGATCACATCGGTCTTCAGACGTTTGAGCGCCTCCTCGATGTATCTCCGGATATGCTCCGGTTTGCTGTTTAATCCGATCTCCTTGCCACTTGTATCGAAGTTGAAACCGAACTTCGTTGCAATTGCGACCTTGTCTCGGAAGGGTGCGAGTGCTTCGCCCACAACCTCCTCATTCTTGTAAGGACCGTACGCTTCAGCGGTATCGAAGAAGGTGACCCCACGCTCATACGCGGTCCGGATCAAGACGATCGCCTGATCCTTCGCTGTAGCCGGTCCATACCCGGAGCTCAGACTCATGCAACCAAGACCGAGAGCCGACACCTCAAGATTGCTCTTACCCAGCTTTCGCTTCTTCATACTTCCTCCTGAACTCGTCTCTTCCTTTGCCGGCATCGGAGGCCCACCATCTTCCCGGCTTCTTTGTTCAACAGGCCAATCGATCTGCGGCATCTCAACCTTAGCGGTCAGCAGCCTCTTTCACCCTGCAACGCACGCCAATATCTCTGCGGATCGCGACAATCTTCCCACCAACCAGTCGGTCTTGTCGGGACCTTCCTGCATCTCTCCCAGCCAGAGAGTGCAGGCTGGGATTTGTCGCACTTTGCATGAAGATTGTCAGAGTATGCATGTCGCGAAGAGAGACAATTCTGTAGCATCAAGAGCAGATTGGCAATCGGAAAAGTGTGCGAACACGCAATGAGCCGGAAGAACGTCCGGCTCTGGGGGAAAGCCATGATCAAGTACTTTCGCGTTCCGGGCCGTCTTGCCATCAAATTGGAAGAGCTGGGAGTCTCTGTTCCCGCCGTCCTCCGCAGGGCCAATCTCCCTCAGGACCTCTTCCAGAAGACCCGTGTGCTGGTCTCGACGGTACAGCTCTTTGCCCTCTGGCGCGCCATCGAGAGCATCAGCTCCGATCCGCTGATTGGTCTGAAACTAGGCTTTGAGGCGAAGACCGAGCGGTTTCACCCAATGGGGATCGCAGCCCTCTCCACCGACAACTTTGTCGCCGCCGTCAAGCACATGGCTCGATACAAGAAGCTCACCGCGCCCGAGGAGATTCTTCACCAGATCGATCTGGAGGAATTCAGCATCTCATTCCGATGGTTGCTTGCCATCGACGATGAGCCCCAACTGCTCACCGATTACTGCTTTAGCTGGATGCTGACCATTGCACGTCATGGAGCCGGAAAGCGCGTGATGCCCATCCGTGTTGAGTACGTCATGCCTCGCACGAATTTGAGAGAGATCGAACGGCACTTCGGATGCCAGGTATTGATCGGCGGCTCTCGTAACGCGATTATCTTCCGGGCAGACGACTCCGTCACCCCGTTCGTCACGCGGAACGCCGAGCTGCTCGATCTGCTCGCACCTCAGTTCGAAGAACAGTTGAAGCAGCTCAAAGACGAAGACAGCTTTATCGAGCTCGTCCGCGGAGCGATTCAGGACAGACTAACGGGTCGTCGTCCCTCCGTCGAAGAGGTTGCGCAGGCTCTGCACATGGGAGGCCGCACCCTCCAACGGCGGTTGAAGGACACAGGCTCCAGCTTCCAGCGCTTGCTCGATGAAGCCCGCCACCAGATGGCTCGCTACTACCTGAGCAACTCGGTGCTGGAGCTAACCGAGGCAGCCTATCTGCTCGGCTTTGAGGACTCGAACTCCTTCGGCCGTGCCTTTCGCGCCTGGGAAGGTGTTCCTCCCGGAGACTGGCGTGATTCGCATCGAGCGACACTATCCGCCTAAGCAGCGATGGACACTCCAAACTTTTCTTTCGCAAAATCCCCAGCAAAATCGCATGTCAAGTCCCCAAACGACTCAACCCAAGACATACCAACACTTACAAGTGGCACTTAAGTTTCGGTCCATTCAGTAAAATAGAACCAGAAGACAAAAAGCCCCGCCAAAAGGCAGGGGCTTTTTCATTTAAACCGGAAAGGAAAAGGAGGTAAACCAAGCTGGCTCTCGTATTTGGACGCAACCCGCAAAGAATGAGGAACTTGCGCGCCCACCCCGCCCGTACTCCGCTGAATCGAAATGGGTTACGCCCAGGCAAGGGGGCACCCCCCGCCTAAGTTTAGAGGGAACGAGGGGAGCGAACCCGCTCAAACCGGTAGCCACGCGCCTTGAAGGTCTCATTCAGGTAAGTCCCCTTGGAAGGAGCCGCCCGAAAAGCCGCATACTCCTCCTCCGGCACCTCGAAGTAGCGATACGTCCCTCGGCCTCCCCGATAGACGATGGTCAACACCTTCGTCTGCGGCTCGTAGCTCATCGCGGCGATCACGGTCGAGGGCATGCAGTCGCTCCAGTAGACTTAGGATGCGATGACCACGAAACCTGTTCTCCTCATCCACGGCGGAGCCTGGGCCATGCCCGACCAGGAGATTGCAGCCCACGAGCGCGGCATTGCCAACGCCCTCGCCGCCGGATACAGCCTCCTGGAGCAGGGTGCGACCGCGGTCGACGCAGTAGAAGCAGCCGTCGCCGTCATGGAAGACGACGAGACCTTCGACGCAGGACGCGGATCCTTCCTCACCCAGGACGGCCGTGTCCAGATGGACGCCCTCCTCATGGACGGAAGCAACCTGCGCACCGGCGGTGTAGCCTGCGTCGAGCGCCTGCGCAACCCCATCCGCGCCGCGCGCCTCGTGCTGGATAAGTCCCCGCACGTCTACTTCGTCGGCACCGGAGCCGAGCGCTTCGCCCGCCAGCACGGCATGCTGCTCTGCGAGAACATGGACCTCGTAGTCCGCCGCGAACAGGAGCGCCTCTACAAGGCCCAGGCCGCCGAACTCGCCGGCCTCCCCGACGAGACCTTCTCCGGAAACCTCGAGGCCGCCATAAAGCTCCAGTCCCACGACACGGTAGGCGCCGTGGCCTTGGACCAGTACGGAAATATATCCGCCGGAACCAGCACCGGCGGCACCTTGAACAAGGCTCCCGGACGCGTCGGAGACAGCTCCCTCATCGGCTGCGGCTGCTACGCCGACAACCTCTCCGCCGCCGTCTCCCTGACCGGCTGGGGAGAACCCATCATGAAACTGGTCCTCGGAAAGTGGGCCGTGGACCGCGTAGCCGCAGGCGCAACTCCCGCCGAAGCCGCCCAGGCCGCCATCGACTACCTCTTCGGACGGCTAGGCGGCTACGGCGGAATCATCCTGCTCGGACCCGACGGTCAGGTAGGATTAGCGCACAACACGCCGCGGATGGCGTGGGGCCTGCAGACACCCAATGGGCCACAACTCGGGGTGACGCGGAACCCAGGGTAAGGTCCTTCTCACGCAGGCGGCAAGGGGTATTGGGGCATCTCTTTGCGTATCTCGTCCGGAGTTAGAAATCGTATTCCGTTCTCCTCGAATACTTTCATCGTCTCCGCGAGGTCCGGGCTCCCAAAGGCCGCGCTTTCAGCATCCGTAGGAACCTCCATCCGTTCTGCGGGAACATTCGTCTTGCTGATCGCCTCGAAGAAGCCACCTGGAGTGAGCGTGTCCATCATGTGGATCTCGTCGGACGCAACGAGGAATGCATGGGGTTTTTGGCGGGGCAGAAACACGCATTCTCCGGCCGTCGCCGTAAATACCTCGCCGTCGGCATACACCGTCAACTCGCCTGAAAGAATGTAGAAAAACTCGTCGTCCTTCGAGTGGATATGGGGTGGCGGTTCGGTTCCCGCTTTCATCTTGCCGATGATCGTGTCAAACGCGCCGTCACTATCGGTGGTACCCACCATCTGGCTGATCAGAAATCCCTTGAACCAGGTCGAATTAGATAATGCAGGCGCTCTCTTGTAAGCCCTAGCCTTGTTCGTAACCTTATTCGTAGTCGTGTTCATTGGCGTCTCTCCATCTGTCTGTCTGCAATAAGGACAGGTGTAGAACCCTAAGCGCCTTGCATTATTCCCGATTGTTAGAAATGGACGTCGCAGTGCAACAGAAAAAGTTACAGATTCAAGAGAGCAGACAAAGGAAACGAACTCCGCCACTCATCGAGGCTAAAATTGAGGGGATGCACTCCGTGCCGTTGTTTCCTTCCAATCCTGATCCTGACGAGCGCCTCGAGCAGATCCACCAACTGCTCTTGAAACACTTTGGCAAACCGGAGCCACGCGACCTCTGGGATCCGCTCTCGCAGTTCATCTACTCGCTGCTCTCGTCCCGGACCAAAACCGAGACCACTTACGCTGTAGTCGCCCAACTGCGCCAGCGCTTCGGCAGTTGGGAGAATCTTCGCGACGCAACATTAGCCGAGATCGAGAACGCCATTCAGGACATCACGTTCCCGGAGCAGAAAGCCGTCCAACTGAAGTCCGCGCTGCAACAGATCACCCAGCGCTACGGCTCTCTGACGTTGGACTTCCTGGCCCAGTATCGAACCGACAAGATTCGCGCTTGGCTGGAGCAGTTCCCCGGAGTTGGCTCCAAGACCAGCGGAGCAGTAGTCAACTTCAGCACCCTGCGGAGACGAGCGTTATGCCTCGACTCTCACCATCTCCGCGTAACCCAGAGACTCGGACTCACTCCCCGAGCCGACGCTCACACCACCGAAGAGCGCCTGATGCGCCTGGTCCCCGAGAGTTGGACCGCCGAGAAGATGGACGAAGACCACAGGCTGATCAAGAAGCTCGGCCAAACTATCTGCACCTTCGCTGAGCCGAAGTGCCGAATCTGCCCTCTGCTGGGCGTCTGCAAGTACGGACAGCGCCAGATCGCAGTGAACGCTAGTGAAGCTCCCGAACCCAGATATTCCGGAAGCTGATCGGCTCGCTGTGATCGCCATGCGCCTGTAGCTTGATCGGCGCAGTATCGTACTTCTTGTAGACAGGCTTGCCGACATACAACGTCTCGCCCTTCAACTCGAAGTGATTCTGCACCACGATGCCGTTGAAGAACACCGTCACATACGCCGGAGTCTTCACCGAGCCATCGTCATTGAACCTCGGCGCGGTCCACACCACGTCGTAGCTCTGCCACTCGCCCGGCTTGCGGTTCGGATTCGCCAACGGAATCGCCTGCTTATAGATGCTGCCCGCTTGTCCGTTCACGTAGGTCTTGTTGTTGTAAGAGTCGAGAACCTGCAGCTCATATCCAGCGTCCTTGGGTCCCGTGGAAGCAAGAAACACTCCGCTGTTGCCGCGCGCCTGATCGCTGCCGGTAATGTTCGTGGGAATCTTCCACTCCACATGAAGCTGGTAGTCCTTGAAGCTCCGCTTGGTCTCGATGTTGCCGACACCAGGAACTTTGCTCACCGTCATCACGCCATCGGCGACGGCCCATTTGGCCGGAGACTTGTCCTGCGCCGAGACCCACTCGTCGAGGTTCTTGCCATCGAAGAGCACGATCGCATCGGACGGCGGAGCAGCATTGCTCGCGCCCGGCGTCACCACCGGCGGAACCGGTTCGTACACCTCGGTGTCTTCATGCTTAGGCGCGGCCGGCTGTTGCGCGGAGAGGGAAGCAGCCACAGAAAACAGGGTCGCAAACGCAAGGAACTTCAAACAATGTGTGCGCATAATTTCTGATAAAGATACACCAATTGCATCCCCTCCAAATCAACGGCCATCGACGAAACTTCAGGTGCTCTCCCTCGAAACCTCATTACAATCGATCCATGCCCCTCCGACGTCTGGTCCTCTCCACCGCTCTGCTGACGGCATCGCTCGTCGTCCCCGCCTTCGCCCAGCAATCGGCCCTCACCAGCGACCCCGCTCCCGACAAAGCCAACCCAGCGGCGATGCACTCCTTCCAGCTCCCCAGCCACGGAGTCCTCCTCAACGCCCTCGTCTACATCGCCTCCGGACCTGGCCCGCATCCAGTCGTCCTGCTCCTCCACGGCTTCCCCGGCAACGAGCGCAATCTCGACCTCGCCCAAACCCTCCGCCGCGCCGGCTACGACGTCCTCTACTTCAACTACCGCGGCGCGTGGGGATCGCCCGGAGACTTCTCCTTCACCCACGCCATCGAGGACACCGAAGCCGCCATCGCCTACCTCCACGATCCCGCCAACACCAGGAAACTCCGCGCCGATCCCCAGAGCCTCACCCTCATCGGCCACAGTATGGGAGGCATGATCGCCGCCATCGTCGGTGCCGCGCACTCCACAGACACCTCCATCCACGCCATCGGCCTCATCTCCGCCGCCAACATGGCCGGCCGTGTCCTGCCCGCCGTCACAGCCCACCGGGAGACCGTCGCACTCCCCGCCATCGCCCACGGCCTGGCCGCGGAGGGCATCGCCCCACTGGCAGGCTGCACCCCCGAATCCCTCGCCCAAGAGCTCCTGGACCACGCCGCCGCCTGGAACATCCCCGGCCTTGCACCCAGGCTCGCCACTCACCCTCTCTTCGCCATCAGCTCCGACGACGGCAACGCCCCCTCCTCCGAGGCCCTGCTCGCTAACCTCAAGAAACTAGGAGACACCGCCACCTCCGCGACCCACATCGCCACCGACCACTCCTACTCCGACCACCGCATCGCCCTCCAGGCCGCCGTGCTCGAAGCCCTCGCCCAGATCCACCAGCATTAAGCATGAATCCGCGGCACCATCTATCCTGATCAGAGTCAATGTTTACGCGCTTTTATTCCTCGACTCCCCGTTCCGTCTTAGACCCGGCATCCAAGCTAATAAACCATATGACTCCAGCCTTCCACTTCCGCCATCCCTGGTTCTTCGCGATCTTCATCTTCTGCTGCGCGTTGGTCATGGCGAACGTCGTTCACTACATCATCTTCCGCCTCATTCGCCGCAAGGAAGGCCAGACCGCCGGCTTTGGCTGGGGCATGCAACGCTACCTCGGCCATCCCGCCCGAGCCATCTTCCTGCTCACCGTCGCCCTCGGCGCTCTGCCCATCGTCCCCGACCTCCCAGCGAAGTTCGAAGACCTCATCCGCCAGCTCCTCATCATGGCGATGATCGTCGCGCTCGGCTGGTTCGTCGTCGGCTGCATCTATCTCTTCCAGAGCGCCATCCTGCGCCGCTACGATCTCGGCTCCGACAACAACGTCCAGGCCCGCCGCGTCCACACCCAGTTCCAGCTCTTCCGCCGCATGCTCATCACCTTCGTTGTCATCATCGACATCGGAGCCCTCCTCTGGACCTTCAACGATCCCCGCATCTGGCACTACGGCTCCGGCCTGCTCGCCTCCGCCGGCGTCGCCTCCCTCATCCTCGCCACCGCCGCCAAGTCCACCGCCTCCAACTTCCTGGCCGGACTCCAGATCGCCCTCACCGAACCCATCCGCATCGACGATGTCGTCGTCATCCAGGGCGAGTGGGGCCGCATCGAAGAGATCAACTCCGCCTACGTCGTCGTCCGCATCTGGGACCTCAGACGCCTCATCGTTCCCCTCTCCTACTTCATCGAGAACTCCTTCCAGAACTGGACCCGCGAGTCCGCCGACATCATGGGCACCGCCTTCCTCTACGTCGACTACTCCATCCCCGTCGAAGCCCTCCGCGAACAGCTCAACAAGATCGTCCATCCCTCGCCCCTTTGGAACAAGCAGGTCTGCGGCCTCCAGGTCACCAACCTCTCCGAGCGCACCATGGAGCTCCGCTGCCTCGTCAGCTCCCGCAACTCCAGCGAGAACTTCGACCTGCGCTGCATCGTCCGCGAACAGATGACCGCCTTCATCCAGGAAAACTACCCCGACGCCTTCCCCACCACCCGCTTCGCCGCCCGCCCCGACGCCTCCATTCCCCCGACCCAACCCTCCGAACCGCAACACCCCTAACTACCAACAATTTCCCAGCCAAACTAGAAATTTAATGTGCGCCCGCCGACAAAAAACTGTCGTCTTTAGTACACAATCTGTATGATAGCCAACATAATGTCCGGCAGATTCATATTTTGCCGGCGATCTTGCCCAGGCGCAGCTAGGCATCCTCCTCCACAACTCTTTCTGTGAACCACCGCACTCGTACGAGGAAGGTTGGCTTCGTCCAGAATGAGCGTTCATCTTGTAAACCCCAGCGATAATTCGTTTGGCACCGCCGTTATTACGCCTCGCTGGCTCTTCGTCCTCGCTGCCGCAACCCCTGAATCCGCTGGGGATCCCATTCTGGTCGACGAGTCCCTCGAGCAGATCGTCCCCGAGAGCATCACCCTCGGCGATATCGTCGGCATCAGCGTCCACACCGGCAACGCCCTCCGCGGCTACGAAGTAGGCCGCATCGCCCGCGCCCGCGGAGCCTGGGTCGTCTACGGTGGAATCCACGCCACCCTCTTCCCCGAAGAAGCCTTCGAGCGCGGCGAAGCCCACGCCGTAGTCAAAGGCGACGGCGACATCGCCTGGGGCAACGTCGTGCGCGACTGCGTCGCCGGCAACCCCGGCAAGATCTACGAAGGAGGACGCATCGAAGGCAGCCAGTTCCTCGCCGCCCGCTGGGACCTCATGCCCCGCGACAAGTACATGTGGGCCTCCGTCCAGACCATCCGCGGATGCCCCAAGCACTGCTCCTTCTGCAGCGTCTGGCGCACCGACGGCCAGCAGCCCCGCCAGCGCAAGTTCCAGTCCGTCATCGACGAGATCGTCAACCTCCGCCGCATCGGCTTTCGCTTCATCGCCCTCGCCGACGACAACTTCTACCCCGTCACCCTCACCGACCTCCGCCTCGCCCGCGAACAGAACAACACCGCCAAGCTCGAAGAGCTCACCGCCATCCGCGCCGAGCGCTTCCAGCTCATGGCCGAACTCGCAAAGCTCCCCAAGGACATGGTCTTCTTCACCCAGATCACCATGGAGGCCGGCGAAGACGGCGAGTACCTCGACGCCATGCGCAAAGCCAACATCAAGGGCGCGCTCGTCGGCGTCGAAGCCGTCACCCCCGAAGGCCTCAAGGCCGTCTTCAAGGACTTCAACTACTCCGGCGAAGCCCTCGCCCGCCAGCTCCAGACCTTCAAGAAGCACGGCGTCCACGTCCTCGGCTCCTTCATCTTCGGACTCCCTACCGACAAGCCCGCCACCTTCGACGCCACCGTCGAGATGGCCCTCAAAGCCGGCGTCACCTTCGCCCAGTTCGTCATGATGACGCCCTTCCCCGGCACCATCGACTTCGCCCGCTGGGAAAAAGAACAAGCCAAGGCCCCCGAAGTCGTCGCCACCCCCACCGGCGACATCCCCATCACGCGCTACTGGCTCATCCCCACCGCCATCCGCCCCAAGATGTTCACGCCCCACCCCTCCATGAGCTCCAGCGAGATCAGCCAGCGCACTCAAAAAGTCTGGGACCGCTTCTACGACTGGCCCTCCATCTGGCAGCGCTCCGCCTGCACCCCGACCCTGCGCGCCCGCGTCGCCTTCATGTTCCTCTCCAAACTCTACCGCCAGATGTACGCCGGCACTGGCATCTCCACCGACAGCGCCCGCCGCAAGAAGTCCAAGAGCTGGGCCCGCTGGACCGCCAAACAATGCCGCAAGCTCTTCCAGGCCAGCCCCATGCCCGAACTCCAATCCCCCGCCTGGGAACGAGCCTTCGCCACCCCCAACCTCCGCCGCCCCGCCTTCCTCGGCAGCGACCCCCAGGAGAAGTCCGCCCCCTTCGTCGTCATCCCCTGACTCGTCTCAAGAGAAGATAGAAGACCCGCGAGCAACCAAAATTTGTCATCCTGACTGCACCCCTCGCAGCCTCCGCGAGTGGCGCAGTCGAAGGACCTGTGGTTCTTCCGAAGCGCCAAGGAATCTTCCGCACACCCAGACCCATCCAACAAACACGCACCTTGAGAAACACGCATCCTGGCATCCGAAGAGCCGGACACCATGCACCCCACCAAAGCCCACCTCACCACCCTAACCGCGCTCCTCCTCCTCCTCACGACGACCCTCACCGCCCAGCAACCGCCGCCACTCATCGTCATCGGCTTCGCCGGCGGATTCATCAAACGCACCAGCACCATCCACGGCGAGATCGAGCTCGCCCACCATCTCCGCCTGAAGTACGGCTCCGCCATCCACGCCGACATCTTCGAGAACCACCACGGCGACGACGCCCACCGCGAGATCCTCCATCTCCTCTCCTCCAACGGAACCACCCCCACCGAAGCCGAAAAGCAATCCGCCCGCATCGTCCTCTACGGCCACTCCTGGGGAGCCTCCGAAGCCGTCGCCGTAGCCCGCCAGCTCCAGCGCGACAGCATCCCCGTCCTGCTCCTCATCGAGGTCGACGGCGTCCCCAAGCGTCCCCACGACGACTCCATCGTCCCCGCCAACGTCGCCCGCGCCATCAACTTCTACCAGACCGAAGGCCTCCTCCACGGCCGTCCCCTCATCCACGCCGCCAATCCAGCCACCACCCAGATCATCGACAACATCCACCTCACCTACAAGAACAACCGCGTCCCCACCGCCGGCTACCCCTGGTTCGCCCGAACCTTCACCCTCCGCCACATCCAGATCGAAAACGACCCCCGCGTCTGGAACCAGGTAGAAGCGCTCATCCTCGACCACCTTCCACCCACCCTCCCCCATTAGTGCAATGCGGGCCGAGTGGACAAAGTGATACGCTGAAGCCCGTTCTTCCTCGGGTGAAGTGTAGCGATGAACGTAGTCCTCACAGGCTTCTACGATTACCGTCTCGTTGCTCTCTCCATCGTCATCGCCATTCTCTCGGCCTACACCGCGGTAGAGCTCGCGGAGCGCGTAACCCCCAGCACAGGCCTGGTTCGATTCGCATGGCTCAGCGGCGGAGCCTGGTCGATGGGAGTCGGCATCTGGGCCATGCACTACATCGGCATGGAGGCCTTCCGCCTTCCCGTCCCCGTCCTGTACGACCTGCCCACCGTCGGCCTCTCGATGCTCGCCGCAATCTTCGCCTCCGGAGTCGCCCTCTACCTCGTCAGCCGCCCCACCATGGGCATCCTTCTCACCTTGGCCGGAAGCATCTGCATGGGCGGCGGCATCTCCGCCATGCACTACATCGGCATGGAAGCCATGCGCCTGCCGGCCATGTGCCTCTACTCCCCCTGGAAGGTCGTCCTCTCCGTAGTCCTATCCATCCTGATCGCCTCCTTCGCTCTGCGGCTGATCTTCAAACTCCACGACGGAGCCTCCGCACTCGCCCCCCGCAAACTGATCAGCGCCCTCGCCATGGGAGCCGCTATCCCAGTCATGCACTACTCCGGCATGGCCGCCGTCACCTTTATGTCCGTGCCCTTGGACAAGGGCTTGGACAATAGCCAGATGAGCCATGCCATCAGCATCTCGCGCGTCGGCCTCATCGGCATCGCCCTCACCACCACGCTCATCCTGGGCTTCATCGTAATGACCGCGATCCTGGACCGGCGAGCCTCGCTGGCCAACATGCGCAACCGCGCGCAGATGGTGGACGCGATCCCCGTCGGCGTCTCCTGGGCCTCCCTCATCGATCAGAAGATCGTCTACACCAACCGCATGTTCACCGAGCTCTTCGGCTATCGCATCCAGGACCTCACCTCCACCGCAGAGTTCGTCGCCAAAGTCCTCGCCGAGCCGGAAGATCGCGACCGCGCAAAAGCACAGTGGGACAGATACCTGGGCGAAGAACAAAGAGGACGCCGCATCCAGGGCAAGGAGTCCACCATCGAGCCCATGGAGCTCAACCTGCGTTGCAAAGATGGCGCCATCAAGACCGTCCTGCACAGCGGAGTCATCCTCCCCGACCTCGGCTGGGCCATGGCCATCTTCGTCGACATCAGCGAGCGCAAACAAAACGAACAACTGCTGCACGAGGCCGAGAAGGCCATGATCAAAAACCAGGCCATCTACCAGACGCTGCTCAGTCACTCCCGCGAGATGGTCGTCCTGGCTCCCCTCGACACCAACGAACGCTCCGTCTCACCCGCCGTCTTCAGCATCACCGGTTGGACACCCGAGGAGTACCTCCGCAAGGAACGCGCAGACCTGATCCATCCCGATGACCTCTCCTCCGCCATGCAGACACTTCAGCGCATCCGCGATGGAGAACTCTCCCAGAGCTACCGCTACCGCGCAGCCCGCAAAGACGGCAGCTATCTCTGGGTCGAAGCATTCACCAGCAGCTACTTCGATCCCGACAGCCACAAGCCGCTGGGTTTCGTAGCCACCATCCGCGATATCCAGGAGCAGAAGCAGCAGGAAGACCAATCCGCAAAAGAGCGCCTGCAGCTATCGAAGTTCGCTCGCGAAGACGAACTCACCGGCCTGACCAATCGACGAGCCTTCCGCCAGACCCTGCAGGAAGAGGGCCGCAGACAAAGCCGCTCCGCCAACACCCTCTCCCTCCTCATCCTCGACATCGACTACTTCAAGCAATACAACGACCTCTACGGACATCTCCGCGGCGACATCTGCCTCAAACGGGTCGCCGACACGCTTCGCTTCTCACTCAAACGCGAAGCCGACCTCGTGGCCCGGTACGGCGGAGAAGAATTCGTCATACTGCTCCCCACCACCGACCAGCAAGGCGCAACCGCCGTGGCCAAGAACATCCTGGCAGCAGTATCCAGCCTGGCAATAGAACACAAGGGAAGCCCCTTCGGCCTGGTGACGGTAAGCATCGGCGTAACCACCTGGCCCGCCGCAACCCAGGTAAACGACGAAAGCTTCCTCGAAGAAGCCGACATCGCCCTCTACTCCGCAAAACACTCCGGCCGCAACACCTACAGCATCGCTACCGACGAAGTAGTAGGCACCTCCTAACCCCAACCTTTTGCAGGAGCAGCACAAAAGCGGGTGCCCCACCCTTTTTGCAGCTTCATCGCAAATAGGGTGGGGTATCGGGCGAAGCCCGACCGCCTTCTTTTCCTGGCCCCAACAGCCCGGGTGAACGCACTGAAGGACCCCCTGTATTTCCCCGTTGCCATTACCTCGAACCAAAACCACCCTCCCATCCGCTAAACTGGCAATCCGAAAACCAACACCCCACAGAGGACACCATGCTCTCCAACGCCCCACTCATCACCTTCATCCCCACCAAAGACGCCACGCTCGCCCGCAGCTTCTACCAGAACACCCTAGGCCTGCACTTCATCTCCGACGACGAGTTCGCCATCGTCATGGAAGCCGCCGGCACCATGCTCCGCATCGTTCGCGTAGGCGACTTCACCCCCGCGCCCTTCACGATCCTCGGATGGCAAGTCGACGACATCGAAGCCACCGCCATCGAAATGGCCGCCAAAGACATCCACCTCTGCCGCTACCCCCACCTCCAACAAAGCCCCATCGGAGTATGGACCGCCCCCGGAGGAGCCAAAGTAGCCTGGTTCAACGACCCCGACGGCAACACCCTCTCCATCTCCCAACACCCATAACCAAGAAGCAGGGGAAGCGCCTAATAGCTCCGCTGATACATCCGGGAAATCCGATCATGCCACCCCAAACGGTCCGTATCCGCCCAGCTCCACACCAGGCCCAACCCCAGGGGACAAGCCGAAACCAGAGTAGCCAGAATCCGCCGCCGCATCTGCCGCCGCGTAGGATTCTCATCCGAGAAGGTGCAAAGCCCGATCCGCGCATACCGCATACCCGGAGTGGCCTCTGAAAAAGTAAAGAACAACCCCTGATAGAGCGCCGACAGGAAGAGAAATGTAAATCCAGTCACGGCAACCAGCGGCCCAATCTCCGTCAACAGCGCATGTCCAGGAGCAGCCGACAAAGCAATCGCCCTCAACCCCAAACCTGGAATCTTGCCGATCGTCACGATCGCAGCCGCTGCAAACACCAGCATTCCAGCCAGCACAATCGCCGTATCGAACGCCGCAGACAGAATCCGCAGCTCCAGCGGAGCAGTCATCAGCACCGGAACCGCAACCGAAAGCGTCTCCAGCTCCACAGCCTGCACCATCGTCGGAGCAATCACCGGCTGCGCATCCAGCAGGATCGACGACCACTCAGGGGCAGCCGAAGCCATCGCCGGAGCAGCCGACATCTGCGTCGGTTCCACCTCGAAGATCCGCAACTGAGCCGACTGCAGCTCGTCCTCCGAATCCTCACGCAGCGGACCTTCCGCCAGTCGCGGTCGAGCGCGTCGCGCAGCTATCAATTGCCGAGGGAACTCGATCAGGTTCGCCGGAATCTCCGTCGGCGCAACCGCCTCCTCGAAGTTAGGCGACTGCCGAAAGGCGATCTCGTCATCCAGCGCCAAACCCTCGTCATCCAGCGGATCGACCCGCGGATGCGGATACGAGGTAGTAAAGGACTGCCGAAGCGTCGGCCCAACCTCCTCATACAGCCGAACCGTAATCGGACCCTGCGGAGCCGCCGGAGCAGCCGCTGCAACCGCCTCCACACTCGGCGCGAAGCCGAAGGCAGGCGTCGTAGCCGCCGAATCCGTCATCTCGCCCTGTTCGACACTCTGGGAGTAGCTGTCCAACTCCTCCAGCAGGTTGAGCTGCGCCTCAGCCACAGCTCGAGCCGTAACCGCAGCGACCTCCGCAGCCGCCTCAGCCTGGCGAATCGCCGTCTGAGCCTCCGCGGCCAGGAAGGAGCGGTAACTCTCCGAGTGAGCATAGCGCTCCGCCACCGTAGCCGCGATACGTGCAGCTCGAGCCCGCGTAGGCGACGCAATAGGAATCGGCGCCGGAGGAGCAGGCACAGGACGCTGCCGCCGCGCACGATGAGCCGCCAGCCGAGCGGCGACCTCTTCCTTCAACGCAACGCTCTCCTTCAGCCCGAATAAAGAGTCTGAATCAGAGTTCGGACCGGGGCCTTCGGGAAGTAGATCGTGGCGTGTATCCAGCTGTGCGGAGCTCATTGTGCTCAAAACCTTAATCCTGCTTCCGGGAAATCGTTTAGCCTCAAAGGGTGGGACGTTTGACACGATACAAAAAGGAACGGAACGACACGGTGCATCCAGGGAGTTGCGGCCTGACTCCGATACGGTGGATTGCCGAAGACAGGGTGAAGCTTTTGCAGGTAGAACGTACCGCGGGTGTGAAAAATCGAGTCTGGCGGATCTCTCACTTAACCAGAGCCCGGCGGTTACTTTACAGCGTTTACTTCTTCATAACTATCACGGCGGTAGCGGTTCGTCATCCGCAGGTATGGGCGCAGGAGGTAACGAATCAGGCAACCCCCCAGAGCAGCCTGCCGAATGAACCATCCACCGCGAGTTCCAGCTCCGATTCGGAGCAATATCCAATCGCCCAGGTCCTGCCTGGTCCGGACGATTCGACCAAGGTCGTAATCGAGTCCTCAGGTCCACAATCCAAGATCGGCACCAAGTTCATCCTCGACAACGACGTCGTGATCACCTACGGCGACCGCAAGGTCCAGGCCGACCACGTCGAGTACGACACCGAGACAGGCGACCTAGTCGCCACGGGACACCTCAAAGCCACCGGCGGAAAGAACAACGAGATCATCTCCGCCAGCCACGGCACCATGAACGTGAAGCAGCAGACCGGCCGGTTCTTTGACGTCACCGGCTCCGTAGGACTGAAGCAGACCGGCCCCAAGAGCAAGCTGGTCTATGCAAACAGCAATCCCTTTCTCTTCTCAGGAAAGATGGTCGTAAAGACAGGGCCGCAGGAGTACGAGATCTATGACGGCACCGTAACCTCCTGCCTGCTTCCTCACCCCGACTGGCTGCTGTCCTCCGGCAAGTTCGTGGTGAACTCCGAAAAGGCAACGGCAACCAACAGCATCTTCAAGCTCCTGAATATTCCTCTGCTCTATCTTCCCTACGTAACCCACCCGGTCGACGAGGAGGGCCGCCAGACCGGCATCCTGCTCCCCGTCATCGGAGAGTCTTCCACCAAAGGCCTGGTGATTGGCGAACAGGTCTACTGGGCGATCAACCGCAGCATGGATATGACGGTAGGCGTGGAGTACTTTTCGCGCAGAGGATGGGCTCAGTCGGCCGCCTTTCGCTACAAGGGTGTCGGAAATGACTTCGTCACGTCCCGCTACAGCGGCCTGCTCGATCGCGGATACGTAACCGGCGGAATGTATGTCAATCAGGGCGGTCAGGACTTCACCCTGACCGGACGGCACGACTTCGTCCCCGACACCGGTACGAATCAAACGCGCGTGGCAGCGGATGTAGAGTATCTGAGCTCCTATCCCTATCGCGAGGCGTTTACAGAGAACTTCAACCAGGCCGTATCGACAGACATCCTCTCCACCGCCTACGGCGTGCATCAGGTGGACGGCTACAGCATGGACATACGTGCCGACCGGTACCAGGGACTGAAGCGCGTACCGACAGCGACTGTCACCGAGCAGCAGGTAAGGATCTTTCATGCCCCCTCGATCGACCTCGACACGACCGACCACGCCCTGGGCATGACCGGCCTTCGTTGGAGCGTGGAAGCCTCCGCCGCCGGATTAAAGCGCGCTGAGCCCTTCTTCGTCTCCAGCGGAATCGTCGAGCGGCTGGACGTGCATCCAGTCCTCTCCTACCCCTTCGCAGCCGCAGGATGGCACGTAAGACCGTCCGTCGCCCTTCGAGACACCTTCTACAGCAGAAGCAGACTCCCGTTCGTACTTGGCGCGCCCCAAGTGGAGAGCGTCAGCCCTATCAACCGCAGCGACGTCGAAGTAGAGCTGGATATAAGGCCCCCCGTGATCGAGCGGACCTTCACCTCCGGCTTCGTACGCAACCTGCTGCACCGCGACTTCAGGCACACCATCGAGCCGGAGTTCACCTACCGCTACGTCTCGGGAATCGGAAACTTCCAAAGCCTCCTCCGCTTCGACGATATCGACGTCGCCAGCGACACCAACGAGCTGGAGTACGGAGTCACGCAACGTCTCTTTCTCAGGCCCGGAAAGAAAGGGCCATGCAACGCCTCCATCGTTCCGGACGACCCAAGCAATGCCCGCATCAAGGACGACGGAGACGTCGTCGCTCCCATCAAATGCGGAGCGCGCGAGTGGATAAGCTGGCGCGTCACCCAGAAGCGTTTCTTCGACGAGCTCTTTGGTGGCGCCGTAATCCGTGGCCGCCGCAACATCCTCGATTCGACCTTGAACTTCTCCGGAATCGCCTTCCTCACCGAGCCCCGCGCCATCTCCCCCCTGGTATCGCGCCTGCGTGTGCGAGCCTCGGAGAAGGTCGACGTCGAGTGGAATTTCGACCTTGATACCGGCGCGAAGAAGTTCACGTCCAACAATGTGCTCGTCGATGTGCACGAGGGCAACACCTTCGCCGGAATGAGCTATGCCCGGCTGAACGCCCCCGGACGGTCTTACACCCAGGGCATTCCCTCCGCGACCTCCGACTTCAGCCAGTTGCGTCTGCTCCTGGGCTACGGCTCGCCCAGCAAGCCAGGCATAGGAGTCGCCGCGAACGCTGGCCTCGATCTCAAGCAGGGCATGATCCAATACGCGGCGCTGCAGACCTCCTATAACTGGAACTGCTGTGGTTTGAGCATCGAATACCGCAAATACGAGTTGGGATCGGTCCGAAACGAGAACGCCTACCGCTTCAACTTCACCCTTGTGAACATTGGAGCGGCCGGCAACCTGCGGCGCGCCGAGAGATTGTTCTAGCCTGCAATGCAGTGCGCACGGTGGACCTATAAGCTTCGCCTCCCCGGGCTTTGCGGGCCGGTAGAATGGCCACTGCGTGAGATAATCGAGGTATTGTGCTGACTGCCGTAAGGACGTTCCGTGTCGCTCTTTTCGCCCTCTCCTTGGCTGCTGCCGGCTGTCACGCACAAGTGCCCGCGCAAAGCGCACAGTCGTTGTCGCCCGAGATGGCCCGGCGCGTCGAGGTGCTGATTCGGTCCAAGTCGAACGTCCCTCCCGACTACACCATCCAGATCGGTACGCGCAGCAAAAGTCAGGTCCCCGGCTTCGATGAAATTCCAGTGACCTTCCAGGCCAACGGCCGGTCGACCAAGCCAGTGAACTTTCTGCTCTCGACAGACGGCAACACCTTGGCGCAGTTTACGAAGTTCGACATCAGTGCGGACCCGAAGACCTTCGTCTCACCCGCGAACCGTCCGTCACGCGGCGGTCCTGCAAACGCCCCGGTCATGATCGTGGAGTTCGACGACCTCGAGTGCCCCTTCTGCTCGAAGATGCACGCCCAGCTCTTTCCAGCCCTGACAGATCGCTACAAAAATCAGGTCCGCATCGTCTACCGCGACTTCCCGTTAGACATCCATCCCTGGGCGATGCGCGCAGCCATCGACACCAGTTGCGTGGGCGCGCTCAGCAACGACGGATACTGGAATCTGGTGGACTACATCCACGCTCACGCTGCAGAGCTGGGTGGCGAAGAAAAAAGTATCGCCAAGGCCAACGCCACATTGGACTCGTTGACCGTCGACGAAGGCAAACGGCAGAAGGTAGACGCCGCGAAGTTGAACGCCTGTATCGCAAAGCAGGACGATACCGTGGTCAAGGCAACGATAAAAGAAGCGGAAGCTTTAGGAGTCGATGCGACACCGGCGCTGTTTATCAACGGTGAAAAGCTGTCGGGCGCTCAGCCGATGGAATTTCTGTACCGGATGATCGACGACGCCTTGCGGGCCGAGGGTCAGGTTCCACCACCGCCGGTTACTCCGGCCAGCACGGCTGCTCCGGTCCCCACAACAACTCCGGCAGCGAAGCCCAGCAACTAGGAAAGAATGCAGGAGACTCAAGGCGTGCACACAGTATCGAAAGAAATCATTCCGTCCTTCCCGGCTCGCAGCTTTAACTGGGCGATGTCCTCTGCCATGCCCTACTCGGCCGCTCTTATGCTTGCCGTTGCGCTGGTGCCGGTGACAGGTTGTAATCGCGGCCACAGCGCGGATGTCCTCGCGACTGTAAACGGACACGCGATCATGAAGCCCGATCTGGACAAGGCCTACGCGGCCCAGCTCGGCGAGGCTCAGCAGCAGCAACAGCAGCCCACCCACGAACAGGCCGACTCCCTGCGCCTGAACGTGCTCCGTGAGCTGATCGACGAAGAGATCGTCCAGCAGCGCGCCGCCAAGATGAACCTCACGGCCAGCAACGAAGAGGTAGACGCCAAGCTCGCCGAGATGAAGGCTCCCTACACCGAGGAGCAGTTCGACCAGCGGCTGAAGGCCAGCAACCACACCCTCGACGACGTGAAACACGACCTGCGCCGCTCCCTCACGATGGAGAAGCTCCTGAACAAGGAGATCAACTCCAAGATCACCGTCACCGACGCCGACGTAACCAACTACTTCACACAGCACAAGGCAGAGTTCAACCTGATCGAGACGCAGTACCACCTCGCCCAGATCCAAGTGACCAGCGTGCCCTCGCCTCAACCGGGAAACCTGCAGGGCAGCAAGGCCACCAGCGAGGATGAGGCCAAGAAGAAGATCCAGGCCTTGAAGAACCGGCTCGACAGCGGCGAGGACTTCGGCTCCATCGCGATGAACTTCTCCGAGCGTGCCGAGACCGCCCCGAACGGTGGCGACATGGGCTTCGTCGCCGAGTCACAGATGCACGCCGATCCAATGGTCTTTGCTGCGATCACCAAGCTGAAGGCCGGTGGCATCACCGACATCCTCCCCTTGCTCGACGCCCAAAGCAAGAAGACCATGGGCTACTCCATCTATAAACTCATCTCCCGCGAACCCGCCGGACAGCGCGACGTAAACGATCCTCGCGTGCAGCAGGCGATCCGTCAGCAACTCCGCGATGGCCGCTCACAGCTATTGAAGAACGCCTACTTCGAGATGCTGCGCGACCAGGCCAAGGTCGAAAACTTCCTCGCCGAACAGATCTTCAAGAACGACGCCCACTAGACCTTACGCCCCTTACGAACGACCTACTGAAAGCTGAGACCTTCATGAGTCAGCCTCCTGTACGCTTTGCCATTCTGGGCTTCGGCCATCATGCAGTCCGTCGTCTGCTCCCCGCATTTGCAAAGAGCGAGAACGCCGTCCTCACCGGCATGTGGCGCAGGGACGCTAGAGCCGCCGCGCAGAACTGCGCGGAGCACAACATCCCCCACTGCTTCGCCACCCGCGAAGAGCTCTGCGCCTCCCCCGACGTCGATGTAGTCTTCATCACCTCGCCCGACTCCATGCACAAAGAGGACATGCTGCTCGCAGTCCAGCACGGCAAGGCTGTGCTCTGCGAGAAGCCGCTCGCCATGAACGGCAACGACGCCGAAGACATGGCCTCGGCCGCCCGCGCAGCCGGACTCCTCTTCGGCGTCGGCCAGAACTTCCGCTACAACCGCAGCCTCGAGTGGATTCGCACCCAGATACGCGCCGGCGCAATCGGCGAGCCTCAACTGGCCTACGCCCTCTACGCCTATCCCGCCAACCTCGCGCCGCGAAAGTGGATCACCGACTCCAGCCTCGCCTGCGGAGGTCCGATCGCCGACGTAGGAGTGCACTGCATGGATGCGCTGCGCTTCGTCCTCGATCGCGAGATCGAAAGCATAGAGACCCTCGCCCGGACCGACGCCGCCTCAGGAACCTTCGACGCGATAGCCAACCTGCAACTTGAGATGACAGGCGGCGTATACGCCAACGTAAGCGTCAGCGCCCGCGCCCCCTACCGGACTCTCGTCGAGGTGACCGGATCGGACGGCGTTCTGATCGCCGAGAACGGCCTGACGGTCGACCGCCCCGTAGAACTCGTCCTCCGCCGCGCCGGCCAGCTCATAGAAAACACCACCCTCGACAACGCCGACGGCTACATCCGCATGTTGGACGGCTTCGCCTCAGCCTTCCGCGGCGAAGGAACCTTCGAAGCCTCCGGCGACGACGGCGTAAAAAACATGCGCGCCCTGGACGCCGCCTACAAAAGCTGGAGCAACCAAAAAAGAGAAAAAGTCTAACCCACCCACAAGTCACACCGAGAACCATCTCTAACCCAGCCACAAAAGCAAACGTCAACGAGAACCATCTCTCAACCAGGCACAAAAGCGGGTGCCCCATCCTATTTGCAGCTTCATCGCAAATAGGGTGGGGTATCGTGCGAAGCACGACCGCACTCCCTCCCCAAACCAAAATCCCCAGGACACCAATACCCTCCCCAAGCCACAGCGCCTAGCCACCAGACCCCACAAATTTGGACCACCGAACCCCCACAAATTTGTCATCCTGAGCGAAGTAACTCGCAGCATCATCGCGAGTTACGCAGTCGAAGGACCCGCGGTTGCACTTGCTGTTGCTCGTTCTAGCCGTCGCTCTCCTCAACCCAAGCACAAAAGCCCGGGTGCCCCATCCTTCGCGCCTTTGTCTCTAGCGAAGGGTGGGAAGTAAAACCTTCCCAAGCCTATTCCCCTCTCCGCAAACTTCCCAAACCCAAAAATCCTGTCAAGCCCCAAAACCCCGCAAAAACCCCACAACCCAATAAAAACAAACCAGATAATAAATAAAACAAACTGGCACATTAGTTATAGCCCACCCGATAAAATAGAAGAGTAATCAAAAGAAAAAGCCCCGGGATAAACCGGGGCTTCGCTCTTTAACAAAAGAATCCGTAACTCCAACGACTGCACGTATTTAGCCAAAAGCCGTTTGTTTGGACATATTTGGAGACCCAGGCAATCCCTATCCCCCTGCGAACAAACCACTTACACGCAGGCAAGGGGGAGGGGGTGCTAGTGCACAGCCGTAGCCAGAGAAGTAGTCCCACTCCGGTGCGCGGTCATAAGATCCCGTGGAGGCATGGGAGCAGGCGGCAGGTACTTCTTATAGACACTGATATGGAAGCAAGCCTGCTGAAACTCCTCCTCCACATCGACCTTGCCCTCCTGAACCAGAGGCAGAAGATAGCCCCGCATCCAGGCGATCTGCGTAAGCGTAAGTCCATGCTTCGCCAGATCCACCGCCTGACCGGTCAAGTGCGGCGAAGCAGTATCGCCCTCGGCAGGCGCGGCATTCCCATTGGTCCGAAGCAGCCGCTGCTGGAACTCAACCGTTCGCACGGCAGAGTTGACCTGCAGCGGAGTATGAAACTGCGTGTAATACGCCCGCGCCATCACCGTAAGAAACTGCGCGGTCCAAGGACGGCAGTAGCGGCGGTTCGCCGGGAGACGCTCATCCACCACCAGCGTATCGCTAACCGGAAGTGCTACCAGCAGCCTCTGGCCGCGAAGCTCGATAATATCTTCGTCATCGCGAATGCGGTCGAGCCCATCGCGATCGGCAACCTGATTCTGACGAAGCAGAATCTCGTGCGAACCCTTCATCGGCGGCGGAACGATCAAGCGGCCGCGCTTGTTATAAAGCGAAGGAAGCAGCACCGGCGTCGAAGCCGCCTCGGCGACCGTCGGAAGATCCGGTCTCTGCGCGGCAGGACGAATCACGCTGAGAACCGAGACAGACTTTTCCGCCGAAGGATGATTCGAATTCTCTCCGGACACAACAGCCTGAGGCGAAGCCTCCGGAGCCGCAGCCGCAGGAGTAGCCGCCTGGAGGAAATCCGAGGAACTAGCCTTCCTGCCAATCTCACTGGAAGCCTTGGAAACCTTCGGAACTGCATGCCGGCGATTCTTGCCATGGACACGCACGATCGTCACAGGAACAGCGTCGTCCATCACCTCGTGATGTTTGCGCCGATGCTTCCCCTTGGGTTTGGCCTCGGCCTTAGGACTAATCTTAGCCTTCGGATTTTTCTTGGAAGGAGCAGCAGGTGCAGCAGCCTGGACGCGCGTCTTATGTACGGTGTTCTTCGGGCGTGCGTAGAGCGAAGGAGATAGAGACAGGACTGCGAGCGCCAGGACGGCAGTAATGGGGGCGGTTGCGCGCATAGTGATTTAGGAGGCGCAGAGACGCCAGAGCAAGTCCTACTTTAGAGACCGGCTTCCCCCAGTGTAAGTGTTGAGCTGGGTTCCGTATACTCTTGAGTTAACGGAGGGGTTATGCGGTTCGGGATAGCCGGAGTCATGCTTGGAGCTATCCTATTGATAGGATGCGATTTGGGACCACCAAAACCTCACGTCGACTACGACCCCGCTAACCCAGGGTTCTACACCCAGGACGTACTCCCCATCTTCCGCTCCAACTGCTTCCGCTGCCACGGAGGCATGAATCGCAAGGGCCAGCTCAGCATGCAGACCCGAACGGGAATGATACGCGGCGGCAAACATGGCACAGCCTTGATCCCCGGCGATCCTACAGCGAGCCTCATGGTGCAGCTCATCCGCCACGAAGGTCCAAAGGACAACCCCATGCCCATGCCCGACAAGCGCAAAAAGCTCTCCGACGCCGAGATCGCAGTAATCGAGCGCTGGATCAAAGCTGGCGCCATCATGCCGACAGACCCTAAGAACTAACGGACTCTAAGAACTAATGGGTTCTAAGAAACTAATGGGTTCTAAAAGACTGATGGATCTGAGCTGACCGATCCTAAGAACTGATCGAATCGGCCCTGATCGAATCCACCCGAGCTCGATAGGAAGTCATCGCCGAACGCGACCTTCGGCAGAAGGCCTGTGTCAGAGCAGAAGACCTGCCGAGCTGTTCATGAGCGACCTCCGCCAGAACCATCCAGTCGTGCCACTCGCCCCCCGAGTGCTGCAGCGACTCGAAGTGCTTGGCCAGCTTCCGGAGAGTACGCGCGGCCGAAGGAGCCGTCTCGGCGATGTATCTGGCAGCCTTGGCTGTCTTCCGCAGATCGTGCATCCACTCCGGATCGTCCGGAGCAGTGCCCTCTGCCAAACGGCCAGCGAACCACTCTCGAACCAGCCCGCTAAGCTGCGTCGCGGAGAGCGAAAGATCCTCCGCTGGCTCGAGCGCCTTCACCAGCGACTCGAGTGAGCGAGTCAACTTGGCCTGCTGTCCTTCGAGAAGCTCCACCAACTCATCCGCAGCTTCTCTCCGACGATGCTTCAGCACCTTGCGAAGCTCGCGGGAGTCCTTCTTGGTCCCGGCATTCGTCTGCTCCGAGACAAGGTCGATCTGGACATCGAAGTCCCGCACCTGACCCGCAGCGCGGCGAATCTTCCTAAGTCGCCGCTGCACCTTCTCGGCGGCCTCTACGTAGGACGGCAAGTTCGGCAGCAGCGAAAGCAGAGTGAGTTGCGCCTCGATACGGCGCGAGGTCGTACGCAGGATATGAACCGCCTTCGGCTGCGGATCGGCCAGGCAAAGAGTCACCGCCGCTTCCAGCGAGGTCACATACCCTCGAAGCGCTTGAATGGGACGCGAGATGGTTGCGTTTGCCATCTTCTTTGGATGCAACGAAACTGGGGAACAGCCGAAGCCCGTTCCCCTAATCCCAACGAAACACGCTTCTTAGAAGGTCGTACTGACCGTCAACCGAAGGGTCTTACGCGGTTCGCGGAGCGTATAGTCTGCTCCATAGAACTGCACCGCTTGAGCGTAGCTGAAGTCTCCAGCGCCCGAGTTCGGGAAGAAGTTTCGGAAGCAATTCGTCACAGTAGCGGAGCAGGTCTGAGGCAGCGCCAACTGTTGCGGAACATCTCTGAACAACCGCAGCGGGTTGTACGCGTAGAAGATCCGGAACGGTGCATTGACGATCGGCAGAATCACCTGCAGCTCCGCACCGTTCGACATGCGAGGCACGTAGTTGGTGAAGGGTACCGTCTTCAACTGAGCAGGAAAGATGACCTGCTGGCCTCCGAAGCAGGCTCCATTGATCAACGTCGGGCAGCCATAGGAAGGGCTGTTGATCAAAGACTGCCCGGCCGGACTCTGCCGCAACTGTCCTGGCTGCGTATCAAAAGTCATCCCGAAGTCGGTAAAGAACGCGAACGTCACCTGATTGATGATCGGAATGCGGTACTCGAGATTCGCCGTTACGCTGGTGTCTCCACCGATCGAGACCAGACGATAGACAGGCAGCGGAATCTGCACAGCCCCCAGCGTCGGGTTGGTCGGATCGCGCGGCACCGTCGAGGTGCCGTCCGGATTGGTCAGGTTGAACATGACCTTCGTTGGAATGAAGGTGTACGGCGAAGCCGACCGCACATCGAAGCCGCGGATATCCGACTCGCCACCGTTATAGATACGGTTGGTGGGAGGAGCCACCTGGCCGCCGAAGCCGGCTACGTGGGAGACCTGCACGCGATAGCCCAGGACGTTGTGTCCTTCGCGATTTACCTTGAGGCCCTTCATCGGGAAGAACTGCCGATACGACATCACCGGCTGGTAGTACTTCACATTTCCGGCCGCGCCTGCAATCTGCACCGCGACGTTGAAGTCCTTACCCGTATGGGGGCCTACTGCGCGGTCCAGGCTCGAGAACGTGAAGCTCGGCGTAACCACCGAGGTGATGATGCCGTTCAACTGGTTCTGCCCGGCTACGCCGGAACGGAACGCCAGCGACTGGAACACGTTCCTCGTATTGTCGTTGAACGTCGTCACCGAAGACCGTGACAGCGAGTACGAGACGCCGACGCGCGCCACGCCGCTCCGTGCAAACAGATGGCGCAGCGGCTGGCTCAACGAAATGGTAAGGCCGGTCGTCGCCTGGTTATAGTTCGTCAGTTGCGACTGTTGCGCGTTGGTGAGGTTCGCGCTGCCGCCCTGGGTAATTCCGCTGGCCTTAGCAGGGTTGTAGTCGAATTTGCTGGTAAATACCTGCATGCCCAGCGAGATTGGTTTGTTCCGGAAATAAGGCTCGGTAAACCCAAAGCTCAGGTTTCGGGACAGGTCGCCGATATTGGCCTGCACGCTCAGCGTCTCGCCCAGTCCCAGGAAGTTATTCGTCTCGTAGTTCAATCCGATAAACGTTCCCGAGAGTCCGCTGATACCGCCGTTCAACCCGATGGAGTTCTTGCCCTTCTCCTTCAGCTTGAGCAACAGATCTACCGTTCCGTCGTCCGGATTCAGGCGGCTCTCCGAGTCCTGGTCTACCTTTAGCGGCTCGAAGTAGTTGAGTTGGTTCAACCGCAGGATCGAAAGCTCCCACTGCTGGCTGTTGTACTGCTGCCCCTCCTCGAGCATCAGTTCGCGGCGAATGACCTTGTCGCGCGTAATCGTATTACCAGTGAACTCGATCCGCGATACGAAGAACTTCTTGCCCTCGTCGATCTCGATATCCAGGTACACCAGCTTCTTCGCCTCGTCGGTGCGCGGTATCGGCGTGCCGACGAAGTTGATGAAGCCCAGCGAGCCATAGGCCTTGCGGAGCTGCTCCAGCCCCTTGCCGAAGAGTGTGGCGTTGAAGTACTCGCCATCCTTCTGCGCAAACTGCGCCCGCAATACCTTGACGTTCGTAACTTCTTTATTGCCTGAGAAGGTAATGCCGCCCAGCTTGTACCGGCTTCCCTCTTCCACCAGCATCAGGATATCGATTCGCTTGCCCTTGGACGGCCGCAACGTAAACGGATTCAAGCCGCCTGCATCGCGTGTGTGCGTCGTCGGTTCGCTGGTCAGCGCCTTGAAGTAGCCGCGATCCCTGTAAGCCTGCCGTACGCGCTCCGTATCCTCGTCCAGCTTGCTCGCGTCGAAGGTGCGCGCAAACAGATTCTCCAGGATGATCGAGTGCGGGATACCGATCGGCTTCAGATTCCGCATCGCCGCCCGCAGAGTGCGGTCGTTGACGCTGTCGTTGCCCTGGAAGGCGATCTTGCCGACCTTTACCGTCGGGCCCTCTTTGATATTGAACGTGATCGCCACTGCCGCCGGAGGAATCGTCTTCACCTCGGTCCGGATCGTGGCAAACTGGTGGCCGTGCTCGGCCAGCAGCTCTTTCAACGTATTCTCTGCGCGCTTGATCTTGGTCGGGTCGTACTGGCTCTCGACCGTCAGCGGCACCTTGGCCTTCTTGAACCGTTCCAGCACATCCGACTGCGAGACCGCATTCAAACCCTTGTAGTTGATCTCCCGGATGGTCGGCTTCTCGCGGACATAAATATGCAGTTGCACGCATTTTTCGTCGTCCGTCCGTTCAATCCTCACATCGTCGAAGTAGCCCGTGTTCCAAAGGGAGTTGAAGTCCCGCTCGACCACCAGCGGATCGTACAGGTCGTTCGCCCTCGAAAACAGCCGCGCCAGCACTGATTCCTTTGGGATTCTGCGATTCCCGACCACCTGGGGCTGGCAAAGCGTCTGCACCCCCTGCGGCGCCGGAGTGGTGAAGATGTTCTGCGGATTCCGCGCAGCCTGGGCCAGTCCGGCAACAGCGGACGCCCCCAGAACCAGCAATGGGGCAGCGGCAATAAGGATGCGGAAGCGTCTGGAGCGCGGGCGCACAGTCTTGGTCTTGCTCTTCAGGGAGCTTTCGCTCTCTCGATTCTCGGTAAAGATACGCACACCCTCACTGCTCTAAAATCGCGCCCGCCGGTACATCTAGGGGGGAGTCTCCGATTATATGGGAGCGGCCCTTTTCTTAGCGAGTTCAACCCCGGGTTCCCTTCTCCGAGCCCCTGCCTTCGGACCGCCTCGCCTCTACAAAACCCGCGCCCGCACACTTGTCGCTGCGTTTTTACTGGAGACAATCCCGCAGGATCGCGCGCTCAGTATCCGGAGCGCATTTCGGCCATCGCAACCTCCTTCCCAAATTAGGAACGAGGTCCAGGAAAGCTCACACGGCGGCTCTCTCCGATCAGTTCAAACGGCAGCGACTCTTCCGGCTCCTGTCGAACGCCTCAGGCTCTGTACTCGTTCAACAGCTCTCCGTACCCTCCAGATGCCCAAATTTCCCCAGAAAAGAGGGGATTTGATCGCAATCACAACAGCGCGGTACAACCTTCGGCGCGTCAACAATTGACCTCTCCTATAGCACATCTTCCCCCAGATCCCTGGCATCACACCCTCCATCCTGACGTTGAACGGTGTTCACGGATGTACGTCTTCACTCCTTAGCTACATCCCTTCACCCATGTCTGCCTGTTCTGAGCATGGGTAGTCCCATTTCATATCCACCGAAAGACGAGAGGTCCTTATGTTCCTTCGCTCAGAAAAACTCCTCATCCCGCTTGAAAAGCCAGCCAGTCCCGATCCCAACGGCGCAGCCGCCATCCAGGAGCTCCTCGGCGGCAAGTTCGGCGAGATGTCCACCCTCAACAACTACCTGCATCAGTCCTTCGGCTTCAAAGAGAAGAAGAAACTCAAGCCCTTCTACGACCTCGTCGCCAGCATCACCACCGAGGAGCTCGGCCACGTCGAACTGATCTCGACCGCCATCAACCTCATGCTGGAAGGCTCCGTACCCGAGGGTGAGCCTGTCGATGCTCCGCTCGAAGACGCGAAGAACCTTCGCAACACCCATCACACCATCGTGGGCGGCGGCGGGCATCAGGTCATGGATTCCATGGGCCACTTCTGGAGCGGAGAGCACGTATTCTCCAGCGGCAACCTCGTCTCCGACCTGCTCCACAACTTCTTCCTCGAGACCGGCGCACGCATGCACAAGCACCGCTGCTATCAGATGACGACCAACCAGGCCGCACGCGACGTCATCGGCTATCTGATGGTTCGCGGCGGAGTCCACCAGGCCGCCTACGCTCTCGCATTGCGCAAGGTCACGGGCGTCGAGATCACCAAGATGCTCCCTACTCCGAATATCGACGACTCCAAGATTCCAGAGGCTCGTAAGTGGCAGGCGATCGGCTCTCATCGCAAGCTCTACACCTTCTCGGAAGAGGACTACGGCGACGTCGCAGGCGTGTGGTCCGGTCCAGCCGATTGGGCCGACGGCGAAGAGTTGGAAGTCATTCAGGGCACCCCTGAGCACGCCACCGAAGGCCCAGTCGTCGGCGAGTGCCGGTCCCTCTTCTCTCCTGACTACGCTCCGGAAGAGATCTACGAGATCGCCGCTCAGCTCATGAAGAAGGGTGGCATCTCGCCGCTTCAGCCCAACGATGGTCTTCACTCCCGCTTCCAAGGAAGCACCTCCGACAGCATCGGAGCCTCCGCTCAACCTGGACGTAAGACCACCCCATCCACACCCAAGTCGAAGAAGAAATAACCCTGAAGAGTGGGCGAGTGGTCACAACCACTCGCCCGCCCTCAACAGTCTTCAAACATCATCCCGCCCCACGTAGGCCTCGGCGTTCACCTGGATCGCGATCTGCCCCAGCTTCTTCTCGGCCAGATCCTCCTCCGCCCACGTCTGCTCCAGCAAAGCCAAAGCCTCATCGTGCCCAAGTCCGCGGGCCAACTCAATCGCGGCGCCATAACTTGCCAGCTCATAGTGCTCGACCCGCAGAGCAGCGGCGATCAGCGCGGCGTCCCGCAGCATCCCGGCGTCATACCGCTGCAAAGCGCTTAGCCCCTCTTCCAAGAGCCCCTGCATCCCCACACAGATCGCGCCGTCCCCATCTTCCCCAAGAGTCCCGAAGCTCTCCTCCAGGCGGGCGAGATGCTCCCTGCTTTCTTCTCCATGAGATAACAGGCTGTCTCGAAGCTCTTCGGTACTCGCCGCCTCAACAAATCGCGGCAGCGCTTCAGCAATCTGCTTCTCGGCGGAGTAGAGCTTCTTCAACTCCGCCAGCAACACGCCATCCATCGTCGCGATCATTGCAATCCACCAATCTCGTTCGGTCAGTGGACTGAGATCGCCTCCTCCCGCAAAACGTTGTATTCAGCCGGGTCGATGGACACACTTCGGCTGAAGCCTTAGCTCTCCAACTCCGCCGAGATCGTATAGGTCTGCGCCGACGCATCCCACCGGATCGTCAACACATTCGGCTGGCAGCAGACCTGGCAGTCCTCCACATACTGCTGCCGAGAGCCACCCGACTCATCCACCGTGGTCTCCACCCACTCGAAACAGCCCCCACACTGAAACCCCGCCGAATACATCGCTGTTCACCCCTGCAAGTATCCTAAGCCGCGGCCCCACCCGCCAGCACCCGGGCGAAGACCTCGCTATCCACATTTCCTCCACAGAGCACCGTTCCCACCCGTCCCTGCATATTCGCCCGGTCTTTCAGTAGAGCCGCGAGCCCGATCGCTCCCGCTCCCTCTGCAACATTGTGCGTATCGGAGAAATAAGCCCTCATCGCCGCCTCGACCTCATCGTCCTCCACCTCGATGAGCCGCTCCATGCCGGCCTGCAACACCTCCAGCGTCTCCTGCATCGGCCGTCTGCAAGCCACGCCATCCGCGATCCGGGTCGTGGCGACATCTTCCACCACCGCGCCCGCCGCGAACGACAACGCGGTCGCCCGAGCGCTCTTCGACGTCACCCCGACCACCTTCGTCTTGAGCCCCAGCGCATTCCGCACCGCAATCATGCCGCAGATCCCCGACCCCATCCCAATCGGCACATACACGGTATCCAGCTCCGGACACGCCGTCAGCATCTCCAGCGCATACGTTGCCACGCCCTTCACCAGCAACGCGTGGCAACTCGGAACCCAGTGCCATCCATTCTCCTGCTCCAGAAGCACTGCATGCTCCAGAGCCTCCTGAAAGTCCGCTCCATGCTCTACCAGCTCCGCGCCCTGCGACCGCATCGCCCGGTTCTTCTCTACGCTGTTCCCGTGCGGAACAATGATCACCGCCCGAATCCCGTTCCGTGCGGCAGCCAGAGCAATCGATTGCCCATGGTTTCCCCGCGTCGCCGAGACCACCGTCGTCACCTCGGACTGCTCCCTCCGCAGCCAGTCCATATAGATCAGCCCGCCGCGTAGCTTGAACGCCCCCGCCGGCGTATGGTTCTCATGCTTCACCCACACCTCACCCCCAGCGCGCTCGTTCAGCAGAGGCCAACTGTACTGCGGCGTAGCTGGCATCGTCCGATACACCAGCTCCGCCGCCCGCTTGATCTCATCCAGGCCCGGCAGATCCATCGTCACCCTCTCAGTTTCCCTTCAGATACCTATCAAACCACGCAACCGACCGAGTCAGCTCATCCACCTGGTTCTCCCGCTTGATGAAGCCGTGACCCTCCTCCGGGTAATAAACCGCCTCCACCGTCTTGCCTTCCTTCTTCAGGATCGCCACGACCTGCTCGGCCTCCTCCTTGGGTACCCGAATATCCCGCTCGCCCTGCAGCACCAGCAGCGGAGCGCGCTCACTCCGAATGTACTTCAGCGGCGACGCACCCTCATACACTGCCTTGTCCTTCACCGGATCGCCCAGCAGCGTCTTCTCGTACTCCTGCAGAGAGGCCTCCTCGTGCTCCAGCATCGTGTACCAGTCGAGAATTCCGTACTCATCCACCGCCGCCGCCCACACCTCCGGCGTCTTGCCGATCGCCATCAGCGTCATAAACCCGCCGTACGATCCACCCCAGATCCCAACCTTCTTCGCATCGATCAATCCCGTGGCCTTCAAGAAGTCCACACCAGCAATCTCATCCTTCAGATCCGCGCCTCCCAGGTCCTGATAGTTCGCCTTCTGGAACTCCATGCCGTAGCCCGTCGATCCCCGCACATTCGGCGCAATCACCACGTACCCTCGGGAGACCAGCAGAATCGCCCGGGGACTGAAGCTGTCCACCGTCTGCGCCGTCGGCCCGCCATGCGGCATCACCACCACCGGAGCCGTGCCGTCACGCTTCAGATTGAACGGTACCCACACCAGCGCCGAGATCATCCGCCCATCGAAGCTCTTGTACGTCACCAACTGCGACCCCGGCAGAGGCGAACTCGTCAGCACCGGACTCTCCGTATGCGTGATCTGCTTCACCGCTCCGCTCGCACTCAACAGGTAAAGATTCGGAGCATGCGTCGAGTCCTGGTGCGAGAACAGAAAGCTGCCATCCCCTCGAAAGGGACTCGGAGCGCCAGCCTCCGAATTCAACCCCGCCGGCAGGCCGCGGTCGCTCGACTTCAATGTCTTCACATCCACGAACTGGATCGTCGTCCGTCCATCCGCATTCAACGTATAGGTAAACGTATCTCCCTTCGGCGAAAACGCACCTGGAATCGCCTCCCACTGCGTATCCGTCACCCAACGCATCTTCTTCTTCGCCAGATCGAACAACGCGACGTTCTGATATCCACCCTTCTCATTCGAGGTCAACAGCAGCGTCTTCCCGTCCGGAGACACCTCGCTCACCCCAACCAACGCATGCCCTGCATGCGACGTCAGCTTCTCCGCCACTCCACTCTTCACCTCGATGCGATAGACGTCGGCGTCCTCCAGCCCGACAGACCGTGTCGCAAAGACGTACCGCCCATCCGGGCTCCAGTCCGCCACATCCCAACTCGCCTTGGGATCGGTCTCATGCGTCAGCACCTTGATCGTCCCCGCACCCCACTCCATCACCGCGACATTGGTAGAAGGCTCCTTCTTCACCTTGCTGCCGAACGCCAGCCACCGGCCATCCTTCGAAAATATCGGACTAATCTCGCTGACCTCATCGGTCTTGGTCACATTGCGCGGCTCGCCTCCAGCCGTCGCCACGGCATACAAGTCGTAGAGCTCATCGCCGCCCTTGTCCTGCACATAGACGATCTCCTTCCCATCCTTCGTAAACCGTGGGCTGGCCTGCCGGTCGTTCGACTTCAGCAACTGCCTCGCCCCGCCGCCGTCGGCATCCATCACCCACAGATTCAGACGCCCCGAAGCGTTCCCCACGTAGGCGATCCTCTGCCCATCCGGCGACCACGACGTACTCCCCACGCGAACCGTCTGCAGCAACTCCGCCACCGGCAAAGCCTTACTCGCGGCGTTCGTCTCCGAAGCCACACTCTTCGGAGCTGTAACCACACGATCCGCGGGTCCCGATGCAAACGCACCCACACACACCAGGAGAAAAGCACCTGCACCGATACCAGAGCGAACCATACATACCCCTCTAACTTCAATTTGGAATGAATGCTATACGTGTTGAAACAAAATGCAGTTCCATCGACGACGAAACCGCCAGAGTGATTACGGCTATACCCGGCCGAGAGCGATTGCTCTAAGCCTTCCGCACCTCGACCAGCGTCGAATAAAACGTAGCCCCACCACCGATATCCGTGAGCCTCTCGCTCGTCAGAGCATTTACATTCCCGCCGCCCGCCGACAACTTATTCCAGTCCAGCCGAGCCGCCACCACACCCTCACCCACATGCCCGTTCACCAGCGCCCGCAGAGCGATCTTTCCTCGCCCATTGAACACCTCCACCTCATCTCCCGCCGTAATGCCCCGCGCCGCCGCATCCTTCGTATGCATCTCCAACACGCCCGCCGTGCGCGACTCCATCCGCTGATGCACCGCCAGGTTCCCGAAGGTCGTATTCATGTAGTTGTCCGCCTTTCTCGGCAGAAACTCCAGCGGATACGTCCCCGCATCCACGCCACCCCGCGACTCCACCGGAGCCACGAACACCGGAACCGGAACCAGCTCGCCCCGCCCGCTCGGCGTCTTGAACCACTCCGACGTCGAGAACGGCAGCGACACCCCGTCCTCATTCACCGGCAACTGCAGCGGAACATGCCCCTCGCGCTCCAGCCTCTCCCGCGTCATCCCCGCAAACCAGGGATGTTCTGTCTTCAATGCCTGATCGATCAACTCGTCCTCACGGTCATCGAAGCAAGCCTCCTCGAACCCCATCCGCCGACCCAGTTCACCGAAGAGCGTCACATTATTCCGCGCCTCGCCCAGCGGCTCAATCGCCCTCTCCGAGACCTGCGCGAACAGATGCCCATACGCTCCCTGCACATCCTTCGTCTCCAGAAACGTCGGCGCAGGCAGCAGCACATCCGCGTAGTCCGCCGTATCCGTAAAGAACTGCTCGTGCACCACGGTGTACAGATCCTCGCGCAGCATCCCACGCAGGACATCGTTCTGGTTCGGAGCCACCGCCGCCGGATTCGAGTTGTACACAAACAGCGCCTTTACCGGAGGCCCACCCACTCCTGCATCCTCCCGCGTCAACGCCTGCCCCAACTGACTCATATTCACAACCCTCGCCGTGCGACCTAAAGGACTTGCCATCATTAACTCCGGCATCTGCAGCGAATTCCCGTTAAATGGAAACGATCCCGAAGTTGAAAGCTGCAGCCCCCCGCCGCGATGCTGCCAGGCCCCGGTCAACAACGGCAGCATGCACACTGCCCGAGCCGCCGTCCCGCCATTCTCACTCCGCTGAATCCCATAGTTCAGACGGATCGCCGCCGGACGCCCCGTAACCTTGAAGCTCCCCGCATACTCCCGCGCCAGCCGCACAATCCGCTCCGCCGCGATGCTCGTAACCTGGGCCACGTTTTCCGGCGTGTGCTCCGGCTTCAACGCATGAGCCCGCAGCTCCTCAAATCCAGTCGTACACCGCGCGATGTACTCCCGATCCTCCAGACCCTCCCGCAGAATCACATGCATCAGCCCCAGCGCCAGCGCCGTATCCGTACCCGGCTGGATCGCCAAATGCTCGTCCGCCAGCGCGGCCGTCCGCGTCTTATAAGGATCGATCACCACCAACCGCGCACCCGCCCGTCGCGCCTCTTCCACAAACGGCCATAGATGCACATTGTTCCCATGAATATTAGCGCCCCATGCCACGACCAGCCCGGCGTGAGCAAAGTCCTGCGGCGTAGTCCCCAGCTTCACCCCATACACGCTGGTCAGCGCAGTCCCACCCGCAGTCGAGCAGATCGTTCGGTCCAACTGCGAAGCGCCCAGCCGATAAAAGAATCGCCGGTCCATCGATCCATACCCCAACTGCCCAATCGTCCCGGCATAGCTGTACGGCAGCACACTCTCCGGCCCAAACTCCGCCGCAATCCCCTTCAGCCGAGCCGCAATCTGATCCAGAGCCTCATCCCACCCGATCCGTTCAAAGGCCTCTGCCTCGCGTCCCTGCGCCAGCGGCCCCTTTGCCACCCCGGCCTTTCTCCGCATCGGATACAGCAGCCGATCCGGCGAGTACACCCGATCTAGATACTTCGCCACCTTGCCGCACAGAAATCCCCGTGTCACCGGATGCGCCGGATCGCCCTGCACCTTCACCGCCCGGTCCGGAGCGCCTCCGCTCCCAACCTGCACCGTCACCAGAACCCCACAGGAGTCCGGGCAGTCATGCGAGCAGACCGCATGAACCGTCTTAAATCCCGAAGGTCCTAAAGCAGCATTCAGAGCAAGATTGGTCGCCATCTTCAAGATTTTAGTCTCCCCCGTAACCTCGGGTCTCCACGCGCCGTTATATGCTGCTACCCAACAGCTCTTCGGCCCACTATGTCCAACATCTTCAACTCCCCGGCAAAAAGCTCCCCTTCGAGGTCAGACATGACGCTTCGCCTCCCCTTGCCTCACTCTCTGCTCCGGCTCCTCCTCATCGCGGTCCTCTTTACCTCCGCATCCACCCTGCTCCACGCCCAGCCTGACCCCCTTCACACCGCCTCCCCGGAGGAGCTCGCCATCGTCAAAGTCCTCCTAGCCCAGGAGACGGCCTGGAATCGCGGCGACATCGACGGCTTCGCCCAGGGCTACAAGGACTCCCCCGACACCCTCTTCCTCACACACCAGATCTCCCGCAGCTACGCCGGCCTCGTCGACCAGTACCACCGCGACTACCCCACCAAGGCCGCCATGGGTACCCTCTCCTTCTCCGAGCTCGAGGTCCACCCCCTCGACGACCGCTTCGCCGTCTGCATCGGCAAATACGAGCTCGAACGCGGCAAAAAAGAGGGCGGCCACGCCGAAGGCCTCTTCTCCCTCGTCTTCGAAAAGACCGACAAGGGCTGGAAGATCATCATCGATCACACCACTTAGGCTGCTGCGTGACAGACGGCAAGACCGATGAACCGCCAGGAATAAGCGACAGGGAGGACCTGTTAAGAACACATGCGCACACTCCCACCAAGGGAGCGTGCGGGGGTAGCTGGCTGTCCCAAAAGATTCATGACTGAGCAGCTGTGTCTCTTCGAGCCGGGAGAGGAACGAGGGAGGAATGGATAACGTCGAAGAGGCTGTCGCCCCGACCCACACTTCTGTCGTTGGCCAGGCCAAGCCTCTCAGCGAACATGGAAACCAGATGCGCAGAGATGCAGCCGAGGCCACGATCACCATCCATCCCCTCCGCGATAACATCAGCGCCCTGATCGGCGGCCCTGGCGGTAATATCGCCGTTCTAACGGGAGCAGACGGCAAACTCCTGGTCGACTCCAGCTTCGTCGACTGCCGCGCTCAGATCACCGAGGCTCTCGACGCCATCAGCCCCGATCCCCTCCGCTATGTCGTCAACACCCACTGGCACCTCGACCACACCGATGGCAATGAGTGGATGCACTCCGCTGGAGCCACCATCATCGCCCACGAACGCACCCGCCTGCGCCTCAGCACCCCGCAAGACATCGCCGCCTTCGGAGTGCACTTCGATCCCGTACCCGCCAGCGCATTGCCCACCGTCGTCTTCTCCACCAGCCACACCATCTATTGCAACAGCACCACCCTGCTTCTCACCCGCTACGAGCCTGCCCACTCCGATACCGATATCTCCATCTACTTCACCGACGCCGATATCCTTCACACGGGCGATACCTTCTGTAACGGCGCCTATCCCTTCATCGACTACTCCTCGGGTGGCCACATCGACGGAATGATTCGCGCCGCCGAACGCAACCTTGCCATCGGAACAGACTCCACGATTCTTGTTCCCGGCCACGGCCCCATCAGCAACAAAACCCAGCTCGCTGAATCTCACCAGATGTTCGTCGCCATCCGCTACAAAATAGCAGCGCTCAAGAGACAAGGCCGCTCCCTCGAAGAGACCGTCGCCGCGAAACCCACCGCGAAGTTCGACGCAACCTTCGATACCGGGACCATCACCGGAGATTTCTTCACCCGCCTCGTCTACCAGGGCGTCTGATCCGCTCTACGACAACAGCCGAGAGCGCTCTAGAAGGTCAGGATCTCTTTCTCCTTCGCCTTGAACAGCTCCTCCACCCGCTTGATCTCCGCATCTGTCAGCTGTTGAACCTCTTCGTTCGCCCGCTTCTCGTCGTCCGCCGAGATCAGCTTGTCCTTCGCTGCCTTCTTAATCTGGTCGTTCCCATCCCGCCGGATATTCCGGATCGCGGTCTTGTGATCCTCCAGCGTCTTCTGAAGCTGCTTCACCACTTCCTTGCGTCGCTCCTCCGTCATCGGAGGCACCGGAACCCGGATCACCTTGCCGTCCGTCATCGGGTTCAGACCCGCGCTCGACGTCCGGATCGCCTTCTCGATCGCCGAAACCATCCCCATGTCATACGGCTGCACCAGGATCATGGTCGGCTCGGGCGTGCTCACCTGCCCCATCTGCGCCACGGGAGTGTCCGTTCCGTAGTAGTCCACCTTGATCTGGTCGAGCATGTGCACGTTCGCCCGTCCCGTCCGCGCCGACAGCAGATGCCCCCGGAAGTCCTCCACCGTGCTGTCCATCTTGCTCTTCAGTTGCTGGTGCGTGCCCTTCAACGCCTCGATACTCGCCATTGCAGATGCCATTACGTTCTCCTCTAGTCAATCGATATTTTACAGAGACGTTCGGTTCCCCGCGAAATAACCCCCAAAATCCTCCCAACGAAGCCACAAAAACGGGTGCCCCACCCTTTTGTAGTCTCATCGCAAATAGGGTGGGGTATCGGGCAAAGCCCGACCACCTAGCCCCTACCTTCCGGGTGCCCCATCCTTCGCGCCGTTGTCTCTCGCGAAGGGTGGGATGCAAAACTTACCCGCCTTTTTTTCCGGGCCCGTAAGCCTCAACCCCCATCCTCCTCCCCTACCGGCCCCATCCCCAACCCGCGCCCCTCCCGCTTCTTCTTCACCGGATACACCTTCACCGCGACCGGGGGAGCCAACACCGCACTCACCTTCTCCTCCACCCCACTCCAATACCGCACATCCGCAGGCCTGGCCGAGGGCACTGCCTGCCGCATCCGGCAGTACCACAGCGACCACTCCAGCTCCTTCACATTCTTATTCTTGATCGCCGCCTCGATCCGCACGACCTCGGAAAACTGCGCCATCCGTTTAGCTCCCCAACCCACCCAGGCGACGGCAGGCCTCCTGCAAATCTTCATCCTTCTTCGCAAAGCAGAACCGCAGCAGATCCTCGCCCCTGCCCGACCCCGGCGCAAAGAACGCCGACCCCGCCACCGACGCCACTCCCGTCTTCGCCAGCAGCGCCCGAGCCTTCTCCGCCGCGGTCCTTCCCGGCAGCCCATTTGCCGAAGCCAGAATGTAATAAGCCCCATCCGGAACATGCGGCTTCATTCCCGCCGCTGCCAGCGCACTCACCAGCATCCCACGCTTCTCCTCATGCTCCAGCGCCATCCGCACATAGAACGTCTTGCCCAACTGCTCCAGCCCATCCGCACAGCCATGCTGGAACGGAGCCGGTGCGCAGACATAGAGCAGATCGTGAAAGTAAGCGATCGCGCCCATCCACCTCGCGTCCGCCACCAGATACCCTACCCGCCACCCCGTCACCGAAAACGTCTTCGAAAACCCCGACATCAAGATCGTCCGCTCCCGCATCCCCGCGAGCATCGCCGGACTCACATGCTCCGCATCCCCATAGATGAAGTGCTCATAGATCTCGTCCGTAAACACGAACAGATCGAACTCCGTCGCGATCTCCGCTAACCCCTCCAGCTCCGCCCGCGTAAACACCTTCCCCGCTGGATTCGAAGGCGTATTCACCACCATCGCCCGCGTCCGCGGAGTAATCGCCGCCCGCACCGCATCCAGATCCAGCGCCCAGCTCTCCTCCTTCAATGGAACCGCGACTGCCACCACCTTCATCGAACGCAGCGTACTGACGTGGTACCCATAGAACGGCTCGAACAGCAGCACCTCGTCCCCGGGATTCAGCAGCGCCATCGCCGCCGCGTGGAACGCCCCCGTCGCCCCACTCGCCACCATCACCTCCCGCTCTGGATCCGCCTCCAGCCCATGCGTCTGCGCCACCTTTCCGGCAATCGCCCGCCGCAGCCTCTGAATCCCATCCATCCGCGTATAGATGTTGTGGCCATCCCGCATCGCCCGCATGGCCCCTTCCATCACCACCGCCGGAACCTCCGTATCGCAGACCCCTTGCGCCAGATTCACTCCGCCAATCCGGTCGCACTCCGCCGTCATCGCCCGAATCTCCGACTGCACCACCCGCGGCGCCAAATCACTCAATCCCAACCCATTTCGTACCGGCGAGTTCACATACGTCATACATCACCTCTTAAAAGCACGCCATGACATCACATTTGGCTCTATCTAGCTTAAACTTCGTGGAACTCCATCTTACCGCCGAACAGGAAGCCCAGCTCTCCCGCATCGCTCATCAGGCAGGCAAGCCCGCCGAACAGCTGATCACCGAGACGGCCTCTTTCTTCTGGAAGATGACACCAACTTCCGGCAGCCCATACAGCAGGATTTGGCAGAAGCAGATGGGGGGTCTTCATCCAAGAGTACGAAATGGACGCACGCTTCGAAAAGATGATTTGCAGCTAGATGCGACTACTTTAGATTTGATCGCCTCTCCAATCCACTCAAAGCCTCGGCACAAACGACCGTCTTAATCATCGTAGTGGGAAGCATAATCCCCGGAGTGGACCAATTTGATCCATTCTCAGAACAGGCTTATGGATTGTCCTTTTGACCCGAAAGCAGATCGAAGGGGATGGAAAACATCTGCGCGATCTCTTCGGGGCTAACACCTGCGGCAAGCAGCTTCTTAACCCTCGCCATCTGTTCCGCTTTGTACTCTTCACCAGGGATGAACTGTTCGGCGATGAAGTCGCTTTGCGCACCCATCCCGCGACGGTCAGGATAGCCTCTCTGTTTATTGGCCATACCCCACCTCTGCCCCAATGCTCTCAGCATCGATACAAAACGGCAATAGCAAACCCGGGAGATCTCAAGCGAATCCTCGCGAGATCTTCCCTTCATTGACAGTCCACCAGCCACCCATCTAACGTCTGCCTACGGTCCCCACCACCCAATGAACCTAAAAATTCTCACCATCGCCATCTTCCTGCTCTTCGCTGCTCTCCTCTGGAAGGCCAACAGCTATCGCAAGGCCGTGCGCCTTCGGCAGCATGAAGCCCACTATCAAGCGACCCTCGTCACTTACGCCAACGACTTTAAACCCGGCCTGACCCGCGCCCAGGTCGACGACCTGCTCCACACCCGCAACGTCTCCGCCGAAGAGGCCCACCTCGACAGCCCCACCTGGGATAAGTTCATCAAGCTCGGCCAGGAGCACAGCGCGCGCTTCTGCTCCCACGACGACATCGACGTGCGCCTACACTTCACCCCCTCCGGCCCCACCCCCGAAGCCCCCGCCTCCCCCACCGACCAACTCCTTACCGTCACCCTCTTCCGCTGGTCCCGGGACTGCCTCTAAGCCCCGCACGCGAAAGAACCTACAAAAAACAAAAGAGGCCGCGGAATCAACGCGACCTCTAGCCCTATACTTCATTATTTTCAACACGACGAATAACTGTCCGCGGTGCCTACAGGCTGGCTGCGGCACATCTCGCCTGATATAACCCCCGCAATGGGCGAATTATTCCCCAATCTCTAATGTTTGTGATGCTTCAGCGCCTCGCGCACCTTGGCAACATGCGTGCCGTGCACGCGAATCGCCTCATGCAACTGCTGCCCCGTCACATGGAACTCCGTGGCCCAGTAGTGGATATCGGAAGCGAGCTTGGGATTGATCTCATTCGGATCGTGAGGCCCCTTCTTCTCCTTCGGAACCTCATTTTCTTCTGGAACTGCAATCATATCGGACATCAGGAACTCCTATCTCAGCCCAAAGGCTACTAAGGTGGATGAGCCTGCCTCCCCATAGGATGTCCCGCGCCGCCAATGCATCGCGATTCGGAGCTAATTGTCCCACCCTTCCTTCGCCCCCTCCGCAGCCTGAACATCCTCCAGAATCACATCGCTGGCCTTCTCCGCGATCATATAAACCGCGCTCACAATAAAGAAACCCGGTATCCGCGGAAAGACCGACGCATCCACCACCCGCAGCCCCTTCGTTCCATGCACTCGAAAGCGGCTATCCAGCACCGCCATCGGATCCTCCTTCGGTCCCATGCGATTCGTGCACGAAGCGTGATGTCCCCAGGCCTCACGTCGAATAAAGTCCGCAATCTCCTCATCCGAAGAGATCGCAGGCCCCGGCACCTGCTCCTCCATGCCGACCTTCTTCTCAATATGCCGATTCATCTCCCGCGCAAACTTAACTCCCTCGACGACCGCGCGCAGGTCGTCTCCCGAAGCATCGTTTCCTTCGCCGAAGTAATGAAAGTGAATCGAAGGCGTGTCCCGCGGATCGTTACTGCGCAGCTTTACCTCTCCAGCAGTATTGTTGGTACGAGCCTTCAGAATGGCCCACGTAAGCTTATCGTGATACCGCTCCGTAGCCTTGGAATATCCCGGATAGTACCCCTTGAAGTACGCAGGAAGCGCGAAGATCAGTAGATCCGGATCGGCTCTCTCGGGACTCGACCGCTTCGTCACGGCAATCGTCGCGCCGCTGGTCGTATAGACCCCCTTGCCTTGCTCCCAGTCGGCAAAGGTAGCATCCACGGGAGCTCCATCGACCGGCGGGGTGAAGGTCGCGCCCTTCAACAGGCCGAAGGGCTTCATCATCTTCGAGACCACCCCTACTTCATACCGATCCTGCAGATTCTTCCCCACGCCCGGCAAAGACACCACCGGCGTAATCCCGAACTTCCTCAGCTCAGCCTCATCGCCCACGCCCGAGAGCATCAACAACTGCGGGCTGTTGAACGCGCCACCCGACAAAATAATCTCGTGCCGCGCACGCACCGTAACCTTGGACGGCTCGGCATCGGCAGAGAAGCTCCGCGAAGCCTTATAGAGACCCGGCCCCACAAGATACTCCACCGCCACCGCCCGCCGATCCTCATCGAAGACGATCTTCGAAGCCAGCGCGCCCGTCCGAATGCTAAGCTTCCCACCCGTATCCTTCACCGCCTCCAACAACAACTCCCGCGTCCCATTGCGAATCCCCCGGTGCGTGGCCAGCGGAGTAGGAAAGACCGCCTCCCGATTCTTGCTGGTCACAAACCTCCAATCGTTCGGATCCAGGAACGTCTCGAGATCGAGAAGTAAATCGCCCAGATGATGCGCGAGCCCCGTCGCCGCGGCCTCCACGATCACCTTCAGCAACTCGAGATCCTTCAGCACCAGCTCCGTGCTCACCCGCTCCGTATGGAGCCAGCCCGAGAAGCCATGCCGCGCAGGATGCGTTCCCTGCCCATGCAACAGCCCGGAGACCGCCTCGATCGATCGGTGAATCTCCGACAGATAGTCGCAGTGTTCCAGCCGCTCAAAGTAACTCCGCATACTCTCCGCCGACCACGAATCGTCCCCCACCAGCTCGCGAATGTTCTCCCAGTCGCTGTTGAACGGATACACCATAATCATCGCGTTATGCGCGGTACATCCTCCCAACGTCCCGGCCCGCGGATAAAAAACACCATCGCGCTCCGCGACATACTTCGAGTCACGCCTCTGCATCGCCTGATCGTCATAGTGCCGAACGAAGAAGTCCCAACTCATCGCCGGATCTTCGCTCGCCAGGCTATTAAAAGCAGGAACGCGATAGTTATAGTTGTCGTTGTCCTCGCCCGCCTCCAGCACCAGCACCGTATACCCCGCACGCGCAAGATTCGTCGCCACCGGCCCACCGCCAGCTCCCGACCCGATTACCACGAAGTCATAAATCTCATCTGCCATTGGACCTCACCTCACCGAAAAAAATCGCCGGAATAAGGCCCGCACCCACAACGAAATACAACCGATGAGGCTCACCCCTTCGACAAAGAGATGCGCTTGGCGTTACTCCCGCACGTCATAGAGAACCATTGACTTATCTCTTTATTCCCACCGCCGCATCCAGCCCGGGGGATGCCGTAGCACCTCCATCACGCACCCACAACCTCGTTCGTCATAACGACAGGCAAACTTGCAAGCTGAACTTGCAAGTTCAGCTGTTGTTTAGATAAGATAAAAACTGTCATGCCATCCAGAACACTCGAAACCGCCGTCACCGACCTGACTCAAGCCATCGGCCTCCTGGTGCGCCGCATACGGGCAGCCACCGCCTCGCATGAGCTCACCTTGACCGAGTCCGCCGTCATGGGCCGTCTCGCCAAGGAAGGCCCTGCCACCACCGCCGACCTCGCCCGCGCCGAAGGCATGAAGCCGCAGTCCATGGGAACCACCATCGCCGCGCTCGAAGAGATGGGCATGGTCGAGCGCAAGCCTCATCCCACCGACGGCCGCCAGGTCCATATCGAGTTGACCCCCAAAGGAGCGGCTCTGCGCAAGAGCACCGGCGAGGCCAAACGAACCTGGCTCGCGCAAGCCATATCCCAACTCGACAAACAAGAACAAGCAACCCTCTTCGCCGCCGGCGAGATCATCAAGCGCCTGGCAGAAAAGTAACTCGCCCAAGAGAAGGCCACAACCAATGAACAAGCCCACCGTCCCACCCAATACACAGGAGACACCTATCCCTCGACGCTCCTTCGCACACGCCTGGCGGGCGTTGCGGCATCGCAACTTCCAACTCTTCTTCCTGGGCCAAAGCATCTCCTTAATCGGCAACTGGATGACACGGCTGGCCACCACCTGGCTCGTCTACCAACTCACCCACTCCGCCCTTCTGCTCGGCATCGTAAGCTTCGCCGGACAGATCGTCTCCTTTGCCATGGGGCCAATCGCCGGCGTCTGCGTCGAACGCCTCGACCGCCGCAAGCTGCTCATAGCGACACAAGCCGCGGCAGCCATCCAGTCTCTCGCCCTGGCCGCGCTCACCCTGGCCCACATCATCACCCTCTGGGAGATCATCGCCCTCACCGTACTCCAGGGCATCATCAACGCCTTCGACATGCCCGGGCGTCAATCCTTCCTCGTGCAGATGGTCGACGACCGCAACGACCTTAGCAACGCCATCGCCATCAACTCCTCCATGGCAAATAGCGCACGCCTCATCGGCCCCGCCGTCGCCGGCCTCGTCATCGCAGCCGTTGGCGAAGGCGCATGCTTTCTCATTGACGGTATCAGCTACCTCGCCGTCATCGCATCCTTGCTGCTGATGCGCATTCGCCCTTTGGACCTCCCCCGCCACCAGGCCAACATGCTCCAGCAGATGCGCGAGGGCTGGGACTACGTCCGCACCTTCCGTCCCATCCGGACCATCCTTCTGCTCTTCGCCTTCATCAGCCTCATGGGATACTCCTGGGCCGTGGTGCTTCCCATCTTCGCCGCCCAGGTCCTGCACGGCGGCGCGGCGACCGTAGGCTGGCTCATGGGAGCCGCAGGATTCGGGGCATTGATATCGGCGCTCTCTCTCGCCGTTCGCAAGTCCGTCGTAGGTCTCACCCGCATGCTTCAGATCGCCTCCGCAACGCTGGGCAGCGCGCTGATCCTCTTCGGCCTATCGCACACATTGTGGCTCTCTCTCATCCTGATGACCTTCGTCGGCTTTGGGATGATCCAGACCGCATCCGCCAGCAACACCATCATCCAGTCGCTGGTGCCCGAAGAGAAACGCGCCCGTGCGATGAGCTACTACACCATGGCCTTCTTCGGAGCCTCACCGTTCGGCAGCCTGCTGGCAGGCGCGCTGGCAGGTCACATCGGAGCGCCCCACACCGTCATCATCACCGGCACCTGCTGCATCGCCGGCTCGCTCTGGTTCACCTTCGAACTCCCCAAGATCAGAGCCATCATGCGGCCCATCTACCAGGACATGGGCCTGCTCCCCGCACCTGTATAACGTCGAGCCACTGCTGTTGCTCTTGTCGTTCGGATTAGCGTTCGGCTTTAGCCCTACTAAAAGGGGCTTCAGCTCCAGACCCCTTCGCCCACACCACCCTCAACAAAAGAGAGAACAAATGAACCCATACCACTCCATCGCAAGCTTCTTCTCCGGATGCTTCCTGGCCAACGTAGTCCCTCACTTCGTGCACGGCATCTCCGGAGATCCCTTCCCCACACCATTCGCCAAACCTCCCGGAAAAGGTCTGTCCTCGCCCACCGTAAACATCCTCTGGGCACTAGCCAACATCGTCGTCGGTTACATCCTCTTTCGAGTAGGAGAAGTCGCAACCGAAGGCGACCCAACCCTCGCAATCTTCTCAGGCATAGCCACCATCGGAATCCTGTCGAGCATCAATTTCTCCAAAAAGCACACCAGATAACGCCACATCAACCGGAAGAGAGAGATGCCCCTCGCCACCCTCGACACCACCTCTGCCCTGATCGTGATCGACCTCCAGAAAGGCATCGTCGCCGCCGATACCGCGCACCCCACCAACGAGATCGTCAGCCGCTCCGTTCAACTCGCGCGAGCCTTCCGCGAACGCGGCCTGCCAGTCGTCCTCGTCAACGTCACCGGCGGAGCCCCAGGCCGCACCGACGCTACCCGTCCCAAGCTCTCTCTTCCAGACGACTGGGCCGACCTCATCCCCGCACTGGAGCAGCAACCCACCGACCTCCTCATTACCAAGCAGCGGCAGGGCGCATTCATCGGCACCTCCCTCGATCACGACCTCCGCCAGCGCGGCGTGACCCAGGTCTTCCTAACCGGCATCGCAACCAGCAGCGGCGTGGAATCCACCGCACGCAGCGCCTATGAGTTGGGCTACAACGTCGTCCTCATCGCAGATGCCATGACCGACCGAAGCGCCGAGGCCCACGCGCACAGCGTCGAAAAGATCTTCCCTCGCCTAAGCGAAGTAGACACAACCGCCAGCGTGCTGCAACGCCTCCAGGAGGAGATGCCACTCCGCTAGTAGTCGACTTCGGATTCGAGAGAGCAGTTGGAGCAGGAGGCAAGCACGGTGACTCTGGCCTTCCCGCCCGGCTGTGGCAGCCATCTGAATTGGGAGGAAGCACGTTCCCGTTCCCTGCCTGTCTACCGCATCGAAGGAACAGAAAGATAAAACGGTGTGGCTTCGTCCTTGCTTTTGTCAAAACTCGTCGGCGATGATGTGGACGGATCGCATAACAAGAACCCAAGTGCATGGCAAGCGTTATAGGAGGATGAATGGGAGACACCAAGACCACGATTGAGCAGGCGTACTCCGCATTCAACCAGCGGGACGTCGACGGTGCATTAGCACTGATGACGCAGGACGTGAGCTGGCCCAAGGCTTCGGAGGGCGGCAAGGTCGTCGGAAAAGAAGAGGTCCGCGCCTACTGGACTCGACAATGGAGTGAGTTCGATCCCATTGTCGAACCGCTCGCAATGGCCGAGGAAGACGGAGGCAAGACCCGCGTCAGGGTGCACCAACTCGTCAAGAGCCTTCAAGGAGATGTTCTTTCGGACAGCGAGGTTCTCCATGTATTCACTATGAACAACGGCCTCATCGCAGCCATGGACCTCGGAGAGGAAGCAGATCAAACCGCTGGTCCTTCAGCCGCATTCGCCCATCGATCCTAATTGCTATCCAATGAGAAGGCCGCCCGGAGGCGGCCTCTCTGTTTTGACACACTTGCTATTGGCAGCAGCTACCACCATCGCAACAGGCAGGCTCTCCGCAGCAGGCGTTGATGGTTGCGGCAGACGCCGGCAGAGACAAGAGCATAACTGCTGCAACTACCAACGATAGGACTTTGATCTTCATAAAAACTCCTTTAGGTTTTCGGAAAAGAACGACACGGCCGTCAACAATGACGGGCCATAAAATGCAAGCCGAGAGAAAGAATCTCTCTAAATTCGCAGATCGTCCTTAAGCTGAAAAACGGCCGGATGATAGCGCAAACCTACAGTAAGCTCGCGCGGAGCCACGCGGATGAGAGGAACCTGTCTGGAATGGTGAACACTCTCAGAGCGTGGGTTGAAACGGACCCTCTCCGATTTGGTCTCTTCTTTTGCGGCGACCGTGATTGGTGCCTGACACGCCGGACAAGATCCTGGCGCATAGTTCACTGGTAGCGGGCAGCAAGGGGAACGGTCCGGCTGACACAGCGGAAACTCTGCCGAGAGACTCTCGGCAAAAGATGCGCTCGTGATCCAAAGGCATGCCAGAAGAAGCACAAACATTCGGCGGAGGTGGCTGCTCAGACTCACAGTTTAACTTTAGCGCATTCTTCCGCTGCTTACATGACCCTAGGCAGCCGCCTCATGAAGCACTCATTCTCCCACCAGGTGCAGAACGATCTCACGTCTGTGCGGACGTACTCTGTGTTCAAAAAGGTAGACGCCCTGCCAGGTGCCCAGAGCGAGCTTGCTATTCACAAGAGGTATTGAGAGCTGCACCTGGGTCAATGCCGTCTTCAGATGAGCTGGCATGTCGTCGGGGCCCTCCGAGTCGTGTTCATAGGGACCGTCCTCGGGTGCGATCCGGTCGAAGTACGCTTTGAGGTCGGCGCGCACAGTCGGATCGGCGTTCTCCTGGATCAAAAGCGAAGCCGAAGTGTGACGGCAAAAGATCGTCAGAAGGGCGGTCTGCATCTGCTGGCGGCTCGTCCATTCGCGGATGGTCGACGTAAATTCGTAGAGCCCCTGGCCTCGCGTCGCGATTTCAAGGCTGTGCACGGATTGCTTCAATCTTCTCTCTCCTTGTCCTCTCTAAATGCTCTTGGGTGGACATCGTGGTTCGATGTTAATCCCCATGTACGCGGCCGCATATGCATGCGGTCGAAGGCGGTCTTCGTAGGATCGCCTAGGTACACATGCATCATTACCACGTCACCTAGCGCTCCTGAGGCCACCCCTCCCCCCTTGCCTGGGCATAACCGGCTTGTAATGAATGGCTTAACGCGCAGACCCTCTCTCAAGACGAAGATTCTAAAGCGGTTGCGTCCAAATACGTCAGCCAGCGTGACTTACGGGTTGTGGTTCCTTTCGGCTTCGCCCATGAGAAAAGCCCCTGCCGTTGGGCCTGGGGCTTTCTCTTTTTTGATCTCTACTTCTATTTTAGTGAGGGTGTCGAAACTAAAGTGCCACTTGTATGTGGCTGATTTGGCTTGGGTTCGTTGGTTTAAGGGCTTGACATGCGATTTTGCTGAGGTTTTTGGCAGAAAAAAAGGTGGCGAGGCTTATATTTATCCGGACGTCTATCTTCAGATGTTTCCGGAGATCGAAGGGAAGCTCTATGTTAAAACCAATTCCCACGGCACATCCAGCGATCATGCTTGGTTCTTTGGCGATCCTTTGCGGGCTGGTTTTCTACAACTTGCATAGTGGACTTCAGAAGCCGGATCCGGCGATCTCACTCATGATCTCACTCATGGTCGTGTTCGCCTGCGTGAGTTCTCAAAGGAGGAGAGCAAAGGCGATTCGAGAGAAGTATTCCCATGGCCGGCGTCAGGGAGATCGACTCTAAGCACGATCTGCCGGTAGAGCTGGCTCAGAGCGAATGCGTTTTATGGGGTTCGTTCCATTTTCAAAATTGATGTAAGAGAAAAGCCCCTTGCCGGTGGCTTGGGGCTTTTCTCTTTGGTTTTGTGCACTTATTTCTGCCGTTATTTGATGAGGTTGCTGGATTCGAGTTGCGTCTCCACAGCCTTGGCAAAGATGGCGCTCAGGTGGGTGGTGGGGTGAACGGTGTCCGCGAAGACGAAGTTTTCATCCGCGTTGGGCGCGGTGAAGGTCTTCGGGGAGCAGAAGAGGGAGTCGTTGAACTGGCTTGGGTTTGCCAGTTTCAAAGCTGTGGCCTCTGCGATCTCTGCTGCCGCGTTGCAGGCCATGCCGTTGCTTGAGACCTGGAATCCAAACTCCGCGAAGTTTGCGACGACGTTGTCGATGATGCCGAAGGTATCGAGTACGACGATTTTATTGAGGAGACCCTTGCTCTGGAGTTGACCCAGCATGGTCGAGTTGAAGAGCTGGGAGATCTGGGTGAGCGACTGGCCATGATCCGCACTGGAGAAGCCTTGCGGGGTGTTTCCGAGGTCGGGCATGTTCATGAGGGCTACGTGGGTCGCGCCTTTTGCCAGGGCGGTATCGACTAAGTTCGCAAGATCCAAAGCGGATTGGACGATGGCCTGCTGTGCCGCCTGGAGCGCCGCTGGTGTGCCTATCTCCTGGGCGATTTCCAGATTGATGAAGACATCGTTGGCTCCGCCGTTGAAGACGACGAGCTGATTGGGATGGAACCGCTGGTATACGGAGAGGTACTCGTTGAGCTGCTGCGCGACTGGGATGGTGGTCTCAAAGGCGAAGTCGGCGTTTGGGGTTCCGGCGGCTGGATGACCGATGCCCGGCTGCAAGGTGACACGAGATCCGCCCTGGGCGTAGCTGAAGCCGCCGGATGGCTTGAGTGGCTGGCCGAAACCTCCCTGAAAGGCGGGTGTGAGGACGTCTCCGAAGGTGCAAGCTACGTCCTCTATGAAGAGTTTTGCGGGGTTGGTGGTGAACTTTCCACCGCCGAATTTCTCTCCAACGAACTTCTGGTAGGCGCCGACGTCCAGCAGGCTATCCCCGAAGGTGAGCACTTGTAGTTTGACGCCACCGGCTGGGACTCTGGCGGTGGGATCGAGCGTGCAGGCGGCGTGTAGCGATGTGGAGCCAAGAGCCATCGCCATCAGGATTGCCGCGGCGGAAAGCATTGCTCTATAGGGTGCGTTCGATCGTGCAGTCAATTTCTGATATTTCACAGCTATTCCTCGCTCAGGGGGCATGCGTTTGGAGACGCTGCCCTTGATCTGAACAGTGAGGGCGTTGTTTTATTCCGCGAGGGTAAGGATGGGAGAGAGGAAAATTCATGTGTGGGTATCTTGCTCGTTTTTTCTTCGGCTCGTTATTTAGGAAGAACGTCAAATACCTAAATAACGTTTTTCTAAGTAAGGTGGCCCTAAATAAGCCTGGCGCTTGTTTCGCTACGTTCTGCTAAGTTTCGATCTGTTTTTGAGATTGGGGTGGGGAACATGGGGTGTCTTGCGGGCATACTCTTGCAGGAGAGCACGGAATGATGACGGCGACGGCGTTGGGAGTTGAGTCTCTGGTGCTGGGGAGATCGTGATGAGTTCACGGGTCGGGCGGCTGGTCTTCGATGCTCTTCCGGCGCGGGATGCGGAGATTTGTCTGCCAGGTGTTCCGGATGTCTCACCTGCTTCGGAGCCCTCGTTGCTGGGACAACTGTGGCAGCGGCTCTGTTCGGATGAGGAGTTGGCGGAGCAGTTGCAGCGGGGCCATGCGGATGCGTTGACGGTCTTGTTCAAGCGGCATGGGGGATTGTTGTTTGGGATTGCGCGACGCATTCTGCGGAACGATGCAGAGGCGGAGGACGCGGTGCAGCAGATCTTTCTGGATGTGTTTCGTTCGATTGCGCAGTTCGATCCGGCGAAGGGTGCATTCAAGGCTTGGCTGCTGATGTTTGCGTATCACCGGACGTTCAATCTGCGGCGGTCGCAGGTGGCGCGGCGGTTCTTCGATACGGACTCGATTGAAGATGTGTTGCCGGGGTTGTTGCTGCCCAAGGATGCGAAGGCGGATTACTCGGTGGCGGAGGGCGGTATCTTGCTGGGGCAGTTGCTGCAGACGTTGCAGCCACGGCAGCGACGGACGATCGAGTTGGTCTACTACGAGGGGCTGACGGCGGAGGAGGTCGCGATGCGAACAGGAGAGAGCGTTCGGGTGGTGCGGCACAATCTGTACCGGGGGCTGGAGAGGCTGCGCAGGAGCTTCTGCGATGTGCGTCGCGAGAAGACGGATGGGGGTGCGCGATGAACAGCGAGCATGAGGGGTTCGAGATGTTGTGTGCTCTGTTTGTGAGTGGGCAGTTGGCGGGGGATGAGATTGCTGAGCTGCGGGAGCATGTTGCTGGTTGTGGGGATTGCAGGAGGAGTCTCGAGGAGATGGTTGAAGTTGATTGCGGCCTGGCCTCTGCGCAGCAGTCGGGGCGTATGCCGAAGGGGATGCAGGAGCGGTTTGTTGCGCGGGCTGTGAGGGAGGGTGTTCCGCTGCGGGCGGCGGCGTCGGAGGGGTCGTTGCTCTTGCATGGATGGGGATTGGCTTTCGTTGCGCTGGTCTTTGTTGTCTTTGCTGGCTTTGCTTTGAGGGTTCGTCTTTCTTCGGGCGATGTGGGTGCGGTGGCTTCCGTTGCGGTGGATGCTTTGCCGGTGCGGGCTGCGGTGAGTGCGGCTCCTGTACGCGAGGTGCGGATGTCGCGATCTGTGGGGCGCAAGCGGGTGGGGCGCCGGTCTTCTTTGTTGCGGGGGGATGTTTCTGCTGATTTGCAGACGCGGTTTACTTTGTACTCTCCCAGGGTTGCACAGGATGGCTTTGCTGTGTCGCGGATGAGTTTGCCCAAGGTCTCGCGGCTTTCGAGTGAGTATGTCTTACCGGGGCTGGGGTTGCGTGGTGTGGAGGAGGGTAAGGCGTTTCGTGTTCCGCAGCTTTGGCGTGGAGACGATGTGCGGTATGTGGGAAGGTCTGGCGCTAAGGTTGCTTCGTTGCTGTCGCTGGAGCTGCCGCAGAGCGCGGCTTTGCAGGAGATGCGTTTTTCGAGTGCTGTTGTGAGTCCGAGGTCTTCGGTCTCGCAGTAAGGGTTCATCCGTAGGACAACTGTGGTTCGAATAGGAGAGGTCGCTATGAGGCGGTCGTGTAGAGGTGTGTTCTTTTTTGGAGTGATGTGTGGGTTTGGTGGCCCGATGGTTTGGGCTCAGGCTGCGGCGGGGCAGGCGGCGGGCATCGTGGTCGTGAACTTCAATGCTGCGGTATTGCAGACGGCGGAGGCGCAGCGGGATCTGGGTGCGGTGGAGAAGAAGTTTTTGCCGCGGCAGGTGGCGTTGAAGAGGCTGAACGATGAGGTGGAGGCTTCGAGGAAGCAGTTGAGTGTGGGAGGGGACAAGCTGAGTGAGGTGGAGAGGGTGGCTCGGGAGCAGGCGTTGAATGGGAAGGAGAAGCGGCTGCAGCGGGAGGCGGAGGACTTCAGGAACGACTCGCAGGCGGAGTCGCAGGAGGTGTTTCAGAGGGTGGCGCAGAAGGTGTTTGGGGTGTTGCAGGAGTACTCGCAGCAGCATGGGTATGCGGCGGTGATCGAGCGGGGGCCGGATTCGGCTCCGGCGGTATGGTATGCGGCGAGTGCGGCGGATATTACGGGGGAGATTGTGAAGGCTTACGATGCGCGGGGTGGTTTGCCGAACTCGCCCGCTGTTTCGGGGGCTAAGGGGAGGGATTCGGGGGTGGGGCGGGCTCCACGGTGAGGTATTGGTATTTGGAGTGGATTGGGCGCTGGGGCGTCTTTGGCCAGTAAAATAAAGGGTGATGGCGTTTACGGAACAGTACGACGTGGTGGTGGTTGGGGCCGGGCATGCTGGTTGCGAGGCGGCGATGGCAGCGGCGCGGATGGGGCTGCGCACGGCGATCTTTACGCTGAACCTCGATCTGATTGCGCAGATGAGCTGCAATCCGGCGATTGGTGGCGTGGCGAAGGGTCATCTGGTGCGCGAGGTGGATGCGCTGGGTGGGGTGATGGGCGAGGTCGCGGACGCTACGGGGATTCAGTTTCGGCTGCTGAATACGAGCCGGGGGCCGGCGGTGTGGTCTCCGCGGGCACAGTGCGATAAGGCGCTGTACCGGGTGAAGATGCGCGAGGTGCTGGAGGGTCAGCGGAATCTCTTTATCAAGCAGGCTGAGGTGGTCGACCTGGTTCGCGAGGAGGTTGCGGGGGCGGAGCTGCCTCGGGTGACTGGTTTGAAGCTGCGGGATGGGCGGGTGATTCTGGCTGGCGCGACGATTGTCACCACCGGAACGTTTTTGAATGGGTTGATTCACTGTGGCGAGGAGCAGTACACGGCGGGGCGAAGCGGGGAGCCGGCGAGTGTATTGCTGGGCGAGGCGCTGAAGCGGCTGGGTCTGCGGGAGTGCCGGTTGAAGACGGGCACGCCGCCGCGGCTGGATGGGCGCACGATCGATTGGGAGCGGTTTGAGGTGCAGCCGGGGGATGAGGATCCTACGCCGTTCAGCTTCCGGTCGATGGGGAATGGGAGCGGGAGTCCGGTGGGGGCGTGGGCGCCGCCGCTGCGGCAGATTGTGTGCCATGTGGCGCATACGACGAAGGAGACGCTCCGGCTGATTCGGGAGAATGTACACCGGTCGCCGATGTACTCGGGGCAGATTGGCGCGGTGGGTCCGCGGTACTGTCCTTCGATCGAGGACAAGATTGTGCGGTTCCCGGAGAAGACGCGGCATCAGTTCTTCCTGGAGCCGGAGGGTTTGAATACGCATGAGGTCTATATCAATGGGATGAGCACCAGTTTGCCGATGGAGATTCAGGCGGCGATGGTGCGGTCTATCCCGGGGCTGGATAAGGCGGAGATGCTGCGGCCCGGCTATGCGATTGAGTATGACGCGATCGATCCGACGGAGCTGGACCGGACGCTGCAGGTGAAGAAGTTCGCTGGACTGTATCTGGCGGGGCAGATCAATGGGACGAGCGGCTATGAGGAGGCTGCCTGCCAGGGGCTGATGGCGGGGATCAATGCGGCACTGATGGTTCGTGGGGAGGCTCCGTTTACGCTGGACCGGACGGAGGCCTATACGGGGATTCTGATCGACGACCTGATCAGCAAGGGGACGAATGAGCCGTACCGGATGTTTACGTCACGGGCGGAGTTCCGGCTGCATCTGCGGATCGATAATGCTGACCGGAGGCTGACTCCGCATGGACGGCGGCTGGGGCTGATCGACGATGGAGCGTGGGCGGAGTTCGAACGGAAGCAGGCGCGGGCAGAGGCGTTGGAGCGATTGCTGGAGACGGCGCGGGTGCGGATCTCGGAGCTGCCAAGCGATTTGGTGGAGGGTTTGGACGGCGACGGGACTGGCGTTACGGGCACTACGTTCGCACAGTTTTTGAAGCGGCCTGAGGTGGGGATTGAGGTGCTGGCTCCGCTGTTGCGGGAGAGGCTGGCAGCGGGGGGCGAGACGTTCTCGGGTTGGGTTGCGGCGATGGATGCAGCGGGCGGGACGCGGCTGCCGGCGTGGGTGCGGAACGAGATGAAGACGGTGGAGACCGAGATCAAGTACTCGGGGTATCTGGACCAGCAGCGGAAGACGATGGAGAAGATGCGCAAGGCGGAGCGGCGGGGGATTCCGGCGTGGTTCGACTACAGTACGGTGAGCGGATTGAGCCGCGAGATGCAGGAGACGCTGAAGCGCGTGCGGCCGCAGACGCTGGGACAGGCAAGCAGGATCGCTGGGGTGACTCCGGCGGCGGTGAGCCTGCTGCATGTTTATATCGAGATTCAAGGTAAGCGGCAGGCTGCTGGCTAGGCTTGGCTGTCAGCTAGGCGCGTTTGGCTAGTTCCAGGGGGCTGGGGGCGGCAACCTCGAAGGGGATGTTGGTGAGCCGCTCGGACTCTTCCCATAGTTTCTTTGCTACGGCGGTGTCCCTGGCTTTTTCGGGGATCGGGACTGGCACGGGCGGGCCGGACATCTCGAAGAGGCCGCGGGGGCCGTAGTAGCCGCCGGGTTCGGCCTCTCGCGCCACGGCTGCGAAGAGGATGGGCAAGGCTCCGCGGGAGACGTTGTGGGATATGGTGGGCTTCATCATTGCCAGCAGGAACTTCGTTAGTCCGGGCACGATCTTTTGGAGATCGGAGGGGGCGTAGCCGGGATGGGCGGCTGTGCTCATTGCGTTCAGGCCTGCGGTGGAGAGGCGACGTTGCAGCTCCAGCGCAAACATCAAGGCGGCCAGCTTTGAGCGGTTGTATGCGCCCATGGGGTGGTATCGGCGCTCGGCCTGGAGGTTGTCGAACTCTACGCTTCCGAGCTTGCTGGCGGTGCTCGACAGGGTGACGACTCTTGCGCTGGGGGCTTCGAGGATGGCGGGCATCAATAGGGCTGTGAGGGCGAAGTGGCCGAGGTAGTTGATTCCGAACTGAGCCTCGAAGCCGTCCAAGGTTCGATGGCGGCGGGGAAGTCCCATGATGCCGGCGTTATTCACCAGCAGGTCCAGCGGCTCGTCGCCCATGCGGAGGGCGAACTCCCGTATGGACTGCAAGTTTGCCAGATCCAGGAGGGCCATGCGGACACGCGCGTGGGGTAGCTTGGCGCGGATGCGGGAGACGGCTTCTTCGCCCCGGCTGACGGAGCGCACCGCGAGCGTTACCTCTGCGCCTGCGCGTGCCAGCTCCAGTGCTGTATGCCAGCCGACGCCGCCGTTGCCTCCGGTGACGATTGCCCTTCGGCCACGTTGGGATTCGATTCGGTCGGACGTCCAGGCCATGCTCTTGCTCTCCGCTTCTCTTTATCTTCAGCTTTATCTTCTTGAGCCTATTGCAACGTGATGGGTTCGTCTGCTGCACCAAGGGACGTGAGGTGGAACAGATGCCCGGGGAGTTTATTCCGGACTCGCGTTCTTCGCGTCTCGAATCCCCGGGAAATGCTGGTTCAAATGGGTTTCATAAGCGTCTAATCTCAGACGGGACCTGGTATATGGTTCTGGATGGTGTAACAGGATGGGCGGAGCGCAATGCGAAACTTACTGATTGCCGTGGTGGTTGCGGGATTACTTCTGATGGGCTGGAGGATGGTCACGATGAATACTTCTGTGGAAGCCGACCGCAAGGAGCCGATTCCAGCGGCGGCCTACGATGCCGTGAAGCCGGCGAAGCCAGGGCATGAGACGGCGGTGTTTGCGGGCGGATGCTTCTGGGGAACACAGGCTGTGTTTCAGCGAGTGAAGGGCGTCGAAAAGACCACTGCGGGTTATGCGGGCGGGTCTGCTTCGACAGCGACCTACTCCCAGGTGACGACCGAGACGACGGGGCATGCGGAGTCGCTCGAGATCGTCTTCGATCCGGCGAAGATTACGTATGGACAGCTGCTGCGCATCTTCTTTAGTGCGGCGCACGATCCGACGCAGTTGAACCGGCAGGGTCCGGATGTGGGAAGCTCGTACCGGTCGGTGATCTTCTACACCACGCCCGAGCAGCAGAAGATTGCAGCGGCTTATATCGCGCAGTTGGATGGAGAGAAGGTGTTTGGGAAACCGATCGTGACGCAGGTAGTGCCGCTGAAGGGGTTCTATACTGGCGAGGACTATCACCAGGACTACGCCGAGAAGAATCCTAATAACCCTTACATCCAGGTCTGCGATGTGCCGAAGATCGCTGCTTTGAAGGCACAATTTCCGGATCTGTTTCAGGACTATAAGAAGCACTAATCGTAGTTTGTTGGGATCTAACCTCCAACCTCACATAACTTGTCGGCCTGAGGCCACTTGCAGTTCATCGCGAGTGGCCTCAGGCGACGAGTAGCGGCGCTACCTCTTTTCTACCCAATCATTCAATTGATTTCGAGTTCCTTGAACTGTCCGCGTTGAAAGGGGCGGGAGATATTTCTTGCTCCGAAGTCCAAATTTAGGTTAGGCTAATTATTGAAATTAGGCATACCTAAATATGATTCACTACTCCTCAGCGCTGTTTCTATCGGTTCTCTTCCCGGTTATGCCGGGGTACTCGCAGATCAGCGCTCCGTCTGGGTTCGGCCTCGTGGTTCTTGTGGAAGACTCCACAGGGGCGGTCCTCCCGAATGCTTCCGTCAGCCTTCGATGCCCGGGCCAGCGGGAACAGCAGGCAGTCCGGAGCGTTGCGGGGACGTTCACTCTGCCGCTTAGCGTTCAGGGCTGCGTCCTTCAGGTGCAAGCGGAGGGCTTCGCGCCGCTCAGCCAGATTGTCCCCGCCGGGGTCTCCGACGTTGAACTGCGGCTGGTCCCTGTTCGTGCCGAGGCGCAGGTCACTGTGCTTGCCGATCAGGAGATTGCGACCGCCCAGACCACCTCTGCGCATGGGGTTCTCTCGGCTCGCCAGATCGCCGACATTCCTATTACCAACCACGCTACGGGGCTCACCGAGATCCTCACCCGCACGACTCCTGGGGTCGCCGCCGATGCGAATGGATTCGCGCATCCTTTGGGTGAGCACGCCGATACGTCTCTCTCGCTGGATGGACAACCGATCACCGATCAGCAGGCCAAGGTCTTCGCCAACCAGATCGACCCGGCGATTATCCAGACGCTCAAGGCCACCACCGGGGCGCCTACCGCTGAGTTTGGCGATAAGACCAGCCTTATCGTCGAGATCACCACGAAGTCGGGCCGCGATCATAAGCCCTCCGGCTCGCTGTCCAGCGAGTACGGGAGCTTCGGGAGTTGGTCGGAGGCGCTCTCCTTCAGTGTGGGCAGCAAGGCCTGGGGGAACTTTCTCGCCGTGAACGGCGGCGGCTCCAACCGCTTCCTCGACACGCCCGAGTTCGACCCGATCCACGCCCACGGCAACAGCGAAGGGCTCTTCGACCGCGTCGACTTCCAGCCGCGCGAGCGGGATCTTCTTCACCTGAACATGGGCCTTGGCCGCTCGTGGTTCCAGACGCCCAATAGCTTTGACACCGCTGCAGCGGCGCAGGATCGGCGCAGCCAGATACGGAACTCCAATCTGGCCTTTGGCTGGACCCATACGGTTAGCCCCAGTCTGCTGCTTACCTTCACTCCGTTCCTGCGCCACGACCGTGCCGAGTATGTGCCCTCCGCCGATCCTCTTGCCGATTTCACCGCTACGATGGCGCAGGACCGCACCCTTACGAACACTGGTCTCCATGCCCAGGCGCTCTATATTCACGGCCCGCATACGGCTAAGGTTGGCGGCACCTATACCCATACTTTGCTGCATGAGCGCTTCTCTCTGGCGCTGACTGATCCTGTCTACAACTCCCCTTGCATGACCACAGCCGGAGGTGCGGCGGCTGCTCCTGGTATCCGCAGTCCAGGGGACTGCACTGCCGTGGGCCTTCTATCTAACCCTGCCTATCTGCCCGCGCTTCTCCCTTACGACCTCACGCGCGGGGGCGGGCTGTATCACTTCGATAAGTCCGCCGATATCGTCCAGACCGCCTTCTATGCGCAGGATGAGGTTCATCTCGGCGATCTGCTGCTTAGCGCAGGTCTACGCTATGACATCTACGACGGTCTTAGCCGGGGACGCCAGTTGGCTCCTCGTCTTGGGGCGGGCTGGAGGACTCCATTTACTCGCACTCTGCTTCGCCTCTCCTATGCGCGGCTCTATGAGACTCCTTATAACGAGAACCTTATCTTCGCCAACGAGTCTGGCGCAGGAGATACGGGTGTCGGCACCGGCAACCCTTTTGCGGCGTTTCGCTCTGAGCCGGTTCGTCCGGGTACACGGAACCAGTTCAACGTTGGCGTTGCCCAGTCCTTTGGCTCCCACGTCACGGTCGACGCCGACTACTACTGGAAGTTCACCCATACTGCCTTCGACTTCGATACGCTCTTCAATACTCCTATTACGTTCTCCGTGGCGTGGCGGAAGTCCAAGATCGATGGCCTTGCCGTCCGGCTTGCAGTCAGCGATCTCCACGGATTTAATGTCTCCAGTGTTATGGGTCACGTCCGTTCGCGCTTCTTTACACCGGAGGTTGGGGGCCTGATCTTCAACCCTGCTCCGTCCAGCCCGGTCTTTCGCATCGATCATGGCGAGGAGTTCGAACAGACCACGAACTTTCGGTACGATTTTCCACGGCGTGTTCTGGGGAGGCATCGCCTCTGGGCCGGAGCGGTGTGGCGCTACAACAGCGGTCTTGCGCTTCCGGACACGGTTCCCACCCACACCGAGGCTCTGGCCCTAACGCCGGATGAGCAGTCCCAGATCGGGCTCCACTGCGGTGCGGACCGCGCTACCCCGACCCATGCTATTCGCAGTTGCGGGCCGGCTGCCTTTGCGACCGATCGTATTCGCATTCCTGCTCCGGGCACGTACGACGCGGATCGTAACGCTGTGCGCGTGTCTCCGCGGACGCTGATCGATCTGTCCGTGGGGGATGACGGGCTCCATCACTTCGAGCATGCCACTCTGGGCGTGCGGGCTACCGTGATCAATGCCGCGAACGAGGTCGCCCTGTATAACTTCCTTTCGACCTTTAGCGGGACGCACTTTGTGCCGCCGCGCGCTGTCCAGCTCTCGGTCCAACTGACCTTTTAGGCCCTCCGAAGGCTATCGGCTGCCGGGCGAGTCTGGGGCGTTCCTGGGGCGTTGCTGGGGCCCGAACCTGATGCTTGAATCGAAAGTGGTAGCGGACCAGTCTATTAATTGTTATGGCAACAGCAAATACTCGCGATCACCTTATTGAAATCGGCCTTCAAGCGATGCACTCGACCGGTTACGCTTCCACCGGCGTCAAGCAGATCCTCGACATGGCGGGCGTGCCTAAAGGCTCTTTTTACCACTACTTCCCCAGCAAAGAGGCCTTTACTGTCGAGGTCATTCAACGCTATGTCGCGAATGAGACGGCCCTCAGGGAGCCCATCCTGTTGAGCTCCAGCGAGCCTCCTCTGCAGCGGCTTCGCGCCTACTTCGACGCTCAGACCGCTATCTACGAGCGGGCGAAGACACTGTGCGGCTGCCTCCTCGGCAACCTCAGCATCGAGGTCGCCGACCATATTCCTCGCCTGCAATCTGTTCTCGGCGAGACCTTCGTCTACTGGCAGGGAGCCCTTGCCGCTGTGCTGAGCGAAGCCGAAGCCCGTGGCGAACTTCCGGCCTCTCTCAAGCCGTCCGAGACTTCCGGGTTTATCCTCAACGCCTGGGAGGGCGCCTTGGTGCGTATGAAGGCGGAGCAATCGCTGGAGCCGCTCCGGACCTTCCGCCACTATATCTTCGATATTCTCCTCAAAAAGTAGTCGTAAAAGGGCAGGGCGAGACCTCCTGCCCGTGCTTTCCACAGAATCCACAGAGAGATGCTCTCCTCATTTAGAAATATATGAACTTTTCGAATCTACTAACCAACCGGTCTACTCTAAGTATTGGGCGAACTGATAACCCAGAAAATTTCGAACTAAAGAGGACGCTATGACTACCAATCACAAAGGAACCGCACTTATTACCGGAGCCTCTACAGGCATCGGAGCCGTCTACGCTGACCGCCTGGCGCGCCGGGGCTACGACTTGATTCTCGTCGCCCGCGATCAGCAGCGGCTCACCGAGCTCGCCACCGCGCTTACCGCCAAGACCGGCCGTAGCGTCGACACGCTTCCCGCTGACCTCACTCATCCCATAGATGTTGAACGGGTTGCGCAACGTCTTCGCAGCGACGCTTCCATCTCCGCGCTCGTCAACAATGCTGGCGTGGGAGCTACAGCAAAACTTGTCGACTCCAACATGGAGGCGATGGAGAGCATGATTCAGCTCAATGTCACGGCCCTCACCAGCCTCACTCTCGCTGTGCTGCCTGGCTTTGTCCAGCGCGCCAACGGCCTCATTATCAACATCTCTTCTATCGCCGCGCTTGCTCCGGAGATCCTCAACGGCGTCTATAGCGGAAGCAAGAGCTACGTGCTCTCCCTTACTCAGTCGCTGCACTCGGAGCTTGCGGATAAGGGTCTTCGGTTCCAGGCGGTCATCGTCGGACCTACCAGCACTCAGTTCTGGGCGAAGGCCGGCCAGCCGGTCGAGAATCTTCCTCAATCGTGGGTGATGTCCCCTGAAGAGATGGTGGACGCGGCGCTGGTTGGCCTTGACCAGCAGGAGCTCATCACCATGCCATCGCTGCCTGACGCCTCCGACTGGCAGAACTTCGAGACGGCACGCCTCGCGCTTCGCCCCAATCTCGGGCGCAACCACCCTGCCGAGCGCTATCTGACCACCATCTAATCGTAGGCAAAAAATTGGGCCGCCTCATCAGGGCGGCCCTTCTTGCTGCAATAACAAAACAAACAGCTACGGCGACTAAGCCTGCTTCGCCGCTACGTTCACTTGCTTGGAGATTCCGGTCAGCTTTTTGTCCGCGGCCTTCTCCTCTGCGAGGGTTTCATCGAGCAGTGCGGCGATCTCGCTTTGGCCGAGCAGCTTGGCGAAGTCGCGCGCTGAACCGTAACCGGCCATCTCGTAGTGCTCGACGCGCTGTGCCGCGGAGATCAAGCCGGCATCCCGCACCTCGCCCTTTTCGGTGTCTTCGAGCATCTCGGATCCCTCTTCGAGTACGCCCTTCATGCCGACGCAGGTCTTTCCCTTGGGGCTCTTGCCCAGGATCTCGAAGATCTGTTCGAGACGTGCGATCTGTCCGTTGGTCTCTTCGAGATGGCTCTGGAACGCCATCTTCAACTCCTCAGAGGTAGCTCCCTTGGCCAGCTTCGGCAGCGCCTTCGTAATTTGCTTCTCTGCCGAGTACAAGTCTTTCAGTTCATCCACGAACAACTCATCCATCGTTCCTACACTCATGACCCACCTCAAAAATTTGATTTTGTAACCACTGCAACCGATACGATGCAGGTTCCATCTATCTGGCATGCTCGTTGTTACTTTTTTTCTTATTCCAGAGATTAATTTTTTGATCCTACCTACTGACCACTTACAAAAGCGGCGATCGAAGTTACAACAATGATCACGAACTACTCTAAAACCAGCACTGTACGGCCCTTTTCGAGACAAGCAATTCTCACGCAAAGGCGCAGATTGAAGATGGCTCAGTCTGCCCATGCTTACGTGAGGGGTAACACCATCAAGTTTTACGAGTGGCTCAACTCAGCTTCGGCCGCGTGCCTGGTGCCTGACGGTCCACCGGTTTGGATATGTGGTGATTGCCACATAGGCAACCTCGGGCCGGTCGCGAGCTCCACGGGAAAGATCGAAATTCAGATTCGCGACCTCGACCAGACCGTCATTGGCAACCCCGCGCACGATCTTATCCGTCTTAGCCTCTCGCTTGCGATGGCGGCTCGCAGCTCCGATCTGCCGGGCGTCACTACCGCGCTGATGATCGAGCAGGTTGTGTTGGGCTATAAGCAGGCGCTGCTTCGCAGAGGCTCCAAAGTAACCGAGAAGGACGTCGCCCCGGTTCACCTGGTGATGAAGCAGGCGCTCAACCGCAAGTGGCGTCATCTTGCGGAGGAGCGCATCGAAGACGTTACTCCGCACATTCCACTCGGCTCTCGCTTCTGGGTGCTCTCTGCCGCGGAGCGCCGCGAGATCGAGCGACTCTTCTCGCAGGAGGAGGTTCGCCGCCTTATCACCAGCTTGAAAGCCCGCGACGACCATGACGTGGTTCAGGTTCTCGACGCCGCTTATTGGATGAAGGGATGCAGCTCGCTTGGCCGTCTTCGCTTCGCCGTTCTGGCTGGCATCGGCAAGCGGCATGGCAATGGGCTCTGCATCGTTGACATCAAGGAGGCGGTCAAAGCGGCGGCACCCCGCGCGAAAGATGCCGCAATGCCTCGGAACAACGCGGAACGAATCGTCACGGGAGCCAAGGCGTTGTCTCCTTTTCTCGGCGAACGTATGCTGGCCGCGCAGTTCCAGGTCAGTCCTGTGGAGTCCCACTCGGTGGTCCTCCGCGAGTTGATGCCGCAGGACCTCAAGTTCGAGATGGAGCGGCTTACCCAGGGCGAGGCGATCGCGGCGGCCAATCTCTTTGCAGGAGTGGTAGGCAAGGCCCACGCCCGGCAGATGGATCAGCCTACACGCCAAGCCTGGGCCGCGGAGCTTACCCGGTCCCGCTCCAAGACCCTTAATGCACCGTCCTGGATCTGGAGCAGCGTCGTCGAGCTTGCCGCCAGCCATGAGGCCGCTTACCTGCAGCACTGCCGTCAATATGCTTTGGAGAAGACTCCGGCTTGAGCGCCTTCCGAGACTTGGACCGTGCTCTCTGCGCTACACTAGACCTGCAGACGGCTGGATGATCGCTGCCTCACGCACCGCAAGGCGTCATGAGGGGGAGGAAAGTCCGAACTCCGCAGGGCAGTGTGCCGGATAACGTCCGGGACGGAGGTTTCAAGACCTCTGGACGGCCAGTGCAACAGAGAAGATACCGCCAAGCCGGTCGTGCAAGCGAACGGAAGGTAAGGGTGAAAAGGTGCGGTAAGAGCGCACCGCGCCGGCAGTAATGTCGGCGGCAGGGTAAACCCCACACGGAGCAAGACCAAATAGGCAGGGAACTAGCCGCTCCTCTTCAGGCGGATAGTGCGTATCGGCCCGATGCGCCCAGGCGAAGAGATCTGCAAGAGCGTCAGCTCGAAGCCGAAGCCGAAACCTGCGGGTAGGTTGCTAAAGCGCCGCAGTAATGCGTCGCGTAGAGGAATGATCGTCTAAAACAGAATTCGGCTTACGGGCCGTCTGCAAACTCAAATGGCCCCGGCATCCCAAACAGGATGCCGGGGCCACTCTCTTTTGCCTTAGACCTTTAGCGCACCTGTTCCATCACCACGTCGACATCCAGGTGCCGGGTGCTGCCCGGAATATCCACCGATCCTAAGATCAGCGGCTTGCCCGGCGATAGGACCGAGGTGCCCTCCAGAACGGTCTGCCGGATGATCGGATCCTGCGCACCTAGTCCGGACTTCTCCTCCGCTACGCTCGATTGCTCCACCTTCGTACGCAGGCGCACTCCATTGGCGAACTCTTCCAGGGAGGCGTCGAAGTTCATTCCTACGTCGAGGTACGTCGCCTGGTTCTGCGAGGAGGTGTTGCCAGAGGTGTAGGTTCCGGTGATCACTGGGATCTTGCTGCCCTGCTTCAGGACTGTCCGTTGTCCTGCGACCACGATCATGGCGAAGTGTTGCGTCCCGATACGCTTGCCGCTATCCAGCTCAGTCACCGTGTATGTCAGGCGGTAGGTCTTTTTGGGGCGGTCGAGGTCATTCAGCAGCTTCTGCGCGAGCGCCTGTTGATCCGGAGTGGCTTGCAGGACGATTGCGTTCTGGTTCGTGACCGGAAAGATCTTCACACGGGGGTCCAGCATATTGCGAAGAGTCGTTATGACCTCGGTCGCGTCCTGTTGCGAGACGTTGTTGAGGTAGAAGGTCTTCTGAACTGTATCCGGGCTCAGCTTGGCTGTGGCGGTCTCCGTCTGCGCCCATGCGCCGGGTTCCCCCAGGGCCAAGGCTAAAGCCACTCCAAGGATCCAGTTCGCAGATCTCATACTCCATCGCCCTCTTCCATCGGTGTTCGACTTCATTCGTTGTCCTCTTTCGTCGGTGCTCCAAAAAATCTCTGAACGTCGGCCTTCTCATCCGCGTTCCGCATGGCACGTATCGCGGGATTCAACATCGCCAGCTCCGTCGGATTTCCCTTGTAGACTACGCGCCGTAGGAGGCGCTCCTGCTCCGTCAAAGGCATGGGCGGCGCCAGCGAACTCGGAGCGAGCATCTCCTGCATCGCCAGTGAGTCCTCACTACGAACCTTCGCGACCCGCAGCACAGTTGGCTTCTTCTCCACTCGGATGGAAGGCCTGGACGGCGACTGCTCGACCTTAACTTCCTTCGCGACTACCGGTGCCAACGGCCTTACGGCATCCACGCGCCGCTTCGACTGCGTGGTCTCATAGTGGAAGCGGTGGGCCTCAACCGCAACCAGCAAGGCGACGATCGCAAGCGTCGCGACAGCGGCTCCGCTCCAAAGCCAACCCGGTGCCGCGACCAACCGGGACGAGGAGCGCTCCGCCTCTCGCGTCCGCACCGCCGCCAGTATCCGCGCCTCCAGCCCCTCCGGGGCCTGTGCCTCTCGCAGCACGTTCAACGCTGCTTCGATCCTCGCATCCTGCTGCTCGCTCATCGCTCCCCTCCTCTCGTCCGTGCCGAATCCAACCGTTCCCGCAGCCGTCCTCTGGCTCGAAACAGCAAGGCCCTTATGCTCGATTCGCTACGCCCTACGACCTCTGCGATCTCTGCCGTGCTCAACTCTTCGATCGCCGAGAGCAGCAGCGCCTCCCGCTCTCGCTTCGGCAGCTTGTCGATCGCGGCAAAGACCTCCGCCATCCTTCGCGCCTCGACGATCCGCTCGTCCGCTCCCAGTCCCCTGGCGACCATCGTCGCCGCCAGCGCGTCGTCCATCTGCTCCGGCGTTATCCGCCGCTTGCGATCCAGCGCTAGGTTCCACACGATCCGTATCAACCACGTTCGTGGGTCGCGTACCTCGGCGAGTTTGCTCTGGTGCTGCATCACCCGAAGAAACGCATCCTGCACCGCGTCTTCTGCCTCCGCCGCATTGCGCAGAATCGAGAACGCCACACGGTAGAGCAACCCCGAATACTGCGATACCAGCGCCACGACGTCGAGCTCTACCTTCGACTCCTCCGCCACCGGGCACCGCAAACCCACCATCTCAATCGCCGCCATAAATGCTCTTCATAGAGACAGACGGACCGCCCTCCATTCCGCTCGATTTAATCTCGGGCCTACCACCGCCTTCTCCAATGCTGTTCCTCATTACGGCGACTCTTTAAAAGAGAGAAGGCCCGCACGAGGCGAGCCTTCCTGTTTTCAACGAATCACTTCACCAGAGAAAATCAACGATCGGCAGATCCTTGCCCAGGTCGCTGGACCCTCGCACTACCATCGCCTCTCCGCGCAGGCTTACCTTCGTGCCGTCCCCTGCGACCGCAGCGAGAAACGCGTCTCGAAGCGGCAGTCCGCCCGGCTCCTCCGGCGCTACCTTCCCCTCGATCAGCACGGGGTCGCGATCCCGCGAGAAGTAGCCCTGGGGCCGTTCAATCAGGACATAGCGCGTCTGCGCCTGCAGCTCTGGCTCCGCTGGAGCGGGTTTAAAGCGAAGGTTCAAGAGCGCTGTCGAACGCGGAATCGGAGCCTTGTAGTAGCGCACATGCCTTCCCTCGAACTCGAGGGCGAAGCAATACTCCTTCCCGGGGGCAGCGCGCATCGGTCCCCACTTGCCATCCGCCGTCGTCGTTATCTCATAGACAGGCGTGCCCTGCGCTCCGTCTCCACCGATTGCATAGACCCGCAGATGCGCTCCAGCCAACGACTGATTCGTCGCTATGGGCCCTGCAAAGGCAGTGACCAGCCCGGAGATTCGCGGAGCCTTCTCCGGCGTCACCGACAGAGTTCGTGGGGCGCCGCCCGTAATGAAGCGGTACATCTCCGCGAAGGCACGCGGTTGGAAGGCCAGCTCCCGATGGTCCAGCCCCGCAAGGACGACGTTCTCCGCGCCCTTCAAAGCTGGGCCGTCGTAGCCTATGCCCGTCATCCTCTGCGGCATACCCAGCCCGATGCCTGTCGGCTGCGCATACTTGTCCAGGGAGTCGCTTCGCAGCGTCATCATCTTCACGCCTGCGACGACCTCCTCGCCGTCGGTTCCCGGGTGGTTCAGCGCTTGCAGATACGGGCCCTTTCCGTTGAACTCGCCGTTCAGGTTCTCGTCCGTCGCCATCACCCCATGGTTTGGAGTTCCGCACAGCACCGCATACTCCACACTTGCGCTTCCGCCGTGCATCAGGTAGTTCCGAATCGTCATCCCACCGCGGCTGCTGCCCACCAGCGCGACTTTCTGGCTATGCGTCTCCGCGATTACCTGGGCGACGTACTCGCGCAACTGCTTCGCCGCGTCGCTCGTTGACGAGCGGAAGGGCTCTTCTTTCGTATCGTCTGTACGCGCCTGGGGATTGGTGAACCGGATCGAGTACAGCCGGTTCGCCGGGTAGCCGTTCGACTCGAAGAGCCATATGGTTCCGATCCACTTCGCGGCGTCGTCCCCATTGCCATGCACGAAGACGATCGGAATCCGCTCAGGCCCGCGGTCCTTCGCCTCTCCCACCCCAACACCAACCACCAGTAGGACAATCAGTATCCGCGCGATTCGAGACATGGGTTTTTCCTCACCGCAACTCTACGGCAGCCAGAGGCCCTCATTCTCAACAATCGATCAATAATTTTACAAATAACGAAGTTACCTACCGCACGGTCCCCATCGCGGCACGAAAGAGCGCCTCGAAGTCGCGTGCCAGCTCCGGATGCTTCTCCAGCACCGTCTCCACTGCCTTCAAAGCCGTCGGCCGCGGATAGCCCAGGTTCACCAGCGCCGAGAGTGCGTCTTCTCCGGCGACTCCAAAGCGCAGCGGCGTGGGCGCCACCATTCCGGTCGTTCCGCTGACGAAGACCGCTGCCAGGTCGTCCAGCTTGTCCTTCAGCTCCAACACGACGCGCTCCGCCGTCTTCTTCCCGATCCCCGGAATCTTCGTCAGCATGGCCAGGTCGTTCCCGCGGATGGCCCCTACGAGCCGCTCGGAGGAGATTCCGCTCAACACGGTGATCGCCAGCTTCGGCCCGATCCCGCTCACACCGATGAGCCGCTCGAAGAGCCGCTTCTCCTGCAGGTCGCTGAAGCCGAAGAGCGCGATCTGGTCCTCCCGGACGTTGGTGTAGACGTGCAGCGCTACCTCCGCGCCCTCCGCCGGGAGATCCGTGAACGTCGCAACAGAGATACTTACCTCGTACCCCACCCCGCTACACTCCACCACCGCATGGTTAGGAGCCTTGGTTAAAACTGTTCCGCGAAGATGCGCAATCATGCCCCGATTGTACTTTGGCGTCTGCTCTGCCTTTGGGGCTGGTGCAGGCTCTCTCTCGTGGTGGCGATCACGCTATTCAGTTTCCCTTAGGAAAATCATTTCCTCTTCAGCGCTCGACGACTCCTTCGCCTGCGGCAATCTTCACTACAAACAAAGGTCTTACACGATCTCGCCATAAACCCTGCGTTTGGAAGCTGCATTGCAACAACATCAGTCATGAGCATCCAATCCTCATCCCTGCAATCCCGGCGACGCGTCTCCCACCCCGCACCCAGAGTAGCCGGAGCCTTTCCGGTGGCCCAGGTCTGCGAGATCTGCTGCCTCGTTCTTTGCCGCGTCATCGTCCCCAAACTCGCGCACGGCTTCGATCTCGCCAGCTAGAGGCTTTGCTCTCCCGACGAATTCGCCGCACCAGCCTAGCGTATGCTCCCATCATGCTGAAGATCGCGTATAGCATGCTGGCGCTGTGGATGATCCTGCTGCTCCACCCTCTCGCGTCGGCATCGACGTCCCCCCCCGGCGAAGGCTTCTGGCACACGCGCGGCAGCCAGATCCTCGACGCTTCCAATCGCCCTGTCCGCATCGCTGGCGTCAACTGGTACGGCTTCGAGACCACCAAGGCCGTCGCCGGCGGTCTGGACTTCCAGGACTACCGCACGATCCTCCAGATCATCAAGCGCAACGGCTACAACGCCCTCCGCATCCCCCTCTCGAACCAGATGGTCGAGACTCCTTCCATCCCGGTCGATATCAAGTTCAGCAACGCCAATGGCCCTATCAACAGCGATCTCAAGGGCCTCAACGGGCTCCAGATCCTGGATAAGATCGTCGCCTATGCTGGCTCGCAAGGTCTCAAGGTCATCCTCGACAACCACCGCTCCGAGGCCGGCGACGGCACCGGCCTGTCGGGGCTCTGGTTTACGCAGGCCTATCCCGAAGCCGCCTGGATCGCCGACTGGCGGATGCTCGCCCGCCGCTACGCCTCCAGCCCTACCGTCGTCGGCTTCGACCTGCGCAACGAGCCCCACAACGCCTCCAAAGGAGGAGCCTGCTGGGGCTGTGGCGGACCCAACGACTGGCGCTTCGCCGCTGAGCGGGCGGGCAACGCTGTGCTCGCCATCAACCCCCATCTCCTGGTCTTCGTCGAGGGCATCGACACGGTCGAAGATGACTCCTACTGGTGGGGCGGCAACCTTATGGGAGTCCGTACGGCTCCGGTCCGGCTTAACGTTCCCCACCAGTTGGTCTACTCCGCCCATGACTACGGCCCCGTCGAGGCCACGCAGCGCTGGTTCACCCCTGAGATGTCAGACGCCTCGCTCGCCGCGGTCTGGACCCGTCACTGGGCCTTCATCGCCCAGCAGGAGATCGCTCCCGTCTGGCTGGGCGAGTTTGGCGTCTCGCTCCCCCAGACCGGCACTCCGACGGACGCCGAAGCCCTCGAATCCCGCTGGTTCCAGAGCCTCCTTCACTTCCTCGTCGAGAACCCTCGCATCGGCTGGACCTACTGGACCCTCAACGGCTCCGACCGCTACGGCATCCTCACCCCCACCTACGACGCCCTCAGCAGCACTACGCGCCAGAGCGCCCTCGCCACCATCCAGGCCTCGTCCAAGACAGTAAGTTCGAAGCCGCTGCAGACTGCGACCCCCATCCCTGGACCTCAACCTGCGGCCACGATCTCATCGGCGACCGCCGTCCTCGCTCCGATCCAATGCCACATCACTTACACCAACCTCAAGGACTGGAAGACCGGCTTCACTGCTGGCGTCGCCATCCAGAACGTTGGCTCCACTCCCATCCATGGCTGGGCTCTCACCTGGACCTTCGATGGACAACAGAAGATCACCCAGCTCTGGAACGCGCGCTATACCCAGAACGGTACCTCTGTCACCCTCACGAACGAGACCTGGAATGACTCTATCGCTTCCTCCGGCGAACAGGCCGCCATCGGCTTCAATGCCACGTACACCGGCGAGAACCATGTCCCTACAAATTTCAGCCTGAACAACATCCCCTGTAAATAACTCTGCCACAGTGGGGTTTGCCTCAGCCTGAGCGTATCGCACGATTGCGCTCCTGTTGCTTTCCCAATAGAGTTGTGGCATTCTCCTGTTGGTAAGCCAAATGAATGTCACACAGGACGAAGCCGCATGAGACAGAAGAAGGATGTCCAGCAGGGAACGCTGGCCCTCATGGTATTGAAGACCCTCGACGTGTTGGGGCCGCTGCACGGATACGGCATAGCGCGACGCATCGAGCAGATTAGCGGTGAGCTGCTTTCGGTCAATCAGGGCACGCTTTATCCCCTGATGCTTCGGCTGGAGCAGGAGGGCGCCATCGCATCGGAGTGGGGTGCCTCGGAGAGTAATCGCCGAGCGCGCTTCTACCGGCTGACACGCGCTGGACGCAAGTTGCTGGAGGCCGAACGACTCGATTGGGAGAAGACAGCTGCGATCATCGCCCGCTTCTTTGAGATGAAAGCGGAGGATCTGGCATGAGAGTGCTGACCAGGTTCTTCACGCGTCTTCTGAACTTCACGACCATGCGCCACGACGACGAGCGCCTCAGAGAAGAGATGGAGTCACATCTGGCGGCCCAGGCTGAGGAGAACATCCGCGCCGGCATGACTCCCGAGCGGGCTCGTCGTGAGGCTCGCCTAAGCTTCGGAGCGGTGGAGGCCGTTCGCGAGCACTACCACTCCGAGAAGGGCCTGCCATCAGTAGAGAATCTCTTGCTGGACGTACGGTATGCGTCTCGTGTGCTTCGCAAGTCTCCCGCGTTTGCGGCCGTCGCTTTGATTACGCTGATGCTGGGCATCGGAGCAAACGTCGTGGTCTTCGGAGTGCTGAATGCGGTGCTGCTGCACCCGTTGAACGTAAGCGACCCACAGAACCTGTATCAGATTCGCCATAAGACGTGGATGAGCGGAAGGTTGCTGACGACGTCGTATCCTGCGTTTGAAGATCTTCGGCGGCGAAACACCACCTTCAGCGGAATGGCCGGGTTCTATGGATATTCGAACGCACGGTTGAACTGGCGTGCGAACGCGGCGATGAAGATCTCAGGTTATGAGGTTACTGGAAACTACTTCGATCTACTTGGGGTGCGTCCGGAGGTTGGACGCTTCTTTCATGAGACGGACGAGCATGGCCCCAACTCAGCGCCGTATGTAGTGTTGAGCGATGCGCTGTGGCGGAAGACTTTTCATGCCGACCTTGGAATCATCGGAGCGACGGTGGAGATGGATAAGCATCCATTCACCGTGGTGGGCGTGGCGCCGCCCGAGTTCCAGGGCACGGAGAAGTTTCACTGGCCGGACTACTGGCTGCCCATGGTGAACGAGCAGCAGGTGGAAGGATGGGACTCTTTACACAGCCGGACGGCCATCGCGGTGACGGTGATTGGCCGGCTCAAGCCCGGAGTGACGCAGCAGCAGGCGACGGAAGATCTGAATGCGATTGCGGCTCAGTTAGCGAAGGAGTATCCGCAGACCGACGACGGACAGGAGCTTCGACTGATCCACCCCGGGCTTCGAGGCGACGAGGGCGATGTGATTCGCGGATTTCTCCTGAGTGTGACTGCGCTGGCGTTGCTAGTGCTGGGTGCGGCGTGTGCCAACCTTGCAAGTCTGTTTGCCGCACGCGCGGCGGATCGCAGCCGGGAGCTGGCGCTGCGTGTGGCTCTCGGGTCGAGTCGTTGGCGGATGGTAAGGCAGTTGCTGATTGAGGCGGTGATGGTATCGCTGATGGGAGGAGCGGCGGGACTGGGGACGGCGTACTTGCTGCTGGGTGCGCTGAATCGGTCGCCTCTGTTCGCTGGTCAGTTGACGGTCAGTGTCGATGCGCGTGTATATCTTGTCGGCCTGGCGTTGACGCTGGGAAGCGCCCTGCTATGTGGGATGGTTCCGGCGTTGCAGGTTTGGCGCAGCAGTCCTTTGCAGATGATGAAGGGTGGGCCGGCGGAATCGATGCAACTGCGCAGGTTTGCCCTGCGAGACGTGTTGCTGGGTGTGCAGATTGCCGTCTGCACGCTGCTGGTCACGGCCTCTTTGGTGGCGGTGCGTGGCATGGTGCGGGCGCTGCATGCGCCGCTGGGTATCCAACCGCAAGGGGCGATGCTGGTCTCTATGGACCTGACCGATACGGGACAAGCAAGCGACGCGGCACTTGGGACTGACGCGACGTTGGAGAGGCAGAAGGCGGTGCTAGAGGCGGCACGGAGCATCCCTGGCGTGACCGCCGCGGGTATGGTGAGCCAGACACCTATGACCGGCGGCATCCACGGAACTCCGATCTTTCCGCCTGGGGCAACCGATTTCAAGCTGAACAACGCTGTGCTGGCTCCGTACGTGTATCGGATGTCGCCGGGATACCTTGCGACTGCGGGCATTCGGCTGCTGCGCGGACGCGATGTCTCATGGCAGGACACGACAAAGACGCCGTATGTCGCCGTGGTGAACGAGACCTTTGCGCGAAAGATGTGGGGCGAAGCTTCTGCGATCGGGGAGCGCTTTATCCTGTCGAACCACTTGACGGAGGTAGTCGGCGTAGCGCAGGACGGTAAGTACCACGATCTCCAAGAGGCTCCGCAGCCAGCCGCCTATCTGCCGTCGTCGCAGGACGGGGTTGGCGATATGGTCTTTGTGGTGCGATCACAGCGGGCGCCGAGCGAGATGACGGCGGCGCTGCAACGCACACTGAGCGGCATCGCACCGAATGTACCCTTGATGGTGCAAAGCTGGTCCGATTCGCTTGCGGGCGAGTTGTTCCCGGCACTCGCGGCAACCGTGGCGTTGGGAGTGATGGGTCTGCTGGCGGCGATGCTGGCGGTGACAGGCATCTTCGGCATGGCAGCGTACAGCGTGAGCCGGCGCATGAAGGAGCTGGGAATCCGTGTGGCATTGGGCGCACGCAAGATCGAAGTGATGAGCGCCGCCGTCGGCCGTCCCATTGTGCTGCTCGGCGTTGGATCGGTGGTAGGTCTGCTGGCGGGAATCTTAGGCCGCCGCCTGCTGGGACAGATCGTGTATCAGGCGAATCCGAGCGATCCGATAGTAGTGGTTGGTGCTGTACTCACGATGGCGCTGCTGGGCATTGTGGCGTCCGCTATTCCTGCCCGCCGAGCGCTTGCCGTCGATCCGTCCAAACTGATGCGGGATGAGTGAGGGATCTCCCCTCATCCCGTAAACGCCGCGAGCCCGGTCTGAATCAAGACCCACAGTCCCCACCATCCGAAGACCGTCACTGCCGCAGCTCCACGCTTGATTCCTGCCACTGTAGATATGCCGATCGTCAACAGCACCGCCACCCAGATCGCCAGGAGATCCACTGAGCTCAACAGCGTCACCAGCCAGTGCGGGGTATCCCCATTCATCAGGTAGTACCCGACATTCGTGCCTACTGTGTTCTTGATGTTGAACGATTCCCCCGACATGCCCGCGAACACCGTCACAATGGTTAGCAGTGATGTAATCGACAACGGCAGAGCCCCATAGAACCAAACCGCCAGCATCTGCTTGTAGGTGGCTCTTCCTCCAAACGCGAAGTTCGCCGTCGCCAGCAAGATCCCCGCGCACACCGCGCCTCCAATCAGCATGAACACCGGGGCGACATACATGAACTTGAACTGCATCTCCATGCTGTGACGGATCGTCGCGGCCTGCTCCGGTGTGCTGCTCGCCAGACGCTCCTCCAAGGAGGCCGATTGATGAATCACCCCATCGATTAAGGTAGGCAAGCCAATCTTACTCAACACCACATACGAGAACAGAATCGCCAGCAACGACATGAAGAGATACGGCAACCACCAGCTCGCGTTGCGCCGTATATCTTGAAACGTCTTCGAGGGCGCGACGAATACATCGGCCAATCGCTCTACCTGGCTCAATCCCTCACGTCCTGCGGGCCTATCGGCGGCCCCTTCCACCATCGCCACGTTGTCGCTCATCCCATCTCCCATCTGCACAATGGCTGTCACGGATATCGGCGCTACAGTGTTGTCTTTTGGAACTGCTCAGGATTGTAGCGCTGGCCCAACATCTTCAAAAGAACATTCGTCCGGGGCATCAGAAACTCACGAATCCAGATCCCAAAACGGCCTACTCCACCACCACCAGCACATCTCCCTGCTGTACGGTCTCACCCACCAACGCCGGCACCTTCACCACTCGCCCGGCCTTCGGAGACTTCAATTCGTTCTGCATCTTCATCGCCTCGATCACCACCACTCCCTGATGCTCTGCGACCTCATCCCCCACGCCGACCAGCACCCGCACAACCCGTCCCGGCATGGGAGCCTTCACCGCACGCGGCCCCGCACTTCCGGCTGCCCCGCCCCTTCGTCCCTTCAGCGATCGTGGATCCTCCACCCTGAATCCATACCGCCTTCCTCCGATCACAATCGTGTCGCCATCCAGCACGCATCGGTACTGTCGGCCCGAGCCCACCAGCAACGAGATCACGCCGGACTGCAAAACACTTACATCTACCCCCAGAGCTCTCCCGTCTACGACGCACTCCCCCGTCCCGCCATCGCGCAGCCCCTCGGGGAGCTCGACCTTACATTGCTTCCCCTCGACCTCCAGCCATACCGTCATGCCCGCAATCCCTCCCGGCGGGCGGACAGCCCCCATCGACTCTCCTGCACCGTGACGGCAACAGGTTCGCGCTGCGTAGCCACGGCGGAAAAGAGCGCAGCCGCAGCCGCCACTATATCCTCAGGAACGTCGCCAGCCTCAACCAGAGGATCGGACTCCAAAAGCCGTTCAAGATACCCCGTATCGATTCGTCCAGCCCGAAAATCTTCGTCCCTTAGGATGCGCTGAAAGAGGGAGATATTCGTCTTGATCCCGCCCACCACATACTCGTCCAGGGCACGCAACATCCGGTCGATCGCGATCTCCCGCGTCTCGCCGTACGCTACCAGCTTCGACAGCATTGGGTCATAGTCCAAAGGCACCACCCATCCCGCGTATACACCGCAGTCCTCGCGTATCCCGGGGCCACCCGGCTGCACCAACTGCGTTATCCTTCCGGGCGATGGGAAGAAGCTGTTCTCCGGATCCTCCGCATAGATCCTGCACTCCACCGCATGTCCCCGCAGCCTCACGTCCTGCTGCCGGATACCCAGGGGCTCCCCGCTCGCGACCCGCAACTGCATCTGCACCATGTCTAACCCCGTGACCATCTCCGTCACCGGGTGCTCCACCTGCAGCCGCGTGTTCATCTCCAGGAAGTAGAAGTTCTCCTCCGCATCCACCAGAAACTCCACCGTCCCCGCATTGATGTACCCCGCGGACAGCGCCAGCCGCACCGCTGCCTCTCCCATCCGCCGCCGTAGATCCTCGCTCACCACTGCCGATGGAGCCTCTTCGATGACCTTCTGGTGCCGGCGCTGGACGCTGCACTCCCGCTCGCCGAGGTAGATGCACGCGCCATAGTCGTCCGCCATGAGTTGGATCTCGATATGCCGGGGCCGCTCGATCAGCTTCTCCAGGTACACCTCACCCGATCCGAAGCTCCTCTCCGCCTCGCTGCTCGCGGCTACGAAAGCCCCAGCCAGCTCCTCGGCGCGATGCACCGCCCGCATCCCCTTGCCGCCCCCACCTGCGGCCGCCTTCAGCATCACCGGATAGCCGATCTCCCCAGCGACCTGCTCGGCCTCCTCCACCGATGCCAGACCGGTTACGCTTCCAGGCACCCGGGGCATTCCCGCTGCGTCCGCAGCTTGCCGAGCCTTCGTCTTCGACCCCAACCGACGCATCGCACTGCCCGGCGGCCCGATAAAAGTAACGCCAGCAGTTACACAAGCATCGGCGAAGTCCGTATTCTCCGAGAGAAACCCATACCCCGGATGGACCGCATCCGCTCCCGACCGCCGGGCTACCTCCAGGATCAGATCGCCCCGCAGATAGCTCTCCGTCGCGGGAGCCGGACCCAGGCGGTACGCCTCATCCGCATGCAACACATGCAGCGCCCCGCGGTCCGCATCTGAATAGACCGCTACCGTGTGCAGTCCCATCTCCCGGCACGCCCGAATCACCCGCAGCGCAATCTCACCGCGATTTGCTACCAACACCTTTTGAATGAGTCTGCGCACGCCGCAATTCTATCTCACACTCCTAGGCCAGTCCGTGCGCAAAACAAAGATGGCCTCCCATATGGGAGGCCATCTCTCGAAACGAACCGCTAACGGCTACTGCATTGTTACGCCGCCGGAGTTCTTCTTTTCCTTCTCTAATTCATTAGCCTTGCGTGCGCCCATCGCCTTCTGGCTCCACTCATCGGCCTTCGCCAAATCTGCCTTACGCGCGGCGTCGTCGCCGCACTCCAGATCCGCCTTGCGACGATAGGTGAGATTGAGGTACTGCATCGCATCGTCGTAGGTCTTGTTGAGATCGACAGCCTTCTCCAAAAACTCCAGACCCTCTGCGACCGTAGCCGTGTTGGCGGCCTTCAGCTTCTCGCAAGCGCCCTTGCTCTTCTTCGGATTGCCGTTTCCGTCGTCCGTCAGACCGTCCGCGGCGAGAATCGTAATTGCCTGCTTATACGACTGCATCCAGTCCACGACACCGATGGTGTAATACGCCTCCGGGTCATTCGGAGCCAGCGCGATTACCTTCTTCTCGTACTCTTTCGCCTCGTCCAGCTTCTTGATGTTGCGGTCGATCGAGGCGATCTGCTTCAACGCGGTCAAGTCGTTCGGATCCTTCGCCAGGACTTCATTGAATCCATCGATCGCCTTCTGGGCAATCTTCAGGTTCTCCGGCGTATCCAGGTTGGGAACCACCTGGTAGGAGTAGGAGGTCGCCAGGTAGAGCTTCGCTTGAGAATAGTCTGGATCGAGCGAAATCGCGGTCTGGAAGTGATTGACGGCCTCTTCATAGCGTGCATTCTTGAACGCCTGCACACCTTTGCCGAGCTGATCACGCGCCTTCAGCTTATTGCATCCGGTTGTGCTACCCAGCAGCATAGCCAGCAAAGCGGCCGTAACCGGAATCCGTGCGGTTAATCTCATGGGGCGTGTCATCTCCTTCAAAATAGGCGCGACTTTACTGTCCGGTATGGCAAAACGGGTATTTCACAATTATAGGCTTGCCGATTGATTGTAACGGCATATAAGCATCTATGCCTAGACTTACGACAACGGAAACTAAAGGAACATTACACATCGACTAAATTTGCCAGGGCCAAGGCATAGCATCTCTGAATCAAGCCACTCACCCAAGACGCTGCTTGCCATCTTCAAGTTTCACACCAACCACGTAAAGATTTGATGTAGAAAGGGAACCGTCAACAAACGAAGGGCGACCCATGGTGCCGAGCCGCCCTCGCTTCATATCACTCAAAACTTATTGGCCTGACTCCACGCGAGGCGTAATCAGTCCGATATTGTCCACTCCGGCCTGATGCCCGAAGTCAATCACTTCGGCGACCTTGCTGAAGTCCAGATCTTTATCGCCCTTTACGAACATGACCTTCTCCTGCCGCGCCGAGAAGATCTCAACCAGCTTCGGCTCAATCGCCGTCTTGTTGAAGTCGTCCTGATTGATCTTGTAGGAGGGTGCGCCCGCGCCATTCGACAGCACCTGGACGACGATCGTCCGGTCATTGGGCTGATCGTTGGTCTTGTTCTTCGGCGGCTGAGGAACCAGTGTATCCAGTCCCTTCGGGGTCACCGGCACGATCACCATGAAGATGATCAGCAAAACGAGAAGAACATCGATCAGCGGCGTTACGTTGATCTCCGATACTGCTCCACCAGAAGGACCTGCACCCATTCCCATAGTAATTCTCCTTAATACTCCGGATAGCTCTCAAGCCTCCGGTCCATCGTTCTCAATCCAGCCGTCACGCTAGAGGTTCAACACTGCCATTGATCGACTCAGGCAGAGACTACTTCTTCGTCGGTGGCGGAGTATCCGTATCGCGCTTCTCCGTCAGCAATCCGAGCTGGCTCACGCCCGCTGCGCGAATGCCGTCGACCGCGTCCATCACCTTGCCGTAGTTCGCCCGGACGTCGGCGCGCATGTACACCTGCTTGCTGGTCTTGTTCTCCAGCTTCGCAGAGATCTTGCCGCCAAGATCGTCCAGGGTCACCTGATCTCCACCCAGGAACGTCCGGCCATCGCGCGTTACAGCCACGATCACGGCGTCTTCCTTGTTGGCGTCTTCCATCACCACCGCGGCATCCGCCTGCGGCAGGTCGACGTTCACCTTGTTGTTCAACATCGGTGTGATGACCATGAAGATGATCAACAGCACCAGCATCACGTCCACCATCGGCGTCACGTTGATGTTGGAGTTGACCTTCTTGCCTTCGTCCCGCTTATTGATACCCATGCCGTTTACTCCATCCTGATCTCAACGCGCGAATCTTGATACCGGACTCTCATCGCCCGCTGGCAGCGCTATTTGCCGCACTTGCACAACAGGCCAATCTGTAAGCCTCCACCGCCATCTTTCTGGGAGGCCTTGCCTCCGGGTACCGTTCGCTGGCGGTACCCGGAGAGACAAAGCATGATTCCAGTAAGGAAGGCTCGTGGCAATCACCCGAAGGTGACGTTCCAACGGTTTAGCGGTGGCTCTGCTTGATGAAGTAGTCCACCAGCTCGCTCGAGCTGTTGTCCATCTCGACGTCGAACGCTTCCACCTTACCGGTGAAGTAGTTGAACGTCATAACGGCGGGGATGGCGACCAGAAGGCCGAACGCCGTCGTTACCAGGGCTTCCGAGATACCACCGGCGACTGCGCCGATACCCGAGGTCTTCTGCGTGGCGATCTGCTGGAAGGCGTTCAAAATACCGACCACTGTGCCGAACAGGCCGATAAAGGGCGCCGTCGAACCGATCGTGGCGAGGCCACCGAGACCGCGCTTCAGCTTCGCGTGAACGATTGCCTCAGAGCGCTCGAGGGCGCGCTGCGAGCTCTCAACCTGCTCTTCGGTGATGGTGCCGCCCGAACCGAAGCTGCGGAACTCCTGCAGACCGGCGGTGACAACCTCAGCGAGGTGCGACTTCTTGCAACGGTCGGCGACCTTGATCGCCTCATCCAGACGGCCGTCCTTCAACGCGCCGGCTACCTTCGGGGCAAACTCACGCGACTGCTTACGGGCAGCGGAGAAGTAAAGCGCACGGTCGATGATCACAGCGAGAGACCAGATCGACATGATGAAGAGAAGAATAACGACTGCACGGGCCAGATTGCCCATGTTGCCCCAGAGCTGCAGGGGGCTGAAGCCGACCTGCGCCTCCTGGAAGTACAGCGCAAGGGTCGAAGGTACATGAGCGAACTGCGTGAGTTGAGCGAGAGCGTGATTCACTGGAATCTTTCCTCCTGGTTAAAGCCTGGTTGAACTGTATCGTTCTCAATTGGGGAACGACATACCCCAAAAGTTTCATCCTGCGGGACCTTCAAGAGAGGTTAGAGAGCAACCATCCCTTGATCCTTCCCATCCCGCAGCATTTGAACTGAAATACGGTTAGCTGCCAAAGTTGAAGTTCACCGTCACCGTGGTATCTACCTCGGTCGGCTCACCGTTCAGAAGATATGGTTTGTAGCGCCAGCTACGGACAGCCTCAAGCGCCGCACCCTTGAGCATCTCCGGGCCGCTGACGGCCTCGAGGCGCTCAATCGTGCCGGTCTTCGAGATCACCGCGTGCAACACCACTGCTCCGGAGACGTGTGCCGCCTTGGCAATCGGAGGATACGTCGGATTCGAGCCGGAGATCTTCGCACCCGACATGACACCGCTCGAGACACGAGCCGGGCCCTTCGGTGGCGCGACCTTGACGACTGGTGCAGGCGCACTACCAATGCCGCCCAGAACACCGCCCGGGACGCCGTTGCCGCTACCCATGCCAGACATACCGGCGACGCCGGCCATCTGCGGCGGAGGAGCAGCATCTTCCTTCAGCATCTTAATGTCTTTGGGGATCTTGGTTGGAGCATGCAGACCCTGATCAACCTCTGAAACCATCTTGATCGGCTTCACGATCTGAGCCGGAGGCGGCGGAGGGGGGGGCGGAGGCGGCGGAGGCGGCGCGGAGAGCATCGCCGTCATTGCCGTCTTCGGCAGCGCTTCGGGATACAGCAACGGAATCAAGATCATCGTGCCCAGGATCGCGCCGTTGAAAATAAACGTCCCAATCATCCAATACTTGGACTTGGTCTTGATCTTGCCACCGGATTCCATTAAGGAGTCTTCAAACATGTGCAGCCTCTCATTCGTGAGGAAGAGCTAGTGAGGTTAGACACCGTACCGTACAAATTTGTTCCCGCTTCGTTGTATGGACGCCAGCTTTTAAATTTGCTTCATGCCAGCCGGTCGAATCACAGGCGACGTTGCCTGCTAGACCATTGCTTTGGGATCCCGGCCGCCAGGGCTTGCGCCCCGTTAGACCTTCGCCCGTTTTCCTGCCGGCAGCGTCGCAACCTTACCCCGCGACGCACGCCAATCCTGATATGCCACCAGCATCGGGGCGGCTACCGCGATCGAGGAGTAAGTCCCGATCAGAATGCCGACCACCAACGCGAAAGAGAAGCCGTGCAGCACCTCTCCGCCAAACAGATACAAGGACAGCACCGTGAGAAACGTCAACCCGGACGTCAATACGGTTCGACTCAAAGTTTGATTGATACTTCGGTTTACAACATCCGAAAGCGACTCCCGACGGCTCAACGCGAGGTTCTCGCGAATCCGGTCGAAGACGACGATCGTGTCGTTCATCGAATAACCGATCAATGTTAGGATTGCTGCGATTACAGTAAGTGTTATCTCCTGGTTCGTCAAGCTGAACGCACCCACCGTGATCAGCGTGTCGTGAAACACCGCTACCACCGCCGCCACGCCGTAGATCAATTCGAACCGGAACCATAAGTAGATCAGCATTCCCAGCAGCGAGTAGCCCGTCGCCAGCCAAGCCTGCTTCTGCAGCGCTTTACCCGCCGTCGGCCCGACGATATCCACCTGCTCCAGGCTCGCGGCGGAGTCGTGATAGTACGCCGCCAGCGCCCGCTCCACGCTCTCGCGTCCCACGTCGTGCGCGGCATCGGTCGCCGTCGACTGCGGGAGCGCGATGATTACCTTGTTCGCCGCGTTTCCGCTCGGATCGCTGATCCGCTGGATCAGTGCATCGCGTACGCCCGCGTTCCGCATCGCGTCGCGGATATGGTCCTCATTCGGGGTCGAAGAGAACGCCACACGCACCTGCGTGCCGCCCTTGAAGTCCACACCGAGCGGAACATGGTGCCAGAACAAAATGCTCAGCAACCCCGCCACTGAAAAGATCAGCGAAAAACCAAGGAAGTACCACTTCTTGCCCAGCCAGTCGATATTCGTGCTCTTGAACAGTTCCACGCTCTTACGCCCTCAGCGGAGGCATCAAGCCCCGCAATCTCTCGAACTCAAAATCCAAACGCCACGGCCAGGTACCTCGCCGCGGATCATCTCCGCCGCAACCTAGATCGACAACGCCGCCCCACGATCCTTCTTCGACAGAATCGTGTCGAAGATCAGCCGCGAGACAAACACCGCCGTAAACAGGTTGGCCGCCAGACCGAAGACCAGCGTGACCGCAAAGCCCTTCACCGGCCCGGTCCCGAACAGGAACAGAATTCCCGCCGAGACGATGGTCGTAACGTGCGTATCGACGATCGTCACCCAGGCATGGGCGAACCCTTGCTGCACCGCCGAAACCGCCGTCTTGCCCGCTCGAAGCTCTTCCCGGATGCGCTCGAAGATCAGCACATTCGAGTCGACGCCCATACCGATCGTCAGGATGACACCCGCGATGCCCGGTAGCGTCAACGTCGAGCCAGTAAAGCCCATGAACCCAAGCAGGATCAGCAGGTTCAGCATCAGCGCCAGATCCGCATTGATGCCCGCGCCCTTGTAGTACACCAGCATGAACAGCATCACAGCGACCATGCCGACCACCGATGCCATCACACCCTGGCGAATCGACGCAGCGCCCAGGCTCGGCCCGACCGTCCGCGTCTCCAGGTAGGAGATCGACGCCGGCAGAGCGCCCGTCCGCAGCATTAGCGATAGATCGTCCGCCTGCTGCTTCGTGAAGCCGCCCTCAATCTCGCCCCGGTCGCGAATCGCCGAGTTGATCCCCGCCACCTCGCGCACCTTGTTATCCAGCACGATGGCCATCGAACCCGGCGTAGCGCTCGAAGCCTGATGCTCCTGGGTGTACTTATAGAAGCGGTCCCCCGCCTCCGTCGTCAGCGTAAACGTAATATTCGGACGCCCGTTCTGGTCCTGCGAAGGCTGCGCATCGCGGAAGTCCGTACCCTCCACCTCGCTCGCACGCTTCAACAGCCAGACCTGCTCCGGAGCGCCCGCCGAACCGGTCCCCTTCAGCAACATCGCATCCGCCGGAAGTACACCCGCATTCGCCTGCAGCGCATCCTGATCCGTCGCAAACGGCCCGCCCACCACTGCATGGATGGCCAGCTTCGCGGTCGACTGGATCACCTCTTCCACCTGCCCCGGATTACTGATACCCGGCAGCTCCACCAGGATCTGGTTCTCGCCCAGGCCGTACTTCTGAATCAGCGGCTCCGCCACGCCCAGCTTATCGATGCGCTCGCGGATCGTCTCGATCGACGTGTCTACCGTGCGCGTCGCCAGATCCCGCTCCGCCGACTGCTTCATCGTCAGCGTCGAGCTGCCGTTCGACCCCGACGCCACGTCATAAATCGAGTAATCGCTGTTTCCCAGCACCGTGCGCACATCGCTCTGCTTCGCGACCGGCACGCCCGAGACCACAATCGCCTGCGGCCGCGACGGATCCGTCTTTCCCACCGTCGCGCCTACCACGCCAGCCTTCTGCAGATCGGCCTGCAGCCGCGCCACATCGCGATCCGTCGCCGAAGCGATCGCCTCGGCCACATGCACCTCGAGCACCAGGTGCGTGCCGCCCTTCAGGTCCAGGCCCAGATGGATCCGGTCCGTAATCGACTGCTTCAGTCCGCCATGCGGAATACCCACAATCCCGAATACGAAGACTACCAATACCGCTACGATGAATGCCGACTTACCGGCCAGATTCTTGCCCATGATTTTTATTGAAGGCTACAGCCGCGTGACCAATATCCCAGCCCCGCCGCCGCTATCCTTGCTTCTTCCTCGACCGTATCAAACGGCTATATCGAATGAGTGAATTTGCTCTGTCTACTGGCTACTACCAACCTGCTGCAATCTTTACTCTTACCCGAACCCGAAATCCCGTTTTGAATCATCCGTGAAATTTAAGCTTCATCCGGAGTCGTCATCGCCGAGATCGCGCTTCGCACAAACTCCAGCTTTACGCCGTCCGGCTGCACGCGCAACACGACTACATCGTCCTTCACGCTATGCACCGTCCCGCGAATGCCGCCATTGGTCGTCACCTGATCGCCCGACTTCAACTGGCTCAACATCTCCTGCCATTTCTTCTGCTTCCGCTGGTTTGGAGCAATCATCAAGAAATACAGCACGACAAAGAACAGTACCGGCAGCGCTAAGCCGCTCAAGCTGCTCAGTCCGCCCGACAAACCCTGCAACCACATCGCTGGCATCGCCACTACTCCATTCACCATCTAACTCTTTGTCAACCGGACTATCCGTTTCGGCGGCTTTAACCATAAGGACCAGCTTCGGACGCAGCTTCGCCGCGCGCCGAAAACTACGCTCGACCCCTAAGCATCGCGTAACCGCCCGCCCCTGTCAAGAAATGTCCGCGTCACCATTGCCCTTCCGTCACCTCTGCTCCCGCCGGATCTTCGCGCATCCTACCGTCGAGAGGTGCCATCCATGAAAGCCGCAGTCCTGCACGAATACGGTCCCCCGAAGAATCTGAAGTACGAAGACATGCCCGACCCCGTCCCCGCCGAGGGTGAGGTTCTCGTCCGCATCGCCGCCGCCAGCATCAACCCCATCGACTGCAAGATGCGCAGCGGCGAGGCTAAAGAGAACTTCTCCGTCGAGTTCCCCGCCATCCTCGGCCGCGACCTCGCCGGAATCGTCCACGAGATCGGCCCTGGCGTCACCGGCTTCGCCCCGGGAGACAAGGTCATCGCCCTCACCTGGAAGACCTACGCCGAACGAGCCGTCGTCCCAGCCTCAGAGCTCACCCTCCTCCCCGAAGGCCTCGACCTCGCCGAATCCGCCGCCCTGCCCCTCGTCACCCTCACCGGCGAGCAACTCATCACCCGCGGCGTCCAGATCCAGTCCGGCCAGACCGTCCTCGTCACCGGAGCCGCCGGCGGCGTAGGCCGCTCCGCCGTCTGGACCGCCAAAAAGGCCGGAGCCATCGTCATCGCCGGCGTCCACAAGTCCCAACTTAAAGAGGCCGCCGGCATCGGAGCCGACGAGATCATCGCCCTCGACGACTCCGCCGCCATGCAAAAGCTCGGCTTCCTCGACGCCTTCGCCGACACCATCGGCCACGAGACCGCGGAGAAGCTCCTCGGCAAGGTCAAGTCCGGCGGAACCTTCGCCTCCGTCCTCAATGTGAGCTCCTACGCCAAACTCAACCCCACCCTGCGCATCGTCTACGTCAGATCCGTTCCCGACGCAGCCAGCCTGCGTATCCTCGCCGAAGACGTCGCCGCGGGCCACCTCAAGATCCCCATCGACCGCATGCTCCCCCTCGACGAAGCAGCAGCAGGTCAGGCCGCCGTAGAAAAAGGAGGAATCGGCAAAGTCCTGCTCCTCGCCTAAACCTCACATACAGCGGCCCAATTTGGATCCATGAGCGGACGATCTGAGCCCGGGATATCGATATAAATCAAAGAGGGGCTTTTGCCCTGGACCTTCTTCTCAGAGAAGCGTAGGTCCTGTCAGCCGAAGCCCCTTCTCAATCATTCCCACTCCAAAAGCAGCTATCCTGAAGCCAACTTCACCGAAGCGCTCAGGAGCCGAATGCCGATCCCCGACGACCTCACCACCCTCGCCCTCCAGGAAAAAGAGCTTCACTTCCCCCAGTTCGACCACGACACCGCATGGGCCCTCGGCCTCATCCTCCGCGAGCTCGCCGTAGCCCGCAAACTCTCCATCGTCATCGACATCCGCCGCTTCGGCCAACCCTTCCAGCCCCTCTTCTACACCGCCCTGCCCGGCACCACCCCGGACAACTCCCGCTGGGTCCTGCGCAAATCCAACACCGTCGCCCGCTTCCACCGCAGCTCCTACGCCGTCGGTCTCTACCTCAAGCACACCAACACCACCATCGCGGAAAAGCACTCCCTCCCCGACGAGGACTACGCCGCCCACGGCGGCAGCTTTCCCCTCCACGTCGCCGGAGCCGGAGTCCTCGGAGCCGTCACCGTCTCCGGCCTACCCCAGCGCGAAGACCACAACCTGGTCATCGAAGCCCTCTGCCTCCAACTCCGCCTCGACCACCAATCCCTCCGCCTCCCCACCCTCCAATAACTAAACCCACACCAGGAACAGCTACTGGAGCGAATGCTCCACCCTTTTGCAGGCTCATCGCAGACAGGGTGGAGTATCGGGCAGAGCCGACCGACCTCCACTTCTTGTTCAATTGAACCCCCAACACCAGAGCAGCTCGGCTAAACTCAAGGGCGAAAGCGACAGGAGGCATTCCATGGTCCCCCAAGCGTCAATCGATATCACACGTCGTCACTTCCTCACTACGGGAGCTCTCACAGTGGCCGCGGCATCTCTCGCTCCCGGCTCCTTACTCGCCCAGAAAGACAACCCGACCGGCGGCCTCGTGGGAGGCGCCTTTAAAGAAGCCGCCACGGAAAAGGTCACGGTTCAAACCCTTCGCCGCAATATCAGCGTCCTGCTGGGCGCGGGTGGAAACATCGCCGTCCTCACCGGTCCAGACGGAAAGCTGCTGATCGATGCGGAGATCGTCACCGCCCGTCCCAACGTCTCGAAGGCCCTCGCCAGCATCAACGGCGATCCCATCAAACAACTGATCAACACCCACTGGCACTTCGACCACACCGGTGGCAACGAGTGGGTCCATGCAGCCGGAGCCAGCATCCTGGCGCACGAGAACACCCGTAAACACCTCTCCAAGCCCACGCGCGTCGAAGGTAACTGGCAGTACACCTTCCCAACCGCGCCGGCGGGTGCGATTCCCTCGACCGTCTTCACGGACGACCACTCCCTGCACTTCAACAACACCACGCTCATGCTGAAGCACTACCTGCCTGCCCATACGGACTCCGATATCTCCGTGCACTTTCCTGAGGCCGACATCCTTCACACCGGCGACACCTTTTGGAACCGCGACTACCCCTTCATCGACTACGCCACGGGAGGCAGCATCGACGGCCAGATCCGCGCCGCAGAGGCCAACATCACAAAAGTAACCTCCAAGACGATCGTCATTCCAGGACACGGGCAGGTGGGCAACAAAGCCGACCTCGTCCTGTTCCGGGATGTGTTGGTCGAGATCCGCGGCAAAGTTGCTGCCCTCAAAAAACAAGGCAAACCGCTCCCTGAAGTGATCGCGGCAAAGCCCGGCGCACGCTACGACGCGGAGTGGGGCAAACTCTTCCAGAACCCAGCCGACTTCGTTGCACTCGTTTACCAGGGCGTCTGAGCGCAAGGAGCCCGCAAGGCATCCGCTGTAACGCCGACTTTAGTCGAGCGTAGCCAGCATCGCGGCGAGCAGTGCAGTACGTGGGATGAGGTGTTCGGTAAGAATGTGCTCGTGCGGGGCATGGGCTCCAGCGCCGATGGCTCCCATGCCATCGAGCGTCGGCACGCCGAGGGCGGCGGTGAAGTTGCCGTCGGAGCCTCCACCTGTGGAGGACTCTTCAAGCGAGAAGCCAAGCCGCCCGGCTAGTTGTTTGGCCTGCTTGAACAACGCGATGGTGCCGGGCTTGCGCTCCATCGGCGGCCGGTTGATGCCTCCGGTGATCTTGAGCGTGCAGCGGGGATCGGTAGTCTTGAGGCTACGAAAGAGCTTCTCTACGTGACGGGCGTCAGTGGTCTTGGCGATGCGGACGTCGACCTCCACCTGCGCATGCGCGGCGACGACGTTGGAACGGGTGCCACCGGAGATGACGCCGCAGTTGACGGTGAGCTTGCGGTCGAGGTCGGTGAAGGCCGAGATGGTCTGGATCAGGCGGGCGAGCTCAAGGATCGCGGAGTGGCCGGCCTCGAAGTCCACGCCGGAGTGGGCTGCGACGCCAGTGACCTCAACGAGGTAGTGGCCGACGCCTTTGCGGGCGGTCTTGAGGGCAAGGCCCTGGGCTGGCTCAAGCACCAGAACAGCAGAAGATTCGAGTGCCAAACGCTCGGTGATAGGACGCGAGACGGGACTGCCGATCTCCTCTTCGCTGTTGAGCAGCACGGTGATGGGGCGGTTGATCTTCAGGGCCTTAAGGGCCTCTATCGCCGCCAAAGCCATCACGACTCCGGCCTTCATGTCGAGCGTGCCGGGACCTTCGATCTTAGTGGCGGACTCTTTCCAGGGCATGTTGGCGAGGGTGCCGAGCGGCCAGACGGTGTCGAGATGGCCTAGAAGGAGAATGGGCTTCTTCTGCGAGCGCGTAGGGCCGAAGCGGAGCTCCAGAACGTGGCCGAACTCTCTCTGCTTGTGATACTTGGCTCGACCGCCTAACTCCCGGGCCCAGCCCTCGGCAAGAGCCATGGCGGCGTTGATCGTGGCGGGGTCCTCGCTGGGAGACTCCTGCAGGACGAGCTCGCGGAGGTGGGAGACGATCCAGGGTCGGCGGGTTTCGAGGTGGGCTAGGAGGGCTTGGGGATCCAGCGGGGCCATGGATGGATGCTAATGCAAAAGGCTAACGGTGATGAGAGGGATAACTGCTGATTAGAGCTTGAGGATGGGCTGTTTACTGCATCGATTACTGTTTGCTGCCGTATGGCAGCGTCCTTGGCGCGGACGCCGCGATGGCGGCTCGAAGACTGAGGAGCAGCAGGACCAGGGTGATGGTCGACTGGATCAGGACGCGGGGGTCCAGGATATTTCCTATGAGGCGGCCGAAGGTAAGGACGACGCCGAGCCAGGCGAGGCAGCCGGCGGCGCAGACCCAGGCCAGGGTGCGGTCGTTGGGGCGATTCACGCGCATCAGGTTGAGGGCAGCAAGCAGGAGCTCCGCGATGCCGCCTGAATCAGCCCAGAGCAACGCCATAGGGTTCGTCTTGTAAACCGCATAGGACCCCATGCAGTGCAGGAGGGCGCCCACGATCATAAGGCCGCCGAAGAGGCGATCCAGAAGGACGAAGCGGGCGGGTTGTCCGGTTGCTTCCAGCGAGGCGGCCAGGGGTGTTTGCACGTTGCCGTAAGCTACCGCCTCCTAATTTCATGTGTCAAGGGGAAATAGCGGGCGCCCGGGAGGGGGAGTGACCGCCCGGATACGTGCTCTCAAGTGTGGCTTTTTTGCCACAGTAACCGGTTTGGCGGGGGATGTAGTCTAACTGGTGCGAACAGGAGTGTGTGTGGCGCTTGAAGCTCACTATGAGCGAACGATCCTTTCGGAGATAGAGTTCAACGGAGTTGGGCTGCATAGCGGCGCTCCGGTGAAGATGCGATTGGTGCCCGCGCCCGCTGGCTCAGGCATCGTCTTCCGGCGGACCGACCTGGATAACTTCGAAATTCCCGCGATTGGCCGCAATGTAGCGAAGGTGAGCTATGCGACGAGCCTGATGCGGGGAAGCGTCCTGATCTCGACCACCGAGCATCTGTTATCGGCTCTGATCGGCTTCGGTGTGGATAACGTCATCGTCGAGGTGGATAACCTCGAGGTTCCCATCCTGGACGGGAGCGCTTTGCCGTATGTCCTGGCCTTTCAGACACATGGGTTGAAGCAGCAACGCCGTAAGCGCGAGTATCTGAAGATCCTCAAAGAGATCGAGGTCCGCGACGGCACCAAGTTTATCGGGGTCTACCCGGGGGAGGGCTACCGGATAGAGTATGCGATCGACTTCCCCGCGCCAATCGGGGTGGAGACCTTTCGCGGAGACCTGGCGACAGGAGATTACGTGGAGCTGATTGCTCCTGCGCGAACCTTTGGATTCAAGGAAGACGAGGCGATGCTCCGGAACATGGGGCTGATCCGCGGAGCCTCGGACGAGTGCGCCATCATCCTCTCCAAGCGTGGAGTCGAAAATGGTCCACTGCGCTTTATGGACGAGTTCGTACGGCACAAGGTGCTGGACCTTATCGGGGATCTGGCGCTGGCAGGACGGCGGATTCAGGGACGTGTCGTCGCCGAACGCGCCGGTCATGCGATGCATACGGCTCTGGTGCAGAGGCTGATGAGAGACCGGTCGGCGTGGGAGCTGGCGCATGGATACGACGAGGTGGGCTCGTCTGTCCAGGAAGTAGAGATCGCCGTGGGGATGCAGGCTGTCCATGCCTGAAGGCCGGTCGACCGCGGATCTTTCGGAGCCAAAAAAACAACAGCCGGCTGCAATTGCACTCGGTTCGAATGTGGGCGACCGGGAGGCGAATCTTCGCGAGGCCGTGGAGCGGCTGGGTGCTCTGGGGATAGTCACCGCGGTCTCCTCGTTTTACGACACGGCTCCGGTGGGATATTTAGATCAGCCCCGGTTTTTGAACGGAGCCCTACTGCTGGCGACATCGCGAACCCCAATCGAGCTGATGCGGGAGCTGCTAGCAGTAGAGCGGGCCATGGGGCGCGAGCGGGAGACCGTCGTCCAAAAGGGGCCGCGGGTCATCGACCTGGATCTGCTCCTGTTCGGCGACGCTGTGCTGGAGACCGAGGAGCTAAGTCTGCCGCATCCGGCGATGGCGGAGCGGCGGTTCGTCCTGGAGCCGCTGGCCGAGATCGCCTACGGAATGGCCCACCCGGTACTAGGAGCGACCGTAGGAGAGTTGCTGGAGCGGTTAGGCACGGCGTAGGTCTCCCCTCAAACTGCGTACAGTTATAGGTAAAGATAAGAAGTCGGAACGACTTCGTTCGAGAAGAGGGGATTCATGAGAGCTGCTTGTCTGCGGTTGGCGATGGTGATCTGTCTGGGTGCAAGTCTGGTGGCGGTGGCCGAACAGGCCTCCTGCCATATGGCGACGGAGTCCGATGAGATGGTAGCGCCCGAGAAGCTCCCGGCTCCATTGAAGCTGACAGGGATCGGAAACGGTCATATCGAGATCACCTCCTCCAGCCCGGAGGCCAAGATGTGGTTCGACCAGGGCCTCAACCTGCTGCATGACTTCTGGGACTACGAGTCGGCGCGGGCATTCGAGCAGAGCGTGCGGCTGGATCCGAAGTGCGCGATGTGCTGGTGGGGACTCGCGCAGGCCGAGGCGTTTCGCAGGGACAACACCACCACCTGGTCCGACGACGCGCTGAAGCGTGCGGTAAAGCTGGCGAAGGACAAGAAGAACACCACCGAGGCGGAGCGCCTCTACATCGAGGCGGCAGAGGCGGCTCACAAGGAGCAACCGACACGGTCAGGCAAGGGACCGAACACCGGCGGCAAGGATGGAACGAAGCCCGTGGCCTACAAGGACTCGAAGGAGACCAAGGTCTTCCGAAAGCTCGTAGCTCTGCAGCCGGACGACGTACAGGCAAAGATCTTTCTCGCGGAGTCCTTAATGGACGGCTTCGAGAAGGACGGCAAGCCGAAGCAGGGAACGGTACAAGGCCAGGCGCTGCTCGAGGCTCTGCTGGTCACGCACCCCGAAGACACGGCCGCCAACCACTACTGGATTCACGCCATGGAGCCGAGCCTGAATCCCGAGAGAGCGCTGGTCAGCGCAAGAAAGCTTGGCCCGTTGACGGCGTCCTCCGGCCACATGGTGCATATGCCCGGACACATCTTCTACCGGACCGGAGACTACGAGACAGCACGGACGTCCTTCGTCAACTCAATGGAGGTGGATGAGGCCTACATGAAGGCGCAGGGCGTGAAGGTGGAGGACGATTGGAACTACGTCCACAACCTGATGTACCTGATCGCGGATCTGCTGGAGGCAGGACGCATCGGCGAAGCCACCGAGATGTCCGCCAAACTGAACGCCGCGCATGGCAGGTACGGGACCTCGCTCTACATTCGAAGCGCGCGGGACCAGATGACTCGTCTGAGCGAAGAGCTGCCAGTGGCGTTGCGGGCGGGGGAGTGGTCGCGCGCGACGGCGATGCTGGAGAAGAGTTCGCCCGAGAAGGATTGGGTGAATCTGGTGGCTCTGCGAGACTCGCTGCTGGACTACACACGAGGTATGGCGGCTCTACAGGACGGCGATATCGCCAAAGCAGCAAAGTTCAGCACAGCGTTGGAAGAGCGGGTGAAGACCAAGCCCGACGCTGCAGCAGGGGGCGCTCCCATGGCGGCGATGCCAGGGATGGCAGGGAAGAAGGACGCCGCGCCAGGTCCGATGCATAGCTACATAGGAGTAGCGGCGCTGGAGCTAAAGGCCGCGGTAGAGATGGCGCAGGGCAAGGGTCCGGAGGCCGAGGCCAGCTTCGCAAAGGCCACCGCCGCCGAGAAGGATCTGGGCTACCGCGAACCGCCGTTCTACATCCGTCCGGTGGGTGAGACGCGGGGAGACGCCCTGATGCACGCGAAGCGCTACAAGGAGGCCAAAGCGGCCTACGAGGCTGCGCTGGCCGAGCGGCCAAACTCGGGCTATCCGCTGTACGGGATCGCCGAGGCAGAGGCCGCCGCAGGAGATCTCGCCGGAGCGCGGGCCGCCTACGGAACCATGTTGAAGGCCTGGGCGACAGCCGATGCTGGACTGCCGCAGATGGTAGCGGCGAGGGCCTGGATACAGGGCCATACGGCTGCCGCAGGCGAGTAACGGGGCGTATTCCTTTCCCGCTGAGCACTTGAAATCGCTGTACTGCATCTTAAGAACGTTGATCGCCGGAACAGAAGGGCGTACAGAATGCCGCAGACCAAGGGAGTTGGATTGGCACAGCCAGGGAGATTTCGGCATCGAATCAGGCGTCGAGTCAGTCTAGGGCTTTGCATAATGGCCGCGTTCTCCGGCGGACGGCTGCGCGGGGATATGGCGCCCAATGCGTCGGCCAAGGAGGTAGTGCAGCGCATGCTGGCGGTAGAGGATGCGGAGGCGCTACGCAAGGGCCGCTACGTCTACCTCTCGAAGGAGCGGTCGGAGCGCACCGGTGGCCGAGAGTGGACCGAGCGCGTCGTGGAGACAAGTGTGGGCCGCATGCGGCGTCTGGTCGCGGAGGACGGTCACGTCCTCACCGGACAGCGGGCGCAGGCAGAGCAGGCGCGGCTGGCAGACATCGCCAGCGACCCCGAGGGCTTTCGGAAGCGCTCGGAGGCGCTAAAGAACGACGAGCAGCACGCCAAGGAGATGCTCGGGCTGCTCTCGAAGGCGTTTCTCTTCGACGGGATGCACCGGGAGGGTGATTTTATGAGAATTAATTTCAAACCCGACCCCGGATATGCACCTCAGTCCTTGGAAGAACGGGTGCTCCACGGAATGGTCGGAACCATGTTGGTGGATACAAAGACATTACGGCTCCGTCGCCTGGAAGGACGGCTGCCGGCGGACGTAAATCTCGGCTTCGGATTGCTTGCGACGATCAAGGCGGGCAGCAACTTTTCGACCACACGAGAGCCGGTTCCAGGGAATGAATGGAAGACCGCCGTGTTGGATACAGATATCAATGGGCACGCGATCTTCTTCAAGGCAATCGGGAAGAAGGCGCATGCGGAGCATACTGAGTTTGTACCAGTCCCGATGGAGATGACTGTGGCTCAGGCGGCCGCAATGCTTCAACGGTAAATTGGGAGTAGATGACTATGGCGGAGATGACGGAGCGGGAGTTCAGGGCAATCAGCAAGGCGATCGGCGAGCCGAGAAGATTCCAAATCCTGCGGCATATTGCAAGAACAGACTGTATGGCTTGCTCGGATCTGCGAACGCAGTTTCCGATCTCGGCGGCGACGTTGTCGCATCACCTGAAGGAGCTCGAGTCCGCAGGTCTGATCGATACAGAGCGGCGAGGAAAGTTCATGGATGCCAAGTTCCGCAAGCAGGTATGGCAGGGATATCTTGCGGAGCTTAGGCTTCTACTCACTGAATGCGAGTTTGTGACGCCCGTCGCCTCGTAGAATCTCCAACCCGGCAGAGGCGGCTTCGCGCTGACCTATACGAATGACGATGACCCGTCTTTTAAATAAAGACCACAACGGGATCTGACAGATAAAGACTGACAGGACGAAGCTTGCATTAGCTTCGTCCTGCCCCTCCGCCTCTTCCTTGGCGAAGGGCGAAGTTGCAACGCATTCTTGTTGAATCGTTTATTAGACCTCCTCATCTGCTATTTAGATACTTATCGAAACATCGAACAAGATGTGCGATGACAGAGGACGAGAGATGGGTACGTTAACAGGCAAGGTTGCAGTGGTAACGGGAGCGTCAAAAGGTATTGGCGCATCGATTGCAGAGCACCTGGCGGCCGCGGGAGCATCTGTAGTTGTGAACTATGCGAGCAGCAAGGCGGGCGCGGACGTAGTCGTCGCGCACATTACGGCCAAGGGCGGCAAAGCAATTGCCGTGCATGGCGATGTATCGAAGCTGGAAGATGTGACGAACCTCTTCGCCGAGACCAAGAAGGTCTACGGCAGGTTGGACATCCTGGTCAACAACGCGGGAATCTACGAGTTCCTGCCGCTGGAGTCCATCACTTCGCAGCACTTCCATAAGCAGTTCGACCTGAACGTTCTGGGCCTGTTACTGGCGACCCAGGAGGGCGTAAAGCTGATGGGACCAGAGGGCGGATCGGTCATCAACATCAGCTCGATCGTAGGTCCAATGGCGTCTGCCCAGGCGTCGGTGTACAGCGCGACCAAGGCGGCTGTGGATGCGATCACGGTCTCATTGTCGCAGGAGCTGGGACCGAAGAAGATCCGCGTGAACTCTCTGAATCCCGGCATGATCGAGACTGAAGGATTGCACACCGGCGGGATCGCAGACAGCGACTTCCGCAGAAGCGTGGAGGCGACGACGCCGCTCGGACGCATCGGGCAGCCCAACGACATCGCCACAGCAGCCGTGTTCTTCGCTTCGCCCGATGCGGGCTGGGTGACAGGACAGGTCGTGGTCGTGGCGGGTGGAAAGCGTCAGTAAAACTTGTTCTGAAGACGAATTGAAACAGAAGAGGAGGAGCGGCCAGCGCTCCTCCTCTTTATTTAAGCCACGCTGGCCTCAAGCAATAACCTCGAAGGGCCGCATCATGTCGTTGGCCTCATGCTCGAGGATGTGGCAGTGATAGAGATACTTTCCGGCATAGCCCTCGAAGCGAACGATGATGCGGGTGATCATACCGCCAGGGCATTGAACGGTGTCCTTCCAGCCGAGTTCGTTGGGCGGGGGCGGAACAGCCTCGGCCGTGAAGCGGAGCTTCCTGTTGAGCAGATAGTCGGTAGTGTCGAAGGGACGCCGGTCGAGAATCTGAAAGCGCACCAGGTGAAGATGCATGGGGTGGGTGTCTTCGGTGAGGTTGACGAACTCCCATATCTCGGTGGAGTTGAGCTTGGGCCGCTCGGTGACGGGCTCGTGCCAGTGCTTGCGGTTCAGCAGCATCACCATCGATCTCGCGTAGTCGTCCTTGTACTCGTGGAGCGTGATAGCGCGGGTCGTGATCGCGGCTGACTCCGGCGTGCGCAGAACAGGGCGTAGCGTGCGAGGAATGAACAACGCCGGAGCGTTGATGGCAGCCTGCGATGCCACCCGAAGCTGCAGCAGATCCTCCGCTCCGGTGCGCAGCGTGAGCGTCTGTCCGGCAGCGTGGCTGAGATCGATCAGCAGATCCGCCCGCTCCGCCGGAGCCAGAGAGACATGCTTCAGCTCGACCGGCGCGGCGAGCAGGCCCTGGTCGCTGCCGATCTGGATAAAAGGCTGATCGTTGGAGAGGGACAGATTGAAGAAGCGGCTATTAGCCACGTTGACGACGCGCAGCCGGTAGACTCGCGGCTCGGCCTCGAAGTACGGACGGATCTTGCCGTTGACCAGCAGAGCATCGGCGCTGAACTCGGGAATCCACGGATGCTCCGGATCGCCGGAGGTGTCGTAGAAGAGCTGACCATCGGCGGTGAAGTCGCGGTCGTAGAGCAGGAGCGGCAGCTCGTACCTTCCGCTGGGAAGGTTGAGATCTTCCTCCACCTTATCGCGCAGAAGGAACATGCCGAAGAGTCCGGCATAAGTATTCAGCCGATTGAGACCCATCGCGTGGTCGTGATACCAGAGGGTCGCGGCGTCCTGCTGCAGCGGGTAGTGGCAGGTGCGGCTGTGGCCGGTCGCGAACCAATCCTCGGGATAGCCGTCGTCCTGGGACGGAACCTTCGCGCCGTGCAGATGAGCGATTGCGCGAACCTCGGGGACGTCGCTTCCGCAGCCGTGGAGCGAGTGGTCGATAGGAAGGAAGTGCCGGATGGGAAGGTCGTTGGTCCAGCGCACTGTAAGGGCTTCGCCTGAGCGCGCCTCGATCAGAGGAGCCAGCGCGCCAGGTCCGTAGCTCCACATGCGCGTGGGTGGAACGTCGCGATGCACCTTGGCGTGAATCTCCTGCATGGAGAGGGTGAGGGTCTGTCTTCCATCTTGAAGGTGAGGACGCGCAATCGCCGGCAAGGGCAGGGGATCGACGAAGGAGGGAAGCTCGCGGGCCTGCAGCATCGGAGCTTTGCTTCCAGGCGCATTGGGACGGGCAGTTGGCCCCTGAGCCGGACGCTGCCCCATCTGCATCGACGCCATCTTCTGGGAGAAGGCAGTCGAGGAGCGATAGAAGAGGCCCACTGCGGTGGCTTGCTGAAGAAATCTACGGCGGGAGGGGGACAAAGAATGTGCTCCAGCATCGCTGCGAAGGCATGCGACGCAAAAGAAATAAGCACGCATCTTTCGGAACTTGAACCGCGAGATTCGAAAGATGCGTGCCTGTGAAGTGCGACCGTACGGGTGAAGGCCATCGGGGATGGCCGGAGTTTAGTTGCCGCTCGTAACCGCGCCGGTGGCGGTGTTGAGGATCAACGGAGTTGCGTTGGGTGCGGCTGCGCCGTTGCTGAAGTCGAACATGTTGTTCAACGATCCGGCGCTGCTGTCGAACGAGCCCTGACCGATGCGTTGACCACTGAGGAAGGTGTCCTCGATGAACTTCAGCACCGAGCTTTGGTCGGTGACGGTGGAGTCGATATAGTTCTTCTTGGCCCACGAGGAGACGACCAGAAGCGGAAGACGAGGACCGTAGCCGCATCGCCCCTGCGCGTGAGGCTTGCCGTCGACGCCGGGGAGGGCGCTGCTGGCTGCGGTGGCACTAAGGCAGATGCCGGCCCCGTTGAGTTTGTCGGAGGTTGTGGCCGAGCCGTTGACCAGGTTTATCACATGGTCATACCAGCCGTCCGAGTCGTCGTAAGCAATGATGACCGCGGTGCTGGACCAGAAGGAAGACTTCTGCAAAGCATTGATCGTCGTGGCAACGAAGGTTCCTTCGTCAATCGGGTCGGAGTTCGCAGCATGACCATCCTGAAAAGCAGGAGCCTTCAGGAAGCTGACGGCAGGCAGGTTGCCAGCGGCAAGCGCGTCCGTGAAGTCATGCATATCGTACTGGTGGTTGGCGGCGTCCGTCGTCCCAATCGCCGCGACCGAGCTGGGCCTTGCATGCGTCGGATTCGCGGTGCTCGCGTAGTACTGGAAGGGCTGATGGTGAGGAACGTAGTCCGGAACAGCACCGGTCTGCCCCGAGACAGACAGCACGGTCGAGCGCTTGCAGTTCGTCGTCCCGTTCGGGTTGGTGATGGAGAGATCGAAGCCACCCTCAAACCATCCCCAGCTCACCTTGGCATCGTTCAGAAGGTCGCCGACGTTCTTGCCCGCCATCTGCAGATACTTGCTGGTGGAAGAGCAAACATCGCCATAAGGATCGCCGTCCGAGATGAGCGTCATACCACCATTGCCGTCTGCGACCGCCGAGGAGCCCAGGCCGATGGTGTTGGCAGCGACGATCCCATTGGTCTGTCCCGAAATCAGGTTGATCGCACCAGGAGTAGAAGGCCCAAAGGTGGTGTTGAAGGAGTGGTCGCTCATCGCATAGCGCTGGGCATAGTTCCAGTAGGCGGTGACGGTGTTGCCGTCGTAGTAGCCCATGGTCAAACCCTTGGTCGAAGAGACCGCCGAAGCCCCGCTCGAGACCGCCAGTGCCGCAGTGTCAGCCGAGCCGACCGAGAGCGGGAAGAGGTCCATCTTGCCGTTGTTGAAGGCTCCCTGCTCGTCGGTGTAGCCGTGGTCCTGATCGGCGGTGAGCGCCTGCGCTGGAGAGAGCCGGTAAGGGTTGGCCGCACCCGCCGCATTCTGGCCGTTCATGTTCGGATTGTTGGTCAGCAGGCCGGGGTTGCTGACGTAGTTGTTCGGAACAGGAGTGCCTGTAGCAGCCGTAAACTTCGTCTCGCCTGGCAGGTTGAGGGCATTCGGATAGCTGCCGAAGTAGTGATCGAAGGAGACATTCTCACCGAAGATAACCACGACATGCTTGATAGCTGCGGAAGCGGTAGTAGGGGTCGCGGTGGGCGTGGAGTTGCCATTCCCATTACCCGGGGGATTGCTGCTGACACCGGAGCTACAGCCGCTTAGAACCAGGGAGGAGGTGAGAGACAGGGCAAGGAGTTTCCGAAACATTTCGATGGTTACCTCAACGGCGGGGAGATATTTGATATCTCTTAAAATATTTAAGCCCGATAAAAGACTGAGGGATGAATCGGAATTTAAGTATCGATGAATTGTTGTTTACAAAAGATATGGTGGATTGTGTTCATGCATCTCTGGAAAACAGAAAAAATCAGCCACAATCCCACCCCGCACCGCCGTTATCGATTCGAGATCGAGACCCGGAACGGCAGCCGGGCAGCCTCGGCTGGATCCTGGGTGTAGGTCTGGCTGGTCAACGCCGGGTCATAGTCGCGCCACAGCCACGTCATCTCCTCGGGGAACTCCGCCCCGCCATGAACCTGGCTGTGCGGACCGGTCCCGAAGCTGAAGCGAAAATCATACGACTTCAGCTTCAGAGCATTCGCCATGCGCAGGTTCGCCAGAGGCCACGAGCCATAGCGGTCGTTCTCCTGATCCCCACTCCCGTCCTCGATCCAGACCCGCAGATTGCGATGAGCCTCATGCAAAATCTTCTCTGGATAGTCCTGGCCACCATCCGGAACGCCCGGGTCCTCATGCCACTGAATGCTCGTAAAGCTGCCGATCCACGAGATCACCCGGCTGAACTGATCCGGCATCTGCCACGCCGCATTGAACGAACAAATCCCCCCAGAAGAAGACCCCGTAATAGCCCGGCTGTAGGCGTCCTTGCGCAGGTTGTAGTGCGACGCAACCTCAGGCAGCAGCTCATCGCGCAGAAACCGCGCGTAGCGGTCCGACACCGTGTCGTACTCGGTCGAGCGCATGGAGTCCTTCACCGTGCGCGACCACTTCTTGCTGTACGCCTCGACGAAGCGCCCCGTGGGCGTGTTCGGCGCGCCAGAGATATCCCCAGGATTGACGAAGACAGCGATCATCACCGGAATCTTATGCTGCGCAATCAGGTTGTCGATCACATTCAGCGCAGGATGCGTACTGGTGGTGCGGTCAAGATATCCGGAGCCGTCCTGAAAGACCATCAGGGCCGCTGGAGTCTTGGGATCGTACTGCGCAGGCACATAGATCCAGTAGTCCGACTGCATGCCGTCGTAGATACGGCTGGTATGGCTGAGCTTGGGCGAGAGCGTCCCCGCCGGCACACCAGGATGCTGCAGCGAGTCCGCCGTAAGCTCGGCCTGCGGGCTGGCCTTTGGCGCAGGGGTCTGGGCGGTCAGGTTCTGGGCGGCGGGCAGGACGAGGCAGAGCGCGAGCAGAAAGGTCTTCTTCATGACGAATCTGACTATATCGCGTGATATCGAAACGGGCTACGAGATAGCTTCTACAATTTGAAGAATGCTTAAGTTTGAAGTAGACGGAACGGCGGAGGGTGGAGGCCGTCGCGCAAGATTGCTGCTACCCCACGGAGCCGTGGAGACACCGGTATTCATGCCGGTCGGCACCGCGGCCAGCGTCAAAGCCGTGGAGCAAGGCGTACTCGAAACCCTGGGCGCGGACGCCGCCGGCGCGCAGATCATTCTCGCCAACACCTATCACCTCTACCTGCGGCCCGGGCACGAGCTGGTGCGCCGCATGGGCGGAGTCCATCGCTTCATGAGCTGGAATCGGCCCATGCTGACCGACTCCGGCGGCTTCCAGGTCTTCAGCCTGAGCAAGCTCAGGAAGATCACCCCCGACGGCGTCGAGTTCCGCTCGCACCTCGACGGCAGCAAGCACTTCTTCTCGCCCGAGCACTCCATGGACGTGCAGATCGCCCTCGGCGCGGACGTCATGATGGCCTTCGACGAGTGCGTCGAGACCCCCGCAACCTGGGAGCGCACACGCGAGAGCATGGGCCTCACCCACGCCTGGGCGCAGCGCAGCCACGATCACTTCCAGGCCCACAAGCACGAGGTGCCCTGGTTCGAGACCTTCGGCGGCCAGACCCAGAGCCTCTTCGGCATCGTGCAAGGCGGCATGTACGCCGACCTGCGCAAGGAGAGCGCCGAGCGTCTGGTCGAGATGGACTTTCCCGGCTACGCCATCGGCGGCCTGGCAGTCGGCGAGCCACGCGAAGTCACCCGCGAGATGATCGCTCGAACGCTGGAGCATCTGCCCAAAGACAAGCCACGCTATGTAATGGGCGTCGGATACCCCGACGAGATCGAAGAGTACGCCAGGATGGGCGTCGACATGATGGACTGCGTCCTCCCCACACGCGCCGGACGCCACGGCCTGCTCTTCATCCGCGACGAGGCGGGCAAGGTACAACGGCTCAACATCAAGAAACTTGAGTTTGCGGAAGACCAGGGACCCATCGACCCAGGATGCACATGCCCGGTCTGCCGACGGTACTCGCGAGCCTACCTGCGCCACTTGTACGCCAGCGGAGAGCCACTATCTGCAGTCTTGAACAGCATCCACAACCTGGCGTTCTATCTCGATACGATGAGCCGCGTACGAACGGAACTGGCCAGCGCTGTCTAAAGAGGGTCAGAGAGCACCGCCCCCTGACCCTTTGAAATTGCTCTAAGTCTGCGCTTAAATCCTAGCGATTCAAATCGTGGATCGTCTGGCCTGCCGCATGAGCTACCTGTCCCGCAGCATCCTTGAGGGACCCGGCGACTTGGTCGCCAATGCCTTCTCCCGCGAGGTCGTCGTCGCCAGTGGCCCGCCCGAAGCCTTCTTTGACCTTGCCCAGAATGCTCGAGCCAGCTCCGGAGGCACGCTGCTTCGAGCCCCAACGGAAGGTGCGGTCGGCAGCATCTTCGACGTCATCGAGACCGGTCGAGTGCTGCGGTGAGGATGCATTGAGGACGACGACTGCCGCGACGCCGATGGCGGCTCCTGCGATGATCCAGGGAATAGCTTTCATGGAAGGCTCCTGCGCTGGTTGGATGCAGGTGGCGTCACCGTTTACTGCCCGCTGAACGTTACATTTTCCCAGGCTTCATGCGGCTCAAGGCGCTTAAGAGGATCACCGAGCCGCACGAAGCAAGGACAAGAGTTACTCCGCTTTGCCTACAGATTTATCTTTGTAGATCTTCTGGAACTGGAAGAAAGCCAGCTTCTTCTTGCCATCTTCCGAGATAAGACCCTTGCGATTAAATCCGTCCTGAAGCTTGGGAATATTGCGCGTAGGAGAGCGGAAGTCCGCGAGAATCCAGGGGACCAGGCCGCGCACCTGCGGAATCTTGCTGAACATGACGAACTGGTGCTCGAAGACGTTGACCTGCTGCTCCTCGGTCCAGCGCTCGTTCTTCCCACCGTGGCGTCCCTGCTTGGCCTCCGCGCCGAACTCGCTGATGAGGATGGGCTTCTGCGGAAGCGTCCAATGCACCTTATCGGCGTCCTCGGGACGCATCACATACCATCCGACGTACTCGTTCTGTCCGACCACATCGAGAGCATCCGTAAAGGGATCGTCCTGCACAATCTCGTTCCCGTTAGCCTTCGGTCCGAGCAGAGCGGAGGTGATCGGCCGCGTCGGATCGAGCCTGCGTGCCTCGTTGGCGAGCTCGGTCAGGAACTTGGTCCGAGTCGGATTGTTGGGCGTCTCGTTGGAGACCGACCACAGGATGACCGACGCCTTGTTGCGGTCGCGCCGAATCATCTCGTTCAGCATGAAAGTCGCCTTGGCGTAGACCTCGGGCTTGTCGAAGGAGATGTGCTGCCACAGCGGAATCTCCGACCACACCATGATGCCGTCACGGTCCGCCGTGCGCTCCATGCGCTCGTCGTGAGGATAGTGTGCGAGTCGCACAAAATTAGCGTTCAGCTCTTTGAGAAAGCTGAAGATGTTGTCGACGTCCTTCTGGTTGGAGACGCGCCCGGTGCGGTAGGGCGCTTCAGCGTGCTCGTTGGCTCCACGAAGGAAGATCGGTTTCCCGTTGAGCAGAATCTTGGTTCCTTCCACGCGAATATCGCGGAAGCCAATCTCGTCCGTAAGAGTATCCGTGAGCGAGCCCACGCCCGACTCGATATGAACCTTATAGAGCTTGGGAGACTCCGGAGACCAAAGCGTGAGGGCTTTGGTCTGCAGCGTAAACGGGGCGCGCCCGGTGGCATCGGTCTCGAGCGCGGCGGTCGCACCGACCTCCGGGATGGAGAGGTTGACGGTCGTGCCCTCCGGTGCGCCTTCGACGTGAATATAGCCGGTAAGCTGATCGGTCGTACCACGCTTCAGGTGAATATCGTAGTCGTCGACGAACGCCTTAGGCACATCGATGAGCGAGACGTCCCGCGTGAGACCGCCGTAGTTGAACCAGTCGATGCCGACCGACGGAATGCCATCCACCATGCGTGTCGAGTCGACCGCGATCACCACGAAGTTGTTGCCAGGTCGAAGAACAGCAGTCACCTCGCAGTCAAAAGGAGTGAAGCCGCCCTCGTGATCGCAGATGCGCTTTTCGTTGACCCATACGAAGGAGCGATAGTTAGCCGCGCCGATGTGCAGGAACGTACGGGACTCAGCCTTGGGCTGATAAGTAAAGTCACGCTGATACCAGAGAACGCCTTCATAGCGAAAGAGCGTAGGGTCCTGGGTGTTCCAGTCGCCAGGAACCTTGAGCGTCGGAGCCGAGGCAAAGTCGTACTCTTCGTTGTGTGCGCCCTTATCGATGTCGATAATAGGGTGCGTGTTGAGCGCATACCCATTGTCCCGAACCTTGCCCTCAGAGGTATAAAGACTGCGGCCAGGCGGCTGATCCACAAGGTAATGCCAATCGCCGTTGAGGCTGGTGGCAGCGCGGTGGTCGACATCCACGAGGAGAGTCTTCAGCGGCTCCTGGGCCAAGGCAGCCAAGGGCAACGACAGGCCGGCAGACGCAATCAAGCCGGTTCGCGCAAGACTGCGGAACATCCGGGAAAACAGTGACATACGTTCAACTCTCCTCATACAGCATCACGAAACGAACGTTGATTTGCACAGCATCACGAAAGAAACGGCGATCCGCACAGGCAATAACATCAGGCCAGAATGACAAACCGCAAGGCCGGGATAACCAAACGTCAGGCCAGAACGACCAAACATCAAGCAGGGGTGACAAAACACAGACCGGGGGTCACAAAAATGTCAGGCCAGGATGACAAAAACATAGACCAGGATGATAACTTCGCGAGACTCCGAACATGACAGCAATCGCTCTGTAACCGGCGAACCACTCTGTAACCTTTGGTCGGACCAGCATACAGCGGCAGCTACACATCTGGCAGCAGCACAACGCGGGTGCCCCATCCTTTCCGACAGTCTCATCGTCGGATAGGGTGGGGTATCGGGCAAAGCCCGACCGCACTCCTTTCCCAGCCCACAAAGCCCGACCATTTCTCCCTTCCTAACCACCCGAAGACCCACCTTCGTCATCACTATCCCACCAAAAAACTGTCAACCCCCACCACCCACATAAAACCCAGCTAAACTACCACCCATCAACAGATAAAACTTTATAAAAAGTGGCACTTTAGTTTCACCCAAATCCATAAAATAGAACTAGAGACAAAAAGCCCCGTCAAAGGTCGGGGCCTTCCGCATTTAACACAAAAAAGGAGACGTAACCCAAGCTGGCTGAAGTATTTGGACACAACCCGTTTAGAATCCTATACTTACGGGCGATAAGGGCCCATAAGCATATGCAAATAAACGGCTACGCCCAAATACCCCCCCCGGGGGGGGAGGGGGCAAGGTAGAGCCCACGCTCCCGGATATAACCCAGCACCGCCCCCGGCAGCAGCTCCGCACAAGCATCCCCCTGGGACAGCCGCCGCCGCAGCTCGCTGGCCGAGACATCCTCATGCACCCCGCGCAGCAGATGCACCCGCCCAATCTGCTCCGGAGTCAACGCCAGCGAAGAAAGATCTTCCAGCGAGAACCCGGGACGGCTGGCCACGATCCACTCCGCCATCTCCAGCAGCCTCTCCGGCTGGTGCCAGCGCCGCAGCCCCAGAAAGCTGTCCGCGCCCACCAGCACGAACACCGCAGCCTCCGGCATCTCCCGCCGCAGCGCCGCAACCGTATCCACCGTGTAGTTGGGAGCCTCATCCACCCGCGGAGCGTCCACCTCTGACACCGCGAACCGCGCATCGGCCTCGCAAGCGAGCGCAACCATCGCCAACCTGTCCGCAAACGGCGTAGGAGTTCCCTCCGGCTTCAACGGCTGCCTTCCCGCCGGAGCAAACAGCACCCGCTCCAGCGCAAACGCATCCGCCGCAGCAGCAGCGATCGCCAGATGCCCGCGATGAACCGGATCAAAGGTGCCGCCAAACAGAGCTACGCGCATGGAACAAGGCTACCCTACGGCTCGTCCGCATCGATAGCCAGAGGCAACTATCCGCAAACGATCTCGTAACAAACAGCACAGAACTGGCATCCCCACCCGCAACCCGATACCATAAGGGCTCAAGGAGCACCATGCCCTCAATCGAAAGCTACGAGTTGCTTCTCGCCGCTGCCGCCGCCTGCGAAGATAAAAAAGCCGAAGACATCCGCATCCTCGCTCTCGACCCAGCCGAAAGCGGCCTCACCGACTACTTCCTCATCTGCAACGGAACCAACGACCGCCAGAACGTCGCCATCACCGACGAGATCGAGATCCGCCTGAAGCGCGACTTCGGCACCTACCCGAACTCCGTCGAAGGTCGCCGTCAGGGCGAGTGGATCCTGATGGACTACGTCGACTTCATCGTCCACGTCTTCTCCGCCGAGAAGCGAGCCTTCTATGGCCTCGAACGCCTCCGCAAGTCCGCGACCACCATCAGCGTAGAAGACCTCAACACCGAACTGAAGGAGCGCATCGCAGCCAACCGCGCCAAGGCGCCGGCTAAGAAGACTGCAGCGAAAGCAACCAAGAACGCTGCTCCAGCAAAACCTTCACCCCCGGCAAAAGTATCGCTAAAAAAAGCTACCAAGACAGCCGCGAAAGTAGCCGTCAAAAAAGCAACAACGAAAGTAGCGAAGAAGGCAGCAAAGAAAGTAGTAACGAAAAAATCGAAGTCGTAAGAGCTAAATCAGGCTCTCCAAAGAGCAGCGTTGAGCGAATAGAAATATATCGAACTTCATAAAGAATAGGCACCCAGTTGGGTGCCTCTTCTTTTTGAAACGTCATCATCGTCTAGAAGGTTACCTTGCCCCAGAGAACAATCTGACGACCGCCTGGTGAAGGTCCGCCGGAGTTGCCTGGCTGACGTGCGTTCGAGGTGTTCAGGTAGTTGCCACTGCCGATATCCAAGACGTTGGTGTCGAGAATACCGACATCGTTGTGGTTGCCGATGTTCTGTACTTCACCGCGGAGGATAAGCCGACCGCGCTCGAAGTGCAGATACGACAGACCGATACCCTTTTCAAGTGCGATATCGTTCCGCGTGGTGCCTGGATTAGAGAAGCTATTCCTGCCGATCTCCTGGCGGAGGAATTGGTTCTGAGGTCCATAAGGAACGAGCCAGTGTACCGTACCTGGATCAACAGGGATCAAATTTCCCGTTGTATTGAGAGCATTCGCGATGTCGTAATAGACACCAGGCGTTGCATCAATGAGCCCACCATCGATTCCACCCGTATCGAGGGGAGCGCTTCTATTCCCCAACATCGGCCGATCATTAGCAGCGCTTCCATCTCCGTTCGTATCCAGACCGGCCGCGTTGAACGATGTGTAGGTACCGCTCTGGAACTGCTCGACACCCGACAGCGTCCAGTGCCTGGTAAAGAGTCCCAGCAGCGCGTTGGCAGCGAAGTTATCCGACCGAAATCCAGCCGGTGACCAGACATAGCTCACAGAGACATAGTGGCGGTGATCGTATCCGGAGTTTGCATAGTCCTGACGGCGGCCTTGAGGAGAAAGGTCGGCAGTGTAGGACGTCTGAACGCCGGTGGCTGCAAAGATCTCCGAGCCATTGTCCAGGTTCTTGCTGTAGGTATAGTTGGCGTTGATCTGGAATCCATGCGAGAACGCATGTGTTCCTTCAACCTGAACACCATTGTAGTTGGATCCGGCGAAGTTTCCCCGTGCAATAATCACGCCCCGATTTGGATTGAGCCGCGCTCCATTGGCGAAGTAGTTGTACTGTTGGTTGGCAAAGAGTTTCTTACCCAAACTACCCACATAGCGCACAGCAATAGAGGTCGCTCCAGTAACTTGCCTTTCCACCCCCAGGTTGTACTGATAAGTTACCGGGTTGACCGCATTATTGACTTCGCTCGTCACCGAAGATTGGGCACTCAAATTGGGAGAGATTGATCCAATCAGGCCCGTCGCATTCGCGAGGCCGTTCCCCGTCGTGGAGGTGAGAGTACCGGACACCGCGTTGGGAGAAGATGCTGCGCTGTTCGTTACGATATTGCTGAACGTGCTGTCGTAGAAGATTCCGAAGCCGCCGCGAAGTACGTTCTTGCCATCACCCAAAAAGCCGCCTGTGTGCGGAGAGTAGGCGAAGCCGATACGAGGCGCAATATTGTTCTTATCGTTATTGACCTTAACCACCGTATTGATTGGCTGATAGATGTTCGTCGGATCCACGCCAGGGAACTGCAGCGAGTTAGCAGGGTTGCTCAGATAGTCGTAGCGGATACCGACATTGACAGTAAGATCTCCGGACAGCTTGATATCGTCCTGCGCAAATACGCCGCTGCGCCATCCGTGGGGATCGATGCGCGTATTTCCGAAGGTCTTGGTCGCCGTGCCTGACGGCCCCAGTTGATTCTGCAGGAAGTTGCCGAGCGCCGAGATATAGGTTCCACCCTTGTTGAAGGTGAGAGTCCCTTTCGCGTTGAGTTGAACGATATCCGTCTCGATGATGCGGCCGATATCGAAGCCAACTCGCAGGGAGTGACGCCCCTTTGTGATTCCGACCGTATCCTGCAACTGGTAGAGATCTTCGTGTCTTCCCTGGGGGAAGTTTTGATTCGGACCAAGGGAGGAAGCGCCGTCGGAGTCCACTGCAATATTCGCGATATTCAGAGTCGACAGTGCATTGAGAGGATTGGCTAAAGTGGCTGCCGTTGGAGAGAACGTAAAGCCAAGGCGAGCTTCGGAGCCGCGAAGTTCGTTGACGATATTCGGGGTGAAGACGTGCGTCCAGTTTCCTGCACCGAGTTCGGTCGGCCCACCTTGCTGCGTATCGAAGCCAACGAGAGCGCTTCCGTTATTGAAGAAGTCCGGCGTTAAAGACTGGCGATCATGCAGATAGCGAAAGGAAAAATTATCTTTTTCGCGGGGGTTGAAGTCGACGCGGTAGGTCCACTGTGTGTCTGGATTGCTCTGGTCAGCGTTCTGCCTCTGAAAGTATCCGGTCGTGACGATGCAGCCTGACGCCGGGCAGCCTGGTTGGGGACCTACGTTGATGGTGGAGACAGTACCCGATCCAGGAAACGCGACGTAACTCTTCAGGTAGTCGCCATTGCTAAGGTAGCTATCCAGCAAAGCAACCTGAGGCCCGCCGATCTGCTGCAGTACGTTATAGCCATTCTGGTCAGGGAGTTCCAGACGGCTCGGAGTCTCTTTTCCATACAGACGCGAGATCTGAAGAGCTCCGAAGGCGAAGAGCTTGTCCTTGATAATTGGGCCACCGAATGTAAAGCCATAGATGTGTTGATCGAAGCGCGCCTTCACGGGGGGAACGTATCCCGGAGGTGGCGTTCCGCTCACCTTACCCTGTCGCGTTACGCCATCGAGGGCATTCAGACCGGAGCCGTCGTAACGCTCGAAGACCGTTCCATGAAATTGATTGAGTCCAGCCTTCGTAATCATGTTTACGACTGCGCCACCCGCGCGTCCATACTCGGCAGAGGCGTTGTTGGTGATCACAGTCTCCGACTGAAATATATCTGGAATCTGGGGTTGAAAGGCTTGCCCTCCGATTCCCACATCGTTGATCTCCTGACCGTCCAAAAGAAAGTTGTTCGCGCGGGGACGAGCTCCATTGACCTGGATGTTCGTTCCATTACTGAAGCCGGCTCCCTGGCTCACTATCTGAACACCGGCGACCGTCGTCGCAAGGTCGATCGGGTTGAGCGAGAAGATTGGAAGGAACTTAAGCTCCTCTCTCCCGACAACTCCCGCAAGCTGGCCGTTCACAGTATTGATGCCAGCCGAAGTTGCTTCTACCGTAACCGTTGCGCTGGCCGAGCCTGTGTTAAGAAGAATGTCGTAGCTTGTAACAATGGAAGGGCGAACATTTAGACCAGAAGCCTGGGAGACGTTGAAGCCCGACTGCGAGCTCGTGATCTTATACCGTCCGGCGGTCAACGCTTCAATGCGGTAGGCTCCATCTCCAAGCGACCGGGTCTCGCGGGTCTCGCCACTCTCCTCATTCACCGCGGTAATGGTTGCGTTGGCAATCACAGCGCCTGTTGAGTCGCGTACGACTCCGGCCAGAATACCTTTGCTCGTCTGCGCGACAGCCGCGCCCACCAAAACCATAGAAGTTACAAGCACTATCATTAAAGCTCTCAAACGCATAGAAGTTACTCCTAGAGAATTGAACCGGTGAAACCTGCTCTGGATCGCAAATCGATTCTTAACGGCATTTCTTTCAAGCCTCCGCATCAGAGCCTCATCAAAGAAAATCACCTAAGGGGCCCGAAAGCTGAATGGCTGTGAATCAGGGGAGTCAAATGCGGTAGTGAAAGCTGGAATTGCAATTGGAGGACCAATGCACAACCGTCGAATTGGGTGGTCAAAATTGATCACACCCCCTTAAGTTCGACGGCGGCAAAATCGCGAATCTCGCACGAATCTTTACATCGTTCTCACATGCGTCTCGGCGCATTTTGATTGTTCCGTTTTGGTACATGCAATAACGCCATTCGTCTTTATGGAAATTGGAATAAAGGAAAGTGAATATCTGTAAGAATGTAGTTCCTTCTTATGAAGATCACTCTCTCTGCCATCTTGCCCCGCAGCGCACGCAGTAAAGCCGAGGCCACCGATCGCCTCGTCGCCGACTACATCACACGCACCACGCGCTACTTCCCCTGCACCTCGCAGCTCTTCGACACTGAAGCAGCTCTGCTTGACTGGCTCACCCTCCAACCGGGGCGCGTCCGTGCCTTCGCCATCCTTCTCGATAGCCGTGGCCAACAGTTCACCTCCGAGGACTTCGCCGCTCGCCTCGGCCGCCTCCGTGACGACGGCATTCAACGCCTCGTACTGGCCATCGGTCCCGCCGACGGCTGGTCCTCGCAAGCTCACGCGCGCGCCGACCTGCTCTTCTCTCTCGGCCGCCTTACCCTTCCACACCAACTCGCCCGCGTCGTCCTCGCCGAGCAGGTCTATCGCGCGGCCACCATTCTCGCCGGGCATCCATATCACTCGGGACACTAAGTGTTACCGGATGTACGAATCTGCAAGTAGCTCCACGCCGTGAACAACTAAACTTAGTGTCCTCCACGATATCAGCGAAGCCATCGGCTACAAGATGCTTACGCGTGTCATCGTCAAAGTTCTCATCTACTGTCCCAAAATGGTCCGTATCATTCCGACTGACGACAACGCCCATCCATTCTCGTGAGAGTTGTGACACCATCACGAAGATGCGCGAAGCGTATCCACCCATACAGGAGAAGTTTTCCAGGTGCGGCCCCCGTTGTCTTAGAGACTAAGAACGATGTGAGGGAATGCATAGCTTTCTATTGCTCCCATATGCACAACTTCCCCAGCAGACAAGTGTCTACCCCCAACACCCTCTACTTCGCAGCTGCAACTTCGAGCTTCAGATTCCAAAGACTGAATCAAGGATGACGTATGCACCGCTACGCACACCTTCTACTCCTTCCGCCGATGTTCTCTCAACTGGCCGTGCGCTCCTTCGCGCAACAGTCGCCATACGTCGTCGGCAGCACCATCACCGGACATGTGATCTGCGCAGACACTAATACCCCCGCCCGCTTCGCCAAGGTCTTTCTCAAATCCACAGCTCCCGACCACAGTGGCGAAGACTTCCTCAAGCGGTTTAACGACGATCTAGATAAGTCAACCGCCGGAGACGGTCCGCAAGCGAAACCGGTCAAGCCGCCCAGCGAAGAGCAACAGCGCATTCGTTCCGCAGCCGCACGCAACATGAATCGGGCGACCGATCTACTGAGTGCCTCTACCGTAGGTCTCGACGGCTACTATAGCTTCGCCGGCATCAAGCCCGGCACCTACTATCTCCACACGGTCTACAACGGTTATGTCGATCCCTTCGATGAGTTTTCTGCTGAGGATCTCGAAAGCACCGATCCCGCCGTCCACGCACGCGTCGCAGCCAGGCTCGTCACTGTGAACATCAGCGGAACAGACTCCGCGCGTGTCGATCTCCGCATCGAGCGTGGTGCCGCCTTGAGTGGTCGCGTGGTCTTCGACGATGGCACTCCCGCCGCCGGATGGATCCTCTCCGTCATCCACCCGAAGTCCGTGGAAGATCCCGCCGATGTTCTCATCTCCAACCTGTCCCAGGTGATCGCCTTAGGCAAAGGCATCCCACTTCCCATGACCGACGACCTCGGCCACTATCGCATCGCCGGTCTCCCCGCTGGCGATTACACCTTGCGCGCAAACCTCCGTACCGCGTCAATCGGCATCAGCGCAGCGAATATCGGCGACGGAGGCTCCGGCATCGATCTCGCTGTCTACAGCGGTAACACCTTCAGCCGCAGCGATGCGAAGTCATTCAAACTCGCCGCCGGCGAAGAACACGCCGGCATCGACATCACGATTCCTGCACGATCGCTGCACAACATCATCGGTTACGTCGCGGCAAAGACCGACGGCCACACTCTCAACTCCGGCGAAGTCTCTCTCACCAGCAAGGGCAACCCGGCGCTTCACCTCAAAGCTGCCATCCGTGACGACGGCAGCTTCCACTACGAATATCTTCCTCCCGGCGCCTATACCATCACGGTAGACGATGCCGCTGACTCCAAGATCACCGGCTCCGGTAACAACTTCATGGGCCTCAACATTCCGGACCAGGAGATCACCCACAAATACGGCACCACCACCACCGACATCACACTCACCGACAGCGACGTCGATTCCATCCATCTCACCGTCGCCGAAGTCTCCTGGACCCCACCGGAAAAGAAACCCCGAACGCAGCTCAGCGGTCCGGACGACGCAGTCGGGATCTTCGACACCGCTCCTTAATCCTCACTCCGCCGCTCCTTGGCCTTAAACGCCCGCGTCACCGACCCTGCATCTCCGATGCACTTATCCGAGACCCGCACCGGGCTCGCGCACTTCCCCGCCGCCGCCCGCGTGAAGCTCCGGAACAGCCGGTTCACATCCACTTGTCCATTCCGCACCTCGCGCTCCACCGCCGAGTGCATCGCCGACAGCAACTCCCCCCGCAACTCATTAAAGACCTTATCGATATAGATATAAGCCATTCATCCTCCCACCACATCTCTCTCGCAACGATACAGCCATCTCACCCTCACCTTCTCAAACTTGCGCACCGCCCACATCCTCTATATCGTTCTCCTCAAACCTTGAATGAGGAACCATTCCCCCATGAACTTTGATTCGCCTGCATCGTCGCGCCGCTCCTTCCTCAAGACATCGACCCTCGCCGCCTCCGCGCTCGCCCTCCGCACCAACCCCATCCTCGCCCAGGCCACTCACGCCGACGCCCACATCGAGATCCTTCCCGCAGAACCCATCGCTACCATCTCGCCTGAGATCTACGGCCACTTCATCGAGCATCTCGGCGGAGTCATCTACGACGGAGTCTGGGTTGGCGAGAGATCCAAGATCCCAAATCAGAACGGCATTCGCACTGCCTTCATCGAAGCCATGCGCGCCATCCAGGCTCCGCTGCTCCGCTGGCCCGGCGGTTGCTTCGCCGACTCCTACGACTGGCGCGACGGCATCGGCCCTCGCGACAAGCGTCCCGCCCGCTCCGCCTTCTGGAACCAACAGGACAACAACCAGTACGGTCTCCACGAGTTCATGCACACCTGCCGCGCCATCGGCAGCAAGCCCTACCTCGCCGCCAACCTCCGCACCCTTCCCGCCCGCGACTTCTACCAGGAGGTCGAGTACTGCAACGCCCCCGCCGGCGCAGTCCCCTCCAACTCAGCCGCACCTGCCGCGCCCAACGCCTTCGCCGCACAGCGAGCCGCCAACGGCGACGCCCAGCCCTTCAACGTCGATCTCTGGGGCGTAGGCAACGAGTCCTGGGGCTGCGGCGGCAACCTCACCCCCGAGGAGTACGCCGCCGAGTTCCGCCGCTTCACCGCATGGACTCCGAGCTACGACAAGACCTCCCTCCGTCTCGTAGCCGTAGGCCCCAACGGAGACGACATCGACTGGACCACACGCCTCTTCCAGGCACTGCACGCGAACCCCGAGCGCCGCCACCTCTGGGGACTCTCCATCCACTACTACACCTCCGGCAGCCCCAGTAAGTTCGCCGCCGGAGACGCCCTCAAGTTCAACTCCGACGATCACTACGACCTGCTCACCCGTGGCTCCATCATGGAGAAGGTCGTCACTGATCATTGGAAGGCCATGGGCACCGCCTCCAAAACTCTGGACCACCAGACCGTAAAGCTCGTCGTCGACGAGTGGGGCGCATGGTACGGCAAGGGCACCGAGCTGGCCCCGCAGTACAACCTCTCCCAACAGTCCACCATGCGCGACGCCCTCCTCACCGGCATCACCCTGGACATCTTCCAGCGCCACGCCGACAAGGTCGCCGTCGCCAACGTCGCCCAGACCATCAACTGCATCCACTCCCTCATGCTCGCGCAGGAGGACAAGTTCACCCTCACCCCCACCTTCCACGTCTTCCAGATGTATCTGCCGCACCGCGGAGCCCAGGCCGTCCGCGCCGAGTTCACCGCGCCCGCGATCTCCAACCCTCTCGCCAACGCCCCCATCCCCGTCGGCGGCAACAGCTATACCGGCTCGCTCGAAGCAGTGAAGACTCTCGCCGGACTCAGCGGCAGCGCCTCCATCTCCCCCACCAACCCTAAGCTCCTCACCCTCACCGTGGTCAACCCCCATCTCGATCGCCCGCTCACCACCGAGGTAGCCATCCGTGGAGCCAGCATCGCATCCGCGACCGGCACCGTCCTCGCCAGCCCCGACATCCACGACCACAACGACTTCGCCCATCCCAACGCGGTAAAGCCCGCAACCGCCCGGCTCGCCTCACCCACCGGCGGCCGCCTCACTCACACCTTCCCTCCAGCCAGCGTAACCAGCCTCCAACTCACGTTGGCTTAGAAGAGTCTTCATCGGCAGCGGAGCTTACCCCACAGAGGGTAAGCCCGCCAACGCCATCGCAATCTCGTCCTCTGGATAGTCGTAGTTCTTCAACTTCCCGGCCTCATAGTCGATGTATGCCTGCATGTCGAAGTTCCCATGCCCGGAGAGGTTAAACAGAATCGTCCGCGCTTTGCCCTCCTCCTTCGCCAGCAAGGCCTCACGAATGGCTCCTGCGACGGCATGATTGGCCTCCGGCGCAGGAACGATCCCCTCAGCACGCGCAAACTGAATCCCTGCGGCGAAGGCATCCAACTGCTGCACGGACTCCGCCTCAATCAATCCCAGGTCCATCACATGCGAGACCAGCGGAGCCATGCCGTGATAGCGCAGCCCACCCGCATGAATTCCTGGCGGAATGAACGTGCTTCCCAGCGTATGCATCTTCACCAGCGGCGTCAGGTGGCCGGTGTCTCCAAAGTCATACGTAAACCTGCCCTTGGTAAGACTGGGACAAGCAGCCGGCTCCACCGCGATCACCCGCGCCTGGCTCTGCCCTTTGATCTTGCGGCCAAGATACGGCATCACCAGCCCGGCAAAGTTCGAGCCGCCTCCCGTGCAGCCTACGATCACATCGGGCTCATCGTCGGCCATGGCCATCTGCTCGATCGCCTCCAGCCCGATCACCGTCTGGTGCAGCAGCACATGATTCAGCACGCTGCCCAGCGCGTACTTGGTATCGGGATCCTTTGCGGCTACTTCGACAGCCTCTGAGATCGCAATCCCCAGCGAGCCACTCGACTGCGGGCTCTGCGCAAGGATCGCCCTGCCGGACTCCGTCTCATCGCTCGGGCTGGCCGTGACGGAAGCTCCAAAGGTCTCCATCAGCCCGCGGCGGTACGGCTTCTGGTCGTAGCTTACCCGCACCATGTAGACCTTGCACTCCAGCCCAAAGAAGGCGCACGCCATCGCCAGCGAAGAGCCCCACTGACCTGCTCCTGTCTCGGTTACAAGTCGCTTCGTGCCTTCCTTCTTGTTGTAGTAAGCCTGTGCAACGGCGGTATTCGGCTTATGCGATCCCGCAGGACTCACGCCCTCGTACTTGTAATAGATCCGCGCCGGAGTATCCAACGCCCTCTCCAGACGGCGCGCACGAAACAGCGGCGAAGGACGCCACCGCGCATACACCTGGCGCACCTCGCCCGGAATCTCGATCTCCCGTTCAGCGCTCACCTCTTGCAGGATGAGGCTCATCGGAAACAGCGGAGCCAGATCCTCCGGCCCAATCGGCTTCAGTGTTCCAGGGTGCAGCGTCGGAGACAACGGCTTCGGAAGATCGGGAAGAATGTTGTACCAGGCTTCGGGGATGCGGCTCTGCGGAAGGGTAAATTGAATCGAGTCCATACCCGACATTTTACGAGCGGAAATTCAACCCTAGCGAAGCTCTCTAACATCGGGATGTAGCTCTATCAATCGAACCGTCGACCGCATCGAATCCAAAATTTATTCCCGATGAATCACCGGTTCAACCTGAAGTCGACAGACACTAAAGTCGACACATCCACCGGCTGTCCATTCATCAGGTAGGGCCGGTACCGCCACGTCGAGACAGCCTCAGTCGCCGCGCTCCGCAACGCCGGATCCCCCGAGATCACGCGTAGATGCCCCACCACACCACTCTTCGAGATGATAGCCTGCATCACCACCTGCCCCTCCACACCACGCGCCTTCGCAGCCTCCGGATACGCAGGCACCCGCGACGAAACGAGATTCGCCTCCATCGTCGCCGGATTCACAGCGACGGGAAGAAATTCCTCCGTCTCGCGCGGATCTACAGCCTCGTCGTCCTCCTCTGTCACACGCCGCCTCGGCCTTACCGGCGTCGCCGGTACACTCAGCGCCTGCTGCCTTACGATCGGAGCGGGCGACAGGCTCGACGGTCGCGCTCTCTGCTCCCTCGGAGCCTGAGGCTCTGACGTAGAACCTCGTGGGGTAGGCGCAGTCGCTGTTACCCCCACCTGACCATTCAGCGGAGCCGGAATAGGTACGGCAGGAGAAGGAGTAGAAGCAGCGGGAGGAGAAGAACGAACAGGGCTCTCACTCCCTTCTCGATTCCCAGAAGCATATCTCTCCCGCAGGGGCTCACCATACCTCTGCCACAGATCCGGCCCATACCTTACAGCAAAGAAAGCTCCAGCCCCAACGACGACGACCAGCACCGCCAACAGAACGAAGCGATTCCTCTTCCGCTCAGGATTCCTCTCCGCATAGCCCGACAACGGAACAACGATGGACTCGTCATCCTCTGGATCGAACGAAACCTTTGCATCGGAACGCGACGGCACGGTCTCCGACTCCGGTACCAGTACGATCCTCCGATTCTCCTGCTGCCCACCCCGTACGAAAAGCGGCGTCGGCTCCGGCGCCTGCAGAGGCACCAAAGGAAGCTCGTCACGAATCGGCAGAGCTTCCACCGGCAGAGCCGCAGGAGCCACTGGCAACGAAGACGCCTCCACATCCTCGACCGGCTCCGTCTTCACAGACGCATCCACCTCATCACTCGCTGGGTCCTCAGCGACACCCACCGGACGATGAACATCCTCCCCCGCAAGCATGCTGGCAAGCTCAGTAACCAGCCGATTCGCTTCTCCTCCAGCCCTCTTCGCCTCCGCGACACTCGCTCCGGTCACGCCTTGCACAATCGCCTCGAGAATGCGCGCATCTCCGGAGGCCATACCCGGCACGCCACCCTCCTCGCTCATCCTGGCCACCATCGCCCAGAAGTCCATCGCGAGGTGCTTGTTCTCCTCCAGCGCCCGCATGAATCCCGCGAGGTTCGCCGGAGATCCAAACGGCACCTGGTGCATATCGCACAGCAACGCAATCTTCCTTACATAAGGATCCCCGGGCATCGACGAACTGCTTCCTGCATTTTGGCGCGTAGACATGCTTCAGATAGGATGCCTGCTTCGCGCAAGCGGCGCGTCGACCCGCGCCGTCACTGTAACTCTATGATTCGCAACAGCCTCGGCGCCAAAAAGAGACAGCCACCCGAAAGGTGGCCGTCTCCAGTGCGATCTACAAACGAGCGATTACTGTTTCACCAGCGTCGCCACAGAAATATGCGGCCAGTGAATAATCGGCGCACCCGGCTTCGGCGGGAAATCCAGAATGACCCGTTGCACATACTGCAGCTGAAGGAACGGTGCTCCATCCGTCGGCTGTACCGTCTCAATCCAGAAGATGGCATCCATCTGCAGCGCATTGGCATTCCGAACCACGAACGGAATATTCAGAATCCCCGTCGATCCCTGAGCGGCGGTCGTGGAGATCTGGATCACCGTAGTATGCGTGATGTTCTGATCCTTGATCGACGCCAGCAGCGCCAGCGACGGATTCCGGATCGTCGCCTGCGCATTCAAGCCAGCCGGAAGACCCGTCTCCGGCAGAGCCGAGTTAAGATAAGGCCCCACATACGCGGGATCGGTGATGATGTCCTGCGCCGGAGTATTCAAGCCCGGAATCGTCGCATCGGTAAAGGGAAAGGTATCGACCGCATCGATCACAGGACCTCCATCGACCTCCTTGAGAAACGTGCTCTGCGCCAGCAGCGAGTTTCCGTGCGGGATCGTCGATTGACGCACCACCGTCGGAGGGTCCTTCGGGTCGGTCGTCTCCGGCACATGAATCCATACGCCGGTCTCGATGTGCAGCGCACCATGCGTCAGGCCATCAGCTACCTTCTGCAGATAGTGAAGTCCATGCACATTGATATCGCCCTGCTCGGAGCCACGATTCGGAATACCGCCACCGATGATCGTGAACTGCAGATCCTCGATGGTGCTGTTGATCTCAAGAAAGAACGGCTTTTGATTTTGGAAATCGGGGCGCGCAATCAGGTTGAATCCGGTGCCGATCCAGCTTCCTGGCAGCTCCCGAAGTGGCCCGAGTTTAGGATGATCGATATCAAAGGGCGCGGACGCCCTGGAGGCAGGTCGAACAGTTGACATAACGCACTTCTCCTCTGCTGCATCTGCAGCATGAGCACTCGCGGAAGCGATTGCTTGGGTGGAAAAACAAGCTACGCAACGATCTATTCCGGAGCCAGAAGAACTTTGCCCTTAGCACCATAGCGGCCTCTCTCGCCCCGCATCTTTCTCGCGAACTTCCACCGCAGGCCGGGAATAAAATCCTCGGCGCCGCTCCGAAACACCCTCAATCCCTCCCGCCCCGCTACAATGGTCAAGGCATCTCCGGAAGGGCAACGAAAGCATGACCTGGTTCAAACGCGAAGATAACGAGATCGTCAACGACCCCGAGAAGACGGTCCGCACCGAGGGCCTTTGGGTCCGCTGCCCATCCTGCAAACAGATCGTCTTCAAGGCCGACATCGAAGCCAACCAGCAGGTCTGCCCCAAGTGCGGCTACCACTTCCGCATCGACGCCCGCTCCCGTATCGAGAACCTCCTCGAGCCCGGCTACCAGCTCGTGGACCTCGAGCTCCGCTCCACCGACCCCCTGAAGTTCACCGACCTCAAGCCCTACTCCAAGCGTCTCCTCGAGGCCCAGCGCAAGACCGGACTCAACGACGCCATCGTCAACGCCATCGGCCACATCGGCCCCGCGCCCTTCGCGCCCATCCCCGTGGTCCTCTCCGTCATGGAGTACGCTTTCATCGGCGGCAGCATGGGAGCCGTCGTCGGCGAGACCATCGCCCGCGCCGTCGACCGTTCCCTCGCCACCGGCCACCCGCTCATCATCATCGCGGCCTCTGGCGGAGCCCGCATGATGGAAGGCATCGTCTCTCTCATGCAGCTCGCCAAGATCTCCGCTGGCCTGGGCCGCCTGGACGACGCCGGCATCCCCTACATCTCCGTCATGACCGATCCCACCACCGGCGGCGTCACCGCCAGCTTCGCCATGCTCGGAGACCTCAACATCGCCGAACCCGGCGCTCTCATCGGCTTCGCCGGCCCCCGCGTCATCGAGCAGACCATCCGCCAAAAGCTCCCCGAGGGCTTCCAGCGCTCCGAGTTCCTCCTGGAGCACGGCTTCCTCGACGCCATCGTCCCCCGCAAAGAACTCAAGCTCTACCTGGCCCAGGCTCTCACCTGGATGTCCAACAAAACCGAACCCACCGAAACAAGCACCAACCCAGGCAATCAATAAAAGGCAATCAGCAAATCGGTGTCATCGGTGTAAATCGGTGTTAAGCCTCACGCTCTTACAGCCCTTCCGTCTGAGCCCATGCAAGAATCCCGCCCATCCCGCACCGCACTCCGCGTAGCTCTCCGCCGCGCCGCCCACCAGCTCTACGACTCCCCAGTCATCTTTCCCGACCCCATCGCCGTCCCCATCCTCGAGCAATACACCGAAGAGCTCCACAAGACCGCCACCAAGCTCCACAAGCCCTTCTCCGTGGCTCTACGCGCCTTCCTCGTGGCCCGCAGCCGCTACGCCGAAGACACCCTCGCCACAGCGGTCTCCAATGGCATCACCCAGTACGTCCTCCTCGGAGCAGGCCTGGACACCTTCGCCTACCGCAACCCCTACCCTCACCTGCACGTCTTTGAGGTTGACCACCCCGCCACCCAGCAATGGAAGTGCGACCTCCTCCACCAGACCTCCATCCCCATCCCGCAAAACCTCACTTACGCACCCGTAGACTTCGAGACCCAGTCCCTCCCGCAGCAACTCCACGCCGCTGGCTTCGACTCCAAGGCTCCCACCCTCTTCGCCTGGCTCGGAGTCGTCCCCTACCTCACCCTGCCCGCCTTCCGCAGCACCCTGGCCTTCATCGCCTCATGCGCTCCGGGCAGCGGAGTCGTCTTCGACTACGGCCTTCCCCGCCACGCCCTGCCATTCTTTGAGCAGCTGGCCCACGACTCCCTCGCCGCCCGCGTCCAGCTCGCCGGTGAGCCCTTACAGCTCTTCTTCACTCCCACTGAGGTCGCAGCCGAGCTCCACGCCTTCCACCACCTCGAAGACCTCGGCCGCCAGGAGATCAACGCCCGCTACTTCCCTCGCCACGCCGACTCACCCTCAGCCAAACGAACGGCACCCCTCGCCATTCGCGGCACTGCCGGCCACCTCATCAGCGCATGGCGCCGCTGAATCGGAAATTATCGGCCCTTCAATTCCAGGCTATAAGATAGGGGTGGCTTGCGGCCTACCTGGACGAGGGCCGAACTCGTGCCTTTCGCGGAGCGTCCTCTGCGATCGCTGCTTCGACCGCCATCGCAACGGTCTTCAGCGCATCGTAACGCGAAAGACTCTCCTTCATCTTCTTCGCTCGCTCGCGATACCTCGGATCACCCAGCATCTCCCGAACCGCTGCTCGAATCTGCTCCGGCGTAGGTGAACCTGTCTTCAGATTGATCCCTGCGCCAGTCCACGCGAGGCGAGCACAGACCCTCGGTCTGTCCTCCTTGTCTCCCCCTGCAATCACCGGCACTCCGAGGCTCAGCGCCTGCTGCACGCCGTCCAATCCGCCGTTGGTCAGGAAGACATCTGTCTTCTTCAGCATCGGTCCATAAGGGATGTACGACTCTACGGTCGCATTCGGCGTGCGCAGAATCTGCTCCACATCGCCTCCACCCGAAGTAACCACGACCTCTACGTCTTCATCGGCCAGAGCCTTCAAAGCCGGGTTGATCAACTCATCTACATCACAGCTCGCAAGCGTCCCTTGCGTCACGAACACCACCGGACGCGAACGGTCCAGCTTCTTCATCCATGCCGGAGGCTCCGTCACCGTCTCCTTCGGTAGGATCGGGCCGGCGAAGTGAAAGTTCTTCGGCTTGTTCTCCATCGGATACTCGAAGTCCTCCGCGCTGAACTGCAGGAACACATCCGGAAGCGTGTACAGACGGTCGTAGAAGATCTCTCCAGGACTAGGAACTCCCAGCCCCTCAATCACCCTGTCCAGATGCTTGTTCCCCGGTCGAAGCGCCTCGTTGAACAGCCGGTTGTCCTCGGCGATCTGCTTCCGGCCCTCCTTCGTTGCATCCGGGCCCGTAAAGGGCGAATAGGCCACATCGCGCAACGCCGATCCCACCACGCCACAAGCGATCATCGGAGGACGAGCCTCTCTTGGCCCCAGTAGGAACGGAAACGTCCCCATAAACAACATGTCCGTCAGGACAAGGTCGATACTCTCACTCTTGATAATCTTTCGAATGCAACGGTACTGCGCCGGAATGGAGTCGCCCAGTAAGTACTTAATGTAGAAGTTCGTCTGGTCCGGTCCCGGCTCTATCTTCTTTAACTCTGGAAAGCTCTCGCTCCAGTCATTGTGATCGAAGTTGGCGTTATCCAGATGTGGCTCAAAGGACAGACCCAAAGCCAGCACCCGCTCACGGCACCCCTCCGAGGTGTTGAAGATCACATGATGTCCGCGCTCTCTCAGATACTCCGCCGCCATGAGCATGGGATTGATATGCCCAAGGGCGGGAATTGCGCAAACAAGGATACGGCTCATGAAACTCCTCTGGGAAATGGTTGCTGCCAGGAAACGCATCGGCCGAACAGAACAGACACATGCATCAATGTATGTTTCGTGAGAGTACATAGTGGTTAACCCATACCGCCGCCGTCTATTCCACGCGCCCTCTCCAACCCCAACGAACACGCTGAGATCAGCACCCACAAAGCAGTTCTTCGATACCCACCTAACCCCAAACAAAGCAGCACAATGCGAACATACCTAGCCTTAAATAAGTAGGGGCGGCTAAGGAGCCGCCCCTATCTAACTACTTATCTGTACTGCTTATGCGGCTACTTATCTGGTTCACCGACCTCATTCGGGTAGATCCCCGGAATGGGCGCGATAGCCTTTCGTTCGTTCTCCGGATGCGGGAACGGCTTGCGCGGCATCATCGCCTCGCGCTCGCTGGTGTTGTAGAGGAAGATCGCCTCCACCACCGCAGCCTGCTCCAGATCCAGCGGATGCAGCCGGTCGTAGGTATCCATATCCGAGTGGTGCGTTCGCGTCTCGTAGTCCATCGGGTCCTGAATGTACTGGAAGCCCGGCAGACCCACCGCGTCGTACGACAGGTGGTCCGTGCCGCCCGTGTTCCGGTAGCTGATCGTCGATACGCCAAGATCCTTCAACGGCGCGATCCACTGTCGGAAGATCGGAGCGATCGCATAGTTCTCCTGCGTGTACACTCCGCGAACCTTGCCTGTGCCGTTGTCGAGGTTGTAGTAGGCATCGAGCGTCTCCCACTCCTTGGTCGTCGTCAAAGCTCCACGCTGACGAAGGTAGGTGGGCGCGTTCGGGTCCGCATCTTTCGGCTCCGCGAAGGTACCGAAGTGCTGCTTCACGTACCCCTCCGATCCGTACAGGCCCTGCTCCTCGCCGGACCACAGCGCGATCCGGATGGTCCGCTTCGGCTTCACGCCCAAGGCCTTCAGGATGCGAACCGCCTCCATCGCCACCACTGATCCCGCGCCGTTGTCCGTCGCTCCGGTGCCAGAGATCCAGCTATCCAGATGCCCGCCGACCATCACCACCTGATCCTTCAACTTAGGATCGGTGCCCGGAATCTCCGCGACGGTGTTGAAGCCATGCTCATGGTCGCCTGTGAACTTGGTCTCGATGTTCAGCTCCAGCGTCACCGGAACCTTCGCCTGCAGCAGTCGCGCCAGCCGGTTGTAGTGCTCGGTCATCATGACCGCATTCGGGATCGTCACTGCCTTGTCCTTCGCCTGCGCGCCGCGAACCAGGTTCGCGCCGTTGTCGTCGAAGATGATGCCAGTTCCGCCGCCATTACCGCCGTCTCGCGAAGGAGTGAGAATCGCCGCCACACCTTCTTCGGTCATCATCTTCAACGCCGCGGCCTTCAACGCGGCCAGCCGAGCGCGATCCGCCATCGCACGCTGCGGATCGGGAGCGCCAGAGCGTCCCACCGTCGTGGGATAGGTCTCCATCTCCGCCAGTTCCTCGGTGGTGTAGCGGTGGAACAGTGGCTCCGTGATATCCGGAGTCGGCCGCAGAGCGCCCAGCAACACGATCTTGCCGCTCAGCTTGCCCTTGTACTTGTCCAGGTCCTTGATCTCCTGGGCATCCACAAATACCGCCTCAGCGGAGACCGGGCCCTTCGTCGCCGGCGACCAGGGAGCAGCCTGCGCCCACAGCGGCTCAGGATCGGGCGAGATCATCCGAACCCATGTGTTGATCTGCTGCCAGCCCATCCCGAACTCGCCCCAGTCCTCCAGGTGCGCGTTCTCCAGCCCGATGGTCTTCAGCGTATCCCGCGTCCAGGCATTCGCCTTCGCCATATTCGGCGAACCCGTCAGCCGCGGCCCGATCCCATCCGCCAGCGCTCCGGCGAACTGCATCACATGCGAGTGCTTGAAGCCCTCTTCCCGTATCCGCGAGTACATCGTCAGATCGACGTTCTCCACCGGCGGCTGCGCAGCGTAGTAGGACGGCAGAGAGCCCGGAGGTGCGGCGATACAAGGAACGGAAAGGCCGGTAGCAGCAGCCGAAAGGCAGCTCCAGCGCACAACGCGACGTACGAGTGACATGCGGGGTGGTCCTCCAAGAAAGTTAGCTTTTAACAGAAGAAAAAAGCATAGCAGACCCAGGAAGACCTGACAGAGACCGAACTAACTAACTACGCCGCAGATGCCGTTTCGCCCACAGCGTTCCGAGATATGCCAGCGCCACCGCCAGCACTGTGATTCCCGCGCAAAGGCCCGGTCCCTTATAGCTCCACGAGAGATCGATCCCCTTATGCGTCAGGCTGTTGACGATAGGAATGCCGACGATCCCCAGGAACGTGCCCATAAAGAACGCCACGAACCCGGACGCCAGGCTCATCAACAGGCTCGCGAACCACCCCAGGTCTCCCACCGGAACACCAAAAAGGTACCCGCCGCCTAGCGTTCGCGGTCCGGTCTGCGTTTCGATCTCTGAAGCCTCTGCCATACAGTTAGAATACTTCTTTATGGCCGAAAGCGTTCAAACCGGACTCATCCAGGCGACCCAGGTGGCCCGCGACACCGTCCTGCAGCAAGCCCCCAACGGCCTCCACTATGCCTCCTACGGCGATACCAATATCGCCGCGCCGGACCTCGCCCGCATGGTGCAGGCGGTTCCAACCACCATCGCTGCCGCGCTCTCGCGCAAGGCGTACTACTTTGTGCCTCTGGCGATGAGCGAGACGAAGCCAGATCCGGTCGCGGATGCGAAGTCCGAGGTCATGATCTCCTCCGCCTACACGCCGGACCTCAGCGAACACGCCATCTGCCATCGCAACGTCAACCTCGGCTCCAGCGAAGGCATCTTCATCTCCACACGGCTCCTCGGAGACCGCTTCGCCCTTGCCTTTGAGTTCTTCATCAACGTCGGCCACGCATTCGTCGACGCTGTCGGCGTTCCCGACTCCTTCACCGAAGCCGTCTGGACCCAGGCTGTCGCTGACGTCCGCGGCGAGACCAGCCAGGACGCCTGGGAGAGCCGAGCCCTCTCGCTTCCTGCCGCCTCGGTCGACGCCAAACCTCGTATCGACGAGAAAGCGAAGACCAACTACATCGAGTCCGCCTTCTCCGACGCGGTCGCGATCTACCTTCTCTCCCTCTCTGTAGACTTCGACTACTCCGAACTCCGCGAGCGCGAGTACCCTCTCCTGGCTCCCCAGCCTCTGGCTGAGCGGCTTCGCCTGGTCGCTAAACTCTTCCCGCCCAATCCCACCTACGAGTTCGCCATCCGCTACCGACGCCGCGCCTGACGGTCTGCACCTTCCGGATGCAATTTACATCCAACTTAGGGTAGAAAGATTGTCTCCGGAGGCCTCGATGCCCGTCATCCGAACCTGTAAAAACTGCGGTCAAAAGAACCGCGTCACCGCCACTCATCTCGCCGACACCGGCAAATGCGGAGCCTGCAAGAATCCCTTGCCAGCGCTCAGCGAACCCCTTCAGGTCGACACCGCACTCTTCGACGAGATCATCCAGAGCGCCCGCGTCCCCGTCCTCGTCGACTTCTGGGCCGATTGGTGCGGACCCTGCCGCGCAGCCGCACCCGAGGTCGCCCGCACCGCCGCCGACATGGCAGGCAAAGCCCTCGTCCTCAAGGTCGACACGGAGCACGACCCGCAGCTCTCAGCCCGCTTCAACGTGCGTGGCATTCCGAACTTCGCCGTCTTCCTCCACGGCAAACTCATGCAGCAGCAAGCTGGCCTGGTCAATCACGACGTGATGGAGAGCTGGTTGCGGATGGCAGCAACCTCACCATCCGCCTGACAGACTTTCCAAACTTGCGGGATCCTTGAAGGGACGAGTCTCTACGCGAGTGTGGTGCGATTTCGGTAGACCAGGATAAATCCGGCTGGGACCAGAAAGATCGTCAACAACACCGAGACGGTGAGACCGCCGATCAGCGCCTGGGCCAGGGGAGCATACGACTCGCTCCCTTCTCCCAACTTCAAGGCCATCGGCAAGAGCCCAATCAACGTCGCCAGGGAGGTCATCAAGATGGGCCGCAGCCGCACACGGCACGACGTGATGATTGCCTCGTGCGCTTGCATGCCTTCTTTGATCAGATGATGGGCAAACTCAACGATGAGAATGCTGTTCGACAACGCAATGCCTGCCAGCATGACCACTCCCATCAGCGACATTACATTCAAAGTCGTTCCCCACAACAGCAATGCAATCAGCACGCCGGTGATTCCAGGCGGAAGCGCGAGCAGGATGATGAAAGGGTCGACGAACGAGCGAAATTGCGCCACCAGAATGAGGTACAGCAGGACGACCGAGAGGATGAGCCCGATCGCGAAGCTACGGAACGATGCACTCATAGACTCCACGCTTCCCATCAACGTCGCCTCGATGCCATGCGGCGGCTCCGTTGTGTCGAGAATCTTGTGGATCGCAGTTGCGATGCGGCCTAGATCTTCCTGCTCTGGCCGAACATACACGTCGACCGACCGGCGAATCTGTGTGTGATCCATCTCTGTTGGAGCGTTGAATTGCTCGATATTTGCAACCATATCCAGTCGCGTTGGCCGAGAGATATTGACGCCATGCAGCGGAATCGCCTTCAAATCATCGAGCGACTTCACTTGCCCTTCCTTGTACATCACTGTCAGGAAGTAGTTGTTTCCACTCTTTGGATCGATCCAAATGCTGGGCGCAATCATCTGGTTCGAGGTCAACGCTGTGATGACATTCGACACGACCTCCTTCTCGGTCAGTCCGAGTTCGCTCGCCCGTGTGCGGTCGACCGTCAACCGCAGAGACGGATAGTCGATGTCTTGCGGGATATATACATCTGCCACACCATGAATCCCGCGGATCTGCGTAGCGATCCTCTGCGCGAAGTCGTAGTCGCCAGTCATATCCGTTCCCGTAATCCGAACGTCGATCGGCACCGGCGATCCCATATTCAGCACGCCATCCACAAGACTTCCAGTGGAGAAGAAGGCCTGTAACTCTGGCATCTCCGAAGTCATCTTCTTCTTGACTTCGCTAATGTAATCGAAGCTGCTCGTAGCATGCTCCGGCTGCAGCGCCACTTGCATAAAGCCGGTGTGCATCGCGGAGTTCGGCGAAAACAACGATGAAAACCCAGGATCGAGCCCAATATTTGAAACGATCATTCCCATGTCATGCTTCGAGACGATCTGGCGAATGAGCTGTTCGAGCCGCGCCGTCTCCTCTTCCGTCGCCTCCAGCTTCGTGCCCGAAGGAGCTTTGAAGTTGATGACAAACTGCGCGGGATCGGTGCGCGGGAAGAACGAGAGTCCAAGCAGCGGGAAGAGGCCGAGGCTCAACAGGAAGACAACGCCGAAGATTGTGAGCGTCGCCTGCGGTCGCTCCAACACCCTTCGCACCAGGTTATCGTACTTAACTAATAGAACGTCGAACATCGCTGCGAAGCGCTCGTTGAATCGCGCTCCGAAGCTCTTCTTCGCTGGTGCTTCGTCCAGCATCGTATGTGTGTCGCCATGCGCGCTCTTAATGAACCTGGCGCAGAACAAAGGCACTACCGTAAGGGCCACGAAGTATGAGGCGAACAATGAGATCACTACCGCAAGCGCCAGAGCAGTGAACAGGAACCGGCTCACTCCATAGAGCAGTGTCACGGGAAAGAAGACCACAACAGTTGTGAGAGTACCTGCGAGCACCGGCAATGCGACCTCGCGGCCACCCTTCTCCGCCGCGACGGCAGGAGACTCGCCTCCCTCAAGGTGCCGGAAGATGTTCTCCAAGACCACCACCGAGTTATCAATCAGCCTCGATAACGCAAGCGCAAGCCCGCCGAGCACCATGCTGTTTACTGAACTGCCAGCAAGATGCAGCACCAGGAATGTCGTCAGCACCGACAGCGGTATCGAGAAAAATACTGCCAGTGTCGCTCGCATGCTGCCCAGAAAGATCAGGATCATCAGGCAGGTGAGAAAGAGTCCGATACCGCCCTCGTGCACCAGGGTCTCGATAGCCGTCTTCACGAAGCGCGATTGATCGAAGACCACCTTGGTCTCCAGAGTCGAGGGCACATCGTAGAGCTTCTTCAGCGTCGTCTGCACTCCATTTACGATCGCAATTGTGTTCGAGTCTCCACCTTGCTTGAAGACCGGCACGTAGACCGCGCGGGCCCCATCCACGCGCACGATGTTGTATTGCAGCGAGAATGCATCCTTGGGTACCGCAACGTCGCCGACACGCACCGGCGATTGACCCACCATCTTCAGTGGCACTTGCGCGATGTCGTCCGGTCCCTTCAACATCGAGTTCGTGTAGATGTTGTAGTCGTATCGACCGACCTGCACATCGCCCGCGGGAAGAATCACATTGGAGTCGTTCACAGCGCGAACTACATCCATGGGACTGAGCTGATTCGCCTCTAATTTGAAGGGATCGGCGTAGAGCATGATCTGCCGCCAGCGGCCACCGAAGGGCTGCGGCACGGACGCGCCCGCCACGCCCGCCAACTGGTTTCGGACAAAGTTCTGTCCCACATCCTTGAGTGTGCTCTCATCGAGCCCGACTCCTTTCAGCGTCACCAGTGCAACGGGCAGGCTTGAAGCGTCCTGTTTCAGCACGATCGGCGGATACGTGCCCGGTGGCATGTCTCGCATATCGCTCATGGCGAGAGTCGCAATCGACGATGCAGCGGCGTCCGGATTCGTCCCCGCACGGAAGTAGACCTTGATCAGGCTCGCGCCAGGCAGAGAGCGCGACTCCATATGGTCGATTCCGCTTGCCAAGGTAAACATCCGCTCCAAGTGATACGTGATGTTTGTCTCGATCTGTTGCGGCGGCATGCCGGAGTAGAACGTGGCGACCGCAACGACAGGAAGCTCAATGGGCGGGAACATATCCACCGGCATGTCCGCTGTACTCACGGCGCCGAGGATCATCACCAGAAAGCAGAGAACGACGATCAGATATGGGTTACGTATTGCGAATCCCGACATGGCGAATGGTTCCTTGCTTGGCAGTGAGGATGGTTAGCTGTGACTGTTCGTGTCTGATTCGTAGGAGGCCGTTCGCGACGTAACCTTCTCGCCGTCCGCTAGACCGCTGTGCCGCCCGACAACGACCTGATCACCGCTCTGAACGCCGTCGAGGATCTCGACCCTCGTGGCTGTCTGCAGCCCGATGGTCACCTTGACCAGATGCAACTGGCCTCCGCGAACGGCATAGACATGCTGCACCGTAGTGCCAAGGCCTTCGACTGCATCCACAGGCACACTCAATACATTCGTATGGGTCGCCAGATGGAGATGGACCTCAGCGTACATCCCTGGAACCAGCGTGCCATCGCGATTCGGTACATCGACCTCGGTATCCATCGTGCGTGTCGAGGTTTGCAGTGAGTCCGTGAAGCGCGTGATATTTCCGGGGAACGTCCGGCCCAATGTCGTGACATTTACGTTCACCGTATCGCCGTTATGGATATCCGGCACTGCGCTCATCGGTACAGGAAGCGTAAGCCGCAGAAGATTGTTCTGCGCCAATCGCACCACCGGCATCGCCTGTGTCTGCGACGAGATGCCCGCCTGGATCATCGAGCCCGTGTTCGCATACCGCTTTGTAATAACGCCTGCGAAGGGTGCGCGAATCGTCGCGTATTGCAGCATCGCATCGGCGCGGGAGCGCTCTGAGTCGGCCTCTAGCTTCGCCTGCTCCGCACTCTGCAACGCCGACTGTACGCTGGCCAACTGCGCAGCCGCCTCCAGATCGTGTGCCTGGGCTACATCTACCTCCTGCTTCGGCACCAGGCCCGGCTGCTTCGTCGCCACATCCTGAATCCGCTGAAAGGAGAGGTGTGCAATATTCGCGCTGGCTTCCGCGCGTTTCACCGCACTCCGCGCCGTGATGATATTGGCTTGCGCCGCGGCCAGCCCAGCGGTGGCCTTCGCTCTCTCATCCTGCAGCTCGGGCACCTCGAGCGTCGCCAGGAGATCGCCCTCGCGGACGTGGTCGCCGATATCCACCTTGATGTTCTTTACGTAGCCGGCGACCTTCGCCATCACATCTACATCCTGGTACGGCGTGAACTCCGCGGTGAGTACCAGCTCGTTGGTCAGGTTCGCAGGCCGTACCGTCGCCGTCGGCACTGTCGGCAGATCGGCCACAGCGGCGGCTGTACTTCGGCAGGACGTCAGCAGGCAGGATGTTCCGGCAGATGCCGCGATCAGCATCGCCATTCGCAGAGAGAGGGGCATGGAGGTTGATCCTTTTTAGTTCAGAAGACCGGCAGCATAGTCGAGCTCAGCGCGCCGGGTGAGATAGTCGTAGTTCGCTCCCGCCGCGGTAATCTCCGCGGAGGTCTCGCTCAACTGCGCTTCGTTGAGCTCTACAATGCTGCCCAGACCAGCCTCGTATCGTGCCTGCGCCAGTCGCAAGGCCTCACGACTTTGTGCTACAAGCCGAGCTGAGACACTCAGGCTGCGGTACACCTCGTCCGCCTGATACCACTTGTCACTGACCTGCTCATTTACCTCGAGCTTGGCTTCCTCCACGTCCTTGGCTCGCGCCTGCGCCTCGAGCTCTGCCTCGGTGCGGCGAGCTGTGAACAGACCGCCGTTGAAGACCGGAATGTTGAGGTTGAAGCCAATCGCCGCGTAGTTATCCTGCAGCGTGTGGTCGTGGTACGGAATCTGTCCTGCCGAACCGATCACATTCAACGTGGGATAGCTCAAGCGCTTCTCCGCCGCGGCGAAGCTCTGGGCTGCATGTCCCAGCGAGATCGCAGCACTGAGATCCGCACGCTGCACGAGCGCCTGGGCCATAAACGACTTCGCGTCCGGTGGCAACGCCGCGGGTAGAGCCTCTTCGACGAGCGCCGCTGTAATCGGCTGCGTCTCTCCCATGGCGCTGGCGAGATGCGCACGCTGCTGATGGACGATGCTCTCCGCGCGCACGACCGCAAGCTCAGCCTCGCTCTCGAGGACGTTGGCGAAGTTCACGTCCAACGTCGAGCGCAGCTGGCTCTGCGCCAAGGCGCCGACCTGCTGCGAGATCAGTTGCCTGTTCGCCTGCGCCTCCCGCGCAGCTCTGAGCACAGCCTCTGCTCCCATGACCTGGAAGTAGGCTCGTCTTACGTTCAGGCGAATCTGCGCGCCGGTTAGGGTCTCTTCATCCTTCCGCGCGTCCGCCAGCGAGCCTTGCGTGTTGATCAGCGCGCTGGTACGGCCAAAGTCCGTCACCATCTGCACCAGGTTTGCTCCGTACGCAAACCGGTCCGAGATGGCGGAGGTCGTGACCGCGCCTGCTGCGGTGGAAGCTCCCGTATCCGCGACGCGCACGCCTGTGGCGTTGAAGGCTACGGTCGGCAGAAGCGCGGACCGGGCCTCGCGGATACGTTGCGTCGAGGCGCGGGAGCGCAACTGGGCCGCGAGAAGCCGCGGCTGGTTTGCCATCGCAATCGACTCTGCCTGCGCCAGCGTGAGCGTCGAACCAACGGGCGCTGTCGAGGAGAGAGGAGCCTGACCCACGCCTGTGCCCGAAGAAAGCAACAAACCCAGAGCCAAGATGTACGCTGCGACTCGCACCATCAAGCCAAAACCTTTTCCGCGGTTGTCAGGTTCTTGAGAATTTCCGTCGGATGCGCTTCGATCAAACCATCCGTGACTAGAGTCAACAGGTCCGGAAGGATTCCCCGGACCTTTTCGGTCTCGTCGACGAAGTAGATGATCATCGGCAGATGCCGACCATTCACATCGCCCGAATCCCCGCGGTGCAGACGGTGGTGCGAGCCGAATCCGGCGTGGGCACGCAAGGCAGTCGCTCCATCGATGCCGCGCTTCTCCAGGAAGCGCAAGATGTCTTCGTAGAGGAAGCCTTGCGTCGAACCAGTATCCTGGTTCAGGTGAACGGTTACCTTGAGAGCCGGTCCTGCTTGCAGCATCGCGTGATCTCCAGAGGTCTAATTGGTGGCGCTAAGAAATGCAAAGAGCAGAAGAGCAAAACTGCATGACTCTCCGCGAGGAGATGCCCACACAGAGGTTATTGCGTGACCGCGTTCGAGCCATCGCCGACGACTTCGAGCAGCGCGGCGCTCTTGGCCCAGATCTTCGCCGAGCGGCGGCGCGAGGCTAATGCGAGCGTGGAGACCTCGCCAGTCTTGCCGGCGCTCAACAGGGTTACGTCGGTGAAGCCATACAGTCCGCAGGCGGAGGCGGAGAACAGACCCATCGACTGCTCGGTGTCGCTCGCATCGCAGTTCTCCGGTCCGTTGCCGGAGGTCGAGATGAGGTGAGCGTAGACTCCGCCGCGCTTACGGTATCCAACGGTATCTCCGTCGCGTGAGGTGACCTCGCTCTGCGACGGGACGACCTGATCGCCGCCGATCTGGGTCGTTGTGCTCAACGGATCCATGTCGGTCGCCTTGGGGCGTTGCGCGTCCCACACTGTGACGGGATCTGCCATGGCGCGTACATATACTTGCAGCGGCAGCGTCTTGCCCTTGCTCTCGATGGAGTCAAAGTGGATCGCCAGCGTGGAGACTGGCTGCTTCGCATAGGGTGTCTTATCGAACGTAAAGGCGTTGGACGTCACCACATGTCCCGTCACATGCGCGCCTGCAGGCAGGATCTCGCCGTTCGCGAGCCGCACCTGTTGGGTGGTCTTCGCGGAGACCGTGTCGCCGGTGTGCGAGTGGTTGGTGTCGATGCTGCGCTCGAACTGAATCGGCAGCGTCGTTCCTGGCGACAGCAACGTTGCGGGTGAGGCCTGCGCCATGGCAAAGGAGGCGGAAAAGACAGCGATCGCGGTAAAGACGGGAAGTTTCATCTCAGCTCCAGCGCCGGAAGATCCGGTGACAGCCTGAGTGGACCACGAAACCGCCTTACAACCGCCTTACATCTCCCTTACATTTCGCACGCTAGCTCTTGCCCTGCCTGCCATAGTGGTCAATCATCAATCAGGGAGAGCCTTTGCAAGCATCATCGACCACGCCCAGCCGGATACTCGTCGTAGAAGACGACAACAGGATGGCGAATCTGCTCGTCTCGGCGCTTACGAGTCATGGCTATGCGGCGACGCTGGCACGCACGGGCGAGGAGGCGTTCTTCCTGATTCACAGCACACGGCCGGATCTGGTGGTGCTCGACCTCACCCTGCCGCAGCGCGGCGGTCTGGAGATTCTTGCCCAGATTCGCGAGCAGCAGCTTCCCACGCGGGTGCTTATCCTCACCTCGCATAACTCCGTCGAAGACCGCGTCCTTGGCCTCAATACTGGGGCGGACGACTACCTCGGAAAGCCGTTCTCTTTCCCGGAGCTGCTGGCGCGCATTGGCTCTCTGCTTCGGCGTACTTCTCCGCCTCCACGCTCCGACTCGGCGGCGATTGCGGATGTCCATATCGACACGAAGGCTCGTGTGGTGAGCCGTTCCGGAGTTCCGATCGAACTTACGCCGCGCGAGTACGATCTGTTCCTCTACCTACTGGAGCATCGCAACCAGGCGGTCTCCCGCGAGATGCTGACGAAGGATGTGTGGCGCGAGACCTCGCGGTTTACGCCGATCGACAACGTGATCGACGTTCAGATGACGCGTCTTCGCCGCAAGATCGACGATCCATTTCCGGTCAAGCTGCTGCATACGCTGCGCGGAGTCGGCTTCATCCTGAAGGAGCCCGAAGAGTGAGACTGCTTCGCTCCACCAACATTCGCACACGACTCGCCATCTGGTTCGTCGCGATTCTTGCGAGCGTGTTGACGATCTATATCGCGGCGCTCTTCGTCTTCCAGTACATTCTGCTGGAGCGGCAGATCTTCCACGACGAGATCCAGGACGTCGAGACCGTCGAAGGCCTGCTTTACTTCGATCCGAGCGGAACGCTTCGCCTGGAAGAGAGCTACCACTCGCATCCGCAGTCGCGGCTGCTGGAGGATCGCCTGATGGAGGTCCGCGATCTCTCGGGCAATGTTCTTTACAGCAGCGACACGTTGAAGGGCTCGGCTCTGGGCGGCGCGCTGATGGCCGGCGAAGGCATCAGCTCTTACAATGAGCGGTCCACCGCGATTGCGGATGGAACCAGGGTTCTGCTCATCAGCCATGTTCATCCGGTGCAGGGCAAGCTGGTGCTTATCCGGCTGGGATACAGCATGGATCCGCTGCACGACCAGATGCAGCACTTCTTCCTGCTGCTTCTGCTCGCTACTCCCATCGCTCTGGTGGCCGCTGGATTCGCGGGCTTGACCATCGCGCGGCGGACGCTTCGTCCGCTGGACCTGATGGCCGCCCGCGCGGAGCAGATTACGGCGAGCAATCTGCATGACCGCATTGCGGTCGAGAATCCGCACGATGAGCTGGGCCACATGGCTCGCGTGCTGAATCACCTGCTGGGACGGCTTGAGCAGGCCTTCGCGCAGTTGCAGCGCTTCACAGCCGATGCGGCGCACGAGCTGCGGACGCCGCTCGCCTCCATCCGTTCGACCGGCGAGCTGACCTTGCAGGAGGCTCGTCCGGAGGGAGCGTATCGCGATGCCATCAGCGGCATGCTGGAGGAGAGCGTGCGGCTGAACCAGACGATCGATGGGCTGCTTCTCCTGGCCAAGGCCGAGGCGCTTCAGCCGGATAGCGCGCCAGTCTCCTTCTCGCTCGTGGAGCTGGTTCACGAGATCCTCGCGCTGCTGGAGGTGCTGATCGAGGAGAGGCAGATCACCGTCCTGGAGGAGCACGAGACGGAGGTGCGCTGGTCGCTGATCGCCGACCGCAGCCTGATCCGAATCGCACTGCTCAACGTGCTGCACAACGCAGTCAAGTTCTCGCCGGACCACTCTACGCTGCGCATCTTTTACGGACGCGTGGAGCGCGGGGGGCGCGTCTTCCACAATGTGTGCATCCACGACTCGGGTCCGGGGATCGCTCCGGGGGAGCATCTGCGGGTCTTCGAGCGCTTCTTCACCAGTGCCGTCCACCAGGTCTTCACGCATCGTGGCGCGGGGCTGGGCCTTTCTATCGCGCGGCTGATCATCGACCGCATCGGAGGGCGTATCTACTTCGACCAGGCCGCGGTGCAGGGAGCCAGGTGCTGTATCGAGCTGCCGCTGCCTGCCGAGGGTGTGGACCCCGTATAGGCTGTGTCCCCCCGGGGGGGGTGCCCCCCCTTGCCCGGGCGTAAGCGTAGTGGATTCATGCGCTTGCGGGCTTTGGCCCGCGCTAAAATATTGCAGGCAGATGGGTTACGGCCAAATATTGGCAAACAAAAGAGATAGGGCCGCGGATGTCGCGGCCCTTCTCTCTTTCTAAACTCTCTGGTTCTATTTTAGCGAAATGGCAATAACTAAAGTGCCACTTGGGTGGAGGATATTTTTGTGGTGTAAGTGGTTGTTGTTGCGGGTTTTAGGGCTGGAGTTGGCGGCTAGAGGTGCGGTTTAGGGGGTTGACAGCTTTGCGGAAGGGGCCGGGGCGTCGTTGAGGAGGATGCGTAGCGGGCTGAGGGGGCCGAGGGGCATCAGGTCGAATTCCATGAGTTGGGCGCGGCCCAAGGGGAGCTGCTCGAGGAGGGTGTGGGCTTCCTCGACCGACGAGACGTTGAGGAGGAAGACGACGCCCTTGCCGTCCTGGCGGACGTACCACTGATCGACCTTGCCGGAGAGGTAGAGGCGGACGGTGTCGGGGACCTCGTGCGGCATAATGCTCTTTCTCTGCTCCAGGGTGAGGGGGCGGACCACATGGCCGATGGCGAGGATCTTGGTGGTGGGGACGGGTGGGGCGGCGGGGGTTGGGGCGGTCTGGGCGGTGGCGGCGATGGGGAGCAGCATGCTTCCCATGAGGACGATGCGGGAGAGATGGGACATGGGAGTTCCTAGGTGTTGGTCAGAGTGCGGGTTGGGGTGTGGCGACGAGGGTTTTTCTCAAGATCACAAGGTGGCAGAGCAAGACCGATGGCACGATGAAGGCGGGCAGAAGCACGAACGGGAAGTAGAGGATGGCGACGGTGGGCTGGTTGAACGCGATCCGCTGAAAGGGGAAGGGGGCCGAGAGCATGGCGCGGATGAGGGCGTTCATCACACTGAGGAAGCAGATGACGTTCCATGCGCCCAGGAATTTTTTGCCGACGAACTGCTTGCTGTAGGCCCACCAGACGATGGGCGCGGTTAGGCCGGCGAGGATATCGAGGTTGCCGCCCTCGAAGGTCATCAGGGCTGGGACCTGTTTGAAGAGGAAGAGCCAGTAGAGGCAGATCTCTACCAGGATTCGGACGGAGTGAAGAAGCACTGTCCACTTGAGATCCATTGTGGCGATGAGGCGCTTTCCGGCGGGGAGGAAGGCGAGGACGAGCACCAGGAGCAGAGGAGGCGCGATGACCAGAAGGAAGCGGGGAGGAAGGGCGGAAGTTTTGGTATAGAAGCCTGTCGAGGCTACGGCAGATTGCAGGAGGATCCAGAGGATCGACCCGATCCACACGGCTTTGGAGTGGGTGGCCTTCACCAGGAGGATGAGGGTGATGAGCGCCGTTGCTAGAAAGAGGGTAATGAGAGGCAAAGAGACGGATAGATCCATGCTTGTAGACCTCCTAAAACCGCTCTGCTGATGATGGCTTCGTTGAAGCTGAGTTCGGTATTACGGTTTTGCAGGGTGGCTATTTTTCGGGGGTATCTATGCCGTCTCGATTTATCGGCATATGCCCACAGTATGGCATAGGTCAGGTGAAATCTTCCGATTCAGGGAGCTTGTATTTTTTAGAGATACTGAGTGCTGGACGAGCGCTTAGTCGAAGGCGAGGGTCTTCAGGCGGTCGTCGTGAGCTATGGACAGAAGAATTTTGCGAAGCTCTTTGGTTGCGTCTTCGCCGTAGATGCTGGCGAAGCGCTTTTGCGCCTGACGCCAAAGTGGGTAGGCCTCGGCGATCTTGGCCTTGCCTCTACGCGTCAGAAGGATGTGACGATGACGGCGATCCGCGGGGCTTTCCTGAAGCTCTATGAGGCCGTCCCGTTCGAGGGGTCGGAGGTTGTGACCGAGGGCGGAGCGGTCCAGGACCATGACATCGGCTAACTGGGTCATGGTTGGAGGAGAGTCGCGCTGCAGAAACAACTCCGCGAGGATCACCATCTGGGTGGAGCGAAGTCCGCTGGGGGCGAGTACGGTGTCGTAGAACTGGGTGACGCGACGGGATGCCTTGCGCATGGCCGTTGCGTTGCAGGTGATCTCTGTAAAGTCCAGCGTCTTCGCCATGAATACTCCCCTTCGTACAGGGTAACTGAGTTATCCCGTTGCGAATGGGGGCATATGCCTTTATGCGGCGGTGAGTTTTAGCGAGGCGGCGTCACGTCGAGGCGAGACTCCGAACATGCGGGAGTACTCGCGGCTGAACTGCGATGGGCTCTCGTAGCCGACCTGGAACGCGGCGGTCTCGACGTTGACGGCGTTCGAGACCATCAAGCGCTTGGCCTCAAGCAGACGGAGCTGCTTCTGATACTGCAGCGGCGTCATGGAGGTGATGGCCTTGAACTGACGATGAAAGGCCGATGGGCTCATCTGGGCTATGCGCGCCAGTTCCTCGATTCGCACGGCCTCGGCGAAGCGATCGCGCAGGGCATGGATGGCGCTGATCACGCGCTTGGTGTGGCCGCTGGCCAAGGTCAACTTCATGACTTCGCCGCCGTGCGGCCCGGTGAGGAGCCAGTAGCAGATCTCGCGCATGATGGCGGGGTAGAGCAGGCGGATGGCTTTTGGGGTTTCGAGAAGTCGCACCATCCTCAAGGCACAGTCGGCGAGAGGGCCGTTGAAGTCTGTGACGCAGACGCCGCGTCCTACGTGGTCGGGCGGCTGAGGCAAGGTCTCCAGCTCGTCCATGACCTCACGCAGGATGGGGATGTCGAACTCGATGATGAGGCCGAGGTAGGGCTCTTGCGGACTCGCCTCGGCGACTCGTCCGAAGGCGGGCATCTCCAGGCTGACCAGTAGGGCCTGTCCGGCTCTGTAGTCGAAGCGTCGATCGCCGAAGATGGCCCACTTCGCGCCTTGAACTACGACGCAGAGCGCGGGTTTGAAGATGAGGTATGCGGGGCGCTTCTCGTGATCGGAGCGAAGGATGGTGACTCCTTCGATTGCTGTAGCGTAGGGGCTTTCGCCAGCCTGCGTTTCGGTGTATCGCTTTACCGCTTCCAAGAGTGCGTCCATAGCTCTTCTATTTTACTTCTATTGGTCGCTGGTTTGCATGAAAGAGAAAGCAGGATTAGGCAAGAATTGGAATAGTTTGAGTATTCATATTTCATCGAAACGACCGTATCTTCAGTCAAGGAAAGACATCAGGAGCAAAACATGACAACCGAAGATACCTTGATTTTAGGGAAGAAAATAGCAATCGTTACGGGAGGAAGCCGCGGGTTGGGCCGCAACACCGTGCTTAGCCTCGCACGGCGGGGCGTTTCGTCGATCTTCACCTATAACTCCAATCGGGCAGAGGCGGATAAGGTTCTGGAGGCGGTGCGCGAGATGGGAGGAAGGGCTGTCGCGCTGCAGCTCGACCTCAACGATATGCACTCGTTCGATGCGTTCGTGGGGCGGGTTCGGGCCGCCCTCGCTGAATTTGGCGCGGAGCGCTTCGACTACCTGGTCAATAATGCGGGAATCTCGCTGCACAAGGCCTTCGACCAGACGACGGAAGAGGAGTTGGACCGGGCGTACAACATCAACTTCAAAGGGGTTTATTTTCTGACCCAAAGACTTCTGCCGTTGATCCATGACTGTGGCCGGATCGTGAACATCTCGAGCGGGCTGACGCGCTTCACGGTTCCAGGGATCTCCGCCTACTCTTCCATGAAGGGCGCGGTGGAGGTGTTGAGCCGTTATCTGGCGGCGGAGCTGGGTGGCCGTGGTATTTCGGTGAATACGGTTGCTCCAGGGCCGACGGCAACCGACTTCAGCGGCGGGATCGTTCGCGACAATCCGGAGATGAACAAGAGTATCGCGGGCATGACGGCACTGGGCCGCGCCGGAGTGCCAGATGACCTCGGCGGGATGATCGCATCTCTGCTCTCGGATGAGAACCGCTGGGTCAACGCGCAGCGGATTGAGGTCTCTGGCGGTATGAAGTTGTAGGGAGATTGGCTCCGGCCCGCTTCGACGAGCGAGGTCGATACGGCTATGTGTAGGAAGGGCGCTCAAAGTAGATTTGAGCGCCCTTTCGTGTGCGTTTGCCTCCGTTGGATTGGTGTTAGATGTGGGACATGGCGCCGTCGATTGTCAGCTCTGAGCCCAGCATGTAGCTGGATTCGTCGCTGGCGAGGAAGACGACGGCGTCGACGATCTGGTCCCAAGTGGCGTGAGTGGCGAGGGGCATCTGATCCTGAAGGCGATCGGCCATCTCGTGCCACAGCTCTCCGGTTGGGGCTGTGTCTTGGGCGTCCGAGGTGGAGGCGGGGTCGGAGTTGACTGCGTTGAGCCGGATGCCGCGCGGCGTGAGCTCGGCGTTGGCGTAGGAGCGTACGGCGGCTTTGGCCGCGGTGAGGATCCAGCGGGCTGGCATGTGGACCTCGTCCTGCCAGTTGGAGGCGTTGAGCCAGGAGGTGTTGATGATGACGCTGGCTCCGCGATCCATGAGAGGGAGGGCCTGCTGGATGGTGAAGAAGGTCCCCTTGAAGTTCACATCGAAGATCTGCTCGAGGTAGGTGTTGTTCTTCGCCTCGGACGCTGCGGGGATGGCGACTGTCTCGTTGATGAAGAGGATGTCGAGCTGGCCGTATGCCTCGCGGACGTGAGCCATGGTTGCGGCGGTGTCGCGAGGGATGCCGGCGACGGCGTTGATCGCGAGCGTACCTTGCGGAAGCTCACGGAGCGCGGCGGCGAGCTCTTCGGGGTCAGTTCCTGTGATTGCGATCTGGGCGCCATCGGCGGCTAGTTGTTTCGCGGTAGCAAGGCCGATGCCGTGGGAGCCTCCTGTGATCAAAGCCGTTTTGCCTGCGAAGCGCAGGTTCATCGTAGGTATGGATGTTGCATTCATTGACGTTGCACTCATTTGGTCCTCCTTTGGCCGTCGTTCCTCTGTTTTGCCTGCAGGAGAAACACATCTCGGGCCGATTGATTGCATCCGCTTCGGTTTTTTTTAGGCACTAAATTTAATTGACGGGCCTATATTGTGCGACGTACAGTGTGTATAGCACAGTATGAAGACGTTCCCCACACTCGAGGTCTTCGATTCTTTACGACAGGAGCTACGGCGCGGTTCGCTGATTCTGGCGGTGCTGGGGCAGTTGCGGAGCGAGCACTATGGCTACACGCTGCGCAAGGCGCTGGCGGATCAGGGCCTGGCGATCGAGGAGAGCACGCTGTATCCGCTGCTGCGGAGGCTGGAGACGCAGGGTCTGCTGACGAGCGAGTGGCGCGAGGAGGAGCGGCGGAACAAGCGCTTCTACCGGCTGTCGGATGAGGGACGAGAGGTTTTGAAGTTGTTGGTGGCAGAGTGGCAGGGCATCGATGCCTCGCTGCGGACGATCCTCAAGGAGGAATAACGATGAACGATCTACTGGAACGGTATCTGCAGGCGGTAGGGCGATATCTGCCGGCGAAGCGCCGGGAGGATACGCTGGCGGAGCTGCGGGCGAATCTGCTGGCGCAGGTGGACGATCAGGCGGAGGAGCGCGGGCGTGCGTTGACGGATGCGGAGGTCGCTGCCCTGCTGAAGCGGCATGGAACGCCGATTCTGGTGGCGATTCGGTATCTGCCGCAGCGGTCGCTGATCGGGCCGGCGCTGTTTCCGTTTTACTGGTTCACGCTGCGGCGTGGGTTTCCGCTGGTGGTGCTGGTCTATGCCATCGTACAGGCGATGGGGGCGGTGATGGCGGAGTCGGCGGTGGAACGGATGGGCGAGGCGCTGCTGCGCTTTCCGAGTGTGGCGCTGATGTTCTGGACGGTGGTGACGCTGGTGTTTGTGGGTTTGGAGTTTGCGCTGGCGGCGTATCCTATGCGGTCGAGCTGGGGGAGGAATTGGGATCCGATGAAGCTGCCGCCGGTGAGCGATGAGGGGAAGTCGCCTACGTTCGCGACGCGGATGGCAGATGTGATCGTGACCGGGCTGCTGTGGTTCTGGCTGCTGGCGGTGCCGTTCAAGCCTTATCTGTTGCTGGGGCCGGGGCTGCAGTATCTGCGGTCGATGCCGGCGGGGTTGTCGCCGGAGTGGCGGATTTTTTATCTGCAGATTGTGGTGTTGACTTTGCTGCAGTTGGTGTTGAAGGTTGCCGCGCTGCTGCATTGGAATCGTCGATGGCAGCGGGGGTTGGCGCTGGTGATCGAGGCGGTTGGGGTTGGGGCGCTGGCGGTGATGGTGCAGGCGCGGACGTACTTTGTGCCTTCGGGCGATGTTAGCTTTGCGGGGAGGCTTGCTTCGATCAACTCTGCGGTCAATCTTGGATTTAAGGTTGCTTTGGCGATCAGTGTGGGGAAGTTGTTGTGGGATGTGGCGAGGCTTTGGAAGGGTGCGGGGCGGTATGGGGCGCTTGCTCTGCAGTAGATTTGGGGTGCTGAGGGATTACTCTCCCACCCTTCGCTAGAGACAGAGGCGCGAAGGATGGGGCACCCGGGCGGTTTGGGTTGGGTGAGGAGGACGAGCCTTTACGGTGTTGGCGGAGCGAGGAAGGCGGTCGTGCTTTGCACGATACCCCACCCTATTTGCGATGAAACTGCAAAAAGGGTGGGGCACCCGCGTTGTGCTGCTTCTTGGGTCATTGTCTTAGTTCGACTAGGGTTGCGCCTTGGCCGCCTTCGTTCTGGGCGGCTTCGGTGACCTCGGAGACGTGAGGGTGGCTGCGGAGGTATTCGCGGAGGGTGCGGCGGAGGACGCCCATGCCGGTGCCGTGGACGATGCGGACGCGGGGCAAGCCGGCGAGGAAGGCCTGGTCGAGGTAGCGCTCGACCTCGGACTGAGCCTCGTCGGCGGTGCGGCCGATGACGTTGATCTCGGAGGAGAGGTAGTCGGAGTTCTGCGAGGTGGAGACGGTGACGTTGCCTCTGCGGCGGGCGGCTTCGAGAGGGGTGGCGACCTTGACGGTCTCTACTTCGGCGATGTCGTCGATGGCGGCGCGCATCTTCATGGGTCCCATGGAGACCTCGAAGTTCTTGGGGTCGATGACGCGGTCTACGCGGGCCTGGCGGCCCAGGGATTTGAGCTTGACGAGGTCGCCGACCTTGATGCCCTTGGGGATGTGGGGCTGGGCGCGGGGGTCGTTCTTGTCGGCGCGGGTGGTGTGGGCGACGACGGTGGAGTTGAACTGCTCGGAGAACTCGCGGCGGAGGCGGGACATGCGGAGGTCGGAGTCGCGGGAGATCTTCTGGGCGATGGTTTTGTCGTCGATGGCTTTGACGGTCTCGCGGAGCTGGTAGGCGAAGTCCTCCATGAGGGAGTTGAGCTTGGCTTCGAGCTCGCGGGTGCGGGCCTTTTGTTCGACGCGGCCTTCGACCTCGACGCGGGCCTTTTCGCGAGAGAGCTCCTGCTCGCGGAGGCGGAGGCTCTCGCGCTCGGCTGCTGCTGCGGTGAGCTGGTCGTGGAGAGAGTCGAGGAAGGCTCCGATGTCGGCGGTCTGGGTGGTCATCTGGGCGCGGGCGGCGGCGATGATGTCCGCACGGAGGCCGAGGCGGGCGGCGATGTTGAGTCCGGCGGAGGCTCCGGGGACTCCGAGGCGGAGCTGGTAGGTGGGGGTCAGCGTCTGCTGGTCGAAGCCTACGGCGGCGTTGAGGACGCCGGGATGGTTGGCGGCGTAGACCTTGAGCGAGGTGAGGTGGGTGGTGATGCAACACCAGGCGTTGAGCGCGAGGAAGTGTGAGGCGATGGCGACGGCCAGGGCTGCGCCCTCTTCGGGGTCGGTGGCGGAGCCGAGCTCGTCGAGCAGGACGAGGGAGTCGGCGGTGGCCTCGCGGGAGATGCGGTCGAGGTTGACGACGTGGGCGGAGAAGCTGGAGAGGTTGCGCTCGATGGACTGGGCGTCGCCGATGTCGGCGTAGACGCTGGTGAAGAGGGGGAGTTTCGCCTCTTCGGCTGGGACGGGGATTCCTGCCTGGGCCATGAGGGAGAGCAGGCCGAGGGTCTTGAGGGAGACGGTCTTGCCGCCGGTGTTGGGGCCGCTGATGATGAGCTGCTTTGCTGTGGGGGGCAGGATGATGGTGAGGGGGACGGGTGTGGTAGGGGCGGTGTCGGCTTCGCGGGCGGCGGCTTGCATGCGGAGTTCAAGCAGGGGGTGGCGGGCGGCGGTGAGGGAGAGGGTGGCCTGTTGGGAGTCTGAGGCTTGGGAGGGTTCGGAAGAGACGGTTCGCTCTTCGAGCGAATACCCCACCCTTTGCGATGAAGCTGCAAAGGATGGGGCACCCGCATTGGTGCCAGTGAAGATGGGGCGGGTGCAGTTGAGGGTCTCGGCGAAGCGGGCGCGGGCGGCGTGGGATTCGATCTCGGCGAGGATGCAGGTGCCGAGGTGGATCGCTGTGGCGTTCTGGCCGAGGGCGCGAGTCATGGCGACGAGGATGCGGTGGATCTCGGATTGCTCCTCGTCGAGGAGGCGGACGAGCTCGTTGTTCTGCTCGATGGTCTCGAGGGGTTCGACGAAGACGGTCTGGCCGGAGGAGGAGGAGCCGTGGATGACGCCGGGGACTTTGCGTTTGAACTCGGCTTTGACGGGGATGACGAAGCGGTCGCCGCGGACGGTGATGAGCTCGTCCTGTGTGCTGCCGCCGTCGGAGAGGGCGCGGAGGGAGCGGCGGAGGCTGTCTTCGATGGCGCGGTGTTGGCGCTCCATCGCGCGACGGATGCGGCGGAGCTCGGGGGAGGCGTCGTCGTTGAGGCTGCCGTCGGGCTCGATCTTGCCGCGCAGAAGGCGCAGGAGCGGAGCTAAGTCGTGATCCAGCAATGGTGCTGAGAGCGCGGCGATGGCGGGCCAGTCGTAGCGGGTGGCGTTGGGGGCGGGGTCGACGAGGTTGCGCCAGGCGGCGACGCGCTCGACGACTTCGAGGAGGTCGCGGATCTGGATGGACTCTAGGGCCGCGCCGTCGATGCTGGCCATCTCGAGCAGCGTGGTGGGGTCGAAGAGGCCACGGAAGTCGAAGCTGCCTCCGGCGACGAGCATGCGGCGCAGCTCGGCGGTGCGCTGCTGCTGCTGGTCGATCCAGGGGAGGTCGGCGCAGGGCTCGAGGGCCAGGATCCAGGCGCGGCCGAGGGGCGAGAAGGTGCGTCCAGCGATGTGGTCGCGGAGGCGCGGCCACTCGAGGGAAACGGCGCTCGATTCGTGGAGGGGAGACGGAATTTGGGGGAGCAGATCCAGCGGGTTCACGTCTATCATCGTAACCGCCTGGCATCGTGCCCGCGTGGCGTCATAGCTGTACGCAGAGACGAGGAAGGGAACCGGGACTGGCTGGGTTGCGTAACAACGGTGGTACATGGGCCTGGAGGAGAACGCGGGTTTCGACCCTGGAGGTATGCGATGGTCTGTCCGGCGTGTGGAACGGCGATAGCGGGAGAGGGACGGTTTTGTCCGAAGTGCGGTGCGCAGGTTGCTGGGCCGCAGATGGCTGGTGCACAGATGCCGGGACAGCAGCAGGCGGCGGGGTATGGACCTCCGATGTATCCGATGCAGGCCCTAGTGACGCCTCGTGTGCAACGGAATCTGCAGGCGCTGGGGATTCTGTGGTGCGTGTATGGAGCGTATCGGGCGATCGGCGGGCTAGCGGGAATGTTCTTCCTGCAGATGGCGTCGATGCGAGGGTTTGGCGGCTTCATCAACGGCGGATGGCCCTATGGAGGCCACTGGGAGCATGGGCCGGTGTGGTTGGCTGCGCTGGTGCCCTTCGTAGCGATCTATACGGTGATTGTGACTGGGCTGGCGCTGCTGGTGGGCTATGGGCTACTGACGCGAAGGCCCTGGGGTAGGACGCTGGCGATCGTTGCGGCGGTTCTGGCGCTGTTCAAGCCGGTGTTGGGAACCGCACTGGGGATCTATACGCTGTGGGTGCTGGCTCCGGCGCAGTCGGGCGCGGAGTTCGACGCGATTGCGGATCGCAGCTAACGCGGCTGCGCTGATTATCGCGCAGAGTGCGTGGCTGTGGCCTGTAAACGGCGCGACCTCGTAGACTATTGGTATGAACTTTCCTGCTACACGTCTGCGCCGTCTGCGCCGGACCGAGGCGATGCGGTCGCTGGTTCGCGAGACGCACCTTCATCCGAGTGCGTTGGTCTATCCGCTGTTTCTGTGCCCCGGTGAGGGTGTTCGCAAGGAGATCACCTCGATGCCGGGCGTCTTCAACCTGTCGGTGGATGAGGCCTTGAAGGAGGCCGAGGAGTGCGCCGCGCTGGGGATCGGCGGGCTGTTGCTGTTCGGCCTGCCGGCGGAGAAGGATGAGCAGGCCTCCGGGGCGTGGGCTGACGACGGCATCGTGCAGACGGCGGTGCGGGCGATGAAGCGCAACCGCAAGCTGGACTCGCTGCTGCAGATCACCGACGTTTGTGTGTGCGAGTACACCTCACATGGGCACTGCGGAATTGTTACGCGGGATGGCGATCACTTTGAGGTGGAGAACGACTCCAGCGTGGCGCTGCTGGCGAAGACGGCGGCGTCGCAGGCCGCAGCGGGAGCGGATATCGTCGCTCCTTCGGACATGATGGATGGGCGGGTGGCGGCGATTCGCGAGGCGCTGGACGCGGGCGGATTTCATCAGACGCCGATTCTGAGCTATGCGTCGAAGTTCAGCTCGGCGTTCTATGGACCGTTTCGTGAGGCGGCGGACTCGGCTCCGCAGTTCGGCGACCGGCGCGGATACCAGATGGATGGCGCGAACATGCGCGAGGCGATGCGCGAGATCGAACAGGATGTCGCGGAGGGCGCGGACATGCTGATGATGAAGCCGGCGATGCCCTATCTGGATGTGATTCGCGCGGCGCGGGAGCGGTTCGACCTGCCGATGGGCGCGTACCAGGTGTCGGGTGAGTACGCGATGCTGCATGCGGCGTTCGAACGGGGATGGCTGGAGCCGGAGCGGGCGATGATGGAGTCGCTGCTGTCGATTCGGCGGGCGGGAGCGGACTTTATCGTGACTTACTTTGCGAAGGATGCGGCGAAGGTGCTGGGGTAGGTGGTCTTCTTTCTAAGAAGACCACCTACGTGGGCGGACGATTTAAACGCCAAGCTGTTTGAACATGGCGGCCAGGTTGTAGTAGTCCCGGCAGCCTTTGATCTTGCCTTCGTGGAGTTCAAAGATGCTGGCTCCCCGGACTGAGACGTACTTCTTGGTGGCGGGGATTCCAGGGAAGTCGCCTAGCTGCGTTCCTGTCATGAGCCATTGAACCGCGCCCTGGCTTCCCGTGGCCATTTGGGACTCGAGTGTGACCTTGAAGTCGGGGAAGGCACTTCTGGTCTGCTGATAGAAGTGCTGTATCTCGCTCTTTCCGTTCATTACATGTTCCAACGCCACATCCTCGTAGACGCAGTCGTCGGTGAAGAGGGAGATGAATCTTTCCGCTGCGTCGGATGTGGACCAGAGGCTCGCCCAATCTTCGAGGACGCTGGTTAAAATTTCAGACGACATTTTTTCCTCTTTCTGCATTCCAGTGATTCAAAGCAGTGATGCATGGTGGGTTTTACGCGCTCGCGTATTGTGTAGGGACACGTCTTTGCGCCTTTTATTCCGCCCATAGAGATGCCCGCTCAGTGGAACGAGTAAGATGTTGGCGTTTCCGTTTCGCCCGTTATCTGGGATTCTTCGGATGGGTACGCTTATCTGCGGTGCGTAGCTTTTTTGCGAGCGTAGGCCATCCACGACATGCTCGAAGATCCCCTGAACGTATTCTTCTGAGATCGCGCCAATGCCCATTTGCGAGCAGTTGTAGATGGAGCATGGAGCAGATCGATGGTGGCGACGGGATCGAAGATATTTCGTTATAGGAGGATGTCCATGTCGCAGAAAGTATGGTTGGTTACAGGCGCTTCCCGAGGAATTGGAGCTGAGATCGCAAAGGCCGTTCTAGCCGCTGGGGACCAGTTGGTCGCCGCGGCCCGGAAGGTCGAGACTCTGGATTACCTCGGCAAACAAGACAATGTCTTCAACGTCGCGATGGATGTAACGAACGAGGAGGGAGTTCAAGAGGCTGTGAAGCTTGCCCTCGCTCACTTCGGACGCATCGATGTCCTGGTGAATAACGCAGGCTACGGGCTGCTGGGAGGAGTCGAAGAGAGCAGCGGGACGGAGGTAGAGAAGATCTACCGGACCAATGTCTTCGGTCTGTTGAACGTAACGCGGGCGGTCCTGCCGAGCATGCGGGAGCGGCGTTCGGGCTACATCTTCAACCTCTCCTCGATCGGTGGCTATGCGTCGGTGGCTGGGTGGGGCGTCTATAGCTCCACCAAGTTCGCGGTGGAGGGAATCTCGGAGGCGCTGCATGCAGAGGTCGCGCCGCTGGGGATTCATGTGACGATTGTGGAACCTGGATACTTCCGCACGGACTTTCTCGACGCCAGCTCGATGGTCTCGACCAAGACCCAGATGCCGGACTATGCGGGAACCGTAGGCAAGATTCGTGAGTTTGCCGTCGGCCATAACCATCAGCAGCCCGGCGATCCGACCAAGATTGGCGCAGCACTCGTGCAGTTGGCAAATGCCGCGAATCCGCCGCTGCGTCTGCCGCTGGGTACGGACGCGTTAGCTACGATCGCTGAAAAGAACGCCTTCGTCGCAAAAGAGACGGACCAGTGGAAGACACTCTCCGCTTCCACGGACTTCTGAGTCGGGTACTGTCATTAGGATGATGGGCTTGTGAAGAGCCGTTGGCGATTCTGCCGGCGGCCCTTTCCTTTGTGCCGTCTTACATGGAGAGCATGGGATCGTTCAGGTGGGAGCGTAGCTCTTCCGGGTGATAGCAGTGGGCGGAGGCTGTCTCTCGTGAGATGCGTCCTGCGCGGACCAGCTCCGCCAGGGATTGGTCCATGGTCATCATGCCCTCTGCGCGGCCTGTCGAGATGTGGGAACGGATCTGGTGGTCCTGGCCGGTGCGAACCAGGTTGCGGATCGCGGGAGTCGCCATCATGATCTCGACGGCGGGATAACGTCCTACATGGCCGATAGCAGGGACGAGCTGCTGCGCGATGACTGCGAGAAGAGCCAGGGAGAGCTGCTGGCGAATCTGAGACTGGTTGCTGGCGGGAAAGCTATCAAGGATGCGGGACATCGTCTGGGCGGCGTCGTTGGTGTGCAACGAGGAGAGGACGAGGTGTCCGGTCTCGGCGGCGGTGAGGGCGGCCGCGATGGTCTCGCTGTCGCGCATCTCGCCTACCAGGATCACGTCGGGGTTCTGGCGCAGGACGGCGCGAACGGCTTGAGGAAAGCTGGGAGTGTCGTGGCCGACCTCGATCTGCTCGACGATGGAGCTGCGATTCGCGTGCTGGTACTCGACTGGGTCTTCGATGGTGATGATGTGGTCGCGGCGGCGGGCGTTGATGCGGTCGATGAGCGCGGCCATCGTCGAGGTCTTGCCGCATCCGGTGGGGCCGGTGAGCAGGACCAGGCCTTGGCGGCGTTCGGTCAGTCGCGCGAGGACCGAAGGGAGATGAAGAGACTCGATGGTCGGGATCTGCGCGGGCAGCACGCGGATGCTCGCCGCGAGGGTGCCGCGCTGGTAGTGAACATTGGCCCGGAATCGCCCGGTCGAGCCGCGAACGAAGCAGAAGTCCAGGGCTCTGCTGCTATCGAGCTCGCTGGCTTGTTCGGTGGTCAGGAGCGGGAGCAGAAGGTTGCGAAGGTCCTCTGGCGACAGGGTCTTGCCGGACGCTATGAGCAGCGATCCGTTCACCCGCAATGTGACAGTAGAGCCGGCGACGAGGATGATGTCGGAGGCGTTCTGTTCAGCGGCCTGGGCGAGGAGCGTATCGAGAGAAGTCCTCTTATCCGCCTTGGTTCCAGGCATGGAACGATTCAATTCATCGACGAGCCGCGATAGATCACTTTCGTATACCGACACTCCAACCTCCAAGGCCTGGCGAAAGGCGTATGCCTTCCGCAGAATCTCTTTAGAGGCTTAGACGAATGCCGTCTAGCGCTGGATGTCGCCGCTTTGTCTTTTCCATGTCTCGCTGCTGCTGGGCCTGTTGGGAGTTATTGCCATGGCACCGCAGTTGGCGTTGATCGGTACTCTCGTGGGGAGGGGGAGCTTCGCAATAATTTATGAGACTGGCGCGGAGGGAGCAGCTAGGACTGGGTCTGCATCTCGTCGAACTCGGCGAAGATCTCGCTGAGTGGAACGCGGATGGGCGTTCCGGGCACGGTGAACTCCTGATTCGCGGGCTGCTGAAATCCCTCGCGGGTAGCGACGTAGGCGTGGCGGCTGACGGGATCGACCAGCCAGATGTGCTCGACGCCCATGCTTGCGTAGTCATCGACGCGCTCCTGCATCGCGCTCATCGTATCGCGGGGCGACAGCACCTCGACGCAGATGAGCGGGGCGGTCTTCACGATGGCGTCGACGGGGTCGGAACGGCGCAGGACACAGACGTCTGGGATTCGGTAGTGATTTCTCGAGGTCTGGACTCGCTGTTCTGGAAGGACAACGATATTCCAAGTGCGCCGATTCGCATGGAATATCGCTAAGAAGATTCCCTGCAGTAGTGCGTGTGGCCGTTCTCCCACGTTCCGTTCCCTTACTTCGCCGTCGATATAGTCGCAGTCCGGCCTGTAGGTTGTGTTCAGGTACTCGCTGACCGGGATGAGGGTAGCGCTCGCCATGAACCTAGTATCGCGCCAAATCCTGGCGTCCGCCAGTCAGTTTCCCTATCGAAAACCAGCTTTTTCTCAGCGGAGGTAAAATTATAGGGTTGCTATAAGTTCAGGATTGGAGATTCTCTTGGCAGATACGATCTACGACGTTGTGGTTCTTGGTGGTGGTCCGGCTGGTTACACTTGCGCGATTCGCGCCTCGCAGTACGGCCTGAAGACTGCGTTGATTGATGCAAATGAGCGCCTGGGCGGCACTTGCCTGCTGTGGGGCTGCATTCCTACCAAGGCGATGCTCTTCACCGCCGAGTTGTGGGACCATCTGAAGCACGCCGACCGCTACGGAATCGACGTGACCGCTCCGAAGCTGAACTGGAAGGGCGTTCTGGCGCGCAAGGATGACGTGATCATGCGTCACACCAAGGGTCTCGACTTCCTGATGAAGAAGAACAAGATTAACGCCATCAAAGGCTATGGCCGCTTGACCGGGTCGGCCAAGGACGGTATCCACACCATCGACGTGAAGCTGAACGACGGCAAGACCGACACCATCAAGGCGAAGAAGGTGGTGCTGGCGACCGGCTCCGATGCGCGTATGCTGCCCGGCTACAAGGCCGACGACACCATCCTGACCAACTACGAGATCCTGAAGATCGAGCAGATGCCGAAGTCGCTGGTGGTGATCGGATCGGGCGCTGTGGGCGTCGAGTTTGCCTCGATCTTCAAGAGCTTCGACGCCGAGGTGACGATCCTCGAGATGCTTCCGCGTGTCGTTCCTGTCGAGGACGAGGACATCAGCAAGGAGCTGCTGCGGCTCTACAAGAAGCGCGGCATCGACGTGAACCTCTCCATCAAGGACACCAAGATCGAGAAGAACAAGGACGGCGCGCTGGTCACATGGACCGACGCGAACGGCAAGCCGCAGAGCAAGCAGGCGGAGAAGGTGCTGGTCGCCGTCGGACGCTCGCCTCGCACCGGCGATATCGGGCTGGATAAGGTGAAGATCACCCCGGAGCGCGGCTTCATCATGACCAATGAGTGGATGGAGACGACCGAGCCGGGGATCTATGCCATCGGCGATATCGTCGGCGGACTGCCGCAGTTGGCGCATGTGGGCAGCATGGCTGGCATGGTCGTCGCCGCGAAGATCGCCGGCAAGTACGCTCGTCCCATCAATCGCACGCGCATCCCGGGCTGCACCTATACGGATCCGCAGATCGCCAGCGTCGGCCTTACCGAGACGCAGGCCAAGGAGAAGGGCTACCAGGTGAAGACCGGCAAGTTCCCGTTCGTCGGCAACTCCAAGGCGACGATCGTCGATGCGCACGACGGCTTCGTGAAGGTCGTCTCGGACGCGAAGTACGGCGAGATCCTGGGCGTCCACATCATCGGGCCGTATGCGACCGAGATCATCGCAGAGGCCGTTACGGCCATCGAGCTGGAGGCGACGGTCGAGGAGATGATGTTCACCATCCACGCCCATCCGACAGTAGCGGAGGCGTTGCTGGATGCCTTCAGCAGCGTGGAAGGCATGCCGATCAACGTTTAGGAAAACCAAGTCCGTAACGGCGAAGCCGAGCACTTGGTGCTCGGCTTCGTTGCGTTTCTGGATGCATTTCGGTGGATTAGCTTGCAATCTTTGCAAACCTCAGTTGAATACGGCTTTTTCCGCTTCTTTTATACTGTCTCTGGAGGGTGCGATGACCTATAAAGTCGAACTCGTTCGATTCGGCGAGGGATACTCTGTCGCATGCCCAGAGCTGCCGGGTTGCGCGTCGCAAGGTGAGACCGAGGAAGAGGCGATCGAGAATATCAAATCTGCAATTCTCGACTATCTGGCTGCTACGAGAGATGCCCATCGCACAGAACCCGCGTCCACAAAGGTACGGTATATCTCGGTTCCAGAGCTTCTTCCCGATAACAAGTCCGCACCGATGACTCCCTTTGTCGTGAAGCCCCTTCGTACGGGTCTTCCCCAGAATCTTAACTACGACAAGGTCAGCTTGTTGCTCGAGGAGATCGAAGGACCTCTACACCGGTGATCCTCATCGATGCCAATCTCCTGATCTATGCTTACGATCCAGCCGCCGGAAATCATCACCGGGCTCGTGCGTGGCTAGAATCTGTTCTATCCACTGAGCGTGAGGTGGGGCTTCCGCTCCAAAGCGTAAGCGCCTTCCTGCGGATTCTCACTCAGGTTGGGTTACCGGGCGCCCGGCTAAGCATGGCTGAAGCGATCGACATCGTAGACACATGGTTTCATCTACCATCAGTTCGCCTGCTCTCGCCCTGCGAAACTCACTGGGAGTTGCTTCGCGAGATCCTGATCGAGAGTGAAGCCAACGGGCGGTTCGTCACTGACGCCCAGCTCGCAGCTTTAGTGTTGGAGTTTGACGGAACCCTCTACACGACCGATTCGGACTTTTCCCGTTTTCCCGGCCTTCGTTGGCAGAATCCTCTCGTCCCTTAGATCCTATGTTCGTTCATTTACTCCATCTAGGCCGCGTCTCTTACGTCGAAGGTCTCGCGATCCAACAGCAGGTCATCGCGGCGCGTAAGCAGAACGTCATCGCCGACACGCTCCTCCTGCTGGAGCACCCTCCCGTTATCACCCTGGGACGCAACTCCCACCGCTCCAACATCCTCGCCAGCGACGAGCTTCTCGCCAGCCGGGGAGTGGAGTTGCACGAGATCAACCGCGGCGGCGATGTGACCTATCACGGCCCTGGCCAGTTGGTCGGATACCCTATCGTGGACCTGCGCGGCGACCTGCCGGGCAAGAAGGGTCCGCACCTTGGCCCGGTGGACTATATGCGCCTGTTGGAAGAGGTTCTGATCCGCACCTGCGGCGACTTCGGCGTGATGGCCCAGCGCATCCCCAAGCTCACCGGCGTGTGGACGATCGCGGGAGGAAGTATTCCCGAGAAGAAGATCGCGGCGCTCGGCGTGCACGTCTCGCAAGGCGTCACCTCGCACGGCTTTGCTCTGAACGTCACGACCGATCTTCGCGACTTCGACTGGATCATCCCCTGCGGGCTTACGGGACGGCAGGTGACGAGCCTGGAGTTGGAGGTCGACTCGGACGATCCGGCAGAGCGTCAGCCGACCATGGAATCCGCAGGTAATTCCGTCAGCCGCAACTTCGGGTGGGTCTTCGGACGGCAGATGCTGTGGTGCGAGTCGGTGGAGGCGTTGCTCGATCCTACGCGCGGCCTCGAAGGCGTCGCTGCGGGCGAGCAGTAACCTGCTGCTGAGCAGGCTGATAAAAAGACGCTCGCCGACGGTCAAGTGGACCGCTAAAATCAGTCCCCAGAGGGCTCCATCCATGAAGAAGTTTTTGACGTTGGTATTTGTGATCTGCGCCTGCCTCCCCTCCTTCGCTCAACCAACTTCCTCAGGGAACGGCAGATACAAGGAGACCTTCCTCATGAAGCCGCCGAGCGGCGCGACATCTTCGCCTCGCAGGCGCGGATTGCGAGCAAGGACGACCTCTCCAACTTCACTCGCAGGTGGTTTCAAAGTCACGGCCAGAGCGTACCGTTTGTGATCGACCCGAACGATACGCTGACCCGCGAAGTGAACGCGGACAGAGCCTTTGGGACACGCATCGGCGTCTACCATACTCCGACCTTCTTCGTCGTAAGCGAGAAGGGGTGCGTGAACGTCGATGACCCTAACCTTATCGATCAGACGGTGCAGGCCGCGCTCTCCCAGGCTGCGGCGCCTGTTCGGAGCGGGCCGCGCAAGTAGCTCGCGCCAATACAGTTTGGCGGTCGTTGATTACTCGCCTATCTGAATCGTGGGCGCACGCCGCAGGCCTGCTCTATCCTTCATCTTGCCCGCGAGCCACACTGCCGCGAGAATGAGGCATCCTCCGAACCATTGAAGCGGCGTCATTTGTTCGCCGAAACAAAGAAACGCCCAGACTGCAGTGAGGGGTGAGACGGCCAGCAGAACCACGGACGAGATGGTTGCGGGGAGATGTCCGAGTGCGTACGTCAGGCAGAGGTATCCGGCGAGCTGGCAGACGACGCCTAGGCCCAGCAGCGATGCCAACGAAGATCCAGACGGAATCGCCAGGCTGGTCTTCGTACCGATCGCAAACAAAAATAGAACAACCGTACTCGCGATGGTGGAGAGCGAGACCAAGGTCAGCGTTCCCATTTGTTCGCGGGCACGTTCCGTCACCAAAAGATAAAGCGCGAAACACACCGACGCAAAGGTGGCAAGCAGATCACCCCGGGTCCTCGCGGGAGCGTGGATGTGATCGGCGTAGACGATCAACCAGGCCCCAATCGATCCCAGGAGCAAGGCCACCCAGAAGCTGCGTGAGGGAAGGTTTCTTGTCAGCAGCCAGGTGAAGAGACCGACGATGAGAGGCGCGTTGTTGCCGAGGAAGGTCGCGCTGCCCGCGCCCGTCTGTAAGACGGCTACGTTGTAGCACCCGATATCTGTCGCGAAGAAGACCCCTCCTAAGATCGCGAGTAGCAGCATCTTGCGAGAGATCGCGCCGTGATGGACTCTCCGGGCCAACAGGATGGTGCAGAGAGCAGCGGCGGCGATGAGCATTCGGTAGAAACCGGATGCGACGCCCGGCATGCGTGTCCAGCGTACGAAGATCGCGGACCAGGAGATGGCAAGCACCCCAGCAGCAAGGGCCATGAAAGGCAAGAACTTTGTGATCCGGTTCATCTCTCTGATTCTTCCGCGTGTTACTCTTGGGCCGAAAACCATGCAGCCGACCGAACTCGATATGCCAAACCGTCCCGATGACATCTGGCCCGCTCTTCCCCAGGCGGCGTGGAGTGAGACCTGCGCCACCCTGCAGCTCTGGATGCAGATCGTGGGTAAGGTTCGGCTCGCACTGATGCCTAAGATCAACCATACCTGGAACGTAACGCTCTACCCCACGGTGCGCGGTCTCACCACCTCGCCCATGCCGTACGGCACCCGTATGTTGCAGATCGACTTCGACTTCATCGATCACACGCTGGTGCTGGAGACCAGCGAGGGCCACCGCAGCACCCTGCCCCTCAAGCCCATGACCGTCGCGGCGTTCTACCAGCAGGTGATGACCGCGCTCGAAGACCTTGGTACCCCCGTCAGCATCTGGCACATGCCGGTTGAGGTCGCGGAGCCGATCGCCTTTGAGAAGGACGAGACGCACCAGGCGTACGACCCTGAGTCCGCGCAACGCTTTTGGCGCATTCTGCTGCAGACCACGCGGGTCTTCACCCTCTTTCGCGCCCGCTTCACCGGCAAGGTAAGCCCCATCCATCTCTTCTGGGGAGCGCTCGATCTGGCCTGCACGCGCTTCTCCGGCCGTCCCGCGCCGGAGCACCCCAGCATGGCTGGCCTGCCCGATCACGTTACCCGCGACGCCTATTCGCACGAGGTCAGTAGCTGCGGATTCTGGCCCGGCGCGCCCGGCATGGAGGCGGTCTTTTACAGCTACGCCTATCCAGAGCCGCCCGGCTATGCCGAGAGCGCAATCGCGCCCGCCCAGGCCTTCTTCGACCCGAAGCTGGGCGAGTTCGTCCTGCCATATGAAGAGCTGCGCCAGTCCGCGGACCCGGATTCTGCCCTGCTTCAGTTTTTGCAAAGCACCTACGAGGCGGCCGCGAACCTTGCCCACTGGGATCGAGCCGCCCTGGAAGTCGCAGCGAAGGACGAATAACGCATCCGGCGATTGCTAAATGGTGCCGATCCTTCAGGTTCAGCGCCGGACCGTTGATCGTGCCATCCCACCCACTGCCGATTATCGGCTAAACATGCCAGTTATCCACTGACCGACTTATAATCCAGAATTGCGCGGCTTGATCGCATTATGCCGCGCTGAGTGCTAAGTACAACCAGGATAAGGACCCTCATGCCGACCGACGTAGTCATGCCCCAGATGGGCGAATCCATCACCGAAGGCACCATCACCAAGTGGCTGAAAAAGCCAGGCGACAGCGTTCAGCGGGACGAACCGCTCTTTGAGATCTCCACCGATAAGGTCGATGCCGAGATTCCCTCGCCCGCTGCGGGCACCCTGGAAGAGATCAAGGTCGCTGAGGGAACCACCGTTCAGATCAACACCGTAGTCTGCACCATCGCCGAGGGAGCCTCCTCCGGCGCTGCCGCTCCGACCCCCACCCCGGCCAAGGCCGAGACAGCCGCTGCCCCCGCCGCCGATACCGCGACCCCGGCAGCCGTCGATACTCCCGCCGCCACGCAGGGCAATCCGCCCGCCTCTGCCAGTCCAGGAGCAGCCGGTCCGGGAACCGACATCGTCATGCCCCAGATGGGCGAGTCCATCACCGAGGGCACCATCACCAAGTGGCTCAAAAAGGTAGGCGACACCGTCCAGCGCGACGAGCCGATCTTCGAGATCTCGACCGACAAGGTCGACGCCGAGATTCCCTCGCCCGTCGCCGGCGTCCTCACCGAGATCAAGGTCACCGAGGGCACCACCGTTCAGATCAATACCGTGGTCGCCGTCATCGGCGGTGGCGCGGGTGCTCCGGCTGCGAAGCCTGCTGCCCCGGCTGCGGCTGCTCCGGCCGCCTCGGCCCCTGCGGCATCCGCGCCGGCTGCATCGGCCTCTGAGGGCGAGAAGGTCCGCTCCTCGCCGCTGGTCCGCAAGATCGCCAAGGACAACAACGTCGACCTCACCCAGGTCCCGGGTTCGGGAGCCGCTGGCCGCGTCACCAAGAGCGACATCGTCGGCCATCTCGAAGGCGGAGCCAAGCCCGCCGCCGTCGCTCCGGCAGCGCCATCTCCGGCTGCATCGGCTCCTGCACCTGCCAGGCCCGCCGCCCCGGCTGCAGCGCAGCCTCTGCCCGGCGAAGTGGTCCCCATGACCCGCATGCGCGCCATCATCGCCCAGCGCATGGTCGAGTCGAAGCGCACCAGCCCGCACGTCCACACCGTCTTCAAGGTGGACATGACCCGCATCGTCAAGCTGCGCGAGAAGGAGAAGAACAAGTACGAGCAGCGCAACGGCGTGAAGCTGACGTACATGCCCTTCATCACCCGCGCCGCCATCGTCGCGTTGAAGAAGCACCCCATCGTCAACGCCGCCGTGCAGGGCGAGGCCATCCTCTATAACAAGAGCATCAACATCGGCATCGCCGTCGCGCTGGAGTGGGGCCTGATCGTCCCAGTCATCAAGCAGACCGAGGAGAAGAACTTCCTCGGCATCACTCGCTCCATCGTCGATCTCGCCGACCGCGCCCGCAACAAGAAGCTCGCTCCGGACGAGGTCTCGGGCGGGACCTTCACCCTGACCAACTCCGGCATCTTCGGTGAGCAGTTCGGCACGCCGATCATCGCTCAGCCGCAGGCGGCAATTCTCGGCATCGGCGGCCTCAACAAGGAAGCCGAGGTCGTCACCGACAAGGACGGCCAGGAGTCGATTGCGATCCGCTCGATCCAGCGCTTCACGCTGGGCTTCGATCACCGCATCGTCGACGGCGCGGACGCAGGCAAGTTCATGTCCGACTTCAAAGCCTACCTCGAGAACTGGACCGAAGACATCGGCTAGTCCAATCTCTCCTCACCGAAACGAAAAAAGCGCGGCAAGCTCATCGAGCCTGCCGCGCTTCTTCTTGTCCTATTGTCCGAAATACCCTTCTACAGCAGCGCCTTCGCCTGCAGCACCAGATCCACGGCCTCCTCGGTCGTCCTGCCCACCGCCGAGAGGTGCCCCATCTTTCTTCCCTTGCGCGGCTGCAGCTTCTCGTACAGATGCAGTCGAACCCCGGGCACCGCCAGTGCCGCATCGAAGCGCGGCTCACGCGGACCGTCCTCATCCATCCAGAGGTCGCCCAACAGATTCGCGATCGCCGCCGGCTGCACGATCTCCACATCGCCCAGCGGAAGACAGCACACCGCCCGCACCAACTGCTCAAACTGGCTGGTCTGGCAGGCTCGCTCGCTGGAGTGGTAGCTGTTGTGTGGCCGCGGCGCGAGCTCGTTGACCAGCAACTGGCCCTCCGTGGTGCAGAACATCTCGACGGCGAGAATTCCTTCCAGTTGGAAGGTATCCGCGATCGCTTCGGCGATCACACTCGCCTCCACGGCCATCGTCACCGGAAGCGGCGCAGGCATCACGCTCCAGGCGAGAATCTGCTCTTCATGATGGTTCCACGCCGCCGGATAGACCTTCACCTCGCCCGCCGGGGACCGCGCCACCAGCACCGAGATCTCGCGCTCCAGATCGACCGCCTTCTCGACGACCCCGGGGCCTTCGCCGAGCGCCGCCCAGGCATCCCGCACCTCGTCTTCAACCGGCACGCCGGGCTTGAAGCCCACCTTGCCCTGCCCGCGGCCATCGTATCCGCCGGTAGCGCTCTTGCAGAAGCAACGGCCCCCGAGCGCGGCCACCGCCTCGCGCACCTCTTCGAGCGAGTTCACCGCCCGATAGTCTCCTATCGGAAAGCGATTGCGCCGCAGCCAGTTCTTCTGCTCCACGCGGTTCTGGATGATGGCCAGCATCTCTCCCCCCGGCCTCACCGGAGCGAAGTTCGCCGCCGCCGCCATGCTCGCCGGGGCGATCTGCTCGATCTCGAGCGTCACCACGTCGCAGGCCCGCGCCAGGTTCGCCGCCTCGCGGCTGTCGTCCCACCCGGCCTCGATGCACTCGTCCACCACAAACCGCGCCGGACAAGCCGGATCCGGATCCAGCACCAGCAGCCGGTAGCCCATGCCCCGCGCCGCCATCGCCGTCATGCGGCCTAGCTGCCCGCCGCCAAAGATTCCGATCGTCGCACCCGGAAGGATAGGTTTTGTTCTCTCAATTCCAGACACGCTTAAGCACCGGCCTTTTTGGTTGATACTTCCAGCTCGGCAAGGTCGTCCAGACCCTGCGCAAGCACCTCGTCGCGCCGTGCCGCACGCCACGCCACCAGCTTCGCCCGCAGCTCCAGATCGCCCGCGGCGGCCAGCATCGCCACCGCCAGCAACGCCGCGTTCGCCGCACCCGCCGCGCCAATCGCCATCGTCCCTACCGGAACCCCCTTCGGCATCTGCACAATACTCAGCAGCGAGTCCATCCCCTGCAACGCCGTCACCGAGACCGGCACGCCCAACACCGGCACGATGGTCTTCGCCGCGAGCATTCCCGGCAGATGCGCCGCACCACCGGCTCCCGCGATGATCACCCGCAGCCCGCGATCCACCGCGCTCTCCGCGTACTCGAACAGCAGGTCCGGGGTACGGTGGGCGGAGACCACCCGCGCCTCATGCGCCACGCCAAACTCCCGCAGCATCTCCACCGCAGCTCGCATCACGGTGTAATCGCTACGGCTTCCCATCACAACTCCAACCAATGGACCCAATGGATCGGCGCTCATGGCCCGATTATACGGTTTCAGGCCACCACCTCGGCCACCGGCCACACCCCATTACGACTTCATCCACACGCTCGCGTTCAAACACTCCACCACTCCATCGATGATCCGGCCCAGGCCCTCCGTGAAGCGGCCCGAATCGGCGATATGCTTCAGCGACACCGCATTCGCCACATCGATCGCGGCCCCTACGATCTCTACCGCAGCCTCCCTCTTCTGCACCCCCGTCTTCTCGCCAAACCGCGCCTCGGTCCTATGGATCACATCCGGCACCAATGCGACTGCCCGCAGAAACAACTTCATAAAATCAAAGTCCATCGTGCTCCTCCCCTTAGCGGCGCAGCATATCGATGGCCAGATGGATCATCGTCAGCACCGCGCCGAAGGCCCCGGCCAACCCTTTCATCCGCTGCACCGTCTGTTCGTGCCGCTCCACACGCTCCTCCAGTTGCGTCAGCCTGCCCGGCTGCCCGACCCCCAGCAACTGCTTCATCTGGCTCTGCAATACGCTTAACTCCGCCAATACCTGCCCTTCGAACTCCGTCATATCCCACCTCCACTCTCCAACCTCCAGCCTTACCCGACCGGAAGATTCGTAAACACCGCACTTGAAAATCGTGAGTACACCGGCGGCGTCGATCCATCAAACATCCGCACGTAGTACCGCTCCACCTGCCCCTCCCGTGGAATCGCGAAGCTCCGCACCGGGCTGCGCAGCACCAGGTCCTGATCCACGCCCGGCTCGAAGTCCCAATCCCGCCGCCGCACTTCGAAGCCCCCACCCGCAGGCGGAGCCGTCCCCGTATCCACCTGCAACACGGTCGCCGTAGAGCTCACCACCTGCAGCAGTTGCAGGTTCGCCAGCGCGGCACCCGGTGCGCTGAGCGCGGTCTCCGGCAGCAGCGCATCCTCCGCGATCGCCTCGGACAAGCTCAACCCCAACCCCTCCGCCCAGTCGTTGGCGAACTCCATGCGGTAGGTCAGCGCCTCAGGAGCGGACATCCGGTCCACGATCCCCACGCGCCGCACCAGCACATTCGTCGTCTGCCCGCCTCGCGTCAGAGCCAGCACATCCCCCGGCCACACGTCCGCGGGATTGGTCGCCTCGTAACTCCCCGTAATCGCCGCCGCACGGCTCGACGCAAAGCTCAAGATCGCCAGCGCCGCGCTCTCACAGTCGACAGAGCTGCGCGCCGCAGGCCGCAACACCTTCCCCAGCCAGCGCGCCGCGCCCGGCATCCCGCCCGCTGCCTCCGTTGCGACACTTGCGCTATCCTCCAGCCGCGCCACCGCCCGCCTGCCCCGGCGATACGCGACGGTTACAATCTCGCCCGCCACCGGAATCCGGCCCGCCAGGAATGTAACCAATCCAGTGCTATTTACCATGCAGTCGACGCCCTCGCCCGCCACGCCGATCAGCCGCGTTCCAGTCACTCCGCTTGGCAACGTGCTCCTAACCCACGCCGAGCCCGCCTGCGTCACCCGGCAGTACCCCATCGACCCGAAGAGCTGCACACTGTTCACCGCCGCGAAGCCGCAGGTCGCGGGCGAGACCGTCACCACACCGTCGTACAGCACCGTGGCCGGCGTATTCGACGAGACCCCCAGATCCTGCAGCTCAAAGACGACCATCATCGGCGCATCCACCAGGCCCCCGCCAAAGCTCTTCACCACGCCATCCACCAGCGCGTAGTAGAGCTGCTGTACCCGCTCGGTCTCCACGCAGTGCAGCCGGATGCGCAGCGTATAGGCGTGGCCCTGCAACGCCGTCAGCGCAGTGCCCACCTCCGCGCCATTCACAAACGGCACCACCAGCGTCGAGCCTCCGCTCTGCCGGACGTTGTACCCCGCGAAGCAGTTCTCCCTCAAAACAGCACCACTATAAAGCCCGCACACCACGCCATCGCTCGCCGCATCCAGACGCAGGCTTCCGGCTTCCACCACCAGCGTCCCACCCATCTCGACCGGATCGATCGCCGTCAGCGTCGTCTGCCCGTCGAGGCCGTTGCCGCCCGTCATCGCCAGTCCGTTCGCGCCGAAGCCCAGATGGGACCCTCCATCGGTCACAGTCCACACCCGCGCATCGAAGACGCCCAGGTCGAAGCTCTCCGACAGCAACTGAGAGCTCTTCCCTGCCGCCTTCGGACGAAACGGCGCCTCCGCCAACTGGAACGCCGCGGTCGTCCCATCGCCCATGAGCAGCTCGCTCACATACGCGTCCGGCTCCAACTCGCCGCTCACCGTTACGTCGTTGGCCAGCTCCTTCACCGAACCCAGGCTCAACGCCGCGATCTGCAACGTGCCATCGCCGTCGCTCAAGGGATGCGTCACCGTCCCCACCGACTGCAGCGTCAAAGCGCCATCCAACACCCGGTACGCCGCATATGCGCCTGCCGCAACGCCGCTCGCATTCTCCGACCAGTTCTGCGTCGGCTCCGGCTGAAACACCCCAACCTGTCTCCCAGCCGCGACGCCCTGGGTTGTAAACAACCCCGCGTCCACACGATCCGTCAGCGTCGTCAGCACCTGTCCGCCGGACTGCCCCAGCCCCGCGCCACTCGTCGCGACGCTCTGCTTATCGAGCAGCCACTCATCGCTGATCGCGCTGAAGGCGGTGCGATACACCGGCCCCGTCGTTCCCGTGCCCGCATAGATCTGCTGCGGCTCCGTCGCCACATACCCCGTAAACAGAGCCGTGCCATCGTCCGAGGTCACCACCACCCGCGCCCGCCGTACCAGCGCCGCCAGCGTGCTTCCGCCCACCGCGACCATTCCACTGCACCGCGAAGGCGCATTCAACGCGCGGTCGATCTTCACTGGCCCATCGACGCAGATGTGCCCCGTATAGTCCACCGCACCACGTCCATCCAGGTTGTCGAAGCTCACCCTCACCGCGCCACCTCCGCCGCCGCAAGCGGCAACAAGCCGCGCATGGCCCGCACCTCATCCACCGTCAACACTCCGGCCCGGAGCAGCTCCGCCTGGATCTGCACCTCCTCCAACTCGTCCCGGCTCTCCAGCTCGTTGAAGCAAAACTCGAACTCCCGCCAGCCCAGCTTCTTCGCGAAGAGATCGCGCGTGATGTGCTCCTGCAGCAGCTTGGCCACCGGAACCACCGCGCTTTGGAACGCCTCGTCCGCCATCTCCGCCGCCGTCGAGCGGTTCACATCCTGTTGCAGCCCTAGCAGCATGGGAGGCAGATCGAACGCATTGGCAATCATGCGAATCAGCGCCTCCTGCCAGGCCAGCCGCAGGTCCGCATCCGTGCCGCCCGCGAAGCGCAGCACCTCGGGCTTCTGCTCGCAGCTCAGCAGCGGAACCCGCCCCGTCCCTTCGATCTCGTCCTGCCACCAGCGGATCAGCCGGTCGTGCTGCTCCGGCGTGGCCTCGTTCAGCCACAGCGCATACTGCACCACCGAGTTGCTTGCCAGGCGGCCCGCATACCGGCTCGCCGACAGAAACTGGTTCACCGTCTCGAAGGCCACCTCCAGCCGCCCCAGCCCGAACGAAGAGTGTGTGCGCGGATTCAGCCGCACATACATCAACTCGTCGTCGCGCAGCGGCACCAGGCCAGCCGCCCCCAGCCGGCCCGTCGCCTGCGCATAGCGCGGCTTGTCGGCACTCCCATCCCACCGTCCATCGATCTGGATGGTCGCCCCATCCACCGCCCATAGGTGAAAGGGACGTAGCAGATCCCCCGTCGCCTCCATCTCCACCGCGCCAAACCCGCCCACCAGCAAATCCTCCAGCACCTGCTCCCACAGCACACGGAAGCTATCCGCCGCGTTTGGCTCCTCCAAGCACCGCCGCAACACCGCCATGCGGGCCGCAGCGTCCTCCACCTCCGCCTCGCGATACCCCCGCCGCACGCGAATCTGCCAGTCCATGCTCGCGATCCGGTCCTTCACCACATTGATCGCCCGCCGCACCACCGGCGTCTCCGCCAGCCTGCGCAGATTCGCCGGAGTAGGCTTCGGCAGCGCACTCTGCCCCATCCGCCCCGCCGGATTGTAAGGACTCAGGATCGAAGGCAACATCGCCGTCTTCCGTTCCCCCTTGGTCGCATCGCCATCCCCCGCCGCAGCCTCAACCCCCACAACCCGCCGCCAAACATCCCGCACCTTCGCCTGCATCCCCATCCCTCACCCCCCAAAAAATCCTTAGCCCAAATAAAAAAAGGCACAGCCAAAAGGCCGCGCCAACCGTCTCGATCTAACCCCTAACCCCTAACCCCTAACCCCTAACCCCTCTATACCCTCAACTCAGCTCTGGCCGTCTCCGCCATCCTGGCCAGATCGTTCACCGTCATCACCCGAATCTCCTGCCGCTCCATCGCCTCCACGCCAAACCGGTACCGCTCCGTCGCCTCATCCGCATCCTCTTCCGCATCCTTGCCAAACGACACCAGCCGGAGAGGTTCCACCACCGCCGTCAGCTCCAGCCTCGCTCTCTCCACCCGCGCCACCCCATCCCGCAGCTGCGGAGCCGAGTAGGCCAGGACCTTCGCCGTCTCCACATCCCCCTCCAGCGACACCGCCTGGAACATCCGGATCAGCCCGTCTGCACCCGCCTGCTCCACACCCACCCGGTACCCGCAATCGATCCGCATCGGATCGCCGGCCCGCGTATACGTCGCCGCCGCGATTCGCTTCCGCATCAGCCCCCAAACCCCGGCCCGCTCGAACTCCGTCCGCATCGCCCCCGCGATCGCCGCCCTTCCCGTACGCTTGCGCTCTACCTTCACCTTCAGCGGCTCCACGTACATCCGCATCAACTGCTCCATCTCCGCCGCCATGCTCTCCGCCAGGCAGGCCTTCACCGGAGTCACCTGCAGCGCATTCGAGAGCGTGTCGGAGAGCAGCTCCATCACCAGCTTCGTCTCGCCCGTATCCGAGCGCAGCCGCGCCGCAATCTCTCCCTCCAGCGACTCCAGTAGCCCCACATCCGCGTCGGCGTCCATGCACCGCACCCGGCTCCAGTCGCGCGTAAACCGCACTGCCGCCGCGCCGCCAGCCGACGGCCCAGCCTTGCGCAGCACCACCCCGATATTCGTAAACTCGCCCTTCACCACATCCGGCACATACCGGATCAGGAAGAACTCGCACGCCAGCCGCTCCATCAAGCCCCTCACCCTACATTACAAATTTACCCGCCTCACCCAGCTTCGCAAACTCCTCTTGTACCCCCACCGTCTCCCTCCGCACCCACATCGGTAACGGCCTCCGGTCCGAGTCGCGAAACATCCCAATCAGCTCTCGCACCCGCTGCCGCCGCATCAACATCTGCTCCACCAGCCGCTCCAGCGTCGCCGTATCCCCGCCGTACCACTCCGGCGGAACCTCCTCGGCGATCTCCCACAGCGTCCCCGCCTCCATCGCCTCGATCCGGCTCAACCACGGCTCGAAGCTCTCCCACCCCGTCACTCCCGCGTACACCGTGTTCCGTTGGTACACCCCGCGCAGCAGACTATCCGGAAACGTCCACTCCCCGCCATTGAAGCAGTACCCCTGGTCGATAAAGCTGGCCCGATACCTCCGCTCCCGTGGCCTCCTCTCGAAGACCGCCTGCCGCCCATTGCAGTTCCCCGCCCACTTATCGAGACACAGCATCCCGGCGAACTCCCCCAGGTTGCGCACCTCCTGCAACTGCGGCTCCGGCAGATAGTCCACCACCTGCCCCGGCATCAACCCACCCACAAACCTGCTGCCGAACTGCAGCCCCGCCCGGTACCGCTCCCGCCCATTGCGTGGCAGCTCGACGTGCATCTCGGGCGAGTTCGCCACCAGCCACTCCGTCACCTCCACCACATCGCTCGCCGGCACCGTCAACCCCACCGCCGCCGCCAGCCGCGTCGCGATCAGCTCATTCGCCAGCACCCGCAGATGCTGCGGATTGTTCTGAAACTTCACCACCCAAAGATTCCCATCCGCCCCCAGCATCAACTGGCTCTGCGCCCCACCCCGCATCCGACGAATCGCCTGCACCGCCAAAACCGCCAAAACCAACCTCGCCTTAGCAGAATACGTGACGCCAAATTCCTCCCCGCCAAAACCGCGGGTGCCCCATCCTTTTTGCAGTCTCACCGCAAATAGGGTGGGGTATCGTGCGAAGCACGACCGCCTTCCTCACCCGACCCCAACCGTCCCGGGTGCCCCATCCTATCCGGCAGCCTCATCGTCGGATAGGGTGGGACGTACAACGCCAGCTCTTGGTTCTCCTCGCCCAACCAAACCAAACTTACCTCCGCCGCACCAACCACTCTGCCCGAACCGCCTGCGCGACCGCCATAGCCATCAGACAATCGTCATGTGCACCATTCGCCGCCCCTGTCCTTCCTCCCGCATGACTCACAAAGCTCCGGCACTCCGCCAGCAGCCTCTTGCTGGCGAAGATCCAGGGCGACTCCACCAGCAAAGCCCCAATCCGGCTTACCATCCCCGGCTTGTTCCCCGCCGTCGTCAACCACCCCGCCATACCACCCTGAGCCCACACTCGCGAGTACCGCTCCACCGCATCCAGATATGCCAGCACAGCAGCCCCATGATTGTTCCGTTCCACCGCAATCAAGCTCTCCCGCCCCATGCCATACTCGCGCCCCAGCTCCGCTGCCACCCGAGCCAGCTCCAGCACCGGAAGCCGCTGCTGCAGCTCCGCGCACTGCAACCCCGTCCTCAGCTCGATCACCTGCACTGCCGCGAAGTCGCATCCGCACCGACGCCCAGCAAGCCGCAGCCATGGAGCCTCTCCTCCAGCCCGGAGCGATCGTCGTCCTCGATCGCCACTACAACTCCCTCGCCCCCTACCGCGCCCACCAACCCAACCTCTACGCCGTCCGCTCCGGAGCCTCGCTCGTCATGCGCTTCATCGAGCTGGACGAAGGCAACCTCATCCTCCGTCCCTACTCCATGACCTTTCCCGTCCAGCTCCTTCCTCTCGCCGCGCAAGAGTCCCCCTCCGACTACATCGTCGGTCGCGTCTGCATGGTCTTCTCCGAGTTCTAGAAACTTCACCGTTGCTTCAACCACAACAACCCAGCTTCAGAGAAGCCGGACGGATACGTCTGCATTTTTTTTGTCTTACCTGAGTCCTTCTTAGGTCGCCATCTGAAGCGAAGAAAAAAACAACGCCAGAATTCTTCATAACTCCACGAAGGCTTGAAATTCCTAAGAAAAGACTTACTCGCAGTAGTTACATCAAGCCAACCCGAGTAACTCCCCCGCGACTTACATCTTGCAAAATATTGCAACTGAGCTACCAAAAACATAAGTCGTTTACCGTAAATGACGACTTATAGACAGTAAATTAACCTTCCTTGCCTTCAACGCCAAACGATATAGCTCATCACGAGATTGACAAGGACCTGTCTCTGTTGAACGGACGTCGTAACTACGTTGCTCTGGCGATCGCGACTTACAAAGTCGCCACATCGCGAGACACACTGGCTCCGATGCACCCCCTCAGCAACACTTACACGTCCCTTATCGATTTGCCCAGGTAGCTATGGGATCTAGATTAGAAAAGAGATCGTCGCGATGAAGAAGCTGGTCATGTTGTCCGTACTCTGTCTCTCCGCCTCAATCGCATTCGCCGAGGCACCCACAAACGCCTCCTCCGCTCCCACCAACGATGCAACCGAAACCGTAGCTACGCTGACTCCACCAGCCACCGACAGCTTCATGCAAGTCAAGGGACTAACCGGCGTAGACTCACCTCCTCAGAACGTAGACATCGGAGCCTGGGTCAACGCCGTCATCGCCACCCTCCCCACCGTGACGCAGAACGGACAGACCTGGAAGCGTGGTTCCGTCACCATCCCTTACTACAACGCGGCAGGGAACTACGACTTCAGCACCACCATCGTGCTCGACTCGCCCTACGTCAATCTGCACTGCGAACCCGGCGTCATCTTGACCTACACCGGCTCTGGAGACGCCATTCGCATTCGCCCCAGCGCGCTGGTCTCAGGGGCTGCGCAGACCCAGCCTAACCAAGGGCCCTCCGTCGACAACTGCTCCATCTACAGCACCTCGGCGACCGCCATCAGCGGCATCCACGCCGGCGACATCGCCAAGGTTCACCTCACCAACGTCGCAATCAACAACTTCAACGGCACACCCACCTCCTCCTCCTTCTGGTTCGACAACACCGCCGGCTTCACGGAAGGCCTGGCCCTCGTCGACATCACCTCCGGCAATAGCTCCATCGCCATGCGCTTCACCAACAGCGCCGGCACATCCTTCAGCAACAGCTTCGGATACACCTCCATCCGCGGCTTTCGCGCCGGCATCAGAACCAATCAAGTCGGCTTCTCCGTCGAAGACAACACCTTCCTCTACCACAGCTACATCGACGGAATTCTTGAGACCTCCGACGCCAGCGGCACAGTCATGTCCATCAGCGGCACCGGCAAAGTCGGCGGCAACCAAGGCGACGACGTACTGTTCATCCGCGCCGAGTGCGTGAACGGCTCCGGCTCCTGCACCGGCGCAACCCTGCTCAAGATGGGAGCCACCACCCAATTCACCGCCAACGGATTCATGAACGCACTCGGCGTCACCATGAAGACCAGCATCGCTACCGGCGCAATCTTCCACTGGCAAGGCACCACGCAGTTGAACAACACCGGCACCCGAACCGAATGGGCGCTCGACGGCAATCAACGCCTCGTCTGGGGCACCACCACCCGGGCACTCATCTCCCCCAGCAACCTCCGCGTCGACGGAAGCACCTACGTCTTAGGATGGTCGGTCAACCCCACCGCCAACGCCAACTTCCTTGGCATGTCTCCATGCGGAGGAGGAATCATGAAGCTGTGCATCGGCAACGGAACCTACGCGGACTCCTCCGCTCCTCTAAAAGCAGGGCAGATCGCAGCTACCCAATTCATCGGCAACTCCATCATCCCCACCCTCGCCCCAGGGCCCGGAGCAGGCACATTTCCCACCGGAGTCGCACTCACCCCCGGAAGCACCAACGTCTCCGGCACAGTGCTCTTCACAACCGGAGCAGCGCCCGCAGCCTCCTCCGCCACGATGTCGGTCCTCTTCGCAACTCCTTTGGCACAAGCCCCCAACGTCTGCATCCCCACCGCTCAAAATCAAGCAACCGCAACCGCACTGAACAACCTGATCATTACCTCGCCCGCCACCACCGGCTTCGTCATCTCCACCGGCCCAGTACCCCTGGCAGACTCCACCACCTACCAACTCGGATACGCCTGCTTCTAACGCAATCCTTAGGGCTGTCACTTCTCCTCGCTGTGGGTACCCGAATCTCCGGGGTGCCCGCAGCGCTTTGTTGTTGCCATTAATCTTGTCTTGTTCGTTTACACCGCCGTCCTGAGCGCAGCGAAGGCGAACGTATTTTTGTTTTCGCTCTGCCCTTACCGTCGATCTCGTCATTAGCTGTTGTTGTTGTCGCAGTGGCAGTTGTTTGTTGTTTGTTGTTTGTTGTTTGTTTTACGCCGTCATCCTGAACGCAGTGAAGGACCCCTGTATTTGTATTTCGCTCGAAGCGCCACACCACTACACGTTTTTGGAAATGCGAAAGCACCAACGGAAATACCACCGCGCCCGCCGTGTTAATTCATGACGAGAGAACTCATGAGGCCAAACACAACACGACAGACCGCACAGGGAAGTCAGCGATGACCACCGCTGCCATGCCTTCCATCCCCGCACCACACCCCATACGCCGAGCCAGTCCGCGCCAAGACCGCCTCTTCTTCGGAGGTATGGCGATCCTGCTCACCGCCTCCGTCGTGCTTGGATTCGCAAAGAGCTACTTCCTCGCCGGCACTATCCGCGCTCCTCTACCCAGCAAGATGATTCACATCCACGGAGCCATCTTCTCGCTATGGTTCGTCCTGCTCATGGTCCAGACCTTCCTCATCCCGGCAGGACGCCTGCGTTGGCACCAGCGCTTCGGTCTCTATAGCTACTATGTGGCCGTGCTCGTAGTTGTCTTCGGCATCCTCGCCGCAACCGACTCCCTCCGCCGCGGCGGCAGAATCGGCTCCAACGATCCCAACGTCTCCTTCGCCATCTCCTTGATGGACATGGTCTCCTTCTCGATCCTCATCGTGGCCTCCTACCTGGCCCGCCGCCGCCCCGAATCGCACAAGCGCCTGGTCCTCTTCGCCACGCTGAGCATCATGGACGCCGCACTCGACCGCTGGCCCTACGAGGCAGTCGGCTTAACCTTCGCAGCCCATAGCTGGGCCTACCTGGCCTTCCTCTTACTGCCCGTAACCTACGACCTCATCTCCCTCCGCCGAATCCACCGCTCCACCCTCTGGGCCGCCCCCCTCATCTACGCCCTCAACCAACTAAGAATCCCCATCGGCCGAACTCCCCTCTGGACAGCCCTCTCAAACGTCATAGCCGGCCAACACCAACTCCCATAGCCCATAACGTCCGGCCTCACAATCTCGTAACCCACGAAGCAGCACAATCCGGGGCAGCACAATCCGGGTGCCCCACCCTTTTTGCAGTCTCATCGCAAATAGGGTGGGGTATCGGGCAAACCGGGGTCCCCGACGAGCGTTTTTTGCTCGTTGGGGTGGAAAGCCCGACCGCACTCCTATCCCAACCTCCAAAGCCCAACCGTCCTCCTCACCCAGCCCCAACCGCCCGGGTGCCCCATCCTTCGCGCCTTTGTCTCTAGCGAAGGGTGGGATGTAAACCCCAACCCAGCCAAGTACCCACCTTCGACAGTCTCCTCATCGCTAAGCCGAGCACCCAACAAAATCTGTCAACCCCCCACCAACAACTTACACCTCCTCCAAAACCAGCAAACCCAAAAGAAACAGACACATACGAACCAAAAATATCCCCTAACCAAATGGCACTTTAGTTAACCTCAAACCAATAAAATAGATCTTAGAAACAGAAAAATAACAATCAAAGCATCGAAAGGCTAACCCCTTTTCCTGCACATATTTGGCCACAACCCGATTGTTTAGAGGAATTTAGCAAGGGTCCAGCCCCGCAACCCGCTGCTAACAAACCGCTTACACGCGGCATAGGGGGGGTGGGGGTAGCCCCGGCCAAATAGACCCTTGGTAAACTGGGGAGATGCTCTCCAAGCTCTACGCGAAGTGGATGTTCTCCTGGGAGACCGCGCTCACCACCCGGGACACCAACCGCATCGTCCGCCCCCTCGAATGGGGCTTCGACTGGCTCAGCGACTTCAGCCACGACGGTCCAGACGACCTTCAGACAATGGTCGAACTCAACCGCCAGATCGTCGCCTGCTCCGACGACTTCTTCGGCTATAAGACGCCGACGGACTTCCGCCTGGAGATGCGCCACCCGCAGCTCTTTCCCACCAACGTCCGGCCCGAGACCCTCGCCCAGGACGCTGAGCTGAAGCTCCAGGCCGCCATCGGCGAGCTCGAAGAGGCCGAGTTCCTCCGCTTCACCTCGCCTGTCGCCACTCCCTACCCGGAGAACGACGTCGTCAACGCCCGCTGGTACCCCGCTCCGGCGGAGAAACAAGCAGGCAAGCCGAAGCAGGCCATCATCGTCATGCCGCAGTGGAACGCAGACGCCTTCAGCCACAACGCGCTCTGCACGCTCTTCAACCGCTTCGGCATCTCCGCCCTGCGCCTATCGAAGCCTTACCACGACATTCGTCGCCCAGCCGAGCTGGAGCGCTCCGACTACGCGGTCAGCTCCAACATCGGCCGCACCACCGCAGCCTGTCGCCAGGCGGTCGTCGACATCCGCAGTTGCCTCGACTGGCTCGAATCGCAAGGCTACGAGCAGTTCGGCATCCTCGGCACCAGCCTGGGAAGCTGCTACGCCTTCATCGCCGCGGCTCACGACGCCCGCCTCAAGGTCTGCGCCTTCAACCACGCCTCGACCTGGTTCGGCGACGTCGTCTGGACCGGCCAAAGCACGCGCCACGTCCGCGCCGCCTTCGAGCAGGCAGGCCTCAACCGCGACCAGATCCGCGAGGTCTTCACCGGCATCAGCCCCATGTCCTACATGGAACGATTTGCCGCGAACCCGAAGCGGGTCCTGGTCGTCCACGCGACCTACGACCTGACCTTCCTGCGCGAGTTCTCCCTCGACGTCCTCGCCAACTTCGATCGTCACAAAGTCGACTACGTCTCCAAGGTCCTGCCTTGCGGCCACTACACCACCGGCGAAACGCCCTACAAATATATGGACGGCTGGTACCTTGGATCGTTCGTCTACGAATCCTTCAAGCGCCTCGCCCAGCAAGCCGTTGGCAAGGCCCCAGTTGCATCCACAGCCTGAGGATAAAATAAGCAAATGCCTATTGACCTGAATGCGACTCTAGCCGCCTCCGATCCCGAAACTGCCGCCCAGATTACCAACGAAATCGCACGCCAGCACGAAGGCCTGGAGATGATCGCCTCCGAGAACTTCGTCAGCCGCGCCGTCCTCGAGGCAGCCGGAACCGTATTCACCAACAAGTACGCCGAAGGCTACCCCGGCAAGCGCTACTACGGCGGATGCGAGTTCGCCGACGTCATCGAGACCCTCGCCCGCGACCGCGCCAAGCGCATCTTCGGAGCCGAACACGTCAACGTCCAGCCGCACTCCGGCTCGCAGGCCAACGCCGCGGCTTACATGGCGCTGCTGACGCCCGGCGATTGCATCCTCGGCCTAGACCTCGCCCACGGCGGTCACCTGACCCACGGCCATAAGCTCAACTTCTCCGGCAAGCTCTACCGCGTCGTCGGCTATCAGGTCCGCAAGGACACCGAGACCATCGACTACGACGAGCTGGAAGCGACCGCCGTCCGCGAGAAGCCGAAGATGATCATCGGCGGCGGCAGCGCCTATCCGCGCCAGTTCGACTTCGAGCGCATGCGCGCCATCGCCGACAAGGTCGGAGCCTACTTTCTGGTCGACATGGCCCACTTCGCCGGCCTGGTAGCCGGTGGAGTGCATCCTTCGCCAGTCCCGCACGCGCACGTAGTCACGACCACCACGCACAAGACACTGCGCGGACCACGCAGCGGAATGATCCTCTCCCGCCAGGAGTTCGCCGCCGGAATCGACCGCAGCGTATTTCCCGGCCAGCAGGGCGGTCCCTTGATGCACATCGTCGCAGCCAAGGCAGTCGCCTTCAAAGAGGCTCTGGAACCCGAGTTCGCCACATATGCCGCACAGGTAGTTACAAATGCCAAGGTGCTCGCGGAGGCGCTTGCCGCGAAGGGCTATCGCATCATCTCCGGCGGCACCGATACGCACCTGATGCTTGTGGACGTCTTCGAGAAGGGAATTCTCGGATCCGAAGCCGAGCATGCTCTTGGCTCCGCTGGCATTACCGTGAACAAGAATGCGATTCCTTACGACCAGAACCCTCCGATGAAGCCCAGCGGAATCCGGATCGGAACGCCTGCATTGACGACGCGGGGAATGAAAGAGCCAGAGATGAAGCTGGTCGCCGGATGGATCGCTCAGGCACTCGAGAATCACACCAATACAGGAAAGCTGGAGCAGATTCGGCATGAAGTAGCGGAGCTGGCCGAGCGCTTTCCGCTATACGAGTTTCTTCGCCAGGGCTGATGCGGTATCCGTCCGGAAGCGCGACTTCCGGACGGTAATTTCCTGTAGTTAGCATGGAAACGAACTTCGGAGATTCTCCAATTGAGGTCGTCTCCATGTAAGGTGGGTGGGGAAGGATCGGCTATGAATCTCAGCCTTTCCTGGACTTCCATCGGGCTATCATGACACCACGGATACCGCAGAGAAGGACAATTCCGTCAAAATGGTGAGGATTTTGAGCTGTCGTACTTGACGGTCTGGCTATTCGGAGATGCAATAGCAAGTCTCCGGTTCCAACCGAACTCGAGCGTGGAGAAGAGCAGATGACGATGGCAGTATTGACATGGCTTATCGCGATTCCGCTTTTAGGCGTGGTAACAGGACTCCGCACGTTTACATCGATCATGGTGTTGTGTTGGTTCGCCTACCGAGGCGATCTCCCGGTGGATGGAACATGGACTGCGTGGACGGGACATCTCGTTACGGCGGTGATCTTCTCTGTGCTGGCCGTGGGTGAGTATATCGGTGACAAGCTGCCGCGAGCCCAGAACCGCACGGCTCCCGCACCTTTGGTGGCGCGGGTGGTGGTCGGAGGCTTGATCGGCGCAATCGCCGCGACCTCGCTGGACGGATCCCTCTTCGAAGGCATCTTTTTAGGCGCGGCGGGCGCATTGATGGGAGCGTTCGCAGGCTACCTGATACGCCGGGACCTAGTGGAGAAGCTGGGTTGCAAGGACTGGCACGTAGCGGTAGCAGAAGACATCTTCGCGGTCGTATGCGCCGTCCTGGCAATGGGCGTTGTAACGGGATAGACGGCATTACGGACCGTTCAGTAGATAACGCTACAAAGCACATCGAAGCGGATGAAGTTTAGCAACCAGACTACGTTGCTAAACCTCATTCTGAGGTCCACTCAGATGCGCATGGGCATAAGGATGTAGCGGTACTTTACGTCCTCGTTGGCGTCTTCCGGACGCATCTGGCCGGCAGACTGGGCGTCTTTGAACTCCAGCCGCACCTCGCCTGTATTGCCGATCGCCTTCAGGAAGTCGATCAGGTACTGGCTGTTGAAGCCGACTACTAGCGGGTCGTAGTTGTACGGTGTCTCAATGGTGTCCTCAGACTCGCCCGCATCGGTCGATGAGGAAGAGAGCTTCAACTCGTTTTGCTCCAGCCGGATCTTGATCGCGCCCGAACGCTCGTCCGCGAACTGCGCGACACGCTGGATGCAGCCCATCAGATCCTCGCTGCGGACGATAACGAACTTAGTGTTGTCGCGTGGCAGGACGGCCTCGTAGTTGGGGAACTGGCCGGTTAGCTTGCGACTGGTCAATACCCTTCCACCGATCTTGAAGAACAGCGTCTGGTCGTCGTCGGCAAACTCCAGGGTCTCGGAGTCTGTATTGCTCAGCAGGCCGGAGAGCTCGCTCAACGCCTTGCGAGGGATCAAGGTCTTCTTCTCGCCCGAGACGCCTTCCAGGGTCTCACCCAGCTTCTCGATGTGCGCCAGGCGATGTCCGTCGGTCGCGACCATGGCCATGCTCTCGGCCTTCAGCACCAGCAAGGCGCCGTTCAGCGTATAGCGGGACTCCTCGTTGGAGATGGCGAAGATGGTCTTCGAGACCATGTTCTTGAGCGACGGCACGGAGATCTTGAAGGCGCCGGAGGCAGGGAACTCGGCGACCTGCGGAAAGTTGGCCCGCGCCATTCCAACCATCTTGGTGTTCGAGCGGCCCGCGCGAATCTGCACCCAGTGGTTGTCCATCAGCTTGATGGAGATGTCGCCCTCGGGCAGCAGCTTGATGTAGTCATACAGCTTGCGCGCCGGAATCGTGCACGCGCCGGGCTTCTTGACCTTGGCCGCGCAGCTCGTCTTGAGGCTCTGGTCCAGATCGGTCGCCGTGATGGTCAGCTTGTCGTCAGCGGCCTCGAAGAGGAAGTTCGACAGAATCGGGATCGTGGTCTTGCGTTCCACGACCGACTGAGCCGCCGTCAGCTCCCGCAGCAGCTCTGCGCGCGAGACGGTGATCTCAAGGTTTCCGGTTGGTGCCGCGGTCGTCTCGGGCTCTTGAGTAGCGCTGGTGGTCGCAATCGTCACTGTCGTCTCTCCGTTTGGGGGTTGCTGAAGGGTAGCTGGCCAAACTGTACACCGAATCGAGCCGATTCTGCACGTTGACGCTCTACTGCTTGTTCGATTCTAGGGGGAAGCGGTCTGCAGCGCGATAGTTTTCTTTGTGGAAAGCAAGGGTGCTTGTGTGTGACGCACGTAGGGTCTCCGGACAGGCAAAAATGGAAACGAGCCGCGTACTGCTTCTAAGAAACTAGATTTAAAAGAACTAAAATACTAGTAGTAGTACTCGTTGTCGCTTGAAAAGTGGATTTCTCTCCTATCTCATAGCAAATATTTAGGTTAGTACGCTATCCAGATTTAGAAAAACGAGCCGCGCAGAACGCAAGCAGAGGAAGACTGGCCGCGCTTCTCGAACGAACGATCCAGTTCTCCGAGTTCTTCACAATGCGTTCCGCGCCTTTCTGAGAAGACCAGGTGCGGAACGTGTATATCGAGTTGAAGTGCCACAAAAGGAATGTGTTTAGCGCGTCCACTTTTTTCACACAGTTGTCGAAACCCGGAGGATAATCGGGAGGTATTTCCGAGGCCCATTTTCATGAACGTCTCCATCTTCGGGGCCACCGGAGCGACTGGCAAGTTGTTAACCGAGCGCTGTCTGAGCGCCGGGTACACGGTCAGAATTCTCGCCCGGGATCCCCGCAGCTTCTCCCTTGCAGGCTATGTTGAAGCCATTACTGGCGACGCCCGTGATCTAACCGCAGTAAGACAGACGATTCGCGGAAGCGATCTGGTTCTCAGCGCCCTGGGTGCAAAGTCCTGGAAGCGGGAAGATCTGCTGGAGACTGCGGTTCCACTCATCATCACTGCGATGCAGGAGCAGAAGGTCCGCCGCATCATCGTCGTTGGCTCCGCCGGCGCGGTATCCACGTCTCTGGACAAGCAGCCCGCTTACCGCCGCTGGATCGCCGAGAACATCCTGTACAAGACCGCGCTGAAGTGGCCTGTAACGTCGCAGCGCGCCCAGTACAAGGCGCTCTCGGCCAGCAACCTGGACTGGACCATGGTGATGCCTCCCATGCTTCGCGATAGCGCCCCCCGCCGCAGCTACCGGATCGACGGCGAGGCGCTCCCACGCAACGGCGTAGGTATCTCTCGCGCGGAGTTGGCCGATTTTATGATGCTTCAGGTCAACGGCGCGGAGTGGGTGCGCCGGGGAGTTTATATCTCCTGGTAAGAAACAAAAACTCCTGCCGGTCAGGCAGGAGTTTGTTCGAAACAGGCTTCTTCTTACGGAATTTAGCTCAAAGTCTCCATGAGCTTGTTGAGTGTGCGGTTGAGATCTTTATCCGCTCGACGCTGTTCGTCGATCTTCGAGATGGAGTGCATGACGGTCGTGTGATGCTTGCCCCCGAACTGGCGTCCGATCTCAGGAAGCGAGGCTTCGGTGAGCTGCTTGGCGAGATACATCGCGATCTGACGAGGCACCACGATCTGGCGGGAGTTGTTCTTCTGCTTGAGTTCGGCGACCCGCATGCCAAACTGCTCGGCTACGGTCCGCTGGATGGTCTCGATGGTGATCTTGCGTACTTGCGTGTCGATGAACTGCTTGAGGCACTGTTGTGTGACCGCGAGCGTGATCTCGACCCCGTGCATGCTGCACCAGGCGATGAGCCGCACCAGAGCGCCTTCGAGCTCACGTACGTTGGTGCGTACGTTGGAGGCGATGAAGAGCGCAACATCGGTAGGGAGCTGCGTCTGTTCGGACTCCGCCTTCTTCTGGAGGATGGCGACCTTGGTCTCCAGATCGGGCGGTTGGATGTCGGCGATGAGTCCCCACTCAAAGCGCGAGCGCAGGCGATCCTCGAAGTCGGCGAGCTCTTTGGGAGGCCGGTCGGAGGCAATGACGATCTGCTTCATGCTCTCGTGGAGCGCGTTGAAGGTGTGAAAGAACTCCTCCTGGGTGCGCTCCTTGCCTGCGAGAAACTGAATGTCGTCGATGAGCAGAACGTCCACGTTGCGGAACTTATCGCGGAAGCTGGTCATCTTGTCATAACGGACCGAGTTGATCATCTCGTTCGTAAACTTCTCGCCCGAGACGTAGCAGATGGAGGCGTGGGGCTGACGGCGTTTCACATCGTGGCCGATCGCGTGCATCAGATGGGTCTTGCCCATTCCGACTCCGCCATAGAGGAAGAGAGGGTTGTAGGCCTTGGACGGACGCTCAGCGACGGCCTGCGCGGCGGCCATGGCGAACTGGTTTCCGCTGCCGATGACGAAGGCGTCGAACATGTACTTCGGGTTGAGCTGCGATGCGGCGCTCCAGTCGAAGCGGGATTGCTCCGGCATCGGGCCTTGAATCGACTGGCTGCTGAGACTGGGACGGCTAAGCTTCGAGCTGGGGTTTGGGGCGTTGGGACTGTGGCTTGGAAGCGGGGCAAATCCACCGTCTTCGCGGAGCTTTGGAGTGGTTGGATCCTGTTGCGGCGTGGTGAAGGTGACGGTTTCGATATCGAGGCCGAGGTTGTCGATGGCCTCCTGGATGAGGTCTGCGTAACGATCGCCTACATGCTGGAAGTCTGCAGAGGGAATACGCACGTAGAGCGTCTTCCCCGCAAGGTGCGAGAACCGCGTTGGCTTCAACCAGGTTTCATATGATTGCCGGTTGATCTTTTTTTCAAGAGCAGCGAGGATACGCACCCAATAATTCAATACGGCCGTTGCCGTCGGAACGAATGACATTCTTTAGTTTCCTTGTCTTTTTTCCCTGTCCCAACCCAAACTGTGTGCACTTTGTAAAACCCGCGGCGAAAGGAGCGCGGTGAAAAGCAATGGACATCCTTCCCCGCCATCAGGCGAGTGAAGATGATGCTGTGTTGCCAGAGGTCCCTCCGCCGGGGCTGAACCATTTCAGCGGCTTTGCGGAGAGGAGTTTGTTCAATATGCGGCAGAGTGCGGAGCAGCTGGACCTGCAGAAAAACGTCTTACTAAACGGGTTCGATAGTAGCACGGAAAACCAACCCCTTTTCAAGCTATCAGACCATAAAAAAGAAGTTGCACCATTCCCGGTGAAAGCCAAAAACATCGGTTGGATGCCCAACATTCGGCAACCCGCAGCCGGGTGGATTCTTTGCCGGAAGCGCAAACCTCGCGTATACTCAGAGATTGTTGCAACAGCCCAAAGATTGATCCGCGTAGATCGCCATTTTCCTAGGCCTCGCGATCAGCAAAAGTTCAGGAGTTCAGTGACATGCCGAAGCGTACCTTTCAACCCAACCGCCGCCACCGTGCGAAGACCCATGGGTTTCTTACCCGCATGAAGACCAAGTCCGGCGCCGCCGTACTGAGCCGCCGCCGCGCGAAGGGCCGTCACAAGATCGCCGTCAGCGCAGGCTTCCGCGACTAGTTCGCCGCATTGCGTTAGTTTCACTCTGATCTAACAAGGGCGACCGGATTTCCTCAGCCGGTCGCCTTGTTGTGTTTGCCTTTGCAAATGGTCGTCGATCTGCCCTATGTCTCCCACCTCCAATTCGGCTCTGCGACTGCGCAAGCATGCTGACTACCAGCGGGTCTACACCTCCAGCCGTAAGCAGTTTGCGAAGCAGATGAGCTTTTTCTACTCGTTGCGGCCTGCCGAAGGTCCGGATGGAAAGGCACAGCGGTGCGATACGACTGGGCCGCGGATTGGGCTGACGGTCGGCAAGGTGATGGGGAAGGCCGTGGACCGCAATCGCATCAAGCGCCGCATGCGCGAGTGCATACGTCGCAACGCAGGGCTGATTACCGCGCCGGTCGATGTGATCCTCCATCCGCGGCGTCTGGTGATCGAGCTGGAGTTTGCCAAGCTCGAACGCGAGGTCGCTCAGGTCTTTCGGGGAATCCAGGCAGCGATCGCGAAGGACGCATCGCGGCCGGAGAGCCGGTAACCCGCGATGAAGGATGCTCTGCTGCGGTTCGCCTTCGGATTCTACGGCCGGATCGTCTCGCCGATCCTGCATAGCTTTGGGCGATCGCGCTGTATCTATCTGCCGACTTGCTCGGAGTATGCGTTTGTGGCGATGCAGCGCTTTGGCGTGCTGCGCGGCGGCGCGATGGCGCTGCGGCGGCTGGGACGCTGCCATCCGCTGGCCGAAGGAGGCTTCGATCCGGTTCCGGAGCGCTGAGGCGCTCCTTGATACCTTTGCGAAGCATTCGCCGCGCTTGCAGCGCACTTTTCACAGAGCGCATTTATCATGGAAGTGACGCTACTTCGTCGAACTGGCGGTACTTCGTCCGCTTCAACGTGGTTGTCTCCTCGGAGCCGACCAGCGTCTTTAGTTGTGAAACGATCTCAATCGGCATCTAGATAGGAAGTCTCTCTTGGCAGAGTTTAAGAACCCCGGTCAACAAGGCGGGCAGGATAATAAGTCGCTTCTGGTCATGGCTCTGGTCATGATCACGGTCTTCTTCGGTCTTCAGTTCTACCGTTCGAAGAAGAATCCGCAGACGGCGTTGCCCAGCTCTACCCAGAGTGCTCCGGCCTCCACCACCAATCAGGCATCCGCGCCGCCGCCGAGCGCGGCTCCCGCGGCTGGGGCTGCTGTCGCCTCGCAAGCGGTTCCGGTCGTCAAGGGTACGGCGGAGTCGACCACGGTGGTCGAGAACGAGCTGTACCGCATCGAGTTCTCCAACCGCGGAGCGCAGGTAGTGAACTGGCAGCTCAAGCGGTTCACCGACAGCGACGGCAAGCCCTTGAACCTGGTTCATACGCAGGCAGCGCAGCAGTTGGGCTATCCACTTTCGCTCTATACGTACGACGCCACGCTGACGACCGCACTTCGCCAGGCGCTGTATGTTCCGTCGGCGACGGGTTCGCTGGCAGCTCCTGCTTCGCTGACGTTTACCTTCTCGGACGGCGCTACGCAGGTGACCAAGACGTTCTCCTTCGATGAGACCTACGTGCTGAAGGTCGACGTTCAGGTCACGCGCAATGGCGCTCCGGTGCGGGCGCTGCTGAGCTGGCCGGGCGGATTCGGTGACCAGAACAATGCGGAGGCCTACAACGGCGCTCAGATCGACCTGATGCGTGACGCCAAGGTGGATCATCTGGCGTTCAAGAAAGTCGCGGGCGGCGATACGCTGAACGGACCGATCGACTGGGCCGGCGCGAGCGATCCCTACTTTGCGGCGGTGTTTCTACCTGAGTCGCCGAACTCGGCGACGGTGGTGACGCTGCACAACGAGCTTGACGTCGCGAAGACGATACGCCGGACCGGTCTGGGCTCCGGATCGCCTGCCAAAGGCTCCGTGATGGTGCCGATTCTGGGAACGGCGCTGGGCGACGTCAGCGGACATACGGTGACGCGTATCTATGCCGGACCGAAGGCTGTGAGCGTGTTGAAGGCAATTCACGCCACCAATACCGATGTCACGCTGGAGCCGCTGGTGGAGTTCGGCTTCTTCGGCTACATCGGAAAGTACCTGTTCCTTGCGCTGCAGTTCATCCATGCGCACATCGCTCCGAACTGGGGCTGGTCGATCGTGATTCTGACGGTGCTGATCAACCTGCTGATTCTTCCGCTGCGGGTGAAGACCATGCAGAGCGGGTTGAAGATGCAGCGGATTCAGCCGCAGATGGATGCCATCAAAGAGAAGTACAAGAAGTACAAGGTGACCGATCCGAAGCGCAACGAGATGAACGCCGAGATCGTGAAGCTGCAGAAGGACAATGGCGTGAACATGTTCGGAGGCTGTATTCCGACGCTGATTCAGCTTCCTCTGCTATTCGCGTTCTTCGGAATGCTGCCGAAGGTAGTCGAACTTCGCCATGCGCACTGGTTCTGGCTGCCTGATCTTACGGCCGCGGATCCTTACCATATCCTTCCGATCGTCATGGTGATCAGCCAGTTCCTGGTGCAGTTCTATACGCCTTCACCGGGCGTCGATCCGCAGCAGCAGAAGATGATGGCGTTCATGATGCCAGCGTTCTCGGGCTACATGACCTGGAACTATGCCTCTGGACTGGCGCTTTACTGGTCGGTAGGAAACCTGATCGGCATCATCCAACAAGCGGTGATGAACCGCACGAGCCTGGGCCGCGAGATGCGTGAGATAGCGGCGAAACGCGCGCGGCGCAAGGCTGGAACGCCACCGACCTTGCAGGGACGAAGATAAAACGAGCTGATTGGTAATATCAATCTCGTGATGAATATATCGGCCACGGAAAAAGAGACGGTCAGCGGTGTGCTCCAGACGATCATCGGTTGCGCGGGGTTTCAGCTTAGTTTCACTGTCTCGGGGGACGTGGTTTCCGAGGGTTCAGATGGTTCCGGGGAGGATGGAGCTGCCGTTCCATCCGTCGCTAAGGACCGGATCTACGTCGAGTTTTCCGGAGCCGATACTCCGCTACTGACTGCCCGCAACGGGGAGCTGCTTCACGCGCTGGAGCATATCGCGGCGAAGGCGCTGCAGTTGGAGCCTGAGGATCACGACCGCATCTCCTTCGATGCCGACTCTTACAAGGCGAATCGCGACCGAGCGGTGAGCAGGGCCGCGGAGGAGGCGATCGAGGTGGTGCGGCGTACTGGCCGACCGTACTCGTTTCCGCCGATGACCTCGCGGGAGCGCCGGTTGCTGCATCTTGCGCTCAGCGGTTCGGGGCTTCCGACGGCTTCCAGCGGCGAGATTCCGCGCCGGTTCGTGGTTCTCTACCCGGAGGGGCATGATGTGAACACCACGCCAACTGCTCCTGCTCCGGTGCCGGTTCCTGACCGCGCTCATGCTATTCGCAACTCTTTCCGGCGGCGGTAGGGAGTCGAGGTCCCTGCGGTCTGATACTGAAGCCCCAGGTGTGTGGCTTCCCTGGTGGACCCCCTCCCCCCCTGTTTTGCGCAAAATCCTGATTTGGAGAGGCTTCGCTTTGGACTTCCGGACCGGTTTGGAAAGAACGTGGTGCTCTCTCCGCGCTGAGCGGAGCAGGAACTGATTTGATCTCTACTTCTATTTTAACGAGTGGGACATAACTAAAGTGCCACATGGAAGTCAATGATTTGCAAGTGGTTAGGCTGCTTTGGGGCTTGACAAGGGATTTTGCCGGGGATTTTTAGTGGCGTGGCTGTAAAGCCTGACTGGAGTTGGTTTAGGCGCGCCGCTAGTCGGCGTAGGCTGGTTTCGCTTTTTCCGCGAACGGCGGTGTGATGGCCTGATAGACGCGGCGATCGATCTCGGGTTGACCGTCGAGGTATCGGTGCCACTCTTCGGACTCCGCGACGCTCTTGATCATGGCGTTTCTCTGCTTGAGGAGACGGACCAGTCTTTTTCGGATGAAGAATCGAAAGGCGAGGCGCGCGGTGAAGCCTTTGGGGAGGGTGAACTCGATCTCGTCGCGGATGCGGGTGCCGTCGTTCATGGGGGCGAAGTGATGGTCGTGCTGGTAGGTCTGAAACCAACCCGCGGTAAGGACTTCGCGAAAGTAGATAAAGGGACGCCATGCGGAGACGAGGCTCTCGCTGGTTTTACCGCGGCCCTGCCATGTGATGCGGGAGCCGGGACCGATCAGCCCTTCGGTTACTCCGGCGATGGCTGCTTCGCCGGTCGCTGCCTTGTGGAGGTCGACGCTGAGGGAGAGTTGGAAGCATCGCTCTACGGGCGCATCCACCAGTGTCATCGAACGGATCTTTCCCATAGGCCCTGCTTCTACCTCGATACCGCTGATCTCACTAAGAGAGATTCTCTTTATGACCGGCTCGTACTGGCTCGATCGAAGATGTTGTTGATACGTTCAACAAGTTTAGATGCAAGAGGTTGCTCTTTGCCTCCGGTTCAGCCAGGCACATGGATTGGACGTGCCAAAAGCGGAAGTGCATCTATGAAAAAAGAGCTGCAGGTAAAAAGAAGAGACGCAGTTGTGCCGTATCTATTGCAGCGGCTCGGGTAGGTACTGCCTCCACTCTTCGCTCTCCGCGACCTGTTTGAGGGTTTGCAGACGGCGACGCAGGAGTTGGGTGATGTAGGGGACCATGATGTGTTTTGCTACCTGAGCCCCGGCCCACCCCAGAGGAAGCGAGAACTGGATGGTGTCGTGCAGGCGGGTTTGTCCGGCGACCTGTATGAAGGTGTGATCGTGCTGGAAGTGTTGGAAGCTGCCGCGGCCCATGGTGTCCTGAAAGTGGTTGGGGCGATCGTAGGCGGTGATGAGAGTCTGGTGTCTGTGCGGAAGACCGAACTTCCAGCCGTGCCAGAGGAGCTGGTCGTTGGGTTGGATGAGGCCGCTGAGCCTGCCGGAGAGAGGGCGCATCCGCAAGGTCTTCGCGACGAGGTCGATGCTGGTGGAGAGAAGAAAACAGCGATCCAGCGGCGCGTCGACGAGGGTGGAGTCGCTGATGGTATAGAGCAAGGGCGCCCGCCGTTCTTAACCGCCGCGCCTGATGGCGGACGATGATCTTCCCATCGCGAGGTCTATGGATGTGGATCTGTGAGTCTAGATGGCTATAAGGGCGGGGAGGTTTCCTGCTGGGCCTTTTCGTGGCAGGAGCGGCAGAGCAGTTGGGTGTTGGCCTCGGTGTAGCCTTCTATGGCGAGGAGGCGATGCAGCTCCGCGCCCTTTACGGGCAGGGGCGTGGCGCACTGGAAGCAGAGGCCGCGCTGAAACTTTCGCTTGAGCTCTTTGAGCTTGCGGCGTTGCGTGGGGGTTCCGCGCTCGTCGAACTCCAGGCGCTTAAGGATGTATCGCCTGAGCTGGAAGCGAAGGTCCGGGTCTTCGCCGGCGATTTGGTTGAGCTGCGTTCGTACCTGCTCGAGGATCTGAATCGCTTTGGCACGATCATCGTCACTCAGAGCAGGCATGATGTCTCCTGGGGCTGTTGGCTTGCGTGGAGCTGGCAGGTTTGTGTAAAGAAAAACGCTGTTTTCTTTACACAACAGAATTTGTGGTCAAGTTTCTTTACACAAACCTGCCGCTTCCACAGGAAGCCATTCCTATTCTTTAGAGCTCGACCGGGTTAAGTCCAACTGCTTTGGAGGCCTGTAGTCCGGTGGCGCGGGCGATGAACTCTTCCACGGTTACGCTGCCCTCGTCGCCCTTGCCGCGGGTGCGTACGCTGACGGCGTCGCCTGCGGCTTCTTTATCGCCCATGATGAGGACGAAGGGGACCTTCTGCAAGGTGAACTCGCGGATCTTGGCGTTCATCTTCTCGTTGCGGGCGTCTAGCTCGACGCGGAGGCCTGCGTCTTCGAGTCTGGCCTTTACCTTCTCGGCGTACTCGAGGTGCTTCTCGGAGATGGGAACCAAGCCGACCTGTACGGGCGCGAGCCAGAGAGGGAACGCGCCGGCGTAGTGCTCGATGAGCACGCCGAAGAAGCGCTCCACCGAGCCGAAGAGGGCGCGGTGGACCATGACGGGCTGATGGAGTTCGCCGTCTTCGCCCTTGTATTCGAGCTCGAAGCGCTTGGGCAGGTTGAAGTCGAACTGCACGGTGGAGAGCTGCCACATGCGGCCGAGGACGTCGACGAGCTTGATGTCGATCTTGGGGCCGTAGAAGGCGGCTTCGCCGGGGATGGTCTTGTAGGGGATGCTCTTGCGGTCGAGCGCGTTCTTGAGGCCGCTGATGGCGAGGTCCCAGTCGGCGGCGCTGCCGGTGTAGCTCTTCGGGTCGTTGGGGTCCCAGGTGGAGAGCTCGACCTTGAACTCTTCGAAGCCGAAGGTCTCGAGGACGCTCTGGGCGAACTCGACGCAGGCTACGACCTCATCCTCGATCTGCGAGGGAGTGCAGAAGATGTGGGCGTCGTCCTGGGTGAAGCCGCGGACGCGCAGCAGGCCGTGCATGGTGCCGGAGCGCTCGTAGCGGTAGACGTTGCCGAGCTCTGCGTAGCGGACGGGCAGGTCGCGGTAGCTGCGCGGGGAGTTCTTGTAGATGAGGATGTGGCCGGGGCAGTTCATGGGCTTGAGGCGGTACTCTGCGTCGTCGAGCTCCATGGGCGGGTACATGTTCTGCGAGTAGAAGCCCTCGTGGCCGGAGATCTTCCAGAGGTCGCGGCGCATGATGTGCGGGGTGTAGACCATATTGTAACCACGACGGATACACTCCTCGCGCATCCAATCTTCCATGGTCTTGCGGATGAGGCCGCCCTTGGGGTGCCAGAAGATGAGGCCGGAGCCGGCGACCTCCTGGATGGAGAAGAGGTCGAGCTGCTTGCCGAGGACGCGGTGGTCGCGGGCCTTGATCTCTTCGAGACGCTTGAAGTGGGCGTCGAGGTCCTTGGTGTTGAAGAAGGCGGTGCCGTAGATGCGCTGGAGTTGCTGGTTGTTCTCGTCTCCGAGCCAGTAGGCTCCGGCGACGGAGGTGATCTTGAAGGCCTTGACCCAGTTGGTGGAGGGGACGTGCGGGCCGCGGCAGAAGTCGACGAAGTTGCCGTTGCGGTAGACGGAGATGTCGTCGCCGGGCTGTGTGAACTTCTCGATGAAGTAGACCTTCATGAACTCGCCCTGGGCGGAGTAGTCGGTGAGGCCCTTGTCGCGTGATTCTTCGACGCGCACAAACTTCTCGTTTCGCGCGACGACCTCGGCCATGCGGGCTTCGATGGCGGCGAGGTCTTCGTCGCTGAAGGGTGTCTCGCGGTAGACGTCGTAGAAGAAGCCGGAGTCGGTGGCGGGGCCGTGGCCGAGCTTGGTCTCGGGGAAGAGCTCCAGGATGGCGGTGGCCATGACGTGGGCGGCGGAGTGGCGAACGACGCGCAAGGCGGCTTCGTCGTTCTCCTTGAGGAGCTCGAGGGAGACGTCTTCGGTGAGGGGAGAGGAGAGGTCGACCAGGCGCTCTCCGGCATGTGCGGCTCCGTACATAGCAGCCTCGGAGGCGACCTCTTCCGTGCCAGTAGTCTCAGGATTCGCATTCAGCGGGCGCACCCGGGCTACGACGACCGCTGCGGCGAGCCGGGGGGAGATGCTCGTTGCAACGTCGTGTGGTGTTGTACCGCGCGGAACCTCGCGCACTGAACCGTCGGGAAGCTGAATCCTAATCAAGTGTTAACTCCTATCGTGATCTACAAGCATATTTCCTTTGGCAACGACGCACCAACTGCGTGCCACCTTCGTGGCAGCCTGGTACCACGGATGGGCGTTGGAGGCAGCTTGGTAGCGGCCCATAATGGGAGGGACAACGAGTTAAAGTATTGAAAAATTTACGAGTCTAGATTTACGAGTCCAGCGATGGAACATAAGGACCACGAAATATAAGGAGCAGTCTATGGCTATGCAGGTCTTACTTCGGAAGTCGGATGAACGGGAAGATATTAAGTGCGGTGTCTGCGGGCAGGGCTTTCGGCTGTATTGGGAGCGCACCTCGCTGGAGGAGCAGGTGATCATGCGGGAGGCTGTGCTGGAGGCGCTGAGCAAGCAGCATGGGAGCGATTTCACCTCTGAGGTGCATCCTACGGCTCCGTTTACGGTTCCGGAGTGGTCGGGTTCTCCGCAGTTCTCGGGTGCCGCGATGCTTGGCGGGCTCTCGGGTTTTCACCGGATCGCGGATCCAAAATTAGATTCATAGGGGCTTGATTCGTAACGTATGATCTAAGTTCACTTAGTGCGTACCCGCAGGATTTGTTCCGGGGTAAGCACAATATTTTTGCAGCATTCACAGCCTTATCCTTCGCGGTGCTTACCCTTGGGGAAGCAGAAGCAGCGTGCCATGCCACTCCGGCATCTACCTAGAGACGCAAATCATGCGCTTAACGGAAGGAGATACCAATGCAAGTTGTGTGCCAACCCTCCCAAAGTTCGTCCGACGTCCGCTGTCCCGTATGCGGAGAAGGCTTTCTTCTTTATTGGGAGCGCACTAGCCGGACCGAGCGGCACGAGACCCTCGGGAAGATCCAGCAGGCTCTCAGTGACCACCACAAGACCGAAGCCGAGGGGAAAGCACACCCGGTAGCGGCGTTCAATATTCCCAGTTGGAGCGGACTTGCCCGGTTTTCGGGCGCTGCCCTGCTCGGCGGACTTCCCGATATAGCGCGCTAAAGTTTTGCAGAACCGGGGTGAGGCGGAAAATGTCTCCCCCGGGCTCTGGAGTTTGCTGCACAATGGATGCTTCTGACGACTCAACTCAGGAGCATCGCGGTGCAAACTCGTCCTTCCCCGTCTCATGGCGGTCGTCCAATCCTCGCCCTTGCAGCCTTCCTGATTCTTTGCTTTGCGGTCGCCGCGGTGGGCGCGGCTTCGGCGGCGCACTCGATCCCTACGTGGTATGCGGGGCTGGTCAAGCCGCAGTTCAATCCTCCGAACTGGATCTTCGCTCCGGTCTGGACGATTCTCTATACGGTGATGGCGATTGCGGCGTGGCTGGTGTGGCGGACTCCGCGGCGAGCGGGGCGCAGGGGCTCGCTGCAATCGATTGAGGATACGCAGGGCTCGGCCCGGCTGGATGCGCTGGTGGTCTTCGGCATTCAGCTTTTCTTCAATTTTCTGTGGACGCCGATCTTCTTTCACTATCACCGGCTGCTGGTGGCGGTGGTGGTGATTCTGGCGCTGTGGATCGCGATTGTGGCGACGATGGTGCTGTTCTGGCGGGTACGTCCCCTGGCAGGGGCGCTGATGCTTCCGTATCTGGGGTGGGTATCGTTCGCGATCGCTCTGAACCTGGCGCTGCTACGCCGGAACTAGAGGCTTTGGGCATTGGGGCAGAAAAATAGGACCGCGCCAGCCCGGCAACGGTCCATTGGTGAGTTGCAAAGAAAACTACGCCGTTTCGTGGAGGGTCGAAGTAGCACGTCCAGCAGGCACGTTCGCCTTCAGCCAGGCATTAGCGCGCCAGCGCCCGAAGAACGGAGCTACCAGAATCATGGAAAAAGCAATTGCCATTGCTACATGCATATTAATCTCCTCTTTCCGTTGCGGCCTGATGGCTTGCAATTCGGAAGCACCACGTTGAAGTACACCTTAGGCCCGATGTCTCCATCGGCGATGTATTCAATATCTCCTGCTTTGAAATGCGCCGCTATCCCACTTCCGTCTGAGGCATAGCACCTTTTGGTCAGAGCGGGGCCCCTTGGTGGTACAGCCTCCCGACGGAATGCTGCATCGCCTAAAATGTGGGTATGTCTTTGTCTTACGCAGTAGCTGTTGACCATTTGAACGCCCGCGGGCTGGAGTTGGCGCCTCCTCCTCAGTCTTCACCGGATGCCCCTCCCCGACCCCGTCCCAAGTTCGATCTCGACCATATGCGCGTTCTGGCTGCGGCCCTGGGTGATCCTCAGCGCAGCTTTCCATCGGTGTTGATTGCCGGAACTAACGGCAAGGGCTCCACTTGCGCTACGCTGGCGAGCATTCTGGCTGCGGCGGGCTATCGTACGGCGCTGTATACCTCACCGCATCTGGCAAGGATCAATGAGCGGATCCAGATCAGCTCCGCGGTCGATCCCACGGAGTATGCCTCAGCGGACGTTCCGGCGAGTGCAGGCCCCGGGGAGATGCACACCATCCCGGATGAGGACTTTGCGCGGCTGTACTTTCAGGTGGATCATGCTGGACGGGAGCTGGTGGAAGCAGGCAAGCTCCCCCAGGAGCCCAGCTACTTCGAGACGGTGACTGCACTGGCCTTCTGCTACTTCGCGGAGAGCAAGGTGGATATTGCGGTTCTGGAGGTTGGGCTGGGCGGGCGTTTGGACGCTACCAATATCGTCGATCCGCTGCTCTCGATCATTACGGATATCGCTCTCGACCATATGGACTTCCTGGGAACGACCATTGCGGAGATTACTCGGGAGAAGGCCGGTATCCTGCGGCCCAATGGCACGCTCATCACGCTGCCGCAGCATCCGGAGGCGAACCAGGCTATTGGAGAGGTGGCTGCCACGCTCAACCTGCGGGCCATCAGCGCCGCGGATCTTACTCCGCCGACTCCCCAGCATGTTTTCGCTGGTAGTGGAGGCGAGGGCGGGGCTTCGTTGCCTGCGAACCGCTATACCTTGTCGGTCGATCATCAGCCCTTGCGGGTCGATTCGCCGCTGCCGGGACAGCATCAGCAACGCAATATCGCGTTGGCGATCGCGGCGGCGCTTGAGTTACGTAACGGTTCTGGTGACAAATCAAACGGTTCAGGTAACAAGCATAGTTACAATATAAGCAACGCCGCGATTGAAGCGGGGATTCGCAATACTCGCTGGCCGGGTAGGCTGGAGCTGATTGCTGGTACGCCTGAGATTCTGCTGGATGTGGCTCATAATCCGGCGGGCGCTTGGACGCTGCGGGCGGCGATCGCGCAACTGCCGGAGGAGCGGCCACGCACTCTGATCTTTAGCTGTCTTCGCGACAAATCGCTGACGGAGATGGCGCGGATTCTGCTGCCGCTCTTCGATTCCTCTTCGGACGGCTCTCCGTCGCGGCCGCAGGATCATGTGATCTTCGCTCCGATCGATAGTCCGCGCGCCTCGTCGGTGGAGGACCTGATGGCTGCTGCCCATGCTCTGGGTATTCCTGCGCATGCTGCGCCGCATGTGGCGGCCGCGCTCGCCCAGGCCCGGCAGGTGACTCCACCAGATGGTCTAATCATTGCTACCGGCTCCGTGTATCTGATTGGTGAACTCCGCGAGCTGGCTCTCCAGACATGACCCTTAGCCCAAATCCCGCAGAGGTGGACGAGGTAAGGCAGGAAGAGGCGCCAAGAGGTAAGCGTCGCCGGAAGAAGCCGGCGATTCGCTGGCTTACCTACTTCCTGCTGCTTCCTCTCGTCTCCCTGGCCACCATTGCGTTTGGTTGTGTGTCGCTGGTGTGTGGCCTGTGGGATCGGTCGGGACGCCAACAGCATGCGATTGCTCACGTCTGGGCGAAGGTTCTCGTGATGCTGAGTCTCTCGCGGGTTGAGCTGATTGGGAGAGAGAAGCTGCATCTGCATGAGGTGGCGGTCTACGCCTCCAACCATCTGAGCTACTACGACACGCCGGTGCTGTTTGCGACGTTGCCGTTCCAGTTCCGGATTATGGCGAAGCAATCGCTTTGGAAGATTCCTTTCATTGGCTGGTATCTTCACCGTTCGGGCCAGGTGGCGGTGGATCAGTCGAGCTCCCGGTCTGCTGTTACCAGCCTTAGCCGCGGGGTTGCAGCCCTGAAGGCGGGTCTGCCGCTGGTGATCTTCCCAGAGGGTGGACGGGCCGCCGATGGACAGACGCAGGCCTTTCTCTCTGGATGCGCATTTATGGCGATCAAGGCGGGAGTTCCGCTGGTTCCTCTCACCTTGGTTGGGACCTATGAGTTGCTGCCCATCCATACGCTCTACCTGAACCCTTGTCCGTTGAAGATTGTGGTGGGAGATCCGATCTCCACGGCTGGCATGACGACGCGGGACGCCGATGCGCTGACTCAGAGGCTGTTTGAGACCATTCGGGAGACGTACAGAGAGCATCACGACGGTTCCGCTCGATAGTCTTGCCGCGCTCAGGCCGTATCATAGAGTGTCTATGAAGCCACGAATCGCCATTCCCGTTCCCCACTCCACCGATCTTGAGTACAGCGAACGCTCCTGGCCGCAGTATGCGGCGGCGGTCGAACACGCTGGGGGCGAAGCCGTGAAGATACCCCTGGGCCTTGCGCAGGATACGATCGCGAACCTCATCAATACCTGCCAGGGAGTTCTGCTGCCCGGTAGCGGAGCGGATGTGAATCCGCAGAAGTTTGGCCAGGAACCGATTGAGGAGTGCGCTCCGGCGGACGCCTCGCGCGAAGCGGTGGATGAACTTTTGCTGCAGGACGCCCATAATCTCTACAAACCTCTGCTGGGTATCTGCTTTGGGGTGCAGTCCTTGAACGTCTGGCGCGGTGGCACGCTGGTGCAGCACCTCAGTATCCTGCCGGTGAATCATCCTGCGGGAAAGGCTGTCGCTGTGGCGCATTCGGTGGCGATTGCGCCGGATTCGCTGCTTGGCTCGATCGTCGATCGGCAGGAGGCTCCGGATCGGGATGGTTTTCTCCGGCTTCCGGTCAACTCCAGCCATCACCAGGCGATCGCCATTTCCGGAGACGGCCTTCGTGTCTCGGCTCGTTGTCCGCAGGATGCCGTGATTGAGGCAGTGGAGGGTGGACAGGCCTCGGAAGGGGCGACTGCACACTTCGTCCTCGGGGTGCAGTGGCACCCGGAGCGTAGCTACGATATCAGCCCTACCTCTGCGGCGATCTTCCAGCGCCTGATTGCCGAGGCTGCCGTCTGGGTCCCCCGGCCGATTCATACCTCCGTGGCCTGACGCATGGCTACGCTTTCTGAAGCAACGATTGCGGACCTGCTCGCTCCTTACCTGGGCGATGCGGGGACACCTCTTCTGTACGCCCAACTGTCGGGATACCTTGATCTGCTGCTGAAGTGGAATGCCCGGACGAATCTGACGGCGATCCGCGACCCAGAGGAGATCGTCCAGAGGCACTTCGGGGAGAGTCTCTTCGCTGGGCGACACCTTGGATCTTGTGCCACGCTTTTGGACTTCGGTTCTGGCGCTGGCTTTCCGGGCCTACCGATTCAACTGCTCCGACCCGAGATTGTCGTGACTTTGGCGGAATCTCAGAATAAAAAAGTCAGTTTCCTGCGAGAGATGGTGCGGACGCTTGCTCTAAAGACTGAGGTTTGGGGGGATCGGGTGGAGAGTATGCCTTCGGAGCGCCGGTTCGATGTTGTTTGTCTGCGGGCTGTAGACAACATGGAGGTTGCCTTACCGGCAGCTACGGCAAGGGTGGCTGCCGGAGGTGAACGGGCGCTTCTTACTACGGAATTTCTGGCTCCTGAGGGCGGAAGAATCTTAAAATTGCCTCGATCGGCATCCGGGGTACTTCATCTGCAGATGTTCCACGTGGAACAGTCGATTTAAGCCGACAAGATGCTCCATGTGGAACATTTGCAAAAAGATTTCCACACGGAACGATAGCTAAGTGTCTAGTTCACGGTGCAATTAGCGCATTCCACAAATATTCCACAGGGTGGATGGCTTCTCCACAAGGCACGGCCCATTGCCTCCTTTCTCGACTCCAAATACCCTTGGTCCTATTGCAATGATCACCATTCACCCTACAAATAAGCCGATCCAACCGTCGCAGCCTCTCAAGGGCTCGCCTGCCGAGATATCTGAGAAACCTGCGGTTGCTTCGGTCGTTCCTGCCAAGGTCATTGCCGTGGTGAATCAAAAGGGTGGAGTAGGAAAGACGACCACGGCGATCAATCTTGCCGCGGCGCTCGCCCTGGAGGGCCTCGCTACGTTGCTGATCGACTGCGATCCCCAGGCCAACACCACCGGGGGCCTGGGCTTTGCGAGGGACGAGAACCGCATCTCCATCTACGATGTCCTGCTCGGGCATAATCCGGCCTCCGAGGCTACCGTTGCCACCGAGGTGCCGTTGCTTTCGCTGATTCCGGGAAGCAAGAACCTTATCGGGGCGAACCTGGAGCTGGTCAGCCAGGAGCGCCGGGAGTTTCGGCTTCGCGATGCTTTGGTGCCTATAAGGTCGAACTATCCTTTTATCCTGCTGGACTGCCCACCAGCGCTCGACCTGCTTACACTCAACTCGCTGGTGGCTGCGGATGGGTTGCTGGTTCCGATGCAGGCGGAGTACTTCGCGCTGGAAGGGATCTCGGAGCTGATGTCTACGCTCGACCGGGTCGCCCAGGCTTTCAATCCGGGTTTGGCGCTCGAAGGGGTTCTTTTGACCATGTACGACGATCGAACGAATCTTTCGCAGCAGGTCACTGAGAATCTGCGGGGCTTCTTCGCCGATAAGCTACTCAAGACGACCATTCCGCGCAATATCCGCCTGGCGGAGGCGCCTAGCCACGGTAAGCCGGTTGCGATCTACGATCCTCGCTCTCGAGGGGCTGAATCTTACCGGGAGCTGGCTCTCGAGCTTTTAGGGCGAAACAAGATTGAAAGTCCGGAGCAGAAGAAACGCCAGGCCGCGGAGGCAGAGGCGGCGAAGAGCGCTCCTGAGAAGAAGAAGGTCCGCTTCTGGCCTTACACGAAGTAAAGGGTCCCGTCCCTACATTTGCACCATACCCACATTCAGATCGCAGAAAGTACATCCCTATGGCCCAGCCTTCGCAATCCAATCACGATCCCAAACGTCGCGCTCTAGGCAAGGGCCTGGAGTCGCTTCTTCCTCAACGTCCGGCTCCTCCTGCGCCAGCCCCGGCGACTCCTCCGCCGGATACTTCGGGGAAGCCGCTTGAGATTCCGCTCGACCAGATCGTGCGCAATCCTTTCCAGACACGGTCGCACTTCGATGAGGCGCAGCTGCAGGAGTTGGCGCAGTCGATCGCTGCGTCGGGAGTCGTGCAACCGATCGTCGTAAAACGGCTGGGCGAGAACAGCTTTCAGCTCATCACCGGCGAGCGGCGCTGGCTGGCTTCACGCAAGGCGGGGAAAGAGACGATTCCGGCGATCGTTCGGCAAGTGTCTGATGAGCAGGCACTTGAGATGACCATCGTAGAGAATCTTCAACGTGCGGATCTCAATCCGATGGAGCAAGCGCGGGCCTATCAACGTCTGAGCCAGGAGTTCAAGATGACTCAGGAGCAGATGGCGACGCGGACCGGGAAAGAGCGCGCTTCGGTGTCTAACTTCCTTCGTTTGTTGCGTTTACCGGAGGGCGTGCAGTTGCGGGTGGAGGCGGGTGAGTTGTCGTTTGGGCACGCGCGCACGCTGCTGGCACTGGACAATGCCGAGGCTATTACTGCGGCGGCGCAGAAGGTGTTGGCTCTGTCCTTCTCGGTTCGGCAGACGGAGAGCTATGTTCAGGGGCTGCTGAATCCGGAGAAGAAGGCGGCGAAGGCGGATAAGTCCACGCTCGACGAGCAGGATCCTAACGTCAAGGAGGCTCAGAACCGTCTGCAGCGGACTTTGGGGCTCAAGGTTCGTATCGAGGATAAGAAGGGCAAAGGCCGAGTGATTATCGAGTACTCCGGATTGGAAGATTTCGATCACATTCTTAGCACGCTGGGCGAAGACTAGAGCTGTCGCAGCAATACTCGAAAGGATCTTCGCGCTTCGCGCTGCCATGAAAGCTACGGCTCTTGAGTTTCGATTTCGCTTTCTGATTCATGTGATCGTGTATGTGATTGCATTTTTTTCGCCGTGGAACTATGTGTTTCATCTCGATACGATCCGTACCTGGCAGTTGCTGGCGGCGACGGTGGCGCGGCAGGGGTGGTTGAGCTTCAGCACGGCTACGATTGCGGTGCTGGTGCTGGGTATTGTCTTTGCGTTTGCGGCGGCGGGGCTGCGGACGTGGGGAACTGCTTTTCTCGGTACGGCGGTGGTGCAGGACCGGGGCTTGCGGGCGGACGAGGTGATGGCGGCGGGACCTTACCGGTTTGTGCGGAATCCGCTGTACCTGGGGACGATATTGCATACGCTGGCGCTGGCGTTGCTGATGCCGCCGAGTGGCGCGGTGTTTTGCATCGTGGTGGTTTGGATTCTGGAGCTTCGGCTGATAGGGGCTGAAGAGGCGTTTCTTACAGCGAGGCAGGGAGAGAGCTATCTTGCCTATCAGCGGGCGGTTCCGAGGCTGCTTCCTGCGCTTGCGGCGCGGGTTCCTGCTTCGGCGGTGCAGCCGCGGTGGAGCTTTGCTTTGCTTGGCGAGCTGTACTTCTGGGGTGTTGCTGTTTCGTTCGCGGTTGCGGGATGGCGGTACAACGCTCAGTTGATCTTGCAGGGCGTCATTATCTCGCTAGGGGTCTACCTGATCTCGCTCGCTTTCAATCCCAAGAAGTAAACCCGCTGCGCTCCGGCTTTGCCAGGGCACAACGGGCTATTTTTCTGTTCTCGCGTGCGGCGTTAGGGCCTTGTGCGCGAGGATCTGTTAGTACCGGGAGGGCTACTGCCGGCGAGACGAGGTTGCGGCGGAAGCCGCGCGATCGCCTGTGGTGAAGACTACTTCTTTACAGGAGCGATGGTGTCCTTCGCTACCTTGGCAACGCGGAACTTGACCACGGTCTTGGCCTTGATCTTGATGGTCTCGCCTGTCTGAGGATTGCGACCGAGACGAGCCTTGCGCTCTGCCTTGACGAGCTTGCCGATTCCGGGGATGGTGAACTCGCCGTTCTTCTTGGTCTCTTTGACTGCTGTCTCAGCGAGCAGTTCGAGGAAAGCCGCGGTCTGCTTGTTGGTGAGCTCGAGCTTCTCGGCCAGTACACGGACGAGCGCTGTCTTTGTCATTCCCTTTGCCATTATGTTTCTCCTTCGTTCTTCTCAAGATGTATGCGGATTCGTTCTTCACACCGCGAGTAATTTCCAGTTGCGAAATCCCCAATGTTCATGCGGGTGTGGAGACCCTACCGCAATTTACCTTCAACCTTTCCGAAGGCTTTGTCAACGTCAATTCAAGGCTTTCCACCGTTTTTTTGCGGTTTTCTTCGGGTTTGTCCGGTTTTTGGTTCATTTTCACGGAAATGTAGTGGCAATCCTTAGAAAAGCGGCTGTTTTGGCTTGCCGAGAAGAGGCCGGTTGAGCAGCGCGACGACTGGGGCGGCGAGGCGGAAACGAGCCACGATCTCCTTTACCAGGGCTGGTGAGGTGGCGGTTTCGACGGGCAGGGTGGCTGCGATTCCCCATTGGCGGCAAAGGAGCAGGTCCATGGCGGGATCGTCGGGGTTGAAGCCTTTGGGAGGGCGAGTGAGGCGGAGGCCTTCGAACTCCTGAAGCTTGGCGCGGAGTTTCTTGCCAGCGAGGAGTGCGCGCAGCTCCTGGTGGTGATCGACGAGGTAGCGGCGGATGGCGAGGAGCTGTTCGCGCTCCGGCATGTAGACGCCTGCGGCGATGGTGACGTCGGTGGTGCTGAGGCTGAAGTAGAAGCCGCCGCCGGAGGTCTTCTCCAGGCCGGCGCGGGCCCACCAGGCGGAGACGCGGGACTTGTAGGGGCTCTTGTCGGCGCTGAAGCGGACGTCGCGGTAGATGCGCATCATGCACTTCTGGGGCGGGTGGACGTTTTCGGGGGCGAAGTCGAGCATGGCCTGGTTGATGGCGTCGATGACGCTGAGCATAGGGGCCTTGAGTTCGGCCTCGTAGATGGGCTTGCGGGGCTCGAACCATTCGCGGTCGTTGTTGCGCTTGAGGCCGCGGAGGAACTTGAGCGATTTGTCGGAGAAGTGCGGTGTGGCCATAGCATCCTAACTCTGGTTTGAGGGGGTTACCCCCCCCTGGGGGTATTTGGGCGCAAGCCGTTTCTTATGTTCGGCTTACGGGTGATAGTCCCTCGTATGTGGCTGATTTCATGCGAGTTGTGTCCAAATTCTTCAGCCAGCTTGAGTTACGGTCTTCCTTCGTTTTTTAAATAGAAAGCCCCGGCCTTTCGGCGGGGCTTTTTGTCTCTAGTTCTATTTTATGGGATTGGGCGAAACTAACGTGCCACTTTTATTTCTTTTGTTTTGATGGGCTTGGGTGGTTTTGGGGGTTGACATGTGATTTTGCTGAGGTTTTTGGGAGAACAAAAGCAAAGGCAACAACAACGGCGATAGATCTGTCGTTTCGGCTTCGCCTTCACTCGGGCCTTCGGCAGAGCGGTTACGCCTTCGGCGTGGCTTTGGCACGCGTTTACGTGTGCCCTTCTGACTCCGGGAATAGTAGTAGAGTTTGCGATGGAAGCGAGAGGCTGTTGCGTAGGTAGTGGGTCAAAGTTGGTGAATTTCTGCTGCGGAAGAATAACCAATTACAATCCAGCCGGTTTAGACGCGATGCATTCGATATCGCCATCGGCCAACGAGATTTTAAACGGGTACCTGGATTGGTTTGGCGCCTCCAGTTTTACCCGTGAAAATCCCATCTGCTTTCAAACATTCTTCGCCTGAGATCCAGATACCTGCGGCCCTGAATGGATCATTTACGCGTATTGAATTTATATCGACCCCACCCCGCTTTAAGAGGAAGAGCGTGCGGACTAATTCGGCGGAGCGTGATTTGTAGTGGCCAGTCTTATTGGTGAGGCCAATCACTTTTCCTTTATTGACCGCGATCTCGCCTGCTGCCTGAACTGGCGCCGCTGACAAAAAGCTTGAGTGGTGAAATTGACCCGTACGGTGGGAGCCTCCGTAGAAGGTATTGTCCATCCCAATGACGAAAATTGCCCAACCGGGTCCGGCTGTACCCGTCCCCATATTTCCGGTGTGAAAGAGGTCGCCTGAGGCGTTTCTGAATACACCTTGTTCCAAGGTAATTACATAATCGTTGCGTTCCGTCTCGTTGCAGTATTTGACGCGCTGGGGTTGGCGTAAACGTGTGATCAAAAATGAGGGGACATGGCCGCCGGTGTTGAAGTAGACCTTAAAAGGGTCTTCTTCGCTTTGCGGTATTAAAACCTGCTCCATCCATGTTTCGAACTTTAATCCTGTCTGCGCCTCTCTGTACTGATTGAAGGCAGGTTCAAAAGGGAAGGCAGATACGTGCGAAGGGGTTGCTCTTTCGATGAGGAAGGCGGGATCCACGCTCCTTCCAACCCGTCGGCTGTTCATTTCCAGGTTTGATCTTTCTTTGAGGATTTGCCAGTTTTCACGCGGTTGTCTTATCACTCGATCTGCGAATACGGCTTCAATCACGTTCCCTATTCGCCGATGTACGGCGTTCAGCAACTCCAGGATGTGCGGACGTGATGCTCGACGCCGGCTAAGGTTTGCCATCACCCAAGCGATGCATTCTTTCCTTAGAGCACGGAGTGGAGCTAGTGCCGCTTGGGTGGATTGATCTCGATACGGTTGAACATTCTGAAGAAGACGCAAGATATTTGTGATGTTTGCATCGTGTTTCTTGATTACACCGGAGATGCCCGTTCGACCAATGAGAACCTTAAAATCGTGGCTTGTGGGGATATCGTTGATCGCAGGCACGGGGGTGTCTCCTAATCTGGTTGTTCGTCCGTTGCTCGAATCTGAAAGATTGACCATCGGACCAATTCCCATGAAGCGTGCATAATACGGTCGTCTCTCTAAAAGAGATTCATTGGGATGAAACCCGGAGGCAGCGTCTTTTATTCCCCAAGCGGACTACAGGTATTCGAAGACACAAATGTACCGAAGCTGTTCACAGCTTATGGTCTCTCTGACCGGTCGGTACGATTAGGCTGGGATCAAGGCGCGGGTTGGTTATCCACCTAACTGGTCGGCTTGATTGAGTCTGATGGGGAAAGATCTTTTCCCGGTAGCGGGTGCCGCTATACTGCGTGTGTGAAGAGAGTCCTTCAAGGGTTGTCGGGAGTTTTGCTGATAGCGGTGGCTTTGAGCCTTTTGCTCTTGCTGCTTGCTCCTCATGGCGTTCACCATGAGGGCGCTGTCTTGTTCTACTTCGCCCTTGTACCTGTCTTTCTTTTTGGGTTGGTGGTTCTGCGTGAGATTGCTGCGTTCTGGTTCTCTGCTGGCTATCTGCCTCTCAATCCATCTATCAGTCGCCCCATGCTCTTCCAGCTTCCTCCACCTTCTAAAAGCTAGCTGCTGTCTCTGATCTAACGATCCTGAAGGCTACGGCTTTCGAGGGATCGTTGTGTTGTCAGGCTCTAGCCGATGTTTTGAGGCGAGGCGTGGTCTGTATCTTTTGGTGCAGCTGTATCTGTTTTGTTTTTTTGTAGCGTGTGTCTTCGTCTTTCAACGTCGTCGATGGCGACGGAGGAGACGCGGTGGAGATAGAGATCCTGGTTTCTGTCCGAGTTCGACGTCGTTGGGGAATGCGCTCCATCAGCTTCAAAGTATTGTGGAGCCGCCTGCGAAACATGTGATTACCGAGATGTTGGAAGAAGATGTCGATGGTCAGGATGCGGGCGATCAGAAGGATCCGAGAAAGCACTTACTGAGACAGGCTGCGCGGATCAGGAAGGGTGAACCGCTGGAGCAGCTTACTGCGATCGTGAGCAGGAGGCGATGAGGCCTGGATATGCGGGCTCTGCATACTAATCGGCTTCCATCGCTTCTTTGCGCGGTTCTCTTTGTGCGTCTAGATTCGGCTGGCGGGGCCGCTGAAGGGGGCGCTGGTGGCTCCGCCGTCTACGATGACCTCGGTGCCTTGCATGTAGGAGGCGTCGCTGGATGCGAGGAAGAGGACTGCCTGTGCGATCTCTGAGGCGTCCGCCCAGCGGGCGAGGGGGATGCGGCCGGTGATTCGATCTGCTACTTCGCCGGCGAGTTCTGGCGTGATCGGGAGGATGGCTCCAGAGACGACGGTGTTGACGCGGATTGCGCGGGGCGAGAGTTCTCCGACGAGGGTGCGGGCGATTGCCCTGATGCCTGCCTTGCCCGCTGCGAATGCGGAGTAGCCTGGGTGGCCTAGCGTGGCTACCGACGATCCGTGGAGGATGATCGAGGCCTGATCGCGCAGGAGTGGAAGGGCCGACTGCACGATGAAGAAGACGCTGGTGAGGTTGATGTTGAGGACCTGTTCGAAGAGCTCTTCGGTGGTCTCTCCGAGGGCTGTCTTTTGGCCGCTGCTGGTGTTGGCGAAGACGATGTCGAGCTTGCCTAGGTGCTCGGCGACGGCTTTGAAGAGTTCCTTGCGTTCGCTGGACCTTGTTATGTCTGATTGCAGGGCGAGTGCATTGGGGCCAAGTTGTTGGGCGGCTGCGTCGAGTGTCAGCCGGTCTTTTCCGGTGATGATGACCTTTGCGCCCTCGTCGATAAAGAGCCGAGCGGTTGCCAGACCGACGCCGCGGTCGCCTCCTGTGATCAATGCGTTCTTGTTCTGCAGCTTCATTTATCTTCTCCGATACGGTGTCGAGCTAAAGCATGATGCTTATCATGTTTGCTGTGTAGTAGACACCTGCGTGGAGAGGTTTATTCCCTATGGCTTTATGTCTGTTTCTCTATCTCTATTTTTTTTAATTTTGCGTAGGGCCAACAACTGATGGCCCTACGCAGAGACCGTTGCTATGTCTTGGAGCTGGATTTGTTTTTCTTTTTAGAAGACTTTCAAATTAACCTCGATGTTCAGTTGAACCAGGACCGGTTTATCGTCCTGCATGGCCGGCTTGAACTTGTATTGCTTTACTGCTTCGATGGCCTTCTCGTCGAGGCCCTTGTCGATTCCGCGAAGCACATGCACATGGCTGGGCTTGCCTTGTTCGTCGACCCATAGGTTGAGCAGTACGGGGCCGCTTATCTTTTCCTGCTTGGCGGACTCTGTGTACTCGGGTATTGGCGCGTAGAGGATCGTTGGAGCGGAGACGCCGTTGCCGATCCTTCTAGGAACTGTGCTGGTGTTTTGTGCAGGATCTGTTGAGGCCGTTGGTTGCGTGTCTCTAGCTGGGCTGCTGTAGGCCACTTTGCGAATGATGGGCCTATGTGTCATTTGAGTCTGAACTGTTAGTGGTTCGTTTGGACTGGATGCGTTGGAGAGGCTTTTTCCCGAGGCTGTCTGAGACTGCAATTGGTAGTTGCCGCAGTTGCAGAGATCGACGAACCTTACTTCGATGTTCTGGCCGACGCCGATGAGTGAGCGGTAGTGCCAGGCCTCGGCGGGCTTGCCGGAGAACTCGGGTGCGCCGGCGGGGTAGGCGTCGATGGTGTCGGGTGTTCCGTAGACGATGTAGATTCGGCCGCGATCGGTCTTCCATCCGTCGACCGTGGTTGCAAAGTGCTGGTTCGCGTAGGCGATGCGGCGGTAGTGCTCTTCCCGGTAGGAGAGCTTGGAGTCGCCGAGTGTGGGGTCGCGGCGCAGCCAGAACTGCTCGATGAAGTGATCGCGCTCTGCGTTGCTGGTGAGCTGGATGAAGGCGGCGCGCTCGGCGGGGGAGATGATCCAGAGGACGTCTTCGTCGAGCCATGCGAGATACTGGCCGGTGGGAGTGTGCCCATTGGTTGTGGGTATCTCCTGTAGCTGTGGGCCGGGTTGTGCGCGGGCTACCGTGCCGATGCCAAGGCCTACGACGAGAACTGTGGCGCTGAGGAGTACGAGGGCTGTGGGTTGAGAGACTGCGGGAGTTTGTTTCGATCCGAGGATGCGTCTGATTCTCATTGCGAGTATTCCTCCATTTGCTCCTAGTGCGACTGCGGGTGAGGGTGAACGCTGCTCTTCGAGGAAGGACAGCGCCTTGGCGTAGGTGAGGGCGTCGCCGCCGATGCGCACGGCGAGGTCGTCGCAGCAGTGTTCGCGCTCTTTGCGAATCTGCTTCGAGACCCACCAGACGGCGGGGTGATAGAAGAGCAGGGCTTCTACGATGAATTGCAGGATGCCTACGAGGTAGTCGTGGCGGCGGATGTGGGCGAGCTCGTGAGCGAGGATGGCTTCGACCTGAATGGTGGATAGGCCTGCGAGGCAGCTAAGAGGCAGAAGGACGATGGGACGCAGCCAGCCAATGACGGTAGGGACTTGTACGAGTGTGGAGTGCATCAGAATGACGGAGCGGGTGACTTCGAGGCGGCGGGCGAGTTGATGGAAGGTGCGATGCAGTTCGAGGGAGGGTGTTTGTGTTGCGGCGGACTTCATTCGATTGGCGACGATCAATCCGATGCTCAGGCGCGCTAGGAGGAGGACCACGCCGGCGAACCAGATGGGGAGTAGCCTGGGCATGGATTGATCGAGGACTCGGGCGATGTGGTTGAGTAAGGGTTCTGAGGGACCGGAGCCGTCGTGAAGGTTGGTGAGAGGGCTGTTCGGGACGAGGGTGATTCTTGTTGCGTAAGGCGTGTTGTGCGAGGTGATGAGGTGCGCGAAGGTTAGCAGGGGAAGTGCAGTCATGAGGGCCAAAGCACAGCAGGCGGCTACGTAGCGCGTTTGAGGTGAGCGATTGCTTAGTAGAGTGAGAAGGCACCACAGTATGGTCGCGACGAGCGCTCCCTGCCAGCAGAAGTGAAGTAGCGTCCAGCCTAGGGCGTGGACGAGTTCCTGTGCGGAGAGGGGCGTGTGGGTTATCAGGCTTGTCGGGCTTATGAGGTTTATCATCGGGAGCCTTTCTCGAAGTCGTCGAGTATCTTCCGGATCTCGGCTAACTCTGTGGAGGAGACTTTTTGAGAGGAGAGCGCGCCGAGGACGAGGTTCTTGGTGGAGCCGTCGAAGGCTCGTTGAAGGAGGTTCTTCGCTAGCTGTTGCTGGGTCTGTTCTTTGGGGAGGCGGGCTTCATAGACGTGCGAGCGGAAGCGTTCGCTGCGCGCCAGCAGACCTTTCTCCGCCATGACCTGCATCTGCTTCAGCACGGTGGTGTAGCCGGTTTGTTTGCCGCTCAAGGCAGTATGCACCTCGCGAACGGTGGCGGGTCCGGTAGTCCAGAGGATATTGAGGACCTCGAGTTCGGCCTCGGTGGGAAGGGGGAGAGTGGGCTTCGGTTGTTCGCGTTTCTTCATGTGAAGAACAATAGTACGACTTGCGTCGTATGTTAACGATGATTGTCGTATTTCGGATAGGCCGCGCTGTGCTGCTGGTGTGTGGCTGGCTTAACGCATTCCATGGTGCAGGAGACGGAATACTTTCCTGGCTAAGGTGTTTAGTAAGGTGTTTAGTTCAGCGGAGTAGGTTGGCTTGGCGGTCTGCGGGTTTTGATGCGGGGTGCTGAGTTACCTGCTGTGAGAAGTTGTCGTGCGGAATGGTTGAGAGATACAGCCGCGCTACGGGCGGGAGATACGATGGCCGAGACTGAGATGGAAACTCCGGGGCTCTCTTTTGAGGGTCAAGCTTCAGAGGGTGTCGCTGAAAAGTTGTTGGATAAATCTTCGCCAGAGGATCGGTCTTCCGGCAATCTCAAGTGGAGCAGCCCGGCGGTGATTGGATTGTTTGCCGCGGCGTTGGGGCTCTTCGGCAACTTTACGGTGGCCTGGTATAACGATCGCAATACGCGCGAGCTGAATCGGGCCAAGATGCAGTCGGACCTGATTCAGCAGGCGGTGAATACGCATAGCTTGCAGCAGTCCTGCAGGAACTTACTGTTCTTTATCGATACGGCTCTGCTGGTCGACAGGAAGGGGAAGATTACGCAGGAGTGTCTATATCCGCTGCCGCAGACGGAGATTCCGTTTTCGGCGGCCGCGGCGAGTGCTGCAGCTGCGCCTGCGGTTAGTGTGGCGAGCGCTGCTTCGGGGGTGGCGGTTGCACAGAGTGTGACTGCTTCGACCGATATGGGGATCAAGGTGTCCAAGGCGCCCTCGGCGGATGGAGTGAGGTTTCAAGTCTCCTTCACGGTTCCGAGTGAACCGAACAGTGCGGTCTTCAATACGGTCAAGATCTACTGCACGCAGCTTGCTAACCGGGAGCGCGTTAAGAGCAAGATTTATCCCGAGCTGCAGGGGAACTGGAAGGCGGGGGACCGCGTCTCCTTTACGGTCGATGTGCCGAAGGCGTTGGCGAATACGACGACCGGATGGAACCTGACGTTCTGTGTGGGGACGGATGCTGCTTGTTACCCTAGCCCGAATCTTTTGATGTTCGCGTCTTGATGTCCGTGTGTTAAGGGTAGCTGCGGTTTGACAGAGGTTTTACGGGTGTAAGAGACGGACTCCTTCGGTACCTTGCGGAGTGCAGAGCCATACGGTGATGTATTCTCGGGGCGAGGTCTATCGATGGAACCTGTGAGTACGTTGCTGGTAGTGGTGCTGGTGATCTTCGGCGTTGTGGCGTTGGTGACGGTGCTGAAGACGCTGTTCACGGTGCGGACGGCGAGTGCCGGGGTGGTAGAGCGGTTCGGCAAGTTCAACCGGATTGTGCGGCCCGGTCTGCATGTGCTTGTGCCGTGGGCGGAGCGGGTGTTCATTGTGGATCTGCAGGTAAAGCAGGCGCAGTTCAGCGTGGAGACGAAGACGCGGGATAACGTGTTCGTGCAGATTCCGGTGAGCGTGCAGTACCAGGTTCTGGATGAGAAGATCTACGACGCCTTCTATAAGCTTTCGAGTCCGCAGAAGCAGATTGAGAGTTTCGTGTTCAATTCGATTTTGGGGCATGTGCCGAAGCTGACGCTGGATGAGACGTTCGAACAGCAGTCGGGGATCTCAATTAATGTGAAGACGGAGTTGGACACGATCATGTCGGGATTCGGGTTCAATATTCTGACGGCGCTGGTGACGGACATCATTCCGGATGTGAAGGTGAAGGCGGCGATGAACGACATCAACGCGGCGCAGCGGGCACAGGTGGCGGCGCAGGCTAGAGGGGAGGCGGAGAAGACGCTGAAGGTGAAGCAGGCCGAGGCAGAGGCGGAGAGTAAGGCTCTGCAGGGTAAGGGAATTGCGGCGGAGCGGCAGGCAATTATCGATGGGCTGCGGAGCTCGATCGAGCACTTTCGCGAGGCGGTGCCGGGTGCGACGGCGGAGGATGTGATGGCGCTGGTGCTGCTGACGCAGTACTTCGATACTTTGAAGGATATTGGAACGAAGTCAGGCACGAATACTTTGTTTCTGCCGAGCAATCCTGGGGCTGCGGGAGATTTTCTTACGCAGATACTGGCGGGATTGCGGGGTGGGGCGGGTCATGCGGGAGTTCCAATAGCGGCGGTGCCGCCGCGAGGGTGATGTATCTTCGAGGTACTTTGTAAATTTTCGGGATTCGTTGGAGATGAGTGTAATGGGGAAGTTGCTGAAGTGTTTTGTGGTGATGTTTGTTGGGGCTCTGGGTTGTTTGTCGGGTGGGGCGCAGGGTGCGGCTGGGCCGTTGAAGATCAAGGTGGTGGTCGTCACTACGTTTGAGCAGGGTGAGGATACGGGAGATGCGCCGGGGGAGTTTCAATATTGGGTAGAGCGGGAGAAGCTGACGGAGAAGTTGGATTTTCCTGGTGGCGTACGGGCGCTGCGGATGAATGCGGCACACGATGTGCTGGGTATTGTGACGGGAATGACGCTGGCGAATGCGGGGCCTTCGATTATGGCGCTGGGGTTGGATCCGCGGTTTGACCTGAGCCATGCGTACTGGCTGGTGGATGGGATTGCGGGTGTCGATCCGGCGGATGGGACGATTGGCACGGCGGCGTGGGCGAGCTATGTGGTGAACGATGTGAGCCGGCAGGTGGATTCGACGGAGAAGCCGGCGGGATGGCCGTATGGCTTGTTCGTGATTGGAGCGAAGGGGCCGAACGAGATTCCGGCGAAGCCAATGACGGACAATAGCTATCCGCTGAATGCGGGGTTGGCTGGCTGGGCGTATGGTCTGACGAAGGATTTGAAGCTGCCTGATAATGCCGCGATGAAAGCAGACAGGGAGCAGTGGGTGGGTTTTCCGAATGCTATGAAGGCTCCGGTGGTGATTCGAGGGGATAGTTTTACCGCGGATACGTATTGGCATGGGAAGGTGATGACGCAGTATGCGAACGACTGGGTGACGTTGTGGACGAAGGGGAAGGGCAACTTCACGATGTCGAATATGGAGGACTCGGGGATTGCGGAGGCGTTGAAGCGGCTGCAGAGGATGCACCGTGTGGACTATCAGCGGTTGATGGTGGTGCGGGTGGGGTCGAACTACAGCATGCAGGCTCCGGGGATGACGGCGGTGGAGAGTGTGACTGCGCCGTATGTTCAATCGACGGCGTTTGAGACGGAGTGGGTGGTGGGGAATGTGGTGGTGCGGGAGCTGGTCACGCATTGGGACCGGTATGAAGGTAGTGTTCCGGGACGGTAGTAGTAGGCTGGATTAATGGCCGAGATGTTGTTGGATGAGGACACGATTGTAGCGGTCTCTACGCCGCCAGGGCGGGGTGGGATTGGGATTGTGCGGCTGTCGGGTGCATTGGCTCGGGGGATTGCGGAGGTGTTGGTCACGCTGACGCGGCCAATGGTTGCGGGGCGGGCGCGGTTCGGCAGGCTGGTGGATCGAGTGAGTGGGCAGGTGTTGGATGAGGCGGTGGTGACTTACTTTGCCGCGCCGCACTCCTATACGACTGAGGATGTGGTGGAGATTGCGGTGCATGGCTCACCGGCGCTGCTGGAGTATGTGGTGCGGGAGTGCTGCGCGGGTGGCGCACGGCTGGCGGAGCCGGGGGAGTTTACGCAGCGGGCGTTTTTGCGGGGACGGCTGGACCTGACGCAGGCGGAGGCGGTGGATGACCTAATCCAATCGCAGACGCTGGAGCAGGCGCGGGTGGCGGCGCAGCAGTTGGGTGGTGCGTTGTCGCGGGTGGTGGGGCCGGTGAAGGAGAGGCTGGTGGGACTGATTGCCGGGCTAGAGGCGGGGATCGACTTTGCGGAGGATGACATCGATGTGATGCCCGCAGATGAAATTGTGGCGCGGGTGGATGAGGTGGTTGCGCCGCTGGAGGATCTGGCGCGGAGTTTTTCGTACGGGCGTGTGGTGCGGGAGGGGTTCTCGCTGGCGATTGTGGGACGACCGAATGCGGGGAAGTCGTCGCTGTTTAACCGGCTGGTGGAGCGGGAGCGCGCGATTGTAACGGCGAGGCCGGGGACGACGCGGGACCTGGTGACGGAGAGGATTTCGCTGGAGGGGATTCCGGTGGAGCTGATCGATACGGCTGGGTTGCGGGTGGCGGTGGAGGAGGCGGAGGCGCTGGGGATTGCGAAGTCGCGTGAGGCGATGGCGGATGCGGATGTAGTGCTGGTGGTGGTGGATGCGAGCGAGGGGATTGGGAGCGAGGAAGAGAGTTTGATCGAGGGGCTTGGTGAGCGGGCGCATCTTGTGGTTTGGAATAAGAGCGATCTGGCTCCGATGTCTGCGGGGCTAGAGGGTGTTGCCACCTCGGCGTTGACGGGTGAGGGGATTGCAGAGTTACGGCAGGCCATTTTGGGAGTGGTGACGGGTGGCGCGATAGCTAGTTCGCAGGGGATGATTACGAATCTGCGACAACAGCAGGCAGTGGTGGCGGCGATCGCTGCGTTGATGCGGGCGCGAGGGGCAGTGGCGGGGGATGTTCCGCATGAGATGGCGCTGCTGGATCTTTATGAGGGATTGCAGGCGCTGGACTCGTTGACGGGGGCTACGAGCAGCGACGATATTCTGCATTTGATCTTTAGTAAGTTCTGCATCGGAAAGTAAGAGCGGTTCCTCGCTTTGCCGAGAAAATCTAAATCATCGTATCTATGATGGGGAGAGTTGCCGGGGGAGGAGAGCGGAGACTAGCGAAACAGACTAATTTAATCCCGGATAGCTTCCTCGTCTTGCATCGTACGGACAAAATGACGGATCAAAATAGACCAGAGGCATTGCATTGAACACAGTGGTTTTTATAACCGCCGTTTTCCCTGAGTCGCCTTCAGTGTTGCTTATATCGAAGTCCCCAATATTGATCAAGCCGACCTTCACCTCCCAAATCCATACGGTATTGCCTCGGGTCTTTCTTGCGTAGGTACCGGCTCTATCGCCCAGAACATAGCGGATGGTAATGTAAGTCCCCGCTTTCGGTAGGTGACCCTTGGGCTTGTTTGTTTCTAAAGCCATCTTCAACTCAAGGTTTTTGGCAGGATCACGTAGTGGTAGGAGATCTGGATAATGATGCGGTTTGTTTCGTGCATACAGGCCTTCAGAAGTTTCCGCAATCGCTCCACCCACCATATTGCCGACCATAGAAGATAGGTTCGCGAGTTCTACTAGCCCCCCAATTGGAGGAGATCCGTTTGCGACTAGCTCTGAGTCGATGGTATCCAGCATGGTGTAACAGCCATGAATTGCTTTCAAGAGCATCGCGCCCGAAAGACCTGTATGCAGCTCCAGGAGTTCGAGATTCCGAAGACATTCGGGCTTTTCAATCCGAACGAAAAGGTCTCTAAAAGCTTCTTCTTCCCGGAGCTTCCCGGTTTGTATCAGCTCTGCTTTTAGAAGTAAGTCCGAGAGATCCAAGTCGAACGATTTGGCGATTTGCACGGCGACGCTCAGCGTGGGTTGACGCTCCATTCGTTCGATCAGGCCAAGATGTGTTCTATGGATACCAGCTCGATCTGCAACTTCCTCGAGAGTCAATCCCTGCTTAACCCTGAGAGTCCGCAACAAACGCAATAGTACATCAACAATTGGGTGTCTGGGCTCGTCCATTTGAGATCTGTGACTAATGCTAGAAGAAAGAGCACACCGAAAGATACGAGACTATAGTCTCCACCGGCGGTGCTAAAATTCGCTTAGCTTAGGAGATGGTATGTATAACGTTCTTGATCTTTTTTGCGGGACCGGAGGGTTTTCTTATGGCTTTGAATCAGCGGCACTTGGATTCAAAACATGTTTAGGTGTCGATGTACTCCCCGTTGCTGGAAAGACGTTTCAGGCCAACCATCCCGATGCTCTTATGCTGACGGGCGATATACGCAGATTGAGGCGAATTGAAGTTTCGGAGAAGCTGAAGCTTAAGAAGGGGCAAATAGATGTGATTTTGGGTGGCCCTCCATGCCAAGGATTTTCTTCAATTCGGCCCTTCAGATCTTCTATCGAAGATGATCCGAGAAACAGCCTCTTTGAAGAATACGCTTCGTTCGTCAATTACTTCAGACCGACCGTCTTTGTTCTTGAAAACGTCGTGGGCTTGGCGACACATCGATCCGGTAACACCGTAGAGAGCATGGAAGCTTGTTTTCGCTCTCTAGGATATGAGACGGAGTGGCGCATCTTGAATGCAGCGCACTATGGTGTTCCGCAGAAGCGAGAGCGCTTGATAATGATCGGCGCGCAAAAGGGAATAAAAATCAGGTTTCCTAACCCTACGCACTCATCTTGCGGGGCAACGATCGGGCACAAGGATCGATCTCGTCTACACTCCCCTATGCAACCGAATCTGTTTAATGCCAAAGCTGCCGCACTAGAGAAGGCGGTCTCTGTGCTAGAGGCCATTTCGGATCTGCCTGCCATAGCGGCGGGAGAATCAGCTGTGGGATACCGCGATGTCCAAAACGGCTATCAACTTAGTCGACGGGGCAGATCGGCTCAGGTCAGTCTTCATTCCGCGACGGCTCACACACCCAAGATGTTAGAAATAATCCGTCATTCTGGGAAGAACATCAGCTCGATTCCGTCCCATCTAATTTCGAGTGGTTTTAGCTCCTGCTATTCGCGTCTTGATGGAGATGAACCAGCCGTGACGATTACAGTGAATTTCGTCCATCCTGCTTCCAATCGCTGCATTCATCCGATTCAAGATCGAGCTCTGACACCTCGTGAAGGAGCGAGATTACAGTCTTTCGATGACACTTTCTTTTTTTCGGGGAATCGTACACAGGTAGTAAAGCAGATAGGCAATGCTGTACCGCCACTGCTCGGTCGGGCGATTGCAGAATCTGTCGCAACGATGCTCTGAGCTGCATCTGCCTAGGGGGAATTTCTTTTGTGCCTTCAGGATTCTCAGGCAATTCATTAGAAATGCACTTCCAGTCCGGGTGGGAGAAGGCAAGGTAGGGCGATTCCTCGCTTCGCCGAGGGATCCAAGGAAGAGGGGGATGTTTGCCCAGGACAGCGGCATCCAGAAGCTTACGGCGGCAGTCTCTAAGTGTTGATCGACTACAACATCCATGCCGCTTGTAAGTCTTGCGATGCTTCTAAGTGTGGCTGTTGTTGGCAGCTCGCTCGATCGTTTTCTCGATCAGGGCTCTATAGGCTTCTGACTACTTTCCGACAAGATACTCGAACTGGAAGTCATGGCGAAGAGGATTCGCGAATGGCTCGCGGTAATTTTCGATTGCTTTCCCTGGCTTTCATGCAGATCGCACGGGGCTCGAAATAAACGAGCTTAAGATTGATTTCGCAGAGGTTGTCGAGGGCTTATGGGCAGCTTTGGGATATTTGCGACCTAAACCTGGTTTTGGGTGGGCGAGTCTTTATTCATCGTGCAGCAATGACATATTGGTGGCGCTTCTGACGCGACCTGTGTGACTTTGAGATATTTCCCTTGGTCTAGACCGCCTCAATACAGGGTGGAATTTATTTTGTTGACAGTGTGAGTGCCCAACCCTATATAGTTTCGCCCGCGTAGTAAAGAAGCGCAAAGCAGAACTGAATCGTGCCGACCTTCAAGAGAGCACGTTCACGGGCGCTGTATACCGAAGAACTATTTGAATTTCAGGGGGTCGTAAATGAAGCGGGTACTTATCATTGCACTTGTCTTATTCGTATCGTCCGTAGGTCTGGCTTTTGGCCAGGCTGTGGACAGTCAGCAGATTTCTGGCGTGGTCACCGATCCATCGGGTGCTGCGGTCCCCCAAGCGGAGGTGACCGCGACCAATGAGGCGACTCGCGTCACTCGCACGGTGCACTCCAACGACGATGGCAACTATACCGTCTTGAACCTGCCGGTCGGTGTGTACACGGTCACGACGGTGATGCAGGGTTTCAAGAAATCGATCCTCAGCGGCGTGAACGTCGATGTGGGCGGTAAGCCTGCTGTTCCGGTGCAGCTTGAGGTCGGGCAGGTGACCGAGTCGATCGCGGTGAAAGCCGATACAGTGCTGATTCAGACGACGACAGCGGAGATCGGCGGCGTGATCACAAGCACAGAGGCCACGCAGATCCAGTTGAACGGCCGCAATTATGTTCAGCTGTTGACGCTGCAGCCTGGCGTCTCGCAGACGGTGGCTAGTGGTTTCGCCATCTTCGGCACGTACGGCGTCAATGGCAACTCGCAGTCGGTCAACGGTATTCGTACCGATTCGGCGAACTACTTCATCGATGGCGTCGACAACAAGGACAACGGCGGCGGCGGCAACAACTTCGTCAACATCTCGCCGGACTCGTTGCAGCAGTTTCGTAACGTTGCCTCCAGCTACGATGCCAGCTACGGCGGTACTTCGGGCGCGACTGTCTCGGTCGCGATCAAGAGCGGCGGTCACGACTTCCATGGCAGCGCGTACGAGTACATCCGTAACGATGCCGTTCAGGCTTATCCTTTCCGTGCGATCAGCTCTTTGAGCCAGGCTCCGATCAAAGCGCCGCTGCGGTACAACGACTTCGGGTACACCATCGGTGGTCCCATCTGGATTCCGGGTCTACTGAATCGGAACCGGGACAAGCTGTTCTTCTTTGCGGCCCAGGAGTACAAGCGTCTGCGTACGTCCACGGTTACAACCGTACCGGTCCCCACGCCGACGGCGATTGCGGCTGCGATCAATCCCGTTGACCCCTCCAGAAACTTAATCATTGGGCCGTCGACTGCAACAGGCCGTGCTTTGGCCGCGACGGTGCTGACGGACCCGAGTGGCAACTACCGCTACCTGAGCCTGGGGAACAACAACCAGTCGGAGTACCTGGTCAAGGTCGATTACAACCTGAACGAGAAGAACCAAATCAGCGGACACTTCGTTCACGACAACGTGCTGAACGTCGGCAATCCAACCAACTATGTCATCTATGACCGAACGATTCCGGGCCTTACATCCTCTCTGTCCTGGACACACACCTTCAACTCCAAGACAGTGAATGTTGCGACGGGATCCTACTCTGGAAACATTATTAATGAGGGTGGGAACATTCGGCCAAACTCCCAGTTCGCCAACAAGCCGATCAACCGTTCCGACTACGGCCTGACCTACGCCACTCTGTATAACGCTTCGCCCACCATTCCGCAGATCACGGTTACGGGGTATAGTATTCCGGGCGTGACTCCCCGGCAGTTCGATAACTCGCAGCGTATCTATGCGCTGAAGGATGACTTCTCCCGCATCCTGGGGAATCACTCTGTCAAGGCAGGTGCATATTTTTGGCGCGCCCGCAAGAACCAGACGGCGCCGCCGCAGCTGAATGGTGCGTTTACGTTCTCAGGGACAGCTCCCATTATAAATGGCGTTCCTACAACGATATCGGCACTCGAAAATCTGGTTCGCGGTAACTTCGCCAACTACACCGAAGGCAGCAACATTCCGCAAGTACAAGCCCGCTTCGTGCAGTTCGAGACGTATCTGCAGGATGACTGGACCGTGAGCCGCCGGCTGACCTTGAACCTGGGCCTTCGCTGGCAGTACATGCCTCCTATCTCCAGTTGGCCGAATAACACCGCCTTCTTCGACCCGAACTTCTACGATGCGACAAAGGCTGCGACCATCAACCCTACGACTGGCCTGATCACTGCTGCTCCGGCTCCATTCAACGGCCTTGTACTGCCGGGAACCGGCTTTTCCGATAAGGCGAAGCAAGTGGTTGCGCCGAGCGTGTACAACAATCCCCAGGTGCAGGCGCTGTTCCACGGCCTGCCCGGTGGCATCGTGAATACCGTTTACAACACCTTTGCTCCGCGCGTTGGATTTGCTTATGACCTGACCGGGAAGCAGCAGACTGTTGTACATGGCGGTTATGGCATGTCGTACGAGCGTGTCGAAGGCAACTACATCTACGGCGCGGTTTCTCAGTTGCCGTTCACCGCTGTGGCTTCGCTCGCCAGTGCCGGCAATGCGGATAACCTGGGCGCCATCGGCGTCAACAGCTCTGCGCCGACCAACATCTCCAACTCGGCGGATCACAATCTTGCACCGCCGCGGATTCACAACTACAGCGTTGGCGTACAGCATAAGCTGTTCGACAACACCTCGGTCGAGGTGAACTATGTGGGGTCACGTTCCACGAATCTCACCTATCGCAAGGATCTCAACCAGGGACCCGCGGGCATCGAGAATGCAAATCCTACTGTGGCCCGAAATGCTCTGCGCCCCTTCAAGGGCTACGGCGAGATCTACCAGTACACCAACGGTGCACACTCCAACTACAACTCGCTGCAGGCACGCTTGCAGACGCGCTTCAGCAAGGGCGGCCTCGTCACTCTGTCGTATACCTGGTCCAAGGCGTTGACCGATGGCTCTACCTTCGATTTCCAGCCGCAGGACAGCAACAACATCCATGGCGACTACGGTCCGGCGAACTACAACCAGCCGAAGATCTTCGTCGCCAGCTATGTCTATCCCATTCCGTTCTGGCAGCATGAGCACGAGTGGTATAAACAGGTCCTGGGTGGTTGGCAGCTCTCGGGAATTACCCGCATCGCGAACGGTCTGCCAATCAATGTGGTTCAACCCTCCGGCCTGTCGGTCGCTGGAAACCTGGTAACTACTTCCAACGTCGCGCAGCAACGTCCGAATCTGATTGGCAATCCATACGCTCATAACGGCAAGCAATATTTGAACGCTTCCGCCTTCGCAGCGCCGGCTCCAGGGACCTATGGCAACCTGGGTTACGACGCCATCAAGGGACCGCTGTTCAACAACTGGGATGCAGCGCTGCAGAAGAACATTGCGATTCATGAACAGATTGGACTGGAGTTCCGGGCCGAGATGTTCAACGTTCCAAACCATCTGTCGTTCTTCTCGGTCGGCTCTTCGAACGTCGCTACGCTGGGCGCTCCTCTTCCAGACGGAAGCTACCCGCCTTTAGGGAACAATTTCGGTCAGGTGACCACCACAACCGATCCTCGCACCATGGAGTTCGTGTTGCGGCTCCACTTCTAACCGATCGGGCGGACCTGATTCCATGGGTCCGCCCAATCGCTGTAGTTATCGCTTGAAGCCAGCTGCTACGTTCTGGTGGTACGAACGCGCTAGTTATCCGAGAGCCGGGTTTGGCAGATAGAGAAGAGGAACGCTGTGTCGACGAGCGCATGCCATAGCAGCCGTTTCGACTAACTTAAAATTGCCTTGGGATCCTTCATAGAAACCAGGTAGAGTGCCATTCATCCGCGTTTGTATGAAGGTTCCCAGCAATTGCAGCGGACCCGTCCTGCCACCAAAAGGCATCACCATATTCGGAATGCCGCAGACAATGATCTCGTTATACTCTGTCAACGCGTCGCCGACAAAGTTTTGCAATGCGGCCTGTGTCCCTTGGCGATTGATGATTTGAGTAGGCGTCAGCAATCCCCCGATGCGGAGGTTCTTGTCAATAATATGGTCGGACAAGGAGACGCCTGGTGCTTTTATGCTTCTATCTGTTCCAGCGTAGTTGTCGAACCATTGATCGGATGGCGACGTGGTGATGATATTTGTGGCGGGAACGCCGAGTATTAAACCATGATTGGAGAAGCTTGCTGGCTTGGTGTTGCTCAGCAAGCACATGCTAATGCACAACCATCTTGAGAGCGTGGGTATTGGTGCGTCCAGAACCTCCGACTGGTGGCGTACACCGTGGACTATAAATCTATAGAGCGGCGCTCCACCAGTTGTCCAGTCTCTAGGTCTCAGGTATGGGTTTAGTGTTGTCGGGTCAGTGAGATTATTGGGCGCCCAAGAGCTTCGATTTGTGTCAACGATGGCAGGAAACAGATGTTTAAACCCTTGTACCAGGAAGGGCACATCTACGTCTTTATATCTGTCGTACAGCCGGTTCCGTAAGGAAAGGGGGTGCTGTTTCATCAGGAATGAAGCGAGTAACACGGCCCTTAAGGCCATCCTCTGATTCTTATTGGACGCAGTGTGTACATTGTAATCACCCAAGGCCAACGCTCTTTCCAAGGCGTCTCTATCCTGGCGCAGGGCCAAGGCGTCGGTCAGAAGAACACCGTATTTCGGCCCTAGCGGAGATCCGATGAACCAAGGCTCTCTCAAACTGTCGATAACTGATTTGATGTGTGGCTTACGCATCCAGACTTACCTCAAATAAAGATGCAGATTGGTAGCTTCGCTTCTACCTAGTGGAGTGGTAAATAAATCGCTACAGCCGCGCCGACTTCCACATGCAGGTAGAAATCCAATCCTTCTTCGTAGACTTAACTCGCGAGAACAACTACTAGCGAGCGATTGAATAACAATGGGCAAGCGTTTTGATTCCACGACATCTTAAGCCAACAAGGTTTTTCGCCTCGAAGATTGATAACTCGTTCCGATGTATCAGGGTTGTGCTGTTGAGACGCAGCACCGGGTAGTTTTTTGAAGAGAAGAAGGTTTGCGTGGTTCTACCTTCCCGGCACTTATGTTCCGCAGAAGGTATGGTTGACGCGCTCTTCGGGGCGGGCTGGTTTGGTGTACCGCTCCAGATTTGGCCTGTCCTCGTAGGGACGCGACACTACGTCCAGTAAGTCTTCGAATGGCTGAAGATTTTGTTGCTCGACGGCGGCGTCGAGCGCTGCCTCTACCATGTGGTTGCGGGGGATGAAGGCAGGGTTTGCCATGCGCATTGTTGCGGCGCGTTGTGCCGAGGCGATGGGCTCTTCTTCCAAGCGTCTGCGCCATCCAGTGGCCCATGCATCATAGGCGCCTGGGTCGGAGAAGAGGGTGCGAACTTCTTTGTCTCCTTCTGGTCCTGCCGCTGCGCCGCAGAGGCGGCGGAAGGTTAAGGTGAAGTCGGCGCGGTTGGCGGCCATGCGATTCAGGAGGTCCTCTGCCAGTGCCGCATCTTCTTTGCGCTCGGTGACGAGGCCAAGTTTGCGGCGCAGACCGGCGAGGCGAGCTGCTTCGAATTGGGGAGTGAAGGCAGCGAGCGCTTCTTTGGCTGAGGCTAGTGCGGACGCTTCGTCGCCCAGTTCCTGCGCGAAGACGGGTAGCAATGTCTCGGCGAGGCGGGTCAGGTTCCAAAGCGCGACGCGGGGTTGGTTGCTATAGGCGTAGCGTTCTTGATGGTCGATCGAGCTGAAGACCGTGTTGGGATCGTAGTTCTCCATGAAGGCGCAAGGGCCGTAGTCGATGGTCTCGCCGGAGATGGAGGTGTTGTCGGTGTTCATCACGCCGTGAACGAAGCCAAGGAGCATCCATTGTGCGACCAGTGCCGCGTGCCGGGCGATCACGCCGTCCAGCAGAGCCCGGTATGGATGCTTCGTGTGTGCCGCGCCAGGGTAGTGGCGGGCGATGGCGTAGTCCGCGAGTATGCGCGTCCCTTCTACATCGTCCTGTGCGGAGAAGTACTGGAAGGTGCCCACGCGCAGGTGGCTCGCTGCGACACGGGTCAGAATGGCTCCGGGAAAGGCCTCTTCGCGCAGGACCTCTTCGCCGGTGGTGACCGCGGCCAGGGCACGCGTTGTTGGGACGCCGAGTGCCGCCATGGCCTCGCTTACGATGTACTCGCGCAGGACTGGACCAAGCGAGGCTCTGCCGTCGCCGCGGCGGGAGAAGGGGGTAGGGCCGGAGCCTTTGAGCTGGATGTCGTAGCGCAGGCCGTTAGATCCAACCACCTCTCCGAGCAGGTTGGCGCGGCCATCGCCGAGCTGAGGCACGAAGTACCCGAACTGATGTCCGGCGTAGGCCATGGCCAGAGGCTCGGACCCCTCGGCTAGGCGGTTGCCGGACAGGACCTGCACGCCCTCTGGGCTTGCAAGAGCTTCAGGATCCAGCCCCAGGGCTCGGGCTAGTTCTACATTTACCTTGATCAGGCGTGGGGTCGGGACGGCCGTCGGATTGAGGCGGGAGTAGAAGCGCTCCGGCAAGCGGGCGTAGGTGTTTTCGAAGTTGAAGCGGATTGGATGGGGGCCGGAGGTGATGGAAGACGTGCTCGCGGGAGCATGTGGGAAAGGCATGATCTATTCTACGTGTCTATCGTATGCATGGGTTAGATGCTTCGTTCCGGTTCGTAAGAGGCTGCTACTGAGCTGGTTATGCTGATAGCTTAAGGGCCATTCCGAGACGGAGGAATCGGAGTTGTTGGTCTGTGAGTTGCAGTTGCTCGCAGTAAGTAGGCGGACCGGATGGACTAAAAGCTATGACCACGGCCCTCTCGACCGTGGCCACAGCTTCAGGTCCAAGCCCGCTGTGTTTGACGAGTGACAGAAATGCTCTGTCGTCTTCGAAGATCGCCAAGGCTTCTTCTTGGGCTGAATCGATCGCGGCGGTAACTCTTAGCAGACCTTCATACGTTCTAGTAAAAGATAAGTTGTAATACACAATGGAAAGCCTCTCTTCCTTCGACCCCCTATGTCTGGAGCTAAGGATCGTATCTATATGCTGCCATCCCTCATACGCGGTTTTCCGCCCATGGATCGATGACGATCTTTGTGACGGTCTCTTTCTTATCTCTCCAAATCTTGTACATCTCCGGCGCCTGTTCCAACGTAATGCGGTGGGAGATGATGTAACTCGGATCGATCTGGCCTTTTTCTATCCGCTCCAGCAGAGGCCTCATATAGGTCTGCATGTTAGTCTGTCCCATCTTCATCGTGATGCCCTTTCCGAAGGCTGAGCCGAACGGTACCTTGTCCAGCAGGCCGCCGTATACGCCTGGGATGGAGAGCGTTCCACCTTTACGCACTGCCTGAATCGCCTGTCGCAGGACACTGGGTCTATCTGTCTCTAACATCAAGGCGGACTTCACCTTGTCGTAGACGCCTTGTAACTGGGATGAGTGTGCTTCTAATCCAACGGCATCGATGCATGAGTCGGGTCCGATACCGCCGGTGAGATCCTTCAAAGCGGTCAAGACACTTACATCCTCTTCGGAGTAATCGACTGTGATAGCGCCCAGGCTTCGAGCCATCTGCAGTCTTTCGGGAAACCGATCGATGGCAATCACCCTGGCCGCGCCGAGCATGAAGGCGCTCGCGATCGCAAACTGGCCTACCGGTCCGCAACCCCAGACGGCGACTGTGTCGCCTGGCTGGATCTGCGCATTCTCTGCCGCCATATATCCAGTTGGGAAGATATCGGATAGAAAGAGAACCTTCTCGTCTGGCAGATCACTCTCGATCTTGAGCGGTCCGACGTTGGCGAATGGAACGCGTGCGTATTGGGCCTGGCCACCAGCGTAACCACCCATCATGTGGGAGTAACCGAATAGTCCGGATCCGGAGTATCCGTAGGACGCCTCCGCGAGATGAGCGTTGGGGTTTGTATTGTCACACGCTGCCCAGAGCTTCTTCTTGCAGAAGAGACAGGAGCCGCATGCGATCGTAAAGGGCACAACAACACGGTCGCCACGGCGGAGGTTCGTCACATCTTTGCCGACTTCCTCGACGATTCCCATGAACTCATGACCCAACACATCCCCAGCTTCCATCGTGGGGATAAACCCGTCGTAAAGATGCAAGTCAGAGCCACAGATCGCAGTGCGGGTGATCTTGATGATTGCATCGTGAGGATTCAAGAGCTGTGGATCCGGTACTGTGAGAGTCTCGACCTTACTTGTTCCCATCCAACATACAGCTTTCATAGTTCCTCCGAGTTCTTGTTCAGGTAGGGCCGCTCGATTAGAGACTGTTCGTTCCGGAAGGAGTTGGAACTGTTTCTCCGTAAGTCGATGCTTTGAGTTTTCCGATCATGCCGCGGTCGTAGTTAGGTTGACCTTGGATGGTTGGTATCTCCCCTGTCTCAGCGAGTGCTTTGAAGTGGCGCAGATTCTCGATGACTGCCTGCTTGGGGTTTCGTCCGACGATGGTCTCCCATGCGCTGGTTAGTTTCCCCATACGGAACTCCTGCAAGACCGTCACCATGGTGCCGTGACCTCCCGGAGCTACTTCAAAGATGACTTCGCCTGCGGTGTCCGCGTCGCCACCGATGGAATGCCACGCGATACGCTTTCCAGGCTCATCTGCCAGTATCTCGGCGTCCCACTCGATTGTCTTGCCGTCCGATTCCATGGCCCAATGCGAAGTGCGTTCCCCGGTCGCTATGACCTGAGTTATCTGCTCCTGCCAGGAGGGTGCGGCTTCAACGTTTCGCCATAGTTCGTACAGGTTCTGGGGTTCTGCCTGGATCAGTGCGGAGGTCCTGATCCATATCTTTCCGTCTTTGTCCTCCGGCGGCGGTAAGTAACGCCCATCCAGGATCATGCCGGCTGCCCCGGTCGACGGCAGTTCCTCGGCGTTCGGCTTTTCGTTCAGCATAGTCGCCATGCTAATTCTCCTCGCATCTTCTCTGTGAGTGTCTATAAGTTGGATTCGTCTTTTTATTGATGTCTATCGACGTTCTGGAATAGACGCCGAAAGTCGTTCGCGCGTGGTCTGCGAAGAACAATGAAGTGCGCGTCGTATATAAGCTATCGTTGGCGTCTTAGGCAGATCTTGCTCGATGTTGGCAAGACTACAATTTTGACTAGTTTTTGTAAGTTAGTAAGTCAGGTGGCTTATCTAGTAACAAATAGAGCTAAATAGAAATGAGAGGTGCATTATGAATACAACGCTTCCTGAGCCTGTACCGTCTGAGAGGATCTAGGTTGAGATCAAGAATCGCCGGAACGAGTACTAGTCACGCTCAAAGTACTTAGGCCGCGACGTTCGGTACTGAGCATCACATAAGTGCAGTTACTCGGGCTTGAAGCGATACTTATCTATTTTGAGATTCCGGATCTTGTAGTCGAGGGTCGATGCCGGCATATTCAGCCTGATTGCGGCGCCTGAAGGTCCTGATACTCGACCTTCGCTCGCAGCCAAGGCGGCTTCGATGAGCTCTTTTTCGCTGAGGTCTGTGGGGATCTGAATTACAGGGTGATCTGTTTGTGGGGCCGGATCGGAGTTGCTATCGAGCCAGCTTTCATCGACTGTGAAGTCTTCCGTCTCACAGATAATTACCGAGCGCTCGATCACATTCTGTAGTTCACGGATGTTTCCCGGCCAGGAGTAAGACATCAACCGGTCCATGGTCGTCTTTCTTATCCTGCGAATCTTTTTTCCTGCCTTCCTCGCAAAACGATCGATAAAGGATTCGACCAGCATGGGGATGTCTTCCTTGCGCTCGCGCAGTGGAGGAAGCTCAATTGGAAATACGTTGAGGCGATAGAAGAAGTCGCTGCGAAATGTGCCATCGGCAATAGCGGCCTGTAAGTCGCGGTTGGTGGCGGTGATCACTCTTACATCGGTTCGAATGAGCCTATTTCCGCCGACCCGTTCAAATTCCCGCTCTTGCAGAACTCGCAGAAGCGCAATCTGCGTCTCCAATGGAAGTTCACCAATCTCATCGAGAAAGACCGTGCCTCCATCGGCCAGTTCAAAGCGTCCAAGGCGCCGTTGTTGAGCGCCGGTGAAGGCGCCCTTTTCATGGCCAAACAACTCCGATGCGATCAGTGCCTGGGGAATCGCCGCGCAGTTTACGCTTACAAAGGGACGCTGAGAGCGAAGCGAGGCCTTATGGATGGCGCGCGCGATGAGCTCTTTACCGGTACCGGTCTCGCCCGTGATAAGGACTGTCGAGTCGGTGGGCGCAACCTTGGAGACACGGTTGAGTACGGTCTCCAACGCGGGAGAGGAGCCGACGATCTCTTCGAACATGGAGGATTGTTCGATCTCTTCTTTGAGAGCTATGTTCTCTCTGTAGAGTTCATCCTTAAGCTCCTTGATCTCTTCGAAGGCTATCTGGAGTGCTTCTTCTGCTCGTCTGCGGTCTTCAATATCGGCGTTGCTTCCATACCATCCCACAATATTTCCCGTGTCATCGCGCAACGGAAAGAGGCGGACCAAGAAGCAGCGATACACTCCGTCGGCACGGCGAATGCGGGCCTCAAACTCATAGGACGTTCCGGTGGCAAGACCCTGACGCCGGATCTCAGCCGCTCCCGCAACGTCATCGGGATGAATTGCAGCAAGCCAGCCTTTTCCAAGTGCCTGACCGTCCAGCAGGCCGGTATATTCCTGCCAGCGTCGATTGATGAACTTAACAGAGCCATCCGCTGAATTGCTCCAAACCATCGCGGGGATAGTGTCGATCGCAAGACGCAGACGGTCCTCCGATGCCTGCAGGTCGGTATAGAGCCGTGCGTTTTCTATGGAGATAGCAGCCTGCGAGGTCAAGAGTTTCAGGACTTCAATCCGATCCGGAGTGAATGCATAGGATGTGGTGGAGCTCTCCAGATGCAATATACCCACGACCATGGCTTGTTTGATCAGTGGCAGACAGAGGATGGAGCGTACGCGCCTTTGCGCGATATAGCTGTCGGAGGAGAAGAGGTTCGCGGCTAATGCGTCATCCAGGATCACGGTCTCCTGAGTTCGAACGACATACTTCAGGATGGATTCGGGGAGGTCTGAAGACGTCACGGCTTTTCCGACCAGACGGACGGTGATTCCCTCCCTGCTGGTCGTAGCCTCTGCTTCGATCCGCCGTGTATCGCCTTGCGGAATGATCAGGAGGGCTCGTTCCGCGCCGGCGTGTTCGACCACACTCCTCATGAGTGTCTGGATCAGTTTCTCGAGGACGATCTCGCCGGATAGCGCCTGGGAGACTTTGATGACGGTTGCGAGATCCAAGTGTTCGACTGGCGTTCCGATCGTCGACGTAGCATCCAGCGCCGTTGATTCTTCTCGGAGGTGCGGATGAAGCCGGTCCAATTGTTGCACTTTACCATCGGCGCCCCAGAGGAGATAGCAATTCCGCGCGTTGCGCAGGTAAGCATGAGAGATCGTTGCCAGGCCACGCGTGTCGTAGAACCGGGATGCGAGTTCGTTCGCCAATGCTTCGTTTTGAATAAAGCCTTGTTCCTGTGCCAGCCGAATGGCCAGCGCGTAGAGTTCTTCTGCATCCGATGTTCTGTCTTCAATGCGTGCGATCTCAGCGGCAACGAGCGTTGCGCGGTTTGCGAAGTTCTCCGGGCTGTTCTTCGCCCATACAACAAGCTGTTTGTGATGGCTGAGGAGCGCTTCGGTGTGCTCGCGCCGTCGATCGTCGTGTGTCGTGTACCATGCCGCGGTCCGCGCCAGTGCAGCATAGAAGTGATATTCCGCCTCTTCCAGGAAGGACTTCGCCGCCCAGAGAAGATCCTGTGCTTTGATCGCTGCTTCGATTGCACCTGCGTAGTCTCCCGCAAAGAAGCGCGTTTGCAGCTTGTGAATCCAGAAGCAACAGGCGGGAAAAGACAGGTGCGACTTTGCGGCCGGGTGTTGTCCGTACCTAACATTGTCCGTCTCATCGTCGCTGTCGACGACGAGATCTGTTTGCCCGCGAAGTGCGCGGATCAGCGTGAGCTGTCCCATGAAGCTGTCGATGACGAGACCGAACTTTGCCTTGCGGGAGAAGGCGAGACCGTCCTCCGCTTCCTGCAGAAGCTCGCCTAATGGAACTCCGGAGACGAAGAGGTTCGTGATCAGATTTTTCACGCTATAGGCAGCGTAGGTCAGGTCGCCCATACCGTTGGCTGTTGTGAAGCTGCGGCGCATCCACTCTTGAGCGGATGACGTGTGTTTCGTCCACGGCATCAGGAGGCCGAAGCACATGTAGACACGCGCTTTGAAGCGATCCAAGCCGCGGCTGTCTACCAGGTCGACGCCGAGCCTGCCAAAGCGGAACCCTGTTTGATAGTCGTTGAACCGGTACCCCAGAACAATGGTGAGACAGACATAGGCGTAGCATGATCCGTCGCTGTTGCCGTATTCCAGGCTGAGATTCGTCATGCGAAGAAGAAGAAGATGGTGCAGATTTCCGTCCGTGAATCGTGCCGGAGGTGCGAGCTCTACGAGGACGTCCATCGTTGCACGCCAAACTGGATCGCTCATCCATGGAAGATCGATCAGCTCTTCAACGGTGCGTCTTCCGAGCAGGTGTCGCATCTGCTCCCATTCGAGCTCAACTTCTGTGTCCGTCGGATGCGCGGACCATTCGATGTCGACATTGCGCAGGTACTCGAGGCCGATCTCCAATGCACGATCCGATTGGTCTAACGTCGTGTAGATCGCCACGCGCAAGCGTGTCACAGCGGCTTTGTCGGCCAGGGAGGCTGCATGCCCTGCTAACGTCGATAGCCTTTCTTCCGCGGCGGCTATCTCGCCGGTCAGGAATTCGCACTCAGCTTGGCTGAGTTCTATTGCATAGGTAAGTGAGTAACAGCTCTCCCAGTGGTCCTGCGGCAACAGCGACTTGGCAGTGGCGAGGTAGATGAGCGATGAGGCGTAGTCTGTCGCTGTCCTGGCACGGTTCGCCGCAGCTAGGTTGAGTTCGGCGACCTGCTCGCGCTCCCCTTTCGATGAGATCAAAACGGCGCCGCGGTTAAACTGATTCACAATCTCGAAGGCCATCTCCTCGCGCTTCTCCAATGGAATGTTCGCAGCGAGTAATCTGCCGATCCGGAGATGGACTGCGGCGCGCTCCTCTTCCGGGACAAGTGCGTACGCTGCCTCCTGGATCCGGTCATGCAGGAATGTGTAGATCGCGCCATCTTGACCGAAGACGAGTCCGAGGTTCACGGCTTCCCAGAGTGCCGAGTGAATCTCGTCCTCCGATACCCCGTGAACTATCGCCAGCGTCGATGTGTCTGCACTGTTCCCCAGGGATGCGAGTTGCTTCAGGACCTCCCGCGTGGCTCCAGACAGACGATTCAGTTTGTCGATCATCAGTTCGACGATATTGTCGGTATGGCTCTTAGCGCGGATGCGTTCGAGATTCCAGGTCCAGACCGCTGCTTTGACGTCAAACACGATGAGCTTCTGTTCGGTCAAGGTACTGAGAAACTGCAAAGCGAAGAATGGATTGCCCCCGGTCTTCTCGTATACAAGCTCGGTGAGGGACTCTGCATGTTCGCGCTTGCAATGTAGTGTGTCGGCTACGAGTCTGCCAATATCGTCGAGAGGAAGGGCGGCCAATGTAATCTCATCCATTCCAACTTCAGCCTTGCGGATTGCCTGTAGAGTCCTCGTAAGAGGATGGGTGGAACTGACCTCGTTGCTCCGATACGCGCCGATCAATAGAAAATATCGTATCTCAGGTTCCGTTAGTAGATGTTGCAGCAGCTCAAGGGTTGCAGTATCCAACCACTGCAGGTCGTCGAGGAAGAGCGCAAGGGGATGTTCCCGCTGGGCAAAAACGCAAAGGAATCTGCGGAGTACCGTCTTGAAGCGGTTCTGCGAGTCGCGGAGCTGGAGGTCCACAATCGGTGGCTGCTTCCCAACGACGAGCTCGACTTCAGGAATGAGATTCACGATGAGTTGGCCATTCATTCCCACGGCTTCCTGGAACAAAGAGCGCCAGCGCGCGAGTTCTGTATCGCTCTGACCAAGGATGCGGAGGACAAGGGGCCGGAGTGCGTGGGCCAGTGTGGCGTAGGGGATGTCGCGTTTGTGTTGGTCGACCTTGCCGGAGGCGAAGAGGCTGTGCGGTGAGATCAGTGTCTTTTGCAGCTCGTTCACTACAGCAGATTTGCCGATGCCGGAGTAGCCCGAGACGAGTACAAGCCGCGGTGTGCCGGAATTAAAGACGCGGTCGAAGGCGGAGATGAGTAGGTTTACCTGAGACTCGCGACCGTAGAGTCTCTCCGGAATCAGGAGGCGGCTTGAGACGTCCTCTGTGCCAAGTGGAAAGGGGGCGATGTTTCCTCGTGACCTCCATTCGTCGAGACATCTCTGTAGATCCTTCTCGACGCCCGTAGCGGTCTGATATCGGTCCTCGGCGTTCTTAGACATCAGCTTCGATAAAATCGCGGAGACGGCAACGGGGACTCCATCCACTCTCTCGCTTATTGGCACTGGAGGCCTCGCAACGTGACAGTGGATCCATTCCATTGGATCGGAGGCCGTAAATGGCAGTACCCCCGTGAGCATCTCATACAGCGTTATTCCGAAGGAATAGAGATCGCTCCGCGAATCGATCGACCGGTTCATGCGCCCGGTCTGCTCTGGCGCCATATATGGAAGCGTTCCGACCATGATCGACGGAGGCCCAGAGGCCGGTCTCTCACGCGCGAGACGCGATGCAACTCCGAAGCCCATCAGCCACGCTTCGCCCGTCTCTTTGTTTACCAGGATGTTCGTCGGCTTGATGTCTTTGTGGACGATCCCGCGCTCGTGGAGGAGACTGAGAGATGCTGCAAGACCAATGGCGACACGAAGAAACTGTTCCAACTCCCATGGGCTTCCGAGCATGGCGGCGAGAAGCTCTCCGCCGGGATGCTCCATCCGTAGTGTCAACTTGCCCTGATGAGAGACCAATTCGAAGGGGCGCGCGGCGTATGCGGAATCTAATTCCTCACGCAAAGCATATGCATGCTCAAGCTGAGCGACGCTTCCCGGCGTCGATTGCACATGTGTCGAACTGATCGCCAGGATTGGAACCTGACCCTCTTGTAGGCTCGCGTGCGATAGGACAAATGTTCCATCGTCCCAAATCGTCTCGAAGGTGGACTCCAGCAATTCTGTCATGGTGGAATTTCGCGGCGATATCTTTGAGGATCGGCTTGGTCTCCAGTCGAACAGCTCAAAAGACAAAAGCCAATAAGACCGGCACATCAATGCGTCGATCTTGCCTCATGTGGCTCGGAATTACTTGGCTATCGGAGACACGTATTTTTACGTAAATCTCCCTAGAGCAACAAAGAAGCGAATAAGGAGAGGCCACCCTAAGATATCGATCTTACTGACTATTGTAAGCCAAAGACTGACCATAAGGCACTCCTGGACAGCTTCACGATAACGTCTAGTCGTCATCCCGGCCTTTCACAAAACGCCAGAATGGTTTGTCCTTTAGTCACATGAAAAAACATCGTATTGGGTGGAAAAGCCTGAGCAGATGAGTTGGAAAAATTATTGCAAACCGCTTGGAATAATCCCGACAAAGAAACCCTATTGGGGCTTGCACTAAGAATCAGTTACTTCGGTAGGGTGCTGGGCAGTTTCTGTGCGCTCCATCGTGGCTTGTTTATTTAGAGTCACTGCGCAGTAACTAGCGCCTTAGGTTTTCCTTCCGGGGTGGCCTTTCCTATACATGTCACAACCCTGTCACGTCTGGAATATAGGTGGGGCGGCTCTGTTCTTACAGCGGAGAATCTGCAACAGCGGACGATCCGAATTCCAACTCCGCTCCCCCTTGTAGTTGGATTCCAGCCGTTTGACGACACTGTGTCGATCAGAGAGGCATGAAGACGTCGGGGCTTTACAAATGGAGACTTGAAGATGAAGAAGTTATTGCATTTCGCGGCCGCTAGCTTGGTTCCTTTCGCGGTAGGAGCCGTTGCATACGGACAGCATTACACGGAAGTGAATCTCGTAGCCAATGTTTCGGGTGCGGCCCCAGTTACCGATGCCAAGCTCGTCAATCCCTGGGGCATCTCCCGTACTGCTGCCGGCGCCTGGTGGGTTTCAGATAACGTCACCGGATTTAGCACGCTCTACAACGGCGCTGGAATGGTGAATCCACTCATAGTTACAATTCCAGTAAGTCCTAATAACAAGACCACTAAGATTGGGTCTCCCACCGGCACAATCTCCAATAGCAGCGCGGCGGATTTCGTCCTCTCCAATGGCGTGGCGGCGCAGTTCCTCTTTGCGACGATCGACGGAACGATCGCGGCGTGGAATCCCACCATTGCTCTGGCGGACGGTGCAGCGCCACCTTCCACCCACGCGGTTACGGTTGCAGCGACGAAGGATGGTTCGGTCTACACGGGTATTACCAGTGCCACGGTGGAGGGAACTCGCTTTTTGTATCTTGCGAACAACAGCCTGAAGCGCATCGATGTCTATGACAACTCCTTCCACATCGTTCACCTGGATGGAGCTCATCCGGCACCTGGAAATGCCGCTTTCGCCGATGCCGAGCTGCCGGCTGGCTATAGCCCCTTCAACGTGCAAAACATTGGGAACGACATTGTTGTGACCTATGCCTTGCAGGTAGAGGGTAACCCCAGGCCGATGGCTGGGCCTGGTTTCGGTCGTGTCGATATCTTCACCTCGGCTGGACAGTTGTTGAGGCGTCTCGATAACGGCGATCAATTGAATGTGCCATGGGCCGTAACGCTGGCTCCCAACGACTTTGGGACCTTCAGCCATGCGTTGCTCATCGGCCAATTCGCGAATGCCGGTGCGACTCCGAATAGCGGCGTCATCGCTGCCTACGATCTCGCATCTGGGCACTTCCTCGGTCTGCTTGAAGATGCGAGCGGCGCGCCTATTGCCATCAATGGGCTGTGGGGGCTGAGCTTCGGAAACGCATCTGGGCCAGGTAACTACGATCCAGCGGGTGCGCCGAGTGAGGAGTTGTACTTTGCTGCTGGCGTTCACGGTGAGACGCAAGGTCTCTTCGGATACCTCAAGGCTGTTCCAGCGGAGCAGACCCAAGGTAACGATCAGTAGTTAGCTGCATTGCTTCAAATCAGAAGGGCGTCAGCATGCAGATGCTGGCGCTCTTTTCTTTATAAGAGACGAACTTCTTTTGATAATTGGCCGATGATCAGTTCTTCGAAAAGCGCTTTCGATATTGACGTAACAAATGCGTCCCTTCTACAGAAGAAGGGCGAGAGACTTTAGACGGTGTGGAAGCCGCAGAGGTTCATGGCGTTAACGGGCTCCGGGTTCTGCATGAAGGTATTCCAGACGAAGCGGCTGCGAAGGTTTTCTGCCATGAGGAGACCGATGCCGAGGTCGATGCCGAGGACGTCGGGATCGTACCAGAGCTGATCGGGATGGAAGGAGTCGCAGGGACCGTAGCGGCCCCAGGCATCCTTGCCGAATTTTTGCTTCAGGGAGCGGAGGACGCGCACGCACTCCGTGGGGAGGAAGGGAAGTGATCCAGCGGCGGCGGCGGGTACGACCGAGCCATCGACGGGGCCCATCAAGGGCGGGCCGCCCCATGCGGTGTATCCGTGTGCCCAGTCGGAGGCGGAGACGCCCCAGTAGTCGTCGTCGTAGCCGCGGTTGAGGCTGAGACACCAGGCTTTGTGGGCGCGGGTGGCGGTGACGGAGTTGTTGAAGTAGTTGGCGTAGGCGTCGCGTTTGCCGGAGAAGTCGAACCAGGCGTGCGAGTACTGATGGACGAAGAGAGGATCACGTCCACTGATGTAGTTGAAGGTGTCGAAGCGCATGCGGGGGCGCGTGAAGTTGTTCCAGTGATCGGGCGAGATGGGATTGGTCGGGGAGCCGATGGCGAGGAGGTACAGCATCATCAACTCGCAGTAGTGGTCCCAACGGAGGGGGAGGAAGCCGGTGGCGGGGTGCCAGCCCATGGAGAAGGTGTCGCCGCCGTTGAGCATCCAGGACCATTCGACGCGATTGTAGAGCTGGGTGGCGAGGTAGGTGATGGTGGAGTCATTGAAGTAGGCGCGGGCGGTGAGGACTCCGCAGAGGAAGATGGCGGTGTCGATGGAGGACACCTCACTCCAGGAGAGAGGTTGCCCGGTCTTGATGTTGTTGAAGTGAGAGAAGAAGCCGCGCTCGTGAGGCATGTTGTTGAGGTGGAAGTTGAGCGTGGAGAGGACCTGTTTGCGGATGACATCGGAGGGGGCGTAGGCGCGCTTGTCGGCGATGCAAAGGGCGCTGAGGCCGAAGCCTGTGGCGGCGATGCTGCCGGCGGCGCGGCTGTCGAGTTTTCCGGTGGAGGTCTTGTTGGAGGCGCGATCCAGAACCTGGCCGCTGGCGGGGTCGACCTGCTCCATGAAGTAGAGGCAGGCTGCACGTTGCATGTCGTCTAGGAAGCCGATGTCGGACGGGCTAAGCGAGCCCGCTGGAGACGATGCCCGGCGCCGCGGGGCCTGGGCGGCGTGTGCGCCGGGAGAGGCCGCGGTGGCAGAGAGAAGGCCCGCTCCGATCAACCGGAAGGCACCGCGCCGCGTGATGTTTTGAGAGGCAGAATCTTTCATTCGTGCAGGCTTCCAGTCTTCATCGCTGGCCTTGTTGGGAAGGCCCTGTTTATGGGACGTATCCAACCTTCATTTCGATGTGTGAAGAACTTCAGCGGGTGCCGCCTACGGTAATCAGCACGAGCCCTTGCGGAGGAATGCTGAGCTGGAGGCTTCCCGCGCGGAGCGTAGCTGTCTCAGGAGGCGATGGCTGGCCTGCAGCGCGGAGTGCGGTGAGCTGCTGCCGGGTTGGGAAGGCGGGGCGGCCCATGGCGTCATAAGCTTTGATGACGTTGCCGTGGTCGGCGTCGAGTCGCCAGATTTTTACAGCGGCGTTGGGAGCTGCTCCGGTGAGCTTGAGGCTGAAGGACTTAGAGGCACCGAGGCTGGTGGGAGATGGAGTGTAGGCGGCACCAGTTCCTGCTGGCGGTGCATAGTTCCAGAGGGCGAGGGCCAGCGCGCCGTCTGCCGTGCGGGTGGCGAGGGCGGAGTCCGAGTCGAGCTTGATGCGCTGCGTGCCGAGGCGATGGAGCATGGCGAAGGCGTTGAATGCGGGTTTGGGGATGCCATCTTCCGCGATGAGGCCGAAGCCGCCGTAGAACGGAGTGCGGATGACACCTTGTTCTTCAAAGACATCGGAGAAGGTCCAGTAGCTCATGGACTCGGTGAGACCGTCGCACTGGCTGATGGTGGTCGCGAGCCAGGGTCCCATGTAGATAGAGTCGGTGACGTTGGGCTCGTTGGCGTAGCTGGCGTTGTATTCGCTGAAGATGAGGGGAATCTTGGGGTAAGGAGAGGCGGCGATCTCGTCGTGAACCTTGCGGACGGAGCGGCAGACCATCTGGTCGCGGGGAATCTGCTCGTCGGTTCCCATGACGTCTTTGGCGGTGTCGTTGGCGTAGACGTGGGTGGAGGCGAAGTCTACGGGGATGTTTTTCTCTTTGCAGTGAGCGAGGAAAACGGTGACCCATGCGGCCTGTGCTGTGGAAGGGCCACCGATGCGGATGCGGGTGCTGACTTTTTTGAGGGCGAGTGCGGTGTGGTCGTAGAGCTCGAAGTAGGTGGGTTGTTTGGGGTTGCCGGCCCAGAAGTCGATGTTGGGCTCGTTCCATACTTCGAAGGACCAGGTGGAGACCTCGTTGATTCCATAGCGTTCGATGAGGTGCTGGGCGAAGGCGGTGATCATGGCATCCCAAAGCTTGTAGTCGCTGGGTGGGGAGACGTTCTGCTTGTACCAGAAGGCGTGCAAGGCGGCGGGATCGGCCGCCATCTTCTTGGGCATGAAGCTGAGCTCGACGAAAGGGCGGACGCCGTTGGCGAGCAGGCCGTCGTAGATCTGGTCGACGTAGGAGAAGTTATAGCTCCCGATGTCGGATGACTCTGGAGTCGTCGCGTTGGAGTTTGCCATCTGCGCGAACTTGATGGGCTTGCGGTCAGGGTCGTAGAGGCCTAAGTCATCCATGAAGATGCCGTGGAAGCGTACGGCGTTGAGCTCGGTGGCTTGCTTTACAGTGCGGAGGTCGTTGCGATAGCTCTCGCGAAGAGAGAGGACGGCGCGGCCGGAGCCGAAGACCTGCTCCCAAAAGTGTGGGAATGGAGTCGTAGGGGCTTTGGTGTCGATGGTGAGATTCACTTGATTCGGGGCGCCAGCCTGAGCGGCAGAGGTTTGCGAGGTGAAGGGGGCGAACAGGAGAACCAATGCTAGTAAGGCGGGGTGCAACGACTTCATATGTAACTCCGAGCGTCTGTACATACTTTACGTGTTGTTAATGAGATGAAGCCCCTGGGAGTTTGGGTTCCCAGGGGCTTGTCGAGAATTGTTCCGATCAGAATTGAAAGCGTGCGAGGAACTCGATGACGCGCCCAGCATTTGCACCCTGAGACTCGCCGAAGTTGGCGCTGGTAATGTTTGCCCCCGCGTTGGCGTTGCCGTTGGTGATGGGCTGCAAGCTGAGGATGTTGAAGGCGTTGAAGGCGTTAGCCTGAAAACGAAGGAGAGCGGTGCGGGCGTACATCTGGAACTTGATCTCCTTGGCAGCGCTGAGGTCGACGTCGACGTAGCATGGGCCGCGGAAGCTGTTGCGTCCGATGCCGGGGGCGTAGGCAGATTTGATGGTATTGCCGTTAGCGTCGACGGGAAGGTTGATGTTGAAGTACTGCGCTCCGCCTCCGACAAAATTTGTTCCATTCTTGAAGGCGTCGTTGGAGCAACTGGTTCCAGCACCTCCGTTGTAACCCAATGGGCGAACGGGATTGGGGACGTCGGAGTTCGGATTCGATCCTACCTGCTGGAGGTTAGGCACAACCGGGGTGTAGGGGAAGCCGGTGTGGTACGTCGCGATTCCGTTGATCTGCCAGCCGTTGGCGGCTGCCTTCACCAAGAAGTTATTGGAGCGTACATGAGGAAGCTCCCAAAGTGCGGTGCCGGTGATGCGATGGCGGCTGTCATAGTCCGACGGGCCGTACTCGGTACGATTGTGGGCGGGATCGGTTTGGTTAGCGTTGGAGTTGGATTGATCTCCGTTCGAGACCTGATCGAGACTCTTGGAGTAGGTGTAGTTTACGGAGGCGGTGAAGTTGCTCTTCATGCGCCGCTCGAGCCGGACGTTCAAACCGTTGTATGACATGACGGAGTCGGTCTGAGCCATGTAGACGTTACCGCCCACAGGCCCGCCAGTAGGATAGATGAAGCCCTGGCGCACGAGACGAGCGTAGTGACGCCCGAGGCTACCTGCATATCCGATGGTGGTGGTCATCTGGGCGGGCAGTTCGAACTGCGTCTCCAGGGAGTAGAGATAGCTGTAAGGAACCTGGGTTCGGGGGAAGGCTCCGTAGATCTCGATGCTGGGGTAGATGGGGTTTCCGCTACCGTCGACGCCGTAGGGATTGGGAAAGCCGTTTGCTCCGGTGCCAGTGGCGAGTGCAGGGTTCGCAGGAAAGCTGGTGGGAGAGTTACTTGTCCCGACCGAGTACTTGATAATTCCGCCTGCGCGAGGCGAACTGGAGTCGCCGCAGCAGAGGTTGTAGTTCGCCAGGTTCGGGCCGTTGTCCTGCTGCGCGGTGTTGAAGAGCGCGAAGTCGAGGTGGTTATAGGCGAGAGCGAATCCTCCGCGGAGGACCATCTTGCCAGAGAGTTGCGTGGGGTTGTAGGCGAAGCCAACCTTCGGTCCGAAGTTCTTGTACTGCGTGTTCCAGAGATGATTGCGAGGCACCAGGGTCATGCCTGCGAGTTCGTTGCCGGCGGGTCCGAGGACGGGGTAGTTCAACCGGGAGCCAGCGTTGCGTATCGGAGTAAATAGCTCCCAGCGAAGACCGGAGTTGATGGTGAGCTGAGGAGTGACCTTCCAATCGTGCTGCACAAAGGCGGCGTAGTTCTCTGATCGCAGGTAGTTGGCGATAGCAGGTGCGCCTCCGGTATTCGGGTTAGCGGTGATGCCCTCGAAGACGGGTGCATCATTCGCCAGACTCCACAGACCCTGGAAGGAGTAGACCGGACGCGTGGCTGCGATCACAGGGTTGTCGTTGTCTTGCTCGCGGCGAATCTCAACTCCCATTCGGAGGACGTGACTACCGAAGGTCTTGCTGACGGTGTCGCGGACTTCGTAGGTGTTCTGGGCGAAGAAGCTTCCCCGGCCTTGCGGGAGACCGAATTGAATCTCGTTTACAGGAAGACTCTCGGTGTGAGCTTCGGGGATGCCGAAGTTGACGATGCCTCCGCCGTCGGCGATGCCGTTGTCGAAGAAGCGAGTGACGTTGCCACGGAGTTCATTAATCAATGACGGGGAGAAAGTGTGGATGTAGATGAGTGTGCCAGCGGAGTTCAGAGGCTTGAAGGGCACGTCGCCTTGAAGGCGGGAGTTGAGATTAGCCGAGCCATAGCTGTCGAGCTTGGTTACATAGATGCTGCCTGCGATGAGGTCCTTCTGGGTCGCCTGATAGTCGACGCGTCCGTTGAACTGGTTGCCGCGACTATGGCCGGGAATGGCTAATGCCACGTATTGAAGGTCGGCCTGACTGTCGAGGCCGTTCCCTACCTCCCGCGGACTTGCCTGATTTGGTCCGGGTCGATTGAGATTGGGATAGACGCCGATCTGCGATGCGCCTCCGGCCGTAAGGGAGCCGATATCGATGCCACCGTTGACAGCCCGGCACCAGGGGCCATTGGTCAGTCCCTGGCCGGGATACTGACTGGGATTGGCTACGTAGTCGGTGCAGTCACGAGTCAGGTGGCCGGTGATGCGAGGTTGAATGCCCGCGCTACCGAAGATCTGCGAGGTGACACTGCCGGGGCGCGCTGCCTGAACTGCAGCGCGGTACTGATCGGTCTCGACCCAGCCTACCGCGGTTCCGGCGGTGCTTTGTCCGAAGCCCTGATAGGAGGCGAAGAGGAAGAGCTTGTTCTTGACGATGGGTCCGCCGATGGAGGCGGCGTAGGTCCGTTGCTTATTGGTGACCTTTAGAGGTGGGCCTCCGGTGGGACCGCCCCACTTGTTGAAGCTGTTGAGCCCGGGTTCGTCGTAGAGAAAGAAGAGCGAGCCGTGGATGTCGTTGGTGCCGCTCTTGGTGATGGACATGATCTGCGCGCCGGTGTTGCGGCCTTGCGAGGCGTCGTAGGAGGTGGAGATGACGTTGAGCGAGCCGACGGCCTCGGTGTTTGGCGTTACCACTGCCGAGCCGCCGTGGCTCAGGGAGTTCACGCTGACTCCGTCGAGCATGTAGTTGTTGTTGGCGACGCGCTGGCCGTCGGCGGAGATCTGAGTCTGGTTCTCGGTCTGGAAGATGCCGGAGGAGGAGCCGCCTGGGCCCGCTCCGTTGGGCAGGAAGTTGGCGGTGCCGTTGCCCGCGCGGGCTGCATCGCCGTTGATGCCGGGGGCGGTGCGGAGAAGTTCGTAGGGATTGGCGCCGAAGGTGGGAATGCGCTGGATCTCGGCGCTGCTGATGGTCGCGCCGATGCTGGCGTCGCCGGTCTGCAGGGCGGGAATCTCATCAGCGGTGACGGTGATGGAGTCGTGGCTCGATCCGGGCTGCATGGTGACGTTGAGATTGCGGGGGCTCTGGGAGTCGAGAGAGACACTTAGGGAGTTGTTCTGGAAGCCGTTCGCGCTGACGACGACAGTGTAGCTCGCGAGGGGCAGCGATCCGAAATGATAGAAGCCGGCATCCGCGGTGGAGGTCGTTGTCTGCGTCTGGTTAGTGGCGGTATTGGTCAGGGTGACGGTGGCGCCTGGAATGATTGCACCTGTAGCGTCCTGAACCGAGCCGGAGAGACTTGCGCCGTACTGCGCAAAGGCCGGGATCGCGAGGGACAGGAGCAGAAGGCTAGAGAGCAGCTTGAAGGCGCGGGAAAAAATAGCGAGAGGGGATACGTTGCGCATAAGTCTCCAAAAGGCGTGCTGGGACGATCGGCACACAGGTGATTCTTTTTTTCGAGTCTTTTATTACCGCGAACCGGGCATTCGGCTCGTACCAGCGGGCGCTGGTATTTGTCGCAGCGGGGCCTTCGCGAAGGAGATCCACAGGTGAATGTCTCAGAGTGTAGTTCGCCTACTCAAACGATGCCTTAGCTAGAGACGAGGTTGTCCTCAAAGCTCAATATCTGCTCTGCAAAGAATCTATCGAGTTACTTATCGGAGGACGAGTTCAGTAGCCGTGGTGACAGCAGGAATGGTCAACGTCCACGCCGCGCCGGACTGTTGGAGCGGTTGCGCTCCCTGCGGTGTTGTGGCGGTGCGGCTCGTGGGGGTCCACCCGTAGGCTTCGATGCGGATCTGTTTCCACCATGGCGCGAACGAGCCTTGGGGAGCGTCGATATGGAGCGCTAGGCTGCCGTCAGGATTCTCAGTGCAGGAGAGATGTATGCGAAGGTAAGAGCCGGTGCGGAAGGCGAAGGATTTGCCATCGTCCTGATAGAGATCGCCACTGCAGTGCTGGCCGGGATAGACTCGCAGGGTGAGCGGGCCGTTGGGGACTTCATTGGTGCTTTGGGTTAACGGTGAGATGGGAAGGATCGTGCCTTCGCGGACGTAGACGGGGAGATCCGCGAGCGTGGGAGTGACGAGGAGGGGCTTGTTGGGCTGCTTGGCGTCGCGCTGTTCGAGGTCGCGGGCGGCGGTCAGGGCACGGCGGTCGAGGCGTGCGCCGGTCCAGTAGTCGTACCAGACTCCGGGAGGAAGATGGACCTCGTAGGGTGCGACCTCCTCGGGGGAAGGATTGGGTGCGATGAGCAGGCTGGGACCGAAGAGGAACTCGCTGCCGGCGTCGAGATCGATGGGATGGCCGTCGTTGGTGGCCTGGGGAAATTCGAGGAAGAGGGGACGCATGATGGGCAGGCCGGTGCGGGACATCTCCTCGGCCACGGTGTAGAGGTAGGGCATGAGGCGATAACGCTCTTCGATGTAGCGGCGGCGGATGGCGAGGTGTTCGGGGCCGTCGACCCAGGGCTCGTGGTCGCGGGTGCCTTTGGCGGCGTGGTCACGGTCGATGGGCTGGAAGGCGGCTAGCTCGAGCCATTTGGTGAGGAGGTCGGGGGAGGGAGAGCCGGCGAAGCCACCGACGTCGGCGCCGGTCATCGCGAATCCGCTAAGCCCGAGGTTGACGATCTGCGGGACGGACATGCGCAGGTGGTTCCAGGTGGAGCTATTGTCGCCGGTCCAGGTGGCGGCGTAGCGTTGGCCTCCGGCGTAGCTGGCGCGGGTGAGGACGAAGGGACGCTGGTCGGGTTGGAGGGAGAGCAGACCCTCGTAGGTGCCGCGGGAGTTCTCCAGGCCGTAGATGTTATGGACCTCGAGATGGCTGGTGGTGCGGGTCTGGAAGCCGGGCTCGTCGATGCGGTGCTGGATGTTATCCGGCATGGTCTTGGTGGGGTAGGTGAAGACGGCGGGCTCGTTCATGTCGTTCCAGAAGCCTGCGACGCCTTGCCGGGTGAAGTCCTGGTAGAGGGTGCCCCACCAGTCGCGGCTGGCCTTGCGGGTGAAGTCGGGGAAGACCGAGGGGCCGGGCCAGACGGGGCCGACGTAGGTGGTGCCATCGGGATTCTTTACGAAGTGGTCGCCTGCGGTGCCGGTGTCGTAGGGGGTATATCCGGCGTTGGGAAGATGGGCGATGTGGAGGTCGGTGATGGCGACGATGTGGAAGTTCTTCTGCGCCAGGTCCTGGATCATCTGCTGGAAGTGAGGGAACTTGTCGGTGTCGACGGTGAAGGGGCGATTGCTCTTCTGGTAGTCGATGTCGAGATAGATGGCGTCGGAGGGGATGTGGTCGGCGCGAAGACGGTCGGCGATCTCGATGACTTTGGACTCCGGTACGTAGCTGTAGCGCGACTGCTGGAAGCCAAGGGTCCAAAGCGGCGGCAGGGGGGTGGGACCGGTGAGCCAGGCGTAGGTCTCGACGACCTGTTTCGGCGTCGGTCCGTAGAGCAGGTAGTAGTCGACGGGACCGTTTGGGGCGCTGAAGGTGTATTGACCGGGGGCGTCTTTGCCGAAGTCGAAGGAGGTGCGCCAGGTGTTGTCGAAGAGGACTCCCAAGGCGCGGCCGGCGCGGAGGTCGATGAAGAAGGGGATGCTCTTGTAGATGGGATCGGTGGACTCCTGCCAGCCGAAGGCGTCCGTGTTCCACATGGTGAAGGACTGGCCGGCGCGGTCGAGGGGACCGGGTTTGTCGCCGAGGCCGAAGAAGTGGTCGGCGGGGTCCTTCTGCTTGGTGACCCTGAATCCGGTGCCGTGCCAGAGGATGGGTTCGGAGTCCTGCTGGAGGATGTGGCCGGCGAGGTCGGAGACGGTGAGGCGGAGCGTGGGGTCCAACGTCACCTGGAGGGAGGCGGTGTGGAAACCGGTGGCATCGGGAGAGACGTGGATGGAGGAGGTGCGGGAGGCAGGGAGGACGGCCCACGAGGCGTCTTCGGGCAGCTTACCGTCCTGGCCGATTCGGACGCGGAGAACGTCATCGCGGAGAGCGGTGATCTGAACGGTGGTGCCGCTGGCCGTGGCCTGCACGCCGTTGGGGAGGGATTTAATCTTTGCCGAAGCAGCGGCCGCAATCACTGACGACGAGAGAACGGAGAGAAGGAGGAGAGCAGACGCGCGCATTGGATCAAAGAACGTTATCTGGCAGGGTAGTCACAATGCAAGGAAAACCTTTTGTGGCTCATTTTTGTGTCATCTTGTAAGCCTTTTTGAATGAGTAGCATGGAGTGCCGCATTAAATAGGGGAACAGGCTTATTTCCCGTCGAGATCCAGGGAGTAGAGGTTTCCAGTGGAGCTGCGGGAGCGGACCAGAGGGGTATTGTCCGGGGTAATGCCGCTGAAGAAGTAGTCCGCAGTGTCGCCGGTGCGGAAGTTGGCCAGGCTGGCGATGGATTCGAGGCGGCCATCGGGAACGGAGACGCGATAGATCGGCTGGGTTTCATCCATGAAGGCGTGGATGAAGATTGATCTGCTGTCGCTGCTCCAGACGGGGTCGGCTACGCTGGTCTCGGCGAGGATCTTCCAGGTACGGCTGTCGGTGTTAAAGAGAAAGAGGCGGCTCTGGTCGAGGGAGAGAGCGGCGATGAATCTTCCGTCAGGAGACCAGCGGGGGCTGAAGATGCCCTCGGAACCTGGGATCTCCTCCAGTTTTCGGGTACGGAGATTGAGGATTTGCATGTTGCGTGCGCCGTTCTCTTTGCCCATGAGGTCGGGAACGCGACCGAAGACGAGGGAGTTTCCATCGGGAGACCAGGAGGGGTCGGCCTGGTTGCGGTTTTCAGGGAGAAGGTGCTCTGGGCTGCCTCCGTCGGCGGTTATCAGATAGATCTGCCAGGCCTTACCGGGCTCATGGGCCATGAGGGCGAGACGAGTTCCATCGGGGGACCAGTGGGCCAGGAAGACAGTGAGGGAGTCGCGAGTGAGCTGGAGTTTTTCGGTTCCGTCGATGCGGGCGCGCCAGAGACGGCCGTCGGGATCGGTCCAGGCGACCCATTTCTTATCTCTGGAGTAATCGATCCGGCTGGCGTCGACGAGAAAGGTTCTCTCGGGTATAAATTCTTTCTTATCAACTAGAAATCGTTTTAGTTCAGAGTGGGTATCGACTCCGAGGAAGAAGATCCCGTGGCCGTTTCGGGCGGCAACGGGTGCCTCGTAGCTGAGGGGGCCGTTGGTGAGTTTCTCGGGGTTTCCGGTGCTTTTGCCTTTGAGACGCCAGAGGTCGGAGGTGCCGTCGTGGGAGGACTGGAAGACGTAGGAGGTACCGTCAGAGGTCCAGGTGCCGCAGCACTCGGTGGCTGGATTGGTCCAATTAGCGAGGATCTGGTGAGGAGCGTGGTAACCGGCGGGGAGCTCCCAAAGGGAGAGGGTGTGACTAATAGGGTCGAGAATGGTGAAGCGGAGGATCTGTCCGTCGGGGGACCAGCGGAGCCAGAAGGCGCGACCCGGGAGACTAGCGTAACTGGTTTGACTGCCGTCGTTTACGTGGGTCAGGAACAGATCGTTTCCGTTGGCGTAGAGGATGCTTTTGCCGTCGGGCATCCAGGTAGCGTCATGGGCGAGAATGTTGGCCAGACGCAGGGCGCTGCCTCCGCCGGTGGGGACGATCCAGAGAGCTTGTTCGGACTCTGGGGATAAGTGGCTTCGCAGCAGTAGTTTGGAGCCATCCGGTGAGAGGTCTCCGAGAGAAGGAGCGGCGATCTCGCTGGGGATGGGGAGCAGTTGGATCTCGCCTCCGTTGACCGAGATCTGGGAGAGAGCGGCGCGTCCGTTCTCTATGACGGAGGCGAAGATACGGACCCCGTCGGTTGCGGTAGCAGGGAGGCTCTCCATTGCGGGCGCGCCCGGGGAGATGCGGCCGGAGTGTGTTATCTGGTTGATGTGTAAAGGCTTGGGAGATATGTTGCGCGTGCCGAAGAAGAAGCCGATTGCTGCGGCAGAGAGGATAGTGGCTACAGTGGCGCCCCAGCGAACGAGTGCTCCTGTATTAAGGAGGATGCGATTGCCTGCGAGACCGTGGGCGTCCGGAAGAGAGATTGGGGTAGCAGAAGCTGGTGTGTCTGGGAAAGATTGCGCGGAGGGTGGATTTTGTATGGCTGTTATTTCGCCGGGAACGAGGGGGAGCCGGACGGGCTGGAGCTGGGGCTGAGGCGAAGGCGGGTAGGTGACCGGGGCGATGAAGCGGTAGCCACGGCGGGCCAGGGTCTCGACGAAACGGGGATTGTCGGCGGTATCGCTGAGGGCTTCGCGGATCTTATTAATGGCGGTGCCGAGGGAGTGGTCGAAGTCGACGATGGTGTCTTTGCCCCAGACGCGGAGTTGAAGATCTTCGCGGGCGACAACTTCACCGGGACGCTCGAGGAGCGCGGTCAGGACTTTAAAGGGCTGGCTTTGAATCTTGATTCGCTTGCCAGCCTTCCATAGCTCTCCGGTTTGTAGATCAGCCTCGAAGAGACCGAAAAGGACCCGCGACGGGCTCTCGACGGTAGGGGACATGCGACGACCTCTGGATGACGACTGTAACACTGGTTTGATTCGGGAGTAAGTGCCTACGATGCGGTTCCTTCGAGGGAATCAAAACCGTTTTTGGCCGACACTCCTTCTGGATTCGAAGAGCCCCAAAGTCTTATCCTCCATTTTAATGCGTTGAAGGCTCGAATCATCTCATTGAAATAACGGCATTTATCAGGAGAAGCAAAATTGAAGGAGAAACGAACTCTAAAGGATTGCGAAGGGACGAATGCAACCGCGATGGTTCTCCGCGCAGCCCATTCCTCTTTTGGATTGATAGTCGCAGGCGAGAGATGGGCGCTTTGGAGGCAACATGGCAGCGTTCGCAGATTTGGGCAGGATAGCCCGGGCAGTAGCCCAGAACAAATTTCACGGTATCGGCAAGACTTTTTTGATGGGATTCGCGGTGTTGGCTCTCGCGATGACCAGTATTGGAAGCGGTGTGGCGCAGACCGATACAGGTCGTGTGACCGGGACGGTGGCGGACTCTACGGGCGCACTGATTCCGGGAGCCGCCGTAACCCTGACGAACTCGGAGAACGGAAACGAACTGAAGCAGACCGCCGGTCCGGATGGTTCGTTCAACTTCTCGGCGGTATCCCGGGGGCATTACAAGATCGTGGCGGCGAAGGATGGGTTTGAGACGACGACCCAAAACTTCGATCTGCAGGTGTCGCAGGTGCAGAACGTCCTCTTCCATCTGGCGGCAGGAGAGGCGAACACGGTGGTCGAGGTGACGGATGCCGCGCCGCCGGTGGACCTGTCCACGTCGTCGACAGGCGAGGTGATCGCCGGCCGGCAGGTGACGGAGCTTCCTCTGAATGGACGTAACTTTACCCAGTTGGCGTTGCTGGCTCCAGGTGTGACTCGGGGGAACTACGGCAATGGGGCGAGCGGTGTAAATGGAGATGCGGAGACGTTCCGCAACTCGACGAATGGAGGCGGGTCGCTCTCGAACAACGGACTGCGGCCGCAGGCGAACAACTTTATCCTGGACGGCGTGGACAACAACGAGTCTCTGGTGAACACGTTGGAGTTCTTCCCGAACGTGGAGGGGACGCAGGAGTTTCGGGTGAACTCAAGCGTGGCTCCGGCGGAGTTCGGACGGGCGGGCGGCGCGATCGTCCAGACGTCGATCAAGTCGGGCACGAACCAGATTCACGGATCGGCCTTTGAGTTTGCGCGCAGCAGCTTGTTTGATGCGAGTCCGAACTACCGGTTCGCGGGTGCGAGCGCGACACCGGTGCTCCCGTTCAAGCGGAATCAGTTTGGCGGTTCGCTGGGAATGCCGCTGCTTCGCAATCGCTTATTCTTATTTGGTGACTACCAGGGGCTCAGAGAGAGCCAGCCGCTAAATCCCGAGCTCATCACGGTTCCCACCGCCTTGATGCGGACCGGTAATTTCAGCGAGCTCTACAACCAGGGCACGACGCAGGCTCCACAGTTCTGCACACCGGCAGCGGGTGCGGTGACGGGTGCGCCCGTGGGTACGACGAACGGGTTTATCTACGACCCGCAGACTTGCGCACCGTTCGTCGGCAATATCATTCCGACTGCACGGCAGAACAAGGCGGCGATCAACTATCTGAATGCTTATCCGTTGCCCAACATTCCGGGTGTTGCGAATGGAACGCAGAATAACTACCGGACGATTCGGAAGGATGTGCGGCACGCGAATACGTTCGACGCACGGTTGGACTACAAGATCGGCGGGCGGGATCAGTTCTTTGCGCGGTTCTCGTATGACAACAGCGACTTCACCAGGACTTCGCGCCTGCCGCTGCTGCCGGCCGGATTCGGATCGGGTTCGAACAACGTACATGGACGAGGCTATGCACTGGGTGAGACGCACATCTTCACTCCGAATATGGTTAATGAGTTTCGTGCCGGATACGTTCGCTATACGTTTACGAATCAGCCGGTCTTTAGCAATGTTCCGATCTCGGCGAACCTCGGCATCGTGAATGCGAACCGCAACGCGAACCTCGGGGGTGGCGCATTGATTGGTGGAAACAACAACCAGTTGGAGTACACCGGAGACTATGGTACGTATGCGGTGCCGGAGAACACGTACCAGTTGAATGACGCGCTTTCTTATGTTCGCGGCAGGCATACGTTCAAGGTCGGTGGGAATGGGATTCGACGCGAGGTAGCGTTCTTCCGCCCTATCGCGGGCAAGGGATTCTTCCAGATCGCGAATGGTGACTTCACCGGATACCAGGTGTCGGAGCTGCTGGCTGGATTCATCGATAACTACAGCATCGGCGCGCAGAGCGGCTTCTTTGGGACGCGCAACTATGAGGTAGGAGCCTTCGCGCAGGACGACTGGAAGATTACGCAGCGTCTTACGTTGAACCTCGGCATACGGTACGACATTATTACGTATCCGACAGAGGAGCATAATCGGCAGTCGGCGTTGAACCCGGTGACCGGCACGATCGATCTGGCGGGAGTGAATGGCGTTCCGCGTAGCATCGTGAATACGGACTACAACAACGTCGCTCCACGTATCGGATTTGCGTACGACGTATACGGGACGGGCAAGACGGTTCTGCGCGGCGGCTACGGCATCTTCTACTTCCTGGATCGCGGCGGCATCGACAACCAGTTCGGCCAGCAGGTGCCGTTTGGTGGAAGCGTGAGCTATACGGCAGCGAGTGGATATCGCATTACGTTTACGGGTCAGAGTCCGCTGAACAATAACAACAATACGTTGGCCACGAATCCGTTGCCGCTGCCGGGATTTCCGAACTTCGATCCACAGAATCCTCCGGCTGGTGTGAACGTGTTTGCGACGGATCGTAATAAGCAGCTTCCCGCGGTGCAGCAGTACAACCTGCAGGTGCAGCAAGAGGTGGCGAGGAACCTGGTGATGAGTGTCGCGTTCGTAGGTAACAAGAGCGACCACCTTGCGACGGGATACAACTTCAACAACAAGCCGCTAGGCGCGCCGGCGAGCGCACCGAACCGCTTTCCGAATCTGGGACAGGTGGTCTACAACCAAAACAACGGGACGTCGCACTACAACAGTCTGCAGGCGCAGTTGACCTACCGTGCAGCGAAGGGGCTGACATTTACCTCTTCGTATACTTGGTCGCACAACATCGATAACTCCGATGGGTTCATCGGTTTTTCCGCGGTGAGCCAACTGTATCCGTATGACACACGCTTGAATAAGGGCAACTCTACCCTCGATCAGCGGCATGTGTTCGTGTCGAGCGCGGTGTACGATCTTCCGTTTGGACGAGGCCGGATGTTCGCGTCGCATCTGAACCGAGGTCTGGATACCGTGGTGGGTGGATGGCAGTTGAATGCGCTGGTACAGGTTGAGACGGGCACGCCCTTCAGCGTTCTCTTCAACCAGAGCAACGGCAACTACAGTCTGCGTGCGAGCACGACGGGACCGGTGCAGCAGCCGCACAGCGTCAAGGGCCAGTGGATCGTGAATAACTTTGTGCAGCCACCCGCAGGGCAGGAGGGCAACACGTCACGGAATCAGTTCTACGGGCCGGGTTTTGCTACGGGAGATGTCTCGCTGTTCAAGACGCTGCCATTGACGGAGCGGCTGAAGGCGGAGCTGAGGGCGGAGGCGTTCAACATTACGAATACGCCGCAGTTCACGAATCCGGATACGAATGCAGGGAATGCCACGGTCGGTCAGATCCAATCGACACGGCAGGCTACGGAGCGCCAGTTGCAGATGGCGGTTCGTTTCCTGTTCTAGGCTACGGCGTGATCATGGGCGCCGCGGCTTCGAAGGCGCGGCGCCTTTTCTTTTGAGTGGATGGAATGAATAGAAGTGAGGGCGCTGTGATTGTTTGCAGGTGGATGGTTGGTCTGGGAGTGTTGATTGGCACGGTTGGACTATGGGCGCAGGCGCCGGTGATGACGAAGGTCGATCCGCCGAACTGGTGGGCGCGTATGCCGAAGGCGATGTTGCTGGTGCAGGGCGAGCATCTTGATGGAGCGACGTTTCGCTTGAGCGACCGCAAGCTAAAGGTAGAGCGGACGACGGTGTCAGCGAATGGGCATTGGGCGCAGGTTTGGTTGAGTGGTTCTCCGGAGAAGGCGGAGACGGTGGAGTTGAGTGCGGTTGCTCGGGGTGAGACGGCGAAGGTGGAGTATCGGTTCGAGGAGCGGAAGGCCGCGTCGAGTGGGTTTGCGGGATTCTCTTCGAAGGACGTGGTGTATCTGATCATGACGGATCGGTTCGCGGATGGGGATACGACGAACGACATGCAAGCTGGCGATATGGCCGATGAGAAGGCGAAGGCTCGTGGGTGGCATGGGGGCGATCTGCGTGGGGTCCTGCAGCATCTGGACTATCTGCAGGAGCTGGGCGTGACGGCGGTGTGGATCACGCCGGTGTATCAGAATCATGAGGCGCAGAGCTATCACGGGTATGGCGCGACAGATATGTATGCGGTGGATGAACACTTTGGGAAGCTGGAGGATCTGAAGGTGCTGGCGACGGCGCTGCACGGGCGCGGGATGAAGCTGGTGTTGGATACGGTGCCGAACCATGTGGGCGCGAAGCATCCGTGGGTCGAGGACTCGCCGACAGAGGACTGGTTTCATGGGACGAAGGCGAATCATACAGTGGCGCAGGGGGAGTTTCGGCCGCTGACCGATCCTCATGCGGCGTGGCGGGACCAGAAGAATGTGACGGAGGGGTGGTTCGCGAATACGCTGCCGGATATGAATCAGGAGAACCCTGCGGTGGCGCAGTATCTGACGCAGAATGCGGTGTGGTGGGTGGAGGAGACGAGCGCGGATGGTCTACGGATCGATACGTTTCCGTATGTGGGGCGGGAGTTTTGGCAAGGGTTTCATGCGGAGCTGCATGGGCTGTATCCGCGGCTGACCACGGTGGGTGAGGTGTTCAATCCGGATGCGACGATTACGTCGGCGTTCGCGGGAGGTGTGGTGCGGAATGGCGTGGATACAGGGCTGGATACGCCGTTCGACTTTCCGAGCCACTTTGCGCTGCGGGAGGTTTTTCTGAAGGACGCTCCGATGACGAAGCTGGCGGAGGTGTTGCGGCTGGATGCGCTGTATCCGCATCCGGAGCGGCTGGCGCCGTTTCTGGGGAATCACGACATGGCACGGTTCATGGGCGAGAAGGGCGCGACGCCGGCTCGCTTGAAGGAGGCGTTCGTGGTGCTGACGACGATGCGGGGGATGCCGGAGATCTACTCGGGCGACGAGATTGCCATGCAGGGGGGAGAAGACCCGGACAACCGCAGGGACTTTCCGGGAGGGTTTGCGGGGAGTAGCGCGAGTGCCTTTGTCGCCGCGGGACGGACGCCGGAGCAGGCTGAGATCTTCGATTGGGTGAAGGGCTTGCTGAAGCTAAGGGCTGCTCGTGTTGAGTTGCAGAGCGGCGAGGAGCAGGTGCTAGAGGCGAAGGCCGGGGTAATGGTGTTCGTGCGCGGAGTTGGGTTGCAGGCTGGATGTGTCGCGGGGAACGATCGGCAGCGGGTGATGGTGGTCGTGAACAATGGCGATGCTGCGGAGAGTGTAACGGCTCCGGTTGCGAATACTTCTCTTGAGGGTTGTGGGCGGGCGGAGGTGTTATGGGGGAAGGACAGTAGGGTGAGGGTGTATGGAGGGGAAGTGCGGGTGGAGGTTGGAGCCAGGCAGGCGGTCGTGGTAGCTGTGTACTAACAGGTTGCCCCTTCGCGATGCGCCGCGAAGGGGCGTAAGTTAGTTGGCTTTGGCTGACTCTATTCGGCTTTACCGAGGGTTTTGTCTTTGTAGGCCTTCTGCAGGATGAAGAAGGCTTGCTTCTTCTGGCCCTCGGGGGAGATGAGGCCCTTGCGGTTGAAGTTGTCCTGGACGCCAGGCAGTACGCGGACAGGAGAGCGGAAGTCCATGAGGATCCAGGGGCTCATGCCGCGAAGCTGAGGGATCTTGTTGAGCATGACGATTTGGTTACGGTAGATGTTGGACTGGTACTCCTCGGTCCAGCGCTCGTGTTCGGAGCCATGCAGACCGAAGCGCGCATCGCCACCGAACTCGCTCATGATGAGTGGCTTGTCGTAGGCGATCTTCCAGACAGTGTTTGCAGCGTCTTCAGGAGTCTTCTCGTACCAGCCGATGTATTCATTTGCGCCGATGACGTCGAGGGCCTTGCCGAGCGGATCGTCGACGATCTTGACGTTGGGTTCGCCCGGCTTGACGTGCGAGTCGCCGCTCTCCGTATGGCCTTCGGCGCGAACCAACAGCGCGGCGGTGACGAGGCGGGTAGGATCGAGCTCGTGGGCGTTGGCGGCGAGCGTGGAGAGGAAGGTTGTGCGGGCCGGTGTGTTGGGTGTCTCGTTGGCGACAGACCAGAGGATGACAGAGGCTTTGTCGCGGTCGCGACGGATGTTCTCGCGGAGCTGCTGCTGAGCCTTGGCGAGGACTGCAGGGTCGTCGAAGTGAAGCGCCCAGTAGGTAGGAATCTCGCTCCAGATGAGGACGCCCATGCGGTCGGCGGCGCGGGTCATGCGTTGGTCGTGGGGGTAGTGGGCGAGACGGAGGAAGTTGCAACCCAGCTCTTGCGCCCAGGTGATGAGGGTGGTGACATCCTGCTCGGTGTTAGCACGGCCGGTGCGGTACGGCGCTTCGGCGTGCACGGACATGCCGCGGAGGAAGACGGGCTTGCCGTTGAGGAGGATTTGAGTGCCCCGCGTCTCGATGGTGCGGAAGCCCATGTCGTCGGTGAGGGTGTCGGATCCGGATGCGATGGTGACCTTATACAGCTTGGGGGTCTCGGGGGACCAGAGCTCGAGGTTCTGCGGAGTAAGTGCAATGGCGGCGCGGCCTGCAGCGTCTGTGGTCGCGTCTACTGCGACCTTGAGCTCGGGGATGGTGAGGTGGACCTTGGTTCCCGACGTAGCGTGTTCGACGTGGACGTAGCCCTCGATCTTGGTGCGGGTCGCGCGGTCGAGGTGGAGTTCGTAGTCGTCGACGAAGGCTTCGGGGACGGAGAGGATGGAGACGTCACGGGTGAGCCCACCGTAGTTCCACCAGTCGGTGTTGAGGGTGGGCACGCCGTCGGCGATGCGTGTGTTGTCGACGTTGATGACGACGGAGTTCTGGCCGGGCTTAACGACCTGCGTGACCTCGCAGTCGAAGGGAGTGAAACCGCCCTCGTGATCGCAGATGTGTTGGCCGTTGACCCAGAGCTTGGCGCGGTAGTTCGCAGCGCCGATGTGGAAGAAGACGCGGCTGGCGGCCTTGGGGGTGAAGTCGAACTTGCGCTCGTACCAGAGGGGACCTTCGTAATAGAAGAGGGAGTCGTGCTGGGTGTTGAAGTCTCCCGGAACCTTGAGGATGGGAGACTTGGCGAAGTTGTATTCGATGGGGCCGGCTTTGGCGGAGGCAGGATCGGCGTCCATGAAGTAGCCGTCCTTCTTGATCTCGCGGTGGAAGCTGTAGAGGCCGCCGAAGTAGGGGTCGACGATGTAGTGCCAGTCGCCATTAAGGCTAAGGGCGTCGCGGTGGTCGATGTCGACGAGCACGGTTGGTTCGCTAAGGGTGGTCTGTGCGAGGGCGGCAGGGATGCATGGGACAACAAGGAGAGTCAGTAAGATGCGCGTACAAAGGTTCGACATGAAGTTCGGGCTCCGGGTAAGGCTTTGATGCTTAAGAAAGTAACGATACAGGGGCAAAGATACGTCTCGCCAGCCGATCCCGGAAATACGTCTGGATCGGCGTGAAAGAGAGGTGCAATCTCCTCCGTCAAATTTTTTTTGGCGGCATGAACTCACAGAGATCTTCAATGGTGGACCTTAATTAATTCCTCGCCAACGAAAAGAGTATGCGGTATGGTGGGAATCGAAACCTCAATTTCCATTTGGATCCGTTGTTAGGATCACTGCTGTTCGTTTGAACGAGTGGTTTTAGCGTTTTTACATCTCCCCGTTTTTCGTTGCAAATCCGACTCCCCGTTTTATAAGCGCTGATCCCGCTCGCCTTTTTTCTACTCACTCCAACCCAGAGCTTCTCAGGAGAGATCTTGATGTCTACCCGTCTTCACACCCGCATCCGAATCTCAATGGTGGTCATAATTGCTTTGTTGAGTGCGCGATTTGCGGCGGCTCAGCAGACGCTGGGGGGGATCACCGGTATTGTCACGGATGTGACGGGTGGCATCCTGGCAGGAACCGAAGTGACCGTAGTGGGCGACCAGACGGGACTCAAGCGGACCCAGAAGTCTGGCAGCAACGGCTTCTATGAGTTCCCTAATCTCCCAATCGGGAGCTACAAACTAACCTTCAGCCTGGATGGATTCCAAAGCCAGGAGATTCCCTCGATCGGAGTGCAAGGCAATCGCACGGCCACGGTCAATGCGGCGCTGGCGATCGGCAACCTCAATACGTCGATTACGATTGAGGCCACTCCGCTCCTGAACGCGGTGGACACGACGAATGGCTACGTTCTGGATCAGGCGCAGATCCAATCCATCCCTCTGCCGACGGGCAGCTTTACTGGCCTCGCGATTCTCTCCCCAGGAGTGAATGCGGAGCTTTCCGGTGGCACGGGTGTCAACAGCGGTCTCGGCAATGCGCCGATCTGGGCCAACGGACAACGTGACACCAGCAACACCTTTCTGCTGAACGGGGTCGACGGCAGTTCCCTCTTCAATGGCAAGAGTACGAGCCAGGTTGGTTCAGCGCGCGTGATCAACAGTACCGGCGTGGGAAACAGCGGAGGTGGTGGCGTGATTCAATCCAGCGCCTCGGTGTATCTCTCAATCGGCAACTCCATTCCGACTCCTGCTCCGGAGAGTCTGCAGGAGGTGCGCGTCAACGCCTCCATGTACGACGCCTCCCAAGGCTCTACCTCGGGGGCACACATCGATCTGAGCACCGCTTCGGGAACCAATGTCTTCCATGGCAACATCTATGGACGACGCGGAACGAACTGGATCAACGCTGCACCCTTCTTCTTCAAGAATGACGATGCCATTCCGGCCAACCTGAAGAACCCCGAGCTGCACCGTTACATCGTGGGGGGAACTTTCGGTGGCCCGATCATTAAGAACAAGCTCTTCGGGTTCGTGTCCTATCAGCACTTGCATGTCGCCGACCAGGAGATCGGGGATGGATTCCTCAACGTTCCTGTCGGCTTAAGCGATACCAACCGTAACGCCGCCGGTCTGGCTTCGATCATCAATGCGCAGTTCTCGGATACGAACGTGATGCCCTCGCAGGTCGATCCTCTGGTGCTGCAACTCTTCAACTCGCCTTCGCTTCCCGGCGAGCCTGGCAAGTGGCTCATTCCCAACGACACCGGCTCGTCTCATCTCTCCCCGACGCATGCCTTCGACGCATTCCTTCCCGGGACGGGACGCTTCACAGCAGACATGGCAGTCGCCGATCTCGACTACAACGCCAACTCCAAGGACACGCTCGCGCTGAAGTACTACTACCAGCACGATCCGACGATCGCGCCCTACGCCTACTCGAACGTTCCGGGCTTCTCGCAACATCTGGATGCGGGCGCGCAGGTCTTCTCGATCAACAACACCTACACCGTCAAATCGAACCTCAGCACAACGCAGTCCCTTGGTTTCCTGCGTGAAAAGATCTACTCCAACAACGAACAGCCCTTCACTCCGCAGAGTATTCCTGGAGGCACGTACGGAACGGGCTCCATCAATACCTTTGGTTCGACTTACTTTCCAGGCATCTCGATCGTCAACGTGCTTGGCGAAGCGGCCTACAACGCCGGTATCTCCACCGGCATCCTGAGCATTGGTCCTAACGCGGAGGCCCAGGGGTCGAACACCGGCGTCTTCCAGAACCGGCTTCAGCCGTCGGGTAACGCGATCTGGACGTTGGGGAAACACACAGTCAGCTTCGGTGGAAGCTATAGCTATACGCAACTCAATACGATCGACAAGCGGACCGGCACCGGCACGATCGCTACCGACGACCTCAGCGCGTTTGCGCAAGGATACGTTACGCCGGGCGGCTCTTCGACCGGCTTCTATGTCTCGTCCTTCCTGCAAGGAAATGCCAGCCGCTACTATCGTGCGAATCAGGTCGGCTTGTATGTGCAGGATAAGTTTCAGGTAACGCCGACGCTTAGTCTCACTGCCGGCATTCGCTATGACTGGGACGGCGGACTGACGGAGAAGGAGGGACGCATCTTCAACTTCGACCCAACCCTCTACAGCTATTCGGCTGGCTCCGACACCATCGTCAATCCCGGCTTCATCATCGCTGGAAATAACACGAACGGTACGAGCGGTGTCAGCGGTACGACGCTTACGGGTCGTCAATGGGGCATCGGTCCGCGTCTGGGTGCGGCCTGGCAGCCGGAGGCGTTTCACGGCAAGGTGGTCGTCCGTGCCGGCTCCGGCATGTACTACGATCGCGGCGAGCTATTCAGCTACTTCTCGCCTGGCTATGCCATTGGCACTGTGACCGGTGGTCCCTTCGGCGTGAATCAACAACTGCCGTTTGTCACTGCGCAGAGCTGCCCGACCGCTACTCTTTACAGCGGTTTCATCCCTACTTGCGGCGGCCTTGGGCCGGGAGGCGATTCCTTCGCTCCGCCGACGGTGGCGCCTACCGCCTCAACTGGAAATCTGGCGAATCCCTATACAAATGTGAAGTCCGCTGCGCCGACGAATCCCAAGGCCTCCGACCTTAGCAACTATCTGCCAAATCTAGCCAGGATCAACAATGGAGCTCAGCCGATCTCGCTAGGCGTCTACGACCGCAGGAACAAGCTGCCCTACACCATTAATTACACTCTCGATATCCAGTGGCAGCCGCGCAACGATCTTGCGATCGAGCTCGGCTACGTCGGCAATCTGGGGCGGCATCAGGTGATTCCGGTGCCGTTCAACCAGCCGGGAATCGCCAATCCCTCCGCTCCCATCCACGGCCAGAAGTACAGCTATGGCTACACGGTGCAAGGCGCAAATCTTCCCGACGGCTCGGAGTACATGGCCGACTTCGAGGGCGGAAACGTCGATCATCGCGTTCCTTACGTTGGATACGCTGCGGAATCTATCTCGTACAGAGCCGCAGGTGTCTCTGCTTACAATGCGCTGGTGGCGCATGTGGAGAAGCGTATGAGCCACGGAGTGCAGGTTGGTCTCTCTTATACCTACTCGCATGCGCTGGATGAGCAGAGCGGGCTCGGTCTCTTCTACAACGGCAACAACCCATTGAACCTGCGCGATGCGTATGCGTCGGCGGACTTCGATCGGACTCACGTCATCAACTTCAACTACGTCTACAGGCTTCCGAACCTGGTGAAGGAGCACACGCTCGTAGGTTACGTTGCGAATGGTTGGTCGCTGGTCGGGCTTACAGTCTTGCAGAGCGGGCAGCCGTATAGTGTGATCGACTTTACCGGCGCTGTCGGCAGCGTCTACTACAGCACGAACAATGGCATCACAAATCCAATTGTTCCACTGGCTCCAGGTTGCAACGCCAAAAACGCAGTGACGGGCAAGTCAGGAGCATTTGGTGTGGGAGATGAAGCCTTGAAGGCCTCATGCTTTACGGTGCCTTTGCTCGCCCCTGGTTCGTTGAGCGGTGGAATTCCGACTACCGATCCCTTCGAGACAGACTTCACGACAGGACAACGCAACATCTTCCGGCAGGCGTTCCAGAAGAGAGCGGATGCCTCGCTGGTAAAGATGACGAAGTTTACCGAGCGCTTCACGTTGAAGTACACCTTCGACGTCTACAACCTTACGAACACCACCAGCTTCGACGTTCCGGGCAACGAGGTCTCTCAAAATGAAAACTTCAACTCGTTCCCCACCGCAGGTCAGCAGCTGTACAACGCTCCCTTTGGCCTGGGCGTTGTGAGCCATACGATCGGGAGTCAGCGGCAGATTCAGATGTCGCTGGGGCTGAGCTTTTAAATCAGGGCGGGTGCTTTAACGAGCGTGGAGGCGAGGTTCGCTTTGAGGGCGAGGGCTTCGTCGAGGATTCGGTGGGCCATCGCTTGCTTGGTCGTCGCTGGTATTTCGACCTGATTATGGCGGGTGAGGAAGACGCCGGAGTTGCGCTCGGAGTCGAAGCCTAAGCCAGCGGCGGAGATGTCGTTTGCGACGATGGCGTCCGCGCCCTTCTTCTCCAGCTTGGCACGGGCGTTGACGAGGAGGTCGTTGGTCTCGGCGGCGAAGGCGATGACGAGGGTGCCCGGCTTGCGGAGGCCAATGGCCTCGCGGAGGATGTCCTCGGTGGGATCGAGCTCAAGCAGAAGCGGGCCGTTGCGCTTGATCTTCTCGGGCTCCGGGTGGCGGACGCGGAAGTCGCTGACTGCGGCGGCCATGATGAGCAGCGAGCTTTCGGGGAGGCGGTCGAGGACCGCCCGCCGCATCTCGGCGGCGGAGATTACTTTGATGAGCTCGCAGTCGTCCGGGGCCGGCAGGGAGGTTGGTGCGCTGATGAGGATGACGCGAGCTCCGCGTTGGCGGGCGGCCTCGGCGAGGGCGTAGCCCATCCGTCCACTGGAGCGGTTTCCGAGAAATCGGACGGGGTCGATGGCCTCGCGTGTGCCTCCGGCAGTGACGAGGACGGTCTCACCAGCCAGGTCTTGGATTGCTGTTTGTGCGGTGGTTTTCAGGGCTTGCAAGGTGGCGGCGACGATGGCGGAGTTGTCGGCGAGGCGGCCGCTGCCGATCATGCCGCAGGCGAGGTAGCCGCTGCCCGGCTCGACGATTTGAACGCCACGCTGGCGGAGAGTGGTGAGGTTCGCCTGGGTGGCCGGATGATTCCACATATTGACGTTCATCGCGGGAGCCACGATGACGGGAGCGATGGTAGCAAGGTAGAGGGTGGTGAGGAAGTCGTCGGCCAGACCTCCTGCGAATTTGCCGAGGATGTTTGCAGTGGCGGGGACGACGATGAGAGCCTGGGTGGTCTGAGCCTCGTCGATGTGCTCGATGGCGGCGTCGGGCTCGGGGTCGGCGTCGTCCCAGAGAGAAGTGATGACCTTATGGCCGGAGATGGCGGAGAAGGTGAGCGGGGTGACGAAGCGCTCGGCTGCGGCGGTCATGACGACATGTGGGTCAAGGCCTGCATCCTGCAGGAGGCGGACCAGCTCTACCGCTTTGTAGGCTGCAATTCCGCCGCAGACGCCGACCGTGACCTTAATCTTTCCAGCACTCATAACAGCACCTTTCTCTATGCTATACGGCTTCTGGGCTCCGGTCCCCCCTTTTCGTGTACCCGACCGAGGGAGTATTCGCGGTGGTGGTTTGCTGCAAAATATCGATTTCAACCCAATTGCCAAAGCATTGATCCGGCTTGAGTTCCCTTTCTTTCGTTCAAAATGGAAAGGCCCTATCTTTTTGGCATTTTTTTGTCTCCATTTCAATTTTTGAGAGACCACAAGCTGTAGGCTACTTCTATATCGCGCCTTGTCCTTGATTTGTGAAATTCAGAATTGTCAGACGGTTGATCTTCAGAGAAGCGAGATTAATTCTTACTACCCTGGTTACTGTTAACCAGGTCAATCGTCACAAATGCAAATGATCACGGTGAGTGCAAAGTCGTCTCGATGAACGATCTGCGCTCCCAACTCTTCTTAGTTCTGCCTTCGTGTTTACGCCCTCTTGGGGGTTGGCTATGATGCACTTTACAGGGATATGGGGAGAGCCTTTTGCTAACAGGAGTAATCGTTCGGAGCCTGGTCAGGCAGCACGCTCAACCTCTGGCTTTGAAGCGGCCTGAGCTGTGCATTCGGTTGAGTCTTCTATTTGTCTTTGCTTGTTGCCGGCCTGTGACGTTGATGGCCCAATGCGCCGGCATAAGCTCGACACCTGGCGCAGCCGCGGATTGCGCCGCCCATGCAGTTGCATCGGATACCGTCGCGAAGCTCGACCCCGCACATCCCTACACGCTTGCAGAGTTGATCGATATCGCCGAGCAAAACAATCCACGCACACGCATCGCATGGGAGCGGGCCAAGCAGAGGGCGGATGAGCTGGGCGTCGCAAAAAGTGCCTACTACCCTGTGCTTGCGGGAGTGGCGGCCTTCTCCGACGAGCGCATCATCAATCCCTTTCCTAAGCCTCTATCGCCTCGAGGCTACAACCTGGTCGAAGTGCCGGCTGTCGTACCCGAAGTCACACTCGACTATCTCCTCTTCGATTTCGGCAAACGCGGAGCGAAGGTAGATGCCGCGACTGCCGAAAAGCTGGCCGCTGGAGCGAACTTCATTCAGGCCAATCAACAGATAGCCTTCACCGTGGCCAGCGCATACTACAAGCTGCTCACTCAACAGGAACGTCTTGAGGCCGCGCAACAGACCTTGAAGACTGCCCAAACCACACAGGACGCAGCCGAGGCCCAGCTCCTCAACGGCCGATCTACGATACCTGATGTTCTAAACGCTCGCGCCGAGGCCTCGCAAGCTGTCTTCGACCTGGAGTCGGCCGACGGTGATGAAAAGATTGCGCGCGTCACCTTGACGGAAGCAATTGGCGTTGAGCCCTCGCCGGACATCACGATCGATGGGCAGAAGAGTGCTCCACTACCTGATGAGCTGACCATGCCAATCGATGCGTTGATTGCACGCGCCATGGCAGACCGTCCAGACCTCATGGCACAGGCAGAGGAGATACGTGCCGCCGATGACGCAATACGTTCCGCGAGGTCCGAGTATCTTCCGAAGATTCTTCTTTCGGCCAATGCAGCGCAGACCTCCATCTGGCCCACCGTGGACTACGGCCAGCTCGGCAATGCAAGCGAGCCCACATGGTCGGCGGCGGTGGCCGTGGAATGGCGGTTGTTTGACGGAGGAGCGCGAAAAAACGAGCTTGCCTCTGCCAGATCGCAAAAACGCACAGCCCAGGACGAGTTGCGCGAGAAGCGCGATCGAACTACGCGCGAGGTCTGGACAGCTTACATCGCCTTCCGGTCAGCGATGCGCAAACAACAAGCTGCGGTGTCGCTCCTCGACTCCGCCAACTCTTCCTATTCGGCCTCGCTCGAGGCCTACAAATATGGCGTGAAGAATCTTATCGACGTAGTGACGGCAGAGAGACAGTTGGCGCAGGCTCGCTACTCCAGCGTGTCGGCGCGTTCGCAACTTCTCCTCGAAGCAGTCGATCTGGAGTTCAGCACTGGCAATCTGCTCCGGTCGCAAACGCCCGCAACGAAAACATCCATCCCGAAGCCCCAGATTGGCCAACCACAATGACCCGAAGAACCCTGATCCTAGCCCAAGCGACCTGCCTGCTGTGCGCAGGCTGCGGCCGAGCGCCATCGGTCGATATCATCGGCTCTTTCTTTCCCGTCTGGATGCTCTGTCTGACCATCGCTATCGTCCTTACCTGTGTCCTGCGGGTGGTGCTATTGCGCTATCAGTTCGAGTCGGAGATTGGGCCAGTCGCTCTCTTCTATCCTTCTGTAGTTATCCTGCTCAGTTGCGTACTGTGGTTGATCTTCTTCCGCTAAGGACATCGTATGGATCAAGAGACTCAAAGCCTCAACCGTAAACGGCTCGGCCGCCGTATCCTCATCGGTGTCGTCGTCGCTGCTGCGCTTACGCTTCTGCTGGCTATCTATCAGGTCGATCTGCATCCGCGAACAGATGATGCCAACGTGTGGGCCAACTACATCGAGATCGCTCCGGAGGTCAGTGGACGCCTGGTCCGGCTGCCGGTTAAGGACAATGCCTTCGTGAAAAAGGGCGACCTGCTATTCGAGATCGACCCGCGCCCCTATGAGTATGCACTGCAGCAGGCTCTGGCCGACCAGGAATTGCTCGAGCAGCAGATCATCGACGAAAGACGCAAGATCGCCGCGCAGAACAGCGCCGTCGAGGCAGCCGGAGCTGCGGTTCATGTCTCGCGGACCGGCGTTCAAACTGCCAGCAGCAGCATCGATCTGGCCAAGGCCGCCGTCTCCCGCGCCCGGGCAGGCAAGGCCGCTGCCCAGGCGCGGTTGGAGTACGCAACCAACGATCTGAAGCGCATCCAGCCATTGCTACAAAAGCAGTACGTTACCGTCGAACAGGTCGATCAGGTCAGCACCTCCGTGCGCGTCGCGCAGGGGAGCTTCGACGAATCCAGCGCGGCACTCCTCCAGGCACAGGCCCAGCTCGACGAAGCCATGCTGCGGCACGAACAAGCCGGAAGCACCGCCATCGAGTCGCAGGCTCGGCTCGGCCAGGCCATCCACACCATAGACCGCGTAGAGACGTTGATAGCGCAGCGGCCCTCCAAAGCCGCCAAAGTAGATAGCGCCCGCCTCGATCTCGAGCGCACACGCGTACCTTCCCCCTTCGATGCGTATGTGACCAGCATGAACATCTCTGAAGGCGCCTATGCCCGTCCCGGCAGTCCGCTGTTCACCCTCATCGATACACGCAACTGGTATGTCATCGCCAACTACCGAGAGTCCAAGCTGAAAAACATTCACCTCGGCTCGCACGTCGACGTCTACGTTATGGGGCATCCCGACCGCAGGTTCGGCGGCCACGTAGAGAGTATCGGCTATGGCGTCTTTCCCGAAGACGGCAAGGTCGCGGGCGGTCTGCCCAACATCGAGCGCACGCTGAACTGGGTTCATCTCTCCGCGAGATTTCCCGTCCGCGTCCACATCGACGATCCGGATCCGAATCTCTTCCGCGTTGGAGCCACAGCCGTCACGGTTGTGAGGTAACGGCATGGCCACGAGCCTCGCAACCTGGGTCGACCGATTCTGGCAAGACCTGCAACCGACGCCGGGACGATTGAACAGTTCCCTCCGCATCGTTCTTGCCACCGTCCTCGCGCTCATCCTCATGATGGTCCTCAGGATGCCTTTCGCATCGTTGGGTCTCTATTTCATCTTTCTCGTAGGGCGCGACTCACCTTCCGTCTCTTTCCGATCAGGGTTTTTTTCCCTGGTGGCTCTGGTTTTTACAGCGGGCACGGTGCTTGCCGTCGTCTCCCTTACGGACAATAACCCGATGGCGCGGCTTCTGAGCGTCTCTATCGTGGTCTTCCTCGCCGGAATGCTGATGCTCTCCACGAACATCACGGTCCTGGCCTCCACCTGGGGATTCATCTACTGCACCCTGATCGCATTCTGGGAGACGCACGCCCCAGCCGGCTATCTCGTCAAACAGTCGCTCTACATCATCGGAACAGTCTCGATCGCTGTGCTGTGTTCGATCGCAGTCGAGTACACTCTCGGGGCCAGGGCTCCCGCCGCCGATCTACAACAACAGCGCAGAATTCGCTACGAGGCGCTCGGCAGGATGTTCTCGCTCTATGCTCAAGGGGCTCCACGCGAACAGATCGTCCCGGCCGTTATTGCTGTGTCCCGTCTCGCCGTAGCCGGTCAGAACGGCATGTTGCAGCTCTACAACATGATCGTCGATCGCAAACTCGACCCAGGCGTGCTGCCCATCGGAACGCGAGTGCGCATCACTATGCTGGCGCAGTTGATGGATGTCTCCGCCGCCTTCGGCACACAGAATCTCTCCAGCTCAGATCCCGCGCTTCAACGCCGCTGCGCTCACATCGCGGACCTTTGCCGTGACCTGATCCACGACATCAGGGCGAAGCCCAAAGATTTGGAAGAGCAAAGACCTGCAGGTTCCTCCACCCTGCTCGACCACGTCGATGAAACTCTACACGCCATCCTCTCCATGCCCGCGGAGATCGCAGGCATGAAGAATAAAGAACTAGTCGCCTTACCATCGAGCAAGGTTCCCATCTTCATCCCCGGCGCATTAGCGAGGAAGGAGACCGTCGCCTTCGCGCTCAAACTCAGTCTGTGCGCGACGATCTGTTACATCATCGTTCGCGCTGTCGATTGGCCTGGTATCTCCACCTCTGTCATCACCGTTGTCATCGCCGGCCTCAGCACCAGCGGAGCCATTAAGCAGAAGCTTATCTTTCGCCTCGTGGGCGCCATTATCGGGGGCCTCATCTTGGGGATGGGAGCCACCATCTACCTCTTCCCCTACATGGATACCATTTCCTCGCTGGTCTTGCTCATCGCAGCAATCTCGATGCTGGCGGCATGGTGGGCGGGTGGACGGCAGTTCAACTATGTGGGTCTGCAGATAGCATTTTCATTTTATCTGGTAGCCTTTGAAGGATTCAGCGCACCCATCGAACTCGCTCCGGCCCGCGATCGTCTGATGGGCATCCTTCTCGCGTTAGTCGTCATGGCGTTTGTCTTCGACCAGCTATGGCCGGTGCGAACCGTGACCGCGATGCGAGGTTCGCTGGCGGCTATGATGCGTAGCGCCGCAGAGTATCTGCGGCTGGCCAACACGGTCACCAACCTCGCCGAGCTTCGCCGCCACGCTGACGCAATACGCGACCACGTCGGCAAGACGGTCGGCAACATCCGCACCATGGGCGAAACAGTAGAGTACGAGTTCGGTGTCGACGTCAAACAGCATCTTCTCTCGAGCGAGATGATTCTCAACGCCTCGCTGACTCTGGTCGCATTTTTCTGGAATCAATTTGCCGTCCTCCACCGCGAGGAAGATCGCGAGTTCCTCACACAGCCGGAATTGATCGCGCTGCGGTATAGGATGGCGGAGGGAATGGATTCGATGGCGAATGCGACAGTAAACAAAACCGAATTCCCCATGATCGATCGCGACACCCTGGCTCATTCCCCGCTGCTTACACATCCCCTCTACGGCGAATTCGCACGAAACGCAGTGGACCGCTTCCTGGAACTCGAACAGGTCGTGACGCGTCTCAGGATGCTGGCATAACCGACACCCTCAGTATGTCCCGGTGCGTTGCTCTCTATCGGCTAGCGACGATAGGCCACTCTGCTCGTAGGCCCAACTAGCTAGCCTTGGCGGACCCGATCTTCTCATTTACTTCCAATAGAAATTCATCGGCCAGAAGAAAAGCTCTTCCCATAGCCATTCGAGTGGAGTATAAGTCTTTCTTGCATAGTCATTCGAGTGGAGGGAGTGCGTGGGAGCCAAAAAAACACCGGCGGCCGGCGATATTCTGCAAGGTACCTTGGACATGCTCATTCTGCGCACGTTGGTGATGGGCCCTGCGCACGGGCACACGATCGCAGAGGTTATCGAGCGTACGTCGGAGAACTCGTTGGACGTGGAGCAGGGATCGCTCTATCCAGCCCTCCACCGGCTCGAAGACCGGGGCATGCTCGCCTCTGAGTGGGGCACAAGCGAAAACAACCGCAAGGCAAAGTTCTATCGCCTTACCGCAAAGGGCCGCAAGGAACTTGCGGCTGCAACCAGCCGCTGGCGGCAGATGACTCGCGCAATCGGCCTCATTCTTGGTGAATCGATGGAGTAGGTAGAAGGAGAACGCTTATGAACTTACGCCGCTTTGAGCAACGTGAGAAGAGAGACGTAGAGCTAGCCGAGGAGATTGAATCCCACCTGGCTCACGAGCAGGACGCAAATGCTGCGAGAGGACTCTCTCTGGAGGAGGCTCGCCGACGGGCCCGCCTGAAGTTTGGCAATCCGCGTGTAACGCGCGAGCGCGTGTGGAGCTATCGTTCCATACCTTGGCTCGAAGCCGTTTGGCGCGACCTGCGCTTCGCGTTGCGCTCTCTCGCAAAGACCCCTGGATTCACTGCAGTCGCCATCCTGGTGATCGCGGTTGGTATCGGTGTCAACACGGCAGTCTTTTCGGTCGTCAACACCGTGCTGCTCAAACCGCTCACCTATCCTGACCCTCAAACTCTTGTGGAACTGATGAATACAGGCCCCCAGGGCTCATTTCCCGGCGCAAATATACCGAAGTTCAACATCTGGCATCAGCAGACCAGTATCTTCCAGCAGGTCGCAGGCTACGACTGGGGCGGAGCAGGACTCAACCTTACCGGCAGCGACAATCCCCAGCAGGTACAAGGCATCCACGTCACCGCAGACTACTTCGCTATGTTTGGCGCACCGGTGCTCGCCGGCCGTACCTTCACCGCCGCAGAGGACAGCCCGAACGGAGGGCGTGTCGTTGTCCTCAGTTATGGCCTCTGGAAGACACGCTTCGGCAGCAACGTAAACATCGTTGGAAGAACGATCCAGATCGACGGTCAGCCTTACCTCGTCGTCGGTGTGATCGGCCGCGGATTCGTCACAGAACCGGCTGGCGATCTCTGGCTGCCATACCAGTTTGATCTCACCTCTCACGACATGGCCCATTACTTCACCGTCGCGGCGCGGCTTAAACCCGGCGTCACATTGCAACAAGCCAACGCGCAGTTGAAGCTCGCCGAGAATCAGTACCGCCGCACCTACGGCAGCGACGCCCTTCCCCCTCATGACGGCTTTGGTATCGCTTCGCTCCAGGAATCGATCGTCGGCGATACTCGATCTTCGCTCCTGGTCCTGCTCGGTGCCGTCTTCTTCGTCCTCCTCATCGCCTGTGCCAACGTCGCCAACCTTCTACTGGCGCGCGCCTCGGCCCGAAAGCGCGAACTCGCCACTCGCGCCGCTCTCGGCGCTGGACGTGGACAGATTACGCGGCAACTGCTCATCGAGAGCCTTACGCTCTCTCTCACCGGTGGATTCCTCGGCCTTATTCTGGGATTTGTCGGCCTTCGACTGTTGCTTCGCATCAACCTCGGCGGCATTCCTCGACTCGGAGAAAACGGCATCGCCGTGACGCTCGATCTCAACCTGCTGTTGTTTGCCTTGGGAGTCTCCCTTCTCACCGGAGTTCTCTTCGGCCTCGTCCCAGCCTTCAGCGCTTCCCGTCCCAACCTTGCTGCCAGACTCAACGAGAGCAGCAATCGCGCCGGCCTCGGCTTTCGTAGCGGCAAGCTCCGCTCCATCCTGGTCGTAAGTGAGATGGCGCTTGCCCTGGTCCTCGTGATCGGAGCGGCTCTGCTCATTCGCACATTCCTGAAGCTACAGGCAGTCGATCCCGGCTTCGACACCCACAATGTACTCACGATGGCCATGTCGATCAGCGGCGATCGCTTCCAGAAGACAGAAGGTGTCGCACAAATTATTCGCGATGGAACCGAGCGGCTCAAGTCCATCCCCGGAGTCACCAATGCCGCCGCCGCGTGCTGCTTGCCGCTGCAAGGTGGTTTTGGCGTGCCATTCGACATCGTGGGACGTCCCAAGGGCAATGCCCGCTCGACAGGAGGCGGTGGCTATTACTCCGTATCGTGGACCTACTTCGATACCTTCAAGATTCCTTTGTTGCGCGGACGCGGTTTCACTGAGCACGATGACGGCTCTGCGCCTGGAGTGATCATCATCAACGAGGCGATGGCAAAACAGTACTGGCCAAAAGGGGATCCGCTCAAGGACCGCCTCTTGACCGCGGTGAATATGGGACCGACCTTCGCCGAGCCTCCACGCCAGATCATCGGCATCGTCGGTGATACCCACGACGGCGGCCTCAATCGCGATCCTCGTCCGACCATGTACTTCCCCGTCTCCCAAATGCCCGACGCAGAGACCGCGCTCAACTCCCGTGTCGCGCCTCTGTGGTGGGCCGTCCGCAGCAACGTAGACCCGCGGTCGCTTGTTGCGCCTATATCCGCAGCCCTTCGCGAGACCAGTGGAGGTCTGCCCGTCGCGCACATTCGCACCATGGATGAGATCCTGGTGCGTACCACCTCCCGCCAACGCTTCAACATGCTGCTCCTGACTATCTTCGGAGCGTCAGGATTGCTCATGGCCGCAATCGGCGTCTATGGCCTCATGGCTTATACCGTACAACAGCGCACGCAGGAGCTTGGCGTTCGCATGGCACTTGGCGCCCAGGCGTCCAGCATCCGAAATATGGTTCTTCGCCAGGGAATGTCACTCGCGTTCATTGGCGTGGCCATCGGTATCGGTGGAGCTATTTGGCTGACCCGCTTCCTGGCCAGCTTCCTATTCGGAGTAAAGGCCTGGGATCCCACAGCCTTCATCGTGACACCGCTGCTTCTTAGCGCGGTCGCACTGATCGCTATTTGGATTCCAGCTCGAAGGGCTACCCGAGTCGATCCAATGACAGCACTTCGGTTTGAATAAAACGGCACGGCTTTCGCCGTGCCGTTTGTTGGTACAGGTTTTTAGCCTATTCCGTCCAGCGTCTGAAGACCAGGGAGCCGTTGGTGCCTCCGAAGCCGAAGGAGTTGGAGAGGGCGTAGTCGATCTTTGCGGCCTTGGGGGTGTTGGGGACGTAGTTGAGGCGGCACTGGGGGTCGAGCTCCACGATGTTCATGGTGGGCGGTGCGGTCTGCTCCAGCATGGCCATGATGGTGATGCCGGCCTCGAGGCCGCCGGCTCCGCCTAGAAGGTGTCCGGTCATGGATTTGGTGGAGCTTACGAGGAGCTCGTGGTCCAGAGCGCGCGCGCCGAAGACGTTCTCGATGGCCTTCGATTCGAGGGCGTCGCCGAGAGGGGTCGAGGTGGCGTGAGCGTTGACGTAGTCGATCTGGTCCGGGGCGATTCCGGCGACCTTGAGGGCCGCGGTCATGGCGCGGAAGCAGCCTTCGCCTTCGGGAGCCATGCCAGTCATGTGGAAGGCGTCGGCGGACATGCCGTAGCCGATGACTTCGGCGAGGATCTTGGCTCCGCGCGCCTTGGCGAACTCCAGTTCTTCCATGATGAGGATTCCGGCTCCTTCGCCGCAGACGAATCCGTCACGATCCTTGTCCCAGGGACGGCAGGCGTGTTCGGGGTCCTCGTTGCGGGTGGAGAGGGCCTTCATGGCAGCGAATCCGCCGACTCCCATGGGAGTGATGGCGGCTTCGGTGCCTCCTGCGATCATGGCGTCGGCGTCGCCGCGCTGGATGATGCGGAAGGCGTCGCCGATGGAGTGGGCGCTGGAGGTACAGGCTGTCGCGGTGGCCTCGTTGGGTCCGCGGGCGTTGTACTTAATGGAGACGTGTCCGGCGGCGAGGTTGACGATGGAGCCCGGGATGAAGAAGGGCGAGATTTTGCGGGGTCCGCCGGCGAGCATATTGGAGTGTTCGCGCTCGATGACGTCGAACCCGCCGATGCCGGAGCCGATGTGGACTCCGAAGCGGTCGCGGTTGGTCTCATCGATGATGAGACCGGAGTGGGCCATCGCCTCCGCCGAGGCGGCGAGGGCGAAGTGGATGAAACGGCCCATCTTACGGGACTCTTTTTTATCCACGAAGAGGAGTGGGTCGAAGTCTTTGACCTCGGCGGCGAAGCGGACGGAGTGACCGGTGAGGTCGAAGGCCTTGATCTCCGCCATTCCGCTTTTGCCTGCGAGAAGACCTGCCCAGACCTCTGGAACGGTCTTTCCGACACCGCAGAGGAGGCCGATGCCGGTGACGACGACACGCCGCCGCTGATATGGTTCCGGGCTTTGCTGCTGGGACATTGCTACTTTGCCGCCTTCTGATTCTTTTCGATGTAGTCGACAGCATCCTTCACAGTTTTGATCTTCTCGGCGTCTTCGTCGGGGATCTGGATGTCGAAGGCTTCCTCAAACTGCATGACGAGTTCGACTACGTCGAGAGAGTCAGCGCCGAGGTCCTCCTGGAAGCTTGCGCCGGGGGTGACTTCGGCCTCATCCACCTGAAGCTGCTCGACAATAATCTGTTTAACCTTCTCGTCTACTGCTGCCATGTGTCTCTCCTGTTGTGCGTCTTCACGCAAGAATCAAAGTGGTTTGGATGCAATGTCCATTGTTGGGACGCCAAATATGGCCGCCGGTGAGCCAGGCAGTGCCAAGCCTCAAGGATACCGAGCGCCCTGTTGAGTGTAAAGCATAGCGACGGTTGCCGCATGCCTGTGCCGGGCGTCTCTCCCATTTCGAGGAATTTTTAGGGAGTGAGCGGTTCAGGGTGGTTGGCTCCCCGAATCCGGATGGAGATTCAGCTTATCCATTCCTGCTTTTCCTCCGACTTCTCCGATTTCCCTATCCGGGCCTGCGGCGTTGGAGCTGGATGCTGCTCGGTTCTAGGCCCCTCCCATCCTTGCCGGACACTCTGCCCTGCTTCCTCCTCCCTGTGGAGGGGACCCCTCCCCCCTTGCCTGGCTAGAAGCGGCTTATTTTCAGCCAGTTATGCGGGGTGGCGCCCTGGAAATTATTGATTCCAGGGCGGTTGCGTCCAAATCCGTGACACGGTTCAACTTAGGGCTTCTTTTTCTCCTTTCGCTTAAATGTAAGAGCCCTGCCAGTTCGGCAAGGCTCTTTTTTATCTCTAGTTCTATTTTACGGAATGGGCCAAAACTAACTTGCACTTTTATTGGCTTTGTTTTGTTTAGGTTAGGGCGTTTCGGGGGTTGACATGTGATTTTGCTGGGATTTTTGAGGGTTTTATTTTGGAGCTAATAGTTGTCCGCTGCTGTAAGGGGCGCACGTCTATCTTCTGGTTGATTTGCGTCGCGAATCTCCGGACGCTGAAGGAGATGGGCAGGCCGACTACGACCATGTGGACGAGCAGTCCCTGGATCAGGTCGTGCAGCTCGTAGGGGCCTCTGGCGTGGAGCGCGGAGAGAGGCAGGACGACGAGATTCATCACGGTTTCGACCGCCGCGCCGTAGAACAGGCCGCAGAGGAGTGGGTGCTCCTTTAAGAAGCCAAGGCTGCGGCTTGCCGTGTAGTAGATCGCGGAGGCCGAGAGGGCGATAAAGAAGTGGAGAGAGACGCCAAGGAGGTAGGTGCCGACGCCTCCGTGCTCTGCCTTCGGCCCGAGCAGGCCGCCTACGGCGATTGTCAGTAGGGCGCCTCTTTTAGGGGTTCTTTTCTCGAAGAGCCGAGGGGCTGAGTCTTCCATCATGTGTGTTCTCTCTTTCGCCTGTGATTTGTTCGGAGCTCGTGTGCGGTTGGCCGTGCGATTGACCTTGAGCAGCGAGTCCCGGCTTACCGTAGCGGGATGAGAGGCGGGAAGTCCTGAGCTTGGTCTGAAAGACTCTGAATACTTCTGAAAAGGATGGTTTGTGGGCGGCGGGGTAAGTTACTCCGAGATCTCGGAGAGCATTCCATCGTAGAAGGCTTGAAGTGCCCGCTCTCGTTCGTGCGCCAGCCTTCGTCCGGTCTCTGTCTGGAATCCATTCGAGAGCCGGAGAAGTTTCTTCGGGAAGTGGTCCAGTGCGAAGGCGCTATCGTTCAGTGGGCGCGTTTCGCCATGCGGATCGAGAGGGTGGTAGAGACTCGATCCCATTCTGCCTGCCGTATAGAAGCACCGGGCGATACCTGTAAACCCAATGGCATCGAGGCGATCGGCGTCCTGAAGAATGCGGCCTTCGAGCGAGGCAGGTTGCAAGCCGGCTGAGAAGCTGTGGCTTTCGATGGCTTCGGCCACTGTGTCGATACGGTCGCTCACCCAACCCAGCGAAGCGAGGAGCTGTCGAGCTTTTTGAGCCGCGAGCCGCGAAGCATTCGCCCGCTCCGGGGAGTCTTTTGCGATCTGGACGCAATCGTGGAGTAAGACGGCGGCGGCGATCAACTCCAGATCTCCGCCTTCTTCCGCGTGGATCGTTCTGGCGTTCTTCCAAACACGGGTGAGGTGAGACAGATCGTGCGATCCATCGTCGAAGTCGCCGTTGGCTGGAAGCAGTACCCGGGCGAGTTCTTCGTGCGGGGTAAAACGATCGGACGGCATGAGCACTATTTTAGGTGCTAAGCCAGTTGGGTGCCGGGTGGCGATCTGCCGGACCAACCGAGCGGACACGAGCAGCAACTCTCAATCGATCTGAATCAAGTAGGCTCGAGTGAGAGCCATGACTACACTTTCACTAGTCAGCATCATCATCACCGCAGCAGCTCTCTTTGGCTGGCTGAGCGTGCGCGTCTGCCGACTTCCTATCACCATCGGCACGATGCTGCTCACGGTGATCTCGTCCATCGTCATGATTGTGTTGGGCCATGTCTTTCCGGGGTTGCATGCCTGGAGCATGACCCTGGTCGGCCGGATTCGATTTGAGGAATTGATCCTTCATGGAATGCTGGGTTTGCTTCTGTTTGCAGGCGCATTTCTTCTGGACCTTCTCTACCTTTCCCGAGAAAAACTCGCGGTGGGTCTCCTTTCGGTTATCGGCACACTCCTTTCGACGGCTGCTCTGGCTGGTGTCATGCACTGGCTTCTGCCGGTTTTTGGGATCGCTGCTCCGTGGATTGAATGCCTTTTCTTCGGCGCGTTGATCTCTCCCACTGATCCGGTCGCCGTACTCGAGATGTTGCACCGGGTGGGTGTTCCCAAGAATATCCAGGCGCAACTTGCTGGGGAATCGCTGTTTAATGACGGCATCGGAGCGGTTCTCTTCCTTGCGGTGCTGGAAGCCTCGCGAGGGGAAGCTCCATCCATTGGACACATAGGGCTCCTGCTGATGCTGAAGTCCAGTGGTGGACTCCTGTTGGGCATCGCCCTTGCATGGACGGCCTCCGAACTGATGCGGCGTGTCGAAGCTTACCAAATTGAAATACTGCTCACCTTATCGCTCGCTTTGGGTGGTTATGCTTTGGCGGAGACGTTACGCCTTTCGGCTCCGCTCGAAGCGGTTGCAGCCGGACTGGCACTTCGCCGGTTCAACATGAATCATTTGCATGCCGAAATCTCCCACGAATCCTTAGATCGGTTCTGGAGGGTGATTGATGAAGTTCAGAACGCGATTCTCTTCGTTCTGCTGGGCTTTGAAGTGCTCGCTATCCCTTTTACGCAGCGAACCTTCGAGTCGGGCGGACTTGCGATTCTTTCCGTGACCGTGGTCCGTATTCTGGTCGTCACGCTCGTTTTGGGGTTGGTGCGACTGTTGCAGCCCGGGCATAAATCTTCCCTCCTCACGCTCAGTTGGGGCGGCTTACGCGGCGGTCTGTCGATAGCACTTGCCCTTTCCGTACCGGACCTTCAGAGCCGTACCTGGATTCTTGCAACAACGTATCTCGTAGTCGTCTTTTCCGTCGTGCTGCAGGGGGGTACTCTTGACCTTTTCCTGAAGCGGATCGGTAGGTTCGAATGACGCGACCGACCTTATCCCAGGTTCTTTGTCGCGTCGCTGCGTTTCTTCATGGTGTCGATATAATCGGCGGGCGTAGCTTTCTACTTCGAGATAGAGGGTGATCGACCGGGCCTGTATGGAGCGCACTACTACGACATTGCTTCGCATCGGCGCATGGTGCGTCAATCCGGCTGCTGGCGAGATCTCGCGGGATGGCGAGAGCGTTCGGCTGGAGGCGCGGACGATGCGTCTGCTGCTTTGTCTGGCGGAGCATGCTGGCGAGGTCGTGAGTATCGATACGTTGCTCGAGCAGGCTTGGTCTGGGGTGACTGTTTCGACGGACTCTGTCTATCAGGCTGTGGCTTCGTTGCGCCGTCTGCTGGGCGACGATCCTAAGCAGCCTGTTTATATTGCGACGGTGCCGCGGCTGGGGTATCGGATGGTGGCGGCGGTTCGTCCGTGGGCCGATTCTTCTGTTGCGCAGGCGGGGACTTTGGATTCGGCTTCGGAGGTCTCGGATATGGCGATGCCGATTTCGAGGCCGCTTCGTGGAGTGGGTTTTGTGTTGGCTGGTGTTGCGGTGATTTGCTTTGTGGGTGTCGTTGTCTTGTTTGTCTACGGGGTGGGGATTGGTCATCGGGTGGCTCCGAGTGCCTTTGCTTCGCAGCCCGCGAAGTCGATTGCCGTGCTGCCGTTTCTGGATTTGACCGAAGGGATGAATGAGGAGCCCTTTGCCGATGGTATGACGGAGGAGCTGATCGACAAGCTCAGCAAGGTGCCGGGGCTGCGGGTGCCGGGTCCTACTTCGTCGTTCTATTTCAAAGGGAAGCTGGTGCCTGTCGGCGAGATTGCGAAGGCGTTGGGGGTTGCCTATGTGCTGGATGGGAGTGTACGCAAGTCGGGCGGGAGGCTAAGGGTTGCTGCGCGGTTGATTCGCGCGGACAACGGGTTTGTCGTCTGGACGGAGAGCTATGACCGGCCCTTCGATGACATCCTGATGGTCCAGGATGACATCGCTGGGGAGGTGACGAAGGCGTTGCGGACGTCTAGTGAGTTCAAGGGGCGTTGACGCTATTACCGTCGTGGGATTGTGCTCTCGTTTTCTTGGGGGCGAGGGCGATTTTGCGTTAGCCGAGGGACGAAGTGTGGCTAGACTGTGTGCATGCTGGAGGATCCGCTAGCTCGGATGCGGGAGCAGGCAGCACGATCGCAGCCGGCGGTGCGTGCGGCGGCGATGTTGCGGATCGCACGGGTGCAGACTGCTGTGGACAGGGGCCGGGCGCGGATCACGTTCGAGATGGCGCTGGAGGAGGCGCGGCGGCTTGCGGGCCGCGATCGCGATGCTCTTCTGGAGCAGGCGAGGTGGGTGGCGGCGGCGGTTGCGCCGGAGTTGTTGGAGACGATTCCTGCCGGGAGGAATGGGTCCCATGAGCAGTTCAACTCGGAGATGCTGGTCCGGATCATGCTCGACCATGGACAGATGGACGCGGTGTTTGAGTATGTGACTTGTCATGGCGATCCATCTACGTTTCCGTTCCGGCATGCGGGGAATCTGATGCTTCTGCTGGAGGATGCGGGACGGCGGGTGGAGGTGTTGCGATGCGCGGTGCAGGCGTGGCGGGGGTCGTGGGAGGATGGCTTTCTCTGGTTGTTCTCGTCGCAGTGGAAGGTGTTGCCTGAGGAAGAGGCGCGGGAGGTGATGCGCGAGATTGTGCAGGTGACTTTGAGGCTGCCCGATTCGCCGATGACGGCGACGTATGACGAGGGAGAGCTGCGGATCACCTCGACGCGGGAGCATACGTTGTTTCAGGTGTGGCATGTCGTTCTGCGGCTGGATGGGCAGTTGGCGAGGTCCTTGATCGCCAGGTATGAACAGCTCGCCGCGGCTGTGCGGCGTTATCCCAAGGGGATGGATTCTATTCGGGAGGAAGGCGAAGAGCGGCGGAAGAAGTCTGGAGACAGTTGTGTCGGCGGAGTCGTCATGAGTGGAAGTGGGCGGGACCTCAACTCCATGAGGGCACTGCTGCAGGCGTCGAAGGATGGGGATTTCGGACCGCCGATTGAACATGCGCTCGAAAGCTATGAGGAAGATACGGCGGTGGATAGCCCGAATGAGGCTCCGAAGGCGTTCTGGCCTTCTACCGGCAGCTTTCGAAGCATCTTCTACAGCGCGGGGAAGCGGCTTGGGCGGGAGGCGGAGATCTATCTCGATCGGGTTCCGGATGACGACCTGCGGCTGTTTGCGCAGATCGAGCTGGCGGCGGCTCTGGCTGGACTGCCGGAGCTGCAGGGATTGTGGCAGCAGTATCGGCCACGGCGTGGGGGTGGGTCGCCAAGGGGTTCAGTTCGCGGCGGGATGCTCGGAGGGGAGGAGCCCTTCCGCAGTCCGGATGGGGCTCTGGTGCGCTGCCCGAGGTGTAGTGCTTCGCCGAATGCGAGGGAGCGCTGGGTCTGCAGGTGTGGGCATGTCTGGAATACGTTTCATACGCGTGGGCTTTGTCCGGCGTGCCGCTACCAATGGGAGGTGACCGGGTGTCATCGATGTGGGGAGGAGTCTCCGCATGACGAGTGGTATGGGGCTTCGTAAGGTGATATTCGGAGTGGGTGGAGTACGGGTACACTTTTCTGGTGACTGTGATCTCTGTTGCGATTTCTCTCCTAAGGGTGGAGCTGTCGCGCCTCGTGCGTTTGGGGTGTGTGCTCTTTGTGTTTGGTTTGGGTGCTGGGGTTCGTCCTTGCCTTCTGCATGCTCGGCAGGTTGCGATCACGATCGACGATCTTCCCTTTGCGGATAAGGCCTCGTGCGATTTTGAGGAGACCAGATCCGTCACGCGGCGATTGATGGAGCCTGTTCAGGCGCAGAAGGTTCCGGTTGCGGGGTTTGTGATTGGGGAGAGGTGCGGCAACCTTACGGAAGAGCAGCGGCGGGATCTATTGCGCGTCTGGCTGGATGCGGGAGCAGAGCTGGGGAATCATACCTGGTCGCATCCGGATCTCAATGACACGCCGCTGCCGAAGTATGAGGAGGAGATTCTGCGGACGGATGCGGAGCTTCGAGGGCCGCTGGGTGTGGCTCGGGTACGATACTTTCGCGCTCCGTACCTGCATGATGGGGCTACGTCTGCGGTGAAGGATTGGCTTCATGCGTTTTTAGCCGAGCATGGGTATCGAGAGGCTCCGGTTACGATTGACGATAGTGATTGGATGTTTGCTTCTGTGTACGGCCGTGCGCTTGATACGCATGATGCTGCTCTCGCACGGCGTGTTCGCGAGGCTTACATTCCTTATATGCAGAGCGTGGTGGAGTTCTTCGAGAGGCGATCGGTGGAGGTGTTGGGGAGGGAGTGTCCCCAGGTCTTGCTGATCCATGCGAGCAGGCTGAATGCGGAGATGCTGCCTGCGCTCTTGCAGATGTTCAGGGATAGAGGCTATGAGTTTGTCAGTCTGGAAAGCGCGATGAGCGATAGTGCGTATCGACTGCGGGATGGGTATGTTGGGCGTAAGGGGTTGTCGTGGATTCATCGCTGGGGGATTGGCAAAGGGCAGGCGGTTCAGCTTGAGCCGGATGAGCCGCGATGGATTAGCGATATGGTGAAGGCTCAGAGGTAGGTGCTTCTTGTAAGACATGAAGAGGATGGGTGCTTCGAGCAAGCCGCAGGTCCTTCGACTGCACCACTCGCGGTGAGGCTGCGAGTGGCTTCGATCAGGATGACAATTTTTATGTGGCAATTTTAGTTACAAATAAATTTAGAACATCATTGTAAACGGCATGACTCTCTCCGATTCAGGGCTGCGCTAGTCCTCTTCGCCAGCGGCGGCGAGGAGGGGAGCGATGCCGTCGAAGGCCAGGACGTTATCGGGGGTGGAGCCGGTTTCGCTGACCTCGCGGAGGGTGCGGTCGATGGCTCGGGTGCGTACGCCTAGTTTCTGGATGGTGTTTTGGACGGTGCCTACCTGGTCTTCCATCTTGGACATGAGGGTGCCGAACTTGCCGAACTCGGTCTTGGTGGAGGCGAGGACCTTCCAGACTTCGTCGCCCTTTTCCTGGATGGCGAGCATGTGGAATCCCATCTGGAAGCTGGTGAGGATGGCGGAGAGGGTGCTGGGGCCGGCGATGGTGACCTGGCATTTGGACTGGATCTCGGCTTGGAGGGAGTCCCGGCGCATGACCTCGGCGTAGAGGCCTTCGGTGGGGAGGAACATGATGGCGTGGGGCGTGGTGATGGGCGGGTTGATGTACTTTTTGCAGATGCGTTCGCCCTCGGTGCGGATGGCGGCCTCGAAGGCCTTGCCGGCGGCGGCGACGGCTTCGGGGCTGTTGGACTCGTATGCTGCTTCGAGGCGCTCCCAGTCTTCGCGGGGAAACTTGGCGTCGATGGGGAGGAGGGTCTCGCCAGAGTGGCCGGGGAAGCGGACGGCGAACTCGACGACCTCCTGGGTGCCCTCTTTGACGCGGGCGTTACGGACGAACTGGCTGGGGGCGAGCATCTGTTCGAGGAGCATGCCGAGCTGGACCTCCGCAAAGCCGCCGCGGGATTTGACGTTGGTGAAGATGCGGGAGAGGTCGTTGACGCCCTCGGAGAGGCGGGTCATCTCGCCGAGGCCGGAGTGGACCTTGGTGAGCTGGTCGGTGACCTGGCCGAAGGACTCGGTGAGGCGAGCTTGTAACGTCGACTGGAGCTTTTCATCGACGGTGACACGCATCTGTTCGAGCTTGGCTTCGTTGTCGGTGTTGAGTTTATCGAGGCGGGCTTCGACGGAGGTGCGGAGCTTATCCTGCAGGCCGGTGTTGCTGGTCATGAGGTCGGCGAGCTTGGCGTTGAGGGATTCGCGGAGGCTGGTGTGCTGCTGGGTGGTTTCGGCGGTGAAGGCGGAGAGGCGCTGGCTGAGGGCTTCGAGCTGATTGTGGACGGACAGGGTAAGGGCGGAGGCGGCTGTCTTGTTGTCTTCGCGGAAGCTGCCGAGGCCGCTTTGCAGGGTCTGGCCCAGGGTGGCGATGTTCTGGGAGATTTCGACGCGAAGGGAGGTGGAGGCTTTGTCTGCCTCTTCGCGGGTGCGTTGGGCCTCTGCGGAGAAGTCGGAGCGCAACTGGGTGAGGGTGCTGCGGATGTGGGCGTCGAGGCCTTCGGCGCGCGCATCGAGGCGGGTGAGCTGATCGGGGAGCTGGAGGAGGCGGGGATCGGCCGGCGTCGCGGCACTGGATCTGCGAAGAAGGAGGATGAGGCAGATCAGGTTGATAGCGAGCAGAGCCAGAACGAGATAGCTAGAGAGCATGTTCGTATTTCCTTCTCCCCAGAGGATAACGCGGGAAGAGATTTCGAGGGAGCAGTTGTGTCGAAATCCCGCGAAATGATAGGTTTTTTGAGATACAAAAAGCTGGATCGAGCGTCTCTCTGAAAGATTCGGGAATCTGAGGGGCGAGGCGAAGGATTTGGCCTAGAGTGCATCTCATTGCATAATGCAGGACGATCTTTTCGCATTGAGACTCCACCGCGCAAGACGATCTTTGCATAAAAGCGAAAACCATCCCCCAGGAGTGACACATTATGGCAAAGACGCAGATGGCAAAGACGCAGAAGGAAGAGTTCGAGGATCCAATCCGAGGGATCGGCGCGGATTCTACGGCGACGTTCGACAACTCCAGCAGCAACCCGACGGAGCGTGCCAGCAGCGAAGTGCTGGACGAGGCTCTGGACGAGGGGACGGCGGTGGAGGATGAGGAAGTCGATGTCGACGTCGAGTTAGAAGACGAAGATGAAGATGATGACGACGAAGATGAGGATGACGACGAGGATGATGAGGACGAGGAGTCGCCGGTGATGGTGATGTGATCTTGCGCCAGGGATGCTGCTGCGACCTTCGGCCTCTGCGTGGTGGGCAGGGCCGAGGGTCGTATTGCGTTAGGTCGGTTGCGTGTTAGTGGTTGATCTTGGAGAAGGTGGGATACAGGTTCTCGCTAACGCCGCCGGTGTAGAAGAACTTTGCTCCGGCGACCTTCAGTTCGACTTCATCGGATGCCAGATCCTGCATAGCAGCGGCAATAAAATCTCTCAGCGGCATTGCGCCACCGCCTGTGTTGCCAACGAACAGATCGGTTTCAACCAAGGGCGGAGCCAGCTCGATCACCTTGACCGAAGTATTCTTCAACTGCTCCCGCAGGGACATGCTGAAGGAGTGCACGAAGGCTTTGGAAGCGGAGTAGATGGGCGCACGCGCGTTGGGGACGAAGGCCAGACCCGAAGAGATGTTGATGACGGTCGATGCGGCCTGCTGTCGCAGTTGAGGCAGAAAGGCAGACGTCATGCGCAGTACGCCGCTGATGTTGGTCTGGATCTCCGAGTTGAGAGTTTCGTCGTTCAGAACCGGATCGGAGTCGGAGCTGAAGTTGAGGAAGTTCAGGATGCCCGCGTTGTTGATCAGTACGTTCAGGCTGGGGAAGCGCATCTTGATCTCTGCTGCAGCGTGGGTGATGCTGTCGAGGCTTGCGGTATCGAGGGTGAGGAACTCCATGCCGGGGTTGGCGGCGGTTGTCTCGGCGAGGACGGATTCGCGGCGGCCCGCGATGATGACGGTGTTGCCGAGTTTATGGAAGGCTTCTGCAAGTCCGCGGCCGATTCCGGAGCCGCCGCCGGCGATTAGAATGGTGTTGTCTGTGGTCTTCATATCGATCTCCAAAGAGCGAATTGCGTGAGTCTCAACGTCATCGCAATTTTTTGCTCCAACAGCATAGTAGGCGTGCGGAATCGACATCGAGAAGTAGGCACTTTCAAGTTCGATAGGCACCGCCGGGAGAGTGTGGCATGGCATCGGAATAGTTCGCCGAAGAGCAGAAACGAAGGATCGCTGCGGTGCTGGCCGCCATGCAAGATCATCCTCCGCCGCGTGAGACAAATCCGGAACTCGACAAGCTGGTGACGGAGATTATCGGACGAGTGGCCGATAAGTGGACGATGCTGGTGCTGGAGATCCTGACCGAGAACGAGCGGTTGCGATTTACGCGAATCGCAGAGCAGTTGGAGGGGATCAGCCAGAAGATGCTGACCAAGACGCTGCGCCAGATGGAGCGGGATGGGCTGTTGCAGCGGACGGTGTATCCGGTGGTGCCGCCGCATGTGGAGTATCAGCTTACAGAGCTGGGCCTCAGTCTGAGCGCGGCGTTCTGCGGCGTGTGGATGTGGGCGGAGAAGAATCGTGGAGAGCTGCTGCGGGCGCGGGCGCAGTTTGACGCTACGCCCGCAGCGGGTGTTCCGCAGCCTCGTGTGGCTGTTTAGCGAGAGAGCTATGGGGTGGAGACGGTGCGGTTGATCCAGAGGATGTTATCCCAGCTAAGGACCTTGACGGTGCTGTCGAAGAGCTTGTCGTAGCTGCCGCCGGAGGTCTTGAGGGTGAACTCTTTGACGCGGTCGGGTGGGTTGGTGGTGGTGTTGCGGAGGATGTCGAGCACCTGCTCCTGGTGGGAGATCTGGTAGAAGGCGGGGGTCTTGGCGGAGTAGAACTTCGCGTCGTTGGGCTTGCCCTGGTTGCCGGAGCCGCGCTCGTACTTGATGTGGAGTTCGAGGTGTTCGCCGGACTTGGCGGCGAAGACCCAGTCCTGAATGTCGAGGATGGGACCCGACGCGCCGGAGGTGGTGGTGCGGCGCATGTCGTGCGTGGCCGCGGGCAGATAGTTGCCGAAGGGACCGGGCGCGTCGGAGGGATCTTCGGTGAGGCCGCCGATGATGAGCTGCACGTTGGCTCCGGTGGCATCCTTGGCGGGAGCGGCGAGGTAGACGAGGCGGTTGGAGCCATTGCCGAGGGGCTTGCCGTCGGGACCGTTGATGGTGATGCGGTCTACGAAGATGAGGCGGAGGTTGCAGTCTTTGGCTGGGCCTTGAGGGGCGACGTTGGAGGTGAAGCCCTCGGGGAAGAAGGATTTGAGGGCGGCGTCGGGGACTTTGAGGTCGATCTGGAAGCGGGTTTCGGAGCTGGTTTCGACGAGTGTCTGGGAGTGGCTGACGAGGGTGGTGGCAACGAGCGCAACTGTAGCCAGCACGGGATAGATCCGTTTGATGCTGCTCATGACTTTTCTCCGGTTGGAAACGGGCAGATAAGGGTATGGGAGTGCGATGGAATCCTACAGGATGGATTGCTGGGTGTGCGACTGACTTCAGCGTACGGGGTTCAGATGGCCGCGAGGGTGGCGTCGGCGATGAGGGCGGCTTCGCGGGCGGGGGCGGGGTCGTGGACGCGGAGGAGGTGGGCTCCGGCGAGGATGGCTGCGATGTTGGCGGCGAGGGTGGTGTGGAGGCGCGATGCGCTGGAGGCAGGCTGCGGCAGGGGTTTGGTGAGGAAGCCTTTGCGGGAGAGGCCAACGAGGATGGGGAGATTGAGAGCGTGGAGGGCTTCCAGGCGGGCGAGGAGGGTGTAGTTCTCCTGGCCTAGCTTGCCGAAGCCGAAGCCGGGGTCGAGGACGATCCGGTCGCGGGGGATTCCGGCGGCAGTGGTTGAGGCGACGCTCTTGGTCAGTCCGGTCAAGACCAAAGGAAGGATCTCTTCCGGCGCGAGATGCGGGAGGCTCTGCCAGGTTTGCGGTGTGCCGCGGGTGTGCATGAGGATTGCGCCGCATTGGAGGGCAGCGCAGGTGGAGGACATGGCGGGGTCCCAGGTGTGGCCGCTGACGTCGTTGACGATCTCGGCTCCGGCTTCGATGGCGTGTTTGGCGGTGGAGGCGTGGAAGGTGTCGATGGAGAGGATGGCTTCGGGGCGCGCCTTGAGGATGGCTTCGAGGATGGGAAGGGCGCGGGATTGCTCCTCGTCGGGAGAGATGGGGCTGGCGTTGGGACGAGTGGATTCGCCGCCGAGGTCGAGGATGTCGGCGCCTTCGTCGAGGAGATGGAGGGCTCGGTCGAGGGCTTTTTCGGGGGAGAAGAAGTGTCCTGCGTCGGAGAAGCTGTCAGGGGTGACGTTGAGGATGGCGAGGATGAGCGTGCGGGAGCCGAGGACGAGGGTGCGGGTGCGGAGGCGCCAGTCGAAGTTCGTGCGGCGGAGGAAGGGCATAGGTAGAGGGTAGAGGTTATGGCTTCGGGGTGGAAGAGATTTGCGTCGATGCGTCGATGACGGTGCTAGACTGCGCGGATGCGAGAGCTTGGTGCGGGTTTGAGGGTTGGAGTGCTGCTTTGGGCGGCGGTAGCAGGGATTTGCAGTGTGGGTTGGGGGCAGAGCGCGGGGCTTGCGGGACAGATTGAGGGGTTGCTGGCGGATCCTGTGGTGGCTCGGGCGCATTGGGGAATTATGGTGACGGCGATGGATGGGTCGCCGATCTATGCGATGAATGCGGGGCAGCTGTTTCAGCCGGCTAGTAATGCGAAGTTGTTCACTACGGCTGCGGCGTTGGCGATTATGGGTGGGGGAGCGACGTTCGAGACGAAGGTGATGGCCACAGGCATTTTTAGCGGGACTGAGCGGCTGCAGGGGAATCTGATACTGGTGGGCGGCGGGGATGCGAATCTTTCGGGAAGAGCGGTTCCCTACGTTGCGCCAGCTCTGAGGCCAAAGGCCGCTCCGGGCGCGCCTGCGTTGGCGGAGCCAGATCCGCTTCGCTATCTGGCGCAGATGGCGGATGGGATAGCGGCTACGGGGTTGAAGGTAGTGAACGGCGATGTGGTTGGGGATGACAGGCTGTTTCGGTGGGAGCCGTACGCGGAGGACTGGTCGATTGACGATACCGTATGGGGCTATGGAGCGCCTGTGTCTGCGCTGTCCATCAACGACAACCAGCTAAAAGTGACGGTGACTCCAGGTGCAGCGGTAGGGACGCCTGCGACGGTGATGATCGATCCGGCGGCTGCTTATTACACGTTGGATGTCTCCGGATTGAGGACGGGCGTTGCGAAGACAGGGAGTCATGTGCAGATGGAGCGCGCGCTGGGATCGAAGGTGCTGCGGCTGTACGGGACGATTGCAGTCGATGCGCCGCCCAACGTTGAGGAGGTCGCGATTCACGATCCGGCGGAGTATGCCGCGATGGCGCTTAAGGAATTGCTGGAGGCGAGAGGGATTGTTGTCTCGGGAGTGGCGCGGGCGAGACATTTGATTCCGGACGAGACTAAGGGTTTCCTGGAGCAAGTGAAGGAGGGGGTCCCCGCAGGCAGCTTGGGAGGGGGAATCGGGTGCGCGGTGGCTGCGGATGGGGGGAGCGCGTCGCAAGTGGAGGAACGGGTGATCGCATCTCATCGCTCCGCTCCGCTGGCGGAAGATGTGGTGGTGACGAACAAGGTAAGCCAGAATCTGCATGCGGAGATGTTGCTGCGGGATCTAGCGAGGCGTTCTCCTACTTCCTTATGCGACAGAGGCTGGACGATCGCCGAAGGGGCGCAGGTGATTCGTGCTTTTCTTACGACGATGGTGGGGATCGATAAGGATGATTTTGTGTTCTTCGATGGGTCGGGGTTGAGTGGGCATGATCTGGTGGCTCCGCGGGCTACGGTGCGGTTGTTGCGGTATGCGAGCACGCAGCCTTGGTTTGCGGATTGGAAGAGGAGTTTACCGGTGGGTGGAGAGGATGGGTCGCTGATCGAGCGGTTTGGGAAGGTTCCTTTGAAGGATCATGTGTTCGCCAAGACGGGGACGCTGGGAGAGGCGCGGGCTTTGAGTGGGTATCTGGATTGTGCGAGTGGGAAGACGGTGATCTTCTCGATCATGGTGGGGAATCATATGCCTCGGTCGAATGCGGATCGGGAGGCGATGGACAAGATTGTGGCGGCGATTGCGGCGGCTAATTGAGGATGTTCAACTTTGCTGCTCCTCACTGGCTGTTGCTTCTGCGAGAATGATGGGGTGAGAGTTTTCTTGTTCGGTCTGGGGATGGTTGCTGCGGTTGGGTTGATGGGATGCGAGGCGAATCCGAAGCCTACTCCGATCAATGAGTTGAAGCCGCGGGAGTTGCATGGGTATACGGTGTTTCAGTCGCGGTGCGGGGTTTGCCATTATGACCGCAAGGACGGGACGCGGCATGGTCCGGCGCTGGTTGGGCTGTACAAGAAGCGGGCGCTGCCGAGCGGAGCCGCTGCGACCGATGAGCGTGTGACGGCGACGATCCAGCATGGCCGCGGGATGATGCCGGCGATGGGAGATACGATCGATCCTCAGGATCTGGACGATCTGCTGATGTATCTGCACACACTATGAGCGAGATCGACGACATACGAGAGCCTGAGGCGGAAGAGGTCAGGAGGCTGAAGGCGAAGGCGCGCGGGATGCTGCCTGGAGTCGCGGCGATCTGCATGTTCATGCTGGTGCTGACGATGATCAACGCGTTTGCCGCTTTGCAGGGGCGTTTTGGCAGTGGGAGCGGCAAGTATGGCGTGTTGACGCTTTGTACGCTGCTGGGCGTGGGCATCTTCGGCTTGCTGCGGCTTTTGCGCTGGGGTTGGGCGCTGGTGCTGGCCGGTTGTCTGACGCTGTTTTTGGGGAATCTGTTCGTGTTTCAGAAGACGCATGCGGGGCCGTTCCTGATCCAGGGCCTGTTTGCGCTGGTGTTTTTTCTGTATCTGGTTCGGACGGAAGTGCGGGACCGATTGCGGTAAGCGCACGGACCGGTGCAGGACTGGCGCGAGGACGGATACAATTGTGGGGATGACTCCTCCTACGGCGCAGTTGAATGCCGAACTGGTCCAGATCGATCTGACGCCGCGCAAGCCGGCCAAGAAGCCCGAGTGGCTGAAGGCCAAGGCTCCGATGGGCGAGACCTTCCACAACCTGAAGAAGATGGCGCGTGAGCTGAACCTTCATACAGTGTGCGAGAGCGCGCAGTGCCCGAATATCGGGGAGTGCTGGAACCAGAAGTCGGCTACGTTCATGATGCTGGGAAATCTTTGCACGCGGCGCTGCGGCTTCTGCGCGGTGCCGAAGGGCCGGCCTGAGCCGATCGATTTCGACGAGCCGCGTCGGGTGGCTTATGCGGTGGCTCAGTTGGGGCTGGCGCATGCCGTGGTGACGAGCGTGAATCGCGATGACGACAATATGGGCGCGGCGCGGGCCTTTGTGAGCGTGATTGAAGAGATACGGCTGCAGGCTCCGGGGTGCCGGGTGGAGGTGCTGACGCCGGACTTCCAGGGGGTTGAAGAGGCTCTGCGGCTGGTGGTGGCGGCTGCTCCGGAGATTCTGAACCACAATATCGAGACCGTGCCGCGGCTGTATCGCGTGGCGAAGAGCGGCGGGCGGTACGAGCGGTCGCTGGCGTTCCTGCAGAAGGCCAAGGCGGTGGCGGCGGAGACCGGCGATACGATCGTGACCAAGACGGGCATCATCGTCGGGATGGGCGAGGAGATGCACGAGCTGCTGACGGTGTTCCGCGATCTGGCGGACCGTAAGGTGGACATTCTGACGATCGGGCAGTATCTGCGGCCTAGCCGGGACCATCTGCCGATGACTCGGTACTACACGCCGGATGAGTTCGCGTTCCTCAAGCACGAGGCCATGGGGATGGGCTTCCGGCATGTGGAGTCGGGTCCGCTGGTGCGGAGCAGCTACCATGCGCAGGAGCAGGCGGAGTCTACCGGACTGGCTTAGGTTGGTTCTCCCACTATCTCCAGGACCCTACCCCCCTTTGCCTGGGCGTAACCCGTTTCTTTTCATTCGTCCAGGCGGAGGGCCGGAGGGTAAATTCCTGGATCTTCATGGGTTACGTCCAAATATGCCTAGATCAATGAGTTACGTCGTGTGCAGAGCCTGATTTTTAAAGAACGAAGGCCCGGCGTGATGCTGGGCCTTTCCTTTTTGTCTTCTTGTTCTATTTTACCGAGTTGACCAAAACTAAAGTGCCACTTTGGCTGGGTTTATTTTTCTGGTTTAAAGAATTTAGAATGTGCTGTTTGCTGGTGCTGCGCCGGCGGGTGAAGGGCTTTTGGGGCTTGACAGGGTTCTCTGCATATTTAGATTTCTGCGATGCAGAGAGCGATGATTCCTTCGACTGCGCTTAGGGCTGCAAGAAAGCGTGTTTGGATTGCCTGTTCTCGCGCTTTCACCCTGTTATCACCAGTCAAAATTTTGTGGCATTGGTGTTCAGTAAACAGAAGACGACTGTCAGTTCTAATCTCGCGTCAATGAGTGCATTGGCGATTTGGCATCAATCCAGGAACATTCCTGACGAGATGC
>NZ_JAAVUR010000056.1 GCF_018449545.1 Granulicella sp. dw_53 | reverse complement strand
GGCATAGGCGCTGGCCCGGTCCCTGCTAACGATCTTCGTTCCCGGATGCTCTTGCAACCATGTCGCTAGTGTTCCGGCTTCCCGGTCCGGAAGTAGATCCACAACCCGGCCTGCTTCCAGATCGCAGAGAATCGTCCCGTACCGGTGTCCCTTCTTCCATGCCCAGTCATCCACTCCAAGTACCCGCGGAGCCGAGCCGGGAAGAGGCGGAACGCGACGCCGCACCTGGCGCAGTAACGTCGAACCATCAACCAGTAAGCCG
>NZ_JAAVUR010000055.1 GCF_018449545.1 Granulicella sp. dw_53 | reverse complement strand
TGCATAGGCGCTGGCCCGGTCCCGGCTGACAATCTCCGTTCCCGGATGCTCTTGCAACCATGTTGCCAATGTTCCGGCTTCGCGTTCCGGAAGCAAATCCACTACGCTGCCTGCTTCCAGATCGCACAGAATCGTCCCGTACCGGTGTCCCTTATTCCATGCCCAATCATCCACTCCAAGTACCCGTGGAGCGGAGACCGGAAAAGGCCGAACGCGACGCCGCACCTGGCGCAGCAACGTTGAGCCGTCAATGCGCAAGCCA
>NZ_JAAVUR010000054.1 GCF_018449545.1 Granulicella sp. dw_53 | reverse complement strand
CAGACCAAGCTCCCAGAGACGGGTGAAGGCCTGTCTTTCGTAGCCGCCGGTGGCTTCCATGGCCACCAGTTCGACGTGATGATGGTGGCAGAAGCTGGCCAGCGAGGCGATGCCGGCTGGGGTGTTGGCGAAGCTGTCCTGGGCGCCGCGAGAGCCGATACGGGCTGCAAGCGAGGTTGATGAGATATCCACTCCACAAATAATCCGGGTCACGGTAACCTGCCTTGTAAGTGCGACTGGAGAGTCGGGCGACTGTTCGGTCGGACGCAACCTGGGATGCGGTTCCTCGCTGAGCGACGGTGGCAAAACCACCTCAGGATGAACGGATGCCGCACGCCCGTGGGGAACCAGAAAAACGGTTCCCCCCTCTGACTTACAGTCTTACCGCCACTCATATAGAGATACAAGGATGACAAATTT
>NZ_JAAVUR010000053.1 GCF_018449545.1 Granulicella sp. dw_53 | reverse complement strand
AGCCGTTGTGCCATGCGAGCTCCGGCCTGTCCCCCGAGAGCCAAGGTAAGCCAATCCAAGGTCTCGGTCGCACGGAGAGTACGTCGCGCATACCGTCGTGCGGTCCCGGGAAAGGGTTCGGTGAAGATATACCGGCGGCAACCCTCGTCGACGCAGAAGAACCGTCGCGTAGAGAGCAGGATCCGAACAGGCAGCCCTTCCCATGGCAGGTCACCCAGTCGACGAACGTATCGGCTGTGCACTCGATCGGATGGGGTTCCACAAACAGGGCAAGTCACACGGGCCCGACAACCTTGAACCTCCATCTGAATAGCTCCGTCCTTCGGACGAAGACAGAGGAGCTTCACTTCGGCATGGTTCGGCAGCAGCGTCCCTTGGGCCATCAAGAGCCTCCAGCTACCTTCTTCTTACCTGCGCACAGACGCGTTGGAAAGAATCACCAAATGTACGGATGAACCCAAATAAT
>NZ_JAAVUR010000052.1 GCF_018449545.1 Granulicella sp. dw_53 | reverse complement strand
CGGCCAGACTATTACGATCGACGAAGGAGCAAATGCCGAAACGGCGGTTGTCTCTTCGGTGAGAGGCCGTGGCGCCGCAACCATCACACTTGTCGCACCCCTCGGTCGTGCTCACGCCGCTGGCACTCAGATTTCGGGTAGCGGCATCAGCATCACAACTCCATTGACACGGACTCATTCCGATGGATCTCAGGTCTTCAACAGCGTTCCAACTCCTGGCGCGCCGAACCAATATGACGCTGGAAATCATTAAGCTGTAGGCACTGAGATCCCTCAGAACGGCTCTGTCCTTTTTGCCGGAAGATTGGCTGACCTGAAATCGTCTCAGATCATTCCCGGACAGCTTCAGATGACGAGTGTGTGCAGAGTTCACTCACGATTTATAGCTTCAGGCCAATGCACATTTCCAGCCCGGGAGCTCAAAACGCGCATTGACGATTTGGCGCCAATCGAGAGTTTCTAGCTGACG
>NZ_JAAVUR010000051.1 GCF_018449545.1 Granulicella sp. dw_53 | reverse complement strand
GCCCTCGCGGGAGCGAGGGCATTTCTCTTTATGGGCTATATCCGGGGTGAAGGGCGGGATCAGGGGACGCTGTTTCCAGTGGTATTGGACGATCTGGTTCCGACCGATCATGTATGCCGTGTGATCGATGCGTTCGTGGACGGTTTAGCGATGTCGGAGCTTGGGTTCGAGCGGTCCGAGGCGGCGGAGACGGGCCGTCCTGGCTACGATCCGCGTGATCTGCTGAAGCTGTATCTGTACGGTTATCTGCATATGATCCGTTCTTCGCGGCGTCTTGAAGCAGAGTGCCGCCGCAACGTCGAGCTGATGTGGCTGCTGGGCCGTCTGTATCCGGACCACAAGTCCATCGCCGAGTTCCGGCGGATGCATCGCGATGCGATCACTGCGGCGGGAGCCGAACTGGTGCGGTTGGCGCGAGGCTGCGGGTTGATCCGCGGCGAGTGGATAGCGGTCGATGGCACGAAGTTCCGCGC
>NZ_JAAVUR010000050.1 GCF_018449545.1 Granulicella sp. dw_53 | reverse complement strand
AACGCCAACACACTTCACCAAATGTACGGATGAACCATTGTTTGTCGTAGCTTTTGAGGAATTATATGTCGTAGGTACCCGAGTCTCAGGCCTGGCCGATGACAAGGCTGTCTCTAGCTGCCTCGACGATTTCAACCGAGATAGCCTGGGCATCGTTGACGCCCAGCACGCGTTCAACCTGGGTGAGCAGCCGCGTGAGAAGTCGGAGGTTGCCACCAGTCATCCGAACTAGGCGCGCTACTACTTCGGGGGTAAAGCCGCTATCAGGGAGCTTCACGCCTGGCGGTGTCCAGCATCGTTCAAGAAGCTCTTGGACTTCCGTCGCGCCAAGCGGCCGGAACTCATGAACGAAGCCGATACGCGAATAAAGCTGAGGAAAGCGAGCGATTCGCTTCTCGATGCCGGGCATGCCGATTAGAATCATGCCCATATCGCCGCTGTCGAAGACAGAACGGACCTGTTCGAGACTGTTCATCTGCAGCCGGTCAGCGCGCGGCCTGCTCCCCGTTGGAGTAGCCAGTGTCGGCGGCGCTCGCGTACGCTGCCCATGCTGGCCACT
>NZ_JAAVUR010000049.1 GCF_018449545.1 Granulicella sp. dw_53 | reverse complement strand
TCCGTCGCCATCCTCAACCCCCGCCAGGTGCGCCGCTTCGCCGAGGGCCTCGGCCTGCTGGAAAAGACCGACAGCCTCGACGCCGGCCTCATCGCCCACTTCGCCGACGTGCGCTCCAGCGCGCCCACCGAACCCGTCTCCACCAGCCGCCAGCAGCTTCGAGCCCTGGTCACCCGCCTGCGCCAGCTCACCCAGATCCACACCGCGCAGCGCAACCAGAGCCGTCTGGTGACCGACCCGTCCCTGCGGGCCATGTTCGACGAACTGCTGCGCATGCTCCAACGCCAGCAGCGCGCGCTGGAGCAGTCCATCGCGCATCTCATCGCCGAAGACCCGCTCTGGCAGCATCTGGATCCCGCCTTCCGCACCATCAAGGGGGTGGCCGACCGCACCGTCGCGCGCCTCATGGCCGAGATGCCAGAGATCGGCACCCTCCCCCATAAGAGCATCTCCAAGCTCGCCGGCCTGGCGCCCCTGGCCAACGACAGCGGAAAACACCAGGGCAAACGCAGAGTCCGCGGAGGACGCTCCGCCGTGCGCGAGATCCTGTTCGTGGTCGCCGGACTGGCCGCACGCTACGAACCCGACTTCAAGCTCTTCCGGGAACGGCTCGCCGCTGCCGGAAAGCCCCCCAAGGTCATCCGCATCGCTCTGGCTCACAAGTTACTCATCCGACTTAACGCCAAGGCACGCGACGTCAGACGCCAGATC
>NZ_JAAVUR010000005.1 GCF_018449545.1 Granulicella sp. dw_53 | reverse complement strand
ACGGCGCCCAGCACCCACGACGATCCCAGCGCCGCGTCCCCCGGCGCCGCGAACGGCGAGGGCCCGGCCGCCGCTCCCCGGCCGACCCCCCCCATGCTCGCCCGCGCGGCCGCGGGGGGGAGCGGGGACACCCCCCGCCCCTTCGCCCCCGGAGACGTCTCCAACCCCGTCCCCGCCTGGTTCCTCGTCGTCACCGCCACCAACGTCCCCGCCGTCAACCGCGCCGTCTACCACGAGGCCACCGCCGCCAACGTCCTCTGCAACGCCGTCGACGACCCACCCTTCTGCGACTTCTACTTCCCCTCCGTCGTCCGCCGTGGCGACCTCCAGATCGCCATCTCCACCGCCGGAGCCAGTCCCGCCCTCGCCCAGCGCCTCCGCAAGGAGATCAACGCCCAGCTCCCCCTCGACACCGGCGACTGGCTCGCCGACCTCGGCAACCTCCGCCGCGAGGTCGTCGCCGCCGAGCCCCTCAACGACTCCCGCAAGCTCCTCCTCCACCAGCTCGCCTCCCGCGAGGTCTGCGGCTACGACGGCTGCCCCTCCCGCACCCTCGCTCGCGAGCACGCCAAGACCAATCCCCTCCCTGTACTCTCCGAACTAGAGGACGAAGCATGAGCTCCAACCCCCAGAACAGCGACCTGGACGCCCAACCCGGCCACGTCTACCTCGTTGGCGCAGGTCCCGGCGATCCGTCGCTCCTCACCCTCCGCGCCGCCCACCTCCTCCGCACCTGCGACGTCATCCTCCCCGACGACCTCGTCTCCGACGCCGTCCTCGACCTCGCCAGCCCCACCGCCCTCATCATCCCCGTCGGCAAACGCTGCGGCCAGCCTCGCATCACACAGGCTGGCATCCATGACCTCATGCTCCAACACGCCAGCTCCAAAGACGGCGAACCCGGCAGTTCCGTACTCCGCCTCAAATCCGGCGACCCCCTCGTCTTCGGCCGCGCCGGCGAAGAGATCGCCTTCCTCCGCGAACACAGCCTCCCCTTCGAGATCGTCCCCGGCATCACCGCCGCCTTCGCCGTAGCCGCCTCCCTGCAAACGCCCCTCACCGACCGCAACGCCGCCAGCAAGCTCATCCTCGCCACCGCCCACCACGCCGCCGGCAAAGTCACCCTGACGCCCTCACAAATGTGGTCCGGAGCCTTCCCCGACGACTCCACCCTCGTCCTCTACATGCCCGGCCGCGACTTCACCACCCTCGCCGCCAGCCTCATCGAATCCGGCATCCCACCCACCACCCCCTGCGTCGCCGTCAGCAAAGCCTCCACCCCCGACGAACACGTCTGCCCCACCACCCTGGAACACCTTGGTACCGCCCCCATAGGCCCAGCCCCAGTCCTCCTCCTAATCGGCCAAGCCATCCAAACAAACCCAAAGCCATAACCAACACTCAACCAAAACCACCCACCACTAAACACCCAAAGCTCAAAAATCGGCGCCATAAAAAATCGGTGTCATCGTTTTAAATCGGTGTTAGGCCTTTGCAGTTGCAGTTGCAGTTGCAGTTAACCTTTGCCTTAGCTCTTATCAGTTTTTTATCCCCATAATCACCGTTACGCCTTCATCCGCCCATCCACGAAATCCACAGTCACCCTACTGAGTAGGGTCAATCACCTTCATCCCCGAAGCCTCATCCGGCCTCTTCCGCAGCGGCACGCTATTTACCGTAACGAACACCTCCAGCGTAGGGTTCACATGCATCTCCCACAGATGCCCTCCCACGGTAGACCCGTCATGCTTCCCCAGCACAACATGCGTATGGACCACTGGCCTCCCGTTGAAGGTCGCGACATCCCCCATCATCGAGAGCACCTCCACCTGCTCCTTCACCTGAATCGCGTGATACACCTTCCGCCCCAGATTCAGCCAACCCAACGTAGCTCCACTCACCGCGCCAATGCCGGTAAAGTGCGCATCCTCCACCTTGTGCTGAATCGCAAAGTCCGTCAGCCCACTTAACACCTCATCGCCCTTCTGAAAGACCACGGCATACACCTTCTCGTCTGCCGTATCCTTCACCAACTTCACCTGCATCCCCGGAGCCAGCCCCGAAGGAATCGGCCGAGTAGGAAGAATCGTCTCCTCCCCACCACCCACCGCAGACCCAACCCCCTGCCCAAACCCCAACCCCGAAACCCCCATCAATAAAACCAAAAGAAAAACTACCCGCATAATCAAAACTCTCCCATCCCAAAATCAAAAAGTAACCAACAAAAATCGGTGTCATCGTTCTTAAAATCGGTGTTAAGCCTTTGCCTTTGCCGTTGTCTTTGCTCTTATCAGCCGTTCATCCCCCGAATCACCGTTACGCCTTACCCTAAACGCCCCCCCGCCACCTTAGCCGCCTCGAAGATCTGCTCGAACGACTCCACCGCATACAACACCGGCTGCATCGCCCCCGTATCGACCTTCGTCTCCAGCACAGCATCGAGGTCGAAGTCCTTCACCTCGCACCCACCCGCCAGCACCCGCGTACACTCCCCATGCGAGCTGATCAGCCCACTCCCATAGACCTTCACATCCCCGTCCTGCCGTATCAAGCCAAACTCTACCGTAAACCAGAACAGCCGCCCCATCCTCTCCAGCGCCACCGGATCTGCGATTAACGCCGAACAGATCTGCCCATAACGCTGCAGAAAGTCCGCAAACACCGGATGAGCATGCATCGGCACATGCCCGAAGACGTCATGAAAGATATCCGGCTCCGGCGTGTACTCCATGCTCTCCCTGCTCCGCAGCCACGTCGTCGTCGGAAACATCCTCGCCGCCAGCATCTCGAAGAACGCATCCGCCGGAAGAAAGCCGTTCACCGGAGTCGACTGCCACCCCGTCCTCGGCTCCAGCCTCACGCTTACGGCAGCCAGCTCCGGCAACGCATCCTCCTTCAACCCGATCAGCTCAAACCCCTCCAGATACTCCCGGCAAGCCGACGCCCGTAACTGTGGCATCCTCCGGCTCACCAGCTCCGCCCACAACCCATGCTGCTCCGCCGTGTAGGCTGTCCAGTCCTGTTCGATCAGAAAAGAGGCCGCTACCGATAACCTGCTCTGCGCCTGCTCCAGCTTGCTCAACACCGGCATAGATACCTGCTCTCCGCCACCGTTCCCATTCTCTTGAGCGAAAAGGATACATCCTTCCAACTAACCCTCGCACTCTCCTGATTTTAGGAATATCAACGGCTTACAACAAATTGATCGTTTTATGGAAATATAGGCGTTTTATGGAATCTTTATTTTCCCCATACAGCCAACATCGACCTAGCCTGCGGTTGCAGAGCAGGAGCGTGCAACACTCTCGCAGCGTTGGAAAGTGAGCTCTTGCATGCACGATGTCTCGCCCGCAGCCGAGTCACTACGCCACAAAGCACTGCAGGCAAAAGGAGACATGGAATGCCCGACAGTACGACAATCGTCGTCGCCGGGGCCACCGGAAACCTCGGTGGCCAAATCGTAAAATCACTCATCAAAGAAGGAGCCACAGTAAGAGCTCTCGTTCGCCCCAGTACAACCAAGGCCAAACGCGAGATACTGAAAAACTCCGGAGCAGCCATCGTAGAAGTCAACCTCCGTAACCCAGATCAGGTTGCGAAGGTCTGCGAGGGTGCCTCCTGCGTCGTCTCTGCCCTCTTAGGCCTGCGCGACGTAATCGTCGACACGCAGCAGACTCTCTTGGAAGGAAGCATTAAAGCCTCCGTGCCCCGCTTTATCCCATCGGACTTCTCATTCGACTACAAAAAATGGCCACGACACGAAGATCGCACCTTGGATCTTCGTCGGGACTTCAGTCTTAATAATCAGGCAATCCCCTCGACGTCGATCTTGACCGGAACCTTTATGGATCTGCTTCTCAGCCCCTCCCCCGCCTTCAACCTGGAGGACCGAACCGTGACCTGCTGGGGAGATCCCGACTACAAACTGGAATTTACAAGGCTCGGCGACGTCGCCGCCTTCACCGCGCTCGCAGCGTTGGACGAGTCAACCCCCGGAACGCTGCGGATCGTCGGGGAACGCATCAGTGCCCGCGAACTCGCCGCCGTTGCGGAGGAGGTTACCGGAGCTCCCTTTGAACTGATCCAGGCAGGCAGCATCTCCGATCTAAGTGAAATCGTCTCCGTGCTCCAACTCGGCTGGAAGCCGAACAAGACAGAGCTTTATCCTGAGTGGCAGAGCATGATGTCCGTAAGGACAATGTTTAGCGGGGCTGCCGAAGTAGAGCCGTTCGACAACCAGCGCTATCCTGACCTCCATTGGACCTCTGTGCGTGAACTTCTAGAGACACACCTCGCTTAAGCGCTGAGAGAAAGACGGCGAAGAAATCCGAGCCGTGCATGTTCTTAGCCCTGTAACGGAGGAGCGCGTGTCGGCTGAAAGAAACACGCTTGGAATATTTTCTTCACTAGACCGTTCATCAAAACGGCCCGCTGCGAAGCAGCTAAGGAGTACAGATGACCCCAGGAGAATGCCCTGAGCCTCTTCAACCCGCTTTGAATGAGACAGAGGAGAACCCTTACATACTCACTCCTTCCGTCTCCGTGATCCACAGAGAGTTCCCGCCTGATGTCTTTGTAGAACAGGCGTTAGAGACGCTGCCCCAACATTGCCATCTGATGGTGCAGCTTCTTTCGCCACATGCCACGGGGGAGTACGACCGCGGATACGGATTAAAGTCTTACCGAAAGCGGCGCAGCGATCTATGTATCATCCCCTCCGAATCCAATCCACGGATACGGCTATTGACGCCGGGGGCCTTCTTCTTGGTCTTCATCGAAAAGTCCTTCGTCCAGTCCCTCTTTGAAGACGACTCCGAGATCTTTGCAAGAGCAGATGTACGCTTTGCGATCGGCCAGAGAGACGAGCCCGCAACCACGCTTATCTCACTCCTGCACAAAGAAGCGAAAGAAGGTGCACCCTCTGGCCGCCTGTACAGCGACTCTCTTCTCAATGCGCTCATCCTGCGTCTGGCTATAATCAACAAATTCCCTCTTCAGACGAACTCGCTTCGGCGGGAGAACACATTGTCAGTTCCCCTCCTTCGGAGGGTCAAAGACCTGATCGAAGCTCATCTTCACGAAAATCTAAGCTTGGACCGCATCGCCCAGGAAGTCGGCTGCAGTACAACCCACTTCCACCGCGTCTTTCGGGCCGCAACCGGCCAGACCCCACATCAATACGTCCTCGAGAGCCGTCTCCTGAAAGCCCAAGAGCTTCTGCAACGCCGTACCAACAGCTTGGTCGAAGTCGCCACACAGTGTGGATTCGCAAGCCAATCCCATATGACAGACGTCTTTCGTGTCCGGCTCGGAGTTACCCCAGCCAGCTTCAGAAAGCAAACCTCAAACAAAGATCCCAAACACGAAACAAACAAACCACTTTGACCAAGCTCTTTAAGCTCTTATCAAGCAGTTATCCCTTGAATTACCGTTACGCCTTCCAACCAATTTCCTGTCAAGCCCCAAGAACCACCCCAGCGACGCAATCCAAAGCCTAACCACTGCCCATTCAATCACATACACAAACAAAATTTCCCCGGCAAAAGTGGCACTTTAGTTATGGCCGCCTCGGTAAAATAGAAGTACAGAGATTGAAACAAGAAGGAACGAGTCAGGCCCGGCGAACCATGCCGGGTCTAACTCATTGCAGGAGACTTATTTGGACGCAAGCCCTTTGTTTGGAATATTTTAGCGCAGACCTTCCACGCTATCCGCAACAAAACAAACCGCTTATACGCGGGCAAGGGGGGGTGGGGGTGGGGGTCGGTTGCGAAGGTGAGGAAGGGGTGGCAAAGGAGCAATGCTAGGATGCAACGATATCGTTCATCAAGGACATCATGGCCCTTCTACGAGAGTTGCGCTCCCTTACCCCCATACAAAGAAACACCTTTACCGCCTGCTTCCTGGGTTGGAGCATGGATGCCTTCGACTTCTTCCTCCTGACGTTATGCGTCAAGGCAATCGCCGGCGAGTTCCACGTAGGAGTTAAAGAGGTCGCCGAGGCCATCTTTTGGACCCTCGTCATGCGCCCCGTCGGAGCTCTCCTCTTCGGCCTCATGGCCGAGCGCTTCGGCCGCCGTCCGACCCTGATGCTGAACGTAGTCGCCTTCTCGGTCTTCGAGCTGGCCTCCGCCTTCGCGCCGTCGCTCGGAACCTTCCTGATCTGCCGCGCCTTCTTCGGCATCGCGATGGGCGGCGAGTGGGGCGTCGGAGCCGCTCTAGCCCTGGAGACCCTGCCTCCCACCAACCGAGGCTTCTTCTCCGGTCTCCTGCAAGAGGGCTACGTCGTCGGCAATCTGATGGCAGCCGCCCTCTACGGCCTCCTCTTCCCCCACCTCCACGGGACGGGAATGTTCACCCCCTGGCGCGTCATGTTCATGATCGGAGCCCTGCCCTCCCTCCTGGCCTTCTACCTCCGCTTCAAGGTAAAGGAGTCCCCCGCCTGGCTCGCCGGCAAAGACGCCCGCGCGCTCGAACGCAGTGCCCCACGCGTGCAGGGAGCGAAGTGGAAGGAAATCCTTACCTACCTCCCATCCTTCCTCTTCCTCATCGTCCTGATGACCATGTTCACCTCCTTCAGCCACGGAACCCAGGACCTCTACCCAACTTTCCTAGAAAAAGATCACGCTCTAGCACCACGCTCCGTAGGCTTCATCGTGGTCATCGCCAACATCGGAGCGCTCTTAGGAGGAATCTGCTGTGGCACAATCTCTGAACGCCTCGGACGCAAGAAGACCATCATCCTCGCCGCGCTGCTCGCCCTCCCGATGGTCCCACTTTGGGCCTGGTCCCACTCCGTCGCCACCCTAGCCATCGGAGGCTTCCTGATGCAATTCATGGTGCAAGGCGCGTGGGGAGTCATTCCAGCCCACCTCAACGAACTCTCTCCCGGTCCCGTCCGAGCCATCTTCCCCGGACTCGCCTACCAACTCGGCAATCTATTTTCATCCCGCAACAGCGTCTTCCAGGCAGCCTTCGCGAATCGCTTCTCAGGCGGAATGCTGAATATGGCACTCACTGGAACCGTCGTAATCGTCGCCTTACTAGTAGCAGTCGTGACTGCCTTAGGATCCGAGGCAAAAGGAGCTAACCTAACCGTTGTCGAACGATAGCCTTGCTGCCGAATGTGAAGCTTCTCCAAAGAAGTTCGCATAGACTCTGAAGATGCAGATATTCTAAGACGCTCTCCAAAATATCTAATCAATCAGAAAGAAGCACGAGGACGACATCACGATGAGAACTAAATTCTTCCTGGCCTTTGCATTCGCCGGAGCGACTCTCGCCAGCGCTCCTCTCAAGGCCCAGACTTCAACCTGGACTATCGATACAGCGCACTCCAACGTCAACTTCCAGGTTCGTCACCTGGCTGTCAGCACTGTTCGCGGATCGATCGGAGGAGTCAAAGGTACGATTGTGCAAGACGAGAAGGACATCACAAAGTCCACGATCAACGCCTCTGCCGATGCAGCGACAGTCAATACTGGTACTGAAGCTCGCGATAAGCATCTGAAGTCTCCTGACTTCTTCGATGTTGCGAAGTATCCTCAGTTACTCTTCAAATCCACTGCGATTACTGGAACACCTGGCAAGCTAAAGCTGGTCGGAGATCTGACGTTGGCTGGAGTGACCAAGAGCGTAACGCTCGATATCGATGGTCCGAGCGCGCCTCAGAAGACTCCCAAAGGAGTTACGATTAGTGGGTTTTCGGCTAGCGGATTGATCAGTCGGAAGGATTTTGAGTTTGGAACGAAATCTTCTGCAAGTCCAACGATCGGCGATGAAATCAAGTTCACGATCGATCTTGAGATCGACAAACAGTAGGAGAACCGAAGAGGACTCTCAGGAGTCCTCTTCGGTTACATTTTTGCGCGGAGCGGTTGGGATGGCTCCTGCTGGGTGAAGGTGGTCGATTCGGAGTCCTGTACATATTTCTTCAGGAGCTCGTGGTGGAGACAATAGAGAGCTAGTTCCAAGCGGTCCGAGACGCCGAGTTTGTCGTATACCTTCCGCAGGTAGTTCTTGATCACCTGCTCGGTCGTGCCAATCTGGTAAGCGATCTCTTTGTTACGCATTCCGCGAGTAATGCAACTGATAATCGCAAGTTCCTTCTTGGAGAGCTTGGGCTGAACCTTCGGGTCTGTTAGCGTCGTTGCCTGGGAACGGTATGCTTCGATGACCCAACTGATGGATTGGTTATCGATCCAGGTTTCGCCATCTGCGATCTTACGAATACATTTGACCAGCAGATCGGGCGAGATGGAGCGCGGCACAACGCCGCGAACGCCGCGGCGGTAGAGTTCGACCGTGTTTGATTCGTCGGTCTCTGTGACCTGTACGATGAGTTTGGCATCGGGAGCCTGACGAACAAGCTCTGGTATTGCGTCGATCGTTCCCGCGATCAGTTGCCCTTCCAATAACACTACGTCGGTTGGATAGCGCTGGAGTGCTGAATAGAGGTTGGTAAGCGTCTCCACCTGAGCGACAACCCGAATGTCATCTTCAATCGCAAAGATCTTCTTCATTCCGACACGGTAGATAGCTTGCGAGTCAGCCAGAATAACCCGAATCCCTGGCGCTGCTATACCGTTTTCTTCATGATCTTTCTCGTGGTTCTGAGTCTGACCAAAATTTACAACCGTCATAGTTCAGGCCTTTAGGAAGTATTCGTCGATCACCGCAGCCGCCTGCTTGGTATCGCCATGCATCTGATGACGTACGACGCGGCCGACGCAATGGATTGTCACGTCTCTCTGTGAACCCATCACGGACGAAGGCATCGCAATCGTGAATTCAATTCTGGAATTGACTGCGGGCAAAATCTCACCGACGAAGAGCAAGCCGTTCGCGGAGATATTTTCAGTCACTGCGTCCAATTCACCCTGAGCGCTATGAACGCGAAGGGCCAGCTTCATCGGAAAACGTACTGCAGTACGTACGGGATTTTCCCCGTCTGGCTTCTGCTGACGAGCCACACGTCCTCTTTTCCGGCCGACTGGTGGCGGCCACCCCGACTGCTGATCGATTAACAGGAGTTTATCGTACCTCGTCGTGATTCGCATGAGATATTTCAGCTACTTTCCGAGCTATGGTGCCTAACAATGCGGAGGGCTGCATAGGTCGGACGGATTACACTAGCACCCATGCTTCAACCCTACCGGAACGAGTTCAATCTTCGCTTTACAGACGAAGGTTATAAGGCGCTTCGGCGCGACTTGAGCCGCAAAACCGGTGTTGAGATTCCGTTCCGGGTCTGCGAGACACCGTGCTTCTTCGCGCGAGAAGTTATCGATAAATTGGCGGCTATTGGCGTTGAATTAACCAACCAACTTCTCGATAGTCCAGCCTACCTTAAGGTCTCTCGCGACGCTATTCCTGATACGTATCGCGTCAGCGGCTGGAGCGATCATCCGCACTTTATGACGGTAGATTTTGGCTTCGTCAAAAAAGCCGATGGTTCGCTGGAGCCAAAGCTCGTGGAGTTACAGGCTTTCCCCTCGATCTTTGGCTATCAGAGCCTTCTCTCTCAGCAGTACATCGAGACGTTCGGCCTTTCGGAGAATCTCGAGTGGCTGCTGGGCAAACGTACCAAGGCCAGTTACTGGCGGCTGCTTGGCGAGGTCATTCTGGGCGGACACGATCCGGAGAACGTTGTCCTTACCGAGGTTGAGCCAGATGGACAGAAGACGCTCCCGGACTTCAAGGTCTATGAGGACAAGCTCGGCATCGCGACCGTCGATATCACAAAGCTCCGCAAGGAAGGCGAGCGGCTGTTCTACCAGAAGGGTGGGCGGTGGATTCCGATTCACCGCATCTTCAACCGCGCCATTGCGGACGAGATGGAACGCAAGGGTACCCGACTGGCCTTCGACCTTCGAGACGATCTGGACGTCGAGTGGGCTGGCCATCCGAACTGGTACTTCCAGATCAGCAAACTCTCACTTCCCTACCTCAACCATCCCTCAGTTCCGAAGGCGGTGTTTCTGGACGAGTGGTTCGCCGGGAACTCCGACTTGCCGGAGGAGCGGGAGCGGGTGCTGCTGAAGCCGCTCTACTCTTTTGCCGGCAAAGGGATCAAGTTCGCGCCTACCGACGCGGAGCTGGCCGCGATTCCCGTAGGGGAGCGGCGTCTCTACCTGATGCAGGAGAGAGTCTCCTTTGAGCCTGTGATCCAGACTCCGGAGGGGCTCACCCAAGCGGAGGTGAGGGTTCTGTACGTCTGGCCCGACGGTGGGACGATGGAGCCGACCATCGGTCTCGTCCGCCTGGGGCGGGGGATGATGATGGGGGTCGATCATAACCGGGACCAGGGGTGGGTGGGCGGGTCGGCTGCGCTGTTCCCTCGCAGCCTCGCCTAGGCGTCTACCCTCTGGCTCCCCATGCCCCCTCCCCCCTTGCCTGGGCGCAAGCGTTTTCGTTTCAGCCACTTACGGCAGGAAAGGCGCGCCAAAATCTAAGAAACAAAAGGGTTACGGCCAAATCCGTTCAAACAAACAGGTTAAGTACGTCCCCTCCGGTTTGTCAGGTCTAAAAGATCAGGCCCGCCTTTTATGAGGGCGGGCCTGATCTTTCTAGTTCTATTTTACGAGTTTGACCATAACTAAAGTGCCACTTTTGTCTTACTTATTTTTGAAGGGCAAGTTGTTCTTTTTCTTTCAGTTGAGACCAACGCGGATGACTTTCTCCGGGTTGCAGGGCTTGACAGCTTTCGCAGGGTTTTAGGGCGCTGGGTTGGCGGCCAGGAAAGCGTTGATCTCGGCATACTCGGCGTCGGTGAGACGGAAGGTTGCGGCGGGGATGGTTCCGTCGACCTGTTTGGGACCGCGAGCGCCGACGATTGAGGCGGTGACCGCAGGGTTGTGGAGGGTCCAGGCGATCGCGATGACTCCCGCGGCGACGCCGTGGCGGGCTGCGATGGTCTTGAGGTGGTCCGCGATGGCCAGGTTTCGGGTGAGGTACGGCTCCTGGTAGTTTTTGGCGGTGCGACGGAAGTCGTCGAGAGGGAGGGCGGCGACACGCTCCTTGCTCATGGCACCGGTGAGCAGACCGGAGTGCATCGGCGCGTAGTTGATGGTGCCGATTCCGTTCTTGAGGCAGAAGGGGAGGATCTCGGGCTCCGCGGCGCGATTGATCATGGAGTAGGGCGGCTGGTTGGAGGTGATGGGAGCGATCTTGAGGGCGCGCTCCAGTTGCGAGACGCTGTAGTTGGAGGTGCCGATCCAGCGAACCTTCCCCTCGCGCTGGAGGTCGGCCATGGTGGACCAGCCTTCTTCAAGGTCTTCGTCGGGAATCGGCCAGTGAACCTGGTAGAGATCGATCGCCTCGACCTGAAGACGGCGAAGGCTGTCCTCGGCCTCGCGGCGGATGTCCTTCATAGAGCCGGTGATGTCGCCATCTTTATCCCAGACCCGTTCGCACTTGGTGAAGACATACGGCTTGTGCGAGGTGGATTTGAGGGCCTTGCCGACGATCTCTTCCGAGTGTCCGAGGCCGTAGACGGCGGCGGTATCGATCCAGTTGATGCCGAGATCGAGCGCGCGATGAATTGCGGCGATGGAGTCGTTGTCGTCCTGGGGGCCCCATGCGCTGGCCCAACCGGCTCCGCCGATGGCCCAGGCGCCCAGGCCTAGAGAAGTGATGTGAAGGTCTGAGTTGCCGAGTTGTTTGGTTTCCATGAATGGATTCGATGCAGGAGGGATGGGTTTCGATGATGATTCATGAACCATCGAACCTAATTTTCATCATGGCAATGCGGACAGATACCTGTCCTGATTCCTCGAAATCAGGGAGAGGCCATCGAGCACCTCCACGCTTCGCGGTGAACTACGAAGCGCGGAGTGCTCGAAGACCCGCTGCAGATAGGCATTTGATGCGTGGTGGAACGTTTATGCCCGCTTTCTAGTTCCCTAGACTGAAGGCGTAGAGTTTATTGTTGCCCGTACCGATGAGGTTGACGATATGAAATCCTGAGCCCCAGTAAAGGGTTCCGTTGACGATGGAGGGAGCGTCCACGACAGAGCCGCCACTTGCGAAGCTCCAAAGGATGCTTCCTGTTGCTGCGTTCAGGGCATACATCGATCCGGACATGGATCCCACATAGACGACTCCGTTTGCCACACTCGGAGCGCCTGTATCCAAGGCACCAACCTGTGGATCGGCTGTCTGCCATAGGACCTTGCCGGTCTTGACGTCGAGGCCAGCCCATGACCCCCAACTGATGACAGGGCCGTTGGGTTGCAAAGTGTAGTTGATGTGGCCGAAATTTCCGATGGGGACGTAGACGTTCTTTCCGTCTGTGGCGCTGCCCCACTCAACCCCTCCGGTCAAGCTGCCGGGACCGACCATTGTGCTCCAGACGATCTTGCCTGTATCTGGATTAAGAGCCCAATACACTCCGTTCTTTTGGCCGAAGCCGACGATATTTCCGACCAAGTTCGGACCTCCGCCTGACAGGTCCGCGTCTGAACCAAAGGGCGAAGGGCAGGAGACGCCTACCGGTACGGTGAGGCAAGCGACCGTCCAGGCATCATAGCTGCTCATCTGAGTCGACCATTTCATTGCTCCCGTGGTCAGGTCGAATGCGATGACGCTGTCGAAGTGATCTTCCGGCGGAGTACAGGGAGCGGTACTTTTATTCAACAGCGCGGCTGCTTCGCAGGTTTCTACACTGGAAGGAACCGAGTAGTTGTTTCCCGCACCTACATAGATCAGATTGCGAGTGGTATCAATCGCTGGGGGATTCCAGATGGAACCTCCGCTGTAGGCCTTCGTCTGGCCACCATTGTCCGGGACGGTGAAGGTCTTCCAAAGCACTGCTCCCGTCTGCGCGTTGAGTGCGACGAGGCTTCCGCGGAAGGTACAGCATGGATAGCTGGGGTCGGCAGCCAAGCCCTCCTCTACCGAGGAGACACCCACATAGATGACATTGTTGAAGGAGATGGGCGATCCGGTGATCACTGCGGCGGGATGGGTGTCCACCTTTGTTGCCCAATTCAAAGCGCCGGTTGCGGGGTCAACAGCAATGACGCTGGCACCCGCATGTGCCGACTGATTGATTACGTTGTCACCGATGATTACTTCGTTGCTGAGAACGAGTGGACTGACTCTGGACATTGCTCCGCTCATGCCATCGTAGGTCGATACTTTTGCTCCAGATTTGTTTTCCAGTGTCGGCTTGTACGGCGAATAGGTTTCCTGCCCAGTCGGGGAAGTAGACTACGTTTCCACTTACTGTCGGTGTCGCGGAGACGCTGTCTCCGGTGATGAAGGTCCACTTTACCTTGAGGCCCTTGACGTTTGATGTATTGAGAGTGGTTTCGCTGGCTTGTTGACGTGTGTTACTGAGGTTCTGTCCTGCGGATTGCCATGTAGCTGCGGCCAGCGATTGAGCGCTGCTCGATAGATTGGCTGCGCAACATAATATTGAGAGAAGCAAGGTGTATTTAAGGCGAGAGACGTCCATAGAATTGGCTTTCAAGTTCTTTCTCCGATCAGGTAGTAGTTCCTTGTTCGTTCCTCTTCCACTGCAGAGCTAAGGCTGCTCATTCCAGCGGACACACGAGATGGATCGCAGGTAGTTCGCAAAGTGCGAACTATCACGGAAATTCACTACTCGTTGCCCCAGCCATGAGACATGGCGAGTTATCCCGGTAAGGAAAACTTATGGGGCAAGTTATATAGTCTGCTAGTGAGGGAGAGAGGGAGAAAGCTCTGCTTTTGGCCTTTTGTGCTGGGCCATTCTAAGTTCAGTGACGGGTAAGACACACCAGAGACTGGAACTATTCCAACGGATTCGAGGCGGGAGGGGCCTTGCTCCAAAAAGATACAAAATGGTGACAATTTACGGAGACGCGATTCATGCTGGGGCGTTCATGAAGGAAGTGATTTGTTTTTTCTTTATGGTGATCCAGACAAGAATGCTCGCGTCGGGCGCGAGCAATCTTGTCTGGATGGTGAAGCTGCTAGTTTGCCAAGCTAAAGGCGTAGATCTTGTTGTTGTTGTTTCCTAGGATGGTTGCGGAGTGGAAGCCTGAACCCCAGTAGACGGTGCCATCCACGATGGATGGAGCATCAATCACGGAGCCGCCGCTGGCAAAGCTCCAGAGGATGGCTCCTGTCTTGGCGTTGAGAGCGTACATGGTTCCGGACATGGAGCCGAAGTATACGACTCCATTTGCGACGCTGGGAGCGCCTGTATCGAAGGTGCCTGCATCTGGATCCGCGGTTTGCCACAGGATTTTGCCCTTCTTGGCGTCCAGACCGGACCAGAATCCCCAATTGATTCGAGGACCACTCGGCTGTAAGAGATAACTGGTGTTATTAAAGTTTGAGATGGGAACGTAGATTCTATCTCCGTCCGTAGCGGTGCCCCACTGAATTCCTCCCTCGACGCTTCCGGGACCAACTAGGTTCGCCCAGACGATGTGTCCATCGTCAGGGTTGAGGGCCCAGTACATTCCGTTCTTTTGACCGAAGCCGACCGTGTTGTTGACCAGGTTCGGGCCGCCCGCGGTAAGGTCGGCGTCGGGACCGGAGGGCGAGGGGCATGCGACGCCGGGCGGCATGGTCCTGCAAGCGAGTGTGAAGGCATCGTAGGTATTCAGCTTCGTCGACCATTTAATCGCGCCGGTCTTCAGATCGAGCGCCATGACGCTGTCGATGTGGTCCTCGTCAGGGGTACAGGAGTGGTGATCGTTATTCTGGAGAGCGGCTACTTCGCAGGCTTTGACACTTGCGGGAACGGTGTAGTTGTTTCCCGTGCCGATGTAGATTAGACCGCGCGTTGGATCGATGGCGGGCGGATTCCAGATGGAGCCGCCACTATAGGCGTCGGTGGCACCTTGATTGTCGGGAACGATAAAGGTCTTCCAAAGCAGGGCGCCGGTCTGGGCGTTGAGTGCCACCAAGCTGCCGCGGAAGGTGCAACATGGATACCCGGCCACGTTTGCCAGTCCCTCCTCATTGGAGGAGACGCCGACGTAGATGATGTTATTGAATGCTATGGGTGAGCCGGTGATCACTGCCGCCTGATGATCTTCTACTTTGGTGACCCACTTCAAGGCCCCGGAGGCAGGATCGACGGCTATGACGCTGGCTCCTGGATGCGTTGCGGAGCGGTCGATTACGCTGTCGCCGATGACTACTTCGTTGTCGAGGACGAGCGGGCTGATCCTCGACATGGCTCCGGTGATTCCGTCGTAGGAGGATACCTGGTGGCTCCATATTTGTTTGCCGGTATCGGCTCGGATTGCAAATAGATTTCCGGCCCAATCGGGTGCGTAGATGGCGTTGTGACTTACTGTGGGTGTTGCGGAGACACTGCTTCCGGTGGTGAAGACCCACTTCACCTTGAGGCCTTTGACGTTGAAGGGATTGAGGGTGGCCTCGTTCGGCTGTTGACGGGTGTTGCTGAGGTTCTGTCCGGCGGATGGCCATGCTGGTGTAGTCAGGGATTGGGCGCTACTTGATATGTTGGCTCCGCACCACAGTACTGAGAGAAACAAGGCGGATTTAAGGCAAGTTACATCCATAGAAGTGAGTTTCACAATTTCTCCTATCAGGTAATTCTCGGTTCTTGCTATGTCCACCGCAGAGGAGACGCAGTTCCTTGCCGTGGGCACACGAGAGGATTGATCTCAGTCTTCGCCCAGTCATGAGACATAACGAGGTATGCCACCAGGAGGACCTTATGGGCAGGATTGATACAGGCGTCCCTTCCTATGGGGAGGGAGAGACATGATCTACTTTGGCCCTCTACTTACGGCCATTTTTGGTTTTACTATCTGAATAAAACACGGCTGTTCCGGGCCTATTCCCAACGGGGCCGCGGGCGAACAGGTGAACTACGGAAGGATCTTTACGGCTGGAGCGCCAACGTAAGTACGTCGCTGTCATATAGGTTCGCCAGTTCTATGTAGGTCACTCCCAATGCTTCCGCCAGAGCGCGAGACTGGCCTACTCGCTGCAGGTCGTTTTCGGTATCTATGAGGAGCCCGTTGGCGCGTAGTTGGGGTGCTACGTCCAGCGCTTCCTTCCAAGGGTCTCCTCCGTGCAAGGGGACGTTGGCGCGTCCGTCGGTCAGGAGTACCAGGATCGTGGAGGGCGTGATGTAGTTGCGGGCGAGGTCGAGGGCGTGGGCCAAGGGGGTTCTGCCGCCGGTGGGGAGGTATTCGAGGGCGGCCTTTGCGTCCTGCACGATGGTGGTAGGCTCCAGCACGACCTGAGCGAGGGGGCCGCGAAAGACGATGAGGGCTACTTCGTCTCCATTCTTGAAGGAGCGATCGAGGAGGCTGGTGGCCGCGCCTTTGACGAGGCGCATGCGCTCCTGCGCTGCGTGGGAGCCGCTGGAGTCGATGACGAAGAGGAAGCGCGTGCCAGTGCGGGGCTTGCGGATGCGCTCGTGCAAGTCGGAGAGGCGGGGTTGGGTGTTGCCATTTGCAAGGAGCGTGTGGCTCAGGGTGGCGCGGAGGTCGAGTTCGTTGGGGGTTTCGGTGCGGCGGGCTCCGATGACCGGGCCGTGGTTGCCGTTGGTGGTTTGGGCGCTGACTCCTCTTGCTGGTTCGCCCTCGAAGTGGGCTTGTAGTTGCGGGGCTTCGATCTGGCGGGGGGTGAAGATTCGCTCCATGCTCTCGTTTGCTTCCTGGCCTGGGGCTTCGGATGGCGGTGGAGGTGGGGGTTGCCGGGGTGGGGGAGTTGGGGGGCGTCCTCCCTGGCGGGTGCGGTGGGCGAGGACTAAGGGGAGGATGGTGGCTACGTGGTGGGGCTCCACTGCGGTGTCTCCGGAGAGCGCGGCGTAGGCGATGCTGGCTCGGACGGCGGAGAGGTCGGCGCGCAGGGAGCGTACTCCCTTGTCGCAGACGGCGGTGCTGATGTGGGCGAGGATCTCGCTGGAGCAGGTGATGGAGGTGAGTTGGGCTCGGGCGTTGGCTACCTGCTCGCGGAGGTGCTGCTGGTGCTCGGACCAGTCGGAGGCGAAGTGGAGGGGGTCGCGTTCGAAGGCGATTCTTCGTTCTACGAGGGCTTGGCGGTCGGTTGGATCTAGTGGCGCCTGGATGTCTACTGCCAGGGCGAAGCGGTCGAGGAGTTGGGGGCGGAGGGAGCCCTCTTCGGGGTTCATGCTGCCGAGCAGGACGAACTCGGCGGGGTGCGATGCGCTGAAGCCCTCGCGCTCAATTACGTTGACTCCGCTGGCGGCGGCGTCGAGCAAGGCGTCGCCGAGGTGGCCGGGGAGCAGGTTGACCTCGTCGACGTAGAGGACTCCGCGATGAGCTTCGGAGAGCAGGCCGGGTTTGAGGGCGGGGTCGCCCTTGAGGGCGCGCTCGAGGTGGAGGCCACCGAGGAGGCGGTCTTCGGTGGCTCCGATGGGGAGGTTGATGAAGGGGGCGGGCTCGGGGAGTAGCGCGGCGAGGCCGCGGGCGGCGGTGGTCTTGCCTGCACCTTTGTCGCCGCGCAGCAGGACGCTGACGCGCCAGTCTACGGCTGCGAGGAGGAGGGCCAGCTTCATCTCCTGTTGGCCGAAGATGGCGGCGAAGGGGTAGAGGGGAGGCTTCATTAGACGGTCTCCCGCTTGCGCTCGCCTTGTTGTTCGAGGAGGGTTTCGCTTTCGAGGAGGACGCCGCGGAGGGCGGCGAGGGTCTCGGGTGAGGGGTTCTCCCAAAGCTCGCGGTTGGCGGCTTCGAGGAGGCGTTCGGCGATGGCGTTCAGAGCCCAGGGGTTGGAGGAGTTGAGGAAGTCGCGCATCTGCTGGGAGAGGGCGTAGTGCTCGGCTAGGCCTTCGTAGACGAAGTCGGGGACGATCTGGGCGGTGGCGTCGAAGCCGAAGATGTAGTCGACGGTGGCAGCGAGCTCGAGGCCACCTTTGTAGCCGTGGCGCTGGATGCTCTCGATCCACTTGGGATTGATGACGCGGGAGCGATAGACGCGCAGGGCCTCTTCGCGGAGGTCGCGGACCTGAACGGTATCGGGGCGGGAGCTGTCGCCGAAGTAGGCTTTGGGCTGTACTCCGGTGAGGGCACGGATGGAGGCGACCATGCCTCCGTGAAACTGGAAGTAGTCGTCGGAGTCGAAGATATCGTGCTCGCGGTTGTCCTGATTATGGAGGGCGACCTGAACGGACTTCAATCGCTCGGCGAAGACGGGGCGGGCGTCGATGCCGTCGACGTCGCGGCCGTAGGCGTAGCCACCCCACTCCAGGAAGGCTCGGGCGAAGTCGGCGTCGCCCTCCCAGTTGCCGGTTTCGATCAAAGGCAAGATGCCTGCGCCGTAGGCTCCGGGTTTCGAGCCGAACATGCGGTAGCGGGCCTGAGCTTCGGCTTCTTCGGCGGGGAGGTCTTTGTTTTTTTCGAGGTCGGCGAGGTAGTGTTTGCGGGGGAAGTTTTGTTCAAGCGGCTCGTCTTGCTCTATGACGAGAGAGACTGCTTGATCGAAGAGGTCGATGAGGTGGGGGAAGGCGTCGCGGAAGAAGCCGCTGATGCGCAGGGTTACGTCGATGCGCGGTCGGGCTAGTTTTTCGAGGGGGACGAGGGCTACACCTTCGAGGCGGCGGGACTGGGGGTTCCAAGTGGGCTCGACGCCGAGGAGGGCGAGGGCTTCGGCGATGTCGTCGCCGTGGGTGCGCATCTGGGAGGTGCCCCAGACGCTGAGGCCCATCATCTCGGGGTAGGTGTTCTCTTCTTTGCGGAAGCGTTCGATGGCTTCGCGGGCTAACTGCTGGCCTACGCGCCAGGCGGCTTGCGAAGGGAGGGCGCGGGGATCGACGGCGTAGAAGTTTCGTCCGGTGGGAAGGATGTGGGCCATGCCTCGAGTGGGGGCTCCGGCGGGTCCGGCGGGGATGTACTTCCCTTCCAGCGCGTCGAGGAGGTGCTCGATCTCGTCGCCGGACTGTTCGAGCTTCGGCACCAGCTCGGTGCAGGCGAAGGCGAGGACCTTGCCGACCTCTTCGGATTGGAGGCCGAGGATGGATCGCTGCACGTCGGCGATGGTATCGGGGCGGAAGCCGAGGCTCTCGAGCATGGTGTAGAGATCGAGGGCGGCGCGGTCGAGGATTTCGAGGACGTCGGCGTGGGTGTGGCAGGTCTGCGTGAGGACGAGGCAGCTGGCGGGGAGGCGTTCGCCGGGCTTTTCTAGGAGCGCCGCCAGGTCGAAGCCGAAGGCGGTGGCGAGAGTGGTTTGGAGGCTTGCGGCTCCGGCGTTGGAGAGGCGGGTGAGGGAGCGAAGCATCTCCGGCAGTGGAGGCATCTGGCCGAGGATGTGGAGACCGTCGCGGATCTGAGCCATGCCGAGTTCGCAGAGGTAGCCGTCTAGGTTTTCGATGAGGTGGGCTACGTCGCTGCCACTCATCTCGGCGAGCGTGGTGGGAACGCCCTCGGGGGTGAGCTCGTCGTCCCACTCGTGGGTGTGGTCGCCGTGATCGCGGGAGAGCATGCTCTTGAGGTCGAGGTCGGACTGGAGGTTTGCCTTTTGCACCAGGTCCCAGATCTGTTGCTGGAGGTAGGGGAGCTTGGTGGGGTCGAGTTTTTCTACGGCGTAGTACTCGTTGACCAGTTGGTTGAGTTCCGCGAGGGAGCCGTAGGTCTCGGCGGAGGTCATGGGTGGGGTGAGGTGGTCGACGATGACGGCGTGGGCGCGGCGTTTCGACTGGCTGCCTTCACCGGGGTCGTTGATGATGAAGGGGTAGATCAGAGGCATATCCTGCAAGAGCAGGTCCGGGAAGCACTCGGAGGAGAGGCCGATTCCCTTGCCCGGCAGCCATTCGAGGGTGCCGTGTTTGCCCATGTGGACGATGGCGTCCGCGCCCCATCCGCCTTCGGATTGCGGAGTTCCGAGCCAGCGATAGAAGGCGGCGTAATGGTGGGTGGGGGGAAGGTCGGGGGTGTGGTAGATGGCGTCGGGGTCGATGCCGTACCCGCGTGGCGGCTGTAGGGCGATGAGGGCGTTGCCGAAAGTCATGGCGGCGAAGTGGTAGTCGTGGTCGTCGCTCCAGGGCTCGCCGTCGAAGGCTGCGATCTTTCCGGCGAGGCTACCCAGGAGCTTCTTGTCGGTCTTGGGTTTTACCGGGCGAAGGCTGGAGCCGCGATCCTGGGGCTGTCCCCAGAAGTCTTCCATCTTGCGCTTTGCGCTCTCTGGAAAGGCAGTGAAGAGCTTGCGGTAGGCCGTGCGAGAGAAGCGGAGGGCCTGTGCGGGGTCGAGGGGATAGCGGTCGTCGTAGCTGCCACGGGAGAGGAGATCCTGCATCAGCTCATCGGAGGTCTGCGGGACGGTGCCGATGGTGTAGCGTCTGCTCTTTAAGGCGTGGAGGGTGGTGAGTAGGCTGGCTGGGGAGTCGAGTCCTACGGCTCCTCCGACCTGCGAGGCCTTGGCCGCGGAGTTGGTGAGGACGAAGGCGACGCGGCGCTCCGGGTTGGGGGTGTGGCGGAGCTTTGCGAGGCGGACGGCGATTCCAGCGGCTCGCTCGGCGCGTTCTTCGTGGGCGATGTAGAGGCTCTCGGAGCCGGCGTCGCCGCGCTCTTTGAAGGAGACGGGCACGGAGACGATGCGTCCGTCGAACTCGGGGATGGCGACGTTGACGGCGGTGTCGATGGCGTTGAGGCCGCGACGTGATCCTTCCCAGGCTCCGCGAGGCATGGTGCTGGCGATGGCTTGGACGACTGGAATGCCGAGGCGTTCGAGCGATGCGACGGCCTCGCCGGCCTCGGTGACGTCGCCGGTGTTGATCTCGCCGAGGGCGAAGGAGAGGGTGGAGATCAGGACGTCAGCGCGGCCTTCGATCCATTGGAATGCGGCGGGGCGGCCCGCTTCCTTTGATTTGAGGCTGGAGGTGAAGATGCAGAGGGCGTTCGCGCCTTGGGCTTGCAGGGCTTGGGCGATCACGTCGATGAAGCCGGTATTGCCGCTCATGCGGTGGGCGCGGTAGAAGAGGACCGCGACGGTGGGCTTGGTTGCATCCGCTTGCCGTTGCCAATCTTCGAGGGTCGCGATGTCCATGTCGGGAAGGTAGATTCCGTGCTCGGACATGGCGTCTGGAGGGGCGTAGCCGAAGCCGGTTAGGAGGAGGCGGTCGGACAAAAAACGAAAGAGCTCAAGGTAGTTGTTGATGCCGCCTAGCGCCAGATAATTGGCGGCGGTCTCCATTACGTCTGCGGGGACGTGGACGGTCTGGGAGAACTCGGGGGTGAGCTCGCCGGTTCCGCTGACGAGGACCAGGGATTGTCCGCGTTCGAGGCAGGTCGCGCGCAGCTTATCGAAGCCGGGGACGCAGCTCAACGGACCGTGAACGCGTAGCACGATGACGCGTGCGCTGCCGAGATCTCCGGCGAGCAGGACGTCCATCTGGTCTTCGCTGTGGAGTGAGTTGAGGGAGTAGGCGCCTACCTTCAACTCGGCTGGAAGAAGCTCGCGGGCCTTCATGAGGGTGAGGACATCGGTGTCGGCGTGCGACATGAGCATGATGCGGCCGTCGAGTTGCGGGGCCTTTGCTTCTGCGGGCTCGTCTGTCAGTATCGGAAGTCGAACGTCCCAGTCGTAGTAGTTGAAGACGAACTCGGTCAGCTCGGCGGGCGGCTTTAAGAATCTGTCGGCTTGCAACATGGAGTCGATGTAGTCGAAGATCTGGCGGACCTGCCAGGGGCTGTTGACGGAGTGAAACCAGACCGACTTGCCATCGAAGACCAAGCTTGCGACGTTGGCCAGAACACAGGGTCCGAGGCAGCCGCCCTTGGTGAGATGAACTGCGTTGCGGATCTTGCGCTTGGTCCACTCTTCTTTGTAGACGTCGACGGGCACCGCCGCGTATCCGCGATCGGTTCGTCCACAGCAGCAGCCGGTGAAGCAGTAGGAGAGGTGTGCACGGTGCTGCACGATATTGAGTGTCCGGCCATCGGCGCGAATCACGCGCTGGCGATATGAGGTCGACATGGTTCTATTTCCTCCGAAGGAGTTCGGTGACGGATGGCATGGACCTAATGCGGTCTACCGGGCTCCCGATGAAAGGGAGCAGAGCAGCCGCTGAATCGCTATAGGTCAGGGCCATAGAGACCGGACCGTCCGCGAGACTGGGGGGTGCAGGGGATGGCTCCGCGCAGACCGGTGGGTCAGGCGGGGACGTGAACTCTCTTCGAGGGAATCAGGAATGAGACGCAAGGTTTCTGTTCTCCGCAGAAATTGCAGTTTGAACCCCGGCAGGTCTCCTGGCTCAAAGACGGTATCTTTCTACCGGACCGCTCTCCTTCCCCAGAGGTTCCTGAGTGGACTTGCAAGCGGCTTTTCTTTGTTTACAGTGGCGGGACCGCGCCGGTATCGCTCCGGACTTCCCTTTTAAGCCCACGCTGGGCACCCTGGGTCTACTTCATTAAAGCACGAGAGCCCTTTTCTGAGCGCCGCTTGTGCATGGTGTCCCAGCAAATGCAGTGTGCGTCATAGAAACGCCATTGGTCCTGCTCAATCGGCGAATGAGCCTGCATCGATGGGAAGGATGTGGCCAGTGATCATGCGGGACTCGTCGGACGCTAAGAAGAGCGCCGCGTAGGCGACGTCCTCAGGCTCGATCAGACCGAACTGCTGCGTTGCAAGGGCGACCTTGACGTCCGGTCGGTCCGCCATCATCTTCTTGATTCGGTCGGTGCCGACCGTCGCGGGCGCGATGGCATTGACCCGGACTCGATCCTTGGCGAAGGCGTGCGCTGTGCTTCGAGTGAGATTCATGACGGCGGCCTTCGACGAGGCGTAGGCCGAGCGCCCGCCCGTCAGATTTCCGAAGCCCGCCATGGAAACCATGTTGATCACCGATCCGCCTCCGGATTTGACCATCTCCGGGATCGCAAAGCGAAGGGTGAGGAACGTGCCAAAGTGATCGACTCGCATCTTGTTCCAGAACTCGTCGAGGGAGGCTGTGGTCACTGGGCCGTCCGCTTTGCCCGAGCCGCCTGCGTTGTTGAGCAGGATATCAAGCTGTCCCAGGCGGCCGACCGTCTGGCGGACGGCCTCCTCCACCGATTCTGGTTCGGTTACATCGCATACCTGAAACGCTGCATCGCCACCTGCGGCGACTATGCTCTGTGCTACTGCTTCGCCTTCAGCGATTCGGCGGCCCGCTACGACGACGCGAGCTCCTTGCTGAGCGAACATCTCGGCACAGGTTTGGCCGATTCCGCTGGTTGCTCCGATCAGAAGAGCGCATTTGTTTTTTAGTCTTCCGTTTTGGTACCGATCCATCGCGTTATTTTAGAAGCTTTCGCGAGTTGTTCCCCAGGGGCGCAAAGATTGAGGTTCATTGGCTACAACTGGTTCTGAGGCTGTGGAAGTTGCCGATCTCGTTCTGTGAGGGCTCCGAAGAGAAGGCCAAGGGTGGTCCATAGGACGGCCTGCATCTCCCAGGCGGCGAGGCGGAATCTCCACAGCAGCTCGGCGGGGAATGCCGCGGGAGTCTCGTCGATGACCGGTAGCAGATGGGCGACGATTCCGATGACAACCAGAAACATGCCGGCGGCGAGCAGGGAGCCGTTCCAGGAACCGAAGCGTCGACTCCATCGGCGGCCGGCTTGAACGGAGAGGCTCATGGCGGCTATTGAGAAGGCCATCATGAGGAAATATGCTGCGGTGCGAAGCCCGATGGTCTCGGGCTTCCCTACCGAGGGCGGGCTGGCGGGGTATTTGAGGCTGGGAACGAGCGCGATGGCGATGAATCCGGCAGCCGCCAGAAAGACGGCGAGCTCGCGGGGGCGCGTCAGGCCGATGCGGCCGTAGGCGAAGGCAAAGACGAGGCCGAAGATTCCGCCCATCGCCGCGCCGTAGACGATGACGCCGGTGAGCAGTCCGGCGGTCTTTTGAATTCTGCGGCTGACCATCTCCGGCTCTGGGGGCTCGCCTTGTGCGTGATCGATGGCGGCTTCAACGGCGATGGCGCGGTCTACCTCGGGTTCGCCGGTGATACGGGCACAGAGGAAGACCAGCAATCCCGCGACGATGCCCACCAGCATGCCGCGGAGCAACAACGTTCGAGTCATGGAAGAGACGTCCTACGGGAAGACGGGATTAGTGGCAGGGGAAGCCGAGGAGATGCCGACCGTCGTGCACGAACTCATGGACGGTACGGCCATGGAGGAGCGAGGTTGCACCCTGTTCCGCGCCGACGAAGTAGATCGCAAGGAGCATCAGCAACCCACCGAAGAGCGCCCAAGGCAATAGCTCCCGCATGGGGATGACAGGGACTAGGGTGGGTTGATCGATCGATCCGATGGCGGTTTGTGCCATGATGAAGCCTCCTGGGTTGGCGCTCTTGATCGAGTGTCGATCGAACTCACAACTTTTTTCAGCCTAGTGAAGGTCGGCTACCCTGTCAAGACGGAGGGGATAAACGATCCGCCTCCCGGTAAAACGATGGAAGCATACTCTCCACCTGCGCGCATCACCTTCCTCAGCCATGCTGCGACTTCGGCGCAGCGCGTCGTAGCGTTTCCTTTGGACGACGCGCTTGAATCGACGGAGGTCGAGAAGATCGCCGCGATGCGTTGGATCGCGCCTCGTGCGCAGCAGATCCTTTGTGGACCTGAGCGGCGTGCTTGCCAGACCGCCGTCGCGCTGGGGCTTGTTGCGGTTCCGAGTTCGGATCTGCGCGACTGCGACTACGGCGCATGGCGTGGCCAGCAGTTGGAGGAGTTGCAGACTTCTGATCCTGAGGGTTTGATGGCTTGGCTAACCGATGTCGCCGCGGTCCCGCATGGCGGCGAGTCGATTGTGCAACTGATCGAACGCGCCGGGCGTTGGCTGGAGGATCAGCAAGGTGGCGATCATATGCTGGCTATTACTCATCCTGCTGTGATTCGGGCTGCGCTGGTTCATGCGCTGGGCGCTCCGCCAGAGGCGTTTTGGAAGGTCGATATCGCACCGCTTACCGTTACGGATCTTCGCTTCAACGGCAGGTTCTGGACGTTGCGTTCCGTGGGTCTGCCGTTGACTTAAGTCGCAGCCCTCCATGGGATGCGAGCATTATGGCTGTATTATGACTTTGGGAATGATCAATACTACGTCAAATGATCATTTCAAGGACCCGATAAAAATTATGTGCGCTGAAATTCGTCGCTGTACGACTGTCTCGACTCATGTCAAATTCTGCCTTGGGTTATCGTCTTTCTGCCTATTTTCCGTGGGGGTGGCGCTTGGGAAGGCGCCTGAGCTCACGCTAACGCCGCAGCCTCGAGAGATGCACGCTGCGGGAATGATGGGCGTGAGCTCGGTGTCGGTGAGTGTGCCGGGTGGAGATGCCGAGGATTTTTTCGCGGCTCAGAACCTGAGCAGAGCGATGGCGGAGGAAGGTATTGCCGTGTCGCCTGCGGTTGGAGCGGCGGACCTGCGGGTGGTGCTCTTACGCGAGGACTCCACGCAGGCGCAGAAGCTTCTGAAAGAGGAGAAGCTCTCCTTTGAAGAGGGGATGCAGGACGAGGGGTATGTGCTGGTCTCACGGAACGGCACGGTCGCGATCATTGGAGGTACGGCCGCAGGTGTCTTTTACGGGGCGCAGACGCTGAAGCAGTTGATCGACGATGGCGGAAGTACGAAGAGGATCTGGACGGGGACGATACGGGACTGGCCGGCGATGAAGTATCGCGGCGTCGACGACGATCTTTCGCGGGGACCGTTTCCTACACTGGCGTTTCAGAAGCATCAGCTCGAAGTGCTGGCTGCGTACAAGGTGAACTTGTATTCGCCCTACTTCGAGCACACGTTGCAGTACTCCAGCGATCCACTGGCCGCGCCTCCGGGGAGCTCGTTGACGAGGGCGGAGGCGCAGGAGCTGGCAGCGTTTGGGCGGAGCCTACATGTGATGGTGGTTCCGGAGCAGGAGGCCTTTGGGCATCTGCACCACATGCTGAAGTATGAGAAGTATTCGAACCTGGCGGAGACGCCTCATGGGCATGTGATCGCTCCGGGGCAGCCGGGATCGCAGCAACTGATCCAAAGCTGGTTCAGCCAGATCGCCGAGGACTTTCCTGGTCCCTTTCTGCATGTGGGCGCTGACGAGACCTTCGAACTGGGAACTGGCAGGACGAAGGCCGAGGTAGACAAGCGCGGGCTGGGTCCGGTGTACGCGGACTTTTTGACGACGATCCACGAGACGCTCTCTCCGTTGCATCGGAGGCTGCTGTTCTGGGGGGATGTGGCGGAGAGCGATCCTTCAGCGGTGGAACATCTGCCGAAGGACATGATTGCGATTCCCTGGATCTACTGGCACAAGGACAGCTACGACAAAGATATTCTGCCGTTCAAGAACGCTGGGATCGAGACGTGGGTCGCTCCAGGGGATGCGAACTGGAAGGTTGTGTATCCGCTGGGGAAGGCGGCGCTGGATAACATCTCCGGGTTTGTGGAGGCGGGTCAGCGGCTGGGAAGTACGGGAGTGCTGAATACGGTCTGGAACGATGACGGCGAAGGGCTGTTCAACCAGGATTGGTTTGGAGTGCTCTTTGGGGCAGCCGCCGGGTGGCAGTCCGGGAGGAGCGATGGCACGGCTTACCAGGCTGCGTTTGGGCGCACCTTCTATGGCGACAGGACGGGGCAGATCGATGAGGCGCAGCGGGAGTTAATGATGGCGGAGGAGCTGATCGATGTCTCCGACGATGCGTTCTGGCTGGATCCGTGGAGCAAGGCGGGGCAGATGAAGGCGGCGAAGATGCGAGAGAAGATTCCTGCCGCCCGGCTGCATGCGGAGAATGCCATCGAGCTGATCGAGACCGTTCGCGCTACGGATTCTTCGTTGCACGAGGTTGCTGCGTTACAGGCGATGGAGCTGGGCGCACGCAGGATCGACTTTATCGGAATGAAGTTTCAGTTGTCCGATGAGATGAGCCGGGCGTATGCCAAGGCCTCCGCGCTGAAGAACGATAAGAGGCACGAGACGGAGACCAGAGAGCTGCTGTATTCGATCAGCAGCATGAACGGCCGGTGCCAGGATCTGCGGGATGGCTACTCGATGCTGAAGGGTCTGTATCGCGAGAGCTGGCTGGCGGAGAACAGGCCCTATTGGCTGGACAACGTTCTGGTTCGCTACGACCTTCAGATTCAACAGTGGCAGAGAAGAGGGGACGAGGTGAATACACTGATCGACGAGTGGCAGAGCACGAAGACGCTGCCGCCTGCGGCCAGGATCGGGCTTCCTCCGGCTCCGCTGAAGCAGTAAGGATGTTCAAGCTGCCGTGGCGTTCAGGCGAGGATGACCTGGATGCCACGGTCGAGGATGGCTTGGTGCGTGTCCTTGGGGAGGCGGGTGTCGGTGACGAGAATATGCACGGAGGAGACGGGGCAGATGAGCGCGGTGCTGACCTGACCGATCTTTGTGGAGTCCGCGACAACGATGACTTGCTTTGCCTGGTGCAGCATGGTGAGCGAGACGGTGGCCTCTTCAGGCTCGAGGGTGGTGACGCCGCGCTCGAGGTCGAAGCCGGTGACTCCGATGAAGGCTTTGTCGAGGTAGACGTCTTTGAGGAAGTTGAGGGTCGCTTGTCCTGCGAGCGCGAAGGCCCAGGCCCAGGCGATGGTTCCTCCGGTGAGCATGGTTTTGATGGCGGGTTGATTGCACAGCTCCATGCCGATGTTCATGGCGTTGGTGATGACGGTGATGCCGCGACGGTGGCGCAGGGAACGACCGATCTGCGTGGTTGTGGTTCCGGCGGTGATGCCGATGGTCTCTTTTTCCGCGATGAGCTCGCCGGCGGCGAGACCGATGCGGCGCTTCTCGTCGGCGGAGCGGAGCTGGCGGGTCTGAAAGGAGGTGTCGTGGCGGAAGGGCTCGTAGAGCAGAGGCTCTACGAGGGTCGCTCCGCCATGGGTGCGGAGGACGAGACCGCGCTGCTCAAGGCGCGCGAGGTCGCGACGGATGCTTGGGGAGGAGGTTCCAACCTGGTCGACCAGTTCCTGAACGGAGATATCTCCCGCACGAAGGAGAGCCTTCATGATTCTGTCGGCGCGTGCCTCAATCTTGTTTGACATTTGGGCCAGTCTAGCCCAGGAATGAGCTAAATCTCCGAAAAAATTCTGTAAACGGAAATAATTATGATCAAATAGGCTTCAAATGAGCAGTTTTCCCAAATGAGAACGAAGAGCGCCGTCACGGTCGAGGATTTCCCCGTCTGTACGTAACGTACGTCGTTGGATTTTTGGCATTAACAACGGTATATGGATGGTTGGAGAGGAATCGAAGATGAGGCGAGGTTGGAACGGGAGATTTTTGAGTGGATTGCTGGGCGTTGCGGCGCTCACGCTCAATGGGGCTGCGCTGGCGCAGAATGCGGTCGATATTAAGCCGTCCCCCCAGCAGACGGAGTGGCAGGATCTGGAGTTTGGGGTGATCCTCCACTTCGATACGAATACGTTTCTGGATCGCGAGTGGGGTGACGGAACGGCCAGCCCGCAGGTCTTCAATCCGACGCAGTTCGATCCGGATCAGTGGATGAAGGCTATCAAGGCGTCCGGAGCGAAGTATGTGGTGATGGTGGCGAAGCACCACGACGGCTTCTGCCTGTGGCCGACGGGGCAGACGGACTACAGCATCAAGCAGAGTCCGTGGAAGGACGGCAAGGGCGATGTGGTGGGTGAAGTTGCGAAGGCTGCACGAGCGAATGGACTGAAGTTCGGCGTGTATTTGTCGCCTTGGGACCGGCATGATCCTCGATACAAAGATCCTGTGGCCTATGACAAGTATTACAACGCGGAGCTGGAAGAGTTGGCGACGCACTATGGGGATCTGGTGGAGTTCTGGCTGGATGGCGCGGGAAGCACCGGGCGCACCTATAACTTTCCGAAGATCATCGAGACGCTGCGGACGTACCAACCCAACACGATTGTGTTTGCCGATACTGCCTTGTTTGAGTACGGCGATGCCCGGTGGGCTGGAGACGAGACGGGGAAGATCGAGTATCAGAACTGGAATGTGATCGACCGGCATGGTTACATTCGTTGGCGTCCGGTCGAGGTGGATACCCCGCTTCGCAAGCTGCATTGGTTCTGGCATCCGAATGATGAGGCGTCGTTGAAGACGGTGGATGAACTGCTGGACAGCTATGAGAACTCTGTGGGCCATGGAGGGCAGTGGATGCTGGGCGTGGCGCCGGATAATCGTGGCTTGCTGCCTGACTCGGACGCGAAGCGGCTGCGGGAGTTGGGCGCTGCGCTGCGTCAACGGTATGGCAATAACTTGCTGAAGGAACATGTGAGGACGGATGAGAATGTCTCGCGTGCGCTGGATGGAGATCCGGATACCTTCTGGAGTGCGCCTGCAGGATCGCACAGCGCGACCCTGGTGGTGGATATGCCTACGCCCATCACGTTCGACCATGCATTGACGATGGAGTGGCTCACCGAGGGGCAGCAGGTGCTGCAGTATCGGATTGAGGCTTGGCAGGGAGGACAGTGGAAGCCACTGGTCTCGAGCTACGCGATTGGGCATAAAAAGATCGATCAATTTGCGCCAGTGACAGCACAGCGGATTCGATTGAATATCATGACGAGCGCAGGTGAGGCTCGTATTCGAGAGTTCCAGGTGTTCTCTCTGGATGGGCAAACGAAGTAGAACTCCTGAAGGGCTTTCAATGCATAGCAATAGGTCTGCCTGGTGTGGTTTCGGTTGGCGTGGTCTTGTTTTGACTACAGCCGGTGCGTTGATGGCTTGTGTAGGCGCAGTGACGGCGTCGGCGCAGGTGATGCAGGTCTCGCTGGATGAGGGGTGGCGGTTTCGAGCGATCGCCGCCCCTGATCACGCCGACGCCATGCAGTGGCATTCGGCCACCGTACCGGGCGTGGTGCAGACAGATCTGTATCGCGCCGGCGTGATTCCCGATCCATTCTTCGGCGATAACGAGAAGCAGTTGCAATGGATCGGACTGACGGACTGGGAGTATACGGACGAGTTCAACGTCAGCGAGGCGATGGTTCGGCATGGGCACGTCGAGATGGTCTTCGATGGGTTGGATACGTTTGCAGATGTTTCGTTGAATGGCACTTCCCTGCTCTCCGCGGACAATATGTTTCGGAGCTGGCGTCTGGATGTGAAGCATTCTTTGCACGCAGGCAAGAATACGTTGCGGATTGTGTTTCATTCGCCGACGAATCGTATTACGCCGATGGTTGCGAAGCTACCGTATGTGATTCCGGGGACTGGATACGAACAGTTGGATCGCGCGAAGGGTATCTATCCGGTGAGCCATTACATGCGCAAGGCTCCTTATAACTACGGGTGGGACTGGGGACCGAAGTTCGTCACCCAGGGGATCTGGCGACCTGTGCGGTTAGAGGGCTGGGATGCGGCGCGGGTGGCGAGCTTTCATGTTCGGCAAGACTCGGTGAATGAAGAGCGCGCTGTACTGGAGGCAAACCTTACGGTGCAAGCAGATGTCGCGGGCGCAGCGTCGTTGCAGGTGCGGGTGACGAATCCTGAAGGTGTCGCGTTGCCGGTGCGGATCACACCGGTGCAGCTAGATAAGGGCGAAAATCACCTGATGCTGCCGATGCGGATCGAGCATCCGGAGCGGTGGTTTCCCAATGGATACGGCAAACAGAGTCGTTACACGATGAAGGCAGAGCTGGTGCGGAACGGCAAGGTCATTGCGCAGTCGCAGTTGAAGACGGGGGTGCGGTCGGTAGAGCTGCAGCGCGTGCCGGATAAGTGGGGGACTAGCTTTACCTTCATCATCAACGGCATTCCGGTGTTTGCGAAGGGAGCGAACTTTGTCCCGCTCGATAGCTTTCCGTCCAATACGACGGATGCAAAGCGAAGAGAGATTCTGACGGCGGCACGCGATGTTCACATGAACATGCTGCGCATTTGGGGTGGTGGATTCTATGAGACCGACGAGTTCTACGATCTATGCGACGAACTTGGGTTGATGGTGTGGCACGACTTTATGTTCGGCGGTGCGATGGTGCCGGGGGACAAGGCGTTTCAAGATAACGTTCGGGCAGAGAGCGTTGAACAGGTGCAGCGGTTGAGCGATCATCCGAGCCTTACGCTGTGGTGCGGTAACAACGAGGTCGAGACCGCGTGGCATGGCTGGGGCGACCAGATCGCCTTCCAGAAGAGCGTCACGCCGGAGCAACGCGAGCGAGTGTGGCAGGACTATGTCGTGATGTTCCGGGACATCTTGAAGAGTACGGTGGCGACGTACGGAAACGGTGTTCCCTACTGGCCGAGCTCGCCGGGGTCGAACTTCGATGATGTGCCAGCGGGGCAAGAGAACGGCGATATGCACTCGTGGAAGGTATGGAGCGCGGGCGCACCTGTAACTGAATATGCTACGAATGCGCCCAGGTTTCTGTCGGAGTTTGGCTTCCAGTCGATGCCCGACCTGCGGACCGTGCGAGCATTCGCAGGCTCGAATGAGGATCTGACTTCGCCGGCGCTTTTGAATCATGAGCGGTTTATCCATGGCTTCGACCGGATGCAGCAGTACCTGAAGGATGAGTTCAAACCGGCACGAGACTTCGCTTCGTTCGTCTATCTGAGCCAGGTGATGCAAGCGGAGGCGATCAAGTTTGGCGTGGAGCATATGCGCACCCTGCGTCCGGAGACGATGGGCACACTATATTGGCAGCTCGATGATTGCTGGCCGGTGGCGTCGTGGTCTTCGCTCGACTACTTTGGCCGGTGGAAGGCGCTGCACTACTATGCGGCTCGGTTCTACGCGCCAGTGCTGGTTGCGGCCGAGGCTAAGGAGAATCAGTTTACGGTGCATGTAGTTTCCGATGAGCTGCAACCACGGCGGGCGGAGCTGCATTTGCGCCTGCTGGGCTTCGATGGAACGTTGCAGCAGGAGTCGAGGCAGAGCGTGCAGGTCGCGGCTCTGGCCAGTACGGCTGTTGAACCTATCCACCTGAAGAGCTTCGATGCAAAGCAGACGGTCGCGGTGTTGACGCTGGAGCAGGATGGAAAAGTAATCGCTACGAACACTGTCTACTTTGCGCGGTCGAAGGATTTGTTTCTGCCTGAGGCCAAGATCGTGCAGCAGGTTCGTGTGGATAAGACGGGATACGTGGTAGAGCTGCGTTCCCCTGTGTTGGCGCGGGCGGTTGCGTTGGGGTTCGGCAGCGTGGAGGCTAAGCCGGAGGATAACTACTTCGATCTGCTCCCAAATGAGAGCCGAGAGATTCATGTAGCGAGTAAGGCTTCGCTGGAACAGGTGAAGGCTTCGCTGGAGCTGCGTTCGCTTGTGGATGCTGCGAAGTAAAGATGGTGGGATCTGGAGATGAGTATGCGCGGGATCTGTTTGAGTTTGGCTTCGTTGGTGTTGGCGAGTGTGACTGGGATGGCGCAGAGTAGCTGCTCCAACCGGCAGACCCAAGAGGAGATCGATCGCCGGATCGACACGTTGATCGCGCAGATGACTCTGCCGGAGAGGATCGCGCAGTTGCAGGATCAGGCACCGGCGATACCAAGGCTCGGCATACAGGGGTACAACTGGTGGAACGAAGGGCTGCATGGATCGGCGCGGAATGGGTATGCGACGGTGTTTCCGCAAGCCATCGGGCTGGCAGCGACGTGGGATGCCGCGCTGCTGCATGAGGTGGGGGATACTGTCTCCACCGAGGCGCGAGCGAAGTTCAATGCACATGCCAAAGCGGACTCTCCTAGGTATGGAGGGCTGACGATCTGGTCGCCGAACATCAACATCTTTCGCGATCCGCGTTGGGGGCGTGGGCAGGAGACATATGGGGAAGATCCATTTCTGACGGCGACGTTGGGGACGCAGTTCGTTGAGGGGATTCAGGGGAAAGATCCCTTTTATCTGAAGGCGGATGCCACACCGAAGCACTTCGCGGCACATAGTGGGCCGGAGGAAGGACGGGATGGATTCAACTCTAAGGTCTCCGCCCATGATCTTTCGGATACGTATCTGCCAGCATTTCATGCGGTGACGAGGAAGGCCGGAGCTGCGGCTCTGATGTGCTCTTACAACGCGATCAACGGAACGCCCTCCTGCGCGAACGATGGCTTTCTTGCAGAGAGGGTGCGGGGGCTTTGGGGATTTCGCGGCTATGTGGTCTCGGACTGCGATGCCGTGGGGAACATTACCTCGTATCAGCACTACACAAAGGACCATGCGCATGGAGCGGCGGATGCGCTGAATGCAGGCGTCGATCTGGACTGCGGCAAGACCTATGACGCGTTGCAGCAGTCGTTCGATCAAAAGCTGGTGACGGAGGCGACGATCAACCGGTCGCTGCATCGTCTGCTGTTGGCGCGGGTGCGGCTGGGCATGATGGATGCCAGTGGATGCTCGCCCTATGACCGCATCTCAGAGAAGGACAACGATACGCCGGAGCATCGCAGGCTCGCGCTGCGGGCGGCGGAGGAGTCTGCGGTGTTGCTGCGGAACGATGGGACGTTGCCGCTGAAGGCCGCAAGCCAGAGCGTCGCGGTGATTGGGCCGACCGCGAATATGGTGAAGGTGTTGGAGGCGAACTATCATGGCACGGCTTCGCATCCGGTGACTCCGCTGGAGGGCATCCGTGAGGAGTTCAAGACGGTTCGCTATGCGCAGGGAAGCCTGCTTGCGACAGGTGTGTCCGCGCCGATACCGGAGACGGCGTTGCGTGTGGGTAGTGGTTCCGATGCGAAGGCAGGACTGACTGCGGAGTACTTCGCGGAGGCTTCTTTCTCAGGCAAGGCTGTGGTGACGAAGACAGTCTCCAAAGTAGATCTGGATCTTGACCGCGTTGGTCCTGTGGCTGAGGTATCGCCCACTCACTATGCCGCTCGTTGGAGTGCCTACCTGGTTCCGATAGCGGCGGGCGACTATGTGCTTCGTGTAAATGTGGAGCGGTGCTGGGACTGTACGACGCATGATGCGTTTCGTCTCTTCGTCGATGACAAGCTGGCTCTCGATAATAAGAGCGGTGCAAAGGGCGAGCTGGATCGCGTGACGCTACACTTCGGCGATACCGCGCCTCATGTGATTCGTTTGGAGTACTTGCACACGGGGCAGGATGAGGGCGTCGCGTTGGAGTGGGAGCCACCGACAGAGGCATTGCTCGAAGAGGCGGTTGCAGCGGCGCAGCGCTCGGATGTGGTGGTTGCGTTTGTCGGTCTCTCGCCTGATCTTGAGGGCGAGGCACTGGGTATTCACCTGGATGGGTTTGCTGGTGGCGACCGTGTGAGTCTGGGTCTGCCAGCGAGTCAGAGGGCGCTGTTGAATCGCTTGCAAGAACTGCATAAGCCGATGGTGGTGGTGTTGACCTCTGGCTCCGCCGTAGCGCTAGGACCGGAGCAAGATAAGGCTGCGGCTGTGCTGGAGGCGTGGTATCCGGGTGAGGAGGGCGGACGTGCGATCGCGCATCTGCTGGCAGGAAGGGCGAATCCTTCAGGACGGCTGCCGGTTACGTTCTATCGATCCGCGGAGGATCTGCCTTCATTCTCGGACTACAGCATGGAGCATCGGACGTATCGGTATTTCGATGGGCCGGTTTTCTATCCGTTCGGCTTTGGCTTGAGCTATGCCAAGTTCGACTACGGTACGGTGCGGCTTTCGAAGAACACGCTCGCCGCGGGAGAGGCGCTTACAGCGACAGTGACTTTACGCAATACGAGCAAGGTGAGCGGTATGGAGGTCGCGGAGCTCTATGTGGCGCCGCCTCGGGCCGACGGCAATCCAAGGCTCGCGCTGGAGGGGATCGAACGCGTGCAACTGATGGCGGGCGAGTCTCGTGCGATTACGTTTACGTTGTCCCCGGCGCAGATGAGCTTTGTCGATCCGACTGGCAAGCGTGCTGTGCGGGCTGGCGACTACCGCCTGTTTCTAGGTAGCACACAGCCGGATCTGGAGCACGATAAAGGCATCGCATTCCAGATCACGGGTGAGAGAGCGATGGACTTCTAGAGCCATTCTCCTATTGCAGTGGAATGGAAGGAGAGAAGTGCCGTTTTTCTTAGATGAAAAACGGCCACCGATTCGAAGTCTCCCCGGTACGCCTACGGGAGAATCGCCCTAGTCACTCGTCCTCTCTTGCCTTGGCTCAACATAGGTCTGGTAATCTTCGGGCTTGAGCAGCTTCTCCGGTCCACCGTTTAGATCCAGTACGGTGATCCGGTTCTTTCCTGCCTGCAGCCATGCGCCGGGAAGAAACAGGCTGCCCGATGGGCCGATGTTCCAGAATCTGCCTAGGAGATGTCCGTTCACCCATACGACGCCTTTGCCGAGCCGCTCGGTGTTCAGATAGGTATCAGCCGGCGCACTTACCTGTAGATCGCCCTGGTAGAAACACGGGCCCGCACACGCTGCTTTCTTGTAGCCGGCTGTCGGGGCCTGTGGGATCGGGAGTGGGACGATGTCCCATCCATGCAGTACGTCGCTTCCCAGGTGGACATCGCCTAGAATACCGGCCCTCTCTCCGAGAAGCTTCGTCGTAAAGTTGATGCGTCCGGAGTTCTCTACCAGGAGATCCAGCCGCTCGCCGCCATGCACTGAGAGCTTCAACTCATTCGTTGCCAGGCGCCTGTCCATGACACCAGACAGAGTTCCGTTGACATAGACGCGGGCGTAGCTGTGGAGGCCATCTACGTGCAGTAACAAATCTCCCTGGCTTCCCTTCGGCACTGTCGTGCGATAGAGAATGTAGCCGTAGGCCTGGTCGACGTCCTCCATGGAAAGTGGCGTCTCGGAGTGAATCGGCTTAGGTAGACCTGCCCACAAAGAACGTGTCTCGCTCAGCCGCAGTTCCGGCAACGCCATCATCGGTGGCGAGTCGGGTACCGCAATCGGGGTCTGGTGGGTGACCTGCTGGATCATGTCGCGGAGTGCGAAGTACTTCGGCCTCGGCCTTCCGGACTCATCGATCGGCGCGTCGTAGTCGTAGCTGCTGACGTCCGGCTGGTAGCCATCGTGGTCCGAGTTGGCGCCGTTCATCCAACCGAAGGTGGTCCCTCCATGGATCACGTATAGATTGATCGAGTAGCCCTTTTCGATGACGCCACGGATCTCTGCTTCCTGCTTCGCCGCGTCCGTCACCTGATGCTTCTCTCCCCAGTGATCGAACCATCCGTCCCAGTACTCGGCGGCATAGACCGGCGTGTCCGGCCGGAAACGCTTCAGCAGATCGAGCGAGCGTTGCGCGTCGCCGGTTCCGTAGTCGACGGCTGCAAAGACGCCCGGCAGGGTGCCCTTGGCCATCACATCACCGCCATCCGCAGTGTAGAGCAGCGATCCAGTGAAGCCGGAGTCGAGCAGGATCTGGTGGATGTGTCTCAAGTAGACGCCACCGTCGTCCGGCACGGTGAACGAGCCATATTCGTTCTCTACCTGCACCGCCAGAATCGGCCCTCCGTTGCTGGCCTGCAGTGGTGCAAGTTCTTGCCCCAGACGCTTCATCCATCGACGAGCAGGATCGAGGAAGTTCGCCTGCGAACTCCGCAGCACCATGCTGTGGTCTTTCAACAACCATGCCGGATATCCGCCTAGATCCCACTCGGCACAGACGTAGGGGCCGGGTCGCAGGACGACGTACAGCCCCTCGGCTGCAGCCTCGCGAATGAACTCGGCCACATCCTTTTGCCCAGAGAAGTCATAGACGCCGGGGCGCGGCTCGTGGAGGTTCCAGAAGACGTAGATGGTGATCGTGTTCAAGCCCATCGCGTGTACTTTCCGCAGGCGATCCTTCCAATCGGCTCGTGGGATTCTGGCGTATTCGAGCTCACCGGAGAGAATCTGAAACGGTTTACCCCGAAGCAGGAATCTATCCCCCACCACCTGCAACGGCGGCGCTGTTGCCGCCTGCTTCTCCTGCGCCCCAGCCGATGGATTCAACAGTCCAGCCATCCACAACGCTGCCCCGGCCACTACCAAACGCCGCATCCCACGACCGCCATCTCTCTGCGCCCGATTCATCTTTTCTCCCGTATCTTTTTTTTTGCTGCAGAGAGACAACCAAAGCCTTCGTAAAGGTGTCCATCCCCGGTATCTGGCCCGAGGAGTTCACGAACCGTCTTCTCGCTCTTCTACGTCGCGTTATAAAACTCTCATTCCAGATGTCCCTCACTCATTCTGCACGAACGTTTTGGGTGGTAAAGCGGAGACGACTGACAGGACGATTTGGTTGCATCACCGCTTACGCTATCAGTAAATTGACTGACTGATTGACATATGATCATTTTATAGAGAAAATTTGCCATCCGCCTTGTTTCGGAATCCGCAGCGAATTGTGAGGTCCTTCTCTATGTGTAGTGAGATTTATGTGGGTCGCCACCTAAAGACCATCTTTATCCACCTTGCAGTTTTGCTTGGTCTGGCCGCGGCACCGTTCGCGTCTGCGCAGATCGATCAAGGCGGCATTACCGGAACCATTACGGATTCCGCAGGCAATGCAGTGCAGGGTGCCTCCGTTACTCTGCTCAATCAGGACAACGGGCTCTCCTTCTCCCGTTCGACCGGCAGCAACGGCTCCTACACCTTCTCCCCCATCAAGATCGGCACCTATACCCTGACGATTAGCGCCCCCAGCTTCCAGACCCTGAAGCAGCAAAACATCAACGTGAGCGTGAGCCAGACCGTCGGGCTCAATCTCAAGCTCAAACCAGGCGAGGTCAGCGACACAGTCACGGTCACCACCACCCCGGAGCTGCAGACGGAAGACGCCTCTACCGGTCAGGTCTTCTCGGCTGCGACTGTAGCCGACACACCACTCGACGGACGGAACTACGTCTTCATCGCGCAGTTGACCACCGGCGTGGCCGCACCCAACCAGGGATTCGGACAGGTCGCAAAGTCCGGAGACTTCAGCTCCAACGGAAGCCGCGTCTCGCAGAACAACTTCGTGCTGGACGGCGTCGACAATAACTCCAACCTGCAGGACTTCCTGAACGGCGCGACCTATGCGGTTCGTCCTCCGCCGGATGCCCTGGCGGAGTTCAAGGTTCAGAGCAGCGAGTACAGCGCGGAGCTCGGCCACTCGACCGGCGCCGCTATCAACGCATCGATCAAGTCAGGCACCAATCAGTTCCACGGCTCACTGTGGGAGTACTTCGAGAGCGACCGCCTCGCTGCCTCCGACTACTTCAACCGAACGGGTAAGACCGCATTTCACCAGAACCAGTTCGGCGCCACCTTCGGAGGGCCGATCTGGCATGACAAGCTCTTCTTCTTCGCCGACGCGCAAGGCGACAGAATCTCCTCTTTTGTGCCCTCTCAGCCGAACCAATCCGTCCCGACCGCCCAGATGCGGAACGGTGACTTCACTGAGCTTCTCAACCCAGCCAACACGAACGGCGCCGGAGCGATCGCCCTCTATCTGCCTGGCGGCAACAACACGACTTCCGTCGGAGGCACAGAGACCCCCGGTACTCCTCAGCGTTTTCTCACCTGCAACGGCGTCCGCAACGTCATCTGTCCGAACCAGATCAGCCCTGTCGCCCAAAGGATTCTGAACCTGTTCCCCGCCCCGAACCAGGGTGCAGCCCATCAGGTATTTCAGAACTACACGATTCCGGCGACGTCCTTCACCATCAACACAACGCAGTACGATGCGCGCCTCGACTTCAATCCCTCGGAGCACGATCAGATCTTCGGACGTTACAGCTACTCCAACAATCCAACCACCTATACACCACCGCTGGGAATTCTCGATGGCGGGAGCTTCGGAGCCACCGGACAAAGCTCAAACTATGCAAAGAGCGGAGTCTTCGGAGAGACGCACTTCTTCAGTCCTACTTTGTCGAATGAGTTTCGCGTCGGCTACAACTTCCTCCACGCCTCTTACCTCCAGGTCAATAGCGGGACAGACATCGCCGCTCAGTTTGGTCTAGGTGGTATTCCGGCTGGTCCGACTCTCGGCGGCTTTCCTCTCATCAGCTTCGGCACCACAGGAATAGGCGGAAGCTCAACGCTTCACACAATTGGCGTTCCCGGCTTTCTGCCTTCCGACGAAAAGCAGGATGTGCTTCAGATCATCGATAACGTATCGAAGGTCTGGGGACGCCACAGTGTGAAGGTCGGCATCAACTTCCAGCACATACGGTTCTTCGGCCTCCAGCCGCCAAACGGTATCGGCACCCAGAGTTTCAGCGGCGTCTATACCTCGGATCCGGGACAACCGTCCGTGGTGACTGGTTCCGGAGTCGCCGACTTCTTGTTGGATGATATGAACAATTCCGCACTCAACAGTGTGACCCCACTGACTGATCTGCGTTGGTACGAGGCAGCCTACGCGCAGGACGACTGGAAGGTCACACCACGCCTGACGCTCAATCTCGGTCTCCGTTGGGAGTACACCCAGCCGGTGCGCGAGTTGAACAATCACCAGGCCAACTTCGTCGGCAACTATGCGCCGAACAACCAGGGAACGGGAACCTACATCATTCCCCAGTCACAGCAGAACTTCCCCATTGCCCCCGTTCTTCTGCAGACGTTTGCCAGAGACCACATCGGGATCCAGTACTCCAACAACGACTACCTGGTGAACCCCCGCAAGGTGAACTTTGCTCCTCGCATCGGCCTCGCCTTTGCAGCCGATCCTAAGACCGTCATTCGCGCCGGTGGAGGTCTCTTCTACGGTGGCCTGGAGAACATCGGTCTAGGACTCAACCTCGCAAACAATGCGCCCTTCTTTGCCAATGCGAACTTCATCCCAACCCCTGACGTCTGCCAGAATGTAAACAACGTCGTCACCTGCCCCACCAATGGACAGACCCTCGAGACCGGCTTCGGCGCGGCTGCGAACGATCCTGCGGCGTTGGCGAACGCTGCCAGCATCGGCACTATCTATGCCAACGACCAGAACGCCAAGTCGGCCGTAACCACCTCGTACAATCTCAACCTGCAGCACGCATTGAGCGATACTCTCTCGTTCACCATCGGCTACCAGGGCAACGAGAGCAAGCACCTCAGGATGAGCTACAACCCCAACGTCTTCAACGGAGCAGTTCCCAAGGGCGCCAACGGGCAGAGCCTGCAGCCGTTCTTTGACTTCAATATCGTCAACGTTGCAAATCAAGGCATCGGCCGCTACGACTCCCTGCAGACCAAGATCGAGAAGAAGTACTCGAATGGCCTGTACTTCCTGGCTGGTTATACCTGGGCTCACTGCCTCGACGATGCCTTTGGTCCCATCGGACAGAGCCAGCAAGGCGGTTACCGTAACCCGACGGCTCTGGGCTTCCGCTACGACTACGGCGCCTGCACGCAGGATGTGCGCAATCGCTTTACCTTCTCGCCCCAGTACGAGCTGCCCTTCGGCAAAGGAAGAAAGTTCCTGAACAAGGGTGGTATCGTCGACGCGCTGGCCGGTGGCTGGAAGACCAGCTTCATCTTCCAGGTGCAGAGCGGCAACCCCATCTTCCTTACCTCAACCAACCAGGGCTCCAGCTATCCCTTCCGTATCGGCGATCCATTCGCGTCTGGAGGTACCGCCAACCCTGCTACGCAGCCGCAGTTCAATTGCGCAACAAAGACGCGAACCCTACAGCAATGGTTCAATCCTTGCGCATTCGCCAATCCCCCGCAGGCGTCTACCGTCTCCGATGCCAGCCAGAACCTGATCGCGTCGAACATCGCAGGATTGACTCCCTTCGGACCTCGAGGGCGTCAATCCATCGTCGGACCCGGTTTCAACAAGCTCGATATGTCTTTGTTCAAGAGCTTCAAGATCCCCTTCCACGAATCGGCTCTGCAGGTTCGCGGCGATGCCTTCAACCTGCTCAATCACCCCAGCTTCAGCAATCCTGGCTCCGCCTTACAGGGCTCTAGCGGACAGGCAATCACCCAGACGAGGTTTAGCGGGATCCTTCCCAACGCGCGTGTCATCCAGCTCGCGATGCGCCTCTCCTTCTAACCTCGTTACCCTAACCGCCGCCCCGGTCGTTATAATTCCGGGGCGGCTTTCTTTTTCCGCGGGTGGCAGCGATGAATCAAGTGGACCAATGGAATCGGCTGGCAGCGGGACGGAGCTACGACCGGCGGGAGTTCCTGCGCGGCCTCTGTGGCTCCGCCCTCGCGACCACCGTCTCCAGCGTCCTTCCGCGACGCGCCTGGGGCAGCGCCGTGAAGCGCCGCAAGGTAGTCGTCGTTACCTTCGGCGGAGGTGCCCGCGACGAGGAGACCTTCGCCCCCGAAGGACAGCAGAATATCCCGCGAATGCTGCAAGAACTGATGCCGCAAGCGGCCTTCTTCACCCAGGTAGTCAATCGCGGTATCCTCGGCCACTATGTCGCGACCGCATCGCTCGCCACTGGCGTCTACGAGCGCTTCAACAACTTCGCCGACGTCTCGCCCGAGAACCCTACCCTCTTCGAATACTTTCGGCAGAGTCTCAAGCGCCCGGCGTCCGACGCATGGGTGGTCGCGCCAAGCAATGGCTTCAACCGCATCGGCCAAAGCTCCCATGGTCTTTATACGGGAGCAGGAGCCAGCGTCATCCTACCCAAGAGATTGCTCGCCCACGCGGATGGCTCAGCCGCATTCGGCGGGCTCGAGCACCTGCTCAACGATAACTACGAGTCCCCCATCCAGGCCCCGGTTGCGCTTGCATCGGAGATGCCCTCCGAGCAGGTCGCCTCCATGCTGAAGCTCTCGGTCGCGGACTTCGCCGCTCACGCCAGCACGTTGAATAGCCCCGACGAGCTATCTCTCTTCGTCGCCCGCCGTATTATGCGGGAGGTCGCTCCCTGCCTGCTGTGGGTGACGCTCCACGATATCGACGTAGCCCACACCGGCGCGTTCTCCCTCTATCTTGAGGGCATCCGCCGCTCTGACACCATCTGCGCCGAGCTATGGCGCACTATCCAAAGCGAACCCGAGTACAAGGACCAGACCAATCTGCTCATCCTTCCGGACTTTGGCCGCGACTCCGATGGAGACGCCGGAGGCAATGGCTTCCAGCATCATCGCACCGGCGACGCTCTCTCGCGAACGACATGGATGATGGCCCTCGGACCCGATGTACGACAAAACACAGTCGTCGACCGTCCAATCGAATCGATCGACCTGACACCCACCGTGGCGGCGCTATTTGGCTGCGACGCCCGCATGTCGCAGGGCCATCTCATTCGGGAGCTCGGCTTGTGATCGGCGATGCGCAGAAGCCTTCGTCCCTCGCGACCCAGCAGCTTCCGCTGTTGCGAAAGCTGCCTATCCCACTCGCGGCGATCATGATGCAGCAGATAGCTCGCGCGGACCGGCTCTTCCCTGTCGAACTCCAAGAACTCAAACGGTCGCTTCAAGCCCTCGCATCCCCTCACTCCCCAGCGATAGAAGCGGCGGTTCGCGCCTTTGCCGCGCTGCAACTTTCCCCTGAACTGCAGCATCTCGACTGGGCCACGGACCCCGCAAGCTTCGTAGAGAAGATGAGCGCCGAGCTTTGGAGCTCAGGCCAGATCGGTGCATTTCACGACGCCGCAAAGTTGCTCGTTCCGGCTACGCTTCCCACCCAGACATCTCCTCCCATCAAGCCTGCTCGCTTCGTCACGATTGCTCTCGACCGGCGTCTCAGCGCAGAGTCCAGCACGCCCTCGTTGTTTCTCAAGCTTCGCCCTCACGGCACCTTCTTCCCCAACGTCAAAGACGAAGAGCCCAACACCCTTGGAGAGTGGTTATCGGCTCGTGCAGCCGCGGCCCCCGCGCCTTATGCGCACTGGCGTCTCTCCGGCGAAGCAGATCGTTCACCCTCGCCTGCTTCCGTGGTATCGCTCTCCTATGACGGTCTCAAGTCGACTCGTCAACAACTCCTCGCTCGCTTCAACGCGACGCGCAACACGGATGGAGCCAGCGGTCCTGAAGGATTGCGGCATACGCTCCTCCAACTGACGCCCGAGCAGATCGGCCTCGCCTCCATGCCCGACCCGGTACTGCGGGCCTTCGCCATGGAGATCTTCACCGGCGGATCAGGCACCCAGTTATACGCGACGACCTTCGTCCAGTGGACCGTTCGCGAAGTTCTACGACGCGCTCAGCCCCAAACCCTGCTGGCTCGCTTCACACCTCGCAGCGAAGCCACTTCCATCGACCTCCGCTTTACCTATCCTGAACTGGAGCCTCCACCCGATGGCCGCGGCTCGCTGATCGATGCGGAGATGGGAGCCTACCTGAGCTACCTGAATCTTCAGCGCCTTCCCGATGAAGGCGCGAGCTTCCTGGTATGGCATGAAGGCTACGGACAGGCTTTGCTCATCGGCAACGGCATGCCCGGAAATGCGCAGAGCCAATCCCCTATTACGCTCAAAGCTCTTCTGCGGCTTACGACCTAGAAGAGCGATACACAGGCTGCGCGACCCAGGTTGTCCCCGACGCATTCCTCTCGCGGAATGGAATAAACAGCAACTCGTTTTGTTATCCATCAAAGGATAGAAACCAGTCCAGAGATGGAGTGTAATTTTTCATGATCTCGGCAAACGATCTTAGGGTATTTTCACGAATGATTGGGGAGAGTAATGCCAGCGTAACAGGCTGGACCCGCTCCCGAAGTTCCTTCCGTGAGACGTTGGACGCTATCGATACCTATAACCGAGCGCCTTCGCCGGAGAGCCTCCGGTTCATCGAAATGTGCCTCGACCGTTTGCCGGGAGGGAAAAAGCTGCAATACGTCAGCGCTTTTAGGCAGTTGAAGATGACGTTGGCGATGGAAAAGATCATGCTGGAGTCCAGGGAACAGGTCAGGCGCCTGGCTGAGAATAGCTTCCGCGTCACCTCCGATTCGCAGGAATACACGAACTCCTTTGGAAGTGCTTTTACAAATGCTTTAGCCAGTATGACGGCCAGTAGCCGCTGGCTCGATGGTGGTGCGGGCGAAGCGCGAGCCATGATCGCGTATCTGGATGGCGGAGGTAAAGGGCAATGTATAGCTACCGGCTATCAAATCCCGACGACTGCCGCTCCATCGGTCAGAGCAGCGAAAGAGAAGTACCCTGACCGGTTCGATTATGTCTCAGGCAAATATTTCTCAGGCATCTCTGACGCTGAACTCCATCTGGAAAGAGGGAAGTTCGACCTTATTACAGACCTGAATGGAGTCATGTACTACACCCAAACCCTGGTGGAGGATCTGAAGCGATACCTTAGCCTATTAAAGGTCGGAGGAGTGCTGGTATTTACATCGATCCAAGTGGAGATCGATATGCCAAACGCAACAAACCACGACCCAAGACAAGTTCCAGATCTCGCAAGATGGATGAGCAACATTACGGGGATCAATGTAACTCGGAGTCGCAGGACCGGCTCTTACACACTAGTCAAAAACTCTGACGACATCAATGTTCCACACTTGAATGTGATCACTTACGAGATCCGTCAGGGTCGCAATGACCCGTTGCGGAAATACTCCTGCAACTCACCACTCGCAATCCACCCAGTGATTACTTAGCAGAGCTGATGCAGTAGCGAAGCGGCCTTTCATTGATGGCAAAGGCCGCTCCGTATGCCTCCCTGCTAGGGTTTATGTGGAAGAGTCATCGCTGGATTCTCATCGAAGAAGTTGACGGGACGAATCAGGAAGTCATGCCACATCGTAGGCATGACCGGCCAGTCTTCAACACGGACCGCATGATGAAAGCCCAGCGTGTACCAGGCGACGATATCGGTGTTCTCGATAGAGCGGTTCGCCTTGGTCCAGGCAGGCAGCCCTTCGAGACCCTTGCTGCTGGTCACATAAGTCCCCGCTGCGTAGAGTTCATCCGGCTTGTACGGCGTCACCCAAAGTTGATGCGCTGAGAATGCCCCCACCCTCTGCGCAGGATCGTCCGGCGATACGAGAGAGACGGCAGTGGCTCCGGGCATAATCTCGAAGCCGGTAGGATGGCCGAGCTTCCCATGCTCGGACGTACTGATGAAGTTCCACATACTAGGTTTGTGGAGATCGATATCCAGAATGCCATCCTTCTCGGTATGCGCGAGCGACGACTCGACAGCCCAGATACTGGTGCGGGTATGCTGCTTGATCGGCTGTGCGACCATGCGATCGATCATGAAGCTGTTGTTCGTTCCATCGACGTCAAGGTCAAGCCGATAGGAGAAGAAGTGATCGTGGTTCACCGCTACGGTGTTGGGGGCGACCAGTGTGCCATAGGACGGCTTAGCCATGCCATCATGCTTCATAGGCTCAACCGAGGTCTCTTTGACACTCTTCGTCTCCACGATTCCTGTTGCGCCGACCGCCACACGAATCGTACCGTCCTGCTGAAAGATCCAGTCCATCAGATAGTCGTAGTTCCCTACCACCGCAGCAGTACGAAGCACCAGTTCGCGGCTGGGACGGCCATTGATCTGGTTATTTTCAAAGTGACGCCACGCCGGATTGCCGCTTGCACGCTCGAACATGCACGCTGCCTGAGCCTTGCGGATCGGCGCGGAGTGATCGGACGGTGCGTAGCCTGTAAAGTACTCGGCGTTCTCCGGGCAGTCATCCGGGCCCACCGGCTTGATGAGTCCGCCTAGCAGAAACTCTCCCGCATCGAGGAACGCCCGCGAGTTCCAGCCCTCCTCCGGATCCATATAAGGAACATACATCTCTGAGAGCGAGCCCTCGTAAAGCACCGAACGGAGCCGCTCTCCATCCTGATAGCGAACCATATTGACGACCGGCCCGACACGCGGGTCGAGGCGAAATCTGAAGTGCCAGTTCTGCCAGTTCACTTCACCTTTGTCTATCTTGTAACCGGGTCCCATCGGCTGCATCACGATAAGAGGAGTAGTTCCGGCGCGGGGAGTGCTCTCGGCCTCTTCAAACGACGTGGGACCACTGGGAACCGGAACGGCTCCAGTATCGAGAACTCGCAACACCTTCTTTGTAGTCAGATTGGCAAGGATGTGGATGCCTTCCACCGTGCGCCCCCAGCTATGGTATGCGCCATGAATATCCGTGCACTCGCCCCATCCGATTCTCTGCCCATCCTGCTCGGGAAAGACCAGGAACGACAAGGGCCCGGCGCCGCAGTTCACCGTAGAGAGATCGGTGATGCCTCGCGCCTTGAGCGCCGCGAGCACGCGAGCATCATGCTTGACGATATCCCCCATGGCGGCGAACTCCGAGCCGGTTACAGGCGCTTGCACGCCAGGAATTGCGTTCCAGAACTCGAGCTTCTGACCCGTAAGATCGATGCGCGCCTCAAAGGTCTTTCCTTCATCGAGCAGGATCACATCCGCCTCACGCGGAATCGGCTGACCCTCCTTCCACGCCAGCACCGTATCTTTCGCTGGCTCATGCAGCAGCAAACTCGACGTCAACGTCTTCTCGTTAATATGTCCGCTCTTCTGCAGGACGTCATGCACCTTCCAGTACTCGTCCGTCGTGAGGCCATCCAACGGATGTTGCGGAACTTTGGATTGTGCGCCCAAAGCAAGAGGGAGAGCGAGCAGCAATGAGTAGGGACAACACTTAAAAATGCGCATAGGTCTCCTGTAGGTAAAAATGAGTTGAGAAAAACCGACGATGTAGCTTTGTTAACTAGTGGAAATCTTGTTCAGCCACGGCCCGCATAGTCGCGATACGCGACGAGCCCTAACTCCGGAACGCTGGTAGCTTGCATGGCCGCACGCACGATTGCCCGCGCCATCACCGTCGCGGCAATCGCGCCGATCGCAGTAACATCTGCGGTCACGTCCGAAGCGCCCGTCGACATCGAGAAGATCGTGTCTCCATCTCCCATCGTGTGGACAGGATTGATCGCGCGGGCATATCCGTCATGCGCCATCTGCGCGATCTTATTCATCTGCGTCTTGGTAAACTTCGCGTTCGTAGCCACGACTCCGATGGTCGTGTTCGCCGCATTCTGAACCACGACACGATACCCATTCATCATCGCCGCCATCGAATCGCGATAGCCCTTTCCATCCTCACCGCGAGCCCCGGCGACAACCTTACCCGTCTGCGGACTCACCACATCGCCTACCGCATTCACAGCCACTAACGCCCCGACGACGATACCGGTATTGCCAATGCTCACGCTGGCCGTGCCAAGCCCCGACTTCATCGAGAACTTCGGCCCAAACATCTTGCCGATAGTCGCACCCGCGCCCGCACCAACGTTGCCTTCAGCAACAGGACCACTACTCGCTGCGAGACACGCCTTATAACCAGACTCAGCATTAGGCCGAATCTTGAAGTTGCCCACACCCAGATCCATCAAAATCGCTGCCGGGACAATAGGCACTACACCAAGCTGCCCAATCTTGTAGCCGAGCTTCTTCTCTTCGAGATAGCGCATCACTCCGCTGGCCGCATCGAGACCATACGCGCTCCCGCCAGAGAGCATGATCGCATTGACCTTCTGCACCGCATTGATCGGGCTAAGCAGGTCCGTCTCGCGCGTGCCAGGAGCAGAGCCACGCACATCCACCCCCGCCGTCGCACCCTCTTCGCAGATCAGAACGGTGCAGCCTGTAGGGCGCTCCGTAAGCGTGTAATGCCCAACCTTCAATCCCGGAACATCAGTGATCGAGCCACCCTGCGGCAGGGTACTCGGATCGAAGCCGGCTGCGGCAAAGGCCATGCCAGGGAGTGCAGCAGCAAGCGGAAGTCCAAGCAGATTTCGAGTAAATTCACGGCGGCGCATAATGTTCCCTCTTATCTTGAAATTCAACGGTCAAACTTATCTATCGCGAATCCGTACCACCAGCAAACGCTGTATTGTCCTCGACGTGGCCGGGATGAAGAAAACGAAACCCGAGCATCACCACAGCAGCCGTCACAATTCCGACAGCCTGCGGAGAGAGCAAACCTACTCCATGATTCGCCGTAAGCCGCATCGTCACCACCGTCGCAGCGACGGCGCTCAGAATACTCGAGATGGCCGCGGTAGAGAGTACCCGCCGAGAGTAGAGTCCCGCGACCACGGGAACAAACAGCGACACGGCAATCAACCCGTAGAAGATGCTGACCGCGGTAATGATCGAAGGTAACAGCGTCGCCAACAAAATCCCTAAGACGCCTGCCCCAGCGGAAGTAATCCGGCTAACCACGAGCAGCTTCTTCTGCGAGATGTTCGGCTTGAGAAACGTCTTATAAAGATCCACGGCAAGCGACGTCGAGAGCATAAAGAGAATGGCATCGGTCGCACTCAACTCCGCGGAAAAGATAGAAGCCAGCGTCCATACGCCAAGCCACCGTGGTAACAACAACTTCATCGCCGAAGGCAACGCAAGATCAGGATTTGCCAGATGGGGCAACGCTGCAAAGGCGCACAGCCCCAACACCGCCGGAACAAACGCAAAGATGACCTGCCCCAGCGAGTTCAGCCCGACACCCACCCGAACCGCCTTTACATCCCGCGCTCCATAGACCTTCTGCACCAGCCCCGGAGAGATCATGAACGACGGAACAAGAATCGCGATCCATGCGAAGATCTGCTTCGAGCCGACCCCCACCATGCTGAACATCGAGTCGGTCGCAGCCCCGCTCCCCTTCTGCGCAAGCACCAACTCATGCAGATGAGACCATCCCCCAAGCGCATGCAGCGCAAATGGAACAGCAAGCAGCAGACCCGACATCGTTACAGCCAACTCAAACATATTGACGAAGGCGGACGACATCAAACCACCGGCCGTGCAATACACAATGGCAACCACGCCGCCAATCATGCACCCTTCCCACTTGGGGATATCGGCAACCGCATTCAGAATCGTCGAAATAGCAATCAGCTGCGCCGCAAGAATCGCCATCGCGCCAAACCAGAAGAGCACGGAGATGAGCGCCTTCACCGCTTTGCCGTAACGAAACTCCAAAAAGTCTGGCAGCGTAGCGAGGCTATGCTGCTTCGCGATCCTCCAAAGCTTCGGCCCAAGAAACTGCGAAAGCAGCAAGCTTCCGATAGCCGCTGAACCAACCCACCACCACGCCGACAGCCCAAAGCGATATCCCAGCCCTGTAGCGCCCACAGTAGAACCAGCACCAATGTTCGCAGCCAGAAAAGTAGCAAAGAGTCTGCCCGGGCCAAGACTACGGCCAGCGACCAGAAAGTCGGAGGAGCTCTTAACCCGGCGGCTGATGAACAACCCCAAAGCCATGAGGAAGACCGAGTAAAAGAGCAACGCACCGAGGTAAAGATTCATCGCGTCGCCTGGGAGAGGCCGGCTTCTTCCGCGCCGAGCAGTTGCATCGCGGTAAGCGCCATAATCTTCGCGGAGTTGATGACATCCTCCACAAGGCAATACTCATCCGGCAGATGAGCCTGATTGAGAATGCCCGGCCCATACGCAATACATTGGGAGACGCTTGCGATGCGCACCACATGCTTCTGATCGTACGTACCCGGGCTCGCCGTCAGCTCTGGCTTACGTCCGAAGATCTTCTCCACGCTTCCGCTGATCGTCCGAACGAGATCGCAGTTCTCATCCGTATGTACGGGATGAACCACCATCAAGTCTTCGATGTTGTACTTGAACTCCGGATCCTTCGCCTGCAGATCCGCGAGCATGGCATGAATCTCGCCACGCACATCCTCGAATGACTCCTCGGAGAGAAAGCGCCGATCGAAGATCGCACCGGAGCGATCCGCAACACACGGCGTCTGGATTCCCTCCTCCGGCTGTCCACCAAAGACCGAGTTTACATTGATGCTCGCAAAGCGAGATCCCGGAGGCTCCACCGGAGCCGCGGTCTTACGAGTCGCCAGAGCAGGCTTCAACTCATGCGTCACACCGTGCAGAAAATCCGCCATATGATCGATGGCGCTCACACCGAAGTGCGGCATACAGCCATGCGCGATCCGTCCATGCGTCGTGACCTTGAACCAGTAGACACCTCTATGTCCGAGACAGACCCTGTCCACATTGGTGGGTTCGGTGATGATCACGTAATCCGTCTTATCCTGCCCGATCCATCCCTGCTTTGCGAGAAAAGCAACTCCAGCGAATCCGCCGCTCTCCTCGTCGACACTGCCGCTCTGCTCCACCGTCCCCAGCAGCCGTATCCCAGCACGGCGAATCGCCTCAATAGCGAAGATCGATGCGGCGATGCCCGCCTTCTGGTCCGAGATTCCCCGGCCATACAACTTGCCATCGCGGATCAGCCCCCCAAATGGATCGACCGTCCAGCCATCCCCTACCGGTACAACATCGAAGTGGCCATTGAAGTGAAGCGAAGGACGCGGGGTAGAGCCTTCCATCCGCCCCAGTACATTTACTCGCGGATAACTCGGTGTATGTTCTGCAAGACCCTCTGCCGCGATGTAATGCGTGTTGTAACCAAACTCTTTGAGCTTGTTCCCGATAAACTCTGCTCCAGCGATATAGTTCTCGCCGGGCGGATTGACCGTAGGAATTCGAACCAGGTCTTGGAGAAAAGAGATCATCTCCGACCCAATCTCTTCCACGCTTCTACAAACTACATCATGGATCTTCGGAGAAACCGCCGGTGATGCCATCGAAACCTCGAACTCTCTTTGGGGGAGGATCTACTCCAGCCTTTGCGCCGGAACAAGACAAAAAAGAAGCAGCGGAGGTATCTCTCCTCCGCTGTCAGTCTAAAACGAATACTTCGCCGCCAGTTGGATCACGCGTGAGTCATTGCCAACCGTCGATGTGATGCGTCCAAATGTCGACGAGCTGCTGGTGCTCGCCCTGCCGAAGTTCGCACCTCCAGTCGTATCCGCCGTGAACGTCAGATTCGGCTGGGCAAAATGGGCTTCGTTGAAGACGTTGAAGACTTCAAAGCGAAACTCAGCCTTTTGGTTCTCGGTGACCCGGAAGATCTTGAACAACGAGGCATCGGTCGTATTGAAACCGGGCCCTACAAGAGTTCCACGCGGTGAGTTGCCCGACTTGCTGTTATCCACCTTCACGGCTCCGTTGGCAGAAACCGTAGGCAGCGCAAAGCAGGAAATATTGATGTAAGTCGTCGTGCTGCCTGCCTTCTTCGGGCCAGAGTTAGGATCGCACGTCAGGTTCGGACGGAACGTCAACGACTGTGCCGTCGTCGTCGAGTTCACCGCCGTAAACGGATTCCCCGACTGCACCTGGAAGATGCCGTTGAACTGCCAACCGCCGACGATCAGCCGCTCCGCAAGGCTGCGCCCATCCATCCGTGGCAGCTCGTATGCATAACTCAGGACGAAGCGGTTACGCGTATCGAACAACGCATTGCCCCGCTCGCGGTCCATCGCAAGGTCAATCGAATGCTGGTCTCCGATCGTAACCGGCAGGATCGGCCGCGAATCGTTGCCGATGTTCAGACCCGACACGTCATCGATCGCATGACTCCACGTATACGCCGCCGTCGCTGTTGCACGGTGCCAACGGCGCACCGTAAATCGCGCCTGCAGCGAGTCGTACCAGCTATTCGCCGCAGAGAACGTCGGCCGCGTCAGCGCGAAAGATGGAAACACCGCCCGGGTTCCACCCGCAAAGGCATTTGTGGAGGTAGCCGCTGCCGGAACAACATTGGTCGGATTCACCTCAATGAAGATCGGCAGATTCTTCGCCTGCGATCCCACATAGGCAATCTCCATCCCAGTCTGCGCCGTGAACTGATGCTGCATGCTCAGGTTGTAGTGCTGAATGTTCGCCGCCTTGTATGAGTGCGGATCGCTCCATCCAATAAACGTTAGCCCCGCCGGAAATCCTACCGGCCCGGCAGTCACGCCAGCGTAAGGATTCGCAAACCACGTCGGCGACGCCGTATTCGCGGGCCGCAGGTTGATATCGATCTGCTGCAGCGGCTGGAACGGCGGAGCGAGTGTTCCGTTCTGGAAGAAGTCGCCCTGCCCCGGAATGGTGTCGAAGTAAATGCCCCAACCGATGCGGAAGACCGTCTTGGCATCGCCCGCAGGATCGAAGATCGCAGCGATACGCGGTGAGATGTTGTTCGTATCCGCGTAGTACGTCGCTCGCGGCGTATTCGTATCTCCGGGATAGACCAGCCCAAGCGGCGCATTCGGCTGCACCGTCGACTGCTGTCCCGGATGCAGTGCCGCCAGGTGATTCTTCGCTTCGGTGTAGGGCTTGTTCACCTCATAGCGTGCTCCCACCACTACCGTCAGACGAGGGTTGATTCGGAACTGATCTTGCGCATAGCCCGAGTAGTTCCACGAAGTACCGCTCATCGACGGATCGCCAGAACCTTGCTGGAAGGTCGTCGGATATCCCAGCAGAAAATCCGAAAGCTGGTAGCCGGTAAACGTCGTCGAGAAGGTGAACGCGCCGTTCGGCCGGTTGATATACAGCAGTCCGATCGCGTCTCGCCGAGCCTCTCCTCCGAACTGGAGCAGATGCCGCCCCTTGGTCCAGGTAAAGTCGTCCGAGATCGTATCCACGCTATTGGTGCGCGAGGCAAACGGCTGCTGCGCATCGCCCAACGTGAAGAAGCCCGTACCGGTCGTGATGTTCGGCAGCCCTCGCGCCAGGACATTGGTCGAAGCAAACGCAAACCCTTGCGTCGTCGGATCGATTCCGCTGGTCTTGTTTGGCGTGCCGTTGATCCACTGCCGCGCATACCGCGCCACGTTGATCATGTGGGAGTTGACGATCCACGTATCCGATCCCATCCCGTCCTGCAAAGTAATAATCTGCAGATTGCCTGTGGGCGCGAAGTTCGACGGTGTAATCGGCCCAAACAAGTTCTGATGCGAGTACATATACCGCCCGAGGATCGAGTGGCTCCCCAGCTTCAGGTCTCCGCGAACACCGTACATATCGCGATTGTCGATATTTGCTGGAGAGGCAACAAATTGGTTGCCGCTATTTGGTAACGGCACATACTGCGACAATAGCGATCTGCTGATCGAGCTGATCCGCGCAGGATCGATCCGGTTCGGAGTGCCCAGGTAGTTGAACTGCGCTCCGCCCGCCAACGGATCGCGAATCGTCACACCGGACTGCGAGAAGTCGCCATTCCGCTCCGCCGCCGTCAGAACCCGCTGATTCAGAGTGTTGCTCGTCGCATCCTTCAACCGGAAGCCTTCATAAAAGCCAAACACGAACAACTTGTCCGGGATAATCTTCCCACCAGCCGCAGCTCCGAACTGGTTCTGCAGATAGACCGGCTTCGGACCAGTGCCCGCAAAGTAATTCTTCGCCGCCAACGCCGAAATGCGATTGAACTCCCACGCGCTGCCGTGCCACGTATTCGTCCCCGCCCGCGTTACCACGTTCACCACGCTGCCCGCGCTGCGCCCATACTGCGCATCGTACGAGTGCGTCATGATCTTGAACTCTTCGATCGCATCCGGAGGAGGCCGCATCACAAAGCCGCTGTTGAAGGAGTCGTTATTGGGCGCTCCGTCCAGTAGGAAATTGTTCGACTGATTCCGCATGCCGTTTACATTGAAGCTTCCAGTCGAGTTGCCGAATCCGCCCGGCGTCGCAGTTCCGCTCGCTCCACCCAACGCACTCGGCGCCGCAACCACGCCCGGGATCAGCGTTCCAAGCTGTGCGAAGTTGCGCCCATTCAGCGGCAGGTCGACGATTGCCTCGTGGTCCACCACATTGCCCATCGTGGCATTGCCAGTCTCTACCAGCGGAGCCACACCTGTGACCGTCACCTCATCGCTAGTGCTGCCGACCACCAGCTTGGCATCGACCCGCGTCGTGCCGTTGACCAACACCTCGACGCTCTTGGTAAGGCTCATGCTAAAGCCGGGCGCGCTCACCCGCACCTGGTAAGTTCCCGGATTGACGAACGGAAGCGTATACGCGCCGTCCGAGCCAGAGGTTGTCGTTCGCACCTGGGCCGTAGCCGCGCTCATCAGCTCGACCTTCGCGTTCGCCAGGACGCCACCCGAGGGGTCCGTGACAACTCCAGAGATCTGTCCAGTCGCCTGGGCAAGGGCCCGCCCTGGCATGAAGAGGAACAAAGCTCCCAGCAGGCAGGGCAAAACCACATCGGCAAGTACGCGTGGCTGAATCTTCGAGGCGCTCCATTGAATGGGGGTCAGCAATTTCCTAAACATGGTATCTCCGTGTCGGCAAGTGGAATTGAGACGAGTGCGTCTACGACTTCAACTTCATGGCTGAAACCAATGCAAGTGTGTCGATGGAGAAACCTTCAATCCCTCAAAAGAGAGTATGAAAGTTGCGTAAAACTTTGGGTGAATGAACAGAACATACCCTACGTCCGGGCGGACGTCAACACTCGGTATACCGATTTCTTGTTTTAAATTCCAACCTTGCGGATTTTGTACGCAATTCGCACCCAAACTGCTCCAACTTTTGTTGACAGCCGCCGAAACCGCTGATATTCCTCTGATGAGGCCTATGTCAACCATCAGTGAACCCCTGTACCGTAGAGTTAGAAAAGACATCGTCGAGTGTGCGCTGACGCCAGGCAAGTCCTTCTCCGAAGCCGAGTTGGGACGCCTTTATCACGCCAGCCGTACCCCAGTCCGTGAGGCTTGTCGACGCTTGGAACACGAAGGCCTCGTCCGGATCATTCCCTTCCGCGGATACTCCATCGCTCCCCTCTCAGTCGCCGAATTCCACGATCTCCAGGAGATGCAGCTCATCTTCGAGCCAGCCACCGCAGCCTTGGCAGCGGAACGCGCCAACCAGAAAGAGCTGGACGAGATGCGCGAGCTAGCCACCTACGAGTACAACATCGAAGACAAGAACAGTTATCACGAGTTTCTCCAGACTAATTATCAGCTCCACAGCCTTATAGCTCAATCGAGCAAAAACAAGCGGCTCTCCGACGTCGTCTCCAACATCCACGTCCGTCTCATGCGCTTCTTCTACCTCGGTCTGTCGTTCGAATCCCACGGCCCAACCCTGGTGGCCGAGCACATCAGCCTCGTCGAAGCCATTCGCAACCGCGACATCGAACAAGCTCGCCACATGGCCACCGATCACATCAGCAAGGCCATCGAACGAAGCGCCAAGCTCCTCATGGGCGCCATCCGCTTCGGCGAGGCAGTCTTCGAGGCATCTCCCGAAATGGGCGACTCGCAGTTGGCACGGAAGTACATCGTCCCTCGTATATAAAAAGCTTCGCCTCACACCTTCGAGTCGTAGAAATTCGGCACACCCGGTACTGCACCGCAGTTTAGAGGAGAGCCATGTCCACTCCATTCACATCGTCAGAAATCATCGCCCTCACCAAGAAGCACAACTACGGAACCTGGCGGAAGCAGAAGAGCTGGAATCCCTCCCACCTCGCCAGCGCGGACGGCTGCTACTTCACCGACGGCAACGGCAAGCGCTTCCTCGACTTCTCCTCCCAACTAATGTGCATGAACCTCGGCCACAACAACGCCGCGGTCATCATGTCCATCCAGGACCAGGCCGCCACCTTGGCCTACGCCGCCCCCTCCTACGCCACCGCCGCCCGCGCCGAGCTCAGCAAGCTGCTGCTCGAGGTCCTGCCCGAAGGCCTCACCAAGTTCTTCTTCACCACCTCCGGCACCGACGCCAACGAGGCCGCCTTCAAGATCGCCCGCATGTACACCGGCAAGACCAAGATCATCACCCGTTACCGCTCCTATCACGGCTCTACCGGCACCTCCATCGCCGCCACCGGAGACCCGCGCCGCTGGCCCATGGAACCCGGCGGCAAGGGACAAGGCCTCGTCTTCTCTCCCGAGGTCAACTGCTACAAATGCCCCATCCGCCACACCTACCCCGGCTGCGGCATAGCCTGCGCCGACTACCTCGAGCACATGATCGCCAATGAGAGCGACGTGGCCGCCGTCCTCGTCGAACCCGTCGTCGGCACCAACGGCGTCCTCATCCCGCCACCCGAGTACTTCCCCAAGCTGCGCCGCATCTGCGACGACCATGGCGTCCTGCTCATCGCCGACGAGGTCATGAGCGGTTGGGGCCGCACCGGCCAATGGTTCGCCGTCAACCACTGGGGCGTAAAGCCCGACATCCTCACCACCGCCAAGGGCATCACCTCCGCCTACATGCCCCTCGGCCTCTGCGCGACCACCGAGAAGATCGCCGCATTCTTCGAAGACAACTACTTCGCCCACGGCCACACCTACGAAGCCCACCCCATGACCCTCGCCCCCGCCGTAGCCACCATCCACGAGATGCAGCGCCTCGGGCTCATCGACCGCGCCAACGAGATGGGTGCCTACCTCGGCGAAAAGCTCCACGCCCTGAAGCCTAAACACCCCTCCATCGGCGAGGTTCGCGGCATCGGCCTCTTCTGGGCGGTTGAACTCGTCCAGGACCAGCAGAAGAAGACCCCCTTCAACACCTGGCAGGACAAACTCGACGGCAAGCCCATGCTCGTCGATCAGATCGCCGCAAAGATGCTCACCAAAGGCGTAGCCATGCAAGCCTGGATGAGCCACTTCGTCCTCGCTCCCCCGCTCATCATAGAAAAATCCCAAATCGACGAAGCCGTAGAAGCCCTGGACGAAGCCCTGCTAATGGCAGACGCCCTGCTTCAACCTGAACTAGCCATAGCCTAGCTCTCGGAACACAAGCATGATTCGAAGCTGAGTAAGAATAAAGAATGTCATCCTGAGCGAAGTCTCTCACAGCCTCATCCCGAGAGACGCAGTCGAAGGACCCGCGGTTGCACTTGCTGTTGCTTGTTCTAGCCGTTGCCATCTGAAACCAAGCACAAACGCCCGGGTGCTTCATCCTTCGCGCCTTTGCGAAGGGTGGGGACTGATCTTATAAGCTAATAACCAAGGCCAAAGGTAGTCTCGCGACCAGTATCCCCGGAGAACCCATGAGACAAGCGACCATCCCCCTTCTCCTCCTCACCACTCAACTCGCCCTCGCCCAGATGACCATGCCCATGCCCGGCGACCCTGACAAGCGCCCGGTCCCTCTCGTCTCCGGCCTCGGCAACTCCCACCACACCATCCGCACCAGCAACCCCGAAGCCCAGAAGTTCTTCGATCAAGGCATGGACTACCTCTTCGCCTTCAATCACGACGAGGCGCGCCGCTCCTTCGAAAAAGCCAGCCTGCTCGACCCGAAAGCTGCTATGCCCCTCTGGGGAGTAGCCCTGGCCGTCGGCCCCAACTACAACGACATCGACATCGGCCACACCCGCGAGCAACAAGCCGTCACCGCCATCACCAAGGCCAAACAACTCGCCACTACCGGCCCCGCCATCGAAGTCGATTACATCGAAGCCCTCGCCGACCGCTACGCGCAAGACTCCAACCACGATCTCCACGTCCAGGGAGAGCGCTACAGCAAGGCCATGGCCGCCCTCGTCGCCAAACACCCCGACGACCTCGACGCCACCACCCTCTACGCCGAAAGCCTCATGGACCTCCACCCCTGGCGCCTCTGGACCGCCGAAGGCAAGCCCGTCGAAGGCACCACCCAGATCGTCGACGCCCTGCAATCCGTCCTGCTCCGCGACCCCAACCACGTCGGCGCCAACCACTTCCTCATCCACGCCGTCGAGGCATCCTCCGACCCATCCCTCGCCCTGCCCAGCGCCAAACGGCTTGAGACCCTCGCCCCCACCGCCGGACACCTCGTCCACATGCCCGCCCACATCTACCAGCGCGTAGGCGACTTCAACAACTCCGCCATCGCCAACGAGCGCGCCGTCGACGCCGACCGTGCCTACTTCCGCAGCCAGAACATCGAAGGCCTCCCCAGCATGTACGACGGCATGTACTACACCCACAACATGCACTTCCTCGCCTCCGCCTGCAGCATGGAGGGCAACTTCGCCTGCGCCCAGAAGGCCGCAAACCAGCTCTTCGACCACGTCGCCCCGCAGGTCTCAACCATCAAGCAGATGGAGTGGTACCTTCCCACCCAGCCTTGGGTCCTCGTCCGCTTCAAGCAGTGGCAGACCATCCTAAACGCCCCCGCGCCCTCCAAAGATCTCCCCATCGTCACCGCGATGGTCCACTACGCACGCGGCTCCGCCTACGCGGCCACCCATAAGTTCGAACAGGCATCCGCCGAACGCAAAGCCCTCGCCGACTTCGCCCAGAACATCCCTCCCGCCCTCGCCACCGACTTCAACAACCCCGCCAAGACCACCTTCGAACTCACCTTGAACGTCCTCGACGCCCGAATCGCAGAGGCCAAAGGCGATAAAGCCCAAGCCCTCGCCCTATGGCAGAAAGCCGTCGCCACCCTCGACACCTTCTCCTACAACGAGCCTGCCGACTGGTACTACCCCGTCCGCGAATCCCTCGGCGGAGCACAGCTACGCAACGGCCAGCCCAAAGAAGCCGAGGCCACCTTCCGCCACGACCTCCAGCAGAACCCCGGCAACGGCCGCTCCCTCTTCGGTCTCTGGCAAAGCCTCCTCATGCAAAGACGCGACGCCGACGCCGCTCTGGTCAAAACCCAGTTCGACGCAGCCTGGAAACACGCCGACATCACCCTCCACATCGACGACCTCTAACCACATCCCATCACCACTGAACTTCAGCGCGCAAACAGCCCAGAAGATTCCTCATGTGCGCCGGGAATAATCCGCAAGCCTACGGGTTACTCTTTTGTGTCAGGAGTCTCTCGCGCTGGGCGAAGTAGTGGCCGAGAGATAAATGGCATAGCTCGTTGCTTCCGCCCGCATTTGAACGAGGTGATGAATTGTCTTTCAAAGCTCTTCCGGAAGATCTGTTGGTCCAACTGTGGAAGTCGACACGTATAGATTTTTCAGAAGTTCAGATTCAGGAGTGCTCTCTTCCCACCTCGCTAGGCGTCCCGGCGCTCGCCTGCGGCTCTCATCTACTCTTCGCACACGGATCCTACAATCCGGGCACGCACGCCGGAAGGCGTCTGATCTTCCACGAACTGATGCACAGCTTGCAGCAGTGGTCAGGGAAGCTGAACGGTCTCGCAGGCATCATCACGGACGACCAGCTCGAATCGGAGGCGAACTCATTCAGTCCTTCCACTACAGCGATGACGCGGCCCTCTACCATCACTCGCAAGCTACCCTCTTTTTTCCCCGAGCCACTTGTCTTCCAGCCTGCTATTGGATTTGAATTTCAAACCGGATGGAAGGTCTACCGAAAATCACTCGTTCTTCATCGCTTCAAGCTCCCTGAAAATAGGGACACGGTCCTACCCAAAGAAACGGTGCTGTACGGAGGAAGAAACTCTGCCAATGGTTGGAGTATGGAGACGGATGGGGATGAGATCGAGTTCGTAATAGAACCACCGATCGAAGAATCCGACGATGGCTTGCGGGAATTAGACCGGGTCTTTCGATCGCTCTACACATTTATCTCGAAGCTCTGCCTCTATCGCAATCTTCCCCAACTGACGCCCAAAACCCATCCTCAACTCTTCATGAGCGGCATCGACAGTTCCATCGTAATCAAGCCCGACGGCGAAGACATTATGGCGCAGCCTCAACTCACGGTAGGCGTGCGCCTCGGACGCGTTCCTGATCTATTTGCGGAGATGTCTCGCCTGCGCCAACAATCCAACGTCGGACTCTTCGAGCGGTATGGCACCGAATCGAATTACTTTGCCCTCCAGACCGCCCAACTGAGAGACATTGCGGCCGCTCTCCCTCCGGTGTCTGGGAATGCCCCCAGCAACAAGCTTCGTGGGCTCGTTGCCCTCGTCTGTCAGTACCTCATTCAAGGTTCAGGAGGGGGAGCTCGCGCATATGTTAAGGACGTCGCATACACGATGGCCCGAACCGACTTTGCCAGTATGTTCAAACAGCTCCCCATCGCGGAACGTCAATTTTTCGAAAGTTCTCCGGAAAAATGGGTCGACTATTGTCTGAACGCTGCGAATATGCCAAATACAGGAGGCCAGCGGCTGATCAACCAAAGAATTACAGATGGTCCCTCTGGTCCTCGTCCAGGCGCGGAAATTTCGTTGACACGCCACAATTGGCTCAAAGACATGGCGACCGGAACGGATCGTCTAACCAAAGCCGGAAATCCCAATTTACTTGCTGTGGATGGTTCCCATCGATTGCGGGCGCTAGGGCTCTTAGGTTTTCGATTCGATCCAGTGGGCCGCACAAGACCAAACAATGAAAGGCATCGTGGAACGATTCTCGAATTTCGCCAGATGCAAAGAGACATACCTTACATGATGTGGCACGGCATCGGCCGCGATGTGCTTAAGTATCTTATTGCGCTTAACAACTCCCACGCTATCGACGTCAAGCCGCAAATAGAGAGGCATGGGTAGTCGCAATCTGCGCAGAAACTCTAGGGGAATAAGCGCAGGATTCGCATTCCTGAATCCATTCCCCGCTGGTTCAAAGCTCCACGACAACCTTTCCTGCAACGCCGGATTCGACCAGAGCATGGGCCGCGCCAATCTCCGCAATGGAAAAACGTTGGTCGCTTAGCATGGGCTTCAAGCCTCCTGCTTCGGCAAGTGCTCCCGCATCGGCAAGTATCTTGCCCTGATGCGCACGGCTCTCGCCACTGATCAGCGAATACAGGGTAAACACGCCGGAGTAGGTCGCTCCTCGAAAAGAGAGCGGAGCGAGCAAATGCGATCCCCAGCCGAGGCAGCTTACAACGTGGCCGGTATAGCGCTTCGCGGCAAGGAAAGACGCGTCCAGCGTAGCGCCGCCTACGGTGTCGTAGACGATATCGAAGCCTTTCCCTTCGGTGTTGGCGGCAACATACTCTTCGACGGAAGAAGAGCGGTAGTCGATGGGTATAGCGCCGAGGTCCTCCACGAGGCTTCGCTTGCCAGGCGAGACAGTGGCGAAGACCTTAGCTCCATAAGCGCGCGCAATCTGGATCGCGATGTGCCCAACGCCACCCGCCCCCGCATGGATCAGCACGGCCTGGCCAGCGTGAACCTTTGCGCGATCCACCAACCCTTCCCAGGCGGTGATCGTAATCAACGGAAGCGCCGCAGCCTCACGCATCGAAAGATTCTTGGGCTTATGCGCGAGCAGGTCCGCATCGGCGGCGATGAACTCTGCAAGAGTACCCTGGAGCCCACCGACTCCGCCCACCATGCCATAGACCTCGTCGCCCGGCCTGAAGGCAGTGACGCCGGCGGCTACCTCTTCCACAACGCCAGCCATATCTAGACCAAGCACCGCTGGAAGCGGCTGCTTCGCATGCGCCGCCTTGCCTGCACGAATCTTGGCATCCAGCGGATTCACCCCGCTGGTTTGAATCCTGACCAAAACCTGATTCGCTTTGAGCGCGGGACGAGAAAGATCGACCTTCCGAAAACCGCCGCCGACCTCTTCAACCACATAGGCCTGCATATCGTTCCTTTCTTACTGCAGCCTTCTAATATTCGAGAGAGCAACTCGCCTATGGGATCGTACTACCCGCTCTAAACCGAAGTAGCACAAAAGCGGGTGCCCCACCCTTTTTGCAGCCTCATCGCAAATAGGGTGGGGTATCGTGCGAAGCACGTCCGTCTTCCTCAACCCACCCACAACCGCCCGGGTGCCTCATCCTTCGCGCCTTTGTTCTTGCGAAGGGTGCTACCCAACCCCGAACGGGAGTAGCAGGGGGTGCCCCCCTTGCCCGCGCGTAAGCGGGTTTTTTTGAAGCGCTTAGGGGGCCTCTGATTTCAGATTCTTGAAACAAAAGGCTTACATCCAAATAGGCACAAATAAAAGAGTTATGCCCCGGCTGCGGAGCCGAGCCTGCTTTTTTTGATCTCTAAATCTAGTTTACGGATTTGCTTGAAACTAAAGTGCCACTTTTATTTCGATTTATTTGCTTTGTTTTGAAAGAGATGGCGATTTTGGGACTTGACAAGTGATTTTGCTGGGGTTTGGGGAGAACAAGCAAGGAAGATAGATCTGTCGTTTCGGGCTTCGCCTTCATTCGGGGTCCCCATCCTAACTAGCAAGTAGTTCGCACGCAGGAGCCTCGTTTCGGCAGAGGGGTGGCGACTTCGGTTTAGTTTTTACGACATCCCAGAAGTTGGTTGGATGCCTTTCGGCTTTGTGGGTTAAAAGCGGTGGGTGAGAAGGTTAATTTTCCGGGGGCGCCCCCTTCGCAAGCACAAAGACGCGAAGGGGCACCCCCCGGGAAAGGAGACCTACCCCAGCGTAGGCATGCTCGTATCGACACCCACGCGGATACCCGTGGGCCAGCGTGCCGTCACCGTCTTGATCCGCGTGTAGAAGCGAACACCCTCCGGCCCATGCATCGCATGATCGCCGAAGAGAGAGCGCTTCCATCCACCGAAGCTATGGAACGCCATCGGCACCGGAATCGGTACGTTGACCCCCACCATGCCCACCTTCACCTTGTGGACGAAGGTGCGTGCGGTATCGCCGTCGCGGGTAAAGATCGCAGTGCCGTTGCCGAACTCGTGGTCGTTGATCAACTCCAGCGCAGTCTCGAAGTCGCGAGCCCGCACGATGCCCAGCACCGGCCCGAAGATCTCTTCCTTGTAGATCCGCATCTCCGGCTTCACATGGTCGAACAGACAGGCTCCCAGGAAGAAGCCGTCGCCTCGCGGAAGCGCGGCATCGCGCCCGTCGACCAGCAACTCGGCGCCCTCTTTGGCTCCAAGCTCGACGTAGCCTCGTACCTTTTCGAGGTGGATGCCTGTCACCAGCGGCCCCAGCTCAGCGGCAGGATTGGTGCCATCGGCCACTAGCAACTTCGCAATGCGCGGAGTCAGCTTCTCGATCAGCGCATCCGCAGTCGCATTGGTCACGGCAACCGCAACCGAGATCGCCATGCAGCGCTCTCCGGCCGAGCCATAGGCAGCGCCTACCAGCGCGTCCGCGGCCTGATCCAGATCCGCGTCCGGCATCACGATCATGTGGTTCTTCGCTCCGCCCAGAGCCTGGACGCGCTTGCCGTTCGCTGTTCCCGTCCGGTAGACGTACTCCGCAATCGGCGTCGAACCGACGAAGCTCACCGCCTGGATCGACGGGTGCTCCAGAATGAGGTCGACAGCCTCCTTATCGCCGTGAACGACGCTGAAGACGCCATCCGGAAGGCCCGCCTTCTTCAGCAACTCCGCGATCAACAGCGAAGCGCTCGGATCGCGCTCGCTAGGCTTCAGGATGAAACAGTTGCCGCAAGCCAGCGCGACAGGAAACATCCACATCGGCACCATCGCCGGGAAGTTGAACGGCGTAATGCCTGCAACGACGCCCAGCGGTTGCCGCATCGACCAGCTATCGATGTCGGTCCCAACCTGCTCGGAGAACTCGCCCTTCAGCAGATGCGGAATTCCGGTCGCGAACTCGACGACCTCCAACCCGCGTGTCGCCTCGCCCTTGGCATCGGAGAGCACCTTGCCATGCTCCGATGTGATCAACTCGGCAAACTTATCGAGATGCTGCTCAAACAGCTCCCGGAAGCGAAACAGCACCCGCGCGCGCCGCAAGGGAGGCTGCGCGGCCCAGCCCGGAAACGCCGCCACGGCAGCGTCGACCGCCATGTCCATCTCCGCACGGTTGGCTAGGGCCACCTTGGCCTGCACCCGTCCGGTCGCAGGGTTGTAAACATCGCTGGTTCGGCCGGAGGTGCCGGCCACCGCTTTGCCGTTAATCCAATGGTTGATCGTGCGGACAGTCTCGTTCGATACAGAAGTCAAGTCGGGAGTCACAACAGTAGACATAATTTCGTTACCTCATTTTTTCCGGCGAACCGAGAATAGTCTCAAAATCTCCAAACATTATGAACCTTCGAGAGCTCTATCGGCCCGCGACGTGGTCCACAGCGACGCCCTGTGTATTCGGCATCGTCACACCTAACAACGCTGCAGCAGTTGGCCCCACATCCATAATCCTCACGCCAGGCAATGATTTGCAAGGCTGAACTCCCGCTCCGAACAGGATGAACGAAGCATGCATCTCCGCCAGCGAAGGGCTGTATCCATGAGCGCCCTTCTGCGCAGAGCTCGTCCGCAACGGCCCGCTAATGCCGTTGCCGAAACCAAATCCTGGAGCAGCTTCCGCCGCCAGAAACGCATCCGGATCTGCGCCCAAACCCTTCAGATCCTCGACGGAATCTAGCTTGGCGATCCCATTCTCTGGATCCTTCGCCAGCTCCTGCATCACCGCAGTCGCCTTCGCGATACTCTGAGCATCGCCCTTGTCCTTAGCCTCCAGGAAGAGCGATCCAGTGTGGTTGCGAGGATATACCTTCCAAGCGGTCACCTTGCCATTGGCATCGGTCGTGATCAGACCAGCCTCGCGAAGCGCGACCATAGGATTCATCACCTTCGACACCGCCAGAAACCCGTGATCGGAGACGATGATCCAAGCCGTATTCCCAGCCTTTCCGCTAGTCTCGACCGATCGCCGTATCTTGCCGATATCGCCATCCAGCACCTCAAGCTCGGCATGCGACTCCGGCGAATGCGGCCCATACTTGTGCTGCGCCTCATCCAATCCGCTCAGGTGCAGGAACATCATCTGCGGCTTGCGCGTACGGAGGATATCGATCACTGCCTCCGTTCGCCACGCGTCTCCCATCGCAGGACCACTGTCCTTCCCCATCACCTCAGCCTCGTGGAAGAGTCCGGGTGTAGAGAGAGCACGCATCAGCGCCGCATCCTCCTCCGTCCGCACAGGACGATACTCCGGCAACAGGTAGTCGATCTCCGCTCCCACTGTCACGGGCCACGAAACCGCCGCGGTCTTCACCCCAGCGCGGCGCATCACCTGCCAGAGCGTCGGAACCTTGATCTTGTCGGCGTAGTAGTACCAACCGCCGTTCTCCAGGTTGAAGGGATCGATCGGAGTGTTGCTGATAACTCCATGAAGCGCCGGAGGAACGCCAGTGATCATCGCAGTGTGATTGGGATACGTACTCGCCGGCAGAGTGACCAACACTCCAGGCGACGCGCAGCCACCTGCACGCATTGCCTCAAGATTCGGGATTTGCAGGTGATGAGCCGCTAGCTCTTCGTACTCTACGGGAGTCAAACCATCGATGGAGATCACGATGACTTGGCGTTCGCTGGACGAGTTCTGCGCGTATGATCTCTGCGCGAGGCACATCAGCGCCAAAGCCAGCACGATCCGATGTCTCTGACTGGCAAGGTGCGAACGGTCGATCCGTCTCATCCGTGAGACCTCTGGTCGTGATCCTGATTCGACATGCAAAGATGCAGCGGCACTTCGACACGCTCCCCCAAAAGGAGTTTCAAAAATGCTTCTAATCGGTGTGGACTTGATCGTAGACAGCCTGTGCCCATATGTCAACAATCGGTATACCGACAAATAACGAAACTTTTGCACCAAAATGCCCGTCACTGTCCCCAATTGACATAAATCGGGTTCGTCAGCGTGATCGGGTCCCCGTCGGCACTATCCAGCTCTGCGCGAACCCAGTGGCGCTTTCCGTCCGAAAGCCAGTCATAGAGGCAATTCACCTCTGCCGCGGTACTCTGTTGGACTGCTGGCAAGTCGTTCACCGCTATGCCATCGACGAGCAGTCTTAGCTTTGCCTGTCCGAACTCCTGCGTTGTCATCTTGAACCAAACACGCTTCCCGGCCTCTGCGACGATTGCATCTCCCATGATGGCGGAGCCTGCACTGAGGTAGAGCGGCGTTCCATCCGGCCCTGTGACCTGCACGAAGACATGACCAGCCTTGATCCCCTCGAGAATTGCAGGTTGTGAGAGCTCCCGAGCGTAAACGACTGTCGTCGGAATCCCAACGCCATCGTGCAGCGCAAGCTGCTCCCCTGCACGATGTTCATCCCCTCCGCCAACTCCCGTCGGCCGCAATCCTCTCGCGAGCTGCTGCTCCCAGAAAGGAACCCCATTGCCGGGTGGCGGAGTAAACCACGAACCATGCTCATGGTAGCCATTGATAATCTCGATCGCATCGAGCTTGCTGAAGTCCGTCTGCTCCCAGCCCCAACCACACCCAGGACAGCGGCCGTCATAGGGCCAGTAGGAGTGATTGATACTTACCAACGCATGCAGTTTATGGGCCTGGTCGAACAGATCATTCGCCGTAAAACCACTTTCCGCTACTCGATAGTCTAAAAAGCCTTCCGTCCCCCAGACATTGGCGTGGCCCTTCACGGTCGTTATTTCCTCGCCGCCGATCAGTAACATCTGGTCGTAGTACAACTGCGCCTGCATAATCTCGTTGAACGTGGCTGCTGTGTTGTGGTCAGTAACCGCGAGAAAATCCAACTTCTGCTTGGCCGCAGCCTCGAACAACTTCGATGGCGGGCACGGCACATCCGCTCCGGACTGGCTCTTACACATCGCATCGGTCAAACCGGTATGCGAGTGCAAATCTCCCTTGTACCAGCCCGCTTTCGAACGAATTACTTTGTAGTGCTCCAGATCGAGTTGCTTTGAAAGGTGAATCTTTACTGTAAATTCCCCCTTCGCGTTCGCCGCAACGAAGTTGTATCCGATGGCCAGACGCCACGTTCCCGGCACAATCGGACCCGGTAGATATGGGCCGGTGGCATCGACTGTTGAAACGGTAAATACGCTACGGCCCTCGCCACGATAGCGCTGCGGATCGAACAATCCAGCGGTGAGATACATCCCTTTCTGGAAGCCAGGGGAGATCAACTCTACTGTCATGCGTTCTATCCCCGCAGGCACAGTGAAGGGCAGCATCTCATGCTTGCCTAGTTTCTCCGCTGTAATCACGCCATGGAGCACAATGTCCTCGCCAGGTGCAGGGACGTTCGCAGCAGCGGCTTGCGTCTCTCCCAGAAGCGACGTGCTGGCAAGCATTGCAGCTATGACTACGGCTAAGACTCCGAATTTAGCCTGGAAGAAACGCACGCAAGAGGGCATAGAGATCACTTTCTAAAAGTTCCTATTTTTTGCACTGATTTAAGCAAAAGCATATCAGCCCACAAAAGATATCCCTTCAAAGCCCAATCATTGCCTCATCAGAAAGCGAGGTCATAGGCAAAACCGAAAATAAGATTTAGAGTCAATCACTGTTACAGTCTGCGACCAGAAATCCGACAACTATTGCACCTCCATGCGGCGAAACACTCTCGAAAAGAGACGTTCCGCTGCTGAGACATTTTCCTAAAGGGAGTAAAAACAGTGTTTGACTACAAGAAACTTTTCGATCTGACGGGAAGAAAAGCACTCGTCGTAGGCGCAGGCAGCGGTATAGGCGAGGCCGCCGCACTTGGTCTCGCGGCTCATGGAGCATACGTTCTTTGCGCGGATCTCAACCTCGAAGCAGCGCAAAAAGTGGCCGATAGCATCAAGGAAACAGGCGGCCTAGCTGAAGCCCTGGCCTTCGACATGCGTGATGGGGATGGTGTCATTCAAGCTATTGCAGCGTTGCCGGATCTGGATGTTCTGGTCAGCACACCTGCAATCAATGTCCGCAAGCCCTTGCTTGATATGACCGAAGAGGAGTTCGATCGAGTCGTCTCATTGAACCTCAAAGGCACCTTCCGTCTCATCACCGCGGCAGGACGCAACATGAAGAAGCGTGGCAAAGGCAGCATCATCGCCTTCGCCAGCATCCGGGCTATCACGGTGGAACCGGGTCAAGGAGTCTATGCCGCCACGAAGGCAGGAGTGCTGCAGATGTGCCGAACCCTCGCCGCCGAGCTCGCATCAAGTGGCGTGCGCGTCAACGCCATAGGGCCAGGAGTAGTCGATACCCCACTTACAGCACCGATTGCTGCTAATAAGGATTGGTACAACGCCTATGCGCAGAAGAGCGCCCTGGGACGCTGGGCCAAGCCACATGAGATGGCCGGCGCCGTCGTGTATCTTGCGTCTGACGCCGGATCCTTTGTAACTGGTACCTTGACCATTGTCGACGGCGGCTGGACTGCGATCGATGGGCGCTTCACTCCGCCTCTCTAGTCCGCACCTCTTCATTCATGGAGGAAATCTCGTAAATTGCTGGGCGTTCTACCTTGTCATCCTGCAAGTGAGGTAGGCGTCCAGCGACGAGATCAATATGCTCCAGATCCAGTTGCTTATAGAGTTTTGCGTGAATTCGCCGAGCCAATTCCGCGCCAATGTCGACTGTGATCGCGATATTAAGTTCGTTACCGCTATCGAGCAGGTGGCATGCACGTATTAAAACCATCTGCTGGTCGAATACCTGCGCGATCCTCATCAGCACCCTCGGTCCGGATGTAGCGTTGATCTTGTAAGTCCACTCCATCGTCGTCTAGCCTCTTCGCCTGGTTCCTATGCATCCATTGTTATGGTTCGCTGCACGAAAAAGCCGCCATAGCTTTCTATGGCGGCTTTCATTCAGGGCAATTATTCTGAACGTCAGGTTCCGCCATCCATACGAATCGCAATAATGCTAATTTGCACAGGAATCTCTCTCCCCAATCCAAAGATTTGAAGGTGCGACGGGACGCATTCAGAGATTCGCAAGATCGTGTGCGACATGTTTCGCAGCATACACGGGACTTTGCGACTTGGCAAAATCGACCGACAATCAATCAACCCGCCAGAGCGGACTGAGCCTCTACTTGAACTACGTTATTAGGCTCTCGAGCTCTCGTAGGACAGCGTCCCCCATCTCCGTCGTCGTAAGAGCCGGCTCTCCGGCTAGGGCTAGATCCGCAGTTCTTGCTCCCCTCGCAAGTGACTGAATACAGGCCTGTTCTACCAGCTCTGCTTCTTTCTCTAAATCGAGGGATAAGCGTAACATCATCGCCACGCTGAGAATCTGGGCCATAGGATTTGCGATGCCCTTACCTGCAATATCTGGCGCAGAGCCGTGAATCGGTTCGTACAACGCAGGGCGAAAAGAATCTCCAGTCGAGCTACCGATCGTCGCTGAAGGCAGCATTCCCAAGCTCCCCGTCAGCATCGACGCAAGATCCGAAAGAATATCTCCAAAGATATTGCCAGTAACAATGACGTCGAATTGCTTCGGATTTCGAACCAGTTGCATGGCACAGTTATCCGCATACATGTGCCGGAGCTCGATATCTTCGAACTCTCGTTCGTGAAGCTTCGAGATGACCTGCCGCCATACCAGACCGCTCTCCGTTACATTTGCCTTCTCCACACTGCACACGATACGCCGGCGACGTCGCGCTAGATCAAAGGCAACTCTCGCAACCCTTTCTATCTCGTTAGTCGAATAGGTCTCCGTATTGAAGCCGCGGGTCTGCCCATCCGGCATGGTCTCAATCCCTCGCGGCTCACCGAAGTAGAGGCCGCCCATGCATTCGCGAACGATCACCAGGTCAAGATTGCGAATCACCTCTGGTTTGATTGTGCTGGTCTCGATCAGTGGATCGAAGACAGTAACAGGCCGCAGATTGGCGAAGAGGGAAAGATCCCGTCGTAGGCGCAGAATCGCAATCTCTGGCCGTAACGAAAAATCTAGCTTCTCCCATCGCGGACCGCCTACCGCCCCGAATAAAACCGCATCCACCTGTTTGGCTTCTTCAATTGTCTCGTCCTGAATGGGGGTGCCATAGGCGTCGATTGCCGCGCCGCCAACGGTTCCAAGGTTGATTGCGAATTCCACTCCGGCATATTGACCGACCCACTCCACGACACGAAGGGCCTCACGCATCACCTCGGGTCCGATGCCATCGCCGGGTAGTACCAGCAACGAAAATTTCTTCCTCTTATTCATGGAAATTCGCTAACTCCTTTACCTCGCAACTGGTCATTCCGGCACTTGAAGAACTGTAACCGTGCTAGACCTGTATTTTTGCGGGGATAGCCAGTGTAGCGTAGACGTGCCATTTTCTGATTCTGAGGAGTTCCTCTGCTTGTACCAGAAGCGAAGGAAGTGAACTCCACCGCAGGATCTCAGCAAAGTTCAGCTCATGAATATCCATTCAAATTCATGAAACCTGATTCTCGGTGAAAGCACACCCTTCTGCACGCGAGATTGGGTCTTAGGGCCTCTGCATGGTGGAAGTGCTTCGCCTCTCTGAAGTCAAGAAAGGCTCAACACTATCTCCAAATACGCTGATTTCTAGAAGGAAGAGGATCGGATCGCGCGCCTTTTGGAAAATACGACGGCACGACGTACATCCAGATCATCACCATACGGAAACTATGAGAAAAGGTCTATAGAACTTTGGTACTAATTCCTTCAGGCCTGCTTATCAAGCACTGCGGGCGAAGCATGATTCAGTCATTTCTGTTCCTTGTGAGAGCCCTCGACAAACCCCTAACATCGGATTCGGATGTCCACTTCGAGGCTATGCACATACGCGAACCTATCTCTCCCCTTCGAGAAGCTACTGTTGCCTCAGCACAGCTCAAAGACAATGGCGCAGTCTCCTTCTTTGGATTAACGCTACATCCCAAGTCGTTGCCTGAGTTAGTTGCATTAGTGGAAGAAGGTGTTGTAGGGGACAAAAGATGGATTATTTCCAACCATAATTTACACAGCGTCTATCTCTTTCACCGTCGCCCCAGGTTGCGCGAGTTTTATGCAAATGCAGACTGGACCTTTATCGACGGGATGCCGCTGGTGGCACTAGGACGGCTCTATGGCTATCCACTGAAGCGCGAGCACCGAGTTACGCTGGCCGACTCTCTTCTTCCGCTTATGGCGGTAGCAGCACAAAGAGGATGGCGAGTCTTCAACCTCGGTTCACCTCACGAAGTAGCTGAGAAGGGCGCGGCGGAACTCCGCAGGTTGTATCCCGGTCTTCAGATCGAGGTAAGTGGTGGATACTTCGATGCCAGGCAAGGCAGTGCAGAGAATGAAGCTCTGTTGGAGCGCATCAATTCATATCGCCCTGATCTGTTGATGGTAGGAATGAGCATGCCACGACAGGAGTATTGGACATATGAGAATGCGGCTCGGCTTGAAGCAAGCGTGATCCTGTCATCGAACGGCGCGGCCATCGATTACATCGCAGGTGCTGTACCTACGCCGCCACGTTGGGCCGGCCGTATGGGTTTGGAATGGGCCTTCCGTCTGGTAAACGAGCCTCGTCGCCTCTTCAGGCGTTACTGCGTGGAGCCCTGGTACGTCCTAAGTTTATTGATGATGGATTATCTACGTACCGGCGGCAGACTAAAGGCCAAAGCACAACGAGGGGGTTGAGCAAGCACTCTGACGCAGGTTTACAGAATCGGTCGAACGTTTGCATAAGTTATCTTGACCGCGGGAACAAGGCTTAACCGGAGGAGACATCACAATGAATCGCAGAGACTTTGTAACGGCGTTAGGAGCGGCAGCAGCCGCGAATTGGAGTTCGTCTACAGCGATTGCACATGCCGCGATGTCGCCTTTGAAGCAGTTGGCTGATCACAAAGGATTAATGTTTGGATCTTCGCTGGCGTTGAAGTACTTCACCCAATCTCCTGCTTACAAACAGCTATTTATATCTCAGTGCGATATCGCAACGCCGGAGTTGCAAATGAAATGGAACTCCCTGAGTCATCAGCCGGGCGTCTACGACTTTGCATCGGCCGACCAACTGGTTACATTTTGCGAGACGAACCACATCAAGGTGCGAGGACACACTTTGGTATGGCACGATTCCCTGCCCGCATGGATACCAGGCCGCCTCTCGTCAACGACCGCCGAGACCATCATGCTGGATCATATTCATGCAGTCGCCGGACATTTCGCTGGAAAGCTTTACTCCTGGGACGTAGTAAATGAAGCGTTGGATCCTGGCAGTCAACGACAGGATGGACTCCGGACAAGTCCTTGGCTGCAAAACATCGGTGTGGACTACATAGAGAAGGCATTTCGCGCCACGGCTGCTGCCGATCCTCATGCTCTTCTGATATGGAACGAAAACTATCTCGAGGTGTCCAATGGGTTCGGCGCTGCGAAGCGCAGAGCGATGCTCGCCCAGCTTGACATTCTATTGGAGCAGGGAGTTCCGATTCATGGCATCGGACTGGAATCGCACCTCCGAGGCAACCAGGCAAATGTTCTAGGCGATGCCAGCTACGAAGCATTTCTTGCCGAACTCGCGAAACGCGGGATGAAGATCTTCATTACGGAGCTTGATATTCAAGATGTAACCTTGCCCGCGGACGTCAGCGAGCGTGACCAAACAGTCGCTGATATCTACAAGAAATTTCTTACTGCTACCTTGCGGCAGTCGGCAGTAAAAGGTGTGATTGCATGGGGCCTCTCGGATGCCTTCACATGGCTCTCCGGATATGCTCCACGTAAAGATGGTTTACCTGCGCGCCCTCTTGCGTTCGACGCGAACTGTCAACCCAAGCCGGCCTACTACGCCATAGCGGATGCACTTGAGACAGCACCTCGTCGGGCCTGATTTCGCAATTTTTGCAAATAGCTCCAGGTGTCTAACGAGTCATCTTCACTGCAAACCGAAAGCTAAAGGAGTTTGAGCTATGGTTCTTGTCTCAGCCGTGATCCCAACGCGAGGGCGACCGGAGCTATTGCTTCGTGCGGTGCGCAGCGTTCTGGCCCAGACTCTACGACAGGTCGAGGCAGTGGTTGTCATCGACGGCACAGACCCGGCCACAGAACAAGCATTGACAAGCTTAGCTCAGGAGGACAGCCGAGTCCGTGTGGTCGCGTTACCTACCAGCATCGGAGGATCCGATGCGCGCAACCGTGGAGTGACTGAAGCCTCAGGCGAATGGATCGCGTTCCTCGATGATGACGATGAATGGCTCCCCGGCAAGCTACAAGCTCAGCTCGACGCGGTGACAGCATCCACGGCGCCAGTTGTAATCGGGACTTGCAAGATCATTGCACGCACACCTGGTAAGGACTACGTGTGGCCGCGCCGAATGCCGGAACCAAATGAGCCGCTCTGCGAGTATCTATTGGCGCGTCGTACCCTCTCTCGCGGTGAAGGATCCATTCAAACATCGACCTTCTTTGTGCGCCGCACCTTGATGCAAGCCCAGCCATTCAAAAGCGGCCAGTTGAAACACCAGGACACCGAGTGGCTGCTAAGAGTGGGTCAATTACCTGGCGCCAAGCCCGTGTTTGTCAATGAGATTATGGCAATTCACTACATTGAAGAAGAACGCGCTTCGGTAAGCAGTAAGTCGAACTGGCGTTACTCACTGGAGTGGGTGCGCCGCGATCGGCATCTCTTTACTCCTCGCGCACTGACTGGCTTTGTTCTGCACCAAATTGCGCCGGAGGCATCAGAGCAGGCGGAATGGCGTGCCTTCCCCACACTTCTATTTGAAGTTCTACGCCACGGCAAGACTACGCTTCGTGATTATTCGATCTTTCTGGCTATGTGGTTGCTGCCTCGTCGGCATCGTCGGCGTTTGCGCGATTGGATGGCTCGACGTCCAGCATTGGGAGCCTTGGTGCACTCGCGATGAAGATTCTTCAGCTAACTCGTCAGTTCCTTCCCTCCGAAGGCGGAATCGAAAGTGTTGTGGAGGGGCTCGGCTGTGCCCTGCAACAGAGGGGACATACTGTACAGGTAGCTACGTTAAAGTCGCTGTTTGCCAGCGGGACGATGGCATCGAAAGAATCGGTTGAAGCAGGACTGGCGGTGCGGCGTATGCGGCATTGGGGGCCGCGCCGCTATCCTGTTGCGCCTGCGGCCCTCGCGGAGATTCGCGGATACGATCTGGTGCATATCCATGCGATCGATTTCTTCGTGGACTATCTGAGCATATTGCGGCCGCTCCACCGCATCCCCTTGGTGGTCAGTACCCATGGAGGCATCTTTCACACGAAGTGGGCAAGCCGCTTTAAGCAAATGTACTTCAACACGATAACCCGCTTATCGCTGGGAGGCGTGGGTGCGGTGGTATGTGTAAGCCAACAGGATCGCGAGAAATTCGAAGAGATCGTAGAACCGGAACGCATCCATCTGATCGAAAACGGCGCCAACATCGATCGTTTTTGGAGCGTGAAGAAACGAGTGGAGCCCGGTCTGTTATTGGGGATCTCGCGACTGGCGGAAAACAAATGCGTTCACAAAGTCTTAGAGGCAATGGCTCCTTTGAAGGATCGCTATCCGGCGATGAAGCTCGAATGGGTCGGTGCGGACTTCGCTGGGCTTCGCGATCCACTCGAACGCCGTGCTATCGAGCTTGGTCTCGGCGGACGAGTCCGCTTTCGCGGCGCGACCACTCGAGAGGAGTTGTACAGCCTGCTCGAACGGGCTCATTTGTTTGTGTCAGCATCGGCCTATGAGGGATTCGGTCTGTCGACGATCGAGGCGATGAGCGCAGCGACGGTGCCAGTAGTCACCGCAGTGGGTGCCCATCCTGATGTGATCCAGCATGAAGTAAACGGATTTTTGGTGGATGCAGAGGCGAAGGACCTCTCTGCATACTTGATGCGCGCGCTGGAGATATCGCCAAGACAGATAGCAACCATGGGAGAGGCAGCGCGCAATGCGACACGGCGATTCTCTTGGACAGAGATCGTACCGCAGTACGAGCGAATCTACAGTCACGTACTCGGGACCGTTCCAAACACAAGCATGGTGGCACTATGAGTGAGGGAATCGTAATCTTCCGCATTCAACTATTGCCGCGTTCCGAGACCTTTATCGTCACCCAGGCTGCGGCAATGCGGCGCTTTGAGCCTTACTTCGTAGGATGGCGCAGGGTAGCCGGATTGGAAGTTCCTGAAGATAGGAGTTGGACGGCCGACAATGGCAGCCAGTGGGGAAAACTTCGCGAGCTGCGCTTCCGTTACCTGGGCCCCACAGCCGATAACCTCGCGCGACTTCAGACACAATCGCCTAGGCTCGTCTACGCGCACTTTGCATTGGATGGCTACGCAGCGATGCGTCTTGCAAAACAGCTTGACGTGCCACTCGTGACAGCACTGCACGGCTACGACGTAACAATAAACGACAATGTCCTGGGCGAGACCCGTCTTGGACGCGAGTACCTGAAAGGACGCGCCAAGTTACAGCAGGAAGGCGCGCTCTTCGTGGCTTGTTCTGCATATGTCCGCGCGCGAGCTATTGAACGCGGATATCCTGCCGATCGCACAATTGTTCACTCCATCGGTGTGGACATTACGGAGTTCCAGCCTCCTTCGACTCAACGCGAGGGGCAGTTAGTCTTGTTTGTCGGGCGGTTGGTAGAAAAAAAAGGTTGCGCCAGCCTGATCGAAGCCATGGCCAAGGTGCAGCGAGACTGCCCCGAAGCCGAACTGATCGTGATCGGGGACGGCCCGCTTCGTGCGGCCTGCGAAGAGCTGGCCGCGGCTCGGCAAGTCCGCTGCAGATTTTTGCGATCGCAGCCACCCGCCGTCGTGAAGGAATGGATGGCCAAGGCGTCGGTCTTCTGTGTCCCGAGTCTGGTTGCTGCTTCGGGCGATGCAGAGGGCTTCGGCATCGTGTTTATCGAGGCACAGGCCATGGGATTACCGGTCGTCAGCACAAGAAGCGGCGGGATTCCGGAGGCTGTAGAAGATGGAGAGACCGGTCTCCTCGTCGCACAAAACGATCCTGACGGACTGTCCCAAGCCATCCTGCGATTGCTGCAAGACGGCGAGCTATGGCAGCGCTTCAGCCTCGCGGGTCGCAGACGAGTAGTGGAGCGCTTCAACTTGGCGCTTCAAACGAAGCGCCTCGAGGACCTCTTCGGAGATATCATCGCCTCGCCGAAGAGACATCTAGCAAACGAGGGGAACAGCATCCCCAATTATTCCTTGCAGGGAGCGCCCGCCGCTTTCCCGTCCGAATCTTTGCCTCAATCAACCGCGAAATATGATGGAAGGAGCGTTGCCGGTGGGTCTATCAACTGAGATCGTGAGTGAAGTTGCATCATCAAGGGCACCGGTGGCACGCCGCTTCTACCAGCCGGAGCTCGATGGCCTACGGTTCTATGCATTCCTTGGTGTGTTCTTGTGTCACACATTGCCATTCGAAGCTAGCTTCTACCATGGTCTGCATCTGCCGCTTCCATGGTTCTGGGGTGCGACAGTCAAGGCCGGAGCAGCAGGCGTCGACCTCTTCTTCGCGCTAAGTGCATTCCTGATCACGTCCCTCTTGTTGAAAGAAAAACAGGAGACTGGTGAAATCTCACTCAAATACTTTTATCTGAGACGGATCCTGCGGATCTGGCCACTCTACTTCCTGGTAATAGCTTTGGGCATTGGACTCTCGCATACGGTAGCGAAGCAGAATCTGCCGTGGTATTACGTCGCAGGCTATCTTCTCTTCGTCGGCAACTGGGTACATGCAGTGTTCGGGCGGCCAGAGTCTATCGCGTTTCCTCTGTGGACCGTCTCCATCGAAGAGCAGTTCTACCTGATCTGGCCGTTGATGGTGAAGGTGCTCGAGCGTCGCGGAATCATCATATCGGCCATCGTTATGTTTATTCTCGCGACGGTATGCCGTGCAGTCTTTGTAGTTGCGGGGATCAGTGGAGGATTCATCTACTACGGCAGCACCGCACGTTGTGATTCGATCGCTCTCGGTATCCTGATTGCGCTCTTCGCAGATCGTCTGCCAAAACTTGGAACCCTTGCACGTCTCCTATTGGTAAGCGGCGGTCTCCTAGGCTGGATTCTCGCCTCCGCCTGGCTGACGGATCAACCAGGCCCCATCAGCATGCGCGAAGTTCCGGGACGATTGATCATCTCACTCGCCGCAGGAGCGATGCTCTACGGTTGTCTCCATAGCCGAAGCAAACTATTAACAGGTTCCTGGGTGGTAAGTCTAGGCAAGGTCAGTTATGGGCTTTACCTGCTGCATCTGACAGGACTACTCCTGGCAAAAGGTCTCTTTCATCCGGTATCGGGAACTGCGATCCTCGCCACCAAAGCTGTGGGATTTGTTCTCACAATCATTTTGGCATTCGCCTCGTATCGATGGGTCGAGTCACCTTTTCTGCGACTAAAGGATCGCTTCGCCAGAGTTCTCAGCAGGCCAGTCTAAGGAGCATATTTGTCGGGAATATTTTCAACAAATCGTTGTGCCAGATAAATCACCTTCTTACATTTAGCTCGTATGACTTAAGGGAAGATAAAATTTTTATAACGGAATCATGACCTTGAAATACTTTTGCCGAACCTGATCCTTAGCCTCCTGCCACCAACTCTCTATTCACCTTAAAGGAAGGCCCATATGGATAAGCTCGCACTTCAATCTTCGAATACCGTTATCTCGGTCGGCCCATCGACGCCGGAACTCACACTTCGTGAGATATGGATGATGTTGTGGCGGCGCCGTATCATCATCTATAGCAGCGTCGCCGTCTTCCTTCTGCTCGCGATCCTCGCATTGATGGTGTCAACGCGACGCTACAAGTCGGTCGGGGAGATTCAGGTACAAAAAGATTCCATCAGCTCCCTTGGCCTGCAGACTGCCGGCGCGGATGCTCCCTCCGACGCTCTTGAAGAGAACATGGTCCTGCAGACGCAGGCCAAAATCCTGGCATCGGACTCGCTCGCGCTTCGCGTGATCAACGAGCTTCACCTTGAGCAGACGGATGACTACAAGGAGAAGTGGAGTCCCATCAGTTGGGTCTTTGGCTTGCTAAGCCAAAAAGGAAAGCCAGACCCCAAAGGAGCGACTCTCGAGAACTCCCCTCATCGCCGAATGAGAGTTCTAACTACCTTTCACAGCAAGGTAACCGTAAAAGTAGTCGATGGAACCCGTCTCATCGACGTGGAGTATCTGAGCCCCGATCCCCAATTGGCAGCGGCAGTTGTGAACCACATGCTGCAAGCCCTGATCGAAAGCGGCTTTCAGGCACGCTATGACGCAACGACACAAGCTTCGACATGGTTGAACGAGCAGCTTGGAGATCTGCGCGCTCAGACGCAAGAGTTGCAGTCGAAGGTCGTCAAATTGCGCCAGGACTCCGGCGTCTTCGCTCTGGGAGAGGTCGATAGAGAAGGAAAAGACCAGGTCTACAGCCCAACGCTCGACAAGTTGCAGATGGCAACGCAGGCGATGTCACAGGCAAAATCAAATCGCATCCTGAAGGGCGCGATCTACGACGTCGTGAAGACCGGCGACCCTGAGATGATCTCGGGATTGAGCGGAAATACCATCCTGGCAAGCTCTTCTTCGGGAATCGGCAGCTCACTAACACTGATTCAAAACCTTCGACTGCAGGAGGCCAACTTACAAGGTCAGTTGGATGAGCTCTCAGCGAAGTTTGGAGCCTCTTACCCGAAACTCTCCGAGCTACGCGGCAATCTGAATGCGGTAAAGGGAGCGATCCATGCGGAAGTAGGTCGAGTCGCAGAGCGCGCACGCAACGACTTTGTCGTCGCTGAGCAGACAGAGCTGAATACCCGCAAAGACTTCGAGGCTGACCGAAGTCAGGCTGAGATGCTCAACAACAAGACCATCGAATATCAGATGGTCAAACAGGAAGCCGAACAGAGCCGCTCGTTGTATGACGATCTCTTACGTCACCTGAAAGAGTCGGGACTGTTAGCTGGACTCCGCTCGACGAATATCTCGATCGTCGACCCCGGTCGGGCCGCCGACAAACCAGCTAAGCCCGTGACGTTGCTCTACCTGATCGGAGCGATTGCGGGAGGCTTGTTCTTCGGTGCTGCCGCTGCGCTGCTGCGTGATGTAACGGACGCGAAGATTCAAGACGTACGTGAGATCTCACGCGGCCTTGGTGAGATGCCGCTCTGCGTACTTCCATACCAGAAGGAGTATTCGGGTCTCCCTGCAAAGTCCAATCCTGTGGCCAACTCTCCAATCGTGAGGCTGCCAACTCTGGACAGCCCTCGCTCTATCTTCGTGGAGTCCCTTCGCTCGCTGCGAACTTCCCTGCTGCTATCCAGAAGCGGCTCGCCTCCACGCTTGATCATGGTTACAAGTCCGTTGGCAGGAGAAGGTAAAAGCTTCATAAGCTGGAATCTCGCCATTCTGTTTGCACAACAGGGAAAGCGCGTTCTACTGTGCGATGCCGACCTCCGCAGACCGCGTCTGCATCGGGATCTGCAGATCAATGTGGAGACTGGATTGAGCACAGTTCTGACTGGGCTCTCGGACGACTATGGAGCCTCTGCCGTCATTCCCGTGCCCGAGGTTCCTGGCTTCTATCTGATGCCCGCTGGACCTATTCCGCCATATCCTGCGGAGCTCCTGTCGTCGGACATGATGGCGATACTACTGAAGGGATGGGAGTCACAGTATGACTTAGTCCTTCTGGATACTGCCCCCGTACTGCCGGTGACGGATTCGGTTGTTCTAAGCTCGTTCGTCGACTCAGTTCTTCTCATTGCCCGCCATCAAAAGACACCCCTCTCTGCACTTGAGCGGAGCTACCAGATGTTGGAATCTGTACCGTCTGAGAGGAACCGTAAAATCAATGTCTTGGTCAATGGAGTGCGCGAACAGCCAGCGGCCGGCCATGTATTTTATGAGTATCTAGGAAAAGAATCTGTGAGGACCTAAATGAAGAAGCTAACTCTAATTTTCGCTCTATCCTTCTTTGTTTTTTCCGTAACCCAGAGTTCGCTAGCCCAGAAGGAGACCTTACTGATCGGACCTGGCGATACGTTACACATCCAGGTCTATGACACGCCAGAGATGGAGCAACGCGCCCGCGTCACCGATTCCGGCGATATCCCGCTCAGCTTCCTGGGCAACGTAAAAGTAAGCAACATGACACCGGGACAGGCTGCAAAAGAGATCGAACGCAGCCTGATCGCTTCAGCCATCATGTTGCACCCGCAGGTGACGGTGAGAGTAGATCTATACGCCACTCAAAACGTAGCAGTGATGGGACAGGTAATAAAACCTGGGCTCTACGAAACAGATACTCGCCGCAAAGTAATCGAAGTACTGGCCCTCGCCGGAGGTCTAACCGACGCCGCAGATCGGCACATAACAATTGAGCGTCACGGCGACCCAGATAAGAAGTTCGACTACTACTACTCCAACACCGCCGGAACCGCTCTGGATGACGATCCAATGGTCTACCCGGGCGATACGGTGATCGTACCCAAGGTTGCAGTTGTCTATGTTCTCGGCGACGTCTTGAAGCCTGGTGGCTATCCCGTAAACACCAATAACTCGCAGATGACCGTACTGCAGGCCATCTCGCTTGCTGGCTCCGCGAATCATACCGCAGCGGTAAGCAAGTCGAAGCTGGTCCGCAAAACTCCAGGTGGAGTTGAAGAGATCGATCTTCCAGTGAACGCGATGCAGAAAGGCCAAAAGGCGGACATAGCTTTGAAGCCGGATGACGTGATCTATGTTCCCTTCAGCTTTATGCGCAACGTTGTTGTGAACGGTCAATCGATCCTGGCATCGGCCACCTCGGCTGTCGTATATACGCATTAGACCTTCTACTACCAACGAGGAGTCTAATTTGGCAACCGCGCAAATTCTTAGACCGCCCATAGCCGGCGAGCATAGACGGCCAGCAAGTAAGACCGAAGCAACAGATGAGTTCTGGGGCCGCGCTTCCACCTGGGGCCTCCTGGCTCCGCTGCTCTACTTCGCCCTCGACGGCGTATCTCCCTTCGTAAACGGGGGAACCGCCATGCGGGCTGTGATGACCAGCTCGGCGGGAGGAGCTATCATAGATCGCCTCGGCAATATCCTGATCTTTGCCGCCTGCATGTTTTTCGTCATTCGCAGACATGAGTCGATCCGCAGGCTCAGCCTCAAGGTCAGGCTGATAACGATCTTTCCCATAGTCGCGATTCTTCTCGCACCCGTATCGCAGCAGGTTACAAGAACGATCAGCTCCGGCACCGTCTTGTTGGGGGGCATCTTTCTGATGCTCTACATCATGTCTCGATACACCTTCAACGAGGTGATGGAGATCTTCCTCGTCCTCGGTACCGGTACGATCGTCGCAAGCATCTTGTTTGCGCTCGGTCTGCCCCAGTACGGTCGAGACCTGATGGGCGGCCATTCCAGCGCCTGGAAAGGCATCTTCAGCGCGAAGAACTATCTCGGCAACATGGCGTTGTTCTTCCTGACCGTGGCCGTAGCGTACCGTCCTCGCACCTCGTTCTTTCGATCCCTACGCCTCTCGCAGATCTTCTTTTGCTTAGTCGCCATCGCTTTCTCCAGGGCCGCAACCAGCTATATGCTGACTGCGGTCTACATCGCTTATGCGGTAGTGACGAATATCCTTCGCGGCTTTCGCAAGAAAGACTACTTCGTCACCTTCATCGTATTCGCGGTGATCTTCGGCTCTGTCATTGCAATGATCGTCCTCGAGCCCACATTCCTGTTCAGCCTGTTGGGAAAAGATGTAACCCTGACCGGCCGCACCGAGATATGGGACGCCGTCCTCGGCTCGATCGCCAAACGGCCCTTACTAGGCTATGGATATCAGGCGTTCTGGCTTGGGTTCAAAGGCGAGTCCTATCGCATCATCCTCACTGTAACGTGGGCCTTAGGACAAGCACAGAACGGATTCCTGGACGTAACTTTGGAGATGGGCGTCATAGGGCTCGCCCTCGTGCTCCTCATCTTCGGCTTTGCCTTCCGCGACGGGTTGAGTTGCCTCTTAGGTTCCCGAGACGAAGGCCTGCTTCGAGCAGTGGAGTGGTATCTCATCATCGTTATCCTCACTCTCATCTACAACCTGGACGAAAGCTTCCTCTTCGAGCCCAAGCATCTTGGCTCGCTGATGTTTGTAATCGCCTGCGTAGGTTTGAAACTGGAACGAAAACGCCTGCTGGCATCCCAGCTTCGCTGATACAGCTTCACCATCACTTAGCGCGCTACTCCTACAACGTCGACTAGACTCTGCTCCGAGACCACATTCAGTCTTGCGCCTGTATGCGTCAGTTTCTTGGCGGCGTCGGACCAATGAATGTGTGTCAACTCCGATCTGCCTCTCTCATAGTCATAAGTGGTTCCATCGTCGCTATAGAGATCGAAGTCCGCATCCTTCCCAGGAAAGACCCGCAGAGTTGCGATCTTCTGTACCTCATTTGTGCTCTCCACAACCGAACCCAGCGGCAGGATAGAGCCGGCACGCACGAAGACCGGAATGGTATCGATCGGTGCGTTCACAGTGACCCTTTGGCCACCTTGCAGCCGCTCATTCGTCCAGAAGTTGTACCAGTCAGTTCCGGCCGGCAGATAGACCTCGCGTGTCGTTCGCCCCTGTTCCGTCACCGGCGCAATCAGAAGCGACGGCCCAAACATATACTCGTCTCCAATGTTCGCGACCTTCGGATCATCGCCAAAATCCATGAATAGGCCGCGCATGAAGGGTGCTCCCGTCTCATGCGACATGTGGCCCAGCGTGTAGAGATACGGCATAAGCTGGTAGCGAAGCCGAAGGTACTTCGCCAGAATCGGCTCTGCCTCTTTACCGTAAGACCACACCTCATTCTGCGGACGGCTGCCATGGCTACGAAAGTTCGGCTGAAACGCACCATACTCGAACCAGCGAACGTAGAGCTCCGGATAGTCATCGTAGTGCCCAACGTTATCTCGTGCATCGGAGGGGTCCAGCAAGGGCGCACGCTCCGGGGTGTGGGTAGACGGAAGATACTGCCAGCCACCAATATCGGTGCTCCAATAGGGCATCCCCGAGGCTACGAAGTTGATTCCAGTTGGGACCTGCCGCTTGAGCGTATCCCAGTTCCCACTGATATCCGACGACCAGAAGATCGTGCCATTATGCTGCGCGCCGATGTAGGAATCGCGCGCCAGGATAAGCGCCCTAGTCTGCAGATCTTTGCGGAAGCCGTTATAGAAGGCTGCAGTGTGAAAGAGCGGATATACGTTGAAGTATTGCGTCCCAGGACCGACATGGAAGTAACTTCCGTTCGGAGGTAGATCTGGTTCAGTCTCGTCGGCCCAGAACGCATCGAAACCCTTACTCACATAGTTCTCTTTCACGACGTTCCAGTACCATCTCGCAGCATCGGGGTTGGTGGTATCAATGTCCGATCCAGCACGATCATAGGGCAGACCATTGGTAGGTGTGCCATCGGCAAGCTTCTCAAACCATCCGTTCTTCAAAACCGTATCGTAGAAGCGCGACTCGGGTACGAAACGCGGCCACACGCTGATCATCGTATGAAAGTTCATCGCATGGAGTTGCCGGTTCATCCCGGCAGGATCAGGCCATTTGGAGGGATCCATATCCATCTCACCCATCTTCGTGTAGTGGAACCAGTCGATCACCAGATCGTCGATAGGCAGATGGCGGTCGCGATAGCCCTTCGCTACAGCCAGTAACTCCTCCTGGCTGGTATAGCGCTGCTTGCATTGAATGTAGCCATAGGCGGACTTAGGCAGCATGGGAGTATCCCCCGTCAGCAGCCGATAGCCCGTGTAAACCTCGTCATAGGTCGCACCAGCGATGACAAAGAACGAGACCCGCTGCCCGACATCCGAGGTCCAGCGCGTGGAGTCGTTGAATCCAAAGGCCACCGTCGTAGCCGAGGGATTGTCCCAGAGAATTCCATAGCCCTTGTTCGTAACCACGAACGGAACACAGACGCTCTGCCCCGACGGAGCGTTATAGTCATGTGCGCACCGCAGCACATGCCCGCGGCGGTCCAGAAATCCCTCCTGGTTCTGGCCCAGACCGTAGTAGTGCTCGTCCGGCGGCGAAGCGAAGGTAGCGCCGACCTGAAAGAAAGGCGGATCCGTAGGGCGGCGGTCGTACAGAATGTCGGCGTTGCCGTCCTTGTGGTTGGGCACGGACATCTGCCAGCCATGCATCTGCAGAAGCGAAGCGCCTTCCGGAGTAGTAATCGAGATCCCTACCCCAGGCGTCGATCCATTGAAGAACTTAGCAATATCAGCCGCCGTGCCCGTGCGGACGGATCTTCCACCCTCCGGCGCAACCGTAACGATCATCCGCGAAGATCGCAGCACATCGCCCGACTTGCCCTGTTCGACGCTCCAGCCCTTAGCCGCCGGGGCAGCCGTGATGCCATACCCCGGTGCAGCAAGCGCGTCCTCCTTGCGCAGGCTGATGCTGACGCGAACGACATTCGGAGCATAGGGCTCCACCAGCACCGTCGCCTCGGCACGGCTCAAGCGAAGCTCCTGGGCATATGCGACCGGCAACACAGCGAGCATCCCAAGCAAGCCAGCAACAACGGAGTGGCGATAAAGGGTCCAGCCAGGGAGGGCAAGGGTCTTCGATACATTCATGCGGTCATTATCTCTTTCTATGTTTCGCCGAAGGATGTTTGCGGACATCCCCCAGAGCCGATGCCGTCACAATTGGAAGCTTGTCTCGGTACTCTAAACTGCACGCGGTTAGTCTGTATAGCTATCAATTCTCCATTACTATATCGATTTATATTTTTCATACGGCTTCACAACTCAGTGCGCCGCGACGTAGAGTAGAGCGACGGCGCAACAACGCGCAGTCATCAAAGACAACCTCTTTCCAGCGGACGCAGCCTACTAAAGCAAGCGCCGCGAGATTTGGACTAGGCAATGAAAGATATCTTCCCTGCTCGTCTTGTGACAGTCATATCGGCTGCCATCTGCCTTACCTGGACCACCGCCTTTGCCCAATCGGCCCCTGCGCCCGCAAAGATGCCCTGGATGGACATCACCTTGTCCGCCGACCGTCGCGCCGAGATGGTATTGGAAAAAATGACACTCGAAGAAAAGTTAAGCCTGGTACACGGAACGGGCTGGGGCGTGCTGCGTAAGGGAGCCCCCGTACCGCCTCGTTCGAACATGGGAGCCGGCTACGTCCCCGGGATCGAAAGGCTCGGCGTCCCCGATATCAATCTCGCGGACTCCGCCGTAGGAGTCCGCATGGCCGCTCCCGAAAGCCGCTATGCCACCCTGCTCCCCTCCGCCATGGCGCTCGCCGCCACCTGGGACGAGAGTGCGGCACACCTCTACGGAGAGGTCATAGGCCGCGAGTTGCGGGCGCAAGGCTTCAATATGTCCATCGGCGGCGGAGTCGACCTCACCCGCGAACCCCGCAACGGCCGGAACTTCGAATATGTAGGCGAAGACCCGGTGCTAGCCGGCAATATCGTCGGACAACTGGCGCTCGGCGTGCAGTCGCAACAGGTCATGGGAGACATCAAGCACTTCGCCTTCAACGACCAGGAGACCGGCCGCAGCGTCGTCAACGTGCAGATGGACAAGCGCACCATGCGCGAGACCGATCTGCTCGCCTTCGAGATCGCCATCAAGCTCGCCCACCCCGCTGGCGTCATGTGCTCCTACAACCTGGTCAACGGCGCTCACGCCTGCGAGAACGACTACCTCCTGAATCAAGTGCTGAAGAAAGACTTCGGCTTCAAAGGCTGGGTCCTCTCCGATTGGGAGGCCACCCATAGCACCGTCCAGGCTGCAAACGGCGGCCTCGATCAGGAACTACCCGGAGACGACTTCTTCGGAGCTCCCCTCAAACAAGCAGTCGCAACCGGCAAAGTCTCGATGGATCGCCTCGACGATATGAATCGCCGCATCCTGCGCAGTATGTTCGCCGCCGGCGTCGTGGACCATCCTCCTGTTCGTAGCGTGGTCGATCCCTTTCGCGGCAAGGACGACTCCCGTCACATCGCCGAAGAGAGCATCGTGCTCCTCAAGAACGCGGGCCACCAGCTTCCACTCAATCCCGCTACCCTTCACACCATCGCCGTAATCGGAGGCCACGCCGACGTCGGAGTGCTCTCCGGAGGAGGCTCCGCGCAGGTCGACGCACCCGGCGGCAACGCCATCGCTCCAGAACAAGGCTCCGCGCTCTGGGGCAAGCCGGTCTACTTCCCTTCCTCGCCCTTGAAGGCGATTCAAAGACTCGCTCCCCACGTCGCTGTGAAGTACGCATCAGGCGAACAACCCGCGGAAGCCGCACAACTAGCCCGTTCGAGCGATCTGGCCATCGTCTTCGTAACCCAATACATGTCCGAGTCGGTAGACTCGCCGACCCTCTCCCTGCCCGACGCCCAGGACGCGCTCATTCAGGCAGTCGCGGCGGCCAATTCCCATACCATCGTCGTGCTCGAAACCGGAGGTCCAGTCTCCATGCCCTGGATCGGCAATGTCAGCGGCGTACTTGCCGCATGGTATCCAGGGATCGGCGGCGGAGAGGCCATCGCGGACCTGCTCTTCGGCGTGGTGAACCCGTCCGGCAAGCTGCCCATCACCTTCGCAAAGCAGGACGCGGATCTGCCGCAGCCCCGCATCGCCGGCATGACCGAAGATAACAAGCCACGGCGAGAGCTTAGTGAAGATACGCATACCGGCTTTGACATGACCTACCCCGAGGGCGTCGCCGTAGGCTATCGCTGGTTTGAGATAAAGCACCGGCAACCCCTCTTCGCCTTCGGACACGGCCTCTCCTACACGACATTTCAATACTCAAACCTCAGGATCGACGCTGAAAAACGTAGCGTCCAGTTCCGCCTCACCAACACCGGAAAGCTCCCCGGCGCCGAGATCGCTCAGCTCTATGTAACGCTTCCCGCAAGCTCCGAAGAGCCTTTCCAACGCCTCGCCGCGTGGCAGCGTATTCCCCTCGCGGCAGGCGAATCGAAGCTCATCTCCCTGCCCCTCAACCCGGCTTACATCTCCATCTTCGATGTCCCCGCTAACCAGTGGAAGCTGCTGCCGGGAGAGTACAGAATCGCGGTAGGTGGTGCATCCGACACAGCGTTACTTAAGGGAGTGACACAAATTCGCTGATGTCGATAGCATCTTCGGAGTGGTAGAACTATCCCATCCCATGAAGCGACCGATATCTCAGAATCAAGATCGCCCCATCAGCCTTAAGACCCTGGCCGAACATCTCGGTCTCTCCCCTGCAACCGTCTCTCTGGTGGTGAACAATGCGCCAGGCGCGAAGAGCATCGCGCTCAAAACGCGGGAGCGCGTCCTCGCGGCGGCAAAGAAGTTCGAGTATAAGCCCAATTTTCTCGCGCGCTCGCTTCGCACCCGCCAGACCTTCACCATCGGCGTCATTGTGCCGGAGTTCAGTGAAGGCTACTTCACCATGGTCATGAATGGGGTGGAAGAGCACCTTCTCCAGACCGGCTACCTGCACCTCGTCGTCAGCCACCAGGGAAGACCCGATCTCATCGACGAGTATCCCCGCCTGCTCACAGAGCGCGCCGTCGACGGCTTTCTCCTGGTAAACACGTTGCTGCGCGCACCACTCGACGTCCCCGTGGTCTCCATCTCCGGTCACAAAAAGATGCGCGGCGTCTGCAATGCCATGCTCGACCACGACCACTCCGCCCAGCTTGCTCTACAGCATCTTTACGACCTCGGACACCGGGATATCGCCTTTATGAAGGGTCAACCTCACGCCCTCGACTCCGAGTCCCGCTGGCAGAGCATCCTTCAGTTCGCAGAAAAGATCGGCATCCGCATACGCCCGGAGCTATGCGTCCACATCAGGACAAACTCCTGGTCTCCCGAGCTTGGATATCCCGTCGTCCGCGATCTCCTGGCCTCGCGCCGCGACTTCACTGCGATCTTTTGTTTCAACGATATCGCCGCCATCGGCGCCATTCGTGCCATCGTCGATGCCGGTCTGCGCTGCCCGCAGGATATCTCCGTCGTCGGCTTCGACGATATCTCCAGCGCCGCCTATCACACGCCAAGCCTGACCACCATCCGCCAGCCACTGCGCAGAATGGGTGAGATGGCCGCGCAACTGCTCGTAAAACGCATTCAGCATCCACACGAGCCTTATCCCGACACCATCATGTTCGAACCCGAACTGATGATCCGGGAATCGACCGGCCTAGTGCGACAACAGCGAAAATCCACTCGCCAAAAGCCGCCCGTCGAATAAAGACCTGAACCAAACTCCGCAACGAAATGGTCCACCCTAACCTCGTGGATCTCAACCTGCGCTCCAAAAACGTCATAGAAAAATGATAGAAAAAATGAAAAATGAAGATATTTCTTTGGAATAAAAACGCCATAAAGGTGTCTCTAATGCAAGAGTGCTACTAGCTGAGCCTTCGCCGTACATCCATTCATCCTCCAGTTGGTTCCAGGGACGACGATCGGATGTAACGGGAGATGCAGAGTCGGACTGCCTTCGAGCGGTGCGGCCAACCGGCAAAAGTCAGATTTCTTTGAAAGAAGCCATGATGAAAAATTACTCCCCCCTATCGAATCCTCCTTCGACAGCTTCAGAGGCTCGCACGCTTGCCCTCGCGTCGCTTGGTGGTGCGCTTGAGTTCTACGACTTTGTAATCTTTGTCTTCTTCACCACCGTAATCGGCAAAGTATTCTTCGCTGCGAGCCTTCCGGATTGGGTGCGTCAGACCCAGACCTTCGGTCTCTTCGCAGCCGGTTATCTCGCTCGTCCCTTAGGTGGAGTTGTGATGGCGCACTTCGGCGACAAGCAGGGCCGCAAGCGCATGTTCACACTCAGCGTTCTGCTCATGGCGATTCCTACCCTGCTGATCGGGTTCTTGCCCACCTACAGCTCAATCGGCGTAGCCGCCCCGCTGCTTCTACTTGCGATGCGCATTCTCCAGGGAATCGCCATCGGAGGCGAAGCCCCTGGTGGCTGGGTCTTCGTCGCCGAACATGCGGAGCGCGGCAGGGTCGGACTCGCAGTGGGTCTGCTCACCAGCGGACTGACCTGCGGTATCCTGCTCGGTTCGTTGGTTGCGACTGGCATGAATCTGAAGTTCACCCAGGCCCAAATGATCGACGGCTACTGGCGGGTCCCTTTCGTGATCGGTGGAATATTCGGCTTCATCGCAATGTTCCTCCGCCGCTGGCTCCAGGAAACCCCTGTATTTGAGCAAATTAGAATGCGCGCAGCCGTCTCCCGCGATCTTCCACTGCGCACCGTCCTGAAAAGCCACGGACTGGCAGTGCTTGCATCGATTCTAAGTACCTGGACGCTTACGGCAGCAATTGTCGTCGTGATCCTGATGACTCCGGCGCTACTGCAAAAATCCTTCGGACTGCCGCCATTTGCAACACAATTAGCAAACTTGGGCGGTACAGCAGGACTCTGTGTCTCCGCACTGGCAGTGGGTGTCGCGACAGACCGCTTCGGGATACGCCGCGTGGCCGTTCCGATGATGCTCTTGTTGATCGTCGCAACCTACGGTCTCTACTACGGAGCCCTCCGCATGCCCTCCGCGCTGCTGCCGCTCTACATACTGGCCGGAATCGGGGCAGGGGCCGTCACTTTGACACCCATTCTGATGGTTCGCGCATTTCCGGCGCCCGTTCGTTTCAGCGGAGTCTCCTTCTCCTACAACATCGCCTACGCCATCTTCGGCGGAGTGACCCCACTCTTTGTCTCATGGCTCGTCCACCTCAATCGAATGGGACCGGCGCATTACATCGCCGCCGTCACCTGCATGGGGCTGCTCGTTACGCTCCTCGCGCCAGTCAAATACCTGTCCGATCGATATAGCGGCGACATTGCAGTGGATGGAAGCTTGGCTCAGTCTTCCTCAATCATCTAAATCTTCGGGCGGTTGCATCTGCATTCCAGATGCAACCGCAACGAAGTTATGCGTCGATGACGAACTGGCCGTCCCGCATGATCTGTTCTTCCCCAGCTGCATTGCCAAGCCAGATATTGAACTCCAGCCCCACAACATCGATGTGAGTAGAAGACTTCCAGGGCGCTCCCGTATGAGCTCCATAGGGATCTCCAAAAGCAATGTGGATGCCCGGAAACTTCTCGTCCTGAAGAATATTTCCGATGACATGATCAACGCCGATGTTAGTCCCAATGGCGAACTCCCCAACCCGGTCCGAGTTCTCGTCGGTATGGGTATAGGCCCAGAAGTCGCGCTCAAGATCCTTGTTCTTGGAAGAGATCTTCGTGATTCGATTGCCTTCGATATGGATCGTAAGCGGCGTCTCACGAAGGATCCCGTAGCGTGCGCACAGGAAGTCGCCAACAACTCCATCCACAACGAACACGCCGTTCACTTCAAGCGGCGAGGTAAAGCACTCCCCACCCGGCAAATTTCCCCACTTTTCAGGGCTGATAATGCCCGACGTCTTGAACCACCGATAGTCGGGAGAGAGCTCCGCATGAATATCCGTGCCAGCAGGCGTAGTAGCGCGAACATACGTGGCCTGACGGACGCGATCGAGCACAGCCTGACTCAGACTGTCGACGGCAAGAAAGTCAGCCCGCATCCCCTGGGTCATAATCTCGGCGGTAATGTTGACCATATGGGCATGGCGCATGCGCCGGCGATTGACGACATCGGTCATCTCCATCCTGCTGCGAAGCTCATTGGGCTGAACCTCCACCGCAAAGATGCTGACGCCCGAGGACTCCATATCCGCCAAAACCTCCACAGGCATTCCAGCAAGCGGCCGCGGAGCAATATTTTCAAGAACGAAAGCGTTCCAGGTACAGCCAATGCGGTCGAGCTCAGAGGCCAGCGAAGCCGCGATCGCCAAACACTTCTGGTCGGTGATAAGGGTAACCTTCTCGTGCGGCTGAATACGCAGACAAGTAGTCACAGCATTGCGCGCACCGGGAATGAAATCAGTGGGGAAAGGGGTGTTGCGAAGGGCCTCGGACTGGGATTCACCTGCCTGGAGTGCTTCCTGATCGACGATGGATGTCATGGTTCGGTTACTCCAATATGCTTCTAGAGTAAACGTTTGGTGCAGTTGTCGATAGGAAGAAACGTGACCTCAGAGAGGCCCGTTGGTGTCATAAGCCTGCGGCAAAAGTCGTAGCTGCCGGGTTGTCATAGAGGACGTTAGACTTATCTGGAGGTGTTCATGCGCAAGCTTCTCGCTTCAGCATTGCTTTTGTGGGTACCGGCACTCTTTGCGCAGAACCCGCCGCCACAGGAGCCGCAGACCCCCACCCTCACCTCGCGCACAACGCTGGTGCTGGTGCCCGCGCTCGTTACGACGAAGGCGGGCGAGCCCGTCTTCACATTGCAGGCAAAGGACTTTGTCGTCACAGACGACGGCGTGGAACAGAAGATCTCCCTCGAAGAGGACACCGGCGGAGAGCCGCTGGCCCTGGTCGTAGTCATCGAGACCGGCGGATCCGCGGTACCTCAGATGGACAAATACCGCGGGCTGGGCCCATTGATCGAAGCCGTAGTAGGTGGAGTGCCCCACAAGGTAGCCGTAGTCGAATTCGACAGCGAAGCCGGAGTCTCGCAAAACTTCACCCAGGATCTGGACAAGGTCAGCTCCACCATCGAGAGAATGGCCGAAGGAGACGCCGGCGGCGCAATCTTCGACGGCCTGGGCCTCGCCGTCGAGATACTCGCCAAACAACCCCCGCAGTACCGCCGCGCGATCCTGCTCATCAGCGAGACCATCGACCACGGCAGCCACCTGAAGGCCGACGAAGCCCTGCGAACCATCAGCGACACCAACACCGCCATCTACAGCCTCGGCTTCTCCAGCACGCGCTCCCAGATGAAGCATGAGACAGGCGAGATGCTGGGCAGCAGCGAGCCTGGGCCCCCGGGCGGATGCATGGCCGACGATCCCAACGCAGATCCAGCGGCGAAGAGGAACAAAGCAACGCAAGCCTATGACTGCCTGAGCCTGCTCGCACCCCCGTTGCGTCTGGCGAAGATGGCAGCGATCGCCGCAAGAAACGGATTCCGCCAGAACGTCCCCGAGACCGTAGCGCGAGTAAGCGGAGGCGAGTACTTCAAATTCAGCGATCTCAAAGGCCTCGAGCGCGATCTAACCAGAATCTCCAACCACATGTCGAACCGCTACGTACTGAGCTTTCATCCGCAAGCACCGCACGCCGGTCTGCACGCCATCGGAGTAACCCTAAGCGAATACAAGGGCGTAACCGTAACAGCGCGCAACGGCTATTGGGTCGATGAAGAGGCAGCCACAGCGCCAAAGCCCTAAGCCTGGCTAGAGTCCAGCTTTAGTCTCAGAGGCCATATAGTCGACCACGGCCTTCAGGTCGTTCGTCTCGCGAAAGACCTTCAACTGACGATCAGCGCCCGAACCCTGTTCAAGCATGGTGTGGATATAGGCGATCTCCTTCTGACTCCCCAGCTCCTCCACCGTGTCCTTAACAAAGTCCAGATACTCAAGGATGAGGTCGCGAGCCGGAACTTCCTGCTGCTTTCCAAAGTCGATCATCTTGCCATCCAGGCCGTAGCGAACCGCGCGAAACTTATTCTCCATCAGCAGAGCCCGCGAGTACTGTCGAAAGTCCTGGTTGCAGGAGTGGAGATGCCACAGCTTGCACGCCGTCGCCTGGATCAGCGCGGCGATCGCGATCGTCTCCTGCGCGGTCAGCGGAATATCGCAGATCCGAACCTCCACCGTATTGAAGAAGGGATGCGGCCGAACGTCCCACCAGATCTTCTTTGCATTGTCGATGCAGTTGGTTTTGATCAGCAGCGCGACGTAGTTCTCAAACTCCGAGTAGCTGCTGAAGCTATCCGGAAGATTCGTCCGCGGAAAGTTCTCAAAGACCTTCGCGCGATAGCTCTTGTAACCCGTCTCCATGCCAAGCCAGAACGGTGAGTTAGTCGAAAGCGCCAGAATATGAGGAAGAAAATACCGCAGCGAGTTCATGATGCGAATCGCCGCTTCGCGGTCTTCAATCCCGACATGGACATGCAACCCAAAGATCAGGTTAGCCCGCGCCACAAGCTGAAGATCTTCGACCACCTGCGCATACCGGGGATCGGGATAAATCTCCTGCACACGCCAGTCTGCAAAAGGATGCGTAGCTCCCGCGACCAGGACGAGATGATGCTCCTCTGCAAGCCGCACCATGTTGCGGCGCAGATCGAAGAGATCCTCCTTTGCCTCCTGGATGTTCTGGCAGATGCGTGTGCCTACCTCGATGACCGACTGGTGCATCTCCGCCTTCACCCGCTCTTCCAGGCGAAGCTTGCCCTTGGCCAGCATCTCCGTCGCAATATGCGAGCGAAGATCGCGGGTCTCCGGATCGATCGTCTGGTACTCCTCTTCGATGCCTAGTGTAAAGGACGGACGCATTGTGCCCTCAGTCGAGATGAACAACCTAACACGGATCAATGCGAATGAAATGAATAAAACGAGGCCGGAGGTTTCGTACTACTTTTTCTTTGCAGCCTTCTTGACCGCAGACGCAGGCGCGGCGACCTCATTCCCTACACCAAGAAAAGCAGCCCAACGAAGCTCAGGCGTCTTCGGACTCTGAGCCTTCTCAACAGCCAACTTGGCCACTGCATCCACGATCCATTTGAAGTTAGCCTCACCAACAGAATGAAGATCCGCATCCGGGGCGGGATTCATAAAGTCGATGGCATAAGGAATCCCATCCTCCACAGCGAACTCCACCGTGTTCAGGTCATAGCCCAGAGCCCGGCACAGCGTCAGTGCATCCTTCTCGACCCGTTTGAGCAGCTTCTTATCGTAGGGCGGAGCATCGAGGACATAGCGGCTCTCATGAGGACGGCGCGGATCGTACGGCATGATGTGGACCTGCGTCTGGCCAATTACGTAACACCGAAAGTACTCTTTGAAGTTGACCGCCGCTTGAAGCGTCATGCAAAGATCGCGAGTCTGGTCGTAAGCCACAAAAAACTCTTCACGGTTGTGGACATGGAAGACATCGCGCCATCCCCCTCCGTCATGGGGCTTGAGGAAGGCCGGAAACTGGATGTAGTCGAAGATAGCGTCCCAATCCAAAGGAAACTCCAGGTTGCGAAGCGACTTTGTATTGATCTGCGGCGGATACTCTTTATGCGGAAGCAAGACAGTCCGCGGCACCGCAACCCCCAGCTTGGACGCCAGGGCATAGTTGAAAAACTTATCGTCAGCCGACCACCAGAATGGATTATTAATCACCTGCGTACCGGTAAGAACAGCGTTCTTAAGATAAGCACGGTAGAACGGCATATCGTGCGAGATGCGATCGACGATCACCGCATAGCCCGAGGGCTCCGCCATGGTGACTCCACCCAAGTGTACGAACTCCGCGCAAATATCGTTGAGTTCTAGCGAGTTGATCTTGTCTACCAGGGCGCTTGGAAAGGTGTTCTCCATGCCGAACAGGACGCCGATCTTTTTCAAGTAGTACCTCCGTGTGAGGACTGCCACGCTGCCACGTATCTTCGTCGAATCTTCTAGAGGTAGGTCTGCACCATGCGCTGCCACCATGGCCAATCGTGGCCCGTATGATCGCCCCAGACATCCAGCCGGCAAGGAATGGATTTGGCCCGCAGAACATCGGCCATCCGCTCGTTCTCTCCCTTGCACTGGTCTTCCACGCCCGTAGCGAGAATGTAGGTGCTTCGGCCATAGCGATCCAGGAACCAGGGATCGGTAGTGTTCGGAATGTAATGCATCGGAAGGTTGTAGTAGCAGTCGTCGTCGTAGTATCCGTCGAGGAAGTTCACCGGATTAAATGCACCTCCCAAAGAGAGAACCGACTGGAAGATATCCGGGTGCCGCAGCGCGATATTGAGGGCATGGTAGCCGCCAAAGCTACACCCCATAGCGGCGACATTGGGAGTACGGTTGCCGCTGCGAACCAGGGGCAGAACCTCCTGCATCACGTAGTGCTCATACTGCACATGGCGCGCAATACGCCAGCGCGGCGGAACATCGCGGTTGTACCAGCTCTCCGAATCCACCGAGTCGACACAGATCAACTGCAGATGCCCGCGCTCGATCTTCTCGTGGATCGCTCCGACCATGCCTCGGTCCTCGAACTCGAAGAAGCGACCACAGGAAGTAGGAAAGACAAGGACCGGCATACCGGCATGCCCGAAGGTGAGGAGTTCCATCTCGCGTTCGAGTGAAGGGGAGAACCACTTTTGATATTCGCGTCTCATAGGCGGAGCCTCTGCTAACCTGATGCCATGTTAGAGCAGTTTCCTACTTGCCGTAGCCAAAGCAGTACCCTGCGGGAGAGTTCCTTCCGAATAGGAACCAGCTGCGGCGACGAAGGATTTCCCTCCTTGGTCTCTTCCCTCTTCGATGAGGGACGCTGAGTCCATGCAGAATTCGACAAGTGTCCCCGCCGGCTCCGGAGAATTGCGTCTCCTCCGCAAGAAGGCAGCCTCCCCGGATCTCCTGGCCAATCCGCGATATAAGGTCTACGAGCTTCACTCCCTTATCCTCCCCGGTGCGCGGGACATCATGGTCTATCTGCCTCCCCAATACTTTGACAATCAAGATCATCGCTATCCCGTCCTCTATCTCCACGACGGCCAGAACCTCTTCGATGGCCTAACCTCCTATCTGCCCGGCAGAACCTGGCAAGCACAGACGACGGCGGATAAGTTGGCATCGGCAGGAGAGATCGAGCCCGTCATCCTGGTCGGCGTAGCCAACACAGGGCTCCGAAGGATGGCCGAATATACGCCGACCCGCGACTTCAAGATGGGAGGCGGTGAAGGCCGGAGCTACGGACGCCTGTTGATAGAGGAGCTAAAGCCTTTCATCGACGAGACCTTCAGAACCCGCCCCGAAGCCACATCGACTGGACTAGGCGGATCTTCGCTTGGAGGTCTGATCTCGCTCTACCTGGGGTTGGAAAATCCTGGCGTCTTCGGCAAGCTTGCGGTCCTGTCGCCCTCCCTCTGGTGGGACCATCGCAGCATCCTTGAGATCGTGAATCAGGCAAACCCAAAACCCACCCTGCAGATATGGATGGACATAGGCATGGCCGAAGGAGCACGCCATGTGCGCGACGCAGATCTGCTCTACAAGCAGCTTCTCAAGCAGGGATGGCAGGCAGGCGCCGATCTCATGTACATGAAAGCCGCAGGCGCTGTGCACGATGAAGACGCCTGGGCAAAACGCCTGGGAGACGTGCTGCGCTTCCTCTTCCCATCGCGCACACCCAAAGGGACAACAAGATAGCTCGTTGCCGGGAAATGGAGTTAAATTCGCTGGGAATGATTGCGGAAAACCGTAATATCCGCGATACTTAGATGTTGGGTGATTCTGCTCTGCGGCCCCCACCCGGGTACGGACTGAAAATCGACTGTCGGTGATTCTCTCTTTTGCCCAATTAAAATGTTTTGAAAGGCATTCCCAGTGTTGATGATTCGTTTGGCGCGCGTTGGCGCGCGTAAGCAGCCCCACTATCGTATCGTTGTGATCGAAAAGGACCGCGCCCGCAACGGACGTTCGGTCGAAGTCGTCGGCACCTACAATCCCCGCACCAACCCAGCCACCGTCGATCTCAAGCGGGATCGTATCGACTATTGGACCGGTAATGGAGCCCAGCTCTCAGATCGCGTCGGCAAACTGCTTGCTGCGTCACCGGTAACTGAAACGGTTACTGCGGCCGCTTAGAAGTAACCAGATTCGAATCTTTAGGGACCCCCTTCCGAATCCAAACGATGAGATTTAAGCATGATTTTGGTCCTGTCGCCTCAAGTCGATCTTGCAAAATCACGCTTTTATATACAGTTCCTACAACTTCAGTACACAATCGATAATAAACTTTGGGAACCGAAACGCGGTTCCCAAAGTTTATTATCTTGTTGATTCTATTACATGTAAATCCCCTCTTCCTCCTGTAAACTTTAGCCATACATAAAAGTTTCGCTGCACTCTTGCTTTATTTTTGCTCGTGCCCTGGAAAGTGTTTTGGTTAGACGCTTTCATAAACCTTTGTTGCGTTCTGCCTGATACACGGACATCTCGCATCAGATGGAGATAACGGGTTAAATAAAGGGAGTGCTGCACCGGGACCGAGGAGGATGGTAATGACGGATACCGATACGCTGGCAGCAACCGATGTGCTTTCACAGAACATGGTTGAACTGGTAAAGGGAATTGCCTGCGCACTGGTCGACAGCCCAGATAAGGTGCTGGTTGAGGCTCTAAAAGATGGAGAGGGCACGCTGCTTCGGCTGCGCGTCGCTCCGACCGACGTGGGGAAAGTTATTGGCAAGCAAGGACGGACAGCACGCTCGATGCGTACGATCCTCAGCGCCGCCAGCATGAAAATGAAACATCGTTTCGCTCTGGACATCATCGAAGACGAGACAAAGAGCCTGGCCTCCTGAGCTTCGTTCCAGGATGCAATTCCCTCTTTGATCTTGGCATTCGTTGCAGCAATCGCTGATTTTTTAGGCGGTTGCTGGCCGAGAGCAGTATCCGGTGTCATGCTCTATTCATGGAAGATGACTCGAATTGGATTGTTCTGGCACAACTCCTGCGCCCGCAAGGGCGCAAAGGAGAATTGTTGGCAGAATTGCATACCGATTTCCCCGAACGGTTTACAGATCGTTGCCGGGTATACCTGGCAGTAGAAGACTTCAATGGAGACACCTCGGAGGCACGCGCCGCCGAGGTGGAATCGCATTGGCTCCCCGTCGGCAAGAATCAAGGACGCGTAGTCCTAAAGCTCGCCGGCATCGACTCCATCTCCGACGCTGAAAAGCTCGCCGGTCTGGAAGTCATCGTGCCGCACGAAGAGCGCCTCCCTCTCGACGAGGAAGCCAACTACATCAGCGACCTGGTAGGCTGCACCGTCTATGACGGCCCAGAGCCCGTAGGGATCATCGAAGACGTCCAGTTCGCGACCACCCCGGACGGCCTCCGCCGCCTCGAAGAGACAGCCCCCATGCTGGTCCTCCGCTCCTCCGGTCCCAACGGCGACGAGCTCCTGGTTCCCTTCGCAAAAGACTTCCTGGTACGAGTCGACGCCGAAGCAAGACGTGTCGATATGATCCTCCCGGTAGGCCTGCTCGACGTAAACCGCTAATCCCTCTTTCACGCACACCGTTCTTCTAGAGTCCTACATGCGCTTCGATATTCTTACGATCTTTCCCGGCTTCTTCCAGGGTCCCCTGGACTACGGCATCCTCAAGCGCGCTCAGACCACCGGACAGGTCGAGGTCCACACCCACGACCTCCGTGGATTCACCCACGACCGCCATCGCACCGTAGACGACCGTCCCTTCGGCGGCGGCGAGGGCATGGTGCTGAAGGCAGAGCCCATCTGGGACGCATTTGAGTCCCTAGGAATGACAGCAAAGCCTCAACGCGACCCAACCCGCGAGACAGTCATCCTCCTCTCAGCACAAGGCCGACCCTTCACCCAGGCGCTGGCGCACGATCTGGCCCAAAAAGATCGCGTAGTAATCCTCTGCGGACGCTACGAAGGCATCGACGAGCGCATCAACGACCTCCTCTGCGACCAGGAGATCTCCATCGGCGACTACGTCCTCTCCGGCGGCGAGCTGGCAGCCGCGGTAGTAATCGACGCCGTAGTACGCCTACTCCCCGGAGCCCTCGGAAACCCGGACTCAGCCCGCTTCGAGAGCTTCGGCGCGGATGAAGTAGCAGACACCCCCGGAACAGCCGACGGCCCGCCCCGCTCCACTCACGGCTCCGGAGGCCTTCTGGACTACCCGCACTACACCCGCCCCGCCGAATTCCGTGGCATTCCCATCCCCGAAGCCCTCATGAGCGGCAATCACGACGTAATCCGTCGCTGGAGACGCCGCATGTCCCTCGAAAAAACCCTCCGCAACCGCCCTGATCTACTCGAAAAAGCGGCTCTTACCAAAGAAGATGAGAAGATCCTCCGCCAGCTCCGCGACGAACGGAACCCGGATTCCCCCATCAAGGACAAAGCGTAATCCGAGCCAGTAGATGCAGCATTTACGCGCCTCAGAAGCCAATTTTCGTGTACACTAAGGATTCGAGTTCAGATTAGGAAAGTAGTCATGTCAATTCATCCAATCATGCAGAAGCTGGCCGCCAAGTTAGAGCGGACCGATCTACCGCAGTTCGCCCCTGGCGACACTGTCCGCGTTCAAGTAAAGATCAAAGAAGGCGAGAAAGAACGTCTTCAGGCCTTTGAAGGAATGGTTATCGCCTGCCGCAAGGGCGCGCAGGGCACCTTTACCGTGCGCAAGATGAGCTTCGGTCAGGGTGTCGAGCGTATCTTCCCCTTCAACTCCAAGGTCGTCGACAAGGTTGAAAAAGTTCGTTCCTACGAAGTTCGCCGCTCGAAGCTCTTCTACCTCCGTGGTCTGCGTGGTAAGGCTGCTCGTCTGCGCGAAGTCGAGCGCGCCAAGTAACCCTCCAGCTTCCTCTAAGATTTTGCTCTCACAAAAAGCCACGGCCCTCGGGTCGTGGCTTTGTCTTTAACCTCGAACCTTCCACTCAGCAACAGAGCCGCAGCCGATATAGACTGAGACGGAAGGGCATGGCACTTACTTCCCCAACTCCCAGGACGAAGACTCTAGGCAAAGCAGCCGCGAAGCAGCGGATGTTGAAGCAGCTCGTCTGCAGCGATGCACCCGAGCAGGCCCTGCGCCACCTCGGCTTTCAGAGCATCGCCGGAGTCGACGAAGTAGGCCGTGGAGCGCTCTTCGGCCCCGTCGTAGCGGCTGCCGTCGTCCTCCCCGAGCGGATGGCCTCTCTCGCCAAAGCTGGCCTGAAAGACTCCAAGCAGATGACCCGCGAAGACCGCGAGAAGCTCGACAAGCGCATTCGCAAGATGGCCCTCTGCGTCTCCGTCGCAGAGATCGACGCCGAGACCATCGACCGCGTCAACATCTATCAGGCGACACGCCTCGCAATGCTGGCCGCGGTACAAGGCCTCTCCGTGCAGCCCGACCACCTCCTCATCGACGCGATGCGAATCGACCACATGTGCGCGCAGACCCGTCTCTTCTACGGCGACGCGTTAAGCCTCTCCATCGCCGCAGCCTCGGTCGTAGCCAAGGTGCACCGCGACGGCCTCATGCGCGAGTTGGATCTCGTGCACCCGGTCTATGGTCTGGCCTCTCACAAAGGATACGGAACCCCGCAACACCGGCGTGCGTTGCAGGAGCACGGACCCTGCGCGCTGCATCGCCGCAGCTTTGCTCCCGTCTGGGCCGTGGATCCCGATGCTCTCCTGGAAGAGCAGTTGACGGGCGACTTGATGTTTGAAGAAGACGATCTGGAGGATGCAATCCTTTGAGCTTGAAGATGATGTGTGTAGGGGCCCATCCCGATGATGAGTGCTTTGCGTTTGGTGGAGCCCTCGCAACCGCCGCCGATCGAGGAATCGAGACTTACGTCCTTTGCCTCACCGACGGACAGGCCGCCACCTACCGTGGCGAGGCCGCCTCAGGGGAAGCCCTGGGCAAGATACGGCGAGACGAGTTCGCCGCCTCCTGCAAGGTCCTGGGCGTAACCCACCACGAGTTGATGGACTACCAGGATGGCCGGCTCGAGTTCGTCGACTTCTCCAAAGCCGCAGGCCGGCTCGTAGAGCGCATGCGCCGCTTCAAGCCGGACGTCGTGATCACCTTCGGCGGCGACGGTGGCCTCAACACCCACAACGACCACATGATCGTCTCGGCCCTCACCACCTCGGCCTTCCACTGGGCCGGCCGCGCCAAACGGTACCCCGATCTCGCGACACCCTTTCAACCCCGGCGGCTCTTCTACGCGACCGCAAACTTCTTCATCCCCGACCGCCCCGTGCCTCTGCCTTCGCCTTGGACGGTGAAGCTCGATATCCGCAGCGTCCAGCAGCGCAAGGCCGAGGCCTTCCGGAACCATCCTTCTCAAGGACCCGTCATGGAGACGACCAGGCTGCTATTCGAGCAGTACGGCTCCGAAGAGCTCTATACCTTGATCGCCACCGAGGGAATGCACGCCGCCAAATTGTCGGACGATTTGTTCGAGGGGCTCAAAGAGTCGTGACCTCATCCCTTCCCTTGCGCGGCTGGGCGTTCGACAATAGGCCAGCACCAGAGGGAGCCAACCATGAGCGATGAATTCCCTGCTGAGGATCTCTCCGACCCCATCGCCTTGTTTCGAGTCTGGCTCTCTGAGGCGGAGAAGACAGAGTTGAACGATCCGAACGCAGCCGCCTTAGCCACAGCAACAGTCGGAGCCGCGCCATCGGTGCGCATGGTCTTGCTCAAGCAATTGGACGAACGCGGCTTCGGATTCTTCACCAACGCCGAAAGCCAAAAAGGGACGCAGCTAGCCGAGAACCCGCAGGCCGCCATGTGCTTTCACTGGAAGTCGCTGCGCCGCCAGGTAAGAGTCGACGGCACCGTAACCGAGCTGCCCGGCACCGAGGCCGATGCATACTTCCACAGCCGCTCGCGTCGCAGCCAACTGGGAGCCGCCGCCTCGCAGCAAAGCCACGCATTGCAGAGCCGCCAGCTTCTGGAAGAGCGTGTACGCGAGCTAGAAGCCCTCTATCCCGGAGAGATTCCGCGGCCAGACTTCTGGCGAGGCTACGTCTTATCCCCTTCGAGAATCGAGTTCTGGCAAGAAGGCCCCGACCGCCTGCACGATCGAATGTTATTCCTCCGCGATAGCGCTGGCTGGACCGCGGAGAGGCTGTTCCCGTAAGCATCGCCGTCAACCGCGATCAGATACGCGCAGCCTCCCGAAGCTGAACAATCTCCTCATCCGTAAAGACCCGCGAGCGAATAAGAAAGCGAACCCCCTCCGGACCTTCCAGCGAGAACATGCCGCCCCGGCCCGGAACCACATCGAGGATCAGTTGGGTGTGCTTCCAATACTCGAACTGCGGGCGGCTGATATAGAACGGCGTATCACCCAGCGTGCCCATAAGGACATCCTCTTCGCCGGTCAGAAACTCCCCTCGCGGATAGCACATCGGCGAACTCCCGTCGCAGCAACCGCCCGACTGATGAAACATCAGGTCGCCATGCTTGTCATGAAGCGTGGCGATAAGGGCGATAGCTGCGTCGGTGGCAAGAACCTGGTCCGGGAGGCGCGGCATGCTCTTTAGAAGAACCCTACCGCGTTGGGGCTATAGCTGATCAACTGGTTCTTCGTCTGCTGGTAGTGGTCCAGCATCATCTTGTGATTCTCCCGCCCAATGCCGGACTGCTTATACCCTCCAAACGCCGAGTGCGCAGGATACAGGTGATAGCAGTTCGTCCACACCCGCCCCGCCTGGATACCACGGCCAAAGCGGTAGGTGCGATTGGTATCGCGAGTCCACAAACCAGCCCCCAATCCATAGAGGCTGTCGTTCGCAATCGCAAGCGCCTCCTCTTCATTCTTGAACTTCGTAACAGACACGACAGGCCCGAAGATCTCCTCCTGAAACACCCGCATCTTGTTATGACCTTCAAAGATCGTCGGCTCGATGTAGAAGCCCTTGGCGAACTCCGGACCGATCTCCGAGCGATGCCCGCCGATGAGCACCTTCGCACCCTCCTGCACCCCAATATCGAAGTACGAAAGGATCTTCTCCAACTGCTCGGAAGAGGCCTGCGCTCCGATCATAGTGTCTTTGTCCAGAGGATTGCCGCGCTTGATGGCCTTCACCCGCCCCAGTGCGCGCTCCATGAATCGATCGTAGATCGACTCCTGGATCAGTGCGCGTGAGGGGCAGGTGCAGACCTCGCCTTGGTTGAAGGCGAACATCGTAAAACCTTCTAGACACTTGTCGAAGAACGCGTCGTCTTCTCGCATCACGTCCTCGAAGAAGATGTTCGGGGACTTCCCGCCGAGTTCCAGAGTCACCGGGATAATGTTCTGCGACGCATACTGCATGATGAGACGGCCAGTCGTCGTCTCGCCTGTGAACGCCACCTTGTTGACCCGGGGACTCGAGGCCAACGGCTTCCCTGCCTCCACGCCCAGCCCGTTGACGACATTAAGGACACCCGGAGGCAGCAGGTCCCCAATCAACTCCATCAGCACCAGGATCGAGAGAGGCGTCTGCTCCGCGGGCTTGAGAACCACGGCATTGCCCGCAGCAAGTGCAGGCGCGAGCTTCCACGTAGCCATCAGAAGCGGAAAGTTCCACGGGATGATCAGCCCGATCACGCCCAAAGGCTCGTGATAGTGGTAAGAGACAGTATCGTCATCCAACTGCGATATCCCGCCCTCCTGCGCCCGTATACAGCCCGCGAAGTAACGGAAGTGGTCGATGCACAGCGGCAGATCCGCGTTGATCGTCTCGCGGATAGGCTTGCCGTTGTCCCACGTCTCGACCGTAGCCAGCATCTCCAGGTTGTCCTCCATGCGCTGGGCGATCTGCTCGAGAACGCGTGCGCGATGCGCGGGTGATGTCTTGCCCCAGGCAGTCTTGGCGCCGTGGGCGGCATCCAGGGCGCGATTGATGTCGACGGCATTGGAACGTGGAATCTTGCACAGCACCTCACCCGTAATGGGTGTGACGTTCTCGAAGTAGAGCCCCGAGGCGGGCTCCAGCCACTGCCCTCCGATGAAGTTGCCATAGCGTGGACGGAACGTGACGGGAAAGCCATAGGAGCCCGGAGTAACTTTAGGTGTCGCGGAGACAGAAGATGTCATGGTAGACATGGGCGATGCTCCTTCGGATTGAAACTTTATACAATCGCGCGAGAAGAGCTTCCCGCTCGCGGGGAACACGATACGCCCGGCAAGCCTCCGTTGGGTATGTCTTCCACACCAATTTCTATTTTGGGAAAGAAACTAGCTCAACCAAGCTCAACTCGGCACCAGCTTCGTTCCAACCGCGAAGGCTCCGCCTAACTCACCGCCCACAAGCCCTTACAGAAAACTTCGCCTCAATCCCCCACAAAAACCCATGTCAAGCCCTAAAACAAGCTAACCAACCGCCGACAAGGACTTACAAGTGGCACTTTAGTTTTGTGCCATCTTCTAAAATAGAAACAGGATCGAAAAAAGAAGCCCGGCGAAACTCGCCGGGCTTCAGTATTTTAATCTGTGCCGGGGAGCAGACCGAGTTCAAACAGCTCTAACTCAAGCTGGCTGACGTATTTGGACACAAGCCGTTTAGAATCTGTCACATGGAAGAGATTGCTGCCCGTAAGCGTAAGCAAATACGCCACTTACGCCCAAATACCCCCCGGGGGGGTACCCCTCGGAGAGGGGCATAGAGTACGGGACGGGACAGGATGGGCCACAGAGCGCAGAGAGGAATAATCCTCCTCGATCCGGTGTCCAAACCAAATGGGACCGAACGAGAACTGAGATAGGAACGTAGGAAATGGCAGGCTCAAAAGTTGGCAAACGGGCAGTAGTGATCGGTGCCGGTATCGGCGGATTGGCAGCAGCCCAGGCACTCACGGTCTCCTTCGACGAGGTGGTGGTTCTGGAGCAGGATAGCCTCCCAGCCGTTCCAATACCCCGAACCGGCGTCCCCCAGGGAAGACATCCCCACGGACTCCTCGCCGGAGGGTTGAAAGCGCTCGAAGATCTCCTTCCCGGCTTCGGCCGCGACCTCGCCCAGGCGGGAGCCGTAAAGCTCAACCCAGGCTACGACGTCCTCTTTGAGCGTCTCGGCCAGGGACAATCTCCCAGGCAGCGCTTCGAATGGCACTCTTACGCAATGTCGAGGCCCCTGCTGGAGCTAACGCTGCGCAGAAGAGTCGAGCAGCACCGAAAGATCACCATCCGCGGAGGCTGCCGCGTCATGGAGATCCTGGGCGCATCCGGCAGCGGCATCGTCATAGGAGTCTCATACCAGACCCGCGATAGAGCTCCGGAGAGCACCCGAACTCCGACGACACTCTTGGCGGATCTAGTCGTCGACGCCTCCGCCCACGGAACGCTCACCTTGGCCTTCCTCAAGGCCACAGGCAGAGCGCTTCCCAAAGAGACTGTGATCGGAATGGAGACGCACTACTCCAGCGCTGTCTTCAGCGCTCCCGTCGCCGCCGGTGAGTTCAAGATCATGCTCACCTACCCGAAACCACCGGTGCAGCTTCGCTACGGCTACCTCTACGCCGCGGAGAATAACCGCTGGCAGGTCCTGCTGATCGGAAGAGGCAACGACGTCCCTCCATTCGACGGCGATGGCTTCCTGAAATACGCGCAGCAGATCGAGCCATCCTCAATCTACGACGCCATCAAGAACGCAACGCGCGTAGGCGAGATCACACAGTTCGGCTTCCGCGAGAGCGTCTGGCGGCACTTCGGACGACTCCGCGACCTCCCACGCGGTCTGCTCCCGATCGGAGACGCAATCTGCCGCCTCAATCCTGTCTACGGTCAGGGAATGACCGTCGCCCTGCAAGAGGCGAATATGCTGCAGCAACTGCTTCAACTGCAATCCTCAGAGAAGGACCCGCTCGCCAAGCTAGGACAGACCTTCCTGGCCAACGCCGAACTCCTCATCGAAGACGCCTGGGAGACATCCGCCCTCCCCGACCTCGCCTACCCCGAGACACGCGGAGAACGCCCTCTCGACCTGGAAGAAAAACTCAGGTTTCGCGGCGCCGTCAGCCGCATCGCAGCCCGCGACGCAGCCTTCCACGAGCTGTTCTCCGCGATTCGCCACCTCCTCAAGCCCCTCAAGGCACTGGAGGAACCCGAGATCCTACGCAGAGTGCAAGAGGAGATGGCAGCGGTATGATCTGGAAATAGCCTTCCAGAACGACGGCTGACAGACCGACCTTCCACGCCATCGATCAGACGATCGCGCCAAAGAAAGTGAGCAACTTCGATGAATCCTCTCGTAACTCCCTCGTGGCTGGCCAGCAGCCTCAAGGACTCCAACACCGTAGTCCTCGACGCCACGCTGCCCCCAGTCGGAGTAACTCCGCCCGTAGACACACGCGCTCGATACCTCGCGAAGCACATTCCCGGAGCTGTCTTCTTCGATATCGAAGCGCTCTCCGACCACGCAACGCCGCTGCCTCACATGCTTCCCGCACCCGAGACCTTCTCGCGCGACATGGCAGCGCTCGGCATCGGCGATGCGATGACCATCGTGATCTACGAGCAGGAAGGCATCTTCTCCGCGCCTCGCGCCTGGTGGATGCTTCGCACCTTCGGAGCCCGGAAAGTCTACATCCTCGACGGCGGATTGAAGGCCTGGATAGAAGCCGATCTCCCCACGGAATCTGGCGAGGTCCATCGCGCCGAGGCCAGCTTCGAGGCCAAGCTGAACCAGAATGCAGTGAAGGACTTCACCCAGATCCAGCAGGAGATCGCCGAACACACCCAGATCCTCGACGCCCGCTCCGCAGGCCGCTTCGCCGGAACCGCTCCAGAGCCTCGCCCCGGACTCAGCTCCGGCCACATGCCCGGAGCGACCAGCCTCCCCTTCACCGAACTGGTCGAAGACGGACGTCTGAAACCCGCCGAAGAGCTCCACAGAGTCTTCGTCACCAAAGGCGTGGACATGACGAAACCAATCACCACATCCTGCGGCTCTGGCGTAACAGCCGCTGTCATCGCACTCGGCCTGGAGATCACCGGAGCAGAACACGTCAGCCTGTACGACGGATCGTGGGCCGAATACGCCCAACATCCGGAGGCAGTGATCGAGAAGAATACCTAACTTCGATTGCTCCCTACAGGAAAGCCTGCAATCTGCCAGGATCTATTGGGCACGAGATAAGTCGCTAACCGATGCTTGAACCAGCAGAAGGTTCCACCTCAAGACCGAAGCGCGACAACTCGCGCTTCTGCAGGCTGTAGTCGATGAAGAAGCCGATCCCGATGGCCAGCGGGACAAGTCCGGTAGCAGCTCCGGCTAGAACGTCGCGCTCCTGGACCACGACGCTGACGGTGACCAGGAAGAGGATGATGCCGACGCCGGAGGAGACGAGAATAATCCCGGCGCGGCGAGCATTGGCCAGGCTGCGAAGCGGATCTCTGAGGCCGGCGGGACGATCCTCTTCTTCTTTGGTCCCGATGAGGCGCTCGATGTCGGCGATAGACATGCCGCGCGCAATCATCGCCATACGTTGTTCCGCCTTGACTCTACGGAATTGGACTCGGCCGACGACTACCGCCACGATGGCCACGATGGCGACCGTGAAGGCGCCGAGCGGTACGATGAAGGGCGTAGTAAAGACTCCCATGGTGCTTCCTCCTGATTTCAGTTTCTGCCCGCGTTAGACCTGAGATGGTTCTCAAAGTTTCATTGGGCTTCATGAAACTTTGAGAGTGGTGTATGGTCTAACCCTGCTTGGACAACAACCTCAGCTTCGAGCAACTGGTCCGCGAGCACCAGGCGATGGTGTTTCGGACGCTGTTGCGGCTAACGGGAAGCCGAGAACATCTGGACGATCTCGCGCAAGAGGTCTTTCTGCGGCTGTTCCGGGCGCTGTCGCAGTTTCGCGGAGAGGCTCTGATTACGACGTATCTCTACCGGATCACGGTAAACGTTGCTCAGGATGAGTGGAAGCGGCGACGGAAGGATACGCAGAGGATGGTCTCGATCTCAGATGAAGACGGAGGTTGGGAGAACAGGCTGCAGCATCCGGATCGGAACGCCGAGGAGCAGATGGAGGAGGGTGAGTTTCAAGAAGTGGTGGAGGAGCAGTTGCAAAGGCTGAGCGGTGTGGAACGGACGGTGTTGGTTCTTTATCATCAGGAAGAACGGACCTATGAGCAGATTGCGCTGGCGTTGAGTATGCCGATTGGGACGATCCGGACTCATCTGCACCGCGGACGGAAGAAGCTGCGTGAGGGGATTCAGGCGCAGCAGGTCGAGGAGAGGAGGGTGGCATGGACGACGAATCGAGGATGACAGCAGGCGACGCAGCCGAGGAGTTTGAACGGCGAGTAGTTCGAGCGCTGGAGCGTCAGCCAGCGGTGAGGATCCCTGCGGGGTTTGCGGCTCGGGTGGCGAGTCAGGCGCCAGTGCGGATAGCGGCTACGGCGGCGGTGCGGCGGACTCGGTATGGGTTCGGCATGGTGTGGGTGGGGATGGTGTTATTGCTTGTGGCGATGCTGGGGCTTGCGCCGCGTGCGGGAGCTGGATCGGCTGTTTGGGTGGGACTGGAGTGGGTGCTTTGCGGGCAGTTTATTTTGCTGGCGATGTGGTCTGGGATGCGGCGGGACTGGATGCGGTAGGCCCGGTTTTGACCGTAAGACGTTAACGGTGATCCAAAGGATAAAGCGCTGATAAGAGCGGATGGAAGGCTCGTCGTTTGCCAAGAGAGGCTTGGCAACGTAATTTTGTTGTGGCCAAAAAATCGTTTTCTCCGGGACGCGAAAGAAATGGCCGAAGACTTTGTCGGAAGGGCATCGGGAGACCAAATGAGCGAAGAGATTGTGGGACGGCGTAATTTTTTGAAGACGGCGGCAAGTGGAGTGTTGGGGTCGGCTGGCTTGCTGGCGGGTCTTCCTGAGAGCGCATTCGGAATGGCGCCGGCAGATCCACGGGTGGTCCACGAGGTGGCAGGACGTGGGGAGTACTTCGACCAGGAGGGCGAGAAGCCGAAGCATTCGATCAAGTTCTCCGTCTGCGGGATGAGCCATGACCACATCTACGGGATGGTAGGAGCGGTGCAGCGGGGCGGTGGGGTGCTGGTGTCGGCGTACGGGGCGGAGCCGGACAAGGTGGCAGGGTTCAAGAAGAGATTTCCTGACGTGAAGATGGTGCAGTCGGAAGAAGAGATACTGGACGACAAGTCCATCCAGTTGGTGTTGAGCTCAACGATTCCAAATGAGCGTGCTCCGCTGGGCGTTCGCGTGATGAAGCGAGGCAAGGATTATCTGAGCGATAAACCGGGCGCGACGACGCTGGAGCAGATCGAGGAGATTCGCAAGACGATCGCGGAGACCAAGCGCATCTACGCGATCCTGTACAGCGAGCGGCTAGAAGTAAAAGCCGCGGTAAAGGCCGGAGAGTTAGTGCAGGCGGGCGCAATCGGACGGGTGATCCAGACAATCAACATTGCGCCGCACCAGATCGTGCAGAAGGGCGCCGATCCCTATGCGGGTGGCGCTGGCGGAAGGCCGGACTGGTTCTGGGAGCCGGTGAAGTATGGCGGCATCCTGTGCGATATCGGTTCGCACCAGGTGGATCAGTTCCTGTTTTATACGGGATCGAAAGAAGCCGAGGTGGTGGCGTCGCAAGTCGCCAATACGGCGCATCCGCAGAAGCCCAAGTTCCAGGACTTCGGCGATATGATGCTGCGCGGCGACCGGGGCTTTGGCTATGTGCGGCTGGACTGGTTCACTCCAGATGGCCTGGGGACCTGGGGCGATGGAAGGCTCTTCATCCTGGGAACGGAAGGCTACATCGAGGTGAGGAAGTACACGGATGTGGCGCGCGCGAAGCAGGGGAACAACCTGTTCATCGTTGACAAGAACCAGTCGCGGTTTATCGACTGCAACGACGTTGGGCTGCCGTTTGGGCCACAGTTTGTCGCAGACATCGTGAACCGCACGCATATTGCACAGGATCAGACACAGTGCCTGCTGGCGGCTGAGCTCGTAGTGCGGGCGCAGATGAAGGCACAGCATGTGACGTTGAAGGCTTAGTCGCAGAAGGCTCAACCGCAATTGCTCTAAAGGAGAACGACCATGGCGTGGCGTGTTGCTGAGATTTCGCGGCGGCGTTTTTTGAAGACGGCAACGGGCACAGTAGCCGCGGCAGGCTTTCCGGTTATTGTGCCCTCGTATGTTCTCGGACAGATGGCTCCGAGCAAGCAGATTACGGTAGGGGCGATCGGGGTGGGACGGATCTCGCGGGGTCACGATCTACCTGCGATCCTGAAGAACAACGGCGCACGCGTGGTCGCGGTGTGCGATCTGGATGCGAAGCGGGTGGAGCTGGGTAAGAAGTTCGTCAACGACTTCTACACCGGCAAGAACGGTAAGCCCTATGACGGGGTTCGAGGGTACAAGAGCTATCACGAGCTACTCGCGAACAAGGATATCGATGCAGTGGTGATCTCTACACCGGATCATCAACACGCCATTCTAGCAGCAGCGGCGGTGCGGGCCGGCAAGGATGTGTATCTGCAGAAGCCGGCTTCGCTGACGATTGCAGAGGGTCGCTACCTGAGCGATGCAGTGCAGGCTTCGGGGCGAATCTTGCAGGTAGGGAGCCAGCAGCGGTCGTGGAAGCAGTTTCACAGGGCCTGCGAGCTGGTACGGAACGGACGCATCGGCGATGTAACACATGTAGAGATCGGGTTGCCGGGAGACCCTGCGGGTGGCGACGCGAAGGTAATGCCGGTACCGGAGGGATTCGACTACGACGCGTGGCTGGGGTCTACTCCTGAGGCTCCTTATACCGTGGATCGGGTGATGCCGCAGTCGGGCTTCGATCGGCCGGGTTGGCTGAGGATGGAGCAGTTCGGAGCGGGGATGATCACGGGTTGGGGCGCACACCATGTCGACACGGCGCACTGGGGGATGAACACGGAGTACACCGGACCTGTCGAGATATGGGGCGAGGCGGAGTTCCCCACGCAAGGGCTTTGGAACGTGCATGGAAAGTTTCTGACGCATGCGATCTATGCGAACGGCGTAACCATGGATATCTCGGGAGACTTTCCGAACGGCATCAAGTGGGTGGGAACGAAGGGATGGCTGTTCGTGACTCGCGATGAGATGACCACTCCGACGGCAGGGGCTGGGCCAGCAGTGAAGATCGAACCCCTGATGGCGAGCGACCCGAAGATACTGACTTCGGTGATCGGGCCGGATGAGATCCATCTGGAGACGAGTCCGGAGCACCATGGGAACTGGCTGGAGTCGATTCGAACGCGGCGACAGCCGCTGGCTCCGGTGGAGATTGGGCATCGGGCGTGCTCGACCTGCCTGCTGCACCACATCGCGATGAAGACCAAGCGCAGGCTGCACTGGGACCCCGAGCGAGAACGCTTCAAGGGGGATGAGAGTGCGAATGCGATGTTGTCGCGGCCGCAACGATCGCCGTACACGTTTGAAAAGAGCAGTTGGGCCTAGGAGCTATTGATGATCATCACGCGGCGCGATTTTGCAGTAGGTCTGGTAGTGATGACGGCGACGCTAGCCGCCGTCGCAGGGGTCGGCGCGGCGAGCCCGCTGATCGGCGAGTCGGTCTACGACTGGAACAAGTTGACCGTAGTAAAGACGCCGGTCGGAGAGAGCCGTGCGGTGGTGAAGGGTCCGACGGCGACGCTCGACGAGCTGGAGATGCATGTGACGACGCTGAACCCAGGGCTGGCTTCGCATCCGCCACATAAGCATCCGAACGAAGAGCTGGTACTGCTGGATACGGGGACGGTGGAGGCGCTGGTAAATGGCGAGTGGAAGCGGCTCGGGCCGGGCTCCATCATCTTCAATGCGTCGAATGTCACGCATGCCTTACGTAACGTGGGGAACACACCCGCGCAGTACCACGTCATCAACTGGCGTACAGACAAGACGCCCAAGGAATAACTCAGGCGGATTTCCAGAGCGTTGGCAGTGGGCCTCCGGGGCCGGTGACGGGATCGGAGGCTGGATATCGAACGTGCTTCATGCGTTCGAGCGCCTCGGGTGTGAGCGCGGTGCGGCAGATATCCCAGTGCTCGTCTTCAGGATAAGCGCCGATGACCAGGAGGTCATCAGACGCGGAGATGCGGCAGTGGCCCGTACCTGCGGGCAGGACGAGAATGTCGCCTGCTTTAGCGACGACCGATGAGCCGCCTTCTCCTCCGAGAACTACGTTGACCTGTCCCGCAGCGATGCCGAGGACTTCGTGCGCAGTGGAGTGGAAGTGATGGAAGGTATAGATACCGTTGCGCCACTGTGGAGGCCACTGATGAGCGGTGAAGAGACGCTCCATCTCAGAGGCTGGATCGTGCGATGTCGCCGGCACGGCGCTGCGATAGATCAGAACTGGCAGAGTATTGTTGGGGACCCATCCGTTGGGCTTGAGGTGAAGCTGTTCGGGCGTGGGAGATGATACGGACACGGAACATCCTCCTATGGCTGCGGCGACCATGCCGGTGGCGAATTGTCTACGGTCGAGGTGGGTCATGGACTTCTCGGCGCTTATCAGCGGAGTTGAAATTCTGGGCTACCCATCACCAGGGCAGTGAGCAGGTTCAGGGTTTCCGTGGAGTTGGTCTGAGGGATCTCGGCTATTTGTTTGTGAATGAGTTGATTGGTCTGAGGAGAGACATCGGCTCCCGTGAGAGTGGTCTCGAGGATGTGAAGAGCGTAATCCGTGCCTGCGGGTTCCGTGGCAACTATCGTTGCTGGCTGAGTGAGTACCGCCTCCGAGTACTTCGGATGAGGGTGGGCAGCCGCAGAGACAGTGGCGGGTTGGGCCATGAGGCCAAGGGCAATGACGTGAGCGGAGTCGAACTTCTGATTGGAAAATTTGCTGCCGGTGAGAGCATAAGCGAAGTTCAGCCTGTCAACCAGCGCAGTGGAGTTCATCCAATGGTCAGCCGTAAGGTAGTATCCGGTTGGCGGAAGAGCGTAGTAGAGCGGCATGCCCATCGTCTTGAGGGTGTTGACGAGAGCGCCAGGGTTCGAGGGGTCCGTCGCGGTGGTGCGGAAGGCGGAGGCGAGAAACTCCACGGGAGTCTTGACCTTATTGCGAAAGTACTTCTTGGAGTTGAACTCGGGCGACTGAACCAGAGTACGCAGGATGGCCTTGATATCACCGTCGGTAGAGAGGTACGTAGCCGCCATGCGATCGACCAGCGCCGGCGGGGGCTCGTCGGCGACGAAGCGTTGGGCCAATTTGTAACTAATAAAGTGCGCAGTCTTGGGACTGGACGCGAGGATCCGGAGAGCTTCAGTTCCCTGCTTCATGCCGTCGATGCTCGGGGTGGGACTCGCGGGTGAGCCATCGATGGTGTGTCCAAGCCACTGCTTGGGGCCAGGCTCGTGCTTCTTAGGATCGAAGAGGAAGGGGCCGCCCTGGTTTGGCCGGTCGACTCCCCAGCCGGTGAGGATAGCCGAGAGAGAGGTAACGTCCGCCTGAGAGTAACCACCGTTGACCCCGATGGTATGGAGCTCCATGACCTCCCTGCCATAGTTTTCGTTGAGCCCTTTGGCTCCTCTCTTGGACTTCGGGTTAGCAGGGTTAACGCCGTTGGCGATCGAGTCAGGGCCGATGGAGAGCCAGTTGTCGAGGTAGACCATCATGGCAGGCGACTGAGCAGTGGCAAGGAGCAGATCGCTGAACTTGCCTAGGGCGTTCTTGCGGATGGCGTCGCGTTCGTAGCTGGTGGTATACCACTGGTCGGAATCTTTTGCGATATAGACATTGAAGTGGTTGAACCAGAAGTCGGTCATGACCTCCTGCAACTGGCGCTCAGAGAGGATAGCCCGGAGGAGCTTTGCTTGAGAGAGCTCGCTAATGATCTGATACGAGGCTCCGATGTTGGCATTCATCGCGTAAAAGATCTCTCGCTCGCGGGGATTGAATTCGGCGAGAAGAAGATTTTTCTGGTCGCCTGCAACATAGCTAGTGAAGGCGATGCGATCGGCGACCGGGAGTTTGACGAGAGCGGCCATGCGTTGGTTCTTCGGCAGAGAGAAGAGCTCTCCAGCGATACGAGCCGCAGTAGCCTGGTCTGTCTTCTTCTGGTCGGCAAGCTCGGCTTCCGTGGGTTGCGGGAAGGCGTGAGTCCCGTCGGGATTAATCTTCTTGAGCTCATTATCGTGGTTGAACTTGAAGATCTGCACCTCGTACATTGCGGCGAGTAATGGATCAGTCGGAGAGGGACGCTTCCCTTCAACAACCTGTTGGATCATGCCACGGTCGGGAAAGAGAGTAAGAGCCTGGTCAGGTGGAAGATTGAGGGTGGAGTAATCGTTGAGCCGGCGATTGAGGACGTCGTCGTTGATGGTTGCGGGGTTGAGCTGCTGATCGAACCACTTTTCAGGAGTCAGTGCAAGAACACGCTCGACATCCCCTGGACGCGAGCCGAAGGTGAAGCGATTGACGATCTGAACGGCACGATCCCGCTGGCTGAGTGGGATGAGAGGCGCAGGCTTGGAGACAACAGCGACTTTCGCTTTAGCCGTTTTACCGGCATGAGGTTGAGAGGCAGCCTGAGCTGGTAAATAGCGAGGGGTAATGCTAAACACAACTGCAAAGAGGGCGAGGTGTCGTTTGTGCATGCTGTACCTCTGTCTTAGTTAGACAGGGATTTGGGATGGTAAGTTGCGCCAAAACCAGAATTGACACCACTTTAAGCCTCCTTCTGGACAAGAACAAGGAAGACCGGATCTCGCAATTGCTTGTAGCCCCGAAGGCACTTCGTGAAAGGGAGAGTCTTCGCGATTATTGTGTTGCGAGCTTGGGCGTTGGTTTGGATCGAGCTTTGAGAGCAGTATAGGCCAGACGAGCGCCGAGCAACAGAATGAGCACAGCAGTGACCTTCCAGGGAGTTCGCACGCCCGATTTTACGAGCCACCAGAAATGGACGACAGCAGCGATGGCCGCCACGTAGACAAGGCGGTGGAGGCGCTGCCAGTTCTTGCCACCCATGGCGCGCATGATGAACGCAGGCGAAGTGCACGCAAGGGACAAGAGAATAACCCAGGAGGCGAAGCCTACCTGGATGAAGCGGCGTTTGCGGATATCGTCCCAAATGGTCGGCCAGACAAACTTCGCTTGAGTGACAAGTTCGCCCGGTTGCCCGTTTTTGAGGGCGATGAGAGCGGTAGGAAGGTCGTAGCCGCTGAAGAGAAAGATGTAAGTAGCCAGATGCAAAGAGGCATAGAAAAACGCGTAGAGGCCGATAAGACGGCGGAAACGGATGAGGAAAGCAATCTGCGGCGAAAGACGTCGCAAAGGGGTAATTGCGAGTGAGGCAAGCAAGATATAGAGAGCCCAATCACCAGTGAAATGGGTGATGTAGTTGACGGGATCGGCGTTCTGCACGAGCGTGCCATTGCGGGAGATTTGCAACAGGTAGGCAAAGGGAGCCAACAGGCCGAGGTGCAGAAAGATCTTGATGGCTAGGATGGCGCGTTTGGGCATGAATTTGGACGATGGTGCGACAAGTTAAGTGTAGCTTGAACTCCGGCACAATAAGCCGAGAGTGCTTTATTGGATGGACTAACTGACTGATGGATGCTTCATATGATTAACAATCCGCAGCCCCAAAAAGGATGACCCTCCACTCTGATTCAGAGAATGAAGGGTCAAGGAGAGAACAGGCCGAGGATATCCTCGTATGTCACAAAGTAACAGAAATGGCAGTGTTGTTAAGACAGACGCTTAAGGCCGAAGAAAGGATTTCTTTCGATCGTGTTTGCGGCTACAACTTTTGGCTAAATCAAAAGAACTTCTTTAGATCCATACCACTGTATAGACCCGCGACCTGATCGGCGTAGCCATTAAAAGGGAGCGTAGGGATGCTGTGGGGGAAGGACGAGGCATCAATACGGCGCTCGTGGGCCTGCGACCAGCGAGGGTGGTTCACGGTCGGATTGACGTTCGAGTAAAAGCCATACTCCTCGGAGCTTTGCTGGTTCCAGGTCGTCTTGGGCTGTTTATCGGTGAAGTGGATACGGACGATGGACTTTGCATTCTTGAAGCCGTACTTCCAGGGCGTGACGACCCGGATTGGGGCTCCGTTCTGATTCGGCAAGGTGTTGCCGTAGCAGCCAAAGGTGAGAAGAACGAGAGGGTGCATGGCCTCATCGATGCGGAGGCCTTCGGAGTAGGGCCAGTCGTATCCGCCCGGAAGATCGGGCATCTGTTTCCTGTCGACGAGAGAGAGAAATTGAACAAATTTGGCGCTGGGCAACGGCTCACAGAAGTTGATGAGTTCCGAGAGAGAGTAGCCGTCCCAGGGGATGACCATCGACCAGGCTTCGACACAACGGTGGCGGTAGACACGGCTCTCAATAGGGCGATAGCTCATGATGGAATCGATATCGAGAGTCTGGGGCTTCTTTACCATTCCGGTGATCTGGACGGTCCACGGGCGGGTGCGGAGAGTATGAGCGTTCTTGGAGGGATCGGACTTATCGGTACCGAACTCGTAAAAGTTGTTATAGGTCGTGGATTTGGATTCGGGCGTCTGGGGTTCGTTTACGTTGTACTTGCCGGGGACGGTCTTAAGCGGAGTTCCAGCCGCGTGAACGACGGACGCTGGGCTGATGAGGTCTGGCATGTAGCGAGTCGCCAGCGCTCCTGCGGCAAGGGTTCCAGCGCCAGCCAGAAAGCGGCGGCGAGCCTGATTATGCTGATGGAAGGTCTGCTCTGGAGTGATATCCGAGGAGCGAATGGTGGTCTTTGCGGAGCCGGAGTTGCGGAGAAGCATGCTGGTCTCTTTCTCACTGAAATCGCCTGCTAATTGGACTCTGTGAGCACGCTGAAGGGTTCTCTGGCTACATTACGCCATTGAGGGGACAACAGATTGGAAAATCCGCGGGAAGACAGACGCGACGGATAATGGCAAACTGGATGGATGATGAATGGCGCTCGCGAAGGACAACTGATTGAAGCAGCAAACCTGCTTCTGAATGCTCGCCGGACGATGGACCCGATGGTGGATCTGCCGGCGGAGTTGCAGCCGGTGACACAGGATGAGGCTTATTTCGTTCAGGATACGATCGCTGCGGCTTACGGTGAGATCGGCGGATGGAAGATCGGGGCTCCAACGCCAGAGGCGACGCCGATGTTCGGACCGATGCCCAAGATCTGGCTGAAGCCGAGTGGAGTCGCGTTGAGCGCCTCTACGCACCGATACCGAGGGCTGGAGGCAGAGATCGCGTTTCTGCTGGGGAAGGATCTTCCGCCGCGCGCGACACCTTATACGCGGGACGAGGTCATCGCGGCGATCGCGAGCTGTCATCCGGTCATCGAGGAATTAGAAAGTGGGCTGGTCGATCCTGTAGCTGCGGTGAAGCTCTCGATGGTTGGCGATCTACAGATGCATGGTGGCTTGATCTTTGGGCCGGCAGTGGCGGATTGGAAGAGCATCGACTTTACGAAGGAACATGTAACTCTGGCAGTAGACGGCGCAGTGCGGGTGGAGCGGACGGGCTCGAATACTTCGGGAGACTTTCTGCGTCTATTGCCGTATCTGGCGAACGAAGGAGCAGCACGAACGGGCGGGTTGAAGGCCGGACAGTGGATCACGACGGGAAGCTGGACTGGCAATATTCAAGCGAGTGCTGGGACTTCGGTGGATGTGCGGTTCGATACGGCTGGCAATGTCGGACTGCGGTTTGAGTAACTGACTAAAGCAGGTGCTTCCGCTTCGCGGGAGATTACAAATCAACGATTTTATCGGGGGCAGGCAATGGCGGATTTCGGTGCAGGTGTGGAGTTTCGGGCTCCGGTGACGGAGCGGTATGCGGAGATCCTAACACCCGAAGCGGTGGCGTTTGTGGTCGGTCTGCAGCGGGCATTCAACGGAAGACGCAAGGAGCTGCTGGCGGCTCGCGTGGTGCGGCAGGCTGCTCTGGACGCTGGCGAGCGTCCGGACTTTCTCCCGGAGACGAAGCAGATCCGGGAGAGTGAGTGGACAGTCGCTCCGCTTCCTAAGGACCTGCTGGACCGGCGCGTGGAGATTACCGGGCCAGTGGAGCGGAAGATGATCATCAATGCGCTGAACTCGGGCGCGAAGGTGTTCATGGCAGACTTCGAGGACTCGACGACTCCAACGTGGGAGAACGTGATCGAGGGGCAGATCAACCTGCGAGATGCGGTTCGGCGGACGATTACCTTCTCCGATGAGAAGACTGGCAAGAGCTACAAGCTGATCGACGATCCTGCAGTTTTGTTCGTGCGGGCGCGGGGATGGCATCTGGATGAGGCGCATATGCACGTCGATGGCGAGCCGGTCAGCGGATCGTTGTTCGACTTCGGGATGTATGCGTTCCACAATGCGAAGGAGCTGCTGGCTCGCGGTTCTGGACCTTATTTTTACCTTCCGAAGATGGAGAGTCATCTGGAGGCCCGGCTTTGGAACGATGCATTTGTGCAGGCGGAGCGGGAGCTGGGGATTCCGGCTGGTTCGATCAAGGGGACAGTTCTGATCGAGACGATTCTGGCTACGTTTGAGATGGATGAGATCTTGTGGGAGCTGAAGGACCATTCCGCTGGACTGAACTGCGGCCGATGGGATTACATCTTCAGCTTTATCAAGAAGTTTGCGGGTGACACCACGATTCTGCTGCCGGACCGGGGGCAGGTAACGATGACGACGCACTTCATGCGGAGCTACTCGAAGCTGGCGATCAAGACATGCCATCGACGAGGCGTGAGCGCCATGGGCGGGATGAGCGCGTTCATCCCGATCAAGACCGACTCCGAGGCGAACGAGAAGGCGCTGGCGCAGGTTCGCGCGGACAAGGAACGCGAGGCCACCGACGGGCACGACGGGACCTGGGTGGCGCATCCGGGGCTGGTTCCGGTGGCGCTGGAGGTCTTCAACCGAGTGATGCCGCAGCCGAACCAGATCGACAAGCAGTTGCCGGACTTCGAGGCGACCGCGGAGGATCTGCTGCAGGTGCCGGAGGGCTCGATCACCGAGGCGGGTTTGCGGCAGAACGTGGCGGTTGGACTCGGGTATGTCGAGGCCTGGCTGCGCGGGATCGGATGCGTGCCACTGTTCAACCTGATGGAAGATGCGGCGACGGCGGAGATCAGCAGGGCGCAGCTTTGGCAGTGGGTTCATCATGGCGCGGTGCTGGCGGATGGCCGGACCGTGACTGCGGAGCTGGTGGAGAGCGAGATCGACCGGGAGCTGGGACTCGCGGAGATTCGCGTGGATGCGAAGCGGTTTGAAGCTTACAAACATGCGGGCTTCCTGATGCGGGAGCTGGTGAAGGCTCCACATTTCCAGGACTTCCTTACAGTTCCAGCTTATGCTCGAGTTCTTGCGACAGAAGATTTAACCCTCCAGCACTAGATGAAGTATTCCGCTTTATCTTATTGATAACGCGGGGCGCTTCTGCGTTGCTGCCGGGGAAGATCGAAGAAGGCATCTTCGATCTTCTCGCGGGCTGCTGCTACGGCGGCTGAGACACGTCTTCCCTGTTTGCGGCCAGCCTGACCTGCCGCGACGCAGAGGCTGGGATCCAACGGCGACGACCCAAGGGCCCGGATGGCTTCTTCGTCGGGGACGATCACCAGGGTGCGGGTTCCGCCTCGTTCGAGCTGCTCTACTTCTCCTTGCAGGCGACTGACGCCGCGGGAGTCGCCTATCGGGTCCATGACGATCACGAGCTCAAATCCTTCGGCGATCGAGGCGTTAGTGGTGGAGCCGACTCCACCGTCCATGTAGCGGCCTCCTGCGATCTCCACCATCGGATAGACCGCAGGGATGGCGCAACTGGATGTGACGGCCTGAAGCAGCGTCGCCTCAGAGTTTCGATCCCAGATCTTGAGGTGGCCGTCGAGGGCGTTCACGGCTAGGATGCGCAGATCGCGTTCGGGCCACTTGTCGTGCGGCATCCATGCGCGGATGAGGTTACGCCGTTCCTCTCCGCCTTGGGCGATCGATTCCAGGGCCTTCTGTCCGATGGCGGCACGCAGTTCGTGAAGACTTTTACTGGTCTGGTGGAACTTGGCGAAGGCGGCGCGAACGCCGGAGAGATCCGGGACGGCCAAGGAGTCTTCTCCGGTGCCGGTGGTCAAGGCGTGGATCTGGGTCTTGTAGAGGGCTTCCAAGCTTCGTCCGGAGTCCAGCGAGGCCAGATTCGCTCCGACTACCGCGCCTGCCGAGGTGCCGGTGATGCTGGTGACATCGGTGAGGTCGATGCCGGCATCGTAGAGTCCCGCTAACAGTCCGGTCTCCCATGCGATGCCTGTTAAGCCGCCTGCACCTAGAACAAGAGCGTCCGTCATCGGCCTATCTCCAGGAATGTTTTTCATCCCGGGGTGTGGTATTCGCCCACTGGGATGTGTGGATAGAACACGTTACGGCTGCCGGTTATTCCGGTTGGGGTGCCTGGTGGAGACCCCTCCCCCGGCTAATTGGGTCAAATTATTCATTTGATTTGGCTTAGGGTGGGACTTCGATCGCCTATGCATTTGAAAGAGCCTGGTGATGCTCTCCGCGCTGGGCGGAGTTTTTCTTCTGTTTCTATTTTATGGGTTTGGGGATAACTAAAGTGCCACTTGGATGTTGATGATTTTGTTTGGGTTAGGTGATTTTGGGGGTTGACATGTGACTTTGCTGGGGTTTTCGGGAAATAAAAGTGAAGGCAAGAGCGATGCGGTCGATCTGTTGTTTTCAGCTTTGATTCACTCTGGTCTGGTGCTTTCGCGATGCCCAACTTAGCGAGTATGAGACTGTCGAAGATGGGTGCGTGGCTGGGTTGAGGTTTACATCCCACCCTTCGCTACAGACAAAGGCGCGAAGGATGGGGCACCCGGGCGGTTGACTAGGTTGAAAGAATGCCCCTATAGGTTGCCGCGGCGATCTTGTTCTCTTTCAATAGCTTCGAAGAGAGCCTTAAAGTTTCCCTTTCCGAAGCTGCGGGAGCCTTTGCGTTGGATAATCTCGTAGAAGACGGTGGGGCGGTCTTCGACGGGGCGGGTGAAGATCTGGAGCATATAGCCCTCGTTGTCGCGGTCTACGAGGATGCCGAGGCGTTCGAGCTCGTCGATGGGTTCGTCGATGGCGCCGACGCGGGCTTGCAGCTCCGAGTAGTAGGAGTGGGGGATGGTGAGGAACTGGACTCCTTGGTCCTGCATGGCGGAGACGGTGGCGAGGATGTCGGCGGTGGCCAAGGCAATGTGTTGGACGCCGGGGCCCTGGTAGAAGTCGAGGTACTCCTCGATCTGGGATTTGCGGCGGCCTTCGGCGGGCTCGTTGATGGGAAATTTGACGTAGCCGTTGCCGTTGGCCATGACCTTGGACATGAGAGCGGAGTACTCGGTGGAGATGTCGTTGTCGTCGAAGTGCTGGTAGAGGCCGAAGCCCATGACGTGGGAGTAGAAGTCGACCCACTGATTCATGGAGTTCCAACCGACGTTGCCGACGCAGTGGTCGATGTGGAGGAGGCCGACGGGACGGACTACCGCGTCGTAATGGATGGTTTGGAAGCCGGGCAGGAAGGGTCCGTTGTAGTGGCCGCGGTCGACGAAGGTGTGAATGGTATCCCCGTAGGCTGCGATGCTGGCGGTGGTGACTCGGCCGTACTCGTCGGAGGAGGTAGCGGGTTCCTGGATGTTGCGGGCTCCGCGCATGGTGGTCTCGATCCAGGCCTGGCGGGCGTCGTCGACCCAGAGGGCAATAGAGCGGATGCCGTCACCGTGGATGTGGACGTGGCGAGCGATCTCGGAGTCGGAACGGAGGGCGGTGGTAAGGACGAAGCGGATCTTGCCCTGCTGGAGGACGTAGGAGGCGCGGTCGCGCTGGCCGGTCTCGGGGCCGGAGTAGGCGACCAGGGACATACCGAAGGCGGCGCGGTAGAAGTAGGCCGCCTGACGGGCGTTTCCGACGTAGAACTCGATGTGGTCCGTCCCTTTGAGGGGAAGGAAGTCGGTGGGGAGGGTGGGCTTCAAGGGGTCGGGGCGAGTGGTCGTCGACATGGGCGATCTCCGAGTGATGCGCTGCTCGCGGAAGGATATGCCGACTGGGGGTTGGTTGGCTAGGGTGGAGAAGGCGTAACGGTGATGATTGGGATAACTGCTGATAAGAGCTACGGCAAAGCTGATTACAACTACAACGGCTTAACACCGATTTAAGACGATGACACCGATTTGGTTGAGGCTATGGGTGATTCCGGGAGATGTTTGGAGTTTTTTTATTGGGTAGGTTGGTTGGTTTGTTTGGGTTTGGGTTTGGTGGGAGGATTGTGGTTCTGCACTCGCCCAGGGTGATTGGGGGGTGGTTGGGGGAGGTGCAGTAGGCGCGGAGGATGAGTTCGTCTCCGTCGGCGAGAAAGGTGCGGGTTTCGCCGTTGGGTAACGTTAGGGGGATTGCTCCGTTGCGGGTGAGTTCGAGGAGGCATCCGGCGGAGTCTTCGGAGGGGCCGGAGATGGTTCCGGTGCCGAGGAGGTCGCCGATCTGGAGGTTGCAGCCGTTGCTGGTGTGGTGAGCGATGAGTTGGGCTGGGGTCCAGTAGAGGTCGGAGGAGTTGGATCGGCTTAGGGTGAAGGGGTTTGCGTTTTTCGCTTGCATTGCCTCAGTTAGGAGGGATACTTCAAGTTTTATATTTAGGTTTCCGGCTTGCTGATCTGTTGGGTCGAGGAGGTATGGGAGGGGTTGGGGGTCGTCTGTGGGGCGCGGGAGGGATGGGGCACGGAAGGGTGCGAGGGCGGCCATCGGGGTGATCCAGGGGGAGAGGGTGGTGGCGAAGTTTTTGGAGAGGAAGGGGCCGAGGGGTTGGGACTCCCAGGATTGGAGGTCGCGGGCGGACCAGTCGTTGAGGAGGCTGACACCGAAGAGGTGGGAGGCGGCGCGGTCGATAGGAATGGGGGTTCCGAGCGGGTTGGGCTGGCCGATGTAGAGGCCGAGTTCGAGCTCGTAGTCTAGGGCTGTGGTGGGGCAGAAGTTGGGGATGTCGGGGTGAGAGGGATCGGGTTTGCTTTGGCCGTAGGGACGGGTTACTGGGGTGCCGCTGAGGATGAGGGAAGAGGTGCGACCGTGGTATCCGATGGGGACGTGCTTGTAGTTCGGAAGGAGGGGATGGTCGGGGCGGAAGAGGCGACCGACGCGGGTGGCGTGGAAGATGGAGGCGTAGAAGTCGGTGTAGTTGGGGATGGCGACGGGTTTGAGGAAGGTGGTGTCGCGGAGGGGGAGGAGAGCGGCTTCGGTCTTCTTTCTTTCTTGTTTTACACCGGTGCGGAGGAGGGTCTGGAGCCGGGTGCGGAGGGTGGACCATGCTGCAGGGCCGAGGGCCATAAAGGCGTTGAGGGTGGAGGTGAGGCAGGCGGCGGCGAGGGTTGGGCTTTCGTCGAGGAGGCCGGTGGCGCTGCAGGCGTGGAGGTCCAGGATGCAGGCGCCGATCACTGCTCCGAGGTGGGGGGCGCCGGTCTCGGGATGCTGGAAGGCGCAGTAGGGGAGGTGCGTGAGGCCGAGGCCGAGGGTGGGGTCGTTGGCTCCGAAGACCCAGCTTTGAGTTTGGAGAGAGGTGATGGGGGGAGGCTGAGTCATCGAGAGATGATAGCCGGGATGGGCTGGGGGTGAAGTGAAAAAGCCACGTCCGGGGGGCCGGACGTGGCTCTTCAGTTCAGAGTGCGGCGGCTTTTAGTGGGCCGACCGGGCTGGGGCTATTTCCCCGCCCTTTCGCGGAGCCTTCTTGTTGAAGCGGCCGAGGATGGTCTTCAGGATCACGTAGAGAACCGGGATGAAGAAGAGGTTGAGGATGGTGGAGAGCACCATGCCTCCGATGATCGCGGTTCCTACGGAGTGTCTGCCGTAGGCGCCGGCGCCGGTCGCGACGTAGAGCGGAAATACGCCGAGGATGAAGGCGATGGAGGTCATGAGGATGGGGCGGAGGCGAAGTTCGGCCGCCTCGATGGCGGCGTCGATGATGGAACGGCCCTGACCGAGGAGCTGTTCTGCGAACTCAACGATCAAGATGGAGTTCTTGGCGGAGAGGCCGATGAGCATGACCAGACCGATCTGAACGTAGACGTCGTCGACCAAGCCACGGGCGGCGACCAGTGAGAGAGCTCCCAAGATGGCCATGGGTACGGCCAGCAGGATGATGAAGGGGAGGGCGAAGCTCTCGTACTGGGCCGAGAGGGTGAGATAGACGACCAGCAAGCCGAGGCCGAAGATGATGATGGCCTTGCCAGCGGACTCAACTTCTTCGAGCGCGAGACCTGTCCAGGAGGAGGTCATACCTTGGAGCTTGTTCTTCTCGAAGAGCTGCTGCATCTTTTCGAGGCCCTGGCCGGAGCTTAGGCCGGGGGCGGGTGAGCCGTCGATCTCGGCGGAGCGGAAGAGGTTGTAGTGGTTGATGACCTGGGGACCGGAGGTCTCGGAGATGGAGGCCACGTTATCCAGGGAGACGAGTTGACCGCTGTCGGAGCGGACGTAGTACTCGCGCAGATCGTGCGAGGTCCTGCGGAACTGCTGATCGGCCTGGACGTAGACGCGGTAGGAACGGTTGTTGAAGTCGAAGTCGTTGACGTAGCTGGAGCCCATGAAGGTGTTGAGGGCCGCAGTGATCTGGCTGAAGGGAATGCCCATGGTCTTGGCCTTCTGACGATCGATGTTGACCAGGAGCTGGGGGTCGTTCGAGGTGAAGGTGGTGTTCATGCCGGTGAGACCGGAGTCCGGGGCACGAGCCGCACCGACGATGGTGTGGGCGACGCGGTCGATGTCGCCGAAGGTGTTCCGTCCGGCGTCCTGGAGGATGAACTGGAATCCGCCGACGGTACCGATGCCGGCGATGGCTGGGGGCTCGGCGGCGAAGGCGATGCCGCCAGGGACGCCGAAGAGCTTGGGTCCGACGTCGGCGACGATGTCGCGGGCGGTGAACTTGGCTCCCATCTTGGTGCGCTCATCGATGGGCTTGAGCGGGGCGAAGATGAGTCCGGAGTTAGGTGAGCTGCCGCCGGAGAGAGAGAAGCCCATGACGGAGAAGGTGCCGAAGACGCCCTCGTTCTGGCGGACCAGGGCGGCGGCGCGGTCGGCAAACTCCGAGGTGTAGCTGAGGGAGGCTCCGGGCGGCGTCTGAATGATGATGAGGAAGTAGGACTGGTCTTCCTGCGGGACGAAGGCCGTGGGGACATGGTTGTACATGTACCCGGTGGCTGCAAGCGCCGCGAAGAAGAGAACCACCATGGCGTAGCGGACGCGGACGACGAAGGTCACGGCCTTGGCGTAGATGCGGATGAGCCACTGGATGAAGCGCTCGATGGGGTTCAGCAAGAGGCCCATGAGGCCGGTGTGCTTCTGCTCCGGACGAAGCAGGATAGCTGCGAGCGCCGGGGAGAGGGTGAGGGCGTTGAACGCTGAGATGGCGATGGAGAAGGCGATCGTCAGCGAGAACTGTTTGTAGAGAATGCCGGTGGTGCCAGGAAAGAAGCTGACCGGAATGAAGACGGAGATGAGCACGAGCGAGGTCGCGATGACGGCGCTGGTGACCTCGGCCATGGCGATGCTGGTGGCGCGGTGTGGGTCGTCCGAGGTGGTCTCCATGCCCTTGGCGACGGAGGATTTCTGCTCGGTGATGACGTCGGGGGCGTAGGGGTCGGGATCGACTTGCTCGGAGCGCTCCGGGATGATGGCGTGGCCGGAGAGGTGGCGCTGCACGTTCTCGATGACGACGATGGCGTCGTCTACGACGAGCCCGGTAGCGAGGGTGATGCCGAAGAGGGTGAGCGAGTTGATGGAGAAGTCAAAGACCTTGATGAAGGCGAAGGTGCCGATCAGCGAGACGGGGATGGTAACCGCGGGGATGATGGTTGCGCGCCAGTCCTGCAGGAAGAGGAAGATGACGATGATGACGATGATGATGGCTTCGCCGATGGTCTGGACGACCTCGCGGATGGAGTCGCTGACGACGGTGGTGGTGTCGACGGCGATGATGCCCTTCATGCCTGGGGGATAGGACTTTTCGAGCTCGGCGAGGACGGCGCGGCAGCGCTTGTCGACGTCGAGGGCGTTGGCGTTGGAGAGCTGCTGGACGCCGACTCCGATGGCCTCACCGCCGGAGAACTTGAGGTCGGTGTTGTAGTTTTCGGCGCCGATCTCGGCCCGGCCTACATCCTTAACCAGGACGATGCCGCCGTTGGCGACGTTGTTCTTGATGATGATGTTTTCGAACTCATGCGGGTCGGTGAGACGGCCTACGACGCGAACCGCCATCTGAAACTGCTGTTTCTCATCGGAGGGCTGTTGGCCGAGTTGTCCGGCAGCGACTTCAACGTTTTGCTCGGCGAGAGCGTTGGTGACGTCGAGCGCGGTTAGACCGCGGGCGGCGAGGCGATTGGGATCGAGCCAGAGGCGCATCGCGTACTTACGTTCGCCGAAGATAATGACGGCTCCTACACCGGGGACGCGTTTGAGCGCGTCGCTGACGTACACGTCGATGTAGTTGGAGATGAAGGCCTGGGAGAGCGAGTGGTCGGGCGAGATGAAGCCGGCCGCGAGGACGAAGTTGGCGTTGGCCTTGGTGATGGTGATACCGGTGTTATTGACGACGGCGGGAAGGCGGCCCTGCGCGGAGGCGACGCGGTTCTGAACGTCGACGGCGGCGATGTTGAGGTCGTAGCCGGTATCGAAGGTGATAGTGATGGCGGAGGTGCCGTCGTTTGAGCTGGTGGAGCTCATGTAACGCATGCCTTCGACGCCGTTGATGGACTGCTCAAGGATGGTCGTAACGGCAGACTCTACGTCCTTGGAGTTGGCGCCGATGAAGTTGCTGGTTACGACGACTTGTGGAGGAGCGAGCTGCGGATAGAGAGAGATCGGCAGCGTGGGAATGCAGACGGCTCCCGCAAGAACGATGAGGAGCGCGCAGACCGTGGCGAAGATCGGGCGTCGAATGAAAAAATCTACCAAGATGAACCTCTGACCGGGGACTTTACCCGGGCGGTGTGCGAAGAACTGAGTGGAGCCGAGATGCCGGCTCCACGGAGGCAGACGGGCGCGAGCTTAGCCCAGGGGCTTGACGGGCGCGCCATCTTGCAGGAACTGCAGGCCGGAGAGGATGACCTTGTCTCCAGGTTTCAGTCCAGCCAGGATCGGATAGGTGTTGCCGACTGTCTCACCCAACGTCACCGCGACCTGATGAGCGACGAAGCCATCGCCCTTGGGGGTTGCGACGAAGACGAATGCTTGTCCGCCGACGCGAGTCACAGCGAGGACCGGCACGGTGGGGGCAGGAGCGGTGTTCCAGGTGATACGGGCCTTGACGAGCTGGGAGTTGCGGAGCATCTGCAAGGTATGCGGGACGGGGGCTTTGGCGAGGATGCTTTGGAGGCCGTTATCTACCTGAGGGGAGAGGAAGTTGATATTGGACTTGAGCAGCACGTTGCCAGCGGTATCCAGGATCTCGACCGGGAGGTTCTGACGAAGCTGAGCGGAGCGCTCGGTCGGAACGTAGATGTAGGCTTCGAGGTCCTTGTTCTCATCGACGGTGGTAAGGAGGGTGGTCGGAGAGACGTAGTCGCCGAGGTGGACGGGGACGTCACCCACGATACCGGCGAAGGGCGCGCGGATCTCGTAGTAGGCGAGCTGCTGCTTCTGGGTGCCGGTGAGAGCGGAGGAGGAGTCGAGGTCGGCCTTGGAGTTTTCGTAGGCCTGGACTGCCTGATCGTAGCTCTGCTTCGAGGTAACGCCCGACTCGTAGAGCTTGCGCTGGCGCTCTACCTCGGTCTGATTGTAGTTATAGACGGCCTTCTTCTGGGCTTCGGTTCCCTGCTGGGACTGCACCGTCGCGACCTGCTTCAGGGGGTCGATCTGCATGAGAATCTGGCCGGCTTTGACCGAGTCGCCAGACTTAACATAGATACGGGTCAAATTGCCGTCCACCTGGGGCTGCATGGTGGCAGAGCGCCGGCTCTTGATGGTCGCGACGTAGACGTCAGAGTTCGGTACAGGCGAGAGTGTGACCGGAGCGACCTGAACGGGCATAGCCTGCATGGCGGGCGGAGGAGGAGCGGCAGGTTTGCAGCCAACAATAAGAAATGCAAGTACGCTGCCGAACGCAATTTGAGCTACGGGCAGGGTGCGACGGGTCTGGAGGGTCTGTGACACAGTGCTTCTCCTTAATCTTTCAAAAGCGATACATCAAAAACTTTTCCGAATCGAGGCCGTGGCCGCTCTTCAGTTTAGCCGAGGCGTCGGAAGGCATACGAATGACCCGGGAGGTTACCAATTATTGCAGCTTCTGCATGGTTTCTCGATAAACATTACCAACCTGAGAGCATGACAAAGCGGTGCAATAGGCGGATCCCGCCGGGAAGAAAGCATGTAACAAGTAGAGGTTTCTTTACTTAGATGAACTAAGGCAGTTAAGGGTGCGCAATGATTTTTCGGGAATTTTCTTCAAAGCTTCCTGGGATACCGTCAAGCGACGGAAAGGGGAGAATATAAGAGTTCCCTGAGCGGCGGGCTAGGATCGTACCGTCTATAAGTCCGCCAATCTTGCGCTTCGGCGACAGCGAAGTGAGGACAGGGACGGAATTGATGGATTCTTAACGCTTCTTTGTCGAACTGTGGCACCGTCGCCGCTCCACTGACTACGAAGAGGCCGATCACGCATGGCTTGGTTATGCATGAGATTATGAGACCAGCAATGAGGTATACCGACGACCCAGTACCTGGGGCCGCGGCCGAAAGAGATTGGAGAGAGTGGCTACGCTCTTTTCTATCATAAATTCCGCCTCAATCTGCCGGGACGAAGCTTTGACAGGGGGTAGAGATATTGTTAGCGTTGACCCTGGTAGCGGAATGTGGGCGCTACCGCCAATTCATCGCGTCCCCGTCGTCTAGCCCGGCCCAGGACACCGCCCTTTCAGGGCGACAACACAAGTTCGAATCTTGTCGGGGACGCCAATTACCGCGAGATTCTGCAGCCATCGGCGAACCAACCTGACCAAGGCAGCCAGCATCGGACTAGCTAGAGAGCGTGGGGAGCCAAGCAGAAATTTATGGACAAAACCGCTGAAAGTGTAGGCGCCACGAGTCCATGGCGCGATCGTCTACGGGCGCTGCGGAACATGCCGCCTGTACTGCATATCCTCTGGGAATCGAGCAAAGGGGCGGTGAGCTGGGGAATACTGCTGCGGCTTGTCGTCGCTTCCCTGCCGTTCCTGATTGCGAAGGTCGCCCAATACATCATCAACGGCATCGCGGATGTGCTTCGGGGACGTCCTCTTTCCCCGCACTTCTGGCAGTTGGTCGGGATCGAGGTCGGACTCAACGTCGGATTAGGTCTGATAACGCGGGCGGTGGATTACACCGATTCGCTCCTCGCGAACAGCTATACGCAGTACGTCAGCGTGAAGGTGATGGAGCAGGCCGCGCGGCTGGACCTGACGACCTACGAAAATCCGGTCTTCTACGACAGGCTGGAGCGGGCGCGGGTGCAGGCGACGGATCGTCTGGCGATGATCCAGCAGATGGGCCGGTTGCTGCAGCAGGTGATCACCACCGTGATCTTCTCGGTGGCGCTGGCGTGGGCTTCGCCCTGGCTGGTGCTGTTGCTGGCGGCGGGAGTTTTGCCATCGTTCCTGGGCGAGACCCATTATGCCTTTCTGGGATATGCGAAGAACTTCCGGCAGACTCCGGCGAAGCGGCAGATGGACTATCTGCGGCAGGTCGCGGGCAGCCGGGAGGGTGCAAAAGAGGTCAAGCTCTTCGGGCTTAGCACCTTCTTTACCGAGCGCTTCCAGGTGCTGGCCAACCAGATCTACCGTGAGGACGTCGCTCTCTCCCGCTCCAAGCTGATTGTGGGGGGGCTGCTGGGGATTATCGGGACGCTGGGCTACTACGGTGCCTATATTTACGTCATCTGGAGGACCATCCAGGGCGGCTACGATATTGGGCAGTTCACCTTCCTTACGACGGCGATCCAGCAGGCGAGCTCGAATCTGCAGCAGGTCTTCTCTACGGCCTCGGGAATTGCGGACCAGGCGCTGTTTTTGACGGATCTGGTCGCCTTCTTCGAGATGAAGGGGACGGTCGCCTCCAAGCCGAATGCCTTGCCGGCGCCGCGTCCGATCAAGAGGGGCTTCGAGTTCCGCAACGTATCCTTTACTTATCCGGGGACGTCGCGCACGGTATTGCGCGACTTCACCTTTACGCTGGCTCCGGGGGAGCGGGTCGCGCTGATCGGCGAGAACGGCCAGGGGAAGACTACGATCGTGAAGTTGATCACGAGGCTCTACGATCCGACGGAGGGGCAGATTCTGCTGGACGGAGTCGATCTGCGGGACTATTCGGTGGAGGATCTGCATCGCGAGATCGGAGTTATTTTTCAGGATTTCATGCGCTACGAGATGAGCGCGCTCGACAATATCGCGGTCGGGAGCGTCAACAAGGTGCAGCAGCGGGAGGCGATCGAGATAGCAGCGCACAAGAGCCTTGCGGATACTGTGGTGAAAAAGCTGGAGCATGGCTATGATCAGATCCTAGGGCGGCGTTTTGAGGGCGGTGTCGAGCTCTCTGGCGGAGAGTGGCAGAAGATGGCTCTGGCGCGAGCGTATCTTCGTGAGGCTCAACTGCTGATCCTCGATGAGCCGACGGCGGCGCTGGACGCACGAAGCGAGCTTGAGGTGTTCGAACGGTTCGCAGAGCTGACGCAGGGAAAGATGGCGCTGTTGATCTCGCATCGTTTTTCCACGGTTCGGATCGCGGACCGGATTGTGGTCCTGTCAGAGGGCCGATTGATCGAAGAGGGGAATCATCAAACATTGATGAGCTCCGGCGGACTCTACGCACAGATGTTCGAGATGCAAGCCGCGAGCTATCGTTAAGTCTGCAGGTAATTGGAAAGGATTCATGCCCGAGCTTGAAAACAATCCAGGGACGGAGCAGTTGCTTCCTCCGACGGCACCAGTATCCGATTTGAAGGTGGCCGGCTTGCCGGAGCGCCCGTTCGTCTCCGATGACGTGCTACGAGACCATGCCGCTCATCTGGCAACGAAGATGCAGCAGGTACAGCCTGCCAAGCGGGCGGCCGATCTCGATGCGCGTCTGAAGAAATTGCTGCTTCGTCTTGCGGAACGGCTACGCGCCTGCAAGGCGTTGGTGACGTCACAAGAGTTGACGCCGACGCTGGAGTTCCTGGAGAGCGGCCGCATGTTCGAGGCGGTGCTTACGGGGCTGACCGCGAGCCGGAGGCAGTTCGAGAAGGTTCCCTATGTCAAGGTGCCGGACGGAGCAGTGCCTCGTGTGGTGAATCTGGCGGAGGAATATATCGCGGCTGCGGAGGGTATCTGGTCGCAGGAGTCTCTCGCGCTCTATATCGGCGTTGTGCAGCGGGAGGATCCGCTGCTGCTGGCCGAGGTGCTCTTGCTTCCCGGTGCGCTGAAGCTCGCGCAGTTGGAGTTCATTCTCGACCGGGCCGATGAGGCCTATGCGCCGAGTGCAGGGCCGATGCCTTCGATTGAGGAGTCGCCTTTTTCCGCGCCGATCCATAGCATGAGGCGTCTGAATCAGTTCGAGTGGCAGTTGCTGCTGGAGCAGGTGGTGGCGTTCAACGGAGTGCTTGCGGAGGATCCGGCGGGCGCGTATGCGCGCATGGAGGAGGAGACTCGCGGCACCTACAGGCAGCGTGTCGCCGAGCTGGCCAAGGACTCGGACTGCAGCGAGACTGAGCTGGCGCAGGTAGTGCTCAAGATGACGCGGGAGGCAGCGGCGCGGTCTGGGAGTAATCCGCGGCTTACGCTGCGTATGTCGCATGTTGGCTACTACCTCTTCGAGGAGGGCTTCGAGGAGCTTTCTCGGCGTATCGGCTATCACGCTCCTCCTAAGGAGCGGCTGCGGAGCTTTCTGCGGAAGAACAATGTCGATGTGTACATCTTCGGGATCTACGTTCTGTCGATCGGTTTGATTGCGGCGTTCATTGCTCCGCTGGTGCCGCATCATGAGTTCCTACCGGTGATGGGGACTCTACTTCTGGCACTGCTGCCGGCGACGCAGGGTGCATCCGACCTGGTGAATAACGCGGTGAGCGCAATGCTGGCTCCGCGGGCGTTGCCGAAGCTGGATTTTGCGAAGGGGATTCCGGAAGAGGAGACCACCTTCGTTGTCGTGCCTACGCTGCTGATCCATGAGGCGCAGATACGGGAGATGTTCGAGGACCTGGAGGCGCGGTATCTTTCCAACCACGATCCTCATCTTCACTTCGGTCTGCTGACTGACTTGCCGGATTCGGAGGAGCGGCCGCAGCCGGAGGATCGCAATAGCCTGGTCGAGCTGGCGATCCATCTTACCGATGAGCTGAACGGCAAGTATGGCGCGGAGAACGCAGGCTGCTTCCTCTTGCTGCATCGGCATAGGGTCTTCAATACACGGCAAGGCGTGTGGATGGGGTGGGAGCGCAAGCGTGGCAAGCTGCTGGATCTGAATAAGCTGCTGCTGGGGGAGTTCGATAGCTTTCCGCTGAAGGCGGGACCGGTTCATGTGCTGCAGAAGGTTCGGTATGTGATTACGCTGGACTCCGACACGCAGTTGCCGCGAGGCACTGCCGCACGCTTGATTGGCGCAATGGCGCATCCGCTGAACCAGGCGATCGTCGATCCGCGGCGTCGCATCGTTACGGCAGGTTATGGGATTCTGCAGCCCCGGGTGGGGGTGAGTGTGTCTTCGGCGTCGCGGTCGCGGCTGGCGGCACTCTACTCGGGCGAGACGGGTTATGACATCTATACGCGTGCGGTGTCCGATGTGTACCAGGATCTGTTCGGAGAGGGCATCTTTACCGGCAAGGGGATCTATGAGGTCTCGACCTTGCACCTGGTGCTGGACCGCCGATTCCCGCGCAATGCCCTGCTCTCGCACGACCTGATTGAAGGTGCGTATGCACGGGCGGGACTTGCTACGGATATTGAGGTGATCGACGACTATCCATCGCACTACTCTGCTCATACGCGACGGAAGCATCGTTGGGTTCGGGGCGACTGGCAGATTACGCAGTGGCTGTTCAGCAAGGTGCCGGATGAGTCGGGTAAGTCGGTCTCCAACCCCATCAGCACGATCTCGCGATGGAAGATCTTCGACAATCTGCGGCGCAGCTTGATTGAGCCGATTACTTTTCTGCTGCTGGTCTCGGGCTGGCTGTTTTTGCCAGGCGGCGCGCTGTACTGGACGCTGGTCACGCTGGCGTTGATGTTGGTGCCGGTGTTTGTGCAGCTTGGATTCAACCTGGGCCGGGCTGCTCTCAAGCTGAGTACGGCAGGAGCGATGGATGGCTTTCGGACCTTCTTCGCGTCGCTGGGCTTCCATCTTCTTACGCTGGTCTTCATCCCTCACCAGACGTTGCTCTCTCTCGATGCGATTACGCGCTCGCTCGTGCGGCGGTTTGTGACAGGCAAGCGGCTGCTGGAGTGGGAGACTGCGGCGCAGGCTGAGACTGGTAAATCGGGCAGTACGCTAGATCTCTATCTGCAGCTTTGTCCGCTGGTCTCTTTTGTGCTGGGTGGAGTTGTGGCGCTGGTGCACTATCGGGCACTCTATGTTGCCGGGCCGATTCTGTTCCTGTGGGCGTTGGCTCCGATCATCGCGGGATGGCTAAACTCTCCGCCTCGTAAGGTCGCCGGGGCTCTGCCTGCTAAAGAGCAGCGCTTTCTGGAGGAGCAGGCACTTCTCATCTGGCGCTACTTTGGGGAGTTTGGCGGAGCTGAAAATCACTGGCTGATTCCGGACAACGTTGAAGAGAAGGGGTTGCATCAGGTTCGCAAGCTGTCTCCGACCAATCTCGGCATGTTGCTAAATGCGCGTCAGGCTGCGCTTCGCCTTGGCTTCCTTACTCTGCCTGAGTTTGCGCTTGCCACCTCGGAGACGCTTGCCACCTATGATCGTCTTGAGAAGCAGCGCGGGCATATCTATAACTGGTACGACATTGAGACGCTGCGGCCTATCGCGCCTCATATCGTATCTACTGTCGACAGCGGTAATCTGGCGGCGTCGTTCTATGCGCTGCATGGTGGGACGCTTGAGCTGCTGAAGCTTCCGCTGTTGGATATGCAGTCTTTCGTCTCGCTGGTGCGGATGTTGCAGCGAAACGAGCGGAATAGCAAGGCGCCATCGTTCCAGGAGGATGCTTCTCTTCGAGAGGCCGTGGCCTGGTTGATTCAGTGGCAGGAGTCGGAGCCGGCGGTGTTGCAGGCGAACACTTCGCAGGAGTCTATCACCGGCTGGCAAGAGCAGGAGATGATCCGGCGGCGCGACGCTTTGGCTGCGTTCGTGAGTACATGCACTCCGTGGTTGCTGCCGCAGTTCACTCCGCTGTTCGGGGTGCTGCACTTCAGCGACCCTGATAATGCAGTGATTCCGACGCTGGAGCGTGCTGTGCAGTACGCGCATGCGATGGACTCGCGATTGAGTGAGCTGGCGGCCTCCGCTTCGGACGGCTCGTCAGAACGCGAGTTGGCGGTCGCGCTGCGGACGCTGATGCCGGATGCGATTGCCGGCATTACGCAGTTGGATGGGAGCGTCCACCGTATTCTGCAGGAGTCAGAGCGGCATGCGGATGCGATGCGGTACGACTTTCTCTTTGTGGAGTCGCGGCAGTTACTCTCAATCGGATTCGATGGGCAGACGCAGGAGATTCACTCCGCCTGTTACGACCTGCTTGCCTCAGAGGCTCGGATCGCATCGTTCCTGGCGGTGGCGAGTGGCGATATTCCACAGAAGGCTTGGTTCCGGCTCGATCGAACCCACTCGCTGGTCAAGGGACGGGCGGCATTGCTCTCCTGGACCGGCACGATGTTCGAGTACCTGATGCCTACGCTGTGGATGCGCAGCTTTCCGGATACTCTAATCTCGCGCTCGCTCGAGTCTTCTGTTGCGATACAACGGCAGCATGTTCGCGGGATTCCCTGGGGCATCTCAGAGTCGGGTTTTGCCAAGACCGATCCGCAGGGGCGGTATGGATATCAGGCGTGGGGCATTCCTGAGCTTGCACTGAAGTATGGAGCAGAGGACGGACCCATCATCTCGCCATACTCCACCTTCCTGGCGTTGCCTTTCGGCCGGGAGGAGGCTCTCTCAAACCTGCACCGAATGGCCGGTATGGGTTGGATTGGAGGCTACGGCTTCTATGAAGCTGCCGACTATATCGATGGGGGCGAGCCACAGATGGTGCGGTCGTGGATGGCGCATCACCAGGGGATGTCATTACTCGCGATCACCAACCTGCTATGCGGAAACGCGTTCCAGAATTGGTTCCATGCGAATCCCAAGGTGAGGGCCGCGGAGCTTCTGCTGCATGAGCGTCCTTTGAGCAGGCAGACACTCAAGAGTCTTGAGACACGAACCCTATCGACAGAGAGCGCCAAAGCGGAGTAGTCCGGTTGCCGTTGGAGCTCTCTCGCTGTATGGAAGAGTGAAGCCGCCAGCTATGCGTTTGCATCTTGCCAGTCTCGTTGCAGAGTTCCGCGATCATGGAGATGAGACGGCTCTTGTGTTGCACCGTGGGAACCGGACTTACCGAACGAGCTATAAGGATCTTGCCATTTTGGCTGGGCGCTTCAGCGCAGAGCTTGAGCGGCAAGGTATTGCACCGGGCGAACGTGTGGTTCTCTGGGGAGAGAACTGTGCAGAGTGGGTGGGCACCTTCTTCGGGTGTCTCTTGCGCGGTGTTGTCGTCGTTCCTCTGGATGCGGCTGGGGTATGTGGATTTGCAGACCGGGTGATCGCAGACACTACTCCAAAGCTGATCGTTGGAGACGCAGCGTTGATAAGGACGTTAGGAGCTGGGACTTCTCAGTTGAGCTTCTCTGACTTCGATCGAAGCCTGCCCGAGCGGGCCTTGTTTGACGTTCATCCAACGGTTAAATCGGAGACTCCATTTCAGATCGTCTTTACGTCAGGGACGACCTCCGAGCCAAAGGGAATCGTGCATACGCATGGCAATGTGCTGGCGAGCCTTGGTCCTATTGAAGAGGAGATTGTTAAGTATAGTAAGTACGAGCGCGTGGTGCATCCGCTCCGCTTTCTTCACACACTCCCATTGAGTCATGTGTTTGGGCAGTTCATGGGTCTCTACATTCCCTGTCTGCTGGCTGCGGAGGTGCATTTTCAGTCGCAGTTGGAGCCGGCTCGCATGGTGGAGGTCATTCATCGCGAACGGATCTCCGTGTTGGTTGCCGTTCCGCGAGTGCTGCATCTGCTGCGTGTGCATCTGCAGAGCCGCTTCCCTGAGCTTGGAGCAGAACTCGATGGGTCTCAAAGTCTGCCGGCATGGAAGCGCTGGTGGCGGTTTCGACGGGTTCATCGCGCTTTCGGCTTGAAGTTCTGGGCCTTCATCTGTGGCGGAGCCACGTTATCCGCGGACCTGGAGCGCTTCTGGAACTCTCTGGGCTTCGCACTTATCCAGGGGTACGGCATGACGGAGACGGCTGCGCTGATCACTCTCAATCATCCGTTGCATATCAGCCGCGGAACGATCGGCAAGGCGCTTCCCGGGCGAGAGCTACGCCTTGAGAACGGCGAGATTCTGGTGCGTGGAGGCATGCTTTCTGCTGCGACGTGGCAGGGCGGAGAGATGAAGCCGCGCGAAGAACAATGGCTTGCTACCGGCGATCTCGCAGAGCAGGATGAAAACGGCGACCTCCGCTTCGTTGGAAGAAAGGGGGATGTCATTGTTACCGCTTCGGGCATGAACATCCATCCAGCCGATCTTGAGAACGCGCTTTCGAATCAAGAGGGCGTGCGAGGGTGCGTGGTGGTGTCCTGCGAGGCCAGCGGAGGCTCTGAGCCGGTCGCGGTTGTACTCTTCTCGGGCGATGATGCCGAGTTACAAACCGCGGTCCGGCGTGCCAACGACCGGTTAGCTTCTTTTCAGGAGATTCGCCGCTTCCTGCGTTGGCCTGAGCTTAGCTTTCCGTATACCTCCACAGGGAAGCTTCTGCGCCGTGCGGTGGCTGAGTGGGCTTGCACAGCTCTCAATCAGAGTAAGCATTCCCTGGAAGAGGTTAACGGCTACAACAAAGATGAGTTGCTTCGGGTTATCGAGTCCATCACCGGTGAGCCAGTTGCGAGCGGAGATGCTACTCGTCGGCTCTCGGAGGATTTGCACCTCGATAGCCTTGGCAGAGTGCAATTGCAGTCGACTCTGGAGCAGAGGCTTGGAGTTGAGCTCTCGGATGATGTTATGGCGGAGGTAGAGACACTTCAAGAACTTCGCACCTTGGTCGAGTCCGCGTCATCGGCTTACACGAGTCATCCTCCGATCAGCATTGCTTCCGACGAATCGACAGACCTAGCAGAGCAGCAGACCAAACCGAAGGCCTCATCGCACAAAGCTCCCAAACAAGTAGGCACTATCGCCAGTGAGCATATCTATCCCGAGTGGCCCTGGGCGCTTCCCGTGCAGATCGTACGAGTCTTGTTTGTGGAGTTGGTCATGCGTCCACTCGTTTGGTTTCTGGCTGCGCCGAAGATAGTGAACGATCTCACTTCCCTGCCTGCCGGGCCTTTTCTGCTGATTGCAAATCACGTCACGGCATACGATGGGGCTCTGATTCTGTATGCACTTCCTGGCCGGCTACGGCGGCGCGTCAGCGTTGCGATGGCTGGAGAGATGCTGCTGGACTTCCGGAAGGGACGCAATCAAGGAGACTGGTGGAGGAACGCTCTTGCTCCGTTTGCGTATTGGCTGATCACTGGGCTCTTCAACACGTTTCCTCTTCCGCGACTGCGCGGCTTTCGGAGTAGTTTTGCCTATGCGGGTCGAGCTCTCGATCGAAGCTATTCAGTGCTGATCTTTCCGGAGGGGCATCGCAGCGACGACGGAGAGATGGCGTCCTTTCGCCCGGGCATTGGCCTGCTGGCGCACGACTCACAAGTCCCCGTTCTTCCGATAGCTCTGATAGGCCTAGGGAAGATGCGGCGAGACGGTCGTTGGTTTCGTTCGGGACAGCTTACGATTCGGATCGGAGATCCTATTGCGATGGATGAAGCGGTAGAACCAGAAGATTTGACTCGCGCGTTAGAGGAAGCTCTAGGCCGCCTTATCAAGCAGGCGGCCTCAGAGTGATCTGCGATTCGGGATGGATTGGCCTCTCTATGGCAAGACCCAGCGCAGCGTGCCACTGAAGGTTCCACCGGTATAGCTTCCTGAGAACTTTTCAAGCACGGCTGCGCCCGTAGCGCCTGCACTTGCGGGGAACACTACAGTGACGACTGCCGGGCCACCGCCGGGTGCGATATTGCCGATCATGTTCGGCACGGCCGATCCTGCCGCCGCACCCAGAGCTGCACTCGTCAACTGCACGTTTTGCGCTGTTCCGCTGCCCAGGTTGGTGATCTTCACCGTTCCCAGGTAGCTGCCGTCTCCCTGCTTTGCGATGGTGGAGGTGGTCACCAGATTGACACTCCCAGCGATGACGGGCGATACGCTGGCATTTACTTTGCCCCGGACTCTGCCGCCGTTGGCGCTGAATGGAATCACCGCATTGAAACCGGAGTGCGGAACGTTCTTGAAATCCAATTGAACGGTTGCTGTCGTCGAGCCTCCCGCGGGAATATTGTTGACGATCGGAACAGGAAATCGATTGGGGTCTCGACCGGTAATGGCTGGTGTATCAGAGGCGCCCGCTTGTGGGAAGGTGAAGCCATCCAGACGAACATCGTTCGCGTCTCCCGCGCCAGTATTGTTGATCTGCAGCGTTACGACGTTGCTTGTGGAGGTGCCGGTAATGCCCACCACCTGGCCGGCGAGTTGAGCTGCCGGAGGCGAGATGCCTTCGTTGACCTCCATGACAAAGGTGTCCCAGCCCAGGCCGTTTCCGGCCGCCGAGCCTGCGCCACGCGTGAGCGTTATCGTGTTAGCGCCGACTACAAGCCGTGATGCGGGGAAGGAAAGAGTGGCCAAGCGTGGATATCCGCTGCGATCGGTCTGCCGAGCGATGGTGGAGTCGTTATTGGTTGGCAACGAACCGGTGATGCCGGCGGAGGAGCCATTGACGGCCACCGTGGGCGCACTGCCCTGCTGCATCGAGCTTGAGACGGTGAGAAAGGCAGTTCCGGTATAGAGACGAGAGAGGTTGAAGTTGATGGTCCAGGTGCCAGCGTTGGTCTGTGCGTAGTACCAGTCCTTCGGCTCCCAACTGCTGCCGACGGTATACGTCAGCGTTCCTGGTATCTGCGATGGCTTTTCATAGGCGCGGGGGTTCGATCCGTCGGCGGGATTCGTCGCCAGAGCGAACTCTCCGCCCATGCGATCGGCTTTGCCGATCTGCCACAGGAAGGTGGTGCGATTGGTCGGAGTCCACGCGATAGTGCCGAGATCTGCTGTAGGTCCGCTAAAGGTGATGCCGGTCTGTTTGTACTGGTCCGTAATGGAGCCCTTGCTGGCAAAGATGTAGAGAGTGTAACTCCCGGGGTTCGTCGTGCCGGGAGCCCATGGCGGAGGGACACCAGGAATGGTGAAGTTGCCATTGGCGTCGGTCTTTACGAAGTAAGTGGGCTCGTGAATGGTGTAGACGTCGGTGACGTTCTGAGTGGAGAGCAGAGCCCAGAAGCCATCAGCCGGTCTTCCGTCGGCGATCTGCAGATGGCCTGTGACGGTCGTGCGCTGCGCCGGCGTTGGGTAGAGAGGATCATTCATCCAATCGGAGCCTGCACGATTTTCGGCGATCTCTTCCTGCGCAACATCGTAGGCATCGCGAAGGACACTCTGCGGATTGACGGGGTCTCCAACCGTCACAAAGAAGTACCAGGGGCCATAGAGGCGTTTATAGCCAGCGGGCAGAGGGTAGCTGGGCAGACCGTAGTGGTTCGCTCCAAAATAATTCAAGACAATTCCGTCCTGGTGTACGGCCAGATCCTGGTGATTGGGACCGACTCCATAAAACGCGGCGAGCGTCTGATCCGTGACGCCTCCCAACGGTGTAAGCCAGGCTCCATAGCCGTGACCATAGTGGCCGAACATAGGGTTCTCGTGATGGTAGAGAGACCAGTTGTACTTCGTATAGACGTAGCCGTTGGGAAGGTTGCCAGAGTTGCTATCGGGAGGGGGCAGAGCAGGATTGTTGATGCCATCGACCCGCCATGTCTCATCCTGGATGTTGGTTTGAGTCGCCAGGTACGCGTAGGTAGGCTGCTGGCCGTTCAATGCTGTGCCAGGCGCGTCCGGGCTGCCTCGCTCCCAGTTGAAGACGTGATCGAGGAGCGTGCGATTCCAACGGGTAACGACGCGAAGCTCACTGATGCTGAACGCGCTGGCGGCGGTCTCGATGACATAGCCGTAGAGACCGCGTTTACCGCGACGCATGATGAGGTGATGTTCGGGGCGCAGAGTCGCTGTGGTCGTATCGACAAAGGCTACTTCGACCAGGTCTGCGGAGTTGCGTAGTATCTTGACTTGGGAACAGGACAGGCTGGGTGTGCCGCCGCTGGCGTCGACGTAGAAAGAATTTTGCCCGTCAAGCGGCGCGAGCTCCTGGCCGTTGGCGACGATGGAGAGTGCCAGCATGGTCTTCGACGTGGCGTTCTTTCCGTTGAAGGTAAATCGAACGAGACCGTTATCGAGGACGAGTCCTGACGAACCCGATGGAAATGGGAACGAGTAGGTACCGACCGCCGCGGGCGCGCCATCCAGCAGGACCTGCACATCGGGATTGGCTTGGGCGTTCGCGGGCGAAGCGAGAAGACCAACCAGAATCAAGACCGCGATCCGGGCGCAATGGATTGCTGGAGTGCGCATAAGCTTTTCTGCTTTCATTGGTTCCCTCAAAGGTTTTCATCCATGGTTCTGCCTAAAGACAGGCGCTCTTGATTCAGGCGTGTTGCCTGGTCAGCTTGTACTAAGCGAAGACAATTTATGCGGTTGTGCAGGATGGTCGGTGGGTAAGATTCGCGCGTTCCGGACAGAGGTGTAGCTCATGAAGAAACTGTCTCTCTATTGGTTTAAGAACGACCGAAACGATAAGCGCAAAACTCGCGACCGTCAATAGAGTTTTGGAGATGGGTGCGAATAATTTCGTGAAATTAAGATCAATGCCGCAAGAGGATTCGTTTCACAATGATCCCAGTCCCTTAACGGAACATCTGGTCTCATCTTGTCTTGGCAATGACCAAGAATCTCACTTCACTGACAACCACTGGAGGCGATGGCATGCCTCTACGGTCTTCGGATTCGCTCTAGCGACGGATCGTGCGTTTGATCTCGGCGTATTGCAGGAGGATGAAGGTGTCGGTCATGCCCGCGATGTAGTCGGCGACGGTACGGGCGAGTCCTTCGGTCTGGACCTCTTCGAAGTAGGAGGGGGGAAGCTCTTCGGGCTCTTCGATCCAATAGTTGAAGAGAGAGGTCACGACCTCTTCGGCCTTGTCGTGCTCGTTTTCGAGTACGGTGCAGGTATAGAGGGTGTCGTAGAGGTACTGCTTCTCCTGAAGCCGCTCCGCTTCCACTTGCGGGGAGAAGATGGCCAGCCGCGAAGGGTGGCTCCTGATGTCGTCCAAGCAGGTCGCGCCCAGCACTCGGGTGTTCTCGAGGGTGGTGTGGATGAGGTCGTCGGTGAGGATGTTCTGCATCAACTGCAGAGCCTCGTTGAAGAGGTACTTCTGATCTACTCCTACGTGCTGTTTGGCGACAGCGCTATAACAGCGGGCCAGAATCTGGACGTTGTCGCAGATGTGGTTGATGTCGAGGAGGCCAGACTCTACGCCGTCATCTAAGTCGGCGGTCAGGTAGGCAATCTCGTCGGCGAGGTCGATGATCTGAGCCTCGAGGGGCGGGCGCTCGCCGAGGAAGTAGGAGGCTAGCTCGGGGTGCTGCTCCGCGCTGTAGTCGCGGGAGTGCTTGATGATGCCTTCGCGTACGCCGAGGGTGAGATTGAGGCCGCGGTGGGCTGCGTAGCGCTGCTCAAAGTGCTCCACGATGCGGAGAGCATGGAGATTGTGGTCGAAGCGGCGTCCGTGGCGCTTCAGGCATTCGTCGAGGGCTCGCTCGCCCGCGTGTCCGAAGGGAGGATGTCCGATGTCGTGGACGAGAGCCAAGGTCTCGGCGAGGTCCTCGTTCAGGCCGAGGGTGGAGGCCGTCGCGCGGGCGATCTGCGCGACCTCCATGGTGTGGGTGAGGCGGCTGCGAAAGTGGTCGGAGGCGCGGCTGGTGAAGACCTGAGTCTTGCCGGCGAGGCGACGAAAGGCGCGAGCCTGCACGATGCGCTCCCGGTCGCGCTGGAAGGAGGTGCGCGACGCACGGGAGGGCGCGGGATAGACCCGTGCAAGGAGAGGGTTGTGCTCATCTCCTGTGACGGCACAGAGTTGGAGTGGACCTGCCATGTTCTCTAATAAGTGTAACGAATCCGGTGCGTGATACGGAGACGCCGCTGGTCCGTTCGAAGCGGACAGCGGCGGTCTCGGATGGGTGAGAGTCTGCCGCAATCCAGGGAAGGATTGCGGCGATGGCGTTTCGCTATTTTGCCGTCTTATCGGCTGTCGGTGTGACCCTGGCCAGCTTGACCCGGGCGTTTTCGAGTTTGCGCTGAACCTTGGATACGTCGGCAGGATCAGCGTCCGCCGGAAGAGAGCGGGCGTACTCGGTCATGGAGCGCTCCCATTGAGCGACGGCGAGCTTGAGCTTGCCGGTCTTCTCATAGACCTCGCCGAGGTGATCGTGGACAGTGGGGTCGGTATTGATCCGTTCGTTCGCCTTGCGGAGGTTCTCTTCCGCCAAGGCGTACTGGCCGGACTTGAATTGAACCCAGCCAAGAGAGTCGAGGAAAGCGCCGTTCTGAGGATCCAGATCGACTGCCTTGCGGATCAGGGCCTGAGCCTCGGGAAGCTTGACGCCGCGGTCGGCAAACATGTAACCGAGATAGTTCAATACGGTCGCATTGTTCGGGTCGATGACGAGCGCTTTGCGGAACTCGGCCTCGGCCTGGTCGTACATCTTTTCGCGGTCGTAAAGAGTTCCACGGAGGAAGCTGACGTAAAGCTTTTCTTCAGGACGCATTGCGAGAGCGGAAGCCTTTTCGATCTGCTCGGAGGCGCCTTTGAAGTTTTTGGTACGAGTATAAATCTGAGCGAGAGCGAGATAGACGTCGCGGTCGTCCGGATTGCCGGGTGCGGGAGCGAGTTGAGCGTTAGCCAGGGTGATTCCCTGCTCGAGATGTCCTATATCCGCAAGCTGGCCTGCGTACATCAACTGAACCTGACGATCCTTGGGAAGAGCCTTCGCGGCATCGGCAGCGACAGCGGTCGCTTCCTTCCACTGATGAGCGTCGCGATAGGAGTCGATCTCGCCTTGATAACCGCTCTTGACGAAGTCGCCACCCAGATCGAGGATCTGCTTGTAAGCCGCTACCGCTTCCGTGGTCTTATTCTGCTCGCGATAGATAATTCCGAGGCGATCGAGGAAGATTGCGCGGTTGGCCTTCTCGGCGTCGGAGTACTTGCCGTCGGTATGAGCGGAGCCCTCGAGAAGTTTGACGAGAACCGCTGTGGCCTCGTCGTAGCGGCCGAGAGAGTCGTAGATCAAGGCTTCGTTATAGGTAAGTTCGAGAGAGTCAGGCGCGAGCGGCTTGGCCTTCTTGAGGGTATCGAGCGCCTCATCGTAGTGCCCTTGCCGGCGCTGAATCTCGGAGATGTGGATTTGGGAGACGGCGTCCTGGGGCTCGGCTGCGACGATGGCGTTGAGGTTCTTGAGAGCTTCGTCCAGTTGACCGTCGGCGAGGAGGGCGTTAGCTAGACCACGCTGGGAGTCGACGTTGTCGGGATCCAGATCGCAGGCCCGGCGGTAGGCGTCGATAGCCTCCTTGGACTTGTGGAGCTGATCGTAACTGATGCCGAGGGCGTACTCGATCCGTGCCGAACGGTCTCCGACGGGGACGGAGCTGAGAGTATCCGCGGCGCGCTGGGCATCGCCCTGCTCACTGTAGAGGCGCGCCATGTTGAGGACGACCTCTTCGGAGTTCGCGTCAATCTTCTGAGCGGCCTTGAACTCCTGCTCCGCCTTGGCGGAGTCGTGATTGAAGCCGTAGAGCTGACCCAGGAGAAGGTGGACCTCAACGTCGTTGGGCTTGAGCTGGGCTAGCTTTTCGTACTCCGCGATGGCGAGTTGCAGCATCTGGCCGGACTGAGCGCTTTGCATATCTCCCAAAGAGCGGAGATATACCTTGCCGAGAAGGGTGTGCGCGTCGATGTCATTCGGGTTGCGGCTAACCTGCTCCTGCGCGGCGGTGACTGCCTCGCGGATGCGGCCGATCTTGAAGTAGAGGTCGGCGAGTCCGTCCTGGAGGAGCGGCGAGTCGGGATCTGCGGTGAGGGCGAGCTTGTACTCCTCGACGGCCTGGGTCGCGTAGTCGGATCGACCAGCGTTGACGGCTAGATCCTCGTAGAGGTGTGCGAGTCCGTAGTGATAGTAGGCAGCGGAACGATCTTGGATCTGGGGTGCTGCCGCTTGCGGAACCGGTTTTTCGGCGTACAAAGTTGAAGCCGTAAAAAGAACAAGGGCGGACGCCGAAAGAAGACCGAAGGGGCGAAGACGGGGTGCGCGCTGAGACAAGGTCATGAAGTGTGGTTTCCTCGGCCGTTGTTGGCCTGTACTGAAACAGAACGAAAGACACCTTTTAGACGGTACCGTTACAGTATTGGATGCAGCACCGAGGAAGACCACTCGTACAGCCTGGCCCGGATTTCCGTGATTATAGCCGTGGTGCGAGGGCCTTCCTCCTATTATCAGCGCTTTCAGCACATTTATCCGTGGCGAAAATGTCGTATTCCTGTAAAAGCCATGGCTATGCCTCGTTTGTTGGCGGCCTCTATGACCTCGGCGTCGCGGACCGAACCTCCGGGCTGGATTACGGCAGTGGCGCCGGCTTCGGCGACTGTTTCAAGGCCGTCCGCGAAGGGGAAGAAGGCGTCGGAGGCGGCTACGCTGCCAGTGAGCGACAGGATGGCCTTCATCGCGCCAAAGCGGGCGGCGTCGACACGGCTCATCTGCCCTGCGCCGATTCCGACGGTCTGACCGTGACCCTGGGAGAAGCGGGCGTAGACGATGGCGTTTGATTTGACGTGTTTGCAGATGCGCCAGGCGAAGAGGAGGGCGCGGAGCTCTTCGGGGGTGGGCTGGCGCTCGGTGACGATCTTGAGATCGGCCTCGGCGATGCGAAGGCGGTCGGCGTCCTGAACGAGCAAACCGCCGGAGACCTGCTTGAGGACGCGAGGGGTATCGGCAGGCGTGATCTGGAGGAGGCGAAGGTTCTTCTTGGAGGCGAAGCGAGCCAGGGCCTCTGGGGTGTAAGAGGGGGCGACGATGGCTTCTACGAAGAGCTTGGCGATCTCCTCCGCGGCTTCGCCGTCTACCTCACGGTTGATGCCGAGGACACCACCGAAGGCGGAGACGGGATCGGCCTCGAGGGCGCGGCGATAGGCTTCGAGGACGGTAGCTCCGGTGGAGGCTCCGCAGGGGTTGGTGTGCTTGATGATGACTACCGCAGCGTCGCTGGTGGAGTCGAACTCGCTAACCAGCTCCCAGCAAGCGTCGAGGTCGACGATGTTGTTGTAGCTGAGCTCCTTGCCCTGGAGCTGTAGGGCGGAGGCTACGCCTTTGCCGCTGCCGTCGGTGTAGAGAGCGGCCTTCTGGTGGGGGTTCTCGCCGTAGCGGAGGGTGGAGACCAGCGGATCGATGACGCGGATTGTCTGGGGGAGGGATTCCACGAAGACTGCAGGGCCAGAGGGCTCGGCGATGGACTCAAGGGCGGAGGCAATTCCGGCGTCGTAGGCGGCGGTGGTGGCGAAAGCCTGTTTGGCGAGTCGCCAGCGGGTCGCGTGGGTGAGGGAGCCGGAGTTCGCGGCTAGCTCCTCGGCCAGGAGCGGGTAGTCGGATGTGGCGGTGACGATAGCTACGTCGGCGAAGTTTTTGGCAGCCGAGCGGACCATGGAGGGGCCGCCGATGTCGATGTTCTCGACGATCTCGTGGAAGGCTACGCCGGGTTTGGAGGCGGTCTTCTCGAAGGCGTAGAGGTTGACGACGACCATGTCGATCGGCTCGATGGCGTGTGCGTTGACTGCTGCGACGTGCTCGGCGTTGTCGCGGATGTGCAGGATTCCGCCGTGGACCTTGGGATGGAGCGTCTTGACGCGGCCGTCGAGCATCTCGGGGAATCCGGTGAGGTCGGAGATGTCGCGGACGGTGAGTCCGGCTTCGCGGAGGGCCTTGGAGGTTCCTCCGGTGGAGACTAGTTCGATGTTGTGAGAGACGAGGGCGCGGGCGAAGTCGATGAGGCCGGTTTTATCGGTGACGGAGAGGAGGGCGCGACGAATGGGCTTGAGATCGGTAGGCACTTGGATATTTTAGCTTTCGGTGTGAGTTAGAGGATGGCTGCGCCGGTAAGTTCGGAGACGCGGGGAATATTGTGGCTGGTGCACCATTTTTTCAGGTTGGTGGCGATGTTTTCTACGGCACGGGGATCGGCGTAGCTGGCGGTGCCGACCTGGACTGCGGTGGCTCCGGCGAGCATGAACTCTACGGCATCTTCGGCGCGGACGATGCCTCCCATTCCGGCGATGGGGATGCGGACGGCGCGGCGGACCTCGTGGACCATGCGGACGGCGATGGGGCGGATGGCGGGTCCGGAGAGGCCGCCGGTGACGTTAGCGATGCGCGGACGGTGGGTCTCGATGTCGATGGAGAGGGAGAGGAAGGTGTTGACGAGGGAGATGGCGTCGGCTCCGCCGTCGGAGGAGACGCGGGCCATGAGGCCGATGTCGGTGACGTTGGGGGAGAGCTTGACCATCAAGGGGCGCTTGGCGGCCTTCTTGGAGTGGAGGACGAGGTTGTAGAGGGAGTCGGGGTCGGTGCCGAAGACCATTCCTCCGTGGCTGGTGTTGGGGCAGCTGGCGTTGAGTTCGTACATGGCTACGCCGGGCGCGTCGTTGAGGGCGTGGATGACTTCGACGCAGTCTTCGATGGTGTAGCCGAAGACGTTGGCGATGACGACGGCTCCCTTCATGGTGCGGAGCTTGGGGAGCTTTTCGGCGATGAAGGCCTGGACGCCCATGTTCTGCAGGCCGATGGCGTTCATCATTCCGGCGGGGGTTTCGATGATGCGTGGGGCCGGGTTGCCGGCCATCGGCTCGCGGGAGAGGCCCTTGGTGACGAAGGCTCCGATCTTGTCGAGGGAGAGGATCTCTTCGAACTCGACTCCGTAGCCGAAGGTCCCGCTGGCGGCGATGACAGGCGAGGCTAGTTCGACTCCGGCGAGGGTGACTCGCATGTCGGGGCCCTTGGGGGCTTTGGGGGCTTTGGCGGGTACGGGCGGCTGACTCACTTGGCTGGGGCCACCTTTATTGGAGTTCGGGAGGAGGCTGCTGGTTCGGGGCGGATCGCCATGGTGAGGACTCGGCCCGCGGCGGCTGAGGGTTGGTTGACGCGCAGCAGCGAGGCGAGCGTGGAGGCTATGTCGATAGGGGCGACGCGATCGTGGTAGGTGCCGGGGATGAAGGCGGAGCCGAAGAGATCGAGGGGGACGTGACGGTCGTAGGAGTAGGGGGTGAAGTGGTTGGTCCCTGAGGCGGAGGCCATCTCGTACATTCCGGGGGCCAACATGACGTACCAGCCGCCGTTGGGCGAGTAGCTGTGCAGGACGAGGCGGCCCTCGTCGGTCGCGGGGATCTGTCCGGCGGCCATCTGGAGGCGAGTGTAGGTGCGGCGGATGAGAGGCCGAGGGGGAAGGCGGGTCTGGCTGACGCCTTCAGGGGCTGGAGGCAGGGTGGATTCGAGGGCATCGGGAAGCATGTCTGCGACGGTCTGCTCGGCTTCGGCCTCGGTGATCTTGAGGGCGGTGAATGCGCGGGGATCGATCTGGATGTAGGGGAGTTCTCCGCCGAGGATGTATTTGGTGGATTTGCCGGGAGAGTAGCGCTTGTTGAGGCTGACTTCCAGGGCCGCGATCAGCTTGGGGGAGCTGAAGGGGGTAGCGGGCATTCCCTCTTTGGCTGCGACCGCGGGTACTGGAGCTACGCCGTGGTCGCCGGAGAGGGCGACCCAGACGTTGGCCATGCCGCCGTCGACGTGCTTGTCGAGCCAGGTGAAGAAGTCGTTGAGGTCGACGTCGATGGCGTCGATCATGGCGCGCTGTTCGGGCGCGTCGGGGCCGACCTTGTGGCCAAGGATGTCGGTGGAGGAGATGCTGATGGTGAGGACGTCGGTGGTATCGTGGTGGCCCATTTGCTCGCCGGAGACGAGGGATTTGGCGAAGTCGAGGAGGTAAGTCACGGAGGCAGGAGTCGCTCCGACCTCTTCATAGAAGTGTCCGGGTTGGGCTCCGGCCTCGTGGAGGGCCTGGGCGGCGCGGCCGCTGTTGTTGAAGGCCTGGGCCCAGGGGGGGAGTTCGGTGGCCCAGTAGGTGGAGGTGACGAACTTGCCGCTGGCGTGGTCGAGCCAGAAGGCTCCGTTGGAGGCGTGGCCGGAGGTGAGGATGGCGGCGCGGTCCTTGAGGGAGATGCCGAAGAGCTTGGACTTTCCGCCAGAGGCGAGGACCACCTCGTCGCCGACGGTGGAGGCGAGCTGGTTGCGGGGCGAGGCTCCGACGTCTTTGGAGTCTGGGTCGCCGACTACGGCGTAGCGCTCGTCTTCCACGGAGCTGACGGGGTGAGTCGTGGAGCGCTTGAGGTCCCACCACTCGTTGAGCGAGATACCGTGGCCGTCGGTGTAAGCTCCGGTGCCGATGGTGGAGTGACCGGGGGCGGTCATGGTGTTGGCGTAGTCGTAGTAGCAGTCGGTGAAGTGGGCTCCGCGGTTGAGGAAGAGGTTGAAGCCGCTGGGAGTCTTGAAGTCGGAGCGGTAGCGGTCGAGGTAGTCGCCGCGGAACTGGTCGATGACGAGGATGACGACGAGTTTGGGCTTGGCGTGGTAGGCGTCGGCGTGGGAGACAGCGGGGACCAAGGGCAGCAGGGAGAGAAGAGCAACGACGACGCACTTTCGCATAGGGTTAGGGTAAACGGTTGGGCCGGGTTGCGGGTTGTTGTTTGCATCCTTCTCTCCTTTCCGGGGGGCCTCCCCCCCTTGCCTGGGTGTAAGCGGTTTTGTTCCACACAGTTGGGCGCACCCCGCCGACTCAAATTATTGAGATTGCAGGGGTTGCGTCCAAATTTGTGTCAGCTAAAGAGTTAAGGCCCGGTTTTGGACCGGCCTGCTCTTTTTCGATCTCTAGTTTCTATTTTATGGGATTGGCTGAAACTCGCTTGCAAGTTTATTCGGTTTGTTTTGTTGGGGTTGGGTGGGTTTGGGGGTTGACATTTGGTTTTGCTGGGTTTTTTGAGGGTGAGACTAAAGATTATTTATTCGGATGGGAGTTTGGGCTGAGGAAGGAGGCAGGAGGGAAGTTTTACATCCCACCCTTCGCTAGAGACAAAGGCGCGAAGGATGGGGCACCCGGGCGGTTGGGGTTGGTGAAGAACGGGAGGCCCTTGTGTGAGATTCCCCACCCGGGCTTTGGTGCTTTATGGAATAGGCGGTCGCGCTTCGCACGATACCCCACCCTATTTGCGATAAAACTGCAAAAAGGATGGGGCACCCGGCGGTTGGGGTTGGGTGAAGAGGGCTTTTGTGGGGTGGTGGGTTGATTTGATGGGGTGGAGCAACGGTGGGAGGGGTTCCTTACTCTAATGACGCTGGTGTATGTTCTGACAGTTTGAAAGGCAGGTACGACAGTGAACATTAAGAAGATTTTCGGCATGTTAGCGGTAGGACTTATGGCTGGTGCAGTCTCGGTACAAGCGCAGTATGCTTCGCCGCAGGGCCCGCCGCCGGGAAATTATCAGGGTGGACCGGGTGGAGGGTGGGATGCTCCGCCGCGGGAGTTTCGTGACGTCCAGCAGCGCGGGTTCCGGGATGGAATTGAAGGGGCGCGACGCGACTTCGAGAACCATCGGCCGCCGAATGTGAATAACCGCGATGAGTTCCGTCATCCTCCTGTTGGAGGGTCTTTGAGACGGGATTATAAGGACGGCTTCCGGCGTGGGTATGATGTCGGCGTGCGGCACTTGATGGGCGGGGGTGGACCGGGTGGTCCTGGGCCTCGGTACTAGTTCGTTTCTTTTTTAGCAAAGCCCTGCACTCGTTTGAGTGTGGGGCTTTTTGTTTAATGCGTGGATCCCACGGGCAGACATGGCGGTGAAATACAGGGTCCTTCACTACGTTCAGGATGACGGCGTAAAACAAACAACGGCAAAGAAGCACGACGATCGACAGCAAGGGCGTGAAAACAAGCAGCAACTATCGGGGCGTGTGGTGGGGATGGAGACGGTAGAATAGCGGGAATGATCGATTTGGGATTTGTTCGGGCAAATTTGCCCTTGGTTGAGGAGAAGCTGCGTTCGCGTGGGATGGATCCTGCGGTGGCGCTGGGCGATTTTGTCGTGGTGGACCGTGAGCGCCGGCAGGCTATCACCGAGGTGGAGACGCTCAAGGCGCAACGGAACAAGTTGACCGAGGAGATTGCGAAGCTGCGGAGGGCGGGCGAGGATGCTGCCGCTCTGACGGAGAAGACGCGCGTTTTGAAGGTGGAGCTGGAGTCTCTGGAGACCACGGCGGCGAAAGCGGATGAGCGGCTGCGGGAGACGATGCAGACGCTGCCGAATCTGCCGCAGGACGATGTGCCGGTGGGTAAGAGCGAGCATGACAACGTCGAGGTGAAGGTGTGGGGGGATAAACCGGAGTTCGACTTCCCTGCCCGGTCGCACTGGGAGATTGGCGAGGCGCTGGGGATTCTGGACTTCGAGCGGGCGGCTAAGATCTCGGGATCGCGGTTTGTGGTGCAGTTTGGGCAGGGGGCTCGGCTGGAGAGGGCGCTGGCGAACTTCATGCTGGATCTGCATACCGGGCAGCATGGGTATACCGAGGTGCTGCCGCCGAATATGGTGAACTCGAAGTCGCTGTTCGGGACGGGGCAGTTGCCTAAGTTTGCCGAGGATCTGTTTCATTGCGACGACAAGGGTGCGTATGAGGCGGGGGTGTTTCAGGATGGAGATCACTGGCTGATTCCTACGGCGGAGGTTCCGCTGACGAATCTCTTTCGGGACGAGACGCTGGAGGAGGCGCAGTTGCCGATCTCTTTTTGCGCCTATACGCCTTGTTACCGGAGTGAGGCGGGGAGTTATGGCAAGGATGTTCGCGGGATGATTCGGCAGCACCAGTTCCAGAAGGTCGAGCTGGTGAAGTTTGCAAAGCCGGAGGAGTCCGCCGCAGAGCATGAGAGGCTGACCCGGGATGCGGAGCGAGTGCTGGAGCTGCTGGGGCTTCCCTACCGGCGGATGTTGCTTTGCACCGGGGACATGGGTTTTACTTCTTCGAAGACTTACGATCTGGAGGTCTGGCTACCCGGGCAAGGGCTGTACCGGGAGATCTCTTCGTGCTCGAACTGTGAGTCGTTCCAGGCGCGGAGGGCGAATATCCGGTATCGTCCAGCGGGAGCGAAGAAGACGGAGTTTCTTCACACTTTGAACGGGAGTGGGCTGGCGGTTGGACGGACGTATCTGGCAATTCTGGAGAACTACCAGCAGGCGGATGGGACGGTCGAGGTTCCGGAGGCGCTGGTGCCGTATATGAACTGCGATACCGTGATCGGCAAGCAGAAGGGCAAGGGCTGATGGCAAGACGATCGGTTGGGCAAGTGGTGAAGAGTTACTTCTTCTGGACGTATGAGCGCGGGAGCTTTCACTATGACGTGATGGTGACGCTGATACTGCTGTTCCTGTTTTTGTCGCCGCATGTGATCGACTTCAAGGACAAGCCGGTGGAGACTGTGGCTCTGCATGCGAGCGAGGTTCTGGTAAAAGAGGCCGGGATGGTGGGGACGAGCAGCCGGTTCGTGTACCAGGTGCGCGCGGATGAGATCGGCGGAGCCAAGACAGATGCGGAGTTGAGGGCGGCGATTCTGAGGGTGGTGGAGCCGATCTCAGGCGAGGTGACGCTGGAGCGGTATGAGCCGGTGGTGGATGCCCAGGGCAAGGTGATTGCATACGATGCGTGGGTGTTGCGGTAGTACCTCAACGGCTTGAATTGCATCAAAGTCCGGAGACGGATTGGGAGTATTCCTTGCGAAGATTGAATGTACGTCGAATGAGTTTCGGTTTGGCCTTCTCGGTTGCTTTTGCGGTCTCTGGTTTGCAGGCCTGGGGACAGGGATCTCCGCAGTTGACGGAGACGATTCGCAAGCTGGATGCGGCGAGCGCGAAGTTCCAATCGGCGGAGGCGGACCTGCATCGGGATATCTACGAGCGGGTGGTACGCGAGACGACGACGCAGGTGGGAAGCGTCTACTTTATTCGCAAGGGCGCGGCGACGCAGATGGGGTTGAAGATTCTGCCGCCTTACGCTCGGGTGGTGGAGTACAAGGATGGCAAGGTCAAGCTGTATGACCCGGGAGCGAATCATCTGCAGGTGATCGCGGCGGCGGAGAATCAGGCGAAGTTCGAGACCTTCTTTACGCTGGGGTTTGGCGGGAGCGGGCAGGATCTGTTGAAGGCCTGGACGGTGGATGACCAGGGGTCTGAGTCGTTGACGGATGGCAAGCCTGTCAAGGTGGAGAAGCTGGTTCTGGTGCCGAAGGATCCTAGTGTGAAGGGGACGTTTACCCAGGTGACTTTGTGGATGGATCTGGAGCGCGGGGTGGCGTTGAAGCAGGAGTTTATTGCTCCCTCGGGGGATAAGCAGACTGCTACTTATTTGAATATCAAGTACAACCGGCCGGTTGATTTGAAGGTTTATGAGATTAAGTGCAAGGGTAGTTGTAGTTAATTTCTGGCTGTGACTTGGTGTGGGATTCTGTGCCGCTGCGGGCAAACCGCAGGTCCTTCGACTGCGTCACTCGCGATGAAGCTGCGAGTGACTTCGCTCAGGATGACAAATTTGGGGTAATGGTCAATTGCATACGGAGCAAGTCTGCGCTCTTGGGGTGATGGTCAATTTCATACGGGGCAAGTTTGCGCGCTGCCGGGGCAAGCTTGTGCTCTGTGGCTTGATGCAACTTGCATCTTAGGGTGCTTCGGTCGTGCGCTGGGTGGTGAAGAGGGCGGCTATGGCTACGATGAAGATGGGGAAGAACTCCAGGGTGTAGCGGGGCTCGGAGTTGTCGAGCGTCATGAGCAGGGCTGAGCGCAGGGCGATGGTGGCGATCATGGCCTTAGCTAGGGTCGGGTATCCGTTCCAGCGGAGGCCGTTGCGGGTGAGGCGGCTCCAGCGGCGGAGACCGAGGCCGGCGAGGATGAAGTAGGCCAGGTTGAGGGCTCCGAAGGATGCGGCGAGGATGGATTGGGCGGGGTGTTCGCGGAACTTCCACCACTCGAGGGCGATGGGGAGCATTTCGGTGCGGGGGCGGAGGGCCATGTTCAGCAGGCGGGCTACGGGGAGGGCGAGGTAGTAGCGGAGGGGGTCGGCGTGGATGCGCTCGGAGGCGAGGGCGCTGAAGCGAGCGTCGAGGGTGGGGTTGGTGCGGGCGGTCTGGTTGTACTCGTCGAGGAGGGCGTTGGTGGCGAGGAGTTGGGCGTTGTTGTCGAAGGCGCGGGTGGGGATGTCGCTGAGCTGGACGAGGGCTCCGTCGTAGTTCCAGTAGACGTCCTCGGTGGAGGTGAATTCGATGGCCCAGGAGCGGTACCAGCGCTGGAAGCCGAGGGGGACGATCTCGCCGGGGTCGGTGGCGTAGCGGGGGGCCAGGGGTTGGAGGACGTGGAAGGTATGCCAGTTGCGCAAGGTCCAGGGAGCCAGGGGCAGGAGGGTGAGGACAGCTACCAGGAGCGCGGGGGCTGCGCGGTGGAGGAGGCTGGGGGTGGGTTTGGAGCGGAGAGTGGTCCAGAGGATTGCGGGGAGGATGGCGACGGCTAGGAGGCCTTGTTCCGGGCGGAGGAGGATGGCGTAGGCGAGGGAGGCTGCCAGGAGGTAGAGCCAGCGATTGGAGAGGGCGGCCTGGGGCTGGGTTCGGTAGAGATGCTGCCAACGGTGGAGGGCGTAGAAGGCGACGGCGATGCAGGTGAGAGTGAGGGTCTCGGCTAGGGGGGCGGCGACGTAGCTGGCGGTGAAGGGGCAGAGGGCTCCGAACCAGAGGGCGGCGTGGAAGGCGCGGCGGCCGAAGAGGCGTCCGGCGAGGACGGCGAGGATGAGGCAGGTGGCGAGGTCGATGAAGGCCTGGGCGATCATGACGGCGGTGTAATGCTCGCGGCCGAAGACGGTGAAGCAGAGGGCCAGGAAGGCCGGGTAGCCGGGGAGGCGGATAAGGGTGGGGAGGGGTGGGGCGGCGGTCTGGGTGAAGCCGTAGATGCCGTGGTCGAGCCAGTTGAGGGCTATATCGCCGTAGATGAGGGTGTCGCCGGCGATGCGGGCGGCGTGGAGGATGAACCAGAGACGCAGGAGGAGTCCGGCGGTCAGGGCCGCGGCGATGGACAGGCTTTGGAGACGCCTGCGTGGCCTTGAAATCGATTCCTCAGAGGTCATGTAGCAGCATCATACTGTGAGGAAAGAGGAGACAGGCAGAGGACGCGTTGACGCGGGCGAGTCGTCTGCATACGATGAGCTTAGCCGCACCGGCGAGAGCAGCCTGCAACCCCAAAAATGAACAAGCCAGTCTTTTACGATCCGCAACGCAAACGATGGAAGCGGCTTCGACGCATTTTCGATGTGCTTGCCCTACTGGGGCTTGCGCTAGGAACTCTGTTTCTGGCCGGGGTGCTGCGGATGAAGCCGTTGCCGGAGCTGCTGCTGTCGACTCCGAAGCGGAACTACCGCGCGCTGGCGACGCCTCCGGTGCCGGTGGTGAAGCCGGGACAGCAACTGCACCGGTCGGCGCATCGCAAGACGGACCTGAGCCCTTCGGATGTGCCGTTGAACTCGGGTGAGGGTCTGCGGGCGGCTTACTACGTGGAGGATGACCCGGCGAGCTACTCGTCGCTGAAGCAGCATGTGAAGCAGATCGATCTGCTGTTTCCGGAGTGGATTCATGTGGTGAGTCCGGACGGGAACCTGACGGCGTATACGATCGATAACCGTCCGTATGCGGTGGTGGATCAGGCGGGCGTGCACTCGGTGGACCGCGAAAACAAGGTAGCCCGAACGATCGTGGGAGAGGGTGTGGATACCGAGGTCTTCCCGCTGGTGAATAACTACGACCCGGTGAAGGGGATCTTTCTGCCTTCGGTAGGGGACTTTCTTTCGAACCCGACGGCGCGAGCCAACTTCATCCGGAAGATGGATATATTTTTGGCGGCGAACCCTACCTATCGCGGGTTGTCGCTGGACTTTGAGGAGATTCCGACGGAGGCGCAGCCGGGGTTTCTGGCACTGATTACGGAGCTGTATAACGACTTCCATCCGCGCAAGCTGAGGCTGTATGTGAATACTCCGGTGGGGGATGACGACTTCGACTTGAAGTCGATCTCGGACCACGCGGATGGATTGTTGCTGATGAACTATGACCAGCACCAGTCGGAGAGTGGGCCTGGGCCGATTGCTTCGCAGGACTGGTTTATCGACAACCTGCGGGCGGTGCTGAAGATCGTTCCGAAGGAGAAGATCATCTGCTCGATGGGGAGCTATGGGTATGACTGGACCATGGCGCTTCCTCCTCCTACGGCGGGAGGAAAGAAGGGCGCCAAGCCGGGTCCACAGGCTCCGGACAAGGTGCTGCGGGTGGATAATCTTTCGACGCAGGAGGCCTGGCAGGCGGCGGCGGACTCTGAGTCGCAGATTGAGCTGGATGGGGATTCGCTGAATGTCCATTTTGCGTATGACGATGTGGATGCGCATGTGCGGCACCAGGTGTGGTTTCTGGATGCGGTGACAGTGTTGAACGAGATGCGGGCGGCGCGGGCGCTGGGGCTGCAGACGTATGCGCTTTGGCGGCTGGGGCAAGAGGATGACTCGCTGTGGAAGGTCTGGGATTCGCCGTTGCATGCCGATCCTGTGAAGGATCTGGCGCAGGTGGAGCCGGGGTATGACGTGGATACCGAGGGCGAGGGAGACGTTCTGAAGGTGACGCGGAAGCCGCAGGCGGGACGGCGCACGGTCACGATGGATGACGACAATGCGGTGCCTTCGCAGTACCGGTCGATCACGGATGAGTCGATGGACTCGTATCCGCTCTCGTACACGGTGGAGCAGTACGGGTATCACCCGAAGAAGGTGGCGATCACCTTCGATGACGGGCCGGATCCGGAGTGGACTCCGCGCATTCTGGATGTGCTGAAGAAGTACGGGGTGCATGCGACGTTCTTCATGATCGGCGAGGTGGCGGGGAACAACGTCGGAGTGATGAAGCGGGTGTACCAGGAAGGCCATGAGATCGGGAATCACACCTTCACGCATCCGGACATCAGCGACATCTCGACCAAGCAGATGGACCTGCAGTTGAATCTGACGGAGCGGTTGTTTGCGGCGAAGCTGGGGGTACAGCCGCTGTACTTCCGTCCGCCGTACTCGATCGACCAGGAGCCGGATACGAACGATCAGGCGGCGCCGGTAGAGCGGATTCAGGGGCTGGGCTACGTCATTATCGGGAACAAGATCGACACGAACGACTGGGATGAGCATCCGCGGAAGTCTCCGCAGGAGATCACGGATAGCGTCTTCCAACAGATTGCGTCCATGGAGGCTCGACCGTGGGCGAAGGGATCGATCATCCTGATGCACGATGGGGGCGGGGACCGAGCGCCGACGGTAGCGGCGTTGCCGGTGCTGATCCAGGCTCTGCGGGCGAGGGGATACGAGATCGTTCCGGTGTCGGAGCTGGTGGGTAAGACGCGGGAGCAGGTGATGCCGTCCCTGACGTCGAAGCAGCGCTGGCAGGCGCGGGTGGACTCGGTCGCGTTCTTCTTCTACGGCTTCTTTACTAATTTTGTGGTGTGGATGTTCTTCGTCGGCGACGTGCTGATGAGTGCGCGGCTGATCATCATTGGGGTGTGCGCGGTTCTGGACCGGTTCCGCAAGCGCAAGAACTTCGCGACGGAGGACTACAACCCGCGGGTGGCGGTGTTGATTCCTGCCTATAACGAGGAGAAGGTGATCGTCCGGACGATTCGTTCGGTGATGATGTCGAACTATAAGAACATACGGATCGTGGTGATCGACGACGGATCGAAGGACCGGACCTACGATGTGGCGCGTGAGGCCTATCCGAACGATATCGCCTCCGGACGGCTGACGGTGATTACGAAGCCGAATGGCGGCAAGGCCGATGCTTTGAACTTTGCGCTGGAGACGACCGACGAGGAGGTCTACGTCGGGATCGATGCGGATGGCGTGATTGCGCATGACGCGATTACGAACCTGGTGCCGCACTTTGCCAATCCAAAGATCGGCGCGGTGGCGGGCAATGCGAAGGTGGGCAACCGGGTGAATCTGTGGACGCGCTGGCAGGCGCTGGAGTACATCACGAGCCAGAACTTCGAGCGGCGGGCGCTGGATCTCTTCGATGTGGTGATGGTGGTTCCGGGGGCGATTGGAGCTTGGCGGACGGCGGCTGTCAAGGCCGGAGGATGCTACCACTCGAACACTGTGGCCGAGGATGCGGATCTGACAATGAACATCCTCGAACAAGGCTACTCGGTGATCTATGAGGACCGGTCGCTGGCGTTTACAGAGGCTCCGGTGAATGTGGACGGGCTGATGCGGCAGAGGTTCCGGTGGTCGTTCGGGATTCTGCAGGCGATCTTCAAGCATCGCGGCGCGATCTCGAAGCACCGGGCGATGGGGCTGTTTGCGCTGCCGAATATTTTGATCTTCCAGATCCTGCTGCCGCTGCTGTCTCCGTTTATCGATCTGATGTTTGTCGCGGGGATCGTGCATTACTTCATCGATCTTCACTTCCATCCGGACACGGCTTCGACGGCGAGCCTGTACAAGCTGATTACGTACTTCGGGGCTTTCCTGATGATCGACTTCATGGCTTCGGCGCTGGCGTTTGCGTTGGAGAGGAAGCATCCGGCGAGCAAGGGCGACGGGTGGCTGCTGGTCCATATCTGGATTCAGCGGTTTACTTACAGGCAGGTGTTCTCGGTGGTGCTGTTCAAGACGCTGAAGCGGGCGATCGACGGTAAGCCCTTCAATTGGGACAAGCTGGAGCGCACGGCGCAGATGTCCGTGGAAACCGATAAACTGACGGAGAGCGTGTAGCTCGAATTGACTTGCGGGCGTATGGATTAGGGTCGTCGCTATGAAGAGTGCCCGGGGCTGAAGCCCCACCAACATCAGAGGTTTTTCGTAGGGCTAAAGCTCTGCGCTAATTCCGAAGGCCTCTATGCTTCCCTGCCCTGCGTCAAAATTACCCAGCGCTTTGTGCGCTAGAAATGAGCCGAAAGATGGCCACTGCGAATCTTTTTTCCCCTCCTGACACCATTGTGCGCGCCCCGTTTGTGAATGAGGCGTTTGTCGATTTCTCCAACGGCGATAACAGACGCGCCATGGAGGCGGCGCTGACCGAGGTGAGGAACCAGTTAGGGCTCGAGTACGGCATGGTGATCGGTGGGAAGAGGCTGCGGACCGAGGAGAAGATCATCTCGAAGAATCCGGCGCGCCCGGATCAGGTGGTCGGCGTGCATCAGCGGGCGGGGGTGGAGCATGCTGCCGTGGCCATGGAGGCTGCCCAGAAGGCGTTTGCGAGTTGGAGCCGGGTTCCGGTGCAGGAGCGGGCGGCGCTGCTGTTCAAGGCGGCGGATATGATCCGCGAGCGGAAGTTCGAGTTCTGCGCGTGGCTGACCTATGAGGTCGGCAAGAACTGGGCGGAGGCCGATGCAGATGTGGGCGAGACCATCGATTTTCTGGAGTTCTATGGACGCGAGGCGCTGCGGCTGGACCGGGCCGAGACGCCGATCCAGTTCCCTGGGGAACGGAACCAGCTACGCTATATCCCACTGGGGGTAGGTGCGGTGATTCCCCCGTGGAACTTTCCGTTCGCCATCATGGCGGGGATGACGGTGGCGGCGATTGTGTGTGGGAATACGGTGATTTTGAAGCCTTCGGTGGATGCTTCAACGATTGCGGCACGGTTCTTCAACTTGATGCAGGAGGCGGGTCTACCGGATGGGGTGGTGAACTTCTGTCCTGGGGAGGGGCCGGACTTTGGCGCGGCCGTGGTTGCGCATCCGCAGACGCGTTTTGTGGCGTTTACGGGGTCCAAAGCTGTGGGATTAGAGATTCACGAGCAGGCTGCGAAGACGAAGCCGGGACAGATCTTCATCAAGCGGACGATTCTGGAGATGGGTGGGAAGGACTCGATCCTGGTGGAGAGCGATTGCGATCTGGACGCGGCGGTCGAGGGTGTGGCGGCGAGTGCGTTTGGGTTCAATGGACAGAAGTGTTCGGCTTGTTCGCGAGTGATTGTAGATGCGAGCATCTACGACAGCTTCTGCGACCGGCTCGTCGAACGGGTGAGGAAGATCAAGGTGGGCGATCCGGTGGAGAACTTCGCGGCGGGACCGGTGATCAGCGAGAAGGCCTACCGGCGGGTGCTGGAGTATATCGAGATCGGCAAGGGTGAAGGGCGGGTGCTGATCGGGGGCGAGGCGATGGAAACGGAGTCCAATGGCTATTACATCGCTCCTACGGTGATTGCGGATGTCGCTCCTGCGGCGCGGATTGCGCAGGAGGAGATCTTCGGACCGGTGCTGGCGGTGATCAAGTCCAAGGGCTTCGATGAGGCGCTGAAGATTGCGAATAATACGGAGTATGGGCTGACGGGGGCGATCTACTCGAAGTCGCGGACGAAGCTGGAGCGGGCGCGGGAGGAGTTCCATGTGGGCAATCTCTACCTGAACCGGAAGTGCACCGGGGCGATGGTTGGGGCACATCCGTTTGGGGGATTCAATATGAGTGGAACGGACTCCAAGGCTGGGGGGCCGGACTACCTGCTGCTGTTTACGCAGGCTAAGAGTGTTGCTGAGAAGGTTGGGGTTGCTGCTGAGGCTGAGGATGAGCCTATGGGGATTTAGCCGTAAGGTTGACGGCTGTGCGAGAACCTTACGGCGTAACGGTGATTCCAGGGATAACGGCTGATAAGAGCGGTTATTGCTGTTGCGCTGCCCTGTCTAATGCTGCTGTTCGATGGTGTTTTTTTTGCTTTCAGGCGGATTTCATTTGGAGGAGTTTGCCGGCTCTTCCGGCGGCTTCGGCCAGGGCGCGGTGGTGGATGGTGAAGAGGGCTAGTTCGAGGCGGTCAGAGACGCCGGATTTGTCGTAGATGCTGCGCAGGTAGTTTTTGACGACCTGCTCCTTGGTGCCGAGTTGGAGGGCGATCTCCTTGTTTTTGCAGCCCTGGACGATGAGGGCGACGATCTGCATCTCCTTGGGGGTGAGGCGGTCGCGGACGCGGGTGCCTACGGTGTCGGCGATCTGCATGGTGGTGACGTTGGTTCGCTGAACCCAACGCTGGCCGCGGGCGACGCGGCGGATGCAATCGACGAGGTCTGGGCCACTGATGTTGCGGCAGACGACGCCTTCGAGCGAGGAGCAGAGCTCGTCAGGGATGGTCTCGGTGTTTTCGATTACAAGGACCAGGCGGGACTCGAGGGCGCGAGCCTGGACGATGAAGGCGGGGATGTCGAGATGAAGGGTGGACGAGACCAGGACGACTGCGCCATGGTGAGCTTCGATGGCGAGATTTAGGCGGCCGGGGTCATCACATTGAGCGACGATGCGAACGTCCTCCTCCAGTGCGAGGACGCGTGCGGCTCCGGCTCGGAAGATGGCCTGGTTATCGGCGAGAATGATTCGGATCATGGTCTGGTTCGGTCTCCTGCTGTGGGCGTATTTGCCCTGCAAATTCCCTTATCGACCAAATTGGCGAACAGTGGAAGAAGAGTTCTGTTATTCAAACAAACAACAAGGGGCCGGGGGAGCCGATTCGGATATGCTTTCCGATCCAATGGGGGAGTTATAAGTTGAGGTTAACGCAGAAGTTGTACTTTTTACAGGATTTGTTTTCTGCACCTTTGGGAGCCTGTGGGAATCGAATACAGAGAAGAATGGGGCCGGCGCCTCGCTAGTGATAGAAAAGAATCATGCCTAAGCCAATTTTGCTCGCAATCGACGACGATACCAGCGTTCTGGAGGCGGTGGTCCAAGACCTGCGCCGCCACTACGGACAAGAGTACCGGATCGTCCGCGCGGCTTCGGGCGGCGCCGCTTTGGATATCTGCCGCCAGTTGAAGGAACGCAAAGAGATCGTAGCGCTGTTCCTTTCTGATCAAAGGATGCCGGGAATGACCGGCGTGGACTTTCTGCAGCAGGCTCTGACGATCTTTCCAGATGCTAAACGTGTGCTTCTGACCGCTTACGCCGATACCGAGGCGGCGATCCGGGCGATTAACTCCGCCAAGATTCACTATTACCTGAATAAGCCCTGGGATCCACCGGAGGAGAAGCTTTATCCGGTTCTGGACGACCTCCTGGAAGCCTGGAAGCAGGGGTACAAGGCTCCGTTTGAAGGAATTCGGGTGATCGGGGTGCGATGGTCCCCGGCGGACCATATGGTTCGAGATTTTCTTTCACGGAATCGAATTCCTTATCAGTGGATGAATCCTGAGCAGGCTCCGGAGGCGTTGGAGCTGTTGAAGGAAAAAGGGATCGACGATACGAAGCTGCCGGTAGTTCTGTTTGGGGACGGCACGGCGTTGGTTCAGCCTACGACTACGGAGCTGGCGGGTAAGGTGGGTCTGCGGACTCAAGCTCAACAGGAGTTCTACGACGTGGTCGTCGTGGGCGCTGGTCCTGCGGGGCTGGCTGCCGGGGTGTATGGGGCTTCTGAGGGGCTGCGGACGCTGATCGTCGAGCCGGAGGCTCCGGGCGGACAGGCGGGGTCCAGTTCCAGGATCGAGAACTACCTCGGCTTCCCTGCGGGATTGAGCGGCGAGGAGCTGGCGAAGCGAGCCTTCCTGCAGGCGACGCGACTGGGAGCTGAGTTCCTGACGCAGCGGGTGACGGGGGTTCGTACGGAGAACCAGTACCACATCGTGGAGATGAGCGATGGCCGCGAGGTGACGTGCAATGTGTGCCTGATCGCCACAGGCGTCGCCTATTGCAAGCTGGATGTGCCGGGTGGGGACCGGTTCAGCGGGGCAGGAATGTACTATGGGGCCGCTCAGACGGAAGCCATGGGCTGTTCCGGAGAGACCGTCTACATCGTGGGCGGAGCCAATTCAGCGGGACAGGCGGCGATGCACTTCGCGCGGTATGCGAAGGAGGTCCACATGCTGGTTCGGGGGCAGTCGCTCGAGAGCAGCATGTCGAAGTACCTTATCGACCAGATTGCGAATACTCCGAACATCATTGTCGAGACGTGCACCGAGGTGGCGGCGTTGGCTGGAGATAGCCATCTGGAGTGCCTGACGGTCAGGACTCCCCGTGGGGACGAGACTAGAGCGACGTCATCGCTATTCATCTTTATCGGGGCGGCTCCTAAGACGGATTGGCTGCCGCAGGGACTGGCACGCGACAGCAAGGGATTTGTTTTGGCGGGGCCGGACTTGAAGACGAAGAGCAGTGCAAAATGGCCGCTGGATCGAGAGCCCTATCTGCTCGAAACAAGTGTGCCCGGCATCTTTGTGGCTGGGGATGTTCGTTATAACTCGGTAAAACGTTGTGCGTCGGCTGTAGGGGAAGGTTCGATCGCGATCCAGTTTGTGCATCAGTATCTGGCCAGCCTTTGAGGTTGGAGAGAGAGATTTTTTTGAGAATTCAGGCAATCCTATGAACGAAGAGACGCATCTCGCAACGGAAGAAGTCACGGCAAGCATGAGCCCCGAACTACTGGCGCAGCTGCGCGAGGTGGATATCCTCTCTTCCTTGAGCGAAGAAGAGCTCTCGTGCATGCACGACATCGCTCAGGTGGATCTTCCTGCTGGGGAGCATGTCGCTCGCCAAGGCGAGATGCAGCACCACTTCTGGCTGCTACTGAGTGGCGAGCTGCGCGTCTACAAGACCGTTCCCGATGGGCGGGACATCACGTTTGCGACCCTCTCGAACGGAGCTACGTTCGGCGAACTTCCGCTGCTTTCGAACAGTCCTAATCCGGGCAGCTATGTGACGACGAAGCCGAGCCGGCTGATGAAGTTCACGGAAGACGAGTTCTGGGAGTTGATGACCTCCTGCCCCCAGGTGCGCAAGGCGATTCTCGGCAATATGGCGATTCGGCTGCAGAAGCTGCAGAGCGGGCTGATTCAACAGGAGAAGATGGCTTCGCTGGGGACGCTTGCCGCGGGTTTGATGCATGAGTTGAATAATCCTGGAGCGGCGGCCACGCGTGCAGCATCACAGTTGCGCGAGAATCTGATGCGGCTCCATGAGCTTACCGCGAAGTTCAGCAAGACCAGCATGAGCGTGCAGCAGAAGGAGTGCCTGTTTGAGTTGCAGGAGCAGGTATTGACGGTAAAGCGTCCCCTGATGATGAACTCGCTCGAACAAAGCGATGCCGAAGATGCGCTGGTGGAGTGGATGGAGGAGTCCCAGATTGAGAATGCCTGGAAGCTGGCTCCGACGCTGGTGGCGGTGGGGATCGACTCCAAGGAGTTGGAGTGCGCGAGAAGCGAGTTTCCGGGGCCGGTGTTCTCCGATGCGCTGAGCTGGCTGGAGGCGATGGTCTCTAGTATGCAACTAGTGGGAACGATCGAGGACAGCATTGGGCGGGTCTCCGACCTCGTAAAGGCCGTAAAGGCGTACGCCTATGAGGGCAAGAATCAGCGGCAGGATCTGGATGTGAACGGAAGTATTCATGCGACGCTGGTGATGCTGGGCCACAAGCTCCGCGAGAAGCAGGTGGTGCTGGAGAAAGAGCTGGCATCGGATCTGCCACCGCTTCGCACGGATTGCTCCGGGCTCAACCAGATCTGGACGAACCTGCTGGATAATGCGATTGACGCCGTGCCACAAGAAGGACACATCCATGTGAAGACCTGGCGGGAACAGGTGGACTCGGCCTCCAATGGTTTACACACGGATCTGTGCATCTCCATTCGCGACGATGGAAGCGGGATTCCGCTGGAGATTCAGCCGCATATCTTCGATCCGTTCTATACGACCAAGCCGGTGGGTGTGGGGACTGGGCTGGGACTGGGGATCGTGCATCGCATCGTAGAGCAGTTCGGTGGGGCGATCCATTTCAGCTCCGATGACCACGGTACCGAGTTTGTGGTGCGGTTACCCGCAGAGGCAGGGAGCCGAGCCTAAACCGGCCGGAGGTCTGCTTCGGTCGTCTCGTTTGCTGGCATGACTTGTATGGGTGGATCTGTGCGTTTTGCTGTCATCCTTTTCTCCGACGACCCGCAGTATGATGGCGAGAGGAGAATGCCTTGCTTACCCCCTTTCATATCGCCTTTCCTGTAACCGATCTTGATGCGGCACGCGAGTTTTATGGCGTTAAGCTGGGCTGCCCCGAGGGCCGCAGCTCCGAGCAGTGGATCGACTTCGACCTCTTTGGCCACCAGATTGTAGCCCACCTCAAACCAGCCTCTGCTTCGGAGAAGACGCACCATAATCCTGTGGATGGGCACGATGTTCCGGTGCCACACTTCGGAGTGGTTCTGGCTATGGAGCAGTGGACGGCGTTGGCGGAGCGGTTACGCGAGGCGGGCACAGAGTTTGTCATTGAGCCTTACGTCCGCTTCAAAGGAGAGGTTGGCGAACAGGCTACGATGTTCTTTCTCGATCCGTCGGGCAATGCTCTGGAGTTCAAGGCATTCGCGGATCTGGGCCAGCTCTTCGCAAAGTAGGTTGCCAGCAAACGCATGTGCTCCTTTATGCATCCTTTCTAACAAGGTGTCTCCCGTGGAAGCCTGAGGGGCGACTGTAGCGAGACCGTTAAGTGTTCTTGAAATCCAGGTGATATGAAACCTCTTGAAGGCCGCAAACGCGTTGTGATTGAAGAGGTGAGTCCGCAGGTGGATTGCGGGCGTTACCCCGCAAAGCGGATTCTTGGTGACGTTGTAACCGTAACCGCCGCCGTCTTTGGCGATGGCCACGATCATGTGACAGGACGGCTCTTGTTTCGGCATGCAAGTGAGACCGATTGGCACTCTACCCAGCTTGTTCCGATTAACAACGATCTTTGGTCCGCGTCCTTCTCTGTAGGAGAACTGGGGGACTGGCAGTACACGCTTGAGGCGTGGGTGGATCACTTCGATACGTGGTGTGCCGATCTACAGAAGCGGCTGGCGGCTCAGACCGGTACGGGAGATTCGACTACAGCGAAGGTGGAGCCACAGGACATTCCGCTGGCGTTGCGGACCGGGGCTCTTTTGCTGAAACAACTTGCGCAGCGCGCCAAGGGGGCGGATGGAAAGCTCTTTGCTCAGACGGCTGCCGATCTCGAAGCTCTGGCTGCAAATCATGCCGCCGTGTATGAGTACCCGATCAGCGATGAGGTTCCAGCGTTAGCTGCACGGTATCCCGATCCCAAGCTTGTGATGCGCTATCCGCAAGAGTTGCCTGTGTGGGTCGATCGCGAGCGAGCACGCTACTCATCCTGGTACGAACTTTTTCCACGTTCAACCGCTCCCGATGCGGGTCGCCATGGGACCTTTGCGGATGTAAGGGCTCTGTTGCCTAGTATCGCGGAGATGGACTTCAATGTGCTTTACATGCCGCCGATTCATCCTATCGGGACGGCTTTTCGCAAGGGCCCGAATAATAGTGTTACGTGCGCAGAGGGTGACCCGGGTAGTCCTTGGGCGATCGGAGCCAAGGAGGGTGGCCACAAGGCGATCCATACGGAGCTTGGAACGTTGAGCGACTTCAAGGCTCTGGTTGTTAATGCCAAAGAACTTGGACTGGAGATTGCGCTCGACATTGCCTTTCAATGCTCGCCGGATCATCCCTGGGTTGCGGAGCACCCCGACTGGTTCACCGTGCGTCCCGACGGTTCGATTCAGTATGCTGAGAATCCTCCGAAGAAGTATCAGGACATCTACCCATTGAACTTCGAATCTTCGGATTGGAGGGGGCTATGGGAGGCTCTTCGGGATGTGTTCGCTTATTGGATTGAGCAGGGCGTACGCATCTTCCGTGTCGATAATCCGCATACCAAAGCGCTTCCCTTCTGGGAGTGGTGCATCGCGGATCTGCATAAGAAGAATCCGGACGTGATCTTTCTGGCAGAGGCTTTCACTCGTCCGCATGTCATGTACTCGCTGGCGAAGGCGGGATTTACGCAGTCTTATACCTACTTCACATGGCGTAACAGCAAGGTGGAGTTGCAAGAGTACTTCGAAGAGATTACCAAGCCTCCGGTAACGGATTTCTTTCATCCCAATCTCTGGCCGAATACGCCCGATATTCTTCATGCGGCTTTGCAGATTGGCGGACGGCCCGCGTTTGTGCAGCGGCTGATTCTCGCGGCTACGCTGGGAGCTAACTACGGGATCTATGGACCGGCCTTCGAGCTTGGTGAAAATGCTCCTGCCAAGCCAGGAAGCGAAGAGTATCTCCACAGCGAGAAGTACGAGATTCGGCATTGGGACCGCTCGGCGAGCCACAGTCTTGCTCCTCTGATCACTACGATCAATCGGATTCGTCGTGACAATGTGGCGCTGCAGAGCGATGGATCGCTACACTTTCATCCGGTGGATAATCCGCAGATTATTTGCTACAGCAAGACGGTTGGGGACAATCGGATTCTGGTAGCGGTCAATCTCGATCCTACGCAGGAGCAGTCCGGCTGGATTGACCTCGATCTCAAAAGGCTCGCAGTTCCTCACAATGAGGTATTCGATCTGGAAGATCTGCTTACAGGCGCGCATTACCAGTGGCGTGACCGGAGCAACTATGTCGCGCTGCGACCGGATGTAATGCCCGCGCACGTCTTTCGAATCGGTACATCCGTAAAGCCGTAAATTCACTAACAACATTCAACGATATTCTTTCGATAGAGTCATCCAGTACGAGGCAAACGAGTGAAAAAAGCCGGCAGCGCTACCGATCCGCTTTGGTATAAAGACGCCATCATCTACGAGATTCACGTACGAGCCTTTATGGACTCGAATGCGGATGGAATAGGTGATTTTCCAGGTTTGATGTCCAAACTGGACTACCTCCAGGACCTTGGCGTTACCTGCCTCTGGCTGTTGCCTTTCTTCCCTTCTCCGCTACGTGATGACGGATACGATATCGCGAACTACGTCGACGTCAATCCGAGCTATGGGACGTTGAACGACTTCAAGCAGTTTCTGGATGCGGCCCATCTGCGTGGTATGCAGGTGATGATCGAACTGGTCATCAACCACACGAGCGATCAGCACCCGTGGTTTCAAGCTGCGCGCAAAGCGCTGCCTGGATCGCCTGAGCGAGACTTCTACGTGTGGTCGCAGACGGATCAGCTCTTCAAGGACGCCCGCATCATCTTCACCGATACGGAGAAGTCCAACTGGACCTGGGATGAGGTTGCAAAGTCGTACTACTGGCATCGCTTCTTCTCGCATCAACCGGATCTGAACTTCGATAACCCGGCGGTGATCGAAGAGGTGCTTAAGGCCATGCGCTTCTGGCTCGACATGGGTGTCGATGCTCTTCGCATGGATGCGATTCCTTACCTGGTCGAACGAGATGGTACCAGCTGTGAGAATCTTCCTGAGACTCATGCGGCGATCAAGAAGATTCGCGCGGCGATCGATGAAGACTATGACAACCGCTTGATTCTTGCGGAGGCGAACCAGTGGCCTACCGATGTCCGTCCTTACTTTGGAGATGGCGACGAGTGCCACATGGCATTCCACTTCCCTCTTATGCCGCGCATCTACATGGCGCTGCGGCAGGAGGATCGGTTGCCGATCACGGATATTATGGCGCAGACGCCAGCTATTCCGGAGATCTGCCAGTGGGGTCTTTTTCTTCGTAACCACGATGAACTTACTTTGGAGATGGTCACGGACGATGAGCGCGATTATATGTATCTGGCCTACTCGGCCGATCCGCGCATGCGCATCAACGTGGGTATCCGTCGGCGACTCGCTCCGCTGGTCGACAATAATCGCCGCCGCATCGAGCTGCTGAACTCTCTGTTGTTGAGCTTTCCGGGCACGCCGATTATGTACTACGGCGACGAGATCGGCATGGGTGACAATATCTACCTGGGCGATCGCAATGGCGTGCGCACTCCGATGCAGTGGAACTCGGATCGAAACGCGGGCTTCTCTACGGCTGTTCCGGCGCGGCTTTATTTTCCTGTTATTACGGATCCGGTGTGGGGCTATCAGTCGATCAATGTCGAGGCTCAGCAGTCTGATCAGTCGTCGCTTCTGCATTGGACACGCAACATGATCGCGTTGCGGAAGCTCTTCCACGTCTTTGGACGCGGGACGCAGGAGTTTCTCGATCCAGAGAACCGGAAGATCCTTGCCTACATCCGCCGCTATGACGATCCAACGAACGGGATGACGGAGACTGTGCTGTGTGTCGCGAATCTGTCTCGCTTCTCACAACCTGTTTCTCTGGACCTCAATAAGTTCGCGGGAATGATACCGGTTGAGATGCTTGGCTATGTCACCTTCCCGGCCATCACTTCACAACCGTATCCGCTCACGCTGGCGCCTTATTCCTTCCTGTGGCTTGAATTGCAACCTGCTCCTCTGGTGCCCGAGCTTCCGCAGGCGCCCGAGAAGGAGACGATTCTCCATCTCGCTCATGAGGGCATCGAAGAGGCACTGACTGGACCTGCGTTGGCGCTTCTGAAAGATACCTACCTGCCCCGGCAACGGTGGTTCGGGGCGAAGTCCAAAGTTATCCAAAGCGTTCAGGTGATCGATTCGGCTGAACTTCCAGGTCTCAACGCGGCCCTGGTGTTTCTTGAAGTGACGTATAGCGACGGTAGTACCGATGCATATCAGTTGCCTCTCGCGATCAGCGCGGACGAGGCCGCTGAGACGATCCGGGCCGCCGATCCGGCGAGTATCGTCGCTACGGTCTCCACGCCGAATGGTCCAGCGATTCTGCATGACGCTGTGGGCCGGGAGGATGTTCGTCAAGCGATCCTCGCTCTGATTGAGACGAATGGCGAACTTAAGACCAGGGCTGGTACGCTTCGCGGTCAGAAGAGCAGCGCGTTTGCCGAGGTTCGCGGAGATGGACCGCTACCGGCGCGCGTAGGGTCTGCGGAGCAATCGAACACCTCGATCCTTTATGACGCGAAGCTGATCATGAAGCTCTTCCGCCGTCTTGAGCCTGGGGAAAATCCAGATACCGAGATCGGTAGATTTCTTACGGAGACGGCGCACTTTCCACGCATCGCTCCCTTCCTGGGCAGTATCACGCTTAGCACCCAGAACGGTGAACCTGCCACGGTCGCGATGCTGCAAGGTCTGGTCGAGAATGAGGGTGATGGGTGGCAGTGGACGCTCGAGGAGCTCTCTCAGTACTACGACGGCGTCGCGACGTTACCGCCGCCGAAGGATCTGGGGTCCAGTCCCAGCTTTCTCGCAGAGGGTAAGCTTCCAGACGTGATTCGTGAACATGCGGGGTTGTATCTTGACGCTGCAAGGCGGCTTGGACAACGCACCGCAGAGATGCATCTCGCGCTGGCCACACCGACCAACGATCCTGCTTTTCATGCGGAGGCTTTCACTGCAGCGGATATGGCTTCCGATGCGCAACGAATTGAGGAACAAATATCTCGCTCCCTATCGGCGTTGAAGCGCGGCATGTCCCAGTTGGCTGAGTCCACCACGGACGGCGCAGCGCTGGTCTTGAGCCGCCGGATCGAGCTGCTGAGCAGAGTCCAAGCAATTGCATCGGCTAGTCCCGAAGAGGCTGGCCAACGCATCCGTATCCATGGGGATTATCATCTTGGGCAAGTGCTTCGCTCCCGGGGAGACTACGTCATCCTCGACTTCGAAGGCGAGCCTGCTCGACCGCTGAACGTGCGGCGGGCCAAACAATCTCCCTTGAAGGATGTGGCGGGCATGCTTCGTTCTTTCAGCTATGCGGCCTATGCCGGGCTCAATGCGTTTGCTCAACGCAGGCCTGACGATGCGAAGAACCTGGAGCCGTGGACTCGTCTTTGGCAGAATGCGGTCTCTACAGAGTTTCTCCAGGCATACCAACAGGCGATGAACTCGACCAATTCAAAGCTGCTCCCTCAGCCACAGCAGGCTCAGGTGTTGCTCAACGCCTATCTTCTGGAGAAATCCCTTTACGAGCTTCTGTATGAGCTTGATAATCGACCGTTGTGGGTTCGCATCCCACTGGCAGGCATTCTGGCGTTGCCATAGTAGTGCTTACCTGGTGGGATGTGACATGGGTCGATAAAAGCGGTTCCACTTATCCAGAACTTGTAGCGGTTGGGATTTTGTAACGGCTGTTTATGATCCTGTTACTGCAGATATCTATAACGTCTTTAGTTCAATGCCGTCGCGATGAGTAGCAGCAGATTATAAGTTCGTTCCTGTTGGTTCTTGCTCCGGGATAAGAGGCTTCGTCTTCCCAGTCGTCCTGAAGGGCGTTCATTCGCTGCGCTTTGGCAAGAAGATTTTTACATGACCTAACGTAGAAATGGAGAAGGAGCATTTATGGCAGATGGAAAGATTAAGACAGTTATCGTGACGGGTGCCACCGGAGGAATCGGACATGCGGTGGCGAAGAGGTTGGGGCAGGATGGTTTTGCTGTAACCGTTAACTACTCCGGAAACTCCGAAAAGGCACAGGAGGTGGTGAAGGAGATAACCTCCAACGGCGGAACAGCTATTGCCCTGAAGGGCGACGTCGCCATTGCCGCCGATGTGGAGTATATCTTCAGAGAGACGATCCAGGTCTTTGGCCGCCTGGACGCAGTGGTTAATTCTGCAGGAATCATGCCTCTCTTTCCGATCGCCGGCGGAGACGTTGAGACCTTCGACAAGGTGATCGCTACGAACCTGCGCGGAGCTTTTCTAGTTCTGTCTCAGGCGGCAAAACACCTTCCAGAGGGAGGACGAATTGTTGCTTTCTCAAGCAGTGTTCTCGCGAAGTCGTTCCCGAACTATGGAGCGTATATCGCAGCCAAATCGGGAGTCGAAGGTTTGGTCCGTGTGCTCGCCAATGAGTTGCGCGGCCGAAACATCACGGTAAATGCCGTGGCTCCCGGGCCTACAGCAACGGATCTATTTCTCAAGGGCAAGACGGATGCCCAGGTTGAAGATTTCAAAAAGCTGTCGCCTCTCGAACGTCTTGGGCAGCCAGAAGATATCGCCAATATGGTGTCTTTTCTCCTCGGACCGAATGGCGGCTGGGTTAACGCCCAAGTAATTCGCGTCAATGGCGGCTTTGCCTAAACTGCTTCGCAGTCTTCAGGTTGTCGATCTCTCTACCTCCCGTGGCGCTTTGAGAAGCTTCCACGGGAGGTTTTTTCTTCGAAAGGAGAAGGCGGCTGCGTGTTAACGCAGCCGCACGAAAGCGTCTAGATGGACAGGTTTAAGATGCGGTTAAGACGCTGAACGAAGGCGGCAGGATCCTGGAGTGGGACGCCCTCCATAAGAAGAGCCTGGTCAAAGAGCAACCACGCCGCATCCTGGGTGGTGGCATCGTCCGAACGGGCGAGGAGCTTCTTGACGATCTCGTGATCCGGGTTGATCTCCAACGTGGGTTTAAGCGCTGGTATATCTGTCTGGCCCATCGCACGCAACATCTGCTGCATCTTCATGGAAGGCTCTTCTTCGTCAGAGACTATGCAGGAGGGGCTGTCCGCAAGACGCACGGAGGCGCGCACCTCTTTCACATTTTCTCCAAGCGTTGCCTTTAACTTATCTAGCAGCGGCTGAAGCGCCTCGGCCTTTTCGGGCTCGGCCTCGTCTTTCAGATCTTCGCTCGTCGAGGCTTTGTTTACGGCCTTGAGGTCGATGTCTCCGTACTTGTCGACGCCGGAGAAGACGATTTCGTCGATGTCGTCGTCGAGGATCAGAACCTCGAGATCCTTCTTCTTGTAGATCTCAAGAAGAGGCGAGGTACGGAGCAGAGGTTCGGCTCCGCCGGTGATGTAGTAGATGCTCTTCTGCTCTTCCTTCATGCGCGACTTCACGTCGGCCAGGCTGGTGAGGCCCTCTACCTTGGTGGATTTAAAGCGGACGAGGTCGAGCAGTGTCTCGCGATTTGCAAAGTCGCCGTGAAGACCTTCCTTCAAGGGACGGTTGTACTCGGTTATAAATTTAAGATACTGCTCGGGCTGATTGGCCGCGATGTTCTTCAGTTCGGAGAGGATCTTCTTGACGCTGGCAGTGCGGATGCTGGTTAGCACACGATTCTGCTGCAGGATCTCGCGACTGACGTTCAAGGGGAGATCTTCGCTATCGATGATGCCGCGGATGAAGCGTAGATATTGGGGCAGGAGCTCTTTGGCGTCGTCCATGATGAAGACGCGCTTTACGTAGAGCTTGACGCCAACCTTATATTCAGCCTGGTAGAGATCAAGGGGCGCTTTAGACGGCACGTAAAAGAGGGTCGTGTAATCGAGGCTTCCTTCCGCCTTGGTGTGAAACCAGAAGAGAGGATCTTCCCAACCGCCCGCGACAGATTTGTAGAGCTCCTTATAGTCCTCTTCTTTGAGCTCACTTTTGGGACGACGCCAGAGCGCACTGGCGGCATTGACCTGTTCCGTGGTGCGGATCTTAGTCGACTTCTTTTCGGCTTCGTCCCACTCGCTCTTGTCGTAGGTGAGAAAGATGGGAAAGGCGATGTGGTTGGAGTACTTCTTCACGATCTCTTGCAGGCGCCAGCTATTGGCGTACTGCTTGCCTTCTTCGTTGAAGTGCAGGAGGATGGTGGTGCCGGCAGTGGGACGCTCTGCACGCTCGATCTCGAAGCCGGTCTTACCATCGCTGACCCAGCGCCAGGCCTGATCCTCGCCAGCCTTGCGGGAGATGACCTCGATGCTGTCGGCGACCATGAAGGCGCTGTAGAAGCCTACTCCAAACTGACCGATAAGATTCGAGTCTCTCTTCGCGTCTCCTGAGAGTTGAGAGAGGAAGTTTTTCGTGCCAGAGCGTGCGATCGTGCCGAGATGGGAGACCAGCTCCTCCTCATTCATGCCGATGCCTGTATCGGCTATGGTGAGGGTCTTGTTCTCCTCATCCAGCTCTAGATCGATGCGTGGGTTAAAAGGAAGAGCCTTATAGCTATCCTCTGTGAGGGTGAGGTGGCGGAGCTTATCGAGAGCGTCAGAGGAGTTGGAGATGAGCTCCCGCAGGAAGATCTCAGGGTGAGAATAAAGAGAGTGGATGATCAGTTGTAATAGCTGGCTGACTTCGGTCTGAAATTCGCGTTTAGACATAGGTATTTATCACCATAACAAATATAAAACGAGAGCTTCCGGAGTCGCCGCCATTTGGGAGGGTTCTATGGAATCGACCCTTTAGAGACTATTCCCAGTCGCCTTCTGGAAGCAAAAACCAAGTTTTAACAGTTAGTTACGGCGTCCCAGAGTGGGGCGGTCGTCGCCCGTGGAGTTGGGATCGTTATTGGTACCGCCAGCTCGCCGAAGGGTGGGCTTATTTCCTCCTTTGCCATCGGTGATCTTACGTTTGTTCTGGAGGCGAGCCAGGCGGGCCTTGATGTCGTCGAACTCGGAGGTGTTGACGACATAGTCGGGCCTCGCAGGAAGGATAGTGGCGATCTCATCTTCGGAGTGGGCGATGCGATCGGGCGTCTGCGGGTGGTCGGCGAAAGCTTTGGCAATTACTCCCGGCTTGTGCTTCTCGAGGGCGTCGAGCTTTTCGAAGAATTGGATGAAGGCCTGTGGATCGTAGCCAGCCTTATACATGTACTGGACACCGAGATAGTCGGCCTCGGCCTCATGTTCGCGTGAGAACTCGAGGAATGCCATCGGAATGGCGAGTTGCGAGGCTTCATAGATGCCGTAGCCAGTCCAGGAGCCCTGGGTAAAGATGATTAACGGAATCGAACCGATCTGAGCGTAGTTCATGCGGGTCATCTGGCGGGCCGCGTGATGGGCGCAGACGTGGGCCGTCTCGTGGGCCATGACTCCGGCCAACTCGGCCTCCTCATCGGCAGCCATAATGAGACCGGAGTTGACGTAGAAGTAGCCGCCGGGAAGAGCCATGGCGTTGATCTCGTCCGAGTCGATGACCTTTATGGTGAAGGGCACCTTGCAGTCGGAGTTTTTGACGATGTTCTGACCGATGCGGTTGACATACTCTGCAACAACGGGATCTGTGACGAGATGGGCGGACTTCTCGATCTCCATGGAGTACTGCTTACCGGCACGAATCTCCCAATCGACAGAGTACCAGTTACTCATGCCACGGCCGCCGATGTTTCGAGTTCCAACGGCGGATACGTCATCCTCGCTTCCGGGCTTGATGTTTGGATCGAGCGAGTCGCCGGGGGATGGCAATGGCTTAGCAGCATTCGCTGTAGCCGGTTTGGTCTCGGTTTCAGCTTTCGTTGTGGTGGGAGGATCGGCGGGAGGATTTGCTGTTTGTTTCGGAGTCGAATCTTGCGTCTGAGCGTAACCAACCGGAGTAAGGAGAAGAAGGGCGGCTAAGAGAAGATTTCGCATAGGTCTCTCGGTGGGAGATAGGCCCGCCGGCTGCTTGTGAGGGAGGGTGTTCCGGCTTACGTTTGCGTTCGTACCGTCACTGTCTCTCGTTGAATCATTCAGGGGGATGGTTATGCCAGCTCCTAATTGCCCCGAGATTATTGAATCGCCATAAGATTACTTACAATATGCTATCAATAAAACAGTATCGTTAATGCAAATGTTCGTCAACCATCGAACGAATCACTGGATCGCCGAAACTATCCCGCAAAGCGTACTATCTTCGCATAGAAACTAGCCTTGTAAGGGAGATCTTCATCTTGCCGAGGTCCTTTCGCTTTCGCTCTATTCTCGCTCTTGGTACCGTTGCCGCATATATAACCGCCATCGCTCAAGTACCTGCACCCATTAATCCGTCTCGGACGATAGTCGCTTCGGCGCCGCCTATGGGGTGGAACAGTTGGGACTCTTACGGCCTCACCATCACTGAGTCGCAATTCCGCGACAACGTCGATGTTCTAGCGAAGGTTCTGAAACCCTTCGGTTGGAACTATGCCGTCATCGACGAGGGCTGGTTTATGAAGAATCCACTGGATCGTCCAACTCCCGAGAAGTTGATCTTTGAGCTTGACGCAAATGGTCGCTACATCCCTGTACCGGCCCGCTTTCCTTCGTCATTGAGTAACGGACGCAATACTGGCTTCGCTGCTCTCGGAGCGTATGTTCATTCGCTCGGATTGAAGTTTGGAATCCATATCGTTCGCGGTATTCCGCGTGAGTCTGTTGTTCGCAACCTTCCAGTCGCAGGCAGTCGCTTCCACGCACAAGATGTAGCGGATAAGACCGATGCCTGTCCGTGGGACCCGACCAACTGGGGAGTCCGCGACACACCTGCGGGTCAGGCATGGTACGACTCGCTTCTTGCGCAGTACGTCAGTTGGGGAGTTGACTTTCTTAAAGTCGATTGCATCTCCGACCATCCCTACAAACCCGGAGAGATTCGCATGATCCATCGGGCCATTCTCAAGACTGGACGACCGATCATCCTCAGTCTGTCGCCCGGACCAACCTCTCCTGGTTTGGCTCGCGAAGTCGCTTCGTATGCACAGATGTGGCGCATCTCCGATGATGTCTGGGATTATTGGACTAATCCGAAGGCATTCCCGCGTAGCGTTCATGACCAATTTGAGCTTACGGCTGCCTGGAGTTCATACGCTCGCCCCGGCAACTGGCCAGACGCCGATATGCTGCCTCTTGGCTATCTAGGTCCGGAGCCGGGAGAAGGTAAGGCACGTAACACGCGTCTTACAACCGACGAACAACAGTCGATGCTTACTCTCTGGGCCATCGCACGTTCGCCTTTGATTCTCGGGGCTAATCTTACGAAGCTCGACGATTGGACCACCAAACTTCTGACAAACAAAGATGTCATCGATGTCAATCAGTTCGGCCATGAACAGAGACAGGTCGCCCGCGAAGGAAATACTGTCACATGGAGCGCGAAGGGCAGACCAGGCATTCTCTATCTTGCGCTCTTCAATCTTAGTGACATGCCGGTCAATATCGATCGTCCCTATGCTTTCTATAATCTCCCCGGAGATTCTTATAAGACACGGGAACTCTGGTCTCAAACCGATGGCGATACGTCAGCTTCAGTGCATCTGGTGCTACCGCCTCACGGCTGTAAGCTCCTGGAACTGAGACGTCCATGATTTACAAAGCTTCGTAGCGAATAAGTTTGAGTGCGCGTATTGCGCGGCACCGGAAACACGTCCAGTCATTGAAGTCGCGTTGATCGTGCCGCGCGTGGTTAGTTCAGTTGATGCTGAAAAGCCTGACAGACTCCCAGAGGAGTCTGTCAGGCTTCAATTCAGACTTACCGTTATGATCCGTTAATACTTCTTTAGAACAACAGCTTGACCGCGAGTTGAATGCTGCGGTTGTCTGCTGAAGTGGACGATATCTTGCCAACCGTGCTGGTGGTTGAGATGTTTGAAGCGGGTTGCGAGAAGATCCCACGGTTGATGATGTTGTAAGCCTCGGCGCGGAACTGCAGATGGAGCCTCTCGACGATCTGGAAGGTCTTGATGGCCGAGAGGTCGACCTGAGCCGTACCCGGTCCGCGGAGAGTATTGCGTCTCACGTTGCCTTGCACGGTTGCGCCTGGATCCACAAAAGCCGTAGGGTCGAACCAACTAGAGATCGACGGACTGTTCTTGTAGGCGCTCTGCAACGTACGTCCAGGCGCCAGGTTCACACGTCCAGGAGTGTAGGTGCCGAAGGTGACACCCGAACGAGAGGGCGAGAAGGGATATCCCGTGCGAAGCTGAATCGCCGGCTGCAGCGACCATCCTCCCACCAGAACATTACCGATTCCCTTCTGCAACATGGCGTGTCCCTTGCCAAACGGGAGTTCGTAACCTCCACTGATCACAGCGCGGTGACGGACGTCGAAGCGGGAGTAGGAGTGATCGAAGGAAAAGTCGGTCGAGTACGCCGTATCGTTCGCTTCTACCTCACCCGAGTTGTTATCGAGATTTTTCGACCACTGGTAGCTACCCAGCACAAAGAGACCATCGTTCTTGGCCCGCTTCTCAACCTTTACGGAGCCACCGTTGAAGTTGGCCGAGGCTGCAGTGGCACTGGTCAAAACCCCATGCTGATATTGGGGAAATGGACGGACCCCTACGTTCGTGGTGTTACTCGCGCCAGCGGCATTGACCCCAGGGGAAAGCAGGTCCATGTTCTGGTCATACCGCTTCCATAGCTTGCGGGTTCCGCTCGCTGTGTATGCAAGCTCCATGATGACGCCATGGCCCAGATCCTGCTGTAAGCTGGCGGTCCACTCCATCGTGTACGGCGTCGAGTTGTTGGGGCGAATGGAGAACGGTGCGGGCAGTCCGGCGGATCCAAGTGTGGGGTCAGGGAACAGGTTTTGAACGAACTGGTTATTGAGCGACTGCTGGTAGTACAGCGGCGCGGCGTAACGAGTAAATTGCAGTTCGTTGGTGTTGATGTTGTCGAAGTAGATGCCACCACCGGCACGAAAGACCGTTCCAGGGTGTGCTTCATAGGCGATACCGAGACGTGGGCCGAATCCTTTTTTGTTGGGCTTGATGATACCGGGACTGTATGTGGAGTCCGTAACAACAAACGGAAGGAAAGCCTGTGGAATGAATGCGGGAACCTTGCTGTATTTGATCTTCCCTGTCGTAGGATCCAACGTGCCTTCCAGACCGTTTTGCTCGACGAACGGAGAGTTATATTCCCAGCGCAGACCTGCGTTGATCGTCACGCGACGACCCACTTGCCAAACGTCGCTGAAGAACGCGCCGTAGGTGTTATCACGATAGTGACCGCGTGTGGTTCCGAAGTTGCCGTTGCAGCCAGAGGTGCAATAACCACGCTGATAGTTCTCCAGCGCGGTGTAGAGTGCACCGGTTATCGGATTGATCTTGTTTGTTGCATCACAAGTACCGTTGCCGGTTGCCGTGGCTGCCGTGCACGGACCAAAGGTGAAAGAACCAGTGGCATTGTTATCCGCGATCAGGATGACCCTGCGGTTTTGGAACTGGAATCCTACTTTGTATGTATGTTTTCCTTTGACGATACTGAGCGAGTCGCCGAGGCTGAGAATGTTCTCGTTGCCACCTTGATTCGTGACGTTATCGAAGACGTTGGTAAAGGGAGTAATGGTGACGTTGGCTCGACCGTACTGGGTCGGGTCCGTAAGTCCTGTGACAAACTTTAGACCCTCTTGGGAAGCGAAGTTCGTGCCAGGCTGAAACCCGACACCGAGTTCGAAGTTGAAGTACTCGTTGTATCCAATGCGCACTTCGTTCACGATATTCGGCGTGATGAGGAAGGTGTGCCCGAGGACACCGTTGCGACCGATAAGCTTGTTATTGATTCCACCCTGAACCGAAGGTAGGAATTGGAGAGAGTTGAAATCCACATACCGCTCAAAGAGTGAGTTGCGCGAGGATAACGTCTGGTCGGCACGCACCGTATATTCGTCGTAGTTGTCGGTCGTGGTGGGGGTTGCACTGTAGTTATATTGGCCGAGGATGGTAGCAGCCCCGTTCGGGGTAGTGGGTACCGGGAAGGTGCCATTCATCACTCGCGCCAGTTGGTTGGATGCAGCAGGGGTCCCAAGCTGCGCTTGCGTTGGGAAGACGCCGTAGACGGGCGTGTCGCGATTGGTGCGAAGCCCCTCGAACCCGCCGAAGACAAACAGCTTGTCTTTCTTGATAGGAAAGCCAACCGTACCGCCGTACTGTTGACGGGAGAAATGTGGCTTTACCGGATTCGTGGCCGTCGTTGCAAAGTAATTGCGGGCGTCGAAGATGCTGTTGCGAGCGAAGTCATAGACGGTGCCGTGGATCGAGTTCGATCCTGACTTCGTTACCATCGAGACAACCGCCTGTCCCTGACCGTACTCGGTCGAGAACGAGTTACGCAGGAGGTTGAACTCCTGCAGCGTGTCTACGTTCGGCTGCAGTGACATGTTATTGAACCGAACCGAACGGACATAGGTTCCGTCCAGCACATAGTTCGTGGAGCTACCGCGACCGCCATCGACAGTGATGAACAAGCTGCGTGTACCGAAACGGCCTGGGCTGCCGGTCTGGCCGGTCTGCGGCGGAGAGACGCCCGGTGCAAGCGTCGCGAGCTGAAGCACATTTCTGCCGTTCAATGGCAGATCGTTGATTTGCTTTTGGTTGATGACCTGCCCGACTGTCGCCTCCTGGGTCTGCAACTGTGGAGGAATCGTGGTCACTTCCACGGTCTCGGTGGTTTGACCAACACTCAGAGTCACAGAGCCATTTGCAGCTTTGCCAATCTCCACGTCCAATGAAGTAATTTCGCTGCTCTTGAAGCCTTGCTTCTCGACACGCAAACGATAGTTCGCAGGCGGGAGGTTGGGAATGGACCAATCTCCGCTGTCATTGGTGGTCGCTGTGCGCTCGGCACCCGTGGCATTGTTTATCACATGCACCACTGCACCGGGGACGGTTGCGCCACTCGTGTCTGTGACCCTGCCCACCGCGTCGGAGCTTGAGCTCGCCTGCCCAAATGCCGATGGAACGATGACGTTGAGCGCAACAAGAGGCATGGCTGCCATTAGGAGCGCGAACGACGTGCGACGCAAAGTATCCAGCACGGCGTCTCCCGCACCAATCTGCTTGGACGTCTGCTCACGGCTAACGATGCATGCATCCTTCCGCTTGAGCCGATCCTGGGTGGTTGAGATGTTCATTGGTGAAGCCTCCAAATTTGTCCGGGCCATAAGGGAACCCAGGTTCTGATCCTGATATGAGATTTTCTGAGACGTCTCATTCGGGGAGGATGCTATCCATAACCTCCTAAGACTGTCAAGATACATTTTTTGCCGCGAATCACTTTCGAGACGATTCCCTATGCGTTCGTAACCTCTGCGGCAAAAGACAGACGACAGAGGTTACAGAGGAGTGCAATGCGGTGAAGAAAGGTACCCATTTCTAGATGAAACAGGCTACGCCTTTCTTCACGCCTAACTCCCGTGCGTGAACGAGTAACCTCAAATATGGCGAAGCGGATTAGAGTGCTGAGTCTCTTTTCCTCCACTCGCTAGACTTTCACTCAGTGAAGCGATTGAAGCTGATAGGCTGGCTCAGCCCGCATTCGATACTCACGATGCGTCCGTCATCTATTCCACCTACCGAACTTATAGAGTGAGAGAGAGAGGACGAAATCCTTCGATCAGGGGTGCAGTGTCCAGCCGATAGGCACACTTTGCTCCGCATCGAGGTTGTTCTAACGATGTCGTCCTCGCAGCTAAGGTTCAATCCCACGCAGTTGTTCGAGCGTAACCGGTCCGACCACTTCCGCCGGCAATGACTTACATGCGACTACGCTGAAGATACGACTGCCGCCGATACAAACTAGCGGCAGTCCTCTTCACTTGACGAATGGTCCGTCACTGGACGCTGATCACAGCGACTTCGTACGGTTCGAGTTGCACTTTACTTCCTTGCATCTGCTTTACTCCGGGTTGGCCATCGCCGGTAGAAGGAGCCACGTAGCTCACCGAGGTGGCCGCCGTACCTTCCGGTAACGTGATCTCCTGGGCCACGCCACGCTTGTTGATCACTAGTATTTTTTTGCCCTTTGCAGTTCCAAACGCTTGCACGGCGAGATCTCTGTTGTGCTCAGCCGTTTCCATCATATGGTCGCCAGGACCAAAGTTATCCTTCAACAGCTTCAATACCCAGAACCGAGGATTGGGCTTGGCGGTGTTGTAGTTCATCATGCTCACGCTGGGATACTGCGTTGGGTAACCCACTAACTGCGATTCACCGAGGACATCAATACCCATCTTTGCCCCCTCAATGTAAATATAGGCATACATGGCACCAGCAAGGTTCCAATATCCTTCTGGCTCTGGCTTCGCTTTATAGCCGGGAATACGATTGCTCTTACTGTCCTCTGGCAGGATAACGCCGAGTTCATTGAGGTCAGTTTTCGTATTCGGCGAAAGGCGGTGCTTAATCTGTTCGATATATCGGGCCGTCGCCAAAAATCCATCTGCCTGATCGAAGAAGGTATATTGCATGGCCGAGAAGGGTTCGGATTCAGGAGGCGATGCGTAAAAGTGGTATGTGAGGAAATCCAGATGAGTGTCGGGAGCGTGGTGCGCCGGGTCCAGGAAGTACTCATACATCTGTCCATGTGTTCGCGGGCTGGCGGAAGAGACAGCCATGAACTTGATGTCTGGATCGACCTTTAACATGGCCGCGGTCACAGCATCGTAGAACTTCGTATACGCTTCGGGCGTCCAGTGATGTTCGAAGTCGATCTCGTTCAGCACCTCCCAGTAAGCGAACTTGTAATGATGGCCGGACTCGTGGTGCTTTCCGTTCTCGTCCGTAAAGCCGCCTTTTTCATACCAACTCAACAGCCGTGCGTAGTAATCAGCAGCCTCCTTCATGGAAGGATCGCGGAGTTCCGTGCCCTGCGTGTACTCCCAATAAACCTGGTTCGGGTCGTCCGGATACGTGACTGGTTTATCGGTCTTCCAGAGCCACGCTGGCATGGTACTAAAGTTCATCACGACGGAGTGGCCTTCCGTCGCCTTCATAAAATCTTCCAGAGCCGGATCGATGTACTTGAAGTTCCAAGATGTCTTGTCCTTAGTGGGCGGATCGAGTTCAGCAACGGCCTGTTTAGGATAAGGCAGCCATGGGACATAACGGACATAGTCCGCACCCAACATCTTCAACGCGGCGAAGGTTCCATCATGCATCGTAGAACCGCGAAGAATCTGCGGGTTTACTACCACCTGAAGTGTGGGCGTCGACTTGGATTCGAAGGCCGTCTTGGACCAATCGATCTTCAACTCCGGCGTCGAGGGTTGTTGAGCCATGAGCTCAATCGGTGTACTGATACAACCGAGCACCACTGTAATGAAAAGGGAACGGAAGTTCCTCATGAAGTCTCCTCGTAACGAACAAGCTTTATATGTAGATACGCGCCGGAGACTAGAGAGTCCGCCCGGGTATGACAACAACTTTCTAAGAATCAAAGGTGTTCCACATCGTGGACATACAATCACATTGCGTAACCAATTATTAGGATGTAAGAGCTATTCGCAACAATTGTTCTCTCACCGATCTTCCATGCTATGAAATAGACGGCACTTCCATCCTTGAACCTTCGACTATCTCCTACACTCATTAGCAGACTTGGTGGAAACCTAAGTTCATCAGTTCCGCCAGCTGACCTAGCTGCCTTCCCCAGCGCCCAACGCCAATGGCACAGTGATGCGCAGGACCGCGAGCGTTCCACGCCTCTACAAAACCGCGCGCTCCCAACGAGAATCTGTAGCGGCTGTTAGTGTTGCCGATTTCTAGAATTGGACCAGCGACACTCTCTGCTTCAGCTACCAACAACGAGAAGCCTCTCTCTTTATCCTCAACAACCGAGAGTAGCGTGACCGGTCCGTACTTCACCGTCATTTCGACCGACAGACCCCGGCCGACCTTACCGTGGTACACCCGCAACGGACGCACGCGAATCTTATCCTGCGCAATGCGCGGATGACCAGGGCCATCGTGGCCCATCAAGACAAGATCATCGTTGAAGTCCATCGCGTAGTACTCGGTGAACGAGCCTCCCGCGCCCAACTCGTCCATAATCTTCATGGCAAGGACGTTCTTGACCTCATATTCCCCAGCCACTGGGATCCCGCGGCCAGTGAGCACGGAGGTGCCAAGAATGATAGAACTCATCGTATTCTCGTTCTCTCCTACACCGGAGCCCATGTAATAGTAAGCCAGCATATCCAATGAGTTGTTCGCTACCATTTTGTCCAATGCGACTGCGGTGGTCGCAGCACGGCTTACTTCCTCAGGCGGACAATCTTCGTCGACTGCGAAGAAGCTGCGAAACTCCTCGACCTTAATCCCTGTCTCCCGCTCTGTCACCTCGCGTCGTAACCCACTCAACTGGTCGACCTCGAGGATCTCGACATGTGTCCCAAAGCGACCACTTACCTGCACTAAGTCCGTGGCGATATCGAGCATGCCGCTATAGTAGTGACCCATGAGCCCCATACGACTATGACTCAGCCTCTTGGTGATCTGCGCAGCGTTAAGCCATCCCTCCAAGTCGGTCCAGCACGCAGGATCGTTGTGCAGCACTCCAGTCACCTGGTGAAAAGGAATGTTCAGCCGCCGTAAGACATTCGCAATCTCTGGTACTGGACAAGAGCTGCAATAGGCGAGCCATTCACCGGTCATTGCGGTGCGACTTTCCATCTGATTTAGCCGGCCATAATTAATAGCTGCATCCGGCTGCAGATTCAGGAGGATGACGGGAACCTTTGCCCGCAAGATCACAGGAAGGAGCGTAGAAGAGAGTGCGTAGGTCGTGATGTAGACCAGAAGGATGTCGATGTCCTGACGACGGCACACATGTCCTGCTTCGACGCCCTTTGTGGGACTATCGATCAAGCCCAAATTAATTACAATCCGCTCGCGGTTTTCAACCTTCTGTTCAACCACACCAAGATAACCGCGGAGGCGCTGTTCAAGGCCCTCAAACTGGGGCCAATAGGTCTCCAGACCGAAGCCTGCCAAACCCACGCGAAGCTTTTTAACAGCGATCTCCACTCTTCGCCTCATCTCTCCCTAGTACGAAGAGAAGCTTATGGGTGCTGTGGAGGCGGCAACTAGCTTTATTTTTATATTTATGGAATTCCACTAGACGAAATAATAGGAAAAAAAATCGGCGACTCGTTGTGCGCAGGCCGCCTGGAAAGGGCCAGCAATACTGTAGAAATACGCAACTCGGGCGATACATCGTCTTCCATTTTGTGGAATTATCATAGGAGTTCGGTATAGGATGTGAGCGCAAAGAAAGCGAGCCAATGAAGAAGAGCGTAAAAGTCGAACCGGCCAAGCTCACTTCGATTCCATCCTCGGTTTACAACATTCAGGCCGTGCAGCGCGCGTGCGATATTCTCAAATGTTTTCAGCAATGCCAGTCCACACTTACGCTCAGCGATATCGTCGCGACTACAAATCTCAGTCGGACAACCGCTTTCCGTCTCTTGGCTACCTTAGTGGAGCAAGGCATGCTGGAGCGGCCTGCGAAGAACCAATACCGAGCTGTTAGTGAGCGGTGGAGACATACTCGCTACCGCATCGGTTACGCTTCGCAGAGCGAGGAGTTTTCTTTTTCGCGCCTGGTTTCAGACAGTATCCGCAGCCATGCCTATGAAGTAGGTGTAGACTTGCTCGAGTTGAGCAACCGATACAGTCCCACCGTTGCAATCCGCAACGCGGAGATGTTCGTTCGCGAACATGTCGACTTGGTAATCGAGTTTCAAACAAACCAACAGAGTGCGTCCGTCGTTGCGTCCAAACTTATAGAAGCGGGCATCCCCATCATCGCAATTGAAATCCCGCATCCGGGCGCTGATTACTATGGCGCGAATAACTACCGAGCTGGCTTGATCGCAGGGCACTCCCTGGCTCACGCGGCTGTCCAAGAGTGGCGCGGTCAGGTGGATGAGGTCGTTCTGTTGGAGTTAGCCATGGCAGGGCCCCTTCCGCGATCAAGACTTACTGGTATGCTCGCCGGCATTCGCGAGATTCTTCCCAAAATTCCAGACCAAAGGGTTCGCTTCATCAATGGCAATGGCCGCTTTGAAAATAGTTTGCAAGTAACACGGCGCTACCTGCAGCATGTCAAGGCGAAGCATGTCCTGATTGGCGCATTGAACGACCCTAGCTGCCTTGGAGCCTTACAGGCATTTGAAGAGGCCGGGCAAGGGGCAAATTGCCTTGCCGTCGGACAGAACAGCAGCATCGAGGCCCGAAGAGAGATGCGGCGGGCGGGTTCGCGCATGGTGGGTTCCGTCGCATACTTTCCCGAGCGCTATGGTGAAGCTGTACTCTCTTTAGCGCTGGACAAGCTGCAAGGAAAGGCAATCCCATCTGCTACCTTTGTGCGGCATCAGATGATCACATCGAAAAACGTCGATTCCTTCTATCCCAACGACAAGCTGATCACTGCAGGTGACGGCGACTCTCTACTGTACAGTTGGCATTGATCACGTTCATCGGATCAATCACCTTATATCTAAACGAAAGATAACCAATTCCGTACGCCGGACGAGATATAAAGCTGTATCACTTTGCTCATTTTCGTTGAATTTGTATTTCGGTGGAACAAGAGTCTAAGCTCGGCGGCATGGATCTTTAAGCCCCAGAAAAGAGTTACTTCTAACTCCTTCCCCTACTCAACTGCATTGATGTCGCTCGTCAGGCATATCAGCAGAGAGTTCTTCCCATCGAAGCCATACGAAAAGTGATTTTATCTTTTAAAGACATCTCTGTGACAAGTCGTCGGAAAGGGCGAGTATAGTTTCAATCTGACTGATAGCTAAATGATCTGCCGAGAGGTTGATATGGGCTCTTTTCCGAAGGTGCTTGGTGCATGTCTAAGTTTGGTTCTCTGTTTTGCTCTAATTTCTTGTAACGACGAAACCACTTCCAAAGCAGACTTTTCATTGTCTTCTACACCAGCGGCGATCACACTGGTTCCGGGTGGAGCGGGACAAAAGATCAGCGTGAACGCAGTTCCAACTAATAGTTTTGCAGGGATGGTAACAGTCACGATTGCAGGGCTGCCCCCAGGCGTAACTGTACAGCCGGCAACGTTGACTCTAACACCAGGAACGTCACAAACCGTAACGGTGACGGCCGCCACCACTGCCACTGCAGGCAGCGCGACGCTCACCCTCTCCGGAACTTCGGCGGCACTTACCCATACAGCTACTGTTGCGGCAACCATCTCCGCACCGCCGGACTACACGCTTACACTATCGCCCACATCACTCACCATCGTGGCAGGAGCTGTAGGTGCCCCAGTAAGTGTCACAGCCAATGCAGTCAACTCTTTTACTGGCACGGTGAATGTCGCGATCACAGGACTTCCCACGGGTGTAACGGCGAACCCAGCCACGCTGACTCTAGCTCCTGGCACAGCTCAGAGTACAACCCTAACGGCATCTCTCAGTGCCGCCGCAACAACGTCGACAGTTGCGTTCACCGGAACATCCGGCAGCACTACTCATATTGCATCGCTTCCTTTAACCGTGCAGGCCACCCAAATAACCGCCGCTCCGGATGTAACTACCTATCATTACAACATCGCTCGCGATGGGCTGAATTCGCAGGAGACCATCCTGACGCCGGCCAACGTGAATTCAACCCAGTTCGGCAAGATCGGCTTCGATACGGTCGACGGAAAGGTAGACGCCGAGCCTCTTTATCTTGCTAACTTGACTGTCGCAGGTCTGCTGCGCAATGTCTTGTATGTGGCCACCGAGCATGGCAGCCTATACGCCTTTGATGCTGATACCAACACGCAACTATGGAAGACATCCGTCATTCCGAGCGGAGAGGTGACAAGCGACGACCACGGCTGCAGCCAGATTACAACTGAAATAGGAATTACCTCCACGCCAGTAATTGATAGGAAGCAAGGCGTGAACGGCACTATCTTCACGGTCGCTATGAGCAAAGATACAAATGGAATCTACCACCAGAGATTGCACGCACTCGATATCGTGACAGGCGTAGAGATTACCGGCAGCCCAACGGAGATTACTGGAAGCACTCCCGGAATCGGGGACAACTCTCACAATGGCAGCGTGGTCTTCGACCCGTCTCAGTATGCGGAGCGTGCGGCTCTACTCCTTCTCAACGGCAACATCTACACCGGCTGGACCTCACATTGTGACGCGGGCCTCTATACCGGATGGATCATGGCATATAGCGAGACGACCCTGAAGCAAACCCAACTCCTGAATCTAACACCCAACGGCCACATGGGATCAGTCTGGATGAGTGGCAATGGATTGGCCGCTGATAGCAGTGGAAATATCTATCTACTCGATGCAAATGGCACGTTCGATACCACTCTTGACACGAATGGGTTCCCAGCAAACGGAGACTATGGCAACGCCATGCTGAAGCTGACAGCGACAACTGGCAAGCTAGCCGTGGCCGACTACTTCGAATCCTACAACACCGTATCGCAGTCCAGCCAGGACTTGGATCTAGGGTCGGGTGGTGCATTGCTCTTGCCTGACCTGAAGGATGCAAACGGAGTGGTTCGTCATCTAATCGTAGGAGCGGGTAAGGATAAGAACATCTATCTGGCTGACAGGGACAATTTAGGAAAATTCAATCCTTCCAGCGCTCCCATGGACAGTAATATCTACCAGAAGATCACAGGGCAATTGGCAGGCCTGAACTACACCACGCCCTCCTACTTCAACAACGTGCTCTACTACGGAGCGGATGGCGACGCATTGAAGGCCTTTCCATTGACTAACGCGAAGATGGCGACGACTCCATCAAGCCTGTCGGTGGCACGATTTGCTCACCCTGGCACCACACCGGCCATCTCAGCCAATGGACTCCAAAATGGAATCGTGTGGGCGGTGGAGTCGTCCATCAGCAATCTGGCAGTTCTGCACGCATACGACCCGACAAACCTGGCTCATGAGTTCTACAACAGCAGCCAGGCGGCGGGCACGCGCGATGGCTTTGGAAATGGTAACAAGTTCATTACGCCGCTCGTCGTGAATGGCAAGGTGTACATCGGAACCCAAACCGGTGTAGCCATCTTCGGCTTGCTGCCTCACTGAGGCGTATCGCACTACCTGTATACAGAAGATCGCATAACAGCTTCCGACGTCCAAGGGCTCTAGTTGTGTACAAAACTAGAGATAGCTAAGCCATGTTTTTTCCGGATGTGCGCGTTTGTAGTTTGCATATTGCCGAACAGGCCAGTAGAGAGCTGTGACCACCGCAATCCAAATCAGATAAACGCCAGGCAGGCCGAAACCGTATCCATCAGGAAGATGCATCTTCATACGTTGTGGGAGAGGTGCAGCAAGAACATGCCAGTCATGTCCCGTTAGCGCGCATAGGATGATCGATAAGGCGTGAAGAGCATAGATATGAAGCAGGTAATAAAACAGTGGTACACCTCCATAGACCTCGACGTATTTGCGAAGCCACGAAGACCTTCCAGCTACGAGCAAAGAGTCCAACCATGCAAGAAATAGCAATGAAACCCCGATCGCCATCGCACAAAACTGCAGTGACACCGGATTATGGCTTACGCCTAAGAACGTTTTGATGCTGGTGGCAACGTCAGTCGAAGCGTTCCATTGCGTGGGATCTCCATAAGCGTGCAGGCCACGCAAGCCTAGAAAGAGAATAAGAAGACAAGCCCCACTTATCGCCGTGATACGAATACGACGAACTGCAGGCAAGATTATGATCTCGCCAAAGCAGAAGCCTAGAATCATGAGACCATTCCAAGGAATAGCAGGATAGGCAACAAAAGCAATGGGCTTGCCCGCAAATAAAAGCAGGCCCGTCTCGTGAAGGAGGCGCCACAGATTAGCCCAGCTTCCAAGAGAAGCAGCACGTACGTGATCAAACGCATTGTGCCCAGCAACGAAAGTAATCCCTATAACGGCAATGATCGGCATGGGGAGCCAGACGAGGCCGGCAAGCATGACCATGGAAATGCCAAGGGCCCAGAAGACCTGCAGGACTGGCAAAGTCAGTGCAAAGAACGCACCATAATTGATAATCGTCACTTCGAGCAAAATGAGCCACAGACCCCGCGTAAACAAGAAGCGAGATAACTCGGCTTTGGTTTTACCCCGCTGGAGTTGAAGGTACGCTGCAACTCCAGCGAGAAAGACAAAGACAGGTGCGCAAAAACCGGGAGTCCAACGAGTGAAGAACAAGGGCAAATTTGAATTAAGAAGAGCAGGCATCGCGTGCTCGCCTGAGAAGAAAAAGATCTGGGTATGGTTGAGCGCCATAAGAATCATGGCAAACCCTCGAAGCACATCGACGGATGGGATGCGTTCGACAGGCTTCTTGACCTGGATAGGACGGTCTTGGGGCGCGACGCGATTAGGACGTAGCGGAGACTCGCTGATGTATGTAGTGGCAGTTGAATTCATGCTGTTCTCCCAAGAACTCCCCAACGCCAGCAGTACCCGCCATGGAATCCTTTATTAGTAACAATTGAGGAGCCGATGTATTCCAACGCTGACAACTAGGCCGGGACGCGAACACGGCGCCGACATCACGCTGCCGCCTCTTATAACAGGTCCACCTGCATTCTCATCCCCGCTCTCCATTGAGAATAATGAAAAGAATACCAATTGAATCAACCCACGGCACCTAACAACGCCGCCCGCTTTGCCTCAGAATTCCGAGGCCATCATCTCAACTCTTCTATGAGGTGTGGCATATAGTTCCAAGAACGCATTTTTCTTCGCACCCACAACAGGAGGGGTTTCGCGTGTTTTTTCAGAAGAATACGGCAATACCTAAAGACTGAAATTTATGTAAAGGTCAACTTCTTGTAGCCCGCACTAGGAGAGTTTGGCCATAACTTGTCTGCGAATTTAACTGCGCAGCGATACATGCGAAAATACCGTTAGATTCTGTGAGGTAGTCCTCTCAGATCCTGGCCAGAAGATACGTGCAACGTGGCCGATCAGGCTCATCGTTGATCCTCCTCAGACGTGAGAGTGGAAGAGAACAAAGACGTTCCAGCGGATGCAGATCAACCTACCGGATTCATGTCCTCTGCAGCACAAACTCTTCAACTGTTCAAAAACAGCTCACGGAGTTGTTGATTCCTGATCAGCAACTCCGTTACAAGTCGCCTCAAGCGAAAGTTCTCCCCCTCAAGTTGAACAAGACGCTCGTGAGGCGGCAGAAATTCGGCCGTGGAAGCTAACCCTCGACTGTCAGATATGTTCTCGCTCAGGCTGGTGCGGCTCGAGATCGTTGGGCCAACCATCCCAGACTCCTGACGAAGTCTATCTCCTAGATTACCAGCGGCCTCCCGCATATCCCGAGATTCAGCTTCAATGCCTCTGGTGCGTTCTAATTCCATCTCGCTCATCAGATCCCGACCTTCTCACGAAAGCACTTTTTTCAACGTTGCAAACATCGAATTCAATAATTCCGTTCACTGCGGAGCCTGTTGTGGGCTGGGCTCAGAACGTGAACCAAATCCGCAGCCGCGGCGGCCACGCATTCCGGAGCGAAATCGCTCACGTTCCTCCGGGCTCATCTGCGACCATCGTTCTTCCATATGCCGTCTCCAGCCGCGACCACCAGAGTGACGATGGAATCCTCCAAAGAGGATCTTGCTGAGGAGGAAAAGACCAAGTGCTTGCGTAAATGTGATCGGCCGCAAACCGAAGATGGCAGGCATCAGCCAGTTCCAAAGATGCTGGATCACAAAGCCGAAGAAAATACTTGCTACAACAACGATTACAATCACCCTCAACATCCGATAGATCTTCATCTTTTTCCTCATTTTGTTCCTAAATCTTCATCCATCTCTTGCAGCCGAAGCCGCAGATGCAGCACGGCATAACGCTTCCGGGAAAGAAGTGTGTTCACACTCACTCCTGTCTCTTCAGAAATCTCTTTGAAGCTACGGCCCATCAATTCGTGCGCAATAAATGCCTCTCGCTGATTCTCCGGCAGTTCGTTCAAAGCCTCATCCAACGCATCGAAAAGCAGGTTCCGGGCATAGATCGCGTCAGGTCCCGCATCAGGCGAGGGCAACAGATCTTCAAACGCACCGGAGTCTCCATCTTCGGCAACCGGATCGTTCAACGATGCAGTCCTCTGTCTGCGAAACAGATCCGTAATGCGATTTCGAGCTACTCGGAACAGCCATGCAGTTACCTGCTCCATCGGTTTCATCAGCCGATAGGCCTCAATCAATTCATAGAAGACGTCCTGCAGTACGTCCTCAGCGTCTCCGGTATCCAGCACGCGCCGACGAATGAAACTTCGCAGCCGCGGTTCGTCACGCTTCAATGCCTCCGCAATGAACTGATCCTGCTCGGCGGTCGTCGCGTCGCGGCTGGGCATTCTGCTCCTCTGGCTCTGACCGGTGAAGCTCAGTAGGTCTATAGGTGTTAACGGGCGAGCCTGAGAAATATTGTATGAGACGGAAGAAATCTATCTTTGCCCGCACTCAAAGGCAAAGGTGACTGAGCGCTATGGTACGATTGCCAGCAATTGCACCTATTTGAAAGGATCAAGGTCTCTATGAACACTTACAGTGTTGTTCCACCCGGCTCTGACAACGAGCATAGGGGACGCTCTCAGAGCGCACGGTTTTGGCTTAAAAGGTGGCTCTCCGCCAGTGCTTTGGTCCTGGCTGTAACGATGGCGGCGGGACTTGTTCTCGTAGCACAACAGAAGATCGTGCTTCCCGGCAACGATTGGATCTCTCTGTTCAATGGAAACGACTTATCGGGGTGGAAAAAGATCGGTGCCGAAAGCTGGACCGCCGAGGATGGGCTGATTCACGGCAAGGGGCTCACAAAGGCCTACGGATATCTCGAGACCGATAAGGACTATAAGAGCTTTCAATTCTCTTTGCGTTTCAAATGCGTCGGCGACGGCAACAGCGGTGTATTTTTCCACACGGGGTTCAAACCAGGATCGGTAGACACGACACAAGGCATGCAATTTGAGATCGATTGCAAAATGATGCATCACACAGGCGGCGTCTACGCCGAGGATGGTAGAGGCTGGGTTGTTTGGCCTTCTCCGGAAAACGAAGGCGTCGTACGGATGGGAGAGTGGAATGACTACCTTGTCGAAGTAATCGGGAATCGTTATAGGTCCCGTTTAAATGGTGTGCAAATGGTCGATTTTACCGATCCGAAGCCAAGTTCGTCTGACGGCAAGATTGCGCTCCAGCTTCACTCCGGTGGCGACGGGAACATGCAGTTCAAGGACCTTTGGATACGAGATCTCTCAGCCCGCTGAGGCACTCCCTTTTCCCTACGCCGAGTCTCTTGTACCAGTTTCAAACGCGTTCGCTTGTGTTCTCATTGGTTAACCTCCAATGCGGACAAATCATCCAGCTCGCATACTCCATTTCATCTGCGCTCATCGCTTGAGCCGCACAAGCAGCCGGCGTGCTTACGGTCGTAAGTGGCCACTCGTTAGCGGGGTCAAAGAACAATGAGAATTGGATTAATAGGATTCGGTTTTATGGGTGGCGTTCACCTTGCCGCGATCGAGCGGATAGAAAATGCCACGCTTACCGCGGTAGCCACTCGCACACGACCAGTAGCAGGCGGTCCGGCGAGAGGTAATTTACATCACCTTAAGACCGCTACCTTGCCTGACTCCGTCAAATGGCACTCCGATTGGAGGCAGTTACTTCTCGATCCAGAGATCGATGCCGTCGACATATGTCTGCCAACTTATCTTCATAAAGAGGTAGTTCTCAGTGCTCTCGAGAGCGGAAAACATGTGCTCTGCGAGAAACCAATGGCGCTGAACTCCTCTGACTGCGATGAGATGCTGGAAGCGGCGAGTAGAAGCAATCGCATCTTCATGGTGGGACAGGTGCTACGCTTCATGTTTCCATATCGCTATGCCTCCTCGTTTGTCTCGACAACCTGTCACGGCATAGTAAAAGCATGCACCATGAGTCGCGCGACCGGATATCCGCAATGGAGTAACTGGCTTTCGAGAGGCGAGCAAAGCGGCGGAGCAATTCTCGACCTCCTTAGCCACGACATCGATCAAGCGCTCAAGCTATTTGGCCACCCCACGTCTGTCAGCGCAGTAGCCCAGGGCGAGATCGACACAATGCGCGGAAAGCTACACTATGCCAACGGTCTGGAGGTATTGATCGAAGGAGGATGGTTTGCTCCGGAGGTCCCATTCTCTGCCGGTTTTGAGATTGCGGGCTCTGAAGAAACCCTTTCTTTACAAAAAGAAAAACTCACCCTCCACCTTCCCTTTGGAGAACAGTCTGTCGAGATACCCGAGCATGACGCATATCTCGACGAGCTAACATATTTCATCGAATGCTGCAGAAACAATGTAGCTCCAGAACTCTGTTCCCCCTTAGAGTCCGCACAGGCAGTACGATTCGCGAATTTACTCAGAACATCGAGAGAGCAAAACGGAAAGGAAATATCTTGCGAGAAATAACACCAATGGAGACTGGGTTAGTCTTTTGGACAGAACAAAATATCGGGAACCTCCTCGGGGAGCTTGATGCCTTTAGCCTGTCAGCCGGACAACTCGGCGTGCCTCCCGATTTAGTGTGCGATGTAGTCGTCGATCAGTGGACTGCTGTTCTGAAAGAATCTCAGCTAGCGATCACAAGTGCTGTCTGCTCCTACGCAGGGGAAGACTATTCGAACCTGGAGACGATTCACAAGACAGTAGGATTTACCACACCAGACCTGAGACCAGATCGAATTGTAAGAACCCAGGCCGTATCCAACTTCGCTCACACCCTTGGGATCTCCGCCATATCGTGTCATATAGGCTTTATCCCAAGTAATTCGGACGACAAACTTTATGCCGACTTACGCGAACTAACTCAAGTGTTATGTGACTATTGCGGAGGCAATAACCAAAATTTTGTTCTGGAAACAGGTCAGGAATCGGCAGACGTCTTACTCTCATTTATCCAGAATGTAGAAAGACCGAACCTCAAAGTAAACTTTGACCCCGCAAATATGATCATGTACGACTCAGGTGATCCTCTGGCGGCACTGGATATCCTAAGTCCGCACGTAACTTCCGTTCACTGCAAGGATGCTACATCGCCTGTAGCCGGTTCCGGGCTTCTTGGCGCGGAATGCGTCCTCGGGGACGGGAAAGTAGATTTCCCCGCGTTCTTGCGAAAATTGAAGCAGATCGGATATCAAGGTCTTTTAAGCATCGAGCGAGAAGAGCCCAATCGTGAAAAGAGAATCGCTGATATTCACACAGCTGTGTCGCGGTTGAAACAATGGAAAGCGGAACTTGAATTATGACTCTAGTCCTATCTATCTTTCATGCCTTACAGCGCCAACGATCTTCTACCCTAATAAAGTAAGAAGGACCAAAGCATGTCGCCCGTTGCGCAAATAACATATTGGTGGCCGTCTAACATGTAAGTCTGTGGCGCATTCGTAACCTGTCCGACGCGAGTGTGCCACAGAGGGTCGCCGGTGGCCGCGTCATGCGCGACAAGACTCCCCGAGCCATCACCAGAAAATACCAATCCACCTGCTGTTGCCAGCACCCCACCGCTGGCACCGCCGCCGAAGTAACGATGTCGCCATGCAGCTTTGCCTGTCTGATAGTCGATTGCAGTCAGGTAACTCCCGGCTGAGCCAATCTGTGCCTCTTCTTTTCCACCTAACCCCATCGAACCACGCGGATCCAAATCCGTCAGATAGAAGATCGAAAACGAGTTGACCTCATACACATACAGCAGGCCTGTCTCCGGGGAGAAAGCAGGGGGCTGCCAGTTCACCGTCCCGCTGGAATTCGGCGACACCAACGACCCTCCGACCGTGGCGTCCTTCGTGGGATCGTGCAGAGGAGCGCCCGTAGGGGTAAAGCCCTTCGCCCAGTTCGTCGTCAAGCCATATCTGCTTGTCACAAGAGGCTCGCCCGTAACACGGTCCAAGGTGAAGTAGTACCCATTCCGTGCGGCCGTCAGAACCATCTTCCGCATCTTGCCTTGGAACATGCCATCCACCAGCACCGGGGTTTGCGCCGAATCATAGTCGTGCATGTCATGTGGAGAGGTCTGATAGTACCAGGCCATCTTACCAGTATCGACGTTCACCGCGACTAACGAACAAGTGAAGAGGTTGTCTTTGTCACCTCGTACGCCGGTAGTATAAGCAGGCGTCGGATTACCTGTCCCGAAGATATAAAGCTTTGTCTCGGGGTCGTACGCTCCCGTAATCCACGTCTGCGCGCCGCCATGCCGTGCCGCATCCAGACTCGCCCAACTGCTCTCCCCCGGGTCGCCCTTCTGCATTGGCACCGTATAGTGTTTCCACTGCAGGTCGCCTGTTTCAGCATCGAAGGATTGCAGAAACCCCGGCGAATCGATGTCATTGCCAACGCCCACCAGAACATGATCTCCAACCACGATAGGAGCCGGCGTTGCGAAGTAACCCTGGTTCAAGTCGGCGATAGGTTTGTGCCAGCGCTCCGTGCCTGTCTTGGCATCGAGAGAGACGAGGTAATCGTCCGGCGTCTCCATAAACAAATAGCCCTTCCACATACCGAAGCCCCGGTTGCCGATATGCGTGCCACCTCTCGTCTTCCAGAAGTAATGCCATAACTGGCGCCCATCACGCGCGTCAAGGGCCCAGGCATTATCCGGCATGGTGACATACAACGTACCATCCACCTCCAACACCGACCCTTTGATGGAGCCGCCTCTGATCGAGATATCGCCCGGGCCCTCACCCCCGACGATCGAGCGCACGACATCACGACTGCCACGCCGTTGATCGCCACCATTTGGCTTAGGAGCATCAACTCCCGGGCTCATCTGCGACATCCATCCCAGCGTCAACTGCTTGACCGTCGCACGGTTCACCTGGGTCAAGGCGCTGTAACGTCTGCCAGTGTAATCGCCGTTATAGGTCGGCCAAGAGTCCTCCAATGGTTTAAGCAGATCTTCGGGCGCCACGACACCACCCTGCGCGATCAATGAGATCGGCAATAGTAGAAGCGAAACTACGAGCAGCATGCACTTTCGAATCATTTCAGCGTAACCAGGTAAGCAGTTATATCGTGAACATCTTTGTCCGTATACAGCGGCAACAAATCCTTATGGGCCTTCAGCGGATCGAGAAGAGTCACCTGCACGTTGCCGTCCCTGCGAAAGGTGCGGATCGTACTATCTCTTAGCTTTACAGTAACGAGAAAATCATCGGCCCGAACCAATGTCCCGTCCACCTTCTCTCCGGTCGGGAGAGTAATCGTGGCTTTGACCAACGCCCCTTCGTGAGCCTCGGCAAGGCTACCGCCCTGCAGCCAGGCAGTCTGAAGCACCTTCGGATCGGTGATTCGCGAGGCAACCCCCTGCAAGTCGCCTTCAGCAGAGTGACACTTCCCACAATTTGAAATGAAATAGGCGCGCCCATCGCCCGCATTGCCGACCACAATCGTAGGAGGCTTTTGCTTTCCTGGCGGCGCACCTTGCCTGCCGATCGTTCCGATAACACTGCGAATATAAGCGGCTACGATCTTTGAGTCCTCCATGTTCAGCCCGATCGCCGGCATACCCATTGCCTGGCGGGATCCCTGAATAACGGGGACGATTAATTCTCCATCCTTGTCGCTCAGAGTCACCTGAGAACGCAGCAGATTAGGACCACCCAAATCCCCGCCCCGCAGATCCTGCCCATGGCACGCCTGGCAGTTGATTCCGAAAAGAGTCTTACCGCGGGCCACCTGTGCAGGATCGATCTGTACCCGCTTCTGTCCCGGCACGAATCCCGCAGCCTCCTGCTGCTCGCTTGCCCTTCCAGCCTCAGGCTGTTGCGCCAAGATCCAGGTCATGGAGCTCACCAAGAGCACCACCATAACCCTGATCAACGAACGAGTCTTGAAACGCATGAACCCCCTCAACCTCAAGCAACCTGTACTCTGCTTTGCGAAGTACCAATCTATCCTAATCGCTCGCTATAGCGCTGCCATCACTTCGCGATAGAGATGCTGTGCACCTTCAATCCCATCCCACGGACCAGCTTCATACTCCAGGGCAAAGACTCCTGTGTAGTTATTATTCAACATAATTCTTACGTTCCGTTGAACATCCGGCTGATCCCAACGATCCCAGTACTTTGCATGCACTGTGGTGTGGGCATAAGGGGCCAGATCCTGCAGCGCATGGTACATAAGATACTTATGCTCCCAGTTACAGAAATCAGGAGACGCCTCACAAAAGGGATTATTCACTTCCTCAATAATAATCTTGATGTTGATCGGGTTCGCCGTCAGGCCCCAGTGGTTCTCCAAAGTCACTTTGACTCCGAGTTTGCCGCCGTAATCTGCCATCTCTTTGAAAGACTCAATGCAATTAGCCAGATACTGTTCGATCGAATTATTCTTCGGATAACTGCTTGCATTCGGAAGTGGACTCGGTGCAATTCTCGGCCCACCACTGTTCACACGCATCGATTTCGCGCCAAGTATCGCGGCGCCATCCAGCCACTTCTTAGCCACCTCGACACCCACCTTGCGCTTCTCCGGATCCAACTCGCAGATATCTCGTGGTGCATTGTTTGAGATATGGTGACACTGCGTTCCGGTAGTGACTTGCTTGTTAGCCATCTTTTCCAGCCACTTCCTGCCGGAAGCGCTGGACGGATCAAACTCCGACACCGTCCGGTTCGTCCCGTCATAACCCACAATCGTGCTCTTGACGTATTGGCTGTCATCCTCCGCATCGCCGAACAGACTGGACCATAGATCCATCTTGTAGACTCCAGGGAAAGTCTTCTTGGTAAACTCCGGATAATCGAGCATGGTGATCTCGCCATACTTCTTCTTCATCTGGGCGACAGTATCCTTCTCGCCGATATTGCCATGGGTCTTGAAGATGTAACGAATCGGGTAGCTATTAGAGGCGATGCGGGCCACCTTCTCCTTGTCTGTGAGTGGACGAGAAGCACCAGCATGGACGATGGATTCGGGGGTAACAGATTGAGCTTCGGCGCTGCTGCTCAAGGAGTCGATCATGAGACCTGCCACCAGGCTTCCACCGGCGCCCTGCAAAAACTTCCGTCGATCCAGATTACCGCGTACTCCATTGCTTAGACTCATCGCACGAACTCCTTAGAAAACAAGTATCGATTCCGACCTTCAACAACTCGACGCCGCTGCCCTGAGGACAACGAAAAGAAGGGCGACTCATAACGAGTCGCCCTAGGATCAGTATTAGAACTTCAATCGCGCTGCGAACTGAATCAATCGCGGGTTATAGGCAAGGGAGGTGGCGGTGATCTGACCGTTCAGCGCATTGCCAAGCGAGGCGGTCGGATTGGCGAACTGTGCGGTATTGAGCACGTTGAAGGCCTCGGTACGGAACTCCAGCTTCAGGCGCTCGGAGAGGTCGAAGTTCTTGAATACCGACAGGTCCACACGCTGCAGGCCAGGGCCATAGAGCTGGTTGCGCCGCTGATTGCCGAAGGTGGCCAACTGCTGGGGGACAAAGTCGCCGGTATTGAACCAGCGTGCGATCGTCGGGTGATCCACCTTGCCGGAGCCGGTCTGATTGGGACGGTCCGAGTTAGTGGTGCTGGGACGCGTACCCGAGCGGTTATTCGCGTTGGTCACAGAGAACGGCATGCCGGTGTTCCAAACCGTGATGCCATTCGCCTGCCATCCTTTAACCAATGTACCAACGAAGCCGTGAGTCCCCTTCCCAAAGGGCAGAGTGTAGTTGAAGGTGAGGGTAAAGCGGTGACGCACATCGAGGTTGCCGTTGCCGTACTCCAGCGTGGGAATGTTCTCTGCGAGGGAGCCGAAACCATTGCCGCCGTTGTTGGAGATGGTCTCAGCGTCATCCAGCAGGCGAGCCAGCGTATAGGTCACCTGCAGGTCGAGTCCCTTGCTGTACCGGCGCTTCAACACAGCCTGCATCGCGTGATAGTTCGAGATCGCATTGCTAGTAAGGAGCGGGATACTGGTGACATTGGGAACCGTCGCATGAAAGCGGCGGAAGTTGTTGAAGTTGTAATTTGCGGGACATCCCGGGGCTGTCGACGTGAAGGTACAGATCGACGGCGTAACAGTGTTGTAGTCCGACAGGTAGTAGCCGACGTGGCGGCCAAGTTCACCCACATAGGAAACGCTGCCGACGAAGCCCGCAAACTCCCGCTCTGCCGTTAGGTTGAACTGTTCGATGTAGGTAGAGCGGAACTTCGGATCTAGTGCAGCCGTGACGCTACCGCTCGGGTTGGTCGCGCTGTTAACGGTAGGGGACGGCAGTCCGCCGGCGAACTTGGCGAACTGCGGACCACCGTTCGGGGCAGTGACAGCCTGCCCCGGCGTGAAGGGACCGAAGGTCGCAGTAAAGGGTTGGTTGACCAGTGCGGCGCCCGAGGTCATGTTCTCCGGAGCATAGGTAATGCCGAAGCCGCCACGTACTACCGTCTTCGGAAGAGGCGTATAGGCAAAGCCGACACGCGGAGCAACGTTGCTATAGTCGGTACGGACATTACCTGTCCTCGAAGCGCCATTCTGCCCCGCGACCACGATAATTCCCTGTGTCGTGTCGAAGTTCGACAGGATATTGTTCTTCTCGACGTACGGAGTAAACAGATCGTAACGGACACCGAGATTCACCGTCAGGTTCGTCGTAAGGTGGACATCGTCCTGGACAAAGCCATGCGGCTCCCAGGTAAAGTTATGCGGCGTGTACAGGATGGAGTTGCGGCCGCCGTTGACATAGTCTCCAGAGAGCAGCGTAGAGAAGTCCTGGAAGGTCCAGTTTCCATTGGCGGTATCGGTCTGCGTGGTCTTGCCTTGGCGGCGGATGACGCCAGCGCCGATCTTGATCGTCTGCTTGCCGCGAATGTAAGTGACCATGCCTTCGTACTGAAAGGTATTCTCGTGATAAATGATGGGAGGACGATTGCCAAGGTTGGCGCCTTGAGTCACCGTCACCGCGGAGAGCTCAGCCGTGCGGGTATCCACGTTGATATTGGGCTGGCCGAAGGCCGTGTTGATGTTGTTGCCGAAGTTCAGCGGAAACTGCGCGTTGTCCAGCAACGTGTAGCCCGCCTTCAGTTCAACGAGGACACTCGGCGTAAAGGTGTGGATATAGTTCAACTGCGCCTGATGCGCACGCGCAACGGCAGGGCCGGGATAACTACCGAGATTGCCGCCCGGGAAGATACTCCCGGCAGCCGAATTCACCAGCGGGAAGAGACTGCCGATATTGGTATCCGCAGAGTTATAGGTGTAACGCAGATAGACTGAGTCGCCATCAGAGAAACGATGGTCGATGCGGCCGTCGGCCGTCTTGGCGAACTGCGTGTTGCGTGGCGTTCCAATGTAGTTACCGGCAGTCAGATTATTGGTCGGCAGCGGGAACAGGTTGAAGTACTGAAGTCCCACTCTATCAATAGCAGTTACGGTTGGATTCGTCTGCGTGCAGGTCCGTACTCCTGCAACAACCGTGCAACTGTCCGTGAAGTTACCGACGTTCTGGCGCTCAAAAAGAGTGGGTACAGTCGTCGTCGTCGGGTTCAGGTTGCGGACGATGTTGAGGCCTTCGTAGTCGGCAAAGAAGAAGGTACGATTCCTCCAGATGGGTCCGCCAAGGCTGCCGCCAAACTGGTTCTGGCGGTACTTCGGCTTCGGAATCGCCGCACCAAACTTGAACGGATTCGCATTCAGCACGTCGTTGCGGAAGAACTCGTAGATAGAGCCATGGAGCGTATTACTGCCAGACTTGGTGATCACGTTGATGGCGGCGCCAGCGGTGCGGCCCACCTCAGCGGTGAAGACGTTGGTCTGCACGCTGACCTCTAGGATGGCATCAACAGAGGGACGTACTCCAATGGAGCCGATGACGCGCTCATTATTGTCCATGCCATCAATCAACTGGTTGTTGATAACATCGGCCTGGCCGTTGACCGAGACCGAAGAGGTCTGGCGGCGATCATCGGGCCGGTTGCCACTGGCGAGACCGTTGTTCAGCCCTTCCGTGGCTCCAGGCGTAAGCTGCACTAGGTTGATGTAGTTACGGCCGTTGAGCGGCAGCTCCTGCGTCTGCTTCTCCGTGACAGTGGTGATGAGCGCAGCGGTGTCCGTATGGAGTGCCGGGGCAGCCGCCTCAACCGTAACCACGTCGCCTTCGGAGCCCACCGTCAGGTGCGAGTCTTCACGGGCGCGGTCCCCTGCCGCCAATCCGAACGAAGATATTTGGAACGAGCTGAATCCAGGAGCCTTCGCTGTGAGCGAGTAGCGGCTTGGCTTCAACAAAGTAAAGGTGTACTCCCCTGAAGATCCAGAGGTCGCCGTACGCGTCTCGTGGGTTTCAATATCCGTCAATTGAACCGTTGCATTCGGGACCACAGCACCGCTGATGTCCGTCACAGTACCAACCACATCCGCAGTAGTGCTCTGCGCAAGCAGCGGCACGCCCGAAAGTGCCGCGCATGCAAGGACACCCCAGACGATGCACTGCCTCAGGCATCTAGCAAATCCAAGGCGCGCGCTGCTTCTATCCGATCCAGTTACGATCTCCGTACACATATGATTCTTCGAAGAGTTCTTCATGTACAGGCCTCCTAGGTTCTGCAGCAGATGTTGTTGTACCTGTAAGTCCACAGGCTTCTTTGTAGTTATCCGATCACTTCGTGTCACACCAAACTGGGCCTAAGTGCTGTCCGACGGTAGAACAACGTCTCCGTAACTTTGTGCTTAATCTCGTTACGAAGTTCTACTTCTCAGCCGAACGAGACAATGTGTCACCTCCGAGTCCTGATGCTCGGATGACTCGGAACAACTACAAATCTGGCGCTTCCCTGCTTCAGGCTGACGTATTTATTTACTAAGTAAAAAAATAAAGTCCAGTTCTGTTGCGGGGCGCGCTACGATGTAGAACTAAATCTTTGGAGAACGTTTCGGTAGGTGGATCATATGCGGCACACGGAATAGCGTCAAGCATATAGTCACTTTTTGCTGGTTTTTATAGCCGGAGCCAGTCATCCTGAAATACCCGAGCAGTAACATCCAGGAGGAAACCCCGTTGAACCCGTACTTACGGTCAGCTAGAAGCGCGACAATTGCTGCGCTCCTGCAACACGAACGGCTTTCACGCTCCGAACTCGCCGAGATTACCGGTGTTAGTCCCGCTTCGATTACGGAAGTTAGCCAGAACTTTCTGCAACAAGGACTACTTGTCGAGTTACTGCTACCCCAGACAGGCAAACGGGGCAGACCCTCCGTACAGCTCCGTCTTCAGTCATCTCACTCTTACTTCGTTGGAATCAGCATCTCCGAGGTAGCAACCCTCATGGTCGTCACTGACCTACAAGGTCACATCCTCGCGCGGCAGACAATTCCATTTTGCAAAACACCTGCCGAAGTTACAGCCGCGGTCCGCAAGAACTACACGACCCTCCTCCGCGATGCAGCAATCCCCCGCAGCCGAGTACGTGGCGTCGGCATCGCTGTCGCCGGTATCGTGAACTCGGATCTAGGCATCTGCCGCTACTCAGCGGCTCTCAACTGGCGAGACGTACCAATCTCAGAGCTCATCGGCACAGCCTTGAAACTCCCCGCATGGGTCGACAACGACGCGAACGCCGCCGCCGTCGGTGAAAAGTTCTTCGGCCGCGCCCGCGACTACCTCAACTTCACAAGCATTATTCTTGGCCGCTCCATCGGCTCTGCCCACTACATGCACGGCATGCTCTATCGCGGACACGACGGTGGCGCAGGCGAAATCGGCCACATCACCATCGATCCCAAGGGCGCACTCTGCCACTGCGGACGCAATGGCTGCCTCGAGACCATCGCCGGTGGGTTCGCGCTTCGTGCTGCAGCCAAAGCATGCGGCCTCTCCATAAACGGCATGCGCGACCTCGAGGTGTTAGCCGTACAAGGTAACACAGAGGCAAGCCGGCTCCTCCGCACCGCCGGAGCAACGCTAGGCGCTGGCATAGCCTACCTGGTCCACATCAACAACCCCCAGTGCATCCTCTTCACCGACATGGAGGGCTTTGAAAACGGTGTCTTCCGAACGGCAATTCGGCAGACGATCGAAAACAACATCCTCCCCCGCTTCCTCGGATCGACTCAAATCTTATTCATGGATGCAGAGCCGGGCTTCCTGCCACGCAGCGCTGCATCGATCGCCGCCTTCGAATACCTGACATCACTCTAATTGTAACCAATCACGATACGTAAATCACTCATGCCTGGCAGATGCGTCAGGCAAGGCAAACGCAACATAAGCCCCAGGAATCGGAGCCTGAGAAGCCGGATGCCCAGGAACGTTATGCGTGTAGGTAGTCGCTTGTGCGGCAGCACAAAACACGATGTACTCCCTCCCACCTACCTCATACACCGCGGGCATTCCCTCAACAGCAGCATCTACCTCAGCCTCCCACAGCACCTTTCCACTCGCCGAATCGATAGCGCGCACCTTGCGATCGCGCGTACCGGTAAAGATCAGCCCTCCAGCAGTAACCACTGGATTCACCTTCGGAAATTGGGACCCGGTATCTTTGAACCCCTTAGCCGCTAACTCCGGAACCTCGCCTAAAGGAATCTTCCACCGGATAGTACCCGAGTTCAAGTCATAAGCCGTCAAAGAAGTCCACGGCGGCGAAATAACAGGAAGACCGCTGCTAGCGAACATAAATCCAAAGCCACTCTTGTAGTGTGTGGTCAATGGATCAACAGCGGCAGGCTTCGTAGCTGTAGCATTCGAGGCTGTATCAGCCGCGGGCGCAAGATCCGGACGCGAAAGGTAAGCCAGTAACGAATGCAGATCCGCATCCGACAACTTAGCAAAGGACGGCATCGGCCCCTGTCCATGCCTCACAATGCCTCCGATCCGATCCCCCGGCAACCTCGACCCCACACCAATCAACGAAGGAATCGCCGGCGGTCTCCCTTCAAGCTTCGCACCATGACACAGACTGCAGTTCGCCTCGAAGATCGACCGCCCCTGGGCCTCCGCAGAACCCCCACGCACAATCTCCTTCGCCAGCTCGAGCTTAAGCATTGAAGGCAGGTCCTTAGACACGACGTACAAGTTTCCGTTCGCAGGATCGATCGCCGAGCCACCAAAGTTCGCACCACCATTGTTCCCTGGCATCTCGACAGTGTTGCCCAGCCCTGGTGGCGTGAAGAGCCCTTGATTACGAGCACCCCGCATCTCTTCCTCTAGTCGTGATCGCTCAGCCGGCTCGAGGAAAGGACTCAGATCAGCCACCGTAAACGCCTGACGCGCAAACGGAGGTGGCTTTGAAGGAAACGGCTGCGTAGGAAACGTCTCCTCTCCCGGAACATCCGACTTAGGTTCAGGTCTCTCCTCAATAGGCCAAAGCGGCTTTCCCGTCACACGATCGAACACCCACACGAACCCTACTTTGCCCGCCTGAGCCACAACATCAACCATCTTGCCGTTATGCCGAACCGTGGCCAGCATCGGAGTCGTCCCGTTGTCATAATCCCAGATATCGTGATGAACCATCTGGAAGTACCAGATAAGTTTTCCAGTCCGAGCATTCAGCGCAAGCAGACAGTCGCCAAACAAATTCGCTCCCGGCCGATTCCCTCCATAGAAGTTGTACTTAGGGCTCGCCGTCGGAATATAGACAATGCCGCGCCTCTCATCCAGCGCCATCCCGCTCCACGAGTTGGCTCCCCCCACAGTCTTCCATGCATCCTTCGGCCACGTCTCATACCCAACCTCGCCAGGATGTGGAATCGTATGAAAGGTCCAGGCGAGGGCGCCCGTCCGAACGTTATAGGCGCGAACATCGCCAGGACCCGAATCGTACTCCTCGTTCGTCGCGGAACCCAGAATTAACAAGTCACCAAAGATGCGCCCAGGGTTATAAGACTGCACTAACGTGAGACTCCTCGGATCGCGTCCTAATCCCTCGCGCAGATCCACATGGCCATTCACGCCAAACTTCGTAACGGACTGCCCCGTCCGCGCATCAATTGCCTGAAGCGAGTTATTGAGTGCAAAGAGCAAGCGCCGGTCAGACCGATCGCTGCTCTCCCAGTAATTAATCCCGCGATTGGTGATCAGAGTTGTACTCGAATCGGTCGGGTGAGTCCACATCTCCCTGCCCGTAGCAGCGTTCAACGCAACGATATTGTTCTTCTTAGCCAGAACATACATCACCCCATCCACAACCAGCGGATTGAATGAGTACTTCCTATCGTCTCCAATGGGATAAGTCCACGCTACTTGCAGCTTGTTGACGTTGGAGCGACTCACCTGACGCAGCGCCGAGTACTGCGCACCATCCGCAGAGCCTCCATAGTCACTCCACGTCGTATGCGCACTGGATTTGGCGGTTCGGTTCGCAGAGTCCTGTGCAAATGCTCGCCCATGAAAACTCGCAACCACGAGCGCTACAAATAAGACGGCTCCCCGGATCGAGAACCGCAGAGCGACTCGAACATCATAGAACTTCGACAGTGTCTTACAACGCATCATGACGTATCTCCACAGCAGCCTCTAACACCATCTCATGGCAGGGATCAGGCCGGCGCGCGAGCAGAGACAATCGCCTTGGGAGTAAAGGTAAGATCCGCGACGAACGGATAGGAAGGAATTCGGCGCTTGTTCGCCGGCAGATGAACGATGTCCTGGTTGATCGAACCATCCGACAGCGCCATCAGGCTTGGGTTTGCAAGCGGGGCGAGCTCCGGTGACAGATACCCCGACTTAACGACAATAATCTTGTAGGTATCGGGCTTCAGCCCCAGCCGCGTAAAGTCCGCGATGTCATGGTAGGGTCTACGCTTGGCCGAGAGCACCAACGTAATCCCCTCGATCTGAACCACCGCCTCCCGCTCCAACGGATCTTTGGTTGGCACTAGAAACACCACCTTGGCGTTCGCTTTAACCGGCCTGCTGCCAAGTGGATCGAGCGTCCCGCCAATCGAAAGGGGCAGCGAAGCTCCAACGCCTGCGGCATAACATTTGTCTGCAGCAGGTTGATCGGTGATCCCGGCGAAGACCGTGTTCTGCGCCTTGTAGCGAAGCAGCGCCTCAAGCACCTCTGCACGATCACTCGTACCGCCGCCAGTCGGATTGTCGCCCGAGTCAGCCAGAATCGCCGGATGCGTCGTAGCCTTCATCGCACGCTCGATGCAGTAATCAATCGTTCCCGTCTCGGTGCCAAACTGAAACTCCTTGCGCGCATCCCAATACTGTTGCGCCAGTGAAACCGCGATCTTCTTCTCCGTCGCCACCGCCGTCCCTGTGATAACCGCGCTCGCCGAGGAACGAGGCTCATCGGCCCACACATAACCGACCAACAGAGAGACATCGAGGATCCCCGGTTCCATATTCAGCTTCGGCAGTTGTGCCCAGAGACGTTGCCCCGGCTCCCAGGTAGTGCTGCTCCGTTCGCCCGGCATGAGGACAGGAATAGGCGCCCAAACAAGCGTCGGACGAATGCGCTTCTCAATGCAGTGCATCAACATCGCGCAGGAGCGTTGCATCGTCTCTTCGCGGTCGATATGCGGCGCCGTGCGGAACGCCGAAAACATATCGATGTTATCGATGACGCGTTGACTGACGTTGCCGTGAAGATCGTAGCTGGCCGACAGAAGGCAATCAGGTCCCACCACCTTGCGCGCCGCCTCCATCCAATCTCCCTCCGCATCCTCCATCCCATCGACAAACATGGCGCCGTGCATAGGCAGGAAGAGTCCATCCAACGGAAGCAGCGTCTTCAGCCGCTTCAGAAAATCTGCCTTAATGGTGTCATACGTCGCACGCTCAACAGGACCACCCGGCGTAGCCGCAGCCACCACGGTAGGAAGAAAAGGAACGGGGTACTTCTTGAGGAAGGCAAAACGTTGCGAGTCGGTCAGCGCATCTCCGGTAAGCACGCTGAAATCCACCATACGCGCACGAATGCGGCTATACGTGCTCGACTCAATACCGATGCCGCCGAAGGCGATCCGTGGTTGCCCACTAGGTGCAGCCGCCAGGAGAGTCCGCGAGACTGCCGAGATAAGTGTCGCCGCCGATGCCGTCTTCAAGAAAGATCGTCTCTTCACACTTTCCTTCCATTACTAATAAATTGAACGTCATAGCTTGAGAGAACATCGAGGCCCACGCATAAAACGCCTCCACAACCGAACCATCGCTGCAAGAACCTCTAGTTGAACTTCGTCACATCCATGTTGAGCGAATACTTCTCCGGGTGCTTCATCATCTCGCTCCAGGTGAGCTCGCGCCCCAACACCGCCGCCTGACGGCCCAGCATGCAACTGCGTGCACTCTCCACACCCGCCGCAATTTGGTTATGAAACTTACCCGAAGTAATGCTCTCGATAAAGCTGCGGTCCTTCATAGGATCGGCGAGGGCCAGGTTGTTCGTAAACGCGCCGTCCGCGGCGAACTTGCCAGGTGCATTATCCTGAGCTTCACTTCCATCCCATGTCCACGGATCGGCCCCCAGAATGCGCAACGGCCCGGAATAAGGCGCCTCGGCGATACCCGCATCGCCGAAGACCCGCTCTGCGACATCGAAGTAGCCGTTATGCCCAAACTGCGTCGAGGAGAAGCTAAGCTCGACCTCACCCGGATAAGTAAAGATCACCTCATAGTTATCCGAAGTATTGCCGAAGTGCTTGACCGCCATGCGGCTGCTCTTCGCCACGGCCTTGATCGGAGGAGCCCCCATGATCCAGTTACAAACATCGATCACATGGATATTCTGCTCCAGCAGGATATCTCCAGAGAGAGTCCGGTCCCACAACCAATCCCGCAACCTGAGCTCATCCGCAGCCATGCCTGTGCGATCCGGATAACTCGAAGCAGGCGCGTTGTAGTGCGCGGAGATCGCAGCGATCTTGCCGATCTGGCCCGCATGAATCCTACGCACAATCTCAACAAACGGCGGAGCGCTGCGAATCTGAAACCCAACATCCATGCTCACCTTGCCGTCTACCCGCTTCGCAATGGCAAGCGCACGCTCCGTCTGTGCAATATCGACGCCCACAGGCTTCTCGCAATAAGCATGCTTTCCCGCACTCACCACGCCATCCAGATGCTCAACATGAAACCAGGGCGGCGTCGAGATCTGAACCGCATCCACCTCAGAAGAAGCCGCAAGCTGCTGGTAAGCAGTATGCCCACGAAACATAAGCTTTGGATCGATCGCTCCATGTCCAAGCTTGCCATTCACCGCATCGAAGTGAGTCTTCCCCTTCGCCAACTGGTCAGGAAAGATATCCGCCAGCGCGACGATGCGGGCGCCCGTATTATTCGCAAACGAGGTGGCGACCGAGGTCCCGCGATTGCCGCAACCAAGCAGCCCGAGACGCACAGCGGAGTTGGCCTGATACCCAAACACCGTCTTCGACTTCAAAATCAAAAGTCCTGAAGCGGCCGCCGCCTTCGTTATGAACTTCCTTCGATCCATGTCCTAGATTCTCCCAGCCTGACCATTGCAGACCTGTGACGAAATATGTGACCAAACCTGTAGCTAGATCTGCGAAAGGATGCGCTCGAGATAAATCTTCTCCCGCCTCACATCTTCCACCTGCTGCGGGCCCGACGTCTCACGCTCGATAGTAATCGCTCCTGTATAACCCAGCTTCTTGAGCTTGACGAAGACCTGTTTGAAATCAACCAGCCCCTCTCCAATCACCACCTCTTGCCCAAGCTTCGCCGGATCGGTAGGCCATCGACCGTCCTTCGCATGCATGCTCTTGATATACGGACCAAGAATATCGACCGCATCGACAGGATTCGCCTTGCCGTACAAGATGAGGTTAGCCGTATCCAGCCCCACTCCGAGACTTGGATTGTTCACATCCCGAATAACCCGCAACATGGTCGTCGGAGTCTCCTGCCCCGTCTCCATCAGAAAAGACTGACCGTTCCCCGCGCAGTGCTCCGCAAGGCCGCGAATCGTTAGCACCGTCTCTTCATAGAGCGGATCTGCAGGATCCTCAGGAATGAACCCGCAATGCGTCTGCACATACGGAATGCCAAGCAGCTTTGCAAAATCTGAGGTCTGCTTCAACGCGTCCACACGCGCCGTCCGTGTCGCCCGCGGGACCACGCCAATCGTCGCAGGCCCCTCGGTAAAGTTCCACTTCAAAGGTCCAGGCTGAACAACTTCCGCCGTAGTCGCTGTAACCCTATACTTATCGAGCAGTCCGTGTAACTGCTCGGCAAGAGCCTTCGTGTACTTACCCAGATAGTCGTCCAACGAGAAAAAGCAGTTAGAAAATCCAAGCTGCTTGACCCGTCCAATAGTTCCCTCAGGATCGCGTGCAGGTTTGATCAGCAACCCCAGAGCCATCGGCTTCCAGGTAACCGGCGCCATCTCCATCAAAGCAGAGTCGGCAGAAAGCATCGCCCGAGCCAACGCACCCGCCGGCGTAGCACTGGCTCCACAGAGAAGTCCCGCGCTCAATCCAGAACTCAAGAACTCTCGTCGAAGCATCCAGAACCTCCAGAAACTACGGCAACGTCCGCATTGCAAAAACGCGGCTCATTTGATTTATTTCAATAAGTGATCTAATTCACCCCGGATAATCCCAGCTATCTCCCCGGAGCGATTGCGAAAGTCGATCAAAATGATTGCTTTGGTTGATGAAGGTTATGAGAACTATCCCCGAGTGTCAACACCAAACGCCTATCCATAGCGTTTAGTCTGACCCTAAGCGTGGTGAGCCAACAAGACGACTCCGCACTCCACGCGCCGAGAACAGCACATACCTAGGACCCACAGCAAAAACAAGCCCTCTACATAAACCACGTAGTTGTCATAACTTGAGTGGTGGCCCGGGCAGGAGTCCAACCTGCGACCTTCGCGTTAGGAGTGCGCTCAAGGCATTGCATTCCACTTCGAAGGATTGCAGGCCGATGCGTCTAATGCCTTGTAATAACTCGGCTTAGTGATGCTTCCTGATTTTGAAAACAGTTGCAATATCCTGCATTAAAATTTGGCCGTGGTGTACCAAAGGTGTGCCACTTTGGCGTATTCTGAAGCCGAGATTTTGGAGGTGGATGTGGCTGCCAACCTTACAGCAAGGACCATCGGTTCAATGTTCGCCCATGAGGATTTCCCTGGCCTTTATGAACGCAATGGCTACTGGTACGCCCGCTATAAGGTCAAGGGCGTTGGCGTAAAGAAGTCTTTTGGCCCCAACAAGGCCGGCATGAAAAAGGCGATTGCTCATTTGGCCACGATTCATAAGATCAGGGATGATCGAGAAGGCTACATTCCAAAGACAGCCAAAGAGAAACCTCAGACCGCTAACGATCTGAGAGCCACCCCGATCGTCACTGGTTCGGTCACAGTCAGCGAGTTGTGCGATGACCTATTGCGCCATATCCAGCGTAATCCGAAAGAGTACAAAGACCAAAGGAATCCGGTCTACCGCATCGGCCTAATCAAGCGGGAGTTCGGAGATCGTGTGGCTGCATCGATCAGGCCGCCTGAACTCGCAGATTGGCTTGACTCCGTAAAAAATGACAGGACGGGTAAACCATTAGCTCCAGCTTCTCGCAATCGCCTTAAGGTCACGCTCTCGTCCATATACCGCTATGGCAAGGAACGGGACAAGGTTCAAGTGAATCCTGCTCGCGATGTAAAACAGAAAAAAATCGGCAACGGTGTGATTCGCTTTCTGCGCGAGGAGGAAGAAGAAAGAATCCGTAAGGTCTTGCAGAATGCGGTGGACGCTTGCCCAACGTTGAACAAGCAGATGCGGAAACGGCTGGAGCATCGCATCCATGAGCTTACTATTTCACTTGGGACAGGTATGCGGAAGGGCGAGCAGTATGGCCTTCAGAGGCCAGACGTGGATCTCGAGCGTCGCCGCATTTCAGTCCGTGAGACAAAAAACGGTGAAGTTCGCTATATACCTATGAACGACGATGTCTATGGGGCATTTAGGGCGCTTCTTGCCATGGACTTGTCGCGCAAGAATCGCGCTGAAGACATGCCCAATCAGGCTCCTTCGGATTCCATATTTGGGATCGGCGATAACAAGAAGTGGTGGATTGAAACGCTCAAAAAGGCCAAGGTGAAAAACTACCGCTGGCACGACAACAGGCATACATTTTGTTCCCGTTTAGCCCAGGCTGGCGTTCCCCTTAAGACGATCCAGGAACTCGCCGGCCACAAAACAATCCAGATGACTGCGCGTTATGCCCACATGGACCAACGACATCTAGAGAATGCTGTATCCATTTTGAACAGCAAAAGAGCAGCTTGATCCGCAAGGTTATCGGTGTGATCCGGGTTAACCGTACGTGATCGTTCCCCCATGCAAATGAAGTGTGCCGCACCGCTTCAGCCGACGATTCGTTCCGGATGATCACAGCGAGCATACTTCCGAAGGTCGGCTACGGGAATAAGAACTCGTCCTCCGATTCTCCGGATCGGCAAACGTTTCGACGCCACAAGGTAGTCAAGACCACGCTGGCTAATAGACAGAAGTTGAGCGGCCTCTTCACGGCTCACCAGCAGCTTGTCTTCGGGTGCCACGGTGACCCGCTGGGGAAGCTTTTTGAGACCATCCCTGAATTCTGTCCCTCTGTACTCCCGTTGTCGCGACTTAACCTTGCCTCTCTCGAAATTAATGTCCCATTCCGCCGACATAGTTTCATCTCCTCTACAAGATTCTCTTGCGTGTTCTGAACGTCCCCGTCTTGAGCTACCGTGATTTGCCTACCATGACGCCTCATCCCTCAACTGGGACGTTTTCAAAGACTCAACTCCAAACCATGCTCGCCTCTCTGTCCAGCGCTGGTGTGATCTGCTGCTCGGGTGAGCGATAGCATACTCCGGCCTATAGGCGCGCTGCTGCGAAATCTCGTGGCCTAACGCCTTTGGCAGGCTCTCAAGACTGTTCGTAAACAACTGTGCATCCCATTGGCCGATTTTGCGATGTTTTTAGCGTTAGCTTGCAAGTCCTCTGTCGATCCATTCTGCAAGCGCCGATGCCCTGAAGCTCCACAGCTTCCCTACATGCACGGTGGCGATCTCGCCCCGATGCACAAGTCTCGGATGAACCTTCAAAATGGCCGCCGCTTGATGGCTATCAAGCAAGAGCTCCCTGTCGATTTGGGGACGGCCATCTGGCCCTCCTGCACTCGCCGGTGGCTTCTTCTCGTGGAACATGATGACTCCTCTTCTGCACGCAAGTGCTGCGTTGCCTTTCTTACAAGCGAGGGTCGCGCTTCAAGTCCCAATCGTCCAATGAAATTTCGGGAGAGTGTCATTCCATTGTGGAATAACGACGCTTAGCTCGCGAAATAATGCGTCTCTGAAATCGCAGTGATGTGAGACCTCGCTCGATTCCTGGAGTCGTGGATCCAGGTGGTCTTTACGAAATCCTCACAAAAGAGGAAAATGGCTGGGAGATTTCCACAGGCAAATGTGGCGATCTAAAGCCTCGGGGCAAACGAGGATGCCCGTGGCAGAACGTGAACGTCCCTTCCTAACAGAGAAAAGGGGTCTCATGTCTACCGCTGTCGAAGTTCGCTTTCAAGAGGCTGTGATCGCACTCGCCGATGAATTGAACTACACGCGCGCTGCGAATCGTCTACACATCACCCAATCCGCACTAACAAAACAAATCCGCGAGCTTGAAAAATATCTGGGGTTCGCGCTGTTCGAACGAGACAAGAGGCGCGTTGCGCTTACTCTGGCCGGCGAGGAATTTCTGCGCGAAGCAAGGTTGGCTGTCCTTCATGCGCAACGTGCGGTCCATCTTGCACGCGCTGCGGAGAATGGAGCCGAGCGAGTCATCTCGGTAGGCCGGACTCCGTATACCGACCCCGATCTGATCACGGCGCTATTCACGGTAGAACTTCCCCAGTACCCGATCGTCAAGGTACACCTCGAAAGCGGTTTTTCGCTTGACCTGGTGCAATCGGTCGCAACCGGAAGAGTGGACTTCGCCATCGCGACCGAGGCGGGAACCCCAAGGAGTCTAACCAACACTCCACTCACATCCGCTCCCTTGTATGTCGCATTGAGTGAAGATGATCCACGCGCGTTGAATGCGACAGTAGCGCTTCAGGAACTCACAGACAAGTGCTGGGCCGTGTTTTCCAAAACGGTCCATCCCATTCTGTACGAAAGAATCTTCGAGATCGTCAGTCGACAGAGGATCAACGTCAAAGAAGTGCAGCACATTCTGACTGCCCAGGAGGCGTATCCGTTGATTCTGGAACAGGATTGCATCACGTTCCTTACTCAATCGACCGCCCTTCGAGCACGGGAGGATGGGATCGTCTTTCGCCCGCTTAGGGATGAGGAGTTGGTCCTGCACACTTCGCTATTTTTGCGAGCTGACAATGATTCTAGGCTGGTGAACAGCTTCGTCAGAAGCTACCTGAGGGCTCTGCGGAATAAAGGATCCCAGTTGCAAAGACTGGCATAGAACTCCGACCTTGCGGCTAGAAGCGACAATTCGATAAGCATTCAGACTGCAGGGGTGTATTGAGTTAGCACTATTGGTTCGCCGCCTTCGTCGCGAATACACTTTGCGTCGACGGACAAGGTTGCGTTCAGACTAGCGGAAAAGATTGTGCCATCGGCAAACTCAATATGTATTTCTGGAGTGGGCTCCTGAAAGATCTTCAGACTCCTGATCACTTTATTTTCCAATTCGGCGCATTCGATCATCTAATCTCCTTCCGATCCTTTGGCAACATCTTTTCTCCTATTCAGGAATTCGTCAACGTCTCACAAACGATTCGACACTAAAAACGAACTATCGATAAGAAATGCCTTACGGAATTCTCTGCAGAAGCTTTGTTGGGAAGTGAAGTGGAAGAGCACAGAGGTCTCGCAGGACGCGGGCCAGCCTCAAATCCGCTTCTCGATTGCAGTGTATTTATAGCGGATCCCGCATAACCATCGATCACTGTCCGATTAGTTCGCGCGCTTATAATCGATGGGGCATAGTTCCGCCAGCTTCGGCTCGCGCTCTTTCCAGATCTGGGAATCCTTAAATACATCTAGTAGCATCGAATCGATGCCGTCGGTCATACTCCACATCGTCTGGAATGCTTTCTGAGCCGACAACTGCGCTCGATAAGGACGAACCTCCGTCATGGCGGCGTAGATATCGCAGATGGTAACCAACCTCACTGAGTCGGAGATCTCCGTTCCCCGGAGCCGATCCGGGTAGCCCGAACCGTCCAGGCGCTCGTGGTGATGTAGCACTACGTCGAGGATCAGATCGTCCTGTACCTCTTCTGCGAGCAGCGCGTAGCCGATCTCGGGGTGACGCTGCACCTCTCCAAACTCCCTTGCGGATAAAGGTGCAGGCTTGTTCAGGAGCGAATGCGGGATATAGATCTTTCCGAGATCGTGCAATAGCGAGGCCTGAACGATTCGATATTGATCTTGAGGAGGGTATCCAAGGTACGCAGTGAATGGCGCTGCGAAGCTCGCCACATGCAAGCTGTGCCAGTACAGCAATGGATCGTAATCGTAGGCAACCTTCATCCAATGCTGCACCTGGGTCAAAACTGAAGTTAAGGATTTAATAGGTCACCTCTTCCGGCAATGTTTTTGGGCGAGTACATAGGCTGATTCGTCAGAAAAAGCCTATGTACTCATAGTGTGTAGACTCATAGTGGTCAAGAGAAAAATATTATGGTGTGCCTAAGCCCTCGACGAAATCCATTTTCGGGAAAGCACTCCGAGCTTTACGCGAACAGCGCGGTTACTCTCAGGAGGAACTTGCGGAACGTGCAGGTCTGCACAGAAATTACGTCGGCGGAGTCGAGCGAGGCGAGCGCAACGTGGCCCTTGAAAATATAGTGAAATTGGCCCTGGCCCTTTCAGTCAGGACCAAAGAACTCTTCGATTCCCTGCCCTAAAGACAATAGTCCTGAGCGTTCGTAACGCCTGGATTTGTGGGGCCACTGATCTACTTAGGCAAGCTGCAAGCATTCACCCGGGAACAGCCGCGGTGCCGGACTTATCAACGTAGAAACTCGTGCTCTTTCGCTAAGAGCGTTGGTCGGCCGCTGGGGTCACTGACCGCTCTTTTGTTTTGTGAGCGAACGGATTGATCCACGCAACGGTTGTTTCACTGGCTCTAGTTCCCCATGTGCGTCACGGGCAAGATGTGTGATACCAAACCACGGACGACACCCCACCTCAATCAAGATTTCCGTCTCATCGTCAAACTCGACGGTTAGATAGATATCCTGGGACCTTGGGTAAGGCTCTGCCAAAGACAACTGGCGGATTCGTTTTCCTTCGGCCTCATCGATCACCAGCACAGCACGTTTCGGGTTACTCATCGTTTTGCGTACCTTCCCCTTTCAGCCAGGGTGGTGGCCCCATCATCTCACTCACGCGTTTATACAAGTCATAGAGCTCGATCCCCAAGGCACCGGCAACCTGGTCCAGCCTACGTATTGTGTAGTCTGTGTGGAGTTCATTTGTCTCCAGCCTTTGGATCCACAGAACGGAAACTAGTGCTCGCTTCGCGACTTCGCTTTGAGACAGGCCCTTCTCCGTTCGAAACTCGATCGTAGCGATGCCGAGACAACGATCATGTTCTTTTCTGTACTGTTCCAAAGCAGCAGCATCCGTCTGTTTCTTCATGGAATCTGGTCTCCGTCGACGACTGGTCCCTTCGCCAAGGCCTCAGCAGCGAGGTCATAGAATCGTTGTTGGGCGAAGAACCTCAACCCCGCGTAGAGATTTTTCACGAACTTCGCCTCATTTTTGAAAGGGACAGATCTGTCGGAGAGGTCGATCCGTTCGCTACTCGCCCATATGTAAGCGGCGCAAACCATGAGTTGTCTCGCTCGCTCACCGCTGATTCCGCGCATCGCTCCGATCTCCCGAGAGGCCAAGCCACCATGCACAGAGTCGACGAGCATCTCGTAAGCACGCGCGAATCGTGCCCGATTTTCCCGGGCGTCCTTTCTACTACGGCTACGAAAGTGAGCACCAAACCGGAGAGGAGGAGTCTTCATCGGAAGCCGATCGGCATACCTGGCTCGAATAATGGCCATAGGAGACGGGCTGGAAGGGACACCGGAGATACGTGAATGTTGGCGCCACCGACAATAGGCCCGTTGGACCATCTGGCTCACGGCATCGGTGTTGAAGACACGCAGACCGAGAGAGGATGCCCAGGCTTGCGCGAGTGTTTGGGCGTCGATGCTGAGGGCCTTAGCGATCAGCCTAAATTCGCTATCTTGTAGGTGGGTTTTACCGGCCACGTAGCGAGCCAGGCGGCGCTCGGTCATCTCGCCGAGCCTTTCGCTGAACTCCTCGCACGATATGCCGCCGCGCAGCATTTCAATCTGCAGCAGCAGGTGATGACGAAAGTCCCATTTCATGGCAGACCTCCAGAGATAGAGAGCTGTTTTGAAAACAAGGGTTTGCATCGGCGCACACAGGTGCGTCGTCGCAGCTATAGTTAAACCGTGACTAAACTCATAAGGAGAATAACAAAACATATTGTCAGTGTCAATAGGTTTTGAGAGAGAAAACCCCGACGACTGGATTAGTGCGTCTGAGGCCGCCCGCCTGCGTGGCGTATCGAGGCAGGCAATAGGGAGTCTATTGCTCCGTGGCCGGCTTCGGACTTTGAAATTTGGGGGAAAGACGTTTGTCAGCCGGAAGGATGTAGAGGCCTACGTTCCCGATCCCGGTGGCAGACCGCGCAAGAAGGCCGCGCCTAAGAAGAAAGTCGAGCGAAAAAAACAGACGGATTGAACTGCCAATTCCATTCGCATCTTTCCGTAATTTACGGCTCTCGGGACCACGCGAGGCTGGCGGACTGGATTGATACTGATATTGGGTGTGAATCTGGAGCTCTGAAACCATCGGAAGCGAGGCGGGAGCCGAAGGGGGGACCGTCTACATACGGCTCGAGTAACTGAACGAGATCTTTCCGATCGCGACCTTGCCGGTCTTCATCAGAGCCTTCCGTGCGACTGCGAAGGCCTCGACGCTATCCGGTTCGGGAACCACGAAGTATGGCTTCTCCACGTACTCAGGGCTCAGCTCGTTCGCATCCACAAACTGCGTGACTTCGATCGTGTGCTTGGACGGCACCCGCGGGTTCTCCAGACTTCAAGTTGAATGTTGCCGTTCGCTTAGATGACTGTGTGACACAATGTCGGGTCTACCCTTTATGGGAGGGTCGCAATAAAGGCGTTGATCTCTTTGAGCACATCTGACTCATTCGAAGAGAAAACATAATGATCAGCATCAGGAATTCTAACGACATGAACATTCGATCCGAGCGACTCGAACGCCTTCGATTGGGCCTGCACTTTTGCTAAATCCCTCGCCGCAAACTCCGCGTCTCCTTTCGGATCAGCAGGCACCGCCGGGACGATGTGGTGCGGATCAGCAAAGATGGCCAGCACTGGACAGCGAATTTGCGTGTATCGGCGCTCTCCCGCCACAACAGCAGATGGAATTACGAAGGCTCGACTTTTGGTCTGCGCCTCTGGAGGAACGGGTCGATCAGGAATGTCCTGCAGCCTCTTGAGCCTTACAGTCATGTCCTCCGCATATAGAGGGAGATCTGATTTTATCAGCTCTGTTACGAGCGCTCGCTGCTCCTGCGGAGTCGTCGCTTTCCCAATCGCATCGATCTTCCTCTTTAATTCGTTTCCGTCAATCGTCCAGTCCCTCTGCGTGGCGACGAATAGCGCATACTGATAGCCAGCATCTAGGTAGATTAGACCTGCGACTCGGTCCGGATATCGACTACAGATAGAACTCAGCTCCTCTCCTGCGATTGAATGCCCTGCCACGACTGGTCGGCTAAGCTTCAATTCGTCTAATACCGCAATCACATCGTCACCTAACCGATTCGCCGCATAACTTCCTTCAATCACAGGTGGTGTGTCCGAAGCGCCAAAACCTCGCCGGGTGATTCCATAAACGTGATATTTGTCAGTCAGCTTGGGCGCAAACTTATCGAAGACGTGCGCGTCATCACCCAAACCTGCGAGAAGAACAACTGGACGTCCTGTTCCACCCCAATCCAGAACCTCCAGCTTTACTCCGGTTTCTACCGTAACAAACTCCACTTTGTGGTCAGTGGAATCTGGCACATTGCGCTGTGCATATGTGAGCCCGCAGCTGAGCAGGAGAACACTCATTTTCCGTAAATGTGGCAATTAGGCCTTCTATTAATGAAATTTGTACCTCTAAAGACAGACGTTCGAAATTCCATTTCGCTCGGTTTTCTTTGAGATTCTCCGCGTGAACAACTGGTAGTTACGGAGCACAATGTGGCTTACCAAGCTTCAACTGCACATACCACTCAATCCTGCTCTGAGTCGCGGCCTTGACGGTAAGGGTTAGGCCGAACTGAGCCTTCCTTCGATGCAAAAAAACGTGTGTCAGTCGGTTAAAACTTCATTTGAGGAAGGCAATTCTCTCACACTTTGGCCTTTATCCAGCCTGATCACAGCCACCGCAAGCGCCCCACCAGGTCGGTATTCAGGAGTTTCTTTTAAAGTCTTTTCAAATTCGCCATCGAGGATTATTGATCGCCTTCGTATTCCTGAATAGCCCTCGTTTCTTTTGCAAGCCTGAACAATCCGTACTTTCACTTTGTGTCCCCGAGCTGGGCCGAGCCAAAATTCTTTGTCATGTTGCCTCAATTTCTCGTGCGCGTCAGTGCACAGGAATTACAGGGAGGGCGCTGCGGGAAGGAACGTCCCGCTGAGGAGGGGGGCGGAAGACGCGCAGCGGCTGGAGACAGGCGAGGAGTGCAACTCCTCCCGGCCAAAGATTTCAGCAAGACGACCCTTCCTCCGAGCCTTCCGACCATGCCGAGAGATAGAATCGGGTAGGCGAATGCAAGGCGAACATGAAACAATGGTCGCGAGGTTCCTACGGAGAGCAGATGGCGCAACGAGTTTCAAATGACGGCCTAGCCGACAGGCTTGGGGTGTTGTTTCCGATGGACGAGAACTTACCCTGTTCCGAGGGAACGACTCTTCTCCGGGCCTTTGCGGAAGCACGTCCCGCTGACTTCGCCTTTCTTAAACCTGGCGACTTGATCAATCTTCACAATTCGGCGTTTGCCGGCATTCTCGAATGGGAGACGTTCTCCGAACATTACGGTTCCTGTGAGCTCTGCCATGCCTGAAGAAATCGATACGTCTATCAGAGACACGCATTCCGTTATGGGTTCCCGGAAGATCGTGCACGTCGATATGGATGCGTTCTATGCGTCTGTCGAGCAGCGTGACGACCCGTCTTTACGAGGCAAACCGGTGGTGGTCGCATGGAAGGGCAAGCGGTCAGTCGTCTGCGCGGCTTCGTACGAAGCTCGGCGGTACGGGGTACGTTCTGCCATGCCTGCGGTCCATGCCGAACGTCTTTGTCCGGAAGCCATCTTTGTTCCTCCCGACTTCACACGCTACAAAGCCGCCTCGCAGGCCGTGCGCGAGATCTTTCAACGCCATACCGATGCCATCGAGCCACTCTCGCTCGATGAGGCGTATCTCGATGTGACCGAAAACAAGTTGAGGTTGCCGACTGCAACACTGGTGGCAAAGGCGATTCGACGGCAGATATGGGACGAACTGAACCTCACCGCCTCGGCTGGCGTGGCACCAAATAAGTTCCTCGCAAAGATCGCCTCCGACTGGAAGAAACCGAATGGCCAATTCGTGATTCAGCCGCACGAGGTCCAGGCATTCCTGCTTCCGCTTACGGTAGACCGGATTCCCGGCGTGGGCAAGGTCACGGAGAACCGAATGGCCCAGGTGGGCATCAAGACCGTCGGGGACATCTATGCGATGGAGATGTCTACTCTCGAAGAACACTTCGGACGCTATGGTTCGCGTCTCCACGAGTTGGCACGCGGGATCGACCACAACCCGGTGGTTTCCAACCGGATGCGTAAACAAATCTCGGCAGAGGACACTTTCGCCAAAGATCTTCCTCTGGAGCAATGCGAAGTTCACATTCGACACCTGGCTGAAAAGGTATGGTCTGCTTCACGCGACAACGCTCGTGGAGCGAAGACGGTTGGCCTCAAGTTGAAGACCAAGGAATTCAGATCCCTGACGCGAAGCCTGACCGTCACGGCGCCGGTGTCGTCTTGCGAAGAGTTCGCGACCATCGCGTTGACGCTCTGTCGTCGCGTCGACCTCGGTCCCCAACAGCTCTATCGTTTGGTGGGCGTGGGTCTAAGTAACTTTCAGAGCGATGTGGAGACCCTCCCTCCGCTATTCTCCGCAGTAGGCGATGGAGAAATTAGCATGGCGGGCGAAGACGTGCTGCTCGTCGATACCGGCGAGTTGCTGCGATAGCCGTTGGAACAGAAAGCCTGTTCCATACGAATAAACCTCCGCGACTGATCAAGCGAAGATCATGCGGGTCGCGACATCAATGAAAGCGATATGCCACTCCGATGCTCAATACCTGTGGATTTAAGCCATGGGGAGGAAATGCATTCCAGTTTTGAAGTTCATAATCCAGACGCAAATTAGTAGAGGGACCAAGGTGATAATCAGCACCGATACCACCCGCCCACATGTTATAGGCTAGATTTGCGACGGATCCATTTTCGGGATGTCTCGAATCAGGAGGAAACTGAAAGACTCCGCGACCGATCATGAACTTTGCATAAGGGCTCAAGCGGTCGAAATGTAGGACGTATCGGGGACCCACTTCGAACGTTCGTTCATAGATTCCCACTTTGGAATCAGTGTCATTGAGCTGATGGAAAGCACCTTCGACTCCCCAATGACGACGAATGTCGACTGTTGCATATATTCCGACTCCGCGCAGAAGATTCGAACCATAGTCTGGAACTGCGAGATTAAATGCAGCCCCGACTTGAAGATCGCCTATGCGAGAAGCCGTAGGCGCCGCCTGAGCATTCATAAACAAGGAGACGGTGAAAACTCCGATAGTTAGAATGACGGATCGGAAGGATTGGATCAATCTCAGTGACAACATAGACGACTGTGTTACATCCAAAATGAAACTCCGTCTGTGGATTTTTGCGCATTTATGAACGACGGCGACGCGTCTTTGTTTGGACGTTTGCTAACCAGATGAGTTCTATCCCGCGACATTTCCATACCGGATCAAAATACAGACTTAACGCGCACATCATCGAATTTTATATTGTTCGATTCGGCCAGTGGTGGGACAACTTTCATCGATTGATGCACCTATCAATCCGCCACCTATGCTGCCCATTCGCTTAACAGGTCACTATCTACTGAGCACGTTTCATCTCTCAGAATAGCGAAGCATGGTAGCCTAAATCCCGTGTGCATAGATGCAAGCAGCTTCGCCCACCACGGGCCACTAGTGTTGAACAGCATGATACGGCACGGCAATCGAATACTGGGATGTGTTCAATAAGCTCTCGGAGAAGAGAAAGAGACCTTTTTCCATGAAGGTCCCTCCGTTGTAGTTAGGGTCTCTTCTTCTTTGGGATGATCGCCTGCAGATAGTAACCTCTGGAGCCGAACCCAATCCCTTTGCGTCGTTCGATGCTTACGAGCAACTCATCGAGGTCTATGTCAAACGTATTCGCGACTCGCAACATCGTTTCGAGTGACATCTTGCGCCCCGATTCAATGTTCTGCCAATGGGAGAGGTGGTAGCCAAAGTCGCGCACCATCTGAATTTGGGTCCATCCTCGTTCTTTTCGCAGCTCTTTGATGCGGGCTGCGAGCGCGGCCAGGAACCTATCGCAGTCATAATGCATTGTTTCGTCTGGTTCTCGCTCTTCTAAATTGAACTCCCGGGAGTAATGACACGGCCCGAATATCAAAATCTCTTGTCGGCAGTGCCGCCTGAAGCGTCTCCATTCAAATGAAAACTACTTAACGGCGTCCCACCGTCCCGTAAAGCTCAATTAGGAAGTATGAAGTAATCGTAGAGTTGGCACCCCCTTATTGTCCAGAGGCTTTTTTTGCTTAAAAAGATCGACACAAAATTGCGCTTACAACTCTATATGCTGAAACATTCTTAAGCCCGGTTGTACGGGAAGTTATCTGCAGATCGTCCGTTTCTAAAAACGGACAGTATTCACGGTTGAACTTCGTTCCCGAGTGAATGGAAATGTCATTAGTCCAGATATCGGCTGAGACGATTGATCCACCCGAGAAATCCAAGCCATTAATGCCATAAGCTCAGAACATGAGCACCCAATATGAACTGCGCGTACCTACAGGATGATGACGAAATTCAATGCCAGTGAGGTGCTCACACTAGGGCATAAATAGCAGATCAAAGTTATAAAGAGATCGGGCGATCGTCTTTTGGGCTAGCCGATAATTATCTAATGGAGTTCGATCAACGTTGGCTCAATATTAGTCAAGTGTGTCTCTTTATTGAGAGAAAGTTCGACACAGTTCTTCCTGTTGGATTTTAGAAACTCGGAATCGCGGTATTCCGCTATATCTACGTTAGACCAAGCATAAAGACAATAGTCCCCGGGCGGCAGGAATTCAAACTGGAATTTTCCACTTAAATCAAGCTTTCTAGCCATAAGCCGACCGCTGTCCGTCTCCAGCAAAGTCAGTCCCGACTGCTTTGGCACAAGATCGCTCGGATCGAGCTGGCCGACTATACTCGCCTGAGTTTGTCCTAGTTCGACCTGGATCGAGACCGACGCGAGATCGCCCACTATTTGCAGCTTTTCGCCGGCGCTATGTCTACTTCCTACAGTTGCACCTGTTACATACGCGCTGTCTCCCTCTGGCGTGTGGATGATATATTGACCATCGGCGATTGACTGAAACCTGAATGCTCCGTCTGGCGCAACTGGGGCACTAAGAGTCCAACCGGCATGGTCACCAGTCCCGTCCAAGACCAAGGTTGTCGGCATTACTACCTTTCGAAGCGCATCGTCGTTCTCAAGATGGAGACTGCCCTCAAGAACATGTCGGTGAATTTCGTTCATGAAAACTTTAGCGGTAGCCCCACCGGTTGCTCTAAACGTTCCCTCACTATGTTTCTGAACAGCGCCATCCGTCCAATCTGCTGTCGCAAGATAGCTTCCTGGCGGGATAGCAGCAATCTTAAATTTTCCACTAGTTGGTTCATAGTCGACAGAAACGTTATCGACCAGATCATATCCTCCGCCATGTGACGACACACGAATGACCGCTTGCTGAGGATGTTCTTGCAACACTCCTACAACACTGGCCGGCTGGATTGAAGCGATAACAACATTCGCGGGTTGTTCTTGGCCACCTTGGAGGCGTATCAATTCGGCATCATCCAGACTGGTTGCGTTTGGGTAGAAAACCCTCTCAACTGCTCGGTTTAGGTCAGCTGAATCTACCGAGCCTTCTGGCAAATGAGGACGGACTGCAATTACATACTGTCCTGCTGGCAGAAATGAGCATTCAAAGTGTCCATTCGCATCAGTATTGACAGATCGAGTCGCGACAAGTGTCCTGCGACCATTTACTATCGGTCGTGCGTACGCGATGACCTCAGCAATCACGGGTTTACCGTCGGATTGCGCGATCCGTCCGCTAATAGATGAGTTGCCCAGAATGTGCGTTTGAGCGATGCCCGCGCAGGAGAGGAAACAGACATTAATGACGCAGACACGAACGATCGACTTCACCATTGCGAACCTTTTGCTCACTGCAGACTCCTTTGTCTGATAGGCGCTCGAAGGAAGTTGGGCGAACTGGCGACCGCCCAGAAGGCCGGACGACCGCCAGTTCTGAACGGCTAATGAGCTGTTTCCCACCAGAGCCAATTGGATGAGTCATTGGCGCTGTTCCAATTCCACAATAGATTGCCGTTGAACGGAATCCCCGCAGCATTGACCATCATGGGCGAACCACCCATTTTCGTGTTGTTGGTTTGAAGCGATCCTGAAAAATTGACACCGTTGGTCGAGTACTTATATATGAAGTTATTACCGCTATCATTCGAGCGGAAACCATAATATAAGACGTTGTTATATACGGCGAGCGATGGATTACTTGAGGATTGGTCGCCCCCAAGGCTGGTGTTCTCCTGGATCGTCTGTCCATGGTCCGTGGAGGTGAATAAATCGCAGTTATGTGAATTGGCATTCTGCGTAAAGCCTACGTACAGTACACCGTTCCAGTATGCGAGAGCTGGGTTGTATCCCATCTGAGTGTGACCAGGAAAATTTGTGCAGGTCCAGGAGCCAACATTCGCTGGTAGGCGGCACAGGGTGAGTGTACGGTCAGCAGCATTTGTGACCCCGAGATAGACATCCCCAGTTGCCGGGTCAGTTGTCAGAGACGGCGAATACGCCGTAAAGGTGTAAGAAATTGGCGGTATAGGAGCTTCTGCGAAGTTGATCCCATCTGCCGACTGAAAAACGTCTGTAAATCCACCACGCGTCCCCGATTGCTGCGAGTTAGTAGCCAGGTACAGGGTAGACCCAGATGTCGTGAGCGACGGATTTGCGTCAGAGATGCCAGCTCCGTTGATCATGTTCAACCGTTGATCATTGGTAAACTGCGCCCCATTAGTTGACAATATGTGCATGTATTGGTCATTAAAGCCATCATTGGTGGGATCGTTGGCAGGGGTAAAGGCCACATACATGTTCTGACCAAATACAGATGCTCCAACTCCAGTACGACCAGGGATCCCGCCTATATTTACGCTTTGTCTATTTCCGTCAATGGTCCAGTTAACAGTTTGAGCCTGGGCCGCCGTTGCTAAGGTGACCGCACCAAGAAGCATAGGTAAAAAACGAACAATCTTCATCTCTGTCCTCAAGAAATTAAGCTGTTGCGATGCAGCGGTCAATCTAAATGTCGATAGACTGTGAGCATCGGGAGGAGGGTGAGACCCGGGAAAAATCAAGCATATTCTTTATCGCTAACCTACTTGCGATAGGCCCTATCATAGATAGGCGTTTTGGAAGTAGGCCTAATGCAGGACCAATTGTATTGGCAAAGCATTTCCCGTCAAGTGATTAAATAATAATGTTCGGTTACAGCATTTTCGGGCCCGGATCGCGACGTTATAGATTCCAACCAGTCCTATAGGCTATCCTCAGGTTGAATTGGAGATTCGCCTTCCGAAACTCTGAATGATAAAGTGAGGCGATCTTCCCGTTTTGCTATTTCTTGCCAGAAGTCCACTGAGATCGCAGCGCATCTCCGATGAGGTTTCGTTAGCATGCTTATAACAAAGCATCTCCTTCATCGGTTAGCGCTGTTGGTCCTTGCAACCCGGTGGGAAGGATCGGTTTTCGGACAACAGACGATCCACGTCCCGCAGGACTCCTCTACGATTCAGGATGGCATCAATGCTGCCCGTTCAGGCGATACCGTTCTCGTCTCGCCTGGAACTTATAACGAAAACATCGATTTTCGCGGCAAAGCCATCACTCTGACAAGCGGGGCTAAGAGCTTCACTGATACATCAACTACGTCGACAATCATTAATGGTAGAACCGATGGACCCGTCGTAAATTTCTCGACGAACGAAACTGCCGCCGCAGTGCTGAATGGCTTTACCATTCAAAATGGTCATTCCAGCATCGGTTCCTCACTACCAAGCGGTGGCATATCAATTTCGGGAGCATCTCCCACAATCAGCAATAATGTGTTGACGAATAACATTGGAACAGGCATTGTGCTCAGCAACACGGGCGGCCCTTTGATTCAGGGAAACGATATTCGAAATACGATTGGTACAGGAAATACTAATATTCCAGGGGGGGATGGCAACGGTCTCGTCCTCAAAGGATCAGGTAGCATCCGAGTCATAGGAAATACCATCGAGAACAATGTTGTAAGTAATCTTGCCAATGGCGCTCAGACCGCCTGCGGTGCGGGAGTAAATATCGGAGGCGAAAACTCTCAGATACTGTTCAGGAGTAATACGATTCGCAACAATCGCTCCGTGTGTAGCAATCCCGGCCTTTTTATGACCGGGATGTTCTCTCCACCGAGTCTCGTCTTGGTCCAGAATCTCATCTACGATAACGTCAGTACCGCAACCGAAAACAATGAAGGCCCTGTATCCGCGGTTCAGGTATATCTTGGCGGCTCCCTTCAGGCCCCCTTTCCTTCAGTGACGGAGATCAACAATACAATCTACGGCCCAGGAACGGCGCAAGAGTTTGTGTATAGTTTCGGTCCTTCCGTCGTTGAAAACAATGTCTTCGTCAATGCAAATTATGTAGCCAATGCACCCTTCGCTGGAGCAAACTCAGGACTTTGGTGCGCGGACCCTCAGGCCTCAAGTTCGCCCATCACGCTAAATAACAATGACATCTTCAACGTCAGTCAGTTTCAGGACGGTGGTTGCATCATTGGCAGTGGCAATCTCTCCATCGATCCGGAGTTTTTGAATGTCACCAATGACTTTCATACTCAGCCTACTTCGCCAGTGGTGGCAGCAGGCCTCATCACCGCGCTCGATATTCCTCCATCAGACCTTGACGCCAAAGCGCGTGTTGTCTGTGGAACAATCGACATGGGTGTGTACGAGATTCGTCCGCACCCGCCGATCATACTTGCCGCCGTACCGAATCCTGCGACCAGTGAATCAAGCGTCACGCTGACCGCTATCATTGCAGGCAACTGTAACGCTCCAACTGGCATGATCGTCTTTCTCGATGGGACGACCGTGTTGGGAAGTGCACCGCTGAATGGTGGTGCGGACACGACTTTCAGCACGTCCGGTCTCTTCGTCGGCACCCACGATCTTACTGCTACCTATGCCGGAGATTTTAACTTTGATAACAGCATCTCCAACACGGTCAAGGAGGTCATCACTGGCCCGCCAACGGCCACGGTCCTTAAATCTGTCTATCCGAATCCGGCCAAGGCGCTTCAGCCAATTACCATGACGGCATCCGTGAGTTCCGCTTATACCGTGCCGACAGGAAATGTGATGTTCACTGCGGGCGAAGCTGTCCTAGCTACGGTGCCGCTTAATGTAAATGGTATCGCTGCGGCGACCGTTTCCACGCTCACCGGCGGGATATACGACATCACCGCCGTTTACGGCGGAAGCACGCAATACGGTGGAAGCACATCGAACTCCATTCCGGAGAACGTGATCGGTCTCGATACTACAACCAGCCTGAGTGCATCCCCTAGTAGTGCAGCTCCGGGACGGACAATTATTTTTACAGCTCAGGTATTGGTGGCTCAACTGGGCCTCCCACTCACCGGCTTTGTAACCTTCAAAGACGGGACCACAACTATTGGAGCAGCCAATGTCGGCAAAGACGGCGTAGCGACCTTCGAGACTGGGACATTGCTCACCGGTACCCACAACATTAGTGCGTCCTATAACGGCACTTCCAACTATAGCGATAGCGCTTCCGGGCCGGTCATTGTCGTAATAACTGGCATCCCGACCAGTGTTGGTCTGAATGCGTCTCCGAACCCCTCAACTGCGGGGCAAACGGTGAAACTGGTTGCTACTGCGATTTCGGCTCTTCCGGGACAAGTTCCCACGGGTTCGATGACGTTTACGGATCAATCCGGTGTCCTCGGTACCGTGCCAGTGGCGGCGGGCGTCGCCACGCTCACCACGACGAGCCTATCCACAGGAAGCCATCAGATCACCGCAACACTGAATCCAACTGGCTTTTTTGCCACCGGAACCTCAACGCCGGTCACGGAGGTGGTGAATGACTTCAACTTCTCTCTCGCCATATCCTCGACATCGCTCGCACTTCCGAGCGGCGACTACGAAGTGCTAACCGTTACAGCGACACCAAACGGCGGTTTCGCGGAAGCCGTCATCTTCGGCTGTAGTTCGGTGCCTGACCACGCACAATGCGTCTTCAAGCCCCAAACCTCTCAGCCTCTTTCACAAGGTGCCCAGACAGTCCAGCTTATCCTGAATACAAGCGACGTATTAGGCTACGGCAACAAAGTTGGCCGTATGCAACGACCACGGGTCGACACCGATACGCGTCACAATCTATTGCTGTCTGGAATGCTCTTTCCCTTAATGCCACTTTGCTGCCTCTTCGGCTACCTGCGTCGATGTTCTCATACCCCTCGGCGACGTCTGCTTCTGTCCATGCTTATTACTGGACTCTGTCTCAATCTGCAAGCTTGTGATGGGAAACTGCCGGCGAAGACACCACCCGGAACATACATTATCACGGTGACAGCAGCCGATGCTGGCAGCGTAACTTCGCTCGCACGGTCGATCGATCTACAGCTCACCATCACCCCGCGCTAGTCGGTCGAACCAACAAACAATTAAGCGGTTACGATGCGAATTAAGATCGACAGTTGGATAATATAACTTCCGCGCAGCCCCGAGAGAACACGTTTAGCGTTAAAATCGAGGTCGTGCATAATTACCTACTTAAATGGATGAAGAGGGTATATCCAGAACGGAAGGACTCCCTCGCTGCTTTCTCTTTCTTCCTTGGCATGCTATATCGTTTTGCTTCGAAGGAGTTTTAGAGCACCAATCGAATCGCTAGTCTGCATATTCATCGTTTACCTCTTTCGATCTGATGACCATACACACTGCTCGTCCTTTCGTAGGGATTAAAGACCACGGCGCTCTGATGAAGCTTCATATGTCTTACTTTGTTATCACATTAACGCCGCTTGAGTTGGATCATCAAATCGGAGATTAAATGTTGAGGAGAGGCCTGGTTGCTGGCTGGTTTGCCATCTTCGTTGGAATCTGGCTTTATCGTACCTGGGGTTGGCCAATGATCGGCGATGCAAATCTCATTCGGTATGTTCTCCTTGCCATGGAGAGACATCTCGCTCCATACCGCCAGATTCACGATATCAACTTGCCGGGTACGTATCTGCTCGATTGGATTACCTTTCATTTTTTCGGATCTGATAAAACAGGGATACGGATCTACGACTGTTTTTTACTTGCCACCACCACCGTCGCGATGTCCTTTATAGCAGGCCAACGCAATCGGTTCATGGGCTTCTGCGCGGGATGTCTTTTCGCTCTGTTTCATGCAAGGGATGGATTTGAGGAATTGGGACAGCGAGACCTAGCACTCGCCGCACTTCTTCTGCTTGCAATCGCCGCGGTCATCTCGACCTTACGCCACGGCGGTAGAAGAACAGCATTTTTCTATGGACTCTCTATAGGCTTCGCCTGCACCATCAAGCCCGTAGCAGTCGTTTTTCTGTTGACTGTGATCCCCATTATCCGACTTCGCAACACGTTCAGCTATAAGGCCTGCCTGAGGTGGACCATTGTTGGATTCGTTCTTCCCGTCGCTGCGTTGGTAATGTTTCTTCAGTACCACCAGGCGATCCATTCCCTCCTGCAGACGATCATCGTAGAAATTCCCTATCATGCGAGACTTGGCGAACAGCCACTGAATACTCTTATCAGACTTCTTTTCACGCCGTCGGTAGCGATTTGGTTAGTTTGCGTGATCTCCGGTTATTGGTTATTCCACGATCATCCGGTTGAGGAGCGCATCACGATGTGGGGAATCGTCGCCGGGGCACTAAGCTATCTTCTGCAATTACGAGGTTTCAACTATCATCGTTATCCTTTCGTTGCCGCTCTCATCATGTCGTTGACATTGTTCCTGATCCGAATGCTCGAATCCAAAGGATGGAAATATGTCTATGGGATATCCCTGGCAGTCTATTGCTGCGTTCTGGCTCCCCTTTTTGTCGGCGCTTCCTTGAAGCGACCCCTCACAACGCCGCCAGGCTTGGCTCAATTAGAGAGCGATCTAGACCAAACCAAGAAAGATGCTACCTATCAATGTATCGATACTATTGAAGGCTGCATCGCAGCACTGGTGCATATTCACCGATATCAGATAACCGGAGAAATGTACGACGAATTTCTGTTTCACAATTCCATCCCGATAGCTCTGGAGGAGCGTCGAAGGCAGTTTCTGATGGATTTGGTTCGCAATCCCCCAACCGTGATTGTGGTAACAAAGGGGCTCTTTCCTGAAACCACCGACGGATATCAAAAGTTGTCGCAGTGGCCATCGTTCAGGGAATGGCTTACATCCTGCTATTCTTTGAGAACCGAACAGTTTTTTCCTGAAACGCGTACCGCAAGAAGTTTCGGCTATCGGCTTTATTACCTCTCCACACAATCGTGTTTTCCACCTCCAATCTGATGCTTAGTCAGTGATGATGCATTTTCAAAAGAGGCAATTAACGAATGCCTGGCAGCGAATACTTCGGAGCTTGAATTCAAGCCGCTTCATTCGGATACCAGCCTAGTCTTTGGGTCAGGAATACTCCGGAATCTAAAAAGATTCACACTGAATGCCCCCGTGCTGAAACAGAACGCACGAGGAACAAAAGTTTTAGAGCGACGTCATTTCACAAAAAAACACGCGCGTGCCCTTATCCAAGTCCCAAAAAGGTGTGTGAATTTTTGCAATTAAACAAGCTATCGGCTTGACGGTAACTTGACTGATTGTTACCTTTGGCGGGTGCTTTGTAAACGGAGCATTCATCTCAAACAACAAATGGTTTCAGGAGACTTCAATGCCGCTGAGTCAAATCTCTTCTCTGCCAAAGCTGTTCCTAAAAGCAGCATCCATCTTATTCGTAGGTCTAGTTTCGGGTCTGCTCACGAGCCCCGTCACTGCGCAAACACTTCAACAGCCAGCCACTCGTTACCTTCAGTTTGTGACGGGAGGCACGCCTACGCTGACAAAATTTAACGGACGGCTTTATCTAACTTATGGTTCAGCAAGTACCGGGCTACTTAATGTTGCGTCTGCGTCAGATGGCGTTAATTTCACTGCCGCTACTCAAATTCCCTCAGCCCTGGTAGGCGCGTCGCCCGCGCCCTTTAACAATGGCGGAAATACACTTTATGTTTTCTATCGCGATGCGAGTGATGGAACGCTCAAACAGGTTAACTCAACTGACGGAGTCAATTTCACAGGTTCCTTGCAGTTGCAGCAGTCGAACGGCGCCGGCGCAGTCTATTCCAGCACACCGGTTTCGGTAGCTTTTTTCGGAAACTACTACTACGTCGCCTATACGGATGGCAATGGTCATGTGCAGGTCGCCCAGACTGACGGGCAAACCATCTACTCTATTCATCAAGTATCTTCGAATTACACCACTGCAAGTGCCCCATCGATTTTGCAAGGTGCAGGTCAACTTATCGTCGGCTTCCAAGCGGGCAATCATATGCTTGTAATGGAAGGTTCGTTTGATACAAATACTTGGAACGAGACGCCGTATCCCGGCATCTTGATGGGGAGTGCTCCGAATCTCTCTATCTACAATTTGGCAAATCTGTATGTGACTTTTCAATCAAACGATCAGTATCACATACTCTTTCAAACGACTGGTCAGAGCCCATCTACCTTAACATCGCCTGCCAATGTCTCTTATCGGAACATCCTGATGGCTGGCGCACCGTCTTGTGTTCAGGATCTTTCGACTCAAAGCGGTGTCACCCTCTTCTGTGCGTTTAAATCGAACGACCAGTACAACCTAACCTTTATCGCAGCGGGCAACTAAGAGAGAAGTGCTTAGGAGATAGTAATAGATCTTGTTGTCTACGTTCGAAGGCCTTCTCATTCCGGGCCTTCGAACCTATCTCACTCTTTTCTTGTAGTCCCCCATAGCCACTGACTCCTCTTTTACATCGATGTGAGATGGTTGTCGATTGTTGACGACGCGATCTCAGCGCATCGATAACTAGAGGCTTTGCTTTACGCGGTTGGACCACCTTGCTAACTTCGGTAGCCCGAGACATGGTGAGAATCTAGGCTCGTCCGCCGTTCGTTAGCAATGATCTGCCCGCGCCACTTAGGGACCTCGTCGTGCGTTGCGACGAACCATGGCACATTCTTTATCTGGAAGAACTCAGGTGGGGACATTCGTACAGACCCACATGGTTATCCGCGCTGTTCAGACGACTTCTATGCGTCCGGGTACCGCAACCGGTGCATCGGTGAACGTGAATCAAATCGAGCGGCTGTTTCACTTCGGGGTTATCGCTCATAGGAATACCCTCGATCATTTGATGACATTCCGTTGTAGCTCTGTTGCCAGAACTACAATTCGCCTGCGCACGGATTGTGTCCAAAGTTGGACAATCATGCCTCATCGCGGAGTGATCGCTCAATCTCTTCCCAGACAATACGAACGAACTCAACGCTATCCCGCACCTGCTCTCGCAGCGGAACAGTATTTGAGCTGAGGTATTTCGATTGCCGCAATCGGAAGGCCGCGATGCGGCAGGCGTTCTCCAACCACCAATCCTTCGGGGGCTGGGAGTCACCCGGCGATGTCATGTGTTCGCTCATTTAGTGGAAGTCGTGGGACTGTGTTGGGGCTGCTGTAACATTCAGCTCTTCAATGTGCATTGCTCGGATGTGGATGACCTGATCGACGTTTTGAAGTTTCCCCTCGACCAGCAGGAAGCGGGCTTACGTCACCAGTGAGCGATTCCGTTCGTACAGCTCTGGGTCGATGATCGCGTTCGAGATGCCGGACTCCTCTTCGATGGAAAGGAAGATGAAGCCGTGGGCCGTACCGGGTCGCTGTCGAGCGATGACGCACCCTGCGATGCGGGCTTTGACTCCGTGACGGAGCATACGGAGGTCGTCAGCGCGGCAGACGTTCATGCTACGTAGTTGGTCGCGGCAATGCGCCATCGGGTGACGGCCCACCGTGACCCCCGTCCCGGCGTAGTCGGCAACCATGCGCTCCTCGGGATTCATCGCCTGCAAGGGCGAAGTTCGCTCCTCGTCTTGGTCCAACGATTCAAGGAGTGGCCCCGCCTGCCGTCCCGCTCTTTGGACTTGCCAGAGAGCATCGCGACGATGCGAACCTTCGCCAATCGAGTTGAGCGCACCAACCTCGGCAAGTGTGGCCAGGTCAGCGCGGGTGAGTGACGACACCCGACGCGCGAGCTCTTCGATGGAAGCGAAGGCTCGGTGGGTTCTTGCCGTCTCAAGCTCTACGGCGGCGGTCTCTCGAAGGCCACGGGCAAAGCGAAGGCCGAGACGGAGCGAGAGCGAGCCGTCTTCTTCGCGCTCCAAGGTACAGGGCCAGCTCGACCGCATGACGTCGATGGGACGCACGCGAAGTCCGTGACGCTGAGCGTCTTTGACGAGCACAGCAGCGGAGTAGAAGCCCATTGGCTGGTTGTTGAGGATGGCGGCGGTGAACGCTCCGAGATAATGAAGCTTGAGCCACGCACTCGCATAGGCGATGAGGGCGAAGCTGGCGGCGTGGGACTCGGGAAAGCCGTATAGCGCGAATGAGCTGATCGACTGGATGATTTCCTCCTGGGCTGAGATTCCGACTTGATTCTTGTCCATGCCCTAGCGCAGCTTGATCTCTAACGCCCGCATCTTGTCGGCGGAGCGGCGGCTTCCGAGCGCCCGACGCAGCTCTTCGGCTTCACCTCCAGTGAAGTCCGCGATGGTCATGGCAATGCGAAGCAACTGCTCTTGAAAGAGTGGGACACCTAAAGTCCGTCGAAGCACTGGCTCCAGAAGCGGATGCGGATAGGTAATCTCCTGTCTGCCCTGGCGCCGCTCCATGTAAGGGTTCATCATCTTGCCAACGATGGGGCCGGGGCGGATGATAGCTACCTGCACCACAAGGTCGTAGAACTTGTCGGGATTATTGCGAGGGAGCGAGGCCATCTGCGCCCGCGACTCGACCTGAAATAACCCAATGGTGTCGGCCTTGCGGAGCGAGGCGTACACCTGCCGGTCGTCGTGCGGAATCTGCGCGATGTCTACCGTCTTGCCGTAGTGCTGCGGGATCAGGTTCGTGCAGTCTTTCAGGACTGTCATCATGCCGAGGCCGAGAAGGTCTACCTTTATGAGGCCCATGTCGCTGACATCTTCCTTGTCCCACTGGATGACATTGCGACCGGGCATACTCGCCGGTTCTATCGGGACGACGGAGGCGAGCTGGCCTTGCGCGATAATCATGCCTCCTGAGTGCTGCCCCAGATGGCGGGGCAAGTCGAGCATGCGAATCGAAAGCTCAAGGTATTTGGCGATGCGAGGATGAGCAAGGTCGAATCCTGCCACGCGGAACTGCTCCTGCATCGTGTCGGTCGCGCCCTTCCACTCCCACGCACTGACGAGCCGAGTAAGGCGAGTCAGTGTGTCTTCATCGAAGCCCAGCGATTTGCCAACCTCGCGGGCTGCTGACTTTCCGCGATAGGTGATGACGTTGGCGCACATCGCGGCTCCCAACTGGCCGTACCGGGTATAGACATACTGGATCGCTTTCTCCCGGTCTTCTCCCGATGGAAGATCCAAGTCGATGTCCGGCCATTCGCCGCGCACCTCGGAAAGAAAACGCTCGAAGAGCAGTTCCATCCCTACGGGGTCAACTGCGGTAATCCCCAGCGAATAGCAAACGGCGGAGTTAGCAGCGGAGCCTCGGCCCTGGACGAGGATGCCGTTCTCGCGGCAAAACTCCACGATGTCCCACACGATGAGAAAGTATCCAGCGAGTCCCAACTTTGCAATGAGTGCAAGCTCACGCTCGACCTGTTTCTCGGCATGTTTGCGAAGGCTGGGCTGCTCTTTGCGCCGTAGCGATTGAGCACTCCCTCCATCGTCCTTTTGTAGAGAAAGCTGTCCATCGTTTCGCCGTCGCCCACCGGGTAGAGCGGAAACTGATAGCCCATGTCCTTCATCTCGAACTGGAGGCGCGACGATAGTTCGCGTGTCTCGGCGATGGCCTGGGGAATGTCTCGGAAAAGCGAGGCCATCTCTTCCGCTCGCCGGAGGTGACGGTTGGCGTTGTGCTGCAAGAGCAGGCCTGCGCCGTCAAGCGACGTATGGTGCCGAATCGTCGTCAGCACATCAAGTACTTCTCGCTCGAACGCAGTCGCCATGTTGACGCCGTTCGTTGCGAGAACTGGAAGATGAAACTCACCTGCGAGGGCGAATGCGGCATCGTTGCGGGCCTCCTGTTCGCGGATGCGATGGCGTTGCAGTTCGACGTAAACACTGTTCGGGCCGAAGGTCTGAACGAGTGAACGTAGAACTCGCCTCCCTTCCTCCATCCCTCCGCGTTCGAGAGCAGCGGCAAGCGGTCCTTCGTCGCCACCGGTCAAGCAAACCAATCCTTCACTCCTCTCTTCGATCTCGCGGAGAGTAGCGACGCCCTCACCCTTTGTCTTCTGTCTGAGCTTGTAGCCAGTGATGAGCTGCGAAAGGTTGCGATAGCCTGTCTGCGATTCGCAAAGCAAGCTCAGCCGTATCGGTCTTTGAGGGATCGTATGCGGTTGCCACTCTGCCGGTTGCACCTGTAAGCCAAGATCGCTCACAGAAACCTCGGCCCCGACGTGGGAGCGCAGCCCCAGCTTCTTTGCGGTCGTGTAGAGCCGTGGCGCTCCATAGAGGCCGTCGCGGTCGAGGATACCGAGAGCCGGCATTCCGAGTTTGGCCGCCTGCGCCACAAGAGCCTCGGGCAGCGAAGCTCCTTCAAGGAAGGAAAACGCGGAGCGGGCGTGGAACTCCACATAGTCGTCAGTCATACACACCTGCGACAGTCCATGCCTTCGGAGCGCGTTCGTAGCGGAGCCGCAAGGCATATAGCGGCTGCATGACGACGGCATCCCATTCGTCGGCTTCCCATCTGCGGCCGTCCCACCAATAACCGCTCGACTGCCAAGGGCCTTTGACTTCAGCGAGGTCTAGTCGTCCGCCCTGCCAGAAAAGGAGCGACGGCATTCCGTTCTTCAATGACACACGGACGGGCTGAGCCGGTCGAAACCTGCGGAGTGCAAGGCATGACGGCTTCGATGGGGACGAGCCAACGGCAAGGACACTCGGACGAAAGGCCGTCATTGTGACCTCATCGTCTCGGTGACTGTTGCATAACTCGGCTGCCCCCACGTTGTGGTCGCCGGCAATCGAACGAAGCCTTGCCAAGAGGATGTCGAGCTTGTCCGGCTCCGGGAACTGAGCCTGGAAGAGGCCGCGCTGTGCCGTCTGCGGACGTGCGGCCTCCGCCGTGAGCGTCACACCAAGGATGGCCGCTTGCGGCGGATGGGTCTGCAAGTCCAGGTTGAGCAGCTTGAGCAGAAGCTCGCGGCTCTGCGTAGCAATGGCGGGACGGATATGCCGTTCGTAGGCCGGGGCCTTGTCCAGTTGCAAGCCGAGGGTAAGACTCCGCAGAGCGTAGGCACGTTCGATGGCGCGGCACATGATGCGTTCCAGCATCGGCGACACAACGAAGAGCAGTGAGTCCAGCAGGACGAGCGGCGTATCGAGCGCCGCAGTTTCGGAGAGAACGAGGTCTGCCTCTTCTGGCACGAGCAGATGATCTTCCATGCCACGAGCGAGCCGCTGTAGCCGCTTTTCCATGATGAAGGCTCCTTTCGAGCGGTTGGGGGGTAAAGGCACGGAGCGGCACACGCCGAGCATGGTTCCGCTCCACGATGGGAGCGGACTAGCCGAGGATGCACTTGTCCGTAAAGACTTCGGAGTACCCCTGCAATCGCAGGTTGTTGTCCCACGTCGCGGCAAACTTCTCGTGTTGTTCCTGAAGCTGGAGCAAAGCCACATAGTGGCCGTTGACGATGGCTCGGGAGACTTGCTCCACGGCAACGTAATCGTTGCGCCAAGTAAACGGAATCAGGTGCGCGCCACCGGCAAAGCCAAGCTCGAAGCACATCTCTGGGTCGCGCATGGCATCGCCGTTCTGTTTGCCGTAATGACAGACAGAGACTGCGGGGAGTCCAAGGGGGCCGGACTCATCCGTCGCCTCAATGACGAGCGGCATGTAGGGCGGGTTGTCGATCTTGACGTAGAGGCTGGGTCGCCAGCCTCCCGCCTTTTGCAAGATGGCAAGTAAGGTCTTCATCCTGCCACCTCCGCGAGTTCGTCAGTGGCGGCTTCCTCCGCCGTGGACGGCTCCAGTGCAGCAAGGATGATGCTGGCCGTCTGCTGAATGACTTCCAGCGATTCCGCCAGCAATGATGCGTTGCCTTTGTAAAGCTGGATATAGTCTGCGGATGCCGAACCCGTCACCAACCCAACGGCCTTGCCAACAACGAAGGCCACGGCCTCCGCCTCCGTCTCACGTACCGTCTTTGTGGTTGCGGTGCGGCGGTCGCTCTTATGCAGGAGCTCGTGCGCCGTTTCATGGACGAGCGTGGCGAAGGTTTCCGCCTTCGATTGTCCGGGTAACAGAGCGATACGTCCGCCATAGCTCATGCCAAGCGCGGGGGCAATCTTCTCGTTGTAGACAAGCTGAATGCCCTTGCTGTGCAGGAACGCGGCCAAACGGTCGATGTTCTCGCCGGGGTCGCCAGAGACTTCGCGCATCTCTGGCAGGTCTACCCCATCGGTCTGCGAAATATCGAAGACATAGGCATTTCTGAATCCGAGCAAGATGCGCTCGTTCTGTTTGGTGATGTCCTTGTTGGCCTCTTCGTCCTTCTTGCGACGAACGCCAACGATGGGGGCAAGAATACGGATGCCCTTCTGCCCGGCCTTCACGGAACGGCCAAGATTCTTCCACGTCCAAAACCCGGCCACGCGCGTTGCGGCTGGCATTTGTCGCGCTATCTCCAAAACGTTCCCGAAAGACTATGTTCATTGGCGGACTATGTTGAGTGTGAGGTGGAAAGTTTTGCAGGGCGCGTGTTTTCGCGCCCTGCGGTTGACATAGTTCTGGTCAGAGGTTGGCGAGGAATTCGAGCAGTGTGTCGTCGGCTTTGAATCTGCGGAACTTCTTGCCGACGGGTTGTAATGTGGCGAGGGCCTTCTCCTTGATGGCCATGTTGGCGTGGAGGTATTGGTTCGTGGTTTCGATGCTCTCGTGGCCGAGCCATAGAGCGATGACTGCGATATCGACGCCGGATTGGAGCAGGGCCATGGCTGTGCTGTGCCTGAGGACGTGCGGCGATATCCGTTTGTTTTTGAGGCTGGGGCAAGCGGCGTGAGCTCGTTCGACAACCTTGCGGAGCAGCAGGTGTATCGCGAAGCGTGTGAGCGGTTCGCCGCGGATGCCACTCCTTCAAAATCTTCGCTGTCCGTGGCCAGAGCGGGACCAGGCGGTCCTTCCGGCCTTTTCCGTGCAACTGGAGATAGTTGGCTGCGCTTGGAGTTCGCGGAACCTCGGGTGTGCTGCTCACATACCAGTAGGTGTTCTCCGGACCGAGATGGCCGAGATAAACGGCGAGATGGGGCAGGAGCTGTTGCACGTCGCGTCGCTCGCGATGCCAGAGGGTGAGTCTGTTGACGGCAAACGTGTGACGGAAGGAATGCAGCGATGGTCCACGTTGACCGGGTATGGCCTGGATGCCGGCGAGGCGGAGAAGCTGACAAATGCCAATCGTTGGGAGTTATAGTCGAGTCGTCCTCCCTTGCGGTTGATGAAGAAGGGTTGCACCTGCTTGCCGCGAAGTATCTCCGTCCTCGTGCTCCGATAGATGCGCAGCTGCTCCGCCGTCGATGGATGGAGAACGACATAGCGCGACTTGCCGAACTTGCTCTCGTGGATGAGCAGATGGGGCGGGGCCGCATCAAGCCTTGCATCTTCCATCGTCAGGTTGATCGCCTCTCCGATGCGCAGGCCGGTGCTGGCCAGCAGCCCAAGCAAAGTGGAGAAGGTGAGCGGACGCATGTTGCCGCACGGGCGTACCTGCGCAACGGCATCGATCAGACGGACGATGTCTTGATCGGAAAACAGGTGTGGAGCCCGCCTGCGGTAGAGTGGCTTGAAGATGTTGTCCGGGATCTCTGTCGCCGGCTCAAAGACGCGCACTTGCAGGAGAAGAGCGCGGGCAACATAAAAGCGCCGCTGATCCCGGTAGGGATGTTGGCGGTCCGATCCGACCGCAACCCAGTCTAGGAGAACCGAGGAGCGAATCGGCCACGGGTCACCTTGTTCGTGCCAGTAGGCGATGAAGCTTCGCAGCAGTTTTTCCCTGTGCTTCAAGCCACGGCGATCCCGGCCGTTCCGATGTGGATCGCGTCTGGCTACGGCTTGCCGGAGAGCGAGAAACTCTTCTGCGAAGGCGGACAATGCGGCAAAGTTCATCGCGCACCTCCGGGCCATGGCAGCGCCACCTGCTTCAACGCCTCCAGGTCGAGCTTGGCATAGATCAACGTGGTCGTGATCGACTTGTGGCCGAGGACATCGGAGACAGCCTTGAAGGTGGCTCCCTTGCCGACCATCTCCGTGGCCAGCGTATGGCGCAAAGAATGAGGCCCGCGATCCCGGATGCCGGCGCGCTCGAAGAGATAGTAGACGCAGTTCCTGACATAGACCTCGTAGCGTTGTTCTGGTATCGGTGGCTTGCGCGCGGGATCGAAGAGACGTACTGGCCGCCGATGCAGGCTGCGTAAATAAGCCACCAGAGCCTCACCGACATCCTGAGCAAGAGGCAGCGTGCGAACCCGGGTGGTCTTGGCACTACGCACCTTCAGGTTGCCGGCGCTCCAGTCGATATCTCCAGGGACAAGGCTGGCTACCTCTTCGGTGCGCAGTCCCAGGCGCAGAAAGAGCAGGAACAGCGCCCGGTTGCGCAGGTCGCGCGGCTTCGATCCCTCACTCGCGGTCCAAAGCGCGTCTACCTGCTGCTGCGTCAGTCCGCGTGGCAGTTGCACATGCTGCCGGTTGGCAATCGAAGGCAGAGCTGCATCCCAGCCGCCTGAGATATGTTCGTGAGCCGCCAGATAGCGTAGAAAGCTGCGCAGCACCATCAGCCACACACGTTGTGTCGCGCGGCTCGTCAGCCGTTGAAACTCGGTGGTGACAAACTGCACGACATCGCCAAAGCAAAACGTGCTCCAGGCAATATCGCCAGTCGGAAAGCTGGAGCACAACAGCATGTGAACTACATGGCGATGAAGGTTACGCGTGGACTTCGATAAGCCACGGATCTTGAGCAGGTGGGCGTCGTACTGCGCTATACAATCCGAAAGCGAGATAACGACAGAGCTTCGATCTGGCATGAAAACTTCTCCTCCGGCCAGTTGCCGGTAGGAAGAAGTCTGACCGCACTATGTTAACCACCGCAACGCGCATCGGCAGGAACCACGAGCCTTCTGCCTATCCAGAGGCATCCGCTCAACATAGTCCGACAGATGACATAAAGCTTTTTATGTTGTGCTTAACATAAGAAGGAATACGAATGAAAACGGCTCATGGCGGTGAGGTAGTTGGTGAGGGCTTCGGAGTGTCCTGACTCCAACTGCTCGATTAACAGCTTGATGTTGGCGGCGATGAGTTCCTGTTTGGTGGAAGGTTTCTTGCTGTCGATGGCGGTGATGGTGGTATTGGCGTTGCTGCTCATGGTGGCTTCTCCTTGTCGGCATTTGCTTTTGCACGTCCGCGTAGACACGCGGCATGTACATGCCGAACGCCTCCTGGCGAAGGCGGGGGTAGCAAACGGAAAGGTCTTCGAGCGAAGCTTTTTGGGGGGACCGCGCGTAGCGTGGGGGAGCCAAAACCTGGAGGGCGAACGGCCTTGCAGAGCGCGGGGGGCAGAGCCCACTAGCGAGGTCTGGGTTCCTTATGCGTGCGCGTCAGCGCACAGGATTTTCAGGGTCGCGTTGCGGCAGGAACAGGCCGCTGGGGAGGGTGGCGGAAGACGCTGGAAGCGGCTGGAGACAGGCGAGGGGCGTAGTCCCTCCCTGCGTAGAGCGCCTTTGCTATCGACCCTTCGCTATCATGGATCAGGAAGACCATGCCCTCGTCTGAGCCCAATCCGTCTCATCTGAGCACTCCATCCGGAGAGGAATCCACCTTTTCGGAGATCGTGCAGCTCATTGCAGATTCCCAGGAAAAAGCGATTCGAGCGGTCAACACGGTTCTGATCGAACTCTACTGGAGGGTCGGGGAGATCATCAGTGGGAAGATCGCCTCCTCGGAATGGGGTGATGGCGTCGTGCGGCAACTCGCCGAATATATCGCGCGGACGCAACCCGGACTCCGTGGATTCACGCGGGCCAATCTGTTTCGGATGCGGCAGTTCTACGAGACTTATCGCGACGATGAAAAAGTCGTACCGCTGGTGCGACAATTGCCGTGGTCGCACCACCTCCTCATCCTCGGCCAGTGCAAACGCCCGGAAGAGCGCGAGTTTTACATTCGGACCGCCATTCAGGAAGGCTGGAGCAAGCGGGAGTTGGAACGGCAGTTGAACAGTGCCCTATTCGCGCGAGTCGTCCTCAGTCCTCCAAAAGTCTCCCCAGCGGTGCGACAATTCCACCCCGAAGCCGTAAGCGTCTTCAAAGATGCCTACAACCTCGAATTTCTGGGGTTGCCGGAGGTCCATGCCGAAGCGGACCTGCATCGCGCCCTACTCGACAAGCTGAAGGACTTTCTGATCGAGCTGGGCCGGGACTTCTGTTTCATCGGTTCGGAATATCCATTGCAGGTAGGCGGCCAGGACTTCGCGCTCGATCTACTCTTCTTCCATCGCGGGTTGAACTGCCTGGTCGCCATCGAGCTGAAGATCAATGCGTTCCGCCCGGAGTACCTGGGCAAGCTCGACTTCTATCTGGAGGCGCTGGACAGGACGGTTCGCAAGAACCATGAACAGCCTTCGATTGGCCTGCTGCTCTGCGCGAGCAAGAACGACGAGGTTGTGGAGTACGCTTTGAGCCGTAGTCTTTCCCCGGCACTGGTCGCGGAATATCAGACCCAACTGCCGGATAAGAAGCTGCTGCAAGCGAAACTGCATGAGTTCTACGAACAACGGGTATCTTTTGTCTCCGATCCGGATGCGTAGGCCCCGGCGGTAATCCTGTTCCATGCAGCAGCGAACGGCCAGCCGCCTTCGAATCCACTCCATTGCAATTTCCAGCTCGAACCGGGATCATAGAGACGGGACGGGTACGCACCGTCCTGGGTGTCGAAACCCAAGCAGAAACACCGTGCGCTGGCGACAGCCACGGGACGAATTCCCAACGCCTTTGCGTCGGGGAGCCATGGACGTATGTCCAGGCTTCGCGGCTAAAGGTCCACGGAACCGCGTGTTTCTGCCGGTTTTCGAACTCCCCGACGAGGGTTTACAAGGGCTGTTTGCGGGGGCGCACCGCAGACGTTTTTCCCGGCCTCGGATTGGAGGAGTATGCTGATCCGGTCTGTCCCTGTAGAACCCCTTTTGCCTCGGCTCGTTGGCACACGGATGCTTTCCGCCGTTGCTGAAGCTTTGTCTGCCCTGATTTTCTCCGGCTGGAGAACAAGGATGGATGGCGATGGATCTCGTGCGTGAACTGATCTTCGATGTGGGCGCGGAAGCGGAGCTTCCACTGCCAAGCCGGTGCACAGTCGATGTTTCCTGCTTGGGACAGCCGGAAGTGCAAGAGGCTGTGTCCTTCGCCCTAGAAGAAAGCCTGTATATAGCGGCCTACGCGGGAATCGACCTGAAGGCGCTCGACGGCATTACGTTAGCGCCCGACTGCCGAGCTGCGGCCTGTGCCCTCCAGAATATGCCTGAAGGACAAGTGCCTCTCGAATTGAGCCCGCAGCCGGAGTCGATGGAACTGGCGAGGACAGCGGCGGTTCGCCGTGACGGTGAATTGAAGTTCCACATTGTTGTGCGACCCGGACTCAGCGTCATGGCGATCTCACCGGACAAAGCGATGCAGCGGCTTGCGCAGGCGTGCATCGCCCACGAAGCCGCTCACGTCGAACACGAAAGCCATCTCTACCGCACCTTTCCCGAGAGCTATGGCAAGCCGTTGGAGTGTGGCGACCGTTCCCGACAGACCTTTCTCAAAGCGATGGACGTATGGAGCGAGTATGCAGCCTGCCGATCTTCAGCAGCGTTCCGACCCGAGGCGGTAGAAGAGTTTCAAGACATCTTCTGCCGCGCCGTCGAAGACTGCTCCGGCAAGGCTTTGGAACAGATCAAGGCTCATCGCGAGGGTCGCGAGGCCGCCTCCGTCTTCCGCGAGTTGCAACAGCTTTTCGGCGACGTCTTTATATATGCAGGCTATCTGCTGGGCCACGTTCACGGACTGGAGATGAATCTCTTCAAACACCTTTCCAGCCACGAAAACGAACTCCTCCGTGAACCAAAGCTCGCGGATTTAGTTTTCCGGCTGGAGCGCCTTCTGCATGAACTCTGGCTGACCGAGTTTGCATGGAAATCCATTGAAGTTTTTGCACCGATATACGACCTTATCTGCGAAATGATGGAGCAGCACGGGATGATGTTTGTCCAGCAATGCGACGAGTGGAAGATCGTCATGTATGAGGACCAGACGGCACTCGAAGCGGCGCAAGAGGCTCTGTCTCGCTGGCAGAAGCCAGATTGAACGTCATCGCCCAATACTTCTATCGCTCCAGCGCAATTTCCTGTGGGGCCTCGGCAGTATTTGTTCGCGCAGGACATGGCCCTTCCTAGCGTCAGGATAGCGTCGTCGGATTTGGGATCAACGCCACGGCTACACGCAGATTGCTGATGTTGATGAGTGCATTCGGCTGTTAGGAACGGTTGAGATCGAAACCTCGGGCCGCATAGTGGCCGTCCACGTCACGATCAATTGAACATCTTCCTAGCCAGCCGCCCGCACGGTGCAGCGCGTCGCAGCTAATGATTATTATTTTTATATTCGACAACTTAGAGGGTAAATACCTCTTTATAGGGCAATGCGGGATGACGGGGCGACCATATAGGCGAAGGTAAAGCGAATGCGCTTATGCCCTCCGCTACCGAAATCCGAGTTCAGATTGAATCCACGTTAGCGCAACGTGCGCCCGACAATGTCCGGGCACGGCCGAGGGTTTATCTTCCTTAGTCTCGAAGACGAAACGGGCGTCTCGAACGCCCTCTTCAATCCCCCAACTCTACGAACGGATGTGATGGAATTGATGCTGCCGCTGGAGTTGCAAAAAAAATCAGCACGTCTTTGGACACGAGGACATTTCAAACGTGTCTGCAACAGACTCGTTGTAGGAGGTGATTGATGGCCTGACCGGGATCGAACCGATGACCTCTCCCATGGCACACCGAAGGCTAAGCTATTGACGATAAAGTGGTTGTGATCGACCAAGCCGGCACGCTTAGCGCATTTGCTGGAGGAATGCTGCCAAATTCAATCCGGGTAAGCGGACTGATCCGTGGTCCGGGAGCCCGCTTGATTGTGTGCACCGTTCTTCCCAACTTGATCAATCCAAGTTCGCTGATCTTGCCCGAATGGAAGAAGTGGCGGTGCAATCTTCGATTTGCACTGTCTAGCGTGCAATACTTGCAGTGAAAGACTGCATTTTGACGATTGAACACTCCATATCGTGCCAAGTTGGTTGGTCTGCGGGCCGTCGCGTCGCGATAGGATTTGCGGCCGCGCGAGTCCTCTACGCGTTGAGCTTCGCCGACGTGCTGGTTGAAGAAACTGGACGCGGTTATCAGAGGCGATTCAATGCGAAACACAGCCTCGACTTTCGCAAGTACATCCAGAAAGAGCGAAGTTCTACGATCCCGTTGACTTTCAATTTGCGCGCAAATCCGACAGATACGTGGTCGCTAAATCCCGACATAGATGGACCTACGGTCCTTAAAGTGCGTGAAGGTCATGAGAAGGTGCTCGTACAAGTGGATTGCCAGCATCGGCTAGGCCACCTCAACGATGTTGATGTGCAACTCCCATTCATGATGTTCCTTGGCTTGGACGAACGCGCCGAGATGGAGATCTTCAACGTTATCAACAGCAAAGCGAGGGGCCTGAGCAACAGCCTGCTCGATTTTCATGAGGCTTCGCTCGCCAGTAATCTAGGAAAAGAAAAAGCCGAGCTTTATATTGCAATCCAGCTCAACGCAGATCCCGACTCTCCCTGGCACAAGCAGCTTGACCTTGGGGGGACATCAACCTCCGGTTTGAAGCGGCGTGCATCCCTACGCACAATGCAAAAAGCTATTAAAAAGTTTCTGGCGCAGACACAGGTCCTTCGCAAAGGAAGCGTTGAAGACGCAAAGTCAATGGTCGTCGCATTTTGGTCTGCTGTGTCTGTTGTATTGGCAGACGCTTGGAACGCGCCGAGGGCCCACGTTCTGAACAAGGGCATTGGCGTCTACGCCCTGATGGAAATCGCCGCCGACCTCCAACAGGAGGCGGCGGATCAGGTCTGCGACAAGCGTTACTTTTCGCACAAGCTTTCCGAGTTCATCGACGACATCGATTGGACGCAGAAAGGCACATTCGATGGTCTGGGTGGGCAATCCGGCGTCACAAAGATGGTAGCCAGCATACGAGAAGTTCGCGGCAAAGCTCGCCTCACGTTGGTGAAACATGGCTAACAATCGAATTCTTCTGATCGAGCCTGGGTACAAGAATAAGTATCCGCCTCTCGGCTTGATGAAAATCGCGCAGTATCACGGGCCAAGAGGCAAACGAGATCATGTGGTCTTCATTAAGGGAGAGGACAAATCAGTACTGGGTCAGGCCTGGGATCGCATCTATGTGACAACCCTCTTTTCGTTTGAATATCCCAAAATTGCCGAAACGATAGATTTTGCTTTGAGAGTAGCGGGCGGGAGCCGTGACAAGGTATTCGTTGGTGGTATCGCGGCATCGCTGATGCATGCACGCTTCTTAGAGGAGCGCCGTTGGCAAGGTATCCGCGTTATCAAGGGACTGCTGAATACAGCACCTGCAATTTCTCTTCAACTCGACGACTTTTCCGACGAGCTATACGCAGGTGATGTCAGTGGAACTCCCATCGAGGACTTGATCCCGGACTACAGCATCCTCGACCAGATTGATTACAAATATCCCGTGAGTGATGCCTATTTCACGTATGGGTCACGGGGCTGCATTCGGAAGTGCAGCTTCTGCGGAGTTCCTAAGCTAGAGGGTGACCAGAGGGACACGGAGTCCATTTCAGCAATCGTTCGAGGCGTTGAGATGTATTACGGCGCCAAGAAAGACCTAACGCTTATGGACAACAACGTGGTCGCCTCCGCCAACTTCCGCGAAATCATCGCTGAAATCAGAGATCTCGGCTTTACGCCTGGTGCGAAACTCAAGCGAGGACGCGTTTCTGTCCAACGTCGCGTGGACTTCAACCAAGGAGTAGACGCTCGCATTCTTTGCAAAGACAAGATGTATCTCCGCGAATTATCGACCATCTGTTTGAAGCCGTTACGAATCGCTTTCGATCATCTTGGGCTGAAAGAGCCCTACGCTAAAGCGATTCGGTACGCGACAGAGTTTGGGTTGACGGAGCTTTCAAATTACATGCTATACAACTTCAAAGATTCTCCCGCAGATCTGTTCGAGAGAATGCGACTAAACGTCCAGCTTAATGAAGACTTAAACATTCGGATCTGGTCTTTTCCAATGCGGTTTCAGCCGACCGACCTCCCGAACCGATCACACATCGGTGATAAATGGTCACGGTACCAGCTGCGATCTATGCAGTTGATTTTGCAGGCCACGCACGGAGTGGTCAGCGGTCAGCCAAGTTTCTTCCGGCACGCGTTTGGTGACACCTATGAACAGTTCGAGGAGATTCTCCTCATGCCGCACCACTTCATCTTTAACCGTCAATGGTTTGAACAGGGCCCTGGAAAACCTGAACTGGAACAGTTCAAAGCGGAATTTGCACGCTTGGTTGACAGTGACCGCGCTGAACTCCTCAACTTGCTTTCGTCCACTGACGCGAGGAACTTTGAGCTCCTGCCGAGGTCGGCGGAGAGTTCGGCTGTCAGAAGGATCTTGCAGTTCTACGTTCCTATGGATAAAACGCAAGAGGCTCTAATCTGGAATGCCCCACGGACATCCGCTGCGGTACCGGACGACGAAAGAGTAGAGGATGCAGGATTGGACGACGATGCTGAAAAAGCGTCAACACTGGCCGCCTCTGATTATGTGGAGATCACTGCCTGATGTCCGGACTCGTAAATCTCCAAGTAAAGCTTCCACAGTGGAAAAAACCGGCACACGAGATCTTCATCGGCAAAGACGTACTGGAGCTGCTGAGCACTTCCATGTACATCGACCCGCTCACGATGTATCGGGAGTACATTCAAAACGCAGCCGATGCGAGCGACTCTGATAAAGATCACGCAGAAGTCCATCACGGCGGAACAGTCCAGATCAAAATCAATCGCCAAGAGCGAAGCATACTCATCTCGGACGATGGTCTCGGTCTAGGAGAGCGGGACTTTTATAAGCGCCTCACATCCATCGGCGGGAGCGCGAAACGAGGAACTAACGCACGCGGATTCCGGGGCGTGGGAAGATTGGCGGGCCTTGCGTATTGTCAAGAACTCATCTTCCGTACACGTCCAGCAGGAAAAGACGCTGTTTACGAGTTGCGCTGGGACTCACGCAGAATTCGTGATCTATTGCGGTCTGCTGACGCTCATCTAGATCTTGCCGGAATCATATCCGAGAGCATTGAAGCACGCACGCTATCAGCGGCCGGATACCCCGAACACTTTTTTCAAGTAGAACTGCGCAACGTTGTTCGGCACAGAGATGATCGACTACTAAATGAGCTTGAAGTGTCTCAATATCTCAGCCAGGTCGCTCCGGTTGCGTTCCATCCCGAGTTTGCCTTCGGCAAGGACATAGCTTCGTATCTCGCCGCTAACGGTGTCCGATACACTCCGCTCTCGGTTGAGATTGAAGGCTCAGGGCAGATCTTCAGGCCACATCGAGACAAGATTATCGTCGGAGGAAAGACGCTCACCTTACTTCCGCCTGATATGTTCACAACTCTCGACCGTGATGGAGAATGTTCAGCCGTAACTTGGATTCTTCACCATGACTACCTTGGTTCACTCCCTAAGAGCACGATGGTCAATGGATGGCGTCTTCGGTCTGGTGATGTACAGGTAGGTGGCAGTGACATCCTGGAAGATCTATTTCCGGAAAGCCGATTCAATGGCTGGGCCATAGCCGAAACTCATGTCGTAAGCAGAAAAATCATCCCCAATGGTCGGAGGGATAATTACGAGCAGAGCGCCCACTTCTCCGATTTGCTTACGCGGCTGACACCAACGGCGAAGGACATTGCGCATCGTTGCCGGACGAGCTCCATTACACGAAACGCACTCCAGCGGCACGAAGCAGATCTCGCAAAATGCGAGGAAGGCATCGCAATCGCTTCAAAAGCCCGGACACCAGCCTTCGTCGTCGCCTCGCTCCGAGATGAAATCACCACAACTCTGTCAGCACTGGAAAAAAGCACCCAGCGAGAGTTGTTCACGGGGTCGGAAGGAGACGCCTTTCAGCTTCGAATCAAAAAGATCACGAATAAGCTCAAGGGACTCCCGGAAGAACCCGATTCAGCAGATGCGCTCCAAGACTTCCCCCCGGCTCAACGACAGATCATCAAAGATGTTATCGAGACGATCTATCTTATCGAAAGCTCATCGGACGCAGCAGACAGGCTCGTTGGCAAGATTCTGTCTAAGCTCCGCAACAAACGTAAGCCCAAGTGAAGCAGAACACTACGATTTCGCATCGTTCGGTCGAGGGATGGTGGGCCTAAGCTCGACTGTAGGTATGCGCCCGACCATCCGACGTAAAGGCAGCGCCATAATTTCGCAGAGTCGTGTCCTGTCGGCAGATGGGGTGGGAAGCGCCTGAGAGCGGTGATGAAATTCGGTGTAGAAATGAACCAAATTTGTTTTTCCGCTGGAGTAAAGAATTGGATCCGAAAACTCCACGGAGAAGTCATTGCTCCGGCCTGCATGCCAACAAGTGTAGGCATAGCAGAGTTTCACCTTTAGTGCGTGGGTCTTGCTATGTTCTTGCAGGTTTGCGTCAACATCGCGTAGACCTTCGAGGGTATTCCTTATCTCTGCGATCAAACCGTCATAGGGCTGCATACCGCTATCTCTCACATTGAAAGTCGCGACGAGCGCAAACGGCAACTTTTCTGATCGATGTCGCGCAGCCAAGCTCATGATTGCTTCTCGACAAGGTGATTCGCCAGACTTACGCCGATTCGTGAATCCGCCGTACAGGTCTAGATTGTAGACGTCGTAGCATCTGGTTCCTGACGCGACGAGATATTCAAAGATGTCGCCCGACACCACTTGGAACGGAAGCTTCAGCTGTTTGTTGTACCAGTTGATTGATAGATTGTTCAGTGTTTCTTCGTCCTTTTCGACAGCGCAAACGGAGCCCAAGGCAGGTTGCCAGATCTGGACGTCACGAAACTCCGCGCTAGTGAGTCCACAGTAAGCGAGACCCGTGATACCAATTCTTGCCCTGAAGGCTCGAAGGCTTGCTGCATCCCGCCGACGAATGGCATCTTTTTCGAGACTGTCCGGAAAGCTGTTCAGAGGCATTTATATGACCACCAGTAGACCGTGGTCTTTGAAGATGTCCTGTATCCCTTCACAAAGCTCGCTTGCCAAATCGTCCTGGTCGGCCAAACGTTTTTCAATTGCTTGGACGATTTCGGCTAATACTTGCTCGTAGTCGGGAAGCGCAGAGCCTATAGACCGCTCTGGGAAGAGGCCTTCCTCATAGTCTGAATCTCTCTTACCTTTTCCAGGCGCCTCTACTCTAGCAGCACCATCAACTGAAGTCTTGACTGCCTCAGGTTTTCCAACGGAAACGCTGGCTCCTCCAGGCCCTGTTAGCTGGTCAATTGCTTTTTGCCGATTGTGCCCTAAAACTGGCTCCTTCGCCTCAAGAGCCTTCAATATTTTCCTCTCGTGACGAGAAGTTTTCTCCTGACTGGTAGAGTCCTTTGCTGGCACCTTTGACTTCGCCAGTTTGTCGTACTTTGTAAGCGCCTTCAGATGGCGAGCTCGGTCCTTCGGATCGTAAATTTGGCCGCCGTCCAATGCTTTGGATACGGTGTCGACGAGGGTCCTGTGACTATTCACATTCGAATAGGCACGTCTATACGCAATCCTGTCTGAGTAGAAGGCTCGGACACACGTTATGGCTCGCCTCGACTCGGTATCCAATTCGAGCTCGCTGCGAGGCGTATTTGGCTTTACATCAGGATGAGTGATGTGAACCTCGCCGAAGTACCAATCGAGCAGTTCACCGGACGCTACGGTCCCAGGCACTCCCCATTGCGTGCCAGTTTCCGCTGAATACATCCCAGGGCCACCCACTGCGATGTTCTTCGCCCGCAACCGGAAGTTGCTGGGCTTGTTTGCGAAGCTTCGCACTGTTGAACTTTGGCAGTACCAGACGAATCCGTACTCCTCATCGTCGCGCTTCAGCACCTCGAATTCTGGCTCTTCACAGTTCTGGTGATATTTCTTGAAAATCTCAGTCCCACTAACCTGTACGGCAAATTCCTGATACCCATCTATGGCCGAGAGCCGCTTGGTAATTGCGTTTGTATGCTTGAAGTGTGGGCTGAAACGGCAAGGAAGGATTTCCTGTGCGATCCGCTCAAGCTCTTCGCTCTTGAGTAGATCCGCAAACTCTTCATTTAGGCCGGAAAGAACGACTTGAGTGTAATGTTCCGTTTTCTTCGCCGCATCGGAGACTTCAATTCGGAAGCGCTGGTCCAGCAAGTTCTTGATACTGATGTTTTGAGACACCGCTTTTCGCATTTTCGCGAATTCGAGCGTGAGGCGATATTTCTTTGTGTCACCAAGCTTGGTTGTTTCCACGACCAACTCGTCACACGCTGAATACCCAGCCCAGATGCCAATCCCGCGAAAGCCGGCCCTGTCGCTCCCTCCCTTCGCTGAATAGGCTATGCGCTTATATTTCCTGATGTCCTCCAGATCCATGCCAATACCTTTGTCCTGGATCGCAAGAGCGCCCTCTCTCACTATGTATATGTCGATAGTCTGATCCGAGGCAGGAACGGGTTGGTGCGTTTTCTCCCTCAAATCATAGTAGGAATCGCCTGCATTTTGGACGTACTCTCGCAACATAGCTTCGGGTGTGTAAATTCCCTTTGCCAGATTCGTGAGAAGAGGCGCGCCGATGTCCTCTATCGTGAACTCATCCTTAATCGCTTGCCAACCAAGAGCCATTTGATCTCCATAGTGCAGAATTTAGAAGCGTGGAAAGCGCTCCTCAAACGTTGCAACTCTGATGGCAGCGCCTTCATTGTTGCTAATGGCGAATGCATTGCCACGTTCGAGGGTCGTCAAAATCTTACAAAGTACTGGGAATGCTATCGGTGTCCTCAGCTTGCGGAACAACTGTTTCGCAACAGTCGAGCTGTGATCGCTGATCTGGAAAACCAGCTTCGTCGCGGTATTCGAAAACGCAACAGGGGTAAAGTCTTCGGGCTGCTGCGACGCTAAGATTACCCCGGCGCCAAACTTCCTGCCTTCGCGAAGGAGCTTCTCTACGGCAGAACCGGCTCCCATCGGCATTCTATGGGCCTCATCGATGACGATGATCGTACGGAGCGGACCGGGGCCGATCGACTCTAACAAGCCCATCAGATTCCAAAGAAGTAATTCGGTGATCGCCCTCTGTAGGTTTTGCTCTAAGCCCCGCAACTGAATCACCACGGGATTGGCCTGGCGAAGAAGATCTGTCCATGGAAGGGAGATACCCGTTCCGCGAAACACGTCGAAGACAAACAATGAAGATATGTGGGACGCAGCCGTACGGAATACATTTCGGTCCGAACGGCCAGGGTCGTCCGCATTTTCAATAAGGGCGTCTCGAAGACGGCCGAATCTCGGAACTGGCTTCTGCCAGGAACTTATCACTTGACTATGAATTCCGACTTCCTTGTACAAGGAAATGATCGAGTCCCTTATTGCGGCATTCTGTTGAATACCGATCCCTGGAAAGACTCGGCCCAGCGTATCCGCAATCCGTTGGGCCACACTAAGTGGACCATGTAGGTCTGACGGCAGGATTTCAAAAGGATTGAGGTGGATCCCGAGCCGCGCGGCTTCGAACTGCTGAGGTTTCGCGAGCGCTAAAAGCGTCGGATGTGCTGAGTCCGCAGTGAAACCTTGCCCATAATCGAAAATAATCGAAGTTATATGAGACCGAGTCAGCTCGGCTATGAGGCATGATGTGCTGTACGTTTTGCCGAACCCGCTTTCTCCCAGAATCATCACGTGAGGGTTAACACTCTGAACAGGATTCCAGTTGACTGCGGTTCCGTTTTGGTCCCAACCCAAGAGCAGGGCATCCTGCCTGTCTTCCTTCAACGCATTATGTTTTCTAGCGTCCACTGCCGCCGGTGAACTCGTTTCTGAAATTAATCCGTTCGACGGCGCGGAGATGTGTCGCATGGCCTTCATCGTTCGGTGAGCCGACAGTGCCGACACTTGTCCGGGTGTTACGCCAGCCGCCTCCGCGATGAAATCTCGAGGATGACCCGCATCGAGTAAATCCGATATCTGTTCCCGCTGGGCTGTCGTCAATGTGGATTTCACGCTCTCCGAGACCTTTCCCCAGCATCGATACCGACGATTTCTCTGAGAACCTGATTCAGTACAGCTGTGCGGCTCTGAACTTCGCCATTGCGTTCTTTCTCGAGGAAGGCCTCCCACAGCGCTCTATCAAACCTGATAGTGACCGATATGCGGTCTCCCACCCCGCTTCCCTTGGGCCGTCCCACTTTGCGGTCGGGCATTTTTAGCCAAGCCTTTCGAGCGGCGAGACTGTAGTTGCAAAGCTGAGTGCTTTCGGCGCGAACCTCTTCGCCGTCCTCTAACCTAACGACAAGGGAACCACGATTCTGAGACAGCACGATTCCCCGTCTGCCAGCGTTGTGCTTAGCGGACGGCTTCAGCTTTACTTTGTCGCCGACCTGAAGGCCTGCTGTCAGATCCATTGGGTCAGGCTATACCAAAGCCCTAATTTTTTGCAATAATCAAATTAGAGGGTCATCACATGGCGGAGATCTCAACAATCGAGTGGACTGATGCAACCTGGAACCCGGTGCGTGGGTGTACCAAGATTAGTCCGGGTTGCGCGCACTGCTATGCCAGCACGTTCGCGGAAAGATTTAGGGGAGTCCCGAATCACCCCTACGAGCAAGGATTCGACCTCCGTCTTGTTCCCGAGAAGTTATTGGAGCCGCTAGCCTGGTCTTCTGCCAAGAGGGTCTTCGTCAACTCCATGAGTGACCTATTCCATCAGGACGTTCCTAACGAGTACATCCGGGACGTTGCCAAAGTGATGTCTGTCTGTATGTGGCATACCTTTCAGGTGCTCACCAAAAGGTCGAGTCGACTCCTGGCCATGCTGGATAAAGAACTATTGGAAACAACTGAGGCATCGCACATCTGGTGGGGTGTGAGTGTTGAAGACCAAAAGTATGGAGTTCCTCGTATAAAAGATCTTCAATCGTCCAACGCAAGAGTCAAATTCCTCTCAGTTGAGCCATTACTGGAGGATCTCGGAGAACTCGACCTTTCTGAGATCAGTTGGGTCATTGTTGGGGGGGAAAGCGGTTATCGCGCTCGACCTATGCAAGAGGCTTGGGTGATATCCATCCGGGATCAATGTGAGCAACAGGGTGTGCCGTTCTTTTTTAAGCAATGGGGCGGTGTTCACAAGAAGCGGTATGGTCGGCTGTTGCGAGGGCAACTTTATGACGCATCTCCGCCTCTCTCTGAGCACAAAATACCTTCTCGTACGAAACGGGAAGAATTAATGATCCAGTTGCGAACGCGTCCAGTGGAGCTTCAGTCGGACTTTTTTCACGGGCCCAATTCCTTGATTGGCTGACGTTGTGGAACTGCAGCAGTGGACCAAGCCGTCTGAACCACAAGAGGAGTAAGTCACGTAGGCATCCCGGGCCTGTTTAGATGCCGTGGAAAGCTGTCAGAATCTGCATCGACCAACCACAATTGCAATTCGGGGTTGAATCGTCGAAGATGACGATAGGACGGCTTCCATCCAAGTCCAAACCTGAAGAGCCTTCCTTGGTGGTGGCACAAACACTATGGCCTCTGCGTCACTGCGTAGCACTCCGCGAATCGTCAATGGCCGATATGCTCTATTGCCTGCGTGCAAAGTAGGTGGCATGAGCGAGGTGTACGCCGCAAGAGATCTACTGACAGATGCGAAGGTCGCCGTCAAATTGCTCACGGCCGGTCATCTGGACGCGGGAATCTTGCGTGAGTCGTTCGAGCGCGAGGTCCGCTCCCTAGGGCAACTCCGACACCCGTCGATTGTTAATCTTCTGGACCAAGGAGAAGATCCTGAGACAAGAACTCCCTTTATTGTTTTGGATTGGGTGGACAGTGACCTATCGAGCTTTCTCCAATCTTCGCGGTTCGAATCTTGGGATCATCTGTATCCGTTGCTGCTCCGCCCGCTGCTGGAAGGGCTGAGCGAAGCGCACTCCCGCGGAATTTCCCATCGAGATGTCAAGCCCTCCAATATTTTGGTGGACTCAGCGGGTTCGCCACGGCTCACGGACTTTGGAATTTCAAAACTCAAGTCCTATTTATTCCCTAGTCATACCTTAAACCAGTTCATGAGCCCGCCTTATGCACCTCCCGAACTCGATGACGGCGCTTATACCTATACAAGGGATATATATGCCCTCACAGCCGTTGCGATCGAATGTCTGAGTGGGGCCAAGCTCACGGAGCACAAAGACCTGATTTCGGCTCTCGACGGCGCTTCTCTTCCAATTCTCATTCACTCGATTCTGAAACGTGCCGTCTCTAATGATCCTGCTAGAAGACAGGCGAATGCGGCTGTACTCCTCGCGGAACTCGAAGCAGCTCAGGAGCAGCGCGGGATCAATGCAGAACCCCGAATCGATATATTCCTTGACTTGGCACAACCTGCGATAACGCAACTGCTCAAATTGTTCCCCGAGAAGTCTCGGGATGAAGCCACCGCAATACTTTTGAGTGACCTCAACCTCGTATGTGGCATTGGCTCAAGCGAGTCGGCAAATGGACGACCCTCATTGAAGCTCTACGGCGGATCATTCATCTGTGATGTGTCGTTCGCAATACCGTCCGCTGATCACCTCATGATCAATTCATTGTCGAAAGTTTCCCCGAGCATCACGGAAAAGCGGCGAGAACGGGCGCTTCAACTGAATATCCGCTTCCGACCTGGCAAACCTAGCCAAGGGCAGGCTAGTGAGGCACCTTTGTATTTGCGAGAGAGGCTAGAAGCATTTCGACTCGAACTCACGGTGCGAGATTCTCAAGCGCAACAAAATGATTTGTTTCGGACGTGGGGGGCGATTCTGAGAGCAAAACATGCGCTCGAGAAGACCAAAGAGAACCCGATTCGCTACAAGGGGTATAGTGTCCAGGGAAACCGAATCATCTTTGAAGTAGAAGGTAAAATCCCCGGTGAACTGCTTGATCAGCCTCGACTGGTGAAGGATGATGCTCTAGTAAAAGTCACTGGTCATGTCGAAAGCACATCAGATTCTCAGTTGGTGATGCAAGTAGACCGCTGGTACACGCGGGAACTAGCAAGAACCGGAATTGTTTCCATTGATATTGAGGCAGCGCGGCTTGCGATCGAGCGACAAAATTCTGCCTTGCAGGCGGTCAGATATCGTCGCTCGGTACGTTCGGATCTCGGGGACTTACTTGTATTCCCTGAACAGAGCCGACTCCTCAAGCATACTGCTGATGTAACGCCAATCCTCTCCGAGTTGGACGAGCCTAAGAGAGATGCAGTCTTGGCTGCAATGAACGCGCAGGACTTCCTCGTGGTGGAGGGACCTCCAGGGACAGGAAAAACCACTTTTATTACCGAAATGATTCTTCAGATACTTCGTGAGAATCCAGCGCGTCGTATCTTGCTCACCTCACAAACACACGTGGCTCTAGACAACGCTCTGGAGCAGCTCCTAACGACAAATGCACAATATCGCACCGTGAGACTAGGCCGTTCCGGCAATCCGAAAATATCGCGGGGGGTTGACGAACTTCTGCTTGACAGCCAGATGGGGCAGTGGCGCGATGAGGTTATACGCAGGGGAACCGTGTTTCTCGAAGACTTCGCGAAACAACACGGCATCACTCACGAGCAAGTGCAGATTGGAATGGGCTTTGAAAAACTCGCTCAAATCCAAAGAGAGCTTGAGGATCTTGATGTTCGTAAGACACTGCTCGAGGCTCAGCTGAAAGAGCACGAGAACAAGGTCGCCCAAAAGAAAACGCCTCTCGTTCCTGGCAAAGACGAGAAGACAGACGCCCTGCTGGAAAAGTATGGAGCAGCTAGTGACGAGCTCACTAAGGTTCGAACAGAGATGCGACTCAAGACGAGTGAACGAGACGAGGTCCGTTCTTTGCTGAGGAAGCTCGAACCGGATACTGCAAGTTTAGTCAACCTCTCTACCGATGATCTGAGGGGATGGGCGGAGCTGTATCTTCCTTCCACGCCCGAATACTCGCGCGTCCGTGCTGTGTTTACTACCCAGGCAGAGTGGCAGGCACGGTTCGGCAGAACTGCTGATTTTGCGCCGGCTCTGTTGAGGTCAGCGCAGATTGTGGCTGGCACCTGCGTGGGCGTCGCTGGAATCAAAGGCGTTCAGGACATCGATTTCGATGTTTGCATCGTGGATGAGGCGTCGAAGGCGACGCCAACTGAGATGCTCATCCCTCTGTCACGGTCGCGGAAATGGATCGTAGTCGGAGATCAGAAGCAGCTGCCGCCCTTTGTGGACGAAGGATTTCGTGATGCCTCTATATTGCAGGAATTCGGACTTGATGAAGACTCTATAAAGAGAACGATCTTCGATCGCCTGCATGATATGTTGCCTGCCGATTGCAAAAAGATGTTATCGATTCAGTACAGAATGGTTCCGGCCATTGGAAATCTAATCAGTCATTGCTTTTATGATGACACGCTAAAGAGCGCGGAGAAGGAGTGGGATCGACTCTTGCAACCGATTCTGCCAACGCCAGTCGTATGGCTTTCCACCTCTAAGAAAGCCAATCGCTTTGAAACGAAAACCGGAGATAGCTATTGGAATGAAGCGGAGCTACAGATCGTTCATGACACGCTTAAGTCGATCAACGCACGAGCAGCAATTGGGAATAAGGTCTTGACCATTGCTGTTCTGACGGGATATGGCCTGCAACGTTCGATCATGGAACGTCGCTTTGCTAGCACTCTGAAGACATGTACCAATATCGAAGTCGAATGGAATACCGTCGATGCGGTTCAGGGGCGGCAAGCTGATATCGTCATTTACTCTGTCACACGGTCAAATCAACTCGGAAAGATAGGGTTTCTCAAAGAAACAAGCCGCCTCAATGTAGCGTTGTCACGCTGTAAACAGAATTTGATTCTCGTTGGGGATCACGTCTTTTTCAGCAATGTTTCGGGTGAGAACCCATTCAAGAGAGTTCTTCGGTACATCGAGCAGCATTCTCAGGATTGTACGATCGTGGAGGTGGATTCGTGAGCATAGAAGATATTGCACAGCGCTTTTCATCTCGCGATGGCCTTCGCTTGAGGGACTATATCGAAGTGGCTCTCCCTGTCTATCACCTCCGGTTACGTGCAATAACCATCGCGCATAAGAATGTGCCTCCAATTGAGGAATTCATCTTACGAGCCCTTGCGATGGACATACGCTCCTTCGATGCTCTCGCTGCCTTTCTGGGGTTGGACGAGCGAGTGCTCAAGCCAGCGCTCCTCTCACTCATCGAGTCCGACGACATAGTGGCAACTCCGGCGACGGCTGGCAACGAATTTGACCTAACTTCGAAAGGCAATATCACGGCGGCGAAGCATGTGATGACGACGACAGAGGAGCGTACGTTCCCATTGTATTTTGATGCCCTAACTCGGAGATCCATTTGGTATCGCAGCGAGCAGCTGATCGATTATCGCGAAATGAAATCCAAGGGTTTTCGTGAAATTGCGAACTATCCCTCAGTGCGCCCCAGGGTGGGAGACCTCCGCATTGCGGAGATAGATTCAGTGCTGAAGTCACTTCATGCCTCTCCCGAGTCGCGCAGAGATCTAGTTGCAATTAGAGGGATTGAATCATGCAGGAAGTGGTTCGTTCCTGCTCTGGCTCTGGTTTACTCCCGCGAAGGCAATACAGACCTCCAAGTCGGCGTCGTCATCGGAGGCAAACTTTCGATTGAACATGAGCGCGTTCTTACATCCTTACCCTCCTTTTTAGATTTCCTCACGAATACGGTTCCCATTCGGAGTGAAATCGGGAGCGATTTGGACTCAATAAGTGAAGGCAACTCGGAGGCGTTACAGATTAGCGAAAGCCTTCAAACAGCGATAGAGGAGGCTAGCAACCGGAAGGCTGAAATGGAAGACAGTCTAACCGAAATGACTGCCCCAGATGAAGAAGTTGAACTCAAGAAGAAACTTGTACTTCTCGAAGGAGAAATCGTTCGGCTTTCTGCTGAGGCCCGCTCGCTGCCAGTGCGAAATCTTTACGTTTATGATCATCCTTTGTTGCTTCGGGATGCGCTGAAGACTGCTAAGGAACGATTGCTGATTATTTCTCCGTGGATCAGGGGTGAAGTTGTAGACAAAGATTTCTTAAAGGATCTGGAGAATCGTCTACAGGCTGGCGTATCCGTGTATATCGGACATGGTATTACGACTAATCCAACAAGGAATCCAAAATCGGCAGACGCTGCAGCGAAGACGGATCTTCAGAAGTTAGCGACGGCGTACGCAAATCTGCGCTTTGTACGTATTGGGAACACGCACGCCAAAGTGCTCATCAAGGATCAGGAGTTTGCCGCGATCACAAGTTTCAACTGGTTGTCGTTCCGGGGAGATCCAAACAAAACCTATAGGGATGAACAGGGCGTATTACTGCAGAAAACAGATCTCGTGAATAGCAAATTTGACGAGGTCGTGCAGCAGTTTAACTAGAAATAAGAGATATCGGTTATGGTACTGGATGATTCGTTCTTTACGGGTCTCAACGTCCAATCCCGAATCCTTCCAATTCAATATGAGGCAGAGAGGACGCTGGGATGCTATCAATAGCAGACGAGGGTCCATCTGGCGACAGTACGATCGACAAGTCCGTAATGGCCTTTTGCACTGCCAGTTCCCGGCTGTCGGACGTATAGATGGTGAGATCGCGTGTGTGGGGTGAGAAGCTTCTTAGCACCTCCTGCTGCTGCGCAAGCTGGGAAGCATCCCCGGTGACAAGAACACGATCGACAAAGCCTCGCTGTGCCATTTCGACCGCGTATCCATACTCGATGTGTCGGGCATTATGGGAATCCAGTTCGACCGATCTACCGCTATCAAGCCTCACGGAGAGAGCATTGTCCTCGCCGATCCGCTCCACCGTGGCGAATTCCCCGGAACGGATCTGAGCATCGCGGTCGGATGCGGTAAGGGTGATGCGCTCTCCCACAGCAAGGTCGCGTTGCTCCTCGCGGTATATCGTACTCTGCGCGGTCTGCGTTTTCAGAAGTGCGGGATTGTAGGATGTCTCGTTACCGTCGCGAGTCGCAACGGTAAGAGCGTTGGTGCGTGCATCGACGACGAGAACTGTGGCTGTGCTGTTGTCGGCGATGCCATGCTCCGCGGGACTGCCAATCTTATAGTGAATCTCATCACCCGGCGCGTAGTTGGCAGCGAGTCGACGATTCCCGAGATGCTGTTCGACCAGGACTGGGACGGAACGGCGTTCCGGCGCAAGCCGCCCCTGGTGTCGCAACTCTTCGCGGATGAGTTGGGTCAACTCCCGCCGCTCGTCAGCCTCGGGTGCGACGACAACAGCACGATCTTTTTGGGCAGTGTACTCAAGAGCGACGGCTGCGAGTCGATGTTCCGGGCTTGCATACTCATGAACTCTCCCTTGCTCCTGTAACTTTGCCGTCCCGGTCGCAGGATCGTTTGCACGAAACGCGGCCACGGCCTGCTGGACTTCGGTCGTGGAACTCGACAGCCGGAAGTCTACGGCGGCGGTCTTCGAGATGTCGGTCGCTAGCCGTTGGCCAAGGGTTTCGGCATTGTTGGTATACACACGCGCATCGTCCGAGGCCCGCGAGATGGCAACGTAAGCAAGTCTGGTGCTGATGAGACTATGTGCGCCGCCAGTGTCGAAGTGAGCGAGGACGCGGCCTGCGGTGAGGCCCTGCGAACTGTGTGAGGTCACGGCGTAGCCATGATCGAGCTGCCGGAACTGAGCGGTATCAAATGAGATCGTGCGCTGGGCCTTTCCATCCATTCTCACTGACATCTGACCGTTCTCGATGGCAGTAATAGTGCCAAGATCTCGATTGGCGACGCCAAGCGCTCTATTGGTTGAGGTCATTTGAATCCGATCTCCAGTAGCGAATTCGCGCTCCGTTTCACGGAAGGCCTGGACGCCGCGCAAACGCCGAGGGTCATAGGTCACATTTGATCCGTTCGCAAGCTCCACCGTGAGCGTGTTGGCCCGCGCGTCTACGGCTTGGACCGTGGCGAAACTGTCCCGCTCGATGCCTTCGGCCTTGCTGCCGGTGGTGTATTGCAGCACGTCGCCAACGTTGTAACGCGCCGCCCAGGTGCGGTCGGCTCCGGTCATATCGGAGCGGTGGGTAAGCGTGCGGAAAGTCTGCCCATCTGATGCCAGAGCGCCTTTGTCTAACAACTCGGCACGGACGACCTCATTGATCTGTTGACGGCTACGGTTGTCGGGAGACACAACGATGGTGTTCTCAGGCTGCGAGGCATAATCCCTGGCGATAGCAGCGATGCGCTCCTGCCTGTCTGTTATCTCTGTAATGCGGCCTTGGCTGGCGAGCATATCGATACCTTGCTTGGTATTGTTCTTCGCAAGCTGCTCTACCGCTTTCAGCAATTCAGAGTCCTTCTGCCGCATGATGCGGTCAAGTTGCGAGGTTCGCATCCCGGCGTCCTGCATCTGCTCAAAAGGCTTTCCGGCATCCACGCCCTGATGCTGGCGGGTGTCACCGATCACCAACACGCGGTCATTGGGATTCAGCTTGTCGAGGAAGGCTCGCATCTGCCGAGTGCTGGCGAGGCTCGACTCGTCCAGCATGTAAAGGTGCCGCAATTCAGGGCTCGCGCTGGGGTGGTTGTCGCCACGCGCAAGGAAACTCTGTAAGGTTGTAGCGTCGATTCCGACCTCGCGGAGCTGCGCCGATGCACGGGAGGTTGGGGCAAAACCCTCGACGACGTAGCCGCTCTTTTCCGCTCCTTCACGGATCGAAGCCAGCACAGTCGTCTTCCCACTGCCTGCGCGTCCCTGCAAGCCGTGAATGCGATCCGTGGAATTGAGAACTTCCTCGATCACGCGTCGCTGCGTGTCGTTCAGGAAGTCCCGTGAACGCGCCTGCTCCTGCGCCAGCTCCGCACTCATGATGGGTTGGACGGCATTGCGTCCCGCAACTACATAGGCAATGTTTGCGCGTTCGGCGGCGATGGTTTCCGGCGTCGCGAAGCTGCGACCCGAAGCGTATTTGGCGGTCTCCACGGAGCGGAGGTCGCCGCGCTGGCGCCTAGCCTCGAAATCGGCGCGAACCTCGGCATAGGTCGTTTCTCCCATGCCGCGCCGCAACGCATCGCGGAAGATGAGCCGTTCATCTACGACAGCCTCGCGCTCGAAGAGACTGTCCCGCGCATAGGTCATGGCTTCCTTCGCGCGAGTCGCTCGATCGGGATTGCGTTCCTGGGTCTGAGCGCGTTCGCGGGCCTCCTGCACGACTTGTCGCGGCTGGTTGCCGAACTGGGCGGCGACGTTGCGATGGGCCTCCAGGACCGCTTCTCGCGTGAGGGCCAGCTTCTTGTCGCGTGTGGAGTGAGCTGCGATCTGCGCGGCTCTCGGGCCGCTAACGCCACTCCTTTCCATCTCATCTTTGATCTGTTGCGAACGCAGGCTTGATGCGTCGAGATAGGACTGACTAAACCCCTTGATCTCAGGTGCTCCACTCTTTCCGGGCTCGATTTCATAGCCGAGATCACGCAACCGATACATCAATTCGGACTGGTAGACCGCCGTGGCGAATTGCTTGCTCTCAAAGAATGGCCGTTCCTGAAGAGCCCTCGTCGAACCATCGGCTCGCTCGGTGACATTGAAGATGACTGCATGGGTATGGAGCTGTGGCGCGGCGTAGCCATCGACGGGCCGGGCGGTGTCGTGTTCAAACTTCGCGGCGATGAACTTCCCGGTGTCCTCGGCTGGGTTGTTGCCGCCGATCCGCGCGTGCGTGTACTTCTCCAGTTCGTTCAGTGCTACCGTTACGGCAGCGGCGTGGGCTTCCCGGACCCGGTCATCCCCGCCGACCAATGCAGTCAACGAGACAGACTTCGGTGCGGAAAACGTAGCATCCCAACCGGCGCGATGCTCTACAGCTTTGATGGTCTTCCCGCTGGCCGTCTGGTACTCCACGGCCTCTCGGTGCCGAACCATCTGAACCTCGGTCTGCGGGTGCTGGCCCTCCGAGAGACGGGAAAACTCCCGGGCGTTCACTTCGCCAGAGAGTCCCAGGGAGGTTGCGAGCCGCCCCTGCCATTCACCTTTTACTTCGTCACCTTGTTTGTAATAACTTTGAGCCGCGGACGTGTACTCCAGCTTGTGGTACGTCTGGGCCTGGCCGGAGCTGAGCGCTTTTGGGATGGTCATCATGGCTACATCTCCCGGATGTATTCAGGACCAAGTACCTCTTCCTGTTCGGTATCAGCATCAGCAGTCGCGATGGGAGTAGCGACAGGCGCGGGCCGGTTCACTTCGCCGGCGCGTGTAGATTCATTCCCATCTTGCTTCGGCCACGGAATGGGATTCTTTTCGAGGGCCAGCGGCGCATCGTTCGCTACGGTTTCCGAAGCATCTGCGGCCAGTGGTTCTGATGATCCTTCCTCGTCAGCGGCTTTCGGAGCGCGGGGCTTGAGGGTATCGGGATCGAAGCTCATCTCGCCGTCGGGAGACTTACGGGGCAGGAATCCCGGTGTTGGCGTTGGCAGGTCCGTATAGTCGAAAGCGAACCTGGCCACATTGTTGCCCAACTTCAAATATGCGTGGCGATCATCGAGCCCGGTAATCTCCGAACCCATCACAAGTGGTTCTATCTGGCGCTCTACTGTGAAGTTCTTGCCTGACCTGGAGCCATCGAACTTCGTCTCTTTCAGGCGCTCGATCTCGACCTTTCCGATGGCCTCCGATATCCATTCGGCGGCCTTGGGTTCCGCAGTCTTCATGAAGATTTTGGTGGCGGGCTGGGAGAGCATGACCTCAGCCAGATGCCCATAGATGACTTCAAGCTGGGCCTTGCCTTGGAAGCCCAACACCAATGGATTTTTCGACTTTCTGTTTTCGGTGATGGCCGTGTGGAGCTGCGGCAACTTCTGCAAACTCGCCAACTCGTCGATCACAAACCAGACGGGTTTCTGCCCCGGCTGCGGCGCGGTGAGCAACCGCATGACGAGCAAATCAATCCACAGCGAATGCAGCGGACGGAGCGTTTCCCGTTCGGGCGGACGCGACGTAATGAAGATCCAACCTTTCCGTTGTTTGGCCCATGTCCGGGCATTCCAGACGGGCCGCTTCTCATCCTTTTGCGGCAAGAGGCGGAAGCATTTTGCGACCAGGCCCAGGGACGAGAGCACGCCCGCGCGCTGCGGTCCTGCCTTCCTGTCTATATAGAAGGCCATCTCGGTTCCTTCCACTCGCTTCATCAACTCCGTATCGCTCGCCATCCATTCGGCAAGCTGATGCGGCGTCGGCCCCAGCTTCAGCAGGTGCGCGAAGATCTGTGCGGGCGTCTGGTGAAAAAACTCGTCTTTGTCGGCGGTTGCGGGCTGGTAGAGCGAGGCCGCGATGGCATCCGCCTCGGCGTTCGACTCCATCTCCTGCGCCGGTCCCCAATAGGGGCAGCGGGTGTCCAGCGGGTTTAGTACGATGTCTCCGCGTCCGGCATCGTAAAATCTCTGGATATATTCGCAGGCCGGGTCGTAGACAATAGCTGAGTCTCCACGCTGGCGGATCTGTCGAAGGCACTGCATTATCAATTGCGTTTTCCCGACCCCGGTATCGCCCATGAGCTGAAGATGCTGGGCCTCTTTCCGCAGCGGAATCCGCATCATCTTCTCAGATTCCGTCGTCTTGAATCCGATGCCATCACCCTTCTGGACCTTGTTGAACTCGTTCGGCGAGAGCATGAGCGGGCCGCGCAGGACTCGCCCATACTTCATTTGCCGGAACCGCTGAATGTCTTTCGGGATCGCGAACCAGAGCATCGCCAGCAGGCAGACGCCACCTTCGACGAAGCTGATAGTGAAGACGGCGAACAGCCCCTTGCCATCGAAGATCGCGTAGCGTAGCCAGTGATTCATCGCGGCATCCGCGAGCTTTTGGCTAGGCCCGCGAAACGGAAAGCGGTAGCCCTGGGCCTGTGCCAACTCCGACAGTGTGAACGGAACGACGCTTCCGTTCGGAAGCGACATCCGCCCTGCGGCGAAGTCTACCGGTAGAGCGAGACGAGGCTTGGCTTTTCCGCCTCCTAGATACAAGAGTCGGTAAGTGCCATGCGTATGGACAGCGGCCCCGACTTCAGCGCGGATGTACTCGGTGATGTAAGACTGCTGCAACGGCGGCAGCGAGAAATGAAGCCGCTGCCAGACAAACAGCACCGTGCAAAGCAGGGCCGTTGCGATGGCCGTGTAGCTCATAACCGGAGCGTGCGGCGGCCAGATGATCGTCTCTTTCCTACCCCATTGCGTTGCCATCGTTATCGCTCCTTTCCAGCATCCTGCGTGTACTGCTGCATCACGTCTTGAGCGGCCTTGTGCTTCTCTTTGCGAACCATCGTCATCGCTTCAGTGATCCACGTTGGCGATACCTTTTCGCCCAGGATGAGCGGCTTGATGAGGTTTACAAGCAGCATCCGCGTGGCGACCAGCTCCGTGAATAAGGCGTCATCGGAGCGCCTTGCCTCGCGCAATAGGACTTCACGAGCCCACTCGCTGGCAGACTTTCCGTCTGCCTCGGCTGCGCGGGCAAGCTCCTGCTCTTCTTGAATCGTGAGCTTGGTGCCGAGGCTACGTGAACGGCGGTCGCGAATCTTCCCCCGTCCCATACGTTGCGTGATGATGCTTGGTTGGGTTTGCATCGGATGCTCCATATTCGAAAATCTCCCGGTTCCCAGCTAGGAACCACGAGTTCCTAGCTGGGAACCGACCACCTGTAACTGCCACTTGTAACGAGTGTTCGCAGGTGGGAACCTGAGTCATTCAAAACACCACCCTGGAAGGGATCAAGTGTCAACATTCTTCCGGTGCGCAGCACCGTGGTGGTCCTGCCACGGATTCCGACGGAGGATCATGCCTTCAATCCCGCCGCTACTGCTGAGGGCCGTATGCCGTTGACCGAGCCGTTTGCAGGCTCCTTTGCAGACGGCGCCGCTGCTTCTACTGCTGGCACCTTGCGGATGCGAAGGGTGGCAGCCACCTGCTTCGCCTGCGGCGATCTCAGGAACTCCTGAAAATCGCGATCCTTGGCGAAGACATAGGTGAGAGCCTGCTCGACGACATCATCCGCACAGGCACGAATGAAAGCGGCATACTGATCGACCTGGGTCGCAGTGGTATCGGACAACCGGATAGAGGCGCTTATTTGTTTGGTCTGGATAACTTCGAGTAACGGCATGGTGATTCTCCTTTGAGTGATGAGTTCAAGCGGTCTTCTTACGGGCGATCATCCGAAACGCTGTAGTTGCGATTTCTCGTGCGCGAGCGGAGCAAAGTGCGGTGGGCAACTCGAAGTGACGGCGGACTTCGAGCATGGTGATTACGTCGTCAACGGGTGCGCCTTCGAGCAGCCAGAGACGAGCCGAAGCCATATCAACTGTGCGTTGGGCGTAGTAAAGAGGATTGGGTTTGTCTGAGCGTCGCTCCGCCAGGATGCGTGTCAGCTTCCCGGCGTCCTTACCGTGCTCAAGCTCGGCAATAACCCAGCTCCAATCGGCCTCGGAATGACTCTGCTTTCCTGAGCGAATCTGCCGTCCGATTCCGCGCGGCGGGAACGCTGCATCAACGCCAAGATTGTCGAGACGAAAGTCATCCGGATTCCAAATCGAATCGCAGGGGTATTCGACCGTAACCGCATGGGCCGGCGAATACTTATGGTTGAGGAATCCGGGGACGCGGAGAACTCGGCTGCAGTCGGTGCAGGCAGGATCACCGCCGAAGACGATGGCGAGTTGTTTGAGCGCGGCTTCCTGCCGCTCGCAATCAAAGCCATCGACCCGCCATAGCGCCTGGTATTTGCCGGGTGATGTGGCGAGAATCGCGGTCGGAGACGGCACCGCATCCGATGCCTGGAGCGCAGCGACACGGGCATCTCCGTCCGAGTCGATATCTATATATAGATGGCGAACGGATGCAATGCTGTCTTTGGTGCGCCGTCGGCTGCCAAAGCGCAGCGGATTGGCAGCAATGTAGATGTTTGCGCCGGAAAGATTCTCGTGGACCAGCCAACGAAGATAAGCGGGCGCGAGTGCTTGTTCGAGCCGAACGATCCGCTGGGCGGGTCGGTCGGCTCTCTCCCTGCGAAGAAGGAAAGCAATCGTCTCATCCGGCGCGAAGCAACGGGTGAGAAAGCCTTTTGCGATTTCGCTCATCATGAGCACCTCGAAATTAGCGGAGTTCTGTACGGATTAGCGAGCCGGAAGCCCGGCTTGCGCCGGGCCTTTGGCTGAATGAAGGGAGCGGCCTATGCGGCCTGTCCCTCATCGAAATCATCCCCATCCGGGGACGCCTTCTGCGACCGGTCGAGCTTCTGGATGTTCGTCACCCGGATGCTGTCGGACTGCTGTTTGGTGTTGGTCTTCTTGCTCTCATACTCGTTGTGGTGCAACGATCCTTCGGCCAGGATGTGGTCGCCCTTCTTGAGCTTGGCCGCAAACTCCCCGCGACCGCCGAAGACGATCAAACTGTGCCACTCGGTGCGAGTGACGTACTTGTCCGATTCCTTGTCCTTGTAGGACTCGTTGGTGGCGAGTTCCAGGATGGTGAAGTTGCCGTTCTTGCCGTTGTGGATGGTGGCGTCTTTGCCGAGGAAGCCTGCGAGGATTACTTTGTTCAGATACATGGTGAGTCTCCGTGTTTGAATTCCCGAACTTGCTCGGGTCACTAATAAGCGAAGGGGCCCACGCTCCCAAGGCCAAGGAGTGCTTTCTTGGGCGCAGTCCGGAAGAAGTTTGTGCGGCGTTCTATGCCGCTGTTCTCAAACTTGTTTCGGGGGGTACCGGGAAAGCAGAACGACGACGCGCCGCAGGGCGCAGTGGGGGTATTCCCCGGAGCAGTGACCGAGCATGAGGCGGGATTTGCATCGGGGAGACGCACGTCTGAACATCCATCCTCTCGCTGCTCTCGCTCGACGCCATCACCCGGCAAGGCAAGTTCCTCTGAACCGCCGCAGAGTCCCGAAAGGAATCGGCTATTGCACCGAAAGCTGACTGTCTTCGCGTCGCGGTTGACTAGCCCAAGAGACCACTCCTCGGTGAGGTGATGATGCGCCGCATTGAGAGCAAGAAGTTCCATGGCAGTAGTCCGTATCCGGGTCACGCAACAGAAGCAGACGCACGGTAAATCTCCTCGGTCTGGAAGGATTGATCTGCGTGGTCATAACCGGTCACTGAAATCAGTTCCCTCACCCGGCGCTTGCCGGCGTGATCGCGCTCGCAGTACAGAACGAAATCGATGGCCTCCGCCGTCTCCGACCGCACGAACGCATGGTTCAGATTTGGCCTGGCACTCAATGCCAGATCCGACAGCCGGTTGAGAGCGTCCCACGCTGACTTTGCGTGGATAGTCGACAGCGTTCCGCCATGGCCCGTATTCATGGCTTGCAGGAGGTCATAGCCGCATTCATCCCGGATCTCGCCCATGATGATGCGGTCGGGACGGTGCCGAAGAGCAGCGGCCAAAAGCTGGCTGGGAGTAATGGCAACCTGACCGGGAATCGCTTCGACGGCCTCCCAGCGAACAGCGTTGGGATGCGAGATCTTCAGCTCTGCAGGTTGTTCTATGACAACAAGGCGCTCATGCTGGGGGACATGGTCCAAAAGCGACTTCATCAGGGTCGTCTTCCCGCTACCTGTTCCGCCACTGATAATCCCGTTCTTTTTTGCATTGACGAGCCCCACGACGATATCCCGAACCTGCACCGGCAAGCTCCCGGACGCAATCAGATCATCGGAGCTAAACCAGCGATTGAATTTGCGGATAGTGAGCGTCGGCCCGTGGATCGACGATGGAGCGCCCACGACGGCGACACGGGAGCCATCCGGCAGGCGCGTATTCAGGATGGGATTCTGGCTGGTTAGATCCTGTCCCAGGATGCGGGCGACGCGCTCAATCGCTGCCTGCAGCCGGTCATTCGTGTACGGGGTCGTGAGCGGTATATGCTGCACAACCCCTCCACGGTCTGCGTAGACTCCCATGGTTCCATTAATCATCAGGTCAGAGATGGACGGGTCTAGCAGAAGCTCGCGAAGCTCCTCGGGAAAGAACGGCAATATCAGTTGGTAGCTCACCGCGACGCTCCTGTCGCGCTTGCTGCCGGCGGGGCCGGCTGAACCTCGGGAACCCCAGGAGCAATCCGATCGACAGAGAGCCGGTTTTCGTGGAACTCCGTGATGGTCAGCCCAAGCGGATTGATGGTCTCGAATTGTGGAAAGATGCGGGCCTGATCGCTGACCTGTTTAGGATTCAGGTAGTAGGTGACGCTTATCCCCCAATGCTCTGTGCGAGGCTCGTGCGAATTGCGAGGGGAAAAGAGCTTGTCGATGGCGACAAGGGCCGTTCCACGAGCCATCGCGATGCCCTGCACCGTCTCCTGTGACATCGACGTAATGGTGACGTTTTTGACCTCGACATCACTCTGTTCGATTTGGCCACCCATGACCTGCGAAACCAGGTGATTGGCGTTGTCTTCCGTCATCAGCTGCGAGGACAGATTGCTCGACAGGAAGTAGTAGTTGAGTGGATACTTCTTGGCGACGGTGTCGCGGCTGATCGTGTAACGGAAGTCCGCCCAATCCGTCAGGTAGGTCCGCACCTCACCCTCGCGAGGACTGTAGTTCAGGTCACTATACTGAATCGCCTGGGCACGGCCTATTTCGTCGATGCGGATATAGCGATTCGCCACTGGACGGCGAGCCAGAGACAAATTCAGGACCATTGAAGAGACCAGGAGCACCGTTCCATAGCTGATGATGAGGCGGTATGCTTTCCGTTCGGCATAGTGAGAGGCATAGACCTCGTTGCCGATCTCGTCGGCAAGAAGGGCTTGCTTTGGCGTCAAGGCGACTTCAACGGGCAGAGTGTGTGTAGACATGGTGTGACTGAACCTTTTCTGGAAGCGTGAGGAAGAGATCGAGGGTATACAGAAATACTGCGATCAGGAGCGCAACGAAGAGCACCTTGAGAACGGTGAAAGCCCATCGCGGCAAACGTATCCGTCTGCCTTCGCTTCTGAGAAAGAGCCAAAAGAAGAGATTGTTCATAGCGTCACGATTTACCTTTCTTAGCCAATAGCATTGCGCCGCCAACGACCGTGTTCGTCGCGGCGGATGTGAGACCGGCAGCCCCGCCGAAGATGGCTTGCGTCATGCTCGGGATAAAGAGCATGTTGACGACGAATGCGATAAAGACCATCGTGCAGGGTATGAGATTGGCAAGCCACATCTCCATCGAATAATTGCCATTGAAGGTCTGCTGAATGAAGGCATTCAAAAAGCCTGACCAAACAAAGATGAATGCGGCGGCGACTGCGCGAATCATCGCGAAGCTGATAAGGACATCGAGGAAGTGAAAGAACTTGGCTCGGAAGGTCTGCGTCATGAGCAACGGCACGAAAACGGGACCGAAGAGCGCAGTGACACCGTACAGGATGAACGAGCTGCAATTGATGAGGAAAAGAATCGCCGACGCGAGGCCCAATAATGCCTGCACAACGAAGTAACAGAGGATCTGAATCGGTGCGGTGAGCGCCGGCATCTGCGTATTGTCCCCTGCCGTTTTCAGGAGTTGCAGAAGATTATTGAGCGAACTTTGATCGAAGGCCGCCACCATCGCCTGAGCAATATAAGAGAAGAAGTGATTGATGCCGAAGCTCGCACCGGGGAAAGGATTTACCCAATAATTTTCTAGTAGGCAGCAAATAATCAAGCGCAACAGGAAGTTCGTCAGATCGCCCACATGCAAGTGATCGTGGTGCAGCCGGAAGGTCATGCCGGTGGTGCTCCAGTTGATCGACATGCTGACTAGCGTGAAAAGCGCGATACAGCTCAACTCGATAAGGCCGAGCTGCGTCAGTGCCCCGCCGTTCTGCGTGGTCAGGTTCGTAAGATTGTTGGTGAACTGATAGAGCCAATCGACGCCGGAACCGGCGGTGGGAAGGGCTTGCGCTAATAAGACCATGGATGCCATATCGCTCTCTCAATCGGGGTTCAATTGATCTACGGGAGGTAGGTGTCCCAGGTGCTGCCCTCGTTCGCGGCGCTCGAGTCGTTGATGGTTCGTTGTTGCCGAACGAAAGCCGCCGTGTTCATGTCTTCGACTGCCGCATTGCGACGCTCCATGGTAGCCATGGTCATCTGTCCGGCAAGGCACACCTGCAGGCTGCCCTGAGATTGCGCTTCAGTCATTTTCTGGCCCTCGGCGGCATTGATGAGATTGAGTTGCTGGACCTCACTGTTGGTGCCGTCGCTGCTATCGAACTGGTTTGCACTAAGGGAGCTGTTAGCCGTGAGGTTCTGAGACCTGCCAGAGCGGTACTGACCCACAGCGGTAAGACAGTCGGGGGAGATGGAGTCCAAAATCTCAATCATGGCGAGCTGCGCGATGCGAGCACCGCCGAGCTGCTGGCCCTGTAGGTACGAAGTTGTGTTGCTGTTCATGGGAACGGTAGCCGTCTTCCATGCCGTGCTCGATGCACTGGGGGAGTTGCTATTGAGGGCGATACTGAAACCAGCTGTCTCCCCGAACATATCCGCAACGTTCACGTTCTCCAGAGCGTGAAGCGTCGTCTGCCACTGTTGCTTAAGAGAGAAGTGCGTGATGTTGTTCTTGAGCATGTTGTATTGCGTCTCCAGCGTCGTGAGCTGGGAGACCAGGCTGGCATAGCTGGTCGGATCGAAGACGATATCCCCGAGACCGAAGAGTGCGAACGCAGGCGTTGCGGTGAGTAGCGCTGCAGCGCCTGCACCGAGCAGCCACCTGCGGCGATTCGTGAGATGGAACTTCATAACGCCTCCTTCGGGCGAAACGAGGGTTAGAGTGTGGGGTTGACGCGATGCTCCGCGTAGGACGGGATAAGCAGGTCCGTGCCGATATACACACGGGCTCGTGATCCTTCTTTGAGGGTGATAATGGGCAGCCGATTCAGGAAGTGGTTGAGCACCTGTTCCCCCTCCATCGCAGTTTGCTCGGAGATGCCATTGCGAATCTGGGTCGAAGGCGTGAAGACACTGCCGTTGTTACCGATCTGAGCGAGGCCGCCCAGGCCGCCTATGGCGGCCGCGGCGGCGAAAGCTTCGAGATATCCGTGATTAACCTTTGTAGCCAGGCCGGTGGTGCCAATCTGGTCCAGGCCGAGGAACTTCGCGAACTCCAGCGAGAAGCCATCGGGGCAGATCGCGCGATGGAAGGTCACGAACATCTTGCGCTGCTCCGCATTGCCGACGCTCTGTACGGTTCCCAGCAGCCGCGTCCCCTGCGGCAGGAGGAGCTGCTGGTGATCGTGCGAGTAAAGATCAGTCGTCAGGTCGAGCATGATCGGCCCGCTGAACCCTCCGTCGATGTGGTTGGTTACAACGCCTTCCATTACGGTCCCCTCGAAGACTCGATACAAGCGGCCATCGTACGTATCGAAGTCATAGGGAGCCATCGGGTCAACCTTTGCGTTCGGCTTCACTTGCTGTTCTGAAACTACATGCGGTGCCGCGGGGTTCTTTCCGCTGCTGTCAGATACGGTAGCGACTGTTTCGCCCGTGTTTTTGGGCAATGCATCGTCTCGTTCATCCAGCGCAGTGGTAGCGGCGGGTGCGAGCGTACCGTTCGAGCGTACAAAGTCGATCGCTAAGGTATCGCTGTTTATGGCGTCTTGCCGCTGCTTCTCGCGGGCAAGAGCTTTTTGTTTGGCCTCGGCCTGCGCCTCCGAGACATTGGAGGTATGCGTGGGCACCTTCGAGTTGGTTCCGTAGATGGCGTCGCGTTGCGCGGCTGTCATCGGAGGCGCTCCCGCGGACTCCGGACCGGGTATCTCTTGTGCGGCCTGCAACTGCTGCATGGCTGCCGCTAACTGCTGCTGACGATGGGCGAGATCTGCATCTTGCCGGGCCTGCGCCTGTTGCTGCGTCTCGAAGCTCGATACCTGCTGCGGATTTGCGACCGCAGGGCGCATGGGCAATGCGCTCTGCGGAGCGGCTTTCCTGTTGCCACTGACCAGACTCGAAACGTTGGCGATACCGATCACGGCGATGATAACTGCCAGCGCAATCACAACCGGCATACCTTTCCGTACAGGCGATTTTGCCTCCGGTTGCTCAGGAACGTTGGCCGGGATATTTTGATTCGGCTCCTGCATGGCTACTCCTTATCCTTGGTGCGGTGAAACTCCACCTTCTGCTTCCCGATGGCGAGGTAACCGCCGTCCAGTTCTTTCGGCACGGTATAGAGGCCGTTGCTGAAATCGAAGTTGATGAGCGAGCCTTTCCTGTCCTTGGTCTCGTAGAGCGCAGGCGTCTCCTGGAAGCGGCCGCGCAGATAGGTGAACTTGTCATCGCGCCATATCTGTTCAAGGCCAAGCGCGCTGCCCTTTTTGGCATCCCAGACGTAATCGAAATGCAGTCGGCCGGGGTATTGGCTGCGGTAGGTTTCAGCTTTAGTGTCCGCTGCCTTCAATTCCGCAGTCTGGGCAGCCTTCGCTGCCGCGGCTTCTTGCTTCGCCTTCTCCAACTCCGCAGCCGGGACAAAGACCGGCAACTGCGTCAGCCGGTCTTTCGTGACCTTGTCACCCGGCGCGAGGAAGATCCTGGAATCGAAGTGGGGGTCTGAGTCATTCGACACTTCGCGAAGCTGGAGCGTGTACTCGTTGCCGTGGTCGGAGACGATGTGAATGTCCGTCGTGGAATTGGCGACCTTCGGCTTTACGCTGATAAAGCGGCTGGCGACGTGGCCGCCATCGAAGACCCAATCCACCGTATCGCCGGCGAAGACGTTGGCGACCTTTTCCTCCGGCGGCAACATGATGAGCGTCGATTGCAGTACCCCGGCACGGATGGAAGGCGGAGCATCCGCCTCCGATACCGTGACGGTACGCGGTGCGGCAGGGTCAAGGTGGTGCGGTGGGTCCGTCGCTGCGTTCGCGGTGGCGGTAAAGGCAAGTCCATAGGAGATGGCAACAATAATGGGCGGCTTCACAGGCGCTCCTTTCGGGTAGATTTCATCTTGGTTACACGGTCTCGCCCTGGGCAAAGCGTGTAATGCCCTCGGCAAGCCCATACTTTTCAATCAGCTTGGCGCGGCGCACGCGGTCTTTGGGCTTGGTAGAGAACGCCGCGTAGCTGCGGTTATCGAGCCGGAGCGTGACGACCTTGGTGATGCCGTCGCGCCGGATATACAGTCCTTCACGGTCCTGCAAGCTCTCGAAGAGAGCGAGCTGTTGCTCATTCAGTTTGAAAAGCTCCGCATAGCGTTTACGGTTGAAGGTGGCGTCTTTCAGGAACAGGAACGATGTACAAGAGTTCACAATGCTGTCGGCGTTCGCACCTAAGTCGTCAGCGGACTGGCCAATCATCGTGACGCCACCGAGATTTTTCCTAACAGTCTTGATGGAAGCCAACGCCCCATCCAAAAGCTGCTTGTTCTTCATCGAAGAGAAGATTTCTTCGATGAGGATGTGCTTCGGCACACCGAGATTGGCTGGGTTGTAGAGAACTTCATTGATGCGACGCAGGAGCCAAACCATCAACGGCTCGATCAGGTCGGCATACTGCTCGTTGTTCACGCCTTGGAAATCGAAGCATTGAAGACGTGAGAGCGACAGGCTGTCTTCGATGTTGTCGAAGACGGCGTTGTAGATACCCTTACCAACCCACTTCGAAAGATAGCGGTCGAGCTTCTTCGGCAGAAAGAGATTGGATAGGCGGCGATTCTCCGGGTCAAGCAGGTACATATCCTGCACAGCCTTGTGAACCACATCGTCGTCTTCAGGCTCCAGTTCCGCGCCGCCGTTGGTTAGCAACAATTTGATGAAGGAGTAGAGGAACTTAATGTTGCTCTCGGTGGGTTCCAGTGCGAACGGATTAACACGCGGGCCGTCTTTGCCGACCTGATCGACACGACCTCCGTACAATTCCACTACGCTCTCATAGCTGCCGCCGATGTCAAAAATATAGGTAAATCCTCCATATTTCTGCTCCAGCGCAATCGCGGCATTACCATGAACGCTTTTACCTGACCCTGTGGGACCGAGGATAAGCATGACCCTCACGCCATCCACATACACGTCCTGAAAGAATGGTGTCTTGGTACGTGTTTCGAAGATGTTGAGGTATTCGGCGTCTAGGTCGTCCGAGTAGGGATGACCGATGTGCGGAGCGAAGACGGATGACAGCCGGGCATGATGCTCTTCCGACAGCCACAGCGGAAAGACATTGAACTTGTCATTGCCGGGGAATAAGGCGTAGAACCCCGACAGACTCCCAAGCGTCTCCTCCACGATCTGAGCGCGAGCATCGACGAAGATGCGATGCACAGTTGGTACGGTATCTCGGAGTTGTTCTGGACTACGAGCTGCCAACAGCAAACGTAGGGAGTATTCGCCCTGGGCCTTCTTATCGAGTCCACGGATGACTTCACTCAGGTCATCGACATTGACGCTCGCGGCCTTCGCACCCGCGCCGGCATCGAGAGAAGTGGTATCGCGTCCGCTCATTACACGCGTCAACACACCGACTTTGAAAAACGAGATGAACTTCTCCTGGGCATCGATCTCGCTCCGCGCCGCCGCTGTGGACTTCACCCGCCAAGTCGAGCACAGCACGCTATCGCAATCGAGTGTCAGCAGACCGGAGAATAAGCACGGACGTGACGCCTCCGGGGTCGCCTTAAGCGAGAACATCTGCACATGGCGTTTCCCGACACGAACATGGTCGTTGTGCCAGGCCACCGGACTCTTCACGATCTGCCGGTCCACGCCGGTATCGCCGCGGAGATGGTCATGTTCTGTCCACTCCTCGAGATTGAAGAGATAGCTGAAAAACTGGAAGTTTTCGCATTTATCGAGCAACCGCAGTCCCAACGAGCTGCCGAGATGGGACTCAAGGATGGTCGCGGTCTTTTTCAAGTCGGCCAGCATACGGGATGTGTCGGCGGCGTTCTCCCGTGGCTTCCGATCAAACGCCTTTGTCTTCGACGGCTCTAGCGTCAAGCACCAGTGAAGGTCGATGCGCCGGAAGGCTGCTGTCTTGTTGAGAAACTCCAGACGGTCGGAGGCGAAGACCTCTGTGATGGGATTCGCGTACTTCCCTTGCCGTGGAAGGTCGAATCCGGACATCACACGGGTGTATTGATAAAGGCAAGAGCCTTCCGGCAGTCCCCGCAACGCGCCCTCAATGGAGCGCATTCGCGCATCAAGCTCCAGGTCCGTTACACCCTCCTCGTCAATGCCGACCAGAGAGAAAAGGCATCCGTACCCTCCACCTTTTAAGGCGAAGATGTTGGGGCTGACAAAACGTGCAATCGGAACGATACTGCAAGCAGCTCCAGCCTTTGCGAACCACGGGGTATATTTGATTTGCTCAGTGTTTGCGCGGGTCATAGTAGCTCTTCTGGGTGAGACTCAGGCCCCACAGTTGGAACATCTTTGGGTGTTTGCGCACGATGAGCCATGCACCGACCGCCATCGTCGGAAAGCTGATCATCGCCAGCAATCGAAACCCAACGAGGAAAACCGTTACGTTCACAAACACAATGGCCATCCATGTCGAGAGGTCGAGCCCTAGCTTGGCTCTGGGCCTGTTCATGGCCTGATTGATCGGTAACGGTTCTCCCCGCTTGGTCATGTCGATGTAGCTCCTACATCGACTGTCCGGTCAGGGAGCCGATCCACCCGGCTCCCCAACCGAGCACTCCGGCTCCGAACAGCGCACCGAAGAGTCCTGGGATCGCATCCTGGAACCGCCCAGACATCATGCGAATTCCGGCGAAGATCAAACCGCCAAAGCAGATAACCGCACCCGCATAGATCGCGAAAGTTTTGAAGGTTTGCATTAGCGTCTGCGCCCCGGAGAAGTCCATCGTACCTTGAGCGTGAGCGACCGCAGCGAAGGATAGAGTGAGGGCGGTGGGTGCCATCACGCGAATCGCGTGGGCAACGGTTTGCTTAAAGGAGCGTTCTGTCGGTCGATTGACAGATCTAAGAGGTAACCGAATGGGAGTCTTATCCAGTCGGGGGAGACGGTGGAATCGAATCACTTTGCACCTCCGCTGACATCACTGCGTCAGCATGGCGCAAATGTAAGTGCTGACTCCCCACAGCGTCCAATGACTTCTAGGGATTGCATTATTCCATTTAGGAATAATGATGCAAGAACACAGGCGAAAGAGTCCCTTGCAGCTCGCAGTCGCCGAGGATTTTCGGGCGTTCCATTCGATTTCGAAAGACGACAAAAGGCAAGGAGTCTAATCAAGAATAAATCGGTAATATTCTGGATTGACAACCCAGTGTAATCCGGCATCGTTACCGGTATGCCAAACACTGAGCGTAAAGCGACCGCGTTCGACTCTCCGATGGTCAGGTATGTGCTGATCACTGCCCACAATGCCGGTGCTCAGTTCAGAAAAATGACACGAAGCCGGGTAGGGCTGTAGGACTACAGCGAGGCAGATTTCCGTTCGGACCGACTTCACCTTAGTGAGCAGGTTTCCAGTAACTTCGTATTGGAAATTGTCATTTAATTGTCACCACAGCCATAAAGACCGAAAATTTAATGGCGAGATTACCTAGTTCGGATATGTTGAGAGAGTTCTTTCTTAAGATATTTCAACTTCCGGTTCCCAGAGGATTTCGAACCATGAGAATTTCTGTTCGTTTGCTGCGCCGTTCCTGCCCTCTTGCCACATCCTCCTCAATCCCTACGCGTGAAACCAGCCGAGAGTTTTCGCTCTGCGACGGAATCCAGCATAAACTTTTCGCACTCTTTGGGCTAGCGTTTCTCGTCCAGGCATTCATCTATGAACCGAAGATGCACTGCCAGACCGCAAATATGGATGCTGTGCGCAGTGATGACGCGATCGCGTTTCTTCAAAATAGTCTTCACGCGATGAACGATCACAATATCTCGAACGGTAATTTTACCTGTTCCGTTAGAGGAGTAATTTCTAGGTCGAATCAATCAACTACGCCTGTTGCGCAGTGGAGCGAGACGTTGCAGCAAAATTTGAGACAGTCCGTAAATGCCACTACTGGCCAAGAGTCCGTTGCAAGCGCAACAGCAGTAAGCGCGAATGCTCTGCAAGTTGGGATTAGTAACACCAACTTGGATGCATGGATGCATTTTCCCCAATATGCAATTAGCCGTCTCTCCTTAGATCCTTCTTTCTCTTTGAAGCTTCAGAGGTTGAAAGACGGATCCGCAGTGCTCACGGCGATAAGAACACTTCGGGGAATTGAAATCACGCAAACCAGACAGATATGGTACTTCTCGGTTTCGACATTCTTGCCGACAAAGGTTGTTTATTTCCTAAGCAACCCCAAAAACAACCGGTTCACCATCCAGAAATCGATCGAATACGGCGGATTTGAGGAGCTAGGTCGAATGCAATTACCGAAGCAGTACGTGACTCATACTCCTTCGATCGCGGATAAAACGACCACAATCAGCGGTGTGGAATGTGCGCTCTTCAGTGAAAACTCGAAATAGTGAACTGGTGAGCGAACGTCAGTTCATTCAGACCACATAGATGGAAATCATAATGTCCAATTTGCGGCAAAGAATCTTCCTGTTTATTATCGTCCTCATTTGCATGTCCGATGGTGCATTGACCGCGCAGGTAGACACCACCCAGTCAGCTGGGATAAATCCATATCAATCATATGATCAGGATTCTTTCGGTTCAATAAACCATTTGAATGGATTACTCTCTGGGAATATTCCGCTGGCAACAATTCCTCAAAAGGGCGGTTTGAACCTAACATTCACTTTGCAGTTCACGGGTGGAAACGTTTGGCAACTGTTCGAGGAAGATCCAAACAGCGAAGGAGAATTTCAGAATATATTCTGGGCTCCTACGAACGGATTCGGACCCGTCATCACGAATAACTATCTATTTGCCTTACAGCAGACCAGTTCACAACAACCGGGAAGCTTCTCTACCGAATCTAGCTTCACCTTGGTTGATCCGCAACTTGGCTCACATTCGATGTTGAATGATGCAAATAATCTTAGCGTCCTTCACTCTTATGATGGAACAGGTTATGAGGTAAACGCATCCGGAAATATCTTGCTACCCAACGGCACCACAATCACTGCATCTTTTTCTAACGGATTTCAACAGACCGTTCAGGATCTTGACGGAAATACCATTCAAATGCAATTGACGGAACCGTTTGAGGGCGTGCTTGGTTCAATTCGAGACAGCGTAGGTCGAGTTATTCAAGATCTCTCCGAGACAGTCGCTACTGATGGACCAGGCCCGCATACTCAGTTACCATCGTGGGCTACAACCTCAACCGCAGGATGTCCGGCTCTAGGTTACTCTAATCAATCCGCAGTCGGGAGTTTTACCTGGCAACTCCCGGGGGTGAATGAGGTTGCCGCTGATTTCTTGATCTGCTACACACAAATCAACTACAAGATCAGTACCACTGTCTCTGGCCAAGGCTCATCATTTGAAATACAGAGTATTGTGCTTCCGAATAGAACATACTGGGCGTTTCAGTATGACTCTACTGATTCTTCATTCTCCTCTTTAGCTCTTGGGAATATCACCAAAATTACAAATCCTGCGGGAGCCAGCGCCACTTATACTTATGCGGGTGTCCTTCCTTGTTCAGGCGGAACCGGAAGCGTCCAAATTTATGGAGTTAAGAGTAAAGTGTTGAGCACTGTCACGGGAAGCAGCGCACAATGGCAGTATTCTTATCTAATACCTAAGAGCGGAAATGAAGTCAATTACTCTCTTATTACTGATCCCGCTGGAAACGACGAGGAAATAGACTACACGGGTATACCTGTTCAGACGTGTCAAAACTACGAGATTTCTGATATTCGGTATCAAGGATCGATGCAGGGAGGTGCGATTGCTAGCCAGGTTAATACCGACTATTTCAATACTAATCCTAGGGTATCAACGGGACTCTTTACGGGAGCAGATAGTGTTCTTCCGAAGGACACTATTACGATTGAAGGAGGAGTTAGCACTACGACGAGCTATCAATATGAACAATCATTCAGCGCTGCAGAAGCGCTTTGTGACGACGGGACCTGCCAGCCAGACATCGTTACAGTGATTCCTTTTGGAATGAAGACGGACGAGAGCATCATTGACTATAGCGGCAAGAAAATTCGGGACATTACCACGCACTATATATGGCAGAGCAACCCGTCGTATCTCACCGCCAATATCATGGCTGCGGTAAATATCTCAACAGTATTGGATGGCAGTGGCAACCAGATGAGTCAAACGACGACATCGTTCGATGAATCCTCCTATGTTCCTTACACAGGAGCTCATGGACACGCGACAACTGTGTCAATGGCTAATAATAACGGAGCTCCGGTTGTCACCCACACTGCATGGAATGCGACTGGCATGGTGGATCACGTCATCGACGCCAGGGGGAATACAGCTGCACAGTACGCGTATAGTTCTCAATATGACGGGCTCTACCCTACTACACTGACCAATGCTGCTGGGCAGTCAACCAATTATGGGTACGATTTCAATACAGGGCAACTAGCGAGTGCGACAGACGCCAATAATCAAACCACTACAAATAGTTATTATCCGTATGGGTGGCTAAAGTCGACGCAGTATCCTGATGGCGGCAGTGTTCAGTATGTATATTCTCAGGATCAGGGATCAATTTCATCTGACAATCCTCCTGCCGTAACTCAAACCGTAGCTACTGGAGAAACCGGTGGGCCTATGGTTCAAAAGTCGATCTATGATGGACTCGGAAGAGTCATTCAGACGCAAAGGCAGTCCGATCCAGAGGGTGCCGTCTTCGCGGATACAACCTACGATGGACTAGGTCGTGTGGTCGCTGTGTCGAATCCGTACCGTTCGACCTCGGACCCAACGTATGGTGTGACTTCCTTTACCTACGATGCTTTGAGTCGGAGGCTGTTGCAGTGCCAGCCAGATAACGGAAGTCAACCTGGGAAGTGTCAGCCGGGGACAGGCTACCAGCAATGGTCGTACAGCGGAAATTTGACGACGTTCAGAGACGAGGCAGGCCACTCGTGGAGCAGAACATCGGATGCGCTGGGACGCTTGACCAATGTGGTAGAGCCCACCGGGGCTTCAACCGGCTATGTCTACGACGCGTTGAATAATCTGGTTACCGTGAATCAACTTGGTGTACCGGGCGAGACTCCACGCACGCGTAGCTTTGTCTATGACAGTTTGTCCCGTTTGACCTCTGCCGCGAATCCCGAGACGGGCACGATTGGGTATGGTTATGACGCAAATGGGAACATGACTAGCAAGTCGGATGCGCGGGGAGTAACAGTTAACTACGTCTATGACGCCCTGAATCGACTGACTACTAAGAGTTCGGCAGGAGTTAGCGGGATTCCCGGATTCAACTATCTCTACGGCTATGACACTGTGGGTGGGGGAGCAAACCCGAATGGTATTGGTCATCTGCTATTTACTGCGACGGACCCTGGTGTCATCGGTGGGGTCGGCATAGAGTATTTCTACGACACGATGGGAAGGCTGATCACTCAGACAACCTCTTTGCCATCGACCCCGGACGCCCACGTCACTATGTCAGCGACCTATGATCTGGCGGGCAATGTTACTTCCTTGACGTACCCTGACGGGCGGGTCGTTAATCAGCAATGGAGCGGAGCGGGGCAACTCACGCAGGTGACGGATGGTAGCGGCTACGCATATATGACGCCGCAGAGTACCTATTATCCGGATGGAACTTCCAATACAGTCTGGCGTGGCAACGGGGTGGCCAGCGGGGTTCTCCTGAATAATCGCTTGCAGACCTGGGCCTGGAATGTCGTCCGGCAGGGACCGAATGCACTAGGAAGCTTCAGTGGGAACACCGGTCTCCTCTTGAAGGAGCTGTGCTATGGTCCGGCAATAGCATCCCCCAGTCCTAACGCTATTCCCGCCTGTCCGTCATTCGGAGTCGCCAATAGCGGCAACATTTGGCAGATCATTGACCCCGTCACCTCGCGCACTCAAACCTTCAGCTACGACCCCCTGAACCGACTTACCTCCTTTATTCAAGCAGATGGGAGCATGCAACAAACCTATAAGTACGATTCCTTTGGTAATCTCAACCAAACTTCCCCAGGTACATTTCAGGATGACATAACAGTCCTGCCGAACAATCAACTCCAGGGAGTCGGCTACGGGGCCTCGGGGAATACGACGGCCTACGACAATGGGGTCTTCACGACGAGTTATACCTACGATGCTGAGAACAAGCTCAGCATCGTCAACGGGGGCGCTGCTACTTATACCTACGACGCGAGTGGAAATCGAGCCCGTAAGGATGTGGGCAGCAACTGGGAGGAGTACGTCCAGTTCAATGGTCAAACGCTTGCGGAGAAGAACCAGGATGGCACATGGAGAGACTATATCTTCGCCAACGGTCAACGTCTGGCACGGGCTGACGACTACGATATCCGCATCCATATGAGCGGCACGAACTGTTCGGGTTGCGGCAGTACGAACACCTTTGCTGGCACCGTATCTCTGACGGGTGCCGTCCTTGGAACTGTTGTTCAGAATGGCGACCTGCTCACCTGGAGGCAGTTTCAGGATGGGGTGGGGAGGGGCGGAATCAGCGTCGCCTTCAACAATAATACGGTGGGTAGCTCTGGTGTAAAACTTGCCCTCGACGGTCAGTTGGCGGACGCGGATACGAGGACTGGTGGCTGGTTCTTCCGAGAGCTTGACCTAAGTGAATACCAGGGAATGACCTTCTCAAGTGTTAATCTCTACAATTATCAGGGAGGTGCTCCGGGCAATTGGGACATCTATCTGGGAGATATCACGTTGGTTCACGCGGACGGGACAGCCATTCCTCTCTACTACCGCACTTTGGGCGGAATAGTCCCTTTCGGTCCGGGAGCAGCAGAAAGCAATGTAAGCGTAATTACTGAGAAGGTCACCGATCCATCTTTCCTCAACACGGCTTACTTTCATGGCGATCAGGTCGGTTCTAACCAGGTGATGACAGATACCGCTGGCTGGCCGATTTTTTCGACCAAGTACTATCCCTTTGGAGTCGAGGGAGCAGTGCAACCCCAGATTACTCCAGGGACAGGAAACGCCTATAGATTTACCGGCAAAGAACGAGACTCAGAATCCCAACTCGATTACTTCGGATCTAGATACTACAACTTCAATCTGGGAAGGTTCATGAGCCCTGATGACGGGAACGACCCGGACCGAAGTGACCCACAGAGCTGGAATCTGTATGGTTATGCTCGAAACAATCCATTGACTAACATCGATCCCAGCGGGCAAGACTGCATCTACGCCAGTGGTCTCGGTAATGGCGGCGGCTATTTGGTGCGTGGGGATTGTGATAGCGACTCAGATAACGGCAGTTTCGTAAACGGAACTGTTGACGCGAGTTCTTTCAAGTACAATCCGAGCAACAATAGTTCTTCATTTAGCTATACACCGGATGGTGCAGGCCCGGGCGCAATAGGTACGGGAGTTATTCAAGGGCCGAACCTAAATGGTGGCTTCGGGGCTGGCAGCTTGGCCGCCGGTGTTTTTGGGGCTGGGAGTGCATCGACTTGGAGGAATGCAGCAGGAGTAGTAAACGCGGCTGGCACAGCTGAATTAATAGCAGCAAGCTTTATTTCAACACCTGCAGCTCTTGCTGGGGCGTTGTCCGGTTGCAACTCTGTCAATGCATCGTGTGTCGGAAGCGTAGGTTTAGCTGGGCTGTCGGGTGGCCTTGGAACCCTTGGACATGGGCTGACCGGTACAAGGCTGGCTACCACAGTTGCCGAACAACTAGCGCTCGAAGAAGCGGCATCGAATCCTACTACTGGTAAGGTATTAACGAATATAGTCCTTAAAGATCCAAGATGGCCTGCAACAGCAGGATGGGTAAAGAAAGAGCTTACGTCTCCGGGTGGCGTTGTGGTTCATTGGGTATACAACACCATAACCGGCGCAGCTGCTGACTTTAAACTTAAGTAGGAGAAGGAATGGGCGAAAAAAAGTTCGCTGCGGGAGATAGAGTGCGGATTTCTGACGACTTCTTCTGGGCTTTTGGCGCGAGCGGAATGATTTCAAAGCCGCCCGGCGAAATTACCGGAATTTCTGGAACGTGGGACGGAGAACTCACTCGACAAGAGATTAGCGCTCTGGGAACAAATACCGTTTACTGGGTTTGGTTCGACGAACCACAATATGATGCAGACGGAGAGGGCCCGTATCGAGGCGGATCGATCTGGGAAAGTGCTCTAACGATTCTCAAAGACAACGAATAATTGATTGACCTTGCGGTGATGCGGTTCGGTGATGGTATTGATTTGCTTCGGCAATCTGTATGACTACATCCGCCGTTTTTGCCATACAACACACGCAGCCCCAATTCCACTATACCGGCAAGGAAAGATGGAGAGTCGGGGCTCGATTACTTCGGGGCAAGCTACTATGCCAGCAATATGGGCCGCTTCATGTCGCCGGATGTTGGAGCTGATTTGGATGCTCTTCCCTATGCAGACCTAAAAACTCAAAGTCTCAATCTCTACGGCTACGTTCGAAAATAACCCTCTAACCTCGGTCGACCAAGACGGGCATGATGTGACCCTTTGCACCAACGGCCAAGCAGCGAATTACACCACCATTAACGATGATCAATGGAATGCGATACAGCGACGAATCGCGGCTGGTAACAGCAGGGAGCGACTGTCGATGGTAAGGGGTTCTTGGGACCCGGGACAATCATGTGCGGCGGGTCAGCGTGTGGGATCGCCGCTTATTCTGAGCGAGGTCTGCAGGATGTAAGTGCCGGACAACTCCTAATGCCCGCTCCGATTGGAAAACTGGTCGGGGCTATGGCAGGCCCTATTCTTGGAAAAGTTGGCGAAATGGTTGGCAAAGTCTTGAGCAAAGGAGAAGAAGCTGCAGGGGCCGAGTCCGACGCGGCAACGGTGGTTGGCAGAAAGGGCGCACTACAAATATAGCTCCCGGAACAAATTCGCGAACGACTATAGGCGGAACATATTACTCGGGGCACGCTCTTGATCAGATGCAGGGTAGGGGTCTCGTACCTTCAGTAGTAGAGGACACAATCAGACCGGTATAAAGTCACCTGGAAATACGCCGGGAACCTCCGTGTTTCAAAGTGGGCAGGCCAGGGTAGTAACCAATAGTCAAGGTGGCGTAGTGACCGCCATACCTCGCTCTCAGTGAGGCAGTAAGGGGAATGAAGATGAACAACATTGCATCGATAGCTGGACAAGACGGCAAGCTAATAGTCGAAGTGCTAGGTTATGAAAATCCACAGGCCTCGAACGTAGACGATGCGAACTGGTTGGCAGTTTTACTCTCGGCAGTCGTAGGGCCGTTCGCGGGAAAGTTCCGAGTAGCTTTTACGGCCTACGATTTGTTGGCTCTGTACGAAAAACTGAAGACAGTCACGATGGCTTTCTCAGGCAGCGTCTTTTTTCAAAGTACAGAGGGCAACCTGTCTCTCGAAGTGAAGTTCGCTAGTAATGGGACCGCCACGCTTGAGGGTGTGATCCAACCTTCCGCGTCGTACAAGGCCTCGCTTCACTTCCGCTTCGAAATCGATGCTGGTGCACTCGCAGCTGCGGTTAAAGAACTGAGCACTCTTGTAGAGCACTTCCCAGCAAGGCTGGAAACGTCGGTGAACTGAGCCCCGCTAACTCCCTGCGACCGAGGATTCTGGCTCGCGATTCCTCCGTTGCCGCTAGCGAGCCCAGCTTCTATAATCTGCGCTCCAGCCGTGGAGTGATCGACACTTCCCTTGAGTGAGAAATCCGATTCCATTTCCATTGCGGCATCATTCGCAACCTTTTTAAGGTACTGCTGAAATGCCTGCGAGTACTTCCCAAGATCGTGTGCAAGACCGATCAATTCTCCCGCATGAGCCAGCCCAATCTTTTCAGCCAGAGATGAAGTGTGCTCTGCGACGGAAGAGAGATGCAAGCTCAGCTTCTGCCACTCCTTAGTATCGGAATTTCGTTTGGAATGAGCGTAGAAGCTCCTGTGCCCCATGAATTAGTTCCCCCTGTTTATACGTTGCTCCAGTTCCTCAATTCCAGCGAGAACCTCATCAACATTCGGTATCTTGCCGAATACCATGCCAGACATAGCTTCATAGTCCTGACGCAGAGCATCGAGCATCCCGTCATGAGGCATTAGGGCAAAGCTCCCGGCAATGGCAGAAGCAAGGTCAAGATCAGGTCGACTGAAGAACATCCGCGCGTGTCGAACGCAGTCCTCGGCCATTGCCATATCTCCGCTTGCTCTCCGGCCTATATCCGCAGCCAGGAGCCGGTAGACATCATAGTAATGCCGCGAGACGCGCTGCCCGCCTCCCTTCAACTCGCCACGGCGGTCCCACCACCGCCGCAGGCCATGCAAGATAACGATCTTGTCCCAAAAGGTGCGGCTGGAATCAACGGTCGTTACATTGCTGACCAACAGGTCAACACCTGGAAGATCGTCCGCGATGTACGGCTTGACGACGACGGGAGCATGAGGATCGAGCGCGGACTTTGCTCCTGATTCGATCTTGATGGCGCGACGGATGTACTCATTTCCTCCCGCCGTTGTGGTGGGATACCAGAGAAGCAAGCTCTGGCCGTCGGAATCATCAGGATCGGGTTCCACACGCGCCCGATTCGCATTCATTTTTGCAGATTGGAGTGTCTGCTGTAGCAGCTCGCTCAACTGCTCCAGCATCGATCCTTGAATATGGGCCTGGCAGGCATTTTTGATGGCCTCTATGCGAGCGTTGCGTTTCTTGCCGCTCAGGGCTTCCAGTTCCTCGACGGTCGCGGGCTGTCCAATGTCCTCCCGAAAGACGGTGATATCAATGTCCTCGGAGAAGCGTTCGATCAGGCCATAGCCCTTCGATAGCGAAGTGCCGCCTTTGAAGAGTAGGCGTGGCCCACCGGCCTTCAGTCCGTTGAAAAGCGCGTCGAGCGTCCAGCAAACCCAGAAGTCTTTTTCAATGTTCTGCTCGTTGGTGCGTAGCCGATCGGCAGCCCCGACAAAAAGGTCTCTGCGCTCTTCGTCGCTGGCTGCGAGCACGGTTTGAAAACCGTCAGTCATCGGTCGCTCGCCTTTTTGATGATCTGAGCCGGGGTCCGTGCGCTTTTGGAGGCTTCGCCTTTCCCACCGCCGGCTGCGCTGCAACATTCGCCTGTTGGAGCAGGTTACGCACGATTACCCGCATCCACTCCGGCAATGCCGACAGGCCGGTGCGCAAGTCATCCTGAATCGCCCGTCCATGATCGGGGTCTTTGAGGATGGAGACTAGGCGCTTCTGAAGGCTTCCGTCATCGGACGGGAGCATGTCGCGCAGCCAATGGAGTGCTTGGACAAATCGCATAGCGGGACGTCCAGCCCAGTAGAGGCGGCTCGGAGCGGCGGCCTGGAAGTCGAGGGTGAGGTTGCCTAGGGTAATGGGCCGCATCCGTCCGTCCGTGAGTACGCCAATGCTCGCCGGAACGGCGTCGGTAAGTCCAAGGTCGTTGGCGGCGGTGAGGCCATCGACTACCACCCGTACCTTGCCCTTACGAGTGAGCGCGTCAATCACGTCGCGCGGGTTGGGATAGGTTGGCCTTCCGGTGAGCCGGTTGTTCTGTGGGATGTCGTAGAAGCCGCGCGCGATCCGACGCAGGTCGTGGGAAGCAACCAGCCGATGGAGAGCCTGATCGACTGCAGTACGCGGCCCTAGGTCCGCGAAGTCTTCCGGCGTCCAGACGCGAGGCTGCGCCGGGGCAAAGATTCGGTTCCGGATGGCGGCTGGGATACTAGATTCCGAAATGGACATAGAGGCTAATGTCAGATAAATGCAGCAACTATCTTACATCCGGAGTGTAGCACGCGTAAGATAAATGCGACAAACTTCTGACTTAATTCCTATCGCTAACCCGCAGCCCGCAGCAACGAGTTGCAATGAGTCGAAAAAAGAGAGAGGTGTACCAAAGGTTGTACCAGCCTATGCTGGCTGAAAATCGGGCCTACGTGCAAGCTAGTAAGTATCCTATTTTATTGAAGTTGTGGTGGCCCGGGCAGGAGTCCAACCTGCGACCTTCGCGTTAGGAGTGCGCTGCTCTATGCAACTGAGCTACCGGGCCACATCACCCTAGTGTAACGCGACATCCCAACCTGAAAGCAACCACTTACACTCATTACGCGCTCCCGCCGATGGTAAACTTAAAGGTGGAGAATCTATGCCATCCATACAGCGCCGTCGTTCGGCCACCGTTCAAATCGGGGGAGTCCGCGTCGGTTCAGACGTGCCCGTCGTCGTCCAGTCGATGACCAATACCGACACCGCCGACGTCGAGTCCTCCATCCAGCAGATCGCCTCCCTCGCCCGTGCCGGCTCCGAGATGGTCCGCGTCACCGTCAACAACGACGACGCCGCCAAAGCCGTCCCCTACATCGTCGAAGGCATCGCCAAGAAGGGCTGGAACACCCCCATCATCGGCGACTTCCACTACAACGGCCACCAGCTTCTCAAGAAGTATCCCGACTGCGCCAAGGCCCTCGCCAAGTACCGTATCAACCCCGGCAACGTCTCCATCGGCCGCAAGGACGACGACAACTTCCGCACCATGGTTGAGGTCGCCGTCGAGCATCAGAAGCCCGTCCGCATCGGCGTCAACTGGGGCTCGCTCGACCAGGCCCTCCTCACCAAGATGATGGACGAGAACTCCAAATCCGCCTCCCCCCTCGACGCCCGCGACGTCATGATGGAGGCCATGGTCGTCTCCGCGCTCGACAACGCCGCCGCCGCTGAGCGCTACGGCCTCCGTCGCGACCAGATCATCCTCTCCGCCAAGGTCTCCGGCGTCCGCGACCTCATCGACGTCTACACCGAGCTCGCTCGCCGCTGCGACTACGCCCTCCACCTCGGCCTCACCGAAGCCGGCATGGGCATGAAGGGCGTCGTCGCCTCCACCGCCGGCCTCTCTCCCCTGCTCCTCGCCGGCATCGGCGACACCATCCGCGTCTCCCTCACCCCCACCCCGGGCGGCGACCGCTCCGAAGAGGTCCGCTGCGGCCAGCAGATCCTCCAGTCCCTCGGCATCCGTTCCTTTATGCCTCAGGTCACCTCCTGCCCCGGCTGCGGACGCACCACCTCCACCTACTTCCAGGAGCTCGCCGAGCGCATCCAGAACTACCTCGTCGAGTCCATGCCCGAGTGGAAAAAACAGTACCCCGGCGTCGAAGAGCTCAAGCTCGCCGTCATGGGCTGCATCGTCAACGGCCCCGGAGAGTCCAAGCACGCCAACATCGGCATCTCCCTCCCCGGCACCTTCGAGGAACCCAAGGCCCCCGTCTACGTCGACGGCAAGCTCTTCACCACCCTCAAGGGCGACCGCATCGTCGAAGAGTTCCAGGTCATCCTCGACGAGTACGTCCAGAAGCGCTACGGCAACGTCCTCGTCGAAGTCTAAGCAAGCTCACCCAAGCCTTACAAAACGCCGCCCCGTCCAAACAACGGAGCGGCGTTTTTACGTAGCTCCTTAAGCGAATAAAACGTCCCCCGCCACCACACTCCACCCTGCCACAGCGTGATCACCGCCGACCGCAGCAGCGCAAACACAAACACCACCGCACTCACCGGCGCCAGCAAAGCATTCCACGCTGAAATCCCCGACGTCCGCTGAAACAGCCAGTACCCATATCCAATCGCTGCAAACGTAATCGCCGCCGGCACTCTCGTCGGTCCAAAAACCACTCCCCCCGCCGGCGCAACGCAGAAGATCACCACCCACAGACACGCACCCAGCACCAGCGAGATGTGAAACCGAAACGCCGAAAAGACGTTCTTCGTCATCACATCCACGATTCCCCACACACCCGAAGCCCAGTGGACACTAACCAGCCCGCGCCCAAACGCGATCCGCTGCGCCAGCCCCGCCCCTTTGATCCGCCGAGCCAACGTCAGATCCTCCAGAATATCCATCCGCTGCGCCTCAAATCCCCCGATCGCCTCATACACAGCAGTCCGAACCAGATTGAACGCCCCAATCCCCACCGCATCTCGCTGCGCCTTCGGGTCCGCGACCTTCCACGGCCTCGGCCCCCAAACCCCAAAGATCTGTAGAAACCCCAGCAACGCCGCCTCATCCCACCGTCGAATGATCGTCGTCGGCACCGTCACCAGATGGTCCGCCCCGCCCGCCACCGCATACGCCACAGAGCGCCGCAGCGCATCCCGCCGATACATCACATCCGCGTCTGTAAACAGCAAAAACTCCGGCGCATCCACCGCTATCGCCGACCGCGCCGCCATCGCCATCGCATGAGTCTTACCCAGCCACCCCGGCGGCAGCTCGCGAACATGCATCACCCGCAGCCTCTCCGGAGCAGTAGCCGCCAAAGCATCCATAATCCCGCCAGTCTCATCATTTGACCGGTCGTCCACCGCGATCACCCGCACCCGCGCATAGTCCTGGTCGAGCAGCGTCCTCAGACACTCTCCCACATTCGCCGCCTCGTCCCTGGCAGGCACTATCACCGTAACCCACGGTGCCCCCTCCGGCTCAACGTCGAACCGCGCCTCCAGTAGATTCGGAACCCCCGGCAACCCACGAACAGCCGCGACCACCACCCACACCCAGGCAGCTGCTACCAACCATGCGACAGCGACCGCAGCGAATTGGAGGGTTACGTTCAGGGTCAGAGGTTGCGTTCAAGTCCATACTTTCAGACTTATAAAACTATGCCACAACCGGCCCATCGCTGTGCCTCAACGGAGGCGCAACCTTTGATCCAATGAAAAAGATAACGCTCCCCAACACCAGCGTAATCAGCGTCGACCCCAACCCCAACGCCAGGTTCGACCGGTCGCTAACCACTCCGATAATCCGCGGTGAAATCGCATCCCCCAGCAGGTGAATCATCAACAACTGTCCCGCCATCGCCGTCGCCCTCACCTCGGGACGTACCGCATTGATCGTCGAAGCATTGATCGGGCCAGTCCCCAGGAAGATTAGAAACACCGCCAGTGCCAGCCCCGGCAAAGTAAACGCCTTGGTCCCCAAAAGCTGCGGCCCAAAGAAACATACCACCGCCGGAGGCACCGCCAGCAGCGAACCAATCGCCGGCACCAGATACAGCGCCTTCCCATTGGTCCGCGACCACCGCTGCGCGATCGTCCCACCCACAATCGTCCCCAGCAGACCCGTCACCACCGTAATCGCCCCCATAAGGAACGCCGCGGAAGACTGGCTCCGCCCATCCACCCGTTGCAGAAACGACGGCATCCACCACGAGATCCCACCAATCGAAAACGTAACCGCCGCATACCCCAGAATCGAGCACAGGTAAGGCTTGTTCCGCACCAGCCCCAGCACAGTTCCCTTCTCCAGCTTTGCCCTGCCCTCGCTCTTACCCCGCGCCGGCTCCTTCATCAGCACCGCAATCAGCAACGCCAGAATCACCCCCGGCACCGCCGAAACGATAAACGACATCCTCCACCCGAAGTGCGCTCCCACCGTCCCACCCACCAGATACCCCAGTGCCGCTCCCACCGGAATCGCCACATTGAAGATCGTTAGCACCCGGTTCCGCTGATCCTCCGGATAAAAATCCGCCAGCAGCGCCGGAGCGAAGATCCCAAAGCTCGCCTCGCCAATCCCCAGCGCCGCGTGCCGCAGATTCAGCGAGTCATACGAGTGAACCGTAGCCGTAAGAAAATTGATCCCACTCCAGAACAACGCCGCAATCACGATCATCGGCTTACGCGGAAACCGATCGCCCAGCCAACCTGTAATCGGCGAGGTGGCCATATAAGCCACCATGAACCAAAGCGTCAGCGACCCAATCTGCGCATCCGTAATACGAAACTCGCCCTTCACCTGCTCTTGAACACCCGGCAGAATGTAACGGTCGATGTAATTAACAAAGTTCAGCGCGGTCAGCAACACCAGAGCAGTAGTAGCTCCAGCAACAGAAGCAACAGAAGGGCGAGGCTTAATCGCAGAAGTCATCAGCCGAAGGATATCAGCTTGCCCCTTGCAGCCCGGACTGCAAATGCCACATATCACCGACTCAACATCTTGATACGGACACAAAAACAGATCAGAAGAAAGAACGCTAAAACGCCTTTCGTCCAAGGAATAAATTAGCGCACCCAAACCAGAAAACAAGAAAAACAATCGCCGATTTCACAGAACAGCTACTGCAACAATTCACCTTGAGTCAAGACCAAATCGGTGGAATCCGTGAAAATCGGTGTTAAGCCGTCCTCACCACAGCCACAATCTAAGAGACCACAGGCCGCGGATAATAAGCCTCCACCACCGTAGAGATCCCACCCCGAGGCCGGAAGTCCCCTACCACCCTGCACCAAACCGGATCACAAGCCTTCACCACATCGTTCAAAACCTGGTTGACGATGTTCTCCTGAAAGATCCCCAGGTTCCGGTACGTAAACAGATACTCCTTCAGACTCTTCAACTCCAGACACTTCTCCCGCGGCATATACCGAATCGTAATCCGCCCAAAGTCCGGCAGACTCGTCTTGGGACAAACACTGGTGAACTCCGGATCGTCGACCAGAATCTCATAAGCCGCAAACTGATTCCGCCAGGTCTCAATCTCCGGAAAAGTAGCATCCAGCCCAGCCGCCGCATGGTCGTCCGTATACCCCGTCGTCCGCTTTACAGGAACCGCATCTTGCATCGTCGTAGTCATACCCCTATTTTATCCGCGAGCCCCACCCAAAATCCTCCACAAAAACGGGTGCCCCCTATCCAACAGCTTCATCGTCTGAAAGGGGGTAGCGGGCTGGAATCTCTACTCTCTCCCCGCCACAAATCCGGGTGCCCCACCCTTTTTGCAGTTTCATCGCAAATAGGGTGGGGTATCGTGCAAAGCCCGACCGCCTTCCTTCCATAACGCACCAAAGCCCGGGTGCCCCATCCTTCGCGCCTTTGTCTCTGGCGAAGGGTGGGAGCCCTGCTCTCCCACAGCCACAACGGGTGCACCACCTTCGCCACATTTCGGCTCTCCGGTACCATCACTCCAGCAACAGCCGAGAACGCAAATCTCCCATCAAAAATCCTGTCCCCCCCCAAAAACCCACCCGCAGCTCAACAACTAAAACAAAAATAAAGACTTACACCCAAAAAATATTCCCAACCAAAGTGGCACTTTAGTTATATTCAAACCCATAAAATAGAAACAGAGATCAAACAAAGAAAAGGCCCCAAAGGGCCTTTCGTTCTTTAACAAACAGAGAGAGCAGACAACAGACATAACCCTATTCCCTGCACGCATTTGGAAACAACCCATTTGCACAGAATAATTTAGCGGAGGCCAAGCCACATATCTCTCTCAAACGAAACCATTTATACCCAGGCAAGGGGGGGGAGGGACTCCCCCCGAACGACTAATTCCGTCGCCCCAAAGTGGGCCGGTCATCCGTACTGCTAGGGGAGTTCGGATTATTCGGGTCATTGTTCGTCCCGCCAGCACGCCGCAGAGTGGGTTTGTTCCCACCCTTGCCATCGTTCAGCTTCCGCTTATTCTCGATGCGGGCCAACCGGGCTTTCACATCGTCGAACTCCGAAGTCGTAACGACGTAGTCCGGACGCGCCGGCATGATCGTGGCAATCTCATCCTCCGAACGGTCGATCCGGTCCGGAGTCTGAGGATGGTCGGAGAACACCTTGGCCAGCGTCCCCGGCTTATGCTTCTCCAACGCGTCGATCTTCTCGAAGAACTGGATGAACGCCTGCGGATCATATCCAGCCTTATACATATACTGGAGACCAAGCCAGTCCGCCTGCGCCTCGTCACCGCGGGAGAACTTCAGAAACGCGATGGGAATGGCAAGCTGAGTCGCCTCATAGATTCCATAACCGGTCCAAGACCCCTGAGTAAAGATAATCAAGGGAATAGACCCAATCTGGGCGTAGTTCATCTTGGTCATCTGGCGGGCAGCATGGTGCGCGCAGACGTGCGCCGTCTCATGCGCCATAACGCCCGCAAGCTCCGCCTCCTCGTCTGCAGCCAGGATAAGACCGGAGTTGACGTAAAAGAAGCCGCCAGGCAGCGCCATGGCATTGATCTCGTCCGAATCGATCACCTTGATCGTGAAAGGAACCTTACAGTCGGAGTTCTTGACGATGTTCTGCCCAACCCGGTTCACGTACTCCACAACCACCGGATCGGTCACCAGGTGCGCAGACTTCTCGATCTCCATCGAGTAAGCTTTGCCGTTGCGGATCTCCCAATCCGTCGAGTACCAGTTCCCCATGCCGCGGCCGCCGATATTCCGGTTGCCGATCGCATTCACATCGTCTTCGCTGCCCGCCTTGATATGCGGATCCAGCGCCTCGCCGGGAGAAGGCAAGGAATCGGATTTAGGCACAGCCTTGTCCTTAATCTCCCGAGCCTCCTTATCGTCTAACGGAGCAGGTGGTTTATCAGCATCAGGACTCGTCGCCGGGGGAGTAGTAGGAGTCGGAGAGGGAGTGGCCGGAGGGATCGAAGAAGGCGTTGACGGAGGGGCCGAAGGCGTTGGCGAAGGAGTCGAAGGTGCCTGTGCTGGAGTTTGCCCATACGAAAGCGTGGAAAGGGCGACGAATGCGGCCAAACCGAACTGCGCGACGAAACGCATGGGAACTCTCCTGAATTTGGAACCGCTTCCCTACCGAACGCAGCTCCACACCTTTGGACGTAGTATGCGCCCTTTTGGTGAGCCCGGTCGAATTGACCTCGATTTACACCGAAAAACCCTCTACCAGCTGGCGTACGACGTCCCATCCGCCGCACTCAACTGCGCCCCGGAATGAACATCGTCGATCCCCGACTGCGTCTGGTCCATGGTCGACAGCATGTCCGACTGCACCGGAACCCAGCTATCGCTCCGCTTCGTAAACGGATCCACCGGCATCACCTTCAGGTAGCCAGACTGCACCAGATCGTCCAGCGTCTGCGGAGCCTTCTGCTTATCCACCGTGTAAGCATCGATCGCCCCCCGAAGCGTATGCAGATCCTCTTTGAGGACCGCCTCCTTCGCATTTCGAACATTGTTCGTATACGAAGGAATCGCAATCGCCGCCAGCAGACCGATCACGACCATCACGATCATCAGCTCCAGCAACGTAAAGCCGCTCTCGCCGCCGCTTGCTTCGGTCCTTCGGATTGGGAGCATCTCTACCATGTCGAGTACTTGGTCCCGTCGAGCGCCGTTCCGTAACTTTTGCTATGCACATCGAACACGTTCTGCCCTCCGAACGAGTCCGAATCTAGATCGTCCTGATTCGACCGCAAACCCCACTCTGCGGTTCCAGTCATCGGATCCACCGGAATGCGCCGCAGGAACTTCACCTTCTTGCCACCTTGCGCCTCGACTCCGTTGACCAGCGACTCCAGGTCCGGAGGATAGTTGAAGCTGTCAGCCTTGGTCACAAACGCGCCCTTCTCCGCGGCGTCCTTGTAGCGGTCGATCGCATCCCGCATCTCCCACAGGTCCCGCCGCAGCTCACGCTCCTTGGTGCGCTTCACCTGGAAGCGCGCAATCGGCACAGCAGCGGCGGCAAGAATGCCGACGATCGCCACGGTGATGATCAGCTCGACGAGCGTAAGACCCGCCTCGCCGCTCCGCCTTGGCCCAAACCTCCGCATCACTTCACATGCACCACGGTCTGCGAACCGACGGCCGAAAGCGTGGCTTGGGCGCTGTTCTTCGCGCTCACCTTGACGAGAGCGAGATTGGAGTCACCTGCAGCCTTAGCCCGGAACGTAAGCGTGCAAAGGCTGCCTTGCCCCGTCACACCCGCGACTCCTGGAGGACGTGAGCTGGAAATAGTCACCAAGCCAAGACCTTCCTCCTCCCGATGCGCCATGGCAACCGCTTGCCCATCGCGGCCCAGGAAGTCGCCCGCATCTACATTGACCAGCTCCAGAACCGCCGGGTTGAACTGCATCTGCAATGGCACGGAATAGACATCTCGTCCATTTGCCAGCATCACGGCCACCTGGAACGTACTTCCAACCGACTGGTTCGGGCTACCTGCAACGACAGTCAGGCTCACTGGCGGACCGTCCGAAGTCGGAGCCGGAACAGCAGCCGGATTAGCACCTTGAGCCGGAACCGGACCCGTAGATCCAGGCTGCAGCGGCGCTGCCTGCTGACGCATCTGCTGCACCATCGCGGAGGCCGCATTCGCCGCGCTGGTCGCCTGGTTCGCCACCGGCCTTAGAGCCGGATTCAAGCTGGCCTCTAAATCCGCCTTGGGAGACGTATCCCGGCGAAGCTCGATCGCCTGCCCAGTACCAGTATCGATAGCCCGCGTGTTCAACCGCGTCAGCAGAGACTCGCGCACAATATGCGGAATCAGCAGGAAGACGATCTCATCCTGTTCGTTATCCGTGCTTCGGCTTCCAAAGATGTACTTCAACAGCGGAAGTTCGGCGATGCCAGGCGTCCCTTGAACGTTAAGGGAATCTGTCTTGGTGATAATGCCCGCCAGAATACTTGGCTCGCCTTCTTTGAGCTGAATGACCTGTTCACTCACACGTTGCGAAATAATCGGTTCAGCGACGCCGGAGATGACGACCGTATTGCTTTGGGTAGACACTTCGATCTTCATCTTCAGCGTCACCTCACGGTCATAATGAACCGTAGGAGTCATATCGATGTTGACGCCTACGTCAAGATACGTGAACTGTGTCTGAACTCCGAGGCTGGCTGTACCAGTAGAGACGCCGGCGCTATAAGAACCTGTAGCCACTGGAATCTTTGAGCCAATCTTCACCGTGGCGCGCTGGCCATCGGTCGCCCGGATGCGTGGATTCTGTAGAACGCGGGTATCCGCATCGGTCAGCAGAGCATTCAAGGTTCCGCCACTAAGACTCACACCGAAGTTCGTCGCATTCAGATGCGCCAGCGAGTTCAAGGTGAAGTTGGAAGGCGTCCCTGTGGCAGGAGTAGTACTACTGCTCGTGCTGGTGGGGCTCGCCTGCGGTGTAAGTCCGAAGGACTGCGGCAGCGTGATGCCAAGATTTCGCATCTTGATGCGGCTGACTTCGAGGATCGCAACATCGACCACGACCTCCGCACGAGTGCGGTCCAGGTCGTTCAGCAGCTTCTGAGCCAGCATGAGCTGGTCGGGGGTGGCCCGCATCACGATCGCATTCTGGCTCAATACCGGATAGACCTTGACGCTCGGATCGAGCAAATTGCGGATCGCCGTCGTTACTTCGTTTGCATCATTCTGCTGGATAGCATTCGTCAGATAAAACGTCTGCACCGCCAGTTGATCCAGGTCGGTGTGCTTGGTGCGATTGTTCTGAGCAACAAAGATCGTATTGGTTGTCACCGGCTTGTAAAAGCTGCCCCCGACCGTTCCTACGATCCGCAGTGCATCCGACCAGGTAACGGCTGTCAGGTCGACGGGAATTCGCTTGGACTGAAAGTCCGGATCGAACAGAACATTCAGTCCCGCAGCCTTCCCAATCGCCTGATAGATGACCTTGACGTCCTCCACCATGTGGAGCGTAATCGGGTCATTTGACATCGGCTGCAACTGGACTGGACCGGACATGCTCCCAATCGTGGACAACACCTCATTCTGTCCGGCCATCTGCTCCATAGCTGCAGGCGAGGGAGGAGGCGGAGGTCCAGACTGTTCTTTCTTAATAAGGTCAATCTCTTGCTGGGCTGTCTGATTGCCTGGATCGATCTGAAGTGCACGGCCAAACTCCGCCAGCGCGCCCGCGGCGTCACCACTTTGCTTCACCACTCGTCCCCGGTCCACATGGGAGACCGCCGCCTGGAACCTCATGCGCTCATAACGTCCCTTGTAGCGCAGATCCTTCGGCTTCTTCAGGTGTGCGTTCCGGTACGCCTCATAGGCCCCATCGAAATCTTCCCGAACCTCCGCGTTCTCGCCCCGCTTGTTCCAGGTAGAAGCAGACTGCGCCTGCGCTGGAGTGACGTGGATCGCCGAAAGACACGCGACCATAAGCGCCACGGGAAGAACCCGGGCAAACAAAAGCGATCCTAATGCTCTGAGGGGGGATTTTCCGCGATCCATACTGCTTTCGTTTGCGTCCTTTACACGGTGAAGAGTGCGGTGATTGCCGAAGCACCCGCCTGTCGTGAGAATGAGCCGGACGCTACCTGTTCTGGCGGGATCGGACAGGCTGTTGCGCTCGCGTGAGTATAGCATTCGGCCCAGGGGGAAACCTCATCTCTTCCAATAACGTACGGAATACCCTCGCCGTCTTGCCGGCGGATGCGACACTTCGACATACGTCGCTTCCAAAGACGATGCGGTGGGAGACCTGAATTTTAGACGTGGCATAAGAGGACAGGTGAGTCGCTGTCGCCAAATCTTAATATCCTGCCATCGCATGTTAAAATTGAAAGTTCTAACTCCGATGCCCCGCTCCCTCTCCAATCCGACCGTAGCCAATGTGGTTAAACCTGTCGTCAAGGAGAAAGACCGCGACCCGGTCGCCGCAGGAAAAAGGGACGCCGCCTTCAACCGCTCCGCCACCTTCAACTACTTCCTCACGGACAAATTCGAGGCCGGCGTCGCTCTCCGCGGCACCGAGGTCAAATCGATCCGCGAAGGCAAGGCCAACCTCAAGGACGCCTACGGCCTGCTCAAAGATGGCGAGTGCTTCCTGTTGAACGCTCATATCGGCCCGTTCTCACATGGCAACGCGATGAATCACGACGCGCTCCGCACCCGAAAGCTACTCCTGCACAAGAGCGAAGTCTACAAGCTCGAAGCCTTGACCAAGCAAAAGGGCTTTACCCTGATTCCGGTCCGTCTCTACTTCCGTAACGGCAGGGTAAAGTGCGAGATCGCCCTAGCCAAAGGCAAGCAGGAGTGGGATAAACGCGCCACAGAGCGCAAACGCGAGGCGGACAATGAAGCCAAAGCCGCCATCGCACGCAGTCAGCGCAGATAACTCCCCCAACTCGCTCACCACTGCAACTTGAATCAAAAGAAAGCGGCTCCTGCCCCGCCGCTGCGGTCGTGAGTCGCGCTACGATAGAGGCTATGGAAACTCGCCTCTCCTTTCAGGACGCCACTGCTTTCGCAACACCACTCCTGGCCGTGCTAGCGGTAGATGTTGCAACCGGCAAGGACGACGAGCCCCTCGTCGCGCTCATGACGACCTCGGACGCCATCTCCAGCGCCGTAGCAAAGGTCCTTGAAACCGGCGAGTTCAAGGCCGCACACGGAGAGACCCTGCTTCTGCACGCCCCAAATGGTCTGAAGGCAGAACGGCTGCTGGTCGTCGGCCTGGGCAAAGTCAAGACACTCTCTATTAATGAGATCCGCAAGGGAGCCGGAACCGCCGTGCGTGCGTTGAAGCCCCGCGGCATCCGCGACCTGGCCATCGTCTTTCCCCAGGATGAAGCTCTCTCCGACGAGCACCTCGAAAACCTTCCCTGCACCGTTCTAACCCGCGCCTTGGTAGAAGGTGCTGAGTTGGGCGAGATCGACTACGACACCTATAAGAGTGACCGTAAGGACACAGCCGTCCACAGCCTTACCATCCTCGCCGCCGTGGTTGAGCCCTCCACGAAATTAGAGATCCAGATCGGCTTCGAAGAGGGTCTCATCCTCGCAAGCGCGCAAAACTTCACCCGCTCGCTCGTAAACGAGCCTGGAAACGTCTTGACCCCCACCGTCCTCGGCCGGCGGGCAGCAGCCATGTGCTCCGAATTCGGCCTCAAATGCGAAGTCCATTCGACAGAAAAGCTGAAAAAGCTCGGCATGGGCGCATTCCTGGCCGTAGCCCAGGGCTCGGTCGAGCCTCCAGCCCTCATCGTGATGACCTACGAACCAGCAGGCGGAAGCCGGCCCAATTCGCCGGTCTTCGGCCTCGTGGGCAAAGGCATCACCTTTGACACCGGCGGCATCTCCATCAAACCCTCCGAGGGCATGGAGAAGATGAAGTACGACATGGCCGGTGCAGGCGCCATGATCGGAGCCATGCGCGCCATCGCGCAGCTCAAACCGAAGGTCAAGGTCATCGGAGTCGTCTGTTCCGCCGAAAACATGCCCGATGGAAAGGCCTTCAAACCCGGCGACGTCGTCACAGCCATGTCCGGCAAGACCATCGAGATCATCAACACCGACGCCGAAGGCCGCCTCGTCCTGGCCGACGGCCTGCACTACGCGAAGACCCTCGGCTGCACTCACCTCATCGACGCCGCGACCCTCACCGGAGCCTGCGTCGTCGCGCTGGGAACCTTGAACGGCGGCCTCTTCTCAAACGACGACGCCACCACCGAAAGCTTCCAGGCGGGCCTCGCAGTCTCGGGCGAGAAGTTCTGGCGGCTGCCTTGCACCGAGGACTACCACGACCACATCAAAAGCCAGATCGCGGACATCATGAACACCGGCAAAAACCGTGCCGGCGGAGCCACATCCGCCGCAATGTTTCTGAAGCAGTTCGTCGGCGACACCCCCTGGATCCACCTCGACATCGCGGGCTGCGCCTGGAACGAAGAGTCCAAACCCTGGATCGCCTACGGCCCCTCCGGCATCGCAGTGCGCTCTATCGTGGAGTGGGTCCGCGGTTACAGCAACTAAAACGACCCAATCCTGTGCCCCGCCGCACCCTACATCACCGGCGGCGCCACGATTCCCAGATACCCCAGCGCCCGCACCATCTCGCGCTGCGCCACCGCAGCCGTAGCCAGCAGCAAAGTCTTCCGGTCAGGGTCCGCCTCATTCAATACATGATGACGGTGGTAGAAGTTATTGAACTGTTGCGCCAGTTGAAAGGCGTACTTGGCCAGATAAGCAGGCTCCGCCGTAGCGATGCATTGTTCGATCACCAGCGTCAGCTTGGAAGCCAACAGCCATGTCTCCCAAAGGCTCGCACCCTCCTCGCCGTCCAGCGCTCCTCCCAGCTCAAGAGTCGACATCGCCGCCAGCGACTCCTCCGCCGTCGTACCCGCCTTGCGAAAGATATTCGCCGCCCTGACGATCGCATATTGAACGTAAGGTCCCGTCTCCCCTTCAAAGCTCAACGCATCCTTGAAGTCGAAAGCGATCACCGTATTGCGCGTAAATCGCAGCATAAAGTACCGCAGCGCTCCAATACCGATCTGCGTGGCGATAGCAAGCCGCTCCTCCTCGACGATCTGCGGATGCCTCGTATCCACCTCCGCCTTCGCCGCTGCAATTAACTGGTCCAGCAGATCGTCCGCCTTCACCCCGAAGCCCTTCCGCCCGCTTACCTCAAGATAAGCCTTCTTCTGGTCCTCCTCGCTCACCGTGTAGCCAAGGTCCAGCGCACAGCGCGGCGTCAGAGCCACCATCTCATAGCTGAAGTGCGTGTAGTGGTCCGCCGCTTCGGTAAATCCCATCCCCCGCAGCGCCTGCACCACCTGCGTCTGCGGATCGTTCTGCCGCGAATCGATGACGTTATAGATCGCATCCGCCTTCCCAAAGGTAGGCGGCTGAGGCTCAGCAACCGGGCCGGCAGTCGAGATCCAGCACGTATGCGTCGGATACTCATGGAACCGCTCGTAGCCGAAGTCCTTCCCCGGCAGCAACCCGAACTTCCAGAGGTGATACGCGATGTCCTTGCCGACATACGTCACCGTCCCGTTCGAGCGCACGATCACCTTCGCGTCCTCATCCGGAGCATCGCTTCCCTCCTCCAGCGCCTCCACCCCAGCCCGCCGCATAACGTAGCAGCCCTTATTCTTGCCCGCCGTCTCCAGATACAGAACACCCCGCTCCATCATCAGCGTTCGAGCCGCATCCCAGAAATGCAGCGAAAGAATCTCGCTCTCGCGAGGCAGAAAGTCGTACTCGATCCCCAATCTCTCCATCGTCTCCAGATGCCGCCGCAGCACAGCCGTCGAGATAAGGTCCGCGATCTCCGCCGTCGCATTGCCGCCCACCTCCAGTGCATGCAGCGTATCCAGACGAAGCTGCTTCCTCGCGGCCAGCTCCGCGGCATCCGTCGTAGCCGTGTACCACTGCGACACGCGAGCGTACAGATCCCAGCAGTAGTAGTCGATCCGCGTGTTGGTCTCCATCAACTCCGTCAGCAGCTCGCGTGTGCTCTCGACCGTCTTGCCCTCGAGATGCACCAGCCCCACCACCACATCCGCGACCTGCACCCCGGTGTTATCGATGTAGTTCTGAACCCCCACCTCGTAGCCGCTCTTATAGCTATCCCGCCGCAGCAGACGCTGAAACGTGTCCCCCAGAATAGCGTTCCGCAGATGCCCAATATGCGCGGCCTTGTTCGGATTGATGCTGGTATGCTCCACCAGCCGGAACCCCGGCCCACCGATATCCGCATGCCGGTCCGCGGCACTCTCCCGCACCGCCGCCGGACGATCCAGCCGAATGTTGAGATACCCCGCACCCGCCACCTCGACACTGGCGATCCCCCGCAGCTCCGGCTGCCCCGCCGCCAGCTCCGCGCTCAACTCCGCACCCAGCTCAGCGGCAATCGCCCGCGGAGCCTTTCGCAGACGCTTGGCCAGCTCGAACGCCACCGGAAGCGCCAGCTCTCCAAGAGCGATGCTCGGCGGCTGCTCCACCGCAAGCTGAGTCAAGGTAATTTCGTACTTGGTAAGAAGAATGGCCTGGATCCGGGCCAGCAACGACTGCTGAATTGTGCGATACATGCTTGCGATTCACCGCTTTAAAGAAGTAGATAAGACTGCATTCAGTCTACGCGAGGCAACTGCGTATCCAGCGGCAGTTCAGTCGGCAGCGTCTCAATCTCATCGAGCAGCGGCTTGTGATTATGAATCCGCGCACGATGGATAAGAAAGATCACTCCCCCTGCCCCCGTCACCGATATCAGCAGCCACGCATGCAGCGCCAGCCCAAACAACGCCGACGGAGCCGTCTGCGCCCCATGGCTCACCAGCGAAGTCTTCACCGCCCACTCGAACGTCCCAATCGCTCCCGGAGAACTCGGAATCAGATAAGACAAATTCGCCACCGACACCGCCTGCCACGGCCCAATCCGATCCGTCACCAACCCAATCGCCCGCGCCGCCGAGACGAAGATCATCCCCTCACATCCCCATATCACCACCGACTGCATCAGCAGCAGCAGCGATCCCGTCACCCCGATCTCCCGAATGCACCCCAGCGCAAGCAGCAGCCAACTCTCGACCTTCGCCAGCTTCGGGCTCTGCGGAAGCCGCGCAAACAACCTGCGCGAGACCGCCTCCAACGCCCTCGCCCCCACCAGCAGGACCAGCAAACCCACCGAAGAGATCGCCAACAGCGTCTCCGCCAACTGCCGCGAGTGAGGAGCCACCCCAGGCCCCATAAAGCTCACAAACAGCAGCACCAGCACAAAGATATCCAGCAGCTTCTCCAGAATCACCGTGCTCAGAATCACCGAAGGCGAAGCCCCCAGATCGCCCGCATAGGTGAAGACCCGCATAATATCGCCGATCCGCAACGGCAGAATATTGTTCGCCGCCAGCGAGGTCATCAACACCCGCGCACACACCCCAAACCGCGCCCTCGTCGAACGCATCATCCGCGTCCACCGAACGCATCGCAGCGTACAGCTGCCCACCGTAAACGCAACGACACCGGCAAGCCATACTGGCCGCACGACATGCAGAGACCGCATCTGCGCGAACGAGATGCCCTTGAAGGTGTACCAAAGAAAAAAGATACTAATAAGAACGCCTGGAAGAGTCTTCGCCAGGCCTCGGCTACGCGTTGGACGAACACGCGAATTGGAAGGGGAAACAGAACCGGTCATGCAGTCTCGCGAGACACGTTAAAGGAGTCCAGATCAAAGGCTGCATAAAGAAACATAGGCAAATCCATTGTAGCCTCGCGGCCCCACTCTCACGTCTCTTACCTTATAACCCTCGGCACTAGAGACACCTCACCGCTCCTGCTCCGAATCGCTTTACCACTATAACGTTGGCAAATCACATCCGTCTTACATACTTTGGGTATGCGTGAATAACAAGTACGAACCGCGCTTTACTTGCCCTACACTGACCTTGGCGTAACATCCGCCCTCCGGAGAGCTGCTTTTTGGCATCGACGCTCGCGCTACCCACGCTTGAAAAAGCGTCCCAGGAAAAACGGCGACTATCCGAACCAAGCTTCGGGATTGCCTTAGTGACGGTGCTCACCACTCTTGCCCTGGCAGTACACGGCTATCATCCCTACGCCGAAGACGGCGGCCTCTACATGGCGGGCGTCAAACGGCTTCTCAACCCCTCCCTCTATCCGCAGTGGTCCGCCTTCGTCACCGAGCATCTGCGCTTCTCCCTCTTCGCACCGCTCGTAGCCGCCTTGGTTCGGATCTCCCATCTTCCCCTGATGACCGTGTGGCTCATCCTCTACATCGCCACCTTCTGGCTGACGCTCTACGCTGGCTGGCTCCTCGCCCTCCGCTGTTACTCCCGCCGCGCATCCCGCTGCGGCGCGGTCGCCCTCCTCGCCGCAGGCCTCACCATCCCCATCGCCGGAACGTCCCTGATGCTGATGGACCCTTACTTCTCCGCCCGCAGCATCTCCACCCCCTTCGCCCTCCTCACCCTGGTCGGCATCTTGGACCTCTTCCAACTCCGATCCCCCCCCGAGAGCAGTCGCAGTCGAACAAAAGCCATAGCCCTCTGCTTCGGCTCTCTGCTCATCGCCATGCTCGTCCACCCTCTCATGGCCTCCTACGCCTTCGGCTTCGCCCTGCTGCTGGCGATCCTCCTCTCAAACAGTCGTCAACTTCGTATCGCCGGAAGCGCCGTCATGGCGGCTCTCGCCATCTGCCTCGCAGCACTTCTCTACCTGGCCGCTCCGCCCGAAAACAACGCGTACATGCACGTCGCCCTCACCCGCTCCTACTGGTTCATCAGCCAATGGCAGTGGTACGAACAGTTCGGCCTCGCCGCGCCCCTCGCGATCCTCGCCCTCTTCGGACTGCAACGCCGCCGCATATCCCGCCTCGCCGCTGGCAGTTTGGCCCGGACGGGAATCGTGGCAGGAACAGTCTCCCTGGTAGTCGCCATCCTCTTCGCCCGAACCAACGCCCCCAGCTACGTGGTCGCACGCCTTCAACCGCTAAGAATCTTCCAGTTCGTCTATATCTTCATGATCCTCGCCTTGGGAGCCGCTCTGGGAGAAAAGTTACTCCACCGCAAAGCATGGCGCTGGGTCGCCACCTTCGCTCTGGTAGCCTCCATCATGCTCTACGCCGAGCGGCAAACTTACCCACACTCCTCCCACCTGGAACTGCCCTGGTACGAAGCCACCAACCGCTGGCAGCGAGCCTTCGGCTGGATCAGCGCAAACACCCCCGTCGACGCCCTCTTCGCCCTCGACGCCAACTACGTCACCGAACCCGGCGAAGACGCCCAGACCTTCCGCGCCATCTCCGAGCGAAGCGCCCTCGCCGACTACTCCAAAGACGGCGGCGAAGCCTCCATCACCCCCGCCCTCACCGCCGCCTGGACCATCGGCCAGGCAGCCCAAACCGGCCTCAACACCGCCTCCGACGCAGCCCGCCTAGCGATGCTCCGCCCCCTCGGCGTAAGCTGGGTCGTACTCCCAAAGATCGCCATCACAGACTTCCACTGCGCCTACGCCGACGACTCCGTAAAGGTCTGCCGCCTCCCCCTACGCACTCCATAAGCCCAATCAACAGACAATTTTAAATAGAAATAGAGACGACGACCGCCTCCTCTCCCACGGCCACAAATCCGGGTGCCCCACCCTTTTTGCAGCTTCATCGCAAATAGGGTGGGGTATCGGGCAAAGCCCGACCGCCTTCCTCTCCAAAACCCAGTAGCCCGGGTGCCCATCCTGAGGGCACCTGATCGCCCGATGACCGGGGAACCACAACCCTCCCCCGACCTCGAAGCCTTTACAATCTCCAAACCAACCAAAGACAACGAAACGGCAGAGCCATCGCTTTTTAAATCCCCCAAAAACCCAGCAAAATCACATGTCAAGCCCCAAAACCACCTAACCAATTCAAAACCAACAACATCCAAGTGGCACTACAGTTATGCTCCCCTAGCTAAAATAGAAGTAGAGATATTTCAAACCAGCCACCACAGGAGGCTGAGTACGATCATTGACATCTGGACAGCAACCAAGGGCACACCAACTCCCCACCCAAACCAATTGGAATGAAGAATCTATGCAATAAGACGGGGGGAGGGGGTGTGAACGGAGGGGACACCCTCTACGGAACACGAAGAGGCCGGAAACCAGCATTCGTCGGAAACAGACCCGCCGGGCTACTCTCCGAATCAGGCTGCGACTTGAAGAGGTAGCGTGCAAAGAATCCACCCGAGACCATGTTGTAGTTATTCGTATTGTTCCCAGTCAGAAAACCGCCCACATACCAGTGATCCGCAATCCGGTAAGAGGCCTGGGTGTTGATCCCGTAGTTCAACCCCGTATTGCTGTTCAAAGGATAGAGCGGATTTGCGGCGCCGGTCTGGAGAAACACATCCAGCGGAAAGTAAGGAGCCTTATCCTCCTGGAACGTCTGCAAACCGATGCTGCCATTGATCGTGTAATGCAGCGCATGCTTGTAGTGCCCATTGAACGTGACCGGAACGCCCGCGAGGAAGTAAACGTTCGGGCTGAAATAACCACCCTGCCCATACGAGAGACCCCGCTCATTATGGTCATAGTGCATCCCGTAAAAGCTGGTGCCAACGTTCAGGCTCCCATAAGCAGGCCAGCTCTTGATCCGGAAGTACGCTCCCATCGTGCCTTCATACTTGCGGTTCTCGAGCACATGGTAGCCGGTCAGGACCGCCCCTCCACCCGACACGTACAGTCCGGAGCGCTCCGTCCCCGCGTCGACCCGCACTCCGCCGCCGGTAGCGATCACGCCGCCCCAGATATTGCCGTCATAGACCGCGGTGACGGTGCCCGGATCGCGAATACCGGCATACGAAAGCTGCGTATCCCTCACCGAATCCCGGTCGCCGAAGAGAGTAAAGTGACCGCCCAGCGGGCTCCACTGAAATCGGCCCGTAACATTCGTGACCAGAAAGCCGTACGGCGTATAACCCACCGCCACGCCGATGTTCTTGGCCGTCAACTGGAACTCGCCCCCGATGCCGCTTGAAAACTGCTGCGCCGGAGTCGCAAGAACCGCTCCGCTCGCGGTACCCAGCACCGGAATCGTACCCGTCGCGTTCGCAAACGAAGCCGTATTCACCGTCCCCGAACTGAGGAACACTGGCCGTGGAATGACCGTCGCCCGAACCGATTTGCCCAGCACAGCAGAGGCCTCAAACGGAGCCTCGAAATCAGTCAGGCGGTCAAAGCCCGGTGTGCCGCTGCGGTAGCGTCCATACCCTGTTCCACCGACCCAGTTGCTGTAGGAAGACTCCAGCGTCGCAAGCTCAAGCTCCGTCTGCGCCCGCTGCGACAGCGGCGGTCCAGCAGCGCCGGCAGGATCGAACCCATTCCGCAGAGGAGGAACATTCTTCGCGACAAGATCAGCATCCGACGGAGGCGTCCCAACATCGGTAGCAGGACCGATCTCAGGGTAAGCAGTCGAACCGCTCAAAGGCTGACTTACGCCCGGATAGCTCATCGCAGGTAGCGCCGGAGGAGCCGCCTGCGTCCGGGGCGAAGTTGCCCGCCGTGCTATCGTACCCCCGCGCGTCGTCCCAGGCTGCGGATACTGCTGGCCATAGCTGTCCCCAGCCTGTTGATTGCTGGCAGCAGCCGGACTCTGCCTGAACTGCATATTCTCAGTGCTTGCACCACTCAGATCATCCGACGGAGGATTGCTCTGCCCCATCATCGGTGCTGGAGACTTGCCCCGCCCCGCCCGAGCATTCGGCATATAGCGCGCCGTGGGCAGCACATCGGTCACATCGCGCTGCGCCGGTCCCACACGAGGAGAAGCATCGCCCAGCTGCACCGGCACCGGCGAAGGAGTATATCCGGAGGTCGGAGGAACATACGGAACGTAAGGACCGTAGATCTCCTGCTGCGGGATCGCATTGTTAGCCCGCTGTCCCTGCCCCTGATATGGCTGCTCCGGAGATATCTGCATCCGCTGCTGCTCCGGATACGACGAATCCCCCAGCGTTCTGGAGGTCGAGGGATACGAATTACGAGCATCGTAGCTCGGCTGCGTCGGCGGAATCGCTCCGCTATCCATAGGAGGAACCTCTACCGAGGCTCGCGGATCATAGTCTCCAAGACGGCTGCTGCTGGCCGCCGCCCGCGCACTTCGAGACGCCGGATTGCCCATATACGGAGGAACCACGCTCGACTGTCCGTTATAGCCGCGCCCCGTAATCTGCACCGGAGCCTGACCGTTCACATTGCCATAGCTAGGCAGATACGGCTTCGTCGGCTGCGGAACCTCGGGCATGCTCACCGCCGAATCGTCAGGAGCGCGCAACAGCGTAGCGAGATCCTGCGGCTCTAACGACTTCGGAAGGCGCGTCACAGGAAGCGGCTGGCTCAACTCCGCAGCCAGCTCCGCGCCCGGATCGCCCGGAGGAAGCGCAGCCAGCGAAGCGCGATAGTACTCCGCCGCGCGTCCGCTATCGCCACGCGCCTGTTCAAACTTCGCACCGAGATTCAACATCTCAGCGTCCCGTGGATAAGCGTCCAGGCCATAACGCAGCCAGGTCTCCGCCACCTTGGTGTCGCCAGAGGCAAGCGCAGCTCCTACCGCTGATTTGTAATCGGAGGCTGAAGCCGCGGTCATATCCTGCGACTTGAAGATCAGCACCGCCTGCTTCGGTAGTCCCGCGCGAGCATAGCCCGAAGCCAGCGCCCTCAACACACCGGGATTATCCGGGAAGGACTTCGCCGCGGCATTGAGAATCGCCAGCGACCGCTTGATGTTGCCGTTGGCTCCCGCCTGATTCGCCCGCCGAACGGCCCAGTTGGTCCAGATGGTCTGCACCGTCCGCCGTTGCTCGTCGGTCAGGTCCGTCCTGCCTCCCAGCAACATCAACTGGCGATACAACCCTGCATCATTTCCACCATTGAACAGGAGCCACGCATCTTGAACATCGACGTCTACCGGAGCAGCGCTATGTTGCGTCGCATAGTGCTGTTGCACGCGGTTCATGAAGATCATCGCTTGCTGAGATTGACCAAGCGAGTTATAAATCGCACCGATCGTCTGGAGATACTCGACATCGTTCTCCAACTGGCCCCGCACCGAGGACGGAATCTGCTGAACCTGCGCCAGCGCCTCTTGATCACGCCCAGCGCCATGCAGCACGGAGAGCAGACCCTTCCACGCATCGGGACGATCTGGATTCTCCGTCAGCACCTCCCGATAGATCGGGAATGCCTTAGCCGAGTTACTCCGTGTGAGGTAGATCCCAGCGAGTTGCAGAAGCAGCGGAGTTGGAGGTCTTTGGTTCGCGGCAATCTGCTGGTTGACCGCGCGCTCCAGAATCTGTTGCGCCGCATCCAGCTTGTTCTGGCTCTGGTAGATCGACGCCACGGTCGTCTGGAACCCCGGATCGCGCATCGCGATCTCATAACTCGCTGGCGGCATGCTGGTCAGCGTCTGCAGCGCGAGTGGATCCTGCTTCATCGCATGTTGAACGCGAATCAGGCCCTGCCAGGCCGCAGTATTGGAGACGTCCGCAGCCAGGACCTGCCGGAACAACGCACCCGACTGATCCAGCCGGTTCGCCTGTTGCAGAAGGCTGGCATATTGCAACTGCGTCTCCACCTTGAGCCCTCTGGCCCCAGTCGGAAACGGCAGATCGAGCGCGCTTCGCAGCACACGCTGCGCGTCCGCATCGCGCCCCACGGCCGTATAAGCCGAGGCAAGCGAGCGCAGAAACTCCGGGTCCTTCATCAATTGCGTTTGAACTGCTGGCGGGATGCGCTTCTCCGTCATCAGAGCCTGCGGAGCATTTCCAGCCCCGTAGTAAGCCATGATCAGACCACGCCAACCAGCGGGAGCGGTAGGCTTCACCTTCACGTAGCGCTCAAAGACCTGGATCGCCGCCTCGGACTGTTGCGCCTTCAAAAACGTACCGCCCAAGCCCTCCAAGGCCTCCGGACTATTGGCCCGCATCCCAAGAGCAACCTGATACTGCTTCTCAGCCGTCGTCAGATCGTTCTCGTTGAGCGCCGTCGATGCCTCGCCCATCGTGTAGTAAAAATGCGCCGTCTCAAGTGCGGTGTAGACCCCAGGATCGCGGGCTCCGTTCTGCTTCGCCTGCTCCAGAAAACTGATCGCACCACCGAAATTCGATTGCTGCATCCGCACATAACCCAAGCCAGCCAAGGCTCGGGCATTCTCCGGGCTGTTCGACAGAATAGCCTTGAATCGCAACTCCGCGTCATCAAGCCGCTTGGCATTAAGCGAGTTATACGCCTCCTGCTCGGCAGCGCTCCGCGCTCGTACCTCTGCTGCCGCTGCAATCTCTTCAGGCGTCTGTGGGACCGCCCGCGGATTCACCTTCGGCTGGTTCTTCAGAGCTGTAGCCAGTTGCGCATCGCTATGCTTCGCCAGATAGGCACGAATATCCGCGGCACTCGCCGGATTCGCCGAATCCCACACCAAAGACTGTCGCAGCGCCGCCGCCGCAGCAGGATCGCTGGAATGCCGCTCCAGCAACCGGCGTCCTTCCTCGCGAGTCTTCGGGCTGTAGGTCAGAATCCGGCCTAGCGCCACCTGATAACGCGAGTCGCTGGGATTCTTCTCCATAAGGCCGCGCAGGCCCGAGATAGCATGTGCCCGCCCATCATCGGTTGCGGCCTCCGTCTCGTAGTACGTCAGCGCCCAATCGCCCGCCGGCGGCGCCGCCCCAAAGATCTGCCGGTAGATCGCCATCGCCTGCGCGTACTGCCCAGACTCAGCCAACTTGCCCGCCTGCTTCAGTTGCACTGCTTGATTCTGCTGCGACCCCATGGTCTCGACGCGCGAGATGTTCGTATCGTTCGGATTGATCGCTCTCAGACGATCCAGATAAGTCGTCGCCAGGGCATTATTGCCGCTAAGCTTCGCCGACCGCGCCAGCCCCGCCAACGCCGTCGTATTCTGCGGATCGGCCAGCAGCACCTGCTGCCACGTCTGCGCCGCCATATCCATGCGGCCACGAACCTCCAGCGCATGCGCCTTGTCCAGGAGAGATTGTGTCGCCGACTGAACTCCCGCACCGGTCTGGGCGCGCAACTTCTCCACCATCGGAGCCCATACAAGTGCGCTCATCAAGATGGCAGATACTACGGGCCGTTTTGACCAAACATTCTTCATAATGTGTCGGTGAGAAGGCGGTTCTTGAGAGGAATCACAGATGATACCCCAATCCCCTTCCGAAGCTTACCCCTTTTCTGCCGATTTGTACCCTTTTTTTCGAGGGTTTCCGCTGAATTGCACCCGCGAATGCATACGATCGGAAGCTCGCCTCCCTATCGCCACTTCACCTTCAACCTTCCTTGGCGGTCAAAACGGAAGCGCTGCTCCAACCATCCGTCCGCGAAAAGAGCCAGATTCTGGTCGTAATACAGACCGTCGGCTCCGTACAGACCGCTTGCGGGATTCTTCATCGCAGCCATGCGGTCTATCTGCACCTTCTCTTCGGCCTTCATGTTATTTGCGTGCAGGTAGGGTATTATGGCTGCCGAAAATCCAACTGGACCATCCGCCTCCACCACCGCTCCAGCTTCATCCACACGGCGCGGCGGAGTCGCATGCCGCTTCATGTATGCGGCCATCCCGGCCAGTCCCGCCAAAGCCTCTCGTACCCCAGGCGTCTCAGGATCGGCGATCCCCAGCCACAGATAAACCCGGATCGCATCGTAGCTTCCCGCCGCCGGACCAGACCGCTCCCCTGCGCGTTGCTCTGTAGTAGAAGCCATCGGACTCAACGCGCCTCCAGCCGCCACCCAGTCCATCGCAAATCCACCTCCGGCGCCTTGTGTCAGCACTACCGGCAACGAAGCCAGCACCGCTCCCCAGGGCCCTCGCGGAAACGTCGTAGCAAGATAACTCAACACCGAAGGAGGAAGATAGCTCGGATTCAAGATCCACGTCGCCGCATCCGGATGAAAGCCCTGCGGCCCCGGCAGAATGGTCGTCCCCACACTCACCAGAGCCACCTCCCGCTGCGCGATGCGCGATGCCATCGCCGTCCCAAGCCGCTCGTACCGAGGATCGTGCCAAAGGCGTCCCGCCTCCAGCAACGAGTACGCCATCCAAAGATCCGCATCCGACGCCGGATTCTGATCCAGCGCCTTCCAGCCTCCGTCAGGAGCCTTGCCCCAACTCCAGGCCGGCAGCCGCGCCGCCAGATCTCCTCCCGCCAGATTGTCCTGCGTCCAACCCACTAGCTTGTCGAAGCGCGCCCTGTCGTTCGCCACCAAGGCAAAGAACATCCCATAAGCCTGCCCCTCGCTGGTCGTCCTGTCCCCGGCACTATGGTCGACGATCCGTCCCTGCGAATCGAACGCGCTGCGTGCATAGCTCTCCCACAACGGCCAGGGCTGCTCCGCACGGCAACCCCCTTGCAGGCAAGCCATCAGCGTAACTCCAAGCACGATGAAGCTCCGCAGCGTAGTAAGCCCGCTAAGTCCACTCCGCCCCATCTTCAAAGGCCGGTGCTTCCCAAGACGCTCCATGAGAGTTAGTCACTTCCCTGAAGTCTGGCTCGCGCATGCCGTCGCAGCATGGCTCGAATCAGCACGGCCATGAAGAAGCAGAAGAAGAGCGTCGAGACCACGATCAACCACGGAAACTGCGAGAACAAAAGATTCACCCGCGTCCACAGCGACAGCGAGCCCACCTTATACACATCATTACCGATGCGGTACGAGTCGAATCGCGCTCCATGCAACACGCTTACCGACTGAGAGATATCCGACGACTGCGAGGTCTTCAGGAACACCGTGAGGAAGTTCGGCACCACCGTATGGTCGCGCAGCGCAATCATCACCACCGACCGGTTCGATCCGCTGGGCCACTCGATGCCTTCGATCAGCGCATCCGGCAGACCGCCCGCGGTCTCCAGTTGTCCCGATTGAATATGGTCGGAGCTGCGCACCTTCCACCAGGCATGCTGCAGCCCGGCGAAGAAACCTTGCGTGTCCTGGATGTGCAGGCCGCTGCCATCGACGATCACCGGCAGAGACGCGCTCAACTTGGAGAGGGCCGGCTGATCCTCCACCGTACCCAGCACCAGATAATCCTTGCGCCCATCGGTCTTCATGCCATCCGCGTTCGTGACCCCGACATGCAGCACCGGATATCCGGTCTGCGCACCGAAATGTCCCATCAATGTCAGGAACACCTCGATCTCGCCCGTCCCTGGCGCATCCGGCAGCACGACCACCGTATCCGACAGATCGGCCTTCCGCGTAAACGGATATCCCGCATTCGCAAAGATCTCCAGGTTCGGCATCACCGCCAGGTGAGGAATATCGCGAATATCGAGGTAAGAGTCCTTCAACACTGCGCCTTGCAGGTTGTAAGGTGCAGTATCCTCGCACTTACCTTTCTTATGCAGCAGAAAGATGAACTTCATCGACAACGAGTTCGAGAACGGCCGCATGTTGACCCGCGGGACTGGCACAATCGTCTCCAGCACCGACGAAGCCTTATCCGTATGCGGCAGCGGAGTCGAGCTGACGTAACCGTCGTTCATGTACACCTGTAGGGTGCTCTCGCTTGCCAGCGGAATCCCGTTGTACCGGTAGCCCATATGGAAGCCCAGGTTCTGCTGCGTGCACTCGTAGCAAAGATCCGGAGGCATACGCATGTAGACCCGCAAAGGAACCGAGCCATCGCCTTGCAGATCGTCCGTCTGAGCGATATCCCCGATGCTCGTCATCTTCTCCGTGCTCAGCCAGCGCGGCGCATCATCAGGCTCCCGCGGCGTAGGCATCTTCAGTGCCCGGATGCTCACCTTATCGCCTTGGAACATATCGCGTTGCAGCGTAAGCGCCGTGGCCGCGGTCAAGAGATCGTCCGCCGAATCGCCTGTAAGCACCAGCACCTTCGAATAAGGATCGATCGGATTAGTCCGCATCGCGATCGTCGGACCCGAGCTATCGCCGATCCTCAACGGCCCCGGCAACTCCCCGCTGTTCTCCCCCAGCACGATCGCGTTTCCACTCGGAATGGTCCCAATAGAAATCGCAAAACGCACCGACCGGAAGTCCGTCATCATCCCGAACCACGAAGCCACGATTCCCGCAGCCTGCAACGCCTTGGGAGTCGGCGGAGTCAAAAACACAATCGAAACCACCGGATGCAGATTGACCGCCTCGTCATAAAAAGGCAGCGGCAATAGCTTCAGGTCGTTCTGGAGCGGCAACAGTGCGCCGGCGATCTCGATGGAAGAAGTCGTGTCGATATGGCTCCACAAAGTCGTATGCGAAGGGTCTTCGCAGCTCATCGTGTAGTGCCCTACGAACTCGAAGGTCAACTCATTCTTATGCACCAGCATCTCGGCGGGCATCGTTAGCGTCGCCTCAAGCAGCGCGTTATTTTCGCTGCGTGTCACCACCAGCGTCTGCTGATCGGAAGCCTTCTGTTCAGCCGTCGGTTCCACACGTCCTTGCGTGCTAGCCGGAGTATTCACCGCCAGCGTCGCAAAGAGAGTCCCGTTCAAGCTGACCTTCAGATGGCTTAGCGCAGGCAACAGACCCGGCGAAAAGTGGTACCGAAGCTTCATCGTCGCCGTCTTCACCACCTGCGTCTGCGGCAGAGAGAAATACACCGAGTGGTAAGCATCTACCCCATGCAACACAATAGTGTCCTGAACCCCTACATCGGCCAGCGTAAAGACATTGTCGAAGGTTCCCGGAGCGACGCTGCGTGCGATCCCGCCGTCCGTAGGCACAGCAGGAAGACCTGTTCCACTCTGGGTAGAATCGGGCGAAGTCTGAATAGTAACCGGCAGCATCTGAGGCGAAACCTGCGAGCCTCGCATCGAGCGCAACTGCGCTTTGGCAGAGCCGACGCTCGTCGACAACGCAGCCAGCAGCAGCAGCGGAATAACGTTTGCGGCTAACTTTCCTTTAGGCGGTACGCTCTTCTTCGTCTTCATGAAACCTCGTACCGTCTGCGACATCCCGTGATAGGAAAGTTGAAAGATAAGACCAAGACTCCTCAGCGGCCTGTCCGCCTCGCGGGCCTCACCCCAGCCCAGCCATGTATCGGCGCGGGAGTAGAGCACCATCGTCAGCGCCTCTTCCTCCTGCAGCGTCAGCGGATCGAACTGCGCTCGCAGCACATTATCCTTTACGCCAATCACCGTAGCGGGCAGTGTAGCCTCTCCGTCCAGCACTGGGAAGGTAATCCGGACGGGCTCGCCCGCAGCCACGGTAAAGTCGTGGTCAACATTGATCATCGCGCCGCCGCTCGACATGTCCGCCGTCACGCCTGGCACCATCGTTCCATCTGCCAGCCGTATATCGGCCTGCACCGCCATCGTCACGCGAACCGTCTGTCTCCGTTGCTGGTTCTCCCACGCCACAGCCACACAGACGCCCAGAATCACCATGTTGAAGCCCACCCAGATCAGGTTCATCACGATCGTTCCTGGGTGAGTGCCGTCATACCAGGTATTGAAAGGCCAGAGCGGAATGTAAAAGGCTCGAATGATCCCCATCAGGATGCCGACGATATTCATTCCGATCATCAACAGGAACGGCTGTGCAATGCGGTTGTCGAAGAACTTGCGATTCACCACACCGCCCTTCGCCGTCACGTCGAAGCTTCCCAGCTTCGGGCTGACGATCGCCAGCATCGTAGGTAGCAGAATGTACGGAGCCAGGACCGTCTCGTAGATCTCGTTCCAGAAGCTGTGCCGGTGTTGCCCTTGAATGCGAGAGTTGGTGATATTCGACAGAATCAAGTGAGGAAACGCATACGCCAGAATCGCAGCCCAGTAGCCCGGCACATTCGTATGCCCCAGGATCAGATAGATCAATGGAGCCGTTAGAAAGATCAGTCGCGGAAAGGCATACAGAAAGTGCGACATCGCATTGAAGTAACAGATGCGCTGCGCCAGCTTCAGCCCCTTCGCAAACAAAGGATTGTCCGTGCGCAGAATCTGGATCATGCCGCGCGCCCAGCGAATACGCTGCTTCACATGGCCGCTCAGCCGCTCCGTCGCCAGGCCCGCAGCCTGCGGAATATTGATGTAGGCCGTGTTCCATCCATTCATCTGCATACGCAGCGAAGTGTGTGCATCTTCGGTCACAGTCTCTACCGCAATACCGCCAATCTGATCGAGCGCAGTACGGCGAAGCACGGCACAAGAACCGCAAAAGAACGTTGCGTTCCAGAAGTCATTCCCATCCTGCACAATGCCGTAGAACAGCTCGCCCTCATTCGGAATAACGCGAAACTTGCTCAGATTGCGCTCGAACGGATCGGGAGAGTAGAAATGGTGCGGCGTCTGCAGCATCCCCAGCTTGCGGTCGCGCAGGAACCAGCCCAACGTCACCTGCATGAAGCTGCGCGTAGGAACGTGATCGCAATCGAAGATCGCCACGAACGGCGACTCAAGCCGGGCAAGTGCGCGGTTGATGTTGCCCGCCTTCGCATGCTTGTTGTCGTCGCGGGTCATGTAGCCGATGCCTGCCTCTTCGGCGAACCTGCGAAACTCATCGCGCTTGCCGTCGTCAAGGATATAGACGTTCAGTTTGTCCGCCGGCCAGTCGATATTCATCGCCGCCAGCGCCGTGTAGCGGACCACGCTCAACGGCTCGTTATACGTCGGAATCAGCAGATCGACCGAAGGCCATAGATCGATATCGTCGGGCAGAGGCACCGGCGTGCGGCGTAGCGGCCACAGCGTCTGCATGTAGCCCAGAAACAGGATGGCGAACGCATACGCCTCTGCCCCAACCAGCATCCAGATAAAGAACGCGTCGAGATAGCTCCACGTATTGCCCGGATCCAGAAAGAACTTAACCGTGTAAGAGATACGCCAGTATCCATATCGAAAGGTCGAGTACATCGATGCCAGCATCAGCGTCAGAGTAACCAGATAGGAGCTGGAGCTGCGATCCATCCAGATCGCCAGTAGGACCGTCATGATCCCCAGCACCAACTGTTGCGGCCAGGTAAGCTCCAGAATCCCGGTGAAGCCGAGCACAAAGACACCCCCGGCAAGCACCACGAAACGAAGCAACCTCAGCAGAAACCCATCACCTGATTCAAACTTCCTCCACAGGGGAGAGCCAGTCATCTTTCACTCCAGCGCACATTACGGAAACCCGCTGTCGCTGGCGCCGCAATCGTACGAAGCCATGCGGCTACGTTCTGATAGTCCTCTGCAATCGGTGTCTCTGGAGCATAATCCATCACAGTCATGCCCTCTGCCAGCGCCTCGCTCACCGCAGGTGCCCGGCGGATCACGAACGGCAGCAGCCGGTCACCAAGCTGACGCCGCAACACCTCACGCACATCCAGGTGCAAAGGCAGCGAAGCGTCGAACTGGTTGATCAAAAAATAAGGCTGCAGCGGCCGGCCATCAGAATCTACCACGCCATGGAAGTACTTCTCCACCGCTTGCAGACTGATCACCGAATTCATATCCGGCGCCAAAGGCACCAGCACCGTCGGACTCATCCCCGCCATCCGCCGCGCCACCCACCCCGACGCAGGCGTCAGATCCAGCAGAATACGATGTGTGCCCTTGCTGTTGGCGATGATCTCTTCCACCAACTGCTCCTGGACCGCATCATCCGCGCTCCGTTGATCCACGTCATAGCTCACCAGATAGATCGGCGCATCGGTGCTTCCACTCGGAGGCGAGAACGTCCGCACCACACCCTGACGAAGCTCGCTGGCCCCAAAGTAAAAGGGCAGCAGACCATGCGAAGTCGTATCCGTCAGCAACACCTTCTCCCCAAGCGAAGAAAGTGCGCGCCCCAGAGTCGCGACCAGACTGGTCTTCCCCACGCCTCCAGCCAGCGAGAACACCGCCAGCACCGGCGTACGCGTCTCCTTCTGCCGAATCGGCGCCTCTAACTGATCCTGTCCCGGCTGCTCGAACACGCCCTTCAAGGCGAACCACCGCGCCGCCACCCGCTCGCGGCTATGCTGCAGAGTATCCGCCACCGAAGACTGAACCGGGATGGACGGCGTCGAAGCGATAGGCGAACTCACCACCGGCTGGGGAGTTACAGCGACAACCGGAGTCTGCGGCGCGTACAGCCACGCCGGCCCGCTGGGGTCCGCCACATACGGCACACGGGGCGTTGCGTTGACCTTGCCCTTGGTCGAAGGTGGACCCGACTGCCTGCTCGCCTCAACCGGAGTCGCCTTATAGGCCATATCATCCTGAGCACGCCGTCCGCGGGCCGGATCCCCTCCCGTAGGAGGTGAAGAGACCGTACGAGCGCCAAAGATCGGCAGCGAAGGAGAGATACCACGCGTCGGCTCCTGCCCTATACGCCCTCCAACGCCAGTGCCCTCCCTGCGTTGCGGAGCACCCGTACCGAAATCTGCAGGAGCGGAGTCGTCCGAAGAGAACGGCCACGCCGCCTGCTCCTGTGGAACCACGGACCGTGCAGCGATGCCTCGTCCCGCCTGCTCACTGACCCCACGAACCGGATTTGTCACCGCGGGAGAGACAAAAGCATCGTCATCGTAAGCCTTATAAGAGACCCGGGCTGGCGTCAGATGCCGTACCGGCTCCGCTCCCACATACTCGCCCTTCGGCTCCTCGGACTCCGGAGCGCGATAGATCTGCCGCACCCCCGAAGCATCGTCAGGCCGATATCCCTGCGGACGCCGCTGCCCGGAGGTCCGTGCGGAGTACTGCGCAAAACTCTCGATCGACCCTTCCGAAACACGCTCCGTCTCTGAAACAGGAACACCCCTGCGATCCTGATACTGAATCGGCATATCCGAAGCCGCAGCCTCCGCACCAATCACGCCCCTGGGCACAATAAAGTTCGAAGTCGACCCGGAATGGTTGCGAAGCGAAATAAGCCGTTCATGCGTTCGCTCGGCCTGAATCTCCGCTGGAGAATTTGGAGTATAAGGATCCGAGGTCTCTCCCGGCACCTCGAAGATGGCGCTGGACCTGCTCCTCCGGCTGCGAATCTCCGATTCGGCATACTGCGCCTCTTGGCGGCGTGCGGAAGCCTGCGCCTCCGCAATCTCACGCTCCTCCGTACGAGCGGCGGCTTCAGCAACGGCGGCGGCCTCTGCACGCCGAGCAGCCTCAACCCGTTCAGCAGCGGCAATACGCGAAGCGCGGTCTGCCTCCCGCAAAGCCTGCTCCCGGTTCGAGTCCGCAGCCGAAACTCCCTCCGACGTCTCGGTCGCCTCCGCCTGCTTCACCGCGGCTTGCGCGGCCGCATCGGCGGACGAAGCCGCTGCCTCAGCCTCGGCCTGTGCCTGCAGCTCCTGCTCGCGAACCTGCTCCGCGGCGCGATGACGCAATTGGGCCCGATACTCCCGGCGCGACGCCGAAAAATCGCGATACTTCGCTCCATGCAGATTCGCCCACGAGTAAAGCACCGCAACATCTTCGGGAGTATCCGCTACCTGTGTCTCGTCGATTCTGTCTAAACCGCGGGAGTCCATAATGTAGTCCTATAACCTTCTAGCGATCCTCTAAGTCGGGACCGCTCTTAGTCGCATGAATCGAATTGCACCCTGGGTTGTGCGATAGGCTGAGGCTACTGTGGCCGCTACCCCAAGTCAATGAATCCTCGATGACACTTTAGTGTCACGACGTTCAAGCTCTACGCGGGGATTCGCGTCAATCCACCTCCTGGAAACGAAGCCGCAACCGCCTCGCCTGCCATCCATCTCGCCGCTTGGATCTTTGTTATGCATCCTTGGGTTGGAAGAACTGGAACAAGCTTTGGTTGCCGCCCCTTAATCTCTCGGCGTTACATGCAGACTAGTCCCACAAGCCCACCATGCGCTCAATCCCTCATTCAGGCGTCCCGCTTAGCGTCGTCCACCGCACGTCGCCCCACCTGTAAAACCCCTCTAAATGTGCTAACTTGGAAGTATGGTCTGAGAGCGTAGCTCAGTTGGTAGAGCATCGCCCTTTTAAGGCGTTGGTCCTGGGTTCGAGCCCCAGCGCTCTCACCATCATCCCTCTTCTCCAACTGAACTCTGCCCCAATAGTTGCACCCCGATGCAGCACCCCAGCGCACACGAAATCCGCCGTGCCGCTCCTAAATCGGTGTCATCCGTGCAAATCGGTGTTAAGCCTTAAAGCCCGCACTAAGCCGTAGGTCGATCCGGCACAGGCTCCACAGCGCAGAACTCTTCCAGAAACCGACCGCTATACTCCCTCACCAAAGCCTCCACCCTCCCCGCGTCCTTGGACCGCACGATCAACCCCGCATGGTGGTACTTCTCCAGCCGCATAACGATCTCGGCGTCGTCATAAGCGATCGTGTCCGGCCTCTCCTGCCGTGCCAGGCAGATAACGCTTCCGGCATACGCCTCCCGAACCTCCGGCGCCTTGTACTCCCGCCCAAACAAAGCCGCCGCCTCCAGCCTTGCCCACTCAACCCACGGATTCACTCCCGTCGCAAACTCGACCACCTCGGCGATATAGGCTCCACCCACCCGCGCCGCCGTCTCCAGAAAGTAGAACCGCCCGTCCGCCCTCGACTTGATGAACTCCGTATGTGTCACTCCGCTCTCCAACCCCAGCGCCGCGATCACCCTTGCATGGATCTCCCTCAACTCCATCGCATCGCTCGAATCCCGCGCCAGAGCCCGCGTACTGAACACGCCACCCTCATGCATCGTCTGCATTGGCGGAGCTCCATATTGAAATGGCGCACTGAACTGCAGCCTCCCCTTCCAGGTAATCCCCTCCACATGGAAGATCTCCCCCGGCACAAACCGCTCCAGCACATAGTGGCTCTGCAGGTCGCCCAACTCCCCCAGCACGCCGAACAGTTGCTCCGCCGACTCAATCCTCCTGATCCCGATCGCCGCAGCATTCATGCGCGGCTTCAGCAGCCACGGCCCCGGAACCTCCTCCATAAACCGGCGCAACGCGCTGTAGGCGAAGACCGGCGTAAACTCCGGCACAGCCACACCTGCATCGCGTGCCCGCACCCGCATCGCCAGCTTGTCGCGGAAGAACCGTGTCTTCGACTCCCCCATCCCCGGCAGCCGCATATGCTCCCGCAGCAGCGCCGCCACCTCCAGGTCGAACTCGTCCAACGCGACAATCGCCGCAAACTGCTCCTCGCGAGCCAGATAGCTGACCGTATTCAGCACCTGCTGCGGCAGCAGGCCCTTTGGCATCGTGATCAGCCGTGCCAGCGACTCGCGCGGCCAACTCGCCTCCAGCAGGTCGGCTACAGTCAACAGAATCACGCGGCAGCCCAGCAGAGCCGCCTCACGCAAAAAGGCCTGTCCCTTTTCATACGTGCTGATGCAGAGAATGGTGGGCTTCGCGGACGAATCGGTCACGTTGGCTCCCCTGAATCAAAAGTGCATCCCGCCGCAAACAACTTCGCCACAGCGTGCCTTATCTTACGTCCTCTCTTGCAGAAAAATGCGCTCACACCGTCTCTCGAACCCTCGCAAACGCCGCAATCTTCCCTCGTTCTCCAAAAGTCAATCACCATCCTTGTGGACTCCATGCATCATCCGTGCTATCAACATCTAAGCCCGCAACTGATACAGTCTCTATGCTGATGCACAAAAGCGGTACCGTATCCGAAGCACCTATGCTCTTAGCCACCTCCATAACCCGCCTTCACGAAACCCTTACCATCGACTGGCACGAGGACTGGTACGAAACCGTCTCTCCCCCATCGGCTAAACCCATGTCGGACGATCCGTTAGCCCCCATCATCACACTCATCACCTCGCACCACCGCGAGAACTTCGATCTCTGGCACGAGGAAGATAAGGCCCGCGACCCCGATGCCTCCGACACCGAAATCTGCTGCGTCAAACACGCCATCGACCGCTTCAATCAACGTCGTAACGACCTCGTCGAAAAGATGGACGAGTGGCTCCTCGCTAACCTGCCCGAACAGAACCCATTGGCGCCTCTCAACTCCGAGACGCCCGGCCTCATCATCGACCGTCTCTCCATCCTTGCCCTGAAAATCTTTCACACGCGCATCGAGGCCCATCGCGACACCGCCTCCGAAGCTCACCGTCTCCGCAACTCCATTCGGCTGAGCCTTCTCGAACACCAATGCAGCGATCTCGCAGGCTGCCTGGAGTCCCTCCTCAACGAAGTAGTCAATGGCACACGACGCTTCAAACTCTACCGTCAGTTGAAGATGTACAACGACCCTGACCTCAACCCGGTGGTCTACAAACATGGGCACAGTTGACCTCCGCCCTCCGTCTGCGTATAAAACCGGAACAAGTACAATCAGCAAGAAATTGACCGTCGAACCCTGACGGTCGGAGCGCCATCGGCGATAGGACTTACATGGCACAGACCAAAACGACACCCCTCCCCACCACGAAACGTATTCCCCGAACACTGGCCGGAACCATGCCCCCAACTTCAGATACCAATCGCGCCCAGGCTCTGGGACTTTACGAATCCGCACTCCGTCTCATGCAGGCAGGCAAGTTCGAAGAGGCACGTCAGGCCTTCGACGGGATGCTGGCCTCCAGCCCCGGCGATCTCGCCGATCGTATCCGCATGTACATCAACGCCTGCCTCCAGCAGGCCGCCAAAGGCAAGACGAGCTTCGCCAGCACCGAGGAGCACTACGACTACGCCGTCTCTCTCCTCAACGACGGCCACTACGAGGACGCCCGCGAACACTTCAACGCCATCCTCAAGACCAACGACAAGGCCGACTACGCCTTCTACGGTCTCGCCGTACTCTCCAGCATGACCGGAGACTCGCACACCTGCCTGGAGCACCTCACCGAAGCCATCCGCCAGAATCCACGCAACCGGATTCAAGCTCGCGCGGACTCCGACTTCCAGGACATGGCCGACGATCCACGTTTCACCGAACTCCTCTACCCCGAGGTATGAGTCTCCCCAGGGAGTCGTCTCGAAACCGGACCCATTAGAATCGAAAACATGCAAATCCCGGGCGACTCCCCCTCGGCCCAGCCGAGTCCGACCCCTACTCATTCCAGCAAGACTGAAACCCGGTCCCTCCGCGTCGTAGCCATCGGCGGAGGAACCGGGCTTTCGACCCTCCTGCGCGGCCTCAAACGCTACGTCGCCAGCCCCGACCGCCGCCGTGGGATCAGGATCGAGACCCCGTCCGCCTTCAACGGCGCAAAGGCCGCGCCCTGCCCCACCGTCCCTTGCGCCATCCGCGACCTCTCCGCCGTAGTCACCGTTACCGACGATGGCGGCTCCTCCGGCCGCCTCCGCGAAGACCTCCAGATGCTCCCCCCAGGCGACGTACGCAACTGCATGGTCGCCCTCTCCGAAGACGAACACCTCCTCTCCCAGCTCTTCCAGTTCCGCTTCGGCCAGGGCGAGCTCGAAGGCCACAGCTTCGGCAACCTCTTCGTCGCCGCCCTCTCCCACATCACCGGAGACTTCGCCCAGGCCGTGCAGATGTCCTCCCAGATCCTCGCCACCCGCGGACGCATCTTCCCCGCCACCAACACCAACGTCAGCCTCGCCGCGCTCATGGACGACGGCTCCACCGTCCACGGTGAGACCAACATCACCGCCAGCCGCCGTCGCATCGTCGAGCTCATGCTCGAGCCCGCCACCGCCGATCCCCTGCCCGACACCCTGGAGGCCATCGCCCACGCCGACCTCATCACCCTCGGCCCTGGCTCCCTCTACACCTCCCTCATCACCAACCTGCTCGTGCGCGGCATCCCCGAGGCGCTCGCAGAGTCCAAGGCCGCCCGCGTCTACATCTGCAACCTCATGACCCAGGCCAACGAGTCCATCGGCCTCACCGCCTCCCAGCACATCGAGAAGATCCTCGAACACGCCGTGACCACCGGCAAACCCGTCTTCGACTACGCCCTCATCAACACCGCCCCCATCTCCCCCGAACGCCTCGAACAATACGCCCGCGAAGGCCAAAGCCCCGTCGAGCCCGACCTCGACCGCATCCGCGCCCTGGGCGTGGAACCCATCACCGGAGACTTCGTCCACGAGGGCGACGTCCTCCGCCACGACTACGACCGCGTAGCCGACACCCTCCTGGCCCTAACCCTATCCCGCTAAACCACCACCAAACCCGAAGCAGCACAACCGCGGGTGCCCCATCCTTTTTGCAGCTTCATCGCAAATAGGGTGGGGTATCGGGCGAAAGCCCGACCGCCTTCCTTCCTTCCTAACGCACAATCACCCGTGTGCCACACACTATCTCCCAGGTACCACACAATTTACCTGGTTACACACACAAAGCCCGGGCACCCCACAAATTTGTCATCTTGAGCGAAGCCCCTCGCAGTCTCATCGCGAGGGGCGTAGTCGAAAGACCTGCGGTTGCAGTTGCTTGTTCTCGCCGTCGTTCTCCTCAACCCACCACCACCGCCCGGGTGCCCCATCCTTCGCGCCTTTGCTTCTCGCGAAGGGTGGGAATCACAACCCATAGAAGCTGCAAGAAAGCATTCCACAAATCCCAGCAACAGCACTGAATCCACCCAATCAAAGAAAGATCACGCGAACAACCTCAACCACCCACAGAGTCGAAGAACAAAGCGTTCACCTTCCCAAAAGACCAAGCCGAAACAACAGAAAGATCACCGTTATTTTTACCCGCAAAACCCCAGCAAAATTACATGTTAAGCCCCAAAACAACCTAACCCATTCCAAATGAGAGAGATCCAAGTGGCACTTAAGTTACGGTCAATCTCTTAAAATAGAAATAGTGAAAAGAAAAACAAAGTGAACCATAGCCCGGCAGCCTTATCCCCTTTGTTTCCCATATTTGGAAGCAACCCATTTGGTTAGAATATTTTGCGGAGCCCACCCCGCCATATCCAACTCAAACCAAATCGCTTACACCCAGGCAAGGGGGGGGCACCCCCCGAGGCATGGGCGTAAGAGAGACACCGGCCACACTGTCAAGGAAGAGAGTGAGAGCCCAGCAAGACAGCACAGCGGCAGAAACAACAGCAAACAGAAAGGTAAGTCAGGAAAAATGAGCATCACCACACAACCCACAGCCGAGATTGGTGCAACACGGATGGAATGCTATACTTACCTTCGGATTGCTCACCGCAACCTGTGCTCATTCACAAGGCGCAAAGCGGAGGTGGCGAAATTGGCAGACGCACTAGCTTGAGGTGCTAGCGCCGCAAGGCATAGGGGTTCAAGTCCCCTCCTCCGCACCAATCCAAAGAATTAAAGAGAGAAGGCCAGCCCAACGGGCTGGCCTTCTCTTCGTCACCGTAAATGGTTATAAAAGTCGCGACTACCGCGGTCCAACGACCCGAAAGTCTTCCTGCTCTTCCGCCTGGGGTTCATCCCATCCACCAGCCGGCAAGATACTCTGCTCAACCTCCTCAGGACCCCACGTATGAGGTTCATAGGCGAAGACAGGAGTCGTCTCCTTCAGCACCGGATCGACGATCCGCCAGGCCTCTTCCACGTAATCCTGTCGCGCAAACAGCGTGGCATCACCCGCCATAGCGTCGCTCAGAACCCGCTCATACGCCTCCATCTCCTCCGGACGCGGATGACGAGTCGCAACCAGCTCCACCGCCTGCCGGTTCCCTGCCCCGGTAGGCGAGGTGACCGACACTGCCATCGCAACCGTCATCTCGGGACTGATGCGAAAACGCACGTAGTTTTGGGGAACGTCAGTCTCGGTCATGTTGGTTGCGGGAGGTTTTCGAAAGCGAGCCATAACCTCCGTGCAGGTAACCGGGAGATTCTTTCCCGCGCGAATGTAAAAAGGAACGCCATCCCATCGCCAGGATTTGATCTCCAGACGAAGCGCGGCAAAGGTTTCGACCTGTGAGTTCGGAGCGACCCCTTTCTCGTCCAGATAGCCATGAAACTGGCCGCGAACCAGGTTCTTCGAGTCCAAAGGAGGGATCGCCTTCAGGACTTTAACCTTTTCATCGCGCATCGACTCGCTATCCCTTCGCGCCGGACATTCCATCGCGAGGTTGCACATCACCTGGAAGATATGGTTCTGAATCACGTCCCGTATCGCGCCCGTCTGGTCGTAAAATGCGCCTCGTCCCTGAATGCCGAAGTCCTCCGCCATCGTGATCTGGACGCTCTCGATATGATCCCGATTCCATAACGGCTCAAGAAAGGAGTTCGAAAAGCGAAAGGAGACCATGTTGTGCACAGGACCTTTGGCAAGATAGTGATCGATACGAAAGATAGACGACTCTGGAAACGCTGAGAGCAGGATTCGATTGAGCTCTTGAGCTGAAGCGAGATCATGACCGAAGGGTTTCTCCACAATCATGCGCGCTCCTTCGGCGCAACCCGAACCCACCAACTGTTCGACAACCTTCTCAAAAAGCGAAGGTGGAATCGCCAGATAATGAGCAGGCCGCTTCGCTGCACCAAGCTCCTTTCGCACTGCGGCGAAAGTAGCAGAGTCCGCGTAATCGCCATCGACGTAACGCAGCAACAAACTAAGCTTCTCCCATGCTGCTTGATCGAGACCACCATGCTTTTCGAGGCTGTCTTGCGCACGAGCTTTGAACTGATCGAGGTTCCATCCGGCCTTCGCCACTCCGACGACCGGAACATTGAGATTGCCGCGCTTAATCATGGACTGCAATGCTGGAAAGATCTTCTTGTAGGCCAAATCGCCAGTGGCGCCGAAGAAGACGAGCGCATCGGAATGTAGATCCATAGACTCACTTTCTAAATTGCAAGGTTATTTAGGAACTGACTTTTCGAGATGGCCACCAAACTCGTAGCGCATCGCCGACAGAAGTTTGTCGGAAAAATCTCCCAGTCCCCGAGAGCTAAATCTTTCGTAGAGCGCGGTCGTGAGAACTGGAGTTGGCACTCCTTCGTCGATTGCGGCTTTCACCGTCCATCGCCCTTCTCCCGAGTCCGAGACTCTTCCGCTAAACTTCGCGAGCGCAGGATCTTCTACTAACGCAGTTGCAGTCAGATCCAACAACCAGGATGCGATCACGCTTCCGCGACGCCAGACCTCCGCCACTTCAGTGAGGTTGAAGTCATACTGATAATGTTCGGGATCGCGAAGTGGCGTGGTCTCGGCATCGATCTCACCAGTCAGCTTTCCGACATTGGCAGATTTAAGGATACTCAAGCCCTCAGCGTATGCAGCCATCATGCCATATTCGATCCCATTATGGACCATCTTGACGAAGTGTCCGCTTCCACTCTCACCACAGTGCAGATATCCCTGTTCGGCAGTTCCACCAACCTTCTCTCGACCAGGAGTTGGAGGAATATCTCCGATACCAGGAGCGATCGCCTGGAAGATAGGATCAAGATGCTCAACTACAGCCTCGGGTCCGCCGATCATCATGCAGTAGCCGCGCTCCAGACCCCACACTCCGCCGCTGGTACCGACATCTACGTAATTAATTCCATCAGCGGCGAGATTCTTGGCCCGACGGATATCGTCCACATAGTAAGAGTTGCCACCGTCGATCAAAATGTCGCCCGATGCAAGATGAGGAGCGATCTCAGCGATGGTCTGTTCGACGACCCCAGCCGGAATCATTAACCAAATTGCGCGGGGAGCTGTCAGCTTATTTATAAGATCCAATAAAGAGGACGAGCCGGTAACTTTTTCTTCCTTCGCCAGTTCTCCGACGACTTTAGGCGACATGTCGAAGACGACGCACTCGTGACCGCGTTTCGCCAGTCGACGAACCATGTTCGCTCCCATTCTTCCCAATCCAACCATTCCCAGTTGCATTGCTTCCCCCTTTCAAGGAGCCCGGCCAAATATCCAATCGGGCGTCATCGAACTCTTGGAATGAGATTACCCTCTTCCGGGTGTGGATGCTATCCACGCCTCGTATTAAAAATGAAACCACGGTGAACAGGTGAAAACGGAATGTGACTTTGTGAATTCAAGAAGTCCAACCCAGGTCGAAGAAAATATAGCCGCGAGGAGTTATCCGCGACGGCCCCATTTATCTCGACCGTGGTTGCCCCTCACTGGGTTAATCAAATAGACGTGCAGCGACAGCTTGATCGACGTAAAAGTTGAACGGCATAGATGTTTTGTATTTTGCCAGGGAACTTCCGCACATCAGGCGACGTAATACAGCTTCAAAACAATTGCGGGTTCACTTTCGCGCGGCGATATTTCTCTTTCGTATGCGCCCCTCCCGCGACACGAGGTCTAGTTATGAAGCTTCTCGCCGCCGCTGCAGGTATTGCAGCGCTTACGATATCGCACGCTCAAGCCCAGAACGCCTGCCGCGGGACAACGCTCACCGGCATCATCCGCGATACCACGTCCGCACTTATTCCAGAGGCCACGCTTACACTGGACGGGACTGAGATTGAGAAGAGCGGTGTAGATGGCCGCTTTCGATTTGCGTGTGTCTCCAACGGGCCACATCATCTATCCACAGCCGCGCCGGGATTTGCTAAGCAAGATCTGTCCCTAACGACGCCGCACACAAGCTCTCTAGATCTCGTACTGCGTCCGGAAGACGTTGAGACTCAGGTCGACGTAAACGGCGACGAAGCAGCGAACAGTAGTCCCGCATCCAGCGGTCCTACACAGACTATCTCCGGCAATCAGTTGCAATTATTGGCTGACGATCCTGACGATCTTCTCCGAGAGTTGCAGCAACTGGCCGCTGCGGGCGGCGGCAATCCTTCTAATACGACCATCGCCGTCGATGGCTTTCAGGACACGAGCAAGCTACCTCCGAAGAGCACCATCGCCTATATTCGAGTCAATCCCGATCAGTTCTCCGCCGAATACCGTGAGCCGCCCTTCGACGGTGGCCGTGTTGAGGTTTACACCAAGCCTGGCCAGAGCGCCTATCACGGCGCTCTCTTTACCACTAACGGCAGTCCGTGGGAGAACGCGCGCGATCCATTCTCCACGAGTAAGGCCTCAATAGGAAAGCAGCGATACGGCTTTGAACTGACCGGTCCTATCCGCAAGAAGGGCAGCGATTTTTCCGTGACTCTCGAGCATCGAAGCATTGACAACTTTGCCGTAGTGAATGCCGTAACGCTGGACAGTGGTGGCACATCGCAGAGAGCCGTCTCTAACGTCGCAACACCGCAGCGCCTCTGGATCGGGACAGCCCGAATAGACTGGCAGCTCGGCCCAAAGAATACCTTCATGGCGAGTTATAGTCCCAATGTAAATCACCTGCAGAACGTAGGTGTCGGAGGCACAACTCTCGCGGAGAGCGGCTACGACAGCCAGCGGTACGAACATGTCCTTCGTCTCAGCGACATCACCACCGCATCTTCTCACCTGATGCATGAGGCACGCCTGAGCCTTCGTTGGGACGGAGAGACGGATGCTCCCGCCACCATTACCCCACAAGTACAGGTAGCTGGCGCCTTCACCGGAGGCGGGACCACCCTTGGTCCGCAACACCTCCGAGAGTTCAACGTGGAGGCTGTCGACGATGCCATCTTCACGACGAAGAAACACACGATTAAGATCGGTACCCAATGGATGATGTACCGAGAACGGCAGCAGCTCACCACCAACTTCAACGGCACTTACACCTTCGGTGGAGGCACCGCTCCAGTCCTTGATGCAAATGGGCATCCTGTCCCTGGACAGTCCACGACGATCAGCGGCCTTGAGCAATATCGGCGCGCTCTACTCCATCTTCCTGGAGGAACACCCACCGCCTTCAGCAATGTTGCTGGCACGCCTGAGGTCGACTTCACCCTGATACAAAACGCCGTCTTTATACAGGACGACTGGAACGTCGGTCACGGCGTTCACATCGCCGCTGGCGTACGTTACTTCCTGCAGAATAACCCCACAGTGCTCAACTCACTGACTCCGAGAGCCGGCATTCTGTGGTCGCCCACGAAGAAGGGGACCTGGACCCTTCACGCTCACGGAGGCATGTTCTCTGGACGCTTCGGCAAAGGCAACCAAGCCGAGGTGCAACGCGAGGATGGCGTTGCCCGCATCACGAGTACCATCTACAACCCAACCTATGGAGATCCCTTCGCGGATGCAACGCCGATTCACAGCATCCGCCAGTTCTCTCCGCACATCTCGAATCTCACCTGGGGCGCGGGCAACATTGGAGGCACGCGCATGCTGCCTCGGGGTTGGAACCTTTCGGTCGACTACTACATCGGCCGCATCTGGAACGATACGCGTTCGGCGAATATCAACTCGCCGCTAAACGGTATACCCACAGGGCCGAGACCGGGTGCCCCGAACCTCAACGTGCTTCAGATGCAGAATAGCGGCCAGGGCAGAATCAATGCGACGTTCGTGGGGATCGAGCAACATACCCTGAAGCATCTGCAACTCTTCTTCGGAGGAGTACGCGTCAACCTGGTCGACGATACGGACGACAGTAGCTTCTTTACTCCTCAAAGCTCTACCTCGAACGCTGGTGAGTTTGCACGTCGCACTAACCAGCCCATGTGGAATCTCTTCGGCAACGGTACGCTTGCCTTTCCTAAGAAGATCCAACTCAGCGGCAACTTTCACGCCGGCGGCGCGGCGCGCTACAACATTACAACCGGCTTCGATAACAACGGCGACGGCAACTTCAACGACCGTCCACAGTACGCTACGCCGGGAACTCCCAGTGCCATTGCAACACCTTACGGTCTGCTTGTAGCGACCGGCGGGGCTGGTGTCTTCCCACGCAACATGGGAGTCTTGCCCTGGCAGTTTTATCTCGATACCAATCTACAACGCACCTTCGGACTCACGCATAATGCCAAGGCAGAGCATCAGCAGACTCTGACGGTAAACCTCCGCTCCTCCAACGTGCTCAACCACACCAATGTCACTGGGGTCGGCGGAGTGCTGGGCTCGCCTTTGTTTGGTGTTCCCTTCTCCGCTGATAATGGCCGCCGTGTCGAGGCCGGCCTCCGTTACAGCTTCTGACCAAAGAAGAGCCGCGCACAGAACATGCGCGGCTCTTGCTGACAACTTATGACTTACCCCTGATCCTGATGGACGATGCGATAACTCGTACCACCCTTCGACCAGACCAGAAGCAGCACATCCTGTCCGCTCGGAATTGCGCGAACGCTCGTTACAGCCTGATTAGCGGAATCGATGTCATGCCTGTTCACCTGCACGATAATGTCGCCAGACTGAAGGCCTGCATCTTCCGCTGGACTGCCTGGGCGAACGCTTTCAATCGCCGCACCCTTCACATCGTTTGGAAGATTGAGCTGTTGCCGGACCTCCGGGGTTAGATCCAACATCGCAAGCCCCAGTTTGCTGCCCTGCTTTGCAGCCCCATCGGCATCTCTTTCAGCTTTGGCGACCTGACCGTTGGCGTGGTACTCACCAACGGTGAGATCGACGGTCTGAGGATGACCATTACGAAGAATTCCGAGTTGTATCTTCGTTCCCGGTGTTACCCCGGCTATCGCGACCTGCAGAGAGCTCCCGTCCAGCACCTTCTGTCCATTCAGTTGCTCAATCACGTCTCCATTCTGCAGCCCGGCGCGACTGGCCGGGGAGTTCGGTGTGACCTGCGATACGATGGAGCCGGTCGCCTCCGTGAGGTTGAAGAAATGGGCGTTCTCCGGTGTGACATCGTTCATGCCGATGCCCAGATAACCGTGATGCACACCGCCGGTCTTAATGATCTGATCTGCAGTCGCCTTCGCTATCTGAGCTGGGATGGCGAAGCCTGCGCCGGCGAACGAGCCACTGTTGGAGATAATGAAGGTGTTGATGCCGACCAGTTCACCGTGGGAGTTGACCAGCGCCCCACCGGAGTTGCCCGGGTTGATCGCAGCATCTGTCTGAATGTAGCCACCCAGCTTCCGCGCATCCTCCGAGTAAGGGTTCTGGCGGTTCACTGCACTGACGATGCCGCGTGTCACCGAGAACTGGAAGTATCCGAACGGACTGCCAAAGGCGAGGACTGTCTGTCCTGGCTCCAGTTTTGTTGAATCACCCCACGAGACGGCGGGTAGATCGTGGGCATCCACCTTGATGACCGCTAGGTCCGTCAACTGATCTCCTCCGATCACCTTCGCGCTCAAGACACGACGGTCGTGCAGAGTCACCTTGATCTGCGTTGCTCCATCCACTACATGGTTGTTGGTCACGATATATCCATCGGGCGAGATGATGACGCCGCTTCCAATACCGTGTTGTAACTCCGGCCGTTGCGGGATCTGCATATGTCTGCCACCGCCGAAGAACTGAGCGAAGCCGGGAGGTAGGTCTTGTTGATCCATTCCTTGCATCTCTACCGATTGCTCCTCTGCCTTGGAGGTCACTGCAACGTTGACCACAGCAGGAGTTACGCGGGCAGCCAGCGACTGCATCGCACGATCCATCGAAGTCAATGCGGCAACGCTGTTGTCGTCCAGAGGAGAAGCCGTGACGTGGGCTGCATGAACATTGTCCTGGTGGAGGAAGTGCACCGTTCCCAGCACGGCAATGGTAGCGAGGCTGCCAGACAAGGTGAGCTTCCTGGCAATTGAAACTAATTGATTAGTTGATATAGACATAACGCTCCTAAAACAGTTGTGTAATGACTAGAGTTGAAAGATCAACCAACCATCTCCAAAGGGGACGGCGGCATACGGAGTTGAAAACTGTACGTAGAGTGCGTAACTCGACGGGCTGCCTTCACGAATAGACCGGCGATTCTGCACTATCGGAGCCGAAGGAAGTGAGTGCGATGCGGTCCTTAAGACCATGCCAATACGCTTTTGCACTCTTATCGCACCCACCCGACGCGACCCTGTCTGCCGCATCTGCTGAATAGGGGACTTCTGTGGGTGCGCGATAGGACACGCCTTCGACAATGAAATGTCTTTTAGTAGAGTCGCGTGAGGTTGTGCGGATTCACGATAGACTACGGGCTGTACCTGTACTGTCGCCGGGGTCAGCACGGGAACGGCAGCTTGCTCAACAGACTGCGCCGCTCCATCCGAGAATGAGACCAGATGAGGTACACGAGCCATCTCCAGCGCCCCTCCGGCTAATCCCAGGGCCACCAGCGCGACAGATACTCTTGCCTGCGACGGTGACATCGTACGCACTGGCTTTATCAGATTGCGCACACGCCATGAGAGCTCCGATTGGCGGCTCCATGCGGAGAGGGAAAGCGCGACCCGGCGGCAGCGAATACGATGCTCTGCCAGACTTGTAAGGCAATGCGCATAGTCAAAGGGGGCAGCAGTGGAGGCCACCACCCCTGCATCGCAGGCCAGTTCACGCTCCAGGCTCAATCGGCGATCCATCCAGAGAAGCGCAGGATTCAACGGAAACAACACGAGCCCGATCTTCTGAAGTAGATTTACCCAATCGTCGCGACGGCGCAAATGTTCGCATTCGTGCATCACAATCTGCCGTAGTTCCGGCTCTGTAAGCTTCGCAAAGAGCTGCTCCGGAATCAGCAGCCGTGGCGAGAGGAAGCCGATCACGCTTGGAGAATCCACATCCACGGACGTGCAGAGTTCGGCTGTACGTCTACCACTTTGCAGCAGTGCAAGTGTTTCACCCACAGCAGACGTAGATTTTGCCCGCCCCCAAATGCGGCGCATGTGAATGACTTGCGCCAGAAGCTGAATCGCGCGTGCAGCCATAAGCAAGAGCCAAAGACCTGCCACTGTGGATCCCCATACTGCGCCGACATGAATTACCGCAGGCTGTGTCTGTTGAAGAGCGATGATGTGAAGATGCAGGAGCGGGAAAGTGACGACCAATATAAAGGTGAACGCCCACACAACGAACCGGATGGAGGCACTCAATCGAGGCAGCAGACGAAGGCAAATCGCAGCCGCCGAGGTCAATACAATCCCTTGCCAAAGACCGGCAACGAACGCCTGGGCAGTGAAACGCGAGAGATCGAGGAGCAGTTTCATCGCGGCATCCCCATCGTCACGCCTCTTCCTCTGTCGCGGCTTCCGCTTCGGCGATGGCATTCTTGAGACGCTGTAGTTCATCGGGCGTAATCTCGCCATCGCCCAGCAATGAGAGCATCAACCGCTCCCGCGAGCTGCCGAAGAAGCGGTCGAGCATGTGGCGTACCTCGGAGCGGCTGGCGTCGTGCTCAGCGATGGTAGGACTGTACAGAAAAGCACGCCCCTCCTGCCGGTGTTTTACATAGCCCTTCTGCTCAAGAATGCGCACTGTAGTCAGCACTGAGGTGTACGCAAGCGGCGCACTCTCTGGCATGGCCGAGACTAGATCGCTGACAAGCGACTCACCTCGAGCCCATAGGATTCGCATGATGCGAAGTTCGGCTTCGGTCAACGTATTGGAGGGCTTCGGAGGCATGATTTGCATGTCCAAAAATCTGGACGCAAAAGTTGGACGAAGCAACTAGAAGATTAGTTAGCACGCCCTAAAATTTAACGCTATCCTCTAAAACGTTCAGTATCTTACTAATTTTATTGCCTATTCGAAGGGAGACCGTTACGGAATTTACGGCGTGGGGCGATAGTTTCTACAGCGATGCGAGAAAATCGCGAAGAACTGCAGATCTCTGTAAAAGAAACGACAAACGCGTCTGGGCGTGATTCAAATCACGCCCAGACGCGCTCTATCCTTAGCTGCTAAAAATGGAATCCCAACTCAGCCGTCAACGCGCGCGGTGTCACATAGTGCGTACCGCTAAAAGTTGAAAGAAAGTTGTACAGGGCATATTTGTTGGTGATGTTTACACCCGTCAAACGCAGGCTCCACTTTCGCTTATCGCCATTGAAGAGATTGTCCTCGCCAATAGAAGCATCGAAGAGGTTTCGAGCTTGGATGCGCGGAGGGTCTTTATCATCGTTCTCCGTACCGGGCGCCGGGATGGCGACCAGTTTGGAAGTAAGCTGCGCAGCAAGGCACTGCGTAAGTCCTGCCGTGGGTGTTGCTCTAACACCAGCACAAGTAAGTCCAGCCTGAAACTGTTGGTCAGCCGTCAGCCCGGTTAGATTAACTCCCGGCTGCCCATTGATTGTGATCGAAGGTCCATTGTTCGCAGGATTGCAAAGGCTATTAGGATCGGTCACGTTGTAGCAAGGCACTGATCCGGCAGTCAAACCACTATCGAACCGCCAATTGAAACCGATCCATGGTCCACGCTTTACAGGTACCTGATACTGAACGTGCGTCGTTTGGTTATACCTCTCATCGTGATCGATTCGGAAAGGGAATCCTCCGTTCCCAACCGTAGCTCCCGCACCCGCAGTTTGCGGCGGGAAGAAGCGCGCTGCCACAGAGGACATGACGACGAAGGCAGAGATATTGTGGAAGTTAGGGACATCGGCACGAAGAGCAAATCCTGGAATTTTGGAGTTATGCCAATCGATAGGAAAGGTAATCGGGGTATTACCCAACACGCTGAAGTCGAATGCGTTGTGAGTATATTTCCAAATGTAGTCGCCGCTTATAACAAGATTCTTACCAAACGCCTGCTGCAGTCCGGCATGAAACTCATTGCGAAAGCCTGGCGTAAGCGTCGTGGATACACCAGGAGTGCAAGCCAGGAGAGGAGCTAGAACGTTGTTCCCGCAACCCTGGCTTGAAAGCACTAGATTTTCGTTGAACGGACTCTCCAGCGTACGTGCGTACGATACCCGCAAAACCGTGCCAGTTTGCTTAATGGTGTAAGCCACACCGACCCTTGGCTCTGCCTGGCGAGCTACGGTAAGACCGTTGTAAAGATCGCCACGCATGCCAATGTTGAAGAGCCAGTTGCCGGTCTTGATCTGATCTTGCACGTAGAGAGCAAGCTCTTTCACATCAGTGTGACCGAAGTAGTTGAAAAGACCGCCGCCACGAGTGAGATCGAAGGGAGTGAGGTCCGGGTTATAAGAGCCTCCAATTGAAGGGTCATTCGAGACGAAGCCCGCGTCTTCGCATTGGGTCGGACTGGTAAAGCCGGGTTGCGATGCACCCGTACCATCGACGCACGGAGAATTAAACGTGGGGTTCACAATGCCCAGGTTGTCATGTTCCCGTAGAAACGTCTGCGTATAGACCGCACCGATCTTGATGTTATGAATACCCTTCACATACGAGTAGTCCGTACGCAGGCCAGTGTTTGTCAAGGAACGATCCTGGGAGATGGATTGGCTCTGAATAGGACCCAAATCCGCGAGCGGGTTTGCGCTTGGGTAGTAGTTATAAGCGTCGCGACGCACGAAGGCACCAAAATTGAAGACCGAATAAGCACCGACGGTACGTGTGTAAGTCGGAGCAATATTGAAGGTAACAATCTTAGAGCGTTGATCCGTATCGCCGGAATTGCCGAAGATTGGGTTACTACCTGCTCCCCCGCTCACCACGTTAGAAACATTCAAATTATCGAAGGCATTCGGAGTCTGAAACCAGGAACGGCTTACTCCGAAGTTTACGTGGATGGAGTCCTTTGCGGACAACTGGCGATCCACACGATCAAAGACGTTCAATTCATTTCCCTTGTCGTGGAAAACCGCAAACTCCGGAGGGTCTAGAAATCGGCCGGTGTTAAGGCCATCGACCTCGATAAAGTTCCCCCATCGCGGTCCACCATAACTAAGGTCAACGGATCCTGTAGCCGAGCCGAAGGTTCCATAGGAGCTAGTAATCGCGCCCGTTGGAGTCGTCACGCCTTGGCCTGACCGGGTAGTCACCTGGATCACCAGGCTGGTCTTGCCCCCGAACTCAGCCGGAGGAGCACCGGAGATTACTTCAAGAGACTGAACCGATTTGGAAGGGATCTGATTCGAAAACACCTTGCTCTGCTGATCAGTGATCGGCTGGCCGTCGATTGAGAACGAATTCGAAGCGTGATCGCCCAACCCGTGGAAAAGTCCATTTGAATCTGCGGCAACGCCAGGAGACGCCAGGGTCACTAACGAGCTCAACGACGAAGACTGGCTCTCAAGTGGAAGCTTGTCAAAGAGACCACGATCCACATCCGTGTGAAAGGTGGAATCGTTCTCCAGCAGATCGCCGCTATCGACGGTGACAACGGTCGATGCCGTACCGACCTTCAACCCAGTCGTCAGATTAAGCGGAACCAACGAACGAACATCGATATCCTGTACAGAGTTCTCAAAGCCGAAGGACGAGACCACAAGATGGTAAGGATTCAGGGGAAGGTTAGTAAATTGATAGTGGCCCGCCGTGTCTGCCTTTGTATCTCTTCTATAACCACTAACAACGTTTTCGATGGTAACGTTAGCACCGGATAAAGCCGCCCCGGAACTATCGGTAACAACTCCATAAATGGAACCCGAGTTACCAGCAGATTGAGCAAAAAGACCTATAACTGGCCACAAAAAAACGAAGAAAATTATCGACGACAAGACACGTCGGATCGATGTGTTCATACACTACCTCCCAGAGCTAAACCTGATTTTTAAAAACGCGTTCTACGAGAGAAGGGCGTTTACAGGTGGGGGGCGAGTGAAGAGCGCAAACCGAAAGATGTTCTGAGAAGGGGCCGAAGAGGGCGGGACTTCTATAGGTGTAAAAACCTGGGCGATATCAACCACGACATAAGCAGTTACTGGTTGAACCACCACATGAGCCGTCACGCAGAGCGCGCAATCGGCATGTGTCTCATCACCCTGTGTATGGGAGTGTGAGACGGATAACGTGCCTCCAAGAATGACCAATCCAATGCACAAAAGACCGAGGAGCAATCTCCACGATATTCTTCCGGGCAGGGTTGTCATTTTTGCGTACATACCTCAAACTATAGCGCGACTTAGATCAAATTGGTAGCAGGTTGTGAAGACAATATATTCAAATGAAACGCTAACATGCACTTATTCGACGGGCTTCTATCCTCGTCGAAAAAGCTTCAGCCTGAACGAAAGATCCATCAAGGGCAGGAGTAAACAGCCAGACTCCCGTCCTCCGCAGTCACAGCTAGAAAGCTGTCGCCTGGAGACCACGCCATGTCTGTGATGGAACCCTTTAAAAAGCCGATAGCATCAGGACTCTCCCGCTTGCTTGGCTTCCAGAGAGCCAGCATCCCTTGCCCACACCCGGACGCCAAAGTCGAACCCGACCGTTGATAGGCCAACCTGGTAACAGGAACCCTATGATGATGGAGCACAGTCGGCTTTGTATGTGCCGGCCCTTTCCCTGAGCAATCCCACACTGTAATGGAAGAACCTCCGCCCGTCGCAAGATAGCGGGAACGGCGATCCCAGGCTAACTCTCTCACCTTAGTCGGATAACCCCACATCTGGAGTTCTTTGCCAAATCGAACAATCCAGAAATGGACCGTAGCATCCTGATTGCCATGGCAGAGATATCTGCCATCAGGACTCCAGGCAAGCGATAGCATCGACCCTTTCCACGAAAATGTCTGGTGAGGTCTTTCCGCCTCCTGTCGCCAGAACTGCAGTAGCCCGTAACAGGCAGACACAAGTTCGTCAGAGTCAGTCTTCCATGCGATTGCGGCGATCGTATGAGGATGGTCTGGATAAGTTCGAACTAACTCGCCATCCTTATTCCACAACTTCAGCTTGCGTCCAGCCGCAGTAGCAAGGTAACGACCGGAAGAAGACCAGGCAACATGCTCCACCCATTCATCCCCGCAATCTAGGACCTTCACCGAACGATGCTCGTTCGCTCTCCAGAATCGCACTTTGCCATCTTGACCGGCACTGGCGAGCAACGCATCCTGCGGATGCCAGACTACTGCCGTAGCACCAAACTGATGCCCCAGCCACTTTTGAACTCGCCACTGGTTCGGGACGTCAACGACATAGATAGAACCACTCGCAGACGCTGCGGCAAGTAACGCTCCATCCGAAGACCACGCCGTTGAGATTGCGGATTCATCCAGTGACGTATGCCAGAAGGGAGAGAGCGACTCAGTATGTTCTGGGGAATGCTTGTTGATTACACCAGGCATGCCTTGAACCTCTCATTGAGTGCATGCCGATCCAGGTTTCGTCCAATAAAAATAAGCTGGTTGTGTCGTTCTGCCTCTTTCCACGGACGATCCGGGCGTCCATCGAAGAGCATGTGTACCCCCTGAAAGACAAAGCGGGCTTGCTCTCCTTGAAAGCTCAGAACCCCCTTCATACGAAAGATATCCGTTCCCTGAGTTTGGAGAAGTCCGCTCATCCATTGATTGAACTTGCGCTTGTCTAAGTCACCCGGAGTCGTAATTCCTACGGAAGAAACTGCTTCATCATGTTCGTGATCCGGCTTGTATTCATGTTGCAGCGTTGGTGCAACAAGAACATCCCGGCTATAGAGAGCGGTCTGAAACTCCTCCGGACGATGCTCGGTAAAGAACGCATACTGTCCATCCATCACAATTTCAATCTCGAATTCAGCGGCCTTTCCACTCAACAGCAGCTCGTAGTGGGTTCCACCGGACACAATCTTGCTCCCCGAAGTTATCGATTTCTCTTTCTCCGAGAAGAGGAGTACCGCATCCATCTCGACGGATGCTAGTGCCTCTCGGGTAGAGGCTCCAACCGGAAGACAAGCGAAAGACATCGTCGGGTCGGGACCAATCTCAAGGCTAAGTCGATAGGAGCCAGCCGAGAGCGAATAAATACCGGCCCACTCAAACGGATACTCAGGCTCCATAAACTTCGGATCGACCTCAAGTGCACGGTCGAGATTGAAGCCTCCCACGTTAAGGACGGCATCGATCTCCGTCTCTGCATTTTGTGTGCGATAGATCTTCGCGGCAGCGTTCATAGAATGAATGCGAGCCTCCAATCGATTCAAATCGTCCGGCGTAACGAGATCGATCTTGTTAAGGAGAATCACGTCCGCGAAGGCGATCTGCTCCTTCACTTCGTCAGAATCGTCGATATGCTGCCAGACATGCTTCGCGTCCACAAGCGTCACAATACCGTCGAGCCGAAGCTTAGTCTGCATCTCGTCATCGACGAAGAATGTTTGCGCAACGGGGCCAGGATCCGCCATGCCGGTAGTTTCGACCAGGATGTAATCGAATTTATCGCGGCGCTTCATCAAGTTACCTAGAATGCGAATCAAATCTCCCCGCACTGTGCAACAGATGCAGCCGTTGTTCATCTCGAAGATCTCTTCTTCGGCCCCGATCACGAGTTCCTGGTCTACGCCCACCTCGCCGAACTCATTTTCAATAACGGCGATGCGCTTCCCATGCTCCTCCGTAAGGATGCGATTCAATAAGGTGGTCTTCCCTGAACCGAGAAACCCTGTAAGTACAGTTACAGGAACGCGAGAGTCTTTCTTAGCTACGGCAACTTCCATGATCCATCTCCGATACTTGGTTGATTTTCCTCTTGCATATCTCCTGTACGCCCCGCTCTGTAATTTGATCTATAGAGCGGTGCAACTTGAACTGGAGCCGCGGCGTGGCGGTCTGAAAGACGGCAATGACGGTTTCGATCGGCGGACATCCATCCTCTAGGCAAGCCAGCTCAGTGACCATGACAGTCGCGTCTTCTGTCAGCCCAAGCTGGTTCTGGACCTGCGTTTTAATCTCGCTTACACGCTTGGAGTACCGGGCATCGCGAGGAGTAAATAAATCCATCAGACACTTCCTCTTTAATGAGATTGATGTATCGTTATCAATATGTCAAGTCTAGTCATGTTCCCTCAACCCCTCGCACCCGTCTCAACCAAACGCCCATTATTGGGCCAGATCAACATCTGTAACGGTTGCTGTTGCGGACAGACTCATAAAGGGCATCCTGAGGTTCCGGTCGAATGGCTTAAGCAGGAGTGGAAGTATCGTGGACTCCTAAAACGGGTTCATCTGACAATCAGCGGATGCCTCGGTCCTTGCGATGTGCCGAACGTAATCCTGATTACCAGCGCTGAAGGAACCCAATGGCTCGCTAACATCTCGCAACAAAAACAGTACGCGATGCTTGCTGACTGGGCGGAGCAATCCAAACTTGCAGACGAGTTACTTTCTCTCCCAAAGGAGTTCGATTCACATCGGCTGGCTGCTTATCGAGACGGAGCAACCTGCGATGCACGGTAGCCATGTAACGAACGATCGTTGGCTCTATCAGATTGCGGGGAGCCTCCAATGACTCACTCCGCCCTTCTTACTTTTGCAGTGGCCCTGGGTCTGCGTCATGGTGTCGATCCAGATCACCTCGCAGCAATCGACGGGCTCTCCCGTATCAGGCCCTCACGTTGGAACGGCATCCTGTTCGCCATAGGACACGGCGCACTAGTCACTTTGCTGGCTGTCGGCATAGGTGGTCTCCTCGCCCGGAAGGTGGAGCCCTACGCTCCGTGGCTGCTGATCTCATTGGGTATGCTTAACCTTTGGCGCTTGAAATACCCAGCCACCCATCGCCACTTTGGCATCTCTCGACTTCGGTTCACAAGTCCCCTCATCGTCGGGATCATGTTCGGAGCCGGCTTTGAGACAGCAAGCCAGCTCTCTGCCCTTGTCCTCGCCGCCGATCTGAATCCCTGGATACTCGGCATCATGTTCTCCAGCGGCATGATGCTCGTCGATGGAGCCGATGGATACCTGGCCTCTCGAACGCAAAGCAATTCCATCTCCGGAGAAAAACGGGCTTTGCGTGCGTCGCAAGCTTTGGGAATCTTCGTGGTCATCTTCTCCTTCGGATTGGGTGGTGCGGAACTATTGCAAATGGACATGGATCGTATCGCCTTACCGATGGGCTGCACCGTCTTTGCCGGCTTGGTAGCACTTCGAATCTGGGGTTCGCGCGGGCAAGTCGAGACAAAGACAGCCACGTCCATGTTGCCGGGTAAACCCAAGATGCTTTAGGGCTGTTGCTTTCATACGACTTGTACCTCTTCCTGGAGTTCTCACATGCACGTATTAGTTGACGACATTACGCACCGGCAATACTGGGTCGACGATCTCGATCCCTGGATAGTTCACTTCTCTGGAGGTCTCGGTATCCGATGGTACGGATTTGCCTACCTTCTAGCATTCATCGTTGCAGCCTGGATCTTTTCACGATGGGCAAGGCAAGGTCGTCTACCAATCTCCGACGATCAGGTTCCGACATTCATTACCTATTGCGCAATAGGAGTCATGATAGGTGGAAGACTTGGCTACTGCTTCTTCTATAACGCCCACGAAGTATTCCTTCATCCAATGGAGATAGTCGCCATCTGGCATGGCGGAATGGCCAGTCACGGCGGCATCCTTGGCCTTGTTCTTGCCATCTGCATCTACGCCTATCAGCAGAATCTAGATCCTCGGCTCTTCCTCGATGCGGCGGCAGTAGTAGGTCCACTTGGGATTGCGTTTGGGCGCATCGCAAACTTTATCAATGGAGAGCTATGGGGCAGGCCCGCATCTGTTCCCTGGGCCGTAATCTTTCCTGATGCGCCACTCGTCAACGGAATCGATGCCCCTCGACATCCGAGTCAACTGTATGCAGCCGTTATGGAAGGCTTACTCGTATTCCTCATCGCTCAATGGACCTATGCCAGAACTAGCAAGCCCGGGCTGACCACCGCCGTCGTATGCATCGCCTACGGAGTGGGCCGCTTCATAGATGAGTTCTGGCGTCAGCCAGATCTTGGGCAACCAGTGTACTGGACATGGATGAGCAAGGGCCAACTCTTGACGATACCCGTCATTGCAATTGGCATCGCATGGACAATTCATACGTACAAACAAGGCGCGGTACCCAAGGGGTAAGGGAAGGGTCGATCGGCCCTGATGCGCCGGTTCGAGTCCGGTCCGCGCCGCCAACTTCAAGTCTAATTTTACGAATAAGTAACTCACTTAGATGCAGTAGTTTGCACTAACTAACTCAAAGAAGATCCTGCCTGAAGCCTCGTCGCTGTTGCGATTGACGACAGTCGAGGTTGCGTTTGCAGGTCGGCAGGTCGCAAGATATTCCGATGACTGTAATCGTCACACGATTCCTTACATCAGCCCTTCTCCTCGCATCCTTCGAGATCACGACCATCTCGAAGGCCCAGACTCCCACCAACGCTGCGGCCGCACCTACCTCGGCGCCACCCCAACAGCCAGCGCTAACCGCCTCCTCGATCCTTCAACCTGCCTTAGATAATCTTCAACAGACACTCGGAACCCTACGGCTCGAAAAGTGGAAGGCCTCCAACGTCATACGCGAGGAGACGGACGCCAACCTCAGCTCCATCCACCGCGATCTGGACACCACCCTCCCTTCGTTACTCTCCACCGCAGACGCGGCACCCAACTCCGTCTCCCGAATCTTGCCTGCCTTTCGCAACATCGAAGCGCTTTACGACGTCCTTCTGCGCGTCACGCAAGTGGCAAAATTAGCCTCTCCCGGTCCGCAGAGCGCCGCACTCGATCAAGCCACAGCCAGTCTCGACGAAGCTCGCCGCGCTCTTGGCGACCGCCTGCAATCTGCCGCTCTAGCTCAAGATAAACAGGTCGCTGACCTTCAGGCCGCTCTCCGTGCAATTCCCCCTCCGCCGCCGCCCACGCCACCTGCGCCACCACCTCCGGCTCCACCAAAGAAACGCAAGAAGGCAGCTCCAAAGCCCACCCCTGCGCCGGCAACCTCCCAAGGCAGCACCACAACAACCCCACACTAAAAATCTTTAATATCCGGTTGCCAAGACGGTTGCCCCCCACGCTATCTGCTAGCGTAGGAGCCAGATGCCCTACGCCCACACCATCGGCAGCGTCCGTTACACCTTCGCTACCCTTGCCGACCTCCTCGCCAAGGCCACCCCCGCACGCTCCGGAGACATCCTCGCCGGCATCGCCGCCTCCAGCGCCCAACACCGCATCGCCGCCCAGATCGCCCTCGCCGACCTTCCCCTCACCGCCTTCCTCCATGAGCCCATCGTCCCCTACGAGTCCGACGAAGTCACTCGCCTCATCCTGGATACCAGCCAAAGCACCCTCTCCGTAGAAGCCTTCGCCCCCATCGCCTCCTTCACCGTAGGCGAACTCCGCGACTGGCTCCTCTCCGACCAGGCCACCACCGAGCGCCTCGCCGCCCTGGCCCTCGGTCTCACGCCAGAGATGGCAGCCGCCGTCTCCAAGCTCATGCGCCTGCAGGACCTCGTCCTCGTCGCTCGCAAGATCTCCGTCGTCACCCGCTTTCGCACTACCGTCGGCCTCCCCGGACGTCTCTCCACGCGCCTCCAGCCCAATCACCCCACCGACGACCCCGCAGGCATCGCCGCCTCCATCCTCGACGGCCTCCTCCTCGGCTCCGGCGACGCCGTCATCGGCATCAACCCCGTCTCCGACTCCCCCGCCACCGTCACCACGCTGCTGCGCCTCATCGATCAAGCTCGCTGCCGCTTCGCCATCCCCACCCAATCCTGCGTCCTCGCGCACATCACCACCCAGATGCAAGCCATGCAGCAGGGCGCTCCCCTCGACCTCCTCTTCCAATCCATCGGCGGCACCGAAGCTACCAACACCAGCTTCGGCGTCAGCCTCTCTCTCATCGACGAGGCTCATCAGATGGCCCGCAGCCTCAAACGCGGCGGCATCTCGGACGAAACAGGCGGCGAAAACATCATGTACTTCGAGACCGGTCAGGGCAGTTCCCTCAGTGCCAACGCCCACCACGGAGTCGACCAGCAAACTCTCGAAGCCCGCGCCTACGCTGTTGCTCGCCACTTCTCTCCTATGCTCGTCAACACCGTCGTCGGCTTCATCGGTCCCGAGTACCTCTACGACGGCAAGCAGATCCTCCGCGCCGGACTCGAAGATCATCTCTGCGGCAAGCTCCTCGGCCTGCCCATGGGCTGCGACATCTGCTACACCAATCACGCCGAAGCCGACAACGACGACATGGACGCTCTCCTCACCATGCTCGGGACCGCAGGCGTCAACTACATCATGGGCGTCCCCGGAGCCGACGACATCATGCTCAACTACCAGTCCACCTCATTCCACGACGCCCTCTACCTCCGCACCCTCCTCCACCTTCGTCCCGCCCCCGAGTTCGAAACGTGGCTGACCTCCTCGCACCCCAAACGCCTCTCCCTCCCGAACCTGATCTCAAAACTCTAATCAAAACCTACTCTACCGAGATGCTAAAATAGAGACCGGACGGTTTCATCTTGTCTCGGCAAAATCACCTAAGGTGCCCATGAGTAAAGGCGAAGAAACCCGGCAACGCATCATCGCGCAAGCTGCTCCGCTCTTCAATCAACGTGGCTACGAAGGATGCTCCATCCAGGACATCATGTCTGCGACCGGCCTCGAAAAAGGCGGCATCTACCGGCACTTCGGCAGTAAGGAAGAACTCGCTGCTGAAGCCTTCGACTTCGCATGGACTCTTACCTCGACCCATCGCCGCCAAAAGCTCGACGAGATCCCAAACCACGTCGACCGCCTCAAACAATACATTGCCAACTTCGTCTCCCGCCCTCGTCTCCCCGGTGGCTGCCCTCTGCTAAACACCGCCGTAGACTCCGACGATGGAAACCCGATCCTCCGTGAAAAAGTCCGGAAGGCTCTTCGTAACTGGAAGTCGCTTCTGGAAAACATCCTCAACGAAGGCATCATTGCGGGAACCATACGCCCCAATATTGATCCCCTGAAAGTCGCTTCCGTCCTCATCGCAGGTCTGGAAGGCGGAATGCTCATCAGTCGCATCGAGCGCTCCGACCGCGGCCTCCACAACACCCTCGAATTCCTGGACGCTTATCTCGAAATGGAAGTCCGGAACCCCATAAAAATCAGCAAAAAATCGGACCAGCCCGTCAGATAAATTAAAAACATCCGCTCCCTTCCCGAGACCCTCTAAACCAAAGAGACCGCCCGGTTCCAAATCGAGGCTGATTAGGATAAAAATGCTATGCCCGCAACAGCAACGACAGGAGAGGCCACGACCTCTCCACCGCGGACCAGACGAGCCGTTAATCCCTGGGTAATCGCACTCACCGTCACCCTCGCGACTTTCATGGAGTTGCTCGATACCTCCATCGCCAATGTCTCACTGCCCCACATCGCCGGAGGTCTCGGCCGCAGCTTCGACGAAGTCACCTGGATCATCACCACCTACCTCGTCGCCAACGCCGTCGTCCTGCCGATGAGCGCGTGGTTCAGCCGCGTCTTCGGCCGCAAGAACTACTACATGGCCTGCGTCGCTCTCTTCACGATCACATCCTTGATGTGCGGCCTCGCCCCCAGCCTCGGCATCATGCTCATCAGCCGCATCCTTCAGGGCATCGGAGGAGGAGGCCTCGCCCCCGTCGAACAGGCCATCCTCGTCGACACCTTTCCTCCCGCGCAACGCGCCTCAGCCTTTGCCCTCTATACCGTAGCCATCGTCACCGCCCCCGCCATCGGCCCCGTCCTCGGCGGTTGGATCACCGACAACTACACATGGCGCTGGGTCTTTCTCATCAACATCCCCATCGGAATCCTCTCCCTCTTCCTGACCAACCGCTTCGTTCACGACCCACCTTCTTTCGAAGAAGAGCGTAAAAATGTCCGCGTCAACGGCAAGCTTCACATCGACGGCGTCGGCATCGGCCTCATCGGCCTGGGCTCAGCCTGCCTTGAGATTCTCCTCGATCGCGGTCAAATCGACGATTGGTTCGGCTCTCCCTTCATTATCTGGATGTTCGTCATCGGCGCTGCCAGCCTCACCGCCGCAGTCTTCTGGGAGCTCAATCAGAAAGACCCCATCATCGACCTGCGTCTCCTCAAAATTCGCAACTTCGCCATATCCAACGTCTTCTACTTTCTCTTCGGATTCGGTCTGTGGGCCTCCACCACCATGATTCCGCAGATGCTGCAGTCCCTCTACGGCTACCGCGCCACCGACGCTGGCCTCGTCCTCGGGCCTGGCGCCTTCGTCATCACCTTGCTCTCCCCTGTCGGCGCCCAACTCGTCCAGCGCGGCATCATCCACCCGCGCCTTCTGCTCTTCGGAGCCGTCCTCGTCGTGGGCATCTCCTTCCTCCACTTCAGTCACTTCAACCTCGACACCGACTATCAGCACTATGCCCTCGCCCGCGGACTCCAGGGACTGGGTTACGCCTTCTTCTTCGTTCCGCTCACCGTCATCAGCTACTCCCAACTCAGTCCTGCCCAGAACAACCGCGCCTCCTCACTCACCAACTTCTTCCGCAACTGGGGTGGTAGCTTCGGAATCGCCTTCTTCACAACCGTCAGCGAGCGCCGTCAGAACTTCCATCAGTCCAGCGTCGGCTCCAACCTCACCTCCTCCACACACTACCTCCAGCAGTCCATCCATCGGACTACTGCCTACCTCCAGTCGCAGGGCTTCTCGCACGCAGACGCAGTCAACGCCGCATACGCGCGCTACTACAATCAGCTCCACGCCCAAACCCAGTTTCTGGCCTTCATGGATTGCTTTCATCTCATCGGCATCATTACTCTCATCGTTGCCCCCCTCGTCCTCGTCACGAAATACTTCAAAGTCGGAGGCAAAGCTCCCGCCGGCCACTAGAGCATTCTCCTGCAAGGTTGTAGGAGAATTACTCTCGGCAGGTGCGACACCGTCTACACTGAGATCGGTATAAGTCCACTCTCTCGGAGTCGCGATGAGCGAACTACCTTCGGTCCCCATACCGTCGCTCGACCTGCGCGACTACACCTCCGCCCGCGTCGCCCTCACCCGCAACGGCGTCAGTCTCTCTACCCGCGACTCCCTCGACTTCGCACTCGCCCACGCTCAAGCCCGCGACGCCGTCCACGCAACCCTCAGCCTCCCCTCGCTCCTCGAAGCCCTCCGCACCCGTAACCTCCCGGTCATCACCCTCAAGTCCGCCGCCCCCGACCGCGCTACCTACCTCCGCCGCCCCGACCTTGGCCGCACCCTAAACCCAGCCTCCGTGACCCAACTCGCCACCTATGTCCCATCTTCGCAGCGCGACACCCTCGCCATCATCTTCGCCGACGGTCTCTCCGCCCTCGCCTTAGACCGCCACGTCATCCCTCTCCTCGACGAACTCCTACCTCTCATCGCCCAATTCATCCTCACCCCTATCGTCATCGTCGAACAAGCACGCGTCGCCATCGGAGACCCCATCGGTCAAGCCCTCCACGCTGACCTAAGCTTGCTCCTCATCGGCGAGCGCCCCGGCCTAAGCTCCCCCGACTCCCTTGGCGCATACCTCACCTTCGCCCCCCGTCCCGGACGAACCGACGCCGAACGCAACTGCGTCTCCAACATTCGTCCACAGGGCCTCGACTACCCAACCGCCGCCATCAAAATCGCAGCCCTCGCCAACGAAGCCCACCGCCGCCAACTCGCCGGCATCGCCCTAAAAGATCTCGCCCCAACCCTCCTAAAAACATAGAAACCACAGCAATCAAAAACAAAAAAATGGCCACCAGTCCAAAGACCAGCAGCCACTTTATCCGTCTTTATCGGTGTAATCCGTAAAATCGGTGTTAAGCCTTTGCGGCTAGAAAGGCCACTTCCATCCCCGCATCTCCGGCCGATCGATCCCATTCTCATGCGCATAGTTAACGCTGTCGATGATCTCGCCCTTCAGCCACTCCTTCGTATGCGCTGCCTTCTCCTGCAGCCCCGGAACCCGGTCGATCACATCGATCGAGATATTGAACCGGTCGACCTGATTTAAGATCGCCAACTCCAGCGGTGTGTTGATATTGCCCTTCTCCTTATATCCGCGCACATGGAAGTTGGAATGATTCGCCCGCCGGTACGTCAACTTGTGAATCAGTGAAGCATACGCATGGAAGTTGAAGATCACCGGCTTGGTCTTCGTAAACAAGCTGTCGAACTCACGATCCGACAAGCCATGCGGATGCTCCGTCTCCGGCATCAGCCGGAACAGATCCACCACGTTCACGAACCGTATCTTCAGCTCCGGGCAGCGCTCCCGCAGAATCGCCACCGCGGCCAGCGACTCCGACGTAGGAATATCGCCAGCACACGCCAACACCACATCCGGCTCCTGCCCTTGGTCGTTGCTGGCAAAGTCCCAGATCCCGATCCCCTTCGTGCAATGCTTCACCGCCGTATCCATATCCAGATACTGCAGATGGGGCGCCTTGTCCGCGACGATTACGTTGATGTAGTTCTGGCTCCGCAAGCAGTGGTCTCCCACGCTCAGCAGACAGTTCGCATCCGGTGGAAGATAGATCCGCGTTACCTCCGGGCTCTTGTTCGTCACCACGTCGAGAAAACCCGGATCCTGGTGCGTAAATCCGTTATGATCCTGCCTCCACACCAGCGACGTAATCAACAGATTGATCGAAGCGATCGGAGCCCTCCACCGCAGCTCCAGCTTGCTCTTCTCCAACCACTTCGCATGCTGGTTGAACATCGAGTCGATGATGTGGACGAACGCCTCATACGAAGAGAAGAATCCATGGCGGCCCGTCAGCACATACCCCTCGAACCAGCCCTCCAGCGTATGCTCGCTCAGCATCTCCATCACCCGGCCATCCGGCGAGAGATCGCCTCCATCCGCATCCTCAGGCTTCGTCTCCTCCATCCACGTCTTGCCGCTCGCCTCGTAGATCACCTGCAGCTTGTTGGAAGCCGTCTCATCCGGTCCGAACACGCGGAAGTTCGTCATGTTCCTCTTCATCACGTCGCGCAAAAAATGCGCCAGCGTATCAGTCGAAGAGACCTCCTCCTGTCCGGGCCTCTCCACCTTCAGCGCGTAGTCGCGAAACTCCGGCAACACCAACGGCTTCAGCAGCGTTCCGCCATTCGCATGGGGATTCGCCGAAATTCGCCTCGTCCCCACCGGAGCCATCTCCCTCAACTCCGGAATCAGCGTGCCCTTCTGATCGAAGAGCTCCTCCGGCTTGTAGCTTCGCAACCACGTCTCCACCTGCTTCAGGTGCGCCGGATTCGTCACCGGATCCAAAATCGGAATCTGGTGCGCCCGCCACGACCCCTCAATCTTGTGTCCGTCCAGTTCCTTCGGCCCCGTCCACCCCTTCGGCGTCCGCAGAATGATCATCGGCCAATAAGGCCGCTCGGTCGATCCGGTCTTGCGTGCATTCTCCTGGATCGCGCGAATCTCGTTGATGCAATGCTCCATCACCGTGGCCATCTTTTGATGCATCACCGCCGGGTCGTCGCCCTCAACCACATATGGAGTCCACCCCAAACCCTTGAACAGATACTCCAGCTCCTGCGCTGGAATCCTCGCCAGAATCGTAGGGTTCGCGATCTTGTAACCATTCAGGTGCAGTATTGGCAGCACCGCGCCATCTCGGATCGGGTTCAGAAACTTGTTGGAGTGCCAGCTCGTAGCCAACGGCCCCGTCTCCGCCTCGCCATCGCCCACCACCACCGTCACAATCAGGTCCGGATTATCGAACGCCGCGCCAAACCCATGCGAAAGGCTGTACCCCAGCTCCCCGCCCTCATGAATCGAGCCCGGAGTCTCCGGAGTGCAATGGCTCCCGATCCCACCCGGAAATGAGAACTGCTTGAAGAACCGCTGCATCCCGTCAAGATCTTCGCTCTTATCCGGATAGACCTCGGAGTAGACCCCCTCCAGATAGCTGTTCGACAAAGTCGCCGGCGCCCCATGCCCCGGCCCCGAGACATAGACCACATTCAGGTCGTACTTCTTAATCAGCCGGTTCAGATGTACCCACGTAAACGTCTGCCCCGGATCCGATCCCCAGTGCCCCAGCAACCGGTTCTTGATGTGCTCCGCCTTCAACGGCTCCCGCAACAGCGGATTCTCGCGCAGGTACAGCATCCCCGCGCAAAGGTAATTACAAGCCCTCCAGTAAGCGTCGATCTTCCTTAACTCATCCGCCTGTAAGGGTTGTGCATTTGGATCGAGGGTAGAACTCAGAGGCGACTCAGAGGCGATAGGTGACATTAAAATCTCCTGATTCTTCATTTCGCGAACAGGCAGGCGAAGACGCCCGCAGTGAGTTGCAAATAGGATAGATCCGATCCGAGCCGTATGGAGTGGCATCCCCAAGAACAACGAACCCATACGCCCAGCCTACTCCCACTCGCTCAGCAAAACATCACAACACTGTGACGCCCATCACATCGACCGACCGCGGAAAGCCTATGTGGGAATCCGCCTTCATTTTTTTCAGTCGACCAGCGAACGATTTCCACCTCGGGACGTCTTACGGAAAGAATCCTCAAGTCTCAGCCCCAAAGCCTTAAAACAGAAAAAGTTAGCCGTATCTTAATTGAAACCGGAACAAAGAACCTTCGAAGTCCGTAGCTGCTCCATACGACACCAATCCTGAGGCGTTCGATGCAGAATCTTCTCCGCAATCTCCGTTACACCCTGCGCATGCTGTGGAAGAATCCCGGCCTCACCCTCACCATCCTCTTCACGCTCGCCTTGGGCATCGGCGCCAATACCGCCATCTTCACGGTAGACTACGCGACCCTCCTGGCTCCCCTGCCCTATCCCCAGCCCCAACAACTGGTCGTCGTCTGGTCGAAGATCAAGACCTTCCGCAACGGCATCTCCGCCGGAGACTTCACCGACTGGAAGCAGCAAAACTCCTCCTTCCAGGATCTCAAAGCCGTCACCGGCGGCTCCTTCAACATCGCCAGCGCCGAGCAGCCCGAAAACATCGACGGACAGCAAGTCACCGCCGGCTACTACAACATGCTCGGCCGCCCCTTCTTTCTCGGCCGCGACTTCCTCCCCGAAGAAGGCGTCGACGGCAAGAACCACGTCGTCATCCTCACCCACAAGCTCTGGTCGCACCTCGGCGCCGATCCAAAGCTTGTCGGCCACACCATGCGCATCAACGGCGAACCCTACACCGTCGTCGGAGTCCTAGTCCCAGGCCTCGCCGACCGCGGTAACGCCCAGGTCACCGTTCCTCTCGTCTTCAAACCCGAGCAGCTCAACCACGACTTCCACTGGCTTCTCTCCATCGGCCGCCTCAAACCCGGCGTAACCATCCAGCAGGCGCAAGCCGACATGGATAACGTCGCCAAACACATCGCCGAAGCCTACCCCAAGAGCAACAAAGGCTGGGGAGTCATGGTCGAACCCCTCCAGAACGACTTCCTTCCCAGCGACCGCAAGCTGACCCTCTGGCTCCTCCTCGGAGCCGTCGCCTTCATCCTGCTCATCGCCTGCGTCAACGTGGCCAACCTCCTCCTCGCCCGCGGCATGGCCCGGCAAAAAGAGCTCGCCGTCCGAACCGCCCTGGGAGCCAGCCGTCGAGCCATCTTCACCCAACTCCTCACCGAGAGCCTCCTGCTCGCCTTCGCCGGCGGTCTCCTCGGCATCGGCATGGGCTACGCGATGCTCCGTGCACTGGTGGCCATCATGCCCCGCAACACCTTACCCTCCGAGGCCGACCTCCACCTCAACATCCCCATCCTCATCTTCACCCTCGCCTCCACCACCCTCGCCGGACTGCTCTTCGGCAGCGCCCCCGCCTGGTACGCCTCCCGCATCGATCCCGGCGAATCCCTCAAAGAGGGTGGACGCTCCGGCACCGGAGCCAGCCGTCACCGACTCCGCCAAAGCCTCGTTATCGGAGAGTTCGCCCTCGCCCTTGCCCTTCTCGCCGGAGCCGGCCTCGCCATCCACAGCTTCCTCAACCTCCTCCGTGTCGACCTCGGCCTCCAGACCGACCACATCCTCACCTTCTTCCTCCCCGTCCCCGACTCGCGCCCCAAAGACCCCGAAAAGATCGTCGCCTACTACCGACAAATGCTCTCCAGCATCAACGCAGTCCCCGGCATCTCCGCCACCTCTGCCTCCACCGGGATGCCCCTATTCGGCGCCGGCTTCGGCATGCCCTTTACCATCGTCGGCAAACCCGCCTTCAACGATCCCTCCATGCGCCCTCTGACGGGCTTCGGAATGTCCACCCCCGGCTTCTTTCAAACCTTCGGAATTCGCCTGGTCAACGGCCGCGCCTTCAACGAGCAAGACACCGCCTCCAGCGTCAAAGTCGCCGTCGTCAACGAAGACTTCGTCAAGAAGTTCCTCAAAGGCTCCGACCCGCTCCAGCAGCGCATCTCCGTCGAGCAACTCATCCCCGGCGTCACCAAACTCGGTCCTACCATAGACTGGCAGATCGTCGGCGTCTATCACAACGTCCGTAGCGGCGGCCTGCGTGAAGACCGTCCCGAGATGCAGATTCCCTTCTGGCAAATCCCCTGGCCCGGCGCATCCATCGGAGTCCGCACCGCCAACGACCCGGAGGCCATGATCAAAAGCATCTCCGCCGCCGTCCACTCCGTCGATCCGGAGATCGCCCTCGCCGAACCGCGCTCCATGGATCAGGTCCGCGACCTCGTCCTCTCCAACGACCGCTTCACCCTCATCCTCTTCGTCTGCTTCGCCGTCGTAGCGCTTCTGCTCGCCGCCCTCGGCGTCTACGGGGTCATGTCCTTCTCCGTGGCCCAGCGCTCGCACGAGATCGCCCTCCGCATGGCCCTCGGCGCAAACCGCAGCCGCGTCGTCTCCCTCATCGTCCGCGAAGGCATCGCCCTCGCCGGCATCGGCCTGGCTCTCGGACTCGTCGGCGCATACTTCGTAGGCCGCGGAATGCAAAGCACCCTCTACGGAGTAGGCAAAATCGACCTCTCCGTATTCGCCTCCGTAGCTCTTCTCCTGCTCCTCGCCGCGATAGTGGCCTGCTTCGTCCCCGCCCGCAGAGCCGCATCCGTCGAACCCATGCGGGCCCTCCGCGCCGAATAGCCTGCGAGGAATCTCTCAGCACCAACCGAATAATTCTGTCCAATTACGAACAGGCTTTTCTAAATCCGATCAGCCACAACGGACACACATGGGCTCTTACGCCATAATTCCCTGCAAACAAGCCGGATAAAACACCTCCCGTTTGGTCAGACGATTGCTTTCTAAACATCGGGCATCTGTCGTTCCCATTCCGGAGAGAACATGAAAAATCTAGCCCAGGATCTGCGGTACGCTCTGCGACAGCTACGCAAGTCGCCGGGCTTCACCCTTACAGCGGTGTTGACGCTGGCGCTAGGAATCGGTGCGACCACGGCAATCTTCAGCATCGTCGACGGAGTCCTGCTGAAGCCGCTGGACTATCGAGACAGCGGCCGGCTGGTTGTGGTCTGGGAACGTGTGCGATATCTGGAGAAGTTCTCCACTTATACGGGTGCGAATCCGCGGCATTATCAGATGTGGCAAAAGCAGAGCACCGTCTTCAAAGATCTCACCCTGCTGCAATTTGGCTTTGGGGGCGTTGCTCTCGGCAACGAGCACCCTCGCTTTGTGGGCCGCGTCATCACCCAGCCGAATCTGTTGGATACGCTTGGCATCCAGCCCATCCTTGGGCGTAACTTCCTGCATGAGGAGTCCGTGCAAGGGAAAGGGAATGTCGTCCTCATCAGTTGGCGACTATGGCAAAATCTCTTCGAGGGTGACCCGAACGTCATCGGCCGCTCCTTGCAACTAGGCGGAGCACCGCGTCAAGTCGTAGGCGTACTTCCGCAAAGATTTTATTTTCCCAAGGCCACTGAGCTTTCGCCTTCGCCGATCAGCCAGCAGATGCCTGAGATCGACGTCATCTCTCCGCTGACGATCGACCTGAACGGCTTTGGATGGAACAGCGATTATGGCAACTACGTAGCCCTAGGCAGACTTGGGGATGGTGTGAGTGTGGCACAGGCACAATCCCAACTCGATACCATCGCAAACGATATCGTCCGCCAGATGCCCGTCAACGAGCTAGATGGAGATCCCAAAAATTCGCTCTCCACGTATGTCCAACCTCTCAAAGAGGTCATCGTCGGCAGAACCAGCCGCAGCCTGTGGCTTTTATTTGCAGCCGTTCTCAGCGTTCTGCTGATCGCCTGCGTCAATCTTGCGAATGCGCAACTTGCCCGGGTTGTTGCGCGGGACCGAGAAGCCGCACTTCGCTCCGCGCTCGGAGCGTCCGCATGGAGTCTGGTGCAAAGCTCCCTCGCCGAGGTCTTTATCCTGTCTCTTGTTGGAGGAGCTTTAGGGATACTCCTCGCAAAGCTTGCAGTAGATCATGTCGCAAGCTTCGCGCGTATTGCCATTCCCCGCACGGATACGATCTCGGTCAATCCCGGCGTGCTTGCGCTCTCCATCCTGCTCACTGTCGGAGCTACCGTCCTCTTCGGACTCCTTCCCGCATTGCGTTTTCTTCGGATCAGGCCGCAGCAGGCTCTACAGGGAATTGGCCGCTCGTCCGGGTCACGCCGAAGCTATCTGCTGCGACGCTGGCTTATAGGAGGACAGGTATTCGCGTGCACCACTCTGCTGCTGGTAACGGGACTCTTTGCTAGAAGCCTGATTCATATCCTGAGCTCCGATAGAGGTTTTTCAACAAGTCACGTCGTCATCGCTACGGTACCTCTTCAAGGCAAGGCCTTCACGGAAGATAAGCGCAGCAACTTCGACGACGGCGTACTCGACAAGTTGCGCGCCTTACCCGGTGTCGAGTCGGCATCCATGGTGAGTGCGATGTTATTGCAAGGCGAGAGTTGGATCGATGGAGTGATTCGCTTGGATCAGCCGAAGAAGGAGCATACCCTCGCGAACTATCGCTGGATCAGTCCGGGCTACTTCACTACGCTTCAGCAGCACATGATAGAGGGCCGCGACCTCGATGCTCGTGATCGCACCCAGAAGAACGCCGTCATCTCCCAGACGACAGCAAATGCAGTATGGCCCAACCAAAGCGCGTTGGGACGGCAATTCAAACGCAACGAAACGCTCTACACAGTCGTGGGCGTCGTTGCCGACGCAAGGAACAACTCGCTGCGTGCCGCACCAGTCAATATGGTCTATCTACCCTACTGGGATATGCCACCCTATGGCACCTTCTTCCTCGTACGCAGCACGCAGGATACCGCCTTGCTCGCGGACGCGGTACGCAAAGCCATCTGGAGCTATAACCCGGAGGTCACGATTGCGGACATCCGCACCCTCGACTCGCAGGTAAACGATTCCCTGTCCCGGGAACGCATGGAGACCATGCTTCTCGCGGCCTTTGGTAGTGCGGCTTTTCTGCTGGCCCTTCTGGGCATCTATGGGACGCTCACCTACTCCGTGGAGGCACGGACGCAGGAGATCGGCGTCCGAATGGCACTGGGCGCGACCCGGAACAACGTGTATCTAGTCACGTTGAAGGAGGTCGTCGCTCCGATTGGAATAGGACTTGGACTGGGTTGGCTCGCAAGCGTCGGCGTCGGCAAGAGCATCGCGGCTCTCCTCTATGGAAGCGCAGCGGTCAATGCCCTGGTATCGATCGCTGTAATCTTCACCTTCGCCTTTGCCGCGATTGTAGCAACCTTCCTTCCATGCAGACGAGCCGCAAGCATCGAACCGATGGAAGCGTTGAGAGCAGAATAATAGAAGACAGAATTCGTTGGTCGATAGCTGTTTGGAACGGCAGCCGACCTTATCCCATCATCTCCGCCACATGCACGGCGATCATCAGGTCCTCCTCCGCAGGCACCACGTAAACCGCAATAGGAAAAGTTCCGCTCACGCGCCGCACTCCATCCCCATGCGCTTCATTCGCCGCGTGATCCAACTCCACTCCCAGCCCCTCAAGCCCCCGCAAGATCTCTGCCCGCGAAGCTGCATCGTGCTCTCCAATCCCGCCCGCAAACACAATCGCATCCAGACCACCCATCAGCCAGCAAAACCCGCCTATCGCCTTCCGGATACTCCTCGTAAAGACCTCCACCGCCAGCAGCGCCCGCTCATCGCCCTTCCCCGCCGCCTCTCGCACCGCCTTCATATCGTTCGCCATCCCCGACAACGCCACTATCCCCGCCCTGTGATTCACCATCTCCTCAACCGCCGCTACCTGCTCCTCATGGCTCTCTGACCCCTCGGCCTTGCCCCCCGGCCCCTGTCTGAGCAGATACAACATCACCCCAGGATCCAGATCTCCGGGCCGAGTCCCCATCACCACCCCACCCGTCGGCGTAAGCCCCATCGTCGTGTCTACCGACCGCCCCCGCACCACCGCCGTGACACTACATCCGCTCCCAAGATGCGCAATCACCATCCGCTTGGGAAAGACGATCTCGCCGCGATCCGCCGCATCCAGCATCTGCCTCACAATCGACTCGCAACTTAATCCATGGAACCCATACCGCCGCACCCCCTGCGCGCGTACCTCCTCGGGCAACGCATACGTCATCGCGGCCTTGCTCATCGACTCGTGAAAGATCGTGTCGAAACACGCAAAGTGAGGCACCTGCGGCATCCGCCCCATCACCGCTCGAATCACCTCCAGCGCCGTCGGATCGTGCAGCGGCGCAAACACCGCCGCCTCCACCAGATCCTGCAGGACCGTCTCCGTAATCCTGCAATGCGCCTTCAGCTTGGCCCCGGGATGCACCACGCGGTATCCCACAGCGCCGATCTTCGGCAGCGTACCGCCAAAGACCACATCCATCACCGCATGAATAGCCTCTTGGGTACTCCCAGCCCCCACCGCTCCTCGATGCTCCCCCGCCACATTCTTTCCCTCGGCATCCCGCAACGTCAGGTGCGCGGTCTCCCCACCCACTCCACTTAACTCTCCCTCGAACAACGAACGCGGTCCCGCTCCACCCACCGCAAAGACAGAAAACTTGATCGAAGACGACCCGCTATTCATCACCAGGACATTCATTCTCACCACCAAGAGCCACCTTACACCTACATCCTAAGCAGACAGCAAAGACGGAGAGCCCTACTAGGACACGCGCCTTAGACTTGACAAATCTTCCCTCCAGAACAGGTACACTCTTGACGGCGCCCCACCCAAGGAGTCCCATAAACATCCGGGAAGGGTGATTTGCCCTCGTAACTGAATCCGTATCACATATTTAGGCATAAGCCACTTAGTTTGAGCGACTTACGGAGACGCCATAGACACATCTGCAACTAAATAAACCACTTAGCCCAACCCCCCCCCTGGGGGGGGTAGGGTCCCAAATCCCAAAATGCCGATAGCAAAGCTCACATTAGAGATAGAAATCGCCCACGCCCAATCATTAAAAGATCGACGTCAAGTCGTACGCTCCATGAAAGACAAACTCCGTCATGGCTTCAACCTCTCCATCGCCGAACTCGACGAAGCTCTCGTTTGGAATCGCGCCACTTTGGGAATAGTAGCTATCTCCAACTCCACCAGTTACTTAGTCTGTCAAATGGAGCAGATCGACTCAGCCGCTCATCGCATAGCCAACGGATTATCCGCCGAAATCCTCGACTCCTGGTCCGAAATCCTCCCCGAATAGCCACAACGGAACCTCCAGGCGTCAAACCACAGGGAATGCGCGGAAAGCTCCGGACTTTGATACTCTAGTGAATCCGCGTCAAGAAACGATATGCCTGAACAAAGAGCCAGAACTTACCACCGGAACCGAGTCGCCAACACCTTCTCCGAAGAGATCGGCGCCATGCTTGAGGGCGAACTCTCCGACCCTCGCATCGCCCCCAGCTACGTCACCGAGGTAGTGCTCGCGCCAGGCGGCAAATCCGCCCGCATCTTCGTCGCCGTCCACGGCTCCGAAGCCGAGGAACAGTCCACCCTGGAAGGTCTCACCACCGCCCGCGCCTACATCCGCTCCCAACTCCGCGATCGCATGGGAGTTCGACACGTCCCCGAACTCTCCTTCGCCATCGACCGCTCCGAAAAAATGACAGGTCGCATGGACGAGTTGCTCGGCCGCATGCGCAAACGCGACGCGAAGCGCACAGCATCGCAACTCGCTGAAACCGTGGAGAAGCCTTCCAAAGCATGACGAACGAAGCCTCCATCGCCGCGCTGCTAAAGAGCTTCCGCTCCACCAGCCGCTTCATCATCACCTCGCATGCGCGTCCCGACGGCGATGCTGTTGGCTCCGTCCTCGCTATGGCCGAGATCCTCGAGCAACTAGGCTGCAAGACCCAGATCGTCCTCGCCGATCCGCCTCCCTGCATCTATGAGAGCCTTCCCGGCGTAGCCAATATCCGAGTAGCCTCTACCGCTGGCGAGCTCGGTGTTCCCGTAATCGTCCTCGAGTGTGACAGCACCGAGCGCACCGGGCTGAAGGATTTAAACGATCGCTTCCTAATCAACGTCGACCATCATGCCAGCGGCCGCCACTACGCAGACATCAACTGGATCGACGAACACGCCTGTGCCGTGGCGGAGATGGTCTACAGCATCGCCGTCGCCGCGGAAGTAGAGATCACGGCCTCCATGGCAACCTGCCTCTACGCAGCCGTTCTATCCGATACAGGCTCGTTTACCTATCCCACCACCAGTGCCACAACCTTCAAGCTCGCCCACGATTTGGCCGCCCATGGAGCGAGTCCGAGCCAGATTGCACGAAATCTCTACTTCACCAATCCAGAAAGTAAAATCAGACTACTGGCAGTCGCCCTTTCCAATATGCAGTGCGAAGGTCCCGTTGCATGGAGCTGGGTGACAGATGCCGAAATGGAACGTGCAGGCGCCTCCGCTGAAGACTGCGAAGGCATAGTGAACTACCTCATCGGAATCTCTGGTGTCGAGTCAGCAGTCTTCCTTCGCGAAGTATCGCCCGGTGGAGAGTTTCGGTTGAGCATCCGCAGCAAAGGAAGGGTCGATGTCGCACGAATCGCCGAATCTTTGGGAGGAGGAGGCCACCGTAGCGCGAGTGGCTGCACTCTGGATGGTCCCCTCGCGGTTGCAACCGAACGAATCCTAAACCAGCTTCGAGACGGACTCTGTTAGCCTTGACTCGCTTAAGCCTCTTCAATCAATGAACGAGACATCACAAACTTCTATCTCCCGGCCAGCCAAACGGTTCAAGCTAACCGCTTGGCTTTGTTCGCTCACGGACATGTCAGCAGCCCGCGAATTCATCATTCTCCTCACAGTGACGATCTTCCTGCTGTTGTACGGTTTAGTTCCTATCTTTGGTGGTGACCAGTTAGGTCTTGTAGGAGCCGACGAACCGCGCTACGCCCAGGTCGCTCGCGAGATGCTTGCCGCACACGCACACGCATGCGCAGAGGTCGGAGCCAACATGCTCCCTAAGAGTCTCCACATGGAGGATCTGCGCCGCTCCTACCATTGCATTGTAGGAGGCACCGTAACGCCCATCCTCTACGGGCAACCATGGTTGGAGAAGCCTGCTCTTTACTACTGGCGAGCCATGAGCTTCTTCAAGGAATTTGGGGTTTCGGATTGGTCCGCTCGGCTTCCTTCAAGCTCCGCCACCTTCGCCCTCATTATTCTCGTATTCCTCCATATGCGCCGCTTTCGACCCGGCGGTCACCTGGACGCCGCGCTGATCACGGCATCCTGTGTCGGTGTCGTCAGCTTTGCGCGAGGCGCCTCCACCGATATGCAGCTTGCCGCGCCATTCTGCATTGGGATGCTGGGATGGTATGCCTGGTACGAGACAGGCAAGAAGTTCTGGCTCTTTGATTTGTATTTTTTCGGAGCGATTGCAACTCTCGCAAAAGGGCCCATCGCACCGTTCCTTGCCCTCTGCATCATCGTGTCGTTTGTCGGATTACGAAGAGAGTGGACGGCGCTTCGGCGAACGATTTGGCTGCCTGGAGTCTTGCTGTATTTTGCGATCGTCCTGCCCTGGTACATCGCGGTCCAAAAAAAGAACCCGACCTTCTACCGGTTATTTTTTCTCGAACACAATCTGGAGCGCTTCGCAACGAACCGCTTTCAACACCATCAGCCTGTGTGGTACTACCTGGCGGTAGGGCTTTTGGCGTTGATGCCATGGACTGTCATTGCTCTTCGGGCTTTGATTGACTCTATCCAGATCTCGATTGCGGAGTGGAAGGTTCGCCACGATCCACAACGCTATGTAGGCCATTCTCGAGCCGGAGATGCCTTTCCAGAGTTTCTAGTCCTGTGGGCTATCTTTCCGATCTTCTTCTTCTCGCTCTCAGGATCAAAGCTGCCGGGTTATATTCTCCCCTCCGTTCCTCCATTGACGATTCTGACTGCAGATTACTTGAATCGCATTCGACGAGATGGCATGCCTTCGTGGCTGCTGTGGTCCCACTCACTTCTGTGCGCGCTGCTGGTATTTGTCCTGGTTCTTGCGCCTCAGCACATGAAGTACGAGACTCTGGTGCCTTCTACAGGGTGGATGATCGCTGCCATCGTATCCGCGGGCGGAATGGGCGCGATCGTGTGGTTCATCATTCGCCGCTGGGGAATCTCCCAAACACGAAACGCTACTCTTCTGCCTATCCTGGCATCTCTCATCTTTTTGCTCGGCTTTCACGGCAAGGATCTTGACCTGAACTATTCGGCTCGTCCGCTTGCTGCGCAGATCGCTCGTCTAGCACCGGAGATCAAGGTGGTTGCAGTCCAGGACGTCAAACGAGACATGGACTATGGACTTGCCTTTTACCGGAATGAGCCATTGGTTCACTACGGTACCGACGGAGTTCCGAAGCAGCAGCATCTCCTAGTCATCCGGACCAACGATACGGAAGGGCTGGACCGCTGGCTCGCTGGAAGGGTTTACGAGCCGTTGTTCCTGTATGACTCGCAGGGGCTTGAGGTCTACCGAGTCTACGCTGAACGCTGAGGATATCCTCCAGATAGACCCGAAACGCGCTCTTTGTCCCAAGTTCCTATAAGCTCTACGAAGACTTCGGTACGGATGACTGTCGCGAACCAACTCGAGATCCTTGATCTACGTCATTTTTCGGCGCGGCAACTTCGGCCGCTGCTGGAAGACGAGGCACGGCTCTGGAAGATGCGGCTGCGTTGGAACTATGAGAGTTCCATTGAGCTCCTGCTGCAGTATCTCGACTCCCGCATCTTGCCTGGCTTTGTCGCTCTCGATCGCGGCCGCGTCTGTGGCTTTACCTTTTGCGTCTACGAAGGGCATAAGGCTGTCGTCGGCGATGTCTACGCTGTCGGCAGCGATCCGGTACATTCGCAGCAGATTACTGAGAGGTTGCTCCGGCATTTGCTGGAGCTTCTTCGGCACTCTCCGGATGTGGACCGAATTGAGTCGCAGATGCTTCTGTATGAGACAGGATCGATGTCGAAGAGCTTCCTCGAGGAAGGATTCAGTATTCATCCTCGGCTCTTTATGGAGTTTGACCAGCCTGAGTCAGTGCCTACTTCACCGCCGCGAACTCCAAGGATCCTGCCTGAGTACATGGAGCTGAGCCGCTGGACTTCTACTTCCTATCAGCCTGCGGCTGAGTTGATCCATGCTGCTTATGCAAACCATATCGATGCCAGCATCAACGATCAGTATCGAACGCTGCATGGATCGCTGCGTTTTTTGCACAATATTGTGCGGTTCCCAGGATGCGGTGTCTTTGAAGCGAACTCGTCGTGGGTGCTGCGCGACAAGCGCATCGACATGCTGGCTGGCATGCTGCTGTGCTCGCGTGTCGCGCCGGATGTGGCGCATATCACGCAGCTCTGCGTCGCTGCTCCTTACCGGCGACATGGGCTGGGCCGAATCCTGATGGAGCATTGCATTGAGAACCTGTCCGGAGACGGATTCTCGGCCATCACGCTTACTGTGACGGAGGCGAACGCATTGGCGGTGAAGCTATACGAGAGCCTGGGCTTCACCGTTCACCACCGTTTCGACGCGATGGTGAAGGATGCGAGCCCTACTCGACGTGATAGTTTGGGGCTTCTCGGGTGATGATCACGTCGTGAACATGGCTCTCACGAAGACCGGCGTTGGAGATTCGGATGAATCGAGCGTTGGTTTGGAGTTCGGTGATCGAGCTGCATCCCAGATAGCCCATTCCAGAGCGAAGGCCGCCGACGAGCTGGTAGACCATGGCTTCGAGCGGTCCGCGGTGAGGAACACGGCCTTCGATGCCCTCGGGGACGAACTTGGCCAAGCGGTTCGGTGTAGCTCCTTCGCGGGCGGTGAGGGAGGGACGCTCTCCGGCGGAGATCTCGTTCATATCCTCCTTGCCCTGGAAGTAGCGCTCGCCTGAGCCCTGTGCCATGGCAGAGAGAGAGCCCATTCCGCGGTAGGCCTTGAAGGAGCGGCCTTGATACAGGATGGTCTCGCCTGGACTCTCGTCGACACCGGCGAAGAGGGAGCCAAGCATCACCGCGCTGGCGCCGGCGGCGATGGCCTTGGTGACGTCTCCGGAGTACTTGATGCCTCCGTCGGCGATGACCGATATGCCGCGCTCGTTGGCAGCGCGATAGGCCTCGGCGATGGCGGTGATCTGCGGCATTCCAGCTCCTGTGACCATGCGCGTGGTGCAGATGGAGCCAGGTCCGATGCCGACCTTGATGGCGTCTGCTCCGGCGTCGATGAGGGCCATCGCGCCTTCGTAGGTGGCGACGTTTCCGGCGAGGAGGTCGATGTGCGGAAAGCGGGCTTTGCACTCGCGGACCGCTTCCAGGACGCGGGAGGAGTGACCGTGAGCGGAGTCGATGGCCAGAGCGTCTACGCGGGCTGCTATGAGCTCCGCAGCGCGCTCCAGGAAGTCTCCGGTTGCTCCGATGGCTCCAGCGACGCGGAGGCGACCTTGCGAGTCCTTGGAGGCATTCGGATACTTGAGCTTCTTCTGGATGTCCTTGACCGTGATGAGACCTTTCAGCTCGTATTCGTCGTTTACGACGAGGAGCTTCTCTACGCGGTGCTGATGGAGGATCTGCTCGGCTTGTTCCAAAGTGGTTCCGACGGGAACCGTGATGAGGTTGGTCTTGGTCATTACCGAGTCGATGGAGAGATCGGTTCGGGAGACGAAGCGAAGGTCGCGATTGGTGAGGATTCCGACGAGTTTCTTGTTTTTGGTGACGGGAACGCCGGAGATCTTGTAGCGGCGCATGACGTCCAGGGCGTCGGCTATCGGCTGCTCGGGCGAGATCGTGACGGGGTCTACGATCATCCCGCTCTCAGAGCGCTTTACCTTGTCGATCTCTCCAGCCTGCTGTTCGATGGAGAGGTTGCGATGGACCACGCCTAGTCCGCCTTGCTGCGCCATGGCGATGGCTAGGCGGGACTCGGTTACGGTGTCCATGGCGGCGGACATGAGCGGGGTGTTGAGGGTGATGTTGCGGGTGAGGCGTGTCTGCGTGCTGACCTGGGTTGGTACTACGTCGCTGTATGCGGGGACGAGGAGAACATCGTCAAAGGTCAATGCTTCAGGAATAGGAGAAACGATCATAGATTTATGTGGCCGGGTGCTCAGAACCAGTGTGAAGCGTCTGGAGGCGGCGGTTGATCGATTGTAGAGTCGGGCCGTAGGGAGAGCAAATGCAGCCCGTGTCCCCTTGCGGCGTTTCTCCCTTCCCTGCCGGGGACCCCTCCCCCTTATTTGGGGCTAAGCGGCTGATCCAGCTTCAGTTACAGGCACTAACCCGCGCCAAAATCGTGATTCTAAACGTGTTGTGTCCAAATACGAGAGCCAGCTTGAGTTACGGGCAGTTTGATTGGCTCGGGATGGCTGCTGGGCTCATTTTGGTCTTCTCTTGCTTCTTACTTCAACTGCTTTCCCAATCTGGCGCGTTCCTCCTTGATTTGTTCTCTTCTTTTATTTTATGGATTGGGGCATAACTAAAATGCCACTTTGGTTGAGGTTATTTTTGTTTGGTAAATGATTTGGTTTCTTTGTCTTGCAGACGATCTGGGCCAGTTGGGACCGCTTTGGGGGCTTGACATGTGTTTTTGCTGGTCTTTTGAGATGGCCGAAGAACCGTAATCGAAGTCAGGGTGAGCGATGGGTTCCTTTGACTGGGCCACGGATGTGGAACCTTGGATTTTGTCGATTGAGGGAGGAAGGCGGTCGCGCGTTGCGCGATACCCCACCCTATTTGCGATGAGACTGCAAAAAGGGTGGGGCACCCGGATTGGTGGCTGGGAGGGGTTTCTGAAACTAGGGGATTGGATGTAAGATATGGGTTGCAGGCGATTTTGTTCCGTCGTTCAGTAGGAGCCGTGAGCGCACCGGCAGGTTGACGGAGGGAATGAGTGGGCGAGAGCCCACTTTTTATTTGCTCCAAAGGTTTTATGTGGTTCGTCCGTTAGTAGAGTTATTGCGACGGCGGAGTAGCTGGACGATTCGTCGTCAAAAGAAGCGAGTTTCTCCGCCGCGGCGGCAGAAAAACACCGCTTTCGGGCCAAACGTTACGATTTTTTACCTTTTTAGGTTGTTGGGGTTCGGATATGGCAGTTCAACTCGATGCAATTCGGAGTACCGCGCAACGGGTCGCGGCGTCTCATGACCTGGATGTCGTCGATCTGGAGTTCCAAGGCGGCGTTAAGTTTCGTACTTTGCGGATCTACATCGAGAAGAACGCCGTCGAGCGGGCGAAGCTGGCTGAGGCCGCCGCGACGGGTGAGGTTGAAGATTTGCCCAAGGGCGTTCCGGCAGAGCTGCTCTCTGGCGTGACACATGAGGATTGCGCGAAGTTTGCGCAGGATATTGGCACGGTGCTGGATGTCGAAGACCTGATTCCCGGCGCGGAGTATACGCTGGAGGTCTCGTCGCCAGGATTGGAACGGAAGCTCTCGAAGGCGGAGGATTACACACGCTTTCTGGGAAGCCTGGTAAAGCTGCAGACGTTTACCACAGTGAATAACAACCGCCACTGGCAAGGCCGGTTGACGAAGTTTGCCGACGGTGTTCTGACGCTGGACCTGACGGCAGTGAAGCAGAAGGGCAAGGCAAAGAAGGCTGTTACGGAACAGACGGTCGAGATTGCTTTGCTGAATGTGGAGAAGGCTAATCTCGTGGCCGAGATTTAGGGGTTAGGGATTAGCAGGCGGTTTAGGGTTCAGCGATTGTTGTTTGTTGGTTGGGAGTTTTTGGTTGTTGTTTTTTTGAGCGGCGGGGTTTTGGCTTCGCTGAGTATTTGACTATGAAGGATGTGTGAAGCATGGCGAGTGTTTTGTACCAATCGATTGAGACGTTAAGCCGGGACAAAGGAATCGAGCCCGAGGTTGTTGTGGGCGCCGTGGAAGACGCGATTGCGCTGGCGACCCGCAAATATTACAAGACGCAGGAGAATATGCGCGCCGAGATGGACCGCGAGACGGGCGAGATTCGCGCGTACGTGTACAAGACCGTCGTCGAGACGCCGGAGCAGGTCGAGGACGAGATCAACCAGATGACGCTGCAGGCGGCGCGAGAGCTGGCTCCTGAGGTCGAGGTAGGCGGCGAGTTACGGTTCTACAAGGACACCTCCCCGCTGGGCCGCATCGCCGCGCAGATGGCGAAGCAGGTGATCTTCCAGAAGGTGCGCGAGGCTGAGCGCGATACGGTCTTCAACGAGTACAACCACCGCGCGGGCGAGGTGCTGACCGCCACCGTGAAGCGGCTGGAGCCGATGGATGTGATCTTCGACCTGGGCAAGGCCGAGGCGCGGATGCCGAAGCGCGAGCAGAGCCGGTTGGAGCAGTTTGCCGTGGGCGAGCGCGTTCGGGTGGTCCTGTTGCGCGTGGACCGTGCGGCGAAGGGCCCGCAGGTGATCGTCTCGCGGGCAGCGCCGGGACTGGTACAGAACTTGTTCCAAAGCGAGGTTCCGGAGATCTACGACGGAACGGTGACGATCCGGGCGATTGCGCGTGAGGCCGGAGAGCGGACCAAGATTGCGGTGATGAGCCGCGACAAGGACGTCGATCCGGTGGGAGCGTGCGTCGGTATGAAGGGCATGCGCGTGCAGTCAATTATCCGCGAGCTGCGCGGAGAGAAGATCGACATTATCGAGTACTCGGAAGAGATCACAACCTTTGCCGAGAAGGCTTTGCAGCCCGCGAAGGTAAGCCGGGTATCGATTACGGACCTGGCGGATAAGCAGATCGAGGTGATCGTCGACGATACGCAGTTGTCGCTGGCGATCGGCAAGAAGGGCCAGAATGTACGGCTGGCGGCGAAGCTGCTGCAGTGGAAGATCGACATCAAGAGCGAGGAAGAGAAGCGCCAAGAGGTCGAGCAGCAGATGCAGGCTATGGGCGGCGGTCCGACGACGGCTATCGAGCAGGTTTCGGAGCTGGGCGAGGCTATTCTTGAGAAGCTTATCGCGGCCGGTATTACAACTGTGGAAGAGCTGGCGGATATGACTCCGGAACAGTTGGAAGAGGTTCCGGGGATCGGCGAGAAGACGGTCGAAAAGATCTCGGTTGCGGTTCGTCACTACTTTGGGCAGTACGAAGAGGGCGAGGAGCGTCCGGTGGTTGCTGCCGCAGCGCCAACGACTGAGCCCGAGGCGGGTGAAACAGCATCAGAAGGTGCTGTAGAGGGAGGAGACACTGTGGCAAAGACACCGGAAGGATTGCTGGCGGAGCAGGCTGGGATTGGCGAGGCCGAAGAGGTGAGCGAGGTTTCCACCGAAGATATCGAAGCGGCGGAGGACATCGATTCGGACAGCGACGGGTTCAGCGATGCGGACACGCGGGAAGAACAGATTGAATTGAATAACGATGCGGTGGATGAACTGGTCGAACAGGCCCAGGACACCGCGGACGAAGGCCCCGATACGGACGACCATGATCGTGGCTAGCTGCACGGGCCAAGAAGACCTCACCCCCCGGAGTCGCGAACGCCGCGATTTCGGGGATAATACTTACAATAGAGATTCCTACGTGGATGAGGCTGATATGAACAGCTAAGGCGCAGGGAGCAACTGAAAAGGGACGGATGAGCAAAGTTCGAATCAATGATTTGGCACGAGAACTGGAAGTAAAGAGCAGACCGATTCTCGACGCGCTCGAAGCGATTGGCGTAACGGGGAAGACGCACTCCAGTTCGATCGAGGCCGACCAAGCCGAGCGTGTACGCGACTACTTCAACGGCGGAAGCCGAGGTACGTCGACGAGCAGACAGGCCGCCGAAGCGGCGAGGCCGAAGTTCGACTTGTCCAAGGTGTCCAAGCCGGGCGACGCGTTGAAGGCAATTCTGGAGCGCAAGCAAGCAGAGGCGACGGCGCGGTCGATGCCTCCTCCGCGGCCACAGGCTGTGGTAGCCGCACCGCCCGCGGTGGCGGCGGCTCCTCCTTCGGGCGTGGTTGTTACGCCTCCTCCTGCTGGTGCGCCCAGGCCCGTTGTGGCTTCGGCTGCTCCGACACCGACCGCAGTTGCGACACCTCCTGCTGCTCCGGAGGTTACTGCTCCGCGACGGATCGTTCCCCTGCCCCGGCAAGGTGCAAATATTGTGGCTCCTCCTCCCGCTCCTGCGATTGCGAGCCGTACCCCGACAGGTCCGGTGATTGCACGGCCTCCTGTGACGGCTGTTGGGGTAGCTCCAGTTGCTCCACAGCGGCCTGTGGTTGTGGCCGCGCCGGCGACTGCCGTTCCTCCTCCGCCTACGGCTGCGAAGCCTATGGTTGAGGCTGCTGCCGCACCTGCGGTTGCTGCTCCAGCGGCTGCGGCTCCGGTTGCGCCTCCTCCTGCTGAGAGTGCGCCTGCGGCGACGGTCTCCGCTCCTGTGGAGAGCGCTCCTGCGGCTGCGCCTGTCGAGGGCGTTGTGGCACAGGTTGAGGCAGTTGCAGCTCCTGTGGCTCCGCCTCCTCCTCCGGGACCTCCGGCGCGGCGTGTGATCATGCCGCAGACGGGACCACGTCCGATCTATACGGCTCCTCCGGTCGCTCCAGGGGCGCCGGCACGCAGCCGTCCGATCTTCGAGCGTCCAAGGCCAGGCGCACCGGGTGCTCCGGGCTCACGGCCAGGGATGGGCGGCTCGATGGCTCCGGGCGCACGGCGTCCGATGCATCCGACACGTACGTTCCCGGGTGGACCGGGAGGCGGGCCGGGTGGACCTGGTGGTCCGGGAGCGCGTCCTGGGTTTACTCCGGGAGCACGTCCGGGATTCCCACCACGGCCAGGGTTCGGTGCGCGTCCGGCTGGTGGTCCGGGAGGCGCTCCTGGCGTGATGCCGGGACCGGGCGAGAAGCCTGGAATGCGTCCCGCTGCACGTCCGGCTTCGCGCCGTGGCGGACAGCGCTACGAGAAGACCAAGGAAGGCCCGATGAAGGGCTTCCAGCCGCCACCGCGTTATGGCGGGCAGCAGCTTTCGCGTGAGCCCTTGCCGATCACCAAGACGATTACGGTGACGGAAGGTATCAGCGTGAAGGATCTGGCGGAGAAGCTGGATGTTCGCGGTAAGGACCTGATCGCCACGCTGCTGATGAAGGGCGTGTTCGTGACCGTGAACCAGTCGCTCGAGGGCGAGCTGGTAAAGGATGTGGCACGTCAGTTTGGCGCGGACGCACAGGTCATCTCGGTCGAAGAGCAGTTGGAGAACGAGGCGATCGAAGGCTTCCTGGAAGATACGACCGGAATGGTCGAGATCGTACGAGCGCCGGTCGTGACGATTATGGGCCACGTCGACCACGGTAAGACTTCGCTGCTGGACGCGATCCGGATGACGGACGTGGCGGCGGGCGAGGCGGGCGGAATCACGCAGCACATCGGAGCCTACAAGGTCCATGTGACGAAGCCGGACTCTCCGGCATTCGGGCGCGAGATCGTGTTCCTGGATACCCCGGGTCACGAGGCGTTTACACGGATGCGGGCACGCGGTGCGAAGGTGACGGATATCGTCGTCATCGTAGTAGCTGCGGACGACGGCGTGATGCCACAGACGCTCGAAGCGATCGACCACGCGAATGCGGCGAAGGTGCCGATCATCGTAGCGGTAAACAAGATCGACAAGCCGGGCGCAGATCCGCAGAAGGTGATTCAGCAACTTGCGGCACGCGGGTTGCAGCCTTCGAACCAGGGCGGAGATACCGAGTTCGTCGAGGTTTCGGCGAAGAAGCGGATCAACCTCGACCTGTTGGAGGAGATGATCTGTCTCGTGGCGGATATTGCTTCTCCGAAGGCGCAGCCGGATCGGCCTGCGGTTGGAACGGTGATCGAAGCCAAGCTGGATCGCGGCCGCGGTGCGGTGGCGAGCATCCTGGTGCAGAACGGTACGTTGAAGCTGGGCGACAGCTACATCGTGGGCAATACGTTCGGCAAGATCCGCGCCATGTTCGACGATCGTGGACGGGCGATTACGGAGGCTGGACCTTCGACACCGGTTGAGATCCTGGGACTGGAGGGAATGCCGGATGCCGGCGATACGTTCCTGGTGATGGCGGACCGCGACAAGGCCAAGGGCATTGCGCAGTATCGCAAGATGAAGGAGCGCGAGGCACAGCTGGCGAAGAGCTCGCGCGTGTCGCTGGAAGGCCTGGCGGAGCAGATCAAGCAGGCCGGAATGAAGGACCTGAACCTGATCCTGAAGGGCGACGTGCAGGGCTCGGTCGAGGTGCTGGCCGATTCGCTGCAGAGGATGTCGACCGAGAAGGTTCGCGTACGGGTACTGCACTCGGGCGTCGGCGCGATTACAGAGTCGGACGTGCTGCTGGCTTCGGCTTCGAATGCGGTGGTTATCGGCTTCAACGTGCGGCCTGACCGCAAGTCGGCTGAGATCGCGGAGCGCGAGAATGTCGAGATCCGGCTGCACTCGATCATCTACGAGCTGCAGGACGAGATCACCAAGGCGATGTACGGGTTGCTGGAGCCGGTCTTCAAGGAGAACTATGCGGGCCGCGCCGAAGTGCTCAACGTCTTCAAGATCACGAAGGTCGGCCAGATTGCCGGTTGCCGCGTGACGGATGGACTGATCAAGCGCGATGCGCAGGTACGGTTGCTGCGTGAGGGCACGGAGGTCTGGAGAGGGCGTATCAGCTCGCTGAAGCGCTTCAAGGACGACGTGTCCGAGGTACGGCAGGGCGTCGAGTGCGGTATCGATCTGGCAGGCCATAAGGATATTCGGGTTGGCGATGTGATTGAGTCGTTCACCACGGAGACTCTGGCTGCTGAGCTGGGACAGAACTCGGCAGCTGCACGCAAGGCAGAGAAGGCTGAGAAGGAGAAGGAGGCGGCTGCCGCTGCTGCGGCGGCGACGGCTGCCAGCGAGGCTGCTAACGCTTAGCTTCTTTCATCCGAGAACAGGAACATCAGAGGGGCCGGAGATTTCCGGTCCCTCTTTTTTGCGCTAGGGCAAGAGGATAAGATGGGCGGATGAATCTTGGAGATGTGCAGTTGGCGTTGCGGGAGCAGGGGCTGGATGGATGGCTGTTCTATGACCATCACAATCGGGATCCGCTGGGGTTGCGGATTTTGGGGTTGCCGTTGGATGGGCATGTTACGCGGCGTTGGTACTACTTTGTTCCGGCAGAGGGTGAGGCGCGGAAGCTGGTGCATCGGATCGAGGGGGGGCGGCTCGATTCCCTGCCGGGGGTGAAGGAGGAGTATTCGTCGTGGCAGGAGTTGGAGGCGAAGCTGGCGGGCATGCTGGAGGGGAAGGTGCGCTTGGCGATGCAGTACTCTCCACGGAACGCGATTATGTATGTCTCGATGGTGGATGCGGGTACGGTGGAGCTGCTGCGTGGGTTGGGGAAGGAGATTGTCTCGTCGGCGGATCTGGTGAGCCAGTTCGAGGCGGTCCTCAGCGAGGCGCAGATTGCGACGCACTATGAGGCGCAGCGTCGGCTGGATGGGATTCTGGCGGAGGGATGGAAGGAGATGGGACGGCGGGCGCGTGGGGGCGGGGCGGGGGCCGATGAGTTCAGCATGGTGCAGTTTCTCGCGGAGGCGATTGAGCGAGAGGGTATGGTGACCGAGCATGGACCGAATGTGAGTGTGGGGCCGAATTCGGCGGATTCGCACTATGAGCCGACGCGGGAGTCGTCGCGGGCGATACGGCGGGGGGATTTTGTGCTGATCGATATCTGGGCGAAGTTGGCGGGCAGGCCGGAGGCGGTCTGGTATGACATTACCTGGACCGGAGTGGTGGATCGGGAGCCTACGGAGCGGGAGCGAAGCGTGTTCGACACGGTGCGGGAGGCCAGGGACGCTTCGATTGCGGCCGTGAAGGATGCGTTTGCAGCGGGGACTCCTATTGCGGGGTGGCAGGCGGATGATGCTGCCCGGGGCGTAATTGCGGCAGCGGGGCTGGGGGAGTTCTTTACGCATCGGACCGGGCACAATATCGGGACGGAGCTGCATGGCAGCGGGGCGCATCTGGACAATCTGGAGACGCATGACGAACGCCTGATTTTGCCGAATACGTGCTTTTCGGTGGAGCCGGGGCTTTACTTCCCGGGTGAGTTCGGGGTTCGGAACGAGGTGAATATGATGACGGCGAAGGGGCGGGCCGAGGTGACGGGACGGATGCAGACGGAGCTGGTCCGGATTTGATGAAGCTGGCCGCGACTCGCTATTTCACCTGATATCATCACAACTGGATGACGACCAAAGTACAAGCATCGGCGCAGACCGCCGGTAATATTTCGACGGTACCTGCCGTGGCAGTTCTGTTGGCTGGGTGGCTGATCCCCGGCGGAGGCCACTTTCTGTTGAAGAAGTGGATTCGCGGTTCCCTGCTGCTGATCTCGATTGTGACGATGTTTTGTATCGGGCTGGCGCTCAAGGGCAAGATCTATTCGCCCAACACCGGCGACCTGCTGGATATTCTTAACTTTGCCGGTGATCTGGGGAACGGCCTTCTCTATGGGCTGGCCAAGGCCTTCGATCTAGGTCAGGGTACGGTGCAGATTGCCATTGCCGACTATGGGACGAAGTTTATCGTGGTGGCCGGGTTGTTGAACGTCATCTCCGCGGTGGATGCGCACTCTCTTGCAACAGGGAGGAAGCGCTCGTGACGATTTCGCATTTTGGGGCTGTGCTGCTGTTCTCTTTGTTTACCTCAGTCGTATTTGGAATTACACAGCGGTCCGAGCCGCGGATGATGATCCGGTTCGGTGCGTTCTGCTTCGCCTTATTCGTCGGGGGGACGATTGCGGCGAGTTGGCTGATGTGGCTGATCAAGCATTGATGGTGATGTGCTGCCGGTCGGAGAAGGCTTAACACCGATCTACACGGATTTCACCGATTTGGTTTGGCCTTCCCTCCGCGTACGCATTCCTATTTGCTCTTTTTCAGATTGAACGATTTCTGGATTAAGCGGTACCAGAGCTCCTCTGAGAGAATTCTGTTGATGGCAAGAGCCCCTTTCGTCACAGCCTTATAGCGGAGCCGTTGTGAACCGTCGGTAGCAGCCCGCCATATAAGCTTGGCGACTGGCTCTGGTCCAGGCAATGTGGGGTCGGGTCGCCTTACACGTTCTATTACGGCCGAGAGATCCGGTTCGTAAGCTTCGTGGCGTACAAATACCGGGCTGAACGTGCTCCTAATGCCGCCAGGCTCTATCAACTTTACCTTGATGCCTAATGGACGCAGCTCAAAGCGAAGTGATTCGCTCAAACCTTCTACCGCAAACTTTCCGGCGTTGTAGGGCGATAAAAAAGGAAGACCGAAGCGGCCCGAGACACTAGACATATTGATAATCGTGCCGTGCCTCTGTCTGCGAAACAGCGGCAGCATGGTTCGAATGACGCGTGCCAATCCAAATACGTTCGTCTGAAAGTGCTGCTCGAACTGCTGGGTAGAGGTCGCCTCAAGGGGGCCACCGAAGCCCACTCCAGCACAGTTGAGGAGCACGTCGATCGAACCGAAGCTTCGTTCTGCTTCGCGGACCGCCGAGGCGACGGACTGTTCATTCGTCACATCAAGGCTCAATACCGCAACATTTGGCGATTGGGCCCATGTGCCTAGCTTGTCTGAATTTCGTGCCGTTGCCACCACGTTCCAACCTTGCTGAAGGAAGTATTGTGCCGTCGTTGTACCGATCGTGCCGGCTGCGCCAGTGATCAATAGAGTCTTGCTCATCGTCGATTACTCTGCTCTCTTGGGGATGCCTATCAAAGCCCTATGGCTTGGGTCTGTCTTTCCAAAGAGTAAATCCCCAGCCCTTGCTTTATTCCTAACTTTGCGGGCCACGCGGTGAGGGCAAGGAGATTGTTATCAGGGCTGTCGCTGCTGAAATAGGCGAGAAGTACCGCAGGTTCAGGATGGCTTTAAGAGTTATGAAAATAATGATTTGGCTTAGAAAGTCCCGGCGGAGACAAAGGAAAGATAACCCAGTAAGCAAAGATGGGGCTCTGTTTGGCATCTATCTATAAAGATAAAAAGCCTCTTATTGCTTCGTTTGATGACGGCGTTCGTCTCACAGAGAGACAGTATTTTTCTCCTGAGACCTGGACCATTCAGATGGGACGTGTGGCAGAAAGTGCAGACCCCTTCAGGCACGATTGGAAACGCCAAGGACTTCCAGCAGGAACAAAAGTAGCGTCAGTGGCGCTACAGACATGAGTCTTGAGGACCGATCGAACTGAGGCGATTTTGTGTCGTTTTGGGAATGGAAGATTCGGCGCAACGGGAAAAATCGCTCAAGTAAGGCCGCAAGTTTCAGAAAATAAAGGACAGCGACGATAGATCTGTGTATAGTGCGTGCACGGAGTATGATTATTGCAATTTCACAAACATAGAAGTGACAGGATATCCTCAAGGATGTTCTAACTGTAACGATTGATGGTGCTTGATGACTTTACGCCGGGTAGAGAGTGAAGATGCGAGGTTTAGATCGCAGTGGACCCACGGGGGGCTAGATCCTGCGCCGGAGGCGGAGTGCGACGAAATCGTTCGTCTTGCAGCGACGATCTGTGGAACGCCGGTGGGCTTCCTGACTCTTCTGGATGAGCGGCAGCAGTGGTTCCGGGTGTCGGACGGATTCAAGCTGGAAGAGACTCCCCGAGAGGTTGCCTTTTGCGCCTACACGATCCGGCAGACGGAGTTGTTTGTCGTCCAAGATGCGCTCATCGATATTCGATTTTCAACGAATCCATTGGTAGCCGCCGAACCTTCGATCCGATTTTTTGCGGGGATGCCACTGCATACCGCGGAGGGTCAGCCGGTGGGGACGCTGTGCGTGATGGATATCGTGCCGCGCATGTTGAGCGTGGAGCAAGAGGGTGCGCTGCAGGTGCTGGGGCGCCAGGCGAGTGCTCGGCTTGAGCTGCGAATGCAGCGGAGACAACTCGAAGAGGCCCTGAAGGAGAAGGAGAAGGCGATTGCGAGCCTGAACGCCAGCGAGGAGCTGTTCCGAGCGTTCATGAACGCTAGTCCTTTCCTGAGCTACATCAAAGACGCGGCGGGGCGGCTGCTGTTCTACAACAAGAGCTTTGCGAAGCGGTTTGGCGTGGGCGAGTATACGTGGCTGGGACGGACGGACGAGCGGCTGTGGTCGCCGAACCTGTCGCGTTCGGCGCGATCGCACGACCTGGAGGTGATGGCGGGCGGGCGCATGGTAGAGACCGAGGAGCGGATTCGCGGGGCGGATGGAACGAGCTCGACGTGGCGATCGTTCAAGTTTCCCTGTCACGATTCGGCGGGGAACGTCATGCTGGCCGGAGTTGCGGTGGACGTGACGGAAGAGGTAGCCCGCAAATCTGAGCTGGAGCGCTACCACCTGGAGCTGGAGGGGGCTAACGAGAAGCTTCGCAAGCTGGCGGTGACGGACGTGCTTACCGGGCTGAAGAACCGGCGGGCGTTTGAGGAGCGGCTGGTGACGGAGTTCTCCATGGCACGACGGCGGAGGCGGGAGCTGGCCGTGCTGCTGCTGGACGTCGACAACTTCAAACAGATCAACGACCGGTACGGGCATGCCGCAGGCGACGATGTGCTGCAGAAGCTAGGAATGCTGTTGCGGACGACGGTGAGGCTGCCGGATCTGCCCGCCCGATATGGTGGGGAAGAGTTTATCGTGTTGCTTCCGGAGAGCGGCGAAGAGGGTGCTCTGGGGCTGGCGCGGCGCCTTATGGAACGGGTGGCGGAAGAGCAGTGGAACAACGAGCGGATGACGGTCAGTATTGGGATGGCGGCTATGAACGAGTCGCTCGTGAATGGGCTGCAGCTGGTCGCGCTGGCAGATGAGGCTTTGTATGCGGCGAAGCGGGCGGGTAAGAATCGCGCGATGCTGCATGGTGGAGTTGAGATTTCGGGTTAAGGCGTAGCATTTCGGTTTCGGATGGAACAAAGAAAAGGTACGGCTTGCGCCGTACCTTTTTGACTGATGCGATGCTGTGAGGTCTATGCTTCGGCGTTGGGATCCGGCGCTTCGCCGGGGTTGCGCTCTTCCAACTGCTTGGCGAGCTCTTCGCGCTTCTTGGTGCGGGCTTCGGCGCGTTTCTGTGCCTTCTCGTTGAGTTCGTGCTCGGCTCCGAGGAGTTCGATGAAGGCCATCTCGGCGGCGTCACCCTTGCGGGGGCCGGTGCGGGTGATGCGGAGGTAGCCGCCCTGGCGGTCGCTGTAACGGGGTGCGACGGTGCCGAAGAGACGATCGACGGACTCGGGCGTCATGAGATAGGCAGCAGCCTGGCGACGGGCGTGGACGGTGCCGCGCTTGCCGAGGGTGATCATCTTCTCGATGATGGGCCGGGTGGCCTTGCACTTGGTGATGGTAGTCTCCACGCGGTCCATAAGGATGACGGAGGTGACGAGGTTGCGCAGCATGGCGCGGCGATGGCTGGTGTTGCGGCCTAGTTTGAATCCTGCATTACGGTGACGCATGGTGTAATCTCCTTCGATGACGCCTTGTGGCGCATCGGAACTACAGGGATTAGGGATTAGTGGTTAGGGATTAGCAAGCGATGACGAGCTAGAGGCGTTTGAGGAGAGCGTTTAACATCTTTCCTACTTCTCCCGCCAAACCTTCTGCTTCGTTCAGCACTTGGGTGTTTCCGTAGCCCAATTCCTTAGCTATTACTAGCTGTGTTTCAATTTCTGCATTCGAACCACGGGCCATTCCGAGGAACTGCCTGTACTCCCCGGTAGATAGGCGCCCATGCCCCTCTGCGATATTGCTTGCTACCGATACGCCGGCCCGACGGATCTGACTCGTGAGGCCGAACAGCTCTTCTTTCGGAAAACCTATGGTGAGCCTGTAGATCGCTAAAGAAAGCTGGATCGAACGTTGCCAGACAAGAAGGTCGCGATAAGACTCTGCCATAATGCAAAGCTAAAGGTGAAGAATTCGTTATCTCTAACCAACCCCTCACCTTTGGACTAGAAGTTCTCGGGTTCGGTGGCGGCGAGGTCGAGGTCATCTTCGTCCTCGTCTTCGTCCTCATCGTCGTCGTCGAAGTTGCCGAAGCTGGCGGCGAGAGTGGCTGCCGGCAGGACCGAGGTGGGTCCTGGGACGGGGTTGCCGTTCTCGTCGATCTTCATACCGAGGGAGAAGCCCATCTGCGCGAGGATTTCCTTGATCTCGTTCAGGGACTTGCGGCCGAAGTTCTTGGTCTTCAACATCTCGGCTTCGGTCTTCTGGATGAGCTCGCCGATGGTGGCGATGTTGGCGTTCTTCAGGCAGTTGTAGCTGCGTACGGAGAGCTCGAGCTCTTCGACGGAGCGGTTGAGGTTCTCGTTGCGCAGGGCGGGACCGTCGTGGCTGCCATCGTGACCGGCTTCCATCTCTTCTTCGAAGTTGATGAAAATGGTCATGTGGTCTTTGAGGAGCTTGGCGGAGAGGCCGAGCGCGTCTGCCGGGAGTACGGTGCCGTTGGTCCAGATCTCGATGGTGAGCTTGTCGTAGTCGGTGATCTGACCGAGACGAGCGGCCTCAACGAGGTAGTTGACCTTGCGGACGGGCGAGTGAACGGAGTCCACGGGGATGAAGCCGAGGCCGAGATCGGCATCGAAGTTCTTGTCGGCGGAGATGTAGCCGCGGCCGCGCTTGAGGCGCATCTCCATGTCGATCTTGCCACCCTCGGAGACGGTGCAGATGTAGACGTTCTTGTCGAGAATCTCAACGTCGCCATCCGCCTCGATGGAGCCGGAGGTGATGACGCCGGCCTGGTCGGCGCGGAGGTAGAGGGCCTTGGGGCCTTCGCCGTTGAGCTTGAACGGGATCTGCTTGAGGTTGAGGATGATGTCGGTCGCGTCTTCAACGATGCCAGTGATGGATTGGAACTCGTGCAGCACGCCTTCGATACGGACGGCGGTTACAGCAGCGCCTTCGATCGAGGAGAGCAGAGTGCGGCGAAGGGCGTTGCCGATGGTGGTACCAAAGCCGCGCTCAAAGGGCTGCGCGCTGAACTTACCGTAGTTTTCGGTGAGTGTTTCGTTGTCGACTGCAAGACGCTTGGGCTTTTGAAAACCTCTCCAAAGCATGTGTTTCTCCTTATCCGTCCTAGCCGCGATGCATTCTGCGGACTGGCGGGTGAATCGGTTGCGGTTAAGTTGTAGAGAGGAAGGACTAGAGCCTAAGGATCCGGGACCAGCAAACCTCTTGGTGCTTTGACATCTTCGGTGCAGAGGAAAGATATCTCCGCTGCACCTGGATGACAAATCTTTGTCTCGAGGAACGCTACGATTACTTCGAGTAGAGTTCGACGATGAGCTGCTCGTTGACGGGCAGGTTGACGTCCTCACGCTTCGGCAGAGCAATGACCTTGCCGGAGAGGTTGTCGCGATTGATGTCGAGCCACTGAACAGAGCTCTGACCGGCGGCGAAGTTCTTGGCCTCTTCGAGGAGGACGAGGGCCTTGGAGCCTTCGCGGATGGCGATCTCGTCGCCGACCTTGACCTGGAAGGAGGGGATGTTTACCTTGCGGCCGTTGACGGTGATGTGACCGTGACGGACGACCTGGCGGGACTGGCGGCGGCTGAGTGCGAAGCCGAGGCGGTAGGCAACGTTGTCGAGGCGGGTCTCAAGCTGCTGGAGCAGGAGTTCGCCGGTGACACCGGTCTTGTTGGAGGCCTTCTGGTAGTAGGCGCGGAACTGAGTCTCAAGGGTGAAGTAGATGCGCTTGGCCTTCTGCTTCTCGCGGAGCTGCAGACCGTAGCCTACGACCTTCTTTACCTTCTTGGACTGACCGTGCTGGCCTGGTGGGAAGTTGCGCTTCTCTACGGGGCATTTCTCGGAGAAGCACTTGGCTCCCTTGAGGAAGAGTTTTGTTCCGTCGCGGCGGCAGAGGCGGCAGACGGGTCCGGTGTAACGTGCCATGGTATTGCTCCTAAATCCAACTTCGGGTGACGATCGTTTTACACGCTGGCAGCGCTTCAGTCGCGATCCTGTTGCGGTTACAGGCGAATCCCTCCAGTGAGACGACCACTGGAGGGGAAGCCGAAAGAGAAGACGTCAGACGCGACGGCGCTTGGGAGGACGGCAGCCGTTGTGCGGCATCGGCGTAACGTCCCGGATGCTGCGAACCTCGATGCCGGTGGTGGCGAGGGCGCGGATCGCGGACTCGCGGCCGGAGCCGGGACCGGAGACACGCACATCGACCGAACGAACGCCATGGTCGCGCGCTGCGTTGGCAGCGCCGACGGCCGCCTGCTGCGCCGCAAACGGGGTTCCCTTACGGGAGCCGCGGAAGCCGAGCGAGCCGGAGGACTTCCAGGAGAGCGTGTTGCCAACCTGATCGGTGATGGTGACGATGGTGTTATTGAAAGAAGCCTGGATGAAGACGAGGCCGAATGGAACATTCTTGCGCTCGCGCTTCTTGAACTTCTTATTCTTGCCGGGCTTTGCTGCGCCCTTGGTGTTCTGAGTCTTGGCCATGGCTTATTTCGTCGCTTTCTTCTTACCGGCGACGGTTCCCTTGCGGGGGCCTTTGCGGGTACGAGCGTTAGTGTGGGTGCGCTGGCCGCGGACGGGAAGCGAACGACGATGACGAAGGCCACGGTAGGACTGAATTTCGATGAGGCGCTTGATGTTGAGCGAGATGTCCTTGCGGAGATCGCCTTCGATCTGGCCCTCAGCTTCGATGACCTGACGGATGCGGTTCAACTGCTCTTCGTCGAGCGTGCCGATCTTCACGATGGGATCGATGTCCGCCTTCGCGAGGATCTTGGCGGCGCGAGAGTCGCCGATACCAAAGATGTAGGTGAGTCCGATGCGCGCCTGTTTGTTGTTAGGGACATCGACTCCAGCAATACGTGCCATGGGGTTCCTTTGTGTTGGGCTTCTGGGACTGGCCGGGAAGCGGGTGAAAGGTTTACGGTGATTCCGCCGGGTTCAACGCAAGCCTTGACTTCGGCTAACTAGCCCGGTGGGGCCGAAATGACCGGGACTCTTTAGCCCTGGCGCTGCTTGTGCTTGGCGTTTTCACAGATGACGCGAACGACGCCACGGCGATGAATCACCTTGCACTTGTCGCAGATCTTCTTTACTGAGGCACGGACCTTCATGGTGATTCCCTTCTGGACTGCCAGGCCAAGGGCTCATGGCCCGAGGCTCAGCTTGATGCTGCTACATGGCATTCATTGCACGACAAAGGCGATATCAGCCCTTTGATAGCGCTCAGGATGACAAATCGTTTGAGATGAGGCGTCTACAACGGAAATAAGAACAAAAGCTAAAGCTTTTGCTTATTTGTACCGGTAGACGATGCGGCCACGGTTGAGGTCGTATGGGCTGAGCTCAATCGCGACACGGTCGCCGGGGAGAATGCGAATGAAGTTTTTGCGCATGCGCCCGGAGACGTGAGCGAGGGCCTGGTGCTTGTTCTCAAGCTCGACCTTGAACATGGCATTCGGCAGGGTCTCAACGACGACCGCCATTACTTCAATTGCATCTTCCTTCGACAAACGCTCTCCTTTGGAGGTCCAGGGTCTTTAGACCCCTTATTCCGATAAAACCTTTTCCTTAAAAAACTCTGCACGCTGAGCGCAGAGTACCTCTTATCATAACCCACTTTTGCGGTAAATTCCTAGCGAGTGAGAACCTGGGGCCCATCTTTCGTGATGGCGACGGTGTGCTCGAAGTGGGCACTGTAACTTCCATCCACAGTTACGGCGGTCCAACCGTCGGGAAGAACACGAACTTCGGGCTTGCCAGCGTTGATCATGGGCTCGATGGCGAGGACCATTCCGGCCTTGAGGCGGGGGCCTTTGCCGGCGGGTCCGAAGTTGGGGACCTGGGGATCTTCGTGCATGGCGCGGCCGATGCCGTGACCGACGAACTCACGGACGACTCCGAAGCCCTGGGCCTCGCAGAGATCCTGGACGGCGGCGGAGATGTCTCCGAGGCGGCCGCCTACCTGGCATTGCTCGATGGCGGCTTCGAGGGAGGCCTGGGTGACGGAAAGGAGTTTCTGGGTGGCGTGGCTGACCTTGCCGATGGGATAGGTGACGGCAGCGTCGGAGTAGAAGCCGTCGACGATACAGCCACAGTCGATGGAGAGAATGTCGCCCTCTTTGAGGATGCGCTTCTCGTTGGGCATGCCGTGGACGACCTCGTTGTTGACCGAGGTGCAGAGAGCGGCGGGAAAGCCGTGGTAGCCCTTGAATGCGGCGATAGCACCAAGTTCGGCTATCTTGGCGACGGCAATGCGCTCCAGGTCCATTGTGGAGGCACCCGGCACGACGTGAGGCGCGATGGTGTTGTGGACCTGGCGGAGAATAGCGCCAGAGATGCGCATCTTTTCGATCTCGGCGGCGGATTTGATGAGAATAGCCATTTAGCAGTGATAGGGTCTAGGGTTAGAAAGCAAACTGTTAGGTGGCTCGAAGGGATCGAAGGGCGGCGGTGATGGCCCCTGTTACCGATTCTACGGGTTGATCGCCGTCTATTTCCCGAAATCGGCCCTGAGAGCGGTAGTGTTCGATGACGGGGGCGGTCTGGGCCTCAAAGGTCTTCATCCGTTCGATGAAGACTGGCTCGGTATCATCTGGACGTTGAACGAGTTCCGCGCCCTCGATATCACACTTCCCTTCCAACTTAGGAGGGTTCGAGAAAACGTTATAGATGCTTTTGCAGCCCGGACAGGTACGCCGGCCGGTGATTCGGTGGAGAAGCTCGTCATAGCTGACCGTGATGTGAACGGCAACAATGGGAAGCGCGATCTTGGCGCCGGCCAGATGATTATCGATCCAGATGGCTTGATTGAGCGTCCGGGGGAAGCCATCGAGGATGTAGCCAGATTCGGTGTCGGATTCGGCCAGGCGGTCGGCGACCATCTCATTGACCAGATCGTCGGAGACTAGTTGTCCGGCGTCGACGAGGTCTTTTGCGGCTTTCCCGAGCTTGGTTCCCTTCGCGATGTTGCTGCGGAGGATGTCGCCGGTGGAGATCTGGGGGATACGGAAGCGTCCCATCAGGAGTTGAGCCTGGGTGCCTTTGCCGACACCGGGGGCTCCGAGAAGGAGAACCGGCCCGGGCAGGAAGGTGGTGTCTGCCGGGGCCGGTTGCGTCTGTGCTGCGGAGTTGGTCAATGTATCAATTCCAAGTGAAGCATGAAGCAGAATCTTGTTGGAGGACTTCTTTACCAGCTCTTACGACCGCGGATGCGGCCAGATTTGGGAGAGAAGCCGTCGTAATGGCGCATGATGAGCTGTGACTCGATCTGCTGGACGGTGTCCATGGCAACGCCGACGACGATCAGGAGCGAGGTTCCACCGAAGTAGAAGTTTACGCCAAGGCCATTGGTGGTCCAGGTCGGCAGCTTATCGAAGATCCCACCGATCAGCGGGAGGTGATTGAAATGAATACCGCTGATGAGGAAGGTGGGGATGATGGTGATGATGATAAGGTAAGCCGCGCCGACGAGGGTGATGCGGGTGAGGACGTCGTTGATGAAGTCAGCGGTACGCTTGCCGGGGCGAATACCCGGGATGAAGCCGCCGTACTTGCGCATGTTGTCGGCGATGTCGTCGGGACGGAAGACGATGGAGATGTAAAAGTAGGCGAAGAAGATGATCGCGGCGATCTGGAGGATCTCGTACCAGGGCTCACCGGGGGCGATGGCACGAAGGATCGGGCCGAAGAAGGTGGTGTCGGAGAGCTTGGGGCTGCCGAAGAAGGTCATGCCAGAGAGCAGCAAGGGCGCAGAGAGGATCGAGCTGGCGAAGATGACCGGCATGACGCCACCGGAGTTGACCTTGAGGGGCAGATGGGTCGACTGACCACCCATCATCTTGCGGCCGACGATTCGCTTGGCGTACTGAACAGGGATGCGACGCTCTGAGCGCTCGACGTAGACGATGAAGGCAACGACGGCGACCATACCAGCGACCAGCAGAACGATGGCGACGGGGGTGAAGGCACCCCATGCAGCGGTGGTGGCCTTGTCGTAGAGCTCGCGGATACCGCGTGGTAGACCTACGACGATACCGGTGAAGATGAGCAACGACATACCGTTGCCGATACCGCGCTCGGTGATCTGCTCACCCAGCCACATGATGAAGGCCGTACCGGTGGTGAGGGTCAGGACGCACATGGGGATGAAGGCGCCGCGAGGGATGGTGACCATCGGCGAGCCGGTGGCGGTGTTCGTAAGGGTCAGCGCGATGGCGAAGGACTGGACAATGGCAAGCAGGACCGTGACGTAACGGGTCCACTGGGTGATCTTGCGGCGGCCGAGCTCGCCCTCCTTCTGGAGCTTCGCGAGCGGCTCATAGATGACGGTGAGCAGCTGGAAGATGATGGAGGCGGTGATGTACGGCATGATGCCGAGAGCGAAGATGGTGAGGCGGCGAAGGTTTCCGCCGGTGAAGAGGTCGCCGAGGCCGAGCAACGAACTGGAGTTCTGATTGAAGAACTGCGCGAGCAGATCGGCGTTGATGCCTGGGGTGGGAATGAAGGAGCCCAGACGGTACACAGCCAGCAACCCAAGCGTAAAGAGGACGCGCTTGCGGAGGTCGGGGATGCGGAAGATGTTGGCGAATTTCTCGAACATCGGTGTAGACCTCGATCGAAATCGGTGAGACCAGGGCCGGAGCCCCTGATGCTAGAGAGGACCGGATGGAGACTGTACTCCATCCGGTCCCAGAGGAGCGAGCTAGGCTGCTACTGATTCGCCGCCGATGAGGATGGCTTTGCCGCCAGCCTTCTCGATGGCTTCCTTCGCGGAAGCGGAGAACTTGTGTGCATGGACGGTAACAGCGGACTTGAGTTCGCCGTTGTTGAGGACCTTGACCAAACCATTCTTCTTGCGAAGCAGGCCGAGGGAGACGATCTTTTCCAGCGTCAGTTCGGAGTTTGCGGAATCAGCCTCTACGACTTCGGCGATGCGGTCGAGACCGAGGACCTGGTACTCGACGCGGAAGATATTGGTGAAGCCGCGCTTGGGCAGACGGCGGTGAAGGGGCATCTGGCCGCCTTCGAAGCCACGCATGAGGCTAGAGCCCGAACGCGAACCCTGGCCCTTGTGACCGCGGGTAGAGGTCTTACCCATGCCGGAGCCCATACCGCGGCCGACACGCTTCTTGTTTTCGTTCGCCTTCTTGGGGGCGCGGAGGTTGGAGAGATTACGAATTGCCATTGTGTTTCCTCGCTTAACGCCGGTGGACTCGTTGGTCCAGCGACTCGCATTTTAGTGGGCTAAGGTTACGCCCTGGCACAGAGATTAGTTTACGACGCGGACCAAGTGCGGCACCTTGGCGACCATGCCGCGGACGGAAGGGGTGTCTTCGCGCTCGACGATCTGGTTGAGACGGGTGAAGCCGAGGCCCTTGATGACGAGCTTGTGCTTGACCGGGGTGCAGATCTTGGAACGGAAGTACTGCAGCTTGATTTTGGCGATAGCGTTGGTGTCAGCCATGATAGAGCTCCTCTGGATCTTTTGGAACAGGGTTGAGCTTAGAGCTCTTCCACTGCTTTACCGCGCAGGGCGGCTACTTCGGCCTTGTTGCGAAGCTGAATGAGAGCGTCGAAGGTGGCCTTGATAACGTTGTGGGGGTTCGCGGTGCCAAGAGACTTGGTCAACACGTTCTGGATGCCAGCGGCGGTCATGACGGCGCGAACCGTCTTGCCGGCGATGACTCCAGTACCCTCTGCAGCGGGCTTGAGCATAACCTGACCGGCGCCGAAGTGACCAAGTACTTGGTGCGGAATGGTGGTCTCAGTGAGGTTGACCTTGTGCAGGTTCTTCTTGGCAGCTTCGATGCCCTTGCGGATGGCCTGGGGAACTTCCTTGGCCTTGCCCGAGCCGTAGCCGACGATGCCTTCACCGGGATCTCCGATGACGACGAGCGCGGCGAAGGACATGTTCTTACCGCCCTTGACGACCTTGGTGACGCGATTGATGGAGACAACCTCGTCCTTGAGGTTGAGGCGATTCGCGTCGATCTTTTTCTTGGTGACCATAATCTTTGTGTCGCTTTCTGGCTACCCGCTCCGGGCGCCGGGAGAATCTTGGTAAGGCTGGACTAGAAGTCGAGACCCGCTTCGCGGGCGGCGTCGGCGAGAGCCTTGACGCGACCGTGGTAGAGATAGCCGCCACGATCGAATACGACCTTCTTGATGCCCTTTTCCTGAGCGCGCTGAGCGATGAGCTTGCCGACTTCAGCGGCTGCCGCGACGTTGCCGCCGTAGACCTTCTCTACACCCTTTTTGCCGAAAGACGAGGCGGAGGCGATGGTTACCCCGTTGAGATCGTCGATGAGCTGGGTGTAGATGTGGTTGAGCGAGCGATAGACGTTGAGGCGGGGACGCTCGGCGGTGCCGGACATCTTCTCGCGGATGCGCGTGTGAACGCGCTGGCGGATGACATTGCGTTGACGGGGATTGATCATGGTTCGCTTTCCTTCCTAGTGGCGTCGCCAGAGTGCTGACGACGTTCGGTGATTGATACGTTGTGCGGGGCGGAGAATTAAGGATACCAAGATCCTCAAAACTCTGCCCCGCAGATTGATTACTTGGCTCCGGTCTTTCCGACCTTCTTCTTGAGCTTCTCGCCGGTGTAACGGACGCCCTTGTTCTTGTAGGGATCGGGCTTGCGAAGCGAACGCATGTCGGCGGCGACCTGGCCCACCTTCTGCCGGTCGATACCGGAGATAGTCAGGTGGGTCTGCTTGGGATCGATGGTAACGTCAATGCCGGTAGGCAGGGGAAACTCGATGGGATGAGAGTAGCCGAGGGTGAAGACGACCATTCCCTTGCCCTTGAGCTCCGCGCGGTAACCAATACCGACGATGTCGAGATCCTTCGTCCAGCCGGTGGTCACTCCGGTAACGGCGTTGAAGACCAGTGCGCGGGCGAGGCCGTGGAAGGCTGCCTGTTTATCGGTCTCGCGCTCGGCGATGAGATGGCCGTCCTTCTGGACCAGCGTGATTCCGCCGGGGAGCATGGCAGTGACCTTGCCCTTCGGCCCTTCGACCAGGACAGTGTTGCCGTTCTCGCTTACGGTGTACTTGACGCCGGCAGGCATGGGGATCGGCTTTTTGCCAATACGGGACATGATGAATCCTTTTCTATGGCTTGCGAGTCGCAGGGTTGAGACCTGTTCCACTGCAGCCTGGCGGGTTAGCGCCCGGGGCAAAGCCCCTTTTTATTGCGACTGATTCGTAGAGCCAAGGCACCACGAATCAGTTCGAGTTCAAATTCCAGGATCGAACTACCAGACTTCGCAGAGGATCTCGCCGCCAACACCTTCGCGGCGGGCCTGACGGCCGGTCATGACGCCCTTGGGGGTGGTCATGATGGAGATGCCGAGACCGCCCTGTACGCGGCGAATCTCATCGCGGCCGAGGTATACGCGGCAGCCGGGACGAGAGACGCGCTGCAGGTCGCGGATTACGGCTTCGTTGTTCGGGCCGTACTTGAGGTAGACGCGAATGACCTTCATGCCGTTCTCTTCCGTGGGCTTGTAGTTCGCAATGTAGCCCTCTTCTTTGAGGATACGGGCGATCTCGGCCTTCAGCTTGGAGGCAGGCACGTCGAGTTTCTGGTGACGGGCGCGGATAGAGTTACGGATGCGGGTCAGGAAGTCTGCTACAGGATCGGTGAGGTTCATTCATTCTCCTTCATCCCCCGTTCGCTCACGAGTATCTCTCGAGAGAACCAGCGGGGATGTTACTGCGGTGATGCTGTTGCGGTGCTTCCAGACTGCTGCATCCTAAGCGTGAGCTCGAATGAGGTCTCTGGAGTAGCCGATTGGTAGCTCTATCCTATCAGCAGACGTAGCTAAAGTCTTACCAGCTCGATTTGACGACGCCCGGAATCTCGCCCTTGAGCGCGAGAGAACGGAAGCAAAGACGGCAGCAGCCGAACTTGCGCAGGAACGCGCGAGGACGACCGCAGAGCTGGCAACGGTTGTGCTGGCGGGACTTGAACTTCGGGGGTCTTGCATCTTTGACGCGTTTTGCGGTAGTTGCCATGTTTTGTGCTCGCTATCTGTAAGTCTTAATTCTATTTGAATTCTTTATGCGCCGACGCGGAAGGGCATACCAAATCCCTTGAGGAGAGCGCGGGCACCGTTATCGTCCTTCGCGGTGGTAACGATGGTGACGTTCATACCCTTGAGCTTGTCCACCTTGGCGTAATCGATTTCGGCGAAGATGAGCTGGTCGCGCAGGCCCAAGGTGTAGTTGCCGCGGCCATCGAAGCTCTTCGAGGAGACACCACGGAAGTCGCGAACGCGAGGAAGAGCGATCGAGATGAGGCGGTCGAGGAACTCATACATCTTGTCGCCACGCAAGGTAACCATGGCGCCGATCGGCATACCTTCGCGGACCTTGAAAGCGGCGATGGACTTCTTGGCCTTGGTGGTTACAGGCTTCTGACCGGCGATCGCAGCAAGGTCGGCGACCAGGGGATCCATGATCTTGACGTTCTGGGTGGCTTCGCCGAGGCCCATGTTAATGACGATCTTTTCCAGCTTGGGAATCGCCATCGTATTCGTGATGTTGAGTTCCTTGGCCAGAGACTGCTTGATCTCAGTGTCGTACTTCTCTCTAAAACGTGCTGCCATGATTGCTCTTCGCTTTCTCCACGGTTCCGGAGTGGGTACCGTTTCGTGGGGTGAACCTTTATTCAGGGATTAGAGGTTAGGGATTAGGTCTTAGCTAACAAAACCTCATCCGTATACTCTTTGAAGCCTTACTTCTTTTTCTCAGCGATCGAGTTGCCGCTGGACTTCGCGAAACGAACCTTCTTGTCGCCTTCGATGCGGAAGCCGACGCGAGTTTTATTACCTTCGGCGTCGAGCAACATCACGTTCGAGATATGGATCGTCGATTCCTGCTCGGCGATGCCACCCTTGATGTTGCGCTGAGGGTTGGGCTTGACGTGCTTTTTGACCATCATGACGCCTTCAACCAGGAGACGGTCTTTCTCCGCGATGACGCGGAGAACGCGACCCTGCTTGCCCTTGTCTTTGCCTGCGATGACTTCGACTTTATCGTTGCGCTTGATCTTGAAGCTTGCCATGATTCTCTCTTTTTCTCGACGAACCGGTAGCAGCAGAGGATGTCCTCTAATAAGCGACCACGGAGCCGGACTCCGGTTTGGCGCCGCCCGAGGGCGACGGCGAAAGACTAGATGACTTCGGGGGCGAGGGAGACGATCTTGAGAAACTTCTTCTCGCGAAGCTCACGGGCGACCGGTCCAAAGACACGGGTTCCGACCGGCTCGTTCGCATCGTTGATCACGACAGCGGCGTTCTGGTCGAAGCGGATGTAGGTGCCGTCCCGGCGACGGTATTCCTTGCGGGTACGGACGATGACAGCCTTTACTACTTTACCCTTTTTTACAGTGCCATCGGGGGAGGCTTCCTTGACCGCGGCGGTGACGACGTCGCCGAGGCCGGCCTTCTTGCCAAGTCCACCACCGAGAGGCAGGATCACCTGCAACTTGCGGGCGCCGGAGTTGTCGGCCACGTCAAGCATCGTTCTCATTTGTACTGACATCGTTATTCTCCTGGTAATGCGGCCTGGGCATGGGCCCGGCGTGAAATCTGGGTGTTACCTGGCTGGTGCCGAACTGCATGGCACCGACCGAATTACTTGGCTTCCGCCGCAGCGGCTGCCTTCTTGTCGTCGGCGAGCGAGAGCGAGGAGCGGCGAACGATCTCCTCAAGCGACCAGCGCTTGAGCTTGGAGAGCGGACGGGCCTCGCGAATGCGGACGACGTCACCGACGCGAGCGGAGTTTTGCTCGTCGTGGGCATAGAACTTCTTGTTGGACTTGAGCACGCGTTTGTACTTCGGGTGAGCCTTGCGCATCTCGATCTCGACCACGATGGTCTTCTGCATCTTGGTGGAGACGACGAGCCCGACCTTCTCGTTACGACGGGAGGCTGGAGTCTCGGAGGACGCAGCTACGGGGGTGTTGGTAGTGTCTGCCATAATTAGACCTTCTTCGCTTTCTTGCGGGCGGTGCGTGTGCTCTTGGCCGGGGCGACGTTAGCAACGACCGGATTCGCTGCCTTGTCGGCTGCGAGGGTGCGCTGGCGGGCGACGGTCTGAATGCGTGCGATATCGAGCTTCAGAGTGCGCAGCTTCTTAAGACCCTCGGTATTGCCGAGCGACTTCTGAAAACGGATACGGAAGAGCTGCTCGCCGGCTACGGCCTGCTGCTTGATGAGCTCTTCGTCACTGAGATTGCGGATCTTTTCGAGTTCCATGGTTATCTTCCTTCAAACTTGTAGATACTACTTGGCAGCAACGGTCGCCTTGACGTCGTGGCGCATAACGAAGCTGGTCTTAAGCGGGAGCTTGTGGGACGCGAGACGCATGGCCTCACGAGCCAACTCGGGCGTAACGCCTTCCATCTCGAACAGGATCTTGCCGGGTCGAACAACGGCGACCCAGTGATCCGGAGCGCCTTTACCCTTACCCATACGGGTTTCGGCAGGCTTCTTGGTGATGGGCTTGTCCGGGAAGAGACGCAGCCATACCTTTCCGCCACGCTTAATGAAACGTGTCATGGCGATACGGCTGGCCTCGATCTGGCGGTCGGTGATGTAACCGCACTCCATGACCTTGAGGCCGAAGTCGCCGAACGAGAGATCGGATCCGCGCCACGCCTTGCCGCACATACGACCGCGTTGTTGCTTGCGATACTTGACCTTCTTTGGCATCAACATAAGAAAACCCTCTTCACTCTATCGGGGAGGCTTGGCTCCCCTGAAAACTCCGGCAAGGCCGGGGAAAAATTACGATGCGAACGCGCTGGTAGGAACGCCCTGGTCGCGACGCTTCTTCTGCTCGTAGATGTCGCCGCGATAGACCCATGTCTTGACGCCGATGATCCCGTAGGTGGTGTGAGCCTCAGAGAAGCCGTAGTCGATGTCGGCGCGCAGCGTGTGCAACGGCAGACGGCCCTGCAAGTACCACTCTGAGCGAGCGATCTCGTTGCCGTTGAGACGGCCGGAGACGCGGACCTTGATTCCCTTGCAGCCGAAGCGGAGAGCGGAGTCGACCGACTTGCGCATGGCCCGGCGGAAGCTGACGCGCTTCTCGAGCTGGAGGGCGATGTTCTCGGAGACAAGCTGGGCATCGAGCTCAGGCTTGTTGACTTCGAGAATATCGATGAAGACCTCACGGCTGGTACGCTTCTGAATGTCGGCCTTGAGCTTGTCGATCTCGGCGCCCTTACGGCCGATGATGATTCCCGGACGTGCGGTACGGATGATCAGACGCAGCTTGTTGCCTGGACGCTCGACCTCGACGGAGCTGACGCCGGCTGCCTTCAGCTTCTCGCGTAGCTCAGCCTTGAGCTTGACGTCCTCGACCAGCAGCTTGTCATAGCCGCGCTCTACGAACCAGCGTGACTTCCACGGCTTATTGATGCCGAGGCGAAACCCATACGGATGGACTTTCTGTCCCATAGCTTCCCTTTACTCCGTGCCCGATACCGGTTGAGCCGGCGGGCAGTATTGCAAAACTTTAAGTTTACAAGAACTCCGCTTACTTCGCGGCTTTCTTGGAGGCTGCCTTCTTCGCGGCCGGATTCTTGGCTGCGGACTTGACGGCAGTTTTCTTGGCGGCCTTCTTCGCGACCGGGGCGGCGGTAGTATCTGCCTTCGAGGCGCTCTGCGAGGCTTCTGAGGTCTTTTCCGCGACCGTCACGATGATGTGAGCCATCCTGCGCTGATAGCGGAACGCGCGACCCATTGGGGCAGGACGGATACGCTTCATGCGCGGGCCTTCGTTCGCGATCGCGGTGCGGACGTAGAGGTTGTCGACATCGACATCCAGACCCTGCTCCTGCGAGACGTAGTTGGCGTTCTGAATCGCGGAACGGAGGACCTTCTCGATGACCGGAGCCATCTTCTTGGTGCTGAAGTGGACGGTGTTGAGCGCCTGCTCCACGCGGAGGCCCTTGATGAGGTCGAGGACGAGCTTGGCCTTCTGCGGGCTGGTGCGCTGGAACTTCGCCTCGGCGCGGAACTCTCGAATTTTTTCTACTGTCTTAGCCATGACTTCTTCTTCCTAAAATCGAAAATGCAAAGATCTTGTTATGAAGCTCTTATTTTGGCTTCGCGGAGGTCTCAGCAGCGCGTGCGGAGTGGCCCTTGAAGGTGCGGGTGGCCGAGAACTCGCCGAGCTTGTGGCCGACCATGTTCTCCGTCACGTAGACCGGGATGAACTTGCGGCCATTGTGAACGGCGATGGTGTGACCGACGAAGTCCGGGTGGATCGTGGACCGGCGGGACCAAGTGCGCAGGACCTTCTTCTCGTTGATCTGGTTCATGCCGGTGATCTTGGACATGAGGTGCTCGTCGATGAAAGGACCTTTTTTCGCTGAACGTGACATTGTGCTGAGCTCCGACTTTCTTTGTTGCGATGCTGGATACGACGAATCTCTTGCTTGCGAGACTTGGTGTTGCTAAAGATCCGAAAACTAAAACTTTGCCGAATTGCTTCTTCTTACTTGGTGCGGCGCTTGACGATAAATACATCGGTGCGCTTGTTGTTACGAGTCTTGTAACCACGAGTCGGCTGACCCCAGGGGGTAACCGGGTGACGTCCGCCCGAGGTCTTACCTTCACCACCACCGTGCGGGTGATCGACAGGGTTCATCGAGACACCCCGGTTAGAAGGACGAATACCCTTCCAACGATTACGTCCCGCCTTACCAATGGTGACGTTCTCGTGGTCGGTGTTGCCGACCTGACCGATAGTGGCCATGCACTCGACGAGCACCTTACGGGTCTCGCCCGAGGGCAGCTTGAGCAGAGCGTAGTCACCTTCCTTGGCGACGAGCTGAACAGCGGCGCCAGCGGAGCGGGCCATCTGCGCGCCCTTACCAGGACGAAGCTCGATGTTGTGCACGGTCGTACCGGAGGGGATGCTCTTCAGAGGAAGGGCATTGCCGACGAGGATGTCAGCGTCCGGACCGCTCATGATCGACTGGCCGACGGTGAGGCCAACCGGCTGGATAATGTAGCGCTTCTCGCCGTCCGCGTAGTTGATGAGCGCGATGCGGGAGCTGCGGTTGGGATCGTACTCGATGGTAGCAACAGTGCCGGGGATGCCGAACTTATCGCGCTTGAAGTCGATGAGGCGAAGCTTCTGTTTGTGACCGCCACCGTGGTGACGCATGGTCATGCCACCGGCGTTATTACGTCCGCCGGTACGCTGCTTGACCGCGAGCAGAGGCTTGTACGGCGTATCCGTCGTGATGTCGTCGTTGACGAGCTTCGTCGCGAAGCGGAGGGATGGTGTAATCGGTCGAAATGATTTGATCGGCATCGTCTTATTCCTTGCCCGCGCGGCTGGCTTCCCTGCTGCGCTTCGGTTCCTGATATCTGATACGTGCGGCTGAGTCTAGTGGCTGCTCGCGGTTACAGGCTGTTGAGGTATTCCGGCATCTTCTCGCCCTCTTTGAGGCGAACGTAAGCCTTCTTCCAGTCGGGGCGGTAGCCGGAGAACTTTCCACGGCGACGCTCCTTGCCTTCGACGGTCGCGGTGCGAACACCGGTGACCTTGACCTTGAAGAGCGTCTCGACGGCCTGCTTGACTTCGGTCTTGGTAGCCTTGAGGGCGACCTCGAAGACGAGGGTGTTCTGCGTCTCCTTGACGGTCATGCCCTTCTCGGTGATGAGGGGGCGACGAATGACGGTATAGAGAGTTGGCATTACGCAACCTCCTTCTGCGCGGCGGCTTTGCTGCGCTTGGAAACGAACTTCTTGAGCGTATCCTGCAGGGCCTCGATCGCATCCTTCGAGAAGATGGCATGCTCGTAGCGGAGCAGATCGTAGGGGTGAACCTCAGAGCTGAGCACAAGCTCGACACCGTCAAGATTGCGCGAACCAAGGTAGAGCTTCTCGTCCAGCTTGCGGCTGGACTCGACAAGCAGAGTGGTCTTGCCGGCTTCGAGCTTGTTGAGTGCGGTGCGGAAGAGCTTGGTCTTTGCTTCGGCTACTTCGAACGAGTCGACAATGGTGAACTTACCGTCGGCGATCTTAGCTGCGATAGCAGAGCGCAGGGCGCCCATCAGCTTCTTCTGCGGGAAGGCATACTCGTAGCTGCGAGGCTGAGGTCCGTGGACCGTACCGCCGCCGCGCCAGAGTGGAGTACGGATGGAGCCGACGCGAGCGCGACCGGTTCCCTTCTGCTTCCAGAGCTTCTTGCCAGCGCCGGAGACGTTCTTACGGGTCTTGGTGGCGGCGGTTCCCTGACGGAGGGCAGCACGATAGTGCTTGACCGACTCCCAGAGGAGCGCATCGTTGATTTCACCGGCGAAGATCTCGTCGACGAGTTCGAACTCACCGACCTTGGTTCCACCGAGATTTACTACGTTGATGTTTGCCATCGTCCTTCTCTCTTCGTGCCCGCCATCGATGCGGCGGGCCAAAACTTTGTTTACAGGCGGTTCGAGGCCAAAACTAGAGCCGCTCTGTTTGGTTTCTTTACTTCTTCTTCGGAGCAGCCTTCTTCGAAGCCTTCAACGGATCGAGAGTGGTGCTTCCAGCGAAGCCACGACGCTCACGCGGCGGAGCCTTAGCCTTAGAAATGAGGACGTATCCATCCCGTGGTCCCGGAACTGCGCCTTCGACGAGGAGGAGGTTATCTTCCAGATCGATGCCGCGGATGCGAAGGTTGCGAACCGTGATCTGCGCGTGACCCATATGGCCAGGCATACGCTGACCGGGGAATACGCGAGACGGGAAGGACGAGGCCCCGATCGAACCCTGCACCTGGAACATGTGTCCGTGAGACTTGGGTCCACCGCCGAAGCCGTGGCGGCGAATAACACCAGCGAAGCCGCGACCCTTGGAGGTGCCGATGACGTCAACGAACTTCTCGTCGGAGAAGATGTCTACGAGGATGCGATCGCCAGCCTTGGCGACGACCTTCTCTTCGCCTTCGACCGTCTTGACGGCCTCGAGGCCGACTTCCTTGATCATCCGAACAGGGGGAACGTTTGACTTTGCGAAGTGGCCGGTCATGGCCTTGTTCACCTTGGAGGCCTTGATGAAGTCGACGTAGCCGATCTGAGCAGCCTCGTAGCCGTCCTTCGCAAGAGTCTTGAGCTGAGTGATGACGCAGGGGCCAGCCTTGAGCACGGTAACCGGGTGAACGTCGCCGCGGTCATCGAACAACTGGGTCATGCCAATTTTTTTACCGAGAATTCCGACTACTGACATTTCAATTTCCTTTCCTCATCATGCTGTTCGGACTGCAGCAGCACTGCCGGGTTAGTCGTGCGTGAACTACTTCTGAACGGTCTTAATCTCGACGTCGACGCCCGCAGGCAGATCGAGCTTCATCAGCGCGTCTACGGTCTGCTGGGTCGGCTCAAGGATGTCGATGAGACGTTTGTGGGTGCGAATCTCAAATGCCTCACGGGATTTCTTGTCGACGTGGGGCGAGCGCAGAACGCAGTACTTGTTCTTCATCGTCGGCAGAGGAATGGGTCCGGCGACCTGAGCTCCGGTGCGCTTTGCCGTCTCGACGATCTCGCCGGTAGACGTGTCCAGCACGCGGTAGTCATACGCCTTCAAACGAATTCTGATTCTTTGTCCAGCCATGGTGTGTCTCTTTCGTAGTGCAAAGATCGTTTGGAGTGACTGCCGGCGATGAACCTCTACACCTGCCGGCAGCCCTCGTGAGTCTCAATAC
>NZ_JAAVUR010000048.1 GCF_018449545.1 Granulicella sp. dw_53 | reverse complement strand
AAAGCGACACGAAGAGCTTGTCCAGAAGCCATTCAGATCGCCGATCGCTGGCATCTGTTGCGCAACCTGAGCGAAGCACTACGGAACGCGCTCGAGCCTCACCGTCGTACCATGCTGCAGGCTGCCAAAGTTGCCCAACAGAACGGCTTTTTTGAAACTCTGAATCCTGTTGTGGTTCCAGCAGATCCCGTCGAGACCTTGACGGTCAGCCACGAGAAGAGACATCGGCGTCACGACCTCTATGAACAGATGAGAGCTCTGGTGGAAAGCGGTGTAAGTCAATCTGACGTCGCTCGCCAACTCGGTCTCAGCCTTCGCACAGTCCAGCGATGGATACAAGCAGGCGCGTTCCCGGAACGAACCCCGCGCATGTTTTCGAACGCGGTCGACAAGTATGCTGCTTATCTCGATCGACGCCTGCTCGAAGGTTGCCGCAATGTGAGCCAGCTTTGGCGAGAACTGCAGCAGCAGGGCTTCCGCGGGCAGAACAGCAGCGTCTGGCATTGGCTTCGGCAACGCCGTGGACATCCTCCAAAGACGTCCAAAGATATACCCATGAAATCTACTTTGCGGGTTTCGTCTCGGCAGACGGCGTGGCAGATCCTCAAAGAAACACCTTCAGCCCAGCCTTACCTGGAGGAGCTGTATCGTTGCTCACCGGAAATAGCCCGGCTGGCACATCTTGGAAGAGAGTTCTTCCGTATCGTTCGCAACCGGGATCTTATTGCCTGGCCAGAGTGGCTTGAAGCCGCAAGGCGGACTTCCTTGCGTGGCTTCGTCGCTGGTCTCATGCGTGATCAAGAAGCTGTACAAGCGGCCCTGAGTCTGCAATGGCCCAGTCGAAGGTCAAGT
>NZ_JAAVUR010000047.1 GCF_018449545.1 Granulicella sp. dw_53 | reverse complement strand
TGGAATCTTCTGCAGCGAAGCCTTGCTAATCTCCTGAACCTGGTCTTCGGTCAGACCCAGTTTCGTGACGAGCGGGGTGTCGATCATGCCAGGTGACACTGCATTGACGCGGATGTTGCGCGTGATCAACTCTCCCGCTAGTGTGCGGGTGAGCGCCCGGAGAGCAGCCTTGGTCGCAGAGATAAGGGATGTTCCCGGAACACCAACCTGATCGAAGAAGGAGGTTGTGAAGACCACGGCTCCGCCGTCATTGAGGATTGGCAAGGCATGCTTTGCGGTGAAGAAGGCACCACGAATGTTTGTATTGAAAAGTTCATCGAAGAGGGACTCGGAGGTCTCGGCGACGGAGCCGAGTTTCAGGATGCCGGCGTTCGCGAAAAGGACATCCAACTTCTCGTGCTTGCCTTGGAAGGCCTTATACATCGCCTGAATATCTTCGGGCTTGCTGACGTCAGCGCGGATACCAAAGGCGGACGAACCCAGTTGCTTGACGGCCTCGTCAAGAGCAGCCTGATCGCGGCCGACGATTGCGACCGACGCACCTTCTCGGATGAATGCTGCAGCGGTCGCGAGGCCGATGCCGCTGCTTCCACCTGTGATCAATACGGACTTGTTGATGAAGCGACCTGTTTTGTTGGTTGACATAACTAAACTCCTTTCATGATTCGGGGTAGGAAGCGAATTCGCGAAACGCGTAAAAGCTCAACCGCGTTGTAACGGTTCCAGAACTTGCGAACCGTTACAGTAGAGATGGGCGCCGTCTCGTCCGAGATGCAAAAAGATGGAAGTTTTAATCCGGGACTACATGAACGTCTCTGCCGGGGAAGTCCGTCCTCCTGTGGCTTGCGGTTTGTC
>NZ_JAAVUR010000046.1 GCF_018449545.1 Granulicella sp. dw_53 | reverse complement strand
AAAGCGACACGAAGAGCTTGTCCAGAAGCCATCCAGATCGCCGATCGCTGGCACCTGCTGCGCAACCTGAGCGAGGCGCTGAGGAACGCGCTCGAGCCTCACCGTCGCACCATGATGCAGGCAGCCAGAGCTGTTCAACAGAGCAACTCTATGGAAATGCCGAATTCTGTTGAGGTTCCGGCTGATCCCGTCGAAACCTTGATCGTCGGGCACGAGAAGAGACATCGTCGTCACGGCCTCTATAAACAGATGAGAGCTCTGATGGAGAGCGGTGTAAGTCAATCTGATATCGCTCGCCAACTCGGTCTCAGCCTTCGCACAGTGCAGCGATGGGTCCGAGCTGGCGCATTCCCGGAGAGGACCCCGCGCGTGTTCCCGAACTCTGTCGACAAGTATGCTGCTTATCTCGATCGACGCCTGCTCGAAGGTTGCCGCAACGTGAGTCAGCTTTGGCGAGAACTGCAGCAGCAGGGCTTCCGCGGGCAGAACAGCAGCGTCTGGCATTGGCTTCGGCAACGCCGTGGACATCCTCCAAAGACATCCAAAGATATACCCATGAAGTCTACTTTGCGGGTTTCGTCTCAGCAGACGGCGTGGCAGATACTCAAAGGAACATCTTCGGCCCAGCCCTATCTCGAGGAACTGTATCGTTGCTCACCGGAGATCGCCCGGCTCGCACATCTTGGACGAGAGTTCTTTCGTATCGTTCGCAACCGGGATCTTATCGCCTGGCCAGAGTGGCTTGAAGCCGCAAGGCGGACCTCCTTGCGTGGCTTCGCCGCTGGTCTCATGCGTGATCAAGAAGCTGTACAAGCGGCCCTGAGTCTGCCCTGGAGCAATGGTCCAGTCGAAGGTCAAGT
>NZ_JAAVUR010000045.1 GCF_018449545.1 Granulicella sp. dw_53 | reverse complement strand
GGCTCTGTTGCAAGTTTTCGGTGGTTGCGTGAAAATGGGCTGAACCCGAGCGGAGCTGGTCATGTCAGAGTTCAAGTGGCGTCAATTTGAAGGCGAGATCATCCTTTGGGCGGTGCGTTGGTACTGCCGCTATGGCATCAGCTATCGCGATCTCGAGCAGATGATGGGCGAGCGCGGCGTGCCGGTCGATCATTCCACGATCTATCGCTGGGTTCAACGGTACGCGCCTGAAATAGAAAAGCGGCTGCGCTGGCAGTGGCGTCGTCCGCGGTCGACGAGCTGGCGGGCCGATGAGACTTACGTCAAGGTTCGCGGCAAATGGACCTATCTGTATCGAGCGCTCGACAAGGATGGAGACACGATCGATTTCTATCTCTCGCCGACACGGAACGCCAAGGCGGCGAAGCGCTTTCTCGGCAAAGCGCTGAACGGTTTGAAGGATTGGGAGAAGCCAACTGTGATCAACACGGACAAAGCCCCAACCTACGGGATCGCGATCTCGGAACTGAAAGCCGAAGGCAAATGTCCCGAGGGAGCGGTGCATCGACAGGTCAAGTATTTGAACAATGTGGTCGAAGCCGATCATGGCAAGCTGAAGCAACTGATCCGTCCAGTGAGAGGCTTCAAGACACTGAAGACCGCCTATACGACCATCATGGGATTTGAGGTGATGCGTGCCTTACGGAAGGGCCAGGCGGCGATCTTCAACCTCACGCAAGACATCCGAGGCGAGGCGCGCATCGTCGAACGCGCTTTCGGTATCGGTGCCAGTGCGCTCGCCGAGGCCGTCGAAGTTATCAATGACCAACTCGAACTCCAACCTGCCTGACGTCCAGATCGAACGGTACCCCCGGGACGGCCCTGTCCATGCCTACTTCTTGCAACAGAGCC
>NZ_JAAVUR010000044.1 GCF_018449545.1 Granulicella sp. dw_53 | reverse complement strand
GTGAGGCCTTTGAGCGTCTTGAGTCTTCGGGCGAAGTTATAGGCTTGGAGGAAGTCGTTCAAGTGCGCTTTGAGTTGGTTATGGGTGTCGTAGAAGTATCGCTTCACCGTAGCGTCCTTGATGGTTCGGTTCATGCGCTCGACCTGCCCGTTCGTCCAGGGATGGTTGGGTTTGGTCAGCCTGTGTTCGATTCCATGAACGAAACAAAGTCTGTCGAAGGGATGGCCACGGAAGCGCGCAGTTGCTCCTTGCCGGTTCTTCGCCAGATCGGCGAATTGGATTCCGTTGTCGGTGAGCACGGTGTGGATGCGGTACGGAACGGCTTCGACGAGCGCTTCGAGGAAGGCGACGGCAGCCCGCGTGTCGGCCTTTTCGACGAGTTCGACGATGGCGAACTTCGAAGTCCGATCGATGGCGACGAACAGGTAGAGCTTGCCTTCCGCGGTTCTCACTTCGGCCAGGTCGAGGTGAAAGAAGCCGATCGGATAGGTGTCAAACTTCTTCCTCCTGGGCTTGTCGCCTTCGACATCAGGCAGCCGGCTGATGCCATGGCGCTCCAGACAGCGATGAAGTGAGGAGCGGGTGAGCTGAGGAATCGTGGGCTGGAGTGCGTAAAGGCAGTCATCCAGCGGCAACAGCGTGTGCTTGCGAAACGCCACGATCACGGCTTCTTGTTCGACGGACAGAACCGTAGACCTGGGAACCGTTGGGCCGGTGCGGCGATCAGCAGTCGACTCGCGCTTCTTCCACTTGGCGACCGTCTTCTGGTTGATGCCGTGACGCCGGGCCAAAGCCCTCATGCTCTCTTGACTATGTTGTATCGCTCGACGGACCGCCTCTGTCGTTGTGGCGCTCCGGTGAAGAATCTGTCCCATAGTGCCTCCTTCTCGCGCTCAGAAAAGTATGCACCATCAAATGCCGGGACTAAACA
>NZ_JAAVUR010000043.1 GCF_018449545.1 Granulicella sp. dw_53 | reverse complement strand
AACTAAAGCCTTTACAGCCAATACTTACTTGATGATCTCGGAGATGGTTCCAGCTCCGACGGTACGTCCACCCTCGCGGATGGCGAAACGCAGACCCTTCTCCATCGCGACTGGCGTGTGCAGCGTGATCTCCAGCTGGATGTTATCGCCCGGCATCACCATCTCCGTGCCCTCCGGCAGCTTCGCCGATCCGGTCACGTCCGTGGTCCGGAAGTAGAACTGAGGACGGTAGCCGTTGAAGAACGGAGTGTGACGTCCACCCTCTTCCTTGCTCAACACGTAGATCTCGCCCTTGAAGTCGGTGTGCGGCTTGATCGAACCTGGCTTCGCCAACACCATGCCGCGCTCCACATCTTCCTTCGCGATACCGCGCAGCAGAAGACCGGCGTTGTCGCCCGCCAGACCCTCGTCCAGCTGCTTCTTGAACATCTCGACGCCCGTGCAGACCGTCTGACGGGTCTCGCGGAAGCCGACGATCTCGCAGGCTTCGCCCACCTTGATCTTGCCGCGCTCGATACGGCCCGTTACCACCGTGCCGCGACCCGAGATCGAGAAGATATCTTCGATCGGCATCAGGAACGGAAGCTCGATCGCACGCGTGGGCTGAGGAATGTACTTGTCCACAGCATCCATCAGCTCGTCGATCTTGGCCTCCCACTGGGCTTCGCCGTTCAGCGCGCCCAGAGCAGAGCCGCGGATCACCGGGGTATCGTCGCCAGGGTACTCGTACTTCGACAGCAGCTCGCGGACTTCCATCTCCACCAGCTCCACCAGCTCTTCGTCCTCGACCGCATCGCACTTGTTCAGGAACACCACGATGTACGGAACACCAACCTGGCGCGCCAGCAGAACGTGCTCCTTGGTCTGCGGCATCGGACCGTCGGTCGCTGCCACTACCAGGATCGCGCCGTCCATCTGCGCCGCTCCGGTGATCATGTTCTTGATGTAGTCGGCGTGGCCGGGGCAGTCGACGTGCGCGTAGTGACGGTTCGCCGTCTCATACTCGACGTGCGAGGTCGCAATCGTGATACCGCGCTCACGCTCCTCAGGAGCGTTGTCAATCGTGTCGAACGAGCGGAACGTGTTGTTCGGGTTGTGCTTGCTCAACACCTTCGTGATCGCCGCCGTCAGCGTCGTCTTGCCGTGGTCAATGTGACCCACCGTACCAATGTTTACGTGCGGCTTCGACCGGTCAAACTTTTCCTTGCCCATGACT
>NZ_JAAVUR010000042.1 GCF_018449545.1 Granulicella sp. dw_53 | reverse complement strand
TGCTTTGTTCGCTCTCACTTTCGCGAGTTTGTCAGCCTTGGCAGAAATTCGTTTGCCACACTTGTTGAGCGACCACGCTGTGCTGCAGCGTGATGCCCCTGTACACCTGTGGGGCTGGTCCGCGCCAGATGTCAGATTGACCCTCCACTTCCATGCGCAGACAGTGACCGCTGTTGCGAATGGACTTGGACAATGGGATGCATATCTGATGCCAGAAAAGGCGGGGGGCCCCTACACTTTGACAATCGACGGCGATGGGCACACTGAGCGCCAGGACTTGTTGGTCGGCGATATCTGGTTCGCCTCCGGCCAGAGCAATATGGAGATGCCCCTGAACGGATTTCCACCCACGGCAACCGTGAAGGACGCAGCCAAAGAGATCGCCTCCGCGCACCATCCGAAGTTGCGCCTGCTGTTGGAAGAGCATGTGAGTTCAGACGTCCCTCAGGATGACGTGAACGGGGCATGGACGGAGTGCACACCAGAGACCGCCGCGAAGTTCTCGGCTGTCGCGTACTTTTTCGGCCGCGAGATATCGGAGAAGGAAGACGTTCCGGTCGGGTTAATCGACGCGTCCTGGGGTGGTACACCTGCGGATTCATGGGTGTCTTTGGATACCCTTGGCAGTGATCCACAACTGCTGCCTGCTTTCCAGGCGCGGGCGGAGTTTGCCGCGAAACAATCGAGTCTTGTGGCACAAGTCGCACAGGAAAAGCGTGAGGACGATGCCGCGCGAGCTGCCGGAAAGCCGCTGCCGAGCCACATGTGGCATCCGTCGGAAGTCTCATGGTCACCAGCTGGACTGTACAACGGCATGATCGCACCCGCGGTACCGTATACCGTAAGAGGCTTTCTCTGGTACCAGGGTGAGACAAACAGCGGACCGTCGCGCGCACCGTACTACGTCACGCTCTTTCCAGCGCTTATCCGAGACTGGCGTATGCACTTTGGGCAGGGGGATCTCCCGTTTCTGTTTGTACAGATCTCGTCCTTCCATTCGCCCGCCGAGAACTGGGGAGCGATCCGCGATGCGCAGCGACGGACACTGTGGGTACGCAATACGGCGATGGCCGTGTCTCTCGACGTAGGACTCGAAGACAATGTGCATCCGCCGGACAAGCAGACGGTGGCTGCACGACTGGCGCTGGCCGCTCGCGCTATCGTCTATGGAGAGCACGTCGCCTATGCTTCGCCGCTGCTGCGCGAAGTCACGTCCGAGCCGAATGCACTTCGCGTTTGGTTCGACAATGCAGAAGGCCTTTCCACCCACGGCAAGCCACTGCAGGGCTTTGAAATCGCCGGGGA
>NZ_JAAVUR010000041.1 GCF_018449545.1 Granulicella sp. dw_53 | reverse complement strand
GGGGGCAGCTCAAGAAAGGGAAATTTACGTACGCTAAGGATGCCGGGAGCCGCCAGGAAGGGTTTGTCTGTCGGATATAGTCAACTCCGCCAACCGTTCCACAGATGTGCCGCCACCGCTACAACACCATTCCGCCACTGAATTAGAGCGGGGTGGCGGTCTCAAACACATCGCCCGCGCCGAAGGCGTGCTTCGGGGATTCGAAGTTTCTCATAACCCCGTTTGCAGGGAACCTCAGCGAGGAGCGGAGACGCAGGAGTCTCCTCTCATCCGCGTCCAGTTGTTCCGAATCGCACTTCCGCTCTCTCCCGATTGAATCTCCTTCCCGTCCGGTGTGAGCTTGCCTGCATAGGTAATCGAGCAACACGCTGCGGTTAGTGCTTTCAATTCGATCAACACGGCCCTCGGAGATACTGCCTCGACAAGAGCAATCGACCCATACTGCTCGAAGGTTTCGACGGGCGGCCGGATTCCGTTCGCATACCGAGATGCTCCCGGCGTTGCAAGGTCGTCGGACCAGGCAGCAAGTGACTCGCTCCCAGTCTGCACGATGTGGATACAGTTATTCACCGGATCAGGACGACTCCAGGTTCCTACAAATGGGCTTCTGGCAGCTCCAGTTTCCGGATGAGGGCGAATGAGGTGACCGGGCGATCAACGGTGCCACGGCGGAAACGCCCGGACCAACTGGTAGAAACGGGATCAAAGATGAGATCAAGTTGTACTTTCGGACCAGTTTTGGCCGCCGACTCTTTGATTACAAGATGACGGTCGGTCCACAGTAGCTGGGGCAACTCATCTGAAAACCAGCTCCCGTCTCCAACCTTCCGCGTGGGACCTGTGCGTTCATATACCTCAATCAAAGCACTATGAAAAATCTGCTGAGCCCCGATAAGCGTCGTTGGCGCTCCGTTAACTTTGGTGGTTAATTGAATATGCAGGCCATAGATAGCGTGATCGCCTTTCACCTCCCAAGATCCTGACAGCCTCTCCGGATGGTCAATCACAAAGCCCCGCATAGTTCCTCCGACAGGTTGTGGCTGCTGAGCAGGGACGCGACTTGGCATGAAAATAAAAAGGATTAGCGCAGTGAGTCGTGAACCTAGCATTGTCTTGGACGCTAGTACATTTAGACACCAGCCAAACGGTAAAAGTTCATCGAAGCCATTGAAGCGCCTCGAAAGTCGGGTTTTGAGCAACTTCGATTTCCGCCTTTCGCTGCCTTGGCGGATTCGTGCGAAACGGGTGCGGGATAACTTTGCAGCATGTGGTCGCCATTGGCGGCATAACGTTGCAGCGGTGGCGGCATAAACGTGCAGCCAGCATGTATCAGTCAAGCAGCAGGCTTGAGAACCCGGTAGAGGGTCGATCGTGCGATGTGGAAACGTGCTGCAATCTCCGACACCGGAATGTCGGCCGATTCGAGCAGAGCGCGGATGGTTTTGATCTCTTTGGCGGAGAGCTTCGACGGACGCCCCCCGGTTCGACCGCGGGCGCGAGCTGCTTTGAGACCCGCGACGGTTCTTTCGCGGATCAGGTTGCGCTCGAACTCGGCGAGCGCGGCGAAGACATGGAAAACGAGCCGCCCGGCAGGAGACCTGGTTTCAATCTTCTCGGTCAGGGATTCGAAGTTGATCTTACGTTGTTCGAGTTCTGCGATGAGGCCAACGAGGTCGGCCAGATTGCGCCCAAGCCGGTCGAGCCTCCAGACGACGAGGGTATCTCCCTCGCGGAGGCTTCTGAGGCATCCTTCCAGTTGCGGCCTGCCGATGTTCTTGCCGCTTGCCTGTTCTTCGTACATCTGTCGGCATTTGGCGTGTTTAAGGGCGTCCTTCTGCAGGTCGAGCGTTTGGTCGTCGGTGGAGACACGGGCGTAGCCGATGCGCATGTATCGAATCCTATCAAGGCCCGGGTATTTAGGACATAGATTTCAGGATGAGTTGTGAGACACTTTCGGGAAGCG
>NZ_JAAVUR010000040.1 GCF_018449545.1 Granulicella sp. dw_53 | reverse complement strand
GCGTTTGAACTAAGCCGCTGGCGCGGCGGATGCTGCAGTGGTGGCGGTGTGGGTAGTAGTTGGGTTTAGCGTGTGGGTCACAAGGAGGATTCCCCTGTGACCCATCTTCGCCAGTTGATGCTCGACGAACTTCAGCGCCGTAACTACTCTCCGAACACCGTGCGGTCTTACGTCCATGCGGTTGAGGATTTCGCCAGATATTTCCGCCGTCCGCCGGAGCAGCTTGGACCTGACCACGTACGCGACTACCAGGTCCATTTGTTTCGTGATCGCAAGCTGTCCCCGCGCACCATCGAAGGACGGACAGCAGCGTTGCGATTTCTGTTCGTCAAGACACTGCGTCGGTCCTATCTGCCCGATGCGATCCCGTTTCCGAAGCAGCACAAGCGTCTGCCGACCGTGCTCAGCCAGGAAGAAGTCGCCCGTCTAATCGACTCGACTGGCAACCTGATGCATCGCGCGATGGTGATGACGCTCTATGCGACCGGCGTACGCCGGGCTGAGCTGTGCCGGCTGAAGGTAGCCGACATCGACAGCGGACGGATGGTGCTTCACATCCGGCAAGGCAAGGGTGGTCGCGACCGGGATGTTCCATTGAGTCCCAGGCTCCTTGAGATCCTGCGCGAGTATTGGCGTTGGATGAAGCCGAAGACCTATCTGTTCCCCGGCATGGAGAACAACTGGAGGGCCGACGTCCCCGTCACCACGAAGGTCGCGTGGACGGCTGTGACCGAAGCGGCGAAGGCGGCCGGCATCACCAAGCGCGTTTCGCCGCACACGCTTCGGCACAGCTTCGCAACGCATCTGCTCGAAGCCGGTGCCGATCTCCGCACCATTCAGTTGCTGCTCGGACACGCCAAGCTGGCCGACACGACGGTCTATCTGCATCTATCGCGTCGGCACTTGCAAGCTGTCGCCAGCCCGCTGGAGTCGCTCACGGTGTCGACTCCGAGCGAGATGAAGCATTCGAGGAGACGCGTGAAGGGATGAGCCGGCCCACCCTTGAGGTGGCCGACATCCTCCGTGCTTCCGGCAGCAGCTTCCTCGAGCGGCATAGATCGCATCTCGCCCCCCAGCACCGCAAGGTGATGGACGCCATCGTCCGTTGCCGCACGGCGGCTCTTGGCGGTCATCGCGATCGATGCTCCGGCTGCGGGCATCAGGCCATCTCCTATAACTCGTGCCGCAACCGGCACTGCCCCAAGTGTCAGGGCAACGCACGCGCCAGATGGCTGGCAGCGCGTTCCGCCGAGCTGTTGGCAGTGCCGTACTTCCACATCGTCTTCACTCTGCCCCATGAGCTGTCCGCACTGGTGCTGCAGAACAAGAGGCTGCTCTACGACCTGCTCTTCCGCACCAGTGCCGCGACACTCCTTGAGGTCGCCCGCGACCCAAGGCACTTGGGAGCTGACATTGGATTGCTCAGCGTCCTGCACACGTGGGGTCAGAACCTCCAACATCATCCCCATGTTCACTGCGTGGTGCCGGGCGGTGGTCTCGCCCTCGACGGCTCCAGATGGGTTGCCACCTCATCTCGCTTCTTCCTGCCCGTACGAGTCCTCAGCCGCGTCTTCCGGGGCAAGTTCACGGCCGAACTGAAGCAGCTTCTGCTCCAGGGCAAGCTCGAGTTCCACGGCTCGCTCAAGGACCTCGCATCGCCGGAACGATTCCATCGTTTCCTCAGGCAGCTCTTCTCCAAGGACTGGGTCGTCTACACCAAGCCGCCGTTCGGCGGAGCCGAACACGTTCTCCAGTACCTGGCCCGCTACACGCACCGCGTCGCCATCTCCAACCATCGCCTGGTCAGCTTCAAGGATGACTGCGTCACCTTCCGATGGAAGGATTACGCAGCTGGTAGCAAGCAGAAGATCATGGCCGTTTCAATTGACGAGTTCCTGCGACGCTTCCTCATCCACGTCCTGCCTAAGGGCTTGGTTCGCATCCGCCACTTCGGACTCTTCGCCAACCGTAAACGGTCCGCATCGCTGCTGCGTTGCCGCTTCCTACTGAAGGTCACTGCGCCGCCACCACAGCCTGCTCCAACAGCTCATATCAAGTGCCCGCTCTGCGCCGAGCCCATGCTCGTCATCGAACGGATCACCAGTCGTCAGCTTCTATCTGTGCCGTCCACCACTTCGCCGCCCACGCGTCGTCTCGATAGCTCCTGACCAGACATGAACGATAACGCCATCAACCCGGTCGCCCCAAGCGGTGCTCTCGCACGCAACGCACCGTCGCGCATCCTCGTGTCGAAACAGCTCAAGAGCTACTCTGCGTTCACCTCCGAACAGGCCCTTGCTGCGCTCACGCCTCACCGCTTCGGGTGCCCGACACCTCGCCGAGCCCTGGAAGAAATGACCTGCGAGCCGCAATCGCCCATTCAAATCCCATAGGCCCTCACCGCATCCGCCGCGCCAACGGCTTCCTTCAAACGGCCCTATCAAAACTGCCCCGACGGACTGCGTTGCAGCTCCCGGCTTCGTGCACGGGGCAGCCCTGATAGGGTCCTAACGTTT
>NZ_JAAVUR010000039.1 GCF_018449545.1 Granulicella sp. dw_53 | reverse complement strand
CCACCACCAGCTTTTGGGAGGTTTCGGCTGCACACTGCTCGAGGGTTATTAATGTATATGGTCGCCAAGCCTCACCGTAGGCTCTCGAAGATCCGCACCCCACGCGCAGTAGCAGCTACACCAAGTCCTATAAGGCAGGCGCATTGGATTTCGAGGTATTTTCAGTAACTGCGATGGAAACAATTCATTGCCAAGTGATATACGTATCCCGGAAGAAAATTCAAATAAACTGGGCACCGAATACTGGGAGAGATCCTTCGTTTTGAGCCCAGCACAGTTCTTCCCAGCAGATCAGGATAAGAATGAAAACGAGAATCGATTTTGTGCTTAAATATGCGCTCGTGCTTTCGGTCATGGGGGCCACTCTGGCGATGGCGCAACAGTCTCATACGGGCGGTGGCGCCGCCCAGAGGCCCCAGGGCACATGCGATATCTATGCGGTTGCCGGTGACCCGTGTGCTGCGGCACATAGCTCGACCCGGGCGTTATATGCGGCCTATAACGGTCCCCTCTACCAGGTTCTGCGCCAATCGGATGGTAAAACCCTGGACATTGGCGTCGTCCAGGCTACTGCAACTCCAGTCCCGGATCCCGGTGGATACGCGGACGCAGCAGCACAAGATAAGTTCTGTGCCGGCACCTACTGCTGGATCGGCATCATCTACGATCAATCCCCCAAACACAATGACTTGATTCAGGCTCCACGGGGCGGATTCAGTGGCCCGACCTTGGGTGGGTTCAATACCCTTCCGATTGCGGACATGGCCCCGATCACGATCATGGGGCACAAGGTGTACGGCGTGTTCATCGCACCGGGCATGGGGCTTCGCCAGAACGACGTTAAAGGCACCGCGGTCGACGACCAGGCCGAAGGGCAATACTGGGTCGTCAACGGGAAGCATTACAACGCCGGTTGCTGTTTCGATTATGGCAATGCTGAGATTGACAGTCGCGATGATGACAACGGCACCATGGAGACCCTCTACTTTGGTAACGCCACGCCGTGGTACAGCGGGGCCGGTAGCGGGCCGTGGATTATGACGGACCAGGAAAATAATCTTGTCGGGTGCGTCAACGACGATGGGACTAAGGGCTGCCCCAATTTACCCAGCATCCCCTGGCGCTTTGTAACTGCAATCGGCAAGGGAGAACCACACCATTGGACCTCCATGGGAGGGGACGCGCAAAAGGGCGCTCTGTCGGTCATGTTCGATGGACACCGTGTGAATCCAACCTACGACCCGATGCGCAAGCAGGGGGCGATTCTTCTGGGCAACGGTGGCGACAATAGCATCGGCTCGCAGGGAACGTTCTATGAAGGAGCGATGACCGCGGCGGGCACGTTCCCATCGGACGCTACCGACCAGCTTGTCCAGGCGAATATCGTGGCTGCAAAATACGACGTAACGCCACTGGTTTTGGCTCCGGTTGCAATAGCAACAGCGCATGGGGGGGCGCAGACCTTCACTCCGGGATCTTCTCGAGACTTCAAACTAACCTTCACGAATACAACAGGGGCTCCTGTAGCGGACGTTTCATTGACCATTGCTGTGCCCAACAAACAGTGGACCGCAGTCGCTTCAGTCACTACCCCAACATCGAAGATGTTCGCTCAGCAGATCGCTCCGGGTGCGAGCGTTAGCGCGACTTTCAAAGTGACCTCCGCACCTGCGTCCTTCAACGGCGATCTCATCGGCCATGCGTCGTGGACGAATTCTACCAGCGGTAGAAAGCAGATTGAAACGGCGGTTGAAAAGATTCGTAATGCCAGACCAGTCAAAATCAACGAGTTTCAAGTCAACTCGGCCGCTCCCGGGAATTCGACCGATTCCTTTATCGAGCTCTATAATGCAGGTTCTCAAAGCGTCGATCTCTCCAACTGGACATTGACCGAGCACCCAGCGCACCAGGCTATTTCTTCGACGGTAAAGATCCCAGCTGGAACGAAGCTCGCGCCGGCCGGCTTCTACCTGCTCGGCCTGTCCAACTCGGGGCTGGCGGTTCCCGCACAGGCAGGTGGCAGCGTTATCCATGTCAGAAACGTTGATGGAATGTCAGTCGGGGACACGGTCCAGATCGGCGACGGCTCCCGCATGGAGGTACGAAAGATCGCAACCTTGGGGACGGCTGCCAGCAACCACACGACGTTGTGGCAATCGCTTCCCGAAGAAGTGGTTATCACCGTTCCGCCCGGCTCGACCAATGTGCCGGTTGAGGATACATCCGGCTTTGTCGTCGGTCAGAAGATTGCGCTTGGCTATGGCTCTACCTATCCGATCGTTGCGAATACAGTCGAGCAGTACGAGATTGCGACAGTGACCGCAGTCGGCAAGCCTGGGACACAGGCGTATCTGGCGATGGAAGCGCTCCCGGGGTCCACAAACATCCAGGTGACATCCCTCGCAAATGTCTCCGCCGGTGACAAGATCAGGTTGGATATCGATAGCGTTGGTCATGGGATTGAAACCGTAACGGTGGCGCATGTCGGCACGGCGGCGAGTCAGACGAATCTATCAGCTTCTGTGAGCGCCGGGTCAACCCGGATCAACGTGCGCCGGGCAGAGGGTTTTGCGATAGGCCAGAAGATCTCGGTCGGCACTCCGGCCAGCCTGCAAGCCGTTACCGTCACTGCAGTGGGCGCCCCAGGACCAGATGGTACCTCGATCGACTTCACACCTGCTCTAGAGAAGCCTCATGTCGCGAGTGAGTGGGTGGTATCGCCGGGAACAGGCCTGGACCTGGCAGCACCACTTCGGTTCAATCATGCGGCCAACCTTCCGTTCAGCAATCGCGGAACAGGAATCAGCTTTCAACCGGCGACTGCCTTTGCCCATGCGAGCAACGAGCCGGTTCAGGGACTTGGGACAGGCGTAACGCTCGATAGACCACTGACCAACAACCACGCGATCTATGCGCCCGTACGCGATGCTGCAGTTAAGACCGCGGGATACCAGGGTATGGCAAGGCCTAACCAGTGGTTTGGAGGACCGGAACTGACCACGAAGACTCCACAGTTCGGCCGTACTCTTACCGTCGAGGAAGGTAGCATCGTGCTGCGTGACCCAGCGGGTACGGTCGCGGACAGCCTAAACTATGGATGGCTGGTGGATCCATGGGCTGCCGAAGGGGATCAAGCTGTCTCGGGAGGTCAATCAGGCGGTTGCTACGCGCCGGCACCGGGTTCCGTGTTCAATTCATGGTCGACCGTTGTGGCGCCTATTGCCCTCAATACGAGCGCGGGACGGTTTCCAGACGGCGCCGATACCGATAGTAACTGCACGGATTTTTCAACGCAGGCCGCTGCTTCTTTAGCGGCTACTTCAGCAGCGGGTGCAACGAACATCAAGGTCGCCAGTACGGGAGGCTTCCGCCCGGGTCAGACAGTTCATATCGGTTCTGGATCAAATACCGAAACCGCCGTGATCGCAACGGTTGGAACAGCAGGCGCCACCACGGTGCGCACGCCTGCCAATGCTGGAGGAACTCTTCTCTCTGTCGTAAACGGGGCTGGGTTTGCCGG
>NZ_JAAVUR010000004.1 GCF_018449545.1 Granulicella sp. dw_53 | reverse complement strand
TGTTGTCGGAAGTGATCCCAAGGCAGTTTCGTCAACGAGTGCCAATTGGCCTGTTCTCGCTAACCGAAGATCAGCCGGAGGCAGATTGGAGGACACCGGCCGACTTGTCGGTACTGATGTGTTTCGCAGGGCTTCCATTTCTCCCAAAGCAAAAGCTTATCCTCAGACCATGCCTGCTGTTGATCCGAACAAAGTGATTCTAACGAAGCGACAGAGCGCGAAGAGGGAGTGGTTGTCGATGCTCCTCTTTAGCTCGTTGGCCGCCTGCATGGCCCAGGGCGCGCCTGTGGTGTCGAATACGCCCCCACGGCAGCAGTTTGTCGCTGTTGAGCCCGATGTAAAGCTCGAAGTCTTGGACTGGGGCGGTTCAGGCCGTAACCTCGTACTGCTTGCGGGGGGCGGCAACACAGCCCATGTGTTTGCTAGTCTTGCGCCCAAGCTCGCTAAGCATTTTCACGTTTATGGAATCACCAGGCGCGGAGCAGGCGTGTCCTCTTCACCTTCGAGTGGATATACAGCAAGACGGTCGGGAGACGATGTCGTCGCAGTTCTTGATGCCCTGAGTCTCACCGATCCAGTGTTGATCGGCCATTCGATAGCTGGCCAGGAAATGAGTGCGGTTTCCAAATACCATCCAGGGCGGGCAGCAGCGCTCGTCTACCTCGACGCAGGTGGTCCTTTCGCTCTTTACAACCCCGAGCACGGAGACATCGATACCGACCGGGTTGAATTGCAAGAGGATCTTTCCCGACTTGCTCACAATGAGTTCGACGATGCCACCATCGTGAAAACGCTTACTGACGAAACCCGCTACCGGCGCAACCTGCAAGATCTTCGCGACGAAGTTGAAGGGGCGGCGTCACCCTCACCGACCCAATCGGATCGATCGAGCATTGCAACATTTCAAAAGTATTTTGTTGGGTATTACGGCGGCATTCTGCCTGGGGACGAGATCAGGCAGCTTTACGAAATCACGGCAGACGGGGCAGTCGGAGCACGGATCGTCCACCCCAGTGCTAAGAGAGTGTACGAGTTTGACAAGGAGCGATTTAGCTCCGTAGACACCCGGGCACTCGTAATCGTCCCGTATCCGAATGCTCTAAACATCGGTGTTACACATGATCCCGCAAAACTCGCGGCCTACAAGGCGCAAGAGGCTAGCCGGAAGCAGGGACAACTCGAAATTTGGCACAAGCAGCGGAAGGCCGAGATCGTGGTGATTCCCAACGCCACGCACTACATTTTTCTGTCAGATGAGGCCGAAATCCTTTCGCTGATCAGCCGATTTGTAGATGGACTGCCGCGGAGCGAGTCGCTCCATTTGTACTGAGAACGCGCATGCCGCAAGTGAGGTCCCCGGTTTACGCAAAATCGCCAAGTCACTCACCGACACCCGATTTGTAACGCTATGTCGTCTTTGTTTACAAAGCGACAGTAATCGAGATCCGGATGATACAGATCTGTCTGTAGAAACGAAGAGACCATAACCAGTTTAAAATGGCCGCTGCAGACCCAAAGAGACGTTAGCCTCGCCTGCTCCCCACCACACCCGATCAGCTATAAACACCCTCATCGATCTGCCAAAGCATAGACTCCACCAGTCGCCCACCCGACTCCGTCTGCAACAGACTCAGCGGAGTCCGCTCCCCCAAACTCTCATCCGGAGCCCGCAGCCAAAGCAGCGCCCTCTCCCGGTCCCCAAACACATTCTCCGCCAGAGCAATCACCGAGGCCACCCGCACCGCCCGGTCCGTCTCCTCCGGAGAAAGATTCTCCCCCCGAGCTCTCCGGTGCTTCAGCGTCCGCGGCGAGATCACCGTCGCGCTCATCTCCGAGAAGGTCAGCCCCTTGGCCTTCAACAGCGCCAGATTCTCCGTAGGTAGACCATGCTCCACCAGCTCCGCCAACGCCAGCCCCGAGACCGGAGCAATCCCGATATAGTCCTTCAAAGTCACATGAGCAGCCATGGCAAAACCCTCATAAACATTATGCCACACGGCCAAGCGGCATAATGGCCCTAAAATTAAAACCCCAAAAAACCCAGCAAAAACCACTGTCAAGCCCCAAAACGGCTTAACTCCATCAAACCAAAGCACATAAAAGTGGCACGTTAGTTTTGGCCGATCCCATAAAATAGAACTAGAAACATAAAAAGGAACATAGGAAAGGTTCCGCAGACACTAACTCCTTTCCCTGCAAGTATTTGGACGCAACTCTTTTCCTTGCACGGATTTGGACGCCCAGCCCTGCCATAAGCCGCTGCATCGAAACGGGTTACGCCCAGGCAAGGGGGGAGGGGGGCGGAGCGCCACGCATCGGTATAGAATCACCTTGGGCCAGGCCACAACGCCTCGTCCTCACCCCAATCGAACCCCCGGACAGGAACTCTTCGTGACGCAACGCAAATCAGCGGTAATTCTCGGTGCCCAGTGGGGCGATGAAGGCAAAGGCAAGATCGTAGACGTACTCTCCGAGAAGTTCAACGTAGTCGCCCGCTACGCCGGCGGACACAACGCAGGCCACACCGTCATCATCAAGGGCCGCAAGTTCGTCCTCCAGCTCATCCCCTGCGGCGTCCTGCGCCCGGAGTGCAAAGGCATCATCGGCAACGGAGTCGTGCTCGATCCCATGGCCTTCCTCAACGAGGTCAAGAAGCTCAAGGACGCAGGCTTGCCCATCGACGGCCAGCTCTTCGTCTCCAACCGCGCCCAGGTCATCCTGCCCTATCACCGCATGATCGAGCTCGCCGCCGAGAACGCTCCTGGCCGCACCAAGATCGGAACCACCAGCCGCGGCATCGGTCCCGCCTACGAGGACAAGATGCACCGCAGCGGGCTCCGCGTCGTCGACCTCCTCAACTCCGCGCTCCTCCGCACCCACATCGAGAACGCCTGCCATGAGAAGAACGCCATCGCCCACGCCCTCTTCGGCACCGAGCCCCTCGACCCCAAGCAGATGTACGAGGACTACGCCCGCGCCGCCGAGCAGATCGCCCCCTTCGTCGCCGACACCGCCGTCATGCTCAACGAAGCCTTCAAGAACGGCGACAAGATCATGTTCGAGGGCGCGCAAGGCGCTCTCCTGGACATCGACCACGGAACCTACCCCTTCGTCACCAGCTCCTCCGCCACGGCTGGCGGAGCCGTCACCGGCACCGGAGTCGGTCCCACCTGCATCGGCACCGTCATCGGCGTCACCAAGGCCTACGTCACCCGCGTAGGAGAAGGCCCATTCCCCACCGAGATCCACGACGACTCCGCCGACCTCCTCCGCGCCCGCGGCCAGGAGTACGGTGCCGTCACCGGACGCCCCCGCCGCTGCGGCTGGCTCGACCTGCCCCTCCTCCGCTACTCCAACATGATCAATGGCACCGAGTGGCTGGTCGTCACTAAAATGGACGTCATGGACGAATGCGTCGAGATCCCCGTCTGCACCGGCTACAAGATCAACGGCAAGCTCACCGACACCATTCCTGCGGATATGCGCGGCTTCGAGACCATCCAGCCCGTCTACACCACCCTCAAGGGCTGGAACTCCTCTACCGAAGGAATCACAGACTTCGATAAACTACCGAAGCTGGCCCAGGACTACCTCCATTTCCTAGAAAAGGAGTCCAATGCAAAGATAGGCATGGTCTCCACCGGCCCGGATCGCGATCAGACCATGACTCTCCCCGGCTTCGCCGCCGCGTTAGAGGCTTAACCAGCAAAGAAAAGGCCGCGCCATGCTTAGCTTTACCGTTCGATTACGCTTCGACCAGGACGATCACGACAAGATCGACGATATTCTGCGTCCTCTCACCGCCGCCTCCCGCCAGGAGCCCGGCTGCGTCACCTACATCCCTCACTTCATCGAGGGAGACAACGCCACCGTCCTCATCTACGAGCAGTACGCCGATGAGGCAGCCCTCGAGCACCACCGCAGTTCGCCTCACTTTGCCCAGTACGCCATCGGCGGCCTCTATCAGCTCATGAAGGATCGCCAGGTCGAAAATCTAACCGCAGTCTGCTAGGGATCTCCCGCTCAATGCAGAGCACAACAGCTTATTCCCGATTATGTCCGTTTACCGTCAGTTACTTTGACTCGGCTCCGCATTCCGGTCTAACATCCGGTACGCCTATGATGCGCCGCATGCCTTATCGCCGTGCCTCATTCCTACCTGTCGTCCTCCTCGTCGTCGCTTGCGTCGCGCTCGTTGGCACACCGCGCGCAACGGCCGCAATTCCCCATCACATCAAGGGCGGTCACGACTTCAAGCAGCAGGTAGAGCTCCTCGAAGAGCAGTGGCGCGTGGCTCAACTCAGCGGCGACGTCGCCACCATGGATCGCCTGCTCTCCGACGACTACATCGGCATCTCCCTCAACGGCCAGGTCAACACCAAGGCCCAGCAGTTGGAGCGCACTCGCACTCAGCGCATATCGCTCACCCGCCTCGACGTCACCGACAGGAAGGTCAAGCTCGTCGGCTCCGTCGCCATCGTCACCTCACGCGCCGAGGTGGAAGGCGTCAGCGACTCTGCCCCCATCAAGGGCACCTATCGCTACACCCGCGTCTACCAGCGCCTCCCCAACGGCGCCTGGAAGATCACCAGCTTCGAGGCCACCCGAAGCCCCCAGCCGCACATGTCTCCCAGCGAAGCCCCCGCTCCCGGCAAATCGGAGCGGCGCATTCAGAATTAGCAGTTAAACAAGAAAGTCCCCGCGAGATGCAGGGACTTTCATCGGACTCATGAGTGCAGTCCGCCAGTCAGGAATTAAGCGATTCGGCTCTCCGACGACACTAGCCTCACGGACATCTGCGTTCCGCGCAGATTCAGGGCCAGAAGTCTCCGGTCAAGCGAACGGGTAGAACCGGTAATCCGAGCATCCTCGGACTCCTTCGGAAGAGCTGCAAATGCGGTTTTGCCGAGGTTGCCGATAGACGCTGTGCGTCCTTTGCGGCCTGCAACCAGATAAGGCCTCAAGGCCTCCACCGGGTTGCCAGTGTCAGAGCGTCGGCTCGGAGCGGTAGTTCTCAACGAAGCTGGAGTTTGTGTCTGGGGAGTTGACATAGGGCCCTCGTTGTCAGTAAGCGTAGTACCCGGTACGGTTACGTCCAGAAATATTCGACGTAATCATGCACTTCGGGGTTGCCTTGCATTTGAATGAGGGAGAGAGAACAGCGTGTATTTACGCGATGTTCATTTAGTTTCTACGGACGGGGAAATTCGTCTCAGTGAGTCTCGTAGCTTACTCCATGTAACGTCCAATGTCTCGGGTAGAACTCTAGTCTCCCCAATTACCGTCATAAAATTTGTATCTCCGTTCCATCGTGGGAGCGAATGGAAGTGGATGTGCTCAGCAATGCCCGCTCCGGCAGCCACGCCGAGATTCAGACCGAAGTTCAATCCATTCGGCCGATAAACCTCCCTGAGGCACCTCTCGATCCGCCGCATGGTCTCCATCATCTCGGCAGCGGCATCGTCTGGCAACGCAGCCAGCGAATCGGTATGTTGATACGGCACGATCATCACATGCCCTGTCCCATACGGATACGCATTCAGGCACACAAAACACGTCGCTCCCCGCTCCACCACGTAGATCGCCTGATCGGCCTCGGCCGGATCCATTCCATTGCTGATCGCGTAATCCGCCGCCGCGATCATGTTGCAGAAGACACAATGGTTATCTTGTCCTTCCGGCCATCCGTTCAGCTTCGCGGGAACACCCTTGCGTCGTCCCTTACTCTCTGCTCCGGTAACGTAGTCGTATCGCCAAGGGGTCCAAAGCCGATCCATATCGGCGAGTATAGTGCCTGGACCTCCAGGAACGAACCTTCCCGTCCGGGTGGTCTTCTGGCCGCGTGTTTCCAGATGATTGGGAGGAAATTCTCGAAAATCCCAGGAAAATACGCTGTCAAGCCCCATATTTGCCTAACTGGCTAAGAATCAGCGACATCTATGTGGCACTTTAGTTATGGCCACCCCCTTAGAATAGAAGTAGGGATCAAAACTTGTATTTTGCTTAGGCCGGCTACGTATCTTTAGCTGCTAACGATCGCCACGGATCTCAAATCGTAGCTTTGTTGTTTTGTATTTAATTTTGAAGGCCTTACGCTCCTATATAACGATATTCGATGGCGGAGTGGGTAGTGGAAGTACAAGCCTAAAGGGCCTGAAGTGAAGACCTTGAGCAAAAAGACGGGGGGAGGGGATCTCCCAGGGCCCGGTCCAGCTCAAGCAGAGCCGGCCTCTCGATCAGAGGCTAGTATCTGGGTCGTCGGTCGGCTGAGTTACGTGAGTTTGCGATTTCTTGAAGGGGAATGGAATAACTCCAATTGCGCCGGGTTTTATTCATCAACGATTAGCAATTTGATCGCCAGATCAGCAGAGGTGTGGTTGACGTATGCTTCACAAAGTTCTATGCTTTTTGGTGAGCCACTGCGTGTGGGACCCAAGTGCAGCCGCTCCTCTGCAAGAGAATAATTCGCTCCTGCCTGCCGAAGCTGATTCGGGGAAGAGGTACCGACCAGCGTCCTCTCCGGATTGCTGATTGTTCTCAAAACCAGTGTCGCTTAATGGAATGAATCTTGGGTTCCGGAGTCCGCATCATCATGGTAGACAACCATAATTCTGACTACAACGAGAGCAAACCCCTGAACACCGAATTGGAAACCCTAGCGCCCGAGGCGACAGCGGATCATACCGACCTGTCTTCTAAATCCACCCCGACCCAGCAGCACGAGACCATCGCCGCCGAGTCCCCAACCAACGCCACAGCAGCCGACCAGGGCCAAGTCGCAACGTTGACCGCAACAGCAGATACCGATCACGACGCCGAGCCTGACTACGACGCCGCTGACTTCGCCGCTGCTCTTGCGAACTTCGATCGCGAACAGGCAGCCGAGTCTGCAGCTGCGCAGAACCTAACCGCTGAAGAGGTCATCGTCACCGGCACCGTCGTCAAGATCACCGACAAGCATGTTGTCGTCGATATTGGCCTCAAGTCGGAAGGACTGATTCCCCTCGAGCAGGTTCTCGACATCAATGGCGTGTCCAAGTTCAATCCGGGCGACTCCGTAGAGGTAGTGGTCGAGCGCGAAGAGGCCGAGGGCGGTTACCTCGTCAGCTACGACAAGGCTCTGCGCCATAAGGTATGGGACAAGCTCGAAGAGGCAGCGAATACCAAGGTTCCCGTAAAGGGAATGGTCCTCAGCCGCGTCAAGGGTGGTCTGACCGTCGACATCGGCATCAAGGCGTTCCTGCCCGGCTCTCAGGTTGAGGTTCGCCCCGTGCGCAATCTCGACGGCTACATCGGGACCGAGATCGAAGTCCGCGTTATCAAGCTCAACAAGAAGCGCGGCAACGTCGTCATCTCCCGTAAGGAGCTCCTCGAGGAAGACCAGAACGCCAAGAAGTCAGTCACCCTCGCGACTCTGGAAGAGGGAAGCATCCTCACAGGAACCGTGAAGAACCTCACCGACTATGGTGCGTTCGTCGACATGGGCGGACTGGATGGCTTGCTTCACATTACGGACATGAGCTGGGGCCGTCTTACCCATCCCCGCGACCTCGTCAACGTAGGCGACGAGATCCAGGTCAAGGTGCTCAAGTTCGATAAGGACAAGCAGCGCGTCTCGCTCGGCTTCAAGCAGCTCACGCCTGATCCATGGCTCGACGCGACCGAGCGTTATCCCATCGGAGCCCAGGTCCGCGGCCGTATCCTCTCCGTCACCGACTACGGCGCATTCGTCGAGTTGGAGCAGGGAATCGAAGGACTCGTACACGTCTCCGAGATGACTTGGTCCAAGCGTATGAAGCACCCGTCGAAGATGGTCAAGCCCGGTGATGAAGTCGACACCATCATCCTCAGCGTTAATCCCAGCGACCGCCGCATCTCGCTTGGCATGAAGCAGTTGCAGGATAATCCCTGGGAGCAGCTCGAGGATAAGTACCCAACGGGTGCCATCATCGAGGGACGCGTTCGCAACCTCACCGACTTCGGAGCCTTCATCGAGATCGAAGATGGCATCGACGGCCTGGTACACGTCTCGAATCTCAGCTGGACCAAGCGCATCAAGCACCCGTCTGAAGTCCTCAAAAAGGGTGAGAAGGTCCGTGCGATCGTCCTCGGCGTCGAGCCGGAGAACCGCCGGCTTTCGTTGGGCGTGAAGCAGCTCCAGCCTGATGTCTGGGATACCTTCTTCGCTCAGCACCGCATCGGCGATGTCATCAAGGGCAAGATCCTTCGGACCGCACAGTTCGGAGCCTTTGTAGAGATCGCGGAAGGCGTCGAAGGTCTCTGCCATGTGTCCGAAGCAGTGGATGCAAACGGTCAGCCTGTCTCGATGGACGTGGACTCAGAGCACGAGTTCAAGATCGTCAAGATGAACGAGGAAGAGAAGAAGGTCGGTCTTAGCATCCGTGCAGTCGGCGAAGAAGCCAGCCGCGCTGAGGTTGAGTCCTACAAGGAACGCGAGAAGACTCCCAAGTCCTCCTCCGGTTCCACGTCCTCTTCTTCATCGAGCAGCAGCACCACGCTCGGCGACCTGATCAACTGGAAGCGCTCTGAACGGGAATAAGCTCAGCGAGTCGAAATTTACTGAGTAGCAGAACAACGAAGGGCCGTCCTAAGGACGGCTCTTCGTTGCGTCGAAGAGAACTGACAGTGTCGGCTGGACTGCAATCGCAAAGCGCGGATCCACCGTCGAGAGGTAATAGCAAAGGCCGTCCAGATGGACGGCCTTTGTTGCTGCTCTAACGATGCGTTCTATAGAAGATTTATGCGAGCCGCGAGAGCAATCCAGGCTCGGATTGCGCGGGGGTGGATGACATCTTCACCGAAGCCCGTCGCATGATCTCGATCTCGGCCGGAGCGAAGATCTCAGGTGGAACTCCTCCGACTGCCACAAACCCCGGATCGTCGCCAAGAGCCATCGAAATCTGATTCCAGCGGAGAAACGGCGAAGTCGTCGGGAGCACAATCAACCGTCGCTTTGGCTCTGGGATGGCAAAGTATGCCGACCAGATGAACATGGAGAGGCAGGCCGCAACACCCCTCGTAACATTTGCGATAGAGAACAAGTAAGCGTTATGCGAGAGCCAAGCCAGATCGACTAAATTGGTAGTCGCCATGATGCCGAGGCCCAGGCTGATACCAAAGATCCGGCTCTGAAAGGTAAGTCCCATGGGTCGTATGGCAAAGCATACGAACAGGAGCAGGCAAAGCGTTAGGATGCTAGACGTTTGTTGTAACTGCGTCACAAGGTTGATAAGAAAAGTGAGGCCGGAAAAATGCGGTCCCATCGCCATGCCAATTGAAATGGTAATGGAGATCGCTGCCGCCCATCGGAACACTAGAACACCCAACGTTGCTAGTCCTTTAAGGGGAGCCATAGCTAGCTTGAAGATACTGTAGATGACTGCCAAAGACAAAATAGCTTCAATCGCATAGCTGGGCCAATACGTATAAAAATACAGCTTATAAGCTAGATGTTTCTCAATCCCTTTTCCGCTCAATCCAACGAAAGCTAAACACGCGGTTCCTGATAGGAATCTAACCGCCAGCAAGGCAGCCAAAGTCGGAAATTTTTTTACTGATCCACTTCGAAATAGTGCAAGTAAAACCGCCGCGCAAAACACAGGTTCGAGATAAAAAAGCTGGTGAGCGAATGAAGAAGCGGTCATAGATACCCCTCGTGCAATTTAACAAGCCTAGTGCATGAGGGGGGCGGATACAACTATTTAATCATCTTACTTGCATTAATTTGCAGGTATTTACCGGTCTTAGCGATCGATACCGCAGGCATCCGGGTCATCAGGTGGGCACATGGGTGTGGGCACGGCACTGGTCTTTGCGGCGATGACCTTGGTCTGGTTGGAGGCTGAGGCGATCTGGGTGGAGGCAGCAGCACCGGTGAGGGCGAGGACTACAACGAAGGCGCGAACGATATTTTTCATGATGGGTATAGCTCCGTGTGGTGGAATGTTGTAATTTTGAAGCGGTCTAATTGGCTGAAACTAAGCTTGTTAGCGATCGATACCGCAGGCGTCTGGGTCATCAGGTGGGCACATGGGTGTGGGTACAGCGCTGGTCTTTGCGGCAATGACCTTGGTCTGGTTGGAGGCTGAGGCGATCTGGGTGGAGGCAGCAGCACCGGTGAGGGCGAGGACTACAACGAAGGCGCGAACGATATTTTTCATGATGGGTATAGCTCCGAGTGGTGGAATGTTGTAATTTGGAAGCGGTCTAATTGGCTGAAACTAAGCTTGTTAGCGATCGATACCGCAGGCGTCTGGGTCATCAGGTGGGCACATGGGTGTGGGTACAGCGCTGGTCTTTGCGGCAATGACCTTGGTCTGGTTGGAGGCTGAGGCGATCTGGGTGGAGGCAGCAGCACCGGTGAGGGCAAGCACTACGACGAAGGCGCGAACGACATTCTTCATGGGAATACTCCTAAAGTTGTATTTACTTTTTAATATTTCTGTAGACAGGCGACATCAACAACCATATGATGAGATAGGTTGTAAGTCTAATATTTTCAACAATATAAGGATGTATATAACTGCCATGATTACTGAGGTACTTAGTCTCTAGGCTTCCAATCCCATTTTGGGATTGAGGCAGAATTGGCTAACCATCGTCTTTTCAGAACGTTGGTGAGAATTTTCTATATTCCGAGTCTGCGTGAGGTTCGCGACGAGATAAGGTCTGAGTTATTCGCGATAGGTCAGGGGCTTGAGGGGTTTCTGCTGGGTGTGGGGATGGGAGCTGCTTTGGGAGCAGTTTGGTGGAGATTATTTGATAATTTGCTGGCTTTGTGAGGTAGAGTAGCGGATCAAGCTGTCTTCCGCGTGGGGAAGACAGCGATCTCGGCTAGCTTTGGGCGGGGTCTGCGGCGGTTTCCACGGCGGGAGCCGGTGGTTTGGGTACAACTGGTGCTGATGGTTCCGTTCCGGGAGCGGAGGGCTTTTTGGGAGCCGCTTCGGCCTTTTTGGAGGGAGCGAGGATCGCGTGGAGGGTTGTGCCTTCCATGCGGGGCATGAACTCTACCAGGCCTGCTTCTCCGATATCCAGGATGAGGCGGTTGATGATCTTGTATCCCAGGTCTCGGTGAGCCATTTGTCGTCCTTTGAAGCGCAGAGAGGCTTTGACCTTGTCGCCTTCACCTAGAAAGCGGACTGCCTGGTTCTTCTTTGTCTGGTAGTCGTGTTCGTCTACGGTGACGGAGAACTTGACTTCCTTGATGACGATGACCTTCTGCTTCTTGCGGGCAGCGCGATCGCTCTTGTCCTTCTCGTAGAGAAATTTTCCGTAGTCCTGGATCTTGCAGACGGGCGGGACGGCATTCGGGGAGATTTCGACCAGGTCCAGTGACCGTTCGCGTGCCATCTTCAACGCTTCAAACGGGGCCATTACTCCGAGCTGTTCACCGTTTTCATCGATAACGCGGATCTCCCGCGCGCGGATTCGTTCATTGGTGCGGATAAAAGACTTTGCGGAACGCTTATCAATCGGTGGAATAGGTCGCCTCCACAGCGAGCCTGTCGGCTGCCATGCGTGAGTTAATGGTTATACGCTCCTGAACTAAGGTCGCGCAGCAACGTAAAGTATAGCATCCTGTCTTTAGATGCTGTTCTAACTGGAGTCGCTCTCAGTCTATCTGTTCGACGTGCAGAGGTCTGTCTTGAGCGATATAAATCTTTGCTTTGAAGCGGAGATCTGTCCCGCCAAACGGCTACGGTGTATCGTTGTCATCGGCCCATGGTTTTTTGCCGTAGGGCTATCGCCTCAGGGCAAACAGAGAGGAAACATCTGAATGAAGCGCCGCATTCTGCTCGTCGACGACGAAGTTGCCGTTCTGCTCACCATGAAAGCAGTCCTCGAGATCAGCGGATTTGACGTGGATACTGCCGCGTCTGCCCGCGATGGCAAGTTACGTCTTCGTAACTATGAGTACAGCATGGTCATCACCGACATGCGGATGGAGAACGACCAAGCGGGCCGGGATGTTATCCGGGCCGCACGCAATGCGCCTTACCGCCCCGCAGTGGCCCTCCTGACGGCCTTCCCGGTCGACGAGGCGGACTGGCAAGGGTTCGGGGCCGATCAGTTGCTGCTGAAGCCCATGCACACGCGAGTGCTGTTGCAGCAGATCGAGAAGCTGTTCACTTCCCATCAGGAAAGACTGGCCTCGCTGCCGAATGGCGCTGCTGCTTCTGAGGCAGAAAGCAAGAAGCAAGCGGTCAAGAAGATTGCCGCGGTGAAGAAGAAGACCTCTTCAGTAAAGAAGGCTGCTGTCAGCGCGAAAGCGGTGCAGGCGAAGAAGGTCGCTAAGCCGGCGAAGACGGCGTCCAAGTCCAGATTGAAGGCTGCTGGGCGTTAGTCCTCGCTTGCAGGCTCGATCTTCAAATGGCTATTTCAGTCCATGCGCTGCGCACTTAGCGCGGCGCGTGTTGCTTGATGTACTTCCGCAGGTCGAGGTTGATGTCCAAGGCCTTTTGGACTCCGCCTTCGAGCATCTTCAGCCAGTCGGATGCGGGTTCCTTCATCTCCGTGGTGCTGAGCAGGAAGCTGGTTTGCACGATGATCTCCAGAGCGTTGCTCAGATCGTGAGCCAAGCGACGGATCTCGACGGCGAGCTCCTCGGGAATCTCGGGGGTTTCAATCGCCGTTGGCGGTAGCTTGTTCACAGATTCGTCCATTTGAAGCGTTGCTCCTGATTCTTATAAAGCGGGCTCAGTTCAGACCGTTGCTATGGATTGGACGGTTTATCCGATCTTATAGACTCGTTTGGCTCTTCTCCGGTTGTGCGCCTTTTCATGGCTCATTTCGGTTCCGTGCTGGCTCTTTCGTGGCTGCATTGACATAGGCTGCAGTGTTTGTAAGACTAAGCACTCGCGGTTGATGTGCCTTGGCTTTCGTCAGGCACTCGTTTTTGAGATCGTGCCGTAGTGGCGGAATTGGCAGACGCGCATGGTTCAGGTCCATGTACTCGCAAGGGTGTGGGGGTTCGAGTCCCCCCTTCGGCACCATAATCTTCTCTCATATGCCTGTCAGCATTGAGTTGTCTTCGGGCGAATACGAGGTATGGTATTCGCTATCCCTCCGCACCCTTCCTTGTCTTTTAGGGCTTTTGGGGGTACCCCCCCTAGGGGTATTTGGGCGCAAATGGTTTAGAATCATCGGGTTAAGGTCCTGAGCCCTCCGCAAGCGGCTCATTCTAAACGAGTTGTTTCCAAATACGTCAGCCAGCTCAACTTACGTCTATGTTTGCCCCTTTCTGATGCCTTAAATGGCAAAGCCCACATCTCTTATGCGGGCTTTTTATCTTCTAGTTCTATTTTACCGAGTGGACCATAACTCCAGTGCCACTTTTATCTGGCTTGTTTTGTCGCACTTAGGTTGTTTTGGGGGTTGACATGCGATTTTGGCTGGAAAATCGCAGAAAAAGTTTGATGGGCTGGCGATAACTTTAGGGTCGTGCTGGCGCTCTTGTGCTGATGGTTTTGCTTCATTCGTAACACTGTTGGAGAGATTCGCTTTCGGGCCTAGCATTTCTATGCGTCTGTATTTGTCCGGATCGATCGGTTTTCCTCTGTTATTTATTTCGCGGAGCCGACTCAGTATGTCATCGTGTGTGCGTCGATCTAATTGCTAGTGCGATATCAAAGAAGACGATCAGGCCAGGCGCGCATAGTGCGACACTTTCGTTCTTTCGAACATCCTAATCCCAGAGTTGAAGATCACTTTTTCTTTTTGGAGTTTTCATGCGCGTTGCGTTTCTCGGCTTAGGCCAAATGGGTAGTGCTGTTGCTCGTCACTTGATGAAGGCCGGCCATGAGTTGACCGTCTGGAACCGTACGGCTGCTCATGCCGAGCCGCTGAAAAGAGAAGGGGCGAAGGTAGCGGCGAGTGCCAGCGATGCGGTGGCGGGATGCGAGGTTATTTTTACGATGGTGACGGATGACGCGGCGTTGGAAGAGGTGCTCTTTCGCGGCGGCGTGATGGAGGCGATTGCAGAGGGTTCGACGCATGTCTCGCTTAGCACCATCAGTGTTGCGCTATCGAAGCGTGTCACGGAGGAGCACCGGTTGCGTCAGCAACACTTTGTGGGAGCACCGGTATTTGGCAGGCCGGTTTTCGCCGAGCAAGGCCAGCTATGGACCGTTCTGGGCGGAGCTAAGGATCAGGTTGAAAAGGTGCGTCCCTTGGTTGAAACGTTCAGTCGAGGCTTCACGGTGGTGTCGGAGCAGCCGTGGAGCGCTCATGCGATGAAGCTGGGCGGCAACTTTATGATCGCGGCTGTGGTTGCTTCGCTGAGTGAAGGGATGATCTATGCGGAGTCGATGCAGATCGAGCCTGCGGTGTTTGTTGAGACGGTTAACAATGCTCTGATACGTTCGCCGTTCTATGAGGCTTATGGCAAGCTCATGCTTCATCCGCCGGAGGTGGTGGGCGGCACTGTGACTCTATTAGCGAAAGATACCCGGTTGTTTCGCGAGGCAGCAAAGGATGGACATGTGCAGACTCCGCTGGCGGATGTCTTCCACGCACGCTGGGAGGAGGCCATTGAAGCGGGAATGCAAGACCGCGACTTCGCGCCTGCATACTATGAGGTTTCACAGCGCTTGCTGAAGGATAAAGCTTAGGTTGCGAAGCTGGCTCTTATGGACGACCGAATTGCTTTCTTTTATTAGAGGGTGATTTCGGCGTTGCCGCGCTCAGACTTGGACTACATCGCAGGAGAAAAGTACCGGCATCGATTTCTGATACGGATCTTTAAGATCAAGATCGTCAATGAGTCCGTGTAGCCAGAATTCCTAACCAGAAGCCACCGAGGGCTATAAGGTTGCCAAGCCAGACGGTTACTAATAGGTTCGTTCTTTTATTCGGTCTCTGGTTTCCGTACTTGTTCTTATAGACCCTGAAGCCAATGAAGTTGGCTAGAGTCACCAGGATGAAGAAGAGAGTAATCAGACTAGTGTGAGTTTGGAGGAAATTAATCATCATGTCCCATTTCTTCTCTGCGCTTTCTATCAAACGAAACAGGCGGTCTTAACTCTTGCAGCGGTGAGGAGGTCTGGCTCTTCCTTGGAACCTTCGGTCGTCAAAGGTTTGTGTCGGGGAGTCGGAAGACAGAACCAGTAGATTGTCCAATTCCGTCTTTGTCCACGTCATAGTTTTCAACGCGAACGATTTTACGCATTTGCTTCCCGATGAAGTTTTCGGTGTGGCGGATTTTGTAGAAGGTCACAATTTCCGCAAATAAGCGTACTGATCCCCAAAAGGCAAAATTGTCTACGTCACGGTTGCTGTAATGTTCGGATTGGAATAATGCAAGAGTCCTACCAGAGCAGCAAAGTTCCTAAATTTCCGCTGTTTTGACTCTGCTATCGATTGCGAGAAGCAAGTCTGAATTGCGAATTCAATTGTCTGTGAGTGCATTGGCGATTATGCGCGAATGGAGAATCGTATGAACGATTCTTTCGGATCGCCGACCAACCGCCCGGACCTCGGGATGGAGAACTAGCTCAGGGTCTCGCTGAGTCACTTGCTTATGCCGCCAACAGCCTAATCAAGTACATTGACCTGATGGCAAAGACCTCACGTATTCCTACGACCTACAGCTGTGGAACCATATCAACCCGACAACTTCTCAGTGATCACGAGTCAGCAAGGCTCAAAGGACGGATTAGCGGTCATACCTTTCAGTGGAGATATCGATGCAACCAATGAAAAAATTTGCTCGCTTCGGTGTTGTCCTTATGCTCTTGGTGAGTGCTTTTGTTGGCTGGTACAGCATCGCGGCCAACTACGACTATGGGGCCTTGTCTGGCACATATACGATCAACCGGAATGGTGAACAATGCACTCTCCATCTGCGACCGGATCAGACGTTTACAGAAGAGTTGAAGCGGGAGGGAGTAGCGCAGCAGAAGGCAGAGGGGCGATGGCGTCGCTATGGCCAAGCCCATGTGTCGTTCTCAGGCGAGTTCCTGAAGGTTTCAGGGCAGGAGTTGAACGCTTCCGGTGAAGCTCACGGGCAATTCGATAAGGCGCTGGGGCTTTTTCTATCTTTGACGCTGGCTCCCCTTCCAGACGGCCCGACGTTCCGCAAAAAGCTATTCCATTAGTGTGGGGACTCCCCCCAAGACCAACCAGAATCAGCAGAATAATCGACAACATGTTCACAGTTCCTATGATTCGGGGGTGGCTACTAAGCGTTAGCGCGGCGAAAACGTCCCATGGCGAGAACAGGCCAATTGGCAGTCGAATGACGGACGTGCTCTCTATAACTCTCTCGGGTTCGAACCGCAGCCGGACGGCATGCTGCGGAAATTCAAGCGGCTATAGCAGGTCACGCCGCATCCAGATGCCAGAGCTTACACTCAAACCACATGCTCAACCGGGGCTATGCCTACACCACAATCGTCAGCAGCAAATATCATGGACGAACCCTGCTCTCGCACTTGGCAAGCCTTTACCCACACTCAACCCCACAAGCCTGGCAACGAAATCTGAACAACCGCGAAGTTACCGTCAACGGCGTCACCGCCAGCGGAAGCGAATCGCTCACTTTGGGCCAGACCCTTGTCTGGAACCGTCCACCCTGGATCGAACCAGACTCTCCTCAGCACTTCGAAGTGCTGTTTGATGACCCCCATTTGTTGGCTGTCAACAAACCTAGCGGACTGCCCACGCTCCCCGGCGGCGGCTTCCTGGAAAACACCCTCCTGCGTTTGGTGCAAAAGCAGACTCCCAACGCAAATCCTGTCCACCGATTGGGCCGAGCCACTACCGGCATCGTCCTCTTCGCCAAGACACCGCAGGTGGCCTCTCAACTATCTGCAAACTGGAACACGCCCGGAGTTCAAAAAGTCTACCGGGCGCTGGCTCAAGGCGTTGCACAGCACGAAGCCTACGAAATTCTCACACCCATCGGCCTCGTGCCGCACCCGCGCATCGGTTCGGTGTGGGCCGCAGACCCTGGTGGCAAACCGTCAAAGTCATTGGCTAAGGTGATCTCACGCACTACAAGCGCCACAACATTTGAGGTAAGCCTACATTCGGGCCGCCCTCATCAAATCAGAATCCATCTGGCCTCCATCGGCCATCCTCTGGCAGGCGATCCTTTGTACGGTTTAACTGGCCAGCCTCTTGAAGATCTCCCCGGCCTGCCGGGCGATGGAGGATATTTTTTGCATGCCCAATTTCTGAACTTCAACCACCCCATCACTGGAGAACAGATCCATCTTGAGGCAGCTTTGCCGTTTGGATTCTCTTTGCATCAGTAGGTTCAACGCGGGTCGATTCAGGGTGGCAGTTCAAACCAAGAATTCGGTTGGCTTTTGCAGTTCCGTGGTATCGTGGCGCATAACTTTTCAGGAGTGTGTCATGCATCTACGTTTCGTGGCCGCGGTTGCGGCTGTTCTCTTCTCGTCTGCAATTGCCAGAGCCGACAGCTTCTCTTACGACTTCAGCAACACGCTTTTCAACGACGCGTTTACCTATGTCAGCCCAGTCCTTTTCACGGCGGATGCTCAATTTCAGGCAGATACGTGCAGCATCGGCGGGGTCTCCCGTACCTGCACGATATCGTTGGTACTTTCAAACGAGGCGCTCGCCATTGTCTCTCTGACGGGTACCGCCAGCTTCAATTCGCTCGGTCCTGACTTCTTCACTCTCGGGACTCATAGTATTCGAGAAAACACGCTGACCATTTCGCAGATCTCCGCGGTCGCTCCTGAGCCTTCCAGCATGGTCCTACTTGGTACTGGAGCATTGGCGTTGCTGACGAGATCGCGTAGGCGCTTTCTTCGTTAGAAGAGATAGATCTGCATGTTGTTGAAGATATCGCTCCGGGCGTTAGCGTCTGGAATATGGGCTTGCGCGGCATCGCATCTTCACTTGGAAGTGATCTGTCCAACGTGTCCTTTCGCTAAACGTTTTTGGAGCGGCTGCGTTTGAGGTACAAAGGTAGGGGCTGCCTTCAGTGGTCTCTTCCAACCTTCTATCCGGGTGGATCGTCTACTGAGAGCGCACGACTCGACGCAACCAGGACCGACATGGCAACGCAGCTTGACCAGATTCTCGCCCGCACTCTCCTCGATGTAAATGCACGCAAGGACGTTGCGGACTATGGCTGGCTGGAGCGGAAGGCCGCGGCTCATACTCCGCGGGGCTTCGTGGAGCGGGTTCGTGCGGCGGCGGAGGATGGGCCGGCGATTATTGCGGAGATCAAGAAGGCTTCGCCGTCCAAGGGGTTGATCCGCGGCGATTTTCATCCGGCGAAGCTGGCGCGTAGCTATCAGGAGGCGGGCGCCGTGGCGTTGTCGATTCTTACCGATGGCCCTTTCTTTCGAGGGTCGCTGGAGGATCTTGAAGCGGCTTCTTCTGCGGTCAGGCTGCCGTGTCTTCGGAAGGACTTTATCCTCGATCCTTTCCAGGTGCTGGAGGCTCGGGCGGCGGGCGCGGATGCGATTCTGCTGATCGTCGCAGCGCATACGGATGCGGCGCTGCGCGATCTGCATGCGGAGGCGGTCTCGCTGGGGCTGGACGTGCTGTGTGAGACGCATACCAGGGAAGAGATAGAGCGGGCTACGGATCTGGGCTTCGATCTGATCGGGGTCAATAGCCGCGATCTGCATTCGTTTGCGGTTCGGACGGAGTCGCTGCTGGAGCTGGCGATCTACCTGCCTGCGGGTGTTCTGCGTGTGGCGGAGAGCGGTATTCGCACGGCGGAGGATATTGCGCGGCTTCGCGAGGCTGGGTATGGCGGGTTTCTGATTGGAGAGACGTTTATGCGTCAGCCGGATCCGGGGGCTGCGCTGGCGTTGCTGCTGGATCGCGACTATTCGCTGGATCTGTAGAATTAAGAAGGATTGCGGACGGCGGTTGGGGCATCGAAGAAGCCATGTGGATCAAAATTTGTGCGAATACGAATCTCGAGGATGCAAAGCTGGCCGCGGAGCTGGGGGCGGACACGCTGGGCTTTGTCTTCGCCGCGAGTCCGCGGAGGGTGACGGCGGGACAGGTGGCGGCGATCGTTGCGCATCTGCCTGTGGAGGTCGAGAAGATCGGTGTGTTCGATACGCTTGATGTCGAGAAGATTTCGGATACGATTCGCGAGGCGGGGCTTACCGGGGTTCAGTTGCATGGGGGATTTTCTACGAGCCTGATCGATGCGCTGGCGAGCGGGTTTCCAGGGCTGCGGATTATTCAGACGACGCACTGGAATGTGGATGCGAGTACCAACGATCCTTCTTGTGCGGCTAATTTGACGGCGCTGCGCAGTCATCCGGAGATTGACGCGGTGCTGGTGGATTCGCGGACGGCGAAGGCTTCGGGTGGAACGGGTGTGGTGTTCGATTGGGAGGCGGCTCGCGTGGCGCTCTCCGGGCTTGCGCCTATGCGGCTGATTGTGGCGGGGGGGCTGCAGCACGAGAACGTCGAGGAGGCTATCAAGGTTCTTCAGCCCTGGGGCGTGGATGTAGCCAGTGGGGTGGAGTCTCATCCGGGGCGCAAGGACCGGGAGCGGCTGGCGGCTTTTCTGGCCAATGCACGCAAGGTGAAGGTTTAGGGCGGGTCGTCTGGGCTGTCGGTTTGGGTAACTCCGAGGTTCCTTTGCGCAGTTTGTGGTGGACAGGGACCTTTTACGGGAGAATACTCGGACAAGGACGACGACTTGTCTCCCCTTGCCGTGGTATGGTGTTTAGTCTCTCAAGCTAGTACAGCGCTCGAATGTTGAATCCAACCCCTTCCTTAGCGCGTCCTATGGGTGTAGCAGGAAGGTTGCTCGGCTGTAGGGTTTATTTGCCCGAGCAAGACAGGAAGACACGATGAAGCTGAGAATATCGATTGCTTTAATGCTTGCCCTGATTCCGTCTCTGGCTTTTGCCAGGAGCCGGACAGGTGGTGCGCACATGCGGCCGCAGTTGTTCCATGACCGTGCCCCGAAGGCTCATATTCACGCCGCGAGACCGCACCTCGGCAAATAGCCTTGACCGGCCTGTTTACAAGGCCCGATTGAAGATTACTTAGACAAAGCCGCAGCTCTTAGGAGCTGCGGCTTTGTCGTGTAGGGCGCATAGTGGCGGTTTCAGGCGTGTGCGGGGCTATGGCCCGTTTCAGGATTCCCGATTTTGGGCTGTAACTTCGGATCGGGTCGGCATTGGCCGGAATATCCTCTTCCTTTTCATGGATATTCATCGTGGTCCTTTAGACTCTAGGTGCCCCGTTCTGCTGTGCAGGGGACAGTTGGGTTTTCGCTAGGCGGTTATGGAATCGGGCTTCGACCAGTTCTTGGTTACTTATGTTACATATGGCGTTAAAGAGTTTCTTGTCGATTGAGCTAATTGAGCTATCGGGCGGGCCGGTAGAGGGGCGCGTTGTATTCAACTCACCATGACGGAACATATTCAATCCGAAGCTGCGGTGAGATGGACGCCGGGGATCAGACGCGCATTGGAGGTTGCGGGGATTCTGGCGGTGTTGTCGGCGCTGGCGTCGGTACTCAACATCAATAGCTGGAATGCTGGGGGCGTCACGATTTTGTGGCCATCCAACGGCTTGCTGGTGGGGATTCTGCTGTGCTCTCCGCGACGGCAGTGGCCGTTCTATCTTTTTCTGGGGTATGCGGTCGATTTTTGCGTGAACCTGATCCTGGGGGAGAGGATCTTCATCTCGGGGTACTTCAGCGTGTGCAACATGCTGGAGGTGCTGGTGGCGGCGGTTCTGTTGTACCGGGTGATCAGCCCTTGTCCGGACCTGACGCGGCGGAGGCAACTGGGGTATCTGATGCTGTACGGCGTGTTGCTCGCGCCAGCTCTCGCGTCGTTTCTGGTGTCGTTTTATATGCAGGGGCATCTTGCGATGCCGAATATGCATACCTTTCTGAATTGGTTTACCGCGGATGCGCTCGGTATCGGGGTGGTCACGCCGCTTTACCTCTCCTTTCAGCGGCGGTCGCCCTTCGCGGACCGCTCGTGGGTGGAGATTGCTGCGCTGTATCTGTTGCTGGGCGCAACCACGGCGTTCGTCTTCTGGGAGATGCGGTATCCGATGCTCTTCCTGGTGCTTCCGTGTCTGCTGTTCGTAGGGATGCGGCTGCGACTGGTGGGCTCGGGGGTAGGGCTGCTGCTGGTTGCAGCGATTGCAGGGCTGCTGACCGCGCATGGCCGGGGGCCGATCTACCTTACGCCGATCGGGACGAATGCGGGACGTTCGCTGGTGCTTCAGCTCTTCCTCGCACTGAACCTGCTGGTGCTGTACATCCTGGAGGTGATGCTCTCTGAGAGCCAGCGCCTGCAGGTCAGCTTGCAGGAGAGCGAGACGAGATTTCGAATTCTGGCGGAGGCGTCGCGGGACATCATCGTCCTGAGCGACATGAGCGGGATTCGGCGGTATGTTTCGCCTGCGGTCGTTGAGCTGCTGGGGTGGCTTCCGGAGGAGCTGGTTGGGAACCCGTACTACCAGATCGTGCATCCGGAGGATATTCCGAAGATTCACGAGCTGATTCGAGAGTGCCGCGCGGGGAAGGTCTCGAACTCGCTCTCCTACCGTTGCCGGCGCAAGGATGGGACCTACTTGTGGATGGAGGCGAACCTTCGCCTCTATCGTGACTCGGTTACGAGGGAGCCGCTTGGCTTTGTGAACGTGGTGCGCGATATTGCGACGCGCAAGGCCGCGGAGGAGGAGCTTCACCAAGCGTTTCATCTGGCGGAGAATCTGGCCAGCGTCGACGTCCTTACGGGTCTCGCGAACCGCCGCCGCCTAGACGAGACGCTGGAGCTGGAGTGGGGCCGCGCCATTCGGGAGCGTACTCCGCTTTCGATCGTGGTGCTGGATGTGGATTGCTTCAAGCTCTATAACGACCGCTACGGTCATCTGCAGGGCGACACCTGCCTGCGGCAGATCGCGGATTGTGCGAGCACGGCGATTCAACGCTCCTCGGATCTTGTCGCACGCTATGGAGGGGAGGAGTTTGTGGTTGTGCTTCCCAATACCGATAGCCAAGGCGCCAGGACGGTTGCGGAGGAGATTCGCATGGCGGTGGAGAGGCTGAACCTGCCCCATGACGGTAATTCTCATGAGCGGGTGACTGTGAGCGCCGGCTGCGCTACGCACTATCCGGAGCAGGAGTCTGCGCCAGAGATGCTCTTCAGGGCGGCGGACCAGGCGCTCTACCGGGCTAAGGCAGGCGGAAGGAACCGGATCGAGACGGCGCACGAGGTTCTGACGATGTAGAGTTGCGGGCTGGGCTCGGCTTGAGCTTGCAGTGGGGTTCCGGGGCCGGGTTGCGAAACGAACTGCCAGCGGAGACAATCACTCCATGACTGCCCAAGCTAAGACCGCTATCTCTACCAAGGAAGCTCCCGCCGCTATCGGCCCCTACTCCCAGGCTGTGCGCGTGGGCGATATGTTGTATGCCTCCGGCCAGGTGGCTCTGAACCCGGCGACTGGCCAGCTCGTCGCTGGCGGCATTGCGGAGCAGACTGTCCAAGTTCTCGAAAATGTGAAGGCGGTTCTTGCCGGCGCTGGGCTCGATATGGCGCATGTGGTCAAGACGACGGTCTTCCTCAAGCACATGTCAGACTTCGCCGCGATGAACGAGATCTATGCCAAGTACCTGGCTCCGGAGGGTGTGGTTGCACCGTCCCGGTCTACCGTTGCGGTGGCTGGGCTTCCGAAGGATGCGCTGGTGGAGATCGAGGTGATCGCGAGCGGAGGCTCCTCGACCTAGCCCGTACGCGGGGGGAAGGCAAGAGCCGGAGCACGTACCGGCGCATCTAATCGATGGAGGATTTCTAAATCAAATGGCGGATATATCCAGTACCCCCAAGGTCCAAAAGACGGAGGCCGAGTGGCGTGAGCTTCTGACCCCCGAGCAGTTTCGTATCATGCGCGAGAAGGGAACGGAGCGCGCCTTTACCGGCGCCCTGGTTAATAACCACGACGACGGTATCTACCACTGCGCGGCCTGTAACGCTCCGCTGTTCACCTCGGATAAGAAGTACGAGTCGGGCAGCGGCTGGCCGAGCTTCTGGCTGCCGGTGTCTCAGGAGGCCATCCAGGCCCATGAGGATAACTCTGGCGGGATGCGGCGCGTCGAGGTGACCTGCGCTACGTGCGGAGCACACCTCGGGCATGTCTTTCCGGATGGTCCTAAGCCAACCGGCCTGCGTTACTGCATCAATAGCGCTTCGTTGGGTTTTTCGAAGTCGTAGGCGCGCAGAAAAACAGCAAAAGCCCCAGACGCCAGATGCGCGGCTGGGGCGATTTGTTTAAGGAGTCGGGTGGAGCTTAGCCTTTGACGATCTTGCCGGTCTTGATGCAGCTCGTGCAGACGCGCATGCGCTGGCTGGCGCCGTTCACCTTGGCCTTCACCGGCTGCAGGTTTACGTTCCAGCGACGGCGGGTGGTGTTGTGGGCGTGGGAGATGTTGTTGCCGAACTGCGGACCCTTGCCGCAGAGATCACATTTTTGTGCCATGACAGTGTTGCTCCAATCTTTTATCGCAGAAACTTCCAGACTGCCGGGACTTCAATCACCGTGTAGGGTGGGAAGCGCCAGGTCGGTGAAGAGGCAGGTGTAAGCGGATTCGAACCGCCAAACCCTCTAACCGTGTCCGAAAACTACAGACCACCGCTAGACTTTACCGAGTCGACTGACTCTGCTTCACTTCAGGATAATGCAAAGCGGGCTGGGTGTCCATGAAGATTTGTGAGGGAAGTGGGTGGGGTGTGGGGTTTATTTGTTTTGTTTGTTTGGGTTGAGCGTGTGTTTGCTTTCGGTTAGGAAGGGAAGGATAACGCAGTAGGGCTCAGGAGAGGTTTACTTCCCACCCTTCGCGAGAGACAAAGGCGCGAAGGATGGGGCACCCGGGCGTTTGTGCTGGCTGAGGCAATTGCACCCGCCGGTCTCCTAAAAGATCTGGATGCTGATGCCGCTGCTGATTCCGTAGGGGTGAAGGTTGCCGAAGGTGAAGTCGCGCCAGCTTTGGTATTCGACCTGGAGGACGCGGACTCTGATCTTGCGGTTGAGGGAGAAGTCTACGCCGGCGCCGGGGGCGAGGACCAGGTAGTTGCCTACTCCGAAGCCGTAGGGTGCGGTCCAGCGGCCTGTGCCGACCAGGAACTTTACGTAGGGGACGAAGCCGTTGGTGCCGTGCGAGATGCGAGGGCCTACGAGGAGGGTGTCGAGGCGGCTGCCAGCCTCCTGGTTGTAACGGAGGGTCTGGCCTTCGATCTCGACGCCGTAGTCGCGGTGGGGGTTGAGGTCGAGGTAGGCTCCGAAGCCTCCGACGGTCCGGTCTCCGTAGTTGGACTTGAAGAGGGCTCCGGTTACGCCCAAGGCGACGTAGGGGCCGGGGCCGGTGGCGGTGGGTACCGCTTGCGCCCACGCGTTGCGGTTCATGGCCGTGGCCAGGAGCGCAAGCAGTGTGACGAGTTGCAAGATGCGGTTCTGCCGTGAGATGAAGCTGCTCCTCATTACTGGGTCACCGTTAGCGCAATGTCCTTCGATTGGGTGATCCCAGTGCCCATTCCGGATGCGGTTACCTTGAAGCTATAGGCGCCTGGAGGGGTGCCGTTGATGTTGAGACCGCCGCAGCCGGAGAGTCCGAGAGACAGGCCGAGGAAGCAGAGTACCATGAGCAGTCCGCCGAGCGAGACGCGACGCCGTGAGCGGAAGACGAGAAGCCCGAGCAGAGCACCCAAGGGCAGGAAGGCGAGGGCCGTGGTGGAGGGTTTGGTCTCGTTGCGGGCCGTGCTTCCGGCGGTCAGGGGTGAGCCGGTGTCGATGACCAGGTGAACGGTCTGCTTGCCGTTGGCGGCGAGCTTCGCCTGGTCGGTGCTGAAGGTGCAGGTGGCGGCGAAGGGAAGTCCGAGGCAGCCGAGCGACATCGTATCGTTATAGCCGTTGACCGAGGTCAGGGTGAGATCGATGGTGGTGTGCTCCTTGCTCTTGAGGGATACGGCGTATTTGCTCATATCCAGCGAGAACTGCGTGGCCGGGCCGGGGGCGATGGGGGTGGGGACCGAGGAAGAGGTCGAGTAGACGGGATCGCCGCTGTAGGTAGCGACTACGTTGGACTTGCTGAGGTTGAGCAAGATCGTGAGGGTCGCCACGCCGGTCTTGTCGACGACGCTGGTTCCGATGAGGGTGCCGCCGTAGGTGAAGGTGACGATGCCGGTCGGAGTGACGGGGCCGGTCCAGCGAACGGCAGAGATCAGGGTGAGTTGCTGACCGTCGGTGAGCGAGGTGGAGACGGCGGTGAGAGTGGTGGTGGTGGCGCGAAGCTGGACGGTCTGGACGAGGGTGGCTGAGGCGCTGGGGAGATCGGGAACGTCGCCCGCGTAGGTTGCAATGATCGAGTGGGCTCCAGCCGCGAGGGATGGAAGGGTGAGGGTCGCGACGCCGTTGCCGTTGAGGGCGACGGCACCGAGCACCAGGGAGCCTTCAGTGAAGGTGACTAAGCCGGTGGCGGGCTGCGTTCCGCCGTTGACGACTGTGCTGGTCAGCGTGATGGGATCAAGCGTGAGGGAGGGATTCGCGTTGGAGGCCAAGGTGGTGCGCGTGACTTGCTGGACTTGCTGCTGAAGGACGCCGGAGCTGTTGGGGGAGTTGTTGGCGTCGCCGGAGTAGAGGGCGCTGATGGAGTGGATTCCAGGGCTGAGTGTGCTGATGGAGAAGACCGCGACTCCGTTGCCGTTCAAGGTCGCGCGGCCGATGGTGGCGGTTCCATCGAGGTAGGTGATGGTGCCGGTGATGGCTCCGCCGGTTCCGGTGATGGTTGCGGTAAAGGCGATGGCCGCGCCGGAGATGGCGGGATTAGCGCTGGAGGTGAGGACGAGGTTGGTGTCGGCGATACGGATGGTCTGGGTGAGGGCCGCGGAGGTGATGGCCTGGAAGTTGGTGTCTCCGCCGTAGGCCGCGGTGATGTTATGTGCGCCGAGGGTGAGGGTGGAGATGCTGAAGGAGGCTGATCCGCCGCTGATGGTGCTGCTGCCGAGGACGGTTCCTCCGTCCCTAAAGGTTACGGTTCCGGTTGGGACTACTCCGGTCGCTCCTGGAAGGACGGCGGTGAAGGTGACGATCTTGCCAGCGATGGAGGGATTGACGCTGCTAGTGATGGAGATAGCTGTGGCTTGCAGGACCTGTTGGGTGAAGGCGGGCGAGGAACTGGTGGCTTGGTTGGCGTCCCCGGAGTAGACGGCGACGATGGTGTGGTTGCCCAGGACGAGCGTGGAGGTGGAGAAGGCTGCGGAGCCGTTGGAGCTGACGGGGACGGTCGCCAGGGTTGCGCCACCATCCTGGAAGGTGATGGTGCCGGTAGGCGCGAGGCTAGGGCTGTTGGTACGGACGTTGGCGGTGAAGGTGATGGACTGGCCCAGGGAGCTAGGACTCAGGCTGGAGGCGAGGCTGGTGGTGGTCGTGGCGAGTTGGATGCTTTCGACGATGGGGACTGATGTGATGGGGGAGTCGTTCGCGTCGCCACCGTAGAAGGCGGTCAAGGTGTGCTGGCCGACTGTGAGGTTGGAGCGTGTGATGGAGACTGGGGCTGCACCGTTGATGGCTGCGTTTCCAATCTCCGTACCTCCATCCAGGAAGTGAATGAGTCCGGTAGCCTGGCCGCCGTTGCCACTCAAGGTTGCGGTGAGTGTTACGTTGGCTCCGGCGATGGCTGGGTTGACCGAGGTGCCGAACTGGAGGGCAGTGGTGGCGATCACGACGGTCTGGTTGATGGCCGGTGAGTCGCTTGCTACGTTGTTGTCGTCGTGGTTATAGGTCGCGGAGATGGAGTGGGTTCCGACTGACAGGGTTGAGGTGGGGAAGATAGCGACTCCGCCCGCATTGAGTGTGGTCGTTCCAATGATTACGCCTGCATCTTTGAAACTAACTGTGCCGGTCGGAGTGCCGCCGACAGTCGAGACGGTGGCAGTGAATGTAACTTGCTTGCCCGCGATCACAGGATTCGTGTTCGAAGTCACGGCCGTGGTGGTGGTGGACTGCTGAATGTGTTGATCAAGCGGAGGAGTGGAGGAGCTGGTTGCGTAGTTGGTGTTGCCGCTGTAGACGGCGTGTAGATTGTGGTCGCCGACGGTGAGCGTGCTGATGCTTATGGTAGCTACTCCGGTCCCCGACACTGTTCCGGTGCCGAGGGTGACGCCGCCTTCCATAAAGGTGACGGAGCCGGTGATTGCTCCAGCGATAGAGGACCCGGTTCCACCAGTGACGGTCGAGGTGAGGGTCAGGGGCGCTCCGGCGTTTGAGGGATTCGCGCTGGATGCGATGGTTGTGGTGGTTACGACCTGTTGTATGGTCTCGATGACTGGTGCCGAGGTGCTGGTGATGTTAGAGGTATCCCCCGGGAAGACGGCGGTGATCGAGTGTGTTGCTGGAGCGGGAGCGAGCGAGCCGGTTGAGAAGGAGGCGGTGGCCATGCCTGCGCCTGCGGTCAGGACGCCGCTGCCGATTAACGTCGTTCCGTTGTCGTAGAAGTTGACGGAGCCGGTGGGGATTGGGCCGCCGTTGCTGGTGACGGTCGAAGTGAAGGTGACGGTCGTGTTGACGGTGACGGTAGCAGCGCTCGTGGTGAGGGTCGTCGCGGTGGCGGCCTGCGATACGTGCTGAGTGGTCGTGTTGGATGTGCTGTCCAGGTTGTTCGTATCGCTGGAAGCATAGACCGCAAAGATGATGTGATCCCCAGGGGATAAGGTCGTAAGATTCATGACGGCTGTGCCGGTGTTGCTGAGAGCAACAGCGCCAAGGGTCGTCGCTCCTTCAAAGAATCTGACCGTACCAGTGGGGGTGCCGAGGAAGCCGCCGAGGGTCGCGGTAAAGGTTACGCTTTGCGACACGATCGAGGGGTTCGGAGTCGACACCAGGACCAAGGTGGTGATCTGCTTAACGAGCTGATTGAGTTTGTCGGACGTGCTATTGGCGTTGGAGGCGTCGCCGCTATAGACCGCCGTTATGGGGTGGGTTCCGCGTGTAAGAGCCGATGTGGTGACGGTGGCGCTTGCACTGACATCCACGGGAAGGACGGCGCTAATCGCGGTAGGTCCATCGAAGAACTGGACTGTGCCAGTGACTGCCGCGGTTCCGGTCGTCGTGATATGCGCGGTGAAGGTGACAGCCTGGCCGACGCCGGAGGGGTTAAGGCTGGAGGTCACGGTTACGGTGGTGGGATCGACGTCGAGGACGATGCCTGAGAGTCTCACTACGCCGGGTGAATTGGTCGCATCAGTCTTGACCGTGAGGGTTCCGCTGGCAGGAGTGCCTGTGACGGTTGGCGCGAACTCCACGCCGATGCTGCAAGCGACGGTTGTGGGAAGTAGCTGGTTGGCCTGGCAACTTGTTGTCGCTGTATCTGTCGCCGCATTGACCAGGTCGAGCTCCAGCAGAGTCATGACGGCGTTGCCGTCGTTCTCTAAGGACTCCGGCAAGGGGGCTGAGGTTCGTCCGACTCGCATGGTCGGGAAGGCCAGGGTTGCGAGGTTGCTGCTGATCTTGCGGATGCGGTTGTGGAACATGTCCGCGATGTAAAGGTTGCCAGGGCCGTCGAGCTGCAGCGCATAGGGACCGTAGAGCCCTGCGGCGTCGGAGTTGATCCCGTCTTGTATGGCGGCCTCTCCGGCGGTTCCTGCGATGGTGCTGATGACCTTCGTTACACTGTTGACCTTGCGTATGCGGCCGTTTCCAGCGTCGCCGATATAGATATTGCCGGCGACGTCGACCGTAACGCTGGCAGGATTGTAGAGAGTTGCGGATTGCGCGCTCGACCCGTCTCCGGAGAAGCCTTGGGTTCCAGTACCAACGACCGTCGTGATGATGCCGGATGGAGCGAGCATGCGGATGACGTTGTTATCGAGATCCGCGATGTAGAGGGTGCCATCGGGGGTGACGCTGAGTCCCCAGGGAGTCTGGAGGGTTGCGGAGGTACCCTGTCCGCCGTCTCCGGTGTAGCCGGCTACGCCTGTTCCGGCGACGGTGGAGATGATGCCGGTGGAGAGCACTAATTTACGGATGACGTCGTTGCCCTTGTCCGCGATATAGAGATTGCGGGCGGAGTCCAGGGCGAGCCCTGAGGGCTGGTTCAAGAGCGCAGCCGTGGCGAGCGCACCGTCGCCGGAGTACCCGGTCTGCGTGCCGATACCGGCGATAGTAGAGATATTGTGTGTGACCGCGTCCACCATGCGGATGACGTTGTTAGTGGTGTCGGCAAAGTAGAGGTTCCCCGCACCGTCGATGACGAGAGCAGAAGGATTGCTCACCATTGCACTCGTTGCCGGGCCGGTGTCGCCGGAGAAGCCCGGTGAACCGTTTCCTGCGAAGGTGGAGATGGTTTGCGTAGGAGCGTCGATGCGGCGGACGCGATTATTGCTCGAATCGGAGAGGAAAAGGTTGCCTGCGCCGTCGATAGCGACGCCCATGGGCAGGAAGATGGGAGCATCCGTAGCGGCAACGCCATCTGCTACATAGGTCCATTGTCCATTGCCGGCGACGGAGTTGATGATGCCAGGGATGATCAATCCCAGAGGAGCGTGGCTGAGGCCATCCATATAACCGACGCCGATACGGTTGCCAGCACTATCCAGCAGGACGACGGCGCCGGTATGGAAGCCTGGGTATGTCGGCTGAAGCTTTACGTTCACAGTGCAGGTCGGGGTCCCGAGGAGTACCTGACTGAGCGCACATGAGCCTCCGCCGACGTCCGTGAAGTCAGTGCTTACGGAGCCTTGAGTCAGCACCTGAATTGAACCGATCGTGGCGCCCGGTACCGTTACGGTTACCGTGACCAGTTGTGTCGAAGACGGGGTGCCGGCGAGGAGTTCGGGGAAGTGGAAGACCTGGGCTCCGGCTGTGCCGGCGAGGAGACCTACGGCGCAGGTGGCGCCGATGAGGCGCGTGAGGTGTCTTCGTAACTTGTTCAAGCTCCAACCCGTTCGGAGAACAGGGTTCGGGAGATGGTTAAGGGGGTTGCTGCGGATGTCGGAAGACACGAGTGGTACAGGCCCTAACTGCATTCTTACGCCTCGCTACTGTTACATAACTGCCCCAGTAACGTTGACCGAGGCAGTAGCGAGGGTCTCCTGCGGAGCATGCAATGTCCTTCGTTCAGTCATTGCATACTTAGTCCGTGGGTCTTACTCGCTCCCCAAAACTAACAATAAAGACAAGAGATAGGATCACCCTAAAGTGCTACCGAAAGTGCACGAAGGGAGTACAACCCGTGCGTCGGCGCCATGTATCCCGAAGAAAGCGACGTTTCTCTAGCTGCTAACTTTCATAGTTATCGAAACGATATGTGCGCCATCATACGTTTATTTAATAATTCTGTGTAAGAGTGAGCAGATTAGTACAGTTTCAGACCCGGACATCGGGAGATGGTCCATCTGCATCTATCGCAACTATAGATAAGTAATAACTCGCAGAAGATAACTGCGACTACCGAAAGTGAGCTTATGCAGCGAACGTTGTTACCTGGAAGACCTTACCCACTGGGCGCGAAGGCTAACTCCAAAGGCACTAATTTTGCTTTGTATTCAGAGCATGCTACGGCTGTATCTGTCTGCTTCTTCGATGAGAAGGGAGTCCAAACCGATTGTGTCGCTCTCAAGGAGCGTACAGCCTTCACCTGGCATGGACTTATCCGTAACATCAAACCCGGCCAGCTTTATGGCTATCGCGTCGATGGCCCGTGGGAGCCGGAGAAGGGGATGCGCTTCAATGCTTCCAAGTTACTTGTAGATCCCTACGCCGAAGCGATCTCGGGACAGGTCGATTGGAAGGCTCCGGTCTTCGCTTACAAGGTCGAGACCGGCGACGATCTGCAGATCTGCGATAAGGACAGCGCCAACGGCATGCCGAAGAGCGTCGTCGTGGCACAGGATTTCGACTGGGGAGGCGATTGTCCTCCTCAGACTCCGCTCGCGGACTCGGTGATCTATGAGGTGCATGTCCGGGGCTTCTCGAAGACCAATCCCAATGTTCCGGAGGAGTTACGAGGAACTTATGCGGGATTGGCGCACCCGGCCAGCATCGACTATCTAAAGAAGTTAGGCATCACGGCGGTCGAGTTACTGCCGGTGCATCACTTTGTGGATGATGGGCACTTAGTGGACCGTGGCCTGACAAACTATTGGGGCTATAACACGCTGGGTTACTTCGCTCCGGAGGCTCGATATAGCTCCTGTGGAGACCGTGGCGGGCAGGTAGGTGAGTTCCGAGAGATGGTGAAGGCGCTGCACGCCGCGGGGATCGAGGTGATTCTCGATGTGGTCTATAACCACACCTGCGAGGGCAACCATCTTGGGCCGTCGCTGAGCTTCAAAGGGATCTGTAACACGACGTACTATCGCCTTGTGGAAGACAATCCCCGCTATTACATGGACTACACCGGGACCGGCAATACGCTCAATGTGCGTAATCCGCAGGTCTTGAAGCTGCTGATGGATAGTCTGCGGTATTGGGTCACCGAGATGCATGTGGATGGATTCCGCTTCGATCTAGCTGCTACTTTGGCCCGCGAGTTACACGACGTCGATCGACTTAGCGGGTTCTTCGATACGATCCACCAGGATCCTACGCTTGCGGATGTAAAGCTGATTGCAGAGCCCTGGGATGTTGGAGAGGGTGGCTATCAGGTGGGTAACTTCCCTGTTCTATGGGCGGAGTGGAACGGGAAGTATAGGGATACGGTTCGCAGGTTCTGGAAGGGTGATGGAGGACAGCTCTCCGATTTCGCCTATCGCTTGACTGGCTCGAGTGATCTCTATCAGTACGATGGCCGCAAACCTTACGCGAGCATCAACTTCATCACCGCGCATGACGGCTTCACGCTGTGCGATCTGGTGAGTTACGACGGAAAGCATAACGAGGCCAATGGCGATGACAATCGCGATGGCACGGACGATAACGACTCCTGGAACATGGGAGCAGAGGGTCCGACGGACGATCCGGCGATCAACGAGATGCGCGAGCGGCAGACTCGAAACTTCCTGACGACCTTGCTCTTCAGCCAGGGTGTTCCGATGATCGCGGGTGGAGATGAGATCGCCCGATCGCAGCGAGGCAATAACAACGGCTACTGCCAGGACAATGAACTTACCTGGTATGACTGGAAACTAGATGAGCGGCGTACTCGTCTTTTGGAGTTCACCTCAAGGTTGGTTCAGATGAGACGCTTGCATCCTAACCTGCATCGCCGAAAGTTCTTTCAGGATAGAACGGTGCGCAACTCGGTGATCCGCGATATCGCATGGTACTCGACCGATGGAAACGAGATGCCGGAGGAGGCATGGAACTCGGGCTGGGTGCGATCCATGGGGATGATGCTGAATGGCAAGACGCTGCAGATCTCGGACGACGAAGGCGCTTCGGTGCAGGATGACAGCTTTCTGTTGTTCGTCAACGCGTCGCATGAAGGGGTCGAGTTTACGCTTCCACCACCGCCGAACGGTTCGCCGTGGTCGCATCTGATTAATACAGAGAACATTAACGACCCGTTTGATTTTCGTGAGGCGAACGAAAAGGTCATTGTGGGCGGACGGAGCATGGTGGTCTTTTGTGATCATCCGGCTCCAAAGGCCGACGCTCCGGAGCCCAAGAAGCAAAAGGGAAAGAGCTAGCGCTTCGGTAAGCTTGTGGACGGACTTCTCCGATTGTGCTTCGATTGTGAGTAAGAGCCGTTCCTTCACCAGGGATGGATGTAATGTTCCCTTGAACATGAGCGGGCGATCGGATTGATATGAGTACTGTGCGTGTGGAGTTGTTTTGTCGGATCTTCGGCATCTTTCGAGTGCGAACGATCCTCGGCGTGGTGCTTTTCTTCGGAATGTCGTCCTTTGCAGCGTGGGGCGGTAGCGTGCCGCTCACTGGCACGGTGCTGAATGAGGGTTATTACGATCTCTATAACCTTGCCTTTCCCGCGGCTCACGCCAAGTTTCAGAGCTGGATGAATCAGCATCCGGATGACCCTTTGGGACCGGCTTCGGATGCGGCGGCGTATCTGTTCTCGGAGTTCGACCGCCTTGGTGTCCTCGACATCGAACTTTTCTCCGACGATTCTCGCTTCGAGAGCAGGAAGCGTCCAGCTACCGACCCTGCCGCGCAGAAGGGCTTTAACGAGAGGGCTGACCAGGCCGATCGCCTAGCGGATGCGGCTCTGCAGCGCAATCCGAAGGACACCAATGCACTCTACAGCAAGACGGTGGTTGCGGGTATGCGTGCGGATTGGGCTTCGCTTATCGATCGGCACGAGTATGGCGCGTATAAGCTGAGCGCGCAGGCCAGCAAATATGCGCGTCAGGTCCTGGCGATCGATCCAAACCTCTATGACGCGAACCTCGCCAGCGGAATTGAGAACTACATGCTCAGCTTGAAGGCCGCCCCGATCCGATGGTTTCTCGGTATGGCTGGGGCAGGGACCAACAAGGAAGAGGGCATTCGTCTGCTTCGGATCACTGCGGAGCGTGGCCATTATCTAGCGCCCTTTGCACGGTTGATGCTCGCGGTCGGGGAGCTGCGCGACGGGCGCAAACAGCAGGGCAAGGAGATTCTGCAAAGTCTGGCGAAGGAGTTTCCGCAAAATACGCTCTATGAGCGCCAGATCGCTCGGATTCACTGATCGGTTGTTACTGCTGATTACGGCGTGAGACTAACCTCGCCAGATGGGGAGGACGTCTGGCACGGATGTTCGCAGGCTTTGAAGGACGCCGTGGTGGGGGCTGTAGCCGCAGACTGGATCGATGGCTTCGGCGTCACCGGTCAGCATGAAGGCCTGGCAGCGACAGCCGCCGAAGTCGCGTTCTTTTCGAGGGCATACGAGGCAGGTCTCGGGCATCCAGGCGTCTCCGCGAAAGCGCTGGAAGGCGGGGGAAGACTGCCAGATCCAAGCGAGGTCGTGTTCGCGGACGTTGTCGAAGGACAGGTCCGGAATAATCGCCGCCGAGTGACAGGGAAGAGCCTGGCCGACAGGGTCGATGAGCATCATCTGCCGACCCCAGCCGCCGACGCAGGCTTTAGGGAAGCTGCCGAAGTAGTCAGGGAAGACGGCTTCGAGATGGATTCTGCCCTTGAGCCTCTGCTTCGCCGCTTCGACGATCGGCAGGGAGCGATGGACCTGCTCTTCGGTCGGCATGAGCAACGAGCGATTCTTCAGAGCCCAGCCGTAGTACTGAACGTGAGCTATCTCGAGGCGGTCGGGGTTGAGATCTTCGGCCAGGGCGATGAACTCTTCGAGACGGTCGAGGTTCATGCGGTGCACGACGAGATTGATGGTGAAGGCCAGGTGGAACTTCTTGAGGACGGGGACGAGAGCTAGCTTGATGGCGTGCGCTCTGGTTCCGGCGATGTGGTTGGCCGAGACCTCGTCTAGATCCTGAAAGCTGAGCTGCAGATGTTCGAGGCCTGCTTCGACAAGACCGGCGAGGCGTTCTTCGGTGAGGCCCACGCCGGAGGTGATCATGTTGACGTAGAGCCCGGCTTCGCGGCCGGCCTTGATCAGTTCGGGCAGATCTTTGCGGGCGAGCGGTTCGCCTCCGGTGAGGTGTAGATGCAGCACTCCCATCTGCGCTGCCTGCTGGAAGACGCGTCTCCAGTCTTCGGTAGAGATCTCGGCGTCGGCGCGTTGCATCTCGACCGGGTTCGAGCAGTAGAGGCAGTGCAAGGGACAACGATGCGTCAGTTCCGCGATGAGGGAGAGGGGAGAGGCGGGGATGGGGGAGCTCGGCTGTGTCATGCTCAGATCCGGATGACGCCGCGTTGCTGCATGCGGTCGAGCAGGCCGAGAACGTCGGCTTGGACCTCAACGGCATCCGCGCCTTCATACTGCTTGAGCAGCTCGGTGACGATGGAGGTTACGGTTTGCGTGCCGTCCAAACGAGTCAAGATCTCGCGCGTCGGTCCGGTGAGGTTCAGCGTGCCCTCCGGGACGAGCAGCACACTCTCTGTCGGATGAAGCCTACAGCCGGGAGCGAGCCTTGGGATTGAGTTCATGTCCATTTCGTAGCTTTCTGGATCGGTGAAATTTTACTCGGAGCTGGGAACGAAGGCGCCGGGCGGTATGTTGCCGGGCACCACATAGGCGTAGTCGATGGCATCGAGCTGCGCCCACAGAATGGCGCACTTCGCCTCCAGCGCCTGGATGACCTGTTCTTGTTGGGCGCGGGTGGTGGCGTGGGTGGCTACGTAGTCAAAGGCGAAGGTCGCATCCTCCGGCGCCTGGGTGAGACGGCCCACGAAGTAGGCCAGCCCCGGAGTCAGGTAAGGATAGTGGATGCGCATCTGATCCATGCGAAGTGAGATAAGGTCGCGGGAGAAGAGCTCGGTGAGCGAAGAAGCTACTGCGACGAGGAGAGAGCTGTCGCGGACCAGTGCGAGGTAGGCATCCACGGCATAACGGACTCCCGGCAAGACGCCGTTGCAGGGAATGACCTGCTCGCGGGAGAGGCCGCTGGCTTCAGCGAGTTGAATCCACTTCTCCACGCCGCCGTATCCGTCCTGATCGCCGTCGTGATCGAGGATGCGCTTGCGCCAGGCGCGGCGGAAGGCAGGGTCATCGCTCTTGGCGAGCAGCAAGGAATCCTTGATGGGGATGCGGCTTTGGTAGTAGTAGCGATTGAGCGCCCAAGCCTGCAACTGGCCGCGTGTCAGCTCGCCCTGGTGCATGCGGAGGTGGAAGGGATGCCGATGATGATAACGGCTGTCCCCTACTGCCTGGAGCCGGTCGCGCAGCTCCTTCCGGGAGAGAAGATCCGTCTCTAGTCCTGCTATGGTCGCTGATTCAGTTGCCATCCGTCATATCCTATTTCCCATCCGGCATCGATTGCTGTCTTGTACTCCCGGCTGCGTGGATCGAGTACGGGATTGGTGTTGTTCATATGGACGAATACCTTGCGTGGAAAGTCTAAGTCAGCCAGAAGGGCGATGGTGCCGTCGTCTCCGCTGAGGGGGACGTGCCCTATGGCGCGAGCGAGAGGCGTGCCGGAGTGGGTCCGGCTGAGCTCCGCATCGCTCCAAAAGGTGCCATCGACCAGAATTACATTGCACGAAGCATAGAGGGAGCGCAGGTCATCTGTTATCTCCGGAACAGAGGGCGTATAGGCCACGCGCACGCCGTCGGCCTCCAGCAGAAGGCCCAGGCTGGCCTGTCCCTCCTCTCCGTTGTCCAACTCGCGCGCGTAAAAGGGGAGGGAACCGGGGAGCGGGATTGGTGTGCAGACGATCTCCGGGCTGCCGAGCGCGAAACTCTCTTCTGGGGCGATCTCGATCCAGGTGAGCTGATTGGGGACGCGGTGCAGCATTCGGAAGAAGCTGTTTGCTTCGAGCGTCTTGCGAACCAATGCCGTTGCGTAGACGGTGAGGGGCTGGAACTCCCTGAGGAGAAGCAGGCCTAGCACTTGATCCAGGTCCGCGCTGGTCAAGACGATGGATTGGATGGGAGTGTTTCGTCTGCCGTGAACGGCAGATGGCTGCAGCTCTGGGTTCGCCTCGATCTGAAAGCGGAGATCGGGAGAGGCGTTCAAGAGAGACCACTTCTGACCATCGGTTGAGACTGTGGCTTGAAGCTGAAGGCGGGGTTGGACGATCTGTGGATGCTTTCTGCAAAGGTCGCAGAGATTACAGGAGCAATTCCACTGGGGAATGCCACCACCGGCGGCAGTCCCCAGCATTTTTAAATCAAACACCGATTAGAGTTCTGCAGGTGCGTAGCAGTTGATCTCGCATCCGAGGTTAACTTCTTGGAAATCCGGGCGGGTCCAGGTCTTCGTCTTCAAGGGTGATCTCCTGTGTTGGGTTTGAGTCTATGGGCTGGGGCGGTCCCTGCCTTTGCCTGCCGAAATTGTACATAGATTTGTGGATATCTGGTAAGGGGTAGGTGTCGGCGGGAAGGATCGTGGTGAAAGTCTCCTTCCGATGTCGTTGCATTCAAATCTGTAAGCTGTCGCTATACTGGCCAGCGGAGTCCTTAAACAGGAATAACGGTTGTTCGGTTTTCGACCTGGCCCTTTTTTCACGAGCTTGGCTATACCTCCTTCGTCCCTTTTGTCCTTTATCTCAAGAGCACTCTGAACGATTCTTCCAGGCTTCAATGAGGAACTTCTTCATGACGGTGGTTTGGCCTCAACCTTATTACCTCTTCGGTCAGGGACTTGGCGTCTCTGCTTTCCTGGCGATGATTCCGACGCTGCTTCTCCTGTATCTACTGGCGGTGAAGCGCAAACCGTCGTGGGTCGCGGCTCTTTCCGGGCTGGGCGCGACCATGCTGCTGGTGATGCTTGCGTATGGGATGTCCGTACGCCATACCTTCAGCGCCGTAGCGTATGGAGCGTCCTTTGGCGTCTTTCCGATCTCGTGGATCGTATTCTGGGCCCTGGTGCTGTACGAGATTACTGTGCGCACGGCGAAGTTCGAGGTAATTAAAGACTCGATCGGCTCCATCACCTCCGACAAGCGAATGCAGGCGCTGTTGATTGCGTTCGCGTTCGGGGCCTTCATCGAGGGCTGTGCGGGATTTGGGACGCCGGTGGCTGTAGCGGCCGCAATGATGGTGGGCTTGGGCTTCTCCTCGCTGTATGCCTCGTCGATCTGCCTGCTGGCCAATACTGCGCCGGTGGCGTTCGGGTCGATCGGCATTCCGGTGATCACGCTGGCCGGTATCACCGGGCTATCGCTGGAGAGATTAAGCGGCATGGTGGGACGCCTGAGCGCTCCCATCTCCTTTTTTCTGCCGGCTTACCTGATCCTGGTGACGAGCGGGTTCCCGGCCATGATCGAGGTGTGGCCTGCGGTCTTGGCTTGCGGAGCTGTCTTTGCGACCGTTCAGTTCTGCGTTTCGAACTTCATCGGTCCGCAGTTGACGGATATCTTGAGCTCCATCGCCGCGATGAGCGCGCTGGTGATTCTGCTGCGCTTCTGGCAGCCCAGCAATCTGGAGCAGCATGTTCGCACCTCGGAAGAGGATGTCATGGCCGCGACGGACATTCTGCCCTACGAGAGAGAGCCAGGCAGCACCGGCCCGCACTACACGGCGCGTCAGATCTGGGCCGCCTGGATGCCTTACGCCTTCCTGGTTGTGCTCGTCCTAGCATGGGGGTATCAGCCATTCCTGACGATCTTGAATAAAGCTTCAATTTCGTTCGCATGGCCGGCTCTCCACGATGAGATCGTACGTATGCCTCCGGTCGTCCAGGCTCCGACGAAGTATGTAGCTATGTTCAACTTCAACTGGCTGTCGGCGTCTGGTACCTCCTGTATGTTCGCGTCGTTGTTGTCCGCGATCTGCTGCGGCATGCGGCCCAGGGAACTAGGCGCCATCATCCTGGCTGTGGCTCGAAAGCTGATTCGGCCTACGATTACGGTGGCCTCCATGCTGGCGATGGCGTTCGTGATGAACTACAGCGGAGCCACGGGGACGCTGGGTCTTGCATTTTCGGCCAGCGGCGTGGTCTTTCCCTTCTTCAGCCCGATTATGGGTTGGCTGGGAGTCTTTCTTACGGGGTCGGACACCTCGTCCAATGCGCTCTTCGGCAATCTGCAGGTGGTTAGTGCGACGCGCCTTGGCTTCGATCCGGTGTTGATCGCTGGTGCGAACTCGGTCGGAGGAGTGATGGGAAAGATGATCAGTCTGCAGACGATTGCGGTAGCAGCTGCTGCTACGAATATGTCGGTTGCGGAGCAGTCGAAGCTCTTCCGCTTCACCCTGCGGCACAGCATCTTCCTGGCGGTCGCCGTCGGAGTAGAGGTGATGTTGTATGCCTACGTCTTCCATGTGCGCTAGCCGACCCACTGTTTCCGCCCGATTGGCGGGTATCTTTTTGACGTACTATGATTTCCTATGCTGAATTCGGCCATTTTGGATGCTTTACGCGCTGCCGTGGATGTGGAAGGCGCTACGTTGCCGAGCGGTTTGATCACCGCGACGAACCAGCTCCAGACCTACGAGTGCGATGGACTGACCAACATGCGCGCCCTTCCCGGCGCGGTCGTCCTGCCTCGCAGCACGGAGCAGGTACAGGCGGTCGTTCGCATCTGCGACCAATTTCGAATTCCTTTTGTCGCACGCGGAGCAGGCACTGGCCTCAGCGGGGGAGCATTACCGGCGGAAGGTGGAGTGGTCATCAGCTTCGCTCGCATGAATCGCATCCTCGAGATCGATATCCCGAATCAGAGGCTCATTGTTGAGCCGGGAGTGATCAACACGCATGTGACGGACGCCGTGGCTGCTTATGGGTACTTCTATGCGCCCGATCCGTCCTCGCAGACTGTGTGCACCATTGGCGGCAACGTGGCGGAGAACGCCGGCGGAGCGCACTGTCTGAAGTACGGCTTTACTACGACTCACGTCCTGAGTCTGGAGGTTGTGCTGCCGAATGGCGAACTCGCCACGTTCGGATCCAGTGCTCCAGATGCGCCTGGATACGACCTGACTGGAGTCTTTGTTGGGTCGGAGGGAACCTTGGGTGTTGCGACGAAGATTACGCTTCGCATCGTGAAGCGGCCCGAGACGGTGCAGGTGCTGCTGGCAGCGTTCGACTCGACGTCTGCCGCGGCTCAGGCGGTCTCCGATGTGATCGCTGCGGGAATGCTGCCTGCTGCCTTGGAGATGATGGACAGGCTCTCGGCAAAGGCCTCGGAGGCGGCGGTTCATCCTAACTATCCTGTCTGCGAGGCTCTGCTGTTGGTTGAGCTGGATGGTCCTGAGGCTGAGGTGAATGCGCAGATGGCGGAGGCGACCGCGCTCTGCCAGAAGAATGGAGCTTGGGAGGTTCGGCTGGCGCAGACGGCGCAGGAGAGAGGACTGATCTGGAAGGGGCGTAAGGCGGCCTTCGCGGCGATGGGACGCATCTCGCCGAACTATATCGTTCAGGATGGCGTGATTCCACGGACTGCTCTGCCAGTGGTGCTGGAGGCGATCAGCCGCATGGCTACTGAGGTTCAGCTGCGCGTGGCGAATGTCTTCCATGCTGGCGATGGCAACCTTCATCCCATGGTGCTGTATGACCAGGCGATTCCGGGACAGGAGGAGATTGCCCTCGATTTGTCGTATCGCATTCTGCATCTGTGCGTCGATCATGGAGGATCCATCACGGGCGAACATGGCGTCGGCAAGGAGAAGCAGCAGGCGATGGGATATATGTTCAGTGAACCTGATCTCGATACCATGCAGTTGGTTCGACATGCCTTCGATCCGCACAACATCGCGAATCCCGATAAGCTCTTTCCGCGCACGCGTCTTTGTGGCGAGAAGAGCGGACCTTACATTCCTCATCCGCTGGAGACAGCGGGCGTTGCAGAGTTCTTCTAAGTGACGGCCGCGCTGAGCAGCTTCGACGATCTTCGTGCCTCGCTTGGTGCGTCGCTGAACGTTGCCTCGATGGTCGAGCGCGACGGGAAGATTGTCGTGTCGCCGCAGAGCACAGAAGAAGTTGCGGCGATTACGAGTTATGCCAACGAGAGAGAGCTGGCGATTGAGATCGTCGGCGCTGGAACCAAGCGTGGCTGGGGCAATCCTGTCCAAGCGAATATTTTGCTTGAGACCGCGCGACTGACAGGGATGCGCGGGCATAGCTGGCAGGATCTTACGGCGACTGTCGCCGTGGGGACGCCGTGGGCTGCGATGCAGCGGACGCTGGCGGCGCATGGACAGTGGGTCGCGCTCGATCCGTTGTGGCCGGAGACGGCGACCGTGGGAGGCATTATCGCCACGAATGACTCTGGTGCGCTGCGGCTGAGGTATGGCAGCTTGCGAGACCTCATCATCGGCATGACTCTGGTGCTGGCCGATGGGACGGTCGCGAAGTCCGGAGGCAAGGTGGTGAAGAACGTCGCGGGTTACGATCTGCACAAGCTGATGACGGGAGCGTTCGGCACGTTGGGCGTCATCACGGAGGTTACTTTCCGGCTGCATCCGATTCCGGCTCAGACGCGTTCGTGGTCTCTCTCGTCAGAGGCTGCGGAGCCGCTTGGCGAGCTGATGCTGAAGGTTCTCGACTCGCAGCTTAGTATCCAGGCGATCCAGCTTCGAGCCAGTTCCGCAGGCTATGCGCTCGACGTCGAGCTTGCTACGCTTCCTGAGGTTCTTACGCTGCAGGTCGCGGCGCTCGATCGGCTCGCTGAGAGCGTTGTTGCGACTTCTCTCGTTTCACAGGACCAGCCGTTTGGCGCTCGGGAGGAGCTCTTTGCTCCTGCTGGTGGCTTGATTGTGAAGGCTACGATGTTGCCTTCTGCTGTTGCCTCCGTCTCCTCGGAGGTGGTGCGTTTGGGTGGCTCTGCAGTGACGCAGGCGACTGGGATCATGTACGCGCGGTTTCCTGATGGCGTTGCGGCGAAGGCTCTGGTGGCTCTGCGTGCTTCTGTGACTGCTGCCGGCGATGGGTCCGTTACTGTGCTGCGCGGACTGGATGCTTCGGCTTCGCCTTGGAGTGCTGAAGGTGTCTCTGCGCTTTCGCGTGAGATCAAACGGCGGTTCGATCCCAATGGAATTCTCAATCCAGGCCGTTTTGTCGGTGGAATATAACTATGTCTCATCTCACTCAGATTGAACCACCTTTGCCTTCGAGCTTCGATCCGCATCATGCTCCGGAGAAGGAGCTGCTTGCGGATTGCGTGCACTGCGGCTTCTGCCTGCCTGCGTGTCCGACGTACGTGCTGTGGGGCGAGGAGATGGATTCTCCTCGTGGACGCATTTACATGATGCAGAAGGCGAGCGAGGGGAAGGCTCCTCTCGACCAGAACTTTCGCCTGCATATGGACAACTGCCTGGGCTGCATGGCGTGTATGACAGCGTGTCCTTCGGGCGTTCAGTACAGCAAACTGATCGAAGATACGCGGGCGCAGGTGGAGCGTAATATTCCGCGCTCGACCGAGGACTCTCTGTTCCGGCGGATGCTGTTTGCGACGTTTCCGTATCCGGCGCGACTGCGGATGATGGCTGCTCCGCTGTTCCTCTATCAGAGGTCGGGATTGCAGGTTCTGGTTCGCGGGTCGGGGCTGCTGAAGCTTGTTCCGAAGCGATTTGCGGCGATGGAGGCCTTGCTTCCTACGGTTCCAGCGCGGTTTGCGTGGAAGATGCCGGGGCGCGCTGTTCCGGTTGGTGCGGTTCGGCGGCGCGTTGGGATGCTGACGGGATGTGTGCAGCAGGTGTTTTTTTCGCATGTGAATGCGGCGACTGCGCGTGTGCTCGCGGCGGAGGGCTGCGAGGTGATCACTCCGCAGGACCAGCCTTGCTGCGGAGCGCTGATGGTGCATAGCGGGCTGGAGGAGCAGGCTGCCGCGATGGCTCGAAGGATTATCGAGATCTTCGAGCGGGAGAACGTTGAGACAGTGGTGATCAACGCGGCCGGTTGCGGCTCGACGATGAAGGAGTATGGCCATCTGCTGCGCGACGATCCGCAGTGGGCGGAGCGGGCGAGGGCGTTCTCCGCGAAGTGCAAGGACATTACGGAGATCCTGTGTGAGCTTCCGCCGATCGCTCCGCGTCATCCGCTTCCGTTGAAGATTGCGTATCACGATGCGTGTCATCTGCGGCATGCGCAGGCGATTTATCAGCAGCCGCGGGACTTGCTTGCCGGGATTCCCGGGCTGCAGGTGGCGGAGATTGCGGAGCCGAGTCTTTGCTGCGGTTCTGCTGGCGTCTATAACCTGCTGCAGCCGGAGCCTGCACAGCAGCTTGGCGACCGGAAGGTCGGGAACCTGCTGGCGACCGGGGCTGAGGCGGTTGTCTCCGCGAATCCGGGATGTCTGCTGCAACTGATGAGTGGTCTGCGGCGCAGGGGGGAGAGGACGCTGCCTGCGTTCCACATGGTCGAGTTGCTGGATGCCTCGATCCGCGAGGTTTCGGTGGGGACGCTTCTTAGCGGGAAGAAGGATCTCTTCGTGGCGCATGATGCGTAGCCCGTTGCCCGGGGGGTGCCCCCCGTTGCCTGGGCGTAACGCGAGTCTTTTCAGTGGGATGTCGGCGGTGGGTTGCTCCAAATTCCTCTGAATAAATGGCTTGCGGCCAAATACGTGCAGTGGCTTGGGTTACGCCTTGTTTTGTTAAAGAGCGAAACCCCGGATGGCCGGGGTTCTCTTTTTTGTTGCTGTTTTTATTTTATCAAGTGGTCGATAACTAACATGCCACTTTGTTTTATTTATTATCCTGCTTGTTTTTATGTGTTTGCGGGGTTAATGCGGACTTCTGGGGCTTGACAGGTTTTGTGATTTGCCAGGTTTTCAAATTGCTATTTGTCTGGGTGATTTGCTTCTGAAGATGGTGGCGTACAGGATCGTGATTCCGCAGAGCGGAGATAGCGCGCCGAGGAGGCATACGGCGTTGAAGCTGTGGTGGTCTACCCAGGAGCCGATCAGGGGGGAGATGACGGTCTGCATGAGGCCGTAGCTGGCGGTCAGGAGGGAGAAGACGAAGCTGGCGTGGGAGGTGCCGAAGAGATCCAGCGCCATCGCGTAGGTGTTGACGCTGATGCAGAGGGTGCAGAAGAAGCTCATGCCGATGGCCGCGGTGGCCCAGCCTGCGTTTGGCAGGACGGGGATGGTCGCGGTGAGCAGCAGAGCGAGGGAGGCCCAGAGGCATACCTTGAAGCGGGCGTTCTGTACGGGTGTGCCTCGGCGCGCGCTCTGCATGGCGAACCAGCCGCCTGAGATGCCGCCGAGCATGGCGAGGATGGGAGGGATCCAGGCGTAGTGCAGGTTTGCTTCGGACGCGGAGAGGCCGTGCTCGCGGACCAGATAGACCGTGGTCCAGTTAGTCCAAAGACTGTAGAGCGGCATGAGGAGCAAGGTGGCGACGATGAGAGCCCAGAGGCCAGGTTCGCGGAGGAGCCGCTTCATTCCTATAGCGGTGTCTTCGGAGCGGAGAGTTTGAAGTTCGGTCTGCTGGGAGGTGGAGGTTCGGAGCCAAAGGGGAATCCAGAGCAGGCCCAGAGTACCTGCGAGCAGGAAGGTGCTCTGCCAGCCGTACTTTGCGGTGAGGCTGCCGGCGAGCAGGGTCGCGCTGACGGCACCGATGGTTAGGGCGATCTGTGTGGCGGCGGTTCCCATGCTTCTTTCGGCTGGTCTTAGGAAGGTGACGTAGGCCTTGGCTACTGCTGGCAGGGATGCAGACTCGGCGCATCCGAGCAGGATTCGGCAGATGAGGAGAGTGTGGAAGTTGGGGGCGAATGCGGTGGCGATTCCAGCGATCGACCAGAGCGCCAGGGCGATTGCGGCGACTCTGGTGAATCCGAACCTGTCCACCAGTAGACCTGAGATGGGGGCGCAGACGCCGTAGGCGATGGAGAAGCCGGCGACGATGACGCCGTATTGAGCGTTGGTGAGATGGAGTTGGGTTTGAAGGACCGGCCACACGGCGGCGAGAAGGTTGCGGTCCAGGGCGGTGACGCTAAGCGATAGAGCAAAGATCGCGACGGTGAGGGCACGATGGCGACGAATCATGAAACGGTCGATTCCCTTCGGAACTGCGCAGTGGAGAAGCCGTACGTTACCGGAGGGAACATACCTTGTTTATGGTAGACGACTGGGTTGGTTTGCTATTTGGTGGGGGTTGGTGGCGGGCTCGCTGGAGCGTCTGCGTTGTAGGTGTCGACGATGCACTTCCATTGACCGTCGGCCTGCTTCTTCCAGACCTCCACTATCTTGCCTGTGGATGGAACGGAGGTTCCGTCGGGGCCTTTGGTGGTGGCTTTCCAGGCTCCTGTGATGTAGGCGAGTTCGCCGGAGTTCGCTACCTCGATGGTCCTGGTCTCCCAGGAGATGGTCTCGAATGCGGGCAGCGCGCTGGTCCATGCGGCTCGAATGGCGGCCTTGCCGGTAGCGAGCGGTTCATCGGCAGGCAAGAGTATGGCGTCATCGGCGTAGAAGGCTACCGTGCTATCGAGATCGTGAGCGGCTGCTGCTTTTGACCATTGGCTATCGAGGGCGCGGAGGGTTTGTTCGCTTGCGTGTGTGTCTGGTGTGGTGGCGTGGTTGCAGCTTGTTGCGAGCAGAGTTGCGGCTATGCAAATTGATCCCGTCCATGCGCGGGCGCTGAAGATAGTTTTGGAATAATGCATTTTGTTTCCCCTCTGAGAGAGCCAGCATACGCGAGAGGTGGGGAGTTTTGTATTGTTTCCGGGTGCGGCTGTGGCCCTTCAGAGAATCAGCAGCAACTACTGGTAGGATTCTCGCGGCAAACTGTAGTGATTGATGGTTACGCCTAAGAAGGAGTCTGCATGCCTGTCTCAAAGGAAGTCGTAGGATGGCTTGACGAGGAAGAGGGGACACTCGCGCAGCACAACCTTCTGATTCTCAACTTCAAGATCTTCGAAAGGCTACAGAGACAAAATACAGAGCAAACCGTTATTTTTGACGTCATGCGCAGTCTTGCGCCACTGGATTTTTTTGCGCATGGGAAGAAACGACATGTGTGGGGATCGATCTTCTCGCCCAAGAGCGAATCGGATGCTGGGCGAGGCGTGGAAGAGTACCCAAAGCTTGCAGATTTGACAGCATCGCATGTTGACAATTGGGCTGAACTCGCCACAACCTTAAAGAGGCCGCAACTGCGAGCGCGCTTTGCCGATGCTGTTTGGGAATTAGGCAAAAAGCTGTCGCCCCAGCGCGAGGATCTGCACCGTTTCGGGTTCTTGGCTGCGGAAGCCCATCTGACCGCTGCTTCGGAGGCGAAGGACCGTGCGTTCTACGAATCTGTTCAAGCGGGGACTCGTAGCATTCAACTCTCTCTCCAGCTTCGATCGAAGGAACTGTTCTCCAAAGGTTTCGCATTCATGATGGAATTCGCAGACAGCGCTGAGCCAAATCATATGGGTCGATGGTTTGCGCCCTTCGATCGGCTGATCTCACTTTCTGGGCTCAGTTCTGCAGAGCGCGAGCGAATCGTCTCTGGGCTCGAATGGAGATTTTGGGAAGCGGTTGATCGGCAAGACCTGCATCAGCTAAAGATGGCTGGCCCTGCACTCGCCCTTTACCGTCAATCGCACGGCGAGTACGACCAATCAAAGAAGATAATCTTGGCGTACGGAGAAGCAGTTCTGAAGTTGACGACTGATCAAAGACCCATGATCGCCATTCATCACATCTCCGCGGTCCTAGACGACTATTTGCGCATGGGATTGCGGAGTGACGCAGACCGTGTGCGGAGCCTGCTTGAGGAACGAGGCAAAGGCGCGTTTAAGGAAATGCACGAACATAGCGTCGAAATAAAGTTCGATATGAGTGATATCGAGACGTCGATTGCCGAAAAGCTCGATCATAAAGATCCATTCTGTGCCCTCTTCCGGCTTGCGTGGAGTTGTACGCCTCACCCTGACGAGATTGTTGCTCATTTCGAGGCGGCGTCAGAAGGCATGCTTTTTCATCGGCTATTCCCTGTGAACATCATTGGTCAGGGCGGCCTACCTGTCGCGACGGTTGATACCTACGACAAGAGCCAGAAAGGAAGACACGTCATGGAGTACAGGCAAGCGATGCAACTCAATGTAAGTTTCTTTATGTTCGGCATTGAAGAATGGAAGAAAAGATTCGGACGGGCTGACTTTCACAAAGTGCCGGGATTGTTCGATTGTCTCCTGATCCCAGAGACGCGGCGATCGCTATTTGAAGAGGGCTTCGCCGCCTATGCGAATGCCGACTATGTGAAAGCCATTCATGTGTTGATCCCTCAGGTAGAAAACAGTCTTCGAGAACTTCTGAAGCTGCTGGACGCTCCAATTACCAAGACCGACGAAGAAGGTGGCTTCGAGGTCAAGAATATGGACCATGTACTTCATAACGAGAAAGTGCAGGCCACACTCGATGAACGATTGTGGATGTTTCTCAAGGTCTTGTACACCGATAAACGCGGTATCAATCTGAGAAATGTTGTGATGCATGGGATAGCCGAATCCAAAGACTTTAATCAAGCGAATGCTGCGTTAGTACTGCAAAGCGTCATGCTCCTCACTATGGTTCGCGAAGGTGGTGTCTTCCTTGAAAGGGCCGCTCTCTCGCCTGAAACGCCATGAGGGAGACGAATGTGCTGCTGCTGAGGTAGTTTCGGTCGCCTGGGAAGGCGTCGAGTAGTAGCGTATCTCCGACCTTGCAAAGGGAAGCAGACGAGATCATGGGCTCCTACCACCTTCTCCATAGAGATAAAGGTTGAGTCTGGCGGGTCTATTTGTGGGGGTGGTTCGTCTTAGATACACGTTGCAAAAGAAGTGTTTGGAGGATGCATGGATTTCAAGTGGGTTGTGCGTGGGAGCAAGGCTTCGTTTGCCGGGGCGCTTGGGGTTGTTCTGGCTGGGGTGCTGGTGGCGGGTGGGACGGGTGTTCTGGCCCAGGCTCCGGCGGGGCAGCCGCAGCGGCAGGGTCCTCCGCCGCCTCCTACTCCGCCTACGGCGGGGGCGCATCTTGAGATTGTGGATGGGTCTGCGGCTTCGTACCGGGTGACGGAGCAGTTGGTGGGGATCAGCTTTCCAAACGATGCGGTGGGGACTACGCCGACGGTGGCGGGGACGTTGGGGATCGGCGCGGATGGATCGATTACGGCGGGGTCGAAGTTGACGATTGATCTGCGGAACCTGAAGAGCGACCAGGAGCAGCGCGATGGGTACGTGCGGAACAGGACGCTGGAGACGGAGAAGTATCCGTATGCGGAGTTTGTGCCGACGAAGATTCAAGGGCTGCCGCTGATGATTCCGACGCAGGGGCAGACGGGGTTTCAGTTGACGGGGAACCTGACGATCCACGGGGTGACGAAGGAGGTCACGTTCCAGGGGATTGCTACGTATGGGCGCGATTCGACGGTTGCGGGAAGGGCGAAGACGAGCTTCACGTTCGGGACGTTCGGGCTGACGAAGCCTACGATTGCGCGGCTGATGAGCGTGGATGACAAGATCGAGCTCGAGGTGGTGTTCCGGTTCAAGCGGAGCTGAAGTTCGCCGTTGGTTTGCGGGTAAGGGCAGGGATTTTTGTTACAGGAGCGTGTCGAACCACGTTTGGTACACGATATCCACTGTTATTTGTTGGTGGAGTGTGAGTTGGGGCTTGATTGGAGCGGGTTTGGGTCGCATACTCGCAGATAGAGTTGCAAGACGGTCGCCGATCTCGAGTACTGACCATTGACCTGCTATAGCCGTCAAGATGTAATTCGGATCCTTCACCTGCACCCGCGCCAGCTTGTTGCGTGGGAGCGGGCCGGCCTTATCTCCCCCACAGAAGAGTATGGTTTCGAGCAACTGGGACGGCTGCGGACGCTGCGCGATCTGCGGGCGACGACGCGGATCTCGGCGAAGAACATCCGCGCGTCGCTGGATGCGATGCAGCGGGTGGCGGGGATGCGCAATGCGCTAATGGAAGCCACGGCGGTGCGGCGGGGATCGCATCTGGCGTTCCGGCATGGCGGGGCGCTGCTGGATCCGATGACGCAGCAACTGGCGTTCGATTTTGAGGTCTCTCCGACGCGGCAGTTGCAGGTGGTTCCGGCGGGCGGTTTGAGTCCGATGCGGCAGGCGGCGGCGGTGCAGGAGATGTTTGTGCGGGCGGTGCAGTTGGAGGAGGATGCGGCGACGGTTCCGGCGGCGATGGAGATCTATGCCGAGATTTTGACGATCCGGCCGGAGCATGCTCCGACGCTGATCAACCTGGGGACGATCCACTACAACCGGCGGGAGTATGCGCAGGCGGAGACGATGTACCGGAGGGCGACGCTGTCGGATCCGGAGTATGCGCTGGCGTTCTTCGACCTGGGCAATGTGCTGGATGAGATGCAGCGGCTGGCGGAGGCTACGGCGGCTTATCAGCGGGCGGTGGAGCTGGTTCCGCAGTATGCGGATGCGCACTACAATCTGGCGCTGGCGTATGAGCGGCAGGGGCAGCGGCGGCGGGCTCTGCGACACTGGCTGACGTATGTGCGGCTGGATCCGGTGGGGCCGTGGGCGAGCCATGCGCAGGGGCAGGCACGGAAGATTCTGAGCACGGAGAAGCTGTCGATCGTGAGCCGGCGTGGGCGGCGGGTTGCGGTGGCGGTTTAAAGACTGTCTGTCGGTAGACCCCTTTCATTTTGATCTTTGGTTGAAGATGCTAGACTCGCCTCTTTCGCGGGTTTGGATTGAGGTGAGGGATGGAGCAGGGTTTGAGGCCGATGGCCTTAACGCAGTTGAGTGAGGATGAGCGGCTGTTTCGGGATACGGTGCGGCAGTTTGCGGTAGAGCAGATCGCTCCACTGGTGCGTGGGATGGATGAGGCGCAGCAGATGGATGCGAAGCTCATCGAGAAGATGTTCGGGCTGGGTCTGATGGGCATCGAGATTCCTGAGCAGTATGGCGGGGCGGGTGGGACTTTCTTCGAGGCGATTCTGGCGGTGGAGGCTCTATCGGGGGTGGACCCTTCGGTGGGGGTGCTGGTGGATGTGCAGAATACGCTGTGCATCAATGCGCTGGTGCGTTGGGCGACGGAGGAGCAGAAGCGCCGGTATCTGACGCGGTTGGCGAAGGACACGGTTGGAGCTTATGCGCTGAGCGAGGCTTCTTCGGGGTCGGATGCGTTTGCGCTGCAGACTCGGGCTACCAGGCGGGGCGATGACTATGTTTTGAATGGGCAGAAGCTTTGGATTACGAATGCTAAGGAGGCGGGGCTGTTTTTGGTGTTTGCTACGCTCGATCCGGCGGCGGGGTACAAGGGGATTACGGCGTTTGTGGTGGAGAAGGGGGCGGCGGGGTTCACGCTGGGAAAGAAGGAGGACAAGCTGGGGATACGGGCTTCGAGTACGTGCGAGCTGGTGTTTCGGGATTGCGTGGTGCCGGCGTCGCAGGTGTTGGGAGAGCCGGGCAAGGGGTACAAGATCGCCATTGAGACGCTGAACGAAGGGCGCATCGGGATTGGGGCGCAAATGCTGGGGTTGGCGAGCGGAGCGTGGGGCCATGCGGCGAGGTGGGCGAAGGAGCGGAGGCAGTTCGGCAAGGCGATTGTGGAGTTTCAGGCGATGCAATTCCAGTTGGCGGAGATGGCGACGGAGATCGAGGCGGCGAGATTGATGGTCTACAACGCGGCGCGGTTGAAGGACCGGGGCGAGGAGTTCTTGAAGGAGGCGGCGATGTGCAAGTACTTTGCGTCGCAGGTGGCGGAGCGGGTGGCGAGCTTGGCGGTGGAGGTGTTCGGCGGGTCGGGGTTTGTGAAGGACTATCCGGTGGAGAAGCTGTATCGCGATGCGAAGATCGGCAAGATCTATGAGGGGACTTCGTTCATGCAGTTGGCTACGATTGCGAAGCTGGTGCTGTAGGTTATGGCTTGCGGTCGGTGCTCTGTTGCTTGCCGGTGGTTCTTGGAAAGAGCTTTTGACAGCTTGAGAGCAGGAAGCTGCGGAAGGCGCCTACGCTGCCTGACGGTTCGGGGCCGGCGGGGTAGGCCATGGAGAATCTGCGCGAGAGCTTGAGGCCGCGGACTCGGGCGAGCTTCAGCGTTCCCAATGTGAGTTGATTGCGTACGGCCCAACTGGAGACGAAGGTTACACCCAGTCCGGCTTCGACGGCGCTGAGCAGGCCTTCGGTTGAGTCCAGCTCCATGCTGATGTTGAGGTCTTTGCCTTTCAGGCCGGCCTCGGCGAGCGCCTGCTCTACGACGCGGCGGGAGCCGGAGCCGAACTCGCGCATGAGGAGTGGCTGCTCCTTGATATCGGCGAGCTCGACGGTGTGCTCGGCCCACTCGTGGCTGGTTGGCACGACGAGGACCATGTGGTCTTCCATGAAGGGCTCGATGTGGACGTCTTTGCGCTGCTCGGGGCCTTCGACGAGTGCGAGCTGGATCTCGCGGGCTACGAGGGCTTCGAGCATGGCGTCGCTGTTGCCGCTGCGGGCGGTGACGCGGATCTTGGGATGGGTGCGGAGGAAGCCGGCGACGAAGTTGGGCAGGAGGTATTGGCCGATGGTCTGGGAGGCTCCGATGGAGAGCTCGCCGGCGTGCTGACCGTAGGCTCCGGCGACGGCTTCCATGGCTTCGTCGGAGAGGGCCTTCATCTTGTCGGCGAGGGGCAGGAGGGCCATGCCGCCGGGGGTCAAGGAGATTCTTCCTCCGCCGCGATCGAAGAGGGGTACGCCGAACTCATCTTCGAGGGCTTTGATCTGCTGGGTGATGGCGGGTTGGGTGAGCAGGAGCTCCTCCGCGGCGCGGCTGAAGTTGAGATGATGAGCCACGGTGCGGAAGACACGGATGCGGAAGTTCTCGATCATTCCTTTAGATTGATCTCACAATGGTATTCGTTCAACGTTAAAACGATTTGGGAGTCGCTGGTAGTAAACCAGGTGACGGGCTGGTGTCTTCGTCGGAGGTTGAGACGTCGTAGGTTGGGAGGTCCGATGCGATGGCGTAGAGCGAACGCGGGGAGAGGCTTTTGGCCACGTACCAGGAGAGGATATTGAGGATTAGAAGCAGCGGCAGCAGATGCCATTGCCCGGTGAGCTCGGCTGCCATGAGGCCGGCCATGAAGGGGGCGTGAGTGACGGCGGCGAGGAAGGCGCTGAGGCCGATGACCGCGAGCAGTACGGGTTGGTCGGCGTGGAGGAGATGTCCGGCGGAGAGACCGATGGCTGCGCCAGCGAAGAGCGTGGGGGTAAAGACGCCGCCTACGGTTCCGGTTCCGACGCAGAAGGTGGTCGCGACGAGACGCAGAGCCAGGATGAGCGCGATGGCCGACAGGGATGGGGAGCCTTGCAACGTTTGGAGGAGAGCGAAGTCTCCGTTTCCCCAGACGGCGGGTTGCAGGAGGCTGAGGGCTCCGACGGCGAGGCCGCTCCAAATGAGCGCGAGAGGCCAGCGGCTGGTGCTGCGGAGGCTGCGCAGTAAGAGTTGGTAGGCTGGGCCTGCGAGGCCGAGTGCGATGGCGAAGGGTAGGGCCCAGAGGATTTGTTTGGAAAGAGTCAGCGTTCCGAGGACCGGGAATAGCGGGCCTCCGCCGAGGATCATTCGACTGGCCCATGCGCCGGTGAGGGAGGCGATAAGAAGGGGGAGGATTTCGATCCAGGCCCACTCGCCGATTACGATCTCCAAGGCGAAGAAGACGCCTGCGAGGGGGGCCTGGTATGCAGCGGCTACGGCGGCGGCGACTCCGTAGCTAACCTGGCGCGAGAGCGGGATGGTGCGGAGGGATGAGCGCTCTCCGACCCAGGATGTTGCCGCCGCGGCGAACTGGATCATCGAGCCTTCGCGTCCGATGGCTGCGCCGGATGCTACGGAGAAGACGGACGAGGCGGTGCGCCACAGGGTGGAGGCGAAGGGGATATGTCCGCGCCGGAAGCGCACGGCTTCGACGTAGCCTTCGAGGCATCCTTCTTTGCACCAGCGCTCTGCTGCCCATAGAACGGCGGTGGCCAGTGCTCCACCGATGAGAGGTGTGAGCAGACGACGCTGGGGCGAGAGCGAGGCGGCTGCTTCGGGCAGCGTGCCTCCATGATGAACGAGAATCCATTGCAGTGCGCGGAATGTGAGGCGTACGGCGACGCAGGCGAGGCCGCTTACCAGACCGAGCGCGGCTGCCCAGGAGGAGACGATGAAGATCCGACGAAGATTCTGCGCTCCGATGAGAGTTGGCTCGGAGGAGGGTCTCGTGGAGGTTGCCGTCATAGTCCCACCATGGGAGAGCGCGGGGCGATGAGGGGCATGCGGGGTTGCAGGTATTTCTCCGAGGCTGCGATGCGTTTGCTGAGCAGGGTTGCGAGTTCGTTCGACTGCTGGCGGATCTCGGGGACTGCAATGGATTCGAGCAGCGTTCCGAGGCGGGTTGGGCCTAAGGTGAAGAGCATCGTTGAGGCGTTGCCGTCCCGGCCGATCATGGCTCCGTCGTGCGTTGTGTTGAAGCCGCTGCCCAGCGGACCCTGGGTTACGAGACCTTGCTCAAAGAGGCTGTTGAAGAGGGGCGAGTTCACGCGCTTGTAGTTCATGCTGGGCCCCGTGCAGTTGATTACGCGGGCGCTGTTGAATGTCTCTGGACCGTGGGGCGTGAGGATTGTGACGGCTGCGCCTTCTGAGGCGATTTCTACGCTGCTGAGGTTTCCTGCGCGAAGGATGAGGGTATGGTTGGCGAGTTCGCGATCGATGGTGTCGGCGATGGGAGGCGCCATGCGGTGTCTCACTACATCCCAACGGTGCTGCAGGTGGCGGCGAAAGCGCTTTTGTTCCGCGAGTGGCAGTGCGAGCCACAGGTCGTTGGTAGAGGCGCGGAGGCTGTCGATAGCCGCTCTCCACTCCGCGCCGTTGCGTATGGTGGTGCGGAGAGCTCGGAGGTATGCGATGGATGTCGCGGGCGTGCCTGGGGGAATGGCGCTATCTGCGAGGGGTGTGTAGCCGGCGTGCCGGTTGGGAAGGATGCCGTGGCGCGAGACTGCGGTGATGGCGCCGCGATGTCCGAGTTCACGCAGGCGGAGTAATACGTCCACGGCGGTAAGGCCGGAGCCTATGAGCGTTACGGGTGCGTCGGGGGCCAGGTTGGCGTAGGTCTCCGGGCGCCATGCGTTGTGATGGTATGCGCTGGTGGAACGTAGCTGGTCGTTGATGCCGGGCAGAGGTGCGGGATCGAAGTTGCCGGTTGCCAGGATGGCGAAGTCGCATGGGAGTTCCTGGCCGTTCTGTAGGTCTAATATGCCAGCCGTTATTCCGGATGTTTCAGTTAGTCGCAGGTTTATGGCGGATGTCTGGATGTGCTCGACGTTCTTCGCCTCGGCAAAGAGTGTCTGAATGTAACGGCCAAAGACCGCGCGCGGAGCAAAGGTTTCGTGCGTTGCCGAGGCATCGTGATTGGCGCGCAGCCAGGTGAGGAAGTGGTTGGGGTCGTCGGGCAGGGCGCTAATCTTGGCGGCAGGCACATTCAACAGGTGCCGGAGGCTGGGAGTCGAGTAGGCAAGGCCGAGGCCCAACTCGGCGCGAGGATCGATCACTACGATTCTTGCTTGAACGTGCTGTTGGGTGAGGTGAAGGGCGGTGAGGGCTCCGCTGACACCTCCTCCGATGATGGCGACGGTCTTCCGAGTTGTGGTTCGTCTCGTCATGCTTTGACAGTAAGTGCCTCCACGAAGAAATGGAATTCACAAATCCTTATTCCCTATAAGGGATTTAATGTGGGCTCGTATTATTCCCGGCTAGAGATAGATTCGACCTCTCTTTGTGCGCATCTTCCGACATTTTTTAGATCGTTCGTAGTGTTTGTGTTCGCCGTGTTTCTACCTTCGCGATATCAGGAATAAGCAGGCATGCATTGTGTTTTATTCGTCGAGCGTACGGCACGATGGTGCTAACTCGCTTGCTTAATGTGGCGGGGTATCTCGTAGCTTGAGGTGTTATTCCGCACTTCCGTCCGACTTAGAGGTCGGTTACTCAAAGTAATTAGATATTTAGACAGATCTCTTGGTGATCCTAGAAGGAACAGCTCGAATTCACTCTCAAATTCCGGCGTTGAGCGACATCGCCAATAGATATGCGGCATCAGGATTACTTATTGGACGCGCCGCTTCGATGGATCAACACTGAATCACGTAAAGGAGACGCACCATGAACAAAGGTATTTCACGCCAATTTATTTTTAGTCTGTTGGGAGTTGTGGGTGTTCTTGCTCCGCTTGCAGGTCATGCTGAGCTTCGCTCCAAGTCGAAGGAGCTTGTCGTGATGGAGTCGCATGATCTTCCGGAGCAGGCTCGCCTGCCGGGCTGCTCGCTCTTGCTGCACTCGGACGATGAGGGGAGCACCTACCTCTACGTGGAGCAGCAACAGGGAAAGCGCCTCACTGTTCTGGATGTAACGGATCCAAGCCGGATTCGGGTGGCGGCCAGCACCGCGCTTCCGACAGCGGGGGCCTTCGATTTCGTGCAGCCGCTTAATGATCATGCCGAGTTGATTCGCTTCCGTGATCAGAAGAGTGTCGGCGTCCTGGACCTTCGTAAGGCACGCAAGCCGACGGTGCGAATGCTGACGGCGGCGGTGGACTCCGGGCCTTTCGAGTCGCTCGGGCAGAGTGGCTTCCTCGCTGTCAGTGAGCCGTACCAACAAGGTGTTGACGCGTCCCGCGACTATCAGGTGATCGACGCGTCCAGGTCGTCCAATCCGACGCTGCTTACGACGGTGAAGCAGGTGGATCACAGGCTGGTCAACTCGGATACTGGAACGACGTTTTTGCTGGGAGCCGATGGGCTGACGGTCGTTCGGCGGGTCGATGTCGAGAATGATTACAGGATTCATCTAAGCCAGGCGCAGGGGAATTGAGCTTCGTGCTGGGTTGCTGTGTGTGAGGAAGGCTTAACACCGATTTGCACGGATTGCACCGATTTTGTTTTTGGCCTTCCTTAGGCTTTCCTGAGTTCGTGCTGAATGTTTTTGATTTTGGTTTGATTGGGCCGCTCTGATTTTTTGGGCGGTCCTTTTTTCTTTTTTATGCGGTGAGAATTGGATGGACCAGTGATCGGCGGAGAGGTCTAAGAGGTTTTACACTAGGGGTAGAGAGCCTGTGTCCTTGATGCCTTCGACCTCCCCAGTTGCGACGCCACGCGCTCCATTGCCTTTTTTGGGTTTGGCTTGCGCGGTGGGAGTTTCTACCATTTATTACAATCAGCCGCTGCTGCTGGAGATGGGTCAGACCTATGGTGTGACCACGGGGCATGTGGGGTTTGTCGCGGTGGCGACCCAGGTGGGGTATGCGGTGGGGATGCTGCTGTTCGTTCCGCTGGGGGATGTGCTGGAGCGGCGGGCTCTGATGATGAAGATGTATGGGGCGGTGGCGGTGGCGCTGCTGCTGGTGGCGGTGGCTCCGACGCTGGCGTGGCTGTTTGTGGGGAGTGCGCTGATCGGGCTGCTGGCTTCGGTGACGCATATTGCGTTGCCGATCGCTCCGGATCTGGTGTCGCATGAGCAGCGGGGCCGGGCGATCGGGATTGTGATGACGGGACTGTTGCTGGGGATTTTGCTGGCGCGGACTTTTGCGGGGTGGGTAAGCAAGATTCATGGATGGCGGTATGTGTTTGTTGTAGCGGCGGTTATGAATGCGGCGTTTGTGCCACTGCTGTGGCGGGTGATGCCGAAGCTGCCGCCCAAGCAGGAACTGGGCTATGGTCAGGCGATGCGGTCGTTGTGGACGCTGTGGAGGACGCAGCCGCTGTTGCGGGAGAGTTCCATGCTGGGGGCGCTGGTGTTTGCGTCGTTTAGCTGCTTCTGGACGACGCTGGCGTTTCTACTGGATAGCCACTATGGGCTGGGGGCCGGGGTGGCGGGGACGTTCGGGATCGTAGGGGCGGCGGGGGCGATGGTGGCTCCGATTGCGGGACGGTTTGCGGATAAACGGGGTTCGCGGTGGGTGGTGGCGGCGGGGATCACGCTGCTGGCGGGGTCGTATTGCCTGCTGTGGCTGGAGGAGTGGGCGAAGATGTCGACGGCGTTGCATCTTGCGGCGCTGGTGGTGGGTGTAGTGGTGTTGGATATGGGGGCGCAGATGACCCAGGTGGCCAACCAGACACGGATCTTCGGGTTGGTGCCGGGGGCGCGGAGCCGGTTGAATACGGTCTATATGACGGTGTACTTCAGCGGGGCGGCGGCGGGATCGGCGCTGGCTTCGATCGCATGGGTTCACTGGAGGTGGAACGGGGTGTGTCTGCTGGCGCTGGGGCTGATCGGGCTGGCGGCGCTGCGGCATGCGATGGGGTCTCGCGATGGAGCGATGCCGCAGAGCAAGAGCTCTGCCGAGGATGTGTTGCTGGAGGCTTAGTACTGCGACCGCTCGCGGGGTGGGTGGTGAGCGAGGCAGGGCTCGAACCTGCAACCGTCAGCTTAGAAGGCTGATGCTCTATCCGATTGAGCTACTCGCCCGCGAGGGACTTCCTTCATTCTAGACGAATGGAGGTGGAGCGCAGACTATCTGGATTGGTGTATCGGGTTCAGATCAGGTCTTTTCCACGGAGGAGGGCTACGACGGCGTCGAGTGCGCCGGCCCAGTGGTCGGAGGCACCTTGCGGGTTGGGGCCGAGGGCTTTGACGTAGAGGGTGACGGCGAAGCCTTCCTGGGGACCGGTGAGGTCGACCATGGCGGGGCGGATGATGCAGTCGAGCATGGCGTGGGGGTGGTCGAGGGGGGCGGCGCGGCGGGAGAGACGGTGGAGGAGCTGCTCGTTCTGGTGGAAGGAGGCGAAGAGGGAGCGGTCGCGGAGGAGGAGGTCGATGTAGCTTCCGAAGCCGGAGGGGGTCTCGTCGGGGGCGAGGTAGAGATCGAGATCGAGGTCGGTGCGGAGCTGGGACAGCTCTTCGGGGGTGAGGGGCCAGGCGTCGCATTTGGCGGTAAAGACGGGGGAGCGCGAGGCGTTGAGGGCGCGGAGGGCGTGCATGAGGGGTGGAAACTGCTCGGCTTCGGGGAGGTGGTCGAGGTCGTAGGGGTTTTCGCGGAGGTCGATGAAGTGGGGAGCTGAGGCTGCGGTTGGCGTCGCAGATGGCTTTTCAGATGGCTGTTCAGATGACCAAGGGACGACCAGAACGGGATCGTCGGGCGCGCACTCTACGGACCATTCGGCTAGCATGTCTGTCTATCTTAGCTGTTTTTCTGGTGTTGCTAAGGTTAGGCGATCAGGCGTAGGCCTGGAGGAAGCGCAGGAGGGTGTGTTCGGCCCAGTAGCCGTCGTATTGGGTGGCGGCGTCGGGGTCGGCGAGGAAGGCGCAATGGCCGCCGTGACGAGGCTCGGTGAGGGTGATGTTGGGGTTGGCGAGGATGGTGGCGCGGGTCTCCGGGGTGAGGCGGATGAAGGGATCATCCAGGGCGTGGAGGATGAGAGTGGGGACGGTGATGCGGTCCAGGACACGGGCGGCGGCGGCGCGGAAGTAGTAGTCGTCCGCGCCGGAGAAGCCGGAGTAGAGGGCGGTGATGCGGTCGTCGAAGTCGCGCAGGGAGCGGATGCCGATGGCCTGGTTGGGATCGTAGGCGCGGGGAAAGAGGCTGACCTTGCGGCGAAATCGACTGAGGAGAGCGCGAAGGAATTTGAGCTCGTAGATGCGGTTGAAGGGCTCATGGAGGGCGTCGGCGGAGGGGCCGAGGTCAGCGGCGGGAGAGACTCCGATGACGGACTTGAGCTGTGGCGGGGGCTGGCTGCCGAGCTCGCCGGCGAGCTTGAGGACGAGGTTTCCGCCCATGGAGTAGCCGATGAGGGAGATGGACTCCAAGTTGTAGAGGGAGGTGAAGTGATTCAGTACGGCGAGGACGTCGTTGGAGAGGCCGGAGTGATAGAGGGTGGGGGTGAGGTTTTCGGTTCCGCCGCAGTTGCGCATGTTCATGCGGATGGCGTTGGCTCCGGCGAGCCAGAGCTTGTTGGAGTTGCCGATGACGTATTGGGAGTTGGAGGAGCCTTCGAGGCCGTGAAGCAGGATGGCGGTGGGCCGTTTGGCGCGGACCTCCAAGGGCTGCCAGTGGCAGTGGCAGAGGACCTGGCTGCTGATCTGGTTGTCGGTCGCGGGGGAGACCTCGACCAAGACGGCCTCTGGCGGAGGGAGTTGGTTCTCGCGCGGAAGGTAGTTGCCGAGGATGGTCTGGAGGTGGCTGTTTTGGAGGAAGCGGCGGGGGCGGAAGGCAGGGAAGTTCTCGGGGGCCATTATTCCTTTCCTGCCGGTTGTGTCCGGAGCGCGGTGAGGAGGCTTGCGGCGTTCAGTGCGCCGGTGGGTTCATCCTCGTGCTTGAAGTAGATGTAGGTGTCGCGCTGTTGGGCCAGGAGGCGGAAGCGTTTGGCGAAGGCGGCGATCTCAGACGGTGTGTAGCCGCCGTTGCGGCGGAGGCGGAAGCAGGTGTGGGTGGTGGCGGTGTGGACCTCGGGGGTAGTGAGGTCGTCGCTTTCGGCGATGCAGAGGGCGGCGTTGTGCTCGCGCAGAATGGCGTAGGTCTCTTCGGTGAAGCAGGACTCGTGGCGGAACTCAAAGGCTATGGGGGGAGCAGTTGCGGCGCGGAGGGTGGGAAGGGCGAGGAATGAGGCCAGGCGCTCCGGGTCGGCTTTGTAGTTGGGGGGAAGCTGGAAGAGCAGGAGGCCGAGGCGGTTGACTGCACGTACCGGAGCGAGGGCTTCAATGAACTGCGCGACGTCGGCCTCGCATTCGCGGAGGCGTTTGAAGTGGGTGATGCGCTGCGGAGCTTTAAAGCTGAAGCGGAAGCTGGCTGGGGTGGCGGCGAGCCAGTCTTCGAGCATTTTGGTGGTGGGGAGGGTGCGGAAGGTGTAGTTGACCTCGACGGAGGTGAGTTGGGAGGCGTAGTACTCGAGGAATTTCTTTTGGGGGACGGTGGAGGGGTAGAAGCCTGGCTTCCAGGTGGGGTAGGCCCAGCCGGAGGTTCCGGCGAAGAGATTGCCGAGCGCAGTCGGGGTAGAAGGCGCGGGAGGCGTGGCGGTGGGAGGCAAAGGTTTCGGTACGCGAGGCAATTTGGAGGGCCTAAGTCACGAGGATGTGCTGCCAAGTTTTGAGGGGAGAGGATTGGGGCGGCTAGTGGGTTTCGAACCCACGACATCCGCTGCCACAGAGCGGCGTTCTGCCACTGAACTATAGCCGCCGTATCCAACTCGATTGTAGCATCAGATGCATCTATGGGGTAGATGGATTCCCTCTAGAAGAGCGGTGAGCCGATGCAAACGACAGCAAAGCCGGAGATTCTATCTCCCCGGACGAAGCGGGGCGGAAAGATGTTCGATGACGAGCATCTGGACATACTGTCGCATGTGCTGGATGACTTTATCCGGATTCCGGGGACGCCGATTCGATTTGGGCTGGACGGGATCGTCGGACTGATACCGGGGGTGGGGGACGCGATTGGAGGGATTGCGTCGTGCGTGATCCTGGTGGCGGCGTGGGTGCGGGGTGTGCCGCAGCCGGTGCTGGCGCGGATGGTCGCGAATGTCGCCATCGAGGTGGTCGTGGGGGCGGTGCCGGTGCTGGGGGATGTATTCGATATCGCATGGCGGGCAAACCGGCGGAACTATGCGCTGTTGACGGGAAGCATCTATGAGCCGCGGAAGATGCGGCGGCAGAGCTGGCTCTTTTTGGCGGGACTGTGCGTGTTGCTGATGGCGCTGGTCATCCTTCCGACGCTGCTGGTGGCTTGGCTTGCGGTGCATGTATTTGGGGATATTGAGGGTTTGAGAACGCGTCATCGCTGAAGAGTGGTTATGCGATGGGGTAAACTGAATCTACGTCGGGGCGTAGCGCAGTCTGGTAGCGCATCTGGTTTGGGACCAGAGGGTCGGGGGTTCGAATCCCTCCGCCCCGACCATCGAGAGATCCAAAGTCGTCCAGCGGGATCCAGCAACCTCAATAAAATTATCAGCTTCTCCCCGCATCACGTCCAAATTGATGTGGTAACTTCCCATTGCATCCTGCCCCAATTCGTGGTAAAAATCGTGGTAGTCAAGTTACCACGGTTAGGAGTTACCACGGTGGCCACAAATCTGCTATCGGCAGTCGAATGTAAGAACGCCAGCAGTAAGGGTTTGGCAATCCGGAAGTTCCATGATGGAGACGGTCTCTATCTTTGGGTCTATCTTGATGGTAGGAAATACTGGCGGATGCGCTATTGGCAGGCTACCAAGGAGAAATCCCTCTCCATCGGTGTCTATCCAAAAGTATCTCTGAGCGATGCGCGGAAGAGACGGGACGAGCTACGCAAGCAACTGGACGCGAATCTAGACCCATCTGCTGAGCGTAAAGCGACCAACCTGCGTAAGAAGCTGTCCGCAGAGAACTCTTTTGAGGCCGTCGCCCTGGAGTGGTTTAGCAAACAACAGCATATTTGGGTCCCGCACCATGCCATCGACGTCAAGCGCCGTCTCGAAGCAAATATCTTTCCCTTGCTCGGCAAGCGTCCGCTCGACCAGATAGAAGCACCTGAGTTGTTGCAGGCTATTCGGAAGATTGAAGACCGTGGTTCCTACGATTTGGCCCACCGGGTTCTCCAGGTATGCGGACAGGTATTTCGATACGGTATCGCCACCGGACGTTGTACCCGTAATCTCACCGCCGATCTTCGCGGCGCTTTGACTCCGCATGTCAAGCAGCATCAAGCAGCCGTCCGCACTGAGGAACTACCTGACTTGCTCAATGCGATTGCCAGGTACGATGAAATTGGTGGCAAGCAAACTCGCCTCGCGCTGCAATTGTTGGCGCAAACCTTTGTCCGCACCAATGAGTTGATCGGCGCGGAATGGGCCGAGTTCGACCTAGATCAGGCGCTCTGGAGTATTCCTGCTGGTCGCATGAAGATGAAGACCGAACATCTGGTTCCGCTTTCTGGGCAGGCACTTAGTATCTTGCCCGAACTCAGGGCGATCGCCGGTGGCAGCCGGTATGTCTTCCCCGGTAGAAACGGCAATAAGACGATCAGCAACAACACCATGTTGTTCGCGCTCTATCGGCTGGGATACAAGGGGAAGATGACAGGTCACGGCTTTCGTGCTGTGGCCTCAACAATTCTCAATGAATCTGGCCACTTCAAGCCGGATGTAATCGAACGCCAGCTCGCCCACTGCGAACGCAATGAGGTCAGGGGTGCATACAACCGCGCCGAATATCTGCCAGAGCGGAAACGCATGATGCAGTATTGGGGGGACTATCTCGATTCAATCGCAGTAGGAGCGAAGCTAATATCGATGTCCGCGACTGCGGCATAGTGGTTTTACTTAGTCTGTCGGTTCAGACCAAATCGAGCAATCTTCTGATCACTGTATCTGTCTTCTTGTGTCACGATCTCCGCCTACATGCCTTGTATTCTTCCCGCGATGGAAAGATCTTGACAAATACAAGGACAACCATCAAACTCCACTGAGATGTACCGGCACGTCGAATGCTAGGCTCTCCCACATCAACCTGGGACTGGTCGGGGCTCCGAAAGTGACCGCAAACTCAACGTGTAGGATTCCCGCCCCCCCCCACCATAGGACTGGTCGGGCCCGACAACAGATGTTCAGAATTTACTGAACTGTGTTGGAGGGTCCATGTCTGCAATACCCGAAAATCTCACCTCTTTCCTCAGACTGCCTCAAGTCAAACAACGAACTGGTCTCTCCCGTTCGTCTATCTACGCGAAGATTTCGCTCGGTGAATTTCCTGCCCCTGTGAATCTCGGTGCGCGTGCTGTCGCGTGGATCGATGCCGAGGTACAGGAATGGATTAGTGATCGTGTGAAAGCATCTCGTATTAGCTCTAGTGCAGATGGGGTGACACGATGACCGCCGCTGCACTTGCCGATATGCTGCGCGCTCGCCGCACGGGCGCAGGCAAGTGGATGGCAAGATGCCCCGCACACGAAGATCATTCTGCGTCCCTCTCCATCGGTGTAGGAGAGGGAGGGCGCATTCTGGTGTATTGTTTCGCGGGATGCGCTCTAGGTGCTGTTCTGGAGGCTACTGGACTCGGCATGAAGGATTTGTTCGATGGACCGCCTCCATCGCCAGAGCAAGCTTGCAACTTCGCTCGGGAACGTGGACAACGGGCGATTGAAGCAACGGCGTTTCGCCTCGAACGGATCCAGCTCGCGGATCTCTATCGCCGCCTGTGGAAGGCAAGCGATGCCCTCGGAGAAAGGCTTGCTCACGAGGCGGATGACGCTCACGGAATGGAATTATTGGCCCAACTCTTTCACCGAAGTGTCGAGCAGCTCCGCTCCATTGAACCCATTCTTTCAGAAGGTCTGCGATGAGCGAAGCCTTTCTGCCAGATGGGTACACGCTGGACTCTCTAGAGAAGCTCAGTGCTGATGCGGAGCGCATCATCGCCGGACAGCACATATTCAAGGGATTCAGCGATTGGCCCGAACCTGAACGTTTGGCCGAATCGTTGCCGGATGTTGCACGATTCGATCTGGATCTGATGCCAACGTCCCTGCGTCCGGTGGTGAAGGATGTGGCCGAACGAATGCAGGTACCTATGGATTTCCCCGCCGTAGTGGCAATTGAAACTCTGGCAGGCTTAACGAATCGGCGGGCCATTATACAACCTAAACGTGACGATAACACCTGGACTGTAGTACCGAATCTGTGGGGTGGCATCATCGCTCCACCGGGAATGATGAAGTCTCCGGTGATCTCTAGTATCACGCGACCCGCCCGCATGATAGAGGCTGAATGGCGAGAGGAGCACCGGATGGCTGAAAGCAGCTATCGTGTTGCAAACGAATTACATGAAGAAGAAGTCAAGGCATGGCGGGCATTGAACCAGACCGCAATCAAGAAAGCTACGCCACGGCCTAGCAAGCCAGAACTGATGCTAGAACCACCCGCTCTCCGGCGTCTCATCACCAGCGATGCGACTTTTGAGAGCTTGCAAGACCTGCAATCGGAGAATCCTGCTGGAATCTTCGTGCTTCGCGATGAGCTGACTGGATGGTTGGCAGGGCTCGAACGACAAGGACGCGAGGGGGAGCGTTCATTTTATCTGGAGTGCTGGAACGGAGATTCAGCCTTCACGATTGATCGAATCGGGCGCGGCAGCATACATGTAGCCCACACCTGTATTTCCCTATTCGGCGGAATCCAGCCCGCAAGGTTGCGCGCCTATCTTGCCGATGCCTTGCAGGATGGTCCGTCGAACGACGGACTGATGCAACGCTTTCAACTGTTAGTCTGGCCGGACCTGCAGCCAGAATGGAAGTATATCGATCGCATCCCGGACTCTGCCGCAATGGAGAGCGCTGAATCAGTCTATCGACGTGTGGCGGCGTTGGATGAGCGAAATCCGCTCCGGTTGCAATTCGATGGAGAAGCACAACTCCTATTTGAGCAATGGTTTACTGAACTGGAGCAACGCATCCGTGGGGACGAGCTATCTCCTGCGATGCAAGCCCATCTTGCCAAGTACCGGAGTCTGATGCCCTCGCTTGCCTTGTTGCTGGCTATAGCTGATGGGGCGACAAAAAATGTTCTTCTTGAACACGCTCAACGCGCCTGTGATTGGTGCGACTATCTAGAGACCCACGCCCACCGTGTATACGCGTCGCAGGCCAAACCAGAGCACCACGCAGCAATTGCTCTCAGCCGTAAACTGGCGAAGGGGTGGAAGAGAGGGGAAGATTCGTTTACACTCCGCGAGGTCTACCGGAACAAATGGACCGGACTTGATTCAGCAATTACGATTCGGAAAGCGTTACAAGTGCTGGAAGAATGTGGCTGGGTGCGAGCCCTTGATCGTGGTGAGACATGCTCAGTGGGGCGACCTTCGGAGGTATATTTGCGGAACCCGAGAATCGAGGTGGCACATGCTGGCAAGTAGACGCTGGCGGGACTGGAAGGCCCCCTCAAAAATTGAGAACAATATCGATCCACCACTGCCAAAACTGCCAAAACATCTTTCTGGCAGTTTTGGCAGTGATAGCTTCCGGCGTTCGGGAGTGATTTCCATATCAGACCACGACTTCCCGCACGATCCGACCGCATTTCGAGAGTCCGTTGTCCAATGGTTGGAGTCAGCCTGCGTGCGTCACCCGCGATGCTTTAGTGGTGTTATCAGCCTCCACCGAGCATACTGCGACTGGGAGCTTTCGCACGAAGACGTCCCATGCCCTCGCGAGACGTTCCATCGCTTACTTCAAGACTCGGGGTTTATCGTTATCAACAATTTGGTTTCTGGCTTAATATTGCGCGAGGATTTTGAAGGCGTCGGAAAGTACCAACACATCAAGAACCTTCTATGCTGACGCATGCAACGCGGAATACCGAATGTGTCGGACGCGTAATTCGCCTAAAGAATGGCCGATTTAGGGTTTGGGGGAGTCAACAGGTGGAACCGATTGCCCTGCCTCTTATACCCGCGCTTAGAGCCGAAGATATCTGGACAGCTCACTGCAAATTGAGAAAAGAGGAGTATGCCGAAGCCTTGCGTAAAGCAAGTTGCCCGGAAGGGGCGAGGTTAATTTCTCTGATTTCAGTGAGAAGGGCCTTCTTAGCAATGGTGGATGAAGAAGATTACGAGTGGTTGTCATGTTACGACTGGCATGCCTGGACCCGGCGTGGATATTTAAACGTTCGTGCTGTCGCATTGATTGATGGCAAACCACGTCAAATGTCGCGTCTTGTGATGCGCGTTGGGCATCGCTATACGCAGGTCCGTTGTATCAACGGGAACCAACTCGACAATCGTAAGATGAATCTTCAGATGCTCACGACCAAACAGAGCGCCTTACCGTCCGCATGACTCTTCGGAGCATTTGTTTTGCGCCAATTTTGCGCCTATCTCTTGCAATGCATTCATTCGCAAGTACTACGCGCACCCACTTGTCTTTGCCAGACTACGTGGCGTGCGGCCCTGATTGTGCTGACTGAACCAGGCGCATCCATGTCGTTTTCGTATCAGTATTCAACGTTGTTAATTCCGCTTCATGCTTACTTCTATAGCACTCCGAACCTATTGAATGAGATACCCTCTTTGCATTAGGGTGTATCGACATTTTGTCTAAGCCATCTCATTGACTCATTGAGCAAGCGATAGCGACGGTGGCCTTAAGGAAGGGTGCCCGCTTACTCTGATCTGAATAGTTCGCTTGCTTCCTTGGTGCTCAATGCCTTGCCGACTTGGTAGACAGCGAAATCGCTCATCGACTTGAAAAAGAGGCGGGCGAACCGGATACGCATCCGTAAAAAGACCAGCAATAGTTTGAAGCTCACGCTTGGCCAAAGTATCTGTCCTCTGTCCAGCTATGATTCGGGAGTGTGGTCCGAAATGACGACCGCCCAAAACGTTCTTGCGCAATCGTGCATTTGAATTTAGTCTGAATCGTCAAACTTCCCACTCAATTTGACTGCGTCATTGCTTCTCACTTCTGGTTTTGTGTGTCCAGACCTCGCATCAGGTGTGCGTAACAGGGAAGGCTGTTCGTCAACTTCCATTAATTACTGAAATAGCGTTATCTCATTTGTAGCTAAGGAGCAAGTTAATGCGTCTTGCGGTATTGCAACTCAGCGACATACATTTCCAGCCGACAAAAAAATTCGTCATGAATCGACTAACCAAAGTCGTGGAAGCAATCACGGCGGCAGATCTAGATTGGGATCACATGTTAGTAGTGTTCAGCGGTGACATTGCATTTTCAGGTAAGAAGGCCGAATTCGATCTCGCTGCAGCATTCGCATCGGGACTTAAGGCTGAAATACACCGACGCAAAGCAAATTGCATACTCAAAATGGTTGCAGTGCCAGGCAATCATGATTGCGATTTTACAAATCCCGATAACGTTACTAGGGAAATCCTCCTCCCCGTTATTCGCCAAAACATAAAATCACTAAGCGGAACAGAGAAACCATTGGAGCATCTTCTCTCGGTTCAAAGTGAATTTGAAATTTTTAATAGCTCATTATCAGACGACCAGCCCCAGCGAAAACTTAGCGATCGTGCTGTTCAGGTGTTCAAATTCTTTTTTGGCGAAACAGCAGTCAGAGTGACCCTCCTTAATACCGCTATTGCATGTCAACGACATATGAATAAAGCAGAAAGCGATCAGGGCAAACTTTTCATACCAATACACCTCACCCGAGAGAGCAACACATCAGAAGATGAAGTTTATTCCATCACGGTACTGCACCATCCAACTAACTGGCTGGAATCAAACAATTCGGTTGAAACTCGTCATTTTCTAGCTGCTACATCTGATCTCGTTCTACTGGGGCATCAGCACGAAGAGGACGCCGAAGCCAAAGAAACTCTGAAAGAAGAAAAATATCTACAGGTAAGAGCTGCCGCCCTTCAAGGCGAGTTTGGCTCTGAGAGTGGTTTCAATCTCATCGTTTCGGATACTGAAAAGAGCGAAGAAGAAATTATTCAATTGATTTGGCTAACTGATCATTACTCTGTACGTGAGCGCAAGGTATGGCTAAAGGCAAATAGCCAACGGGCACTGCATCGTCAATTCGTACTCGCGGACCAAACACGAGAGAGTCTTAACGATCCGGGCACTGGTTTTACGCATCCGCGCAAGAAAAAACTAAGATTGGAAGATATCTACGTCCCTCCACGACTACAAGACGTTTTTGGAAGTCACAATAAGAACTTAGGAACGTATGATGACATTGATAGAGCCCCTGAAGAGCTGCTTACCGAATTGGAACTTACAATTCTCATCGGTGAGGGAAGGTCTGGGAAGACGACCCTAGCCAAGAGAGCATTTCTCCAACTTTACGAGGGTAAAGATGGCATCGTTCCCATATTTCTCGGAGGCGATGAAGTAAATTCTTCTCATCTCAATATCGCGAAATTATGGAAGTTAGTGGAACGTGAATTTCGTTCCCAATATGATGATAAGTCGCTGGCGAAATTTTCCCAACTAGATCGTTCGCTCCGGGCGGTAATAGTTGACAAATGGCAAAGTAGCGAACTGAATGAGGTTGGTCGTAAGGAGCTTTTGGAGCACCTGAGTCGTAGCTTCGGTAGAATTCTCCTTCTAACCGAAGCGACCCTAAAGTTAGATAAAGCGGAAATCTACACTGGTTCTTTTGCTGATAAGGGGCAATTTGCGGCTTATCGCATCGCCCCGTTTGGTCACCTTCTTCGTGCGTCGCTAATTAGGAAGTGGCTGATGATCGGGAGGGAAAAAACTCTTTCAAGTGAGACTCTTCATGATGAAGTACATCGTGCCGAACTTATTTTGAATACCGTATTAGGTCGTAGCCTTCTTCCCTCGTTCCCCTTTTTTCTGCTATCTCTATTGCAGATAGATCAGAGTACAAAAACGTCAAATCACGCCAATGGATCTTACGGTTATCTTTACGACTCGCTAATCACCATGGCACTTGCTGAAGTGAGTCAACAAGCAACCGAAGTTGATGTCTATTACACGGTCTTAGGGAGATTCGCTTGGCAGCTTCACAGAAATTCGAGAACAGGTTTGAGCGCTACGGAATTCACTGCTGTTCTCGTGCAATATGGTCAAGAGTACAAAGCCCTATTTGAGGCATCTGACATTAAGAACCGGTTACTTCGGGCGAGCATATTGGTCTACCAAGACGGCGAATATTCCTTCAGATATAAATATATTTATTACTTCTTCATGGCCAGATTTCTTGCCGACCAAATGAAAACTCCGGAGTATGCCGCCGCTAGTAGAACGTCGATGCTCAAAATTGCGGACAATATTGAAAATGAGGAAAATGCAAACATAGTCATCTTTCTCATTTATCTAACACGAGACGCCGATCTAATCGCCAAGCTTCTCTCAGACGCACGAGCTTTATTTGCCGGTTTTCCGATGTTTGACGCCGAAGCACACGTCGCGTTTCTTGCACCGGCAGTTCAACAGATGCTCACAAAAGAGGCAGTAATTGTTGATGCAACGCCCGAACAAAATCGAGACGAAGAGCGCCGGGCACGAGACCGAGAGGAACATGAAGACGAATCCCAAGAACAGCCCGAGAGAGGGCCAAATACGCAATTTATTAGATCAATAAAAAGCATTGATATCTTGGGCCAAATTGTACGTAATTTTCCTGGTTCGATGCCAGGTAAGCTCAAAGTAGAAATTACATCAGAGGTCTATCGTTTGGGATTGCGCGTGCTTGGTTCCATAATCTCCCGCATTGAGGCTAACGAAGACGAGTTCCGTGGGTTCCTCCGGCGAGCGATTCGAGGAAGCCTAAGAAGCGTTCCTGAACGAGAGTTCGAAGATGATGCTATAGATAAACGAGTGGATAGGGTGGTGGTCCTATACCTCGATATTATCGTAGTTTCCTTATTTAAAAATATTACTGCTGCAGTAGGATCATCCCAACTTAAACCGACCTACGATGAAGTAAAAGAGGGCCTGGGTAATACCCCCGCTGTCAATCTAATCGACTTGTCAATAGGGCTTGATCACGGTCTAAGTTTTCCGAAGAGTCAAATCTTGACCCTAAATGAGGATTTTCAGAAAAAATGGTTCGCACGAATCTTACTCCGCCACTTGGTGGCTAACCATTTCCGAATGTTTCATGTTGACAGATCCGCCGCCCTAACTGTGGCGAGTAAGATTGGCATTTCCATGAAGAGCCCTCAGATAATAGCGAGGCTCGCAGCCAAATGATTGAAGTTGACTTCCGATGGGCGACATTAGTAGTTGGATATCGGATACCATCTGTCTGCCGCTAAACTTAGCCTTTGAGAATGTATTGGCATCGATGCCAATTAACCTTAAATCGCTACCTCAGTGCGAATACTGACACTGCTACTCCGCCCGGGAAGAAAGAGGGCTAGCGTTAGAAGAGGCACGAGCACTAGCACAGCGACGGACGGTTATACAGTAAACAACAACGCTCGGGCTTCCAAATACGAGTGACCGTTCTTTGGGTTTAGTCGGCTTTCCGGGGCACCTATTTTCTATAAATAGGCAAAACTCCGTTATCCCACTACGATTTTGTGGCTGCGAAGGAACTCAGCTTATCCTATAGGTAGATACATAAGTAAAGGCCCCGCTACGAGTATGTTTGAACAGGCATTTAAGAAGATTGATGACATCTTACGCAAAGACGCTGGTGTTTCGTCCGAATTGGATTACATCGAGCAGACCTCATGGCTGCTCTTCCTGAAATACCTGGACGCCCTGGAGCAGGATCGCGCTCAGATCGCTGAATTGCATGGCCAGTCGCACTCCTTTCTGCTTGAAAAAGCCTACCGGTGGCACACTTGGGCCACTCCGCTTACCTCTAGCGGGTCCCTGGACCACAACCGCGCCCTCATTGGCGATGACTTGCGTGATTTCGTCGATCTGAAGCTCTTCCCCTACCTCAGGGGCTTTAAGCAGAGGGCCGACCGTCCCGACACCATCGAGTACAAGACCGGGGAGATCTTCGGCGAACTCAAGAACAAGTTCCAGTCCGGCTATAACCTGCGCGAGGTCATCGAACTGGTCGATACCCTGCGTTTCAACTCCCAAACCGAAAAGCACGAGCTCTCAGACCTTTATGAGGCCAAGATTCGCTCCATGGGCAACGCCGGACGCAACGGTGGCGAGTACTACACGCCCCGTCCGCTCATCCGCGCCATGCTTACTGTCGTCCAGCCCCGGATCGGGGAGACTATCTACGACGGGGCTCTCGGTTCTGCCGGGTTCCTTTGTGAGTCCTTCGAGCGGCTCAACAAGGAAGCTAAGAACGTCGCCAATCGCAAAAAGCTGCAAACCAGCACCTTTTATGGCCAGGAGAAAAAGCCGCTCGCCTACGTAATCGGGTTGATGAACATGATCCTCCACGGCATCGAGGCTCCCAACATCATCCATACGAACACGCTGGAGCTGAACAATAACGACATCCAGGAGAAGGATCGGCACGATGTCATCCTCGCGAATCCGCCCTTCGGCGGTCGCGAGCGCACCGAAGTTCAGCAGAACTTCCCCATCAAGACATCTGAAACGGCGTTTCTCTTCCTTCAGCACTTCATCCGTAAGCTCCGCGCCGGTGGACGCGCTGGCATTGTCATTAAGAACACATTTCTCTCGAACACGGATAATGCGAGCGTCTCCCTCCGCAAGCTCCTCCTAGAATCGTGCGACCTGCACACGATCCTCGACTGTCCCGGCGGCACGTTCCAGGGCGCGGGTGTGAAAACCGTTGTGCTGTTCTTCACCAAAGGCTCCGCAACGCGCAAGGTTTGGTTCTATCAACTGAACCCTGGCCGCAATCTCGGCAAAACGAATCCGCTAAACGATGCCGATCTGGCCGACTTCATCTCGCAACAGGCGACGTTTGCTGACTCGGCGCAGTCATGGTCGATTGATGTAAGCGGCATCGACAAAAAGACCTTCGACCTCTCCGTCAAGAACCCGAACGGCAATGATGAGATCGTCCATCGCTCCCCGCAGGAGATACTGGACGAGATCGCCGCCCTCGACCTCGAAAGCGCGGAAATCCTCCAGGGCATTCGAGGTCTGCTATGAGCAAACTCAAAAAGCCAGTTCCGCTGTATGAGGATATCCGTGCGCTGGTCCTGTCGGCCCGTCAGACCATCGCCCGTGGCGTTGACCTGCTGCAGGTTCATACCAACTATGAGATTGGGCGCCGAATCTTCGAACAGGAGCAGCAAGGCGCTAATCGCGCCGAATACGGCAAGGAAGTTCTCAACGAGCTTGCTGCCCGCCTGACGGCGGAGTTCGGCGCGGGCTTTTCACGAACTAACCTTGCGTCGATGCGCCAGTTTTACGTTGCCTACCCGGATCGGGTTTCACGAATTGTCCAGACACCGTCTGGACAATTCAAAGTGGGAGCGATTCCCCAGACATTGTCTGGGGAATTGCCAGTATCCCCAATCGTCCAGACGCTGTCTGGACAATCGCTCGATCCCGGCACTCAACCGCAGGCCGCCTTTACACTGAGCTGGTCGCACTATGTCTTCCTGATGGGTCTGAAAGAGGCCGAGCGCAGCTTCTATGAGATTGAGGCTACCCAGCAGGGATGGACGCTGCGGGAGTTGAAACGCCAGTTCAATGCCGGTCTCTACGAGCGCCTCGCTCTGAGCCGGGACAAAGATTCGATCCGGGAGCTTGCACGCAAGGGCCAGCACGTCGCAAAGCCGCAAGACCTGCTCAAAGAGCCCTACGTTCTGGAGTTTCTTGGCCTACAGGAAAAGGCCAGCTACTCCGAGTCCAAGCTGGAATCGGCCATCGTCACCCACATCGAGAATTTTCTGCTGGAGCTCGGCAAAGGCTTCCTCTTTGAAGCACGGCAGAAGCGGTTCACCTTTGACGAAGAGCACTTCTTCGTAGACCTTGTGCTCTATAACCGGCTCCTGCGCTGCTATGTGCTTATCGATCTTAAGATCGGTAAGCTGACCCACCAGAACCTCGGCCAGATGCAGATGTACGTCAACTACTTCGACCGCTTTGTTAGGACGAAGGAGGAAAACCACACCATCGGCATCGTCCTCTGCAAGAAAAAGAACACCGCCTTGGTCGAGATCACTCTTCCGAAGGATGCGAACATCCACGCCCGCGAGTACCAGCTTTATCTGCCGAGCAAAGAAGAGTTGCAGCAGAAGCTGGAGGAATGGATCGGTGAGCAGGATGCCTAAACTTCAAGAGACTCTGCAGCATTCAGGGGTCGCTATTAATCATCGCTGGAGCAATGCCAGACTCAGCGAGATTTGCTCGATCATTTATGGCTATACCGATTCAGCCACCACGGAGCCTGTCGGCCCGCGCTTCCTAAGGATCACCGACATTCAAGATGACAGGGTCAATTGGAGCACGGTTCCATATTGCAGCATAGACAGGGACAAAATCTCTCGTTACACGCTCCTAAGCGGAGACATCGTCTTCTCTCGGACCGGAGCAACAACGGGAAAAAGCTTCCTTGTGTTAGACCCGCCTGAAGCAGTATTTGCGTCATACCTTATTAGGCTCCGGCTCTTGGAAAAGAATGCCCTGCCCAAGTTTGTGAACTATTATTTTCAGACATCCACGTATTGGCGAGTGATTGCTGAAGGCTCGGTCGGAAGCGCTCAGGGCGGATTCAACGCAAGCAAGCTCGGCAATCTTGCCATCCCTCTGCCATCCAAAAGGGAGCAGGAGCGCATTATCGCCATCCTCGATGAAACATTCGAAGGAATTGCTAAAACCAGGGCTAATGCTAATAGGGTTCTGACAGTTTCTATTGCGTTGTTCGAGAGCCGTGTTGCACAGGTCTTTTCAGCGAGGGGCGATGGTTGGAAGCAACAGAGACTTGATGATGTCTGCAGCGACATCACAGTAGGCCACGTTGGCTCGATGATTAAGGAATATCGAGATGACGGCGTACCGTTCCTCAGATCGCAGAACATCCGGCCCTTTCGCATATCCCTTGAGAATGTTGTGTATATCGACGCCGCTTTCAACGCCACACTGAAGAAATCTCAACTGCGTCCTGGTGACCTTGCGATTGTCCGAACCGGCTATCCTGGTACAGCCGCTGTTATCCCGTCTGACTTGCCGATTTCTAATTGCAGCGATCTAGTTATCGTTCGACCCGGGCCTGCATTGGACCCGTTTTATATGGCTCATTTCTTCAATTCCGCACACGGCAAACGCTTGGTTTTAGGTAACCTCGTCGGTTCCGCTCAGAAGCACTTCAACATCGGCTCTGCTAAAAGCGTTTCAGTTCCTGTTCCATCCCTTAAACAACAGCAACAGGTCGTTTCGATGCTAGACGAATTCCGAGCGGAAGTTCAGCGCCTTGAGGCCGTCCATTTACAGAAGCTTGAATCGCTTGAAGCGTTGAAACAATCAATCCTCCAACAGGCCTTCTCCGGTACTCTTTAGGCAACAAATGCGCAACGAGTCCGAAACCCGAGCCGAGTTGATCGATCCCGCACTCCGCGCTGCCGGCTGGGGCGTGATCGCTGGCTCACGGATTCTGCGCGAGTTCAAGATTACCCAGGGACGTTTGATCGGAGCCGGACGGCGCACCGATCCCGATATAGCCGACTACATCCTCGTTTACCAAAACCGCAAGCTCGCCGTCATCGAGGCCAAGCGCGAAGACCTCTCAGAAGCCGAGGGAGTGGCCCAGGCCAAGCACTATGCCGGGAAGATGGCAGTCCGCTTCGCTTACGCGACGAACGGCCACAAGATCTACCGCATGGACTTGGGCAGTACGCCAGTTCAAGAGCCAGCCAACATAGATGAACCCGACGGCCCGGTTGCCATCTCGACTTCCGAGGGTCTGGTAGACCACTTCCCCACGCCGGATGAACTGTGGGCCGCGACCTTTGCCGTGCCGAATGCATGGCGCGAACGCTTCGCTCAGATTCCCTTCGAGGATCGCTCCGGCTCATGGGACGTTCGCTACTATCAGGACACCGCCATCCAGCGTGTCCTTGAGGCAGTCGCCGATGAACGCCAGCGCATACTGCTAACTCTCGCCACGGGGACCGGCAAAACCGCCATCGCCTTCCAAATTGCATGGAAGCTGTTTCATGCGAAGTGGAATCTCTCGCGCCAGCCTACCCGTCGGCCCCGCATTCTCTTCCTTGCTGACCGTAACATCCTTGCCGACCAGGCCTACAACTCATTCTCTTCGTTTGCCGACGATGCCCGCATCCGTATCGCACCGGACTCGATTCGCAAGTCTGGCAAAGTTCCTACAAACGCAAGCATCTTCTTTACGATCTTTCAGACCTTCATGTCCGGCACCGGCCCGGATGGCCAGCCAGCGCCTTACTTCGGCCAGTATCCACCCGACTTCTTCGACTTCATCATCATCGACGAATGCCATCGCGGAGGCGCGAATGACGAGTCGAACTGGCGCAGCATCCTCGACTACTTCGCCCCGGCAGTGCAGCTTGGCCTCACAGCCACTCCGAAGCGCCGGGACAACGTAGACACCTACGCCTACTTCGGAGAGCCGGTCTACATCTACTCCCTGAAGGAAGGCATCAACGACGGCTTCCTTACGCCCTTCAAAGTCGTTCAGGTATCCACCACTCTCGACGACTATATGTACACCCCGGATGACACCATCGTTGAAGGCGAAGTAGAGGAAGGCCGTCGCTACACTGAGTCCGACTTCAACCGCATCATTGAGATCAAGGAGCGCGAGGAGAAGCGTGTCTCTGTGCTCATGGAGCGGATCGACCAGCGGGAAAAGACCATCGTGTTCTGCGCTACGCAGCTCCACGCCGCCGCGATCCGTGACCTCATCAACCAGAAGAAGACGAGCACCGACCCGATGTACTGCTGTCGCGTGACAGCCAACGATGGCGCCCTCGGCGACCAGTATCTACGCGAGTTCCAGGACAACGAAAAGACCATTCCCACGATCCTGACGACATCGCAAAAGCTCTCCACCGGCGTCGATGCCCGCAACGTCAGGAATATTGTTCTGCTCCGCCCCGTGAACTCTATGATCGAGTTCAAGCAGATCATCGGGCGTGGTACTCGTCTTTTCGACGGCAAGGAATTTTTCACCATCTACGACTTTGTTCGCGCCCATCATCTGTTCAACGATCCCGAGTGGGACGGTGAGCCGCTTGATCCTGAACCAGATCCCGAGTCGAGACCACCTCAGCCGCCAATTCCGCAACCAGACGGTGACCGGCGAGATGGTGAAGAAGATCCGGCACCACGTCGCGAATGGTTGGTCATTCGGCTCGCAGACGGCAAAGCGCGTGAGATTCAGCACATGACCGCGACGAGCTTCTGGAGTGCGGAGGGGAGACCCATTTCAGCGAACCAGTTCCTTGAATCCCTTTTCGGCACGTTACCTGAGTTCTTCAAAGATGAAGATGGGTTACGGACCATATGGTGCAAGCCCGATACGCGTCGCGCGCTTCTCCGAAGTCTTCAAGACAAGGGCTTCGACCGCAGTCAGCTGGGCGAAATCCAACGATTGCTCGTCGCCGAGCAATCGGATCTCTATGATGTGCTCGCGTACATCGCATTTGCACTGCCCCGCATTACCCGTCAGGAACGTGCCGATCGTGCTCGACCCGCCATCCATGCTTCATTCCCGGAGAGACAGCGGGCATTTCTGGATTTTGTTCTCTCTCACTACATCACTGAAGGCGTTGAAGAACTAGACCAGGACCAACTCTCTTCCCTCCTCATTCTCCGATACCATGCCATCTCCGACGCCGTTCTCGATCTCGGATCTCCACCAGAGATCCGCGAGATGTTCGCGGGGTTCCAGCAATATCTCTACTAGCCTCCTTCCCTACGCACTTTCCAACAGTCGGTCCGTTATGTCTTTGAACAAAATTGTTGCGCCTATTCGTTGAGATATTTTTTTGCATTTTTTTTCAATGGGGCTAGTGCGTCAATGCCAAAATGGACGGGGTGGGGTGGCGGACAACTAATTTAATTGACACCGTCGGTCGTGCGTCGGGCTCCCAACGAGAAGCAAGGCCTGAATTACGCGCTCTTGGCTTTACTGCCACCGGTGAACCCGCCGGAAAGACGCAATAGTGCGCGGATTTGGAGAAATGATGAGAACGCGAAGTATTCCGATTTTTGATCTGGTATCGGCAACCTATGGCTTCTTATTAGACAAGTACTCCAGGCTCAATTCTGGGCGAAGGGTATTGAAGCTAAAACCGTGGTAAGAAACGTGGTAGCTCGGGATCGTGATGTCCGCAGAACCCTTCATTAAAGCCGGTATTTGTGCTAATTGTGAATCCCTCCGCCCGACCATTGTAAATCCAATAAAATCAATAGATTGGTTGATATCGCCGGTGGGGTGATACCGCTAGCTACGCTTCAGCGCGGAAATGAATGTGTTCGCCTCTTTCAACAACTCCGCCGTCACCGTTACCCGCTGCAATGCTGTATTCGCATCGAGCCACGCTAGTCAGTCGGCGATTTGTGCTCGCTGAAAATGCCCAGTTTCAATCACCGGCTTACTCGGCGCGAAGGGCTTCTACTGGATTTACCGATGCTGCGCGACGCGCGGGCAGGAAGCTGGCTGTCATCGACGCGGCCGCGAGTAGGAGGGCCACAAGGCTCAGGGTTAGGGCGTCCCATGCCTCTACACCGAACAGCAGACTGCGTATGAGCAACGATGATCCTACGGAACAGATAAGACCGATTGTCAGCCCAGTTGCTGTCAGCCATCCAGCCTGACGCATTACGAGTGTGTACACAGAGCTCCGCTGGGCACCGAGCGCCATGCGCACGCCTATCTCGCGGGTGCGCTGACTTACCGAGTAGGCGATCACACCGTAAAGGCCCACCACGCCGAGTATCAAGGCGATTGCGGCAAATCCGCCCACCAGCCAGGCCGAAGACCGATGAAGCAACGCCGCCTGTGTGGCGCCGATCTTCCCGGTCATGGTCGTCTCGTTCGAAATGGCGAGGTTTGGATCGATTTGATGGAGTGTATTCACCAGTACAGGCAGCATGGATCCCGCGTCCTGTGAGGTGCGCACTACAAGACTGAAACCATTCTGGCGGGTCTGATTGATGGGGAAGTACTCCGCCGGCCAGCTCTCGACGTCGAGGGGGCCCTCGCGAACATCGTCGACGACGCCGACGATCTCCCACACGGACGGACGCCCGGACTCGTCGTTGGCTATCCTCTGCCCGATCGGATCCTGGTTCGGGAAGTACTTCCGCGCCAGCGCCTGATTGATGACGGCCACTCGTGGATGAGAGGGATCATCTGCCTCGGTGAAGTATCGTCCTCGCAGGAGCGCTGCCTTGAGCGTGGGCAGGTATCCGGGACTTACGTGGCGCTCGTCCACCTCGTTGTGTTCGCCGTGGTCCGGTCTTCCCGGGAAGTGAATCCGGTCGGTGGCACAATTGCATTGAACCGGAAGCATGCTGGTCAAACCCGCTGTCTTCAGGCCCGGCAGGCTGGAGAGACGACCCACAATTTCGCGGTAAAGGCCGATGACCTGTTCGTCGTTTTTGTAAGTCGTGCCGGGAGCCATGACGCTCATCGTTGCGAGGTGGTTTGGATCAAAGCCCAGAGGTACGTGCAGCAGGCGATAGAGGCTGCGCCCCAGCAGACCTGCTCCTGCCAACAACACGACCGCAATTACCAGTTCGACCACCACCAGGTTCGCTCCTAGTCTGCGCCAGAGACGGGTGCCGGAGCCGCGGTCGCCATCGGCCATTTCTTCACGCACCTTTAGAGACGACAACCGCAACGTAGGCGTGACGGCCAGCAGCAGGACTGCCAGTGTAGCGACTGCTGCGCCGAATGCGACGGTGTGCGGGTTCAGGCCGACGTCTCCCAAGAAGGGCATCTTCGATGCCATGCCCTTCGGAACGAGGCTGCCGAGGAGCTTCATGATTCCGGCGGCAACCATCATGCCTGCCAGACTGCCTAGTAGACCGAGCAGCAGCCCTTCGGTCACAAACTGCTCCGCCAAGCGGGCTTGTGTCGCGCCCAATGCGCCTCTTATGGCCACTTCGCGTCGACGGCTCTCCGAGCGCACCAACACAAGGCTGCCGACGTTGACATAAGCGATGAGCAAAAGCAGAATGGCGCCGCCTAAGAGTGTCAAAAGGATGGGCCGCACATCGCCAACGATGACCTCCGTGAGGGGAACAACATTCGCGCTCAGATCGAGACCTGTTATGCCATATTGCCGCTGAAGTTGTTTTGCGATGGGATTCATTTCAGCCAGCGCCGCCTGGGCGGTGACGCCGGGGCGGAGTCTTCCAATCCCCCAGAACGTATAGAAGCCCCGCATCTTCTCGTGATCGCTGAAGCTGTTAAGCGGGACCCAGAACTCGGCGCTGCCGGCAGGGGCGAAGGAGAACCCACGAGGCAGAACGCCGATGACGGTGAAGGCTCTATCGTCGAGGTCAACTGTCTGGCCGACTGCGTCGCTCCGCGCGCCAAAACGATGGAGCCAGGCGCCATAACTCAGAAGCAGGACGTTGGGGCCACCCGGCCGGTTCTCGCCCGGATAGAAGTCACGCCCGAGCATCGGTTGGACACCGAGAGTCTGGAAGAAGCCGCCGCTCACGCGTTCGGCTTGCACAGGTTCTGCGCCGGAGGAGGTGTTCAGGATGTAGCCGGTGTTGTTGTAGACATCGAGCGAGCTGAAGGAATGATTCATCCGCTGCCAGTCAAGATAGTCAGGGTAGGAGAGCGGCCAGCGCGGCGACTCATCGCTGCTTTCATTCACTGACATCAACTGGCTGGGATTCGTATACGGGAGAGTCTCGAGGAGAGCCGCATCCACGAATCCAAAGGTGGCCACGCTGGCACCTATGCCGAGAGCCAGTACAAGGATCGCCGTGGTGGTGAAGCCAGGATTTTTTATAAGCTGACGAATGGCGAACCGGATGTCGCGCATCCGATTGTCGAACCACACCATACGGTCTCTCAGATAGAAGCGTTCCTGCGCCGCACCTACATTGCCGAAGGCGATATATGCCCTGCGGCGCGCTTCGTCATCGCTCAAGCCCTCACGCCGAAGCTCCTCAGCTTCGAGTTCCAGATGCGCCTTGATCTCTTCAGCGAAATCATCTGTGCTCCGCGTGCGCTTGAACATGTCTAAGCCTCCTCGCTATTCGCTCTCGTGCTGCCCAGAATCAATCCCATCGCCCTGGTCAGCCGCTCCCACTCGCTGGTCTTCTGCACAAGCTGCTCGCTGCCTTTGGCGGTTAGCGAATAAAAGCGTGCCTTGCGATTGTTCTCGCTCACGCCCCATTTGGCGCTGATCCATTTCTTGTCCTCGAGGCGCTGCAGGGCCAGGTAGAGCGAGCCGTGGTCGACGAAGAAGACCTCTTCCGACTGGCGCTGTATCGACCGCGCCACGCCCTGGCCATGACACGACCCAAGCACAAGAGTTTTGAGGATGAGCAGGTCCAGAGTGCCCTGCAATAGAGCGATACGGTCGTCGGGATTTGCTTGGGAAGGCATCCGACCTAAAGAATGCCACTCGTTGGGTCGGATGTCAACACGAGTAGAAAAGCTTTGGCTGTCGCGGAACTTGGCTGATTGTCGGACCACAATCCAAGGCGCAGAGCGGCGGATTACTCCGCGCGCAGCGCTTCGACCGCATTTACCCTGGAGGCGCGCGCCGCCGGCACAGCGGAAGCGATCACCGCCGCGGATAGGATGACGGCGGCGGATGCGATGAAAGCCAGTGCGCCTGGGGTTTGCACCTCGGCGATGTAGGTACCGATTACGCGTGGGAGGACGACCGCAAGCAGGATGCCGGTTCCTACTCCGATGCTCGCCATCACCAGCCCTTCCCGCAGTACATCGGTGAGGATGCTGCGAGGCGGAGCCCCAAGAGCCAGGCGGATTCCGAACTCGCGGGTGCGCCCGCTCACCGAGAACGCGAGGACGCCAGCCACGCCGACCACCGAGATCAACAGCGCCACTCCAGCGAATCCGCCGAAGACAATGGCGTTCAGACGGTCGGGTATTAAAACCTCCGCGCGAATGTCCGCGAGTGTGCTGGCCCGCTCGACGGGTTGATCTGCATCCAGCTCGTGGATGGTGCGGGTGATCAGGGGAACGAGTGCGTATGGATCATGATTCGTACGTACGAAGAGACGGCCGTTCCATCCATCCTGCTCGATTGGCTGATAGATCGCCATTGCGGGCGATGGAATGATGTTTTCATCGTCGAAGTCCGGCACGACGCCGATGATTCGCCGCGGCTCGCCGCTGATGCCGACAAACTTAATCACCCCGTCCGTCCATCGCAGGTCCCGGTTGAGCGCTGATTGTTCTGGAAAGAGCGTCTTTGCCACGCTCTGGCTGATGATGACTACGCGCTCGGAACTGCTCCGGTCGGAGTCCTTGAAGTTACGTCCTTCAAGCAAGGGCATCCCAATCGTCTCGAAGAAGCCAGGGGATATGGGGCGGAATCGTCCGCGCACGTCGTCCTGACCGTTCTTGCGCTTCGCTCCGTCTACAGCGAACATGAAGTTGATATCGAGTGACCGTGCATCGCGCCACGGCACGGCGAAGCTTGCGGATACCTGCTGTACTCCCGGCAAGGTACTGATGCGGCGCTGTACCTCGCGATAAAAATCGTTCGTCTGCTGTGGCGTACGTCCGTACATCATTACGGGTAGGTTCAGAGCTAGAACGTTAGCCGTATCGAAGGGCGGGGGAGTTTTCTCGAGCACGAACAGAACTCGCATCAACGCACCGGCCCCGATGAGCAGAAGAAAAGACGCCGTGATCTGTGTGACGGCGAAGAGGCGAAGACGCCGGCTGCTTCCACTCACAGCCCTCTGGCCGCCACTGCCGCGTGCGAAGCTCTTCGATGCATCCGCGGAGGGGAGCTTCGGGATAAACGCCAGGCTTACTGCGGCGACCAACGCCAGCGCGATTCCAAACCAGACGAGGCTGAAGTCCAGCCTCAGGCCATCCGTACGGGCAGAGAAACGCGAAGCATAGCGGGCCAACACAGACACCATAGGGGCGGCGATGAGCAGCGATGCCAAAGCGCCGCTTCCGCAGAGCACCAGGCTCTCCGCCAGCAACAAACGGCGAAGCACGGCTGTGCTTGCGCCCAATGCTGAGCGTATGGCCAGCTCCGATTCCCGGCGCACGCTGCGCGCCAGCACAAGATTGGCGACGTTCGAGCATGAGATGACGAACAGGAGACCTGCAGCCGCGAAGAGAACCCACAAGATGGTATGGGCGCGAGAGTTGATCTGATCGTGGATGCGTGTCACGTCGATCTTGAAGCGGTTCGCGGATTTATAGATCTCTGGATGCGCAGAGACCATGGCCGCGTGGGTCGTGCGCACCTCGGCGCGTGCGGAGTCCAAGGTGGCGCCCGGCGCGAGCCGTGCGAACACCTCCGTCATCCGGTGTTCGCGGCCGGTGATCATCGTGGCCGAGATATGGTGCGGGCTGGTCACGAGGTTGGCGATCAGCTCCGTCTCGACTGGATAAGGAACAGACGGTTCCAGAACGCCGACAATCACCGCAGACCGTGCACCCATGCCACTCTCAAGCCGCACGGTCTTGCCGATCACGGCGGGGTCGGAGTGCAGGGACGTGGTCCAGAAGCGATAGGTCAGCACGACCGCGCCAGATGCGTTCGGACCGTCGTCCGCAGGGGTCAAGAGGCGGCCGACGACCGGTCGCAGACCCATTACCTCAAAGTAGTTTCCATCCACCACACCGGCGTGAATCTCGCGCGGCGTTCCAAGGCCTACGACGCTGAAATCTATCCCGGAGAAGGTACCGAGATCTTGAATGGTCTTGAGCCCACGTCCGAGGTCCTGAATCTCCGGGACAGAGAAGGTCGTATTGGCTTCTCCTATGCCTGGAGCGCTCTGCCGCAGGTAGAGCAAACGGTCTTCGTCGCGATTCGCCAGAGGCCGGAGGAGCACAGCCCTTACTACGCTGAAGATGGCCGCATTGGCGCCGATGCCCAGAGCCAACGTGATCGCAACGGTGATCCACAGCGCGCGAGCTTTCGCCAGAGAGCGCACTGCAATGCTCAAATCGGGAACGAACGACATAAGAGTCCTCCAGCCGATGCCCTGATTTGGCCCGATGGGCGGTCTTGACTTTTTATGTTGATATCAACATATTGTAAGAGATGTCAAGGGCTGAGACCGTTCCTTTTGAAACGACTTTGATGGTTCGCGACTGCTGCCTCTGTCTGCATGTGCAGCGTGCAGCAAGAGCGCTGGCGCGGCGATTCGATGATGCACTGCGGCCGCTGGAACTGACGAACGGCCAATTCTCCCTCCTGATGTCGCTCAATCGCCCCAAACCGGCGCCCATGGCGGGTGTGGCCAAGCTGCTGGCGATGGACCGCACCACACTGACCGCTGCGCTGAAGCGGTTGGTGCGCCGTGGTCTGGTCAAGATCACATCAGACGTATCGGACCGGCGCGGCAGGAACTTGGAACTAACGTCGGAAGGGAAGACTTTGCTTGCATCAGCCATGCCGGTCTGGGAGAGGACTCACGCGGACGTGGAAGCACTCCTCGCCGAGGGAAGACCGGAAAGTCTCCGAAGGAATCTCCAGGCTCTTTCCGTCATGACGGGGTAAGTACGAGAATTATTTATCTGCGGCTAATGTGCGTCGTATTTCGCTTCGCTGTCTAAGAATTCGACGGTAGCCGCCTAATATTTTTGGCAGTCGCCACCAGTTTCTTAGATTGAGGTATGAGTTCTTCTTCCATACGTTCAAGGCGACTCTTCGCATCGCTTCTTTCCACAGGGAGTGATAGGGATGAAACAGGCCGCCGAATAGATCCCATGGCTTGGGGCTACCGACGAAGTGATATATGCCTGCTCTCAGTTCTTTTTGACGACTCACCGTCGAGAGCTCGATGTTGAAGTCTCCATGCAGGTGAAAGCAGTCGTCCCAGTAGAGTGCATTCAATGCAGTCTGATCCGCGGCGACGAGAGCATCCGGGTGGGCGTTGCAGAAAGCAAGAATTTTTTGGAAGCAATGGTCCTGCTTCCACTGATCCGTATCCACCAGCATGATGCCGGAGTTGAAAGATGGACCGTCGGGATTCATGCCCAGCGATTGGAAGAATTGATGCTCCAGTGCGTATTTCACAAAGCCGTCGGCGACAAAGCCCAAGGCATGGCCTTGCATGTGGATTGAGAAAAGTGGGGCGATATCGATGTTGGTGATGGTGTCCAGGTCGAGATAGAGGAAGCGCCTCTCGGGCATCATGTCCGGCAGCAAGAGGCGATAGTAAGCAGCAAAGCTGCCATGGAATGGGCGAAGTTTATGGAAGATCTCCACGTTTGGAGTTTCAAGCAGGATGAGCTCGTAGGGCTTGTCGAGGCGGTCAAGAGTGAGGTGCAATTTTCGCACCTGGACGGCGGAAAAATCGGTGAGCAGGAGATAGAACTTTGGAGTGATGCCCGGGGAGAGGTGGCGTAGGACGGAGGATGCAGCTACGTGGAGAGCGAGCTCCATGTTCGGGTCAGAGCAAAATGCAACAGCTACCGTGGACGGTCGTTCTGTGATGTTCTTCATCCGATGTCCTTATTTCGCGATCGCCTGGTTTAGTAAATGCAACTCGATTGAACTGGTAGCGTTTCTCTGTCTAGGTCGGTCGGTATCACTTTCATTGAGGCTTGAACTGGGAAGGAGCATTCAAAGCGTCAGAGAGTTAGATTTTATTGCGTGAGTGTTCGTGGGTGGGCTCTTACTGTTTATGGATACCTTGATCTATCTATCGCCATATACCGGTATTGCCGCGCCGTGAATTACTTTGGCGTCTTCGTGGCAAAGTAACAGGATGACCCGGGCGACGTCCTCGGGGCTGGGCCAGTCGGAGTAGGTCGCGTTCGGCATGTCTTTTCGATTCGTTGCCGTGTCGATGATTCTGGGAAGGATCGAGTTGGCACGAACGCCGGTGCCCTTCAGCTCCTCGGCGAGTGAGTCCATCAGGGCTACCGCTGCGGCCTTCGATGCAGAGTACGCCGAGGTCCCAGCGGCGTGGTCGAATGCGGCCTTCGCGGAGACATTCACGATGGCTCCGTGTTTTTGTTTGAGCATCTGCGGCAGGGCTGCGCGGACCAAGGTAAACCCTGAGCGCAGGTTCAACGTTAGCATCTGATCGAAGGTTTCGGGCGTCAGGTCCAATACGTTTACGCCACCTACGTAGCCGCCGACAGCGTTTACCAGGACATCGAGCCTGTCGTGTTGAGCTACTACTTTGCCGATGAGCTGCTGGGTGGCAGTTGCGTCGGTTATGTCGGTCTGAAATCCGGTGAGGGACGAAGCGTTCGCTCCAGCAGCGATCTTGAGAACGGAGAAGCCTTCCTGGTTGCGATAGGTTACGGCGACCTTGGCGCCCGCGTTCAGAAATGCCAGAGCGACTGCTTTACCGAGTCCGCCTGTACCGCCTGTGATGAGGGCGACTTTGTCTGCAAACGTAATATTCATGGATCTCCTGTCAACTGCTTTGGACCGGGCGATGGGCCGAGCATCGGCTTAGGCGCACCTATCAATTTTAGTCCCGAGGAGATGTGGACGCGAACGTTATTGTGCGGTGAGGACGAACGGAGCTACGTAGAGCTGGCTGCCGCCGCGGAACTGCAGCCACATCTTATAGGTGCCCGGCTCTTTGATGGAGATGTGGAGCATCATGTCGGGCGAGGAGGGGGCGTTGTCAGGTAGATACGCGCTGGCCTTCATGTTCATTCCGCTCATCGCCATATCTGCTCCGCCCATCGACATGGGATGGACGTGGACGTAGGAGAGGTCTTTGCCATTGAGGAAGACGGCGTGGGCGGAGGCTCCGAGGTAGGGGTGGAGGTCCGTGGCGGGCTTGTCTCCTTTGAGGATATGGACGTCGATCATGTCCATGCCTCCGGCGTTGAGTTTTACCTGGCTGAGGTCCACAGTGTAGGGTCCGATGTTGACCTCGCGGCCGGTAGGCGAGAGTGTGATGGGCTTTTGGCTGCCGCTGTTGCTGACCGCGACCTCAAAGCGGAAGACCTGGTGATCGAGGTTGTTGGGTTCGCCGTCGGCGTAGACGTAGTAGAGGCCGGGGGCGGGGAACTGCTGGTCGATGACGAAGTGGCCGGTGGGGCTGAGCGTGGGATGGATGTGCATGAAGCGAGCGAAGTCAGAGCTGACGATGACGACGTGGAGCTTCTTGGTCATCTCGACGGCGTAGTTGCGGATGGGGGTTGCGGAGGGCGGCGTGGTCATCCAGAGATCGAGATGCTGGGTGAGGGGATCTTTGCCTGCGGAGCTGACGCGGAGGTGTCCCTCGGTCTTTGGACTTCCACCCTGGAGCGAGTATTTTCCGGTGAGAGGTGTCGTATCCGCGGCGTGCAGTGAGGGGCACAGGGCGAGTAGGGCGAGGAGTGCGGCTCGCGTGATCTTGGTGGCGCGGAAGTGTTGGCGGGTTTTAGGTAAGTGGACGGCGTTCGGCAACTGGATCAAGGACATGGATTCCCCCGGGGAGAAGTAACGCAGTAATTTAGATACTCAACGTTCGGCTTCGAGGCCGAATCAGCTACATTGCTGATCTGCGTTGCAAAGAGATGGCGATGCATCATAGTCCGAGTCTGACAGATCTCTCACCTTGAGTGCGAAACCGGAGGTATGAGGCCACAGTATTGCAGATTTCGCGGTCTGCAACCAGTGCGTCTGCTCGAGACGGGGAACGGCGTGAGGCTGAAGTGAAATTGCGAGACGATTCTCTATAACGCATTGAGAGATGATAACCCGAGCTTGCGGTCCATTACGGCTCGTAAGTGGTTTGGCATTACGAATATTGAGCGTTGTTGCGGTGCGCAGATAAAAAGTGCTTGACATAGCTCTTGAAAGACCCGAGAATCTGGGAAACGTAATATTAATGTTTTTCTAACTGAAAGACTGACTTCATGGTTGAAGATCTTTCTTTCACGTTCCGCACCGATCCTTCCTTGTCGAAGAGCCAATAGAAGCACCCTTCATGGTCGAAGGTAAGCAGTTGCATTCGTGTATTCGTTGAACGAATGGGACGTTTGGGTTGAATTAGGTTGTATTACCCGCCGACCTGCTTTGATTGCGCTCGTACTTTCAGTCACACCTTATTGAGTCGTCAGACAGCGCCGTGTTGCGCATTGGAGAAGCATCTTTCGTCTCCCTGCAACAAGGGTACGGGTCTATCTGACGCTCTGTGGCGGTCAGAGATATAGAGCTGAAGAAGGCACGGCCGTACCAGGCCAACGCTTGAGTGCAACTCGATCCCACGGTATGGGACAGAAGTTGCATCGCACGCTGCAAGAGCAGACGCCCTATCAGCAACACGTTATTCAGACATTTGAGGCATTACGGAGGTTGGAAAATGACACGCTGCTCATTCCGTCTTAGGTCCTGGTTCTTTCTTATACTGCTGCTGGTCGCCGGTTTGCGTGGTGGACTAGCGCAGAGTTCGACCGCGACCATTTCAGGTACTGTAGTTGACGTCACCGGCGCTTCGATCGCTAATGCCGACGTCACCGTGTTGAACACCGCCACGGGCATTTCACGTCAGGCGAAGTCGGACGCAGATGGCCGCTACTTTGTGAATTCCCTGATTCCGGGATCCTATCAAGTGACGGGTGAGTTGGCGGGCTTCAGCAAGAAGGTCTTGAAAGACATCACGCTGAATGTTGGAGCGGATGTAAAGCTCGATGTCGCGTTGGCTATCGGTGAGGCCTCTACCGTGGTCGAGGTGCAGGCGCAGGGATTGCTGGTGGATACGCAGGGATCGTCGAATGGCACGGTCATCGACAACAAGGCCGTGGTGGAACTCCCACTGGCGAATCGGCAGTTTTACTCTCTCGCGTTGCTCTCTCCAGCCGCCTATCAGCCAGCGCAAAACTCGACGCTTGGATTTCGCGGCGGTATCAACATTGCTGGCGCATCGGAGATCAGTAATCAGTTCACGGTGAACGGAACTTACGACAACGACATGGGTGTGGCGCAGCCTTCGTTCCGTCCCTCAGTTGAGGTGATTCAAGAGTTCAAGCTGTTGACGGGTGTCTACTCTGCTGAGTACGGCCGTATGTCTGGCGGCCAGTTGAACATCATCACGAAGTCGGGCACTAACACCTTCCACGGCTCGGCGTATGAGTTTATCCGTAACCAGGTCACGGATGCGAAGCCGTATTTCAATCCGGCTGGAGCCAAGACGCCTGCCTTTCGTCAGAACACCTTCGGAGGAACAATCGGTGGGCCGATATGGAAGGACAAGACCTTCTTTTTCTTCGGCTATGAAGGGCAGCGCATCGGCCGTGCGGTAACGGCATTGGCCACGGTGCCGACTCGCGACCAGGTCTACAACGGCCTCTTTACTACTACTTCCACGCTCTACAATCCGAACACCGGCGCCCCTCTGACGCCTGTCTCCACGAGCGGTACGACCAAGGTTTACAACTTGACGAGCCTGCCGCAATGGACTTCAACAGCGGGCGCCGCGGCACAGACCATCGCCAAACTTGGCTATCCCACTCCGAATATTGCCGGCTCCAGTGCCGTTCCGTCTAACAACTTTAACTTCAGCGAAACCCGCGTCGAAAACATGAACGAGGAATCGCTCAAGATCGACCACAAGATATCCGAGAAGGACTCTCTGAACGGGACCTGGAACTACTTCCGTGATCCAGCATTTGAGCCGTCCAACTCTCTTTGCTCGTCCTATGTCCTTCCGAACTTTGGCTGCTTCACTGATCAACACTCGACCCTTGCGAACGTCGTCTATGACCGGATCTTCACTCCTAACCTGATCAATGAGGTACGGGCCGGCTTCCAGCGGCTTGTGCAACCTCGCATCCAGCAAGATGCGACGACACTCTCTTACCCCGGGCTGCCAGGAGGGCCATACTTCACCCAGGCGGGTTACGCCAATAACACCGGTCTCCCCAACACTACCGTTGCTGGTTACTCGACTATTGGTGGCGCAACCAACCTGCCTCAGGACCGTTGGGATGACCACTATCAGCTCGTCGATGTGCTGACATGGAATCATAAGAATCACACGTTCAAAGCTGGCGTCGACTTCTTGTTAGCTCGTGCTACTAACATCATCACGAGCTCAGGGCGAGGAGCCTTCAGTATCTCGGATGCGAATTTGCCGGGCACGTTGGGAGCCGCTACGACCCGCAATAAGACGGGAGATTCAATGGCCGACTTTCTGCTCGGTTATACCTATACCTCGTCCGTTGGAACTACGGCGCCTACTGTGTACCTGAACTTCCAGAGCGATCACTTGTTTGTATTGGACGACTGGAAGGTTACGCCGCATCTTACCCTGAATCTTGGACTGCGTTGGGAGCTTGATCAGCCGGTCTACTCCGGGAAGAACACGCTCTCGAACTTCAGCCTGACCCAAGGGCAGTTCATTACTGCAGGCAACGGCAATTACAAACACCTCTATAACTACGACTGGAATAACTTTGCCCCTAGGGTTGGCTTTGCATGGCAGCCATTCGGGAGTGAGAAGACAGTGGTTAAGGGTGCGGGCGGAATGTTTTACAACACTCCATTGTTGTACAACCAATTCCTGACGAATGGTACGCAGTTTCCGTTCCGCGCAGTCCCTACGTTTACAGCGACTGCCGCGACCCCGATTACCCTTGCCAATCCGTTTCCTGGGCTAGGGACATCGGTCTACAATCCCTGCACGGTCCAAGGCACCACAGGTTGCCAGGCGATTCTAACCGGTCTGAGCATCAGTCCCAACTACAGCACGCCGTACATCACAGAGTGGAGCCTCGGAGTTCAGCAAGCACTTTCCAAGGCAATGGTCGCGGAGGTCACTTACTTCGGTTCGAAGGGCACAAAGCTTCCTTTGAGCATCAACTCTAATCAGATCAATCCGGCTGCACCTACATCCGCTGGCTTTACTCAAGCAGGCAGGCCATACAGCAGCTTCTCGAACATCACAAGCCAAAACACCCGTGCGAACTCTGAGTTTCATTCCCTTCAGACAAGTCTTCGGCAGCAATTCACCGATGGTTTGTCATTCCTGGTTGCGTATACCTTTGCTAAGTCGATCGATGGCGGTGGTGGTATTGGAAGCGGTAGCAACTCCTCCGGGACCGTACAGAACTCTTTCAATTTGCGTGCCGATCGAGGTCTCTCAGACTTCGATGTTCGCCATAGACTCGTCATCAGCCCGGTCTATCAGCTTCCGTTCGGGCACAACAAGCCTTTCCTGAATCATGGATTCGGGTCGGCACTCGCTGGCGGCTTTCAACTCTCAGGTATCTTCAGCTTCCAGACTGGCCGTCCCTTCACCATCTCCAACTCATCGACGAACGGAAGCGGAACCTTTGGTAATGCTGATCGTCCGAATTTAGTGGGTGATCCAAATGCTTCGGTCGATTCTGTAACCGGGGCTAAGACTCATACCGTCCAGGAGTGGTTCAACACGCATGCCTTTGCTTTGGCGGCAACTCCTACAACAACGGCGGGTGTCACGACATACTCGCAAACGGGTCAGTTAGGAAATGCCGGACGCAATATCGTGACAGGACCACGTTATACCGAACTCGATATGACACTGGCGCGTTCGTTCCCAATCTACGAGCGAGTCAACGGACAGTTCCGAGTGGAAGGCTTCAACCTTGCCAATCATCCGAACTTCTTCAACCCGCTTACGCAAGGCGTACAAGTGCCCACCACGTTTACGCCGAATGGTACGGGAGGAGTGACTACGGCGAGCAGCACAACCTTCGGTGCCATTACGCAAGCTAACGACAACCGTGAATTCCAGTTCAGCTTGAGAATTCTCTTCTAGCCTATTGCTTCGTAAGTAGTATTAGGAGAATTCAAACGTATGCGCCGGAATTCAATACGATGGACGATGCAAATGGTTCTGCTGGCCGTGACTGTATGTCGCGGCCAGCGGGCTGCTTCTGTCTGTCTGAACAGCCTGTCCTATCTGCTCCTTCCGGATTTAAGTTTCTAACGTGATTTTCTTGGTTGATTGGGTCGAGCTTCAAATACGGTGCGACGAACACTTGTAGGCTTGGAATTCATCTGATGGCTCAGCAGAACTTAATCCGCGGTGGAGGGCTGAAGATAACTGGTACGACGCTGCTGTGTGTTCTGTCTCTGGGGGTGAATGGTTGCAAAGGGACGCCGCCGCCGTCTTCAAGGATGGATGGCAATGTCCGTGAGTATGTTCGGCTTGCTGTTGGGCTAGGGCAGAGAGATACGGATTCGCTGGATTTTTACTCGGGACCAGACTCTCTGGTAGCGGATATTGTGAAGCAGGCTCCGTCGCTGAAGGCGCTGCGTGTCGATGCGGTGAGGCTGATGGACGATGTCAGACGGGATCAGCCGCTTCGTGATGAGGATAAGGTCAGAAGGACCTTTCTCTTAGAGCAGCTCCGGTCGGTGGAGAGTCGTATCGACGTGCTGACGGGAGCCGCGAAGAGCTTCGACGCAGAGTCTGAGGCAAGTTTCGGGGTGGTGGTCCCGGCGAGCTACGATCGCGCCGCCGTGGCTTCGATACAAGATGCGTTGAGGCAGCTTCTCCCTGGTAAGGGAGATCTGGCCGAGAGGTATCAAAACTTCGAAGACCGCTTCATCATCCCGGCCAAGTTGGCGCCTGCTGTGATGACGCGAGCCATTGAAGCGTGCCGCGCGGAGACCAAAGCGCACATTGCCCTCCCTGAAGGAGAGAGCACAACTGTGGAGTATGTGCGGAATCGTCCCTGGAGCGCCTTCAGTTGGTACAAGGGTGGGTATCACAGTGTGATCCAGATCAACCGGGACTTCGGCCTAACGGTGGACCGGGCGCTGAATCTTGCATGTCATGAAGCTTATCCGGGGCACCATACGTATAACTCGATACGCGATGCAAAATTGGTTCAGGGGAAGGGCTTGAAGGAGTTTACCGTTCAACCTACTTACAGCCCTCAGTCCATGCTGTCGGAGTCTATGGCAACCCTTGCCGTGGATGTGGCATTTCCGGCAGACAAACGGCTGGCGTTGGAGCGGGATGTCTTGTTTCCGGTGGCGGGTTTGAATCGCAAGGATGTTGCACTGTACCTCCGGGTTGAAGCACTCATTGATCAGCTGCATACGGTTGAGCCAACGATTGCAAGAGATTACCTCGACGGAAGGCTTGAGTTCGAACGCGCTGGGCAGCAGTTACACAGCGCGGCATTGATGGCACATCCCGAGGCTGCATTGTTGTACATGAACGAGTATCGGAGTTACGTCGCGACCTACACCTATGGGCGTGACCTCGTAGCAGAGCAGCTACAGGAGCGCTCCGGTGGAGATAGCCAAGCGCAATGGAAGATCTATGCGAAGTGGATGAGCGAAGATCCTCAGTTACGAGGAACGCATCATGAGGCAGGGAATGTCGGCGCCCTCTCTCACGTAGGCGAATAGAGAACGACAGACTTAGCAGCTAAGCGAAGCAAGTAATTCAACCAGTTGTTCAACATCAGGAGTAATACATGCGCGTCAGAGCAATTTCGTTCGCCCTTATCGGGATCGTATCCTTCGGTCTCGGTTGTAAGAGCAAGACAGCCGATAAGCCGGTTGCCGACAACAAGCCAAAGCTGGGTATTCGTCCCCATGGGGATGAGACCATTCAGCCGGATATGACCAAGGTCCCGGCGGATCTGGCCAAGGTCTTTGACTATATCGATGCGCATATCGATGAACACGTCGAGAACCTACAGAAGTGGATTCAGCAGCCGAGCATCTCGAACAGTGGCGAAGGTATCCCTGAGAGCGCCGAGATGGTGAAGGGCTTCTTCGACAAGCTGGGATGCCAACAGACACGAGTCTATGACGTAGGCACGACGGAGTACGGCACCCCGGGCAACCCGGTGGTTTACGCGCACTGCGATGAGGGTGCGCCGAAGACGCTGGTCATCTACTGGCAGTACGACACCATGCCGGTGACGCAGCCGGAGAACTGGGTTGCGCCTCCTTTTGAAGGCCGGATTGTGGATGGAAAGACGGCTGGCGTGAACCCCGACTTCAAGAAGGTGTTGATCGGCCGCGGCGCGACAAACTCCAAGGGACCGGAGATGGCCGGTCTGAACGCGATCATGTCGATGAAGGCCGTGATGGGCAAGCTGCCCGTCAATCTGATCTTCGTCGCTGAGGGTGATGAAGAGCGCATGGATATTGGACTGCGCAAGTTCATGAAGGACCACTCGGACCTGTTCAAGGACGGCGACGCGATGCTCGGCGGCGGTGGCTCTGAGGGCTGCGTCTATGTCGAGCTCATGACCAGCGGCAAGAGCTGGGGCCGTGGACCGACGGTGTCGGACATTCATGGCGTCTTCAAACGCACAACAGATTCGCCGGCGTGGCGCCACATTCAAATGTTGGCTTCTTTGACCTCAAAGGACGGCAATACGCCTTTGATCAAAGGCTGGTTCGACAATATCGTGAAGCCTACTCCCGAGCAGTTGGAAGCATTGAAGAAGCAGGGTGAGAAGACTGACCTCGCCGTCCTCGCCAAGAACAACGGCGTTGCGCGCTTCATTGCGGATACACCGGAGAAGTTCTTGGAGATGGGACGGTATGGTACGTCCTTCAACCTGGATGGCATCTGGGGTGGCAACATGTATGCGGGCGGCGCCGGTGCGATTTTGCCGAACAAGATCACGTCCAAGCATGGCTTCCGCTATGTGCCAAACATGAATGGTCTTGACCTGGTGAAGAAGCTGCGTGCTCAACTGGATGCCAATGGCTATAAAGACGTTGAGATGAAGCTGATCGGCGATGTTCCGTGGGCCAAGAATCCCTCCAGGGATACTGACATCTCGCACGCTGGCGATGCGGCTTCAGCGATGATGGGTCTCCAGGCTCGTCCGGAGATGCCTGCTGCTGGTGGCTATTGGCCTGCATACGTCTTCACCGATCAGGAGGTCGGGGAGAAGGTCGGAAACGTAATGCTGCCGATGGGCGGTGCACGCGCCGGTTCGGGCGGTAGAGCGCACGCTGCGAACGAATACTTTGTCATTGAAGGCGCCGGTAAGACCTACGGTTACGCCGGAGCGGAGAAGACCGTTGCCGCGACGATCTACAACTACAGCAAGATGACCACTGTTGCTCCCAAGCCTAAGTCTCACTAGGTTTGGAGTTGTGACATTGTGACTGTTGGTGATCGGTCAGCGGGCTTGAATACGAGTAACAGAATTGAACTTTGAGAGACGATAGGAGTTTCAAGATGCGTTCGAAGGCTGCATTACTCGTAGTTTTAAGTGCTCTTGCAGGCGTGAACGGCTGCAAGGGCAAGCCCGCTGACCAACCGGTCGCCAACAGCAAACCCAAGCTTGGTATTCGTCCGCACGGTGACGAGACCCTTCAGCCTGACCTGAGTAAGACGCCTGCGGAGTTGAAGAAGGTCTACGACTACATCGACGAGCATATCGACGATCACGTCGAGAATCTGCAGAAGTGGATCCAACAGCCAAGTATCTCGAATAGCGGCGAAGGTATTCCCGAGAGCGCGGAGATGGTGAAGGGCTTCTTCGATAAGCTCGGCTGCCAACAGACGCGAGTCTACGATGTAGGCATCACGGAGTATGGCTCGCCTGGCAATCCTGTGGTCTATGCGAAGTGCGATGAGGGCGCTCCGAAGACGCTGGTCATCTACTGGATGTATGACACGATGCCAGTAACTCAGCCTGAGAACTGGGTAGCGCCTCCGTTCGAGGCACGGTTGGTGGATGGAGCGACCGCAGGTCTCAATCCTGCTTATAAGAAGGTTCTGATCGGGCGTGGAGCGACGAACTCCAAGGGACCTCAGATGAGCCAGCTCAATGCGTTGATGTCGATGAAGGCCACGATGGGCAAGCTGCCTGTGAACCTGATCTTCGTTGCTGAAGGCGATGAAGAGCGAATGGACATCGGGTTGCGCAAGTTTGTTAAGGACCATCCCGATCTCTTCAAGGGATCCGACGCCATGCTGATGTTTGGCGTTCAGGCTGAGAGCGGCGGCGCTGGAATCATGGGTGGATCTGAAGGCTGCGTGTATGTCGAGTTGACGACGAGCGGCAAGAGTTGGGGCCGCGGGCCAATCCAGTCGGATATTCATGGATCGAATAAGCGGTCGGTCGACAGTCCTGCCTGGCGTCACATGAAGATGCTCGCGTCGCTGGTTTCGGACGATGGCAATACGCCACAGATCAAGGGCTTCTTCGACAACATGGCTCCGTTGAATGAAGGCGAGATCAAGAAGCTGAAGGATTCTTCCTCCAAGGTTGACCTCGCAGTTGCGGCGAAGAACCTGGGAGTGGGCAAGTTCATCTCAGACGATCCGTTTACGATGCTCAAGATGGCGCGCTATGGAACGTCATTCAACCTCGATGGCATCTGGGGCGGAAACATGTATGCAGGCGGAGCCGGCGCGATTCTGCCGAACAAGATCACTTCCAAGCATAACTTCCGTTACATCCCGAATATGAACGGTCTGGATATCGTGAAGAAGCTTCGTGCCCAGCTCGACCACAACGGCTATAAAGATGTGGAAGTGAAGCTGATTGGCGATGTTCCCTGGTCGAAGATGTCTTACGACTCCGACATCGCCAGGGCGATCACCAAGACCTATACAGACTTCGGTATTCCGTACGCGACACCTGCGGATGGCGAGTCCATCCTGGGTGGTTACTGGCCTTCCTATCTCTTCTCCAATGGTCCAACGGGAGAGAAGATCGCGCCTGTCGCGATGCCTATCGCCGGAGGCGCTGCTGGGCATGGCGGCAGAGCCCATGCGGCAAATGAGTACTTCATTATCGAAGGTGCCGGAAAGGTCTACGGGATGGCGGGAGCTGAAAAGTCCGTCGCCACCATCGTCTACAACTACGCCAATGCTGGCGCACAACCCACAAAGAGCCCAAACCAATGACAACGACACCTGTAATCTCGATCAAGAACCTTACGAAGACTTATCAGATGGGAGAGGTAGCGGTTCATGCGCTGCGCTCCGTGTCGCTCAATATCAATGCCGGTGAGTTTGTAACCGTTATTGGTCCTTCCGGTTCTGGAAAGTCGACGCTGATGCATATCCTTGGCTGTCTCGACCAACCTACGAGCGGACAGTACTTCCTGGATGGCAAGGACGTCTCGCATCTCTCGGATGACGAGATTTCGTCGGTGCGCAACAGCAAGATCGGCTTCGTCTTCCAGGGGTTTAACCTGTTGACGCGTACCTCCGCGCTGGAGAACGTCGAGCTGCCGCTGCTGTACAGCAGCACGCCGGTCTCTGCCTCGGAGCGTCGCAACCGCGCCATGGCTGCATTGGAGGCGGTGGGTTTGGGCTCGCGTTATGAGCACCATACGAACCAGCTCTCGGGCGGTCAGCAGCAGCGTGTGGCGATCGCCCGGGCGCTGCTCAATAATCCTTCCATTCTGCTGGCCGATGAGCCTACCGGAAACCTGGACAGTCGCACCAGCGTTGAGGTAATGGACATCTTCCAATCGTTGAAGGAAGATCGAGGGATCACGATCGTGCTGATCACCCACGAGCCAGAGGTTGCGGCTTACGGCTCGCGCATCGTCGCTTTCAAGGACGGCTTGATCGTCTCCGATGAGCTCAACGAGCAGCGGCGGACAGCGCGTGGTGAACTGGCCGAGTTGCCAGTGGCGGTCGAGGAGACGGCGTAATGGCGATCAAGACGAGCTGGATCATCTCGCTGAAGGCTCTGCGCAGGAACAAGCTGCAGACGGCGCTGACGATGATCGGGATGACCATCGGCGTTGCTACCGTATTGACGATGATCGCGCTGGGCTCTGGAGCGCAGGCTGCGATTCAGGATCAGGTGAAGGCTGCGGGAATGAACCTGATCATCGTCAAAGCGGGCAATTACCAGTTGCAGCAGGAACGCGCTCCGGACGATGCGATTGAAAATGCCAAGGTCGAACCGGAACTTGGGTTCGGTTCCGGCGTGTATGTTCCAGGTAACGCTTTGCTGCGGCGAAGCCTGTTTCATCCGGAGGACGATCCGTTTGCAGTGCATGACCATCCGACCTCGCGGCAGCGGCTGGGCGACTCCGAGGCTGGACTGGGAGCCGCGGCTACGCTGACTATTCCGGATGCGGATGCGATCCGCAAGATCAACGGTGTTCAGTATGTCTCCGAAGGTATCCATGAGAATGCGCACGTTGGATATCAGGGACAGCGCTGGTTTACCCGCATGCATGGAGACGATGTCTCCATGCCGAAGATCAAGCGGGCCTGGGTGTTTACGCATGGCGATTACTTCACCAAGCGGCAGGAGGCGAATGCGGATCAGGTCGTGGTGCTGGGAAACATCGTCGCCGAGAAGCTTTTCGGCAAGGACAATCCCGTTGGCAAGACAGTCACGCTTTGGAACCAGAGCTTCAAGGTGACAGGCGTGATCAGCAGCAGCAACTGGATGGTTGCGCCGGCCGCGGGCGACGACGAGTTCGATGCGATCTACGTTCCTGTGACCACGGTGCAGAAGCTGCTGAATCTCACCAAGTTGAACGACATTACGATTACCACTCTTTCTACCGGCGATGTGACGCGTGTTTCCAAAGACATTACCGACTTGCTGCGCGGACGGCATAAGATCGCCTTTCGCACGCCGGATGACTTCCAGGTGACGAGCCAGGCGCGCAAGGCGCTTACGGGCGGCGGCATGCGGGCGGATATGCAGCGTTCCGTTGTAGGCAATGTTGCCGGCCTGGAGAAGGTCACGCTGGAGCAGCTGGGCAAGACGCTCGACCGAGCCAGCGCTACGATGACGGCGTTGCTGGCCAGCATTGCTACCGTGTCGCTGATCGTCGGCGGAATCGGCATCATGAACATCATGCTGCTGTCGGTGACGGAGCGGACGCGGGAGATCGGAATCCGGCGAGCGGTTGGGGCGCGCGCGCAGGATGTGTTGATGCAGTTCCTGCTGGAGTCGATCACGCTCAGTGTCGTTGGCGGTTTGTTGGGCATTGCTATTGGCTATGGCGTTTCGTTGTTCATCTCCAAGGTGCTGCAGTGGTCGACGCAGATCTCTCCGCTGTCGGTGGCGTTGTCGTTCGGCGTCTCCGCCGCGGTTGGAATCTTCTTTGGTTACTATCCCGCGAAGCAGGCTTCGCAGGTGCTTCCCATCGCTTCTCTCAAGTACGAGTAAGTTACCAAGCAGGTAGGAACCTATGCTGACTACGAGTTTACGAATTGCGCAAAAGGCTTTGAAGCGAAACAAGCTGCGGACCGGGTTAGCAATCCTGGGCATGACGATCGGCGTGGCGGCGGTGCTGACCATGTTTGCGCTGGGCACAGGGGCGCAGGAGTCGGTGTCGTCCGATGTGAAGTCGGCGGGAACGACGCTGATCTTCGTGCGGTCGGGCAACTTCACGCGTGGCGGCGAAGAGTCGCGCATCCCGACGGGTCTGGGAAGCACGAACTCTCTCGTACCCGCGGATGCGGACGCGATCGCCAAGATCGACGGGGTGAAGTACGCCTCGGCCAATCTGCGAGAGCGTACGTGGGTGGAGACTTCGAACCAGCGTTTCTATACGCAGGTGATCGGAGTCGACGTCAATCATCCGAAGGCTTACGGATGGGGATTTCCCAAGGGCAAGTTCTTCAAGTCCGACGATGTAGCTTCGGCGGCGCAGGTGGCGGTGATCGGGACCACGCTGCGGGACCATCTGTTTGGCGACGAGAATCCCGTCGGCAAGGAGGTTATGTTGCATAACCAGTCTTACAAGGTCGTCGGCGTGTTCGAGGCCAGAGACGAAGACCAGGGCGAGTACGCCATCATTCCGTATACGACGGCACAGAAGGTGCTGGGCACCAGCTCGATCCAGATGGTGACGGTGTCGGCGGAGCAGGCCGGAGATACGACACGCATCTCGGATGCGATCAAGGCGCTGCTACGGAAGCGGCACAATCTGGACAAGGCAGTACCTGCCCCGGGTGCACCGTCGGCGCTGGGCGGACTGCAGGCTCCAGGGTTGGGCGGCGGCGCGAATCCGGATGACTTCACGGTGAAGACGCAGGCTTCCGAGGCGTTGACCAAGGGGCTGAATACTTCGGTCGCCGCGTTCATCCTAGCGAATATGCCGCAGATGGACCAGACCAACTCGCAGGAGATGGCGGGCACGCTGAGCCGCGCTGGCTCCACAATGACCGCGCTGTTGGCGGCGATTGCGACGATCTCGCTAATCGTGGGCGGTATCGGCATCATGAACATCATGCTGGTGAGCGTGACGGAGCGCACACGGGAGATCGGCATACGGCGCGCGATCGGTGCGCGGCAGAGCGATGTGCTGCAGCAGTTCCTGGTGGAGGCCGTGACGCTGAGCGTGTTCGGCGGCGTGTTCGGAATCGCGATCGGGTTTATTGCCTCCTTTGTGATTACCAATGTTCTGCACTGGCCGGCTACGATCTCCATTACCGCGGTGGCGCTAGCGTTCGGGATTGCGGCGGTGACCGGTGTATTCTTCGGGTTCTATCCTGCGCGGCGGGCTTCGCAGCTTAGTCCTATCGACGCCTTGCGGTACGAGTAGGTGGAGGGGGGTGCCCCCCTTGCCCGGGCGTAAGCGGATTGGTATCAGCGACTTGCGTGGGTTTTGGCTGCGCAAAATCCTGATTCCAGGCAGCTTACGTCCAAAAGCGTGAGCCAGTTCGAGTTATGTCCTTTCTATTTGTCGTTACTGCGTTTGTTTTAAAGAGAGAGGCCCGGCTATTACGCCGGGCCTCTCTCTTGTTTGATCTCTAGTTCTATTTTACGGAATTGACCAAAACTAACATGCCACTTTTATCTGCATTGTTTTGTTATAGTTGAGCCGTTTTGGGGCTTGACAAGCGTTTTTGCTGGGGAATTTACGATAGCAGAGGTAAAAAGACGAGCGCTGCCGTGCTGCGTTCGCTCGATTCTTTTCCGTTCGAAGAGACTGCTCAAAGAGTGCGGAGATAGATATCGCTGGTCTGCCGCACCCTCTTGCGTTGTCTGTCCTTCGCCTGCCGGCTCTCGTCAGGCGGTTGGGTTGAGATAGTAGGGGTGGTCTCCGGAGAGGCTCTTCTTGACTGTCTGGGACTGCGCATCTGCCATGATCTCTTCCTGACCGTTCTCAAGTGCCTCGAGGGTAAGAGCGGCGATGCGTGAGGGATCGCTCTTCGGCAAAGTAACTCCCTTGCTCAGATCTGTATCGAGATATCCCACATGGAGACCCAGCACCTGAGTGTGGTTGTCGCGCAGGTTGATGCGGAGCGCGTTGGTGAAGCTCCACACGGCGGACTTGGTGGCGGAGTAAGGCGAAAGGATCGGTATCGAAAACCAGGTCGCATCGGAGAGCACGTTGATGATCGCTCCTCCGCCATTCTTCGCGAGAATGGGTGCGAAGGCTTGGGTGGTGAGGATTACGCCGTAGTAGTTGGTCTCAAAGAGCTGGCGAGCTTTTTCGACGAGGTTTGGGTCGAGCGTGCTGGTAACCAAGTTGGCGGTGCCCGCGTTGTTGATGAGCAGGGTGGTGTCGCCGCATTGCTCCGCGGCAGCCGCTACAGACGCGGGATCGGTGACGTCTATCTTGATTTGCACGACGCCCGGGATCTCTGTTGCGGTCGGATTTCTCACTCCGGCATAGACTTTGCTGGCGCCATGCGCGATTAGTTGCTGCGTGAAAGAGAGGCCAAGCCCGCGGTTTGCACCGGTAACGAAGACGACTGAGTTTTGGATTTTCATGAGGATTTCCTTTTCTTAAAGAGTGGTAGTGTTGGCCCGTCGTTCACAACGCAGCTCCCTCAGTGGAGAGCCAATCGTACGCCTCGGCGGCGAGTGATCGCCAGTGGGGAACGTTCGTTTCATTGAATCGATGAGAGCAAAGAAGAGTAAGTTCCACTGGATCATGCAAAAAGAAGATCGAAGCCAAGTTTGGCGAGACGATCCGTTTGGAGCGTTCCGAGATAAGAAGATGCCCGGGCCTCAATCGCAATCCTTGTGACTTGTCCCGATTGCTCATGTATTCCTGCCTCGCTTCGTCTCTCCTTGTAAGCATGACGAACATCATGTTTACAGAGATGAGCATGACATTCGTCATGCTGAAAGTCAAGCACTCTTTTTGAGGGGATGGGAGATGGCTTCGGAATGAGTTTGGTTCCCGGCTTTCCACATCCTCAGCATGATGCATCCCATGTGAATGGGTGCCTCGCTGCCGTGGTAATCTCGGGGCAGAACGTGGGGAGTGAGTGCCATGAAGATCTTGTGGCGATCGGGTTGGGTTCTTGTTTTCGTTGGAGTTGTGTGGGGTGTGTTGTATGCGCAGCGTCCGTTTCGTCAGTATCCGTCGGTTGAGGGATACTCTGAGACTCGGCCGCTGCCTCCGGAGTGGCAGCGGCGGACGGAGTGGGTCTTTGCGCGGTTGATGTTTCCGCCGGGGCCGCTGGATGGGTATCGGGGAAGATTCGATGGGGACTGGCGGGAGGGGCTTTCGCTTTGGACTCAGGATTATCCGGCGGCGGACAGGGCGTTTGCGCAGGCGGTTCGGCGGCTGACGCGGGTGGATGGCCGGTCGGTGGAGCAGCCGGTGAATCTGGATGATGGCGATGAGATCTATAACTGGCCTTGGCTCTATGCGGTTCAGGTAGGGGAGTGGGGGCTAACCGAGAGGCAGGCTAAGACGCTTCGCGACTATCTACTGCGCGGGGGATTTTTTATGGCTGACGATCTGCATGGCTCGGAGGAGCAGGCTTATTTTTATAAGACCATGAAGATAGTTTTTCCAGAGCGTCCTATCGTGGATATTCCCGATAGCGACCCGATCTTTCATACTGTCTTCGATCTGGACGATCGCTATCAGGTTCCGGGTGCGGAGCATCTGAGGACTGGTTACAAGAAGGATGGCAGGGTGCCGCACTGGCAGGGGATCTATGACGATAAGGGCCGCGTGATGGTAGCGATCTCGTTGAACTCGGATATTGGAGACTCGTGGGAGTGGTCGGATAATCCGAACTATCCTCTGAAGTATTCTGACCTGGGGATGCGTTTGGGTGTGAACTATGTTGTGTATGCCATGACTCATTGAGATCGTATTTGTGACGTGATTAATTGCTTATAGAAATGAAAAGCCCCCTTCGTTAGGAGGGCTTTCTTGTTTTACTAGCCTAGTAATTAGTAACTCGTAGTTACAGCTTTTTCTTCAGGTCGTAGGCCATGTTCTTGTGAGCTGCGACGGCTGTTTTGCCTTTGATTACTGCCGCACGGAACTTGGCGTCCTTTGTATCTTTGGCCTCGGAGGTGAAGGCGCTTAGAGCTTTGGAGTGGTCTGTGACCATCTGGTCGATGTACTCCTTATCGAAGTCCGCTCCGGAGAGTCCGTTCAACTTATCCAATTCTTTCTGATGATCGGCATCGGGGCCTGTGGGAGGAGTTAGTGCCCATGACTCTGCGAATGGCTTCATGCTCTCGGTCATCTTGGTGTGCTCGGTGACCATCTTCTCTGCGAACATCTTTACGGCGGGGTTGGTGCCTTTCTCCTCGGCGAGTTTGCTGAGTGCGATCTCGTTCTGGTCGGATTGCGCGGCCATTGCGAGGAACTTTTTGTCGTCGTCTGTCGCTGCCTTTGCCTTGGCAGGCATGAAAGTGGCAGCCAGGCCCAGTGCCATGCAACAGGTAAGTTGAGTTGTCTTGGTCATATTGATCTCTCCGATGTGCGGCTTGTGCCGCGTTTGGTCATCGAGTGAGAAGCAATTTTGTGTCCCGGCGTTGCACGGCTGGCGCTTGTTCTCTGAAAGAAGCGCGAGGATGGGCGGGCAATCGACGCCGGTCTAACCACTTGGAAGGCTGGAAGATTGATGGGTGGGTGAGCGTTGTGAGGACTTACTCGTTGGAGTAAGTCCTGGCTTCCTTATGCTGTTGCCATTTCCTCTTCGGCTCTTTGTACTAACTCTGGGTCGTCGAGGAGCTTTTGTGGCTTGAGGAGGTGTTTGACCTCGAGGAGTAACTTGTGGACCTCGGGATCGCTGATCGAGAGGCGATGGAGAGCGCCTTGACGCTTCAGTCTGTCCTTTAGATCGGAGGGACGTTCTCCGCGGGTCTCCTCGAAGACGAAGTCCTGGAGGGTGGACATGTTCCAAGGGTCCTCGACGAGAGCTTCGGCGTTTGCGAGGTAGGTTTGAGTGAGGGTTGCGAGGGGGTCGGTGTCGAAGGGCTGGACTTGTAACAGATGGCGGAGCATGTTCGCTTCCTGCAGGGCCACGGTCATTCCCTGACCGTGGATGGGGTTGAAGCGGCAGATAGCGTCTCCCATGGGAAATAGACCGCGGGGGAAGCGGGCGAGTTTTGCGAAGTGCCGCCAGATGCTTCCGTTGAAGCCGAACCGCTCCACTTGGCCGATGAGCCTTGTGTCCTTGATCTTGTTGTAGATGGTCATGGTCTCAAGACGTTGGGCGTTGGCCAGGAACGAGGCGTGATCGGCGACGGTGTTGTCCAGATCGCGACCGGCGAGGGTTACCTGGAAGACGCTATTTTCCGCTGGGAAGAGACCGCCGCCGCGATTGCGCTCCGGGGCTTTGGGCAAGCTGGCGATGATTTTGTAGTCGTCGGGGGTGCCGGGAGCTTCGAAGACGGCGGAGAGATAGCGGACGTCGACTTCGACGATGGTCTCCTCGGGCAAGGGCAGACCGGTGGATCTGAGGAAGGCCAGGGTGGGAGCGGCATGGGCGGTGGCGTCGACGACGACGTCCGCCGATATCATCTCGGAGACGCCATCGGAGTTTGCGTAGCGGACTCCGGCGACGATGCTGCCGTCGGCGGTTCCGAGGATCTCAAGGACGCGGCTTTCTCCACGCAAGGTGACGTTGCCGTATTGCTGGAGGCGACGGCGGATGGTGTGCTCCATCAGAGGGCGGGACATGGAGTAGGTGTAGATTCCCAGGGCGCGCTGGGGAAGGGGATCCGCGCCGGGGATCTCGTAGAGCACGTCGAAGCCGAAGTCGATTCGTATGGCTCCGGCCTGAACGAGGTCGTGGCGGAAGCCGGGGAAGAGGTCTTCGAGGGCCTCCATGCCGCCGGAGAGGAAGAAATGGGGGTGTTTCCCTTGTGGTACGCCGGGCCGGGGCATGGCTTCTGTTGGCAGGTGATCGCGTTCCAGAATGATCACTTCTTCAAAGGAGTCGGCGAGGGCGCGGGCGGCTGATAGTCCAGCGATTCCAGCGCCGATTACAACGGCGCAACTGCCCATTGGGGATGCGATCTTTACAGCTTCCTGATTCATCTCGGATGCCTCCTCCCATGAAGGCGCTAAGAGTACGAACACCTCTTGCGAGTGGTTATTCCTAGGCGCGGTGGGGTGTCCGGCCCACGTTTTCAGGGCAGGGCCGCGAAGAGTTTCTTAGGTAAAGGGGTGGGTTTTTATGGTGCGGAAGGAGGGTATCCAATGTTCCTCTTCGCGAGGGTGCGGGTGTCGCGAAGAGGAGAACCGTGGCCGTTTGGATGGTGCGGAGGGACTAGGTTCCGGTGCGGAGTTCTTCACCGAGGATGATGGCTTCGGCGATCTCGCGCATGGGCTTGCGCTTCTGGCGGCTGAGCTTCTGGAGGGTGAGGTAGGCGTTCTCTTCGTCGACAGAGAGCTGACGCTGGAGGATGCCCTTGGCGCGCTCCATAAGCTTGCGGTTTTCAAGCTGGCGCTGCATCTCGGCCTTTTCGGTCTCGATGCGGGCTAGTTCGAGCTCTGCGCCGACGAGGTAGCCGATGGTGGTGATGAGACGGATCTCGCGCTCGGTGTGGTGGTGGGGCTGGCGGTGCTGGAGGTTGATGACGCCTACGACGCGGCCTCGACAGAGAATCGGGACGGAGAGGAAGGCCTCGTAGAGATCTTCGGGCAGGTCGTGGAACATGCGGAAGCGGGTGTCGGTGGAGGCGTGGCAGGTGATGGCCACGGTCTGGCGGTGTTCGGCGACCCATCCGGTGATGCCCTGGCCGAGCGACAGGCCGAGGCGGTGAAGGAGATCGGCGTGGGGGTTCTTCGAGGCGCTGAGCACGAGTTGGTCGCCCTCGAGGACGTAGACCAGGCAGGAGTCGCAGCGCACGAGGTCCGAGATGAAGTCCAGGATGTGCTGAAGGATGGAGTCGAGCGAGTCGGCGGCTGCCATGCGGCTACCGATCTCGTGCAGGAACTCTACGTCTTGTGAGTCTTCGATTCGCTTCGTCAAGTAATCCATGGGTAACGCTCCTGAGCTAGCGGTGTCTGATTGTCTTCCGCGCTGGACTTCATCTGGTTGCAGCGTTTTCCGACGATCTTCGTACTCAAACCCTTGACAGCATCGTTCATGCTGCGGGAATCCTGTTGTGTCAGCGGTAGAACTGTTTCTTAGCCATCCTGCGATGGTCTGTTTGAGCTTCGCCGCAGGCATCCTCTGCCGGCGGCGCGGGGACTTGGGCTACTCCGAAATTACTTCGCAGTACTCTGCGGTTGGAGGGCAGGAGCAAAAGAGGTTGCGGTCGCCATAGACGTTGTCGATACGGTTTACGGGGGACCAATATTTGTCGGTGCGGCGCGAGGTGGGCGGGAAGCAGCCCTCTGCGCGGGTGTAGCGGCGATCCCAGACGTCGTCGGCGAGGTCGTAGACGGTGTGCGGGGCGAAGTGGAGCGGGCTTTCGTCAGCGGTGAACTTCCCGCTCTCGATGTCGGCGATCTCGCCGCGCATAGCAATCATAGCCTCGCAGAAGCGGTCGATCTCGGCTTTGGATTCAGATTCCGTGGGCTCGATCATAAGGGTTCCGGCGACCGGAAAACTCATGGTGGGGGCGTGGAAGCCGTAGTCGATGAGGCGCTTGGCGATGTCGTCGACGCTGACGCCGCAGGAGGTTTTGAGGGGGCGGGTATCGAGGATGCACTCGTGGGCTACGCGGCCGTGCTCGTTCTTATAGAGGACGGGGTAGTGGGGATCGAGGCGCGCGGCGATGTAGTTGGCGTTGAGGATGGCGACTTCGGTGGCCTTGGTGAGGCCTTCGCCGCCCATGAGCAGGATGTAAGCCCAGGAGATGGCGAGGATGGAGGCCGAGCCGTAAGGAGCGGCGGAGACGGGGCCGACGAGCGAGTCGCCGGTGAGCTCCGGGTGGCCGGGAAGGAAGGGGGCGAGGTGCTTGCGCAGGCCGACCGGACCTACGCCGGGGCCGCCGCCGCCGTGGGGGATGCAGAAGGTCTTGTGGAGGTTGAGGTGGCTGACGTCCGCGCCGAACTTGCCGGGGTAGACGACTCCGACCTGGGCGTTGAGGTTGGCTCCATCGAGGTAGACCTGGCCTCCGCACTCGTGGACGATCTCGCAGATCTCGCGGACGCGCTCCTCGAAGACGCCGTGGGTGGAGGGGTAGGTGATCATGACGGCGGCCAGGATGTCGGCGTAGTGAGTAGCCTTTTCGCGGAGGTCTTCGACGTCGACGTTGCCGTGCTCGTCGCAGCGGACTCCGACGACCTCCATGGCGGCCATCTGGGCGGAGGCGGGGTTGGTGCCGTGGGCGGAGGCGGGGATGAGGCAGATGTTGCGGTGCCCTTCGCCGCGGCTGCGGTGGTATGCGCCGATGGCGAGGAGACCGGCGTACTCGCCCTGGGCTCCGGAGTTGGGCTGGAAGGAGAAGGCGTCGTAGCCGGTGATGTCGCAGAGGCGCTGCTCGAGGGCGCCGATCATCTCGGCGTATCCGGCGGCTTGCTCACGGGGGCAGAAGGGATGGAGGTTGGAGAACTCAGGCCAGGTGACAGGCACCATCTCGGTGGTGGCGTTGAGCTTCATGGTGCAGGAGCCGAGGGGAATCATGGCGCGGTCGAGGGCGAGGTCGCGGTCGGCGAGGCGGCGCATGTAGCGGAGCAGCTCGGTCTCGGAGTGGTACTGGTTGAAGACGGGGTGGGTCAGGATGGGGGTAGAGCGAAGCAGGGATGCCTGAATGGTTTCGTGGGACTCGATCTCGACGAACTTCGGGGCGTCGCCGAAGCAGGACCAGAGGGTCTCGATGAGGGCAGGGGTGGAGGTCTCGTCGAGGCTGATGCCGAGCTTCAGCTCGGGGCTGCCGTCGGGAGGACAGATGTGACGCAGATTGATCCCGGCGTCGACGGCGGCCTGGTGGATCTGCTCGGTGAACTGGCCGGTGTGGATGGTGAGGGTGTCGAAGAAGTGTTCGGGCTCGACGGTAAAGCCGAGGGCGGTGAGTCCGGCGGCGAGCTTCGCGGTGAGGCGATGGACGCGGGTGGCGATGGCCTTGAGGCCTTCGGGCCCGTGGTAGACGGCGTACATACCGGCCATGACGGCGAGCAGGACCTGCGCGGTACAGATGTTGGAGGTGGCCTTCTCGCGGCGGATGTGCTGCTCGCGGGTCTGGAGGGCGAGGCGGTAGGCCTGAGCGCCGCGGGAGTCGATGGAGACTCCGACGAGTCGTCCGGGGAGCGAGCGCTTGAGGGAATCGCGGGTGGCGATGTAGGCGGCGTGCGGTCCGCCGTAGCCCATGGGGACTCCGAAGCGCTGGGAGGAGCCGATGGCCATGTCCGCGCCGAGCTCGCCGGGTGAGGCGAGGAGGGTGAGGGCGAGGGGATCGGTGGCCATCACGGCGATAGCGCCGGCGGCGTGGAGCTCGACGATGGTCTGGCGGTAGTCGACGATCTCGCCGTGGGTGCCGGGGTATTGGAAGATGGCTCCGAAGACCTCCGAGGGGACGAGGTCGCTGGCGGCGTCGCCGAGGACGAGCTCCCAGCCGAGAGGTTTGGAGCGGGTCTCGAGGACGGCGATGGTCTGGGGGTGGCAGTTGCGGTCGACGAAGAAGCGGTTGGAGTCGGACTTGGCGGAGCGCTTGGCCATGGCCATGGCTTCGGCTGCGGCGGTGGCCTCGTCGAGCAGCGAGGCATTGGCGATGTCGAGGCCGGTGAGGTCGCAGATCATGGTCTGGAAGTTGATGAGGGCTTCGAGGCGGCCCTGGGAGATCTCGGGCTGGTAGGGGGTGTAGGCGGTGTACCAGGCGGGGTTTTCGAGGATGTTGCGCTGGATGACGGCGGGGACGAGCGTGCCGTAGTAGCCCTGGCCGATGAGCGAGATGAGGACCTTATTTTTGGCGGCGACGGTGCGGAGGTAGGCGATGGTGTCTACCTCTGAGAGCGCGGGGCCGAAGGTGAGCTTGCCGGGATCGAGGATGGAAGCAGGAACGGCGGCGGCGATGAGCTCGTCGAGGGTTCCAAGGCCGATGGTGCGGAGCATGGACTGGACATCTGCATCGGTGGGTCCTATGTGGCGCTGGGCGAATGCTGCGGTGGCGCTCATTTGGGTCGTGCTCCCGGGGGTCTCTGCTGCGTTGTTTGCTATAACGTTTGCGGTTGCCATATGTTGCGCTCCTTGACGACGTGGTCAGGTCGAATGTGTGCGGTGATCAGCACTCGGTGAAGCTGAGTGGGTCTCTGCCGGTTGCGTGGTATTGGCGCGTCACGAAGGGGTGGACGCAGTGATAGGCCGTGAGGCGAATGCCGTCGGGTTGGGACGGCTGAAGGGCGGTCGGGGTGACGATGAGATGTTCTTCAGGGCTGAAGGGAACCTCGATGGCGCCGTTGAGTTGGAAAGATTTGGTGACGCGGATGGTGTCTAAAAGGGCGAGCGCATGCTCGGCGGTGAGGCTGGGGTGCTGGCCGGCGAGTCCGAGGAGGACGCCAGCGGCGATGCGGTCGGCGTGGGCAGGATCGGCGATGCCGCCGAAGATCTCGATGAGGACAGAGGTGGGGGAGAATCCGGCAGGGGCGCCAGAGAAGGCGGAGGCAAAGTTCAACGCGGGGGCGAGCGCCTCGGGCACGAAGGGCAAGGAGCCGAGCGATGCCGGTTGGGTGAGACGGGCGTCTTTTTGCTGGACTTCTTGAATCACCACGGACGCACACCTTTCAGCAAGCTGAGAATCAGCTTCTTAGTGCGCCCCTTCTGTATCTTTGCCTGAGATTGTTATCCCGTCGGCGGACACCTTCGAGGTGCCTCTCTCCAGAAGTTTGATTGCTGTCGCGGTCCTTTTGCCTGAGAGTTTCCGGGGCGGTTGCTCCTTCGGCGTCGGACTGAACCGATCTCTCCCGCGATAGCATTTACTTTTCTATGGTGATTCTAGTGGGGGTACTTCGACAGAAGAGGTGCCAATTGCGGGCTATAAAACCTATCCTGGAGTGTTCAAGCTGAAACAATTTCTGTTTTTTGGACTGTCCTCAATGTAGCTCGAATCGGATGCCGTGGCAAACAATTTGTATCTGGAGATGAATTTTTCGTATACCGGCGATGAAATTGTTCGCTTCAGGATGAGATAACTCCTCTGGCTGCACTGCGGGCGTCGCGGACGAGATCGGGCAGGCCGACGCCTCTATAGCCGTTGCCGAGCAGGTGAAGGCCAGGCATTGCGGCGACACGGTTGTTGAGTTCGGCCATACGCTCCAGATGGCCTACGGAGTATTGGGGGAGGCTGCGCGGCCAGCGGCGGACGACGGTGATGGTGGCGTCGGGCAAGGGGCCGAGGATGCGGGCGAGTTCAAGGCGGGCGACGGAGGCGATCTCGTCGTTGCCGCAGCCCATCATGCGCTCGGCGGTCGGGCCTCCGAAGAAGGCGCGGACGAGCCGGGCTCCGGAGGGGACGCGATGGTTGAACTTCTGGTCGGTGAAGGTGCCGGCGAGGAGGCGGCTGGGCGTCTTCGCGGCGAGGCCTTCGCTTCCGTTGGTGGAGGCGTGGTGCGGGGGGACGAGGAAGCCGAAGCCGGAGGGGACGGGGAAGCGGGAGGCGTCAGGAAGGGCGAAGGCGATGATGACAGCAGAGCTGGCTTCCATCTTGAGGAGACCAGCGGCGTAGGAGTCGTGGGGCGCGAGGAGGCTGCGGGCGATGTCGACGGGGGTGGCGATCATGAGCTCGTCGAAGTGTTCGGGTGTGGCTTTGTTGCCGGAGCAGCGGACGGTCCAACCGGTCTCGTCACGGCCGATGGCGGCGACGTTAGAGTTCATGCGCAGCCAGGTGGGAGGGACGGTGGCGACCATGCGCTCGATGAGGGTGGCCAGGCCGCTGCGGAGGGTGGTGAAGATGGCGGCGTTGCTGCCGTTCTTCGGTGCGCGGGACTGGAGGGCGGTGATGAGGCTGCCGTGCTCGCGCTCCATGGCGACGAAGGGGGCCATGACGGCGCGGACGCTGAGGGTGGCGACGTCGCCTCCGAAGACTCCGCTGAGGAGCGGCGCGGCGATGGTGTGAAGGACCTCGGGGCCGAAGTGGCGGCGGACGAAGTCGGCGACGCTCTCGTCGGTTGCGGGGGCGCTGGCTTTCAACTCTTGGGCGCGGCTGGGCTCGTCGCGGAAGGACTGACGGGCGGCGGAGGTGAAGAGGCTGGATTCATCCAGGGCGGCGAGGTCGGTGGGAACCATCATGCGCATGCCGTCGGGGATGGCTTGCAGGCGGTCGTCCTTGAGGATGTAAGTGCGGCGGGTGGCGTCGTTGGAGGGGAGCAGCTCTTCGGAGAGGCCGAGCTCTTCGGCGAGCTCGCGGGCCCAGGGCTTTTCGGTGACCCAGCCGTCGGGGCCGCCTTCGATGATGAAGCCGCCCTCGCGGATGGTTTCGACGATGCCGCCGAGGCGGGAGGAGGATTCGAAGAGAGTGGCTTCCACGGCTGCGCCGTCGCGGGCGAGGCGGGCGAGCTCGTAGGCTGCGGTGACTCCGGCGATTCCGCCGCCGATGATGGCGATTCTTCTCATAGTGTCCTTAAAGAAGTTTGGCACAGAGTGGGCGCGAGATGGGAGGCACGATAACCACCCTATTTGCGATGGACTGCATCAAGGGTGGGCATCCGCTTTTGTGGCTCTATTGGGGTTGGGCGATGGCTTCGTCTAAGTCGGCGTGGTAGGCGCCGGAGGCGATGGTGGCGAGGGCCTCAATCAGGGTGGGGGAGTCGTTGAGGGATTCGGCGCGCCAGAGCTTGAGGCCGAGCTCGCGGGCGGTCTGGGTGAAGGCGATATCGATATCGTAGAGGATTTCGACGTGGTCGCAGAGGAAGCCGATGGGCTGCATGACGACGCCGGGGTGGCCCTCGGTCTTGATGGCCTTGAGGATCTCCTCGACGGTGGGGCCGATCCAGGGGCCGCCGCTGATGCCCTGGCTTTGGAAGGCGAAGTACCAGTCGGAGTCGTGGAAGCCGACGACGGCGAGACGGTCTGCGACGAGCTGGGCGGTGCGTTTTGCCTCGACGGGGTAGGGGTCGGGACCTGTGGGGATGGCGCTGGGACGGCCTGCGGAGGAGGACATGCCGGGGCGGGCAGCCGCGGCTTCGCCGGTCATGATGGTGCGGCAGGGGACGGAGTGGGCGGTGAAGAGGACAGGGACGCGGCGGGGGTGTCCTGGGGAAGACACGCTGGCGCAGGCTTCAGCCCAGACGGGCCAGAGTCTTTCGGCGAAGGCCTGGGCGAGGAGCGGGTGTTCGGCCCAGCCGGCGACGAACTCGACCTCCATCTCGGTGGCGGCGGCGAGCAGGGCGCGGCGGTAGAGGCCAACGCTGGTGCGGGAGTTCTGCGGTGCGAGGCAGATGGCCTTGATGTGGGTGACGCCGTCGGCTCGCATCTGGGCGACCACGTCGGCGATGTAAGGGTGCCAGTTGCGCATTCCGACATAGACTTTGGTGGTCTTGAGGGTCTGTTCCAGGAGCGAGCCCTGTTTGAGGGTCCAGCGGGTTAAGGGCGGACCTTCGGGGAGCGGCTCTTCTTTGAGGCCGATCTCGGCGTAGCGGTGCTGGAGCTCTTTAACGACCTCGTCCGGGAGGGCGCGACCTCCGGTGACTTTGCTGAGGTACTCGGCCATCTCACTGAGGCGGTTGGGGGTGCCGTGGGCGAGGAGCAGGATGGCGGCATGGCCGGGCTGCGCTTCCTGGGTCATATCTTGCCGTACTCCTTGACCCATTGGACGACCTGGATGACGTTTTCGACCGGGGTGCCGGGGACGATGCCGTGGCCGAGGTTGAAGATGTGGCCGGGACGCTTTTCGGCGGTGTGAAGGACCTCCAGGACACGAGCTTTGAGGACGGCTTCGGGGGCGAAGAGGGTGATGGGGTCCAGGTTGCCCTGGACGGCGCGGGTATGGCCGATGGACTTCCAGCCGACGTCGAGGGGGATGCGCCAATCGAGGCCGAGGACGTCGGCTCCGGTCTCGCGCATGGTGGGGAGGAGCGATGCGGTGTCCACGCCGAAGTAGATGACCGGGACGCCGAGGGCCTGGATGCGCTGGACGAGCTCTGTCGTGGGGGCGAGGCAGTACTGGCGGTAGTCGGAGACGCTGAGGGCTCCGGCCCAGCTATCGAAGACCTGGATGACGTCGGCTCCGGCCTCGACCTGCTGGGCGGCGTAGCCGACGAGGACGGTGACGAGCTTCTCCATAAGGAGAGGCCAGGCCTTGGTGTCGCCGTACATGAGCTTTTTGGTCTCGATATAGTTGCGGGAGGAGCCGCCTTCGATCATGTAGCTGGCGAGGGTGAAGGGAGCGCCGCAGAAGCCGATGATGCCGAGCTGATCGCCGTCGGGCCGGGGACGGGAGAAGTGGGCGACGACCTTTTCGATGGAGCGGGCGACGTAGCTGAGCTCGTCGATGCGGTCGGTGCGAAGGGCGACGACCTGCTCGGCGGAGCGAATGGGGACGTTGACGACGGGGCCTTCGCCGGCGAGGAACTCGAAGTCGAGTCCCATGGGGGTGAAGGGGAGCAGCAGGTCGGCGAAGATGATGGCTGCGTCGACGCCGAGGCGCTCGGCGGCGGTGATGGTGACCTCGGAGGCGACCTCGGGGGTGCGGCAGATGTCGAGCAGCGAGTGGTGCTTGCGGACGGCCATGTACTCCGGCATGTAGCGTCCGGCCTGGCGCAGAAACCAGACGGGGGTGCGGTCGACGGGCTGCCGGAGGCAGGCGCGGACGAAGCGGCTGCCTTCCGCTGCCGGTTGGAGGGGATTCGCCCTTTGAATCTCTGGGGGTGTTTGCTGGGGGATTTGGTTCAAGTGTCTCTCCATGCCTGCCCCTTCGAGCCTAGCACTTGGAAGTGTATGTCCCAAGACTGGGTCCGATCCGCGTTGACTGGACTGAAATGGGAGGGTGAGCTTTGACGTGTGGCTTTGTTTAAGGGTTCGGGGCCGCCCTCTGCGAGAGGATCGGGCTGCGACTTTTGGGTAGGCGGGTTGGACCCGCCGAGCCCTTAGCCGGTGGGTCCGTAAGCCGGGTCCTGGGCTGGGTTAGCCTTCGATCCGGAAGGAAAATTCTTCGATGACGGGGTTGGTCAAGACTTCGCGCGCGATGCGTTCGACTTCGGTCTGCGCGGCTGCGGGCTCCTGGCCGTCTTCGAGGGTGAGCAGGAAGTATTTGCCTTGACGCACGTCCTGGACGCCGCGGTATTCCATGCGGCGAAGTGCATCGGCTACCGTCTGGCCCTGAGCGTCGAGCACGGTTCGTTTGAGAGTGACATAGACATGGGCCTTCATGATGTCTGATTATAGACAAGGTGGCAGAAAGCGCTCGAGCCGCCGACCTGATCCTCGGGCGCCGAGTGTGATACCCGCGATAACATCAGCAACCTTCATCGATATCAGCGCAACAATTTCCCAAACGAGAAGAGATGCCAGAATTTATGCCGAATTATCTAGAGTTGCCAGTGGGGGAGCACTCCCCGGAAGTGATCAACGCCGTCATTGAGATTCCCCACGAGGGCATCAACAAGTACGAATACGACAAGGAACTGCATGTATTCCGGCTGGACCGGAACCTGTACTCGCCGGTGCACTACCCCGGGGACTATGGCTTCATTCCCAGTACGCTGGGCGAAGATGGCGATCCGCTGGATTGCCTGGTGCTGGTCGACGCGCCGAGCTTTCCCGGTTGCGTGATGGAGGTTCGCCCGATCGGCGTGCTGGAGATGCTGGACCAGGGCCTGGGCGACGAGAAGGTACTGTGCGTCGGTAAGGGCAATCCGCGCTATAAGGATGTCTGGAACTTCTCCGAGATCTATCCGCACATGCTGCGGGAGATTACGCACTTCTTCGCGATCTACAAGGACCTCGAAGGCAAGCGTGTCGAGGTAAAGGGTTGGCGGGACGCCTCGTTCGCACGGAACAAGGTGCTGGAGGCGCAGCAGCGCTTCATCGACAACAAGGCGAATCCGCAGCCGAAGCCGGTTCCGCACGAGTAGTTTTTTGTTGGGATACAGAAGCCCCCGTTTGCGCTGAGTCTGGCGCGGCGGGGGCTTTTTCTTTCAGGCGGTCCGTCTGCGGGCGATGAGGTAGACGAGAGGGCCTGCCGCGCCGATAAGGGCGGCGAAGACCAGAGCAGGCATTCCGGCGATGCGCTCGTCGCGTGCGGCCCATAGGGCGTAGGCGATGAGCGCTGCAGGGCCGAGGCCGACGGTGATGGCACCGATCATGCCTCCGGGGACGCGGAAGGGCCGGTGCATCTGCGGTGCCCGGATGCGGAGGAGGATGAGAGCGACGAACTCCAGCAGGAGCGCGGCTCCGTAGAGGACGAGGTCGATGGAGATGAGGCGCTCGAAGGTGAAGCCGAGGGCGAGTGCCCAGGCGACGCTGCAGGCGATGACGCTGACCCAGGGGACTCCGTTGGACCAGCGGCGGGCGAGGAGCTTGGGCAGCAGACCGTCTTCGGCCATGGCGTAGGGCAGGCGGGTGAGCGAGAGGGTGAGGGCGTTGAAGGTGCCGAGGCCGTCGAGCGAACCGGCGAGGACCACGGCCATGGCGAGGACGGGTCCGCCGAGGAGCATGGCGGCGTCGACCCAGGCTCCGGTGGAGAAGCGCTCGGCGGGGATGCCTGCCAGCCAGACCGCTGCAAGCGGCAGAGTATAGACGCACATGACCACGAGGGCGGAGCTGAGCATGGCGCGGGGGTAGGCCTTCTGCGGGTTTTCGACCTCCTGGGCGATGGTGGAGGCGTTGTCCCAGCCCATGTAGTTCCACATGGCGACGAGGACGGCTCCGGCGATATCCATCTGGGCGGGTGGGCCGCCTGCGGCGACGGCTACTCCGTGGTGGAGGCTGTGCCAGACCGCCAAGCCGATGAGGACGACGAAGGGCGAGAGCGAGATGACCATCATGCGCTGCGAACCGCTGCCGACGGCGGCCGCGCCGCGCAGGTTCCAGAGGGCGGAGATGGTGACGATGACGAGCTTGAGGAGGAGGCCGCGGTATCCGGCGGTGAGGTTGGGCGCGACGTGCGAGAGATAGAGCACGAAGGTGGTGGGGTAGATCGCCATGTCGAAGACGCTGGCGGCGAGGGAGAGCCACGCCTCTTGAAAGCCCCAGAATGGGCCCATCGCCTGGCGCACCCAATGGTAGAAGCCGCCCTCGCAGGGCATGGCGGAGGCGAGTTCCCCGACCATGAGCGAGGTGGGGAGGCTCCAGAAGATGGGGATGAGCAGAAGCAGAAGAAAGGCGCGGCCGTAGCCGGCCATGCCGATGATGTCTTCCAGGCCGTAGGGGCCGCCCGAGACCATGAAGTACGTGGCGGCGATGAGAGGCAGCAGGCGCAGCCTCTTCATGCCGGTGGTTCTTGTTGCCAATTGTGCCTCTTTCTTACCGCGCGGCGGGCGGCGGAGTTGGGAACGGGCGGGCGGTGAAATGGGCCAGTTGAGACAAATCTAAATGAGAGGAAGCCACAGCGGGCGGGTGCACGATATAATCAGCGAAGTCGCGACGAAAGTGCTGGAGAGTTGGCCGAGTGGCTGAAGGCGGCGGTTTGCTAAACCGTTATAGGACCAAAAGTTCTATCGGGGGTTCGAATCCCCCACTCTCCGCCAGTATCCTGTCTAAATCACTGAAAACAGATCTAAATTTACTAGAATGAGCATGTAGGCCGGTTTGCCATGTTTGCCATGTTGCTCGATTTTGGCATGCTTAGGCGATCTTCTCGCGATTTTTCTAGCAACGGCGAATTCTTCTAGCAACGGGCTAATCACTCCCTCTACGTGATATGTTGGCTGTCTTCAATAGATTGTCCAGGGGTTGTGAATGCGGAAACGCGGGAGCGGATCGCCCGATGAACTTGATAAAGTTGAGTTCGTCCGTCAACAACTTTGGAACATCCAGAAGCTTTCTTCCGACCCCAAGCACAACGTTGGACCGGACCAGGTTGGCCGAAGCATAAAGAGCGGCCCAGCGGTAGCTCGCGTGGTGACTTATATGGACCGTCACGGCCTCAATCAGGAAGCGTTCGCAGAGGCGGCTGGATTGAGCAGTCGGACCCTTCGCAACATCTTCCACAGCCATAATGCACGGCGAGCTACATGGGTTCAAATCGCAAAGGCGATGGGCACGACAGCGGAGGAGCTCCTCCTTAGCTAGTCGATTTGGTCCGCTATTCTTCCGCTATTCTTCCTCGATTCTTCCTCGACTCTTCCTCGACTCTGCCTTTGATTTCGCTCATGCTCATCGAAGCGTCGGATGTGGAGCATGTGTGCAGAGAGAGGATCGAATGTCGACGAAAAAAGTTCAACCAACGGAACCCGAATCACTGACGGAAGTCGATGAGTACCTGAAAGTAGGACAAGTCGCGAAGACGATGCACTGCTCTGCTACATCGGTGTATCGGCTTGCGAGAACCGGCGTCATACCCGCTTTTACGCACGCCGGAATGGTTCGCATCCCGCGTTCCGGGCTTCACGCTTGGCTGAAGGCCAACACGACTCCTGATGCCAAGTGAAGAACGCGCCCCCGGGTGCGACCGGAGGCGGGGAAAGGACGTTCATGGATAGGGCAACAATAGCATGCACGAGCCTTCGTCGTCTTGATTGGCTGGTGCGCCGATGATCATTGATGCGAAGGGTCTCTTTGAGGGGCAGCGACTCGCAGCTTGCTCGACTCAAACGCAGTACTGTTGGTTGCGCCTCATCCACGCGGCCAATAACTTCGGACGGTTGGAGCTTCATTATCCAACGATTATCGCGAAGTACTTCCGGTACATCCCTGATCCGCCGACCGAAGACCAGTTCATCTCTGTGATCCAAGAACTTCAACTCAATTGTTTGGTCGTCGTCTATCTGGCGGGGGAACATTGGTGGCTCCAATTCATCACTCCCGATAAGGCGCTGCTCGTTTACAAGAATGCGGAAGATCGGCGTTCACCAGAACCGCCAACAAAAATCATGGAAGCGTTTGCCACTCGCTACCAGCGATGGAAAGATCAACGGAATGCAGGTGATGCGCGTATTTCGGAAACGTTCTCAAAATCTTTTGGAAATGTTTCTGAAAAGTTTTGCGCAGGTGTTGGTGTCGTTGAAGGTGTTGTCGGAGGTGAGGGAGAAGGACCTAGTACATCTGCAAGGAGCGATAAGAAGCCTCGCTCCATGCTGGAAGATGTCACGGTCTTCAATCTTCCAGTTATCGGCGGAAAAGATAAATACGGAGTACCGCAAAGACTCTACAACGAATATGTTAAGGCCTTTCCCGGAATTTCGGTGATGGACGAGTTAGGCAAGATGCGCGTGTGGCTCCTCTCGAATCCGACCAGGATGAAAACTCCCCGTGGCATGCCGCGATTCGTGAACTCGTGGCTTTCAAAGGCGCAGGACAATCAACCGCAGCAGCATGGAGGACGGAACAATGGCGCTCTACCTTTTGGAAAAGCAGATTCGAATTTGGTCGTACTCGCGGAGTCACTCCATCGCGGCGAACGTCAAGATCAGCCTCGCTCGCATGGCTTGCTGTCGGCAGGCGGTGATGGACCGGACGACCTTAGAGACCTTCGCGCAGGCGCTCTCGATGGAAACCGACCAGAGGGCAGTGCAGGTCGCTCTCGCGGTTCTAAGTGAGACGAAACGGGAGCCGGGTGAGACCTCGTTCCCCGATTTAGGCACGATCCTCAATGTCGCAAAGAAGGCGGCTGACTTCTCTGGCAAGAAGATGATGGGCGACCCCACCGATTTCCCGCATGACACGGAGCCCGTCTACGCGCCGCACGAAGGATTCCAGCCACCGCGTCTCGCTGGGGAGCGACTGTTCCGAGCAATCAACGACGAACTCTATGCCATCGAGCAATCAGTCGCGCCGACCTCATTCTCATCGAGCCGTCGTGGCCTCTCGATTCGAGAAGGTCTTGCGTTGGCACCGGAGTCGACGCGCCTGCGGTACGAGCATCTCCAAGATCTGTTGAACGACCCCACAGGCCACCGCAAGCGGCTGGCTGCGGAGTCGTCGCCGCTTAGCGATGGTGCTGGAGGTGCTCTGTGATCACCATCGACGAAGACAACAAGATGCTCAACCAGAAGGCAAACCCAGACGAACCTACGAAGGAGTGGATGATCCAATGCTTAAACCAGATGAATTCAACCTGCTGAAGAAAGCGATTTGCGCCACCCCGCACGACGCCCGCAAAGCATTCGAAGTGACCGACCTCGTGGACTCGCTAGCGAACCTGCTGCCACCACGCCTGACTGATAAGGAAAGGATTCGGGAAGCCATGCTGATTATTGCGATTGCTCGTCAGGATGACGGCACGCCAGCCACCGGTATGCTTCACTTTCCCGGCTTCGAGCCGTATCCCTATCTCCCGGATAAGTTAGTCTCCGATGGCAATGGATATCTGATCCGCCTAGACGACGCCACGATTGAATTCACTGCGCACGAAGCGGATATGGCGCAGCAGGAAGCGCGCATGGCGAACGCGGCGAATAACTAAGGAGCACACACCAATGCAGACGATAACCAACAACACATCGAACGACGCAGCACTTCAGCATGTCAGCCAGCGCCTCGACGCCTTCTGCGCCGATGAGACCAACTTCTGCGGTAACGACGGCTTCTCCAGAAAAGGGAGTCTCGCAATTGTGGCCCTGCTCAGCGATGGACTGGCCTCCGTGACCGAAGCGGCCTTCCTCCAATTCCTCAAGCCACGACTCGCCGTCCTCACCGCGCTCGGTGCGCTCGATGAGACCAAAGACGGGCAGGGTGCCACCAACTACCGGGTCAAACGGAACGTCGACCAGGCGGCGGTGCTGGAGGCGTGGAAGGCGACAGGTGCAACCGAAGGTTGGTTCCCCGACGTGCGACCTCTCCTCAAGCTGGGAGCGCCTCCTAGCCTCACGAACGACGCCATAGCGGGGCTGCTGTTGATCTGGAGAGACGGAGAGCGGAGCAACATCGCCTAAGCAGCCTCATCCATCACGAAGGGGGGGTAAAGAGGTGTCGAAACGAAACTAGTACCGCGCCCACCTTCAGCACAAAGTTTCGCGAGTATTGAGAAAAATCCGGATTCTGGCCATTTTCAGGAGCGCAGGATCTTTCGCAGAAAGGCAGGATTCGCTATCTCGTTCATGGCCACATCGAAAGTATCTTCCTTCGCGGGGCGTAGCTCAGGCGGGAGTTGGCGAAGCTGGGCTACCGCGCGACCGTGGCGCTCGATGATGATCTCCTCGCCAGCTTCCGCGAGCCGAAGCAACTCAGTCAGTCGGTTCCGCGCGGATGCGACGCTGACGATCATGTAGTCATGATCAACCAACACAGTGGCATTTGAAAGGACAACATGGCGATCAATCTCGACGATCTAAAGAAGCGGGTGCAGGGGATGACCCAGAACGAAGCCAACGACTTTTTTTTATCAGTGATAACGAAGCTGGTGCGTGATCTCGGAGATGTCAACGACAAGGTGGCCGTCTTTGTGAAGCTGATCGAGTCTCACGAGCACCGCCTTGCGTCGGTTGAGCGACGGGTCGAAGCACTCGAAGCCACGCAGTCGAAGGTGAAGTTCGATGCCTGAAGTGCTTCGCAATAATCGCCTCCGCCGCCGTGCCGCCGAGCTGGGAACGGACGTGCAACACATCGTCGAAAACGATGCGGCCGTAGAACGTGACGACCGCGACGGTGTCAGCGACAGCAAGCGCAATACCGACGAAAGAATTATGCCCGCGAGTCGTCACGAAAGCGCATAATCAACCCAACGCTCCGCCGTCGCCTACCAGCCATCTTCGGCACTAGGCACCCTCGCAAGAGGTTCGTTGGACAAGTTGATTGACGCTTATCGCGAGGTAGCCACAACGGGCACCGGCGACTATTTGTTCACGACGGAGTGTAAAAAAATGGACCACAAAATCGAAATCCAAACTGCGCTTGAGGAAATCAAAAGCTCGATAACCGGCGTTGCAGAACGGCAAACGCAGATGCAAACGCAGGTTGACGCCATCGACCTTCAGGGCCGACAGCGCCACACCAACGATCCCAACGCCGAAGATATGCTCGTCAAAGCCTTGGGCGAGTCCGATGAGCTGAAGCGTCTCGTGGAGATGGGCAAGGGTTGCGCCATCATCCGCCTGGGCGACTTGAACGCGATCCCAATGCAACGCAAGATCCTCACCGGGGGCAGCATGACCGGCACCGCTGGGGTCGTCATGCCGGAGCGGGTAGGCTCAATTGTCCCATTGGCATCCCGCCGTTTGTTCTTGAGAGATTTGCTTTTTCGGGGGTCGAAGACGACCGGCAACCAAGTCTATTTTGTGAAAGAACAGACCTTTGTGAACGGGGCATCTCCGCAGGCCGGGGAAGGCGCAGTGAAGAGCGAGACCACCATGAGTTTTACGACGGTGAGTCTTCCGATACAGACCCTCGCCCACCATCTTAACGCCAGCAAGCAAGTGCTGGAAGATGTGCCCACGCTCGCCGCCTACATCTCGACCCGGCTTTTGTATGGGCTGAGATACAGGGAAGAGGTGCAATGCATCTCGGGTGACGGCACCGGCAACAACCTCAGCGGCCTAATTGGGCAGGCATCCCCCTTCAACCTCGCTCTCCTCACCGGGGTCTCGCATACGCCCCTGGATATCCTCCGAAGGGCACTCGAACAGGTCGAGCTGGCCGACGAAGTACCGGCGGGATTTTTCTGCCTGAGTCCCGTCGACATCGCAAACATCGAGCTTTTGAAGGACACTCTCGGGCGGTACATTGTCGGCGATCCAGGCGGCACCGCTGAGGCGCTGAGTCTCTGGGGGAAACCTGTCATCAGCACCACCGCCATCACACCGGGAACGTTCCTCGCAGGATCTTCTGAGAGCGCAGAACTAGTCGATAGACTTGATGCAACCGTGGAGCTTAGCTACGAAGACCGCGACAATTTCATCCGCAACGCCGTGACGATTTTGTGCGAGGAGCGCACCGTGCTCTGCACCTATCGTCCGGGCGCTTTCGTTACCGGCACTCTGAATAGCTCGCCAGCATAAAGGGGAAAGTCACATGCAATATCACCGCGATTTTTCCCTCAAGGTGAAGGCGCTCGATGACAACTCGGGCACCTTCACCGGCTACGCGAGCACCTACGGCGGACCACCGGACCTCGTGGGCGACATCATCATGCCGGGCGCGTTCAAACGTTCCATCGACAATCAGGGCGACGGGGTCGTTCTACTTTGGTCTCACTCAACTTCAGACCCCTTGGGTAGGGTCAAGCTCTCCGATTCCCCAGCGGGATTGGTCGTCAACGGTTCAATGGTGATGGCCGACCCCGCAGCGCAGCGTGCGTATGCACATCTCAAGGCAGGCAGCATCAAGGGATTGTCTATCGGTTACAGTTTGCCTCCGGAGTCGTCTGGAAAGGTTACATACAACAGCGATGGAACCCGGACGATTCGCGAGATCAAGTTGTATGAAGTCTCGCTCGTGGCGATTCCGGCCAACCCGCTCGCGCAAGTGACCAGCGTAAAGAGCCTCCAGCAATTCGACGAGCTCCTCCGCAGCTTCAAAGCTGATGACGTGGACAGCGAAACCCTCGCAAGCCTCCGCAGCATTCGCGGCACCTTGCGGAGTCTCCTGCAGAAAAAAGATGCGGGATGCGTCTGTGATTGTTCCGATTGTCCCGACAACTGCGACGCCTGCACCGACCAGTGCGACCTCTGCGACGGGGACGCCTGCACCGGATGCGTTGCGGCAAGGGCTGACGCCGACGAACTCGCCGCTACCGCCGATGCCCTGAAGGCGTTCGCAGCGGAGTTGAAGGGCCTCATGCGGCCCTCTTCACGGGGTTAGGGTGGGATGTGATAGCGACCGCGTATAACTGATTCACGTCGGGGTCGCCGCAGTTATCGCGTCGTTTATTTACCAGTCACGGAACGGTATTTGTGACGGTCTCACTTGGACGTACATATGATTCTTAAGGAAAAAAGCGTCGACCGATTCGACCGAGAGATCGATGTTCGCCGTGGGGCCAACTACGACACGGTCTATAAAATCCCACCTTCCTGACAGGACCGAACGCAAATCAAAGGGTGGTCTGGGGAGCCCTTCATGACCTGAATGTCGTCGCGGGATATTCAACGAGATATAAGGTCTCAATGTTGATCTTGTTGGGCAGAACTCAACATGTGTCGAGTCGTTGAACACATGGTCTACGAGTAACCGGTACTCGCGCTCGTTGCTGAACGAGGGATGTTTCTTGAAGTATGCCATCCGTTCGAGGACTAGCCTGAAGAAAACTGACACTCCGGTCTCGACGGTTGGAGTTTTCAAGGAGTTTCTAACTTCCAAGGTCAAAGAGACCAGCTTTTCTATATCTTCATCGAGAGACTCAACATGCGAAACGTCCACGTAATCGATCGCCTGGAAGGTAATCGTTGGCTTGATGCGGGAGGGTCTTTGGGCCTGGTCATCTGATTCTGGCTTGAGAAACGCTCGCCTCAAGCACTCTACCCGGAATCCAATGGCGACGCCATTTCCGTTGGCACAGTAGGAACGCCATTGTGGCAGGGAGTCAGCGTCTCGCGAGAAGGACGCAACAAACGAACGCAATCCAGGACGGACTTTGGAGCTATGGAGGACTTCGTCGAATATCGACTCGTCTTCTAGCTGGCGAGTTTGGCGATAGATGGGGAGGCGCTCTCGAATTAGATCGATGTAGTGATTTCCCTCGGAGACGTCATTGAGAAACTTGATGCTTGTGGCCCAGATCGAAGCTCCTTCGACCATCTTCATCATCGTGTCCATGGTGGTGTAGTGGTACACGACCTCCGGTTCTGAGGCATTATGTTCGAGTTCGGCCATTGTTGTGTTTACTCCTTGCGGGCACTCTACCAGAGAGAGACTGCTCAGACGCCGCTCTACTGTAAAATTGGCGGCGGCGAACATCAATGCCTATTGGAGCGTTCATGTATTTGGGGATATTGAGCAGCGTTGCTGCCTTCGTTGGCGGCGGTGTTTTCACGCACATACTCACAGTTTCTGGACAGCGCACACAATGGGTCTTAGATAGCAAGAAGCAGGAATGCCGCGAGTTGTTGAAAGCCCTTTCAGTCACGCACATTGCATTGATGCATTGGTACGCAGACATTGAGATGACGGCTATCGGCCCGAATCCTAAGATTCTTCCGTCGGCCGTATCTTACAACGATGCCAATACTGAATTGGGAAGGACGTTTGGCAGCCTCCTGTTTACGGCAAAAGAAGTAAGGGATCGAGAGATACAGAAACGATGGAACACGATTCAAGATGACTTTCGTAAAAATAACGACCGCGAAAAATTGCAGAGCGAGTTTAGTCGACTTAGCGACACCATCGTTGGCATAGCCTCTACGGATCTCTCTTGGTGCGGAGTCGTCCTGGGAGGGATGAAGCGTTGAAGTAACTTTCCCGTCTTCGGTACCGGGCCCCCGTAATCGCGCCACGTTACCCCACACGCGACCGGAGAGCGCCGGGACGGGGATAGAGCCTCTGGCGAGCAGGGCGGCGGCACGGTCAGCGATGCAGCCTGCCCACTCTTCACAGGTACGCATGACACCTTCGAGTCCTACTGCCGCGAGCGGTGGAGCCTGAGTCGACCACAAGCGTATCAGTTGATGGATGCAGCAGAAGTCAACGCTAATTTGTCTCCAATTGGAGACATTGTGCCCGCTTCGGAGTCTCAGCTTCGACCCCTCGCCTCGCTGGAGCCGGAAGAGCAGCGCATGGTCTGGCGACGTCGGCGTATCGCCGGTTGGTGCAGGCCGCCCACACCGCCCCACGTTCGCGCAGAAACGGCCCGCCACGGCGTCGGAGGCGTCTCTGGCGGGATAACCCTAGTGCGGCACAGACCCTCCGGCTAGTTCACGGTGACTGTCACCGGCTCCGTCTCCAGTTTAGACAGGCCACCACACCAATCAATCGCGTCCACCTTGCTCTGTGCCTCTTTGGTCGACGCTGGACGCAAATAGATTGTCGTGGTCGCGATGTCAGCGTGTCCCATGTAGGCTTGCACGGTTCGCAGATCGACGCCGTTGCGTAGCAGGGTCGTGGCATAGGTGGCGCGGAGCTTGTGAAGATACCACTGTTCGCACTCTCCCAAATTTCCCTTACAGCCATCACACTGATTGCAGTTCAGGCCAGCAGCCTTCGCCAATCGCTTTAGGGTTCGCAGCAACTTCCGGTTCGGTGTGTCATTAGTTGTGCCGACGATCAGCTTGGTCTCAGGATACCGAACTCTGGCTTGTCTGAGACTACTAAGCAGGTCGCTTGATATAGGAATGTCGCGTTCCTCAGAGTCCTTGACCATAAATTCCATCTGCGGCTTACTGCGAACTCGATAGACCGAGTGAGTCCAATCGATGTCTTGCCATTCGGCGTGGGCCATCTCCTGATCCCGCAGACCAAGCTTTAGGCCCATTTCGACGACCAAGCGCATATACGGATCAGCCGCCGCAAGGATAGCCGTCACCTGCTCCCACGAATAAACTTCCGGCAGTGTTTTCGGATATTTTGGTGCTGGTGGCCACAGCGCCGCTGACTTGGTATCAAATCCGGCAGAGCGCAAAAACGACTTCAGCCGTAAGTGCTTGTTGGCCACGGTTCTGTCGCCGCATCCTCGATCCCGAAGTGTCCGGTGAAAGCGGTAGATATCCTCTTTCACAATCTCATCGATGTAGGTCTTCCGGCAGACCAGCATGAACTCTTCAATGACGAGCTTGGCCTGTCCCATTGCTTCGAGCGCCCTGCGATATTCGCAGTCCTGTATGTACAGATTTGCGGCACGTCGAATCTCGACTCGCTTCTCGTCGGTGACGACCTTGGCCCCAGCATGAACCGCCTCGTTCTTAGCCACTGACAGGCTGCTTTCCTTGCGCCACAGCGCCAAGGCTTTGCTTGGATGGGTTCCAGCGTCGATGTAGACCGGCTTCGTGCCTTCGTACCGGCACAACTGATAACGTCCGGTCGGGTAGGAAACCTCGTTTTTCTCGCCGTTCTCACCGTTCTCAATAACGTGGGTGTGGCGAATTCGGTTGTTAGAGCCGAGCACAATGGCTTTTCGCCGCCATCCCTGCGGGGTCTTGCAAAACCAGTACAGCGTGACCTTTCTGTTCGCCATTTTTGCCTTTAACCTCGATTTATTCTAGCAAAATTCTAGCAATGACATGGCAGTCTCGTAAATTTTAATGATAATAAAAGACTTATTTAGATAATCCCGAGCAGGATTTAGAATCCCCCACTCTCCGCCATCTAAAATAGAGAGCGAATTCTCATAAGAATGCGGACCTAGTCCGGGTTGAGATTTAGGTTTGGCTATGCGTTTTTGTTCCCGCTAGAAGCGAAACCCATCCATATAGGCGTGTCAGGCTGACGTGGTCCTCCTGGATCTTATGGAGTCTGCAGTGGCCTGATCGTGATGCCCCATTACCCCTGCAAGTTATCGCTTTATCGGACTCCTCGATAATGGCGCGTAGTTCCCTTTAACTTCACATCAATATGCAACGAATTGCTCATGATTTTGCATTAAACCCGGCAACTCAAACCATTCATTACAAGACCCTCGGCCCTCAGAATGCAGTGGGCATCGCAAATGGATTCTCGAACATCTGAGGTTAGAATCATGCGACTACTATCCTTCTTTGTGGTGGCTTTACTCTCTATCTTTGCGCCATTTGCCGTGGCCGATACCCTCCAGACATCCTTTAACGCAAGCGTTACGACGAGTATCTCGAGTCCCAACGACAACTATTACGGCACCTACACTACAGACCATCCAAAAATTACTGACTACCCTTCGCTTGGAAATTCGTTGGTGACTGTCAACGTTCCCGATTTTTCGCTTTATTTACCCGCGGGAAGCGTGATCAGCTCGGCCACTGCCAGAATCATCGCGCCCACAACAACGATTGAGGGAACGGGGTTTCTTTACACACGAGGAAGCTTTCCGCCGCCAGATACCGGAGAACCCTCAATCGCGCCTACTTTTACAAATACAGGTTCCTCGTCTGTGTTTGCGGACTACATCTCCGGGTTGTCGCGGCCAACCATCGATGGGAACGAAGTCTATCTCGAGGACGCTTTCTTTACCCTTGGATTGGATGGCACCATTCGAGGCTTTCTGGCAACTCCTGGTGAGAACTGGAGCGGTTATATCGGTGGGAGTGGCCAGGTGACCATTCCTTATACCGTGGAGTTGGATGTTACATACTCGATGGCTCCTGTCCCCGAACCTTCGACGTTCGCGCTGCTGGCTCCTGGCGTTTTGGGAGTGGCTGGTGCGGTTCGACGCAGGTGTCGCCGCTGCTAGCTCGTTGTTGACTTACATGGCCGCATGTAAATTTCTATTCGCAGACTCACCACCTATGTTTGCGTGGAGAGTCTTTCTACGCGGAATGGCCTCTTTCAATCCTCTTCTTCGGTGGCAATATTCGTTGACACCATAAAAAGACGCTGGTAGCTTCGAGCCGCAACTCGAAAGAGTATTTTCAAGTTCCGAAAATATCCCGGTTGAGTGGTGAGGATTCGAGGACGATACCTTGGCAGACCATAATGATCCTAATGCGGTAAATTCGATTTTTTCGGATATCGATGTCAGTGCGGCGGACCTGTATGACATCTTCGGATTTCCGTCCGCGGATGTGTCGGGCGGAGAGAAGGTCGTCATCGCCTTGACCTTCTCGGCTACGCCAAAGGCGGGCGAGCTGGATCCGGATATGCTCTACCGGCTGCGGATCGCTCCGGATCAGCGGGTTATGCGGCCCGCGAAGGAAGATCACAGTCTTGAAGGGCTGTTGAAGTATGTCGAGGGGATCAAGCACAAGTACGAGAGCATCCTGAAGCCGTTCGAGCTACGAGTGACGGTCGACCAGGATCAGAAGGCACACATCCGGTTCATCAACTTTCCTGGCGGGAGCTTTTCGCAGGTGATCGATGTGAATCAGAGCGTCGACCTGAAGGCTCCCGACGGGCAGACGATCAAGATCTTCGTCGGTGGCAGGGACGACGCGTTCTTCAACGATCTGCCAGGGTTCTTCCGGTCGATCAACTATGCTCCGCAGTTCTATCACGTCCCGCATACGATGACGGATGCGCGGGAGTTGAAGATTCCGAAGACGCTGCTGGAGCTGGAGGGGAACGACCTCTTTAACTACGATCCAAATCTTCCGACGTGGGGCCATGGGCTGAAGAAGGATCTTCCGGCGGGGGATTTGACGTGGTCCGGCAACAGCTTCAAGAAGGACGAGAACGGCAACTTCCGGTTTGTGTATTCGGGGCAGGACGCACAGGCGGGCAGAAACATTAACGCCATCATCATGGAGGTTCCGCTCTCCTATATCACCGCGTCGCCGCAGGAGCACCGCATCGTCAATGTGTGGGGCGAGAGCTGGGTGCGGAAGGCGGCGGATAAGATCGAGACCATTCCCGATCACCCTTTCTGGATCGAGCATCCCTGGGCTTTCGTCGATCAACTGAAGCTCGATGAAGAGTTGAAGGCGTACAAGCTGGTGGATACGGATGGGCAGGCGTTCGCAGATGCGGCGTTGAGCGAGCGCGAGAACAACCGGCAGATGGGAGCGAACAACTTCTGGTTGGCTCCACACTTTGTGAAGCGGCTGGCTCATCTGGGGTGGGGCTTTGGGCCTTCGATCAGCGCCCTGGGGATCGAGACGGCCTTCGATCACGATAACTCACCGGTATCGAAGTACAAGACCTACGATCTTGTGGCCACGGCCTTTCCGCGGGTGAAGAAGCTACTGTTCCAGGAGCTGAACATGCCGGACGACTCGTGGAATCCGAAGAAGCTCGACATCCCGCTGCGGCGTCCGATCGAGATCTTCATTCCAAACGTCTGCTCCATCGATATGGATACGACGGGGACTTGGCCGTTCGGAAGGCGTCTGGAAGATCAGGTCGCCACGCGGTTCCTCTCTCTCTTTTTGGATATGACGGCGAGCTTCAAGGGAATCAAGTATCACATCGACATCATGAACAACCAGGCGCTATGGGATGCGGTTCCGATCGATCCGAAGACGCCGCCGAATCCGCTGAAGAATGACAAGGAGTTTCTGACCGAGTTTCCCTACATCGCTCCTCCCTGGTAGAGCATGACAGCGTATCAGGCGGATTTGCAGCGTATTGAGGGAGAGATCGACGAGCTCGTTCGGGCAGAGGGCGCGGCTGCGGCTGCCTTGTCGCCGGGAAGCGAGCGCGAGACACGGCTGCTCTATCGCCGCTTTCAGCGTGCGTCGTTGATGGGGGATCTCACGGGCCTGAAGGTGTTGGATGAGGTGATCGATGGGGCGATCGGCTCGGCCTCTCGTCACGCTGACCTGTGGTTGCTGAAGGCGTATATCGCACTCAAGCTGCATCGATTCGCAGATGCCGAGCTTTGTCTCGGCATGGACGCCTCGCTGCGGACGTGTACTCAAGGGAGGTTGGTGCACTCCGATGTGCTGCTGCAAGCTGGACGCTACGATGAGGCGCGAGCGGAGATACAACTGGCGTTGGCGGAGGAGACGACATGGGATGGGCTCGCTCGTCTCGCGCATCTGACGTATGCGATGGGAGATGTCGACGAGGCGGATCGGCTTTATGTCTCAGCCGAGGATGAGCTCACCGCAAAGCAGATGTATTCGTTCGCATGGCTGGAGCTGCAGCGCGGGTCGATGAACTTCCAGCGGGGAAGGCACCAGCAAGCGCTGATCCACTACGAGCGGGCGGAGAGAGCCTACCCGGGCTATTGGTTGGTTGCGGAGCGGATGGCCGAACTGGCTGGCACACAGGGACGCTTCGCAGAGGCGATCGCGGGATACACACGGCTCTATGAGGCCTCGCCAAGGCCGGAGTGGGAGCATGCCTTGGGCGATCTTTATTCTTTGTCGGGAGAGCATGCCTCGGCGCTTCCGTGGAAGACGAGGGCGTTGGAGCACTACCTCGAATCGGCCTCGCGCGGAGAGGTTCACTACTATCACTTGCTCGTCGACCTGTGTTGCGAGCTGGCGGGACGCGGAGAAGAGGCCGTGGAGTGGGCGCGGAAGGATATCGCGCTCCGCAGCAACTATGCGACGGAGGGCGACTTGGCCTGGGCGCTCTATCGCGTCGGCGAGGTGACGCAAGCGCTGGATTGGATCAGCAAGGCGCTGGCCTCGGGTGCGGTCTCGGCGCGGCTCTATCTGCAGGCTGCCTGTATCTACGGCGCGGCCGGGATGTCGGACCTGAGTACACGCCATATGCGCCTTTCGATAGAGACGAACCCTGCTCCTGCCAAGGCGAAGATGGTCGGTCAGCCGCTGCGGATACAACAAGGCGTACTGACGCGGCGGGTTCCGGCCCTCACGATTGTGCAGCCTGCACCGTAAGGCTGTTGCGGGAGGCGGCCAGCCTATCGCCAAGAAGTGTCGCTACTGCCTCCATGCCTTCGCCTGTCTTGGCTGAGACCTCCAGGACGCTCATACCCGGCCTCACGCTCTGGATGTTTCGGTGCGCGGCGTCGCGGTCGAAGTCCGCGGCTTCGGCCATGTCCATCTTGGTGAGGAGAGCTACATCGGCGGTGTTGAAGATGGTCGGATACTTGAGCGGCTTGTCCTCTCCTTCGGTGGTGGAGAGCAGGACGAAGCGAAGATCCTCTCCCAGATCGTAGCTGGAGGGACAGACCAGATTGCCTACGTTCTCGATGAAGAGTAGATCCAGTTCGGCCAGATCCCACGACTGGATGGCCGTCTCGATCATCGATGCGTCGAGATGGCAGATGGTGCCGGTGGTGATCTGTTGGACGCGCGAGGCGGCACGCTTGAGCCGCATGGCGTCGTTCTCGGTGGCAAGGTCGCCGACCAGTGCTGCGACGCGATGCTGCCGGCCCACGAGAGTCAGCAGCCCTTCGAGGAAGCGGGTCTTGCCGGAGCCGGGACTCGAGACGAAGCTGACGACGTAGACTCCTGCCGCGTGGAAGCGCTCGCGAAGACTTCTGGCCAGAAGATCGTTCTGCTTGAGCACCTTCGCTCTCACTTCGATGAGGCGGGGAGAATCACTCATGCTGCCACCTCCAGGGATGCGACTTCGAGTTCGTGTCCGCGAATGACCCGTCCGGCTGTGCGGCACTCAGGGCATGCGAGCTGCTGTATCGATACGGGACGGCTTTCCGTGAGGCAAGCCGGACAGTAGAGGACGATGGGTACCACCTCGATGACGAGTTGCGATCCTTCGAGGAACGTCCCCTGGCATGCGGCCTTGTAGCAGAACTGCAGAGCGTCCTTGTCGACTCCGGAGAGCAGACCGAGGGAGAGGTGAACGGCCTTGACGGTAAGGCCACCGCGGCTCTCCGACTCCTCCTGGATCTGGTCGATCATGCTGATTGCGATCGAGAGCTCGTGCATGATTGCCTTTCAGCGGCGCCGGTTTAGGGCTCGGACTTGGGACATCGAGAATATTACATTGCTCCTCAGTGAGTGCGAACCATCGTCGTTGCCTTTGGGCTATCCAGAACGCGATAGTGTTCCAGCAGATCGATGATCATGGTGGAGAAGGATGGATTGAAGATGTCGCTGTGATCGCGGATGATGGTCGGCGGGACGGTGACGACCCAGAAGGGGGAGTCGTTCCAGCGGCGCTCCACCGGAGTCAACTCGTAGCACTGTCCCTTCACGTCGAAGCGGAAGAGCTCAGCCTGGCTCTGGCAGGGAAGGGTGATCGGACGAACCTCGTGGCTGCGGAGGTAAGGGATGTGGCCTGGGGTCTGGGTGAAGAAGGTCTTCTGGGACGGTGACTGGGGAGCGGCGTCTCCATAGACGCCGCGAAAGGACTTTCGTAGAGCGGAGAGGCTTTGGCCGAGCGGAAAGGCGACGCCGGTCGCGCTGTCTCCAGTGGAGGTGACGGAGAGGAAGAGCGGGCCCTCGTACTGTCCACCGACCCCGTCCTGACGTTCGACGCGGAAGTTCGTCCGCTTCATCAGCTCGATCATCTGCTTGGTGCGAAAGCTGTCGTTGGCGGAGTTTACGTAGAGGATGAGGTCGGCGGGTGAGAGCAGTTCGAGGGGATGGGTCTGGCCTTGGCTGTCGGGCTGCGGAACGAGCAGGCTGACGAAGGTGTTGGTGAGCGCGGTCTCCAGTGCACGGGCTCCGAAGGAGTGGCCTACGACGACGATGCGCGAGTTGGGGCTGTTCTCTTTCGTGGCTCCCATGATGCGGTAGATCGCTTCGGCGAAGTCGGAGCTGCCGACGCGTTGCGCTGCATCGCGGCGGTTCCAGAAGGTGGTGACCACATCGCCCGCAAGGGACTGTCCGCGCCACGCCATGTAGACGCCGATGTAGGAACGCGCCTTTTGTGGCGGAGAGGACTGCCCGGCATCCTTCTGCATATTCGCAAGCAGAGTTGGCTCACCGCTCGAGAGCTGCTCCATCAGGAGCTTGAAGTCGCGCAGGTTTTTCTTCTCTTCGTTCCCGGGCGATGCGTTGTTCTTCCAGCCGTGGGTGAAGACGACGACGATGACATCGTGGCCGGACTCCTTCTCCTTGTGGATGAGATCGAGCGTGCGGGTGAGCTGACAGTTCGACGGATCGGTAAGTGAGGTGCATTTCTCCCACGACTCTCCCATGTCGTCGAACTCGATGACACCGAGCTTGAAGTGTGCGGGAGTGGTAGAGCCGGCCACGATGGGCGCGGTCTCTACTGCGGCAGGGCCTGGACGATAGATTTTGTTGGGGACACAGCCGATCAACAGCGGAAAGACCAGCAAGGGGAGCATGAAAGAAGAACGCCGCAGCAACATGAGTAACTCTCCGGAACCTTACCAATCTCATTGGACCGGTTATTAGGCCAGATCATACAGCACTTGACACCACGACCATTCCCTGTTTTAGTGGCAGCAATTAACAACTCGTTTTTAAAATTGTCTTTTGTCCGACCGGGCCATGCTGCGCATTTCGAACCGAGTCGAGGTCTCTGTGGCAGATGAAATGTACGATTTTATTGTGGTTGGCTCAGGCGCGGGTGGCGGCCCTGTGGCCGCGAATCTGGCGCGTGCAGGCTATACCGTCCTGGTGCTCGAGGCCGGGGAAGACTGCAATAACTTCAACTATCGCATTCCGTGCTTTCATCCCTTCGCCAGCGAAGACCCAGTGATGAGCTGGGACTTCTTTGTCCGTCACTACGACAACCAGGCGATGCAGCAGAAGGACTCCAAGTATGTCGCGGAGCGCGAGGGCGTGCTGTATCCGCGAGCGGGCACGCTGGGCGGCTGCACGGCGCATAACGCGATGATCACGGTCTACCCGCAAAACAGCGACTGGGAGAAGATACGGGCCCTGACCGGAGACCACTCCTGGTCGCCGGAGAAGATGCGGACCTACTTCGAGCGCCTGGAAGAGTGCGGTTACGTCACTGGCTGGAAGCGATTCAAAGAGGCCTTCTGGGGTGTGTTGCACGGACAGGGGACCAACCCGGGACGGCATGGCTACGCCGGATGGTTACATACGGAGGTAGCAAGCGCCGGGATGATCCTGAAGGACATCGAGCTGCTGAAGTTGGTGGCCGTCGCGGCGGTGACCGGACTGGCGCATCACCTGGGGAGTCTCGGCCTGGACATCGAGACGCTGTTCGATCCTAACGACTGGCGAACCGTAACCAGCAAGGGCCGCGAGGCAGTCTCTCTTACGCCGTTGGCGACTCGCTCCGGCGTTCGCAACGGGACGCGGGAGAGGCTGCTGAAGACCGTGGCGGAGACCCAGGGACGCCTGAAGATCCAGACCGGCGCGCTGGTCTCGCGGGTGGTCTTCGATGGAAACAGGGCGGACGGGGTGGAGTATCTCGTGGGTTCGAAGCTGTACCGCGCCTCGCGTACCCCCTCGGACGCCGCAACGGAGAAAGTGACGGTGCGGGCGAAGCATGAGGTGATTTTGTGCGGGGGAGCCTTCAACAGCCCGCAGTTGCTCATGCTCTCGGGAGTCGGCGATGAGGCGGAGCTGCGGAAGTTCGGCATCACTCCGGTGGTCCATCTCCCGGGCGTGGGCCGGAACCTGCAGGATCGCTATGAGGTCGGCGTGATCTCGAAGATGGAGAAGCCCTTCGCGCTGTTGAAGGGAGCCTCGTTCAACGCGCCGGAGGATGGCGTCCCGCCCGATCCCGCGTTCAAGGATTGGGAGCGGGGAAGAGGCGTCTACACCACGAATGGAGCTGCCATTGCCGTGACGAAGCGGTCGAGTCCGGACAAGGTCGATCCGGACCTGTTCGTCTTCGGGCTGCCCTCTTACTTCAAGGGCTATTATCCGGGCTACTCCGGCGCGCTAAAGCGCTACCAGGATATGTTTACCTGGGCGATTCTAAAGGCGCATACCAGGAACACCGCGGGAGAGGTCAAGCTGCGCAGCGACGATCCGCGGGATACACCTTCGATCCACTTCCACTACTTCGGCGAAGGCAACGACGCGGAGAAGGACGATCTGCGCTCGGTGATCGCCGGGGTGAAGTTTGCGCGGGAGATGAATCACAACATCAAAAAAACGGTCGGTATGGAAGAGGTGTGGCCGGGACCCGACTGCAACTCGGACGACGAGATCGCGGACTTCATCCAACGCGAGGCCTGGGGGCATCATGCCTCCTGCACCAATCCGATCGGGCCCAAGGAAGATCCCAAGTCCGTACTCGACAGCCGCTTCCGTGTGCATGGGACGAAGAATCTGCGTGTCGTCGATGCATCCGTCTTCCCGCACATCCCGGGCTATTTCATCGTGAGCGCGATCTACATGGTCGCGGAGAAGGCGAGCGACGTCATCCTGGAGGACCTGAAGGCTGCGGAGAGCAACGGAGGACAGGCATGAGCTCCGAACTCTCTGCTGAGAAAAAAGTGCTATGTCCGATCAGCCGATACGTACGGGAACATTCCTGTGTTGGAGAAAAGTACTTCCATAATCACCACATACGGGATTATCCGTGGAATAAGTGGTCTGAATTTGGGTTACTTCGTCTTGAGTGCCACGTACCATTCTGAGTCGCTATGTCCCTGATCGTGTAGCAGTGGAATGGGCCGTAATGAAGAACTGAAAGCCGCGGAATATACCGGAGGAGAAGCATGAGTTCAGAACCTTACGCTGAGAAAAAAAGATATCGTTGGCTTCTTGCACTGCTTCTTCTAGTGGGCGCGGTGGTGGTCGTGATCGTCGTGATGGTTGCGGCGGCCCTGCTGCTGCCAAAATCGAAGGCCGGCAAGGTGCAGGATGAGGCGATGCAGGCAGGCCGCTCGGCGGAGAGCATGCCAGCCGCGGACGAAGACTACTTCCACGAGATGGATGGTGGAATCAAGTTGACCACGGACGAGGTCAAGGGCCGGAACAACTGGATCGTCTGGTCGGCCGGAAACGATCGTTTCTGGGACATCATCTCGGCGAAGAGTCTTGAGTCGCTCGATTTTTTGAAGACCCTCTCCTCGCGCCCCGGGCTGCCGGCGAGCCGCGACAATCGGTGGAACTACCTCGGGCTGGTGAATGAGCCCTGCTACGAGAAGGCGACGGGTCCTGATCCGAACCGCTTCGGGCTTTGGCTCGACAAGCGGAAGGCAGAGTGCGGCCCCGATCCCTTCGAGGACGAGAAGAAATATCCCGGCGTCAAGATCGGCGCGCGCGGGACGACCGTTCCCGTCGGGTCGTACTACGGCTATGGAACTGGCATCGTCGGTCTGCGCCTCTTCCCCAATCCATCGTTCGACGAGAAGGCCAAGGCGCATTGGGACCCGGTCCGCTACTACACCGACAAGAGCTACTACAACGACCGCAACCTGATTAAGCCCTATCGCGTGGGCATGTCCTGCGGGTTCTGCCACGTCGGACCGAATCCGCTCAAGCCACCAGCCGATCCGGAGAATCCGAAGTGGGAGAACCTAAGCTCGATGGTCGGAGCACAGTACTTCTGGATCGACCGCATCTTCGGATGGGAGGCGGACCAGAGCAGCTTCGTCTTCCAGCTCTTCCACTCCTCGCAGCCGGGATCGCTCGATACATCGCTGGTGTCGACCGACAACATCAACAACCCGCGCACCATGAATGCCATCTACGGCCTGCGGGCGCGTCTCGACATGGCTTCGCGGTGGGGCCAGGAGAAGCTCGCCGGCGGCGGCTTGAACAACAAGCAGTTCAACGACTACGTCCCAGCGGACAACGAGCTCGCGCGGTACTACAAGGCCCCTGACATGGTGCTGGCGCCACACGTCCTGAAGGACGGTGCGGACTCCGTCGGTGCACTCGGCGCGCTGAATCGGGTGTACCTCAACATCGGCCTCTTCAGCGAAGAGTGGCTGGAGCACTTCAACGCGTTGATCGGCGGCAAGAAGGTAACCCCGATCGAGATCGCAGTCGCGGAGAAGAACTCGAGCTACTGGAAGGCGAACGAGAATCAGACCGCCGATCTCGCCCTCTTCATGCTGAAGAGCACCGACGCGCATCATCTCGCGGACGCCCCTGGAGGCGAGGCTTACCTCACGAAGGACAAGGCCGTGCTCACGCGTGGCAAGATCGTATTCGCGGAGCGTTGCGCACGATGCCACTCCAGCAAGCTGCCGGAGATGGCTCCGGGAGAAGGGCTGGCTGGCTGCTCTGGCAAAGGCTATCTCGACTGCTGGGACAAGTACTGGAAGTTGACGCAGACCGACGACTTCAAGGCGAAGATGCGGGAGATCGTTCTGAAGGATGACTTCCTCAAGGACAACTTTCTCTCCACCGATGCTCGCATTCCCTTGTCTCTGTTGCGCACGAACGCCTGCAGCCCACTTGCGACGAACGGATTGGCCAACAACATTTGGGATAACTTCACCTCGCAGACCTATAAGGATCTTCCTTCGGTCGGCAGCATCCCGGTGCGCGATCCATACACGGGCAAGGAGAGCGAATACGTTATGCCCGGCGGAGGACGCGGCTACACGCGAGTCCCGAGCCTGATCAGCGTCTGGTCCACCACGCCGCTGCTGCTCAACAACTCCATCGGACACTTCGAGTCGAGCCCTTCGGTAGATGCCAGGATGCGCAGCTTCAACGATGCCATCGAGCAGTTACTGTGGCCGGAGAAGCGCACCAAGGACGGCATCCTCAAGGGCAACGAACCTAACCTGGTCTATCGCACCACGCAGCAGAGCTATCTGCGGGTGGCCTCGGGCTTCCTTCCCGAGCCGCTTACCAGCGGAACGAAGTTCGAGCACTTCCTCGCTCCGTGGCTCTTCAGCGAAGATGGCATCCAGATCGGCCCGATCCCCAAGGGAACTCCTGTAAACCTGCTGTCGAACCTCGATCTGATGAGCGACAGCACCAACCGGCTGGAGCGGCTGGAGCACAATGCAAGAGTGCTCAGTCTCGTCATCCGGTTGAAACACGGCCTCCAGAAGCTACCTCCTAATCCTACGGACGAGCAAGTCGAAAAGATCTTCGCGGACGTGGAGCCCGACCTGATCAAGTTCAATAAGTGCCCGGACTTTGTCGTCAACAAAGGACACTACTTTGGCACAGACATGTTGGGGGAGGAGCCCGGCCTGAGCGACTCGGACAAGAAGGCGCTGATCGAGTTCATCAAGACGTTCTGAGGCCAGACCGTTGTAACGTCGCCCGCGCATCTGCGTGGGCGACGTGTTGTACGCATATTGCTTTGCTCCGAGAGGAACTCATCGCTTCTTGAATTTCAGAGCATCACGATGCGAAGTGTAGAGAACATCCCGGAGGACCATCCATGACTCCCTCAGACCAGTCGGATCACTCGCCCGAACTCGTCGTCGATCCTGCCTCCCAGCCGGCGTTGCACTTCTGCAACGCCCTGGCCGTTCATGTGAAGAGCGCCTATCCTGAACGGCTCTCTCTGGAGTCCTGGAGAGCTGCCATGGGAGAGAGTGCGCCAGAGCCCTCGACGCTCGACGTGGGTACCATCTCGCAGAGCTACCTCATCCCCAACGTCTCTGGCCAGGCGCGTCTCTCTTCGCTGCTGGAGTACCCGCCAAGCAAATGGCTGCTCGAGCAGGAGATGCAAGCCCGGGGGCTCTGGCCACCTGCGAACACGCAGGCGGACGGTCCGCCAGCGGATGTCTACAGAGCGGCCTTCGCGTCGAATCAGAAGGGCCTCTCTTTCTCCGGCGGAGGCATCCGCTCCGCGACGTTCAACCTCGGAATCCTGCAGGCGCTCGCAAGCCGCCGGAAGCTGGGTAAGTTCGACTATCTCTCGACCGTATCTGGCGGCGGATACATCCATCAATTCGTCGCGTCCTGGATCGAGTGCGAGGACCTGAACAAAGTCGAGGAGCAGCTAAGTCCACTGCCGTGGAGTTCCACACGAACCTCGTGGCCCGACCCGATCCGCTGGCTGCGCCGCTACTCGAACTACCTCACTCCTAGAAAGGGCCTGCTCACCGCCGATACCTGGGTTGCGGTCAGCATATGGCTTCGCAACGCATTTCTAAACCAGATCATCGTTCTTTCGACCCTGCTCTTCGTGCTTCTGCTTCCGCACTTCAACCTGCTGTACCACTTCGATCCGTCGAGCCAGACCTCATCCCCGTTGACCGGGAGCCTCGCGCCAGCGATCGTGACGGTACTGTTCTTTGCTGTCGCGGCGATCACTCTGCCGTTGGGAATGCGCAAGGGAAAACGCGGAGGAGGGAACAAGATGGTCGGCTTCGGCGGAACGAGAGTTCTGCTGCTGATCCTGCTGCCCATCGCCGGCGCGATATTTACCGTCTCCCCATTCTTATATCGCTCGGCGTTTCCAGACCTCGTCTCCAAGCCGCCCGATGCGACGTCGCCCGCGCCCACCGGCATTCCCCGCCTGGTGCAGGAGCTTCACACTCTCGCGCCGCAGCCGACCGCGACCACGAGCAACAGCGATCCCGCACCGAAGACTGCAAGTCCTGGAGTCGCGGACAACGTCGTCTATTGGCTGCGTCACTACACCTTGGCGCCATGGACGCCGCTGGAACCGCCACTGAGCCATATCCTGATCGCCTTCCTCCTTGGCCAGGCCTTGCTGATAGCTTCCCTGGCATGGTCCATTCCGCAGGGAAACAGGCGAGTCATTCCCTCCGCGGCAGCGGTCGTAGTCGCTGTCGGATCGACGCTCGTCCTGATCCATATCGCGCGGCTGATCCTTGTACTCAGTGCGATCCTGCTGCCGTACGGTGTGCTCACACGCTTCTCCATCGTCTTCGTGCCAATCCTGTTGCTGGCCGCCATCTTCATCCCGTTGGATCTGGCGATTGGAGTAATCGGAAGATGCATGGACAACGCCAGGCGAGAGTGGCTCGCCCGTCTGCGCGCACTCAGCTTCCTCGCCGGATTTGTATGGCTCGCGGTTGTGGGCTGTTCGCTGCTTGGACCGGCTCTCGTCACCGCATTCTTCCATCTTCACAAGTTGTTCAGTGCTGCCGTGATGGGCTGGGTTGGAACAACTGTCGCGAGCCTCTTCGCAGGCAAGAGCGGATCCACCACCGGGGAGGACAGCGAGAACGCCTCCCCCAGTCCCTTGGACTACCTGGTCACCGCCGGTCCTCCGGTCTTCCTGGTGGGCCTGATGCTTGCCTTGGCATGGGTCCTCGATAGCGTTCTCCCGCCTGGATACCCGTCGTTCTTCGTGGCCTTCGTCTCCCTCGGCTTTGTCGCTCTCTTCTTCAGTTGGCGCGTGGACATCAACGACTTCTCCCTGAGCGCCGCGTATCGTGATCGTCTCGCACGTTGCTATGCAGGAGCCTCGAACCCGGATCGCCGCCCAAACGCATTCACAGGATTCGCACGCAGCGATGCACGGCTGCGGCTCGTGGACCTTCTGCCGCAAGCGTTCGGAAAAGGAAATCCTTCGCTCTGGCGTAAGAAAGATGTGCCACCTAAATACCAAGGTCCGTTTCCGATCCTCTGCGCAACGCTGAATCTCTCCTTCGGAGAAGATCTCGCCTACCAGGAGCGCAAGGGCGCATCCTTCGCATTCACGCCGCTCTTCTGCGGCTACGACGTCGGATGGACGGAGGGTGCCAGCAGGGCGGTCCAGTTCAACGGCTACTTCCCGACCAACCGCTTCGCCATCCCCCAGGGTGGCCCGCACCTCTCTACGGCGGTTGCGACCTCAGGCGCGTCAGAGAGCCCCAACGAGGGATTTCACACCAACCCAGCCATGGCGTTTTTGATGACGATCTTCAATGTGAGGCTCGGATGGTGGGTCCCCAATCCGCGCAATCAGCGGCTGGACTTGCTTACACGTATGTCCGGTCCAACGCCCGTCATCGGACTCCCCTATCTGCTTCGCGAGCTCTTCGGCGAAGTGTCCGACGATGCGCCTTATATCAATCTCTCCGATGGCGGCCACTTCGACAACATGGGCCTCTACGAACTGGTGCGCCGCCGGTGCCGGAACATCATCATCTGCGACGCAGAGGAGGACCATGCGTTCGTCTTCGAAGGATTGGGCATGGCGATTCGCAAGTGCCGTATCGACTTTGGCGTCGAGGTCTCCCTCGATCTGGACGCGATCATCCCTGGCCCCGATGGCTTGAGCAAATGCGCCTTCGCCATAGGAAAGATCAAATATCCCGCAGGCCAGGCTACTCATGGTGAGGACCCGCCTGAGCCAGTCCACGGAAACATCCTCTACATAAAGTCCACCCTAACAGGCAAGGAGCCGGCGGACATCCTCAACTACAAGCGGGAGCATAAGAGCTTTCCTAGCGACTCAACCTTGAACCAATGGTTTACAGAGTCGCAGTTCGAAAGCTACCGGCGGCTCGGACAGTTCATCGGAGAAAATGAAGAGATCATCGCCTGGCTCGATGAGTTTATCTAGCCACAATCCGTCTCCTACAAGGCGCGGAGTACGAGTGCGATCCCCATCCCTCCGCCGATGCACAGGCTGGCCACTCCGTGCTGCTTCTTCTGGGCTCGCAGGCTGTGCAACAGGGTAACGATGACGCGAGCGCCAGACGCCCCGATGGGGTGACCCAGCGCGATCGCTCCGCCAGAGATGTTGACCCGTTCAGGCGATAGATTGAGATCTCTGCACACGGCGATGGACTGAGCGGCAAACGCTTCGTTCAGCTCAAAGAGATCGATGTCCTCCAGGCGAAGTCCGGCCCGCTTCAACGCCGGCGGGATCGCCGCCGAAGGTCCAATGCCCATGAACGCCGGATCCACTCCCGTCGCGGCGTAGCCAAGGATCTCCGCCAGCGGAGCGTGGCCCTGCGATTGGGCGTAAGCAGGAGACGCGATCGCCAGCATCGCCGCACCATCGTTGAGGCCGCTGGCATTGCCAGCCGTCACCGTGCCGCCCTCCTTCCGGAAGACCGTCTTGAGCTTCGCGAGTGCTTCCAAACTAGAATCCGCGCGCACACTCTCGTCCGCGTCGACCACAATGACTCCCTTTCGCGAGGAGACCTCCACCGCCACAATCTCTTCTTTGAAGCTGCCGCTCGCTTGGGCCGCGGCGGCCCGCCGATGGCTCTCTACCGCGAATGCATCCTGCTCCTGGCGTGAGATCGCCCATCGCTCCGCAACGTTCTCCGCCGTAATCCCCATATGGTAGCTGTGGGTCGGATCGGTCAAACCGTCGTGAACCATGCTGTCGAGCACGGAAGAATCCCCCATCTTGTTTCCAGCCCGCATCTGTGGCAGAAGGTAAGGAGCGCGAGACATACTCTCTACCCCGCCCGCTAGGTAAAGCTCGCCATCGCCCGCGAGCAGGCCGTGGATCGCATCGACCACCGCCTGCATGCCGCTTCCGCACACGCGGTTCACAGTCTGGCCCGGAACATGAAAAGGCAGCCCAGCCTTGAGCGCGATCTGCCTCCCAGGGTTCATGCCTTGCCCGGCCTGAAGCACATTGCCGACGATGACATCGGCGACGTCGCTACCATTGAGGCCCTTCAGCACAGCCGCCGCAGCCGCGACTCCAAGCTCGACAGCCGGCAGATTCTTAAACGCTCCTAAAAAGGAGCCGATCGGAGTACGCTTCGCCGCCAGGATGACAGGTTTCATTGGGACACTCCATTGGAGGTGAGCTTGAAGCGTACCGGCGCGCCTGTGTATTGGGTGATCTGTTCCGGAGTGACCTCAGGGGCGAGCTCGATCACCTCGAAGCCCGCGGGAGTGACGTCGAGGACGCAGAGATCGGTAATGATGCGTTTTACCACGCTGGTCCCAGTCAGTGGCAGGGTGCACTCGCGGAGCAGCTTGGGGCTGCCATCCTGCGCGGTGTGATCCATGATGACCACGACATGGCGAACGCCCGAGACCAGGTCCATCGCTCCGCCCATGCCCTTGACGCGCTTGCCCGGGATCATCCAGTTAGCCAGATCTCCTCGCTCCGAGACCTGCATCGCGCCAAGGATAGCGAGATCGATGTGGCCGCCCCGGATCATCGCAAAGGAATCGGCGCTGGAGAAGGTCGACGCGCCGTCGATGAAGGTCACAGTCTCCTTGCCGGCGTTGATGAGGTCGGCGTCGACGTCCTTCTCGAGAGGGAACGGCCCCATCCCCAGCAGACCGTTCTCCGACTGAAAGATGACCGTCATCCCAGCAGGGATGTAGCTTGCGACCAGCGTGGGAATGCCGATGCCGAGGTTCACGTAGAAGCCGTCGCGCAGCTCCTCGGCGGCGCGGGCTGCCATCTGGTTGCGAGTCAGGGCCACGGTTCTTCCTTTCGTGTGGTGCGTCGTTCGATTCGCTGTTCAGGGGAAGGATTATGGACCAGGCGCTGCACGAAGATCCCCGGCGTATGGATCTCGTCGGGATCCAGTTCGCCCGGCTCCACCAGAATCTCGACCTCCGCGACAGTGATCCTGCCGCAGGTAGCGGCCAGCGGATTGAAGTTCCGGGCGGTTCGCCGGTAGATGAGATTGCCGTGGAGATCAGCCTTCCAGGCCTTCACCAGCGCAAGATCGGCCTGAATGCCACGCTCGAGGATATAGGTGACGCCGTCGAACTCCTTCTGCTCCTTGCCCTCTGCAACGAGAGTCCCAACGCCGGTGCGAGTGTAAAAGCCGGGGATGCCCGCGCCGCCCGCCCGCATGCGCTCGGCGAGAGTGCCTTGAGGGCAGAACTCGACCTCAAGCTCGCCCTCCAGATACTGCCGTTCGAACTCGGCGTTCTCCCCCACATAGCTGGAGATCATCTTGCGGATCTGGCGAGTCTCGAGTAGCAGCCCCAACCCCCAATGATCAACGCCGGCGTTGTTGCTGGCGACGGTCAGGTTGCGGACGCCGGTATCGCGCAGCCCGGCGATAAGCGCCTCCGGAATGCCGCAGAGCCCGAAGCCGCCGAGCGCCAGCAGCATGCCGTCGCGGGTGATGTCTTCCAGCGCCGCCGCCGCGCTGGGCCAAAGTTTGTTCATAGATACTCCATCGCGGAGATCGACTCCCTGTCCCGAATGAGAAGGATACAGGCAAGTCTGCTCCTGCTTGCGAAACTGCTCCGCCGCTGTGCCGCAGCCTCCAAACGCACGGAGAGATAGCATCCGAAAAACAGATGCCACTGGTCCAGATGAATCTAGCACGATGAGGCCCTGCATGGATTTCGTACTATTTCGCTTGTTGGGCAAGCGGAAAACTGCTCAACTAAAATTAACCTCGCAGCGTAAACTCTTGAGCCACAAAGCTTAGCGAGGCAATTCCACTGACGTCCCCTTGCTGGACATTGTTCCCGCGAGCGATCCCATCCGGTTCTCTCCGCAAGTGCTTCAAACGTATCAAGGCTGCCAGGTGCAAGGCATAGCTGTAGAAAGGTTGGTCCTTTGAGATTGAGATTGTTCTCCGTAGCGGTTGGTCTGCTTTGTTCTTGTGCGCCGTTCGCGTTCGGTCAGTCCGATTGGCCCATGTTCGGCCACGACGACTCCAGCACGCGGTACTCCCCGCTCACGCAGATCGACACGCATAACGTGCAGAACCTCACCCGCGCCTGGACCTACCACCTCAAGAAAGATGGCCCCGCCTCGACAGCCGCAGCAGCCGCGGGACGCGGAGGTGGTCGCCGCAACTCCCAGGCCACGCCGATCGTCGTCAAGGGCGTTCTCTACATGCCCACGCCCTACAACACGGTCGTGGCCCTCGAGCCCGAGACCGGCAAAGAGATCTGGACCTTCAAGCTCGACAAGGGACGTCCCGCAGGGCGAGCCGTCACTTACTGGCCCGGAGACAAGACCACGCCCGCCTCCATCCTCTTCGGTACCAGCGACGGCCGCCTGCTCTCTCTCAACGCAGAGACTGGCAAGCCCTCCACCGGCTTCGGCGAGAACGGCTCCATCAACCTGAAGGTCGGCGTAGACAATGGCTTTCCCGACGCCCGTTACGACATGACCTCGCCCCCTTCCATCTACAAAGATCTGGTCATCACAGGAGCACAGGTGCAGGAATCCCCCGGCATCGGCACCTCGGGCGACACCCGCGCCTGGGACGTCCACACCGGCAAGCTGGCATGGCGCTTTCACTCCGTCCCTCATCCCGGCGAGGTCGGCAACGAAACCTGGACCGGAGAGAGCTGGAAGAACCGCTCCGGCACCAACGTCTGGGGCCTGATGAGCGTCGATGCCAAGCGCGGCCTGGTCTTCCTCCCCTACGGCTCCCCAAGCTTCGACTTCTACGGAGCCGACCGCGCAGGTAAAAACCTCTTCGGAAACTCCCTCGTAGCCCTCCACGCCGACACCGGAAAGCTGGCCTGGTACTTCCAGACCGTCCACCACGACGTCACCGACTACGACCTCCAATCCGCCCCCGTTCTGATGGACGTAATGAGCAAGGGCCACAAGATCCCCGCCGTAGCCATCATCGGCAAGGTTGGCCTCATGTACATCCTGGATCGCAGAAACGGACGCCCCATCTATGGCGTCGAGGAGCGTCCCGTCCCGCAGAGCGACGTCCCGGGCGAACATAGCTGGCCCACCCAACCCTTTCCCTTGAAGCCCCAGCAACTCGGACGCAGCAGCTTCACCCCCGATGAAATCGCAACAGTTAGCCCCGAACATCAAAAGATCTGCACCGATCTTCTGGCCACAGAGGGAGGCATGAAGACTGGCGGCCCCTTCACCCCCTTCGGGACACATCTGACCGTCATGTTCCCAGGAACCATCGGAGTTACAAATTGGCCCGGCATGTCCTACAACGCGAAGCTCGGCTACCTCTTCATTAATACCGTCGACCTCGCGGACGTAGGAAAGATCATGAAGTCCGAAGACGGCGCAAACCCAGCCTACGAGCGCACCAGCCCCTGGGGCGTCTACGCCAGGTTCTGGAACCAGGAGAAGTTCTGGCCCTGCCAGCGTCCTCCCTGGGGCCAACTGTGGGCCATCAACGTTAACACCGGCGAGGTCGCATGGAAGGTTCCGCTCGGTATCATCGAAGAGCTCGAAGCCAAGGGCATCCACGGAACCGGCTCCTTGAACTACGGCGGCTCCATCTCCACCGCCGGCGGTCTCGTCTTTATCGCTGCAACCAACGACCAGCGCTTCCGCGCATTCGACGCCGCAACTGGCAAGGAGCTATGGGTCACCAAGCTTGAGACCGGCGCATACACCACTCCCATGACCTTCCAGGGCAAAGACGGCCGCCAATACGTAATCACGGTCGCCACCGGTGGAAGCTACTACGACCGCACCAGCGGCGACTCCGTAATTGCATTTGCTCTGCCGCAATAGCTCGATTCAATAAGGAACGCGTAATGTCCGAACACAATCAGTTACATAATGCGAAGGCCGGCATCAAAATGATCAGAAGTTATCCGCAGATTCCTCGCCTCTTCCGCAAAGGCTTCGGCCTCCTGACTGTAGTTCTCGGCTTTTCGCTGCTTCCAGCTGAAGCGCAAGTCGCGCCGCATCCTCCCGTCTCCACCGCGGGCGCGGGCGGCAATACCTTTAATGGTCCCGAGTACGTCCGCTACCAAGCTAAAAAAGATATCCAGGACCGACGCATCGATATGTTCATCGGCGATTGGCACGAGTCACTCCCTCGCCGCGCCTACGGCTCTCTGATCCTCCGCGACGTCCTTACCAAGGGCAATAACTTCGCGCCGCCGGAGAAAGGCGCCGTCCTCGAGAGCGCGAACTTCCTAGCCTACGGTCGGCTTCCCGCGCACGAATCGACCATCCCCTCCGAACTCCAAGGAGTGCAGGAGGTCTACTACATCTTCGGAGGCACGGGCGAGATCTCCGCTGGGGACAAACACTTCGCGCTCCACAAAGACATCGCGATCCTCATGCCCGCCGGTCTCTCCTTCACCATGACCAACACCGGCGACGAATCCATCACCATGTACGTCGTGAATGAACCCGTCCCCGCAGGCTTCCATCCCATCAAGCAGATGCTGATGGCGGATGAGCGCACCGTTCCCGTGCGAAAGCCGCAGGTCGCCTCGCCCTATACCATCCCCGGCGCCTCCGGCCACTGGGCACACATCGTGCGCGACCTCTTCAACCGCAACGACGGCCTCGCCACCATAGGCGACATCATCACCGTCGAGATCAATCCCATCTCTATGGGCGAACCCCATCCCCATCAACCCGGCCACGAGGAGATCTGGGCCGCCATCGACGGAACCAGCTTGGCCTTTATCGGCGCGGAGCTGCGCGTACAAACTCCCGGCATGGCATATATGCTCCGTCCCGATGGCCTGATGCAGCACTCAAACATCAACGCTGGAGACGCTCCCGTAAAGTTCCTATGGTTCTCCACGTCCACAGGTTTCTCTGGCAAGAAGTAAGGATAGTCCGGCCATCGGAGTAAGCGGCTGGAAGCCATGCTAGCTCTTCGGCGCAGTTGAGTTAGATAGTTATCGCGGCGGTGGAAAACCACCCTCAATATCTCCTCGTCCAGGATCCACTCTCGAATTCTCTGAGAAGTTATCTCCTTATTCCATCCTCTGGCTAGGTGAGAGACGGTTTAATCGCTGGATTCACGCGCATTTCGCACTATTTCGCTTGTTGACAAAAAACATAACTGCTTAACTGCAGGAACACGCTGAATATTTACAAAAGTTTATTAGGCAACTCGGAGAGTTATCAATGGAACTACGTCGCTTTCGTTACATCTGTCTATGCTTGCTCATATTGTTCGGCACTGCGCAGCTCAGGGCAGATGTCACCGGATCTATTCTTGGATACGTTCGCGACAGCTCCGGGGCGGCCGTACCCAAGGCGCCGATCGTGATCACCAACCTCGGAACCAACGTCGTCCGTGAAGCTCTCACCAATAACGACGGGCAATATAACTTCGTCGCCCTTCCTCCTGGCAAGTATAAGATCGTCGCGACGGTGACTGGCTTCCAGTCCTCCTCGATCAATAACGTTGACCTCAAGGTCAACGACCAGCTTCAGTTCGACTTTGCATTGAACGTCGGTGACGTGCAGCAAAACATCTCGGTTGAAGCCAACGCCGTTCAGGTGCAGACCTCCAGCACGCAGCTAGGCGGCACCATCGAATCCAAGGAGATGTTGGCGCTGCCCCTCAATGGCCGCAGCTACCTCGACCTCCTTGGCCTGCAGGCAGGCGTCGCGCCGCGTAGTGCGACGGCAGCAACAGACCGCCCCGTTGGTGGTCTGTTCACCTCGCCGGGCAACGTCTCAGTCAATGGACAACCTGAGAGCGCGAACGCCTTCCTGGTCAACGGCGGCGACGTCAGCGAGACCAAGAACAACGGCGCAGGACTTATCCCGAACATCGACTCGGTTCAGGAGTTTCGTCTTATCACTAACTCCTTCGACGCCGAGTACGGTAAGTTCACCGGCGCAGTCATGAACACCATCACGAAGTCCGGCACGAACAGCTTTCACGGCGATGCATTCGAGTTCCTCCGCAACAACGCGATGGACGCCCGGGGCTACTTCGATCCCGTCAAGGCGACGTTGAAGCGCCATCAGTACGGCTACGCCATCGGAGGCCCTTTCTGGAGAAATCGTCTCTTCTGGTTCACCGACTTTCAAGGAACACGTCAGACATCTGGTGCCAGCACTGGAAACCTGGGTGTGCCCTCTGACAACCAGCGTTCCGGTATCTTCAGCGCAACCGCATTCGGTACGAAGACCGTCAACGGCACTGCCTGGGCCGCAGTCCTCTCCCAGCGGCTGGGTCGTCCTATCGCCAGCGGAACTCCTTACAGCACGGTCTTCCCCGGTGGAGTGATTCCTGCTGCGGCCTTCGATCCTATCTCCGTAAAGGAGTTAGGATTTATCCCCCGTCAGACTGGAAACGGCGTCTACTCTAACTCGAGCCTGAATAACAAAGTTACAGATAATAAGATCGGCCAGCGCGTCGACTTCGCAAACGCAAAGACGGGGAACTGGTCCTTCTACTATCACTTCGATGACTCCACCGCCTTCAATCAATTCCAGGCCGGATTCGTCCCTGGCTTTGCACTCACCTCTCCCTCGCGTGCCCAGATGTTCATGTTGAGTAACACCAAGAGCATCGGCGCGACGATGGTAAACGAAGTTCGCGCCACCTTCTTCCGCACAGCAATCAATACCGCTCAGCCCGATACAAGCAGCCCCGGAAATCAGGCCACTCTATCCGGCCTGGGATTTGTAACTGGCCCCAACACCCTTGGGATCGTCAAGTCTGGTCCTGCAGGCTACCCAGAGGCCATGCCGCCAAACGTCTTCAATAACTTCACAGTCGGCAATCCTCTTACGAACATGAAGTCCGTCGACAACAACTACATGTTGACCGATACCTTCTCCAAGATTCTTGGCAATCACTCCCTCTCGACGGGTGGAGAGTATCGTTACTACCAACTCAACGTCCGCAACGTCTGCGCACCAAACGGACAATTCAAGTTTGATGGAACTGAGACCAACAGCGACTTCGCCGACTTCCTGCTCGGCGCACCCGCGACTTACACGCAATGCAGCCAGCAGTTACTAGATAACCGTGCCCGCTACGGTGGACTATTTGCCCAGGACTCTTGGAAGGCAAAGTCCAACCTTACCCTCAATATCGGTCTGCGCTGGGACGTAGCCGTTCCCTGGTACGACAAGTACAGTCAGCTCAATACATTCGTTCCCGGCGTGCAATCGAAGCTCTTTCCACTCGCGCCCTTGGGTTACCTGGTACCTGGAGACCCCGGCGTATCCAAGTCCATCTCTCCAACCTTCTGGGATAAGTTCGCTCCACGTCTCGGAGTCGCTTACTCTCCCAACTTCAACTCTGGAGTTCTTGGTAAGGTCTTCGGAGGACCGGGTAAGAGCAGCATCCGCTCAGCGTTCGGCATCTACTACCTTGGAGCAGCAGACTCCGGCAACTTCGGTGTCATCGGCTCTGCGCCCTGGGGTCAGTATTGGAGCAGTCTCGCTCCCACCAACTTCGCTGTGCCCTTTCAAACCCGCTCCAACGCTACCTCACAGACACAACGCTTCCCCTTCGTCGCCCCTCGTGCCGGCGATCCTGCAAACGCTACCCTCGACTTCTCAAAGTATGAGCCAATCGTAGGACCCGCCTTCAATGTAAATAACAGACTTACCTACGCCGAGCACTACAACCTGTCGATCCAGAGACAGCTCTCTAACTCGACCGTACTAACCATGGCCTATGTCGGAACGCAGAGCCATAACCTGCCCGGCGATTTGAATCTCAACCCAGGGAATCCAGATCTCTGTCTTCAACTCGCCCGTAGCGGAGCGACCCCAGTCTGCGGCCCGAACGGCGAGAAGCAGGTCTTCACAAATCGCGATGGAAGCAAAGTCTACGGCACGCTTCAGGGCATGGGCAATCAACAACTCGGCACTGTAGCCTTTGGTCGAGTTCGTGCCAATAGCAACATCGCACACTCAAACTACAACGCTCTACAGCTCACCGTCGAGCGCAAGGCGTCGAACTTCAGTGTCCTCGGTGCTTACACTTACTCTAAGTCGATCGATAACAGCACCACAGTCTTCGATCCAGCCGACTACCGCCATAATCGAGCACTATCACCTTACGATCTAACTCACAACTTCGTAGCGAGTTACACCGTAACGATGCCCTTCGAGCGGGTCCTGAGATCGGTTCCGGATCGCATCACCAAGGGTTGGAGCTTCAGTGGTATCTCCCGTTTTGCAACAGGCTTCCCTGTAACTCTGACGCAATCCGGAGACATCTCCTTGAACACGATGGGCTTTGACTTCCCCAACGTCGCAGCGCCGTTGGTCAAGTCGAACCCTCGTAATCCCGGCAACCAGTACTTCAACAAGAGCGCCTACAGCACGGAGCTTCCCGGCACCATCGGCAACTCCGGTCCTCGGCCCTTCCATGGCCCTGGCATCATCAACACCGATGCCGGCCTCGGGAAGAGCACAAGGATCACGGAGTCCACCTCGATCATCATCCGTGGTGAGTTCTTCAACGTCTTCAATCATGCCAACTTCCTCAACCCGGTTGGAAACTTCGCCAGCAGCCAGTTTGGTCAGATCACGACAGCATCGCCTGCCCGCATCGGTCAGGTGAGCGCCAAGTTTATCTGGTAGTCCTCTTCGGACGTGAGGTGTAATCGGTGGGCAGAAGAACTCGCCGACCGATTACACCTCATTTTTTTTGATGGAAGGATGAACCGTGAAGAAACCTAGAACAACGCGATGCGAGCCGGAGGAGTGTACTGCGTAAGCCCCATCTGATCGACGACCGCCCGAAACTCGGTCTGCTCCCGCAAAGGATCGAAGCGGGGATCCTGTATCAAGGTAAACAGCTTCATATTCCGCTCCGTGCAGGCTCGTCTCAGCCACACCGCCATCTGGTCCGATTCGCCCAGCGCCGCATAAGTCGCCGCGATGTCATACGAAGGCATGCACTTGTGACTCGGAGTAGCTCGCAGCTCTCGCAGAATCGTCCGGGCGGAGCTCGTATCCCCCGCCACCGCCAAAGCATGCGCCTTCATCGCCTTCACGCAGTTGCTTCCGCCGGCAAGCAAAATCGTCGTCTCAAACTCGCGGAGCGCTGCGACGAAATCGCCCTTCTGCTCCAGCGCCTGCGCCAGGTACATGTGAGCCCAGATAAAATCCGGCTTCAACTCCAGAGCACTCTGATAGTGCTGAATCGCCGCATCGAACCTGCGCGCAAGATGCGAGGTAACTCCCGCCCACACCTGCGTAATCGGAGACACAGGATCGATCTCCAGAGCATGCATGATCGCAATCTGCGCCGCCTCATGCTGGCCCTTGGCGGCTAGCAGATTCGCATACCAGTGATAGCTCAGCGCATAGCCCGGATTGCATTGGATAGCGCAGCGGTACTCCTTGTCCGCGCCCTCCCAGTCCCGGTCGAAGTGCAGCAGAATATCCGCGAGAGAAGCATGAGCCTCCGCCAGCGCGGGATCCAGTTCAATCGCCTTCAAAGCCGCTTGGCGCGCCAACGGCATCGCCTCCGACGGCGAGACGATCTCATAGAAGGAGAGCAGATTCAGCGAATCGGCCAGCCCCGAGTAAGGCAGCGGAAACTGCGGATCTTCCTCGATAGCAGATTTGAACCACTGAATCGCCTTCCGCAGCCCTTCTTCGTTTCGTTGACTCCAAAAGTATCTCCCCTTGAGATAAGCCTCGCGCGAGCCAGACTTCCTCCTTCTTCCCGCCACGGGCGAGTAAGAAGGCGAAGAGATAATCTTCAGCCACAGGCATTGCACGATCTGCCCCGCGATGTAGCTCGGAGTCTCCCCAAAGTTCTTCATGTTGCATCGGAACTTGCTATTCCACTCCTCTGCGCCCGTATCGGAAAAGAAGAGGGTGGCACTCACCTCAAGACCGGCCTCATCCTCCAGCAGGCTCCAACGCAGAACGTAGTCGACCGTCCCAGCCTTCACCTGGGTCGTGTACTTCTGTTCAAACTTCGCTGTCTTCGGCGAAATAATACTTAGTTGGCCGGGATTCAACTGCTCCAGCGCCGTCAGCGTCTTCTCTTCGATCGCCCTGCAAAGCGCCTGATGCCGCGGACTCACAGCCTGTCGATCCAATGGCGACAACCGAATCCTGATGTGCCCAGTCTCTTTCGCAGGAGACGCCTCGGCCGCAACGCCTTGCGCAACACTCTCCGGCTCGCCAATATTCCTTCGCGACACCTGCCGTCCCCAACGTTCAATCTCGGAGCGGAACGCATACACCGTTCCAAGCTGATTATGATAGTGCCGGTGGACAGGCAAGCCCTCTTTCTTCTCCCACAACTGGACGGTCCGAACCTCCCGCTTCAGGTAGCTCGCAATCTCTTTCCATGAGTCCAGACGATCAGGGGCGGCCCCAAGTCCATTGGGATGTTGCGTGCCTGCGGATAGCGAAAGTACCTCGTTCATGGCCGACACCAAGGTGAAATTTGCGAAAGCTTGCGGTAATTTTGCCGAGCATGCTCCGAAATCCACACCTGCACAGGAAACGGCACGGCACTGTTCACTCAGTGAGGGAAAGTAGAGCTAGATCAGCAGTAACATACGTCCGATTAACGCGAGGTTACACCCTTTACGTTGACACACGCAAGATGCTTCTTCCGATCGATCGATATCTCATCGCCACCACCACACTTCGACACACTTAGAAGGATCTAGTTCCAGTAAGTAGATCGAACAACACTCCTACTTACTTCGAATCTCCCGTACAGACACCCGTTTCGCACTATTTCGCTTGCTGCCCCGCACGATCCTTGTTGAACTGTAAATGTTGTCTGCCTTGAACTTCTATCTAGAGTGAGCACATGTCGGAAAAAGAGAATCAACAGTCATCCCAGGATATTTTTAGATATACGGACAGCTTCGAATTCATGGAAAAAGTCCGCGTCGGGATGCCTCCCCTTATCATCTGCGTCGCTTGCAACGGTGGGATCCAGGGCAAGGAAGCCAACGAATTCATCCCCGAGACAGCGGATGAGATCGCCGAGTCGGTTCAAGGCGCCTACGAGGCCGGCGCAAGCATGGTCCATGTCCACGCCCGCGACCCCCAGGACACGACCAAGTGCGCAAGAGACTCAGCACCCTGGCGCGATGTCCTTCATAAGATCCGCAAGCTCTGCCCCGACATCATCATCAACGCAACCACCGGCGGCGGTCCCGGCATGACCATGGACGAGCGCCTCTCCTCCCTCGAGGCCGGCCCCGAAGTCGCCTCCCTCAACCTCGCTCCCGACATGAGCAAGTTCCACCTCAAGGAGCGTCGCGCTCCGCTCCCCAACCCTCGTCCCGCGCTCGATATCGACGAGTGCATCCCCTATACCTACGGGCAGATTCACCACTTCGCCACCGAGATGAAGCAGCGCGGTGTAAAGCCTGAGCTCGAGGCCTACCACCCCGGCTGCGGCTGGGTCGTACGCTATCTCATCGAGAACGGCCTCCTGCAAAAGCCCTACTGGATTCAAACCGTCATGGGCACCCAGACCGGCAGCTTCCCAACTGTAGAGAACGTCCTGCAGATCCTCAAGGAGTTCCCCGAAGGTGCACTCTGGCTCTGTTCCGCCATCGGCCCCTACCAACTGCCGCTTACTACATTGGCGACCTTGATGGGCGGTCACGTCCGCGTCGGCCTGGAAGATAACGTCTACTACGCTCGCGGCCGCAAAGCCAAAAGCAACGCCGAGCTCGTAGGCCGTACCGTCCGTATCGCCAACGAACTCAATCGTCCGGTCGCAACTCCAGCGCAGGCGCGTGAAATTCTCGGTCTCTCCAGCAAGCCCAGCAGCTACGAGACACCGCAGGCTCTCAACGACTATGCCAAAGTTTGAATCGCCCGGCGTCACCTTGCACTACACCAGCAGCGGCTCCGGAGAGCCTCTGCTTCTCCTGCCCGGAGCTCTCGGCACCGGAGAAGGCGACTTCCATCATCAGATCGAACGGTTCTCGCAGCACTATCAGGTAGTAGCTCCCGACCCACGAGGCTACGGCCAGTCCCGCCCACCCGAGCGCGACTACCCCCTCGACTTCTACCGTAGAGACGCGAACGACATGCTCGCCCTCATGTCGCATCTAGGCCACGAGAGCTTCGCTATCCTCGGCTGGAGCGACGGTGCAAACATCGCAGTCCTGATGGCCACCCAGCAGCCCGCACGCATCGAAAAGCTCGTACTTTGGGGCGGAAACTCCTTCCTCACCCGCGAAGAGATCACAGCCTTCCAGCAGATCCGCTCCATCTCTTCATGGTCGTCACGCGCAGCAGAAGCCATGCGACAGATCTACGGAGCAGAACTCGACGCACTCTGGGAGCGCTACGTCGACGGCCTCCAAGCCATCTACAACGCAGGCGGCGATATCTACCAATCCCTCTTGCCCCAGGTAAAGTGCCCAACCCTCATCCTGCACGGAGAAAAGGATCCCCTCGTCCCTTCGCTGCATCCCGAGACCATCCACCGCGGCATCGCCAAATCTTTGCTCTATGTCTTTCCCGACGGAAAACATAATATTCATATCAGATACCCCGAAGAGTTCAATCAAATCGTCCTTTCCTTTCTGCCGAAAGGTGTCGTTCCTCTTCCCGTCGTCTCCAGCACCCTCGCACTTTGATTCGCCATCGCAAGGCGACAGCTTCATCGCATAGTTCAACCGCTGCAATCGTGGAGCCGCCCTTGAAGCAATCTCAGTTCCAAGAAGCTCACCGCAAACTGAATCGCAGCCTCGGCCTCTTCGACTCCACCATGATCGTCGCCGGCTCGATGATCGGCTCCGGCATCTTCATCGTTGCGGCGGAGATGGCTCGCGAGGTCGGCAGCGCAGGCTGGCTCATGGTCGCCTGGATCATCGCAGGCCTCCTCACCATGGCCGCCGCTCTCTCCTACGGAGAGCTCGCCGCCATGATGCCTCACGCCGGCGGCCAGTATGTCTACCTCCGCGAGGCATTCTCTCCGCTCTGGGGCTTCCTCTACGGCTGGACCCTCTTCCTCGTCATCCAGACAGGAACCATCGCCGCCTCCTCCGTAGGCTTCGCCCGCTACCTAGGCGTCCTCTGGCCCACCATCACAGAGACGCACTACATCATCGCTCCCATCCATATCTTTCCCGGCTACGCCATCTCCCTCTCCACCGCGCAACTGGTCTCGCTGTCGATCATAGCCTTCCTAACCTGGACCAACACCACCGGCCTCAAGTACGGCAAGGGTGTACAAAATGTCTTCACCACCATGAAGATCGGCTCCCTCATCGGAGTCATCCTCATCGGCCTCTTAATTGGTTGGAAGGCCTCCGTCTTCCACGCCAACTTCGGACACGCCTGGACGCCCCAGGGCTTTGTACTGGCTGCTCCCGGCATCTCCCCCATCACCGGATTTGGCATGCTGGTCGCGCTCTGCACCGCGCAGATAGGCTCCCTCTTCGCCGCCGACGCCTGGAACAACATCACCTTCAACGCCGGCGAAGTTCGTAACCCAAGCAGGAACGTACCACTCTCCTTAGCCTTGGGAACCATCATCGTCATGGCCCTCTACCTCGGCGCCAACTTCGCCTACACCGTGGTGCTCCCATTCACTGAGATCCAGCACGCACCCTCCGACCGCGTCGCGGCGATGGTGCTCCAGGCAATCTTCCCCGGCCTCGGCCCCACCCTCATCGCCCTCGCCATCATGATCTCCGCCTTCGGCTGCATGAACGGCATGATCCTCTCCGGCGCGCGCGCCTACTATGCCATGTCGCTCGACGGCCTCTTCTTCAAGAAGGCATCGAAGCTGAACCGCGCCAACGTCCCCAGCGCCGCGCTCATCATGCAGGGCATGTGGACCGCGGTCCTCGTACTCATCCGCACCTACGAGCCCACCACCAAAACCTACGGCAACCTCTACAGCAACCTCCTGGACTACGTCGTCTCCGCCGCGCTCATCTTCTATATCCTCACCATCGCGGGCGTCTTTCGTCTGCGAAAGATGCAGCCCAACGCCGAGCGCCCCTACCGCGCCTTCGGTTATCCTTTTGTGCCGGCCCTTTATATCTTTGCGGCGGCAGTAATTCTGGTTATCCTGTTCCTCTACCGCACCGCAACCACGGTTCCGGGGGTAGTCATCGTCCTCCTCGGAGTGCCGGTCTACTTCCTCTTCAACCACAGAATGCAGCGGGAGCGGGAACGCGCTGCGGAACTGGTCTGATTACACCTCAGCTTCGGCCGAGGAACACAAGGGAGAGACGGTAAATGGTTCGGATGGGTGTAGAGGACTTCATCGATGACTCGCTTCTGCAGGATCTCCCCAAAGAGATAGAGCTGGTGCGAATCCCCGCCGACCTCCAGGGAGAGATCGAAGTAGAATTTTGGCTCTCGTGTCTCTCCAGCGCCGATAGCCGCCGCCTATGGCCGCACCTCAAAGGCGTCAAGGTCGTCCAGGCCCACTCCGCAGGGGTGGACTCCCTCAAAAAGATTGTTCCCTCTACCGCTACACTCTGCGACGCCCGCGGCGTACACAACATCCCCACCGCGGAGTGGGCTGTGACCGCTGTCCTCGCGATGCAGAAGAATCTCCCCTTCTTCTTCGGACTCCAGCAAAGGGCCGACTGGAAGGCAAAGGACGAAGCCGAGCAGACCTTCCTTCTCGCACCCGGCTCAACCCCCAACCCCCACATTCCCCACCTCATCGACGAGATCGCGGACAAGACCATCCTGATCGTCGGCTACGGCGCAATCGGCGAGGCCATCGAAGCTCGCCTCTCTGCCTTTGGCCCTCGCTTCCTGCGCGTGGCACGCTCCCCCAAGCCAGGAGTCGAACCCGTCAGCAACCTCGACCAACTGCTCCCCCACGCCGACATCGTCATCCTCATCACACCGCTCACCTCGGAGACCCACCACCTCATCGACGCCGGCCGCCTCGCCAAGCTGAAGCCCGGCGCGCTCCTGGTCAACGCCGGCCGCGGAGCCGTCGTCGACACCGACGCCCTGTTAGCCGCGCTGCACGCAAAGAAACTCCGCGCCGCCATGGACGTAACCGACCCCGAACCCCTCCCCCCGGATCACCCCCTATGGAAGGCCCCCAACCTCCTCATCACACCCCACGTCGCCACCGACAGCCCAACCTACCTAAAGCGAGTCCTCAAATTCGTCAGCCAACAAGCAACCCGCTACGTCCAGGGAGAACCCCTCCAAAACATAGTCACCGGCGAATACTAAGAGCGAATATTACCGAAGATTAAAAGGAGCAGCACAAAAGCGGGTGCCCCATCCTTTCCGACAGTCTCATCGTCGGATAGGGTGGGGTATCGTGCGAAGCACGACCGCCTTCTTCCCCAACCACCAAATCCCAACCGTTCTCCTTCCCCAGCCACAAAGCCCGGGTGCCCCATCCTTCGCGCCTTTGCCTCTAGCGAAGGGTGGGAAGGTAAACCCTCCCCCAACCCAGTCCGCCCTCCCCCAGCCCCCACAACCACTTACAAAAAAATCCCCCAAAATCCCCAGCAAAACCCCATGTCAACCCCCAAAATACCATAACCCATCCAAAATCAGAGAGATCCAAGTGGCACTTTAGTTATGCCCAACCTCCTAAAATAGAAATAGAAGTAAAGTTCGCCCAGCGCGAATCAGCAACCGTTCCTTGCCAACTCATCCGCCGAAGACCGATCAAGGCCGAAGCCGACAAAAAAAGTCCAAGCCCAAACCCCATCCCAAGAATATTTTGCGCAAAAACCCGGGGGGAGGGGGTGAGACAAGAACCCACCAGCTAATCCACCAACGTCCGCTCCGGGTGTACCGTCATCCAGCACAAAGCCCCAACCACCGCCAACCCCGCAGAGATCCCAAACGAAGTGCCCCACCCAAATCGCTGCGCCACCCAAGGCGTCAACGAAGCCGTCACCGCGCCTCCAAGCTGCCCGCCCATATTCACCATGCTGGAGAAAACCCCAGAATTACGGCCAGCAATATCCACCGAGGCCGACCAGAAAGAACTCTGCGACAGATACAGCGCCCCAGCCCCTCCAGCCAGAATCACGCCCGCCAACTGGGGACTATGGACCTGCGATCCCAACACCAGAAATCCCGCGGTCATCAACAGCGCCACAGCCGCCAGCCAGCACCGCCCGACGCGAACCCCATAAGAACGCGTAAGCCGGTCGCTCAGCGCACCGCCCGCCAGACAGCACACCGTCATGGAAAGAAAGGGAAGCATCGTAAACCGCGCACTGGCCTTCAGATCGAATCCACGCACCTGCGCCATATAAACAAAGAACCAGCTAAAGAAGATCCAGGCCACATAGCCAAAGGTGAAGTAGCCAGCCATCAAAGCAAAGAGATCGCGCCTCCCAAGAATCGCCCGCCACGCGATCTTGCCCTTAGCCGAAGTGTCAGCACTCACCGCGACCGCATTCGCAGAGTCGCGTATCTCCCGCAACTCCCGGGCGGATACCCGAGGATGCTCCTCCGGCGTGTCCCGCGAAATCCACCACCAAATCGCCCCGGCCACCACGCCCACCGCAGCACTAAACCAGAATGCCGACCGCCAGCCATGATGCGCAATCAACCAGGCCAGCAAAGGAGGAGTCAACCCGCTCCCCGCACCCACTCCGGCGAAGATCAGGCCATTGATAAATCCTCGCTCCTGTTGCGGAATCCACTGCGCCACAAACTGGTTCGCAGCCGGATACATCACCGCCTCGCCAACTCCCAGGCCAAACCGCATCAGGATCAGCAACATCACCGCATGCGAGACTCCAGCAGGCAGCAGCGCCGTCAACGCCGTCGCCACTCCCCACCACAGCACCCCAATCGTAATCACACGCCGGGGACCGTAGCGAGCCGCCAGCCAACCTGCCGGAATCTGAAACAGCGCATAGCCAATCAAAAACGCGCTGAAGATCCACCCCAGCCGCTGATTGCCCAGACCATACTCCTTGCTGATCTGAATCCCAGCGATGGAGATATTCGTGCGGTCAAGAAACGAAACACCGCTCAGGACAAAGAGCCAGAAGGCAAGGAGGAAACGGACCCGCGTACGACCTTCGACAGACATCTCTCTTGCTCCTGATCGTCGGCCGTCAAGAACCCGCGCAGCGCGTACGAACTCTATGCTTATGCTGCGCGACAGTCGCCCGCCAGAAGCTCAGGTCCGAATCCGCCGCTTATCTCTGCCAGATCCTCGCGGAGTGCAACGACGCCTCGACGTCGCCGTCCGAGAGTGCCAGTACACGCGTCAACTCCTGCGCCTCTGTGCGGGTCATGCTCAGCGTGTTGGGTTTGGGTGGTTCAGCCGGCTCCGTCTTCTGGTCCTTCACTGGGCCATAGTGGTCAGCGAGGTACTGCACAACCACCGGAACATCGCTGTCAGAGACCTCTGCGCCTCTGGAAACCATCTGGTCTACTATCGCCGCCCACTCATCATGGGTCGCATGCTTTGAGGTGATCACCTTCAGGTTATGACACCCCACGCAAGCCTTCTGAATCACCGCCTTGCCCGGACCGTCTGGCATCGGCGGATCGGTCTGCGCCCAGCACAATACAGGAACCAGGAGCATCGCCGACACGGATAACTTCAACATAAGAAACTCCAACGACCCAATCTCAAAAGTTCGCTAATCGCCGCGAACCGTCGAGAGTTTTTGCTTATTCCTTCCATCTCTGGTCGCGACACGTCCTCGAACCAGAGACACATCGAGTTGAGCAGCTTCCGCTCACCCGCGACAAGCGAAATAGTGCGAAACGCCCTTCGCTGTCTCACATGATGTAATAAAACACTGTTTGCACACAAATCACTCGCGGCGGAACCTCATCATTGAAACACCTCTTCGGACGCATTGTTCCCGGAACGCATCGCGCATTCGAGTCGATCCTGCGTGTCCTCTGCCCCTTCGCCCTCACGCTGCTCGCCACAGCGTCCTTTGGCCAATCGCAACCGCCCAGCGCTGAGATCGACAACGGCCTCATCCACGCCAGACTCTATCTGCCAGACACAACCCAAGGCTTCTACCGTGGAACGCGCTTCGACTGGTCCGGAGTTATCGGCAGCCTCACCTACGCAGGACACAGCTTCTACGACCCTTGGTTCACCCGCACCGATCCGAACGTCCGCGACTTCGTCTACGAAGGCTCCGACATCGTCGCTGGTCCGTGCAGCGCCATCACCGGTCCCGCCGAAGAGTTCACCTCCGAAGGAGGAGCATTAGGCTACGGAGCGGCAGCAGTCGGCGGAACCTTCGTAAAGATCGGAGTCGGAGTCCTCCGCAAACCCGACACCGCGAAATACAGCGGTTTTCGCCTCTACGACCTGGTCGACGCGGGAAAGTGGACGGTAAAGGCCAAACCCAACTCCGTAGAGTTCACCCAGCGAGTCCTGGATCCCGCCTCAGGCTACGGATACATCTACCGCAAGATCGTCCGCCTCATCCCAGGCGCCGCGCAGATGTCCATCGAGCACTCGCTCCAGAGCATCGGCCCTCGCCCCATCGAGACCAGCGTCTACGACCACAATTTTCTCGTCCTCGATCACCAGCCGACAGGTCCGGACTTCACCGTCACTTTGCCCTTCGCCATCGCTCCGACGAAGCCAATCGACGCAGACTTCGGAGCTGTCGAAGGCAAGCGCATTCTCTACCGCAAACAGCTCCAGGACAAAGATCGTCTGACAGTCCACATCGCAGGATTCGGCAACACCGCCAAAGACTACGATCTGACCGTCGACAACGCACACGCTGGCGCTGGAGTAAGGATCACCGGAGATCATCCACTGGAGAGCGAGGAACTATGGTCCATCCGCTCCGTCCTTGCGATGGAACCTTACATCCACCTGTCGATCCCAAGCGGCAAGACGATCCACTGGCGATATCTGTACAGCTATCACTTCACCCGCCAGCGAAAGCCCTGAAGGGTTTCGCACTATTTCGCTTGTTCGCCTCTATAGAAGCTGCTCAACTGAAAGCATTCGTAACGCTAAAGTTGCCCATCATGGGTCAACTCGCGGCAAGAGGGAGATCGGTTTGACATTGAGAAAGCTGCTCGCGTCCGTCGGGCTATGTGCCGTGATATCACCTTGTGCCCTCGCCCAAACCGCAGGCGATCGCGTCGATCTTTACTTCGGCGACTGGCGCAAGACAGCATCGCACAAGGTCCAGGGAGCTCTCGAGGAGCGCGACGTGCTCACTCGCGGAGACGCCCTGAATCCCCCTAAAGCAGGCGCCGTCCTCCGCACCATCGACGCCTTCACCCACGATGTTCTGCCACCTCACGCTTCCACGACCGCGACCCGCCTCACCGGCCAACAAGAGATCCTCTTCGTCGAATCCGGACAGGGAACTGCAACCGCCGGAAGTCAGACCGAGCAGCTCTTCCGCAACATCGCCATCCTGGTCCCTGCCAACCTGGAGTTCACCCTCAAGAACACTGGCGACAAACCGCTCGGTTTTTATATCGTCAAAGAGCCGACACCTCCCGGCTTCCGCCCCAATACCTCGATGCTGGTTCGAGACGAGAACAAGATTGCCATCAGCACAACCGATAGCCATTGGTCGCATATCGTCAAACCACTCTTCGCGACTGAGGACGGCTTAGCCACGTTGGAGAGCGTCCTCACGGTAACGCTGGATCCTCTCACCATCGGACAACCCCATCTCTCCGACCATCCCGAGATCGAAGAGGTTTGGACCGCCCTGGACGGAACCAGCCTCGCCTTCGTCGGCAACCAGCTCCGACGCCAAACTCCGGGCATGGCCTTCTATCACATACCCGATAGCAAGACTCCGCACAGCAACATCAATTACAGCCAGGACTCTCAGGTCAAATTCTTTTACTTCGCCTTCTACAAGCCGCATCAGCCTCGGCAGTAAAGCAGGAGAAAGACCGCAATCATGCGCCGCGCTAAGCTTGCTCCTCTCACAACATCGGCACTTATCCTGCTCTCGTCCGCCTTCACAGTCGCGCAGAATGCGCCGCTCTCCAGTGGAACGAAGAATGCCATCAATGGCATCGACTCGTACCCTTCTCCCGGCCTGGTCCGTTACGCCAAAGCGAACGATCCGCAGACCCATCTCATCGATATGTTCCTCAGCGACTGGCAAGGCTCCATGCCTCGCTCCGAACATGGCTCGCTGGTGCTTCGCGACATCCTCACCAAAGGAGACAACTTCGCTCCTCCTCAGAAAGGCGCCGTCCTCAACTACGCCAACAGCCTTTCTCTGGGACGTCTCGCCGCGGGAGCATCGACCACGCCATCTCCGCTCGCAAAGCAGCAAGAGATCTTCTACATCCTCAGTGGCGAAGGCGAGATCGCGTCCGCTGGTGAAACCACGAAGCTGCATCCTAACATCGCTGTCTTCGTCCCAGCCGGCGTGGAATTCGTCATGAAGTCAGGTGCAGACCATCCCCTCACCTTGTACGTCATCAACGAGCCCATCGCCGACGGCTTCCACCCCAGCTCCAAGATGATCATTCGCGACCAGAGCACAGCGCGCCAACGAACTCCCGCAGGAGGAGATCCTTACATCGTCGGTGGAGCCTCAGGTCATTGGGCGCACGTCGTCAAGGAGCTCTTCTCTCCCGCCGATGGGTTGGCCGCCATTCAGAGTGTCATCACCGTGACCATCAATCCCGGCACTCTTGGCGAGCCTCATCCCCATAAGCCCGCGCAGGAAGAGGTCTGGGCGGCGATCGAAGGTGACAGCCTCATCATGCTCGGCACTCAACTGCGCGTGCAGCACCCCGGCATGGCCTACATGCCTCGCCCCGATGGCACCATGGTCCATTCCAACATCAATCCTGGAGATAAGCCTGTAACCTTTCTCTACTTCGCGCGTTTCCCAGAGAATACGAACTATGTGCACGCCACGGACCGCTGACAGAATCGTCCGCTCAGTTCGACCTGGACCGCTCCGATCTTTTGCACGTAATTGTTTTCGATGTTTATAGAAGGAGATTTTAACGATGAAATCCATTCGATCTGTACTTTGCCTCAGCTTGACTGCCTGCTTCATGCTGCTAATCGGCCGCTCCGCTTCGGCTGAGGGCAAGGAGTTCTTCGTTTACTCCGGGACTTATACTGGCTTCAAATCGGTACACAACAGTCTTCCCGTAGGCGCCGGCGAGAGCCATAGTAAAGGGATATACGTCAGCCGTTTTAACGCCGCGACAGGCGAACTCGGTGAGCCACAACTCGCTGTCGAGATTCTGAACCCCTCCTTCATCACGATCTCTCCCAATCATCGCTTCCTTTACGCTGTCGTCGAAGATCCCACCTCCGTTGGCCCTCCACTCGATCACGCCTCTTACGTTAGCTCCTTTGCCATCGACGCCAAGACCGGCAAGTTGAGCCTGCTGAACACGCTTCCTTCAGGCGGGACGAGTACCTGCTTTATTGCCATGGATAAGACCGGTCACTTCGTCTTCATGGCGCACTTTGGAAGCGGCAGTGTCTCGGTCTTGCGTGTTAAGGCGGATGGCTCCCTTGGAGAGCAGACCTCCTTCATGCAACACATCGGCCACAGCGTCGCCTTGCCGGTCCAGGCCTTCGCCCATCCTCACTCCGTTATCGCCTCGCCCGATAATCGCCACGTCGTCGTATCGGATCTGGGACAGGACAAGCTCTTTGTCTATGACTTTGATGAGAAGACCGGACTTCTCTCGCCGCCCGAGCCCAACTTTGCAACCGTCGCCCCCGGCAGCGGTCCCCGTCACTTTACCTTCGATCCCGCTGGTAAATTCGGATACCAACTGAGTGAGATGAGCGGCGCAGTGGACGTCTTCTCCTGGAATCCCGCAGGTAAACTCTCGAACATTCAGACGGCTCGTCCTGCTGTTCCAGCTGGCTTCGATGGTGACGTTCATAGCGCTGAGATCGAGATAAGCCCGAATGGCAAGTTTCTCTATGAATCCAATCGCCGCACTCACGAAGATGGTCCTCGTGGTCCCGATACGATTGGCGTCTTCGCTATCGATCCGATTCAAGGGACTCTTACTGAAGTTCAACAATCTGCCACTGGCGGACTACAACCGCGTAGCTTTGCTCTCGACCCTACCGGCAACTTCCTCCTTGCCGCGAACGAAGCAACCAACAGCGTAGTTGTCTACAAGATCGATGGAGGGACTGGCAAGCTCTCACCCACCGGTAAGACGGTTGTATTCGATACACCGGTCTGTCTTAAATTTGTTCCGGTCGAACGATAACTAGACAATATCAGGGCTCGTACGAGTACCGATCATGATTGAGGGACGTCAATTCCAAGTTGACTGGTGCTCTGCTCGCCTTAAATTCTGTAAGACAGAGGCGGGCACTCCAGTGAGCTGTCGGCGTCTGGTTAACTAGCGAAAGAATGTGGATCTCGGCGAGGTGCGCATCGGGGTTCACATCCTTGTCTTCTGATTTATATTTCAATAAGTTAGAGTCTTCGATGGCGACCGTCATCTCGAGAACTTCGAACTCCTGAACATTGCGTTCAATATCAATCGCCCTCCGGACCGGGTGGCTGGTCCGATTGATGTTGAGTCGTATCTTTTTTTTGAGGTTTCGGGAATATAGGTGGGAATCGCGTGTTTCCCCTACTGTAAGGGATCAACATCTACTCAAGCCCCATCAAATTTTGAGGGAGATGGGTAGCGGAATTTAATAACTCCGGAGGAACAGAACATCGAGCGCACCAAGGTACCGCTCCGCAGATAATCGGAGTCTGGTATCACTCCTGATGGGAACGCACAGGCAAATCACCTCGTCTGAAAGATCGAGGTGATTTGATAGCGCTATCTATAGATGAGATAAAGACAGATATGGTGAGCGATTTCGTAGGCGATCTTCGCAAACATAGATAAGAGGAACCGCTTGAGCTGAACGAGTGGGTCGAATCGTTCAAGCGTTAGCGCATGGGTCTAGTTCGAAGGAACTAGTCATCCTTTGTATCAACTGCATTCCTGCTCTTTTCCTGCGAGTCCCGTGAAGTATTTATTTTCATAGTGTTAGGTGCCGCGAAGTCCCTTTTAGAAGTGCGCCCTTTATAGGGTCGAGATTGAACAAGAAGTGCGCCCGCGTCTGCGTCAAGACGGCTGGTAACGATTCCGAGATAAGCCCTCGGAAATTACAAACTTTCCTGGCATGCGTTGCATGGGAATGAGGAAGTGGATGGTGCAGAAGAATGCAGGACACGAGCTTGTCGGGTTATATCGACGGATTATATGGATATGCGATGGCGCTGGCCCGCAACCCCACGGAGGCGGAAGATCTGGTGCAGGAGACCTACGTTCGTGCAATCGGCGCGATGGGAAGCCTCCGCGCAGACAGTAATGTAAAGAGCTGGCTCTTTACCATCTTGCGAAATATCTGGCTCAACCAACTGCGCCAACGGCGTACCACGCCCAAACTCATCGAGCTCGATGTGGATGAAAGCACCGCTGACATCGCCATTGATCGATCGAAAGATCCTCTCGCTATCTATGTAAGCAAGACGGAGAGTGAGTGGGTGCGTGAAGCAATCCAACAGCTTCCCTTGGAGTTTCGCGAGATCATTCTATTGCGCGAATACGAAGAGTTATCCTACCAAGAGATCGCGACTCTTTTAGACTGCCCTCCGGGGACGGTGATGTCGCGATTGGCAAGGGCCCGCGCTAAGTTGCGAACTCTTCTATCTTCTATTGGCAAACCCGCACAGCAGAGATAAAGGAACCATTTGAGGAATCGATAACGACCGGTTCCGATTTTGAGCCTTGCAAGGAATATTCTTTACCATTTAGTGTCTCGTGATACATGGAGTCTGAGGCGGCGAGTGGTAAAGTCCAACAGCTCTGATACGAATGCCGAGCATTATCGGATTTAGAAGAGTTGTTGATAGGAGAATGTGATTTTGAGTCTGGTGAAAATACAAGGAAGGCCGGCAGCTGCTTTTACCAGAGACCAAATCACTGCAAACCACGAAGAAGAAATGAGACGAAGAAATGAACCCCTGTAATGAGCACAGCGTCGATATCCTACGCTATCTGGGAAATGAACTTGGGGGCAATAAGCTGGAAGAGTTCGATGACCACCTGCAAAGCTGTCCCGATTGCAGGGCGCATCTGCAGGAAGAGCAAGCGCTGTCACGCCTCATCCGCGAGTCTCGCCCACTCTATTCGGCGCCGGTAGCGCTTCGGGCGCGAGTCTCGGCGATTCTTGTGCAGCACCCTTCCTCGAATCCGGCTCCTGTAGGATTTTTCGGACGTCTCATGCATACTCTCGGAGAGCAATGGCGGGGAATGGGACAGCTGTCTGCAGGGTGGAAAGTTCTGTCGCCAGCGCTTGTTGTGGCTGTCTTATGCCTGATCTTTGTTCCGGATGTCGTTCGTCAGGTGCGTGCCGCCAGTTACGTGAAGACCGCATTGGAGGTTCATCGCAGCTATCTGGATGGCAATCTTCCGCTCGAGATCCAATCGGACTCACCGGAGGCAGTGACCGCATGGTTCGCCGATAAGGTGTCTTTCCCGTTTCGCTTGCCAACGTCGCAAGTGAACCCGGAGGGGAAGCCTGCTTATCGGCTGATGGGGGCCAGGCTCGTGAACTACAAGGGCGGTCGAGTTGCTCTCGTAACGTACGGGACCGAAAAGGAGAGTATCAGTCTTTTGGTCGCTCCAAGCCAATCTGCGGTAGTCGCTGGCGGGGATGAAGTGCGTTCTGGACGTCTGGTATTCCACTATCGCAGCGATGCGGGCTTCAACGTTACCACTTGGAGCAATCGAGGTCTGGCTTACGCGCTCGTATCGAATATCTCTGGTTCCGCTCGAGGATCTTGTCTCGTCTGTCATCAGAGCATGACGGATCGCGATGCTTTCAGATCCGGTTCGTAGGGAACTGCCTGCTACTAACTTCGAAGCATCCTTTATACCTGCAGGTATCGATATATCTTTTCCTGAAGCGGATCTCTCTTTCTCGTCGAAGCATGAAGTGGTTCGGCTCTCCTGTCGGTCGTCGGGAGTTCTGGCCGTTGTCTTCTTGCTCTCTGGGATATCGGGCACTTTTGCGCAGACGCCAGCGAGGAAGGGTGCTTCCGGAATCGTAGAGAAGCAAAGCGTCGGAGAACGGTTGGCAGCAGATCTCACTTGGACGCAAGCGCAACGTGATGAGCGTTTTGCCCACATGGACGGACAGTTTCCCAGTCATGTCGTTCAGAGGGGCGGTCAAGTGCGTCCTCTGCCGTTGGCGAAGCCACTTTTGATGCCGACAGAAAACCTCTCCAGTTATATGAGTTCCGAACATCTGGCTGGAGTGCTGGTGTTGCAGAACGGCCGCATTCGGACGGAGTGGTACGGATTGGGATTGCGTGTTGACGGTCATTGGACTTCATTTTCCGTAACTAAGGCGGCGACGGACACGCTGGTTGGCGTAGCGCTGCGGGCTGGCAGCATTCGATCGCTTGAAGATGATGTGACGGTCTATCTGCCGGAGATGCGTGGCAGCGCTTATGACGGAGTGACTGTTCGGCAGTTGATGACCATGACCAGCGGCGTGCAATGGAATGAGAACTACACCTCCAGTGATGCCGATAACGTCCGAATCTATACCTCTGCGTGGCCTCCGGGCGCTAATCCGGTGATCGAATATATGCGTCGGCGACCTCGGGAGAGCGCGCCTGGCAGCAAGTGGGTCTATAAGACGGGAGAGACCGACTTGTTGGGTGTCCTGCTGCGTCGGGCTACAGGCAAATCGCTCGCTCAGCAGCTCTCGCAGGCGATGTGGAGTTCCTACGGAATGGAGCAGGATGCAAGCTGGGTCTCCACGGACTCCGGACCGAAGGGTGAGGAGTTCGGTGGCTCTGGGCTGTCGGCGTCGCTGCGCGACTTTGGCCGGTTTGGTGTCTGGGTGCTGGAAGGTGGCCGCGATGCCGTCGATCCTGGCTGGTTTGCCGCGGCCACGCGCACGCAGGTGGAGACGATACCAGGACATGGTTATGGTTATGGCTGGTGGCCTCAGGAAGATGGTAGCTTCGCTGCGCTGGGTATCTTTGGGCAATCGATCTTGATCGACCCGAAGAGGCAGCTGGTGGTCGTGACGATGGGATCCTGGACGGAGGCGACCGGAGCGAGACATAGCGCCGCGCGGACAGCTTTCTGGCAGAGCGTGAAGGATGCTGTCGACCGAGAGACTGCGATCCACTGAGTTAGCTGCTGCGCATACTATCTGTCACGACGATTGGAAGTGAGTCACAATAGTTATGAGAGGTAAGTATGCATGCATAAGTACCTAATTTATGGCACCTACGGATGGTTGGTCTTTACGGGAACGATGCACTTCGTTATCGACGTTCTCGCACAGTATCTGAGGAAGAAACGAACTCCAGGACCGGAGGCGACTCTCTATTACGGCCTGAATACTGCCTTTGCACTTAGCCAGATCCTGTTTGGCTTCTTGGGTCTTCTGGTGGCCTGGCAGTCGATCGCTCTCGTGAGTCACGGACCGACGGTTGTACTGAGCCTCGTTGCTGCGGTGTGCTGGTTCCTCTTCGTCTCCGTTTTTATTGAGTATTGGGAGCCGAAGCTGAATATTGGGATCTACGCTGTGCTTGCCATCGCTGCAGCAGTCACCGCGTAAACATTCACTTTCTCGCGTAGATCGTGTAGGAACAGTCCAGTTTGTATCGTTTGTCTTCTCTCGCACTTTGGGCTTTGGTGTAGTTAGCGAAATATAATTTATTCAACCAGAGCTCAAGCACCCGACTTACTTCGCGAGGCGCTATGTCCGGTATAAGAACTTCAGAGCTTTCAAATTACAAATCTGTGTTCCTGGTAGTTGGTATGATCGGCCTTCTCTTTCTTGGGAAGGTTTTGCTGATCCCGTTGGCGTTTGCGCTCACGCTTTGTTTTCTACTTTCTCCGGCGGTGAGCTGGCTGGAGGTGCGGCGAATCCCGCGTGCGATTGCTGTAGCCCTGGTCAGCGTCCTGACCAGCGTTGTGGTGTTGCTGATTCTGTATGTCTTGTCGCTGCAGGTGCTTCAGGTGGCTCAGACGCTGCCTGGATACCGGAGCAACATGCAGAAGAGGATCGCTGCGTTGCATTCTCCAACGGAAGCTGCCTTTGAAAAGGCTATTGCGACGCTTGAGGAGATGAGTGGAGGGCTGGCCCCTAGTTCTTCGTCTCAAAGTGAGGCTATGCCTGTTGAGGTGGTGGGACGGAACGCCAGGCTGGCGGCGGCGGGCGAGATGATTGCCCAGGCCGTGCGTCCGGTGGGAGAGGTCGTTGTGGTCGCGGTCTTCGCGATCTACATGATCATGAAGCGGGAGGAGCTGCGACACCGGCTGCTGATGCTTGCAGGCATGGGGCACATCAACCTGATGACACGCGCTCTGGATGATGCGACGGCGCGGATCAGCAAGTATCTCGTCCTGCAGTTCGAGGTCAATGCGTCTTACGGCGTGATCTTCGGAGCAGGGCTGTATTGCATCGGGGTTCCGAATGCGATCTTGTGGGGCGTGCTGTCTGGTGCGCTTCGCATCGTTCCGTATGTGGGAACCACGGTGGGAATGATCTTTCCTTTGATCATCTCGATTGCGGTCTCGCAGAGCTGGCAGATGCCTCTGCTGGTGGTCGGACTGTTTATCGCGCTGGAGACGACTGCGGCGAATTTCGTCGAGCCCTGGCTGATCAGCTCCCGGACGGGAATCTCTTCGCTTGCGCTGCTGGCCAGTGCGATTTTCTGGGCGACGTTGTGGGGATGGCCGGGGCTGGTGCTCTCCACTCCTTTAACGGTTTGCGTCGTCGTCATTGGCCGACATGTTCCGCAACTCTCGTTTCTCCATAGTTTGCTGGGCACGAATGCGCAGTTGTCTCCTGCCGCTCACTTCTATGAGCGACTGCTGGCGACCGATCAGGCGGAGGCTTCCGCGATCGCGGAGCGGTATTTGGACGGGAAGCCGTTGGTCAGCTTGTACGACTCGGTGCTGATTCCGGCCTTGAGCCGCGCGGAGGAGGACAGACACAAGGGGGCACTGGATCAGGCTTCCTCGAACTTTATCCTGCTGAGCATGGGGGAGCTGGTTGCACGGCTTACGGGATACCGGCAGCGGAGTACGCAGTCGGAGGAGAGGCCAACGCGGTCTCCCCGAACCGATACGTTGCAGTTTCCGGTGAAGGAGTTTGCCGTGGTTTGCGTGTCGGCTGGCGACCAGGCGGATAAGCTGACGACCGTGATGTTGACGCAGCTTTTGGAGCGGTCTAGTTACCAGACGATTTTGCTGCCGGCGGATGCTTTGTCGGATGAGATTCTCAAGGGGCTGGCGGCGGAGAGGAATACGGTGATCTTCATCTCGGCCTTGCCTCCTTTCGCGTTTGCGGAGGTGCGGAGCATCTGCCAGAGGATACGGCGGCAGTTGACTGAGAACCGGATTGCGGTCGGCTTCTGGAACAGCTTCGAGGACGGTGAGGAGATGCTGGGGCGGTTTGGATCCGCGCAGCCTGATGTGGTGGTGGGGACGCTGGCGCAGGCGATGCGGCAGGTAGGGTTGTGGCGTAAGGCTACCCGGGTGGCTTGATGTGGCACCCCCTCCCCCCCCTTTTTGGGTAAAGTCCTCTTTTGATGGGGCTTGGGCCTGGACTTCTCCCGTCTTTGGAATGGCAAGGAACTTGTTGCTTCGGAGCTTTTTGCTCTCTACTTCTATTTTATTGGTTGGGGGATAACTTAAGTGCCAGTTGGATGTATCTGATTTTGTTTGGGTTAGGTTGATTTGGGGGTTGACATGTGATTTTGCTGGGGTTTTGGGGGATTAAAAATGTAGGGGATTGATCTTTTTGTTTCGGTGGGATTTGGAGGTTGGTAAGGGCTTCAGTTGCGACGAGTCAACAATAGTAGCAACAGAATCTTCATCAGCGAAGCGTTCCGCTTCGAAGAGTTGGGAGCCGAGTTGATCACACCGGGGCTTTATAGAGACTTCTTTTGAGACTTGGAGATAGGAGAACTCAATTCCGAAGAGCTTCGCTTCAGAGCCGCGCGAAGAGTGGTCTGAGCCTGTGAATGAGTGCATTGACCTATTAGCACCAGTTGGCCCAAAACTTCACCCTCGAAGTGGTTCGATCGAATTTCTTGTTGACAAAAAATACTTCACTTGTTTACTCTATGCCTCTAGCGAACAAGCCTATGACAGAGACGACTTCTCGCGATCTATTTCCTGGTGCACTCGAAATGATGATTCTCGAGTCGCTTCGCCGCCAGCCAGCCCACGGATATGCGCTGGTCCAGCACATTCAGCAGCGATCCAGGAACCTGCTTCAGGTGGAAGAGGGTTCGCTCTATCCGGCGCTGCAGAGGCTGCTCAAGGCAAAGCTGGTAAAGGCTGAGTGGGGTATCTCCTCGACCAATCGCCGGGTGAGAACCTACCAGATTACAGCTTCAGGTCTTCGCCATCTGGAACAGCAGATCTCCAGCTTCGAACGCATGTTCGAAGGCATTGCACTAGTCCTCGATGCGAGCAAGGCCACAACAAACTGACGGGGCCAACTAAGAGGAATTTCCAATGAGCTGGATACCAAACATCTTCCGTCGCGGCAAGCTCTACGAGGATCTCTCCGAGGAGATCCGCCTGCATATGGAAGAACGCGCGGAGCAGTTGATGGGCGAAGGCATGAGCCACGGGGAGGCCGAACAGGAGGCCCGTCGAGCCTTCGGAAACCGAACATTGCTAGAGGAGCGCAGCCGCGAAGTGTGGCAGTGGCCAACCGTGGAGAGCATCGTTGCGGACGTGCGATTTGCACTAAGGCAGTTGTGTAAATCACCCGGATTCACTGCAACGGCGATACTCACGTTGGCGCTGTGTATAGGCGCGAATGCCGTAGTCTTTAGCCTGCTGAATGGGCTAGTGCTGCGTCCGCTAGACGTTCCGGATGGGCAAAACCTCTACCAGGTTCAGGTTGGGAAGGGCCACTCTCCCGGGATGTCCTATCCCGATTACATTGATTTGCGCGACCGAAATCGGAGCTTCGACGGTCTCATCGCATACGAAATATCAACGGCTGGTCTGGATACGGATGGCAACCCATCTCCGGTCTGGTTGTACACGGCAAGCGGAAATTACTTTGATGTGTTGGGCGTTCATCCCTATCTGGGTCGTTTCTTCCACAGTACAGATGAGAATGGTCCGAATAGCGCTCCTTACATCGTGCTCAGTTATGCCTTTTGGCAGAGCCATTTCCAGAGTGATGCAGGTGTGGTAGGGCGTACTGTTCGACTGAACAAGTTTGCCTATACGATCCTGGGAGTCGCGCCACCGGGGTTTCGCGGCACGGAATTGTTTTATGCGCCAGCGCTTTGGGCGCCTCTCGTGAATCAGCAGCAGATTGAAGGGTCGAGCAATCTGGACAAGCGCGGGAGTCAGGGGCGGTGGGTTATTGGACGTCTGAAGGTCGGCGTAACTCAGGCGCAAGCGACGGAGGATCTGAATTCCATCGCCACATCGTTAGCCAAGGCGTATCCCAAGGAGGACGAAGGTATGAGCTTTGCACTGGCGCGCCCGGGGTTGGCGGGCGACATGCTGGGGGGACCGGTTCATGCATTTGTAGGCGGGCTGATGCTGCTTGCCGGGCTGATTCTACTCGCGGCCTGCGCCAACCTTGGCAGCCTGTTTTCCGCGCGTGCAGCAGATCGCTCCCGGGAGATCGCGCTGCGGCTGGCGCTAGGTTCGACTCGTGGACGCATTCTGCGCCAATTATTGACGGAAGCGGTGTTGGTGTCACTGGTTGGTGGAGCGATGGGTGTGGCGGGAAGCGTAGTGCTGCTGCGTTGGCTTAGCGCTTGGCAGCCGATTCCGGATATGCCCATCAACGTAACGGTGCATCCGGACACGCGTACTTATCTCATTTCTCTGCTGCTGGCGCTTGCGAGCGGGCTTCTCTTCGGCATGGTGCCAGTACGACAGGTGCTGAAGGCCGACCCTTATCAGGGCATCAAAGCCGGCACCGCCGAGCTGGCTGCGGGTCGCCGCGTTACGTTGCGCGATGTGCTATTGGCGGCTCAGATTGCGGTATGTGCCGTGCTTGTGACTTCGTCGCTTGTGTCGGTACGGGGCATGGTGCGGTCGCTTAAAAGCAATTTTGGCTTTGTGCCGCAGAACGTAATACAGGTGAACGCCAATCTGAATATGGCTGGGTATAGCGGTGACCAATTGCCGGTGGTGCAGATGCGCATCCTCGATGAGGTCAAGAAGATTCCTGGGGTTACGGTCGCGGCGTACGCAAACCGGATTCCCCTGAATCTTGGCTGGAGCCAAAATGTTGTTTTTCTAGATAGCGCGACGAACTACAAGATGTCCAACGCGGCGGCGAAAGCCATTGAATACGACGTCTCGCCAGGGTATTTCCAGGCCGCAGCAACCTCGCTGCTACGGGGAAGAGCTTTCACTTGGAACGACAGGAAAGACGTACCGCGCGTAGCAGTGGTCAATCAGGAATTTGCGCGCAAGCTTTTCGGTTCGGAAGAGAAAGCCATTGGCAACTTTTTCAAGATTGGAGGCGGGGCGCGGGTGCAGGTGGTGGGCTTGGTTGAGGATGGGAAGTATGGGACGTTGAGCGAAGACCAGAAGCCAGCTATGTTTCTCCCGATTTTGCAATCGCCATCGAACGCGATGTGGCTTCTGGTCCGCTCAAACCTCAGTTCGCAGGAAGTGGGGCCTTCGCTGGAACGTACACTGCACGCGCTTGACCCCGGCTTACCTTTCACAATCAATACGTGGGAAGAGGAACTGGGTACCGCGCTATTTGCAGCGCGTGCAGCCTCGATGGCGCTAGGTGTGCTGGGCGGACTGGGCGCGATGCTGGCTCTGACGGGGATTTTCGGCGTCGCGGCGTACTCCGTAAGCAACCGGCTGCGTGAACTGGGAATTCGTATTGCGCTCGGCGCTCCGCGGAGGGAAGTGATGCGTGCGGCGCTGGGCCGCGTCTTCCGATTGCTGGCAGCGGGTTCGATGGTAGGTCTGCTTCTGGGCATAGCGGCCACCAAACTTCTGTCATTCATCGTGTACCAGGCGACTCCGCGCGACCCGCTGGTTCTGGCTGGTGTCGTTCTGGCAATGTTGTTGCTGGGGCTGCTGGCTACGTGGATTCCTGCACAACGCGCGCTGTCGATCGATCCTCTAATCCTGCTGCGCGAGGAATGAATCGTCTTTATTGCAAGAGTGGATCTGGGCACAGTTGCGCTAGGAAAACTGCGGCCCGAATTCTTGCTTGATGCCAAATCGCCGAGTATCCCATTTGATCGTTGCATGTTGGGAACATGCATTGACCTGAGTCAACAGTTGAGCCAAGGGTTAGTTATCCGGAAAGGCGACTCTTCGGGCGAGCGGCGAGAAGTCTGTTTATAACCAGGCCTTCGCCGCTAGTCTTTGCTGTATCCAGCTCAGCACGATCGCCAAAATCCCACTTCTATTTCGCCTGATCCATGCCGGCAATCACCGCGGCAACTTTATCGAGTATCTGGATCCAGCCCTCCATTTGACCGCTCTCTTTCGCACTCTCCATGGGTTCATTTCCAATGAAGGTAAGTTTCGTCTGGCCGTTTCCGAGATCCTCAAAGAGGGTCACGTCGTACGCTCCGTCTATGGCCTCATGTTCTATTCCTAATTGCGCAGGCTCGATCTTGTTTCCCTCCGAGTCCGAAAAGTACATGGAGGAGACGATCTTCTCGTGCAGAACAATCTCGTGGTATTCACCAGCATTCCAGAACTCCTGTCCATCCGGCGTTCTCATGCAGCAGAGAAATTTTCCTCCCACGCGAAAATCCATTTTGCAGACAGGCGCGGTAAAGCCCTTCGGCCCCCACCACTGCATCACATACTTCGGGTCTGTCCAAGCCTTCCAAACCAGTTCGCGTGGGGCATCGAAAACCCTTGTAATAACCATTCGCTCTGTCTCACTGCTCGTGTTTTTTGTCATCTCTGACCTCCTCGTTCTTCATCTGATTTACAACCACATCCAATTTGTCGAAACTCTCTTCCCAGAATCGGCGATAGCTCATTGCCCATTCGCTGACTGTCTTGATCGCCTCCGGCCTAAGCGTGCACACACTCTCCCGCCCACGCTTCGTCTTGATCACAATTCGCGCCCGCACCAGGTAGGCGATATGTTTTGAAATCATCTGCTGCGAGAGTGCAAACGGTTCCGTCAATCCATGCACAGAGGCTGGGCCGTGGGAGAGCCGTTCGATCATTGCCCTGCGGGTTGGATCAGATAAAGCCGCGAATGTTGTGTCTAGTTTATCCACAACCGTATGGTAGTGGATATTCACGCAGTGTCAAGGATGAATTTTTGCGGATTGCGAAGAAGGCGGCGGGGAAAGTTCTACATCCCACCCTTCGCTTGAGACAAAGGCGCGAGGATGGGGCACCCGGGCTGTTTGGGTTGGTCGGGAGAGCAACAGCCAAAACAAGCAACAGCCAAAATTGCAACGGCGAGAAGAGGCAACGGCAAGTGCAACCACAGGTCCTTCGACTGCGTAACTCGCGGTGAGGCTGCGAGTTACTTCGCTCAGGATGACAAATTTGTGGAAGTCGGTGGTAGGGCGCTGGGGCTTGGGAAGGGTATTGGTTCCCTGGGATTTGGGGGTTCAGGGAGGAGAGCAGTCGTGCTTTGCCCGATACCCCACCCTATTTGCGATGAGACTGCAAAAAGGGTGGGGCACCCGGGCTGTTTACGCAGCTCAAGTTTGCGGAGGTTTTTGGGGGAGATTTGGGGAGGGGTGGTTATTTACAGGGGCGACATTTGGTCATGATGGCGGTGTGCAGGCGTTCGCGGAACTCGTTGGAGAGCTCGTAGAGTTCGTTGTCGCGGTAGACGGAGATTGTCTTACTCGTCGTATCGAGTACGACCTCGCAGTGGGGGCAGGTAGCGGTGTGGGCGCGAACCTCTTCGAGGAGTTCGGGGCTGATCTGGCCGTCAAAGTAATCGGTAAGCTGGCTGAGAAAATCGGTGCAGGTCATGCAGGCAAGCCCTCCTTCTTTTGACGGAAGTGTCGGCTGAGACGTTCACGCAGTTGAAGGCGGGCGCGTAGCAGTCTCGATTTGACGGCGGGGACGCTCAAGCCGAGAGCCTCCGCAGTCTCTTCCGTAGAGAGATTTTCAATGTCCCGAAGGGTGAAGACCGTTCGAAAACCGGGAGGGAGGCCCTGAATCGTCTTGCGGAGGATGTCTGCAAGTTCGGCTTGTCCGTAGTTTTGCTCGGGGTTGGGGCGCCACTCGGCGAAGTCACGAGGGATCGAACCTTCTTCTGTCTGGACGTCTTCGTCCATGGAGACTGTTTTGCTGGTTTTGCGCTTGCGCAGGCGCATGAGGCTTTCGTTGACGGCGATTCGGACGAGCCAGGTCGAAAACTTAGAGTTTCCCTGGAACTGGTCCAGTTTCTCGTATGCCTTGAGAAAAGCGTCCTGCGTGATGTCTTCAGCGTCTTCACGGTTTTGAGTTATGTGCTGCGCTACCCGAAAGATCTGGCGTTCGTACTGCCGGACCAGCTGCTCAAATGCCGCTGTATCCCCCTCCTTCGCGCGAGCTACAAGCGCTACGTCGGGGTGGATCTCTTCCGTTCCTGGGGATTGGATGGCGGGCATGGGCAAAGGGAGCAACTTATCTACGGGTGTTCGGTTCAGCTTTGCGGGATGCAAAACAACGAATACTCACTGTAACAGTGTAAATGGGGGGAGGCTGGGGAGCAATCGAGGCAACTCTTTCGGATTCCGGCTCTGGGCGTCCAAAAACGTACCTGTGCAGGTTCTTCCGGCGGTTGCAGGTGCCTGATATGGCTCGCAAAGCTTAGAGTGAGAGGAGGGATGTAAGTCGATCCTCTCTGGAGTGAGGAACGTTGAAAGGCTGGATTAGGATTCGAACGCTGCTTTGGCTTGGTGTAGTGGTTGCGCTGTTGGGGATGCCTTTGGCGTCGGGCGGCGCTATGCTTCAAACGGCTGCGGGGACGACCTCCGGGAAGAAGCCGGCGGCAAAGAAGAAGAGCGGGGCGGCGGCTTCGACGGGATCGGCTACGCGTGCCAAGGGGAAGCCGGCGGGGTCTGGGGCGGCCAAGAAGGGTGCGGGCGCTCCGAAGAAGAAGGGGTCAGCGGCGACGGTCAAGAAGGGTGTTGCGGTTGGGAAGCGAGGGGTTCTTTCCAAAGCTCCTACAAAACAGACTATTAAGCTGACGAGCGCTTTTATCGCCTCCGCCCAGTTGCGGCCGATGGCGCAGCAGCTTGCGGCGAGCCGTTCGCCTGCAGCCTACAGCGGCGTTCTGAATTACGCCAGGACGCATCCGGGGGAGGGGGCCGCGGCCGCCCATCTGGCGCTGGGGCATGCCTATGCGGTGGATCACCGGTATCCGGAGGCGGTGGCGAACTACCGGCTTGCGAACCAGGACGGAGAGGCGCTGGACGACTATGCCGACTATCTTGCCGCCCAGGCGGCTGTGCAGTCGGGGCAGGGAGCGCAGGCTTATCCGCTGCTGGCGGACTTCGCGGAGCGGTATGCGGAGAGCATCTTCGTTGCGAATGCCCCGGTGCTGCTGGCTAACTCGCATTTGCAGCAGGCGGATCCGCAGGGGGCGCTGAAGGTGCTGGAGCCGCTGGCTAGTTCGCCCCAGGCGACTCATGTGGACTTTAAATATGCTCTGGGGCGGGCGTACCAGCTCTCGGGCGATACCGGACGCGCGGCCTCGGTCTTCAAAGGCATTTATACGAAGCAGCCGCTGACGCCGGAGGCGAATCAGGCCCGGCAGCAGCTCCAGGCCATGGGAATGCCTTTGACCGCGGCGGAGCGGAAGGCGCACGCCGACCAGCTCTTCAACGCGAAGCACTACGGGGAGGCGGGGGATGAGTATCACTCGATCGGGAAGAACGACCCGACGCTGTCTCCGGCGGACCAGGCGGCGCTTTCGATCTATGCCGCGGTGTGCGATCTGAAGCTGAAGCATCTGAGCCGGAAGGACGTCGAGCGGCTTCCGGAGACGGGCGACGACAGCGCGGCTTTGAAGATGTATATGCTGGCGGAGATCTCGCGCAGTGAGAAGGACGCGGTGCGGCATGATGCTCTGATCGCGGAGATGGTACGGCGGTTTCCGTCGAGCCGGTGGCTGGAGGAGGCGCTCTACTCTGGCGGAAACATGTATCTGCTGCAGCATGATGCGAAGCAGGCGATCTATCACTACACGCTGCTGGTGGAGAGGTTTCCGAACAGCATCTATGCTCCGTCGTCGCACTGGCGGGCGGCTTGGATGAACTATCGGCTCAGGAACTATCCTGAGGCCGCGCGGCTGATGGATGAGCAGATCCAACGCTATCCGGCGGGGATCGAGATTCCGAACGCGCTGTATTGGCGGGGGCGGATCTTCGAGAACGAGGAGCATAACTTCGGGCAGGCGATGAACTACTATCGTCTGCTCTCCGAGACGTACGTCAACTACTACTATGGGGAGCTGGCGCGGCGGAGGATCGTTATTCTCGGGGCGCAGGCTCCGGTTCCTCCGGCTCCGGCGCTGGCCTCGGTACGGAAGCTGGTGGTGCCTACGCTGACCGGCGAGCTGCCGGAGAATGAGCCGCACCTGATCAAGGCCCGGCTGCTGGCCAATGCGTCGCTGAATGAGTACATCGGGCCGGAGATTCAGGCGAGCGCGACTTCGGGCGAGTGGGGAGCGCTGGCGCAGGCGCAGATTTATGTCTCGTACGGCGAGCTTACGCGGGCGATGCAGTCGATGAAGCATAGCGGGATCTCGTTCTTCGCGCTGCCGATCGACCAGGTTCCTACGGTGTATTGGAAGCTGCTGTTCCCGCAGCCGTATTGGGGGGATCTGGTGGCGAACTCGGAGCAGAACGGGCTGGACCCGTATCTGGTGGCTTCGCTGATACGGCAGGAGTCGGAGTTCAACCCGGGCGCTATGAGCCATGCGAATGCGATGGGGCTGATGCAGTTGCTGCCGGCGGTGGGTAAGTCGATGGCGAAGAAGCAGGGGTTGAAGGGCTTCAACGCGAATCAACTGTTTAATCCGTCGATCAATATCCAGTTGGGCACGCTCAATCTGAAGCAGGTGCTGGGGCGGTTTGGCGGGCAGGCGGAGTATGCCCTTGCTGCCTATAACGCGGGCGATGTTCCGGTGCGGCAGTGGATGTCGAACGGGGAGTACAAGGATATTCCGGAGTTTGTGGAGTCGATTCCTTATACGGAGACGCGGGAGTATGTCCAGGCGATTATGCGCAACCGCGAGATGTATCGCGCTTTGTACCCTATACGGTAACCCTGGGTGCTTTGTAGAAAAGCGTGGTTGACAGCGACGGAAAATGGGATATCTTTGCACCAGAAGTAGTGCACGCTGCAGTTTCGTACGCCCAAGCAAGACGTCTATTCAAGTTGAGTACTCCGCGAACGTTGCGGATACCCCACAAACCGAACTCAAACGAGACGACGAGGCCAGGCATGGAAGCGGAGTTGAACCTACTGGAAGTGTGGATCCCGGAGCAGATGCAGCCGGGAACGATGTTCATGCTGGAGCAGGCAGGGGAGTTGGGGAAGGTGGACAACCCGTACTGGGCGGTGTTGGCTTGTCCGTCGTGCGGGTCGTTGGGGCTGATTACACGGCAGCAGTGGGCGGGGCTGGAGGCGATGATCTGCGGCTCTGAGACGTGCTCTTCGGAGTATTTTCTGGATGGAGAGAAGATCGTATATCGCCGGGCGAGCTAGAGCCGCCCGCGTCTATTCGTGGCGGAGGGCGACGACGGGGTCCATGCGTGCGGCTCGCAGTGCGGGGAGAAAGCCGGATACGATCCCGACCAGCGCGAGGATCAGGAACGAGATGAGCATGATCGTGGGTGAGGCGCGGAGGATGATGTCGCCCTCGTGGTTGGCGGTCTTGTAGATGTCGGAGTAGAGCGGCATAGGTGGGATAAGGTAGGCCACGGCTATGGCTACGATCATGCCGACGGCTCCGGCGATGAAGGTCAGGGTGAGGCTTTCGAGGAGAAACTGGGAGAGGATGTCGCGGCGGCGCGCACCCAGGGCTTTCAATAGGCCGATTTCGCGGGTTCTTTCGGTGACGGAGACGAGCATGATGTTCATGACGCCGACTCCGCCGACGCCAAGGGTCATCGCGCCGATGATGCCGAGGATAAGCTCCAATGCGGTGCCGAACTGAGTCATCTCGGCTGAGTCTTCGATGGTGTCCCAGGTGGGGACGGCCTTTTCGTCCTTGGGGTTGAAGTGATGGCGATCGGCGAGGACGGAGCGGACGGCCTGGATGGCTTTGATGTGCAGCTCGGGTGAGGAGGGCTGGAAGACGATGGAGTTGGGGTCTCGCTGGTTGCGGAGGTCGCGCATGGTGCTGAAGGGGACGAAGGCGTTCTCGTTGTCGGGACCGTTGTTGGAGGAGTCCTGAATCTTGGTCTGGAGGACGCCGATGACCTGGAAGCTGTGGCCTTCGATTTGGACAGATTCTCCGACGGGGGGAAGGCCGTTGAAGAGCTTTTGCGCGGCGTGAGGACCGAAGATGACGACGTGACGGTGGTCGGTGAAGTCGGCGGGCTCGAAGTAGCGGCCCTCGGCGATGTTGAGCTTTCTCATGCCGCCGTAGGGGAGGTCGACGGCCTTGCTCTGGATGTTGACGACCTTGGGGCCGTACTTGAAGCTGAAGCCGTCATCGGTTTCGGCGCTGACGGCGGTGAGGAAGGGGACTGCTTCACGGACTGCTTCGACGTCGCCGTCGAGGAACTTGATGCGCTTGCCGGAGCGTTCGCCGCCGGCTTGCATGCTGGTTTGGCCGCCCCAGATCATGATGACGTTGTTGCCGATGCCGAGGAAGCCGTTGAGCACGCCCTGGCCTACGCTCTTTCCGTAGCTGAGGAGCAGCACGACGGTGACGAGTCCCCAGACGATGCCGAGCATGGTGAGGCCGGAGCGCAGGCGGTTGCGGAGGAGGGACTCGATACTTTGGCGAACGATCTCACTGAGGTTCACAGGGTCACTCCGTTCGCAGGCATTCCATGGGGCTGAGGTTCGCGGCGCGCAGGGCGGGGTAGGTTCCGGCGAAGAGCGTGATGACGGTGAGGGTGCTGAGGGACGCGATGATCGCCGCGGGAGAGATGACGGGGTGGGGGATGAAGTCGGGCAGCGGGATGAAGCGCATGGCGAGGCAGATGCCGACTCCTACGGTGAGTCCGGCCAGGCCGCTGACGATGGTGATGATGGCGGACTCGACTAAGAACTGGCGGCGGATGTCGCGGGCGGTCGCGCCGAGGGCTTTGCGGACGCCGATCTCGCGGGTGCGCTCGGTGACGGCGACGAGCATGATGTTCATGACGCCGATGCCGCCCAGGGCTAGCGTGAGGAGTGCTACGGCGCCGAAGAAGAGGGTCATGACGCCGAAGATTCTTTCGGTGAACTTCGATCCTTGAAGGGTGTCCCAGACCCAGAGGGCTTCCTTGTCGTCGGCGTTGTAGTGATGGCGCTCGGCGAGGATGCGGTAGACCTGGGCGAGGGCCTGTTCGTGCAGGTCCGGAGATACGGGTTCGACGACGATGTTGCTGACCATGCCCTGGACGATTCCGGGTTTCTCGGGGAGAGGGAAGTCGCGGGACATTGAGGAGAAGGGCACGAAGAGCTGTGTGTTGTCGGGACCGCTGCCGTAGCTGCCGTTCTGCTTCTTCTTTTTGAGGACGCCGATGACGGTGTAGTTGTAGCCGGAGACCATGAGGGACTGGCCGATGACTGGTTTGCCGGGAAAGAGTTGGCGGTTGGCGTCTGCGCCGAGGAGGATGACGCGTTGGCCGTTGGCTTCGTCCTGGGGGCTCATGAGGCGGCCCTGCTCGACGGTGAGGGAGCGGAAGCGCTGGTACTCCGGCCATACGCCGCGGACGGGCCGACTGGCGGCGTTCCATTGGCTGACCTCGGAGACGGTGCGGCGTAGCTCGGGGCTTACGGTTTTTACGAGGGAGGCTTTTTCCTGGATGGCGAGGGCGTCGCCGACGGTGAGGCGGATGTCGCGGCCAGCGGCGTATCCGCCGGCTTGAGCGCCGGTCTTGCCGCCGAAGAGGATGGCGATGTCGGTGCCGATGGTGCGCAGATGTTCCTTTTGATCGAGGTTGAAGCCGATTCCGAGCCCTACGAGCAGGATGACGGAGGTGATGCCCCATACGATTCCGAACATGGTGAGGAAGCTGCGGAGTTTGGTCTCCCAGAGAGCGGTAAGCGTTTGTTTTAAGATCTCACTGAGGGGCATAGGCGGCTGACTGGGGCTTCGGTGTCTGCTGTCCTATACGGTGGGGATGGGGTATTGGTTCCGTGCGCCTTTTCCCGTGGGCGAGCCAATACAATAAGATGGGATTGGCGTAAGCCGATGCAGGACCGCCCGGATGGTGAAATCGGCAGACACAGCGGACTTAAAATCCGCAGACCTTAACCGGTCGTGGGGGTTCAAGTCCCCCTCCGGGCACCAAGAAAGCTTCAAAAGTGGGTATCATCCAGGCTGCCGCTTATGGCGGCCTTTCCTGTGGTGCGCTTCTAGTGGCAATTGTCTTGACTGACATCGCTGCATATCAGTGCTGATGAAAGGCAATCACGAAGAAATGCAATGCATCGTGCGCTAGTGCAACGTCGTTAAAAGGTCTCTTTGAGAGACCCAAAGATGACAACATCTGGTGGGTTGATTCCAGCATATATGATGCCCGTTTGAAAAAAATGGCCCCAAGAGCAATGCGATCAAAGCATATGACCAACGTAGATCTATGATGTGTCTGACACAGGAGAGGCATTTAAATGGTTGAAGTAAATAAAGGGCAGACGCTTGAGTTGTATTTTGTCGATGGAACGCCTGATGGCATGTTAACCGCGACTCTCTCCAATTGGAGCGGACATGTGCTTATGACACCCCGCACTCAGTTGGCCGAGGCGCTGAAAAGGGTGGAAGCTTCCTATACAGGGGTATACATACTTCTCGGCCAATCGGAAGACCCCGATAAGGATTCCCGCCCGATGGCCTGTATAGGCGAAAGCGAAGATGTAGCCGCAAGGATTCGGGATCACGATGCAAAGCGACTTTGGTGGGATACAGGGATTCTAATCACGGACGGTAAACGACTAAATAAGGCGCATGTCAAATATCTTGAATCTCGCTTGGTAGAACTGGCGAAAAGTATTGGACAGCTAAAACTGGTCAATGGCAATGCGCCGACACGGTCGAGATTGACCGAGGCTGATGAATCTAAGATGCTCCAGTTTCTTGCATACCTAGTGGCAATACTGCCAGCTATTCGCGTGAATGGATTTCTTTCAAAAGCTCGATCGATAACTGCGAATGCTGTTCAAACCTCACCTTTAAAGCGAGTAGAGACCGTCACTGTGTTCAAGATGAAGACCCCAAGAAATGACATTTCCGGAGTCGCTGAATTGCGAAATGGAGAATTCATCGTTCAGCCAGGCTCAGTTGGCCGCAAGGCTTGGGAGGGAGACGCAGAACACTCCTACAGGCAACTTTTTCACGATGTCGTTATGAGCGGGGCCACGGTAGATAATGGAAAAAATCGCATCTTTAGTGAGGCTTATGCATTCTCTAGTCCCAGTGCAGCCGGCGCAGTTCTTAATGGACGTGCTACCAATGGTCCAGCCGTCTGGTATCTTGCTTCAGACCCAAAGAAAAGCTACAGACAATGGGAAGCAGAAAGGCTAGACGAAGCTACACTACCCAATAAGAGGAGAAAGCCAAAAGTCAGAAGCTAACACTTCTAACTTGCGGGCATGCAAATGTTGGTGTTTGCAATGAGAGTGCTGTCTGGTCCCGGACCACAATCCAATATCACTTCAGCCAGTTTGATGTATGTTGCGACGAGGTATTTCGATTAGTGTAACGGCCTGCCGTTATTATTCATGTTGGTCTGCGAATCCTTATGTCCACTATGCGAAACTTCTTAGTCTTGTCGGTTATGGTGTGTCTTCTTTCTCCACTTTTTGCTCAGGAAGCTACTTCTCATCGAGCTCCTGCGGTGCCGCTCATTGCTAACGATCCGTACTTCAGTGTTTGGTCCATGGCGGACAGGCTGACGGATGCGCCGACGAAGCACTGGTCGGAGGCTTCTCAACCGATGACCGGGCTGATTCGGATTGATGGAAGAGTCTTTCGCTGGATGGGCTCACAGCCTCGGCGGAGGGAGCTGATTGCGCAGATCGAGCCGATGCAACAGGAGTCTGTGGAGGTTCTGCCGCTGCACTCGAGGTATCGGTTCACCGCTGCGGGGATTGCGCTGGAAGTAAGTTTCTTTACTCCACTCTTTCCTGCAGATATGGATGTTCTTTCACGCCCGGTGACGTATCTCTCGTGGAAGACGCAATCTACCGATGGGGCGCAACATCGGGTGGAGTTGTTGCTGGATGTTTCTCCTCAGATTGCCGTGAATGAAGGGGCGCAGCCCGTTACATGGGGAAGATCACATGTGGAAGGGTTGTCATTGTTGAACCTGGGGACGCGTGATCAGGCGACTCTGCATCAGTCCGGCGACCGGATGCGCATCGATTGGGGATATTTTCATCTGGCTGTTCCAGATGCAGCAGGCGCACGAAATGAGCTTTCTTCCGATGCGATGGCTCAGTTCGCAGAGACAGGTACTTTAAAAGACGTGGACGATATCGAGATGCCACGCGCGGCTGTTAGTTCGAAGGGTGAGGCTGCTCATCTTGCGGTTGCGATGCAACTTGGTTCTGTTGGTTCGTCGCCCGTAGAGCGGCATACGTTGCTGGCTTATACCGAGGGATATGCCATCCAGTATTTGGGGCGCCAGTTGCGGCCTTATTGGCAGCGCAATGGTATGACGGAGTCCGCGATGCTGGCTGCGGCGGAGAGAGATTATCCTTTGCTCGAAGTGAAGGGAAAGAAGTTCGACGCCGATCTGAGTGCGGACATGCTGAAGGTGGGAGGCGCCGACTATGCGTATCTGGCGTCGCTGCTGTTTCGCCAGACTCTTGCCGCGCATAAGCTCGTGGCTGATCTGGACGGGACACCGATGCTGTTTTCCAAGGAAAACGACAGCAATGGCTGCATCGATACGGTCGACGTGACCTATCCTTCTTCTCCGTTTTTTCTGCTCTTCAATCCCCAGCTGCTCAAGGCTCAACTTGAGCCACTGATGCGGTATGCTGCTTTGCCGAGATGGCGTTTTCCTTTTGCGCCGCATGATCTGGGAACTTATCCTTTGGCGGATGGGCAGGTCTATGGTGGAGGCGAAGTAAACGAAGTAGACCAGATGCCGGTTGAGGAGAGTGGCAACCTGATCCTGATGATCGCGGCGCTGGGACGAAGCGAGGGGAACTGGGAGTTTGCGAGACGTTACATGCCGCAGCTTACGCAGTGGGCCGCTTACCTGGAGACCAAGGGCATGGACCCTGAGAACCAGTTGAGCACGGATGATTTTGCGGGCCATCTTGCGCACAACACCAATTTGTCGATCAAGGCGATCGAAGCGTTGGGGGCCTTTGCGAAGATTGCCAGAGGTGTCGGCGATGTGAAGCTTGCTGAGCGGTACGAGAAGGTTGTTCGTCCGTTGCCAGCAACCTGGGAGAAGATGGCGCGTGATGGAGATCACTATAAGCTTGCCTTCGATCAACCCGGCACATGGAGCCAGAAGTACAACCTCGTCTGGGATCGAATCCTCGATTTGAATCTGTTTCCTGCAAGTGTGATGCAGACCGAGTGGGCCTTCTACGAGAAGCACCTGGAGGTTTACGGGCTTCCTTTGGATCATCGCAAGACCTTTACCAAGCTCGATTGGGAGGTCTGGACTGCGACGTTGAGCAAGGATCCAAAGCAATTCCACGACCTGGTTCATCGGCTTGTAGTTTGGTCTGACGCTACGCCTTCGCGGGTGCCAACGACTGATTGGTACGACACTATCAGTGGAAGGCAGATGGGCTTTCAGGCGCGCTCGGTGGTTGGTGGGATTTTTGTTAAGGCTCTGCTTGATCCGCAGGTTGTCAGTAAGTGGAAGCTGCAGGCGGGTAAGGGAGATTGAGGCAAGGGCCTAGTGATTGGATCGAGCTACTTGTACGATTATCCGGTGCTGTTTTCCTGAGATAACGCAGAATGAACTCGATTTATTTGGAGAGCAATCATGACCGATCTTTCTCGCCGAAACTTCATCGTGGCTGGCGGCGCGTTTCTATCCACGGTGAGCTCAGGTGCTCAATCTGCTGCAGCGTCGTTGACGGCAGGCGACGTGATTGCGCGGATCAAGCGGGATATCGGGGTGCCGTGGAGGGAGAAGACGGTGGATAACCTGCTCACCGGATCTACTGACACTCCTGTGCATGGCATTGCTACGACGATGATGGCTACGCTCGATGTCGTGGAGCGTTGCGTGGCTGCGGGGAAGAACATGATCCTTAGTCACGAGACGCCGTTCTACCTTCATCAGGACAATATCGACGATATTAAGAACGACTCTGTTCTGCAGTACAAGCTGGAGTACTGCAAGAAGAACGATGTCGCCATCTTTCACTTTCATGACCACTGGCATGCGCGGCATCCGGACGGTATCGCGCAGGGCATGGTGAATCAGCTTGGCTGGCAGAAGAATGTCAGCGATCCTGCCAATCCGAAGAAGCTTGTCTTCGATGGCGTTTCACTTGCGAAGCTGACTCAAGAGATGCAGTCTACGCTGAAGGCGCATACGCTACGGGTTTTGGGGGATCCTGACCTGCGTGTTCGGCGGGTAGAGACAAGTTGGGGTTATTGCGGACGCGAGGGCGGGATCGGCATCTTCTCGCGGCCGGATGTCGATGTGCTGATCTGCGGTGAGACTCGCGAGTGGGAGCTTGTGGAGTATTGCCAGGACAGCATTAAGGCGGGAAATAAGAAGGCGCTGGTGGTGGTTGGGCATGTTCTCTCGGAGCAAGGCGGGATGATCCTGTGCCGTGACTGGCTAAAGCCGATTGTTCCGGAGGTTTCGATTGAGTTTATCCCTGCGATGGAACCTTTCTGGATTCCTAACCAGCCGGTAAGAGCTTAGTTGAGCGAGGAGTCATCGAAACTGCTGTCTAAATGATTAGCGCCGCCAGCCCCGCTATCATTAATGCAAGAGCCCAAAGCAGATCAAAGTTGAACCATGTGTGCCGCAGCAAGCCGAGTCCCCATCGCTCATAAAATTGATAGAAGAGAGTTGCCGTTGCGCCTGCAACGAGGATCAGACTGAGAGTGTGGACCAATACGGCGAGAGCTAAGACTGAGATTGCGATCTCCGCGAGGTTGCTGCCCGTGGCACTGTCCATGGCGTGATGCATCCCTTGCATCGGATGTGCCAGCAACACTGGAGCCAGCATCAATCCCGCGCCGTGAGCTGACGCCATCAAAAAAGACCAGACTGCAAGATCGCGAAAGCCAACGCGCATTCCGGCTCCGCGCGGATGACGGGAGCGAGATATGCGGTATAAGCCGAGCGCGAACAAGATTCCCGCGACTAAAAACTTTAACGCTTGATGTGGGAGCTTCGCACCCACCAGGCCGACCGCCGCAAGCGTGAGTGAGACTGCGACGGCATGGCCGATTGCAATGGGGATCAAAGCTCGCAGGATGGCTGTGCGGCTTCGCTGTTGCAGACCCAATGAGAGTGCAAACAGCCATCCCATCCCAGGATTCAGTCCGTGATACGCCCCGAGGAAGATCAGTACTCCCCAAGGCCAAGAGCCGCTCATGGATAGCAGTATGAATCGGAGGATGCATCGCCGCCTTCGAGACGCACTTGATGGCCACGCAGATCTCCGAATTCGAGGAAGAACTTTGGATCCAGCGTCATGCCTTCAGGACTCACATCCACCTTGACCATCCAGCCGTCGATGCCGTCGGGATAGAACTGCTGATCCCAGGCTGCATAGAGTGAATTGGTGAAGTAGACGCGCTTGCCGTCCCGGCTTAGTTCCACCATCTGTGGACCGCCGTTCAGCGCTTCTCCAGGACGAGCTGGGTGCGGCGTCTTCCGCACAATTCCGCCGAGATGAATGGAGCCGAGCAGCTTTGGGTTATGCGGATCGGAGACGTCATATTGCAGCGTCTCGCCCGTCCCCCAGCAGGAGGCATAGAGCCTTTGGTCGTCTACGGAGAGGTTCAGGTCAGTCAGCAGAGGAGGGACCGCACCGAATCCTTTTAAGATAGGAGGCAACAACGCCGCGTCGGCGGGTTCGGCTGGTATTTCGATGACTTTCTTTGCCTCCCATTCGTCGCCGTTCTTGAACCAAAGCCAGATAGAGCTGGATAGATCCTTCAGCGAGACGACGACGCCCGCGAATCCGTATGCCTTGGTGGGATCATGCGCCGGACGGAGCTCCAGAACCATCTGGTACTCTGCGCCGAAATCGATCGTCTGGATGCAGCGCCGCTTGCGCAGGTCGAAGAAGTGCAGGCTGTGTCCGTACTTGCCTGCGAGCAGCTCCTCGGGGATTACTCCGCTTTCTACCATCCTGGGTGTGCCCCACTCGCTGGTTACGGCGATGTCGTAGCCGAGGTGCCAGGCGAAGTCGTAGCCCAGATATTGTTTGCCGCGTTCTACCTCCCACTGGCCGAGAGGTTCAAAGGTGTAGTGGTCTAGCGCGAAGATTCCACCGGGGCCTTCGCCATCGGGGGCACCCAAAGCGCTCATGTAGATTCCGTCGGGACCGCAGTGGATGGTATGCGGACGGCTGTAGCCGGTGCGTCGCGCCAACTCTTCGGGCTCAATCACTTTTACGATCTTCGGCTGGCGCGGATCCTCTTTCGTATCCAAGATATGAATACGCGAGGAGCGCAACCCAGGCACGATCAGATAGCGCCGCTCAAGGTGCGGGTGTGCGGCATATGGACAGAGCGCCGAGCTGCAGGCGTTCCAGCCAAAGTGATGCAGCTCATCGCCTGCGTTGGGCATGTTCGTTCTTCCAACGATCTGACCATAGGTGCTTGACGACGGATCCACATCGACTACGAGAAGAGCGTCCGGTCTGCCGTCGCCCTTTGGATTGAAGGCCGCTACATAGGCCAGCTTTTCTTGCGGCGCCTGCGCGGCCAGCTTCGGAGAGGGATAAAACGTCGGATCAGCCTTCCATAGCATGGTGAATCCTTTCTAGTCTTCGATTCCAGATGGGTGATGCTGGTGGACGGTTGACACGACGGTTTGCGACCCAACCTCAACCGCTACAGTATGACTTAAGCGCACTCTAATCAAGAGTGGTGGCGGTGTTTTTTGCAAGGCTAACTGTAGTCAATCGCAGGTCGCAATTTCCGGACCCTTGAGATGACACTTAAGATTTCACTTTATTCCGCAATGCGGATAGGAATCGAATGGCGAGCCAAGTTGCTTTTGCGTACGCTCGTGGTGTCGCTTGCTTCTACTTCATTACTCTGTTGGTCGCGATCGGATGAACGTTTTTCTCAAGCTGCCGTTTTGAAGAGGCTTGATTACTCTCCGGTTTAAACGACGGACGGCTATGATGCAGCCGGTTACGGAGAGAGCAATTCCTCCGAGCATGAGAGATATTACGAGGATGTCCCACACGGGACGTGTGCGGTACAGCCAGGGTAGATCGAATGAATGGAGTCCGTGGTAAAGCCAGCGATTCCAGAGAGCCGCCCGGCCATAGCTCTGGGCTACTCTTCCATTACGCAGATCGATGTAAAAGAAGCATTGGTTTGGGTCGTTGAGACGAATATAGAGTGCAGGTAAAGGTTTCAGGTTGTGACGATCCACGTAATACGTATCGTAGCTTATTACAATATGACTTTCTATCACTGCGAGAGGTGCAATGGCCCGGTTGACGACAGCGATGATCGACTCGGGGTCGACGCTTCGCGCCTGTGAACTATCCAGGTCAAGGAGTGCTGTTTGATTGGAAGATCCTTCAGCATAGTAGCTATATTTTCCTGCGATCTTGGTTAACTCCAGTTCGCGTGTCGGTAGTGTTGAGCCGAGGGACGCGAGGGCCCACTGTGGAGGGTGTTGGCTAAACTCCTGCAGGCTTGCCTCATCGGCATGTGCGTTGAGTGAGCGGTTTACTTGTGTTTCGACTGTCTCTGGGGTCCAACGAATGGGAGTCATCGAGAACATGCCAGAGAGAACCCAGGTGAATGTGGTAACGCCGAAGAGGAAGCCAAGGATTAAATGCCATCTCTTCTGGCCTGCGAATGGAACACTCGATGGGCCGGTCTGGAAGCGATAGCGTTTCGAGGGGGAGTAGAGCCAGATTCCCCCAGCCAAGCCGAGCAGCGTCATGAGTGTGCCGGCGCCTGAGAGCCAGATGACAACCAGCCTCCATTCCGCGGCGTCTTTTCGGAGTTTCGTGAAGTAGACCCAATGGGGAATCGCTCCAAAGTAGGATCCCCAACGCGATACACGGTCCGTATGTTGCACTACCTCTCCGGTCACGTCGGAGACGTAGACTACTTGTCCATCGGCTCCCTCGAATTTCCAAAGGGGGCGCAGCGGACGATATTTTTGCGGCACCGTCCACTGATCTTCACGTACCTGCTTTTCCTCCAGATGGATTAAGGCGATGCTTTGATTCAGCCAGTTGGCAGCTATTTGTTTTGCCTCAGTTTCATTGAGTCCATGGAAGACTTCCGCGCGATCGGCAAAGATGACTGTCATTTTCTGACCGCTGCGGAAGTGATAGGCAGGTCTGCCCAGCAGGGAAGATAGGCGGATCTCCTCGGGGTTATGTATCTTCGCTAAATCTGCTGCGGATGCAGGCGAGACATGGATGGCGGAGCCGTCGAGCACCGGCATGTGCTTGAGCCGCTCTCCAGGTTTCAGCACGGGGAATTCTATGTACATCAGGACGATGCCCGATATAAACCATGCAAGGAAGAGGAGACTGAAGATGATACCGGTCCAACGATGTGTGAGCAGTACCCACTTCTTTACGAGTAGAACTGGTCGCATGTCTATCTCCTAAACCGGACAGTTGCGTAGACGCTGATTGGAGCGCCGGGATAGACCTGATTCTGGTAAAGACCGGCCGGAAAGTAACGATGCCGATTGAGGAGATTTTCTGCGTTAAGACTTACGTCGTAGGCTTTGTGCCGATAGGAGAGTGCTCCTTGAAACGTGGTGAAACCACCGAGTCTAAAGGTGTTCGCATTGTCGATGAAGCTGGCACTCAGATATCGCATGCCCAGGCTGCTACTGACTGAGTACCGCCAGGTCTTAGTTATCCAGAGATTTACCGCATGGCGTTGTGTGAAGTCGGGCCGCTTGCCGGTGAGGTTGACCGCTCCGTTCGACGTCAGATAGTTATCGAAACGCGGAAGAGAGTAACCATAGTTGGCATTTATTCGGACGGCATGGCCCGGGTTGACTGTTGCGTCGAAATCAACCCCACGCGAGGATACCTGTCCGGCCTGATCGAAGAGTCCTCCGGTCAGGCCTATGGCTACGTTTTGACGCGTGATCTTGTACAGGGCGGTGCTGAGATTGATCCGACCGTCGGTGCTGTGCCAGCGGTAGCCGACCTCATAGCTTTGGCCCGTCTCTGGAATCAGTTGTTTGCCGTCGGCGGATATCGAGGTCACCGGATTGAAGGCGCTCGCTGCAGTAAAGTAGCCATCTTGAGCTTTGGTCAACGAATAGAGTATCCCTGCACGATAGGTGTAGGCGTTCTGGGCGATCTTTGAGTCGGGCGTCCTGCTGGTGGCGCGTCCGTTGTTCCAGGGGTCGTTGTGGGAGCTTCTCCGATAGCCGTCGAGTCTGCCACCTGCGTTGATTCTCCAACGATTGCCCAAGGCGATTTGATCTTGCCAGAAGAGGGCGTTTGTCTTGATTGCGAAGTAGTCGCGGCGACTTATAGGGAAGGCGCTGACTGGAGTGTAGTTCTCCTGGAGTGAGAAGATGTTGATGTTAGGGGCGGCCACGCTGCTGGCTGCGCTTCGATCGGTGTAGTTGTAGTAGTCTTCGTACTCGTAGCCCGTAACCAGAGCATGTTCTGTCCCTGCGAGACGGAAGTGACCTAATACGTCCGCGAGGTTCTGCTTGGGACGGCGGTGGTGCTTGAAGTAAAGGAAGGTGCGCGCTACTTCGTTTGTCGCCGGTAGATAGGTGAGCGTCTCGGCGGTGTAGTACTGATCGTCGAAGTTGCGATAGGCGAAATTATTACGAGCCTCCCAGCGCTCTGACAGGTTTACGTTGAGGCGTACCTCGGTTAGTCCATCTGTGCCTAGTTCAAAGTCTTGTGGAGTGTCGAATCTCGTGCTGAGGTTGTATCCGGGGATCGAGAGAATAGCTGCCGGGATCCCGGCATCGGTTTTGAAGTGGTCGTGATTGTATTGCTCCGAGACGGCGACCTGTCCACAGTTGCCCAGTAACAAGGTTAGATTTGGCGATGCATTGATTCTTCGGGCTCCTGCACCACGCCATCCATCGCTATTTTCGAAGCTGGAGTCGACGCGGTAGAGGAGCTTGTCTTGATTGAAGAATTGCCCAGCGGCGCCGCCTGCGACTTGATGAGTTCCGAAGCTGCCGCCGCGATACATAAGATCCATCGTGGGGGTCGCCTGTGGCTTCTTATGAATGATGTTGATGCTGCCACCCAGGGCTCCGGAGCCATAAAGGATCGAAGATGGTCCTTTCAAGACCTCTACACGATCTACGCTGTTGAGTTGTGTGTTCAGACGGTTTCCTTCCAGCCTCATGCCGTCTGACAGGACGACGTTCAACTGCGAATCAAAGGAGCTGAAGCCGCGGATGGTGTAGTACTCGTAGACGCCGTAGATCTTCTGAGCCGTAACTCCCGAGGCGTTTCGCAGTGCGCCGACCAAGTCGTTTATGCCCTGTTCGCGCAGTGTTTGTGAGGAGATGGTGCTGACCTGTGCGGGGATTTCGTTGTCTGGCACATCCATACGGGATGCTGTCGCTTTGCTCTCGCTGGTGAACACGGATATTTCAGTCGACATTCCTTGAGGAGACATGCGGATATCTAGCTGCTCGGATGCAAGGGCTATGTCGATGGAACGCTTTACCGATGCGAAGCCCTTCGCGTCGATGAAAAGATCGTACTTGCCGATGTCCAGCGATTCGATCGCAAAGTGGCCGTCATCGCTTGTGGTGACTTGCCGCTCGGGGCCGTGCTGACCTTTCAGGCGAACGGATGCACTGATGCCCATACCCTGGCTGTCGCGCACTGTACCGAACGCGCGGGTTGAAGGCTGTTGAGCTTGGGCACTTAGGTAGCAGGGAAAAGAGAGGACGACGCAGAGCGATGCGATTAGACCTGTGCGGCGCAACCCGATTATGAGGAGGAGCTCGAACAACGATGGTGATTGCTTCGAGCTGAATGAAATCGCTGTGAGTTTCTGGCGTAGCATAATGCACCTCGCAGCGTAGAAAGAGGCACAAAAGCTCACAACAGGATGAGCGATCGCTTCCCGTGTCCACGCGGAAAAAGAATCGAATAGATAATCCTGGGTAGGTCTCCTGACTTACAGGTGAGCGATACGTTGCTCAGACTCTCTTCCTTCCCCGGTTGCCCGAGTGGACGATTGAAAGTCTTCTCCCTGATTACAGTGGCGGGACCATGCCGGACTTACACCGGCTTCCCTTTTATGCCCTTGCGGGCACCCAAGATGTTTTGCTGAGAATAGCACGACGCGAACAAAAAGCAACACATTGTGGTGTGGATTCAAATACGCCGAGGTCTAGTGGCGACAGTGTTTCGGCGGATACTCCCCTAAAGGAGGAATTCTGGCGATTTTGGAGTGCATGATTCAGCGCCATCGTGTAGACGGCACCGAGAAAGCCAGAGAGAACTGCGGCAGGAGAAAGACTAGCGATTGGAGAAGTGATCATGGGAATAGCATCTTCTAATGAGAATCATTTTGCAATAGTGATGATTTGCAAGAAGCCAAGAGAGCTATCTTTTCCTAAGTCTTCTGATAACTTTTCACGACGTAGGCGATGATGACGCAGAGCGGAATAGCGAGTGCGCACCATGAGGCTGCATCCCAGAGGCCGTTGCCGAGTAGAGCGGAGAGCAGGCCGTAAAGGGTTATAGCGGCGAGGATGATAGCGGCGCAGTAGACCTTGAGGAAAGGGAAACGACGTTGGGTCATGCGTGTGCTCTCAGGCTGGCTGGCCCGGTGGACGATTCTTCTCTATGAACCAATTTATCCAGCTCGTCTTCTACGGGCGTGCGTCTTCGCGAGAGCCAGAGATAGATGCCACTGAGCAGGACGATGATCGTTGCAACATCGAAGAGTGACCAGATGACCTTCAGAGGGAGCCCGCCGTAGTCGCCGAAGTGTAGTGGGCGAGAGACTTCCAATGTGCGGATGTACCAGGGAAAGGGCTTCGCCATTGCGACCTGGCCGGTCTCCGCGTCGACCAGGACTGGAGTGAAGAGACGTGAGGTTACAGGCGTGCGGCCCTTGGTGTAGACGAGGAAGTGGTGGGCTGTGCTCATGATTGGATTGGGGAAGATGATGCCGGTTACTTTCATCTGTGGCAGTGCGCGGCGGGCGGCGTCTGCGGCCTGGTCGGGTGTGATTATCTTTTGCGCTGGGGGCTTGTTTGCATAGGATGCGAGGAGTTGAGGAACTGCGGTCGCTCTCCACATGGCGAAGAGTGGCGTGGAGAGAGCGTTCATGACTCCAGTTGCTCCTACGATGAGGGCCCAGCAGAGCGTGACGATGCCCAGAAGATTGTGAAGGTCAAACCAGTGAAGGCGGCGCGATTGCTTGCGTCGTAATGTGCCGAAGTCGAGCCGACGCATAAATGGGCCGTAGACGAGTGCACCTGAGATAAGTGCGATCACGAAGAGAAGCGCCATTGCTCCCATAAAGAGCTCGCCCGGGACTCCTGCGAAGAGAGCACGGTGCAAGAGAAGGAGCTTGTCCATCAGGCTCTCGCCGGGTTGGCTCGATGTGACGTTCGCGGCTGTGTAGGCATCGAAGGCGAGCAGCTTGCGCGATTTATCCTGCGGAGTTAATCCTGCCGACATGCCTACGTTAATTTGCGGCTCGTCCTCTTCCATCGTTACGAAGAGGGTGCGCAAGGTTGGGTTTTGTTGCTTTGCTACGGTGACGGCGCGCTCGAAGGAGATGGGAGGAACTTCAACCGGCGGGCCGGAGAAGTGGGTGGGGCTGACCCAATGATCGATTTCGTCGTGAAAGATCAGGGGCAATCCCGTCAAGCAAGAGACCAGCAGGAAGAGCGTACAGAGTAAACTCGTCCACTTATGGAGCCGGTACCATGTACGAACTCTTCGTGCTGAGATCATGCGAGCGTCTCCTTAGAAGTGCAGTTTGAGGGCGGCCTGCATGGAGCGAGGACCTCCCGTTTGATAGAGCGAATTCAAACCGCCAAGCTGGCTGTTGAGTGTGCCCGACGTTGTTCCGAAGAGGCCCGTTTGGGATAGGTTGTTGTACACCGCTCCGTAGATCGGATGATTGAGAACGTTGAAGGCCTCCATGCGGAAGAGAAGGCCGAAGCGCTCGTGGATGGGGAAGTCACGTTGTACGGCGACATTTGCCTCTACCGCGTCATAGCCGCGAACAGAGTTTCTTCCCGAGTTTCCTTCGACGGGGACGCCGCCGGAGGTTGCGGTCGTGAAGGCCCCGGGGTTGATACGACGGCCACTTGGGACGGTTGGGTCGTGCAGATAGATCGGTGCGCCTGGGACGACGTTGGGATGATACGTAACTTGCAGTGCGCTGCCTGCCCCGATTTGCTGAAAGCCAATGAGATCAATTGGCAGGGCAGAACGCGCCGTAACGCGTGTGACGAAGGACCAGTGTTTGAGCGCGGCCGCGGCGAAGGGATTGCCGTAGCTTCCAGGGACGTCGTAGGTCATCGCCAGTTGGAAGTTGTTGCGGATGTCATAGTCGGAGGCTGAGCGGAGTTGGGTGAAGACCGAGGCGTTGTTGGTTGCATCGTCGATGGAGTGCGACCATGTGTACGAAGCCAGAGCCTGCAAGCCGTGGGAGAGACGGCGATTGAATTGAACTTGAAAGGCGTTGTAGTTCGACGCTGCTCCGTTGTTGGTGAGGAGAAGATAGGCGTTTGGCGTGAAGTTCGTATTACCGAGGTAGAAGGGAAGGTATTGCTTTGCGAGGCAGAGTTGTCTTCCGAGGGAGGCGACGTAGCTGAGTGTGAGTGTCTGGTTCTGACCCAGCGCCTGTTCTACTGCTGCATTCCACTGCAAGCTGTAGGGAGAATTGAGGCGGGGATTTGGTGCGTAGACGCTTGCGCCGTAGGGAGCAGAGGTGTTCGGAGCGGGAATCGCATCGATCTGTGCCTGCGTGAGGGGGAATGCGATGCCCGAGGGAGTAATGGTTGCAGAGGCGCCCAGCCCACTGTAACCGTTCGAAGCATTGGTCGTTCCTACGTCGAAGAAGAGGCCGCCGCCGAGACGAAGGACGGTTTCGTGTCCTGGTCCCTGGTGCACCTGATAAGCGAGGCCAAGGCGAGGCGCTACATTGCCGTAGCGGGTTTGCCAGAGCTTCGTTCCTTTGGCTGCTACTTGCGCCGTGGCGGGATTGGCAGTCGTGACGCCGTAGGGATCGTTGCCTGCGTCGTCGTGCGGTGCGGGGTTTACATCCCAACGCAGACCCATGGAGAGGTTGAGGCGGGGTGTGACCTTCCACTCATCTTGTGCGAAGGCAGAGTAGTTCTGATAGACAGGGCGCATGGCAGCAGAGTACTTCTGGGCGACGATGCCGGACATGGAGTTCGAGTAGATCTGGCTCAACGCGGTTACGTAGGCAAATTCATAGAGCTGAGGGCGCGACTCCGAGGTGATGAGACGGCGGTAGTCCACACCGAAGCGAAGAGAGTGACGGCCAAGTGCGGTTGAGAAGGTATCCACCACGTTGATCTGCCGTTGCCGCGTTGCGGCAGGAGCGATGTACATGCGAGCCCGAATGTCGTAGAAGAAGTTGAAGATGAAGGTGCTGCGGGTGGGGTCTACGAAGCCGGGTAGGTCTGTGAGAGCAAATGGCGTTGCGCCGCCAAAGTTATCAGAGGACTGTGCTGTGTCTGCGTCGTTTGCAGTGAGGTTGAAGCGCAGATCATTTGTCGCGAGCGCCGAGAAGATGTTGGTCGCGCCCAGCGTAATGAGCCTGGTCTTGCCCTTTGATGCGGTAACGGTTGCGAGGTCGCCGGAATCGCGTGTCGTGATGGACGAGGGCGTGTAGGCTGCGCGACCGAAGATCTTGAAGCGCTCGCTGAAGCTGTGGTCGAGACGGAGGCTGCTGGCGTCCAGCTTGCTCGGGCTCGAATAACCAGCGGTGAATGTAGCGAGGCCGTTGCCGCGATCGGGACCGTTTGGCACTGGGTAAGAGTTGAAGATCTTGCGAAGCTGTGCAGAGATTGCAGGGTCCTGACGAATGGTCAGATTGGGTACGCCGGTGAGCGCTGCTGCTACCGGCGTGCGCAGGCGAAGGCCTTCGTAGGAGAAGAAGAAGAAGGTCTTCTCGCGACCGTTGTAGAGATGAGGAATCCAGACAGGTCCGCCGACGGTGCCGCCAAAGTCGTTCTGCCGCTCGGCAATACGCGGAAGGCCGTTGCGCTTATTGAAGGTGTTATTTGCGTCGAGCGCGTCGTTGCGTAGATAGTCATAGGCCGTTCCATGCAACTGAGACGTACCGGAGCGCGAGACGATAGAGAACTGACCGCCGGGAGTGCGCCCGCACTCTGCTGAGAAGGAGGATGTGGTTGCGCGAAACTCCTGCAATGCGTCTACAGAGAGGAGACTCTGTGTCGTTCCGAGCACGGTCTGATTGGGTGTGGTTCCTGAGAAGCCTCCACCGAATCCGATACCGCTGGGCGAGGCGCCGGTGTTTGCCGCCACTCCGTCGACGGTGAAGTAGTTTCCTTCGGTACGCTGGCCGTTTACGGTGAACTCGCCGCTGTTCCCCGGGCCCGAAGATGGCACAACAGACACACCTGGAACCGCTGTCAGAAGGGATTGGAAGCTACGACCATTCAGCGGAATGTTGTTGACGAACTGACGGTCGATGACGGTACTTACGGTTGCATCCGTCGTGTTGATCTCAAGGCCGCTTGCATCGACTGTGACTACTTCGCTGGTTCCACCTGCATGGAGCATGACGTCGAGGTTGATTTTGCCAGCCACTGCGATGGTCGCATGATCGACGATCTGGCTTTGAAAGCCAGAGGCGGTAACGGTGATGCGATAGAGACCAGGCTTGAGAGCCGAAGCTGCGTAGAACCCGGAGTCGTTGGACTGCGTCACGATCGTTTCTTGCGTCTGTTCGTTGAGGATCTTGATCGACGCATGGGGGATGACCGCTTTGCTGGGGTCTGAGACGACGCCCGCGAGTTGAGCGTTCTGCGCGAGTAGGAGAGGAGAGGTAAGAACAAGGGAAGAAAATAGTGCAATACGCGAAATAGGCAAGGCCTAGCCACCTTTCGTGGTGCTGTGGCCGGCGTTCCTCCGGTCGGAGAGGATGGCCGGCCCTGGTTGTCGATCTCGGGGCCATTGCGGAGCTTCGCCAAAAGACAACCGCAGGGACCTTTAAAGGTTTCTATGAACTACTTTCAAAATACGACAAGATTGGTCCTAGTTCAAGTCTCTCGCTGTCCTGCAAGCCAGACCGTAAAGTTGACACGGGTTTTGAGCAATTCGCGCGGTATTTCTTGCGCCGATACGGCATGGATGCTTCTTCAATTTGACTCGGACTAGATTGGTCCGATATATATACGACCATACAAGTCTTATATATCGCAGATGACGGAATCCTAGAGCAGGAGATAGCTGTCGCTGCGAATTTTGAACGATATGGAAGGCTTTCGATGCAATCACATTGGTTCCGTCCCACGCTATTTGCTGGCATTCTTCGTGTCAGCTTGCTTATGTTTCTCCTTCCCTTCGTGGCGGATGGCCGCGCGTCGGCGGAGGAGGAGACCATCTCCTCCTCTGAGGCAGGAACCACGGAAGATGCGCCAGTCGCCTGCACCAGCCAGGCCGATGCTCCGCTCCGCAGGCTCTCCGGCTCTGTGGCGGATCTTACCGGCGCACGCATCGCTCGTGCGCAACTCACGCTGGCATGTGGAGATTTTCAAACGACGGTGACGACCGACTCCGATGGGACCTACTCGTTTTCGGTTCCAGCCGGCGAGTACCGTGTGCTTGTCGAGGCACCGCACTTCGGGAACCTCAGCCAAGATGTAACGGTCGAGAATACGGCGTCTGGAACAGAGCTGAACCCGGTGCTGCGGGTTGGCCATGTCGGGAGTACGGTCACGGTTTTGGCCGGAAATGAGTATGCTACGACGGAGAGCAGCGGGGGCACGAAGACCGAGTTGCCGTTGAACGAGGTGCCGCAGGCTATCAGCGTCGTCAACCGCCAGTTGATGGATTCGCAGAACGTCGTGAAGCTTGACGATGCGCTCAAGAACGTCGCCGGGGTCATGGCAGGCGGGTATTACGACGGCTGGGACTACTATCGCATCCGCGGCTTCGATGCCTCGTTCAACACGTATATCGACGGTCTGCGCGGTGGGAATGGCGTGATGGAAGAGACCTGGGGTTTGGAGTCGGTGGAGGTGTTGAAGGGGCCCTCTTCAGCGCTCTACGGCCAGAGTGTTCTTGGAGGGCTGATCAACATCGTTACGCGCAAGTCTGTGCCAAATAACTTTGCCCATGTGCAACTGACGGCGGGTTCCTTCGGCTTTGTCGATCCTGCGATCGATGTCGGCGGTTCTCTCAACTCCTCGCGCACTGTCTACGGACGCCTCTCCGCGCTCTATCACTCGTCAAATTCATTTGTGGACTATGCCTATCGTCATCGCTACTACTTCGCTCCGTCGCTTACCTGGCGGCCTAGATCGTCGACGTCGCTGACGCTGATCGGGCGCATCCAACGGGACAATGGCCGTCAGGGAATGCCGCTGCCGGCCATGGGAACCGCACTCCCAAACATCAATGGCCCGCTCTCGATTCACACGTACAACGGGGAGCTTGAGGCCCATGCCAATCAGCTTGCCCAGGCAAACCAGCAGTTCGGGTATCAGCTTCGCCACAAGCTCAGCGAGAACGTTACGCTACGTCAGAACAGCCGCTTCGCGTGGTACCAGCAGGACTGGAACAGGATTTACTATCCGGGATTTCTTGATGCCGACCAGCGCACACTGTACCGCTATCCTCTCAGTTGGCATGGCCCATGGCAGACGCACGAGGTGGATACCAGCATGGAGGGTCATGGCAGCTTTCTAGGGATGGAGCACAACGCTTTGCTTGGCGTGGATTTCTATCGCAACCCTTCTTCGGCGCTCGGCTACTCCATTGATTTCTCGGATCTCTCGCAGTATGAGCCGCTGGATCTTTATGCTCCCGTCTATGGCGCAAATCCGGTGCGCCCGCTTTCTCTGTACACCAGCAGCAACACTGTGACACAGTACACGGGTATCTACCTGCAGGACCACATCCGACTGCCGCGGCATGTCACTGTGACAGCCGGAGGCCGTCTGGACCTTGCGAAGAACGAGATCAAGGGCTCGCCTAATCAGAATGGAACCGGCCTTACTCCGCGTCTCGGTGTTACCTGGCTTGCCATTTCGTCCACTACCGTCTATGGGAGCTTTAGTAAGTCGTTCATGCCGCAATCGGGTCAGGTCTTTGACGGTTCTACGACCGGCATCTACATTGCGCCGGAGCGCGGGCAGCAGTGGGAGGGTGGAGCGAAGTCGTCGCTGTGGGGAGGACGTGTGACGACCACGCTTGCTTTCTTCCACCTCAATCGAAAGAATGTCGCGACCACCGATCCAGATCACCCGAACTTCTACCGCGTGACGGGCGAGCAGCGCAGCAGAGGCGTCGAGCTTGAGGCGGTGCTGCACCCGCTTGCTGGCTGGAACGTGACCACGGCGTACTCCTATATCAACGCTGAGGTCACACGCGATACGAATCTTGCTGCCGGTACACCTACGCTCAACGCACCGAAGAACATCTTCAATGTGTGGACGACCTACGAGGTTCCGCGTGGTGTTGTGCGGGGTCTCGCTCTTGGTATTGGAGGACGGCACTATACGGATCAGGCTGGCGATCTGGCTAATACGTTCCAACTGCCTGGCTATGGCATCGTCGATGCGTCTCTCACCTACCATCATGGACCAGCGCAATGGCAGATCAATGCGAACAACATCTCTGACGAGCGCTACTACAGCGGTTCCTATGACAGTCTCTACGTGAAGCCGGGAGAGCCCCGCGTCATCCGCGGGACCGTGTCCTGGAACTTCTAGTACTTCCGATGTTGGATACGATTCTCAACTTAAGAGTGCAAGCGGCTTCTCTATCGATTGACGAATGCTTAAGCGAGCTTTGCGAAACGCATTGAGGCCGAGTTCATGCAGTAGCGAAGTCCGGTGGGGCGGGGGCCGTCGTCGAAGACGTGTCCCAGGTGAGCGGCGCATCGCCGGCAGGAGACTTCTGTCCGATCCATTCCTAAGGTGCTGTCGGTTTTCTCTACGACGTTTTCCTTGGCGAGCACTTGCCAGAAGCTAGGCCAGCCGGTGCCGGAGTCGAACTTCGTCTCGGAACTGAAGAGTGCCGTGTCGCAGCAGATGCAGCGGAATAGACCGCGGTCGTGGAGATCCCATGAGTTGCCGGTGTAGGCTCGTTCGGTGCCTTCGTGACGGGCTACCTCGTAGGAGATTGGGGATAGCTCATGTTTCCACTCGGCGTCCGGCTTGGAGACTGTCGGCACGGTGACTTTGCCCGTCGACTTTCCATTTGCCCCAAAATCAACGATCGTGACTGTCGCGGGAAGGGAAGAGCTCTTCCCGCTCGCCTCTGCGGCGATGAGTGGCTTTCGGAGAGACCAGATCGCGAGGGCGCCAATTGTAGCCGCCGAGGTTGCAAGAAACATGCGACGGGTCTGAAGCTTGGTGTCCGCCGATGGTGATTCTTTCGATTGCTTTGCGAAGTCACTCATAAGTGAACCTCTTTCCATAGATTTGACGTTCTTTAGCTCCCAACGTTTAACCGAACGTAAAGGCATAGGCCTGGGCTCCCGGTGCGAGAAACTCGATGCGAAAGGTTCGATCTGAGATATGGGTTTGCTGTCTAATCAGTTGATAAAGCCTGTTTTCTGTGATGAAGCCGTAGCCCTCCGCATCGGTATCGACGCCGTGGTCTGAACCGGGTGCTTTGCCGTCGATGGTGACGCGGAAACGGATAGGAGTGCCGGCTTTGGCCGGTCCGAGAACCAGATGAAGGTCTCTCGCGTGGAAGCGATAGGAGATGCTGGCACCGGTTGTAAGCGATTCTGCAATCTGGCTGCCGTCGTTCCACTTACCAGCGAAGGCCCATTGATTCAATGTGAGCGAGGAGGGAAGGCGATAGAGTTGCGGAGCATCATGATTTAGGCCGCCGGGTGATGCGAAGTTCTCTGCTCGTTCATAACCGACATAGGTTTCGGGCGACTTGATCTCGTCCATGTCGGGCGCAGTTTCCGCGCCACTTGCCGCAACGCTCGCGGCAGAGTTGGGGAGAGGTTTGTGGTTGGCCTCTTCCAGGAGCTCTCGAATCCATTTTTCCGACTCGTCGTAACTTCCTTCACCGAAGTGGTGAAAGCGGATCTTTCCCGTCGCGTCGATGAAGTAATGCGCCGGCCAATACTCGTTGTTGAAACTTCGCCAGATGTTGTAATCGTTATCCATCGCGACCGGGTAGGTTACGCCGAGGTCGTGAACCGCTTTGCGGACGTTTGACTCGTCCTTCTCGAACGGGAATTCCGGAGTGTGGACGCCAATGATGACCAGGCCACTGTCTTTGTACTTTTGATTCCAGGCCTTGATGTATGGGAGCGTCCGAATGCAGTTAATGCAGGAGTAGGTCCAGAAGTCGACGAGTACGACTTTCCCGCGAAGAGACTGGGAGGTCAGAGGAGGGGAGTTGATCCAGGCGGTCGCTCCAGACAAGCTGGGTAGCATGGTAGGAACTGAGTCCGATGCGTTATCTGAGATATCGATCGTCTGATTTGCCGTGACTCTCTTTGGGCCGTTGGCAGGATGGAAACGGTCGACCAGGCGCTGTTCGAGGCCGCCTGTACTCGTCAGCGATAGACGGGTAAGGACTCCGCGATCCAGGCCAAAGGCTACTGCGACGACAGCGGCCAGAACGGCCACTCCTAGGATACGGCGAATCCATTCTTCAGCGCCAAGCGAACGCTTCATAGCGGCGAAGACGCGGCCTCCGGCAAATAGAGCCACAGCGAGCGAAGTGGCTGCCCCGGCGGCGTATGCCAGAAGGAGCAGCGCTGTGTGCGTGCTCGCTCCGCCCAGCGCAGCGCCCGTGAGGATGAGGCCCAGAATCGGCCCAGCACAGGGCGCCCAAAGGAGTCCAGTACCGATTCCCAGGACGAATGAGTTCAGGACGGGAGATCCAGAGTCGGAGTTGCTTGAAAGCCGATTGCCGAATTGCACGATGGGACGGGAGAGCCGCTCTGCGAGCGAGGAGAAGAGGAGCGTCAAACCGAAGATTCCAAAGAGAATCAAGGCCGCGATCCGGCCTAGTTGATTCGCTCGGACTGCCCAGCCTCCACCTACTGTCGCGAGGCTGGCTATGAGTGCGAAGGTGACGACCATTCCGATGAGAAGCGGCAGACCACTTTTGCGAAAGGGTTGATCGGAGCGCGCGAAGACAAAGGGGAGAACCGGGAGAATGCACGGGCTCAGGATGGTGAGGACGCCGCCTAAATATGCGAGGAAAAGCAGAAGCATGATGCTCACCAACTCCTTCGGCAACTGCAGCCACCTGAGACCCGGCGGCTTCAAACATCAGACTCCCAGCGTCTGGAAAGGATACGGATTTGGCGAAGTTTTAGTTTTGGTTGATCTCGCTTGGGTGATTTTCGACATAATCTCCGACGATGCGGGCTACTGCTTCCAGCAGGTCACGGTCAGCAACAGCGAAAGCTGCAAGATTGTGGCTGTCGATGTCGATTTCTCCGATAATTTTTCCACCCGCATGGATTGGGACCACAATTTCGGATTTGGTCTCGATCGAACAGGAGAGGTAACGCGGATCGAAGCCTACATCGTCGACGATGACCGTCTCGCCCGTCGCAACAGCGGCACCGCAGATGCCCTGGGATACCGGAATGCGGACGTGGGGCGTCGGATTACCGACGTAGGGACCTACGACTAAAGTTTCAGGGTCCTCGGGGTCGAGCATGTAAAAACCCGTCCAGGAGTAGTGCGGAAGGCTGTTCGCCAGTATCTTGACGATTTGCTCTTGGAGGACTGATAGGGAAGAAGCATCAGATGCCTTGGCGTGGATTTCGGTAAGGACTGCTGCTCGGTCCGGATGTCTGTTCTTCGTCATAGTTCCCTGCTGTAGCGAAATTATATGATTTAAATCGATATGGGTATCGCATGATTCTTCGGCATCTCGAGTTTTTGACTGCACTGGCACGAGAGCGGCACTTCGCCCGAGCCGCAACTGCTTGCAATGTCTCGCAATCTACACTTTCCGCTGGAATCAAGCAGATGGAAGAGAGTCTTGGGGCTCTGCTCGTCGAACGTGGCCAGCGGTATGTAGGCCTCACCTCGGAGGGGTTAAAGGTTCTGGAGTGGGCGCAACATGTCATGACGGATTTTGATGGGCTACAACAATCTCTCGCAGAGATGCGCAGCGGATTAGGTGGGCAACTCAAGATTGGAGCGATTCCTGTGACGCTGCCGATTATCTCGCTGCTTACCACCCCGTTTGCGAAGTTACACTCTCATACGACGATGATCATTCGTGCGCTGACCTCGATCGAAATTCAAAGAGGGCTGGACGATTTCAGTCTCGACATTGGCGTGACCTATCTCGACAACGAACCTCTTGTGCGCGTCCGCAGATTGCAGCTCTACATCGAGCGATATGTTCTTCTCGCAAGGGAGAGCGAGCACCTGAAGAATCGCGAGACCATTTCGTGGTCGGAGGCCGCCGCATATCCTTTGTGCCTTCTGACATCCGATATGCAGAATCGCCGCATCCTGGATATGCATTTTCGTGAGGCTGGAACCGAAGTTCATGCGGTCATCGAGACAAACTCTCTGATCACGCTCTGGTCCCATCTTCGTTTCGGAGACTGGGCTACGGTTGTTCCGCATTCGTTTCTTCCGCTCTTGGGTGAGATGAATGGGTTGAGAGTTCTTCCTCTTGTGGAGCCGAACGCTGCGCACGCGGTAGGTCTGGTTGCATCCGACCGCGATCCGTTGCCTCCGGTGGCACGGGCATTTTTGGATGTGGCGAAGCAGTTTGATTTGAGACGCGAGATTGCTCGCAGGCTCGATTAGAGGGAATTTTACAGGGCAATTCACATGTCTGCGATTGTGATCGGAGTTATCGATTGACTCATCGAAGCAGTTTGTTTGACCGTCGTTGTTCCGGCTTGAGAGTGTTGCTTCTGTAAGTGGAGGAAGCAATGGCAAAAATACTTTGTGTTCTGTATGACGATCCAATCACCGGTTATCCAAAATCCTATGCACGCGCCGACGTCCCGAAGATCGATCACTACCCAGGTGGTCAAACGGCACCAACCCCCAAAAAGATCGACTTTACACCAGGCGAATTGCTGGGCAGCGTCTCAGGCGAGCTTGGACTGCGCAAATATCTTGAAGGTCTGGGCCACACGCTTGTTGTGACTTCGGACAAGGAAGGCGAAGACTCCGTCTTCGAACGTGAACTTCCCGATGCCGAGATCGTTATCTCCCAGCCCTTCTGGCCTGCTTACCTGACGCCGGAACGAATTGCAAAGGCAAAGAAACTCAAGCTGGCCGTAACTGCGGGTATCGGCTCCGATCACGTCGATCTTGAAGCTGCTATCAAGAATGGCATCACGGTCGCGGAGGTCACCTACTCGAACAGCATCAGCGTATCCGAGCACGCCGTTATGATGATTCTGTCGCTAGTGCGGAACTATATCCCGTCGTATGAGTGGGTGGTCAAAGGCGGCTGGAACATTGCCGACTGCGCCGAGCGATCCTATGACCTCGAAGCCATGCACGTCGGAACAGTCGCCGCCGGCCGCATCGGGCTTGCGATATTGAAGCGTCTTAAGCCATTCGATGTGAAGCTTCACTACTTTGATCAGCATCGTCTTCCAGAGAGCGTCGAGAAGGAACTCGGCCTCACCTTTCACCCGAGTATCGAAGACATGGTCAAGGTTTGCGATGTCGTCACCATCAACGCTCCGCTGCATCCCGGCACACTCGATCTCTTCAACGATCAGTTGATTGCCAAGATGAAACGCGGCGCGTATCTCGTCAATACCGCTCGCGCCAAGATCTGTAACCGCGATGCTGTTGTTCGCGCTCTTGAGAGTGGACAGTTGGCCGGCTACGCGGGTGATGTCTGGTTCCCGCAGCCCGCGCCAAAGGACCATCCGTGGAGGACGATGCCTCACCACGGCATGACTCCCCACATCTCGGGCACTTCGCTCTCGGCGCAGGCACGCTATGCCGCGGGGACGCGAGAAATTCTGGAGTGTTGGTTTGAAGCTCGGCCCATCCGCGATGAGTACCTCATCGTCGATGGCGGCAAGCTAGCCGGAGCTGGTGCTCATTCCTACACTGTCAACAAATAACTCTATTCGAAATATCGAAATGGGCGGAGTCCAGGCTCCGCCTATTTCCATTCACCAAACAACATGAGGAAGAATGAGCATGGCAACAAGGGAAGAGCTTACACTCAAGATTCAAGATGAGAAGCGGAGCAGGGGCTTAACGTGGAAGGCTATTGCGCAGGGTATCGGTTCCGGATCTCCGGTTCTTTACACAGCGGCCTTACTGGGACAGATGATACTGACAAAGTCAGAGAGTGAAAGTGCGGCGAAGCTGCTGGGACTGAGTGAAGCAGAAGCGATCATGCTGACCGAGCCGCCCAATCGTGGTTCGTCGACAGCCTTACCTCCTACAGATCCTCTGATTTATCGCTTCTATGAATTGGTGCAGACCTACGGCACAACATGGAAGGCATTGGTCGAGGAGGAGTTTGGGGACGGTATTATGAGCGCCATCGATTTCGAGATGCAGATCGAGCGCGAGGCGGATCCCAAAGGGGATCGGGTCAGAGTTGGCATGTCTGGAAAGTTCTTACCCTACAAGCGTTACTAGAAGCATGGCTTACATGCAGCGTAGAGCCTGGGCTGGGGGCTCCGCTGCATTTGCTGAGCGCACATCGGTCTGGTCTTTTGCCCACTGAATCCAGTTCCCAGAGACTTGACTCCGGTCGCGTGGTGTCGCCCGCCGGTGACTTTAATTTTTTATGATGTCATCGGCTTGGATGTTGATACTCAAGCTTGATTTAAATATACGACCAGTTTAGTCTTCATTTGAAGCGACAGATTGCCAGGGAGTCTTTTGGCGAAGCGTCTTGGCGAATTATGAGATCGATGACGGCTGGTGAGCGACCATTGGGTGGCTCTGTGGCCTCCATCCAATGGAGACAGTATGGGAGTACGCCGCCTTCTTTTTTGGGCACATCTGATCGTTGGGCTCGTCGTGGGGTTTGGTGTCGCTTACATGGCGGCCACCGGTTCTATCCTGGCGTTTCAGCCCCAGATCATTCGCTTTGCCGAACGCAACATCACCCCGAGTCTATTGGTGCCCGGGGAGATATGCGTGGCGCCTTCCACCTTACTGACAGCTGCTCAAGCGCAGAGCAGGCGAACTGCTACCTCCATACAGTTCTTCTCTGACCCTCGTCTTCCGGCACAAGTGACGTTGCAGAACAATGCGACTCTGCTTGTTGATGCGTGTACGGGAAAAGTTCTGGGAGAGGGCGCGAGCCGACTCCGAATTTTCTTCAACTCAGTACGTGACTTGCATCGCTGGGTGGCGCTGAGCCGAGGACAGAATGAGGGCTTACGAGCAGTTAAGGATGCTGCGAACCTTGGTTTCTTTTTTCTGTTATTGAGCGGACTGGTGCTTTGGGTTCCGCGTCAGTGGCGTGCGGCAAATCTCAAATCGGCGATGACGTTCCGCAAGAAGATGAAGGGCCGTGCGCGGGAGTGGAATCTCCACAATATCGCAGGATTCTGGCTGGCGTTGCCGTTGCTAGTGATCTCATCGACCGGCTCCGTCATGGCCTATGGGTGGGCGAACGATCTGATGTATCGAGCTGCAGGAACTCCGTTACCGCCTCGCGCGCCCGAGAGGCAGGTTATCAAGGGCTCGCTGCGAGACCTGACGCTTCTCGATCCTCTCGTCGCCCGAGCGAAACAGCAGGACCCGCATTGGTACAGTCTCCTGATGCGGCTGCCGGGCGAGAAGGACAAGAGCGTCACCTTCTCGGTCGATGAGGGGCTGGGCGGAAGGCCGGAGCAGCGGGCGCAACTTGTGATTGGGCTGAAAGACGCGAAGGTGATGCGTTGGGAGCCCTTCAGTAACCAATCTCGAGGGCGGCAGTGGCGGCTCTATACGCGATACCTGCATACGGGCGAGATGTATGGAGTTGTAGGCGAGTTGGTGGCGATGATCGCTGCCCTTGCGGGATTGGTACTCGTGTGGACCGGATTTTCGTTGGCCACTCGCAGGTTGATCGCTTGGAGAAGACGCACGGCGAAGTCCGCTAGAACGGTCTCACAAGAGCTGGTATCGAGTGTGCCGTCTATGAGCTCCTTGTCTCGTGTAGACACTAAATAATCCTCACGGTAGAACCCGCGCGGTGAAGCAGAAAGGTACGTCGATGTCTTCGTTACGGTCATTCGGTTGTGTTGTGTCATTTGCTGTTGGGCTACTCCTGGTTACTTCGATTCCTGCTGTGCAGGCGCAGGATCAACAGGCGCTGGCCCAGAGTTCGTACGTTTCGGAGATTCACGGCGTCTTGCAGGATGGTTCGGGAGCATCTATCGCGGAGGGCAATTTAGTTCTTACAGATTCAACGGGTAAGAGCTTGGAGACAAACAGCCATAGCGATGGAACATTTGTGTTTCGTGGGTTGGTTCCAGGAACACCCTATCGTTTATTGGTGATGGCGCTCGGAATGAATAAGTTGACGCGAGAGGGGGTTCTTGCTGGCGGACCTTTGCTGGTGTTGCCGATGCAGGTGGACCCGCTTCAACAGAGTATTACCGTCTTCGCGACATCGCCCGAGTTGGATACAGCGCCGGAATTGTCGAGGACACTGGATCCAACCGCGCTGACGCAACTTCCCAGCACCAACAGGAACCTGGCGCAGTTTGCAATGTTAGATCCGCGCGCCAGAAACACAGTTGGTTCCGGTTCGGATGGCCGAAGTTCGACACGTCTCACCATCAATAATCAGTCGTTTCGCTTTACGCAGTATGAGCTCGATGGGAGCACCGACTCGGACTTCATTTTGTCGAATGGCCCTCAGCAGAATGTGTCGATCTCGGCGATTGGAGAGTTCAAACTTCTGACCAACGAGTATCTGGCGCAGTACGGTCGATCGAGTGGCGGTGTCGTTCTTCTTTCGACGAAATCCGGCACCGATCAATTTCACGGAGAGGCCTTCGGATATGTAAGACCGTCGGGGATCCAAGCGGCGCCACCGGTGTCCACATTTCATGTGCCGAATGCTAAGGAACAATGGGGCAGCACGATTGGTGGGCCATTGCAGCGGGGTAAGACGTACTTCCTCGGCTCGTATGAACAGCAACATCAGGAACGCGGTGCGTTTATTCAATCACCGACGCCAGGTTTCTTTACTGGGATTCAGAACTCCTATATGGGTCTGTTGCGATTGGATCGGAAGTGGAATGACCGCGAGTTTACGACGGTACGGTTGAACGGAGACTTTCTCAAAAGTAATAACTTGAATGATGTGGTCGGGGGATTCGTTCAGGCGAACGCGGGCCGCAACGACATTCAGCAGAGTACAGCCGGACAGATTACGCAACGGTCGATGCTCGGGACCTGGCTAAATGACTTCAGACTTTCGTATTCGAATGCATTGCCCCTCTGGTACACCCCTTTTACACCGAGCATCCAGATTGTGCGACCAAGTTATTCGACCACTGGAGGTTCTTCAGTGGAGCATTTACGATCGCAGGCATGGCAGGCGGCTGAGACGATATCGAAGACCTTCGGAGCACATGCATTCACGTTTGGCGGTGACTACATCCACCAGTACACCAACTACAATTTCATCAGTACGCCGTTGGGGACGTATACCTTTGCAGCAGGCCCTCCAACACCGAATCAAATGCCGCTGCGCTATACGCAAACGGTCGGTGCACAGACCTTGAAGTACGGACAGGATCTCGTTTCCGCGTTTGCGCAGGACGAGTGGAAGGCAACGCGGAGACTCTCTACGAACCTTGGCGTTCGTTACGACTACCAATCAAACAGCTCCGGCGTTGCAAACTTTCAGCCAAGGCTCGGCGTAGCATGGGATGCATTCGGCAACGGAAACACTGTCGTTCGTGCAGGGGCTGGACTGTTCTACGACCAGATCTACGGCCAGTTGCAGCGCAACGCACTGAACCTTGGACCGAACTCTTCGGCGGCGAGTTACACAATTTCAAACCCGTCGTATCCGACGCCGCCGACAGTTGGAGGGGCGGCGGATCGCCGGGACATCATGTTGTTGAATCCGCGATTGAAGAATCCCTACACCATGGAGGTGTCAGCGGGAGTGGAGCAGAAACTGCCGATGGGTTGGGTACTGCAACTTGACGCTGTCTTCATGGGATCCAGACATCAGTTGATGCTCGATAATCTTAACGCTCCGACGCCATTCATCCGAACGGCGCCCGGACAGACGCGGGCCGCGGTAGCAGCGAACGCGACGAGACCTTCGCTTTTCTATACCCGCAGCGATGGAACGCAGATCGCCGTTGCGAACGTCGAGCAAGTCGACAACGTCGGTAACTCGCGGAACACCTCGGGCGAGGCGCAGATATCTCGCCGGTTCGGCGGCCTGTTTCAGTTTCAGGCCGCTTACCTGTACAGCTCTAATATCACTAACGTCTTCTTCACCGGCGGCAACTCTACAGGTACACCCAGCGTTTGGAATGTGAAGACTGGTGAGAGCGGGCCATCCGACTTCTTCCAGAGGCACCGCTTCGTTGCGACGGGCATTCTGAATCTCCCTGCCGAGTTTCGTCTTACTGGGGTTACTGTTGCTGCAACTGGCTTACCAGTGAATCCGCTGACGGGAGTGGATAACGACGGTGACGGAATCCTGGCGGACAGAGCCTTCGGTGTATCGAGAAACTCGTATCGCGGTCCTGCACAGGCGCAGACGGATCTTGCTGTGACTCGTACCTTCCACGTATGGGAGCGGCTGAGCCTCGAGAGCCGGGCGGAGATCTCGAATATTTTCAACCATGGAAATTATGTAAAGCTCACGACCACCTATGGAAATGGAGCAAGCCCGGGAAATAGTTTTATGATCCCGACGGCGGGAATCTCAAACAGTGATCCGGCAAGGCAGTTTCAGTTCGGTGCACGTCTTTTGTTCTGACGTGCTGAACGGAGTAGCAGGGTCTGTTCAAGCAGCCATGTGGGCCTGAAAATGCAAAGTTCTCATTCGTAGGAGAGAGCTTCCGTGACCTCTTGGCGTATGGCCTTCAACGCTGGAGCTATGGTGCCAAGTACTGCTCCCGTGACGGCGATAACGCCAGCGATTGGCCACCAGACGTAGACGGTCTCCTGGGTGAGGCCTGAGTGGCCGATATGTTCCAAGGACCACTGGGCGAGGTATGTAAGTGCGATTCCTGTGCAGGTGCCAGCGAGAGCCAGTACAAGTGTCTCCTTTAGGAGGAGGCTAAAGATCATGGAGGAGGAGGCTCCTAGCGACCGGAGAATGCCGATCTCTCGGGTTCGTTCGAGGACGGCCGTATACATCGCCATAGAGACGACGATAAATCCAACGACGACAGCGATCGCAATTACTACACCTATAAAGTTGCGAAGCAGACCGACGCTGTTGATCGATAGCAGCGATGTAAACTCTTCCATCGTATAGATCGGGTATCCTGGCAGGGTCTTGCGGAGTCTGCCAACGACAGTCTGGATGTGACTCGGGTCGTCGACTTTGATATAGATTTGGCTGAGGCGGTTCGGATTGCCGGTTATTTGTTGGAGCACCGAGAGTCTTACGCACATGCGAGCCAACTTGCCGGATTCAAAGACGCCTGCTACATGCCAGTCATGACCGACGAGATGGACGGTATCGCCCGCGTGAAGACGCTTTTCCCGCGAGTAGAACTCGTCGATAAGAACATCATTGTCCTTCTGGAAGGCACCTCCTTCAAGGAAGTGGAATCCTCCGCTCATTTTGGAGAACTGATCAAGATCAAGACCGGTGATTGTGTCGAGGCCTTCCAAGGGCTGAACAACAGTCCCTGTCACTATCGTTACATTGGCCTCCTTGGCCAGGAGTGGGATCAGCCGATCGCTCATGGGTGCGGAGCTGAGAGATATGATCGAAGACCCTGGTGGGCGGACCATGATGTCAGCTCCCACGCCCCGGGCACGGCGCGCTGTTCCGTCCAGCGTGCCGTAGCTGACACCGACGAGGGTGAGGATCATCGTCACTTCAACCGCGATCGCCAAAACGCTCAAGAGGGTGCGTATAGGCCGATGAGCGAGATTGGAGAGCACGAATCTATTGATGGAACTCCATGTAGCAACCATAGGGTCGATGGGCCGAGAGATTGCAGCCTAAATTTTAGAGAGTCGCGCTGCGGAGTCAGAGGTCTACAGCGCAACCCCGATATTAATCCCCTGCAGCAGCCAACTCGTATTGGTCAGGCGACTGATTGCGGAGGGAATGTTCAAAAGCAGCCAGCTGCGTTTCGATATTACCTTCGAGGCTTCGCCGCTTGATGATGTCTTCACGATAACGACGCAGAAAGTAATCGATAGTCTCGACACGAATACGGATAGATCCGGACGGCTTATTCTCGTCCAGATCTTTGAACGAAAAGTACGGTGTCCCTGATTGCTCGATGATGCCTTCGATGACTCCATAGATAGGAGCATCGTGACCGCACTTGAAGCTGGATACCTCGAGTGCGACGAGATTCGGGTGACGCGCGGTGAACTTTGCCGCCCACACCTTATGGTTGGTGCTGGTGGAGTAGCGATTTTTCCAGACATCGCTGATGTCGAGCGGGTGTGTGGTCATGCCTGCTCGAACTTCCTCTCCAAAGAGGCGATCCAGCAAGTCTTCATCCACGGGCAAGGTGCTTTGGGAGAAGACGGGATAACCGAGCTTCTGGAACTCTTCCATGATCTCGTGATTCAGGCCTGGATCATGATGATAGACGCGACCTAACATGACGATGCCGATGCGGTCTTCGCGTTCGAGTTGATCAAGGGTCTCACGCGCCTGCCGGCGAATATCTTCCTCGCAGGAGTGTAAGGACGCAAATCCCGCAGCCAGTGCTCGCTCATTCTCTTCACGACTGAGACCGAGTACAGGCCCCCAGGCTTTGAACATCTGATCGGCGCAGATTTTTTCGTCTTGAAGGTTGAGGATCGGATCGAGATAAGTGACACCGTTCTCCGAGAAGATGTCGCTCTCTTTCATGAACGCCGCTTTGACCGTCTCCGGGGTTGCTGTCACAGTTGGGCAGGCATTGGATCCGGTCAGATTCACCAAATGCGAGTGAAGCACGTCGTACATTGGGAACCAGATGGCATTGAGCGGCTTCTTAGGATGCTTGACAGCCAGTAAGTTGTAGACGTGTGCGATGCCTATCTTGGACGGATAGCAAGGATCGATAGCGCCGCGGCTCGCGCCGGTTCGGTAGAGCTCCGGCGTCGTGTAGTCCGAGTAGACGATGTTTTCGGACTTCAATCCGAGGCCGGCAAAGTATGCATTGAAGAGCGGGGCATAGGTGTAAGTGTTCAAGAGGCGGGGAATTCCTACACGAAAGTCCTTACGCCGCTCCATGAGGGAGGCCCGTTCCTTCGTCGCCTTCGAGATGAACAATCCCTTGGTTGACGGCACTGAGTCGGAGACAATCTCTACGTCGCGGTGACGGAAGACATCGTGCGCCGCGATATCAACGTAGTTAGGATTTACAGCTTTGATTTTATCGATGTCGGCCTTGATGTCTTTCATTTCATCAAGATCTTCGACGGTGCCTTTTTCGCAGGTTGCGATGATGAGTCGCTGTTCGCCAGTACGCAGAGGAACCTTCGTCTTGCGGGGCTGGAACTCGACGGGCTTTGGTAGTTCCACAACCTTATTCGATCCGGGTGAAAGCTGGATCTGGACAAGCGGCTCTATCTTCGCTTTGAAGGTGGATTGCGTGCTGGTCCCGCAACTTCCACCGGTACTGCAAGAGGAACCATGCGCTTCAACCGGAGGCAGGTTTGCCTGAACCTGTTCCAGACTGGGGAGGTTTGTTGCAATGGCTGTGACTACTTCCTCTGCAGTTGCGGCTCGATCTCCGGGAACGGAGTGAACATGATTGTGTTCTGTGCTTGGCTCCCCGGTTACGTCCACGTCGATGAAGGTTCGCAGGCAGTTGTTTTTGCAGAAGTAGCAGCGTGTATCTTCATTGCGCGTGGTGCGATAGCGAATGTTCGCGACTGCCTCGAGACCGATGAATGTCGTAACGCGACCGTTCCGCCAGAGACGTAGAGCCTCTTGTGCGGCTCCAATCGCACCAGACTCACCGCAGTGCTCGTGCACAATGATCTCTGGTTCCTTGCCGTTGGCACGGAAGCTGGATTTGATGAAGTCGACTTCAGCCTTGACCACTGCGAGATTATTTTGCGTGCCTCCCTGCAGGACGAAGCGGGAACCGAGTGCTGCAAGATTTGGAATGCTGGCGACGTAGAGGAAGACATTCTTAGGCAGCACGTCGGCGAGTCCAGCAAGAATCTCTTCGGATCGCCAACCTTGGCGTTGAAAGTTCACGATGTCAGACTGCATGAAGACAGCGCAACCATAGCCGAAGGATGGCATGGATTTAGCAGAGAAGGCGAGGTCTGCGAACTCTTCTACCTTCATGCCAAAGCCTTCAACGGTTGACTGTAGGAAGTATCCGTTGCCTGCGGAGCACTGTGTGTTCAGCTTGAAATCTTTTACACGGCCATCCTTGAGGACGATGAGCTTAATGTCCTGGCCGCCGACATCGACGATGACATGCGGATCATCGTAGAACTTGAGCGCTGACTCGGTGTGCGCCACCGTTTCGACCAGAGCGACATCGGCGTTCAATACGTCCCTGAGGATATCCTTTGCGTAGCCGGTCGTGCCCACGCCGAGAACCTCTAGAGTTGCGCCTTTGCTTTCGATCTGCTCTCGCAGTTTTTCAAACATCTCAATCGTGTCTTGAATCGGATTGCCGTTCGAGAGCTGATAGGTCTTACAAAGTATCTCTCCCTGCTGGTCCAGTACGACAGCTTTGGTAGAGGTCGAACCGCCATCGATTCCGATGAAGCCAGATACGATCTGACCTGGAGTAAAGTCAGCGGGAATAAACTTATTCTTTTTGTATGCCGATTTGAAAGCGACGAGTTCTGCATCTTCGGCGACGAGACCCTTTCCGCCCGCGATAGCCTTCTCTTCTGCTCGGCCATACTCGATGTAGTAGAGGAGTTTATCGACGCCGAGATAACGTCCGACCTCTGGCTCCTCTTCCTTTCCGAACTCGACTGATCCCAGGGCAGCGAAGTACTGCGCGTTCTCCGGGACTTTGATTAATTCTTCCGGGGTCATGCCTTCCGGGATCTCGACCTTGCGTTCCTTCCACATGCGCGGAATATTGGTCTGCCAAGCCTCACGCATACCACGAATAAATCCATTCGGGCCGCCGAGGAGAAGCACATGCGGACGCAAGGTATGCCCACGGGTCAACACACTAAGGTTCTGCAAAACGATCGCCTCGAAGAGGGAAGCCATCAGCTCATCTGGAGGGGTGCCCGTCTTTTGCAGACCATTGATATCTGTTTCGGCGAAGACGCCACATTTGCCGGCGACTTTGTGCAGCTTGATATCGTGATATCCCTGATTGGAAAGCTCCGCCGCTGGGATCTTAAGCTTGGCGTTGATCTTGTCTATCACTGCGCCCGTTCCACCTGCGCACTTATCGTTCATCGATGGAATCTTCTTTTTGCGGCCCGTCTCCTCATCATCTTTGAAGACGATAATCTTCGCATCCTGCCCGCCCAATTCGATGACGGAGTACACCTCGGGATGTAGTTTCTCGACGGCGAGGGAGACGGCATGTACCTCTTGTACAAACTTTGCGCCGATCATCTCGGCGATTGTGCCGCCACCCGATCCGGTAATGAAGATGCGTGTGTTGCCTGAGGCAATGCCGGCTTCATCCTCCATGCGACGCAGGAACTCGAGGACCTTTTCTGGCTGTCTCGTCTCGTGGCGTTGATAGTCCTGCCAGATTGTCTTATCTGTCGCTGCTTCAACCACAATTGCTTTGACGGTTGTAGAACCTACGTCCAGGCCAACTAGGAATTGGTACATTACCGTCTCCTCGAGTTTTAATCTCGGTGTTGGGGAAGAGGGCTGGACATCTCAGCTGCTCCTCTATATGAGAGACAATGCCCGGGCTGTCACCCGGGCGGGATTACTGCGCTGCCGCGACCTAACGTGTCAGGCGACTTGTTGCATGGGAGCCGAGACCTGCATTCGTTTCCGCCACGCGGTGTCTTTGTTCATCAGATCACTGACGTGCCAAGCGAACTGCGCAGCCGTCCCAGCCAGGCCTTTTCTGTGCGGGAATTTATAGAGAGCTTGCTTCAACTGCGGATGTTCATCAACGTAACTTCGCAACTGCTCCAAGGACTTTCCGGTCTGCTCTAGTACTCCGTCGAATTCAGCGCGTGCTTTGGCCTTGGCTTCTGCAAGTGCCATCTGGACTCGGCTGTGTGCATTTACCTCACCTTCGCCGGAGGTCTCGATGGGAAGAAAGATCATGTCTTTGTATTTATTGACGACCCGGGACTGTACACCATCCGATTGCGTCGATGGCATGCAGCCAAACGGCTTCAATGCCAAGACCATATGGCAAAGATGGTTCACTGTGTAGTAGACGTTCTTGCCGACCTCCATGTAGCCCTCGCCACCACGGGCGAGTTGGTGGTAGAAGGGATGCGCCAACTGTGAAAGCTCCTGCTGAGGAATCAGATGGTGCGCCGTGTCACCCATGTGCTTAATGGTGCGGTGATAGAAGTAAGTCCACATCGCACTGCCAACACTCAGCCCTCCGGTCTTTTTAAAGACCCTGAGTTCATTTGCGAGGCGCTTCCTCACCTCGTACCACTTGGGATCGCAGTAGGGAGCCTCGGCATCTGCTCGAGCCTTAGAGCCTTCCTTTGCCACATACATCATGTAGGCGATCCAGGTTGCGATTGGTTCGACCAGCACCTGCGCACCCTCTTTTTCCAGAAAGGCAAACATGTTGAAGTTGCCGTCGCCCTCGGTTGTCTGCGCCCAGAACTCGCCAGTGATTTTTATGACCGGTTTCACCCGTAGGCGGTCTACCTCGATTGCATTGATGCTGTCGCGACAGGTATGGAGAGCATCGACATATTCTTTACCGTATAGGTTGTGGCCTATCTTCCCTAATGTGCATCCGAGGCCTTCGATCTTCTTGTGCTTCTCAAGGTAGGGCTTTGCCCACTGGGGGGCGGCATCCATAATATGCCACCGTTTCCGATCGCGAAGCGTGTCGGTTAAGGTCTTTACCGAATCCCGGATCACACGGTCCGTCTCGCCCTTGTTGGCTTCGAATGGACGCACTTGATATACCAATTCGTTGATGACATCTCCTAGGTTGAGAGCGTTGAGCATGCCCATCCCGAAGTCGACGGAGAACTTGAGTCCCGGCTCACCGCTCGCGGCCTTGATTCCGTCGGTCTGTTGAAAGAGCAGTACGCGGAAACCATCGAAGCCCGCGTTCTGAAGTGCAAATCGATATTCGGCTTCATACATACCGAATCGGCATGGTCCACAAGAACCTGCAGTAAAGAAGACGTAGTTGTCGATGATGTTTTGACGCGTCAGGCCCTGCTGTTCGAGCTTCTGGAGATAACGCACCAAGTTACCAACGGTGAAGTAGGTCGGGTTACATTGCCCATTATTGCCAAATTCTTTGCCCGCCTGGAAGTCCGCCACCTCGGGGGTGGGAATGTTTTCGCAGCGATAGCCACTGCCGTGGAAGACGGCTTTAATCATCTCTTCGTGCTTCCAGGTAAGACCGCCAAAGAGAATCGTTACGTAGTCGCGTTCCTCCGCTGTGAACGTACGCTCTTTCGGTTTCTTGAACTCGCGCATCCGCGCCAGACCAGCTTCCGCGCGAAGACGCGCCCGTTCGGCATCGATCCGTGCCTGGATTTCTACTTCGAAGTCTGTTTGAACGATCTCTTCGACTACCGGCATATGCGTCTCCTTAGCTCAATGGCGTTGGTAATGTTGGATTGTCTTATGCGATTAGCAAGGGAGGTGAGACTACATTTGTCCTTTCATCCCCTGGAATCCGTGTGCGAGTTGTTTGAAAAAGTACTTGATGACGCGTTGGTCGTTATAGCACCACCCTAAGATATGGTTCAGGGTAGAGAAGCAATGGGTCTGGCAGGTCTCTTTCTGGTGCTCTAGTTGTTTGGTATCGAACTTGTGGTCGCCGACTACACCCCAGTCGTAGCTTGCTGTATACATTGGGAAGCAGGGCGCCAGAGTCCCATCCACGCGGATGATCATGGAGTTCTGACCTGCACGGCAGTTCCAGGGAAAGTGGTTTCCCTTCATGAAATCGACCATCTGCCACAACCGCGCATTGGAGTTCACCATCTTGTATCCGGAGTCCTGCTTTTCGGTGAGCCATTGGATCGTCTCTTCTACTGCTGGCCAGTCGTCTCTGGAGATATAGGTGACGTTGTCGTCGGCGTGTTTGAAGTGCTCATCCTGCTCGAGCAATGGCGATTCATTGATGTGGTAATCGGTCGCAATGCCGTTATCACGGGCTATCTCGGTTAGCTGTCGCACATCGTCCAAGTTGTTGCGGCAGATGTTGATATTGAGAAAGACCGAATAGCCATAGTCGTACTGCTTGCGGACTAGATAATCGAACTGCTTGCGAATCGGTGCAAGCGCTTTAGGCAGACCTGGCTTCAGGTCGACAGCATCTACCGCGATATTGAAGGTCGACAGACCGGCATCTGCTAACTTGTCGATGACGTCTGTGCGCAATAGGCGGGCGTTGGTCGGTAGATAGATCCAGAAGTTCTTCTTCGCGGCATAGTATGTGATCCGATGAATAAAATCCGGCCGAAGAAGAGGCTCTCCCCCCATGTAGGCGAGCACGCGGCAACCGGTGCTATGCAGCCAGTCGACAGATCGCTTTGCCGTATCCTCACTCATTCCTTTGACCTTATTGTCAAAGGCCCAACAGTAGTGACAGTCGAGATTGCATTTGAACTCAGTAAATAGATACGCGATCAGCGGATGGAAGTCTCCCGCGGTGACTCTTGAACGAACATAGGGGAAGAGCCAGCCCTGCATCGCGTGATAGATCTGCCCCGGGGTCCACTTACGTTTTTCGGGTGGAACCCATTCGACAGTTTCGTCGACGGGTTGCAGCAGCTCAGGGCGCTGCGGAAATACTGGGTCAGGAAATGTTTGCGGCTGTCCGATGGGTTGCAGTCCCGGCGGGGTTAAGGTCGATTTAGTGAGTAGGTCGTGCAGCGGAACGTCCAGCCGGAAATTCGGAGATTGTTCGGTATGCTGCTCCAGTTCCATTGGGCCCCCATCATAAACAAAAATAAAAGACACGATCCGAAAAGTTCAACGGCTAGGTCCTAGTCTTAGCTGGTCAGTCTGAAGCAAACGATGCGCCATAGATTGCAATCCATCTAAATCTAAGTAAATATTTGATAGAAAAGAAAATTCAGGAACGGAGATTGAGCTTATTTGGTGTTGCAAAATGTTTTATGCCAGCCTGTTGGCTCACTGCCAATAAATTGGCACACAAACGCGAATCAATAGATAGATATCAAACTAATAAGAGAGAGCAGTCCTTGCCACCTTCAGCCCTTAAATCTCATCTATGAGACATCCTGAAAGAAGGGAGAGTGTTGAATCGAAATATGAGGAGGCCATATCTCCAACTTATGCCTTCAAACGATACTGCACGGCATCCCGAGCAGATCGAACAACTTCTGCGTTTTGTGCGACAGTTGGAAACTCATTTTGACGTCGAATCGCTCTTGCATTCCTTGCCGACCGAACTCTCCAACCTTGTCACTGCTAATACCATTGCTCTGGTCTATCGGAATGAGGACGGCCTGTCTTGGTATATCGTCGAGGGCAATAATTGTGTATCCGGAACAGAGTCCGAAGAGTCTCCAAGCCAACAGTGGCAAAATGAAATTTGTCAGCTGGTCTCTGAACTTCCTCATGTAATTTTCACTTCTCTTAACGAGGGGAGCGGGTTTCCTCGCGTTGGTCAGTTCTTTGAGGAGCATGGAAATCAATCGCTCTGCGTGCTATCTCTCCATACCGCACTCTGCCGTTTGGGGGCAATTTGCTTTGCGAGAAGCCAGCAGGATGCTTTCTCGGAAGAGGAAGCTGACCTTTTGTCGTTGATCGCCGACTACATAGCATTGGCGATTGACGATCGAATCAACTTTGCCCGTTCAGAGGCTGTGCGAGCTCAGTTGGATAGTGAACGCACTAAGCTGAAGCTTATCCTCGACTTGAATAACAGTGTCGTATCCAACCTCGAGCTGCGAGAGGTTCTTAGGTCTGTCTCTCCTAGTATTCGTAAGGCCATGCAACTAGATGGCGTAGCTCTAATCCTGCCTGAGCACGAAAGCAAACAGCTTCAGTTGTATGCGTTAGATTTTCCGGATAGTAGAGGTCAAGTGCATGAGGAGATGTTGAAGCCCCTCGATGGCTCATTGGCAAGCGAAGTCTTCCGCTCCGGAAGACTCTGGGTGGGAGACATCGAGGCATTCGATAGATCGGATTTCAACAACGGTGTTCCGTTCGTGGGTGGGTTGGAGACGGTCTGCATGCTGCCCCTTACGCGCTTCAAAAACACCCTCGGAGTACTTTGTTTGGTGAGGCTACGCAAAAATGCTTTTACTCAATCAGACATCGAGTTTCTTTCGCAGATAGCCGGGCAGGTGGCGATTGCGATCGACAATGCATTTGCATATCGCAGAATTACAGAACTCTCCGACAAATTGACTCAGGAGAAGCTCTATCTAGAAGACGAGATCCGCAGCGAACTGAACTTCGAAGAAATCATCGGGAATAGTGCGGTGCTGCGACAAGTGCTGCGGCAAGTTGAGGCTGTGGCGCCCACAAATTCGACCGTACTCATTCTAGGAGAGACAGGGAGTGGAAAGGAACTTATAGCGCGTGCTGTTCACAATCTCAGCCGAAGGAGCAGCCATCCGTTTGTAAAGCTGAACTGCGCGGCGATCCCAACTGGTTTACTGGAAAGCGAGCTATTCGGCCATGAGAAAGGGGCGTTCACTGGGGCCATAGCGCAGCGGATTGGCCGTTTTGAGTTGGCTTCACAGGGAACGATCTTTCTCGATGAGATCAGTGAGATCTCGGTTGAACTGCAACCAAAACTTCTGCGCGTACTCCAAGAAAGGGAGTTCGAAAGGTTAGGCAGTTCGCGCACGCTTCGGACAGATGCCCGCTTAATCGCAGCAACCAATCGCGAGCTGAAGGCGATGGTGGAAGAGCAAAGATTCCGCTCCGACCTTTTCTATCGATTGAATGTTTTTCCAATTTATGTCCCACCACTCAGGGAGCGCAAAGAGGATATCCCATTTCTTGTGAGGCATTTCGCTCAGCATTTTGCGCGCAACATGATGAAGGATATCGATACGATCTCCGCGGAGGCCATGAATGCGCTGGTTCGCTACCCGTGGCCAGGAAATATTCGGGAACTACAAAATGTAATTGAGCGTGCGGTGATCTTATCCAAGGGGCCTGAGCTGAAGATATCTCTTGCGGACCTGAAATCGAAGATCCCTGATGCAGGCGCTCATACCAACGGAGTCGCCACTTTGGAAGAAATGGAAAGAAAGCATATCTTGTCAGTTTTAGAGCAGACGAATTGGGTCTTCGCCGGTCCGAACGGAGCCGCTGCGCGACTTGGAATAAAGCGACCGACACTCCAATTTCGTATGCAGAAACTCGGAATTTCCCGTCCACACAAGTCTTAGATAACTCGTTTCCGCTTGATAGGCAAAGCGCATCCGATGCCAATTAGTTGGCATGCTGCCAATCTATGAGCATTAGGGTGATTAGTCGTCTTGTAAATTGGCGGGATCATTCTGACTTATCACTTAGGCATGGTGATTGCATAGCAATATCAAAAGACGTAGACGGCCGGGACTAATACAAAGATCGGACGAGGATCGGATGGTGGGTAGCTCCGCTCTGATGTCGAACTGTAAGGACGAGTATCATGTTACGCATCACAGTCACCGAGAACGCATCGGAGCAACGTTGGACTCTTCAAGGCCGGCTGACTGGGAATTCTACCGACGAGTTGATAGCAAATTGGAAGACTAATCGAGATAGTTTTCCATCTAGAAACTTTGTCGTCGATCTAAACGACGTGATTTCCATCGACAAGGACGGCGAACAGGCTCTTCTAATGATGATGCGCGATGGGGCGCAGTTTGTGGCGACCGGCCTGTATACGAGGCACCTTCTGGAATCGCTTTCGATGCAGATTGCAAATGAAGCGGATCACTGATGATTCCCTACGCATGGCGCGGTTTCTGGCCCAAGGTGCTGATCGTATCCCTAGCCTTCATTTTCGGCTTGCTTGCAAAACCAACCTAATTCGGCGGCGTGTGAAAAATATTCTTGGATCTTCGCCGCTTGGCCTTCCGGAGACAGCGAGCTTTGCACGAAGGCTGCTTCAAGAGCGCTTCCTAGAGGGCGGCCGTTTTGTAGCGCAATGAGTAGCAGGAATGCTTCGTGGTCCAAGCGCCTGTAATAGACAGAGTTTTCGTAGCGATGAATTGCAAGATAGATTGGCGAGCGTCGCATCTTGGGTAACCGAACCTTGCTGCCCTGTTTGCGTTCAGATACAGCGTTGCTCATAATGTCGCGGCGGCTGGTCTCCTGGTGTACGGCAAGGACAAGTTCGTCCACCGGATATTTGAGATCCAACAACTGCAAATGAGGCTGTAGGCGCAGGTTGGACTCGGCCGTTAGGAAGGTGAAATCGGAGGCCATCAAAGGTGAGAGAGAGGCGCCGTCGAAGGCCTCAACATATGCCCACTCCAAGCGAGCGACATCCAGAGTGAGATCTTGACGACGGTTTGCAAACTCAGGATGCGCCTCGAGCCATTGTGGCAATTTGGAGCCAAGGTTGCGAAGGGTAAATGAAGTGGATGGATTCTCTTTCAGATACTCCAGGATGAGACGACTGAATATCGTATCTCCCAACAGTGCATTCAATGCCGGATAGTCTTCTGCGACAGCCTCGGTCACTCGAAACCAGTATTGTCGGTTGTAAATTTCGAGACGTTCAAACGAGGTGAGCTGATCGTTTGGCTTGATATAGCTTTCAGCGCGCGCCTGGGTAGAACTCCCGTCAGACATTGTCGGCCGCATTTGAAAATCGGGCGTGAGGGGACGCATTACGTCTTCCGCCATACGCCGTTGGAACTCGAGAAGGTTCAAGGATGGACCGCCTCTGTGACATTACTGCTTACTACAGCGCCTGGAATTGCTGGAGGAGTCGAAGACTCTAGATACTGATTTGCCTTCAAGGCCTCTGAATGTACCTCGTTGAAAGAAGGAATATTGTCATCCCATTCAAGCAAGGTTGCTGTTGGCCCGGTCCTCTCGATCGCACGCGCATACAGACCCCAGACGGGATCGAGCACAGGATGGTCGTGAGTATCGAGCGTATATTTTTCAAACTTCGAATGCCCGGCAACGTGGATCTGTGCAATCCGCTCGACAGGAACGCTGTTGATATATTCGAAGGGGTCAAAACCATGATTCTGGGACGACACATAGATATTGTTGACGTCGAGCAGGATGCCACAGTCCGCAGCTTCGACGACCTCATTCAAGAACTCCCACTCGGTCATCTCAGATTGGTGGAACTCCGCGTAGCTACTTACGTTTTCGACCGCAATTGGAATTTCGAGGAAGTCTTGCACTTCGCGGATTCGAGCCGCTGTAGTTCTTACAGCTTCAAAAGTATAGGGCATCGGGAGGAGATCATGCGTATATCGGCCATCGACGCTTCCCCAGCATAGATGATCGGATAGCCAAGGAGTCTTCGTCCGCCGAGTGAGCGTCTTGAGTCTCTTGAGGTGTTCGCGGTCCGCTGGCTGAGCCGATCCAAAGTACATCGATACCCCGTGCTGAACGACACGGTAGCGATCAAGGATTTGGTCAAGAATTTCTAAAGCTCTGCCGCCATCGACCATGTAGTTCTCGGAGATGATTTCAAACCAATCTACGATGGGCTGCTCCGCAAAAATGTGATCGTAGTGAGGGACCCGTAGGCCAATGCCTACTCCATATTCGCTAAATCCATTGAAACGATTTGCTGGCATTCCCAACTCCGTTGGCATCGATTCGTTGTGAGCTGGAGGCTTGCTGGAATCCTAGCCTCCAGCCAGGGGAGAGTTAGCTCTTTGCTGGTGGCTTCGAGCCGTCAGTAGCGCAGCCACCCTTGCCCTTGCAATCATTCTTTCCTGGGTGCTTACCGCCGCCCTGTCCCTTGCAATCATTCTTTCCTTTACAAGAGTGCTTGGGGAGATCGGGCTGTGTGCTTTGAGCGAGGAGTACACCGGCCTGGGAAGACTGGCTCACCGTTGGTGTGGTGTTCGGTTGTGCGGATTGTGCATTTACACGGACTGTGGTGCCACTGAACAGACCTGCGAATGCGGCGGCTAATGCAAGCGATTGTGCTGAATTCTTCATGGGGTAACCTTTCCTTTCGGTTGAGCCATACGCGATGCGCGCTGGACGTTGATTATGACTACCGCGAATCATAGCAAGGGATGAAAAGGAATTTCTCCTGTTTTTCTTTGATCCCGCACATTTGAGTGCAAAGAGGTTCGAAGGTTACAGGGAAGATCGACCACGAGATAAAACGATGATGGAGAGCCTAAAGACTTGCGCGCATTGCAGTAAAGGATTAAGGTCTTCATCACCATTCTCAATCTCTTTCACTTCCGTTCGATCGAAGTCCGGTAACGCTTTGCGAGTACAGCATCTACGGAGAATAGCCCCGCGCCAAATACCATCACGATGATAGACGCAACCAGAAATGTGTATGGATCAGCGACATAAAATTTACCTGGATCGGAGAAGATTGAGAAGAGCGCTTCATGGTCCGCTGTCCAATATGCGACCAGCATATTGATGGCGAGTAGCAATCCTGTCAGTCTGGATGCCAGCCCCAGGATGAGCAGGATTCCGCCAACGAATTCGAGACAAGCTACGAAGTGCGCACTTGCAGCCGGAAATGGGATCTGTAGACTGGTGAAGTAATCAGTGACCTTGTCTAAGTGGTGCAGCTTGCCCCAGCCCGACTGTTCCAGTTGCCATCCCCAATAGAGTCGAATGGCCAGAAGGAATGGCGATTGGAGGTACGAGACAAGATTCGAAACACGAATATACAACTGAATCAAACTCTTCATTACAGCCTCGTTTCTCAAGCGTCTAGTGCCGTGCATAGTTAAGGTAGCGCTATTTCAATGCCAAACTCCGGACCATCAGGATCTCAGGCGCCATCCGTTTCCATGTTCTTAGAGTATTCGTCGTTAATTTGGTTACAGAAATGAGGAATTAGCGGTAATAGTATGAGCAAAAAAACATTAATGATATTTGGAAGTGAGCCTGGCGCAAGGGCCAAGCTAAAACGGCAATTAATTAGATCGGGGATGAGACCGAACGATGATCGCGATGCGGCGTTTCGTCGGATCATACACTCCATTCCCAGAGGCAAAGTGAGCACCTATGGAAAGGTCGCGGCTGCGGCTGGTTATCCGCTCTACCATCGTGCGGTGGCGCGATTGTTGCGAGTCGATGTAGCTTTGCCATGGCATCGCATTGTGGGCGTAGGGGGACAAATCAAAGTGCCCGGTGCGGGCGCGGCTGAGCAGCGTCTGCGCTTGCAGATGGAGGGCGTTAAGTTTCGCGGTCGGCGTGTCGATATGGAAAAGTACGAGTACCCGCTAAGACCATGGGATACTTAGAAGCTGACTAGGCATGTCATTGCGGATCGATCTTCGCGGCAAGTCACGTATGCCTAAACACCGAGCGCGAGTCGTAGCGTGGCCCTGGCTCTGGCCAAGTGTGACGTAACCGTATTAGTCGGGCAACCTAGGATGGTAGCGATCTCTTGATAGGAGAATTCCTCGAATTCTCGCAATAGGATGACCTCGCGAAATTCTAAGGGAAGTTCTAGGATCATTTTCCTGACGCTCTCTTCTTCCGTCTCTACTTCATAAGAGTGCGGAGAACCAGGTGTCTGGATCGGTACCGCATTTGCTTCTGTGCTCAGTCTTTGGTGCAGTTGGGCGCACCATACAGTTCTCAAAATTCTAAATAGCTCGCACCTTACGTTCTGCTCCAACCCTAAATATCTCTTGGTTCCCAAGGCGTGATCGTAGGTCTTTTGTACTAGATCATCTGCTTCGGTAGGACTATGGGTAAGCGATATGGCGTAGCCATAGAGTCCATCAATATAGTCCAATAGGTTCATGTTGTGCATGCTTGAAGTAACCCCGAATTGCGAACCACGGTCCTTGATTGGAGCCTGTCTTTGAAGAGGCATAATTTTCTCCAATGGGGAGCTGGGACAGACCGGTTTAGACCAGATTGACCACGACGTCGATATTTCCCTGTGTCCTTTGAAATCCGAACACCCGGGTGTGTGCATCGCCGTGGATTGGGTGACTTCGTGCTCTATTTCGCAGACAGAAATTCAGGTAAATCCTGAAGAATAGGTAGCGCTAACAGATCCACTTCGACTAATGAAGGTTCAGTTGAGAATCTTGACCTTCATTTACCCGCTGCCATCACATTTCTTTGAAATGCATGCAGTTGCAACTCCTAAATATGTGACTCCCCTGACACTACCAGTTCATGAGAAAGATCTGAAGCCTAGGAAGAGGCAGATGGTGCCCACCCTTTTGGGGCATAGATAACCTTTCGTCTCATCGACGATGATAAGGAGGACGATCTCGGATAATAGCTTGCATGAAGTAGACCAGTCTAATTCATGCATGAGATAGATATATCGATAGTTTGGATAATGTGAATATCTCAATCCAGAAGATTGATCAGTATGAGCATGGTTCGCCGAAAACGGCTCCGATTCAAGCCACGCGTTGACGTTAAGGCCTGCACAAGCAGAGCTATACTTACCGTATTGGCGAATTCCGTTTCGTGCAGTCAATCTTACCGAGCCGGATGCTCTATAGCCTTGTAAGCTTCGGGTTGAGTCTTCGATCCATACTTTCAGTATCTAGCTGATTATTCTGCAGTGAGGACCTATGTCTCAACCAAGCGTGATTCGAGTCCTGTGTGTCGACGATCATCCCCTTGTGCGGGATGGAATCAAGTTTGCAGTCCAGGCGCAAAGTGATATGACTCTCGTTGCCGAGGCGAGCAACGGATTACAGGCGATCGAACAGTTCAATCTTCACTCTCCCGATGTGACGCTGATGGACCTGAAGATGCCTGTGATGGGAGGCGTCGAGGCTATCATTGCGATCCGAGAGATTCACCCATTGGCCCGGTTCATCGTACTCACAACCTACTCCGGGGATGTGCAAGCTGCTCGTGCCTTGAAAGCGGGCGCTTCCGGCTATCTCTTGAAGGGCTCGATGGGAATCGATCTTCTCCAGGCGATTCGCGATGTGCACGCCGGTCGACGCCGCATACCAGCTCAAGTGGCCTCGGAGATCGCGGAACATGTGGATAGCGATACACTTTCGCCGCGAGAGATTGAAGTATTGAGAAGCGTTGCCACTGGCAGCTCGAATCGTTCTATCGCTTCGATCCTTCGTATCTCAGAGGAGACAGTCAAGGGTCATATGAAAAACATACTGTCCAAACTCTCGGCGAATGATCGGACACACGCTGTCACGATCGCGCTAAAACGAGGATTTTTAGACAGCTAATAAATCGCAACCTCAGATCATTCTCGCGTGCTTCGTTCGGAGATCTTCCTCCAAGTAGATTCCACTACGCAGTTTGGAGTCTGAGTCAGTCTTTTTCCGCTTTCTCTAACGCACTCAATGTTTCAGGGTGGCTTTGGTCGATCTTGTACTTAGCGGAGACGATTGAGCGAAATTGCTCAATTGCCCAATTGATCACCACATTGCTGGAGTATCTTCGGAATGCCAAGCGGGCCGGTACGATCAGAACCACTTTAGTTCCTTCGTCTACTCGGCTTTCAATTTGAAGCTTTGCCCCAATATTTTCTGCGCGCTCTCGCATGCCAAGAAGCCCCCAATGCCCCTCTCGACCTCGGGAGATGACTTGTGAATCAATCCCGCAACCATCGTCCCGAACTTCAACGATGAGATGCCGGGAGCTGCATTTAATCTTCACCTGGAGGTGTTTTGCTTGGGCATGACGATAGACATTGCCCAAAGCCTCCCGGCCGATGCGGCATACTTCCTCTTGGATACCAGGGCGCAACTCGCGTGGGGTCCCATCCACTGTGACCGTGTGCTTAATATCTTCTTCATCGTCGAAATCTTGCAAGATGGCCGTGAATGCATCTTCCAGCCACATTGGCGTTCCACCGGTCGAGCGAAGTCCGCGGACTGCATCTCGGCCTTCATCGAGAACTCTGCCCATCAGGCCAAGGATTCTGTTCAATTGCGATCTCGCGGGTAAGTCGATCGGCACTTGATCCGCGATCACATGAAGTTGCATGGAGACACTGAAAAATCCTTGCAGGAGAGTGTCATGAAGTTCCTGTGCAATACGCGTGCGCTCTGCAAGCCGCTCATCGAACATCAGGTTGGCCCGTTTGATAATCTGGCGCATCCGTAGTTGATAGAGCAGAAGGGCGAGCAATGCGAAACAAAATACTCCCGCGATCCTAAAGCTCCGTGTCTGCCAAAAGAAAGGGGCGATTGTGATCGGTGCGACTACCTCAAGACCAGACCAGGCTCCTTCGTTGTTACTCGCAATCACATGAAAACGATAAGAACCTGCTGCCAGATTCGTATAAACAGCTTGCCTTTCGGTGACAGGTTCACTCCACACCTTATCGAATCCATCAAGACGATACCGAAACCTGACAGTTTCAGGTGCGGCAAAACTTAAGCCCGTGTAATTGAATGCAATTCTTTCCTGGCCGGCGGCAATTTGAAAACCTCTATTTTCGGCGGTGGGTTTTCCATTCGCCAGCACACTTTCGATGTGCGCGATTGCGGGTGGAGGGCGTTTCGATACAGATGCTGGATCTACTACGGATAGCCCGTTGTTCGTAGACACCCAGATCCTTCCTGCCCAATCTTCGACCAAGGATCGGGTTCGTCTCACGCCTCCTACTCCTCGAAGCCCATCTGAGAATCCATATTGCCGGATATCTGAGGAGTTGATGGCTCCACTTAGAACGCTCTCGCTGGCGACACTAAAAACATGATCCGCGGTCGCAATCCATAAAGTTTTTCGCTCATCTTCTGCAACCCCGAGAATTCTCTCGTGTAGCAGGGGGTTCTGGTAAGAGACAGAATGAATGACGCCTCCAGAGCTGTATGCCAGCCCCTGGGCTGTGCCAATCCAGAGGATCTGCCGTTCGTCTTCGAACAGGCAGGTTATTTCGGAAGAAGGTAGGCCATCTTGCTCAAAATAGTTTCTCTTATAGGTGTTAGAAAAGACACTCAAACCGGCTGACGTGCCGAACCACATTGCGCCATCCAATCCTTCTGCGATGGCCGAAATGGCACCTGGGGCTAAACCATCGTACTTGCCGTAAGTCTTGGTCTCCCCGCCCGCAATGTGGATTACCTCCCCGGTCAGTGTGCCTGCCCACACGCTGGCGTCACGGTTTTGATGGACGGTGTATATAACGTATTGATTACGTCCGCTTCCTAGCTTGTAGGTCTTCGCCTTGGTCTTGCCATCTCTAAGATCTAAGTGGGTGAGCCCGCCTCTTTGTCTTCCAACCCAAATATCGTCGTCGCTCCCGTCGATGGAGTAGACGATATCGGAGCTCAGGCCATCTTCAATCGCCTTATGCACCTGCCCGTCTCGGAGCCAATATAACCCGCCTTGTTTCGGTGCAAACCAGGTGCGATTTTTAGCGTCGACAAAGATGGGGCCGTACTTATCTCCAGGCAAGCCTTCGATACTGGAGAATGTTGTGAACCTGCTGTCGCGGAGACGCTCAATGCCCCGTGAATCTCCGAACCATATATTGCCTTCTCGATCCTCTAGGAGCGAGGTCACCGGACGTCGAGCGCCGTCAGAGTTCTCAAGAACGGAAGCTCCCTTTGAGTTGAAGCGGACCAGGCCACTTTCTGTACCCACCCAGAGATTCCCGTCGTGGTCTTGAACGAGCGAAAGAATAGCTTCATGATCAAGTGGAACCGGCATGGATTTTTTGGAAAGCTCGGTTCCATCCCAAAGGGCTAAACCGCTATCGGTGCCGACCCAAAGTCGTCCATGATCTGCGGCCAGCAAGCAATTTACTTTATTATTTGGAAGTTTTCCAGCGATGGGAGTGGCGTGCTTGTCGTCTATAAAAAATAATCCTGACCCTCGGCTACCTAGCCACACTCTTCCGTCCGTCGTCTGAGCAATAGAGACTACAAGTAATTCCCATGATTTCCCCAGACTCTCGATCCCAGAGCCGACAGATCTGACATTCCCCTCGCCGAGAGTGGCCAGGAGGACTCCTTCCTTGTTTGCACGTCCGATCGCGGTAGCGTCGACCTCGTACGGGAGCGCAGGGAACGCATTTTGGAATACCCCGGCTTCGTATTTCAACAGGTGAGTTCCCTGGGCGCGAACCCACAAAGTCCCTTTGGCATCCACGGTAAGCGCCGTCACATGATGGATCGGTCCGATTGCCGACGCCTCCCCCTCTATCTCCTGGAATTTCTGTCCATCAAACCGATAGAGCGCGGTATCGGTTCCAACCCATAGATATCCATCAGGCGTCTGTGCAATCGCGCTAACTACGCCTGACAGACCTTGTTCGGTACTCCAGCTCTGACGAAAATACTGCGACATCTCACGCTTGCTATCAGCACCATACGCACTTCTGCTCAGCAAAATCATCGCCATTATCGTCACAAAAAGATAAGAGCGAGGAAGATGAGTTACAAACGTGTCACGGAAAATATTGAAATCTCTCAATGATGACCTCCGCATCGCGTTTTAGCGGAACCTTTGAAAAACTGTACTCGCAGAAATTTATGTGAACGGTCTCATTTGCAGGTACAGGAACACCTGAAATGAAGACATGATCGGATACAGTGGATGTCTCCCTTGATCCGGTTGATCCTCTTGACGTGCGAAATGATATACCTTCTGGTTCCCAATCGAACGAGTACGTCATCAAACCAGCGGGTACAACGAAGCGATAGACGTTGGAAGGCACATAGTAAGGCTGGACCACGTATTCGGCGTTCTTACTCTCTGGATCACCTCTTCGGGTAAGATCGATGTCCACTGCATTTTGTTCCTGGCTTTCTACGAGCGGTCCATAGGTAAACATCTCCAAATCCGCGGACGGTTCAAGGTGTGAGATATCCCTTACTACGAAGTTATAGGTTCCATACCCAAGACTGCGAAGAAGGGAAATCTCAGAGCACACCCACTTATCGTATCGCCGTGTTATCAGAAGATGCAGAAGTCCGTTCTTGTCGATCTGGACATTGGCCGGATCATAGGAATGTACGGCCCCTCCGTGTTCATTTTGAGCACCTTGTACTTGCCAGTCGTAACCACTGAAACTGATCAGTTTCTGAACTGTAGGTGGAGACTGTTCCGAGGCCGAAATTTGGCCCTGCACCGAGGCGACTGCGAGCACTCCGCCGCCTATCGTGGGTAACGCCGACAGAATTGGTGGAGGTCGATACCTGGAGTCAACTAACAAAGCCGCATACTCTGTTCCAGGATGAGTCGAGTTTGACCAGGTCCCATCGGCTTGAAACTCTGTATAGGGCTGCAGCCGGGTTGGCTGAACCCACCAGACATCCGCCTTCGCGAAGAGGACAACATGTTGTCCCGGCCGGCTGCCCAATATGTGACCCGCAATCTTCTCCACCTTATACGGGTCGCCGTCGTGCGCGGCCGGTACCACGGTGAATTCGATCGATGGAGTAGATGGAGAGTTCACATGACATCCTGCTAAAGCCGTGCAAAGAAACGAAACTAACAAAACCGTCGGCGACTTTAGGACTTTTTTCGAAGCATCTTTCAGCATTAATTTCATAGGTCGCAGATGCCATTTTCACTCAGCGGAAAAATTACTGAAGGGCTAAACCGCAGCTCCGAAAGCATCCCGAATGGATATAGGCGACACCGACGTGCTATTCAAGCTTTCGTCATGCAAGAAGAGATGTCAAATCACTCTATTTCTGAGACATTGCAAAGTTGATGACGCCGCTCCGTGCATATCGGCGTCAAAGAAGCTTTCCAGATCAAGTGTCGCCGACAGACACTCGCACTCAAACCCCTAAAGTAGGGCTCGAATATCCCCCCGAAAGGGTTGGAGGTTCTGGCGTAAAGGGCCACGAAACGACTCGGAGAAGGTTTCCGTTCTGTTCCTATCTCCATTGTTTGCATGCAAATCGGTTTTGGTCAGAAATAGCTGCTATCCCATGGGATAGATGATGATGTCCGAAAAGCGCGAGTTTTATGGCTCAGGAGGTGGGAAAATCTCAACATGAAGCTGCCGGATCATGAAGTCTGCTATCGAGCGTTGCAATGCAGAGACGACCGCTTCGACGGCTTGATATATGTAGGTGTCAAATCCACAGGCATCTATTGCCGACCCATCTGTCCGGCGCGAACACCGAAGAGCGAAAATTGCTATTTCTATGGTTCAGCAGAGGCTGCTCAAGAAGATGGCTTCCGCCCGTGCCTCCGATGCCGTCCTGAAAGCGCACCAGATCTCGCATCCTGGCGTGGTACATCGAATACGGTCTCGCGAGCCCTAAGTCTCATCGCGGAGGGTGCTCTCGATGGTGCGGAAAGCAACGTCGAGAAGTTGGCAGCACGGCTTGGCATGGGGGAGCGTCAGCTCAGACGCCTCTTTCTTCAGCATTTGGGTGCTCCACCGGTCTCAGTCGCTCAGACGCGCCGGGTGCTTTTTGCCAAGCAACTCATTCACGAGACACAGTTACCTATGACCGAAGTCGCATTGGCGGCTGGGTTTGGCAGTTTGCGGCGCTTCAATGAGACATTTCAGGAGCTTTTTCAGCGTCCTCCCATGGCCCTACGGCGGAAGACGTCGAACGGCCATGCAGGAGCCGGTACTGGGGTGACGTTGCGAATTCGATATCGATCCCCTTACGACTGGGATTCGATTCTTGCCTTTTTTCAGGCGCGCTCCATTCCAGGTGTCGAAGTAGTCGAGAACGGACACTATTTGCGCACTGTCGACATCGATGGACTAATTGGAAGCATAGAAGTAGCTCACCACGCTGAACGGCAAAGTCTAGGAGTCACAATTCGGTTTCCGAGTGTAAAGTCGTTGCCCACGGTTGTTGGGCGTGTACGCCGTCTCTTTGATGTAGGAGCCGACATCGAGACAATTGACGCACATTTGTCCAGCGATCCCTTTCTCGCACCGCTGGTGGCGCAGCGGCCCGGACTACGTGCTCCTGGCGGATGGGATGGATTTGAGATAGCGGTGCGCGCTATCCTCGGCCAGCAGATCAGCGTTGCTGCCGCACGTCGACTCGCAGGGCAACTCGTTGCACTTCACGGCAAGGATTTGCCGATGGAGCAAAGAGTCCATCCAGGATTGATCTATGTATTCCCCACCTCTCAGAGATTGGCTTCCGTGAAGTCTCTCGGTTTGTCTATGCCTGTAGCGCGGCAATTCTTCTTGAAGGCAATAGCGGAAGCCACGGTAGCAGACCCGAATCTTTTCCATCCACTTGGAAGTATCGAAGAAACGGTCGAGCGGCTCCGGATGATCCCTGGCGTTGGCGACTGGACCGCCCACTATATTGCCTTACGCGCTATTCGAGAGACGGATGCATTCCCAGCGTCGGACATCGGCCTGCTTCGCAGCGCGGGGGCGATACAAGGAGAGAAGTCGACCACAGCTCATTTGCTGGATCGTGCACGCTCGTGGCGTCCTTGGCGGGCCTACGCAGCACAGCATCTTTGGGCGGCGGGCCCGGTTGCCCCTTCGAAAGGCGTCAGCGTCGTTTGAGTCTGAGCAGATGTTTGGATAGCCATAAACATTACGTCAACCTAAAAAGGAAAGACAATGAAACTGGTGTATAAAACAATGGATTCTCCGGTCGGAGAGCTAAAAATTGTAGCAAGCGACAAGGGTCTTACCGCCATTCTTTGGGAGAATGACAATCCGCGTCGCGTACGGTTGGGTGAGCTCGTTGAAGACAAGAAACATCCCGTCCTCTGCGAAACAGAGCGTCAACTGAAGGAGTATTTTGACGGAAAGAGAAGATCGTTTTCGCTCGCGCTGGACATGAGAGGTACGCGGTTTCAAAACGATGTTTGGGAAGCTCTTCTGGCTATACCGTTCGGCGAGACGCGAAGCTATGGGCAACTTGCAAAACAGTTGGGAAACCCCAAAGCGACACGAGCCGTCGGCGCTGCCAACGGCAGGAACCCAATCTCTATCATCGTCCCATGTCATCGCGTAATCGGATCGTCTGGCAAACTAACAGGATTTGCAGGCGGTCTTGATACGAAGGCACGTCTGCTTGATTTAGAGGCTGGGAATGGGGAATTACTCAAGGGGAGCGTTAGGCCAGCCTGAGTACAACGATTTTTTCAAATGGTTGCTGCTGGATGGGCCGAACGCCTGTGGGAAGTTGAAAATCGCGTCCGTTAAATTTATGGAGCACCGAGAGGGGATCGAACCCTCGAATACTGGTTTTGCAGACCAGCGCGTTAGCCACTTCGCCATCGGTGCCCTTCTTATAGAACAGCGCTAAGCCATTGGGGAACATCATCCATGCGCTCTACGCTGCTGTGGCTATTATGCCTGTTCTCTATGCATCGAAGCGAACGAGGCATTTCTAGTCATGGAACGCATAGACCGGGAAGACGCCGAGTTCCTAAGCCAATGGAAAGGAAAAACCCACCCGGCGCTTAGCTCTGGGTGGGTTTCTGATGCGTCTCGAGGCTTGTTTACTCCGATTCGCTCATACACGCACACCCTGCATCGTCACAGCAACAGAGCAAGGAAGTCGTATTGGGAATCCTATTCATAGGAGTTCAAACCAATCTAATCGAATCTTTGCCGCAGCTAGCTAAGCTAGCATGGAGCAGGTTATCTCCATCGCGGTCTAAATTCACAATACGTACGAGGCCTCATCGTGTCAAATGGATCCCAAACTCTGCCTACTCCCCAACCCGCCACCCTCCGTGCCTTCGACTACGTCCAACTCGATGTATTCGCGGAGCATCCCCTTGAAGGCAATCAGTTAGCCGTCTTTACCGACGCCAGGGGGCTTTCCACGGAAGAGATGCAATCCCTGGCCCGCGAGACCAACCTCTCGGAGACCGCCTTCATCCTTCCTCGCGACCCTGATATGGAGCGTGGAAGCGGCGTCCAGGTCCGCATCTTTACCGTGGAAGAGGAGCTACAGTTCGCCGGCCACCCTACGCTCGGCACCGCGAGCTGGCTCTACTGGAATCATCCTGTCCTGTGCGGCTCCGAGACGATCACTTTGGACCTGCCCGTTGGGCCCATTCCTGTCCGCTTCAACTCGCCTCAGCTGGGAGAGCACGGCGTCTTCGGCACCATGCGTCAGAACGACCCGACCTTCGGAGCGATCCACACACCTGCCGACATCGCCGCCGCGCTCAATCTTTCGCCTGACGATTTCGATCCCAACCTGCCCATCCAAACCGTCTCCACCGGCATGGCCTTCTGCATCGTGCCGCTGCGTTCGCTTGATGTCGCCTCGCGTCTTTCGATCCCAGCGCAAAGCTCCCGCGCCTATCTCGAACGTAGCGACGCGAAGTTCTTCCACTGCATTACCCCTGCTGCGGCTGATTCTGGCGCGGACTGGCACTCTAGGATGCAGTTCTATAACGGAGAAGACCCTGCGACGGGTTCTGCTTCGGGCTGCACCATCGCCTACCTCGTCCGGCACGGCCTTGTCGCTAGTGACCAACCCATCGTTCTGGAGCAGGGGATTGAGATGCTTCGCCCCAGCCGCATCCATGTTCAGGCTTCGCTCAACGACGGAGTCGTTCAAAATGTGTTCGTCGGGGGACGCACCATTCCTGCTGCAAGTGGACGCTTTTTCCTGCCGTGATACACGCGATTTCAACAGCCTAGGCCTGACGAACCTCAATGTTCATCTGGCATTTACATATATCGGTGGATGCGCAAGCACCAAAGACCTCGCTCTTCGCTCAAACTTCGCTGTTGCCAAGCTCGGTAACGGTTAATACTCTGGGCAAGCGTTGATGACTGCTCTGCACCTTATGGGAGCGCGGTTAGAGACGATAACTTTCGCCTGAGTGTTATTGACAATTTGAGTTGAGAGAGCCCGGCTGTTCGCAGTCGCACCTCCCCGCACGCACTATCGCTGCTTGCACACGCAGTGAGGGGTACCCCCGTTTTTCGGGGGATTCCTCCCTGTATTCGCTACGGTCGGTTCCTTGCGTCGTGTGGAGTCGCGAGGCAACCTGCGCCGCAACCGGTCTCTCTCGCACCCCATGGTTCGGCAGCATTTTGCCGGCACCTGTGGCACTGCTCCTTCGCGAAGCAGACATGAGAGCCTCGTCTCCTTGTCTTATGCGCACGGAGGAGCCGCTACTTCCTACGCCGCAGTTCGCATGCAGCCGGGCCAGGGGTTAGTTTCAACGCTCCGGTCGGGGCCGTCCACAAACCAGCGGACGGCTCTGGCTGGCCCATCCGCCGCGACTCCGCCATAAGGCGGTCTCCGGCAGAATCGAGCACGCATGCGCCCTAAGAAGACCATCCTTTGCGTCGACGACAACGAAGCAATCCTCTCCGTTCGTACCTTTCTCCTCGAAACCCGCGGCTACCGCGTCATCTCCGCGCTATCCTCCCAGGAAGCCCTGGAACACATCAGCCAGTCGGTTCCCGGAAGCATCGATCTGCTCCTCTGCGACCTCATCATGCCTCAGATGGACGGCAATGAACTTGTCCGCCGCGCCAAGCAGCTCCATCCCGGCCTGCCTGCCATGATCGTCTCTGGCACCGTCACTGCCTTCGACCGCGCAGGCTGTGCCGATGTCTTTCTCCCTAAGGGAGCAGCCTCTCCGGCCGAGATGATCGAACGCATTCGCGTCCTCGTAGCTCGCAAACGCGGACCCAAGAAGCAACACCAGCCCGCCTCGGTCAACTCCCATGTCATGGAGCACGCCATCGCCAGCTAACGTTATCGCGGAGCCGCTCGCAGGGCACTCTCTGCGAGCTCCACCGCCCGATCCAGCGCTCCCTGAACCGCCACAGGGTCCGCGGTAACCCGTACAGGCCATGTGACGACCACCCGCGAGAAGGGTTTGGGAATGAGGAATCGGTCCCACGACCGAAGTTCCCAGGCTCGCTCAGGAAGCACATAAAACGCACTCACCTCCGCCTCTACCAGCGTCCCCAACTGCGCCGTCCCGGGTTTGGCTACCATCGCCGGACCCCGCGGACCATCTGCTGTAAAGGCACAATGGCGGCCGGCCCGAAAGGCCCGTTCCATATTGCGCAACCCTGGCGCACCACCGCGTGAACTGGATCCTCGAACAGGAATGAAGCCGAGCCGCTGCACGGTTCGCGCAATCAACTCTCCGTCGAAGCTCTCGCTAATCAGGATGGCAACATTTCGATTGCGGAAGCGCCAGGCACAGGCCAGCAGCGACCGGTGCCAGAACGTAAAGATCGCCGGCTCCGAAATCTCATATCCAGCGATGCCGCCCGCCTCAACCACATCTTCGTACCGCAACGTCATTCCGAGACAACGAATGAGAAGGCTCGCAAGCCGTGGCATTACGGCGAGGGTCAGGCGTTGCTTGAGAGTGAAGGCGCGCACAATCTTAAGTGTAGCTGCGCTTGCCTAGCTGTACTTCAACCAACGCAGAATCTCCGGCAGATTGGGCCGTTTTCCATACATCAGCACGCCCACACGGTAGATCCGTGAAGCGACCCACAGTACCGCATAGATCGTCGCGATCATCAGCACGATCGAGAGAGCGATCTCCTGCCATGGAGGCATCGCCAGAGAGATCCGGAGGTACATGATCAACGGCGTACAAAAGGGGATCAATGAGATCACCCGCGCCACCGGTCCACTGGGATTTGAAATGACCGGAGCCAGCGCAAACATGCACGCCGCCAGCGGCATCACCAGAAACATATTCAGTTGTTGCAGCTCCTGCTCCGAGTTCACCATCGCACCCAGCGCCGCCGCGATGCTGGAGTACAACATAAAGCCCAGGATGAAATAAACCACGAAGAAGATAATCTGCATCGCGCTAAGAGAGACATGAACCGAGCCGCCTCCAATTGCTCCCATGATCGGCCCACTGGTCAGCAGGATCGCAGCAGCCAGCCACACTGCCACTTGCGTGATCCCCACCGAGCCTACCCCGATCATCTTGCCCGCCATCATCTCCTCCGGACGAATCGTAGCCAGCAACACCTCAAACACTCGCGAGGTCTTCTCTTCAATAATCGAGCGAGCCACGTTCATGCCGTACAGCATTATCACCATGTACATCAGAAAGAACAGCACATAGATCGCAACGAAGCTGGAGGTAGTATCCGCGCTCTTCCCGGCCTGCGTAGTGTCCACCGTCACCGGCTCCATCATCGCGTTGACGTCCGAAGAGACCATCCCCTGATGCGCCAGCCGCTCCCGCAGCAACACTGTATTCAACGCTGACCGAATACTACCCTTCGTAGAAATATCCGCAGTCGAACGCGGAGTGTAAGAGAATTTGGGCCGTTCACTCGGAGTCGGCGCTGGATCGATCCACAGATAGCCATCCAGTTGCTTATCCGCGAGCATCGAGTCCAGCGTATCTCGCGTATGCGAGTTGCCCGGCGAGATCACATCCACTGTCATGTGGCTGTCTCTGCCGTTCTCCAACTCGGCCTGCAGATCGGTCGCGAGCTGTTGGTCTGGCGATACCACCGTAATGTGCGACGTGGACTTCGCCTTGCCTCCAGCAATGATCGAGCCGACGATTCCGCCGCCCATCAGCAACGGGATCAGAATCGTGGAGATCAAAAAGGCCTTCGTACGGACCCGCTCCAGGTACTCGCGCTTCGCAATCAGCCAGACATTACGCATCGACTTTATCTCCTACCGTGCTGATGAAGATCTCTTCCAACGTGGGCTCCATCACCTCGAACCGGGTGATGCGTGCATGTTTGACGGCCTCAGCCAGCAGGCCCTGACCATCGGCGTTCTCCACCAGTTTGATCTCGGCCTGGCCGTTGTAGTTCTTAAAGCTCTCGATGCTGGGGTGCCTGAGGAACGAGTCGTCTCCACTGAAGTGCAGCACAACCCGGTTCGCCGGATAGCGCGACTTGATCTCCCGCATCGCTCCTGAGAGAACCACTCTGCCGTTATCAATCAGACAGATCGCATCGCACAGCTTCTCCACCTGATCCATCCGATGTGTCGAGAACAACACCGCCTTGCCCTGCTGCCGCAGATCGATCAACGTATCCTGCAGCAGCGTCGCATTCACAGGATCCAACCCGCTGAAGGGCTCATCCATAATGATCAGCTCCGGATCGTGCAGCAACGCGGCGATAAACTGGATCTTCTGCTGCATCCCCTTCGACAACTCCTCTGTCTTCTTCGGAATCGCCTCGGTGATCTGCATCTTCTCGCACCACACATGCGCCCGCTTGCTTGCCACCGTCGCATCGAGGCCGTGAAGCTGACCCAGGAAGACCAACTGGTCCATCACCTTCATCTTCTTGTAGAGCCCGCGCTCCTCAGGCAGATACCCGACGCGCTTCAAGCTCCCTCGATCAAACGGTTTATCGAAGAGCTGTACCGTACCGGAGTCCGGCACCGTAATCCCAATCATCATGCGGATGCTGGAGGTCTTCCCCGACCCGTTCGGCCCCAGCAGCCCGAACATGGTCCCTGGTTCGATGGTGAAACTAATGTCGTCGACGGCCACCTTGGTGTCGTAAACCTTGCGAACATGCTGCAGTTCAACGATGGGCATAAGATCCTGTTACTTCATAGCTTTCAGCCAAGTTTAGCAGGGGACGTTGACTATCCATTCGTCTTTAGACGAAAATGAGAGCGTGCACGAGATCAGGCATTATGTAACGGCAAGTGGCGTGGATATCTTCGATCAATGGCAATCGTTATTACGAGATAACCGGGCAAGGGCTGCCGTCGACCGTCGAGTCGCCCGCATTGAACTTGGTAACTTTGGCGATCACAAATTCTGCCGCGAAGGTGTTTGGGAGTTGCGCATCGACTTTGGGCCTGGTTATCGCGTCTATTACGCGAAATCGGGTGACCGGATTATCTTGCTTTTGTGTGGTGGGGATAAGAGTAAGCAGAGCGCCGATATTGATCTTGCCTGCAAGTATTGGGCGGATTGGAAGGGGAGAGCGAATGAGAGATAGAAGTCGCGATGAAGCAATGGCGGAGGTCTACAGAAAAGATCCCGAATACGCCGTCGAGATGCTCAACAGCATTCTGGAAGATGGCGAACCCGGCGAACTGCTGATCGCTCTCCGCCAGATGACCAAGGCCTTCGGCGGAGTGCAGGCCGTAGCGGAAAAGGCAGAATTGAATCCTACCCAGCTCTATCGAACCTTATCGGCGGAGGGGAACCCAGCTCTCAGCAGCCTGACGGCGGTTCTCAAGGCGATGGGATTGCGCCTCGCCGTTCATCCAGTCAAGGCTGCATGACCCTGGCCTGATAGGGTAGCAACTCAGTACCCTCCACAACTTGATAGCATCGCATTGTGCTTGAACTCTCCACCCCTACCAAGTTCGTCAAGCGCGTGGGCGAGCGCGTCGCCGAAGGTATGGCCAAACGCGGCGTCGAGACCGTCGAAGACCTGCTTTATCACCTGCCCTTTCGCTACGAAGACCGCCTTAACCCGCTTCCCATGGCCTCCCTCGTCGCCGGAACCATGTCCTCCGTCATCGGCGAGGTGCGCGGCTCCGTCCTCCTCCGTACCCGCTCCGGCCCGCTCTTCGAGATGACCCTGGGTCAGGGCCTCGGCTCCCTCAAATGCATGTGGTTCAACGGCACCTACCTCCAGGACCGCTTCAAACTCGGCCAGATGGTTGCGGTCTATGGCAAACTCGAAGCCTCCCGCTCCGGTGGCCTGGGCAAGTTCAAGATGATCCAACCCCAGTTCGAGATCCTCCCCGCGCCGGACTCCCCCGAGGCCGAGTTCGTCATGCTGGAGATGGGCCGCATCGTCCCTGTCTACGAGTCCCTCGGCGGCACCACTCCGTGGGGCGCGAAGCTCACCTCCCGCTGGCTCCGCCGCGTCCTCTGGTCCATCTTCGAGGAGCTCGAAGAGTCCCGCGCCGAGAGCAAGCTCCCCGAGACCCTCCCCACCGCCCTCCGCGACCGCCTCAAGATCCCCGGCCGCCTTGAAGCCCTCCGCAACATCCACTTCCCCCCCGCTGGCACCCCCATGACGGAGCTGATGTCCTCCGCCACCCCCAGCCATCGCCGCCTCATCTTCGAAGAGCTCTTCTACCTCGAGCTCGGCCTGGAGCTCAAACGCCGCCGCATGCGCGAGCGTGCCGGCACCGTCTTCGCCACCAACGTTAAGGTCCGCGAAGCCATCAAGCAGGTCCTCCCCTTCCATCCCACCGCCGCCCAGAAGCGCGTCCTCGGTGAGATCGCCGCCGATATGCGTCGCACCCAGCCCATGCGCCGCCTCCTGCAAGGCGACGTAGGCTCCGGCAAGACCATCGTCGCCATGCAGGCCGCCCTCGTCGCCATCGAAAACGGCTACCAGGCCGCGCTCATGGCGCCTACCGAGATCCTCGCCACCCAGCACTACCTCAGCGCACGCAAGCTCCTCGCCAACGCCATCTCCCCCACCAGCGGCAAGCCTTACCGCGTCACGTTACTCACCGGCTCACTAGACGAACCCACCAAACGCGATGCCCGCGGCAAGATCTTCCGTGGCGAGACCAACCTCGCCATCGGAACTCACGCCCTCATCGAAGACAAGGTCGACTTCGAAAACCTCGGTCTCGTCATCGTCGACGAACAGCACCGCTTTGGCGTCCAGCAACGCTTCAAGCTCATGCGGAAACCCAACGCCGAAGGCGTCTCCAGCGAGCCCGACGTGCTCGTCATGACCGCCACTCCCATCCCCCGAACCATGGCTCTTACCCTCTACGGAGATCTCGATGCCAGCGTCATCGACGAGCTTCCCCCCGGCCGTACCCCCATCGTCACCCGCCGCACTACCGAGCAACGTGCCGAAGATGTCTGGCAATTTGTACGCAAACAAGTTACATTAGGCCATCAGGCCTACATCGTCTACCCCGTCATTGAAGGAGCCAAAGACGACCAGCCTGAGCTCGACTTCGCTCATGACGAACCCGTAGAGCTCGAGCCTCCAACGAAGTCTGCTACGATCAGGCGAACCCCTGCAACCGCTCCACTCCGTGCTGGTAAATCCACCAAACCCGCTAAGAAAGCCAAAGCCTCCAAGCCCGAAGCCCTCTTCCCCAAGAAGCCTCTTCGCTCCGCCAACCAGATGTACGACGAGCTCCGCGAGGGGGCTCTGAAAGGCCTCCGCCTCGGCCTCCTGCACGGCCGTCTCAGCGCCGACGACAAAGAAGTCGCCATGCGCCGCTTCCAGCGCGGAGACACCGACGTCCTCATCGCCACCACCGTCATCGAAGTCGGCGTCGACGTACCCAACGCCTCCATCATGGTTATCGAACACGCCGAGCGCTTCGGCCTGGCCCAGATGCACCAGCTCCGCGGCCGCGTAGGCCGTGGTGCCGCCAAAAGCTACTGCATCCTCATGACCGGCGGCAACGTCACGCCAGAGGCCGAGGCCCGCCTCGACGCGATGGTCCGCACCCAGAACGGCTTCGAGCTAGCCGAGCTCGACCTTCAGCAACGCGGCCCTGGAGAGTTCTTCGGCACCAGGCAGGCCGGGCTCCCCGAGTTCCGCGTCGCCAACCTCATCCGCGACAGCGCCCTCCTCGAGCTTGCCAAGACAGAAGCGACCCGCTTCGCCCTGCAACCCGACCCCGCCTCCGCCCGCGAAGAGATCGAAGCCGTCTGGGCCCGCCTCAAACACCAATGGCAACGCCGTTACGGCCTCGTCGAGGCTTAGGCACGGTTCAAGAACGCGTTATTCTTCAGCGTTCCTATTCCAGTTCGTCGACAGTCCAATCGCTTGATTGTCTTCGGGACTTCCCAGCCAATAGCCATATTCCTCAACCAGCTTGAGGAAATGCTCCTTCTGTGTAGAAGCTGTTTGGGCGTTCGGCTTGGTCTCGGCCGGGCTAGACGCTTTCTGCAAAAACACGCCCATCCTTACTGTGGTTACAACAAGCAAAAAAGCGCTGGATTGAGATGCATTGCGCCACGCATGTTTTGTATTGCTGAGCACGTCAACAAAATCTCCTTGCTTCAATACGTGCCAAGAGGTGCCGTCATAGAAGTTCATCTCTCCGGAAAGGACATAGAAGCTCTCCCGATCGGAGTGGCTATGAATGGGCACAACCGCACCGGCTCGCATCTCTCCAGAGAAGACACAATAGTCATCCGGTGGGAGAGATAAGTCAGTGAGATAGCTGTTACTGGGACGTAGATTCTGTGACTGGGAGCTATAAACGACAGCCTTACTACCATGGTTACTCATGCTTTTATGATATCCATGATCCGTTTCGTTTTTGCGAGCTTGTGTGCTACGACACAGGCGATTTGCGTTACATGAACCCAACCTCATCTGCATTTTGTTCATGGTCTCAATCTTGTTTCCATGATGTCGTCCCAACCCACTAAACTAAACACCAGTGCGCGTCTCCGACTTCCACTTCGACCTCCCCGAAGAACTCATCGCCCAGAACCCACCCGCCATTCGCGGCACCAGCCGCATGCTCGTCCTCGACCGAGCCACCGGCGTCTACACCGACCAGTCCTTCTCAGACCTTCCGAAGCATCTCCGCTCCGGCGACCTCCTCATCCTCAACGACTCCCGCGTCCTTCCCGCCCGCCTCTTCGCCACCCGCGCCGGCCTCCACACCCAGCACAACTCCCCCGACCCGAGCGGTCGTATCGAGGTCCTCCTCACCGAACAAATCGAGCCCGATCTCTGGTCTGCCCTCGTCCGACCCAGCCGCAAGATCCAGCCCGGCGAACGCCTCCTCTTCCGCGACGAAACCACCCCGGACTCCCCACCCCTCCTCGAGGCCGAGATCCTTACCACCGGCGAGTTCGGGGAGCGCACCCTCCGCTTCGCCTCCACCCCAGACTTTCACAACATCCTCCAACGCATCGGCCACATGCCCCTGCCACCCTACATCCACCGCCCCAAGGAGGCCCCCGATACCCCCGAGGATAGAGCCCGCTACCAGACCGTCTTCGCCCGCCAGACCGGCTCCGCCGCCGCTCCCACCGCCGGCCTCCATTTCACTCCGGAGATCCTCGCGCAGCTAAAACAAAACGGCGTCCAGATCGAATATGTCACCCTACACGTAGGACTCGGCACCTTCCAGCCCGTCCGCGCCGAACACCTCGCCGACATCCGCCTCCACGCCGAGCACTACACCCTTCCCGCCGCTACCGCGCAGGCCATCAATGACGCGCTCCATCAAAATCGAAGAATCATAGCCGCGGGAACCACCACGACCCGAACCTTGGAGCACTGCGCCCAACTCGCCGCTGGCCGCCCGCTTGAACCTCACGCCGGCCAGACCAGCATATTCCTAAGCCCTGGCTATAAATTCCGTATCATCGGCGGTCTCCTCACCAACTTCCACCTGCCCCAGTCCACCCTCCTGATGCTGGTGAGCGCCTTCGCCAACCCCGAAAAAGGCAGGGAAACAATCCTGGCAGCCTACGCCCATGCGGTCAAAGAGAAATACCGCTTCTTCTCCTACGGCGACTGCATGCTCCTCCTCTGATCACAGAGCATGTGCGTCTCATCAAAGGAGAAAATATTACTTTTTCGTTACTGTTCCAGCGATCCAATAACTCGTCCGCGCTGCGACAACGAAAGGACCTGGCGTACCAACTACTTCCACTTTGACTGTATGGAATCCCGGCTCCTTCGAGCTAGGGCGGAAGCTCAGCGTGTAGCCGTTGGCAAGGTCATTCGCCAGAAGCCACACTTTGTGTTCCAAATCGCCTTTATTTTTCAGTCGAACCTGTTCCCCACCGGAGAGAGCGGCCACCTCCGCGGCAGTATCTTCCTGCATCGCCTTCAGGACGGATGCCGGAGCCTCTAAAGCATTTGAGGATGCAATTGGAGAGAACTTGTTGACCGGAGCTTTGGGAAGAGGGTCGTTCGGGAGTGGCTTCTCTGGTGAGAAGCTCACACTGTAGATTGTGGCGTTGCTCTCTCCAATCCGGCGCACAACATCTGCCGCAGATACCTTGCTCTCATCATCCACCGGCTGACTCATCAGCAGAATAATCCGGCGAAGACTCAGCGGCTGCTGCTGTAACAGCTCAATGCCGAGGTTCACAGCATCCAGAATTGCTGCGCCCCGATCCCCTCTCTCAGGATGAATGAACGCGTGTTGCAGCCCATCCACCCTCGGAGGAAAATTCCAGATCTCTTGGGGCCGGCTGTCGAACGTTACCATCGCCACCTTGTAGATCGAGCTCCCCATCATGGGGCCGAGCAGCGTCGTCATGGTCTGGTAGTTCTGAAACTGCCGTGGTGCCGCACCGCCGGTCTGCATCAGAACTACCACCGCGATCGGTTGACGTTGAACCATTTCAACGGACACCTTCTGTTCGACCCCATTGTCGATGAGTCTGAAATTATTCGCCTTAAGCTCAGGAACAAGCTCCCCCAACGGAGTTCGAACCAGCGTCGGGACCATCACCAAAGTCGAAGTAGCTTTGATCGTTGCCGGCGGAGTCTCCTGGAGGCTGGGTCTGCTCTGTCCCAAGCAGGCGTAGCCCGTCAACAAAGGTGCTGCGAGCCACATTGGGATCTTCAAGGAATGTTCCTCATCTGTCCTTGCAACGCAAAGGGTTGCGCTGCTCAATCTTACGAGGACGAGGCCGCCGATCCCAAATAGGTCTCATACACCCGCCCCTGACGCGCTACCATCTAAAAGCCATGGCAACTGAACCCGCAAAGACCGCCACCCCCACCTCCAGCACCGGCGCCAAGCCTCCCATCTACCTCCTCGACAGCATGGCCTTCATCTTCCGCGCCTACCACGCCATGCAGCGCCAGCGGCCCATGTCCACGCGCACCGGCATTCCCACCGCGGCGACATACGTCTTCGTCAATATGATCAACAAGCTCCGCAAGGACTTCGCCCCCCACTACCTTGCGGCCATCTACGATCTCTCCGGCCCGGTCTTCCGCGACGCCCGTGCCAAGGAGATGAAGTCGGTCAAAAAGTTCAATATCAAGACCCAGCAGTTCGACGAGATCGACTACCTCGGCTACAAGGCCAACCGCACCGAGATGCCTCCCGACCTCGCCCAGCAGCTTCCCTACATTCGCCGCGCCCTCGAAGCCTTCCGCATCCCCATCCTCTCCTACGAGGGCTTCGAGGCTGACGACGTCATCGGCACCCTCTCCTGCAAGCTCGCCGAGCTCGGCCACCACGTCTACGTCGTCTCCTCCGACAAGGACATGATGCAGCTCGTCAACGAATCCGTCTCCATCCTCAATCCCACCAAAGACAACCTCATCCTCGATCCTGCCAAGGTTGAGGAAACCCTCGGCGTTCCACCCCGTCAAGTCATCGACGTCATGGCCCTCCGTGGCGACTCCATCGACAACATCCCCGGCGCGCCCGGCATCGGCGACAAGGGCTCCATTGAGCTCATCCAACAGTTCGGCTCTGTCGAAAACGCCCTCGATCGCGCCGACCAGGTCAAGAAGAAGACCTACCGCGAGTCGCTTGAGAACAATCGCGACAACATCCTCCTCTCCAAAGAGCTCGTCACAATCCACACCTTCGTCCCCATCGAGTTCTCCATCGAAGACATGGAGACCCAGCCCCTCGATAACGCCGCCTGCCGCGAACTTTTCTCCGAGCTCGAGTTCACCACCCTCCTCAAAGAGCTCGCCCCCTCTGTCGACAACACCCCTATCGTATTCAACCTCAAGCCCGCTCCTGACGATATCGCCGCCCTCCTCGCAGAGGCGCGTGCCTTAGGCCCTGACGGCAAGCCCAACGGCCTCTCCGTCTTCCTCTTCGAAGACGCTACCGCCATCGCCGAAGAGAAGGCCACCGACACCATAGATCCCGAGACCGAGGCCGAGCCTGCCCCCGCCGAATCCGGCTTTCTCTTCGGCACCCCGCAGGATCAAGCCGCTGCAGCCGCCGCTGTTACCCCAGCAGCCTCACCGCAAGACCCCGCCTGCAAACTGGGACTAGCCTCCAACTCCACCGCCGCGATCGAAACCTCGCTCGACGCCCCCGGCATCAAAGAGGCTCTCGAAGACCCAACCCTCCCCAAGCAGGTTCACGACCTCAAAGCCGTCCTCCGCGCCCTTGCCCCGCATAACGTCACCCTGCGTGGCCTTCGCGACGACGTCATGCTCTACAGCTACCTCGTCAATCCCACCCACGGCTCGCATACACTTCCCGACGTCACCGCCCGCTTCACCAACCGTGCCCTCTCTCACACTCCTGAGACCCTCCTCCCCGAGTCTGCCAACGCCATCCATCGCCTCGCCTCCCAACTTCGCGCCGACCTCGAAAAAGAGTCTCTCACTCACATCTACGAGTCCATGGACCTGCCCCTGGTCCCTGTTCTTCTCCGGATGGAGCAGGCCGGCGTCCGCATCGACCCCGAGATCCTCGGCACCATGTCCACCCGTCTCGCCGTAGAGATCGACGACCTTGCCGAGCGCATCTACGAGCAGTCCGGCCACCGCTTCAATGTCAACTCCCCCAAGCAACTCGGCGACGTCCTCTTCAACAAGATGCTCCTCCCCAAGCCTATGAAGTACGGCAAGGGCAAGGTCGTCTCCACCGCCCAGGATGTCCTCGAAGAGCTCGCCGAACATCACACCGTCCCCGCCCTCGTCCTCGAATACCGTCAGCTCGCCAAACTCAAGTCCACCTACCTCGACTCGCTCCCGCAGCTAGCCGACTCCCAGGGTCGCGTCCACACCACCTTCAATCAGGTCGGTACCGCCACTGGACGTCTCTCCTCCACCAATCCCAACCTCCAGAACATCCCCATCCGAACCGCAGTTGGCCGCGAGATCCGCGCCGCCTTCATCTCTGCCCCCGGCAACTTGCTTATGTCTGCAGACTACTCCCAGATCGAGCTTCGCCTCATGGCACACTTCTCTCAGGATCCCCTCCTTCTCAACGCCTACCGCACCGGTCAGGACATCCACACCCTCACCGCCTCCGAGGTCTTCGGCGTCGATCCCGCCACCATGTCCAAAGAGGTCCGCGCTCGCGCCAAGGCAGTCAACTTCGGCATCGTCTATGGCATCAGCCCCTTCGGCCTCGCCGCCCAGCTCAACATTCCTCAGAGCGAAGCCAAGCAGTACATCGAGACCTACTTCGACCGCTACAAGGGCGTCCAGCGGTTCATCGAGACCACCCTCGAAATCGTTCGCCGCGACGGTGCTGTCAAGACCCACTTCGGCCGCGTCCGCCCCATCCCCGACATACAGTCCCGCAACCCCAACATGCGTGGCTTCGCGGAGCGCACCGCCGTCAACACTCCTCTGCAAGGCACCGCCGCAGACCTCATCAAACTGGCCATGATCAAGATCGACGCCGAGATCACCCGCCGCAATCTTCGCTCCCGCATGACCCTCCAGGTCCACGACGAACTCCTCTTCGACGTCATCCCCGAAGAGGCCGAAGAACTCCAGTCCCTCGTTAAGCAGGAGATGGAAAACGTAGCCGAATTCACCATCCCCATCGTCGCCGAGGTAGGCCTCGGCCAGAACTGGCGTGACATCAAGTAAGCCGCTGCAAGACTACTTGCAAATCATAGGAATCGAGTTATGGCCGACAAACGAATCATGCTGAAGTATCTTCTCGCCTCATTGGTCTATCGAACTCAGAAGGCCCTCCGCGACGCTCCACCCGACTTCCCTGATTTCACCGCTGGCAACAAGGTCCGTTCGCCCCATCAACTCATTCGCCACATGGACAGCGTCCTCGGATACTCCCGAACCTTCTTCATCGGCGGCAGCTACCAGCCGCCATCTTTCCCGGACTTCGCATCCGCCGTGGCCCACTTCCACGAGGTCGTGACCGATCTCGCGCGCCATCTGGATCAGGGAAGCGAACTCCACGGCATCACCCTCGAAGTTCTCCTTCAAGGGCCCTTCTCGGACGCCATGACTCACGCAGGTCAGCTAAGTCTGTTGCGGCGTCTCGCCGGCAGCCCCGTAGCGCCGGAGAACTTCATCTACGCCGATATCAACCCCGCCAATCTGGGCATCGACCAGCCTCTGCCCGTAAGCCCCGACAAGGAGTGGCCGGAAAAGCTCTAAAGCACAAGCCACATTCAGACTTGCCCCACCTAAGTATCTATGACAGCCCCATACTTACTTACTCCTACGCCTGCGCGCAGGGCCAGTGGACTCCCGCACGATTAAAGTAGTCTTCACGCTGTGTTGCTCACCCTGAGCATGCGGATTGCTTTTGAGATGTTCGAGCGCATCGAAGAATACTTTGGCTAACTCATATCTCGGCAGCCGTAAGGTTGTGAGCGGTGGATGGACGATATCGCTCATCTCGATATCATCAAATCCTATGATCGAAACATCGCCAGGGATCGAGAACCCCATCTTCATCGCGGCGCGCATCCCGCCGATGGCCGTCAAATCGTTCGCAGCTAAGACCGCCGTGGGTCTGTCTTCGAGCGAGAGCAACTCACTCATTGCCGCCATGCCGCCTGTGATCCGGTAGTTGCCGACCTTGATGAACTCCGGCCGCGGCATAAGATCGACCCGCTTCAGCGCACGAATAAATGCCTGGACGCGGTGATCTGAAATAGTAAGGCCCGCAGACCCCCCGATATAGCCGATCTTTGTATGGCGCAGCTCTTTCAGATGCCGCAGAGCCTGGTCCATCCCGCTCTTGTTGTTGATCGCCACATCGCTCAATCCATTCCCAACATGCCCCCGGTCCATGGTTACAAGAGGGACTCGATTTTCTATCAGGTCTTCAAAGGGCTCTGTCTCGATCTCCGAGGCCAGCAACGCCACGCCGTCCACCTTGCGAATCAGCATCCGCCGAATCGACTGCTGCATTCGCCCCGAATGAAAGTCGGTTGTCGCCATCAACATCTCTTGATCGTTCTCGACGACGATTCCTTCGAAGCACTTAATGAACTCCGGAAAGAACGGATTTGTAATGTCCGGGATAATCAAGCCATAGGTCCCGCTTCGCCCATACTTCAAGGTCGTCGCACTGTTGTTCGGAAAGAATTTGACTTCTTCGATGACCTTGCGAACGCGCTCTACGGTCTCCGGCCGAACGAGACTCGATCCATTAATGACGCGCGATACGGTGGCGCTGGAGACACCTGCCAGCTTTGCGATCTCGCGCATATCCATTGTGCGATCCATCTCCTTCGTAGTGCGAGAACAGTGTGCAAGTTTACATCGAAGAAGTAAAGGGTTTACGCGGACGGGAAGCGACAGAGGGTGCGTCTACCAAATTAAAAGTTCCCGCTTGCCATATTCCCTTATGTACACGTATACATAGTACCGCGAGTTGCCCGTCTTTCAACGGCAACTCCCAACGAAACGAGAGCCCGAACAGGTTGAGTATGCGAGACGCATCCCCAACGCATACTCTGCGACAAAGCGCACAGCGAAAGCAGTGACTCGACGAAACATCTGCGGAGACGAACAGAAGATCGTCATGTCACCTCGGCTGCGGAGCAAGGCTCGGCAGCATGGCAACTCATTCAAACAGCAAAAGAGGAAATACATGACGACCATCCCCTCATCGTTCATCGCGTCAAGCCGCGTGTGCCGAAAGATCCGCAACTATCGCTCAGTCTATGCGGGTCTCTTAACGGTAACCGCCTTTCTAGGATCGGCGATCTCCGGACACGCCCAATCGCCTGGAGTTGCTGAGAAGCCTTACCTGGGCTGGAGCAGCTTCAGCCAGCAGACCATCTCCAGCAGCTTCCTCACACAGGCGAACATCGCGGCCCAATCGGATGCGATGTCGTCCTCCGGTCTGCAGGCACACGGCTTCAACTACATCAACATCGACTCCGGATGGATGGGAAGCTTCGACGCCAACGGGCGCCCCATTCCTAATACCTCCACCTTTCCCGATATCGCAGCCTTAGTGGCGCACATTCATCAGAATGGTCAAAAGGCCGGTATCTACTGGATCCCCGGAGTCGAACAACCAGCAGTGGATGCCAACTATCCCATCCTGGGCACGCAATATCACATCAAAGACATCCTTGCGGTCCCCTATACCGCGGGGAACTCCTTCGGTGGCTCCGGCACCTCTCCGTTTCATTACAAGATCGACTTCACCAAGCCCGGCGCGCAGGAGTACACAAACTCTGTCGTCAATCTCTTCGCATCCTGGGGCATCGACTTTATCAAGCTCGATGCAGTGACGCCCGGCTCTTATCGGGATGACACCTCGATCGACAACCGCCCTGATGTAGCCGCCTGGGCCAAGGCAATCGCCCAAAACGGACGGCCCATGTGGTTCACCATCTCCTGGGCGCTGGATCAGGACTATCTCAGCACATGGCAGACATACGCAAACGCCCGTCGCATCGAAGGCGACGTCGAATGCGAGGGGAACTGCTCTACGCTGACCAATTGGACGATGACATCGCAGCGTTTTTACGATCTCGTAGGCTGGCAGAACGCCGCTGGCCCGACGGTCGGTTGGAACGATCTCGACTCGCTCGAAGTAGGAAATCCCAATACCGATGGCTTGAGCCCCGAAGAGCAGCAGTCCGCAATCACCCTTTGGGCAATGGCAAATGCACCCCTCTACCTCGGGGGAGATCTGACAGCTCTGGACAGCGTTGGCAAACGCCTTCTATCCAACGACGAGGTCATCGCCGTTGACCAGTCGGGGGCTCCTGCAAAGCAGGTCGCCGGCGGATTCTCGCCTGTCTGGGCGATGCACACGGCAGACGGAAGCTACTACGTCGCTCTCTTCAATCTGAACGCCTTCCCATCGCAGGTCGCCATCAAGTGGAGCCCGCTCGGCTTCACGAGCGCTCCACGCGTCCGCGACGTATGGAACCAGATCGATCTTGGTCGTTTCGACGACGGCTTCAGTGCCGTTATCCTGGGTCACGGCGTTCGCCTGCTCAAGGTGACTCCAAACGGCCACGCCGCGCCACCCAACTCTCAGGTCTATGAGGCAGAGTCAGGAACACTGAGTGGATCGGCATCGGTCGTCTCCTGTTCAGCCTGCTCAAGCGGCTCCAAGGTGGGTAATTTGGGATTAGGCGTCAACAATACTGTGACGATTAACAACATTCGCGTCGACCGAGCGGGAACCTACGCGATGGAGATCGACTCTATGACGATCGGCAGCAGGGCGCTCCTATACCAGGTCAATGGCGGTCCATCCACAACTCTCAATGTAGGAGGCGGAAGTTTCAACCTTCCCTCCAGCACGACCGTTCCCGTCCAGTTGAAGGCCGGCTGGAACAGCATTCAATTTGGCAATCCCACCAGCTACCCTCCAGACCTGGATCGAATCGTAATCAGTGGCAATGGGTCCGCCGTTGCGCCGAACTACACCGCCTATGAAGCGGAACTCGCCACCTTCAGTGGAAGTGCCAGCGCCTCCTTCTGCGGGAGCTGCTCCGGAGTCTCAGAGGCGGGAAACATCGGTGGTGGCGCCAATAACAACGTCACCTTCACCCACGTCACCGTTCACGCAGCGGGCACCTATCAGATGGAGATCGACTACCTCACCAGCGGACCTCGCTCCTTCTTCATGAGTGTTAACGGTGGTACCAGCACAGAGCTAGATCTCGATGGCAGCAGCTTCAGCTTGCCCACTAGCACGGTAATTCCAGTGACGTTGAAGGCCGGCTCGAACACGATACAGTTTGGCAATCCGATCGGCTTTGCTCCGGCTCTTGATCGCATCGCAATCGCTCCGACGGCCGGGTCTGCAACGCTCTCAGGATCGATCGCAAAGAAACTTGGCCCTCCAAATCTTCGCATCTGGAAGCTATCTCTCGGCAATAGTGGCTCGACGCGCGCAGAAAGATCTCAGGTCAATCTCTTTTCCCTGACGCAAGCGGAAGGAGACAAAACCTGTCACCCTCGCGTAATAGGCCGATTGCCAATTGAAGTAGGAGACATCTCTCCCGGTGGCCAGAAGAACGTAGAGATCCCAATTGATTTCTCCAGATGTGCTGAAAACGCGACCTTTGCCGCAAGCATCGTGTTCTCGTCAAACAATGGAGCCGCCGTCGATACCATCACCGAAACCACTACAACAAAGTAACAATCTTCGTAGCCCTAGCGGCTGGTGACCACGGCATAAACTCCACGCCACGGGCGCCAGCCGCTTACTTTGAAACCGCCTCCAATGTGAATGCAGCAGCCTGAAAATCTCCCCGAAGATCCACATCCACACCATGCTGCATCCAGAATGCACCACTTGCAACTGCAGGTGAGCCCGTCGAAAGCTTTCCATCCAGTGCCTTAATCCGATACGTAACATCAGCCTTCAGCCCACGAAGGTAGATACGCGGAAACGGATAGAGCATCTGGCTAGAATGGAGGAATGCGAAGGCTACAGCCAGCTTCTGATCCTCCGCAATAGATTCAGTTACAGAGTATTCGCTCCCGTTCTGAGGGGAGATCAATCGGTAAAGAGATCCCCGTTGCACGGTCTCTCGGATCTGCTTGTACTGTGCAACCATCTTCTTCGCAGTCTCAAAATCCTGCGGTTTCCAATGATTCAGATCCGCCCCGATTCCAAGCGATCCTTGCATGGAAGAGAGAAAGCGATATTCGAGCGAGAGCGTACGTTGATTGACCCATGTGGGCGAATCTGTCACCCACGCCATCATCACCCCCGGCGTATAGGCATAGGTGAAGCCGTCTTGTATAAGCAGCCGGTCGAAGGCATCGGTATTATCCGAAGGCCAGACCTCATCGGTGTACTGCATAATGCCAAGGTCCACTCGCCCGCCACCACCAGAGCAGCTCTCGATCTCGACATGGGGATGTCTTCTGCGAAGCTCCTCCAGGATGGAATAGAGGTTCTGCACATACGTGATGTAGACCTTCTTCTGCTCTTCAGGAGCCACAGCGGGCCATCCGGGCTCAGACCAGTTACGGTTGTAATCCCACTTTAGAAAGGCGATGTCATTCTCGTTCAGAAGGGAATCGAGAAATTGAAAGACATACGCACGCACATCAGGTCGCGCAAGATTGAGCATGAGCTGATTTCGTCCCTCAGTCCGCGGACGGCCAGGGAAGTTCAGCACCCAATCAGGATGTTTGCGATATAGGTCGGAGTTAGGATTGACCATCTCGGGTTCAACCCAAAGTCCGAAGTCCATACCAAGCGAATGGACCTTATCAATCAGCGGCCTCAGCCCATGAGGAAATTTGACTGGATTTACATTCCAATCTCCCAGCCCCGCTTTGTCGCCCGATCGCTGACCGAACCAACCATCGTCGACCACGAAGCGTTCGACCCCAATAGTGGCAGCCTTCTCTGCAAGCGACTCCTGACCAGCCTCATCCACGTTGAAGCCAGTAGGCTCCCAGGAGTTATAAAGCACAGGCCGCAGCTTTGGATGAGGTGCGTTTGGCAGGATGCTGCCAAGTTCAAAGCGATGGAGAAGCCGTGAGGCGCCGCCGATGCCATCGTGCGAGTAGCCCGCATAGAAATTAGGCGTCTGGAGCCGTTCTCCCGCGGCCAGGCGATAGTTGAAGTCGAAGTCGTTCGGACCTCCCGTCACCCGCACCTGTTGGACCTGATCCTGCTCAATGCTGATCCGCCACGATCCACTCCAGCCCAGTGCCCCAAACCAGACATCACCATGGTCTTGATCGTTCGAGCCATCTCGGTCAATGGCGAACCATGGATTATTTTGATCCCCGGTAGATCCACGGCGACTCTCTAAAACTGTCTTGCCAGGCTGAATGCGCTGCTCCTGCAGCCTCCACTCTCCCGCCCACCGGCCCGTGAGGTAACGCAATCGGTAGTCTGTTCCACGAGGCAGATTCCAGGTGCCAGATGCGATCTGCCCAATATTCAGTGGGGAAGCAGTCTTGTTCTCAACCTGCGCTGACCTGCGCAGCACCCCGGTAATTGGATCCGCCTCATACTGTAGGTCAACGTAAACCTCACGCGATATATCCTTCAGCCTCAGAGTAAGCAGACGGCCATCGATAGTATGTGACTGATACTGCAATACCAGATCGCGGTTCCCATCCGGAAAGGTGACCTTCAAATCAGGTTCAATATAAACCCCGCCACCCCAGGCGACAAACTCTTGAGGTGTAGTGTTCGTGGAAAGATCGAACGAAGAGTTACCAGAAGCCGAATGCGGCGCCGCAAACGTATCGTCCATACTGAGGCGCTTCCCCCAGTAGAGCGTCTGTACCTGCTTCACCTCGTTGATGCCGAGGACATAAGACGTGTCGGCAGCATCGATGCGAAAGACCTTAGTCTCCTTGTCAAAGCGGATGGAGGCATCATTCGATTGCGCTCGAACCATCTGCGAAACGAATGGATTCAGAAAGAAAAACATGAGGAACGAGACATGGCAAATGCCAAGCCCGCGTATGGCCTCCGCGCGAAGGAATAATAAATCACTCAATCGACGAAGTATGGCTCTTCCTGAAGTATGCATCGCTACGCTCCATCCAACCATTTTGTCTGGCCCTCGGTAATAAAACTTATGACTGCTTCGTTCAAGGCGAATTCAGCAGAGTATCGATCGAAGCCTCTGAATGACCATCCCTGGCTTTAGCGGAAGACAATGCTCAAGCACAGACAGATGGCGAGGATAATGAGCGCGTGGAACACAGTCGTTCTAGGAATCCGAATAGATCCGCGGGTTCCGGTCCAGCAAGTGAGATCTGCAAGCTCCTCGTGCGGTTTAGCGGGAGTGATCGCACTGAGGAGCGCCGTAACGAGAAAGCAGCTCGTCCATGCAAGAATCGCCCCGTAAAAATTGGCGCTCATATCGCTGCCGTACGTGATCCAATGCAGCCGGTATGCGAAGTTATGTGCGATGGATGCCAGCGTGCCAAAAAGAAGTCCCCAGAATCCAGCCTTGGGAGTAGCCCATGTCGTGAACATACCAAGCAGGAATGTAGCCAGAAGCGGCGCGTTGAAAAGAGAAAATAGCAGTTGCAAATAATCCATCAGATCGTTGAAAGACAATGCCAGATACGCAGTCGCAATACTAAGCAAGATAGCAGCGAGCGTAGAGATTCTTCCCGCTAGAACATAGTGATCATCGCTCTTGCCAGGTGCCAGGGTAGCTCGATAGACGTCATGGGTCCAAATCGTAACCAGCGCATTGATATTACCCGCAAGTCCCGCCATAAGGCTTGCAAGAATGGCTGTAATGCCGAACCCTAGCAGACCATGGCGATAGTAACGCATCATAAGCACCGGCAAGGCCTGGTCGTAGTTGAACTCGAGCTGAGGACGAAAGAGGACGGCCGCCGCGAGACCAGGAAGCACGACCAGAACAGGGAAGAAGATTTTCACGGTAGCGGCGATCAACGGAGTGTTGATGACGCCTGCTGTGCTACGCGCAGCAAGAGCCCTCTGGATCAGCACAAAGTCCGTGCACCAATACCCGAAGCTCAGAACAAAGCCAAGTCCCATCGTGATGCCGACAACATCCATGCGGGCAACATGTGGACTCGCGATAGGAAGCCCAACCCACGTATGACGCATGGAAGGTTGCAACTGGGAGAGGATGGCGCCTAGCCCATGAAAATCGCGCAGAATGAAAAATACGAGCGGCAGTAGCCCCAGGATAATAAGTCCGAATTGAATTACTTCGTTGTACATGGTCGCGGTGAGGCCACCGAGCGAGACGTAGAGAAAGACAATCGCAGCGGCAGTGAGGGTGGTCTGCGTGAAGCTCCAACCGAGAAAGGTACGTAACACCTGCGACAGCGCATAGAGACTAATGCCAGAGACCAAAATCATCATGATCCCGCAGCAGATGACATTCAGCGTTCGGGTAGCCTCGTTGAAACGCAGCTTGAGGAATTCTGGCACCGTGAGAGCACGGCTTCGCATATAGATCGGCATCATGCAGAGAGCCACGAAGACCATGGCAGGAATAGCGCCGATCCAATAAAAATGTAAAGTCTCCGCTCCATACTTCGCACTCGCAGAGACGATGCCCACAATCTCAAGCGCCCCGCAGTTAGCTGCAAGAAAAGCAATCGCAGTGATGGCGGTGGGCAAGGTGCGAGCGGCATGGAAGAACTCCGAAGACGACTGTGCCTTTCTGCGAAAGAGCCACCCAACCACAAGTGTGGTGAAGAAATAGACCCCTACAGTCAAGAGGTCAACCGTGTTGGGAGGGAAAGAGCGCAACAAGCGAAATACTATCTGATCGTTGGGATAAGACCATATCGATGGCTAGAATATTCCGTCGGCCACTCGATGGTAGGGTGTTCGAAGCCGACGAGCGTCGCGCCATAAGAGATGATTTCACTAGGTAAAGATCTTCAGTTGACAACCCCCTATTCACTCAAATATAGATACTGACGCACTGCATTAATGTATACGTATACATTACCAGAAGGGCTGGTCCCGGGAAACGTCAATTTCATGCATCGAAAGGGAAGGCCAGAATATGTCTAGAGATCTAATCAAAAAGAGCCGAAAGCAGCTCTTTCTTAGTTCATGGTTTGTGTTTTCACTCTGTGTGCTTCTGCTTTTAGTGCCGACAACATGGGCGCAGGTCGATCAGGGAACCATCTCCGGCTTGGTACAAGATGAGTCTGGCGCAGTAGTCTCCGGGGCAAAGGTAACTCTTACCAATACCGACACCGGGTTTGTTCTGGAACGTACCGCAAACAGTAATGGCGTCTACGTCTTTTCGCCCGTGAAGATAGGGAACTACAAGGTGAGCGCCGGAGCGCCAGGATTTCAGACGACGGCTCGTGAAAATCTACACTTGGATATTCAGCAGCGCCTGAACGTCATGCTCGATCTGCACGCTGGCGAGGTTTCGCAGTCGGTAACGGTATCGTCCTCGGAGGTCCCTCTACTTCAAACGCAGGATAGCGCTGTGGGCCAAGTCATCAGCACGGAAACCATCAACAACACCCCACTTAATGGCCGCAACTGGGTCTACATCGCTCAACTCACCGCCGGCGTCGCTCCGCCCTTCGGAAACACTCGCGGGAGTGGAACGGGCGACTTTGTAGCCAACGGCCAGCGTGCGGAGCAAAATAATTTCATCCTGGATGGAGTGGACAATAACACCAACCTAGTCGACTTCCTCAACGGTTCAAGCTTTGTGATGCGTCCTCCCCCGGATGCCTTGGCCGAGTTCAATCTCCAGACCAGCAACTACAGCGCGGAGTTTGGGCACTCAGCCGGCGCCGTTATGAATGCCAGTATCAAATCCGGCACCAACCAGATCCACGGCAGTGTGTGGGAGTATCTTCGCAACACCAGTCTCGACGCACGGAATTGGAATACCTTGGCAGGAGCGCCCGTCCCTCCTTACCATCAGAATCAATTCGGAGCCACGCTCGGGTTCCCCGTCTTGAAAGACAAGCTCTTCTACTTTGGCGACCTGGAAGTAAATCGAATCGCGATTGGCCAGCCAAACATCTATACGGTGCCCACCCCACTGATGAGACAAGGCGATTTCTCGGAGTTACTAAACCCCTCCTTGACCGGGTCCAATCCGATCCAGTTATATCAACCAAACTCCGGCGGCGCGCAAACGCTATCTTGCGGCGGGAGAAACAACGTCTTTTGCCCAAATCAGATCAGTCCGGTCGCGCAAAATATTCTCAAGATGTATCCAGCTCCGAACACAAATGGCGGGAAAACCTTCAACAATCTTGATGAGAACATTGCGCGCCACGACAATACCTTTCAGTGGGATCAGCGGCTGGACTGGAATCCAACCTCCAAAGATCAGGCATACGCACGTTACAGCTATATGCATCAGATCATCTCGAACGGTCTTCCCCTTGGTCCAATCCTCGATGGAAGCGGATTCGGTGGGGAAAGCGATACGAACCTGGCCGAGAACTTCATGCTCAGCGAGACGCACGTCTTTACTCCCAGTCTCACCAACGAATTTCGATTCGGCTATAACTGGGGTGTCTTCAAGTTCCAGCAGCCAAATGCAAATAACACGACGTTAGCAGCGACACTCGGACTAGGTGGCGTTCCCAATCTAGGTCCAGGACTCGGAGGCCTGCCACTGGGATACTTCAACAACAACACCTCCACGCTGCAGCAGTGGGGTTCTGTCGGCACTCAAAACGAAGCTCAAAACGTATATCAGATACTGGATAACGTCAGCAAAACCCTCGGCAATCACTCGCTGAAGGTCGGCGTATCCTTCCAGGCGATCCGCGTCTTCGACCGGTACGCACCCGCTCCCCTAGGTCAATATTTCTACAACGCTGTATACACAGGAGCTCCAGGCGTAAACTTCACCGGCTATGGCGTGGCGGATTTTCTCGCCGACCAGATGAATACGGCAAGCATCGCGAACGCCCCCAACATCAATGATGCTCAGTGGTACGACTCCGTCTACGCACAAGATGACTGGAAGATCACGCATAACCTCACCCTCAATCTAGGCCTTAGATACGACTACTATCAGCCCTATAAAGAAAACAGCGGAGCTCAGGCGAACTTCATACAAACAGGAGGGCTCGGTATCGGCACCGGAACAGGCATCTATCAGCTTCCGAGCCGTTCGCGAAACGTAGATCTAGGCGCACCCTTCCTGGCCGCGCTCGCGCAAGACCACGTCGCTTTGCAGTATGTAGACAACGAGCGGCTGGCCACCTCGCAAAAGTTGAACTTCGCTCCGCGCATCGGATTTGCATATCAACCTGGTCAAAATACTGTCGTTCGCGGCGGCTTCGGTCTCTTCTACGGCGGTCTGCAAAGCCAGGGAAATACGAACCTGGGAACGAACTTCCCCTTTTCAAACACCGCAAATATGACAGCTCCAAATTGCGTACAAGGCAACTGCCCATCCCTGGCAAGTCAGGGCGTTAGTTTGGAGACGGGCCTTATATCGCAGACTGCCGGCGGTTTGCAAAACTTCGTATCGAACCCTACCCTTCACGCCATCGATTCTAAGATCAAGACGCCGTATACCATGAACTACAACCTGTCCGTCCAGCGATCGATATCGAACAACGTAGTCGCGACGCTTAGCTACGTTGGCAACGTCTCGCGTCATCTTTCGCTGTTCTACGATCCCAATACGATTCGAGGACTCTTCGCGCCGGGCACCAGCACCCAGGACAAACTACCATTTCCTAACCTGGGCAGCATCGGGACCATCCACTTCGGAGGTGTCAGCGATTACAACTCACTTCAAGCCAAATTAGAGAAACGACTGTCCCACGGTCTCACCTTCCTCGCAACCTATACATGGTCGCACGCGCTCGACGACAGCAGCGATGCGGGAGGTCTATCCACAGCGGTCGGCGACCGTAACATGGCAATCATCCCCTACACCGACGAGTACACCAACTCGCCCTACGACATCAGACACCGCGTCACACTTAATGGTAACTACCAGCTTCCCTTCGGCAAAGGCAGAACGTTTCTAAATAAATCACGTTGGGAAGATGAAGTAATCGGCAACTGGTCTTCGAGCCTTACGTTCGCCGCCCAGACTGGCACGCCGTTCACCGTCACTCCCAACAACAGCACCGCCGCGGGAGGGAGTGCGCGAGCAATTCAGATAGGCGATCCATTCGCCCCCGGCGGAGGTCCCAATTGCCCAACCCGGACCAAGACACGCGATAACTGGTATAACCCCTGTGCCTTTGCAAATCCGCTGGATGGCAGCACCATCGGAACTAGGTTCCAATCACCGGTAACAGACGAGCAAACTGCGATTGCACTCCTTGGTGGCAGGTCAAATACCATCTACGGACCTGGTTATTACAGCATCAATATGTCGCTGTTCAAAAACTTCACCACCTTCCGGGAGCAGTATCTACAGTTTCGTGTGGATACCTTCAATCTTCTGAACCATCCCACCCTAGCCAATCCGTCGACCACGAATAACAACTCGAATGGCGGTCAAATTACAGCTCCAAAGACCTTCCAGAACAACACTCCCGATGCCCGCTTCTTACAGGTCTCTTTGAAATATGCCTTCTAAGAAATAACAATCAGGATGGAATGGGTATATAACTCATTCCATCCTGGAAATTTGTAACATTCTGCCATAGGGATCTGTCATGAGATGTTCCATTCGTTGGCCCCGGATATCTGCACGAATTGAAATAATTGTCTTCGCCTGGTTCGTCTGGTTAACTTCTTTGCAGGCATCTGCATTCGCTAAATCTGCCGCACCAGACTACGAAGTTACCTTGCAAAGCCAACTGGTAACCGTTCGTTATCACATCCAATCTGGCACGATGGACATCTCTTGGAAAGACGGCCACAAGCTTCTTGGCATCACCAGCAGCGCTCGCTTGGAAGACGGGCGTTCGCTCTCAACTGCCGCTTACACGTTGCACGAACTAGACCGGTCAAGCAACACCGCAGATGCAGCCTCGGAGCATGAATACACCATCCGAAGCACGGCCCCCGGCCTGCCCTCGTTTCTTCAACACATCCGGCTCTATGACGGAAAACCCTGGATCTCAGTTGAATCAGAGTTAGCTCCGGAAGCAGGTGCGATTGGTACCCGGCACTTCGATACCGTGGTAGTCAAAGGCCCAGCCGCAGTGCAACTCGGAAAGATCCAATCCTTGCGGCTTCTGCACGTACCCTTCGACAACGACATGTGGTTTCGCTACAACAGCTTTGGCGTTGCAGCCATGAAGGCTGGTCAGACCTATACGAGTAATGAAGTTACAGCCATCTACGACAACGCCACCCGCCAGGCTCTTATCCTAGGTTCCATCAATCACGATACCTGGAAGACGGCCATCGAAACCCATGCTACGGATGGCCATCTGACCGACCTGGACATCTACGGCGGCATCTCTTCACCAACCGGAGTAAGAACCGACACGCACGACACGACAGAGCACGGCCTCGTTCACGGCCCGCATGTAGTCTCGCCTCGGATCTTTATTGGTTCCTTCTCCGATTGGAGAGATGGGCTCGAGGCCTATGGTGCGGTCAACGCGGCTATACATCCTCCTCTAAAATGGCCTGCCGGAACTCCCATGGGATGGAATAGCTGGGCGGCTTACGCAGAAAAGATCAACGACCATCGTTATTTAGAGTCCGCCACATTCGTTAGGGACACACTAGTTCCTCAAGGCTTCGGACGAAATAAGGTGGTCTACATTAATCTCGATGCTTTCTGGTCGAACCTCGACGGCGTGCAGCTTGCCGATGCGGTTGCCAACATCAAGGCCATGCATGGGGCAGACGGCACCCACTTTGAGCCCGGCATCTATTGGACACCCTTTGCCTACTGGTCTGACGATCTGGATGCCTACGTCGAAGGCACCGGAATGAAGTACCGGTACCGCGATATCTTGTTGAAGACGTCCGACGGGTCACCGCTCCCCAAGGTAGATGGTGGTCTGCCAATTGACCCCTCGCATCCTGGAGCGAAGGCTCGCGCCACCTATTTCCTGCAGCAGTTCCAGCAGCTTGGATTTAAATACCTGAAGCTGGATTTTCTCTCCCACGGCGCTCTCGAAGGAGTCCACTTCGATCCCAAAATTCAAACAGGAATTGAAGCCTACAACGCCGGCATGAAGCAGATCGTCGACGAGACAGGCAATCGCATGTTCCTTAGTCTCTCCATCGCTCCGCTCTTTCCCGCAGGATATGGACACGCACGGCGCCTCTCCTGCGACACTAAAGGCCACATCAGCGGCGGCGATCAGACCACCGAATACATGCTCAATTCATTGACCTACGGTTGGTGGACCGATAAAAATCTCTACATCACCGATCCCGATCACGTTGTCTTAGGTACAAAAGCCGACCAGGGCGCGCGAACCGTGATCGAAGGGAAGAGCCGCCTCCTCTCGGCAATCATCAGCGGCGGAATGATCCTCGACAGCAGCCGACTTGCCGATGATCCCCAGGGCCGCGAACTCGCCCAGGCGGTCTACAACGACCGCGAATGGTTTGCGATAGCTGACGAAGGGAAAACATTTCGCCCCATCGAAGGGGATACAGGGGATAAGGCGGCAGCCGTCTTCGTTCGTCCTTCGCCGCACGGCGAATACGTTGCACTCTTCAACTACGACGAGAAGCTCCCTCAAACGATCACGCTTCCTTTGAAGCGCATCGATCGCGCTGCCTCCTCTGTCTCCATCACGGACGTCTCGTCCGGCAAGACGCTTCAGTCTGCTCGCGGGACTGTCAGCATCGAGTTAGCGCCATCAGAGTCGAAGTTGATCGAGCTACATTGGAAGAAGTAGTTCAATCTCTGTCCCTAAGAACCTCTGTGCCTCGCCTGAAAAGTTTGCGAAAGGATTTACGTGACGACTACAAGACGAGACTTTGTGCGCGGATCCGCTGCCCTCGCGGTATATCCTCCTCGACTGCTCCCTGCAATGACGAGCCTTCCCACCCGCAAGACCGAGCTATGGTTCTCGAAGCCCGCCAGCCGCTGGATGGAGGCCTTGCCAATCGGGAACGGTCGCATCGGAGGCATGATCTTTGGCGGCGTATCCATGGAGAGCATCGCTCTTACAGAATCCACCGTCTGGTCAGGAGCCCCGAGCGACAGAAATATAAATCCAACTGCGTTTGAAAACCTCGGCCGCATCCGCGAACTGATGTTTGCTGGAAAATATGCTGAAGGCGGCGACCTATGCAAAGAGCATCTGCTAGGCCATCCCGACTCATTCGGAACCAATCTTCCCATGGCCACATTGCAGATTGCATTCGACGATATCGCACCCGTACAAAATTACCGGCGCTCCCTCAATCTGGACGAGGCGATCGCACACGTCGACTACACTCAGGGCGGCCTCAGCTTTCATCGTGAGATATTCTCATCCAACACTGACGACGCCCTCATAGCCCGTCTAACATGCAGCAAGGCAAAATCGATCTCCTGCACCATCTCCTTCGCGAAGCTGACCCTCCCCGGCAAGGTGACAACAGAAGGAGACGACACGCTTATCCTCCGCGGCCAGGCCTTTGAGCACCTGCACAGTAACGGCAAACAGGGCGTCGAATTTGAAGCTCACATTCGTCTGCGTGCGGAAGGAGGCGTAGTTACCAGTCGCGAAGAAAGTATCACCGTAAAGAACGCCGATGCTCTCACGATATTAGTCGTGATATCGACAAATTACGGCGGAGCAGATCCGTCAAAACGCTGCACCCAAACGCTGCAAGCGTTACGGCATAAGACCGTCACCCAACTTCGCTCTGCACATCTTGAAGACCACCGTGCACTCTATCGTCGCGTGGCGATCGACCTGGGGACAAATCCCGCCGCCGAACAGCGACCCACCGACGAGAGACGCAAAGCCGTTCAATCCGGAGGAGCGGATCCTGGCCTGTCGGCACTCTTCTTCCAATACGGTAGATATCTTACGATTGCAGGCTCACGCCCAAACTCCCCATTACCCCTTGCACTGCAGGGCATCTGGAACGACGGGCTCGCATCCAGCATGGGTTGGACGGACGACTTCCACCTCGACATCAATACAGAGCAAAACTACTGGGTGGCCGAGGTCGGCAACCTCTCCGAGTGCCAATCTCCACTCTTCGATTTCATCGACGCAATGCGCGTAGCAGGACGAATTACCGCCCGCAAGATGTATGGCGCACCCGGCTGGGTCAGCCACGTCGTCACCAACCCATGGGGATTCACCGCCGCTGGATGGGGCCTGGGTTGGGGAATCTTTCCAACCGGCGGCGTATGGCTCTCCTTGCAGCTATTGGAGCACTATCGTTTCACCGCGGATAAGCAATTCATGAAGCAGCGCCTATACCCCGTCTTCAAAGAGGCCGCCGAGTTTTTCCTTGCCTACATGGTCCAACACCCCCAACATGGCTGGTTGGTGACGGGCCCCGCCGTCTCACCCGAAAACTGGTTTCTCACCCCCGACGGAAAGAAATGCAGCGAATCGATGGGACCCACAGCCGACCGGGTTCTCGTCCACTCCTTGTTGAACGCTTGTATCGAAGCCTCAACGACCCTCGGCATCGACGAGGACTTCCGCGCAAAGGCAAAAGACGCGCTGGACCGCCTGCCTCCCCTCCAAATAGGAAAGCACGGCCAGCTTCAGGAGTGGCTGGAAGACTTTGACGAAGCGGAGCCCAATCATCGCAGCACGACGCATCTCATCGCGCTCTACCCTGAGCACCAGATCTCACCAGCTAAGACTCCCGCCCTCGCCCAGGCCGCTCGGATCACCATCGAGCGGCGCATCAGCCAGCCCAACTGGGAAGACTCCGAGTGGGGTCGGGCAAATCTCGTCAACTACTACGCCCGGCTTCTCGACGGAGAAGCAGCCCACAAGCATCTCATCGGTTTGCTTTCAAAAGCCGCAGAGGACTCGCTCCTGACTTATTCTCGCGGTGGCGTCGCCGGCGCCGAGAGCAACATCTTCTCCCTCGACGGAAACTGCGCAGGAGCCGCCGGCATCGCAGAAATGCTGCTTCAATCCCACGAGGAAGAGATCCACCTCTTACCCGCTCTCCCCTCCGCCTGGCCCCAGGGAAGCATCCATGGTCTGTGCGCTCGTGGCGGCGTACAGGTCTCGCTCTCCTGGGTTGCAGGAAAACTGATCTACGCCTCCTTCAAAAGTAAATTAGGAGGAACGCATAAGGTGCGTTACGGTACAGGCACCACGCAGGTCTCTCTCATAAAAGACCGTGAGGTCACAGTCCGCGCAAGAAGCTTCAACCACGGTTGAATCGGTTGAAGCCGGAAGGAAACGATGAGATCCCACTTACAGAAGGTCACCGCACTTACAACCCTGGTCTTCAGTCTGTCGATACTACTTAGCCCAATCCATACCTACGCCCAGAATCCATCTTCCCGGCCAGAAGAGATCGAGTGGACCTGGGAGGTAAGACCTTCCCACGTCGATACAAAGCTCCCCAACGTCCTGCTCGTAGGCGATTCCATCTCCAGAAACTACTACCCGGAAGTACAACGCCAACTGGACAAAGTCGCGAACGTCTACCTCATGGCCACATCGACCTCCATCGGCGACCCACGTCTCCCCTTGCAAATCGCAGAGTTCGCACGGATGGAATCCGTTCCTTTCAAAGTAGTGCACTTCAATAACGGCATGCACGGCTGGACCTACTCCGAGCCCGAATACCGTGCCGCATTTCCGTCACTTCTAGCCGCTCTGCACAGCATCGCCTCGGCTGCATCGTTCGTATGGGCAACCACCACTCCAGTCAAGGAAGATGCAACACCCGGGCCCACGAACCTCCGCATCGAAGCCAGAAACAGCATCGCCCTCTCCTTCATCAAGTCCGCCAACATCCCCATCGACGACCAGCACGAGCTCATGTCCCACCACGCCGATCAATACGAAGACAAAGTGCACTTCAACATCGCCGGAGCCGCGATCCAAGGCCAGCAGGCAGCACAAAGCATCCGCCTCCTTCTTACAAAGCCATAAAGCCGCTCCGCCGCTCGCCAGTTGCTTTCTATACGCCAAAGCCTCTATACCTTATGGCGCGGCAAATCTGGCACGATGCTGTCAATTCAATGGATTCCTTCGGAGAGCGTGCGTGAACAAGCGAGACTTCCTCAAATCATCAGGTGCAATTCTCACCGGCTCCATGCTGTCCCGCTTCGCAGCCTCGGAGTCCCTCGCAGATTCACAAACCTCTCGCACCGCACCCGCGAAGACCCCAGAGGTACGCACCAACTGGGGCGGCAACCTCCACTACAGCACCGACAAACTCATCACCCCCGGCACCGTCGCCGAGGTCCAGCAGGCCGTCAAATCTGCGTCCTCCCTCAAGACCCTCGGCTCCCGCCACGCCTTCAACACCATCGCCGACAGCTCCGTCGAGCAGATCTCCGTCAAGAACCTCACCACCATGACCGTCGATGCGCAAGCCCACACCGTCACCGTCGGAGGCGGCGTCACCTACTCTGACCTTCCTCCCTACCTTCACTCCCAGGGCTTCGCGCTCCACAACCTCGCCTCGCTCCCCGGCATCACCGTCGCCGGAGCCTGCGCCACCGCCACCCACGGCTCCGGCATCCACAACGGCAACCTCACCACTGCCGTCTCCGCCATGGAGATCGTCACCGCCGACGGCCAGCTCCTCCAGCTCTCCCGCGCCAAAGACGGAGACCGCTTCCTCACCGCCGCCGTCACCTTGGGAGCCGTAGGCGTCATCACCAAAATCACCCTCGACATCCAGCCCACCTTCCAGATGGCCCAGACGCTCTACGAGAACCTCTCCTTCTCCCAGCTCGAAAAGAACCTCGACGCCATCTTCTCCAGCGGCTACAGCGTCAGCCTCTTCACCGACTGGCAGCACAACCGTGCCGGCCAGGTCTGGATCAAACGTCGCGTCGAACCCAACGCAAAACTCGACATCCCCGCCCAGTTCTACGGAGCCACCCTAGCCAAGGAAAAACTCCACCCCGTCCCCGGTCACTCCGCCGACTCCTGCACCGACCAGCTCAGCGTCCCCGGCCCCTGGTTCGACCGCATGCCGCACTTCAGAATCGGAGCCGTCCCCAGCGCCGGAGCCGAAATCCAGTCCGAGTTCTTCGTCGCTCGCAACCAGGCCTACGCCGCCATCCGGGCCGTCGAAGAGCTCCGCGACCACATCACCCCTCACCTCTTCATCACCGAGTTCCGCACCATCGCCGCCGACAACCTCTTCATGAGCCCCTGTTACCATCTCCCCTCCATGGCCATTCACTTCACCTGGAAGCCCGAACTCGAAGCCGTCCGGAAGGTCCTGCCCCTCATCGAAGCCAAACTGGCTCCTTTCAACGCCCGCCCCCATTGGGCCAAAGTCTTCACCATGGCGCCCGCCCACCTGCAGTCTCTCTACCCCAGGCTGCCCGACTTCAAAGCCCTTCTCCAGCAATACGATCCCAGCGGCAAGTTCCGCAACCAATTCCTCCAGACCAACCTCTACAGCGCTTGAACCGCCGCCCCGGCAGGGAAGGGCCGACAGATACCCCATCCGCTGATAGACTTAAAGTTCTGCGTTGACCACTCGCGCTATCAAGTTCTCTCGAAGCGGACGACCGCAGCGAGCCAAAAGGAAAATCAACATCGTGGATCACGAAACTAAAGTAGCCCTCAAGAACGACCAGTTTGTCACCACCACCAGCCACGGCCTCGAGTGGGCCGCTCAGAATCGCCGCTCCGTCATCACCACCAGCGTGATTCTCATCTTCGTCATCCTGGTCCTCGTCGGCAGCTTCGTCTTCTTCAACAACCGCTCCCAGCAGGCCAGCGTTGCCTTTGGCGAGGCGATCGCAGCCTACCAGGCCCCCATCGCTCAGCCCGGCCAGCCCATCCCCGTCGGCATGAAGACCTTCAACTCCATCCCCGAGCGCGCCAAGGCCGCCAACGGCCTCTTCCTCGCAACCGCCAACAAGTACGGTATGACCCCCTCTGGCAAGAACGCGCGCTACTTCGCCGGCCTCACCTATATGGAAGCCGGCGAGAACGCCTCCGCCGAGTCCACCTTCAAGCAGGTCGCCGATTCCTGGAACAAGGACCTCGCCGGCCTCGCCAAACTCGCCCTCGCGCAACTCTACCGCCAGACCGGCCGATCCCCCCAGGCCATCGAGCTCTACAACCAGCTCACCGCCAAGCCCACCACTACCGTCCCCGCCGGCCTCGCCCAGCTCCAGCTCGCCGAGCTCTACGAGAGCCAGAACCAGCCCGACGCCGCCAAAAAGATTTACGCCCAACTCAAGGACAAGGACGCCAAGGGCCCCGCCGGACAAATCGCCGCGCAAAAGCTAAACCCCGCTCCCGCAGCCCCCGCCGCTCCTCCACAGTAACCTCCTAACCGCCACAACATTCGATTGCCCCATCCTTCGCTTTTGCAAAGGATGGGGCATCGCCTTTAAGCACCCGTCTTCCATAGACCACACCCAAACTCACCCTGCCACCACTGCACCAACTTCAACAATGCACAAATTTCTAGACCAATTAACAAATTTGTCATCCTGAGCGAAGTAACTCGCAGCTCCATCGCGAGTTACGCAGTCGAAGGACCTGTGGTTGTCTTTGCAGTTGCACTCGCCGTTGCCTGTCCTTACCCAACCCAACCTCAATGCCCCTCATCCTCCAGATCACTCGACACCGCCAAAGCGCTCACATGCACAGCCCCACCCAGCACATCTTCAGCCTCGCCCCGCAGCCGAGTGATCGTCCTCCACTGATCCTTCGCCTCTTTCTCCGGCAGCCAGGTTGGCAGCGGCATCCGCAGATACTCTGACAGCGCAATTGCATGCGGCTCATAAAGCGTACGAATCGTATGCAGCCGCTGCGCTGAAGCCGGATCGCCGCACATCCGTATGCTGATATCCCCCAGCGCATCGCACACCCGCGCAAACTCCTTCGGCGGCAGCCGGTCCAGCCGTGTCCCCTCATACAGGCACGCCTTCGACTTCTCCTCCAAATGGAACACATGCCCCAGATCGATCAGCGCATGTCGCGCCATCGCAAACGTCAACTGCGCCTGCCTCGCCGGAGTTCCATCCATGATCGAGATCAGCAGGGCACAGGTATCCAGGATCGAAACCAGCGCCGACAGCCAGCTCTGGTTGTCATGCTGCGACCGGTAGTAGCAAAGAATCGGATACGAGATGTGGGACTCCAGAATCTCCGCCGACCACCGCTCCCACTCCGCCAGCAGCAGACTCAGCGCCTCCTGCCCACCCTCGAACCCGTGCCTCCGCAGCAGCTCCGTGGCCGTCGGCGGCGAGCCCGCCCGCGCATCCAGCAGCGCCACACTCACCTCCCGCCGCGAAAACGCCTGGTACAACACCGGCACATAGCCGATCACCAGCGCCACAAACCCTAACCCCACCCCAGACTCCGAGATCAGCAGCACCCGCGCCGCCACCGCCCGCGGCACCACATCTCCCAGACCCAGCGTAAACAGCGTCGTGCCACTCACATACAAATCGGTGCCGAACCGCCCCAGCAATCCCGACCCCTTCGCCTGCATCGCATCTTGGAAAGGCGATCCCAGCGCAAAGTAGAAAAACGCAAATCCCGTCACCAGCAACAGCGCCCACAATCCCAGCAGAAGCAGCAACGACGACGGCCCATAAATGCTGTACGCCTGCTCACGTACTTTTTTATTGCGAATCCGCGGAACCAATATGGACCAAGGCCCCCAGGTGAGGGCAAAAAAAAGTGTCGTAATCCGTAGCCGTCCGGTGGGTCGTCGTGGAAGAATAATCGTCTGGAACGCATCCAGCGCTACGCCCAGGCAGCAGATTAATCCTGCAATCAACGCGACGAGGTGCATGGCTCCCTTTCTTTTTTCTGATGCGTCTCACCTAGAACAAAGCCGAAACCGTGAGTTGGGGGTTTAAGCTCGCAAGCCCTTGGCGCTATGTTAGATAGCCAACGTAACTGTCGGGAATTTTATTCGACAGTTGGATGTTTAAAGACTAGATTAAGGTTCTGCATTTACCCGTTGCTTCTCTTGGAGCACCTGTCTGCTGATCCTTTGGATGGTTTCACCAAGTAGAGATAGAGGCCCCCATGCAACGTGTTCTGATCGTAGATGACGAGCGTTTAGTAGCCGACACTTTGGCTCTGGTCTTCCAGAAAAGTGGTTTCGAGGCGCATGCCGCATATACCGTCAATACCGCGATGGTTGACGTTCGCACATTTAGGCCCGATCTTCTGCTCTGCGACATTACCATGCCCGGCAAGGATGGCCTCGCCCTGGTCCGCGAGATCACCAGGGAATTGCCAAGTTGTCGCATCATCGTACTCACCGGCTTCTACTCCAATCTTAAGATAGTTCGCGAAGAGGCAAACCGTCTCTCCCTGCCCGTCAGTATCCTCACCAAACCCTGCCAGCCCACCGACCTCCTCCGCGAAGCCAATAGCCTACTGGGGGCTATCGCCTAGTCTCTCCAACTGGGCTTCCCGAAGTGGAACCCGTCTCCGCTAACGTGGTTTTCCGGACAGACATAATCGCGCAATTCGACGACAATTCAGCCATGGAAACCGCCACCCACCCTCAGATAGTCTCTGCAGATCGGATGGATCACGGGGTCATTATTTACTTCAGCGATGGAAGCGCTGGACTCTTCTCGGACGTTCTCTTGTACTCCGTATTGTCCCAGGCATCGCCGCTCGATGAAGTCGATCCGCACGATTGATTCTCAGTTCGTCTGACCTTCAGCAACGATACCCTCCCGCGAGGCTGTCGACCACAGCCGCACCGGACCCTTCACGGCCCTCCCTCCTGCATCACCACCCCGCAAATGCTAGACTCAGGCGGTATGTCCGACAGGGAAGAGAACCCGCTCACGCTCGCCAGCCTGCGCGCACGCCCCTCGAAGGCCCGCTCTGCAAAGTCCCGCTTCACCGAGTCGGCCGCCCCCCGCAAAACCTCCGAAACCCCCCAGCTAGGCCTCCTCTTCAGCTCCCCATCCACCCCTCCTGAAAAAAACATCCCGGAAACACCCACCCCCGCAAAGCCAGCCGCCAAGCTCCCCCTCGAGCGCCGCATCTGGTCCGTCCGCGCCCTCGTCAGCGACGTCCGCCAGCACATCGAATCCGGCTACACCGACCTCTGGGTCGAGGGCGAGATCTCCAACTGCCGCCCCGCCCCCTCCGGCCACATCTACTTCACCCTCAAAGACGGCGAAGCCCAGCTTCCCGTCGTCCTCTTCCGCCGCCAGGCCCAGCTCCTCCGCTTTCGGCCCGCCGACGGCCTCGCCGTCCTCGTCCGTGGCCGCATCTCCATCTACGAGACTCGCGGCCAGCTCCAGCTCATCGCCGAAACCATGGAGCCTCGCGGCGCCGGAGCCCTGCAGCTAGCCTTCGAGCAGCTCAAAGCCCGCCTCCTCGCCGAAGGCCTCTTCGACGCCGCCCGCAAGCGCCCACTCCCGCCCTTTCCCCACTGCGTCGGCATCGTCACCTCGCCCACCGGAGCCGTCGTCCGCGACATCGTCAACGTCACCCGCCGCCGCCACGCCCGCCTCAACCTCCTCATCTACCCCGCCGCCATGCAAGGGCCCAACTGCCCCTCCACCGTCGCCGCCGGAATCCGCTGGTTCAACCAGCACCCCGGCAAAGTCGACCTCATCATCCTCGCCCGCGGCGGCGGTTCCATCGAAGACCTCGCCGGCTTCAACGACGAGCTCCTCGCCCGCGTCATCGCCTCCTCGCAACTCCCCATCGTCTCCGCCATCGGCCACGAGACCGACTTCACCATCGCCGACTTCGTCTCCGACCTCCGCGCACCCACTCCCTCCGCCGCCGCCGAGCTCGTCACCTCCGCCCAGCACCGCATCGAGGAGCGCGTCCTCGACCTCGAGCGCCGCAGCCACCGCGCCATCCGCTTTCATCTCCTGCACGCCCGTCAGCGTCTCGCCCGCCTCTCCGCCGACTCCGTCCTCCTCCGCCTCCGCGACTCCGTCAGCCGCCGCGATCAGCACCTCGACGAGCTCCACCGCCGCCTCGAAGACGCCATCGCCCGCCGCCTCCGCAACCGAACCCAGCGTCTCGAATCCCTCACCGCCCGCCTCCTCCGCCAGGACGTAGCCCTCCGCCTCGCAAACGCTCGCCACCGCCTCCAGACCGCTCGCCAGCGCCTCCTCCAGCTAGCCGCCCAGGCCGGAGCCCCCCAGCGCCACCGCCTCGCCCGAGCCTCCGCCCGCCTCGAAGCCCTCTCCCCCCTGGCTGTCCTCCAACGCGGCTACGCCCTCGCCTACTCCGCCGAGGGCACACTCCTGCGCTCCGCCACAGAAACCGCCCCCCACCAAACCATCCGCGTCCGGCTAGGCTCCGGCTCCCTCACCGCGGAAGTGGAAAAGATCGACCCCTAGAACCCGCAGAACCTCACCTGCACAAGACCTTCGTCTCGCCCTAGGAGACATGCTGTTCCCCTAACGGTTGAATGGATTCTTGTTCTGATCGAACCTGCGCCGGGCTGTTCGAGCCGTTCCTGTATACGTCTCGGTCCGGGCATCGCCAGCCAGCTTGCTGTACTTCGTGGCGTTAGCAAAAAGATCCTGATCGCGAATGTGTTCGAGATCCTCGGCGATGGCAATGTCCTGCGTATATCCGTAAATATTGCACAAGCGATAACCGAGGGTCCCCATCGCGGAACTGAATTGTTGGGCGAAACTTTGCTCGCCAAATCCAGAGCCACAACTGACAATTCGTATCGATCCGGCGAACATTCTGGATAAACCACTCCGCTGAAGCAGGAGCGCTAAATCGATAGGATCCAGAAAGGGGATGTCTGTGACGTCATTTCCCGTAATACGTGTCGACCCAGGCTCTCCATGACCCGTAATGTAAATATTGGTTCCAAATCCGGCATTGGACAAATTTTCAGCAGAATCTCGGTACAGAACCCGAATGTTTCGTTCTTCGAAGCTCTTGAGCAATCCAATATTAAACTTCCACCACTTCGGTCGCCTTCCCGTATTTGTGACCAGCCTCTGACCAGTGCCCCCAAAATCTTGTTCGGCCTGATTCTGGTCGAATGGAATATAAAAGATTGCCATATCTCTCCCGAAAGATCCGTGTAAAGCTCAACCCAAGACATCAGAGCGATACTCGTATTAAGTTCACGGCTCCTCGTTTTATTCCGCGCGACAGGGAATAAAACAACGAGCCCCCACACACCTAGGTAAACGCTCCCTCTCCAGCCGGGCATCGCCGGTTGAACTCCCTCGACAAGACAAAAATTGCGCTCTCGAACCCGCCACGCCTGATAATAAAAGGCGACGAACAAACTCAGACGCAAAGCCCGATCAGAACGACGGAGACCCACCCCTTCATGAAGAAGCTCTTTGGAACCGACGGCATCCGCTCCGTCGCCGGCCAGCACCCGCTCGACACCCCCACCGTACACGCCATCGGCCTCGCCTTGGCCCACTCCCTCGCCCGCATCACCCCTAGCCCCAGAATCCTCCTCGGCATGGACACCCGCGAGTCCAGCGCCTGGATCGCCGCGACCCTCACCGCCGGCATCATCTCCGCCGGAGTAGGAGCCGCCGTCGAATCCGCCGGCGTCATCACCACCCCCGCCGTAGCCTTCCTCGCCCGCGCCCACGGCTTCGCCGCCGGAGTCGTCATCTCCGCCTCCCACAATCCCTGGCAGGACAACGGCATCAAGCTCTTCGGCCCCGACGGCTTCAAACTCCCCGACGCCACCGAGCTCGCCATCGAAGACGAGATCTTCCACCAGCTGGCCACCTCCAAAGCCATCCCCGAGCTCTCCACCCCGCCTCCTGTCAACGACGCCGACCGCGCCGAGTACGTCCAGTTCCTCCTCGCCGCCGTCCCCGGCCTCTCTCTCGACAATCGCCGCATCGTCATCGACTGCGCCAACGGAGCCGCCTCCCCCGTCGCTCCCCAGCTCTTCGCCGGACTAGGCGGCGAAGTCATCATCACCCACGCCAGTCCCAACGGCCGCAACATCAACCAGGACTGCGGAGCCCTCTACCCCGCCATCGTCGCCGCCGAAGTCGTCGCACAAAAGGCCTCCATCGGCATCACCTTCGACGGCGACGCCGACCGCGCCCTCTTCGCCGACGAGCACGGCAACGTAGTCAACGGCGACGCCGTCCTTCTCCTCGCCGCACGCGACCTCCAGACCCGCGGTCTCCTGCAGAACCCCACCATCGTCGCCACCACCATGTCCAACATGGGCCTCGAAGCCGCCCTCAAACGCTCCGGCATCGCCATGCTCCGCGCCCCCGTCGGCGACAAGTACGTCCTCGAGCAGATGCTCGCCACCGGCGCGGCCCTCGGCGGTGAACAGTCCGGCCACATCATCTTCTCCGGACGCAGCACCACCGGCGATGGTCTCCTCACCGCTCTCCTCGTCCTCGACATCATCCACCGCTCCGGAAAATCCTTGGCCGAGCTCCTCGCCGACCTCAAGGTCTTCCCCCAGGTCATCGTCAACGTCAAGGTCCGCGAAAAAAAGCCCCTCGAATCCATCCCCGCCGTAGCCGCCGCCATCCTCGCCGCCGAGCAGGCCCTCGCCGACTCCGGCCGCGTCGTCATCCGCTACTCCGGCACCGAAGCCCTCGCCCGCGTCATGATCGAAGCCGAATCCGAGCCCCTCATGCGCCTCCACGCCGACACCATCGCCAACGCCATCCGCACCGAACTAGGCATCTAGCCAAGCCACAAAAACGGGTGCCCCATCCTTTTTGCAGCTTCATCGCAAATAGGATGGGGTATCGTGCGAAAGCACGACCGCTCTCCTCGACACCCTCAATAATCTCTCCCGAAAATTACGTCGCTGTCTCCAGCACCAATCGCCGCACCTTCACCCGCTTCTTCCGCGAAGCCACCCACAAGTCCCGTTGCACCTGCATCCGTAACCACACCTCTGCATCCAGCCCAAAAGCTTCGGACAGCTTCAAAGCCATCTCCGCCGAGACCCCCGCCTTGCTGTTCAGCACACGGGAAAGCGCAGCCCGCGTCACGCCAAGATGCTTGGCGACCTCGGTCACACTTCGCTCTCCCATAAACTCCGCCAGCAGTTTTCCCGGATGCGCCGGATTGTGCATCTGCATGGTCTTCTCCTTAGTGATAATCCTGATAGTCGACCAGAATCGCGTCCTCACCATCGAATGTAAAGGTCAATCTCCAATTTCCATTCACGCTTACCGCCCAATGACCCTCCAGCTCGCCGCGCAAAGGGTGCCATTGCCAGCCCGGAATGTTCATCTCTTCCGCTTTCTTTACGATATTCAGCAAAGTAAGCTGCAATGTGAGCTTTACGGCTTGTTTCGGTTGTATCCCCGCCTTCGACCCGGTTCGGAAATACCGCTCAACGCCCTTATGCCGAAAGCTCTTAATCATTCAGAGATATCGTATACCGAAACTGCACACTATACGAAATAATCTTGCCGGCGACCTGGCCTGCCACTCAACTCAAATCTCCACCTCAAGTCCAGCCGCAAAGGCCACCAGCAAACGCTGCCATCCCGAAGCGGATGGGGAGATAGGCTTACCGGGCCGAACCTCCTCTTGTCTTGCTGCCATTTGAAACATACCCTGCAACAAGGAAAGTGTAATAAGCATCGTCATCCTGTCTTGTACGCCAAGAGAACGAACGCGCTACAGATAATCAAGTCCAGATCACAAGGCCACAGGAAGCGACCACCGAATAGTTCGGCTGCCGCAACTGTGAGTTTTATTTGATGGGCCGGATGACGAGATTCACTTCATTGAGATGAACCGGCACGAGGATTTGGTGAGTGCTCGACGTTCGCAAAATCCTTTTAACATTTCTCTTTGTCATTCCTTCTTGCCTCATAACCCATTCCATTTACGCACAGCCTTGATTCCTCATACGAATTCGGGCAGAAAGTGATTGCGATGAAAAAATTCATTCTTTTTTCCCTATCTTTAATACTTGTTGGCGAGGCTCAGGCACGCATCTCAGGAAGCCCCTCGGGCGCTCTGCCAAATAGCATGTACGCCGGTGCACAGTTCAGAGACATCGGAGCTGAGGTCAACGACGAGATCGCTCTGCTCCCAACCGTAACTCAGAATGGACAAACATGGGCGCAAGGAACAGTAAATATTCCCGTAGGCAACTACGCGCAGACCACAACGATTCTCATCGCCTCTCCGTTTGTTAATTTGCGTTGCGAGCCCGGCACCATCCTCACATTTATGGGAGCTGGCGACGCCGTTCGCATCCTGCCCAGCGCACAGATCACAGGGCTCGCCCAGACCCAGCCGAATCAAGGTCCCTCCGTACAGAACTGTTCGTTCTATAACGTATCGCCGACAGCCACCAGCGCCATCCACGCCGGCGATATCTCTCAGATCCACATCTCCAATGTCGCCGTGAACAACTTCAACGGAACGCCCACATCGGCAGGCTACTGGTTCGATAACACCGTCTCCTTCACCGAGGGCATGGCTCTCAACGATATCGCCTCGAACAACAACTCCATCGGGATGCGCTTCACCAACACCGCCGGAGGCGTGCTCACCCAGAGCTTCGGATACGCATCCATTCGCGGCTTCCGTGCACAGGTCAGAACCAATCAAATCGGCATCTCCGTAGAGACCGGAACCTTTCTGTATCACAGCTTCATCGATGCCATCATGGAGACCTCGGACCCCACCGGCACGGCTATGTCTGTAACTGGAACCGGCAAAGTCGGAGGTAACTCCGGCGACGATGTCGTCTTCCTGCGCGGAGAGTGCGTCAACACCTCCGGGCCCTGCAGCGGATCGACCTTGCTCAACCTCGGGGCCGCCGCTCAATTCGTAGCGAACGGCTTCATGAACGGTCTGGGCAGTACCATGACAAACATCATCGCCCCCGGCGCGGTACTCACCTGGAACGGGACGACCGAGATCAACCAATCGACCTTCAACTTCGGTTGGAGCAGCGACAACAGCATCCTGATGCGCTTCGCCAGCACTCCTGCGGTAGCGATCTTCTCGAACAACATGAGGCTCGGTGGCTCGTACGTCCTGGGCTGGTCCACCGGACCCACCACCGCCGCGAACTACGTCGGCTTGTCTCCCTGCGTCTTCGGCGCTGCGACACTCTGTGTCGGAAATGGAGTAATCTCCGACGCCTCCGCTGGCGTCACCGCCGGCACCTTCACCGGATCGCAGTTCGTCGGCAACTCCCCTAGCCCCCTCATCTCCGCGGGACCCGCTGCAGGCATACAACCGGAGAACGTAACCCTCGCTCCCGGCAGTACCAACGTCTCCGGAACGATCGTCTTCAAGACAGGTTCTTCCCCAGCCGCCGGTGCCACGGTAGCGACGATCACCTTTGCAACCCCCCTGGCTCAACCGCCAAACGTCTGTATCGCCTCAGCACTCAATACATCGACAGCAGCAGCACTCAAAAGCCTCTTCATCCCGCAGCCCACCGCAACAGGCTTTGTACTGGCCAGTGGACAGATCCCTCTCAATCCGGCCACCGCATTCCTGGTCGGCTACGCCTGCTTCTAGAGCAAATTCTCTGATGGTATAGAAACGCTGCATAATGCAGGGCCGAAGATCCCACCGATCGCACGAAACTTACCCCGGAGATTTAGTTCTCCGGGGTAAGTCGCATAGCAAGCAGATATTGCCCAATGCATAACTGGAGATATTCATCCAGACATAACGGCGAACGTAATCGTAGCCTCACTCTATCAACGGCGCGCAGACTTACCGCACTCTCAGCGAATGGATATACAAAAAAAGAAATTGGTAGGAGTAAGAAGAAACCCAGAGGCTAGAGTTAAAAATCGGGGAAGTGATTTTCATAACAGGAAATCAACCTGCGTCCACTACGTCTTCCCAACCGAGTTATCCCAAGATCAGATCAAACCAAAGACTTCTCTAAAAGAAAGATGGACGAGGGCTGCACAAGAATCTCAGACCTTCGATACGCCACCTCTCTGACAATTTGAAAACCACAACGCAGATACGCAACAGTCAGCTCAGTCTTGGAGGCCAGAACCACGCCCTCCACGATGCGGCAACCATGCTCGCAGCAGAACGCTTCCCCCGCACGGATCATCTTCTTGCCCACGCTGGGGTGCACATTGGGATTTATCGTCAGCATCGCTAAATAACCGCGGTGCTTATCGCGAAGTTCGACATAAATTGCTGCGGCTATCTCCGTCTTTCCTTCTACTTCAGTCAAAAGAAAGCAGCCAGTCTCGAGAAGCCTCGCTATCTCCTCACGATGAGTGAAGTCGCTATCTCTAAAAGGATAGTTATCTTCGGCAAACCCATGATTGACGAACGTTACCAGGACATCCAGGTCTTCATAGGTAGCCACTCGAGTGGATAGCCTATCAACTAAATACAATTCGGCTTTCAATGGCGTTGATCTCCTTCACCTTAGTCTTTTAACTAACTAATATTGAGAAACACGTCTCCCTCCGTACTATTCCTAGGTCTTAGAAGAAGGAGAACAGACCACTCACAAGAGCTAATAAAAGATAGGACGAAAGACTTAGTCGCACCTGCCGAAAATTACGCATACATACAAATCCCCCACCACCACCCATAAAACATAACTAATCAGGAAGACACACGGCATGAGTTAATGCATACCCGACAAGAACTTGGACCCACCCAATCCTTGCAGATATTTAGCGCCCATAGCCCCGGGCTACATCCAGACGGACCCAGCCCACACGTAGCAACCATAGCTACGCATGCGGCTCCGTCATCCTCTTCGGATCGAGCACCTCGCGAATCTGCTCTTCGCTCATCAACCCCTGCTCCCGTGCCAGCTCCACGATGCTCCGCCCCGACGCCACCGACTCCTTCACCAGCCCCGCCGCCTTCTGGTACCCGATATACGGATTCAACGCCGTAGCCAGCGCAATCGTGCTGCCCGCATAGAAATCGCACCGCTCCCGATTCACCGTAATCCCCCGCACGCAACGCCGATCCAGTTCCCGTAGCGTATTCGTCAGAATCGTGATCGACTGCAGCGTATTGTGCGCCATCGCCGGCATCATCACATTCAACTCCAACTGCCCCGCCTGCACCGCCATCGCCACCGCCGCATCGTTCCCAATCACCTGGAACGCCACCATCGCTGTCAACTCCGCCAGCACCGGATTCACCTTCCCCGGCATGATGCTCGACCCCGGCTGCAGGCTCGGCAGATGAATCTCATTGAACCCCGTATTCGGCCCCGACGACAGCAGCCTCAGATCGTTCGAGATCCGCACCAGCTCCAGCGCCAGCCCGCGCAACGTCCCCGACACCTCCGCCATGCAAGCGCACGACTGCATCGCCCACCGCAGATCCTCCGCCGGACGCAGCTCCACCCCCGCGATCCGCGCCAGATTCGCCACCGCCTTCACCCTGTAAGCGCGATGCGTATTCAACCCCGTCCCCACCGCCGACCCGCCCAACCCCAAATCCCGCAGCCCCTCCGCCGCCCTCGCCAGCGAAGCCAGCGCCTTCCGCATCGCCACCGCATACGCCGCAAACTCCTGCCCCAGCGTGATCGGCACCGCATCCTGCATATGCGTGCGCCCCGCCTTCAACACATCGGCAAACTCCTCCGCCTTCTGATCGAACCCACCCGCCAGCCCGATCAGCACCGGATAAAGCTCATTCAACGCCAGCAGCGCACTCACCCGCATCGCCGTCGGAAACACATCGTTCGTCGACTGCCCATAGTTCACATGGTCGTTCGGATGCACCTTCGCATACGTCCCCAACCCCACACCCAGCATCTGATTCGCCCGATTCGCAATCACCTCATTGGCGTTCATATGCAGGCTCACCCCCGCTCCCGCCTGAAACACATCCACCACAAACTCCCCATCCAGCCTTCCCTCGATCACCTCCTGCGCCGCCGCCACAATCGCCCCACCTTGCTCCGGCGTAATCAATCCCAGCTCCCGATTCGCCTCCGCCGCCGCCCGCTTCACCATCCCCAACGCACGAATCAAAAACCCACTAGCCCGCAACCCGCTAATAGGAAAGTTCGCCACAGCCCGCGTCGTCTGCGCCCCATACAGCGCTTCTCCTGGAACTTCGACCTCTCCCAGCGAATCCTTCTCTACTCTTGTAGCAGGCATAATAAGACCCTCTCTTGGTATCATAGGATTCGGTTCTTGACCTCGGTGGATACCCACGATTCAAGAGGTGCAGAAGAAAAGGGAGATTTCGGATGAGCGACGAAGACCTTGCTGAATTCATCGCAAACATGAAGCGTCTTCGTGAAGAACGCGCCTCAACCCCCGAAGGCGCTCGCGCCGTTCTCATCGAAGAGGGCTACCTCGATCAAAACGGAGAAGTCGCCGAGCTCTATCGCTGATCTCTAGACAATCGTGCATCGACTCTCCTCCTCCTTTGTCCTCGGATACCACGGCTGCCAGCGCCAGACAGGCGAAAAGCTTCTCGCTGGAGAACCCTTCGTCCCCAGTGAGAACGACTACGACTGGCTCGGTCCTGGAATCTACTTCTGGGAATCCAATCCGCGCCGCGCAATGGAGTGGGCCGCTCTCTCCCACCAAAGAAAATACCCGGAAGGCCTCTCGGAACCCTTCGTCGTTGGGGCGGCAATCGATCTCGGCTTTTGCCTCGACCTGCTCTCTTCCAATGGCCTGGCCGCGGTCAAAGCAGCCCACGAAGACTTTGCCTATCATCTACAGATGTCAAACCGTCCGCTTCCGCGAAACTCCGGCGGTGAAGACCTGCTCTCACGCCGACTCGATTGCGCAGTCCTGGGACACCTTCACGACATCCGCTCGCGAAGCATCCAACCAGCATTCGATACCGTGCGTGGAGTCTTCATCGAAGGCGCTCCCATCTACCCGAACTCTGGTTTTCGAGAAAAAACGCACATCCAGATAGCAATCTGTAATCCTGATGTCATCAAGGGAGTATTTCGAGTCCCTCAAAAAGATCTGGAGTAAGCATCATGGCAATCATCAAACAAACCGACCTAATCCAATCCATAGCCGACGCGCTCCAGTACATCAGCTACTACCACCCGCTCGACTACATCACCAACCTCGCCCGCGCCTACGAGCTGGAAGAATCCCCCGCCGCCAAGGACGCCATGGCCCAGATCCTCATCAACTCGCGCATGTGCGCCGAGGGTCACCGCCCCATCTGCCAGGACACCGGCATCGTCACCATCTTCCTCAAAGTCGGCATGGAGGTCGTCTGGCAAGGCCCCAACGGCGGCCCCGCCACCCTCACCCTCCAGCAGATCTGCGACGCCGGCGTCCGTCAGGCCTACCTCGACCCCGACAACAAGCTCCGCGGCTCCATCCTCGCCGACCCCGCCTTCTCCCGCAAAAACACCGTCGACAACACCCCCTGCGTCGTCGAGGTCTCCCTCGTCAGCGGCGGCGAGGTAGACGTCATCGTCGCAGCCAAGGGTGGTGGCTCCGAGGCCAAATCCAAGTTCGTCATGCTCAACCCTTCCGACTCCATCGTCGACTGGGTTCTCAAGACCGTCCCCACCATGGGCGCCGGCTGGTGCCCCCCCGGCATGCTCGGCATCGGCATCGGCGGCACCGCCGAGAAGGCCATGCTCCTCGCCAAGCAGTCCCTCATGGACCCCATCGACATGCAGGAGCTCAAGCAGCGCGGACCCCAGAACAACCTCGAAGCCCTCCGCATCGAGCTCTACGACAAGGTCAACAACCTCGGCATTGGAGCCCAGGGACTCGGCGGCCTCACCACCGTCCTCGACATCAAGATCCTCGACTACCCCACCCACGCCGCCAACCTTCCCGTCGCCATGATCCCCAACTGCGCCGCCACCCGCCACGCCCACTTCCACCTCGACGGCGGCGGCCCCGTCATGCTCGACCCACCCTCGCTCGACTCCTGGCCCCAGCTCACCTACGACGTCAGCTCCGCGCGACGCGTCGACCTCAACACCGTCACCCGCGCCGACGTCCTCACCTGGAAGCCCGGCGAAGTCGTGCTCCTCTCCGGCAAACTCCTCACCGGACGCGACGCCGCCCACAAGCGCATGACCGATATGCTCTCCCGCGGCGAAAAACTTCCCGTCGACTTCACCGGCCGCTTCATCTACTACGTCGGCCCCGTCGACGCCGTACGCGACGAAGCCGTCGGCCCCGCCGGACCCACCACCGCCACCCGCATGGACAAGTTCACCCGCCAGATGCTCGAACAGACCGGCCTCCTCGGCATGGTCGGCAAGGCCGAGCGCGGCCCCGCTGCCATCGACGCCATCCGCGACAACCAGGCCGTCTACCTCATGGCCGTCGGCGGAGCCGCCTACCTCGTCTCCAAGGCCATCAAGAGTAGCCGCGTCCTCGCCTTCGAAGACCTGGGCATGGAGGCTATCTACGAGTTCGACGTCAAGGACATGCCCGTCACCGTAGCTGTCGACTCCAAAGGCACCAGCGTCCACACCACCGGCCCTGCCGAATGGTCCCACCGCATCGCCGCCAGCCAGGCCATCGCGGGAGTTCCAATCCTCGGCCAATAACCAGGAAAGACAAGGGCTCACTCGACCTGTGAGCCCTTGTCCTCATCCCAACCTCCAGGCTCCGAGTCGTCCCTGACACTGTCCGGCCGCTCCACAAAGTCCGAGTGGAGATAGCTCGTTCCCTTCATATCCGGGTGGATCGAGCAATACAAACCGCCATCGACTGCTTCTCGCTCGCATTCAAGACATTGCATACTTCACCTCGCAAACAAACCCACGACACTCGCAATCACCCGTACACAAAGGTTCTCCACCAGCACCAACAGCAGAGCGGTCGCAACCAGCCCCATCGCCACAGTTAAAAGTGTCTGTGCCCACCGCAGAATCGAAGCCTTCTTTTGATTCATCTTCTGCTGGCGGTCCAACATCTTGTCCCACAGACGGTCGGACGAAACTCTGGAACCCTCCTGCAGCTCGTCCGTCATCGACGTCACGGGACGCTTCAGGATACTGGACTCCATCCTCCGAAAGACCTCCATCGGAGCCACCTGCTCGCGTACCCATAACACCCACAGACACAGCCCAACCGCAACGGTCAAAATAAAGATCGCGCACGCCAGCAGCAGAAGCGTCCAAAATCCGCCCAGTGGCGAGTCCGCTCGAAGATTCTCCTGCTTGATAAAACCGAAGCCCGCCGCCAGAAACACACCCGACAAAGCTGCAACCTTTTGCGCCTTATCCTCGATCACCGCCATCACCCGAACCATCTCTTTATACGACTCGGTCGCGTGCGAGATCATGGACTTCAACAGATCGTCGCGGTAGGCTCGTGATTCCATTTTTGATGGAGCATACAGCAGTTTCCGCAGACAAACCAGTAAATCCGTGCTCTCTCCGGCTCAATTTTTCAATCGACTTTTGCGAGACGCTCTGCTCGGCTCCAAAGCAAATTTCCTGACGGGACAAAGAGCGCATGGATGTAGGGTCGAAGGTCCGCTCGATATCAGCATCTGGAGGACGCCAAGGATAAGGGGATGCGATAAACCAAGGGCCAAAGGCCCGCTCTATACTAGCCTGGGGCAGGGCCCCAGGCTAGACTACAAAATCCGCGAAGGATGCTCTGCAGGCGGTGCAGCCTTTGCCTTCCGGCTCAGCACACTCGTCCGCCTCGTCCTCGCCCGCTCGCTGGCATGGTCGATCTTCTTCCAGAACCCCACAAAGTAATCCACCGCCGAGATAATCGACACCGCCGTCATCCAATAGATCGCCGTCACCGCGATCAGATGGACCGCCACCACAAAGTGCCCACCGAACCACAGCCAGTAGTCCCAGCGATGCGCCAGAATCGCCGCCACCACGCTCACAATCTGGATCACCGTCTTCAGCTTCCCAATCTCGCTCGCATCGATGGTGAAGCCCTCAGACGCCGCAATCGACCGCAATCCACTCACCAGGAACTCCCGCCCGATAATCAGCACCGCAATCCACGCCGGAACGATCCGCGGGTTATACGCCACCAGGATGATGTACGCCGCCGTCACCATCAGCTTGTCGGCCAGCGGATCCAGCAGCATCCCGATGGTTGTAATCTGTTGCCGCTTCCTCGCCAGATAGCCATCCAGCCCATCCGTAATGCTCGCCACAATAAACAGCGCCGAAGCCGCCAGCTCCTGCTCCCCGTTATTCCCCTTGAAGGGAGAATGAGGGCTCAGAAACCAAATCAGCAGAGGCACGCTGGCAATGCGGCTCATCGTAATGGAGTTGGGCAGATTCATCGTCGAAGCGAAACCCGGAGACACACACATTCTCCCACACCCCGGCATCAAAGGCGTAACGGTGGTCCAAGGGATAAAGGCTGATAGGAGCAAGACAAAAACTTAACGCCGATCTTCACCGATCACACCAATTTGATCTGTCTGTCATTCTTTGTTTGTCCTCCCGCTTCGGACCGTTTTTGTTTGTCATCCATCCACCAGCCACGCCCAAATTAAAAATCCCGCAAAACCCCAGCAAAATCGCATGTCAAGCCCCAAAACCACCTAACCCACTCAACCACATCAACTTACAAGTGGCACTTTAGTTTCGGTCCATTCCATAAAATAGAACTAGACATTAAGAAAGCCTCGGCAAACACGCCGGGGCTTTCGCATTTAACCAGCTAAGTCCAAAGCTGACACGAATTTGGACGCAACCCCAATGGTTGCACCGATTTAGCGGAGCAAGCCTCCGCTAGCTGCAAGCAACCATTGCGCTTACACGCAGGCAAGGGGGGGGGACACCCCCCGGAAAACGGAGCACATAACATGCAATACGCACTCTGCCGTCACATCAAGACCAACGGAACCCGCTGCCAGGCTCCATCCCTCCGCACGGGAATCTACTGCTACTTCCACCAGAGCCTCCACCAGCGCCACAGCGGCTTCCGCCACACCCAGGCCACTCGCAGCTACCTCGTCCCCGGCCAGCACGTAGAGCTCACCGCCCTCGAAGACCGCGAATCTGTCCAGATAGCCCTCTCCGTCGTCGTCAACGCCCTGGCCACCGGCCAACTCGAGACCAAACGAGGCACAGCCATCCTCTACGGCCTCCAGCTAGCCAGCATGAACTCCGCCCGCCTCAACACCCAACCCTACGCCCCCACCATAGTCCAAACCTCAACCCCCTCCCCAGAAGGCCTGGACCTGGCAGACCCAGCAATCAAAGAAATCCTAGAAGAGGAAGAAGAAGAAAACCCAACCAACTAACAAATCAAAAAAGCACAGCGAAGCCCATAAAAAGAAAGCACTAGCAAGGAAAACAAAGAAGCGAAAGAAGGCAGGAAAGGTAAAGGTAAAGAAGAAAGAAAGGTAAGAGAAATGAGCACAGGCAAGAGAACAGAACAAGCAGACCCAAAACAAAGATCGGTGCAATCGGTGAAAATCGGTGTTAAGCCGTTATCCCGCTTTTATCAGCAGTTATCCCTCGAGTCACCGTTACGCCTTGGCCGTGATCCAAGGGTCCTTGCCCAACCCACCACCCTGCTCTACTCTAAGGACAGCCATGTATGAAGACTTCACAGTAACCGACCGCTGGACAGCCGAGCCCCTTCACTGCACCTGGAAGGGCACCGTCGTCGCCATCGCGACCCGCCACGCCGACGCCACCGACATTCGCTTCGCCGTCAACGGCCGTCCCGTCTGGATCGCCATGCCCAATACGGCCTGGGTCGAGCAGAAGCGCCGCACCGGCTTCGTCATCACCGACTACCTCGCCGCCCAGACCGCTGGCCGCTACCTGAAGACCGCCATCGAGTCCGGCTACGACAACGGCCGCGAGATGTACACCATGACCGTCGACGAGGTCCTGGAGCACGCCGACGCCGTCGTCCGCGAGGCAGGCAGCACGGACAAGCTCCCCAGCCTGCCCGTCATCTCCGACGACATGAAGCCCGAGAGGTTCCTCGGCCAGCTCCCCGGAGACCCAGGCTCCGCCGCCTACTTCGGCACCGCGGAACCCAGCGTCAACGACAAGGCGACCATCTACCCCGAGTCCCATCAGGCTCCCGAGAACCTGACGCGACCCTAAGAGGTCGACCAAAACAACGCATCCCCGAGCTTCAGCTCGGGGATGCGTTGTTTAACAGGTTGTGTTTTGAGTCGTGCTCTTATTCGTCGTAATGCAGCAGACTGAAGACGTCATACTCCGGGAACTTCGCCCGGCCCTTCAGGAAGTCCAGCTCGACCGCGAAGCCGAGTCCGGCAATATCGCCACCAAGCTGACGCACTAGCTGCACCGTCGCCTGCATGGTTCCACCCGTGGCCAGCAGATCGTCCACGATGATCACACGCTGTCCCGGCTGAACCGCATCGAGGTGAATCTCGAGCGAGTCAGTACCGTACTCCAGGTCGTAGTTCACCCGGGCCGTCGGAGCCGGCAGCTTCTTCGGCTTGCGAATCGGAACGAAGCCCGCGTTCAACCGGTACGCCAGCGCAGGCCCGAAGATGAAGCCTCGCGCCTCGATGCCCAGCACCAGGTCGATGTCCTTACCGATGTAGTACGCGGCGAACGCATCGATCAACTGAGCGAAGCCGTTCTTGTCCTTCAGCAGGGTCGTAATGTCGTAGAACAGAATCCCCGGCTTGGGGAAGTCAGGTACCGTGCGAATGAGCTCTTTCAAAGGCTCACAATTAATTGGAATCGTCATGGGTCACCAGGCTCCTTCAATCTCAAATGCTCCAAGCTGCGCGCCTTCGCTCTCGAGCAATTCGTCTTCCAGTACAGCATCGACGCGGCTTCCACGCGATCCTTTGCGCAGCGCGGCCTTCAGCTCAGCCAGCAGATCGGCTTCGCCAGCGGCCACAATCTCAACGTGTCCTCGATCGGTGTTCCGCACCCAGCCGCGCAGACCAAGCTCAGCCGCCTCCCGCTGCACAAACCAGCGAAAGCCAACTCCCTGAACTCGGCCTTTGACGAGGAAATGCAGCACCATGGCTCGCTTACGCCCTGCTGATGTAAGCGCCTTCAGCGGTATCGACGCGAATCTTCTCGCCCTCGTTGATGAACGGAGGAACCGCAACGACCAGACCAGTCTCCATTTTGGCAGGCTTCGTCACCGAAGACGCAGTCGCCGACTTGATGCCAGGTTCCGTCTCCATCACCGTCATCTCCACGACGCCAGGAAGCTCGATGCCAACCGCTTTGCCGTCGTAGTAGCTGACGCTGATGCTCAGGTTCGGAATCAGGAACTCGACCGCATCGCCCAACGTCTCACGCTTCAGCATGGTCTGCTCGAAGGCCTCGTCCATGAAGTAGTAGTCGTCGCCGTCGTTGTAGAGGAACTCCATCTTGATCTCATCGACGATGACGCGGTCGATCGGATCAGGCGAGCGGAAACGCTCGATGAACATCGCGCCAGTGCGAACATTCCGCAGCTTGGCCTGGATGAAGGCACGAAGGTTGCCCGGAGTGCGATGCTCCACCGAGAAGACCAGGTGAAGGTCGTTGTTGTGCTTGATAATCATGCCCGGGCGCATCTGCGTTGCGGGAATCGACATAGAAAGAGAACCCCTGATCTGTGCTGTACTTCACTTTAGTTGCTAAGCTGCGCTGTCATCGACAGAAGGCGCTCGCTGCTCGACCGACTGGACTACAACCCTTCGATTGTAGCGCAGCGGGCGCAGATCGAGCCCTTCAGCCCTGGCCAAACAACCGCTTGAAGAAGTGTCCGATGCGATGAACCAGATCCGTCCCGGAAGGCGCCGCTGGCGGCGGAGGAGCCTCGGCACGGACGTCAGCCGGCGGATTGGCTGGCGCAGCCGGAATCGCCACGACATTGGGAGCCGCTGGCGCAGGGCTACTTCCAGCCGGAACGGAGGTGCTGTCAGGAGTCGTTCCAGCGCCTGCTCCGTTGCCCGCTGGAGCCGCGGCGTCGAAGCTCAAGGTCGCTGCCACCTGCGTGTGGACCGCTCCCGGAGGAGCAGCTGGAACTGGCGGTCCGGGCGCTAGACCTTGGCTGACCGCCGCAGGAAAGGGATGCTCTTGTGCGGCCTGCTGCGCCGCAGCCGCGCTTCCAGGAAGCGCCAGCGTGGAGGAACTGGCACCCGCATCCGCGACGGAGACCACAGGTTGCGGAGGACATCCGCAGGGAGAGCTCTCGTGATCGACGACCTCCTTCAGGCTGGCGTGTTCGAAGAGGACGTGTTGCCCGCTGTGAAGATCGTAGCTCGCGTCGCCGAAGGTGTCGGAGATGTGGAGGATCGGCGCGTTGCTGCCCCGATTCTCGACGCAGGTGTCGCCGCTTCTGCTTACACGGAGCCTCAGGTCAAGCGGCCCTGCGCCCTGAATCACGAAGCGCAGATCCGGAGTCAGCACGGCGTCGTTGGCGGTCGCAGCCATCTGCACCTCGATCGCACCGCGGTCGAGCGACAGCATCAGCGGCTGAACGCCGGGCAGGCTCTTGCCAGGGCTCAGATGCAGTCCGCTGGTGGCGCAGACCAGAACCTTGCCGCCGCGGTCCAAGGCGATCTCGGCGGTATGGTCCTTCGCCGTGACGGTGGTGTTGCCAACTAGCATGGCTCGTCCGTTCTCGATCTGCAGAGCACCGGTAACGGTCGCATCCTGAACGCCGACGTTCCCCAGCGCTTGCTGCTGTCCCATCGCCACCGCGGAGAAGAGTCCGATCTGGACGAGTTGCAATACAAGCATCCGAACCATCTTCGTTCTACCTTCGTTCCTACATCTTTAGGAAGTTTTCGATGATCTGCTTGCCATGGGAAGTTAGCACGCTCTCTGGATGAAACTGAACGCCCTCGATCGGAAGCGTGCGATGCCGCAGCGCCATGATGGTCTCGCCGTCAGCAGTTCGAGCGGAGACCTCGAGCTCCTCCGGAAACCCCTCTTCGGCGACGATCAGCGAGTGATAGCGCGTGCAAGTCATGGTCGATGGAAGACCTTCGAAGATGGTCTTACCGTCGTTGTCTACCTCGCTGGTCTTGCCGTGCATCAGCTTCTGTGCACGAACGACGTTGCCGCCAAAGGCCGCGCCGATCGCCTGATGCCCGAGGCAGACGCCGAGAATCGGTACTCTGGCAGACACGTCTGGATTGGCAAAGTGCTGGATGAGCGCGATGCTGATTCCTGCGTCCTGAGGAGTACAAGGTCCAGGCGAGATAAGGATGCGGTCCGGATGAAGCGCCTCAACCTCAGCCGGAGTCAACTCGTCGTTCCGGCGGATCACCATCTCCGCGCCGAGCTCGCCCATGTACTGGACCAGGTTGTAGGTGAACGAGTCGTAGTTGTCGAGAACAAATACCATAGCTGCTTCCTTCATTCTACGCGGGTCTGAGGGTCAGATTCCCCTCGCCCGTTCTATGGCCCGAACCACTGCGCGAGCCTTGTTTCCGCACTCCTCGAACTCCTTTTCGGGAACCGAGTCGGCGACGATGCCTGCTCCGGCCTGGATGTAGCCCTTTTCGCCGTTCATGAAGAGGGTTCGGATGGCGATGCAGGAGTCCAGATTGCCGTTGAAGTCCGCGTACAGGATGCTTCCGCCGTAGACGCCGCGTCGTGCAGGCTCAAGCTCTTCGATGATCTCCATGGCGCGGATCTTGGGCGCGCCGCTGAGAGTTCCCGCAGGGAAGCAGGCCTTGAAGGCGTCGATGGGCGCGAGGTTGGCGCGCAGGCTGCCCTCAAGGGAGCTGACCAGGTGCATGACGTGGCTGTAGCGTTCGACGAACATGAGGTCTTTCACGCGGACGGTGCCGAACTCGCTCACTCTGCCAACGTCGTTGCGGCCCAGATCGACCAGCATGACGTGTTCGGCGACCTCTTTGGCATCGGCGCGAAGGTCGGCTTCCAGGGCCAGATCTTCGACCTCGTCGGCGCTTCTGGGCCGGGTTCCGGCGATCGGCCTGTATTCGACCGTCTTTCCGTGGACTCGGACGAGCAGCTCCGGCGACGAGCCGACGATGTGAGCGACGCTGCTCGCAGCCTCGGGCGAGGCCGCTTCCAGGCCGAAGCGCAGGAAGTACATGTACGGCGAAGGATTGACGATGCGCAGCGCACGATAGATATCGAAGGCGTCGACGTTGGGGACGCAGTCGAAGCGCTGCGAGAGGACGCACTGGAAGACGTCTCCCGACGCGACGTACTCTTTGACCTTGTTCACCGACTTCAGGAACGTAGCCTTGGAGGTTCGCGCCGTCAGCTTGAGGGGGCCTTGAGGCTTCTTCTTCCGGACGATGGGAAGGGCCTGCGCCAGACGGCGCTCCATCGCGTTCAGCCTGCGGATGGACCGCTCGTATGCGCCTTCGCGGGGCTCGCGCTCGAGATCGGCGGTCGCAATCAGGTGAATCTCCTTCTTGACGTGATCGAAGGCCAGGACCTGATCGAAGAACATCAGGCAGGAGTCAGGGACGCCAAGCTCATCGGCCGCGGTCGAGGGCAGACGCTCGATCTGGCGAACGACATCGTAGGCGAAGAAACCTACTGCGCCTGCGGTGAAGGGAGGCAGACCGGGAAGGCGAGCGGGCGTGTGTCCGCTGAGGGCCTTCTTGAGCTCCTCGAAGATGTCTCCGGTGAAGGAGCGCTGCTTGCGGCCTTCGTGCGAGGTGATGTTCTTGCCGCGCGAGACCAGCTTCTTGTAGGGCTTGATGCCGATGAAGGTGTAGCGGCCAACGTACTTTCCGCCTTCGACGGATTCGAAGAGGAAGGCTTCGGGCTCTTCGGCGGCGATCCGGAGGAAGGCCGAGACTGGCGTCTCAAGGTCTGCTGTGACGGTTCGATAGACCGGAACCAGTGAGTGCTTGCGGCTGAGCTTGAGGAAGTCGGCGACGGACGGAAGAACGTTATTGCGCGCTTGAGACATGTTCTTTCCATCATAAATTGTGGCGAATCCGAAGGCACTTCCGCCCCCTCGCGAGGAGGTTTGCCGGGGACGGGAGGGTGAGTCTATACTCCGCAGGGTTCTTGAGGTCCTTCCGCGAGGCGTATGCTCCTCTCGTGGGGGATGCGTATGAAGACCAGAGAATCGCTGATACCAGCAACGGAGAAGAAGGAAGACCTGATGACGACACTTACGCTTGAGCAGGAGACGAATCCCTGGGAAGCTCAGGCTGCTCGATTCGATTACGCGGCAAAGAAACTCAACCTCGACCAAGGCATCTGGAAGGTGCTTCGCTACCCTACGCGAGAGATCATCGTGCACATCCCGGTGGGGATGGATAACGGCTCCGTAGAGGTCTTCACCGGCTACCGGGTGCAGCACTCGATTGCGCGCGGACCGGCGAAGGGCGGCATCCGCTACTCGCCGGATGTATCGCTCGACGAGGTTCGGGCGCTGGCGAGCTGGATGACCTGGAAGTGCGCGGTCGTCAACATCCCGTTTGGCGGAGCCAAAGGCGGCGTGATCTGCGACCCGAAGAAGATGTCGCAGGGCGAGCTGGAGCGCATGACGCGGCGCTACACGGCCGAGCTGATCGAGTTCATCGGACCGGAGAAGGACGTTCCCGCCCCGGATATGGGCACCGACGAGCAGACGATGGCGTGGATTATGGACACCTACTCCATGCACACGCGGCAGACCTGCACCGCAGTAGTGACGGGCAAGCCGGTGAATATCGGCGGCTCGCGAGGTCGGCGCGAGGCCACCGGACGCGGCGTCTCGGTCGTATGCGACCAGGCAATCCAGCACCTGGGCATGTCGATCCAGGGCTGCCGCGTGATCGTGCAAGGCTTCGGAAACGTCGGATCGAACTCGGCCAAGATCCTGGCTGAGAAGGGTTATACCGTCATCGGCATCGCCGAGTATGACGGTGCGCTGTACAACCGCAACGGCATCGATATTGTCGCTCTGATCGCCCACAAGAAGGCCGCGGGCACGATCAACGGCTTCACCGGAGCGGAGGCCGCCGACAAGGACGAGCTGCTGACCTTTGAGTGCGAGATCCTGATTCCGGCGGCGACCGAGAACGTGATCACCAGCCGCAACGCCGCGCAGCTACGATGCAAGATCCTGTGCGAGGGAGCGAACGGCCCGACCACGACCTTGGCGGATGACATCCTCGACGACAAGCGAATCTTCGTCATTCCAGACATTCTGGCCAACGCAGGCGGCGTGACCACCAGCTACTTCGAGTGGGTGCAGGACCGCATGGGCTACTTCTGGACCGAGGCCGAGGTGAACCAGCGGCTGGACTCGATCATGACGGAGAGCTTCTCCGACGTCGTCGCGTACGCCAAGTCGCACCTGGTGAACAACCGGATCGCGGCTTATATGCTGGCGATCGACCGGGTGGCTTATACGACTAAGCAGCGGGGGATGTACGCCTGACCTCCCCCCGCGGCGAAGCAACGAACGCATACGCTTAGCGAGGTTCGTTACTTGATCTTGCCGAAGCGGTAGACGATTCCGGCGTTGACCCCGATGTTGTTTTGAACTTCGCCGCCGAAGGTGGTTCCCACGTAGGTGGGGGTCAGGCGGAAGGCGAAGTTGGGGTAGAAGTTGTAGTCCAGGTTGAAGCCGGCGGAGAAGACGGCCTTGTTCGAGGTGGGCCACATGCCGAGGAGCGTGGCAGGGATACCCTTGGTGCCGCCGTCGAAGTTGCCCAGCGAATAGCCGCCGAGGACGTGGACGCTGGCTGCCATCTTCTGCTTGGCGTAGAAGCGGTAGGTGGGGCCGCCCATGAAGGTGTACTCGGTGATGAGCGGGTTACGGATGTTGAAGATGGTGTTGCCGACCTTGGCGTTGCCGTAGGAGCCGCGCACATCGGCGATGATACCGACCTTGGGATTCAGGAAATAGGTGGCGCTGGTGGCCCAGGTGATCTCGTTATTGCGCTGCAGGTTGTCCCCAGAGCGGAAGCGGAGATAGCCGCCGCCGCCGAAGAACTCGTAGCGGTGGTTGTAGGTCTCTTGGGTGGTGCGGGCGATGCGGGCCTTGCGGTTGGCGTTGGACTCGCGGCGATTACGGCGGAGTTGGGCGTGAGCGGAAGGAGTTGCAACCATCATCGTTGCGACGGCGAGAGCTGCGATGGTGAGGGCCGCGACGCGAGAGAGGAGGCTCTGCCGCTTGGTGCTCGATCTGAAACCAGACATCTATTCTTACTCCTGCAAAAGCTTTGATCGTACTGCAAATGCTGGGATTGCTCCTGCAGATGCCTTTGTTTGCTCTTGTGCAATTTGCGGACTGCATCCAGACTTGATTGCAGTCCTGTCTTATTAGAACATTTGCGACCCTTCGCGGGGCGCACGAACCTGCAAGGAGTGCATGAGATGGCGAAAAAGAGTGGCGGCGGCCTGGGCAAGGTGCTTTTGGGCTTTGTGCTGGGTATTGTGGCGGTCGCCGCGGTGGTTTTCCTGGATCTGAGGTTTGGAGCCCTGCCGGTAGCGGTCGCGGACAAGGCTTTTCCGCTTGAGGCCCAGATTGTGAAGGTTCCAATGCAGGAACGGATCGACCGGGAGAAGAAAGAAGCTCCGTTTGGAATCAGTGAGGACGTCTTCGAGGGGGGAGCGAAGGTGTACCGGAAGGAGTGCGCGAGCTGTCATGGGACGCCGGGCCACGATGTGCCGTATGCGAGGTTCATGTATCCGGCGGCGCCACAGTTGTGGAAGAAGCATCCGCGCGGAGAGGTGGTAGGAGTCAGCGACGACGAGACCGGGGAGACCTACTGGAAGGTCGCCAACGGGATTCGCCTGACGGGGATGCCGTCGTACAGCAAGGTGCTCTCGGATACCCAGATGTGGCAGGTGAGTTTGTTGCTGAAGAATGCGGATAAGGAACTGCCGATGCCGGTTGCGGAGATTCTTAATGGGCCTGGTAAGTAGCGTTCTGGTTAAATAACAACGGTCGTGCCGATTTCTCGGCACGACCGTTGTTATTTGGTCTTCCATAATTCAGGGTGTTAAGGATGACGGCGTAAACGTACCACGGCAAGTAACAACGACAGCATCCGCAACCAACTAACAATCGGCAACCAAGCCGCCAACAACGCTCTAGTGGAGGGTATAGGTAAGGCCCGTAACAAACTGGTAGCTGTTCTTCTTGAATCCGGGTGAGGGGTTGTTGAGGAAGTTGTCGGTGGTGTTGAAGCTGACGCTGAGGCGATGGTAGACGGGCAGGGCCAGGCCGGCGGTGGCGTTGGCGGAGTAGGCGTTGGAGTTATTGAAGGCGGGCAGGGCGTTGAGCGACTCGGTGAAGACCAGTTTGCCCGGGAGGTTGCGCATGTAGTTCTCGGCGATGGTGGCGCCGATCAGGTTCTGGTTGCTGGCGTCCAGCTCGAAGGTCTGCTTTTCGTAGTGGATGTTGACGGTAAGGTCGAGCTGCTGCTTCGCGTTCTGAACGGGAGTCCAGCCGATTCCTGCGCCGTAGACCTGCTGCAGGTCGAGGCCCTGGGAGAAGTTGTGATCCAGAGAGGTGGTTCCTAGTGCGTACAAGCGGGCGCTGAAGTATTGGTCCTGCTCGAAGTCGGTGTGGAAGATGTTGGTCTTGGTGACGGAGGCGATGATGTTGCTTTGGGGGACCGCCGGCTGGGTCAGCTTCCCATAGGTCTCGGAGAGGTTGAAGATGCTGCGGCTGCGCTTGGGAAGGTAAGGAACGGTCGGGATGGCGCGGATGGCGGTGACGCTGGCATTGAAGTTGGATCCGGTCTGGGTAGAGCGGACGATGGTAGCGCCAGCGGTGATCGATCCGTTCCAGCCCTGCCAGGGCTTCTTATGCCCTTCGAGCTCATTGGTGTAGGTGGGGGAGTCGATGATGAAGGCGAGCTGCTTGACGGGGATGGTCTCGATGGTTCGGCTGGAGCTGGAGCTGGAGACGGTGATGTTACCGTCGTCGAGCTTAATGGTTCCAGCCTCGACAGCCTTGCGGGTAAGGGGGACGTCCTTGCGCAGGACGGCGAAGTTGGAGTTCGAGCGCAGCTCCTTCACCTTATCCAGGGGAACGGTGATCTCGCCGGCCATATCGCTCTTAAAGACGATGGAATCGCCGACCCCGCGTTCGAGAGTGCCCGTGAGCTGATCGCCGTTGGTGAAGATAAGGACGTCTGGCGCGGGCTTGGGCGCAGGGGCAGGAGCCGGGGGTGTCTGAGCCGCTGCGGTGGCAGGTTGGAACATCAGAACGCCGGCTGCCAGAGAAAAGGCGAAGAGACCGCTCGCGAGGACGGAGCCTCGGGGGGGGAAGGGCTGAAATCTGCTCATCTGGTTAATTTAGCTTAGGCTACCTGATAAGGAGACAACTCATGCACCCTGTCGTTCGTGCGCTTGGAAAGGTTTTGCGTCTGGTTGGAATATCGAGCCCCGAGGATGCACTGGCGAAACGGGAGGCCTCCGATGGTCCGCCGTCGTGGCGCAAAGAGGCGGAAAAGTCTGCCGTGGTGGCCTCGGATTCGAATACGAAACGGGAATAAATTGGAAGATGCGCTTCGGCGGTGGGGCGCCGGGCGGCTTAAATGGCAGCGGACGGACTTGTTTTGGCTTGGGCGGAAGGGCCTAAATCGTCAATTTGCTGGGGAATTCTGCATTTCCGGAAAGTGCCGAACTGTTGCTGTCACAAATGCGAGATTGATATTGCCAATCATCCATAAAGAGGCATAGTATCCGTTTCGGCTCGGATCGAAAGCGTTTTATCAGACGTTTTCCTCCGGGTCACGGCCAGTGTAAGCGTTTTTAAATGAGCAATCTCCGACCAAATCTGGATTGAGATCACTACCACTTCCTGACGGGGCAGTAAGACCCCTCAGCGTATTGAGGAAGGTACAAAACCATGGCATGGTACGCCTACTGTATTGCCGAACGACAGGCATTTCCTGAGCTCTGCCGCCACCGTCGCCCGATGCCCCTTACGGGAGTCTCGGGTCTGTTTGGGAACCAAACGTTCCTGTTTCCTGCCAGCGATCTCGCAGTCATCGTCTCTGAACACAGCCCCGAGGACAACGCCCGCATCCAGGAGTCCGGTCAACAACCCGCCAAAGATCACGCCCGCGTTATTGCAGAATGCTTCAAGCACTCCACAGTACTGCCGTTCCGTTTCGGTACCACGTTTCAGGATGACGACTCGCTCCGGCGGTCGGTCCGTTCCAACCAACGTCACTTCCAGGCCAATGTAGAGCGTCTGCGCGGCAAGGCGGAGATGCATCTCAAGGTGCTCGTCGACGATACCTGCCCTGGCAACTCGGCCCGCAATATGACCGTGGGACAGGAGTATCTGACCAGCCTGCGCGAGAGCGCGAGCCGGCAGCGGGAGCGCCAGTCCAAGGCGCGCGCGTTGTCCATCCAGATGCACCGCATGTTCCTTCCGCTCGCGGAGGAGATCACCTGCAAACGCATGGACTCCGGCAAGATGCTGCTAGATATCGCGCACCTGATCGACAACAAGACGGTCGAGCGATACCAGAATAAGTACTCGTCAGCGACACAAGAGCTGAAGGAATGCAGCATGCAGCTCTCCGGCCCTTGGCCTCCGTATCACTTCGTTCACCGGTCTGGCGCGCATCCTTCGCACGCTTAGGCGCACGTTTATAAACTTCATTAATTTTTGACTTCGAGCCCGCTTCTTTTCCGGTCATTTCGACGGAGGAAGAGCGGGCTCTTTCTTTATATGGAATCTTTTAGCCGGACTACCTTTGTTTCTGTATTGGCATCGCATGATGTAGCCGTGATTCGCCTCGAATCCCTTGTGTTCACGGCTAACGCCGATACGGCAAGGAGAACGAGCGATGGAACGCACGACAGGAACTTTGACAGGCCGGATTACACTGGCTCTTTTTATTGGAAGTTCACTTGGTCTAAGCAGCATCACTTTGAATGCGCAGGAACCAAATCCCACCGCTACGATGCCCGGTCAGGAAAAGCCGGAGCGGAACGGCATCAAAGAGCAGGATGGGATCTATCTCTATCGTGTGAAGGTTGTACAGCGTGACCTGGATGCAGTGAACTATCTGCACCGCAGTGGTTCCACGACCATCGGCTTCAAAGGCACGACGCTTCTGCCGATGGCCAAGGGCGAAGCAAAGGTTGAGAGCGAGCGCGGCGGAATCACGGTCGACGCGAAGTTCGAAGGGCTCACCCCTGCGAACGGATTCGGTCCGGAGTATCTGACCTATGTCCTTTGGGGAATCAGTGCGGATGGTCGGCCAGCGAATCTTGGCGAGATCCTTCCGTCGGGCAATAAGAACACCATTCATGTGACGACTGCACTGCAATCCTTCGGCATGATCGTGACGGCGGAGCCTTACTTCTCCGTCTCGCAACCGAGCGATGTGGTCGTTCTGCAAAACGTGATTCAAAACGACAAGACCTCGGGCGTTCTCGAGAAGGTGAATGCACACTATGCCCTGCTTCCGCGTGGCACCTATGCGGATACGGACGGCTCCAAGAGTGTAAGGAACCCGATTACGCGCGATGAGCGGTCTCCGTTGGAGTTCTACCAAGCCAACAACGCCGTACGGATCGCGCAGAATGCAGGCGCGGATAAGTATGCCGCCGACATTATGCGTGAGGCACAGGAAGACCTGAAGAACGCAGCCGACATCGACAGCAACAAGAAGGGCGATCGCAAGATGGAGATCACCTTTGCGCGGCAGGCGGTACAGCGGGCTGAGGATGCGCGGTTAGTGACTTTGCGCAAGCAGGCGGCCGAGCGTCAGTTGAACGCAGAGCTCGCCAAGCGGGATGCACAGGCTCAGGCCCAGCAATCGCAGATGGATGCGGCTCAGGCGCAGGCTGCCAAGGCCCAGGCGGATGCGGATCGTGCACGCGCCGAAGCTGCAGCAGCAGACGCCAGAGCGCGGGCTGCCGAGGCGAATAAGAGTGCAGACAACGCCAATTCGATTCGTGAGAAGCTGCGTGCGCAGTTGAACAGCGTTCTGGCTACCAGCGAGACGGCCCGCGGTTTGATTGTGAACATGTCCGATGTGCTCTTCGACACCGGTAAGTACACGTTGAAGACCGAGACCAAGGTCAGCCTGGCCAAGGTCGCCGGTATTCTGCAGGCGTATCCGGGGCTGAAGCTGCAGGTCGAAGGCTATACGGATAGCGTCGGCGGCGATGACTACAACCAGAAGCTCTCGGAGAATCGGGCTTCTGCAGTGCGTGACTTCCTGGTCTCTCAGGGTGTGCAGATGAATAATATTTCGGCTGCCGGTTACGGCAAGAACAACCCGGTTGCGGACAACGGTTCGGCTACGGGGCGTGCGCAGAATCGGCGCGTTCAGCTGGTCGTTTCGGGCGATGCGATTGGTATCCAGCAGAGCGGTCCTGAGGCTGGGACGACTCCGCAGTAAGACCTCGCGAGAGGGGAGAAGGAGAGGCCGCCCTATGCGGCCTCTCCTTTTTTTGTTTATAAGAGAAGGCATGAGCAAACTTAGCGGAAGTACGGTACTGGTGACGGGGGCAAGCTCGGGCATCGGTCGAGCAACGGCGTTGGCATTTGCGCAAGAGGGCTGCAAACTGCTGATCTGCGCGCGGCGGGTGGAGCGTCTGGAGGAGCTGGAGCAGGAGCTTCTTAGGGCGGGCGCGGCAGGCGTCCATCGATTTGCATTGGACGTGACCGATCGGGGAGCGGTGAATTCCACGCTTTCGACGCTGCCGGAGGGATGGACCGAGATCGATGTCCTGGTCAACAATGCGGGGCTGAGCCGCGGTCTGGCGAAGGTCTACGAGGACGATCCGCAGAACTGGGAAGAGATGATCGACACCAACATCAAGGGACTCCTCTATGTCACGCGGCAGGTGGTGCCGGGGATGGTGGCGCGGAACCGCGGGCATGTCATCAGCCTGGGTTCGACGGCTGCCTACATCACCTATGCGGACGGAGCGGTGTACTGCGCGACCAAGGCGGCGGAGAAGTCGATCAGCGAGGGTTTGAAGCTGGACCTGATGGGAACGGCGGTGCGAGTAACATCAGTCGATCCGGGGATGGTGGAGACGGACTTCAGCAAGGTGCGGTTTCGCGGCGACGAAGGCCGTGCCGCGAAGGTCTACCAGAACATCACGCCCTTGCAGCCGGAGGATATCGCGGATGCCATCGTTTGGGCCGCTGGTCGGCCTGCACACGTAAATATCCATACCATCGTGATGACCACGATCGATCAGGGGAACGCAGTGACCTTCCATCGGCGCGGATAGAGGGCCGGAAGCTTCTGTTTAGAGGTGGATGGTCCAGCCGAGCTCGGCCAGTTTCTCTTCGATGTCCGCGAGGGCGTTGGTGAGGGCGGTGCGGCGGTGAGGGCTCGAGGTGCGCTCGGAGAGGATGCGTTCGCGCTGCAACTGCAGTGCCTGGAGCTTGCGTTTCTTCTCCGCCTCCTCCACGCGGCCGGTGGGAACGGCCTGTTTTGGCGCTGCAGCCTGGGTCAGCCTCTCGGCTTGCTGTTCTTCGATGGACTTGCTCTCCCAGCCTTTGGACATGGGTTCATTCTAACTCCTCCCTGCAAATGAACGGGAGTCCAAAGGTTTTTTGCAACAGAATCGGGTGGGCCAACGTCCTTAAAGAGAACCCTAAAACTGGCAGTTTTCCGCGATTCGCGGATGTGTGTTCCTCGTGCCCACCTTGTGGAGGCCGTGTAGCGCACACTTGGTTCGGTAATCGACCAAATCTTTACCGTCGTACGACGGTTCTACTAGGCAGGTCACCAGATGCATCGGCACAATAGGGAGTCGGAGATGGACGGCTGCGCAAAGGGGCTGACGGAACCATCTCTCGATGCAACAATGGTTACACCGGCAATCAATGTAGCTTGTATCGGACCGACACTCTTCCGCCTGGCGCGAAAGAAGGGGAACTGAGATGTGGATTGTTCGACTTGCGCTGCGACGGCCTTACACCTTTGTGGTGATGTCGCTGCTGATCCTAGTAATGGGTATCGTCAGCATTCTGACCATGAGTACGGACATCTTTCCGACCATCGATATTCCGGTGGTCACGGTGATCTGGACCTATAGCGGCACCAGTCCCGACGAGATGGAGAAGCGCTTCACGACCGTCAGCGAGCGCGCCATGACGACCACGGTCAACGACATCGAGCACATTGAGTCGCAGTCGGTCAGCGGCATCTCGATTATCAAGATCTTCTTCCAGCCGGGAGCCAAGATCGAGGCGGCTGTGGCGCAGGTGACGTCGGTGAATCAGACGATTCTGCGCATCCTCCCGCCCGGCAGTACCTCGCCCTTCGTGCTGCAGTTCAGCGCTTCGAATGTGCCGATCCTGCAGGCCGTGCTCTCCAGCGACAAGCTCTCCGAGTCGGACCTCTTCGACTTGGGATCGAACTTCGTGCGAACCCAGCTGGCGACGGTGCAAGGCGCGCAGGTTCCGCAGCCCTACGGAGGCAAGGCCAGGAATGTGACGGTGGACCTGGATCTGGGTGCGCTGTACTCCAAGGGACTGTCGCCCACGGATGTGGTGAACGCCCTCACCGCGCAGAATTTGATCCTGCCCGCAGGAACGGCGAAGGTCGGAACGATGGACTACATCGTCCGCACCAACGGAAGCCCCACCGTGCTGGAGCAGTTGAACGATCTGCCGGTGAAGAGCTCGAACGGAGCCGTGGTGTACATGCGGGACGTAGCGCAGGTGCACGAAGGCTTCGCCATCCAGCAGAACATCGTGCGGGTCAACGGCCAGCGGGCCGCGCTGCTGACGATTCTGAAAGCAGGCTCCGCCTCCACCTTGGACATCGTGAAGAAGGTAAAGATCGCGCTGCCCCGCATCACCGCCGGACTGCCTCCAGAGCTGAAGACGACGCTGCTCTTCGACCAGTCGCTGTTCGTGCGCGCGGCTCTGCAGGGGGTGGTGAAAGAAGCCGCCATCGCCGCCACGTTGACGGCTCTGATGATTCTGCTCTTCCTGGGAAGCTGGCGCAGCACGGTCATCGTGGCCATCTCGATTCCGTTGTCGATCCTGACCTCGATCATCATCCTGAAGCTCTTCGGCCAGACGCTGAATACGATGACCCTCGGCGGTCTGGGGCTGGCCGTAGGCATCCTGGTGGACGACGCGACCGTAGAGATCGAGAACATCCACCGCAATCTCGGCGAGGGCAAGGAGCTGGAGCCCGCGATTCTCGATGGAGCGGCGCAGATCGCTGTCCCGGCCTTCGTCTCGACGCTGGCGATCTGTATCGTCTTCGTTCCGGTGGTCTTCCTCTCGGGCGCTGCGAAGAGCCTGTTCACGCCCTTGGCGATGGCTGTGGTCTTCGCGATGCTGGCCTCTTACCTGCTATCCAGAACCCTGGTCCCGACGATGGTGAAGTTTCTCCTCGCCGGTGAAGTCGAGATGTACCAGGACCACGAGCAGGGCCACGAAGCGGCCTCGGCCAGTGGCGGACCGATCTGGCGGATCCACCATCGCTTCAACGCTGGATTCGAGCGGCTGCGGCTACGCTATCAGGCCGTCCTCGTCTGGGTTCTAGGACACGCCCGCTTCACCCTGGGATGTTTTGCGTTCTTCGCGTTGCTCACCTCTCTGCTGGTGCCCTTTATCGGCCAGGACTTCTTCCCCACGGTGGACGCGGGCACCTTCCGGCTGCACGTCCGCGCCGCGCCAGGAACGCGAATCGAAGAGGTAGAGCAGCTCTTTACCCGCGTGGAGTCCACGATCCGCGAGGTCATCCCAGCGAACGAGCTGGCGATCGTACTGGACGACATCGGCATCCCCAACGGAAGCTTCAACCTGGCCTTCGGCGATGGAAGCCTCACCGACGTGCAGGACGGAGAGATCCTGGTCTCGCTGGACGAGAAGCACCACCCGACTGCCGCGTACCGGGAGCGCCTGCGAAAGGTGCTGCATGAGCGCTTCCCGGATGTGATCTTTTACTTCCAGGCCTCGGACATCGTGAATCAGATTCTGAACTTCGGCCTGCCCGCACCGATCGACATCCAGATCAGCGGACGGCAGTTCCAGGCGAATCTCGATATCGCGGAGAAGATCCGGCGGGACGTCGCCGCCGTCCCCGGAGCCGTGGACGTCCACCTGAACCAGGTGGTCTACGCCCCGGAGCTGCGCGTCGATGTGGACCGAAGCCGCGCCCAGACGATCGGGCTGACCGAGTCGAACGTCGCGAACAGTATGTTGTTCGCGCTTTCCGGCAGTGGACAAGCGTCGCCGAACTACTGGCTGAACCCGCAGAACGGGGTCAATTACCAGGTCGTCGTGCAGACGCCGCAGTACAAGATCTCCACCGTCGATCAGTTGAAGAGCATTCCGATTACCTCCGGCGACGGATCGTCTCCGCTAGGCCCCAACGGCCAGCCGCAGAACCCGCAGGTGCTCAGCAATCTCGCCCAGGTGCGCCACGCTACCAGCCCGGCGATCACCAACCACTACAACGTGCAGCCGGTCTTCGACGTCTTTGTGAACACCCAGGGCCGCGACCTCGGCGGCGTCTCCAACGACATCGACAAGATTCTGGAAGGCTATCGCAAACATCTGCCCCCCGGAGCGCAGCTCACCGTGCGCGGACAGGTCACGAGCATGCACGAGTCGTTCCTGGGCCTCGGCTTGGGAATGATCTTTGCCGTGCTGCTGGTCTACATGCTGATGGTGGTGAACTTCCAGAGCTGGCTCGATCCCTTCATCATCCTCACCGCCCTTCCCGGCGCTGCGTGCGGCATTCTGTGGATGCTCTTCCTCAGCGGCACAACCTTCAACGTGCCGTCGTTGATGGGCGCGATCATGACCGTGGGAGTGGCGACCGCCAACTCCATCCTGATGGTGACGTTCGCAAACGATCAGCGGGCCGCCGGAATGACGTCCCTCGAAGCCGCGGAGTCCGCAGGCGCCACGCGTCTGCGTCCGGTGCTCATGACGGCATTGGCGATGATCATCGGAATGCTTCCGATGTCGCTGGGCATGGGCGAGGGCGGAGAGCAGAATGCTCCGCTGGGCCGTGCCGTGATCGGCGGCCTGCTCGTCGCCACCTTTACTACCTTGTTGGTTGTTCCTTTGATCTACAGCCGTCTGCGCAAGGGCGAGAGCTCCGCCTTGCAGATGGAAGAGGTGCCGGAGTAAGGGGCGGAGGCGAAAGCCTCCGTCCTGGAACGGCTTCCCGCACGCAGACTTTTGATTATGAGAGACCCAATGACTCTGACTACACCCGCAGCTCCGGAACGCAGCAACCGTACTCCCTATCTGTCGGCGATGGCGTTCTTCGCCCTCCTGGTCGTCGTCGGCGTCATCGCCCTGTTGCCCAAGTTGCGCCATCGCGATTCGCTGAAGGTGGAGGCAGAGGCGGCCTCCGGACCTCCGATCGTGTTGGCAACGCGGCTGAAGGCGGGCGAAGCGGGCGGCCACCTCGAGATGCCCGCGAGCATCGAGGCGTTCGCGCAGACGCCGATCTACGCCCGCACCTCCGGCTATGTAAAGGCGCGGTACGTCGATATCGGCGACCGCGTGAAGAAGGGACAGTTGCTGGCGGTGATCGACGATCCGCAGACCGAGCAGGCGCTGCTGCAGGCCAAGGCCTCGCTGGCGCAGTCCAAGGCGCAGGTAGCCCAGGCCCAGGCGAACGCGGATCTCTCCAAGACCACCAACCAACGCTGGCAGAGCCTGCAAGGCGAAGGAGTCGTGGCGCAGCAGGATGCGGACCAGAAGCGTGCCCAGTTCGGAGCGGACGCCGCCAGCGTCATCGCAGCCCAGGCGAATGTAGCCGCCAGCGAGGCCAACGTACGCAACCTCTCCGAGCAAGCCTCCTTCGCGCGGGTGATCGCCCCCTTCTCGGGGATCGTTCTATCCCGCTCCATCGATAACGGTTCGCTGATCAGCTCCGGCAGTCAGACCGGCGTGACGCAGATGTTCACCATCGGTCAGGCCGATACGGTGCGTGTCTTCGCTAACGTTCCCCAGACGAACGCCGTCGGGCTGCGCGAGGGTCAGGTGGCCAAGGTCGCCGTTCGAGAGCTGGCCGGACAGACCTATACCGGAATCGTCGCCCGCACCAGCAGCAGCATCGATCCAGGCACACGCACGTTGCTGATCGAGGTGGACCTGAAGAACGATGGACGCATCCTACCGGGAATGTATGCCAATGTGATCGTAGATATCCCTCACGGAGGGACATTGCCGGTGTTGCTGCCTGCAAACGCCCTGATGGTCCGTACGGCCGGTCCGCAAGCCGTGGTGGTCGACTCGGACAACACCGCCCACTTCCGGTCGATCGTCCTGGGCCGGGATCTCGGGGTGGCGATCGAGGTGATCAGCGGTCTAAAAGACGGTGATTTGGTGGTGTTGAGTCCGGGGGACACGGTTGTGGACGGCATAAAGGTACGGCCCAACGTCCAACGGTAGGGTTGCTTATAATCGGAAGGCCTAACGTTTAGGGAAGACCGGGCTGTCCAGGAATGCCGGCGGCGGGGAGATGGTCTGCGTTGATTGTCGAGATTGAAGGGCTTCAAAAGATATATGAGGGCAAACAAAGGGTAGTCGCCGTCAATGGGATCGACCTGAACGTCCGGGAGGGCGAACTGTACGGTCTACTCGGCCCGAACGGCGCGGGGAAGACCACCACCATCAGCATCTGCACGACGCGTGCTCTGCCAACCCACGGCAAGGTAAGGATCGCGGGAATCGACGTCGTCTCGGCTCCGGCCATCGCCCGCAAGGGCATCGGGGTCGTCCCGCAGTACAACACCTTGGACCGCGCCTGCACCATCTTTGAAAACATCCACTTTCATTGCCTGTACTTCGGCTTCTCACGCCCAGAGGCCAGGGCCCGGACGGAGCAGTTGCTGGAGCAGTTCCACCTGACCGAGCGGTCCACGGCCTATCCCTCGCAGCTCTCCGGCGGCCTGGCCCAGCGGGTGCAGATCGCGCGCGCCATCGCGCACCGGCCCAAGGTGCTCTTTCTCGACGAGCCCAGCGCGGGCCTGGATCCGCAGAGCCGTATCGCCATGTGGGACGCAGTCCGCGGACTGCGCCAGGAGGGCATCACGGTCGTATTGACCACCCACTACATGGAAGAGGCCGACGAGCTGTGCGACCGCGTGGCAATCATCGACCACGGTAAAATTCTGGTAGAGGACACCCCCGCTGCGCTGAAGGCTTCCATCGGCGCGCAGCGTGTGTATATGCTGGACCTGAAGGACCGGAAGGGAATCCAGGCGCTGACGGCGCGGCTGAATACGCTGAACGGCGTGACCAGCGTGGAGGCGACCGATCAGGGCGTCCGCATCTTCGCCGAAGGCGCGGAAGGCCTGCTCTCCGAGATCGTGCAGGAGGCGAATCTATACGGCCTGCGCGACCTGACCATCAATGAAACCAGCCTCGAGACCGTATTTATCCGATTGACCGGCAGAGATCTGCGCGAGTAGCCCAGGCAGCGGGAGGCGAACCATGAGCATGACCGAAGTTGCATTGGAATCGAAGGTAAGCCCCAACAAAGAGGCCTCCCGGTCCGTACAGTACACGCGTGCGTTTGCGGGACTCTTCCTGCGCGACCTGTACGTTCTGCGGCGCGAGCTCTTCCCCTTCATCATTCGCGTCTGCATGAATCCGCTGCTGTTTCTCTTCGTCTTTACCTTCATCATGCCGCACATGAGCGGCGGCGCGGCGATGAACCCGACCGCTTCCATGGCCGGAGCCAACTTCGGCACAGTGCTGCTGCCCGGGCTGATGGCGGTCGCGATCATGTTCAGTGGAATCGCCGCGGTAGCCTTGCCGCTGGCTCAGGAGTTCGGAGTAACCCGCGAGATCGACGACCGTGTGATGTGTCCGCTGCCGGTGGCCGCGGTTGCAATCGAGAAGATGTGCTTCTCAGCGTTGCAGAGCATGATCGCGGCAGCGGTGGTCTTTCCGCTGGCGTACTACATCCCTTCGACGCCGGTGGCGGCCCATGTCACGAGCTGGCCCTTTCTGCTCGCGGTGCTGGTGCTTGCCAGCCTGACCTCGGGTGCGCTCGGCCTCACCATCGGCACCAGCGTAAAGCCGCAACAGATCGGACTGATCTTCGGCGTAGTAGTGATGCCAATTACATTTCTAGGCTGCGTCTACTATCCCTGGGCCGCCTTGAATCACATCCGCTGGCTGCAGATCGGGGTCCTGATCAATCCCATCGTCTACATGAGCGAAGGACTGCGCGCCGCCTTGACTCCCGTGCTTCCTCATATGCCACAGGCGCTGATCGTTGGGATGCTCTGCGTCTTCCTGGCCCTGCTGAGCTGGCTTGGCATCCGCGGATTCATGCGCCGCGTAATCGGCTAGACCGGCTGCCTCTGATCCTGCGCGTTGTGGTCCAGCACGCTGGAGGAGAGATGGTCCGCGATAAGCTTGCCATGGAAGCGCCCGTTCTCGATAAAGATCTCGTTGGTGCGCTCTCCCGCCACGATGACGCCCGCGAGGTAGATCCCCGGGACGTTGCTCTCCAGCGTCGCCGGATCGCAGACGGGGCAGCGGTCGTTCTCCGCGTCCAGCTTTACGCCCAGCCCTTCGATGAAGCTGAAGTCCGGATGATATCCCGTCAGGGCAAAGACAAAGTGATTCGGAAGAGTAAGCTCCCCTTGAGGCGTAGCGATGGTCACATCATCCTCTGAGATCTTCGTGACCGAGCTGCTGAAGTGCGCAGTGACCTCGCCGTTGGCGACGCGGTTGTTGATGTCCGGCAGGATCCAGTATTTGACGTGGCGATGCATCTCCGCGCCTCGATGCACCAGCGTGACGCGCGCGCCGTGCCTCCAGAGATCGAGCGCCGCGATGGCGGCGGAGTTCTTGCCTCCGATCACCACCACGTCGAGTCCATAGAACGGATGCGGCTCATGATAGTAGTGCATCACCTTGGGCAGATCCTCGCCAGGAATACCGAGGTAGTTGGGCAGATCGTAGTAGCCCGTGGCGACGACCAGCTTGCGGGCGCGGTGCTGCGAGATGCGTCCAAAGCGGTCGGTGGTATGCACGGTGAAGTCGCCATCGCTTCCGCTGACCGAGTTCACCGTCTCATACTGTCGAACCTCGAGGCGATAGTGCTCCGCCACCTTGCGGTAGTACTCCAGCGCCTCGTTACGGTTGGGCTTCTGGTTGGGGCTGGAGAAGGGCATATCCCCGATCTCCAGAAGCTCCGGCGTGGTGAAGAACGTCATGTTCGAGGGGTAGTGAAAGAGCGAGTTGCACAGGCAGCCCTTATCCACCAGTACGGCGGAGAAGCCCGCACGTTGTGCCGCGATGGCGCATGCCAGCCCCGTAGGCCCGGCTCCGATGACCAGAAGATCTGCAATGTTGGATAAGTCTGAAGTTACGCCGTCGGTCATACACCCATTTTACCGAAGCGGCCCACGCACCCTCGCGAAGGCCCTTCCGAGCGCATTAGCCAAGAGCATTAGCTGTCGAGCGCGACCAGCTTATGTGCGATGGCAAACAACGCCAGCTCCAGGCGTGTGGAGACGCCCGTCTTGTCGAAGACGTTCGACAAATGACGCTTCACCGTCTCCTCGCTAATCGTGAACTGCCTCGCAATATCCTTATTGCTACATCCTTCGACGATGCAAGTCGTGACCTCGAGCTCACGCGGCGTCAGTCCATACGTCTTACGCTCGGGGATAGCTGCAGCCTTCTCCATCAGTTCGCGGAGCGCGCGCAGCAGGTTGACGACGCGTTCGCCGCCGATCCAATAGTCGCCCGAGAGCACCGCACGCAGCGCCTGCGACAGATCGCCTGCGACCGAGTCCTTCAGGATGATGCCGCGAGCGCCGATCTGCAGCGCCTCGATGATCTGTTGCGTTGAAATCGTGCCGGTAAGCAGAATGATCTTTACCCGCGGCGAGCGGCTCATGATGGCGCGCATCGCCTCCAGCCCCGGCAGGCGCGGCATCGCGAGATCAAGCAAAAGAATGTCAGGTTCCAGCTCCAGCGTCTGGGTGATGGCGACGTCGCCATCCTCAGCCTCGCCCACCACCTCAAAGCCAGGCTCGCTCATGAGCATGTTCTTCACCCCGAAGCGCACGACAGGGTGGTCGTCAGCCACTACGATTCGAATGGACGCCAAGCCGAGTGGAGCTTCGTTGGACTTCTTGACCGCTTGATTCATACGTGCCTTCTCCTGACGTCCTGTGTCCATGCTTGCTCTAGCAATTCTCCTGTGGGTCTATAGGAGAGGCTTCGAATCTATGGCCGTTTTTTATCAAGAAAAACGGCACTTCTCAACTTCATCCACTCCACAGCAACAGGAGAATTGCTTTAGATCGCCCGGTGTTCGTGTGCGACCAGCATACTCCGCAGCCGTTCGCACGCTTTCAGCATTTCATCGAGTGAAACTACATAATTAGCATGTTGGATGCCAAATGTCTCCGCCGCGGCGGCAAGCCGCTGCAGTTCGATCGCCCCCACCATGCTCGAGCTGCCTTTGATGGCATGCGCCTCCGCATGGAAGGTAGCATCGTCTCCAGAGGCGCCTGCAACACGCATGCGTTCGATCCGTGTCTGGGCGTCGCTAATGCAGAGCGCATAAAGCTCCTGTAACTGGGCGGCTGGAAGAGATGTCTTCAGCCGTCCATAGGTGGTTTCGTCCAGATAGATGGTCTCGTCCAGACTAGGGACATCTGCTGCTAACTCCTCGCCTGAGTCCCCTTGCTGGCTCTCTAAAGCTCGGCCGCCCTCGCCGGCAAGCGCCACAGCAAGCTGCTCCATCGTGAAAGGCTTCGCAAGAAAGCCATCATAAGCAGCGAGAAGCTCTCTGCCAGGATGGCTCGCACTCATCGCCAGCAAGACCATCCCCTCAACCCCTGCAGCGCTCGCCAGCGAGCGAAGCTCCCGCGCCAGCTCCAGGCCCGAGACGCCAGGCATCTGCAAATCCGTCAGTACAGTCTCGGGAAGCTGCGCTGTCTCCTTCAACTGGCGCAAAGCCGCATCCCCGGAGTCGGCGGTCTCGAGAACATACCCCTCGGCTTCGATCTGAAGCGTCAAAACCTCGCGGGTCAGTTCATCATCCTCGATCAGTAGAAGGCGAATTGGTCTGTTGCCAGTATTCATCGGGTGAAAAGGGAACTTACAGCAAGCTTTGATGGTAAGGATGGCGTTAGAGTAGTTTTTATGGGCCGTGATTTCGAGTTCGATTCAGAGCATCAACAAGCACTAAGTGGATCGGCTAAGTCCGAGGAGTTCGCGGCCCTCGCTGCCAGAGTGACTGCACTCGAGCAGCAGGTGGCCACCCTTCGTGCAACGCTCTCCCCACAAGGCGAGAGCGTAACCAACCAGCAGTATCCCGCTGAAGCAGCCGAAGTTGCGCCTCCACCTCCGAAGCCTACAACAAGTGCCGCTGCGCAGATATTTGCACACTCCGCCGCAGCCCCAGCCAACCCCAGATCCTTGGAAGATCGCCTAGGCTCACAGATCTTCAGCCGTGTCGGCATCGTAGCTCTGCTCATTGGTGTGACCTGGTTTATGAAGCTGGCGATCGATAATCAGTGGATCGGACCCACCGGGCGAATCTTGGCCGGCCTGATCGCGGGAGCCGGGCTGGTGGTCTGGTCCGAGCGCTTTCGCAACCGGGGGTTCTCCGCCTTCTCCTACTCCTTGAAAGCTGTAGGCAGTGGAGTCCTCTACCTCTCCCTGTGGGCGGCGTTTCAGATCTACCATCTGCTCCCCGAGAGCGTCGCCTTAGCGGCCATGCTCTTGGTCACCGCATGGAACGCCTATATGGCGTGGGCCCAGAACGCCCAACTACTCGCCGCCTACGCGCTCATCGGAGGCTGCGCCACTCCGTTGCTGCTCTCAACCGGCGGCAACCACGAGAGCTTCCTCTTCACCTATCTCCTCGCGATGGACGTCGCCGCCATCGTCCTCGTCCGCCTCAGACCCTGGCCTCGTCTCTTGATCGGCGTCTTCCCAGCCACCGTGGCTTACTTCATCGGATGGTACGTGCAGTTCTACTCGGCGGACCAACTCGGCCTCACCTCCGTCTTCATCGCTCTCTTCTTCCTCAGCTTCGCCGGTGTCCCGCTCCTGGCATCACGGAAGCCTCAAAGTCAGAGCCCAACCTCCCCACACCCCAGCATCATTACCGAGATCCTGCTGCCGTTGGCGAACGCGGTCTTCGCCTCGCTGGCGTTCTACGCCGTGCTGCAGAGCTCCGGTTATCATGGCTGGCTTCCATGGATGGTGCTGTTATTCTCCGCGGCCTATCTCGCCATCATGCGATTGCCGCAAAGCACCGCGGCCTCTGCCGTTCACCTGTCCCTTGCGATCGTCTTTCTCACCATCGCAATTCCTCTCAAGATCAGCGGCCGCTGGATCACCGTCTCCTGGCTGGTGGAAGGAGCGGCGCTGCTGTGGGTCGCGGCGCGCCTCGCCTCCGCCCGTTCAACGCGGGACGACTCCCCAGCGGACGCCTATCGTGTGCTGCGAGCCTTATCCATCGTCGCGCTTCTCCTCGGACTCGCTGGCCTCCTCCTCCCCGCATACGGCTTCGATCTCTCCGAAGTGGCGTTCCTCAATCGCCGCTTTGCAACGGCGCTGGTCGGGATCGCGGCCTTCTCCATCGCCTGCTGGATCGCTCTCCACGTAAGGCAAAGCGAGCCCCCCTCTAGCCCGGCGGCGCTGCCTACGGTATGGTCGCGCATCGCCGGAGGCTCCATCATCGCGATCAATCTGATCGCAATCTTCGCCACCGTGCACGAGATCGTCGCGCTCTGGAACGGCACCCCGGCGAACTCCGAAGGCACCCTCCAGCAGGCGCTGGCCATCTCGGCCTTCCTCATGCTCTACGGAGCGGCTCTGCTCGCCGTTGGCTTCTGGAAGCGAACCGCCTTCATCCGCTGGCAGGCGCTACTGTTGATCGTGTACACCATCGCGAAGACCTTCCTCTACGACATGCGCAACCTCAGCCAGGGATACCGCGTAGCCAGCTTCATGGCTCTCGGCGCCCTGCTGCTGGCCGTCAGCTTCGCCTATCAGAAGGACTGGCTGGCATTGAAGGACAGCATCCCAGCCGAGGTTCCGACAGAGGATCGTCCATGAGCCTCGCGCCCGTCCTTCTGCTCGCCGCCTGGCTTCAAGGTGCCCCTCAACCTCCAGCCACGCAGCCGCAGCAGTACTTTCGCTATCACCGCAGCGTCATGGCGGTGCAGGGAAGAGGCGAGGCCTGCTCCGTCATCGACCCCGGCATCTTCCCCAACGCCGCGCCTTCGCTGAAGGATCTGCGCCTCTACCAGGACGGCCGCGAGATCCCCTACGCCGTAACCCTAAGCGAACCCGAGCAGCTCGACAGCGACTCCGCGCGTGTCCTCAACCTCGGCATGCGCGGAGCAAGCATCGTCTTCGACCTCGAGATGCCCTCGCGTTCCTATACCGACGTCGTGCTCGATCTCACAGGCAAAGACTATCTAGCCACAGCCTCGGTCACAGGCGGCGACTCGCCCGACACTACGCCCACGAAGTTGGGAGAGTTTACCCTCTTCGATCTCACCTCGCAGCATCTCTCCCACACCACCACCCTGCATCTGCAGGAGTCGAACCTCCGCTTCCTGCACGTCGTCCTCACTGCCTCTCCCGCACCCGGCACCGTAGGGTTTACAGCCTCCCCGCAGATGGTGCAAGGCGCGACCGTCCCACCCAGCCGCGAGGCCCAGACCCTCTACACCACCGCCATCGCCCTCCGCGACATCCAGCAACGCGGCCATCAGACCGTCGCAAAGGCCTCCCTGCCCGCAAGGCTGCCGATCGAGCGCGTCTCGTTCCTGCTGGCTCCCGAGTACAAAGGAAACTTCAGCCGCGACGTTATGCTGTCCGTGCATGCAGCCCATCAGACGGAGGTGGAGCGCATAAGCGGCGCCATCCTGCGCGTGCACCTCAACCAGACCGGCCGCGAGATTCGGCAACAACAACTAAGCATCCCCGCTGTGCTGGGGTCGAACCTTCAAGAGAGTGCGCAGTTGGAGGTAGCGGTCGAGAACGGAGACGACGCCCCGCTTCCCATCACCGAAGTCCTGCTGGAGATGCGCCAGCGCCAGCTCTGCTTCGACGCGTCCGTAGCCCCTAAGCCGGAGCTCTTCTACGGCGACGCCGCACTGCCCACGCCGCAGTACGACTTTGCGCGGTTGTTCTCGCCCTCCGCCCATCTCATCCAGGCGCAGCTCGGCCCGGAGCAGAGAAACGTCGGCTACCATGCGCGGCCCGACACGCGCTCCGCGGCGGAGCGGCATCCCGACCTCATCTGGATCGTGCTGATGATCGTCGTCTGCGTCCTCGCCGTGGTCGCGCTGCGGTCCTCCCGGGCGCTTCCAAGATAAAAAAAGACAACAGAACTTAGGATAAAAAAGACAATAGAACTAGGATAAAAAAGACAACAGAACTAACGAATCGCCGCGTCTACTTCGCTGATCCAGCTCGGTGACTTCAGAATCTCGCGTGGCTTCGATCCATCCGCCGGACCTACCAGGCCATCGTTGTACATCATGTCGATCAGGTGAGCCGCACGGCCATACCCGACGCGCAGACGGCGCTGCAGCAACGAAGTGCTCGCCTTGCCGAACTCGAAGACCAGCCGCACCGCATCGTCGTACATCGGATCGTCGGTCTCGCCATCCGAGCCGCCATCTCCATCCTTGCCATTCTCTTCCTTGGGTCCTTCGAGGAAGCCATGAACATACTCCGCCTCGCCTTGCGCCTTCCAGAAGGCCGTAACCGCGGAGATCTCCTTCTCGGTCACGAACGGAGCATGGACACGCTGCACACGGCTGGTGCCTGGAGGAAGGTAAAGCATGTCGCCTCGGCCCAGCAGGCTCTCAGCGCCGTTCGAGTCGATGATAGTTCGCGAGTCCACCTTCGTCGCGAGCCGGAAGCTCATACGCGTTGGAACGTTGGCCTTGATCAAGCCGGTGATGACGTCCACGCTGGGCCGCTGCGTCGCAAGCACTAGGTGAATGCCAACGGCACGCGCCATCTGCGCCAGCCGAGTGATGGACTCCTCAACATTCGAGCGGTCCAGCATCATCAGGTCGGCCAGCTCATCGATGATGATGATGATGTAGGGCAACGGCTCCTGGTTCTGATCTTCAAAGAGATACTCGCTGCCATGATCGAAGAGCTTGTTGAACTGGTCGATGTTGCGAACATGATTCGCGGCAAGCAGCTTCAGCCTGCGCTCCATCTCACGTACCGCATTGCGGAGCGCGTTGGCCGCCAGCTTGGCCTCCGTGATGATCGGAGTAAAGAGATGCGGAATGCCCTCGTACATGCCAAGCTCAACCCGCTTCGGGTCGACCAGGATCATGCGAACCTGCTCCGGCGTGCTCTTGAACAGGACGCTCATGATCATGGCATTGATGGCCACTGACTTACCCGAACCAGTCGAGCCCGCGATCAGCACATGCGGCATGCTGGCAAGATCGGCGGTAACGATCCGTCCGTTGATGTCCTTGCCCAGCGCGATGGCCAGCTTGGACTTCGACTGCGCGAAGCTCTCGCACTCGACCACATCCCGCAGCCAGATCGTCTCGCGCTCGCTGTTGGGCACCTGGATGCCGACCGTGCTCTTCCCCGCCATGCGCTCGATCAGGATCGACTCGGCCGCCATCGCAAGACACAGATCATCGGCGAGCCCGGTGATGCGCGCCACCTTAACCCCTGCATCGGGACGGAACTCGAAGGTCGTGACCACCGGCCCGGGGTTGATGTGCGTGACCTGCCCGTTGACGTCGAACTCGGCGCACTTCTCCACCAGGATGCGGGCCTCCTCACGCAGCGTCTCCTCGCGAACCACCGTCTGCTCATCGCTACGGTACAACAACGACGACGGCGGCAGCTTGTAGCCTCGGATGCTCTTCGGAACGATGGTGACCGGCTTGATATCCGCATCCGCACGCTTCCCGAAGGAGATGGACTCATCGGCAGCCGCAGGCAAAGGCATCGCTGCAAACGGAGCAATCGGAACCGACCGCACCGGCGCTGCAACAGGAGGATTCGGAGGGCGAATAGGAGTCGGAGTGCGTGCAGGCCGTAGCTCAGGAGTCTCCACCCGTCCTTCCCCAAAGTCGAAGCCGCGCGGACTATCGAAGTTGGAGACGTCGTCCACCGCATGGATCGGAGCAGCCGCCTTCGCCAGTGCATCCGCAAACGGCGCTACCGCCGCGGCAGCCGTGCCCAGCGCAGTCACCGGAGGAGCATCGACCAGCGTGCGCGGCATAGCCTGCCACATCGAACCCGCAGGCGAGGCGACTTCTCCGCCGTCGTCCTCAGGTGGAACCATGAGCGGCTCCGTACGCCGCTTCCTGCGTCCCAGCCAGCCAAAGAGGCTGCCCAGCAGCGTGGTGCTCTCTTCTGTCTTGCTCTCTGCCTTGGCCTCTGCAAGCTCGCGTGCGCGCCGAGCCTTCTCTTCCATCTGCTCCCGCTTGCTGCGGAACTCCTCCTGCTGCGCCTCGAACGCATCGGGCAGCTCCTGCAGCCTCGCGTTCGCGCGGCGGTTGCGGAAGTTCGTCCACCGGGCCCAGATGGAATGCAGGAAGCCGAACCGCATATAGGCCCACTCCCCCGCCGTGTTGAAGGTAAACGTCGTGGCAAGATACAGCGAAAGCGCAACCATCAGCGTGAGAACGATGCTCGCACCCGGAAGGTTCAGGTAGTGCACCATCGCATCGGAGAGCAGACGTCCCGTAGTCCCTTCCACCGGCAGCGCATGGCGCCAGTGTAAATGATAGGGAAGCAGCGCAATCGCCGCAGGCGCAAAGATCACCCACAGCCCAAGCCCCAGAAGCTTGGCCTTCGGCGAGCCCGCCGGGCGCGACCGCATCCAGCAAAGTCCCAGCCGTCCAGCGACCAGCGGAAGAAAGAATGCCGCGACGCCGATCATCTGCAGAATGGCGTCGGAGAAGTAAGCTCCCACCATCCCCGTCCAGTTGTGCGCCGGACGTCCTGTGGCATATCCGCCCACCGTGCTGAAGGAGGGATCGGTCGGCGTGTAGGTCGCCATCGCCAACAGCAGTAGGCCGGCAGCGACCAGTACCGTCAGCCCGAGGATCTCATTCAAGCGCCGGTTGCGCGTCGGAGTGGTAACGAGGCGAAGACTCTTCATTTGGGGGTGCCTTCCTGGAGGTGCGCGTGGCCTCTCCCGTACCCGGCGGCACGTCTTCCGGCCGGGACGATCGGGCGAACTTCGATAAGGCCGTAAACCACCAGAGCAACTTTGATTATCCCAGAGCGGCACCGCCAAAAGGGCCATCCGGCGTTTGGGGTATCTGGATGCAAACCCATGGCGAAACCTTGCATCTATAGTCTTCAGTACGCGAAAGCATACATTCGCCGCCGGATTTTATTCCCGGCGGACCTTAGTAAACGGCTGGCAGGGGAGCGGGATTTTCGCGATTTCTTCTGCTTGCCGCCGGTGAAGGAGAATCGCACTCAGCCGGCGGACCCTGCTCCAGCCGTAACGCACGCACACGAATTCAGTACGTATCCGAGGACATCATGGCGACAGACGAGAGCAAACAGCAAGAGATGCAACGTGTTTTGAAGTCCGTCATCAACACCCTGCAGGACAGTCAGAAAGGCTTCGCCGACATCGGGGAGCACCTCAAAGACGACACCCTGAAGCGCTACTTCCTCGCAGAGTCCCTCAAGCGCGCCAACTTCCGTGCGGAGCTCGAAAACGAGCTGCACCGCGCCGGCGTTCACGACGTGCATGAGACCGGCACCACCTCCGGCACCCTCCACCGCGTCTGGGGCGACCTCAAGGCCAAACTCGGCGGCGGCGATCATGGCCTCCTCGAAACAGCCGAACAGGGCGAAGACGTCGCTAAGAAAGAGTACGAAGACGCTCTAAAGCAGGATCTGCCCTTGCCCATCCGCCAGCTACTGGCCGAGCAGCAGGCGCACGTCCTCACCTCCCACGACTACGTAAAAAATCACCGCGATGCGTTAGTCGCGAAGTAGCAAATACTAAGTAGCAAATTCAGCGTTTACATCTGTAAGATTTAGGGCGGAAGTCTACGATTGGGCCGGCAGAATCCACTGCCGGCCCGTCAGTTCTTATGGAAGGAACGCGATTGGGCGTCATTCTCGAAGATCGCGCAAGCGAGAGTGCGGGGCTCGGAAGAATCTTTCTGTCGATTGTCTTCATCGGAAGCGGAGTCCTGCACTTCGCCGTCTCTGACGCCTACATGAAGATCATGCCGCCCCAGCTCCCTCAACCGCTCCTGCTGGTTCAGATAAGCGGCATCGCGGAACTTCTGGGCGGAATCGGCCTGCTCGTCGACTCCACCCGCCGAGCAGCCGCGTGGGGATTGGTAGCGCTCCTCATCGCCGTCTGGCCCGCCAACGTGTACATGGCAATGGCCCACCTGAATTTCCCTGGTGTCTTAGGCCAGAGCTGGGCGCAGTGGCTGCGTGTGCCACTGCAGATCCCCATGATCCTCTGGGCATGGCTCTACACCCGCAGCCCGCACCCTCTGGCGAGACATCTTCAGTAGCCTACATGGTGCAGATAGAACACCACGAACGAAGCCACAATGCAGTAGATCCCAAACAGATACCAGCGGCCCTGCTCCAGCCAGCTGCTCAGCCACCTCAGCGCCACCAGTCCGGCAAAGAATGAAAACACCATCCCCAGCAGACTCGTCACAAGGCTGGCATGCAGATCGATCGGAACGCCCGAAGCCGTAGCCTCATGCGACGCCTTCACCAGCCGCAGCGCCTCTAGCCCCACAACCGCGGGAGTCAATACCACAGCCAGCGCAAAGCTGAACCGCTCCGCCCGCTCCTTCGACGCCCCCACCAGCATTCCAGCCGAGATCGTCGAGCCCGAACGCGAAAACCCACGGAAGGGAAGTGCCAGCCCTTGCACGGCTCCCATCCATCCCGCCTGCCGCATCGTGACGCTGCCCTCACCCAGCCCCAGCGTGCTGTTGATCTTCGGAGCCGCTCCCAGCATCTGCCGCTTCTCCAGCAATCCAGCGATCAGGATCAGAATCCCCGCAGCCAGCAGCGCCGGGGCAATCAGATCCAGCCGCCCAAACAGTTGTTCGATCTCTGCCTTCTCGGCTCCTTTGAACAGAGTCTTCTCAATCACCTTCTTGATCAGCTCCCCAAGAACCCCAGTCAGCGCCGTAGCCCAGATCACCCGCACCGCAAATCGCTGGAACGCATCGGAGCTCGAGAAGTAAGCCCTCTTCCACTGGTTCCAAAAGTAGACGATGACAGCGAACATCGTGCCGGTATGCAGCATGACAAGCAACAACGTCATCTGCGGCGAGGAGGGGTCCAGCCCCATCAGCTTCTCCGCGACGACCACATGTGCAGAGCTGGAGACCGGCAGAAGTTCAGCCAGGCCCTGCACGACAGCCAGGACAATTACATGAAAGATCGACATCCTCCTATCCTAAACGGACGGCACAGAGAGGAAGATGAACGAAGATGAATCAATCAGTCGAGAAGCTTCTCGAATACCTTCGACGTCTTCACCTCCGTGAAGCCATCCCGCAGGTAGAAACGATGCGTATCGAAGCGTGTACTCCGCGAAGTAACCCGCAAAACCTTGATGCCCCGCGCACGAGTCCACGCCTCAGCCTCCTCGCACAGCCGTCTGCCAATCCCCGCGCCGCGCAGCCCCTCCTGCACTACCAGCCCGCCGATCAGCACAAACGGCGCGGACTGCAGATGGTAAGTAATGGCCACCTCGATCCAGCCCACCAGCCGAGCCTCCATACAAGCCACAAAGACCGCCTGGCTCTCCTGGCAGCTCGCCAGCCTCTCGATCCGCTCGCGCAGCTCCACCCCCGAAGCCTCATACCCAAGCTGCACGCTCAACGCAGCCACCGCCTCCGCATCCTCCACCGTCACCCGCCGAACCAGCACCTGCGCAGCAGCCGTCAGCTCTTGGTTCAGATCAGTCATTAGTCGCGATCAGTCCCATAGATTGGAATCCCCTGCTGCACCCGATAAGCAATGCTAGCCGCTCGAGCTGAGTAATCCGACTGGGGAAACTTTGCCTTCATCTGCTGTGCGATCGATTGAAGATGAGCATTCGCCGCATCGGCCTTCTTCTTGTTCTCTTCGACGGTATACATCGTCACCACAACGCCCTGCCGGTAGGCCGCGTTGTATAGCGCCTCCGCCGTCTTCGGCCCATCGGGAAACTGCTGCGCATACTTCTCATACAGCCCGGTCTCCATCTCCGGACACTTCGGCAACCCCTGCCAATCCCCGCAGAGCTTGTTATCCAACATCTCGAACGCGGCCTGCGCGGCGTACTTGCTGCCCGGATAGGCCTTGATAATCCGCTTCATATCGGTGTCGTAGATCTGCGGCCGAAGATACGCCTCCTGCTCCTTCGCAGAGGGCAGCGACCGCGTATCCAGACGCTCGATCTGCCACCGCACATCCGCCGACCGCCACGCCGCCTCCGCCGCCAGCGGCGAGTCCGGAAAGTAGTCCGCCGCCCGTCGGTAGAGCATATGCGCCGCCCCAGCCGCACCCTTGGGAGCATGAGGCTGCGACGCCAGCTCCTCCAGGTTCGCCGCCGCGCCAAACAGAATCGCATCGCCTCCAGGCGTCGTCGGAGTCACGACGCCCTTATCGCGAATCCAGCCCGAGGCCGGCGTCACATTGTCCTCATCCCCAAAGATCGGCTTCGAGTCCTCATCCGGATCCTCTTCCACATCCGTATTGGCAAAGACCTTCACCCACGGTCCGCTGTGATCCACGATCACCACCTCGTGGCCCGGCGTCACCAGCGAGACCCTCTGGCTCTCTGGGTCCGCGGCGACATACACGATCGCCTCATGCAGCAGCGTCGCCCGCGCCGAGCGGTCATAGCCGGAGCGATTATCCTTCTTCTTCTGCGCAGGCGAGGTGGAAGAAAAGCACGCAACCGCAAGCAAGGCAGCACAGCAGGCAGATCGTCTCAAATGGCGTTCACGCATAAACATCAGAACCTCGAAGGAGCAGGGGGTTGGAGCTGCTTCATTAGACGCTTCTTCTAGCTTTGGAGAAAGTGCACAGCGCCGGCCGCTCAACTGGCCTGCGCAGCCGCCAGCTCCCGCTCCAGCCGGTCCTTCAACGCTGGCTCCAGATTGCCTCCGCTCAGAATAACTGCGACCTTGCGAACCTTGTCCAGACCGATCTCCTCCGCGTGGAAGAGCGCTGCCGCCAGCGTAACCGCGCCGCTCGGCTCCGGCACCAGCTTCGTGATCGTCAGCATCAGCCGCATCGCTGCAAAGATCTCGTCCTCGCTCACCGTGCAAATCCCATCGACGTAGCGCAGCACATGCTCGAAGTTCAGCGCGCCCAGGCTCTGCGTGCGCAGACCGTCGCCAATAGTGCGTGTCGTCATCGCCGCAGGCCACTCCACCAGCCTCTTCGTCTCGAAGCTCTCCTTCGCATCCGCCGCCAGCGCGGGCTCCGCGCCCCACACCTTCACGCCGGGCTTCGCCAGTCCTGCCTCAGCCGCCAACTTCACCGCCGTGGCAGTCCCACTCAACAACCCGCCGCCGCTCACCGGCGACAGAATCACATCGACATCCGGAAGTTGCTCGACGATCTCCAGCCCGCACGTCGCCTGCCCCGCGATGATGTGTGGATGATCGTACGGCGGAATCATCGCATAGCCGAACTCCTCCGCCAGCTCCTCCGCCTTGATCCTGCGCTCCGACGAAGCCGGCCCCACCAGCACAATCTCCGCGCCCAGCGCCTCCGTGGCCACCTTCTTCACCTCCGGGGCGTTATCCGGCATCACGATCACGGCCTTGGTCCCCAGCGCTCGCGCTGCGTATGCCACGCCCTGCGCATGGTTGCCGCTGGAGTAGGTGATCACCCCGCGCTTCAAAACCTCCGGAGCCAACTGCGCCACCATGTTGTACGCGCCTCGCAGCTTGAAGCTGCCAATAGGCTGCTCACTCTCCGCTTTGATGTAGAGATCGAAGACCGGCTCTGCAAACTTCGTCATCCGCAGCCGCGCCCGCTCCACCCTGTATAATGGGGTTCGAACCGCCACTCCCGCAATGCGCTTCTCTGCCGCGCGTATCTCGTCCAACGTAACGAACTCGCTCATATCGCTCCATTATCTCTTTCCAAGGCAGTCACCGCGAAACAAGAAAATTACCAGGCAATGCAACACATCCGCCTTGGGAAGATCGAAAAACGCTGTCAAGCCCTCAAAAGCCGGTAAAATCCTCTAAGCCCATAAAAACAAACCAGATAATAAATAAAACAAAGTGGCATGTTAGTTATGCGCCACTCGATAAAATAGAAACAGCAGCAGAAAAACAAAACCCCGGCCAACCGGGGTTTCGCTCTTTAAAACAGTTCAGTACCTTAACCCAAGTGATTGCACATATTTGGCCGCAAGCCTTTTATTTGGAAGAACTTGCCGCGGGTCGCCCCGCGTATCTCGTTGCCATAGCTCCGTTTACGCCTAGGCAAGGGGGGGGCACCCCCCGGACCGGAGCGAACTGAAGTTTAAGCAGGAAGAGCGCCCCAAAGGAGCGCTCTTCTAGACAAGCGTTGACGGCAAACCCGATCAAAGCTCCAGAATCACCGGCATGATCAAAGGCCGGCGGCTGGTGCTCTTCTGGATGTAGCGCTTCAGGTCGTTGCGAATCTTTTCCTTGATCACGCCATAGTCGGCCTTCTCTTCAGGACCCGAAGAGTCGAGCGTCCGCTGCACGATCTGTCGTGCCTCGGCGATCATCTTCTCGTCGTCGATGGCCATGCCGCGGATCACGATCTCAGGCGTATTCTCCAGCTTGCCCGTTCGACGGTTGATCGCGATGATCGGCAGCACAATGCCATCCTCGCTCAGATGCTTGCGGTCGCGGATGACGACATCTTCCACCACATCGGTGGACGTGCCGCCGGAGTCGATACAGACGCGTCCCACCGTGACCTTGCCAGTCTTGGTGGCAGTCGTCTTGTCGAACTCCAGGACCTCACCGTCCTCCAGCATGATCGCCTTCTCGACGATGCCCATGCCGGCGGCCAGCTCCGCGTGACGCTTCAGGTGACGGTAGTCGCCGTGCACCGGAATGAAGAACTTGGGACGGACGAGATTAATCATCAGTCGCAGCTCTTCCTGGCTGCCATGTCCGCTGACGTGGATCAGGCCCTGCGTACCATCGTCGTGGATCACCTTGGCGTCGCGGCGCTCCAGGTGGTCGATCATCCGGTAGATGGACTTCTCGTTGCCCGGAATCACGCGCGAGCTAAGCAGCACGGTGTCGCCGGCGTCGATGCGGGCGAACTTGTGGTTGTTCACCGCGGCGCGGCTCAACGCGCTCATCGGCTCGCCCTGCGTTCCGCTGATCAGGACGCAAACCTTGTTCGCCGGCATCTCCTTGATCTGCCCCGGATTGATGATCAACCCCGCAGGAAGATCCAGATAGCCAAGGTCCTGCGCGATCTCGGTCGAGTTATCCAGCGAGCGCCCGATCACCGCGACCTTGCGGCCATGCTGGTGAGCCAGCTCCATCGCCACCCGAATGCGGTGGATCGAGGAGGAGAAGCAGCTAAAGAACAGCTTCTTCTTGGCCTGGGTAAAGATCTCGTCCAGCCGAGGACGAACCGCCCGCTCGCTCGGCGTGTAGCCGGGACGGTCGACGTTGGTGGAGTCCTGCAGCAGCGCCAGAACGCCCTGCTTGCCCAGCTCCGCAAAGGCGTGAAGATCGAAGGCCTTGCCGTCCGGCGGTGAAAGATCGATCTTAAAGTCGCCCGTGTGGAGAATGACGCCCACAGGCGTATGGATCGCCAAAGCGACGCAGTCCACCAGCGAGTGCGTCACCCGGATGGGCATGATGGAGAACGGCCCCAGCGTAAAGCGCTTGCCGGGCAGCATCTCGATCAGGTCGGCGTCATCGAGCAGCCGGTGCTCTTCGAGCTTGCCCTCGACGTAGGCGAGGGTGAACTCGGTCCCGTAGACGGGAACGTTAAGTTCAGAGAGTATCCAGGGCAGGCCACCGATGTGGTCTTCGTGCCCGTGGGTCAACAGGATTGCGCGGACTTTACTCCGGTTTTCAGTCAGGTAGCTGATGTCCGGGACAACAATGTCAACACCCAGCAACTCTTCTTCAGGAAACATCAGACCGGCATCGATGACAATAATGTCATCTTGCCAGCGGAGAGCCATGCAGTTCATACCGAACTCGCCGAGGCCCCCCAGCGGTATCATCTTCAACTTATCGTTAGCCATCAATGCTCAATCTTAGCACTGGCAACGAAATGTCCTTTAGAAAGTGCGAATCCGAGCCGCTCAAAGCGCTCGCCGTTCCCGTTTGCTAAAACCAGCCTAAGCGTGACGTAATATCTCATGGTTGGGACCTCCAAAAGGACGTCTGCGAGAGATGGAACCTGCCCAGCAGAGAGGCAACAATGGCGAACACAGAACACTTCGACGCGATCATTCTAGGCACTGGAGAGGCCGGCAAGTATCTGTCCTGGCACCTCGGCGGCCAGGGCCAGCGCGTCGCCGCAATCGAGAAGGACGACATCGGCGGAGCTTGTCCCAACGTCGCCTGTCTGCCGACGAAGAACGTCATCCACAGCGCCAAGGTCGCCTCCTACTTCCAGCGCGGCAAGGAGTTCGGGATAGCGCACGGAGATTGGCACGTCGAGATGGCGGGCGTCGACGCTCGCCGCCAGAAGATGGTCGACGACCTCCATCAGGTCCATCTTGGAAACTTCACCAAGAGCAAGACCGAGATCGTGATGGGATTTGGCCGCTTCGTCGCCGAACGTACCATCGAAGTGGACTTGCACGCCGGAGGAACCCGAACGCTGACCGCCGACAAGATCTTCGTCGACACTGGCTCCCGCGCCACCATCGACCCTATCCCCGGCCTCGCGGAGGCAAAGCCGCTCACCCACGTCGAAGCGCTGAGACTGGACGTTCTGCCGGAGCACCTGATCATCCTCGGCGGCGGATTCGTCGGCCTCGAGTTCGCCCAGGCGATGCGTCGCTTCGGCGCTCGCGTCACCATCGTCGAGCGGAACCCCCGCCTCGTTCACCGCGAAGATCTCGACGTCTCCGAGGCATTGCAGCAGCTCTTTTACGACGAAGGCATCGACATCGTGACCAGCGCCAGGATCAGCCGAGTCGAAGGCCTCTCCGGGACCAAGGTCTCGCTGCACCTGACGCACGCAACCGGAGATTCGGTTCTGGAAGGTTCGCATCTGCTCGTCGCGACAGGCCGAACGCCCAACACCCAAGGCATCGGACTCGACCTCGTGGGAGTGAAGACCACATCAAGCGGCCACATCCAGGTGAACGATCGGCTGGAGACCTCCGCGCCCAACGTCTGGGCCATGGGAGACTGCGCGGGCTCGCCGCACTTCACCCACATCTCCTTCGACGACTTCCGCGTCGTTCGCGACAACCTCGCTGGAGGCAATCGCACCACCGCTGGCCGACAGGTGCCCTCCTGCACCTTCACCGACCCGGAACTGGCTCACGTCGGCCTCACGGAGACCGAAGCAGCCCAGCAGGGAATCGCCTATCGCCTGGTGAAGATCCCCACGCTGGCGATCCTCCGCGCACGCACCCTCTCCGAGACGCGCGGCTTTATGAAAGCGCTCATCGCGAAAGAGAGCGACGCGATCCTCGGCTTCACGGCCTTCGGGACAGGAATGGGAGAACTACTTCCGACCATCCAACTGGCGATGGTCAACGGACTACCCTATACGGCGATTCGGTCGCTCATCGTCACCCATCCGACAATAGCCGAAGGCTTGGTGACACTCTTCTCCGCGACGCCGTCGATCCCGGCGAAGCAGGCGGACGCGCATTGAGCACGGCCGCATTGCTCTAGCGGAGCAGGTCTTCGAGCGCGAGAGAAAGCTCGGTCTTCTCGTCGCGGTACTTGACGATCACCGGAGTCGCGACCGAAAGTCCCCACTCCGCGCCTTTGCCGGAGGTGACCGCGCGCGAGCCGGGAACCACGACCGCGCCCTCCGGGATGATCAAGGGAGTCTCCGCCGTCGCCTTGTAGATCTCGCCGCGCACCAGGTCATAGACCGGAGTGCCGCGGGTCAGGATCGTTCCCGCCGCCAGCACAGCGCGTCGGCGCACGATTGTGCCTTCGTAGACGCCGGTATTGCCGCCGATCAGCGCATCATCTTCGATGATCACTGGCGAGGCGTTCACCGGCTCCAGCACGCCGCCGATCTGCGCCGAGGCGGAGAGATGGACACGCTTGCCGATCTGCGCGCAGCTCCCAACCAGCGCGTGCGAGTCGACCATCGTTCCCTCGTCGACGTAAGCGCCGACGTTGACGTAAGCAGGTGGCATCACCACCACGCCCTTGGAGACGTACGCACCGCTACGGACGCTCGAGCCTCCGGGAACGACTCGCACTCCGTCGGTGATGGCAAAGCGCCGTGCGGGATAGGTCGCCTTATCCACGAACGAGAGTCCTTCGGACCCTCCCATCTCGACCATCGACCCGAGACGGAAGCCAAGAAGGATTCCCCGCTTCACCCACGCATTCACCCGCCAGCCGAGGGCGAGGGAATCGTCCGGCTCTGCCGAGCGGAGCGTACCAGCCTCCAGCCCGTTGCGGAGCTCATGAAACGCCGCCTCTGCCTCTGCGTTCCCAATCGCGGCTGCCCCCTGGGCAAACCAATGCTCAATCTTTTCCTGCAAGTTGTCGCTCAAAAGTCTCTTCCTGTTCTTCTAGATGGTTTGTTCGCGGGCTAAAACATCCGCAGATCTTCGCCGTTGGAAGGCGCAGTCGCCAGCAATCCCAGTTCGCCCACCATGGTCTCCAGCTTGCGCCGCGTGCTGGACGAAACTGGCACCATCGGCAGACGCAGCACGTTCTCGCAGCGTCCCAACAGCTCCAGGACTGCCTTGATCGGTCCTGGACTCGCCTCCCAGAAGTGCGCCTGCATCAGCCGGAAGAATCGCCGGTTGATCCGCCTCGCCTCGGTCCAGTCCTCTTCGAGCGCCGAGTCGACCATCGCCGCCATCTGCGCCGGAATGGCGTTCGACGCCACCGAGATCAGTCCTGCTCCGCCCAGCGCGATCACCGGCAACGCCACGCTGTCGTCACCTGCGAAGACCTTGAAGTTGCGCGGAACGCTCGTGATCAGCTCCGTAATCTGAGCGATGTTCCCACTCGACTCCTTGATGCCGATGATGTTGTCGATCTCGGCCAGCCGCAGCACCGTCGCCGGCTCCAGGTTCACTCCCGTGCGCCCAGGGATGTTGTACAGCAGCACCGGAAGCTCCGCCGCCTCTGCAATGGCGCGGAAGTGCTGGTACTGTCCCTCCTGCCCGGGCCGGTTGTAGTACGGATTCGCGGTCAGAATGCCATCGAGTCCGTGCACCCGCGACAGCTTGCGCGCCCTCGCCACGACCTCGTGAGTTGCGTTGTGAGTACAGCCCGCAAAGACCGGAATCCGCCCAGCGGCCGTCCCTACCACCAGCTCCACGGTCCGCAGCCATTCGGTCTCGCTAAGAGTCGACGCCTCACCTGTCGTCCCGCAGGGGATCAGGAAGGAGATGCCGCTTTCGATCTGCCAGTTCACCAGCGCATGCAGCGCCGGCTCGTCCACACTGCCGTCCCTGCGAAAGGGAGTTACCAGTGCCGTTCCACAACCCATCAGTTCCATAATTCCTGTAAGTCTATCGCGTTTGGCGAGGGCAAATATCGTTCCCCGCGCCATCGGCAGCGAGAAAGCTTTGGTGAGACAAAGAAAAACCCCGGCAGTCGCCCGCCGGGGCCTTCGGTTCAAGTGGAAGACAGAGTTAAGCGTACATTCCGCGGTACAGCTCGGAGGGTGCGTTGTACTCAGGCAGATGCAGCTCCGCACCGGCGGAGACGACTCCCGGAGTCTGGTCCATGCACTTTACGAACGCCGTCTGGAACTTCGTCATCTCATCCTTGGTGCCGACGGTGACGCGAACGTAGTTCGGCATCGCGGGCCAGCTGCGGCCGATCGCAATATTCTCCTTCATCATGGCAGCGCCGAAGTCGCGGCCCGGACGCTTTACGTCCACCATGAAGAAGTTGGCCTGCGAGCCCGGCAGAACCGTATAGTTCTTCTTCGCCAGGAACTCCAGCGTCTCCGAACGGATATCCGCATTGATCTTGCGGCGCAGCGGCACCAGATCCTTATCCTGCAGGCTGGCGCGAGCGGCAGCCGCGCTGGTGATGGAGATGCTTGCCAGGCTACGGCCAGCAGGAGAGACGGTCTGGAACTTCTGCAGCAGGTCAGGACGAGCCACCGCAAAGCCAGCGCGAATGCCGGCCATGCCGTAGATCTTCGAGAAGGTGCGCAGAACGATGATGTCTTTGTCCTTTGCAACCAGGTCGATGCAGGACTCGTCGTTCGAGAAGTGGTGATACGCCTCATCGACGATAATCACCGAACCCGCGGGCTTGTTGGCCAGCAGCCACTCGATATCGGCCTTCGGAGTCATCGTGCCGGTCGGGTTGTTGGGGTTCACGATGTAGTAGGCGCCGGGCGAAGGATGGGCCGCGAGCATCGCCTTCACGTCGTGCGCGTAGGTCTTGGTCAGCGGAACGGGGAACTTCGGTGCCTTCATGGCATCGGCGGCGCGGAAGCCCTGCTCGTAGCTGGGATCGCCGTAGACGAGCGGCTTGTCCGGGCCGATGTTCGACATCAGCGCGAGATCCAGCGGTCCACCCGATCCGGGGAAGAGCGCGGAGTAGCCGGGCTTGCCCATCGCGGGCATCGGCAGGGCAAAGATCTGGTTGAAGGCCTTGATGGTCTCCATGCTCTGCTCCTGGTGATAACGTCCACCCAGGGCAGCGGTCGTACAGATGGCATCGAGCGCGGACTTCGCCGGCCCGAGGGGATTCTCGTTCGAGCTGATGATGACCGTGTCGGGATTGCGCATCGCACGCATGTCGCCCATGTCGGACATACCGCCTGCGCCACGTCGGGAGGCTGCCCCTGCGGCAGGTGCCTGCGAGGCAAAGGCCGGAAGCGTGGTCGCTGCCGAGGCTGCTCCAAGAATGCGCATGAAGTTTCTGCGCGATACACCATTTTTGAGATCGGAATTCATTTAAGTCTCCTGTGCCTTCGATGATGGGAATATGACTTTGTACGACAGAGGTACGAGTGCCTTCGGCTCGAAGACAGGTACCAACTACGGACCGGATACATCGATTCCCTGCTCAGCGACGTGGCTGTCAGCGACTTGAAAATTTGGGGGGCAACACACTACAGACGAATCTGCACTGTCTATGAGATTCAATTTACCGCATTTTCTTATTAATGCCGAAGAATTTAGGGAATTTTTGTCGAAATCGCCTAAACGCCCGTTCCAGAAAGCCCAAACGGGCGTTTCACGCCACTTCGGCGGCAAACGCAGCCTGGGAATCTCCAGAATCAGCTTGCAGAATCGGAGCTAGACCCACTCACCGCGGCGCATCAGCGGCTCGTGTGTGCCATCGGCCGCAACGCCGTCCACGTTCATCTCTCCCGAGCCGATCATCCAGTCCACATGAATCAGGCTGGAGTTCGCGCCCAGCTTGGCAAGCTGGGCCGCATCCATCTTGTCCCCGCCGATCAGGCAGGTCGAATAGGCCTGTCCCAGCGCGATATGGCTCGCTGCATTTTCATCGAAGAGCGTATTCCAGAACAGCACGCCGCTCTGCGCAATCGGAGAAGAGTGCGGCACCAGCGCCACCTCGCCCAGCCGCCGCGCTCCATCGTCGGTCGAGATCAGCCGGTTCAGAACGTCCTCGCCCGCTGTCGCCGTCGCTTCCACGATCCTTCCACCCTCGAACCGCACCGCGATGTTCTCGATCAACGTTCCCTGGTGAGAGAGCGGCTTCGAGGCCTTCACGACTCCATCCACGCGGTCCTTGTGCGGAGTCGTAAAGCACTCCTCCGTCGGGATATTCGGCTGGCAGTAGATGCCATTGCCCGCCGTCGTGCCGCCTCCTGCCCACAGATGATCGTCCGCCAGGCCGACGGTCAGGTCGGTCCCGCCATCCTCGGACTTGAAGTGCAGGGCAGAGAAGCGCTTCGCATTCAGCAGGTCGACGCGCTGCTTCAGACGCGCTCCATGCTGCTGCCACTCGGCGACCGGATCATCGACGGCGATGCGCGAGGCGACGAAGATCGCCTCCCAAAGCTTCGCCACCGCGACGTCTTCGAGCTCTCCAGGAAAGACCAGCTTCGCCCACTCGGACGTCGCGCAGGCCACGATCGTCCAGTTGATCTCGTGCCGCGTAATCAGCTCCATGGCTGGCTTTGAAGCCTTGGAGATGGCCACATTCGCCCGCGCTACCTTGGTCGGATCCTGTCCGGCGAGAAGTGCCGGATTGGTGCCGGAGATGGCGAGCCGCGCCGCGCCATTCCTGAACGCCGTGGCAATCGCCTCCTGCAGCCAGACCGGTGCATAGTCGAAGCTCCCGTCGGGGCCGTACTGGAATCGAGAGAGCACGGAAGGATCGTCGCTGTAGAAGGTCGTCACCAGCAGCGCGCCCACCTTGTAGGCATGCTCCGTAATGCGCCGCACCAGCGGCAACGCCTCGATGGGAGCCGACATCACCAGCTCCTGCCCGGCACGCAGACCCAGCCCAATCTTCACTGCAACCTCGGCCAGACGGTCCAGCTTCTGGTCGAAGGTCAGTGCGGAAAACTTCGTCGAAATCATTGCCTCTGCCACGCTCATCGGTTCAGCCCCTGCTAGATCTTGGTGTACACATCCTGGAAGTCGTAGCATCCGGTGCGCGTCGAAAGCCACTCCGCCGCCCGGACCGCACCCTCTGCAAAGCCGCGCCGCGAGTAGGACTCATGCGTCAGCACCAGGCGATCCGCCTCGCTCTTCGCCGCCAGGACGTGCGTTCCAGTGGCATCGCCTTCGCGGTGCGAGGTGATCGGAACATCGCCGATCCCGCCCCCGGACTTCACTGCCTGGGCCAGCGTCAGCGCAGTGCCGCTGGGCGAGTCAACCTTGCTGACGTGATGGGTCTCGTCGATGGTGAAGGCATAGCCAGCATCCTTCAGCAGCTCACCCATCTTGGTCGCCAGTTGCAGCATCACCTGCACGCCGATGGAAAAGTTCGTCCCGTACAGTAGCCCGGCCTGCTTGCGCTCCGCCAGACCTCGCATATCCGGCAGCTTCTCATACCAGCCGGTGGTGCCGACGACCATCTTCGCGCCGGTCGCGAGGCATGCGCGCATGTTCTGCACGACCGCCTCGGGCGCGGTAAAGTCGATGACCACGTCGAAGCCTGCCACGAACGGCGGTGTCAACGCCATCGCATCGGGATTCTCCTTTGCGTCCAGTACATGCACGCTGTGGCTCCGCTCGGCTGCAACCTGTGCCACCAGCTTGCCCGTCTTGCCGTGTCCCAGAACCAGAATCCGCATTGTCTTCCTTCCTAATCTCAAACCTTGCTCGCCACCTGAACTGCAGCCGCTACATCCCGTGCAGCGACGTCGAAGACCGTTGCATCCGGATCGGCGAAGAAGACCGCATGAAGGCTGCGAATCGCCTCCTCCACATCTTCTTCCTCGATCATGAAGCTCATGTTGATCTCGCTCGCCCCCTGCGAGATCATTCGGACATTTACATGGCTTACAGCAGTGAAGACGCGCCCCGCGATGCCGTTGTGTCCGCGAATATCCTCTCCCACCAGGCAGATCAGCGCCTTGTGGCCTTCCATCTTTACATCGGCGATCTTGGCCAGCTCCGCACAGATCTCCGGAAGCCGCTGGTTGGAGTCAACCGTCAGTGAGATGCTGACTTCGCTGGTCGAGACCATGTCGATCGCACACTCAAACTTGTCGAAGACATCGAAGACGGCTTTGAGATAACCGTGCGACATCAACATCCGGCTCGCGACGATATCGATGATCGTCAGCCGCTTCTTCGCCGCGATGCTCTTGAAGGGGCTCGCACACTTCGGAGCCACCGCCGTAATCTTCGTCCCTTCGTTCTCCGCGTTGCGCGAGTTCAGCACCCACACCGGAATACTCTTCTGCACCGCTGGCAGAATCGTCGCCGGATGCAGCACCTTCGCTCCGAAGTAGGCCAGCTCCGCCGCCTCCTCGAAGCTGATGGCCTTCACCCGCAGCGCGTCCGGACAGATGCGCGGATCGGTGGTCATGATGCCATTCACGTCCGTCCAGATTTCGATGGCTCCGGCGTGCAGTCCGCCGCCCACCAGCGCAGCCGTGTAGTCGCTTCCGCCGCGTCCCAGCGTCGTCGTAATACCTTCCGCTGTAGAGCCGATAAATCCGCCCATCACCGGCGTCTGACCGGCCTCGATCAGGGGAAGCACCAGCGCCAGCAGCTTCTGCTCGATGGCAGCCTCCTGCGGAACTGCCTTGCCATAGTGCGTGTCGGTGATGATGCAGGTCCGCGCATCGACGTGCGCGCCGTTCAAGCCTCGCTGTGCAAAGGCCTCAGCGACCATGCGGCTCGAAAGCCGTTCGCCGAAGCTCACCACCAGATCGTTTGTGCGCGGCGTCAGCTCACCGACCGCCGCGATGCCGCGCAACAGATCGTCCAGCGCGTCGAACTCCAGATCCAGCGTCACCCGCAGCTTCAGCAGCCGCTCCGCATCCAGCAGGTCGGCGGCAGTATCGATGTGCCGGTTGCGCAGCCGCGACGAGACCGCCAGTGCGCCCGCCCGGTCGCCGCGCCCAGCCGCAACCGCAGCCGAAAGCAACTGATCCGTAACCTTGGCCATCGCCGAGACGACGACCACCGCTCCCAGCCCTCGATTCCTGCGGCCCGCGACGATCGCCGCTGTCCGCTCCATCGCCTTGGCATCTTCGACTGAGGTACCGCCAAACTTCATGACTACGATAAATTCCCGCATTCCACTCACGCCAACACCGCCATCGGCTGTGGTGGAACGCCCAGCTTATCCAGCTTGCCCAGCAGCGCCAGCACCTCGGCGTTCAATACGGCAGCTCCCGCCGCCCCGCGGATAGTGTTGTGCGACAGTACGACAAACTTCCAATCCAGCAGGCTGCACTCGCGCAAACGTCCGACCGTAGCAGCCATGCCCGCTCCGCGCATACGGTCCAGCCGGGGCTGCGGACGGTCCACCGTCTCCTCGTATTCGATGGGCTGATCGGGAGCCGTAGGCAGCGGCTTGCCACCGGCAAAGCCACGCAGCGGGGTAAACTCACTCCACGCCGCCAGAATCTGCTCCTTGGTCGCCTTGGTGCGCAGCTTGATGCTGACGCACTCCGTATGGCCATCTTCAACCGCGACACGGTTGCAGTGCGCGCTCAACTTGGCATCCAGCATCTGAACGTGATCGCCTGCTACCCGGCCCAGCAGCTTGACGACCTCCTCTTCCATCTTCTCTTCCTCGTTCTTGATGAACGGGACGACGTTCCCCAGGATGTCCAGCGAAGGCACGCCCGGATAGCCCGCGCCGCTTACCGCCTGCATCGTGCTCACAAACAGGCTCTCGATCCCGAAGCGCTCCTGGAGTGGCTTCAACGCCAGAACCAGCCCAATCGCGCTGCAGTTCGGGTTGGTGACGATGTAGCCCCCACTCTCCTTGCGCCAGCTCTGCTGCTCGATCAGTTCGAGGTGATCCGCATTGACCTCCGGCACCACCAGGGGGACATCGGTCACCATCCTGAAGGCGCTCGAGTTGGAGATCACCGCGCAGCCCACCGCGGCAAACTTCGGCTCCAGTTCCCGGGCGATATCGGCGTCGAGCGCCGCGAAGATAATCTTCGGCAGCTCCCCGACGCAGCCCTCCGGAACGTTCGGCTGAACCGTCATCGCGGCGATCTTGGGCGGCAGAGGAGTGTCCAGCTTCCACCGGCACGCCTCGCCGAACGTCTTGCCCGCGCTGCGATCGCTCGCCGCGAGCCACGTAATCTCGAACCAGGGGTGATTGCTCAGTAACTGAATGAATCGCTGCCCGACCATGCCGGTCGCGCCGAGTATGCCTACCTTGCGCCGTTCCATATCCCTCAAGAATAACGCGGTCTACATAAAACCGTCACATCGGGCCGGAAATCGCCTCTAGTAGTCGTCCCTGCGCCTGCGCCGCGAGTGATATCCGCCCGAACCGCCCCAGACCAGCAACGCCACGATCAGATGGATGAGAAACCATGTGCTCAGGCCCTGATCCAGGTAGATCAGATAGCACACCAGCGCCCTTGGCAACAGCACCCAGAAGACCAGCGGCACCAGTCCTACCAGGTGGAACGGGACCAGCGTCGTCTGCAGCCACGCCACCAGAAGGGCGACACGCGGTAGAAACAACGCAAACACCAGAAACCAGAACGGCAGAGTATGGATCAACATCAGGATCACCTCAAAGACGAATGCCGCAGTTCGCGGGTTACTTCATTCCAAATCTGAAATCTGCCTTGCCCGTCTCGTGTGGTTCGATCGTGACGGTCAGGGTCTGCTCACCCAATCTCTCATGAACCGCTCCAAAGACATAAGTCCCCTCCGGCAATCCTTCGATCTCGAACTGGCCATCCTCGTCCGTCACCGCGAAAAACGGCGTATCGGACACATTGATAAACCCGGTCATCCACGGATGCAGATCGCAGCGCACCGGCATCATCACCTCCGGCTGCTGAAGCCTCACAACCTCCGGCGTCCCCTTCGGACGCTGCGTCACGTTCACCTGCCTGCTGTCGCCCTCCGGCAGGGTATGGATGTTGTGCATGGTCGCATCCGAGCTGCGGAACTCCACCATCCCGCTCCGCATCACCGCCACGACATGCGGCGCATACTGGCAGCCCTTCTGGTCCATCACCACCGGTTTGTTGGTGGTGGGAGGAGCAGCCAACGCCGCCGCCGGTCCACTCTTCATGTAGATGTAGACGTTCGCCAATCCCCCCTGGTGCACCACATACTGCTCGGAGTAGTTCTCCTGTCCAGTCCCGACACACGCCGGGTCCTGGCTCATATCGATCCGAACCCGCGCCGGCGGCTTGCCCTCGAAGCGGACCTTCCCGCTCAGGCTCCCCAGCGTCTCGGGATCCAGGACCTCCGCCGCCTTCGTCCCGTTCCCCAGCACCGCGCCTTGCTTGATCGCTCCACTGGGCTTGCAGCCCGCCAGCCCCAACACCATCGCGCCGGATAGCCCAACCGCGGCCATCCACTCGTACATGCGCTTCATAAAGCCTCCGTATTCGGTCGTGCAGAACCACGGGCCCAAAGGTATACGAACGGCCGCGATGTGTCGAAGCAGCGGGCGCAAAGCCGAATTAAGCAGGAACCGCCACTGGAGACTCCATCGCCTGCAACACCGCCTGTGCGAAGGCCTTCGTCCCTGCCTTGCCGCCAACGTCTTTGGTCAGCGTCTTGCCCTCGCGATAGACCTGTTCCAGTCCGGTCTGTACTCGCTCCGCCGTCTCCGACTCGTTGATGTGGTGCAGCATCAGCACCGCGCTCTGCAGCAGAGCCGTAGGGTTGGCCATATCCTTACCCGCGATATCAGGAGCCGAGCCATGCACTGCTTCGAAGATCGCGCACTCCGTCCCCAGGTTCGCTCCCGGAACCAGCCCAAGCCCACCCACAAACGCGCTGCAAAGATCGCTCAGGATGTCGCCGTACAGATTCTCCGTCAACAGAATGTCGTATTGGAACGGATTCATCACCAGTTGCATGCAGGTGTTGTCCACGATGTGCTCGTGGTACTCGATCTCCGGAAAGCCCTCACGCACCTTGCGGCAGCAGCTCAGGAACAGCCCATCCGACAGCTTCATGATGTTGGCCTTGTGGATCGAGTGAATCTTCTTCCGGTCATGCTTCCGTGCGTAGTCGAACGCAAACTTCGCAATGCGGGTAGAGCCCTTCTCCGTGATGATCTTCAGCGCCTGCACCACACCCGGCACCACCACATGCTCCAGGCCGGCGTACAGATCCTCCATGTTCTCGCGCACGATGATCAGATCCAGCCCCGGATACCGCGTCTGCAGCCCGGGCAGGTTCTTCACCGGACGGAAGTTCGCAAACAGCTCAAACTTCTGCCGCAGCGTCACATTGATCGACGAGAAACCTCCGCCGATGGGCGTCGTCACCGGCCCCTTCAGCGCCAGCCGGTTCTCCTCGATGGAGTCGTACAGATCCTGCGGAATATAGTGGCCCGTCTGCTCGAACGCCTCTGCTCCTGCGGCAAAGCGGTGCCAATCGAACGCGACTCCGGTCGCCGCTCCAGCGGCCTCCAGAATCTCCACCACTGCTCCTGAAACCTCGGGCCCAATCCCGTCGCCGGGAATCAATGTAATCGTATGCGTGCGCTTTGCAGTACCTGGTTGAGTTGCCATGAAATCGCTTTCTCCTCGAAACGTTTGTTGTCTTATAAAAATCTTGGTCTAACGCCGTTTTTGGTTGTCTCTATTGCTCAGCAGTTCTTCAAGCTCTTCCTTGAACTCGCGAACGTCTTTAAAGTCCCGGTACACGCTCGCAAAACGGATATAAGCCACCGTGTCGATGCCCTTCAATCGCGTCATGATCAGCTCGCCGACCTCGCTGGTCGAGCGCTCCCGCTCCGGCGAATCCACCACATAAGCTTCCGTCTCATCGACGATCTGTTCCAGCTTGCTCGCCGACACCGGACGCTTCTCGCAGGCATGCAGTAACCCGCTCAATACCTTCTGGCGGTCGAACTTCTCCCGCCGTCCATCCTTCTTCACCACCATGTACGGAATCTCGTCGATCCGCTCGTACGTCGTAAAGCGCTTATTGCAGCCCTCACACTCGCGCCGTCGGCGAATGGAATCGGCCTCTTTACTCTCGCGGGAATCTACAACTCGATCCTGGGCAAAACCACAGTAAGGACATCTCATCGTTATAGAACGATTCTAGCAGTGGTTACCGGGGCATCTCTTCCCCATCCTGGCTCGCGGCGGCTTCGCTCTCCTTCGCCACCTGCTTGAGGCTCACATGTTCCACCCGCGCAAACACCAGTCCCGTCGGAATAATGCAGATCATCGTCACCACCAGCAGCATCGCTCCGCACGCCGTCGCCACCTCAATCGGTGCGCCGTACAGCGCGTGCATCGTGCCCGCCGTTACTGCAATCTGCGTGAACCATCCAACGATAGGAAGCTGCAGTAGAGATCCACCCAGGCTCGCCGCCATCAGCAGCATGGTGCGCGAAAAGGTAAGCCCCGCCAGCTCCGGCGTATCGACGAACGCGTGCACCGTCTGCAGATACGCCCCGCCGATCATCCCCCACATCGCCAGCGACAACAACGCCGCCACTCCAAAGTCCCGTATCGACGAGAGTGCATTCAGCCCATCGCGAAAGCCCAGAATCTTCGTCGCAATACTCTCCGCCACCGGCTTGGAGAGCACCCCCAGCGTCACTCGCGAAAAACCCGCCACCGCCGCACCCGCCACCCGCACCACCACCGCGAAGACCGCAAGCGCCAACGTCGCACCCAGACTCAAAAGCCCCGTCCGAACGAACAGATCGTGATGCGGCAGATCCTTGGGGGTAAACGCCAGGGCACTCGAAAAGATAATCGCCGCCGACCCCAGGTCGAACATCCGCTCAATCGTGTACACCGCCACCTGCGAGCTAAGCGGCAACGCGATTCTCCGGGCCACCAGGTAAGGCCGCGTCAGGTCCGCCAGCCGCCCAAACAGCGCCACCGCCGTAAATCCGATGAACTGCGATCCAATCAGGGAACTGGGCGACACCTTCTTCGTCGGCGACACAAATACCGACCATCGGACCGCGCGCAGCCAGTACGTCCCATAGATCAGCGCTACCCCCGCGCCAAGATGCCACGGGCTGGCATGCTTCAACTGCTTCCAGAACATCTCCCAGTCGAAGTGGATCTTGTCGTGGAACAGCACCACAGCCAGAACCAGCACCACCACCAGCGAGAACCAGAGAATCCCATCGCGCTTCTTCATCGACTCCTAATGTACTCGCAACGAAGAGGTTTACTGCGCCCGCGCCACCAGCGAGCTCTGTTTTCGCCGATTGAACTCCCGTATCACCCGCGCCACATAGGCCCGCGTCTCGGCATACGGAGGCACCCCACGATACCGGTCCACCGCCTTCGGCCCGGCGTTATAGGCCGCCAGCGCCAGGGCGATATTGTCGTGATACCGCACCAGCAGAGCATCAAGATACGCCGTTCCGCCTGCGATATTCTGGTCGGCCTGGAACGAGTCCTGCACTCCAAGATCGCTCGCCGTCCCCGGCATCAACTGCATCAGCCCCCGAGCGCCGGTCCGCGAGACCGCCCGTACATGCCCGCCACTCTCGGCCCGCACCACGCTGGCCAGCAGGTCGGCATCGATATGATGCGCCGCCCCCGCATGCGTCAGCATCTCCTGCAACTCGGCTTTGGTCGGCTCCGTAAACAGGGAACCCGCCGCCTTTGCAGGCGTAGCAGCAGAAGGCAAAGGAGCTACATCCGCAATCGGCTCCACCCGAACCACGGAATCCGCCGCCACTTCAAGAAAGTTCATATCCTCAGAACCGGAAGCCCCGGCAGAAGTAGAACCGCCAGCAGCGTTCGTCGCAAAGTACAGCCGTACCTTGTCCCCCGATATCTCCCGGCGAACACAATCCAGTTCAAACCCATTCCGCAGCGTGACATGCTCCATCGCACGGACCAGAGGACACGCAGCACATAGAGCCATCAACAGCGCGAGACCGCGCCCAATCGAACTGAATCTTAAGACCACGCTAAAAGCCTACCACCGCCGGACCAGTGCAAGCCTGCAACTAACGCGTACTGGAGAGCGCCCCTTCCAGAGCCGCCTCAATCGCCACCGCCACCCCGTCCTCATCATGCCGTCCACCCAGCGTCCATCCCATCGCGGCGGCCCGCTCCTTCAGATCCTCCGGAGCGTTCGCCATCAAAACCCCGCGGCCAGCGGCCTCCAGCATCGAAACGTCGTTCCAGTTATCCCCAATCGCCAACAGCTCCTGCATCTTCACCCCGCGCTTCGCCGCCAGCCGCACCAGCGCCGAGCCCTTGCTGCACCCAGCCGGAAGAATATCCACGATGCTCAGGTCGCGCCCCGGATACTCCGTCCGGTGCAGCGCCACCTCTTTCCCCGCCGACCGCTCCTGCATCTCCACGCCTACCGCGGATACGCCGGGATGCTCCAGCAGCCGGGCCTCCGCCCGCCGCATCCGCTCCGTCGTCCCGCACAGCATCATCTGGATCGGTGCCTCGTCCAATCCGCTCTCCGGCCCCGGCAACGCCAGCTCGATCGGGTTGACGTGCGAGATATACGGCTCGTTCGCCGCCATCCACTTCTCCATGCTGTGATTCAGCTCTTCAAAGCGCTCCACCACCAGCGCGCCGCGCGCATCCTCGCCATCAGGACCCACCTTGTCGAAGGTCACCACCAGCGCATTGCGAAACTCCCCAAGATGGCCGCACAACCACAGCGCCGTCTCCCTGCCCAGCAGATTCCGTTCGATCAGCTCCGTCCCCAGCGTTCGCGTCACCGTGCCGTTCGAGCTCACCAGCGCGTTCGCCTCGTTCAAACCCAGACCCCGCAACTGACGCATCGCATAGCAGTGCCGCCGCCCGGTCGCGACCACCACCTCCACTCCAGCCTGCTCCGCAGCCTTCATCGCCGCGAGGTTCCGTGCGCTCACTTTGCCATCCGAACCCAGCAGAGTGCCGTCCATATCCACCGCGATCATCCGAACCGGTAAACCATGTGACCCCACGCGTCTCGCCCTCGGTGTTTCTTTGGATATTCTCTCACCGCTTTGTATAAATATTCATAAACTGTTTTATTTGAGTAATTTACAGGAAATTGACTGGACTTTTAGGCTATTTTGAGGTGAAACTTGTTATAGGCACCACAAAGGCTCGTATATGTTTCACAAAAATGTCTCAAACTCCATCCGGAGTGGCTTTTCCCCAGCAGCAAACGATTCGAATCAGTTCCTTCCTCAACCGCCCCGTCTCGTCCTGGTTCCAACAGGAGGTGGCGGCTCCACTCAGACGGCGTCCTCCCCGCTCGTCGATCTCATCGCCATCTCCGCCCATCGCTGCTCCTCGTTCTTTGCAGAGGCGGCGGTTCTGGTCCTCGTCCTGGCCCTGCTCGACAGGTTCATGCTCAAGGGCCGTATGGAGCTCAGTTGGGTCGTCAGCGCCTTTTCGATCAGCCTGGCATTGCTCGCCGCCAGCATCGCCACCGAGTTCTCCGCTCGCCGCTGGCTCAAAGCCCACTAGCAGTGCCAGCGTACCTCCTCTCTTCCACTCTGAATAAGGCAACGGGAGAGTCTCGGCGCAAAATCCCAATCAATCTTCATCGCCTATAGGTCGATGAGCGATCGCGACAGATCCACCTGTTCTCATCGTCATCTCGGGATGACTGTGTGAGAACAGGCGAATCTGCGTTTTATACTTGCCGGCTAAACAAGTTTGCAGCGCTGTCCCGAGAGGCCGATCCTGCGCTCTGAGTTTGGTACTCCTCCATGTGGGAACGGTGGCAGTCCAAGCAGGTGATGGGTGGGACACTATATATGCTCTAGGGCAGAGGAAAGGCGCCATACACTGAGTCACTTGGGAGCGCTAGAACGGATTGCAAATGAGCAGCCGGATAGTACGAGGCTTGATCCTAACTATCTTGTGACATGCATTCGAGCGTCTCAAGGCGAATCTTCACTTTGCTATTCGACTTATATTTGTATTGCCTTGGAGATAGTGTATGAGCCAAATATCTGTAATCGTCCCTGCCTACAACGAGGCGTCACACCTTGAGAAATGCCTCCAAGCCCTAGCCAACCAATCTCTTTCGGAGTTCGAAGTTGTCGTAATTGATAACGGATCGACGGACCATACTCCTGACATCGCCAAGACGTTTATGAGCACCCTAAACCTAAAGGTGCTTTCAAAGCAGCGAGAGAGTATATCTGCGGCAAGAAACTATGGCGCGTCGTTATCCAAAGGGGCCATCGTTGCATTCTTGGACGCCGACTGTGAACCCCAACCAGATTGGCTGGAGAACGGAATAAAGGATTCTACCCAAAATGCAGTGTGGGGAGCCCATTACCGAATACCAGAGAACAGCACATGGGTAGGGAAAATCTGGAACAAATATCAGGCGACAGAGCAGGAAGGAGAGGTATCGTTCCTGCCTGGTGGGACCATTTTTATCCACCGCAGCGACTTTGAATCTCTAGGTGGCTTTAGTGAAGTCGTGGAAACCAGTGAGGACGTGGACCTATGCACCCGCGCGAGAGACCAAAGAATGTCGGTACTCGCTTACAAGAACTTGTCCGTTGTGCATGACGGAACACCACGTACCCTCGTGCACTTCTATAGGCAGAACCGTTGGCATGGGAGACACGTCGCGAGGAACTTTTTAGAAAATCTACCTTCTACTAAAAATATTGCTGTCGTGGCTCTTAGCGCTTACACGCTTCTGATGTTCTGGATCTTCATCCTGTCTTTATTCCTGCTTTTCACGGGGAACCTATGGCTCCAGGTAAGTGCTTTGATATTGCTATTTCTGCCACCTTTGGCACTATCGGTAAGCAAGGCAAGGGCATCTATGTCCGACACCACAGCTTTATTCGTTCTGTACTCGGTATATGCTCTTGCCAGAGCGGCTGCTTTGACCAATATAAAAAAAGACCGTTCTCGCTAGTCGATGCGGAACGCACTCACCGTGACCGTAGCCGTTCCTGGCTGCCGCCCTCAAACGATGCAGGAAGCATAGGCAACCACATCATCGCGAAGCTGGATCGCCTCAGTCGCAACGTCGCCTTCATCGCTACCTCATCCGGCGCTTCATACATCTTCTCAGCGAATGCGAACATGGCCGGCGTTACTGGAAACGCATACGCGTGCCAACCCTCGAATGATTCGATTTTTGATCTGAAAGCCTTTGGGCGAGGCTGGATAAATTTCGGTTGGACTCCCAGCCGATTGCGACTCGGCGCCCAAAATCCGTTAGCATTCAAAGATGCCTGCAATCGCTTTCCTTGAGTGCTCTCGCTGCCGCCACCACGTCTCCGCCGCAACCCCGCAAACCCTCTGCCCCCTCTGTGCCGGCTCCCTCTACGTCCGTTACGACATGGAAGCCCTCAAGCGCACCGCCAAACGCGAAGACATCGTCCCCCGCGCCGCCGCCAGCTCCACCTCCCTCGGCATGTGGCGCTACTCCGCCGTCCTGCCCGACGTAACCCCCGTCACCCTCGGCGAAGGCTGGACGCCCATGCTCAAGAGCAAGCGCTACCCCGGCCTCTTCATCAAGGAAGAGGGAGCCAATCCCACTGGCACCTTCAAGGCCCGCGGCCTCGGCCTCGCCGTCACCATGGCGAAGCACTACGGCCTCCAGCACCTCGCCGTCCCCTCCGCCGGAAACGCCGCCGGAGCGCTCGCCGCCTACGCTGCCGCGGCCGACATCGCTGCCCACATCTTCATGCCCAAGGACGTCCCCTTCGCCAACTACCTCGAAGGCATCGTCTACGGGGCCGACGTCACCATGGTCGACGGCCTCATCTCCGACTGCGCCCGCATGGTCGGCGAAAACATCAAGGCTCAGAAAGAAGCCAACACCCCGCCCGAGCAGGTCTGGTTCGACATCTCCACCCTCAAGGAGCCCTTCCGCGTGGAAGGCAAGAAGACCATGGGCTACGAGCTCGTAGAGCAGCTCGGCTGGACCTACCCCGACGCAGTCTTCTACCCCACCGGAGGAGGCGTAGGTCTCATTGGCATGTGGAAGGCCTTCGAAGAGATGGAAGAGCTCGGCTGGATCGAGAAGGGAAGCAAGCGTCCCAAGATGTACGCACTCCAGGCTGCCGGCTGCGCCCCCATCACCACTGCCTTTGAAGCCCACAAGCCCGTCAGCGAGTTCTTCCAGAACGCCGCCACCTTCGCCGCCGGCCTGCGTGTTCCCAAGCCCTACGGCGACACCATCATTCTCGACATCCTCGCCAAGTCCGGCGGACAGGCCATCTCCGCCACCGACGAAGCCATCCTTGCCAGCATCCTCGACTGGGCCAAGAACGAAGGGCTCTTCCTCTCCCCCGAAGGCGCAGCCGCCACCGCCGCCTACGACCAGCTCATCGCCTCAGGCGACCTCAAGCCCACCGACAAGGTCGTCCTCTTCAACACCGGAGCCGGCCTCAAGTACACCGACATGACCGCCGAAGCCATGCACCTCAAACGTCCCAGCTAGAGCAATTCTCCTGTGGAATTGCTCTAGGCTGCGGGCGGACCGCACTCATGCAGGCGGTAGGTATTGCGGCCGCCGTCTTTCGCCCGGTACAGAGCCTGGTCTGCCTGCTCCAGCAAGAGCTTTTGGTCCAGCACGATCCCGGGCGGCCAGCACGCGACCCCAATGCTGATGGTGACCACCCCATACGGACTATCAGCATGCGGTATGGCAAGATCCATGATCGCCTGCAGTATCTTGCGGGCGATCACCTCTGCGCCCGAGAGATGAGTCATCGGCAAGAGCAGGATGAACTCCTCGCCGCCAAAGCGCGCCGCCAGATCCGGATCGCGTCGTAGAACACGTTGTAGAACGGTAGCGATCTGCTTCAGGCACTCATCGCCGGGAATGTGTCCATAAAGATCGTTGAACTGCTTGAAGTAGTCCACATCCAACAGCAGCACCGAGACGTCACGGTTGGAGCGCATATGCCGCAGAGCCTCTCGCTCCAGCGTCTGGTTGAACGTCCTACGGTTGGCAATGCCGGTCAGCTCATCGAGCGCGGCTACCTCCGAGAGCTCGCGGTACTCCGACGCAAGAGCATCCTCCCGCTTTCTCTGTTCGGAGACATCCCGGACGGTGGCGATATAACCCGCGGGCTTTCCCGTGACAGGGTCGCTGTATCCGATGGCCAACGCCTCAACCCAGCAATAGCTTCCACCTTTACGCAGCATCTGGAAGCTATAGACCTCTCGGACAGCTCCATTCTTCAGATTCTCAATCCCGTCCTGAGCGCCCTTAAGGTCCTCCGGATGGATCGAACCCAACGCACCGATCTCCAGGTACTCTGCCGGCGTAAAGCCAGTGATCTGGGTCACCGCCGGCGACACGAAGCGGCTCGTATTGTCGAAGGACGAGATGATGATCATGTCCGGGGAATGGTCCAGCAACAGGCTGTAGATGGCCTTGTTCTCCCGGGCCGCACGCTCGGCCGCCTGCAGGAACAGTTCGTTGCGTTTGCGCTCGGTAATATCCACGAACGTAGCCAGCGCCCATCCCGTTTCGGGAAGAATCACTCCGCTGTGCAGAATCGTCTTGATCTCCCCGTTCTTACACAGAATGCGAAGCTCCATCGGCTCAATGGAGAACTCAAAAAGATCCGGCGCGGAGAAGTACGCCCCCCAGCTCTTCCAGGCCAGATCCCGGTCTTCGACAAAGGGATAAGTTCGCTCAATCCAGTCGGCGATATCCACGAAGTCGCCCATCACGTAGCCGAAGATCTCCGTGAACATGCGGTTCATGTAGCCGATCTTCTGATCCGCAAGATTTGCCCACGAGACGCCCACCGGCATCGCATTGAAACCGACCTCCAACGCATGTGCGCTCGGCAGCGGTCGTTTTTCCGTGCCATCGAGAGTAGCTGGGTTTCCTATTCGAGCCTCCTGCGGTGCACCTTGCACCGTGCATTGCAGGAAAAATATGTGATCTTCAATCCCGGGCCGCTTCCTATTCAGATGCCGATCCCTCGGCCATGCAGAGATTCCCGCGCCGATTTCACTCCAGAGCCGCTAAAGCGTTCAATTTGGTCATCCTGGACCTCCTCCATGAAGATGGATCTACACTGCAACGGATCGGAAATCTCGGCTTCGGTCGTCAATTCAATCAAGGTGCCTCATGAAAAGTGACACGCTCAAGAACCTCCTCCTGCTCATCATCGCGATAGCGCTGATCGCCATCGCCGTCAGACCATACGCCCAACCTCCTGCCGCGCAGGCCCAATCCGTCGCTCCCTATTCCTTCTTCATCGAACCGGGAGTTCAGATGCTGCGCCAGCCCGACGGTACCGGCCAACTCTATGGGAGAGTCATAGTAGACCTTCGTAACGGAAAAGTCTGGGGCTTCCCGACATATGGCCTCGATACCTACCCCACCAATCCCCTCGAAGGCAAACCCACCACCTCGCACCCCTTCCAGCTCGGCAAGTTCGCCTTCGAGGACACCTCCAAATAACCCCGCAAACATCGCACCTGCCCGGCTCCGATTCGCAGGTAAGAACGCCACCAAGGACGTTCCCGCATTTTCAGCATCCAAGAAGACAAGTCACACGATGCGCCTGCTTCCTTAACAACCCGGGTGGAGCATCCCTCCACCCCAACGCGACCTGAGCCAACCATGCCAATCCGCAGCAAAATCTCGACCCGGCTCCTCCTCGCCCTCGCTGCCGTCCTCCTGGTGGTGGCTCTGCTCTGGCTTCGCTGGCCGGCATTCCACAAGGGAACGCCGCCCTCGCTCGACCAATCCGCCCCCCTTGGCTCCCCTCCCGCGGCCACCGCGGAAGACCCCACCGCCGTCTACGCGCACAATCTCCTCCTCCGCAAAGGCTCCACCTTCCGCGTCTACATCCGTTGGATCCGCGGTCAGATGCTCCCCACGCACCCCGGCGTCAACCCGTCCCTGGACGACCCCAAGTCCTTCATCTTCGTCATCCAGAAGGGCGTCGTCCACGCCAACCTCGGCGATATCGGCAACTACCTCAACTCCGCCGTCCCGGCCAAATTCCCCCTGCAGAAGATCAACATCACCGGCGAGGGGGATCAGCTCAAGATCTCCGGCATTCTTCACAAGCTCATGCTGCCGCTCCCCGTCGAGATGGCCAGTACCGTCTCCTCGACGTCCGACGGACGCATCCACCTTCACGTCACCAAAATCAACGTCCTCAAAGTCCCCGTCAAAGCTCTCCTCGGCGGCCTGCATGTTCAGATCGATGACGTCATGGGCTCCACTCCACTTGCGGGCGTCCAGGTCTCCGGCAACGACCTCTTCTTCGACACCCCCAAGCTCCTTCCGCCGCCCTACATCCGCGGCCAGCTCACCGGCGTCAGCGTGGACCGCCCCGACCTCGTCCTCATCTACGGCAACTCCCGCAACGACGAAGCCCGCCTCGCACAGTGGCACAACTTCCTAAAGCTCACCGGCGGCACCCTGGACTTCGGCAAACTCACCATGCACAACGCCGACCTCACCCTCGTCGACGCCTCCGACGATGCCTGGTTCGACCTCGATCTCGTCAACTATCAAGCCCAGCTCGTCGACGGCATCAGCCGCATGACGCCCCAGGCCGGGCTCGAGATGTTCATGCCCGACGTCGATCAACAACGCCAGAACAAATCCGGCAAGAGCATCACCCTCGAGTGGCTCAGGAATCGCAATCAGTCCCTTCCGCCTGACATTCCCGTGAAGAAGCCCGACACGCCAGTAAAAAAATAGAGAATCCATACGTTCTGCAAATCCCGGCCACGCAGTGAGATATCTTGGATATCTCCTTCCATCTGCCATGTCGATCCGTCGTGAAATCCCGCCTATGCTTCATCTCGCCCTTCCGCTCGTCCTCGCCGAAATCGGCTGGATGGTCATGGGCATCGTCGACACCATCATGGTCGGGCACCTGCCCAACTCCGCCGTAGCGCTCGGCGCGGCAGCCCTCGGTCAGGTCATGTACCATACCCTCGCCTTCGGAATCGGTGGCGTCCTCCTCGGCCTCGATACCGTCCTCTCTCAGGCCTTCGGCGCAAAGCGCATCGACGACGCCAACCGCTCGCTGCAACACGGCCTTGTGCTCGGAGCCGTCCTCACCGTCATCCTCATGGGCATCGTCGCGCTCATGCCCATCGGCTTCTCGCGCCTCCATACCGATCCTCAGATCCTCGCCGGCAGCGTTCCCTTCCTCAACGCCCTCAACTGGGGCACACCCGCGCTCATTCTCTGGCTCGTCCTGCGCCGCTACCTGCAGGCCTTCAACCACGTTCGCGCCATCGCCTTCACCCTCATCTCGGCCAACATCATCAACGTCGCCTTCAACTGGTTCCTGATCTACGGCCACCAGTGGGGTCCCATCCACATCCCCGCCTACGGAGTCGTCGGCTCCGGCTGGTCCACCATGCTCTCCCGCTGCTATCAGGCCATCGTCATGCTCGCCGCGATCTTCTACTACGACCGCCGCCACAGCTACGGCCTCTTCAAGACCAAATGGCGCTGGGAGCCCGCCCGCCTCCGCGAGCTCCTCTCCCTCGGCGGTCCCATCGGCGCGCAGATCTTCGTAGAGATCGCCATCTTCGGCGCCGTCACCGCCATCATCTCCACCTTCGGCGCACTCCCCCTCGCCGGACACCAGATCGCGCTCGACTGCGCCAGCTTCACCTTCATGGTCCCCATGGGCATCAGCACCGCCACCAGCGTCCGCGTAGGACAGGCCATCGGCCGTGGCGACGCCGCAGGCGCAAAAGCCGCTGGCTGGACCGGCATTCTCCTCTCCAGCATCTTCATGCTCACCGCCTCGTGCGTCTTCATCGCCATCCCCTCCACCATCGCCCGCGGCTTCACGCCATCCCCGCAGGTCATCGCGGCAGCCGTCCCGCTCATGTTCATCGTCGCCATCTTCCAGCTCTTCGACGGCCTCCAGATGACCGCCACCGGAGCCCTGCGCGGCGCAGGCAACACCAGCATCGGCTTCTACGTCCACCTCTGCGCCTACTGGGTCGTCGGCCTTCCCGTCGGCCTCTACTTCGGCATGCGGCATCACCTCGGGGCGGCCGGCCTCTGGTCAGGACTCTGCCTCGGCCTCATCCTCGCCGGAATCGCCCTCACCTCTATCTGGCATCGCACCACCGCCCAGCTCGAGACCATCATCGCCAGCCACAAGGCCCGCCCATCCCTGGCAAACCCCGCCCCCATCCCTAACTAAAATGCTGACTGGTGCACAAGCAGAATCGACAAGAATGCAAACGACGGCTGGAAGCAATCCCAGCCGTCGTTGCCGTGCATCAACAGATTCTGACCGCTAAGCTGGAGAAGGTCTTCGTCTAAGGAAGAGCGCCTCTTACGCACGCGAGAGCTCAATAGTACGGTTCTCGATGGCTTGTTCAAAGGCGCGTTCAATCGCTTCCGCTGCGACGTCCAGCCCGCGGCGCTTCGCGATCACGTTTCTGAAGTACCGCGCCTTCTCGCGATAAGCGGGAGTGTACAGAACCTTCTCAATCAACTCGTGAAGGCCCTCGACAGTCAGGTCGTCGATCTCAAGGACCTCCCCAACTCCGTGGTAGGCGATGCGGAGAGCGACGCCGAACTGGTCATAGCCGATCGGAATAGCCACCATCGGCACGCCCTGCGCCAGCGACTCAAGCGCCGTATTGAGTCCGGCGTGAGTAATGCACAAAACGGAAGCCTTGAGCAGTTCGAGCTGAGGAGCCTTGTCGACGACGATCACGTTGGGCGGGATGGGGCCAAGCTCGGCGAGCCCGATATGGTCCCCCTTGGCGAGGACCACCTGGACCTCAGGAACCTCTGCCACTGCGGGCAGTATCGTCTTGTAGATGCTAGCGAGGCCGTTGACCAGGGTTCCCAGGGAGGCATAGACCAGCGGCCTGTCATCCAGCTTCTCCCACGGAAACGGTATGTGCTCGCGTGCTGCCTCGTCAAAGAACGGCCCGGCATAGTGGAACTCCGGAGGCCAGGGAATCCCGGGAAGATCGAACTCCTTGGGCGTCTGCGACACGACCGCCGCGGCCTGTCTGGAGATGGTTGCAGCAGGATCGCTCCAGTCCAACTGCAGACCGGTCCGCTCCGCATAAGCTTCGGCGAGATCCTGCGCGATTCCGTAAAATGCGTTGTCGTTCTTCTTGAGCGCCTCGAGATTGCGTGCGCGCCCCTCGGAGGTATCCTCGTACCTCCCCGGCACGACAGAAGGAGGCGTGGTGCCGGAAAAGTCGATATTCAAAATGGCCCACACATGCGCATACGGAATGCCCATGCTGATGGGAACGAGTTCGAGGTACATATGGACGGTGTCGATCACCAGCGCCTCAACGCCTGCGCTGGCGAGTACGCGCGGCAGGTGCTGCGCCGCCAACTGGAACAGGGCTCTGCCCGCCCCCTGAATCGTCCAGTGGGTTACCTCCGGGCCATGAAGTTTGGCAGCAGGAGCGAGAATGCCCGCGGAAGATCCTGCAGGCAGCTCCTCGTCGCAGTAGGAGACGAAGTTTAGTCCGGCGGCGCGGGCGTAGGGGCCGACATCGGGAATCCCGATGAAGACGATATCGTGTCCCCGGGACTGCAATTTGCGGGCCAGCGCGATCATCGGATTAAGATGACCGGTGAGCGGCATACTAACAAAACCAATCTTCATTTTAAGGTGCTCTCCATTTCGTGGTGTCCCGCATCCGGCAGAAGTACTGCGGCCAAACCCCAGAGGCGCCGGCGAACGCGTTCCATGTACTGAGAGAGACAAACATCAAACGAAAATATTCCGACTGGTCGGAAATTTACAACCAGTCGGTCGAAAAACATCTATTATTGGTTGTATCAATCCGGGGGGCGAAGCCCAAGCCGTCGGAAGCACGGTAAGCTTGGGGCAATCAAGTTTATTGTCATCCTGCACCATACGATGAGCAAGATCCCAATCAAGGCTTAAGCTCAAAGGAGACCCACATAAGGTCTCCTTTGAGAACATCTAATTGGGGCCTCTTTGAATCCCTGCACTCGGGCGGGGGCCGGTTTTCCGGCGGGGTCAACGCATGGCACTTTAGCCATCCCATTCGGACACTGACTTGTTTAGTATGCTCCTTTATTGAGCGTCAATAATAAACTCGTTGTGCGTCTTCTAAGGCTGATGCCTATTTTTGCATTTGACGTCTGTTGTTTTGAGACCTGACCATCTGCGCTGGCGATCCCGATCCCAACCTCGGCCCTCACTTAGAAAATTTCCCGTCAAAAACACCAGCAAAACGCAATGTCAAGCCCCAAAACCACTTAACCCATTCCAGATCAGTCAGATCGAAGTGGCACTGGAGTTATGCTCCAACCAATAAAATAGAAGTAGAAGTAATAAACATCCGCTCAGTGCGGACGCACTCAGGTTCTTTATCAACTCAAAGACTTCGCGCTCACCAGCAACGAGCCGCCGCCTTAAAAAGTCCAAAAGCAACCCGTCTGAATCGAAGAATTTGCGCAAAAGGACGGGGGGAGGGGGTGTCAGACCGGAGCCCACCCGCCGGGGGGCCTAGCTCTTCCCCAGCCGGTACATCAGCAGCGCCATCCGCTTCGACTGCCGTGGCAGAGAGTCCAGCGCCACCGTCTCGCCCTCAGCATGGGCCCCGTCGCCGATCGCTCCCGTTCCCACCAGCCCCGGAACATACGGCGCCACAAAGGCAATATCGCCCGCGCCGCCCAGCATCGGATCCATCACCTCTTGCGGATCCAGCGCCAGCGTAGCGTTCACCTCGTTCAACTGCTTCACCAGCGCGCGGCTGCCGTCCGTCTCCGCCATCGCCGGATAGCCCTCCTGAAACTCGATCGTCGCGCCCGCCTTCGCCAGATGGTCCGCAACGATCGCCTTCATCTTGGCCTCGACCCGCTCCGTCTGCTCATTGCTCAACGTCCGCAGATCCCCCAGCGCCAACGCCGTAGGCGGAATCACATTGCTCTTACCCGTAGCCGTGCCACCGGTACCAGTCTCATTCAACTTCGCCGTCGCGCCGCCCAGCACCAGCCCGACGTTGAACGTCAGACCCTTCTCCGGTAACTGCGTCCGAAACTGGTCCAGAATCCGCGTAAGCTCATAGATCGCCCCGTACCCCATCGTGTCGCGGAAGATCTGCGACGAGTGACCAGTCCGCCCCGTCGTCTCCAGCTTCCAGCTCAGAGAACTCCGCCGCGAGATCCGGATCATGTCCTTCCCATCGATCCGCGAGTCGTTCTCGAACTCCAGAGCCACATCGCTATGCTTCGCCGCATCGATCATGTCCTTCCGGCTGATGCTCACCGGCTCGCCATGACGCTCCTCGTCGCCGCTCAGCACAATCGTGATCTCCGCCTTGTCCAGCGCGCCCGCGGTCTTCATCGCCTTCAGCGCCGAGAGCATCACCACCAGCCCGCCCTTCATATCGTTCACGCCCGGTCCGGTCGCGACCTTGCCATCCGTCCCAGGAACGATCGTGTACTTCTGAAAGCTACTGCTCGGCTCGAACACCGTATCCATATGCCCGATCAACAGCAGCCGCTTGCCGCACTTGCCCGCTCCCGCCGCGCAAGGATGCTCCGCGACCAGATCTCCGGCCCGCTTGTCGAACGCCTCCATCGGCACCCAGCGCACCTTGAACCCCAGCGCCTCGATCTGCGGCATCACCACGTCCTTCACCGCGATCACGCCCGGCAGATTCATCGTGCCGCTGTTGATGTTAACCAGTCTCTCCAGCAAAGCCACCGCAGCCGGACTCTCCGCATCGATGGCCTTCACCATCGCCGTCTCCACCGTAGAAGGAGCAGCACTCTGAGCCTGAGCAAGGAATCCAGAAGACAAGCCAGCCACAGCCAGCAGGGAAGCACTAAAGATACTGTTCATATGGGCGGAGAATATCACGCACCGCATCGCCGGCAAACTCGCCTGCTCTCAGGCAGTCTCCTGCAGCATCTCCGCCGCGGCTCTCTCCATCACACCTGTCTGCCGCTCCATCCGCAGGATCTGCTGCTCCGCGACTCCGCCTCGCGCCGCCTCAACAGCCTCCTTTGGAGCAACAACGATCGCCGCAGAGCCATGACCAACAAGGACTCCGCTCACCGCCTCCAGACGCGCCGCAACCGCCTCGAGACGTCGAACCGCCGCTGCATCGCGCATCCCCACGCCCTGCAACGTAGTCACACTCCGCGTCAGCCTCCGCAGATAGGTCACAAAGGTCAGCGCCGTCATCTTCACATCCTTGCCGTTGGCACTCTTCCGCCCGAACGAAGGCTCCAGCATCAGCCTGTCCAGCGCCTCCTCCGCATCGTTGATCGCCAATCCGCACAGCCTCCGCGCTGGAGCCATCACCTCGCGGTCCGCGACCGTCCGCTGTCCATCCGCCACCGTCCAGAACCGCAGCATCGCCCGCACGTACGCTGCATCCGCCGCTGCTCCGCGCCCCAGCAGCAGACCCAACTGCGTCTGCTCCCGCTCCGGCCAAAGCAGCCACATCGCCGCCAGCGACACCATCGCGCCCAACACCGTCGTCGCCATCCGCACTTCGGCAAAGTGCCAGTCCTGCAGATGCGGCAGACTCATCAGCACAAACGTCGGAGTCAGGAAGAAGCTGTACCATCCATAGTCCACCGCGTACGTCGCCAGCGTCAGCACCGATGTCACCGTAATCACCGCGATAATCCCCGTCTGGCTATGGATCGAAGCCGCCAGCAGCGCCGCGAGCACGCCTCCTGCGATCGTCCCTCCAACCCGCTGCAGACTCTTCCGCAGCGTCCCCGATCCATACGGCTGCAGCACGATGATCGAAGTCATACCCAGCCACGAGCCATGGCTCACATGCGCCATCCGCATCAGCAGAACGTCCGCTCCGCCGACCACCGCGATGCGCAGCGCATGACGCATCATCAGCGACTCGCCCGTCCAGTTCGCCCGAATCGCATCCATCCAGCCCGATCCCGCCTCCACGCCCGCGTTGCGCCTCGCCAATCCCTCCCATCGCGCCGCCGCTCCTCCAGCCCGCACCTCGGCTCCGCTCCACACTGCTCGAACGGCCTCGAACGCAATCTCGATATTCTGCAGCGCATCCCGCTCTTCGACCAGCAGATGTCCCAGCATCGCAGCCTCTTTCGCGCCATGTGGTTCAATCGCCTCCGCTCGCCGCCGCACATGCTGGATCGAGTGCGAACCCTCCGGAGCAAACGACGTTCCGCCATCCTCCGGACGATGCTCCAATCCACGGCTCACCGCATGCTCCGCGGCACTCAGCCAGCGGAAGGCATCCATCAGCACCGCCTCTGCACCGTCGTCTTCGATGCCCTCCAGCAGCTCCGTCCAGCGGATCGTCTCGGAGAACAGGATGTCCGCGGTCTCCAGCAGCACCGTCAGATTGCGCGCCCGAACTGTCCTCGCCGTGGTCCGCGCCGCGGTCGTCTCCAGCGCTCCGCGTGCCGTCTCCATCGCGATCCGCATGTTCCTCTGGAACTCATGCGTCCGCACCCTCGCGGCCTCTCGCTCCGGGCTGTGCGAAGCCGTCCTCCTCACCGTCGCGGCAAAGTTCGCTAGCACCTGATAGCAATCTGCCACGCCGCGCCGCGCAGGGCGGAACGGATCCACTGGCCAAAGCCCGAGGCTCAACACCGCAGCCCAAGCTCCTCCCAGCACAAACGCCAGCGCATTCCCCAGCGCCTCGCTCAGGACGTGGGTTCCACCGCCATACCCCGCAAAGTACAGCACCAGAATGATCACACTCGTCGAAGCCACCGGCTGCGCAATCACACGCGCAAACGTCGCCACAAAGCAGAACGCCGCTGTCACCACGCACGCCAGCGCCAGAGGGGTGTTGGAGATCGCCCCAACGACGCACGCCACGGACCCACCTGCCAACAGCGTCGCAATCGTCCGCAGACGGCTCCTGTAAGGACCGCCATTGTCCACCAGAATTGCCTCGAACCCACCCAGCGCCGCCCAACCCATCGGCTTGTGCAGCATGCTGCACACGGTCATTGCCGCCGCCACCGCGACACCCGCGCGCAGCCCCCGTGTCCACTGCAGCCTCCGCACCACCCCGCCGAAGCTCGTCCACACTCCCATTCCCCTAAGTCTATCCGTAGCGCTGTTCGCCGCCGATCAACTCAAGGACAATGGATACAAATCGTCTAAACCAGCATCTCCGGCAGTGCCGCGCTCTCGCCGCCTACATGCGTCTTCGAGTGCGTCGTCAGCGTAATCGCCGCTGTCAGGATCAACCCGCCTCCGACCCAGGCGCTCGGCCCCAGATGTTCATGCAGCACCAGCACTCCCAGCAGGCTTCCGATCAGTGGTTCCATGTTCAGCAGCACGCCCGCCTGCGAGGCCGGAACCTGCGTCATTCCCCAGTTCCATAAGAGCGTCGTCGAGGCCGTACACAGCACGCCGCTGGCCGCCAACGCCATCCACGCCTTGCCCGAGACCCCCGTCACCGGTGGCAATCCATATCGCAGTGGAACCCACACCGACAGCATCAGCAGACCCAGGACCAGCCCATACACCGTCACCACCACATGGCTGTGCCGGGTCATCAACCGCTTGTTCAACAAGACCCAGAACAGCGAGATCCCCACCGATGCGACCACTAACAGATCTCCCGCCAGCGAAGCCTCTCCTTTGCCCACACGATGCGCTCCCCCCAACGCAATCAACGCCGCTCCGCACGTCGAGCCCGCCAGCGCGATCCATCCCACACGGTCCATCCGTTCGTGCGCGAAGACCATCGCTCCCAACGCCAGGATCACCGGCATCGTCCCTACCATCAGGGCGGCATGGCTCACCGTCGTCATCGACAGCCCATAGAACTGCAACAGAAACTGCAGCGGCACTCCTAGAAACGAAGCCACCGCCAGCAAACCCCACTCCCGCCCCTTCAACTGCGGACGATGCGTCACCAGCAGAGGCAAAAACGCTACGAAGCCAAACAGAAAGCGGTACAACACCATATGGGCGAAGCTCATCTCCGCCAGCGCAATCTTTCCAAAGAAAAATCCGCAGCCCCACAACGAACTCGCCAGCGCACACGCCCCAAACCCCAGCGCCCGATGCCTTTGCAACTCAGCCATACTTCCACTTTCGCACAACCATCACAAGCACGAGCGCGGATCAAGAACGAAGCAATGTTCTTAATCCGCGCTTACCCGGGAAGATCCGCGCTCGCCTTACCAGACCCTACAGCTATTGGCCGGAACCATCGGTGTGCCCTTCTTGCATCCAAACGCGTCCGCAAACCCTGGTTGGTTCACAATCGCGCCATTCGCACGGAAGTGGTCCGGAGAGTGAGGATCGGTCAGCACCTGGTTCCGCACCTGCTCCGGCCGCGCGTTTTCGCACCAGTTCTGTGCATAGCCGATGTACAGCCGCTGTGGCGCGGTGTATCCGTTCACCTTGGCATTCAGGTCGACGCCATTCACCTTCGCCCGCTCCAGGTATGCCATGTACGCGAGCAGCAGGCCACCGTTGTCCGCGGTATTCTCGCCCAACGTCAGCTTGCCGTTCACCTTCACATCGTCGACTGCTGTGAAGCCGCCATACTCATTCACCAGGCAGTCCGTCCGCGCTTCGAACTTCTTCGTATCCTCCGGCGTCCACCAGTCGGACATGTTGCCCTTGGCGTCGAACTTCTTGCCCTCATCGTCGAAGCCATGGGTCAGTTCATGCCCGATCACCGCGCCGATGTGACCATAGTTGGTCGCGTCGTCTGCGCTCTTGTCATAGAAAGAAGGTTGCAGAATCCCCGCCGGGAAGTTGATGTCGTTCATGCTCGGATCGTAGTAAGCGTTCACCGTCGGCGGAGTCATCCCCCACTCGCTGTGATCCACCGGCTTGCCGATCTTGCCCAACTGGCGGTCGTTCTCGAACGCGGTCGCCCGCAGCGTATTGCCCAGCGCGTCGTCCGGCTTTACCTCCAGTTTGGTATAGTCGCGCCACTTGTCCGGATAGCCGATCTTGTTGGCTACCGCATGCAGCTTCTCCTTCGCCCGCAGCTTCGTCGGGGCGGACATCCAGTCCACCTGGTCGATATCGCGGCCCATTGCCGCCTCGATGTCATGCACCATCTCCAGCATCTTGGCCTTGCTGTCTCCGGCAAAATACTGCTCTACGTACACCTTGCCCAGCGCCTCGCCGAGCGCGCCGTTTACTGCATTCGAGCAGCGCTTCCAACGAGCTGCCTGCTCCGGCTGGCCGGTCAACTTGCGCCCATAGAAGTCGAAGTTCTCTTCATCGAAGACCTTCGGCAGCCGCCCCGCCGCTGTCGTCAACAGGTGATAGCGCATGTAAGCCTTCAGCGTATCCAGGTCGGTCACTCGGATGGTCGTCAGCAGGGCAGGGAAGAACTGCGGAGTCGCGTTGTTGATCTCGCTCACCTTCGGCGACGCGACCCCCTCTTCGAACGCATTAAAGTTCACCCCCGGCAGGCTCTTCTCGAAGGTCGCAATCGGCTGCAGGTGGTAGACCTTCTCCGGGTCGCGCAGATCGACCACGCCCATGGAGGCCTTTGCCAGAGAGGTCTCCATCGCCACAATCGCGGTCGCATCCTTCAGCGCCTGCTGAGGCGAGCTTCCCGCCAGCGTCAGCATCTTCGTCACATGCTCGAGATACTGCTTGCGAATCTGTTCGTCCTTCGCCCCCGCGCGCAGGTAGTAGTCCTTCTCCGGCAGCCCCAGTCCACCCTGCTGGATGGAGGCGATCTGCTTGGAGGCATCCTTGAAGTCCTGCTGCTCCCCATAGCTGAAGAACACATCCACGCCCATCCGCTGCATCCTGCCGATCAGTCCGGCCAGTTGCAGCTTGTTCTTCAAGCCGTCGATCTCGTCCAGCATCGGCTGCAGAGGCGCCAATCCCTTCTGGTTGATGGCGTCGGTATCCATGCACGCCTTGTAGTAGTCGCCGATCTTCTGCGCATCGGGCGAACGCCCCGCCCCGCCCACGGCCGCTTTATCCAGAATTCCGCGGAGGGACTGTGTGTTGACGTTATATAACTCATAGAACTGATCCACCCCGGACTGATCCGCCGGAATCGGATGATTCGCTGCGAACTTGCCGCAGGCGAACTTGTAGAAGTCATTGCACGGATCGGCCGCCGTATCCATCGACGTCGCATCGAAGCCCGGGACCGGTAGGTACACCTGCGTCGGCTTGTCCGATGTACCTGTAGCCGCTGTGCCACTCTGTGCGACCGCCGTCGCCGCCCCAGCCGCCATCGCGGCCGCCAGACCTATCGCGTGCAGGTCTTTCGACCACCTCGACATCTTCCGCCCCTTCGCCATGCAATCCTCCTCGAAACGATATTCACTGCAATAGCCCTTTGTATCACTGCACACGATGTCTCCGCGAGGCTCATCCACCGCCCACGCCGAAGACCCTCCGTTGTGGCATCCATTGTCTCCTCTCTTCCGTCTGTGAAAGAGTAGGACTACGCACGTTCAGTAAGGGACCAGTACGCACACAACGCCATGCCAGTTCCCATCTCATCCACCGTGCATCCTGGGTGTCCTCCTCGTAGGACTCTCCCGACTTTTCTTTTGTCACTCCTGACGCTGCTCGCTCCAGCCCCGATCCTCGCCAAAAATCCCCAGCCCGCGAACCGGATCCCGCTCGAAACTCTGGGCTTTCAGCCGATCTCCTCCCGCTATCTCCTCGCCGGCAGCTCCATGCTCACGGTCCACTATGTGGATGACACCCACCTCCTCGTCACCTTCGCGGCCCGCCGCCTCATTCGCCGCATCCCCGGCGACCCGCCGACCGACCAGGACCACAACACCGACGCCCTCCTCCTCGAGCTCCCCAGCGGACGCATCCTCGCCCGCACCGAGTGGCTCTTCCACGACCACGGCCAGTACCTCTGGAACCTCGGTCACGGACAGTTCCTCCTTCGCAACCGCGACACCTTCACCACCTTGTCGCCCCTGGTCAACCTCGCCCGCGGCCACGCCTTCGATCAGCGCGCCTTCATCAACAGCAGCCGCCACATCGTCGCCGTCATCCTCTCCCACGACAACAGCCTCCTCACCATCGAGAGCACGGACCCGCTCCCCGTCGTCGATCCCACACCCACCTCGATCTCCACCGCGCCTCCGCCCTTCGTGGAAGATCCTCCCCCTCCCTCGAAGGTTCAACTCAACTTCTACCGCATCCTGCCGCCGGCCAGCCCCGACGGACAGGTCATCGCCACCTCCGCCGGTGGTGTCATCTCCCGCAACATCGTCGAACTACCCGTTAACTCCTCCGGAATGCTCAACGTTCTCGATCAGGGACACCAGCGCTGGGCCTTCGACTTCCACGACCACACCGGCAAGCTCACGGAGCTCAGCCTCTACGACTCCACCTGCCGCCCGCTGCCCGTCTTCGTCAGCGCCAGCGAGTTCGTCAGCTTCGGCTGCCACGGCGGCACCGCCCGCCAGCAGATCGCCGGATTCAACCTCCGCGGCGAAGAGATGTGGGAGCAGACCCTCTACGGTAGCTACGTCGCCCCCCACCTCGAGTACGCTCCCGCCGCCGGCCGCTTTGCCCTCAGCCGCGTCCTCATGAACGCCGCCGCCATCCCGACCGACTTCCTCGTCCCGTCCATGCTCAACGGCCAAACCATCGACGTCTATCAAAATGACAGCGGAAAACCTCTGCTCCATCTCGACTGCAACCCCATCGTCCGCGCCAACCAGAACTTCGCCTTCTCCCCCGACGGTATGGAGCTGGCCATCGTCCGCGAGGGCGCCATCGAGATCTACCGCCTTCCTCCACTCGGTGCGGCGGACAAAAAAGCCCTCAAGCTCGCCGAGGCATCCGCCCCTCCGCCCAATAACGCCATGATCGATCTCTCGTTCCTCTCCCGCTCCCGCGACTCGGACAAGGCGGCCGTCCAGCAGGTCTCCCAGGACACCGTCGAGAACGCCGGCCAGGCCATCACTCCCCCCTCCGACCCAACGCCACCCACATCTCCCGCGGACTCCCCGGTGACGGCCACAGAGACCTCCGACGAACCCCAAAAGCCCCGCAAGCCCCCCACCCTCTACAACCCACCCGCCCCCAGCGCCGACGAACCACCCCATTAGCCCAAAACAAGGGTCCGGGAAAACGGACGATTACTTTGCTCATATCATGTGGTTTAACTTGTGATGAACGTACCCGTGCGCCTAATGTCTGATCCACATGGGCCCAGCAGAGAAATCGTTCGATGGATCTTCAAAGGAAGAGTAAATTCCATGAAAAAATTTAAACTGTCGTCAGCCGCTGTCATCTTTGCAGTAGTGGCTACGTTATTCACCTTTTCCGGTTCAGCCGCTGCCGATACCTATCAGATATTCGATTTGAGTGGACCGGATAATCTATTTGGCTCTCTCCTCGGCATTACCGCAGCAGGCGACGTCGTTGTTTACCGGAGTAGTTTCAGTGACTATCTCACCTTCAGTAACGGCGCGCTTGTAAGCACGACGAATACATCTCCATTTGACGTCTTCGACAATGGCACTCCCTGCTCTGTTCCCGCTGGGTTCCTAATTGCTGGTGCTTCCGTCTGCAATAACGGGCGTACCTTCTTCGGAAGCATCGGCAATCCCAACGGAGAGCCGACGGGAGCCTATGCAGGGCCTCCTTCTGGCCTCACTTTTATAACTGCCAACTTCGATATCGCTACCCCACTCTTGAACTCTTCCGGGGATATTGTTTGGTTGGATTTCCAACGTGAACGCATGTATCAAGCGATCAACGTCACCAGTCAGGTGCCCGAACCAGCCAGCCTCCTGCTTGTAGGCACAGGCTGCGCTTCGTTCCTCTACGGAATACGAAGTAAATTCAGCCAGCCAGCATGACAAAAAAGCCCAGATCGGCATCCGCCAATCTGGGCTCTTCTACTCTTACGAATTCAACCTCTAAATCTTAAGCAGCCTTCGCAGTCGCAACAGCCTTCACACGAGCATTCAGACGGCTCTTATAGCGGCTGGCAGTGTTCTTATGCAGAACACCCTTCTGCACGCTCTTATCGAGCACGGAGACCGTCTCGCGATAGACCTCGCCCAGCTTCTTCGCGTCGCCACCGGCGATCGCCTCGCGCAGTGTACGCAGCGTGCCGCGCAGCTTGCTCTTGTTGGCGCGGTTCACCGCGGTCTTGGTGATGGTCTGACGCGTGCGCTTCAACGACGAAACATGATTTGCCATAAACTCTCTTCTCTAAGCCCGGATCGATAGCTCGATGTCTGGGGAATTTGGGTTGCAGGCCAGAAAGCTGGTTACGGTCACAGCCTTGGTCCAATTCAGTCTTTAGTTCTGAATTCAGTCCGCCGCACACCCTGCAATCACTAAGTCTACGGAAAGGCTGTCCGCAGGTCAACCGCGAAACATAGCCGAAACTCCTCATTGACACTCACACCGCCGAATCCTATGGTTAGGCGAAGGCTGGGGCAATCCAACCTATTCCAAACATAGAGAAAGAACCTACATGAAGATCCTGATTCATCTGACCCTGATCGGTCTGTCCCTCTCCCCGGTTTTGCATGCTCAATCCGTAGCAAATCCCGTCGTCTCCAGCGCCCGCGAGATCTACGATCGCCAGTCCAAATTCATCACCGCCGCCGCCGAGCAGATGCCTGCCGACAAATACGGCTACCACCCCACCCCCGGCCAGTGGACCTACGGCAAGATCGTCGCCCACGTCCTCCAGGCAAACAACGCCGTCTGCGCCATGCTCGCCGACACCCCCGCCCCCACCGGCCCCAAGGTCTCCGAGACCGACTCGAAGGAGGTCCTCGTCACGGCCCTCAAGTCCTCCTTCACCTTCTGCGACAAAGCCCTCACCAACCTCCAGGACGCCAAGCTCGGCGACACCATCACCTACTTTCGCAACACGCACCCACCCCGCGCCCGCGCCCTCTTCGAGCTCACCGACGACCTCGAAGACCACTACTCCCAGATGGCCAGCTACCTCCGCCTCAACGACATGGTTCCCCCGTCCGCGGCGCCCAAGAAGTAGCCCCACCACAATAACGCGACCCCTCAGGGCGTCTGTCCGGAAGCAAGCCTCGCAGCTACCTCGGCCAGACGCCTATCGCGCGTCCAGAGCAGCGCATCCGGTGTCAGTTGAACCGCGGTCATCAGATGGGCGTCGATATATCCAATCCCCACCCCAAACAACGAACGGTCGCGGATAAACCCCAAAACCTCGTCCTCGCTCGCCACCGCTGCCTTTGGCAGATCCTGCAACGCCCCTAGGACCACCTCGCGCTGCTTCAGACTGCCCATCGCCAACTCCCCAATCACAAAGGGATGGGAGAGAACCTGCCCCGTCTCCAGTAGTCTCTTCACAGCGTCGTCCCCAGCGCGAAGATGATCCACCCACACCGAAGTATCGATAAGGATCACTTGACCTCGCGCCGCCGGACGACCGGCATCAACGCTGGTTCGCTCCCCCCAAGCCGGGCCAGCCGCCGTGCGCTCTCTCGCTCAATCAACGCCTTCAGCGCCTCCCGGATCAGCGCCGACTTTTCGTTCAATCCTGTGAAAGCAGTAGCCTTCGCTACCAATACATCATCGAGCGCAACAGTGGTCCGCATAGATCGTCCTCGGTTCAGGCACATAAAATAGCATCAAACGATGTCTAAAATGATGCCCAAGCTCTGGCCTGAAACTATGCCACGCAACCCCAACCCTCCGCCCCACTTCATCATTTCACTTGACGCCCTCATCTTCACGTTCTAATCTGTGCCCATCTTCGACACACGCTTGGCACGACTCGCCAATCCGTCGCAGTCCAGTAAGCGCACCCTCCGCGCTGCCTCCTCCCGTCCGCTTCGTCTCCAAATCAATTGCATCCAATCAGTAGCCCTAACCCAGCTCGTCCTGACGGAGGTCAGACCCCAGATTGAATAAAAAAGTCATCGAAATCACCCCCGGTATTGAGCCCCTGTACGGGACCCGCGACGAAAACCTCCGCCTCATGGAAGATGGCCTGCACGTCGCCATCGATCTTCGCTCCGACGCTATCCACGTTACCGGCGAGCAAGCTGCCACCGAACGCGTCGCCGGTATCTTCACCGACTTCGATGCCCTCCGGAAATCCGGAGTCAATCTCCACAACGGCGAACTCAACGGCATGCTCAAGCTCGTCATCGCCGACCCCGCCGTCACCCTCCGTTCCCTCGTCGAAACCGGCAAGCAGCGCTCCGCCGGCGTCAAACGCATGGTTCAGCCCCGTTCTCCCAATCAGCGCAAGTACGTCGAGGCCATCGAGCAGTCCGACATGACCTTCGGCCTCGGTCCCGCCGGCACCGGCAAGACCTACCTCGCCGTTGCCATGGCCGTCTCTGCTCTGGTTGCTAAAAAAGTCAGCCGCATCATCCTCGTCCGTCCCGCCGTCGAAGCGGGCGAGCGCCTCGGCTTCCTCCCCGGCTCCCTGCAGGAGAAGGTCGATCCCTACCTCCGTCCCCTCTACGACGCTCTCTACGATCTCCTCGACCCCATGAAGGTCGATAAGCTCCTGGAGTCCAACGTCATCGAGGTCGCACCCCTCGCCTTCATGCGCGGCCGTACCCTCTCCGACGCCTTCATCATCATGGACGAGGCCCAGAACACCACCAACGAGCAGATGAAGATGTTCGTCACCCGCCTCGGAAACAACTCCAAGGCCGTCATCACAGGCGACCTCACCCAGATCGACCTGCCCAACCCCAAGAAGTCCGGCCTGCTGGAAGCCCTCCACGTCCTCGATGGCGTCGAAGGCATTCGCTTCTGTCACTTCGAGGACGTCGACGTCGTCCGCCACCACCTCGTACAGCGCATCGTCCGCGCCTACGACAGCTACGGCAAGGCCCAGCAGCAGCTTCCGCTTCCCATCGGGGAGGCCGCCCTCGCCGGCGCACCGCTGGTCGCAGGGTCCAAACCCCTCCCCAAACCGCAGTAAATAAAGCGTGTCGCACCTTCGTCAGGTTATCTGACCTGGCGAAGGTGCGCCCAGGGATCTTCATACCAGTTGCGTCCGGCTTGCATGTCTACCAACTAGTCGGTAATATAGGTGCATGGCCGGTTCAACAGCAGAACGGATTCTCGACGTCGCGCACAAACTCATCGCGGATCGCGGGTACGCCGCATTCAGCTACGCCGACATCGCTAGCGAGGTAAAGGTAAGCAAGGCGACGATCCATCATCACTTTCCCTTGAAAGAGGATTTGGTCGTAGCTGTACTAAGAAGACACCGGCAGCGCCTAGGGGAGGGGCTTGCCCAGATGGATGGTGCGGCATCCGACCCCTTCGATCGCCTGACCTACTACATGAAATATTGGGAGGCCTGCATCCAGAAAAAGACAGAACCAATCTGCATTGCAGCCCTGCTTGGCGCGGAGCTGCCGTCCTTGCCGGCGGACGTTGCAACGGAGGTTCGGTTTCATTTTGCTGATCTCCATCGCTGGCTTCAACAAACACTAGAGCTTGGGGAAAAACAGAAGAGTATTCGCCTGACACAGGCTACCTCCAGGGAAGCAGATCTGCTGATGGCAACGGTGCATGGAGCCATGATCTCTGCTCGTGCGTACCAATCCTCCGCTGTATTTTCACAAATCGTAGATGCAACGCTCCAACGTCTTTCTCCGGCAGCTGTCTCCGCCTAGGAGAGCTTTTTTTTGAACGTATATGTTGACCAACTAGTAGGTCAACATAGAAACCGCAGATCAAAGGAGTTCCTAATGGTTTTAGATCAGACGTCTCACAGCACCCGATCCTCAGAACATTTTCTTCGCAACCTGTACTTCACCCGGACGGTAGTCCAAATCGCGTGGGCCGGCACTGTGCTGGCAACCGCCCCTGCTTCGCCTCGTTTGGGCGTGCTTCTCGTACTGCTCTACCCCGTTTGGGATGTCGTCTGCACAGTACGGGATCTGCGTTTAAATCCCCAGCCGGCATCGAGGGGGCTTCAACTGGCGAACGCGTTCCTCGGCTCCGCAGCCGCAATTGCCGTTGGAGTATTTGGCGCCATGCAACTGCGGTACGCTGTCGCTGCATTCGGACTGTGGGCTCTACTGGCGGGTCTGTTACAGCTCGGAGTAGGCTTGGCCCGTCGCCGGTCGCTGAAGGGCCAGTGGGCGATGATTCTCAGCGGCGCACAATCGGCGCTCGCAGGCGCGGTATTTCTTGTAAATGGACTCCAGGAGAAGATGCATATCAAAGACTTGGGTGGATACGCCATCTTTGGCGGCGTCTACTTCTTGATCGCAGGTCTTTTGCTTAACCGCAAAGGACAGAATGAAAAGGCAGTGGCAAACTGAAGCTTCAGAACCACCAGACAGTACAAGAGGGGTGCGATGCGGCGGGAACACCCCTCTTGTACCTTTCAGGAAGGAATGTGCGTGCCTCTGCCGTCCACCGCAGTCGGTCCACGGCGGCAGGTTGATCTCTTCCCACATCACTCCCGCCAATGAGATACCATCGTCCTTAGAGGGCGGATACGCTCTCGGCTCGTTCCTTGCTGCCGATGATCACCATCGAACCCCCAAGTACTCCTCCCATCCCCGCGCTGTCGAAGCCCAGCCTCACACGCTTCCTCAACCGCGCCCGCACTGCGGTCGGCCTCTCCGGCGAGGTCGATGTCCTGCTTACCTCCGACGTCCAGCTCAAGAGCCTCAACCGCTCCTTCCGTGGCAAGAACAAAGCCACCGACGTCCTCAGCTTCCCCACACCGCCTGAAATCGCGGCTCAGCACGCCGGCGACCTCGCCATCTCCCTCGACACCGCCACCCGCCAGGCCGCCACCTACGGCCACCCCCTCGACGTCGAGGTAAAGATCCTTCTCCTTCACGGTCTGCTCCACCTCGCCGGGGAAGACCACGAGACTGACACCGGCCAGATGGCCGCTCGCGAGTCCTCCCTCCGCGCCAAGCTCAAGCTTCCCGGCAGCCTTATCGACCGCGTCACCAATCCCCTGAAGCCCCAGCTCAAGCCCCGAACCAGGCCCATCCGGAAGGCCAGCCGATGACGCCTATCTACGGCATCTCCCTCATCCTGCTTCTGGCCATCCTCGCTCTGGTCGCCTACGTCGACCGTATCTACTTCGAGATGGGCAAGTTCCTCTCCCGCGAGTACCAGGACAACATCGACTCTTGGGAGGAGGTTGTCGAACCCCGCCTCCGCCTCGGCCGCGAATCCGTCGCCCTCTCCGTCTCCGTCCTTCGCCAGCTCACCATCGCGACCCTAGCCCTGCTCTCCGGGCTCCGACTTTACACCCACACCACCCTGCTTCCGACGCTCGTCCACACCCCGGAAAAATGGGACATCGTTCGCACCGTCTTCGAGCTCGTCCTGCTGATCCTCGTCTTTGACCGGCTGGTGCCGCAGCTTCTCTTCACCCGCACCCGCGGCCTCTGGATCGCCCGCATCCGCGTCGTTCTGGAAGTCCTCTTCTACATCATCCTTCCCATTACCATGCTCCTCCAGCTCCTCCTCTCCATCGCCGCCCTCGCGGAGCCCGAGGACGCCACGGAAGAAGAGCACCCCTCAGAGGCCATGGACGCTCTGCTCGAAGCCGGCGAAGAAGAGGGCATCCTCGAAGAGTCCGACCGCGAGCTCGTCCGCTCCGTCATCGAGTTCGGCGACAAGGTCGTCCGCGAGGTCATGACACCTCGTCCCGAGATCATCGCCGTCCCCGGAACCCTTACCCTGCAGCACTTTACCGAGGTCATCCATCAGTACGCCTTCTCCCGCGTCCCGGTTTACTCCACCTCCCTCGACAACATCACCGGCATCGCCTTCGCCCACGACCTCCTGCACATCGCCGACACCGAGGCCCGCCACCGCACCGTCGCCCAGATTCAGCGCCCAGTCGCCTTCGTGCCCGAGACCAAGAACGTAGCCGAACTCCTCCGCGAGATGCAGCGCGAGAAGCAGCACATGCGTGTCGTCATCGACGAGTACGGCGGAGTCGCCGGCCTCGTCACCATCGAAGACCTCCTCGAAGCCATCGTAGGCAACATCGCCGACGAGCACGACGACACCGAGGCCGACGACGCCCCCATCCGCGAGCCTAACGGAGCCTACACCGTCTCCGGCTCCTTCGAGCTCTCCCGTCTCCGCGACCTCTTCGCCGACCAGTTCGAGCCCGCCCACAAGCCCCACCTCACTCGCCCCGCCGAAGACGGAGAGCCCCACGATCCCGAAGACGAAGCAGGCGACGAAGACAACGAAGCCGCCGACATCGAGGCCGACATCCGCCGCATCGAGAACCGCGAACCCCGCGACACCCGCGACGACCCCACCGCCCTCCGCCTGCCCGAGCACTACGAGTCCACCACCATCGGCGGCCTCGTCTCCGAGATCGCCGGCCACATCCCCCTCCCCGGCGAGGTCATCGAAGAAGACGGCCTCCGCCTCGAAGTCCTGGCCTCCACCGACCGCCGCGTAGACCGCGTCCGCATCAGCCTCCTCCAGCCCTCCACCGAGTCCTAGGCAAACCCATCTGCACAAATAGAGCCAGAAGCAAAAAGCCCCGCCGAAAAGGCAGGGCTTTGCATTTAAGAGCGGGTAGGAGTCATGGCCCCAGCATCTCTTGATTCGAAGCCACTTTAAGCCAGGTACGCCCGGAGACAACCAGGAGCAAGACCGCTACTTCTTGTCCGAGGATGAGGAGGAAGACGAAGAAGCAGCCGCAGCGGCAGGAGCCGCAGCCGGAGCAGCCGCTGGAGCAGCAGAAGCACCGCTCGAAGCCGCCCCCGAGTCCGACTTCGCAGTAGGGGTCGAATCCCCGGAAGTCTTAGGCTTGGCATTCCCATAACCGTCTGCATACCACCCTCCACCCTTGAAGGAGATAGCAGGAGCGGAAAGAACGCGCTCCAGCTTCCCGCCACAATGGGGGCAGACGGTAATCTCGGGGTCGGAGAACTTCTGGATCTTTTCAGTGTGCTTGTGGCAGGTAGTACATTCGTATTCGTAGAGAGGCATGGTTTGGTGGCTCAGTCTTTCGGATTGCGTCGATCTAATTCAGTTTATCGTCTCTTTCGAGTCCCAATAAGGGATGACCGTGAGCGGCTTCGCCTATTCAAAATGTTGCCGTTCCGGCAACATGCTTTTATGCAGAATGCGGGAGACGAAGATACCATCCGGGTGTTCGCGATAGAAGATAACGTGGCTTCCTTGCTCGATCCTGCGAAGATTGGGAAAGGCTGTGTTATAAGAACGTCCCTGAAGCGGATGGAAGGCCATTCGCTGGCAGCATTCTCTTATCTGAAGGATGTAATGCCGGGCCTGAACCTTTCCCCATGTCTGTAGGGTATATCGGCCGATGTCCCTGAGATCAGCCTTAGCGCGCTGGGATAGGCGATATGTGCTCAGGAGGCGATTCTTTCCGAATTAAGACCCAACTCCTGAAGGATGTCCTCAAAGACATCCCCTTCCGCAATCCCGCTGGCGTCGCCCTCTTCAATCGCCCGAGTCAAAGCGGCCATCTTGGCGTCGTACTCCTTCTCCTCGCGTTCCAACCCGCGCAGGCCTGCTCGGACGACTTCGCTGGCATTCTCATAGCGTCCGCTTTCGATCTTCGCGGTGATAAAACTATCGAGCTCGGGGGTCAGATTCACATTCCGTGTGGGCATAGTGGCTCCTAACAGAAGATTACGCCGGTTGGCAAAGATTGCCAACCGGCGTAAGTTCTTGCAGCAATCGAACGAGTTAGAGCTTACCCAACTCCATAAGCCGAACGCTGGCGATCGCCTCGACCTTCCGCAGCGCTTCTACCGCGGAGTTAGCCGCAGCAGCATTGGGAACGTCGATCTGGACCACCGCCAGCGCCTGCCCCTGAGGAACCCGCTGCGACCGGATCGACCGCCCCAGCGCGAAGTTGGCGATGTTGACCGCATGATCGCCCAAAATCGTGCCGATCCGCCCAATGACGCCCGGAACGTCGTGATTGCGGATCGCCACCAGCGTTCCAGTCAGAGGAGCCTCAATATCGATGCCATCGTAAGAGAGCAGCCGAGGCGAAGTGCCATGTAGAACCGTGGCAGACGCGCTCGTATCGCCCTCCGAGGAGTGAAGCACCAGCTTGAGCACCGAGCCGCTTCCGCCCGTCGTGAACTCCTTCTTATCCTCCTGGATCCGCACCCCGCGCTCCGCCGCAATCGCCGCGGCGTTGATGCGGTTGACCTGCTCCGAGTCCGCGAAGATCCCCGCAATCGCCGCGTTCCGGATCAGGTCGGTCTTACCCGTAGCAATGCGTCCGCTATACGTAATCTGGATATTCTCCAAATTCCCCGGAGTAGAGTGGCTCAGGAAGTGGCCCAGCCGCGCCGCCATCTCGATGTAAGGAGCCACCTCTATGTACTCCTCATGCGAGAGCGAGGGAAGATTCACGGCGTTCTGCACCACGCCAAGCTTCAGGTAGTCGCGCACCTGCATGGCCAGCTGGATACCGATAGCCTCCTGCGCCTCGTCGGTAGCACCGGCGATATGAGGCGAAAGGATGACGTTATCAAGCTCGAAGAACGGTGAGTTCTTCAGCGGCTCCTGGTGAAACACGTCCAGAGCAGCGCCAGCCACATGCCCGGACTTGAGAGCATCGGCCAACGCCTCCTCGACGATCAGTTCGCCGCGGGCACAGTTCACAATGCGAATACCCTTCTTCATGATGGCAAGCGAAGTGGCGTTGATGAGCCCTTCGGTCTGCGCAGTCAGCCCGACGTGCAGAGTCAGGTAGTCGGACTCCTTGAAGATCTCATCGATGGGAACGAGCGTAACCTCGTTCTCCCTGGCGATCACCGGGGCAATAAAGGGATCGTAGCCGATTAGAGTCATCCCAAAGGCGCGGGCGCGGCGTGCAACCTCCAGCCCAATGCGTCCCAGGCCGACGATGCCGAGCGTCTTGCCGCGAAGCTCCTGCCCCTGGAGAGACTTCTTCTCCCACTTGGCGCCGTGCATGGTGGTGTTGGCGCGGGGAATCGAGCGAGCCATGGAGATCATCAGGCCCAGCGTCAGTTCAGCGACGGCGACGGCGTTGGCGCCGGGGGTGTTCATCACGACGATGCCGCGGTGCGTGGCGGCGTCCGTGTCGATATTGTCCACGCCGACACCGGCACGGCCGATGACGCGGAGTTTGGGGGCGGAGGCGAGTAGCGCAGCATCCGCTTGGACGGCGGAACGGACCACCAACGCATCTGCGTCGGCGAGTTCAGCGGCTAATCCGTTCTTGATCTGGTCAGGGGTAACGATCTGCCAGCCGGGCTCCTGCTGGAAGACGGCTAGGGTGGCGGGCGAGACTTTTTCGGCGAGAACGATCTTCAATGGAACCTCTTTTTGCTGGACATTAGCAAAGTTGGCCGCGACAGTGCGGTTTGGAGACGGGGAGACGACGAGGAATCTACCAGCTTCTAGTGTAACGGGTGGCTTAGGGAAGGAAAAAGTGCGGAACGAACGAGCTGAAGTTGTCGGTGATTAGACCGGACGACTCCCGAATGCCCAGGCCACAACACTCCTGGTCGATCATCCAAAGCCCAAGCACAGGGTGACGTTGTTCGAAGATCGCCTCCGGTGCAAGCGCCTGGTAGATCTGGCGGCCGTGGTAGCTGCCCTCCGTGGCGGCTACGGTGGCGTTGTCCCGCACCACCGTGATGTTGGCGCCCTCACGCGAGAGCAGCGGCTTGCGAACGTAGTTGCGCATGCTCTGCGGCCCCTCGAAGTGAGCCTCCAACAGAAGCTCGTGGTTCGGGTAGAGCTGCCACAGAATCGGAAGAATGCCTTTATTGGAGAGCAGTGTCTTCCAGATCGGCTCGATCCAGTTCACCGCCGAGGTCACGCTCTGGTAGCTGGTCAGCGCATGCGGGCCGAACTCCTCCGCCAGCATGGCCTCCCAGGGATAGAGCTTGAAGATCGACCGCATCGGCTCTTCATCAGGATCCATGAAGGCCTGCTGTTCGTCGTTCCAGCCGATCTCCTCCATAAACATCTGCAGGGTCTCGAGCCCGGCCTGTTGCGCGGTGTCGCGAAGATAGGTCAGGGTCAACTGGTCTTCAGGATTGTCGAGCGCGGCGAAGTACACCGGCTGAACCAGGTACGATCCGATGTCCCGCCACTTGGCGATCAGCTTCTCGTGGAGCGAGTTGAACTGGTCCGGCTTGGCGGCGGTGAAGGGAAGGAAGCTATGCGTCGTGAGCTTCGGTCCCACCTCCTCGAGCCAGCTCCACTGGATAACCGCGGCCTCCATCAGGGACGTCGGAGTATCGGCGTTGTACTCCAGCAGCTTGGGCGCTTGGCCACTGGCCGCTCCGCCCCAACTGATGTCGAATCGCCCATACAGCGCAGGAGGTTCGGAGTTCCAGGCCCACTCGATGGCCGGAATCGCCTCGGCGGGAATGTCGAGCTCCGCATAACGCTTGTTGTCGATGACGTGCTGCGCGGCGGCCAGGCACATCTCCTGCAGGGTGTTCCCACCGGCTTCAAGGGTATCGATCTCGGCGGCGGTGAACTGGTAGGCAGCGGACTCGTCCCAGTACGGCGTACCGTCTTCGAGTGTGTGGAAGAGCAGGCCGGCGGTCTCTACCTTCTGCTGCCAGTCGGTGCGGGGAGTGATCTGGATGCGTTGCATTATTCTCCTCCGCTGCTGCTTCCGTGGGCTCCGCCTGAAGAGAAGGAGCTCCCGAAGCCGCCGCGGGTCGTGCGTCCCGAACTGGTGGCGTAGCTGCGGCCCTGCATCGGGGTAAAGGTGCCGCCGCCTACGGTACTGCCAAGGCCGTATCCGCCCCAGCCTCCGTAGTAGTAGTGGTAAGGGATGAACAAGAAAGGGATGAAGCCGCCGTGGCCGTCAGGACGCTGCTGTGTCTGTTGGGTCTGCTGGGTAGCGCAGAGCTTGTCGTCCACAACATGGTTCTGCTCGTCGACACAGCGCTGCATCTCAGGCTTGCGGCATCCGGTCGCCATGGCGAGGGCAGCCGCGGCTAAAAGGGGTGCGGCGACTTGGGAGGAGCGTTTCATGGGGGCTGCACTAGAGTATCAAGTTGCTTCGCGACCACGGACAAACGAGGATCGTAGGAACATCGATGCCTCTGTCCGCCTCTCACGGATCTCCTTCACAACTCAAGTCCAAACAACCACTTACAAAACTCTCCTTCAAATACCTCAGGAAAACACCGTGTCAAGCCCCAAACTCACCTAACCCCTTCCAAATCAACGATCTCCAAGTGGCACTTTAGTTATGCTTCGCTTACTAAAATAGAAGTAGAAGTCAAAACACCGCTCAGTGCGGACAGCATCATTTGTTCTTTACCAATTTGCAGGAGCCACCGAGCATCCCGCGGCGCATAACCCCTTCCCTGTCACGTATTTGGGCATAACCCCTTTCGATGCACCGGTTTGCCGGGGGCCTGGTTCGCTAAGCGCATTGGAATGAGCGAGTTGCGCCCCCCCCTGGGGGTACCCCCTAGAAGCTCACCTTCAGCCCAAACTGAATCTGCCGCGAACTGGTGGCCGTAGCCGTAATTACTCCAGCCGTGGACGACGCGGTCGTATTCAGCGCCGAAAACACAATCGGATTCGGAGTGGTGAAGTTGCTATGGTTCAGCACATTGAAGAACTCCGCCCGGAACTGCGTATTGATCCGCTCCCGGAACCGCGTGTTCTTCAGCAGCGACATATCCAGCTCCGTCAGCCCCGGACCCACCAGCGTATCGCGTCCCAGATTTCCCACCGCGCCGCCCGTAATCGTCCCGGACGAGTTGGTCGTAGAGAGCGGAGCCGAGAACGCAGCCGGATCGAACCACTTCGTCACCGTATGCGGATACAGATTTCCGTGAAAGTTCGGATTCACATTCGGCCGCACCGGATTACGCGTATCTCCCGAACCCGTCGGGTTATACCCAAGCTGTGGCGAGAACGGGAAGCCCGACTGGAAGTTCCCAATCGCGCTCAGGCTCCAGCCGCCAACAGCACGCTCCGCCAGCGGCCTCAGGTTCGAGCCCCACATCTTGTTCCGCCCAAACGGAAGCTCGTACGTCCCGTTGACCGCTCCAATGTGTCGTAGATCCGTCGCCGCCCGGCCATAGTCCAGTCCCGGCATCGTAGGGACGCTCACAAACGCCGGAGTATTCGCCGACACGCTGGTATTCCACGCCGACCCGTTGTCCAGGTTCTTGGCAAACGTGTAGTTTCCCCGAAACTGCAGCCCATGCGCGAAGTTCCTCCGCAGATCCACCTCCAGCGCGTTGTAGTTGCTGATTCCCGCGCTGAACCACGAGGTCGTATTGGCCACCAACGGATTCGCCTTGGTCGTATTCGGATAGAACACCGTCCCCACGCTCAACGAAGCAGGGCAAGCCGGATTCGGGCACGTCACCGTCGCTGGCTCGTTCTGGTCGCCCGACAGGATCTGGTTATATCCATGCGACCCGATGTAAGCCACGGTCAGCGACGTGTTCGGAGCCACCTGTTGCTCCACCTTGAACGTCCAGCTCACCACCGCTGGCGTAGCGAGATCCGGCTGCACATTCGAAGGCGAAACCAAAGCTCCAGCTCCCGCCGTAGTCGAAGGCGTAATGTTCAAACTCGACACCGCCACGTTCTTCAGGGAAAGCGTCGTATTGAACGGAGCCGACTGGTCAAAACGATAGTCCAGGTTATCCAGCAGGGAGTGATGCAGCCCCACACTTCCGCGTATCGCCGTCTTACCATTTCCGAAGACATCCCAGGCGATGCCCGCTCGAGGCTCCGGCAAAAACTTTGCCTTGTTCGTCGTCAGTCCCGAGGAACCAACCGTAGGATTCGTGTCGATCACGCCGTTCGTAAAGCCATACCGCGAAGCTCGGCCCTGCACCTCGTTGAAGCCGTTTGTGGACTCGAACCGAATCCCAGCCCGCACCTCCAACCGAGGCGTCAACTTCACCGTATCCTCCAGGTATCCGGCTCCCATCCACGACCGCCAGCCAAGGCCCGTAGGCGCCGGCACCTCCGAGAACGTAGCAACCGTTCCCGCCAAAAACGTCTGCAGCGTGGTAAACGACGCCTGCCCAAACTGATTCTGTGCAAGGTTGTCGTTCGACTGCAGTCTTTGCAGCCATCCACCTGCTTCAATCTGGTGTTTGCCTCGCGTGTAGAAGATGTGGTCGTCGAAGGTGAACAGGTTCCGCGCCGTCGCATTGTTCGCGCCGACATTCGCGCCCGCGCCCGTAATCTGCGAGCTGCCGTTCGAGGCCGTCGATCCCGCGATTACGATCGCTCCAATCGGCTTGCCTTGCACCCATCCCGGAACATTCGCTCCACCCAAAGGAGTCGACGTTCCCATGAAATAAAACGAAGCCCGCGAGAATCCGATACGCGCCGTATTCAGCAGCCGCGGACTGAACACATGCTGTTCTTGCACGCTCAGCACCTGCTCTCGCAGGCTCTCGTCGATCTGCGCCAGAGGATTCTGCGTAGGAGTATTCGCGGTCGAGTCATCGATCGTATACACCGCAAACAGCAGATCGTTCCCGCTCAGGTTGGCGTCGAAGCGCGTCGTCCCAAAGTCCTCGCGAATCTTCTGCTTCGGACTGGAGAACGCCAGCGCGATTCCCGTCGGATGCCCGTTGCTGTCCAGCAACTCCGGGCCATTCTGCGTCGGCCACAGGTTGAACAGCGGAGCAACGCCTGCACCCAGGGTCGTAGGCTTGTAAACCCCATTCGCATCCGGGAAGAACCCCTGACGCACCTGAGCATCCGGAACGAACGTCACGTCCGAGAGCCCCAGATTTTGTCTGTAACCCTCGTAGTTACCAAACAGAAATAGCTTGTTGCTTCGGATCGGTCCGCCCAGCGAGCCTCCAAAGTTATTCCTCTGGAACTCCGGAAGCCGTCGCCCGTTCGTCTGCGCCTGGTCGAAGTAGTTCCGAGCATCGAGCGCCGAGTTCCGAATGAACTCATACGCCGAACCATGCAGATTGTTTGTTCCGCCCGCGGTCACAATCGAGATCTGCGATCCTTGTCGCTTGCCGAAGCTAGCCGAATAGCTATCCGACACCACGTTGAACTCGCGAACAGCATCGACTCCCAGCAACTGTCCACTCGTTCCGCCCGGAGTGACGTTGATCAGCGAAGCTCCCGTGTACTCGATCCCATTCAGCAGGAACAGATTGTCCTGCGGTCGTCGTCCTGAGATAGAGAACATGTTTCCGACGGAAGAGTTGGAGGTTCCAATTCCACCCGAACGCTGTCCCGTATAGTTCACCGTCGCGGGATTGAGCGTAATCAACTGGTCGTAACTCCGCCCATTCAGAGGCAGCTCCTTCACCTGCCGCTCATTCACCAGACCCGAGGTCTGCTGTGTGGAAACATCGACCGTCGCTCCAGAGGCCTGCACCTGCACCTCCTGCGCGACCTCGCCTAACGACAGCACCACATCCACCTGCGTGCTTTGGCCCACCGTGATACTGATGCCCTTTCGCTCCTGCGTCCCGAATCCAGCGCCACTCGCGACGACCTTATACGTTCCAACGCTGATGGAAGGCGCGGAATAACGTCCATCATGGTCCGTGACCAGCTTTCGCTCAGTGCCAGTCTCCGAGTTGACAACTCGCACTGAAGCCCCGCTGATTCGCCCGCCCGACGAGTCCGACACCGTCCCGCTGATCGAGCCACCAACCACCTGCGCCCTGATCGCTAAAGGAGCAGCTAATAGCAGCGACAGCGAGGCGATACGAGAAGGACGGGCCACAAAACGCGATAAAGATAGAAAAAGGGGTAGCAAGATATCTCTCCAGAGATGCCATACAACGAAACGCATGGCAGACCAGTTACAAAAATGAAAGAAAGGAACGAAAACGCTCAGGCTATCGACAACAACAACACCGGAACGCGCCGCATCCGTCCGCGCGTCCAGCAGTCCAGTCGAGTTCCATCCTGAATCGATTCGTCATACAAACCTGCGGTCAATAGAAAACCCACGCAGCCAATCGGCTTTGCGTGGGTCTCGAAAGATTCTGAACTTAGAAGGCTTAGCCTGTTAGCAGAAAGTCACACCCACGCAGCGACGGCATAACGACAACAGTCGCAACACGCAGCGCGGAGAGTGAGATTCAACTTCATATTCAAAAAGTACCCTGAAATGCTAGTTGAGTCAAGAAACACGCGCCTTTTCAACGCTATCGTCGATGGTGTCATCTTGGGCCATCACCCTTGGCGCTATCCCACGCATCAGCCCCAGATACACGAGCGCAGCCCACCCGAAGCCTACGAACCAGGCATAGTCATAAAGCCACCGCAGCGAAGGCACAAACAGCCCGATCAACGCCACGAACACTCCGCAGACCAGCGCCACAACCGCCCGCGGATTGATCCCGTTGCTGTACTCATACGGTCCTCCCCGCCGATACAGCGACTCAACATCCAACCGCGTCCCACGAATAAAAAAGTAATCCACCACCATGATCCCGGCAACCGGCCCCAGCAGACCCGAGTAGCCTACTAACCACCCGAAGATATAGCTGCCAAAGCTCTCCATCAGCTTCCACGGCATCATCGCCAACCCAAGAAATCCCGTAATCAACCCACCCGTCCGAAAGCTGATCAACTTCGGTGCAAGGTTTGAAAAGTCATTCGAAGGCGAGACGACATTCGCTCCGATATTCACGTTCAATGTTGCGATCAAGATACTGATCAGAGCCAGAAATGCGACCAGAGGCTGATGAAACCTTCCCAGCAAAGTGATCGGACTCCAGATTGGCTCGCCAAACACTACCGTCGAAGCCGAAGTGCAAGCGATTCCGATGAAGCTGTACAGAGCCATCGCTACTGGCAGTCCGAACGCCTGCCCGACGATCTGCGACTCCTGCGACTTCGCATATCGCGTAAAGTCTGGAATATTAAGCGACAGCGTCGCCCAGTATCCCACCATTGCCGTCAGCATGGGAAAGAAGAAGTGCAGAAATGACCCAGTCGTTTGGAACTTGCTCGGCGCGGACAACATCGGTCCGAAGCCGCCCGCCTGATGTACCATCCAGCCCAACAGAACCAGCGACATCGTGAGCAGAAACGGAGCGGAAAAACTCTGCAAAAAGCGGATAGATTCCACCCCTCGCCAAACCACCACCATATTCAACAGCCAAAAGCCCAGAAAGCAAGTCCAAAGAACCCACGGCATCTTCTCGGTCGCCGGCCACAGTACATTCACCATTGCGGAGATCGACTGTCCACCAATCCAGGACTGGATTCCGAACCATCCACAAGCCACAACCGCTCGCAACAACGCCGGAATATTCGCTCCGCGCAATCCAAAACTCGCCCTCACAAAGACAGGAAATGGAATGCCGTACTTCGCGCCTGCATGTGCGTTCAGCAGCATCGGCACCAGCACAATAAGGTTTCCAAGCAGGATCGTTCCCACTGCCTGCTTCCAGTTCATCCCACCAGCGATCAGTGAAGACGCCAGCATATAGGTCGTTACTTCCATCGACATTGAGAACCAAAGCGCAACGTAGTTATACGTTCCCCAGGTCCGCTGCTCGGGCGTCGTAGGAGCAAGGTCGTCGTTGTACAGCCCCGTTGCAGCGCGATGTCCAGCGAGGTCACTCATACACTGGCTCCTAACTCACGCTTCAGATACTCTCCGCGTCCAACCTTACCCAGAAACCGCCCATTCTCCACCACCAATTCGGCGCGCGAAAATACCTGCCGCACATTTCCTTTCACCTTGAAGCCCTCAAAGATCGAGTAGTCGGTATGCATGCTCTGCGTCACCGCTTCTATCGTGTACTCTGCCTGCGGATCCCAGATCAATAGATCTGCATCGCTTCCCGCCGCGATCACGCCCTTCCTGGGATACATCCCGAAGATCTTTGCCGGAGCTTCAGCTGTCACCTCCACGAATCGCTCCAATGTCATGCGCCCTTCATTCACGCCGTGGTGGTATATCAACTGCATTCGGTTCTCCACTCCCGGGCCGCCGTTCGGTATCTTGGTAAAGTTGCCTAGCCCCAGCGTCTTTTGGTCTGCAAAGCGAAAAGGACAGTGGTCGGTTGAGACCACCTGCAACACATCTTGCCGCAGTGCCTCCCACAGCGGAGCATGGTTCTTTCTCTCTCGAAGCGGAGGTGTGAACACGTACTTCGCATCCTCAAATCCCGGCTTCCCCATGTCGTCCTCGATCGATAACACCAGGTACTGCGTACAGGTCTCGCCCATCACCGGCAGCCCTCGTTTGCGTGCCGCCTCCACCTCGCGCATCGCATCCTCGCTCGATACATGCACGATATATACCTTCGCTCCGGCTAGCTCACTCAGCGCTACCACCCGATGTACGGCCTCTGCCTCTGCCACGGTGGGTCGTGTCAACGCATGGTGCAGTGGACCGGTCTTTCCTGCCGCCAGCGCCTGGTGCACTATCGCATCGATCACTGTGCCGTTCTCCGCGTGGACGCATACCAGCGCTCCCAGTTGTGCCGTTCGTTGCATCAGTTCGAAGATCGTCGCGTCATCCACCATCAGCACGCCCGGATACGCCATAAAGATCTTGAAGCTCGTAATTCCTTCGCGCACCATCGCATCGACGTCGTCGATCCATGCGCCATCCTTGCCCAGATCGGTCACCGCCATATGCAGTGCGTAGTCGATGCAGGCCTTTCCCTCAGCCTTCTTCCTCCACGTCGCGTATGCTTCCTGCATTCGCTTGCCTATCGTCTGTAGAGCAAAGTCGATCACAGTCGTCGTGCCGCCAATCGCGGCCGCCCGCGTGCCCCACTCGTAATCGTCGGCGCTCGTCGTCCCTCCAAACGGCATATCTAAATGTGTATGCACATCGATCCCGCCAGGCAGCACCAGCATCCCTGCAGCATCCACTATCGTGTGCCCCGCTGGATCGATGCCCGCTCTCACCTCCGCAATCGCTCTGCCCTCGACCAGCACATCGGCGATAAAGGTCTCTCTTGCCGTGACTACTTTGCCGTTGGTGATCAGTGTGCCCATCAGATGCTCTCCTCGACCGCGCCGGAGGCTACTAGCCCGGTCTTGACCCTCTCGTCCCAACTCTGTGGTGCCAATCCGGTTGGCCTCTCCTCCATCGTGATGCATCCTTCCACCGGGCATACGAGCGAGCACAGGTTGCACCCCACGCACTCCGTCTCGTCTACCCGCGGAATCCTCTCCAACGGTGCGGTAAAAGGGCCATGCCCATTCGTCGGCGGATCCAGCTTCGGGATGGGCGTGACCGCGATCCTTGCCCTGCTTCTAGCTTCGAAGACAGATGGAGGATCATGTACCTCTACATGTCCGTCTCGAACTCCGTCGACCCGATCGAGATGGATGCACTGATGAGCTCCGTCCCAACAAGCGATATGGCAAAGATCACACCCGATGCAGAGCGACTCATTGATATGAGCGACGATCTTGTAGTTCAGGTTGAGATGCTTCCAGTCCGTCACCTTCGACAGGCTGAGACCGCGAAAATCTTCAATTGTCGCGAAACCTTTCTCATCCATCCAATTGCTGAGCCCATCGATCATGTCCTCAACGATTCGATAGCCGTAATGCATCGCTGCGGTGCATACCTGCACGGTTCCAGCACCGAGGAGAAAGAACTCCGCGGCGTCGCGCCAATTGCCGATACCTCCAATTCCAGACATCGGCAGAGCGGACATCTCATCCGCCATCACCTGCTGAACCATGTTCAGTGCGATTGGTTTCACCGCGGGCCCGCAGTATCCTCCATGTGAGCTCTTGCCATCAACCATGGGCCTTGGCTCGAACGTATCCAGATCGATGCCGGTGATGGAGTTGATCGTATTGATCGCCGAGAGCCCATCTGCTCCCGCTCTCTTCGCCGCTCGGGCTGCCACTCGAATATCGGTGATGTTCGGGGTCAGTTTTACCAGCACTGGAGTTCGTGCTCGCTCCTTTACCCATTCCGTGATCATCTGGGCATATACGGGATCTTGTCCCACCGCGGACCCCATTCCGCGCTCGCTCATTCCATGTGGACAACCGAAGTTCAACTCCAGCCCATCTGCTCCGGCATCTTCTGTTCGCGCCACAATATCGTGCCAAGCCTCACGCTTCGTCTCCACCATCAACGATGCGACCACTGCGTGTTTAGGATATCGTTTCTTGACCTCTGTGATCTCGCGCAGATTTACCTCAATCGGCCTGTCGCTGATCAGTTCGATATTGTTCAAACCCATCATCCGCTGTCCCGCCCAGTCGATGGACGAGTACCTGGAACTCACATTCGTAATCGGCTCTCCGATCGTCTTCCAAACTGCTCCGCCCCAACCCGCATCGAAGGCGCGCATAATCTGTTCGCCGCAGTTCGTCGGTGGTGCGCTGGCCAGCCAGAATGGATTCGGGCACCGAATTCCCCCCGCAAAGTTGGTCGTCAAATCAGCCACGGAGCACCGCCGTTCTTGAAGCTAGGGAAGTTACAATTCCCAGCGCTGCCCTCTTCCCATCCGCGACCGCATCTACTACCTCGCGTCCGCCGTTTACGCAATCCCCACCTGCGAAGTATCTGGCGTTAGAGGTTGCACCCGTAGCTCGCTCTATTACGATGCGGCCTCGCTCGACGGCCAGTCCCCGGAGCTTCGCAAGAAACTCGATCAGTGGAGACTGGCCGATGGCTGGAATCACCATATCGCATCGAACGGTAAACTCCGCATCTTCTGTTCCCATCAACTCACCCACTTCATTCAACTCCGTATGTACGCACAGAAGGGAATGAAGCTTCCCATCTGGGCCAATTGATACAGCTTTAGGCTGCGTGCGCCAAATAAACTCAACTCCTTCCTGCTTCGCATGTTCGAACTCGAAGCCGAACGCCGAGATATTCCGTGCATCTCGCCGATACAGGATCTTTACCTCTTCGGCTCCCAACCGTTTTGCTGCCACGGCGGCATCGATCGCTGTGTTTCCGGCTCCGATCACCACGACGCTGTTTACACCTGGCAGAGGCTCGCCCAGCTTGTAGCTCGCAATAAACTCCAGCGCATCGACCACTCCGGCGTGATCGCCTCCAGGAAGATCCAGCTTGTGCATCGCTCCCAAGCCTACTCCCAGGAAGATGAGATCGAACTCGCGCTCCAACTTCACCAGTGCGGCCTCGTCCGCAACCTCCGCTGCGCGAAACTCCACTCCCAGTTCGCGGATCATCTCGATCTCGCGCAGGCTGTCGGCTGTCCGTAGCTTGTACTCGGCTACTCCGTATGTGTTCAATCCACCTGGCAACGCCCGCCGCTCGAAGACTGTGACTTGGAAGCCTTGTTGCTTCAGCTCTGCGGCACAGGCCAAGGATGCGGGTCCAGCACCAATGCATGCAATCTTCTCGGACCGCTCCGGGACATTGCGCTTGGGAATCGCCGCGCCACTCGCATAGAAGCTCTCCATTGCAAACCGCTGCAATCTTCCGATCTCGATTGGCTTCCGGTTGTAGTGATGCATGACGCATGCGCCTTCGCATAGCACCTCTACGGGGCACACTCGGGAACAGCTTGCTGCCAATACGTTCGCTTCCAGGATTCGTGTGGCTGAGCCGCGCAGGTTTCCCGAAGCGATCTTCTTAATGAATCCGGGGACATCGATATGTGTCGGGCAAGCTGCGGTGCAGGGAGCGTCGAAGCAGTTCAGGCAGCGGTTCGACTCCACGACCGCCTGCTGTGGCCCGAGCGCCGGATGCAGATCCGGAAAGCGTCGCGCTATATCGGCATTCTCCTCAAATCGATCCGGCAGCGCCAAGAGCAAACCTCCCTGTTTCTTCTCTTCGATGAAAGTATCGAAAGCCGCGTCGCCTTCTTACGGCTTCACCAGATCGCCATACATGTCCGGGCGACGGTCACGATAGAACTGCCAAGTCTTTCGGACCTCTGCGATCTGCTCAAGATCGAGATCTGATGTTAGGACCTCGTCCTTGTCTCGCGAGGCCTGAGCGAAGATCTGTCCTCGAGGATCGCAGAAGTAGCTCTGTCCATAGAACTCTCCGATGTTCCAAGGCGCCTCTGTTCCCACGCGATTAATCGCCGCTATGAAATAACCATTTGCCGCTGCATGGGCTGGTTGCTCCAGCTTCCACAGATACTCGCTCAATCCTGCGACCGTGGCTGAAGGGTTGAAGACGATCTCCGCTCCATTGAGCCCAAGCGCGCGCGCTCCTTCTGGAAAGTGCCGGTCGTAGCAGATATAAACACCGATCTTTGCAAAGCCCAGGTCGAAGACCGGATAACCCAAGTTGCCGGGGCGAAAGTAGTACTTCTCCCAGAATCCCGGCTGCACATGAGGGATGTGGGTCTTGCGATATTTGCCCAGGAACTTGCCGGTGTTATCGATCACTGCGGCCGTGTTGTAGTAAACGCCTTCTTCTTCGACCTCGTAGACCGGAACGACCATGGCGATGCGAAGCTCGCGGCAGAGATCCATCATGAGCTTCACGGTTGGGCCGTCGGGGACCTTTTCCGTCGTGTCGTACCAGCGCGTTGTTTGCTCCGCGCAGAAGTACGGGCCTGCGAAGATCTCCTGCAGGCAGACCAGTTGCGAGCCATCTTTGGCTGCGCCGCGAATCATCTCCACATGCTTGTCGATCATGGCCTTCTTGATGGTAGCCAGAGGACTTTCTACTGGTTCGACGTTTCTGGCCTGGATCAGCGAACAACGAACGATGCGTGACATCCAATACACCTCATGCGGGATTCTGGGATCGCGAATCTGGAACCGTGATTCTACATCTTTGCAACTTCGCTATTCCTTGCAGATTCTGGGGCGAAACAGGCGACGTTAGGTTTTCAGAAGCTCCATGTAATCCTCACGAACCGGGGTGAAGACGTCGAGAACCTCTGATTCTTCGAGGGCCCAAGCCTGATGGGGAACGTCGCCTTCGACTACAAAGCTCTCGCCTGCGCCTACATCGAATGATCTTCCGGCGATCTCTACGTGAATTTTTCCGTGCACTACATATACCAGTTGCTCGTGAGGGTGGCTGTGCTTTGCTCCGATCCATCCCTTTTCGAAGAGGTGCCGGATCAGCATCAGTTTGCTGTTATGAGCTAGGACTTGCCGTACCATTCCTGGCTCAGGAGTAAAGCTGCGTATCTCTTCGGCTTGCACAAAACTCGTGTCACTCATTTGGAACTCCTTCTAGCGCCTTCTGATTGTGCCATCCGAAGTGGCCCAGATTGGAACCCATTTGGGTGAAGTTGTGCTGGGCAGGATTAACGCCGTTGCGGGACTTTTATTCCTTGAGGGCGGGAGAGAGCGTGGCACCACCCTCCCCCCTCTATTGTCTAAAGTCTTCTAATGATGAGACATGAGGCGGGACTTCTCACGCTGCAGCTGAACTCATTCTCTGCTGTTTTTGAGAGATCAGGCCGTTTTGGGGCGGGAGTTTGTCAAGTGCACCGTGTATTTGCGAAGGGCGGATAGAATTCTCGGCGAGGGTAGAGGAGCGGTAAGAATGGTTTGGAGCAGGCGGAGGGTGTTGCAGGGGGTGGGAGCGGTCGCGGTCTTGAAGACGTTTGGAGGACCGGTTTGGTTGCTGGGGGAAGGGCCAATGCCGACTGAGGCGGTGGCAACGACGACCTCCGGCAAGGTGAGGGGTGCCGTAGAGCAGGGTGTGAATGTCTTCAAGGGGATTTCCTATGGGACGGATACCTCCGGGCGGCGGTTTATGGCTCCGGTGAGACCGGCGGCGTGGGTTGGAGAGCGTCCGGCTTTGGGATTTGGACCGCAGGCTCCGCAGCCGATCCACCGGAGGGATGGGCGGTCGGCGTTTTCGGCTTTAGACGAGCCGGAGCCGGTAAATAGTGAGGATTGTCTGCAGTTGAACGTGTGGACAGCTGGGCTGCGGGATGGCCGGAAGCGGCCGGTGTTGGTGTATATCCACGGCGGGGCTTATTCGAGTTCAAGCAGTAACGGGCCGGTGTATGACGGGATTCGGCTGGTGAAGCGCGGGGATGTGGTGGTGGTTACGCTGAACCATCGGCTGAATCTATTTGGGTATCTGTACCTGGCCGGGCTGGGGGATGGGTTTGAGGACAGCGGGAATGTTGGGCAGCTGGATCTGATTCTGGCGCTGGAGTGGGTGAGGGACAATATCGCGGAGTTTGGCGGGGACCCGGGGAGGGTGCTGATCTTCGGGCAAAGTGGCGGCGGAGCGAAGTGCGCGACGTTGATGGCGATGCCCCGGGCGAAGGGGCTGTTCCACCGGGTGATGACGATGAGCGGGCAACAGCTTACGGGTACGGTTCCGGAGCACGCTACGGCTACGGCGGAGGCGGTCCTTAAAGCTCTGGAGTTGTCCAAGGAACGGCTCGGGGATCTTCGGGACCCGGCGAAGGTTCCGATGGAGCGGCTGGTGGGGGCGTTGAAGCTGGGCAGGTACTTTGGGCCGGTGCATGATGGGCGTGAGCTGCCGAGGGATCCGTTTTCGCCGGATGCTCCGGCTATCTCGGCGGCGGTGCCGATGATTCTGGGGAATACACATGATGAGACGCGGCTGCTGATCGGGGCTTCGGATGCTTCGCTGTTCTCTTTGGGGTGGGAGGAGCTGCCTGCGCGGTTGGAGAGGTATCGGCAGTTTCTTGGAGACTTGAAGACGACGGATATTGTGACGGACTATCGCAAGTGGTATCCGGCGTATTCGGCGGGGGATGTGTTCTTTGCGGTGACGACGGCGTTTCGGAGCTGGCATGGGATGGTGATTGAGAGTGACCGGCGGGCGGCGCAGCGAGGGCCTACCTGGGTGTATGAGTTCGACTACAAGAGCCCGGTGGATGGGGGCAAGTGGGGTGCTCCGCATACGATGGATATTCCGTTTGCATTCGACAATGTGGAGATTGCGGCGGGGATGACTGGCGGCGGGGCGGATGCGCAGAGGGTCGCCGACCAGATGAGCGAGACGCTGATTGCGTTTGCGCAGACGGGCGATCCGAACAACAAGGCGATCCCGAAGTGGCCTCGGTTCGATACGGAGCGGCGGGCTACGATGTGCTGGGATGTGGTGTCGAAGGTGAAGGATGACCCGAGAGGCGAGGAGAGGAAGCTGGCTGCGAAGGCAGTCTATGTGCAGCCGGGGACTTAGGTACGACGGCTCTCCTCGGTGTGCCTGTTTCTGCGAGTGTTAGTCGGTCATCAACATGACTTCGGTGGATTTGATGATGGCTGTCACTTCGCTTCCTTCTTTGATCTGCATCTCTTCGACACTTTTGCGGGTGATGACGCTCTCGATCAGGTTGTCGCCGACTCGAACGCCAACCCTTGCGGTGACGACTCCGAGGTCAAGCGTCTCTACTGTGCCTCGTAATTGATTGCGCGCCGATATCTTCATGCGCCTAGTTATATAACTTCGTTCCTCGGTTTTCAAAGTGCAGGGTGGGGAATCGCGACTTTAGCGGCCGAAGGAGTGGGTGAGTGTGATGAGCTGGCTGTTGATGCCAGGATTCGTTCGCCCGAGATAGGCGTTGGAGAGGTGATGAATGCGGTAGTCGATGGACCAGGCGTGGCGGTGGTCGCGGAAAGGTTCCAGTCCGCCGCCGAACTCGAAGGTGAAGTTGAATCGGGAGGAGTTGTTTACGGGAAGATCGCGGGGAGAGGCGAGGAAGCCGCCGTTTGCTATGAAAAAAGGTTGGAAGCGATGGCGGGAGCAAGATTGATGCGCTGGCTGAGCGGACTGACACCGCCCGCGTAGGTCCAGAGAGTGTTGCAGGCAGGTTGGACATGCCCGCTGGTATTTCATCTGGAGCGAGAGATATCGCTTTCGTTCGATGTTTCGGACTGGAGGTCAGCGTTGTCAACATAGCGGTTGTCTCTTAGGCTCTGTCCGAGCCTAATGTCGATGTTAATTATGTGGTCGCCCATCTTCTCCTCTTACAAGACTCTTATTCGTCCCGGCCCGGGTGAGACGCGGCACTCGGTTCGGAATGGGGAAAGGGAATAGACGGATGTGGCAATTTCGCGTCGCCGTATTCGATCGCTGGATCCGATTAGAAGTAACATCTGCAGCGAAGTGTCCGTTAAGAGAAGGACGAACTTTCTGTGAAACAGGCACGATGTTGAGTCAATTGGGCATGTGTATTCCGAATCCCGCAAGATGGCCAGATAATGATCTGCCGTTGTCGGGAGATCAACGGAGAGGGAAGGTGGTGACCACGTCGAGGTGCTCCTTCATCGCACCGGATCGCGCTCAATGAGCAGGATGCTCTCACGCCGTTCCCAGGGTACCTGTTCCTGATTCCTTCCCAAGTGACTGGAGGACAGAAGGCATGAGCTGATGGAACCGCTGGCTGCTACCGTGTCAAAACCTCGGCGAACTCTAACCTATTGACTCTGAAAGGCCCTCGTCGCCCACAAAGGCCCCAAAAGTACCCCTAGAATCGCCTATTGTTCCCAGATTGTTCCCGGAAGCGGCTTTATTGTTCCCAGGCTCCCGATCCGAACCTTTTGATTTCGGGTCATCCATTCCGATTCGAATATCGTTTTTGGACCCACCCAAATCTTAAATTACTTCAGCAAGCACTAACCCGTTGATTCTGAAAGAGCCTCGTTGCCCACGAAGGCCCAAGAGCACGCATGAAATTACCTTTTTGTTCCCAGATTGTTCCCGCGATCCGCAGACAGAAACCTCTCGGTTTCGGATGATTCGTCACGGTATGACCGTTTCCGAACACACAGGCCAGGTCCAGGCAGTAATGACATGTATGCTGTGCGCGGCGGGTCGACGAGGTTACGACAGCCAGACAATCCTTAATCGCATCGAGACCATGGGCGTGGTCGCCGTCATGCCCTTCAAACCCAACCGCAAAAATGTTTAGTCCCGGTATTTGATGGTGCATACTTTTCTGAACGGGAGAAGGAGGCATTATGGGACAGGTTTTACACCGGAGCGTTACAACGACGGAGGCGGTCCGTCGAGCGATACAACATAGTCAAGAGAGCATGAGAGCCTTGGCGCGGCGTCATGGGATCAACCCAAAGACCGTTGCCAAGTGGAAGAAGCGCGAGTCCACTGCCGATCGCCGGACTGGCCCAACCGTTCCCAGGTCCACGGTTCTGTCGATCGGATAGGAAGCCATCATCGTGGCGTTTAGCAAGCACACGCTGTTGCCGCTGGATGACTGCCTTTACGCACTCCAGCCCACGATTCCGCAGCTCACCCGCTCCTCACTTCATCGCTGTCTGGAGCGCCATGGCATCAGCCGGCTGCCTGATGTCGAAGGCGACAAGCCCAGGAGGAAGAAGTTCGACACCTATCCGATCGGCTTCTTTCACCTCGACCTGGCCGAAGTGAGAACCGCGGAAGGCAAGCTCTACCTGTTCGTCGCCATCGATCGGACTTCGAAGTTCGCCATCGTCGAACTCGTCGAAAAGGCCGACACGCGGGCTGCCGTCGCCTTCCTCGAAGCGCTCGTCGAAGCCGTTCCGTACCGCATCCACACCGTGCTCACCGACAACGGAATCCAATTCGCCGATCTGGCGAAGAACCGGCAAGGAGCAACTGCGCGCTTCCGTGGCCATCCCTTCGACACGCTCTGTCTTCTGCATGGGATCCAACACAGTCTCACCAGGCCCAACCATCCCTGGACCAACGGGCAGGTCGAACGCATGAACAGAACCATCAATGAGGCTATGGTGAAGCGATACTTTTATGACACCCACAACCAACTCAAAGCGCACTTGAACGACTTCCTCAGAGCCTACAACTTCGCCCGAAGACTCAAGACCCTCAAAGGCCTCACGCCCTATGAATACCTTTGCAAACTCTGGACTCAAACACCAGACAGATTTACCCTCAATCCTATCCATCAAATGCCGGGACTAAACTCCTAGATCTACGTGTCCACAGGAAACAGTGGATCAGAAAGTGATATTTGATTTGGTGTTGGTAGGAGCATTGAGACGGCGAATTTCAAGTTTGATGATTCTAGTCCAGCCCTTTTGGATCCTCAAAGGCGAAAACATGCGATACTTCAAGTTTGCTCAACAAATTGATCTGTTGGACTACAGTGACGCATCGGGAGGAAGAGAGTGGGGCATGAGTTTAAAGAGGACCTTCACCTGACATCGGAGCAGGAGTTTTTTTCCAAATTTACACACTCTTGGCAGGGGGGCTACTTTGAGGGGAATCCACTTGATCCGATGGCAACATCAGGGTATGGTATATATGGCTATAACAGCTGCTTATACACTGTATATTTGACTTGCATTCGAAACCACGTCCACTCAGATTCAACTGTCCTAGAAATAGGGCCTGGTCGGGGTGCTTGGACCAAAGCGTTTCTGGAACGCGAGTGCAGCCATGTCTATGTAGTAGACGCTGCGGCTGCGGAACAAACTGGTTTCTGGGACTATATAGGTACTACGTCTCATGTCACTTATATTCAATCTGCCGATTTGATGCTTTCGGATGTTCCCGATGCATCAATAGATCATTTCTTTTCATTTGGAGTATTTTGTCATTTAAAGCCTCAAATGTGTGAGAAGTATTTGAACTCGCTTGTAAGAAAAATGCGCTCTGGCTCGCATGGCTTTCTCATGATTGCGGACTACGATAAGTATAACTATTGCATAGCTCACGCAGATCAGTTGTCGATCAAAAGAGCTTTCGGCTCGAGGAAAGTGTGGCTACTGGCTAGGTTGGCTTACATTCTAAATTGGAAAATTTTCCGATCCAAGACCGACTTACAAGGTGTCTCTAAGAATGATGATTTGGATGTCAGTCGAGATGCAACCACCCGTTGGTATCATTGGGGCATCGATAGGGCGTGCGAAGCCCTTACTCGTGAGGGTTTCAAGATTGTTGAACGGGACATGGAAATCGTATCGCGAGATCCTGTGATACATTTCGTGAAACCTTAGATCAATCAAAGTGTTCTGAAGCTAGACAGAGAAGTTATCAACACACAGCCGCACACCTCAAAAGGCCATTATCATTTGGTAATGAGAGTTTTAAACGAGTTGAAAGACGTTCTCGCGCTTCTTTAATGAAGCCAGCCGGATGCGAACCCATATCTCTGTCATAGACGTGTTCAAAGTAGAGACTGCCAACTCAGATGGTTAGGATCCGGTCGTCGTGTGTCCTGTAAACACGGTCTTCTATCAAGTAAACTACGGTTTTGAGAGTATGTAGAGGGAGATTTCCGATTGAAGAACGCCCCGATTGCTGGAGTTACCGGACAAGATGATTCGTATCCGCATCGGGAATGTCCTTATGCCTATGACAGGGCGATTGTTGGCGTGTATCTGAAAAATTCGTGTGAGGAGGTGTATGGAACTATTGCGCCTCCTGGAGTCATAGATTCCATATCCAATATGGGATTCAGAGAGGGAACCCGACAGCTTTTTCGCCAAAATGTGAGGGTCGGTGACCGTTAATAGTCGATCAACCTCTTCTGAAAAGTTACCAAGAAGCCTTTTGGATGTTTTTAGGACAAAAGAACTCCGTTTGAATAGGGCGATCCTTCGGCGTGCGAAATTGGCAATTACTTATTGGAAGCATAAGGCGACGCGTAGGGAGCGAGGCGATTTCGCACATCGGAATGCATGATCAGACTAGCCATATTTAGAATTAAGCAACTGCGGCGTCATAGTGATCCGGCAGACCTGGACGACCATGAACGAGGAGTTGAGAGGAATCGCCGTGCATTGCTTACTGGCAGTGTTGCGACAATGGCACGAGTCGTGCAAATAGGCACTTCCCTCATCACGGTTCCGCTTACGTTGAAGTACTTGGGAAACGAGCGTTTCGGGTTGTGGATGACGATTAGTTCGGTGTTGGCTATGGCAGCATTTGCCGACTTTGGTGTGGGCAATGGAGTACTGAATACCGTTGCAAAGGCGTCAGGAAAAGACGATTTGGAGGGAGTTCGCAGGGCTGTCTCAAGTGGTTTTGCGGTCCTCAGCTCAATCGCAGTTCTCCTATTACTCTGCTTTTTTGCTGTTTTTCGGTTCATCAGCTGGGGAGATTTTTTTCGAGTAACTTCGCCGCAGGCTAGATTGGAAGCGGGGCCCGCGCTTGCAGTATTCACAATCTGCTTCGCACTCAATATTTCCATGGATGTAGTGCAGCGCGTCCAACTTGGCTTACAACAGGGATATCGCTACAGCTTATGGCAATTATGTGGTAGCACACTGGGTTTTATCGGGGTGCTGGGCGGTATCAGGTTACATGTAAGTTTACCTATATTGGTAATGGCCATAGCTGGCGGTCCTATTTTATCTACAATTATTAACGCCATCCATTTCTTTGGCTTTGTCCGACCTGATTTGCGGCCACGCCGAAAGCTTATTTCCGGTGATGCGATCTCGCAGATTGCCAAGCTGGGTGGCCTATTCTTCGTCCTTCAGGTGGTGGTCGGAGTTTCCTTTTCCTCTGATAACTTCATTATTGCTCGGACGCTCGGCGCAGTAAGTGTTCCCGAGTATTCCATCCCGCAACGAATATTCGCGCTGATCACCATGACGTCCGGAATGCTAGTTAGTCCACTTTGGCCTGCTTATGGCGAAGCCATCTCGCGTGGTGACTTGACGTGGGTTCGGCGCACTCTTCGGATCTCGTTGCTAGCTGTACTTTGTGCCACCTCAACTGCCTCATGTCTCGTGCTGTTTCTCTCGCATAGGTTAATTCAATGGTGGGTCGGCCCGAGTGTTCATCCACAGCCTATGCTGTTGCTCGGATTCGCCCTCTGGACTGTGATTGCTTCCTGTGGCGATGCCCTTGCGATGTTTATGAATGGTGGAGAAGTTATAAGATTCCAAGTAATTGTTGCTTCGATCTTCGGAATCGGATGCGTCACCACAAAGGTGTTCTTTGTTCATCACTTCGGGATCGTGGGCGTTCCTTGGGCGACCATTGCTGCGTATACGGTGCTGAGCGCATTGCCTAGTGCCTTTTACATCCCTCTTTTTATCCGTAGGATGGGCTCGCGAATGACATCATCACCAGCGACCTCAACAATCTAAATCTCCAGGACCTATTGCCATGATCAAATATCCCGTCTATCAACCGTCGCTGACTGGAAACGAAAAAAGGTATGTAAATCAATGCCTGGATTCGACTTGGATATCTTCAAAAGGAAAGTTTCTTGCCGAGTTCGAGGACGGTTTCAAGTTTTATGTGGGTGCAAGGCATGCCGCGGCTGTCGCAAATGGTACGGTAGCTATCCACCTAGCACTACTCGCCCTCGGCATCGGTCCAGGGGCTGAAGTGATAGTACCGACTCTCACGTATATTGCATCGGTGAACGCAATTGCCTACACCGGGGCTACTCCAGTGTTTTGTGATTCGCTCAAGAACACTTGGCAGATGGACCCCGATGACATCCGCAGGAAAATAACGCCCCAGACACGGGCCATTTTAGCTGTTCATCTATATGGTCAGCCATGTGAGATGGACGAACTACTTAAAATTGCCCGCGAGCATGATCTATTCCTGGTTGAGGATTGCGCAGAAGCCTTTGGCTCTTTCTACAAGGGCCGTCATGTCGGCACCTTTGGTGACATCGGCACATTCAGCTTCTTTGGGAATAAGACCATTACAACTGGGGAGGGGGGAATGGTAGTTACCAACGACGATACCTTACATGATCGCATGACGCATTTCAAAGGGCAGGGGTTGGCCAAATATCGTGAATATTGGCATGATGTAATTGGCTACAACTATCGCATGACAAATATTTGTGCTGCTATCGGACTCGCCCAGTTGGAGCAGGCCGACACTTTCATCGCCAAAAAGCGCCAGATCGCAGAGTGGTACAAGCGAGAATTGACGAGATCGCCAGTAACTTTCCATGACGAGGTTGGCGATGTACGACATTCTTACTGGATGGTGTCAATACTAGTTCCGGAGACCGCAGATAGAGATCCTCTACGAGATTTTCTGCGAAAACGAGGAATTGAGACTCGACCACTTTTCTATCCCGTACATAGTATGCCAATGTACTCTTCCGCGTATCAGCGCCATCCCGTCGCAGAAAATCTTGGATGGAGAGGAATCAACCTTCCAAGCTATCCTAGCCTGGAAGAAGAATCAGTAAAAGAGATATGTGCAGTAGTAAATGCCTATTTTCATGCAGACACCGACCGATCCGGCGAGGCGAACGAGTAAACTCATGACGCAGTCCAAGCGGTCGAATGCGACTCCGCGCATAGCATTTATGGGAGACCCACTGGCGGGTTGGGGTGGGGGAATCGATTTTCTACGGTTGTGCATCAGTGCGCTCAATTCCGTGTTGCCAGGAACAATATGGCAAGTATTACTACCTGGACAGAAGACTTTATGGCAAAGTATGCGTGCCCGGGCCGCACCGATGAAGCGACTATTTAAGATCCTCCTTGGGAGGAACACACACCATGGGCGGACTGTTTCCAGAGAAGACTTGATGCGTGCAATGAGAAGCTCCGGTGCAAGTATTGACATCGTCAACTATCGGAATAATACTTCGGGCCTAGCGAGAGCCATGCGTCAATGCAATGCGGAAGTATTATTCTTCTGTGACAAGTCATTGGGAACATATTTTCCCTTACCTTGGGTTGGATATATCGCAGACTTGCAGCATAAACGATTGCCTCATTGGTTCACGGAGAAAGAACGGCGGTGGCGTGACAAAAGATTTACCAGAATTCTCACGGATGCAACAGTGGTCGTAGTAAATGCCAAGGCTGTTATTCAAGACATAAAGGAATTCTATCCGGGATACAAAGCAAGACTTATCGCATTGCCATTTTGCCCGCCCGCAAAGCTTGAATTTTTCTCCGATACTAAAGACCCCGATATCCGCGTAGCTTATAAATTGCCGCACCAGTACTTTCTCATTTCCAATCAGTTCACCGTCCACAAGGACCATGGTACGGCCTTCGTGGCGCTTCGATTAGTGCGAGATGCGGGATACGACGTTCACATCGTGTGTACAGGCGATATGTACGACTACAGGTGGCCGAAGCATTCCGACAACCTACAGGCCCTCATTGATAAAAATGAAATGACCCCATATATAGGTTTTCTGGGGTTTCTCGCCAAGGATGATCAGTTGGCAATCATGCGAGGTTCGGTGGCAGTACTGCAGCCCACCCTATTTGAAGGTGGTCCCGGTGGTGGCGCGGTGTATGATGCCGTGTCGACGGGGACGCCAAGCATTGTTTCGGACATACCAGTGAATCGTGAGATCGATATTGGAACGGTGCGATTTTTCGAGGCCGGATCAGCGGAAGATTTAGCAGAGAAAATGATCGATATACTGGCAAATCCACCGAAGTTGCCTAGTATGAAAGATACTTTTGTGAAATTGATTGAGCGTCAGCAGGAATTGGGCAATCTCTTACTCGATATCTCGAATATGTCTTCGAAAAATCGCAGGTCAGGAAAGGACGTGTGAATCAAGAAGAGTTCACTAAATCATCTATTGGGCAGCTTCCGCGCTGGCGTACCAGCCACGATGGATCCCGATGGAACATCTCCAACAACAGCCGAACCCGCCCCGACGATTGAATCCGGTCCAATGGAAACGCCCGGTCGCACCGCACTGCCTACGCCTACTAACGACCTTTCTCCTACTCGGACCCTTCCTGCCAAGGCTGTCCCCGGAGCGATGTGGGCAGCTTCTCCAATATGGTTGTCATGTTCGACAATTGCCCCCGTATTGATGATGGCCAACTCTTCAACCTGCGCTAGCGTTCCCACAACAGCTCTAGCCATCACAACGGTTCCGGATTTGATGGTAGCGCTAGGAGAAATGATGGCCGATGGGTGTAACACTACCGGAAGCGCAAAGCCCATTGCGAGGAGCCTTCTGCCTATTTGTTGCCGCTCGGAGTTCGACCCAATTGCGACAACTGCGGAGGTCACTTTCTGTCCCAAAAGTCGGGGTAACAGTTCGTCCCCGCCTAAAACAGGCAACCCCAGTAACTGTGAGCTGGCAGGAACGGGATCTAAAAACCCGACGACTTCAAATATCTCCATAGCCCACAACGCTTCGACGATAACTTTGGCATGGTCCCCTGCGCCAATGACAACAATTCTTTGCCTCTCAAATGCCAAGGTAACCTTCTTGCCTGGTCCGTGGGAAAAAGCTGCCACGCCATATGTATATATACTAGATTGTAGTGAGATCCACATTTCCACTTAACTGGAACCATAGACTGAAGATGAGGGATGAGGATAGAGTTGTGTGGGAACCATCCTCGCATTTGGATCGTGTTCGCCGAATCAGACATGGCGACCATCACAAAGAACAGGCGACGACGTCTCATCAATCCCATTGAAACAGAAGCGTAATATTCGAAAGATACAGGTGGTGGGTAGGAGGCAGCCCGAATAAGGCGTTCCGGCACACTAACCGAGGATCCCACAATCCATGGCCGAGCCATTTTTCAACTACGTTATAACGATCCACAACAAAGAAGAGTTGATCCACGATGTGCTGGTGTCAGTCCTGCTTTGCTGCGGACCTCAGAGTAAAATATTCGCCGTCCTCGACGGTTGTACTGACGACACAGAGGCAATTCTGGACGAGTTCATCCAAAAATATCAGGGAGTGCCTCTCGTCAAGTTGTATGCCCCAGATGTACACGAAATATTGTCGATCAACACAGGATTACGAGCGGCTTCGCAAGAGGGCGATGGCTATAACATCATTCTTCAGGATGATGTCATCTTGGCGGATTTGAACCTCGAGGCAAAAATTAAACAGCTCTATGAGTGGGGCAAGGGGACTCTCGGTTTCGTTTCATTTCGAATGGGAGCAAACTTTGCGCCCGATGCACGGAGTTCGGCAGTCTCTACGCCGATAATTAAACTAATCGAGAATGCATACGGGCACGGGCTTCCAGACGCAGAAATTTTACTCCCCGGCAGATTTGCATATCGCACGGTACCAGTCAAGAGTCCTGTCTGCGTGCCTACGAAAATAGTTAGAGAAGTGGGATTTATGAATGAGAATTTGGCTCCATATATGCATGACGATACGGATCTCGCTATCAGAACCACAATCGCAGGTTATGCAAACGGCGTTTTCGCACTTCGCTATTACTCCGAAGTGAAGTGGGGAGGAACTCGTACCAACCCTCATTCTGAATTGCCTAAAATGGCGATTCGAAACATGAACAGAATTAGAGAGCAATATGGTCCCGATTTGCAAAGAATTGCCCAGAGTGTTCAACGCGACGACGTGGTCGCCTTTCCAGACATGTGTAGTGACGACCTTGACCATCAAGCCATTTTGCAATACGAGAAAACAAGGGGACTTTCATCTCAGCGCTATGCTTCTGTGAGCAATAAGATACGGACTGGCCTGCGACGAATTCTCCCCGAGTTATCTAAAGCAAAACAATAGTAGCGCATGTAAAAGAGAGAAAATTGTAGGAATTTTCTCTCTCAAACAGTAAAGCGAATCGGTAGTTCTGAAACAAAATGGATAACATGAATATGCGGACGAGAGGGATAGGGATTGTATTTTCAACGGTTCGCAATTTCGGAAACCGTTACCCCACAATACGGACTGCCTTCCGACCCATCTGGCAGCAGGTCACTGGACTTCTGTGGACCTTACGAAGCGGACCACTAAGCCGGTGGCCAATTTCTTTTAAAGAAGGAGGTCACACCATTTCAATGGTGACGAAGGGGCAGATAGCTAAGTGCGTTTGGCAAGGGCCATTTGAGGAACGTGAGCGAGAACTCGTCACTCGGGAGATCCAGCCAGGGATGCGGGTATTGAACATTGGGGCGAACACTGGCCTTTATACGATTATTGCCTCCAGGCTAGTTGGACTAGATGGTATTGTTCACGCATTTGAGCCCTCTTCTCGAAATTTCGCTTTATTAGAGGAAAATGTCAAGCTCAACGGTTGCAGAAATGTAGTAGCGAACAATATAGCTCTCGCGGACTTTCAAGGGCAGCTGTCGCTCAACGGTGACAGCCTTCATCCCGAATTCGATGGTCACTTCTACGTGCGACCCTTAACGGAGACCCCAACGCCGGCCGCGATCGAAGTAGTTTCGTGCACTACCTTGGATAAGTATTGGAGTGACGCTTGCGGCGGAGAGATAACGCCAGTGGATTTCATTATCATTGATGTGGAAGGGGCCGAACTATCCGTTTTTCTGGGAGCTCAACAAACGGTAGTCGCTTCGACCAACCTTACCATGATTATGGAATGTAGTTCGGATCTCCCTGAGATTACGTTATTTCTCAAGGAGTTCGGATTTTTATGTTTCCGATTTGATTCAGATGGGTCTCAATTAATTCCCTCGGAAGTTAAGCAAGGTACGGTTATAGCTCTGCGAAAAAAAGCTCCCGATGCCATACAGTAACCAGCTTTCGCTGGTGCTGAAGGCTCTCGCATCCTCGCGTCTTTTGAGTGGATGCGATCGGCTGTGGTGCTTCAAACTGATCTCACCGCCGTCCGTTTGCGCTTCCATCTACATCGCAACTCTCTGATAATATGGTAAAGGAATGAACATCGCTGGGTTTCTCAAAAGCCGTCGTGGCAACTGGAAAGTGCGGCGGGCAGAAAGTCGGCTATTGCGCCGGTTTACTGGAATTGCGGATGAAATCTCGGAATCGCAGTGGGAAGAAAGTCTAGCGAACCCGACGGAGTTTTATCAACATTGTTTTCACTATTTTCACACCCGGCTGCCGAAGTCATTGCGCGAACACCGCGCTTACTTTGAAAGTAATGGTCGAGGTTTTGGCGAGAGATCATTTCATGTAATGTGGTTCTTGTTATTTCGGAAATTCGCTCCAGAAAATTTCCTTGAAATTGGCGTGTTCCGTGGACAAACCCTCAGCCTTGCAGCCATGCTAGCGCGTCATTTTAAATTTGACGCTTCTATGCAGGGTATTTCACCATTTTCCCCGGCGGGCGATGCTGTTTCCAAGTATCGGCACGATTTGAATTATTACGAAGATACCCTCGAGAATTTTGCACATTTTTCGCTGCCCGCTCCGGGACTATTACAGGCTTATTCAACGGACCGAATGGCTGCCGAATTAATCGCATCACAGGAATGGTCGTGCATTTATATTGATGGCAATCACGACTACGAGATTGCTCGGCGCGACTGGGATCTGTGCGCTTCTAACCTGCGAACTGGCGGATTAATCGTGTTGGATGACTCGGGCCTGACAACGAGCTATGCCCCCTCCCCGATCCTATCAACGGCGGGACATCCTGGGCCTTCACGTCTTGCGAAGGAAGTCGACCGCACTCATTTTCGCGAGATTTTACAGGTTGGTCACAACCGGGTCTTTCAGAAGACTGCCCTGTAAAAAGCGATTAAAATCGGCGTGACAGCTCAGATTGTAAGTAGCTCTTGTACGAATATTAAGATGGAGGCGGCTTCCGTCGCATTCCTTCTCGTTGCACTCAAGAATGACTCTATTTCAGATGGCGGCAAGGAGTGAGATTAATGCTTTCGGGGCCAGTTGTAAGAGTTGTCCCATTTCAACCTCATTGCTTCGCATTCGGTGGATTCGAAGTACAGATGATAGCGGCGATGGAGGCGGCGCGTGTGGCAGGCGCGAACATCGCGCCCCTCGACTTTTGGAGGAAGGAGGCGGATTTTGAGGTATTGCATTGTTGGGGACTGGAGTTACAGCACACAAATACAGTGAAGTGGGCGCGGACCGGAGGGAAAAGAACTGTGTTGAGTGCTCTTGTAAATTATCCGGGTTGGAAATCTTGGCTGCGACATCTAGCTTCCTTGGCGATAGGCCCCGCGCGGTTGCGCAGACCGATGCTAGCGGCGCTCGATTGCATTACGGTAGTGAATGAAGCTCAAGCTCGCTATCTAATTGGAACCGTGAAATTTCCCGCAGAGAAAGTGACCATAATACCTAATGTCATTGAAGATATATTTTTCGAATTGGCGCATAGCACTCATAATGCCTTATTCGAGATAGAAAATTATGTTTTGTGCGTGGGCAATATCTGTCGCCGGAAAAACCAGCTTGCGTTAGTCAGGGCTTGCCGCAAGCTAGGCGTCCCTTTGTTACTGGTGGGAAACGTACTGACAGGCGAAGAGAACTACGGACTGGCGGTGGCGCAAGCTATGCCTGTTGGAGGCCGTCAACGCTGGATTCACGGATTAGAACCGGGGTCGGTCGAATTAGCTGCCGCTTATCGGGAGGGGACTGTTTTCGCACTTCCCAGTTATCTAGAGCAGCAGCCGATCTCTGCGTTGGAAGCGGCGGCGGCGGGAAAGCCGTTAGTCCTAGCTGACTTGCCCTACGCTAGGCAGGAGCTTTATGAGGGTGCGGTTCTTGCGGACCCTCGATCTGAGGATTCCATTATTAGGGCAATTCGCAAGGCCCTCGACAACCCGGAAGCACACTGTCCTCCAACCTCCGTAATGGACCAGTGCCGTAGATTAAAGGTCGGGGCAGCTTATTTGGCGATCTACCAGCGACTAATTCAGACACCGTCATGAGGGCGCTTTGACCGTTCCAAATGCTAGTTCGACAAATGGTTCGAATTTAAAGTTTCGCCCGCATGGAGAGCCTACAAGCATGATAAGCATGCTGCAGTTATGGTTTGTTGCCAACACTGTATTATGGCCATTCATTGTCAAGGTAGGTGGGTTCAGCCTCGGCTTAAATGTTGTTGTGTTTCTCGTTTCCGGAACGGTCTGGATCGGGAAGGATTGGAGAATTGCACTAGCGTCGGCCAAAGTGCTCCTTGCCTTTGTGGTGTATGTATTTCTGTCCTTCCTTGTTGCGTCAGCTGGCCCCTGCAACGACCATCTGCAAAAATTTGTCCTTACAATGCCTATCTTATTATTTTTAGTCCTGATCGGATTGGAAGTTGGGAACAGGGCGACTGATCGTGATTGGTTCAACCTGCAAAGAACTGCCTCGTGGGTACTCGTCGTAGCGTTTGGGGCATTTTTCGTCGAAATGATACTTCCTAACATGTTCCCCGATCAAGCGGGTTATCGTGCCGAAGGAAAGCTATCTGGCCTATTCTCGGAGCCGAGCCACGTTGCCTTCTCCCTGTTTCCTTGCATCGCTATTCTGCTAGTGGCCAAAGAGAAGAGTACTCGGCAAAAAGGAATGATGGCGCTTGCCGGGCTTTTAGCACTCTCTCGTTCTTCGACGCTAATTGTTTTTATTGCGGTTTGGATCATATACCGCCTCTATGTTCAGAGGAAGGTGCGTCAAGCCGTAATAGCCAGTTTGGGGATAGGACTCCTGATTGCGTTGGGCGCGACGATTAATTATGACAGGTTTATTATGCCCACTTTGACACGGATTATGGGGGTAGCCGCCCCGGGCGACGATAATAATGTCTCCAGCTTGGTCTATTTACAAGGGTGGCAGGACGCTTTGTTCAATTTGCAGCGTACACATGGAATCGGACTTGGTCTGAACATGATGGGATGTGTTCCTCTTCCCGACGTCCCTGCCCGTTACGCTCTTGGCCAACAGTTCGGACTCGACGGTTTGAATGCTGAAGATGGCTCATTCATGTTTTCAAAGATTGTTTCAGAGGCTGGGGTAGGCGGAATTGTACTTTACGTCTGGATCATCTGGTGGTGGATTCAGCTTGAAAAGAGACTTCGGCATTATGGGAAACATGGGCCTAACTTGGTGGCAACGACCCAAACCGCATTAATATTTTGTTTTGTGGCATCGAGCTTCATACGAAGCGCGAACTATTTTAATGGAGGTTTTTTGCTTTGGATAGCTACCATTGCGGGTGCCTCAAAATGGAAACAAAATCCTCTTCTGCAACCTCGACTAAGCAAAATATCTTCTACCCCGCGTAAGTGAGAGTTCGAATGCACTCTCCCAAATACTCATGAAACGCGTAATGCCGAATAACAGGCAGATAGGTGAGCGAAACTGTTTAGCCTAACAACTGTGATTTGATCGACCCAGACGGCCTAAAATTTCTACCTATAAGGACTTTATGGACATCACGGTCATCGTTCCGACATACAACCGTAGCGCGTTGCTCAGACGGACCCTCCAAGGATTCTGTGAGCTGGCTGCTGGAAAGCTGCTGTGGGAGCTAATCATCGTGAGCGACGATTCGACGGACTCGACTCATCAGACTGTGATAGATTTTGAAGGTCGTCTGCCAGTGAAATATCTGTGCCAACCGAAGCGAGGAGTCGCGAGCGCACGCAACCTCGGCCTTCGCGAGACGAACTCCCCTGTCGTTCTTTTTGTTGATGACGATGTGATCCCAAGCCCACAGTTGCTCGAAGAGCACGCACGATTTCATCGAGAACGGGCCGAATTGGAATCGGTTCTTCTTGGGTATGTTACTTGGTCTCCGGAATTAGTTGTCACGCCATTTATGCGTTGGTATGGTGAGTTTGGAGGCCTGTTTGGATTCTCATTGCTCAAGGAAAATAAAGTGGGGGATCCCCGGTACTTTTACTCCTGCAATATTAGTTTCAAGACCGAATTTCTGCGTAAAAATAATGGGTTCAATGAATCTCTTTCAGTATTGGAGGATCACGAATTGGGCTATCGACTCCACACCTGTGGGATGAAGATGTATTTTCGGCGAGCCGCTATCGGTTATCACAATCAGAGTTTTACCTTTGACCAGGCGTGCCAACGTCTTGAACGATATAGCGAGGGACTTCCAGCGTTTTATTTGACCGAAGCCGGCAAAGCAATGGGCGATAAAAGAGCTAAACTAAGATTTAGGATTGCTGACGCAATTGTCAGATTAATGGGGCCGGCGCTTTCTCCATTTCGCCCTCTACTCAACTCCAAAATCAGGTTCCCCAATGCAGTTTACAGACTTTTCTATTGGTATTATGGAAGTCAGCAGGCCTTTTGGTCACGGTCCGCATGGCGCGAACCGAGGTAAAGAAATACTAGGTGATCAGTTGCGATATGGTATTGTTCGATGTGCGTGCCTTCAAACAAAAAACGATCGAGCTTTTAGATACGTTCGGCGAATATGAAATCTCGCGATGCCGAGACGGAGTTGCAACAACGCCATAGGGAGGGAACGCACGCCAGCTGCGACCTTTACTCGCATTGCCTCACGAAGCGCTGCGGTTGAGTCACTTAGCCCACCAGCGCGCATCACAACTGTGGTCGCAGGGGTAAATGCGGATTGTAAATTTTCTCGTGCCCGTAGTAGAAATTCGTAGTCCGCCGCGATGCGATACGAAGTATCGAAATTTCCATAACGCTCAAAAAGACTTCGCCGGTGCATCACCCCCACGTGAATCGTAGACATCGCCGTCGAAAACCGTGGCCATTGCCACGGCCCCCCAAAGATTGGCGAATAGCCGGTGGGGTGGTCGAGACGGGCTCGCGAGGTTAGAAATTCGGCTGTGGGATGCTCATTTGCGAGTTGCATGTAGGTGCTTATCGCGCCTGCCAGATAAAAGTCGTCAGCGCCAAGAAATGCGATCCATTCACCACGCGCCAGTTTCAGCCCCTTATTCCATGCGTCGTAGACCCCGCTATCCGGTTCGCTGATCCATAAAGATACCCGATCTCCATAGCTGTGAAGAATTTCAACCGTGCCATCGGTCGAACCCCCGTCGAGAATTATATGTTCTATTCTGGGATAGTCCTGATTCAAAACGCTCTCAATACAGTTGGTTATGGAATCACTTCCGTTGAATACCGCAGTGATGATCGATACGAGCGGTTCAGCTATCACATTAGAGTCGCTATTCTCCGGTAGCACTGATCCATCAGAACGCGAGCTATAACCATTTAACATGTCATTACCACTTTGTATTATAGATACTGGCGACAAGCCGGGCAAAGGCGACGTTCGCGGGAATTCGGAGTTCCGATCGCAGCTTGAGGAAGCCTCATTGAGGATTATCGATGGCACTTAAAGACCTAGAATAGTTCTTAAAAGCATCCCGTAGGATGACCCAAAGCACCCCTGCAATCAACCCGAGGGAGCTACCACCCAACACCAATAATGCTCTATGTGGACCCGATTTTCTATCCGGAACGATAGCTTTGTCGACAACCTGCAAAAGAGGGGCTTCGCGCGATTCATCGAGTCGCGCAGACTCATACTGCCGCGCTAGTAATTCAAACAACGTCTCGTGGTATTTGACTTCACGTTGCTTGCGGACATATTCTAAGGCCAACTCTGGGACCTTCGCGGTTGGAGCGTCAACACTACCCGGAGTTCTCTGAGAAGAATTGTTCTCTAGCTTGCGCAACTGTTCCTGTAATCTTTCAATTTCAATCTGACTGCGAACCACCTCAGGATTGCGATCTGTGGCACTCTGTTGCAAAACGCCAAGTCCGACCTGTCGACTCGTAATTTGGGCTCTTAGTTGCTGCATTGCCTCGATCGCGACTTGAGCCTGCCCAGCGGGAATAATCATTCCTGTTTGCTCTTGTGTCTTTTTCAATTCTACTTCCGCGTCAGCAAGAACATCTTTTTCTCGGACAAGTTGTTGTTCGAAAAAGACTCGCCGCTGTCCCGATTCTGTGAGTGCTAATCTTCCATTTTGTTCGTATAAAGCATCCAGATATCCGTTTGCTAGACTAGCGGCGCGTTGGGGGTCGTCGTCCACGACGCTAATAGTGATCAACGAATCTTTGCCGGCGACGAATTTACTGTTGTTCTTCAGCATGGTTTCCGTATCGCTAAGTCTTTTCGTCTTGTAAACACTCTGCAGATCGAATCGTTTGACTAACATGTCTGCTATTGTGCGACTCCCGAGAATGCCGATATAAACATCCCCTGAGCTTTTAAGCCCACCGAGAGCGCCGACCGCTCCGAGGGAGCCAATTTGTCCCATCAGCTGGTTCATCGCGCTTCCAGGCGCAGATTGTGGCGGCAGAAAAACAGCGTTTGCGGTAAATGTGGGTTTCAAAACGAAGAACGCGACTAATGTGGTGAGCACTCCAGTCAACAAGACAAACCGTGAAATCGTCTTCTTATTTCGCCAGAGCAGAGCAACAACTTGAATCAAGTCGATTCCATCTTTGGCCGAAATAGCGTCAAGCCGTTGTAACTTTTCCTCTGTTTCAGAGGATCGCTCGCCGACGTTTAGTGGAGTTTCGAGCTGCATGGTACATCTCCCTTATTACACAATATAGCGGCTGTTATTACTCGTTCGAATGGCCCTAATCTCAGCAGTCGAGGTTGTGGAGCATCGTTTCGATTCCGGATCATTTCGCAGTGCTATCGAGGATTTACGCGGTATTTTTGTGAGATATGCCGAGATATCGGCGAAGACCTCTCCGCCGCGACATGTCATGTCTGATAGGAGGCCTTTTCACATGAACTTAGCTCCATAGAAGCATCTCCTAAAGCGAACACAACCTGCAAAGAACAATTTCGGAACCAAACGTGGGCCATACTTAAGCGAGCCTCAACGCTTTTAAATCTACCGCGTTCTTCCAGAATACATGCCGACTTATTTCGTTGCCTCCGAGGGTTTTCGTCTTTGTCTATTAGTATGTCTGCGAAGGGAAGAGGAAATGGTCCGGCCACCTGGACGGTGCTTTTCTACTTTTATGATCGCCGTACAGAAATTTCACGCTGGCTCGGCAGCGGTGACACGTTCGACGAGCGTGTCTGCTTCTGAAGGGCAAGAACCGATTGCGCCGTTTCTCAAACACAGGTTCATCGGTGTTACTTCGATCTTCATCAGGATGTCGACGTTCCGTCTATTTCTTTGCCAAGGCCTGACCGCGTTATCTAG
>NZ_JAAVUR010000038.1 GCF_018449545.1 Granulicella sp. dw_53 | reverse complement strand
TCCAAACTCTTGTCCGTATCGTGGCTGTCTTGAAAAGTCTCGAATTCAAGTTTGATAAGTAGACGTGCATATGTACTCGTCATCATGGGGCTAACGGATTGCAATTGGGTATACCTAAACGTTACATAACAGGCCTTGGCAAATTGTGTATCAAATGCGCTGTGCCAGCGGGAAATCCAAGGTTCTAGCAAAAGCGTTGTGCTTCGACCTGCTACACGCTGAAGGGCCAGGATGAGGGATATTACGGTGGCCATCGCGAGGAGGTGCTGAAGAGAGACAACTAGCGTTGCCGTGTACCTGGATGTACGACGTTGAGGCGCGGAAAGCGATCAGTCGCGGTGCATCATCGAGAACCGGGGAATAACGATCCGGCGTAGATTTGACTCTCTGCTTGCCCTGTCATGCGAAGGTGACGCGCCCGTTCTACGTGCAGAATAACTGGCCGAAGTTCTTGAGAGTGCTGTGGAGAGAGCAACATCCAGAGGGGCATGAGCAGAGTACGTTGACCTTTGGAATCGAATCTGTCCTGGCAAAGAACGTGCCACTGTTTGAAGAAATGAATACTCTGAAGGGGCGAGGGCCAGCCAAGTGAAAGCGATTAAAGGGGTCACGACACCAAACGTCAAGATCCTACGCCAACCGGAAGTTTCCACGTCCCAGATGTCCACGATTGGCCTAGGATACTCAGGGGAGGTTCGATGAGTGCCTTGGCCTGTTCGCAACAGTTGAGACCCCGTGAAGCGCTGATAAGCACACAGGGGTCGCCATAGCGGGACGTTCGATTGGCGAAGTATCCATCCTGCGCGAAACTGCGCGACGGTCTCTGGACGGAGCCAGATGCAGTTCTTCATTTTCGCGGCTGTGAGACCCTGACCCTAGCGTCCCGCGCTCGTTTCGGGCAGGTTTAGGAAGGGGCAGATAGCTGTTTGAAGCGGCGCGAGTTTCGCAAAAGAGACTGCGACGGTAGACCGGAACAAATCCTGCGCGAACGCTCGCACAAAAGTCTGGTCCGGCCCGATGTCGATAGTGGGAATCGTTAACAGGGAAGTTATATAGGCTGCTAACTCGCGAGGAATTCCTTCCAAGACCAACGCAATTGCCCCTGCCGCATGTAGTGCAAGGGCATCCTTGTAGAATTGCGTGGCAGTGGCCTATGACAGTCCCTGCACCCGATATGCGCAGCATCTGATGGAGAATGTGGTTCAATTACCTTATACTTGACTAATCGTTCCATAAACGATATAACGGTGCGATGGCACGAACAAAAGAGTTCGATCAGGAACAGGCCCTCGAACGAGGCCGTCGCAGAGAGAGTTCGGATTGGACGCGATAGGCTTGAAACAAGTGTTCGAGCGCTGTTTGGTGCAAGCGAGGGATGCTCGCGAACTCAAGAATTCATCTTCTGTTTCTGCGCTGGCCCAGTTCTCGGTCAATGCTTTTCAGTCTTCCGACTCATCGCGAAGACGCGGCTCACCAAAGCACCCTCACGCAAAACATCCATGGCGAGGCACGCATCGTCGAACTCCATCTCGCTTGACGTTTGGCGGTTGGGCAGTCTGAATCCGCTGATCCGAACCTGAACTTTGCAACCGAGTCGTTTCTAGTCACGACTCAGATCGGAGCTAAATTATGAACAGTCCACTCATAACACGTGAGCAAGTGCTTGAGGCGAGCAAAGGTATGCTTCAGAAGCAGTTTTATGTTATTTTTTCTAAACCCACCAATGGCATCGAACCAGTTATGGAGAATCTCCCTCGGCATCTTAAACACCAGTGTCAAATCGAGCGAGATGGGATTCTGGTCGCCGCTGGCCCACATTGGACCGATGACGAGAAGCATTGGGAAGGGGACGGAATGTTTGTAATACGGGCTACCTCGCTTGCTGATGCAAATCGCCTAGCGGCGCTGGATCCGATGCATCAATGCGGGGCTCGAAGCTTCAAGATTCGTCCTTGGTTAATTAATGAAGGGTCGTTGAACTTGCATATCAGTTTTTCTGATGGGCGCATGGTTCTTGAGTAAAAGGCGCTGAGGCTTTGTTCGGCAGAATCCAAGGTGCCTCCCCGCATAGCTCGACGGGATCTACTCCAAGGGGGCGAACTGGGGATCCTACGTAGTTAGGGATGGATTGCTGATTACTGGCCAGAGCCCGGGGCCTCCGCTGCCACAGCGGTGGCGCTGGTCGCGCGATGCTCACCGCTTGTCAATGAGCGCATTAGCGATTTGTCATCAACTGCGAACAACGAACTGCTCACTGACGGGAAGCGCATTTCACGAGACTAGCCTCAAAAGTCCGATTGAGGTCGCATCGCTATCTTGGTTTTCGCCAACGATATGAGGAGAGTACGTTGATTCCCATTGTTTTTATCCCTGGGTTACTCTGCACGGCGGAAGTTTTCGCACCTCAGGTTGAAGCCTTGTGGCCTTACGGCCCAGTCACAGTTGCTTCGACGCTTGAGGGATCGACGGTTTCGGAAATGGCTTCGTCAATCCTGGCATCTGCCCCCCCGCGGTTTGCTCTTGCTGGCATTTCAATGGGGGGATATATCTGTTTTGAGATCATGCGGCAGGCGCCAGAGCGTGTCCTTAAGCTAGCTCTGCTTGACACCTCTGCGCGGCCAGATATACCTGAACAAATCACCCAAAGACGAGCACTCGTAGAGCAAGCGCGTACCGGTGACTTTGAAGCGCTGGTGGCGCAGGTCCTGACCGCGATCCTTCACCCCGCGCATCAAACCGATCCAGCGTTGCGCAAGACCAATGTCCGCATGGGGCTCACAGTGGGCGTCGAGGGGTTCGCACGTCAACAGGAGGCCGTCATCGGGCGGATCGATAGTCGCCCTGACCTCGCCGCCATCAGCGTACCCACCCTCGTTGTCGTCGGCGACAACGATCTACTTACTCCGCCAGAACGTGCCCAGGAGATGGCAAGCGCCATCCCCGACGCCCGCTACACTGTGGTGCCTGAGTGCGGCCATGAATCCACTCTTGAACAGCCGGAGGAGATTAATCGCGCCCTCATTGCATGGATCAGCGGCTAACGTAAAGCCCGGCGTGGAGCATACATTTCTAGTTCAGCGATACCGATCGGAAACAAGATTGCTTGATGATAAATCGACGATACTGATCGGTATTGATCAGGAGGATAGGTCGAATCGTACTTACTTACCCCCCGGCCTGGCGGATCGCGGCTGGTGAGAACGGCCGATGCGCGTTTCCAGAGCTGCCCCAGCGCCCAATGTTTTCGTCCCTTATGGAACGCTCCCTTCAGTTTGGAGCAAATGAATCAACGCAGTACGGCCAGAGTGACTGACACCACGTTGTCGATCATTGCTTTGGGGGGTCGCGTCTTCGCCATGAGGCGAAGACCGAAAAAGGCATTGACCAGGAACTGCGCCAGCGCGGAAACAGAAGATGAATTCTTGAGTTCGCGAGCGTCCCTCGCTTGCACTAAACAGCGCTTGAACACTTCTTCCAGCCCATCGCGCCCAATCCGAACTCTCTCTGCGACTGCCTCGTCCGAACTGGCCAGCTCCGCAGCGGAGTTCGCGGCAAAGCATCCGCGAGCATCACAGACCGTCTGGGAAGCACAACTTCTAAAGATCGCTCGGATGAGCGGTAAGCCGCCTTTGGGATGCCTCTTTGTGAGATCGCTTAGCTGGTGCCCCTCCAATGACTGATACCGCATGAGGCTTTGCAGAAACATCTCATGCTTCGATCCAAATGTGTCATAGAGGCTTTGGCGCTGGACACCGGTAGCTTCAACGAGATCTTGAATTGAGGTCGCTTCGTAGCCGTGCTTCCAAAACAGTTGCATGGCAGCATCGAGGGCCTGTTCCCGATCGAACTCTTTTGTCCGTGCCATTGCACCACTATACTATTTTCTGGAACGAAAGGTCAAGTATTAGGTGAATGAGCCAAATCTCCATTAGATACTCCGCATACTCGCGCAACGCCTGCCGATTGAGGATAAATCGATATGCTTCCCATGCTCACTGACATGCAGGAAAC
>NZ_JAAVUR010000037.1 GCF_018449545.1 Granulicella sp. dw_53 | reverse complement strand
GTCCTCTCATCTTCGGCTGTTTAAATCCTAGTTCCGTAACAGACTCATTCCCCTCCCCTTGCAACTTGCACACTCCGCCTTCGCCAGGAGGCGTTCGGCATGTATGTACATGCCGCGTTCCACGACATGCAAAAACAAAGGAGAAGCAAAATGCGCTTTCTAAAGCAACTCACAAAACTACAGCCAGAATTGCTCGTTCGCGTTGAAACTACCGTAAAGATTCACAACTCCCCTTACATGACCTTGACGGTCGAGAACATCGGACTAGGGCCTCGCGGACTCCCCGCACTTTCCATCTGCCACTACGGAGAGCAGAATGGCGACCTTATGCGCGATCCAGAAATGTGCTTTGAAGTGGAGATTGAAAATGGAATCGCCATGGAGTTTCAGCCCTATTTCTACCGCAACGACTATGCAGGCGTTGAACAGAACGCTGTTGAAGATAAGATCGTCAACACCAGAATGATCCGCAGCCAACGCCAGTTTTCGGAACTATGGAGCCCCAACCTTATCGAACAGGGATTTCTCACCGCCTATCTGGCTCAAGCAAACGATAGAGCACAGGAAGAATACTTCAAGGAGATGAGCGATCCTGAAAGGCTCCGAGAGGAAATGGAGCAAGCACAAGCCGAAGACAGACTAGAGCGTCGGCACGAGGAGCGTGTCCTTGAGCTGGGCATCGAGCTGATGGAACAAGAAGGAATCGCCAAACAACAACGCATCATAGACGGACGTAAATAGCCAGAAGGCAGCTAAGAGGGGCAGTGCGAATACACTGCTCCAACTACCAGACCATTTATGTAGCCGCCTAGTCACCCAAACCTCTAGGCGGTTACCATCCACACTCAGAGGACGTCGGAAAGGAAGACCGGCATACGGTTGTGCACTTTGGACCGTGAGTTCGCTTATCGATGGTCATGATAGTGAAGTGCTGCTAAGAGCAAAAGCAGTCCATGCTAAGGAAAAGACAAACCTCTTCCCTGCTCTGCGCTAACTGTGTCGCCAGCCGCAGTGAAATCCCTTTGTCGTTTCTCTGCCTCAGACCGGCCCTGTTCGGTCTACGACGTCATAACGAGCGATTTGAAGCAGCGTGGTCTTTCAATCGACGCGAGCTTTCGGTCGCGAACCGCGAAGCTGAGGTTTATAGCAGCTCTTCGGAAAACTGTTTATCTGTTGTAAGGGAACTCTTGTATCCAATGAAAGCCCCTCGTTGTAAGAGGATATCGCGAAGGCGAGATGAGAACTTCTCTTTGCCGATGATATCGGCGCACGGATCCATTGATCGTCAGGGTCAGAAATAAGACCAACATTACATATTTGCATATGAGAGCGGTTTTTCGTAAGGTTCGATGATTCAGTTCTGGTTCACTCAAATCAGACGGCTGTGTCGCTCTGTTGAGCACGAAGAAGTGGTAAAGACGTGACAAATCCGGTAGCACCAAGAACGCTGAGAGCAAGAGCAGATTGATTGAGTAGAGCTTTACCGGCACGTCATAGCAGAAATTCAGCATAACGATATTAGAGGTGACAATAAAAGCTAGGATGGACCCAAGCAAAGCCGTCCGTCGAAAGAGGAGCAAAAATGCTGGTAGAAGCTCGACACATCCAGCGAAAATGGTATACGCCATCGAAAATCCCATAAACTTCCAAAGAAGTCCCATCGGGGAAGATTCGCCATAAGTTTCAGTCAACTGAGCATTCTGAAGAGGGATGAACTGTGTCGGAATCACCTTTGCAAAGGCATAAGAGAGGAGTACGTAAGCGAGTGTGTACCGCGCCAGCACTCGCAACCAGCTGTAAAGGCGAACGTAGTAAGCCTGTTGCCGATCAAAAATAGACCAAATGATACTGATCGCTAGAGAAAGAATAAGGACAATCAGCTCCACGATGTACGCACCAAACGTATCGCCCGCACCTGTAGTCTCTGGTGGTGTAGTCACTCCTGCTAGTTGGTATACAAGTAGATTCAACCAATAGGAGATCCAATTCACCAGCAGTCCCGTGCCTGGCATAAATTGCAAGAATCGTGGCGCGAAATAAAGGACGATGTAACAGAACGAGAAACGGAAAAGAATACGCTGGATCAGACTCCAAGATGCGTCCCGCGACCCAGACGAGAGGTGATCGACCATACTTATACACCTTGATTTCAGCTAAACGTCCGCACCGAATCTCTTGCGGAGGAAATCGCGTTAATTGGGAATCTCAGCTGATAATTGTCTCTAATCATGGCTGAGGGTGCGTATTGGTTGAGGCGGGTTGCCCTTCGCCGGCCGCGAGCTGGAGGAAGCGCGTGCGCATCTCGTCATAGGTGGGTTCCTTGTCGAGGAATCCATACGTCGCGTGCGTTTCAGTGTGTTGTCCGTTCGATTGCGTAGGCCCGGTTTGATAACCATCATAGGAAAAGCGACGTCCGCCGGCAGCCGCCTCTGCCGGATGTTCCTTCGCAAAGAGCGGTTGGTCAAAGTCGGAGCTCTCGAGCGTAATACGGCGAAGCAGCTTTCCGTCCGCGTCGAAGATGCGCGCGTAGTTGTGGACTTTGAACCTGCCCCATGGATAGATTGACTGAAAGATCAGTATCGAACCGCCGCTGGCCAGCGGGTCGCGCTCAATAGGGTACTGGGTGAACTGTGCGGGTATCAGTCCCTGTTCGTACAGTTTGAAAATGCGAGCAATTTCGACGTCGCGAGTAGCTTTGTCTCCGCTCTGAGCCCCTAGGCGCGCTCGCAACGTGTGCCCTTGCCAATCGGCCTCATTTGTAGCGAGGACCGGGTCTATCAGCTGCTTTGCGGCCGAGTAGTCATTGTCATTGACCGCGCACTCCGCGGCGAGTTTCGCGAGCACCGGATCCACTAGTTTCTGGGTCAGCAGTTCTCGAAACAGTGGAGTCGCTTCGGCAAACTTCCCTTGATCGAAGAGCTTGATTGCACGGTCAAACACCAGCTGCTGGTCGGCCGAGAGAGTTGCACGCAGTTCTGGAACCGTCTCGATGTGTTGCGCAATGGCGGTAGGTTGCTGCTGTGTCTGAGCGGACCTAGCAATCTTCGGCGACGCGAATGAAGCGCCAAGAAATCCAATGAGCAATGTCCTTAAGGTGCTGTGACCAACCTTCATAACAACTCCTATTAAAATTCTTCAGCTGACGCACCACTATATCCCGCCGAGCTGAAGCGGGGGTACTAATCGAAGCTGTAGGTATAGAACAGCTCCGCCAGATCGGACTTGAGGTTGGACTATACTCAAATGCGACATGAGAATTAGATACTTCCTTGAAAATTGGAGGGGAACAGTTGCTAATTTGGCCGCTGTGGTTGTGGAGTGCGCGCTATCTCCACATACCTGCATAAAGCGTTGGCAAGCTGCATCTGTCTCGGGCTGCGACAATCCGGCTTTAGCAAATTAGGGCTCCCAAGCACGATCACCATTCCCATAGCGCGTGAGGTGGCTACGTTAAGCCTGTTAAGGCTGTAGAGGAACTCCATTCCGCGGGGAGCGTCTTCTTGGGAGGATGTTGTCAGCGAGTAGATGACTATAGGTGCTTCCTGACCCTGGAACTTATCGACCGTCCCTATTCTGCTTCCCGCAGGAAGGCGTTCTGCGAGATCCGCTACTTGTGCGTTGTACGGCGCCACAATCAGGATGTCATCGAGACGAAGATCTCGTCTCCCGGCCTTGCCATCCTCCTAGGTCACGCCTGGTTTCAATAGTCCATCAACCAGTTCCGCTATCTTCTCAACCTCTTCAGGGGAACTATTCCGGTTGCCTCCGTGCTCCACAGGTAGAAACCACAAACCCGATTCTCCCAATGTCGTTATTCCTTTACCTGTAGAACAGATTTGTTGTTTTCAAACAGGTTACGCGATTCCTAAAGGTGTAGAAATTTGCCTTAGCCTGTAGAAATATTCCTATACCAGTAGAACGATTGCATGTGCGTTTCTCATGGAAAAACCACCCATGAGGCGGAGTCTGGGTGGCGGAATGGGATACCGACTGGCAGAGTGAGAGCCGGTAACGAATGCTCAAGTTGTCATACACGAGCTGTTAGAGTTTTCGGCCCACACAGGATCGCAAAGTGGAAGCGACTCGCCGGGGCAGTTGGGATCTCTACAAGTAAAGGAACATTTCTACAGGTAAGAGACCAAGATCGTACGCCGAGCCCGTTTTCTACAGGTAAAGGAATAACGACAGCGGGGCTCGCAACCGCCATCATTCTCTCCGGTGTCTCACTCGGCACAGTTGCCGGAGTGCCCGCAGGCACGTTGGTGAGCATGATGTTGGGTTGGCGTCTCGCATTCGTGGCATCAGCCATCGTCGCGCTGTCCGTGCTTCTCGCGGTCATGATCCTGGTGCCGTCGCTTGTGCCTACAAGCACGCGAGGGATCAAAGACGTTACGGATCTCTTGAACAATCGCAAGGTGCGGTTCGGTCTTCTAGGAACAGTGCTGTCCTTTATCGGACAGTTTGCAGGTTATACCTACATCACACCATTCATGTTGCAAGTCATGCATTTTGACTCCGTAGTGCTTAGTGCCGTCCTCTTCGGATTCGGCGCAGCCGGTGTTGCTGGCAACCTGTTTGGCGGCTGGGCGGTAGGCAAAAACGTGCGAGTAGCATTGGCGGGCACACTTCTTCTTCTTGGCACCTCGATCCTCATTTTGACGGTGGTCGGAGCGCATCTGGTCGTGGCAGTGCCGCTAATTTTAATCTGGGGTTTCGGTTTCGGAATGCAACCGATTGCCACGCAAAGCTGGATGTTCAGTGCTGCTCCGGATCAGTTGGAGAGTGTGCAAGCCATCTTCGTCTCCGCCGCACAACTGTCTATTGGCAGCGGCGCACTTATAGGTGGTCTAATGTTCGATCACTTCGGAATCTACAGCACCTTGTGGATAGCCGCTTCGACTGCGTTCGTTACTGCCGCACTATTTTCCTTGCGCAGCAAGTAGGAAGCTTCATCACGTCTTAGGACGCACTCGCGAAAACATTTGAATGGGGCCACTGATTTCTTGTGGATGATGGGGTCACCACACCAAACGTCAAAAATCGTACGCTGACAACGGTGCTCGGTTCTAGCGGTGCTCAGGCGAAGCAACTGGCAGACCGATTCGGCGGGT
>NZ_JAAVUR010000036.1 GCF_018449545.1 Granulicella sp. dw_53 | reverse complement strand
TCTCTGATCCCATCGCACGATCTTCACCTCTCCACCGGAGTACAAACGGGCAGAACAGATGGGATCACCAACGCTCGCGAACAACTATTGGTAAACTCAATTTTCTATCTACAACCAGGCCATCCATGGAGTTCTGTCGTAGGCGGAGGAGCCGTAGGCCAAAGCATACGGGCATCAACGCATCTCACCGAATACATGTAGTTGAAGGAGAAACGAGGGAAGGGTACGTCAAAGGCAACCCCTGAAGAGGCTACACCGATCGAAACTACCATGCCTCCGTTTTCATACTTCCATTCGGAAGATCTGAAATTATGATCACCTGCATACCGCGAATATCCAACCCCCGTTGTACCCACCCTAAACCCGACATTTATCGAGTCCAATACCCTATTTATGAAATAAAGATTCGCTACGAAACCAGCGGTTTTGACTGGCGGGAGTGGGAATAGCGTAATCCCCGCAAGTCGACCTAGATGGACAGGAATTATCGGTGGAAAGTTTGAGGCACCAACAGCTAATGCTTCACACGAACCTTTGGATGTAGAGCATGCATTATTATCTACCCTCACATTCCATCTATGGGCCTGAAATAAGGCCATAGCGTCGTCCTTTGTCGTATACCCAGGTTTTAGTGTAGCAATTAGCTCCGTGAGGCTTTTAGCCTTGTGCTCTGCGATGGCAGACCATGCAAATAACATTATCTCGTATGCAGCCACTACAAGCAGCAACGCAAGACAGACGTATTTTGTCTTTTTCAACACTTTTGCACTCCGTCGTCAACGACAGGTAAAGCAAGGGTAGTCTCCCAGTTGAGGATATGGATCGGGAGATTGAGGTAGAGGTCCTCTGTTGGGATCGTTCATTGTTGGGGCATTGATACCGTGCTCATAGATGGTGTTAATAAGATGATCTTGACCGTTGATTCGTGTAAACACTGGTATGGTGCTTCCTGGATTTTGTCCATTCATCTGTGTGATCGTGAACTTCTGCCAATATGGTGGACTAGTGGTACATGGCGACGTGAGTAGACATCCAATACCATCGTCGAATATGTTAACTGGGGCCTCGACACCATTTTTTGGTGATTGATATCCACCCTGGCCATCTGGTTCTGTTCCATTCCTAGAAACCGCTATGTGTTCGACAACCCTATAGTCTAGCGACGCTTTTCCGCCAACCAAGGTGACCAATCGCCAGACATTATGCAGAATAGTGGTTCCACTACTTATAGATTCGTTTCTAGACACTACAGGCACTAATCGCAGGTTGATGCTTACCGGAGGACAACTCTGAGGTGCGGGATCTGCCTTGAAAGGTGAATCCGAGGACGAACCTGAGGATGTGAAGTTAGGAGCTCCAAGTGTAGCGTTGCCTTTATAGAGAATGTAGGCTCCATACGCCTCGGCAGTGAGGCCGGATTTGTAGTACTTCTGAGTTATGAGTGCTGCCAGATGTGAGGCGACGGACTCTGGCGTAGAGAACTTACCGTAAGGGACGGTGACGCCATATCCGTTGAAAGATCCTCCGCCAAACGAAACCGTCATCGTGCCACTGCCGCCAGCGGCCAGCCCACTGAAAGCAATTCCAGAAAATCCAGAGCTTGAATCAAGCATCGCCGGACACGAGTTTTGCGGCGGTGGAGCGCCCACCACTGTAGCGAGGTTGGATCCAACCGGGGAGCTCCCGTTACAATTGCCGCAAGTGTAGCCGTTTCCTGTGTACCCTGGCTGCACCTGTACCGTCGCAGTCCCATCTGGAGCATCTACTGCGACATTGACCGTAACATGCGTTTGCGTTCCATCCACGCTTGTATTCATGGCCTGACCCGCTGAAACGCCTGCGGCACCTGAAACACTTACGGTTGGCGCTGTGCCGAATCCGCTGCCGCTAATGGTCAAAGTAAAGTTGCTTCCCGCCTGCCATACAGACGGGCTGAGGGATGAAACGACCGCAGGTGGATAACCGACTGCGAGATTGGCATTGCCTGTTCCGAAGCGGGTCGCGAGTGTGAGGGATCGACTTACCGCACTTGCATTGGCATCCACCGAATAGTTTAAGGAAACGTGACTGGAGGATGGGGTGCCGTTTACCGATAGAATCACACCCGAACCGGAGGCCGCAGGGGTGGTCTGACTGGTAAACGGATCGATCAGGTTGTTTCCTTCCACCTCAATCGTTCCCGATTTTCCGGTAGCGACCGAGGTCGGATTGATGCTGGTGATGGAGGGCGCAGCCGTCGCAAGGCTCACTACCGTCGTACCCAGATAATAATATTGAGTTGAAACGTATGCGGGACCGCCGCCCGGGGAGAACGAGCTTCCACTGGGGTAATCTCCATCGCCGCTCATAAATCCATAAGGGTTGTTGTATTGATAGCTGGAGCCGTCAAAATAAGCGATCGACAGAATCAAATAGTGGTCGCTTTCAATCCTATAGACATCACCAACGGTTACCGGCGCTTGAAGGTACCCGTCCGCCAATTGCTGGGCTTGTGCAGATCCCCATCTAATTTGCGCGGAGCCGTCGAAAAGGTAACCCTCCACGTAAGCGCCATAGTAAAGCGATACGTCGTAGCTGAGCTCGGTCGCCGAGTAGGTGTCGATTTCAGAAGCGGTGGTCGAATCAAGAATCTCTGAAACGCCTACGACAGACTGAGCCGATGCAGGCACCACGAGGCCGCTAAACCCCAGCAAGAAAACAAGCGACAACAAACGGATAGTGATCGTTTCAATAAGACGGTTCAACGTACCACCTCCTGTCGGAAGGGAGGAACCGGCTGCGCTACCGGGTCATGTGTCCGTGGCAGGACGATGGATTGAGTGGTGACGGCGGGCGCAAAGTCGGTTTGCAGAAACTTGTCCAACCGAGCAGCTGCTGTGGAGCCAAGCTTGGTCTTGAGGTCTTTGACCTCCGCTTCGATGAGTTGATCCCGCTCTTTCTGTAGTACCAGGAGCTGTGGGGGCACCGGCGGGAGTTCTATAGGTTGTCCCGTCTTGGCTGATTGCTTAGGGAACTGTGCGCGGGTGGCATCGATGAGTGCCTTTGCTTCGGCATCTTTCTTTCCGAGTGCGATTTCAAGACGCAGACCGGACGCACGCACGAGAGCAATCTCATCGCCGGTCAGATCGAGCTTTTTCTGGAAGTGGTTGCGGAAGTCGTTGCCGTTCTTGCCACGTTTCTCCAGAGCATCGGCAGCACGATCCAGATGAATCTGATAGGCCAGAAAGTGGCGATACAGAATTGGCAGTGGGGCTCGTTGGACGAAACCTCCTTGTGTCGGGGAAACAGTCGAAGGAGATTGGGAATCGACCTGTTCTGCAAAGGCCGAAGCGCGCAGCATCAACGTGGCAAGGAATAGCAGAAGGAATCCGCCTATTTTGTGTCTCATCGTTTTCTCCATGCAGCTATTGCAACGTGACTACGGCTTCGATGATTCCCAAGCCGGAATCGAGGTGACCGAGGGCTTTGCCGATCACGGCACCCAGCATCTTCGCGCGATCGGTACCCTTCATGGCGTAGCCCGACGTGGAGGATGTCACGAGCAGGTCTCCGGGTTGAATTGGTCCGTTTTCCGCGCTGACTTTGGTCGGAACGATACCCGTCATCGCCATCGGGACTTCAGCCTTCATATGGGACTTGTCGCTTGCCTGCCGTCGTCCGACAACGCCGGGCTTCGTGGAATAGATCCCGGTTGCCGAGGTGGAGTAGGGCTGGGTTGATTTGAGGAAGCTTCCTTCGAGTGATGTGTTGATTACCAATACATCCCCAGGTTCATAGCTTGTTCGGTCGCCGGACACGTCGACGGATTCAGCGTAGTCGCCTCCGCCGAGGATGCCTGTCCACGCCGTAGCCTGAGAGGTATTGTCTGGAAATTTGATCGATGCACCGGTACCGGCTGTAAGGGTAATATTCCCGTTTACTTCAAGCGGGGTTGTGGGGTTTGTCGTGCCAATGCCGACGTTGCCAGACGTAAGTACGGTCATGGCGGGAGAGGGCGACGGTCCCGTTATGAATTGAAGAGTATTGTTATAAGACCAAATCCAAGTCGGATTGAAATTTATCAAGCCGCCTGAGTTTGGGAGAGCGCCACCTAACCCAGCGATTCCGCCACTTCCGTTCTCATAAAGCTGCAACGCGAAGCCACCGTTTAGAATCTGAAGTGGGGTCGATGACGAACTGGCGATACTGGACCCTACCGTCACCATACCAGTAAATATCTGGGCACTGTCCCAGGTGTTTGAGCTTGTTGTCGGCCAAGAGCTAATGCAGCTGCCGCCGATGCAATAGCCGCCTGACGAGTTGACCTGACCGCCCTCCACATCGAGTTTGTAGTTCGCTCCAGGATTGGTCGTCCCGATCCCAACATTGCCGGAAGCTGCAAAGGTGGCAGGAAATACCGCTGTAGCACCGTTCCAAAACTCAAGGCCTAATGAGTCGGGACTGCCATTCGAAGGACTTGAATCCGCATTAGCTCGTATAAGCCATCCCTTATTGCCAGCATTTGCTAGATGGTCTCCAAGAGTCATGGCTGAAAAGCCTTGATTTGGCATCGACATTTGGACGGCTCCATTTACATCCAAGGGCTGACTCGGTGCAGTCGTCCCGATCCCGACGTTACCGCCCGAAACTGATATAGGCGAGTTTGTAATGGTGGAGCTACTCGAAAATACTGGGACCGTGCCGCTCGTTCCTGTTCCCATAACCGTTTGAGCCGTCGCGCTCATGGCGAATGCCACCATGCAAAAAGCCAATTTCACTTGTCCGTACATGCTGATCCTTTTACCCGACAACGCTTGCCTCCTCTCGAACAACCGAACAACTCGCTCCTCAATCAGAAGCAGGAGCCACGTACTACAGTTCTGGGATCGCTACTGCAGCGACACAAGTACCTCGATAAGCCCCGACGCTGCTTTGAGCGGAGCCAATGCCTTGCCGATCACAGTTCCCCTCATTTTTTTCTCATCGGTACCCTTCATGGCGTAGCCCGGAGTATTCGCGCTCACCAGCAAGTCACCCGTTTCGATAGCGCCGTTTTCTGTACTCACTTTGACTGGTACGATTCCCATCATGGCCATCGGAACCTCTGACGCCTTGTCGGGTCGTTCCGCCGTCGTTCGTCTTCCCACAAGCCCAGGCTTGGTGGAAAAGACGCCGGCAATGAGTCGGGAATAGGAACTAGATGATTTGGTGAATTTTCCTGGTGTAGTCGCATCAATGAGAATGACATCGCCAGCTTCATAGCTTGTTCGGTCGCCGGACACATCGACGGATTCGGCGTAGTCGCCTCCGCCGAGGAGGCCATTCCAAGCTGTCGCCTGCGTAGTCCCGTCGGGATACGTTACCGGCCCATCCAGTTTGGTATTTCCATTAACTTCGAGCAGAGCACCCGGGTTCGTCGTGCCAATGCCCACATTGCCGCCGGATGCAACGGTCATAGCCGTCACACGATTATTTTGGAGCAAGATCGGATTGGAGCCATAGGCATCCAATACCAAACCGGCCTGGTTGGATTCGAGGACCGCGCTATTGGCAGGCCACGTACCAACACAAGGAGAAGAACCCTGAACCGTAAGGAGTGCATAGTTAGTACTATTGAAGACCTCAAGTTCATTGCCACATCCAGTTGTAGAGTTGCTTATCTGGACAGTGCCGTTGTTTTCGGTAATTGCAGAACCTGAGCCCGCGCCCACCGGGTTGAATGCGGTTTCTTGAATAGTCCCGTCTGGGAAAACGAAGCCAGTGGAAGATCGTATCTTACCGGCAACATCAAATTCACCGGAAGTGCTGATGACGGCAACGGGGGAACGGTTAATCTGAAAAGTTATGGGACCGCCTACGCCGTTGCCTACGGCGTTGATCGAGCCAATAACTAAGCCGTTCGGAGCCTCCGCTTCTATCACACCGGCATTAGCCCATCCATTGATTCCAAATCCGGATGACCCCGAAGCCTGAATATCGAGGAAAGTCGGGGAACCATCTGAATTCCCCACAGCGACCGCGACCTTATTCACATCGCTACCGCCGACCACCACATTACCGCTCGAAACCGCAATCGGCGAGTCGCCAACCGCGGAGCTTTCCGTGAAGACCGGGACCGTACCTTTCGTGCCTGATCCGGTCAGTTGTGCTTCCACGGTAGATGCAAAGCCCATGATGCAGATTGACGCTACTGATGTCCAGGCAAACTTACTCATCGTGCCACTTCCCTTCGTCGACTTATTGGCGTACTTTCGGATACTTGACTCGCCTTGGGCTGGATAGCCTTCGTTACGCCCTTAGCGAAGGGCGTTGGGAGACACACAACCGCGGGGGATGTTGTGCCGATCCCGACGTTACAAGCCGGAAAGGTATTCGCCTGTGTCACAAAGTTCGTTGCCATCAAGGCCAATACAAACAAACTCAGGTTACGGTTAAGCATTTTTCTGTTTCCTCAATCTCTCTGATTGTGTGTGAGTCAACCAAGGTGTGTTGCGCGCCGAAGCCGCCTAATCGCTAATCAAGGCAGAGTGTTGGTTGCGTCCGCTTTTCTAGCAGAGCCCAGCCCCTGAATAAGACATTGCCTGAGGTTTCGAGTAACGGGGGATTTGCGAGGATTGGAACAGTGTGGCAGTTCCATGGGGGCATCCCGGATGTTCGGGCGGCAGGTCGAAACTCACCCTTCGCGCAACAGGGCGCTGAAGAAACGGCCAAGGCATGTCGATCTCCAAATACAGCAATAGTAGTGCAGGAAAATACACAAGCAGAAACAAACAATACTGAGAGAAATAGACAGCCAGGGCTACGTAAGGTCGATCACAAATCCGAGCCGTTCGTTCACGGTTCGATATCAGTTGGAAGTTTGTGGGTTGATCTTCTCATCTCTCCGCAACCGTCATCATTAATCTTGGTTCAATGGAATTACTTTAGTACCGGTCCATGAGAGTTAAGGGAATGATTGATCAGGCGCCTTCGTGCCCACTTCTCTCTGCATAACAATGTCCTCTATTGAGCGGAGAGAAGATTTGCCAAATGGGGTAGGACTTTGCAGGATGCTACTCCGCAGTCCGCAGTTCGATTCGATCTGCCAGCTGGCTGCGTTCTCGATTGAGTTCTGCCTTCAATTCCTCTTCAGAAGGGAGAACGAGCTTATACCTACTCGCGAAGATCTGCTCGTTTTCGTGAAGAACCGAGTAGCGTACGACCGAGGCGTCTTTATCAGAACAAAGAATGATTCCAACCGTAGGGTTGTCGTCCGGCGCTCGCTTGAGGTCGTCCATCATACGGACGTACATATCCATCTGTCCTATGTCTTGATGGGTCAGTTCGCCAGATTTGAGATCGAACAGGACGAAACACTTCAGTAGATAGTTGTAAAAGACCAGATCAATGTAAAAGTCTTTGGATTCTGAACTGATGCGGTACTGTCGCGCAACGAACGCGAAACCTCGACCGAGTTCCAGCAGGAATGCCTGCAGATTGTCCAACAAGGCTCTCTCGAGATCCGCTTCTAACAACCTGCCAACACCCGGGAGACCCAGGAACTCCAGCATGACTGGATCGCGAACGAAATCCCGTGGGGTTTGCGAGACTGCCAAGTTTTCTCGGGCTTCGTTCTCGACAGCAGGTCGGTCTGACGTTGCCAGAAGCCGTTCGTAATAGAGGGTGCTGATTTGGCGCTCGAGCGAGCGTGTAGTCCAGCCCTGGCTCGCGGCTTCGTTCATATACCATTGCCGAGCGGAATCGCTTTCTACCCTTAGAAGCGTCCGATAGTGAGTCCAGCTCAATTCAGGACGCAGTGCGTCGCGAATTGGAAAGGCCTGATAAAAGACCCGCATATGTCTCAAATTGGAGGCGTCGAACCCCCTCCCAAACTCTGCCGCAAGCGATGAAGCCAAGGTCTGCAGGAGCCGAGCTCCATATTCCGCCCGTGCTGACCCGCCCTGTTCAAACTCCACGATATGCCGGCCGATCTCCCAGCAAGTCTGTACCTGGACTGCATCGACGGCCCGCAATGCTCTCTGGCGAGCATTCTGGATCAGGTCGCGAAGATTGTGAAGAAGCTGGGATGCACCTTCGTCTGCTTCCACCGCTTTGCGCAATTCCTTCGTCATCTCACCGTCCCGTCTTATCCTAACCGCTCGTCAAATTGAGTTGTGTCCAAACTTCGATGGGGAGTCGACGTACCAACTACAGCCCCAAATTATCATTCACCGCAACGACGATCTCCTGGTCGGAGCCGAGATACCGCTCCGTCGTCTGGATCGAGGAGTGCCCCAGCAGAAACTTGATCTGTTCCAGATCCCCGCCGCTCTTCCGGCATAACTTGGCGCAAGTCCGGCGCAGGTCATGGGCGCCGAAGTGCTCGATGCCAATTTGCTTGGATGAACTGTTCAACTATGGACCAGACCGCCCAGTCGCTCAAGGTGTCGCGATTGATCTTGCCGCTCTTGGAGATCGATCGGAGCAGGCGGCCCTTCTCGATCTCAGCCGCGGTCATCCAGACATCGATTCCCTTCTTCACCCAGATCGGGATGGCCACCGTCCGAATGCGCCGGCCCTTGCCCTCGAGGTCGGCCAAGACCCACCGACCCTCCCTTTGCTGAATGGTCTCGACGTCGAGCTCGGCCAGTTCGTTCCGCCGCAGGGCGCAGCCGACCAGCAGGGCCAGGATCACATAGTCCCGCTTCCCTTTCAGGGTCGAGCGGTCCGGGACGGCCAGCAGATCCTTGGCCTGCTCGCGGGTCAACCAGTTTCCCAGGCGAGTTCCCTTCTGGCTGATGTTCGGGATATCGGTCAGGCTGGCCGCCTCCTCCTGCCCGATCATGCCGGCGTGCCGGGCCTCACCCACCATCTTTCGCACCGCCGAGAGCCGGACGTTGATCGTCGAGGGGGATAAAGCTTCCATGCCAGCCCGCCACTCCATTAAAAGAGAACGGGAGAGAGGTCGGCTGGCACAGAAGGCGAACAGGTCGTCGAGCGCTCGGGCGTAGTTGCGCTTCGAATGTGGCGACGCTACCGAATCCAGCACCCGCTGGCGCAGCAAACTCTGGGCCGGGGTGAGGGCCAAGGGCTCCGCTTCCCTGCTTTCTGACGGTGGAGGGGCCAAAACGAGCTCGGTTGTCATAAAGTGATTTTACCTACGACAATTGGCATTATCGTGGCTAATAAATGCTGATTTGACAGGGCTTAGCGTGTCATTTTGCCA
>NZ_JAAVUR010000035.1 GCF_018449545.1 Granulicella sp. dw_53 | reverse complement strand
TCCTCACGCTACACCTGGCCTCTGGAAGGTTTGAATGAACGGGCTCACACCTAGAGCGCTTACCACAGAACCGAGTCCGGTTGCTCCAAGCAACATTCCAGTGGTGCGCGCGTCGCCCACTTCAGTGCCGGTATTGTCCTGTAAACCTCGAACAAGCCCTCGCAGGCAATGGGTCGACAAATTCGCGATGCCTATGTGCAGGCGTTGAACCTCCATCTCACCAACATCAGCACACTTACCAGTAATGCTGTACAGGATATTCCGTTCAATATCTTCTACGGCGACGTGAGCCAGGACCATCGCGTCGATAACTTCGACACTACAGAAATGCCGCTTCAATTCACAGGCGGAGTCAATGCGGCAAATGCCATCTTCGACCTGCACGAAGACGGTGTCATCGACGCAAACGATCTGGCCTTAGTAAAGCAAAACCTGTCCGCCGTGTGGACAGCTCACGCAACGAGTATCAACGGCGAAAACAAAGTGGCCAACGCCTTCGACAACAATGTGAATGACAACTGGGAGACGATCCAGGCACCGAATGGAAATTCCAACACGGGAGTTCCGGGTCTCGATCAATCCTATATCTATGTCGATCACGGGTCGCCTGCAACCGTAGATGGATTTGCTATTCAATGGGGCGGTTCTGCTGCTCTGGTATACACCATTGATGCTTGCACAGGCAACCGATCACACCTCCCTTGCAACCTCCTGCTCCAGTAGAAAGAGCATCCTTCAGCCCAGATGCGTTGAATCTTCTCCACAATACAGTCATTGAAATTTTGCGCACGGATTGCGAGAGAATGACGGCTGAATTTCAAGTTCGGCAAGACTATGAATCTTCAACGCTCTGGACAAAGAAGCTAATTCCCTGCCGCCCGGCGGCCGATCCATATCGCTGCTGCGGAAAAGTTGACCTGGAGGAATAGTGTCGAGTCGAAGTTGATTAAGACTGGCACAGGAATATTTCGGCTGGTTGGCGAATAACGAATCAGAGATTCCAGCATCGGACCGGGTGCCCATTCATGCGATAAGCCTGTATGAATGGGCACCCGATGCCCGTTGGTTTAGAGGGCTGCTATTCCGTTGAAGCCCACTGATTTAGCCAGGTTGCCTGCCTGGCCGAGGTCGGTGAGAGTGCCATCCTGATTGATAGCGAAGCTCCCTATCTTTCCGGACTGCGAGTTTATCGAATAGAGAAATCTTCCGTTGGCGGTGATAGCAATATCCACATTGTGACTGCCAGAAGGATTCTCGCCGACGATAGTCGCACCGATCGGGGTGATGACGCTGTTCCTGCCGATGCTGAAGCCGGAGATGCTGTCACTGCCGGAGTTTGAGACATAGACCTTGGTTCCGTCAGGTGTAAGGACGTTCCAGCAGTTCCCAGAGGCAAAGGTGGGTACGCTTTGGCTGACAGGCGTGAGAGTGCCGTTGCCGTTGACCTTGTAGGAGGAGATGGCTGAGCCATTGACGGCACCCGCCGATCCGGTCTCGGAGACGATGGCAGCCCCGTCTGGAGAGAAGCCTATGGAGAAAGTGCCGGGGGCTGGATTAGCGTTGACGACGATCGGAGAGAGAGTGCCATCGGACTGGACGTGAAACGCGTCGATGTTATTCGCGACACGTTCGGTGGCGAGGAGGAATTCGCCGTCAGGGCTGAAGGCAAGGGATGCGCCGCCGCTAGTGGTTCCGGTGAGAAAGACGGTAGAGTTCTTGATCTGCTTCAAATGGCCGCCGACTTCGAGGTGAAAAACCGACGAGGCTACCTGGGCCTCCGCTATTGAGGACATAGACGAGGCCGCCGTTTTGGGCGATTGCGGATGGCTGTGCTCCTCCTGATGCTGTCTTGTCGAGGAAGGTGAGATTTTCCTTTTGGACGCTGAAGACCGAGATGTTGCCGCTGCCCGCGTTCACTGCGAAGAGGAGAGAGTGGTCCTGGCTGAGGGTCAGGGAGCCCTGCGATTCGAGCGGGTCGCTGGTCCCTCCGCTGCCGCGACCATGCGTGTCATAGGAGACACTGCCGCCGAGAGTGCCATTGGCAGCGCGTTCGAAGGCGATCACCTCATTCTTGTCGGCGTTATTGGACATTACGAATACGGCACCGGTGGCGTTGTTGGACTGGGCAGAGACAAGGACTGGGAAAGCGATCCCAACTCCAACGGCAAACATCAAGAGACTTCGAGTTACCTTCAACATTTTCCAACTCCTTGGGATGACAGACCGCGCAAGACGAGGGGATCGGAAGATTCGGCGGATCACCGGGCGAGCCCCGGACATTTTGCGCAATTGTTGGAGCAGCCTGAATTGAAAAAGGTTACAGGAGGACTCACACCGACTTGCGTTACTAAGAGTCCGGCAAAACTGATTTCCCGTTTTATAGCCGACACGTACCGGCGCATCGACGGCATCTAAAACGTAGCGGCTTGGGTTCCGCAGGGAAGACCTGAGCTCTGTTCCGATGCATGCCACCAAACAGCTCCTCGTTCCCCTGCTGCTTACCGCCTCGTGGAGCCGAAGGAGTTCCCGACCATACAAAGCATTTGCAAATTGTCGTAACAGTCCAATAGTTCTGATGATGAATTTCACTTCATCGCTCTATCTCATTACCATGGGTCTATGGACATACAGCGGAAGCGCGCATTAGTTACAGGAGGAGCCGGTTTAATCGGCTCACATATTGTCGATCTCCTTCTACAAGAAGACTGGCAGGTTCGCATTCTGGATAATCTCGAACCCCAGACTCATAAGCATGGAAAACCAGCATGGATTAATCCCAAGGCTGAATTTCTGCTTGGGAATGTTCAGGACTACGAGACGATGCGGTCCGCGTTGACCGACATCGATGTGGTGTTTCACGAAGCCGCTTATGGCGGCTACATGCCGGAGATGGCGAAGTATGTGCTCGTAAATAGCTTCGGCACCGCACAGATGCTGGAGATCATCCGCGATCAAAAGTTTCCAATTCAGAAGGTCGTCGTTGCCAGTTCCCAGGCGGTATACAGCGAGGGCGCTGCCCAATGCGCAATTCATGGTCATGTGGTTCCGTTACTTCGGCCAGCAGAGCAACTGCGGGCGGGAGATTTTCAGGTACAGTGCCCGCAGTGCGACAGACCAACTACCTCGATCCCGACACCTGAAGGCACTCCGGGCGGTGGAGAAACTGTTTATGCTCTGACTAAGGTCGATCAGGAGAGACTCGTACTTCTGTGGGGTAAGCAGACGGGCATTCCTACCGTGGCGCTTCGTTACTCTTGTACCTATGGTCCGAGACAGTCGCTGTTCAATCCTTATACTGGCGTGATCGCGATCTTCTGCACACGTCTTTTGAATGGGCAGCCGCCGGTCATGTACGAAGATGGCGGACAGACTCGCGATCTGTGCTTTGTCGAGGATATTGCACGGGCCAATTTTCTCGTCGCTACAACGGACAAACTCGACGGTCTCCCAGTAAACGTCGGTAGCGGAAGAGCAACTAGCGTGCGTGACTTGGCGGACATTATCGCCGAGCAACTGGGAGTAACGATTGAACCGATTGCCCGAGGGGAGTTCAGGCCAGGAGAGATTCGATCTCTAATCTCCGATATCTCTCGTATCCGAACTATCGGCTATGAACCGCAAGTCCCACTCGAAGAAGGAATCGCACGCTACATTGCTTGGATCAGGACCCAAGGTACCGTTGACGATTATTTTGCCAAAGCGGAAATTGGACTACGTGAAAAAGGAATCGTGCAGAACATCACGAGATCTTCAGGGACGGCGTGAGAAGCCAATTCGGAAGACTACGCCAAGAATTCGCGCTGCGGCCGTCATGGATGCACTGAGATTTCCAGAGACCTTACTTACTCCCCCGATGCGACAGCGATAGTCGACTGGGATCTCGAGGATTCGTAGTTTGTGCTGGGCGGCACGAATCTGCATTTCGAGGTTCCATCCGTAGGTCATCTCTTCCATTGGCAATTGCTCGAAGCTGGACCGTCGAATGGCACGAAAGGGGCCCATATCCGTATAGCGGATCCCCTGCAAAATACGGACGATAAAACCCACGAGATGCGCTGCAAAGATCTGACTTCCCAGCATTGAACCCGGTTGCGCATGGCCTCGTATTCGGGAACCCAGGACAAAATCCATCCTGTCATCTTCTATCGGAGCCACGATGCGCTGAAGATCGTCAATATTGTCGCTACCGTCACCGTCCAAATAAACGAGGATAGTGCTTGTTACGAGCGCAGCCTGCGCGCCGGCTTTGCAGGCCGCCCCATATCCCCGCGGGGCATACACCACTCGAGCCCCTGCTTCCCGTGCAACCTCATCCGTGCTATCGGTAGATCCGTTATCTACCACGATGCACTCTTCAATCAGCGACCACGGCATCGAGGCAACGACATGCCCAATCGACTCTCGCTCATTCAACGCAGGGATGATTACGGAGATGTGCGAAGAACTCATGCTATACGGTTCCTCACGGCAACGATTCGTCCGTACCCAAGTCGAGCTATCAACTCGAGAATACCGGCAAGGAAGACGGCAGCGTAGAGAAGAGAGTTCAGCCGATATTGTGACTCGGCGGTCCCTGCGCCTAGAGGGGTGGCTGAGAGGTAAAAGAGTCCGAGCGCATAAGTAAGGACCGGGAGGTTGGGAAGCAGGACACCAAATGGAATGAGCCACGCCAGATACCATGGATAGTGGGGAGAGAAGACCAGCATCATTGCAAACGCCAGAAATAGCACACCTGGAAGGAAGGCGGCGCGCTCTGGCAAGCGAAACAACCGGAGCCAGAATTTGGCTCGTTGTTGGTTGAAGCCGGAATTTGCTGCTTTCCAGCTCCAGAACGCCAACGCCCCGAACACGACAAGCATACCGACGAGATAGAAAGCAGAGGAAACGTGCCGTAGTCCCGGTAAAAGTTGGAGGAGTTGCAGGAAAAAATACCTTGTCCCCGACTGCATCCCTTCTTCCTGAACATACCCTCCGAGGAACCCAAAGACGAGCCACCCAACGCTCGCGTAACAGGCGTATGAGAACGCCGCGAGAGTGACGATCGTCAAAGGCATCCTAAAATCTTTGCGCTGCCACAACGCAGGCACAAGTACCAAAGGATAAAACTTGATTAGAATCGCAGCTCCGAGGAAAGCACCCGTTGCAATTGGTTGCTGGCGAAAGCGGGCAAGCAGAGCGAGTGCGATGAATGCCATGGCTGCCGAGTCCAGGTGCCCGGAGCTACCGATCTCCCAGATCAACAACGGACACCATACGTAGAGCAGTACCTCTTCCCTTCTCCTTCCGAGCGCCTGCAACAGTTCCATGAGCGCGTAAACAGTTACGCCCTCAAAGAGAATCATCGCCAGCTTCATGAAGGTTACCGAAGCGTTGAGCCATGTGATGCCGTAGAAGAGGAACTGGGCGACGGGAGGATAAATGGTGTGGGCGTAGTCGCGGCGATTGATGTGATCGAAGAGGTCTCGGTTTGGGGCCCGCAGTGACGTGAGCACCGGGTCGCCCGGGACATATCGATACGGAGAGATGTGGGCATGTTGTACCACACCGTCCCAGACGTACCGGTAAATATCGGATGACATGAAAGGTTCCGGCAACAATGTAACCAGTCGGAAAGCAATTCCGAAGCCAAGGATAAGAGGCAAGGTGAAACGGTTCGCAGGCAGGGTAAGGATGGCCAGCACCGCAAGTACGTACAAAATAACAGACCAGCCCGCGACGCCGGAGAATCCGATTGTGAAGCGATGAAACTCAGCGATCAGCTGCTTTGTAAAAGCGAGCAGACCGAACCCCAGCAGCGACAGAATCGCATTTGTAATCCACGGAAGAGCAAACGACCCATGCGAAAACTCACCCGGCTTCATGTTAAGCGATCCAATTGTCTGAGAAAGTTTCGGCTGTGGTCCGCCGCATAGCCGGGGAGAGAGGTAAAGCCAGGTCGGAGACCATCGATTAGTTCAGCTCGGAGTACCGCCAAGGTCTCCGCATCGTCGACGTCATACCAGAGCGGCAACGTGACAAGTTCGATTCCAATCCTCTCAATCGCTGCGACGGTCTCTGCGAAGACCGAATCGGTGCTCCAGGTGATGTTTTCGAAAGCCTCGGTGTGCGCCCGTTTCATCCCGATCAGATAATAGCCTCCATCGTGCGAAGGACCAAGCACGATGCGATCGCCCGGCTGCTGTAAAGCATCGACCGCCATTGAGAAGGCTTCCCTCGGCACCGTGGGCGAATCGGAATCAATGAGACAGACGGATGAGAAACCGCACGCGAATAAGTCCTCTGCTGTAGTCAACAGCCGCTCTCCAAAACCATCTCCCCGCTGAGGCACGAGCCGATAACCCTGGGGCAACAGTCCATCGAAAAGATGCTCGTCTCCCACCGGCGTATAGGAGATCACGCCAGCAGATGAGGCATTCTCAGCAAGTGTTGCAATATTCGCTGTCGTATCTCTGAGAAAGCAAGTATTGATTTCAGCCGCCTGTTCTGGCGTCAGCGGAGGCGACAACCGAGTTTTCACTTTGCCGGGGCGAGGTGCTTTCGCCATGATCGCCAACGCACAGAGTGCTTGGAAAGATGAATCCGTATGGTTTGGGTCAAGGATCGAATAAGCCACTAGGCAAAACTCCGTGAACTGGTGACAGGGATGTTGTACCCTGGCATCTCAAGACCTCTAACATCCATCACCGCATCGCCACTCTTTTCGCAGATGGCGCATTGATAGTCTCCATACATTTGGATCGACACGTTCCTCCAGGGCTGAGAACGGATGAGATCCTCAAAATTTCGGGAGGTAAGAATCTCTGCAGTTTGTGGAAAGGACCTTTGACTGGCAGACCGCATGAAACGAGTCGCCAGACGCATCGCCGAGAGCGGGAGCTGGGTCTTGAAGTTTGCCGTCGGCTCAGCAAGAAAAAGACGCCCTCCGGGCTTCAGGACGCGGAACATCTCGGCTATTACAGCCCTGCGATTGGCAACTACCAGAAGGAGGCGGGAGCTGATGACCGCATCCACTGCTTCCACACAGGCAGAGAGAGACTCGACATCTCCTTGCTGGAACTTGCAATTCGCTAACGCATCTGAAGTGGCACGCCACTGCGCCCAGGTGACGAGACGCAAAGATCGGTCAATACCAAGCACCTGCAAAGCGGGATAACGCTGCGCGAGACGGCGCGCGTAGAATCCAGGGCCACATCCGACTTCCAGGACAGACATGCTTCCCGAAGAGACTCCATTGGGAAATAGAGCCTGCGCAATCTCCTCCGTATGGTCGCGAAACAGATGCTCACGGCAAAATGCATACAGCCAGGCACAGTCCTCAAAGAGATGCCTTGCATCCGTCTCATGGGAGCTTCTTGTCAGGCTACACTCACCATCATCCATGTTCTACGTCTCCTGAAAATGCGTTCTATTATCACAATCCGGCATACCAGTCATAGCCAAGCTTAGTCCAGTAGTCGTCCGGCTTGCTGTTGGTGTAGCTAATAAGCCCGATGCGCTTGATCTGCTTGTACCCATACTTCGTGGGCATGTGCAGCCGCAACGGGGCGCCATGATATTGGGTTAATGGCTCACCCATCATCTCGGTTACGAGAAGCGTTTGGGGATGGCGACAGACGTGGAGATCGTATCCGGTGTAATAGTCTCCGTCGGGCGTCTCCATGTACACATACCTCGGCTCCTTGCCGTCAACGAGAGCGGGTGGATAAGCCTCCAGGAAATCTACCATGCGAATACCGGCCCAATGGACGATCTGACTCCAGCCCTCGATGCACTTGAACTGAGTCACCAGTTCATAACGAGGCAACCTGAGGACGTCTTCCATGGTCAGAAGCAGCCCCGGCGTGTCCCCTGTGAGTGTCGAACGGCTCTTACCAGCTTCTTCTTTGCCGCGAGGCATTCGGCCGCTACGGCTCTCTTTTTGTCTCTCCTGTTCTACCATCGTTTCAGGAGGCATCTTCTCAGAGGTCCTGGCAGAGGGCGGCGGCGTCTTCGTGTCGTGTCCCTGATCCTCCATAGTTTTCTCGTCGACATAGAGATACTCCCAGGCAGTCACATCGCGGCTATACCGAGGATGAGAAACAGGTGCAGCAGAACCGACGAGTTGTAGCCGATAGCTCGTCGGCTCGAGCATCTTCTTGAGCCCATAGACGCCATTGACCCTGAGGTTCTCAGCTCTAGTGAGAGAGTAAGTGGGAGCCAGACCCCGATCATCGAAGATTGCGCGCGAGAGCGCCGCGTTCGTCTCGAAGGCCTTCCTGTAGCCACCAGGCTGCATCTCATCTGCCGAAAGTTGGTCGAGCCAGTTATAAAGGCCATATCCGACGGCCGTGGCTGCGGCTGCCACCACGAAAGACCGCCGCGTGTGTCGCCGCGAATCGGAAAGGACGGCCGCATTTACCTCATCGACCGCAGGTCCCAAAGGCTCAAGAGACAACTCCTCCGTCGATAACTGTGGTTCAACTTTTTGCTCGAACGGGACAACAGGTGTGACTTTGGGATCACCTCCGGTGCTGGTCTCCGACCCGGCATGCAAAGGCTCGACGGGGAGGCTCTCGCCGTCCGGCTTTTCAGATGTTCTGGGCAAGTCATTGACTATCCCCGAAGCAACGTCCGGCTGCCCCCGAGACAGATCATGAGGTTTCGATTCTAACGGCTGCTGTTCAGCCGTTGCGTGGGACTCTGCTGGTTTCTCCTGATCTGGACCCGGTGTCACCATGTTCTCCTCTCCGCCTCTAGGGACACGTCCTCTTCTTTCTTGATCTCGAGCCCGCTCACCATGCTTCGAAAGTTGTTCCATCCGGCAAGGGCGACCTGCAGCACATGAATTACGAAGAAGCCGACAAAACTAATCGTGATCCAGAAGTGCTCCCACCGTGCCATCTCGTAACCGCCCAAGATCGCGGTTAGCCAATGCAACTGAGTTGGCTTGTAGATGGCAAGACCAGTTATTAGCATGCCGAAGCCCATTAGAATGACTGCAGTATAGGCGATGCGCTGTGCGCCGTTATATTTGGTTTGTGACGGCAGGCCTTTACGAAGATGAAGGTCTACGAGCGTGACTTGAATAGCTTCCCGCACACTGCATTTCTGCGGGATGAGAAATCGCCATTCCCCTGAAATCGCAAGAAAAGTGACATAAGCAATCCCGTTGGCCGCGAAGATCCACATGAAAAAGAAGTGATGCCCGAGACCCTGCGTAACGTGGTAGGGCGCATTGATACCCTTCCAGAACCATTCCGGAAAGAAACGGAATAGGGTGATCTTTCCTATACCGATGCGGTAAATCGCGTGCGGATGTCGGTAGGCGTTGTCAGAATCATTCCAATAGATCAGAAGTCCGCTCCAGATCATGATCAAAAGGACAGGAAAATTCACCCAATGCATCCATCGGATCGCAAGCGGATGCTTGCGATCGAGACGAAGCGGCACGGACTGGGATTTAGTTTTACTCATTATTCCAACGACTTGGAAATGGGTTACTCCGCCATAGCCGATTGTTAGAGTCAAACTACCCCAAGAGGTTACATCGATACCAGGCATATGGCAGACTCTACTTCCCAAACTCAATGGGAACCGGGTTTGGCGACGGCACGGTTTCCCTTTGTTGGTTCGTGCTCCCTGAAGGACGACCCAGAAACCGTCGCCACCCGCATCCGCGAGGCTCTACACCTTTCCGAGACGTCGAGTGGTCGACCTGGTAGCCCGGACGAATTTTTCAAGTTCCTTCGCGCTCAAACTGAAGCTCTTGGAGTCTATGTTCTACTCGTCGGCGATCTTGGCTCACATCATTCTGCCGTAAGTGAGGAGGTTTTTCGCGGATTCGCGCTTGCTGATCACCGGGTTCCTTTCATTGTTATCAATGACCAAGACGCGAGAACTGCACGCTCATTCACACTCATTCACGAGCTCGTACATATTTTCCTGGGACAAACTGGTATCAGTGGCATTCCCGATCACATCGCGGGAAACAGTCCCGCCGCAAAAATCGAACAATTTTGCAATGACACTGCAAGTTATGTCCTCCTGCCACGGTCCTTCGTCACGGCTCGCCCAGCAATCCTAGCAAAGAACGAAATTAAAGCAGCCCTTAGTTTTATCGAGCAAACTGCAAAGAGCTGGAGTGTCAGCGAACCACTGGTTGCTTTTCGCCTACGCCGTCTCGGATGGATCACCCCGGCGATGCATCAACAGTTTAGCAACGCGTTCGCCAAGCGCTGGCAGGATCAGAAAGCATCCACCAAAGCGAAGAACCAGATGAACGAGGGCGGCCCCAACTACTACGTTGTGAGGCATAATCGTCTTGGCGATGCGCTAGGCAGTATCGACATATAGACTTTGCAGTTTGTGCTGGATTTGTTGTTCTTGTTTTATGGGGATCAGTCGTTACGAGTTGAGCGATGTGCAATGGGAACGGGTTAAGGATGTTCTTCCTGGGCGGGTTGAAAGCGTTGGCCGCACTGCAGCTGACAATCGTCTTTTCGTGAACGGAGTTTTGTGGGTTCTGCGTTCCGGTGCCCACTGGCACGATCTTCCGGAGCGCTACGGAAAGTACAAGAGCGTGCACAAGCGCTTCAGCCGTTGGGCGGCGAACGGGGTTTGGGAGAAGATCTTTCACGAGCTGTTGCGCGATCGCAAGAACCAGTACCTCATGATCGATTCGACCATCGTACGGGCTCACCAGCAAGCGGCCACGGGCCGCAAAAAGGGGGCGAAGACAAGGCTCTGGGGCGTTCCCGAGGAGGTCTGACGACCAAGATCCATCTGCTTGCCGATGAGTTGGGCTTGCCGGTGGACTTTGCCGTGACTGCCGGTCAGGTCCACGACTGCACTCAGGCCATTGGCCTGCTGGCACAACACAAGGCTGAGGCCGTGCTGGCCGATAAGGGTTACGACATCAATGCCATCGTTCAGCACATCGTCGGCATGGGAGCGACCGCCGTCATCCCGCCCAAACGCAACCGTAAACAACAACGCGAGTACGACAAAATACTGTACAAGCAGCGCAATCGCATCGAACGATGCTTCTCCAGACTCAAACACTTTCGACGCTTCGCCACGAGGTACGAAAAACTCAAAACCAACTTCAAGGCTCTCGTCGCACTCGCCTGCTCATGGCTCCACCTTCAGCTATATGTCGATACTGCCTAGG
>NZ_JAAVUR010000034.1 GCF_018449545.1 Granulicella sp. dw_53 | reverse complement strand
GCGGGCCGTTTCGGGAGCTCGGAGGAAGTGGCAAGTGTCGTTACATTTCTTGCTTCGAAGGATGCTTCGTACATCACCGGCTCCGAGATCGCGGTCGATGGCGGCAGACTCCAACTCTAATGCTAGCGGCTTGTCCGGCGTCAAACGACTCCGGACAAGCCCACCTAATCCCCAGAAACTCCGTTCGGAGAGCGTTTATTCAAGGAACTGCAGTCAGATTAAGAGCGTTGGCAAAGCAAATTGTCTGCGGCTGACAAAATGACTGCAAGCGCCTCCAAAAGGATCACGATGACGCGCAGTGCCAGAACCTTCTCGGTCAGGACCTGAGCATGCTTGAATTTTCACGTAATGGCCAATAACACCAGGCACCTAATGCCATGTGGGCTGATGGGATAGGGCCCGCACTTTTTATCATGTTGGAGACATTGAATGCCGATTGATTTTACGCTGAACGATAATCAGCAATACCTGCGGCGAGAAGCACGTCAATTTGCGGAAGATGTCCTATCCGGCGTGCCGGGTGCAATACGCGATTTGCCGAGCCCTATCGAGCGTTTTGTAGCAACTCGCCCGTTCTACGAACGACTGGTGGCGGAGGGCTTTTTACGTAAGTGTATTCCCGTCTCGGTCGGCGGCGACTCCGCCGGACTGGTTGACCTCGCGATCATGGCGGAGGAGCTTTATACCGTCGATGCTAACGTACCAGTCACCATGCTTTCCACGGCGCTGGGGCTCGCTCCACTGGCGGTTGCCGGCACGCCAGAGCAGCACCAACGGTTTCTGCCGCCCTTCCTGGCAACCACAGGCGCACCGCTTGCCGCATTCGCTTCGACCGAACCCGGAGGCAGCGCCAACGCCGGATCTCCACCCCCAGGAGAAGGAGTCCGAACCACCGCGCGTCGGGTTGACGACTCGTGGGTCATCAAGGGCCGGAAGCAATGGATACCTTCGGCTACCGGATGGAACGGGGAAGGTGCCGACCTCCTTACAGTCGTCTGCCGCACCGATGCCAATGTTGACCCCTCCCGTGGCATCTCGATCATTGCTGTGCCTCGTCCCGACACCGGCCTGATGTTTGAGCACACATTCGACACGCTGGGACACCGGGCGCATATCGCGTCGCGCTTCCTCCTGGACGATGTTCAGGTTCCATCCGGAAACTTGCTGGGACAGGAAGGCAGTGGACTCCAACTGGCCGCGGAGAGCTTTGCGGGTACCGCTGCTCTCGTGGGTGTCTTCAGTGTCGCGTTGATGCGCGCTGCTTTTCAGTTTGCTCTTTCCTTCGCCAAGAGGGAGAGGCGTGGAGGCATCCAGCAGATCATCCATCATCAGGCAGTCGGCTACGCGTTGGCCGATGCAAAGACTACGATCGAGGCTACGCGAGTGCTGAGCTGGCATGCGTGCCGCGCCTTTGATATGGCTGCGCCTGGCGCACTGGAACTCGCTATCCACGCCAAGCTGTTTGGGTCGGAGGCAGCGGTCCGGGTCATTACTCATCTCATGCAGGTTGTAGGCGTCGATAGTTATGGGCACGAATTACCGCTCGCCGGGTTGCTTCAGGACGCTATAGCGTTGCCGCTCTTCGTCGGAGGCAATATGGGAATTCGCCGCCGCCAACTGCACTCGCTTATGCTCGATCCCGCTTATGACGATCTCGCGACGCTTGAAAGCGTATCCGTGGCGGAAACCCTCCCCTAACGTGAAGCGAACCGTCGCCGACGCATCCTCATCCAACTTAATCGGGGCGAAGGACGCCATCAACTCGCCCGCGTCCTCTTTCATGGCAAGCGTGGAGAACTGCGCCAGCGCTATCGCGAGGGACAAGAGGACCAACTTGGTGCGCGCTCGGACTCGTCGTCAACCTAGTCGTTCTCTGGAACACCATTTACAGGGATGCGGCGCTCGATCAGCTCCGGGCCGAGGGGTAGGAGGTATTGGCCGACGATGTTGCCCGGCTGTCGCCGCTCAGCTTCAAGCACATCAAGATGCTCGGCCGCTATGCCTTTACACCGTCGCCAAAGGCGAACTCAGACCTCTTCGCGATCCACGCACCGCCAGCCTGGACGAAGCTTGACCACCAAGACCACAAGACTCTTATGTAGGTTTTCTGTTCCGTTGCTACTCAGACCCCGGTTACAAGAGCTGAGAACGATGTGTTTCAAGCAGATTTGATCGAAGCGCATGGTGATCGCATTAGATTCAGCGGTCCTTACAGTACGTAATATTCCGTTTCTTGAGGTGTCCCTAGAAGCGCCGGAATGCAAAACTTTCTTGGAGAAGGGTAATTCAGATCAATCTATCGTTATAAGAAAATGGCTCGATTGTCGGTCTCGAGATAAGAGAAAAATCCGGATGGTTCGGATTGAGAAGCAGGTTGACCTCAGGTGAGGCAAGCACCGAAGGGACAATCAAAATTGCGGCCCTCCCCTCACTCACAAAATCCGTTCCAACCTCGGCCAACGAAGGAGGTGCAGGATAGGATCTCCAGTTACTCGGAAGATCCGCGAGCGGATAAACGATGCGACTCACCGTATCTGGAATAGTTGCTTTCGCCAAAACCAGATCACTTGGTGGATCTCGCGGATCCAGATGTGCTAGGTATTCCAGCATTGCTAGAGACAGATGTTCGGCGGTGTAGACGATTCTAGTGCCAGGATTCGACCATCTTCCCCCGAACAGGAAACTTCCTTGTCCATCAAATGCAGAGCCAGCGAACCGGTGACGCAATAAGCGGTAGACCGTGATCAACTCAGACCGCCGTACCCGATCCTGCCCAGCACATTCTCTACCTGCCGCGCACCTAACTCGGTTTCAACAGCGTCCAACGGACGAATTCCACCGAGGACAATGTTTGGTTGCTTGAGCCAATTGATTCCTCGCTCTGAGCTTCCCAGATAATCTGCAGAGAGAGCCACGATCCGTGCCAAGCGGTAAATTCGATCTGACTCATATCCCTCTAATCGCCCTTGGTGTTTCCGCCGTTGGAGACTTCGGATACTAAGCCCTAGGCTTGCGGCTAGCTCTGCCCACGATAGACTCGCCACAATTCGAAAGTGCTCTACGGCACTATGGGGAAACCCCGCTAGGATTTCCCTGTTCATATCCTGTTCGGTATGGACCGGTCTTCCAAAGGTCTTTTCCCCTCCGAGTTCTTCTACTATTGCAGTAAGCTCGTTTGCCATATGTCACATATTATAACGCCAATTGTCGCACTGCAAGAAGGACCAACCTACAAAAACCGCCAAAGTCAGTAGGGGTGCCCGATCGGCGCTGCGATACGAACTAACGGCTAGAGACCTAAATTATCATTCACGACCACGACGATCTCCTGATCAGACCCCAGATACCGCTCCGTGGTCTGGATAGAGGAATGGCCGAGCAGGAATTTGATCTGCTCCAGATCCCCGCCGCTCTTCCGGCACAACTTGGCGCAAGTGCGGCGGAGGTCGTGGGCACCAAAGCGCTCGATCCCGATTTGCTTGGATGACCTGTTCAACTATGGACCAGACCGCCCAGTCGCTCAAGGTGTCGCGATTGAGCTTGCCGCTCTTGGAGACCGATCGCAGCAGGCGGCCCTTCTCGATCTCAGTCGCGGTCATCCAGACATCGATTCCCTTCTTCACCCAGATCGGGATGGCCACCGTCCGAATTCGCCGGCCCTTGCCCTCGAGGTCGGCCAGGACCCACCTCCCTTCCCTCTGCTGGATGGTCGCGACGTCGAGCTCGGCCAGTTCGTTCCGCCGCAGAGCACAGCCGACCAGCAGGGCCAGGATGACATAGTCGCGTTTCCCTTTCACGGTCGACCGATCGGGGACGGCCAGCAGATCTTTGGCTTGCTCGCGGGTCAGCCAGTTTCCCAGGCGGGTTCCCTTCTGGCTGACGTTGGGGACGTCGGTCAGGCCGGCATGCCGGGCTTCGCCCACCATATTGCGCACGGCCGAGAGCCCGACGTTGATCGTCGAAGGCGATAAAGATTCCATGCCAGCCCGCCACTCCATTAAGAGAGACCGGGAGAGAGGTCGGCTGGCACAGAAGGCGAATAGGTCGTCGAGCGCCCGGGCGTAGTTGCGCTTCGAATGAGGCGATGCTACGGAGTCCAGCACCCGCTGGCGCAGCAGACTCTGGGCCGGGGTGAGTGCCACGGGCTCCGCTTCCCTGCTGTCACGCTGCACTCAAATCCCGGAATCCCCCTGTTTGTTTTCAACCTTTTTCCGGGATTTAAGTGCATTATTCCTGCACTAAAATCCCCGATCACTGCACATAAAACCCGGACAAAGTTCTTACTGAAGTTTGTCCGGGATATAAGGGCATAGATTTCGATATTCCCTTCATATGCACTGGTTTCGTTCCGGGATTTAAGTACAAACAAGTGGGTTAATTCCGGGATTTAAGTGCCGAAAAATAGCCTCGTGGAGGCTATTCCGGCATTTGAGTGCAGCGTGACAACTAGACTATCCTTTTCCATCTCAAACCTCTTGCACTTTAGGGTCTCTGCACGAGCTGCGTTATGCCCCGAACGATCTCGGTGGCCTGGGCATGTGTGACTGGCTGGTTCGTATGAACAGCTTCGTTTCGGATTCGAAGCCAGCCCATGATGTTCGGCGTGCTGACGTTATTCAGCAGCCCTTCCGCTTGCGCCCTCTCTACCATCTCCCGAAGCTGCATTGGCCTCGAAGAGGATGCTGAGGTCTGCGTCTTGTATCGCTCTCGCAGCGTTGCCTCCAGGAGCGCGACGGCGGCGATCACGGAAGCGCGATATTCTCCGGCCTGCAGCAACCGCGTTGGCTCGTCCGTCAACGTCGGTGCGTAGAGTTGTTCAGCTTGCGCGAGCCAATCGCGCAATGCTGCGAGAAAATCCTCGGGCTCGTTGGAAGAGATATCCGGGCGCTTTAGAACCATCGTCCCGGCGATATCAACGGGCAGACTGATGCCGGCGGGCGTAATGATCAGGATGCGTGAATTATCCATCCTTCGCCGCCCGGACCCTGGCGGCTCGCTACGATGCCGATCCCAGCGCCGCCGACTGGCGGGGGTTCGGACGACTTTCCGGCTTCACCAACTGCAAACCCCACTACAGAAAGACGGACGGCCTCTTCCCTTTCGTGCGCCTGCACAGCCACACCGGGCAACAGTACCCCACTGCCAAGGCCTTCGAGGGGGAGATCATCGGGCTATACCAGGTCCGGGAGCAGGAATACGAGGCCGAGCGGTTGCGACGTTCTCTTTCTCCCCGCAGGGGACCGAGGTCCTCGAATCTCTCCCTGGAACGATTCCGAGCCGCCAACAAGTACCGGGACCGTCCCGCCGCCGCCGATATCGCCTTCTGTGTCGCCGCTTACGCCCATGGCATGGAGGAAGACCGGATTGGAGGTGCTCTCGCAGACCATTACCTCTCCCGCGATCCCAGTCCTTCCAGGCGAGCTGCCTATATCCGCAGGACCATGGCGAAGGCCAGAAGATGGGCGGAGCGATGAGCATCGGTGCGGGTATTCTCCTTTATCGTTCTTCCATCCTGAGGGCGAGGGATGCCTCTACGGACTCTGAGCTGGCTCTTGCGACTCGCGTCGTGAGGAAGGCCATTGAACAGTTCGGCTCCCTTCCGGTTTGTCCTTCTCTCTGCGTTCAGCGTGCCGCGCTCAAGACACCCCCGCCCTTCGGACGCACGCTCTCCTTCCCGGAATCCGCTGCGCGCCTCTTCGAGGTGCGGACTCCTGCCCCAAAACAAGTTTGGGTCCCCTTCCGCAGATTCCATCCAGTCGCCGAGGGAGTGGGTCGCGACGGCACACCCTACGGGCAAGCTTGTACCGCAGACCGCGGCACAAACCAAAGAAACGGAGCCTAAACACCATGTTCAACAAAGTCATCCTCATCGGCCGCCTCGGACAGAACGCAGAAGCCAAAACCGCTCAGAACAACCGCGAGTACGTCATCCTCAGCATCGCTACCCAGGAGAGCTGGAAGAACGACAAAGGAGACTACGAGAACCGCACCGAGTGGCATCGCGTCTTCGCCTGGAGCAACCTATCCAAGTTCGCCAAGACCCTTCAGAAGGGCCAGCTCGTCACCCTGGAAGGCATTCTTCGTTATCGCGAGGTAGAAGATCAGGTCAAAAAGACCACCTTCAAGCACCGGATCGCTGAAGTCCATGCCACCAGCATCAAGCGGCTCTCCAAGATCGAAGCCGCAGATGATCCGGCGGACGGAGCCGACGACCAGTAATCGTCGGCTCGGGTGGATGAGACCGAAGTGGTCTCATCCACTTGCCTTTAGAGAAGTAGTGTGGTGTCGATACCGATGCCATCCAGTCGCAGCAGCAGATAAGGCATGCGACAACAGGTCAGCACTTTCGTTGTCCCACAGTTTTGCTTTATCATCGCCCCAAGGCGATTGATTTATGGCGCAATCAGAGCACTTCGATCTCATGCCGGATGGTGGAGTTCCGGGCGGCTATACCTCGTCCGAAGAGTATCAGGCCGGATACGAGGCACGTCTGAGGGATGAAGCCGAATACCACACCGCCACCAGGTGGTGGCGTACAGGGTGGGCTGAGGCAGATCGGGAGCTTAGATCGGGTATTGTTAGACGGCCTATCGAGGAAGGCAAAGATCCGGGTACGCCGTGGAGCAACTTCGGGACCGGCCAACAGGCTCGAATCTGCCAGCTTGCCTTTGATGAAAATCAGGCCGAAGCCTGGAAACGAAACTGGGTGCAGACGGACATAGCCATCAGCCTCGCTCCTCGACGGAAACCCTCCTAATCTCTACCTAGCAGGCAGAACGGGTGTAAGCAGACAGCGTTTCAAGCTCTCGCCCAAAGAGATCAAGACCACATGTGCTTTGCTCAAGTCAGCCGATATCCCGGTTTTGGAGATCGCGACACGCTTCCACCCGCCTCTTTCGTTGCAGCAATGCGGATTGAAGACGGCTTCGGCAACGGCTACTTTGTCTGCCCGAGCACAACTTCATCTCCATCAGCAGCCCTTACCTCGAGGGTCAAAGGGGCTGCGCTTTGCGAAGGAGAGGCGGCGCGCTTTAAGGGACCAAGCGTCTGCGCAATGGCGACGCCACCGATACCGGCGCCGAAGCTTGTCAGTTCCTGCGGCTCGGCATCTCCAATCAACATCAGTTTGTACTTCTTTCCAGGCGTAAGACCAGTCGCGGCAATCTGAAGGTTATCGATTGGCCCAAGCGAGTTAATCGCGACACTCGCGTGTGCGGAGGAGTGCGAAGATTGCGGCACAAGTTCGAGGTGGATGACCCCAGTCGCGGGTCCAAGTGGTTTCAGATTTGCTGTTCCTGCCTCGGAGGAGACAGCCTTCGGAACGTAAACCAACGCTTGAGGGAGTTGGCCAACCTGGATGGTGGCCACAATGCGATTCGTCATCGTATCGATTGCCTGAACCGCATCTCCGTTCTCCAGGCCCACGTAGACCTTTCGTCCGTCGTCGGAGCCCCAGATCCCATGCGGCAGATCGCCTGCCTTGATCGTCGCGGCCAGCTCTGGCGCGGCGTTAGGTCTGCGTCGGTAAGCCAATACCTGATCCGTGCCGCCAACTGAAACGTAAGCGAATCGTCCAGCGGGATTCGTGATGAAAGTAACGTGATTGGTAATTGGCCCAGTTTCTAATGTAGCGAGCGTCTGGAAGGGAGGCTTTGCGCTCACAACCTGGGTCTTTCCGGTGTCCTTCAAGGTAAACCAGACTTCATCCTGATCGACGGCCAGATTAGGCGAGAACGGACTCACCTGCGGCACTCTTGCAATCACCTCGTAGGTCGCCGTATCAATGACATCCATCTCTGGGGTGAAGCTGGAAGGTACAAATGCGTACTTGCCATCGGGCCGGAAGAGCACCATTCCAGGGCCGTTCGCGGTTTCGATGCGGCGCACTTCCTTCATCTTTACGGGGTCGATGACGCTAATGTAGTTCTCACCACGCACCGCAACCCACAACTCATGTCCGTCGGGACGGAAAAATCCCTCGTGCGGCGAACGTCCCACATAGATCGTGCCTTTGACCAGATTTGTCTCCGTATCTATCAATGTCACGGAGTTCGAACCGATTGAGATTACATCAAGCGTCTTGTGGTCCGGGGAGAAGCCAAGGCCGTGGACCAGCAACTGACCGCGATACAGCGGGCTCAGAGCCGCCGGAACATCCTCTCCCAGATGAATCGAGCCCAGGAATTTATTCGTGGCAGGATCAACGACCGAGACCGTGTTGGATGTCTGGTCCGCCGTGTAGACGCGGTCGCCATTTTGGGCAAGACCGGATGCCGCACAAGTCGTGAGGAGTGCGGGTATAAGCAAAAAGCGCATGGTTTCTCTCTTTCGGTGCCGGTTAGTGTTTCTTGCTAAGCCAAAGGTTCATGGCATCGATCTCGGATCGCTGGTCGACGATAATCTCCTCTGCGAGCCGGCGCATCACGGGATCTTTGCCATAGCTCAACTCCGCCTTGGCCATGTCGATCGCGCCCTCATGATGTGGCATCATCATCGTGGCGAAATCGTGATCGACGTCTCCACTCATGGGTGCCGCGGCCATCCCCTTATCCATCTTGGTCATGCTCATCTCCATCGCGTGCATGAACTGATCCATGACAGAGGGCATTTGCGCAGCTGCCGTCAAAGTGACCAGCAAGCCGGATAATATCCATTTGAGCTTCATCTCTTCGCTCCTCATAACGCGCCTTAACCATCTCTGTACGACTCATCTTCCTTGTCAATGAAGTGTCGATTGAGAATCGCTTTATTCCCTTACCGCCTAAAACTTTTGCTCTTTATGCAAATCCCCCGAACTGGCTGACTCGTTCATTGGAGATGGGGAGTCAAACCAGAACGAATCGGAGCTTAGTCTTCATGTCGGTTCTTGGAAAAAAAATGGGCATTTGGAATAAAACGGGATGAAGAACACACTCTATCTATAGCAACAGGCCGGGCAGGTCCTGAAAGAGAGCGTATTGTGCAGATCAACGATCAAATGTTCGACGACTGGGTAAGACAATACCAGAGGCTTCTCTTCGGTATCGCTTATTGGTGGACCGGTTCGCGGACAGATGCAGAAGAGCTGACGCAAGAGACTTTTTTCCAGGCATATCGTTCGCGGTCGAGCCTTCGTGACACGGAACTGGTAAAGGGGTGGCTCGTCGGTATCTTGAGGCACTGTCATAGCCAGATGCGTCGCGGCGATAGATCCAAGGATGAGGTCTCCATTGACGAGATGCTCTATGAGCCGGAAGATCGCCACACCTTCAGTACCGATGCTCTCGCACTTCATCAATCGCTGAGACAGCTTGATGAAAGACATCGCCTGCCAGTGGTCCTCTTTTATTTTCAGGATCTCTCCTATCGGGAGATCGCCGAAGCCCTTGAGCTTCCAGTTGGAACGGTGATGTCGAGACTCTCCCGTGCAAGACAACGACTGCATGAGCTCATGAAACCTTCCAGCAAATTAGTTCTGTTGAAGAAAGCGAAATAACGATGAGTTGCGAACTATACAAATCGGAGATGTATGCATGGCGGACAGGCACTGATGCTGCCAGCTTCAGGCCACTGTTTGACCATCTTGCGACCTGCCCAGAGTGTGCGCAACACTTCGCACAGATTAGCGCGAGCGACCAAACGATTCGTCAAACTTTTTCGGAGATTCCCCAGAGCCACTCGCTTGAAGCGCGTATTTTAGCAGGGTTAGCTCATGAGCGCGCTCAGAAGACGCCCCATAAGTCTCATTGGAACAACTGGTTCATGCTTCCAGTCGCCGCGTCTCTCCTCTTCGGCATCGTGCTTGGTATTGGCCCAAGGTTTCAAGAAGCACGCCTCGGCAGACAGGTTGCAAGCATCCTCAACCAGCCTCCTGTCGAGGAGATTAGCAGCACCGATCAAAAGCAGCTTCTCGATTGGAGCGCAACAGCTTTGTCAGGTCCCGCGTCCCTGCCATCAGAGTTGAGAAAAGTTGAATTCCGCGCAGCGACTTCTCTTCAAGTGGCAAATCATAAAGCCGTTCTTCTCCGGATGAAGAACGAACAACGCGCCAGTCTTCTCATCGTCGATGCACTCATGGCTTCGCAGAAGACGATCAAGTTCTTTCATGAGCAGAAGGGGAGCGACAGCCGCTGGACACATGGGCAGAGAACCTACGTCCTCCTCTTCCGGGGAGATGAACAGGAGATGCGTGACTATATGAAGCGGATGGGCATCGTCACATAGCTTGAGTGGGCCAATCGTTATTCAATGCATCGGTCCCGAAAACAGCGCCGGAATCAAGAGAGGCGCACGGCAGGAAAGGTTTCACTGTGTCACTCTCAAGGTTCTCGAGACTCCCTGCGGGGTTGCTGGCTGGAGCGATTGCAACTGCCGTGAATATGCTCGTACTCAAAGCTGCCGGCCTGGTCCATCTTGAGACCGCGAAAGGCGGGTTACTCAAGCTCGCAGTGCAGTGTCTGCTTTGGATATCCGAACGTTTGGAACCCGCGAAGATGGCCTCTATCGGAGCTGCCTCCTCGAAGAATCTTAAAGACTCCCAGAGTCTCTTTCATATTCTGGTCGGTCTCTCGATGGCGGTTGGATATGTCTACATCATCGAGAGGATTCTCCCAGGTCGAGCTTTGGTAAAGGGACTTATCTACGCTGCGTTGGTCTGGATCCTAAATGCTGCAATTGTTCTCCCCGTCACCGGGGAGGGATTTGCAGGCAGTGCTCATCTGACCCTACTGGGAATGGTCTGGTTTGGAGCAGGCCACACTCTATATTTCATGATCCTGGCCCGGACGTATGAGCTTCTAACGAGGGACCACGGGATATTGGACTTCACTACAGCCGGGCATACTCGGCCCGACATGAGCTTCACGTCGTGGACTTGCTTCAGAAGAAGATGGGCCGGAAAGTGTGCTCCGGGAAGAGCTTCAATGCCCCAATCTGGGAACACACCGCAACGCCCCGATCAATAGTGCGCGAGCGCAGATAAGGCGGAATACAAACCTGCTTAGAGGCTCTGCCTCTCGGCGCGTCGCAAGGGGTCTCCCACAGTCTTCCGCGCTTCGCTTGTGCAGACCTCCGCTACGCTTCGTCCTTTCCGTTCCAGCTTCGCCTCCACTCCAAGGATGGGTGATTCGAGTCTGTTACGGAACTAGGATTTAAACAGCCGAAGATGAGAGGAT
>NZ_JAAVUR010000033.1 GCF_018449545.1 Granulicella sp. dw_53 | reverse complement strand
GCCTACCTCAAGCTCTTCCAGTTGCAAGTCCAGTTGCTCGACCTGTCGAACGATCTTCTCGCTCTTGGCCCCGAAGAGCATCCGCTGCAGCTTATCGAGCAACAGCTTGAGATGAGCGATCTCGCTGGCTCGCGAAGACAGCTGCTCGTGCTGCGTTCTCACCAGAGCCTTCATGGCTTCGGGATCGAGTATATCGAGATCGGCCAGGACCGAGGCGGGCATGAGCGAAGTATGCCATAAAACACCAGTCACTTAAAGCACAAAACCCTCATGGATACTGAACGAAACCTTATACACTCATCACCCGTTCCGCCGTCCGGACTGGGTGCCTCCAATCGATCCCTTCCAGCAGCATCGAGAGCTCCGCATGGCTCAACGACACCGTGCCCGCAGCCGCCTGAGGCTAGATAAAGCGGCCACGTTCGAGCCGCTTCTGAAACAGGCATAGCCCGTCGCCATCGAACCAGAGCACCTTCACCATGTCGCCGCGACGGCCACGAAAGACGAAGACATGGCCGGAGTAAGGATGCTGCTCAAGAGCAGTCTGGACTTGGGCGGCAAGCCCCTGAAAGCCGCGCCGCATGTCCGTCACTCCTGCAGCGATCCAGATCCGCGTCGCCGTGTTCTGTCGCTTGAGCGGAAGGTCCATCAAGCCCGCAGACTCTCAACAATCGTGCGTATGAGCGCGAGATCCGCGTTGCCTTCAACCGAGATCACCGCCCCACCTGGCAGATCGATCCGTATCGAGCTCGTGCTCTCAGAGGTACGTTGACGCTCCGGGAGAACGTCGCCAGTCACCACCACCGGGACCAATCCAGCCGCAGCCAGCTTACCGTCGCGATACTCGCGACGCCAGTGAAACACAACGTTCGCGTTCAACCCATGCGCTCGAGCCACCCGAGCCACACTCGCACCAGGCTCCAAGGTCTGCTCAACAATCAGCCGCTTCTCAGCAGCAGACCGCCGTCTGCGAACCTGTCGAACCAACGATCCAGAATCATCCATCCGCCATCGTCAACCCCTAGCAACCGCCACGCCAGATGGGAAGATCACACGCTTACAAAGCAACAGGTAAATGGCATGCACAAACGTCACTCTGCTTATACATGAAGGCATATGCATCGTACTGATGGGTCGCTATTTCGTAGGCGGCTGCGAGGGCGATTTCAGTTCCTTCCAGGACTGTGGCGGCGAGATGCAGCCTTCGGGTCGATATGCTGTTCCGGCAGCGAAGATGTCGATACCGCTCACTAAGCGACGGGCAGTCTTCTTATTCCAGTAGAGTTCGAAGGCCACGCCATCAGCCTCGTCCACCCAGTAGATTAGGTCTTTTCCACCAACAACAGCGCTCCCACTGCCTACCAACCAATGTTCTTGGCCCTTTGGGTAAGCCCGTCTGACTTCGTCCGCTGTGCTGTCGATGTGAACTCCATTCGATAGAGCGAACCTCGGCGTGTGGACCGACATCTGATAAATCTTTCCGTCCTTGAAGAGCGCATAGACTCCGGTCGCATTCCGGTCGATATCGAGCCAGTGGTAAGACCTATCTGGGCATCTGTTGCGCAGGCTGTTTTGCACATCCTCGTCTGTGTTCGCATGTGGCGGGAACGTCGCTTGGAACTCGGAGAAGGTAGAGCCTAGTCTCAGGCCAGCAACACTTTTACCTGGGCTCACGATGCCACTCGCTGGAGTTTGGGCATTAGCTCTCCACAGAAAAGTGCAGGAAATTAGCACTACAATTCGGATTAGTCTATTTTGCTTCATCGTTGACCAAATCATCAGTAAGCGTTAGTTATGGAAGCAGTTGTTCATAAGCGCCACGACATTGCTGCCGTAATTGCCGCCCGTTGTGCCCTTGTCGATTGTATTGGGATTGCCGCTTACGTTCTTTCCTTTCGGGTGTGTTCCTAGGCCCATATTGTAGGTTGCGGCGGTCGCCTGAGCGAGTTGATTGCTGCTGAAGTTCGGATGGGCGGATGCCAAGAAGGTCATGTTCGAACTCAGCATCCCGGCTGAGAAGTTCGCAGCGAAATTGACGTTGTATGCCTGTGCGGATTGGACGCCCGGATTGGCGCCAAGATCGATCTGGAAAACACCGGCTCCTTTCCCTCCTCCATACTGTGCGATATTTTGCATGCCGCTCTCATGGACACCTACAGCTCCTAAAAGGACAGGGTCTATTCCATTTGCATTTGCAGCACTATTGATCGGGCTCTGGTACTGGTTGTAGTACCTATTCATTGCTCCTGCATTTGTCTTGGCTGTTGAAAGTGCAGCAGAACATCCAGTGCCAGGAGCGAACGCGATCTGCCCACCCATGTACCCCATGTCATAGGTTGTGATTGTGTTCCCGCTTGAACTGGCAGTGACCTTGATACTTGCATCAGTATTGCCTGCCCAGTTTCCACCTTGATCCTTGCAGTCCTGTTGGGACGCTCCCCCGTACTGCACTTCGTCATCTCTTGTTCCATCGTCCCAAATGCATTGATCGAGCCCAGTGGGATCGATGTATTTCAGAGGGTTGTTCAGCGCATACGAGTAGAGATTGAGGCTCTGTGGGTTCCCAAGATCGGCGAAGTCTAAGACTGACGGGTCGGGACTCACAAACCGGCCCATGCTTGAGGCGTAGTACCTGGCCCCAAAGTAGTCGTTGCCGGATTCTGAGTCCCGCTCTTTGCCGGTAAAATGTTGTTCTGTAGCCCCCAGGCTGGCGGCCTGATTGTTGGGTAACATCTCTCCGAAGGGCAGACTTTGGTAAGTGGCTTCCGTATTACCCGCATAATCAGTTTGCACACGGCGACTACCAAGCCAATCATTGAGGTGAAAGTGAACGCCCTGTTGGTCGTAGGTTGCTACTAAATGACCTGCCGCGAAGACGTTGGTGTGCACCCAGTTTCCTGCACCATCAACTTCGGTCACCTGTTCCCCTCCTGGCCCCAGAACATAACCAGCGGTTTCCGAGAAGCCATTGATGTCACTATTGCAATTCCACACTGAGATTGTTCCTTTTACAACACGCCCTCCCTCGCCATCATAAATGTAGGATGACATCCCCAACGGCCCACTGCTCGCGCATAAACGACCTTCCGCGTCATAGAGAAACTGATGTATCCCGTCGTTCTGTAGATTTCCGCCCTGATCGTAAGCATCCACAGGATAAGACGGCGACTGTGCAGTTCCAGTCGCGTGATTGTTCGAATCGTAGTTTGCCCAGTTATTTGTATAGGAGGACGAAAAATCTGGCTGACAGGCGGTATTCAGAAAAGGTAAATTGGAAGCTCCTTGAGTGGTGCGGTTTCCAAAGGAATCGTATCCCCAACACATATACTGAGTTGCGCTTCCGTTTGGAATATAGGTGGCAGTGTTAAGACGATTGACCCCATCGTAGGCGATGCCGCTCCACTGCCCATTGATGGAATCCGAGTATGCCGCGATATTGCCGTTACCTTGATAAGCAGAGATCGCATAAGAATACAATGGCGGGGCGGTCGATCCCATCGAACTCGAACTGATTGTGAAACTGACAGGATTCGATGAGGAAGGAGCATACACACCGTTTCCCAAAAAGTTTACAACTACGTTATGCAATCCGGGAGCCCAGTTACCAGTAATCGCCTGGAAGTGGCCACTTTGATCCAGAGCCATCTGGCCCCAGGCTCCTCCATCCAGACGATAGTCCACAACGCCGCAGGCAGAGTTACAACTCACCTGTACGTCGACAGCGGTACTTTGCCCCGCGAACAGATAGCTTGACCCGATCTTTGCGCTCGTGGTCGTTGGTTGCATCGAAGTGCCACTCGTCCAGTGAAACGATGCTGTGGAGGATAGCGTGACGCTCAGTTGCGTCAGTTGCGCACCACCTCTCATCTTAAAATAAATAACTCCGCCTGGTGCACTCTTTGCATTTACCGGACCACCACAGTCGCAGGAGAACTTCGCCGCTATACCTGAGGCGATGGAATCCGGCGTAGAGAATTCGCCGAAGGCCACGATCTCCGTATGATAGTTCACCGAGACCGTAATGGTGCCTGAGTCCCAAGCGTTAATAGCATCAAGATGCTGTTCGGTTCCTTCAATCGTAAGGGAACCGGTCGACGAGGCGTAGGCCTTTCCCAGAAGGCCGAATAGAATCACGAGCACCAATGCTTTTACTTTGTGCCTCGACACAAACCGCATATTCATATCACCCTCAGTGGAGCGAAATCCAGAATCTAAATCAGAAGGTGAAACGTTCAGCCTTCTAGTGTCGCTCATGGATGTATAGCACTCTCTGCCGTCGGCCGTAACCGGTTATCGTAGGCACGAGTTACTTTGATTGCCGTGCCCAATGTCATGCTCGTAATAGCGCCAGCAGGAGCATACGAATTTCCTGTGAACAGCGTTGCTGGATGGGTCGAGTCTGCCCATGAGCTATCCAGATTTTGTAGTCGGCCTGTAGCGTCGTAATGATTTGCGAACATGATGGAATGGACGCCGTTGGTGTAAGCTGTCAGATTGCCTGCAAGGTCGTAATCTGTAATCGAATTGTAGGGCACTCCAGCCATGCACTTTGCAAGATGGCACTGCTGCTCGCTCTTTACTCGGCCCAACGGGTCGTATGCAAGAATTGTGCGAAGTGTTTTATACCCGGTGGGTGAGGTGAATGGACCGCATGCTCCCGACGTAGTCCACTCATAAGTTAGACGACCGAGGAAATTACCTCCCGAAGGATTAGATTGCCCGGTGTCGTACTGATAGCAGGTCGAAGGGGTGGCCATTGCAATCGCATTCGATGCTGCATCGATTCCAGAGAAGGTTTTGTCTGTCAGTCGATTTAAGGAGTCATAGCCATAGTGGCTTGTAACATTGCGACTATCGGTCTTCCGCTTGAGATTCCCATTCGCGTCATAACCATAGGTATTGCTCCAGAGTGCTGGCGCACCACCCGGAGCGGCACAACTGTACCCAGGAGGCAGGGCTTCCGGATTACACGATGCAGTTAGACGCGCTAAGGAGTCGTACCTGAAATTTCGGTATCGAACCACTTCACCGCCGGAACCCACTTGCCTAATATCCGTGAGGTTCGTCAGTGCGTTATAACTATAGTCAGTTTCCAAAGCTATACTGCCGTTCAGTGGATTGGGTTCCACCACGGCGGTCAATTGCCCAAGCGGGTCTGTAACTCTTTGGGTGTGGTGGCCGACTTCATCGGTTGAATCGACCCAACTCGCGGCGACCATGGAACTATGATTCGAAGAGCAGTTTGGCTGTCCGTTTGTGGCGACGCCATCGTAGCAATTGTAGATTGCAGTGTTATCGGGATTCGTTATCTTCGTGGTCCGCCCCAGAGCATCATAGGTATAGTAAGTGGTACCCAATGGAGGATCTCCAGCCGCAGGTATGGCACGATAAGGATTGCTGACCGAGTTTACGTTTCCAAGAGCGCTATAGCTGGTATCGACGGTGCTACCTGCAGTATCTGTCTGATGAATGATACGGCCCAATCCGTCGTATATATTTGTTGATCGAAGCACGCCATCGGTCGACAAATCCTTGTCTTGCGCGATAGCCATTTGGGTCATGCTTGGGTAAGTAGCGGTAGTCCAGTTTTCAACACTCGTCCCAATAGCTCTTTTGATATAAGTAAGCCGACCGAGAGGATCATGGAAGTATTGTGTCACTATCCCATTCGGATCCGTTACGCTGGTGATATCTCCCGTATCGCAATCGTAAACATATGAAGTTGTCTCCGAAATAGTGGAAGGACTTTGATATGCAGCTATAACCGTCTGAGGAAAGATACCGGAACATTGATATGCGGGAATGCTCGTTTTGTTGTTATTGGCGTCGGTAATGAGATTGGGTTTTCCATCCGCATTGTAGGTCGTACTCGTGGTCTCATATTGTCCAGTGGTATTAAGCCAACGGCTCACAGCAGTCTGATTGCCAAACTGATCATATCCATACGTGTTTAGTGCAACTTGGTTTCCACCACCATCCAATACCTGGGTCGACGCCGGAAGCGTCAACATATTGGCATTTTTCTTGCCTAAATCCGTAGTAAACGATGGGGGAGAAGACTTTGTTTGAAGAATATTGCCGGATCCGTCTTCGATTGCTGTTTGATATGGAACGGCATAAGGAACAGGCATACCGGTTGGCGGTACCGTCGTACAGCCCTCGGCGATCAGTGCACACCAATAAGCAGAAGCGGTAAAGAGCGTGGGATATTGGTTGGTTATCGTAGATTCGACCGTATTATTCACATAAGTAGTTATGGTCTTGGGAACAACCGCTGTGAAATTGGATATGACATAGGCACAATCGACGTTTTGCGAATTGACGTCATATTGCGTATTCACAGTCTTCAACGGACTGCCTGAGGCCGCACCCTGATAATAAGATGTCTGGGTCTCATAGTAAAAACCCGACTGTAGACATTCCGCGCTGGATGAAATGGATTCTAAGTTATGCTTCGTGACATTGCCCAATGAGTCCGTGACATTGGTCCAAATCGGAGGGCCGAAAGTACGATAGGTATGGACTCCTCCTGCATCGACAGTTTCAGGCCCATAGGTATATGTGGTCGAAGAGAGATTTCCCAGACCATCGTTTTTTACAATCTGCTGAACACTGCGGTATGCGGGTCTAGTACGTGGATCCGCTGGAAGCACATTCGTATTCACATATGAAAACGTAGCTGAGGCGCCGGTGGGATAGATAATTTTATTCAGAGTCCCGTAAGATTCGGAAGAGTATGAGTTGCCATTGCTTTGAGTTGTGTTGGCGGCGTCATATATAAAACCCCAATACGGGTTGGTAGCCAAACTGGTGCCTTGTTCGTTTGGCAAAACAACGGATTGAATCGCAGTAAAATTCGTGATGGTGTTGATAAAACCATTAGTGTCAGTGGATGGATCCGCAAGACTATCGGGCATGCTCGGATCGAAGTTATAGAAGCCGGTGTGGGCGACTATTTGCGTATAGCACAGTAGATATTGGGTGGAATTACCGTTCGGTCCGGGGAAACTGAGTTGAATGCTGTAGAGCGGCTGTTGATTCGGCACACCCAGGTTTGGGCAATTGGTGACATCACCCGTCTGGCCGATGATGGGCCCGACATTGTTTTGCCTGCCGTATTCCACATCGGGGAAGATATGTCCGAGAGAGTCAATAATTTGCGGACCAACTGTTGCATTTTGTGGGCCTATCCGCTGTACAGCATTTCCATATGGATCGGTAACCGTGCCGCTGTGATATGCAATGCCATCGGGTGAATATACTGTTCCGCAGCCAAGGCAACTCAAGGGGTTTGCTGGGTCGAAGCTTGCAGGAAGTACCAGACTATATCCGGATCCGTCTGTGGCATAGAGCCTGTGCGTGTTAGTGCTGTCGTAGAGCATTTGGTGACTGCTACCGGTAATATCCGAAATATTCCATTGTTGGATCAAAAAACCCGCTATAGAGCAAGTATCGCCTTCCCCGAGATCATAGCAATTGAAATATCCCGCACTGGAGATTGTCGAAAACTGAGGTTCCCATGCGTTGTAGGACGTTAGTAGCTGGACGCCAGCTGCTTTAGCTACCTGTATTGGTTGATAATCATAATACCAAATGCACGTATCGAAGGCGGAGTTACATACTTCTTGTTGGATAAAAGGGGAGGTATTAAAATTAAGGGAGAAGGAAAGAGGCGGCAACTTACCTTTTTGCGGGATGGACACAATAGGTATCTGCCCATATACGTTACCGGTCTGCAAATTCACATGATAGATATCCGAGTCAAAATATGGACCAAAGGGTCTTAGCCCGATATCAGGCAGAGTCGGATTCTGAGCAGGGCAACCTACGACCAAGCAGAATAGAAAGAATAGGCTATGAATGCCTCTCACACGTATTCTCATTTCTTGAGCTCCTGGTCAAATTGTTGGGTATCAAAAGCTGCATCCATCGCTATCGCGACGAGCGATAACACTTGTTTATGATGGTTGCCAAAGGAAATCGCGATCTGCGATGGGACGAGTAAGCCATCTGAGTTGGTGTAGCCAAGATAGGACACTTCTTCCCAGATATTGTTGTTCTGATGATGCAGATTCGAAGGGAGCAACTGAACTGCATCTGGGAGGCCTGTCGACGGTATCAGGATCCAATGTTGTTCCCTCAAATATGGCCCCTCTCCAGCCAAACGTCGGTAGACATCAAAGCATCGGTATCTCTCGTTGCAATCGTTATCTGTAGATAGTTTCAGAATGTATTCGGACCGACGTAATGCTATTTGGAGAGCAGCGGCAGGAATATGATCAGCTAATAGCCGAACTTGATCGAATTCTTGACTGACGTTCATAGAATGTTTTGTCGTATCGGTATCTTCCTGGCCATCGTGATTGCGAGGCGCTATGGTTGTACCCACTACTCCCCTACGATATCTCGGCATTGACGTGGACCAATCATCAAGCATAAGAAGATATGCCGGATTAGACTTTCCCCAGATTGACATGCTCATCCTAGACTTGGCTGCGTGGACGGCGTCCCAGGCTTCCATTCCCCCCGATGCTTCAACGGCCCGCTGGGCCACTTTTATCGCTTCTGGATCGCTTTTCTCCGAAGGCGGGAGGAACCATGGACTAGTTGTCGAATTTGGATTGGGGTGGCCGGATACGAGCTGAGAATTCAAAATCGGCGCCACGGTCAACCATAAGGCCGCCGATATTATTCTCAATAATGTTTTGTTTCTAAACTGAATACTCATAACGGATTGTCCCTGCGTTGACCTTTCTCGTATTACCGAACTGTCTATTGCAAATCACCATAATCACTGAATTACATCTGGCGGCTGCCAATCCACCAACCATGCCACGCGAGTTTTTACTGCAGAGTTACGAGTACCTCAATCACTCCCCTACCGGAGTCAAGATTACCCATCGCCTTGCCGACAATGGCTCCGAGCATCAGGCCTCGGTCCGTGCCCTTCATGGCGTGTCCCGGTGTCGAAGATGTGACTAGTAGATCGCCAACCTTGATCGGGCCATTCTCGCTACTGACCTTGGTTGGGACAACTCCAACCATCGCCATCGGAACTTCAGTCGTGCTGACCTTTGGATCGGTAGTTTGTCGCCTACCCAACACACCTGGCTTCGTCGAATAGATCCCCGCAACCATCTGGGAATAGGGCTCAGCTACCTTGACAACGTTACCGGGGAGACTCGGATCTAATTCCAGGACATCGCCGGGCTCGTATTTTGTCCGGTCCCCCGATACATCCATTGCCTCTGCATAATCGCCTCCACACAGGCTTCCAGTCCAAGCGGTGTTCTGAATTGTCCCGTCGGAAAACGTCATCGAGGCGCCACTGCCACTCGTTAATTTTAGATTTCCATTTACTTCGAGTTTTGCCCCGGGTGCGGTCGTACCGACGCCAACGTTTCCGTTGTTTCTCACGGTAAATAGTGTTTGGAAAGAGGTTGGTGAATTGCGGGAATTGACAGTGAAAGAGGAACTGTGGGGAATTCTTGTTTCTATTGACCCCGAAATATCTCCCTGACCTCCGTTGTTGATGTCAATGGACACTCCAAAGTAGTTTCTTAGAATTAAGTCTCCGGAGAACACGGTTCCCATTCCAGTATTGCCGACCAGGGATGAAGCTCCGTCCAGTTGAGAAAGCGTGTATAGTCCAGGATTTGTTAAAGCGTTTATAAATCCGCCGAGATGTAAGTTCGTTGCTTCCATTATGACGACCCCGTTCGCGTCACTAATCGAGGAATTTGCCAACGTCCCGGGGGTTCCTCCAAACTTGGGTATTGCATTGGCGGCTGGTGAAATCACGGTTACCGCAGTTTGAGCAGTAGCTGCAACTGCTGCAAAACAACTGAGGCAAAGCACTGACTGCCTAATTAGTTTCTGCATGTCGCTCCTTTTATTTCTGAAGAGGGATAGGGTTGGAGGGACGTCGCTGGTCACGGTATTGATGCATTGTGCCGATACAATCGGGCGCTTCGATCGCTGCTGTATCGACATCAAGACTTCCCAATGTCTTTCCCATTGCTGCGCCGGGCATGAGGTTGCGATCCGTACCCTTCATGGCGTACCCGAGGATTGAAACTGCAACAATGAATTCTGTCGGTCGATGGGCCGAAGGAGCAGGGTGTTAATAGTCGCACTGTAAATGGGAACTAAGATTGAAATTGATACCAGCAAGAGGGGGGAAAATAGATCGGAAGGCATTGTTACTCCGAGGCTGGCAGAGATACGGACGGCAAGAAAATCATAAGATATAAGTAGTTCTGCGAATATAGGACTACTTATGAACTGTGTCAACCATTTTTCGTGGGTAGCGAAATTTATTTGTGCATATGCGGTTACAAATTCAAATCTGGACCTACGGTGATTGCCCCGCTTGAAGTATCTTCATCCATAAAGATGAACGAGGGCAGATCATACAGGCGTTCCAGTTCGTGCCTACACGCCCGCAGGTTTATTAGCAAGGCCCTTCACCTAAGCTGCCGAGATAAGCTGCGGAGGTATTCCTCTTTCGATCTTCACTCCGGGATACTTTCCAAACAGGAGATGAAAATAGCAAACCGGGTCTGGGTTTAGCCCACGTACGAACAACCACTATCGGACGACTGTGCCATTGACCCTAAAGTAAATCTGCGAATTTGCCTGTACAGATTCTGTATCACCGAAAGTGAACTTGCGCAGATTGGAAAGCAGCGGACCGCTGTCGGTGTACACAGAAATTCACGCCTCAAGTAGGAGTCCTGCAAACCCGTCCTTATTGTCGAGCAAGTAGATGTTCGACGTTAGCCGACCGGCGATTGATCTGATACTTCGAGGCAGAATTAATCGCTGATTCACCAGATTCATTGTCGCCAATAATGATGTTTAGCCGGGACGGAATCTTTAGATCAAGAAGATCGAGCGTCCGATCGGTTCTATACACATATACGACTGTGTCCGTAATCTTGACAGCTTTAGAATCCAAAGGCGCCGGATTGCATCCTCATTTTTATGCTCAGAGCAAATCCACAGAGGAGGTCTTGACTCGATTCGCCAGTTCACGACGCTCTCTATCCAGCTCTGACCTCAACTCTTCTTCAGACGGAAGAACGAGTTTGTACTTGCTGGCAAATATCTGTTCGCTCTCATTGAGTATTGAGTACCGCACAACCGAGGCATCTTTGTCAGCACAAAGAATGATTCCGACTGTGGGATTGTCGTCCGGCGCTCGTTTCAGGTCGTCCATCATGCGGACGTACATATCCATCTGTCCAATGTCCTGATGGGTCAGCTCGCCCGATTTGAGATCGAAGAGGACGAAACACTTGAGCAGATAGTTATAGAAGACTAGGTCGATGTAAAAGTCTTTGGATTCTGAACTGATGCGGTACTGCCGTGCAACGAATGCGAAACCTCGCCCAAGTTCCAGCAGGAATGCCTGTAGATTGTCCAACAAGGCTCTTTCGAGATCCGCTTCTAGCAACCTGCCAACTCCCGGAAGACCTAAAAACTCCAGCATGACCGGATCTCGAACGAAATCCCGCGGGGTTTGGGAGACTGCCAAGTTGCCTCTGGCTTCGCGCTCGACGGCAGGTCGGTCTGACGTCGCCAGAAGCCGTTCGTAATAAAGGGTGCTGATTTGGCGTTCCAGCGAGCGCGTCGTCCAGCCCTGGCCCGCGGCTTCGTTCATGTACCATTGCCGAGCGGAATCGTTTTCTACCCTCAGAAGCGTGCGGTAGTGGGTCCAGCTCAATTCAGGACGCAGTGCGTCGCGAATTGGAAAGGACTGATAAAAGACCCGCATATGTCTCAAATTGGAGGCGTCGAAGCCCCTCCCAAACTCTGCCGCCAGCGATGAAGCTAAGGTCTGCAGCAGCCGAGCTCCATATTCCGCCCGTGCCGATCCACCCTGTTCGAACTCCACGATATGCCGGCCAATCTCCCAGCAAGTTTGTACCTGGACTGCATCGACGGACCGCAATGCTCTCTGGCGAGCATTCTGAATAAGGTCGCGAAGATTATGAAGAAGCTGCGACGCTCCTTCGTCTGCTTCCACCGTGTCGTCTATCACAATAAATGGGTTCATCCGTACATTTGGTGAAGTGAGTGGACGACTAGTCGAGCTCGCGATTAACCCTGATTCAGGCGCGCTGGAGAACGCGTAGCTTGAGTAGATCGAAGCTGGCGCGGCCGTACATCTGTCGCTTGATCAGCTTGAGTCGGTGG
>NZ_JAAVUR010000032.1 GCF_018449545.1 Granulicella sp. dw_53 | reverse complement strand
CTAGGAAGCTTCAGTGGGAACACCGGTCTCCTCTTGAAGGAGCTGTGCTATGGTCCGGCAATAGCATCCCCCAGTCCTAACGCTATTCCCGCCTGTCCGTCATTCGGAGTCGCCAATAGCGGCAACATTTGGCAGATCATTGACCCCGTCACCTCGCGCACTCAAACCTTCAGCTATGACCCCCTGAACCGGCTTACCTCCTTTATTCAAGCAGACGGAAGCATGCAGCAAACCTATAAGTACGATTCCTTTGGCAATCTCAACCAGACTTCCCCAGGCACATTTCAGGACGACATAACAGTCCTGCCGAACAATCAACTCCAGGGAGTCGGTTACGGGGCCTCGGGGAATACGACGGCCTACGACAATGGGGTCTTCACGACGAGTTATACCTACGATGCTGAGAACAAGCTCAGCATCGTCAACGGGGGCGCTGCTACTTATACCTACGACGCGAATGGAATTCGAGCTCGTAAGGATGTGGGCAGCAACTGGGAGGAGTACGTCCAGTTCAATGGTCAAACGCTTGCGGAGAAGAACCAGGATGGCACATGGAGAGATTATATCTTCGCCAATGGTCAACGTCTGGCACGGGCTGACGATTACGATATCCGCATCCATATGAGCGGCACGAACTGTTCGGGTTGCGGCAGTACGAACACCTTTGCTGGCACCGTATCTCTGACGGGTGCTGTTCTTGGAACTGTTGTTCAGAATGGCGACCTGCTCACCTGGCGGCAGTTTCAGGATGGGGTCGGGAGGGGCGGAATCAGCGTCGCCTTCAACAATAATACGGTGGGTAGCTCCGGCGTGAAACTTGCTCTTGACGGCCAGTTGGCGGACGCGGATACGAGGCCTGGGGGCTGGTTCTTCCGAGAACTTGATCTGAGTGAATACCAGGGAATGACCTTCTCAAGTGTTAATCTCTACAATTATCAGGGAGGTGCTCCAGGCAATTGGGACATCTATCTGGGAGATATCACGTTGGTTCACGCGGACGGGACAGCCATTCCTCTCTACTACCGCACTTTGGGCGGAATAGTCCCTTTCGGCCCGGGAGCAGCAGAAAGCAATGTAAGCGTAATTACTGAGAAGGTCACCGATCCCTCTTTCCTCAACACGGCTTACTTTCATGGCGATCAGGTCGGTTCTGCTCAGGTAATGACAGATGCCGCTGGTTGGCCGATTTTTTCAACCAAATATTATCCTTTTGGAGTAGAGGGAGCAATGCAGCCCCAAACTACTCCAGGGACAGGAAATGCCTATAAATTTACGGGTCAGGAACGCGACTCAGAATCCCAACTTGACTACTTTGGAGCCAGATACTACAACTTCAACTTGGGACGGTTTATGTCGCCGGACACTCCATTTGTGGATCAGAATGCGGGTGATCCCCAAAGCTGGAATCTATACAGCTATGGCCGAAATAACCCGCTGTCGAATGTCGATCCCGATGGGCAAGACTGCATTTACGCGAGCGGCAACGGCGCCGGCAGCCTGCAACGTGGGGATTGCACCAGTGATACGGACAGCGGTATTTTTGTTAACGGACACGTCGATGAGAACTCATTCAAATACAACCGGTCCAACAACATCATCTCGTTTAGCTATATACCGGATGGTGCAGGCCCCGACACATTAGGTACGGGATTTATTCAGGGGCCAAATCTGAATGGTGGCTTCGATGCAGGAAGTCTAGCAGCCGGGGTCTTCGGTGCAGGAAGTGCATCGACTTGGACCAATGCAGCGGGGGCAGTGAATGCAGCGGGCGGGCTTGAGATGAGTATCATGGCCCCGTGGGCCGCGGCCGCGGCCCAGTGCACGACTGGCGGAAGCAGGTCAGGTTGTGGTGCGAATCTGGCCATCTCTGTTCTCCCAGAGGTTGCAGCCCTCAGAGCTGGGGCAAAGCTTATCAGGGCTGCTCGTGGACTCAACGCTGCAGAAATTTTAGAAAGGGTGGGTGGATTCGAACAAGCGACGAAGGACTTCGAAGGGCTGACTGGAGCTGAAAAAGCCCTTGGAAACGTGAAAGTCAAAGAGCTCTCCGATGGTTCGACGGCAGTTCTTAGGGGCGTTAGTGGAGATGGCCGTCCTACCTTAGAAATCCAAAATCCAACTGGAACGTCAAAGTTCAGGTACAACAAATGAAATCTATCACTGAAGCCACGCAGATTGAACACTATCAAGAGTTGGTTAAGGAGATGACTCAGGCCGATGCTCACCAAAGCTATGAATTCAGCGAAAAATGGGTTCGACAACGGAGCTGGAAGGTCGTTCCAGTAGAAGATACCTGCCACTTCGCGCCTTATGAAATAGCAACACTTGTCCCGGTCTTGAAAGATGCCGGGTATAGCGAATGTGTTGCAGTAGCGACCGAATCACTTGACCCGGCCCCGGCTTGCTACCGACTCTCAATCTCAGAAGAAGACCTACTGAACTTCAACAAAGAGTGCGGCCCCTTCCGTTACTTACTCATGGACGAGGACCGCACTTGGGCCATCTCTTGCAATGAGTGGTACAACTTGTTCGCCGGCAAACCGGAGCTGCTGGAGGCGATGTTAGGCAAGCCCATCTCAAAGGCTCGAGAAGAGTATCTGAGCTTCGCTACGGCTCTGGCGAAGGAAGCGGACGAACCTCTGCTCCGTGTGGCGAAGCACTACGCCGCCTTGTAGACCTGTCGGCTCGGCAAGCTACGGCCCCGCCAGAGCTGACCCGGCTAGATCATGCCCTGGCCAAGAACAGGAATTAGCCGCGCTCTTTGTCACGCTGCACTCAAATCCCCGAATATCGGCCTTTTGTAATCAATCGTTTTCCGATAATTCACTGCAGTTTTACGGCAATCAATCCCGGAATGTTGCACTCAAATCCCGGACGAAGTTCGGGTGACGGTCGCTACTGCGTTCAAGTTCGTCATGTGGTAACTCTACGCTGTTTTATTGAACTGGCTTTCGGCCAGAACCACGGCCACACCGCACACAGGGGTCCACTCAGAATTGGGATATCAAAGCACGTTAGTGAGAACACCAGTCTTTCGAATTAGACACTTGCAAGACAATAGTTCCCGCCTATCCGATGCAGTAGGATCACCCTCCTAAACCCTTTGCTTTCAATGTCACGAACTGCTTAGCGTACTCTGTGGTCCGAATTCTGAAGGGACCCCTAAGTGCCTATGACATCGCATTGTGACAAGTTTTTTGCATTGGTATAAGATATTTAGTATCAATAATTTACGTCCGCTAATTGGTGTTACGTACAGTGAAAGTGTAGCCGCCCGTTAGAAATGTCATGGTTCCGCCCATTAGAAGTGTCAGGGTCTAAGGATGGGTTGGATATCGATGAGCGAGCGCGATCTGAGACGGATCGAAGTTTTGAGTGACGTGCGGGCTGGGCGTCGGACGGTCGCTGCGGCGGCAGCTGTGCTGGCGGTCAGCGAGCGGCAAGCTTACCGGCTGCTTGCCCGGTATGAAGCCGATGGCGGCAGCGGGCTGATTCACAAGGCGCGTGGCCGAACGTCGAACCGGAGCCGGAACGAAGGCATCCGGAAGTATGCGGTCGAGTTAGTCAAGACCAGGTACGCTGACTTCGGGCCGACGCTGGCGACCGAGGTGTTGCTGGACAAGCATCAGCTCCAAGTCGGCCGCGAGACCCTGCGCCGATGGATGATCGCTGAAGGCTTGTGGCTGTCGCGAACGCAGCGCAGGACTTTCCACCAACCTCGATTGCGGCGCGAGAGCTACGGTGAGCTGATCCAGATCGACGGCAGCGATCATCGCTGGTTCGAGCAGCGAGGTGGGCCCTGCACGCTGCTGGTGTTCATCGACGACGCGACCAGCAAGCTGATGCAACTACGCTTCGTGCCGAGCGAGAGCACAGATTCCTACTTCGAAGCGTTGAACGGATACCTCACGACGCATGGCTGTCCCACCGCCTTCTACTCTGACAAGCACACCGTCTTCCGAGTGAACCGACCGGATGCAAAGGGCGGTTCGGGCATGACGCAGTTCGGGCGAGCGCTCGCAGAGCTCAACATCGAGATCCTGTGTGCGAACTCGAGCCAGGCAAAAGGCCGCGTGGAGCGGGCGAATCGTACGCTACAAGATCGCCTGGTGAAGGAACTGCGACTAGCCGGCGTCTGTGACATGAACGCCGGTAACTTGTTTCTGCCGCAGTTCATGAAGCAGTTCAACGAGAAGTTCTCGGTCCCCGCAGCAAGGGCTGAGAACATGCATCGCAGACTCAACGTCCAAGCCTCTCGGCTTGCCGACATCCTATGCCATCGCGAACAGCGTCACGTAAGCCAACAGCTCAGCCTGGCCTACGACCGCAGGCAGATCATCCTGGAACGAAGTGGGGTGGCTGATGGCTTGGCGGGCCAGTACGTGGAGGTTTATGACTTCGCAGATCGACCGCTCGAGGTGCGATGGAAAGGCCACCTGCTTCCCTATCGCGTCTTCAGCAAAGACCAGCGAGTCAGTCACACCGCCATCATCGAGAACAAGCGTCTCAGCCATGCACTCGCCACTGTGAAGGCCCAGCAAGAACTTAAGCGCCTGCCCAAGATCATGACAAACAGCGACAAGGGTGGCTACAAGAAGCGGCCGCGCCAAGTGTACGGGCCAGACTACAAAACAACAATCGCGCCCGCGGTGGAAATGACGGCCTGATGGAAAGCGAGGAAAACATGAAGCCGTTTACCTCTCTTCCCACAGTCCTTGGAAATCGACACAGTACGTCGATTCCCACATTACGCACCGCACGACGACTAATGATTATTAAACAAATACTTCAATAAATAGACTTATACTGACACTTCTAATGGACTAGCCACCCTGTCATTTCTAATGAGCGCCAACAAACCTCCGGACCGGGGCTATCTTACATATCCACGAAACCTCGGCTAAGATTTTCAGTTCCCCAACCCTAATCAATCATCGAGTTTATTTCGGAACCAACGCGGGGATAATGCTCGAATATGAAGCCGAACGCAATGAATTATCCGGTAGACATCAGCTAGCCGAGAGGATCACGAACAATATTGTCTACAGCGAAAGTGCCCAGCTTTTTTTCGTATCGACAAACGATAGCCATATCTATGCGCTGAGACGATACGAGCCGAAATCGCAGGCCTAATCTTCACAGGGACGAGCTTTCTAGGCGCTTATTCTCTCACCGAGATGCCTTGCAACCCGGAGCCCGCCGATATCTTGTGTCCATGATCGAACCCCGTCCCCAGATCCTGCTTCATTTCATCGAAGATGCTAGACTCGCGCATGCCTGAGTCGATCAAGAGCGGTGCCCACTTCCTGGAGCCTATGGAATGTCTGGACGTCACTAAGCTGCCGAAGGGACCTCTCTGGTCTTACGAACTGAAGCTCGATGGGTACCGTATGCAGGCGATCTCTCGCGCCGGTAAGGTTGGACTTCGTTCTCGTCGTAAGTCCAGCTATACCTTAAATTTCCCACAAATACCCCTAGCCCTCCAAGGTTTGCCTAACGGCACCGTCCTTGATGGAGAATTGGCCGCGCTGGATCTGCATGGCAGGCCGAGCATGTCGCTGCTCCAGAATCATCAGACCACGCATCCCCCAATCGTCTACTTCCCTTTTGATGTTCTCTTCCATCTCGACCGTAATCTGACACGGCTTCCGTTGAGTGAGCGGCGGAAGATCCTACGTGATATCTGTCCTACCTCGGATATGGTCATCCTCTCCGAGGTCATACACATGGACGCGGACGGGATCTTGGAATTCGTTCGTGAGAATTCGCATGAAGGCGTTGTAGCTAAACGGAACGAAAGCTACTATGAGGCGGGCCGAAGATCTGGAGCATGGAGGAAGCTCCGAAGCAGTTTAGCTGATGTATGGCGACCGTCCGGCAGCAAACCAATGGAGGCATCCAACAGATGCAGCGAGCTGTCAACCAGCATCAAGCGCGGTTATTGACAGAACAGTCCATAATGGCTAACTTAGCAGGATATGGCACGTCCCAAAGAATTCGAATGCGAACAAGCCCTGCAGAAGGCTATCAATGCTTTCGCGGCGCGTGGATTCGAGGGTACATCGACCGATGCGCTTCTTCAGACGATGGGTATAAGTCGACAAAGCTTATACGATACGTTTGGCGACAAGCGGAACCTCTATCTCAACGCCCTGCGCCGATACACAACGGACAGCGTCGGCAGTCAGATTCGCGAGCTTAATTCTTCTCCATCTGCATTCGAAGGCTTAGAGGCCCTGATGAGGTTTGTCGTGTCGCAGGCTTTGGCAGATCCAGAGCCGAGATGCTTAGGTCTGAGTGCCGTGTCAGAGTTTGGCCGTTCGGATTCGGAAGTGGCGGCAATTACCGATACGGTGAGTAAATCATTCCTCTCAGCGCTTAAGTGGCGGATATCGGAAGCCAAGGCGACAGGAGAAATCTCCAAGGACGTTAGTCCCCAAACTGGGGCGGAGTTCATTGCAGCGGCGTTGACCGGCATCAAGATTGCCGCCCGCGCCGGGGCAACGGCGGAGACCTTGCGCGGTATCGCCCGCATGACATTGCGGGGCCTCACATAGATTTTTATGCGACGGGAGGACACGCCTTCGCGTGCCTGATTCCAGCTCTTTCAGCCCATAACAGAAGGAGCATAGACATGAAGGAAATACGCGTTGAAGCACATGGCGGGCCGGAGCAACTCAAGGTTCATGACAGGCCCTCTACTACCCCCGGAACAAACGAAGTGCTTGTCCGGCTCACTGCGGCGGGCATCAACTTCATGGATACGGGAGTTCGGCGAGGCATATTCTGGACCGATAAGACTCCTCCATTCGTACCTGGAATAGAAGGGGCGGGCCGCATCACTGCGCTTGGGGAGGGCGTGCATGATTTTCGCGTTGGCGACCGTGTGGCCTGGTTTTACATTCCGGGAAGCTACACCGAGGAGCTGGTTGCGCCTGCAGATAAGCTGGTGCCCATCCCGGATAACATCGACGATGAGACCGCAGCGGCGATGATGATGCAGGGGCTCACCGCTAGTCACTTCGTCACTGAGACGTACCAGATCAAAACAGGAGATGTCGCGCTCGTACATTCAGCGGCGGGGGGACTTGGGCTCATCCTCACCCAGCTTATCAAGCTGCTTGGTGGCAACGTGATTGGCCGAGTCTCAACGGAGGAAAAAGCCGACCTCGTCCGAAATGCGGGAGCAGATCACGTTATCGTTGAAAGTGGCGGAACTTTTGCCAAGGAAGTTCTGCGGCTTACCAATGATGAAGGCGTACATGTCGTTTATGACGGAGCGGGAGCCGATACCTTTTACGATTCACTCTCTTCGCTGCGGTATCACGGCGTCTTGGCCTATTATGGTCAGACGATTAAGCGTTTACCGCCGATTGATTTGCTGGATCTCCCCAAGAGTGTCCTTGTGAGCTATCCGAGCGTAATGCATCACGTCCGCACCCGGGAGGCTTTGCTAAGCCGGTCGGCACAACTGTTTGATTGGGTAAGGAAGGGCCAGCTTAAGATTCACATCGGCCATCGCTATCCTTTAGCTGATGCGGCGTTGGCTCATGCCGAGCTTGGCGCACGTAAGACTACAGGGAAACTGCTGTTGATACCCTAACGGCGCTCAAGCGACTCGCACGTTGATTCTACTTGGACGGCACACGCAGCTGCTCGGAATGTTGCACTCAAATCCCCGACGAAGTTCGGGTGAAACTTTTCTGGGATTTGAATGCAGAAATGGCGAACATGGGAAGCTGCGGAAGAATCGGACTGGCTCGTGGCGTTGAAGCGGGAGTTGGTGCTCAGCCCATTGGCCACACAGTCGAGGCCCGGTGCGCAACGCGTGGAAGAGTCCGCACTAGAGCTCGGTCTGCGGCGCAGCGTCGTCTACGATCTGCTCAAGCGCTACCGGCAGCGTTCACAAACCTCTTCCCTTCTTCCCGGCAAGCGGGGTCGCGAGCCGAGCCCCACTCTTTCCCCCAAGCTGACAGAACCGCGCAATCAGCATCTGCTTTTCAGGACAAAGGTTCTTGCGACGATTGGAGCGCTCCTTGTAAATGCGACATCGGCCACGGAACCGAACGGGCTCGACCGTTGGCTTCGCGTATTGTCGCTTCTCTCAACACGCGAGGGGTAATTAATCGAGACTTCCAGTGAACTCTGGCCAGCCCTTCTCAGCCGGAGCTTCAACTCGGCGCTCGATCAATACGAATGCGGCAAGCTACTAACCTCGCCATTCCCCAGCACATGTTTTCGTCCGGGATTAAAGTACATCAACACCAACGAATTCCGGGATTTAAGTGCAGTAAATGAGGTCAGAACTTGAAATTCCGGAATTTAAGTGCAGCCCGACATCGATTGTCTTAACGAAGACTGTCCGGTGGCGCCTCTCGGATGTCGGCCCACGTACCTTCGATCGCAGCTACCCTTTTTATTCCAAGGCATTCGTTCGCTTGTCTTCGAGGTTGGGGACGATGGCCCTTTTTTGCGACAGTCCGATAACGGAGACGTCTACGACTTCTTGAACGGTGAAGGTCCAACGTATTCCATGCCATAGCGGCGGAAGTACGCGACTCTTTCAGCAGGGGAGGCCGGACCGTTGGGGTTACGGAAGCAGTCCTCCATTTTGCCTGCGGGGCTGAATGCAATCAGCATGTGCGCAGGGTCTGGGCCCGTGCCGGCGAATGCATGCGGCACGTTGCGTGGTGACAGCACTGACTTGCCTGGTCCAAGTTCAAATCTTTGCTCGCCTACCTGAAACACGACGCTCCCTTCAATTACGTAGAACCACTCTTCTTGAGCGACGTGCAGGTGTAGGGGCGGCCCGGCGTTGAGGAGATTCTTGTGCTCGATGATAAACAGTCCGCCAGCCGTTTCGTTGGCGGCGACTTTGATTAGCATCGTGCTGAAGCCCATCGCGATGGGCTGGCTAAAGCGGTCTTCGCCCGCGCCGACGACTTGAAATGAATTCGCCGCCGCCAGCACGGGAGCTTCCGCGCGCGCATATTCGCTGACTACATCGTGTAGGCCTGCGCATGGAATGACAGCCGCCGCGGTCTTGAGAAACGTTCTGCGTTTCATATTTCTCCTCTGGATGATCCTGTAGATCAAGCTATTGATCTTGACACCAAAGGACCAGATAAATTCCCTACGGGTTGGAATCTGAAGGCGCCAGAAATCCCAGCGTCGGGGTTATTTCACCCGCTCCGGCCGGGTACCGTTCCAGCCAAAAGCCCTTCTGCAACCGGAGGGCTTTCGACTTGACCACATTCTCCCGGACGCTTTGCGGTCTCACCTATTTCATCTGAGAAGGTGCAGGGGTTGTAACTTCCAATAAGTAAGAGAACGCCATAGCCACTCAGGAAGACCGAATTCGAGGGACAATCGTTTCGCTGAAGAAGTCTTTCGCACGGTACCAGTCCGATGGAAGCGAAGTAGACATTGAGTTGACTTGAAAGATGAAGATCCTCTTGTAGGTGTGCCAAAAGCAGCGGCCGTATCCTCTTTGACGAAATGGGGTGGAAGCCGCAGGCGTTGACGGCCCGGAAGATTGGCAGGATGCCGAGGATGCGCATGGATCAGATGCATTGGCTACTAAAGTATATTTGCGGGCCTAAGGCTTCCAATCAAGTCTATGCAACGGAATCGCGATCACATTCTGAATGCCGCGTACTACGTGACGGTACACAAGGGTCCTGTCGAAGATCACCTATCTGGCTTCCATCGAGTCATGCTCTTACGAAATTGCGGTACAGGTTGCTTTACGCTGTTCGGTGGAAAGGCCTGTCTAATGGAATGCCGGAAAACACAAAACCTTTTTCCTCGCTTCCCACATCCATTAGACACCGCAAAAAACGAGTTTTGCACGTTCCCAAGCACTGCTGTTACTAGTTCCGCCCGTTAGAGGGGTCAGGTTCTAAGGATAGGATGGATATCGAGGAACGAGCTCGATCTGACTCGATAGGAGTAAGCTGATCCTTCCAGGTCACCACCTGGTTTCGCCCCCTTTGTTTGGCCGAGTAAAGGGCATCGTCAGCTCTTTTGAGAAGTTCATTCTGTTCGAGGTCGTGAAATGCGATTTCCAGCGTTGGGTAGAAGGTCGATACTCCTGCACTAATAGTGACCTTGTCTTGTCCGTTGGGAGCACGATCCATCTTTAGAGCGGCAATAGACCCACGAAGCCGTTCCGCGATTAGCAATGCACCTTCGGGGTCGGTGGCCGGCAAAATAATAACAAACTCCTCGCCGCCAAAGCGGGCAATGAAATCGGTAGTCCGATATAGGCAACTGGCCAGCACGCTCGAAATTCTCTGCAGACAGGCGTCTCCCGCGATATGGCCATGAGAATCATTATATTTTTTGAAAAAATCGATATCGATCATGATGAGCGATATCGAGGTTCGTTCTCGCGCGGCACGTCTCCACTCCCTAAGCAGCTGCCTGTCGAACGACCTTCGGTTCGCAAGCCCAGTAAGATGGTCGCGTCCTGCCATCTCGTCCGCTTCACGGTAGGCGGCAATGAGTTCTTCTTGAAGCTGGTCCCGCTCCGAAAGGGCGGTCGAAACGGTGTAAACCGTTATTAGCAAGATACAAAGAAAGAATTGCAAAATAACGATACTCGGAAAGAAGGTACCGGCTCGCATCTGGGAAAAAGGACCTCGGAAGTCGACGGTAAGCCAGGACGAGATGACCGCGGTTAGCAATACCCCGACCGCTGCACCTGATTGACCTAAGTGGAAGATAAGCACCAACAGTGCGAGAAGGATCAGAAACGATATCGGATAGGACCTCTGAGCAAATATTGCTACGTTGACAAGGGCATACGCGGCTAGAGCGACGATAGTCTTGATTCGCGCCTCTGGCCTCAACAGGAACTTGATTTCAAGGGGATTGAGAGCAAAAATGAGAGGAGTCATAATGGCGATTCCCAATGAATCGCCTATAAACCAGTCATAGAAATCCAGTCGATTCACTCGACTGAAGGGATCAGCCCGCTGAAGGGCAATCACCAAGTCGGAGCACAGAGGTGCAAGGACCACTGCAAAAACAATGAATCGCACAAAGCTTCTAAGCTTCATCAGATCGGTAGCTTGAGGGCTGCGCCAGGTCATAGCCACAGCAGCGATACTGACCTCCAGCATATTTGCCCCGGCATAAAGGGCCGCCATAGGTGAACTATATCGAAAGAGAATGTGCGCAAGCAGGCTGGCGCAAAAACCCGCCGTCAGCAGCCCTGCCCATCGCTTTTGCGGGGACAGCAGTAGGACTGCAAGTAGAAGACCGTTCGCCGGCCAAAGGATATCCGATTGGACTGGGGTCTTGCTCAGTATCAATCCCGCCAGGGAGGCCACAAAGCAGGCGAATGAGACCGAAAATAGAGTTACCAGTTCCCTGGCTAGAGGCATGGTTTGACGCAGTGGATTGGCTGGGCCGTCGCGGATCATGTTAGGAGCGGAATAGTTCGGATCCATAACAGGCCCTCATTCTGTGCAACACGGCGCTCCACTCATTTAAGACCGTACGCATGCACGGTGCTCCCGGCTACACCAAGGTACACGGTGACACTGACACTGACTAGCGAATATCTTCCACCGAAAGTGCGGAATAGCTTCTGTAATAAGACCCACCCCGACAATCCAACGTGAATGCCCTCTTGCATCACTCATCTGCCAAGGGAGATGCCGATTTAACCCACCGCCTCGTCGAGCCTTCCTTCCTGTAGGTCCGATTGCTGAAATACACTGTCGCATTTGCAGTGCTCGCAACGTCGGGTTATGGGAAACGGAAGCTCTCTAGCTGATATTTATCATGGCCGGGCAACACTTGCTCTTGCACTAAGAACCATTGCCGGCAAAGAGGATTCTGGCATTGACCAACAAGATAAAGACTCATCGAACCAACATCCTACCATTTCATTTCCGAGCCGGGCTTAGCTGAACCAGGCTGTGTTGGTATTTCGCAAAGGTCTGAAACGGGTGTTTCTTCGCGCCAGGGAGCGTTCCCTAATAGCTAGGCTCTAACTTCTGAAGCACAGCTTGTCGAGTCTCGTCCGGCGTAAAACCTGCATAAACATCTGGTGACGTTGGGTTGTTACGTGGATAAACTTATCGACTTTTCTGTCGCTTCGCCTATGCGTCCCAGGGCCATGACACTTCGGACAGGCTCCCTCAGCGGTACTCTGAGAGAATGATTCGGCATAAAGTGGAGGTTGGCCTCAGGAATTGTTGCGAATCCATCCGACATCAATCACTTCAAACAGCAAGCTCTGATCGTCTAAAATCGTAAAGCGGAGAAGAAGTGACGTCATTCGCTTTTAGAGGACACTCCCTCATGCCAACTATCTTCCGGGAGCGGACGGAATCTCAAAACGTGTTGAAGGCTGTGTCTTCTGACAGAGCGGAGACGGCTCAACGCACGATTGCGTGGTCTAGTGCTTTCTTTGCATTGCTGCAAAGCATTTGTACGGCGGTGATTGCGATCAACACGGTGCGTCTAGCCATCGGACTGAGCTCACTCGTGATGACCGTCGGCGCTGGCGCATTTTTGGTTCGTTTCCATGCAGATTGGATTCGGATACCGATGATGACGGTCGCGCTCTTGGGTTCGCTCATAAATCTAAGCGTACTCTTTCATGTCCGGCGTCTGCGCAGACGCCCGGCCTCCCGCTGGCGGCAAAGGCCATTGACACAACATGCCAAGAGGAGCGAGAGGGAACAATTGGTTCTTTCGATCGTGAGCCTCGCTCTTATCTTCATTGAGGAATACTTCCATTACCTCCTCTGCCACACGCTCTAAATATTCTAGAGAACTTCTTGACCCTCACTCCCTTTTCCCTTGCAGCCACGCGGCGGACGATACATTTTCGTCGGTCGCGCCAGGAATAGATCGATCCACATTCCTAGAAAGAAAGTTTCTCGACACTGCGAACCCGTCGCGAGAATGAACTTGATTCGCGTGACGGCCGACCGCTCCCGTCGTACAAATCCGGCGTCACTATGACGTTGGCTATGCCGGTCTCGTCCATCCATCGACCGAAAGATAAATCCCTTGGCGGCGTCGAGAGGGAGCGGTTTCCCCGCGCCTATCTTATCCATTCGATGGGGCCCGCCTTTTGCAGCTACCGCAAGAAGAGAGAGCGAATTCTTCAAGAGCCGCCGGGTTTGGAATTAGCAATAGAGCTATCCAGCAGCAGTTTGCCGGCACCGACGTAGTGTCGTTGTTGCGCAGCACCGTGTTGTGCCGCAACGTGAAGGTCACGCAACCGTCGTTGCAGCGGTGAAGTGTCGTAAAGTGCGCTGCTGCCGCCCAACGCAAAGCAGGCATCGGCGATGTGAACGCAGGTAGGGGGCAGCTCAAGAAAGGGAATTTTATGTACGCTAAGGCGCGCCGGAGGTGTTTCTTGGGCTTCGGAGGGGTCTGAAGCCTCCCTTGGCCACCCGCTTATTGGTGTGCCAAGAGTAATCGCCCGTGAGATTGATGTGCTCCCAGCCAAGCGGAGAGACGTGCTGGAGCAGGGCGGGATCGAACTGCCGTGATTTCGCCATCTGTTCTGTTGCGCGCTCTAGGTAGACCGTGTTCCAGAGCGTAATCGCTGCCACAACCAGGTTCAGCCCGCTTGCGCGATGCCGTTGATTCTCAAATGATCGATCACGAATTTCGCCCAGCCGATTGAAGAACACGGCGTGTGCCAGCGAGTTCCGTGCCTCACCCTTGTTTAGACCGGCGGTGACCCGCCGACGTAACGCTGGATCTTCAAGCCAGGCCAACATAAAAAGGCTTCGTTCGATCTTTCCGATCTCACGCAGCGCGAGAGCAAGGCTATTTTGTCGGGGGTACGAGCCAAGTTTGCGCAGGATCAAAGACGCGGTGACGGTGCCCTGCTGAATGGATGTGGCCAGCCGCAGCACCTCGCCGAGCTGCTGTTCGATGATCTTCGTATTGATGGAAGCACCGATCATGGAGCTGAGTGCTGGCCATTGCGCAGGCTTGCCCGGCACATAAAGACGTTTGTCTGCCAGGTCGCGTATGCGAGGCGCGAAGCGGAAGCCGAGTAGGTGACAGAGAGCGAAGACGTGATCGGTGAAGCCGGCGGTGTCGGTGTAGTGTTCTTCGATCCGCAGTTCGGACTCGTGATAGAGCAGGCCATCGAGCACATGCGTCGCATCGCGAACGGTGGCGTTGATGACCTTAGTATGGAACGGTGCGTACTGATCGGAGACGTGAGTGTAGAAGGTGACGCCGGGATCGTTTCCATATTTCGCGTTCACCTGGCCTGCGGCTTCGCCCCGGCCGCCCGCGCGGTAGCGCTGACCATCAGAAGAGGATGTGGTGCCTTCGCCCCAGTGCGTAGCGAATGGAATGTGGTGCTGATGGTTGACGATTTCGGCCAGAGCTTTCGAGTAGGTTTCGTCGCGAATGTGCCAGGCGACCAGCCAGGAGAGCTTAGCGGGACTTGTGCCCGGGCAGGATTCAGCCATCTTTCCAAGGCCGAGATTGGTCGCATCCGCCAAAATAGCGGTCAACAACAGCGATGGATCTTTCACCGGCTCGTTCGATTTGAGATGTGCGAAATGCCGGGTGAAACCGGTCCAACGTTCTACCTCCATCAGTAGGTCCGTGATCTTGACGTGTGGAAGCATACTGCTCAGGGCATCCCGGAGAGCCTCGGCCTCTTTCGGAACGCTGTTCTCAAGTGGGCTGATCGTGAGTCCGAACTGTTCAACTCTGCATCCGGCAATTTATCTTCCCGGGCGAGAGCATTGGTCTGGTCGAGAGCACTCTGCAATAGCGAGATCCGCTCCTCGATGTACGCCGCTCCGGTCGTAGGCACGGCAACGTGGAACTCACCGTTTGTGAGCCTGCGAGCAAACTCGGGGCGCGGCATCAGGTAGTCCTCGAAGTCGCGAAATTGGCGGGAGCCAACGACCGAGACATCCCCGGAACGCAGGGAGTTTTTCAGCTCAGCCATGACGCAGAGTTCATAAAATCGGCGGTCGATCCCTTCAGGACCGACCACATACGCCTCCCAGCGCTTTCGAATAAAGCCCAAGGGAGCGTGCTGGGGCACTTTCCGCAGCCCATCACAGTTCATCTCCCGCAGCACTTCGACAGCCTCGATCAACTCGCGAGCAACCGGAGCGGGTCGAAGTTGAAGAGTCTCGATCAACGCGGGGGCGTAGCGCCGGAGCTGAGGATAGTGTTCTCCGATGAGCGAGAGCGCATCGAAGTCCTCACCCCGCGCGAGTTCAGCCGCCTCTTTCACGCTGGCAGAGAAACTCTCCCATGGCACGACCGCCTCGATCGCGGCGAAAGGATCGCGACCTTGCTCCCTGACATCGACCAGCGCAGCTCCGACCTTTGCGTAGAGCCGAACTTTGTCGTTGATGGCTTTGCCTTGTTCGGCAAAGGCCCGCTCGTACTTGTTCTTCGACTTTGTAAAGAAGCTTCCGATCAGCCTGTCATTTAGGTCGACAATTTCATCGGTCAGCGTTGCGGCTGTTTCGATCATCAGTGCGACCAGTGTGCCGTGCCGCCGTGTCTGCTCATACTCTTTGAATTGATAGACCGCTGTCTGGCCGGCTTCGCGGGCGAGCTGCAGCAATCGATTCTGATGGAGTTTGTGGCTTAGATCGGGCGGCAACGCAAGGTCACGGATTGCACTAAGCCGCTCGATATGTCCAAGGACAGCCCGCGGCGTGGGCGCTCCCGGCGGCATTCGCAACCAGGCGAGCGTACTGTACGGACTACCCTGACGCTGCTCCAGGAGCCGGTCGAGCTTGGCGCGGTGTTCATCGTCTAGCCCTTCGGTAAGGAGGGCGAAGACTTTTCTCTGCGCCCGCGTCATTGCCTCCGCACAGAGCCGTTCAATCACTGGTACCGAAGGCAGTACGATCAGGCGCTTCCGAAGTTCCTCCACCACTGCTTGAGCGAGAACAACTCCGCGCGTGGTTTGCAACGCCGTGGGATCGAGCCACGCCGAGATAGACCGATAGTGCTTGGTTCCGAACTGCTCCATTCCCAATCGAGGCAGCAGCTCAAGCAGATGGCTTCGACGTGTAGCATCGCGCTCCGCGTATACATGCCACACCTCGATCGAAATCCCTAGCTGCCCGGCAACGATATCGAGAACAGGGGCGTGAGGGTTTTCGTTCCCGGCCAGCACTCGGCCTGGATGTCGGAGATAGATCATCAGCACGGCAATCCCGAGGCGGTTGTGGTCGCCGCGATGCTGCCGAATAAAGGCTATGTCGGCCTTCGTCAACGCGTACAGCCGAATCAACTCTCCCTGATCCGTCGGGAAGGCGAGCAGTTCAACGCGCTCTGAGGAGGTCAGCAGCTCTCGGCGGGGCATCGTTTGGCAGTGTAGCGAATACGGAGGTTTTCAGGACAAATGCAAAGCTGTCGAATTTCCCTCGTTT
>NZ_JAAVUR010000031.1 GCF_018449545.1 Granulicella sp. dw_53 | reverse complement strand
GTTCCGACCCGCACTCTGGAACTGGACGACGCACAGACGGTCGAGGTACAGATAATTGAAAGCAGCCAGCGCGAAGGTGTACATCCTTACGAGGAGGCTAGCGGCTATCAACGGCTTTTAGAACTTCCCGGCTATGATGTAACCGTCCTAGCGTCTAAATGTAGCAAGAGCCAAAGACACGCAGCAGTACCGGCCGAAGAAACGCCGCGACGAGCCAGAATGGTACTGCGAGGAGCACAGCCACAAATTCGCTAATGGTAACTGCGAACGATGTGACGACCCGGAGATTGACGAGGTTGCAGCCGTGGAGTGCAACTACTGCCGCGTGATCTTCGAGCACACCGGACACAAACACTGCCCGATCCATGAAGAGATTTCTGATACCGCCGCCCTCCCACGACCGAGCCACGCCGAGTTGGTACCCACCGGTCAAGAAACTGACTTGTGCGATCTCTGGGACGCGCAAGGCGTCGGGCAAGCTAGCCAGGATGTATTTGAGGATATCGTTGAATAACTCACCAGGCGCAATCACAGGGTCCGGAGACAACAGAAGCGGTTTCCCCCGGACCCCTCTCGACTGAAATCCCGATGTCGGGATTTTGATGGGGAGCCGATGTTATTTTCTGCGTCATAGTGGAAAAACCCCACTGCGACAAGACCGAAGTCCACCGCCTGAACAAGTCTGTCGCCTAAGCACGACACTCGACATTCATCAGAAACCCGGACAGAAGGACATGGCTTTCGCTACACTTGCAGCCGTGTAAGGAGCTGTATGCGCCTTCGTCTCTCCGCCGCCCTCTGCCTTGCCCTGCCTGTGAGCACCCTCGCGCAGACTCCCGCTCCTCCCACCCTCCGCACCGGCGCCCAGCTCGTCATCGTCGATGTCACCGTCACCGACTCCCGCGGCAACCCCATCCACGACCTCAAACAGTCCGACTTCAGCCTCCAGGAGAGCGGCGCTCCCCAAACCATCTCCCACTTCGACGAGCACTCCGCCCCCACCGCCGCCGACCTCGCCAAGTCTCCCCCGATGCCCCCCGCCGAACCCAACATCTACACCAACTTCACCTTCACGCCTGAAAACGCGCCTATCGACATCCTCTTGATCGACAACCTCAACACCCCCGCCGACAAGCAGGCCAACACCCAGCAGCAGCTGCTCGCCTTTCAGAAATCCATGAAGCCCAGCACTCGCCTCGCCGTCTTCAGCCTCACCACTCATCTCAGCCTCCTTCAGGGCCTCACCTCCGACCCCCAGCTTCTCCTCGCTGCCTTCAACAAAAGGGAAAACACGTTTTCCTCCTCCGTTCTTCCCGACGCCATCGGTGCCGAACCCATGTCCGACAACCTGCGCGGCTCGCCTTGGGTAGCCTCCGGCATGCGCCGCAACGAAGTGGAGCAGGTCAGGGATCAGAACAGCAACCGCATCCAGTACACCCTCGCCGCCATGAACCAACTGGCGCGCTATCTCTCCGGCATGCCCGGACGCAAAAACCTCATTTGGCTATCGGGCTCATTTCCTCTCAGCTTCGCCTTCGCCACCACCGGCTCCTTCCAGACCAAATTCCGCGACACCATGAACCTCCTCGCCCGCAGCCAGGTAGCCGTCTATCCCGTCGATCTGCGCGGCCTCACCAACACGCCTCTCTCCGACGTCTCTGCCACCAGGTACATCTACAATCGCGCCACAGCTCTCGGCGATGCCGATAACTTCAACACCCTGACCCGCGACGAGCACAGCACCATGGGCCGCATGGCAGCGGCCACCGGCGGCCAGGTCTACACCAACATCAACGACATCGGCCACGCCGTAGACAAAATCCTCGACCATGGCTCCAACTACTACACCCTCGCTTACATCCCCACCACCAAAGGCGATACCGGCAGCTTCCGCAAGATCGAAGTCTACCTCGCCTCCGGCGACTACGCTCTCGCCTATCGTGACGGTTACTACGTCGAACCCTCCGGCTCGCAGCCCAAATCCAAACCATCCCAGGCCACCACCACAACACCTAACAGCCTCGACACCATGCGCACCGCCATGCAGCGCGGAGCCCCCACCCCCACCCAAATCATCTTCAAAGCCCTCCTCATCGCCAGCCCCACGCCCAGCGCCAGGCTCGCCGAGGGCAACACCGCCTCGCCCAAATCCAAGCCCCCTTACCGACTCATCACCATCGCCTACGCAGTCAATCCCGGCGACATCACTATGCCCACCCGCCCCGACACCACCCGCGAGGTCGCCCTTCAGTTCGTCACCCTCGCCTACGACCGCGACGGCCAGCTCTTCACCCAGCAATCCAACCCCGTCAACGTCTTCGTCAAACCCCAGGGCTACCAGCAGTTCCTTAAAGAAGGCATCCGCTACCAGCAACAGATCGCCGTCCCCGCCAAGGGCGAGTACTACCTCCGCGTCGGAATCCACGACCTCATCGGCGACAAGGTAGGCGCCATCGAAGTTCCCGCCGCCCTCATCGCAACCGCCCCACCTCAATCCGCCTCTACAAAGTAGCGCCCCACCTCATCATCGTGAGGTCATTTCCGCAACCCACCGCAACGATGGAGTAGCGATAGGAGCGCGTGGAAAGCGAACGGCTCGAAAGACGCGAGACTCGCACGTAGCCGATTGCCGTAACGCCAAGATTGCCAAGACGCAGCCATGCTTCTCAGGCCCACGGACAGACGCCGGGAAAATCCAAGACGGCGTGACGCCGGCAGGAGTCCCGACCTCACGCAGATCGGAAAACAAACAAAATCAACAGCAAAAACCGCTGAGTGAACTCTGCTCCCTGGCGCGTGCAAGGCATCGAAAGAACTCCGTGCAGTTCCAGGTACCCTATGCGATGTGTGTATTTCAGTCATTTGCATTGGCTAACGCCTTACATCAGGAACTTGGCTGGTATCAGGAAAAGAACGAGGAGAAGATGAATATTGTGACCTTCCCGATTTCCCAACTATCCAACAGATCAATGCCGGCCTCTGGCGAAAGGGAGGTACCCGCGGAGCGGCAGTCCTCGTCGGTGCCGGTTTCAGCCGAAATGTCGAGAGAATAAATAGTGGAACACCTCTCCCTCCTCTCTGGGACGAGATAACTTCCGCCATGCAAAGGCGGCTTGGTTATAAGGGCGATGAGCGTAGGGAGCCCCTTCGTGTGGCCAAGGAGTTTGTTGCATCCCTCGGTCGCCGCGCACTGGAGAGTCTACTTCGGTAAATGATCCCAGATGAACAATGGCTACCCGGGAAGCTTCACGAAGATTGGTTTCTTTAAATTCGGTCGACATTCTCACAACCAATTGGGACACCTTGCTTGACGAGCAGCCTCTATGAATCTGGGCCAGAGCTACGACACAGTGCGGTGTCTGGAAGACCTTGCTACAACGAGAGCTCCGCGCATTGTGAAACTCCATGGCAGCTTGCCATCTAATCGTCTATTCATCAATCGCGATTCGTGAGCTTTTCCCAGTTGCCATGCGCAAACGCTTCTTTCGCTTCCTGCGAGAGGCCAGCGCTGGAGCCAGTCCAGGGGGATACCTCAAACGTGGATTAGAAGACCACGATCAGTCCTGATAAGGATCGTAAATAAATGCGTCTGTGGCTAAGGAAGCGGCATTGCTGCCGCTCCCTCCCCTAAGAACCGGACGTGAAAAGGCTGAGTTAGATTTGGGACAGGTCGCCATCGACATAGAGTTCGACACCGTTGATGAAGCTGGAGTCGCTGGAGCCGAAGAAAAGCGCGGTAGTAGCGATCTCTTCGAAGCGCCGCAAATTTTTGTGGTGGGATCTCCGCCAGCAGTATGGCAAGCGCCAAAGTGCGATGCTTCCGTGCCGGCGCGAGCCATCTTCCAGCCTGATGTCAGCTCACCGCCTGAGTAGACGAGGGCGCGTTGGCGCCGCGCGGAGTGAAGTTGATCATCCCGGCCCGCGGTCGTCCGCTCGCGCTCAGGTCATGGTCCAGAGCCTCGCCCAACCTGTTGCCACAAACGTCTTCGAGACGTTCAGAGACGACGAGGCGGTGCTCCCCGGCGCGCCAAGGGTGGCTCGGGACAAGCTGCGCTGCGGTTCCGTCCGGTGCGAGTGACACACGGGTCTGAACGACCTCTCCGGAAGGGGTCAAGACTCCGATCTCGTCCTCGCAAAGCGCGGCGTCCATAACCCTGTCGAAGTGCACGATGGCGGGATCGAGGCTCCCCACTGTTGGAGAGACGAGACGCCAGTCGGCCTCGTCGACGGCTTCCAGAACTGGATCGCTTACGCGGAACGTATGGCGCGTTGTTTGCGCGAGCGCCGTGATGACAAGGTTGTACGTCCGCCCAACGACAAGAGCCGGGTCGTGAGTCGGGTCTGCCCCAATACCGCGTTTGATTCTTCCCGGCTCCATCAACACCGTCAGGCGGCGCCCATCAGGCGACCAGAGCTCTTGCGACAGCACGAGGAAAGGGTCACGCACCACTTGCTCCTGCTCGTCCAGCAACCAGAGTCGGTCACGATCGAAGTGCGCCTCTCCTGGCCTCTGAAAATGTATGTAGAAACGCAGGGTGTTTGCGGGGAGCACCTTGGCTTGAGGAGAGATGCGGATCGGTATCTCAGTCATAAATCACTCCTGATGACGCTCCACCATGAAACGGACGTCCAAACTCTCGCGGGGCGCGTCCGGTGAACCGACGTCGTGGTCGAGCGCTTCCCCAACCCGGTTTCCACTGACGTCTTCCAGACTGCTCCCTACAACGAGTCGATAGGCGCCGATGCGCCAGCCGTGCTTCGGACGCCAAGACCACACTCGTCCGCTGGCGGACGCTGTCACCTGCCCAGGTTGGGATTGTCCCTGAGCGTCTACAACTTCGAGTTGGTCGCGCAGAAGAGCGTCGTCCATCTCACGGTCGAATGTAACCGTAAGGGCTTCACGCGACCCGGCCTTGGGCAAGGCAAGGCGCCAGGTTTGCGGGGTGATGGCTGTGCGAACCGCAGGTGTGACCTGGTAGTGAAAGCGCTTGCCGGATATTTCGACTGTAAAGCTGTGGCCGACCTGAAGAGGGGCGGCGCTTTCGCCGTCCCCTTCGACGCCCCGTTTGACGCGACCTGGGTCAAATAAGACCGTAAGGCGCCGGCCATCGGGACTCCAGAGATCCTGACCGAAGTCCATGAAAGCCCCGTCGATCGTCCGACCAGCGTCGTCGAGTAGCCGTAGATCCCGCGTCGCCACCACCCCCCGCGCCGGATGGTTGAAGGTGACATAGATGCGGAGGGTGTTTGCCGGGATCGACCTCGCCGCTGGCGAGATCGACACCACTTGCGGAGCGGCGCTGCTCGAGGCCAGCGCCATCCAGGCTATGAGGACAGCGATCACTTTCCGCGCTCGCCGCCCTTAAAGTCGTACTCCGACCAGAGCTCGTCCAGGTTGTTGACCGGATACGGAAACGTCAGCGTCGCCTGAAGATTGAGAGAGCCGGAAGGAGCGTCACGGGTCACGGACACCAGGTATTTGTCGTCAAGTTTGTCCGCAAACAGGGATGACCCGACAAACATCAGCGACTTGCCCACAGGGCCCAGCGGGTATTCGGCGCGCCAGTCTCCCACGCCGCCATGAGGCGAGTTTTCAGGCAGATAGGCAACCGCCTTCTGCAAGCCGGAAATCGGGATCATGCGCGGGCCGTGGCCCGCATTCGTGACGAACAGGCTCGGATCTCCATGGAACGACACCGAAACAATGCTGAGCGGCTGTCCGTTGCCCATATCGCCAAGGGTCCGACCGGTCACCTTGGCGCCGTCTTTCAAGTCCGCGGTCGGGATCACGACAAGCGGACTGCAAGTGTAGGCGGCGATGAGCGTGTCCCGGCCATCGATGGTGGCGAACGCCATGGCGCGGATGGGCGCCCGGGTCTCATAGCGCTCGTGGGCAACATGGTAAATTCGAACGGCAGTCGATGAGGACCGACCGTCAAAGGGATAGGACACCCGCCGAAGCGTCGATGAGAATTCCTCGTTAGAGATGCCCGCGAGGAACAGCTCTCCATTGTGGAATTTCATGTCGACAATGGTCATGGACCGCATCGGCGTCATCGCCTTGAGGTGATCCCGGGCGGCCGTCGGCAAGGGCCCATCGCCATTCCGGTCGCGGAAGTGCTCGTCCAGGGTCGGAGCATCGGGGACAACCCAACTCGTGGACTTGGTGTGCGCCAGATTCACCCGGGACAGAACGCCGGCCGGCGAGACCTTCACCAAGGCTGGGCTTCCAGCGCCGAACGAAACCGACAGATAGACGTCGTGGCTGGTGGGATGGACCGCCATACCGTTGATGTGGACGCAGGACTTGGGCGTCTTGAGCAGCGCGGCGATCCGGTCATCGATACTTCGATGTCCAAAGCCGACGCCGTCGTGGGAGCCGCCCCTTCACTCATTGGGTAGGCGAACACCGCGCCGCTGATGTTGTCGCCGACGAATAGGACCCCGTCCGGACTGAATGTCAGAGCCCCGGCGTACTGCAGCTTCGCTGCGGCTCGTGAGGATTCGACGGCCGCAGACACGGGGGCTGCCTGAGCCGGCGCGGGTGCCAAAGCCGAAGCGGCGATCATGAGGGCGGTTGCTGCTGAGAGGAGGGTAAGCCTCGTCATATTTTTTCCTTTTCTTTTTCTTTCGGTTCTGTGTTGTGGAGCAGCACGCTGGTGATGAGATCAATTGCGCGGGGGGAGGCTAGTCCCACGGCCCGAGCCCGCCTTTACGACGCGTGCTTTAGCGTGAACTGGACGCCTGGGAAATCCGCCTCCACCCAGATCTTGTCTATCCGTGCGGGCAGAGGACTGACCATCAGGGTCTCAAGCGTCAGATCGCCGGTATCTGCGTAGCGGGTCAGCGAGACGAAGAAGCGGTTGCTGAACAGAGCCGCCAACACCGAGGATCCGACGAACAGCACCTGTTTGCCGACTGGGCCGGCCGGCATGAAGGGCGATTGGTCCAGCATAGGGCCCTGGGTCGGCCGGTTCTCGGGCGTGAAACCTTCGGCGGAGCGGATTCCGGAGAGCGGAACTATCATGGGACCGCGACCGAGATTGGTGATGAATAGCTTGTCCTCGTCGCCGTCACGGTAGGCGACCATGCTGATGGGCTGGCCGTTGCCCATGTCGCCGATCGTCTTTCCCCTCACCTTCGCGCCGTGCTTCAGTGCTGAGACCGGAATGGTGACGAGCGGGCTGCAGGCGTAGGCGGCGACGAGCGTGTCCTCGTCGTCAATGGTGGCGAACTCCATGGTCCGGATTGGCGCACGCGTTTCGTATTGGCCGTGAGCGAGATGGTAGATTTCCAGTTGGGTCTCGCTGGCCGCCCCGGTGAACGGATAGGAGATCCGCCGCAGCGTGGAGGAGAACTCCCGGTTCGAGACGCCGGCGACGAACACCTCCCCGGCGTGAAACTTTAGATCCACGATCGTCATGGAACGGACCGGCGTACGCGCCTTCTCCTCGAAGACCGCCGTCGGTGGATATGGGAAAAAGCCGGCACGCGACTGAAAGGTCTTGCCCTCGTCGGGAACGTCGGAGAGTTGGTGCATCGTCACCTTCGACGATGAGAGGTCAAATGGGTGGACCTCGCCGTCAAGCGAGACGCTCACAACCGCGGCCTCCAGGCGATCGTCGTTTCGCACGCCAACTGACAGGTATGGCTCGCGCGTCACGGGGTGGACGGCCATCCCCTTCATCACGAGGCTTTTCGCCGTTACGCCCAGCGCTCCGGCGATCTTCTCGTCGATCGACTCGAAGAGAAAGGGATCCAGCGAGGCTGGAGCCTGGCCGCGTTCCGTCTCGAAGGCAAAGACGGCCCCGAGCTTGCTGTCGCCTACGAAGAGGACCCCGTCGGGGCTGAAGGTCAGAGCCCCCGCCGATTGCGGGGTGGCTTGGTTAATCATGTTCATGATGGTCTCCATCGATCGCCGCTCACGGCGGCTGTGAGATTGAATTAGAAGAGATCGCGCCTGACGGGAATCAGGCCGCGACGGTGGTCATGCTGGAGGAAAGTTAGCCAGGTATTGAAGAACCGACTTGTGTCGGCACTTCGATCCCCCGACCGCATGTGTCGGAACGATTTTTAGAGCGCAGCGTGGCTACCATCACAGAAAACGCCACTCTTACTGCTCTTGCAGCCACATAGGTAAACCGTCTTGGTCTCTGCGGCCTCGAACTTTATCGGAGAGAGACCTGTGCCGGCGTGGCTGCCGTCACAGAAGGGCTGACTCTTACTCTCTCCACAGGAACACCAGTAGTAGCTCTTGCCGATTTCAACTTCAACAGGATATGGACCCTTTTGCGCGATTGTCGGTACTGTCACTTGAGTCTCCTTTGTAGGTTATGTAGTTGGTTGCGTGTCTTCGCCATGAGGCGAAGACCGAAAAACATTGACCAGGAACTGCTCCAACGCGGAAACAGAAGATGAATTCTTTAGTTCGCGAGCGTCCCTTGCTTGCACCAAACAGTGCTTGAACACTTGTTCAAGCCCCTCGCGCCCACTCCGAACTCTCTCTGAGACGGCCTCGTTCGAGGGCCTATTCCCGATCGAACTCTTTTGTTCGTGCCATTGCATTGTTATACCTTTTTTGGAACGGTCGGTCAAATATTAAGGAAATGAACCACATTCTCTATCAAATACTCTGCATACTCGCGCTGACCTCTTCTACCTTCTGCATCGGGAAATAGAACCGTTCGGGAACCGAGCCAAAGCCTGTGGCGTTGTCGAAGCGATCAAAGAAAGAGAAAGAAAGGACCACATCGGAAGTGATGTGGCCCTTGATGCATCCATAAAATCTCCGGATGCAAAACCCAGCCTTTCGCGGATGTTTTTTACTTACGCGCGTATTTCCTTCACCACCCGATGCGCCGATTCAATGGCACCTTGCATCCAGCCGTTGTAGCGGGATGTGTGCTCTCCTGCAAAAAAGATTCTGCCTTCCCTGCGTGCGTTCAGGGGAATAGAGCTGAGTTGACCGGGAGCGAATGCCGGAAAAGCACCAAGCTGCCACGGGTCCTGACCCCAACTCTTTGTTCGAGCTCCTTCAAAGTGTTCGTCCGCTCCAGGGAACACACTTTCCGCATCCGCGAGTGTTTGTTTAATGCGGCTTTGCATATCCATTTGGTCCAACTTTGCGGCCTTATTTCCGATGACATAGGACAACAGAAGACCTCGTTGGTCGGCGTGTTCAGGCCCCAGCGACCAGAAACGCTCGGAGAGGAGATCGGTATTGGCAAATCCGCTCTGGCCGTTCTTTTTCCAGAACTGGCTTCGCATTTGAAGGAAGATCTTATCGACTGCAAAGTACTTCAGCTCCCGAATGGCGCGTTGCTTATCTTCCGGTATACGGGCGTCGGAAAAGAGATTTCTGGATACCGAGAACGGAAGCGTGGTCACAAGAAGGTCCCCGCGAACGGTCTCGTGGCCCTCTGCATTTTCAATCACCACCCAGGCACCGCCGTCATCCTGTCCAATGCTTACCGCTTTGCATCCATACCGGACGGCTCCGCCGAGCTGGTTTGCCAGCGCCGCCGGAAGCAGGTCGTTGCCACCCGCGATGTGGAAATACTGGCGAGATATCTGCTCATTGAGTTCAACCAGAAAAAGCAATCCAGCACTAACGGTGGTATCCCCACCCACAGTCAAAAGCTCGATGGCGTCCGGAGAAAGACCTTGTTTCTTCAGGTAATCACCAAGCGTTGCGTTATCCTGCTCCAGAATGGCCTTCGGCACATTGAGCGAATTTTCATCACCCTTTACTAGTGATTGTAATGGGCCAGCCATGTAACGTTGGGCCAAACCTTTGCGGCCCAGGCGGCGCTCCTCTGCGGTCAGTTGCAGCGGCCAATCCGGTTCGGGGTTGTGACCGCCAACATAATTTTTCCCTCGCAGATGAACGACGTCTGCGAAATCGCCGCTACGAAAGGGTTCCAGCGTCAGACCGAATTCGCGCACGTAGGAAAGCGTAAGTTCATGAGTGTCAGGAATCCGAGTCGCTCCTGTTTCAGCTGAAAGACCCTGATACAGTCCTTCTCGCAGTGTTTGAACTCTGCCTCCTGCGCGCCCCTGGCCTTCGAGAAGGACAACATCGAAGTTGTACTTCCGCAACTCGTAGGCGCAGGAAAGTCCAGCTAGTCCTCCGCCAACGATAACCACTTTTTTTCGCGGGGGAGCGACAGAGGCGAAGGCGGCATTGGCTCCCCGAGCTAAGGCTGCGGCTGACAATGCTGCAAGGAAAGCGCGTCGGTTCATCAAATCAAAACTCCTCGTCAACAAATTTCATAAGATCGTCGTTAGGTTATTGCTATCAGATTCGAAAAGAATCCAAGAAAGTCGCGATGGTTTTAGCCAATTCCGCCGGCTGTTCCAGAAATAAGAGGTGGCCTGAATCAATCTCGGCCCGTTGAGCGCCGCGTGTCAGATCGGCGAGTTGCTGTGAGTAAAATTGGGGAACGAGCGAATCGAACTCCTTTATTCGTGCCATTGCGCCGTTATACTGTTTCTGGAACGAATGGTCAAGTATGAAGTAAATGAACCGCATTCTCCATCAGATATTCCGCATACTCGCGCAATACCTGATGATTGTGGACAAAATCGATATGCTTGCCACGCCGAGTAACGTGCTTTGCTCGGAGTTTTGATAGATCTGGGCGTAGGCCCATTCTCTGAGCGCAGTTTGGATGAAGCGTTCCGCCTTGCCGTTGGTGCGTGGGTGTAGGTCTGGTCTTGCGGTGCTTGAGTCCGAGCGCATGACAGGCGTTCTGGAAGTGTCTGCCGACATAGCATGGTCCGTTGTCTGTGAGTACGCGGGTGGGGTGGATGCCGAAGCCTTTGAACCATGGGGTTGCGGCGGCCAGGAAGTGTGTCGATGATTCTTCCTTCTGGTTGGGATACATGGCGGTAAAAGCAAGTCGGGAGTGATCGTCGATAGCGATGTGGAGGAACTCGGCGCCGATGCCCTTGACGCTGTCGCGGCGGTTGCCGGTGACGCGGTGCGATGGCCGCTGGATACGCACCAGGCGCTTGATGTCGAAGTGGACCATGTCGCCCAGAGCGGGATGCTCATAGCGCACGAGCGGCGGGCGGGCATGATAGTGATAGTCCATTCGATCTCCTGGAGTGTTGCTTGTTCGCAACTTCAGCATCCCAGTTCTCGATCGAATGGACAACAAACTTCTGAAAAATCACATCTAGAGATCTGGCAACAACTGAGAAGAAATCGTTCCGAGTGCTGAGGAAGCACTGCTGGCGTCCGTGAAGGCGTTGCAACGGCAGTCATGAAACGTCGAGTGTAAAGCAACTAGTCGTCTCCATAACGATCGCTCCTAGAGTGACTTTGTGTAAAGAAATGATTCTATTGATGAGCGAGAATCATCTTAATGATATTCAGGAGTTATCAGTGGAATTAAGGCATCTGCGTTACTTTGTGGCGGTGGCTGAACAGAAGGGATTCCGTGAGGCATCCCGGTTCCTGCATATCTCGCAGCCCGCGATCAGCAAGACGGTGAATCAGTTGGAGCAGGAACTCGGCATCAAGCTTTTTGCACGTTCCGGCAGGACTGCACGAATGACACCTCAGGGGCAGGTCTTTTATCAGGAGACCTTGCGAACTCTGAAACAGTCCGATTATGCAGCCGAGGCTGCCCGGCGTGCAGCTCGAGGAGAAACTGGGACTTTAACCCTTGGCTTCTGCAGCGTGGCCACCGCTGGTTTCCTCCCCAGTATTGTTCGGAAGTACAAAGAGCTTCTTCCTGGAGTAAGACTGCTCCTTAAAGAGATGAATCCACTCCAGCAAGAAGCGGCATTTTCGCAGGGAGAGATTGATGTCGGTGTCACGCGACTACCTTTCGCGAAGAAGTTGGCGCGTGAGCTCGATGTGAGGGTAATCTTCCGTGAACCGCTTCTGGTTGCAGTTCCCTCTGGTCATGCCTTCACGGCTAAGAAGATAAAGTTTGAGAACCTCTCGGAGGAGCCTTTTATCCTTCTCCACCGTGACGGAGCCCCGGCAGTCCATGACGCCATACTCGCCATGTGCCAGAGGCATGGGTTCTCCCCGAAGGTGGCATACGAGTCCGACTTGATGCAAACGACATTCACGTTGGTCGCTGGGGGCCAGGGAATTGCGATAGTTCCAATGTGCACTCTGAATCTACGTCCCGAAGGCGTTCGATTTCTACGGCTGCAACCCGACGAGTACAGGGCGGAGCTAATCGTGGCATGGCCCAAGAACTCGCAGGTGACTGTGCTCAAGCCATTCGTAGATCTCATCGAGCAAGAACGTAAAGAAATCGGAAACCAGGCACGTCGTATGTTAGAGGCGGCCTGCAATCCGACGAAGTGAAGTGCGGCACATGCTAAACGTGCCGCACTTCACGCTAAGCGCTAAAGCCACATCGACAGTGAGATTCTTATCATTGATCAAAGCTGATTCGGGACCGCTCGGGGCCAGGATGGCGATAACTTCGCCAAGCTCCAGTGCAAGATCGAACTCTGCTAGCACGGGGATGCGCCTGTCACGTCTCGTTCGGATGCTGTGTGAGCGCAGCTTTGAGGTGGACCAGGCTTGGTGTGATGATCGGAATGAAGGCTGCTTCTCGCCAGCGGCGGGCGAATCCGGCGTTATGCACAGTCAGATAGGCGCGGCCACCCGATGCCTGAAGTTCGAGCCCGGTAGCCTGCGCCACGACCTCGGCGAGCGCTATGCGGATGCGGAAGAGTGCGGCTGGATTCGCCTTGTAGGTGGACGCGCGTAGACCTTCGTGCAAAGCCGCCTCCTGTTTTGCCAGCGCCTTCTCGAGGTCTGAGATCGCGTCGGACAGTGCCAGGCGGCCGGATCCCTCAACCGCGCGGGCCGCGGCAAGCGCCCGCCGGGCGAGCCCGATCGACATGCCGCATTGAAGGCCGAGGAAGGCCGGACGCGTGGACGGCAGCCACGCCAGGGCATCGGGATGGATGATGCGTTCGGCGTCTATTTCAGCGCCGGAGATCGCGATGGCCGCAGTGTTGCTGGCACGCATGCCCATTAGGTCCAAGTCGGCGGAACGGAAAATGCCCTGGTCACCCAATGCCAGCGAGGCAATGAAGCTGCCGCGCCCACCTTTGCCGGTGACCGCGACGGCGACGTGAAATCCTTGCGGCCGAAGATTGGTGACCCAGGGAAGCCTCCCGTCGAGCACGAGGTCGCCCGATGTCTCTCGGGCATTGACCTGAAGCTCTTCAAGGCCCGAGAGGAATTTCATAGCGTTGGAGAGCCCGGTTGCGCCTGCCAATCGACCGGCGAGCAGGTCAGGCAAAAGCCGGTCGCGCAGCTTGGCATTTGGACTCTGGAGTAAATAATTGATGTAGCAGCGCTGACCCCACAGCACGAAACCGGCGGCCAGTGAACGTTCGGACACGTCGGATATCGCCGCGATGACGTCGGTGACGTCGCCGCCAGTACCCCCGAACTCCTTGGGGATGCCGCTGCCGATCATCCCACCCTCCGCGAGGCGCGGCAGCACCTCAGCGGTGAGGTCCGTCGACGTGTCGAGGCTGAGCGCATTGGCATCGAGCCAAGCCGAAAGCCCGGAATCCGGGGCAACGCCGTCGTGTGCGGCCAACGGATGGCTCATTCAGCCGCCGCCTTGATGCCGTCCCAGCGAAAGGGTTCGTACTGAGGATTAAGCGGCGCCCCACCGAGATTGTTGGCGAAGTTGCACAGTGTTGCCAGGCTGACTCCAAGAATGACCTCCAGCGCCGACTGGTCAGTGAACCCGGCGGCTTTGAACGTGCCGAAGACGGCATCGTCGACCTTGCCGCGCGTGGCGATAACAGCTTTGGTGAAGCTGGCCAACGCGTCCAACCGTGCGTCCGTCACATGACCGAGGTTGCGCAGCGCTTCGACCGTCTCCTTATCCAAGCCGGTCTTTTTGTAGGCGGCGACCGTATGGCCCGCCACGCAGAAGCCGCAGCCATGCGTCGCGGCGGCTATAATCTGCACCATCTCGCGCTCCGCGACTGAAAGGGAGGAGCGGTTGTTGATACCGCTCACCGTCAGATAAGTCTCAAGGGCGACCGGCGCATTTGCCAGCACCCTTAGAAGATTCGGCAGGAAGCCGTTGCGCTTTTCCGCCGCAGTCAGCAGCTCCTTCGTTTCAACCGGGGCATCTTCTATAGTTCTCAAAGTAAGGCTGGGCACTGCGTTCTCCAATATGCAAGTTTCGTCATGAGAGGATCCCAAAATCTAACGAATGGACGCTATTTCGTTGCGAGGAGATCAGCCATACTGATCTGCGGTTTGCTTGCGAAGAGCTCCTCCGCTTTTGCGAAGAGTGCCTTGGCAACCTCGCCCGTAAGGTGGGCGTTGCGTCCATCCTCATCGGCGAAGGTATCGAAGATACCGAAGCTTGTTGGTCCTGTCTGGAATGCGAACCAAGTTGATGTGCCAACTTCTTGCAGGACAAGTGGCCGGGCGAATTTCAAGAATTCTGCAACTTCCTGTTCCTTGCCTGGTTTTGCCTCAAGTATTGCCAAAATTCCAAAACGATCCATACGTATCTCTCTTTCTATTTGCTGTTGAGGTTTCTGATGAAAGGCCGATTGCTCCCACCGTGGGACAGCAAAAGTGCGGACCTGGTTCGATGTTCGCGTCCATCTGCCTTTGATAAATTGTGAAGCCTAGTGGACCACCCACCTGAGGTTTGATTGCCTCACCGGCGATCCGCTCAGACTCTGGAGAACCCAAAACACAGCGACCTGCGCAATATGCGGAAACCACACGCGTCGTATGTTAGAGGCGGCCTGCAATCCGACGACGTAATGTGCGGCACGCGTTGAAGCAATTTTCCCGTTTCTATGGAGTGGATAAGCTCAAGAAGTGCCGTTTTACTTGGCGAAAACGGCCGTAGACTCGAAGCCTCCACATACACCCACAGGAGATTGCTATAAACGTGCCGCACTTCACGCTACGCGTTAAAGCCACCATCGACAGTGAGGTTCTCACCATTGATGAAAGCTGATTCGGGACTTGCCAAAAAAGCCACAGCAGCGGCAATCTCTTCGGCCTTGCCGAAACGGCCAAGGCTGGTGAGCTTTTTAAACCAATCGGAGACGGGGCCGTCCTCAGGGCTAAGATCGGTGTTGGTCGGCCCCGGCTGAACTCCGTTGACGGTCACACCAGTTGAACCCACTTCGCGGGACAGGCCACGCGTAAATCCGTGAACCGCAAACTTAGAGGCGATGTACAGTGTCACACCCGGAATTGGGGCTCCTTCGCCAAACGACGCGCCGATATTGATGATACGACCCCAGCCAGATTTCGCCATGCGCTTCGCTGCATCCTTGGAGAGTTCGATGAGGGAGCGAACGTTAAGGTTGAAGTGCTTGTCGTAAGACTGATCCGAGGATTCAAGAAAGGGTCCGAACTCCGCCGTACCGGCATTGTTGACGAGGATATCCAAGCGGCCACCGAACTCGCCTCCGAAGCATTTATCGATTGAAGCGATCAGCGTCTTCGGGCCCTCTGGACTTCCAAGATCGGCATGGACGGCCTCTGCAAGGCCGTCGGCTTTCGTAATCTCGTCCACAACTTTTTGTGCGCGTTCAGGACTTGCAGAGTAGTTAACAATGACATAGGCACCTTCGGCAGCGAGACGAATTGCGATTGCTGCCCCAATGCCGCGGGATGATCCGGTTACAAGTGCGAGTTTGTTTTTTAAAAGCTTCGACATACGGAATGCTCCTCTTGGTTTGCGCCCGGATTCGATGGCGTTCATTCAAAGGACGCGTGATTGCGTCAACGAATATCACTGCACAATTGAATCGCGTACAGAGGATTCGATCCGTAAAGCCGTGTCTCGATGCGTGGTAAGTTCCTATCGGACCGATAGCCAAATGGAATCAGATGTTCACTCAGGTCACGAAGTGCTGGATTCGATCCAAGGGAGACGATGAGGAACAAGATGCGGCTCATGTTTATCACTTGCTAGCCCAGCAAAATCTGACCTGGCGAAAACTGCCCGGATGAGAAGGCCGGTCTCCAGCAGAATGGGTTAAGCTCCCAGTTATCGACACACTCGAGGCGCGGGAGACAAGGAGGCCAGCGATGAAGAAGGACGATCAGCTCGACGCCATGACGCTCGCACGACTGGTGCGGATCGATCCACGGCTGTTGTGTCCAGTGAAGCACAGCAGCGCTGAGGTACAGGCGGATCTGACGGTGATCCGGTCGCGGGCCGCTCTGGTCCGCGCACGAACGATGCTGTTCAACGCGACCCGAGGACTGACGAAATCCTACGGAGAACGGCTCTGCGGGTGCAATGCACACGGGATGAAGCCGAAGGCGGCTCAGGATCTGAGTCCGGAGTTGAAGTATGCACTGAAACCGATGATGCTCGAGTCTATGGGGGGAACAGATATTCAGGGACCGAGCGGTTGAAGCAGATCAAGGGAGTGGGAACTCTGATCCCCTCACCTATATGCTGACGCTGGAAGATCCTTATAATAGTTTCCTG
>NZ_JAAVUR010000030.1 GCF_018449545.1 Granulicella sp. dw_53 | reverse complement strand
GCCCGCCGAATCGGTTTGTCAGTTGCTTCGCCTGAGCACCGCTAGAACCGAGCACCATTGTCACCAACGGAGGGAGGTCCGGTTGGGATAGGGGCCAATGCACCTAAGAATGGAGGGAGTGTCCTTCGTGTGCGTTGTGAGGCTCAACGCTCCTCTGAGCGATCGAGGAGGAGCGGAGCGTTCTTATACGCTTGTTCAGTGACTTCTGCTGACTCTTGACTTGCCCGTCTCTAGGAAGTCGAGCTCTTGGATCATTGCGTAAGCCCAGCGGTCGTTTCTTCGCGCTTAGCCTGTTTTGCACGGTAAGCAGCCACTCGCATCCGCGTGCCGCACGCTTCTTCAATGCAGTAGCGGCGTGCACGGCCGTTCGTACGGTCAAGGAACCAGAGACCGCAGCCCGTTCCTTCGCATTGACGGATCAACTCAAAATTACCGTTGGCGAGCAAGTCTGAGATTGCCTCTGCTGTGGGAGCAAGGAACTGCTCGGCGGAGTTGGCAAAGTATGCACGGTTCACTTCGATCGCCTTCTTTTGCTGACGCATCTCGAGATGGCTTTCGGATCTAGCGAGGAACCCATTCAAAGCTGTCAGGTCAACACGCTTGCCTGATTTCTTCTGCTGCACCGCTTCCAGTGCTATAGAACGCAGGGCTTTGGCAGTTCGAAGCAAAGCCCCAATCGCAAGCTCTTTCCTGAGGTTCGGTTCGGGAATCTCCATCTTGCGCATCCACGAGTGGACGTCCTTATCGCTCAAAAGATGCTCCACCGGAACACCGGCGTCGTTGCGTAACGTATTGATGAAGCTAACCGCCGCGTGACCTGCGACAAGGTCGACATCCACAGGTGGGGGCGCTTCCTTTTGCTTCTGTCCGTGGCTACTCATGATTCGTCAGCCATCCTTCCTGAGAGATTCGATTCTTGTCCGGATGCGACGATTCGGACGACCGCTCTGGTGAATCGCTGCCGCGCTGATATTTGAGAAGGCATGACGACTCCGTTTGCCTGCTGGGCCAGGAACGGCAGTCCATCCTCGGCAAATCGCGACACAAATTTGCTGCAACGTCCATGTATTCCCTTATTCTCCGGAAAGAATTGCAGGCAAACAAGGGTCAGATATGACTCGCAACTGCCCCAAAAAACATAGACTTAGCGGAAAGTCATACAACGCAGTTTTACCTGAATGGGCGTCAAGGGGCAACGAAAGACAAGCCTTTACGTTCAAAAAGGCCACATCAAAGGCGTGACCACTCTGTCGAAGATGGGTGCAGCGAACGACGGCTCTATCGCCGTTGTCTTGCCTTTGTTTTTTAATTCCGCAAAATCCCAGCAAAATAGCATGTCAAGCCCCAAAAACTACTTAACCAGAACCAAATCAACAACATCCAAGTGGCACTTTAGTTTGGGTAACCCCGCTAAAATAGAAGTAGAGATCAAAAGAAAAGCCCCTTGGCCAACAGGCAAGGGGCTTTTCTCATGGCCAAAAGGCCGGAAAGGAGTCAAAGCAACCCGTAACTCAAGCTGGCTGAAGGATTTGGACACAACCCGCTTGGAATCAATATTTTGGCGGCACCAGGCCCTCGCAAGCCTAAGCATCCAAACCACTTATTCCCAGAAATACCCCTCGGGGGGTGGGGGGACCGACGGCAGCCCTCAACCAACAAAGAGGCATCCACACAAACGCGCGGATGCCTCTCTGGTTTGGAGGATGACGCCGGCTACTGGTCGTTGCCCTGAACGAAGTCCGTCGATACCGGCTTCAGGTATCCGAAGAGACCCGCCGTACCGCCGTTAGGACCAGCGCTGAAGAACATCTCTGCTCCCGGTGCACCTGCAGGATCGTAGGGACCAGGCTGCGGGCTTCCTGCATTGCCGAAGGTGATGTCCCAGAGTCCGTTGATAGCGATCGGAGCACCGGAGGCATCTTTCAGCAAGCCGTCGAAGTGTCCGGTGGTCGGGTTGTACTCAGCGATGAAGCCCGCCGACTGAGTGGTGCCGCCGGCAGCGAACTGACCGATGAGGAGTTCGTGGCTGGCGCTACCAAACTCCAGCGGTGCCAGGGCTACGCCCCAGGGAGCGTTCAGTTGGTCGCCATTGTCGAGGCGCTGTAGGAGTTGACCGGCCGAGCTGTAAATATCGACATAGCCAAGGCCAGGGCCAGGAATGGACTTGACCGAGCCCGCGTCATGCATGGCATAGGTAACGACGATGTTCTGGCCAATGGCCTGCACATTAAAAGGAGCGAAGTTAGTAGGGATATTCAAGTCGACGAAAGATCCATTCCCGGCAGTAATGGGATGACCCCCATCGAGGTGAACGATGTGGAAGGAGTTGTCGTAAACGTCGACGCGGCCAAGAGCGAAGTTCGCCGCATACAGAAAGCGTGTGCCTTCGACGAAGGAGCTGGTGAGTCCGGTGTAGCCGGAACCATCCTTGGTGGTCACAACTGTAACGGCATGGGTGGAGGGTGCTGCTGCGCCGGCAGCGAGGGCAACCGTGGCGTTCCATCCGGCAATCGTTCCGTCGAGGGTCGAGAAGAGGAACTCTGCCGGTTTGCCGTTCGATAGGATGAAGTCCTGATTGCTGTTGAAGTCGACGTCGTTAAAGATCGTTCCTGTAGGCGAGCCGATCTTCGTCTTCTCGTTATTAGGATTTGCTGGAATGGTAACTGTAAGCGCGGCCTTTATACCGGCTCCGGCGTAGAGTGTGCTGACGCCTGTCTTATTGTCTGAAATCCACCAGTTGCCGGTTGGGCCGCGAGAGATTCCCCACGCGTTTACCAGCTCTGGATCAGTGGTGGGAGCAACCCCAGACGTGTTCGATACGAGATTCACTTGTGTGTAATTCTGTCCAAAGGCAACGGCTCCAAAAGATAGAGCCAACGCTGTGCTACCTGCAACTCGAATTAAGTTCTTCATGTACTTCAGATCTCCATACTGCTCTGCTGGTAAGGTCCGCTTCGCATGGCGCTCTCGGCCGACGAGATGTCAGCAAAAGGCGCGGAATCCAATCACGCGGGAGTTGGTGCTAGGAATCCAAAAGATCCGCTTTCGCTGATCTCCGGTGTAAAGACAATAAAAAACGACGAGTATTCCGCGCCGGCAAAAAAATCCAATCGGCATGAAATTCCATCTTTTCTTTGTTGCAATCGTCCTAATCACCTAAGCAGACGATAAGAACATTTGTCAGAAGATAAGAACGTTGCACCCTAATCGAATCGAGGCAGATGCTGCACATCGCCAGCGGGAACCAGCTCCACCGCACCGCCAGCCTTCACCCAGGCCTTCATTCCACCCTTGATCACACGAGTCTGGCAGTTCTCCTGTTGCAGCATATGAGCTACGCGCACGCTCGTCGTATCCCGGATGCAACTGCAATACAGATAGATCTCACACTCCGGAGCCATGAACTCCCGCAGCGCCGCAAGCTCCTCCTTCAGCCGATGCGGCTCCACTCGGATCGAGTTCTTGATCCGTTGCATTCCCGGATCATAGTATCCATGGCTCCGCACATCCGCGATGATCATCAGCCGCTCCGGATCAGCCACCTGCAGCCGCTCATGCAGACTCGCCGCAGTAATCCGCTCGATCAGCCGGTAACGCCGCGCCCGCAGCGTGAACACCAGCAACGCGATCCCATACCCCGCTACCAGTACCACCACCGCCTTCAGCAGATAGTTCTGGGCCGACTCCATCGCCCAAGCAATCTCCCGCAGAAATCCGCTGAACACCCAACCCACCCCCAGCCACACCGAACAATAAAGCAAGTCCCCCAACGCCGCCATCCGCAGAAACCGGCCGAACCGCATATTCAAACTCCCAGCCAGCGGAGCGGCCATCGTCCCCAGCCCCGGAACGAACTTCGCGAACACCAGAGTCCCCGGCCCTCTGCGGTAAAAATATCCGGCCGATCCAAAGATGCACTGCTCTGGATTCATCGAAAGCCGACACATTCCAGCCAGCAGCCACCAGCCTGTATATCGACCGCCAAGATACAGCAAAGTATCTCCCACCAGCGAAGCACCCCAGACCAGCGGCAGCAAGACCTCCATCCGCAGTCCTTGATGGCTCGCAGCGCCGCCCGCGAGCAGAGCGATCGAGACTGGCAGCGGAATCCCCACCGCAGCCAGAAAGACCACGATCACCGTCACCAGATACCCGTGATGCGCCACTAACTCAATCAGGCCCATGGACCACCATTCTCCCTGCGGGATGCTAGCCCATAGGATACAGAGAATATAGACCCGACAAACTAGAACTCCACTCGCAACCCCAACTGAACCTGCCGCTCCCGAGCCTGATCCGTTCCCGCCGCCGTCGCCACACCAAACGGCCTCACATTCAGTCCCTCCGCAGCCACCGCCGCGGCATCCTGAAACACCAGCGGAGTTACTCCACTCACCTCATCTCCCACCAGAAACGCCCGCTCCGACACCGCCGAAGTATTCACCCGATTCCCCAGATTGAACACCTCCACCATTCCTCTTACCCAAACACGATCCCTCACCCGAACCCCGCGACTGACCCTCACATCCAGGTTCACCGTATCCGGCAGCCGCAGCGTATTCCTCCCCACCGTAGGCAGATACACTGCTCCTCCCGCCCCATTCACACTCTCCCTCCCACCACTCAACCGACTCCCACCAAAGATGTCATAGCTATAAGGCCTCCCACTCTCCTCTAGAAACACCGGAGCAACACTCCAACCACCCGCCACCTCCCTCAACCACCTCTGCACCCCAGCTACCCGCGGCTCCCACACCATGCTTCCCGCTATTCGATGCGAATGATTGAAAGAAGAAAGCCCTTTGTCATACCGCACATCGAACGGATCGAACTGCCCATTCGTCCTCGGCACCGCGCCTCCGCTCTGCCCAAAATCGATCGCCTTCGCCCAGGTCCAGGCCACGCGAAACTCCACTCCCTTGCGGCTCCTCCTTCGCGCCTCCAACACCATCGCGTTGTAACTCCCGTTGGCATTCGAGACGATATCCGTCACTGGCCCATAACTCGTACTTACCCGCTGCGTATACACAGGCACCTGAAACGTAGTGCCATCCCGCAGACCTCGCATTCCCGTCCCGCCACTGACCTGGAACATCTTCATCCCAGTCGATGGCGCAATGTTGATGTCCACAGAATCCGCCAACTGCCGATCAAGGTTCATCAGATACGTAGCACTCAAAGTCACGCCCCTACCGAAGCCGCGCTCCAACGCGAAACTTCCCTGCTGCACCGCCGGCAGTTGGAACCGCCGGTCGAACACCATCGCCGACGTCGTCGTCGCCACTCCAGCCGGAGGAGCCGTCACATAAGTACACTCATATCCGAAGCCCTGGTTCGCCACCTGTGGACAGCTTGTAACCGTACCGGGAGCAATCCTTACATGCATCGTCGAGCTCGCCCTGGCCGTATCCACCAAGGCACTCCGAATCGTCGCCCCCGCCAACCGCCCGAAGTACTGCCCATACCCGACACGGACCGTGCCACGCCCCGTTCCCAGCGGCTCCCAACCTATCCCCAGCCTTAACCCAAGATTGTTCCGGTCCTCTGGAAACACACTCGTAGCGCCCACCGCGCCAAAGGTGGCATCCAAAGCTCCATTCGGCTGCTGTGGAAACGGCAGTAACTCATACTCATACCGTAGGCCCGCCTTCACGCTGAAGTTTCGGCCAATACGCCAACTATCTTCTACAAACCCCGCCCACTCCTGCGTATCGAATGCCACCGCTTGCTGCCCGAAGCTTTGCGTAAAGGACCGGAAGCAAAAATCATGCACCGTCGCATTGATCGACGGGCACGCGCCATTCGGATACGCATGCACATTGAACGTGAAGTCCGTAATCCAGTCCACCAACCCGCCAGCCTTCCCCCGAGTCACTCCACTGTCGTAGTTGAACGTACCCTCCACATTGTTCAGCGCCGAAACCTCGTCCCGCACCGCATCGAACTCCCCACCCACCTGCACCAGATGTCTTCCTCGTGCCCACGTCAGCAGTTCGCTCGCCCCCATGCGACGTTCATTCGGATAAGCCCTCCGGCCCAGCGAAGCCGGGGTACCAAAGATCAGACCCTGCGGCCCAATCGACACCTGTGGCGTCAAACCATCCGGCCCGATCGCCGGCTCCTGCGGAAGCGGAGCCTGCGTAGTCTCGAACTGTAGTTCCCTTCCGAAGTGCACCCGCACCTCGTTGTTGACATGTGCACTCGACGCCCACATCCATCGGCCCATCAAATCATCTACGCTGCCATGGCTGCTCCCGAGGCTGGCCCTCGCCCGGTCCACCACCGCACCTCCCCGCGCTCCCGCCGGAGCATTCATCCGGGCCCGGTTGTACTCGAGACTAAATTTATGACCGCTCCACGGCTGCCAGTCCAGCTTGCCAAAGTTCACGTCCTGATCCTGCCGCCGCGACACCGTCCCCGTCAGGCTACTCAGATAATTCAACGCCGCATCTACCTTCGTCGCCGTGACCCCTCTGTTCCCCAACAGGGCCCTCTGCGTCGGCGTAAGCCTGTAGAACTCCGGATCCTGCGGCGAAGACACCGCCGGATCTTTCCGGCGTTGCACATCTAATGTGTAAAAGTAGAACAATCGGTCCCTCACCGCGGCCCCACCCACACTTGCACCAAACTGCTGCCGCATATCACGCGGCTTCACCACTCCGCTCGCCACCAACCCATTCGTATAGCTGGTCGCAACGGAGAACGGATTCGCCGCCGCCCAGGCACTATCCCGCGCCAGATAGAACACCGCTCCATGGAGGACATTCGTCCCACCCTTCGACACCGTATGGATCATGCCTCCCGCACCATGTCCGTAGAGAGCCGAGTAGTTCTGCACGCTCGTTCGAAACTCCCGCACCGCCTCCTGGGAGAACGTATACGCCGTACCCACCCGCCGCCCCGTGCCCACTCCAAACGCCCTCCCCCGGCCCGCGGCGCTACTGAACCCCGCCTCGAGTTCATCCTCCGTCCCGACAGCCTCTCCGCCCGAACCCCGGGGCACCGCGCCAAAGCTCTGATCGTTGCTCACACCATCGACCATCGTGCTGTTCTGCGTCGCCGGCAACCCGCGAAAGCTCAGCAGACCGTCTCCTGAAGTATCCTCACTCGCCACGCCACCCAACAGCGCAAACGACTGCCATCGTCTGCCGCTCACCGGCAACCTCTCCAACTCGCCGCGCCCACCTGAGCGGGCCACAGTTGCTAGACCCGCTGCAACCCCATCCTCCAGCCCCTCATCCTCAACCTCAGCTCCCACACTCACCGCAACCCCAACCCCGATCACCCGCAGCCGCCCCACTACCTCGGCCACGCCACCCACTTCAACCGTTACCCTTCCCATCGCCATCCTCTGAAACCCTGCCGCCTCCACCCAGACCTCATACTCGCCCGGCGACACGCGCCCCAGGACGAACTCTCCCTCACTCCCCGTTACCGCGCGCAACTCTCCCGCCTGCATTCCGGTCCGCGCACCCGGAGACACCCCGGTTACCCTGATCGATGCACCCACAACACCAGCGCCACTCGAGTCATACACATTGCCGCGGATCGCTCCATCCACCGCCGTCTGCGCCCTCGCACACACAGCACTACACACCGCCAGAAAACCCAGCAGCACGACCCGGCAAAACATCCTCCACGAACTCGCGCGCAGCTCTGCGCAGACCCGCCATACCAACAACTCTCCACCCACCGCAAGCTCCGTGTAATAAGGCGATCAGGGAAGTACACGCACCCTCATAAACTGCGCAAACAGACCACTGAAGCTCGGTCTGCAAAAGAATTATGAGAGAGGCAGCCACAGACTATCAAACCAATTGCAAACGCAACGACTCAACGAGACCAAGAATCTCGTTTCTTTAAAAAGAAAGGCGGTAGCCGAAGCCACCGCCCTCCCAAATTGAGACATACGACTAGAACTGCAACCGCACCGCGAGTTGAACCTGTCGCGGAGCAAATTGGAAATTGCTCGAGTTAGTGGACGTAACAGCTCCGAACTGCGAAACCGCCGGATTTGCGGTAGCCGTGTTGAAGGTCAGCGTGTTGCTGGTAGGCGTCGTGCCGATCGTGTAGCCCAGTGTATTCACTGCGGTTACATTCTGGTGGTTGACGAGATTGAAGCTCTCACCATAAAGCTCCAGCTTAGCCCGCTCCGTAATCGAGAAACGCTTGGATATCCGCAGATCGAGGACGTTCGTCTTCGGCTGAGCAAACCCATTCCGCGCAATACCTGGAACCCGGAAGGTACCATTCGAGCCGTTGATACCTCCGCCAATTCCATTCACAAGCGGCTGACCCGCACCGCCAAATCCGTTCGAGAGCGTTCCAGTTGTGGTCATGCTGTAGGGAAGGCCGCTCTGCAAAGCGTAGCTGGGCGACACTTCGAAATCGTTCAGCAGATACTTCAGCGGACCGTGGAAGTTCCATGGCGACGTAACCACAGAGTTGATGACAAAACGGTTGGGTACGTTCTGGTTGGAGTTGCCATACTCTGCGCGGAGGTTCTGCGGATCGAGCAGATTGTTCGCAGAAGTCGCAGTTTGATTGTTCTCACCGTAATCGAGAGCATGAGACCATGTGTAGTTCGCATTGAAGGAGAAGTGGTTCGAGAACCGATGATTAAGCTGCCCGACCAATCCCTCATAGTTCGAATTGACGCCACTGAAGATGTCCGTCAGAGAACCAAACGCACAGTTCGGACGTTGACTGGTACAGGGGGAGCTAGTCGTGTTTGCAAGCTTATTGTAGAACTTGGAAGTCAGAACCGAACCATTTACAAAGGGCCCTTTGCCGGAAGTATCCACCATGGTGTAATTGACCGTCGTCGGTGTAGGCAGGTTGAGATCGGTGAAGTTCGCAAGCCTGCGGCCGTACGAGCCCATCCAGGTAACGCTCATCACCGTGTTATGGCTAAGATCCTGCTCCACGGTAAGATCCGCCTGATGAATCTCAGGCGCCTTGAAGTTCGAATCGAAGAAGACAACATTCGGTGCACCGGCTAGCGCTCCCGCAGTTGTAATGACGCGGGGGAAGGACGGAGCGCCGGTAGAAGTCGGAGTGTAAGAGACCGTATATTGTCCCGCAGCTAGTCCTGTATTGATCAGTGAGTTGTAGATCGTGCCATTCAGGATGCGCGCGAAGAACTCGCCATAGCCACCCCGTACGATCGTCTTGCCGCTTCCAAATACGTCATAGGCAAAGCCCACGCGTGGGCCAATGTTGCTCTTATTGCTGGGATGATTGCCGGTCGCCGGAACGGCGGGATTGACCAGGTTCGCAAAGGGTGTCGGAAGTTGCTCATACTCGTAACGCAGACCGAACGTAACGCTGAGACGCTTCGATAACTTCCAGTTATCCTCCGCAAAGAAGGCGTAGTCCCCGGTCTGGAACTCCAGGCCCGCCGCGCCGAAACCTTGTACAAACGTCCCGTAGTTCTTTGCCGCCGCCACCGTTGCCGGATTCTGCGCAAGATAGAAATCTGAGAAGTAGTTCGTCAGCGTGGAGTAGTTGTAGACGCCGAAACCGGAGAAGAGATTGTTGATCAAGTCGTTGGTGTGGACGTAATCGACACCGAACTTGATGTTGTGTCTTCCATGAGCGTAGTTCGCCGTATCTGCAACCTGCCAGCGGCGTTCATCCGGAAGTGCAGCCCGGTTGAGGAAGTTAGGAGTGCCGAAGGTAAAGACATTGGTGATCGAGACGCTCGGAGGTGCGCTAAGAGGATTTGTGTAAGCACCACCCGTCGATGACATCAGGTTTGCCTGTTCGTATGGAGTCGGAGTCTGACCGAATTCGAACTCGAAGTCACGTCCGTACTGATACCGAATCTCATTGCTGATGTTGCTCGTAACTGCCGTCTGCAGTCGGGCGATCAGGAACGAGACACGCACATCGTCGTTGCCAAAGCTACTAACGCCATTTGTACTCGTCAAGCCCGTCTGAACACCGGCCGGCGAGGTCCAGCGCAGGCGATTGAACTCAAAAGAGGCGCGATTGCGTGAGTTGATCTGCCAATCGATCTTCGGAAAGAAGATCGTCTGCAGACCCTTGCGGGGCACGGTGCCAAGCATCGAGTTCAGGCCGGCAATACCATCGATATAATTCTGCGCAGCAATGCTGTAGGTGGGGCGAGCGAGCCGCGTCTGCAGCGTGCAGGCGGCGGTATCGATGGTGCTGGGAGCAGCCGCGCCAGTGGTGACACCGCATACCTTGCCCGCGGGCAACGTTGTATCCGGAAGGGTGAAGAGATTCGCCGGGACGATGGGAACAGCTACAGCAGGAAAGTTGTGATCGAAACGATCGCCCGCGAAGAAGAAGAACACCTTGTCCTTCCAGATCGGACCGCCGATAGCTCCGCCATACTGCTTGCGCTTGTCGGTCGGTTTGACGTGCGTCGGGACGAAGGCGCCCGAAGCGTTCTGCTGGTTGATCAGCGCAAAGTTGTTGAAGGCGCCCCACTCGGCATCGCGGTCGTTGAAATAAAGCTCGCCGTGGAACTGGTTACCGCCACTCTTGGTAACCGAGTTGACCACGCCACCTGCCGACCGGCCAAACTCGGTCGAGTAGTTTGAGGTGTTGACCTGAAACTCCTGAATGGAGGCCTTCGCGGTCGAGTAGCCGGCGCGCGTACGGCCGCGCTCCTCGGAGAAGTAAGCCTGATTGTCATCCGCGCCATCGATCGTAATGTTGTTCAGCAGGATGCTCTGACCGCGAAAGCTCAGTTGTCCGAATCCGCTGGCGTCCACCACCACGCCGGGTGTGAGCGCTGCATACGCGGACCAGCGGTAGTTACTCACCGGAAGGTCCTGCAGAATACGCTGCGGAATTACATTCGCCAGATCTGGCGAAGTCGTATTGAGCTGCGGGGCCTCGCCTGAGACCTCGACCGTCTCGGAGTTGCTTCCGACGGTCAACTTCGGGGAGATATCCGTCAACAGACCCACCTGCACAGTAGCGGCGTTCGACTGGTACCTCTGAAATCCAGCAGCCGTGATCGTCACCGTGAACGTCGAGGGCTGCAGGTGAATGATCCGAAAGAAACCGGAGGAGTCCGTCGTAGCCGTCTGCTCCGCGTTCGTCGTATTCGAGCGAACCACCACCGTCGCTCCCGAAACAGAGGAGCCCGACGGGTCTACCACCGTGCCGCCGATCGCTCCATCCGTGGCCGACTGGCCGTGGCTAAAAATACTACCGCCCATGAGCAGAACTGCACCCATGGCACATCTCATCGCTACCTTGAACATTTTTGGGTCTCCTAAAAAGTATTACCGTGGCCCGCTTAATGCGTGCGCGGTCTATCCGCGTCGCCCACTTCCCTAACTGGGATTTGTCTCAGAATCGCATACCGCCATAAACAGACGGTTAATTGCTATAGAAGTCTTGATCTGCCTAGACTTAGCCCGCCTGCTCCACCTTGGAACCGCTCGAATTCCTAAGAATTGGCTCCGGTGCGCGGCACAGCTTGTTGTGTGTCCGGCCAGTGTAACCCCCACCTAGTACACTGGCTATTGAAATATGTTTATCGATGAAGCAAGAATCCGAATCAAGGCTGGCGACGGCGGCAACGGCTGTATGGCCTTCCGCCGTGAAAAGTTCGTTCCCAAGGGCGGCCCCTCCGGCGGCGACGGAGGCCACGGCGGCGACATCCTCATGTCCTCCTCCCTCTCCCATAACACCCTGGTCCACTTCCGCTTCAACCCGGAGCACAAGGCCCAGCGCGGCGGTCATGGTCTAGGCTCCAACTGCTCCGGCTACGCTGGCGAGTCGACCACCCTCAAAGTCCCCATCGGCACCCTCCTCTACGACGACCTCACCGGCGAGCTCATCCACGACTTCACCCGTCCCAACGACACCATCGTCATCGCTCGCGGCGGACGTGGCGGACGAGGCAACCAGCACTTCGCCACCAGCACCCACCAGGCCCCGCGCGAGCACGAGCTGGGCCGCGCCGGAGAAGAGCGCGCCTACCGCCTCGAGCTCCGTCTCCTCGCCGACGCCGGTCTCGTCGGCTACCCCAACGTCGGCAAATCCACGCTCATCTCCCGGCTCTCGGCCGCCAAACCGAAGATCGCGAACTACGCCTTCACCACCCTCGAGCCCAACCTCGGCGTCGTCTCCGTCGGAGACTGGCCGCACGAGCGCTCCTTCACCGTCGCCGACCTCCCTGGCCTCATCGAGGGAGCTCACCTCGGCGCCGGCCTCGGCATCCAGTTCCTCAAGCACATCGAGCGCACCAGCGTCATCGTCCATCTGGTCGACGTGTCCGACTCTCCCGCTCCCAGCGAGCACAACGACCGCACAGACCCCGTCCAGGACTTCAAACTCATCACCGAAGAGCTCAAATCCTTCGATCCCGCCCTCGCCGCCAAGCCGACCTTACTCGTCGCCGCCAAGGCCGACGTCGCCAACCCCGACAAGCTCAAAAAGCTCATCGCCATGGCCAAGCGCCGCAAGATCCAGATCTTCCCCATCTCCGCCGTCACCGGCGAAGGCATCGAGCCTCTGAAGTACGCCATCGCCGAACTCGTCGAGCAACACCGCCCCATCCCCATGGAGCCCGAAATTGGCGCTCCGGATCTCTCAGACAAGCCCATCAAGCTAAAACCCAACTATCCTCCACCCGCTAACTCCGCGAGAGGCCGCTCCCGCTAAATTACGTCCATCAGTACCACGCGGACTGTCGCCCATCGCGTACCAACCCGCCTCAATCCATTTACAGTTAAATCATGGCGAATCCGTCAAAGGTTGACCTCGTCGGCGTAGGGCTCAATGCCACCGACACCGTAATCCCGCTCCTCGAGTTTCCCGCCCGTGGCTCCAAGGTCGAGTACCGCACCGCGAACGTGCTCCCCGGCGGACAGGTAGCCACCACTGTTGTCGCCTGCCAAAACTGGGGCCTCAAGACTCGTTACGTCGGGAAACTAGGCGACGACGTCGCTGCGACCCTGCACCGCGAAGCCTTCGCCCACGCTGGGGTCGAGGCTCAGATCACCACCGTCTCCGGCGGAGCCAGCGCCCAGTCTCTCATTCTCGTCGACGGCGGCGGGGAACGAACGGTCCTCTGCCGGCGCGACGAGCGCCTCATCCTTCAGCCTACGGATCTCAAGCGGGAGTGGATCGAGAACGCCCGCGCCCTCCACGTCGACGGCTACGACACCGCCGCCGCCACGGTAGCCGCCCGATGGGCTCGCGAAGCCGGCATCCCCGTCATCGCCGATCTCGACGAGCTCTACCCCGGCGTGGACGACCTGCTTGAAAACATCGACTACCTGATCGTCAGCCGCGACTTCCCTTCACGTCTGATGGCCGAGCCCGATATGGAAAAAGCCCTCCAGCAGATGCAGCGGCGCTACGGCTGTCTCCTCACCGCAGCGACCCTCGGGCCTGACGGCGTCGTCGCATGGGATGGCAAGGAGTTCCATTTCAACCCTGCGTATCGAGTTCCTGCCGTGGATACCACCGGCGCGGGGGACATCTTCCACGCCGGCTTCATCTACGGGCTACTACAGGGCTGGCCACTCGACCGCCAACTCGACTTCGCCTGTGCCGCAGCCGCGTTGAACTGCACCGCTGTGGGCGCGCGTGGCGGCATTCAATCCGTGGAAGCCATAGAAGACATGATGACCGCCGGCGTTCGGTACCAAGCCGCTCACTACGTGCGAACTGTTAGTTAGTCGAGTAGCTACAACTTATCGACTTATCTGACAGAAAGATCCGCCTGAGTTGTTGACTCTATTTACAGATGCACTTATAGCTTATGAGCTAGCCTCTTACACTGATAGGTAGCGACTTCAAGACTCGCAGCCAATAGATGGGGTGATATTCAAAGTGATCTATCTCAAGCTTTATTCTGGGCATTCGTTGCAGCAATGCCGATAACACCGTCTGCGCTTGCATTCTGGCAAGGGCGGCGCCAAGGCAGGTGTGCATCCCATATCCGAAAGCGATCGAAGAGACGTTGCTTCGGGTAATATCGAGGTTGTCTGGATCTACAAATTGTGCGGGGTCGTGATTCGCCGCTCCTATCCCCAACCGCACATCACTTCCCTTCGGAAAGACATGGCCATCCATTTCGATGTCCTCTGTTGTTATTCTTGCGACCCATAAGACGGGACTTATAAACCGCAATAACTCTTCTACGGCGGAAGGAAGTAACTCCGGCGCGGTAATTAGCATCTCCCATTGATCTCGATGTTGCAATAAGTGGCCTAGAGATCCACTTAGCAAGTTAGTCGTAGTTTCGCGCCCGGATATAAGTAGAAATACACAAAGCACCACAATATCGGCATCGGACATCTGCTCTAGTTGGCAATCGGGGTTGGCGAGTGCGGAGATCAGATCTTCTTTTGGTTCGTGACGCCGCAGACGTATCAAATGCATGAGGGCTGCTTCGGTTCGTTTGATCTTCTCGGCGATCTGCTCTAATGCCTGAACGTCCGCCTTATGCACCGCGCTTGGAAATGTCCAAAGCAGATCTGCAGTTTCGCGAACAGCATCGTATTGCTCCGGCGGCACTCCAAGAAGATCGAAGATGACAGAGGAAGGCAACGGGTGAGCAACTTGTGTGACGAAGTCGCACGAACCTACACGTTCCACGTCGTCGAGTAGAAGGTTGACTCGCGATTCGATAGAAGTCTTTAGTACTCCCAATACCAGCGGCATAAATCCCTTCATCACTGCCTGCCGCTGCGAGGTGTGAGCAGGGGGATCCGAAGCTTGTATATGTCTTTGGTAAAAACGCTGTCCGAGCTCAAAGCTGGCTCTTACACTTTGGGGAAGTTCCTGTGCCCGTCGATCCATGGCGACGGCGCTTGAAGAGGAGTATTGACGCGGCGATTGTAAGACAGATTTCACATCGTGATACCGAGTCAACATCCAAAACGAGTACTTCTCGCTCCAGTAGATAGGTCTCTGTTCTCTTAACCTCTTGTAGAGATCGAAGGGGTTCTGCAGATTTTCTGGTGCTAAGTGATCAAACATTTCGGTCCTTATTACTCGGCAGATTGGTCGGACTTAGTTCAAGGAAGCGTTACGACTTTTGGGCGCAGCAATAGTGCGATCGTCCATGCCCAGCTAAGGAAGCCAGCGCACCGGAAGACAGGGAGTACCGTTGCGGCTCTGTTATGAGCGGCAGCGGATCGAATTCGCCATTGGCGTGATTCGACTGATTAACGTGCAGATGTGGGGTTTATTCCTGACGTGTTACTTCGAAGAGGATCGTTCGTAAGTCATCGATGTGTAGAAAGATATTGGCCGAAGCTAGGGAGGGCTTTCTCTGGACTGTAGAAAAATGTGGATCTTTCATGTGTGCAGTCGCGGGCGCCACCCGCACCATCGACTGCCGACACACTTCACAAGACTCGAAGGGTAAGTCTAGGCCGACTTATTACTGAGCCAGCCGGGAGACCACAAAGAGAAAGATCGCTGCCACACCTACGACCGTACCTATAAGTCCGCTCGCGATGAAGATGGTCGCTGTACGTTTGTTCTCCGGGGTGGGTGGCGTGATTCCGACCGTAATGATGAAGCCATCCACGATTCCTTGTATAAGTCCCATGTCCGTATCCTCTCTTTATAGAGATAATCGACGCTTGAGCATCCCACTTGTCCGATGTTGCTGCCACCGGTTGCTTCTTGCGCCTTTATGATTGAGGAGATTCGCCGAGTCTTGAGAAAGGAGTTGGAGATGGCCGAGACGTTCGACCGCTTGACCGGAACCGTTGCGGCTCAAGAGGCTGCTATGTCGAAGCGCGTCTCAGTCCTGGTCGGCAACCGCTCCGTACCGCTCCTCCCCGGAAGCCCTGTCACCGACAGCTCCCGCTCTCCCTGGAACGGCTTGAACCTGGAGAGGCACAGCCTCGAAGCCGTCGAGATTCCCGTCCATGAGCACCCCACGCTCTGCCTGCACTTGCAGACCAGTGGTCCGGTCGAGATGGATTGGGACTCCTCCGGGCGAAGCGGCCACGTCCGCTCCGGCGCCGGAGACCTCATCCTGCTCGCTCCCGGCACAAAAGACAGCCTCCTCTGGTACGGTCCATCGCAGCGAATCGTGGTCTCCGTCGCGCCTGCGCTGCTGGGACAGGCCTCCAGCCAGCTTGGGCTCAAGACCCACTACGACTTCGAGAACAACTGGTCCTTCCAGGACGAGCAGCTCCGCCTTCTGCTCACCGAGATGGACCGCGAGATGAGCTCCGGCTGGCCGATGGGCTCTCTCTATGGCGACCTGCTCTCCATGTCCCTCTCCATCGCGCTCGTAAAAAAATACAATCACCTCGCGACGATTCCGGCTCCCATCAAAGGCGGTCTCTCCCGCCCGAACCTTCGTATCGTCCTCGCCTATATCGAAGAGAATCTTGAGCAGGATATCCGCCTCGAAGAGCTGGCCTCCCTCTCCGGTCTGAGCCTCTTCCACTTCGCCCGCTCCTTTCGCGAAAGCCTCGGCCAGACTCCACATCAATACATCGTGCAGATGCGAGTCGAGCGAGCCAAGGCCCTCCTCTCCCGCCCGGAATGGAACATCGAGCAGATCGCCAACGCCGTCGGACTCGCCAGCGCTGGCCGTTTTGCAAAGGTCTTTCGAGCGGCGACCGGCGTCACCCCATCCCAGTGGCGTAAAAATAGCTGAAAACCTGTCGGCTGCTACTCTGTCAGATCTATGGTGAAAACTTGGGCATGGTGCATCTTGTCTCTATGCGCGGGGCTGACGCTCGCCTCGGCGCAGTCGAAGCGGCTGGTGATTATGGATCAGGATGGATCGGGTCCAGGCGGCTCGAACCAGATGGCGATGATGGTGTTGCTGCAGTCGCCGCAGGTACAGGTGTTGGGACTCACAATGGTCAGCGGCGACGCGTGGGAGCCTGAGGAGGTTCAACATACCCTGCGAATGCTGGAGCTCATCCATCGCAGCGACGTCCCGGTGGTTCCAGGAGCGGTATTTCCGCTGCTGCATACGGAGCGGGACGCAAAGCTGGATCGGCAGCGGGAGGGAACGTCTCCCTGGTATGGAGCGTGGGGAGACGTGGCCGCTCATACCAGCAACCGGCCATACCATGCGGCGTCTGTGGTGCCTAAGTTGGTCGAGGGGGAACCATCCACAAAGCCTTCCTCGGAAGACGCCGCGCACTTTCTGGTTCGACAGGTGAGAGCGCATCCGCACGAGGTAACCATCTGTGCGGCAGGACCGCTGACGAATATCGCGCTGGCCATCTCCATCGATCCTGAGTTCGCGCAGCTGACCAAGGGCATCGTAATCATGGGCGGAAGCATGAAGCCCGAGACGGAGGATCCGGAGTTCGCGAGCAATCCGCGTCATGAGTTCAACTTCTGGTTCGATCCGGAGGCAGCGCACATCACACTGCGGGCGGACTGGCCGAGGGTCGATCTCACGACGGTGGATCTCTCGGTGAAGACGCACTTTACGCGGCAGATGCTGGATGAGATCTCTACCTCGCATCAACCGGCTGCTCAGTACCTCACCAGGTACACAGAAGAGCTGTACTACCTGTGGGATGAGCTGACTGCGGCTGCCTGGATCGAACCCAGCATCATCACGGCGGAGAAGTTGCTTTACGTCGATGTGGATGTAACACGCGGTCCATCGTATGGGAATACTCTGACCTGGAGCGCGGAGTTCCGCCCGGAATCGATTGGCGAGGTTCACCCGATCCATGTGCAGACGGATCTGGACGTAGCGAAGTTCAACCGAATGTTTGTGGAGGGGATGAAGGCTCCGCCGCAGAGGTGATTCGAGCGGAACTGAGACGTTTCATGTTGTCGTTCAAACGCTGTATGCTTCCTGTGCGATTCCAAATCCAATTTCAGTTACGGCGAGTCCGGCTCGCCGGGAGGCTTCATGGATAGAAGGAACTTTCTGGCGTCGTCGTTGGCAGCATCGGCGATGACTTTGGCAAGCGGCACAAGTGAGGCGGTTGGGCAGGCCTCGGGTGGGAAGGCGCGAGAGTACTACGAGCTTCGCAAGTACTATCTCCGCTCGGGTCCGCAAGGGAAGCTCACAGACACCTACGTGGGCGACGTGCTGATTCCGGCGTTGAACCGGATGGGCATTGCGCCGGTCGGAGCGTTCCGGCTCGAGTATGGTCCGGAGACGCCGACGCTGTATCTGCTGCTGCCCTGCTCCAACGTGGAGACGCTGGTGACCGCGGAGCTGAAGCTCGCGCAGGATGCAGCGTTCCTCAAGGCCGCGGAGCCGTTCTGGAACGCTCCTGCTATAACTCCGGCCTTTGTGCGGGCAGAGAGCTCACTGCACATCGCCTTCGAGGGCTGGCCGAAGCTGGTGCTTCCACCTGCGACGGCGACGAACGCGAAGCGCATCTTCCATCTGCGAACGTACGAGAGTCCCAGCAACTACGACCACGTTCGCAAGGTCGAGATGTTCCACAGCGGCGAGTTCGATATCTTCGCCAAGGCCGGAGCCAAACAGGTCTTCTACGGCGATACGTTGATCGGGACGCGAACGCCAAGTTTGACCTATATGCTCAGCTTCGCGGACATGAACGAGCTGAATACGGTTTGGGACGCATTTCGCGCCGCTCCGGAGTGGAAGAAGCTCGCCGCGTCGCCTCGGTTCAGCTTTGAAGCGATCGTCAGCGACGTCTCGAACCTGGTGTTGAGCCCGGCTCCTTACTCACAGATCTAACGCGCTATAGACTGAATGGAACTATGAATCTTGAAGAGCTAAATGCACACTTCGGCCTGGCAGGTGTCCTGGCGTTTCGCCAGGGCGCTGGAGGGCTGATCTACGCCGACATTACCGCTCCGGCGGCCAGCGCCAGGGTCTATCTGCAGGGCGCACACCTCGCGGCATGGCAGCCGAAGGACCAGATTCCGGTGATCTTCATGAGCCGGAAGAGCGACATGGAAGCGGGCAAGCCGATCCGCGGCGGTGTACCGATCGCGTTCCCGTGGTTCGCGGTGGACCAGAAGCAGGACCGGCTGGACGGCAAGCCTGGCCCCTCGCATGGCTTCGCGCGGCTGCAGGACTGGACCGTCGCGTTCGCCGCGCTGGCAGGCGAGGACCTGCACCTGACCATGACGCTGGGCCCGACGGAGATGAGCCGCAAGCTGGGCTTCGACCACTTCCGGCTGGCATTTCAGTTGGTTCTGGGCCGCACGTTGACGATGCGACTGATGGTGGCGAACGACGGCGACGAGCCGCTGGTCTTCGAAGAGGCGCTGCATACGTACTTTCACGTCGCGGACGTTCACGAGGTCAGTGTGAGTGGGCTCGAGCCTACTTCCTTCATCGATAAGACCGATGGAATGAAGGTGAAGCCAGGAGCGCACGCTCCGTTGACGTTCACCGGCTTCACGGACCGCGTCTACTCGAATACGGCGGCGACCTGCATAATTCATGACGCGCTGGCGAAACGGAGCATCACGATCGAGAAGGCGCACTCGAATACGACAGTGGTCTTCAACCCGTGGCGCGAGCTTCCCGATATGGGTCCGGACGAGTGGCACGAGATGCTGTGCGTCGAGACGGTGAACGCCGGCGTCAATGCCATCACGCTGGAGCCCGGCAAGACGCATACGATGGAGGCCTTGGTGAAGGTCGAAGCGGTGAAGAGCTGATGCTGATTCTTGCTTCTTCTTCCCCGCGGCGGCGCGAGCTGTTGACCCAGGCCGGACTGACCTTCACGGTCGAATCGGCGGACGTCGACGAGACGGTACAGCCAGGCGAGGCCGCCGCGCAGTATGTGCAGCGGCTGGCGATCGAGAAGGCCCAGGCAGTGTGGAACCGGCACAAAGACAAGGACGAATCCGCCGACCCAATTACGGTGCTGGGCGCGGATACGACAGTGCTGCTGGACGGCGAGATGCTCGGCAAGCCGGCGGATATCGCCGATGCGCGCCTGATGCTGGAGCTGCTCTCGGGCCGGACCCACCAGGTGCTGACAGGCGTCGCCGCGATCACCCGAAAAGCGACGGCGAGCGAGGTGGAGATCACCCAGGTCTACTTCGACCTCATCGGAGAGCGCGAACTGGTAAAGTACCTGGCCAGCGGCGAGCCTCTCGACAAGGCCGGAGCGTACGGAATCCAAGGCTACGCAGCGCGATGGATTCCGAAGATCGAAGGGTGCTTCTTCAACGTGGTCGGGCTGCCCATCTCGCGGACGCTGGCGGTGATGGCCAGGGCCCAGGAGGGCCCCGGCGATGTAGTGCCACCACTTTAGTCTGCTGCGACAGAACCCTCAGATCTGATTGGTTCCAGGATCGAATCCCAGCAGGATGCGGCCTGGAGTCACCATCAGGCGAGCCGCAAAGTTGATGTGCTGGCTGGCGGCGTAGACATCCCGAAGCTGCGCGGAGAACGGCTGGTCCTCCAGCACGGCCGTGCTGCCCGCAGCCGAGTACATCCTGCCTACAATCTCTTTTCCTGCCTCGCCGACGTTCCGGCAGGCCATGCGTAGCATCGCCTGCTGTTCGGCTGAGACAGGTCTGCCCGCGGAGACAGAGGCCCATAGAGAGCTGATCGCCTCCACCGCGAAGGCGCGGGCGGAGTGCAGCCGCGTCTTCGCCCATGCGACCTCGAGTTGAATAATCTCTTGCTCGCTCAGCGGGACCTGGCTGAAGAACGGGACCTTGGTTCCGGCCAGGGCGATCAGGGAGTCGATGGATGCGGACGCGATGCCCAGCGGAACCCCAATCACCATGATTGCAGCGGCGGACGTCATCGGCAGATCGTAGAGCGGACCTGGCTGCCGGTCCGGAACGTCCGGAGTCGTGGTGTAGTTGTCCGGCACGTATACATCTTTACAAACCACGTCGTTGCTGCCGCTGGAGCGGAGACCTCCGCCGTTCCAGTTATCCCCTACCTGCACCTGCTTGGCGGGAAGGAGGACAGCCCGCATCTTCGGCATACCCGATGGAGCAAACAAAGGTTCGCCGTTCTCGTGCTCGATGCACATTAAAACGAAGATGTCGCTGTACCGGCTGAAGCTCATCCAGGTCCAGCGTCCGCTGACCCGCCAGCCCTCGCCATCGCGGGTGATGGCTCCGCTGGGATGCCCGCTGCCGTTGAAGGCAAACGTGGACCCGGTGGGCAGCAACTTGCGCATCGTGCCGGCTGGGATCGCACCAGAGAATCGCGACGCTCCCGACGAGATCGAGGCACACCACGCCGTCGCTCCATCGAGCTTCGCCAGCGCTTCGATCGCCTCGACGAATCCCAGAGGATCGATCTCCGGGCCTCCCAAAGAACGCGGCATCCAGAGCTGCGTCAGCCCCGCGCGAATCAAGGCGTCCGCAATAGGTTGGGGAAGATCCGGACCCTTCGCCAGAGCCTCGCGGTTCTCATCGATTAAGGTCCCAAGTCCCTGTGCGGCTGCAACGAACTCTGACGCCTCAGCGGTGGTCTCGACTAACTCGTTCATTTGGGGTAGCTCCTCGCGTCTGGTGTCTTTATCGAAATGTCAAAAGACAAAACATATCGCTCGCAGCTTTATTCCTTTTTGCACCACCCCTTACCCCACTCCCGAAATTACAGCTTTTTACAATGAACAACTTAGGAGAGCCGTCACACCGAAGGACTACGACCGCCGCCCCTCACAGACCGGAGCGAGTCCTTTGGCTGAGGCGTGCAATCGACCAGCTCGTCCGCGCGAAGCAGGAATCTCTTCAGCAGCGGAGACATATTCGACTTATTACAGCCCATCACCAAATCGATCGTAGGAACCTCGCCGCGCAGCGGCCGCGCGACCACATCCGGGATCAGCGCGTTCAGCACATACAGCGGAAGCAGCGTGAACCCCCCAGTAGATACGACCAGCGACATCCCACCCGACAAGGTCTCCGCATCGCTGATCTGCTTCAACGTAAGCCCCGTCTTCGCCGCGTACTCATCAATCACCGTCTTGAGGACGGGCGCAGCTCGCGCCGTGCTGATGAAGTTCTCCAGGCAGAGGTCCTCAGGCCTCACTGATTTTTGCCGAACCAGCCGGTGCCGGCGAGGCAGAATAGCGACCAAAGGTTCCTTAACGAGGAACTTGAAAGCCAGGCCCGCGGTCCGTGTCTCCCGACGCAGCAAGGCCACGTCAATCTTGCCTTGCATCAGCGCCTCCGCCAGTTCAGGGGACGACTTGGTCGTGAGCGTGACCTCCACATCCGGCGCCTCCTCGCGCAAGATGCGCAGCGACTCAGAGAGCCAAATCACCTCCTGCCCCGGCAGAAAGCCAAGGACGAACCCTTGCTTGTCGGGCTGCTCCGTACCGCGCGCAGCCTCGCACGCCGTGTCGATCTGCATCAACACCAGCCGTGCATGATCGAGAAAAATTCGTCCCGCCGGAGTAAGCACAACGCCCCGAGCCCTCCGCTCCAAGAGCTTCACCCCGACCTCCACCTCGAGATCGCGTATCTGCCTGCTCAGAGATGGTTGCGCGGTATGCAGTCTCCGCTCCGCCGCGTGCGTGAGACTTCCTTCTTCGGCGACCGCGATGAATAACGTAAGTGACGAAGTTCCATAGTGTTCGAGCCATGCTTTTCAGGCATAGATTTATCACACAAAGTATTTGTTTGAGAAGCAAAAGCGGAGGAACGTATAGCGAACGGACATGCACTCCGGTGTTGTCCGAATTAAATCAAGGAGTATCGCTATGTCAACGCAAACAAAACCCAGCGTCGTCTTTTGTCACGGAATATGGGCCGACGGCTCGTGCTTCAACAAGGTGGTCCCGCCACTTCAGGCCGAAGGGTATGAGGTAATCGCAGTCCAATATGGCCTCGACACCAACGAGGCCGACGTCGCCATGGTAAAGGCTGCGCTCGGACGAGTAAGCAGCCCAGCCATTCTTATTGGGCATTCCTACGGCGGAAGCGTCATCACCGCCGCAGGAACCGACAACCGCGTCGCAGCGCTGGTCTACATCGCCGCCCTCGCTCCCGATGCCGACGAAACCTCGCAAGGGCAGTTGGACAAGTTCCCGCCCACCGGCGTCTTCTCGCACCTCGAAGTAGCCGACGGCAGAGTCTGGTTACGCCCCTCCGCGACCTCGTGCTTCGCTGGCGACCTTCCGGAGGAAGAGCAGAAGCTCCTTTGGGCAACACACTACGCCCCAGCCGCTGAGCTCTTCCACAAAAACGCTCCAGGCGTCGCGTGGAAGTCGAAGCCGAGCTGGTACGTCCTCGCGAACAAAGACCAGACGGTCCACCCAGAGCTGCAACGCTTCGTCGCCAAGCGCATGGGCGCCACAACGGTCGAGACCAACAGCAGCCACGTCCCAATGCTGTCGCAACCCAAGCTGGTACTCGACGTAATCCGCAAGGCCATCAAGGCAGTCCAGGAGAGCGCAACGCAGAGTTAGAATCCACAAGACTCTTAACTCCGGACAGACCGTCGCAAGGCGGTCTGTCGTCAAACGCAGCACACACTGCAGCGCGTTTAGCAGGGCTTATGGTGCCACCGATAGCCAGAAGGGCTCAGTAAGCGCATTGGCCTGATCTCGTCAATTGAGAGGGGCCACTTCGATTTCTTCCGAGAAGCCGACGTATGGGGAGCAAACGAAGTTGCTGACGAGAGCCCTGAGAATCGTTGCTGATCCATACGCGTCTATGGGGCGACCACTCGAAACCAGTCTCGCATCACCTGCTTGACGCGTTCATGCTCTTCCGGGGTAACCGTGCTCATGTGGCAGATGGTGTTTCGGGTGTGGACAATAAGTCGCGTCTGCTGTAGCAGACCTTTGTCACCGACGAGTGATTCAAAATGCTTCTTCCAATTGCTCGGATCATCCACGATGCTGATGAGTTGGCCGAGGGTGGTCATCGCAAGCTTACCTCGCGAATCAAGGTTCATCCATTTCTTCTTGTCTTCGGTCTCTTCAAGTTTTGAGACGTCGTCCCGGACGTTTTGCGGAACTGAGTCCCACCAGTTTTCCTTGTCGGCCTCCGAAAGAACTGTCAGAACGAAATCCCTTAGATAACTTTCGAAAACGAAGAACAATTTGAAGGTATTCGCTGCACCATCGGCCTCGCGACATTCGTCCGGCAATACTTCTGCAATGTTGAAGGTATCTGAGATCATTAGGGCTGAACGAGGCACAGTGCCGGGCAAAGTGAGTACACGCCGCTGTGCCGATCGGCCGATCATTAAGAAATTTGCGAGGTTGGCGGAGTTCATCCCAAAGACTTCCTCAATGCGTTGAAGATCGCCAAGTATGTTTCCTCTGTGCCGTTAGATGGGAGGTGAATCTCAATGTTGAATCTGAAGTCCGGGTTGAATCCCGACTGCCGAACATCAGGTTCCCGCCGGGCCGTTACAGTGAAATCCTCCCTTTGCTTTTCGACTTTCGGGGCGCTTTCCTCGGACGATTCATCAGCAGCGTGGACGTGGCTGAAATCGGCGGCTTTCACAAGTGCATTGAAAGTGTAAGCGATGAGCTTAGTCATCGCTTCATCGGCACCGCTGACCTGCGCAACAAGGCCCTTCAGTTGCTCATTTTGCAAAGAATACGCAGCCTCGTTTGCCTCAAAAAGCGGGGCGTAAGCTTTGCGAATACCTTCTGCAATAGCCGACCTTGCGGTCGCAGTGTTTTTCAAGCGGCTGTATTCGGCCGACGGCTTTCCCGCGTTATCAAGAAACCCAAGCTTCTTCAGAATCGATATAAGCTGGCGGTCATTTGATCCCTTTAGGCCAATAGTATCGGCCAAGAACTTCACTGTGAATGCATCGGGAATCTTCGCCTTCGCGATATTCTCAAACAGCGTAGGAACGTTCTTATTGGTAGCAAGATAAGGAAGGTCTTTCGCCACTCGGTTGCTCCGTTCAGGGTCGGTCAAATTCAGACGTTAAAGCGTTACCAATTCTATATTCAGTTCAGGTACCGAT
>NZ_JAAVUR010000003.1 GCF_018449545.1 Granulicella sp. dw_53 | reverse complement strand
CAGATCGCACCCAACCCACAGCAAGACAACCGCGCTCTCGCTCTTCCATAAAGAATCAGCAGCAGCAGGGATGGTGGGAAAGCGGGAAACGCAAAGCGTTTTCCGAGGCAGTCCCATCGCCGTCTTTTCCACCAGCCGCTTGACAAAAACAGACAGTCGCTGAGCGAAGTCTCTCGCAGCTTCATCGCGAGTTACGCAGTCGAAGGACCCGCGGTTGCACTTGCCGTTGCTTGTTCTACCCGTTGCTACCTCAACTCAAGCACAAACCGCCCGGGTGCCCCATCCCTCGCGCCTTTGCCTCTAGCGAAGGGTGGGAACACATACTTCCCCACCACAGCACCGTTGAACAAATATCTCTCCCCAACGGGAATAGATCGCCGACCCGCATGTTCACACAAAAAGGGACCTCGTAACAATCAATCGGGTTCAATGGAGAGTGGGAGTGTTGAGAAAGCAGATGTGGGTGGGCTTAGTGATAGCCTCTGCGCTGTCGATGCAGAGTTTGGCTGCACAGGATAAAAACAACGAAAAGAAAGACGAAAAGCCAGCCGCTGCAGCTCCGGCATCTGTCACGTCGGACTCGACCACCGAAGGAACAGTAAACGTAGGCGGTCAGGTCATCCCCTACAAAGCAGTAGCCGGAACCCTCACCGTAGGCTCGACCGAAGCTCAGGACGCGACCCTCGGCCTCGACGGAAAGACCCTCCCCGACGCCGGAAAGCTCCCCGAACAAGCCACCGCGCGCATGTTCTACGTCGCCTACTTCAAAAAAGACGGCGGCCCCAACCGGCCCATCTCGTTCCTCTACAACGGAGGCCCTGGCGGAGCATCCTTACCGCTGCACATGGGCGCATTCGGCCCCCGCCGTGCCGTCACCACCGACACCCAGCACGACGAGGGCGCACCCTATCAGCTCGTCAACAACGACTACAGCCTCCTCGACGTAAGCGACGTCGTATTCATCGACGCTCCCGGCACGGGCTTCGGCAGAATCCTCGGTCCCGACAAAGAGAAAGCCTTCTGGGGAAACGATCAGGACGCCCACGCCTTCGACCGTTTCATCCGCCGCTTCCTCACCAAGTACGACCGCTGGAACTCCCCCAAATATCTCATCGGTGAAAGCTACGGAACCACCCGTAACGCGATCCTCGCCGCCAGCCTGCACTCTGTCGATCTCAACGGCGTCGTCATGCTCTCGCAGATCCTCGACTTCAACAACAACGCCGACGGCCAGCAGTTCAACCCCGGCGTAGAACAAGCCAACGCCCTCGCCCTCCCCACCTACGCAGCCGTCGCCTTCTACCACCACAAGCTCCCCTCCCAGCCCGCCGCGTTGGAGCCATTCCTCGCCGAGGTAGAGCAGTACGCGCTCAGCGAATACATCAGCGCCCTCATGCAAGGCTCAGAGCTGTCCGAAGCCCGCAAGCAGACCGTCGCCAAGCAGCTTCACGAGTACACCGGCCTGCCCGTCGACCTGCTCCTCAAAGCCGACCTGCGAATCAGAGCCGGCATCTTCTCCGAGAATCTCTTCCGCGATCAAGGGACAGCAGTAGGCCGCCTCGACGCACGCTACCTCGGCCCCGACCTCGATCCCCTCAGCGAAGACTGGCAGTATGACCCTCTCATCAACGCCATCGTCCCCGCCTACACGGCACTCTTCAATCACTACATGCGCTCCGACTTGAAGTACGGAAACGACCAGACCTACAAGGTCTTCGCCACCGAAGACGGGAACTTCCACTGGGACTGGCATCACCATCCCGCAGGTCTTCCGCCCGCGGACTACCCCGTCGGCACCAACGTCCTACCCGACCTAGCCTTAGCGATGAAGTCCAACCCCAGGATGAAGGTGATGCTCGTAGGCGGCTACTACGATCTAGCCACCCCCTTCTACGAGGGCGTCTACGAGATGCACCATCTCCCCATGCCCAAGAGCCTCCAGGCCAACATCAGCTACCACTACTACCCCACCGGGCACATGGTCTACGTGAATCAGGACGCCCTGAAGCAATTTCACCTCGACCTGGCCGCCTTCATCAAGAGCACCGAAAGAGGGAAGTAAACCTCCCCGTCCGCAATAAATAAAGCAGCCCATAAAGCCGCAATGGGAACCGAGCTCACCAACACAGGTGAACCGTCGGCTCCCATCGCGGCTTCTTTTTCTTGCGCTAAACACCCTAATCGCAATAACTTACGGCCACTCAGCAACCCGCCACACCCGGCAGGCACAAGGAATCTCGTCCCTGAACCCTAATCAGGACCAATCTTGTCGTATATTCATGGAATAGATAAATTGTTCACTGAGCAATAGACAAATGAGAGAGGCCGCCGCGGAAGTCTTTTTTGGCGAAGCTCCACGGCGGCCCCGAGATCGACAGCCCAGAGGCGTGCCGAGCATCCATTGTAACGCTCGCATGCTCCCTGAGGCCGTTTTAGGAAAGGTGTGTCGCATGTTGAAGCGCTGGCAGTTCATTGGGGTAGTCGCAATCTTGGTATTTGGAGCACCCGCAGGCTGGTCGCAGACCGCCCAGATCTCCGGCGTAGTGCAGGACCCCGCAAAGATGAACGTCCCGGGAGCCGCCGTGGAGCTCAGGAACGAGAAGACCGGCGAGACCTCCGTCACCAGAACCAACGGCTCAGGACTCTACTCCGTGCCGTCCCTGGAGCCCGGCATCTACACCCTCAAGATCACCGCCTCCGGATTCGGCACCGAGATCGTCCACGGCGTAGTCGTCGAAGTAGCCGGCAAGATCTCCCGCAACGTAGACCTCAAGCTCGGCTCGGCCAGTGAAGAGGTCCAGGTAGACGGCGGCGGCCAGACCGTGAACACCGTCGACGCCTCCGTCAGCACCGTCGTCGACCGCCGCTTCGTCGAGAACCTTCCCCTCAACGGACGCAGCTTCCAATCCCTCATGACCCTCGCCCCCGGAGTCATCGTCGTGCCCTCCGCCGGCTCAGGCTCCAGCGGCGAGATCAGCGTCAACGGCCAGCGTACCGAGTCGAACTACTACACCATCGACGGAGTCAGCGCCAACACCGGAGCCACCGTCTCCTCCGACGGCTTCCCAGGCGCAGGCTTCTCCGGCTCCACCCCGCAAGGCAGCGCCCTCGGAACCACCCAGAGCATCGTCTCCATCGACGCGCTGGAGCAGTTCCGCATGACCACCTCCTCCTACTCCGCCGAGTACGGACGCACCCCTGGCGGCCAGTTCAGCTTCAGCACCCGTGGCGGCACCAACGAGTGGCACGGCACCGCCTTCGAGTTCCTCCGTAACGACGCCCTCGACGCCATGAACAAGTTCGACACCGTAAAGCTCCCCGAGCGCCAGAACGACTTCGGCGGCACCTTAGGCGGATACCTCCGCATCCCAAAACTCTACGACGGCCGCAACAAGACATTCTTCTTCTTCTCCTACGAAGGCCTGCGCCTCACCAGCCCCAAGGCTGCGGCACTCTATCAGGTCCCCAGCAACGCACTGCGTGCCTCCGCGCCCGCCGCGCTCAAGCCCTTCCTCAACGCCTTCCCCGTCAGCAACAATCCTGATCTCGGCAACGGCCTCGCCAACTACACCGCCGGCTACGCTGCTCCTAGCCGCCTCGATACCATCTCCATTCGCATCGACCACTCCTTCGGCGACCGCTTCAAGATCTTCGGCCGCTACAGCGACGTCCCGTCAGAGAGCCAGGACCGTCAGGCAAGCTCCCTCTCGCAGGTCAACGCCACCGTCCGCAACGTCAAGACCCTCGTGCTCGGCGCCAGCACCGTGATCACGCCATCCATGGCCAATGAGTTCCGCGCCGGAGTAACCGGCAACGACTACAAATCCAACCGCTACCTCGACAACTTCGGCGGAGCCACCCCCGTCGCCCTCAGCACCGCTCCCGGCCTCTCCAACGGTGACTGGATGACCTTCTTCCTCTTCTACGGCCTCTACCCCTACTACCTGTTGGAGCCGCAGAGCAATCGCCAGCGCCAGCTCAACATCACCGACACCATGACCCAGACCGTAGGCCGCCACAACCTCAAGTACGGCGTCGACTTCCGCCGCCTCGTCACCAGCGAGAAGCTGCCTCCCCTCTGGGAGGTCGCCTTCTTCTACACCCCGGACGCGGTTCGCACCAACACCCCAGACGGCCTCTACGTCTACACCCAGAACGTCAACATGAAGTCCGTCACCAAGAACTTCTCCCTCTTCCTCCAGGACGAGTGGAAGGCCACCGAACGACTCAGTATCTCCGCCGGAGTTCGTTGGGATGTAAACCCGCCACCCACCGACGCCAACGGCAACACTCCATACACCGTTAACCAGATCACAGACCTCGCCACCGTGCAGGCCGCACCTAAGGGCACGCCTCTCTGGAAGACCACCTACGGCAACTTCGCTCCGCGCCTCGGCGTGGCCTACCAGATCCATCGCGCCCCCGGCATGGAGACCGTCCTCCGCGCAGGCGGCGGCCTCTTCTACGACACCGGCCAGACCCTCAGCTCCCAGGGCTACTATGGCATCGGCACCACCGGCTTCGCCAGCTACAACGCGCCCTTCCCCGCGACCCTTCAGCAGGTGCAGTCCGCGCCCACCCCCAACGCCAACGCCCCTTACAACGCCGCCATCTACGGCTTCGATCCCAACCTCAAGCAGCCCTACGTAGGCCAGTGGAACGTAGCCTTGGAGCAGTCCCTCGGCTCCCGTCAATCGCTCCTCATCAACTACGTCTCCAGCGCCGGACGCCGCCTCGTAACCCAACGCTTCTTCCATCCCGAGACCCTCGGCAACACCGCCTTCAGCAACGCCAAGGGCCTCTACATCAGCTCTAACGCCGCCTCCAGCGACTACAACTCCCTGCAGGTAAAGTTCGACCGCAAACTCTCTCGCGGCCTCCAGGTACTCGCCGCATACACCTGGTCCAAAGCCATCGACGACGCCACCTCCAACTTCACCGTCTACCAGCTACGCCGCTCCGTCTCCGACTACGACATCCGCAACAACTTCCAGGTAGCCGCCAGCTACGACCTGCCGGGCCGATACGCAAACCCCGCCGCAGCCTATGCGTTGAAGCACTGGGCCCTCGACGCGCGCGTCTCCTCACGCAGCTCCTTGCCCGTCGACGTGCTTCAAGCCGCAACCATCGATAGTACCAGCGGCGCAAACATCGCCTACCACCCCAACCTCGTACCCAACCAGCCTCTCTACCTCTACGGCAATCAGTTTCCCGCCGGCAGAGCCATCAACTATCAAGCCTTCTCCACCACAACCACTCCCGGACAGGACGGCAACGCCGGACGCAACATCGCCCGAGCCTTCAGCGCAACCCAGGCCGACGTCACCCTGCGCCGCGACTTCCCCTTCACCGAGCGCGTCGGAGTACAGTTCCGAGCCGAGGCCTACAACGTCCTCAACCACCCCATCTATGGCACTGTCCGCAACTCGCTCTCCGCAGGGCCAGCCCTCTTCGGACAGGCCTCCAACACCCTCAACAACCAGCTCGGCGGCCTCTCATCCCTATACCAGGTAGGCGGCCCAAGATCGATGCAAGTCTCACTGAAGCTGCACTTCTAGCATTCGATCTCGCCTTGTAGTTGTAGTTGCTTTGCAGTTGCAGTTGCAGTTGCAGTTGTCGTTGTTGTTGCAGTTGTTTTTGCCGTTGCATGTTTTACGCCGTCATCCTGAGCGCAGCGAAGGACCCCTGTATTTGTTTTTGCACTTGCTTTTGTTCTCGCACTTGTAAGTTCGTACGCACTATCCGGCCTCAAACATACAAGCCAAACAAGGTAAAAACACAGTGGAAACCCCCACCTTAACCCCGCCCCAAAAGACAACAACCGCCACCTGGCTACGCTCCCCGCAACGCATCTGGCTGCGCCGGGCAATCTTCCAAATCCATCTCTGGATCGGAGTGATAGTCTCCCTCTACTGCATCGTCATCGGTCTCAGCGGCTCCGCACTGGTCTTCAAAGAAGAGATCGAAAGAGCAACCGAACCCGAGCTCTACCACGTAGCGCCAGCCCCTCGTCAGACCACCCTCGACCAGGCCATCCGCCGCATCGAAGCCGAACGCCCCGGCTGGCGCGTCTCCGGTCTCGAAAACTTCGAGCAGCCACAAACGGCAGTCCTCGCCCTCATGGGACGCAAGGACACACCCCCCAACGCCAACTACCGCGCCGTCAGCTTCAACCCTTACACCGGCGCGGTCCTGCGCGACCGTATGCGCTTCGACGGCGTCCTCGGCTGGACCAGCAATCTGCACTTCTACCTGCTCGCCGGAAAGACCGGCCTGCTCATAAGCGGGGGCATGGCCCTCGGCCTCCTGCTCTTATGCGTAAGCGGCCTGATCCTCTGGTGGCCCGGAGTCCAACGCTGGGCCGCGGCTCTGATCCTCCGTCTCCACCGAGGAGGACGCAGAGTCAACTGGAAGCGCCTCAACTGGGACCTCCACTCCGTACTAGGCTTCTGGAGCTGCGTCGCCTTGCTCGCCGTAACCTTCACCGGCCTCTACTTCTGCTTCCCCGCGCCAGTAGGCGGAGTGACCGTCCTCGTCACCGGCGGAAGTATCCACAAAGCACTCGCCGAGGTCGAAGCCCCCGACCGCAAGCCATCCCCCAGCACGCGCCCCATCATGACGGTCGATGAAGCAGTAGCAGTAGCCCGCAAAGCCCTGCCTGCGGAAGCGCCAGCAGGCTACATGTCGCTGCCCCACAAACCGGGCGCGGCCTACAGCGTCACCGGCTACTACAAGGGAGCCCTGCCATTCTCCCAACTTGTACGCGTAAGCCTGGACCCGCGAACCGGCGAGGTCCTGGGCTACACAGACACAACCCACCAGATGCGCGGTCTCCGCGTAATCCAATACTTCTACACCGTCCACTTCGGATCCTTCGGTGGAGACGGAGCTCTCGGCCTCTTCATCAAGATCCTCTGGTTCCTGCTGGGACTGATGCCAGCCCTCCTCGCCGTCACCGGCCTCATCATGTACTGGAACCGAAAGCTGCGCCCGCTCCTGCGAACGCTCTCCACATAACGATCTCGCACAACAGACGCCATAACGCCCTTCGACAGGATGCGCCAGCACCGGCAAGGGCGGCTACGCCTCACCCAAGAAATAAGTTCGAGACCCGCGTGTTCTTACATCATGAGAGTCTCGCTCCGGTCGAACGGCCTTGCAGAATCGTCCGCTCGCTCCCTCGCCGGTAGCAGTCTATTAAATGTGTTGCAGCACCTTGCCGCGAAGGCCTCCCCTTTTTAGAGCACAACCCACAACATCGTCTTGTCCCGGGTCAGATCCAGCTCAGATCCATCGCTGACGTCGTAGTCCCTTCCTGCGATCAGCGGGTACGGGCAGCGCCCGCCTGGACCACTGGCGCAGGGATGAAACATCAGGCATGGAGGTAGCGTGACAGCCATCAAGACCGCTGACATGTATTTGGAGAATGTATGTGTTGGAATGGCAAAGCGTCTACCGTATTAGCGACCTGTGGCCTTGTAGGATGCGCCTATTCGGCCTACAAAAAAGAACCCTTCGCCCTCTGGGGTTGTCTCTCCTACTTTTCACTCATGGAAGCGCTACAGGCCTATACCTACACAGTCATCAACAACTGTAGCGATCCCATGAATCAAGTCGCCACCTTGCTGGGGTTTCTTCATATTGCGATCCAGCCATTTTTTATAAATGGAATATCGCTCTACTTCATCCCTGAGAAGCCTCGAATCAAAGTGAGTGGGTTTGTCTATTTTGTGTGCTTTATCTGCACGATTTTAATGATCCTCAAAGTCTACCCCTTCGGCTGGGCCTCCCACGTTCCAAGAGGTGCTGCACTATGTGCGGATCGTCTCTGCTCGGTATCGGGGAACTGGCACATCGCATGGGAACTGCCAGTCAATGATTTTATGAACGTAACCCTCTTCGGTTACAAAATTGTATGGGCCCCATACATCGTTGCCGCGTTCATCCTCCCTCTCCTCTATGGATCATGGCGATTCACCTTGTACCACCTTCTCCTGGGCCCAATCTTAGCGAGACTCACCACCAATAACCCAAATGAATTCCCCGCGGTATGGTGTCTGCTGTCTATCGGATTTTTATTGATCGTAATAAAAACGCCAATCAGACAAATACTGTTTGTCCGTCGTGTCTGGTGGATGCGCGGACTGAAAAAAGAGACAGCTCGGGAGATTCCGACATTTAGCTAAATGGACAAGAGCAGGGCTCAGACAACAAGATCTCTGAGGAGCCCCGCTCAGTTTTATGTCGCTCAAAGCGCCCCGCTCCACCCAGCGTCCAAGCCAAAAAGCTTGACACCCCAATTACAATAAGAAGTATGAGGAGATCGGCGAAAGCCGACCTCCTCGTTGTTCTTTGACATCCAAAAGAGGACCTGGAAGTCCAGGCCTAAGGCTCATGCTGTGAAGATTTTGCGCAAAAAGCCGGGGGGAGGGGGTGCCTATCCCAGCACGCCCGTCCGCTTGGCCACCGAGGTAAACACCTCCAGGGCGGTATCCAGACTCTCCCGCGTGTGCTCGCTATTCATAATCGTCCGCACCCGGGCCTTGCCCTCCGGAACCGTTGGAAAAGCGATTCCCGTAGCCATCACGCCGCCCTCGAACAGTGCCTTGGAAAACTCCATCGTCCTGCGCCCATCGCCCAGAATCACCGGCACAATCGGCGTCTCGCTCACCGGAGTCGTCCGCCCGCCAACATCGAAGCCCGCGCTCTCCAGCCCCGCCTTCCAGTAGCGTGTGTTCTCCCACAGCCGCTCAATCCGCTCCGGCTCATCCTGCAAAATATCGAACGCTGCAATGCAGGTAGCCGCCACACTCGGCGGATGCGAAGTAGAGAACAGAAATGGCCGAGCCCGATGGTAAAGATAGTCGATCAGATCGCGGCTCCCGCAGACATATCCGCCCAAACCACCGATCGCCTTGGACAAAGTTCCAACCTGCACATCGACCTTGCCGTGTACGTCAAAGTGATCGATCGATCCGCGCCCATTCCGCCCGAGAACTCCACTGGCATGCGCATCGTCCACCATCATGATCGCGCCGTACTTCTCCGCCAGCGCTGCCAGCTTGTCCACTGGTCCGATATCTCCATCCATCGAGAACACGCCATCGGTAATAATCAGCTTCTTGCCCGGCTCGTTCTCGATCTCCTTCAGCAGCTCCTCGCAGTGCGCGACGTCCTTGTGCCGAAACACCTTGATCTTCGCCCGGCTCAACCGCGCTCCATCGATGATGCTGGCATGATTCAGCTCATCCGAGAGGATGAAGTCATCCTTTCCCAGGATCGACCCCACCGTTCCCGCATTCGCCGAGAACCCTGACTGAAACACCACGCAGGCCTCGACGTTCTTGAACGCGGCAATCTTCTCCTCCAGCTCCATATGGATGCGCATCGTCCCCGCGATCGTCCGCACCGCGCCAGATCCGACTCCATACCTCTCAGTCGCTGCAATCGCCGCCTCCCGCAGCTTCGGATGATTGCAAAGCCCCAGATAGTTATTCGAAGCCAGGTTGATCACCCGCTTGCCGTCATAAGTGCAGATGGCAGCCTGCTCATCCTCCAGAATTCTCAGCTTGAAGTAGGTTCCGCGCTGCTTCAGCTCTTCGATCTGCGCGGTCAAATGGGCGAGTTGCGGACGGGACGAGGTAGCAGTAGTCATAGCAATAATCGTAAACCTTTACCGCCCATACAGTTCTCTGGCCCGTATCTGCATCCAATCAAAGGCGAAGTCAAATTAGTCCCATCTCATCCATCCCGCACTAATCCAAAGACCCAAGATCGAGGACCGAACGATGATCACTCAAGCACATTACAAGACCGCTGCTACTCTGGCGCTCGCACTCACTCTCTTCGTCGGCTGCCAGTCCAAGCAGGACGCGGCCATCGAGCAGGCCAAGCAGCAAGCCACCGCCACAGGACAGGCCCAGCAGGTCATCACCACCGATAAGAACGGAACCACCACCACGACCACCGTCCAGCCCGCCGCGGCTCCTGGCCAGCCCCAGACCGTCACCACCACGACCACCAGCACCTCCGCTTCCGCTCCAGTCGCTGGCACCACGGTCACTCCAGCCTCGCAGCCCGCGGTAGCAGGCGGACAACCCGCCAGCGGCCCGGCGATGGCTCCGACTCCTGGCGGCGATCCCGTCATCCGCCCCGCTGACGTCAACGTCCCTGCTGGCACTAGCCTCGCAATCCGCATCAACCAGCACATCAGCGTCAAGACCACCAGCCCAGGCGCTCCCTTCGACGGCGAGATCGCCGAAGCCGTCGTAGGCGACAACGGCCGCGTCATCATCCCCAGAGGAACCCACGTCGGCGGCATCGTAGATGCCTCTCACCGCCGCGGCCACTTCAAGGGCGCATCGATCCTGCAGCTTCGCCTGACCTCGCTGACCTTGAACGGAACCCGTTATCCGCTTGAGACCCACGACCTTACCCGCACCAAGAAGGGCAAAGGCAAACGCTCGGCAGCCCTCATCGGCGGCGGCGCAGGTCTGGGAATGCTGATCGGCGGAGTAGCCACAGGCGGCACCGGCCTCCTCATCGGCGGCCTCGCTGGAGCAGGAGCAGGCACCGGAGTCGCAGCCCTCACCGGCAACCGCGACCTCGACATCCCCTCCGAGTCCATCGTCCGCTTCAAGCTGGCCGACTCCCTAACCCTCGCCCAATAAGTATTTGCAACCTAGAAAAACGGCACTCGTCCATAGCGAGTGCCATTTTTCTTGCAAAGCCGAGACAGAAGGAACGAAGCTTAAGTCCCCAAAAACTCACCCACCATTCTCTGAGCCTCTTCAACGACCTCTGTATCTCCACCACAACCCTTCAACCACCGAATCTCCGGTTCGCGCCGAAACCAGGTTCCTTGGCGTTTGGCATAGTTTCGGTGTCCTTGTTGCGCCCGCGCAACCGCTTCCTCCCGCGTAAATTCTCCCCGCAGAACCGCCATCGCCTCCGCATATCCCAGCGAAGTCAGCGGCCTGCACTCCAATCCATACCGTTCCACGAGCCGCTCTGTCTCCTCCACCAGCCCTCGATCGAACATCTCCGCTGCCCGCTGGTTGATGCGCTCGTATAAACGCGCCCGCTCCGGATCCAATCCCAGCCGCAGAATCCTGTATCCAGTCAACGCGTCGCGGCCCTTCTCCCATTGCTCTGTCAACGGCTCCTGCGCAGCCAGACTCACCTCGATCGCTCGGACGACCTTCGGCACATCGTTCGGATGAATCGCCGCCGCAGCCTTGCCATCCAGCCGCGCTAATCCCCGATGCAGGTAATCCGCTCCCCGCTTCGCCGCCGTCTCCCGCAATCGCTCCCGCAGACCAGGACGCTGCGGCGGAGCAGGAAACAGCCCATCGATCAACGCCCGCAGATAGAGCCCTGTTCCGCCAGCCACAATCGGCACCTTTCCGCGGCCAACAATTCCTGCCAGAGCCTCTCTCGCCAGCCGACTGTAGTCTCCGGCAGTACAAGCCTCGTCTGGCCAAACCACGTCGATCAGGTGATGCGGAACTCTGGCCCGCTCTTCGTGCGAGGGCTTCGCGGTTCCGATCTCCATCTCCCGATACACCGCTACGGAGTCGCAGCTTACAATCTCCCCGTGGAACTCCTCGGCCAGACGCAGCGCCAGCGAGGTCTTCCCGCTCGCCGTCGCTCCAACCAGGACAATCAGAGCAGAATCCTTCACCACAGACGCCACCATCCTGGCGTAAAGACCGAAGGAAGCCCTGCCCGCAGCAACGCGAAGAGCAGCACCGCCGCGGCAAGAAACAACAACCCTCGCACCTGTCTCCTGCGCTCGTGTCGCAGCGAGGAAAGGGCTGCGGCGGATCTCGCCTCACGTTCCGTCGGTGCCATATTCGAGTTCCGATGCGCCACTTACGGCAGCGGCCTGTTGGTCAGGAAGTGGATCCGAAGCTCCAGGTTGGGACCCTTGAAGTCCTTCGGCAGAGGAGGGAACTGTCCTTCGCTGGTGATCGCACTCCAGCAGGCCAGGTTGATCGCGTCATCGTGGGTCGAGTCGTCCATGTTCATGGCCGCGATCTTGCCGTTGGGCAGGATGGTGAACCGGATCAGCGTCTCACCCTGCTTGTTCAGCGGAGGCCGCGCCTCTTCAGGGATCAGTGGCTCCCAGTTGCGCTTGATGTCCCCGAGAATTCGCCGCAGATAGGGTCCGAAGTCCACGCCCATCGTGTCCGACAGGACCTCGGCTCCGGTATTCATGCCGTTATGCGAAGGAGGCAATCCTGCCCCGTAGTCTCCGCCGCTCCCGCGGTTCTGCGCCGCCTGCTGTGCCGCCTGTCGAATTGCGCTTCCCGCGGATTGACTCTGATTCCCGAAGTTGGGTTTCGTAGGTGCCGGTCGAGGAGCATCGATCATCGCCTGGGTCTGTGGCGGAGTGGGCTGCGGCTGAGGAGCTTGCGGTTGTTGCTGCTGGGGAGCGGCTTGCTGTTGCTGCGGAGCCGCCTGAGGCTGCGGAGTGGGCGGCAGCTTCGACGGAGCGGGAGGCCCTGCCCGCCGCATCGCTTGTAACTGCTCCAGTGTCTTCTTGTCCAACGTCGGCTTGGAGGTCTGGGCCGTGTGATCCTTGTCGCTGATGACCTTGGTCGGCTTCCGGGGCAGATCCTTCGAGATGTCCTTGGGCATGTCCAGGTAGGTCATCTCGCGGTCGCGCTGCTTCAGCACATCCGCGGGATTGATCAACCGTGGTTGATGGAAGAGGACCTGTGGCCCGTAGAAGATAAACCAGCCGACGATCAGGTAGACGATCAGCGAGATATAGACGGATTCGCGAAACCGCGCTTTGGCTCGCTCATCGTCCAGCGAGTCGAGCAGGTGAATCAGTTCATGTTCTTCGAGCTCGCCAAATCGTCCGGTTCGCACCTTGACGGGCGGGCTGGGAGGCGTAGAGCTGGGCGGAGTCTCGAGAGATGGCATCGGCTATGTTCTTCTGACTCCCGAACTTGGCGGAGGTTATAAAATTTAGATTCGGCCCTGGTGGCCAAAGCAGCTTGTTGTCCCTATTTTCTCACTATTCCATTGCACCCGATACAGATACCTTCACCTTGGCTTTTACTCCAGTAAACTAGCCGGGTGACTCAAAGCCTCTCAGCGGATATTCGTGCCGTCGTCCTTACCATCAGCGACCGCTGCTTCCAGGGACAGCAGACCGATCTCTCCGGCCCCGCGGTCGTTCAGCTTCTGCGCGAGAGGGGTGTTCTCGCCCTGGATACGCTCATCCTCCCTGACGAGTTGGACCAGATCGTCGCCGCTCTGCGCACCAACGCTGCTACCCATAACCTGGTTATCACCACCGGCGGTACCGGCCTCGCCCCCCGCGACGTTACTCCCGAGGCCACCCGTCTCGTCTGCGACCGTCTCATCGACGGCCTCTCCGAGCGTATGCGAGCGGTGGGGCTTCTGGAGACTCCTCTCGCTGCCCTCAGCCGCGCTGTCTGTGGAGCTACAGGCAGCACCCTCATCCTCAATCTTCCCGGCAGCCCCTCCGGAGCGCGGACCTCTCTTGCCGCGGTCCTCCCGCTGCTGCCGCATGCCCTGGACCTTCTGGCTGGACGTACTACCCACCATGCGGGCGACCAGCCAGCCACATCGGACTATTCACACGGCCATGCCGTGTCGAAGGTAAAATCGGATTAACCCAGTGAAACTTCATCCGATCGCGCTCTTTCACAAGCTGAACCTTGGCATGCTCACCCTGCTCAAACCGCTGGGCATCTGGGGCATCGGCGCACTTGCCATCATCGATTCTTCGTCTATCCCTGTCCCTATCGACGCTTTTGTCATCGACTACGTCATCCAGGACCACTCCAAGTTCATCCTGTACTGCCTCATGGCAGCGGTGGGCTCCGCTATCGGCAGTCTCGTCCCGTACTACATCGGCCGTGCGGGCGGCGAGCTCTTCCTTCTGAAGCGCATTAATCGGCAGCGTTACGAGCAGCTTCGCGACCGCTTCGAAAAGCAGGAGTTTCTCGCCATCATGATCCCCGCGATGATGCCCCCACCGATGCCCGTCAAGCTCGTGGAGATCGCCGCTGGTGTCTTCGAGATGAAGCCTCTCTGGTTCTTCTGTGCGATCGCCATGGGGAAGTTCGTCCGCTTCATGTTGTGGTCGATTCTTATCATCCTCTACGGGCCGGCGATTATCCGTACCATCACCAATACGCTTCATCACCACCTCACGATGGTGCTCAGCCTGACTGGGGCTGCCGTCGCGCTGATCGTGGTCTATGTTCTCCGGAAGCTCTTCGACCGCCGCCGTGGCACGGCCTTCCCAGCCGAAGAAGACAATCTCCTCCCCAAATAGGAAGGGCTGCGATCCCTCGCGGCCCTTCGAATCATTTCATTCTTTCGAAGCGGTCTAGGCCAGCGGTAACCGATTCGCCTGCGCTTCGTGCACGCTGTCGGAGATGCTTCTGGCCAGCGCGGGCAGGCCAAACAACGCGCCTGCCGTCACTGCTGTCGAAATTACATCGTTTGCGTAGAAGGGGATGGCGGCGACATAGCAGGCCGCCAGTCCAGCGGCGCTGTGCGGGTACATTGCGCTTCCCGCCCACACCATGAAGTTGCTCAGAAGGAAGAACGAGGTCGACGAGACCATCACCGCGCCTGCAACCCGCAGCATCGAGGGGCCAGCCGTCTTGCCGTCCGTTTGTTTGTTCGCCAACATCTGGTGTCCTACCAGGCAAACCGCTGCATACCAAAGCCAGGTCACCCCATACGCGCTCACATGGAACGGATAGTGGTAGGCGAACACCGTCAGATAGTAGTCTGTCGCCATCATCGCCAGGACCGCGATTGCGGCCTGCCAGCGGCTGCGCCGTGCGCCAAAGAACAGCAGACTTCCGCCAACCGCGGTAAAGCCCACGCTGGTTGTGCCAAAGGAATGGGGAAGGATGCGGCTCAGGACAGCGAGTAGAAGTACAAGATAGGCGGCCATGGGAACCTCGAAAGACGAGCGCAAGTCGGAACAGAGTCCAAATCTCGCATATCAAACTGCGTCAACCTTGATTCTCTGTCTTTCTGGCCCTCTGGGTCAACCGATTCAGGAGTGGGTTCGCGCGCTACCGCTGTACCTTCCCCTCAAATTCCATCTTCACCACCTTGCGGTCCCCGTCGATCAGAACCGATCCTGCCAGCGACTCCCCCGACCGTCCTTTTATGAAGGGAGTGTCGACCATGACTCGCAGATCCCGAAGCGTAACCTGAGTCAGGCCCTGATCCTCGGGATCGGGCGACTGGGCCGTCTCCGAGACCAGCGGAAACTTCGACCAGTCCAGATAGACCTCACCCAACCAGCTTCGCTTTGCGATCAATGTGGCAATCGTGGTGGGCGGCTTGTAAAAGATGTCTCCGGGACTCTTCGTGACCGTTCCGTGGAGCGTATCTACTACTGCCAACTGATACTTTTCCGGCATCTCCACGACGGCATGCCATTGGTAAGGGTTGATCGGATAGGGACTCACCCAGACCCTGGCGACTCCTTCTCCAAAGTCCTCCGCCTCCGTCAGTTGCAGGGCTTTTTCCTTTTCGATCGTCCGCCAGCCCGCCAATGCGACCATTCCAAGCAGTGCGGCGATCGCCCAACCACGTCCTCGAAAATGGGACTGCTTAGCCCCTACCTCGCTCCCGACCAGGCCAAAGAGGGAAGGAGCAATCAGCGCCACCAGCAGCAGGGTAAGCAATACCGGCTCAACAACATAGAAGACCGATCCGGCGTACCAGCGCAGATTGAACGGAAAGAACGGCCGCAGTCCATAAGCATTCGCCCAGTCCAGCAGGAGATGACTTAACAGTGCGATCAGCGTAAATCCGAACAATAATCCCCAGTGGACCGGCGCGTCAGAACTCCTCTTGGAGATAGGGCTCTCTTGCTTCGTGCGGCCACTTCGCCATCGATGCCAGAGCCAGGCCACCCCCACCACTGCGGCTGCTTCCACAGGAAGCCCCAAAAACGTATGGGTCCAACCCCGATGATGCTGAAATTTGGCGATAGGTCCGGCGATTCCCCACAGCGTATCGATGTCCGGCAGCTCCGCCGCCACGGTCATCGCCACCGTCGCATACGCGGCCTTGCGGTTGAAGCCCACCCGCGCCAGACAGGCCCCCGTCATCAAGTGCGTGATTGGATCCATGGCACCAGCATACCCGTAGCTCTCTCTTCCATTCGTCACAGATGCGGATGTCGTTCTTTGCGCTTTTTGCCACGGGTGGGTATTGTGCAAAGCACACCGCTCTTTTGTTCTCACTCCGTCATGCCCGACCGCCTACCCGAATCTCTGCCCGAATCCGAGCCGGCACTCAGCATCTTCCTTGCTGCCTTCGAGGATGGCACGCTGCCCAAGCAACGCTGGACGCATGCCGCCCATATCCTCACTGGCGCTTGCTATGTCCACGTCCTGGGTGAGTCTGCCGCTATTGACCGGATGCGCTCCAGGGTCAGCGCCTATAACCTCGCTGTTGGCGGCCAGAACACTCCCACTAGCGGCTATCACGAGACCGTCACCGTCCTCTGGATCAAACTGCTCGCGGCCTTCTTGCGCGAACATCCGTCTCTAAATCGTGTCGCCTTCTCCACCATGGCTGTCCAGCACTTCGCCTCGCAGCGGGATCTTCTACGCCGCTTCTACGACTTCGACGTCGTCGCCTCCATCGAGGCACGCCGTACCTGGACTCCGCCCACCCTTCAGCCTCTTCCCTAACGCACAGCCTGCCCTCATATACTCATAGCCATGCCGCAAACCAAGGCTCAATCTCCCGAACAGCGCATCCACACCCTGCGCGACGAGATCGCCCACCACGAGTATCTCTACTATGTCGATGACGCGCCCGTCCTGACTGACGCACAGTACGACGCTCTGATGAACGAGCTTAAGGCGCTGGAAGCCGAGCACCCCGACCTCATTACTCCCGACTCGCCTACGCAGCGCGTCGGCGGCAAGCCTAAAGAGGGCTTCATCAAGACCCCTCACTCACGGCCCATGCTCTCGCTCGACAATGCCTATAACGAGGCCGAGCTGCGCGCCTGGGACCAGCGCCTCCGCGACGCTCTCCCCAGTACCGAGACCGTCCGGTACGTCTGCGAGCTCAAGCTCGACGGTCTTTCTCTTGCGCTTCACTATGCGCCTGGGCCTAAGGGCTCCGCTCATCTCGAACGCGGCATCACTCGCGGGGACGGGACGATCGGCGAAGACGTCACCTCCAACGTCCGCACCATCCGCTCCGTCCCGCTTAGCATCGACGCAGCAAAGCTAGCCGCCGCTGGCCTTCCCCTGACCTTCGAGGTCCGTGGCGAGGTTGTGCTGCCTGAGGCAGCTTTCCTTAAGCTCAACCAGGAACGCGAGACCCAGGGTCTCGCACCCGCCGCCAATCCCCGCAACGCCGCTGCCGGAACCATCCGCACACTCGAACCCAACATCGTCGCCCAGCGCCGTCTCGACATGTACGCCTACTTCTTGCTGCGCGACGGCGAGACCCTTCTTCCTCAACAGTCCACCACTCTCGAGGCCCTTCGTACTGCTGGCTTCCGGGTCAACAAATACGCTCGCGCCGTCGACGACATCGACGCCGTGCTCAAGTTCATCCACGACGCCGAACCGCTCCGCGACACCCTCGGCTACGAGATCGACGGCGTCGTCATCAAGGCCGACTCTATCGCCCAGCAGCGCCGGCTCGGCTTCACCGGCAAAGCCCCTCGCTGGGCCATCGCCTACAAGTTCGCTGCCCGCGCCGGCATCACCCAGCTCCTCGGCGTCGCCTTCCAGACCGGCCGCACCGGCAAGATCACTCCCGTCGCCGAGCTCCAGCCCGTCTCCATCGGCGGTACCACCGTCACCCGCGCCACCCTCCACAACCCCGATGAGATCGCCCGGCTCGGGGTTCGCATCGGCGACTTCGTCTCCGTCGAGCGCGGCGGCGATGTGATCCCCAAGATCGTCGAGGTCGTCGAAGACAAGGCTCATCCGCGCGGCTCTGAAGCCATCGTCTTTCCCACAAACTGTCCCCGCTGCAAGACCGCCCTGGTCCGCGAAGAGGGCGAGGTCGATCTCCGCTGCGTCAACGTAAGCTGCCCGGCTCGCCTCGAAGAAGAGCTTCGCCACTTTGCCTCGCGTGGCGTCATGAACATCGAGGGTCTCGGCGAAGCTCTCATCGCTCAACTGCTTGGCCACACCCTGGCCGAGCAGGAACAGACTGCCAGCCACGCCATCGACAGCACCACCACCGTCTCGCCCGACGAACCTACGGAAGCAGAGACCCCCACCCGGGACGCTCTGGTCCACTCCATCGCGGACATCTACGATCTCACCAAAGCCCAGCTGTTGACCTTGGAACGCATCGGCGAAAAATCGGCCGACTCTCTCCTGGCTCAGATCGAGCGCTCCAAGTCCGCCCCTCTTAACCGCGTCCTGCTTGGCCTCGGTATCCGCCACGTCGGTGAGCGCACCGCCCAGACCCTCGCCGATGAGTTCGGCTCTCTCGATACCCTCATCGCCGCGACGGAAGCGCCCGCCGAAGGGGCAGACGACCCTCTCACTCGCATCAACGACGTTGGCCCAAAGGTCGCGGAAGCCATCCGCGACTTCTTCTCCAACAAGACCAACCTCGCCCTCATCGAGCGCCTCCGCAAAGCCGGTCTCACCTTCACCTCAGAGCGTCGCGAGCGCGGGACTACCTTTGCCGGCCTCACCTTTGTCCTTACGGGCACTTTGCCTACCCTCACCCGCGAGGTCGCCAAAGAGAAGATCGAAGCTGCTGGAGGCAAGGTCTCCGGCTCTGTCTCGAAGAAGACCAGCTACGTCTTAGCGGGGGAAGAGGCCGGCTCCAAGCTGGACAAGGCCAATTCTTTAGGCGTCCCTGTGCTGGACGAAGCCGCCTTCCTCGCCTTGCTAAAAGATGGCATCACCACCTGACTCTCGTCTGCGGAATACTTGGGATTGGGCTAGTGGGGTTAGGGCTTTGAGGTGGGAAGGACTTTGATCTCGAAGATGGTCGGCCACTGTTTCCCGGTGACGAAGATGCGGTCGCCTTTGGGGTCGTAGGCGATGCCGTTGAGGACGGATTCGGCGTTGACGCGCTGGTCGTCGGGGAGGATGCCGGTGAGGTCGATCCAGGCTATGACGTGGCCGTCGAGGGGGGAGATGCGGGCGATGCGGTCGGAGTGCCAGACGTTGGCGTAGATCTCGCCGTGAATGTATTCGAGCTCATTGAGCTGGTCTACGGAGCGACCGCCGTCTTTGACGACGATGTGGCGTGTCTCGGCAAAGGTTGTCGGGTTGCGAAAGCGAAGAGTATCCGTCCCGTCGCTGGTGATGAGTTCTTTGGCGGTGCGGGTCATGCCCCAGCCCTCGCCCTGGTAGTGGAACTGAGCGATCTGGCGCAGGGAGAAGCGGTCGTAAACGAAGCCTATGTGGGTCTGCCAGGTCCATTCGATGAGGTTAGGACCCCAGTCGACGATGCCTTCGCCGAAGTATTGGGGGGAGAGTTCGAGCTGCTGGACGGGCTTACCGGTCTCGGGCTGAGTGACGAGGATGGCGGAGTGGCCGGTGAGGCCGGTGCCCTCGTAGAAGAGGCCGTTGAGGTAGAAGAAGCCTTCGGTGTAGCTGTCGGTGGAGTGAGGGTATTTGTGGATGATCTTGTAGTGTTCGACGGGGGCGGCGAGGCAGGGGAGGGTGAGGGTTAGGAGGAGGGCGAGCTTGGTGCGGAAGAGTCTGGGCAGGGGCATCGAACTTTACCTGGTTTACCTGGAAGGTTGGTTGTTTCTGTGTGGCACTGTCTGGGCGGTGACGGGTAAAGGACGGACTGCGGGATTTGTGGCTAGGGAAGGAAAACGGTCGAGCTTCGCTCGATGCCCACCTTCGCGACGATGAGACTGTCGCGAAGGTGGGGCACCCGGCTTTATTCGGTTTGGTTGGTTTATTACTTACTTGTTGCGTTCGGCGTAGACCTTCTGGGCGGCGATGAGGCCGGTGCCGAAGGCGAGGTTGGGGAGGGGCAGGTTGGCGGCGATGGCTACCTGTTCCAGTGCGCCGATGATGGCGATGGTGTCCATGTAGTCGAAGAAGCCGATGTGGGCGATGCGGAAGAGGGAGCCCTTCATCTCGCCCTGGCCGTCGGTGACGATGGCGGCGAACTTGGAGCGTAGTCCCTTGACGATGATGCCGGAGTCGACGCCGGTCGGCGGGACGATGGCTGTGGCGGCTGCTGCTTCGAAGCCGACGGGCGCGAAGAGCTTGAGGCCCAGGGCGGTCGCTGCGGCGCGGGTCATGGCGGCGCAGGTCTCCGCGTTGTCGACGAGCTTCTTGCGGCCTTCGACGAGGTCGCCTTCGGCCTGTCCTGCGATGTAGTCGAGGGCTGCACCGAGGGCGGCGATGAGAGCGACGGAGGGGGTGTAGGCGGACTCACCCTTTGCGGCGTTCTTGCGCTCCTTGCGGAGGTCGAAGTAGTAGCGCGGGTTGTAGGTGGCTTCCATGCGGTCCCAGGCGCGCTGGCTGACAGCAAGGTAAGAGAGGCCTGGGGGAATCATGACGGCCTTCTGGGAGCCGCCGATGAAGACGTCCACGCCCCAACCGTCCATGTCGAGGGGTGTGGTGCCGAGGCCGGTGATGGCGTCGACGATGAGGAGGGCTTCGGAGTGCTCGCTCTTGAGGAGCTTGGCGATGCCTTCGATGTCGTGGCGGACGCCGGTAGAGGACTCAGTGGCCTGGACGAAGACGGCGCGGGTCTCGAGCTTGAGTCCGGCCTTGACGGCCTCGAGGGTGAAGGTACTGCCGTAGGGGGCGGAGACGACGTCGACCTCGCAGCCGAAGGCCTTGGTGATGCCGGACCAGCGCTCGCCGAACTTGCCGGCGGTGAGGACGAGGACGCGGTCTCCGGGGCTGGTGAGGTTGGAGACGGCGGCTTCCATGGCTCCGGTGCCGGAGCTGGAGAGGACGAGGACGTCGTTCTTGGTGCCGACGAAGTCCTTCAACTGCGAGAGGACGCGGGTGAAGAGGGCGCGGAACTCGGCGGTGCGGTGATGGATGTCTGCGGCAGCCATTGCGAACTGGGCTGCTGGGAGCAGTGGGGTCGGACCGGGTGTGAAGAGGCGGGTTTTGCGAATCATATTGATTATTGTAATGGGGTGAGGTGGGGGAAGGCTTAACACCGATAAACGCCGATGACACCGATTTTTTGTTTGTCTCGTGAAGACGGTAGGGGTTGCGGGGTGGGTGGTTCGCGAAGAGTGGGCTTATGGTGTTTTCTATAATGGGTGTTTCAGAGTAAGAAAGAGAGAGTGGCGATGAGTATTGGAACGAAGATTCAGGCGGACATTATTACGGCGATGAAGGCGAAGGATGAGCATCGGTTGACGACGTTGCGGATGGTGAAGTCGGCGCTGAAGAACAAGGAGATCGATAAGCGCGAGGCGCTGACGGATGCTGAGGAGAGCCAGATTTTGACGACGCTGATCAAGCAGCGGAGGGAGTCGGTGGAGTCGTTTACGAAGGGCGACAGGCCGGAGCTGGCGGAGAAGGAGCGGGTAGAGATAGGGATGATCGAGGGGTATCTGCCGCAGGCCGCTGGAGAAGATGAGATTCGTGCGATTGTGGTCGCGGCGGTGGCGCATCTGGCGACGGCGAATGGCGGGGCGAAGCCGGGACCGAAGGATATGGGCGCGGCGATGAAGGTCGTTCAGCAGAGGATTCTGTCGAATGGGTTGAGAGCAGATGGGAAGCTGGTGAGTGAGTTGGTGAAGGCGGAGCTCTCCAGGGATTAGGCTCAGAAGCTCAGGCTATTTGGTGTCTGTGATTTTGTACTGAGCGAGGGTTTCGGGGGTGAGGCTCTGGTTGGTTTGGGGGAGTTGTTTCCAGGGATCCTTTGAGAGGCGGGGCTTCCAGGCGGGGTAGTCGGCTACGTGGAAGAGGGGGCGGTCTTCGAGTTTGAGGTCGTTCCAGCTTAGGGGCAGGGAGACGGGGGCTCCGGCGCGGGCGCGGGGAGAGAAGGCCGCGACGGCAGTGGCGCCGCGCTCGTTGCGGAGGTAGTCGAGGTAGATACGGTCCTTGCGGGCGGCCTTGGACATCTTGGTGAGATAGAGGCTGGGGTGGGCCTTTTCAAGCTGGAGGACGACGGCGTGGGCGAAGTCCTTGACGGTGGGCCAGGCGTACTCGGGCTGGATGGGGGCGACGACGTGGAGGCCTTTGCCGCCAGTGGATTTAAGGAAGGTCTCGAGGCCGAGTTTTTTGAGGGCCTTGCGGACCTCGGAGGCGGCGTCGGCGAGGGTGCTCCAGGGGATGGAGGCGTCGGGGTCGAGATCGATGATGATGTGGTCGGGGTGTTCGAGATCTTCATTGCGGGAGCCCCAGGGATGGACTTCGAGGACGCCCATCTGGGCGAGGCCGGTGAGGGCTTCGGCGGTGGAGAGGGTGATGTAGGGCTCAAGCTTGCCGGTCTTTTTGTCGGGGACGTCGACGGACTCGATGCCGGGAGGGAGCATGGCGTTGACGTGCTTCTGGAAGAAGCAGGGCTGGGTGGAGCCTTCGGGGCAGCGGACGAGGGAGAGCGGGCGGCCGGTGATGTGGGGCAGCATGTGCGGCGCGATGGCCCAGTAATAGTCGGCTAGCTGCTGCTTGGTGAGGCGGGATTCTTCGTCGAGGATCTTGTCGGGGTGGGTGAGGCGGATGTTGGCTGGAGCGGTGGATTTAAGAGCGTCTTTGGTCGCTGCTTTGGCGGCGATGGCTGGGTTGGTGGCGTGGGAGGCATGTTTGGCGGCGGGGTGTTTGACGCCGCGGGGTTGGGGGTTGGGCTCTTCGCGGCGGACCTCGGCTGCGGGCTTGTCTTCGCGGAGGCCCTTGAAGGATGCCTGGCGGACGAGGTTGTCGGCGGTCCAGGTGGCGAAGTTGACCTGGGCTACGAGCTTCGGAGTGACCCAGATGGCTCCGCGGCGAGCTTCGGCGGGTGGGTTGTGGAAGGGATTCGCGGGTTGGCGAATCTTTTCGAGCTGGGTGCGGATGATGCTGTGGGTCTTGGAGGTGAAGCCAGTGCCGGTGCGGCCAGCGTAGATGAGCTTTCCGGCGGCGTCATAGTAGCCGAGTAAAAGCGAGCCAATCGCGTGGAGGCCGGCGTGGCCTTTCGCTGGAAGGGTGAAGCCGCCGATGACGAACTCCTGCTCGTGGATGCATTTGAGCTTGAGCCAGTCGGAGGTGCGGCCGGAGGTATAGCGGGCGTCGGCGCGTTTGGAGATGATGCCCTCGGCGTGGAGCTCGCAGGCTTTGCGGAACATGACTTCGCCAGAGGTTTCGAGGTGCTCGGAGAGTTGGACGTACTCGCCGGGGTTGGCGAGGAGGCCGGCGAGGATGGCTTTGCGATCGATGAGGGGGAGGTTGCGGAGGTTGTGGCCGTTGAGGTGAAGGATGTCGAAGAGGAAGTAGGTGAGGGGCTTTTTGACGCCCTCCTGGAAGGCGGCCTGGAGGTCGGCGAAGCTGGTGGTGCCGTCTTCGGAGAGGACGACGACCTCGCCGTCGAGGATTGCGGACTCGGCTGGCAGAGCGGCGACCTGGGCGGCGATGGTCTTCATGCGGTGGGTCCAGTCGAGGCCAGTGCGGGTGAGGAGCTCGACCTTTCCTTTGTTGAGGTGCGCCTGGATGCGGTAGCCGTCGAGTTTGAGTTCGTGGAGCCAGCCGGAGGTGGCGGGTGGGGTGGTGGCTTGCGTGGCTAGCTGGGGGGCGATGAACTTGGGGAGGGGTTCTTTGGGGGCTTTGCTGAGGTTGGGGGTGAAGTTTTTTGGGGGCTTGGCTTGGGCGGTTTTTTGCGCTTCGGCTGCTGGTTGTTTGGTGTCCTGGCGGAACCAGGCGCTGCCCTTGGGGTTGGCGGTCTCTTTGGAGTTCCAGACGTGGTCTTCGTTGGCGGCGATCTGGTCGAGGGTGCGGTCGGTGACGACGGAGTTGGGAGCCTCGTCGGTGATGGCGGGGTCGTCCTTGCCGCGCTCAAAGCCGTCGTGCTCTTTGATGAGGAGCCAGTTGGGCTTCTTCTCGTTGGCGGCTTTGCCGCCCATGCGGACGAGGGTCCAGTTGCCCTTCATCTTGGTGCCGTGCATGGTGAACTTGAGGGAGCCGGAGCGGAGACCGGCGTCGACGTCGGTGTGGCCGGGCTGGGGCTCCCAGGTGCCGTTGTCCCAGAGCATGACGGTGCCGCCGCCGTACTGGCCGGCGGGGATGATGCCTTCGAAGCCGCCGTACTCCATAGGGTGATCTTCGACCTGGACGGCGAGGCGGCGGTCTCCGGGGAAGTAGCTGGGGCCCTTGGTGACGGCCCAGCTCTTGAGGACGCCGTTCCAGCCGAGGCGGAAGTCGTAGTGGAGGTGCGAGGCGGCATGTTTCTGGATGACGAAGGGAAGTTGCTGACCGGAGGACTTTGAAGCGGAGGACTTGCCGCTGGGCTCGGCGGTGATGTCGAAGTCGCGCATGGAGCGGTAGCGCGCTAGTTGTTCGTCGATGGCGTCCGAGGCGCTGTTGGATTGCTTTTTGGCGGCGGACTTTTTGGCTGGAGAGGCTTTCTTCGCGGGGGCGATCTTTTTGGTTGAAGTCTTCTTCGCCGTTGTGGTAGGGACTTTTTTCGCGGTGGCCATAGATATTTATGCCGACTTGCGGGGGCGAGGAGATTTGGCGGCAGATTTGGCGGTCTTGACGAGGCTGAGGCCCTTCTGGGCTTCGGTGGCCTTTGTCGGAGCCTTCTTCTTTGCCGTAGCTTCTTCCTTTTTGGAGGCGGCTTCGGGCTGAACGCTCTTGCGGAGGGCGTCCATAAGGTTGATGACCTTGGCGGAGCGGGGAGCGGGCTCGTCGGTGGGGATGGGGGCGTTGTTGACCTTAGCTTCGACCATCGCCTTGAGGGCGGCCTCGTACTCGTCCTTAAACTTCTCGGGGTTGAATTTGGAGGCTTTGCGCTTGATGAGCTCTTTGGCGAGGGAGAGCTGGTCGTCGTCGACGGTGGTCTTTTTGATCTCGGAGAAGTAGTCGGAGGGCTTGCGAAGCTCTTCTGCGTAGCGGAGAGTGTAGGCCATCATGCCGCGGGTCTCGACGGTGTCTTCCTTGGCCTCGGGTGGGGCGGAGATGGCGACGAGGTGTTCGCGACCGCCGAAGGCGATCTTGCCGAGGGCTGCCTTGTGGGTAGACTGGAGTGCTTTGCGGACCACGGTGAAGGCTTCGGTCTGCTGGTCGCCGTCGGGGACGACGAAGTAGGGCTTCTCGAAGAGCTCGGGGTCGAGTTCTTCGAGGTCGACGAACTGGGTGACTTCGAGGGTATGGCGGGATGGGATGCGGAGGTTCTCGATCTCGCCGGGCTCGATGGTGACGTATTCGCCCTTGCGGTACTCGTAGCCTTTGACGATCTCGTCCTTCTCGATGGGGCCCTGGTCGCCGGAGACCTTCTGGTGGTGAATGCGTTCACCGGTCTTGCGGCTGAGCTGGTGGAAACGAATCTCGCTCTTGGCCTCGGTGGCGGGGAAGAGTTTGACTCCAAAGGAGACGAGAGAGATCTGAATGTGACCGGACCAGAAGGGACGTGGCATGGGAGTTTCTCCAATCTATAGGAGGCGCATGGGTAGAGCAGGGATGCCCATTCATAGCGGCGTTTTATGGTTTTCGCAACTGTCGATCGGTCTTTTAGGGAAAAGTTTACTGATGAGTTACGAACATCCCACGGTTGTGAGCGACAGACGACATTGCAAGGTACTTTCTTGTGATGATTGATCTTTCTTATGTGTAGTGCATCAAAATTTGGGGAGAAAATTTTGGCGAACGAAAATGTACCGACGCATGAGAGCAAGAGGCGCGGATTCTGGTGGTGGACAGGGTTTACAGCGCTGATCGCAGTGGCAGTTCTGGCTCTGGTGGGAACGATCATGGTCAAGAGGGCCGATCCTATTATGAAGGGCCGTGTGATCGAGACTTTGAGCACCCGGTTTCAAAGCAAGGTTGAGCTGGACGACTTTCAGGTGGCGCTGGGGCGGGGCCTGGAGGTGACTGGGAAGGGGTTGAGGATCTATCCGCCGGATGACGTGGTGGCGGCGGGGGCGAATAAGCCGCTGATCGGGGTTGGAAGCTTCGAGTTCCATTCCGGGCTGCGAGGGCTGTTCCTGAAGCCGATGCATGTGGGGACGGTGCATGTTTCGGGGCTGGCGATCAACATTCCTCCGAAGGAGCAGCGCCAGGCGGGGGCGAAGCGGGAGCGTCATGCGGGGAAGATAAAGATTCAGGTGGATGAGATCGTGGTGGACGACTCGCGGCTGATCATCGGGACTCTGAAGCCGGGGAAGGATCCCAAGGACTTCGAGTTACAGAGAATTGAGCTGCACAACGTGGGTCCGTCGGAGCCGTGGCGGTACGAGGCGACACTGGTGAATGCGATTCCGAAGGGTGACATTCACGCCAAGGGGACGTTTGGGCCGTGGGTGACGGAGAGTCCGGGCGATTCGGCTGTAACCGGTCACTATACGTTCGACAACGCGGATATGAATACGATCAAGGGCATCGGCGGAATGATGTCGTCGGTGGGTGAATTTACGGGGCAACTGAACCGCATCGGAGTCAACGGGACGACGGACATCCCGAACTTTTCGATCGATACAGCCAACCATCCGATGTCGCTGCATACGAAGTTCGACGCGGTGGTGGACGGCTTGACGGGGGATACCTACCTAAACCAAGTGGATGCGCGGCTGGGCGGGTCGGACATGTCGGCCAAAGGAATGGTTGTCAACGTGAAGGGCAAAGGGCACATCATCGATATCACTGTGGATGTGCCGCATGGAAGGATTCAGGACTTTCTGCTGCTGGCGGTCAAGACCCAGCCAGTGCTGGTGACGGGCGGCTTCAGCACGAAGACCCGGCTTTATATCCCCCCGGGGAAGGTCAGCGTGTCGCAAAAGATGGCGCTGAAGGGCGCGTTCACGATGCGGCAGATTCACTTCACCAATGAAAAGGTGCAGGACAAGGTGGATATGTTGAGCCTGCGAGCCCAGGGGGACCCGAAAGAGGCCAAACCGGGTGCGGAGGACGTGCAGTCGGAGATGAAGGGGCAGTTCACGATGAATGCGGGGCGGCTGACGTTCTCGAACCTGGGGTACACATTGCCTGGAGCGAAGGTTCAACTGGCGGGGGTGTACTCGCTGGATGGGAACGAGTTCGATTTCCATGGGAAGGTGCGGACGGACGCGAAGGTCTCGCAGATGGTGGCTTCGAGGTGGAAGTCCTGGTTGCTGAAGCCGGTGGACCCGTTCTTCAAGGGGAAAGATGGGCAAGGCGGATCGGAGATTCCGGTGAAGATTACGGGGACGAAGTCTGAGCCTAAGTTCGGACTGGACCTGCACCATAAGGATGAGGCGAACAAAGGAAAGTAAGGGTTTGCAGGGAAGGGCAGCCAGGTTTGGCGCGTTCTTCTCTACGTGAAGTTCAAAAGAGACCATTCCTTCGGGATGGTCCCTTTCAACTCAGAGCTATTCGCGGATGATTTTGACGAAGATTCCGTCGGGGAGCGTGGCTCCCCCGAGGATGTGGACGACGCCGTCGCGGGTGAATCCGCGGAGCATCGCGTCGGCTTTGGACGCGGGGGCTGCGGACGGGTAGGGGTCGGGCGGGGCTTCGGACTTGGCCGGGTAGGGATTAGCTCTTTGGATGATGGGTTGTGCGGGCTGGGTTGGAGCTGCGCTGGGTGTCGCGCGGGATTGGGGGCTAGGCGACGTGGGTGCGGGACCCCGGCGCATTCCGCGGTCCATGGCCTGGTTGGCGAGGGCGTCGGCGGCCTTGTTCTTATGGCGAAGGGCATGGGTAATCTCGAAGCCTTCGAGGCGGGCGATGCGGCTTTTCGCCTCCTGCCAGAGGGGTTTGAGGTCCGGGGAGTTGACTTTGTACTTGCCCTGGATCTGCTTGACCATGAGCTCGGAGTCGGAGATGACCTTGAGGCGGGGGAAGTGGTTGTCGAGGGCGAATTGGAGGCTGGCGAGGAGGCCGGAGTATTCCGCGTAGTTGTTGGTGCGGATGCCGAGAAACTCGGAGAGCTCCGCCACGACATTGCCTTGGGCGTCTGTGACTTCGGCGCCGTAGCCGGCGGGGCCGGGATTGCCGCGGGCTCCGCCGTCGCAGTGGGCGGTGATCCAGCCGGCGCCAGTGGGGGTGGGTGCTGTTTGGGATGCGGAGAAGAGGCCGGTAGGGGTGGGGCGTGGAGGCATGGCTCAAGTTTACTGGAGGTTGCTCACCTTTTTGGGGGGCTCCGGTCTATTGGAGTGAACAGATTTTCTGACTCCGGAGTCGGAATGATGAATGCAGATGCAGCGGGAATGAACCTGGTCGACGGACTGGGTACGAATGGGCTAACTATTGAGCGGAAGGCGACTTCCGGGAACGCCGGTACGCGTGGGCGTCGACCGAGTCCGTTCGCCCTTGGTTTGCAGGCGAAGGCTGATGCGGTGGCGGTAGAATCGTTACCAACGATGCCTAAGGTTGCGACCCAGACCGGCACCAGGAACGGCAAGCTGACGCCAGCGCAGATCGAGGCGCGCGCACAACAGCGGAGCGAAGACGACGAGCTGATCCGAGAGGCGCAACGTGGCCAGCGGACAGCCTTCGATGCGCTCGTGCGGAGGTATGACCAAAGCGTGTTGAGGCTGGCGCTCCATATGCTGGGAAATGAGCAGGATGCTCAGGATGTGCACCAGGAGGCCTTTATCAAGGCGTACCGGCACCTGGGAAACTTTCGATTTGAGTGCTCGTTTTATACCTGGCTGTACCGGATCGTGACGAATTTATGTCTCGATCAGATGCGCCGGCGCAAGAGCCGCAGAGAAGATCCGGCCACGGTACTGGACGCAAGTGGCGACGAGATGGATCTGATGGCGAATGTGACCGATGACCGGGCGATGGCGAATCCGGGCCGGGAGCTGGACCGGAAGGTGATGAGCCAGCAGATCAGCGAGGCGTTGGACAAGTTGACGCCGCGCGAACGCACCGTCTTTGAGCTGAAGCACTACCAGGGGCTGAAGTTGAGGACGATCGGAGAGATGTTGAGTACGACGGAGGAGACGGCCAAGAACACGTTGTTCCGCGCAACACGGAAGTTGCGGAGCAATCTGGCCGGGGTTCGCTAGGAGTACGGCAGGCAGCAGGAAATTTCGCGGCGTTAGCCGGGCAGTCGTACAGACCCGCAGCGCCGATACCAAAGGGCAAAAGAAGTTGCAGGGTATGGATTTATTCGAGGCTGGAAGAGGCAGAGCAATGAAGTGTGATGTCGCGCAGGACCAAATCGTATTGTTGGGATATGGCGAGCTGCCGGACGAGCTGGCTGATGGGCTGGAACAGCATCTGGCAGGATGCGAGTCCTGCCGCCGTGAGCTGAATGCTCTGAAGGCGATGGAAGAGTATCTGGAGCTGCTTCCAGTGCTGGAACCTTCTCCCAATCTGCTGGCGCAGAGCCGAATGCGGCTGGATGACGAGCTGGACTTGATCCCGGCACACGGATTCCTTACACGGCTTCGTGTGAACTTTTATGCCTGGGTGGGGCATCTGCAGAGCGCCCCGGCCCTGGCCACGCTGCTGCTGGGAGTGGGTTTCCTGGGGGGGAACTTTACCTACCGGTATCAAGTAGCGCATCAGCCACGGCCTGCGGTTCCGACCACCTATAGCCGTCCCGCGGATGGCGTCATTGCAAACGTGACGGGGATCGTGCAGACGCCTAACTCCGAACTGGTGCAGGTGAACTACAACCGCATCGTTCCGGAGACTGTGGAGGGCTCGCTGGACGAGCCGCGAATTCGCGAGCTTCTGATGATGGGGATGAAGCCGGCGGCGACTAGCGGAGTGCGGGCGGACTCTGTGGCTCTGCTCTCGAGCGAGTGCAAGGTGGAGCACAACTGCGCCGTACAGCCGGATGGGAAGGGAATTCGGTCGCAGCTACTGGTGTCGTTGCGTTACGACAAAGATGCGGGTGTGCGGTTGAAGGCACTGGAAGGATTACAGCGGTTTGTAGGACAGGATCACAGGGTGCGGGATGCGATCCTGGAAGCTCTGATGCATGACCAGGACGCGCAGGTACGGACGGCGGCGATCGCCTTGTTGGAGCCGGTACAGTCGGACTCAAGTGTAAGGCAGGTCCTGCGTACGGTTTCGACGCAAGATGAGAACCCTTTCATCCGAACGGCTTCTTACCAGGCCTTGCAAGGTGCCGGGGATATTCAGTAGTTTCAAAGTCGGCCAAGGCGGCGAGTGGGACAGGTGACAGTACAGGGTGAGGCGGCATGTTATGCGGTCGATGATGCGGATTACAGCGGTGGGAACCATAGCGGTGGGGTTGGGTCTGGGGCCGGGTGGGTCGACTCGAGCCTTTGCTGCTCCTCCGCTGGGAGTGGGGTTCCAGGCGCTGGCAGGGGCTGGGATGTCGTCGCGTTCGCAAGGATATTTAGGGGTGGACATCCGGGATGTGGGGGATGAGCAGATTGCAGCCTTGAAGTTGAAAGAGTCGCGTGGAGCAGAGGTGATCCATGTGGACCATGACGGGCCTGCGGGTAAGGCGGGTCTTCGTGAGCATGATGTCATCCTGCAGGTCAATGGACAGGTGATCGAAGGCGAAGACCAGTTCAGGCGGATTCTTCGGGAGACCCCAGCGGGGAGGACTGTGACGTTGATCCTGAGCCGTGACGGGGTGCAGTTGATCATCACGACGCAGCTTGCTAATCGTCTGGAGGTAGAGCGACAGGCTTGGGAGCAGAGGTGGCGGGTACCGGTGCCTTCGGAGGAGGGAGCCGGTTCTGGCGCTTCGGTGACTCCTCCGGCTGTGGGCTCGGGGAACAGTAACGCCTCTGGTAACAGTGCGGGGACGAAGGGACAAAGCTTCTTCTCTCCTGGGGCGGCGGCTCGGGGCGGACACAACCTGATTGGCGCCCTGAGTTTGGGATCGGCGTATACGGGCGCGATGGTTGAGACGATGGGGCCACAACTGGCTGAGTTCTTCGGCACGCCTGGGGTTGGGGTGCTGGTCCATAGTGTGGACGCCAACTCTCCGGCGGCGAATGCGGGGCTGCGGGCGGGCGATGTGGTAATACGGGCAAACGCCGTGACGTTGACCACCAGCGGGGAGTGGATGAAGATCGTTCGGGAGAATCGAGGCAAGCCAGTCCAGGTGGTAGTTCTCCGGGACAAGAAAGAGCAGACCTTGACCCTCGTTCCGGACAGCAAGAAGCGGTCAAGCGTGGAGCCGCAGCGAGACGAAGATGGGAAGGCCAGCGCAATCGCAGCGGCTTCGCGGCTGGGATTTTCATTTCGGTAGTTTGAGTCGTTACGGTCGGGCAGGCGTGCCCGTTTTGCTGTGAGGATTTATACTTAGAGGGATGACGCAGGCCGCTCAGATCTCTCCTACTACGACTACAATCAGCCGTCCGATGCCCTTGAAGCGGCGTTTAAGGGCTGTGACGCGAAAGGTGCGAGAGCTGGCGTCGATCGGATCTGCGCTTGCATCGACCGGACACCCGTATATGGCGCATATTGTGCCGATGCGGCGATGCAATCTCGCCTGCACCTACTGCAATGAGTTTGATGACGTCTCGGATCCCGTGCCGCTGGATGAGATGCTGCGCCGGATCGACGATCTGGGACGGCTGGGAACTTCAGTGATCACCATCTCGGGTGGGGAACCCCTGCTCCATCCGGAGCTCGACCAGATTATTGCGAGGATTCGCAAGACGGGCGCGATAGCCGGCATGATCACGAACGGCTATCTCCTGATGCCAGACCGAATTAAGCGGTTGAATGCAGCCGGACTGGATCACATGCAGATCTCGATCGACAATGTGATGCCGGATGCGGTCTCGAAGAAGAGTTTGAAGGTGTTGGACGCGAAGCTGAGGATGTTGGCGGAACATGCTGATTTCCATGTGAACATCAACTCGGTGGTGGGCGGTGGAATTGCGAATCCTGATGATGCGCGAGTAGTGAGCGAACGGGCGCTTGGGCTGGGGTTCAGCTCGACGATTGGAATTATCCACGACGGTAGCGGGCAGTTGAAGCCTTTGGGTGAGCGGGAGCGTGGGGTGTGGGATCAGGTGAGGAACCTCACCAGGCGAAGCTACTCTCGATTCAACCACTTCCAGGAGGCGATCGCTAACGGCAAGACGAACGACTGGCGTTGCCGGGCGGGTGGACGGTACCTGTATATCTGTGAGCTAGGCTTGGTGCATTACTGCTCCCAGCAGCGAGGCTACCCGGGCGTTCCGTTGTCGGGGTATATGACGGCGGATGTGAAACGGGAGTTCCTGACCGAGAAGAGCTGTGCCCCGAACTGCACGATTAGCTGCGTGCACCAGGTGAGCTACATCGACCATTGGCGGGCTCCGCAGAAGACGTTCACGACTCCGGGAGCTTCACATGGCACTGCTGGGGCGGAGCAGTTGGTGCAGATTCGATAGAACTAGGATTGCCTTCAATTTTGGAGCCGATGCTATGCTCTTCAGGCTGATCGCGATGGCGGCACCTCACAGTGCCGCCATCGCGTATCTGCTTTAGCTTGTTACTTTTGTGGGCTTAATGGCTTTTTAAGTTTGGAGTTGGGTGCCGGGGTCGAAGCTGGGGTCTGCGCCAGCATGGTGTCGATCGTCGAGTAGAGGTAGTTGACGTCCGTGACCTGGACCCAGTTTTTCTGGCTGACTACGAAGATGGTGGGAGTCTGGCTGAGGCCGACGCGCTCGCCGAGGGTGGTATCTGCCTGAACCTCGGCGGCGAAGAGGCCATTGGGGTCGATTACAAAGGGCATGACATGACCGTGCGCCTGGAAGTACTTCTGGGTAAAGCGCTGGAGGTCATCCTTGGAACCGATCGAAGTCTGGGCGGCGAAGACGGAGCGGCGATAGTCGTCGGCGAGCTGGGGAGAGATCTTGTCCTGGATGTAACGGGCCGTGATGGCGGCGTCACGGCTCCAGATGTGCATCTTGAGGGGGAAATCGTGGCGAACCAACGGGATTTTGTACTTATCGATTGCGGCGTGAACGATGGGTGCGGCATGGGCGCAGGCCGGGCACTCGAGGTCTTCAAACTCAAAGATGGCGACTCGTGCTCCGGCAGGAGGTTTGATCACGGAGGTGTCTTTGAAGTTGTTGCCCGTGTTAGGCGGAGCGGAAGATTGTGCGAAGGCAGGGGTGGCGAACAGAAGGGCGGTAGCGAGAACGCGGGAGAGGACAGGCAGGGGCATAGATGTGAGACGCATAGAGCTGTATTTTAGTACGTTACGGTGGCTGGCCGGGACGCGTCTTAGTAGAAGGACGGTCCGGATCGGGATTTATGGATGGCCAGGTGCTTTAGGGCCATTATCGATATTTCTTATCGCGTGGGGAATAGATTTCGCAACCGAGGGTTGCGCGTGGCACTCTAACGTAGTGACTATATGACGGATAGATTGGATCGATTGCGGGCTGCGGCAAGAGTGTGGCCTTTGGGACTCGCGGTTTTTCTCGCTGTGGGGACGGTTAACGCTCAGGATACGGCGACTTTGCCGTCGGCGCCAACGCCGTCGGCGAGTTTGAAGACCCTGCCCTATGCACCAGTGGCGGCGACGGCGGGTCCGCTGCCACTGAGTCTGGATGACGCGGTGGAACGGGGTTTCCAGCATAACCTTCAGATTCTATTGGCGAAGCAGAATCAGCTCGCCGTCCACGGTGGGTTTCTTTCGGCAGGCAATGCGTTGCTGCCCAATCTGAACGCTGTGGCCAGAACCCAGACGACACAGATCAATCTTGAGGCGATGGGCTTTAAGCCAGCCACGCTGGCAGAGTTCGGGTTTGTAGGAAACTTTCCCTCTATCGTGAAGGTAGATACGACCACAATCGAATTGACGATGGACCAGGCACTCTTCAACGCGCAGGCCTACTATCTCTTTCGTGCGGCCCAGAAAGCAGAGCGTGGCGCAGAACTGACCACCTTGAATGCACGGGGCCAGTTGGTTCTAGGGGTGGGGACGTATTACCTGCGGGCGCTGGCGGATGCCTCCCAGATTGAGAATGCGCGGGCCCTGGAGAAGGCCGATGAGGTGGTGCTCCACCAAGCCACAGAATCGCACGACGCGGGAGTGGGGACAAATCTCGATGTGCTGCGAGCGAGGGTTCAACTGCAAACGCAACAGCAGGCCCTGATCAACGCCGAGAACACATGGGCGAAGGACAAGATTGCGCTGAACCGGCTGATTGGACTTCCAGCAGACCAGGAGATTCAACTGACGGATACGGCTCCGTATGCGGAGTACGCGACGCTGCCGCTGGCAGATGCATTGACGCTAGCGTATGAGCGGCGGAAGGACCTACTGAATTTACAGTCTCAGATCGATATTGCAGATCAGACTCGGAAGGCTGTTAAAGCGGAGCGTTATCCGGTACTGTCGTTTGGTGGGTACTACGGCGTCGTGGGTGAGACGCATGGGATGTACCACGGATCGTTTGTAGCGCAGGGAACGCTGAAGGTGCCGATCTTTCAAGAGGGGCAGATCCGGGGCGAGAGCGAGGTTGCGGTGGCGCAGTTGATGGCGCTGCGGCAGCAGGTGGCAAGCCTCAAGGTGACGATCGAGCAGCAAATTCGGGCTGCGATGCTGGATGTTCAGTCTTCGAACGAGTTAGTGAAGGTGGCGCGGAGTAACGTAGACCTAGCGACCGAAGCTTTGCAGGATGCGACCGACCGTTTCGCGGCAGGGGTGGACGATAATCTCCCTGTGGTACAGGCACAAGCGACGCTGGCGGATGCACAGAGCCGGCTGGTGCAGACGCTCTATCAATACAATCAGGCGAAGTTGCAACTAGCGCGGAATACCGGTGTGGTCGAGACGCAGTACAAGGTTTATCTAGGGCGATAGGATTGCGCGCCAAAGGAAGATCGGTGGTTTGCATCACATAGTAAGTGCTTTCCATTTGTAGTTCGCGGCTTAGCGTAGAACGATAAACTATTACAATATCTTGCTTTATAGGGAACTTGTGATTCCCTTCTTAATCGCGTACCTTCGATTTACGGTATATGAGAGCTCTTATCTACGGAATTTCGGGACAGGACGGAGCTTATCTAGCTCAATTTCTTCTAGAACAAGGTTACGAGGTATGGGGAGCTTCTCGAGACGCTCACCAGGGGAAGAGAGAAAATCTTCGGCGCCTGGGAATCTTGGGTGACGTAAAACTTCTATCTACTACGCTAACCGACTTTAGGAGTGTCTTGACGTCGCTGGATACCGCAGCGCCAGACGAGATCTACAACTTAGCGGGACAGAGCTCGGTCTCCCTCTCTTTTGAAGAGCCAGTCGAGACGATGCATAGCGTCTCCTTCGGCACACTCAACTTACTTGAATGCATTCGATATCGCGGAGCAAACAGTAAGTTCTATAACGCGAGTTCAAGCGAATGCTTCGGTGATGTGGGACGCTCGGTCGCTAACGAGGAGACGCCGTTTCGTCCGAAGAGCCCATACGGAGTAGCGAAGGCGGCCGCTCATTGGCAGGTCGTGAACTACCGTGAGTCTTATGGAATCTTCGCGTGCAATGGAATTCTCTTCAATCACGAATCCCCGTTGCGGCCTGCACGATTTGTTACGCGGAAGGTAATCGCGGCAGTCTCTGCAATCAAGAATGGAAGCAGCGAAAAGCTACGGCTTGGAAATACCAATATTTTGCGGGATTGGGGATGGGCTCCCGAGTATGTACAAGCGATGTGGCGCATGCTGCAACATCCCACTCCGGAAGATTTTGTCATTGCAACAGGCGAGAGCCACACACTCCACGACTTTGTAGAAGCCGCGTTTAAATCGGTGGGTAAGGATATCTCGTTGTATCTGGAAGAGGATGCGCAGATGATTCGGCCGTCCGAGATTATGTGCAGTTATGCCGACGTCTCCAAAGCTGCGCGCTTGCTAGGCTGGACCGCTAAGAACAAGATGGCGGATGTTGTAGAACTCATGCTTGCCGCCGAAGATGAGTCGAATTAGACGTAGGTGCTGGATCCATCGATAAGGTCGAAGTGCCATCGTTCCGCTCTCTAATCCTCCCTCCCAAGGAATAAGCACCTTGCAAATTTTACTAATCGGGAATTATGCCCTCGATAAGCAAGAAAGCATGCTACGTTTTGCTGTTCTTATGGAGAAAGAGTTAGTCTCTCGCGGCCATACTGTAAGACTGCTGCCCCCAGAGTCCTATCTGGGAAGAATCCAGAGTTTGGGAAGCGGTGCGGCGAAGTGGTTAGGGTATGTCGACAAATTTCTGATCTTCCCGCGCAAGCTGAAAGCTATAAAGAAGAACTTCGATGTGGTTCATATCCTCGACCACTCCAACGCGATGTATACAAAGCATATTCTGGATGTTCCGCACATCGTGACCTGTCATGACGTGCTCGCGATCAAGAGCGCTTTGGGCGAGGTTCCGCAGAACGTTGTCTCTGCGACAGGACGAAAATTTCAAGCGCTGATCCTGGCGGGATTGAAGATCGCGCAACTTTTCGTATGCGATTCGGAGTGTACGCGTCTGGATCTCTTGAGGGTGACTCAACGCGATCCGAGTTCGGCATCGACGGTCTATCTCAGTCTGAACTACCCGTACCTTCCGATGGAGCGAGGCGAAGCTCTGGCAAGACTCGACAAGCTTGGTTTCGACGGTCGAGCACCGTTCTTCATTCATGTTGGACAGTCGTCCTGGTATAAAAACAAGCTTGGCGTTCTTCAAATCTTTCGTCATTTGACGCAGTTGTTAGCGCCCGATAAATCTCGTCTGCTCTTGGTGGGTAAAGCGCTTCCAGCACCAATCGAAGAGTTCATTACCGAAAATGATTTGCAGAGTTCTATTGTGAAGCTGTCGAATCTCTCGAACGAGGATCTGAGGGCGGCGTATTCGCTGGCAGAGGGCCTGATATTTCCGTCCCTGCAGGAGGGCTTTGGGTGGCCTGTACTCGAGGCCCAGGCTTGTGGATGCCCCGTCTTTACGACGGATAAGCCACCTATGAACGAGGTCGGAGGAGCAGGAGCGGTCTATTTCGATCCGAGCGACACGGCGCGCGCCGCAGAGATCATCGCCACCGCCTTGCAGGATAAGGATTCGATCAGACAGAGAGGCCTCGCCAATGTACTTGAGTTCAGTGTCGACCAGATGATTCAGGGCTATGAGAAGGCCTATCAGCGGGCGGTCGATACGAAGAGGCATTAAGATTCGTCCAAGCAACGAAAGCATTTTTTTAATCGCAGTTCAAAGTAACTTGCACTTGGTACAGGCACCGCGCGAAGGATTCCTAAGAATGCGTGTGTATTATTGGGAATGCAAAATCGGGGAGAAAAAACAGGTCTTTCGAACGGAGATCTTGTAACAAATTTCAATCCATGGGCGATCTCAAAGCGGTTCGTCGTACCACTCCGCTGACGACGGGTACTTCATTCAGGGCCGCGTTCAGTTCCAGGGATTTTCGTCTGTATCAGGCGGCGCGGCTGATGGTGATTCTGGGGGCCGAAGCGCAATCGGTAGCGGTGGCGTGGCAGGTGTATGCGATGACGCATTCAGCGTTGGACCTCGGATATACGGGGTTGGCGTTGTTTTTGCCTGGCATCTTCTGTGTATTACCTGCGGGGCATGCCGCGGACCGATATGACCGGCGCCGCATCATCCTGGGATGTTACGGATTGCAGGCGATATGTACGCTGCTACTCCTGTGGCTGTCGCTAAGCCCGGCAATGCTAGCGGCAGGACGGGTGTGGCCTATCTACGCGGTACTCATCGGGATTGGGTTGGGCAGGGCGTTCAGCGGGCCAGCGTCGAGTGCGATGCTCCCCAGCCTGGTAAAGAAGGAACACTTCGTAAATGCCGTGACATGGGGCGCCACGGTATATCAGATTGCAAATATGGCAGGGCCGGCTGTGGGTGGGCTGCTCTTTACGGTGCCGCTGGCAGGGGTTCTGGTGGACTGGCGTGGGGCTCCGGTGGTCTATGCCTTTACGCTGTTTACGCTGCTTGCCTTCATCGTGCTGGTGGGGATGATTCGGACGCCGTTGGTGAGCAAAGAGCAGAAGGCTTTCAGCATACGGACGGTGCTGGCGGGTCTGGAGTATGTCTGGAAGACCAAGCTCCTGTTGGGGTCGATCTCGCTGGATCTGTTTGCGGTGCTGCTTGGAGGCGCGGTGGCGCTGCTACCGATCTTTGCGACGGATATCCTGCACGCAGGTCCACAGGGCTTGGGGCTGCTCAGGGCCATGCCGAGCCTGGGAGCGTTGGGGGTGAGTCTGACGATGCTGGTGCGGCCGATCAAGCGCCGCGCGGGCGTCACGATGATGACATGCGTGGGCATCTTTGGGGCGGCGACGGTCGTATTCGGGCTCTCGAAGAGCATTTGGCTCAGCGGGGCGGCGCTGGTAGTGGTGGGAGCGAGCGATATGGTGAGCGTGGTTGTGCGTTCCAGCATTCTGCAACTGGCGACTCCGCCGGAGATGCGCGGGAGAGTCAGCGCGGTGAACTGGCTGTTTATTGGCGCCTCGAACGAGTTTGGGGAGTTCGAGAGCGGCTTGACGGCGCAGTGGTGGGGAGCGGTCCGGGCCGTGGTGATCGGTGGTATCGCTTCGATGGTCGTTACGGCCAGCGCGGCGGGGGTATTTCCGCAACTGAGGAAGGCCGATGAGCTGACGGCCGATGAGCTGATGGCCTCGGAGCGGGAGTTGAGCGGTTCGGAGCCGGTGAACTAGAGTTCACGGTTATCAGGCAAAATTAGGTCGAGGAGGCTGTTATGGAGAGCGGGAAGAAGGCAGCAATCGGGGCCAGCGTGGTGTTGGTGCTCGCGGTAGGGATCCGTGTGGGGCTGATCTACCGGGAGAGGAATGCGCCTGCCGTCGTCAAAGCTCCGGTGAGGGAGCGAATCGCGGATGACGATCTGGTGTTTCTGAAACAGAAGCGGCCGGCATCGATGGCGGATATGAAGGATCTGTTCGGGGCCACCGTATGGATCTCGGCGGGTGGGCAACTGGAGTACTATCCGGTGGCTGGGAAGGTGGTTCAGTATGCGAAGAGCGCCGGGACGCTGCTGGGAGCGCAAGAGATGAAGATCAAAGGAGCGGTGGAACAGGTAGCTCCAAAGACGGCTACGTTCCGAATTCCAGGAGGAGATAAGCAGGTACTCCTCCTGTTCACACTTCCCGCCGCTGCCGATGCCACGAAGGAGTATGCGGCTCCGGTAGGGTATCGACAGGATGGACAGTACACGTTTTATACGGACGAGATCTTCTTTTACGACGATCCTCATGAGCTGTACAAGCATTGGGGCCCGGAGATCTGGAAGGCGGTGGATGAACATCGCGTGATCCTGGGGATGAACGAGCGGCAAGTACAGCTCTCGCTGGGGCAGGTCAGCAAGAGCAATAGCAAAGAATATGGGAACCGCATGGTGGTGTTCGCGAATTTGGGCAAACCGATGGCGGTCACGTTTGTGAAGAACAAGGCGACCGCGGTGCGGGAGGATCAAGGCTATTGATAGCCTATCTTTAGGCTACCTGTGGCGAGAACAGTTTAGTCCTGGTCGACTTCGAGGTAGTTGTCGAGGTGGTCTTTGACCACGCGATAGCACTCGCAAGCGCGCTTTTCGAGACCGAGCCGATCCAGAATAATGACCTTTCCGCGACTGTATTGGATCAGACCTGCGTTCTGGAGATGTTCTGCGGCGACGCTGACGGTAGAGCGATTGCTCCCCAGCATGTCGGCCAGATATTCATGGGTGAGAGGAAGAATGTGGGACTCGGAGCGGTCGCCGCAGAGCAACAGCCAGCGGGCGAGACGTTGCGAGATGTTGTGATGCGTATTGCATCCTGCGGACTGACAGGCTTGAATGAGCAGCGCCTGAACGTAGCGGAGCACAAGATCGTGAAAGCGCTCGAAACGCCCGAACTCCGCGATACCGTAATCCATACGGCAGGCGAAGCCGTAGCCTGCCATCTGCATGTAGACCTTGTTGAGGCTGCGGCGGGTTCCGATGAGAGCGGAGGCGCCCATCACAGATTCGTACCCGAAGAGGCCAACCTCAACCTGAAAACCGTCGCCGAAGGTGGTGGTCATCGAGCCAATGCCCTCTTCGATAAAGATAAGGTTATCAATGGGCTCGCCGGGGTTCTCGACCTCGCGCCCGGAGGGTAGCTGGAGGGACCTGAGTTGAAGACGTTCAATAATTTCAGGCTCGAGAGAGCAGAGAATCTTGTTCTTGAAGATGGGCGGGTTCATGTCGTCCCCCTTAGCGAGGACTGTAGCAGGTTCTGACCCTTTGTGTACGTTAGGCGACGTAGAATGACGCGTTCATGTCGGCCAAACTACAGACACCGATGGCCCGAATCTTCTAACTTTAGGGTTTACGGTCGAAGGAGGTCCTCTCTATGGCTCTCGAACCTGCACCCTCTTATCCGCATCGACGCAAACCCGATGGGATGTTCGAATCCGTTTGCCTTACCTGTTTCGCGACGATTGCAACTGCGAAACACGAGTCCGACCTTACTGAGGCCGACAAAAAGCACGTCTGCGGATCTTCTCTTTTGTCCCGAAGAGCGAGTTTGAAGCCTGTAAGGCCCAATTGACCTACAACCATCTATTTTTTAGCCAACATGGTGGGGCTAGAGTTAACATTTTGGTGGAAAGTTAGGAAAGCCCGGAGTGGACAAATGATGTCCATTCCGGGCCTTCGTATCTGGGGAGTGCTGATCAGGCAGCTTGCTTGGGTACAGAAGCTGGAGACCAGTACTTATGTTCGAGAGCGTGTTGCTCCATCACAATCTGCATGTTTTGGTTCTGGCTGTTCGAGATCCACTCCTGCATAAGATCGAGGCAAGAGTGATCGATGTAGTTGAGCTGCTCGGTGCGGAGATGGACGGTTGACCCGGCAGGGATGCTGTCGAGTACGGCGGTGATGAGTGGGATACGGACAAAGGTGGCCGAACCCTGCAGATGCAGGTTGAGGTGACCCTCAACCGCGTAAGGCTCGGTGTAGATCTTGAGGTGGGTGGCCTTATAGAGGAGCTTCAGCACGGAGAGGGTGACTCCGACAAGGACTCCAGTGAGCAGGTCGGTTGTAACAATGGTGACGAGCGTCGCCAGGTAGATAAGTACTGGGATCTTGCCGAACCGGGCCAGGTGACGAATGTCTTTCACCTTGATCAGGTTGAAGCCGGTGAAGACGAGCACCCCGGCGAGACTGCAGATCGGGACCAGACGCAGCAGTCCAGGGAAGAGGGCGACGATGGCGAGAATCCAGACGCCATGCAGAATCGCCGAGAGACGGCTGGTCGCTCCTGCCTGAACATTGGCTGAGCTGCGAACGATCACGCCGGTCATAGGGATAGAGCCGACGAATCCGCAGAGAGTGTTGCCGATGCCTTGGGCGATGAGCTCACGATCGTAGTTGGTCTTGATCGGAGAGGCGAAGCTCGCCTGCATCTTATCGACGGCAGCAGCGGAGAGGAGGGTCTCCGCGCTGGCGATGAAGGCGATGGCCAACGCTGAGCCGATGATTCCGCGGTCAAGGTGGGTCAGGCTAGTCAGAGTGGGGAGCGAGATGACGTCGAGGAGGTTGCCCGGCACCTGCACGTAGTTCAACTGCAAGTGCATGAGCTGAGCGACGGTACTCGCCGCGACGATGCCGAGCAGAGCGCCGGGGATAAGTTTGAGCTTCTCCGGGCGAAAGCGCTGCCACAGCGTCATGATAGCGATGACCAACAGGGCGAGTAGGATGGCGCGTTCTTCAGCGCTGCCGTCGATGGGGAAGAGATCCTGGAAGATAGCCGGTCCCATGGCCTTGAGATTGGCCAGGCCGGTCCCCTTGGGCTTGTGATCCAGCATGACGTGGAACTGCTGGAGCACGATAAGCAGGCCAATCCCAGCGAGCATGCCGTGAATGACGGCAGGGGAGATGGCACGAAACCAGCGACCCGCCTTCAGGACTCCAGCGACGATCTGGACGATGCCGGCGAGTATGAGGATGGGGCCCAGGGCGGTGATGCCGTGGTCTCGGATGATCTCGAAGACGATGACCGCCAGGCCAGCGGCAGGACCGCTGACCTGGAGGGGAGAGCCGGAGAAGCAGCCCACGACGATTCCACCAATAATGCCGGTAAGAATGCCTTTGGCAGGTGACGCGCCAGAGGCGAGAGCGATCCCCATGCACAGCGGAAGTGCAACGAGGAACACGACGAGCGATGCGGAGATGTCTTTGACGTAATTAGGGCTGAGCTTCATGGGTGCTGTTCCTTAGGAGGCCATCAGTTGAAGGCGCGGTTGGACGACGGGGACCGGAGTGGTGTTGCCGTCGATAGAAAGGAAGCGGCCTTGCTGGCTGTTGAAGTTCTGGATCTCGCCCGAATGAATCTCGTAGACCCAGCCATAGATATTGAGCGTGCCCTTGGTAAGGCCGGCGGCAACCGAGGGATGTGTGCGAAGGTTTTGGATCTGGCTGACCACATTGGCGCGGGTAAGGGCGCGCAGCATCTCTTTATTGGTCCATTTCTGATGTTGAGAAGCCTCGCTCTTGAGGAGCTGTAAAGCAGAGTGAGAGTGTTGTAGCCAAGAGTCGACCGTGGGCATGCTGTCGTGCTTCTTCTCGCTCAGGACAGCCTTCATCGCACCGCAGTCGGAGTGCCCGCAGAGGATGATGTTCTGGACGTTGACGGCCATTACGGCGTACTCGATAGTTGCCGAGACGCCGCCATGGGTCTCGCCGTAGGGAGGGACGATATTCCCTGCATTGCGGCAGATAAACAGATCGCCAGGGTTGGTCTGGAGGATCATGTCTGGCACGACGCGAGAGTCGGCGCAGGTGATGAAAAGAGTGGAGGGTTTCTGGTGCTCTGCCAGCTTTTCGAAGAGGTTGGCGCGTTTGGGGAAGACGTCGGCGCGAAAGCGCTGGTATCCATCAAGGAGCTGTTGCATAGGATGATCCTCGGATCTTTGGTAACTGGTGGTGCGTTCCTGGTCAGTCCCGGCAACATATGGCTGGAATATGCCTCAAGATTGGCCATGTGTTTAGACAAGGCAAACCGCGAGAGACAGGCTCAGCTCAATGCGTATAGTGCTCTCCCCTTAATTTCGGGAAGGTCAAAGTTTTACCGGGATGTACTGGGGTGGGGTTAGGCCAGCGGAGGAGCGCGGCCAAGGTCCGGACGGAAGGACAGGGTCGAGACGATGGAAGGATCGTCCTGCGAGGAGCAGGAGATGCAGACCATCCGGGGTGCATCGAGTGCAGGAGGCGGCTGTGGGAGCAGCGCCACCAACGTGAGAGTGTGATGGTTGACTACTGTGTCGACTGGTGCCGACTCAAACGTGTAGGAGGAGTTAAGTGCAATGGTGGGGCGGTCGAACGGAATCTCGGGCTCGACCTCAGCTTCAGCCGAGGTGCGACTGCTGCTGGTGCGGGAACGGCTCAGGTCGCGCGAAGTGCGTGAAGAATGCACCGGCGCTCGATGATGGACCGTCGCCTTTTTGAGATCGTGCGGAGACGCGATGGAGCAGAGACCCAATAGAAACAGAAGTATCGTGCTCACTTGGAGACGGTGCTTCGCTACTGGATGATGATGCCTGTCCATGAGATATACGATACATCATTTCCGGAACGAGTTGGCAAGAAGGCCAAGGATCCGACGAGTGTTACAGAAATACGACAGGCAAGATCAGCCGGTATTGCGGAGCCCGGCGCTGATTCCATTGATGGTCGCGGAGATGGCGCGGTTGAGTTCGGCGGCCTCGGCAGAGTCCTGCGCCTCGGCAGGCAGGGCGCGTTTGCGGCGAATAAGTTCCACCTGGATGAGGCTCATAGGGTCGACATATGGATTGCGGAGGCGGATGGAGCGCTCGAGGACGGGATTGGTCTCAAGGAGCGCACTCTGCTGCGTAATGGCGAGCACCATCTCGCGGGTGAGATTGAACTCGACCTCGAGAGTGGTGAAGACGCGAGTACGGAGGGCCTCATCTTCTACAAGCGAGGCGTAGAGCCGAGCGATGCCAAAGTCGGCTTTGGCGAGAGCCATTTCGACGTTGCGGATGATATCGAGGAAGAGTGGGAAGTCCCGAACCATGGTCTGCAGCTGGGCAAGCCCCGCGGAGGCTCCGTTGGGGTGGGTCTCGATGAACTGGTGAAGAGCATGGCCGACTCCAAAGAAGGCGGGCACCAGTTGGCGAGACTGCATCCAGCCAAAGACCCAGGGAATGGCGCGCAGATCGGCCATGGACTTCTTGCCGGAACGTTTGGCAGGACGGGATCCGAGGCGAGCATGCTCGAGTTCGGCCACCGGGGTGGCCTGTTCGAAGTAGGTGAAGGTGTCGGGATTGTCGACGATGTGCTTCTTATAGAAAGCGAAGGAGAGAGTCGAGAGCTGATCGAGAGCGGCCTCCCAGGCGGGAAGGATCTCTCCGGTAAGGTGAGGTACGGTGGCTCCTGCCTGCAGAATAGCGTCGGGGCGGGCGAGGGCGTCGAGCGAGGCGGCGATCATCAGTTCGAGATTGCGCTCGGCGAGGATGACGTCAGAGTACTTCCAGTTGAGCACCTCGCCCTGCTCGGTCAGACGTAGCTCGCCGGTGAACGAGTTCTCTGGTTGCGCGAAGATAGCGCGGTGGGTGGGGCCGCCGCCGCGCCCTACAGTGCCTCCACGGCCGTGGAAGAGGCGGAGGTTGACGCCGCAGTCTCGGGCGACCTGGTGCAGGGCGCGGTGGGCCTTGTAGATCTCCCATGTGCTGGTGATCATGCCGCCATCTTTGTTGGAGTCGGAGTAGCCGAGCATGACCTCCTGACGGTGCTTCCACGACTGGAGCAGCGGCTGGTAGGCTTCGCTGGTCCAAAGCTCGCTCATGATAGCCGGTGCATTCTGGAGGTCTTCGATGCTCTCGAAGAGAGGGACGGGCTGCAGGCCGGGGTCGGAGTTATTGGGATCGTCCGATGCCTCGACTTTGACTCCTCCCAGGCGGGCAAGACGGAGTACATGGAGGATGTCCTCAGCCGAAGTGGCTCCGCTGATGACGTATTGACGGATCGCTTCGGGGGCGTACGTCTGTTTGAGTTCAGCGATGGTACGGAAGGTGTCGAGGACCTCGGCGGTCTGTGGTGTCAAGGCAGGGGGGAAGTGGAGAGAGCCAGGTTCCGTCGCAGCCGAAAGCTCAGCGATGGCGGCAGCGTGTACCTTGGCATGCTGGCGGATGTCGAGGGTTTGAAGATGAAGACCGTAGGTGCGGACCTCCAGCAGGAGCGGGTCGATCAGCATCTGCGACAAGCGGTGGCCCTGGTTCTGAACGAGGGAGTCACGCAGGGTGGTCAGGTCGGAGAGGAGATCGGCGGCACGGGTATACGGCGCAAGTGCGGGACGGGATGGCAGTGGGACGGAGGATTGCGGGGTGGCCCCGAGCCGCATCATGACGCAGGCGATCAGAAGGCGGACGCTCTCCTGGGGGAAGCGTTCGGCGAGTGCATTTTGGCCAGCGGAGCGGAGCTTCGCCGTGTACTGCTCGATGAGCTCGGCGACCTCTTTTGAGACGGGCACCTGCTGGGTGGAGCTCCCCAGTTGGTCGAAGATGTTCTGTAGACGGCGGCGGTAATGAATCAACAGGAGGGAGTGCGCCATGGAAAGGGCTTCGCGGGTGGCGTCAGGGGTGACAAAGGGGTTGCCGTCGCGATCCCCGCCGATCCAGGAACCAAAGCTGATCAACTGCGGAAGGTCGGCAAGACAGCCGGGAGAGGCAGCAGGAAATTCGGCTGCGAGCGCGCTGGCGACTTCTGCGTAGAGAACAGGGAGGGTGTCGAAGAGGCTTGATTCGTAGTAGTCGAGCGCCATGCGGATCTCATCGCGGACGGTGGGGCGGGCGGTGCGTGTGTCGTCGGTCTGCCACAGCGCGGTGATCTCCCCCGTGAGGTCGCGTTCCAGGGTATCGAGCTCAGGATTGGGGACAGGGATACGGTCGAGTTGCTCGAGAAGATCGGAGATGCGGCGGCGTTTGAACATGACGCTGCGCCGTGCGACCTCGGTAGGATGCGCAGTAAAGACAGGGGTAATGCAGACCTCACGGAGTAGCGCCTGCGCCTGGGGGGCGGTGACGCCGGCTTCACGGAGACGGCGCAGCGTCCCTCGAAGGCTACCGCGTTGGATCTTGTCCGGAGCCGTCTGGTTTGGGACGGCAGGCGTATCGAGAGCCGTGGAGAGGCGGCGTCGTTTGCGGTGGTTCGTCTCGGCGAGATTGATGAGCTCGAAGTAGAAGCCAAAGGCGCGCGCCAGTCGGTATGCGGTCGTTAAGTCGAAGGCGGTCACGCGGGCGATAGCTTGCTGCAGGTGGGCGGCATCTGGCGCGGAGGTGCTGCCATCGGCCTCGCGGCGCGCAATGGCGGTGCGGCGAAGCGCCTCAACCGCCTCGAATAGGGGTTCGCCAGCCTGCTCGCGCAGAACGTTGCCCAGCAGGATGCCAAGAGAGCGGACGTCGCGGCGGAGAGGTGCTTCTTTGAGGTCTGGGGTGCTCGCCTGGAGCTCAGCGAGACGATCGGACCAATTGGTGGGAGACCAAAGGGAAGGCATAGATAGATTATGCCTTGTGATGGGGAATGGCTGCTTGAGCGGATGGCCTTCGTCGTTGCCGGGGCGAGAAGGTTGCGTTCTTGTCTTCCTTTGAGAGGCGGAATTGGAATCAGCAGCGTGGCGCTATGAGCGCCGGATGGAGTCGTGAAAGGCAAGCCATGGAAAATCCCAAACGAAGGATCGTAACTCGGTTCACTAACTTTCGATCTTCATCTATGCCTGTCCGAAATGTTCGGAGGGTTACGTTAGTGAAGGACGCTTGAAGAGGCGGTAGCAAGGAGATTGTGTCGATAGAGGTCGATCAAAGTAGCAATAATTTGCAGCTAATATTTGACGACGCACTACACAAAATGACGCTAGATATTCCACTCCAGTTAAGTAGGAACTGTTATTTCAAATACACATTTTTTCAAGTAACAGGCTCACCTTTTAAAGAATCTCCTAACATGCAGCTAAATAAGGCGAATGGTGCGCACACTGAGCCGTTTATTCTCGCTCTCGATTCGATGGCGAAGATTAATATCTCTTCTTTAGCCGCTACCAGGCGCATTCGGGAATGAATCTCCAGTAAGCGTGTTTCTTACTGTCGAAGTCCTAAGGGGAGTTCGGATCGAATCTAGAGGTTTTCTTCAATGAATCTCTGCGATCTCGCCTCAGGCTTAAATGGAGAATCTCATGAAACCGAATAAAATTGTCGCCACCGCGTTTGTCCTTCTTTCAAGTTTTGCATCGCCTGTGCTACCACACGTATTCGGGAGTGTGAACGTTCCTGTTAACGCAATGTATGCCAAGACGAAGCTTATTAAATTCACAATTAAAAATGACTCCGACATGCCGATGGAACTTAGTTCCGGAGACGACCTAATCAAGCTAGAGGCCGGCAAGTCGATTCCTGTAAGCCTTCCTATCGGCACGCCAGTCGTTTCGAAGACTGCGAATCAGTATCACCAGGTAGGCGACGTGATTGTTGTAACTTCAAATGTTTTGAGTGGCGCGATCGTACATATCAAGTAGCCCGCCCGCGACCGCTCGCACTTCGATGTGGGCGGTTGCCTCTGGTCTACAACTCAGCCTGATTGTTCCGCAATATTGGCACACGTACTCGCCGCGAACTCTCATAAATATTTTGTAAACTCGACGCTGGCAATGGACCGGGATTTCTTTGGTCCATTGCCAGCGTCGAATTTGCTGCGCGATAGGTCTAGATCACTACAGACCTAAATCACTGAGGCCTGGATGCTCATCCGGCCGTCGGCCGATGGGCCAATGAAATAAGCGCTGGGACTCTTCGATAGGAAGATCGTTGATGCTGGCGTGGCGGTGTTTCATCACTCCCTGCTCATTGAACTCCCAATTTTCATTGCCGTAAGACCGATACCACTGTCCGTTCGCGTCGTGGCACTCGTATGCGAAGCGCACCGCAATGCGATCGCCTGTGAAGGCCCAGAGTTCTTTGATGAGGCGATAGTCGAGCTCGCGTGCCCATTTGCGAGTAAGGAACTCTACGATCTTCTCCCGCCCGGTAACGAACTCGGAGCGGTTACGCCATTTGCTATCGATGGTATAGGCGAGCGAGACGCGTTGCGGGTCGCGTGTATTCCAACCGTCCTCGGCGGCGCGTACCTTGAGAATTGCAGTCTCGCGGTTGAAGGGTGGGACTAGAGGCTGGGGTGTTTGGGTGGTAGCTGTCATATGCTCTCTCCTGGAAGAAGGATAGACGATCAGAAAAGTTTGCCGAGAGTGAAGACGAACTTGCGATGTCCATCATCACCGATGGCGGGGGCTAAGGTAATGACACCGAGGGGAGTCTCAGCAACGATGCCGAAGTAGACGTCCTGGCGAGTGATGGTGCGTGCATCGGGCGCGCGCATCTGGCCAGCCTCGTAGGCCGCTCCAATATAGATGCTTTGACCGAGTGGATTGGGAAGCTTGGCGATGCGGCGAAGGAAGGCAGGTTCGACCAGGAAGTAGTCTGTGCCGCGGAATTCATCAATCGAGCTGGCGGTAAGCCGCAGAGGACCGCCCAAGGTGAAGCGAAAAGGCTGTGCTACGTTGCGGTTGAACGTAGTGCCGCCTTCCGTGGCGAAGATGAAGAGATTTTTACTGATCTGATGGGCGTAGGTGATCTGACTGGTGAATTGGGGTGCGTTAGGACTCGAGACAGCGTTGTAGAGGTAAGAGAACTCCGTTGTGGCCCGGAGCCCGTATTGAGAGATGAGGGCGCGGTCCTGGGTGTCGTAAACATAGCGGATGCGGGCCCGCTGCATGGAGCCACTGAGGTCTTCCTGCGCGGTGGTATCGGAGCCGACCTGAGTCTGCCAGCGGATGGCGTTTGCCTCCCAGCCGACACGAAGCTCCTGGGTGCGGGAATCGGACCAGCCGATGTCGGCGCCGCCACCGGAGCGCTGCAACAGGCGCTCGGAGATACGCCTCTGATCTTCATAGATATAGAACGGATTGCGAAGCAGGCCGCCATGCGGAGCTACGAAGAAGCCGCCGTGTTTGCCAGTGGAGTAAAGGCGTCGGTAATACTCGGCGTCGAGTTGGGTCAGAAAGCCGATCTTGATGTTGCCGCGGATCTCAGAGCCATAACCCCCGAAGTCTTGCCAGAGAAAGATAGATTCAAGCGTAGCGCGCGTTACCCCGGCGGTCTGGGCCTCGACGTTCGCGCCGACGAGAAGGAAGGGCGGACCCGTACTCTTGTCCGAGACGGTGACAAGAATGGTGGGCCGGTCTGTGTCAGGGTTGGGTGTAGCACTGCTGCTGGTATCGCCACCGGTGGTTGGGTCGTCGTAGCCGACGGTGTAGTCGGCGTCGTAACGGCCGTCACTGCGAATCTCCCCCAGGACAGATTCAATGGCTCCGGTATTGACGGGCTTGTCGACGAAATCTGCAAACTTACGTTGAACGGCCCGGGTGATGCTGTCGTTTGGAGCCTTGATACGGACACGAAGGAGGTTCCCTGCAGGGCCGCGGCGGCGAGAGGCGCGCTGGGCGAGGTAAGTCTGCCACTGACTATCGGAGATAGCGTACTTCAGCAACTCTTCCTTATGTCTTTCGGCTACGTCGTAGCCTCTTTTAGCCAGATCAGGTCCCTTGAGGTAGTCGGTCTGGGTAAAGCCATCCAGATCGGGGATCATGACAACATCCGCAAGCTGCCGTGAGAGGCGCTCATTGCCCTCGATTGCGACACCGAAGCTGCGTTGCAGAACTCCGAGGAGGGAGTTGAGGTCGCCCTTGCCAACCGGTGCGATTGGAAGGCTGAACGCCAGGACTACATCGGCCTTCATGTCACGAACCGTCTTCGTAGGGAGGTTCGCGAGAACAGCTCCGTCGACGAACTGATGTCCGTTGAGTTCAAAGGGACGATAAGCCCCCGGGATGGAGACAGACGCCCGGACCGCATTAGGAATGGAGCCGCGTGTGAAAGTGACGGTTTGGGCAGCGTTGAGATCCGTGGAGAGACAACGCAGCGGAATGGGAAGGTCATTAAATTCAGTGCGATCGTCATATCGCAAAAACTGGCGGTCAAGGAAGGAGTTCAATCCTTGGTCGGTGAGAACGGAGTTACGGAAAGACACGCCATGTTTGAGCCCAATGGTGAATCCATTGGGTAAGGCTCGACTATCTTCACGGCGGCGAAAGCTCCGGCTGACGTAAGAGGAGTTGAAGCTGAAGACCTGGTTGAAGACCGAGTCATTCATAACAATCTTGAGTTGGTCCACGGTCTTCCCCGTAGAGTAAAGCGCGCTCACCATGCACCCCATGCTGGTACCAGCGATCACGTCTACAGGAATGTGGTGCTCCTCGAACCACTGAAGTGCTCCGATCTCGCTAAGAGCCAGAGCGCCTCCTCCTCCCAGGGCGAGGCCGATGCGGGGGCGGTCCGTTGGTCCAGGTGGAGGCGGTGCCGGCGCGGTGGAGGGAATGTCAAGTGGAGTCCCGCTGGCGGTGGTGTTGTCTGCCTGTGAATCAGAGTTGACAGAAGAACCTGCCGCCTTCTGTGAGTCTGGTCCAGCTTTGGAACTGTTCTTGTTGGAGTCTTTGGACCCTTTACCGGTCTGTGTAGCCTGAGCCGCAGCCTGCGCAGCCGATTGTGCCGCGCTATCGGAGGTAGCGGGCGGCTGTTGAGCGGAAGCGGAGAAGAAGAGGGATGAGGCAAGGAAAAACAAGAAAACCGAGGCGTCGCGGAGTCGCTTGCCCAGAAAGATGTGCATACAAACAAGGGTACCCAGAGAGCTGACTTTGTGCCAGTTGCATCCATTGATAAGGTGTTGCATCTGAGGAACCCTACTCAACAGCCGCCGACTACATCACCAGGGCAAGCTTTTCGAACTCTTCCTGCATGCATTTGATGGAACAGCCAACCGACTCGATGCGCGAAGCGGCGCCGCGCGCGTCCTGATTGGAGACGCCATAGCCGCGGCCGGACAGAAAGACGCTGATGAGGTCAGCAGCCTGCCAAGAATCTAAGCCCGATTGCATGAGTTCTTCGCGGAGGCCGGATAGATCCGCAAGGGGAAATTTTTCGTACTTGATTGCATCTGTCATGGCACATTCCCCGCTCTCGTGTCACTTTTTTGTTTTGGCCTATCTCTTTAGACGCAAATTTCGTGCATGAAGTTCGAGATTGTTTTTATGTGAGCTATTCTGATCAAACTGGCGATCGGTAGGAATTGAGCGACATGTTCCTCAGATGTATTTGTGCCAACAAAAGTTTTTCCCACCCTTGGGCTTTCTGGAGACTCGATGAGATCGGGTTTGCGCAGACCCTAGTGGGCACTCCCCGAGAGCAACACGGGCAGACCGTCGACGACAGGATAACGGCGAGAGCAGCCGGTGCAGAGGATCGCACTTCCTTCTAGCTGGAGCGACGCATGACACACCGGGCAGGCGAGATGCAGAAGATCTTGCTGGGTAAGTCGTCGCACTGGAAGGCCCGGATTTGGCTGCATGATGCATTCTATCGGTTCCGGCCTGCACGATGGGTGCTCGGCGCGATACCATCGAAATGCATATGAAAACGAATGAGACATCGCTTCCCCGTGTGCTGGATGGCATCGCCATCGCAGCAGAGATTAAGGCAGAGGTTGGTTTAGAGGTTGCGCGGCTGAAGGAACAAGGCATTACGCCGGGGCTGGCCGTGATCCTGGTGGGTGAGGTTCCGGCCTCGCAGATTTATGTGCGCAGCAAGGTGAAAACCTGCGCCGAGCTCGGGATCTACAGCGAGATGCTGACGCCGCCAGAGACCATCACCACGGATGAGATGCTGGATCTGGTAGCAGAGCTGAACGCACGCGACACAATCGACGGAATCCTAATCCAACTACCCCTGCCGGCCCACGTAGATACGAAGCGGTTGCTGGAAGCAGTCTCTCCGGCGAAGGATGTGGATGGATTCCATCCCGTAAATGCAGGACGGCTGCAGAGCGGACAGCCGGCATTGGCGCCATGTACTCCGGCTGGCATCATCGAAATATTAAAGCGGAGTGGCATCGCGATCGCTGGCAAGAATGCAGTTGTTGTGGGGCGATCCGACATCGTTGGCAAGCCTGCGGCGATGATGCTGTTGAATGCCTCGGCTACAGTGACCGTATGCCACAGCCGGACGGTGGATCTGTCGAAGTTCACGCGTGAGGCGGAGATTCTGGTCGCGGCGATTGGCCGGCCGGGTTTCATTACGGCAGAGATGGTCAGGCCCGGAGCAACTTTAATCGACGTTGGAATCAATCGTGTCACTGACGCGGCAGAAGTCGAACGATTCTTTCCCGGAGATGCCAGTCGAGCCGCGGGATTTGCGAAGCGAGGCTCAACGGTAGTCGGAGATATAGAACCGGCAGCCTTCGCGGTCTCGGGTGCATATACCCCTGTTCCGGGAGGTGTGGGAGCACTCACGATTGCGATGCTGATGCAGAACACAGTGACGGCAGCGAAGGCGCGACGCGGCACGACAGCGGCTGGGGCGTAGAGATGTTGAGAGTTGCGCTGACCGGTGGACTGGGTGCAGGGAAGTCCACTGCAGGCCGCATGTTCAAGGCGCTGGGCGCACATGTACTCTCGTCCGACGAGATGGGACGCGAGATGATGCAGCCGGGACAGGCTGTCTATCGGGCGATTGCAGAGTTCTTCGGCCCCGAAGTGGTCCAGGCCGATGGAAATCTGGACCGCGCAGCCCTGGGGAAGATAGCCTTCGCCGAAGGTCGGGTCGAGGAGCTGAACAGCATCGTGCATCCCGCCGTGATTGAGCGGCAGGCGGAGATCGTGAGCACGATTGCCGCTGAAGATCCGAATGCGGTTGTGATCGTGGAGTCGGCATTGGTCTTCGAGACCAGGTATGCGGGCGAGTCTGGGTGGTCGAGCCGCTTCGACAAGGTGGTCCTGGTGACCGCGCCCGAGGCCGTGAAGGTAGCGCGGTTTGTGCAGCGGGCAACGAAGGGAGCAGCCTTGAGCGAGGTTGAGCGGGAGGCCCTGGAGTTGGAGGCTCACCGCCGGCTCGCGCAGCAGATCTCGGACGAGAAAAAGGCCTCTCTGAGCGACTACGTCCTCACGAACGACGGGTCCGCGATGGAATTGGAGTGGCAGGTGGATCAGCTTTGGCCGATCCTGAAGGCTCAAGCCAGAACCGCATGAAAGCAAAGCGATTGTAGCCATCGGCGAGACCGAATCCGAGTACTCTCGCTACAATGAGATGCGGCGGTGAAGGCCACCGTCTACTGATAGAGAAGGTCCTCAATGAAGATGAAGCTGCGTCCTGTTCTGCTGGTCATTCTTTTGCTTTCGGGTTTTTATTATGTAACGACGCATGTGGCGTCAACGGGAGCGCTCGCTCCCTGGCTACATCGCGCACTGGTTCCAGCCACTGAGCCCGCCGCCCACGTAAAGAAGGGTGGGGGTGCGTTAGGCAGCTTCGACCTCACCGAAGCCGCGGCGGCTCCGGCGTACGACAACGAGGAGCTACAGAACATAGCGGTGTACAAGAAAGCTCTGCCGAGCGTGGTCAACATCACCTCGACGCAGGTGCGGTTCGACTTCTTCTACGGTCCAGTGCCCCAGCAGGGACAGGGCTCAGGCTTCATCCTGGATAAGGATGGGCTCATCCTGACGAATAACCACGTAATCAGCGACGGCCAGAAGATCGAGGTGAAGCTATCCGATAAGCACACCTATAAGGCGCAGGTTATAGGTGTGGATCCGAATCATGACCTCGCTCTGCTGAAGATCAGCGCCCCGAATCTGATTCCGGCAACATTGGCTGAGTCGCAAGGGCTGGTGGTAGGACAGCGTGTCTACGCGATCGGAAATCCCTTCGGCCTGCAAGGAACGATGACGCGCGGAATCATCTCTGCGATACGCTCGATTCGCGGCCCACAGGGCAATCCGATCGAGGACGCCATCCAGACCGATGCGGCAGTAAACCCCGGCAACTCGGGCGGTCCGCTGCTCAACTCAAAGGGCGAGGTCATTGGGATTACCACCTTGATCGCCAACAACGGCGCAGATCAGAGCTCCGGTATCGGCTTTGCAATCCCTGTGAATACGGCGAAGGCCGTGTTGGACGACTTTGCCAAATACGGCCGTGTGCGGAGGCCGACGCTGGATATCGTGACGCTGCCGATCGGACCGGATATCGCGGAGCAGATCGGCCTGCCAGCGGACTACGGCATCCTGATCGAGCGTGTGTTGCCAGGTGGCGCTGCCGAGAAGGCTGGGCTAAAGGGCGGCACGCAGCGGGCGTACCAGGGAAATACACCTGTGATGCTGGGCGGCGACCTGATCATCGCGATGGATGGTCAGGAAGTTGGGAGTCCACAAGATCTCTCGGCGGCGATGAACTCGCATCGCGCTGGTGATGAGGTGACAGTGACGGTATTCCGTGGCCGCAAAAAGATGGACTTCAAGGTAAAACTGGGCGACGCGAAGGACCAGCAGACACCCGGCCAACTGACCTAGAAAAATCGCTTCCTAACAGGGCAGGCGCACCGGAATGCCTGCCCGTTGAAGCTCCGCCTTAAGCTCGCGCGAGTCCGTCACTCCAAAGTGGAAGATGCTGGCCGCGAGAGCTGCATCGGCTCGGCCTCGTCCGAAGACCTCGGCAAAGTGCGCTGCGCTTCCCGCTCCACCGGAGGCGATGACGGGAATCTGCACCGCGGCGCTGACTCGGGCGGTGAGTTCACAGTCGAAGCCGTTGCGCATCCCATCCGTATCCATGCTGGTCAGCAGAATCTCACCGGCGCCGCGCTGCTCAGCCTCACGAGCCCACTCTATGACGCGCAGACCGGTGGCTTTGCGGCCTCCGCTGACGAAGACCTCAGCCTCGCCGACAGGATCGGCTGCGCCTGCCGCGCGACGGGCATCGATGGCGACTATGACGGCCTGGGCTCCAAAGCTGCCGCCGATCTCGCCAATCAGCTCAGGCCGTGCAATGGCACTGGAGTTGATGCTGACTTTATCCGCTCCGGCGTCGAAGACCAGCGCCGCATCCTTAGCGGAACGAATTCCCCCCCCGACCGTAAAGGGCACAAACAGCTCGGAGGCCGTGCGTTTCACCGTGTCGATCAGAGTTCCACGGCCTTCGTGAGTGGCGGTGATGTCAAGCAGGACGATCTCGTCCGCGCCCGCCGCAGCGTGGCGATGAGCGAGTTCAGCCGGATCGCCGGCGTCGATGATGTCCACAAACTGGATACCCTTCACAACACGGCCGTCCCGCACATCCAGACACGCGATAATTCTCTTCGTCAGCACGTTACAGCTCCACAAAGTTCTTTAAGACACGCAGTCCAACAGCGCTCGATTTTTCGGGATGGAACTGGACACCCATCACGTTCTCTCGTTCCACCACGCCCGTAAACGCACCGCCATAATTCGTAACCGAAGCAGTTGCCGACACCAGAGGAGCTCGCCAGGAGTGGGTGTAGTAGACAAAGCCGCCCGGTTCTACACCCTGCAACAGTTTGGAGTCGGAACGAATCTGCTCCAAAGAGTTCCAGCCAACATGAGGCGACTTTAACTCCGCGGACTCATATTCGGCTGGGAACCGCTCACATACACCAGCGAAGTGTCCAAGGCCCGCAGTGCCAGGAGCCTCGGTAGAGCCTTCGAACAACCATTGCAACCCCACGCAGACGCCCAGGAACCATACGCCCTTCGCTACCCCTTCGCGAACCGCCTCCGTGATGCCGAGATCGGTCAGGAGTTGGGTGGATTGAAAGTGCCCCACGCCAGGCAGTACGACCTTTGCAGCCTGGCGTACGATCTCAGGATCCTGCGTGACCTGGGTCTCGGCCCCGAGATACCTCAGTGCCTTCACGACGCTGGTCAGGTTTCCGGCCTTATAATCGATCACCGCAATCATGCAATTCGCCTCGTCTGTTGCTGGTTACAGCAGACCTTTCGTGCTGGGTAACATCTCGCGCATGCGCTCATCGCGGCTGCAGGCGCCACGCAGCGCGCGGGCAAAGGCCTTGAAGATCGCCTCGATCTTGTGGTGGTTGCTGCGCCCATACATCGTCTTGACGTGAACGTTCGCCTTCGCGCCACGCGCGAAACCATCGAAGAAGTCTGCAAGAAGCTCACTCTGGAAGTCGCCGACCAGCCGGACCTTTACCTTGTCGTCGACGATATAGGCGACACGTCCGCTAAGATCCACAGCGGCTACAGCGAGCGTCTCATCCATCGCCATCACGAAATATCCGGCGCGCATGATGCCCTTCTTGTCGCCCAAGGCCTTGTTGAAGGCCTCTCCCAATGCGATGCCAACATCCTCGACGGTATGATGCTGGTCCACGTCCAGATCACCCTTGCAGCTCAACGTCAAATCGAAGCCGCCATGCCGCGTGAAGAGCTCCAGCATGTGGTCGAAGAAGCGTATGCCCGTCGAGACCTTGTAGACGCCCTGCCCATCAATCACCAGCTTCAACGCAATCTGCGTCTCGGTAGTGTCGCGTTTTACTGAACCTGTTCGTATCTTGCTGCTTGCCATTACTTGCTCCATCCAATCTCTTCGAGAGATGCCTTCAATGCTGCTAATCCTTGGGTAACGTGATCTTCAACGCCGATGGTGATCCGAACAAATCCGTCGCAACCCGGATCGGCGGAGCGGTCGCGCAACAGCACACCACGCGCTCGCATGGCCTTCACCAGCTCGCCGTGCTTCGGACCGATCCTCATCAGCACAAAATTCGCATGACTTGGGAAGAAGGGAACACCCAGCTCCGCCAGGCCGGCGATCACCCGCTCACGGCCTGCGTGGACCTGCGTAACATACCAAGTCAGATACGCCTCGTCGGCGAGTGCCGCAGGCAGGCATTCCAACGCGATGCCGTTGACGTTGTAAGGCGAACTGACCTTGCGGACGTAGTTCAACAACTTGGCATCTCCGGCGAGCATCCCGATCCTCAAACTGGCGAGGCCATACGCCTTCGAGAAGGTGCGGGCGATCATCAGGTTAGGTACCGTGGAGATGTCGCCCAGTGTCGTATCGCCGTCGAAGTGGAAGTAAGCCTCGTCGACCATCAGTACAGCTTGCGGAGCAGCGGCGGCGATTGCCAGCAGATGCTCGCGGCTCACGACAGCGCCGGTCGGATTATTTGGCGAGGCTACCATGATCAACTTGGTGCGTTCGGTGATCGCGGCCATAAAGCGCTCGAAAGGAAACTCGAGCGACTCGTCCGCCTGCACCTTGACCAGATGTGGCGTCATCATTCGAACACTCACGTCGTACATGAAGAAGGTTGGCGTTGCAATCAGCGCCTCGTCCTCGGGCTCCAGAAACGCCGCGCACAGCAGGTGGATCGCCTCGTCGACTCCGTTGGTAAGCAGCACCTGCTCCGGCGCGAGACCGAAGTGCGAAGCGGCAATCCGCTCCACCGTCTGGCGTTCGGGATACTTCGTCAGTTGCTCTGCCGTCACCGCCTGCAGGCGCTTCATGACGCGCGGGCTGGGGGCGAAAGTGTTTTCGTTGAAGTCCAGCCGTAGCGCCTCGCGTCCGGCGAGGGGCGGGTGATACTCCGGCATGTCGAGGACCGCCTGACGCGGCCGTACGGTCTTTCGTTCTGTAACCAACTCGGTAGCAAGGGTCATTTTGGTCCTCTCATCTTCACACGCACGCTCTCCGCATGACCTACGAGGCCCTCGGCCTCGGCCAGTGCGATGGCGTGTGGGCCAAGCTGGCTGAGACCTTTCATTGTGTACTGCTGCACCGTAATTACCTTGACGAAGTCCATTACGCTCAAGCCACCTCTCACACGCCCATTGCGCCCGGTGGGTAACACATGGTTCGGGCCGGAGACGTAGTCTCCCATGGACTGCGGCGAGTAAGCGCCGACAAACACACTACCAGCATTCTTGACCCACTTTACATCTGCGGCCGAGTCGACCGTAAGATGCTCCAGCGCCAGCCGGTTGGTCAACTCCTGCGCCTCTGTAACGGTACTGGTTACAAAGATACAACCTTGCTTAGCCAGCGACTGCTTGGCAAGGGTATTACTCTTCGCCTGCTGCTTGACCTCCGCTTCAACCTGTTCGGCCAACTCCGCGTTGCTGGTGATCAGCACGGCCAACGCCTCAGGATCATGCTCAGCCTGCGCCACCAGGTCCGCGGCGATTCCAGCCGGATCGCCCGTCTCGCTGGTCACTCCGATCTCAGTCGGACCCGCCGGCATGTCGATCCCACACTCGCCAGAGACAAATGCCTTCGCCGCAGTTACAAATAGATTGCCTGGACCAACGATCTTATCCACTCGTGCAATCGCAGCCGTGCCATAGGCGAGAGCCGCAATCGCCTGTGCTCCCCCCACCCTGTAGAACTCCGTAATCCCCGCCAGCCACGCAGCCGCCAGGGTCTCGCGAGCAGGTTTGGGAGAGCAGACGACGATGCGCTCGACGCCCGCCACCTGTGCCGGCGTAGCCGTCATCAGCAAGGTGGAGGGCAGCGGATACCGTCCACCCGGAACATAGCATCCGACGCTTCCCAGCGGACGAACGATCTGACCCGTCTCGACACCGTCTGCCGGAGCGATCATCCACTCCTGTGGCTTCTGGGCCTCGGCGAAGGCTCGTATGTTGGCCTGAGCCACCTGCATCGCCTCCTGCAGGTGCGGCGAGGTCGCCTCCCACGCCGCCTTCATCTCTTCGCGGGAGACGAGCAGTGCATCGTTCGCTCCAAGAGAATCGAACTTCGCCGCGTATTCGCGAAGAGCTTCCTCTCCGCGCAGACGCACGTCGGAGAGGATCTCGCGCACCACCGGTTCGACCCGGCCCATGTTCAGTGCGCCGCGTTGCTCGAGTGTGGTGATCAACGCCTCTGCAGCCTTCGCCCCGCGGCCAAATGTACGCACCAACTTCATCAATCTGCTCCAGACGGCCTGTTAGAGGACAACCTTGCTAAGGGGATACTCGACGATTCCCGTAGCTCCGACGGCCTTGAGCTTCGGGATAACTTCGCGCACCTCGCGCTCATCGAGGATCGTGTTCAGCGCGACCCAGGTAGTATCGCTAAGCTGCGACACCGTCGGCGAGTTCAACGCGGGCAGAACTCCGATCACAGCATCGAGATCCACCTTGCGAGCGTTAAGCATCAGACCGACTCGTCCCTGCGCTGCGATGGCGGCGTTCAGCATCAGGGAGATGTTGTTGATCTTCTCCCGCTTCCAGTCGTCGGCATAGGCGGTCTTGTTGGCGATGAGCTGAGTCTCACTCTCCATCAAGGTCTCGATGATGCGCAGACGGTTCGCGCGCAGAGAGGAGCCGGTCTCCGTGACCTCGACGATGGCATCTGCGAGTGTAGGCGGCTTTACCTCGGTAGCGCCCCAGCTAAACTCCACCGTAACGGGAATGTTCTTGCCGGCGAAGTAGCGCTTGGTGAACTCAACCAGCTCGGTGGCGATGATCTTTCCAGCGAGATCCTCTGGCTTTTGAAACGGCGAGTCCTCGGGAACGGCGAGCACCCACTTCACCTTCTGGCGGCTCTGTTTGCTGTAGGTAAGGCTGGTGACGTACTCGACGTCGGTCTGGTTCTCCAACACCCAGTCGTTGCCGGTGAGGCCGGCATCGAGCGCTCCGTGCTCGACGTAGCGTGCCATCTCCTGTGCCCGAACCAACATGCACTCGATCTCAGTGTCATCGATGGAGGGGAAGTAGCTTCGTCCATTGGCGAAGATCCGCCATCCAGCGCGCTCGAACAGTGCAATCGTGGCATCCTGCAGGCTGCCCTTGGGGATTCCCAGCTTCAACTTCTTCGTTCCCGACATTACGCTCTCTCCATTTCGATCTTGCTGGTCTCAATACTCTTCGTGAAGCAGCTTACAGTGCCCTCGTGGCAGACCAGGCCGTCTCCTTCGACCTCTACCTTGAACAGCAGAGCATCGTTGTCGCAGTCCGTAGCGGCCTCGATGACGCGCAACCGATTGCCGCTGGTCTCGCCCTTCATCCACAGCTTCTGGCGCGTGCGGCTCCAGAAGGTTACGAACCCGGTCTCCAGGGTCTTGGCGTAGCTGACCTCGTTGAGGAAACCGAGCATCAGCATCTCACCGGTCTTGGCGTCCTGCACGATGCCCGGAACCAGACCTTCCATCTTCGCAAAATCAATCTTTGGTGCGTCCATCTCTCTTCTCCAATCGCTCTGTTTCAGGCTCGCTTTCGTCGTATGCCGCGCAGCAAAAGGCCCGCTCGCGGTAAGCGCGTTAGCGGGCCTTTTTTGAATCCTTGAGGTAGCGTTCTTTACTTCGCCACACCGGACACAGCCGCCAACACGCTCGTCGCATGATGATGGTGCAGGCCGTGATGGTGCTGGCAGACGCTCATTCCTATTAAAAGTAGCTGGGGAGCCATCGCTTGTCAATTCGCCGCTCTGCGCTCGGCAGTTTATTCTTACTCGGAGACTGCCACTATGTTCAAAAAACCCTCTCGCGTCTTTCATGCAATGGCGTTCCTTCTCCTCGCCTCTCCCGTCGTCTCCTGTGCTCAGGGAATCTCTACTTCCAAGCCGGCGGTGGCGAAGATCGTGGCCGACAAAGTCGATATCAATACCGCCACCGCCAACCAGCTGCAGACCTTCCCCAGCATGGGAGCGGAGTACGCCAAACGCATCATCGAGGGAAGGCCCTACGCCAACAAGGGCCAACTCGTCTCCCGGGGCGTCATCCCTGCAGGTACATACGAACAGATCAAAGACCAGATCATCGCGACGAGACCGAAGAAAGAAAAATAAGAGCCGCGACGAGACCGCAGCATACCTATTTCCTCCTTGAAATAGTTTCTAGCAATAGCGTAGCCTTCCCACCATGCCCTCTCGCCGTTCCTTCCTCGCGCAGTCCTCCCTCGCCGCCGCCGCGTCGCTTCTCCCCAAAACATCCCTCTTCGCCCAGACCGGAGCCCCAGCCGGCGCTCCCGACGCCTACGCCAAGGCCAAGCCCCTGGCCGCCGGACCCTTCGAGCCCACCTGGGAGTCCATCCGCGACAACTACACCCTGCCCACCTGGTTCAATCAGGCTAAGTTCGGCATCTTCATCCATTGGGGACTCTACTCCGTGCCCGCGCGGCTCAACGAGTGGTACGAGCGGCATATGTACACCAGCGACTCAAAGTGGCACACCGAGCACTACGGTTCGCCCGACAAGTTCGGCTACAAGGACTTCATCCCCCTCTTCAAGACTCCCAACTACCGCCCTGATGACTGGGCCCAGCTCTTTCAGAAGTCCGGCGCAAAGTACGTGGTTCCTGTAGCCGAGCACCACGACGGCTTTGCTATGTACGACTCCGACCTCACCCCCTGGTGCGCCGGCAAGATGGGCCCCAAACGCGACCTCATCGGCGAGCTCGCCAAGGCCGTACGCAAGCAGAACCTGATCTTTGGCCTCTCCAGCCATCGCATGGAGCACGACGCCTTCGCCTATCCAGCGGCAGGTGTGCCCAATGATGAGTTCGATCCGAAGTATGCAGGCTTCTATGGTTCGCCGATTCAGGGAGAGTTCAACAACCACAACGCCTCCGCCGCCTTCCAGGAGGACTGGCTCGCTCGCGTGCAGGAGCTCGTCGATAAGTACGAGCCCCAGATGATCTACTTCGACAACGGCGTCAATCCCCGCGAGTACGATGACGTCAAGCTCCGCGCCGCCGCCTACTACTACAACCGTGCCGCCAAGTGGGGCGAGCAGGTGACTTTGGCTACCAAGGACATCGCATACCTCTTCGGCTCCGTACAGGACTTCGAGAAGCAGCAACGCGCCCCCAAATGGATCTATTCAGGTGGATGGCAGTGTGACGACTCGCTCGGCAGCACCTGGGGCTACACCGAAGGCATGACCTACCGGTCTTCGGCGTCGATCGTAACCGAGTTGGTCGAGCTCGCCAGCCTTGGCGGCAACCTGCTGCTCAACATCTCTCCCATGGGCGATGGCAGCATCCCCGAGGCGCAGCAGTCGGCCCTGCTCGGCGTCGGCGACTGGCTGCGGAGCAACGGTGAGGGTATCTACGGCAGTCGGCCCTGGACGCATCCCGGGGAAGGCCCAGGTGTGCCTTCAGCGGCTCCGGGAGACTGGAAGGGTGGCTCGACCGATCGTCCTGGTCCGCCGCTCAAGCGCAAGTCCTCTGGCCCTATGACCGAGGCGGACTTTCGCTTCACCACGGCGAACAACATGCTGTACGCCTTCGGTTACAAATATCCTGCCGGTCAGGCGAGCATTCGGTCGCTTGGCAGTACGGCAGCGAAGGTCGAGCGTGTCACGTTGCTCGGCCCCCAGCCAAGACAACTAAGGTTTACGCAGTCTGCAGGCGCGCTCCAGGTCTCGCTCCCTGCCAACTCCAATCCCTCGGATGCTCCGTACGGCCTGCGGATCGAAGGCTCGCATCCGCTTGGAGCCGTGTAGCGCTAACCACTCGCAAACCTCACTTCAGCTCCATCACCAGAATCCGTCCGTCGGAGTAGAAAGATCCGCCGGTCGCTGTTCTTGCCGTGGTCAGCGGATCGGCTGGAGTGACGTAGGCTGCGCTGGAGAATCCTCCGGTGGCGTCGAAGCTTTGCAGCAGGTAGTCGCGCTCGTCGTCGATCTTCGGGTCGATCTTGTGGGTGACGTTGCCGTTGCGTTGGTCCTTCTCGAAGCCTATGTCGTGGGTCGCGGAACCTACCCACAACGGGAGACCACCGACGCTCTTATCGGTCTGCCAGACGCGGAGGTGATGCCGCTCCGCCGCGACCATCAGCGGATCGCCGCGGGCGAAGGAGAGGTCCTGAGGGCGCCCGAAGAGGTACAACGTGCTCATGGGCATCTCGGTGTAGGCCTCGTGGTTCAGGGTCGAGAGCAGACCGTGCAGGACCGCGTCTTCCACGGTCTTGTCCACTGCGACCCAACCTGCAGCCTTGAAGGCGGCACGAACCTGCTCCTCGGAGCCGAGCAGGGCGTAGTTCACCATGTCGCCTTCGTGGTGGGTCTGGTCGACGACGCGGCGAGGGATGTCGGCGAAGGTCTCGGGTGAGACGACTCCGCTGACTGGCGCGGATGCAGCCTGGGGAGTCGTCTGCGGCGTCTTGCTGGCTGCGGCGAACTTCACCTGCACCTTGTAGGTTCCGTTTCCGGAGAGGTCGCTGCTGAGGTTGACTCGCAGAAAGAGTCTTCCGCTGGTCGGAAAGGTGACCTGATTCTTCGCTCCAACGGAGAAGGGAACCGAGGCTCCGACGTCGCTTACGCGGCCTACGACCTCGCCGACCTTCGCGGAGTTCAAAGGAAAGACGCGCAGCATGTCCCTCCATCCGCGATCCAGGCCATCCGGGCTTGAGGACCTTCCATCTCCGAGGGCGTAGCTTCCGGTGGAGGTGAAGTCGGCGGTTTCGCCGGCGACGACTGTGACTCCGGTGTCGGTCCAGTCGGTGCCGGTGAGGCTCAAACTATAGCTTCGTTTGCGCTGCGGCTGGGTGGAAGCTGTCGTGTTTCGGTCGCGCATGCTGACGATCGGTTCTACGGGCGGATGCGCGATGGGAGCCTGAGATTGCTGGGAGCCTGAGCTTGTCTGGCCGCTTATTGGGGCACTTACAGCAGTTGCAAGCAGGATTACTCCCATCAATCTGCAACAAATTGGTGACATATTCGTTGTTCGCCTCATGCCTTGGATCGGGTAGAGTAGCTCTTAGTGGAACCCACATCCCAATGGATGCCTCTTTCTAAGACGCGCTGGCCCTTCGATCCGGTTAGCACGCGTCCTCTCGTCCATCGGATGCTGCGGGTCGCGTCGGCGACCGTGTCTCTCGGGGCCATGTTGGGTTGCCAGGGCATCGTGAGCAGTCCTGTGATGTCGCAGGCTCGAGTTATCGTCACCTCACCGGACGCGCCGGGATTAGACATGTATCTGAATGCGGCTCCGCTGGTATACAACCTCGGCTTCGGCACCATCACCTCGTATGTCCCGCTCGACGCAGGGATCTATACGGTCTTCGCCAAGTCGGCTGGAACCGCCCAGGTGATGAGCAGCGCCAAGGGAACCTTCGTCTCTTCGGCCCAGTACACCGTTCTGGTGGGCAATGTCTCGGCCAGCCTCACGGAGACGATTCTCAAGGATCAGAGCCAGGCAGCGCCCTCCGGCCAGGTCGCGTTGCGGTTTATCGGCGAGGCGACACGGGTCGGCGGGCTCGATATCTATCTTGTGCCTGCGGGGCAGAAGATTACGGCGGTGACGCCGCTGATTACCAACTTCAACTTCTCCGGCAATACCGGCTACCTGAATGTTCCTACCGGCGCTTACACCCTGGTTCTGGTGCCTACTGGAACCGTTCCCAACTCTACGACCGTCGCGACGTATACCGGGGCTCAGGTTACCTACTCGGCTGGCTGCGCCCGTACGATCGTGCTGATCGACCAGCAGCTGGTGAACACGCCGGGCCTGCAGGTGATCACTGCGGCGGACTACGACTCTCCTACCGCGACCAGCTAGCACTTCGGCTCCTCCGTTCACTTAGCTCCCCTGCATCCCTGTTGGGGGGGTGCCCCCTTGCCTGGGCATAACCGTAGTTTTTTCAGTCGAATAGCCACGGGCTCCATTGCCAAAATATTGCAACTATTGGAGTTGCGTCCAAATATGTGTCAGCTATGGACTTAGCTGACACATGGTAAGACTGACCTGTTGTCTTTCTCTCTAGTTTCTATTTTAAGGGATTGACCAAAACTAACGTGCCACATGTATATCTATCCTTATCAAGGAGTTAGGTGGTTTGGGGGCTTGACACGCGATTTTGCTGAGGTTTTTGCGAAGAAAAAGTTAGGGCCGGGTAGAGCGTGGGATTGGCTGGTTGAGAGGCTGGAGGAGGAGAGCGGTCGGGCTTCGCCCGATACCCCGCCCTATTGCGATGAGACTGCAAAAAGGATGGGGCACCCGCTTTTGTGGCGGGTTCGAGTATTGGGAGGGGAGCGGTGGCTGGTTGGGAGTGTTTGGTTGGAGGGAAAGAAAAAGGGCCGCTGGGAGTGTCCCGGCGGCCCTTTTCTGTATTTGGATGAGGTCTTAGTAGCGGTAGTGCTCGGCCTTGTAGGGGCCTTCGACCGGGACGCTCAGGTAGTTGGCCTGCTTGGTGGAGAGGGTGGTCAGCTTTACGCCGATCTTCTCGAGGTGCAGGCGGGCGACCTCTTCATCCAGTTTCTTGGGCAGGATGTAGATGCCGATCTCGTACTTGTCCTTGTTGGCCCAGAGGTCGAGCTGCGCCAGCGTCTGGTTGGAGAAGCTGTTCGACATCACGAAGCTGGGGTGGCCGGTCGCGCAGCCGAGGTTGACCAGGCGTCCTTCCGCCAGGACGAAGATGCTGTTGCCGGTCTTGAAGGTGTACTTGTCGACCTGGGGCTTGATGTTGAGCTTGGTGACGTCCTTGCCGACCAGGGCGTTCAACGGCTCCATCTGGATCTCGTTGTCGAAGTGACCGATGTTGCAGACGATGGCCTGATCCTTCATCAGCTTCATGTGCTCGACGGTGATGATGTCCACGTTGCCGGTGCAGGTGACGTAGATATCGCCGCGGCCCAGAGTCTCTTCGAGGGTCGTGACTTCGTAGCCTTCCATCGAGGCCTGCAGGGCGTTGATGGGATCGATCTCGGTGACGATGACGCGAGCGCCGAGGCCGCGGAGCGAAGCCGCAGAGCCCTTGCCTACATCGCCGTAGCCGCATACGACGGCGACCTTGCCGGCGATCATGACATCGGTGGCGCGCTTGATGCCGTCGACGAGCGACTCGCGGCAGCCGTAGAGGTTATCGAACTTGGACTTGGTGACGGAGTCGTTGACGTTGATGGCGGGGACGAGCAGGGTGCCCTTCTCCAGCATCTTGTAGAGGCGATGGACGCCGGTGGTGGTCTCCTCGGAGACGCCGCGCCAGCCCTTGGCGACATCCTGCCAGCGGGTGGGGAAGTCGGCGTGAACCTTCTTGAGGAGGGACTTGATGACGTCCTCTTCGGTGGAGCTGGAGGGAGAGTTGACCCAGTTGTCGCCCTTCTCCATCTCGACGCCCTTGTGAATGAGGAGGGTGACGTCGCCACCGTCGTCGATGACGAGCTGGGGTCCGAGCAGGCCGCCCTTGCCATCAGGGAAGTTCAGCGACTGGTTGGTGCACCACCAGAACTCTTCGAGGGTCTCGCCCTTCCAGGCGAAGACGGGGACGCCGGCTGCGGCGATGGCCGCTGCGGCGTGATCCTGGGTGGAGAAGATGTTGCAGCTTGCCCAGCGGACGTCGGCGCCCAGGGCGACCATGGTCTCGATCAACACGGCGGTCTGGATGGTCATGTGGAGCGAGCCTGTGACGCGCACACCGGCCAGCGGCTTGCCCGCGGCGTACTTGTTGCGGATGGACATCAGGCCCGGCATCTCCTGCTCGGCGATGTCGATCTCGCGGCGGCCAAACTCAGCCAGGCTGATATCCGCAACCTTGTACTCTTTCGCTACTCCATCCAATGCTGCCTTATCGATCGTTGCTGTCGCCATCTCTACACCTCAATTCAGATTTTCTAGTTCAAGCTGTTCCCTTAGAGAATATCAGTCCCAGGGCGTTTTCTCGCTGGAAACCGCCTTTTGTTGAAGACATCGAGACTTTAGCTCCTAAGTTGCTCCGTACGCATGGAGATCGCCAGGATCGCGGCGGCTAAGGCCAAAGCGGCGACTCCGTAGAGGCCTCCGGCGTAGCTGTGGGTCGCATCCTTCAACCTGCCCGTAAGATAAGGTCCGAGGAAGCCGCCAAAGCCTCCGATCATGGTGATCATGGCGACTCCTCCGGCTGCCGCGGCACCTTCGAGCTTGCGTGTGGTCAAGGCCCAGAAGGGTCCCATGGTGCTCCACAGGCCCATCGCCGCAAGGCAAAAGGCAAACAAGGCTACGACGACGCTATGGGCCAGAGCCGCCCAGCAGAATCCTGCCGCTGCTAAGGCCATGCAGGCGGCGAGATGGCCCTGGCGCTCGTTCCACCTATCGGAGCTCCAACCGACGAGGACGGTAAAGACAGCGGCCAGGAGGTAGGGCACGGTGGAGTAACGCGCGATGAGGCTGGCGTCGCCGCTTCCGCCGCTGGCGAAGCTGCCCAGCATGAGCGGCATCCAGAGATTGACGACGTAGACGCCGATCTGGATGACGATGTAGACGCCGGCGAGGAGCCAGACCGCGGGGAGCTTGAAGGCGTCGATAAGGGAGTGGTGTTCGGCCGCCCCGTACCGTTTGCGGTCCTGCTCCAACTCATCTTTGAGCCAGAGCTTTTCGCTGGGTGCGAGCCATTTGGCCTTGTCCGGGCCGTCGTTGAGGATGAAGAGGACGGAGATGCCGATGAGGACGGTAGGAATGCCCTCGGCTACGAAGAGCCATTGCCATCCGGCCAGTCCACCCAGACCGTCGAGCTTGAGCAGAGCGCTGGAGAGCGGGCCTCCGACTGCTCCGGCGAGGGAGGTTGCAGTCATGAACTTGGCGACGGCGCGGGCGCGCTCGTGCGACGGGAACCAGAAGGTGAGGTAGAGGAGCATTCCGGGGACGAATCCGGCCTCGGCTACACCGAGGAGAAATCGCATGACGTAGAACGAGAGGGGAGAGCCGACGAACATCATGCAGGCGGCGATGATGCCCCAGGTGATCATGATGCGGGCGATCCAGAGGCGTGTGCCGACGACGCGGAGCATCAGGCTGCTGGGGAGGTCGAAGAGGGCGTAGCCGAGGAAGAACATGCCTGCGCCGGTTCCGTAGACGGTGTCGCTGAAGTGAAGCTGGCGCTTCATGTCCATGGCGGCGAAGCCGACGTTCACGCGGTCCAGATAGGCGACGATGTAGAGCAGAAACAGGTAGGGGATGAGCCGCCGGGTGATGCGGCGGTACAGCGCCCTGGCGTCCACGGCTTCGGTGGGTAACGCTCCAGCCTCGATCATCCTGTCTGTTTCCTTCCGGCTTCTCTTATTCGGCGGCTACTGCCTTTGCGCTGCCGTCGCGGCGCGATTTTGCCGCCGCAAGAAGGAATACCAGAAACAGACCACCAAATCCCAATGCGATTCCGATGATCGAGACGACGCCCAGGACGGTGACCCACAGCGGAGCGGTCCGCTCGTTGAAGTAAGCGAAGCCGGCGACGACGTTTGTGACGAACATGGCGAGCGAGCCAAGCAGGATGATGACGCTGGCGATGAGGCACCACTTCAACCCGTCGGAGAGGATCTTGTTGGAGGGTTTGATGGGCAGGGCCTTCAACGCTGGGCTTTCTTCGTTGGCCACGTCTATCGCCTCTCTGCGTCGAGCAGCTTGCGCTTGCGGTCAACGCCCCAACGATAGCCTGTCAGTGTCCCGTCCTTGCCGATGACGCGATGGCAGGGAACGATGACTGCCACGGGGTTCGCGCCTATTGCCGCGCCTACGGCCCGGGCTGCCTTGGGAACTCCCAGTTCCAAGGCGAGGTCGCCGTAGCTTCGGGTCTCGCCGCGGGGGATCTGTTGGAGGGCCTTCCATACGCGCTGCTGGAAGGCGGTAGCCCGGACGTCGAGCGGGAACTTGGCGGCGATGGGGTGCTCGCTGAGGTTGCTGACGACGTAGGCGACTGCCTCGGCGAGCCAGCCGGTGTTGCCCTTGGCGGGGACGAGCTGCGCCTTGTTGAAGAGCTCGCGGAGGTTGGCGACGAGCTCGGCGTCGTCCTTGCCGAAGGCGATGGAGCAGATGCCGACGTCGGTGGTGGCTACGAGCATTCGTCCGAGGGGGCTGGGGGCGATGGTGTAGCGGATGAGCAGGCCGGCTCCTCCGGCGCGCATGACGCGAGGCGTCATGCCGAGGGAGGCGTTGCTCTTTTCGTAGAGACGGCTGCTGGAGCCGAAGCCGGACTCGTAGATGGCGTCGGTGATCTTTACGGGCTTTGGGGTGGGTTTGGCGGTCGACTTGGTGGCTTCGGACTTTGCGAGGGGAGCGTTGGGGACGTTGGTGCGGGGAACGCGGACCTTGTCTTTGAACTTCTCCAGGCGCTGTGCCTTGGCGAACTCGCCGGGGCTGACGCCGAGGACCCGCTTGAAGCCGCGCAGGATAGTGAGGCGGCCTACGCCGGTGGCTTTGGCGACGTCGGCGAGGCGGGTGCGCTCGTCGGCGTGGGTAGTGAGGTAGTCGGTGACGGCGGTGATGGCCTGGGCCTGCGGATCGGCCTTGGGGGCGACGCGGTCGGGCTCGCAGCGCTTGCAGGCGCGGAAGCCCGCGGCCTCGGCTGCGGCGGCGGTGGGGAAGAAGCTTACCTGCTTGCGGGCTGGTTTGCGGCTGGCGCAGCTCGGTTTGCAGTAGATCTTGGTGGATTTGACCGCGTAGAAGAACTGGCCGTCGGCGCTGGGATCGCGCTCGAGGACCTGCTGCCACTGGCGGCCGGGGAAGTAGGAGGGAACTGCCGTCTTGGAGTTGCTGGTCATCGTCATGGGGAAGGAGGCTGGGAGTGTTAGCGTCTGGGTGTCCATACCCAGTATCTTCCTCCCACCCGTTGTGTGCCACACTCCGCTTCGTGCGGGCAAACTTGAGGGTGCTTTTTAGCGGCTTTCGGTGGTGGGCACCCAGCGGGTGTTGCGGACTCCGCCGCCGACGAGGGGGACGGTCTCGCCCTTCTCGTCGACCTCGTAGCTTTCGACGTAGAAGTTAGTGACGTCGGCGACGCCAAAGCTTGTGGTGATGGCTACGTCGGTGGCGTCGCGGCCAGTGGCCATGAGGACCCGGCCGATGCGGGGATCGTTGTGGCGGGCGTCCATGGTCCACCAGCGGCCGTCGAGGAAGACCTCGTACCAGGCGCTGAAGTCTCCGGCTCCGCTGTAGGGGATGCGGATGTCGCCGAGGTAGCCGGTGACGTAGCGGGCGGGGATGTTCATGGCGCGGGTCATGGTGATGGCGAGGTGCTGATAGTCGCGGCATACGCCGACCCGCTCGGTGAAGACGTCGAGGGCGGTCTTGGTGGGGCGTGCGGTCTTGTAGTCGAAGCGAACGTGGTTGTGGACCCAGTCCCGAATCCATACGGCGCGGGCCCAGCCGGGCGAGGTGTGGCCGAACATGTCGCCGGCGACCTGTGACATCTGGTCGACCTGGCAGTAGCGGCTGCTGAGGAGGAATTGGAGGACTTCGGAGGGTAGCTCTTCGACGGGGTGCTGGAGGGCTTCGGTGCAGATGAGGTCGGGCTGCTCGTCGTTCTCGACGAGGCTGCGTCCGCTGACGCGGATGGCTCCCTGGGGAGCGACGAAGCGGGAGCAGCGGTTGCCGAAGCTGTCGAGATACTCCTCGGTCTCGATGACGGTGGCGGAGTCGCGGTCGATGTGCTCGATCTTGAGTTCTTCGGGCGCGCGGACGAGGGGGTCCAGAGAGGGGTGCAGGCGCAGCATGGCTACGATGGGCAGGGTTTGAGGAAGATGGAATTGAATATCGAATTCGGAACGTATCAGCATAAAAATCCTCGGCTCACTTTGGTAAAGCTGGAAGCACCGGTGAAGCGATTGGCCCTTGTAAGGCTCTTTTCTGGATGCAATTGGTCTTCTACGGCTCTTCTTAGGATGCAAACTGGCAGAGGAAAAGTTCCTGATCCGAGAGTGTACCCCGCGGAACGCTGCTGGCAAAGAGAAAGGGCAGGCTCGGCGGCCTGCCCTTTCCCTACAAGTGCTTACGGCGAATTTACTTTGCAGCGAGGGTTTTGACGCCTGCCTGCTCTGCCAGGGCTGCGGCCTTGTCGGTCGCCTCCCAGGTAAAGCCCGCGCCTTCGCGGCCGAAGTGGCCGTAGGCTGCGGTGGCCTTGAAGATCGGCCGGCGGAGGTTGAGGCTCTCGATGATGCCTTTGGGGGTCAGGGAGAAGTTCTTGCGGACGAGATCTTCGAGCTTGCTCTCGTCTACCTTGCCGGTTCCGAAGGTCTCGACCAGCACGCTGACGGGTTCGGCTACGCCGATTGCATAGGCGAGCTGCACTTCGCAGCGGTCTGCGAGGCCAGCAGCGACGATGTTCTTGGCTACGTAGCGGGCCATGTAGGCAGCGGAACGGTCGACCTTGGTCGCGTCCTTGCCGCTGAAGGCTCCACCGCCGTGACGGCCCATGCCGCCGTAGGTGTCGACGATGATCTTGCGTCCGGTGAGGCCGGTGTCGCCCATCGGTCCGCCGACGACGAAGCGTCCGGTCGGATTGATGTGGTACTTGGTGTCCGCGTCGAGGAGCGCGGCGGGAATGACGGCCTGGATGACGTTCTTGAGAATGTCAGCGCGAAGCTCTTCGTTGCCGACGGTCTCGGCGTGCTGGGTGGAGATGACGACTGCGTCAACGCGAGTGGGCTTGTTGTTCTGGTCGTACTCGACCGTTACCTGGCTCTTGCCGTCGGGACGGAGGTACGCCATGAGGCCGCTCTTGCGAACTTCGCTCAGCTTCTGAGCCAGACGGTGAGCCAGCGAGATGGGGGTTGGCATCAACTCCGGGGTCTCGTTGGTGGCGTAGCCGAACATCATGCCCTGATCGCCCGCGCCGCCGGTGTCCACACCCATGGCGATGTCGCCGGACTGCTTGTTGATCGTGGAGATCACCGCGCAGGTGTTGGAGTCGAATCCGTAGAGGGCGTTGTCGTAGCCGATGGCAGCGACTGTTCCGCGCACGAGGCTCTGGAAGTCCACATAAGCTTTGGTGGTGATCTCGCCGGCGATGACGACGAGACCGGTGCAGGTCAAGGTCTCACACGCTACACGGCTGTAGGGGTCCTGCTCCAGGCACGCATCGAGGATCGCGTCGGAGATTTGGTCGGCAATCTTGTCGGGATGGCCTTCGGTAACAGATTCACTCGTAAATAGAAAACGGTCGCGTTTCGCCAAAATTTCTCCTTTGGTCACTCATCGAGACATTCAACCTGACACTTAGCCAAGCCAGTCTGCAACCTAACCATTCTACCTGCCGTTCAAGGCTCACGGCAAAGCCTTTAACGGGAAAAGGCCGGCGCCGGAGTCCGAGCGCCGGCCCTATCTCGTTGTGAACGTTAGAAGGTAAGCTTGCCCGCAACCTGAAGGATTCGTGGATCGCGGGTGGCTGTCACCTGCCCGAAGGTGGAAGCCGTCGTCGCAGTGACGCCGACGGTCTGCCAGTTGGTGTGATTGGCCACGTTGTAAGCTTCTCCTCTCAGTTGGAATACCAGGCGCTCGTAGAGTTTGAAGTTGCGGAAGAGGCCGACGTCCAGACGATTGAAGCCGGGACCCTCGATGACGCCGCGCCTCTCATTTCCTACCCTGCCGCTGTTCGGTCCGGAAGCCGCGAATGCGGTGCGGTTGAACCAGTTGAGACGGTTGTGCACCTGAAACAGGCCGTTGCCGGAGTTCGGGTTTCCGACCATGTCAGGTCGCAGGCCCTGTGTGCTAGGCCCGAGGATGCCTAGACCAGCAGCGTCGGTCGCGACGCCACCGTTTGCTCCACTGGAGGCGCTGGCTTGACTGCCGTAGAAGACCGTTCCGCCGCTGGACATGGTGGCAGTGAGGGGCAAGCCGGAGTTGATGGCATAGATTCCCGATACCTCCCAGCCACCGACGAGACGGCCAACTAGGCCGTTTTGATCGCGGTACCAAGGGAGGTCCCAGACGCCGTTGATGGTGATGATATTGGTGCGGTCGTACTGGCTGCGGCCATACTCTTGGGCGATGTTGAAGTGGTCCTGAGGTGCAGTGCCATCCGTCTGGGCGTTGGTCAGAGCGCGGCTCCAGGTGTAATTTGCGTCGATGTAGCTCTTGCCGCTGAACTTCTTCTGTACGGATACCTGCAGGCTGTTGTAGTTCGAGTTGAAGATGTTCTGGGTTGCGTTGATCGAGGTATAGCCACGGAACGGACGGATCTGGCTCAAGGGCCGTTCGGTCGTCTGGTTGGTGAAGCCACCGGCAGGGACGGCTATTCCGCTGGTGAGGAAGGCGCCGGGACGAAGCTGATTCAGGTCCACTTTGCCGAGGAGGTGAGTTCCACGGTCGCCGAAGTATCCGACGTCCAGTAGGAGGCTGGAGGTGATCTGCTGCTGGATGTCGAGGGAGTACTGCTGAGCGTAGGGGGTGTGGTAGTTGACGGGGGAGGAGACGAGGGTCGGTGCGGCCTGGAAGGCAGCCGCTCCGGTGGAGGGGTTGTCGAGGGTCGCGGTCGAGAAGGTCGCGATGTTGACGTAGGGAATGTTGTTGAAGATGTTGCTCTCGTACGGGTTGACGGAGGATTCGTCGTAGGCGATTCCGTATCCGCCGCGGAAGGAGGTCTTGCCGTCTCCGAAGACGTCGAAGGCGAAGCCGAACCTTGGAGCGAAGTTCTTGTTGTCGGTGCTCGCGATCTGAGATCCGAAGGGAGAGGCGTGTCCGAAGGTGCCGGGCGTGCCAAGGATGAGGCCGTTCAGGAGATCGGCGTTGGGGTTCGGGGTGCCGGAGTTGAGACCGTTCGCATTGACGCAGGGCGCGGTGCGGCAGACTGCGCCGTTGCTGTCTACGGTGGGGGCGTTGGCGGCTACGTAGGTGGCAGGGTCGAAGTTGCTGAGCTGGTTGTTGGCGTCATAGGGCTGACCGAAGTAGCTATAGCGGACGCCAAGATTGAGTGTCAGGCGGGGCGTTGCCTTCCAATCGTCCTGGAGGTAAGCCTCGTAGAGGTTTTCCATGATGTTGGGGGTTGCGGCGATCGATCCCTGGGTGAAGCCGTTGTTGGCGTTGCCGATGAGGAAGTTGCTGAAGGCTGAGTCGAAGGGGCTAGGCGCTACGCCGCCTGCCGTGGCCTGTTGGGCTGCGGTGGGGGTGGCGGCGACTGTGATGCCGAAGCTGCCTTGCGGAAAGGGAGAGGCATTTCCGGTTACGTTCTCGGTCTTCTGGTAGTGGTTGTAGGTGATGCCGGCCTTGAAGGTGTGGGTGTGGATGGTCTTGGTGATGTTGCCGAAGACGTTGTGATTCCGGTTGAAGTCGTTATAGATTCCGGCGCTGGTTACGCCGGCTACGTTGGTAATCGTTAGGTTGGGGACGATACCGAGCTGGGTTCCGGCGTAGGGCAGGGCCGGCTTGACGTCCGGGGAGTTTGCGCTTGCCGCCAGACCCGTTGGAATGCTGATGACGGCGCCAGAGGAGTAGGCGTATCCGGCGTCCATGAGCATTGTGGGCGTGAAGACGTAGGTGATGTGGCCGAGGTGCTGGGTTCCGGGAGCGCGGGTGGTGGTGTTTTGAACGCCGGGAAGTCCGCCTCCAACGAAGAGGCCGCCGGCCTCTTCCGAGGGCAGACTGTCGTGGAGATAACGGTAGAAGATGTTCATCTTCGAGCCGATTGCCTGGTCGACGCGAACGAACTCCTGCGTGTCGTTGAAGACGTTGCGTTGGTTGTAGATGTAGCTATGCGGATCGAGCCCGGCGGCGAGATCGGCGGCGCTGGGCGGCAAGGGTGTATTGGCGTAGATGTCCTTGAGGTACTGCTGGGCGACAGGAGAGATCCTGGCGATCCTGGTGGTGTAGCTGGTGCACGCGCCTGTGGCCGAGAATGTGCCGCATACTGCGGCTGGGCCGGTTGCGCCGGTGTAGGTACCGTTCGACGAGGTGAGATAGCTGTTGGTGAAGTCGCCTGCGCGTTCTGCCGCGGTCGGCACCAGGACGGTGGAGGTGGAGTAGTTCACGACCCGCCGAAACTCCTGCGAGAAGAAGAAGAAGGTTTTGTTGCGGCCATCGTAGAGGTGAGGGATGCGTACCGGGCCGCCGAAGGTATAGCCGAAGTCGTTGTAGCGCAGCTTGGGCCGTGCGACGACGGCGGTCAGTTTGTTGAAATAGTTGTTGGCGTTGAAGACGTCGTTGCGGAAGAACTCGTATGCGCTGCCGTGAAAGTCGTTGGTGCCGGAGCGGGTTACGACGTTGACCTGGCTGCTGGCGCTGCGGCCAAACTCCGCGGTGTAGGTTCCACGGAGGGTTTTGAACTCGGAGATGGCGTCCACGCTGGGGAAGGCCAGGAGGGTCAGGTTCGCTCCGCGGTCGACGTTGTCTGCGCCGTCGATGGTCCAGTTGTTTGCCGTTGCGCGTTGACCGTTGACGGAGAAGGCGACCTGATTGGAGGTGCCTGAGGGAAGGGAGACGCCGATGTAGAGCTGATCGTTGGCTCCGCCGTAGGCTACGCCGGGTTGGAGCTGGAGGAGCTGCTCGTAGTTGCGATTGTTGAGGACGAGTTCGCGTACCTGGGTTCCGTTGATCAGGCCCTGGCTCATGCCGTTTTCGAGGTTCAACTGGATTGCGTCGGCTACTACCGTGACCTGCTGATCGGAGCCGCCTACCTCGAGCTTCCGGTTCACGGTTAAGGCGTCGTTTGCATGCAGCACAAGGCCGGTTACCGAGTCGGTTTTGAATCCGCTCAACGTGACCTTGACGGTGTAGGTTCCGAGCGGGAGAGAGGTGGCGGTGTAGAAGCCCGCGCTGTTGGTGGTGAGGGTGCGAGCGACTTGTCCACGGTCAGTGTTGGTCAGGGTCACTTCGGCGCCCTTGATGGTCGCGCCGCTTATGTCGGTGACGGTTCCGCTGACGCTGCCCGTTACTTCTTGCGCTGAGGTGGGGATGGAAGCTGTTGCCAGGAGGAGCGCTCCGAGAAACAACCAGATCGAAACGATCTTCCGCTGTGCGATGGATCGAGAAACTTTCATTACCGCCTCCTGAATTTGTGCCGCTGCTCCGCGCTGTCTCATGAGAATCCGAGACGGCGTTTCTATGGTGTGCTTCCCGCCCTGCGAAGCGGTGCATGATCTGCAAATACAGAAATGGCTTGAAGCTCAACTGCGGCATTTCAGATAGCGCTGACTTTGGAAATATGAATAAAAGGTAAATGAAAGGGGCTCAGGCGTGTCAATGGAGCGTGCGGATTGTCGCTAAGTCCCTGCGGAGTGCGGGTTAGCCTGAAGGCTATGGGCCGGCTAGCGGGGCGCTGCGGTGTTTGGACTTGCGGTGCTCGCCGAGGGGCCGTGCGCTCCGGTGATGTTTCGGGTGGGCTGTGCGATCTCCAGGCGATGGTGCAGGGCCAGCGTCCAGACGAGCCATCCGGCGAGGGCCAGCAAGGTGAACATTCCGGCGATGCCCAGCCAGCGCATTCCGGTCGCGGGACGGGTTCTGACCCTTGTACGACGGACATTTTCGGCGAACTCTGCCCAATCCTCGGCAGATTCGCCGGAGCTTCCGGTAGGGTGGCCGCTGGCGGCGAGGCTGGCCTCGAACCGCTGCACCCAGAAGGCTTCGTCCAGGCCTAGTACCTTGAGGTAGCTGCGCAGGATTCCCTTGCGGAATACTCCGCCAGGTAACTCGCCGAACTCACCCGATTCGAGTGCCTCCACATAGCGAGGCGAGACCTTGGTTACAGCGCAGATGGTCTCAATCGAGACGTTGCGCTGCTCCCGCTCCAATCGCAAATCTTCGCAGAATCGTTCCATTCAACCTGCTCAGCTATGGCAGCGCGCAATGAGCGCGCCTTCTCCTCGGAGATCTGCCTGGTGGAGACCCGATTGGTCAGAGATTATCCTTGACTTACGGGCAAGTCAAAGGGGTTGCCTGAGATGGCAGAGGTTAATGGCCTGAGGAACCTGCCCTGTTACTGAGTTCTCAATGAGACGGTTGCGTCCCATACACTGTTAACAGCATGAACAAACTTGTAGCCGGCAACCTCGTCCACCGTCCTCTGCGCTCGCTGATCAGCGTCTTTGCGATCGCCATCGAAGTCATCATGATTCTGTCCATCTCCGCCATTTTGATGGGCAAGCTGAATGGCTTCAAGGACCGGCAGAACGGTATCGGCATGGACATGTTCGTCCGCCCTAATACTGCCAGTAACCTCATTGGAATGAGTCCTGCCGGAGCGTCCATCAAGGTGGGCGCCGTGCTGGCCAAGATTCCGCACGTCGTGGTCGTCGCGCCCGTCAATATCCAGATCACAGGCACTCTCGACAATATCTATGGCATTGATTTCAAGTCTTATGACGGTCTTCTGCCCTTTAAGTTCCTGGCTGGGACGCCGTTTCAGGGGCCGGACGACGTGCTGATCGATGATCTTGCCTATCCGGGCAAGAAGGTCGGGGAGACGGTGAATATTCTGAATCACACCTTCCGCATCTGCGGTATCGTCGCCCACGGCAAAGGGGGGCGGAAGTTTGTCCCGATTGAGACGATGGGGTCGCTGACCGGTACCGAGGGCAAGGCCACTATGTTTTATCTGCGGACCGAAGACCCTCCGAAGTACCAGGAGGAGGTGCGGAAGGCCGTTCTTGCCACCGACGGGATGAGTACCTACAGTGTTGCGACGGCGGAGGAGTATCTTTCTTCGATCTCGCCGGACCGTCTCCCGGGCTTCAATATTGGGCTTGAGGTGGTTATCGGGATTGCTGTGGTGATTGGGTTTCTGGTGATCTTTCAGTCCATGTACACGGCGGTTATGGAGCGTACGCGAGAGATTGGCATTCTGAAGTCGCTGGGGGCCAGCCGGGTTTACATCGTGGGGGTAGTGCTCCGCGAGACGGGGGTTCTGGCCATCGCGGGTATCGTCGTTGGGGTGGCCTCCAGCTATGTGCTTAGTGGCATTCTGGAGAACCGCTTCCCGACGCTCGATTTCGTCATCAATGTTCCTTATGTCTGGAAGGCTGTCTTGATCGCCTTCTTCGGGTCGATGCTGGGTGCGTTGTACCCGGCGGCCAAGGCAGCGGCTAAAGATCCTATCGAGGCTCTCTCTTACGAGTAGGCCGGTACCGGGCGACTATTTTTTGCGTGCTTGGGCTCGTAACTCCTGTTCTGTCATACTTCTGGGTACGAGCCCTCCAAAAACTGCGTCTCAGTGCTTGAGCTATGACCTCGAATCTTCTATTACCGGAGACTCCTGCGGCGGTTGGGAGCAATGTTGGCGGTACAGTCCGACGGGCTGTGCATGCCCTGATGCTTGTCGTCTCTGGCATCTTTCTGGCGCTTCACGCTCTTCATTTGAATGCTGATTTCCCCAATTATTCGCCGTGGATGGACTGGTCGAAGTACACGGACGAGGGCTGGTATGGGGATGCCGCGATTCGTCACTTCCAGCGTGGTCACTGGTATGTGCCGGGGGACTTCAACCCTGCGGCTGCGCTTCCAGTCTGGCCGCTGCTTGAATCGGCGGTCTTTCGTTTTGCCGGGGTGAATGTTGCGGCTGCTCGGGCGCTTACTGTCGTGGTCTTTGGCTTGATTCTGGTTGCTTCGTACCTGCTCATTCGCCGGTGGGCCCGCCTTTCGGCTGCGGGGAGGCGGGCTGAATCTCCTTCTCTGGCTCCGGCGATTGGGGTTCTTCTGCTTGCGGTGAGCCCCTTCTGCTATGTCTTCACGCGGCTGGCGATTTTGGAGCCGCTACTTATCTTATTGACTCTGCTGGCTTTGCTTGTGGCGAGTTATGTTTGTCCTCTGGGGGAGGGAGGTGCTTCTTTTCTTAAGCGCCTGCTACTTCCGGCGCTGTTAGGGCTTCTTGTGACCCTCATGGTGCTCACCAAGACCACGGCGGTCTTTCTGCTTCCGGCGATCGGGTGGCTGCTTTGGGCTCGGGCGGGATTCCGCTTCCGCCCCTTTCTGCGTCTTTGCTTGTTGCCGGGTGGGGTGGCCGTTGTTACGTGGCTCGCTTATTACTTCGTTGTCGTCCATCCCCACTTTCTGCTCGACTACCAGTATCTTTTTAGCGCTAACGCCTATACCGGTATTACTGCTTCGACTGCGGTTTCGATCTTTGCCAGCACTATCGCCGATGGTTTTTGGATCGGTCATCTGGTGTTTCCGCTGGCGCTTCTGGCTATTTTGATCGCCACGCTCAACCTGCGGCTGACGCTGCGGAACCCGCTCGTTCCGGCGCTGCTGTTCTGGGCGGCGGGCTATACCGCCTTCCTGGCGTACCACAACAATCTTCAGCCCCGGTACTACCTGGTGATCGCGGTTCCGCTTACGCTGCTGGTGCCGATCGTCTTCGAGAGCCTGTGGCGGGCTCCAGCCCTGGCTCATTCCCAGACGCAAGCGCAGGCGCATCCTCTTGCGGCTGCTGCGCTGATTGTTGCCCTGGCCGCTACTGTAGTCATGGATGCCCGGCAGACGCTGCATTATGTGAGGACTCCCGAGTACACCTTTGCCCGGGCCGCCGCACAGATTCAGCAGATCATCGCCGCCGACCGACGCAAGGACCCTTCGCATAATCCCCTGGTTCTCTCCATCTCGGGCTCCAATCTTTCGCTGATGACCGGCTTGCCTTCGATCTGCGATGACTTTGGCACCATGGAGCTACCGACCCGGGTGGCGACCTATCGGCCGGGCTGGTTCGTTACGTGGAACCAGGTGGACGACGACAAGATGGATGCGCTGACTCCTCTCTATCGTCTGGACCGGGTGGCCTCTTTTCCGGTGATGGATGATCCGGAGCGCAATCTATTGATTCTTTACCGCCTTGATGCTGCAGAGCCTACGCCTCCCAAGCCACGCCGACGTAAACCGATTCCGCGTCTGCTGCAGACCAAGATCGGCCAGCAGCCTAGCACTACGCAGCTTGTGCACTAACAGCCGCAAAGCCCGGAATACCACCTTCGTGGTACATCGCCCGACGGAACTCATGGATACCCTGTTTAAAGCCGAAGAGAGATACCATGTCCCCGTTGAGCTCGATCCTCCCGCTTGTCCTTGCCGCCGAACCCGCTTCCATTCTGTATATCGTCACCGGGGTTGTGGGCTTTGCCTATGCAGGGTTACGGCGCTCCAAACGTGCCGCGAAGACGCCTGAGGCTGTATCGACGGCCATGCTTCTCTGTCGCAGATCCAGTCACGAGACTCTGCGCCAGGCGCGCCTTCTCTGAATCAAAGAAGTTTTCGAGGGGCAAAGCACCAAACCATCTTCAAAGGACATAACCGGTGGAAATCGGTCTTAAGCGGAGCTCTGTCTCGTTCAGGGAAAGCCCGGATAAATTCTGTCCGCCGTAACTCCTTCGTTGACTCCACCCAACCCTTCGGATATTCTTGAATCTCGCGCAGTCCCGCATCTGTGCGTCTGGGTGAACCATCTTCAGACGCCTCAGCCCGACAGGACATTGTGTGGACCCCAAGCGGGGCAGCTTGCAACATCAGCCGCCTCCCAAGCACCCACTCTTCAGGCCATTCGGTCAGGCTTTGTGCGAAATCCAAGCGGTCCAGCCTCTTTACGTTCAAGAGCTTGCTCTTGTCCGATTCAGGCATTCCGCCCGGCAATCCTTAGAGTTCCGGTAGACGGCCTGCTGTTCGGTTGTCTGCCCGAGTCGTTGAAATTTGTAGTTTGCATTACGTAAGAAGCAGCAGAATCAGGCATTAAAAATCGTTCGACCATATTCTTCAGAACTACGCCGAACAATGAAGACGGCAGAACCAGGGAGTACTTCATGAACAACAGCACCACGATCCCGAGCGGCAAAGACATCAAACGCAAGTGGTTTGTCGTCGACGCCTCCGGCAAGACCCTCGGCCGCCTGGCTACCACCGCCGCCTCCGTCCTCGCCGGCAAGCTCAACCCCCTCTACACTCCTTACATTGATATGGGCGACCACGTCGTCATCATCAACGCCGAGAAGATCGTCCTCACCGGCCTCAAGGCTGACAGTAAGCTCTATCGCCGCTACACCGGCTTTCCTGGTGGTCTTCGCGAAGAGTCCTTCGTCAAGCTCCTGGCCCGCCGTCCTGAGGCTATCGTCGAGCAGGCCGTCAAAGGGATGCTCCCCAAGTCCAAGCTCGGGCGCCAGATGGCCACCAAGCTCAAGGTTTACAAGGGCAGCCAGCACCCGCACCTCGCCCAGCAGCCACAGCCGCTGGAGTTCCACGCGAGCAACGCGCCCAAGGCCAAGGCCTAGGCCTAGTTCAGGATGTAGCGGACTTTGGTTCGCTGAGTCGAAGGTTTTCTGGGATGAAACAGTGGGCTTTAGCCCGCTGAAATAGCAAGGGCACTCTGGGGTTTTAACCCCGGAGCCTTACAAAAGTTCAAGGAGCACCATGGCAGATTTAGTTCAATACTACGGAACAGGCCGGCGCAAGTCCTCTATCGCCCGCGTCTTCCTGCGTCCAGGCAGCGGCAAGTTCACGGTCAACAAGAAGGAGTTTGACGTGTACTTCGTCACCGCCCAGCAGCGCGCCGCCGCGAAGCGCTCTCTCGGCATCGCCGGCATCGAAGAGACCTTCGACGTCATCACCACGGTTAAGGGTGGCGGTGTCATGGGTCAGGCCGACGCCGTCAAGCTCGGTATCGCCCGCGCGCTGATGATCTTCAACCCTGAGCTCCGCAAGGCCCTGAAGTCCGAGGGACTTGTGACCCGCGATTCGCGTGGTAAGGAGCGCAAGAAGTACGGTCAGAAGGGCGCCCGCGCTCGCTTCCAGTTCTCCAAGAGGTAATCTCCGGAGCGCTGCGAGCTGCCCGCTTCTTTTGGCTGCAAGCAGTACGAATGGGTGCCGGAGCATTGGGCCGGTACCCATCGCATCACCCTCATGCAGGCCGGATCGCATGAGGTCAGGAGTCAAATCTCCCGTACGCGGGATCAATCCAGGCACCGGCGGTTTTACCCGGCTGTCTTCACCAAGGAGCTACATTGGCAAATATCACTATGAAAGAACTGCTCGAAGCTGGCGTTCACTTCGGGCATCAGACCAAGCGCTGGAACCCCAAGATGAAGGAGTACATCTTCGGCGAGCGCAACGGCATTTACATCATCGACCTCCAGAAGACCCTGAAGCTCTTCAAGGAAGCGTCCAAGTTCGTCACCGACCTTACCTCCACCGGTAAGCTCATCCTGTTCGTCGGCACCAAGCGCCAGGCGCAGGATGCAATCGCCGAAGAGGCGAACCGCGCCGGCATGCCCTACATCAACAGCCGCTGGCTGGGTGGTTTGCTGACCAACTGGGTGACCGTACAGAAGTCCGTCAAGCGCCTCCAGGAGCTCGACGACATGTCGACCGATGGCCGCTACGAGCTGCTGACCAAGAAGGAAGTCATCAAGCTGGAGCGCGAGCGCAAGCATCTTTCGACCAACCTCTCCGGTATCAAGAGCATGAAGCGTCTTCCCGACGCCATCTTCGTGGTTGACTCCAACAACGAAGCCATCGCCGTCGCCGAGGCCCGCAAGCTGGGCATCCCGGTCGTCGCGGTCGTTGACACGAACTGCGATCCTACCGTGGTCGACTACGTGATCCCGGGCAACGACGATGCTCTTCGCGCCATCCGCCTCTTCACCACGAAGATCGCGGATTCTGCCGCCGAAGGCGTACAGATGGTCTCCGAGAAGGCATTCGCGACCGAAGCCGCCGACGTTCAGCAGCTTGAGGTCTCTCCCGAGCACATCGGCGAAGAGGGTGAGATTGCTCTCGACGCCGCAACCGCCGAGGTTCACGAATCGGCTGGCATCGCTGAAGCGTCTGTCGAGGACGATGAGACTGTCGACCTCGAGGCTGTTCTTGGCGGCAATATCCGCAAGGCACCGGCTGCCTCCTCTGAACCGGAGCCGGAGTCTGAGCCTATTTCCGCTCACGCTGGCGCGTAAGCAGCTCACGAACACTCATCCAGAGGAGCGTGGCTGCCCGCGAGAGCGAATCGGCACCACGCTCTTTCTGCGTCAACGCCTCATTCACACGAGGCCTGCATTATCTAGAAGAAGATCAGGATAAGGAACCCAACATGACCACCGCTACCGAGACTCACAAAGTAGACGCCAAGCTCGTCAAGGAACTCCGCGATAAATCCGGCGCGCCCATGGGCGACTGCCTCAAGGCCCTGCAGGAGACCAAGGGCGATATGGAAGGCGCTTTCGTCGTCCTGCGCAAGCGCGGCATGGCGTCGGCCGCTAAGAAAGCTACCCGCACCACCAACGAGGGCGCGGTTGGAACTTACATTCACGCTGGCGGAAAGATCGGCGTACTCGTCGAGCTCAACTGCGAGTCGGACTTCGTGGCCCGCACGCCTGAGTTCCAGGAGCTCCTCCGCGATATCGCCATGCACATCGCTGCCACCGATCCCCGCTACGTCCGCAAGGAGGACGTCACGGAAGAGGACCTCGCCCGCGAGAAGGACGTCTATCGCGCGCAGGCAGCAGCGACCGGCAAGCCTGCCAACATCATCGAGAAGATGCTCGAAGGCAAGCTGAGCAAGTTCTACGAGGAGGTCTGCCTTCTGGAGCAGCCCTTCATCAAGGAGCAGACCCAGTCCATCGCCCAGATCATCGCGACCAAGGTTGGCAAGCTCGGCGAGAACATCAGCGTTCGCCGCTTCGCTCGCTTCAAGGTCGGAGCACCGGACTGGACCGTAGCCCAGACCAAGCTGGCAGCGGAAGAGCCGCAGGCTTAGCACTCCTTACTCACTGAAGTCTGTCTCACTGAGCCCGGGCGATTGCCTGGGCTCTTACTTTAAAGGTACCCAAGTTAGATACAAATTACCTTGTGAGCAGAACAGTCTTGCGTGTGTCAGGAGCGGGGGAGTACGGTGGTATTTCTCCTGGAGTTCATGCTTCGCCTCGATCCACCGCAATCGTTGCTGCTTGCGGATGCGCGGTCTTCCATCAACGAAGGTTTCATCGGCCCCGAATGTCGCCGTAGAAAGTGCTAGTTCCCCCATGAAGACGTCTCTGCTTGCTGCCGCTCTTTTGTGCGCGAGTTCTACTGTGTTTGCGTCGGGTTTGGATGGACACGTCGTCGATACTGCTACGGGAAAGCCTGTTCTCGATGCTTTGGTTACGGTGGGGACTACGGTTGTCAAAGGGGATGCTTTGGGGCGGTTCCAGATCGCCGGGGGTGAGAATCCCGGGCTAAAAGTTCTGGCCCGGGCTCCTGGGTATCGTGCGGGTAGCTTTACGGCGGGCGATGTTGCGAAGAGTCCGCTTGCCCTTACGCCGTTTACTCCGCATGCGCTCTATCTCTCTGTTTACGGCGTTGCATCAAAGCCGATTCGAGAGGCGGCGCTCGGTATTATCCAGCACGGCGGAGCCAATGCCCTGGTGGTCGATATCAAGAGCGACAGGGGCTTGCTTACTTATCCCTCTGATATTCCTTTGGCCAAGACGATCGGCGCGCGGAAGCTTACGCTGACGCACTCGCTCTCCGATCTTGTGAACAATGGGCATGGACAGGGTATTTATATGATCGCCCGCATCGTGGTCTTCAAGGATGCTGCCCTGGGAGTTGCGCGTCCGGACCTTGCAGTTCGTCTTCCGGATGGAACTCTCTTCCACGATAGGGAGGGGCTTACGTGGACCGATCCGTGGCAGGCAGAGGTCCGTGCCTACAACATCGCGATCGCCATCGAGGCGGCGAAGGCTGGGTTCGACGAGGTTCAGTTCGACTACGTTCGTTTCCCGGATGCGAACACCAAGCTTGCCTTCAGCGGGCCGACGGATGAGGCCGGGCGTGTCAAAGGCATCACCAATTTCCTGATGCAGGCTCGGACGGCGCTTGTGCCTTATAACGTGTTTTTAGCTGCCGACATCTTCGGGTATGTGGGTTGGAACACGAACGATACGGGTATTGGCCAACAGCTCGAAAGTGTTATCAACGTGGTCGATTATCTCTGTCCCATGCTGTATCCCTCGGGATTCAAGCTTGGCATTCCAGGGCATAAGAATCCCATGGCTACCAGTGACGATATTTACAGGACCATTCACCTTACGCTCGAGAACAGCATCAAGCGGACCCAGGCGAACCCTAAGAAGTTCCGGCCGTGGCTGCAGGCGTTTCGCGACTATGCCTTTGGGGGAAAGATCTTCGGGCCTGTCGAGGTGAGCGACCAGATCCGTGGCGCCGATGATGCGAAGACCGATGGGTGGATCTTGTGGAATCCGCATAATCGCTATACGGATGTAGGTCTCACGAAGGCGGCGACCTCGAATGCGGTTATTAAAGCCGCTGCTCAAGTCGTTCCTTAGTCTTCCTGCTTCGACCTACTTTGGTCGAGAGCCGCTTCGAATGAAGCTAGTTCCGAAATATGTCGTTTGAGACACATTAAACATGCATTATGAGCAATTTTGCACAGTTCTGAGTTGGGAACGGTGCGATGCTTTAGCCTTCGCATGTTACCTAAGTTACATAGGTCCTTGAAGGACTACTGACGCAGTAGATATCTGTATTGCTGGATGGATAGGAAGAGGCGATTCGGATGCCCACAAAAAAGAGGATTGCATTCGACCCAGCTACGTTCCTGGCCAATGCAGGATTGGGGCGGAGGATCGTTCACCTGAAGGCCAAGCATGCCTTCTTTACGCAAGGTAGTCCTGCCGACTGTGTCTTTTATCTTCAGTCCGGACGGGCGAAGCTTACGGTGGTGTCGACGAACGGCAAAGAGGCGACGATTACGCTGCTCTCGGTTGGCGACTTCATCGGTGAGGAGTCGATTGCAGGAGTGGTGGGTCTGCGGATGGCTTCCGCGAAGGCGATGACCGCTTGTACGGCCCTCAAGATTGAAAGGGAAGAGATGCTCCGGGTTTTGCACGAGGAGCATGCTTTCTCGGATCTGTTTTTGAAGTTTCTGCTAGCGCGCAGTATGCGAACGCAGGCGGATCTGGTCGATCAGCTCTTCAATTCGAGCGAGAAGCGGCTGGCGCGCATTCTTTTATTGATGGCGGAGTTCGGCAAGCCAGGGGAGCCGGAGACGCTAATTCCCAAGATTACTCAGGAGACCCTTGCGGAGATGATCGGCACGACCCGCTCACGCGTGAGCTTCTTCATGAACCGCTTCCGGAAGCTGGGTTTTATTGATTACAACGGGCGAATCCGAGTTCACAAGTCGCTATTAAATGTGGTGCTGCACGATCAGTGGCCAGAGCCTAACTCTCAGACGCCGGTCGTTGTGAGCAAGGCTAGCTAAAGGCAAGTACGCGATATTGCCCAAAATGGTGCAATAAAAAGCAGTTAGTGTGCAAAAGTGAGCAGAATAGGGTTTTGGAAGAAAGGATACTAAAAGCAGTAACTTAGTGGGATGCACTGGGGGGAGAGAACGATGTCCAGCCCAACGCGAAAACTTCTGATCGTAGACGATGAACCGGCAACCCGAAAGCTGCTCTCACAGATCTTTACGGAATTAGGCCACAATGTACGCTGCGCGGAGGATGGGTTCTCTGCGCTAGAGATGATCCGGGAGTTTACGCCTGACATCATTCTCTCTGACCTGAACATGCCGGGGATGTCCGGTTTTGAACTGTTGTCTGTGATCCGCCGCCGCCTGCCGGCAATCTATGTGATCGCTACCAGCGGGGCATTCTCCGGAGAGTCTGTACCCCTGGGCATCGTGGCCGATGCTTTCTACGAGAAGGCGACGGGGCTTCGGACTCTGTTTGGGATTATGGCGGCTGCGGCGTTGACCGAGTCGGAGATTGCGAAGCGATCGACGATTCACGCTCCCATCTGGATTCCGAAGAATAGCGATCCCGTCTCTGGGGATGCGTATGTCACGATCGGTTGTCCGGACTGTCTGCGAACCTTCCCTCAGACGTTGAGCGCGAAGTTGCTGGTGGTTCACGAGACCGATTGCGTCTTCTGCCATAATCGCATCCACTATGCGATCGTGCAGTCGATCGATCCGCGTCTGCCGCTCGCGTATCGACAGACCTCCGTGCCGGTGGTTGCTGACTCTGTCGGCGTTCCCAGCGTGGAATAAGCTCACGGGCTACTCAGCGGCGATTTCTGGGGTTGGCTTGAGACTTCGAAGGGTGGGTTAGATTTTCGGCGAGGAAGAGGCCTGCCTTGCCCCCGCTGACGATGTCGATGTCGCCGTCACCATCGATGTCGGTTGCAACGATCTGCATTCCTCCTCCCATGCGCCCTCCGTAGTCGACGATGTGGCGGATCCACTCGACGCCTCCGTTGCCGGGGCCGCGAGCAGTCGCGGGTGTCGGGGCTGTCTTCCGGTACTCGTACCAGTAGAGGCCGATGGGCTCGCGCTCGCCGGGATCAGAGCCGTTGTGGGCGAAGTAGCGCTTTCCGGTGACGAGATCGAGCTGACCGTCGCCGTTGAGGTCGACCAGGACAGAGGCGTGCGCCTGGGACCATGAGCTATCGATGACGTGTTGTATCCATCTTCCGTCGGCGGTCTGCTCGTACCAGGCGAGGCCGTAGTCGTGGGCCATGCCGGTGAGCAGATCTTTGCGGCCGTCTCCGTTGATGTCGAGCAGATGCATGTAGCCGAACTGTGCGCCGCGTGCCGGTGGTGAGGCGGGAGATTCTGAGTTGCGTACTGTGCCAGCAGCCGGGATGGGGTGCTGATCCCAGTCGGTGGCGTGGAAGACCCAATCGCCTGAGGCTCGGATGTCGGGGGGAGCTTCGAACCAGCCCTTGGGGGTGAGTATGTCGTTTCTGCCGTCTCCGTTTACGTCGCCGACGCCGATTCCGTGTCCGTAGCCGTGGGGTGCGATGACGTGCTTGATCCATTGGCTCTTTTGCAACTCGAACCACGCGAGGGGTACGTTGGGGCGGTCGAATTCAGGGAGCAGCTCCTGGGCCTTGCCATCGTTGTTGAGGTCGACGAGGAAGGCGAACTCGGTGGGACCGCTGGCGTCGATCTCCGTGACCTTCCAGGTAGCGTCTGGCTCTTTTGAATTCCTATGGCCGGGATTCTTCAGCCAAACAATGTTGTGCGCGAAGTAGCTGCATTGCACGATGTCTACCCAACCGTCGCCGTCGACATCGATGGGCAGGTCGCTGAAGTTGTCGATGTAGTTCTGGCTGTAGTCGATCGAGCGAAGGGGATGTTTGGTCCAGTTGGGGGCTTCGTACCAGCTCTCGCCGGAGATGATATCGGGCTTGCCGTCGTTGTTCAGGTCCGCGACTGCGGCGGTCTCGCTGTAGCCAGGATCGATCATTTGCACGCGGAAGGCGATATCCGCCGGACGGCTGGCTGCATATGCGGCGGTCAACAAGGGGACTGCGACCAGAGCGGTACGTGTCAGGAACGAAGTCGTTGGCCACCAGCGCATGGGTCAGAATCTCCTCCGGGGAAGTCTAGCGGAAGAGGCGCTTCCTGAGGGCTGGCCAGGCTCCGACGCGGATCTTTCCCGTTTTTGGCCCAGTAATTTATGGCTTGGAGTGGGATGCGTAACCAAAATGCAGAGAAATCGCGTCTCTGACGGTGTATGCAAGCCGCTCTGGACGCATCTATGATTCACCTGAGACGCCAGGTGAACTTCATCTCTGAACTGGAAGATATCGACACGCTGGTCCGTCTCTACGAACCGAGACTCCTGCGCTACGTCGCCTTTTCCCTTGGAGATCAAGATCTGGCAGAGACGATCACGCAGGACTGTTTCATGAAGGCGTATGCGGGACGCTCCTCGTTTCGTGGGGATTGCTCCGTCAGCACCTGGCTGTTCAGTATTGCGAACAACCTGATTCGAGATCAACTGCGGACGAAGAAGTTCCAGTTCTGGCGGAAGGCGCATACACGCACCGTCGAAATTACCGAGCTTGCGTCCTTTCTGCCCAGCGGGGCGTCCTCTCCCGAGAACACGCTTCTGGTGAAGGAGCGAACGCAGCAGGTGAAGAAGGCGTTGGAGGATCTTTCCGTCAACCAGCGCCGGATATTTTTATTAAAGTTCTCGGAGGAGATGGATCTGGACGAGATCTCCCAGAGCTTGGGGATGCCCATTAATACCGTCAAGACCCATCTGCGCAGGGCTATTACCGCGATCCGCTCCCGACTGGGTGGAACGCAATCAGGAGGTATCCGATGAATCCAGTCCAAGCCATCGACGTTCGCAGCCATCTCAGTGAGGAGCAGATGACGGAGTGCCTGATGGGCGCTCAATCCAGCGCAAAGGTCTCTGTTCATCTATCGCACTGCTCGATCTGCAAGGAAGAGCTGGAGCGATTCGGGGCCGCGGTCGGCAGCTTCAATGCCGTAACGCTGGCGTGGGGGGAGTCTCGCGCGTGGATGAACTTGGTGGAGGGGAGCGGTGGACTGCCTGCTCGAAGCGATCGCCGTCTGTTTGCAGTGGCCTCGTGGGCGTTGGCGGCCTGTCTTATGCTGGTATGCGGATTAGCTTTCTACTCGCACCGGGATCGCAGTGATGCTGCGGCAACTCTTACAGCGGCGGTTGCCTTGCAAGAGGACTCCGAGGCGCAGATTGCGCAGGACAATAAACTTTTGACGGAGGTCGATCTCGCGATCCGGGACTATGGCCGCTCTCCTGTTGAGGAGTACGGCTTGGTGTCGGATGCGTCCGATCCATCCAGACCACAAGGGGAGTCGAGGAATCCATGAAGACATGCCCACTTCCCGCAATGCTGCTCTGCTCCTGTCTGACGTTGACAGGGGTGGCTGCGCTTGCGCAAGGAAGGGGACCCGGCGGTGGGGGTGGGATGGGGCATCCGATGGGAGGTGGGCCTTCGCTGGGACAACCGCACCTAGGCTTTCCGGGTGAGCCGTCGCAGAATGGGCGAGGCGGGCTGCCTGGTCCCAACTCAGGGGCAAATGGGACGAACAGCACCATGCGGGGTGGTCTGCAACTGGGGCCTCCTGGAAGATGGTGGGACAACAAAAGCTTCGCCAAGAGCCTGGGGTTGCGTAAAGATCAGCAGAAGAAGATGGATGCTGTATTCAACATGAGCAAGGGCTCCATTCTGGAGAGCTACAAGGCTCTCCAGAAGGAGGAATCGCGGCTGGAGACGCTGACCAAGCAGCCGAAGCCCGATGAGGCGCGGATCTTTGCTGGTATCGAAGCGGTGGCGCAGGCCCGGGCGTCACTGGAGAAGGCAAATGCTCATATGCTTCTGCAGGTTCGGCAGGAGATGGACGCCGATCAGATTGCACGTATGGAGAAGTTTCGCGAGCAGCCCCCCGACGAATAAGTTTGGAACCGATTCGCCGGAGGGAACCCATCTCGGCTAATTACGTTTGGTCGCGGTTGGAGATGCCTTTCGGCTTGGAGGACCGGCCTGCATGGAGTTGAGGTAAGCGGCGGCGGCGGTAAACCTGACCGGGGGCTTCGGGTCGATGAAGAGGTTGAAGAGGTCGTCGCCGACGGTGCGGTCGTGGTAGGTGCCGAGAGCCTTAGCGGCAGCGGCGCGGACGGCGAGGTCCTTGTCGCCGAGGGCGGCGATAAGTTCCTGGCGGATGGGACCGGTCTTCTCCTGCGAGACCTGTTCGATGGCGGTGACGCGGGAGGTGTCGCCACCGTTCTTGCGCATGTACTCGTAGGCGGTGATGCCGAAGCCGAAGGGGCCCAGGAGCATGGACGCCCCTTGGAGAGCTCCCAGGCGGGCGATATCGGTGGGGTGGCGGAGGCTGCGGCTCATGCTATGGCGCGCACCGTTGACCAGAGTAGGGTTGGCGCTGCGGTCGCCTTCGACGACCGCGAGGAGGATATCTTCGCCGGAGCGGTCGTTCATCTTCCAGAGGGTGACGGCGGCGGCGAAGGCGACTTGAGGCTCCTTATCGTCGAGCATGGTGCGTATATCGGTGGTGAGATTTCGGTTCTTGGTCTCGCCAGCTGCGAGGATGGCTGCGGTGCGGACGTCGAGCTCTTTGTCGTCCATGGCGGCTGAGATGCGTTTAGTGCTGCGAGGATCGGTTCCCATCGTGCCGAGGGCGGCGAGGGCCTGGATACGCAGATCGGGATGCTTGGGGTCGGTGGCGGCGCTATTGAGGATCGACCAGGCTTCGTCGGCCTTCTGGGCGGGGGTGGCATCGGGGTTGTGGGGTGGAGCGGGGACGTCATCGCTTGTAGCGGATGGAGTGGCGGAGGAGCCTGAGGTGACGATCTGGCCGTCGGGATCCTTGGCGGGAGGGTTTGGGATCTGCGTAGAAGCAGGAGTTTGAGCGAGGGCCGAAGCTGGGAGCGTGATCTGGGCAAGCAGCAGGCAAGTGACAAGGACAGGAAGAAGGGAGTTGATGCGGGTCGTGCGAAACGGCGTGCTGTATTTAGACATTGCTAGAGGTGCTCCGGGCCTGCGAGATGTACTTCCTGAGTTATAGCGGATGGAATGCTATACTCGCCGAAATCTTTCTGCCTCAAGGTTGCAACAGGCTCACTATGCTTTTCAAGGCTCGAAGCGCGGCGGTCTACGGGATCGACGCGCACATTATTGATGTTGAGATCGACTACTCCGGCGTTCGGCTGGAAAAAGAGATCTTCAGTACGGTGGGACTTCCAGATGCGGCGGTGCGTGAGAGTCGCGACCGGGTGCGATCTGCGATTAAGAACTCCGGTTTCGATATACCAACCACGCGGATCACAATTAATCTTGCTCCGGCTGACCTGAAGAAAGAAGGGTCGGGCTTCGATCTTCCCATCGCAATCGGGATCTTAGGGGCGTATGGGGCGCTGCATGCCAAGGATCTGAGCGATTACCTGTTGGTGGGGGAGCTCGGGCTCGATGGGAGCCTGCGGGCGCTGCAGGGGATGTTGCCGATTGCGGTTGCAGCACGAGCCAAGGGGATACGGAACCTCATCATCCCGGCGAGCAATGCTCGCGAGGCGGCGGTGGTGGAGGGAGTCAATGTCTATCCAGTGCAGACGCTCCTGGAGGTGCGGGAGCTTCTGAACTCGGCCTCTTTCGGGACGCTGGCGGCAAAGCCGCTGGCGGTGAATACAACCGATCTGCTGGACGAGATGCAGCACTTCCAGCATGACTTCAAGGATGTGCGCGGCCAACATGTGGCGAAGCGTGCCTTGGAGGTCGCAGCGGCTGGCGGTCACAACGTACTTATGATTGGGCCTCCGGGCTCCGGCAAGACGATGCTGGCGAAGCGGCTGCCGTCCATTCTTGCTCCGCTGCGATTTGAGGAGGCGTTGGAGACGACGAAGATCCACTCTGTCGCAGGGGTGCTGGATGCGGAGTTGGGGCTGGTGACGCATCGTCCCTTTCGTTCGCCTCATCACACGATCTCGGACGCCGGATTGATCGGTGGAGGAATGATTCCGAGGCCGGGAGAGGTAAGTCTGGCTCATAACGGCCTGCTCTTTTTGGACGAGCTGCCGGAGTTTCCGCGAAATGTGCTGGAGGTGCTGCGGCAGCCTCTGGAGGACGGGACGGTGACGATTGCCCGAGCGGCGATGAGCCTGAGCTTTCCGGCGCGATTTATGCTGGCGGCGGCGATGAACCCCTGTCCGTGCGGATACTTCAATGACAAGAGCCGGGAGTGTATGTGCACTCCGCCGATGATTCAAAGGTATGTGAGCAAGGTGAGCGGGCCGCTGCTCGATCGGATCGACATTCACCTCGAGGTTCCGGCGGTGCAGTACAAGGAGTTACGGGGCGGAACGGCTGCCGAGGGATCGGCGGAGATTCGGGCGCGGGTCCTGGGGGCCCGGGAGCGCCAGTATGAGCGGTTCACGGTAGAGGGAGAGAGGACGAAGGGAACGGCGAGGGCAGCGGCGCGGCCCATATTTTCGAACTCACAGATGAGCACACAGCAGATTCGTATGTATTGCGAGTTGTCCAGCGATGCGGATCGATTGTTAGAGAGGGCGATGCAGCAGCAGGGTTTGAGCGCCCGGGCCCATGACCGGATATTAAAGGTGGCACGGACGATTGCCGATCTTGGAGCAGAACGAGACATCTCAGTGAAGCATATTGCGGAGGCGATTCAGTACCGAACGCTCGACCGCAGCTATTGGTCCTGATGAGGTAAAACTAGGAGGGAATCTGCCGGCGAGAATTCCATTTCTGGGATATAATTTTTACTAGTTCCCATAAAAAGGATTGACCTTTGGGCTTCGGACCATTTACTTTGCATGAGTGCCGAAGATCAGTATGTTGAAGCACACGCTAAAACCAATAGAAGCTGGTTGAATTCGAGTTTCTCTATCTTATTCATTCCAGGAAGAATATTCATTTCTATTAGCGGATATCGCCAGCTGCGACGGCGTTAGAGCGAATGGTCATGTATGTTCGCAGCCGGACGCGATCAATCTGAATAATGGATGATTCCATTTTTTTGTACTTTAGTGGGGTCGTTCTATGCTTTTCAGACGTCTAATGTCTATGTCATCACGTACCTGAAGAGCTACACCGTAAGGACATGGGTAAAGCGACTCGTTTACCTAAATATTTAAAGGCTAAGAGCATAGCGCTTCAGGCCCGATCAAAAAGTTGAAAGGAGATTTATGCGCTCAGATCTTATTTTTGGAGCTCTTACGCACGTGAACAACCGTTATGAGCTGTGTCAACTCGCCTCGAAGGCGACTCGGAAGTTGCACAAGCCGAACACTCGTTTGCAGGATACGACGAATGAGGTTCTAGATCGCTTCAAGGACACCATTCCGATGGATGAGCCTGGCGAAGCCGTGGTCGAAAAAGTTCAGGTGGCAGAACGCCGCGCAGCTTAATGCGCGGCAGTTTCCTTTTTTAGAGTCAAACACGTAATATGTAGCAACTGGTATATCCCCGCACTTCACTTTCCCCCTACATTCTGGCCTTCCGCAAGACCCCCTCGTCACGCAGAATCCCGCCTTTGCTTCCTATCCCCCAAAGACAACCGTTAGGTACAACATGACTATTTCTGAGCTGAAAGAACATAACATTGCGGAGCTGAGCAAGCTCGCACGCGGTCTCGACATCGCCGGGACGAGCGGTCTCCGAAAACAGGACCTCATCTTCAAGATTCTGCAAGCGCAGAGCGAGAAGGAAGGACACATCTTCGCGGAAGGTGTCCTGGAGATCCTGCCCGACGGCTACGGGTTCCTGCGGTCGCCGGACTATAACTATCTGCCGGGTCCGGACGATATTTACGTCTCGCCGTCGCAGATACGCAAGTTCGACCTGAAGACGGGCGACACGATCAGCGGTAATGTCCGGCCGCCGCATGAGGGTGAAAAGTATTTTGCGCTGGTGAAGATTGAGGCGATCAACTTTGAGTCGCCCGAAGAGACGCGCAACAAGATCCTCTTCGACAATCTGACTCCTCTGTATGCTCAGGAGCGGGTCAAGATGGAGACGGTTCGTGAGCACATCTCCGGCCGTGTGATGGATCTTCTGACACCAGTGGGCAAGGGACAGCGCGGGTTGATCGTGGCTCCGCCGCGGACCGGTAAGACGATGCTGCTGCAGTCGATTGCCAATAGCATCACGGCGAATCATCCAGAGGTGGTGCTGATCGTCCTGCTGATCGACGAACGTCCGGAAGAAGTTACGGATATGCAGCGTTCGGTCAAGGGTGAGGTGATCTCCTCGACCTTCGACGAGCCGGCTGCGCGCCACGTACAGGTCGCCGAGATGGTGATCGAAAAGGCCAAGCGGTTGGTGGAGCACAAGCGCGATGTGGTGATTCTGCTGGACTCGATCACGCGTCTGGCGCGGGCTTACAACACGATCGTTCCGCCTTCGGGCAAGGTGCTCTCAGGCGGTGTGGACTCGAACGCGCTGCAGCGTCCGAAGCGGTTCTTCGGTGCGGCGCGCAATATCGAGGAGGGCGGTTCGCTCACGATCATTGCGACTGCGCTGGTCGATACAGGTTCGCGGATGGACGAAGTCATCTTCGAGGAGTTCAAGGGAACTGGCAACATGGAAGTGATTCTGGATCGCAAGCTGGTGGATAAGCGTGTGTTCCCAGCGATCGATATCCAGCGTTCCGGTACGCGTAAGGAAGAGCTGCTGATTCCGAAGGAAGACCTGCAACGGACCTGGATTCTGCGCAAGGTACTGAATCCACTGTCTCCAGTTGAGGCGATGGAGCTGCTTACGGACAAGCTGGCAAAGACCAGGAACAACCAGGAGTTTCTACACAATATGAGCTCGATTTAGCTTATTGCGTGAGGATAATTTTGAAAGGCGCAGCCCTCAAGGCTGCGCCTTTCTGTCGTAGTACCCTGTTTCTATGTTCACCGGACTCATCGAAACCACCGGCAGCATCATCGACATCACTCCGACCAATGGCGCGACCCGCATCACCATCGCCGCGCCGACCCTTACTGCGCGCCTTTCGACTGGCGATAGCATCGCGGTCAACGGAGTCTGCCTCACGGCTCTGTCCATCGAGCCTCATGCCTTCCCGCCGCGCTTCTCCGCCGATCTCGCCGCTGAGACCATCTCCCGCACCACTCTGGCCAAGCTCCGCAAGGACACTACCGTCAACCTGGAGCTCCCGACTCCGGCGGGCTCGCCTCTTGGCGGCCACGTTGTTCAGGGTCATGTCGACGGTACCGCGACGCTACTTGCTCTCGAACCCATCACTCCGGAGGCTCCTGAGACCACCGACTGGCGGCTTCGGCTCCAGCTTCCCGATACTCTCGCTCAGTACGTCGTCTCCCAAGGTTCCATTACTGTGGAGGGCATCTCTCTCACCGTGGCGTCTCTTCACGGCAACATTGTGGAGATCGCCATCATTCCCCACACCTACGCTTCGACGTCTCTTCACACGCTTGCTCCGGGCGCTCTACTGAATATAGAGACCGATGTTCTGGCTCGGTATGCAGAGCGTCAGCAAAAGTCCGCGGAGTTTACCTTGACTGAGCATTATCTGCTCGCCAATGGGTACTGAGACGGGATTCAGGGTTTGGCAGGCTCGTTTGGCCAGGGATCATGGATGTAGCCGGTGATCTGGGCGTCTGGGCCGAAGGGTGTTTGGGTTTGGCGGTGGAGGGTTTGCTGGAAGAGGAAGGGTGAGTCTATGCCTTGGGCGAAGGGGATTGCTCCTGCGCCTAGTTCGGTCTCGCCGTAGAAGAGAACGACTTTGTCGACCAGGTTCTGGGTGAGGAAGGCTCCGTTGAGGTGAGATCCGGCTTCGAGGAGGAGGCTAAGGATGTTGCGCTCGGCCAAGGCGGCGAGGACGGCGGGGAGGCTGAGGTGGCCGTTTTCGGTTTCGATTGCGCTGAGTTCGGCTCCGGCGGATTGCAGTGCTTCGATCTTTTGGGTGGGTGCTGAGGCGGCGTGGAGGATGAGGAGGTCCTGGCTGGCTGGGTGGAGGAGCTTCGCGGTGAGTGGGGTGCGGAGTTGGGAGTCGAGGATGACGCGGAGGAGGGGGCGCCGGCGGGGGAGTGTGGAGCGGTCGGTGAGAGCTGGGTCGTCGGCTAGGACGGTGCCGATTCCGGTGAGGATGGCGTCGGAGGCGTGGCGGAGGCGTTGGACCTCGTGACGGGCTGCGGAGCCGGTGATCCAGTGGGGCTGGTCGGGGAGGCGGTTGGTGGGCGGTGGAGCGAGGTAGCCGTCGACGGAGAGGGCAGCTTTGAGGGTGACGAAGGGGCGATGGTGCTGGATGAAGTGGGCGAAGGGATCGTCGAGGTCGCGAGCCTGCTGCTGGAGGACTCCGACGGTGACTTCGATGCCTGCGTCGCGGAGCTTGGAGATGCCGCGGCCGCTGACCAGAGGGTTGGGGTCGCGGGTAGCGACGACGCAGCGGCCGATGCGGGCGGCGATGAGGGCGTCGGCGCAGGGGCCGGTTCGGCCCTGGTGGGAGCACGGTTCCAAGGTGACGTAGGCGGTTGCGCCTACTACGCTGATGCCGCGGCTGGCGGCTTGCTTGAGGGCGGCGATCTCGGCGTGGTCGCGGTTGTCGTAGATGTGAGCGCCTTCGCCGATGATTGTCCCGCCGGCGGTGAGGACACAACCTACCTGCGGGTTCGGGGAGGCTAGACCGATGCTCTTTTGGGCCAGGGTCAGGGCTCGCTGCATGAAGCGTTCGTCTTGTGCTGCGTCGACCATTTGGTATTAACCCTTCCGCTCTCGAGTTTATTCTCTACCACCCCCCACCCCCCTTGGGGGTATTTGGGCGTAAGTGGTTTAGTTCTATCGAGTTAGAGGACGCGAGTGTCGCTAGCTCGTTGATTGCAAATGGCTTATGTCCAAATACGTCAGCCAGCGTGGGTTAGGGCCTCCTTTCGATAGTTCGGTTAAATGCAACGGCTGCAAGGCTTCCGCCTGTGCAGCCGTTGGGTTTTCTCTTCTACTTCAATTATAGTCAGGCGTCGAAAACTAAAGTGCCACATGGAAGTGGTTGGATCTTCTGGGTTTAGCAGCTTAAGGAGCTTGACATGCTGTTTTGCTGGGAGATTCGCATCTTTTATCTAGGAGTATCTCAATTTGCAGGGTTTCCAGGGCTAGCGTCGTATCCAATTCGGACCGAGGTTTTGGTTACGACGCGGATTCAGATGGCACTGATGCGGAGAGTTCATCGAGCTTTGCCATGAGCTCTTTTTCGGTCAAGGTCAGATCGACTGGGATCATAAGAGGTTGTTTCAGCTCGACTCCGGTAGGCCAGTAGACCTCGATCAGGTTTCCACTCGGGTCTTCGAGATACAAGGCGAAGGATACTCCATGGTTCGCGGTTACCCTGATGGGGAGTTCTAATTCAGAGCAGCGGCGATGAAACGACTGGAGATCTGCCAAGGACGACATCTTGAAGGCGCTGTGCTTGTACTCCTCTTTCGCGAAGAGGGCGATCTCATGGGACTCCTGTCCGGGGCGGCTACTGAGAAACACGGTAGCGCCCAACGGCTCATTCTCCGATGTGCTGCCTCCGACGATCTGCATGCCAAAGAGGTCCCGGTAAAACTCCGCAGTCGCAGCGAGATCTTTTGCATGCAAGCCGACGTGCTGAATGCCCGTATGGGTGTAACCGTTGGCAATGGACGAGATGGGGAGCGTGCTCGATTCAAATGCGTCCGATACTTCCTGGGACGGAGGAGCTGTTAGCGGTTCGACTTGTTGCATAAAATAACCTCTTTCCTATTGCTTCGTTCGAATAGAGATGCAGACGTCCCTGCAGTCAGGGATGCCTGATTTAAAGGGCTGCGATGCACTTCGTTTGAGACCATCCTTTGCGCGCTTGGTCGGGACTTGCATGTAATAAAGAGGACACAACGGGTTACAAGTTATTCCATCCTTTGCGTGGTTTATCTGCAGGGAAGAGGAACTGCCGGACTCCGCTCCTCGTATTTAAGAGTGATTGTCAGCTTGAGAATGGCTGGTGCTAGAACAGTCAGGGTTAGAACGGCGGGGCGCTGTGTCGTCTGTAACGAGAATGAGGCGATCGGATGATCGAACGCATTGAAGGGATGTCACCGCGGCTCAAGGCCAGAGTTGCCGGCTTGCTGTATCTGATCGTCATCGCCGGTGGCATATTCGCTGAGCTCTTTGTTCGCGGGCAACTCGTGGTGCATGGGGATGCGGCGGCTACGGCGCACAACATCATGACGCATGAGCTGCTGTACCGGCTGGGCTTTGCGGTCGAGATCTTTTATTGCGCGTGCAATGTGCCGCTGGTGCTTCTCTTTTATGATCTGTTCAAGGTGGTGAACAGGAGTGTCGCGGTGCTGGTGGTGTTCTTCAGCCTGGTGGGCACTGCCATTGAGAGTGTCAGTCTGCTCGGCCATTTTGCGCCCTTACTTTTGTTAGGAGGCGGCCATTCTTTGAATGGATTTACAGCAGAGCAGTTACAGTCTTTGTCGTATGTGTCTCTCCAGTTGTTCGAACGTGGCTTCGCCATTGCACTGGTATTTTTTGGCTTCTACTGTCTGCTCTTCGGATACCTAATCTTCAGGTCTACTTTCTTTCCCCGAGTGATCGGTGTGCTGCTTGCGCTCGAAGGCGTGTGTTACCTGATCAATAGTTTTGCGAACTTTGTGGCTCCAGCGTTTGCAGCTCGTTTCTTCTCTTACTTGATGGTCTTCGGCTTGGCGGAGGTATTGCTTTGTGGATGGCTTCTGGTGAGAGGTGTGAACGTTGAACGATGGAGAGAGCAGGCCCAGCGCAGCGCTATCTCTATCGGGGAGTGAGGCTGGACTCAACTTTGAAAGCAGCGCAATTTTAGTTCTGGACAATATTATCCAGAATGGATAAAGTTGCGTTTATGGAAACGAATAAGACGATCTTTATTACTGGAACCAGCAGCGGACTCGGTAAGTTGACGGCCATCCATTTTGCAAAGCAGGGTTGGAACGTCGCGGCTACCATGCGTAGTCCTGAGCGAGAGACGGAGCTAACTGCTTACAAGAATATTCAGATCTTCAAGCTAGACGTTACTGATCCTGAGCAGGTTAAGACCGCGGCGGCGCAGGCTATTGCTGCGTTCCATAGGATCGACGTGGTCGTAAATAATGCGGGCATCGGTTCGTACGGACCGTTGGAGTTTGCCGCAGAGGGTACGATCGACCATCAGTTCGAGGTCAACGTTCGCGGGCCTATCCATGTTATTCGCGCCTTCCTGCCCCACTTTAGAGCTAACAAGGGCGGGATGTTTGTGAATATCAGCTCGTTTATGGGAGTTACAACCGCGGTTCCTACTGGTTCGCTTTATAACATGTCGAAGTTCGCGCTGGAGGGGTTGACGGAGGGTTTGTACTACGAGTTGAAGCCACTGAATATCGAGCTTCGGCTGATCGAGCAGGGAGGTTCTAAAGGGAATAACTTTACAAGTAGCGTGGTCTGGAACGCGAACGAAGAGGTGAAAGACTATGACGCTCTTACTGAAAAAGTAAGATCCCTCTTCAAGGCTGCCGCTGCAGATCAGAGCCGTCTGGATGATCCGCAGGATATTGTGGATGAGATCTATGCAGTCGCTACAGGGAAGAACAGACAGTTCAGAACGTTGGTGGGCGATGCAGGGAAGGGCCTGATGGCGCTTCGGAGCAAGATGCCGATTGAGCAGTATCTGGAGACGATCGCTGCGCAGTTTGGGTAGAGTGGTTAATGGAGAGTGAGGAGGGGCATGGCTCGACCGAAGGAGTTCGATCAGGACGAAGCGCTTCGGCAGGCTGTGCGGCTCTTTTGTCAGCGAGGGTATGCCGCGACTGCTACGGATGAGTTGATGCGGGTGATGGGCATCAGCCGGCAGAGTATGTATGACACCTTTGGAGGGAAGCGGCAGCTTTACCTGGAGGCGTTTCGCCGCTACGTAAAGGAGAGCGTCGGAGAGCAGATCGAGCTTCTGGAGAAAGCTTCTTCGCCGCTTGCGGGGATCGAGGGTGTGCTGCTGGCGTTGTCGATGAAGCCGGACGGGGAGTGGGCGACGGGCTGCATGGGGGTGAATGCGATCTGTGAGTTTGGCGTCTCCGATGCGGAGGTGAATGGGCTGGGTGGGGCAGAGGGCAGCAAGCTGGTCGCCGCGTTTGAACAGGCGCTGCGTGCGGCGAAGGCGAAGGGTGAGATCGGCAAGAGCGTGGAGGTACGCGCGGCTACGGACTTTCTTATGGCTACGCTCTCTGGCTTGAAGGTGGCCGCGAAGGCTGGCGCTGCGAAGAAGACTCTGAAGGGCATTGCTCTGTTTGCCATGCGCAGTTTGACGAGCCCGGAGTAGGGACCTTTCAGCTAGATTTCTCTGCGGAAGACGGGCGTGTTACTCTGCGAGGACATCCATCCCTGACATCCGTTTCTACTGCGCAGCAACCCAGGAGATCTCTTTGACGAAGAAACTTCGCCTGAATCTATCACTGTTTTTCTGTGCCGAGCTTTGTATCGGCTTTCTTGCGGCGTCTGTTCATGCGCAACAGAAGCCGGCCGATCATCCGGCGGTCTCTGTGGAAGGGGAGCGGTATACGCCGCTTTCGATTGTGACGCGGAACATGGGAACGGAGGTCGATCAGACGGGGCAGTTTCCGCCGCATAAGGTGATTGGGAATATCTACTACGTAGGGACTCGGACGTTGAGTTCGTATCTGATCGTGACGCCGGAGGGAAATATTCTGCTGGACAGTACGTATGAGCGGAACGTTCCGGTGATCTTGAAGTCGGTGGAGCAGCTTGGATTTAAGTTTTCGGATACGAAGATCCTGTTGGGGAACCATGCGCATGGTGACCATCAAGAGGGCGATGCTCTGGTGAAGATGGTGACCGGCGCGCAGGTGGTGGCGATGGAGGAGGATCTTCCGGCGCTACGTGCGATGAAGCCGGGTGGGAAGGAGCATCCAGTGGACCGGGTGATTCATGATGGGGATACGGTGGTGCTAGGTGGGGTGACGCTGGTGGCTCATCTGACGGCGGGGCATACGCGAGGATGCACGACGTATACGACGGTGGTGAAGGAGAAGGGCAAGAGCTACAACGTTGTGTTTGGGTGCAGCCTGCGGGCTCCGGGGGTGATTACGCCGGCGATTGCGGCGGAGTTCAAACACTCGTTCGAGGTGGTGCATGCGCTGCCGTGCGATGTGCAGTTGGGGGATCATCCGGCGCAGTATGGCATGGAAGAGAAGTACGCGAAGCTGAAGGCGGGCGGGCCGAATCCCTTTATCGACAAGGCGACGTGCAAGCGGGAGATCGCGGTGGAGGAGGCGATGTTCCACGCGATTGTGGAGGAGCAGGGGAAGGGGCAATGATGCTTCGGCTGGCTTTAGTGCTGGGTTTAACTGCGTGGGCTGGGGCTCAGGTTCCGGTCTTGCAGCCGCTGACGAATGTCGCGGGGAAGGCTCCGGCGGGTTTGGGGACGGGGGCTGGGTTTTATGTGCCGGTGACTCCGGAGACGATTCGGTGGGGGTATCTGCCGGAGGCGGACGCGAAGCCGGTGCTGCGTGTGCCGTCGGGGTCGGTGGTGACGTTCGATACGCTGAGCCATGAGGGATTGCTGGAGGACCAGGGGCGGGATGCGAAGCGGTACTTCACCGGGCTGGGGGTTCCTGCGGGTGAGGTGCTGCGGGATGCGGAGGCAATTACGGGGTCGGGGCTGGCGCATGATTTTTTGAAGGATGGTCCGCACATCGTGATGGGGCCGGTAGAGGTGCAGGGGGCTGCGCCGGGGGATCTGCTGAAGATCGAGTTTCTGGCGTTTACGCCGCGGGTGCCGTATGGCGTGGTGAGCAATCGGCATGGGAAGGGGGCGTTGCCGGGGGAGTTTCCGGAGAGCCCTGAGGCGGGTGCGGGGGCTGGTGCTGCTTCGCCGGAGGCGTTTCATAATGTCTCGAAGCTGGTGCGGTTGAAGACGCAGGGTGGCAAGCTGGTTGGGGTGATGGAGACGGGTAAAGGTGGAACGGTGGAGTTTCCGGTGGCTCCGTTTCTAGGGACGGTGGGGGTGACTCCGGCGGGGGATGGGAGGACGAATTCGATTCCGCCGGGGAGTTTTGGGGGGAATATCGACATTCATTATTTGGTGGCTGGAAGCACGCTGTATCTGCCGGTGCAGGTTGCGGGGGCGAAGCTGTTTGTCTCGGATCCGCACTTTGCGCAAGGGAATGGAGAGGTGGCGCTGACGGCGGTGGAGGGGTCGGTGCGTGCGACGATGCGGCTGACGGTGTTGAAGGTGGGGGAGGCGGGGTATCCGACGAAGCGGGCGTTGACTGGGCCGTTCGCGGAGACGCCGGAGTACTGGATTCCGATTGGGCTGGACGTGGATCTGAATGAGGCGATGAAGAAGGCGGTGCGGAGCGCGATCGACTACCTGGCGGAGAATCAGGGGATGGATCGGGCGGCTGCCATGGCGTATCTGAGCGCGGCTACGGACTTTGAGGTGTCGCAGGTGGTGGACCGGGTGAAGGGCGTGCATGGGTTGATCCGGAAGCGGGACTTCGTGGGGCGGGGCGCGAAGTAGGGCGAGATTTGGGGCACGGAATTTTGTTGGAGTCTGCGGTGCTTCGGATCGGATATTATTCTGGACGCAAATTAAATGCCGGTGGAGGGAGCTTCATCCTGAGTGTGTTTGGAGGGGATGCATGCTGACCTATGCCGAGCTCGATCTGCGAGGAAGAGTGTCCGATGAGGTTTGGGTCAGTGAAGGGTGCGGGGATGAGCCGGCGGCAGGTGATGTTCGGCATGATGGCGGGGGCTGTGGCCTCTTCCGGTGCGTTTTCATTTGCGGCGGTGTGTGGTGGGCGGACGGACTGCAATGGGCCTTTGAAGATCTCGGATCTGGAACTGATCGAGTTGCAGGGGCACTACGAGACCGAGGCGGGAGTGAATGGTCAGCAGCAGGTCAATCCGCTGGATATCTACGATGCGCTGCGACCGGCGGTCTACAAGGACAAGCCGGGTGGGACGAAGCGGGTGACGACCAAAGCGATCTATCTGCGGATACGGACGGCGGGGGGATTGGATGGGCTCTATGGTCCGATTGAGCGGGATGCGGCGATTGTGGTGAGGGAGGATCTGCGACCGTTCTTGATCGGCAAGGATGCATTGGCGGGGGAGGCGCTGTGGGACGAGATGTATCGCTCGAACAGGCACTCGCGGGCTGGTTTTTTTATCATGGCGATCAGCGCGGTGGACAATGCGCTGTGGGATCTGCGGGGACGGTACTACGGGGTGCCTGTGTATCGGCTGCTGGGTGGGGCTACGCGGGAGTCGGTGGAGGTGTATGCGAGCTGTTTGGGGTTTTCGCTGGAGCCGGAGGCGGTACGGACGCGCTGTCTGAGCCTGAAGAAGGAGGGCTATCGCAATCAGAAGTGGTTCATGGGGTATGGCCCGGGGTCGGGTGCGGAGGGGATGAGAAAGAACGTCGAGCTGGTGAAGATCCTTCGCGAGACGCTGGGGGACGATACGGAGCTGATGTTCGATGCCTTCAGCGGCTGGGATCTGACGTATGCGCTGGAGTGGGCGCACCAGGTGGAGCAGTATCATCCGCGCTGGATGGAGGAGGTGTCGCATCCGGAGAAGATAGAGAGCTTCGCTACGCTGCATCGGAGCACGTCGATCCCGATTGCTTCAGGAGAGCACTTCTATGGGCGGTGGGAGGTGGAGCGTTATCTGGAGGCGGGTGGGTTGTCGGTGGTGCAGGCGGACCCGGAGTGGTGTGGTGGGATCTCAGAGCTGCTGAAGATTGGGACGGTGGCGTCGCTGCATGATGTGCCGGTGATTCCGCATGGGCATTGCATTCATGCGGCGGTGCATGTGATTGCGAGCCAGTCGCCGATGACGTTTCCGCTGGGAGAGTACCTGATCAACAAGATGCGGCACTTCTATCACTTCGAGCAGAAGGCTCCGTTCCCGGAGCATGCGCACTTTGCGCTGCCTACGGGGCCGGGGTTCAATATCGAGCTGGACCCGGCGAAGATCGACTCACAGAAGGTGCTGGCCTGGGATTGAGCTGCGGCCTGAAGCCTTTGCTTAGTCGAGCAGGGAGTCGATGAAGGCGGAGCTGTCGAAGGGGATGAGGTCGTCGATCTTCTCGCCGATGCCGGCGTAGACGACAGGGAGCTTGAGCTCGGTGGCAATGGCGAGGACGATGCCGCCTTTGGCGGTGCCGTCAAGCTTTGTGAGGACGATGCCGGTGACGTGGGCTGCTTCGGTGAAGAGGCGGGCCTGGGTGAGGCCGTTCTGGCCCGTGGTGGCGTCCATGACGAGCAAGGTCTGGTGGGGCGCGCCGGGGATGAGCTTCTCCGCGGTGCGGCGCATCTTGTCGAGCTCCTTCATGAGGTCAGTCTTGGTGTGGAGGCGGCCGGCGGTATCGACGATGAGGACCTGGGAGCCGCGGGATTTGGCGGCGGCGCAGGCGTCGTAGAGGGCGGCTGAGGGGTCTCCGCCTTGCTTGGTCTTGATGATGGGGGTGTTGGAGCGGGTGGCCCAGACCTCGAGCTGCTCGATGGCGGCGGCACGGAAGGTATCGGCGGCGCAGAGGAGGACGGTTCGGCCCTGCGAGGTGAAATGCTGGGCGAGCTTGCCGGTGGTGGTGGTCTTTCCGGTGCCGTTGACGCCGACCATCATGATGACTTCGGGGGGAGTGGCGGGATGGGTGACGGGCCTTTGTACGCTGTCGAGGATGGCTTTGAGCTCGGCCTTGAGGAGCCGCTGGAGCTCGGGGCCGCCTTCGATGCCAGTGCGAAGGGCGCGCTGGCGGAGGTTTTCGAGGACCAAAGCGGTGGTGGGAGCGCCGAGGTCGGCGGCGAGAAGGATGGGCTCGAGGCCGATGAGGGTGGACTCGTCCACCTCGCGGGTGAGGGCGATGACGGAGCTGATGGACTCGGCGAAGGACTCGCGGGTGCGGGTGACCGCCTGCTTCATGCGGTCGAAGAGACCGACTTTTTGCGGGGGCGCGGGAGGCTGGTCGGGAGTGTCGGGCGGGTCGGGTTTGTCGCGCTTACCGAAGAGGTTGAAGGCCATTCTGGGTCTAGTTTAGCGGATTGGGTGGATTAGTATGGGATGAGCGAGGTGAATCGCCATGGCTACTTCGACGCTGGTTCCTCTGAGCGAGTATCTGAAGACATCTTACCGGCCGGATCGGGACTGGATTGATGGCGAGGTGAGAGAGCGGAATATGGGTGAGGGTTCGCACGCAATCCTACAGGTGTTTTTCGTTTGGTACTTTCGAGAGCGGCTCGCCGAATGGAAGATTCGGGTTCGTTCCGAGCAGAGAATACAGACTTCAGCGACGCACTATCGCATTCCGGATATCTGCCTTTCGCGGGCGAGCGATCCCCATGAAGAGATCATTACGATTGCGCCGTTGTTGTGTGTCGAAATTCTGTCTCCAGAGGACCGGCTGGCGGATATACAGGACCGGCTGGACGACTATTTTGGCATGGGGATCGAGGCGGTGTGGGTGATCGACCCGAAGAAGCGGAGAGCCTTCATGGCTGGACTAGGCGGCTTGCTGCAACCAGTGACCGACGAGCTCAATGTGCCGGGAACGCCGATCAAGATCCGGGTTGCTGAGGTTTTTGCGGAGTTGGACGCGCAACGGGGCACAACGCCAGATCCTGCACGATAATCTGCTTGCCGTCTCTACTCGTCGCGGCCGGGTCGGGCCATGAGTTCGCGGATGGCTTCCTTGGGATTTTTATCGTGGTGGAGGATGGCGTTCACCTGTTCGGTGATGGGCATCTCCACACCGTAGCGGGCGGCGAGGCCCAGGGCTGCGGTGGTGCTACTGATACCTTCGGCGACCTTGCCGTGGAGGCCTTCCAGGATATCGGGAAGCTGGCGGCCGCGGCCTAGCTCGATCCCTACGGCACGATTGCGGGAGAGGGAGCCGGTGCAGGTGAGGACCAGATCTCCGACGCCGGAGAGTCCAGCGAGGGTCTGGCGGTGGCCTCCGCAGGCTATGGCCAGGCGGGTGATCTCTACGATGCCGCGGGTGATGAGGGCGGCGGCGGAGTTGTGGCCGAGATTGAGGCCGTGGACGACGCCTGAGGCTAATGCGATTACATTTTTGAGGGCTCCGCCTAGTTCCACACCCGGGACGTCGTCGTTGGTATAGACGCGGAGGGTGGGAGAGGAGAAGTCACGCTGAATGGCGAGGGCCAGGGCTGTGTCCTGCGAGGCGACGACCAGGGCGGTGGGGCAGGCGGCGGCCACCTCCTGCGCGAAGGAAGGGCCGGAGAGGACGGCGATGGGGTTATCGGTGAGCGCGGTGACGACCTGGGACATGCGAAGGAAGGAGCCCTCTTCGATGCCCTTGCTGGCGCTGAGGATGACCTGATTCCGGGTGAGCAGAGGAGCGATGTGGGTGATGACCGAGCGCAGGTGCTGGGAGGGGACGACGCAGAGGATGATGTCGGCTTCGAAGATGGCCGCAGGGAGGTCGGAGGTGACGATGATGTCAGCCGGAAGGGTGAAGCCGGGGAGGTAAGGGAGGTTCTCCCCGTGGTCGTTGAGTTGTTCAGCCAGCGAGGTCGAATGACACCAGAGGACGAGGTCGTGTCCGTTGCGGCGGGCGAGAGAGAGGGCCAAGGCTGTGCCCCAGGCGCCCGCGCCAAGGACGGTGATGCGGCTCATACGACCACCTTTCGGGTTCCGAAGCGGCTCTCTGTGCCAGACAGCAGGCGGCGGATGTTTTGGTGGTGCTTGACGATGATGAGAAGCGGGATAAAGAGAAATCCGGCCAGGACAATCGGTGTCCTAAGTGAGACGAAGTAAAACCCGAAAAAGGGAAAAGCGGCTGCGCCGATGATGGAGGCCAACGAGACATAACGGGTCAGAAGGAAGATCAACGCGAAGACGGCCAGGATGCAGAGGGCGCTGGGCCAGGTAAGAGCGAGGAAGACGCCGAGGCCGCTGGCGACGCCTTTGCCCCCGCGGAAGCCCAGCCAGACGGGAAAGACGTGTCCCAGGATGGCTGCTACTGCGGCGACGACTGCCAGGTCGTAGTTGCCGGGGGCCAGATGCTGGGCGATTTTGACGGCGAGGAAGGCTTTGCCAAGGTCGAGGAGGAGGGTCGCGATGCCGAGGCCCTTGGCTCCAGAGCGGGCGACGTTGGTCGCGCCGATGTTGCCGCTGCCGGTGGCCCGAATGTCCTCTTTTCGGAACAGACGGACGAGCACGTATCCGAAGGGGATGGAGCCCAGGAGGTAGGCGAGCGGGATGGAGATGAGCCAGGGATTCATGTGTGTTTCTATGAGTTTAGTGGACGAGCTTGAGGATTAGATTAGGAAGCCTGGGGAGCAGGGCAGGGGCTATTCGATACATTTCGCTTCAGTTTCCTGTGCCGACCATTTGAGATGACTTTCCTATCTGCCTCCTTGGATGCGGGTCGCAGGCGTTCCGTTATGAGGAATTCCAGTGTGTATGGCGATTCAGTTCGGGTGATTACTTCTCTGTTCAACCCCGCGAAGAGCTATTAGATGCACGGGGAGCTTCTCTGTGTCGCCCGGCTTTCTTCCTGCGTCGAATCCGACCAACTTAACCCCATAGATTCTGCAGATAGAGGGTTTACGGCGATTTCTCTCTCCCAAGCCATCCATCATAGCGGTCTACTCTACCTCTTGCAGGCGTCTTTGGAGGAAGCGGCGTTCGCTCTCGTTGGTGACGAGGGCGAGGGCGCGCTTGTAGCTGGTGGCGGCCTCCTGGAGCAGGCCCAGGCGGCGGAGGAGATCGGCTCGGACGGCGTGCATGAGGTGGTAGTCGTCGAGGTCGCCGGTGGAGGCGAGGGTATCGTGGAGGGCGAGGCCGGATTGGGGGCCGTCGGCCATGGCTACGGCGACTGTGCGGTTCAAGGTAACGATGGGTGAAGGCTGGAGGTGTTCGAGGACCTGGTAGAGTTCGACGATCTGGCGCCAGTCGGTGTCTTTCGGGCGGGCTGCGACGCAGTGCAAGGCGGCTATTCCGGCCTGGATGGCGTAGGGTCCGGCTCCGTTGCGGAGGGACTCTTTGACCAGAGGCAGGGCCTGGGCGATCTGCGCGTGGTTCCAGAGGGTACGATCCTGCTCTTCGAGGATGACGAGTTCGCCGGCCGGATCGAGGCGGGCTTCGCGGCGAGCGTCGTGGAGCAGTAAGAGGGCTAGGAGGGCGGTGCATTCGGCGGGAGGCTGTGGGTAGAGGAGCTCGCGTACGAGGCGGGCAAGGCGGATGGCTTCGGCGCAGAGATCGGCGCGGAGCATGGACTCGCCGCGAGTAGCGAGGTAGCCCTCGTTGAAGACGAGGTAGATGACGGTGAGGACGGCGTCGATGCGCGGGCGCAGATCGCGCGTGTCGGGGACGGAGTAGGGGATGCCGGCGTCGCGGATCTTGCGTTTGGCGCGGACGAGACGCTGCGCCATGGTGGCGGGAGGGATGAGGAAGGCGCGGGCGATCTCGTCGGTCTCGAGCCCGCAAAGGGTGCGGAGGGTGAGCGCGACTTGAGACTCAGGTGCAAGGGCTGGGTGGCAGCAGGTGAAGATGAGGCGGAGGCGGTCGTCGGGGATCTCACCGGTAAGGGATTCGGGGAGCGTGGGCTCAACCTGGCTGCGGAGGAGGGGTGAGTCGGCGTGGTCTTCGACCTTTCGGTCGAAGAGGGTCTTGCGGCGGAGGCGGTCGATGGCTTTGTTGCGGGCTGTCTGGATGATCCAGGCGCGAGGGAACTCGGGCGGGCCGGATTCGCGCCACTGTTCGACAGCGGTGGCGAAGGCTTCCTGGGCACAGTCTTCGGCGAGCTCGAAGTCGCCGAGGAGGCCGATGAGGGTGGCGACGATGCGGCCCCAGTCGGAGCGGTAGAGGGAGTCGAGTGCTTCGAGGGGAGGTGCGGTGAGTAGGGGGTCCTGCGGCACGCACAATTCTAAATATTTTTTTCCGAGACTGTCGATTTAGGCGATTGCCGTTCGTTTTACTGACGGAGGGATGCAGATGAGATACATGTTGCTGATTTATCAGGATGAGCAGGTTCTCAGCGAGGCCGAGCGGCAGCAATGCTATGCGGACTCGACGCAGTTGGCGCATCGGCTCCGGCAGGACGGAAGCTATGTGGCGGCGAATCCGTTGCAGTCTGTCTCGACTGCGACGAGTGTTCGGGTTCGGGATGGCAAGCCGCTGCTTATAGATGGGCCGTTTGCCGAGACAAGAGAGCAGCTTGGAGGTTACTTTCTTATCGACGCGAAGGACCTCGATGAGGCGATCCGAATTGCGGCGCAGATTCCGGCGGCACGGTTTGGGACGGTAGAGATTCGTCCGGTTGTGGAGTTGAGAGGACTGCCGGAGCAACAGGTTTAGAAGGTTTAACTATGGCAAATCGAGAGGAGAAGACGATGAAGTTCATGATGATTGTGAAGGCGAACAAGGACTCCGAGGCGGGAGTCATGCCGAGCGAAGAGTTGCTCGCTGCAATGGGTACTTATAACGAAGAGTTGCATAAGGCCGGGGTGTTGGTGGATCTTGCTGGTCTGCAACCTACCTCCAAGGCCGTGCGGATTCGATACTCGGGCGGAAAGCAGAGTGTGATCGACGGGCCGTTTGCGGAGGCGAAGGAGCAGATCGCGGGATTCTGGATCATTGATGTGAAGTCCAGGGAAGAGGCGATCGACTGGGCGAAGAAGGTTCCGGCGCTGCATGGACCGGGAACCGATTCGGAGCTGGAGGTTCGGCCGTTCTTCGGGCTGGAGGACTTTGAGCCGAGCGAGGCGATCGAGAAGCATCGCGAGTTGGGCAAGAAGATGGGGAAGACCGACTAAGGACTCTGAAAGATACGAAAAACTGGGATTGTCAAACTATTTTAGAAAGCGAGAGGACACTATGCAGATCAATCCGTACCTGACGTTTAACGGAGAGTGCGAGGCTGCGTTCAAGCTGTACGAGCGCTGCTTCGGAGGCAAGATCGAGGCGATGCTGAAGCACCAGGATCTTCCTGCCGGGGAGAAGGCGCCACCGGATCTGGAGGGCAAGATCCTTCACGCCATGATGAAGGTCAAGGGACAGACCTTGATGGGCTCGGATGCCTGTGCGGCTGACTACGTCGTCCCGAAGGGGATGCATGTCTCGGTCCACATTGAGGACAAGGCTGAGGCTGAGCGGGTCTTCGCTGGGTTGGCGGAGGGCGGAAATGTCGCGATGCCGATGCAGGAGACGTTCTGGGCGGCGAGCTTCGGTATACTGACCGACCAGTTCGGTATTCCGTGGATGGTTAATTGTCCTAAGCCGATGTAGTAGTCGGCTGCTTTGACGCAGCCTGTCGCGAGGGCTGCGTCAAAGCAGCGGCGACGAAGGATAATGGAGTGGATGATTGCGAATCCACGACTGTTCCAAGAGTTCCGTCGCGAGGAATGGACGGCGCTCCGCTCGGACGTCTCTGTGCCTCTCGCCGGGGTTGACCTTACGACGCTGGCGAGTCCGTACCAGCCGATTACGCTGGACGAGGTGACGGAGGCTTACGGTCCGATGTGTCGTCTCCTGAGTATTTCAAGGGCGGCAGCGGAGGCTGCGAGTCGAGCTCGGGATGGATTTCTTGGGAAGCCCTCGCGGCTGGGTCCGTATGTGATCGGCGTCGCCGGAAGCGTGGCGGTAGGGAAGAGTACGTTCGCTCGCGTGCTGGAGGCTTTGCTGGCGCTTGGGCCGGGAAGTCCCAAGGTGGAGATTGTAACCACGGATGGTTTTCTTTATCCCAACGCGGTGCTGGCGGAGCGTGGCCTGATGGGGAGGAAGGGATTTCCCGAGAGCTACGACCTGAGCCGGATGGTGGACTTCCTTCACGGCATCAAGTGCGGACAGACGAGCATCGAGGTTCCGCTCTACTCGCATCTCGCTTATGACATCACCGACGAGATGCGCAGGCTGGATTCCTCGATCGATGTGCTGATCTTCGAAGGACTGAATGTGCTGCAGACCTCGTCTTCGTCGACGGTGGTCTCGGACTTCTTCGACTTCTCGATCTACGTGGACGCGGAGGAGAGCGATATCCGGAACTGGTTTCTGACGCGGTTTCTGCGTTTGAAGGCTACGGCCTTCCAGAATCCGCAGTCGTACTTTCAACGGTACAAGGATCTTTCGGATGAGGAGGCGGTGCGAGTCGCGAGCAAGATCTGGCAGGAGATCAATCTTGTGAATCTACGCGAGAACATCGAGCCGACCCGCGCCAGAGCCGACCTGATCTTTCATAAAGCGTTCGACCACTCGATGGACTCGGTCTGGCTGCGAAGGATCGGGATGGGCTAGGGCTTCGCTGCCGCGTCAGATGACGGTGCGGCGGATGAGCTCGAGGGCGTGCTGGGTGGCCCACCAGCGGACTCGATCCCGGTCGCCCGGGATGTTGATCTCGCGGACTTCGGTGGATGTGGCGCTGGCGAGGGCCAGGTAGACGAGGCCGATGGGGCGGGCTTCGTCGGGCCCGGGCGCTCCTCCGCTGGGTCCGGCGAGTCCGGTGATGCCGAGGCCGAGGGAGGAGCCGGTGCGGCGGCGAATGCCTTCGGCGAGGGCTCGGGCGACCTCCGGGCTTACGGAGCCATTCGTGTCGATGGTCTCTTTGGGGACGTCGGCGAAGAGGGTTTTGAGCTCGGGAGTGTAGACGACGGCTCCGCCGAGGAAGGTGCGGGAGCTGTTGGGGATTGCGGTGAGGCGCTGGGCGAAGAGACCGCCGGTGCAGGACTCGGCCGCGGTGATGGTGAGGTTGCGCATGCCGAGGTTCAGCAGGACGATCTCTTCAAGGCTCTCGCCGTGAGAGGAGAAGATGGCGTCGTCCATCTCTTGCTCAATCTTTTCGGTAAGCTCGTCGACGTGGGCCTGCGCATCGGCAAGGGTGCCGGCGGCGGCGAGGAAGTGGAGCTGGATCTCGCCGGAGTGGGCGAGGATGGTGGTCTCGACATCGGGGTAGAGCTTGTAGATAGGCGCGGTGCGGGCGTCGACGGTGGACTCGGGGACGAGGGCCATGCGGAGGATGCGGCGAGCGAGGAAGCGCGGCGGAAGAGTCGCGGCGAGGAGCGGCTGGACGAGGTCGGCGAAGAGAGGCTTGAGCTCCTTCGGGGGGCCGGGAAGCAGGATGACGATCTTGCGGAGGCTGGGGCCGTCGGAGCGGAAGAGGGTGGTATCGAGGTACTGGCCCGGCGCGCTGCCGTTCTGGTTGTGGAGGATGGTTGCGCCTTGCAGGATGTCGGCCTGCTTGGCGTTGTTGGGCGGCATCGGGATCTGACGGGCGAGGAAGCGCTTGGCGAGGGCTTCCAAGACGAGTGGGTCGCGTCGGAGTCCGATGCCGAGGGCGGCAGCAACTGCTTCGCGGGTGAGGTCATCCTCGGTGGGGCCGAGGCCGCCGGAGAAGAGGACGATGTCGGCGCGGGCGAGGGCGATGCGGGCGGCATCGGTGAGGTGGTCGATGTTGTCCCCGACGATGGTCTTGAAGGCCACCTGGACGCCGAGGGAGTTGAGAGCTTCGGTGAGGTAGAGGGAGTTAGTGTCTTGCCGGTAGGGCGTGAGCATCTCGGAGCCGGCTGCGATGATTTCAGCGATCATGTATGTTGATTCCGTCTCCGCTTCCAGGGTCAAGAGGTTGGCTGAACACCTCCGCGTGGGATCGCGTGGGTGCTCGCCGAAATTCTGTTCTATTGAAGCACGCTTTCATCAGAACTGATGATGGATTAGCTGGCAGCGGTTGTCCTCAGTCTCTACGCCTCCGTTTTGGCGATATTGAACCGATGGGCAGCGACCTTAGTAGAGGATCTGGCTTTGGATGAAGGTGTCGGGGGTGCCGTCTTTGGGGTTGACGAAGATTACGTCGCTGGGGTCGCGGCGGGGAGTGTCTACGGCGAGGACGACGAAGGGCTCTTCGAGGATCTCGGGCATGCCGTGGATGGTGGCGCGTTTGAAGAAGATCAGTTTGCCGGGGCCTATCTCGAAGGGTTCGGCTTCGCCTAGGAACATGCGGGCGCGGCCGGAGAGGACGAGGAGGTATTCGTCGCAGGTGGCGTGGTAGTGGGCGGGGACGGGCGTGTAGACGCGGAAGACACGGGCGCTGGCGGCAGCCTCGTCGGTGAGGCGGGTGTCGATCAGCATCGTGGCTGCGGTGGTGGGAAAGGCGCGCACGATGGCGTCGATGTCGAAGACGGCGGTAGTGGATGTCGTTTGATCGGACATATTGATTATAAAGATTCAGCGGAGAGCGCTTTGGATGCAGAGACGGGCTTGTTGACGTGTAGAAGCGCTAGTTGAACAGGCTTCGACGAGGTTGCTCTTCTTATGAAGAGTAGCGAAGACAGGGCCGCCGCCACTCTGCTCTCTGGGAGAGTTGGGTGGCGGCGGGTTAGGAGTCTTATGCTCTTTGAGGGATTTTCTGAACGAAGATGCTTGAGAAGGCATCGCGGACCGAGTAGAAGACGGCAGACCAGAGGATGACGATGAAGAGTGCTGTCGGCAGACCTGTGGGCGCCATGAAGGCATGGAAGAGGAAGACGTTGACGATCACTGGCCCGAGAAGCGTGAGCGCCAGCGGGACGAAACGGTTGGCGAGAAGGAGGACCGCGGTGACGACCTCAATGGCGGCTACGATGAGCAGTTCGTGAGAGACGTAGAGGGCTCCTGCGAACTGTCCTCCCAAGGGAGGAAGCGGAGGTTGGGGTAGAAAGTTGAGGAACTTGTTGAGGCCGAAGATGAGGAATATCAGGCCTAAGAGAATGCGTGCGATGAGTGCGGCGATCTTCATAGTTTGTCTCTCGTACTGGAATGTTGAGGATGGAAGCGGCTTCTATAAGCCGCGCGTTAGATCGCGACGGAGCGGACGCGCTCGATGGGGGTCTTGAGGAAGTCGGCGCGATCGAGTTTGCCGGACATGAGCTGCGACGCTCCGCCAGCGGTGATGAACTCGATGTTGGTGATGCCGACGAATCCGAGCATGGCCTTCAGGTAGGGTTCGACGAAGTCCATGCCGCCGGCCGGGGTTCCGGCTGTGTATACGCCGCCACTGGCGATGAGGATGGTGGCTTTCTTGCCTGTGAGCAGGCCCTGGGGTCCGCCTGCTCCGTAGGAGAAGGTGCGTCCGGCGCGGACGACCTGGTCGATCCAGAGCTTGAGGGTCGAGGGGATGGAGAAGTTGTGCATCGCGACGCCGAAGACGTACTCGTCAGCCTGCTGGAGTTCGGAGATGAGCTGCTCGGAGAGGGCGAGGAGCGCGGTCTGCTCGGCGGTGCGGGAGTCCACAGGGGTAAAGCTGGCACCGATCCAGGGGGCATCGATGGGGGCGGGAGCGCTGGCGGCGAGGTCGCGGGTCAGAACGACTCCATTGGGGTGAGCAGCGGTCCAGGTGGCGACGAATTCGTTGGTGAGTTCGCGGCTGATGGAGGAGGCGAGGGGGCTGGAATCGATACGTAGAAGCGTAGGCATAAGAATCTCCGAAATAATTGCCTAAACAACGGAAGAAGTTTAAGCAACGAGTGTTGTTAATCATATAGACGACGAATGTCGTTTATGGATTCTTTTTCTCTAAATTTGCTCTAATAGGTGAGGGACTATGCCAATCTCCGATTGCGACGTCCGGGATCCACGGATCCGGCGAACACGACAGCTTCTCCAGGGCGCTCTTAAGCAGCTCATGGAGAAGAAGGGCTTCGACGAGGTCTCAGTTCAGGACATTACGGAGGCGGCGACGGTGAACCGCGCCACTTTCTACGATCACTACACGGATAAGTTCGCGCTGCTCGATGCCATGGTGGGGGGCGGATTCCACAAGTTGCTGCACGAGCGGGCGGTGCGATTCGACGGGAGTTGCCCTTCGGCGGCGAGCGCGGTGATTCTTGCGACCTGCGACTATCTGACCCAGATGGAGACCGGGGATGGGACCTGCCAGAGGCAGAGCGCCTTCCAACCGCTGGTGGATGCGGCGATTACACGCGCCATCGGGCGGGTGTTATCGGACGGATTTGCGGGGTCTGAGGACGGGTTGAAGGGGAAGCCCGATGGAAAGATAATCGCGGCTGCGGCGAGCTGGGCGATCTATGGGGCGGTGAAGGAGTGGTTCGGCAGCGTGAACCGGGTTCCCGCGGAGGAGATGGTGGAGATGGTGCTGGAGCTGGTGCTTCCGGTGCTGAGCGCCCGTGTGGGGAGCTCCGCTGTTGCTCTCTCTTCTTGACCCCCACCCCCATTGCTGCGGATAACCGCTTTATTTGCGGCGAGATACGTGGGTTGGCCCGTGCTAAATTCCTCTTAATACGAGGCTTGCGTCCAAATATGTGCAGGCTAAGGAGTTATTTCGATTGTTAAAGATCGAAGCCCCGGGATGAGCCGGGGCTTTCTTTGTTTCTGGTTCTATTTTATCAAGTGGCCTATAACTAACGTGCCACTTTTTGTCTTTTATTATCTTTATTGGTTTGAGGGGGTTAGAGGATTTGGGTGGTTTTTTAGGGCTTGACAGCTTTGTGGGCTGGGAAAGGAGTGCGGTCGGGCTTTCGCCCGATAACCCACCCTATTTGCGAAGAAGCTGCAAAAGGGGTGGGGCACCCGGATTTGTGCTGCTCCGTTTTGGGCTGGGGAAAGGTTTTCGATCCCACCCTTCGCGAGAGACAACGGCGCGAAGGATGGGGCACCCGGGCTGTTGGGGTGGTGTGAGGAGACTGGCCCTGCTTTGGGATTGGGGTTGGGGGAGGAAGGCGGTCGGGCTTTCGCCCGATACCCCACCCTATTTGCGATGAAGCTGCAAAAAGGATGGGGCACCCGGAGTTGTGCTGCTTCGTTTTAGGGTTTTGAGGTCTTGCGGCGGAAGCAGGTGGGGGCATGGTCGTTGACTATGCCTACGGCTTGCATCCAGGCGTAGACGATGACGGGGCCTACGAATTTGAAGCCGCGTTTTTTGAGGGTCTTGGAGATCTCTTCGGAGAGGGGTGTGCTGGCGGGTACGGGTCCGGTGTTCTGGATGGGCTTTCCGCCGGCCAGGTTCCAGGCGAAGGTTGAGAAGTCCTCTCCGGCGGCCTGCATGGCGATGTAGATTTTGGCGCCTGCGATGGTGGCCTCGATCTTGGCGCGAGAGCGGATGATGCCGGCGTCCTGCATGAGGCGCTCGACATCGATTTCGGTAAATTTTGCGACCTTCTTTGGATCGAACTGCTTGAATGCTTTACGGAAGGTTTCGCGTTTGCGCAGGATGATGCTCCAAGAGAGGCCGGCCTGGAAGCCTTCCAGCATGAGCGTCTCCCAGAGGGCGCGGCTGTCGTACTCGGGTACGCCCCACTCGGTGTCGTGATATTCGCGGAGCATGGGGTCGCTCTCGGCCCAGGAGCAGCGCTGCTTGGAGAGGGATTTTGTCGGTGGGGTCATTGTGCCTAGAGTACGGGAGTTCTGGTGTAGCGGACGCCAGGACTTTGCGGTCCTGACGCGCCTGGTGTTGGGAGGTAGCTGGGTTAGACCTTTGGCTCCCAGCCCTTTTCGTAGGTGCGGCCCCAGAGCTTCATGGCCTCGGGATCGCCCTGGATGTGGGCGGTCTTGGGGTCGAGCTGAAGCTCGCGCTTGGTCTCCCAGGCGATGTTGGAGAGCTGCAGCATGGTGACGGAGGTGTTGCCGGTCTGGATGGGGGCGTGGAGCTTTTCGCCGGTGCGGATGGCGGCGATGAAGTTCTCGAAGTGGAGATCGGTCATGGAGTCTTTACCGGTGAGGTCGGCGGAGGCGGTGCGGTTGTGGCTGGTCTTGAACTCGTCGACTTTCTTTCCGGTGGCGTTGTAGACCTCGTAGCCGTCGCGGTCGATGAGGACGGAGCCGGTGGTGCCCATGATGACGGCGCCGCGGTCGCGGTCGTAGACTTTCATGCCCTGGCAGCTCTTGCCCTCCCAGGTGATGAGTTTGGCCTCGGAGGATGGGGTCGCTTCGTAGGTGAAGGCGGTGTCGAGGGTGTCGTAGAACTCCCAGTCGTCCTTGAACTGGTAGCGGCCGCCAGAGGCGGTGATGCGGTTGGGGTAGTCGACCTGCAGGGCCCAGCGGCAGACGTCGACCTCGTGGGTGCCGTTGTTGAGGGTTTCTCCGGTGCCGTAGCGATGCAGCCAATGCCAGTTGTAGGGGTGGACGTTGTCCTTGTAGGCGGTGCGGGGGGCGGGGCCCTGCCAGAGCTCCCAGTCGAGGGTGGCGGGGACGGGGACGACCTTGCCGACGCCGATGGACTTGCGGGTGTTTACGTACCAGGCTTTGCCGAAGTAGGTGCGTCCGATGAGGCCGGCGTGGATCTTACCGACGATCTCGATGGTGTGGGGGGAGGAGCGCTGCTGGCTGCCCATCTGGACCTGCTTGCCGTACTTCTGCTGCGCGGCGACGAGCATCTCGCCCTCGCGGGGGTTGTGGCTGCAGGGCTTTTCGACGTAGACGTGCTTGTCGGCCTGGAGTCCGGCGATGGCCATGGGAGCGTGCCAGTGCTCAGGGGTGGCGATGGTGATGGCGTCGACGTCCTTGAGGGCGAGGAGCTTGCGGAAGTCTTTTTCGGTGGCGGGGGCGTAGCCGCACTCTTTCTCGGTGGCCGCGGCGTACTTCTGGAGGATGGTAGCGTCGACGTCGCAGACGTAGGCGATGCGGGCGGACTTTTCGTTGTACTCGAGGGAGGAGAGGTGGGCGTAGGCGCGGCCGTTGAGTCCGATGACGGCGAAGTTGACGCGCTCGTTGGCGCCGAGGATCTGGGCGTAGCTGCGGGCGGTAGGGGCCAGGGCGGCGGCGGTGGTAGCGGTGACAGCGGTGGAAAGAAACTCGCGGCGAGAGATCATGACGCTCCTGAGGGCTTTACGCTTGCCGAATAACTTTACAACAGCATAGGTACGACTCGGGAGGGCGTGAGGAGCGGGTTGATCTGTTGCCCTGGATTTAGATGAGGGGGCGGCCTTCGATGCCGAGGTCTACGTGGTAGAGGGCTTCGCGGGTGGCGAGGGCGGCGCAGCCATCTTCCAGGAAGGCCAGGCCGACGAGGTTCTGGCCGGAGAGGATGAGGGAGGCTTCGGGGGCGAGTGACTTTTCCGGGTTGCCGGGGGTGATGCGAACGATGCCGCGGCGACCGTGGAGAGAGGCGGCGACGTAGAGGTTGTCATCGACGTCGAAGGCCATGCCCTGGGCGCGGCCCAGACCCTGATAGAAGATGCGGGTGGTGCCGTCGGGGTCGATGGCGTGGATGCATTGGTTGGAGGAGGTGGTGGGTCCGGTGACGAAGAGGGTTCCGGCTCCGTTGAAGGCGAGGTGGTAGGCGGCCATGGATGGCTCGAGGGTGGCGTGGACGAAGATGCTGGGGGCGCGGTCGAGATCTGGCGCTTCTTCGGGGGCTCCGCTGAAGAGTGGGGTGGTTGCGGAGGTGTTTTTGGGTGGGGCGATCTTGAAGATGGTGCCGGTGCGGTCGCCGACGAAGAGGTTGCCCTGGGAGTCAAAGGCGATGCCGGTGGCGATGCCGAGGCCTTCGGCGTAGGTGGCGACGGTGCCGGCGGGGGAGATGCGGTAGATGGTTCCTTCGGCGCGGGAGCTGCAGTAGAGGAAGCCGTCGGGGCCGAAGGCGAGGCCGGTGGGGTTGAGCAGTTCGCGTACGAAGGGGCGGATCTGGAGATCGCGCTGGATGCAAAAGATGGAGACGGGGACCTGCTGGCCGCGGGAGCCGGAGACGGTGGCGAAGACCTGTCCGGTGGCGTCGACGGCTGGGTTGGAGACGGGGTGGAGGTTCTCGGCCATGGGGACGGCGACGCGGAGGGGCAGGGGATTGGAGGAGTCGCCGTCGCGATAGATGACGACGTCACCGGCGATGGTGCCCTCGGGGACGCGGAGGGTGGCTCGGGAGGGGCGGCTGAGGACGATGGGGGAGTCGATGTCGCCGATGGTTGCGCGGGGAAGCGCGGGCGAGGTGGGCCCGAGGTTCGAGCCGTGGACTTCCACTTCGCCGCCAGGCATCGCGGCGGGTGGCGCGATGCGGTCGAGGTGAGGAGTGGTCGAAGGGGGAGTGGCAGCCTTTTGGGGAGCGTCCGGCTTCTCGGGTTTATCGGATTTGAGGAGCGACAGGAGCGGGTTCATGGCTGTGCTTAGAGTAGAGCGGGCGGATGGGGAGTGCAAGGTGGAGGGTGTCTAGAAGAAGAGGTGGGCGAGCTGGGCGCAGGCGAGGGCGAGGAGGCCGGCGGCTACGTCGTCGAGCATGATGCCGGTGCCGGCGGGGAGGCGTTCGAGCTGACGGATGGGGGGCGGCTTGAGGATGTCGAAGAGGCGGAACAGGAGGAGGGAGAGGAGAGCGTGTTTCCAGTCAGCGGGGATGGCGATGAGGGCGATGAGCTGGCCGGCTACTTCGTCGATGACAACGTGGCCGGGGTCTTCGCGGCCGGACTCGCGGGCGACGATGGTGGCGGCGGGGATGCCGATGAGGGTCGCGATGAGGGCCGCTACGGCTGTGCATGCTCCGAGAACGAGAGTGGTGGGCTGGAGTGCGTGCGCGGCCCCGAACCAGAGGAGGAGCGCGGCTACAGAGCCGTAGGTTCCTGGACCGGGTTTGAGAAGGCCTGCTCCGAAGAAGGTTCCGATCAGCCAGGCCCAGAGGGTTTTGGTTGCGGAGGGTGGGTGGAGCTGGGTCTTGGAGTTGGCCATTAAATTCTAATTTTCCGCCGCCTGACGGCGTGCTTCGAGTTTACAGGGAAGCTGTTTGGAGGGTGATCGCTTGATTTATTGAAGGTCCTCATTTGGGGAGGGTTATGAGGAGTTCGGTGGCCTTGTCTGTCGGTGAGGCTTTGCGGGATTCAATTGTGGTGTAGTCGTGTTTTTGGGGGCTCTTCTAATCTTCTTCTAGTCTTCGTCGCTGGAGTTGGGGTGGCGGTTGGACTTGGAGCGGGCCAGCTCTTCGAGGAGGTCGGGGTCCTGGATGGGGGTGGAGATTTTGTAGTCGCCGCTGGCCCACTTGCCTAGATCGAGGAGACGGCAGCGGTCCGAGCAGAAGGGGAAGTCTTCGCCGGTGGCGAGGACGACTTTGCGGCAGGTAGGGCAAAAGAGAGCTTTGGGCGCGGTCATGGACTTGGTCTTCCTTCAATACTGCCGCTGTGGCGCGACAAAATCAAACGATCGGGAGATTAGATGTCTTTCGAGGATCGTGCGCTTCATCGGGGCGTCTGCAGGTCTTGAAGGCGCGCGCCGATCACTCTATCTCTACGCTGGGTCCCTTTATATAGCCGTAGACACTATTGATGAGAATTGATAGGAGATGAGCGGCGCCTGCGGCTACTCCAAAGTAAATTACATGAATTGTGTCGTTGATCTTGAAGAGCAACAGGAAGACCAACTGGGTAACGAGGATGAGGCCGATTGTGAGCCAACTGGTCAGCCAGTAGACCCACCGTCTCGCTCCACCCATGGTGTAGGCGACGCCTGTGAGGTAGGAGAGGGAGCTTCCAAGTACGAGCCATCCGGTCTCACGGTAGAGGGACTTGTATTTCGCGCCCAGGAGTAACAAGAAAATCTTCGGCGCGATGAAGGCCGCCAGGCAGACGAGGCAGCAGAGGAACGATGCAATTGCAAAAATCCTGACGAAGTTCTTGGCCACTTTATTTTCGGGCAGCCTTGCCATGTATGGCTCTATGACGGCTGTATTGAATCCGGAGAAGACGAGAAAGACTTGTCCGAGCCGTCCGAGCGCACTTACCTCTGCGATGTTCTGCGTGTGGCCGAAGAAGGATATGAGAAAGAGGGAGATCTGTCCCTGGAAGGAATAGAAGATAATGCCGGGCAAGTTAGGCGCGACGAAACGCACCATGCGCTTGGTGTAAATTGGGTCGGGTTCCCGGGGAACTCTGACGAGATCTCTCGAGGCTCTGAGATTGAGGAATCCGATTAAAGAGAAGGTAATCGTATTGCTCCAACTCGCGGTCCAAGCGTTCAATCCGCCGCAGAGATAGAGTAGTGCGCTGCTTAAGATACGGAAGAGCGCGGAGTAGGTTTGAATGCGGTAGTAAGTCCTCAGTCTTCCGTGGATCAGCAGGGGCGCTGCGTAGTACGAACCCATCCCGGTGAAGTAGATCGAGGATATGACGGAGAGGAAGAGGAGGATACTGGTGGTTGTGCTCCAGTGATGCTGACGAGCGATGCCGATATAGAAGATGGAGGCTATGGGGGTCAGGCAAAGCAGCATGATGTTACGAAAGCGGCGGCCCGAGCGGATATACGCTCCGAGGATATCGGCTTCGTTTCCCCTGGTGCCGACCAAAGCTACGATCGTTCCGGAGAAACCAAGATCGGTAAGAAGGCTGAGTGTTACCTGAAAGCCAAATGCAACGCTGAATTGAGCGTAGTTGTCGAGGTTAAGCCAGCGGAGCAGCGCGAAACCTACTAAGAGATTTAGTAGTTGGGTGAGTCCTTGGCCTGTTAAATAGATAACTACTATTCGGAACCGACGGCTCATTGCATCAGACCGAATTTTTGTGAGAAGGCTGCCTAGAGACATTGCCAATGACCTTCCCCTACTCGATACTTTCGGCCGTTGCAATGTCTTGCGCAGAGCACGCAGTCCTTCCATCCCCTAAGAGGGGAGTTGAAATACAGATAAGTTTTAAGCAATATTTTTGCCTTCATTTGAAGCGCCAACCCCTTGTCAATCCGGGGTTGGATGCCTAAAGTTACTTAGTCGTAGCTCTCATTATGAATTTAAACGGGGAGGTGGAAACCGAACGGTTTCAGACCGTACTAATCCTATTTTTTGGCCGATAAACGCCAACTTCATACAACTTTTAAGCTGAGCTTGATCAGGCAGGAGGTGCGATAATCCACCCTTTTATGATATCACCGCGGGTCGGAGTTGATCCTTTAACCCTGTTTCTACAGCCGGTATGCCGCGGAGGAATTGTTTGCCTGTCGTAGTATGTCTGTACGATGAACAAAGGGAGAAATGACTAAGCTTAGCCGGGACACGCATTCGGTGGGGAGGGTGCATGGGGTTAGACGGATTGATCTGTCTTCCGCACAGCTTGCCACGAGCGAGAGTGCGCGGGATATCAACCGCGACATCATCCTGGAGCTTATCCGGTTTCGTCAGCCTGTTGCGCGGGCGAGTCTGTCGCGTCTGTCGGGGCTTCGTCCTAGTACGATCTCCGCCATTGTCGAGCAATTGATTGAGGAGAACTGGGTGACGGAGGGGGCGGTGGTGAAGGCTTCCCGCGGGCGTCCTTCCACGATGCTGTCGGTTAATCCGGATATCGTTACGCTGGCCCTGGATCTTCGTCCGGACCGTGCGATTCTGGCGGTGGTCGATCTGAGCGGACGCTTTCTCTCGCGGGAGACGGTGATGACTTACTCGAATCCCGACCGAACGGTCGCCCATATCGTAACCCGGATCGGTCTGCTTCGCGATCAGCATGCGGATAAGTCGTTTGAAGGGATTGGAGTAAGTGTGCCGGGACGAGTGCACCCCGCGACGCAACGACTTTTGCTGGCGCCGAATCTTAAATGGCATGGATTCGATTTGAAGGGGGCGTTGGAGAAGGAGTCGAAGCTGCAGGTCGAGATCGATAACGATGCCAATGCTTGTCTGCTGTCCGAGCTCTGGTATGGCCGTCTGGAGGGGGTGCGGAATGCTGTGCTGGTCGCGATCGCGGAGGGTATTGGCACGTCGATTTTGGCGGATGGGCAGTTGCACTCCGGATATAACGGGCTGGCGGGTGAGTTTGGGCATATCTCTATGGACCCTTCCGGGCCGTTGTGCGGCTGCGGGCAGAGAGGCTGTTGGGAGATGTCTGCTTCGTCGCGTGCGGCGCTTCACTTCTATCGCGAGCTTGTGCCTAAGTCTTCGATGAGAAATATCTATCAACTTCTCAGTCTCGCGGAGGAGGAGGATGCGGCCGCGGTGGAGGCTGTATCGCGGCAGGCTCGAGCGCTGGGCCGCGGCCTGCGACTTATTACAGCGGCTCTCTCTCCGGAGCTTATCTTGATCACGGGCGATATTACTGCTTCTTGGGAGCGGTTTGGTCCGATTGTGCAGAAGGAGCTGGAGGATTCCATGCTGGTGGGGCCCGCTCCTCGGCTGCGGATCTCCGGAGATGCGGAGCTTGCGCGGCTGAGCGGAAGCGCTGCCATGCTGATGCAGCGGCATGCCAGCTATCACCGGTCGACGCATGCGTCACAGAAGGGCAGGGGATTACCTGCTTCTTCGGCGCGGCTGGCGGGTTGATTGCCGCTTAGTTTCTAGGAGCTTCGCTGCAAGTAGTTATCGTCTTATTTCTAAGTCCAGTTATCCAGGTAGCTGGTTCTTTAGCTCAGCTTGTGGATCGTGTTCGGCGCAGGTCTTCGGCGAGTAGGATCGCGTCTGCGATTTCGCGCATGGACTTATGACGCTGGCGACTCTCGCGCTGCATTCTTTGGTACGCTTCTTCTTCGCTTAACGAAAGATCCCGCTGGACTATGCTCTTCGCGCGGTCTACGACCTTGCGAGTCTCGAGTTTTCCGGCGAGTTGGACGTTCTCCGATTCCAGCCTGGCCCGCTCGATCTCGGCTCCTACCAAGAAGCCAAGGGTCGATAGCAGGCGTACTTGTTCGGCGGTGTGTCGGTACGACATACGATGCTGTAGGTTGATTACTCCCACGACGCGGCCGGCGCACAGGATGGGTGTGCAGAGCATCGCCTCGAAGTGATCTTCAGGGATATTTTTGAAGGCCTTGAAGCGAGGGTCGTTGGATGCTTCGGAGGCGATCGCAACCGCCTGGCGATGTTTTGCGACCCAGCCGGTGATGCCTTGTCCGACTGGGACGTCGATGTGATCGACGAGGTCGGCGTGAGGGTTCTTCGATGCGCGTAGTACAAGGTTTTCGCCCTCTAGTACGTAGAGGAAGCAGGAGTCGCAGGGAATCACCTCTGTAATAAAGGCGACGATGCGATCCAGGACGAGATGAAGGGGATCGGCTGCGGCCATACGGCTGCCGATCTCGTGGAGAAAGTCTATCTCTGCGAGGCCCTCGCGCTCTGCCAGGCCATCGCGGAATCCAGCCATAGTTGGAGTAGATGGGGCTACTCTTCGGACACGCGAGGTTTTTTGGGGAGTTGCATCTTCTGAGGAGGGGCCGACTGCGACTGCCTCGATCTCTCCGTTGCGTTTCTTCTCTAGTAGACGGTTCGCGTACTGTGCCGCTTCGTTCACCAGAAAGCCCATCTTGGGGCGCGACGGCTCGAAGTCAGGTTCGATCTCATAGTGGGTGAGTTCTTCGGAGGTGGTCGGGCCGATCGACAGGACGACCGTCTTTCGCAGGGCCTCGCGAAGCTCCTCTTTCTTTCCCATTTGTTCCGCGATTCGAAAGAGATGAATGACCTGCACTGCCGTCATAAAGAGTGTGACATCGAAGATGCCGTTTAGCAGGCCTAGAATGCAGTCTCGTAAGGGCTGCAGATCCTCGGGCAAGGCCCATTGGTAGACCGGCACCTTGGTTAGTTCGCGGCTGCGTGTGCTTAGCTCTGCGAGCAGTTCGGGGTTGGATGCGCCGTACTCCTGGACTACGACGTGCATCTCGGCGAGCGAGGGTCCGTAGGCGGTGTCGATTGCCTCCAATAACTCGTGCCAGGTGCTGGGCTCCTCGGCGGTGACGTCGGCCATGATCTTCAACTCGCGCAGTGCGGAATTGGGCTTTGCTCCGCGGGCGACGATCTTTATCTTGCGCAGCGCGGCGAGAAACTCCTCGCGATCGTATTTGGTCTGGACGATCTCAAGCATAGTGCGGACGCCGACGCCGGTCATGAAGATTGCGAGATCGTACTTGCCCTCTAGCAACTTTGCCGCAAAGTCGAGGACGTGCTGGTTGGATTCGAGCCCAACCTCGCGCATGGCAGGAACCACGGTCGGCTCACCGCCATAGGTGCGGATGAGCTTCTCGACCTCTTTTGCTCGGCGAGACTCCAGCGAAAGTACGCGAAGTCCATTGAAGCTTGCGTGCGCCACACTTCCTCCTGCTTCGATCTTGTTTTGGCCGCCGGCGCTCTTGTTTGCCTGTACTTTATCGAGAGCAGCCCCGGTGAGGCGTTGCGTCAAAGATCGTCTTCTAATCATAGACGCGGACTGGGGAGGCGCGAACCCGATGCAGGGCTGTGCTCTAAGTGGCTGTGATTGTTGTTCGATTCGAAGAAAGTGGCGTGTCGGCGAGGGGCTGCAGTTTGGATCGAGTGGGCACTGTCGTGTATGATCCCGTTCATGCAATCTATTCCGGCACAAACTTCGCCGTTCGAAAAAGAATGCTTCTCGCGCTGTTGTTGTCGATGACTCTGTTCGTCCGACGATAGCTTGAGTGTTTTTGCTCTTTAGCTTCCCTTCCCCCTAGAGATTTTCTTTCGTTTGATCGATAGCCGTTTGCCCTTTGTGGCAGGCGTGCATGTTCAGGCTTTTCCCAGGAGATTTGAAATGTTTGTGCAACTTCGCTCCCTTGCAGGCCCACGTAGATGGGCTTCAAGCCGGCTCAGTTTAGCTTCTATTTTGTTTTCTATCCGCAAGGTCTGCGTGTTCGCCGTTCTGGGGTTCGCAAGCCAGGTTCAGGCCCAGGTCGATACGGGAGCCATTGCCGGTTCGGTGACGGACTCTTCCGGGGCGGTTGTGCCGGGGGCCGAGGTGGTCCTTCTGGAAGAGAAGACGGGAGTGACGATCAAAGCTCAGTCCGGTGAGAATGGCAGCTTCAATTTCAGTCCAGTCAAACTTGGAACTTATACGCTTACAATCTCGCGGGATGGTTATAAACAGAGCGTTCGGCAGCACATCGAGGTTACGATTCAGTCGCATTTAGAGATCAATCCGAAGCTCGAGATCGGCACTATCTCGGATACGGTTCAGGTCTCCGCTGACAGCGGACTGCTTGAGACTCGTTCCTCTGCGATTCAGCAACTTGTAACGGAGAGGGCGATCAACGATCTGCCATTGAACGGGCGCAATCCTTCGTTTCTGGCGCAGCTCTCTCCGGGTGTGACCTTCGCGCAGAACGATAGCCGGAACCTGCAGGCCAGTGGATCGTTTACCGCCAATGGATCGCGTCGAACACAGAATAACTATCTGCTGGATGGGATGGACGATAATGCGGCGATCGCCGACCTGGTGAACCAGGGGCAGTTTGTCATTATGCCTCCGCCCGATGCGCTGCGCGAGTTTACGGTGCAGACGAGCAACTACTCCGCGGAGTTTGGACACTCGGCGGGAGCGGTGTTGAACGTGAGTACGAAGTCGGGTACGAATGGCTTTCACGGAAATGTGTGGGAGTACATCCGCAACGACGCGCTGGATGCGAGGGACTACTTCGTGCTGCCGACGCAGCGCAAACCCAGCTTCCGGCAGAACCAATTTGGCGGAACGATCGGTGGTCCGGTGATCATCCCTCATGTCTATAACGGGCGCAACCATACGTTTTTCTTCGTGGACTATCAGGGGACGCGCACTGCACAAGGCAAGACGTATACGAAGAACGTGCCCACGCTCTCTGAGCGGAATAGCGGGTTTACGAATCTGCAGGATCTGATCGCGCTCCAATCCGGAACGAGAACCGATGCGCTGGGACGTATCTTTCCTGTGGGCACTGTGTTCGATCCTTCTACGACGCGTCCGCTGTCGGCAAACGGCTTCGATAGTGTCACGGGGCTTACGGGCACTCCGGGTGGATTCGTTCGTGACCCCTTCTATGCGGGCTCGCTACTGGGCACTACGAACTTTACCTCTGGCTCGAACAGAGCTCTGCTGAACCAGCTTCCTGCTGGACGCCTCAATGCGAACGCGGTCGCTCTGCTTCGGCTGTTTCCTTCGCCGACGGGCTCCGCGCTGCAGAATAATTACGTTGTCAGCCCGATCAATCGGACGACGACCGATAGCTTTGACACGCGGTTCGACGAGACCTTCAACGAGCGTGATTCGCTGTTCGTGCGGTATAGCTTCCTGAACACGACGCAGGTGGTCCCGAGTCCGTTTGCCGGGGTGGCCGATGGTTCGGCATCTCGGCCGGGAAATGGAAATACTCAGAGTCAGAACATTGCGTTGAGCGAGACGCACATCTTTACGCCACGACTGGTCAACGAGGCTCGTGTCGGCTATAGCCGTGTCGCGGATACGCGCCGGCAGGTCGGGGCGGAGACGCTTGGTATTCCTGCGCAATTCGGCATTCCTGGCATTCCGCAACTTCCGTCGAATGGGGGGCTGCCGCTGTTTGAGTTCGGCCTGCTGTCTAACCTTGGTACGCCGGGCACGCTGCCCAGCGATAAGGCCAGCGATATTGCGCAGGTTACTGAGAACCTCAGCATCGATCTCAATCGCCACCAGGTGCGTACCGGCGTAGAGTATCAGCACGTCGCGTTTCCTACTCTGACGCCGACCGCGTCGCGAGGGGACTTTACGAACAATGGACTTTATACGTCGATTGTGGCAAACACGGATGGATCGACGGATCGTGCACAGTTTGTCCTCAACCCTTTACCGGCTGCACCTGGCACGTTGAGCGGGTTGGGAGGGTCGAATGCGGTCTCCGCTTCCAGCTTCTCTCCGGTCTATCATCTGGTGCGCCAGTACCTGGGGGCCTATGTGCAGGATAGTTGGAAGGCGGCGTCGAATTTGACGTTGAACTTCGGCGTGCGTTGGGAGTTCCTGGGGATTCCGACGGAGACCAGCGGGCGCTTTGCCAACGTAGTGCCTGCGCAGACGGGAACGACCTCGGACGGCATCTCGCGTTTCTATATTCCGCAGTCTCAGGCGGGGAATGTTCCGGCTGCCTTCCGGACGCAGCTTGCAGCGGATGGCATCGTCTTCACACCGACTCCGGGGAACACCCTCGGTATTGCGCAGAAGACGAACTTTGCGCCGCGTGTGGGGTTCTCGCTGCAGGCGAAGCCTCGGCTGGTGGTTCGTGGTGGCTATGGCATCTTCTTCCAGGCGAATGAAAATCATGGTCTCAGCATTAGCCCTTGGGTTAACTATCCCTTCCAGATCTCGACCAGCTATACCGCGGGAAGCTCGGTTGCGCCGGTGACGACGGATAACTCGGTTGGCCCTATCTCGAACGGTCTGCTGAACGTGCCGCTTACCGCGGCCACGGCGGCGATCAACTCCATCTCGCTCTTTGGCGAAGCGCGCAATCCTAAGACGTCTTACAGCCAGGGTTACAATTTGCAGGTGCAATACCAGGTGACCTCCGGCACGGTGGCTTTTGTGGGATACGTCGGAAGTAACTCGCGACATCTTCAGACTGCCATAGGCGCGAATGCTGTAAGCAGTATTCTGCCGCCAACGGCAAACACGAAGGCCAACTCCTTCTTCAAGGACTTTGCGACTGGCGGTACGTTTGTAGCGCGAGCGGGGCAGACGAATTACAACTCGCTGCAGGCTGGATTCGAGCATCGTTTTCGTCACGGCCTCAGCATCATCGCCAATGTGACTTACTCCAAGTGCCTTGGCGATGCACGCGATCTGCTGGATAACGGGATCGGCGGCTATCGTGCTCCTTATCTTCCGGGCTTTGGGATTAATGCGGACTATGCGCTATGCGACATCGATGTTCGCCGCATCGTTCATACGAGCGGAAGTTATGAACTTCCCTTCGGCAAGGATAAACGGTTCGTCCACTCGGGAGTCGGTGCTTTGCTCGCCGGTGGTTGGTCTGCGAATTGGATCTTCACGGCGCAGGATGGGCAGCCTTTCTCCGTGCCTTGCACGACGACGACCGCGGCTGGGCTGGGATGCTTCGCACTGAAGGTTGCGGGACAGAGTCCTTATGCTGGAAGCCATAATGCACAGCAGTTTCTGAATCCTGCTGCCTTTGCCAATCCTGTTGTGGGTAGTCTGGGCGGACCTCCTACGCAGGTCACGGGACCACCTTTTCGCAGGCTCGATTTTTCTGTCTTCCGGCGGTTCCGTTTCAGCGAGACGAACTACTTCGAGTTTCGCGCCGAGAGCTTCAATCTAACCAATACGCCGAACTTTGCTCAGCCGCTGAGTAGTTCGCTGAACTTTACCTCGCCGTCGACGTTCGCGCCGATCAACGCGACGCGCGACAATCCGAACGACCCGCGCCAGATACAAGGCAGCCTCAAGTATTACTTCTAAGATGAAACAGACGGTACAAGGAGAGTGGACGTGAGTATCAACCGACGTAATTTTATTCTCAGCACGGCAGCCGCGGCAGGACAAGCCGCCGTGGGAGCGGCCGCGGTCTCCGCGCAGCAGAAGCACTCCGCCGCGAAGCCGGCTGTGCCTGCGAAGCGGCCGAACATCATTCTCTACCTCTCCGACCAATTTCGCTGGGACTTCGTGGGCGCTAATGGAGCTAACAGCTCTACGCGCACACCGAACCTCGATGCGATGGCTCGCCGCGGCAAGAACTTTACCCACGCGGTGACGAATCAACCGGTCTGCGCTCCTGCACGGTCTGTGTTGATGACCAGCCGATATGCCACGGAGACGGGCGTGTGGCACAACGGGGAGGCTCTGGATCAGTCGCTGCCTACTCTGGCGGGCGAGTTGCGCAAGGCGGGCTATACCTCAAACCTCATCGGCAAGTGGCATCTTTCGCCAGGTGCGGTAGCGAAGGGCGGAGGGCCGGGGTATGTGCCGCCTGAACATCGCGGCGGCTTTCTCGATTTGTGGGAGGGTGCAAATGCGCTTGAGCATACCTCGCATCCCTATGAAGGCAGCTTGTTCGATCAGGATGGAAAGGAGATCACGTTCAAAGACCAGTATCGCGTTGACTTTCTGACCGACCGGACGGAACGGTTCCTGCGCCAGAAGCACGAGAAGCCGTTCTTTCTCTTCGTGTCGCAGCTCGAACCGCATCAGCAGAACGACTTGAACCGCATGGTGGGACCGAAGGGTTCGGCGGAGCGATTCATCAACGCCCACGTTCCAGCGGATCTTCGCGCTCTACCGGGCGACTGGCATCAGCAGCTTCCTGATTACTACGGCGCGTGCGAGAGCATCGATGCCTCGGTGGGGCGTATCCGCAAGATCCTGCAGGAAGAGCATCTGGCGGATAACACTATTTTCGTCTTCATCAGCGATCATGGCTGCCACTTTATGACGCGCAACCAAGAGTACAAGCGCTCGACGCACAATAGTTCGGTGCGCATTCCGCTGATCATCGAGGGGCCTGGCTTCAATGGAGCACAACAGATTCCGGAGCTTACCGGCATCATCAACATTGCGCCTACTCTTTTGGAGGCGGCGGGTCTTACTCCACCTGCGTCGTTCAAGGGACGCAGCACCCTGCCGCTACTCAAGGATACGGCGGCGCGTGAGCAGTGGCCCAACAAGGAGCTTATTCAGATCAGCGAGTCCATGACTGCGCGTGCTGTCCGCACGCCGGATTGGACGTACTGCGTGGCGGACATTACGGGCGCGAAGAAGGCTGCCAGCCCGTCCTATCAGGAGTACCAGCTCTATGATCAGCGCAACGATCCGCATGAGTTGGTGAACCTTGCGGGGAGGAAGGAGTATCTGGAGAAGTCGGCTGAACTTCGTAAAGAGCTTCAGGCGTTGCTGGAGTATGCAGGGGAGGGTTCTCCGGAGATCAAGCCTGCTACTTTGTATCCGTAGAGGACGCTGGCTATGTCCAGCGGACTTTCGTGCGCTGGTGTGGACCGCACAGGAAACGACCGAACGGAAGCGATCTAAGATCTCTTCCGTTCGGTCGTTTTGTTTTTTGGTCTCTTGAGTGAACCGTAAGCGATAACTGCATCCGCAAATTTCGATTGCAGACGACGTTCGCCCGAAATGGGATGGAATTGTTTCCGGCTTAAAGTGACGGTCATATTTAGCCTCTTCCGCCGTGTAAAAATCGATGCCAGAGACCAGAGATGATGATGGGTCAACGAGGTTGACCTCGGCGTGTTTGTTCTTGGTTGCGGGCATGGATAGGTACGGCGGCTGTCTGGAGCAGATCTCATCTTTATCTTGCGTTCACAAAAAAGCCGTAATACTATTCTTCGCATACTCCGGTAGTAGGAAAAAGAATAGAGGTAGTAGACCGCAATGGCAGGACCGAGACTTGCGAAGCTCGAATTCCAGATTATGGAAGTGCTGTGGGCCAAAGGCGAATCCTCCATTCGCGAGATCCACGAGGCATTCCCAGAGAAGCGCCGGTCTGCCTATACGACGATTCAGACTACGGTCTACAGGCTGGAGGTAAAGGGTGTCGTCCGAAGGGTGAAGAAGGTGGGGAACTTTCACATCTTTGCGGCCGTAGTGTCTCGCGAAGCGGCACAACGAAGGTTGGTCGACGACCTAATCTCACTGTTTGGCGGTCGAGGTCAGCCGGTTATGGCGCATCTTGTCGAGTCGGGTAAGTTGTCCCTCGAAGATGTAAAAGAAGCGGAGAAGACGCTAAGAAGGCTCTCGGCGGAGGAGAAGCAATGATAACGATCCCGGTATCCTGGACCGTCCCGCTTGTAAACCATCTGTGGCAATCGACGGCGTTCACGGTGGCAACCGGGTTCATGGTGCTTGCGCTGCGCAACAATCAGGCTCGAGTCCGTCACGGTCTTTGGATGCTGGCGTCCGCAAAGTTTTTGATCCCCTTTTCGGTGTTGATCGCTGCGGGTGGGTATCTTCAGTCCGCAATGGCCAAGCCCGTGAGTCAGCCCTCTCTCTCGGCAGTGATGGAGGAGATTGCGCAGCCGTTTTCTCAGGCCCAAGCTTTTGCAAACGTGGAGCCCGATGTTAGTTCATCGGTGTTTCTGCCGCACAACGGCAGTGTGGTTCCGGTCGTTCTTTTAGGTCTATGGTTGGGCGGCTCGTTTCTTGTCGCCTTCTCCTGGTGGCGTAAATGGAGGAGGGTTCGGGCTGCCGTGCATGCTGCATCGTACCTGGCGGTTGTTGGAGATGTCCCTGTCTTGTCCTCGCCGTCGCTGCTTGAACCGGGAGTCTTCGGGGTGCTTCGTCCCGTTCTTATGCTGCCGCAAGGTATCACCGGACGTCTCAATACACCCCAGTTGAGCGCCATCATCGCCCACGAGATATGCCACGTCCGGAGGCGTGACAATCTTACTGCTGCTATCCACATGGCGGTTGAAGTGGTCTTCTGGTTTCACCCTTTCGTATGGTGGATTCGAACGCGCCTGGTGGAGGAACGGGAACGGGCCTGTGATGAAGCCGTGCTGCAATCGGGCAGCAAGGCGCATGTCTATGCGGAGGGAATTCTCAACGTATGCAAGTTCTATATTGAATCGCCTCTGGCTTGCGTCTCTGGTGTAACCGGATCGGATCTAAAGAAGAGGATCGTACGCATCATGAGCGAGCAGGTTGCGCGGAGACTGAATCTTAGTAAAAAGCTTTTGTTGAGTGCGGCTGGAGTTCTGGCTATCGCGTTGCCGATTGTCTTCGGTCTGGTGCATTCGACGCAGGTTCGGGCGCAGGCGGTGGCGGATAATGCGGCGCAAGGCATTGTGGGGACCTGGCAAGGAACGCTGCCGCTCGCTAAGGAGCTTCGGGTTGTCGTGAAGATCACGAAGGCAGAGAGCGGTGGATGGAAGGCTGTGTTCTACAGCATTGACCAGGGAGGTCAGTCTATTCCAGTCAGCGCGACTACCCTCCAGGGATCCAACGTCAAACTTTCAGTTGAGGCCATCGATGGCCGCTACGAGGGTAAGCTGAGCGCGGACGGCAACTCCATTGCAGGAACGTGGACCCAAGGGCCAGGATCCCACCCGCTGAATCTTACGCGGGCGACTCCTGAAACGGCGTGGACCATTCCGGAGCCTCCGCCTAAACTGCCACCCATGGCCGCGGATGCGAATCCTTCGTTTGAGGTCGCCACGATTAAGCCAAGCAAGCCGGAGACGCAGGGCAAGGGCTTCCGGGTGCAAGGGCGCCACTTCTCCACGATGAATACGTCATTGAATGATTTGATCACGTTTGCTTATGGACTTCATGACAAGCAGATCGTAGGCGGACCTGCATGGATGGGAGCAGACAAATACGATCTCTCTGCGCAGCCCGATGGAGAAGGCCAGCCAAATGATAAGCAGTGGAAAGTGATGATTCAGAAGTTGCTTGCAGAACGTTTCAAGCTCACATTTCATCGCGACAAGAAGGAGCTTTCGGTGTACGCGCTTGCTCTTGGAAAGAATGGATCCTTGCTCAAGAAGAGCGAAGGTGATCCGAATGGCCTTCCCTCGCTGTTCTTCCGGGGCCTTGGCATATTGCCTGGGAGAAACGCGACGATGGAGGATTTTGCAGGCGTAATGCAGTCGGCCGTTCTCGATCGTCCCGTAGTCGATCAGACGGGGCTCCAGGGGAGGTTTGATTTCATCTTGAAGTGGACCCCGGACGAATCTCAATTCGGTGGCCTGGGTGCCAAAGTGCCACTTCCGAGCGAGAACGCTGATGCTCCGCCGAATCTGTTTACCGCTATCCAGGAGCAGATGGGTCTAAAATTAGAGCCCACCAAGGCTCCGGTTGCGGTACTCGTCATCGATCACGTAGAGAAGCCTTCCGAAAACTAACACCGGGCGGTGTGCGCGATGTCCTGGCAGCGATTGGGAAGATATTTCTGTCTTGTGGGTGCGATTGCGTGGGCGGGTCTTCCACGGGTTTCGGCGGCCTCGGAGCACCACGGGCAAGTCACCTTCGGTGGCTTGCCGGTTCCTGGTGCGACCGTCACGGCGGTGCAGGGGGGCCATAGATCCGTCACCATTACGGATCAGCAGGGAAGCTACTTTTTTCCTGATCTGGCGGACGGAACCTGGAAGGTTGAGGTCGAGATGCTCTGCTTCTCGACGATCAGCCAGGAGGTGATAGTTGCACCCAATACTCCTGCCGCTAAGTGGGATTTAAAGCTGCTTTCGTTGGCTGATATCGCGGCCCAGGCTCAGGCAGTCAAGGCGGAGACGGCGCCTGTACTTAGCACTGCTACGAAGGCTTCGGAGGGAAAGGGTGTGGTGGTGAAGCCCAATGATGGCAGCCTTCCTGAGATGCCGAAGCCGCCAGATGAGGCTGCGGAGCGCTCCGCGGATGGCTTTCTCATCAACGGCAGTGTCAACAATGCGGCTACCTCACAGTTCACGCTTGCCCCGGCGTTTGGAAATCGCCGCAGTGGGATAAAGGGCCTGTACACTGGCGGACTCGCGCTGATCCTGGATAACTCGGCGTTGGATGCGCGGCCTTTTTCGCTAAGCGGGTTGGATACGCCTAAGCCCTCCTACAACCATGTGACTGGCATCTTTACCTTGGGTGGACCGCTGCGGATTCCTCATCTGCTGCCTCATGGGCCTAATTTCTTTTTTGCGTATCAGTGGACGCGAGATCGTATTGCTACCACGCAGTCCGGGTTGGTGCCGACCATGGCGGAACGGAACGGCGACTTCTCCGCGGTGCTCGATGCGCTGGGACAGCCGGTCCAGATCTTCAATCCTGCGACCGGAGCGCCGCTCAGCGGAGACATTCCCATTAATGCGCAGGCACAAGCTCTATTGAAGTTTTATCCGCTGCCCAACGTCGCTGGGAATTCAAGGTATAACTATCAGATTCCGATCCTCACCAGTACGCATCAGGACGCGTTGCAATCGCGACTGGATAAGACAATCAATCGCAAGAACCAGATCTATGGCGGATTCGCCTTTCAAAATACGCGCAGCAGTAACTCCAATTTGTTCGGATTTGTCGACAAGACTGAGACCTTGGGGATCAATACCAATATCAACTGGACTCATCGGTTCAACCATGGACTTCTCCTCAATGCCGGGTACCGGTTCAGCCGTCTGAGATCGCGCGTGACGCCTTACTTTCAAGGCCGCGAGGATGTCTCTTTAGCTGCCGGAATCTCCGGCAATGATCGCGATCCGTCGAACTGGGGACCTCCGACTCTCGCTTTTTCCAGCGGGATCTCGGGTCTCTCCGACGTGCAGAGTTCCTTCAATCGCAATCGCACGGATGCCTTGTCTTCTTCGATGTCGTGGAATCACGCTCACCACAATGTGACCTTTGGAGGGGACTTTCGCAGGCAGGAGTTCAACTATCTCTCGCAGCAAGATCCAAGGGGACATTTCACTTTTACTGGAGCGGCCACCCAAGGCAACACGAATGGCACCGCTAACGGCGGGTCTGACTTCGCGGACTTTCTTATGGGCGTCCCAGATACCAGTTCGATCGCCTTCGGCAACGCCGATAAGTATCTGCGACAGTCTGCCTACGATGCCTACATTACGGACGACTGGCGGGTTCGTCCGGACCTTACTTTGAACGTAGGCGTTCGCTGGGAGTATGGCGCACCGATCACGGAGCTTAAGGGACGGCTGGTCAATCTGGATGTCGCCTCTGGGTTTTCAGCGGTCGCGCCTGTGCTGGGAAGCAGTCCGCTTGGTCCGCTGACGAAGGTGCGCTATCCGGACTCGCTTATTCGGCCCGACAGGCGCGGGGTTCAACCGCGGCTCGGACTATCGTGGCGGCCGCTGGCGGGATCGTCGATGGTGGTACGTGCTGGCTATGGCATCTACTATGACACCTCGGTCTATCAGGCGACGGCGCTGCAATTGGCACAGCAGTCGCCGCTCTCAAAGAGTCTGAGTGTGCAGAACAGCTCCGCATGCCCGCTCACTCTCGCCGACGGATTCAAGAGCTGTTCCACGACTACCGCCAATACATTTGCGATCGACCCCAACTTCAGAGTCGGTTATGCGCAGACGTGGCAATTGGCGGTGCAACGAGATCTTCCTGGGGCGTTGGTTGGGACGGCAACCTATCTTGGCATCAAGGGTACGCGGGGAGTGCAGGAGTATCTGCCCAATACCTATCCCATCGGGGCTGCAAATCCATGCCCGGCTTGTCCTGCCGGCTTTATCTTCCGTACCTCGAACGGCAACTCGACCCGCGAGGCGGGACAGGTTCAGTTGAGGCGAAGGTTGCGTAGCGGCTTTACTGCGTCGCTGCAATATACGTTCTCGAAGTCGATCGACAACGATTCCACGCTAGGAGGCCAAGGCCCGGTCGCCACGAGTGGAACAGGCCAAAACCAAAGCCAAACTCAAACTCAAGCTCCGCCGACTCCGATGACCTCTGTGGTGGCGCAGAACTGGCTCGACCTAAAGGCGGAACGCGGGCTCTCGACCTTTGACCAACGCCATCTGCTGAACCTACAGCTTCAGTACACGACGGGGATGGGATTGGGCGGCCGAACGCTGGCGAGCGGCTGGACGGGAACGCTGTTGAAGGAGTGGACCGTTTTGAGCCAGATCACCACTGGCAGCGGCCTGGCGGAGACCCCGATCTATTTCGCATCGGTGCCTGGCACCGGCGTAACCGGTAGCATTCGCCCGAACCTTACGGGCGCACCTCTGTACAAGGCCTCTCCGGGCTTTGCTTTGAACTCGGCGGCGTATGCAGCACCGTTACCCGGCCAATGGGGAACTGCGGGAAAGGGATCGATCACCGGTCCTGGTCAGTTCAACCTCAATGCCTCTCTGGCGCGCACCTTTCGATTGAAGGACCGCTTCAGCCTCGATCTGCGTGTCGATTCCACGAACCTCCTCAACCACGTCGTCTTTACGAGTTGGAATTCGACCATCAACAGCGCCCAATTTGGGCTGCCGACCGCGGCCAGCGCAATGCGCAGCTTGCAGACCACCATGCGGCTGAGGTTCTGAATGATGCGATTGTTGCTTACAACTCTTCTTCTCGCGACCATCGGCGCCTCTGCCCAGCAGATCGGGCAAAATAAGACGCCTGGAAGTGACCAGACCTACACCCTGTCGGTCAAGACGCAGTTGGTGGTGGAGACGGTGGTCGTCAAAGATAAAAAAGGGAACCCGATCAACGGACTTACAGCGAAAGATTTTGCGCTGACTGAGGACGGTGTAAACCAGACGATTCGCTTCTGTGAGTATCAGGAGTTGCCGACCACCCCTGCTGTTCTTCCCGCAACTTCAGCCGAAGAGGAAGAGATAAAGATCTACAAGCGGCTTACGCGGACCCAGCTCTCGTCCGAGAGCCCGGGGAATGTGCGGTACAAGGATCGCCGTCTCTTGTCGCTGTACTTCGACATGACGGCCATGCGTCCGGACGACCAGCTGCGAGCGTTGTCCGCCGCACAGAAGTTCATCCGAACCCAGATGACATCGGCGGATCTGGTCTCGGTTTTGAGATATTCGGGTGGATCTGTCGATATCTTGCAGGACTTCACACAGGACCGCAACCGCCTGTTGAGTATCATCCAGACCCTGATCGTCGGGGAAGGTCAGGGGTCCGTCGAGTCCGTGGATGACGCCAGCAGCGCTGACACCGGAGCAGCCTTCGGGCAGGACGACAGTGAGTTCAATATCTTCAATACAGATCGTCAGCTCTCCGCTTTGCAGACCGCCGCCAAGATGCTGGGACAGTTGAATGAGAAGAAATCTCTGATCTACTTTGCCAGTGGGCTGCGGTTGAACGGCATCAATAACCAGGCCCAGCTCCATGCCACGGTCGATGCTGCTATCCGTGCCGGGGTATCGTTCTGGCCGATCGATGCGCGTGGATTGGTTGCGCAAGCTCCTCTTGGAGATGCGACTCAGGGATCTCCGGGTAACGTGGGCATGTACTCCGGCACAGCGGCTCAAGCGGTGACGAATAGTTTTCAGCAATCACAGGACACGCTATATGCACTCGCCGCGGATACAGGCGGTAAGGCTCTGCTCGACTACAACGATCTGACCAAGGGAATCGTGCAGGCGCAGCAGGCAGTTTCGAACTACTACATCCTTGGCTATTACACGACCAACACCGCTCAAAATGGAAAGTTCAGGCGGGTGAAGATTTCGTTGAATACGGATTCTGCCGCCAATCTGAGTTACCGCGAGGGCTACTACGCCAACAAGGAGTTTAGTAAGTTCACCTCGGTCGATAAGGAGCGGCAACTCGAGGATGCCTTGATGCTGGGCGATCCGGTGACGGAGCTAACCATCGCGATGGAGATCAACTACTTCCAATTAAACAGGGCGGAGTACTTCGTACCGATCGTGGTGAAGATTCCAGGGCGCGAACTTGCCCTTGCGAAACGTGGCGGAGCAGATCGAACCTTGATCGACTTCGTCTGTGAGATCAAGGACCTTATCGGGGGCACGACCGTCAGCAACGTACGGGACAATGTGAATATCAAGCTGAGCGATGCAACGGCCAGTGAGTTGTCCAAGCGGCCCATTGAATATGACACCGGCTTTACGCTCCTTCCCGGACGATACCGGATCAAATTTCTCGCTCGCGACGACGAGACGGGAAGAATTGGGACGTATGAGAACACCTTCGTCATCCCCAATTTGAATAAAGAGGAGAAGCGAATCCCGACCAGCTCTGTGGTGCTCAGCAGCCAGCGCGTCGATCTCAAAGATGCTTTGTATGACGCGACGAAGGCGAAGGATCAAGCCAAGGACGCGGCAGCTAATCCGTTGGTACAGAACGGCAAGAAGCTAATTCCCAGCGTTACGCGTGTCTTCAGTAAGAGCCGGGATATGTATATCTACCTTCAGGCCTATGAGCCCGGCGTTGCGACCTCCCAGCCGCTCGTCGCGTTTGTAAGTCTGTATCGTGCCCAGGCCAAGGTGTTCGAGACCCAACCGATGACTGTAACTCCGGGTTCGGTGAGCGGAGTGGGATCGGTGCCCCTCAACTTCAGCATGGCACTCGCGCAGCTTCCCATAGGCGAGTACAACTGCCAGGTGACGATACTCAATCCTGCTACGCAGAAGGCTGTGTTTTGGCAGGCGCCGATAATGCTTGTGCAGTAATCTAATTCTTCCCATTAACCAAAGTCGCTGGTGGACGAGGTCTTGAGACGTTCTAGGTATCTCTCAATCCAAGGCGCTGGGGAAACTCGTCTGCTTCGTCTTGCGTGGGGTCGACGGTAACTTGCTGGAGGGATCTGGCATGAACGTGCATCAGAAGAATATGTGCTCCGATCAGTACCAGAAGAGCTCCGGCTAGATGAGCGACGTTGGCCTCGATCTTTGGCTCGAAGTGAACGACAGTCGTGACGAAGAGAGGAAAGAGAATGAAGTAGCGGAAGATCATCAGAGGGAAGTCCGTGATGGAGCTCTTGCGCAGATGAGTGAAGGGGAAGGTGCGGGCGTTTAAGAGAAGGAGGTCGGCGAGCAGGATCGAGAGGCCGATGGCTACGAGAAACTGACCTGCGGTGACGAGCGGTCTTTGGAGATCCGCAGGTGAAAGTGTATGGAGGATTAAAACCGTTCCGGTGCCGATAGAGGCTGCCCAAAGGGTGATCCAGAGGCGAACGCCGGTGAGATGGCCGGCTTTGGGGCGACCGATAAGAACACGAAAGAGCCAGGAGCCGCGCCGATCCATCGGAGCAGACGCAATTCCGCGGAGACCGATGACGGTCCAGAAGACCATAATCGGAACGGCGGTGCGTATGCCGCGACTCAACAGAGCCGGGCGGACGTGACTTCCGTTTAGTCGCAGGACGACCATGTTCGCAAGCGTAAGGGCCACGCCGAGACCCGCGTACATCGCCAGCATGACGCGATGGCGCTGCGATCGCAGAATGGTCTGGCTGATGAAGTGGAACATGGCCCGGTTGGCAGGCGCGCGCAAGATGGTAGCGTGTAGCAGTCGATGGAGGGGTGCGATTCCACGGTTTGTGGACGCGGTGGCGCTTGCTCCTTCGATCAGTTGACGAACGCGGCGGCGGTAGGCGAGCGGATAGGTCAGCAGGGCGGCCGCGAGCATCAGCAGCAGGGCGTAGCAAGCCGTCTGTGCTAGTTCGCCGAAGATCGGAGGGATAGAAGGACCGTATAGGAGGTACTCATAGACGCCCAGAAACCAGAAGGGCGGAAAGGAGTGCACGATGGGACTGCCGGAGAGAAGCAGCGTTTGCAGAGACGGCGCGAGTGTGGGATAGAGAAGCAACACGGCGAGGAGCAGCATCAGGGACCCTCCCTGCAGGAGGGGCGTAATGCGCCGAAAGAACCGTTCGCCCACCGTGCTGAGGAGTATGCCTTGCAGGGCGAGGAAGGTGGTGGCGGCGAAGGCACCGCTCATGGTGACTGCGATCGCATGGGCGAAGAGATGCCGCATGGGATTTTGTAGTCCTGCGACGAGCGGTAGGAAGAGTGTGCCTAGAATGCTGGTACCGAAGAGCACCAGTGCAAGGAAGATGGCGAGCGCCAGGACTCTGGCGAAGAAGAGACGACGATTAGCGATGGGGAGAATGGATAAGACAAAGACATCGAGGAGGTCTGGAAAGAGGAGATCCCACTCGTAGACGGTGGCTGCGCCCATGAGGACGAGGGAGTACATGACATAGAAGTAGTGATCTCCCACTTGTGGCCAGAAGGGACGAGGAAATGGGTAGGGCGGAAACGCATGGTAAGCAGGGAAGAGGAACATTGCGACCAGCAGACCGGGAAGCGCAACGGTATAGCTGATCTGCATCACACGCTTCGTCTCATCGTCGGAGGCGAGCAGCTCATTGTGAAAGAAGCGGTGGAGAAGGTGCCGGACGAGGACCTCGAACTGACTCTGCTCACGGGCCTGAGTTGCAGCTTGTGCCTGTGCCCCCAGAGAGAGCACAGGGTGTTTCGGTGGGGCGAGTGGTCCGAACCAGTTAGACATGATGGACCGCCATAACACTCACGAGTTCACGCGCTATGTCCTGCGTATTTTGCTGCTGAACGAGTTGGGCGAAGACACCCTCAAGATTAGCCAGTTGGAGCGAGGTCTTCAGCTCGAGAGGAGGCGCGTCAGCAAGAATCTTTCCCTTCGCAATGACGATCACACGATTGCAGACGAGCTCCACAACCTCAAGAACGTGCGAGATGTAGAGAATTGCCTTGCCCTGGGCAGCAAGTTGTTGCAACAGGTCTTTGAAGAGACGGGCAGAGACGACGTCCAGACCAGAGAGTGGCTCGTCGAAGATGAGCAGTCGTGGATCGTGCAACAGAGCAGCAGCGATCAGAACGCGTTGCTTCATGCCCTTGGAGTACAGCGAAATGGCCGAATGACGCCACGATTCGAGGCCAAGGAGGGAGAGGAGCCGATTGGCCTTGAGGTCGATGAGCGCTTCAGGCATGTTGCGCAGACGGCCGACGAGTTGCAGGTACTCGAGACCGGAGAGATGGGTGTAGACGTGGGCCTCCTCAGGGACATAGCCGAAGGCGGCACGGTATCTGGGGAGGTTGTCGCGGATGCTCTGACCCTCGAAGAGGATCTGGCCGCTATTTGGCTCCAGTAGACCGGTAACGATCTTGACGGTGGTGGACTTGCCGGAACCATTTGGGCCGACATAGCCGACGATCTCACCGGGGCGAACTCGGAAGTTGACGTCGTCGATGGCCGGAAGGCCACGATAGTGCTTGGAGAGGGCTTTGACCTGGAGCATGGAAGAACCTCGCTCACCCTATGTAGCATTCGTAATAGGATCTAGTCAAGTAGTGTGCTACATAGGTATAGTTCTTCCATGACAGTCGAGATGAAACTCTCGCATACCGCGGCCATGATTCTCCAGGCGGTTAACGCCGGGTATGTCTATGGCTTCAGCGTGATGGAGATGACCGGCCTGCCGAGTGGAACGGTGTATCCGGCCATGCGGCGTCTGGAGCGGGACGAGCTGATCCGATCCAGTTGGGAGCAGCAGTCGATTGCCGATGCCGAGCAGAGGCCTCCGCGGAAGTACTACAAGCTCACTAAGGCGGGGAAGGCGACGCTTGAGGCGTCAAGGAAGCGTTATCCGCTCCTGGCGAAGTTGATCTCATCCGAAGAGGTAAAGCCAGCATGAGCCTCCGTCCAGCTCTCTTCTTCCAAGGCTCGCATCTGGCATTGCTGCGTTGCGCCTCGCTGTTGGTGCCGCGCAGGCAACGCGAGGAGTGGTGGAAGGAATGGCAGTCGGAGGTTTGGCATGTGAGGCAAGCACGAACACCGGAGCACGGAGTCTGGTGGAGTGTCTCGTGGCAGGGAGAGCAGGAGGTTGCTGCGTTCTGTCTGGGGGCGTTTCAGGATGCGCTCTGTCTGCGGCAGCAGCATCGGCCAAAGGCGGTGCCGCTCGCGACGACGATGGGATCGGCGATGCAGTGTGTGCTCTTCCTCATCGGTCTCATCGCAGTAAGCTACGGACTCGGCCTGTTGCTGCCCGGCGTGCAGAGGGAGCTGCAAAGCTCGCCGTATCGGGATACCAAAAACCTGATGCTGATCCAGGACGCACAGAATACGGACGATGCGATTCCGTCCATCAGTACAGAGCAATTTGGAGCATGGAAGAGTCAGCGACAAAAACTGTTCGATGGATTTGCGTTTTATCGGGTGGAGCGGGAGGCTGTATCTTGGCCCTCGCATCTGCCAATGACCCTGACGGTAGCGCACGGTAGCTCGAACCTGTTCGACCTGTTAGGTCTGGATGCCCGGTTCGCTAACCCGGAGGACAGATCGCGTGGGCTACTGCAGATCATCTTGAGCGATGAGGTTTGGAAGAATAGGTTTGGTCAAGATCCGCATATCGCCGGAGCCGTAGTCCGGGACGGCCTCCGCGAGGCGATGGTCATTGGAGTGGCCCCGAGCGGCGTATGGAGACTACCGGGCAAGGTGGATGCCTGGGTCCTCGAGCCAGAGACGGAGGCTCCGCCGGTTGGGCTGGGATTTGTAGTAGCGCATCTAAAGCCCTCGGCTGAGCACGATCGTTGGGGGGAACGATGGCGTATGTCCTCCCTGACGCCCCACAGTGGAGCGCAAGACTTCTTGTGTGTTTCGCTGGCAGAGCGGACGCACCGGTCGTGGGGCATATTCCTGTTCACAATTTTTCTGGCTTGCCTGTCACTCCCGGCGACGACCTCTCTGCCGCTGGGCGAGTACCGAGTGCATTCGCACCGACTTCCATGGTCCACGCGGCTGCGGCGATGGGCCTTCCTTGGCTGCAAGCTTGCTCTGTTACTTCCTGTGGTCTATTTTGTGTCACTGGATCTGGCGTACCTCCGCGTCACGTTTAGTCCGGTCTCGTCCGACTACATTCAGATGGTGGTGTCGTTCTCCATCTGCCTCTTCGGATTGCGCTGGATGCTCCGGGATCAGAGGCAGCGATGCCCCGTCTGCCTGGGGAAGCTCACCCATCCGGCACGCGTTGGAGAGCCCTCGAGAAACTTTCTTGGGTGGAACGGGATGGAGTTGATCTGCGTCGGAGGGCACGGCCTGCTGCATGTGCCGGAGATCCAGACAAGCTGGTTCGGTACACAACGTTGGCTGTATCTGGATCCGTCGTGGGATGTCTTGTTTACCGAATCGGGACTAGCCTCTGTCGTCGACTATGGTTGAGGCAACGGTATCTTACAACTCGTGTGAGGTTTCGCAGCTACCAGACCGCTACCGCCAGAATCTTCGGCGAGCCGGCGATACCGTTTACCACGTCGGTGCTGAGGACTGCCTCGAAGTCACGGTTTCGGAATCCCGCGCCTACTCTGCGCCGAAGCTCTTCCACTCGGTGAGGATCGACCAGGAACTCTCCCGCCGCGGCGGTGCCGCTCATACCGATGCCGGCCACGATCACCTCAAGTTCGCCTGTCTGTTCGTTGTGGACACGAGCGATCAGTGCGAAGTCGTGATTGACCGCAGCGTATTGGGTCTTCAGATCGAGCGCCCAGTCTCTCTTTTGGGGGTTTTCTGTATCGGAGATCCAATACTCCTCCGCGTCACTGCCGACGAAGTGAAAGCGAAGTGGAGCAAGCGCCCGCATCGTCCACTGGTTGTCGAGGCCGCCGATCAATACGGCTGGCCCCTGCCTTAGATCGTCGAGGGTAGTTAAAACGTTGAGCCGGAGACGGTATTCGTTCTGATGCACTGCCATCAGATCCGCGATCTTGAGCGTTGCGAGCATGTCCGAGAAGACCACATTTTCTCCGAGAGATTCATGGTCGAGAAAAGTTGGCACGCGACGGGCAGGGGCTGGAGCTGTCGAATCGGTGGTGTTGGCCAATCCATTTTGAAATCTTCCGGGATTTGCTCCGTTCTGGTCGCCGGCTCCGGCAGGTAGGCACATCAGAATCGTTCGATGGGAAGACAAAAGCGGCTCCCAAAGTTCATCCAGTGCGGATGGATGAAGCCATCGCCAGCCAAAGCTCACAATCAGCAGCAGAACCAATGGGACAGCCAAGAGCGCCCATCTTCGGCGCCCCGACAACCAACTTGCCGTGGGTAAGGGCGTTGGTTCGATGGGAAGCGGCATCGCGAGGAGGGGAGTATCGACTTCGGCCGCGCTGATGGTCTCCATAGAGCGACGGTCTGACCCAAACTCTCTACGCGGGCGAAACTCTGGCTCGTACCGGCCCGACGGCAGCTCGATGCGCATCTCCGAGTCGTGGGCCTCTTCGTGATAGTACTGTGCGATCCGTTTTCGTATCTCCGCGATTGTCACCCGGACGATGGGATCGGCGGCGGTGTCATAGTCTGCTGGTCGATCGAAGACCCGGATGCCAAGCAACCTCTCTTTTAGGAACTCCCCGCGGCCTTCCAGGGTCTCCTCGACGATGAAGCGCAAGAGCGCAGGATAACGCCGGCTGTTCTTGAAGTGACTCGTGTCCAGCAGACGTTGCATCTGCCTTCGGACGCTATCCTTTTCTTCCTCTGTGGACGGCGTCCATGGGACGGTCTCATCAATCACGCTACGCATATCTGGCCCCTCGTTCAGCGCCGACCAGAATAGGTCATACGGGCTCATAAGACAACCTCTTTACTGCCGCTTTACCTCCTCTACCAAGTTCCGGATTCCATTGGCTTATCCGTCTTTACCTCTAGGTGAGATACCAGAAAGACCCTGCACACTTTCTCCTTTGAGTGCCTATGATCCGTGCCGAACGTGCAAGAGCCGTTTCCGGTGTTGCGAATCCCTCCCCTGGAGACTCGTCGACATGTAACCGAATCAGCAGCTTTAACTAAAAATGGGGAATAAAACCATGATTGAAAAAATGCAGCATCAGCAAGTTCGCACAGGCCAGTGTGAGCACCACATCAGAAACGGGCGAGCGCTGCTCGCATTCTTCATCTTCATCTTCGCGGCGGTGCTCTCAGGACGTGCACAGCTCACCACCGCTGATATCGTCGGAACAGTGACCGACGGTAGCGGTGCCGTAATCGCCGGAGCGCAGGTCCAACTACAGAATACGGAGACCCACGACCAGCGCGTCGCCGTCACCAACTCCAGCGGAGATTACCAGTTCACACAGCTTCACAGCGGGCACTATGTTTTGTCGGTGAAGTTCAGTGGTTTCAAGACCTCCACGACATCCGACCTGGCAGTAGAGTCGGGCGACCGCGCCCGGGCCGATGTTCAGATGCAGACCGGCGGACAGACAGAGACGGTCACGGTAGAGGCTCAGACACCGTTGCTCCAGGCAGATAATGCCACGGTGAGCTCCACAGTTACCGCTAAAGCCGTTCAGGATCTTCCCTTGAATGGACGCAACTTCGTCCAGCTCGTCCAGCTTGTTCCGGGAGCCAATGAAGGACCAGGCAACGGTCTAACCAGCGGCGGCCGTCCCGACGATCGCCGCTCAACCAGCGGATTCTCGGTAAACGGCCAGGACGATACACTCAATAACTACGTCATCGACGGCCTCGACAACAACGAGCGCATCATCGGAACAATTGGGGTAAAGCCCTCCGTTGAAGGAATTCAGGAGATTTCGGTCCAGACAAACAGCTATGCAGCCGAGGCGGGACGAACCGCCGGCGGTGTGGTGAACCTTGTCACGAAGTCCGGTACGAACACGTTCCACGGCACCGCATACGAGTTCTTCCGTAACGACATCTTCGATGCTCGCAACGTCTACCAGACGACTGGCCGGAAACCGGAGCTGCGCCAAAATCAGTACGGCGGTAGCATCGGTGGCCCGATCTTCAAAAATCGTACTTTTTTCTTTGGCGACTACGAAGGTTACCGGCAGGTCAGCGGCACAACCTATCGCAGCACCGTTCCGACGATCGACGAATATAACAACATCAATAGTATCGGTACTGGCTCTCCCGCAGCCTTGGTAGCCGCGGGCAATGGCACTGCAGGTTATGCCATCGACCCCATCGCGCTCGCCTACCTGAAGCTCTTTCCGGCTCCGAACGCCCCAGGTCTCGCTAATAACTTTGTCATCAGCCCCAACAGAACGCAATACAGCAATCTCTTCGATGTCCGGGTAGATCACAGGTTCAACGATCGCAATCTCTTCTTTGCACGCTACTCCTACAACAAGGTAGACACGAACACCCCGTCGGCCCTTGGGATCGCGCCGAACGGTCTGGATATTAGTGGCGGCAGATACATCTTCGCCGGCCCTGCGACCGACAGCGGTCAGCAATATGCATTCAATTACACGCATATCTTCAATCAGAACCTTCTGGTCGATCTGAAGGCTGCGTTTACGCGCGTCAACAACTTATCGCTGCCGCTCAATTACGGTAAAAATCCGGATACGACCCTTGGCTTCGGGTCGAATATGAACTTCAATGCACTCTCCTCATTTCTTACGCCAATCCAATTTGGTCCCTTTAGCGATATCGGCGACGGTGCCTACGTTCCTTTGCAGGATATCGACAATACCTTCCAATATCTCGGCACAGTAAGTTACACAATCGGTAACCATAACATCAAAGCTGGCGCGAGCTTCATTCGCCGCCAGTCTCGTAACGTGCAGAGCTCCTTCGCAGCTGGTCAGTATACCTTCGGTCTGTCCAGCGACAACGACGCTGATAAGAAAAAGACGCAGGATAACAATCTTGCCTCGAGTCTAGTGGGAGCCTTCTCCGCGGCGAGCCGCAACTACGATCTGTTTCCGCCAGACTATAGAACGTATGAGCCGAGTGGGTTCGCGCAAGATAGCTGGAAGGCCACGAGAAGACTGACGTTGCTCTTCGGCGTACGCTATGACGTCTTTACGCCCTTCACAGAGGCGCACAATCGAATCTCGAACTTCGACTTCAACCAGGCGACTGGCTTGAATTCGTCAACGATAGCTTCGGCTTTGAAGGTTGCAGGCGCGAACGGCGTATCTTCAACCGCTGGGATCAAGACTGACTATTCGAACGTTGCTCCACGCCTGGGATTCGCAGCCTCACTGACGCCTACGATCGTCCTCCGTGGCGGCTATGGCCTAAGCTTCTTCCCCGGTAACTACACCTCTAACGCCAACCTGAAGAATGCTCCATTTGTCTCCGTATACTCGCCCAACTGCCAGTCGAGCATCGCGTACCAAATTCAAACCTCGCCGGCTACACAGAACAAGCCCAGCACCGTCAATCCCGATTGCGCCACGATACCTGGAGCTGCCACCGCGTTCTCGCAGGGGCTACCGCTTCCAGCAGCTCAAACCATCAATAGCAATGCTCTCTCGTTCGTAGCTGAAAATCCCAACTTCCGGTCCGCTTTGATTCAACAGTTCAATCTGCAAGTGGAGCAACAGTTCGGGGCTAATGTTTTGACCATCGGCTATGTCGGAAACATCGGTCAACATCTTCCGGAGGAGATCAACGATATCAACGTTCCCACGCCGGCAGCGGTCTTCGCTGGGCTGAATGCAGTGACACCGACCACTGCCCCTCGTCCACTCAGCGCCGGTCTTAGCAACCTCGGCCAGGTATCCTGGTTAAACAGCGGGGGTATATCCAATTACAACGGATTGCAGACCTCCTTCCAGCGTCGCTTTACCAAGGGGCTGGCCTTCGATGCTAACTACACATGGGCCAAGGCAATGAGCGACGTCACTGGTTTCTCTGAAGAGGGGCAGCAGGGTTGGAGCAATGCTGATCCTACCCGTATCCGGCAGACCGAGTATGGCATCGCTGAAAACAACATCGGTAGCCGCTTTGCGCTTTCATTGAACTATGAACTTCAGTACGGAAAGAACTTTACCGGTGTCAAAGGATTCGCTCTGGCTGGATGGCAGGCAAATACCATCGCGGTCTGGCAGGGCGGCAAACCTTTCACGATCATTAACAGCAGCAATGCTGGAGGCTTCAGCAATCGTGCAAGTCCGATCTTCAATGGAGGCTCCGATCGGCCAAACCAGATTCACGGTACGTCACTCAGCCATAAGACGAACGATGAGTTCTTTGATATCACCGCCTTCGCGCCCCAGACCTTGGGAACGGTTGGCAGTACTCATCGGAACTCGCTTACCGGTCCTCACTTCCGTCATATCGACCTGTCTCTCTTCAAGACGTTCCCCATTACGGAACGCTTCAGGGTACAGTTCCGGGCAGAGGCATTCGATCTCTCGAATACGCCGAACTTCTACATCAACAACAACGGTGGTAACAGCAGCACACAACTAGGCAACTCTGCCTTCGGAACGGTTGCACAGACCGATCCGAATTACGTCCCACGTCAACTGCAGTTTGCTCTCAAGCTGCAGTTCTAACCCAATGACATCCAATGTGCCGGAGCGAATGCAGAGATCCAACTCGCATCGGCACATTGGGTACATTGCCCGTCGTTGATAGTGCTTTGATTTACAACTCGAATAAACATCATCCTGCGCTCGAAGCTCCTTGCGCCTCTGCAATCCGTTCTTGCCCCGCTACAATTAATTAGTCGCGCTCACCGCTCCCGTGACAGAGAGCAAGCTTCGTCTTGCTCCCTTGAAACCCCCACCTGCTTCCATAGGCCTGCAGAATAAGGAATCTCCATGTCGACTAAGTTTTCGAGGCGAACTCTCGTCCGTGCGCTCGGCGCCTCTTCCGCGGCACTTTACCTTCCTGGAATCGCCAATGCAGCCCCGGAGATTGAGCAAGGGACAGCCTCATCGCAGCAAGCAGGCCGCGAGTTTCCGAAGGGCTTCCTCTGGGGCTCCGCGACTGCCTCCTATCAGGTAGAAGGCGCAGTTCACGAGGGAGGAAGAGGGACCTCGATCTGGGACACCTTCTCCCACACTGCAGGCAAGACCTACAACGGCGATACCGGCGATGTTGCCGACGACTACTTCCATCGCTACAAGCAGGATATCCAGCTCATGAAGGACCTCGGCCTGAAGACCTGCCGGTTCTCCATTGCATGGTCACGCATCTTCCCCAACGGCACGGGAGCGCCCAACCTCGTGGGCCTGGATTTCTACAACCGGATGATCGATCAGCTCCTCGCCGCCGGAGTTCAGCCCTTCTGCACGCTCTATCACTGGGATCTGCCGCAGACCCTTCAGGACAAGGGTGGCTGGGAGAACCGTGACACCGTCAAGGCTTTCGCCGACTATGCCGGCTACACCGCTGGGAAGATCTCCGACCGTGTGCGCCACTTCATGACGATGAACGAGATGCGGACCTTCGTCGAGCTCGGCTATCGTGACGGAGTTCACGCACCTGGCCTCAAGCTCGATGCAAAGCGTGTCGCGCAACTCTCCCATCACGTCGTACTCGCTCATGGCATGGCCGTACAGGCCATCCGTCACCAGGCTCGGCCCGGAACAAAGGTGGGCATCGCCGACAACCTGACAGCCGCGACACCCGTCTTCGAGTCGACAGAACACATAGCGGCGGCTCGCAAAGCTATGCGAGAAGAGAACGCCATGTTCCTGACCGTCGTCCAGGAGGGCCGCTACACGGACCTCTACCTCAAGCGATTGGGCGGAGACGCTCCAAAGTTTACCGCGGAGGAGATGAACATCATCCGCAGCCCAATGGACTTCACCGGCATCAACATCTACCAGCCCGCCTACGTCCGTGCCGACAGCTCTGAGCAGGGCTACACGATCGTTCCATCGCCTGAGTCCTATCCCCACATGTTCAGCCCATGGTTGAAGGTCGGTCCGGAAGGACTGTACTGGGCGCCAAAGCTCGTAGCCGAACTTTGGAAGGTAAAGGAGATCTATATCACTGAGAATGGTGCATCTTCCAGCGACAAGATCATGCCCGACGGCCATATCTACGATACGGATCGGGTGATGTTCCTGCGGAACTACCTCACCCAGCTACAGCGCGCAGTCGCCGAGGGCGTTCCGGTCAAAGGCTACTTTCTCTGGAGTCTCCTGGATAACTTTGAATGGGCCGACGGCTACGACAAGAGATTCGGTATCATCTACGTCGACTTCGCGACCCAGAAACGAACCCCCAAACTCAGCGCGGACTTTTACAAACAGGTCATCCGTCAAAACGCAGTCGTCTAAAGAACCCTATAAATAGGGATATTGTGACGAAGAGAGGAGACCATCGCCAGCACCATATCCGGTCATAAAAGTGGGGCCATTCGTCTACGTGAAATCCTCTCAACACGAACCTTCGCCACCCCATGCGATACTTAAACCTGACATGTACAAAAGAGTCCTCCTCAAGCTCTCCGGAGAAGCCCTGGCCGCAGGCCGCGGTTTCGGTATCGATGCCATCTTCATCCACAAAGTAGCCGCTGAAATTGCCGCTGTTCACGCGCTCGGCTGCGAGATCGGCATCGTCGTTGGAGGAGGAAACTTCTTCCGTGGCGTCGCCCAGCAGGCCATCGACATGGATCGTGTCGCCGCGGACCACATGGGGATGCTCTCCACGGTCATTAACGCCATCGCGCTTCAGGACGCCATCGAAAAGCTGGGCCTCTTCTGCCGCGTGATGTCCGCCATCGAGATGCATGAGGTCGCCGAGCCTTACATCCGCCGCCGCGCCATGCGCCATCTTGAAAAGGGCCGCATCGTCATCTTCGCCGCTGGTACTGGAAACCCCTACTTCTCCACCGATACTGCGGCAAGCCTGCGCGCCATGGAGATTAAGGCTGACATCCTCCTCAAGGCGACGTCCGTCGACGGTATCTACACTGCCGACCCCAAGACAGATCCCACCGCGACCAAGCTCCCCACGATCACCTACTCCGATATCCAGCGCCTCAATCTTCGCGTTATGGACCAGACCGCCGTCTCCCTGTGTAAAGACAACAACATGCCGATGATGGTCTTCAGCATGCGTGAAGAGGGAAATATCGTTCGCGTGGTCAGCGGAGAGCAGCTAGGCTCACTCGTAACTGCGTAAGCCCGGCCTCAAACTAGCCCGTCCATCGACGAGGAGAATTTGCTCTTTAAGGCACTCGGGATAATCTTCCGGGAGCTTATCTAAGCGAAAAGTGCTCCAGCGTCGCCATCGGACACATAAAACCCGTCCAAAGAGTGTCTGACTAATTACCAAGAGCTTTGCATCCAATTGAGGGGCAGGGCTAATCCACCTGGGACTCCTTGATGACAGCAGGCATTTTGGTACAGGAACCGCAACATCTTCGCTCAGAACAACCGCACCCTTCGGTCCCTGCGTCTGCCAGGAAGCCTTCGCTCCCCGCTCTCACGGGAATCCGAACCCTTCTCGCTATCTTCATCATTCTGTTCCACTTTACCCCGCCTCATCTAGGCGTCCTCTATCCCATCATCGATAGCGCCTACGTCTTCGTCGGCTTCTTCTTTCTACTCTCCGGCTTCATCCTCACCTACAACTACTCCGACCGCGCCCTTACCCTCAGCAAGCGCGAGTTCTGGCTGGCCCGTTTCTCCCGTCTCTACCCCATCTACCTCCTCGTCCTGCTCATCTCTGTCCACATGCTGAGGGACGAGTGGGCCTCGCGCTCCCACGCTGAGTTCTGGCGCGGCGTCCTCCTCACCCCCTTCCTCCTCCAGGGGTGGAGCCCCAACCTCGCCACCTTCGGCAACACTGTCGCCTGGACCCTCTCCTGCGAGGTGATGTTCTACTTCGCCTTCCCCTTTCTCCTGTACGCCTGGGCCACCAGGATGCACTGGCTCAACACGCGCACGCGCCTCATCGCGCTGTTCTTCGTGCTTTGGGTCTTCGGGATTCTGCCCCACATCTTCTATATCCTCCTCAACCCTGACCACCTCGCCGCCCCGGCCGACCGCTATAGCTCTACCCATCTTCTGCGGTTCCTCAAATACACCCCGCCGCCGTACGTCTGTACCTTCCTCGCTGGAGTCACCCTGGCGAAGCTCCACCCGTTGCTTCCGTTTAATCCCCGCCAACGCCTCGGCGTCGCGATCCTGGCTCTGACGCTGCTCGGCCTCTTCTTCTATACGGGAGCCGTGAAGCACGTACCCTACCTCATGATGCACGGCGGCTTACTCGTGCCTCTCTTTAGCCTCCTCACCCTGGGACTAGCCGGACCGAACCTCATCTCCTCGATCTTTTCCGCTCGTCCCCTCGTGCTTCTGGGGGAAGCTACCTTCGCCCTTTACCTCCTCCACTTCAACGTCTTCATCCTCATCCATGCCTATCACCTGCCAGAGCGTCTCCATCTCGCCGCCTGGGATCCCTGGCTCTCCTACGTAGCGCTCCTGATACTGGCTTACGCCGCCTTTCGTTTGGTGGAGAACCCCTCCCGCAAAGCGATCATCCGCCGCTTCTCCCGCAAACCTAAACCGGCTGTCACGCCCGTATAGGCTTGGGCTTGCGGTGAATGCAATCACTCTCATCCAGGCTCGAAGAGAAGTATCGCGCTCCCTCTGTCCATCGATAATCACCTACTAGCTCATCTCCACTGGGAGCGCGGATCTTCCATCGGCTTAGGTATGGCAAGCAGCAAAAAGCCCCGCGAGAGCGGGGCTTTTTAGCAATCATCCATCCCGATATCTAGGGTTGAACGATCTGAGTAGCATGCGATCCATTCGGGGCCGAGGCAACACAGGTCGGAGTACCCGAGCCCGGGAAGGGGCTGTTCTGAATCGTGGTCAATCCGCCATTGTGCGGATCAAGCTTCAATCCCGAGACCGTTCCGTCCAGTTGGTTGGATACGAAGAGGTAAATACCAAGTGCAGGCTCGATAGTCAGGCACGTCGGGCCAAACTTCACTGGGACCGCAGTAGAACCGTTTGAGTTAGCCGGTGTGCCAGTCGCCTGGTCGATCGCGTAGGCGCCCACCGTGCCAGCATTGAAATTTGAGACGTACAGGAACTTCCCGCGTGGGTCGATCGTGATCCCCAGAGGAAAGAGTCCCGTCGGGAAAGGTCCGTTCACCATGGAGAGCAACGAACCATCAGCCTGGACGACCTTGCCGTAGAGTTGGTTGGTTGCCTGGTCGGTGATATAGACAAACCGTGAAGTCGGATCCTCCGCGATCGCGCTTGGCGTCGTACCGACCGCATACCCCGTCGCCACCGTCTTACCGGCAACCGTTGTAATCACAGTGCCGGATAGGGGAGTCAGTGCGCCGCTGGTGGCATTCTCTGCGAAGCCCAGAACCACGGCATTCGGCGAGACCTCTTGGTCGACTACATAGACGAAATTGCTTAAGTTGCTGGCCGTTATAGCGACTGGCTTGTTGCCCACGTTGACATTGGAGGGAGTTCCCAAAGAGTTATCCGCATTGATTGGGAAGATCGAGATTCCACCGGGCCCTGGCGTAGCTGCCGAAAAGCCTGTCTGGTAGGTGTATGTCACATAGAGGAACTTGCCGCTATGGTCGATAGCCGCTGCAGTCGGAAGCGAGCCTGTTGTCTTATAGGTGTTCTTGGAGACGGCCGTTCCATCACCCTGGACGGCAAACTCCTGCACGCTCGAGTCGCCTTGGTTCACGACATACAAGAACAGCCCGTTCGGCGAGGTAACAATGCTGATCGGAGTGGTTCCGGTGGGGACTGGGCTTCCGATCCGCACCAGCGACCCTTGCTGGAAATCAATCGCATAGGCCGTGAGTGCGCCGGCTGCACCTTGGTTCGAGCCCGTCATGTAAAGGTAAGCAACCGTGTAATCCCGCGCGCAGGCAGAGAGGCCCAGCAGCGTTGCCAAAGTCATCATTGAAGCCAGGGTTCCGCGGCTTAGTCTAGTGAATTTCATCTGGTTCCTTCATCCCGGCGGCTTTCGCCGACCGAATAACAAATAGTCTTAAGTCGCATCCGAATGTTGCCGCTTAGTGCGGGAAAGACGGAACGCTAACAACGCAGGTCGGCAGTGCGCTTCCGCCGAAGGGAGTGCCCTGAATCTGTTTCAAGCTGCCGTCTACTGTACTCACCTGCTCACCAGTCACGTTGCTGGTAAGGTTATTCGATGCGTACAGATAAAGCGCATGACTTGGGTCCTGGCTGCTCGGTGCGCCAATTGTCGTGACGCAGTTCGTTCCGGTACCAGACTGGACGCTTCCAGCGACCGTCGAACGGATCGGCTCGCCGTTCGTTCCAAAGGTGTATCCGCTGATGGTGCCAGCCGTGACGTTCGCAATGTACATAAACTTGCCGCTGGCTTCGATGGTCAGCCCAGCGGGCCCTGCGTCTGTCGTGGCGATGCCGTTCGATATCTGCGTGGGAACTCCGTTAGCCGCGATGGAGTAACCAACCACCCGGTTCCCTAGCTGGTCCGTAACATAGAGATGCTTCAGCGATGCGTCTTCCAGTATGCCAGCGGGCGTTGCCCCTATCTGGAATCCGGTTGAAGTAGTATTGCCGGGATTGATCGTCACGCCCGGCAGCGGCGTCAGAGAACCCGTCGTCGAATTAACCGAGTAGCCAAGCAGGTTCAGTGTCGTAGCCGGGTCTTGATCGATCACGTAGACAAACTGACCGCTGGCTACGATTCCCATCGGGTTCAGGCCCGTATTTGCGGACTGCGTTAGCGGAGTCCCCAGCGAGTTGTCGGCAGCGATAGGGAATACGGCAATCCCGCCCGCTCCTGGCAGCGCTGTCGTAAACCCCGACTGAAAAGTGAACGTCACATACAGGAACTTACCTGCAGGGTCGATCGCTGCGGCTGTTGGAAAGCTTCCCGTCGTGTTGTAGGTCTTCTGCGGGTAAAGTTTGCCGTCTGTTCCGATTGCGAACCACACCACGGTAGAGTCGTCGTGATTGACTACGTAAATATGCTTGCTGTTCGGCGCGGCTACCACGGTAACGGGGTTCCTACCGCCAGTAGGGATAGGAGAATCCTCAAGCGGGGTTAGATCGCCCGATTGGTAGTCCACCTTGTAACCGTTTATCAGGCCAGGATCGGCCTTGGCCGTTGTCATGTAGACATAGGCCACGGTATAGGTGCGGCTGCAAGCCGTAAGCCCCAGTCCAATCGCAACAGACAAACTTGCGGCCATTGCTCCGCGGCCAATCCTATTCAAAGCCATGTACTTCTTTGCTCCGGGGCAAATCGTTTCCGCCCGCCATATCTTGTGCTGCTGTAGAAAAATATTCCGTCGGGGCAGGGCCCTGATAGTGAGACCCTGCCATCCTCAATTTCGTCATCTAGTCGTCTTAGTTGACGCTGCCACTTATAACAAGGCACGTAGGCTGGCCCGTCGACGGGAAGGAAGATCCTCGCCTCAGATCCGAAAGCTGGCCCGTGTTCTGGTTGATGATCTTGCCAGTCACCGTGTTGGAGACGTTATTCGACGTATACACGTACTGGAACGTCGGATCCTCCACCATGCACATCGGCCCCGCGCCGATGGGGTACGGATTGTTCGAGTCCGCAATCGGCTGCAGCTTGCCGTTCGTCTGGTCGATCGTGAACGCCGAGATCGTGCTGCTGGCGTTCATCGTGTTCGTCGTCGACTGGTTCAAGACATAAAGGTAACGGTTGCGAAGGTCAGTAAACGAGTACGACGGGTTGGACGTAAGCGGCAGATTCGGTACCGATCCGCCGGTCAGCGTCTGCAGAGAGCAGTTGGTGCCGACCGTATAAGGAAGGATGAAGCCGCCCGAACTGTCAGGAGTTGCACCCGCATCCGTCAGGTAGACATAGGTCGAGCCCGCGTTGATCGAGGTCAGCCTCGTCGCCTGCGTCGTGATCGTGGAGTTGGTCGTCGTCGTAAGCTGTCCCGTGCTGCTGTTGGTGCCGTATGCGAAGACAGTGTTGTCTCCCGAATCCACCGTGAACAGGCAGGCACCGGTCATCCGCGTCATGATGGGCTTCGAACCCACTGGGAAGTACGTGAGCTGTGTGCCATCCGGGTTCTTAAAGGAATTGTTCGGCACCAGGGAAAGCCGTCCGGTGTCGGCAGCGATCGAGAATACCGTGATATCCCCGTTCACGCCGTCCGGCGAGAGCTGGTCCAGGACATACAGGAAGTTGCCGGAAGTGTCCATGGCAGCCCACACCGGGGTCTTTCCCTGTGTGGTAAAAGTTCCTTGGAACGTCAGGACGCCGTCGCCGCCCACGCTGAACTCAGCGACATTGCCAGCCGAGGTGCCCGCGCCCTTGTTCACGACGTAGACGTAGCGCCCACCTGTACGAACCACGATGGAAACCGGATTTGTCCCGCCTGAAGAAAAGGGGGTCCCGACGATGTTCGTCAGATTGCCCGTGAAGTTATCGATTTTAAAGCCACTGATCTGGTTAAATTGTGTGCCAAGGGCCCACATAAAACCGACCGTGCCACCACCACACGACGTCATGCCCAGACCCATCGCTACGGATACTACGAAGGCCATTGAGATCCGGCCGATCTTGCTCAACTTCATGCGTTTCCTTAATCCTCGCCAGCGGTTATCTCTAACCACTTTGATTGCGAGCAACTCTGTGGGGTACGAATCCTGTCGTTATTGTAGAAGCTACGACGACTTTGTGCCACTTTGCAGACAACCCGGAGCCATCTTCTTGCCTCCAGCCGTCCCCGAGGCTCCCTCGGACGATATCAAGTCCAGTCACCGGATGGCAGCAAAACGGGCCCGGTGGAAGACCCGGGTCCGCTCTACTTTTGTGCCTGCTCTTACCAGACTCGGCAGCTATTTGCCGGCATCATCGGCTGGCCTACCTTGCAGCCAAACGCCTTGCCGAATTCATCGAAGTTCTGTACAGAGCCGTTCACCCGCCACTGTCCGCTCGAGTGCGGATCGGTCTTCGCCCGTATCCGCGCAGTCTGTTCCCGCGTGTTTTCGCACCACACCTGGCCAAAGCCGATGAAGTATCGCTGCGCGGGAGTGAAATCGTCGATCGGAGCCGTCGCGGACGCACCCTCCTTCGCCAGCACGTTCATCAACGCCGCATAGGCGATATGCAGGCCGCCGTTATCCGCCGTATTCTCTCCCAGCGTCAGCTTGCCGTTCAGTTTCTGCCCGGGAGCCACCTCGAACCCGCTGTACTCCTCGACTTCACAGTTCGTCCGCTTGTCGAACTCCTTGCGGTCCTCGGGAGTCCACCACGACCGCACATTTCCGGTTGCATCGAACTGACTGCCCTGGTCGTCGAAGCCGTGCGTCATCTCATGGCCGATCACAACTCCGATTCCGCCGAAGTTCACCGCCGGATCCATCTTGAAGTCGTAGAAGGGAGGCTGCAGGATTCCAGCAGGGAAGTTGATGTCGTTCATCGAAGGGTTGTAGTACGCATTCACCGTGGGCGGCGTCATCCCCCACTCCTTCTCATCCACCGGCTTGCCGATCTTGTCCAGATCGCGCCGATCGTCGAACGCATCGACCCGCTGCAGATTTCCGACATAATCGTCCCGCTTTATCACCAGCTTCGAGTAGTCCCGCCACTTCTCCGGATACCCAACCTTGTCGCGGAAGGCGTCCAGCTTCTTCTTCGCCTCCAGCTTGGTGGCGTCGCTCATCCAGTCGAGATGCTTGATGTCTTCGTCCAGCGCGGCCTCCAGGGCCTTCACCAGCTTCTCCATATTGTCCTTGGCCGCCGGAGGAAAGTTCTTCGCCACCCAATCCTGTCCTACGGCCTCGCCTAGAGCCCGGTCAGTCCCCATCGTGCATCGCTTCCAACGCGGCGTCATCTCCTTCTGCCCAGCCATCGTGGCGGAGAAGAAGTTGAAGTTCTCCTTCACAAAAGGTTCACTCAGGTTCGCCGCGCGCTGGTGCAGCGTATGCCAGCGAAGATAGCTCTTCAGCGTCGCCAGATCTGCTGATCCAACCTCCTGGTTCATCGCCTTGAAGAACCCAGGAGTCGCTACATTGATGGTCTTCAGCCCGCTCTCCTTCTTTCCGGCGAGATAAACCCGCCAGTTGAACTCCGGCGTCATGGTCTGCAACTCATCGATCGTCATCACATGGTAGACATTCGCTGGCGTCCGCCGGTCGACCCGCGCGAGTGACCCTTCGGCGAGCGCCGTCTCCACCGTCATCACATTCTTCGCCTCGACGGCCGCGGCATCCGGCGTATCCCCCAGCAGGACGAACATCTTCGTCAAATGCTCCAGATACTGCGTGCGCAGCGTCTTCGAGCGTTCGTCGTCGTTCAGGTAGTAGTCCCGGTCCGGCAGGCTCAGTCCTCCCTGGTCGAGGTCCCCGATCTGCTTCGTCGAGTCCTTCTGATCCTGATCCGACCCGAACCTTAGAAAGAGGTTCGTCGAATACTTCTCCTCCATCGAGACTACCAGCGCTGCCAGCGTCTTCTTGTCGTTCCAGGCTGCAATCGCCTTCAGCGCAGGATCGATCGGCTTGGTCCCCAGCTTGTTCGCCAGATCTTCATTCATGCACGCGGCAAAGTAGTTGCCATACTGCGTCTGCAAGGGCGTCTTTGGCGCGTCTGCCGCGGCCTTCAGGTCGGCGTACAGCAGGTAGTTGTTCCGCTCCGCCAGCGCGTTGAACTGGCCCCATCGCACCTGGTCGTCGGGAATCGGATTGTTCTTCTTCCAGTTGCCGCACACATAGGCGTAAAAGTCCGTACAAGGATCGACAGTCTTGTCGATCGCCGAGAGATCGAAGCTCACCGGCTTCTTCGGTTCAGCCTTCGGAGCGCTGGCCGTTGCGGGTGAGGATGGCGTCTGTCCCACGGCAAGGCCAGTGGAGACGACAACAAGGGTGGCGAGTGACTTCAAAAGCATAGACTTCCTTTCGCGTTGGGGCTCAGTTTCGCGGACGTAGAACTTATAGACGGAGCGGTACGCAACAATACCAAACCCCTCTTCCACGTCAAAGCAGAAACGCCGAGCCATGATGGCTCGGCGTCTCCGTTTTGAACTTTCGAATGCTTAGAAGATCTTGAGGTGGATCGTCAGGTACTTCTTCGGGTCTTGTCGAATCGTCGTAACCAACGTCGTGCTCTCGGTTAGCAGCTTGTTCAGGTTGGTGTACACCGCTTCGTCCTGAGTCAGCTTGCCCAGCGTTCCCTTGCCCTCGTTCACGCCTGAGATCAATGTATTCACCTGCGTCAGCGTATTGCTCAGATCCTGGCGAAACTTCGGATCCTTGGTCAACAGGCCGAGACCGCCCTTACCCGCGTCCGCATCCGCCAGCAGGGAATTCGCGTGCGCCAGCGTCGAGTTCAGGTTCTTGTACATCGAGTCGTCCTTCAGCAGCATTCCCGCCGTACCCTTGCCCTTATCCAGAGAGGCGGCGATGTTCTGCAGCTTGCCGGCTGTATCGTTCAGCCGGTTGTACAGCGTATCGTCGGTCATCAGCTTGCCGATGGAGCCGCGGCCGTTGTTCAGATTCTTCTCCAGCTTCAGGAGTTCGTCGACTGTTGCATTGGCCTTGTTGTACAGATCGGGGTTGTTGATCAGCATCCCGATCGATCCCTTGCCCGACTGAAGATTGTCGACGACCACGTTCATCTTCGCCAAAATTACATTCAGGCTCTCGATCGTGCCCTGGCTGGCCTTCACCACGTCCGTAAGGCTGGGAGTCTCCAGAGTCTTCAGTTCGTCGCCGTCCTGCAACAGCGGCCCTGCGGCAAACTGGCTGTTCACGTCGACCACCGTGTCGCCCAGCACTCCCACTGTGGTCAGCGCAGCCTTCGAATCCTTCTTCAGGCTCGAAGAGAACTTCTCGTTCAGCTTCATCACAACCTTCACCGGAGTCAGCTTGCGCGCCGGATCGGTCACCACCGTCACCGTCTTCACCGTTCCGATCGTGACGCCCTGCAGGTTGACCGCGGCGCCCTCTTTCAGGCCAGCGGAGTTCTCAAAGTACGTTGTAATCGTCAGCTTGTGCGACAGAATTCCCATACCTGACGCACTCGTCATCAGGAACAGCAACGTCGTCAGGATTACCGCCGCTACGAGTACGATTACCCCAACCTTTAGCTGCGACCAACGGACTTCCTGCTGACTCGGCATAACACTCCCTCAAAGACTGGTCCCGCACACCCACCAAACCAAACCGATCCGGGAGCGTTCACTCAACAGATAGCAAAAGAATACCTTACCGCTCTCTGCGATGGACTCAAACAAACTGCGCGGAAGATCGGAAGAGATTTTGCCACCGATTCCCGTTCTACGTTTTATAAAGCTTTATGTCATATATGGATGCCGAAATTGAGTCCAAGGTTTCAATCTATAGTCCCCGGTTAGCTCTCCACCACCACAACCGCCATCGCCACGGACCGGCTATGCGTCAGGCTTAACTCTGTTCTCACTATACCCATCATCCTCGCCCTCTCCGCCGCCCTTCCGCTCCAATGCAGCGTGGGCTTCTCTCCCGGCTGCCGTCGCACCTCGATCTCCTTCCAGTTCACTCCCCTACTGATTCCCGTTCCCAGCGCCTTGGCTCCGGCCTCTTTCGCCGCAAACCGCGCCGCAAAGCTCTCCGCGGAGGCTTTCTTTCGCATACAGAACTCGATCTCCCCCGGAGTAAACACCCGCTCCAGAAATCGATTCCCATACCGCTCGATGCTCTCCTGGATCCGTTCGATCTCCATCAGATCCGTTCCCAACCCAATCACCATGCCGCACCTCCACCCCATGGTATCCCCATCCTGAACCGGCTCCAGTTTACCTATTAGTCAACGTGACTACGGTTTTCATTCCTCCTCATTCTCTGAGCCTCATGCTCCGATGAACACCAGGAAGGGAAGTACGAACCAATTGCCGACTATGCAGCCACTCGCCATTCAAAGCTTCAGTTACGACGAGCGCGCCTCCGTCCTGCCCCTCCTCAATGAGACCTTTGCGGACTGCGGCGGCTGGATCCTGGACCGCAGGATCATCTCTCCTGCCACCCTGGAGTTCCACGTCGAGATCCAGCTTCGCTCCATCCTCGATCTCTACGCGGCGATCCTCTCAGCCGGCGTCGAACTCACTCGCTCCGCCCACATCGCGCTCACTTACCTCTGTACCTGTCGGCAGCACATGTCCACTCCCGCGGACCTCGGCCAGATCGTCCTCCTCCGCATCGAGGTCAGTTTTCTGGAGGACGTCACGCTCCACTCCTTCCTCAACTCCAACCCTCCACCCTCCTGATTCCCCTCACCGGCCCAGCATCACCACCGTCGGACGATGCCAGGGAGCGTCCGCATCGCCGATCACCAGAGCCCCCGGCTGCCATCGCCCACGCGTGAGCTGCAGCCGTAACTCCGTCGCATCCGCCGGCACCTTGAACATGGGCTCGCTGATCATCTCCTGCCCGGCCGCCACCTGCCGGTTCAACGGATTTCCGCTGACTCCGCTTGACTCTGCCCATCTCCTGCCCTGCCCGTCCAGCAGATAAGCCCGAATCCGCCTCTCGCGTTCGGAGGTCTTCCGCGACGTATTTCTCACCCGAACGGTCACCCGCACCAGACGGCTCCCGTCTTTTACCGCGTTCTTCCCCACAAACTGCGGCACCTCCTCCGCCCCGGTCACCGCAAAACACATCACTCCGAAGCACTGACTCTGCCCCAACGCCACCACCCGCTGTGGCTGCGCGATCGAGACTCCCACCACGACCGTCAGGTATACCACCCAGACTGCCACCAGCCACATCAGGCCCTTCCGAACCCTCTCCCGCTCCTGCCGCGCCAGAGAAATCACCACTCCAGCCAGCCCGATTCCTGTCCAGCCGGCCAGCCCGCCCAGCAAAAGCTCTCGCACGTTCATCGCATCCCCTTTGAATCAAGATAGACTTTATCTAGACATGCCACCGATCATCATCGCCCAGAACCTAGGCAAGACCTACCGCTCCGGCAAGCTCGAAGTCCCCGCCCTTCGCAACGTCAGCTTCTCCGTCGAGCCCGGCGAGTTCGTCGCCATCGTCGGACCCTCGGGCTCGGGAAAGTCCACCCTCTTCCATATCCTAGGCGGCCTTACTCCGGCCACCTCGGGCTCCGTCACCATCGACGGCACCGACTTCTCCAGCCTCTCCGACGCCGACCGTACCAAGATGCGTCGCGCCCGCATCGGCTTCATCTTCCAGCGCTTCAATCTGCTTCCCACGCTCTCGGCGATGGGGAACATCGAGATCGCCCACGACATCGCCAACCTCGGCGCCTCCCCCAAACGCCCCCTGGACAAGACCCTGCTCGATCACCTCACCGCGCTCCTCGGCATCGGCGGCCGTCTCGATCACCGTCCCAACGAGCTCTCCGGCGGCGAACAGCAGCGTGTCGCCATCGCCCGCGCCCTCATCACGCACCCTTCCATCGTCCTCGCCGACGAGCCCACCGGCAACCTCGACACCAAGAACTCCGACGCTGTTCTGGCTATGCTCCGCACCTCCAGCCGCGAGCTGAACCAGACCGTCCTCATGATCACCCACAACCCAGAGGCCGCGCAGATCGCCGACCGCATCCTCCACATGCGCGACGGCGAGATCACCAGCATCGAGACCGTCAAACGTTAATCAGCTAGCGGGACGGCCAATGCCACAGCGGAGTATTGAAGAGATCGGCTCCCGCGAGGGTCGTCTCTCCAAAGGACTTCTCGAGATGGAGTCGTTTGCAGCTTGCGGCTCCACTGAGATCTTCGATGAGCGACTGCGCATGCGAGACGACGATGATCTGACTTCGCTCGGACGCCGCCTGGATCAGCCGCCCAAGGGCCGGAATCAGATCCGGATGAAGGCTCGTCTCCGGCTCGTTCAACACCATCAGCTCCGGTGGCCGCGGAGTGAGCAAGGCCGCGGTCCACAGTAAAAACCGCAGCGTTCCGTCCGACAGCTCTGCCGCGGAGAGTCCTCGCAGCAGACCGTGCTGCCGCAGCTTCACCTCGAAGCGGCCAGCCTGCACCTCGATCTGGATTCGGCTGCCTGGGAAGGCATCGTTGACCGTCCGCGCCAGAGCCTCCTTATCGCCGATCTCTAAGATCGTCTGAAGTGCCGCAGGCAGATCCGTTCCATCGTTGCTTAGTACGGGAGTGAAGGTCCCAATCTGCGGGGTCCGAACTGGAGATGCTATGTCCGCACGAAAGCCGTCGTAGAAACGCCATCTCCGGATGGACTCCCTGACTGCGAGCATCTCTGGAGCGCGTTGCGGATCGGCGATGCTCGCAAGCATGCTATCCGCTGCGCTCAGATTCTGGGTCAGGGTCACATCTTCCCGGGTGCGCTTTCCAGGCAGATGAACAAAGTTGTTGTGCCGGTCAACCAGGGTGGAGGCCTTCCGGTAGAGCCCTCCGTGCCAGATGCACTCTCGTTTGATCGCTGGATCGAGGCTGAAGGCGGTCGCCCAGGCTGGAGGAGGATAGCCAAGCTCGATGCTGTATCCGTAGACATCGGATGCGATGCCGAGCTTCAGACTCGCGGGTCTGCCGGATGCTGTTCCTTCCACATCGTGGTCTCCTTGGCGGACGGAGCGTGCGATGGTCTCGGGACCTGCCCATAACGCAGAAGGCAGACCGCCTTCACGGGCGAGCGAGGCCACAACGGAGTTGAGCGCCGCATCGCCGAGTAGCCGGAGAGCCTTGTACAGGCTGGACTTTCCGCTGCCATTTGCTCCTGTAACAAGACTGATGCGGCCGAGTGGAAGAACAAGATCGCGAAGAGAGCGGTAACCAGAGATTGCCAACGTTTCAATCATGGACTAAAGGATTAACCACTGAAACGCGATTTACTTCCCTTGATAAAAATCCACCATAACTGTCGTCTGTACCGAGACCGCTTTACCGTTCAGTAAATATGGATTGTACGTCCACTTCTGCACCGACTCCCGCGCCGCATCCCGCAACAGCACAGGTCCAGAGATCGCAGCCACCCTTGTAACCTTGCCTTCACGATTGACCACGACGGACAGAACGACCGTTCCGCTCACACGCGCCTGCCTGGCCTGTTCCGGATAGGGAGGGTCTGCCTTGAAGGTATTCAACCCCGCCATCACCGCCGCCGAGACCCGCACCGAGTTCGCATCACTCTCCGTGGTGGTCGCCGGAGCATCGTCGTGCCTCAGCACCGACCCGTTCCCACCCTCCTGCGCCACCGCAGACCCAGCTATCATCAGCCCCACCATGACTACTAGAACGCTAGGCATCTTCATCGAGTGTCTTCCATTCTTGGTTCCAGACTACGTTGATGCCCCGACTGATCTTCATTGTTGGGATCTGAACATTCTATAGAGCTTTCGAATCCAGTGTTCGCCGTCTCCCGATCCGGGAACGAAGGCAAAGGGCGCGATCGCCGCGGTCCTCCCAGAAAAAGAGAGTCTGGCAGAGGACGGTTGTCAGCTGGAAACCCCAACCCATGCGTCGTGTCTAATCGGTTGCGGCGGCGAAGCCGCACGATCTGCGGTTATCCTCTTCTTCCTTACCTTCCGAATAGAATTTCCAGAACAATCGTGGTCCGCACATAGACTGGTTCCCCATTGAGCAGATAAGGCTTAAAAGTCCACTGCCGCACCGCCTTAAGTATTCCGTCCCGCGTCGCCTCCCGACCAGAGATCACCTCCAGCTTCACAATCTTCCCCGCCTTATCAATGGTGGCGGCCATTATCGTCGTACCGCCACCGCTCAACTGAGTGCCCTCGGGAAACGGGGGGAACGTTGGGTTCACCTGATGCAAAACAGATCCCGACATCGCTCCGCTTGAAACCCGCACCGGATTGCTCTCACTTCCGACCGGCCCTTTGCTGGCCTCCTGCATCGCGTCTTTGCCGCCGGTCGTCTGCCCCACAGCCCCAAGACGCCCTACCCACACCAATCCCGCCAACACCGAAAACAAAACGGCTCGAACTCGCATCGGAACTCCTCCTCCCCGAAGCCACATAAATCACTCTGAACAAAGAGTTACAGAATCTTTACCCAAATATTCCCGCAAAACATCGTGTCAAGCCCAAAATTGAGGTAACTCTTCCTAAATCAGCAAGATCCGTGTGGCACTTTAGTTATGGTCCAATCGCTAAAATAGAAGTAGAAGCTTAAACAAGACAGAATCATAAGCTCCCGAAGCCGGTCAGTGCGGGCACAACCAAGGATCCTTGCCATCATCGATAGAGCCGAGCTAAAAACTGGCCCCTAACTCATTTGATACTTAGGTGTAAGCCAGTGAGGCAATAACGGCACACAAAGTCAAAAGCTAACCCTCCCAAAGTGACTAATTTACCCCCCAATGGCGGGGGGGAGGGGGGCCATATAGATCCTGATATGCAATGAAAGCACTCCTAGAGAAGAAAAAGGCTGGCAGCCAATAGCCACCAGCCTCTCAAGCCTGGGAGCTCTTATCAGCCTTTATCCCAAGGATCACCGTTACGCCTTCCTCCGGCTCTCCGCGAGATTCCGCGGTCGCCGGCTACTTGGAGTTGTTGCTACGGTCGTCGTCCGGAAGCATGTGATCCGGATCGACTACCACCGAGCCGACAGCCTTGCCGCCCGGAGCCGTCCACATCCACGTTCCCTTGGACAGCCAGGCCTCGACGGGAATCTTTACCCGCAGCTTGGTGCCGTCCTTTAGGACGATCTCCACCGGAGTAGGCAGCACCAACTGGCCGAGGTTGCTGACCGTCACCGTCGCTCCGTCGATCTTGTCGACCGCAACATCGTACTTCCAGTTGTTCAGGTACCAGCCGCGCCAGAACCAGCTCAGGTCTTCGCCGCCCTCGCTCTCCATCGCGCGGAAGAAGTCCGACGGAGCGGGATGCTTGTATGACCAGTCCTTGATGTACTTGCGGAAGGCCCAGTCGAACCGCTCCGGCCCCAGGATCTGCTCGCGCAGCAGCACCATCCCGTACGCGCCCTTGAAGTAGCTCACCGGATGGCCCAACTGGCCCGGATAAGCGTCCGCCGGCATCATCACTACCGGAGCCGCGGGATTGTCCAGCACCTTCAGGATCGTGTCCGGTGGCTCGCCGCCGGCCGAGTACTCGCTGTCGCGCTTCGGTCCATACTTGCCACCCGCGTAAGTTGCCGACTCGTCGATATCGATGAAGGTGTTGAAGCCCTCATCCATAAAGGCGCTGCGCCGCTCGTTCGATCCGACGATCATGGGGAACCAGTCGTGGCCGATCTCGTGCGCCGTCACCCAGAACAGGAACGACCCGTTGTCCTTGATGCCGTCGAAGACCACGCCCGGATACTCCATCCCGGTGGAGAAGCCCGCGACGCTGACCGCAACCGGCCACTGGTACGGGAACCACTGCTTGGAGAAGTGCTCGATCGAGTCCTTGACGTACTCGGTCGACTTATCCCACGCGTCCGGACCGACGCTCTCCGGAGGATAGACGCTCATGGCCAGCGACTTCTTTCCGTCCGGCAGATTGATCTTCGCAGCGTCCCAGACGAAGACCGGGCTCGCGGTCCAGACCACATCGCGGGTGTGGTCCATGTGGAAGTGCCACGTCAACGTCCCGCCCTGCTTGGGCCGGCTGGCCGGATCGTTGATCTCCGAAGGCCTGCGGATGTAGACCGTAGCGTCGCTGTTCTTCGCCTGCTCCAGACGATCGATCTCAGTCCTGGTCAGCACATCCTTCGGGTTCATCAACTCGCCCGAACCAGCGATGATCATCTCCGAAGGCGCTGTCACGTAGTAGTCGAAGTGACCGTACTCCAGGTAGAACTCCGCGCCGATGTAGGGCAGCGTGTCCCAGCCGCGCAGATCGTCATAGACGCACATCCGCGGATACCACTGCGCCATGTCGTATATCTCGCCCTTCTCGCTCATGCCCCACGACGTGCGCCCGCCCCAGACGCCGGGAATGGCGTAGTGGTACTTGATGTGAATCTTCACCTGCCCCTTCGAGGCCAGAGGAGTCGCGAGCCGAATCTGCATCCGTGTATCACTCACCACATAGTCGGCCTTGGCTGAGGTCTTGCCGGACTCAATCTCCACCGACTCCAGCACGAAGCCCTCCGTCGAAGGAACCTCGGCATTCGGATCGCCTCCGCGCCGTCCGCGTCCGCCGCCACCCACGTTTCGCGAGCGCGAGTCCTTCCTGTAGATGTTCTGCTCCATCAGCACCCACAGGCTGGGCAGCACATCCGGACTGTTGTTGGTATAGGTAATAACTTCGGTCGTGCTCAACTGCTTGGCCGATGTGTCCAGCGCGGCGTGCAGTTCGTAACTCGCCTCGTTCTGCCAGTAAAGCGGCCCGGGAGAACCATCGCTCGACCGGTAGGAGTTCACCCCTGTCGGCAGCGTCAGCGGAGCGAAGGTCTCACGCGGGTCGAAGACCGCCTTCGCGGCTGGAGCCTGCGCCACTCCGGACGCAACCAGCAGAGCCGAGCCAAGGAAGCCGAACAAGGGAAAGCGTGAACAGCGGAAAATCTGCATGAAACAGGTCTCTCTTTCTTACGCCACTGAATGTTGGGGAACTGTTCCAACTATAACCGTCCACTCCTGGGTCATAAAAATTCCCGTTTCCGTCCACCGGATCAATAATTCACATCTGGATGGAGGATTTGCTTCGCGCACCTCGTTCCAGATGGCATCCCACCCCTTGAAGGCGGTCCAACCGCCCCAAGGAGATTCCCTATGACCGACTACCGCGTACAGCCTGGCGATGCCCAGGAAGATCAAGTCACCGCCGCCATCGAGAGCTACACCTCCAAGGTTCCTTCCAGCATCTACCTCGGCGCGGCCATTGCCTCCATCGCCGCTTCGGTAACCTTCAAGATCGCCAAGAGAGACCACGCAGCGTTGTTCGTCGGCCAGTGGGTCGCTCCCTTCCTGATCCTCGGCCTCTACAACAAGATCGTGAAGCAGCATGGTTCCGACGCAACCACCGTCAACCCAACTCTCGCCTCGCAACACGAGTAGCCTAAGACGGAGCGGACATAAGAGAGCCCCGGCCGAGACCGGGGCTCTCTCATTGCAAAGCTCCTACCAGAGCACTCCGGCTACCGGCTTCTCCGGCTCGGGCAGCTCCGTCTCACCCAGCATCTGCCGCAGATTCGTCTCGATGGTCTTCGAGATCGCGGTCATGGGAATGTCGTAGATCGTGTTGTCGAAGGGATCTTCGAGATCGCGTCCGATCTTATCGAGCGCCAGGAACATGAACCCTACCAGCGTCGATCCCAACGGCGTAAACCAACCCATGCTCGTCACCAAGGCCAACGGCAGCAGCACGCAGTAGATCTGCACGAAGAACTGCGGGAAGTAATCGTACTGCTTCGGCATCGGAGTGTTCTTGATCCGCTCCGCGCCGCCCTGCGCGTCGACCAGATCGTTCAGGCTCTCATCCATTGCCCGCCACTGCATGGGATCCATCCATCCGCGCTCCAGGCAGTCGTCGAGCATCCTGCCCATGCGCTGCTGCAGGGCCAGCGGGAGGTTCTTCTGCTCGCTCAACCCCTTCATCTCATCGACGGAGCATCCGGCGGACTCCAGCAGCGGCTTCAGCTCCCACCACGGCTCCAGCCCGCGCAGATGCTGGCGCAGAGCGTGCACGAACGCGATCTGGTGATACACCATGCACCGCTGCACCTCCTTCAGCTCCGCTGCCTCTGCGGCTCCGTTGGCGCGCATGCCCGTCGTCACCTGCCGTCCCAGGCTGCGTGAGTTGTTGACCACCGTTCCCCACAGCGTTCGCGCCTCCCACCAGCGCGAGTACGCCGAGTTGTTGCGAAAGCCGAGGATGATGCCGATCGCCGACCCGTATAACGCCAGCGGAATATTCGGCAGCGCCACCCACTCCAGGTGGAAGCCGTTATACGCCACCACCACTGCCAGGTCGAAGCCTGCCAGCAGCAGCAGAGGAAGACCCACATACTGCAGCATTCGCCTCAGTTGAGGAGTCTTCGGAACGATCACGCCTTCGCTCCTTCAAGCTCCACCGGCACGAAGACCTTGCCGCCCTCTTTGCAGATGCTCACCTGACCACTGGCGATGTCGTAGATCCATCCAGAGATAGTCAGCTCCTCCCGCGCCATAGCCCCGGCGACGGAGGGATGTGTCCGGAGATGCTGCATCTGCAGCAGCACATTCTGCTCCGTCACCCGTTCCCTCAACTCGCTGGGACGCTCATCCTTTCGCGCCAGCGCCTTCGCGACGCTCAGAGCTGTATGCGCGTTCTTCAACCAGTTCTCCACTGTGGGCATGGCCGCCACGCCCTCCGGATCAAGCAGCCCCTTCATGGCGCCGCAGTCGGAGTGCCCGCACACCACGATATGATTCACTCTTAGCGCCGACACCGCGTACTCCACCACCGCGCTCACGCCTCCTAGCATCTCGCCATACGCCGGAACCAGGTTGCCGATGTTTCGTGTCACAAACAGCTCGCCTGGACCACTCTGCGTAATGGTCTCCACATCGATTCGCGAGTCCGCGCATGCGATGATCAGCGCCTTCGGCTGCTGCGGTGTGCTTGCTGCCTTGATGTAGGTCTCGGACTGCGCCGGATATACCTCTGTCCGGAAGCGCCTAATCCCAGACTTCAACTTCTCCAAAGTCTCCAACATAATGCCTTCTTTCCGGTTCACATCGTAGATGGTTCCTGAACCTGTAGATGCTTTCGTTTCCTGAACCTTCAGCTCTTCCACTTGATATTGCAGCCAAGGCTCGATCGCTGATTGGTATCGGGCCGGCGGCCTGCGATCACGTCGTCCATGGCCTCGCGCAGATCCCTGCCCGTTACGGGGATATCGTTCCCGCCGCCGCTGGGACGCTTCGGACGGCTGTCATCCAACTGGCCGCGGTAGACCAGCTTCATCTCCGCGTCGAAGAGGAAGAGGTCCGGGGTGCAGGCTGCGTCATAGGATCGCGCCACCTCCTGCGTCTCGTCGAACAGGTAAGGGAAGCGGAATCCCAGCCTCTCCGCCTGCTTCTTCATATCCTCCGGGCCGTCCTGCGGATAGGCCACCACGTCGTTCGAGCTGATCGCGGCGATCGCGATCCTGCCCTCGTAGTCCACGCCGATCCGCGCCAGCTCCTGCTCCACATGCTTGACGTACGGGCAATGGACGCAGATAAACATCACCAGCAGCCCATGCCGGCCGGTCTTCGAGGCTCCGCCGCCGGGCATCTTGTTGGCAGCATCGGAGCGGTCGTCGTCCCAGCTCAGCGCGAAGACGTCGTCGCATCCCATCGCCTTACCCGATACCACATCGACCAGCTCAAACGCCGGCGCCACCGTGCCCAACTCCACCATCGCCGACTGCGTCTTCGACATTTTGTCCAGCCTCCCGAATCTGTATGAACTTATGCAGCCCTCCCCATTCTAAGGCCCCGTGTTTACACTATCCCCATGTTCATCCATACATTTGCGTTTCGCTGGAAAACTACCGTTACCGAGGAACAAAGGCTCCGCATGATTGGCGACATACGTGCACTGGAGAGCCAGATTCCCGGAGTTTTGGAGACCGTCGTCGGCTTCAACACCTCTCCCCGCGCCCAGGGGTACGAGTTTGGTGGTGTCATGAAGTTTCCCGACCGCGCGACCTTCGAGGCGTACAACGAGCACCCCGTCCACCAGCAGCTTCTTAGCTGGCTTCTACCGCTCATTGACCCCATCGAGGTAGACTTCGAGGTCTGAACTGCCCCACACGACGGGAACATCTCTCGCGACTCCCGCGAACTCCGCAATATCCATAAAATCGTATCGAGCGATGCATCCAACCCGCACTCTTCCCGGCGGCCGCACCCAGGCGCACGAACTGCCCAGAGGGCCGAACGGCCTCGCCCTCTGCCGCTGGTGTGACCTTGAGATCCTCGCCCGCCGACGCCGAACCTTCTGTTCCGATTACTGCGTTCACCAGTGGCGTCTTCGCACCGATCCAGGCTACCTTCGCGACCAGGTCTTCGCCCGCGACCGCGGCATCTGCGCATTGTGCGAAGCCGATACCGTGGCTATCTACAACGCCTTGAAGCGCGCCCGAGGCAATGCGCGCATCGCTGGCCTCTCCCTCTATGGAATGAAGACCATCACCAGCCGTCGCTCGTTATGGGACGCAGACCATATCCGGCCCGTCGCTGAAGGAGGAGGCCAGTGCGATCTCGATAACCTCCGGACCCTCTGCCTCCCCTGTCATCGTGAGGTCACTGCGCAGCTTCGGCTCCGCCTCAAACTGCCTGCGGGCTCAACGTTGGTGGCTCAACCCCCTCCAGTGCGGTAGCTGACAACGCTTCGAATCGGTACTTCGTCTTCGCAAAACAAACTGCCCCAGCCCGAGAACTTTCGTTCGCAGAGCCGAGGCAGTCGATGGAGTCCAACCTCAGAGGACGAGCGTCTAGGTCTTCGACATTCTCCTTCGTACAGCACCGGCCATTCCGACCAGACCGCTGCCCAGCAGGACAAAGGTGGCGGGTTCAGGAACGGAAGTAGGGGCCGGATCGTCGAAATCCGTATTGGCAAACGCCTCGACTGTAATGGTGAACGGATCGGCGGACCCTGTCGTTCCCCCAGCGGTTGTGTTAAGCACCAGAACCAGGGTTCCGTTTGCCGGAACCACGATCTGGAACGACACTGTGTCGACTCCGAAGAAATTGCCGCTCTGACCCTCATCACCCAGATAATTCAGGGATTTGTTGGTCGGATCGTAGCTGTTCAGATAAGCAGAGATAAAGGTGTTGGCAGAGGTGCTGTCCATGTCGATCTGGATGTAAGAAGCAGACAAGAGATCGGTTGAGGTGTAGCTATAGGTTGAGTAGTAGTAGGTTGTGCTGGTGTTGATCTCTCCCGGGAAGGTCTTGGAACTGGACCAGTCCGATATGATTCCGTCACGGCTCAAGCGTCCTGTCTGCGACGTGCCCGTGCCGATGGTGCCCGAGAAAGAATCGATCACTTCGGCAGAGGCGTTAGCCGTAAACTCGAGTGCTGCCACGATGCAGACTGCAGATAAAAATAGATTGCGTAATTTCATAATGCTCTCCTGAGAAACGCAGATTGGGTTGTTGTTCCGCTTTCGATGGCTTTAGCGAAGGGACTACGGAAGCGCCAAAGCCGCTTGCACTGCGGGTAGAGCCATCACGATGCCATAGCCCGAATCCCGATCGACTCCCGCCGCCATGTTGTCGACTGTCGTACTGGTCAGGATCGCTTTGATCTGCGCATTCGTCAGGCTGGGTCTGGCCCCCTTCACCAGTGCTGCTACACCTGCCGCATGAGGAGCCGCTGCTGAGGTTCCGAAGAAGGGAAGGAAGCCCGGTGTTGCAGTATAGCCTCCATCAGCAGCCGTGATGTCTGGCTTCTGCAGCGTCGTCCCGCCATTGGTCGAGAAGAGCAAATTCCCGGGAGTAATCTGCGAGCCATCGGGGTTGTAGAAGATCTTGCGCGGCCCGTCCGAGCTGAACGTCTCGATCGGATTGGCTGCGCCGGTAAAGGCCTTGGTGCCGGTCTTCGCGCTGTTCCAGTAGGTAGCAGCGGTAGAGATCGTATTCAGGCCTGCGTTGTGGCCGTAGGTCGATCCCGTTGTCGCGATGGAGAGCGTACCGCGGTTCGTATCGACCCGCAGGGCACGCGCACTTCCCGAGAACAACACCACCACCAGACGATCTCCTGCAGCGCCGCAGTAGCCGGACGCCGATGCCGTACCGCAGTTCGACCCGCCCATGATCTCGTAGGGATCTTGCGTTCCCGTCTGAGATGCGGCGGAGAAGCCCTTCAACGTCGTTCCGGCCGAGTTCAGCGCGAACAGGTCGTAGTCGTTGCCGGATGCACCCAATGGATCGGACCACTTCAGGCTGATCGCCGACGAAGCAGCCGTCAGGATGTCGTAGTTCTGGGGGCTTCCCGCAGTTCCGAAGTTGTGAACGTTTCCTGTCTCTCCGGCGGATGCAAGCGGACCGGTAACGGCCCCGCCATTCCGGAAGTCGCCCTCCCATGTGCCCGAGGTGCCCGAGGTAAGGTTGCCGGAGTTTGCCGCCGCCGAGAAGTACAACGCGCCATCCGCGACGACTGCATTCACCGCCCGCGCAACAGGTCCGTCCTGGAACGCGCCTTCATCGAAGTACGACACATCGTCCACAATGATGTCGCAGTGGTAGGTAAACCGCAGCGTCTGGATATTCGCAGCGAAGCTAGCCTCCGAGTTGAACGCCGAAGCAAACACCAGGTTCGCTCCCGGTGCGATGTCGTGCACGATCTCCATCATCGCCGTGCCTTCATCTTCTCCGGAGCCTGCCTGCCCTGGCACCACCTGCACGGTGCCAGGAAGATCGCCACTCGCAACCAACGCCGCAACCCGCGCTGGAGAGGCGCTGTCGGAGAGCACACCCACCGTCACGCCCGCACCTGTGTAGCCCAATGCGACTGCCTTGTTCGCTGTATGCGACACGTAGCCCTGCGACGTCACCGAGCCTACGTTCGTCCTTGCCTGGGCAGCTTCCTGGATCGACATCACATCCGGATTCGCCGCCAGTTCCAGGAGCTGCGAAGCCTGCACATGAGCATGCAGATGCCTCTGTGCATAGGCGCTCTGCGGGACATCGCCTCCACCGGCTCTTACTACGTCAGTCATCACAGCGCTCGACATCAACGCAGGGGAGAGGTTTCCATGAATCTCCACCTGCAGTCTGCCTGCGGAGTCCGTCAGACGCGCCGTATCCAGAAAGCGTGCGAGATTGCCGAGGGGAATATGCCGGGCACTGCGCGAGGCAAGCACGAGGTTGGAGGACATCTTCTGCTCTGCCGGGCTAAAGGTCTTCTTGAAGGCCAGGACCTCGGCGATCTGCTTGCTGGCAGACTCGCTGATCTGTCCTTGTGAGGGCGTGCAGACCAAGGCCGCGAAAGCAATGAGCGCGAAAGCCTTTAATCCGCCGGATAAACTACGTAGAAATGTTGTGGATTTTGGGAACTCAGATGGCATCTTCATCTCCTGGTTTGCCTTCGACGAACCGAAGCAGCATTGAAATTCAATAGGCCTATCTGGCATTTGTGCTTGCGTGCGCACATTGATCGCCAGCCAACGATTCCGATTGCGGCAGTAACCCTGAGAGAAAAGCGAGATTACACCAACTCGCCGTGCAGAGTATTGCGTGGCGAAATGGAAAATCATTCACCTTGCCAAGCCCTTGGTACTCTTCCTTACACAAGCCGCGTTACTCTGGGAGAACCACATCGAGCCTGGGAGACAAAAGCAGCTCGTTCTCTTATCCCGCAGCGAAATGAGAGAGTAGTAACAGATGTCCGGCCCACAACTTACCCACGTTCTTCTGTTATTCATCGTCGCGCTCAGCATTCTGCTGATGCTGCTTCGGCCTCGCGGCATCCCCGAGGTCTATTGGATCGGGGCAGGCGCTCTGCTGCTCCTCGCTCTCCGTCTGGTGCCGTTGCGCCTCGCCGGCCGTGCCGTAATGGAAGGATCCGATGTCTACCTCTTCCTCATCGGCATGATGCTTCTCTCCGAGCTGGCCCGCGAGCACGGAGTCTTCGACTGGCTCTCCTCCCTCGCCGTCCGCAGCGCCAACGGATCGTGTGTCCGCCTGTTCACCCTGGTCTATGCCATCGGAACCCTCGTCACCATCTTCATGTCCAACGACGCCACCGCCGTCGTCCTCACGCCCGCGATCCTCACTGCCGTCCGCAAGGCAAAGGTAGAGCCGCTCCCTTACCTCTTCGTCTGCGCGCTCATCGCCAACGCTGCATCGTTCGTCCTGCCTATCTCGAACCCCGCGAACCTTGTTGTCTTCCACACCGGCATGCCGCCTCTGGGAGAGTGGCTCTTCGCCTTCGGCATTCCTTCCGTGCTCTCGATCGCGACCACCTACCTCGTCATGCGCGTCATCTTCCGCCAGCAACTCCGCGCGACTATCGACCACGAAGTCCCATCCCATCCCCTCGGCACGAACGGCAAACTCGTCCTCGGCGGCCTCGCCCTTATGATCGCGGTTCTGCTCACCGCATCATCGCTGGACAAAGACCTCGGCCTCCCCACCTGCCTCGCCGCGCTGGCGATCACCGCGGTGGTCTCGATCAAGGCTCGCAGCAATCCCACCCAGCTCGCCCGCGAGATCAGTTGGGGAACCCTCATCCTCGTCGCCGGTCTCTTCATCATGGTCGATGCCGTCGAAAGCATCGGAGCGCTCCAACTCACCCAACGCTGGCTGCACTGGGCGCAATCCCTCACACCCGCCGCCGGAGCCCTCATCACCGGCTTCACCGTCGGCATCGCCAACAACCTCGTCAACAATCTTCCTCTCGGCCTCATCGCAGGCGGAACGCTGCAAGCCGCACACATCCACGGCCTCCTCGCCAACGCCGTCCTTATCGGCGTAGACCTCGGCCCCAACCTCTCCATCACCGGCTCGCTCGCAACCATCCTCTGGCTGCTCGCCCTGCGCAAGGAAAAGCTGGACGTAAGCTTCTCCGCGTTCCTCAAAGTAGGCATCGTCGCCATGCCCTCCGCACTGCTCTTGTCTCTAGGCGGAGCCATCCTCATGCAGCTTCTGTTTCACCGCTTGTAATCCGCCACGAGCGTGTAATACTGCAACCTCCACTTACATTCCAAAGCAGCAGGAGAGCAGCCGTGCGTCTTCGCCTCATCGCCTCAGCCGTCTTTGCAACCGTCGCCTTCTCCAGCCTCATCGTTCCATCGCTTCACGCGGCCCCTGCCTATCGCCCCGCCAAAGGCACCGACATCCTCTGGGACAAGTACGGCATTCCCCACATCTACGCCAAGTCAACCCCGGACCTCTTCTTCTGTTACGGCTACGCGCAGGCCGAAGCTCACGGCAACCTACTCCTCCATCTTTACGGAGAGGCCCGCGGCCGCTCCGCCGAGTACTTCGGCTCGCCCAATACCCCCGAGGCCAAGGCCGAGACCTCCTCTGCCATCAAGTCCGACACCTGGGTCTGGACCAACTCCATCCCGCAGCGCTCCGAAGGCTGGCTCAAGCAACAAACCCCCGAGTTCCGTTCCTACCTCGAAGCCTTCGCCGCCGGCATCAACGCCTACGCCGCCAAGCACCCTGAAGCCATCTCCGAAGAGTCGAAGCGCGTCCTTCCCGTCACCGCCCTCGACCCCATCGTGCGCTCGCAGCACTTCATCCACTTCACCTTCGTCGCCAGCTCCCGTCTCGCAGAACCCACACGCCGTGCCGCTGTCAGCACCGAAGCCTCCCTCGAACCCGGCCCCCTCGACGAAATTCCCGGCGTACCAGCAGACTCCGACGGAGGCTCCAACGGCTGGGCCATCGCTCCCTCGCACTCCGCCTCCGGCAAGTCGATGCTCCTCTCCAACCCGCATCTAGCCTGGGCCGGATCCACCACCTACTTCGAGGCAGAGTTCAACGCCCCCGGCATCCACATCTACGGAGCCACCCAGGTCGGCCTGCCCGTCCTCCGCTTCGCCTTCAACGATTTCCTCGGCTACACCCACACCGTCAACACCATCGACGCCGCCGACCTCTACCGTATCAAGACCAGCGGCGAAGGCTACCTCTTCGACGGTAAAGTCCTGCCCTTCGAGAAGGACTCCCACACCCTCAAGATCCGCCAACCCGACGGCTCCTTCACCGCCGAAACTCTCGCCATCCGCCGCACCGTCCACGGCCCCATCATCAAGGAAGACGCAGGCGATCCCATCGCCCTCCGCGTCGCCGGACTCGACAAGCCCTTCATGCTCGAACAGTACTGGCAGATGTCCACCGCCCACGACTTCGCCCACTTTGAGACCGCCATCAAGCGCCTCCAGGCTCCCATGTACAACATCCTCTACGCCGACCGCGACGGCCACATCGAGTACCTCTTCGGCGGCGACGTCCCCCGCCGCAGCAAAGGCGACGTCGCCTTCTGGGCCGGCATCGTGCCTGGCGATACCTCCGAGACCCTCTGGCACGACTACCTCACCTACGCCGAGCTCCCCAAGGTCATCGACCCACTCAACGGCTACGTCCAGAACACCAACGAGCCACCCTGGGACGCAGCCTGGCCCAACAACCTCGACCCCAAGGCCTACCCGCCCTACGTGGCTCCCACCTTCGTCTCCTTCCGCACGGAGCGCTCGCTCCACATGCTCTCCAACCTCGACGCCGGCAACAAACCCATCAGCTTCGACCAGATGATCGAGAGGAAGTTCTCCACCCGCGTTGAGCTCGCCGACCGCATCCTCCCCGACCTCCTCGCCGCCGCCGAGAAGTACGGCACCCCGCAAGCCAGGCAAGCAGCCGCAGTCCTCGCCAAATGGGACCGCCTCACCGAAGCCAACAGCCGCGGTGCGGTCCTCTTCTACGCCTGGGCCCGCCAGTTCATGGGACCGACCCTCGCCAGTCAGGCAGGCTTCGCCACCCCGTACGCGTTAGCCTCTCCCATGACCACGCCAGCCGGACTCAAAGACCCAGCCAAAGCCGCCCAGCAACTCGACGCTGCCGCCTCCGAAACCATGCACGACTTTGGAAGCTTAGACATACCCTGGGGAGACGTCATGCGCTTCCAGATCAACAACCAATCCAACGGACAGGTCACCGGCACCTCCGTCGTCCGAACCGCCCCCATCGACGGCGTCGACATCCCCGCCAACGGAGGCTACGGCAACACCGGCGTCTTCCGCGTCATCACCTTCGGCCCTCTCCAGAACAAGACCCGCACCCCCATCCACGGCGACGGCTACGTAGCGGCCATCGAGTTCACCACTCCCGTCCACGCTAAACTCTCCCTCTCCTACGGCAACTCCTCCCAGCCCAACTCGTCCTTCCACACCAACCAGATCCCGCTGCTCCAATCCAAACAGATGCGCGAAGCCTGGCTCACCCGCAAAGCCGTAGAAGCGAACCTCTCCTCCAGGGAGACCTTCTAGTTGGCTTCCGTCCGCTTGTGATGGCCATCACAGACGCTTTCTTCAGGTGCCTTCATCCTCATATCGGAGGCACCCATGCAAACACCCACCTTCACCCGCTGCTCTCACTCTGATAAGTCCTGCACCGGCACCTGCGTCTGCACCGGCTATAAGACCAGCAACTCCTGCCCGCCCCTCATCGTCCTGGCCGTGCTCGCGCTGGCGACCCCCATCGCGGTCTTGCCCTGTGTCATCGGAGCCTCACGATGAGCGTTCTGCTTCCCGCTCTGACCGATCAAAGCATCGCCGCCGATCCAGCCCCCGCGAGGCCGCGCAACTACCTAAACAACGAGTACGGCCTCAAGAGCTGGCTCCTCACCAGCGACCACAAGCGCATCGCGATCCTCTACTTCATCAGCGTGAGCTTCTTCTTCCTGGTCGGCGGCCTCCTCGCCATGGCCATCCGCATGGAGCTTCTCACGCCCGCGTCGGACCTCATGTCCTCGGACAGCTACAACAAGGTCTTCACCATGCACGGCATCGTCATGGTCTTCTTCGTCCTCATCCCTGCCATTCCCGCCATCCTGGGCAACTTCGTCCTGCCCTTGATGCTCGGCGCCCGCGACCTCGCCTTCCCGCGCATCAACCTCCTCAGTTGGTACTGCTACGTCATCGCATCGCTTCTGTTGCTCTACACCGTCATCAACGGCGGCGTCGACACCGGCTGGACCTTCACCACTCCCCTCAGCACGCACTTCGTCAACACCAACGTCATCTCCGCCGGACTCGCGGCCTTCGTCGCAGGCTTCTCCTCCATCCTTACTGGCCTCAACTTCATCGTCACCATCCACCGCATGCGCGCGCCCGGCCTCACCTGGTTCCGCCTCCCGCTCTTCGTCTGGTCGCACTACGCCGCGTCGGTCATCATGATCCTCGGAACGCCCGTCGTCGCCGTCACTATCGTTCTGGTCGCGGTCGAACGCCTCTTCGGATTCGGCTTCTTCGACCCCACCAAGGGCGGCGACCCGCTCCTCTTCCAACATCTCTTCTGGTTCTACTCGCACCCCGCCGTCTACGTGATGCTGCTGCCCGGCATGGCCGTCATCTCCGAGATCATCGCCTGCTTCTCCCGCAAGCGCATCTTTGGCTACACCGCCGTAGCCTTCTCTTCAGTCGCCATCGCCGTCTTCGGCTTCTTCGTCTGGGAGCACCACATGTTCATCATGGGTGTCAGCCAGTACTCCGCGCTGGTCTTCTCGCTGCTCACCATGCTGGTCGCCGTACCCTCCGCCATCAAGGTCTTCAACTGGACCCTCACGCTCTCTCAAGGCTCCATCACCTTTCAAGCCCCGATGGTCTACGCCTTGTGCTTCATGGGCCTCTTCCTCATCGGTGGATGCACCGGCGTCTTCCTCGGCTCTCTCGGCATGGATGTCCACCTCACCGAGACCTACTTCATCGTCGCCCACTTCCACTTCGTCATGGTCGGAGCCGTCATCATGGCCTATCTCGGCGGACTCCACTTCTGGTGGCCCAAGATCACCGGCCGCATGTACCCCGAAGGCCCCGCCAAGGTCGCCGCCGTAGTCATCTTTGTGGGCTTCTTCTTTACCTTCGGTCCGCAGTTCATCCTCGGCTACCTCGGCATGCCCCGCCGCTACGCCTCCTATCCCGCGGAGTGGCAGGTCCTCAACGTCTTCTCCACCGCGGGAGCCACCGTCATGGGACTCGGATACATGATGGTCTCCATCTATCTCATCTGGTCCTTGTACGCCGGACCCATTGCCTCCTCGAACCCCTGGCGCGCCTACGGTCTCGAGTGGCAGACCACCTCACCTCCACCCACCGAGAACTTTTTTGAAACTCCAATCGTCACTCACGAGGCTTATGACTACGCCTCTATCGACAATCCTGCATCCACTGTGGCACCCTAGTTGGGTCCGTGCGAGGTCCTCCCCATGCCAGACAGAAAACATGCAACTACTCCCCCGTCGTCCGTTCAACCGGGCCTGAAGAATGCGTCAACCTCCAACACCGTCAATCCTGGAAGAAAACCTGTAGCAAGCACCAAAACTAGTTTGAAGGTCAAACCCTCAAACCACCTCTTTCCCCCCAGCCCGAACTGTTACCAGTTGGAAGACCGTTCGATGCCATCAGTCTCCAGCTTCTAACCTGTCTGCATTCGTATGCTCATAAACTGCGGCTTCTATTCCATGCGGTCCATGAGCATACGACGCAGTGCGCCATGAGATATCCATCTCCGACGCGCGTGGATGACTCACGCTAAATTCAACCCCCACAGATCCTTACGTATTGAATCTGTAAAATCGCCAGCAAAACACGTTGTCAAGCCCCAAACTCAACGAACGTATGTCGAATCATGAAGATCCAAGTGGCACTGGAGTTATGGTTGGCTCGATAAAATAGAAGTAGGAATAGAAACAAAAGTTAGAAGCAAGAGACAGCACGAAATGCATCAAGACCGCTCAGTGCGGACAGTGTTGTCAGGTCCTTGAAATCTTGGAGAAGTTTGTGCGAAGCACCCCGCCGGGGTAGAGGAAAAAGTCCAGGGATAAACCGTCTTAAACGAAGACTTTGTCCCAAAAAGCGGGGGGAGGGGGTCTGACAGACCACGCTACGGCACAGTAGGGCGGGCGACACTACGAACGCTCTGCCTTCAGCCTGTCGAGCCAGGATTGAAGACGTCTGCTAAGCCTCTTGTCGCCGTACATCACGACCAACTTCACCCGGAGAGGGCGGATATCCAAAGCGCTTAGGGAAGTGCTAACAGTACAACCGCTCCAGCTTCTCCGGCGAAGGCAGCACGATCCGCTCTCCTTCGATCTCGATTAAGCCCTCGGCCTTCATCTTCGTGAGCGCCCGAGTCGCCGTCTCCCGTGAGATTCCCGCCATATGCCCAAGCTCTTCGTGCGTCAAAGGCATCCGAAATCGCAGCGGCCCTTCGACATCGCCCGCCTCGGCTGCAGCTCGTCCGGCCCGCGTCCGTCCCCAGTCCAGCAGGACACTCGCCAGCCGTCCCGCCGCCGACCCCGACAGCGCCAACCGCCGCGCGCTCGTCACCGCCGTTCCATACTCCCGCGCCACGGTCTCCGCCGAGTTCAGCCCCACCCCGCGAAACTCCTCCATAAACCGCAGAAAGTCCTCCCGGTCCATCACCCGAACCTCGCACTCCTCCAGGGCCTCCGCCGTCGACTCGTAGATCGTCCCCTTAAGCGCCGAAGCCAAACCCAACACATCCCCCGGTCCCGCGATCCGCAGCAGCAACAGCCGCCCATCCCGCGAAGAGGTCGTCAGCTTCAGAGTCCCCTTGCAGACCACGCACACCCGCTCCGCCGCGGCCCCTTCCTCCACCACCCGGTCGCCCTCCACATAGGTCACCTGCTCACCCAGCCGGTCGAGCTCCCGCAAGGCGTCCATGTTCAAGCTGCAGAAACAGTGTGCTCCTCGCACCGTGCACTCCACGCAACTCCGCCGCAATGCCATACCCCATCCTACCCCCGCCGCGAGATCCGGCTACTCCGCAATGGCCTGCGTCCAGTCTGCCGCCACAAGAAAAATCTTGCAATCGGCAGGGATTCTCGCTAATGTCGGCGCTACGGCAAAACCTTCCAACGGCCCCCACACTGTATTTATTCTTTAGAAAAGGTCCGTTCCCCGGATTGGTGTCAGTGGATGTCTGCGAAAGAAGAAACCGCACAGTCGGCCCGCCAGAAGATCTCGGCTTGGTCCCAGTATCTGTATTTCCTCCGCTTCAGCATCATCTTCTGGTTCTTCCTGCCGATGATGATTCTGCTGGACTATCTGGGCTACACCACGTCCATCACCCGCGCCTTCATGGCGCCCAATAGCCCCTGGCAAGCCACTCAGGACGCCTTCTTCGTCGTCGCGCTGGGCATGATCGTCCTGATCACCACCCGCAACTTCTGCATGAACGGCCTCGACCGCTTCGGAACCCAGCCTCCATACCTCCTCCGCTGGCTCTTCTGCAGCCCAGCACCGAAGCCCGTCTGGTGGGCCCTCTTCCTGGCGCACATTCCAACCCTGATCACCCTCATCTACCTGGGCTGCACCGCGATGAGTGAGCGGGAGCACAACTTCCCCCTGCCCCTGTTCCACTTCCACGCTCGCCAGCTCGTCTGGCTCTACCTCGCAGCGGGCGTCCTCCTCGGTGGCATCTTCTGGTACGTCGTCTCGCTCTTCTACTACTGGACTTACACCGATCCGTCAGGAAGCCCGCCCGCGGCCAAGCCCCTCATCTTCCCCGAGCCCCTCTTCGGCGATCTTCACTTGGCTCCGCGTCCCATCTTGGCTCGTTGGCTGGAGTGGCCGCTCATGAAGCTCCTCTTCTTCACCCACGCGGGCTTCGCGCCCAGCCGCAAAGGTCCGCTCTGGGAGCTCCACTTCCTCTCCTTCGTCTCGCTCATCGGCTTCTTCCTGCTTTACATCTTTCTCTATCCGCTCACCGCTCCGGTCCCGCGTGGTGCGGATCTCCACCTTGGAGCCTCCGTCGCCTGCATCCTCGCGGCGCTCTTCATCGCCGGAATCGTCCGCACCCCCACGCAATTCAGTAAATGGGTCGGGCCCATCAAGTACTTCTTCATCGCTCTGGCCATATCCGTCGTCGCCATCTTCATCTTCAGCGCTCACCAGTTTATTCACGGCTCTCCCGCGGAACGTGCATTGCCCGTCCTCGCGACCATCCTCGTCATCTGTTCCTTCATCCTCTGGGCCGTCAGCGGAGTTGCGTTCCTCCTCGACCGCTACCGCATCCCCGTCCTCACCACCCTGCTCTTCCTCATCTTCATCCCCAAGGTCTTCCACTGGACGCAGGGCGAGCACTACTACTCCGCCGTCACCCGCTCCAGCGCTCCTCCGCCCTCGCCCGCGCAGGCCCTCGCCCTCCGCACCCAGGATCCCAACGACCCTCTTATCATCGTCTCCGCGACCGGAGGAGGCATCCACGCCGCTGTCTGGACGACAGAGATTCTTGGCCGCCTGGAAGAGAGCTTCTCCAACGATCCCTCGCTCCACGCGCCCTCTCCTACCGCGAAGCCCTATAACTTCCACGACCACGTCCTGCTCGCCAGCGGAGTCTCCGGCGGCAGCGTCGGTCTCATGTCCTATCTGCTGGAGTTCACTGCGCAGCAGCCCTTTGATCCACAGCATCCGCCCACGGCGCGCATGAACAACGCCGCCGCATGCTCCAGCATCGAGGACGTCGCCTGGGGTCTGGAGTACTACGACCTCGTCCGCCTCCTGACCAACTTCTGGCTCTCCCGCCCCGGAATCCAGCCGCCCGACCGCAACTGGGCTCTCACCGAGGCCTTCAACCGCAACCTCAACCATCCTCTCTGCCATACCTCTGCAAAGGATCTTCCCGGCCTCCAACCGCTCACCTCCAACGCCAATCAACTCACTCTTGGCAAAGCCGCGGATCTGCTTGAAGCCAACAAGCTTCCCGCCTTCGTCCTCAACACCACCGCCGTCGAGACCGGAGGCCGCTTCCTCCTCTCCAACTACCAGATTCCCAAGAACTTCATCCCTGGCAACGATCTTCTCCCCGCCGAATCCTTCCTTCACGCCTACGGAGAGCCCTGCGAGAGCGATCACCATCGTCCCTACGCCGATCTGCCCATCGCCACCGCGGCGCGTCTCTCCGCGACCTTTCCCCTCGTCTCCTCCGCCTCCCGCGTCCCGGCTCTCTACGCCGACCACGCCTACCACTTCGTCGACGGCGGATACTACGACAACGACGGCACCGCCTCAGTCATTGAGTTCGTCAACGCCGCCCTCGCCTCGGCCAAAGCGCCTCAGACTCCCATCGGACAGGATCCCTGCCTCAACGTCGCCGCTCCGACCGCCGCTCCATCCCCATCCAACTCCTCCGCCCTGCAGACAGCCCAGCCAGCCTCCCCTCGTCCGCCCCTCGCCATTCTGCTCATCGAAATCCGCAACGGCGATGACCTCGATCCCATGAACAACGAGGACGACTACGACTTCCAGACCCACCCCAAAGACAAGCACAACTGGAACGCCATCTCCCAGCTCACTGCACCCGCCAACGCCCTCTGGCAGGCGGGACATGTCAGCGTCACCCGCCGCAACCGTCTGGGACTCTGTCTCCTGGAGAGCGCCAACGTTGGCAACATGGTCATCCACCACATCATCTTCAATTTCGATCCCGCCTCCAGCCGCCCCGACCAGAAGAACACCCGCGACGTCATTCAGCCGCTCAACTGGCACCTCACCGCCGGCCAGCGCCAGGACATCCACGAGCAGGCTGTCAGTCCCGAGACCACCGCCGCCATCGACCAAGCCCGTGACTGGGTCCGCACCATCCTCAACCGCGCACCCCCCGGCCAGCCTCGTCCTGCCGTCCCCTCCGACGACAGCGAAGCCTGCCACATCGCCTACGTCCGGGTCCATCCTCAACAGTTCGAGACGAAACGCTAACGTCCGGCTGAGTTCCTGCAAAAGTTCAAAGACCTTCCAGTGCGCGTTCGGCTCTCCTGGGCTAGCTCCCGCCTACGCGCCGGAGTCACCCGGCAGGTCACCGTCGAGAATGATGCATTCGCTCTTCCCAATGGCGGATTGTGCTCGCTTCAAAATAACGAACTCTCCTCTTCTGTCTTCTGTAGATTTGCCGTGCACCTGCCCCGTTTCGCCTTCTTCTCCTCCACTTGGTCCCATCTGCCTTGTTCGCGGCTGCAATCGCCTGAAAACACAAGGGCTTCAGCTTCAGGATGGATCGGGAACCTCGATGACTCTCCCAGAACGCCTGGAATCGCCTCTGTCACGTCCTCCCCGCTGAGCTTTAGCAACCGGTTTCCTTTCACGCAGAATTATTCCGGCCACCAATTTCTATGCCCCGGTACCCCAATCAGCTTCACCGAATACTCTCTCGTCGATCGAATCCGGTATGAAGTCGTCATTCCGGAGATACGCCTTCCTTACGAAGCCCAGAAGTTGATTCAGCTGGAGCCAAACACGCCGACACCATAAATTAGACCCCTCCCAAGCAACCCAAGGACGTCCGCCTCCCGGACGTCCTCTTTTCCTACTTTTCCACCTCCCTCCACCGCACTTGCACCACTCCTGCACCTTGCGCCTCACCCCCTCCGCGCATAGCCTCAAAACTGCGTCTGTAGACCCCCTCATATCCCCGCCCGAATTGCGTCGAAAATGAGACTTCCACAGCGAATCTCTAGACTTTTCGCGCCTTCTCGCATTAACCTCCTGTTAACAGGGGTATTCGTAGAGACAACACAACATGTTGTGCTTTATACTTGACAGACCCTATAGGGGGCGGTACTTTCACGACTGCAACACCCCGAGGACGTTCGGTTTATCAAACTAAATTTCGGCTTGCAAGACCCCCGGAGTGCTCGCCTGGCTCCCTTACCAGCGCTTGATGCCGTTTTAGACCTCAGATCCCGAACGCCTGAGGCCCCAGAATCAGTTTCAACATCACACTTTTTAGAGTTTTTGAAGGAGTAATTTTCCCATGGCCACGATTCCCAATCAGACCGGCATCAACACCGGCGCCCAGTCTTCCTCCTCCCAGCAGACCTCCAACGCTCCCGGGCTCTCCTTTTCGCGCCACTTTACCCGCGCTGGTGTCTCCCCCTACGACGAGGTCATCTGGGAGCTCCGCGACGCCATCATCCAGGACTTCAAGGGCAAGACCATCTTCGAGCAGAAGAACGTCGAAGTTCCCGCTGACTGGTCGATGACCGCGACCAACATCGTCGCCTCCAAGTACCTCCACGGCCTCAACGGCACCCAGGAGCGTGAGTCCGGCGTCCGCGCCCTCATCACCCGCGTCGCCGAGTCCATCCGCGACTGGGGCATGCGCGACGGCTACTTCGCCACCCAGGCCGACGCCGACACCTTCTACGCCGAGCTCGCCCACCTTCTCCTCAACCAGAAGGTCGCCTTCAACTCCCCTGTCTGGTTCAACGTCGGCTGCGACCGCCTCGAGCCCAACTCCGACGCCCAGAACTGGCACTGGAACGCCACCTCCGGCAAGGTCGAGTTCTCCGTTACCGGTTACACCAAGCCGCAGTGCTCCGCCTGCTTCATCAACTCCGTGCAGGACTCGCTCGACTCCATCCTCACCCTCGCCAAGACCGAGGGCATGCTCTTCAAGTGGGGCTCGGGAGCCGGTTCGAACCTCAGCAGCATCCGTGGCTCCATGGAGACCCTCTCCGGCGGCGGCACCGCCTCCGGCCCGCTCTCCTTCATGCGTGGCTTCGACGCTTTTGCAGGTGTCATCAAGTCCGGCGGCAAGACCCGCCGCGCCGCCAAGATGGTCATCCTGAACGTCGAGCACCCCGACATCATCGACTTCATCGAGTGCAAGGTAAAGGAAGAGGCCAAGGCCTACACCCTCGTCCAGGCTGGCTACGACGGCTCGGGTCCTGACTCCGAGGCCTACAGCTCCATCTTCTTCCAGAACGCCAACAACTCCGTCCGCGTCACCGACGAGTTCATGGCCGCCGTCGACTCCGACAGCTCCTTCTTCACCCGCACCGTCAAGGACCGCAAGCCGGTTAAAGAATTCCGTGCCCGCGACATCATGCACCGCATCGCCGAAGCCACCTGGCAGTGTGGCGATCCCGGCATGCAGTACGACACCACCATCAACCGCTGGCACACCTCCAAGAACACGGCCCGCATCAACGCCTCCAACCCTTGCTCGGAGTACATGTTCCTGGACGACTCCGCCTGCAACCTTGCCTCCTTCAATCTGCTCAAGTTCCTCACCCCCGGCGGAGCCTTTGACACCGCCGGCTACCGTCACGCCATTGCCATCGTCACCACCGCCATGGAGATCATCGTCGACGCCGCCGGCTACCCCACCGAGATGATCGCCAAGAACTCGCACGACTACCGCCCCCTCGGGCTCGGTTACGCGAACCTCGGTGCTCTCCTGATGGCCTTCGGTCTCCCCTACGACTCCGATGCCGGCCGTGACTTCGCCGCTACCCTCACTGCGATCCTCTGCGGCGATGCCTACTGGCAGTCCGCCCGCATCGCCGAGCGCTCTCCCGCCCTCGGAGCCGCCACCCCGCTCACCCAGCAGAACGGCGTCTCCGGCGGAGCCTGCCCTGGCTTCTACGTCAACCGCGAGCCCTTCCTCGACGTCATTCGCATGCACCGCGCCGAGGTCAACAACATCGGCTCCTCGCGTAACTCGGCCGAGCCCTTCGTCGCGCCGCAGCTCGACGAGCTCATCGGCGCCGCCACCAACGCCTGGGACGGAGCTCTCGCCCACGGCGAGCGCCACGGCTTCCGCAACTCCCAGGTCACCGTCCTCGCCCCCACCGGCACCATCGGCTTCATGATGGACTGCGACACCACCGGCATCGAGCCCGATCTCGCCCTGGTCAAGTACAAGAAGCTCGTCGGCGGCGGCATGATCAAGATCGTCAACAACACTGTCCCCTCGGCGCTCTTCAAGCTTGGCTACAGCAACGATGAGGTCAACGCCATCGTCAGCTACATCGACGCCACTGGCACCATCGAAGGCGCGCCCGCCATCCGGCCCGAGCACCTCGCCGTATTCGACTGCTCCTTCAAGCCCTCCAAGGGCACCCGCTCCATCCACTACATGGGCCACATCAAGATGATGGCCGCCGCCCAGCCCTTCCTCTCCGGCGCCATCTCCAAGACCGTCAATCTTCCGCAGGACTGCTCCGTCGACGACATCGCCGAAGCTTACCTCGAAGCCTGGCGTCAGGGCCTCAAGGCCGTAGCCATCTACCGCGATAACTCCAAGGGCTCTCAGCCGCTCAACGTCTCCGGCAGCGACGGCAAGGCGCAGAAGGAAGGCAAGAAGGACATCTCCGCCGTAGCCGCGGGCTCCATCGAGATCGAGGAGGCTGTGATCGCCGCCAAGGCCGCCGCCGCGGCCCGCATCACCGCCCTCGAGACCCAGCTCCAGGCCATCACCGCTGCCGCTCTCCAGAACAGCGACTCCGCCGACGCCCAGGCCCCGCCCCGCGCCGTCCGGCATCGCCTGCCCGCCGAGCGAGCCAGCGTCACCCACAAGTTCGGCCTCTCCGGACACGAAGGCTACATCACCGTCGGCCTCTACCCCAACGGCCAGCCGGGAGAGATCTTCATCCGCATGGCCAAGGAAGGCTCCACCGTCTCCGGGCTGATGGACTCCTTCGCCACGGCGATCTCCCTCGCGCTGCAGCACGGCGTTCCGCTCCGCGTCCTCTGCGAGAAGTTCGCCCACACCCGCTTCGAGCCCTCCGGCTGGACCGGCAACCCCGACATCGGCTACGCCAAGTCCATCATGGATTACATCTTCCGCTGGATCCAGATTCGCTTCCTCTCCGGACACCAGCTCGACCTCTTCGCCGGCCTGCAGGCAGCCGCCAGCGTCCCGGTCACCGGTACCGTCAGCGGCCCCGGCAACACCGTGGTCGACAACGCGGGCAATATGGATAACGGCTCGTCGTCCTTCCACAACGAAGCCCTTTTGTCCTCCCGAACTGAAGCGGAGGGATCTGCTTCCAGCTCTGCCCACCCCTTAACCGGAGAGCACGAGAGCCACTTCGACCGCACCCCACCCAAGCAGGGAATCGCCCCGGACCTCGCCGCCAGCAACGGCCTGACCCCAACCGAGCCCTGGACCCTGGGGCCTGACCCCTCGTCGCTCGAGGATCGAGGCATCTACCACGCCTCCGACGCCATGAAGTCCATGTACGACATGGGCGACGCCCCCTCCTGCGCCACCTGCGGAGCCATCATGACAAGAAGCGGTAGCTGCTACCGCTGCATGTCGTGTGGAAGCACGAGTGGTTGCAGCTAAAGCTAATTAATTTGGTGACTAAGTCTGCTGTTTTGACTAGCTATCAAAACAGCAGACTCATGCCGAATACAATTTGCATTCGCATCGGCTATCATGAGCCGCATTTAGTTTGACCAATAGCCGATTAAATGACGGGCATTTCTCTATTATTTGGTCCAAGTTAACTCTTGCGGTGAAGGCCGCTTGATCCGTAGTTTCAGAGTACGAAATTCCATTTGGCAGTAATTCATTGATTCGAGCTTTAGCGCCTCTAATCAAATTAACGTTCGATGGTGTTCTTGCATTTGCTGCAATACCTCCTATTCCTCGCAAGGATTCTATTCCCGCTAATAGCCAACACTCAAATTCCTTTTCAATGCAGATGACGTCAAAGGAGGTTCGGTATATGGCTGTCGCGCTCCAAGACGTAATTAGTTTATGCAGATCTCTGCAGCACTCATCGTCCGCATCCAAAAAAAGAATGACGTGATCTACCGATGTGTCGAGCTGTGAGATACCCAGGTGCTTTCTGCATCGGTGTTCTTGAACCATCTGACCGCGATTTAGTTTGTAAGGTCTCAAAATTTTGGGGCTTTCACAGCCTATCAATTCGGAGAAAATTCTTCGAATTAAGACAGGTACCGCCTTCTCGTCCCCCGGCCCCTCTACGATCGGTTGAATGATCATTCCAGAACCTCGAAAAGAGGCGCGCGAATTACTTCAGTGTCAAAGATTGAAGGTGCGTCCAAAATTCGCATTCTGAAAAGCTCACCTGCGCCGCATAAGTCTTTTCGCAATGCCTCTTTAGCCGCACCATAGATGCCATCTACACGTGTGCTCCCGCGATGCCAACTTACTACACGTATAACATCTTCTGATATGGCGTGATCCAATACTTCTGGGCTATGGGTGGTTACTACAACTTGGCTATCAGCACTCACGCTTCTTAATAACTCTAATAATGCGCTTGTTGCGCCAGGATGAATTGATGTCTCAGGCTCTTCGATTAAAATTAGTGACGGTCTAGGATTTTGGAAAATAGCAAGCAATATACCAAAACTGCGTAAAGTTCCATCAGACATATTAAAAGCATCGAAAAATAGCCGTTCCCTACCGAATTCCTTTGAATACCAGCCCTGATAAAAACGTAGTGACTGCTTACGTCCAACCGCAACGGACCTTACCTCTTCCAAGTCTGGAATAATGCTGGCCATTATTTCTAATAATCGTTTGAACTGTGCTGGACTTGCTTTAGACAATCTATCTAGCACGCTAGCTGAGTTACTTCCATCAGGAAGCAATCGGGTTCCCGGATCGTGATCTTGAAATTCACGCAGGGTAGAAGGCTCGATGGAGTAAACGGCCATTGAAATAATGGCTTGTTTTAGGAAGGCAAAATCTATAATGCCTCCGAAGATTTGCATCATCAAAGAATCTTCAGAGATGAAATTGGCGGGCATGCCTTTTAGATATTCGATATTTGTTCGAATTCCAAAACTATTACGTTCAAACCACGCAATTTTACCGTCCTGAGTTTGTACAAAGCACTGTTCTTTGGATACAGAAAAACCTCGTCGACTGGTTGAGATTTCGACTGCGTACCTTGCTCTGACAACACGATCGGAGTCTCGCTGATAGAAGGGAAGACTGGAGAATTCCACGGCGAAACCCAGAGGAATTACCTCTTTATCTATACGATTCGGCCCTGCGTTAGGAGCGTGGATGGGACGTCGATGGGCCACATTATGGGCTCCTCCGCGCCGATTAATAACCGACTGCAACGGTTGTTCCATCGCCTCTGAGAGAAATGCAAATGCGTCTGCAATATTGCTCTTGCCGGAACCGTTGCGACCTACCCAAAAGTTCATCTCCGAGAAGTCGATAGAAGCAAAAGGGACGCTCTTGAAATTCTGTAGCACTAATTTTGCCAAGCGTGTCTGAGCCATATAACTCCATTTTCAATCGCAGCAATATCGATCCCGTGTATTCCATCTGGGACCGCGGGCCACGTTAGAGACTTGTGTGAGTCTTGGTATCGATGCCGGATTCCCATGCATAACCATACACTCATGTTTGGGTGCGGGTGGACAAACATGAGGAAATACATATTTGGGGGCGCTCCATTCATGCGTTCTCGCCGCACGAGTGGGCATTTGCGAAGCGAACCGCTACCGCCGACTCCACTACTCGACAGATATCCATCCTGGAAGAGCACGCTTCATGCATGCCGGAAACAGCCTCGCAGAAAGTGGTACTGCTCTGCCGATGGCTCGCCTCTCTCTTTCAATGGCGTCAACCACATCCATAAACTGCTGGGGCGGCTATCTCGCAAAGAAACGCCACGTAAGCATTTCTTCACCACCATCTGCTAAAACTGCCGCCGCATCTTCAAGGTCTTACGCGACGCTACTTGCTACTAGATCCAATACAGAGATCAAAGACCAAACGCTCTCTCAATCACCTTCGCCGCCTCATCGAGCCCATTTACTCGCGCGATCGCCTCTTTGAAATACTGCGACTGCCGCTGATACGACGCATCTCCGACCACCTCGCTCATAGCCGCATGGAGCAAGGTAGGAGTTAATTCCTTGATCGGAAGCGACTCTCCCACATGATGGTGAACGATCCTCGCCGCGACCGCTGGCTGATCGTTGGTGACAGGGATAGCGACCATGGGCACTCCCTGGGTGAGAGCCTCAAGCGCGGTATTCATTCCGGCATGAGTGACGCAAAGCGCGGCCCGCTTCAGAAGTTTAAGCTGCGGAGCATGATTGACCACGATGGTCTTGGAGAGCGAAGTCTTGATCTGGTCTACGCCGAGATTGTTTCCAATCGCAAGCGCCAGTTGAAATCCGGATAACCTCTCGGCAGCCTCGACGATGGTTTGAAAGACCTCAGTCTGCCCATTCTGCAAGGTACCCATGGACGCATAGATCAGAGGCTCGCCCGTAAGTCTCTCCCACGGAAAGGGCGCTTCGGCGCGTCCGACCTCACCATGAATAGGCCCCGTATAGCGAAACTGAGGCGGCCAATGATCGCTCGGAAAGTCGAACTCCTGCGGCATCTGCGTGATCCAGGCCAGCTTGGAGATCGTAGGATCGGGCTCGCTCCAATCGACACTCATCCCCATCTTCTTTGAGAACTTCTTGGCAGCATCGGTGCAGGGCTTCATCAACTCTCGGATGCGTCTTACTCCCGCACGATTTCTCTCCAGCGCCGCGGGAGTCGTCTCAAACGGCCAGCCAAAGAACCGAGGCGGCGTCGCTCCCGAGAGATCCAACGGAAGGCCCGGAGCCACATGGACATAAGGAATCCCCAGATGCATCGGCACCAGTCCGAGAAAGTAATGCGTCACATCCATGACCAGCGCATCGATGCCAGCCGCCGCGATTGCCGCTGGCAACTGATCCAGCGCTGCTCGAAGCAGCTCTGCAAGCGCAATGAAGCTGAACTCAACAGCCTCCTCCCCCTCAAGTTGGCTAAGCCCCTTATGGAGGGCCGCAACCCGTTCAATTGGCAGTTCCTTTTCGCAATAGGGGATGCAGGGAAGACCCGCAGCTCGAATAGCCGCCACCGCAAAAGGAAAAGCGATAAAAGTGACATCGTGGCCACGGGACTGAAGTCCTCGTGCCAACGTCGTCATGGGATTGACATGCCCTGGGGCTGGGAGACAGGTGAATGCAATTTTCATAGTTTGTACTTGTTCAAAACCTGGCCTTGACGCGATTTACTCCAGATACAGACACGCCTGACACATTTTTATTCCCGCCGGAGGAAGTCGTGCACCCCGACAAGGCCTCGAAAAAGTACAACGATGACGATTCCTGAAATGGGAATCGACACGCGCATTCGCTTGCATGGTGATACTACTTCTTCACCCAAAGAGAAAACCAGAACTAAGTCGAGATACAAGCCGACTTATAAAGTAAGTCCCATCTTATATTTTTCTAACTGCGGTTACATTTAGTTGCACTAAGTTGCACACACAAGAAAGGAACTAGAAGACAAGCAGAGAATACAAGACCGATATGCTCTCGCTGCCGCGCCAAACTTGATGTTTCAAGCCTTATGACGAGAGACGCGTGGTACTCTTGTGGGCGCTGAAGAGCACCGGGCCTGGAAAGAGGTGAGTATGAGATCTACATCTTTCGCTACCCATATCTGTTACATCGTCGCTTTATTCTTTCTTACTTGCACGGGCCTCGCCCAGGCAAAGCCGCGGATCGCAGTCTTCCCCTTCGACGACAGAACGACCTCCAACAAAGATATGAACATCGGCACGAAGGTCGCCGACCTTCTGATCGCGAAACTCACCACCAATGGAGCGTTCGCCGTCTACGACCGGCAGTACGTAGACCGCCTTCTCGCCGAAAAAGACCGCAAGTACGATCCGAACTACGACTCCGCGGTAGCAGCGAAGAGCGGCCTCATGGGAACCGTGGACATGGTCGTCTCCGGGCAGATCGACGCCTTCAACGCGAATGCCACTCAAGTAGTATCAGGCAAATTCGTGACCAAGCGAGTAGAGACGGATGGAGCAGTCGTCCTAAAGGTGACTGCGCGGCTCATCAGCGTGGAGCGAGGCTCGATCATCATGGCGCCCTCCGCCAACGCCGAGCAAAAGGGCGTCCTCGCAAAGGCCGACACGGTCGCTCCCTTGATCACCAAACATCTACCAGGCAGTAAGGACGGCTTAGACATCAACCAGCAACATGCGACGAACAACACCGACCAGGCTCTCCGCAAACTTGTAGACGAAGCCGCAGACGAAGTCACCAAGCAGTTAGCCACGCAGGTCGCACAAGCAGCCGCAACCGTCCAGGTCATCACCACGCCCCCTCCACCCCCCGCGCCGAAGCCAGAGTCGCACCCTTCCCTCGCCGGAGCCCGAGCCGACTTCGTCGGCATAAGTGATGGTCTCGCCTACATCGATAAGGGATCGGCGGCAGGCGTGAAGGTGGGACAGAAGATCGCAGTCCGGCGCAGCGTCAACACAGGCCTGAAAAATAGCGGAGGAGAGGCCATCCTGCGCCACAAGGCCGTCTGCACCTTGTTGGTCTCCGTCGTCGAAGAAGGCTCCGCCGCCGGCAAGTGTGTTCCCGAGCCAACCGCACACGGACAGGACGGCGTGCCCCATCCCGGAGACGAAATCATCATCGAGCCAAAGTAGCTTCACTGCAACTGAAGATGGTGTGGAACTTTCGTGAGAGAGGGGATGATCGATCTTGAATGCAGTAGCAACAGAATCATTTGTAACCGACATCGTCAAGCAAGTCGTCATCTCGGGATTCTCTTCCCTGATTCTTAACCTCCTGGGACAGTGGACGCTCACCAACCAGGCCGCCGACGAAAAGCCAGCAGCCAGGAAGGTCTACTCCATACGGGCAACATCCGTCCTGATCGGCGTAGCAATCTTCCTCTTCTGGAGGTGGAGTTCGCACGACACCGAATCCGCCGCCAAGGCGAGTCCGCCTATCCTGCAAAGCGTCATCGCCAAGCCCAACTTCGTGAAAAAGGGAGGCAGGGTCACATTGACCGTTCAGCTGGACGGCCCGGCACCACACGGAGGCGTCTCCGTCGTTCTAACCTCGAGCGATCCGGCGATTCTAACCGTGGATGGTGTCGCCACCGTTCCCGCCGGAAGGACCATGGGCACCGGATACTCCGAAGCCGTCGATGTGCCAACGTACTCTTCTCCGGTCTCGATCATCGCCACTTACAACGACGCCACGGTGCAGACCGAAGTGAACGTCACCAAGGGCGACTCCACAGCTCAAACGCCGAACTATCCTCAACTCCCGTCACGCGTGAACAAGCAGGTATCGTTGCCCGCTCCGCACGAAAACATCACGGCTCCACCAGCACCACCCGCCCACGCCCCCTTGGAGGCAGAGCTCGTCGGCCGGCTTGAAGAGGCTGAAGGGCGGCTCACCGGCGAGAAGGGCTACTGGGAGGGCGTAAAGCAGCACATGCCCGCAGGCACCTCCCTACGGCCAGAGATCAGCTCCCAACTCTTCGCAGCGGAGTCGGCGGCCCAGCGCTGCGAGAGGGCGAAGCAAGCATTCGACGCCGCCTCCCTTACGCCCTGCGTAGATGCTCTAAACGATCACTTGGCACAACTGAGAATCCAGCATTAGCTGGAGCCTCTTCATCACCAATGAATCACCACGCCCTTCGACAGATCACAGTCGAATTCCGCCTTGCGATAGACCTTATTCGTCGAAGCGTCTAAGAATCGATTGCGGATCTCGACCTTCCCATCAGCAGAGACCTTAAGCGAGAGAAACTCGTTCACCGCAGTGTCATCGGGTTTTACCGTGAAATGTGTCGTCGCGAATGCAATACTCTCGCCCGGCCTAACCATAAAGTTTTCGAAGTGTTGAATTCCAACCACCGACGGTCCCGGCTGATCCGTGCCATGAACCTTGCAAGCCGCCAGATCCGTCTTTACAGAAATCGTCTTTCCGCTAAGGACAGCATCTTGCAGCTTCTGATAGCTATCCGGCTTCCGAGCGGGTTCAGAGGTTCGGCCATAGGAGCGAGCGTTAAGAGCAAGAACAAGCCCAACAAAAAAGATAGAAAATGGATTCGATCGACAATACAGCGTTTCTCTTCATAAACTCTCCAGCATTAACACGATATCCCACTCCAGAGGGATACAATCTCCACCACTCCACAGACCTTCTATCGCCTAGCCCTACACCTGCGCAAACCTCGCCCTCCGTATAGCTGTCTACTAGATAGACCTTTACTAAAATAGAAAAGGGCCACGGCACACAGCCGCAGCCCTCACATCGGGTCCTTCATCTGATTATCGGAATCGACCTTACTTCATCCCTTTCATCATGGACGGCTTGCTCTGTGAGGCCGTTGACGACTCGTGCGACTTCGTCTGCATTCCAGCAGCGGGCTTGGACGACGATTTGGTCTTCTTCTGCTTCGCTGCATCCTGCATCTTCTTATCCATGGTGATACCTCCATTAAGGGGTCATACCCCCGTGGCAAAACACGATACTCCTCCCCACCCCATCCTGTCCGCAGGACAAAACAGAAAACCACACCACCATCCAAGCCGAAAGGCCAGCCTCTCATCTTTCATCGCCCTCAACCCCAAAAGCCCCCAGGATAGGACCTTTCGCCAGGACCACACGACCCACCCCGGAACACCCAACCAGCCCACCATCGCCGCTATACTATCCCTATGAACCTCGCCCTCGATCCCGCCACCGAAAAGCGCATTCAGCGCCTCATCGACCTCGGCTCCTACAGCGATGCGGCTGAGGTCGTAGCCCGCGCAGTCTTCCTCCTTGAAGCGGAAGAAGACTGGCTCCCTCGCAACAAGGAACATAGGCTGTCCAGCCGCGAATCCTCCCCAAACTCCGGCAACCATTGATCTATCAACGGATCAACTTATAAAAGTGGCACTTTCGACAATCCAATAGAAGAGAAAGCCCAGCCGAAAATGGCCGGGCTTTCGCATTTAACAAGGAAGGGAACTAACTCGAAGAAACTCAAACGGTTATCCCCAAAACACCTAGGAGACAACCCTAGGGTAGCCCAATCCGCTCCAGCACGATGTGCGGAGTTGAAGCATTCGCGGCAACATTGCTGGCCCCAATCAGCAGCTCGAACGGCTGAAGACTCCCATTCGCCCCCCTCGCCCGTTCGAGCACCGGAGCCATCAAGGCAGGATTCAGCACCAGCGCGCCCGCCGCCTGAGTTCCAGCCATGTTCAACCCGCCGATCAGCAGCACATGCCCGGTCGAATCCAGATTTGGCCGGTAAGCGATGAGCCCGTATGTATTCTCCTCGCCAATGTGGGAGTACACAGCACTCTCCCCGGGGCGCGGATGCAGGTTGGCGATCACCGGCTGTTTGTCGACCCCAGGATTGAAGCGGAACCGGAAGTTCAACTGCGGCTCGAAGAGCTCGATCCAGGGGTTGGCCTCATCCGAGCCGATCAGCACCGCATTCCCGGTATGCAGGTCGTCCATGCGCAGGTCCCGCGCATACCGGATCATCATGCGCCCAGGAACGACCTCCTTCAGCCGCGCCAGGTGCGCGACGAAGTCCAGATCAGCCACACTGGTGTAGCGCCGGCCACCCAACTTCAAAATCTCACGACTCGCAGGCACGTCATCGGTCTTCACGTTCGTGCGATAACTTCCACTCACATAGGAGGCGAGCGGGACAGGGCGCTCCGAGATCTCCTGCATGATGACCAACCCATCGTCCGAAGGGACGATGAACGTATCCCGCTCTCCATTGAATATCTGCCGCCAGAGTGCCTCCGAACCCTCCTCCGAAGAAAACGCCGGCCCCCTCGCAGATCTCAAGAGCGAACCACCCACTCCCAAAACAATCCCGAGACAAAGAGCCAGGCCCACCCCATATCGCCCCAGAACTCTTTTAGAGTTCTGCCGAGACCACAGATTGTCAGCCTCAACTTCCACGCTCGAATCCTCGGAACCGAGACTGACTGGCGAAGACTCAGCATCTGGATCAGCCGCTTCACCGATAGAAGTTTCAACCTCTAGCACTCTGGGGGTGAAGATCGGCGCATATCCTCCGCGAGGAATCTCCAGGCAGAGCGTCTCCTCTTTGCCCTCTGTTGCGAAGTACTCATCGATTCGCTTGCGCAGATTCCGCGCATAACTTCGGACGATATTGTCATCATTGGAGTCATAGCCTTCAGTTCGACCGAAGACTAAAACCCCAATCTGCTGCTCCGTAATCTCGTCGGTTCGATCGCAGATAGAGCGATCGACAATATAGAGCAGGAAGTCTGCCAGCAAACGCGAGCGTCCAAGAATACCGCTGGCCGCAATCCGCTGGGCAAGCTTCCACCGAGGATCCTCGCCATGGTCGCGTTGGGCGATTACCTCTCCACTCCGCAACTCTGAAGCGAATCCTCCCACTGTCTTCGGCGATGGTTCCAGGATTTGCATGATGTCTTTAGCTTTACTTCTTGAGCAAAGTCTAGGTTGCTTGGATGAATGCTCTGTGAATTCCGCCGGAGCGTCCGACCGTACACCCGTGTTCGCAAGCGAAGTCACATACTTCAGTCTGCTGATTTCACGCGAGATAAAGTATCCACGTAGCGCGAACACCTTTACACAGCAATAACCCCTACCGCTACAGTCATTTTGCTGAGCATACTCGGGATCAGAATCCCAGCAACACAACATCTCATGAATTCACTGATTCCGTAATCTCAAAAAAAACGTCTTTCTATGAAAACGAATATTTTCTCTGGATCGTCTCAGTCTGCGGCAAGCTTCACGCGTCGCCGACTGCTGAAAAACGCAGTGGGTCTTGCGATGGCAACCGCGGCCGAGACGCTTATGCCTCCGAACGTACAGCGCGTTCTCGCACAAGGCAAACCGAGAAATAGTTCGCTGCGTGACATCAAGCACGTCGTAATGCTGATGCAGGAGAACCGCTCCTTCGATCACTACTTCGGAACGCTGTCCGGTGTTCGTGGATTCAGCGATCCAAGCGCGATGACGTTGAGCGGAGGTCGATCTGTCTTCCATCAACCCGACCTCGAACATCCGAACGGATACCTTCTGCCGTTTCACCTGGACACTCGTGCTAGCAGCGCCCAGAAGATTCCCTCCACCAGTCACGCGTGGTCGGTCCAACACGAAGCATGGAACGGCGGAAAGATGGATCAGTGGCTTCCCGCGCATCGTAAAGCCGACGGAGAGCATGGCCCCTACGTCATGGGCTACTACAAGCGAGAAGACATCCCATTCCACTTTGCCTTAGCGGATGCCTTCACGATCTGCGACGCATACCACTGCTCCGTGATGGGTCCGACGGGCCCAAACCGAATGTATTGGATGACCGGCACCATCGACCCCGAAGGACTCCACGGCGGTCCGATGACCCACAACGACTGGCCCAAAGACGGATATACCTGGACCACATATGCAGAGCGACTCGAAGAGGCTGGCATATCGTGGAAGGCGTACCAGCATCAGCCGGGCCACGTCTATAACAGGCTGCTCGCCTTCAGGAACTTCATGCAGGCGCCCATTGGATCGCCGCTGCACACCAAAGGGATGCTGATCGCCTCCGAAGGCCAATTCGAATACGACGCGATCCACGATCAGCTTCCCGCCGTCTCATGGATACTTCCAACCGCACTGCAATCGGAACATCCCGACTACACACCCGCCGACGGAGCAGCCTTTATCGCCAGCAAACTCGATGCTATCGCGGCCAACCCAGACGTGTGGGCGAAGACCGTCTTTATCCTTAACTACGACGAGAACGACGGCCTCTTCGACCATGTTCCTCCGCCGGTCCCTCCACCCGGAACTCCCAAAGAGTTCATCAACGGCCTTCCCATCGGCGGAGGCTTTCGTGTCCCTTGCATCCTCATCTCGCCATGGACCGCCGGCGGCTGGGTGTGCAGCCAGCCCTTCGACCACACGTCCGTACTTCAGTTCCTGGAGAAGTTCACCGGCGTTCGAGAACCAAACATCACCGACTGGCGAAGGCAGACCTTCGGCGATCTATCGTCCGCATTCCGTTTCGATCATGCGCCCGCAAAGCCGCCTGTCCTGCCCGACACCACCGGTCACCTCCACTTGTCGAAGTACGAGCTCAACAATCTACCCAGCCCGACGTTCCCAGGTGCGGATCAGCAGCAGCCAAAACAGGAAAAAGGCAGCCGCAAGCGAGTTTAGAAGACGCAATACCGCCTCAAGAGCAAGGCCGAGTCTCGGCTACTCCGTCTAGCCTAGACTAGGCAGGGAATAAGTACCGCTCTCAAAAAGATCCACCCGAAGATCAAGTACGTTAGCAATGGAGAAGATTCTATGTCCGCACCCTTCGCACGAAAGCTTGCTATCGCTTGCCTTTCCTGGCTTTGCCTTGTAACTGGATCGTCCGCTGCCGACACGCCATCCCAGAAGGACTATACCCATGAGGTCTATCCGTTCCTGGGAGTAGATTGGGGCGGAAATGTCTTTGTCGGTTCGGCTATTCCCTACGGCATGGTCAAGCTCGGACCCGACATGGAGACCTTCGACGGACGCCGCTCCGGCTTCGGTTACTCGAGCAGCGGGACGATCCTCGGCTTCTCGCATCTGCACCTCAGCGGAGCGCAGGGCAAGTACGGCAACATCCTCGTCGCCCCTGTCACTGGCCCGCTCGATCTGAACGACATCAAGACTCCGCGTACCGATGAGGTCAATAAGGTCGGCTACTACGCCGCGAACCTCACCCGCTACCAAGTCAAAGCTGAACTCACCAGCAGCCGTCGCGTCGGCTTCCATCGCTATACCTTTCCTGCCTCCCGTCAGTCGCACATCACCATTAACCTGGCATCGGCGTTTGGTCTGGGAACCGACTGGCAGGCCCAGAAGTTCCTCGGAGCAGAGATCCACCTCACCTCAAACCACGAGGCTCAAGGAGTAGCACGCTTCACCGGCGGCTGGAACAGAGGCGGCGAGTACAAGGTCTACTACTACATGACGCTCGACACGCCCGCCGATGCGGTGCAGACCTGGACAGGGAAGACCCTGACCGCGGCTAAAGATGCGACAGTCGAAGCAAATACCCCCATCGGCGCCTCATTCGATTTCACCACCAAAGCCAATCAAGTCATCCAGGCGAAGGTCGGCATCTCGTTCCTCAGCGCAGACCAGGCAAAGCAAAACGTAGCGCAGGAGATCCCCGCATGGAACTTCGCCGCCATCCACGCCGCCGCCACTGCCTTATGGAACGCTGAGTTGTCGAAGTTGAACCTTGTTGGCGCAAGCGATTCGCAGCGCCGCCAACTCTACACCGCGATGTACCACATCATGCTGATGCCGACCGACCGCACCGGCGAGAACCCCAACTGGAAGTCCTCCGAGCCGTACTACGACGACTACTACGCCATATGGGACACGTATCGCAGCTCCAGCCCGCTGCTTACCTTGATCTCCCCTGACCGTCAGCGCGACATCATCCGCTCGCTCATCGATATCTATCGTCACGCAGGCTACATGCCCGACGCGCGCAGTGGCAACGACAACGGCCGCACTCAGGGCGGCTCGAACGCGAACGTCGTCGTAGCCGACGCCTTCGTCAAAGGTCTCAAGGGCATCGACTACGAGACCGCCTTCGCTGCCATGGTCCACGACGCCGAAGTCCCCCCGGCCGATCCACAGAAAGAAGGTCGCGGAGGCCTGAAGGACTACAACGAAAAAGGCTACATCACCCTCGCCGACGAGCGCTCCGGCTCACGCATCGCCGAGTACAGCTACGACGACTTCGCCATCTCCGAGGTCGCATGCGGCCTCGGCAAACCGAAGGAGGCCGCGCTCTACGCAAGCCGTACTCACAACTTCGAGCACCTCTGGGACAAGGACATGACCGCCGAAGGCTTCAAGGGCTTCCTGCGGCCACGCAACCCCGACGGCACCTGGGCGCCTCCCTATCTCGTCGTTCGCGGCACCTGGCCCGACTTCTTCTACGAAGGTGACATCTGGACCTACTCCATCTATGCCCCACAGGACATGCGACGCCTTATCGAGATGGCCGGCGGCAACGAGATGTTCATCCGCCGCCTCGATTGGATCTTCCTTCGCCGCCACTTCGACGTCACCAACGAACCCGGCTTTCTGATCCCCGTCCTCTATAACTACGCTGGCCGTCCCGACAAGACAGCCGACATCGTCCACATGATCCTCGAGAAGGCCTTCACCGACAATCGCGCCGGCATCCCCGGCAACGACGACTCGGGAGCAATGTCGAGCTGGCTCATCTTCTCCACCCTCGGCCTCTTTCCGGTGGCTGGGCAGGACGTCTATCTCATCAGCACACCCCGCATCCCCGACGCATCCCTTGCTTTGGGCAATGGGAAAAAGCTGCGCATCATAGCCAAGAATCTGGATCATGACGGGCTGAACCGCTACGTCCAATCCGCCACGCTGAATGGCGTCGAACTCACGACATCCTGGTTCCGCCACGCTCAAATTAAAGACGGCGCGACCCTCGTTCTCACCATGGGCTCTGCCCCGTCCGTCTGGGGAACAAAGGTCCCCCCACCCTCGATGAGCGATGCCGTCTCGCCTCTCTGCTCTGCAGCGCAACCTTCAGGCAATTGAAACTAAACATACTTGTAGCTAAAAAAGTTACATAGACAATCAGGCAATGACAGCACTCCCAATCGCGAAGGCATTTTCAAATCGATCCAACCCATTGCTTCCGCCGTTTACCAGCTTCCGAGCCGTTCGCAGATCCTTATCCGCCAGCGCCTGCCGGATAGCGCTCTCCTTGTCGCTCAGAAAACGCGCCAGCAACTCCGCGGCGACCTTCGGATCGTTCGCCAGTGCTGGATCGCCCACCAGGTCCCGTCCAATCTCCTTGCCAAACTTCGTGTAGTTGAATCGCCCTGTGAGTTGGACAAAGCCTCGCCCGCAGAAGTTCGCGCCATCCGGCGGCCCAACGTTTCCGAGATCCTTACGATTGTTGTAGAGATCGAAAGGCGTGCCCTGCGGCGAAGTATTGAAGCGCGAGACACCTTCGCTAATAGGCTCGAAGGACTCCGTCTCAGCCCGGATCGTAGCCAGCGCCATCAGCACCATCTCCTTATCGGCGAGTTCCGCGGCATCCATAGCGCCTAGCACCACAGGCAGGTTGGCCTTGATATTTCCCAAAGGTGTAAACGGAAATATCTTAGACACAATCTGTGGCGTAACCTCTGGAATCGCGGACGGGATCTCAGGTACCTCAGCCAGACCGAGCGCCGTACCAGTCGCTGGTCCCACCACGCCATCGGCGACCAGATGCTCGCTCCGCTGAAACGCCAGCACCGCCGCCTGTGTCCCCGCGCCAAAATCCCCATCCGCCGCACCCGGGTTGAATCCCGCCGCCAGCAGCGCCTGCTGCAAAGCCACTACATCTGGTCCATTGCTTCCTAACTTCAACATAGCTTCGTCCTTTCCGTCCAAACATCACTATCAAGACGCGAGCCCGAAAAACATGTCGTAATCGTATTCACCTCTGCCCGCATCTCCGGAGCAGGAGCTAGGAACCCAAAAATAGTAGCTGCATAATATACGCAAAACCTACACAAAGATTGGGAAAGTAAGTTCCGTCTGAGTGCCGCTTCTAAATAAGAAGCCCGGAAGAACGCACCATCGCATCTATCTTGTGGCACATCACCAGATGAGCCACGGTGGAGGAGCCGAAGCGCGGCGATTGCGCTCCTTCAATTCAACTTCAGGGAGATAATCTCGACAGGATATTCCTCTTCAAACAAAACCTCATCGACAGGCCCTGCACGAGCCTCGGTAAGCCATCGCGCAGCCAACGCTGCAGCGGCCAGCAAGACAACCATAAGAATCCACCCTAGAAATGAATGCAACATGCGGCCTTCAAAGATCGCTCCTTCCTTCAGCAGACGCAGGAAGAGCATCAAGCAGGCCCAGAATACAAAGTGAATATTTGCCTTCCCCGGAAGATAGGAGCAGGTGAAAGGAATCTTCTGGAAGGTATACAGGCAGAGCTCTACAAGCACTATCCCCAGGAAAAGCATAGTAACCAGATGCCCAAGCACCTGTTGCCAGGGATAGGAACCAGCGAACGATCCCGCAAGGACAAGCAGTACAGGCGCGACGCCTAACACCATCCACGAAAACCGAACCGCCCTCTGGTATTGGTGGGCTGGGCGCACTTGGGTCACGCGGATAATCCAATTTGCACGCAGCGAAATTGGGATAGAAGCAACAACGCGTATAGACATAAGAATGAGGATCATCATCAGGATGCTCACCAGCAGGAACGGCAAGCTGATTCCCGCCGCTGTAGATGCCAGCCCACCGAACGGTCCCTTGATATAACCCACAACGATAGCAAGCCCAATCCCCAGATAAAAACTGACGATCATGCGATGCTGGCGGCTTCTGAGCAAAGTACGAAGACTAAATAAAGTAACTGCACTCTTGAGGGAGCTGCCGAAGCGCGGCGACCACAACACGGTACGCGCCCTTGGAAGGATATCCGGTTGTTCGACAACCTTCGGCATCATGCGGAAGTACGAGAGCAGCAGGGCGGCCACCGTACCAAGGAAAGAGATCGCCAGCCCGATCCATGCGCGCCTCGCAAGCGGAGCGAGTGCCGGATGCATCGACCCGTTGAGCTGTTGAAAGAGTCCTAAGAACCAATAGGACGGAAGCCACGCCAGCATGCGCTGATTCTCTAGAGCAGTAAAATCCGCAGGCGATCTTAGCGACGGCTCTAAGAAGTACACACTCAGCAGAAGGCACATGGCGCCAGCTTGCAAAAATGCAGACAGACGCAAAAAGATCTGTCGCGGTAACAAGTTAGCCGCCAGTCCCTGGATGGCGAGAACGGTGAAGACGAAGAACGCTCCTCCCAGAAAGATCGTCATCCAATAGGTCGGCCACGATCTCAACGCCCCTAAAAATCCATAGCTACTGGAGATGAAGCTCAAAGGCCACGCAACACCCGAAAAGAAATTGAAAGCGATCGTCCCTAAGGCCGGAGCGGCGAACAGGGCGGAGATCTTTGACACAAACAACGTACTCGTTCGCACCGGCAGCGGAGCCAACACAAGCACGTCGCGCTGATCCGGAAACGCGGAGTCCCAGCTAAGCACCGCAATCAGGCCCGCTATCGTCATCGTCGTCTCAATCAGGAAGTGTTCAAACATCCAGGAACCTGGGATCGACAGGCGACGGAAGCCAGTTAGCAGCGCTGGCAGAGTAAGGAAGAAGCTAATGCTTGCGAAGATGGTTGCAAACTGTCCAATCAACTTGGTTGGATCGGCGTCCATAGACAGCAGTTCCAGATCGATCACCCGCATAAAAAACACCCGGTAAAGCACACGAAACTGTAGCTTCCTTACAACCCAGTCATTAGGCATGGATGAGGTCCGCGATCTCTCGTGAAATTGCAACAGAATCCTGTTCGACAGCCAGTTGCGAAAAGATTCCTTCCAGCGTCGGCAACGCCATCAAGACTCTCAAATGTTCGATGGAATCGTCAGCAACCACTTTGCCGCGGTGCAGGACCACGATGTGAGAACAGATCCGCTCCACCGTCTCCAGCTCATGCGAGCTGAACAGCACCACCTTTCCACGCCGTGCCAACTCCTCGATCAAGCTGCGCAGGATTAGCGAAGAACCTACATCGAGCCCCGAGAACGGCTCATCCAGCAGAATCAGATCCGGGTTATGCATCAGCGCCGCCGATAACAGTATCTTCTGGCGTATCCCCTTCGAGTAGGAGGAGAGCGAAACATCGCGGTCGCCGTGAAGCCCGAAGAGACGCAGCAGACCGTGAATACGCTCCTCGTAGCATCGACGGTCCATATCTCGCAGTTGCGCGACCATCACCAGATACTCCAGCCCGCTCAGATGCGTGTAAAGATGCGGCTCCTCCGGCACATATCCCATCCGCTGCCGAAAGGCCATCAGGTCGTCCGTGATGGGTCGCCCATCGAACAGCACCTGACCCGAACTCGGTTCGATCAAGCCCGTCACCATCTTCATCGTCGTCGACTTGCCGGAGCCGTTTGCGCCCAGATAACCAGTGATCTCTCCCGCTCGCGCGACAAAGCTCACAGCCTCTACGGCGGGAATGCTGGAGTAGCGCTTGTGCACATTACGAAGTTCGAGCATGAAAGCCCTCACCCCTATGTAGCAATCTATCTATATCTTGTCAAATGAATTTGATCCCGCCCGCCGATCCACAAAGATTTTCGAAAGTGGATGTTAGGTTTGGTCGATCTCGTAAAAGAGGACTAGAAGAGAAAAGCCCAGCTCAAAAAAGCCGGGCTTTCATATTTAAATCTGAAAAGGAAGTCACAATTCGAACTGGATCAATATTTTGGAAGACTACCAGCCGTACTGCTCCACCCGCTGCAGCAGAGCAACCTTTCGTTCAGGCTGCAGGAAGCTGGCCTCTACAGCATTCGCAGCCAGCTCTCGCATCTGGTCCAGCGTGAAGCCGTACTGCTTCTGCACCAGCACGTACTCCTCCAGCAGGTTGCTCCCAAACATCGGCGGATCGTCCGAGTTGATCGTCACCATCAACCCCGAGTCGAAGTATTGCTTCACGGGATGCTCCTCGAAGCTCTTACAACATCCTGTACGAATGTTGCTGGTTACATTTAGCTCCAGCGGGATCTGCTTCTTGGCGAGCACATCGATCAGCTCTCCATCGTGCTGCGCCGAGAGCGCATGGCCCAGCCGCTCCGCACCGATGTTGATCGCTGCCCATATGCTGTCGGGCCCCAGCGTCTCACCAGCGTGCGCTGTAAGCCGCAGCCCAGCCTCCTTGGCCTCTGCATATGCATCACGGAACAGGTCGGCACTACCGCGCGCCTCATCTCCGCCGATCCCGATGCCAACAATGCTCGGATACTTCTTACGCAGCTCCGCCGCCTTGCGAAAGACCTTCGATCCTTCCTCCGCGCCGAAGTGCCGCACCGCATCGATCAGCCAGAAGATCGTAGTCCCGAACTCCTTCTCTGCACGGACTCGTCCGCGTTCGATGGCCTCGACATACGGCTCCACCTCGGAACGCTTCCAGTAGTAGATGATGCCGAAAGAGATATATACCTCGGCATGCACGATCCCTTGCGCCGCGAGCTCCCGCACCATGTTGTAAGTAATCAGCTCATAGTCCTCGGGTCCCTTCAGACGCGAAGACACCGCCTTGAAAGAGTCCATGAACCCAAGAAAGTTTTCGTACACATAGAGCTCGCGAGCCGCCTCTGCCGTTAGCGGTTCAGCATCATGCCGCTGGCTTAACTCCAGCAGCGTATCGGGCAGAATGGTGCCCTCCAGGTGCAGATGCAACTCGACCTTCGGCAACTCTCGGAGCCACTGCACCACATCAACTTCGTCCTTCTTCAAAGCCCTTCTAGCCATCTACCTATCTTAGGCCTGTGGCTCGTAAAACTCACTCCGCTTGCGTGAATAGCAGAAGTACACGACCAGCCCAATCGCCAGCCACACGAAGAACCGAATCCAGGTCTTCGCCGGCAGACCAGCCATCAGCAGCAAACAAAACACCACCGAAAGCACCGGAACCACGAACCCAAAGGGAACCCGAAACCCGCGCCCACGCTCCGGCTGCCGCATCCGCAGCACGATCACCCCAATCGATACCAGCACAAATGCAAACAACGTCCCAATGTTCGACATCTCCGCAAATGTGCCAACGTCAAACAATCCCGCCGGAATCGCTACCAACACTCCAGCAACCCATGTAGCAAACGCCGGAGTCCGGAACTTCGGATGCACCCTGCTGAACGCCGTAGGCAACAATCGGTCTCGGCTCATCGCGAACCACACCCGAGCCTGACCAAGCTGGAACACCAGGATCGAAGACACCATCCCAATAATGGCTCCCAACAGCACCGCCAACCGAACCCAATGCAGGCTATGCCCTCCCGGCATCAGACTCACCCGCTTCAGCGCATTTACGACAGGAGCGCCATCACCGGCCACCGTATTCCAAGGCACCATGCCGGTAAGTACCATCGCAACGCCGATGTACAAAATCGTACAAACCACCAGCGTAGCCAGAATCCCGATCGGCACATCCCGCTGCGGATTCCGGCACTCCTCACTCGCAGTCGAGACCGAATCGAACCCAATATACGTAAAGAAGATGATCGATCCACCCGCCAACACTCCCGACCATCCATTGGGAGAGAAGGGAACATAGTTGCCCGGATGAATAAAGCTGATCCCGAAGAAGATGAAGACCAGGATCGCCGCAATCTTCACCAGCACCATGATGTTGTTAGTCCGTGCCGACTCGCGAATCCCGCGCACTAGAACTACAGTCAATAGCAGCACGATCAGGAACGCCGGAATATTGAACCCGGCATGCCAGCCCGTCCCATAGATGTCATGCCCTTGCAGATCCTGCAGCCCCAGCGGAAGATAAGCCGGACTAAGCCACTTGGGTGACAGATGCAGCCCCATCCAATCCAGCAGATCGACCACATGCGCCGCAAAGCCCACGCTGACGCTCATGTTGCTGAACGCATACTCCAGGATCAAATCCCAGCCGATGATCCAGGCCACCAGCTCGCCCAGCGTCGCATAGGTATACGTATAGGCCGACCCCGCAATCGGGATCATGCTTGCCAGCTCCGCATAGCAGAGCCCTGTCAGCGCGCACACAATCGCCACCAGCACCAGCGAGATCGCCAGCGCAGGCCCAGCGCCGGGCCGTCCAGTCACCGTGTGCCCCGAATGCCGCAGAGCCCCCAGCAGCAGATCGACCACCGGCGAGTCCGACCAGCCGGCCACAGTCGTGGCGTTGCCGCCAATCGCCGTGCCGATCACCGTAAAGATGCCCGACCCGATGACCGCGCCGACGCCCAACGCAGTCAGGCTCACCGGACCCAGCGTCTTCTGCAACGCGTGCTCCGGCCGCTCCGATTCGTGGATCAGCTTATCGATGGATTTTGTGCGAAAGATCTGCCTGGCCAGCGCGCTTACTCCTCAAACAGTTCGATTGGTTCGGGGAAGTCCTACTGCGTACTATCGCCTACAGACCGGATGTCCACAACATAAATTGCTGGGACTTTCGATCTCCGGGGGCCGATACATCTCGCATCGGCCCCGCCGAGTCGTCGGCCTACCGCTTGCTCTTACCGCGGCTTGCCTTCTTGATCTTTGCCTTGTTCTCGCCACGGGCGCCTGCGCGAGGACCCTTCGCCGGTGCGGCTTTGCGTGCTGCGCGCTTTACCTTCTTGCGCTCCTGAACGTCCGTGATGCTCTTGGTATTTGCCATGATTCGTTTGCCAATCTTTCTTTAAATGCTGATTTTGCGGAACTTTTACAGGCGTTCCAACTGGGCAAACTTCTCCACCAGCTTCTTCACGCCGTGCTGTTGAAATTGTACTGTAATCTTCGCGTCGTCCCCATCTCCTTCGCGACGAAACACAGTTCCTTCTCCATACTTTGGGTGCCGAACCCGCGATCCCTGCCGTAAACCCGTCTTTCCCGTAGGCTCCGGAACCGCCAGTTTTGGCCTGGAAAACTTCTGCGCAGGCCCCTTTTGCCCCCGAGCGGCAAAAAAGTTGGCAATATTGTCCATCGATCCGGACCCCGAACCGCCAGCACCACGCGGAGCCGCTCCCCCTCCACCCGAGGCGCTCTGATCCTCATCCTCATAGCTGTAATGCCGCTCCACGCCCTCAGCCGGACCTCCACGTTGCCCCGCACGAGGATAAGCCGTCGCATAAAGCCCTCTTCCCGAGCCATACTCCGACCCCCCAAACTGCGGCCGGGCCGGGGGGCTCCCCAGATCCTCCACCAGCCGCGAAGGAACCTCCTCCAGAAATCGCGACGGAATCGAAGCCTCCGGCATGTCGCTCCCATAGCGCCGGCGATACCGCGCCCTGGTCAGGACCAGTGTATCCATCGCCCGCGTCATGCCGACGTAGCAGAGCCGCCGCTCCTCCTCCAGCCCCGTAGGATCGGTAAACGTCCGCGAGTGCGGAAACAGCCCTTCTTCCATGCCCGTCAGAAACACCAGCGGAAACTCCAGCCCCTTCGCCGCATGTAGCGTCATCAGAGTCACCCGAGCCTCCTCCGAGTAGCTATCCGCATCGCTCACCAGCGCCGCATGGTCCAGAAACTCGTGCAGCGTCTCGCCCCGCTCCTGCGCGTCCTGCGCAGCGTTCGCTAGTTCCTTCAAGTTCTCGATGCGCGAGAAGGCCTCCGGCGTAGCCTCCTCCTCCAGAACCCGTATATACCCACTGCGGTCGTTCAGAAACTTGATCAGCTCCGGCAAAGTAGCCGGATCGCCCGGCTTTCGAAACGCGGGCTTCTCATCCGCCATCTTGATCTCGGCAGCCCGCTCCATCGTCATCCTGGCCCCGCTCTTCAACACCACCGGGGCGAACGGATTGAAGCTAGCCGCATCGATCCCATGCGCGGCATCCGAATCGTTGGAGTTCTCCGCGGCAATGGTAGAGGTCTCCTCGCTCGGCCCAAAATCGAACCCAAAGTTGAAGCTCGTATCGAACGAAGTACCCGCCACCACATCCGCGCCCGTCTCAACCCCCACATCGAAGCTCGTATCCTCGTCACCTGAAGCGGCCAAACCAAACTCACCCGTATCGAACGAAGCATCCTCAGCCGCATCGCTCAAACCCACATCCCCGGCCAGCTTCTCTGCAAAGTCAGGCCCCAGCATCGCCCGTGCATCTTCGATCAGCCGCCGAAACCCATCCAGTGCCGCCAGCGCCCGCGCAGGGAGCAGCTTGTCTTCAATCGCCTTGCCAATCGCATCCCACGTACTCATCCCCGACGAGAGCGCCATCCGCTCCAGCGTCTCCATCGTCGTCTTGCCAATCCCTCGTGGCGGCGAGTTGACACTCCTCGACAACGCAATCGAGTCATGCGGATTGGACACCAGCTTCATGTAACTCAAAATGTCCTTCACCTCAGCCCGGTCATAAAAGCTGAAGCCGCCCACCATGTGGTACTGAATCTGATACCGTCGCAGCGCCTCTTCCACCAGCCGTGACTGTGAGTTCGTCCGGTACAGCACCGCGCATCGCGGAGCATCCTCCTGCCCGCCCGCCTCGCGCAGATAGCGTTGAATCCGGTCCGCGATAAACAGCGCCTCGTTCTCCCCATCCGGAGCCTCATAGAACCCGATCAGACTCCCGCCCTCGCGAGTCGTAAACAGGTTCTTGCCCTTGCGCTGCGTATTCTGCGCCACCACCGCGCTGGCGCCCTCCAGAATGATCTGCGTCGACCGGTAGTTCTGCTCCAGCCGAATCGTCCGCGTCTCCGGAAAGTCCTTCTCGAAGTCGAGAATGTTCTTGATATCCGCGCCGCGCCAGCTATAGATCGACTGATCCTCATCGCCCACCACGCAGATATTCGCCTGCGGCCCTGCCAGCAGCTTCATCAGCTCGTACTGCGGACGGTTCGTGTCCTGGTACTCGTCGATCATCACGTATCTGTAACGACGGTTGTATCTTTCTTTGACGTCGCCATATCCCTTCAGCAGACGCACCGTCTCCAGCAGCAGATCGTCGAAGTCCATCGCGTTCGCCTTCATCAGCTCCTTGCGATAGATCTCGAAGATATGCGCGATCTTCTCCTCCAGTGGATTCGTGCTCGCCAGAAAATACTCCTGCGGATCGATCATGTGGTTCTTCGCCCAACTGATCCGCCCCAGCGCCACACGCGGCTTTAGCTGTTTGTCGTCGATGCCCAGCCGCTTCAGTGCGGACTTCACCACCGCCTGCTGATCCGTCTCGTCATAGATCGCGAACGTCCGCGTCAACCCAACGCCGTTCACCCGCATCGCCTCGATATCCCGCCGCAACACCCGCACGCAAAAACTATGGAACGTCGCTAGCGTAGGCTTCGCCAAAGAGCTATGGCCAAGGATCTTGTCAACCCGCTCCGCCATCTCCTTCGCGGCTTTGTTCGTAAACGTCACCGCAAGGATCTGGTCCGCGGGCACACCCCGCTCCTGGATCAGATAGGCGATGCGATGCGTAATCACTCGCGTCTTACCGCTGCCCGCTCCCGCCAGCAACAATACCGGCCCATCCACCGCCAGCACACCCTCCTGCTGCTGCGGATTCATGTTCTGTATCAATTGACTCAAAATTTAACGCGCTCCAGAGATCATTTTAAGCTCTCCCGCCCCTAGCCCCTAATCTGCATGAATCTCCAACAATTAGGCAGGTAAAAATAAATTCACAAATTCCATTGAACTTCTTTGAACGGCCAGCGTAATCATCTGTGCAAGGTAAGGCGCTCTGAACCATGGCAGAGTTCCCCGCCTGCGGAAGCAACAATAGGAGCACTCCAAATGAACATGATCCGTCGCTCGCTCGCCGTCGCGTCCATAGTCGCCGTCTGCACCCTTTCTTCTTCGGTTGCCCACGCCTCCACCGTGAACGTCTTCCATCCGGTCAACGCATTCTTCGGCAAGGATAAGACCGTAAAGCTCAGCCTGCGCAACGACAGCGGCACCACTCTTGAGCTTCGTGCCGGAGACTCTGTAATGCAACTCGAAGCCGGCAAGACCTTGAACGTCTCCCTTCCGGCCGGAACCCGCATCTCGACCAACACAGCCACCAAGACCCATGCGGCTGGAGATCTGCTCGTCGAGGTAACGCCCACCCTTAGCGGTGCCACCATCGCAATCAGCTAGCTCTCTCTCGAAAACCGGACGGGGACCTTTCCGTCCGGCCTTTTTTAAAGCACTCGACGCCTCAAAACACATTGAAAAATATGCTCCATAAAATGTCACAAATATTATAAATCCCCAATATGAGCCTCAATCTCATCCACCGGGCGATATCGTCGCGCCTTCCTTGAAGCGTCGCTCACAATCAGGAATCGTTCCGCAACCCAACGTTGGCACAGCGCCGCCGCCGTCCGTGGATGAAATCCAAACAGCTCAGCAATCTCTTTGGCCGTCACCTCACGCGATCGCTGAAAAAGGACGAGCACTCTTCGCTGCCTTGCGTCTAATCTCCGTAACAGTTGAGATCTGTCACCCGCGCCCGCCTGCGCCTCACGGCTCGCCTGTGTCTGGACGTGCTCAAACGAAGTCGCCATGCCCTCGATAAAATACGCAATCCAACCAGTGATATCGGCTATCGCTCGACCCATATAGTAGTTGTGCGAAGGCCCCACAGTCAGCGCGCCATAATAGGCCTTCAGATCGCGTGCGTAGTACTCCTCCAAAGCATAGAGTCCCTTGAGGCCATACCCCCCCATGTGGAGAATAAGAGTGGTCAACAGCCGCGCCGTGCGCCCGTTTCCGTCATAGTATGGATGAACGGTAGCGTACTGGTAATGTGCGATGGCCGCCTTCAAAGGGACAGGCAAATCATCCTCCACGTTGATCCACGCGATCAACTCCGCCATCAACGCCGGAACATCTTTTGCCTCCGGCGGCATGTAGACGATGCTCCTCGTCTTGCTGTCTTTGATCACGTTCTGGCCATCGCGATAGGGTGTCGGCCTACTTCGAGTCTTTCCTCCACCCATCACCAATGCATGCAGGCTTTGGGCGCTCTTCTCCGTAAACTCCGACGGTCTCTGCGCAAGACGTTCCACCTCATCCAGGGCCGCGTAGTATCCCCGCACCTCCCGCTCATCCCGCTCGCGGCCCGGAAAGTGATGGTCTTCGGCGATGACCTGAGTCACCTCCTCCTGAGTCAGCAGATTGCCCTCGATCATCGTCGAGTAGTGAGTCGAAAACAGCCTCGCCGTCTCCCGCAGATTTGCAAGCATCCTTGGCGTAATGGGCAACGCCTCGATGGCATGCTTCATCGCCTCAATCCGCATCAGGTCGCGGGCAATCGTTGGAGTAATCCTGAAGGCTGGCCGAAATCCACTCTTTTTCGTCGCCATATTGCCTTCTCCAGTGCGGATAAACAGCCGTTATTATGTCTTTATTATACCGATAAACGGCTGATAACCAGGTGCCACGCCTCCTCGTAAACTTCCTTTACATCCTCCATAGAGTATCCAGATAGAGATCCCACACGGCGCGACCTAGGCCCCTCACTCCTTGTCGAAATGAGAGATAATCAAACTTCGTTATGCGCTTATCCCTCACCTCTCCCCCCACCCGAAATATTGCCGTCTTTTGTGCCTCCGTAGACGGAGCGCAGCCCCTCTACCGTCAGATCGCCGAAGAGTTAGGGACAACCTTGGCCAACCGCGAGATCGGCCTGATCTACGGCGGCGCCAAGGTCGGTCTCATGCGAGCCGTCGCGGAGGCCTGCCTCGCCGCCGGCGGTCACGTCACCGGCGTCATTCCGCATGTTCTCGTCGATCTTGAGGTCGCCCACCGTGGCATCTCGGAGCTTCACGTCGTCGATACCATGCACACCCGCAAGGCTCTCATGGGTCAGAAGGCCGACGCCTTCCTCATCCTCCCGGGCGGCTTCGGCACCCTCGAAGAGATGTTCGAGGTCCTCGCCTGGCAGACCCTCAAACTGCACTCCAAACCCACCGTCCTGCTCAATATCGACGGCTTCTACGACCTTCTCCTCGCCTTCCTCGATCACGCCGTGACCCAAGGCATCCTCAAGCAGAAAAACCGCGCTAACCTTCTCGTTGCCACCTCTGTAGAGAGCGCCCTCGAAGCCCTCTCTACCGTTCTATAGACCGGTAGAAACCAACACCTCACCAAACCGCAATCGTTCTCCTTACCCCACCCAAACGATCATTTGGCCCCAAAAACGGGTGCCCCACCCTTTTCGACAGTCTCATCGTCGAATAGGGTGGGGTATCGTGCGCAGCACGACCGCTTTCCTTCCCCCTTACCAACACCGTCAAGGTTTGTTCTCTCACCCCGCCCTGACCGTCCGGGTGGACCCCCCTCCCCCGGGTTAATTGGACAAAGTCTTCCTGTGAGGAGGGTTATGCCTAGACCTCGCTTGTTCCCTTTGAATGTCGGTTAGAGGGAGTTCTTGTTCTCCGCGAGGTTCTTTTGTTAAAGAACGAATGCTCCCTTTCCGTACTGCGGTTAGGTTTGAAGCTTTTTTATCTCTACCTTCTATTTTACTGAGTGGAACATAACTTAAGTGCCACTCGCATCTCTCTGATTCGGTATAGGTTAGGGTATTTAGGGGCTTGACAAGGTGTTTTGCTGGGGATTTAGTGGATGGGATCTGTAAGTGGTATTGGGATTGATGATGCCAAATGCGAGGGCGCGGTCCACACCACCGCGCCCGGACCAAGCCCAGCAACGCCGTCTAGTGCTGAAGAGCCTGCACCCCACGGCTGGCCTCGATCGCATCCGCGATCCCATCCCAGAGCGCCAACCGGGCCTGCAGCGCCTGCTCTGCCGCCACTCCGGCCTCCTGCCACTTCGCCGCATCGTGCCCGCACAACTCGGCGATCATCCGCAGCGCCATCGGCCCATGCTCCTCGCCATCCACCTCGATATGCCGGTCCAGATACCAGCGGAAGGTCGACAGCCGCCCCGACAGACGCTCGTCCTGGTCCCGTATAAACCCGCGAAACATATCCGGAATCAGATCTTCGCGCCCAAAAGTAAACGCCGCCGCGGTCACATGCAGCTTGCCCATCCCGATGCACTCGAAGGTGCTCCGTACAAAGCTCTGCGCCGCCCGCGAAGCCCCGCTCCTCGCCAAAGCCGCAGCCCAATCCGCTCCACCTTCGAGCTCCCGCAGAAGATTGTCGATGGCAAACAGGTCTGCTCCGCACTGCTGCATCGCCCGCCGGTACAGCTCGAAGTGGCTCATCGCCATTCCCTTATAGATATCGCTCTCTTCCCCGAGCACGATCTCGTTCACCAGCCTCCGGCTCTCCGGAAACCGGCTCGGCACCCAGGGCACCTCGACGCAGGTCAGCCCGCGTTGCAGGACCTTCAGCAGCGACATGAAGTCCCACACCGCAAAGACGTGCGACTCCATAAACAACCGCAGATCGTCCACCGTCTCAAATGTGGCGTACAACCGGTGCTCCGCTAATCGCGCATACAGCGGCCGCAGCCGCTCCGCCAACTCGACCAGCTCCTCAGATAGCCCAACCTGCATCATCGTCCCACTCAAAGCACTCTCCCCTTCGCCAGGCACTCGTCGCAATGGCACACTCGCCGCAGATAATCCCAGCTATAGATGCCCGCCTCGTGCCCGTCGTTCCATTTGAACTTCAACGCATACTTGCCCACCGGAGTCACCTCTACGGGACGCGGAGGCGCCTCGTACATCGTCAACAACGACTGTGGCTTCGGCCTGGCCTCTCCTACTCGTCTGCCTGTCTTCTCGCGCTCCTCATGGCAGGTCGCACAAGGACAGGCGTTCCTCAGCCACGCGAAGTTCCACACGCTCCGATGCCCGTCCTTCCAGTCGATCTCGACTCCCGTGCCTTCCGTCTTCATCACGCGAATCTTCGCCGGAGTCACCGCCTCCACGGGCAGCCTCTCCTGCTCCTGGCCTGCTTCTCTCTGCGCCTCTTCAGCGCTTACGATCCTGATCCCTTCGTGGCTCATCGTTGTATCTCCCTCATCCCGCGGCGGTCACAGCTCAATGGAATCATCCATTCCTCCAGAAGAAGTACGCGGCCATCAAGCATCCTGTTACCACCACAATCGTCCGCAGGACTTCGGCACTCATCTTCCGCGCATACTGGGCTCCAACGTAGCCTCCGACCCCGGCAAACACCATAGAGATCAAGCAATAGTGCCAGATGATGGCTCCGCTGAAGATGAAGGTAAACACCGCGGAAAGGTTGGAGACACAAGCCGCAGTCACCTTCAACGCATTCAGCTCATGCATCTTCTCCAGGCCAAAGAGCGCCAGAGCGGTCATGATCAGGAATCCAGCGCCTGCTCCAAAGTACCCGATGTAGAAGCACACCGGGAGCAACGTCAGCGCCAATGGAATCAGCGGCAGAGGCTTATCTTCGTGTGCGTCGCTCGACCGCTGCTTCAACCAGCGCGAAACCGGTCCGCTGATCCCGAAGAGCAGGGAAGCGACCAGCAGGAGCCAAGGAACCATGTGCAGGAACGTCACCTGCTTCGTGCGCAGCAGCACGATAGCTCCGCTTACGCCGCCCACGACCGACGCGCCCAGCACCACCGGCAGTAGATCCAGCCGCAGATCCTTTCGCAGCGCCGCAACGCTGGTCAACTGTCCGGGCCACAGAGCCACCGTATTCGTCGCATTCGCCTGGATCGGAGGCACCCCAATCGACAACATCGCCGGAAACGAGATAAACGAGCCCCCACCCGCCATTGCATTCATTACACCGGCTATAAATGACGCTACAACCAACCAGATAAAGTGCCAGTGCGAACTTAAGCTTAAGAGCATTCTCTCTTCATTGTAGCTACGCCAGCGGCGAACCGCAGCTAAGCCAGCCCAGGCATCTCCGGCGTAGCCGCAATCAGAGCCTTCGTATACTCCTCCTGTGGGCTCTCGCACACTGACAGAGCGTCTCCCAGTTCCACCAGCCTGCCCCGCTGCATGACCGCCACTCGGTCGCATAAATAACGCACCAGCGGCATCGAATGCGAGATAAACAGGTAGGTTAGCCCATGCGTCCGCTGTAACTCGCGCAGCAGATTCACCACCTGCGCTCCGACGCTCACGTCCAGCGCGCTCACCGGTTCATCCAGCACCACAAACTCGGGCCGCAGCGCCAAGGCTCGGGCAATATTGATCCTCTGCCTTTGTCCTCCGCTGAACTCGTGCGGAAATCGCCCAAGTGCACTCTCGTCCAACCCGACCTCGCGCAGCATCTCTCCCATCGGCCTGCCCGAAACCCCATGAATTGCGAACGGCTCAGCCAGTATCTCCCGCACGCGCATTTTGGGATTCAAAGCCGCATAAGGATCCTGGAAGACGACCTGAATCCGCCTTCGCATAGCCCGCATCTCTCCCGCACTAGCTGCGAGCAGATTGATCCCGTCATACGTCACCTCGCCGGCTGTCGGCTCCACCAGCCGCAGCAGCATCCGCGCAACCGTGCTCTTACCGCTGCCTGACTCGCCCACCAGCCCCAGCGTCTCGCCCCGCCGTATTGAGAACGACACATCGTCCACCACGCGCACCTGCCCGCCAGCGCCGGTGTACTCCTTCACCAACCCTCTCGCTTCCAGCAACACTCCCGCATCCTTCAACATAGCCGGATGGTAGCATCCAAAGTCAGGCAGCCACACCACCGCAACCTCACCCAACCAGGATCAGATACTCATGAGCACTCCCCTCGTCCCCACAGGCCCGCTCGCCGGCAAAGTAGCGATCGTCACCGGAGCCAGCGCCGGAATCGGCCGCGCCACTGCTCTGGCGCTCGTCCGCTGCGGCGCTTCGGTTCTTGTCACCGCCCGCCGCAAGGACCGCCTAGAAGCCCTTTGCGCCAAAATCGAATCTCTCGGCGGCAAAGCCGTCTTCTTCGCTGGAGATGCCTCGCAGGAGTCCACCGCGCAGCAAGCGGTCGCTCTTGCCCTCTCCACTTTCGGACACCTCGACATCCTGATCAACAACGCTGGAGCCGGCAACTACAAGAACCTCATCGACACCTCCGTTGAGGAGTACGACCAACTCATGAACGCCAATATGAAGTCCAGCTTCCTCTTCAGTCGTTACGCGACCCCTTCGCTGATCGAGCAGAAGAGCGGCCTCATCCTCTTCATCTCCTCGATCGCAGGTCTGCAGGGAGCTGCGGGTGAGTCCGTCTACTGCGCCAGCAAGTTTGCCCAGGTCGGCTTCGCCCAGGCCCTCGACGCCGAACTGCGTAAGCACGGTATCAACGTCGGAGCCATCTGTCCCGGTGGCACCAAGACAGAGTTCGCCCTCGGCAAAGGGCGCACCGAAGACTTGATCCAGAAGTCCCACATGATGAACCCAGATGATGTAGCCGAAGCCATCGTCTTCGCCTGCCTCCAGCCCCCTAACACCCGCATCTCCCAAATGACCGTCCGTCACATGGGCTAGTTGGAACGCGGTTTTATCGAACCGGGAGAAGCATTCCGGACTAGGCGAGCGCCGACAGGGCTTCTTCCCGGCTTGAAAACATGCGAAATATCTTGTTCATTCGCGTCAATTTTAAAATGCCGACGACCGCATCGCGAGCCCCACAGAGCGCCAGTTCTCCATCGTCTCCCATCGCCTTCAGGCTGCCGATCAGGGCTCCGAGACCGCTCGAATCGATGAAGGTGACGTCGCTCAGATCGAGAACGACCGTTCGATAGCCTTTTGTTCCATACTCGATAAGATCCTGTTTGAGACGAGAGGAAACATCCGCAGCGATGCGGCTCTCAAGCACCTTCACGATGAGTACATCTCCAACCTTGCTCTCTTCGAATCTCATTGACTCCTCCATTCGTATCTCAGGTCATCTCGATTGCCAGCAGCGATAGATCATCTTCAAACTCCGTGTCTCCACACCATGTCTTGATCTCGGCCAGCAACCCTCCGAGTAGTCCATCTAAAGATTGCGACGCGCCCTGTTTCAGGTATGCGATCAGCCGATCCTCTCCGAAGAGCTCTCCATGGGCGCTCTTACATTCAGTTACACCATCGGAGTAGAGCAGGAGCCGATCCCCATGATCGATAGGCGTATCGAAACAATCGAACTCGATATCCGGCCACAGTCCCAACGGCATGCCGCCCGTCCCTAGAATCTGTAGATCTCCGTCTTTCCTGATCAGGATAGGCCCAGGATGACCGGCCTGCGCCACACGCAAGATCGAGGACTCGATATCGAACAATCCGTAGATCATCGTGAAGTACCGGTCATCTCTCAACTGAAACCGCCGGTTGAGTTCGCGAAAGGTCTCGCCCGGAGACGAGACTTGAAATGCATCGGTCTCCCGGTCATAACTTTTCAATGGACTTCCATGCGTCGCATCCGGAGTCAGCATCATGCTGAGCGATACGGAAAGCATCGCCGCAGGAACACCATGCCCGGCGACATCCAGCAGATAAAAGCCGACCTGCCGTTCATCCATTGCAAAGAAGTTGAAGATGTCTCCCGCCACATATCCGCAGGGCTCCAGACGCCACTCGCATCGGATCCCGTGGGCCTGTAGGGCTGGTGAAGGCAACAACCTCTCTTGCATCCATGCTGCGGCTTTTAGATCATCTTCGATGAGCTTGTGGGCAGACTGGAGGCGGTGATTGATCCCTGCAAGCTCGTGATTCTTGTCGGAGAGTCCTTGCTGAAGACTCAGGACCCGTTCCCCTGCCCGAACTTTGACTCGTAGCTCCTCAAAGCCAATCGGCTTGACGAGGAAGTCGTCGGCTCCGGCATCCATCCCCTCAATTAAATCGGACTTTGCACCCTTCGCGGTACAGATGATGACGTAGACATAGCGCTCGAAGTTCGCGCCGCGAATTCGACGACAGAGATCGACGCCCGCTAGATTCGGCATCATCCAATCACTGATCACAAGGCTGATGTGCTTCTCTTTCACCATCTGCCACGCCAACTCGCCGTCATCTGCCTCCAGAACCTCGTGGCCCTGTTGCTGCAAGAGTAAGCAGAGGACGCTACGGACCGACGGGTCGTCATCCACGAGAAGGATCTTCACCTTGTGTTACAGCCTTCCACTAGGAAGGACGGGTTGAATCTTCCAGATATCGCGCGCATACTCGCGTATCGTTCTGTCGCTTGAGAACTTACTCATCCGTGCTACGTTCAGAATGGCCTTGGAGCTCCAGTCTGCAGGATCCAAAAAAGTGTTCGATACCGCTTCCTGTGCGGCAAGGTACGAACCGAAGTCGGCTAGATGCAGATAGCGATCGCCCTCGTCGAGCAGAGCTCTCCGGATCGGTTCAAAGATTCCTGGCTCCCCAGGACAAAAGATATCGGAGGTAAGACTATCTAAGATGCGCTTTACTCGCGGATCTGCATGGTAGTGGCGCCATGGGTCGTAGCCGTTCGACAGGGAGTGCCGTACCTCATCGGCATGTAAGCCAAAGATAAAGATGTTGTCTGCTTCAACCTCTTGCAGCATCTCGACGTTCGCTCCATCGAGCGTTCCGATCGTAAGCGCACCGTTCAGAGCGAACTTCATATTGCTGGTGCCGGAAGCTTCCATTCCCGCAGTCGAAATCTGCTCGCTCAAATCAGCGGCTGGGATGATAATTTCTGCGAGTGAGACCTTGTAGTCCGGTAAGAAGACGACCTTCAGGGCATCACCCACCCTTGGATCGCGATTCACTACAGCCGCAATATTATTAATCAGGTTAATAATCAGTTTGGCTTTGAAGTATCCGGGCGCAGCTTTACCGCCAAATATGTGAACCCGTGGAACGACAGGAGAGATGCCGTCCTCCACAATGCGAAAGTACTCGTCGATGATGCAGAGAGCGTGTAGTAGTTGCCTCTTGTACTCATGAATCCGCTTTACCTGCACGTCGAACATGGCTCGCGAATCCACACGCACACCGGTGCAGTCTTGAATGGTGCGGGCGAGCTTCTCTTTGTTGGCGTATTTGACTGCAAGAAATCCGCGCTGCGAGATCGGATCGTGGTTGAACCGTTCCAACTCGCGCAGACGGTTCAGATCCTCACGCCATCCATCACCAATCCGTTCATCAATCCACATACACAGCGCCGGGTTCGCATGCATCAGCCAGCGGCGGGGAGTAACGCCATTCGTCTTGTTGCCGAAGCGGCCCGGATAGAATTCGTTGAAGTCCGGAACTAACTCCGAGCGAAGTAACTCAGAGTGCAACTCCGCCACTCCGTTAACGGCGTGGCTGCCGATGATCGCGAGGTTGGCCATCCGCACCAACTTCGTGTCTCCTTCTTCGATAATCGACATTCGTTGCAGACGTCCCCGATCTCCCGGCCATCGCTCAGCCACCTGTCCAAGAAAGCGGTGATTGATCTCATAAAGAATCTGCAGATGGCGTGGAAGGATGCGTTCGAACATCTCCACTGGCCATCGTTCCAGGGCCTCCGGCATCAGGGTGTGGTTGGTATAGCCACAGGTCGCCTGGGTAATCTCCCAGGCCTCTTCCCAGCCCATTTCGTACTCGTCGAGAAGCGTTCGCATCAACTCTGTCACGGTGAGCGCTGGATGAGTATCGTTCATCTGGATAGCGACCTGGCCCGCGAACTCACGAGGGTGGGAGTATCTCGATAAGAAGCGGCGGAAGATATCCCGCATCGAACACGCGACAAGAAAATACTCCTGGGTAAACCGCAGATCTCTACCGGATGCCACAGCATCGGACGGGTACAAAACCTTACTCACCGTCTCAGACTGTATCTTTTGCTCAACCGCTCTCAGGTAGTCGCCTTCGTTGAAGATGCGAATATCAAACTCATCAGACGCTCTTGCGGAGAATAGCCTGAGAGTATTCACGGTGCGTCCTCCATGACCTACGATGGGGAAGTCATGGGGGACGCCGATGAGTATCTTCCAGTCCATCCACACTGGAATAAAGCTCCCCAGCCGATCCTGGACATATTCAATGCGTCCGTAGATAGGAATAGTGAGAGCCTGATCTTGATGCTCTATGAGCCACGGCGATTGCTCACTGGCCCAAAAGTCGGGCCTCTCCCTCTGCCGTCCGTCTTCGAACTCCTGGCGAAAGAGCCCAAACTCATAGTTGATGCCGTATCCGAAGCCCGGCATATGCAACGAGGCAAGTGAATCCAGAAAGCACGCGGCCAATCGCCCTAAGCCTCCATTGCCAAGCGCAGCGTCTTGCTCTACTTCCAGCACATCGGAGAGACGTAGGCCAAGCTCATCTAAAGCGTCTTCCATCACGCTATAGAGGCCGAGGTTCTGCAGGTTATTACGCAGCGAACGCCCCAGCAAGAACTCCATGGAAAGGTAGTAGACCGACTTCGCGTTTACGGAGCGGAATCGAGCCGCGGTCTCCAGCATTCGGTCGATGATAAGCGGACGAAGTGTTCCAGCGGTCGCTCGAAAGAGCTCGTCGGGCGTAACGTTGCTTATGCCCTTAGCGAACTGGTATCGAAGCATCTGCTCAATGGAAGCGGCCCATTGAGTTGAACTGGCAGTTGGAGAGGGAACTAGACCTGCGCTGGGAACGTTCATCTGAAATAGCCTCGCCGGTGAATCACAGATCGCAGCAGACTGATTCTGTTGTCCAAAGTGGTGCGAGTATACTCCTCGCAGTGAACTTTAGCTCACGCGGTTCAGCGCTTTTAAACTTTGTTCCAGGGCTGCAAAGCATCACCACCGAAGGGCCGCGCCTTCCGATAGCAACTGGCCCATCAGCTCATCTACCAGGTGATAGCAGAGGAGCGACGAAGTTCGAGAAGTCGGTATATCCCTTCTCGCCATCCCTGGTGTAGAAGGCGGACCGCTCGGCATCGGCCACCGGCCAATCGTTCTTGAAGCGTGCCACGAGATCCGGATTCGCGACGAAGGGCCTCGCGAAAGCGATCAGATCCACCCAGCCTGTATCCAGTGCCGCCTGAGCAGTGTTCTTGGTAAATCCGCCGCACCAGATCACTGTCCCGCGAAAGGCCTCGCGCACCTTTCGCACAAGAGCATCGCTGAGGTGTATCTCGTTGAACTCGCTGTCCTCCATATTCCCTGAAGGCATCAGTTGATACAGCATATGCACATAGCCAAGCTTGCGGTGGCTCAACTGAGTGCACAAATACAGCAAGGTCTCTTCGGCATGCGGATCGCTCGGCATACTGTTGTATCTTCCAAACGGGGAGAGCCGCACGCCAATCCTGTCGGCGCCCCACTCCAGTATCGCCGCGTCAACCACATCAAGAAGCAAGCGTGTTCGAGTCTGTGGTGTCTGTCCACCGTAGCTATCGCCGCGCGTGTTCAATGTTGAATTCATGAACTGGTCGAACAGATAGCCATTGGCGGCATGGATCTCCACGCCGTCGAAGCCCGCCAGCTTAGCGTTTCGGAAAGCCAGTGCAAATTCATCTACCAGACCGGAGATCTCCTCCGTTCTGATCTGTCGAGGACGGCTCGCGCGCATGTATCTCAACCTGCCATCGGAGTTGTGCGTGAATACATCGGACGTACTCGCTTGTTCGTAGTAACTCCCCACGGCGCCTCTCCGTTCGGCATCAGGGAAGTATGCGCCATCCTCCCGACGTGCCATATCTGCAGAAAGATTCTGCCTCCGTTTCGATGGACCTCGTCTGTTACCAATCGCCATCCATCGACCTGCGCACTCGTATAGATACCGGGCGTTCCCCCATATCCTTTGCTATGCACCGATACATCGGTCGATTCGGTCACGATCAGTCCTGCGCTGGCTCGTTGGCCATAGTAAGTTGCCATCAAAGCATTTGGAACGTCGCAGGCAGAGGTCCGCGTTCTAGTCATAGGCGCCATTACGACGCGATTTTTGAGGACGAATCCATCTCCAAGTGCATGGGTTTCGAATAATGCGGGCATTGATACTCCTTATCCAGGAAGTAAGTACTCCCCGATAAGCGGTAGACTAGGCCCTGTAGATTGATTAATCTACACACGAATTGGTTTGTAAGATGAAGATCACAAAAGAACTATCGGGCCTGCCTATCGAGCGGGCGTTGGGTGTTATCTCAGGTCGCTGGAAGGCCATCATTATCTATGTCTTGCTAAGTGGCCCTAAGCGAATCTGCGAACTAGAAAACCAGATAGCCGGCATATCGCAGAAAGTCCTGATCGAGCAACTTAGGGTGCTTGAAGAGCACGGTCTGGTCACTCGACAGAGTTTTCCCGAGGAGCCGCAACGCGTCGACTATAGCCTAAGCCCACTAGGGATGAGCCTGAATCCGCTCTTATCGCTTCTCTATGAATGGGGACAGCATCACGCCGAGGAGCTTCAAGAGGCAGAGAAGATCCTTCCGTGTGAAGCAGTTGTTCGCAGTACAACTAAAAAGTAACCCAATTAGCTCTGTGAGCAAGTCCTGACATCGACCCGATCTGAGATATAACTACTCTTCTTCGCGGACTAAGAGGTAACTACTTATTAAATCGACCTGTTATAGAAAGAATTCTAAGTAGTCTAAAGATATCGGCTCAAACCAAACTAAAAATCTCCCGGCAACCCCAATTGAATGGGGCTACCGGGAGATTCAGTTGCATATCAATACTCGAAATCCAAGGCGATGCTACAAAGCCTAGATATCCAGGTTCTTCACATCGAGTGCATTCTCTTCGATGAACTTCCTGCGGCTCTCGACATCCTCGCCCATCAGCGTCGTAAAGATCTCTTCGCACGCCGCGATGTCTTCGAGCTTCACCTGCAGTAGTGTTCGCCGTTCCGGGTCCATCGTCGTATCCCAAAGCTGCGGAGCCGTCATCTCGCCCAGACCCTTATACCGCTGTACCTGGTACTCTTTGCGGCCTTGTTCGATCACATACTCGAACACCTCTCGCGCTGTCTTTTTCTCGACCGGATCCTGTACCGCACGAACCCTCTTGCCAGGCTTCGCCTCTTCCGCAGTGCCCGGTGCAGCCGCGATATCGGCGACTCCTTCTTCCGTGGCGACCTCTTCAGCCTCTTCCGCAGCGACCTGCTTCGGAGTCTTTGCCGCATACTCGATCGTGAACGGTCCCTGCAGCTTGTCCTGGATCTGCGCGTACTTGCCCAGGAGTTGGCGGCTCTCGGCGGCATTCGCCAGCGCCCAGTCGATCTTTCGCTCCGCGCCCTGCGAATCCGTAAAGCTCACCGACCATGTCTGGTGCTCTTCATCCAGCACCGGATCGCCAACCGCACGGAACTGGTACTCCTTCAGGATCGCCTTCAACCGCGACTGCATCTCCTTCAGCTTGGCCGGCGTCTGGAAGTCCTCTTTCTTGGCCGGAGCCGCTCCTTCATGCGCGAACAGCTCGATGAAGTCCCGCGTCACATGCTCGTTCCGCAGCCGTTTGTCCACCTTCTCGAAGAAGCCCAGGTACTCGTTCAACTGGCCCATGAACTTCGTCAGCTCTGCGCCCTCGACCTGCGTCTTCGCCTCGCCGTAGGTCAGAATCATCCCGTCCGAGGCGCGCTTCACCATCACCGACACATACTCGCGGTCGTCCTTGATGTACTGCTCGAACTTGCCCTTCTTGATCCGGTACAGCGGCGGCTGCGCGATATACACATGGCCACGTTTGATCAGCTCGGTCATATGCCGGAAGAAGAAGGTCAGCAGTAGCGTACGGATGTGCGATCCGTCGACGTCGGCATCGGTCATCAAGATCAGCTTGCCGTATCGCAGCTTGGTCGCATCGAAGTCGTCCTTGCCGATTCCGCAGCCCAGCGCCGTAATCATGGCGCGAATTTCTTCGTGGCCCAGCATCTTGTCGTAGCGAGCCTTCTCTACGTTGAGGATCTTGCCCTTCAGCGGCAGAATCGCCTGGAACCGACGGTCGCGGCCCTGCTTGGCCGTTCCACCGGCCGACTCACCCTCGACGAGGTAAAGCTCGCAGCGGTCTGGCTGCCGCTCAGAGCAGTCGGCGAGCTTGCCCGGCAAGCCGCCGCCATCCAGAGCGCCCTTGCGCCGTGTCAGGTCTCGCGCTTTACGCGCTGCTTCACGCGCCCGCGCCGCGTCGATCGCCTTGTTGATGATCTTCTTCGCCACCTGCGGATTCTGCTCCAGGAAGCCGCCCAGCCGCTCGTTCACGAACGCCTGCACCGTCCCGGCGATATCCGAGTTCAGCTTACCCTTCGTCTGCCCTTCAAACTGCGGCTGCGAGAGCTTCACTGAGATCACGACCACCAAGCCTTCGCGCACGTCGTCGCCGCTCAGGTTCTCCTTCACATCTTTGAAGAGACCCAGCGACTGTCCAGCCGCATTGATCGTCCGTGTCAGAGCCGTCTTGAAGCCCGAAAGATGCGTTCCGCCGTCCACCGTATTGATGTTGTTCGCAAACGTAAACACCGTCTCGGAGTAGGCGTCGTTATATTGCAGCGCAATCTCCATGGCCACGTTGTCGCGCTCGGCCTCCATGTAGATCGGCTTCTCGTGCAGCACAGCCTTGCCCTTGTTGATGTGCTTGATGAACTCCGCAATACCGCCTGCGTACTTGAACTCCTGGTGCTTGCTGTCGCCCGTCTTGGCGTCTGTGGTGCGCTCGTCGGTCAGATGAATCTCGAGGCCCTTGTTCAGGAAGGCCAGCTCGCGCAAGCGCTGGGCCAGCGTGTCGTAGTTGAACTCCGTGACGGTAAAGATGCTCTTGTCCGGGAGGAAGTGAACCTTCGTCCCCTTGCGCTTCGACGGTCCCATCTTCCGCAGCTTCGAGATCGGCGCACCCTTGCTATAGTCCTGCTCCCAGGCAAAGTCGTCGCGCCAGATCTCTACATCGAACTCTTCGCTTAGCGCGTTCACGCAGCTCACACCGACGCCGTGCAGTCCGCCCGACACCTTATAGTTCGAGGCGTCGAACTTACCGCCCGCGTGCAGCATCGTCAGGACGACCTGGACAGCCGGCATCTTCTCGCCATTGATGACCTTGTCGTCGACCGGAATGCCACGTCCGTCGTCGACCACGGTGATCGAGTTGTCGACATGGATCGTCACTTCGATCTTCGAAGCGTGCCCGCCCAGCGCCTCATCCACCGAGTTATCGACGACCTCGTACACCAGGTGGTGCAGCCCCTGCTCGCCGGTGGAACCGATATACATCGCCGGCCGCAGCCGTACGGCCGCTAGACCCTCCAGTACCGTAATGTTTTCAGCGGAGTACCCGCCGCCCTCTTTCTTCGGGGTGGCGCTTGCGGTTGCTGTCTCCGGGTTCAAAAGGTCGGTCTCGGCGGGGATTGCAGACGATGCCATGTATCTCCATGCAGCCGTAGCTGAATTGCTTGGATTCGGGATCTGGGTGGGTCCGTCCGAAAGCGCAAAAGCCGCGTCAATCAAGCAATTTCGCGCGTTTCGGATACCAGTCTCAGTGTTCTAAGTATACCATCTCCGCAGCCCGCTTGCACCCTTTAGGACCGGCAGGGAACCCAATCCCGCAAGGGCCTTAAGAAGCCTTCTCCTCTGTCTTTCGGCCCCGTCACCCAAAAATCCTGCCCCCTCTCAAATCCTCGTATATAATCGATAAGTTGTCAGAAACACGCACCGTCAGGATCACCAATGCCAAAGTTGAAGACCCACAGCGGCGCAGCCAAGCGCTTTCATAAGACCGGCACCGGCAAGTTCAAGCGTGGCCAGTCCAAGATGCGCCATATCCTCACCTCGAAGGCGACCAAAACCAAGCGTAAGCTTGGCGGTTCGGCGCTCATCTCGGATGCGGATCACAAGGTTGTCGCCCGCATGATCCCGTACGCGTGAAGTAACGAAGGACTGCAAAGTCTTTTAGCCTTCAGGTAGGGACAAGTCTTCAAGTCGAGCCGCTTAACAAAGCAAAGGGTCAGTCAAAGCGTTCACGGCCCCTGGATGAGCGTCAGCCATCCACCGAGACTTGAAGTTGCATAGCGCGTGAAGAGGACACCTTTCCTCCAGCCGCTTAACCGCAGTTCGCAAAAGGAGAAGTACGATGCCCCGTGTAAAACGGAGTACAAAACGTAACGACCGCCGCAAGAAGATCCTCAAGCGCGCGAGTGGTTACTTCCTCACGAAATCCAAGCTCTATCAGGCAGCCCAGGAGGCCGTCGAGCGCGGACTCATGTTCGCCTACACCGGCCGTAAGCAGAAGAAGCGCCAGTACCGCGCCCTCTGGATCGTGCGTATCAACGCTGCCTGCCGCATTAACGGCATGAGCTACTCCACCTTCATCAACGGCCTCAAGCTCGCTGGCAACGGCCTCGATCGCAAGATCCTCGCCGACATCGCCGTCAACGACGCCGCTGGCTTCGCCACCCTCGCCATCCAGGCAAAGTCTGCCCTGGCCGAAGCGAAGGCCACCCGCGAGAAGGCAGCAGCCTAAGCAGCATCTCTACTCCGCATCGCAACGGGCACGGCTCTTCGCTGTGCCCGTTTGTTTTGTGCATGCAACTACCGTCCAACCAAGTATCCTATGTCCATGTCCGACCCTTATCGCTTGAAGGATGCCTCCCAAATCCCCTCGGCTCCCTTCGAATCCTGGGGCCGCTACCCGACTTACCCCGCCCATACCGTCCCCCTCCATTGGCAAAGTGACTTCGCCTCCGCCTCCGCCGGCCTCCACAACGGAGGAGCCCTCGCCGTGGGCATGGGCCGCAGCTACGGAGACTCCTGCCTCCTCAAGGACGGCAATCTCTTCGTCACCACCGGCATGAACCGCCTCATCTCCTTCGATCCCGCCACCGGCCTGCTCACCGCCGAGGCTGGCATCACCCTCGCCCAGATCCTCGACTTCTGCGTCCCCCGCGGCTTCTTCCTGCCCGTCTCCCCCGGCACCAAGTACGTGACTCTCGGCGGCGCCATCGCCAACGACATCCACGGCAAGAACCACCACTCCGCCGGCACCTTCGGCTGCCACATCGTCCAGTTCGAACTCCTTCGCTCCGATGGCACCCGCCGCCTTTGTACCCCCGACCAGAACCCCGACTGGTTCACCGCCACCATCGGAGGTCTCGGCCTCACCGGCTTCATCTCCTGGGCCACCCTGCGCATGAAGCCCATCGTCTCCCGCATGATCGATTACGAGGGCATCCAGTTCCACGGCATCGACGAGTTCCTCTCGCTCACCGAGCAGGCCCGCAACCTCGAGTACACCGTGAGCTGGGTCGACGTCACCTCCACTGGTAAGAACTTCCTCCGCGGTATCTTCATGCAAGGCGACCACTCCCCCTTGCCCGCCGAGCTCAAACCCTCACCGGAGCCCAAACTCGTCTTCCCCTTCGAAGCCCCCGGCTTCGCCCTTAACCACGCCACCGTCAGCCTTTTCAACACCGCCTTCTTCCACAAGCAGATTCACAAGCGCGTCGTCGCCCTCCAGGACTACGAGCCCTTCTTCTATCCCCTCGACAAGGTTCTCCACTGGAACCGCATGTACGGCAAGGGCGGCCTGCTCCAGTTCCAGTACGCCATCCCCTGGGAGCACGCCCGCGAAGCCACCGTCGCCGTCATGAAAGAGGTCGCCAAATCCGGCCTCGCCAGCTTCCTCGCCGTCCTCAAGGCCTTCGGCGACGTCCCATCCCCCGGCATGATGAGCTTCCCGCTGCCGGGCATCACTCTCGCCCTCGACTTCCCCATCAAGCCCGACAAGAGCTTCCCCCTCTTCGAGCGTCTGGCCGACATGACCCGCGAGTTTGGCGGCCGCCTCTACCCCGCCAAAGACGCTGCCATGACCGCCTCCCAGTTCCAGGCCTTCTACCCCCAGTGGGAGCAGTTCGCCCGCTACCGCGACCCACTCCTCACCTCCAGCTTCTGGGAGCGCGTCACCGGAGACAGACTACCCCTATGAGCACGACAGCCGTCCCACCCCGCACCTCAAACCCACGCAAGATCCTCGTCCTCGGAGCCACCTCCGGCATCGCCGAAGCCACCTGCCGCATCTGGGCCGCGGAAGGCGCACACCTCTTCCTCGTCGCCCGCAATGCGGAGAAGCTCGCCGCCGTAGCCTCAGACCTCCGCACCCGCGGCGCAGCCTTCGTCGACACCGCCGTCGCCGACCTCGACGACACGGACAGCCACCACGCCCTCCTCACCCACGCCGTCAACTCTCTCGCCGGCATGGATGTCGCCTACCTTGCCCACGGCATCCTCGGCGACCAACCCGCCGCCGAGCAGGACTTCAACACCGCCGCCCAGATCCTCCACACCAACCTCACTGCCCCGGTCTCGCTTCTCACCTGGCTCAGCAACTACTGTGTCCCACGCCACACCGGCACCCTCGCCATCCTCTCCTCCGTCGCCGGAGACCGAGGCCGCAAATCCAACTACGTCTACGGCTCCTCCAAGGCTGGCCTCTCCGCCTTCGTAAGCGGCCTCCGCAACCGCATCGACCGCGAGGGCGTCACTGTCCTCACCATCAAGCCCGGCCCCACCCGCACCGCCATGACCGCCGCCAATCCCAAGAGCGCCAAGTACGCCGACCCCGATAAGGTCGCCAAATCTATCGCCGCAGCCATCGCCGCCGAGAAGGACCAGATCTACGTCCCCTTCATCTGGCAGCCCATCATGTTCATCATCCGCAACATTCCCGAACGCATCTTCAAAAAACTCAACCTCTAACTCAACGGATCGACCCGGCCAATTAACGCCTTATTGTCTCTATGAAACACCTTCTCCCAGGCATCGCAGACGCTGCTTCACGCAAGATCTTCTCCAGGAAAAACTTCTCCTAACCTCGAATTCAAGTGACAAATAATCTCTGGCACGGTAAGAATTCATCGTTAGGCAGAAAAATGAACCGGCAAAGACTGAATACCCAGCATATTCTGCAGTTGGTCCTCAACGTGAAATAAGTCCATATAAATCAGCGAGGAAAGCACATGAAATTTCCAGGATTGTTATTGGCGACAATGCTTTTTTGTGGTGGCCTTCTCCCAGGCTTCGCGCAGACCAGCAAAGGAATTCTCAGTGGAGTAGTACGTGATGTAACTGGTGCCACCATCGAGCACGCCCAGGTCGAAGTTCTCAACCAGGGCACCGGCGAGACCCGTACCCTCACCACCTCCTCCGAAGGCGTCTACCGTGCCGACTCCATCGGTGAGGGCGTCTACAGCATCCATATCGAAAGCGCCGGATTCTCCTCCGTCAACGTGAAGGGAATCAGGGTCAATCCCTCTGTAACCACCACCTACGACGCCGTCCTCCACGTAGGCGCCACCTCCAACGTCGTCGACGTGCAATCTGCCGGCAACAACATCAACACCGAAAACGGCCAGCTCTCCGGGACCATCGGCAGGCAGGAGCTCGATACCCTGCCCAACTTTCCCCTCAACCCCGCATCCCTCCTTACCACTCTCCCCGGCGTGCAGCAGCTCACAGTCTCTTTGGGCTTCGGTGCGACCGGCGGAAACGGAACCGTACAACTCGCGGTGAACGGCGCCCGGCCACGTACCAACTACTTCATGGTGGACAGCCAGGACGTTAACGACGTCTCCATCGGTGGCGAAGCCTTCCAGCCGATTCTGCCCGACATGTACTCCAGCGTCACCGGCCTTCTCAACTCCTCTTCGGCTGAATTTGGCCGTTCGGGCGGCGCCGTCATTAACCAGGTCACCCAGAGCGGCACCAACAAATTCCACGGTACCGTGCACGAGATCTACTCCGGATCAGGCCTCGATGCGCTCGACGGACAGACGCGCCGGCTCAAGCCGCTCGCTCCCGGCACTCCAAATCCAAAGGCCCGCTACGACCAGCATCAGTACGGCTTCACCGCTGGTGGCCCCCTCTGGAAGAACAAGCTCTTCGCCTTTGGCGGAGCGACGTTCGTCCGCCTTTACGGCAATTCCCCTGGGATCGCTCCCGTCGAGCTTCCCGATGCAAACGGATACGCCCGCCTCACCGCCATCGGAGGCCCCCAGGCTACTCTGTTGCAGGGATACCTCAACAACGGCTCCTATCTCGACCCCGCAAACTTCCGCGCTATCCCCAATGTCGCTCGCGGCGTCAACACCCCCCTTGAGTCGATCGCCGTTAGCTCCCGGCCTGGATGCGTCGGCGGCTGCAGTATCACCACCGCTAGCTTTCAGCGCAACGCCACTCCGCTTCAGTCTCCTGACACCCAGTGGATGTATCGTATCGACTTCATCCCCCGGACTTCGGACACCTTCTACGTTCGCTACCTTCACGATCGAAACACCTACACTCCATACTTTGGTCTGAATCCAACCACTCTGCCAGGATTTGATACACAGGTCGGCGGTCCCTCCGAGCTTGGAACCGGAAGCTGGATCCACATCTTCACTCCCAACCTGCTCAACGAGTTTCGCGCCTCGGAGACCCGCATCAACTCCCAGTTCTTCGCCACTGCCGAGACCAATGCTAACCCCATCGCCAAGCTAAACAACATCACCTTCTTAGGAACCGGCATTCCAACCCTTGGCGTCTCTCAGAGCATCCCGCAAGGCCGGTCCGAAGAGCTCTATCAGTTCCAGGACACCGTTGGCTACACCTACCGCAGGCAATCCATTCGCACCGGTGCGGACGTTGGGCGTCTGTTGGAGACCGATCTCGTTCCCCAGAGAGCCCTTGGCGCGCTGAGTTTTGCCGCCGGTGGAGGTCTCTCTTCCCTGGACAACTTCCTCAACAACCGGCTCGGCACCTCAGGATCTGCAACCAAGACCTTCGGACCCACCCGGGTCGATCCACACATCTGGAAGATCGCCGGCTTCATCCAGGATGACATCAAGCTGTCCTCGGACATCACCGTCAACGTCGGTATTCGTTATGACTACCTCACTCAGCCGCTCAACTCACTCTCCTTTCCAGGGGTAGACGTCAACAATCCCTTCCAGGCGATCAACACCTACGTCCCGGTTAAGGCAGATAAGAACAACATCGCTCCTCGCATCGGCTTGGCCTACGCGCCTCATAGCGGGATCTTCTCCGACGGAAAGACCGTCATACACGCTGGCTTCGGTATCTTCTACGACCCCTTCTTTACCAGCATCCTCGCCGATGCAGCGGCGTCTTCTCCCGTTGCGCCGACCGGCACGCTCACTTCCGTTGCAGTCGGCGGCCTTACCAACGCAAGCGGTCTTCTCGCCACCATTACCCCAGCCTTCACCGCGAACTCTTCCGTGCAGAGCAGCGCTAGCAACCTGGTCAATCCGCAGACGTATCAGTACAACCTCGGCGTGGAGCGGGAGCTTCCCGCCGCGCTTAAACTAACCGTCAACTACGTCGGCTCTCGCGGGCTCAAGCTCTTCTCCAACCGTCAGCTCAACTACTTCATCAACGGCGCGCGCATCAATCCAACACGCGGCGCAATCAACATCCGCGACAACCGCGCCAGCTCCAACTACAACGCTGGCCAGCTCCAGCTCGACAGATCATTCCGGCACGGCCTCTACTTCCGCGTCGCTTATACCTACTCGAAGAACCTCGACAACTCCTCGGAGGTATCGACTCTCTTCACCGCTCCCACCTCCTACTCCGCAAACCTGGCCGGCAACGGGCTCTACCAGGACTACGGCCCCTCCGCATACGATCGCCGCCACCTAGCGTCCTTCGCCTACTCCTACACTCCGGCGGGCTTTCACTCCGACAATCTCGCGCTCAACCTGATCTATAGCGCCTTCACCCGTCATATCACTGTCTCGGGCCAGACGACCCTGCAGTCCGGTCCATACTCCAGCTTCAACCTGAGCGGAAAAGACACTAACGGAGATGGCAGCACGACCAACGATCGCCCCGTCCTGTCCAACCCCAATGCGCCGCTGACCTCCGTCGCCGTCGATGGAAGCTACATCGGTGGCGTCACCGGCACATACTACGATCAGGCTGCCTACAACGCATCCCCTGCATCCGCCCCCGTTCGCACTCCCATCAACAGCGGCGCCGCCCACTTCATCATTCCGAACTCTACGAACGGACCTGCTCTCCTTCCTCGGGAGATCGGCCGCAACTCCTTCGAAAACCCCGGCCTCGCAACCTGGGACGTCGCCTTGGAGAAGGCAGTTCCCACGGACTTTGCCCATCTGGAAGGGAGCCGGTTGATCTTTCGTGCTGAAGCACAGGACATTGCAAATCACGACAACGTGACCGCCTTCAGCGTTTCCAGCAGCGCCATGAACATCGGACAGGTAGGACAGTCCACCTTCCTCAACACCAGCAATGCACGCGACGCCTACTACTATCGTCACATCCGACTCTGGGCAAAGTTCGTCTTCTAAAACTCAACATGCTCTCCGCCAAAAGGTATCCCAGCGGGATGCCCTTTGCCATGGCTCTGTATCATTTAACGATACTGGCGGGAAGTCCCACAACCTTCCTTCTTCATCGGACAGTTTCTTATCGGACTGCTTTATCGGACCGCCAGTCTCCCTCTTGCCCCGGGATCGTCTCATGCTCGACCTTGGCGCTCCACCCTCCCCCCACACACATCAGGAGTAATTTATGACGCAGAGTGCCCCATTCGTCGGTATGAAGATCCACCACATCGCTTTACGTGTTGCGGACTTCACAGCCGGCAAAAATTGGTACGTAGACATGCTCGACCTCCGCGTCGAACGCGAATTTCCGTTCAACGGCATGGAGTTTGCTTTTCTTTGTACCGCTGAAAGCAAAGTTCCTGTCATCGAGTTAATCGGCGATAAGAGACTGGAATCCGAGCCTCCGCGGGAGGTCGTCTTAGGTAGCGTTGGTCAATCTGGGCTACACCACCTTTGCTTTCAAGTCGACGACGTCGATCAGGTCACAGCCCATCTCAAGAGCCGTGGCGTCAACGTCCTTGTCGACGGCATGACCGGCGTAGCTGGCAGCGGCGTCGAAAGAGGCTCTTTCATCGCAGACCCGTGGGGCAATGTCATTGAGATACTCCAACTGGAGAATGCCAAATAACAACGGATCTGGTTCTGTTCTCCCAAACTCCAGCTAAGAAAAGCCCCAGCCAAAAGGCATGGGGCTTTTCAATTTAAGAGCACCAGCAAGTAAACCAAGCTGGCTAAATAATCTGGCCACAACCCTCTAAATCACGGCTTAGATGGGATTGAAGCCAGTAAACGGTGATCCAGCGCCACTTAGCGCCGATACCTGGCGTCCTCAGAAGTAAGCAACTACTTCTTCTTCGCCGTCTCGAACCGCTTGTTCACCTCGTCCCAATTCACCACGTTCCACCAGGCAGCGAGGTAGTCAGGACGCTTGTTCTGATACTTCAAGTAGTAGGCATGCTCCCAGACATCGTTGCCCAGAATCGGGTAATGACCCTGCGAAAGCGGATTATCCTGATTCGCGGTGGTCACGATCTTCAGCTTGCCGCCCTCGAAGATCAGCCAACCCCAGCCCGCGCCGAACTGCTTGGCGGTCGTCTCGTTGAACAGTTTCTTGAACTCCTCGAACGACCCGAAATCCGTCTTGATCTGGTCTCCGATGTTGCCCGAAGGCTCGCCGCCGCCATGGGGCTTCATGATCTGCCAGAACATGGTGTGGTTTACGTGTCCGCCGCCGTTGTTCTGGACGACCTTGCGCACATCTTCAGGGATGCTCGCCAGGTCTTTGATCAGCTCTTCGGGAGACTTCGCGCCGAGTTCGGCATGCTTCTCCACCGCGCCGTTCAGGTTTGTCACGTAGGTCTGGTGATGCTTGTCGTGGTGCAATTTCATCGTCGCTTCGTCGATGTGTGGTTCAAGCGCCGCATAATCGTAGGGCAATGGGGGAAGTTCGTAGGCCACGTTCAGTCTCCTGTATTCGGTTGGGTTGAGGTCGGGACGGAAGCTTGTCGTCTCGAAGCGTCAGTTTGGCGGTCCAGTATCCTTCGATGCCGTCCAGATACGCCGCGATGCACACTGCATGATCCGCGCAACTCCCGAATCATAACTCATCCTCCCATTCACCGCCCCTTCATCGAGGGGTCTCCCGTTTCTCGCTCATTTAGGTTCTAATAAAGCCCAATGAATGTTCTCGCTGCTGCATACCGCTGGCTCGACGACAATGGCCCCGCATTTGGTGCTCCGGGCCTGGAACCGCGCTGGACATCCAGTCGCAAAGATGCCGTCTCTACTGCTTACGCCGCATCCAGCCGCGTATGGTTCACCATCTCCCACGGCACTCTCAACGAAATCTACTACCCAACCATCGACCGCCCACAGATCCGCGACATGGAGCTGCTCTTCACGGATGGCGAGACTTTCTTCCACGAAGAGAAGCGCGACTTCGAGTACGACTTCCACTACGTCGATCCCAAGGCCCTTGCGGTCCGCGTCGTCGCTAATGACCTACAAGGCCGCTACACGGTAGCGAAGGAGTTCATCAGCGACCCGCATCATCCAGTCGTCCTGATGAACGTCAAGATCTCCGGCGAAGAGGCCGTCTTATCCCGTCTGAAGTGCTACGCGCTCCTCGCGCCTCACCTCGACGGCGGCGGAGCAGGGAACTCAGCCCGCTCCATCGAGATCGCAGGGCAACGCGCCATCCTCGCCTGGAAGAACAACACCTCGCTCGCCATGGGGGTCGACTGCGGCTTCACCCGCACCTCCTGCGGCTACGTCGGTGCCAGCGACGGCTTCCAGGACCTCGCCTCCGATATGAAGATGGACTGGCAGTTCGGCCAGGCCCTCAACGGCAACATCGCCGTCATGGGCGAGATCGACGTCTCCATGCACCGCGAGTTCACCATCGCCCTCGCTCTCGGCGACGGTCATCACGCCGCGCTCGCCGGCATGATGCAGACGCTCGCCACGCCCTACGATCTGCACTCCAAGCGCTTCGTAGCCCAATGGCTCCGCGCCAACTCGCCCGAGTCCCTCGCTCCCGCCTCCACCGATGGCGGCCGGCTCATGCGCATCAGCCACAACGTCATCCTCACCCACGAGGACAAGACCTACTCCGGAGCCTTCATCGCCTCCGCCTCCATCCCCTGGGGAGCCTCCAAAGGCGACGACGACCTCGGCGGATACCATCTCGTCTGGACCCGCGACATGGTTCAGTCCGCCACCGCGATCCTCGCCTGCGGACGCACCGACACCGCTCTCCGCGCCCTCGTCTACCTGGCCTGTACGCAGCGCCCGGACGGCAGCTTCGCCCAGAACTTTTGGATCGACGGAACGCCCTACTGGACCGGCATCCAGCTCGACGAGGTCGCCTTCCCCATCATCCTCTCCTGGCGTCTCTGGAAGGTCGGCGGTCTCGGCAGCTTCGACGTCTTCCCCTTCGTGGAGCGCGCCGCCGCCTTTCTCGTCCGCTACGCTCCGGTCACCCAGCAGGAGCGCTGGGAGGAGAACTCCGGCTACTCTCCCTCGACCCTGGCCGCAGTGATCGCCGGCCTCATCTGCGCCGCCGACATGGCTCGCGGCCATCAGGCCTTCGAACTCGCCAGCTTCCTGGAGAGCTACGCCGACTGGATCGAATCTCACCTCGACGAGTGGACCACCACCCGCGAAGGAGTCCTCCATCCGGATATCAAGTACCACTACATGCGTATCCGTCCGCCAGCCGTCGGCGAGCCCTTCCACAACGACTCCATCGCCCCCGGCTACATCCACATCGCGAACCGGGCTCCCGACGAGAAGTACGACTTCGAGGCCCGCGAGGTCATCGACGCTGGCTTCCTCGAGCTCGTCCGCTACGGAATCCGCCGCGCCGACGATCCGCTCATCATCGACTCCCTCAAGGTCGTCGACCACTGCCTCAAGATCGAGACGCCCTACGGTGTCTGCTGGCGCCGATACAACCATGACGGCTATGGCCAGCGCAAGGACGGAGGCCCCTACGAGGGTTGGGGACAAGGCCGCGCCTGGCCCATCCTCACCGGCGAGCGGGCCCACTACGAGCTCGCCGCAGGCAACGACATCAGCAGCTACATCACCGCGTTGGAGCGCTTCAGCTCAATTGGTGGCATGATGCCCGAGCAGATCTGGGACTACGCCGACCTACCCTCCGAGGGCATGTACCTCGGCCGCTCCGCCGGCTCGGCCCAACCCCTCGTCTGGGCTCACTCGGAGTACATCAAGCTGCTCCGTTCTACCGTCGACGGCCAGGTCTTCGACCGCATCTCCGCCGTCGCAGAGCGCTACGCAGTCTCCGCGTCGGAGCGTACCTTCTCCAGCCGGATCGAGTTCTTCCAGACCGGACGTCCCATTACGAACATTCCCGGCGGTTTAACCTTGCGCATTCTGGATCCCAAACCCTTCCGTGTCGTCTGGACCATGGACGATTGGGCGTCCACCATTCACACTGATTCCCACGTCGTCGGCTACCCGGGCTCCTATGCCGACATTGCAACGACCCCCGATCAGACCGGCTCAATCGTCTTCACCTTGTATTGGCAGGCAGAGGACCGCTGGTTGGGTAAAAACATAGCAATTGAGGTTGGGTAAAACAAGCAATTGACATAACGAACAGCTGAAGATGCGTTCCCCCGTCCACGCTAGTACACTGTGAGGGATACGCTAAACATCATTTACATCGGAAGCAGCCGCCCAGCGCGCCCCGCTTCACCAAAAAGGAAAAGAATGAGCGCTCAGCAGCAGGACTCTCAAAACGAGCTAGATCAGCTCTCCATCAACGCCCTCCGCTTCCTAGCCGTCGATGCCGTTGAAAAGGCCAAATCCGGCCACCCCGGCGCTCCGCTAGGCTGTGCACCGATCGCCTACCTGCTCTATCACAAGCTTATGAAGCACGATCCCTCCGATCCCAAGTGGTCCGATCGCGATCGCTTCATTCTCTCCAACGGCCATGCCTCTGCTCTCCTCTACGGCGCGCTGCACCTCTCCGGCTACGATCTGCCCATGGAGCAGCTCGAGCAGTTCCGCCAGTGGGGTTCGCATACCCCCGGCCATCCGGAGTACGGCGAGACCCCAGGCGTCGAAGTCACCACCGGACCCCTCGGTCAGGGCTTCGCAATGGCGGTCGGTCTCTCCATCGCCGAAAAGCACCTCGCCGCGATCTACAACCACGAGAACCACACCCCGGTCGACCACCATACCTACGTGCTCTGTGGCGACGGCGACCTGATGGAAGGCATCTCTCACGAGTCCGCCTCCCTCGCCGGCACTCTGGGCCTGGGCAAACTCATCGTCCTCTACGACGACAACCTCATCTCCCTCGACGGACCGACGGAGCTCTCCTTCACGGAGGATGTGACCCGCCGCTTCGAGGCGTATCACTGGCACGTCCAGTCGGTCGCCGACGGCAACGATCTCGTCGCAATCGAGGCCGCCATCCGCGCCGCCCAGGCGGAGACGACCCGTCCTTCGCTCATCCGCGTTCGTACCGTCATCGGCTACGGCAGCCCCAAGGCCGGTACCAAGGCCGTCCACGGCGAGGCGCTCGGCGCAGAAGCCACCAAGGCCACCAAGAAGAACCTCGGCTGGCCCGAAGACAAGAGCTTCTACGTTCCCGACGAAGCCCGTAAGAACTGGAATCTCATCAAGGAGCGTGGCAAGAAGGCCCACGCCGAGTGGCAGACGAAGTTCGAAGACTACAAGAAGGCCTATCCCGAGCTGGGAGAGCAGTACGACCGCACCACGGCAATGAAGCTTGCGAAGGGTTGGGAGTCGAAGCTCCCTGTCTTCCCGGCCGACAAGCCTGTTGCCACCCGCAACGCCGGTCAGGTCGTTATGAACGCCGTAGCTGGCGTCATTCCCGAGCTCTTCGGCGGCGCAGCCGACCTCACCAGCTCCACCAAGACCATCTTCAAGGACTCGCCCAGCTTCCACGTCGACCCCAAGGGCCGCAACGTCTTCTTCGGAGTTCGTGAGTTCGGCATGATGGCAGCCGTCAACGGCATCGCGGCGCACGGTGGGCTCATCCCCTTCGGCTCTACCTTCTTCACCTTCTCCGACTACTGCCGCTCCGCGCTTCGCATGGGCGCGCTGCAGTCCAGCCACTCGCTCTACATCTTCACCCACGACTCTGTCGGCCTCGGCGAGGATGGTCCTACCCACCAGCCCATCGAGCACCTCATGGCCTTGCGCGCGATCCCGCAGCTCACCGACTTCCGTCCTGCGGACGCCAACGAGACCGCCGCTTGCTGGCGCCTCGCCCTGGAGCGCAAGTCGGCCAGCTTCATGGCCCTCTCCCGTCAGGATCTTCCTGTCATCGACAACGAGAAGTTCAAAGTTCAGGACGGCTGCAACCACGGTGCTTACGCCCTCGACGCCTCTGGCAAGGACATCATTCTCATCGCCACCGGCTCCGAGGTATCGCTGATCCTGAAAGCTGCTGAAGAGTTGAAGGCTGCGGGCATCAACGCCTCCGTCGTCTCCATGCCCAGCTTCAAGATCTACGACGAGCAGTCCGATGAGTACAAGGCGAGCCTGCTTCCCGAAGCCACTCCCAAGATCGCCATCGAAGCTGGTGCGACCATGGGCTGGTACAAGTACGTCGGCCACAACGGCGTGGTCATCGGTATCGATCGCTTCGGTGCCTCGGCCCCCGGTCCTATTGCGCTCGAGAAGCTGGGAATCAGCGTCGCGAACGTCGTCGAACACGCAAAGAAACTGGTAAAGAAGTAAGCAGTTATTGAACGTCAACAGGACAAAACAATGACGCAAAATGAAGCAAAGCGGATGGCGGCCCGGCGCGCCCTGGAGTTTGTTGAGGATGGCATGTCTCTCGGCCTCGGCTCCGGCACCACCTCCGCGATCTTCATCGAGGAACTCGGCGAGCGAGTAAAGCAAGGGCTGCGGGTGCGCGGCATCGCGACCTCCATCTTCAGCCAGAAGCTCGCCGAGTCCCTCAACATTCCAATCACCAACTTTGAAGACTGCCCCGTACTGGATCTCGCCATCGACGGTGCTGATGAAATCGGTCCGGGTCTGGCCCTCATTAAGGGCGGAGGCGGCGCACTTCTGCGCGAGAAGATCGTCGAGAGCGCCGCTCGCCGCTTCATCGTCGTGGCAGACTCCACCAAGCTCGTCGAGACACTCGGCCGCTTCCCGCTCCCCGTCGAAGTCGTCCAGATGGCGCTGCCCATCGTCACGCGAAGGCTCGAAGCCCTCGGCTTGAACCCCCACCTCCGCCATCATCCGGACGGCTCCCTCTACATCACGGACGAGAACAACGTCATCCTCGACTGCGCCTCCGGCTCCATCTCCGACCCCGCGAAGACCGCGGCAGAGATCCGCGCCATCGTCGGCGTCGTAGAGCATGGCCTATTTCTGAACATGGCGTCCCTCGCGCTCATTGGCGGCGAAGGCGGCGTCCGTGAGGTGCGTCCTTAATGCGTTCCAGTCGTGAGCTTTTAACCTGCTCTGACTGTGGGCCCTGCATCGTTGGCTCTCTCGCACGCGTCCTATAACCATGACAACAACCTCGTCCATTGCCACACCCGCCCGCACGGATCGCACCTGGTTCATCACCGGGACCTCCACCGGCTTCGGTCGGCTTCTCGCTGAAGAGGTTCTTAAGGCTGGTGGCAAGGTCATAGCCACCGCCCGCAACCAGGATCAGATCATCGACCTCGAGCAGAAGTACCCCGATCAGGCAAAGACCTTCGCCTTGGACGTCACCGACTACCCGCAGATCGCCTCGGTCGTCGCTCAGTCCACCGCCTCCTACGGCCCCATTGACGTCCTCGTCAACAACGCCGGCTACGGTATGGCAGGAGCCATCGAAGAGACCGCCGAAGACGAGTTCAGGCCCATCTTCGAGACCAACGTCTTCGGCTTGATCCGCGTCACCCAGGCACTCCTGCCCCACTTTCGTGCCCGCCGCAGCGGCCATATCCTCAACCTCTCCTCCATCGGCGGCGTGGTAGCCACCCCGGGTGGAGGCATGTACAACGCCACGAAGTTTGCGGTCGAAGGTCTCTCCGAAGCCCTCGCCGGAGAGCTCGCTCCCCTCGGGATTCACGTCACCATCATCGAGCCCGCACCCTTCCGCACCGACTTCCTCGGACGCTCCGGCAAACGCGCCGCTCTCATCCTTCCCGACTACGACGCAACCGGCGGCGCACAGCGTCGCTACTACGACACCCAAAACGGCAAGCAAAAGGGGAACCCCCTTCTCGCCGTCCACGCCATCATGTCCGTCGTCGATTCGCCCAACCCACCTCTCCGCCTCCTGCTCGGCTCAGTGGCCCTCCAGCGTCTTCGCAACAAGCTCGACTCCTGGCAAAAGGAAATCGCCACCTGGGAGCCCATCACCGTAGGCGCAGACTTCGCGGAGGGCGAGTGAGTTCAGTCCTTGCGACCCGCTCCGAAATCAGAACCATCTTCTGGGATATCGGCGGCGTTCTGCTTACCAACGGTTGGGACCGCAATCAGCGCGCCCACACCCTCACTCCTCTCGGCGTCGACCTGCCCGACTTTGAATCCCGCTACGAGGCCGCCAACTTCTTTTGGGAGCGCGGCCTCTCCACCGCCCTCGAGTTCTTCAACAAGACGCTCTTCAACGCCGACCAGCCCAGCCGAGACTTCAGCTTCGAAGACATCTGGCCCCTCGTCTGTGCTGAGAGCAAGGTGCTCCACTCCGGTGCATTTGAGATCCTCGCCTCCTTGAGCGCCGCCGGCAAGTACAAGATCGCTACCCTCAACAACGAGAGCAGGGAACTCAACCAGTACCGTCTGGACACCTTCGATCTTCGTCGCCACTTCGACTACTTCATCTGCAGCGGCTACGTCCACGAGATGAAGCCCCACCCCGACATCTATCGCGCCGCCATCGAAATCTCCGGTCTCCCGCCCCAGACCGCACTCTTTATCGATGACAAGCTCGATAACTGCCGCGCCGCCACCGCGCTTGGCATGAACGCCATTCACTTTCAATCCCCGGAGCAGCTCATCCACGAATTTGCCCAACTCGGGATTTAGAAAATCAGCAAATTGTAAATTTCAGCCTCACTAACCACTAAGGAGTACGACATGGAACTTGGAATCATTGGTCTCGGCAAGATGGGCTTCAACATGGCAGAGCGTCTCCGTCTCGCCGGTCATAAAGTCGTAGGATTCGACTTCAACAAGGATGCCACCGCCCGCCTCACCACTACCGGCTCGCTCGGCGTCAACTCGTTGGAAGACCTCGTCAAGAATCTCTCCGCCCCCCGCGCCATCTGGATCATGGTGCCCGCCGGCGATCCCGTCGATCAGACCGTCGCCAAACTCGAGCCTCTCATGCAGAAGGGTGACACCTTCATCGACGGCGGCAACTCCAACTACAAGGACACGCAGCGCCGCCACGCCGAAGCCGCCGCCAAGGGCTTCCACTTCGTCGACTGCGGAACCTCCGGCGGCGTCTGGGGCCTCAAAGAGGGCTACTCCCTCATGATCGGCGGCGATAAGGAGCCTGTCACCCGCCTCAACCCCATCTTCCAGGCCCTCGCGCCCTCGCCCACCGAAGGCTGGGGACACGTCGGACCCTCCGGCGCCGGCCACTTCGTCAAGATGGTCCACAACGGCATCGAGTACGGCCTCATGCAGGCCTACGCCGAGGGCTTCTCCATCATGAAGGCCAAAGTCCCACTCAACCTCGACCTCACCCAGATCTCCCACATCTGGCAGAAGGGCTCCGTCGTTCGCTCCTGGCTGCTCGATCTCACCGCCGACGCCCTGGACAAGAACCCCACCCTCGACGGCCTCGAGGCCTTCGTACCCGACTCCGGCGAAGGCCGCTGGACCGTCACCGAAGCCATCGACCTCAACATCTCGGCTCCCGTCATCACCGAGTCCCTCATCCGCCGCCTCCGCTCCCGCGAAGAGAACAACTTCACCGATCGTATGATCTCCATTATGCGCGGAGCCTTCGGCGGTCACGACGTCAAAAAGAGCTAGTCGCCTCGCGGCAACCCGCCCTCAAAAAAAGAATCCGGCCCCCCGGCCCCAGCCATCAGCTACCCTAACCACAGTCCGAGGAAATTCGATATGCCAAGCATCCAAACCAAATCCGCCGCAGCAGCAACCCAGGCCGAGCGCACTCCCGACCCCTGCGTCGTCGTCATCTTCGGCGCCTCCGGCGACCTCACCAAGCGCAAGCTTCTCCCAGCGCTCTACCATCTTGAGCAGGCCGGTCTCTTGCCAGAGAAGATCTCCGTCGTCGGCGTCGCCCGCCGTCCGCTCGAGAAGACATTCGCTCCCGACATGAAGGAAGGCATCATCGCCGGCGGCGGAGTCGAAGAGTCCGACCCCAAGCTGGACCCCTTCGTCGCCAAGATCCAGTACCACGCCATGAACTTCGACGACGCCTCCGGCTACGAGGCACTCAAGACTAAGCTCGCCCAGATCGACAAAGATAACGGCACCTGCGGCAACCGTCTCTTCTACCTCGCCACCGCCCCCGAATACTTCTCCGACATCATCAAGTATCTCGGCGAGCACGGCATGGCCAAGCCCGCCAACGCCACCGCACCCGACGGCTGTAAGACCTGGGTCCGCACCATCATCGAGAAGCCCTTCGGCCACGACCTCGAATCGGCTCGCGCCCTCAACGACGAGGTCAACAAGGTCTTCGAGGAAGATCAGATCTTCCGTATCGACCACTACCTCGGCAAGGAGACCGTTCAGAACATCCTGGTCTTCCGCTTCGCCAACGGCATCTTCGAGAACGTCTGGAATCGTAACTACATCGACCACGTCGAAATCACCGCTGCGGAGTCCATCGGCATTGAAGGCCGCGGCCCCTTCTACGAGACCGCCGGCGCCCTTCGCGACGTCGTACAGAATCACGTCATGGAGCTCCTCAGCTTCGTCGCCATGGAACCGCCCGTCTCTTTTGAGGCCTCCTCCGTCCGCGCCGAAAAGGTTAAGGTCTGGAAGGCCATCACCCCCATCCACCCCGCCGACACCGTTCGCGGCCAGTACGGCCCCGGCGCTGTCGATGGCAAGCCCGTCGTAGGCTATCGCCAGGAAGATCGCGTTCACCCGCGCTCCCAGACCGAGACCTACGCTGCTGTCCGTCTCGAGATCGAAAACTGGCGTTGGGCTGGCGTACCCTTCTACATCCGCGCCGGCAAGCGTCTCTCCAAGCGCGTCACCGAGATCACCATTCAGTTCAAGCAGCCGCCTCTGCTCCTCTTCAAGGATCACGAGGGCAAGGGAGCCGAGGGCATCAAGCCCAACGTCATCTCCATGCGCATCCAGCCCGACGAAGGCATCGCGCTGCGCTTCGGAGCCAAGGTTCCCGGCCCGAACATGAACATCAGCCCCGTCACCATGGACTTCAGCTACGCTGAGGCCTTCGGCAAGTCCTCCGCCAACGGCTACGAGCGCCTCCTGCTCGATGCGATGCTCGGTGACGGAACTCTCTTCGCTCACCGCGACGGCGTTGAAGCAACCTGGGCTCTCATTACCCCCATCCTTGAAGCCTGGGCCAAGGATCCCATCAAGGACCTTCCCAACTACGCCGCAGGAACCTGGGGACCGCCCGCTGCAGACGCGATGCTCAAGTCCGACGGGCGTAAGTGGCGCAAACTCTAACCCGCAGCGTCGAGCTTCCCCTCCGGAAGCTCGACGCTCTTCTTCTTTGTCATACGTCGTTATCCTGAACTTCGTCTTACGCCGTCATCCTGAACGCAGTGAAGGACCCCTGTATTTAGCCTTTGCTTCTGCACTCGACGCTCGCTTCCTCTAAAAAGCACTTTGGCCGTTCCTCATCCAGCTAATCCGCATCCCAGACTCACGAGCCAAACTATGCCCCGCCCAGTCAAAGTCACCTACCGCATCCTCCCCACAGCCGCCGAAGTAGCGAAGGCCGCCGCAGAACTCTTCACCTCCGCCGTCACCCGCTCCGTCCAGGCCAGAGGACTTGCCCGCGTCGCCATCTCCGGCGGCTCCACCCCCAAAGCGATGTTTGCCCTCCTCGCTGACCCTGCGCAACCCTTCCTCAGCTCCATCCCCTGGGACAAGCTCTTCCTCTACTGGGTCGACGAGCGCGCCGTTCCGCCCGACCACTCCGAGTCCAACTACCGCATGACCAATGAGGCCATGCTCTCCAAGGTCCCGTTGCCGCCGGACCACATCTTCCGTATGGAAGGCGAGCTCGACCCCGAGGTCGCCGCCGCCCGCTACGAGTCCACCATCCGCAACTCCTTCAAGCTCGAAGGCGCCGAGACCCCCACCTTCGACCTCGTCCTCCTCGGCATGGGCGACGACGGCCACACCGCCTCGCTCTTCCCCCACACCGAAGGCCTCGACAACCTCTCCAACATCGTCATAGCCAACCACGTCCCCCAGAAGGACACCTGGCGCATCACCCTCACCTGGCCAGTCATCAACCAGGGCAGGGAAGTCGCCTTCCTCATCGAGGGAGCCGCCAAGGTACAGGTCCTTCACGATGTCTTCTTAGGCCCCTACCAGCCCGAGACCTACCCCTCCCAGCTCATCCGCCCGGCCTCCGGAAACCTCACCCTCTTGCTTGACCCCGCCGCAGCCGATAAGCTGCCACCACCGGAAGAATCAACCCACACCGGCACTCTGGAGCTCAGCTAGATGATCCTCGCAGGCGACGTAGGCGGAACCAAGGTCCACCTGGCCCTTTATAACCTCGTGAACGGAAGCTACGTTCCAGTGCGCGACGAGAAGTTTCCCGCCCACGAGTTCGCCGGCCTCGAAGACGTCGTCCAGCGCTTCCTCGGCAAAGGCCCGGAGGATAAGAAGAGCATCACCGCCGCCTGCTTCGGCTGCCCCGGCCCCGTCCGCGACGGTCGCCTAAAGCTCACGAATCTGCCTTGGACCCTCGACGCCCGCGATCTCCAGCGCGTCCTCGGCATCCCCCACATCTTCCTCATCAACGACCTCGAAGCCAACGGCTACGGCATCCCCCAGGTCGCCTCCGACAAGATCTTCACCCTCCATGCGGGTGACCCCGCCGCCACTGGGAATCAGGGGCTCATCGCCGCCGGTACAGGCCTCGGCGAGGCCCTCCTCATCTGGAACGGCGCCAGCCATACCCCCATTCCCTCCGAGGGTGGTCACTGCGACTTCGCCGCCCGCAACGACCGCGAGGTCGCTCTCCTCCAGTACCTCCGCCGAACCCTCAACGGGCGCGTCAGCTTCGAGCGCGTCGTCTCCGGCCTCGGCATCAAGAACGTCTACGCCTACCTCCGCGACGTCGAAAAGCTCGACGAGCCTCAATGGCTCCGCGACCGCCTCGCCGCCGAAGATCCCAACGCTGTCATAGGCCAGTGCGCCGAAGACGGCTCCAGTTGGATCTGCTTCGAGACCATGAAGATCTTCGCCGCAGCCTACGGAGCCGAGTGCGGCAACGTCGCCCTCAAAGTCCTCGCAATGGGCGGCATCTACCTCGGCGGCGGCATCCCCCCCAAGATCCTCAAAACCCTCCAAAACGGAGCCTTCCTCCAAGCCTTCCTCGACAAGGGACGCATGTCCGCCCTCCTCCAGTCCATCCCCGTCCGTGTCATCCTCGACGACCGCTGCGCCCTCCTGGGAGCCGCCGCCTACGCCGAGGCCCGCTCCGGCATCTGACCCGCGACCGTCCCCAGGCGGCTATCCCCGGTGCAACCGCCGTGAGACCCACATCTTTGCATCGTCGCGCAACTGCATCAACGGCCACATTCGTTGGTACAGCCTCTCCGGAATCACCCTGTCTCGCCGTATGTTGCACATCTGCTCGATCATCCGGTCGAACACCAGCTCCGGCGCAAAGAACCTCTCCCACGCCTCTCGAGCCTTCCGTCCCCGCTCTTCGCTCTCGGAGACATGCGCCTCCAGCAGTTCTGGCAGCTGCGCAAACTTATCCTCTGGAATATGCAGTAGAAAACTGCTCCAATCCGGACCCGGCGGAAGCGCATAATGGTCGGCCAGCAGCACCGGAGCGATCCCCATCTCCATTACCTCGAACAGCCGGATGCTTCCAAAGCCCATCCCCCGCGGGCAAAGCGCGAAGTGCGACTTCGCCAGGGCATCGGCATAGTCCTTCTGCGACCTCGCCATCCCTACCAGCCCATCCTGCCAGTGCATGAAGCCGGTAGTCTCCATCACCTCGACATCCGGGCGTTTATACGGAAAGCTCAAAATATTCGTTCGCACGCGGCAGTCGCGTCGGCCGCGAAAACAGAACAGCAGCTCCTTCGGCTCACCTGGCCGGTGCCGCACCTCTGGATTCATCGAGCTTCCATACCGTGAAAAATAGATATTGCTCTGCGTCCGCTTCAGGTTAAGGCCTTTGCTCTTCGACGCACTCCCATAAATACCCGGCAGAAAAGGGATCAGCACGTCGATCTCCGAGTAAGCCATCGTCTTCTCTGGATACCGCTGACTCAGGTCGTTCGCCCTCGCCTGCGCCATGGACTCGATATCGCCGGCAAGAACGATCAACTCCGCGCGTTCAGGGTCGTCAGTCAACTGATGCAGCCCGCTTCGTGAGCGCGCATGCATTGCGAGAATCTCGTCTCGGCGCACGATGCTCTTCTGCGTGTCGCGGGCAATAGCTACATGGATGAGCACCGCCCTATCTTATTGCATCGCTCGTCGATTCCAGCACTCTCTTCGCCACAAACCGAGCATGATTCGATGCCATTACCGCAGCCGCCATGTTTAATCAAAGCTTGGCCGCTAAAGTTGTTGCCGCTACGCTCGATGTACCGTCTAACTAAAACCGATGCTGAAAAGATCAACGCTAAAAATGACTCGTTCCACACTCGCCTCCACCCTCTTCCTGGCCTTCTCCTGCATCGCACCCTTCGCCGCGCAAGCCCAGCGCCTCCCCACCAACGCCCACCCCGAGCACTACTCCCTCGCGCTCGCCCCCGACCTCAAGGCCGCCACCTTCACCGGCACCGAGACCATCGACCTCACCCTCGACTCCCCCAGCTCTGCCATCACCCTCAACGCCGCCGAGATCACCTTCCTCTCCGTCAAGTCCGGCTCCCAGACCGCCCAGGTCTCCCTCGACCCCACAAAAGAGCAAGCCACCTTCACCTTCCCCCAGCCGCTCTCCGGCAAAGTCACCTTGGCGATCCAGTACACCGGCATCCTCAACGACAAGCTCCGCGGCTTCTACCTCTCCAAGACCAAAGCCCGCAACTACGCCGTCACCCAGTTTGAGCCCACCGACGCCCGGCGCGCCTTCCCCTCCTTCGACGAACCCGCCTACAAAGCCACCTTCGACATCGCCCTCACCGTCGATGCCTCCGACATCGTCATCTCCAACTCCAACCAGATCGCCGACACCCCCGCCGAGCCCGGCAAACACACCCTCAAGTTCGCCACCACCCCCAGGATGTCCACCTACCTCGTAGCCTTCCAGGTCGGCGACTTCCAATGCACCTCCACCAAATCCGACGGAGTTCCCATCCGCGTCTGCGCCACCCCCGGCAAGGTCAAGCTCACCAAATACGCACTCGACTCTGCCAAGCACTTCCTGCACTACTACGACACCTACTTCGGCATTAAATACCCCATGCCTAAGCTGGACATGGTCGCCATCCCCGACTTCGAAGCCGGCGCCATGGAGAACTTCGGCTGCATCACCTACCGCGAGACCGATCTCCTCATCGAAGAAAAGACCGCCTCCATCAACGCCCTCAAAAATGTAGCCATCACCGTCGCCCACGAGATGGCCCACCAGTGGTTCGGCGACATGGTCACCATGCAGTGGTGGGACAACGTCTGGCTCAACGAAGGCTTCGCCACCTGGATGGAGACCAAGGCCGTCGCCAAATGGCAGCCCAAGTGGAACATGGACCAGGACAACGCCCAAACCTTCGACTCCACCTTGAACTACGACTCCGGCAACGTCACCCGCTCCATCTTCGCCCCCGCCGACACCCCCGCCCAGATTAACGAAGCCTTCGACGGCATCGCCTACGGCAAGGCCGGAGCAGTCCTCAGCATGGTCGAGAACTACCTCGGCGAAGAGACCTTCCGCCAGGGCGTCCACAACTACCTCGCCGCCCACCTCTACGCCAACGCCACCGCCGAAGACTTCTGGAACACCCAGACCGCCACCAGCCACCAGCCCGTCGACAAAATCATGCAGAGCTTCGTCGATCAGCCCGGCGTCCCTCTCCTCACCTTCAGCGACGCCTCCGCAGACCGCATCCCCTTGGCCCAGCAACGCTTCCTCCTATCGCCCCAAGAGCAGGCGCAAGAGCAGGCCAAACCCATCGCCGGCCGCCTCCCCCAATGGACCCTCCCCATCTGCCTCAAGACCACCGCCAAGCCCCTCTGCAAGATCATGTCCGCCGAAGACTTCTCCCCCCTCAAGCAAGCCTCCCTCCCCACCGACCCCTCCATGCCCTTCCTCTACGCCAACGCCGAAGCCCGCGGCTACTACCGAACCCAATACTCCCCCACCCAGCTCGCCGCCATCACTTCCAGAGTCGAGACCGCCCTCACCCCCGCCGAGCGCATCGGCCTCATCGGCGACCGCTGGGCCCTCACTCGTTCCGGCCAGGCCAACGTAGCCGACTTCCTCGACCTCGTCATGGTCCTCCGCCAAGACCCCGCCGCCAACGTCATCGAGACCGCCCTCCAGAAGTTCTACGTCATCCTCCTGCAGTACACCGCCCCCGAGGATCGCGCCCGTATGCAGGCCATCATTCGCGCCCGTTTCGCTCCCATGTACTCCAGCCTCGGCCAGCCCTCGAGGTCCGACGCCTCCGAAAAACAAGACCTCCGCGCCGCCCTGCTCCGCCTCCTCGGCTACGCGCAAGACCCCGCGATCCTCGCCCAGGCCCGCGCCGTCGTCGACAGACTCTACTCCCCCATGAAAAACGAACGCGGCAGCGACCCCAACATCGATCCCTCCTTCGAAGACGCCTCCATCGCCATCACCGCCTCCGTCAGCACCGACGCCGCGCTCTACGACAAGATCCTCGACGCCAGCAACGCCAACACCACCCCCGACCAGCAATCCCAGGCCCTCTTCACCCTCGCCGCCTTCGAGTCGCCCGCCCTCGTCACCCGCACCCTCGACTACGCCGTCTCCGGCAAGGTCCGCAATCAAGACAGTTGGATCCTCCTCTCCCGCCTCCTCGCCAACCCCGCCACCCGCACCCAGGCCTGGGACTACGTCCAGAAGAACTGGGACAAGGTCAGCGCCCAGTTCACCACCAACTCCGGCGTCCGCGTCGTCGCCGCCACTGGCTCCTTCTGCATCGAATCCCAGCGCGACCAGGTCACCAGCTTCTTCGCCGCCCACCCCGTCGAAGCCTCCGAGCGCACCCTCGCCAAATCCATCGACTCGATTAACGCCTGCATCAAGCTCCGCGCCATCCAACAACCCGCCATCCACCAATGGCTGGCCGCCCAACCGAACTAAAGCAGCCCGTGCCTCCCCTGAGGTCCACCGGAGCCACCTTCACCCCATCCGAAGGTCTAACCAATCCGTTCCACGGCCTTCCTCCCCAGGCCGCTTCTCTTCGATCGTCCAAAACTCCTAGAAAATCGCTCCAGTCTCCCGAGTCTAGGGACATTGGCCCATTACAGACCATCTCTCCCAACGCCTCAAAATAATTCCATTTAGCTCTTGACAGCCGTGATCGCAATGGACGATGCTGGCCCACGCTATCCCAGTGGTCTGACCTTAGCTTCTTCAGAACCGTTTGGGAGAGAGCGCGTCACAGCGCCGCAACGCGAATTTCACTTTTGTCTTAGAAGAGGCCTCAGTTATGACGTCCCAGCATTCCACCCCAAACCTCCAGCGAGGCAGCGGCAAGGCCCTGTTCTTCGGCCTGCTCCTCCTCGCCGCTCTCATGATCACCACGTTGACGCCGTTTGCATCCGCCCAACTGGCTGGCAAAGGTTCCATCAACGGTCAGGTCAGCGATGCGACCGGTGCCGCCGTTCCCGGTGCATCCGTGGTCATCACCAACATTGATACCAACACCCGGCAGGCGACCGTCTCCACCGGCTCCGGCGACTACTCGTTCTCGCTCGATCCTGGCAAATACACCATCGTCGCCACCAAGCCGGGCTTCAAGACCTACACCCAGCAGAACATCAACGTCGACGCCCTCCAGACCTTCTCCGTCAACATCGCGCTACCCGTCGGCGAGACGACCGAGTCGGTAACTGTCACCGATGCGCCCCCGACCCTCGAGACCTCGAACGCGACCCTTGGCGTCACCATGGAGCAGGAGATGTACTCCGCCCTCCCCATCATTCAGGACGGCAGCGGCCAGCGTCGCGCCACTGACTTCGCCTCGCTGCTGCCCGGAGTCTCAGCCAACACCAGCAACGGCAACCTCACCACCAACGCGGGTATCGTCAACGGCGGCGGAAGCCGCGGCGCAGTCTCCTCCATCTACATCAACGGCGTGCCCATCACTTCGGTCGCCGGAGAAGGCGACCCACGTTTCGTCTGGACCTCCATGGCCGTCGATGCGATCAATCAGTTCCAGGTCCAGACAGTCGGCTACTCCGCCATCTATGAGGGGCAGGGAGTTCAGAACTACACCGTCAAAAACGGCACCAACCAACTCCACGGCGTCGCCTACAACTACTTCCGCAACACCGCCCTCGACACCTGGGGCTTCCTCGCTCCCTCACTCATCAATCCCCTCACCGGAAAACCCACCAAGCCCGTCGAGCACCAGAACGAGTACGGCCTCTTTCTCGGTTTTCCCATCATCAAGGACAAACTCTTCGTCTTCGGAGGGTATGAAGGATATCGCTTCTCCCGTCAGGTCCCTCAGCAGCAGCAGACCATCCCCACCCTGCTCCAGCGCATGGGCGACTTCACCGAGCAAGGCAACAATCCCATCTACGATCCCAACTCGACCGTCTACTGCGCGACCTGCGGTACCGGTGGCAAACCGGCCTACACCCGTACCCAGTTTATGGGTATGAAAAATGGCGTAGCCACGCCCAACGTCATTCCGGCCAGCCGCCTCTCGCCCGTCGCTCAGAACCTGCAGCGGTTTCTGCCTGCGCCTACCAGCAACGACCTCGCGAACAACTACATCGTCAACTACAAGACCGGTCTCAGCAACTGGACCACCACCAACCGGATCGACTACACCATCAATCAAAAGCAAACCATCTCCGGCGTCATCGCCTTCGGTCGCCAATCCACCACCGCGCCCGCTGCCGTAACGGTCAGCTCCGGTTCCACCACCAACGGTCTGCCCCCGCCGTATATCTCCACCCAGCAGTTTGCTCCCAAGACCAAGGTCATACTCTTTGAGCACACCTATGCGATTACGACCAACCTGGTAAACCAGTTCAAATACGGATACGGACGCTACGACGGCCCCGGTTACAACCAGGACATGGGCAACGGCTTCGGCGCGGCAGCCAACGGAATTCAGGGTCTACCTGCGGGTCAGGCCTCCGACTCCTTCCCCACCGTCACCTTCACCGGCAATACCAACATCAACCGCTGGGCGGGTTACTCCTCCAACCGCCCCGTCGCCTCGGGTTATGTCGCGGTCGATAACGTTCAATGGACGAAGGGCAAACACTCCTTTACCTTCGGCGGCGAGATCGCTTGGCTGCAGTACAACTATCTCGTCAACGCAACTGGAGTCAACCCGCTCCAACTCACCTTCACCAACGCCAACACGGCAGGCTACGCTGGCACCACAAACCAGGTTACGACCACCGGTCAGGCCTACGCCAGCTACCTCATCGGCGCTACCAACAACGCCACCTTCACCCAGTCCTCTGTTCCGGAGACCGGCGGTCGCTTCCGTCCCATCTCGCCCTACGTTCAGGACAACTGGAAGATCACCTCGAAGCTCACCCTCGACATCGGCCTGCGCTACGACTACTACCCCACCTACAAAGAGGTCCAGGACCGCTTCGCCTTCTTCGATCCCAACAAGCCCAACACCCTCGTCGGAATTAACGGAGCTCTCTCCTTCGGAGGCACCGGAAACGGCACTTGTAACTGCCGTCAGCCCGTCAACGACTATCTGAAGAACTTCGGTCCACGCATCGGCTTTGCCTTCGCGGCGGATCCCAAGACCGTCTTCCGCGGTAGCTGGGGTGTGATCTACACCCACGGCAACGCGAACGGCGGCAGCGCCACCTCCCGGCAGGGATCGGGCCTGCAGGGCTTCAGCGTCAGCCCCACCACCACCAACTCCTCTCCTGGCGTAGGACAGGTCGGCAGCACCTACTACAGCCTCGACACGCCGTACCCTGCCTATACCTTGCCTCCCACCCTCGACCCGAACCTGGGCACATTCAACACCACCGCCAGTTCGGCCTCGGCTCAGACGCCGACCTACGTAGACCCGTTCTACGGAGGCCGGGCCCCTCAGTTCGTCAACTACAGCTTCGGCATGCAGCGCCAGGTCACCAACGACATGACGCTCACCCTCAGCTACGTCGGTTCGCAGGGACACTTCCTCCAGCCCGATTCGCTCAACGGCCGCGGAAAGTGGTCCAATCAGCTCGATCCCGTCTACCTCTCCTTGAACACGAAGTTGAGCGACACCTCCAGCAGCGGCCTCCTCGCCGCGGACCTGGCCTCTGTAGGCAAAGGTCTTCCTTACCCCACCTTCGGAGGAACCGGCAATCCGACCTTGGCCCAGGCTCTCAAACCCTTCCCTCAATACAACAGCTTGAGCGACGCCTACGGCTTCGTCGGCAATACCAACTACAACGCCTTCCAGGCCTATCTCACCCAGCGCCTCGCCCACGGTCTCACCTTCATGACCAACTACACCTGGTCGCGAAGCATCGACAACAACGGAACATTCCGCACTGGCTATGACATCCCTGCCGACTTCGCCTCGGATGGCAAATTCCACGCGGCGCGCTCCCTCGATAGAAGCCTCTCCCTAGGAGATCAGCGCCACAAGTTCGTCATCACCGGCGCGTACGATCTTCCCTTCGGAAAAGGCGAACTCGGCGGAAAGCACTTCGTCACCCGCGCTCTCTTTGGCGGCTACAAGATCTCCACCATCTTCCAGGCCTACTCCGGCGCTCCTGTAGCCGTCACCATGAACTCCTGCAACGTCAATCCGTCGCAGACCTCGAACTGCGAGCCGCTCCGCAATCCGAACTACTCCGGCAACGGCAAAAAGGCTGGTACCTTGCCCTTCACGGCAGCCAACCTCAGCAAGCAGCAGTTCCTCGACCCCAACGCCTTTATCGCCACACCCAACTACCAGTTCAGCACCTTGGCCCGGACGGCGCCCCTCTCGGGCCTCTTCCAGCCGCCGAACTACAAGTTGGACCTCAGCTTGCGGCGCAGCTTCGGAATCCCCACCGGCGGTCTGCACGAGGGAACCAAACTCAGCATTCAGGCCGACATGTTCAACGTCACCAACCACACCCACTTCGTCTACAGTGCGCTCAACGCACCTCTAACGAGCTGGACCGCCACCTCCACCAGCTACGGTCAACTCTCAGTAGACTCCAGCGCCCCCACCAACCGTGCCGTGCAGATCGCCGCCCGCATCGAGTTCTAACCAACCCTCATCAACCGCTATACCACCGATCCCGCTGCCACCTGTCAATCCACAGGAGCCAGCGGGATCGGTCTTTGTCCGTCCATATGTATCTAAGTTCCGAACCACCCAACCGCCCACGAACCACACAACCGCGCAAAAAAACGAACCGCCTGCGAACAACCCAGAGCCTAAAGAACCAGCGAAAGGCACACATTCATACGTGCAAAAAACAGCCCCGCCAAAGGCGGCACCGCTCTGCCGAAGGCCGGAGTAAAGGCGAAGCCGAAACGACAGACCTATCGCCGTTGCTATTCCTGTTGCCTTTTTTATTCTTCAAAACCCCAGCAAAATCGCATGTCAAGGCCCAAAACAACCTAAACCATTGATCCACAAAGACATAAAAGTGGCACGTTAGTTTTGGTCAAACCCGTAAAATAGAACTAGAAACAAAAAAGCCCAGCCGAAGAGGCAGGGCTTTCGTATTTAAATCGAAAAAGGGAACCCGTAACTCGAGCTGGCTCTCGTATTTGGACACAACCCATTTAGAATCAGCGGGTTGGAAGCCTTTACCTCTTGTAAGTCGCTCATAAGAAACGGGTTGTTCCCAAATACCCCCCCGGGGGGGGGTGCCTCTGGGAGAGGGGCAAGAGGCTCAGTCCGGGATGCGGCAGTAGCGTCTTCCCTGAATCGTATAGTGCCCGCTCAGCACCCGGGAAATGGCCTCAGGATAGGCAAGGTGCTCCTGCTGGAGGATGCGGGCTGAGAGACTCTCAACCGTGTCTGAATCCTCCACCTGCACCGACCGCTGCAACACGATCACCCCATGATCGACCGCCTCATCCACGAAGTGGACGGTGCAACCCGCCACCCGGGCTCCATACTGGAGCGCCTGGGCCTGCGCGTCGAGCCCCGGAAAGGCAGGCAGCAGCGAAGGATGGACGTTGAGAATACGATCCGGAAACGCATGGACGAAATCCGGAGTAATGATGCGCATGTACCCGGCGAGGCAAACCAGCTCGACCCGGTGCTGATGCAGCCGGGCGATCATCGCGGCATCGTGCTCCGCCCGCGTCCTGCCCTTGGAAGGCACCGCAAACGCCGGGACGCCCATCTCCTGCGCCGAGACCAGCCCCGCCGCCTCCGGACGGTTTGAAAGAACGACCGCGATCTCCGCGCCGTGCAACCGATGCTCGCGAATGGCCTCCGCAATGGCCAGAAAGTTCGAGCCACGGCCGGAGAGAAGGATTCCCAGGCGTCTCATATCAGTTGTAGCTAACCTTACGCTCGCCGCGCGTCACGCGCCCGATAATGTGGTGACGCTCGTTAGCCCGGTTCAGCACCGCCTTGGCCTTCTTCACCTTCTCCGCCGGAACGACGCAGATCAGTCCGATGCCCATGTTGAAGGTCCGCATCATCTCATCCTGGGCAACATTCCCCAGCACCTGAAGATGCTCGAACAGCGGCGGAGGCTGCCACGAGGCCAGGTCGATCAGCGCTCCCAATCCCTTCGGCAGAATCCGCGGAAGATTCTCCGTAATGCCGCCCCCGGTAATATGCGCCATCCCGCTCACTACCTCCGCCCCCACCAGCTTTTTGATGATCGAAAGATAGCTCCGATGAACCCTCATCAGCGCAGCGCCAGTCTTGTCCTTCAGCTCGTTCACATACTGTTCTGGTCCATACTTCGCGACCTCGAAGAGCAGCTTGCGAGCCAGCGAATAACCATTCGTATGAAGTCCATTCGAAGGCAGACCGATCAGAATATCGCCTGCTTCGATCGTCTCGCCCGTAATGATCTTGTCTCGGCTCACAGCTCCGATGATCGTTCCAGCAAGGTCATACTCGCCATCGGCATAGAAACCAGGCATCTGAGCCGTCTCTCCGCCGATCAGCGCGCAGCCATTGGCTCTGCAAGCTTCGCTGATGCCTTGAACAACCCTCTCGATGACCATGTCCTCAAGTCGCCCCGAAGCAAGGTAATCCAGGAAGAACAGCGGAGTTGCGCCTTGCACCGCGATGTCGTTGACGCAGTGATTCACCAGATCCTGACCGACAGTGTGATGAATCCCCAGGTCAAACGCCACCTTGAGCTTCGTCCCAACTCCATCGGCTGACGAGACCAGAACCGGATTCGGATACTTCTCCAGGTCGAGCGCAAAGAGCCCTCCAAACCCACCAATCTCGGAGAGCACGTTGCGGTTGAACGTCTTCCGCGCCAGCATCTTGATCCGCTGCTTACTGCGATCTCCGGACGTGATATCAACGCCCGCATCCGCATAGCTGATGGACTTCTTCTTCTCCCCCGCTTCAGGCTTACTCGCAGCAGCCTTCTTGCCCTGCGTCCGCGACGCAGGAGAAGGTTGCGCGGATCCGTCGGCAGCCAAAGCCGCCGGCGCGATCGCATCAGGTTGAGGAGTTGCGGCTGTTGAGGTTTCCGTCGGTGGAACGTCCGGCGTCAGTATTTCGTCAGGCAAGTTTGTACACCATCCTGAAAAGTCATGAAAGAAGTTTCAGTCTAGCAGGAGGAAAATCACAGGCACGTAATGGGCGGTTTCAGGAGATCAAAGCTAGGCTTCTGGAGCGAGGTTTCGGTACCTCATATACTGGAGAAAATGCCACGTACACTCATCCAATCCAGAAAATTGCAACTTCGTGCTGAATCCCTCCTGCCCGGCGGAGTTGACTCGCCTGTCAGGGCGTTCCGGGCGGTGGGCGGAGAGCCTCCGTTCGTCGCCAGGGCGGAGGGAGCTTATCTGTGGGATGTGGATGGGAATCGGTATCTGGATATGTTCGGGTCCTGGGGTCCGATGATACTCGGACATGCGTTTCCTCCGGCTGTGGAGGCGATTCGGGCGGCTGCGGGGCGAAGTGCCAGCTTTGGGGCTTCGCATGCTGGGGAAGGCGATCTGGCGGAGTTGGTGAAGCAGTGCTTTCCCAGTATGGAGCGACTGCGGTTTACCAGTTCGGGGACTGAGGCTTGCATGTCTGCGGTGCGATTGGCACGCGGATTTACGGGGCGGAAGTTCGTGGTGAAGTTCGAGGGCTGTTATCACGGTCATTCGGACGCGATGCTGGTGAAGGCTGGATCTGGCGTCGCGACGCTGGGAATTCCTGGATCGGCGGGAATTCCGGAGGAGACGGCGATGCATACGCTTGCGTTGCCGTTCAATGACCTGGGAGCGGTTCAGGCGGCGTTTGACGCTTATCCGGAGCAGATTGCGTGCATCATCGTTGAACCTGTTGTTGGGAATGCTGGGACGATTCTGCCAGAGACAGGTTATCTGCATGGTTTGCGTCAGTTGGCGACCAAGAATGGCGCTTTGCTGATTCTGGATGAGGTTATGACTGGATTTCGGCTGTCGTTGGGAGGTGCTCAGCAGGTTTTTGGAATAAAACCGGATTTGACGACGATGGGGAAGATTATTGGGGGTGGTTTGCCTTGCGGGGCGTTTGGGGGGCGGGCGGATGTGATGGAGTTTCTGGCTCCGCTGGGGCCGGTTTACCAGGCCGGGACGCTGAGCGGGAATCCTCTGGCGATGGCGGCGGGGATCGCCACGCTGGAGCATCTGATTGCGCACCAGGGCGAGGTCTACTCCGGGTTGGAGAGGACGAGTGCGGCGATGGCTGACGGCGTCGCCAGCCTGGCCCAGGAGGCCGGGATTGCCATCACCACGACCCGGGTTGGGTCGATGTTTACGTGGTTCTTCACCGATCAGCCGGTGAAGGACTTTACGACGGCTGCTACCTCGGATACTGCAGCGTTCGGCCGGTTCCACCACGCGATGATGGAAGCTGGGGTGTGGCTGCCGCCGAGCCAGTTCGAGGCTATGTTTATCAGTACGGCGCATGGCGCGGCTGAGGTTGCGCTGCTGCTGGAGGCTGCCCGGCAGGCATTCGTGGCGTAGGTTCGGCTCCCCCACCCCCCGGGGGGTATTTGGGCGCAACTGGTTTAGAATGAGCCGCTTACGAGAATGCTTCTGCTGTAAGCCGCAGATTCTAAATGGGTTGTGTCCAAATACGTCAGCCAGCTTGAGTTACGGCCTTTCGCTTCATTTTCAATTCAAACAAAGAAGCCCCGCCGTTTGCGGGGCTTCTTCTATAGCTTTCTACTTCTTCTATTTTAGCGAGTTGCAGATAACTAAAGTGCCACTTTGCCGGGGTTTATTTTTCGCTCGTAACTCACTTGCTGTCTTGTGTTTGTGAAGATTAGTCGCCGGATTTTTGGGGTTCGTGGTCTTGACAGGCTTTAAGCGGCGACGTGCTTCTCTTCGTAGAGTGGGTAGTCGATGTAGCCATGTTTGTCGAAGGTGTAAAAGGTGCTTCGGTCGTAGTCCGTAAGGGGCAGACCCAGTTGGATCCGTCTGGGGAGATCGGGGTTGGAGACGAAGTGACGGCCAAATGCGACTGCGTCGGCGTCGCCTTTCTCGAGGATGGCTTCGGCTGTATCCGGTTCGAAGCCGCCTGCCGAGATGATTTTGCCGGTGAAGATCTTCCGCAGTTGTTCCGCGGCGACTGGCGGCTGTCCTTCGGAGATGAGCACGTTGCCCTTTATGCGAGGCTCGATGATGTTGAGATAGGCGAGTCCGAAGCGGTTCAATTGCTCGACGACGTAGGCGAAGAGTGCCTGCGGGTTGCTGTCCGACATTCCATTCCAGATGCCGCCGGGGCCGATGCGTACGGCGACACGATCGCCGCCCCATACCGAGACCAGTGCCTCGACGACCTCCAGGAGCAGCCGAGAGCGATTCTCGATGGACCCTCCGTACTCGTCGGTGCGTTTGTTGCTTCCGTCCTCCAGGAATTGATCGATCAGATAGCCGTTCGCGGCGTGGAGTTCCACGCCATCGAAGCCGGCGGATTTGGCGCGCTCCGCCGCTTTGCGATAGTCCTCGACGATGGCTTTAATCTCCGGGATCTCCAAGGCGCGATGAGGAGAGGTCAGTTGCCAACCACCGGGAGTGGAGATGGTGATCTCCGGATCGTTCCAATAGGCCGGGTCGACCGAGGCTGAGACCGGTTCGAGGCCGCCTGTCATCGTAGAGTGCGAGGAGCGGCCTGCGTGCCAGAGTTGAGAGAGGATAGAGGCGCCCTTGGCATGAACGGAGTCGACGACCCGTTTCCAACCTGCGACCTGCTGGTCTGTGAACATGCCGGGCGCCCCGAACCATCCGCGTGCGGTGATGGAGATGTTGGTTGCCTCGGTGATGATGAGACCTCCATCGGTGGCGCGCTGGGTGTAGTACTCGATCATCAAGTCGCCGGGAATATCGCCCGGCTGCTCTGACCGTGAACGTGTGAGAGGCGCCATGACGACCCGATGTTTGAGCGCGATTGCGCCCAATTGCACCGGAGTGAAGAGTTTCTGTTGGGTAGATTTCATTGTGGATCCTTTCGTCGAGCTGAGCGGAACCCTGCATGAGTGCGCTGGCCGTCCCCCTGGAGGCGGACGGCCTGGCTTGAGACAGTTAATAAGATACGATGCGCACCGTTTCGATTCTTATTTTCAGATGCCGTGATTTGAGGGAGTTCGAGGTGCCCAATTATGCTTGCTTATGGGTCTTTCTACAAGAGATAAGGCGAGTCTTTCTCCAAGAGTTCCTCCAGGCGGTCCGGAGAAGGCATCCCGAGGCGGTCGGCCTCGAAACGAGGAGCTTCACCAGGCTCTTCTGCAGACGACGTTCGAGATGGTGCTTCAGTCCGGTTTCCGCGCTGTGAGCATCGAGTCGATTGCGGCGGCGACGGGCGTAAGCAAGGCAACGATCTACCGGCGCTGGCCTAATAAGGCTGCCGTGGTGATGGACGCCTTTACGAACAAGGTCGGCTCAGGGACGCTCTTTCATAAGGCGTCCAGCAGCGTGGAGAGCATCCGTCTGCAGATGCGGGCGATGGCGCGTTCTTTCCGGGGGAACGACGGCACGCTGGTGAAGGCGCTGATGGCCGAAGCTCAGTTCGATCTCGAATTAGCAGAGGCATTTCGGCAACGGTGGACGCTGCCGCGACGACGGTTGGCTACCGGTGTCATTCAGGAGGCGATTCGACGAGGGGAGCTGCGTTCGGATGTCGATCCGGAGGATGTGATCGATCTGCTCTATAGCCCGCTCTACTACCGTTTGCAGATGGGGACGGGTAAGTTGTCCGATGCGTACGTCGACGGGATCTTTCGCAATGCGATGCGGGGGTTGGAGGGAGACCGCCCGCCTGCTTGAGTTGCTTGCGCTGTGTTTCGGGAGAGCTCAGTCTTCGAAGTCGGCGTGTCCGACAGAGGTTCGGCGGTCGAAGATGTAACACTTGCCCTGCCATTTGCTGGCCGGTTGCGGCACCTCTTCGAGGTACTTCAGGATGCCGCCCTTGAGGTGGTAGATCTCGTCGAAGCCTTCCTGGAGCATGAAGGCCGAGGCCTTCTCGCAGCGGATGCCGCCGGTGCAGAACATGGCGATCTTGCGGTGCTTGGCAGGGTCGAGGTTCTGGCGCACGTAGGTGACGAAGTCGGAGAAGGTCTCGGTGCCGGGAGCGGTTGCGCCGGCGAAGGTGCCCAGGTCGGTCTCGTAGTGGTTGCGGGTGTCGAGCAGCAGGACTTCGCCGTCCGCGATGAGGGCGTTCCATTCCCGCGGCTCCACGTATTGCCCGGACTGGGTTGGATCGACCTTTGCTTTGCGGAAGGAGATGATCTCGGGTTTGACCTGAAATTTCAGCCGCTTGAAGGGACGTTCCTGCGCGGAGGAGAACTTTACTTCCTGCCTGTCCAAACCTACCTTTTCGACCAGTGTGTCCAAGAGGTGATCGATGGTTTCGGCGGAGCCTGCCAAGGTGCCGTTTACGCCTTCGCCGGCGATCAGCATGGTGCCGCGCAGGTCGCTGTCGTTGAACAGGCCGCGCAGTTCCTCGCCGAGAGCGTTCGGCTCGGGCAGGGAGGTGAAGCGGTAGAAGGCTGCGATGGTGTAGGTCACTCTTAGTTGATGATAAATCGTTGGGCAAGCAGGAGAGTGCTTGTTCCATATTGGGGTCACCACACCAAAAGTCCAAAATCGTACGTTTAGGTTTGTTGCGAAAAATCTATCGCCTTTAGGAAGCCAATCGCAATACGTATATGCAATGCGAAATACTGGGCTTTCTGCAAGTGGAGGATCGTTGCAGTAACCTTTGTTTGCGCAATACGGCTAGAGTGCTTCCTTCTGACAGCTTGCTATTTATTGTTGACGGTCTAGCCTTCCGCCTCGGTGAATTACGATTGGTTCGTGGTACGAGGGTTTATGTTGATGACACAACCAACAACGCAGGCGATTTCACCATTCTTCATTGTCAGCAACGTCGATCAAACCATTGCTTTTTACTGCGACAAACTTGGTTTTGAGACGAGATTCCAGGAGCCTGATCGGAGCCCTTTCTTCGCCATCGTCGGACGTGACGGAGCACAGCTCTTCGTGAAGTCCGATGGAGACACGTCGCCCTTGCCAAACTCCAAGCGTAATCCGTCCATGAGGTGGGATGCGTACGTCTATACGCCAGATCCAGATGCGCTCGCCGTCGAATTTTCAGATCATGGAGCGGTATTTAGCGAACTGCTCAAGGATACCCATGACGGTCTGCGCGGATTTGAGATTTGCGACCCTGACGGCTATGTCTTGTTCTTTGGCCGACCAAAGTAACGACGCGTCAGAGGTCTTGTTCTTAGCGTACAGTTTTTGACGTTCTTCTTACTACTTATCCCTCATTCAAACTAGCTATTGCCATTCAAGGAATAAAACTGAGAAGGCCGTTTTGTATAAGTACTGTTTTGTATAAGTCGTCCCTATAGAGCTTCCGCATCGAGAGCAGAACCCAGTGTCCTGGGAATTCAAAGCAAAGATGGGGTTAATTTTTTCATGGCTCTTGATACAACACTGACAATATTTCTTCAGAGTGATCCGTGGTTTGTGCAGCATCCGGTTGCACAGGAGATTTTGGTTCAGGGAAATCATTTGATCAGCTTGAATAAGTCTAGATCGCATAATATCCAGGCGCTTCTTGGAAATATGTGTAGCTATGGAGCGGCGAGGTGGCAATACGAACCCGGTGCTGTGACGTCCGCCGATCAGGTGTTGACGAATCGCAGCAGGGTGACGGATTGTAAGTCGCTGGCGGATATCTTTGTCGGGCTTGTCCAGCACCTTCCACTCGTCATTGGTAACATCCAGGCTCGACATATTGAGCGGCAAGATTATCGGATTGTTACGCAACCGGGTCTTATTACCTTCAACGGAAGGACCGGCAGCCGTCTGCTTGAGGGGCGATGGTGCTTTGGAGATCACTGGGTAGTAGAGATCGACGGGCTTTGCTATGACCCTACTTTCAAGGTGTTTAATTTCTCGTTTGCGAATCCTCCTCATATTGCCTGGTATGCCTTGGATGAGGAGGAAGACGGAGTCTTTACGCGTAGTAAGTGGACCCATGCACATCACCAGACGATTTATATGACGGAGAGAGGGGAGTACACCTTCAACCGTCTGCAAGCTAGAACTGGCAAGAAGGCGGCGGCGATAAGAACGGTTCGCTCTGTGTTCAGGAGATAATGTGGGTGCAGCGAGATGACAACGTATCGACGTCCCTCGATACGTTGTCTTCTCGCACGCCTAGACGTTTTGGAGTTTATGCCCGGATGAATTCGAGCAGGTCTGCGTTGATGATGTCGGCATGCGTGGTTGGCATTCCGTGGGGCAGGCCGGGGTAGGACTTTAGCGTGCCGTGCTTCAAGAGTTTGACTGACCGGGCTCCGGTGGTGAGGAAGGGGCAGATCTGGTCGTCCTCTCCGTGCATGACCAGAACGGGGACGTCGATGGCCTTGAGGTCGTCGAAGAACTCGGTCTCGGAGAGGGCTTTGATGCAGTCGTACTGAGCGCGGATGCCGCCGGCCATGCCTTGACGCCACCAGTTCTCTCGAATGCCCTCGGAGACTGTCGCGCCTGGACGGTTGAAGCCGTAGAAGGGCATCGTTATGTCCTTGTAGAACTGGGAGCGATGGTTGGCGGTGCCGTCACGAAGGCCGTCGACGACTGCCTTGGGGACGCCGTCGGGGTTCTTCTCGGACACCATAAAGGTGGGCGGAATGGCGCTGATGAGGACTGCTTTCTTTACGCGTCCGTTGCCGTGCTGTGCGACGTAGCGGGTTACTTCGCCGCCTCCGGTCGAGTGTCCGATGTGGATGACGTCTCGGAGATCGAGGGCCTGGACGAGCTCGGCGACGTCGGCGGCGTAAGTGTCCATGTCGTTGCCGGTGGCGGTCTGTGTGGAACGGCCGTGGCCGCGGCGGTCATGGGCGATCACGCGGTAGCCCTGGTTCATGAAAAACATCATCTGGGCGTCCCAGTCGTCGGCAGAGAGTGGCCAGCCGTGGTGGAAGAAGAGGGGTTGGCCTACGCCCCAGTCCTTGTAGAAGATCTGCGTGCCGTCTTTCACGGTTATGCTCTTCATTCGATATTCCCTTTCAGTCTCGATTTGGTATGGGCACAAACGAAAGTTTCGTTTGGGCAGAGGAATAGCCGGCGTCCGTCCGCTAAACTGGGACCCCATCAGTAAAGCGGGAAAGGTGCAATATGGCCAGAGACATAACTGACAAACGCAAGGGCAACTCTGCCAGTCTTCCGCTTCCGAGAACGATCAGGATCGGCATCCTGCTTTATTCAGGAGCGAAGCTTGCGGCGGTCCTCGGCCTGACCGATCTCTTCGAGGTTGCGAATCGCTTCAGTAAGGAACAAGGGGGCGAGTATCCAAAGGAGCTGCAGATCAGCCATTGGGGGGCGAATCGGGAGACTGCGCAGCTTGAGTGTGTCTTCGAGACGCATCCTGATGGGAGAGGGCGGCCTGACTGTCTGATTCTGCCTCCTACGTTGGAGATCGAGGCGCCGACAGAGATCACGGCCAGTCTGCTGGAGTGGGCGGGAGTGCAGCATGATGCTGGCGCGATCCTTTGTTCGATATGCGGCGGCGCGTTTCTGCTGGCTCATATGGGATTGTTGAATGGCAGGTCGGCGACGACGCATTGGAGTTATTCGGAGCTGTTGGCGAGCCGCTTTCCGGAGATCTGTGTTAGCAGCGATGAGTTGATCATCGATCTGGGGGATGTCGTTACGGCGGGGGGAATGATGGCTTGGCTCGACCTGGGGCTGAAGCTGGTGGACCGCTATCTCGGGCCTGTTGTGATGATGAAGACGGCACAATTTTTTCTGATCGATCCGGCAGGTCGGCAGCAGCGGTTCTATGCGAACTTTTCTCCGTCGCTGCATCATGGGGATTCGGCGGTGATGAAGGTTCAGCTCTGGCTGCAGACGCTTACTTCCGAGTCGACGACGATCGATAAGATGGCGGCGAAGGCGAAGCTTGGAGAGAGGACCTTCCTGCGGCGATTTCAAAAGGCGACCGGCCATAGTCCCACTGAGTATGTCCAGCAGTTGAAGGTGCAGAAGGCGCGTGAGCTTCTGGAGTTTACGACGCTTTCTTTGAAAGAGATCTCGTGGAAGGTTGGGTATGAGGATGTTGGGTTCTTTCGAAAGACGTTCCAGAAATTTATCGGTCTGCCGCCGGTAGATTATCGGCGTCGCTTTGGGACCGGGGACAGAATTGCCGGTTAGAAGGAGCCGTGGCCAGGAGGTCTGGCTGTCCACGGTCCATTGAGGATTGAATACTCTTTGTGTAGAGGACTGGTTGATGGCCAGTGAAAAGGGCAACAACCAGTCCGATTTAGGTGGAGGTCTCAGCTCTCTATTTGGCCAATCTTTTGCGAGCGATGCCGGAGATTCCAGCCAGACCGCTAACAAGCAGGATGAAGGTGGATGGCTCAGGGGTGATTGCGGTTGTACTCATCTGCATGGCGAATGGGCCTGGGATCGACTTTGTCCAGACTGTTGGAATGCTGCATGCACCGGGCGCAGCTGGGTTGAAATCGCAATACATACCACTTCCCATCACGCCAGTCGGAGTGGATAGGGCTGGAGCGTAGTTCCAAGCAAAATTGGCTAAGTGGCCGCCCGTACCACTCGCGCCAGCCAATCCCAAGTAATAGGTTCCTGCACTTAACGAAATATTCAGGTTCGCGAAGTCCAGAATCTCCGTGGTGTAGTCCCCCTGGTTAGGGTCGACCGGACTGATTTGATAGACGAAGTTGCCCGTGGCCACACCGGTGTTGTCCAAGGGATCTACACCTATGCCCATTGTGAATGTGCCGTCAGTCGGGGAACTTTTAATCGGCCCGCTGACGACGATTTTGATGTCGGTGATAACCGCAGCCGACAGCAGAGTGAATTGTTGAGCCAGGAGAGAACAGTTGGAACTCGACGGACAGAAACTAGTTCCTGATTCGGCGTAATTGGAAAGGTCTGACCCAACCACAATGGTATCTGCGTAAGCACGGTGAGCAGACAGTAGAGTCGGCGTGGTGAGGGCGAGGACGACAAGGCGGAATATCATTTTGTACAAGAAGAACCTCCAAGATGCAGTGCTGTTCATCCTGGTTGGCATTTGTCGTAGAGTCAACGAAAAATGGGCTTCTCCGACTTAATAAGTAGGCAAATAGATGCACTTAGTTTTTGGGATTTCTGAACTAAGGCCATACTGTACGCGGATGTGCAGTTACGCTTCAATCCTGCTGACATGTCGCTATGATTCTCGCGCCGAATATTTGTGAGGCGAGCGGATCCTGCTACCAGTTGTCTGGTGCTACTGGAGAGAATTTGTGGCCGGTTGTTTGGCGTCTCTGTACCGTCTTGGGGCGGAACCTTTGACGCGTTTGAATGCGTTGCTGAAGGCGCTCTCGGAGGTATAGCCGAGGGTTTGTGCGAGGGAGGAGATCGAAGTCTTTCCTTCGTGCAAGGCGCGTTCGGCGAGGCGCATTCTCCAGTTGAGCAGATACGTCAGGGGCGGGACGCCAGTTACCAGCTTGAAGCGTACGGCGAAGGCGGTGCGCGACATCGCGGCTGCCTTGGCGAGATCTTCCAGGTGCCAGGAGCGGCCAGGATCGCCGTGCATCAGGCGGAGGGCAGGGGCGAGGTGCGGATCGCCGAGCGCGCGCAGCCAACCTGGAGACAATGGACCCGATGTCTTCAGGTGCGCACGCAAGATTTGGATGAAGAGGAGCTGGGCGAGTTGCGCCGATGCGAGGCTCGCTCCCGGCAGGTCGGAGGTCTGCTCGTTGACGAGTTCGTCGAGGAGCCATCGGAAGCTTGCTGCCTGCGGCGATGACGCCTGGACGTGAATCCATGGCGGCAGAGCGTCCGCCAGCAACCGTCCGCTTACGGGGTCGAGCAGAATGTGACCGCCGATTTGCGTGAAGTCCTCGCCTTCGCCAATTTTTGCAAACTTGCTGCCGTTGCCGGTGAACGGCAAGCTCATTGCTTCTACCGGAGTGACCGATAGGTCGCTGGCGAGTACGAAGGACCGCTTGGCCGCGAGGAGACCCACGTCTCCTGTTTCGGCGTGGATCGGCTTCTCTTCGCCGTCGATGGCGACCCAGCAGTGGCCCTTCACGACTGCAAAGAACTTGATCTTGTCCGGCGCTGGGAAGCGAACCGCCCAAGGGCCTCCGGCTGTGAAACCTCCGGTGACTAGAGATTCGGTCTTCGTGAGCTTCAGGATATCGGCGAACGGATCGTTGGCCATGTTTGTACTATCGCGCAAGTTGAATGTACTTGCAAGCATTCAAAGTTCAGCATTCGAGGCCTATGGTGAGTGAGGTACGGGGCTTTTCCGGATCGGAAACACGCTGGAAGAACGCCCTGCCGATTGGATTCGCTATCTACTCCCGGCTTGGTCAGCGGGAGATCAGGAGAAGATATGAAGGACGAACTGGTACTTGTTACGGGTGGATCAGGTTTTATTGCGACACACTGCATCCTCCAACTTTTGAACGCCGGCTATCGTGTACGAACGACCGTCCGATCGCTTACGCGAGAGCCTGAAGTTCGAGCGATGCTCAAGGAGGGTGGTGTGCGGCCAGGGCACGATCTGTCTTTTGTGGCCGCTGATTTGTCCGCGGATGCCGGCTGGCCGGATGCTGTCGCGGGATGCAGCTATGTGCTGCACGGAGCTTCGCCTACTCCCTCGGGCGACCAGACCCGTGAGGAGGAGTGGGTTCGACCCGCTGTCGATGGTGTGTTGCGTGTGCTGCGCGCCTCCCGCGATGCAGGCGTCAAGCGCGTCGTGCTGACCTCCGCCTTCGGAGCGGTCGGTATGGGGCACAAGCCGCAGACCAGGCCGTTCAACGAGACGGACTGGACTGACTTGAGCGGTGAGGTGGCCTACTACCAGCGATCGAAGACGCTGTCGGAGCGTGCAGCCTGGGAGTTCATCGCCAAGGAAGGGCAGGGTCTCGAGCTCTCTGCGGTCAATCCTGTGGCCGTCTTTGGTCCGGTGCTGGGAGCGGACTATTCGCACTCCGTACGGTTGATTCAGCGTCTGATGGACGGCCTGCCCGGATGCCCCAAGATTAACTCCGGCTTCGTCGATGTGCGCGACGTCGCCGACCTGCACCTGCGCGCCATGACGAATCCAGCGGCGAAGGGGGAGCGCTTTCTCGCGATCTCGGGAGAGAGCATGTGGATGATCGATGTCGCGAAGGTATTGAAGCGCCGGATGGGAGCGGTGGCCAAAAGAGTACCCACCAAAGAGTTTCCCAACTGGCTGATACGCATGGCCGCATTGCGCGACCCGGCGATGAAGACCCTCGTGCCTATCCTTGGCATCATGATGAATGCCACGAGTGAAAAGGCCACGCGACTGCTGGGATGGAAGCCGCGATCGAATGAAGAGGCCATCGTCGCCACTGCGGAAAGTCTTCTGCGGCTGGGACTGTTGAAGGCGTAGCTCCTCCGAGCTGTACCTGAACGATGGCTACTCGTCTTCGCCGAGGATGTTACTGACGCGCACGATGGTTTCGATCTGTTCGGCGTTGAGGCGGGAGAGTAGATTGCGCCTGACGGACTCAGCGTGAACTGGTCGTGCAGCATCGAGTTTCTTCTGGCCGTGTTTGGTCAGGACGACGAGGACGACGCGCTTGTCGGCTTCGCGACGCTCGATGAGCTCTCTCTCCTGCATGCGTGTGAGCTGGTGGGAGAGCCGGCTCTTGTCCCAGCCCATCATCTCGGCGAGCCGCTGTTGACGCATCTCGCCTTTGCCGAGATCGGCGAGCCGGGACAAGACCCCGAAGTCGGGCCCGGAGAGGCCGGTTGCGTCTGAGATATCGCGCCCGACGCGGACCATGACGTCTTCGCCCATCAGTTTGAAGGCGTGCCAGACGCGGAGTTCGTGAGGGGAGAGGAGCTTGGTCGACATCGTTAGAAGAAGGCTATCAGGAATAGGTTGACATGACAACCTGGCGAGGGTATTGTGGTTGACATGACAACCATAGCCGGTAAGAGGATCGCACTTGTAACGGGAGCAAACAAAGGTATCGGTAAAGAGATTGTTCGCGGCCTGGCGCGAGATGGATTGATCGTCTATCTCGGCGCACGCGATGCGGTGCGGGGAAGAGCGGCGGAGGCGGAGCTGCGGGCTGATGGAGACGTCCGCTTTGTGGCCCTGGATGTGACGGATGCTGCGTCAGTCCGTGCGGCGGCGGAGGCGATTGAATCCGCCGCAGGCAGGCTGGATGTGCTGGTGAACAATGCGGGCATCAGTTCGGCTCCTGGGTCGCGCTTTCGCACTCCCGTGGAGGAGAGTGCGGAGAACATACGGGCGGTGTATGAGACGAATGTCTTTGCTGTGGTTACGGTAACGAATACGTTTATGCCGCTGTTGCTGCGGTCGGATGCGGGCCGCATCGTGAATGTGACCAGCAAGCGGGGATCGATTGGAGAAGAAGGGGCTTGGGTGGGACGGCCTTACATGGCCTACTCGACCTCGAAGACGGCTCTCAATGCGCTTACGGCTCACTACGCCCGCAGCCTGGCGGAGACGTCTATCAAGGTGAACGGTGCGGCTCCGGGGCATGTTGCCACAGACTTCAACGGGTTTCGCGGAACACGCACGCCGGAGGAGGGTGCGGCGGTGGCGATCCAATTGGCGCAGTTGGATTGTGATGGACCGACGGGGCTGGTGTTTGAAGACGATGTGCGGTTGCGGTGGTGAGTGTTCGGCTTGGTTGGGCTTAGGCGGGCGCAGTTTCGGCTTTGGGCTCCATCCAGAGCTTGCCCGCGGCCATGAGGATGAGGAGCAGGACGGCGCAGAGGGCGAAGACCTGGCGGACGCCGATGTGCTGGGTGAGGATTCCGGAGAGGACCAGGCCGGAGATCTGTGCGGCGAAGACGATGGACATGAAGGTGGAGCCGACGCGGCCGATGAGCTCGGGCGGGGTGGCCTGCTGGAAGAGGGTTTGGGCGGGGACGATGATTGCGGCGACGGAGAACCCGACGATGAGGTTGCCGAGCATGGTCGACCAGACGTGGGGCAGCAGGGTGAGGATGATGAGTCCGATGGCGATGCCGCAGAGGCCAGAGTAGACGAGCAGGGTGTTGCTGAGCCTCTTTCCCAGGATGTTGAGGCCGTTGATGCCGATCAGCATGCCGAGGCCGATCATGGCGGAGGCCAGGCCGAAGACGCTGTTGGAGGCGTGGAGGGAGTCGCGCACGTAGACGGCGATGAGCGGGCCGAAGCAGCCGATGACGAACATTCCGGCGGCCATGGCCAGGATCACGAAGAGAAGAGCGGCGTGGTGGATGATGAAGTCGATGCCCTGCTTCATGTCCAGCCAGATCTTGCCCAGGGCTGAGCCGCCGGGTTCTGCGGGCTTAGGCGGGCTTTTGGGGGATGCGGCCTTCTTGATGAAGGGGATAGAGATGATGAGCAGCGCGGAGCCCAGGAAGCTGACGGAGTCGAGGAGGTAACAGCTATTGGCTCCGAAGGTGGAGACCATCAGGGCTGCGACCGCCGGGCCGACGATGCGCATTCCGAAGAGGACCTGCGTCATGAGGGCGTTGGCGGAGCGCAGGCCGTGGAGGGGCACGGCGGAGCGAATGGCGACTCCCTGGGCGGGGTTGAAGAAGCTGGAGACGATGGAGATCGCAGCGAGGATGGCGTAGTAGTGCCAGATCTGCGTGGCGAAGAGGAGCAACAGAACGAGGCCGGCGCGGATGGAGTCGCTGGAGACCATGGTGGTCTTGACTGGCCAGCGGTCTACGAAGACTCCAGCCATGACGCCGAGGCCGGCGATGGGGAGCATGTAGGCGATCTGGACGCCAGTGATCTGCTGGGCGGTGGCGTGAAGTTTGAAGGTAAGGATGCCGATGACGGCGAAGAGGGCCAGGAAGTCTCCGAAGACGGAGACGATCTGCGCGTACCAGAGGCGGCGCAGAAGGGGGATGCGCAGGACCTCGCCCATGCCAAGAGGCTCGGGTGGGGCGGGCGTCGACGCAGCGGCATCGAGGATCAGCGGCTCTTCTTCGGGCGCTGGAGCTGGATTCATAGGGGTTCCATCCCATGCTACGTCAGTCTGACCCAAGGTCAAGAGGTAAGTTGCAGCCCGCTGGGGGAAAGGTCGGACCTGCCTTCGACTGACGCGGTTGTGCAGATATTTGCGCTATTGACGCAGACGACATATTTGAGGGTTTTTGCACTGTAAGATTAGCAAAGAAGTGAGAGGTGTAATGAACGAAGGGCACTGGGTTTTATTGATTGCAAGTGAGGTGGGTGGGACGGATTCCGTATCGGACCGGGCCATGGAGCGATTGGTAGATGCAATTGGCAAAGAAGGGTATGAGGTGGTGCGTACCTCGACTCCGGAGGACGGGCTTTCGCTGGTGACGTCGGACCCGTCGCATAGCGCGATTCTGCTGGACTGGGACCTCGAAGGGGCGAACCAGTTCGACGAGAGAGCGGCGCTGAAGATCATCCGCGCGGTGCGCCGGCGGAACAAGAAGGTTCCGATCTTCCTGATCGCGGATAGGACGCTGGTTAGCGAGCTTCCGCTGGAGGTGGTGAAGCAGGTGCATGAGTACATCCACCTGTTCGGCGATACTCCGGCGTTTATCGCAAGCCGCGTGGACTTTGCCGTGGAGCGGTATAACGAGCAGTTGCTTCCTCCTTACTTCAAGGAGCTGAAGCGGTACAACGACCAAGGTGCTTACTCGTGGGACGCTCCGGGACACATGGGCGGAGTTGCGTTTCTGAAGCATCCGATCGGGATGGAGTTTCACCGGTTCTTCGGTGAGAACATCATGCGCTCGGACTTGGGTATCTCGACCTCGCCACTGGGCTCGTGGCTGGATCACGTTGGGCCTCCGGGAGAGTCGGAGCGGAATGCGGCTCGTATCTTCGGAGCCGATTGGACCTTCTACGTGCTGGGCGGATCGTCGACGTCGAACCAGATCGTTGGGCATGGCGTGATCGGACAGGACGACATTGTTCTGGCGGATGCGAACTGCCATAAGTCGATCTGTCACTCGCTCACCGTGACTGGCGCGAGACCGGTGTATCTGACGCCGACGCGCAATGGATACGGGATGATCGGGCTGGTGCCGCTGAAGCGGTTCAGTCCGGAGTCGATCCAGGAGCTGATCAAGAACAGTCCTTTCTCGGCGAAGGCGTTGTCGCAGATTCCTACGTATGCTGCGGTGACGAACTCCACTTACGATGGGCTCTGTTACGACGTGAACAAGGTGGTGACGGAGCTGGCGAAGTCTGTTCCGCGTATCCACTTCGACGAGGCCTGGTATGCGTATGCCAAGTTCCACCATATCTATCGCGGGCGGTTCGCGATGGATGTGCCGGACGAGATGCCGGATCGTCCGCAGTTGTTCGCGGTACAGTCGACGCACAAGATGCTGGCTGCGTTCTCGATGGCTTCGATGGTGCATATCAAGCTGAGTCCGCGTGCTCCGCTGGACTTCGACCAGTTCAATGAGTCGTTCATGATGCATGGGACGACTTCGCCTTTCTATCCGCTGATTGCTTCGCTGGACGTTGCTGCTGCGATGATGGACGAACCAGCTGGTCCGACGTTGATGGACGAGACGATTCAGGATGCGATCAGCTTCCGTAAGGCGATGTCTTCGGTTGCGCATCGGCTGCGTGCGGCTGAGGTCGGCGGCGACGGATGGTTCTTCCGGCTGTTTCAGCCAGATCAGGTGACTGATCCGGTGGACGGGAAGACGTATCTCTTCGAGGAGGCTCCGGACGATCTGCTGGCGGAGAACTCGAGTTGCTGGACGCTGAAGCAGGGCGAAGATTGGCATGGCTTCCACGATGAGGACATCGCGGATGATTACTGCATGCTGGATCCGACCAAGGTTACGATTCTGACTCCGGGAGTGAACGCTCAGGGCGTGGTTGGGCCTTCGGGAATTCCTGGGGCGATTCTGACCGAGTTCCTGGATGCGCGGCGCGTGGAGATCGCTCGAACGGGCGATTACACGGTTCTGGTGTTGTTCTCGGTCGGAACCTCCAAGGGCAAATGGGGATCGCTGCTGGAGAATCTGTTCGAGTTCAAGCGACTGTACGACACCGAGGCGACGTTGCATGAGGCTTTGCCGGATCTGGTGGCGAAGTATCCAGCTCGCTATCGCAATGTGACGTTGCGCGAGCTTAGCGACGAGATGCATGCTGCGATGATCGAGCTGAACCTTGTAAGCCTTGTGGAAGAGGCTTGCGAGGTCGATCCAGAGCAGGTTCTGACTCCAGCGGAGACTTATCAGAAGCTGCTGCGGAACGGAACGGAGAAGGTTAAATTCTCCGAGATGGCGAATCGCATCACTGGCGTGATGCTGGTGCCGTATCCTCCGGGGATTCCGCTGAGCATGCCGGGCGAGCGGCTGGGTGCTATCGATAGCCCAGTGATGCGGCTGATCCTGGCGTTCGAGGAGTTCGGCAAGCGGTTTCCAGGATTCGAGCGCGAGGTTCACGGGATCGAGGTGGACGCGCAGGGCGACTACTGGATGCGCAGCGTGATCGAGGCTCCGAATGGGTCGCGACGCAACGGTAAGTCCAAGCAGCCACCGAGCTCTGCACCTCCGGTGAAGCGGAAGCGCAAGGTTGCGGCTCCAGCAGTCGTCGCGGGTGACGTTCCTCCGGTCGATGATCCGAATGTGGATCCTGAGGCGAACCAGGAGCGGACGAGGTAGGTTCGCTTATTCGGTTGCGGCTAGCCAGTCCAGTGGTGTTACGAACTCTGTGCTGGTGGAGCGGCAGAGTTGGAGCAGGCTTGCGGTCGCCTCGACGGTGGGGAGTCGAGGCTGACCGAGGCCTTGGTCTCCTCCGTCGTGGAGGACGATGTTCGAGGCCTTTCCGCGGCGGCGATTGCGGCCAATTCCGCGTTCCAGGCGGTTGAGGAGCTCTGCTGGCGTGGTTGGCTTCCAGTCGGAGACGATGATGTTCCATTGCACCGTCGTCAGATTGAGTTCGCGAGCGGCGCGGAGGACGTAGGGGCGGCGAGCTCCGTGGGGCGGGCGGAAGAGGCGGACGGCGGTTCCGAGGGTGTCTTCCAAGGCGGCGTTGCAGTCGGCCAGCTCCTGGTGGATGCGTGCGGCGGATTGCCAGGGCAGCCACGGGTGGGTCATGGTGTGGTTGCCGATGACGTGTCCGGCTGCGGCCACGGCGCGGGCGATCTGAGGGCGCTGGCGGACGAAGGAGCCGATCATGAAGAAGGTGGCTCGGACGTTCTCGCGGGCGAGGACTTCGAGGAGGCGCTCGGTGGCGATGTCGTTCGGGCCGTCGTCGTAGGTGAGGGCGACTTGCCTCGGTCGCCTTGGGGCTACAAGGACCTTCCCGAAGAGCTGGGACTGAGGCCACAAGGCCGCGTAGGCGCAGGCTCCAGAGGCGGTGAGGAGAGAGGCCGCGGCGATGGTGGTGATGGGCTGCACTGCGTTCTCCTTTTCTCGGGGAGGGGCACCCCCCTTGCCTGCGTGTAAGCCGTTTCTTAACAGCGGGTTGCGGCTTTGGACCGCCGCTAAAATATTGCAACCAAGTGGGTTGCGTCCAAATAAGACTAAACAAACGGGTTACGGCTTTCAGGCTCCGCTCTTTGGCACGCCTAACTTAGTTGTTTGTCTAGTTCTATTTTAGAAGGTCGAACCTAACTAAAGTGCCACTTTACTTAGAGATATTTTGTGCCTGTAAGAGGCTTTTGTTGAATGGTTTGCAAGATGGTGGCGCCTCGTAAGTGCTTTATGGGGGCTTGACAGGAAAGTAAAAGGCATCGGGAGGGATGGCCGAGACATCCATGTCTTCGCATAGGTTTGCGACCGCTGTTCTTAGGCCGATTGTGCAAAGAACGCTTTTTTGCATAAGACGCCGCCCGTGCGGAGTCCTTATTGTAAGTTGATGGATCGAAAGATCCTTCGCAGATGTTGCGAACGTGGACGAAGACTGTCCTCCTCCGTGTGAAGCCTGGCTGAGCTACTGCCTGCGAGAGGGTATTACGCAGCGAACGCCACCAAGGTAAGTCTCCATCCTTGACGTGCTGACCCCGTCGATCGTTCCGAGTCAGCCCTCATCCGCCCTGAGTAGAGAATTCCCAACCCTGAAGTTTGAAGAGGATTTTGTTGCTGTAACAGAAGAGAGGTAGTGCTTTTGACTAACAAACAGAGAGATCGCCGTGGACTCTCTTCGAGAGCCACGGCTTTACAAGATCCGAAAGACAAGGGCGGTTCCGGGAGATCCCGGAGTGGGCGAGTGGGGCCTAACATTCTGCCGCCAAGTGTCAGCAACGAAAGTTGGCCTCTTGAATCCGCGGCTTCGCCATTGTCCCTTCTGCATTCGAGCATTCCGTACGGCTGGAACGGCCTTGTTGTGGAACAGTACTTGATGCCAGAGGGGGAGTATCTCGAGACAGTCCTCTACCGTCACGCTCTGTGGCTTTGGAATACCCCTTGTTATGTCGAGTGTTCTCTGCAGGGCCGTTTCACTCCCTGCATCAAATTGCCTGGAACGATCTCGGTTACACCGTTAGGGATTTTTCCCGCGCACTACACGTTCACGTCTTCCACGCGTATCGTCTGTAGCTTTGAACCGGAGTACATCAAGAAGATTCTGTTGGAGGCGGATTACCAGCCAGAACCTTTCGTCCGACGGACGATTCAGGATTCAAAGATGCAACGGCTCATTCTGCTGCTTATGGAGGAGATTGAGAGCGGAGCTCCGTCGGGGAGGTTATATGCGGAGTCGCTCGCCCATGCCCTGGCGGTGCGTTTTATTCTCTCAGGGATTCCGTCTCGTAAGAAGGGGGATCTGTATTCGGGCTCTTCCTTGCCAAAGCATTCGCTTAGACGCGTTCTGGAGTTCATTGACCAGGATGTCTCCGCTGAACTTAGTCTGGAAGCGCTTGCGAACGAGTCGGGTTACAGCCGGGGGCACTTTCTCAGGATGTTCCATCGCGCTACGGGAATGACACCTCATCAGTATGTGATCAAGAAGAGGGTGGACTACGCTATGGCGCTTTTAAAACAGAGAGAGAGTCGTCTCGCCGATATCGCCACAGCGTGTGGTTTCTCCAGCCAAGCTCACCTGACGCGGACGTTCTATGAACATACGGGTGTTACGCCTGGGGAATACCGCCGCGAATCGAGAGAGAAGGCTTAACACCGATTTGCATGGATGACACCGATTTGGACTTGCCTTTTGGTCCGGAGTTAGAGAGGGAATGCTATGACCAACAAACATGAGGGTGTGCCTCTTGAATCTGTAATTTCTTCACCGTCCCTTCTGCATTCGAGCGCTCTGTATGGCTGGAACGGTTTTGTTCTGGAGCAGTACCTAATGCCGGAGGGGGAATATCTCGAGACAGTCCTGGACCGTCACGCTCTGTGGCTTTGGAATACTCCCTGTTATGTCGAGTCTTTTGTGGCTCGTGGCCGTTACATTTCCTGCTCCAAACCGGCTGGAACGATTACGATTACACCGTTAGGGATTTTCCCTGCACACAACACTTTCACGTCTTCCATGCGTGTTGTCTGTAGCTTCAGGCCGGAGTACATCGAGAAGATTCTGCTGGAGGCGGAGCACCAAAGTGAACCTCGCATTCGCTTGAGGATTCAGGATTCAAAGATGCAGCGGATCATCCTGTTGTTGATGGAGGAGGTTGAGAGCGGAGCTCCGTCGGGTAGGTTATATGCCGAGTCCCTTGCTCATGCCCTGGCGGTGCGTTTTGTCCTCTCAGGAGCTTCCTCTCGAAAGAAAGAGGATCTCTATTCTTCGGGCTCTGCTCTTCCAAAGCACGCACTCAGACGTGTTCTGGAGTTCATTGACGAAGACGTCTCCGCTGAACTTAGTCTTGAATCGCTTGCGGACGCGTCGGGTTACAGCCGAGGGCACTTTCTGAGGATGTTCCATCGAGCGACGGGCATCACACCTCATCAATATGTGATCAAGAAGAGGTTGGATCGCGCTATAGCGCTCTTCAAACGAAGAGAACTTTCTCTGGCGTATATCGCTGCAGAGTGCGGTTTCTCCAGCCAAGCTCACCTGACGCGGACTTTCTATGAGCATACGGGGGTTACTCCTGGGGAGTACCGCCGTGCTTTGTGATGGTGGCGGATTGAAGGAAGGCTTAACGCCGATTTGCAAGGATTGCACCGATTTGGTCTTGCCCCTTTGGTTTGGTGTTGTCGTTGGGTTGGTTTTCTTCTCTTGCTGGATGGTGGGTTTAGGAGGTTAGGAAGTTTGCTAGCTCTGTGAAGAACATCTCTGGCTCTTCCATCCAGGGGAAGTGGCCGCTGTTTTCGAAGATGATCATGCGGGAGTCGGGGATTCCTTCGTGGAGGCGGGCGGAGAGTGCTACGGGACAGATGTAGTCGTATCTGCCTACGATGATGAGGGTCTTCGCCGTGATGACGTCCAGGAACTCGGTCTGATCGGTTACGAAGGCCGCGTCGGCCCCGAATTGAGCGGAGAAGGCGTAGGAGGAGATGGGGCCTGCGATTTGTTTCTGGGCCAAGGGCAACGTCTTCTCGGGGCTGCAGAGGAAGAGTGGCAGGACTTGAGCGATGAAGGCTTCGAGGCTCTCATCGGTTGTCGCGGGATTGACCTTTCCGGAGAAGAACTTGGATACGGCTATGACAGCGTCTTCAAAGCGGGGATCGGTGGATCTGTTTTGAAGAATTCTTTGGGTGTCGGCGGCAGCGCTGAGACCGATGACCTGGCTGTCGAGGAGTACGAGTTTGCTTACTCGATCGGTGTAGCGTTCGGCGTAGGAGAGAGCGATGGCGCCGGAGTTAGAGTGGCCTAGGATGCTGATCTCGGAGAGGCCTAGATGGATGCGAAGGGCTTCGAGGTCGTCCGCCATATCGACGGTCCCCATGTGCTTGGAGTCGCTGGGGCGGCCAGAGAGACCACTGCCACGCGTATCGATAAAGACGAGCCGACGGTACTTCGCCAGGGGATGGAAGGCTCGCTGCATGTAGGCGGAGCCTATTCCCCAGCCCGCAGAGACGAGAAAGAGCACGGGGCCCTCTCCGAGGATCCGATAGTGAAGATCGACGCCGTTCAATCGGGCGGTGTGATCTTCCATGGGAGGTAGTTCGGACTTGTCTCGCGGCACGGCTTGTTGTTTCTTCGGCATTAATTTTCTTCTCGATTCTCAGAGCTGAGCTCTAGCTTTCATCGTTGTGGAAACGTCTCATGGCGATCCTCCAAAAGGACCCTGAAAAAGACACGCGCGCGGCTTTCCTATTCCATGAGCGGGCTTACTGCGGCGCAGTTTCAGATCTATCTTTTTGCCGGATTGTTACGGTGTCCGACAGGATTAATCTAGCCTCGAGAGCTGGGATTAGGGAGGGCTGTAAGTGCCAATTTTGAGGGGATTTACGCCATGCGCACTTTGGCGCTCGGAATTGAAGGCTGGGAGGGGCCAGCCTGCTGGTGTGCCGGTTTGAGGCTTGAAGCTTAGGCAGTTATTCGGGTCTGGTGTATCCGCCTCGCACGCCTCGTTTGGAGAGGACGATCTGCCAGAGATGGACGTGGCGAGCTCTGAATACGCCGGCGAGCGAGAGGAGGTAGTACTTCCATTTGCGATAGAAGTCCTCGGGGTAGTTGGCTTCGATCTCCGACCAAGTGCGGTCGAAGTTTCTGAACCACTGCATGAGGGTTCGGTCGTAGTCCGCTCCGAAGTTGTGGAGGTCTTCGATGACGAAGAGACCTTCGATTGCCTTTCCTATCTGGTTTATCGAAGGGACCATTCCGTTGGGGAAGATGTGCTTCATGAGCCAGGGGTCACCGGTGTGGAAGGTCTCTCCGCTGCCCATGGTGTGGAGGAGGAAGAGGCCGTCGTCCTTGAGGCTGCGGGCCGCGGTCTCGAAGTAGGTCCGGTAGTTTTTTTCGCCTACGTGCTCGAACATGCCTAACGAGACGATGTGGTCGTAGGTCTGGTTCAACATGCGGTAGTCCATCAGCTTGAGATCGACGGGAAGGCCGCGGCACAAGGTGTTTCCGAGGGCGATCTGCTTCTTCGAGATGGTGATGCCGTCGACGGCGGCGCCGTAGTTCTCGGCTGCGTACTTTGCGAAGCTTCCCCAGCCGCAGCCTATGTCGAGGATGTGGTCCGATGCTCTTAGACCTATCTTTCTGCAGACGAGGTCGAGCTTGGCCTCTTGAGCCTCATCGAGTGTGCGGGCGTTTTGCCAGTAGGCGCAGGTGTAGACGAGCCGCGAGTCGAGCATGCGGCGGTAGAGATCGTTTCCGACGTCGTAGTGTTGTTCGCCGACCTGCCAGGCGCGGCTGAGGTTTTGAAGATTGAAGAAGCGGGCTTGCAGGATGTTCGCGAGTTCGGCGAAGCTCCATTGGGTGGCCTTGGCGAGGCCTGAGGAGAGAATTCTGTGGAAGAACTGATCGAGCGCTTCGCACTCCCACCAGCCTTCGACGTAGGCTTCGCCGAGCCCTAGGGTGCCTTGCCAAAAGACGCGGTCGTAGAACCTATCGTCGAGGACCCAGGGATCGAAGGGGCGGCCTCCATTGATGGTGATGTCCGCGGATGCGAGCTTCGATTCAACGAACCTTCGGGCGATTCCCGAAGACTGAGTGTGGCGTATCGCAGCGCCGCTACTGGTTGCAGTGCCCATCGGTAGATCTCCTGGGAATACAACAACCCGACGGGGTAAAAATTCGTTTGCCGGGCAGGGGAACATTCTCCTTTCCGCATGTTCCTGCATTCTCCAGATTTAATTATGCCGATGGTGAGAGAGTTTGTGAGTTGTCTATGTGACGAGCGGGTATTTTGCTGCTGGCGGGTCGTCCGTGAGCGACAGGGAGCTATGGCTTGAGGGCGGTCTCTTCGACCTTCTTCTTTGCGTCGATGTTTTCGAGGGTTCCGTACCAGCGGAGGATTTCGCCGGAGGGACTGAAGTGGGGTTTGCCGCGGGAGCGAATCCAGGTCCAGTCTCCGTCGACGTTTCGGATGCGGTACTCGATGTCGATGGGTTTGCCGGTGCGGAGGGCGTCGCGCATGATCTTGACGACGGGTTGGAGGTCGTCTTCGTGAAGGGCTTCGAGCCAGCCTAAGTTGCGGATGCGTTTCTTGTTAACCTCGGTGGTGGTGACCCAGAGGGAGCTGGGCTGGAGGCTGTTGCCGGTGGCGTCCATGATCCAGGGAACCTTGCCGCCTTCCTCTTTTTGCTCCTTCATCTGGCGGAGCTGGCTGTCACTTTCGCGGAGGGCTTGCTCGGTGCGCTTCTTCTCGGTGACGTCGATGACGGCGATGGATACGCCGATGACCTCATCGGCTTCGTCCCAGGCGGGCTGGTAGGAGATGAGGGCGGTTCCGAGCTCGCCGGATTTCGCCTGGCCGCGAGGGAGCTCAACGCCTTCGATGGCTTCGCCTTGGAGGGCGCGCATCAGATAGGGCTCGTAGCTCTCAAAGTTGTTGGGGAGCATCTCCTTGACGGTTTTTCCGAGATGCGCGGCGACGGGAGCGCCGTTGAGGTCGGCGAGGCGCTTGTTGAGGCTGACGTAACGGAGGTCGCAGTCGAGGAAGCAGAGGCCGACGGGAGCTCCGTCGTAGATGGCTTGCAGTTGCGAGAGGCGCTGGGTGGGGAGGGCTTCGAGGCTGGAGACGGCCCATCCGTCGCCGGGTGTGTAGATGGTCGCCGGGGCGGCGCGCTGAGGAGCGGCGATGATGCCGGGGACGTGTTCGGCGGTGACGGGACGGCCGTAGAGCCAGCCCTGACCGAGTTCGCAGCCGAGCCAGAGGAGCATGTCTGCCTGCTCTTCAGTCTCGACGCCTTCGGCGACGGTGGTGCGTCCTAGGCTGTGGGCGAGGCCGATGATGGAGGCGACGATCTTGCGGCTTTCGCGGGTCTTGGTCATGGAGTCGACGAAGCTGCGGTCGATCTTCAACTCGTCGAAGGGAAGAGACTGGAGGTGCCGGAGGCTGGAGTAGCCGGTGCCGAAGTCGTCGAGGGCGAGCTGACAGCCCATGGACTGGAGTTGGCCGGCGATGGCCTTGGCGTGCTCCATGTTGTCGAGGAGGCTGCTCTCGGTGATCTCGACGGTGAGGCGGTTGAGGGGGAAGCCGCCTTTTTCCGCAGCTTCCTGGAGCTGGTTCGGGAGGGTGAGATCGCGGAGCTGCGAGGGGGAGACGTTGACGGCTAAGCGCAGAGGTGCGGGGAGCAGGGTAGCGGAGAGGAATGCTTTCCGCAGGGTCTGCTGCATGAGGATTCCGATGAGGCCGTTCTCTTCGGCCAGGGGGATGAAGTTGGGAGGGAGGATGAGACCGTGATCCGGGTGATGCCAGCGGGCCAGCACCTCGAAGCCGGCGAGATTGCCGGTGCGAAGTTCAACAACAGGCTGAAAGCTGGGGATGAGCTCGTCTCTTTCGATTGCCTGGCGTACGGTGGCAATATCAACTTGCATGGGGCAACTGTAGTCCCTATTTCGGGAGTATGGATGTGGAAGGCGAAATTTTACGAATATTTCGACCCGATTGTCTCCATACGGATCTACGGCTGGGCTTCTGTTGGTTGTGCAACACATTGGGGAAGGCGACGGTAGAGACGGTAGCCGGGGGTGAGGCGGAGGTCTCCAAAGGCTTCGCGCCCTATCGCCGGATCGTAGACATTAACCGTTCTCGAAGCGCCAATGGGGTGTCGTGAGATAGAAGACGACTACGAAAGCTGCGAACCAGAGAACTGCGACGGTCTTGAGGAGATTTGTACGTGAAGAAGACAATTCGAGACAACCCTTTGCTAGGAATGTTCATGCTAAATCGCCGAGATTAATGGCGAGTGTCAGTAGAGCAGGACGGCGATGCGGTAGGTGGTGAAACCTCCTGTGGGGCGGGTGGAGGGGCAGGCGGCGAGCGCGGCGGTGTGAGTGACTGACTTGCCTTGGGAGCGGGGGAGGGAGGAGGCGACGGTTTTGGGGAGGTCGTTGAGGTCCGGTCCTTCCCACTGGAAGATGAGGGTGGGTTGGGTGAGGTAGCCGGTGGTGGTTTGGGAGTTGCAGGCGCGGCGAGCGTCCTGGCGGGCGTCGGCGGAGAGCTCGGGCTGGATGCCGTGGCTGAGGAGGATCTGTTGGGCGCTGGCTTCGACTCCGTTGGGGGTGAGGACGGGGACGTTGCGGCCGAAGTCTTCGACGGCGGAGAGGAGACTGCGGGATTGGACGACGGCGATGCCGACGGTGTTGAGCTGGGGATCGAGGATGTTGGCGCGGTGGACGGGGGAGTTCATCCAGGCGAGCTCGATCTCGGCGGGGCTGTTGCCGTTGCCGGCTACGTTTTCGGAGATGTTGCTGAAGTGGGCTCCGGCCTGGGCGGCGCGGCTGAGGAGGTCGGGTTCGCCGCGGTACTGGTGTTCGGCAGGGCCTGGCTCGCGAGAGATGCGGATGGCGTGTCTTTGGGCGGCGAGTGCGAGGGCGGGGTCCCAGGTGAGGGGGCCGAGGTGGAGGGCTGCGCGGTGTTGGTTAGCTGTCTGGAGGAGGTAGCGCTCGGCTATGGTTTGCTGGGCTGGGGCCGCTGACGTCAAGGCGATGAGGCAGAGGATGGGGAGTGGGCGGTACATGTGGGCCTCGTGCTGGTTGGTTAGACCCATGGCTCAGGGTAAAGTTTGCGGTTCGGTTGTTGTGTAAAGATAGCGGCGTGAAACGAGTAACAGCAAGTGCTATAGCGGGAAGAGGTTAAGTTCCCACCCTTCGCAAAGGCGCGAAGGATGGGGCACCCGGGCGGTATTGGTGAGTCAGAAGGTGGCCCGGCTGAAACGGCTAGGTGATTAGGGGCGGTTTTTGGGGGCGGCCTCGTCTTTGCCGTTGGCGTAGTCGGGGACCTTGGAGGTGACGCCGCGGAGGACGAATTCGCGGACGAGGTTTGCGACTGCGTTGCCGGCGGTGTGGAGGAGGGCGTTGTCTATGGCGAGGCGGGCGCCGCGGTCTTCGTCGGGGCGGTAGAGGTTGGAGATGCCGCCGGCGGCGAAGTTGCCCAGGACGTGGGAGTAGTTGGGCTGCCAGCGTCCGTTGTTTCCTCTGCAGATGAAGGCGGAGCGGATGGCGTAGAAGGCGCGGGAGGGGACGGTGCCGGAGCCGCGATAGAAGTAGCGTGGGTCCTGGCGGAAGAGTGTGGGGAGGATGGCGCTGCCGATGATGCGGCCGATGAAGATGTCGCCGTAGGCTGCTCCGTAGCGCTTGCCGAAGCCTTCTGCTCCGTCGCCGTAGCCTTTGTACTTTCCACGGGCCTGTTCTTCGCCGGCGATGATGCTGGTGGTGGCGAAGGCGATGGGGTCGGTGGTGGAGCGGATGGCGAGTTTGAACTTCTGGCGGGGGGAGAGGGGAGCGGCGTTCCAGATGAAGCTGGTGTAGAAGTTGGGGAAGACGCCGAGGACGCGTTGTTTGATCTCGGCGTTGATCTGCTCTTCGGCGAGCTGTTGCTGGGTGACGGTGACCGTTACGTCGGCGGCGTTGGCGGCTACGGGCAGGGCGATGCTGGGAAGCTCGTGGCGCTCGCCACCGCGGATCTGAATGTCAGAGGTGAGGAGGGTTTCAAGGCCGGGAGAGCTGATCTTGACCTTGTAGGTTCCGGGGGGAACGTTGGTGAAGGTGAAGGAGCCGTCGCTGTCGGAGGTGATGACGCGTTCTTCCAAGCCGGCCTGGGGGATGAGGGTGATGCGGGCGTCGGCTACGAGGCCCTGGCGGATGTCCAAGACGATTCCAGTGATGCTGCCGGTGGGTAGCTGGTCGGTGGATTGGATCGCGGAGCTTCTTCCCGGGGCTTCAGGGAGTACGTTTTGTGCCGTGGGGAGCAAGGGCGTCTGTTCCGCGCGGGTGAGCGCCGGGACGAGAGCCGAGAGGAGCACAGTAAGGGAGAGGAGGGAGAGTTTGAATCGATGGGAAGAGAGCGGTTTCGTAGCGGGCCTCGTTTGCAGGCATGATGTCGAATCACACCCCTTGGTGCGATTGTCTGGCTCGTACGTTGTCGCTGGAATGCTTCGGTTCTCTCCACCAACTTCGGATCGCTTCATATCGCCCCACGGATATGAGCATACCGGACGATATGATCTCCCCGCGATAGCACTACGGTAACTTTCGAGGGAGTGGGGCGTATCGAAGGGTGTAGAAGCTATTTCTTCTTGCTGAGGAGAGCGAGGACCTCTTCGGCGTGGCCGGCTGGAGTTACCTCCTCGAAGGTGTGGATGAGGCGCTGGTGTCCCTGGGCGTCGGCGGGGGCGATGAGATAGGTGGTGCGCTTTACGCCTTTTACGAGCTTTCCGTACATGTTCTTGGGCTTGACGAGGTCGAAGCGGTTGATGAGCTCCATGTCGGGGTCGGCGATGAGGTCGTATGGGAGGCTGTACTTGTCCTGGAACTTCTTCTGATCCTTGACGGTGTCGCGGGAGATGCCGAGGACGGTGATGCCGGATTTCTGAAACTGCTCGAAGGCGTCGCGGAAGCCGCAGGACTCGATGGTGCAGCCGGGGGTGTCGGCGCGGGGATAGAAGAAGAGAACGACGGGAGTGGACTTGTAGTCCGAGAGATGGACGGTCTTGCCGTCCTGATTCTGGAGGGTGAAGTCTTCGATGATGTCGTTGATCTGGGGTGCTGGCATGTTCTTCCTCTGGGGGTAACGGTGAAGATAAGGGGCAGTGCTGCTATGCGGAGGCTAAGGCCGCGGGCTTATTGTAGGTGGGAGACAGCTCGCGGAGATGGGCTACGGCTGCGGGGATCAGGGTGAGGGCGGTGTCGATCTCGGCCTCGGTGGTGAGACGGGAGAGGGAGAGACGGACGCTGGCGCGGGCCCGTGCGGGGCTGAGTCCCATGCTGGTGAGGACGTGGGAGGGTTCGGTGGCTCCGGACTGGCAGGCGCTGCCTCCGCTGATGGAGAGGCCCTTGAGGTCGAGGGCGATGACGAGGGCCTCGGCCTCTACGTGGTCGAAGTAGATGTTGGTGGTGTTGGAGACGCGCGGGGCTCCGGCACCGTTGATGCCGCACTCTTCGATCTGAGCGAGGATGCCTTGTTCGAGGCGGTCGCGGAGATGGGCGAGGTGGGTGGGGCCGTCGGTGGGGGCGTCTTCGGTGAGCCACTGATGGGCGAGCTCGAAGGCTTTGCCGAGGGCGACGATTCCGGCTACGTTCTCGGTTCCCGCGCGGCGCTGGCGCTCGTGGGAGCCGCCGTGGAAGAGCGGAGCGAGGCGGACGCTGCGGCGGACGAAGAGGATTCCGGTGCCCTGGGGGGCGTACATCTTGTGGCCGGAGATGCTGAGGAGGTCTACGTCCTTGAGGTCGCCGTGGGCGGAGAGGTCCATTGCGAGCTTGCCTGCGCCCTGCACGGCGTCGGTGTGGAAGAGGGCTCCGGCGGCGTGGGTGATGGAGGCGAGAGGAGCGATGGGCTGGATGACGCCGGTCTCGTTGTTGGCGAGCATGATGGAGACGAGTTTGGTGTTGGGACGGATGGCGGCGGCGAGGGGGCCGGGATCGACGATGCCCCTGGCGTCGCAGGGGAGGAAGGTGACTTCGACGCCCTGCTTGGCGATGGATTGTGCGGCGTGGAGGATGGCGTGGTGCTCGACGCTGGTGGTGATGAGGTGGAAGGGCCCGGCTCCAGCGGGGCGAGGCTGATTGAGGACGCCGAAGATGGCGAGGTTGTCGCTCTCGGTGCCGCCGGAGGTGAAGACGATCTCGGAGGCGCGGCAGTGGAACGTTTTGGCGATGGACTCGCGGGCGTGGTCGACGGCGGCACGAGCGTACTGGCCTTGCTGATGGATGGAGCTGGCGTTGCCGAAGTGCTCGATCCAGAAGGGCCGCATTGCCTCGAATACAGCGGGTAGGAGAGGCGTCGTGGCGTTGGCGTCCATGTAGATGCGTTGCATTGCTCTATTTTACGCGTTTACGCAGCGGGGGAGGGATTTAGCGTGCAGCGATGGTTAGCGGAAGAGGTCGTCGAGGGGCTCTTCGACTGGCGGAGCGGGGGCACGAAGGACGTAGGTGACTCCGAAGGCGACGGAGTCGATGTGGAGGCGGAGGCTGCGGCTGTAGTAGGTGGAGAGGGAGGTGTGGCGATCGATGGGGACCTCGAGGGAGTTGGTGAGGCCGTTGTCCTCGGTGACGCTGCGGCCGGTGACGATGGTGGCCCGGCCGTTGCGGGAGGGACCGTAGATCTTCTGATCGCCGATGGGCAGATTTTCGTAGGCGTCGGTCTCGAAGAAGATGTTGCGGAGGAGCTCGATGCCGAGACCGAGCTGGTAGTGGGAGATGGGGCCGAGGGAGGTGTAGTTTTTGTTGACGAGGCGATTGACGAGGTAACTGGAGTCGCCGACGCCGAGCTCGATGTTGGGGGTGAGACGACCGAAGGAGCGCTCGAAGTGGTTGGTGAGGTCGAAGGTGCAACGGCCGGTGGTGAGGCCGTAGGCTTCGTCGCCGGTGGGCGCCGTGACCGCGACGTTTGCCTGATAGAGGAGGTGGCGGGGGATGAATTGGGCGTGGAAGCCGAGGACGACGTCTCCGAGCTCGCCGCGCTGGTTGACGAGGAGCTGGCTTCGCCGGGTACGGGTGGAGAGGTTTTCGGCCAGACGATACATGTAGATGGGAAGGGTGGCGTCGATGCTGAAGATGTCGTTGAAGCTGTAGCCGATGGAGGGGGTTGCGAGCGTGGACCAGCCTACGACGGAGTCGTGAATGCCTACTAGGGTGATGCCAGCGTTAAAGCCGTGAAGGAAGGGAAGGCCGGGGGAGTCGACGGCTTCGGCGGATTCCTGCAGGGCGGCGCTTGCGGGCGGCCTTGGTTCAGGGGGCTTTGGGGTGGAGGATTGCTCTGTGTAAGGGGTATCGGCGGTGGTGAGAGGCTGCTCGACAGTGTAGAGCGTGGCCTGGGCTTCCGGGTGCAGGCTGGTTTGAGCCCGCGCATGGCGGGCAGAGCCTATCCCCATCATGGTGAGCAATAAGATGCAGGGGTATGCCAGACGCTGCTGTTGTGATGGCAAACCATGCTCCAGAAAAGTTGGGTAGAGATGAGCATGGCATCTTCGGGGCCAGTTGCCAACTGGTAAAAGAATTCGGGCCGGGGATCAGCGTTGGGCGACGGGGGTGTAGGCGGTGGGGTAGGCAGGTCCAACGTAGTCGGCGCGAGGACGGATGAGGCGGTTGTCGTCGTGCTGCTCGATGACGTGGGCGGCCCAGCCGGAGATGCGGCTGACGGCGAAGATGGGGGTGAAGAGATCGATGTCGATGCCGAGGGTGGTGTAGGTGGAGGCGGAGTAGAAGTCGACGTTGGCGTTGAGCTTCTTTTCTCCCTTTACGAAGTGCTCGATCTTCTGGGACATGTCGAACCACTTGGTGTTGCCTGCGTCCTTGCCGAGGGACTCGGACATGCGGCGGAGGTGCGTGGCGCGGGGATCTTCGGTGTGGTAGACGCGGTGGCCGAAGCCGGAGATCTTTTTCTTCTCGGCGAACATCTGCTTGACGTACTCGACGGGGTCGGCGCCGGCCTTGTCGATGGCGTAGAGGAGGCGCATGGTGGCTTCGTTGGCTCCGCCGTGGAGGGGGCCTTTGAGTGCTCCGATGGCTCCTGTGACTGCGGAGTGAATGTCGGCGAGGGTCGCGGCGATGACGCGGGCGGCGAAGGTGCTGGCGTTGAGCTCGTGGTCTGCGTGGAGGATGAGAGCGACGTCGAAGGCGTGAGTGGCGGTGGCGGAGGGCTTCTCACCGTTGAGCATCCAGAGGAAGTTGGCGGCGTGGGAGAGGGTGGGGTCGGCCTCAACGATGGTCTTGCCCTTGCGGATGCGGTCGAAGAGGGCGACGATCATGGCGATCTGCGAGGTGAGACGGAAGGACTTGCGGACGTTAGCGTCGTGGCTGGAGTCGGCTTCGTCGGCGTCGTAGATGCTGAGCAGGGAGGTGGCGGTGCGCAGGACCTGCATGGGGGTCGCGTCGGCGGGGACGCTGCGGAGGAGGTCGATCACCTTGGGGTGGATGGTGCGGGTGGCGGCGAGCTGGGCGGAGAAGGACGCGAGTTCCTCGGCGGTGGGCAGCTTTCCAAACCAGAGAAGGTAGGTGGTCTCTTCAAAGGTGGAGTGATCGGCGAGCTCGTGAATATCGATGCCACGATAGGAGAGGACGCCTGCGTCACCGTCGATCCAGCAGATGGAAGAGCTGGTAGCGACGATGCCTTCTAGGCCTTTCGGTGCGACAACGCTGGACATAGTTCCTTCTCCAAAGGGTAGAACACGAAGTACATCGTTTATAGCTTAGTGACAAAAGGGTTGTCACGACCGGATGGGCGAATATCGTTCCGTGTGTGCGATGTATGGGCTTATGGAACAGGAAAGTCGCGGGCCGGAGAGAGGGCGGAGAGGTCCAGAGAGAGTGGCTCGTTCGAAAGGAGTTGTGCGATGAGATGAGCGGTTACGGGGGCGAGGAGGATGCCGTTCCGGTAGTGGCCGGTTGCGAGGAGGTGGCGCGGATTGTCTTTTACGGCGCCAAGGAGAGGAAGGCCATCGGGAGTGGTGGGACGGAGGCCAGCCCATGATTCGAGGACGGGAGCTATCGCGAGATCGGGCAGCAGATGCGAGGCGAGGGAGTGGAGTCGAGCGATGTCTGCGGGGTGGACGGTCTTGTCGAAGCCACGATCTTCGAGTGTGGCTCCGATGATGGCTCGTCCAGCGTTTGGACCCTGGGTGCGGGGAACGATGTAAATGCCGGGTGTGCGGAGGACGAGGTCGAGAGGGAGGGTTGGCGGCAAGGCTACTGAGAGGAGTTGACCTTTTCGCGGGACGACGCGGGAGGGAGGTGCGGTGGCGGCCCACGCTCCGGTGCAGTCGATGAAGTGGGAGGCGGTGAAGGTGGTGGTGGGGGTTTCGATTTGGATCGAATTGCCGATGGCGCGGATGTTGATGACGGGGGTGTGAGAGTGGAGGTCGACGGAGGTAGCTTGCACGGCGGCGAGGAGAGCCGTGGCGAGTTGGCGGGGATCGATGCTGTGCTCTTTGATGCGATGAAAGTGATGGTTGCCGAGGATGAGTTGCCGAGGGAGTTCTTCGGGGGTGGCCAAGGGGAGTGACGAAGAGGAGGGTAGCGCTTGGAGGGTGAGGGAGGTCTGGAAGGGGACGGGAAGGCCGGAGAGGGATTCTATCTGCGAGAGATAGGCCGGGTAGAGGGAGAGGCTGAGGTCGGAGATGGATTGAAGTTGCGGCGGGTTCTCGGGATCGTGGGCGGCAAGCATTCCGGCGGCGGCAGTGGAGGCCTGGGCCAAGGGGTCGCCGGACTCGAGTACGGTTACGGTGGCTCCGCGATGGTGAAGTTCGAGCGCAAGGGAGAGTCCGATGATGCCAGCGCCGGCGATGCAGCAGTCAGAGTGAGGCATATAAGAAGTGTAGATCGACGAGGGAGGATATAGTTTGGATTGAACCATTGGGACGCCGTGTGCTGCGATGTGATGGTTGCGCGGACATAACGTCAAACTAAGGGTCGGAAACACTGGAGGTTGCGATGAGTGAAGAAGGATTCGTACAGGAGCGCTCGGCGTCGGGTGCGTTTATTGCAGTCGTAGCAGTGGGGTTGCTGGCGGCACTGGGAGCCTTGGTTTGGTGTTACATGCTGCAGAGCCATCTTGGAGCGACGGAGCAGAAGCTGGCGGCCGCGGATCAAAGGAGCGCAGATCTGGTGGCGAAGCTGGATGCAACCAATGCGCGTTTGAAGGCGACGAGCGAGACGCTGGGCCATAGCGTCGGCATGACCCAGAAGCAGATCGAGCTGAGGACGCAGAGCATCCTGGCCACGCAGAAGATCGAGACGGCGAAGCTGGAGCAGGCGCAGGCAGCAGCGGTGAAGCAGATTGGCGCGGTGTCGAGCGATGTCGCTAGCGTGAAGACTGATGTGGGCGGCGTGAAGACGGATGTCGCCGCGACGAAGAGCGATCTGGAGACGACGAAGACGCAACTGCAACGCGTGGTTGGCGATGCTGGCGTGATGAGCGGGTTGATCGCCACGAACCACAGTGAGCTGGAGGTACTGAAGCACAAGGGCGACCGCAACTACTTCGAGTTCACGTTGCAGAAGGGCGCGAAGCCGATCCTGCTTTCGACGATCAAGCTGCAGTTGAAGAAGGTGGACGAGAAGCGGTCGAAGTTCACGCTGAATGTGAGTGCGGACGATCGCAACATCGAGAAGAAGGACAGGAACCTGGATGAACCTGTGCAGTTCTATACAGGAAAGGATCCAGTACTGTACGAGATCGTGGTGAATGTCGTAGAGAAGAATAAGGTGTCGGGCTATCTGGCAACGCCGAAGGGACCCGGACGGGCGGCGAGTTCGGAGTAGAGCTGAAGAAGAATTAACGGAGAAGGGGGACGCTTGATGCGTCCCCCTTCTTGCGTTTGCCTGGTTGGACTACTTTTTTGCGGCCTTCTTCGTTGCTTTCTTGGCCGACTTTTTTGCTGCCGCCTTCTTGGTTGCCATGTGTCTATTCTCCCTGTGATTAGACGACGACTCTGCAAGAACTACATTGCAGCTAACGAAGGTATAGATTCATGAAAAAAATGTGTCAAGAAAAATCGCAATGTTGAAGAGATTTTTTTTGATGATGGCAGTGCCTCATGCAGAGATCAGAAGCGAGATGGTGGTGTGTTGTGAGTGAAGAGACGATGCGAGAGAGATTGTTTGCAGCCTATACTTGCGCTTCTGATGTTGTGACTGGGAATGAGTTTTGGGTCGAGGTGTAACGATGAAAGATGTAGTGATTGTGTCTGCGGTGCGAACGCCAGTGGGGAAGTTTCAAGGGGCGTTGAGCGAGATGACGGCGGTGCAACTAGGCGCGCTGGTCGTGCGCGAAGCGGTGCGTAGAGCGGCGATCGATGCTGCAAGCGTGGATGAATGCTTGATGGGGTGCGTGCTTCCGGCAGGGCTCGGACAGAACCCAGCGCGACAGGCAGCGCTGCAAGGCGGGCTTGCTGATACGGTGGCAGCGATGACCATCAACATGGTGTGCGGTTCGGGTTTGAAGGCAGTCGCGCTGGCGGCGCAGAGTGTGATGACGGGCGCAGCGGAGATTGTGGTGGCGGGTGGGATGGAGTCGATGTCGAATGCGCCGTACCTGCTGCCGCAAGGGCGCAAGGGATTTCGGATGGGCGATGCGACGGTGGTGGATTCGATGGTGAAGGATGGGTTGTGGTGTGCGTGCGATAACCAACATATGGGAATGACGGGAGAGTTGGTGGCGGAAAAGCATGCGATCACGCGTGAGGCTCAGGATGCTTATGCGCTAGAGTCGCATCGGCGAGCGGGAGCTGCGTGGAGGGAAGGACGGTTCGATGCGGAGGTGATGGCGGTGTCGGTGCCGGGCCGTAAAGGAGCTGTAAAGATCTTCGACAAGGATGAGAGTGTGCGGGAGGATGCGGTGGATGATCCTGCCACTGCGCTGGAGGCGTTGGCGCGGTTGCGTCCGGCGTTCAAGACGGATGGCACCGTGACGGCAGGAAATGCTCCGGGGGTGAATGATGCGGCTGCGGCTTTGGTTGTGATGTCTGCTGAGAGAGCAAAGGTGTTGGGGCTAGAGGCGATGGTGACGATTCGGGCGCAGGCGATGAGTGGCGTTGCTCCGAAGTGGGTGATGCTGGCTCCGGTGGTTGGCGTGCAGAGGGTGCTGGAGCGAGCGGGTTGGGGGATCGATGAGGTAGATCTGTTTGAGTTGAATGAGGCGTTTAGCGTTCAGGCGCTGGGGGTGATGAAGGAGTTGGGGATCGATGCCGTGCGAGTGAATGTGAATGGCGGTGCGGTGGCGATCGGACATCCGATTGGAGCGAGCGGAGCAAGAGTGCTGGTGACACTGGTGCACGAGATGATGCGGCGGGATGCAAAGAAGGGGGTTGCGGCGCTTTGTCTGGGTGGTGGGAACTCGGTGGCCTTGGCGGTCGAACGCTAGTGTGGCGCTGAAGGAGCGTTCGCTGCATCGAATGAAGATGGTGAGGTTTATGGAAGAGAATGTACGCCGCTTCGACGGCAAGGTAGCGGAGTATGCGCGCTACCGCGAGAGGTATGCACCGGATATCCTGTTGCCGCTGCTTCGGGACTGGTGTGGCCTTACGCCGGAGTGGAAGGTGGCGGACATCGGGGCGGGGACCGGCTTGCTGAGCGATATCTTTGTTGCGAATGGCAATCGCGTGCTTGCCGTGGAGCCGAATGTGGAGATGCGGGAGATGTTCGCTCGTCTGCACGAAGAGAGTTCGCTGATCGAGATTATCGATGGCACCGCGGAGAATACGAGCCTCGAGGATGGCTCGGTGGAGATGGTGACGGCGGGGCGAGCGATGCACTGGTTCGACACGGAGCGGGCGATGGAGGAGTTTCGCCGCATCCTGAAGCCGGGAGGGTGGATCGCGATCATCGCGTTTGGGCGAGCGCAGGCGGGGCGTGAAGAGAACGAGGCCTTCGAAGAGCTTTTGCGTGAGCGGGCGACGGATAACGCAGACTCTCATGCTGGGTATGGTGTGTATCGACGGATGGAAGAGTATCTGGCGAGTGACTTCCTGCGTAAGGAGATTGCCGGCACCATGTCACTGGATTGGGATGAGTTGTATGGCATGACGATGTCGCTGTCTCATGCTCCGCGCATGGAAGATCCGAGGTATCCGCCGTTCGAGCGGGCGCTGCGGGAGTACTTCGAGCGCTATGCAGAAGAAGGAAGGGTGACGTTGGCGACGCGATACTGGATTAACCTGGGGCGGTTTGCCGCGAGTTGATTTCCGTCAGCACTCGATGATGTTGAGCGCGAGGCCGGCGAGTGAGGTCTCCTTGTAGCGGGATTGCATGTCGAGGCCGGTCTGGTACATGGTGGCGATGACCTGATCGAGGGAGAGTTTGTGATCGCCGGACTCGTGCATAGCCATGCGGGCGGCGTTGATGGCTTTGACGGCGCCCATGCCGTTGCGTTCGATGCAGGGGATCTGGACGAGGCCTCCGATGGGATCGCAGGTCATGCCGAGGTTGTGCTCCATGGCGATCTCGGCGGCGTGCTCAATCTGGGCGTTGGTGCCGTTGAGAGCAGCTACGAGACCTCCGGCGGCCATGCTGCAGGCTACGCCTACCTCGCCCTGGCAGCCGACTTCGGCTCCGGAGATGCTGGCGTTCTCTTTGTAAAGGATGCCGATGGCGGCTGCGGTGAGGAAGAAACGGAGGAGGCCGGATTCGGCTTCCTGGGGTGAGAGGGCGGGGGCTGAGGTCTCGGGGTTAGGGAGCTTCGCGACGAAGCGCATGTAGTAGTGAGCGATGGCGGGGATGACTCCGGCTGCCCCGTTGGTTGGCGCGGTGACGACACGGCCTCCGGCGGCGTTCTCCTCGTTGACGGCCATGGCGTAGACGGTGACCCAGTCGATGGGGGCGAGGGGATCTTTGGAGCCGAAGGTGTTGAGACGCTCGGCGAGACGATGGGCGCGGCGGCGGACCTTGAGGCCGCCGGGGAGGATGCCTTCGGTCGCTACACCCCGTTCGGTGCACTGCTGCATGACCTGCCAGAGGGCGAGGATGCTGGCTCTGATCTGATCTTCAGGGTTGACGGGGTGTGTGGCGGCTTCTGTGTCGGGTTGGGGGCGGCTGATCTTGATGTTGGGGTCGGAGAGAAGGGCTACTTCGTTGGCAAGGAGGAGTTCGGCGATGCTGAGGTTCTGCGAGGCGGCGATGGTGAGGAGGTCGTCGGCGCTGCGGAAGGGGTAGGGAACGGTGCGGGAGCTGGTGGCGGCTGGGGCGTCGCGTTCGGCTTCGAACTCGGCGTGGGAGACGATGAAGCCACCGCCGACGGAGTAGAAGACGTCGGAGTGAAGGATGGCGCCGGCTGCATCGAAGGCGGTGAAGCGGATTCCGTTGGGGTGCGAGGGGCGGTTGGGATCGGGGTACATCTGGTTGCGATGGAAGAGGAGGTCGGTGGGCTCGTGGAAGGGAATCTCTTGCGAGCCGCCCAGGCAGAGGGTCTGGGACTGGCGGATGTGAGCCAGAAGGTCTTCGATGCGGGCGGGATCGACGGTATCGGGGGCTTCGCCGGAGAGGCCCAAGAGGATGGCGCGGTCGGTTCCGTGGCCGATTCCAGTGAGGGCGAGGGAGCCGAAGAGGTCGATCTGGATGCGCATCGCCGCGGGAAGGGCGGCGGAGGACTGGAGCTCGTGCACGAAGCGCAGGGCGGCGCGCATGGGGCCGACGGTGTGCGAGCTAGATGGGCCGATGCCGATCTTGAAGAGTTCAAACAGACTTGTATTCACTATGAGTCTGATTGTAACTATGTTCAGTCCACATGCATGTTGGCATCGACATCCAAGGTGAGGTTTTGACCCTCGACGAGCATGGAATGGAGCTTGAGGGAGCTGAGGGAGAGGGCGTAACCGGTGGTGTCGGCCGAGTGCAGGAGGAGCTTGCGCATGAGGTCGGCGGCGTTGACCTTCATCTGGGAGGGAAGCTTGCGGGAGAGAAAGGGGACGAGGAGGAAGTTGAGCTCGCGGTTTTCGGAGAGACGCTCGATGCGGGCGTCGCGGAAGCCGATGGACTCGCCTTCGGCGTCGGGGATGAAGGAGACGTCTGCTTCGGTGTTGAAGGGGACGCCGACACAGGTGCCGTAGACGGAGGTGCCGATCTTGGCGCGGGTGTGGACGTGGACGACGACGCGGTCGTCCTTGAAGGAGATGCGGGGTGAGTCGACGTAGACGTAGCAAGGGGTAGAGATGTCGCCGCGCATGTAGTAACGACCGTCGGCGGAATTGAAGAGTTGAGCACGCAGGGTGCGCTCCAGAGCCTGGGCGGAGACCTTGACCTCGATGGCCTGAGCAGAGGACGCGGTGAGGAGCCCGGCGGCGAGCAGCAGGAGGAGTCGGGAGAATGATGAGGAGATGGAGGTGGTCATGCTGATCTTAAGGATAAGGCCGGTGCTGGATGGGTCTGTCTGTAGTTTTTCGGATGTGAAGATTATCGCGCATCTTGTTCCATGCGGAGCGATGCGATCGTGATGCCTACTATCACTACCAGGAAGCCTTGTGAGGTTGCGAGGTCGAAGGAGCCCTGGGTGATAGCCCCTAAAGCAGGGACCACAAGAAGCCAGGGAAGTATTACTCCTCGGTAGATCGATCTGAACAAGCTTACAAATAGGACGAGTGCGAACACCATTCTCGATAGGACGAAGATGGGGCCCAGCCACGAACCAAGTTCGTAGACCTCACGTTCCAGGGAGCCTTCTCCAAATTCGAAGGACGACAACCGGTTGTTGTTCAGGGCTGCGGCTACGGAGCTCCCTGCACCTATTCCAGACCCTAGAGCGGAGACCTTTGTGACGGGGCTCAGAGCCTCGGTGACGCTGGCGACGATGCGGTCTTCCAAAGCCGAGTTGTCGCCAGCAGTTCCTTGCGCTTGGGTCCAGCGGGTTGTAAAGGTGTCCATCGCGTCTCGAACGAGCGGAACCTGTGCAAGTCCAATGACGACAGCGACGCCGGCAAGCATTCCTACGGCGATGTGCGGCAGGCGGTCGGGATTGAATGAAATACCACTCCGGATGACTATGCCAAGAGCCGAGGTAAATATAACCCCTGCAACTAAAACCGCAATGGATCGACTGACGCTGACCGGGATGACGATGAGAGTTGCAATCGCAGAGGAATATACGAGCCATTGCGGAAACAGCCCCTTACGCACCATGCCCCAGATGCATGTGACTGCGACGAGAGGGACAAAGCTGATGGGACCGGTGATGTAACTGAAGGTTCCAGCGGGCCGGATGTGACCCAATGCGCCGATGATTTGTCCGCCCCCTTCCGAGGCGCCACGATTGAGAAATGAGACCGGAGGGGCGAGGTACTGTGCCACCATCAAAATCGTCATTGGGATCGAAATGATCAGGGTCCATTTCCCGATGGTCTTGAGATCTTTGGCGTCAAGGAACGCTCCCAACACGATGATCACAGGGATGTGCAGCACATAGGATCTCCACCCATAGAGAATTACGAGTGGGTTCAGAGTTGTTCCGATGAGTTGGAGCAGACCTAAGATGGTTATCGTCAGTGCGTAAATATCAAAGGCTGTCCAGACCCTTTGGCTGCCTACTCTCAGCCGCCTCCCGGAAAACCAGATTAGGAGCGCCACGGGGTCCCGAACCAGCAGGAATGGCGTGGAGAGCGGCGGAATCCATTTCCGCACGGCACCCTCGAAGAGAAGCAGGAGAAGGTACAGCCAGATGAACGTTTTAAGACGCCGAATCGACTGCGAGTGCAATCTGTTGTCGGCGACTGGAGCAACTGTACGCTCAACTATGGCGGTCATAATACGTCGATCCCGTCATCACGCCAGTTGGGTATCGGAGTGAAGGACTAGTTGTTGTTGTTTTGTGCGACTCGGTAGGTGAGGAAACTAGAAGAGAATGCGATAGCGGACTCTATTCCCCTGGTGATCGCTACTTTGGATATGCTGAGCGGCACAAAGATTATGTCATTATCATGCAGAACAACATCCGCCCGCTTGCCTTGTAACATCGAAGGGATATCGATCTCCTCAACAGTGTGACCCGACTCTGTGCGGTGTATCAACCGGGCGTGTGCGGCCTTTGCGACATACGGGATGCCTCCGGAAAGTGCAATCGCTTCTGCTACTGTCATCCGTTGGCGGGCGATTGGATAGGCCCCCTGGCGACCCACCTGGCCTACAACATAGACGACGCCGGCGCGGGTGACCTGAATCGTGTCTCCGGGGTAGATCACAGGATTGGGTTGACCGGTGAGATCCTTGTCCCAACTCATGTCGAAGATGGAGGGGTTGGAGTTGTCTCCCCGATGAAAGATCATTATTTTCTTGCCAGCGGCTATGGTTGGACCTCCCGCAAACCCTATAACGTCCCAGAGCGTCTTTACGCCGTTGAGTGGGACCGGACCTGGGTGGGAGATCTCCCCCAGCAACGTTACAGTGTGGTTGGTGAGATCGGCGTAGCTAATGCTGACTTGGGGGTCCTTAAGAAAGTTGCCTTGGATCAGGCGAGCCCTTATGAGCGCGGCAGCCTCTACGGGTGACATTCCTGTAATTGTGAGGCTTCCGATGAGAGGGAGGTCGACGCTGCCCTTGTTGCTTACGCGGATAGGGCCGGAAAATTCGGGAGTGTCGAATACCAGGATCGTAAGGAGATCGCCGGGTTCGATCTTCGTATCGGTTTGATTGAGATTTCGTAACTCTTGCTCGGGAGTTCCAGTCGATGTCTGCGGAGAGGTCTCAGTCGGCTGAGAGACCCCCGTAGCCTGTGCCCAGAGACCTCCTGGAACGACGGACAGACAAAGCTCAAGCGTCAGAAGTAGAGAGCCAGCGGAGTACCATCGTCCAAATTTATTCATTCGAGTTCTCCGAATAGTAGACTCCGTACTTTCCTTTTCCTCCGTAGTAGTCGTAATACAGGTCGGAATTTGTTTCGACATCGTTCAACAGAACGCCGGCGATCTTTCCGCGGACGCTGGTGATTGTATCGCGCAATGCCCTGAGCGATTGGCGGCGGGTGACACCAGCCCGCACTACCATGATAGTGGCATCGGCGATGCTGGCGAGCGAGGAGGAGTCGCTGACGGCCAGTACGGGAGCGGAGTCTACAACGACAAAGTCATACATGGTTCGCCACTCCTTGAGGAGTTCGCTCATCTTCTGAGACATAAGCAGCTCAGCCGAGGCAGGGGGAATCTTTCCGGCTGGTAAGAAGTCCAGGGTTGGGACGGTTAACCCGGGATGCACGTAGCTCGCGGGTGAGACGTACTCGGCGGTCGTCAGGAGGCTGCTAAGGCCAACGTCACCGGCTCCAACCCCAAGCTTCGAGTGCAAGGAGGGTCTGATCAAATCTCCATCGACCAGGAGAACTTTTTTCCCCGCCTGAGCGAGCGTCATGGATAAATTCAGGGAGACGGTACTCTTTCCCTCGAAGGGCCAGGCGCTGCACACCAGAATAAATTGGGGAGGCCCGCCAGCGGAACTGAGGAGGATGGAAGACCGTAGAATTCGAAACGATTCGGCAAAATGAGAACGCGTATCCTGAAGGACGCGTGGGCCAACAGGCCCTTTGGCTTCGTCCGGGGTCGCATCGCGTCCGTTTCTTTGCTTGAGGGGCGCGTGGGGAATCAGGCCAAGCACCGGAAGGCCAGAGTACCGAGCCACATCCTCCAGCGAACGAACTGTGGTGTTCAGGTTATCCAGCAAGAAGGCAGTCGCGATGCCGAGAACTACACCAAGCAGAAGACCAACTTCAAGGTTGAGCGATCGCCTGGGTTCAGTCGGCACGGAGGGGGCCAAGGCTCGGTCGATCACAGAGATCGTATCGGAACTGAGTCCCGACGTGATTTGCGCCTCTTGGAGCTTGCGCGTCAGATCTTCATAGAGATCTCTGACAGAGACTACCTGGCGCTGAAGGATGCTGTACCGGAGGGCGTTCTCATTCATTGAGAAGATCTCCTCCTTCTGGGCCTCGACCGCAGCCCGCAGTTGATCCTCGTTGGCCATCGCGGCACGGTATTCCAACTCCAGTTGCTGGCGTCCGCGTTTTATCTGCGAATCAATTCCAGCCTGGACCTGCGTTAACTCGTTCTTCAGTTGAACGACACGAGGATAAGCGTCTCCGTATTTCGTTGTCAGTGATGCGTACTCTGACTCCAAAGTGGCGTGCTGATTGCGCAAGGCTACCAATGTCGGCAGAGCGGCGCTCGGAAGCACCTGATCAGGATCTGCGGAGGCACTTTCCCTGAATGCAATCTCTTTGAGGATTCGCGCTGTTTGTGCGGTCGATAGGGCCGTATTGAGCTGATTGATCCTATCCTGCAGGGCACTGTGACTCTCATCCGTTTGGAGCAGGCCGGTCTTCTTCTGGAAGTCGGCGAACTCCTGCTCCGCATCGGAGACCTGGGTACGCAAGGTTTGTAGTTGCCCATTGAGCCACGTTGAGGTGGTGCGCGTGGTCGTATATTTCGTTTCGAAGTTATGTTGAATGTAGCTCTCTGCCACAGCGTTCGCTATCTGAGCGGCGAGGATCGGGCTTATGCTTTTATAGCGAATTTGAGCGATCTCGGTTCCGCGCTCAAATTGAACGGTCAGACCACCTTGAAAGCTGCGGATAAGAGAGTAGCGGTCGATATCGGAGAGGGAACTGAGAGGGGCGGGAGATTGGGCCGCAACTCGACCTACAAAATCTGGATTGCTAGTTAGCTTTAGCTTATTAATTACGTCCCAGGCGATGGACTGGCTGGTGATGATGCCCAACTGGGTGGCCATCTTTTGGTCGGTAGAGGAAGAACCAGAGTTGGACGACTGTAGATCTAACGAGCTCTTCGGAGTATTTAGATCTATATCTATCCTGCACTCGGCCTCGTACTTTTTAGGCTGACGCGAGGTGTATACAGCCGAAGCAACCAGACAGACTAGCATTATTCCTATAATCATCAACTTGCGTCGTGCAAGAATCCGAAGAATATCTGCAATGCCGATAGCATCTGATTGTGTTTGTGCCGTGCCGTTTCCCTGATCCACTGTTCTATCCAAGAAACTCCCTGTTTACAGCGCTTCAACGAACGGACTCGATCCAAGTGTAACAGTATCTTCTCTGGCCTCACAAGAGAATCAAGGAGATACCTTTGCTCGTAGAAGCTAGAAATACGCACTTTGTGATCGAGAGGTAATCGATACGCTAAGTTGAAGGTAAAGGATAGGTAGAAGTGGAGATCGCCTAATTCCTCTGTAAATTCGACTTTGTTATCTCACTTCAAAGACTTCAAGTGAGGGCAAGAGCGCTCAGGAGGTTCGCACGGTAAGACTCCCAGGATGTTGCAGCAGCAATCACCCGAGCTTGTTCCTTCATGTAGTCTAATAAATCGCGATTATCGTATAGCGTCTCCAGTGCCTCTACGATGGCGTCCGTTGAGCGAATTGGTATAAGAAATCCGGATTGGCCGCTTATCACGACGTCGGTTGCCCCGGAGTGAGCTGTTGTTATGACTGGGAGACCTTGAGAGAGAGCCTCAAGAACTACCAGAGCCCTGCCTTCAAACAATGTTGGGAAGACCAAAACGTCATGGCTCTGCATTAGTTCCAAGACTCTAGCGTGGGGCAGCGACCGATGCCATGTTGTCTTCTCAAGCGCATGCTGTAACGAAGGGCAAGGGGCTACCTCTGAGCCAATTACTGTGAGTTCTACGTGACGACCCATCCGCTCGATTGCATTGAAGAGATAGGAGATACCTTTGCGTTGTCCTAAGGAACCGCAGAAGAGCGCTCGTAGCGGTCCTTTATTATGAGTTGCTGAAATTCTTATTTTGGTTGGACTTGGGCATCCATATTGGACAATATTTGCCTTTGCGGCCCAATGTTCAGGGAGCGTCGATTTTACGAACTCGCTGGGGACGATGATCTGATCGGAGAGTTCGAGTTCCGCATCCTTGCGCTTAAGTTTTTCTGGCGGATCGCTAAGTCCCGCGAGCGTTACTGCCCAGTCGGGGTTGAGTGTACGTTCTTCCATGAACAGCCGATGCATGCTCTTCCAATATCCGATGGGAAGCTCATAGATCTTTCGAACTCCGGGAAGCGCGGAGAATGTGCTTAATGCTCCATCTTCATAGGCGTAGACGGCGAGGCCGTTTTTCTCGTGTCGCCGAGCTTCCACAGTCAAATGAACGTCGAGCGATTGCCAGATATCGTCCACTGTCGGCCCAAATGCTCTGATGGCTGGAAGGGTGTGGGCCACACGAGAGGTGAGTAGCCGAAGCACCTCCTTGAAGGGGTGCGATTTGATGTGGTCACTTGGAGGTACTTTGAAGGAGCGGCGTTCTATTTCTTCCCGTAGATTTCCAGGCAGGCTAGAAAGAAATGGTACGTGTTCGGCGCAGATCGTAGTCACGAAGGATTCAAGAACACCCGCATTCGATAGTGCGACTAGAGCCTGCCTCACATTCTCATTTCCGAATGGATGTCCAAGAACAATCCTCCGCATCTCTTCCTTCCTGTTTAGAGCCAGAATCTATTGAAAGTGGTTGACGATGCAAGAGAACAGTAAAGAACGGATCATAACTGCCCATAACTTAACGAACTAACGAAAGAGTGCGGGCGGGATCTAAGGAAACGATGTCATAAAAAATGATCGCAAACGAATGCTGCCACTGGCTTTGATTCCACCTGCCTCATTTATTTGCTTCTTCTTCCATTGTAATCAACTGATTGGCTTCCAGTTGCATCGTCGACGTTCTAAGTCGCGTTTACAGCAAGATCCGTTTCTATATTGCCTTAGCCATTCGAGTTGGATCTACGTTCATTTAGTGACCTAATTCAGTGGGTGTCACGAGATATGAGATTTTTGCGACTGTTTGGAGAAAATAGAGTCTGACTCTACAAGGAACGGTAATTGCAGGTGAGTTTCAACTTCGGCTATAGAGGTCTTGCTTCAAAACGAATTCTTGTTTTTCGATTTTCTTTGCGGTACTGTCAAGGTACTGCCACATTTTGAAATGTTGTTGTTTGGAGATAATGCCATGATTCGAGTTTCCATCCATAATTCGGCTTTGTTTTATGCTGTGAATGTTCCGGAATTAGGCGGTAGTGCGAGGGAATCAAGAACGAAGAAGGTAACCTGCAAGAGCTGTAAAGTGTCTCTGGAACGAAAGAAGCGACGGGGATTTCTCGAGCAGTATGTTCTTGTTCTGTTCGGGCTGTACCCATGGCGATGCTATACCTGTTACAAAACTATCTACCGGTTAGAGCGCTACGATCGCTCGAGGGTAATTAGTCGACTCGACCATAACTAATTGGGTGGCATGGGTGATGTTGCCGCCCAAATACTGAAATATCCCCTCCCTGGCGCGGGATCTCGTCGCCAAGATCTTCTTTGTGCCAAGCTGAGTTAGGTATTTCGATTCTTATCGATCCGCTCACAAATAAATAGACACAAGATCGTCCGTAAGGAGGATAGTCGCGGAATTTAATCGTGGTAGGGTGTTTAACAAAGACCATGCAAATTATTGCTTGCCGTGAGTTTCAACTGGTAGGATTGCTCTGCTGCAATTTGGGGTTTTTCCAATAGGAACATATCGACGGAACAAGCAACTCCGCCGGTAAAAGCCAGAACCAGTGGCAGCCCGTCAAAGGGACGATCGATTTCAAGAGCCGAAGTTCCACAAAATGGTGGTCGATTCACATTGCGCATACTCCATTTAATATCCACTCTTGATAGACGAGCAGGCGGCCCAGCAGCAAGCGTTCGCAATATCGTGAGCGGCTATCATAAGCTCGGACACGATGCGGAGATTGTTACGCTTGACGATCCAAGCGCCGTTTATCTCCAAGAGCTCGACGTTCCCGTGCACGCGCTTGGCCCAGTCTCGACTGAGTTCGGATACACCCCTAAACTTATCCCCTTTCTTCGGAGAGAGCGGGACCGATTTGATGGTGTCGTCGTCCATGGTTTGTGGCAGTATCTGGGATTTGCTGCGCGGCGTGTCTTCCACGGGCACAAGCCGTATATGGTCTTCCCGCATGGGATGCTGGATCCGTATTTCAAGCGCGCGTACCCCTCGAAACACTTCAAGAAGTCGTTGTATTGGATCTTTATCGAGTATTGGACCCTGCGGGGCGCGAAACGCATTCTGTTCACTTCAGAGATGGAGTCGGAGTTAGCGCCACAGACTTTTTGGCCTCATAGCTGGCGTTCGTCTGTTGTTCCTTACGGAGCGAAGATGTCAGACGGAGATCCAGCGCTCCTTCGTAAGCTCTTCCTCTCCGGAGTTCCTACGCTGAACTCGTCGAATGGATCGTCTAAGTTTTATCTTTTATTTCTGGGCCGCGTGCATCCTAAAAAAGGATGCGATCTGCTCCTGGATGCTTTCTCGCAGATCGCGGATAAGGATCCTAACCTGCAGCTCGTACTTGCTGGTCCGGTTGAGCGTGAATTGAAGGATGAACTTGTCGCGAAGGCGGTGGCAGGGGGCGTTTCGGACCGGGTGCATTGGGTGGGAATGCTGGAAGGAGATTTGAAGTGGGGAGCCCTTTATGGATGCGATGCCTTTATCCTTCCGTCCCACCAGGAAAACTTTGGCATAGCGGTGGCGGAGGCGCTGGCTTGTGGCAAGCCGGTGCTTATCTCGAATAAGGTAAATATTTGGGATACGGTGCTACTGGACGGGGCCGCGATCGTTGCGAACGATGATGCTGCGGGGACACTTGAGCTTCTGGAGCGGTGGTTATCTCTCACGCCCGATGCGCGCTCTACGATGGGACACGCGGCCCTGCGATCTTTCCAGCATCGGTTTAATATGCAAAAGAATGTTGGTACGCTCATCACGCTTTTTTCCAGCCTGACAAGTAGCTAGGAATACGAGTGCGGCTCGTCGCCAGCAGAGAGCGTTGGGATGCTCTAAAGGCAATCGGCTGCACCTGCTTTGGCGCCGCCGTTTTGTAGGACCAGAATCCGCTCCGAGTTAGCTCTTAAAGTCCTTCGCCTGGGCTTATAGGGAGACGGAGCTCTGCGATACAGCCGGATCTTTCAAGTTGATTTATAAGACGGACCTTGCCGCGATGAGCTTCGGCTATCTGCTGGGCTAGAACCAGCCCGATCCCGGTGCCTCCGGGCTTCGTTGTATAGAAGGGGACAAAGAGATTGCTTTCGTTGGACAGACCGGGACCGTTATCGAGGATCGAGATAACAACTTCATCGCCAACGGTCTGCCAACCTGCCTGCACTAACGGAACCGCCTGGTGAGGGGCGTCCTGATGCAGTGCGGCTTCTGTTGCGTTTCGTACGAGGTTGATTAGAGCCTGTTGAATCTGATCTGCATCGACGTATATCGTCTGGTCCTTTGAATCCAGCATCTGCACTCTAAGGCGCGTCTCCAGATGGATGACTCGCTCCATGAGATCCGCTAAAGAGATAGGAGCGAGCTTGGGAACCGGGAGACCCATAAGCTGCCGATAGGCCTGTAGAAAGCGGTTCAACGATTCTGCACGATCCTCGATCACTGCAAGGCCGCGCTCGAAGTCGCCGCCTGTGTCCGCTGGCGTGAGACGTCCGCGTAGACTTCCGGCGATGGATTTGATCGGGGTTAAGGAGTTGTTGATCTCGTGACCCAGTACGCGGATGAGCCGTTCCCAAGCCTGCCGCTCTTCTTCTCGCAACGCCGCACTTACGTCCGAGAGCATCAGGAGCGAGTGTTGAACGCCGCGAAGCCGGAAGGAGGTTCGCTTTACGAACCAGCGATCCGTTTGCGGGTTTGCGTGTGAGCCGGGAGATACCAGCTCGCCGTCGTTGGTGGAGAGCAGATAGTCCAGCTTCAACTCGCTCGCCGATTTACCTATGGAGGTTACAGATCGCAGACCGAAGACGTGTTCGCCTGCGGGGTTCAGCAACTGCAGGCGGCCCACAGGATCAAACGCCAGAACAGGGGACTGCATAGCCTCCATGACGCGTTCTACCAGTGCCATGGCCTCCAGGGCGCTCGCACGCTGTGCCTGAAGCATTCCAGCCAATGCATTGACCTCCAGTGCGAGATCGCCCATTGCATCGTTTCTTCGGGCCCCGCGAGCACGAAATGAGTAGTCATCTTCTCGCAGTGCCGCCACTACGTTTGCCAGGGTTTGCAGAGGACGGACGATCTGTTCCAGGAATATCGATACGCATATTGACCATCCAACGACGGCAACGATCGTCCAAATCAGCGTGACGGACCAGGGTGCTTCGTATCGGCGGCAGAGGCCCAGGCACAAGATGAGGACCGGCAGTCCCATCAGAGACAGCCATATTCTCAATTGAAGTTCGAAGCTCAGTCTGCGCCGTGACCGGCCGAGGGGGAGACGCTTGCGCTGCGGAGCTACCGGATTCGGTGACGGCTGGGGCTCAGATGCCATACTTCTCGATCCGACGATAGAGCGCTCCCCGGCTCAAACCCAGCGCGTCAGCCGCGTGACTTACGTTGCCGTTGGTGCGGGTTAGTGCTTTGCGGATCAGGATCTCTTCCACTGTCTCGAGGCTCATCTCATCCAGGCTCTGTGCTGCTGCCTTTGGTGCAAATAACCCGAGGTCTCCAATGGAGATGCGTTCGCCGCGTGCCATGAGAACGGCGCGCTCGATGGTGTGGTCGAGTTCTCTTACATTGCCGGGCCAAGTATGCTGCAGCATTGCTTGTAGCGCTGGGGTCTCCAGCCCTTGGATCGGGCGGCGGTAGCGCGTGGCGTATCGGTCGAGGAAGTACGCAGCCAGAGCCGGAATATCTTCCCGCCGTTCCCGCAGCGGGGGCAGGCTGATCTCGACCGTGTTTAAACGGAACATGAGATCCTCGCGAAATCTCCCGGCGGCACACTCCGCTCGCAGATCCGCGTTGGTCGCAGAGAGCATTCGCACGTCTACCTTTTTGGTCTTGGAGGATCCGACACGGTCGATCTCTCCTGTCTCCAGAACGCGCAGGAGCTTGGCCTGCTGCCGTATGGGGACGTTCGCGATCTCATCCAGGAACAAGGTTCCCCCATGGGCCAGCTCAAAGCGTCCGATGCGGTCTCCGCGAGCGTCGGTGAAGGCGCCTTTGACATGCCCGAAGAGTTCGCTCTCAAAGGTGCCTTCCGGCAGAGCGCCGGTATTGACCGCGACTAAAGTACGGTCGGCCCTTAGGGAGAGACGGTGTAGCGTCTGTGCGACTACTTCCTTGCCGGTACCGTGTTCGCCGGTGATCAGAACGCTTGCATCCGAAGGACCTACCCGCGCCATTGCCTCCAACACTGGCCGCATGGATGGAGCCGACGCGATAAAGTCTGGAGCGCCCGGCGCGCGCAGGATACGATTCTCAGCCTCCAGCCACTGCGCCTGCTTGCGGCTGCGGTGTAGCTCCAGTTGATTCTTGAGCACACTGAGCAGCCGGGCATTCTCCCACGGCTTCTGGATGAAGTCGCCTGCTCCGCGGCGCATCGCCTCGACGGCCAGGTCAATATTGCCCCACGCCGTCATTACCACGATAGGAAGCTGCGGGTCGATCTCCTTCACTCGCGATACAAGCTCCAATCCCTCTTGTCCGGAGGTCGTGTCGCGGGTGTAGTTAAGGTCGACTAGAAGACCGTCGAAGCTCTCGTGAGCCAGAGAGTTCAACACCATGGTCGGGGTGCGTACCATCTCCAGCAGATACCCTTCGGGGTCGAGCAGAAGCCGAAGCGCTTCTAGGATGTGAGGCTGATCGTCGGCGATTAGGAGGCGGCACGGAGTCTCCTCCAGCTTAGGCTTCGGCTCCGCCGTTCCTGTTTGTATCGTCTGCATCGCGTCTGTGCCCCAGTCGCTACGGCTTGGCCTCCGGAGCGATTCCTGTCTTTGCTGATTCTATAGAGATCGAGTTTGCATCGAGTGTAGCGCCGATCGCCCGGTCGACCTCAATCTTTGCCTTCTGGTATGCGGTCATCGCCGCGACCAGGGCAGACTCGGCTGCGGCGAGATCGCGACGGGCTGTCAGGGTCTGATAGTTCGAGCCAGCTCCTAGTTCCTGTTCCTTGGTCATGATATCGAATGTCTTCTGGGCCAGGTCCCTAGCTTTTTTTGCGGACTCTACCCGTGCCTTGCTCTGCACTAGAGCGTACTGGGCGTTGCGTACCTCGATGCGGATCTGCTTTTTGAGCTGCTGGAGGCGTAGCTCGGACTGCCGGGTCTCAAGTTCCGCACGATATTGGTCGCTTTTGGCTACACGATTTCGGAGCGGGATGTTGACCGATAAGCCCAGATAGTAGTCGGGCGCGGAGTTATTGAATGCATGGGATACTGCTCCCGGGAAATCCAATGGCGCTGTGGAGGCGGTGTTGGAGATCGGATTCTGTATGCCGGCGAGTCCGGTGCCGCCGTAGAACGCGGTGGCGGCCACCTGCGGAAGGAGGGCGTTTCGCGCTGCAATTCTGCTCAGTTGGCGGCTATCCAGGTCGATGATCGATTCGTGGAGTTCGATTCTGTCGCGCAGCGCCCGTGCGATCAGATCCTCCGTTGGGCCAGACTCTTCACTCTGCTGCATGGCGCTGAGGTCGGTGGGGCGGACCGGCATCGCCTCCAGCACGGAGTCGTCCAGGTTCTTCGTCAGCGCATTTTTGATCAGCAGCTCTTGGAATTGCAAGGTCGTCTTGGCGATGGTGAGGTCCTGCTCCCGGTTGGCTACTTCGGCCTCGTCCTTCAGAACGTCCATAGCAGGGATGGCCTGCAGAGCCAGCTGCTTCTGTCCGCTGTCGAGCGACTGTTTTGCGAAGTCGAGCGAGCGGCTCTTGACCTGTTCATCTTCATAGGCGGCTACAAGGTCCCAGTACATGTTGGCGATCTGCGTGACCGTCGTCTCCACCTGAAGTCGGAAGGCTTCGTCGGAGATCTTTTGGTTGTTCTTTGCAATTCGCAAAAATCGTAAGTTTGGTCCGAGTCCAAATCCTGCCAGCAACTGCTGTTGAAAGAGCACTCGATAGTAAGAGTTCAAGGTTGGATTCAAGATGCTGAACGGGCTGTTATTCGCCTCGCGGCTGTTGATGAAGCTGCCCGTGAACGTTGTGCCGGTTGGAAACGCCTGAGTGTAGGTGATGTTGCCGTTGGTGGTGTTCGACTTTAATGTCTGGGTGCCATACGTCGAGGTGTTTGAAAGTGGTTGCGTGTAGTGCTCATTGTTTAGTGCGCCGGTGATCGTAGGGTCGTAAGGAGATACGTTGGTGCCGGTGCCCAGGGTCGATTGCACGAGTCCGGAGGCACCTGATCCAGCGCCTCCAGCTCCGCCCGAGGTTCCCCCTGCTCCGGCGCCGCTTGAACCTGATCCGAAGCCTCCAACACCGCCGCCAGGGGTATTTTGCACGACACCTGTATTTACACCGCGGAAGGTTCCCCCCGCCTGGGTGCGCAGGATGTCGGCTTGCGCAATCGGTATGTTGTAACGGGCGATGGCGAGATCCAGATTGTTCTCCAGAGCCAGCGAGATTGCATCGTTGAGTGAGAGCTTTAGTACGCCATCCTGGATCAGGCTATTGATGCGGTTGGAGTTCGCAAGGTTTGGCTTTGGCACCAGCGTCGCACGGTACGCTCCCAGAGGATTGTTGGAGTGGGGGATATCGAGCCGTAGAGCGGGCTGTTGGGCGGATGCAGTTTGAGCCTGGAGGTCAGGACTGCAACACACAGCCGCAAGAAACGCCAAGGAAGTCAGTAGATGAATCAGGCGCACAAATCCACGTACCAGAGCGACGTAACTGCCGATCATCAGCAGAAGATAGTGCACTGCCATCAGTATCCCTTCAACATTCACGCCGATACCCCATGCGCAGCCATCCCGGCGGTGTCCTTGGAGAGCCAACCATCTCGCAGCTCGATGGTTCTTGAGCCGTATTCGGCATTTACCTCGGAGTGGGTTACCTGCACGATGGTTGTGCCCTCTTCGTTTAGCTTGCGGAACATCTCCATAATCTCTTTCGCCTGCGCGGAGTGCAGATTTCCTGTTGGTTCATCGGCCAGCAACAGGGCAGGCTTGTGGATGACAGCTCGAGCGATTCCCACGAGTTGTTGTTGTCCTCCAGAGAGCTGGCTCGGATAGAGGTCTTTCTTGCCAACGATGTTGAAACGGTCCAGTGTGTCAGCTACCAGGCTCTGGCGTTGCGCCTTTGGGATGTCTTTATATGAGAGTGGCAGGTCGATGTTCTCTGCCACGGTCAACTCATCCAGAAGGTGATAGCTCTGGAAGACCATCCCGATTCTCATCCTTGCAAGTTGGGCACGCTGTTTGCGATTCAGGCCATGTACGGCATCTCCATCGAAGTAAAACTCGCCCTTCCACTGATCGTCGAGCATGGCGAGAATGTTCAGCAGAGAAGATTTTCCGGCTCCGGATGGACCCATTACGGTTACAAACTCGCCCTCCCGGATCATCAGGTTGATTCGCCGCAGCACCCAGGTCTCAGTAGCTCCTGTTTTATAGCTGCGCTCAAGGTTTTTCAGTTCAATCATCGTCTCTACTCCGTTCGCAATGCATTCATAGGATCTGTCGATGCGGCGCGCCGTGCCGGGATCCATCCGGCAACACATGCGGAGACCGCCAGGGTAAATATCGCGAACGTCAATATGCTTAGATCGTGGCTCTCCACGCCGTACAGTCGGGACTTTACGAAGCGAGCACACAAGAGTGCTACAGGAATTCCTATGGCCAGACCTAGTCCTGCTTGGAGCATCGCTTCACGCAGGACCATGCCGACGACGCTGCCGCGAGCTGCGCCCAACGCCATGCGGATGCCGATCTCTGAGGTCCGGTGAGCCACTGTGTAGGCTGTTACTCCGTAGAGTCCGATAGAGGCGAGGGCTAAGGCGAGGACTCCGAAGATCAGCGTGAGCCGCGCGATGAGGCGTTCCTGCCCGAACTGTCCGGCGATCTGGTCGTCAAAGGTCGTAAAGTTTACGACTGGAAGGTTCGGGTCGATGCTGGCCAGGATCTTTCTCGCCTGTGACTCGAGGCCTTCTATCTGTCCTTTGGTCTGCAACATGATCGCTCCCGCATAGAGCGAACGGCCATCTCCTGGATCGAACGTTGGGGTCGGTTGTAGCAGAGGCCGAAAGTGCATCGCTCGAGATGGCCGCCGCGTATTGTCGTACTTGGCGTCATTTACTACACCTACAATCTCGAAATCGTTCGAGCTCTTCACCCCGAAGGTGCCAAAATGTTTTCGTAATGGATCTTCCCCGTTCGTGAAAAACTTCTTCACGAAGGCCTGATTCACTACTGCGATGGGGGGAGAAGCCGCGGTATCCTGCGCCGTGATTCCTCTGCCACGTAAGACGTGTTGGCCGACGATGTCGAAGAACTCCGGCCCAACTCTGACAAACATCGATCCCACAGATACATTCGGTCCGGCTTCGGGTCTTCCTTGAATGGCAACTGCCTCACCCCAACTGCCGCTTTCCATTGGCGTATACAGCGACAAAGCAACTCGTTCTACTCCGGGCAATGCATGGAAACGCTGCTCGATCTGGTCATAGAGAGCCTGTAGCTGGCCGACTTTATAACCTGCATTCTCGGGACTGATATGGATGATCACGCGATTTTTGGTCTGCAAACCAAAGTGCTGGTGCTCCAATTTGTTCAAACTTTTGGAGAGAAGTCCTGCTCCTACCAGTAGCACTAACGACAACGCCGCTTGGAGCACAACTAAGGAACGCTGTAGCAGGGAAGAGTGGTCTCTCGTCGAACGATTCGAGCCGCCCAGGGCCTCCGCAGGTTCTGAGTGGGAGGTGACCCATGCTGGTGCAACGCCAAAGACCAGCCCTGTGAGGAGCGAAAGACCAAAGGCGAATCCCATCACGACAGGCGAAGGATCGGGTGTAATGGGCAGATTGGGCGAGTTCGGAAATGCCAGCGCAAGGAGTGTTCGCGTTCCCATGTAGGCCACCACAAGTCCGGCTATCCCGCCCAAGCATGAGAGCACAACACTCTCGGTGAGCATCTGCTGGATGACACGCCGCCGTTGCGCTCCCAGTGCCATTCGAACAGAGGTCTCCGCACGACGAGCCATTCCTCGGACCAATACCAGGTTGGCTATATTGGCGCATGCGATCAGCAACACGAGAGCGGAGATCGCCATCAGGAGCTTGAGCCCGCTCGCATACGATTGCTGCATGTTCTCGATACCAGCCCCGCCGGGCGACAGCACTAGATGAGATTCGGTCAGATTCTTTTGCTGGTCAGCTTTTTTGTATAGATCGAGTGTGGAAAGGAATTGCCGCAGGTTGCCGCTCATCCTCGCCTGGAGTGGGCCAAGCTGGGTGCCTGGCTTTATACGTCCTATCACATACACCCAGTTCAGGTTCTGCTGGTGCAGGATCGAGCTTTGTCCCATCACTGGTTCAAGATTGATCGGAAGATAAAAGTCCGGTGGAACATCCGTCATTCGGTCGCCGTAAAAGCCTGAGGGCGTAACTCCGATGATGGTCACGGAGTGTGTATTCAGCGCAAAGGTGCTTCCCACCACGCTTGGATCCTGTGCGTACTCCCTCTGCCAGGTTCGGTAACTCATTACCGCTACCATGGGAGCTCCATGTACATCATCGGATGGTTGTATCAAGCGCCCGATAAGTGGCTGCAGGCCCAGAGTCTGGAAGAAATTTCCGCTGACGTACTCTCCACTAAGAGCTTTGGACAACGCGCCGGGCTTACTGATGCGAGTCGTCAAGGACCCGTTGCCTAACCCAGCCTGCACGGCAGCCAACTGTTCGAACTCCGGCGCATTTGCTTTCAAATGCAGGTAGAGATCGTACGAAAAGAGCGAGTAGTCGTTGTGATCCGGGGTTCCCTCGATATCGCAGCAGTCATCGGTGTCGCCCACCCGTACGAGTGCCTTTGGATCGACAACCGGAAGGTTGCGCAGCAAGACCGCGTGAACCAGCGTAAAGATAGCAGCGTTCGCTCCAATCCCCAGGGCCAATGTCAGAATCGCCGTGAGCGTAAATCCCGGAGCCTTCCGCAACTGCCGCAGGGCGTAGCGTACGTCCTGGATGATGCGTCCCATCACCCCTCCACCTCTGCCAGGAGCCCGGAGAGCTCGCCCTCCGCTACGACCTTGCCATCGAACAGATGTATCTGCCGCTCTGCGTGTGCTGCAAAGCGTGGATCATGAGTCACCATGCAAATGGTCGCGCCCTCGTCGTGCAGCTCTTGCAGCAATTTCATGACGGCTTCTCCGTTCTTGGAGTCCAGGTTTCCGGTCGGCTCGTCTGCCAGAAGAATGGACGGGGAGCCTGCCAATGCTCTCGCCACAGCCACGCGCTGCTGCTGACCGCCGGAGAGTTGTGCCGGGTAGTGGCGCATTCGATGGGCCATATTGACCCGCTCCAGGGACTCCTGCACACGCCGCTTGCGCTCCGCAGATGGCATGCCGGCGCGATACGTCAGTGGGAGCTCTACGTTCTCCGCTACCGTCAGGTCGCCGATAAGGTTGAAGCTCTGAAAGATAAAGCCGATCTCTTGATTACGGATCCGCGAGCGGTCAGCGAAGTTCAGATTTGCGACCTCTCTTCCGTTCAGCGTGTACTGGCCCCCTGTCGGTGTATCCAACAGGCCGATGATCGAGAGCAGCGTGGACTTCCCGCAGCCCGATGGTCCGGACATCGCGACGTACTCCCCGCGGTTGATGGTGAGGTGAATGCCAGAGAGAGCGTGGGTCTCAATCTCATCCGTGTAGAAAACCTTGGTCATCTGCTCAATGTGGATCATCGATTCTGTCATCGTCTCTCTCCTTGCCTATTCCAGGCGAATCCTATCGGTATTGTCCCAGCGGCTCATGTCCGACAAGATGACAGTGTCGCCATCCTGTAGTCCTTCGAGCAACTGAATACTGTTTACAGAGGCGCGGCCAACTTTGACCGGCACTCGAACTGCTGTCTTGCCATCCGGGCCGAGTTTGAAGAGGCTGATCGTGCTGTTCTCGTTTCCGAATGCCGGCCGCCCGACAAACAGGACATCCGTCATTCGGTCCAGATCGATAGTCCCGTCTACGCTCAGGTCCGGGCGCGCCCCTTGAGGCAGCGCGCCTGCAAGTTCTACGTCGACGGTGACGGTTCCGTTCTGTACTGCGGGATCAATTCTCATTACTTTTCCAGAGATGACGCCGTTATGGGTATCGACTTCGGCCGGCTGGCCGATCTGGATATCGCGCGCCTGCGTCTCCGCAATCTTCAGGCTTGCCTTGAGCTGATCCGGTTGAACTACCTTAGCCAGGGTCGTTCCGGGAGCGACGTGCTCTCCGACCTGGTGCGGCAGATCGACCAGCACCCCGCTGATTCCGGCCCGGACACTCAGTGCGTCCAGTTGCTTTTGCTTCAGTCCGAGCAGGGCTTGTGCCTGAGCCACCTTCGTTTGCTGGACGGCTAGTTGTGTCTCAATTGCCTTTTCGTTGAGAACCAGGCGCTGCTTTTCCAGGTCGTTGCGAGTCGTCAGCTCATCTGCCTTGCCCTTGGAGGCACTAAAGGTCAATCCACTAATTACGCCCAGGTCATACAGGCTCTTATCTGTTGCTGCTTGTAGTTTCGCTTGATTGTGATCCGCACTTACTGTCGCCGCCGAGGCCTTCTGCGTCATGAGGTCACTCTGTAGCTTTGCCACCGTGTTGGTGTAGTCTGCCTGCGCTGCCTTCAACTGCAGTTGAGCGTCAAGCAGCTCCTGCTGCACCTGCGGATCCACCAGGTCCATCAGCAGCGTATCTGGTTCCACCTTTGCTCCGGGCAGCACGCGGATGCGCACCACGGTCGCCTCCGTTTCGGCTGGAATCAGGCGGATCTTGTCCTCTCGAGGAACCAATGTCCCTGGTCCCCGAACCTGACGCAGGAGCGGACCGCGCTTAACGGTGTCTGTCCACACCGCCGCCCGTTCCACCACCGGTGCGGCTGGTTTTAGACGCATGACGAATATTGCTATTCCCGCGAGAGCAACCACCGCGGCTGCGACAGTGAGCCACTGTCGACGCACCTTTTTTTGTCTGATATCTGGTCTTGAGATGTCCATTCTATGGAGATAGGAGCATTTGGACGACCACTCTTCGGCCTTATTTATCAATGCATTAGCAATGCAATTTACGCCTGGATTGTCCATCGGCCCAAAAGGCTGTCCATTTTTGAACAGTGTTCCGCTGTTGATCCGTCAGTTTGTAATGTTGGTAGACTGCGGAAGGGATTGTCGCTCCCTCAACCACCAAAGCTCGAGATAGAAGATGAATATATTGACGATAATCCTATCTTCGAGCGCCACCCTTATTTGACATCTCTAGAGGCTAGACCATGAGTAAGGTGCCAGTCTGGTTTGAACGCCAGTTTGTATTTTCATTTTCTGTGGAGATATTGCCGAATCTGTCGGCACGTTTACGCGGCACTCCTGCCCGGCTCGAAGAGACTTTGCGCGGCCGTCCCGACAAAATTCTGATCGAGAAGGTAGAAGGCAGGTGGTCGGCTCAAGAGCATGCTGGTCACCTGGTTGATCTCGAGGGACTTTGGCTAGCGCGAGTAGACGACTACGTAAAATCCAGCCAGCAACTTACGCCGACAGATCTGGCGAATCGAAAGACCGACGAAGCAAACCACAATACGCGGCCGTTGGAACAAATTTTGATTGAGTTCCGTACCGCTAGAGAGAAGCTGCTTCAGCGTGTGGCTGAATTGGACGAATCGCCTTTTGCTCAAGCGATTCCGCATCCGCGTTTGAAGATGCCGATGCGGCTGCTGGACCACTTATACTTTGTTGCCGAGCACGACGATCACCACCTGGCGCGAATATGGGAGTTGATCAATGACGCCAGGTAGAGTCACGGATCAACCGCAATCCGCTCGCTTTACTGAGAGTTGAGTTTACGGCTGCACCTTAATCTTTATCTTCTTTTGTGGCCGGTTTGACGGCTTGCGGTGGCAATTTCTTACGGGCAGCGACCGCTTTCTTCATCCAAACGGGATTCTGACGAGACAGGTTGATTGCATAGTCCAACGACTCCCAATCACCCTGTGCAACCAGTGCATCGATGTAGTCGGACATCGTAAAGGTGCTCCATGGCGACACGGGTAACACATCATCCTCGGTGAAATACCAGCGGCCAAAGCGGCTCCACGCATCCATTTCTTTGGAGCTAAGAAGCTCGGTCCGTAGCTGACGGACAGCATTCAGATCCACCTTGATGGATTGGTTATATTTGGTTCGCGACGCAGCATACTGCGTCAGGAGTGAGATCCATGCAGGGGCATTCTCCTGCGGTGGCATGTCATAGATCTCTACAGAACCATCCACAGAGGCGACCAGCAGCGAGTTAGCGACGGGAGAAAAGGCCATGGACGTGACGCCCGCCTTTGTCTTGATCGGAGCAAGAACGAGCTCGCCAGTCTTCGCGTCCCAGACTCTTACAATTTTGTCGCCGGCGAGGGTGGCGACGAGTTTGCCGTCGTAGTTGAATCTGGCGTCCTGCACGATGCTTCCATGTTCTAAAGAAGATGTGATCGCTTCGCCTGTTGTTGTGCTCCAGACGCGCGCCGTGTGGTCAAACGAGGCAGTCACCACACGGCGCGCATCGGGACTGAATCGGGTCACCGGGATGGAAGCAGCATGCTTGAAGCTTATTCCCGTCTTCATACCTGTTGCTGCGTTCCACAACATCGCCAAGCCACCATGATTTGAGGTGACAATTAGTTTTCCATCCTCGCTGTACTCTCCATTGAAGGCGATGTTGCTCTGTCGCATCGGAGCGTTTAGGCGCTTGCCGGTCCTTGGATCAATTTGATCGGATAGGTCATCTCCGGTAGATGCAAGCAGGTGTGTTCCGTCGGGACTGAACTGAACCGTGTTCACTCCCTCGTGATATTTGACGAAGGGGAAGAGAGGCTCGCCGGTAGACCAGTTCCAGGCGTCAAGCCGCCCTTCTTCAGTTCCGGTTGCGAGGAGCTTGTCGTCTGGACTGAACGCGAGAGTTACCGGCTCATCGAGAGTCTTCATCGCTGTTCCGATCGCTTTGCCTGACTCAGCATCCCAGACCTGCACAGATTCGCCACTCCCGGTTGCGACATACCTGCCATCCTGGCTGAACGCGATTGCTGTTACATCGTCGTGGTGTTGAAGCGGTGGGGTGAGTAGCTTCCCATCTGCCGCATTCCAGATGCGTACCGTGTGATCGCTCGAACTGGTGAGAATCTTTTTGCCATCACGCGAATATGCAGTCGCTAAGATGCTCCCGGTATGACCGTGCAACGTGAGATGCGCGGGGCTGCGCTGAGATACGAGTTGTTGAAAGGCAAGATCGGCCGCAGGAGCATTCTGCTGCTGCAATTTTAGACTTCTCGCCAGAGTGGCAAGTGCCTCAGCGTGGCCACCCGCCTCTGCAGTACGCCACGCACGCAGGAACTCGATATAGGCTTGATCCGTTAGAGAATGGCTTTCATTGTCAGACGATGTCGTGGCTGGAGGAACTGCAGCCTGGGCTCGTAACGAGGCTGTGCTTATATAAAAAAAGGCAAGGCAAGTTAGTACCGTTTGCATTGGACGCGAGAGGTATGGTCTGCGAATCATTCGTGTATTTCCTGTAAGATCAGCCGGCAGTTTTATGAGCGTCCAACTCGCTGATTGGCAAGTCGGACGCTCATAGGGAAATCGAAGTACTTGAAGTTCCGCTTGTCACTACTGTTGATAGACTTCGACCGCCGACTTATAGCGGTGAAGTTACCAGCAAAGTGTCTATAGCGGAGACCTCGGTATGGCTGACACTTCGTTGGACGGAGCAGATTTACCGGTGCTGTTGGCCGCAGTCACTCTGTAGAAGTACTCTGTGTCATTGGCTGCGGTTCTATCCGTAAAGGTAGTTGCAGTGATATTTGGTTGGATACCGACCAGCGCCTGTCCACCAGCAGAGAGCCCCCGTAGCACACTGTAGGAGGTTGCTCCCGCGCTGGCTTGCCAGCGCAAGGTAACCTGAGCGTTGCCAGCTGTCGCAGTCAAGCTTGACGGACTGAGCGGTAGACCGTTTGGTGTAGCAGAGACCTCGTTCGAGGGAGCAGATTTACCTAATTTGTTGACCGCAGTCACTCTGTAGAAGTACGGTGTGCCATTGACTGCGGTTTGATCTGTAAAGGTGGTTGCAGTGATGTTTGATTGGATGCCGACCAGCGCCTGTCCACCGGCAGAGAGTCCGCGCAATACGCTGTAAGAGGTCGCCCCGATGCTGGCCTTCCAGTTCAGCACGACGGCATTATTGCCCGAGGTTGCTGTGAGGGATGCCGGAGCCGCCGGCACACCCCCACTACTACTAATTGTTAGGCTTAATGGGCCGGTCCCTGTGCCGTTCGCATTAGAAGCGCTAAGGGTAATGTTGTTGGTACTCGCTCCAGTCGGAGTTCCGCTGATAAGGCCCGTCGCGGTATTTACGCTAAGGCCTGTCGGAAGACCGACGGCGTTGAAGGTTGTCGGACTCTGATCCCCGGCGATCTGGTAACTGAAGGCCGAACCAACTGTTCCGGTTGCGGTGGCTGGACTAGTGATCGATGGAGCGAGTGTTGAGGACGGTTGCTTCGTACCGAAGGAGCCAATCACCTTGATGTCAAAGGCAGAATAGCCGAAGGTCAGGTTGTGAATGAGTCCGTCGATCCGCACGAAACGGCCCGTCGCATTCAGGTTCTTCAGGTCGTTGATGAGGAACGGATTGACAGATGGGTTCCCAGTGATGGTCCTGACTGTATTTGCGTCAGTCCAATTAGAACCATCATTGCTGACCTGCACTTTATAGACCTGTGCGTCGGCGGCCTCCCATTTGATGATTACTTCATCTATATTCGCGACCTGATTCAGATCCACCTGAATCCACTCTTCTGTACTCTGGTTATCCGAATGTTCACTCTCCCAACGGGTATTGTTGGGATCGTCATCGAATGCATTCTTTGCATCGCCGCCTCCCGAGATCGGACTTGAGGTCGCTGTTTTGAAGAGCGCCAAGTTCGCCTCGGTCGGTGTTGAGATGGTATTCCCCATGTTTGCCTGAATGATGGCCTGATCCTTGTTATCGACCACTCCATCCGAGTTCACGTCGTAGATGGCGTGCGTCGAGTCGATAGAGCCAGTCTGTTTTTGTTGCATCGCCGAAAGGTCCGTACTATCGACGACAGTGTCTCCTGTGACGTCGCCCTGCAGCACATTGAAGGGGATATCTGCCGTTCCAGCAACCGAGTTAGGTTCACTTGCTGCGATGAGATTGCTCATGTGCAGCACGAGCGCCTGCTTATCCGTCACACTATTCAACGTGACCGTCGCAACGCTGTTGGTCGAGTCCATCTTTAGGGAAGCAACCTTACCAACGATAGCTTGATTCGAGCCGGATACAGGCGCCAAACTAGCCTGCACGCCCGAGACAAGGGGAGTATCGAAGCTAACCTGCAAAGTATAGGTGCCCGCAGTTGTTGGGATGCGCGGCTCCACATAGGTATAGGGCAACGGATAGACGGTCTCTCCCCATGTCGCGTTACCCTGCGTCATAAGAGAGAGCACGCCAAGGACAGGAGGCGCAATGGTGGTCTGTATTGCGGATGGGCTAAGTGCAGTGTTGTAGAGACGCACCTCATCAATCAGGCCTTGAAAGCCGTCCAACTGGTTGGGGTTGTTCTGATCGCCCATCCAGAGATCGCCCATGCCGTTAGCCGCCAGTGCCGTACCTTGTGCAACCTGCTTGCCATTGACGTAGAGGAACCGGCTCTTTCCGTCCTGTACCAAAGCGACGTGCGTCCATAGATTTACTTGGGCAGGCGGGCCAACGATGTCAATATTTGCTCCGTTGACATTGACGGCACGACCGATCCATTGGCCTGCCGCATTGATGTATATGCCATAGCCGCTCCCCTGATCTGCAGAAGCAGCAATGATGGCGCTCTCCGCCCCGAGCTTCACCGTTTGAACCCAGGCAGATAATGTGAAACTATCGGTCGCGGCGAATTGAAATGCAGGTGACGCCGGGACTACGACGCGTGAGATGAAGTTTGTACCGTGGAATACTGCGCCGGAGTTTATGTATCCAGCGCCATAAGCAGCCTCGCCGTGGATGACGCCGTCATGGCCGTTGTTGGTTACGTCAGACACGGGCAGCTCTGTGCCACTGCTATTGCTATCGAAGTTCCAATAGGCCACTAGTCCAGACTGGTTGAATGTTTCAAAGGTCGTCGCGGTGGCGATGGTGCTTCCTGCGGAAGGTCCGGCGGTATTGGTCGAAACGACCTGGTAAAAATACGTCGTGTTTGGAGTCAGACCAGTATCAATAAAGGAGGTATTTGTACCGGGCACAGTGAAAGTTGCGCTCCCGGAGCTGGTGAACGGACCGTTTGGATTGGTCGATCGGAAGATCGTAAACCCAGTCTGATCCGTGGCTGTGTTCGTCCAGCTAACCGTGATCTGAGTCGAGGAGTTCGGCTGCGCCGTCGGATTATTTGGTGTGGATGGAGCCCCTGGAGCGCCTGGGAACAAGCCTGCTACGACGAGAAACCCGGTATTCGGGTCGTCATTGTTGAAGCAGGTGAAGTACACCTTACCCTCCGCAACGATGGGCGTACTGAATTTAGCCGTAATGCAGCGATGTCCGCCGGCAATCGGTGCATTGTAGTTACTGAGTTGGTAGATAGGAGTACGGACGTTCGCTGCATCCCAAGCGGTAAGACCATTGGCTACCGCCCAGACGATTCCATCGCCGGTACCACTTGCAGAGATAAAAGGAGTCTGACCTTTGGTTGGGGTATTGACGGTCGATTGGACCTCATCGTCGGAGATATATTTTTTAGTCGTTGCGTCATATTGAAATACACGCTGCGCCATATGACCGCCATCTGGCGCATAGTAGAAATTGTTATTGAAGACGACCGCGGTACTGAAGATGCCACCCGAGGGGGATAGACCGCTCTGCGTCCACTCCTGAATGGCGGAAGGATCATCCGCGTCGTTATCTCCTTGGGGATCATTTGTGCCGCCCAGGCTATCTCGATCGAGGAGATACATCTTGCCTGCCTTGCCACCGAATGCCATGAGATGGTGGTGCTGCCCATCGGGTGAGTCGAATAAAGCAACGCCTCCGCCCCCGAGGTCCGCATCGTTGAAGTGGGTTGGCCCGCCACCGTCCGCTCCGTTCAGATGATTCCAATCTTGCGGCACGAACCATTTTGTTGGATCGCCGAATGGAACGTGCATCACGCCATCAGCAGTCGTATTTTCAGGCGAGATCTGGAGAGCGCTCTCTCCCCAGTCCGCATCCTGGTTGGCGGTCGAGCCTTTTGTATCGAACGGACCATTGCCCGTAATTACAAAGACATTTCCATCTGAATCGATTCCCGGACCCGACGCACCCATCCAGAGACCGCCCTCGCCACCCTGGTTTCCACCGGCCCCATTAGGAGTGGTGATGAAGGTATTCTTCAGCTTCAGAGGAAGCTGAGTCGTGTCGTAGACCAGCATCTCTCCCCAATAGGGGTTTGTATCGCTATGTGAGGCGAAGCAGAGGTAGAGAAGATTGTTCTGAAACGTCATCGCCATGCGCAGATGCTCGCGATGAGCAATGAAGGGAATCGTGTTGGAAGGTTGGCCTTGTAGCGCAGGGTCCGCACTCGCATCGGGCGGGACACCATTGAACGTCGCCTGGATAAGCAGGGGAGCAGCCTTCGGCTGACCGGTCCTTACATCGAGCGCCCATAGATACTGTTGGTAGACCGGACTGACGTTTGGATTCTTCACCTTTGCGGCGACGTACATTGTGAAGCTAGCTTGATCAATGACCGGAGTCGTAGTAAGCGAGAGATTCCCGAGAATGTCGGACGAACCAGTGTCATCCTGTTGGGTAAAGACCTGCATGCCGGCTGGAATCAAATTTGCTTTCCAGACCGGAGTCGAATTTGTCCCGTTAGGATTTGATCCAAGCGGATCGGCATCCGCATCGAACGCATACATCGAGCCTGACTGCGTCCCGACAAAGACCAGGTTATGGAGTTTCTGATCCTGACCGGTCGGTCCGAGGGTCTCTTTGTTCATATAGAGAGGCTGACCGTAGGTGGATCCGTCGAGTTGCTGCGTGAATAAGACACCAAAGGCATTCGGGGTGAGTACCTTGGCCGGAGTGAGCTGAACCTCTTGATCGTTCACGCCCGAGTGCATGTTATTTACTTGCCAGGTCGTGATGTTAACCTGACCCGATGCGGTAAAGACCGAAAGTGCTCCGCCCAACAGGACGGTAAGAGATCGAACAAGCGATGCTTGCGCCAAGGAAGTCTCCATAGAAAACTACAGCTCAAAAAAACACAAAGGAATGGCTACGGTGGTGATAAACAAGAGAAGTGGTACGGTGTTGATACAACTTCTTCGTCTGGACTACCGTCGTCAGGGGTCATTTCCTGCAGGTTGAGATTCAGAAGGGCTAGATCTCTGCCGGGGCGTAGCAGTTAATCTCACAACCCAAGTTGACTTCTTCAAAATCTGGACGGGTCCACACGTTCGCTTTCATTCGATCTCCGTAAGGTTCGACTCGTAGTCGGCGCAGGCACCCACGGGGGGTGGACGCTCGCGCTGCATTGCTTTTGGGACTAGCGCTATAAACAACCTACTGCGGACAATATTCCGTTGAAAAGTTTTTTCTCGCGAAGTTTTTGACGCTAAGGGGAAGGCCACGTTTTGTACCGTTCGATAAGGCCTCTACTCTCGTCTTCCAAGAGCTCGGGCGAGGGTACTTACAAACGAGAATGCGATAGAACGGGACACAATTGGGAAATCATTAAATCGCCATGGCAATTAACTTGCCTTTTCTTCGAGGATATGTCCAAATGTCCCACAGCCGTGCGGAGAAATTTATGGCGTTCTGTTTCAAACCCACCTTGTCCGGGCACTCAGCCATTAGGACGAACTGCTGTCCTGCTACCAGAGAAATCAGAGCGGCGAAGCCAGCCATAGCATCAAGTCCGCATAACGAAGTAGAGGTTTTTCTGTCGACGAGTTGATCGTCGTCCTTCTTACTGGTCTATGCGATGAGCGGCATTTTCAGTCGCCAGCTCTCATCACGTCTCCACGCACTAGGAGCTAGTAGGGAATCTTCGTTCTCCCCATTGCAATTCCCAAAGCATGAAACCTCGCAACCTAAGTCAGTACAACGCTAGTGGCGGATACGAGGACGAGTTACGTCAAAGAGCCTTGTCTTTCAGAAGGAGCAATCGCATGAAAGCTAGAACCGTCATCGCGGTAGTAGCGGTCGGAATCGCTGTTCTTGTGGCCGGATATCTCGGGTTTACTCGATCTTCAAGCCATAGTCTCCCTGCGACGAGCGAATTTGCAGCCAGCGCTCCAGCGTCGGCTTTACCTATAACGATTAGTTCGGCGGTGCCGGCCGAGTTGAATCCATCTGGCGGTGGCGCGCCCTCGGCAACGATGCAACAGGCCGCCGCGTTTGCCTGGCAGGAGTTTATCGCCTTGAACTGGCCAGCGGTCGCCCAGACCGGAGCCGCTAACACTCGCGACACACCGGACAATAACTGTAAGTTCGGTGATCCCAAATGTTCCGGACCACTAGTCTGGCAGACGTTTCGTGGCAAGGTAGAGACCTTCCCAGGAACCGGAACTCCGCCAGGCTATCCCGGGGTAGTTCCGAATGACCCGTCGCTCGGCTATGACGCACTTCCTAGTTACAACTATGCGGCGGCCATTCCTTCCTGCGATACACCAGTTCCAACAGGCATCTCGTGGATCAACCTGGATGAGACAGACCAGATAACCCTCGACTCCATGTTCGCAGGGATAGCACCGACTCAGGCCCCAGGCAACAGCTCTCCACAATTGGTTCGCTTCCTCGCAAAGTCGAATCGAACGGAATATGTGTACGTCGCCCAGAATAAGTGGTGGTCTACCATCGACTCCGGAGTGCGCACCGCTACGCAACAATATCTTGCAACGAACATGGCAAGTCCGCCTGCCGGAAGCACCCAGTACGTGAGCCTACCGAACGGCACCATCGAAGCAAAGGCTGGTTGGCGCGTGCTCAATGCAAAGGAGCTTGCCTCGGGACGATTTGCAACGGCCAACGTTCGCTACTACGAAAATCAAAATAACAGTCCCTGCTACCGACAAGCCACGTTTGGACTGGTGGCGTTGCACCTCATCCAGAAAACTCCAACCGCTCCGTACTTTATCTACGCGACATTTGAGCAGGCGGATAATATCCTGACGCCCTCGGGCAGCCCTGTAGAAAATGAAGATGGAGTTATCAACCAACCCTTACCAAACTGCCGCCCCGATCAAACAGCGCCCTGTCCCACGACACCTTCTGTCACCTTACAGGATACGGCGGTTGTAACTCCACCTATGGGCGGTGGCCTTCCTCCGCAGGTGAATCTCGTACCGGCTTCGGCGCAATATTGCACGCCATCCACAAGCCAAAATCCCACCAATCAGCTCTATTATTTGAACTCTTCGCTCCAGTCAGCATTGCCGGCCAAGGGATTCATCTGTGTCAACTACCGGGATAATGCAATCCCCGACCCGGTCATAGAGGCGAACAAAACCGCTCATGCTGCAGTTAGGTCGTACAACCAGGCGCAAGGTATTCCCGATTCGCCTTGGCTCTATTACAAGTTAGTCAACGTTCAGTACCAGGCCATCGATAAAAACTACGCTGGAACTTACACCGGGACCGACGCGAACAGCGGCCACAATCCAAGCAGCTATCATCTGGCAAATATCGTCGTCGAAACGAATCGTCCGCTACAACTCTTTAGTGGCGGCCTACTCGGAACTGGCTCGAATAGCGACTACGACTCCCAATTCAATGCGAACTCCACCACCATTCACAAGAATATTTACTACGCTGGAGCGCAGGCGAATATGGGCGGCTGTATGGGTTGTCACGGAAGTCAAGGTCAACACCAGCAAGGGGACTTTAGCGTAATCCTTGCAAGGGGCAAAGTGAGATTCCCCGAAGCTCCTGCTCCAGTAACAAGCGGAGGAGCCGCAGCCGTGCCGCGCAACCGTCTATTGATTTCGAAGTAACAGACGAACCAATTCGGGTTAAGAACCTCTAAAGAATTCAGTCTCAACAAGTCACTATTTGTAAGTAGCGAGAGGAGAAATATGGGAACGCTAAATAACTACGCGGATGTGCAGGCAGCATTAAACACGTTCGTTCAACAGGCCGGAGTAACTCCCGGGCAAGCACCTCATGGAGCCTTTTGGAACACCTTGACCTATGACCAATTCACGACAGGCAATGTTCCCGGCGTGCCGCTGGGTTCATGGAAGATTCTGGTCGTCGGTGATTCAAAGAACTCGAATATCATTCAGATCCTCGTCGGTACTGGGAGTGCTGCAAATGACTTCGGCCAAATGCCACAACCGAACCCTCCCTATGAACCTGAGCAGACGAATTTAATTACACAGCTCTCCGCTTGGATCGACGCCGGCTGCCCGAACAAGTGATCGAAACAAACATCTACATAAAGATCTGCTATTCAGGCCCGCAGGACGGCGCGGTCATGCTGCGCCAGTATCCCAGCAGATAGGTGCGGATGGAAGCGAGCGGAACCGGAGTTGAGGTAGCCGCCCCAACCATCTGCACCGCTGTTCTGTTTGCTGCCATTGCGAACTCAACAACGGAATCCCCACAGAGTCCAACCCAGCCCGCCCGTGATTTTACACGCGGTAATGATTGAGCGCAGCCTCTCATTAAGAGATCTACACAATCCCCATAGTTCATAAATCGTCGAGCGAGCCTGCATCTGTGGCAGCCAACAGGTAGTCATGGAACGATCCATGCTGTCGCCGAGCATTAAGAAGATGTGCGAATGAGACGAGCTTCTCACTTCGCAAGAGTCACTACTTCATTTTTGTTTATTCCTCTGGAATTTCCTGAAAGAAATTCCCGCATGAAGAGGTTCAAATAATGTGTAAGCACCTGATTGTCCAAAACCTCTGGATCAAAAAGATGGTTGAGCGAAAGTCCATCTACGATCGCGCAAATGACCAGCGAATCGGTCAGCTTCGTCTTGGTGCTATGCTCACGCAACAATGGAATGAGCCGGTTCAACTCGGGCATCGAACTACGAAGACGCATGACGCCATGTAGATCTGCGAGTCGCTTGCGCTTTCTGGGATGACGGATCGCGTAGAGCTTGAACTCCAGATTTAATAGGATGCGCTCACGGTCTTTGCTTAACTTACTCAGATAATCTGCCAGCGCCTGGGTGCGTTGCTCGATGGTAGGTAAGCCAAGAAGCAATCGATTGAGTTCTTCTATATCACGATCGATGTTTTCTTCGAAGATAGCAAAAAAGACATCTTCTTTATCTTTGAAGTTGGCATAGAACGCTCCGCGAGTTTTGCCGGCCTTCGATGCAATATCTTCCAGGCGCGCGTGTTCAAATCCTTCGCGTGCAAAGATTGCGCGGGCAGAACGAAGGAGTTCTTGCCGGGTCTTCTTTGTTCGCCTCTGCTTGCCAGAATTAGCCGCGGGAGGCTCAGAAATTATTTTTGAATCACTCATCACGTTCCCCGCGTCTCATCATAAAACATGCATGCATGTATGTTTTATGAGTATAGCAAGCGTCGAAATGTGCAGGAATTCCGACGCTTTTATGGAGATGGAGTAATGAGGGAACAGCAGGAATATTCGGCAGCAACGATTGCCCTCGACAGAGTGATAGGCGTTTGCGTGACCGGAGTGCTGTTGGTAGCGACAGGAGTGCTCTCAGGCTGTGGCAAAAAGAACGCCGCTCCTGCAGGTCCCCCGCCCGCGATGCCGGTTACCGTGGTCGAGGTCAAGCCGAGCGACGTGCCGCTCACCGGCGAATGGGTCGGGACCCTAGACGGATATGTAAACGCGCAGATTCAGCCACAAGCGAGCGGCTATCTCGTCAAGCAGGACTACCGGGAAGGCGATCAGGTCTCAAAGGGGCAAGTCCTCTTTGAAATCGACCCTCGCCCCTTCCAGGCCGCGCTGGATCAGGCCAAAGGCCAACTCGAGCAAGCCAAGGGACAAGTGCTGCAAGCGCAGGCGCAACTCGGCCTGGCCCAGATCAACGTCACCCGCGACACTCCGCTTGCGCACGCTCGCGCCATCTCGCAAAGCCAATTGGACAACGATGTCCAGCAGAAGGCGCAGTCCGAAGCCGCGGTAGTATCGGCGCAGGCATCGGTGGTCGCCGCCGAAGCCGCCGTCGCCAATGCAAAGTTGAACCTTGGCTTTACGCAGGTACGCTCGCTCATCAGCGGCGTCGCTGGTCAGGCGACGACGCAGGTCGGCAACCTCGTGAACACTCAATCGGTACTGACCTCTGTCTCGCAACTCAATCCGATCAAGGCCTACTTCTCCATCAGCGATTCGGAGTACCTCGCACTCGTACAGCGGACTCATCGTGCTGGCGGAGATCTGCTCAAGAACGCGGACGCAGTTCCACTTACTCTCACGCTGTCGAACGGTGAGGCGTTTCCGCAGAAGGGCCACATCGCCTTCGTCGACCGTCAGATGAACGCGCAAACTGGAGCGATACGCATCGCCGCCGCGTTTCCTAATCCCAATAACATCCTGCGGCCCGGCCAGTTTGGGCGCGTCAAGGCGGATACCGAGCTTCGTCACGATGCCTTGCTCATCCCGCAGGTTGCCGTGCAGGATCTCCAGGGCTTGCATCAGGTATATGTCGCAGGCGCCGACGGCAAAGCCCACCTCACCACCGTGGAACTCGGTGCCCAGATCGGCACCGACTGGCTCGTTGAAAGCGGCATAGCCCCTGGCGCGTTGGTCATCACCGACAATCTTCAGAAGCTTGGCGAAGGCGCCCCTGTAAAACCCCACCAGGCTCCTGCCGTCTCTCCCACCGCTCAAGCCAACAACTCGGTAGGAAGGTAATCGATGTCGAAGTTTTTCATTCGCCGTCCCATCGTTGCGATTGTCATCGCCATTCTCACCGTCATTCTCGGTGCTGTGTCGATGGTGTCCCTCCCCACCTCTCAGTTTCCTGACATCGTTCCTCCTGAGATCCTCGTTACCGCCACCTACCCTGGCGCCGACGCGAAGACCCTCACGCAGGCCGTTGCGACCCCGATCGAGCAGCAGATGAACGGCGTCGACAACATGATCTATATGGACTCGGTCAGCGCCAACAATGGCGTGGTGCAGCTCTTCGTCGACTTTGACGTCAAGACCGATCCCAACATCGATCAGGTTCTCGCCCAGCTTCGCGTCGATCAAGCGCAGTCTCAGCTTCCATCGCAGGTCACCACTGCCGGTCTCACCGTTCAAAAAGCCCTCACCTCTCCTCTCATGCTCGTCGCCATCAACTCGCCGGGCGGCAAGCTGAGCCAGGACTTTCTCACCAACTACGCCATCATCAACCTTCAGGATCAGATCGCCCGCGTCAAGGGCGTCTCTCGCGTGCAGATCTTCGGCGGCATGTATGCCCTCCGTGTCTGGGTGCAGCCCGATAAACTCGCGCAGCTCGGCGTCACCGCCCCCGAAGTCATCGCCGCTATCCAGACCCAGAACAACGTCAACCCCGCCGGCCAGATCGGCGCAGAGCCTATTCCCAAGGGCCAACAGTTCACCTACACCGTCCGAACCCAGGGCCGCCTCGTCACACCTGAAGAGTTCGGGAACATCATTCTTCGCGCAAACCCCGACGGCTCGATTCTGCACCTTCACGACGTCGCCCGCATTGAGCTCGGCGATCAGGCCTACGGCATCTCCGGTCGCTACAATCAAGCACCCTCCGGGATCATGGCGATCTATCAGCTTCCCGGATCGAACGCGGTTCAAACTGCTGCTGCCGTCAACGCCCGCATGAAGGAGCTCTCCGGCACCTTCCCCGCCGGCATTAGTTACGACGTCCCCTTGGATACCACCAAGGCGGTTACTGCAGGTATCCACGAGATCGTCATTACGCTGCTTGAGGCCCTCGGCCTCGTCGTCATCGTCGTCTTCGTCTTCCTTCAAGGCTGGCGCGCGACTCTCATTCCGTTGCTCGCTGTGCCGGTATCTCTCATCGGCACCTTCATCATCTTTCCGGCACTCGGTTTCTCGATCAATACACTGTCCTTGTTCGGCCTCGTGCTCGCCATCGGCCTGGTCGTCGACGACGCCATCATCGTCGTTGAAGCAGTCGAACACCACATTGAAGAAGGCATGGACCCCGTTGCCGCTACGGAAAAAGCCATGGAAGAGGTCGGCGGCCCGGTAGTCGCGATCGCTCTTATCCTCGCTGCTGTCTTCATTCCGACTGCCTTCATTCCCGGCATCACTGGCCGCTTGTACCAGCAGTTCGCCGTGACGATCGCCATCTCGGTTCTCATCTCAGCCTTCAACGCCCTCACCCTCTCCCCGGCGCTCTCTGCGCTTCTGCTCAAGCCGAAGGATAAGGAAGCGAAGAAGAGCTTGCTCGCCCGCGGCTTCGGTCTCTTCAATAAATTCTTTGGTCGCACCACGGAGAGCTTCGTCCACACCTCCGACGTGCTCATTCACAAATCCGCACTCGCGATGATCGGCCTCGTGCTGGTCGGCGTTGCGGCGGTCTTCCTTGGGAGCGGTCTTCCCGGCGGCTTCATCCCCACTGAAGATCAGGGCTACATGTTCCTCGCCCTGCAGTTGCCGGATGGTGCTTCGGCTCAGCGAACAGACGCAGCCCAGCAGAAGATCACCGCTGCCCTTCTCAAGACCCCCGGAATCCAGGGCGTAATCGCAGTCACCAACTTCTCACTCCTCACCCAGGTTCAAAGCACCAACGCGGGCTTCTTCTTCGTCGCTCTCAAGCCCTGGGAGGAGCGCAAGAGCAAGCAGGAGCAGCTCGAATACATCCAGGGAAATCTACAGAAGCAGCTCAGCCAGGACCCGGATGGTATCGCCTTCGCCTTCCCGCCACCCTCCATTCCAGGTATCGGAACCTCGGGCGGCGTCACGATGGTCCTCGAAGACCGCTCCGGCTCGGACGATCCAGCGACCCTCACAAAGAACGTCTTCGCCTTCTTGGGCGCTCTGAAGCAGCGTCCTGAGATCGGCGCGGCGGTCCCATCTTACGAGCCCGCTGTTCCCCAACTCTACGCTGATGTAGACCGCGAAAAGGTACTTCAGCAGCAGGTCCAGCTCTCCGATGTCTACGCCACCATGTCGACCTTCATGGGTGGATATCTCGTCAACTACTTCAATCGCTTCGGCCGCCAATGGCAAACCTACGTAGAAGCAGAAGGCACTTCCCGCGCCGACATTAAGAACATCAATCAGTTCTACGTCCGCAGTGCCAATGGGAGTCAGGTCCCACTCGCCTCTCTCGTAAAGGTGAGACAGACCACAGGCCCGGAGTTCATCTTCCGCTTCAACGAATTCAACGCGGCGCAGCTCAACATCACCGGTGCTCCCGGCTACAGCTCTGGGCAGATCCGTGCCGCGCTTGAAGATACCTTTGCAAAGACCATGCCTGCGGGCAGCGGCTACGACTACTCTGGCATGTCCTATCAGGAGCAGCAGGCAGAAAAGGGTGTTCCCTCCTGGGCTGTCTTCTCCCTCTCCCTGCTCTTCGTCTTCCTCATCCTGGCGGCTCTCTACTCAAGCTGGACCCTGCCCTTCAGCGTCCTCCTCAGTACCCCCGTCGCGATTCTTGGCGCATACATCGCACTTAATGCGCGGTCACTCGAAAACGATATCTTTGCCACCATCGGTCTCGTCATGCTGATCGGACTGTCAGCCAAGAACGCCATCCTCATCGTGGAGTTTGCAAAGACCAACTACGAGAGCGGGCAAAGCATCTCTGAGGCTGCGCTCCACGCGGCACGCGTACGCTTCCGGCCCATCGTCATGACGGCCCTAGCGTTCGTCTTCGGTTGCCTCCCGCTCTGGACGGCCACAGGAGCAGGCGCAGCCTCTCGACGTATCCTCGGCACCGTCGTCGTCGGGGGCATGCTCCTCTCAACGGCCATCGGTCTCATCTTTATCCCTGTAACGTTCTCCGTGGTCGAGTATCTCTCCCATCGCTTCGGCAAGGGCGGTAAGGGCACGACGATGGACTCCAAACACGACTTCGACCCTGTCGCCGCCGGCAAGGCTGCCGGTGGTGGACCGCAGACTCCGACTCAGGGAGGTCACGCATGAGGAACTCTTGGATGCGGCTCAGACGTACATACGCAATCACGATAGGAGGAGTCCTCGTTAGCGCTCTTGCGGGCTGCACTGTGGGACCCAAATATAAACGGCCCAACTATCAGGCGCCCCCCGCATTTCGCGGAGCAGACGAGGCGCCCGTCACCAGCGCGGCACAGGAGTCCCTCGGCGATCAGCAGTGGTCCGCGGTCTTCCGCGAGCCTGAGCTGCAGGCCCTCATTCGTAAAGCGCTGGTCAGTAACTTCGACGTTCGCATCGCTGCGCAACGGGTTCTCGAGCAGCAGGCGCAGCTTCAGGTCACTCGTTCTCAGCAGCTTCCTCAGATCACCGGAGGAGGCAGCGCCATCGGTGCAACATTTCCCAACTCTCTTGGGGGGGCGAGTGGAGGAACGAACAACAACAGCTCGAACAGTCTTCCTGACCCGCTCGTCTTCGGCAGCTTTAGCCTAAGCGCCGCCTGGACGCCGGACTTTTGGGGACTCTACCGCAAACAGACCGAGGCCGCACGCGCACAGCTCCTGGCTCAGACCTGGGCGCAACGAGCAGTTCGCATGACCCTCGTCCAGCAAGTTGCCACGGTATATATCCAACTTCGCACCCTCGACCGCCAGCTCGAGATCGCCAGACAGACCCTCAAAATCCGTCAGGACTCCGTCCAGCTCACCGAGACGCTCGAGAGCGGCGGCTCTGCCCCACTCTCGGACGTCCGTCAGGCCGAGCAGCTCCTTTACACCGCCTCATCCCAGATCCCGCAGATCGAGCAGCAGATCCAGCAGCAAGAGAACGCTCTAAAGCTCCTGCTCGGCGAGAACCCTGGCCCCGTCGCCCATACCGATCCCAACGCCCTCACGCCACCTCCGCAGGATCTGCCTCCAGGCCTCACCACCCAGCTCCTGGAACGTCGCCCGGACATCCAGCAAGCAGAACAGACCCTGATCGCCGCCAACGCGCAGATCGGTGTCGCCCGCGCACAGTTCTTCCCCCAGCTCGCCTTGAGCGGCTCCGGAGGAGTCGGTGGCGATTCGTTCTCGAACATCTTCGATCCCGCCGGCAAGACCATCTACGGCATCGGCTCTCTCACTCAGCCTATCTTCGAAGGCGGCAGACTGCGCGGCCAGCTCAAGCTCTCCCGCGAGACAGAGAAGGAGATGGTAATCAGCTACCAGAAGACCATCGCCGGAGCCTTGCAAGAGGTCTCAAATGCCCTGATTGCGTTGAACAAGCAGCGCGTCTACCGCGAGCAGCAGCAGAAGCTCGTCGACGCCGCACAAGACGCAACTCGTCTCGCCCGCCTCCGCTATCAGGGCGGATCGACCGGCTACCTGGAGGTCCTTACCACCGACTCCAACCTCTTCTCCGCCCAACTGAACCTGGCCACCGCCCAGCAAGGCGAAGCCCTTACCCTCGTGCAGCTCTATAGCGCTCTAGGTGGCGGCTGGCAGCAGTGATATCTGCCAGGAACTCGCAGATACGCCGCCGCCAGCCTATACGTCATTTGATCTAACTCCATCTCGGTCGGATGCCCCATGACGCCCATCCGAAAAAGTAGAATCATCTCTCGATGACCCAGCTAAGCTCTGAAGTTTGTTCGATCCGATGAATCGGATCCTGCACTCTCAGGTCTTTAGTACAGTGGATGCGTCCCAGCCGCCGCGTAAAACTCGCCCGGATCGTTCATACTGAATGGGATCTCAACACGCGTCAGAGCAACACTTCGAGAGAGGGAACTCATGAACCTCAAGCCTATCGGCCACGCCGTTCTTACCTGCGCCATCTTCTGCTCCACCGTCTTAGTCGCACAGGAAAACCGTGTCCTGCCTCCGAACCCCCTGCCGTACGATCTCCTCCTCACAGGCGGCCACGTCCTCGACGACAAGAACAAGATCGACGGCACACGCGACCTCGGCATAAAGGATGGCAAGGTCGCCGCTATCGGCGAGCACCTCAATCCCAAGGACGCGCTGAAGACCATCGACGTCAAAGGCCTCTACGTCACCCCCGGTCTCATCGATCTTCACACCCACGTCTACACCGGCACCGGCGAGCGCGGTTCCTACGCGGGCGATCTCTCCGTCTATCCCGACGGCTTTACCCTTCGCAACGGAGTGACCACCATCGTCGACGCCGGCAGCTCCGGCTGGCGCAACTTCGACGACTTCAAGGACAAGATCATCGACCGCTCGAAGACCCGCGTCCTCGCCGAACTCAACATCGTAGGCTCCGGCATGCGCGGCCCCAACTACGAGAACAACCTCGACGACATGGACGGTAAGCCGACCGGCGAAAAAGCCAAGCAGTTCCCCGGACTCATCGTCGGCATCAAGAGCGCCCACTTCACCGGGCCCGAATGGAAGCCATACGATCAAGCCGTAATCGCCGCCGGCATCGCGAACATCCCCGTCATGATCGACTACGGCTCGCGCCGCATCGAGCGCCCCTTGCTCGAGCTCGTCTCCACCCACCTCCGCCCCGGCGACATCTATACCCACTGTTTTTCCGGTCTGCGCGGCGAGCAAAACCCTCAGACCGGCCTGCCCTCGGAAGCTCTCCTTGTGATGCGAAAGCGCAACATCTACTGCGATGTAGGTCACGGCGGCGGCTCCTTCTCCTGGACCGTAGCCGCTCCAATCGTAAGAAGCGGCTATCTCCCCGACTCCATCTCTACCGACCTTCACATCGACTCGATGAACAACGGCATGAAGGATCTATTGAACGTCGCCGACAAGCTCATAGTGCTCGGCGAGACCATCCCCCAGGTCATCGCGCAGATGACCTCGCATCCCGCCCACGAGATCAAGCAGGACCAGCTCGGCAATCTCTCCGTAGGATCAGTCGCGGACGTCGCCGTTCTATCCGTCGACACCGGCAACTTCGGCTTCGTCGATATGTACAACACGAAGATGCTCGGCACGAAAAAACTCGTCTGCGAACTAACGCTGCGTGACGGCAAAGTAGTCTACGACCTGAATGGTATCTCCGCGGATATGTGGGATGCCAAGACACACTCCGCCGACGAGAGCCAGTCACGCCGCTGGACGACCTTCAACGAGCGTCCCTTCGGCGCAGCCCGCGCGCCTCGCTTCCCGCAGTACACTCCCGGCGCACAAACTCCGCCGCCTGCCCCAAAATAGACCACCAAATAGATCCGAACGAATTGCGGTAAACTTAAGCAGTAAGGTTAAAGCATTAGCAACAGCGGCAGGAGGTTGACGGATGAAACGCGTAGTCTCAATACTCGCTATCCTCTCCGTGAACCTCCTCCTCTTCGCCGCGCCCATACCCGCCGCACTGACCGTCACCTGGTCGACGCTGAAGACGCTAAACTCCACACAGCCCCACTCTCCCGCTCGCGATCTCAACGACAAGCTCGTCTCCGTCCCCGGCTTCATGGTTCCGCTCGAAGACGACGCCGACCAGGTCACAGAGTTCCTCCTGGTTCCCTTCGCCGGAGCCTGCATCCACGTCCCGCCGCCTCCTCCGAACCAGATGATCTACGTCAAGCTCCGGCACAACCAGAAGGCGAAGATGTCGTTTACCGAGCCGATCGTAGTCGTCGGGCAGCTACACGTTGCCACGGTCCAAAGTCCCTACGGCGATGTCTCCTTCAATATGGATGGAGACACCGTCCAGCCCTACGATCAATGATCACTCCCCGATGACGATCGCTCCCTGATGACCGCAGACGCAGTACACCTTCGCAACGTTCGCTTTGCCTATACTGCCGGGCACCCGGTCCTTTGGGTCGACGAGCTTCGCATCCAGGCAGGTCATCGCAGCTTTCTCCACGGGCCATCCGGCAGCGGCAAGACCACGCTCCTCTCCCTCATCTCCGGAGTGCTCGTGCCGCAGCAGGGAAGCATCCACATCTTGGGCCAGGACCTCACCCACCTCTCCGCATCCGCCCGCGACACGCTGCGCGGCTCTCAGATCGGATACATCTTCCAGGGCTTCAATCTCATCCCCTACCTCTCGGTCGAAGAGAATATCGCCTTGCCCTGCAACCTCCACCCGGCACGCCGAGCCCGTATCGCCACGCCGACGCTCTCCGGCGAAGTCGAACGCCTGGCGCGTCGCCTCGACATCCACCGCCACCTCCACGCTCCCGTAACCCATCTCTCCGTCGGACAGCAGCAGCGCGTCGCCATCGCCCGAGCCATCATCGGCTCCCCGGCGTTGGTCATCGCCGATGAACCCACCTCCGCCCTCGATACCGACCGCCGCGAGGCCTTCCTGTCTCTCCTGACCGAAGTCACCGTCGAAGCGAAACTGCGCGACAGTACAGCGATGACCCTCCTGTTCGTCTCGCACGACCGCTCTCTCGCCGCACACTTCGACTCTCTCCTCTCGCTTCCCGAAATCAACCGGTACAACCAACACATGGAATCCTCCGAGGCAGCGGCCCAATGACCCTCCTCCGCCTGGCCTTCAAGTCCCTCCGCGCCCGCTCTCTCACCACCGCGCTTACCATCTTCTCCATCGCGCTCTCCGTCATGCTGCTCGTCGGCGTCGATCGTCTTCGCAGCGCTACCCAGGCCGGATTCTCCGGAACCCTCTCCCACGCCGATCTCCTCGTCGGCGCCCGCGGAGGCGACCTCGCGCTGCTTCTCTCCAGCGTCTTTCACATCGGCAACGCATCGAACAACATCTCCTGGGAGACCTACCAGCACTTCGCCCATCATCCCGCCGTCGCATGGACCATCCCCATCTCCATGGGCGACTCCTACCACGGCTATCGCGTCGTCGCCACGGACGACAATCTCTACGCCCACTACCAGTACCGCGGCGACCACACGCTCAAGTTCGCAAAAGGACACTCGCCCGAAGGCATCTTCGAGGCAGCTCTAGGCGCACAGGTAGCCGAGCGCCTCCGCGACCAGCTAGGCCAGCACATCGTCCTCGCGCACGGCGTCGAAGAGAAGTCCATCCTGAAGCACGACAACACCCCCTTCACCATCGTGGGCATCCTCGCGCCCACCGGCACGCCAATCGACCGGGCGGTATACATCACCCTCCTCGGCGACGAGGCCATGCACTTCGACTGGTCCGGAGGAACCCCGCCAGCCATCGGCGAGCCAGTTCCAAAGTTCGACGCCTCCAAACTCAAGGTCGATGAGGTTACCTCCTTCCTGCTCGGAGCCAAATCCCGCGTCAGCACGCTCTACCTTCAACGTGAGATCAACACCTACAAACCCGAGCCCCTCACCTCGATCATCCCTGCCTATACCCTGCAGGAGCTCTGGACCCTGTTGGACTACGCCGACACCGCCCTCTCGCTCGTCTCCGCCGCCGTCCTCGTCGTGGGCCTGCTCGCCATGCTGACTGTCCTCTACACCGCCCTCAACGAGCGCCGCCGCGAGATCGCCATTCTCCGCGTCGTCGGCCTGCACATGCGCCAGATCTTTCTGCTCTTCCTCCTGGAGTCGGTCCTCATCGCTACGGCTGGAACCATCGCCGGAATCGGTGCGGTGTACGCCCTTCTCTTCGCCTTGCACACCTCGATCGAAAACAAATTTGGCCTGCCCATCGCGCTGGTCGGCCTCTCCCCCCGTGTGGAGCTCTACGCCGTAGTTACAGTGCTCTCCGCCGCCCTTCTCGGGACAATCCCAGCCTTCCGCGCCTACCGCAACTCGCTCGTAGACGGTCTCAACGCCCGCTGAACCGTTACTTCAACACCCTGCCTCGCTCAAAAAGCTGTCAAGCCCAAAATCCTCGCGAAATCGTGCCAACCCACCATCTATCAAGAGATAAAAATCTCGGATAAGTGGCACTTTAGTTTTGGTCGTCCTTTAAAATAGAAGAAGAGAACAAAACAAAGGGCAGAGCCAGGGGCAGTAACAACGCAGGATGCAACAGAGAAGCAGCAGAAGGCGTAATGAAGCCCCGTAACTCCAACGGGCTGTCTTTTTTAGCCGTAAACCGCGTGGAATCATGATTTTAGCCGGAGCCATCCGCCGCTACCCTTGATCTACCAACACTTACGTCCAACACCCAGGGGGGGGTACCTCCTGGGACGAGCACCGGCAAGATAAGCCTTTCCATCGGCCCTCGCGAGGCATAAGATGCCGTTCCGTAAAGGAGGCTCGCATGTTGAGGCCTTTGTTCGTCCTTCCCGCGCTGCTGCTCTTCCAGCAACCGGCTTCCGCACCCGCTCCAGACCAGTCGCCAATTCCCGCCGAAGCCGCCCACCTCGCCAACCCCATAAAACCCACCTCAGAGTCACAGGCCCACGCCAGAAAGATGTACGGATACGACTGCGCCGTCTGCCACGGAGCCACCGGAAACGGCAAAGGCGACCTGACCGACCTCAAGCCCGCGCCCCGCGACTTCACCGACCCTGCCGCTCTCAAAGACCTCTCGGACGGAGAACTCTTCTACATCATCAAAAACGGCAGAGGCCAAATGCCCCCCGAAGGCGACCGCATGAAACCAGACGACCTCTGGAACATGGTGGTCCTCCTCCGCTCCTTCGCTAAAAAGTAATTTCTCTCCCCTGCTATATAGCATTAAGCCGCCCGAAGTGCCAAATTCCAGGGGCGCTGAGGCGCGATCCGGAGGTGTGCTATATAGTAGAGACGCAGCCTGGAATCTGGCATCCAGAAGAAGATTGGCCGACGAGTTGACGTCGGTTACGGGAGATCGCATTGGCTCAGAACGGCCGCAAGAGTGTTCCGGCCTATCAGAAGATCCAGGACACGATCCGTCGACGGATCGGATCCGGTGAATTGAAGGCAGGTTCAGCCGTTGACTCCGAACGTGAACTGGCCAAGATCCACCAGGTAAGCCTGATGACAGCACGCCACGCGCTCGCCTCTCTGGAACGCGAAGGTCTGGTGGAGCGCAGACGTGGAGTTGGGACCTTCGTCAGCACCCCGAGAATCCAGATCAATAAGCTGATGAGCACGACCGAACAGCTCGCCGGACGCGGTCTCACTGCGAAGTCCCGAGTCTTGCTGGCGCGCATCGTCTACGACGAACAGGAGATTGAGGCGAAGCTGGCCCTGCCTTTAGGCAGCGGTGTGATCAAGTTGGTGCGCCTTCGGCACGCAGCCGAGGAACCGTTCTCGCTCGAGACCTGTTACCTCTCGGCTGCGGATTTCCCAGAGCTGCTCACGGCTCCGTTATCGCGGGAATCCCTGTTCCAGATACTGGAACGCAAGTACGATGTAACGCTCGGACACGCCGATGAGGAGATCGATGCGTTGGCCGCGGACGCGAAGACCTGTGAACTGCTGGCCATTCCGCGCCGCAGCCCTGTCCTGCGGATTCGCCAGCTCATCTACTCGACGCAAAAGCGGCCCCTGATGTACGTTCTTGGCTTTTATCGGTCGGATCGTCATAAACTCGTGATTCGTCGATTCCGGGAGAATGCATGAACCTGCCCGAATGGTCCATATCTGGGTTAGCATCGTCTCCTAGCCTGTTTCTTCCAGAGAGCCCTTATGTCTAAAGTTGTTGGTCTCAGCAATCAGCGTAGTTATAACCGCTTGCTCCTCTTCGTAGCAGGATTGGGAGGACTGCTCTATGGTATCGATGTCGGTATCATCGGCGGAGCTCTGCCCTATCTCGAAGCGACCTCGAAGCTGACAGGAAGCCAGCTTTCCATCGTCGTCGCGGCGGTGCTTCTGGGAAGCGTCTTCTCGACGCTCTTTGCTGGCCTCCTGGCGGACTGGATGGGACGAAAACCGCTGATGGTCCTCAGCGGCACAATCTTCGTGCTAAGCATTCCCGCAATCGCACTCTCGCAGAGCTACGGTGCGTTGTTCATCGGACGATTGCTGCAAGGCATGAGCGGTGGATTCGTAGGGGTCGTTGTGCCGCTCTACCTCGCAGAGTGTCTTCCGGCCCGTGACCGAGGCAAGGGAACTGGAATCTTCCAATGGCTGCTAACACTGGGGATCGTCTCCGCGGCCGTGATCGGTACCTATTACAGCTATCGTGTCGCAGAGATCGCTCGGGTCGCCACTCCGGATGTGCTGTTTCATGTAAAGGATCAGGCCTGGCGCCGTATCTTCTGGATGTCCATGCCGCCAGGCATCTTATTTGTATTGGGAAGCCTGTTCGTAGCGGAGTCTCCACGTTGGCTGTTCAAGCGTGGCAAAAAGGACCTGACTTTTGCTGCATTGCTTCGGTCGCGTAGCGAGGAACAAGCCCAAACGGAATTGCAGGAGATGGAGGTGATTGCACGTTCCGCTCAAGGCACCTCTCCCGACGATCGTTCGTCCAAGGGCTCCCTCCTGCGGCGGCGATATGTGATTCCGTTTCTCCTGGCATGCGTGATCCTCTTCTGCAATACCGCTACCGGAGTAAATTCGATCATCGGGTACAACACCGATATCCTGCTCCAGAGTGGACTCTCTGATGTAAGGGCACACTGGGGCTACGTCGTCTTCACCTGCCTGAACTTCCTGATGACAGTAATCGGGATGGCGCTTGTGGACCGTAAGGGACGGAAGTTCCTATTCCTGCTGGGAACTTCGGGAATCATCGTCTCGCTAATCTTTATCGGCACGCTCTTTCTTAAAACGGAAGCTCGAAGGCACGATGTGGGAACGACCATCCAGTCGATGGCGACCGATGGTCAGGGACTTACACTTCGTTTCGATGAGGCCGAAGCACAGCGTTTGCTCGCAGCAAACGGTTTTCAGTCTGACGGTAAGCTTTCACTGTCCGTCATCTACTCTTATGGTGGATTTACCGCCACAACCAGCACGGTGCGGTCAGACGATGCAGGTGCCGCGCCTCTGCAAGTCAGTCGTGCGGGCTGCGTTCCTTCGAGCAAGGTTGAGGCTTTCTTCCGCAACCCCTTTGTAAACCTGGACACTGCACGGACAGCTCCGCTCCGCATCGAACATGCCTATATCGCACCGGTGCCCAGCGAGGCTCATGGTTGGCTGGTCGCATTGGGAATGTATTCCTTCATCGCGTTTTACGCTATGGGGCCGGGCGTTTGTGTATGGCTCGCCCTCTCGGAACTTATGCCGACGCGAATTCGTTCGAACGGAATGAGTATCGCGTTGGTCATCAACCAGCTCGTCTCGACCACGCTGGCGGCAATCTTTCTGCCGGTCGTTGGAAAGTACGGATACTCGACGATGTTCTTCCTATTCACTGGTTTTACCATCGTGTATCTGTTGACGATCGCGATCTTTCTGCCGGAGACAAAGGGTAAAACACTCGAAGAGATCGAAGAACACTTTGAAGCTGCATAAAAGGATTTTGGACTATGGTCCGCAATTCTGATGGAGGATGGGATGGGGCAGGGCGTAACACTGGAGATCTGTGTCGATTCGCTGGGGCTGGCACTGGCAGCCGCGCGCGGAGGTGCCGATCGAATCGAACTATGTGGGCCACTCCAGGATGGTGGCATTACCCCGAGTGCGGGGCTGGCAATCGCTACGCGAAAGTCTATTGACCTTCCGATCGCAATGCTGGTGCGCGCCCGCACCGGAGCATTTACCGCATCCGACGCTGAGTTCGAGGTAATGCGCCAGGATATCTCGTATGCACGCAACATCGGCATCGACCTCGTGGTTTTGGGTCTTGTTCACGAAGACCAAACGGTAGATATCGATCGGACTCGCCAATTGGTGGAGTATGCGCGTCCCATGCAGGTCACGTTTCATCGCGCCTTCGACGCTACACCCGACCTCGAAGCCGCATTAGACGACGTAGTTCAGACGGGCGCCACACGCATCCTCACATCGGGTGCGAAGTCTTCGGGGGTACTAGGAGCTCCCGTGGTGCATCATCTGCGCGAGCAGGCAGGCGATCGAATCAACCTGATGCTATGCGGTGGAATCAGTTGCACAACGATCCAGCAGGTGCTTCAGAGTTCCGGAGTGAGCGAGGCGCATGCTGCCCTACGTGCCAGCGTCCGCGTAGAACCCGAGACAGGTGCTATCTCGCAAGAGAGCCTCGAGTATTTTTCGGAGTGCGTTCGCAAGATGAAACAGTTGATGCATTCGTCCGAAAACTCCGCCAATTGAACATTTGATATAGCTCCCAACCCTTGCAACAATTGCATGAGATAGGAACACTGATGCCCAATAGTCAAAGTCCCTCGCCCTATCCACACTGGATGCTTCGCGAGATCCACGAGCAGCCTGCTACGCTTGCCGCTACGTTGGAACGCTACGTCGTAGGAGGTTCGTTTCGCCAGGAGAGCTGTGAAGCGATTCGTGAATGGACTCGATCGCTCGCGAACGAGATCGTCATCGCAGCCAGTGGCTCCAGTCGCCACGCAGGTATGGTGGCGGAGTTGACCATCGAAGAACTGAGCGGCTTCGGCGTGGACGTGGAGTATGCAAGCGAATACACCTATCGGCCGCAGAAGGCCCTGAAGGGTGCAACAGTGATCGTGATATCGCAATCCGGTGAGACTGCCGATACATTGGCCGCGCTGCGTAAGGCCAATGCCGTTGGCAGTCAGAGCTTGGCGATTACGAATGTGGCCACGTCGACGATGGCTCAGGAGGCATCGGCCTCCTTCCCAATCGAAGCAGGACGCGAGCGGGCGATTCCCGCAACGAAGAGCTTTACGGGACAGCTCCTAAATATCTATATGCTTGCCCTCCTGCTTGCCGAGTCTCGCAAGACGATAAGCTCGATTGGATTGAAGGAGCGGTTGGAAGAACTCGCTACGTTGCCAGTCCGGATCGCCGCACAGTTGGAGGGTTGGGAGAAGAGTGTTCGTGAGATCGCAGGGCAGTTTGGATCTGCCAAAAGCTTCCTCTTTCTCGGCCGCGGAGTGCACTACCCGATCGCACGGGAAGGCGCACTGAAGTTGAAGGAATCAGCTTACCTTCACGCCGAGGGCTATCCCAGTGGAGAGCTGAAGCATGGGCCGAACGCCCTCGTTGGGAAAGATACATCTCTGGTGATGATCGCCACAGTCGATCGCTCGCGCGAAGACTCAGTGCAGCGGTATGAGAAGAGTCTTCAACTCATGCGCGATATGCGGGAACAGGGCGCAGATATTCTTGCGATTGCCAATACAGGAGATGGCGACGTAGCAGGTCTCGCGACGCATACAATCTTTGTTGAAGAGATGCGTGAAGATCTTCTGCCAATCTGCGAGGTGATACCGTTGCAGCTTCTGGCGTATTTCATGGCGATCAACAATGGAATCGATGTGGATCGCCCACGGAACCTAACCAAAGCCGTCTTGTCGGAGTAAATGGATGAGTTTTTTTTTAGCGATCGACGCCGGGGGGACGAAGACGGACTATGCTCTCGCCGATGAGACACATGTGCTTGCGCGCGTGAGAAGCGGCACCATCAAGCTTATGCGTACCGACGCGTCGGTGGCTGCAACGAACTTGGATGGTGCGCTCGCGGAACTCTCCGAAGCGACCGGCGTAGCGATGCAAGCGGTGACGAGAACCTGCATCGGGACAGCAGGTGAGGTTGTTCCGCTGGTAGCAAACTGGCTACGGCAAGCATTTTCTGTACGTGTCGGCGGAGAGTTGTTGCTGCTTGGAGATGTAGAGATTGCACTCGACGCTGCTTTTCCTGGACAAGCCGGTGTGTTGGTGCTGGCTGGAACCGGATCGAACGTCGCGGGACGAACCGAAGCTGGGCTGCTATCCACTGTAGGAGGATGGGGACCGGCACTTGCAGACCAGGGCTCCGGACATAGAATCGGTCACGAGGGGCTGCGTGCGGCTTTCTTGGCAAGGGACGAAGGTCGTTCGACGCAACTGCTGGAGGCAATCCTGGCGTTTTGGCAGCTTAGCTCGATCGGGGATCTGGTGGAGTTTGCGAACAGCCGGCCAGCGCCGGATTTTTCGCGACTCACCGAGGTTGTGCTGCGATGCGCAGAGCTCGGCGATGAGGTTGCTTCCGCAGTACTCCGACAACAAGGTGAAGAATTAGCCTACTTGGTGCAGTTGATGATGCGCCGTTTAAAAGCCTCTTCGACGACGCCTGGTTGGACTCCCTCAATTGCCTTTGCAGGCTCCATCATGGAGAAGATTCCCTCGGTGCGCGAGGCTTTGCTTGCTGCCGTTCGGCTTGAGTTTCCCGACGCTGACGCGCTGGCGGGCGTGGTCGACCCAGTGGATGGTGCTGTGGCGCGGGCCCGTATGGGCCGCATATAGCGCTTTCTTATTCGTCGTTGTGGTCCAGGTATTAGAGAACGACACTCAACTCGTCAGATTACAGACGACTACTTCGATGCCATGACAATGACTTTTCCAGCGCCTCGACGAGGCGGTCGTTCTCCTGCGTCGTGCGTACTGCCGCGCGGAGGTGTCCAGGAGGCAGGGCTTGATAGTTAGTGCAGTCGCGTAGGACGATATGGTGCTCGACGATCATGTGCTGCCAAAAGGCGATCGGATCCACGTCAGAAGGTAATTGGAAGAGTATGAAATTGGCCTTGGACGGGTACGTGGTAAGGTCGAGCGCCTTTAGCTTGTGCTGCAAATCTCTTCTACGCTCCATATTCGTCGCTCTCGATCGAATCGCATAATCCTGATCTTCGAGGGCTGCACTGACCGCCTGAGAGGCGAGCGTAGTGATCGGCCAGGGCGAAAGATTCCCCTCAATCGCCAATGAAAGCACAGGATTGCTGACGGCATAGGCTACTCGCAATCCGGGTATTCCATGGAACTTCGTAACAGAGCGAAAGATAATTAGATTGGGGAAATGGTCGGTCTCTCTCGTGAGAGAAGACTCGGGAACATAGTCGATGAATGCTTCATCGAGCAGCACATACATCTTACGTTCCGCTGCCTTGGCAACAATATTGCGGATGACACTCCCGTCGTGACAGACTCCTGAAGGGTTCTGCGGATTCGCAAGCAGAATGGCATCGTGTTGCCCGACCGCCATAGCTTCAGGATCGTAGATGAAGCAGTCCTCGGCGCTGAGAGTATAAGGTGATACTTCGATTCGCGCGCGTGCAAGAGCCTTTTGGTATTCGACGAACGCGGGGACTGGAAGCAGAAACCGGCGAATTGGCAGGCTGCGCAGAACTGCATCCAGGAGCGGAACAAAGCCATTTGCAACAGCTATGTTTTGCGTACTGATCTCAGCATAATGGGCGATCGATTGTTTCAAGCTCGTTTGCTGCAAATCGGGATAGTCGGTCAGGGTCGAGAGATCGTCCAGACTCGCTCGTAGCGTGGAGAGAACGCCTGCAGGGGGACCATCCGGATTGATATTCGCGCTGAAATCGAGCAGATGCTTCACTGGAATTCCAAAACGTTCTGCGATCTGTCGTAATTGACCACCATGCACGGGCGATGGCTGGCTCTCTTGCATGTTAGCCTCGCTTTCTCGTCTGAACGAGGCTCGTAATCAGAACACCGAGGGCCACGCCGAAGAGCGACGCCATCGACAAAACGCGGATCGCTTGAGCCGCCTTGGCTGGCACAGCAGAAGGAAACTCGGCTCCCATAGGCTGCGCTGGTATGAGCTCTCCGTTATAAGTGTTGTCACCGCCGAGCCTAACATGCAGCGCACCAGCCATCGCGCTCTCCGGCTGGCCGGCATTGGGACTCTTATGTTTTGTGCCATCGCGTCGCCAGGTTCGCCATGCCGCTTGCGGATCGGATGGACTGACAAAGAATGACGCCGTGACGATAGCAAGAGCCGTCAGGCGCGATGGAAGGAAATTCGCCACGTCATCAAGTCGCGCTGCAGCCTTGCCGAAGTAGAAGTATTTCGTATCGGCATGGCCGATCATGGAATCCAGAGTATTGGCCGCTTTGTATGCCATTGCAAGCGGAACCCCACCCAAAGCCATGAAGAAGAGAGGAGATAAGATCCCATCTGAAGCGCTCTCAGCCACCGTCTCAATGACCGCGCGACTCATCTCCTGAGCATCAAGCTGACCTGTATCTCGGCCAACGATCCGTGCGAGCTGCCTGCGCGCTAGGGTTAGGTCGTCGCCCTCCAGTGCCTCTAAAACGGCTGCAGCTTCCTCCTCCAGATTGCGCGCTGCGAGACAAGTCCACCCAAGAAATAATTCTGTAGCGTCTCCAAGGAGCGAGGAACGGCGAGATGTCTGACGAATCATCTCTGCGGTAAGCCAATACGTTGCCCCCACGATAGCTAGTGTAAGCGCGGTACCTGACGCCAGTTCGGACGCGTCAGTTTGGTTCGGACGACGGAGCACAATCTCACCCTTTGAGATTGCCAGACCTATGAGGCGGACCGGATGCGGAAACCACTCAGGGTCGCCGGCGATCTGATCTACGAGATATACAGCTGGAAGAAGAGCGCTGCGATTCAAAGCCGCTCCTCCTTGTTGCCTGGTCCTTCGTAAGTGAGATTCGCCCACGCGAAGATCGCGGGCATGTCGAGCGACTGGCGCACCGTGTCGGCAAGCCGATTCAGTGATTCCTCACGCTTCTGTTGCCAGTTGTTAACGAGTGTTATCGGAGCCAATCCGTAGAAGGCACGAGCAGCGGTAAGGAAGGCATGGCGAAAGGCGTCATCATCGAAGAGCCCGTGAAGATAGCTGCCAAAGACGCGCCCGGCAGGCGTGATGCAGCCATCCAGATGGCCTTGATCTTCCATGGCCGATTCAGCCTTCAGTCTCGCGAATGGTTGCGCCCCATCGAGGTAGCGTGTCTCGCCGAGATGAATCTCATAGCCACTTAGTCGTAGAGGGAGAAGAGCCTGTCCAAAGAGTGAGGAAGGAGACAGGCTACCATTGCTGATCCTGGTAATCTTTTGTGGCGCCATCGTCGTGTGAATAGGTAGCAAGCCGAGCCCAGCGACTACGCCCACATGCTCCATCTCATGTGGGTCATGAATTTCCTCGCCGAGTATCTGCATGCCACCGCAAATCCCTCCCACCAGACCTGTGCGTGCGTAGTTGAGCAGCACATCGTCCAAGCCCTCGGCGCGCATCCACAGGAGATCGTCAGCAGTCTGCTTGCTGCCCGGAACGATGATGACGTCTGCCTCTGAAAGCTGCTCTCGGCTCCTGCAAAAATGGAGCGAAACAGAGGGCTCGGCGGAGAGCGCATCGAAGTCGGTAAAGTTGGAAAAAGACGGGAGCGCAATGACCGCGATCCGCAACAATCTTTCGGGATCGGTAGAGCGAAGCCACGGAGCCATATCGCCTTTGTCCACAGGAAGTCCCAGGCTGTCTTCTTCATCAAGCATGAGTCCAGAAAGATAGGGCAATACCCCAAGGCACGGCTTGTCGAGTCGATCCTCCATCATGCGTATACCCGGTTCAAGCAGCGTCACATCGCCTCGAAATTTATTGATGAGAAAGCCGCGAATGCGATCTTGCTCCTGAGGATCAAGTAACTCGACAGTGCCAAGGAGAGAGGCGAAGACTCCGCCGCGATCGATATCGCCAACCAGCAGGCAGGCCGCATCGGCGACCTCTGCCATGCGCATATTCACAATATCGTGCTGCTTGAGATTGATCTCGGCCGGAGAACCTGCGCCTTCAAGAATGATCACATCATTCTGTGAAGCGAGCATCTCATAGCTTTCACGCACGATGGGCATCAGCTCTTCCACTCGGCGCAGATGATAATCGGAGGCCGTGAGCTTCCCCCAGATCTTTCCACGCACGATGATCTGAGACGACATATCTCCCGAAGGCTTCAGCAGAATTGGATTCATATGGACTGAGGGCAAAATGCCTGCAGCTTCAGCTTGAAGAGCTTGCGCTCGACCAATCTCGAGTCCCTCAGGTGTAACAGCGGAGTTGAGCGACATATTCTGCGACTTGAAGGGAGCGACTCGATATCCCTCCTGTGCAAAGATGCGGCAGAGGGCTGCCGTCAACAGCGATTTGCCGACATGCGAGCTTGTTCCGAGCACCATAATGGCGCGTGCTCTCACGATTTGTTGTCCTCGCTGTAAAAGTCGTGGCAGACGGCGGTCTCAGGCGGCACACGTCTTTCCCATCCAAAAAATTCAAGATCAGGTATGGGCGCAAATTTGTCGACGTAACCAATGCAAAGGTAAGCCACAGGAAGGATATGCTCGGGGATGTGGAGTACCTCACGGAGACGCACTGGATCCAGAATGCTGACCCAACCGACGCCAATTCCTTCCGCCCGAGCCGCCAGCCAAAGATTCTGCACTCCACATACGGTCGAATAGGCTGCTGTCTCAGGCATACTGTGGCGCCCTAGTCCTCGACCCCGTTCGTTGTTGGTGTCGCACACGATGCAAAGGTTCTGGGGTGCTTCGAGAATACCTTGGAGCTTGAGGGATAGGTAGCGCTCCTTCTGGTCGTCAGCGTATCTTTCAGCGGCCTTCGCACTAGCTTTTTTGAAAATATCGTGCACAGCCTCCCGTACTGCGGGATTGCGAATCACAATGAAGCGTGAAGGCTGCATGAGCCCTACCGAAGGTGCGCTATGCGCGGCTGCGAGCAGCCGGTTAAGGAGTTCGTCAGGCAAAGGTCGATCGATGAAGCCTCGCCGCACATCGCGGCGTTCCGCGATCGCGCGATAGACGGCAGCGCGTTCAGAATCGCTGAAAGCATTCTCCTCTCCTGTTACCAAGCTCTCGACCACTTTGGTCCTCCCTTGGTGTCGTCGCGGAGCCGCGCATCGATACCGGCGTTGAACTCGATGAGACGCCCGAAGAGCCAGATGACGTCGGAGAGACGATTGAGATAGGGAAGAACCGTTGGCTGCACCACACCGCCAGCTTCGATAAAGCGAACAGCGGCGCGTTCTGCGCGCCGGCATACCGTACGCGCTACCTCATAGGCTGCGGATTCAGTGTGAGCTCCAGGCAAAGACCAGTCGGAGAGAATTCCTTCGGTCGCTTCGATCTGATGCACTAAGTTTGTAAGCATCTCGATATCTTCAGGAGAGACGACTGGAGGCTGTTTCTTGCTCTCGGGAGGCGTAGCAAGAGCCGATCCAACCCGGAACAGTGTTCGTTGAATCTCTTCTGTCCAGGTAGCAATCTCTTTATTCTGGCAGATGCTGCGTGCAAATCCAAGGAAGGTGTTTAGTTCGTCGACGGATCCGTAGGACTCGACGCGAAGGTCTGCTTTGGAGATACGGATCCCGCCAGCTAGGCCGGTCTGACCGCCATCGCCGCGTTTCGTTGCAATGCTCATAATTGTTCTCCTGTCATTGATGCTGGTGCGAGGATCTCTTCCAATGTAACGCGAAGTGTCTTGATGAGCGGAGGACGATCGTATTCGAATATCAGCTCGTCGTCCAGGAAATCCGAAACGTACGGCGGAGCCTCCGAGAAAAGCACCTCTTCAGAGAAGAACCAAGGTTGAGTAGCGCCAAGCTCTTCGATCGTCCTGGCTTGGACGATCACTGCAGGAATCTCGAACACGCCAGCCTTTAACAGATTGTAGGCGCGATGATATCCATCGCGTAGGAACCACCTGCCACGATAGCAGGCTACCTCGAAGAATGGCCCTCCTGCGTGGACTTCGAGCGGCGCAGCAGCATCGTTGGTGGTCCGAAAATGCAGATTTGGATTGCTTGACCTCAGAACAAATGTCTTGGTGTCAGCATCGTGCGCCATATCGCACTCCACCGGCTTTGACGGACCAAACGAAAAAGCCAGCAAAGCCGGCCAATCTCGTGCGGCAGGAGCCGGAGCTTGAACAAACGTAGAGTTGAAGAAAAGCCTCCGCTGAAAAGCTAGGAGTTGGCGCAGATCCACAACGCCAAGCGACCAATCCAGCCCAGTCATCTCAACGAGAAGATCCGATCTCCGCGCTTGAGGCGAGAAAAGATCGCGAAGTTCGGCTGACTCCTTTTGGAGCATGACTTCCGACTGCCGAAAGGAAGACCGGCGTCCTGGAAGATGTTGTCTCTCCGATAGCTTCTTGCTTTCGAAGGTGAGGGGGCGATAGGAGTAATCATCTAAATCCCAGGCGGCCAACTCGCGCACCTGAACCCTCTGGCGACTCATCAAGCCACCTCCTGTGGCGTAGCGACATCTTCGAACACGAAGGAGGAACAATAAGCCTCTGTACGGCTCCACGCCTCCTGCTCGCTACAATTGAAAAATCTCCTAAGTGCAACTCGCATAACTCCTGCATGTGTAACAACCGCAATCCGCCCGAATCTCGCAAAAGAAAGGAGTTCCTCTATCTCGTCCCACACCCTCATCTCAAAGTCCGCAAACGGCTCCCCACCCGGTGCAGATAGATTCGGAAAATCTTTGATCCAATTGCTCGCATAAGTAGGGTCACGCAGCTCGATTTCATTCCAACTAAGACCTTCCCAATCGCCGAAGTCAATCTCGCGCAGGTTTCGTCTTCTTATAATTGGGACAGCGAAAGTCTTTGCGAGTGCCTCCGCTGTGACCACAGCCCGCCGCAGATCACTGCAGTAGATCGCATGGATGGAAGCAGGTTGAATAGATTCGGCAAGACGACAGATCTGCTGCACCCCTATTGCATTGATTGGCGGATCGGAATGCCCGCAGAATCTGCCAGCCATATCCGTCTCCGCATGCCGTATAAAGTGGAGGCTGGTCATAGAGTCCACACTCCGCACACATACACGCCAATTTCGGTAAGTTGGTTCGTCGCGCCAAAACAATCGCCTGTTACGCCGCCGATGCGTTTTTTATAGTAAAGGCCTGTGAGCAGAGCCAGAGTAATGGCACTCACAATAGGAGCGACTGCGTGACCACGTAGAAATAAGATCGCAACAGCAAAACTAAAGAGCGTGCCGCCAACCAGAGTTCCCGTTGAAGTGAGTTGAGCGATCCGCGCACCCTGTCCATTAGCTTCCGATATCTCTTGAGTACGCGCGGACGGCAGAAAGTAACTCAGCGGCAGTGTCGTCCAACGGCACAAAACATGAGCCACGATAAGATAGTGCGCAATTTGCATCAATGGAAGTGAGGAGAGTAGAAGTAGGCGGCCAACGAGGCTAAAGATAATCGCCGCTGCTCCATAGCTGCCAATACGGCTATCACGCAGTATAAGAAGAATTTGCTCGCGACTCCATCCGCCTCCGAAGCCGTCGGCCGTGTCGGCCAGGCCATCCTCGTGCAAGCAGCCTGTTATCAGTACCAGAAAGATCAACACAAAAAATGCAGTGACGAGTCTTGGTAGATGGGCAAGAAGCAGAAGATTGAGCAAGGCAGCGCTTCCGCCTACAAGCACTCCAACAAAAGGAAAGAACTTTACCGCCCTCGAAAGTGAATCAGCTTCGTATGGTTGCGATGGAACCGGAATGCGCGTAAGAAACTGGATGGCCGAAATGAAATCCGACCATCCTCTCGCCATGGATGTGGCGAAGCTCATTGCGAAGCTCCGCTTACGCCTGCCGAACTGAAGGTCGCCATCTGCGTATAGAGTGCCATGGCGGATTCGAGAACCGGCATCGCCAGGACAGCGCCCGTCCCTTCTCCCAAGCGCATATTGAGCTTGAGCACAGGCGTAAGCTTCAAGTGGTTGAGCAGAAGCTTGTGCCCTGGTTCCTCGGATTGATGTCCAGCGATAAGATAACCCCGCACCTCGGGGGAGATCGCAACTGCCAGGGCAGCAGCGGCTGTTGAGATGAAGCCATCTGCGACGATTACAAGTTGGTGCCGCGCCGCAGCGAGGATGGTGCCTGCCATGGCGGCTATCTCAAGTCCACCCACACAGCGGAGAATCTCGAGCGGAGATCGATCCGAAGAAGGCTCTCCAAAGTGTCTCTCTACGATGGCCTGCACGACGCCCATCTTATGAGCATGAGCCTCAGGGCTGACTCCCGCACCACGCCCTGTCGTCTCTGTCGCCGCAACACCGGTAACAGCGCAGGTAATCGCGCTCGCGGACGTTGTGTTGCCGATCCCCATCTCTCCGATGGCAATCATCGTCTGCCCTGCAGCGAAGGCGCGGTCTCCAATCTCCTTCCCTATCGCAAGGGCCTGGGCGAGCTCGTCATCGGTCATGGCGGACTCATGGAGCATGTTGCGCGTGCCTCTGGAGACCTTATGGTGCAGCAGGCCTGGAACGTCTTGAAAATCCGCATCCACTCCCACATCCACAACGCATAAATCCACATGATGTAGTTGTGCAAGCACATTGACGGCAGCGCCCTTAGCCAGAAAATTCAAGACCATCTGGTACGTAACTTCGCGTGGGTAGGCACTCACGCCTTCGGCAGTAATGCCGTGATCTGCGGCGAAGACATAGACCCCTTTTTTAATCTCTTCAGCAAACCTCTCTTGACGGATGGCTACAATCTGGGCCGCCAGTTCTTCAAGCTGTCCAAGACTACCCAGTGGCTTGGTAAGAGTATCGAGATATGTTAATGCTTGTTGCCGCCAAACCTCGCTGGGGGCAACGATGCCATGCGCGATCTGCTCTATGGTGGTAGTCCTCAAGTTAGTCATAGAGTCTCCATGAATGAATCCTGGATGATAGCGGCGCGACCGGCCACATTAGTCGCCGTAGAGCTGCCATGGGAGGGTAATACGTCGAGGGTCGCGAGAAGAATAAGTATAGATCGTTTCATCGTGTCAATGTCTCTAGTATCTTCGTGTTGCGGGCAGTCTCAACAAAATGCTGCGCAGCCTTTGGTGCGGCGCGAAAATGAAGATGGATATAGCTCGCGAGCACGTTGCTGAGTCCGTACCCCTCATCCTCTTCTCGTCCAGAGAGGGAATATTGCACACGATAGTTCGTCGCCGCAATAGGTTGATTTGTAATTCGTGAATAGTGAAAGCTATGACCTCGTACAACAGTGCCGCGGTCGCCCAGCAGGCAATCACGCATCAGCTCCACTGTCACATAGCCAAACTGAACCAACTTGTTGGTCATCTCCATCTCGAAGGGAAGCACGCCTGTCATCGCGTGTACTTGCCCATCAGCAGTTATGAGTTGCTGGGAGAGATAGATCATTCCACCGCACTCGGCATAGACAGGCCGCTGCGTCGCGACGAAATTGCGAATCGATCGATGCATCGAGATATTCGCACTTAGCTGTTCCGCATATAGCTCGGGATACCCGCCCCCAAGATAGAGCGCATCAATATCCGCAGGGAGGGAGGAGTCGCTTATCGGGCTAAATGGAACGATCTCCGCACCCTGCTGTCGCAGCAGATCTAGATTGTCTTCATAATAAAAACTGAATGCCCGATCGCGTGCCACTCCAATTCGGATAGAAGTAGCTTCTGCCTCAGGCGCTCCTATTGTTGAGGAAGCCGGGTCGAGGCCACATTCGAGCTCCAACATCCGATCCAACGCGCAATGCTTCTCTGCCATCGCGGCGAGTGCGTCAATCTGCTCATCATCGGTATGGGAATCATCAGCCTCCTCCACCGCTTGGAGCCCCAGATGTCGCTCCGGGATAGAGATAGCGGGATTTCGTGGCAGCCACCCCAGAATTGGCGTCTTGCACCTGGAGAGAATTGCAGCTTCAAGCATCTTGAAGTGACGTTCGCTGGCGACTCGATTAAGAATCACCCCAGCCAACGAAAGCTCCGAATCGAAAAATTCGAAGCCTAGTAAGACAGCAGCGATGCTCCGCGCACTCTTGCTCGCATCGAGCACCAGCACTACAGGAAGTTGAAGCACCTTGGCAATCTCGGCGCTGCTGCCCGCTTCGGTAGCTCCATCTTTACCATCGAACAAGCCCATCATGCCTTCGACAACTACTACGTTCGCCCCTTGAGCCGCATCGCGTAGGACATCTTTATTCGCTGCTACCGAAAGCATCCATGTATCGAGGTTTCGCGCCGGCCGGCCGGCAATACGGCTGTGGTGACCTGTATCAAGAAAATCAGGTCCCCCTTTGAACGGCTGGACGATCAATCCTCGCCGTCGCATCGCAGCCAGAATCGCGAGCGTGGCGGTCGTCTTGCCCACTCCGCTTGCGGTGCCGGCGATGAGGAAACCCTTCACGGCCGAACCTCCGCGGGAACGGAGCCCTTGAGCGGGAAGGGAAGTCCTGCGACCATCAAGAGCACTGTATCCGCAACCGAAGCGACCCGCTGGTTAATCTCTCCAACGAGATCCCGGAATCGTCGGCCCAGCTCATAGGCTGGAACAACGCCGCTTCCCACCTCGTTAGACACAAGTACGACGGAACACTGCGCCGATTGAAGCGCTAAACAAAGCTCATCGATTTGAGCTTGAAGCCGCAAGGAGTCTTCGCCATGAGCCTCGAGAAGGTTCGATGCGAATAGCGTAAGGCAGTCAATCAGGAGGACATCGCAGTCGAGACTCGCGGCCTGAATGGTCTGTGCCAGTTGGAGCGGCTCCTCTATCGTCGCCCAGGTCTCAGGTCGTTCGGCACGATGCCGCTCAATCTTGGCGTGCATCTCGGCATCGTCACGTCGTTCTGCTGTCGCGACAAATGTGACGCGAAGCGAACGCTCGGCAATTCGTTGTGCAAAGCGGCTCTTGCCACTGCGAACGCCGCCGAGCACAAGAGTCACGGAAGCGGGTTGGCGCTGCTGCATACATCGCTCCTTGCATCCAGTGGCAAAAGGACCGGAGGCCGAGCGGGAATAATAAGGAGGCAGCTTCCGCAGACATCCCGTAGGGATCACACGGATACGCTCTTCAACTCTCCCAGCGAAGTTGAATTAAGCCCGAAATCATCTGGCCGGTCTCCTGACTTGAGCTTCGTTGAACTTGGGCGGCCTTCCCAGGACTTTCGTCCCAGTGACCCTAAGTGCTAAGTTCTCAGCGCTTACAGTTACGGGGTAGTGACGGATTTGCACCGTCTTCCCGAACACCAGATATCTGGAATATACCGCTCTGAAATCCGGGGGTCAACAGGGGCCACCTGCAATTTGTACGACCAAGCCAGAGATAACGAAACGGACCCGTGGCGTGTCAAGCCAGGCATAGAACCCTGTCTCCCAGACTCCATCACGACTGGTAGTTCAGCGAGCAGACACAACGCTGGCAGGTAGGATTACTGGCCACCTTTAAGCGGCTGCGGAAGCTCAGAGCCGCCTCTCCATTAACAGCTTCTTCCAAGGTCTGTCGATCCACATTGCCGACGGGAGGATGGAAGAAGCAAGGCCGAACACTCCCATCGACTTCGATTACCGCAGAGACCCAAGGAGCATTGCAGATCGGGGCCTTGGGGGGTATCCCTTCCAGATGCTCGCGAAAGCGATCGCCAATCCTTCGCAGCTTCGCTTTGTTTTCAGCAATAAAACCGCTATCAATATCGTCCTGATGCATCCGAATCAAGAGTTCGACCTCTTCTTCCAGGGCGATTAACTCAGCTCTGGTAAGAGTGATCTCATCCTGACGTTCAGGCGCCCAACGCTCCTCCCGGTTGAAGGCCGCCGACGAAATATCCGCAGCGAGAAAGGAGATGCTATCAAGCCCGAGCGACCTTGCCGCGGCGACCGTGGCGCGCAGATCAGCATGGTTCGACTTTTGTACCGTGGTCCGGCACGATATCGGAATCTCGGGCCGGCGTCTCCGTACCGCTGCTATCCCTCTTCCAATCGTTTGGAAGGCCCCGCGGACACGTCGAATCCTGTCATGGACCTCCGCCGGGCCATCAATCGAGATGATGATATCGTCGAAACCCGCAGTCACCAGCTCTGCACGCTTCTCCAGCAGGAGCCCTGTCGTAAGCAGCGTAATACGAAGATTCAGTTCGCGGAAGAAACCACAAATCGCCTCCAACTCCCGATTCAGCAGAGGTTCTCCGCCCGAAAGCACAACGTGCTTCACCCCGAGCGCTCGTATTGACTCGCGATGCCGTTCAAGATCGGCAGCATGAAACTCTCGCCCATCCTTCCGCTTCCAGATGTCGCACATCACGCAACGGCAATTGCACTGACTATGAACGTTAATCAGGAGGATCGGAAGCGCGACGATGCGTGATCGCTCGAGATGATTAGTCGGCGCGGGTTGAATGTCATAGAGTACCGAGATAACGCACCTCCCTCTCAGCAAGCAAGAGTTTGCCTTGGCCGAGAACCTCCTCCGCCGCCTCAAACAACATCTCCAGCGGAGCTCGAATCCAGCGTTGCTGGCCGGCTACTTCAAGAAGTTGCATGCCGGAGCGGAGCTCCTGTGGCAGGCGTTCATAGAGAGGAGGAGAGACCATCTGCACCCGACCTGAGATCACAACCAACTCAACGTCCACAAAGGTGAGCCCCACAAGCGCCACGGCAGGAGTGTCATGATCGCCACGCACAGCAATCAGATCGGCCACTCCGAACTCTGCAATCTGTCCTTGGTTCTCTTTTAAGTGAAGCATCTTCGCAGGGCCGGAAGTCACCATGTCGTAGACCGCGGCAGGATCAAGGCCAACCTCTGTATGAAGGTACCGAGCCTCATCGAGCAGATCACCCGCCGCTGTAATCGGGGAGTCGCTACCAAGTGCCAATCGCTCGACCGAAGTAAGCAAATCGCGTGTAGGAGCCTCCGCAAAGAGAAATCGGTTAGACGTAGGACAAACAACCAGCGATACTCCACGCCGGTTCAGCAGAGCGATCTCCTCTGCCGCGCACGCTAATCCATGGATGAGAACGGTACGTTCATCCAGTACCTCCATCGCGTCAAGCGTGGAGATCTCGCCTCGACTCGCTTCATCGACCCCCTCCGCGGCATGGAGAAGAAAGGGTTGATCCTTCGGCGTCCACCGAAATCTTTCGACAAGATGCGGATCGAACGACAAAGAGTGCGACCAGCCGAAGCGGGAGACAACATGAACAGGAAAATCGGAAAGAGTGAGTTCCTCGTGCAAAGGGTTGTGATGACAAACCGTCGTTACGCCACAAAGGAGATTACGGATTGCCCCCCACCACAGATGAATAGCTTTAGGAATTTGCCTATATCGCTCGATGACATCTGCGTGGATCTCATGAATCTCCTGAGCCCACTCCGTCGAGTTTCGATAGCAAGGCGCCTCTGCACCGCGTCCGAGCCTTGGAAACAGCCCAAACTCCAAATGTTCGTGTGCATTGATCAAGCCAGGAAGAAGCACATAGCCATTCAGATCAAGTGTCGGTACTGCACTATCAGCGCTTTCACGAACGGAGATGATGTAGCCATCCTCGATCCGAAGTACCCCATCCTTCCACGTACTGGCTCCCGTACCAATACGTGCGTTGGTCAGTTGCATATTCGAACGAGAAGAGCTTGTGAATGGCTGCGACTGCCGTTTCCGCAACTTCAAGATGTATATAGCGGCAACGCCAACGAGCCCTTCATACTCCTCAAGTTTTCCAGCATCCTCGAAGAGGGTCCGCTCCGGCCCAGAAAAGGATGGCTCTAATAAAGTCTGAACCTCGAATCCACTCTCTTCAAATATGGAGACAATCTCCTCAAGAGAACGAGGGTACGTAGCGATCTCTACCCTGGCACCATCTACAGAGAAGCTTCGTGTCCAGCCTCGCTCCGATGCGGTCGCGGGATGCATATCGGAGATAACTAACGACCCATCCGATCGAAGGACACGAGCACACTCATGAGCGAATCCCTTCAGATCGTCCAGATAACTGAGCACGAAAGAAGCCAGCACAAAACTCTTAGAGGCGTTCTCCCCGGGCAACGTCGAGCACTCTCCACGCTCGAGCTTTGTCGTAGGCTGGACCTTCGCTCGAGCATGCTCCAGCATGGCGGCAGAGCAATCCGTTCCAGTAAGAGAAGCAGGACGGAACCTTTCCAACTTCACCAGCCAACGGCCGGTTCCACACCCCGCATCCAGAACATCGTTGCCCTCTAACTCAGGCAGCAGTGGCAAGACGCTCCGCTCCTCCAGCATGAGCAGGGGATTGGACTGCGCATCGTAAACCTCCGCCCAGCGGTCGAAGACAGAGCTATCCGGCTGCGTTTGAGAGGAAATCGCAACTGTCTCGGGCATCTTCACAGGCTCTCCCGTTTTGGTTTACGCAAAGCGATGAACTGGTTCGCGAGATGAAGCTCGAAAGGAAATCGGTAGAAGTGAAAGGCATAGCGCCACGCGCTGAGAACCTGTAGAAATACGCGGCTCCAACGTGGTGCACGAATATCCTGCACCGTTGGCCAGCGCGACCCTACAACGATCTCGAAGTTATCGATTAGCTTTTTCGTCCGGCGTTTGAGCCACGGAGCATTCGTGTCGATGCGCAGAGTAAAGTTCATCCAGTCGCTCGTGGCCCAACCAGCCGGTGAATCTGGAAATGGAACTTCGATCTTCCCGTACATCTCTCCACCCGCGTTGTGCGGCTGTGGCGTCGGAGTGTAGTGCTGGATGATGATCTCTGAATCCGGATTGATGCGTTTGATCTTGCGGATAAATCGCAGCGTCTCACGCGTATCGCGGTCCGGGTCGTTGGGATTGCCGATCACAAAAGAGAACTCAGGAATGATGCCGAACTTCCTTGTACGCCGCGCCACCTCGAGCGTCTGCTCCGTGGTGATGCCCTTTTGCATCTCTTCGAGCACCCAATCAGAACCAGACTCCGCACCGAAGAAGATCATCGCGCACCCCGCCCGCTTGATCGCGGCAAAGGTCTCATCCGAGTATTTGGACATAATGTCCACGCGAGCTTCGCACCACCATCGAAGCTTCAAATGCGTCATACGGTCGCAGAGCTCCCGCGCATGATCCTCGCGTAGGAAGAAGTTCATATCGTAGAACTGAACCGAGTCCGCGCCATATCGTTCCACAAGGTGAGTCAAGATGGCGACCGTGCGCTCCGGAGACTCCATCTTCTCCTTATTGCCATACGCCGCATGAACACCGCAGAAGCTGCAGTTGAAGGGACAACCGATGCTCGCGTGGTGAACAGCGGTTCGCTTGCCAAAGAAAGAAGGCCGCAAATATTTTTCAACCGGAAGGCGATGAAACGGAGACCACGGAAACTCATCCGGTCCCTTCATGGGACGCTCGCCATTGTCGTGTCGCAGCCCGAACATATCTTTATAAGAGATGCCCAGCACCGAGTCCAGAGGACGATTGCCGCGCAACGCATCGAGAAGTTCAAGGAGGGTATCCTCCCCCTGTCCACGAGCTACGAAGTCTACATAGCGGGCATTGAGCGCCGCGTCCGGATAAATAGATGCGAAATATCCACCCCAGCAGATCGGTACCTTAGGATGAAGGCGGCGAACCTCACGCGATGTCTCCATCGCTGCCACCATCTGTGGTCCTGGCATAGCCGAGACACCCAGCAATTCAACCTTGTGCTGATCGATAAGTTGCAGGATGCGAGCCGTCGGATCGTCTTCGAGGTTTCCATCGACAATCTCGTACTCCTCTCGTCCTTCAAGTGCAGCAGCGAGAGCGAGCACAGCAAGCGGTAGCCTTCGGTTCCGAGGCCGCGTAGCGCGTGGATGGTAGAGAATGATCATTGGCCGGCCCACGTCGTATAGATACGGAACTCCGACGGTGGTCGCCGCCCCTCGAGCTTTGCCCGAACCGGTCGAAGCGACCACTGAATCCCATAGAAAGGCTTGATCATGCGCCACTCCAGCTTGAACGTCTCTTGCAATTGATTCAGCCGTTCTGGCGTAATGTACTCCTGGCTGGAGATCGAGTTTGATGAGAACCCGTACGTTGATGCGAAGTGTTTATGCTTCTCTTCCACCATTCTTATCCCACTCTCTTCTCGTGCGTACCACGGCGTATCTGCAATCACCACACCGCCACCGGAGCGTGTGCAGCGAAGAGCCTCCGCTAACGTACGTTGATAGTCTTGCGAGTAATGGAACGATGCATTGAAGATCACAAGGTCGAAGATGGGCGATGGAAATGGAAGCTGGTCGAGTTCAGCTTGAACTCGAGGGAATAGGGGTTCGACCTGGGAGCTGAAGTGGATAGCGGCACCAAGTCCATCCTGATCGTTGCTTAATAGATCCACCGCAATGGGTTGGTGTCCCATAAGGGACAACCTATAACTCATCCAACCGTTGCCTGCGCCAAGGTCGAGGATCCTGAGCGAACGTCTGCGAGCTTTAGCCAGCGGCGAAACGATGTGCTTTACGATCGACCCGAAGGTGCAGGCTCGTATCTTCCATTGGTCGCTATTACGGCCAGAGATATCTTTGTAGGGCAGGCTGAGGTAGTAGTCTGACTTATCGCTTCCTCGGCCTTCGGCGGAGCGAATAAACTCATACTCTGCGACGAAACGCTGAAAGCGCTCGATCTGTTGCGGAGAGAGCGCCTGCCAGATCCCCTCTTTGTACTTCGTTACAGCCATGCAGCCAAGGCATACGCGTTCGCCGGAGCCAGCGCGCGTCTCCGGGGTCATCTCGATGGAAGGCGCGCCACAACGCCAACACAGCAGCGTGACGCTCTCACCCTCCCGCGTCCCTTCGACGGTATCGATCTCATCCCTCTGCGTCACCATCATCGGGGTATCCTCTCGAAGCAAAGCAGAACATGATCGCCGGTACTGCGAAAGATGGGCAGCGTGGAAAAGAATCCTTCCAGGCGTCGAAGCAAACCAAAAAGAAAAGAGTGCTTTCGGGCCCACATCTCCAAATAAGAAGGGGGCACCGCCACTCCAATTCCCGTGCAGGAGTACAGACGAAAATCATCGCGAAAATAACGCCGGATCTGGCGAACGGTCGGATAATACACCGTAAACTTCGCGCCATCGAGCTTAGCTTCGCTATATCCCTTCCATCGTCTCGATGCCTTCTTCCACTGTCCCAGAGCAAGATAGTAGAAGATCTCGATCAGGCTATAACGAGTAGAGAGACATAGAACCACGCGGCCATTCGGTCTTACAAGACTCGCCAAAGACGATGCGACAGCGCCCAGGTCGTCTGTGCAGTTCAATCCAGAGAAGTTCGAAAAAGCCCCATCGAATTGCATTCCTGAAAGTTCCCCAAGGAACTCCGTAGGCAACTGACGGAAGACCACGGAAGACTGCTGCGGCTCGTGTCGCAGACGCTGTTCTGCCCTGGCGATCATCTCCCGCGAAGCATCACACGCAAAGACGGAGATGCCGTTACCGGCGAGAAACAGAGCATCCTCGCCTGTTCCGCAATTAAGTTCGAGAACCTTGTCATTCCTATGGAAAGTGCTCAGGAGGACCTTCCATACCGCTTCCCGTTGTGCCCGACCGATGAGCGAATCGGTAAAGACGCGATCGTAGTCCACGGCAATACGATCGAAGGCCGCGCCAGCGGCCGATCCGGGAACATCTCCGAGAGGAAGCGCTGCTCTGCTCGTACTCATGCCTCGACCTCGTTCTGTGTCGTAACAAGTCCCTCGCGTGAAGCCTGAATGCTCATGCTCAGCTCTTCGAGAAGGGTTGAGTCCGTCTCCACCTCACGAAGCTTTGCCAGTTGAACCTCGTCGCGAAGCAGCTTATCGGCATGCGCATAGTAGGCCCGCGAATGCCGCCCAGCGATCTTGATCTCCCGATCAGACGTCTCCGCCCATGGCTTCAACTGCACCAGCTTGCTTTGGATCTGCTGATAATAAGGAGTGCCCTTGATCGGATAGGAGACCGTCGTAAAGAAGATATCGGGCTTCGCCTTGCTGACGTGACGGATAGTAGCCTCAATGTCCTCCATCTCTTCACCTTCGTAACCCCACATCAAAAACATCCCGCTCTGGATCTTACGTGCCCGGCTCATCTCAACAGCCCTCTGCACCTGCTCCACCTTCACACCGCGATCCATCGAATCGAGCAGTCGTTGCGAACCACTCTCAGACCCGATCCAAATTCGGAAGCAACCCAGCTCCGCCAGCAGATCGAGCATCTCTTCATTCAAGCGGTCAGCGCGCGAGATGCACTCAAAAGGAATATGCAGGCCGCGTCGTCGCATCTCCCCAGCATACTTCCGTATCCATTCATGATTGATCGTGAAGACGTCGTCCGATACCCAGGCAATATCGGGGGTATACTCCGTCAGCAACCACTCCAGCTCGTCCACCACCTTGATAGGATCGCGGCGGCGATGTGTCTGCCCGTAGACCTGATGGCTACACCAACGGCACTTGTAGGGACATCCTCGTGCCGTGATGAAGTTCACCGAACCTTGCTGATGATGCGTCCTCCACGTATTGACATACCGATGCAAATCGATAGCCTCGCGTGCAGGCCACGGCTGCGCATCTAGATCTGCAATCTGCGTGCGCGGGAGATTCTGGTGAAACACTCCCTCTTGATCGAGATAGGCCGTACCGGCAATCTTCGCCTTCCATCCATCGCCTGTGCCATCGCAGCCGTCGCGAAAGGCAGTCAGCAACTCCTGCATCGTGGACTCGCCTTCGCCGAAGACGACAAAATCCGCACCCGACTCCAGAAACTCTTGCGCATAAGCACCAGGCTCCGGCCCACCCACGATAACTCGCCAACCTGCTTCTCGCGCTACCTTAATAATCTCTACAACATTGCTCCGAGTCATCAGGTTCGCATAGATGCCAAGCGCAGTCGGCGTCTCTGTCTGAAGATGGTGGAAGAGCGCATTACGGCTGGAGAAAGTAGTATCAAAGACCTCAACATCGAACCCCTGTTTCCGTAGGTGCGAACAGAGATACAGAATGCCCAAAGGTGCATAAGGCTTCATGATCTGCATCTCTTTGGGATCTTCGTAGAGAAAATATCCGTGCGTAAGTAAGAGGTCGGGCATCAGGATCTCCTCTCAACCACAAGCTCCTGGAGCGGCACAAATGCGCCTCGCACCTCCCCAGCGGGAGCGGTAGGTAAAGAAAGCACATTGACGTTCCTGCTCAACGGTTCCATCTCATGCACACGCATCCATAACGATTCGCCTATGGATGCGTCAAACGGATCAGCCGGCGCATGCCATCCCGCTACCTCAGCATGCAGCGCATCCCGAAGAGCGTGATAAAAACTATCTGTGTAACTGGCGATATGCATCGTGCAGAGATCATCGCTATCAACCCAATTCCGTTTTATCCCCAACTGCGCTTGCACACGCTCGAAGAAGCCGGTACCCGGCAGGGGATAGGAGAGAGACACCCCAATATCATCCGGCCTCGTATCCCGCACTAGCTGCACCGTCTCGCAGATCTCGTCCCACCCTTCACCCGGGTAACCAAACTGAAGAAAGTAACAAGCCCGTATGCCAGCCTTCGCAAGTCTCTCCCGAGCGACATGAACCGTAGAGAGCTTCAGCCCTTTGTTCATGGCATCGAGGATCACCTGCGAGCCCGACTCCACGCCCATCCATATCTCAGCGCAGCCTGCCCGCTTCAGAGAAGCAACAGTCGCCTCGCTCATTAAGTCGGCACGAGACTGAATCTTAAAGGGAACAACCTCGCCATAAGATTCAACAGCGTTCGCGAACTGCTCTATCCAGTGCCGATCCAACGCAAAGACATCGTCGCCAAACCAGATATGCTGCACCCCGAAGAGCGTCTTCAACTCGTGCATCTCCGCCGCTACTTCCTCAGGAGCACGCAGATGGAATCGATTACCAGAGATCGGCTTCGCACACCAATTGCAACCATAGGGACACCCACGGCTCGAAACGACGTTCGTCGAAAAATAACCATGCGCTTCCGTCCAGGACCGTCGATACGGTTCAAGATCGATCAGCCCTCTCTCGACCCGCGGCAGGGCGGCCCACGAAGGATTCTTAGGCGCTGGCAATAGTTTTTCCAGACTGCCATCGGCCGCTGAGTAACGCACGAGTCCAGGAACAGCCTCTACTTCGACTCGCCCATCCTGCAAAAGCGAACGGCAAAGATCCTGCAAGGTCTGTTCCGCTTCACCATTGAGAACAAAATCGGCTCCATTATCCAAATACTCCTGTGGATGATCGGTAGCATCCGACCCATGAACCACCACGGCAATTCCCGAAGCGTGGGCTATCGTAGAGAGCTCGTTTGCCAACTCCCGCATATGCAGCAGACACATCTTGGTTACAAAATTGAAGTCGTCCTCGTATATGACGACAATCTTCGGCTGGTGTTCTGTCAATGCCTCAAGGAAGCCCGGAAGAGGCTTATTGAAAGTCGTATCGTAGACCGCGACAGAGATGCCCGCCGCGCGGAGCGCCGTTGCCGCATAGAGCGTGCCCAGCGGAGGATACGGCTGCATCTTCCGCAATTGCTTCGCATCATAGGCGAGATGGTTGGAATGTGTTAGCAGTACATCAGCCATGGACTACCTCTAGGCAAAAATGATCAGCACGCATTAGCTGGCTCCACAGGTAACTCCTGGCCAGTAACAAGAGAACGTCGCTTGACGATGCGCTCAGAAAGCTCAGCAAGCCATATCTCCCACGGACAATAAAACAAGCTGGAGCGCAGTCGCCATTGGATCGGCGTCTCAACGAGAAAGCTAGTGATCTTCTGCACCAAGGCCGTCTTCTTAGAATGCCGCCGCACCTGGTTGAGCAGCAGAAAATAAGCAAGCATGCGATTGAGTCGCGTGAGTGCCCGCCCCCGGAGCCAAGGCAGCAGGTTGGCCCCTAGTGGCATCGTCATCCAATCCTCCAGCGTCTGCGGTTCAATTACACCAAGATCGCGCAACTGGGGCCAGATAGGAATACCGGGATAAGGCGTAAAGATATTCGGTGAGAAGCGAACATTACTGAACTGACGCCCGATATCACTCATCGTCCGGAAGGTAATAAGCCTGTCAGCCTCAGTCTCTCCGGGGTAGCCAAGAATGAGATTGAAGGTGATGCGTATGCCGGCGAGGTTAGCCTTGCGAGCGGTCTCGTACATCTCATCGACACGTTGATGGCGCTTGTTCATCATCTTAAGAACGGCCTGCGAAGTAGACTCCGTTCCAAACCCCATGTAGCTCACCCCGCTATCGGCAAGCAACTGAACCTCCTCCTGGCTCATTCGGCAGATGAAGTCCGTCGATGCCTGAAAGGTCCACGTAAACTTCACACCCGAATCACGTATACCCTTCGCGATGGCGATCGCTCTACGCAAATCAACAGGGAAGTTGGAGTCCAGCAGAGCCACATTGGTGATGCGATAACGCGCCACCAGGCCGACTAACTCCTCGACGACATGCTCAGCAGCATAGGCGTTGAAGCGCCGCTTATACACCACCATATCGGTGCAGTAGTTACAGGCATAAGGACAGCCCACGCTTGTGGCATACGCCAGTTCGCGCTTGCCGGAGATGCGCTCATACGCATCGAAGTCCGTCATATCGAAGGCGGGTGGGGCGAAGGTATCGATCGGTTGAACCCGTCGCTCCAGGTTCTCAATCAGTCGCCCCTGCTTCTTCCAGGAGATGCCCGGAATTAAATCCAAAGGCCGCTTCTGTGCGAGCGCGCTCGCAAGCTCGACAAGAGTAATCTCCCCTTGCCCACGCACCACAACATCGACATAAGGCTCTCGCAGCGTCGACTCAGGACAAAGCGTCGGATGCCATCCCCCAAAGACGACGCAGACCTCTGGTGTACGGCTCTTCACATGGAGAGCCGCTTCAATAGCACCTCGGATCATGGGTCCGGTCAGCACGGAGATACCGATGCAAAGCGCCGTCTTGCACTCTTCCTCAATCCGCGTCAGATACTTCGGCTCAATCGCCGCATCGATCAACACTACCTCGAAGTTAGCTTCACGCAACGGTCCCGCGAGCGACAACAGCGCAAGCGGCGCTCCAAGCGGAGGCCCATCGTACGGTGGATAGAACAGGACGACCTTGCCCCGCGTCAGCACGCTGCCTCCGCCGGTGTGTTGGCGAGTCTCTTGGCGTCGACGGCAGGCTTACTCGCTGCCATTCGTTTCTTTAGCTTATTGTTCAACCAGATCTCGACAGGATACTTATAGACATCGTTGTCAAGACGCCAGCGAGCCGGCAATGAGATGGACTTCTGAACGATTCGCGTAATCGGCCCGCGAGTATCGGCCGCGATAGGAATACGGTCGAATGCAATACGAAGATAATCGCGCGTTACCTGAAGCCGCTTGTGCTCCTCACCCTTCAGCCACGGCAGCGTCGTGTAGCGCGGAAAGAAGTCAGCCCATCCTTCCAGCGTAGCCGGCACTTCGATGCCAATCTCCTTCGCCCGCTCCATAATCGGAGAGCCCGGATAAGGCGTGAAGATATTCGTCCAGAACTCTGCCCCAGGGAAACGTCGGCAAACATCCATCATGAAGCTCACCGTCTCCCTGCGCTCCTTCGGACCCTCGCCAGGAAAGGCGAAGATGATATTGAACGAAGGTCGTATATCCGCCGAGAGGCACCGTGCAGCGCTCTCGTAGATCTGGTCAAAGTCCTGGAAGGTCTTGTTCATCAGTTGCAGGATCTTGGGCGACCCTGAGTCGACTCCTTGGCAGACCTGGTGCAGACCCGCGCGCCGAAGCAGCTTGAGATCCTCCGGAGAGAGTCTCGCAACCATATTCGTCGTCGCCTGGATGCTCCACTTGAACTGAGAGTTCTCGCGCACCAGTCCTTCTGCAATACCTCGGGCGCGATCGAGATCGACCAGGAAGTTGTCGTCGACCACCCACAGCATCTCGAGTCGGTAGCGTCTCGTCAGGTCGACAGTCTCTTCGACGAACTGCTCTGGCGACAGGGCGTTCCACTTGCGCCCATAGACTCCGGCGTTCGTACAATACGCGCAGTTAAACGGACACGCCAGGCTCGAAGTATACATAGCCCAGCGCTTTCCGCAGCCGCGTTCATAAGCATCGAAATCCGCAATGTGATACGCCTTCGGTGGCATATCGGCCAAAGGCTTCAACGGCCGCTCCGGCGTAAGAATAAGTTTGCCGCCACGCTTGAAGCCGATCCCTGGAATGAGATCGGGCGCCGACCTCGTCTCCAGATGTTGGACTAAGTCCAGCAGCGCATCTTCGCCCTGCCCGCGGACGATGTAGTCGACGCAGTCAGCCTGGAGCGTCTGGTCGGGAAGCAGGGAAGGATGCCATCCACCGAGGATAATGGGGAAGTCTGGATTCCATGCCTTCACGGCCCGTGCGATCTCGACTGTCTCGCGGATCATCGGACCTGTAACGAGCGAGATTCCCAAGCAGATAGCATCGCGAACCTCTTCGAGCACCCGCTTCTTGAAATCCGGTGTGATCGTCGAGTCCACGAGTGTGACTTGATATCCCGCACGAATCAGGGGCGTAGCGACCGCAAGAACACCAAGCGGAGCCGTTGCCTCAGAACTCGCGAAGGACGGGAAGAAAAATACAACTTTCTTTGGCGAAGGAATTGATTTCGGCATCGGTTGGACTCAGCACGCTCCCAATCTCAGTGTGTGCTGTTAAGCATTGCCGTGTGTCAGGGTATTGTCCCGATATTGTCATCGGATTGTCCCTCTCCCACCCAAAGGGAGAGGGCTGAATTCTTCGCTGCATTCTATGTGAAATTCTGTAGAACCACACACGCAGGAACAGACACGACCAGCGGAAAACTGACCGCATATGCTGGATCCAGCATATGAAGTCAGCACCGTGCTGGCACAGGGGTGGAACTGTACGATACGCGGTCGACCTTCATGCGTGGCCTCGAAATTTGTAGCGTGGCCATAAGCAAAGCTCGAAGTTTGGCGCGCGCGCGAGCGAGCCTGGACATCACCGTTCCAACCGGGCAGTCCAGAACATGGGCGATCTCCTGGTAGGAGAGCTCTTCATATTCGCGCAATAGGATCACCTCGCGGAAGTCCATGGGAAGCTGTTGGATCGCTTCGCGCACCTGCTCCGACTCAAGCTTGCTCACATAGAGCGCATGGGGACCCTTGGAAGGCTCGACCACGACGTTCGTTGTGATCTCATCCGCATCCAACTCGATGAGATTCGGAGTGGTACGTTGCTTCCGCAACTGATTCAGCCAGGTGTTGCGCAAGATAGTCAACATCCAGCTCTTCACGTTACTGTCGGCCCGCAGATATCGTATGGCCCGGATAGCACGAACACAGGTCTCTTGGACTAGATCCTCTGCTTCACTTCTGTTCCGGGTTAGCATCATGGCATAGCCATAGAGTGCATCCATATTCTCCGTTACCGCAACGTCTTCGTAGCTCGAATCGCAATTCCAATACATGCCTAGTCCTTTTGTATCGCGAACCTCTTCGAGCACGCTTCTCCTCGAATCTGCGCGATCGTCGAATCGACGAGAGTTATCTTCTGTTCCTGTTCCGTACGACTGCCGGGGTTGGGTCTGTCAGGGCTATGACTTCCACTGTCGTCTTTGCCCTGGAGAGAAGCGGGAAGAAGGATACAGTTTTCATTCGCGAAGAAATGGATTTCGGCATCATTCAGGCTCAGCAAACTCCCACCATCAGTGTGTTACGTGGGCGATCACCATGTGTCAGAATATTGTCCCGATATTGTCATCGGATTGTCGCTACGCATGAAATAGCTTATAAACTAAAAAGTTAGCTCTCTGCACGACGAAACGCACAACGCCGTCCCGCCTCGCAGGATAACGTCGTGCACTTCATGTTCAATCACTCTCACTTCAAACAGCATGCCGATATCAACGGAAGCGAACAGCGCATGGATATCGTGAGTGGCGGCGTTGGAAGCGTGGAACCTCCGTACCGGACTAAATCAGCATCGTAACGCCGCCGCGGCGAGATAGGTTCCTCGATCCGTCTTCATCACGCGCGGATTTGGAATCTGTAGCGTAGCCGTAAGCAGCGTGCGCAGTTTGGAGCGAGCTCGTGCGAGGCGCGACATCACTGTTCCAACCGGGCAATTCAAAACGCCGGCGATCTCCTGGTAGGACAACTCTTCGTACTCGCGCAGTAAGATGACTTCGCGGAAGTCCACAGGAAGCTTTCGGATCGCCTCGCGCACCTGCTCTGACTCGAGCTTGCTTACATACAGTGCATGTGGACCCTTGGAAGGCTCGACGACCACGTTTGCCGTAATCTCGTCCGCATCCATCTCGATCAGATTCGGAGCAGTACGTTGCTTGCGTAGCTGATTGAGCCAGATGTTGCGCAGTATGGTCAGCATCCAGCTCTTTACATTGCTATCAGCTCTCAGATATTTCATAGCTCGGATAGCGCGAACGCAGGTCTCTTGGACGAGATCCTCCGCCTCACTCCGGTTCCGGGTCAGAACCATGGCATAGCCATAGAGTGCATCCAGATACTCCGTTATCGCGATGTCTTCGTAGCTCGAATTACAATTCCAATGCATGCCCAATCCTTCTCTAGAATGAATGCGGAGTCGGCCTGCGTCTCTTGCTTTCAAACTCACGCAAGACAACCTTCTGTTGCGCAGTGACGCATTCCACGCGACACGCTGGGGGCTATCTCCTCTCAGAAGAGGGGAGATGAGGTTAAATTTCGGCGTAGCGCGCAGCCATCTGCCGTGGCGCTGAAGATAGGTGTTCAAATCGACCGTCAGCCGTGAGCCACTCACCTTGGCACAAAGTTACGATCGGATAAAAAATAGGCGGTACGAAGGCTTTCAGCAGCAACTGTTTTTTCACGTAGCTCCCTTGAACGACAGTCTCGGCTTTACTGAAGCAATATGAGTGCCAAATCGTAAACCACTGATATCGCTGAAGATCACAAACGGTGTACACGTTCATTCACCAAAAATTCCCCAAAAAATCGTGAACACGAAAAGCCGCTTCCATTTTGAAAAGCTATCCGCCTTTGAACCGGTTCTTATTAATCTTCAGCGTTCGAATCTTGTAATCAAGCGTAGAAGCTGGCATATTCAGCCTCACCGCAGCACCTAACGGTCCCGATACCCGGCCATCGCACTTAGCCAAGGCCGCCTCAATAATCTCTCTCTCCTGAGACTTCGTGGAAGCCGTCTGTGCTACGGGAGCATCGACCTGCAGCGTAGGCGCTGGACCCGCACCCACATCCAGCCAGCTCTCATCGATCGTGAAATCCTCCGTCTCGCAGACGATCAACGATCGTTCGATCACGTTCTGCAACTCGCGAATGTTCCCCGGCCACGGATAGGACAGAAGTCGATCCATCGTCGTCTTCTTGATCCTGCTGATCTTCTTTCCCGCCTTCCTAGCCAGGCGGTCGATAAAGTACTCGACCAGCATAGCGATATCCTCTTTGCGCTCTCTCAAGGGAGGAATCTCAATCGGAAAGACATTAAGCCGATAGAACAGATCGCTGCGAAACGTACCGTCCGCAACAGCAGCCTGCAGATTCCGGTTAGTAGCCGTGATCACCCTTACATGAGTGCGAATCGGCCTGTTCCCACCCACTCGTTCAAATTGGCGCTCCTGCAAAACCCGCAGCAGAGAGATCTGCGTCTCCATCGGAAGTTCACCGACTTCATCTAGCAGAATCGTCCCTCCGTCGGCCAGCTCAAATCGCCCTAGACGACGTTGCTGCGCTCCAGTGAACGCCCCCTTCTCATGGCCGAACAGCTCCGACGCAATCAAAGCCTGCGGAATAGCCGCGCAATTCACGCTCACGAAAGCCCGCTCAGAACGGTTCGAGGCCTTATGGATAGCGCGTGCCACCAGCTCCTTCCCCGTCCCGGTCTCTCCCGTAATCAAAACCGTAGAGTCAGTGGGCGCGACCTTCGCCACCCGATTGAGCACGCTCTGCAGCGCAGGAGAATTGCCGATAATCTCTTCAAACATGGACGACCGGTTGATCTCCTCTTTCAGAGCGATGTTCTCTCGATAGAGCTCGTCCTTCAGTTCCCTGATCTCTTCATAAGCCGTCTGCAACGCTTCCTCTGCCCGCTTACGATCTTCGATATCGGTATTAGTTCCATACCACTTCACAATCTTTCCGGACTCATCCCGCAACGGTAGAGCCCGGTTCAGAAAGTACCGATACACCCCATCGGCACGCCGTATACGAACCTCCTTCGCGAAGGGCTTACCCTCCTCGAAGGCATCTTTCTTGGCGTCTATCAATCCTTGCAGATCATCAGGATGAATCGTCGCCGCCCACCCTCGATCGAATCCCTGCTGGTACGGCAAGCCCGTGTACTCCTCCCACCGTCGATTGAGAAAATCAGCATGCCCGTTCGGCAGACTGCTCCAAACGATCGTAGGAATGGTATCGATCGCCAGCCGCAGCCGATCCTCCGACTCCCGCAGATCCGTGTAGAGCCGTGCGTTCTCCATCGAAATCGCGGCCTGCGAAGTTAGCAGCTTCAGTATCTCCACCCGATCCGGCGTAAACACATGGGACGTCGTAGCATTCTCCAGATACAGAACACCCACGACCGTCGCCCGCTTCACCAGCGGCAGACAAAGGATCGAGCGCACAGGATTCTGCGCAGTGTAGCTATCGGCAGAGAAGAGATTCGGAGCCAACGCATCGTCCAGAATCACGGTCTCCTGCGTGCGAACCACATACTTGAGCACCGACTCCGGCAGATCCGCAGCCGTAGGACTTCGCCCCACGAACTGGACCGTGATGCCATCCCTGGCAGTCGTGGCCTCTGCCTCGATGCTTTGTGCATCGTCCTGCGGAAGAATTAAAAGCGCTCGTTCTGCCCCCGCATGCTCGATCGCGATCTTCATCAGCGTTTGAATCAAGCTCTCGACGAGGATCTCGCCCGAGACAGCCTGTGAAGCCCTCACGACCGTCGCAAGATCCAGATGCTCTACCGGCGTTCCAATCGTAGCCGTGGCGCTAAGTCCGGCTTGCTCCTGCTGTAGATACGGATAGACTCGGTCGAGCTGCTGTACCTTGCCATCAGCTCCCCATCGAATATAGTAGTCGCGCGCGTTTCGCAGATAAGCTTGCGCGATCACCTCGAATCCGCGCGCCGTATAGAACCGCCCCGCCAGCTCATTGGCCACGGCCGCATCCTGGATGAAGCCCGCGTCGCGTCCCAACCGAATCGCATCCTCATAAAGCTGCTGCGCGTCCAATGCGCGCCCTTCCAGGCGTGCAATCTCGGCCGCAACAAGAGCCGCGCGGCCCTCGAAGTTCTCCGGACAGTTCTTCGCCCAGATAGCAAGCTGTGCGGAGTGCAGAAAGAGTTCTTCGAAGTGCTCTTGTTGTCGCTCAGCAGAATCGCTATCGCAGGCCGCCGCTCGCGCCAATGCACTATAGAAATGATATTCAGCCGACTCCAGGAACGACTCCGTCGTCCACAGAAGAGACCGTGCCTTGATCGCCGCCTCTACTGCGCCCGCGAAATCACCAGCGAAGAAGAGCGCCTGCAGCTTATGGGTCCAATAGCAGCAAGCGGAAAACGCCAACTGCGGCCTCTTCGTAATGTGCTGTTCGAACTCGATCTCCTCCCAACACTCATCTTCGGAGAAGACAGCATTCGAAGCCAGTCCACGTAGCGCGTAGATAAGCGTGAGCTGTCCGACAAATCGGGAGATGACGAAGCCGAACTTTGTCTTCCGCGCAAACCCAAGGCCATCCTCGGCCTCTCTCTGAACCTCCGCGAGCGGAACCCCCGAGACCAGCAGGTTCGTGACCAGATTCTTCGTGCTGTAGGCAGCGAAGATCGGATCGCCCATGGCGTTCGCCGTCTCAAAGGCGCGTCGTATCCACTCCTGGCCGGTCAGCACGTTCTTCATCCACGGTAGAACCAGGGCCCCAAAGCACATGAAGACGCGGGCTTTAAATCGATCGAGCCCCTTCTGCTCCGCCAGCTCGACACCCAGCTTGCCGAACAGGTATCCCGACCGAAAGTCACCGAATCGGTGCCCCAGCACCTTGGTGAGACAAGCATAGGAGTAGCAGGACGCATCGCAGTTGCCATGCTCCAGGCTGAAATTCGCCACACGCAGCAGAAGGATGTGGTGTAGATTTTCATCGGCGAATCGGGCCGTCGGCGAGACCTCTACAAAGACCTCCATCGTCGCTCGCCAATCTGGATCTTCCATCAGGGGTAGATCCAGCAGCTCATCGATCTCTCGATCTCCAAGCAGGCGCTGCAGCAGCTCATACTCCTTACGAACTTCCTCGTCTGTCGGGTGGGACGACCACTCCACCCCAACATGCCGCAGGTACGCAAGACCCGTCTCGAGAGCCTCATCGGAGCGGCCTAAGGTCGTGTAGAGCGCAACGCGCAGGCGTGTCACGGCAGCTCGATCCACCAGGGTCGTCGCATCTTGCGACAATGCGGTGAGTCGATCCTCTGCATGAACCAGATCGCCGATAATGAACTCGCATTCGGCCCGGTTGAGTTCGATCGCGAAAGCTAGTTGAGTGCAGTACTCCCCGCAATCCTCCGTCAGCAAAGATCGTCCCGTCGCAAGATAGGTCAAGGCTGAAGAATAAGCCGTCGCTGCCTTGGCGCGATTGGCCGCAATCAGGTTCAACCCTGCGGTCTGCTCGCACTCCTCGGTGGAGTGCAGCAGCTTTGCGCCGCGGTTCAGTTGATTGACGATCGTGAAGATCATCTCCTCTCGTCGCTCTGCCGGTATCTTCTCTAGCAGCAACTTGCCAGTACGAAGATGGGTCTCCGCTCTCTCTTCCTTAGGAACCAGCGCGTAGGCCGCCTCTTGAATCCGGTCGTGTAAAAACGAATAGGCGCTATCCTGCCGGAAGACCAGCCCTACATTCACTGCCTCCCACAGGACCGAGTGAATCCTCTCCTCCGATACCTCCACAACGAGAGCCAGCGTTGCGACCTCGGCACTGTTTCCAAGGCAGGCAAGCTGTTTTAGAACCTCCCGCGTAACCACAGGCAGGCGGTTCAACTTCTCAATCATCAGGTTGACGACGTTGTCCGTATAGTTCTTGGCCCGGATACCTTCCAGGTCCCATGTCCAGGCGCCCGCCTTGGGGTCAAAGGCGATCAGTCTCTCCTCGGCCAGCGTACTTAGAAACTGCACCGCGAAGAATGGATTGCCGCCCGTCTTCTCGAAGACAAGAGCGGTCAAAGGATCGACATGCGCGCCTTCGCAGTGCAGTGTGTCGGAGACGAGCTCTCCAATCACCTTCAGCTCCAGCGGCTCCAATGCGATCTCTTCTACCTCAACCTCGGTCTCCCGGATCGCCGTCACAGCCCGCATCAGCGGATGCGAGCGGTCGACCTCGTTACTCCGATACGCTCCAACCAACAACAGATATCCCACCTCTGGGCCCGTCATCAGTTGACGCATCAGATCCAGCGTCGCCATGTCCAGCCATTGCAGATCGTCAAGAAAGAGTATGAGTGGATGCTCCGGCTGGGCAAACGCGCAGAGAAACCGCCGTAGCACCATCTGAAAGCGGTTCTGCGAATCCCGCGGCGGCAACGTCTGAAGAGGAGCCTGTCTCCCTAAGATCAGTTCGACCTCAGGAATAAGGTTGACGATGAGTTGGCCGTTCGCCCCCACGGCCTCCTGAAGCAATGCGCTCCATCGCGCCAGTTCCGTATCGCTCTGGCTCAGAATCCGAAGAACGAGACCGCGGAGAGCATGACCGAGAGTGGCATAGGGGACGTCGCGTTGGTATCGGTCGACCTTCCCGGTTGCGAAGAGACCCTGCCGGGAGATCAGCGCCTTATCCAGCTCGTTCACCACAGACGACTTGCCGATACCGGAATATCCCGACACCAGGACCAGTTCAGATCTTCCCGAAGCCAGGACGCGATAGAACGCCTCCAGCAGTCGGTTGATCTCCGGCTCGCGTCCATACAATCTCTCCGGGATCAACATCCGGTCCGGAACATCATGCGCGGCCAGCGGGAACGGGGTGATCTTCCTGCTCGTCTCCCACTCCGTCAGACATCTCCGTAGATCCACCTCGACGCCGGAGGCCGTCTGGTACCTGTCCTCCGCGTTCTTGCACATCAGCTTCGAGATGATCGCGGAGATGGTAGCCGGAACTCCATCCACTCGCTCGTTCACCGGCACCGGATGTCTCGCGACATGGCAATGGATCCACTCCATCGGATCGGAGGCCGTAAAAGGCAACACTCCGGTCAGCATCTCGTACAGCGTGATGCCGAAAGCATACAGATCGCTTCGCGAGTCGATCGACCGGTTGACGCGGCCGGTCTGCTCAGGCGCCATGTACGCAAGCGTTCCGGCAATCACCGAGGGAGGCCCCAGCGGCTGTACCTCGCGCGTGAAGTGGGTCGTGATTCCGAAGCCCATCAGCCACGCCTCGCCCGTCCTCTTGTTGACCAGGAAGTTCGAGGGCTTAATGTCCTTGTGAACCAGTCCTTGCTCGTGAAAGCGGCCAAGCGAAACAGCCAGGCCAATCGAGACTCGCAGGAATTGCGTCAGCTCCCACGGTCGACCCAGCAGGGAAGCCAGCGGCTCACCCTCAGGAGTATCGGTCAGCAGCGCCGGGTGCCTCTGCGTTAACGCTAACTCGAAAGGCTGTCCAGACCAGGAATCGAGCCTCTCGACCGCCGCCTCCGCGTCCTCAAACTCAACGTCTTCTTCCGGTAGAGCTTGCGCCGACGCTGGATTCGGCATCGCCAACAAAGCCTCCTCCTGCCGCGCAACCCGCGGTAGGTCGAAACCTCTGTCGTCTCCAATCGCTCTAAATGTGGACTTCCACTGCTCTGTCATTGTTGAAGCTTCGTAACGGTCTCTCTGCTTGTCCGTCCAGCAGCCCATGGGAATGAGGAGCCGATCCCACCATCCCAACGCCACCAATCACGATGTGATCCGAAGAATCAAACCTTCGTCCATCGCTTGGGTGTCTTCGATATACATCTGCATGGGCAGCAATCCGCAGAAACTCCGTCACCGTTGACTAAATGTTCTGTCACAAATGTTACAGCCAGATAAATCGCAAAGTTACTCAACCGAAGACATACTTCTGAGCGATGAGGGGGAAAAAACAAATTTCCCTCTAACAGATGAAGAGACACCGATGCTGTCGTATTATTCCGCTCGTAGTCGAAAATTCCGATTACCAGACCCTTGCACTCTGATGGAGAAAACACCCCGCTCCAACGAAAGTTGTCTCCGCGGGAATCAAACTACCGGTCGAAGATCACCGGATGCCGTTGTACCCACCAGCAGGCACCAGCCTCTGTCTGCGGAAACAGGCTTCGGCTGCACTCCACCTCGCTCGTCCCGTCCGGGTAGTACTCTTCTTTGTTCCCCTTCAGCTTCGCCACCACCACCCGGCTCACAATGAACTTGCTCGTCCCGTGCCCCATGGCCACCCGCACTCGCCACACGGCCCAGTCTCCCAGGTAAACCGCCGTCGCTAGCACCAGGATGCCCACCACCACGCGCAGGAGCCATCGTCCCGCCCACTGCCCGAATGTCAGATCTGTCGGCATGCCCGCAGACTACCAGATACCTTCAAGCGACCGGATACCCTCAAGCGACAAGAGGTACATGGCCTCAAGCGGATCTTTCATACACACATACGAAGAAGCGGAATACCCGGCGACCGTGTATCCCGCTTAAAAGACTCGCTCCGGAACCTTTAGGAAGCTCGTAGTTCTTGCTCCGCCCGCAGCCAGTCCTGCTCCGCGTATCCATCCTGCCAGCCGCGTTCCTCCCAATACTTCTGGGCCAGCCGTGCAATCTCATCGTGCGATGGAGGAGCCGCCTTTGCCTCCGCCGTCTTCTTTACTGCCTTAGCCTTCACGGCCACCGGAGCCTTCGCCTCTGCTGGCGTCTTCGTCTTCGCTGGCGCTTTCGGCTTCTTCACTGTCTCTGCCATCTCTTGAACTCTCCTTCTCGCTGGGCTGGCCCCACCGTACAGGGGCATCCCCTCTAGGATAACGGCCAAAACCTAAGATTTCATCCACACCCTTCCACACCCTGTTGACCAATGCGTTACTGCCCCGGCAGGGAGAGAAGAAACCAGGGAACGAGACCACAAAAGACGCTGTTTAAATTGTTTCTGCGGATTTCCTCAGCAAAATCGCATGTCAACCCCACAAACGACTTAACTCAAACAAAACAAACCAAATAAAGTGGCACGTTAGTTTCGGTCAAACCCATAAAATAGAACTAGAGCTAAGAAATTGAGCGTATTTCGCGAACGCCAGACCGCTAAGCCGTGTTCCTGCACGTATTTGGACGCAACCCGTTTGCTGACACGTACTTAGCGGGGTCGACCTCCCGTATCCCATTGGAAATAAATGGGTTACACGCAGCTAAGGGGGGAGGGGGTCCCCTCCAAGGGACAGAGCCTAAAGATTGAAGAGGTCTCTCAGCCGTTTGGTCTGGGACCGGCTAACGGGAATCTCGGTCTTCTTAGGATCGTCCATCCGGAGCTGATAGCTGGATTTGAACCACGGAACGACCTCTCGTATGTGCTGAATATTCACCACATACGACCGGTGAGCTCGCCAGAAGGTCTCCGGATCGAGCTGATCCAGCAGCTCCTCTAGCGTCCGGCAGTTCGACTGCCCTTCGACCGTAGGAGTAACCACGCTGATGGCGCCGCCCTCGATAGAAGCAAAACAGATCTCCCGCTGGTCCACCAGCAGAAGCCTGTTTTGAGCGCGAACGATCACCTTCCCGGAGTTGGCCTTCGGAGCCTGCGCCTGCTCTCCCATCAGCCGCAGCAGGGCATCGAGCTTCGCGTCACTCGACTCCGCCGGAGCCGCCAACCGAGCCACGGCCTTCTCAATCGTCTGCAGCACTCGCTTCCGGTCAAAAGGCTTCAGCAGGTAATCAACAGCATTGACCTCAAACGCCCGGACCGCATACTGGTCGTAAGCCGTGGCAAACACCACCTGAGGCAGCACGATCTTCCGGTCCAAAAGCTTCTTCAAAACCGCAAAACCGTCCAAACCAGGCATCTGGACATCGAGAAACACCACATCGGGACGATGCGTCTGAATCAGCTCGACAGCTTCAATCCCATTTGTCCCTTGAGCCAGAACCTCAACGCCACCAGCGCGTTCCAGAAGATACTTGAGCTCCTGCCGCGCCAAAGCCTCATCGTCGACGATCAATGCAGTCAGTGGCATAGCGAACTACTGATCACCGTAAACACGGAGCCTCGCTGGAGCGCCATCCGCAGCCAGATCATGTCCACACTGAGTGCAATAGACATCCGTAATCTGCACTCCACGAAAGCATTGCCCACAAACAGGAGCCATCTGGAACTGGCACTGCGGACAGAAGTGATAGCTGGAAGCAATCTCCGTGGTGCAATGCGGACATCGGGACAGAATTGGTTGCCGAAGCAGGAAGTAAACCACAGCGCCGATTCCGCCTGGCATCACGATCACGATCAGCATCCAGAGCTTAGCCGACATGTTGCGGCGCTTGACGTCGCGGCTCACATAGCCAACCAGCAGGATGTAGCTGGCAAACGCAGTTCCCCACGAATAGCCCATCAGCAGACGCATCGGCAGCATCTCGTGTCTGCCATGCGGAAGCACCTCATGGAAGAGGTATTGAGCTGCGGCGAAGACGATAACTGCCAGGATGACAGACCAAGTTGGGATGATACTCAACTCGTCGTCTCCACCAGCAGTCGAGCTTTGGGCTCGAATCGTCTTGGTATCGAAGGGTAAGGTCATTGCGCTGCTTCCTCCTCTGAGCGACTTCGGGTACGACGGAACCATACCATCGCCAGCAGAGAAGCAGAGACAGGAAAGAACCACAGAAGCAATACGAAGAGTTGGTTACTGGAGTCTGGAATCCCAGTCGGAACGAGTTCGTACTCGTCCAAGACGTTCCAGATTGCCGAACAGAAGATGACCATCAGCGCCGAGCAGATCACCATCGGAATCCAAAGACTGCGAACTCGGCTTCTGCGAGCTTGAAGCAACTTAGCGCGTTCGCGGACGACGCGATGAGTTCGGTTTACGCGCAAGGCATGTGCTGCGGAGTTGAGTGTCGGAATGTCCTTCGACGTTGCACTCTGCCCGTCCCTTGGCGGGACGGAATGAATGGGATTGTTCACTTATCCGACCTCCGCCATGCGATGCGATGCACGGATCTGCTCCACCTCCGGCTTCAATGCGGCCAGACCGCGGTAGAGGCGAGATTTTACGGTGGAGAGCGGAGCTCGTGTGAGGTTGGCGATCTCTTCCAAAGAGAGTTCTTCGTAGAAGCGCAGGACGAGGACTTCTCTGTAGTTCGGTTCGAGCTTGAGCAGAACGGCGGAGACTTCGGCGGAGTCTTCGCGGGATTGGAACTGTTCGAGCGGCGACGGTCCCGTCATGGGAATCTCGAAGGGCCGGTCGTCTTCGCGGCCCTCGCTCATCTCGTCCAGGCTGGACATCGTGCGCTTGCGGGAGAGGTCGATGACCAGGTTGCGGGCGATGGTGAAGAGCCAGGTGTCGAAGCGCGCCTTGCCGTTGTACTGCGCTCCGCGAAGCAGGACGCGCATCCAGGTCTCCTGAAAGAGGTCTTCCGCGACCTCTCGCTTGCCAGTAAGGAAGAGCAGGTAGCGGAGGAGGCGATGCTGGTAGAGCTCGATGAGGTGATCCAGCAGCTCTGGGTCCTGACGCTTCAGGCCGCGCGCAATCTCCGCGCTTTCGCTCTGGGTCTGAGCGACGGCTGCCGCGATCGAGATCGTTTCACTCTGCACATTGTCTGAGACGCGATGTGTTGCGGAAAAGACGCGGTCTGCGGCGTGTTCCTTCTTCAAGGGAGCAAATTTCATTGGGCGACCCTGGTGCAGAGCATGTGATCGTTCGGTGTTCTTATTCTAAGGCATCCGGCCCGTTGCCCCATAGAAACCGACCTCACCTTAGGCGTCTTGGAGTTAAGTGATGCTGTTTCAGCCGCTTATGAGGTTGCTTTCCCGAAAAGGATTCGGCCTGTTGCGATTGTGTCAAGTTGGCTTGCTGATGGTCGTCAATGTTGGGGAGTAGCAGGGAATAGCTGGCGGTAGACTGGTGGGATGGAAGTTCTTTATGGGCTGCACCCGGTGGAGGAGGCGATTCGCTCGGGTTCGCGGCGGTTGGATCATGTCAGTGTGGCGCGGGAACGGCGGGATGAACGCCTGGAGAATCTGATCCAGCTTTGCCGGAGCGCCGGGGTGCGGGTGTCGTTGGAGCCGAAGGATCAGCTAACGAGGTTGGCCAAGACGGATGCGCACCAGGGTGTGCTGGCGGTGGTGAAGGAGCGGGAGTTTCTGACGGTCGAAGACCTGATGAAGCCGAAGCCAGAGGGCGAGTACCGGTTCTTTCTGGCTCTCGATGGAGTCGAAGATCCTCACAACCTGGGTGCCCTGATCCGGACAGCGGATGGGGCCGGGGTGGATGGGGTGATACTTCCGGAGCGAAGGTCGGCCCCGGTGACAGGGACTGTGGCGAAGACGTCGGCGGGAGCGTCGGAGCATGTGCGAATTGCGCGAGTGACGAACCTGGTGCGATCGCTGGAGCAGTTGAAGCAGAAGAATGTCTGGGTGCTGGGGTTGGATGAGCGAGGCTCCCCGGACTACATGGACTTCGACTTCAAGACGGACTGCATACTGGTACTGGGGCGCGAAGGAGCAGGGCTGCACGACCTGGTGAAGAAGACCTGTGATCACCTGCTACGAATCCCGATGGCGGGAATGGTGTCTTCGTTGAATGTGTCGGTGGCCGGAGCAGTGGTGATGTACGAGGCGATGCGACAGCGTCGTCCTGTGGCAGAGCCGGTGCTGAAGCCGAAGAAGAAGTTGAAAGGGTTGGGATCTTGAGGTTGAGTTTTCAAGGTACGGTGAGCTGTGTGTGGCTCGTGGCAGGGCTGGTGTCGGGATTTGGGGCGCTGGGACAAAGTTCGCAATCGCAGTCTTCCTCATCGCAGTCGTCGTCTTCTCAATCGACGTCTTCGCAATCAACTCCGCAGCCGCAGAGCGCTCCTCCAGCAGCGCCTGAGACGCAAGCTCCCGACGGTTTGCCTGCTCCCAAGGGAACGGTGCTGTTCGAGAGGCACGAAGCGCCGGTCCAGGATACAAAACCTGAGGATGAGGATGAGAAAAAGCCCACAGGAACGACACCGCAGGTACCGGCTGAAGGTACGCAGATCGAGGTAAGCGATGCGGAGCGGTCAGCGCCGACCTTTGTTGCGTACGATCTGGACGCACATCTGGTGCCGGCGCAGTCGCAGTTGGTGATGCATGCGAAGTTCTCGGTGCGCAACGATGGAACGCAGGCACTGACGCGCCTTGTGGTTCAGATCTCCTCCTCGTTGAAGTGGGAGCGGTTCGCGTCGACCGGTCCGAAGGGGTCGGTGGCGTTGGCTTTTGTGCAACACGCCATCAATACCGATGCGGACCACACCGGCGGAGCCCAGGAGGCGATTGTGACCTTACCGGAGCCGTTGGCGGTTGGAGCGACGGTCGACGTCTCGGCCTTCTATGCGGGTGCGATCGCACAGTCGAGTGGAAGACTGGAGCGGATCGGTGCGCCGGATGCAGAGGCGGGCCGCGCGGACTGGGACCAGATTGCGGCGGAGGGAATTGCGCTGCGCGGGTTTGGAGATGTGCTGTGGTATCCGGTGGCGTCGGTGCCGGTATTTCTAGGGGATGGAGCGAAGCTGTTCCAGGCGGTGGGACAGACCAAGCTGCGGCAGGAAGGCGCGACGCTGCGGCTGCGGCTGACGATTGAGTATGCGGGAGACGCTCCGAAGGAGGCTTACTTCGATGGACAGCGGGAGCCGTTGACGGCGGTGGTGGAAGATATGAATGCGCTCTCGGAGAGTGCTCCGGGGATTGCCTCGGCAGACTTTGCGGCGCAGCCGCTGGGATTTCGTGTGCCGAATCTCTTCGTTCCGGATGGAGCGGTGAAGAGGAACGATGGCGCGGCGCTGGCGATCCTGTCCGACGATGAAGATGCGGTGGCGCGTTACACGGCGGCCGAGACGGAGGTTCAGCCGCTCATGGTCGAGTGGCTGGGAGACGCGCCACAGCGCACGGTGACGATCTTCGACCATGTAGGTCAGCCGTTTGAGGATAGCTCGCTGCTGGTCGCGCCGATGGCGGATACGGACTCGGCTGTGATTGCAGGAGTGCTGTCCCACTCGCTAAGTCATGGATGGTTTACCTCGTCGCATGTGTGGCTGGATGAGGGTGTGGCGCAGTTCATGGGATGGCTGTGGGTAGAGCGGATCCGAGGACGTGAGGCAGCGCTTGCGCTGATTCGGGAGCAGGAGACTCCGCTGGCGTTCGTCGAACCGGCGCGGCCAAAGGATGGGGACGGACAGAGCCTATTGCAGGCGCGAGATGAGGTGTACTACAGGACCAAGGCTGCTGCGGTGCTCTGGATGCTGCGTTCGGTGACAGGGGATGAGGCGCTACAGGCTGCGCTGCATGCGTATCGCCGGGACGAACGGCGGAGGGACGATCCTAAGGAGTTTCAGCGGGTGCTGGAGGAGGCGGCTCATAAGGACCTGAACTGGTTCTTCGAGGATTGGGTGTACCAGGACAAAGGCTTGCCGGATCTTTCGATTGTCAGTGTGAACTCGCGCGAGTTGACGGCGAAGGATGGCCGAGGCGGCTTCCTGGTGGCTGTGGAGGTTCGGAACGAGGGGGATGCGGCGGCTGAGGTGCCGGTGACGGTGCGTTCGGGTACGTTGACTGCTACGCAACGGCTCCGAGTGATGGGACGGTCGAGTACTTCAACGAGGATCTTGTTTGAGGGAAGTCCGGCGGAGGTGTTGGTGAACGACGGGAACGTTCCGGAGGTTGGGACGAGTACGCACTTGAAGCAGGTTCGAGTGCAGTAAGCGCTCTAACGAGCGCGGTGGTGGTTGGGTGTTGGGTGGGGAGTGGCTTCCTGCCATGTTTGGGTTCCTCCCCAGGGACGTGCGACGGTGAGGTCGATGCGGATGGGTCCGGAGGCGCGGTTGGTGGGAAGCGCTTCCTTGAGTCCGTCGCCGAGTGGAGGAAGGGCTTTGCCCAGGGCCAGGAGGTGAGGGATGGTTGCCATTCCGGCCAGGTGGAGCGTGTAGCCGTGGGAGTCGATGCGGCCTTCGAGGGTTGCGGGATCCTTGCCTCCTAATGGGATGGTTGCGGGTGACAGTTGGAGCGTGGTTGCGGCGGGAGAGGTCAGGTTGAGCTCTCCGAGGGTGAGGGGCACGAGGCCGGAGAGGGGACTGGCGAGGGTGAGGTCTTCGGCCTGGAGTGAGGTCTCCCAATGCGTGTGCCAATGGCCGAGGCCGCTAGTGTCCTCTACGCTGGCGATGAGGGTTCCTTGCGCGGTGAGGTCCGCTGGGATGCGTGTGCTGACGGCGCGGAGCCAGTCCAGGACGGTGGAGAGCGGGAGGCGGTTGGTGGTGAGGCGCGCGGTGGCGGAGTCGAGATGGCGGATGTCCGGGAAGGCTGCGGTGAGGATGAGGGCTTGCGTGGTGGAGGAGCTATCGGGCAGCCAGGAGCACTGGACGTCGGGGAAGGAGTGGAAGGAGTTGGCTGCGGTGCTGTGGCACTGGAGGTCGACGCTGGGTGGATGCTGGGGGACGAAGTCGGCGCGGCGAAGGGCGTTGAGGCGGAGGCGCGTGGTGAGGGAGCTGTTGCCGACGGTTCCGGTGGCGTGAGCGGAGAGCGTCATATCGCCGCGGACGTTGGCGTCGCGTCCGAGGAAGAGTTGGCTGGCTCCGCCGAGCGGAGCGTTGCGCCATTCGGCGTCGAGGCTGATGGGAACCAGACTGAGGGAGGGAGCGCGTCCGAGTGTGCCTTCGAGGCGGAAGATGCCGGTGTCGGAGACGTTGGCGTCGGTGCGGGCGGGACGAGCCTCGATGCGGATGCGCCATTGCTGGGGATTGGGAAGCCAGAGGGCGAACTCGGCATCGGTGAGGGAGATGGGTGTCTTCTCCTGGCCGAGCTTGAGGTTGAGGCGCGCTCCAGTGGCTTCGATGTAGGGGAAGCGCGGCGCGGAGCTGATGGTTCGCTGGGCGGTTGGAGCAGCCTGGATTCGGGAGGCTTGCAGGAGGATGCTTTGGAGGTTCCAACGTCCATCGGGAAGATGGACCAGGTTGACGCTGGGTTCGGTGAAGCTGATGGAGGAGAACTCGATGCGACGACGCCAGAGCGGCCAGACGCGCAGCGTTACGTGGACTGAGTTGGCGCGGATGATGGGCTCGCTGCCGAAGGCTGGATCTTCGGTGACGACGAGGTTGTCGATGGTGAATCCGGGAAGCGGAAGCAGGTTGAGAGTGACCTTGTCGAGATGGACGGGACGACCGAGGCTTTGGCCGATGCTCTCGGCGATGCGGTGCTGATAGCGGTTGACGCTGATGTAGGGCGGAAGCAGAGCGAGAACTAAAAGAGCGAAGAGGATGTAGTAGACGAAGGCGAGGCTGCGGAGGAGCGAGCGGTGAGGCGGGCGGCTCCCGGTTGTTGGGGCTGTTTCCTGAACCTGCGCGGATATCGGGTCGGTTTGTTGCATGAAAGTGGTGCGGCGCAGGGAGTTTCACTGCGCCGCGGGTGTCCTTTGTCTTCGTCTTCTCGGAATTCTAGCGGATGAGGTGCAGAGTGCGCTTCCAGCGTGTCTGGTCGAAGACGTGGATCACGATGTGGGCCATAAAGCTGAGGCGATCCGCCATGGTTTGCTTGTTGATCTGATCGGCGGGAGTATCGAAGGACCAGTAGACGAACATGGGGCGGCCGACGATGTTCTCGCGGGGAACGAAGCCCCAGTAGCGTCCGTCGAGGCTCTCGGTGCGGTTGTCACCCATGGCGAAGATCTTACCGGGAGGGACGACGAGGTCGCCGTTCTGGATGTGGCTGGGAAGCTCGTTGGCCCAACTGGCGGTGATCTCGCCTTCTTCCATGCGGCCCGGGGGGACGTTGGGGAAGTCGTCGCGGTAGGGCTGGAAGGCGTGTTGCGGGTTGTCGTCGAAGGCTGGCATTCCGGCCTGGGGCTCGTTCTGGGCTACTCCGTTGAGGTAGACGACTCCGTTGCGGAGGTGGATGCGATCGCCGGGGATGCCGATGGCGCGCTTGACGAGGAAGAGATCGGGCTCGCCTGGCTTGAGAAAGACGATGACGTCGCCGCGGTGGACGTCGCGGTAGAAGTTGAAGGGCGCCCATTTGGTGGGGGGAGCGAGGGCGATGCGGTCTACGAGGACGTGGTCGCCGATGAGCAGGGTCTTGACCATCGAGGCGGAGGGAATCTCGAAGTTCTGGAAGATGAAGGTCATGACGAAGAGGCCGATGGCGAGGACGGTGCAGATGGAGGCGAGGGACTCAAGCGGGGTCTCCGGCTCCTCCTTCTGGTATTCCTTTTCGGCGGCTTCGAGCTCTACTTCTTCCTTCGTGTTCATCCATCTCTCCGTGTGGTGCGGTTCTGGCTTCGGTAAGTGTATCTCTGATCGGTGGCGGCTTGGACTTTGTTTGCCGGTACCCTACCCCCCTCCCCCTACGCCGCGCGTAAGCGGTTTGGTTGCCTGGAGATGCGAAGGGGAGCCCTCGCCAAATACGTGCAACCAAAAGGCTTGCGTCCAAATACGTGCAGGGGAAGCACTTAGCGAATCTGGTGAAGCTTGCCCGCTTCCTTTACTTCTCTAGTTCTATTTTAGCGGGTTGACCGAAACTAAAGTGCCACTTGTAAGTGATTTGAAGCAAATGGTTTAGGTGGTTTTGGGGCTTGACAGGCGAATTTGCTGGGAAATTTGAAGGTCCTGGTCTGGATTTTTCTTCGCCGGCAGGCTTCGCTTTCGTAAGTGCAAAAAAGTGCAACATTATAAACCTGTCATGGGAATGATTGGTGGAACTAACGCAAAAATATTCTTTATAGGTTGCGTCGCCTAAACCACGCAGCTAGACTCCGCATCAGTTAACTCCCGGTACCTATGCTCTTACGGAGATTTTATGGCCCTAATAAACATCCTGCTGGTCGATGACGATGAACTTATATGTTCCACTCTGGCGACTCTGCTGGAGAGGCGTGGCTTCGCTGTCACGATGGCGAACTGCGTCTTTGAAGCTTTGAAGTTGATTAGCTCGTGCAGCTTCGAGGTACTTCTCAGTGACCTTCACATGCCAGGGCCGGGAGACGGCTTAACGGTGGTGAGCGCGATGCGCCATGCCAATCCGAAGGCTGTCACCATTTTGCTTAGCGCATTCCCGGAGATGGACGCGGCGGCGCAGGCGATCCTGATGCAGGCCGATCAGATTCTAGTGAAGCCGATGGATGTCGATGGGCTGGTTAAAGTGATCAAGGACAGGCTGGCGAAGGGGGCTCCTGCTCCGCGCTCGATCAAGAGCATTGCCGCCATTCTGGAATCCACCATTGAAGAGACGATCGAAGCATGGTTGAAGAGAGTTGAGAAGAGCGAAAAGGTCATGGTTGTTTCCTTGAGCCGAGAGGAACGGACCGGGTATCTGGACAGGGTTCTGATGGATCTGGTGGTTCGGCTGCGTTCCTTGATTCCTCTTGGCAGCGACGAGTTTGTGTCAGCCGCCGCGCACGATCATGGATTGCTGCGGCGACAGCAAGGCTATACGGCAGCGATGATGATCGAAGAGTCGAGGATGCTGCAGGTGAGCATCTTCGAGACGCTGCAGAGAAATCTTGGGAGCATCGACTTCAGTGTGTTGCTGCTCAGCGTGATGACGATTGCGGATGAGGTCGACGCGCAACTGAGCCAGGCGATGGATGGCTACCGTATCGAGTCGATTAGCGACGCGCTGCCTGCCTGAGCGATCCGGGCTACCACATGGGGGATGCGGTGGCTTCGAGCTCCTGGGCCTGCTGGGCGGGGAGGTCGGGCATGAAGTTTAGGCCGGTGTGCTGCTCGATCCAGCGGATGGACTGGATGTACTGCTCGAGGTGGTAGGGCGATTTATAGGTGGCGATGTTGGGCATGACGAAGGCGATGGACTTCCAGTTGCCGGTGTCTTTGTCTTTGACGAGGATGATCTTGTAGAAGTGGGTGGGAACGGCGACTGCGTCTTTGCCGATGGTGAGGAAGGTGATGGTGCCGTCGGCGGTCTGACGGTCGTCTTCCTTGGGGTCGTAGAAGATGGGGCCGGTGATCTCGTAGGCCTCGGAGTTGTCGGTGACCCATTTGCGGGTGAGGGTTTCGAGGGAGCGCCAGGCCTGCCGGTTCATGGTGGGCCGCTGTGGGGCCATGTTCGACATGCGGAAGGTCTCGTCTTGCAGCTCCTGATTTTTTCCTTGATTGGCGGCTGGGGCTTGATGGCCCTGGTCGTATCCGGAGCGGGCGTAGTCGGCGGGGGTGGAGTGGGGGCCTTTGAGATCTTCGTCGGCTTTGAACTTGTTGGAGCGGTTGGTGTCGGGGCCGAGCTGGTCGGCGGTGACGTGCTCACAGACCCAGAGGGGGATCTTGTCGAGGGAGCTGTGCTCGAGGACGTAGCCTTTGCGGAAGATGAACTCGGTGGGGCCGAGATCGGTGGAGGTCTTCTCGGGCATTCCGTCGAGGCATAGGGTGTTTGCGAGTTGTTTTTGCTGATCGGTGAGGGTGGTGTCGGAGGAGCGGTGGGTCGAGCCTAAGGCGGCTCGGGTGTGAGGGTGCTGTTGGTAGGCGAGGCTTAGGGTGCAGGTGAGGAGGAAGGGGGCTAGTAGGGCTCTGCGCATGGTCGTGTCTTCTTAATTTGAGGGTGGTTTGTTATAGATGCAAGGGGGTTGGATTTTCTAGTTAATTCTTGTGGGGGGTGATGGGTTTGAAATGCGGGGGGGTGCTTCGTTGAAACTACAAGTGCGAGAACAACGGCAACAGCAAGTGCAACCGCAGGTCTTTCGATTGCGTAACTCGCGATGAGGCTGCGAGTTACTTCGCTCAGGATGACAATTTGTGTGGGTGTTTGTGACAAATTGTGTGCTTGTTTGAAGCGTTGTGGCTGGGGAGAGGTTGTGGTTCCCACCCTTCGCTAGAGACAAAGGCGCGAAGGATGGGGCACCCGGGCTTTGGTTCCTGGGGTGAGAGTTTGTGTGGGTGGTTCGATCGTTTGTGGTTCGCCCGGGAGAGATGAGGCGGGGGGAGGAAGGCGGTCGGGCTGTGCCCGATACCCCACCCTATTTGCGATGAGACTGCAAAAAGGATGGGGCACCCGCTTTCGTGCCCGCATCTGCATTGTGTCCGTTGTGACGTGGGGCTTTGTTTTTTTGTTTAGTGGGGGATGTGGAAGATGCGGTCCCAGCGGGCGAAGTCCAGGACTGCTTCGAGCCAGGGGTGGGATTGGAGGGTGGGTGGGGCGTCGGATTGGTCTGGGGGGAGGGAGAAGTAGATGAGCATGGGTTTGCCGACGATGGCGGAGCGGGGGACGAAGCCCCAGTAGCGGCTGTCTTCGCTGCCGTTGCGGTTGTCGCCGAGGACGAAGTAGTTGCCGGTGGGGATGATGAGTTCGCCGTGGTCGATGAGCTGGTGCATCTTGATCCACCAGGCGGGGTCGATGTCGGGGGAGGTGCTTTGGAGGCGGGGGAAGTTGTCGCGGAAGTTGTCGGGGGTGCTGGGGCGGTAGATGGCGTAGGGCTCGGTGAGGAGCTGGCCGTTGATGTAGACGTGGCCCTCGTGGAGGCGGAGGTGGTCGCCGGGGACGCCTACGACGCGCTTGATGAGGTGCATGTTGGGGTCGATGGGGTAGTGGAAGATGATGATTTCGCCGCGGCGGATGGAGGTGGGAGGAAGGATGAAGTTGGACTCGTCGAAGCCGAGGCTGTGCTTGTTGACGAGGAGGAAGTCTCCGATGAGGAGAGTGGGCTCCATGGAGCCGGAGGGGATGCGGAAGGGCTGGAGGGTGAAGGTGATGATGAAGATGGCGATGACGATGATGTAAAAGAGCGACTGAAGGGCAGGGAGGAGACCGTGGGTCTGGTGGGGATCGGGGGCGGACTGGGAGAGCAGGCCGGGCTGGGTCTGGGGTTGGGAGGGCGACAGGATGGGTTCCGTCGGCATTTTTTACCCCGTTGCCTCTGTGTTGTTTGACTCGGAGACGGGTGGCTTGGTCTGCTGTTCGGCGATGAGGTGTTCGAAGGCGAGGCGGGCGGCCTCCTGCTGGGCTTGCTTCTTGGTGGAGCCTTCGGATTCGGCGAGGGCGCGAGATGCGCCGGAGCGATCATTGACGCGAACTTCGACGCGGAAGCGCTTAGCGTGATCAGGGCCGGACTGGGCGGTGAGGACGTACTCGGGCTGGCCGGCGCCGATGGCCTGGAGGTGCTCCTGGAGGGCGGACTTGTGGTCGCCGATGGCTCCGCTGAAGGTGTCGCCGGAGCGGAGGGCGATGTGGAGGTCGGGCAGGGCGGGCTCGATGATCTGCTTTTCGACGAAGGTGCGGGCGGGGGGGAGGCCGGCGTCGAGGTAGAGCGCGGCGATGATGGCTTCGAGGGCGTTGGCGAGGAGGGCGGGCTTGCGGCGGCCTCCGCTGGCCTCTTCGCCACGGCCGAGGCGAAGCATGGCGCCCAGACCGATTCGGGCGGCGACGTTGCCGAGGTGGCGGCTGCTGACGAGGGAGGCGCGGAGGCGAGTGAGCTCGCCCTCGCGGGAGTTGGGGAATCGGCGGAAGAGGGCTTCGGCGACGAGGAGGCCGAGGACGGCGTCGCCGATGAACTCGAGCTGCTCGTTGTCGGCGGTGGGGTCGGGGAGGGTCTCGGGGTTGGTCTCGTAAGAGAGGGAGCGGTGGGTGAGAGCCCAGGTGAGGAGCTCGGGGCGCTGGAACTTGTGGTGGAAGATGTCGGGGAGAGAGGGTGGGGCGGGTGGTTTGCGGTGCTTCGCCGGAGGTCTTCCTGCCTTACCTGGATTCGGCTTCAGCGTCGTCAAATCGACTCCTTTTGCGCTTTTCGTGAAAGCCAGTGGGTGCTCCGAAGAGAGGCCCGGGGCTAAAGCCCTGCGCTAATCCTAAAAGCGACTTGGCCGCGAAGGCAGAATACGGCTTCGTCCTCAGAACAAGACTTGGCATGATCGTGCGGTACCAAGGTTACGACTGCGGATAGACCGAAATGGTAGACGTGCGGCGAAGAAATCTATCCCTGCGGCTGGGCTCGATCGTATGAGGCCCACGATGCCAAGGCTAAAGCCTTGGAGTGTCCGGAAGCAAATGGAACGATTTCAAATGCCGCAGAATCAGCGGTGTAAGCGGGGGCTTGAACCGGGTTCGATACTCCCCCTCGGCGGTTGCTGCCGGAGATTCGCGGATTAATGCTGCGGGGCTGGGTCTCCGGGCGGCGGGCGGTAGGCGTCCTTTTCGGCTTTGCCGCTGGGGTCGAGGGGGGCGTCGTCGTCGGGCTGGGTGGACTGCTGGGCTCGTTTGGGCAAGGCGAAGGGCTGCTTGATGCCGGCGTCGGCGGCGGCCTTGGTGTCGGGCTGGCTGTCGCGGACGGTAAGGGCGGCGCGGTACTCTTCGATGGCCTTTTTGCGGTCGGGCTTCACGTCGTAGAGGCGGCCCAGGTAGATGTGGGCCCAGGCGAGGGTGCGGGGCTCCTTGGAGGTGGTGAGGACGGTCTGGAAGCGGGAGACGGCCTCGTCGGGGTCCTTGTCCATGAGGGCGATGCGGGCGAGGACGTAGTTGGCCTGGGCGTGGTCGGCCTTGGGGTCGGCGAGGGCTTTGTTGGCGAGGTCCTCGGCGGAGGCGGTGTCGCCCTGGAGGAGCTTGCGCTCGGCGAGGCGGAGGCCGGTGAGCTGGACAGGAGCGCGGCGGACGAGGTCGTTGGAGCCCTGGGGGAGGAAGGTGACCTGCAGGTCTTTATGGAGCTCGCGCTGGACGTCCATGCCGTAGACCATCTCGCCGATGTCTTCCTTGAGGCTGATGTTGTCGTGCTCCATCATGCCGAGCTTTTCGTAGAAGTAGTCGACGAGGACCCAGCCCTGGCGGACGGCGAGCTGAACGGCTTGGCGGCGGACGGTCTCGGCCTGTTTGTCGTAGGCGGACATTTCGGCGTCGAAGCGCTCCATGTCGATGCGCTGGCGAATGGCGTCGGGACGTTTGGGCTTGGCGATGCCGACGTCCATGGTGCGGGTCTCGATGGCCTTGATGAGGCACTCGGTGATGAGGGCGACGATGTCGGACTTGAAGGTGAACTCGAGGGGGGCGTCCTGGACGGATTTGAGCAGGGGCAGGAGGCGGTCCATGGCGGTGGCGCGGGCGTAGACGAGGGGCTCGACCTCGTAGTGGAGGTAGGTGTGGCGTACCTGATCCATATGGACCTGACCGAAGGGGTCGCCGGTGGGGGAGGCTACGACGAGGAAGTCGCTGGAGTAGATGCGGGCGTTGGTGGCGGCGGGGGAGAGCATGGGCTCAAGCAGGACGAGGAAGCGGCGGCCGTCGTAGCTGCTGACGGGGAGGCCGAGATAGATGTTGGTGTTGAGCACCATCTTGGTGAGGGGGTCGTGGACGCGGCTGACGAGGTCTTCGTACTCGGGACGGTGGTTGACCCAGATGGCGTGGAGGTGGACGGACTCGCCGAAGGTGCGGAGGAGGGGCAGGATGTTGACGACCTGGGTGGAGTCGGCGGGGAGCTCGGTCTCTTCGGCGGTGGGGGTGAGCTCGGGTGGCGGCTTGAGATAGACGGCGAGGGAGACGTACTGAGCGAGGTTGAGGCCGCTGTCGGCGAGGGTGTGGAGCTGGATGTAGCTGCAGAGGGCGTCGCGTGCGTCGCGGGCTTCGGCGGAGGCGGCCAGGGCGTCGTTGATCTCCTGACGGATCGCGGTGCGAACGGGTGTCGAGGCTGAGAGGCCGGCGTCGTAGCCGCAGGTGTTGAGGGCGGTGGCGATGTAGAAGAGTGGCTCGCTGGTCTCGAGGGTGATGGCGGAGCCGCCAGCTTCGGGCTGGGCGATGCGGGGAGCGGCCGCAGGACGGGTGTCGGTGCTGCGGGAGTCCTGCTGGACGGTGCTCTGGCTGCTGGAGGACTTGCTGCTGGACGACGACTTACTGCTGGACGACTGGGGCTGGGACTGGGCCATGGCTACCAGAGAGCAGGAGAGGACTGCGAGGGTGATCGCTGCGATGCGGAATGGGTTTTGGGATGACACGATAGGTGTTCGACGCTCCCTGTGGAGTTTAGAGCATTTTAGGGAGGGATGGAATGTGGGGTGTTCGGAAGGAGGCTTAACGCCGATGGCACCGATTTTAAAGCGTGACGGTGATTTCGGGGATAAATGCTGATAGGAATTGGTAGACTGCGGTCCCGCTTTCTTGCGGAGGCGGGTCAGCCCTGGACTGAGACTCCGGAGAAGGTGACCACGGCGCGGCCGCGGATGGGGGCTCCGAAGACACGAGCTGGCTCGAAGACGCTGAGGAGGAGCTGATCGACAATCTGGATCTGGACGGCGGTGTCTTCGGGGCCGGAGACGATCTTATAGTCGTAGACGCGACCCTCACTGTTGACGTAGGCCTCCACGATGATGGTGGCGTCGTGGCTGTTGATGATGGGGCGCGGCAAGGCAGCGGAGTAGCGGTAGTGCGGGACGGTCATTGCGCCGAGAGGTTCGTCGTTGGCCATGACTGGCTCGGGAGCGGCGACCATGCCGAGCAGCAGCAGAATGCCTCCGAGGAGGACGATGGTGCCCGCAAAGCCAGCAGAGGCCTGGATGAGCACGGGGCGAATGGCGTTCTGCCACTTGAGACTGAAGCCGTCGAAGAGGCCGGCCTTGCGGCGGGCGCGCTCATGGGAGATGGCGAGGCGGAGCTTCATGCCGAGGTCGGCGGGCGGCTTGAGGGTTCCGAGTTCGGCGAGAGAGCGCTGCATGTCTCGCATGGCTTCGAACTCCTGATGGCAGGAGTCGCAGGTCTCAAGATGGGTGGCGATGGTCTGCATGCGGCGGCCGCTGACGGCTCCGTCCAGGTATGCGGAGAAGAAGGCACGGATTGAATTGCAACGACTGGTGAGGCTGTTCGGGATTTGGGTCTGGCGCTCAGTCATCGGGTTGCCGCTCCTTTGGATGCCTGGAAGGAGTGCGGTGACGCAGAAGAGTGAACGGATTTCGAGGCGGCAGCTTTGGAGTCGGCTACCAATAGCGATCGAAGAGCAGTACGACCGCGAGTGAGGCGGGATTTAACTGTGCCGAGCTGGAGGTCGAGGATCTCGGCGATCTCTTCGTAGGCGAAGCCCTCGATCTCGCGGAGAACGACGACGGTGCGGTATGCCTCGGGAAGCTGGCGGAGGGCGGATTCGAGGCGCTCGCGGGACTCGGACTGGACGGCTTGCTCGTAGGGGGATTCTCCCTGGTCGGCAAGGGTGGCGCTGAGGCAGAGGGAGTCGCCTTCTTCATCCGACTCGGGAGTGGAGTCGATGGTGATTTCCTGACGCTTGTGGCGGGACCACCAACGGCGCTGGTTGGAGGCCTCGTGCAGGGCGATTCGGTAGAGCCAGGTACGGAGGCTGGCGTCGCCGTTGAAGCCGCGGATGCTGCGGAAGACCTTGATGAAGACTTCCTGGGTGATGTCGGATGCGTCTGCGGGGTCGTTGATGCTGCGCGCGATGAGAGAGTAAAGCGGCTGGTGATACTGCGCGATGAGCAGGCCAAATGCCTCTTCGGAGCCGGCCTTGAGGTCGGCGACGAGAGATGCGTCTTCCGTGGTGATACCGATCGCGCTTGCTAGATTGCCCACTGCCATGCCCGCCTGCATATCGGGTGTCCTCTACAGTACGACTTTCTTTCGGTCTCCGGCAAATGGCACTGATGCCACAGGCGTAAGGAGACGGGAGAAACAGCGCCGGCGCCGACCGAGTGCTCGCTCACTCTACTGTACTTAGACACCAGCAGGGGGCCACTTAGTTCCCATGATTATTGGGAAAAAGCTACGTGACGTTGACGAACCGCGTAGGGTCAGTCAGAATAGATGGAGTCCTTCCTAAGAGTGGGCCTGTGGCGCAGCTGGGAGCGCGCTTCCATGGCATGGAAGAGGTCATCGGTTCGATCCCGATCAGGTCCACCAATTATTTCAAGCATTTAGCACTCCCCCCTTCCGCTACTTTGTAGCAATTTTGTAGCAAACTCCAAAACCACACCGCGGACCGGATTCGGATTCGTGGATTTCCTGTGTTCGGAAACCACCGACTGGCGAGTTTCGAGGGGCTTTTTCCCCTGTGCAGCGAAGTTCCTGTCTCCGCCAGGGAAGCGCCTTCCCGTTGTGTCCGGTTCCCAAGGATCGGGTTCTTTCGTGCCATTGCTCATCAGCTCGGAGTGAATCGAGTTGATGGTCGAGCGCACCTCCGGTTCGAGCGACTGCATGTAAACGTCCGTCGTCGTCGAAGCCTTCGAGTGGCGCATCATGCCCTGGATGTCCTTGACGTGACCTTTGGTCTTGCCAAGCGTGGCGATGGTGCGCCGGATGACCTGGAAGGTCAGCTTCGGCAACTCCAGTTCGTCGGCCAGCTTATGCAGCACCCGGTGGCGATAGTTGCTCGAATCCATCGGGCCGCCGAATCGGCCTGGAAACAGGAACGCATCCGGAGAGGTGTCCTTGCCCTGCTTCTTCAGTTGCGCTCGCCATTCCACCAACTCCTCCGCCAGGACTCCGGCGACGGGCACTTTGGTCAGACTTCCTTTCGTCTTGCCAAACGGACGAAGCTTGCCTTTGTAGATCGTCTCCTGAATATCAAGCACTTGCTTCACATCATCGAAGCAGCGCCAGCGCAGCGGGAACAACTCACTGGGCCGAAGCGCATTCGACATATCGAGCTTGATCAGAATCCAATCACGCAAACTCAGTTCGTCCAGCTTCGCCAGGGCCGCGCGGAGTTGATCCCACGTAAGGGTCGTTCTATCGACCTCACGGAGGTTCGCCGGCGGCTTGACCATACGCGCCGGATCTTTTGAGAGGAAGTCCTGATCGACTGCCTCCGCGAAGATGGCCCGCATGTAGGAACGAATCTGCAAGACTCTGTCCTTGGAATGGATTTTGGCCAATCTGTTCAGGTGGTGTTGCAGAGTGAACTTATCGAAGCTTTCCAGTCGAACATCTTCGAACTCGTTCACGAGATCCGCCTGGATCAGGTACGTCTTGATCTTGGCGGTCTCTTCTCTCCAGTCCGCCTGCTTCAGTGGCAGGTAGCGGTTGCGAACAAACCATCCGAAGGTGACCATGCCGCTCTTCACGGTGCCATCCTCGGAAGTCTGCCCAGTGAGGCGGACGATCTCGCTTTCCAACTTCTCTCGCGCCTGCGTCTTCGTCATCTCTGATCTCAGACCGAGCGCGACTGGAATCGCGGCTGTCCTGGTTTGATTGGTATCTGGATCGAGGACTGTGCGGCGAAAGTAGCCGTACCATTTCTTTCCTCGAACGAGAACCCATCCCTTCTGGTGCGACTTACCCATAACGTCCTCAGTTCTGTGGGGGAACCAAGCGGGCACCTTCTATTTTACCGGCGTTTTCTGCGTAAAACAGAGGCGCGTTCGCGCTCGTTGACGAACTCCTCAACCTCGCTCAGGCGATAGCGTAAAACTCCGTCGCTCATCCGGATGACAGGAAGAAACGGTGCCTTGCGTGAGGAGTGATCCCATACCCAGTCCTTCGTAACGTTCAGTCGTTGCGCAACGTCCTCAACGGTGAGAAGGACATCCCTGGACGGCATTTGCTGAACGCTCGCTGCGAAAGCCATAGCGCATCTCCACATGTGGAATCCCGGTGTCGGTAGATACCGGGAAATGTGCCTAGCCTCTCGCGGCGGAAAGGCGTTGTCTAATACTTTCCATTTATCGGGTGATACGTTTTACGTATCACCCCCGCCTAAGCCCAGTTGTGAAGCGCGCTTACACCGTGTGGCGTAAGTTTGGCCAAAATTGAGATTTCTGTTGATAACTAGAAACAGGATTGACAGAATTTCCACAGGCGGAGGTGCGATTTTCCCGCTCGTTTGCAGTGGAGTGCCACAGCACGTCATCCTGTCGAGCGGTGCGTTATGTATGAATGGGCCGAGCTTCGTCACTTTCGATATCTTCTCGCGATCCTGGAGAAACAGGGATTCCGCGCGGCTGCGGAAGAGTTGCGAACCGCGCAGCCTAACCTCAGTGTTCAGGCGCGACAGTTTCAGGAGAACGCCTCCGTCCGCCTCTTCCGAAAGATGAAAGGTGGTCGCATCAGGCCCACGGATACGGGCATCGCATTCAAGGTTCTTGCCCGGATCTTGTTGGAGACGCGCGATGAAGTTCTCGATGCGCTCATAGCGATTGAACGTGGTGACATCCGCTCCGTTCGCTTCGGATGTACCCCTCTGGTCGATCAGGGTATCTCGCCATCGGTAAGCAGAAGGTCGAGTTTCACCGCGTGGGAGGGGCGAACTAGCCATGACCGAGCCAAACCAGAATCCGCCCGCAACCGTCCCGGAACAGCCGGAAGCGAAGTCACCACTCAAAAAGGGTATGCCGGTGGTAATCGTCCTCGTTGTCATCATTGCCCTAATCGGCGTCGCCAATGTGTCGAGCCTGTTGAACGGCAACAAGAAAGCAGCCCCGGCAAGCGCAATGACCATGCGCCCCGCTTCGCCGAATGCCCAGCAGGTAAACAGCTTTTCGACGCAGCAGCAGGTGCAGGCCCAGCGAGACGCTGAGGAGCGCCAACATCAGCAGGAGTTGGCCGCTGCGATGCAGCAACTACAGGCCGAACAGAGTGTCCCCGGTCCAGAGGCCGCCGGGACACAGCCGATGACGGCAGCGCAGCGAGATGCGATCTATGGCAATAGCCCGAACGCACCACAACACACCTCGAACATCTCGCAGGCTCAGGCAGAGGCCAAGCAAAAACAGCTTGCGAAGGAAAAACAAGCGCAGGACGCCATCAATAGCGATACGGTCGCTATCGACTTCGCCCACGCGGGCGCAGCGCCCGGTGCCGGTGCCGCCGTCCCGTCGCAGACGGCAACGGCTGTATTGGGGGAGCGTGAGGAGGCGCATCCCCAGACTGTCGAGGAAACTCCCACCAGTCCATCTCCCACTAGCGCGAGCGACAAGCCCGGTGTTGTGCCGGTGCCCTCCGCTCAACAGGCCAGAGCTGCTTCCAAGGCCGACGCGATGGCCGTATACGACTTCGATAGCTATCAGGGCCGTCTTTATCGCGTCTTCGAGGGAACGGTATTTGAAGGGGTTGTCACCAACCATATTGACGGCGGGTTGAGCGGCCCGATCCTGGTCATGCTCACCACCGACTACTACTCTCACGACCATCAGCAGCTTCTCATGCCGCAGGGGACACGATTGATCGGCACAGTACAGAGCGTGGGAAATGCCCAGCAGCGCAAGATGTTCGTCACCTTCCATCGCGCCGTTTGCCCGGATGGGTTCTCGCTTGACTTCGATAAGTACATTGGCCTTGACCCATTAGGCACTACTGGCCTCGCGACCAAAGTAGACCACGGCTATCTGATGGCCTTCGGCGCGGCTGCAGCCGTGGGCGGTTTAGGTGGTTTGGCGCAGATCGGCAACAACGGCAGTGTGCTTACAGCGTCATCCCAGATACGCAGCGGGATCTCCGAGCAGTCGGCCACCGAGGGTGAGCAGGTGTTGAACCACTTTCTGAATCGCCTGCCTGTCATCACGCTCAAGGAAGGTTCCCGTGCCCGCGTATACGTTGGGCGCGACATCCTAATTCCCTCCTACGCGGAGCATCGCGTCGATCCGACCATGTAAACGCTTTTCCCTAGAGGTGCCCGTATGGATGAGAGCAATTCAAGATACGACCATTTGCTCCGCAAAGCGGAGGATGCCAAGCGCGGCGGTCACGACGCCTGGGCTGTCCAGTCCACTGGTGAGAAAGTCGCTGTTGCTCTGGTCCTCAATCGTGCCGACTGGCTTATGGAACAGGGATACACCATTGCGGAAGCCATCGAGCGGTGCGGTTCCGGGTGGGTTGCGATGATTCCACAGGTTGCCCGCCAGTTCGTGGATCAGGAATAGGAGGTTGTGCTTAGGACCACACTCAACATTACAAGACGCAACAGGCTCATTCTCTCAGTCAGTGCATCCATGCTGGCTCTCGCTCTTCTCATCTCGACGGTCGGACATAGCTCTGTAGCCAGCACGCTCGATTGGTTTGCCCAGACCGTTGACGCTGTGACGGCGTTTCCATGCAAGATCGTGACCGACATCCGTCACTTTTCCCTGGACAGGTTGGACCCCACCCGCCCGCAGTGGTTCTAGCTTTTTCCCCCAAAGGAGGCTGTATGAAACTCGTGATGACCAAACGCAACAAGTATCTTCTTACCGGCGGTCTGCTCTTGTTGACCGCGACACCTAGCTTCGCTCTCTTCGGGATCGGCGACATCGTCTTCGACCCGACTAGCTATGCCAGTCTTGTCTCCCAGCTCACGACCTTGGAGTCGCAGTACAAGATGCTCCAGAACAACATCACACACTTCTCACTCAAGCAGCAGTGGCAGACGACCTTGAATGCCATGAAGAACGCCAACGTCGCCAATATGTTTGGTGAGACGAGCGGCATGAGCATCGCGCTCAATACGAACTCGCCCAGTGCGTCGTCCACGGCCCTGGACTGCCGGGACAATCAAGGTAAGCGGGAACACAACCACATACCTGCAAGGGCAGACGCCGGGAAGCGCACAGCTTTCGCAACTTGCCATGATCGAGGCATCGGACTCTATCTCTCCCGACTGCCTTACCGCAGTCGGCCAGTACAGAGGCGCGAGGACACAGAACGTCACCGCAAACAACACGCTCGCCTCGCAGCAGCTCGACGGTAGCGATGGCACCAACACCGAGGTCGAGCAGCTTAATCTCCTGAATGCTGCCGAAGCCCAGAAGATGTCCGAGATGCAATCGCAAGGCGTCTTGCAAGCCTGCCTTGCCTCTCAGATGACCGTCACGAACATGGAACGCAGGAACGCTGCGGCGCAAGATCTCAACACCGCCGCGTTTGTCCAGCAGCAACGCTCAACCAACAACGTGAGTGCGGCGAATGAAAGTAACACCTGGCAGACCTATCTTCCCTGATTCGGAGACATGATGCTGAAAGCGATCAACACCAAGATCCTACTTGCCATCCTTGCGGCGCTGACGGCCATCGGCGGTGCCGTGATTTACCAGAGCCATGAGGCTCACAAGGCCGCCGCCATTCTTGAACAACAACAGCACGATGCCGAGGAGCGCAACAAAGAAGATGAAGCGTTTCGCAAGAAAGTAGAGCAGCACAAGAAACGGCATAATTCTGCAGCCGGTAACGAAGGCAAGACCTGGAAGAGCTATATCCCCTGATTTCACCGGAGACCGATATGAGCATCGCCGTTCTCGCACAAGCACTGCCGTCCGCATCGTCGGGCATGGACTGGCTCTACCAGTTCACCAACAACCTGACCAACCTCACCACGCAGAATGGCGGCGCGTTGACCCAGTTCGGTTGGACGGAGCTGAGCTGCATCTCGCTCTTCACCCTTGTGAACATGGTCATCAACTGGAACACCAGCACGATGACGTTCCGGCCGCATCACCATCCCGTGCGTGCGGGCGACCTTACCCACTTTCTGCTCAAGCTCATCGTGTGCAGCTTGCTGCTGAACTATTGGGTGAATCCGTTTCCCGGCGCGAGCTTCGGCATCAATCACTTCTTCAGCTACATCGCACAAGCGATGGTTGCAGCGTTCGACCAGCACTCGCTGGACCAGTTGCTTCAGCTGCTCAAGAACGCTGGCGATGGAACGTCCATGCCCTCCTTCACCGCACCCGTCCAGATCCTCTGTTATGTGCTGGTACAGATCATGCTCGGCTTGGCCTCGGCCACCTTGTTCGTCATCAATTGCAGCGCCTTCATCCTCTACGGTGTGACTGCGCTCTTTGGTCCTGTTTTTGTGCCGTTGCTCATGACGCAGACCTTCAAGGCGAAGTTCTTTCACTTCCTCGATGTGCTCATCTCGTTCGCGATGATTCGCGCTGTGGCTGCCGCCTTCATCTATGTGTGGGCCGGATTCATGAACGGGTTTCTGCAGCAGACGTTCAATGGCAACTATTCGATGGATATGTGGATTGCCAACCTGATCCCTTGCTTAATGGTCTTCGTCGCTTTCATCATTAATATGCTGTTCATTCCGAGCATGACCCAGGCCATCTTTGGAGGCGCTGCTGGGATGGCGGGAAGCATGGGCGGATTCATCGGCAAAGCTGTTTCCACCGTGGCAATGGCAGGGGGGATATAGACGATGTCTTTCTGGTGGCTCGTTGACGTTCTAATGCTCCGGCGTCTGGGCTTGGCTAGGCCTTTTCGCTACATGCTTCTGGTGCTGTTTGCTGGATGCCTTATCGCCGGATTGATCTATACCGTTGTCGTCTTTCACGCGATCGAGGAAAGGAGCCAAGTCCCCCATGTCCACACACACAGCACCCGTTGAAAGCGCGCTCACGCCGGAGCAAGCCCTGCTTACCGACCACATCGGGAATGAGGTCTATGCCTCCCACTATGCGGAGCGCAAAGCATACCGCCTCATCATTGTTTCCGGAACCGTGCTGCTGCTTGGTTCAATGTGGCTGAACTTCTCTTTGGCGCACCGTCCGATCGCCAATCGTTACATCCGTATCGACGAGATGGGCCGCGCCCAGGCAATCCAATACAGCGACCTCAACTACAGCCCCCGCGAGGGCGAGGTACGGACTTACCTCACCGATTGGGCCAGCTATCGCTACACGATTGGCCGGGACACCATCGCGAAGAAGTACCCGCTCAACTACTACTTCTTGTCGCAAACGCTCGCCTCGCAATTGATGACGGCAGACAACGCCAATCATCTCGTCTCGCAGGTTGTAGCGGACAGATCGAGACCAGCGACGTGCAGGTGAAGAATGTCACCATTACGTCCATGTCCGAGGAGACTGTCCAGGGCGCAGGTATTGCCCGTGGGACGGCCCTTGTAGCCATCGACAGATTCTACTCCGCTCAGAACTCTCGCGAGCCCCGGACAGAACATTGGATGCTCAGCATTACCTACTATTTGAACCCGAAACAGGTCAGTGACCAGGCCCGCATCTTCCCGCAGTTCGAGATGATCAATCCGCTCGGATTGACCATCACGGAGTTCCACGAGAACAGGCTTTCGGTCGACCCCATAGCGCCCGGAACCAGTACAGCGTTGCCGGCACTCCCGGCAATGCCAGCCCCAGGAGCGACGAAATGAGCTACCACCTTATATTGCCGTTCTTTCCTAAGGAGTTACGGGCGCTGCTCCTAGATCCGTCCATCTCGGACTTGATGATTAATGGCACCACCGGCGTCTATGCGGATCGGAACGGCGTCATCGAGCATATCCCCTTGGCGACGCCGTATTCGAACGACCGGCTACAGGCCGCTATCGAGAGGGTGGCTCGCATCCTCGGGCAAGACCTCACAATGCAGAATCCGATCCTGAATACACGCTTGCCGGACGGCTCGCGTGTGGCGGTCGTGGGCGCTCCGTCTTCGATCAATGGACCGACCCTGACCATCCGCCAATTCAATCGCTGGTACACCTCCGATGAGTTGATCGCCGCTGGCAGCTTGCCGGAGTCCGTTCGGGACAAAGTCATCCACTTCATCAACGAGAGAAAGAATGGGATCATCAGCGGCGGAACCAGCTCAGGAAAGACGACCTTAATGAAGGCGCTGCTTGACCACGTTCCCCAGCAGGAGCGTCTCGTCGTCATCGAGCAACCGGCAGAGCTGAAGGTATCGCATCCCAATGCCGTCCGCTGGGAGGCTGTTGAGGCGATTCCCGGCCAGGTTGCCATCACTCCGAGTCAGCTCTTAGCTGCCGCTCTGCGTCATCGTCCCGACCGGATCATCATGGGCGAGATACGCGATGAGTGTGGCTATGACCTGCTGCAAGCGATGAACACCGGGCATGGTGGGACGCTTTCCACCATCCATGCAAAGTCCGCATGGGATGCCCTCAATAGGCTGTCGGATTTGGCCCTAAGTGCCAGGGCTAATTTGAATCACGCATTCATCCGCTCCGAGACAGCAGAGGCCATTGACTTCGTTCTGTACTGCGAGCGCGATGCCACGGGCCGTCGCCGCGTGCGCGAGCTGATTACCGTCACCGGATACACCCACGCGGACCAGAGCTTCCAGACGGAGGACATCTATCGTGCTTCCGCCGCCTGAGCATCAGGCATACAGCTAGAGAACCGAACCCGAATCGAGGTCACTTCGATGTACCGTCATGCTGCCAAAACGGCTGCACAGCCCAACTCGTCCCTAAAAGCGCCCAGCGTGGCATTCCGGCATAGTCGAGAGCGCAACGGAGGGTGCTCTGAGCCCTCCTTCTATGGAGCCTCTGTGGCGATGAGATGGGCTGCGGTATGGGCGAACATTCACCGCCGAGATCGAGAGTTTGACTTCGGTGCATCGGGGAGCCTTCCGCCTCGTATCCCGTCCTCTGCTCGGGGTCACGCTTCGGGGCCAAACCGGCGCCCTGCGGCTCGGCGTCGTTCTGCTTCAACGATGTCGCCCCTACGGGGTCTCGGTTCCTCCCAAAAGAAGTTTGAGAACCGCGGCAAAGAACACCGCGCAAACTTCTTTCGGGCCCCGCCAAGAAAGCACTCCTTGGCGCTTGGGAGCCGGGCCCACTCGCTGGCTTTGCCAAGTGTGACCCGAGCAGGTTACGGGAAATTCAACGAAACGGAGATCACCATCATGTACTCAAACAAAGTCACCCTCATCGGATTTACCGGCGCTGATGCAGAAGTTCGCACCAACAACGACCGCAGCCTCACCACTCTCTCGCTGGCAACCAAGTCCTCCTACAAGAAGGACGGCAAGTACATCGAGCACACCGAATGGCACCGTTGCGTCGTCTTCGGGAAGCTCGGAGAGTTCGCCGCCACGCTCAAGAAGGCCGCTCATATCCAGGTCGAGGGCGAGTTGCGCAGCCGCAAGTACGACAGCACGAAGACCGGCACGGAAGTGACGGTTTGGGAGATTCGGGTCAACTCGATTCTCAAGCTGGACCGTGCCGCCAAAGCGGCAGCGGAAGACGAGGATGAATCCACCGAGGAAGAGGCCGCATAGGCCCTTCCTCCTTTCCGAAGAGTCCGGCGTCCAGCCGGGCTTCTTCGGCTGCTAAAGGCCCGTGGCATCGCGCTCGCAGTACAGGTCGGATTGGAGGTATCGAGATGAATGGAACAGCCCAGGACTTTCTTACCCGTTGCTTCGCTCCGGGCGACATCATCGCTCTCTTGCTTCGCAACGAGAGCATAGCAAAGACAGAACAACGCATCGTTCCTTTGGAACGTGCGCTCGCGCCACGTTACCGTGGCTGGCTCGCTCATGAAAACCACCACGGAGCGAATATCTATGTGGCTGCCAATCCGCTGCTCTCCGGCAGCCGGAAGCGCACCAAGGATTGCATCGCTTCCATTCGCCATCTCTATATCGACATCGACGTGAACGGAGAGGCCCGGCTTGCTGCGCTCCGTGCTTCCGAGCTTGTGCCAGAGCCGAACGTGATCGTCTCCACATCGGCTGGCAAGTACCAGGTGTTGTGGCGCGTTGAGGACTTCGACTTCTACACGCAAGAGATGACGCTCAAGCTCCTCGCAATGGGCTTCCACGGCGACATCTCGTGCACGGACTGCAACCGGGTTCTTCGCATCCCCGGATTCAAGAATTGCAAGTACGATCCCGCGCAACTCGTCACCGTCGAATATCCCTCTGATGCGACCTATCAGCCGGATGACTTTCACCTGTATGTCCTGCGCGAAGCCTGCATGATTCCGCCGATCCCGCAACAGCCGATACGCCGGGATATGCAGACCAACTCCGAGCATGATTGGGCTTGGATCTCGCGTGAGCTTGCCCACGGCAAAGACGCCGTGACGCTCACGCTGGAGCTGGCTTCGCGGCGCTCCGACAAGCCCAATCCCACCTACTACGCCCAACGCACCGTGGACATGGCTTCGTCCCGTCTCTGGCTGATGGAAGGCACATCCATCGCGGACGTAGTCGCCATGCTTGAGAGCCGCAGACAGCCTGAGATTCCCGCAGCACTTTGCTCCGCTCGTGCGCGGGAGATTGCGGCCACGGCACAGCGCATGATTGCACGCAACAAGGTCGCTTGAATTTATCACCCAAAGGAGAACAGCAATGCCACTACTCGAAGTCATCCAAACCCGTCAGGTCAGTGCCTCTATCCGGCTCACTGACTCAACCGCTACGCAGGTCGATCAGTACGCCGCTTTCATTCGCGCATCAGCGGATGATGTCGTGGAACAGGCGCTTGCTTATGTGTTCCTGAAAGACCGTGACTTCCAGGACTTTCTGAAGACGCCACAAGCGAAGCAGGCCTCTTCGACGCTTCGCATTCGGAGAGCGCCAGCTAATGATGCAGCGGAGCCCCCAGCAAAGAAGCCGGTATCCGCCGCATTATCGCCAGCACAAACAGCAGCATCCGTGGCGGGGTCGAAAGCATGATCCCGCTGCTAATGCAGTGGCAGAGCCACTACGGTGCTGCGCACCGGAAGAAGATTGACACTCCATCCCTCGCAGGGTTGCGTTTGGAACCAATTTGGTTCCAGCGGGAAACATGCAGAAAACAAGTGGCTTGCCACCGAGAACAAATTCGCGAGGTTCCATTCGGAACCGCCAGCGAAGTTGGCCGCAGAAGGATCAGTGATGCTTTCACAGACCTCTGAAATCGAAGGCCGCCTCCAGCGGCTTAAGGGACGGGAGACCCGCACGCAGAGCATCGCTACGCGGTTTACCCGCAGTGAAGAAAGAGCGTTATTGCGGGTTGCCGCAAGCTGCGGAAAGAATCTCCGCGAATGGACACGGGAAGTCCTGTTGGATGCCGCGAACGGACAGCAACACGGCGATGGCGCGCCATTGTTTGCCGAAGTGCAAGCCCTACGTCTCTTGCTCATCAACTCCCTTGAGCCGTTGCTGCGCGGCGAAAAGATGACGTCGAGCAATTCAAGGAAATGCTCCGGTACGTGAAAACCAATAAGCGCAAAGCGGCCGCAGATATGCTTGCCAGCTATGCGGAAGGGACAACAGAACAGCCATGAGCGACACACAATGGGGACGCAAAGAAACCATCGTCCGTCCACCCCACTATCCCGTCTACAGCTTCGGAGCCGTGTTCCTTGCGCTCGTGGTGAGCCTGCTCTGCGTCTACCTCCACCTCGCCTTTGTCATGACGCCGCTGCAACGCTATTACCTCTCCTGCTACGCCGAAACGGGTTTCCTTGGCACCATGCGCCAGAGCAATGAGTACCAGCTTGTGACCGTAGCCGACCGCCAGCATCACGTCCGGCCTGTTACCGAGCCCGATGTGCAGCCAGGTTCCACGCCACAGCCGATCGGCAAGCCGATTCCACTCGCACTCTCCCCGGCTGCTCGCGCCGCAGGGGTTGTTTTTCTGTATCGGGGAGCAAAGGTCGGTTACATGAATCGGCCCCTTCACGAGTACCTGCGGCGCTTCGTTTACGACGGGGATACGTTCGCGGGCATCTTCCGTATTCCTCTCTTATCAGGACTTGCCGCGTTTCTTTTCCAGCTCCCGTTCGCCGTCCGTAAAGATATTCAACGGCTCAAAGAGATGAAGTACGGGCGACTCTTGAAAGGGCCGGTACTTGTGTCGCCAGAAGGCTTCAACAAGGCCGTCCGAGGCGATGGCGTCGGGTTCAAAACCACCGAGTCAAAGCACCTCATGCGTATCCCGCAACGCGCCGAAGGACAACACATCGAGATCATGGGCGATACCGGCGCGGGCAAGTCCAGGCTGGTTATGCAGCTCCTCGTACAGATCAAGGAGCGCGGCCATTCTGCCATCGTGTACGACCCAGCCTGCGAGTTCGTGCAGCGATTCTATGACCCCAGCCGCGGCGACATCATTTTGAATCCTCTCGATGCACGCTGCCCCTATTGGGGACCGTCCGAAGAGCTGCGCCGCCGTGCCGAGGCCAGGGCCATTGCCGCGTCCCTGTATCAACCGACTACGGACAAGAAGGGTGAGTTTTTTACTGAGACTCCGCAGAAAATCTTCGCCCATCTGCTGACCTTCGGCCCATCGCCGCAGGAGTTGGTGGAGTGGATGGCGAACCCCGACGAGATCGACCGCCGGGTCCAGAACACGGAGATGGCGATGATGATTGCGAAGGGAGCGCAGCAGCAGCGCAACGGCGTTCTGGCCTCTCTCGGTTTGATTGCCGATAGCCTGCGAATGCTTCCCCGGAAAGAGAAGTCCGCGAGTCATTGGACTGCAACCGAATGGGCGGAACAAAGAAAAGGATGGATCTTCATTACATCGAAGCCAAGCGAACGCGAGGCCCTGCGTCCGCTTCACAGTCTATGGATCGACCTGCTCGTTTTGCGTCTCTTGAATGAGCCGAAAGAGAGCCAGCATCCCGTTTGGTTCGTGCTGGACGAGTTGGCTAGCCTGCAGCGCCTGCCGCAGTTGCATACTGCGATCACAGAGAACAGAAAGGCGAAGAACCCGCTCATCCTTGGCTTTCAGGGCAAGGCCCAGCTTGAGATGATCTACGGTCATCTGGCCGAGGTGATGCTATCGCAGCCGGCCACCAAGATATTCCTGAAAACCACGGAGCCCAAGGCCGCCGAGTGGATGTCGAACGCCATTGGCAAGGTTGAGATCGAGCGACTGCGGGAGACGCACTCCACCGGGCTGCGGGCAGGCAACAATTTCAGCATAGAGCGCCAGGTCGAGCCGTTGGTACTGGACTCGGAGATCTCCGGACTCCCCGACAGGCACGCATTCCTGAAGCTGGGGAACACGGTAGCCAGATTCTCCTTTGCGTATCACGACATCCCCGCCACGCAGCCCGCATTTGTGCCGCGTCCGCTGGACGACGATGACCTTACCTTCGATCCAAAGACGCTCACGAAGAAGCCGCCGAAGTCTGCTGATACAGCGGCAACCACCGGTCGTGAAGATAGCGAAGACGAGCCCGTCGAGACCGGATTCTCGTTGGGAGATTAGCCATGTTGACCATCTCCAAACCGCTTTCCGCAACGCAGGCGCAGACCTACCACGCCAAGGAGTTCACGTCTGCGGAACAGAATTATTGGAAGCAAGACGACCGAACTTTGGGCGAGTGGCATGGCAAGCTCGCTGAAAAGTTCGACCTCGCAGGAGCCGTAAGCGAGGAACACTTTGCGCGGCTCGCGGACGGCCAGCACCCTCATACTGCCGAGCAGCTTGTACGTCATCGCGTCGTACAGCAGTACGAAGGCGCGGATGGGCAGGCGGTTGCGCCGGTAGAACATCGTGCCGGTTGGGACGCCACATTCTCCGCGCCCAAGTCGGTCTCACTCACCGCGCTCGTCGGTGGGGATGACCGGGTGCGGGACGCGCACCGGGAAGCGGTAAACGTCGCTTTGAGCGAGCTGGAAAGGTACACGCAAGCCCGCATCGGCGGCAATCACACTGCCGAGACCACCGGGGAGTTCATCGCCGCCAAGTTCGAGCATGACACCGCGCGCCCCGTGGACGGCTACGCCGCGCCGCAGCTCCATACCCACGCCGTCATTTTCAATGTCGCCATGCGCGACAACGGACAAACGCGAGCCTTGCAGGAGCGCGGTCTGTTCGAGTCGCAGCAGTTTGTCACTGCCGTCTATCAATCGGAACTGACCTATCGACTTCGTAATCTTGGTTACCAGATTGAGCCGGGACGCAGTGGCGCACCGGAGATCAAAGGCTACTCACAGGATTACCTTGACGCCTCCAGCCCCCGCAGCCAGCAGATACGTGAGCATCTGGAAAAGACCGGCTATCAGGGGCCGGAGGCCGCGCAGATCGCCGCTCACTCTACCCGTGACCGCAAGGAAATTCACTCGCCCGCGGATGTCCTGGCCGCCCATCGGCAGATTGCATCCGAATTCGGCAACCAGGCAGACAAAGTTGTGATGGAGGCACGGAGGCGGGGTCAGGAATATGCGCCCGAGCACGACCGGGAGAGTTCGCGACAGGTTGCACGACAGGCTGTCACCTATGCCCGCGACCGCAGCTTTGAGCGGGAAGCGGTCACCGATGAGCGTGAGCTTTACCGCGATGCTTTGCGACGCGGTATGAGTGAAACAACGTACTCGGAAGTTCGCGCCGAGTTTGAGGCTCGCATTGCCGCAGGTGAGTTCCAGCTTGTGCCCGGACAGAAGCACGACTCAGGCCGGAGCTTCACGACCGCTGAAACGATCCGCGCCGAGAGAGAGATCCTGCGCCGGATGCAACAGGGCCAGGGTCGCGCCGAGCAGATCATGCCCATCCAAGCTGCCGTCGCCCATACCGAAAAGCAGCAGCATCTTAACGCCGGACAGCGGTCTGCCGCCGAGGAGATTCTGACCTCGCGCGATGTCGTGCAAGGGCTGGAGGGACGGGCTGGTGTCGGGAAGACGACCCTTTTGAAATCGGTCCGTGAAGCAGCCGAACAACGCGGCTATGTCGTCGAAGGCTTCGCCCCGACATCCCGCGCCGCCAACCAGCTCCGCGCCGCCGGTATCTCTGCCGACACCCTACAGGGTTTCCTCGTCCGTCCCGGCCAGCCGAACCCCGACCGTCATCTTTATATGGTGGACGAATCCAGTCTTGCCAGCACGAAACAGCTCCGTGACTTCCTTGCCAAACTCGGATCGAGCGACCGCGTGTTGTTCATCGGAGACACCCGCCAGCATCAGGGCGTCGAAGCGGGCAAACCTTTCGAGCAGTTGATCAATGCAGGGATGAGCACCACACATCTTGACCAGATCGTGCGTCAACTAGAAGCTCCCGAGCTGTTGAAGGCGGTTGAGCATCTGTCCCGTGGCGAGATCGCGGAGGGTGTGACGCTGCTGGAACGCCAGGGTCGCGTCACCGAGATCGCCGATGCGCAGCAGCGCATTGCCACCATTGCGCGGAGCTATGCCGCTAGCCCGGACAACACCATTGTTGTCTCCCCCGATAACGCCTCGCGCCGTCAGATCAATCAGGCAGTACGTTCCGAATTGCGGGCCCATGGCACGGTGGCCTTGGAAGATCATCCGATGCGCATACTTGCTCCCCGTTCCGACATGACAGGAGCGGACCGGACCTGGGCAGCTCGCTATGCGGTAGATGATGTACTCCACTACCCGCGCGGCAGCCAGGACATCGGCATTGGGAAGCAAAGCCATACAAAGGTGATCGCTACACGCCCCAAAGACAATTTGCTCACCGTTCAGAAAGAAGATGGAGCCACCGTCACTTACAATCCAACGCGGCTCTACGGCGTGAACGTCTACCGGGAATTGGAGCAGGAGTTTGCGGTGGGCGACCGTTTGAGCTTCACCGCACCGTCCAAAGAATTAGACGTTGCCAACCGCGACCTTGGCACAGTACAGCATATCGGCAAGGACGGCCAGTTCGCCGTGAAGATGGACAATGGAAAATTAGTCAGGTTCGACGCTAACCAAATGCGGCACTTCGACCACGGCTACGCAGTCACGAGTCATAGTTCCCAAGGACTCACCGCTCAGCGTGTCATGGTAAATCTCGCTAGCGACATGCACGCAGATCTGATTAACAAACGCTTCGCATATGTCACTGTTTCGAGAGGATCTCATGACGCACACATCTACACGGATAACGCCGCGTCCCTCGTTGGCAAACTGTCGCACGATGTAGTGAAGTCGTCCGCCGTCGAAGTCGTTCAGCAGTTTTCGACGGCCGAAAGCGTGGGCTTCCATATGTAGAGCGACGGGACTATACCTTCGTTACTGCTACTCGCCGAGACGGATGCTTAATCCCTTTTCGTTGAGTTCTTCAACGTCTTCAAGCTTCTTTGTTTCGTCGCCAGCCCTTTAGCCAGTGATGTTTATTCCGTCCCAGGAACTCCAGTCATCAAGATGATGCTGTGTAACGGAACAAGAGCGCGGTCCACGAACCACGACATCAGCCGGAGTTCCGGTCACTTGGCGCTATTTCAGTTTTGCATGGAATCACCCCTTTGTAACTGCGCCAGACTATCGCCTGGAATACCATAAGTTGTATTCCAGGACCTCCCCAAGAACGCTAGTATCTGGGTGCGGCCTTAGGTGCCTTGCGGCTCGGAGTTAGCCGAACTATTCCCTCCTGGCAATTCATTTATCTTGCGTCGTGTGCCCAAGGTTAGTCGGAGCTTCGTCCGAAGGCGCCGTCACGCGCGAAAACCGAAGTAGAGACTAGTGAGCGTTCTGATGACGAGTCGTAAACTCAACCCATTTCACAATAGTATGCGTGTGGCTGCAGGTATTTTCCTTGTTACATCCACCGCACAGCTGAGTGCCCAGTTCCATCTCGCGGCAAGCCGAGCCCACTTCAGTTCGGTTGCCAAAAAGACGATAGATTTGGTGGATGGAAGCAATGCAGTGACTTTTGAAAAAAACTACAGAGTGCCGGTCCATTCCGACACTCCTATATCGCCGGTTATCGCAAACAGGATCCACGGGACCGAGACTGCTTCGTCGGCGCTCATAGCAGGCAATGCTCTTATGGTGACCCGTTCCGATGAAGGGGCAGCTGTAGATTCCACAAGCCAGGTCCCGGATATTGGGTCATGGGTCAACGCCGTTATTGCTACGTTGCCCACGGTGACACAGAACGGGCAAGTCTGGGCACGAGGATCCGTCACCATCCCCGCCTATAATGCGGCGGGGAACTACGACTTCAGCACGACCATCGTCCTCGATTCGCCCTATGTGAATCTGCACTGCGAACCGGGTGTCATCTTGACCTACACCGGATCAGGAGATGCGATTCGGATTCTGCCTCACGCGCAGATCGCCGGTTCTGCTGCTACCCAGCCCAATCAAGGTCCGTCCGTTGATAACTGTTCGATCTACAACACCTCTGCGTCCGCCATCAGTGGCATTCACGCTGGTGACATCTCGAAGATTCACCTTACTAACGTTGCAGTAAACAACTTCAATGGAACGCCGACCTCATCTGCTTATTGGTTCGACAATACGGTCTCTTTCACTGAGGGTTTGGCACTAGTCGATATCACCTCAAGTAACAACTCCATTGCGATGCGCTTCACCAACACCGTCGGTACGGCCTTCAGTAACAGCTTCGGATATACCTCGATTCGCGGGTTTCGCGCAGGTATTAGAACAAATCAGATTGGTTTCTCCGTAGAGGAAGGAACCTTTCTTTACCATAGCTATATCGACGGGATTCTGGAGACCTCTGATGCCAGCGGCACGGTAATGTCGGTCAGCGGTACTGGCAAAGTGGGCGGAAACCAAGGCGACGATGTCCTATTCCTACGGGCGGAATGTGTGAATGGTTCTGGCTCTTGCACTGGAGCAACCTTGCTCAAACTCGGAGCTGCCACACAATTCGTGGCCAACGGATTCATGAACGCCTTAGGAGTAACCATGAAAACTTCTATAGCTCCAGGTGCGGTCTTTCACTGGCAGGGAACCACCCAGTTGAATAATACTGACAATCGAAGCGAATGGGCGTCTGATGGAAGCATCCACCTGGTATGGAACACCAACACCAGAGCCCTGCTGTCCCCAAGTAATCTTCGCGTCGACGGGAGTACCTATGTTTTGGGATGGTCAACCAATCCTACGGCGAATCCAAACTTTCTCGGCCTCTCTCCGTGCGGGGGCGGGATTATGAAGTTGTGCTTGGGAAATGGAACCTATGCAGATTCTTCCGCACCTCTCAAGGCTGGACAGATCGCAGCCAGCCAGTTTATCGGTAGCTCGCTTGTTCCCACCGTCGTCCCCGGACCCGGGGCTGGATCTTTCCCGACCGCAGTCTCACTCACTCCCGGCAGTACCAATGTCTCGGGCACGGTCCTGTTCACGACCGGGGCCTCGCCGGTTGCGGTTTCCGCCGCGGTGACGGTTCTCTTCGCAACTCCATTGGCGCAGGCCCCTAACGTCTGTATCCCCACTGCTCAAAACGCAGCCACAGGAACAGCGTTGAACAACCTGATCATAAGTTCGCCCGCCACAACAGGGTTCGTCATATTCTCGGGATTCGTGGCGCTCACTGCCTCCACAACCTATCAACTTGGATACGCTTGCTTCTAGCTTCGACACGGCCGGTCATATGTAGAGCCCCGAAGGAGGTGTCGGTTACATTAGACTTCTGGAAATTGGTATGTCTTTGAGAATGTGGTGCCGGATTCGGGATCGAACCGTCGCCAGCCTTTTAGGGCTTCCTTGCAGTACAAATCTGCGATGGTTTAGGGCGTTTGGACTGTTTCAGCTCGGCTATGTTCCTCCTATTGTTCCTGCCGAAGTAGCGTTGCAAATCAGGTGTTGAGAGATCCGTCAATAACTCTTCGCACGGGAGTGGGATGTCTAAGTCGTTTATTTTGAGCATATATCGCCTACGATAATGGCAATTGTCGTAGGTAAAATCACTTTATGACAACCGAGCTCGTTTTGGCCCCTCCACCGTCAGAAAGCAGGGAAGCGGAGCCCTTGGCCCTCACCCCGGCCCAGAGTTTGCTGCGCCAGCGGGTGCTGGATTCGGTAGCGTCGCCACATTCGAAGCGCAACTACGCCCGAGCGCTCGACGACCTGTTCGCCTTCTGTGCCAGCCGACCTCTCTCCCGTTCTCTTTTAATGGAGTGGCGGGCTGGCATGGAAGCTTTATCCCCCTCGACGATCAACGTCCGGCTCTCGGCGGTGCGAAAGATGGTGGGTGAAGCCTGGCACGCCGGCATGATCGGGCAGGAGGAGGCGGCCAGCCTGACCGACATCCCCAACATCAACCAGAAGGGAACGCGGCTGGGAAACTGGCTGACCCGCGAGCAGGCCAAGGATCTGCTGGCGGTTCCCGACCGCTCGACCCTGAAAGGGAAGCGCGACTATGTGATTCTGGCGCTGCTGGTCGGCTGCGCCCTGCGGCGGAACGAATTGGCTGAGCTCGACATCGAGACGATTCAACAGAGGGAAGGGAGGTGGGTGCTAGCCGACCTCGAGGGTAAAGGCCGGCGGATCCGGACGGTGGCTGTTCCCATCTGGGTCAAACTGGGCATCAATGCCTGGATGACCGCGGCCGGTATCGAAGATGGCCGATTGCTGCGGTCGGTCTCCAAAAGCGGGAAGATCAATGGCGATACGCTGAGCGACTGGGCGGTCTGGTCGATAGTTGAACAGTCATCCAAGCAAATCGGGATCGAACACTTCGGCGCTCACGATCTGCGCCGGACTTGCGCGAAGCTCTGTCGGAAGAGCGGCGGGGATCTGGAGCAGATCAAATTCCTGCTCGGGCACTCCTCCATCCAGACGACCGAGCGGTATCTGGGCTCCGATCAGGGGATCGTTGTTGCGGTAAATGATAATTTGGGGCTTTGATGCTGGCAATCCGTTAGCTACAACGCCGGTTTGCGCAACGAGTTATTGTGAAAATTGTGATTTGGGGAGACCTATATTCGCGCCATCGACATTCACGGTCGTTGAGACCCGATAGCAGCCTCGAGGGAACGACCTGATGATTGCCACGAGATCTAGCATTGGCACGAGTTGCACTCCACTTCGGGACGAGCGCTCCCGAGTCGCTAAAAACGACGGTTAAATGTAAAATAGCACGTTTGGTCGTACTATTGGTGGCTATGGCACATGCGAGCTCTTCAACTCGGGAACGTATTATCGGATCGGGCCTACAGATTCTTAGCGTGGCGGGATTGGCGGGTGTAAGTCTTGGAGGACTGGCTGAGAAAGTCGGAATGTCCAAGAGTGGGTTGTTTGCCCATTTCAAATCGAAGGAACATGTCGAACTGGAATTGTTAGACCAAGCCTTCTCGCTCGCCATCCAACATGTTGAGACTGCTGCGCTCAAGGAGTCCGACGGACTCCCACGACTAATCGCCGCCGTTCACGCTTGGATTGGCTGGTACACGAAAGTGGGACTCTCGGGTGGATGTCCTGTAGCAGCGGCTATGTTCGAGTTGGATGACGTTGATGGACCTCTTCGGGATGGCATGCTGAAGAACGTCAAACTCTGGCACGAGATGTTCAAGAATTTTATCCTCGGAGCGATTCGTGAAGCACACCTACGCAAAGACACGGACGTGGATCAATTCTTTTGGGAATTACAAGGCATTTATCTTGCCCATCATATTTCGACTCGGTTTTTCCGCGATACCCGGGCGGATGAACGGGCAGACAGGTCACTCGAAAAGTTGATAGTACAATCCCGAAACGCTTCGAAATCAGTGCCGTCCAAGAAAGGTCCCCGAAGCCAGGGGAAGCCTCACCCGAAATAGACGGTAGTTATAGTTATGATTCCCCGCCAAATGTGCTTGGTGGGAGTCGCTCCTTCGGCTTATTTGCACTGCACTGAGAGTGACCGTCTCTGGTTCGATGAACCGTGAGTAACAGGAGATTGAGGCGCGGCGAGTGCTAGTGGCCACCGATCCAGCAAGAGTATGCTGTGATCTCAGTACTTGTCGATCTTCGCTTGTGAAGCCCGGCAAGGCCGGATGTGACCAGCGCGTTCCGGCCACGCATACGCGATACTTCAGTTCTCTCATACCGCAGCAAATGCAATAGTTGTTCCATCTTCAGGCGATTGAAATAACAGCATTTCGTTCCGTCTACTGCCACGAAACCTCTGGTTCCACAAAATCGTTTGGTCTGGAACTGTGGGTTGCGCCATCCTTGCCTGGATATCTTGGAGTAGTTCGGCTACAGTTCGTAAAGAGAAACTTCTCGATCAGGATCAGCTGCGTTAGCAGATCGAAATCGTAGATGCTACGCGTCAAGAGAGTCAGTCCCGTCTTCGCCACGGATAGAAAAAATCAATGCGTCGTTGAACGTCCCTCGCTGATCGGCTTTATCATACTGCTGCAACCGCGCCAGAAGGTCGGCGAGGATTCCGACATCGTTCCAGACTTCGCGGTCAGGATCACGATAGGATGGTCGGGCGTTGTTCGATCGAAGCGAGTAGCTGATCGACTGCGCGTGACATATCGGATGGCCCGGATTCAGAGGCCGGCAAAAGCCGACAGCTTCTTTATCTCCCTGCCCTACTCTTTCCAAGAGTGACTCGTCCTACCCAGACGTTAGGCATTCCCATGCGTGGGAGTTGCTGCAGTATGCTTAACGTCGAGTTAGACCACATGACGCTGCGAGAGTTGTGTTTTGCGGCGGAGTAAAAGTAACTTCCCCCTGGTCGCACCCATGAGCCCGCGAGAAGATCGCGTGCCAGGTTCTTTCGCCGTCGTTGGTTCGCTATCGGCCGAACCACTACTCCGTGCCCCACGGATTCGGCGCTTCTCCCCTGTTCAAACCTATGCCTTCCCCTCAGGAACCCCCTTCTGGAGGAGCCTCCTTACCGTCGTCTCGACAGCGCCCAGGGCGTCCGATTGAGCAATTTTGTGACTCAGGGCGCGAGCTGAGCTGCGATAGGAAGGGTTTGACAAAACCTCGTGAACTGCAGTGCGGATCTGGACCTGGCTGGGCGTCGACGTTCTTAAGTTGACGCCAACTCCAGACCACTCCACGCGCTGCGATACCCACCCCTTATCCTCCGTCTGACCCGCCGCGACAATCGGCACGCCAAACGTCAGCGCCTGGTTTACTGCTCCGTAGCCTCCGTTGGTTAGAAATACATCAACCTTTGGCAGCAGGTGATCGAATGGAACGAACGGAACGATTCGCGCGTTGTGGTTGACGGTCGATATTCCCGAGTCTGATTTTCCGGTTGCCGCGATCACTAGAACATCCTCATCGGCCAACGTCGTAAGCGTGGGCACAATTAGGTCCGTGAGGTTTGCGTTTGCCAGCGTGCCCTGCGTAACCAGGACCACAGGCCTGGACCCGTCGAGGTCATGCCACCACGATGGCTCTCCGAATGTTGCGCCAGCTTCTGGGGGTAGGGGACCGACCAGATGCACTTTGGCGGGCATGTCCGACGGCACGAATTCAAACTCCGGAATGCTGAACTGGAGGAATTGGTCAGGGAGACTATAGAAACAGTTGAATGGTAAGCCGGCAAATGAGGCTGCACTGATCTCCTTGAGACGGTTGGTGAGAGTGACGGCGAATGGATCCAGCGCCTTCAGGAAATTTCGATTGGCGGTTGCCACCGCTTGTTGCTCTCTCGGTGTCCTCGCCGGGCCCGCAGAGGGACCGGCGTCGATTCCCGTAAGCAGCATCGGATTTATACCGCAGCAAATTACCGGAGGCCGCGTGCTGCGCGACTCCATCAGCAGTGGAAGGACGCCATAAAATAGAGTGTCGATGACTATCAAATCGATCGCACGGGCATCCAAGATCTCCTGCAGTCCGCGATATTGATCTGGAAGCGTATCGCTGAACACCGCTTCACGAATGAGATTGAGCCGCTCAAGGCCTGGGGGTAGCAAACTCCTATCAGGAAAGATTCGATAGTCATAATTGGCTTTACCGCTCAAACCTACAAATTTCAGTCCGCGAGCTTCCACCTCGTTGCGAAAGAGCTCGCCCGTATGGAAGAGAATCTTGTGATCCAAAGCAGCAAGGCGCCCACCGATAGTAAGCATGGAATTGACATGACCGGGATTCGGAACTGAACATACAAGTATCTGAGCCATTGGTTGAGAACATCCTTACGTTTCAGTTGCGTTAAAGCCGCATTGTGAAGAGAGCCAATATTGGGATCATCGTGACGACAAAGCGTCCGCCTCTGCATTCGAGTCAGCCTGTCAATCGGAGAAGCGTCAAGGTCGCGATAGTGCAGTTGTGATTTCACGATGCCTATATATTTCGGCTAGAGTTCTTCTTTAATCGTTCCGCAGCAATTGAGTCCAGGAGTTGCGCCAGCGCTTGCGGTTGGGAGACCATAGGAAGGTGACTCGAATGCAATTCGTGGACGACCGTATGATTTTCCATCGCCGCGTCTACTTCTCTGATCAACACCGTTTGTGCCTCTGGCGGAAGCCCTCGATCCTGGAGGCAACGAATGTAGTGGCGTGGAACCTTTCCGAACCGCTCAAAGGTCATTGGGGACGGCAGTAGAGTTACAGAGTTCGGCTCGTCGCAATGAAGGTTGGCAATGTGTGCTGCGAAGTCGCTATCTTCAATGTCGGCCGCGAACGCCAGTTTCATGCGGTCATAGAAGGTTTTGTCATTCGACCGGAAGTTGATTCGCTGAGCACCAATCTCTGCTGGAGGCGCAGCGATCAAAGTTCGCAGCACAGAAGAGGAGTTTGCAGGATGGCGATGGAATTCACTGAGGGTAACACTTGGTGCCAACATGAACCCGGTGACATAGACAATCGCCTCGAGTTGCTCGGGGATGGCCTCCGCCACTGCCGTGACGGTCAGGCCACCCATAGAATGGCCTACAAGGACGATCGGCCGGTCTGTGCTTTTCCTAATTCCATTAATTAATTCTACGATCGCATTCGTTCTTTGCTCTTGCGTGACGCCGGAATTCGGCGTCGGCTCCCGAGCGAACACAGTTCCATCAACCGGGTTGGAATAGCTGGTGGGATTAACGCTGTGGACACCGGCTCCCGGTAAGTCGATTGCGTATGTTTCGTAACCGGATCTTGCAACGTGCTCCATCAACGGCTGCCAGCACGTCGAGTTATGCCATGCGCCATGGATCAAGACAAAAGCAACTGTGTCATTTTCCATGATGCTTCGCCTCCTTCGGATTCAGCAAAGAGTTCGCCATTCGTGCTGTTTCGCCGTCCGCAAATAAGGACCTCACTGTCTTGTAGCCATGCAGCACAGGATATAGCTGCCTGGCAATTTATTGCATATGAAAGTGCTTCTATCATATTAGCACGACCGTTCGTGCTAATATAAGAACGGAACAAGAGATCTTGGGATGGTAGGAGTGTGGTGGGCGCTAGCAATCGAGCGCCGATAACCTGAAATGCCGGCTTTGTCAGTTTCAGATCCCGAGCCAGCTTGTGCAGCGTTTGTCTCCGATCGTTCCCGTATCGATAAATCCTTCATTGTTGTTTGGGAAGATGAACGCGTTCGGGGACTTTACATCAGAACGCTCGATGAGCTGCGTTAGAAACGCTCAAATGCATGATTGAAGGCAGGTCTTGGCTGGGAATGAATATAGGCTGAGATATCGAATGCTTCCTGCGGAGATAAGATGCCCATTCGATTCTGCGGCATGTTGTGTTGCACAAACGCGGCCATCTTAGTGATGTCGTTCATGCCTGCTCCGTCGTTGAACGAGTACTCGCCCCAGAGAGGAGGGAAGAGTGGGGAGCGGCCTTCCCCTTGCTGCCCGTGACAGCCTGCGCATTGCGTTGCGTAGATTTGGGCACCGTGTTTTGGGTCCGGTTGTAGAGAAGGAAGGTGGACTAATCCTCTCCCTACAAAGGGTTCTTCGCGAGGCTGTGGTTTCGAAACCCAAGTGATGTAGTCCACCACTGCTTGCATCTCGGGTCCGTCATATGAGATTGGCTTACCATTCTCGCTTCGCACAAAGCATTCCTCGATGCGATCCTTCAGAGAGATTATGCGTCCTGCCCGACGGTTAAACATGGGGAAGGCTTCAGGAACTCCAACCATCGGAGAAGCATAGGGCTGGATACCACCCTCTACGTGACAATGGGTACAACTCATCCTCGCACCCGTGTATTTGGTTGCATACAAGGGTGTCTCATTAAAGATGAAAGAGCCTCGACGAATGCTCGCTCCCAGTGCCCCCTCTGGAATGGTATTAGGGGCGGAGGGGTCCAGGCCAGCCCATTTTTTTTAGGCTTCGCACCGATATGGAAGAACGAAAAGTTCTTAAGTCGCAGGCCAATAACAATCGTGCTGGCGTATGCCATCACGATCAGTAGAGCCACAGCGATATTAAATTTCCTTGCCATTGATGATTCTGCCGTAAGTGTCCGAGTTCGCAGTTCGATTCAATGTCCGGAATCGCGAACGAGCGAATCATTGAGCGTCCCGTTTTCCGAGGTCCCTGTACTGATTAGTAACGAGACACTATTCAAAGGCAAATATTCCCTACTCTTTAGGCGGCGCGCGACTGGATGGCCTTGTTCAAAGATGCATAGAAGTTTGCCCGGCGTATATGCCATGTTTACCGCCGAGCACACGAGACGTCTGAAGCTTGGATGGCAAGGCTTAGCTTGTAATAGCGTCGAATCGCCAACGCGGATGCCACCAGCGAATTTCGTGTTATCTCCAACAACTTCGATGCCCACTATGGATTTTCGCCCGGTGCGGTTGTCAGTATCGATACCAAGAGCGGCACAAATTCTCTTCATGGTGGCGTCTTCGAGTTCCTTCGCAACAGCGCCCTTAATTCGGCGAACTACTTCTCCAAGCAGGTCGATCCTCTCAAGCGCAACCAGTTCGGCGGCTTCCTGGGCGGCCCTCTCAAGAGAGACAAGCTCTTCCTCTTCGGCAACTACCAGGGCACCCGTCAATCCTCGCAATCCACCGCCAACGCTACCAACACGCCTACACAAGCCATGTTGAACGGCGACTTCAGCGCATATCCCACTATGCTCGGCGGCGGATTTACTACCGTCAATGGCAAGCGCAACCAGATCTATCCCACTCTCTTCGATCCCGCATCCATCAGGATCGCGAAGACCGTGCTTCCTCTCGGTCAGGATCCAGCCAGCGGCCTCGTCTACTACCAGGCCCCGGCAACCAGGGAGACTTACGACGAAGGCACCGGCCGCCTGGACTACTCCATCAATGACAAGCAGCGTCTGAGCGTGCGTAGCTTTATCCAGTACTACAAACGCGCAGAGGGTAGCACCCCCGGCAACATCCTCGCGATCAATCCCGGTAAAACCGGCAAGTTCTTCAATGAAGTTTTGAACCATACCTGGACCATCACCCCAAGCACGGTGAACGCTCTTTCACTGTTCTGGAACCAGATGCATGTCTTCAACGCCGGAACTCAGTTCGACTCATCCGGCAACTCCTTCTGTCTCTCCAAGTACATCAACATCGTCGATCCTCCGGGTACCTGCTACTCGGAGGGCCTCAACGCCAGTGGTGGCTTCAGTACCCCTTACTCTGAGTTCACTGGCGAGATGCGTCGTTCCTTTGGCTTCTCCGACTATCTCACCAGGAGCATCGGCAACCATACCGTCTCCGTCGGAGCTGACTTCTGGCATCAATCCGCACGCGAGCTTACCTTCTACCCGGCCGCTCCCATCGTCGGCTTCAATGGTTACTCCACTGGTTCGGGCCTGGCTGACTTTCTGCTTGGCCGGGTTGGAAGTTTCACCCAGGGTGCCGGCGAGATCGCAGATGTCACCGGTATTCTCTTCGGCGCCTACGCGCAGGACCAATACCGCCTTCGTCCCAACCTCACTCTCACCCTCGGACTACGCTGGGATCCGAACCTGCCTCCTGCCTCCAAGGCTGGACGCGGATCTGTCTACATCCCTGGAGCACAGAGCACCATGTTCCCCAATGCTCCTGCAGGTCTCCTCTTCCCCGGCGACAGAGGTGTCTCGGATAGCCTTATAAAAAATACCTACGGCTACTTTGAACCGCGCATCGCCATCGCGTATCAGGCTTCTCCGCGAACGGCATTCCGCGCTGGCTTCGGTATGTTCACCGCACCGCTGCCCTACTCCATCTACAACCACGTAGCTGATATTAGCCCATTCAGTCCCATGTACACTCTCAACGGCAGCACCGCGCAGACCGTGCAGTTCTCCAGCCCCTGGGCAAACTTTAGTCCCACAGGAAATGCCAGCCCCTTCCCACCCTTTGCATACAGCCTCACTCCTCCGTCCGCAAACTCGCAGTTCGGCAGTCAGGTCACAGTTCCCGCGACCTTCCGTCCCGACTTCAAGCTGGGTATGACGCAGAGTTGGAACCTGTCCGTGGAACAGCAGTTCACCTCTGACTTCGTCGTCCACCTAGCCTACGTCGGGAGCCAGTCCTATCATCAGACGACAGCCATCGACAGCAACCCGGGCCAGATTGCGGCCCTTGCACGAGGTGTCCGTCCCAACGCTGCCTTCGCGCAGATCCTTACCACCACCAGCCTCGGTACCAGCAATTATCACTCGATGCAGCTGCAGGCCGAGAAACGCATGTCGCGTGGCTTCCAGATCCAGTCCAGCTTTACCTGGTCCAAAACCATCGACCTCGGCTCCTCCGGCAACGTCACCTTTGGGAGTCCAGCACTCGCCAACCCTTACAACATCGGCTATAACCGTGGCATCTCCGACCTTAGCTTCCCGTTCGTCTCAGTGACGAACGGCGTCTACACCACTCCTGCCCTCCGCAACTGGAATCCTCTTCTGCGCAGCACTCTCGGCGAATGGGAACTCTCGGCCATCTACACCCTCCAGTCCGGCCGTCCCTTTGGCATCACAGGTGGCAACGGAGGAAACAATTCCGGAGCGCTCCAGTACAACGATCGTGCCGATTTCGTTCCCGGAGCCACCGTCCAAACCCACCAAGGCACCAAGGAGCAGTAGGTCAACCAGTACTTCACGACAACCGCCTTCCAACCCAATGCAGGCGGCACCTTCGGCAACACCCCTCGCAACTTCCTTCGTGAACCCGGCATCAACTACAGCGACGCCGCGATCATGAAGAACTGGACCGCGCGCGATCGATATCGCTTGCAGTTCCGTTGGGAGCTCTTCAATGCCTTCAACCGCACCAGCTTTGGTCAACCGGACAACAACCCGAGCAGCGGTACCTACGGTCGCATCACTGCAGTCGGCAGCGTCCTCCCACGAGTTATGCAGGCTGGCCTCAAACTAACCTTCTAACAGCAGATCGGCGACTTTAGTTATGGCCACGCCTTATCGCTGCTGAGCTAACTTGGTTAGCTCAGCAGCGGTTATTCGCCACCGGAAACATGAAGGCAGGGCAGGACTCGCGGAATCTGAGGCAGCGGAGCACTCGTCCATTGTGCTAATTGCGATTTTTCTTATGGAGTCGCGTCCCTCTGTCGCGACCGAACTTAAGCTGGAATGGCAGTTCACAATTACGGCAGAAGCTGTGAGGACTGCGATGTTATCGCCGTATAAGGTGTCAGGTTTAGGGCATTTGGCTCGATAAAGACGGGCATAATTTGTCGGCCGAAGTGTTTTTTATTGAAGAGCATTGGCAAAAACACGTTGTCTGCAGTCGACAAAATGAATTGCTGTCTTGATTTGTTTGCTGGTTGGTTGCACATCCTAAACTGATCCTAAGTGAAAGAGAGATGTCATTGATGAATGAACTTGCCCCACAGGTAAAGACTCTCTTAGAGCAGATCCAAGCAAAGGCAGCGCAGCGTCCGGCTCCATCAGTGCACTTGTCCGCAACGGAAAGGATTGTTGCAACACGGCAATTAAGAAGCACCTCTACGGCGCTAAGGTATCCATTGGAGCCGGTGTCAAAAATCGAAGATTTCAACATACCAAGTCCTGCTGGAAAGATCCCCGTTCGTTTGTATGTTCCGCATACGGAAGGACCCGTGCCAACCGCCGCACCCGTTTTCGTCCATTGCCATGGGTGAGGGTTTGTCGCTGGGGATCTCGAAGAAGATGATACATTACTTCGGGCGTTAGCAAATCGTGCTCAATGCATCGTCATTTCGGTGGGGTACCGTCTTGCGCCAGAAGATCCTTACCTCGCTGCGAATGATGATGCATGGGTGGGTCTTACATGGGTCGCCGCTCACGCTTCCGAAATTGGTGGTGACTCACAGCGGCTCGCCATAGGAGGTGCTAGCTCAGGTGGTCTCCTGGCTGCATGGGTAGCTCAGAAAGCAGCAAAGACTGGACCAGCGCTACGTCTTCAGGTACTGCTTTATCCAATCCTCGACGTTACTGCTTCAAAGCCTTCGTGGAAAGAATTGGGAACCGGCGCTTATCTCGTTTCCCATAACAAGACGCTCGAATGGTACGACGCCTATCTGCCGCCTGGAATAAACCGCGAAGATCCGAACGTGTCTCCACTCTTCACTACAGACCTCACCGGTATAGCGCCTGCGCTGATCATCACTGCGGATCATGATCCTGTGCGGGATGAAGGAAATGAGTATGCTTCAAAATTGAAGGCCGCAAATATCCCGGTAGATCACACTTGCTGGATGGGCATGATTCATGGACTAGCTTCCATGGCTGGTGTGCTCGATGCAGGCAAGGCTCTTATCGATCAAGTCGGGATGTCACTTCGCAAAGCATTTGAATAGGCTAAAAGCATCAGTCCGCTTGATTCCCTTAGTGTCGCTGCATCGGCTGAATTCCCCAGCCATACAGCCTAGTTGGAAGAACGGAACAGAACTGCAAAGGCAGCCCAGAAGTCGCCATAAGCGCCCGCCGCGGTTGCGGCATCTCGCTTTCAAATTCGTAGCACTCACTTTAGCTACGTTTATCACCTTCGACGAGTGCCGCTGATGTTCAAGGCTTCGCACCCTTGACTGTCGCAGGAACGCGCTGTGGCCAACCTCCGGCCAATGATTTGTAGACGCCTATGGCAGCGCTTGAGCTACTCAAGTGACTCGTTGCGTAAGCGTCTTCTGCCTGGAGTTCCACCCGTTCGGCGTCTAATAGATCAAGCAGCCCGGTCGCTCCCTCTCTGAATCGGATGTTTGCGAGGTCGGCCGCGCGCTTACTGTCCAACGCTGCCTGGTGAAGCTGCGCATCTTGCTCCCGAAATCGCGCATATCTTACAAGTGCGTTTTCGACGTCCTCTAATGCCAGGAGGACTGTCTGCTGGTATTGAGCAAGTTGAGCGTCTCCGTCTGCTTCGCTGGCCGCAATCCTGGCTCGCACTCTGCCCCTGTCCAAAAAGGACCAGTCAATGTTGAGGCCAGCCAGATTTACAGGACTTACTCCATCGAAGGGCGAATCAGCGTGGTACTGGAACATACCTAAGAGTCCTGCAAAATTGACCCGCGGAAACAGGTCTGCCGTCGCGACGCCGACTTGCTCGGTTGCGGCATGAAGACGCTGCTCCGATGCGTTGACATCAGGGCGACGCCGAACTAGATCTGCTGGCGTGCCCGGGTCGATCCGTTCCGGAAGATCCGGCAAAGGCTTTTGTGTCTCTAGTTCTGCCGCGAATGCGTCCGGAGATTGACCGCATAGTACTGCCAATCGATGTTCATCCAAGGTGATCGCGGCAAGGAGTGCGGGAATTCGCGACGTTGTGCTTTCGAGCAATGTGCGGGCTCTGGCTATATCGAACTGTGTTCCTCTTCCCGCAGAGTAAGTGGCCTCCACAAGCTTTACCGTTCGATCCTCATTCTGTGCATTCTGTCGTGCGACGCGGAGAAGCTCCTGCTGGCCTCGCAGGTCGATATAGGTTGATACAACCTCACCTGTGATCGTCACCTGCATCGCTGCGAGGTCGTTGGCACTGGCGAGGAGTTGTTGATGCTGGGACTCCATGTTGTGGCGGATGCGCCCAAAGAAATCGAGCTCCCAACTGGCGTTGATCGTTGAATTCGAAAAGCGATCGTTCCGCGGGAAACCGAAAGCTTGGTTTGCTGCCAGCCTCTGCCGCCCGGTATCTTCGCTTGCCGTCACCGTCGGATATTTGTCGAATTTGCTCAAGCGCAAAAGAGCATCCGCCGTATCGTAGTGAGCGAGAGCCATTCTTAGATCGTTGTTCGTTGCTAAGGCTCGCTCAACAAGAGCCGTTAATTCCTGATCATGGAAGCTATGCCAAAACTCTGGATCAGATGCATCGGCTCTGGGCGACGTATCGGGTTCAGGCGTGGCAGGCGCCGTAAATTGAGCGGGAAGAGTCACATTTGGGCGCTTGTAGTGTGGCCCGACGGAACAAGCGGTGGAGCCCAACATCATCACCATTGCGAGCAGGACGTTAGATGTGCGCATCGTTTCCTCCCTCTTGACGCAACGGTGCTCCGTTCCACTTGCGCAGTGCCACGTAGAAAACCGGGGTTAGAAAAAGGCCGAATAGTGTGACGCCGAGCATTCCGGAGAACACTGTAACGCCCGTCACCTTTCTCACTTCACTGCCTGCACCATGACCCAGAAGCAGCGGGACGGAGCCGGCGATGAACGCGATCGATGTCATGATGATGGGACGGAGACGCAGATGGCAGGCTTCCAGAGCGGCCTCTACGGGACTCTTTCCTTGGAATTCAAGTTCGCGAGCAAACTCGACGATCAGGATTGCGTTTTTGCATGCAAGACCCATCAGCACGACCAGGCCAACCTGAACGAAGATGTTATTGTCTCCGCCGGAGAGCCACACGCCAAATAAAGCAGCGAAGATACAGACTGGAACGATCAGGATCACAGCGAGCGGAAGCGTCCAGCTCTCGTACAGCGAAGCCAGGACGAGAAATACAAGCAATATGGCCAACGGGAATACAACCGCGGCAGCTTGGCTCTGAGTTGTTTGCTGATAAGTCAGATCTGTCCACTCGAGAACCATGCCGGGAGGCAGGGTCTTCTTTGCGATCTCAGTGATCTTGTCGACCATCTGCCCGGACGAGAATACTCGCGGGTCGGCATCTCCGATGACATCTGCGGCCGGATAGCCGTTGTAACGCATCACAGGGTCAGGACCGAACGCTTGGGTGACGGTCGCGATCGACCCGATCGGAACCATCTCGCCGGCACCATTTCGAACCCGGAGATTGGTGATGTCCTCGGGGTGTTGACGATACTGACTGTCCGCTTGAACCATCACGCGGTAGACTCTGCCAAACGTGTTGAAGTCATTCACGTAGAACGAACCGAGGTACGTCTGGAGCGTGTCGAACACTTCAGTCAGAGATATACCTTCAGACTTTGCTTTCTCTCGATCTACCTGCACTTCGAGTTGCGGGATGTTCGACTGATACGACGAAACCGGAAACGTCATGCCTGGCGTTTGCGACACGGCGCCTTGAAACGCCGCGAGCCCATTCTGGAGGGCACCATATCCAAGACCCGCACGGTCCTCAATGTACAGTGAGTAGCCCGATCCATTGCCAAGGCCCTGAATAGGTGGCGGCATTAACGCAAAGGTGATCGCGCCATGGATGTGAGAATACTTTTCGTTGATTTCGGCTACGATCTGCTGCGCCGACTTGTGACGTTCATTGAACCCCTTGAGACGAATATATGAAGTGGCGAGGTTAGGAGTGTTCGCGGTTTGCAACGCATTGTAGCCAGATATCGCCGGCAACATGAGAACTCCGTCAACCTCGTGAGCAGTGCGCACCATCTCTCTCAACGTGGCGTCAGTGCGCGCCAGAGATGCGCCTTCCGGGAGCTTCGCCCCTCCAAAGAGGTAGAGTTGATCCTGCGTTGGAATGAAACCGCCAGGCACTCGGTTGAACAGCACGTAGATCGATCCGAGCAATAAGACGTAGACGAAAAATACTCCGCCACGGAAACGGAAGCTGCGTCCGACCACCCCTTGATACGCCTCGGAGCTGCGCTGGAAGAGGCGATTGAACGGACGGAAGAACCAACCGAAGGTACGGTCGATTGCTCGCGCAAGCCAGTCCTTCTTAGTGCCAGGTGCACGGAGGAGCTTCGCTGCAAGGGCTGGCGAAAGGGTTAGCGAATTGATCGCGGAGATGACTGTCGAGATTGCAATGGTGACGGCAAATTGCTTGTAGAACTGCCCGGTGATGCCTGTGAGGAACGTCATCGGCACGAAGACCGCGCATAACACCAGGGCGATTGCAATGATTGGGCCGGAGACCTCTTTCATTGCACGATGTGCAGCTTCGCGTGGGCTCAGCCCATGCTCGATGAACCGTTCTACGTTCTCGACCACTACGATTGCGTCGTCCACTACGATGCCAATCGCTAGAACAAGCCCGAATAAAGTCAGCGTGTTGATAGAGTAGCCAAGCACATAGAGCCAGGCAAACGTGCCGACAATCGATACAGGGACTGCGATCAACGGAATGATCGAAGCACGCCATGTCTGTAGAAAAACGATGACGACGAGCACGACTAGAATCACCGCTTCGATCAAGGTGTGCTGCACAGCCTCGATCGAGTCCCGCACAAATACGGTCGGGTCCCAGAGGATCTGATATTCAACATCTTCGGGGAACGACTTGGATAGCTCATCAAGCTTGGCATAGACCTGCTTGGCCACTCCGAGCGCGTTGGCCCCTGGAGTAAGGAAGATGCCGAGGATGGTGACGTCACGTGTGTCGATATAGGTGTGCAGCGTATAGTCGCTCGAACCTAGCTCCACGCGCGCCACATCCGAAAGGTGAACGATCTGCCCACTGGAACCGGATTTCAAAACGATGTTGCCAAACTCTTGCTCCGTTGTGAGGCGTCCACGAACATTGATGGAGGTGAGGAAGTCTGGTTTGTTCGGTGAGGGCTCAGAGCCGAGTTGGCCCGCCGAGACTTGCACGTTCTGCTCGCGGATCGCGTTCACAACATCATCTGAAGTAATTCCACGCGCGGCCAACCGATTTGGATCAAGCCAAACACGCATCGCGTAGTCGCCGGCGCCAAGCATCTGGACGTCACCAATACCGGTCAAGCGCGTTAGCTCATCCTTGACATGGAGAACTCCGTAGTTGCGAAGGTAGAGCGCATCAGATTTGCCATGCTTCGATGCCAACCCTACATACATTAGAGGAGTTGGCGACTGTTTTTGCGTCGTTACCCCAAACTGGCGTACCTCATCCGGAAGACGGGAGAGCGCTTGGCTGACGCGATTCTGCACTCGCACGGCGGCTGTATCCGGATCGACTCCAGGACGAAACGTGACGATCACCTGAAGGCTGCCGTCTGAACCGGCGACAGACTTCAGGTACATGATGCCTTCGACGCCGTTGATGGCTTCTTCGAGCGGCTCTGCAACCGTCTCTGCGATAGCTTTAGGGTTGGCTCCCGGATAGTTGGTGCGCACAACCACGCTCGGTGGAACGACTTCGGGATACTGTCCCGAAGGAAGGATAGGAATTGCGATCAGCCCAAGGCAAAAGATAATGATGGACAAGACGATCGCAAAGATGGGGCGATCGATAAAGAATTTTGAAAGATCCATGGCCGTGGTCTCCTTACTTCGTTCCTGCCGCGGCAAGTTGGGTTGAAGCCTCCATCGTGGTCATCTTCGGCGCAATAGGAGCGCCGGGGAAATAGATTAGTTGCAGCCCTCCAACAATCACTTGATCATGCGGACCCAACCCGGACTTCACGATGCGCAGTCCGTCTGCAGTTCCTCCGAGCGTGATCTCTTTGCGTTGAGCCGTATTGCCAGGACCAACTATGTAGACGTATTTGCGGTTTTGGTCAGTTAGGACGGCCTTGTCGTCGATGAGTACGGCTTGCAAAAGGGCAGCGCTTTGCAACTGGACGCGTGCAAAGAGACCTGGCGTCAATGTGTGTGTGGGATTCGGAAGCACGACCCGGGCTCGAATCGTTCCCGTCGAAGGGTTGAGTGAATTGTCGACGAAGTCGATGTGTCCGATATGCGGAAAGCCTTCTTCGTCCGCAAGTGCCACCCGAACCGGATTGTCTGATCCCACTCCACTCCCGCGATGTGAGTTTTGCTGAAAACGCAGGTAGCTTTGCTCATCGCAATCGAAGTAAACGTAGACGGGGTCCACGGAGACAACCGTGGTAAGAACCGTTTGGTCTGCCTGCGCAAGATTTCCCAGCGTCAATTGCATACGGCTCGTGCGGCCATCAATCGGCGATCGCACCTCTGTGTAGGACAAGTTCAACTCTGCCGATGCGACAGCGGCTTCCGCCGCCTTGACGCGGGCTCCGCTTTGAAGCAGGTCGGAACTTCTGTTTTGGAGTTCTTCTTGAGACACTGCGTCTGAGTTCTTGAGCCGTTGCGTACGGTCTGCCTGAATCTTTGCGAAATCGGCGGCTGCGTGTTCCCGGTCGAGCTCCGCTTTCGCGCTGTCCGCGACGTCTTTGTAGGGCCGTGGATCGATCACGAATAGGAGATCCCCGCGACGAACCATCTGCCCTTCTCGGAACGCAATGCGATCGATGTAACCCGTGACCCGGGGGCGAATGTCCACATAGTTCGTCGCCCAGACGCGGCCGTTGAACTCATCGGAGACACGCACCTCTTTCATGACGACAGGCGCCGCCTCGACAGGGGCAGCGGACGCGGCTGGCTTAGCATCTGGTGCGTGCTTGCACCCAGCAGTGACGGTAAGGATGCCCAAAACGAGCAATATAAAACTAGAGCTCGCTAGCGATGATCCTTGTTTGAGAATGGCTTGCATCTAGACTCTCCAAATCTTGTATCGCGCTACTTCCTACCAGGCGCACGACGATACCTTCATAGAACCAACGTTTCAAATAGATGCCGTCAGACACAATGTGATTCAGAGTGGTGCAACTTTTTTGGGAATGCGTGCTCCAATAAGGCGTAGGAGGACCGCGCTACCACGAGGTGTCCCGCGTCCTTCAACAGAGAGTCAGCACTAGAGACTGCGATACTTCTCTTCCGAAAAGAGAATACGAAGCGGACCAGTATTGATGCTGTCGTGGCGGTGATGGATATTTGTATCTCAGATCTTTATTCCTCAGATTCAGGCAGCTCTTGGAATCGAGAGAGAAGACCTAACCAGTTAGTCGAGAGTGCACACGGCAGATAGAACCCCAACGCGATTCTCACGGATGTTTCGTGCTAGATTGCCCGACTTCACAGGGAAATCTGATCCCATCACGATACTGAGGTTAAGTTCATTTGTAGGCGGGTTTGCCGCGGTTGACTTCCACCAATCGAGAGCGATCTTGGTGTCGTCGGACCAATGCATCACCTTGAATCCCGCATGCTCGAGCGTCGCCCGTGTCTCGCCTTCGCGGAGTAGGAAGCTGGTTGAGGCATCCCGCGCCCAAGGGGCTGGATACACGATATCGCCATCACGAAGCACTATGTCGTGGATGGCGAATCGGCCTTTTGGTTTCAGGACGCGACGAACCTCAGCATAGAGAGCGACACGGTCTTCGATATTCATCGCTACATGGTGAAGGAACACGACATCAAAAGACGCCGCTTCAAGAGGCGTATGAAGGGCGTCGCCCACTTGGAAAGTCAAGCGATCAGATGGCCCGCAGCGTGCTGTAAGGTAAGTGGCGGCATCGATGAAAGACGGACTCAGATCGACACCCACGACTGTACAACCAAAAGTTTCGGCGAAATAGCGGGCGGGGCCGCCGATACCGCAGCCTAGATCGAGGACTCGCATTGTTGGAGATAGTCCAACGGCATCGGCCAAATCGGTAGTGGCGAGAATACCGCGGCTGTGGAAATGATCGATCGGAGCGAGTTGACTCACTGTGAGCGGCTGATCTTCTGGCGCGATTGTTTCGAGCGCAGCCTTGATCCTGTCAATGAGATCGGTGACGGTATAGTGCTCACGCACCTTGGATGCGGTATCTATCATTTGACTCTCCAGAAGCGGTTTGCATGCGACGCGCGGAAGCAAAGCCAGAGTGTCAAATCCCTTCGTGAATCCTTCATGCAGGAACGAACACGCGGGGGAGGAGATTTATTCCCGTAGCGAGGAACGAATCGGTACAAGACGATGTAAAAGCAGGAAGGTCTTTGAATCGGAGCGACGTATTTCGATCGTTTCCCGATCCATCGGGCACATGTAGTCGAAGCCCTTCGACTCAGGCTTTGCGGGGTATCCGGCGTAGCGGTTCATCAAGTCTCGCGGTTATTCGGAATGATCACCCCTCTCGCTGAAGGCATTCCCAGAATAATTCCGCTTTTGACGACCGTTGTTTATGTCCAAAGTGAGTGGGGTGTGAAATCGTACTTTAGCTGTTGCTGATCCTTTGAAGCTGCCATACGAGAAAGAGGGTTCACCGGGTTCGTCGGCGACGAATGTTTATCTGAGCGACGATCTTCGTGTCAAGGTGTTCGTATCCGACGCAGGCCGCCCCTGTCGGTCCTGCTCACTTTGTTCATCCCTCTGAAATTTTGACGAACCCTTCTTGTACAAGCTGCGTTGTCCTAGCCATTGCATCTGTGTTGATCTTGATGCCAGGAATTGTATCGGCATTCCCCCATCCATGAGACTTCGCAGTTGCACCGCAGAGTTCGACCTGCACACCCCGTTCCATTAGGTCGGTCATCAGTTTTCTGTATGGGTTGCCAGTAGAGATGTGCCGGTCTTTGTTGTATGCCTCATCGTGCAGAGTGACGTGCCCGGCATTCGTGTGGAAGACTGTTACAACTTGCGACTTAGTTTTCCAGTCCGCAATATCATCCACAATGAGTCCCATGTGAAAGATTGCTGCCGGGAGATCGCCTTCAAACGAGAGCGAGGCTACACTAAATACAATATTCACCTCGTTCATCTTGACCGGGATGTCGATATGGAGTGCATGTTCCTGAATGAGCATGGAGCGTCCTTCCTTTAAAGATAAGTTAGTTGGGATTACGAGTTTGTGTTCCCTCTTATGCATTTGGCTGCCGAGAAAGGCCTGCAGTTCTTCGTTTATTCGATTCGCGTGCGTCGTACGCATGCCGTGAGGAGCCCCGGCAATGATCTTCAGAGTCGCCCTCTTTTTTAACGAGCTTGGAAGACAGTTACACTGAATCGGCGATTGGGCCAATCTTATTGACATCACCATGAAGAGTCAGTGTTAGCATTTCAATTTCTTCAGGTCTTCCATCAAATTTCTTCGGAGTAGGCTTTAATACGGTCGTAAGAAGCGACGCTCGAAGATTGAGTCCTTGAGCCAGGAGCGCCTTGCGGACACCTTTCGAAATCTTGGCGTCAGGTCTTGTTGTAGCCATAAAACGGAATACTCAATTCAAGAAAGTATCGAGCCCGGTTACCGGCAACACCTGTTCGAGTTTCATTAAAACACCGAAACCGACAGCCTACGGGAATTCCTGTCGCTTTTGAGCATCATGAGGCAGTCAGATAATGAAACGGGTGCATTAGACGTGATTAATGCACCACGGTAGGTCGAAAAACCTCGTTCATTCCCACTACCTCGCCCTCACTTCTTCTTTTTGTAGGCGAATTTTCCTAGGCCATCGTCCACAGCCTCACTAGGAGATGCTAAAAGAATGCTTAGAGGGGCGGGTGTAAGTATAACTTCATCCAGATCGAAGGCGGCGGAAGAGAGAAGTTCGCGGAATTCCTTTCTTGTTCGTTCGCGTCCTCCGGGCACTGCGAGCATGAGAAGATCCAACCATTTTCCAAAACTGAACTCCGACGATTCGGGGATGACGTCCTCCAAAATTGCAAGCCGAGAGCCAGGCTTCATCGCCTGTCGAACCTTGCTTAGGAGAGCCAACGCTTCCGAATCGGTCCAGTCGTGAATGACTCCGTTCAAGAGATATAAGTCGGCGCCATGAGGTACTTCTTTGAAGAAATCTCCAACGATGTGCTCGATAGGCGCATGGGGGAGAGCCTGTTCCAGCACTTGAGCCTGATCGAACAAAATACCCCGGCTGGAAGGGAAAGCATTTAAGATATCCGCCAGTTGGACGCCTATGCCGCCACCGACGTCTGCGATGACTTCAAATTTGCCCCAGTCGTAGGAGTGGGTCACGGCTGGTGAAGTTCCTTTCCGCACGGTGCCCATCGCTTCGTTGAAGACCTCCCCTGCCCTAGGGTTGCGACGGCAAAACTCCCAGAAGTCATAGCCGTAGAGCTGATCGAAGGCTTTCTTGCCTGTCCGAATGCTCTCTCCTAAGCCTGCCCACGCTTCATATAGGCCTTGCCCGGTGGAAAGCTCAGCGCGTACAAAAGCCTCGAGTGAATACGGACCGTCGCTGCGCAGGCATTGGCTTTGTGGTGTGTTCGCGAAGACCATCGGCGAGATTTGTGTGAAGATGCCCAGACTCTCCAAGGCTCGCAACAAACGGAAGAGACTAGGTGAGTGAATTTTTGTCTGAGTGGTAAGAAGATCTACATGAAGTGGCTTCTCCGCAATACATACCGTTTACCAAACCCGCCCTAGCCATCAGCGACGCCGCCCAGATTAATAGCATCGCCAGTCAAGCCTTTGCCAATCGCTGTCTCAAGGAGATGGGCTATCTCCCCTATCAAGTTATCAGTCGTCCTTCTGACACCAGCCTCGTCTTTCTTCCACTGGTCGAATCTCTCCAGCAAGATCCGCTCGATCCCCTTGATCCATAACGCTCCAGCTCTTATATAGCCGCTCGTCTTCTCGGAAGAGTCTTTTCTTCTCCCATCCATCCGTCGAACGGCATCGCGGCTTGGCGCCGCCGCCAAACGCAGTTCCTTAGCTTCTAGGTGTCGAGCCCCACGCTGCTCTTCAACTCTAGGCGAGTTGGCGTTCGAGATCAGCACAGAGTAACAGGCGTCGATTCATCTTGAGGTGACTCAAAGTCCAAAGCGAATGATCGGGAAGCTAGTCCTCTTAAGAATCAGATCGAAAGTCTACTATACTGATACCGGCTCACCTTTTTAACATTCAACCGATAAGTAATGGTCTCTTCGACAAGAGGTCTTCTTGTTTGATCACGCGACAATATTCGCCGTTGCTCTCTGTCTTTATTGCATTTCTATCATCTTGGGCTTCGCGTTTGCAGGAAAAGTCAGAAGTCAAAGTGAAGAAAACTTTCTTACTGCGGGCCGAAGCATTGGGCCTTTGGTAGGTGGGGCCGCCTTGGCGGCGACCCAAATTAGCGCAGGGACCTTGGTGGGTACTGTGGGCAGACACTACGCTACCGGACTGGATTGGATCTGGATATGGCCTGGCGTGTGGTTCGGATGGCTAGTGTCCGCTGTCTTCATCGGTCCTAAACTGCGAGCCTGTGGGGCGGTGACGGTTCCGGATTACCTGTCGCTTCGATTCGAGAGCGCATTTCTTCGAGTCGCTTCGGCTCTCGTTATTATCTTTATCTATATCATTTCACTTACGGCGCAGTATCAGGCGTGCGGCATCATCTTTCAAACGGTCTTCGGCTTAAAGCCCATCTACGGAATGGGCATACTACTGATTGTGACTGCAATTTACACCACCGTCGGCGGTCTTCGGGTCAGTTCTTATATAGATGTAATTCAAGTTGCTATCATCGTTGGCAGTTTGGCAATTTCGGTGGTGATTTTGTTGAAGTACGCCGGTGGACTTCGAGCCACTGGAGATCTCTTGACGATGCTCGATCCCAAATTGATCCGTGGTTGGTATGGATGGGGCCAAATCATATCGCTTCAAGTGATCTTTGCTTTAGGGATCGCCTCGGCGCCTAACGAGATGGCCCGTCTGAGTTCCATGAGGGATAAAGCCACGGTTCGCTATGCAATCGGAGTATGTTTCATTATTCAAGCATTGATAAGTGTAGGCATTTTGATTGTTGGACTGGTCATTCGTTCCATATTTCCTTATCTACTTTCGGCAGATCAAGCAAGTCCCTTGATGTCGGTTGCAATTCTTCCACCTCTTGCAGGTTCCATTTTCCTCGTTGCCCTATTCTCCGCGATTATGTCGAACGTCAATTCCATTCTCCTGGTATCCAGTGGTAGTGTGTCGCACGACCTATATGGGAAATTTATAAATCCTTTTGCGAGCGAAAAAAGGAAATTACTATGCAATCGACTTAGCCTCGTCTTTCTAAGCCTTTTACCTGCGGGCCTTGCCCTTTATGGCTTCTCAGATGTGCAGTCTACAGTCTTAGCGGCTGCGCGGCTTGTTGGATGCTTCTTTTTCGTCCCGGTCATTTTAGGCTTGAACTCACGTTTCGGTTCTAGCTCTGGTGCGATCGCTTCCACATTGGGAGGGGGAATGGCCGCGATATATTGGGAAACTCGGAATAGCGAAAGGTTTGCATCGATTGATGGAGCCGAGATTGGAATTCTGACTGCTTTCGGACTATATATCCTCGTAGGAAACTTTACTCCGCGAGTTTCGCAGCAGACGCTACGACGTTTTTTTGGAGAAAGATAATGTGGCCATTCAAGCACATTATCTTTTTATTCGTTGCTCTTCTTGGATTAGGCAGCGTCAGTTCAGCGACCGACATAAAACGGCTCATTGCGTATGAATGTGTTCTGGAAAAGTACGACAAGAGGACAGCAATTATTTCAGTCACAATCAGTACATCGCAAGGTAGAAGCGATTCGCCGGATGCGATCATCTTGAGGGCAGACAAACGCGTGGTGATCACCGACTTAGATTTGAAGAATAGAGGTTATCCCAGTGAGGAGGGGAATTTTGAGACAAGCGAAGGTGGAGTCCGAATCGCAACCAATTTTGCAAATTCCATGCCGGTGGTACTTACCTACAAAGTGACATCAAGGGATGGCGAGTTGTCTAGATTCCCATTGCCAGTCCCTCTCATCATGCCTAATGTGGGAGGCGCGTCGGTCCACATCGTTCTTCATCTGTCGCCTACGGACGCAATCTTCGGAGATATATTTCCTTCGTTCAAGGAGATTGGACCTGGAGAATGGAGAGCCGAGTTGACCAATGTGCCAAGCATAATCCTCTTCCAGAGTAAGACTAGGCTGCACATCTCGTGGAGAGAGCGATTTTTGACCAAGGCGTGGCTTGCCGATTTTGGAATTATAATTTTCGCCATCTCAAGCATCACGATTCTCTATTTGAGATATAGTTCGCGTTCGACCATTGCCGAGGAACCATGGGCCTAAGCGGAAAATTTGGTGCCTTCATAGCTTTTGCAACCGTGTGGATTTTGTTCTATTTCGCCTGGGCTATGTTTGCGAACAAGAGGGATAGATAATGTCAGATAACCTAATGTCATCTAATCAATCGTAGTTTCTTTATTCTGGCAGTGTGACGATTCCAGCTCTCGCCTTAGCTATTTCGAGGGAAAACTTATCAATTTCGTATTGAGGGCGCATCACCATTAAATGATTTTTCGTCTTCTGTGACAATGTGTCCCATAACTCTGTATAGATGATTATTAAGGGTTTGGCTGGAGATCTGAGAGCTTTCAGAATGTCCGCTTCTGTGGAAGCTTGTTTCACTAGGAAGTGCACACCTATATCGGCGAATGCTTCCTCGTAAGAGTCGGCGAACGACTGACCATTTTTATCGAATTCATCGGGATGGGTGAAGAGCCAGACTGGGGAGTTTGGCTTTAGAGAAAGAAGTTTCTGCCTGAAATCAGGGCGAAATGTCACCTGGATCGGGATGATTTCAACCTGCTTGGTAAAACCCGCCTGTTTTATTTCTTCGGCTGCTCTTTCAAGGCGATGATACGGAGTGATAGCGTAGCGGATAAAATCACCCTCCGTTAAAACCGCCCGAAGGTTATGCAGAACAGCCGGGACGACAGGAATTCCCCAAAAATGAGAGATTTCCTTGGCGCGTTCGCTGGCAATATGCATATTTGCATCGATAAAGACCAACTGATTGTTGTCTCGACTGCTTTCCAGCGCTTGAGAAAGGAGATAGCGGCCGAAAACGATCTCATTTATTTTCAGTTGGCGGACTCTGCCTAGAGTTTGTTTGATCAGCAGATTTAGCTCTTTGACGCGTTGCTTCGTTTCCGTTATCGGAACGACAACGTCTCGGACGCTAATGCGCCGGCCTTGCTTGATCTCGAGCAGGCCTTGATCTTTGAGCTCCATATAGGCTCGGCGAATGATGGCTCGCCCTACACCAGAAGATGCCTCCAGATCTCGAATCGAAGGTAAAGTGTCCCCTGGTCTCAACTCGCCCAAAAAGAGTGCGATTGAAATCCGTTCCTTGATTTGCGTCGAAACAGGAACGGGGGAATCTCTAGAAATCCGAATTCTCATCGATTGAATTAAAGCACGGTTGAAGCAACGTGACGATGTGTTCTTGCGGTCGCGTGCGCATTTCTGAATGGGGATTGACTTTCAACTGTTACGCTAATATAACAGTTGTCACAAACAATACACAGAGATTCATTCGCAACGCCGTTTAAATGCCGCCATTTTTAGGAGGTGTAGCGGCAACCATCTCCTAAGATTCGTCTCTGCTGCCCCCGATCTCAAAATAGTCTGACCGCCAAGTTGCGGGTTCAGATTTTTCTTGGTTATGGTTCTGGTATTTGGTCACGCTTTATGTCCACAACGTTGTGGCGCATGGACTGTCAACGATGAAGTTGAAAGGCAATGCAACATTTACGTCAGTGATCATAAAGGGGACTCTATGGAACTCGTAGGCCAAAACACAGATGAGACGAGAAATCTTGAATTCCTTCACGATATTAGCCGGCGTATAGCGGCTGCTGATCCATTCCATTCCATTCTTCGCCATATCCTTGACTTCATCATGGATGTAGTCCATTGCAATTCTTGTTTTATTTACACCCTGGAAGGGAATAGGCTCATGCTTCGGGCATCCAAAAATCCTCATCTGGACTTGTTGGACCGTATCAGTCTCAAGGTTGGGCAGGGTATTACCGGCTGGGTGGCTGAACATGATGAGACAGTGTCTATTCCATGCCACGCTTCCAAAGATCCGCGCTTCCAAATGTTTAATCAACTTCCTGAAGATCGATATGAGGCCTTTTTATCTGTCCCGATCCGTTGCCGAGGCCAAGTTGTAGGAATTATCAACTTGCAACATCGACAGCCGCACCATCACACGAAACACGAGATTGGGCTCATCTCCACAATTGGATTCTTAGTAGGAGCGGAACTCGAATTGGCGAGGCTTGAGGCAGAACATGCAGAGATGCAGCGTCGACTTGATACGCGCGCACTGATGGAGCGCGCGAAAGCAATATTGCAACGCCAACTCCAAATAAACGAGCAAGAGGCATATTTCATACTTCAAAAAGGGAGCCGCCAGAAGCGTAGGTCGGTCCGTGAGATTGCTGAAGCCATTATTCTCAGTGACGAGTTGCGAATGGCCAACAAGTAGAAATAACGTTCTACTGCTATCCGGAGAGCTTGTCGGCGACGGCTTCTACCGGGAGAATGCCATAAGACTGGCATGCTCCCCCGCTCCAACGGCTACTACGACATATTGCCGCTTCTGCGAAATATAAGTCATTGGAGTCCCTCCAATTCTTCGACCCACCGAGTGGGTCCAGATATCCTCGCCCGTGCTCTTGTTTATTGCATGAAAGACCGTATCTCCTCCTCCAACGAAGATTAGACCGCCCTTAGTTACGATAGCTCCAGCAGTTCCTGATGCACCCAGCTTTGAAGGTAGATTAATGCCCTTCAACGCAGGATGATTTCTGAGCGTCAGATCATCACCAAAGGGAAGATGCCAGACTATCTCGCCCCTATTTAGGTCGAGAGCTGTGAGATATCCATAAGGAGGTTTTAGCAATGGAATGCCATCGTGAAAAGTAGCGTTTGTTCTACCCTCACGTACATAATCTCCATCGGTTTCGGCGGCGCGTGGATTTGTTGAAGAGCGATCCGGAGGGTGGAGCAGTGCGACTGCCGCCATATTTGTGGTTTTTATATAAAGTCTGCCCGTTTCAGGATCAAATGCCCCTCCCCCCCAATTGGCTCCGCCGATGATGCCTGGAAGCATCATGGTTCCGCGGAAACTTGGCGGAGTGTACAGGTTTCCTAGGCGATACTTTTCCAACTGTGCTACTGCTTCGGCCTTAAGGTATGGCGATAGATCGAAGGCGTCTTTCAAGTTGACACCCTGTTCAGAGAAAGCTTGGGGCTTTGTTGGCATGGGCTGCGTGAGCCACGCCTCCTCGCCAGGGACATCACTGGGGGGAACAGGTCGCTCCCGAATGGGCCACACTGGCCTACCCGTCACTCGATCAAAGACGAAAGCGAATCCCTGTTTCGTGAGTTGGACTACGGCGTCGATGCGTCTGCCATTTACAGTGATGGTAACGAGATTTGGAGGCGAAGGAGCGTCATAGTCCCAAAGGCCATGATGCACCAACTGGAAGTGCCATCTTCGTTTGCCGGTGCGAGCGTCAAGGCAGACAAGAGAGTCGGCAAAGAGACCAGAGCCGAGGCGCCGACCACCAAAAAAGTCGTTGCTGGGTGTACTAACGGGAAGATATATTAGGCCTCTCTCGACATCCAGAGTCATTGGGGCCCAGACGTTCGCGTGTCCCGTAAATTCGTTCGCTCCGTCCTTCCAGGTCTTGCTACCAAATTCTCCATGCCAAGGGATCGTGTGGAAACACCAGATCTGTTTACCTGTGGTAGCGTCGTATGCACGAACGTCACCAGGCGGATCCCTCCTAAACATAAGTCGATCTCCGACAGCGTTTCCAACGATGACAATATTCTTGTAGACCACAGGAGGAGAGCTACTATCAAAGTGGTTCGGATTGACTGACCATCGAAGACCTTCCAGCAAATTAATACTGCCGTTTTCCCCAAAGGTTTTAATTGGTTGGCCTGTCAAGGCGTCCAACTGAATCAAACGCGAACGACTGCTCATAAAGATGCGGAGCTCCTTGGTGACAGGCTCCTCCCATAACGCAATTCCTCGATGAACAAATCCAACTCCCAGAGCCGGTTGCCCACCTTCATAGGATCGAGGATCGTATTTCCAGAGCTCCTCTCCACTGGCAGCGTCTAGAGACACGACCTGCCCGTAGGAGGTGGAAAGATATAACTTGCCATCTCTCATTACTGGAGTGGTCTCAAATACTCCAGGGGTGACATTGTATTGTGATATAGGTCTCTCCCCGGCCTGCCATTCCCAAGCCAGTTTCAACTTTCCGACATTTTCTAAGTTGATGTCCGCGAGTGCCGAATATTTGGAGCCGCCTTGATCGCCTCCATAGAAGGGCCATTCACCTGCCGCGGGTTTGTCTGCCGCAGATCCACTCTGAGGTATGAGACAGGCACAGAACAGCAATACAGATTTATAAGTTGTATGCTTCGTGACTTCTAAGAAGTTCATCAATAATCGCCTCACAATATTGTTAAAGTGACTGGATGTTTAGGTATTCGATTCAGAAGGTCCGCTGGGAGTTCTATCTGAAGACGCACCGCTAACAGATGCGAATGTAATATCTGCCGACAGTGACGCGAATTGTCGAGACGCTAATGTGCGATAGATTTCATAGGCTCAACAGGGAGCTGGTGTCGGTTTCTGGTAAGAAACCGTCTACTCAACGATGTCGCTTGGTCGCCGCTTTCCGGCGATAATGCAGTGACGTATCAAAATCTCTGCATTCATCTTTATCCTAAGGCAACTGCAGAATGCACTAGCGTCTGCCTAAAGTCAAGATCTCAATCTAGGATCTAAGAGGTATATAGATTACGTTGCCATGCTGCAAATGCTACGGCTCCTTCCTAATGGAAGTGGGAGATTGCACAATTGAGTCTGGAGACACTTGCGCTTCGCCACTGCTCCACCTTCGGAGAGAAATCGTGCAACAGTTCGGCGAACTGCGATCATTTGGAGAGCAATCTCTATAGCTGCGGAGGCATAACTCCTGGCAATTGGGCCAATTTAGTGGAATGTATATCTTTCAGGAGTCGTAGACTTTGTTCGAGAATTTTCATCAATAAATGAAGAAGTGAAGCTCGATAATAGTTGAAAGTAAATGAAGCCAAGATGTTGGCCGAAGTAAATCGGCCGATAGCATACCTTGCGTAAGAAGTAATCTGTCTCGCAACGAAGTTCCGGCAGTATTACGTTTCGTGCTAATGCTGATCGCTTACCGGAAGCTTGGTCGAATAGTATCGGTGCATGAAGATAAATTTACAAATAACTTGACATGCCCACAGATTGATCCCATACTTCAAAAACAAGACACACATATAGGCTTCAATATGCGAGCAAAAATCTTCCCTGTTTGAAGATCGCTTATTTTGCTCCATTATCAACCTTCCTAGTTGAAGTCGTAATCGCACATACCATTTATGTCCATCAGCCTCTCAAGGCTGCGACCTCCTAGTTTTTTGTCGCCCGTCCTTCAAAAACGAGGAGTTGGTACTTTTGCGTGTTGCGCCGGCCTAATCTCCGTTTGCCTTCACGTATCGCAGTTACAACGAACTTTTAGGGTAAAGGAGCAACAATGCGCTCATTAAAACAGATAGCCCTTATGATCTTCTTTTTCCCATGGATAGCTCTAGCCCAAAGCGGCATATCAGGAGTTGTAAAAGACGTCTCCGGTTCTGTCCTGTCAGGAGTTACGGTCACTGCTTCGAGTCCTGCCTTGATTGAGAAGAGCAGAGCAGTTATGACGAACGGAAGCGGCGAATACAAATTGATCGATCTTCGCCCAGGCACATACGCGGTCACGTTTGAATTACAAGGCTTTACCAAAGCAGAACGTATCAATATTGCGTTGACTGCAGATTTCATTGCCAATGTGAACGCCGACCTCACAGTAGGTAGTGTGAGTGAGACTGTACAGGTAAGCGCAGAGTCTATTGGTCTCGATATTCAAAGCAGTACCCAGCAGGCTGTACTAACTCGGCAGGTTATGGATAACGTTCCGACAGGGCACAGTGTATTTTCTGACGGGCAGACCCAGCCTGGAATCGTTTTGTCGAAGCCTGATGTCGGCGGTTCACAAGGCATGCAGCAATCGACGATTCAGGTACATGGATCGCAGACCAACGACGTTGCATTCATGATCGACGGCATGCCAGTAAACTCCAACTATGGAGGGGGCGGTATTGTCGGCGTGTACTACAACGATGGCATGATTCAGGAGACGAGCTACAAGACAAGCGCCATTCCTGCCCAATATTCTCAGGGCGGTGTCGTCATCGACATGGTCCCGAAAGAAGGAGGCAATGATTTTCACGGGTCCTTCTATGGTTCCGGTATGACTGCCGGTCTACAGTTCAATAACGTCAATTCTGCACAACAAGCTCAAGGGTTGAGGGCTGGAAATCATTTTCAAAGCATGTATGACGTCAATCCCTCTGTCGGAGGGCCAATTCTTCGGGACAAGTTATGGTTTTTTACGACCGTTCGTCGCTGGTCAGTCAACGAGTTTGTCGCCAACGTATTCGATCCTACTGGTCAACAGGGGTTAGAAGACCAAAGAATTACCAGTGTTGTTGGTCGTCTCACTTGGCAAGTAAATGGAAAAAATAAGATCTCTGCCTACTACGACAAAAATATGAAATATCGCGGTCATCGTCGCGATACGGGGAGCGGCTACACCAGTATCGCTTCGGAATCCTCGGTCATTCAGTCGACGCCACTTGGTTATACCGGTCAGGTGAAGTGGACGTCGACTCTTACCCCCAAGATGCTCTTGGAAGTAGGAGCGTCCTTTTTCTTCCTTGACTACACATATAGCCAACAACCCCAAGTGAATCCGAATGCTGTCGCTGTGGTAAACATCGCGGCCAGTACACTCTCCAACGCCCCGGCATACCTATATCGATCATTCGCAAATCGGCGTAGCTATGTTGCGAACGCTTCGTATGTGACAGGCTCACATAGCTTCAAATTTGGAGCGATTCTTGGAGAAGCTCCCTATCGCGAGACCTACACCATGCAAGGTGATGCCCGAGTTCAAATTCCAGCGACGGGATCACCGACTATCCTATTTTTCAATACTCCTGTCGATACTCGCGAAGCTCTAAATGCCGATTTTGGTCTGTACGCTCAAGACTCCTGGACCATCAAACATCGATTGACAGTCAATGCAGGAGTTCGCTATGAGCTTCTCAACCTATCGCTTCTTCATCAGACGGCGCCAGCAGGACGGTATATTGGCGCTCGCGACATTGCACCACAAAGCGATGTCCCCAATTGGAATTCGATTGTCCCACGAATCGGAATAGCATATGATCCTACCGGACGCGGCAAAACTGTAATCAAGGCAAGTGCCAGCATGTATCGACAGATGCAAGCGGCTGGCTATGCGCAGAATTTCACTCAGATGTCACTTAGTTCGCTGAGCTGCACATGGAATGGAGCTCCATCCGGAACTAATACGGCGACGCTCAATACCAACGGTATTAGCCTCGTACAAACAGCTTATAACTCTCACTTCAAGCCGGCGGCTGGAATCCCAGATCAACTTACCAATTGTGGCCAATTCTCCGCTAATAACACTACGCAAGGAGCGGACACCAAGCGGCCGTACTCCTGGGAGTATGTGCTGAGTGCACAGCGGGAGATTGCACCTAGATTCACCGCCACAGTTTCTGGTTTTTACCGGACAAACCGTAATAACCTTGGCACCAAGAATCTCGCCAATCCCATCGGTCTTTATACCCCTGTAACCATAACGACTCCAGCAGTTGTCGGCTATCCAGAATTGAGCAGTAAGACAATTACCGTCTACAACGCCGACAAGGCAGCATATAGTGCCACGCAGAGAAATGTCTTTACGAACTACAAAGAGCTCAACTCTCAATACGTTGGATTCGAGATCACAGCTCAAAAATCATTCGGTAAGCAAAACTTTCTGAGTGGGGGTTATACGTTGGGCAAGAAAACCGGCTCCGTTAGAGGCACCACCGACGACTTGAACAATCCGAATCTTCTATATAACTCTACCGGCGCCATCGAACTTGATGCCACTCACCAATTCCGTTTGACTGGCGTATATGTACTACCTTGGAACGTCAAATTCTCAGGAAATTATCTTCATAACACCGGGTCTCCGTTCAATCCGGTGTTTACAGTAACTAATAGCTATGCGGCCCTTAATCAGGGATCTCAAAACGTTGCATTGGCAAAACCAGGTACATACAGATACCCATCGGTCGATCTTGTAGACGTCCGTATGGGTAAGGTATTCAAATTGCGGGAATCTATGAGTGCCGAGCCTTTCTTTGATTTTTACAACATGTTAAATAAGAGCACGGCGACGACTCAAAATGCTTCAGTTGGGTCAAACCTCGGCCGAGTCAGTTCCAATATTGAGCCTCGGTTGATTCGTATTGGGCTGAAGTTCAATTTCTAAAAGCTAACCAACCGGACATGAGAATGAAAAGGCGGAACGAACTTATGAAGCAGTACAAATGGATAACTGCGTTAGTGTTTTGCGTATCCGTAGGCCTTCCTGCACAACAGATCACGATCCGAGTCGGAACTCTGTTGGATGGTAAGGGTGCAACCCTCCACAACACGACTCTAGTCATTGAAGGATCGAAGATAATTAAGATTGATCCCTCGATAAGAAAGACAACATATGATTTTTCTTCGTTGACGGTGATGCCTGGATGGATAGACACGCACGCACATATTGCTAATCATTTTGACCGAAAGACTCATCGTATTTCTGTAGCGCCTGACGAGACACCCCAAGAGGCGATTCTAGCCGAAGAAGAGAACGCTTATCTCACAATGATGGGAGGTTTTACCACCGTTCAAAGTCCTGGCAGTCCACTGGATAAATATATCCGTGACTTCGAGGGTGATCCAATCCCCGTTCCTAGAATCCTCACGTCTATGGGGGCTATACACGATGGAACTCCAGAAGAGATTCGAGCAAAGGTCCGTCAATTTGTTGCTGATGGCGCGGATTTCATTAAGTTATTCGACACAAAGAGCATTCGTGAAGGTGGTGCGCCTACGATGAATCAAGATCAGGTAGACGCAGCTTGCGGTGAGGCCAAGAAGCTTGGTAAGCGAGTAATCGTTCACGCGCAGGGGCCAGAGGGTGCAAAGATGGCAGTATTGGCGGGATGTACCTCCATCGAACATGGAAATCGTCTTACCGATGAAGTTCTCGATCTGATGGTTCAGCATGGGACGTACTACGACCCAAACTGGGGCATCTTGTTGCATAACTATATCGAAAATAAAGAACATTATCTCGGAGTAGGGAACTACAACGAGGAAGGTTTTATGTATCTCCAAAAGGGTATTCCTGTTGGTATTGATACCTTTCATCGCGCTATGGCCAAGCATGTAAAGATTATCTTCGGAACAGATGCGATGCCTGGGACACATGGCCGTAATGCTGAAGAGATGATCTTCCGGGTCCGTGACGGTGGCCAACCGGCGATGGATGCAATTGTCGGTGCAACCTCCTTGGCAGCCGAGTCGATTAATCTGCAAAACCAGATTGGGTCGATCGCTCCTGGCATGGAAGCAGACATTATCGCGACCGATGGAAATCCGGCCACCGATATCACCAATGTTCGGCGCGTTGTCTTCGTTATGAAGGCAGGCCGAGTCTACAAGAATATCCATTTAGCTCCTGGAGAGACATCTATCGTCCTAGGGCCTAACGCACGATAACTCATAAAGCAAGTCATCATGTTAGATCGGTGAGGGCTTGCTTAATTTTTTGAAGAAGGGAATATTCATCGTGAATCAAGTTCGTTGGTCTATCCGCGCCGGCAAGGTCGCGACCCTATTTCTCGGATTCATCGCCGTGGTTGGTTGCGAGAAGAATTCTTCAACCGGCAAAACGATGCCCATGGTTGCCAAGCTGGGAATTCGCCCTCACGGGGATGAAACGATTCATCCAGACATGAGCAAGATTCCTGCAGACCTTCAGAAGGTCTTTACTTATATTGATTCACATATCGATGAGCATGTTGAGAATCTTCAAAATTGGATTCGCCAGCCTGGCATCTCGAATAGTGGAGAAGGCATACCCGAGAGTGCGGAGATGACGAAAGCATTCTTCGATAAACTTGGTTGCCAACAGACTCGTGTCTACGACGTGGGTATCACAGAGTATGGATCACCCGGTAATCCGGTAGTATATGCACGCTGTGACGAAGGAGCACCTCGTACGCTCGCTGTGTATTGGATGTACGACACGATGCCGGTGACACAGCCGGATGCATGGGCCTCACCGCCGTTTGAAGCGAAAATTGTAGATGGGAAACTGGTTGGTTTGCCCGCTTTCCGAAAGGTACTTGTTGGTAGAGGTGCGGTCAACTCCAAAGGCCCTGAGATGTCACAGTTGAATGCTTTGATGTCGATGAAGGCAGTTTTAGGAAAGTTGCCTGTTAATTTGATCTTCATCGCGGAAGGTGATGAAGAGCGGATGGATATCGGTCTTCGTAAGTTCGTTATTGACCATCCAGAATTGCTTAAGGGGGCCGACGCTATGGTTGGGCTTGGTCGAGGCGGCTCTGAGGGGTGCGTGTATGTGGAGTTGACGACCAGCGGGAAAAAGTGGGGAAGAGGGCCGACGGACTCCGACATCCATGGGTCTAATAAACGTGCTGTTGATAGTCCAGCCTGGCGACACATTCAAATGTTGGCTTCACTAGTCTCAAAAGATGGCAACACCCCTCTTATTAAAGGATTCTTTGACGGTATCGAGCAACCTAATGTTTCCGAGATAGCTGCATTAAAGGCACAGGCTTCACACCTCGATCTAAAAAAGGCCGCAGATGGGTTAGGTGTTGCACGCTATATCTCGGATGATCCCTTCACTATGCTAAAGATGGCCCGCATGGGTACCTCTATGAATATGGATGGGATATGGGGAGGTAATATGTATGCCGGTGGCGCCGGCGCAATTCTTCCCAACAAAATCACATCGAAGCACAACTTCAGGTATGTACCGAACATGCATGGTCTGGATATCGTTAGGAAACTCCGCACTCAACTTGATGTCAATGGCTATTCCGATGTGGACATGAAACTCATTGGCGATGTGCCATGGGCAAAGATGGATGGTAACAATGAAATTTCGCATGCGGTAGACACTATGTATGACCAGTTCGCAGTCGGCCGGGAAGGAAGAATTGAGGGCGAGTCCATCCTGAATGGTGGATACTGGCCCGCATACCTCTTTACAAATGGGCCGACTGGCCAAAAGCTAAACAACGTCTCAATGCCCATTGATGGAGGAAGCGTTGGCACGGGTGGAAGAGCTCATGCTGCGAACGAATATTGGGTTATTGAAGGGGCGGGGAAACGTTATGGAATGGCTGGTGCGGAGCAGGCCTTCGCCGCTTTGGTCTATAACTTTGCTCACGGATCTGGCTCTAAATAGAGTAGTCCTATAACGCATAAGTACTTTTAATTCGTCTTTGAATAGATTCAAACTCAGGAGAATAGGAATGAAGCTGACAAAGGTGGGAAGCGCCGCATTGATGCTTCTCTGTGGGATGGCTGCTGCCCAGCAGATAACTGTTCGTGCTGGAACGTTAATTGATGGCAAAGGTGCGGTGTTGCACAATACGACCCTCGTGATTGAAGGAGGAAAAATTGTAAGAATAGACCCGTCAATCAAGAAAGCCACATACGATCTATCTACGCTGACCGTGATGCCAGGGTGGATCGATACCCATACCCACATTGCAGCGTACTTCGATCGCCAAACCCATCGGGCTTCGCACCTCAAAGACACTCCTGTCGAAACAGCCATACTCTCTGAAGCTGAGAATGCCTATTTGACTATGATGGGCGGGTTTACCACCGTCCAAAGTCCGGGTTCATTCCAGGATAAATATCTGCGCGAGTTCGATATGGATCCAATTCCGTTACCTCGTATTCTGACCTCACTAAATCCAATCATGAAAGGAACACCGGATGAGATACGTGATCAGGTTAGAAAGCAAGTTGCGGATGGCGCTGACTTTATAAAGCTTTTTGCAACGAAGAGTATTCGTGAAGGAGGGGCTCCCACTCTCAATCAAGAACAGATCGACGCAGCGTGCGGAGTGGCTAAAAAACTTGGGAAGCGGGTTATCGTCCACGCACAAGGGCCCGAAGGGGCGAAGATGGCTGTATTGGCAGGTTGCACGGCGATAGAGCATGGCAACTATTTGACCGACGAAGTTTTAGATCTGATGGTGCAGCATGGAACTTACTTCGATCCAAACTGGGGGCTGCTGCTGCATAACTATATTGAGAATAAGGACAGATATCTTAATGTAGGTAATTTCGATGCCGCTGGCTTTGACTTCATGCAGAAAGGTATTCCTGTTGGAATTGATACATTTCACCGAGCGATGGCAAAACACGTCAAGATGGTCTTTGGAACAGATGGAGGAGCGGGCGCACATGGGCGCAACGCGGAAGAAATGGTTTATCGGGTTCGTGACGGGGGACAGCCTGCCATGGACGCAATCAATGGAGCTACTTCGTTTGCTGCGGAATCACTCGGATTACAAGATCAGATCGGCTCGATTGCACCCGGAATGCAGGCAGATATCATTGCCACAGACGGCGATCCTATTGCAGATATATTAAACGTTCGCCGCGTAGTTTTTGTAATGAAGGGCGGCCGGGTTTATAAAAATATTCATTTGGCTCCTGGCGAAAGTTCTATTGTTCTGGGACCGAATGGTCTCTGATATGGGCTAAGGGGAAAATTATAAGCGCGTTCATACGAACTTTCCACTTGAACACGGGAACAACGCCGGCAAAATATCGAAGAGCGGCGCTCGATAAGTCCCCGGGTGATCTCAAAGCGTAGTGCGATACAGAGTGACTACCCGTCGGGAGATGAGCTTTAAGCTGCATCTCGTAATCGGCTTTTCGCCCCGTCTGAAACCAGTGCGGTGATCTGCCGGATTTTATCTCGCGATCGCCTTCCGCAAGGGGAAGTCTGCTTGAGAAGCGCTAGCAGATCCGGGTTCGCAATAAAGTGCCTAGGCGTTTACAAGGATATTAGTAAAGGTCATGCGAATACCGTGCTCCGGCCGCAGGATCACCATTGGCCGGGCTTCGATCGTTTGGCCGGGCACGATCTGGAAGTCATATCTTCTAAGCAGGTCGCTCAAGATCATCAGTATCTGCAGCATCGCATAGTTATTACCGATGCAGCCTCGCGGTCCGCCTCCGAACGGCAGGTATGTGAACGGCGCACGCAGCTTCTCGTTTCCCTTGATGAAGCGATCCGTATCGAATGTCTCGGGGTCCGGCCAATGCTTTGGCGCATGGTGCGCACCATACACATGCACAATGACCATGGAATCGGCAGGGATGATGACGTCGCCTACACGGTCGTCTGCGATTGCCTCGCGATCGACCATCCAGAACGGAGGATACAGTCGGAGCGCCTCCTGGATGACCTGCGTTGAAAATACGAATTTAGGAACGTCGGCGTGACCGAGGGGTGCGTCGCCCAGCACGTCATCGAATTCCTGACGTACCCGTTCGAGGCAACCAGGCCGTGAGCTCAGAAGGTAAAGCAGCCATGACAGCGCATTGGACGATGTCTCATGGCCTGCTACCAGCAATTGCATGCTCTCGCTGAGGATGAGTTCGTCACTCATACCCTCGCCATCCGTGTAACGCGCGTCCATCAACGTCTGTAGAAGATCGTGACCAGGCGCTTCGTTACGGCGTTTCTTGATGTATTCCAATAGAACAGCATCGGCGTTGGTGCGCATCTCTTCATGCTTGCGGAGCTCGCCCGAGACAGAGAACCAGGGGTTCAGATAAGGCTGAAGCGTCTGCCGCACGATGAATTCCTGGACGGTACAAATGGTGTGGCTGACGAGTTCGATATCCTCGTCCTTCAGTCGTGCTCCGAATAGCGAGCGGGCAACCATTGCAAACGTCATCTTCATCAAGTGTGGGTAGATATCGACAGGTCCGCTGCGGATCTGCTGATCGAAGTCTGCCAGCGACTCCGAGAGAGAGTCCTGCATGATGACAGACAGCGCGTCGAGCTGCTTGCGATCAAAGCCCTTTTGGATGAGGCGGCGTTGCGTCTTCCAGGCTTCACCATGGGTTGTGAGAAGGCCCTTGCCGAGGAAGTGGCCCATCCGCTTGACCTGAATCTCAGATTTCCGATAGTTCTCCGCGTTGGTCTTCAACACATGCTGGATCACCGCAGGGTCGATGGTTACGATCGCTTCCTTGATGCCTCCCAGATAGAACCGGAAGGTATCGCCGAAGACTTCGCTATATTTCGATAAAATCTGCACAGGGTTGCTTGCCATGGCGCGCGAATCCGCGAGGGATCGCCAACGTGAAACGGCAGGGATGAGCGTGGACGAGGTCATGCCCAGCCTTTCTGATTGTCCCCTCGAACCGCAGGGAGTTTCGTGACGCTTGCTGCGCTTAACCGCGTATCCGCTGTGATCGATACGATATGTTGCATCAGTTTTCGTTCCCTAGCTGTTTCAGCAGCAGTAGATGATGCCAGATCGCCTTCGTCATGGTGCTATGCTGCCGATACGGTACGCCAAACTCTTCGGCGGTCTCCTTCACGATGCGTGTCAGAGGAGCGTAGTGGGTATGGCACACGTATGGGCAAAGGTGGTGCACGACGTGATGATTGAGTCCACCCACAAGCCAACCGACAAGCGGGTTCTCTGTTGCATAGTCGGCGGTGGTAGCGAAGACGTGATATACGCCGTTTTCAAACTCACTGCGATGCAGAGGAAAATACGTATCCTCTATGACGTGCGTCGTCTGAAAAACAAGCACAACGCTGAGACCTACGATGAGATGAACAACGAAGAAGGCTGCCAGAACCAGCAGGAGCGACTCTTTCATCACCATGATCGGCAACACCAGCATGTACATGAGGTAGAAGGCTTTACCTGCAAACAGGATCACATATTCTCGCAAGGGATGTTTCGTTCGCGTCAGATAGTCGTGACCCGGGGAGAAGAAGCTTTGGAAGTCCCGCACAAACACGTACTCAAGCGAGAATAGCGCATAAAGAAACAGCGCGTAGATGTGTTGGAAACGATGCAAAGGGGTACGAGCGTCGTGCGGTGTAAAGCGGAACAGACCGCGTCCCTCAATCGCATCGTCTTCGCCGTGCAGATTGATGCAGGAGTGGTGTCCTCTGTGGTGGAGAATACGCCACATGTACGAACTAATACCGCACAGATCGAAGACGTAATTCAGTGTTTTGTTGACGACTGGACGGGACGAAATGGCATTGTGATTGCTATCATGGGCAATATTTAGCAGAAGAAATGTCTGCGCAAGGCCACCTAAAACATACAAACCAATGAACTTCCACGAAGTTGGATCGAACGTATACAGGGCTACCCAACTGCCGGCCAGCACGGCCATTCCGATGGCGATCTTCCCCCACATCATCGGGTCTGCTTTGGGAGACAGAGCCGCGTCCGCGAAGAACCTGTCCAGACGCCGCCGTAGAACCTTCGGAAAGGAAGACGCGCTTGCCGGTTCGATTCTCGACGAAACTGAGGTTTCCATCTGCATAAGATCTGCCGTCTCCGGATCGTCAGCAATCGTTCCGTGCGCTGCAGCCATTAGTCTTGCCCCCGCGATTCTGGTGAATTAGGCCTGGCCATCGCCTCGTATAGTGATTCTAGAGCGAAACCGCCACACAATCTATGAAGATCAGACCATGGCGTTGTCAAATGGTTTGCTACGATGATGACTCATGACACTTTAGGAATCCTGGACAACTGCATCGACCCAGAATGGGACTGGCTTTTCCGCAGGTCTGATCCCTTCCCTCCATAAGATGAAAGTTTCCCGACCTAGCGGCGGAAAAGGCGCAGTTGCTGAGGAAGGTGGAACGCGTATAGTCGGAATAGCACTCCTCTGTACTGCTTAGCGATTCAATTCTGCTCCAACTCGCTCTCAGCGCGAGACGTTTCGCCGGTGGATGTGTTCGTACCTTCTTGGAGGATCGCTGATTGATCAGGACGTCGATTTTGGGGCAATTGCAGATACTTGCAGATGAGCATCCGGACAAGCTTCTTTATTCGTACCTCGACGTGGACGGCGATCCTATCGAAAGTTACACTTACGCTTCATTTCTCCTCCGCACAGAGGCGATTGCCGGACATTTATTGAGTGGCGACGGCTTCGCGGCTGGGGATAGGCTGCTGCTTGCCTACCCTCCGGGCCTGGAGATGATCTGCGCATTTTTTGGCTGCGTACGCGCCGGATTGATCCCCGTACCGGTGTACCCGCCCAGTTCGCGGGGCTTCCAAAGTGCGCTGTACAAGATGGTCCACATTGCAAGGGATTGCCAGGCTACCGGTGTCCTGACCAGTCGGGACTATCACGCCTCGCTAAAGACGAACCTCGCAAGAAGCGGCGTCTCTACCTCCGGGGTTGACGTCGATTACATCTCCGGTCTGCCGTGGATCGCGACCGAAGAGTTCGTGGAGACAAGAGGCTGCGTCCCGCCGGCCGCTCCTTCGAAGATCCTCTTCCTGCAGTACACTTCGGGTTCGACGATGGAGCCGAAGGGCGTCATCGTGTCGCACGAAAACATTCTGGATACCGCTGCCCTGGTGGTCGAGAACGTCGCCCCAATTGTAGTTTCGTGGCTGCCGCAGTATCACGATATGGGGTTGATCGGGTGCTATCTGTATCCAGCACTGCGGGGCGGTACAACCTATGGCTTTGCCCCCATGGACTTTATCCAGCGGCCGGTGCTGTGGTTCGAGACGATCTCCAAGTACCGCGCGACCTCAACCGCTGCACCCAACTTTGCCTACGATTACTGTCTGCGCAACGGCAGGCTCCCCAAGGAGACGCTGGAGGCCTGTGATCTGAGTTCGCTGCTCGTACTCATGTGCGCAGCGGAACCCGTGAAGCCGGATACCTACAGGCGATTCCTGGAAACCTTTCAGGCCTACGGACTTAAGTCGGAGAGTTTCTACGTCGCCTATGGCCTGGCGGAGAACACGCTCGCCGTCACACTCCACGGCCGAAACATTGTCTCCGTCAACAAGCGTGCGCTCACGCTTGGCAAGGCGCGAATGACCACCGAGGTATCCGAGATCGATGGGGCCCAGCAGATTGTCAGTTGTGGCGTACCGCTCGAAGGCCTCGATCTCAAAATTGTCGACCCAGAAGGGCATTTTGCTCTCGAACCCGGGCGCATCGGCGAGATATGGGTTGCCGGCAACGGTAAGTGCCAGGGATATTGGAATAATCCCGAACTGACGTTGAAGCAGTTCCGGGCACGGCTTGTGGATGATAGTCCGTATGACGACGGCTACCTGCGGACCGGCGACCTCGGATTCATGCATGAAGGAGAACTCTACGTCTGCGGCCGCATCAAGGACATGATCATTCTGCGCGGGCAGAACTATTACCCGCACGACATCGAAAGTGTTGTGGAGAAATCGTCCAGCCTCGTTCGCCATAACTGCGTTGCTGCGTTTCAGATCCATGAAGACAATGAACCGGCATTAGCGATCGTTGTAGAAGTGAAGAGCCCCAAGGTACTCCCCGACCCGCGCAAGATTGCTGCGGCCGTTCGGAACTATCTGAACGTGGAAGTCGCGATGATCGCCCTTATCGCACCGCGCGCGGTACCTAGAACCAGTTCGGGCAAGATCATGCGCCATAAGACAAAGCAGATGTGGATGGCAGGTGAGTTCACCGTTCTCTCCGACTTTTCGCGCGAGAGTGACATGGATCCATCGAGCCCTCCTGCTGACATGAACTCTCCCTTTGCCGAGCTGAAGGCAAGGTATAACCTGACGGGCCAGGAATCCTACAACCTCGTGGAGGCCGGACTGGATTCGCTGGATCTGGTCGGGTTCATGCACGAATTGAAGGAGCTACTCAAAGATAAGGGCGCGGGGCTGCTCGCACGTCAGGTCGACATCGGGCTGGTTCAGAGGGTCAGTGTAGCCGAATTATTCGGTCTTGCAGAGCAACTGGAGAACGCTCCTGAAGAAGCGCTGCTTCATCTGCGTACGTTCCTTGCTGCCTTCCGCGAGGAGCAGAACGCACTGGAGATGCAGATGATGCGGGAGGATACGAAGCTGCTCTTCGAGCCGCCACCGCCTGTGCCCTTGCCAAAGATACCCTGTCCGCGCCAAATCCTGCTTACCGGCGGCACTGGCTTTATCGGGCCATTCCTGATGAAGAGCCTGCTGGAGCAGACGAAGGCGACGATCCATGTGCTCGTGCGCTCCTCCGACGAAGTACAGGGCAAACAACGCCTGAGAGCTGCGATGCATTCGATGGGAGCAGTATCTGAGGATCTGATGGAGATGTTCGAGGCTCGCGTCGTTCCTGTCTGCGGCGATCTGGGACAGCCAAGTCTGGGACTCATGCAGGAGACCTGGGACCTCCTCACCACCGAAATCGACACGATCTTCCATAACGGCGCCACCGTAAACTACCTGTTCAACTACGACATGATGCGCGACGCGAATGTGCTCGGAACGAATGAGATCCTACGGTTGGCCTTTGAAGGCCGTTCGAAGGAGTTCAACTACGTTTCGACGACGTTCATCTTTGGCTGGGCGGTTAAAGCCGTCCTGTACGAGACCGACTCGAACGCAAACATGGAGCTGCTCGACTTTGGTTACAGCCAGACCAAGTGGGTCGCGGAGCGCGTCGTATTCGAGGCGCAACGCCGCGGACTGTCTGTGCGCCTCTTCCGGCCGGCTCTGGTGAGCCCATCCGTCGATGGCGGCGGCAACAACTTCGATATCGCCGTTCGCCTGGTTGCTTTCATGGTAAATCACGGTATCGGCGTCGACACGCTCAACCAGGTCAGCTTCGTCCCGGCGGACATCGTTGCGAACAACATCGTTGCGATCTCCACCAGCCCCGGCACGGCAAATCAGACGTTCCATGTGGTGCGAGACGACTACTCGAACATGACAGACATCACGCGTCTGATCACGGAATCGACGGGGCGTCAGTTCGACGCCTTCACCCTGCCGGAGTTCGTGCCGGAGCTTATCCGCCGTTGCCGCAAAGAAGATCTTCTCTTCCCGCTGCTGGACTTCCTGGTGGGTTCAGTCGACAACATCTCGTCGATGGAGTTCAAGCGCTACGACAGTTCAACGTACCAGGCGGCGCGGGACGCCTCCGCATGGGGCAGACCGGACCCGTCGCTCGAAGATACGGTCGATGGCATTCTGAAATTCATGAACCGCAAAGGCATCATCTCCGTTGTAGTTCGGGAAGACCGTGAGGAGTCGACGAGCGATGTGCTCGTTGACTCCAATGCACTCTCCGTCACTGCTTCTTGAATACGAGCTTCTCGGTAATATGCTGGCCGGTCTCCAACGTCGATGTGCTGACTAGCGTCATCTGCTGCCCATCCATGGAGACCTGCCAGCGATCCTTCTGCGTGACCTGGTTGTCGCGCTTGGAGATCGTATCCACCGTGTGCGGATCGACGAGCTGAAGCGAGACCGTATCGTTCCGCGAATTCTTCAGGTCATACGGCTTGCCATCAAAGCGGGCAGTGTAGCTGTAGGCGCCTAGAAAACGCACGCCGCCGCTGCCATCCGCTTCGATCTTCAACGGCAAGCCTTGTCGCATCCGTGTCTTGCTCAGATCCTGCGTCCAATTGCCCGCAAACGGATCCTTTGGATCTTTCGTTCCCCCGGTCCGCGTCCACACAGTGAGCTTCGGAGTATGGCCAACGGCGGACGTAGTGCTCGTCAACTCAGTCCCATCCTTCGAGAGCTTCTCGCGAACGGTAGCCACTAGAACTCCATCCTTCATCTCCCTGACCTCCGCCTGGTGCTTGTCAATCCGGTGCAGCTCAATCTGATTGAACCCCAGATTGTCCGGCGCCGGCGCCTGATGTCCGTTTGGGTTCGCCGTGAAATCGAGATGGGTTTCGCCAGACATGACGACGTGCGTCCCGTTCTGAGCAGGCGTAATCGAGAGCTGGTTGGCTGGGTCCATGCTGGACTGCGCGGAGACAAGTGCCCACGACCCGATGCGGGGGTCCACACCCGGCGATTGAAAGGCGGCAAAGAGCGCGATAAGTAAAAAGGTACGAATAAAATCCTCCTACATCGACGGAGCGCATGGGGCATCCATGACATCATGCCTGACGGCCTCCACGAGTGTATACCCGCCATAGGATGCCGAAGTACGGGTGTCCCGACGCACTTCCAACAGAGAAAACCGCTTCCCGCGGGAGCACATACGGCTGGTCAGAGGCAATCAGCGTCTATGACATGATGAAGGTTATGCATCGTCTCCGGTTTCTGGTGGCTGGGATCGTCCTCGCAGCAGCTCTTATACTGCTGCCCTTTTCCTTCCACGCAGAACGCTCGCTAGAAACCGCGACCCGCGTAGAAGGCAGCCAGGCCGAAACTGTGCGGAACGAGCTGGCGGATCGCTTCCGGTCGCCCTTCGTGGACCGCGTTGTGCTGGTCGTCCAAGGGTTACCTGCTACGGATTCCGATGAAGGCGCGCAGGCGTTAGGAGCGATCGTCACCGCACTAAAGGCTCAGTCCGGTGTCTCCGGCGTCGTCTCCTATCTCGATCTGCGTGATTCTATCTTTCTAGGCCGCGGCGGCGGAACATACATTCTCGTCGGCCTGTCTTCAACCGACGTTCCGGTAGAGTCTCTCGTTCCAGGACTCCACACGCTGGCAAAGTCGCTTGAAGGTCGGCTCAAGCCTCGTTACCCGGGGGTAAAGCTCGAACTTACTGGCGAAATCCAGCTGAATTTTGATATTCGGAAGGCGAGCGCCGACGATGTACGTCGCGGCGAGAGCCTGGTCATCCCGGCAACACTGGCACTGCTGCTGTTTGCATTCGGGAGCTTCATCGCGGCTCTGATTCCTTTGGCGGTTGGGGAACTCGCCATCGCAACCACCCTCGCGATCACGGGATTTCTCGCCCATCGATGGCACCTGTCGATCCTGGTCCAGAACCTTGCGACCATGCTGGGCCTGGGCCTCGGCATCGACTACGGTCTGCTTATGGTCAGCCGGTTTCGAGAGGCCATCTCCACCGGCCTCAGCGGATCGGAGGCATCGCTTATCGCGGCACGCCAGGCAGGACGTACGCTGCTCATCTCAGCGTCCACCGTCTGCATCGGATTTCTCGCGCTCCTGACGGTGCCTATCAGCGAAATCCGCTCGATCGGAATCGCTGGGTTTCTAGTCGCAGGGCTGAGCGTGCTGCTGACCAATACGCTCGTTCCAGCAGTGCTGTCGCTCCTCGGCCGGCGCATCGATATGGGGCGATTACCCTTCGCGCCAAAGCTCGATGCGCATCGCGCCGAACATACGGGCGTTCGCTGGCGGAAATGGGGAAACGTCATCGTTGCACATCCCTGGATCGCGCTCGTGCTGGCAGGCACTCCCTTGTTGCTGCTTGCGTTGCAGGTCCGGCATCTGGATACCAGCGTTCCCCAGGGAGACTGGCTTCCGCAGTCCGCAGAATCAGTGCATGCCCTCCACACGTTGGAACATATGAACAAGGGGGGCATTGTCGAGTCGTTGCGCCTCATCGTCGAGCTTCCGAAGGATTCCATCGCGCAGACCGACACGGGCTGGAATGCATTGGATACTCTCACCAGGCGTCTTGCGAGCGATCCCCGCAGCGACCGCGCGATTTCGATTACAACCATCGCGGAAGGGAACCGGGCATCTCTGCCCGAGCTCTCGCGGGAGACGCGCCGAACGCTTCTGAGCAGCGACGGACGTGCCGCACTGGTTGAAATCTTGCCAAAAGGCTCCGTGACGTTACGTGATCAGGTTGAGTGGGTGCGAGAGCTTCGAAAGACCGGCGCTCCTGCTCTGACAGGTGTGCCTGGAGCAACGCTGCTTGTAGGGGGCATCCCGGCTCTTAATGCAGATTACGAAACAATCATCCGGGATCACTTCCCGTTTGTCATGGGTCTGGTCGTTGGCGGTACGTTCCTTGCGCTTCTTTGCGGATTCCGATCGATCTTTGTCGCGGTAAAGGCAATCGTGCTCAATCTCTTCTCCGTTGCTGCCTCTTTCGGAGCACTGGTTCTCGTCTTTCAAGACGGCTATGGCAGCAGATTTCTCGGTGTGCCCGAAGGAACGGGCAGCATCTTCCCGCTTGTGCCGATCGTCACCTTTGCCATCGTCTTTGGCTTGAGCATGGACTATGAGGTGTTTCTGGTCGCGCGTGTGCTCGAAGCCAGGCGAAACGGCTTGAGTGAAGTGGAGGCGATTCCGGAAGGAATGGCGCGAACCGCAGGCCTGATTACAAGTGCCGCCGCGATCATGATCGTCGTCTTCGCGGCATTTACCTTTGGAGGTTTCCTGGTCGTCAAGATGATCGGGTTCACCTTGGCCGTCGCCGTTTTGATCGACGCTACCGTTGTTCGCATTATCATCGGACCGGCATTGCTTCGTCTTGCGGGCGACTGGAATTGGTGGCCCGGCGGTCTCGATAAATCAAAGATGTGAGTCGTGCCGCCTCGCAACTGCACGTTCTCTTGAACAAAGCTCGCCAACTTGAAGGACTCGTCCTGAACCGAACTGCCTTCAAAGCTTCCTTCAGAATCTCCTTTGTCGTAATCCCGGAACAAACAAACGAAATGCTTCGGAGGCTTATTAACGATAATTGACAAAGAATCCCTACCACCCGATACTTTTTTCTATGATCCATGGCAATCCGGAGCCTCTGATGCAAGCTGAGCTAACAGATACAGAGGTCGATTCGAGTCGCCTGATGGGCATCTTCGGAGCTTGCACCTCGAACATGCTTAACATGATAGGTGTTGGGCCTTTTCTGAGCATTCCCCTTGTTCTGGTCGCGGTACATGGTTCAAAGGTCTTGCTCCCCTGGATTCTAGGCGCTGCGATCTCCTTGTGCGACGGCCTCGTATGGGCGGAGTTAGGGTCTGCCATGCCTCGCTCTGGCGGACCCTACTTTTACTTACGGCATGCATTTGGAGCGCAGTCCTATGGCAGGGTAGCAAGTTTTCTTGTCCTTTGGTCCTCTGTGCTCACAGCGCCTCTTCTCATCGCCTCGGGCGCAGTAGGCTTTTCGCAGTATTTTCATTACCTCTGGCCAAGCCTTCAAAATGCAGGTCTTTGCGCGCTGGCGATGGCCGTCTGTTTGATCAACGTCGTACTGCTCTATCGCAGGATCACTACGATCAGCGCTATATCAATTGGCCTTTGGATCTTGGTCATTGGAACGATCCTCTGGATCATCGTAGGCGGAGCGGAACACATTCCGTCTGCTCTCCGAGAGCAGTTCAGCGGTGGATATCCGGCCTTGAACGGCGCTTTTTGGAAGGGCGTAGGGGCCGCGACTCTGATAGCCGTCTATGACTATGCCGGGTATTACAACGTCTGCCTGATTGGCGGCGAACTGAAACGCCCGGAACGAACCATCCCATACTCGATAATCATCTCCATCTTGCTCGTAGCTATTCTCTACATCGCCATGAACTTTGCCATTTTAGGTGTACTGCCACTTCAACAAAGCATGCATTCAAGCGCCATCGTAGCGGACTACATGCAGGTGGTCTACAGCGTCAAGTATGCAAAAGTGGTGGATGTCCTAATTCTGGTTGCATCCTTCGCCTCCGTATTTGCGATCCTGCTCGGCTACTCCCGCATTCCATTTGCTGCCGCAAGGCAAGGAGAGTTTTTCAGTATCTTTGCGAAGGTGCATCCTACGAAAGACTTTCCACATGTCTCACTGATTATCCTTGGCCTTCTCTCCGCCGCCGCCTGCATGCTCAGCCTTAGTACACTCATCAGTCTGGTAATTGTCATCCAGGCGATGGTCCAGTTTCTTGCCCAGTGCGTCGCCGTTGTTCTATTGCGCAGGCATCATGCAGGAGAAAACAATCTTACATTTCGTATGCCGTTCTATCCCTTGCCGGCTGTGATCGCTTTTGTTGGATGGCTCCTGATTCTTATCTCCAGTGGGATAAGAAATATAGTTTTAGCTCTTTCAATCACTCTCGCAGGAATCGCCGCTTTTCTTTATAAATCACGTCAGGAACGAAGTTGGCCTTTCGAAGCCTTATGACTAAGCGCCAGAATATCGCCGTTGCCGGTGGAGTCCATGGAGAGCGAATGTCGAACTTGCCGATGGATCCTGCGTTCGCCATACTCGCCAAGCAGCCAAGAGAGGTTCTTCGGGATGCAAAGGTTGTACGTGAAGCAGTCTCCGCGGCACGGCAGGGAACTAGCCCGTGGTCGTCAGATGTAAACATCGAGATTGAAGACCGCTATGTCCCTTCCGTCGATGAGGAAGGGCCGCGAATACCTGTGCGTATCTATCGAGGAAGAAATGCGGTGGGCACATTGCCTGTGCTGCTTTACCTTCACGGGGGTGCCTTTTTCTGCGGAGACCTTTTCTCTGAAGAGCTGCAATGCGTCCGTTACGCTCTCGGAGCGCAGTGCGCTGTCGTCTGCGTAGCATACAGGCTCGCACCCGAGGAGCCATTTCCGGCCGCTCTTACAGACTGTTACCGGGTACTGGAGTTTCTTTGGAACGAGAGCCTGGATCTCAACCTCGACCGAGACTTTATCGCGTTGGGAGGCTCCAGTGCGGGCGCTAATCTAGCAGCCGCAGTCGCTCTTCTTGCGCGTGATCGGATGGGACCAAAGATTTGCTTTCAAATGCTGCTGGTTCCTGCCCTGGATGATCGTTTGGAGACACAGTCTGCACTTCAATTTACAGACGTGCCGGACTTTGCGAGACCTGAGGCAGAAGTGATGTGGCATTGGTACCTGGGAGAAGACGCTGATGACGTCTCACCCTATGCGGCGCCTGGACGAGCTGAAAATCTCTCGAACCTGCCGCCATCGTACGTTCTCTGTGCTGGGCTTGATCCGTTTCGAGATGAAGGTCTCAACTATGCGCATCGTCTCACAGAAGCCGGGGTGGCCGTCGAACTCCACTTAGTGCCGTCCATCCCTCATGGCTTCGCTAGCGTTCCATCTGCTGAGACCTCAATGCGTTTATTGAACGAGCAGGTTGAAGTATTGCGTGGTGCATTTCGCTCAAAATGGAGTAGTTTGTGAGTCGACTCTCATCAACCTATTTTCACCGGATAGAGCGGAAGTTTAGCATTTTTATAGATTATTCAAGGCGGCAGGATGAGTAAAAATCAGGTATTGATAGGCAGTCCAGCATTAATGCGCCAGACGAACGCGCGCACAATTCTGATGTTGTTGAAGAAGCTGGGCGCCTGCTCGCGTGCAGATCTAGTTCGCGAAACTGGTATGAGTGCTCCAACTGTTGCAAACGTCGTCTCCGATCTCAACGATCTTGGGATCATTGAGTGGATCGGGGAAGGCGTGTCGGGTGGAGGGCGTCGGCCGGAGAATCTTCGTTTCAAAGCAGACTACGGATGTCTTGCGGGAGTCGATGTTACCGCAGACTCAATTCGTATATTGTTGACCGACCTCAACGGCACGCTTATAGAGGAGCAGCATGAACCGTTGCCGAAGGATGCCCGCACCCCGAATGCTGTCATCGAGGTGTTGCGCGCGTCGCTGCGAACAATCATGCAGAGACATAGTCTGCCATGGAAGAAGCTGCTTGCGGTAACAGTAGGCGTGGCGGGGATTACCAATGTTAGAGATGGAATCGTCATCTCAGTCAGTGACGCAAACACATGGAGAGACGTTCCTTTTCGCGACATGCTGAAGCAGCATCTTCCGTGCTCTATTTTTATTGAAAACGATACGAATCTCGCTGCAATCGGCGAACACTTTCGAGGCATAGCCCAGTCAGAAGATAGTTTTATCTTCGTCTCTGTCGGACTAGGTGTAGGTGCCGGAATATTTTTGAATGGCCGGATAGTGCATGGGGCAAGTTGGTCGGCCGGAGAAATCGGTTATCTCCACATCCCAAACGTCTCTAGCGTGCAGCCTTTGTTGTATGAATTCGGCCGCCTCGAGCAGGTACTGGGTGGTCCCGGCATTCTAAGAAGCTGGAATGCGGTGAGTAACAAATCTGGAGCCGCGGTAAAGGCCCGTAAGGCAAGCAACGTGCTTGACCTGGCGCTCGAAGGCAATGCGGCCGCACAAAAACTTGTCCTTCAACGAGCTCGTCTGCTCAAGGACGTAGTCCTCAATCTCTCTCTCACCCTGAACCCAGGTCTCTTTGTATTCGGAGGTGATCTTGGCGCCCACGCAGCACTCTTGGAACCAACAGTAGAGATGCTGCACAAGAGTGAAGTCGCGGTAGCCCGAGTGCTGCCAAGCAGTCTTGGAAGCTCCGCGGTCGTATGGGGTGCCGTCGCTGTTGCAATGCAAGACTCAGAGCAAAGACTAATATCACTGCTAAATCCAACAGGGGGGAAGATGTAGTTTCGTAAAACCTGTATGGCGGAACTATTTCTTATTGGATGTAAGTCAAGACTCCTTTCAAATAGCTTCTAGAGATAGCCAGGGAACGAGATTGCATGTCATCATCTTGGTTGACTCCGCAACCGCTAGGCTGACGCAAAATGCTTGGTCCACCGAGGCATGCTCTGGCAATACTCTTCATTGCCCGCTCTTCATACCGGAAGATAGCTTGTTTTAGCGTGGCGCCACTCCAATTTGTCCCGTCGGGAAAAGCGCCAAAAGTTCCCATGATTATTATGAAAATTTATTGACCGGCCATGATCGTAATGATAGGTTCATAAGTATCTTTTGGCTCAAGTTGTTATGTAGTGTTCCGGATGAACGTCGTACGCATAGCTGTGAGGCGGCTCGCTCTCAGGCTGCGCATCTTTTATCGACGCACTAATGGGAGGTTTCGCATTTCGCAAATGCCGAATCGCTCTCTATCCGAACGCTGGGCTGGCTTTGTCATGGTCACTTGGGTTGTATCGTCGACCCGCTCCCTTGTCCTGTTTGCTCAAGGCAGTATCACGACTTCGCTCACCGGTTTTATCTCAAACTAGTCTGCGCAACTATACATAACCGAGTCCCCAAACTCTCAACCGCCGGCGTGTGAGAACATGCCTCCCCGACTTCCAGGAGATCTGATGAAGCGCACTTTCCTTTCCCTATTCCTGCTCTATGGCCTCATCTCACTAATGATTCCCAAGGCAGCAGCGGCGCAGGGGACGTGCGCCACGGCATGGAGTGATTCAATGGTCTACACCGCAGGCATGACGGCAAGTCAGAGCGGAGAGAACTACGTTGCCAATTGGTGGACGCAGAACCAAAGTCCGGCAACCAACAGCGGCGGGGCCGGCAGTGGCCAACCTTGGACAGCAACGGGTGCTTGTTCGACCTGCACGGCCGTCCCCAGCGTTCCAACTGGATTGAACGCCTCAGGCACGACCGATTCCAGCACCAACCTAAGCTGGACTGCGGTCGCTCCTCCTTCTGGCTGCAGTGTTAGCTACAAGGTACTGAAGAGCGGCGCCTCCATCGCAACCACCACTACAACATCCGACGCCGTGACGGGTCTTTCGCCTTCGACTGCCTATAGCTTCACGGTGGAGGCGACGGACACCGCCGGCACATCGGCCCCAAGTTCTGCGGTAAGTGTGACCACCCTGGCAAGCTCCTGCACGACCGTACCCAGCGCTCCAACGGGATTGAAGGCCACAGGCACGACCGATTCGACCACGAATCTAAGCTGGACCGCAGTCACTCCCCTTTCTGGCTGCAGCATCAGTTATTCGATCTCGGGAGGGCCTTCGACCTTAACCACAACCACTGCGTCCGACACTGTGAGCAGCCTGACTCCTTCGACCTCTTATACTTTTACGGTGGTAGCGAAAGACCATGCTGGCACATCTCCAGGTAGCTCGGTAACTGTGACGACATCCGCTCCAAGTTCGCTGATTGTTGGCGGATGGTTCGAAGAATGGAGCATCTATTATGCCGGCTACAACATCTCGAACATGCAAGCCAACGGCGTTGCCGATAAGCTGACGCATCTCTTCTACGCTTTTAGCGCCTTGACTGCACCTACGTCCGCCACAGCGGCATGCGTACTCGCCGATCCGTATGCCGATTACCAGAAGACGTCTGTTCCCCAAGTGACCGGACCCTACAGCGGAGCCGGAGGCGTCTACGGAAACTTTGCCGCAATCCAGCAACTCAAGGGAGCTCATCCCAATCTGAAGACGCTGATCTCTATCGGCGGCGCAAACGCACCTAACACTGCGGCTTTTGTGAGCGCCGCCAGTACCGCCGCGGGACGAACGGCTCTTGCCCACTCCTGCATCAACATGTTCATCCAAGGCAATCTCGCGTCGGGCATCACCGCTCCCGGCTTATTCGATGGCATCAATATCGATTGGGAGTTCCCGGCTGCGACAGACAAAACTAACTTCACTGCCTTGTTGACGGAGTTCCGCAATCAACTAACCACCTTGACGGCAACCACCGGCAAGAAATATCTCCTAACCTTCGACGCGCCTGCCGGTCTGTCCGATGCGAATAACCCAGGAGGCTACGATACGATCGATATTCCAGCCACCTTCGCGCAGTCGGATTTTGTAACGATCGATGGCTATAACTACGCAGGTGATTGGGAGCTGGCGACGAACGACGCGTCTCCACTCTATGATGCTCCGGCTAGCCCGCTGTATGGAACAGGTCTAACAATCGACGCAACGGTGCAAGCCTATCTCGCGACGGGTGTCCCAGCATCGAAGTACACCATGGGCTTCCCAGCATACGGCGCAGGTTGGACGGGCAATCTTACCAGCTCGAACTGCGGCGAGTACCAGAACGCAACTGCAGTCTCTCCAGTGCCGAATGCCAACGGCGTTGGGTCGTGCTCGACCGGGAACAATCAGTCTTCACCTGCGGCAGGTTGCGACGTCATGTTGACCAGCGGACTTGCTACCTACGGAACAATCCAGAACCTTCTGCACAACGGATACTCCGCCTGCTACGACTCCACCAGGGCCGCCACCTCCGCGTTCAACTCATCGACCCACACCGTCTTCAGCTACGACGACGCGACTTCGATAGCGGCAAAGGTTACTTACATCAAATCCCACGGTCTTGGCGGCGGCTACGTCTGGGCAGTGAAAGACGATGACGCCAACGGGACTCTTGTGAAAGCACTGGCTACGGGTCTCAACCCATAGGGATCTGTAGAAGATGCAACGAGAGTCGTTATCGCCAGTCAGATCGCGGGTAGCCGCTATCTGACTGGCGCTCAAACCGACTGGAGACTAACTCCAGCGGTAGCGCGGAAAACGTAGTCATTTGCGTTACAAACGAATACTTGCCTCAGATGGCAATGCTTTAGGAAAACTAGGAGAGGCCCCATGCTAAAAACAGAGTCCGCGGTTTGTTCGACGAGATTCAACAGTTCAATGTTGCGTACAGAAGCCGTGTTCGTCTCGAATGCAAAGAAAATAAGACCCAACAAGGCGCACTCATACCTGCTTTTGTTGATAACGATTTTGCTCATGTTCTGTTCGCCCACGCGCGGACAGGATCTGGCAGGTACCTTCACCGGCACCGTCACAGACACCACCGGCGCAGCGATTTCGCATGCCACGATCCTGATCACACTCAATGGAGTAAGTGGCAACTCCCGCGTCGCGCAATCAAACGACGCAGGTAACTACACCGCTACCAACCTCCCTGCAGGGACCTATACGGTCAATATCTCGTATCCGAGCTTCGCGACATTCTCAGCGCGCAATGTCGTCCTGAATGTGGCGCAAAAACGCACAGTGAACGCACAACTAACAATCGGATCCCAAAGTCAGACTGTAGAGGTAGAAGATAATCCGGTGAGCGTAGATACTGCGAGCAGCTCTCAGTCCGGGACCATATCTGGTACGCAAGTACGCGAGTTGGAGTTAGTCAATCGTAACTTTCAACAGTTGGTTACGCTGCAACCAGGCGTCGTGAATCTGCTCGGCGATCAGCCTGGTTTTGGCGGACTCAACAGCGTGTCCTCCATCTCCGTCAACGGCGCACGTACTACCGCAAATAACTGGTCGGTGGACGGTGCGGACATCAACGACAGCGGCTCAAATTCCACCCTGCTCAACATCCCCAGCATCGACGCCATCCAGGAGTTTACGCTGGAGCGAAGCTCCTACGACGCCAGTTTCGGACGCAGCGGAGGCGGCCAGGTTCTGGTCGCCACTCGCTCCGGCACCAGCTCGTTTCATGGCTCGGCTTACGAGTTTGTGCGCACGGCGAACACCGAAGCAAACACCTACTTCAACAAACAGCAAGGTCTTCCGCGCGCACCGGATCACTACAATAACTTTGGCTTTACCTTAGGCGGACCTATCTTTATTCCGCACGTCTACAACGCGGATAGGAAGAAGACCTTCTTCTTCTGGTCAGAGGAGTGGCGTAAGATCACTAGCCCCTCGTCGAACAACGTAGCCGCACCTACTACTGCGGAGCTGGCCGGCTCGTTCTTCTCCGCGAATCAGCTCAGTGCGCCGGCAGGTTGCATCACCGGATGGACTCCGTTTGACCCAAGTACCGTCACGGGCGGCGTCGGTACGATCAATCCTTCCTGCTATAGCGCGAACTCGAAGGTATACCTGGCGCAGATCTTCAGTAAGAACGTGGCTAACTACACAAACATCAATCCCCAGACCAACTTTACCAATGGTGGTCAGATCACGTCTTTCTCTACACTGAATAACTTCCGCCAAGACTTGGTTCGTATAGACCACTACTTCAACGACAAGCTGCATTTCTTCGCACGCGGCATGCAGGACGACGCTCCCAGCAACCTTCCTACTGGACTGTGGGGAGGGGCTAACTATCCGGGACTCGTAAGCGTCGGCATCAATGCCCCTGGTAAGAATGTGGTGGCTAACCTAACCTGGACGATCTCCCCGAAGATGGTAAACGAGGTGGAGTTTGCCTACTCGCAAGGAACAATCAACGGCAAGCTCTCCGGCCCAGCAAACTCGCCCGACGTTCTTTCTTCGCTGACTAACAATCTCGCCAACCCCGATCCCTATGGACGCATCCCGAGCGTGACGATCTTGGATGGATCCGTCACAGGCGTGTCGCAAGGCAGTGCTCCATACAATGAGCGCAATCTGGATCGGAATATCTTTGATAACTTCTCGGTGACGCTCGGCAATCACACCTTGCGCGCAGGCTTTACGGCGCAACAGATGTTGAAGACCGAGAACGCCTCTGTGGGTAACCCAAACTTCACCTTCAATACCTGGGGAGACTTCCTGCTGGGCAATGCTTTCCAGTACTCGCAAGCCAGCCGAGACATCATTCCGGATCTGCGCTTTTGGAATACCGAAGCATTTGTTCAGGATGACTGGAAGGTGAACCGCAGGCTGACTGTAAATCTAGGTCTTCGCTGGACACGATTCCCATCCCCTTCGGATGCGAAGAATACGCTGACCAACTTTGATCCGTCGGTATACAAATCGACTCAGGCCCCGGCTCTGGACAACACTGGAAACTTTGTCTCCGGGCAAGCCTACACGCCTGCGACATACGCCAACGGGCTGATCTTCCCGCAGGGCGCTGCCTGCAACGCAGCTCAGACTATCTCTGCGCAGGTTACTTGCTCTCCCTATGGCAACCTCGTGAACCCCAATAACAACTGGAACTTCGGACCTCGTCTCGGCTTTGCCTACTCTCTCTACGGAGAGGGCAAGACGGTTCTCCGCGGCGGCTTCGGTCTGTTCTTCGATCGCACGCTCGACGGCACTTGGGAGCAGAATGCATTCGGCGATCCGCCTCTGGTGCAGACCACGACCATCGTCAACGGATCGTTCGACAACCCGCTGGGAGTTGGCTCTGCCGCACCTCCGCCTCTCGGGCCGAACGGACTGACAACAACGGGTACTCCCACCTTCAAGGTCCCCTCGTATGCAGCCTTCAACCTTTCATTGCAGCAGCAACTGGCCTCTACGACCATCTTGGAGATCGCGTATGTTGGTTCAGAGTCCCGGCACATGCTGGGCGAACTGGATACAAACATACCCACGCTGGCCACACGGGAAGCAAATCCCGATGTTCCCCTCAATAACCTTCGTCCCTATCTTGGCTATTCATACTTCCATAGCAGGGTACCCGTCTTCACCGCCAACTATAACTCGCTACAGGTATCGCTGAATCATCGGACCAGACGAGACCTGACATTAGGAATCTCCTACACCTGGTCTAAGAATCTGACCGATCAGTGGAACGATCGCGGCACGCCCAGCACAGGCGGAGCTCTTAGCGGTCCTCCCGGCAGTGCCAACACCTATGCCTATAATCCGAAGCTTGATTACGGACCATCCGGTCTAAATCAACCACAGATCTTCATCTCCAACTTCGTCTATAAGGAGCCATTCTTCCGCGAGCAGCACGGCCTGACTGGACATGCGCTTGGCGGCTGGGAACTTTCGGGCATCGTCTCTCTGAACTCGGGGCTATCGACAAACGCCTATCAGAAAGTTGATCCATTCGCCTGTGTCTTGGATACCGATAACCCGAACGTATGCGCAGCAGACAGAGCGCCAGGAACTACTCTCGGCGGTCTGGGCATGGTAAGTCCGAACGCAGATGTCTCTCCTCGTCCTGATCAGGTCTCTGCAATTCACCTGACCAAAACTCAGTCCCAATGGTTCACTACCGATTCTTTCGCTACAGCCCAGGGACACTTCGGCAGCAGCAAGGTTGGAAACATCTTGAGTCCAGGTATGGAAAAGATCGATCTCGGCTTGCTGAAGAACTTCAGCTTCAGCGAAAACATCAACCTTCAGATGCGCGCTGAGGCCTTCAACCTCTTCAACCATACTAATTTTTGGCTCATAGATACTGGCATCGGAAACGGTACCTTTGGACAAGCCACAAGCGCTCATGCGCCACGCACGATGCAGTTCAGTGGAAAGTTCTACTTCTAACCTCTCCCCCTAAACTGAGGACAAGGTCGGAGCGCAAGCTTCGGCCTTGCCTCGAATTGAATCGACGAAACGCAACATAACTACTACTACTCAAAAGTTCTATGCGAAAACCTGATCAGCGCTCCCATGAGAGGCCCTGCTTGCCGAACGAGGTTCTCACGCTGTCAAGCCCCCAAAAACACTTACGCTTAGCGCTATTACTTTAAACGCAAGCACCCAAAGAATTTATCTAACAAAGAAAAACCCTAACTAAGTGGCACTTTAGTTATAGCCAGCTAAGTAAAATAGAACTAGAAACAATAAGAGTGCGGCATGGATTAATTCCAACCCATCTCCTTTGTTTCCTCATATTTAGCTGCAACTGATTTGTTGTCTGGATTTTGCCGTCTCCATTATTCGCAAGCCGCAGATAATAACGGCTTCATGGAAGGGAGGGGGGAGGGGTCCCCTCCGAGTAGCGTTGTGAGAAGACCTAACAGACGTACTAGACGCCTCTGCAACGAAGAAAGGTGCCATGTTTAAGTCAGGTGTGATGCGTACGGGTTGGGCAACTTTGATCTTCTATCTGGCACTATCTGGCAGCAATTCGTTCGCAGGAGCGAAGACACAGCTTCCTGTCATTCCTCTCCCGGCGACTGCGGCACAAGGATCAGGGAGTCTGCTGATCGATCATGGCTTGCAAGTTGTATTCGAGGGACATACTGAACCACGCCTCGAACGAGCGAGAACGCGGTTCTTAGCCATCCTGTCCCGCGAAACAGGAATCTCCGAGGTCCCCGTCCCGCCCTATAGCCGAGCGAGGCTCGTCATCAAGACCTCCGGACCAAGTGCACCGGTCCAGCAGCTTGGTGAAGATGAGTCATACCATCTGGAGATCAAGCCCAATGCGGCACTCCTAACTGCGCCTAATCCTCTCGGCGTGCTGCACGGACTGCAAACTTTTCTTCAACTGGTCCACAGTACCCCGGAAGGCTTTGCGGTCGCAGCAGTGACAATCGATGACAAGCCGTGCTTTCCCTGGCGCGGACTGATGATCGATGCAGGAAGGCACTTTATGCCGCTCGATGTAATCCGGCAGAACCTCGATGGTATGGAGGCAGTGAAGATGAATGTCTTGCACTGGCATCTCTCCGAAGATCAGGGCTTCCGTATTGAGAGCAAGACCTTTCCCTTGCTGCACGAAAGAGGTTCGGACGGTCTGTACTACACGCAGGATCAGGTTCGAGGCATTCTCAACTACGCTCGCGACCGTGGCATTCGGGTCGTCCCGGAGTTCGACATGCCAGGTCACGCGACATCGTGGTTCGTCGGATATCCCGATCTGGCGAGTGGCAGCGGACCGTACCAGATTGAGCGGCACTGGGGAGTCTTTGACCCGGCGATGGATCCTACCCGCGAGAGCACCTACCGCTTTCTCGACCGGTTCATTCTGGAGATGACCGCGTTATTTCCAGATGCTTACTTCCACATAGGTGGAGATGAATGCAACGGGAAGGAATGGGACGCGAACCCACGCATCAAGCAGTACATGCAAACGCACCATATCCAGGATAGCGCTGCTTTGCAGGCCTACTTTACCGGTAAGGTGCAGAAGCTCGTCACCGCCCATCACAAAATTACGGTGGGTTGGGATGAGGTGTTACAGCCAGATACGCCTCGCGATGTTGTTATCCAGTCGTGGCGCGGCCAGGACTCTCTGGCAGAGGCTGCGCGCCGCGGCTATCGCGGGATTTTGTCGGCAGGTTACTATATCGACCTGAATCAATCGGCAGCCGATCATTACGCCGTGGATCCTCTCGTGAACGGCACGACCACGCTCACCCCAACGCAAACAGCAAATATCCTGGGCGGGGAAGCGACGATGTGGACGGAGTATGTCAGCCCTGAGAACATAAACGGCCGAATCTGGCCGCGAACCGCCGCCATCGCAGAGCGGCTTTGGTCGACTCAGGATGTAAGAGACTTCAGCTCCATATACCAACGTCTCAATACGCTCTCACAAAAGCTGGCATATTACGGTTTGCCATATCTGAGTGTCCGCGAGCAGATGCTAAGGCGCTTGAGCAGCGATACCGATCCAGCAGTTCTACAAGTCCTTGCGAGTGTGGTGCAGCCACCCAGGGATTACGCTCGAGAAGGGTTGAATTCCTACGACGTCTTTTCTCCTCTGAATCGACTTGTCGATACGGTTCCTCCCGAAAGCGACACGGCAAGGGAGTTCAATGAAATTGCCAAGCGAATCGCAAACGGAAGAGCTACCCCCGGAGATTGGCAAAAGGCGCGTCAGTGGCTGACGTTGTGGCGAGATAACGATGCGGCTCTCCGGCCCTCGCTGGCGAACTCTGCATTGACAGACGAATTAGTACCGCTATCGCACAATCTCTCTCAAATAGCCACAATCGGTTTACTCGCCCTCGACACCTTGGAAAATACTGTACCAGTAAGCACCGAAAAGAAGAGGGAACAGCTATCCGCACTCAAGGAGCTTGAGAAACCGGTAGCCGTTCTGGTGAACATGATCGTCCCGGGTGTGGCAACGCTAGTACAGGCAATCAAGACTCAATAGATTCACCGCTAAGACATTGTGCTCTCCCTGGAGGGTGTGCTGCCGCAATGGCGGCGTCAGTGAGGAGGTGGCACTGGTGGCGGTTGGCATCGTCGTCATGGTGTGGACCCCCCTCCCCCGGGTTTCTTGCTTAAATTCTTCGAATGAAGAGGCTTGGCTTTGGACCTGATGGATCCACTGGCGAGCATTCGGTTAATTGCGAAGGCCCGGCTTTTTGGGCCGGGCCTGTCTCGTAGTTACTGCTGCTTCGAACTTCGTTTTTCTTCTATTTCAATTTTATCGATTTCACTAAAACTAAAGTGCCACTTTTATTTAAGTTATTCGCTTTGTTTTGAGCCAGTTAGATATTTAAGGGGCTTGACATGCGATTTTGCTGAGGAAAATGCATAACGCTGGAGGTGAAGGTCGATCTCCTTTGGCATTGCCTCACGCCGCGAATACGACCGTTTAATCTCTATGGTTGCTTTTAGATAGGCCTTATCGAACTCGCGATGGGCGCTCTTAAGCGATCGTCGCAGAGTTGGAGCGACGCTCCGGGTCCAGGGATTGGCGAAATTTGCAAACGGGAATAAATCCTATTTAGATGTTTTTAAGATTATTACAGAGCTACATGTTCGTGAAGCGATAACGCTACACGTCTGTTTTTGGATGGTTGCCGTCATCAGAGATGTGTCCTGATGGGTGCAGTTCAATCATCCGATCTTATGCCGTCGGTGCAGTCGAGCAAGCACTGCAGTTGCCGCCCGCTTTTGAGAGGGCATTTTGCGCCGAACGGAGATATATCGATAGAAGTCTTTTTTAAGGGAGAGCATTTAATGAGACGCATATACCTACCAGGTATGTTTGGAGTTTTATTGCTAACCGCGGGGATGGCACTGGGGCAGGCTACCAGCGGCGACTTGACGGGCAAGATCGTGGACGAGACTGGAGCAGTCATTGCAGGCGCGACGGTCGAAGTGACCAACGTCGATACCGGCGTTACGACAACGATTACGGGATCGTCCGCAGGTGACATCCGTATCTCGAACCTGCTGCCGGGCAACTACAACGTGAGCGCATCGGCGCAGGGATTTGCGGTCTACACGCTGAAGAACGTCCGCATCGATTTGAACAAGAGATCCAATGTGACCCTTACCCTCGCTCCGAGCGGCTCGAATTCAAGTGTCGATGTATCAGCGGAGGCGGCGGCCAACCTTGATACGACTTCGACGAACCTGACGCAGACCTTCGGGACTCAAGAATTGTCTACCTTGCCGAGTGCGACTACCGGCCTCAACGGTGTTCTGAACGTCTCCCTTTTGAGTCCCAATGTGGCATCGACGGGTGGTATTGGAATCGGGGCGGGACCATCAGTTGGAGGCCAGCGTCCACGTAACAATAACTTCACTCTAGAAGGTATTGATAACAACGATAAATCGCTGACCGGGCCGCTTATCAATGTTCCCAACGACGCGGTGGGCGAGTTTTCGCTAATTACGAATCAATTTTCGCCTGAGTTCGGACATTCGTCCGGAGGTCAGTTCAATGTGAACGTCATCCATGGAACCAACAAGTTTCACGGAAAGGTCTACGAGTATTTTCAAAACCGCAATCTAAATGCGGAGAATGCTTCGGCTGGGCAGAAGATACCGAATCCAGGATTAGACGACAATCGATATGGTGCCCAACTAGGGGGACCAATCCTGAATGATAAGTTGTTCTTCTTCGTCAATTTCGAGCGACATACGACCAATAGCGTCATTCAAAATGTTGTTTGCGTCCCGACCGTGGCGGGTTTTGCACAGCTCAACGCGGTTGCCGGAGCCTATAACCTGAACGCGAATAATCTTTCCCAGCTTGCCAAGTACACTCCAGCGGTGACGAACCAGGTCGACGCAGCGAACGATGGTGCTTGCTTCAACCAGCCAACGGGTCCGCAGACGATAGCTATCTATAGCGATACGGCTAAGCAAGGGATACTTCCATATGCTGGTGTAAGCACTCAGCCAGTGTTCGGCTCGCAGAACCGACTGGATATTCCTGTAGGTAACTTCAATATTAACGGACCCTCAAAAAATCTTACGAAGGTTCTGACGACCAGTGCGGATTGGACGATCTCCCCTAAGGACAGTCTCCGTGTACGATATCTTTATAGCGATAATCCGAGACCCGACACGTTCGCATCACTCCCAGCCTTCTATACTCCGCAGCCTTTCATTAGTCATCTCGCTACGCTCAGCGAATTTCACACGTTTACGGCGAATTTGACCAATGAAGTCCGCCTCGGAGTTCATCGCTTTCTAAATCCCAATCCTGCGGGTTCTTTCACCTACCCGGGTTTAACTGCATTTCCTAATCTGTTGTTTATCGATCAAGGTCAGATCAATTACGGGCCTGATACCAATACCCCCGCTTCGACGATCGAAAATCTATATCAGTTTACGGACAATATTTCCTGGACCAAGGGAAAGCATACGTTCACGATTGGCTTCGATGGTCGCAAGGCGATTTCGCCCCAGCAATTTACTCAGCGTCAGCGTGGAGATTACGAGTACAACTATCTGACGGAGTTCCTGCATGATCTGGCACCAACCAGCCTTGGAGAGCGCTCCACGGGCAATTTCACTTATTATGGAGACCAAACTTCGTTCTATGGTTACGCGAACGATATCTGGCGGGCTACTGCCAAAGTGACATTCAACTATGGCCTTCGGTATGAGTTCACCTCAGTTCCGGTAGGCGAACGACAGCAGCAGCTAAACGCTGCCGCGAGTGTGCCAGGTCTCATTGATTTTCACGCACCTCAGCCTCAATACAAAAACTTCGCACCTCGAATTGGAGTGAACTTTGCTCCTGACGAGAAGACGTCTATTCGCGCGGCCTTCGGTATGTCTTATGATGTTCTATTCGATAATCTAGGCACGCTGAGCGCTCCCCCGCAGTTATCTGCGACCAATGATGTTGGCAACGTAGGACAGCCTCAACCGGGCGATCCGAACTTTCTCGCGAAAGGAGGACTTGCAGGAGGAGTAGGAACTGGGATCAAAAACTTTGACGGTGATCTCGTAGCCCAACGTGCGGCGACAGCAGGCTTTCTTCCGGATCAACGACTGCCTTATGCGGAGACGTGGTCACTGGGTATTCAGCGGGTCTTCGGTGCGAACTACACGGGTGAGATCCGGTATCTGGGAACGCGTGGAATACACTTGCCAACTCAGACGAACCCGAATATCCAGGCTAAGGTCACGGCCGCGAATCAATTGCCTACCAGCCTGACAGGAAGTACCAGTATTGCAACCAGTCCGACAGCCAACACCCTTGCCAACCTGGAAGCTCTATCGGAGATCGTTCCGGCGTATCAACTTCCGGCACCCGACGGCACACTTCAGGGCTTTACTAGTAGGATCACTGCCTACCTGCCTTCGTCTGAATCAAACTATAATGCGCTTTCATTGTCGCTGCAGCGGCGGTTTCAGCATGGATTTTTGCTGAATGCCGCTTATACGTGGAGCAAGACGATGGATGATGCGACGGCTGAAGTGTTCTCAACCACTCTTACTCCACGGCGTCCGCAGGACTCGCAGAATCTGGCGAACGACTATAGTCGATCGGCGTTAGATCGTACCCATCGGTTGACGATTGCTGCGGTATACGAATTGCCTTATTTCAAGCATTCGAATTGGCTGATGAAGAATGCAGTCGGCAATTGGGTGGTTTCACCGATCTATACTTATGAGTCCCCGGCGTATGCAACAGCGCTCTCTGGGGTGAACTCAAACCTAAATGGCGATTCTTCAACGATCGATCGTCCGATCATCAATCCCAATGGCGTGAAGGGAACGGGGTCGGGCGTGGCCGGTGTCTACAGCACGACTCTCGCAAGTAAATGTGGCAGCGGTATAACACAATGTGACGCGAATCTGGTTGGATATGTGGCGACTAACCCGAACGCTTATTACATTGAGGCAGGAGCAGGAACCCTTCCGACCGCAGGTCGCAATACGCTGCCGATCCGTCCGATCGATAACGTTGATCTGACGTTAAGCAAGAGGCTCAACATCACTGAGGGCGTAACCTTTGAATTTCAGGCGATGGCGTTCAATGCTTTGAACCATCCGCAGTATCTGCCGGGATCGTTGAATGGAGTCGAGACCGATCTGTCCGCTCAATTTCTATCGACGCAGTTCCAAACCGTAAGTAACCCCTCGTTCAATCATCCGGAGAAGGAGTTCAAAGCCAACGCCAGAGGTATGCAGCTTGCTACGAAGATCAGCTTCTAATGTAGGATCTGCAGACCGGTAAGACTAGAGTGGAGACTTCGGTCTCCACTTTTTCTTTAAGGCACTTGATGCGGGAATGATTCGGTCTCGGATTTTCCTCAACGCCGTTCTCCGCGCCTGAAAAGTGTTTTGTAAGTCAGGCAGGTACATTCTTTGGCCATTATCCGAGTTGGCGCGGAGTGGTGATGTAGCGTCTCCTTTGACAAATAACTTCTCTGCTGATACTTTCTGGATTATTAAGTTATCGCGATGAATAATCTTCTCCACATCTCGCAAAGAGTGTGTCCCCGACAGGATCAGCGCATCTTCAGCGCTGGTTGTTGTTGCTAGAAAACACTCGCAAGTCCTGCCTCCGAGAAAATCTCTGACCTGATTGGTTCGTGCATGCACGTTGGATTCGCCGTGAGCGAGTTCTCGGCTGCAGGGCTCATCCGTGGGCGAAGTTCTTCTCTTCGTATGTGTTCGATCAAGGAATGGAACGATGGAACAATCTGCCCTACTTGCACTCTGGCAAAATCGTCGCGAACGTAAGCTTTTTGCGGGAATTGTATTTTTGTTGACGTCCGCATTTTCGTATTCGCAGACCTCGGTTATTAAGGCTTCGCAGCCTACCATTGCTGCCCAAGCGGTTGACGTGCAAGGCGCTCTTGCGCAACGGCAAGTGTTTTTTAAGCAGAACTGCTCCGGCTGCCATAACGACGATTTGCGACGTGGTGGATTCAGCACGACGCAGTTGAATCTGGCGCATCCAGAGCAGAGCCGCGAGTGGGCGGAGAAGGTCATCGAGAAGCTTCGGTTGGGCATGATGCCTCCGTTGCCGATGCCGCGACCAGCGGCGTCAGAGGTGAATCCGCTGCTGACCTGGCTGGAGGCGTCTGTGGATCGCGATGCCGCTCGTCATCCCTATGTTGGTTTTGTTGGACTGCATCGCCTCAATCGTGTGGAGTATGCGAACTCGGTACGGGCTCTTCTGAACATGGATGTGGATGTCACGTCTTTGTTGCCTGCGGACGACCTGAGCCATGGATTCAATAACATTGCAGATGCGTTGACGATCTCGCCGTCTCTACTAAAGGCTTATGTGGATGCGGCCGGTAAGATCAGTCGACAGGCTATCGGTGACTCTGAGGCCGTCTCTACTGAATCGACTTACCGGATTCCGCGAGTGATCTCTCAGACTCGGCAGATTGATGGGACGCCTTATGGATCTCGGGGCGGTGTTGCGGTGGTGCATCTGTTTCCTGCCGATGGGGAGTATATCTTCAAGCTTGCCTTCTATACGCATCAGCAGGGATATCTCTTCGGTCAGAACCAAGGCAAGGGGCAGCAGATTGAGGTATCGGTGAATGGCGCGCGAGTGGCTGTGTTCGATATCGATCCAAAGTGGAAGGTGGGTCAGGATCTAAAGACGCCGCCGATCGCGGTGAAGGCAGGACCGCAGGAGATTTCGGCAGCGTTTATTAAGAAGTTCGACGGTCCCATTCAGGATGAGGTGCAGCCGTATGTCCAGAGCCTGATCGATGTCAATGTGGCGAATCTTCCGGGGCTTACCACGTTGCCACACCTTTACGGATTGACGATTGTGGGTCCGACGAAGGTGAGCGCCGTCTCTGACACGCCGAGTCGCGAACGGGTCTTTGTGTGCCATCCAGAGGTACGTGCGAAGCAGGATGCGTGTGCGAAAAGAATTGTGACACGACTTGTGCGGGAGGCGTATCGCGGGCCTGCAACTCGAGAGAATGTTGCATTGGCGTTGCAGTTTTATACGCGCCAGAGATTGGCGGGGCGGAGCTTCGATGAGGGCATCCGTGCGGCGTTACAGTCCATTTTGGCGAATCCTCAGTTCGTCTTCCGGTTCGAGCATGGGCCTCGACCGAGGCGTGATGGACTGCCGGTCCGTTTGAACGATTTGGAACTTGCTTCGAGGCTCTCCTACTTTCTTTGGAGTGCGCCGCCAGATGACACGTTGGTTCGTGTGGCGGTGCGAAATCAACTGCATCAACCAGTCGTACTGAAGCAGCAGGTTAAACGGATGCTTGCGGATAAGCGTTCGAGTGCGCTAGCAACCAACTTTGCCGTACAGTGGCTGAATCTGAATAATCTGAAGGATGTGTTGCCGGATCCTTACCTCTATCCGAACTTCGATAATAATCTGGCTCACTCGATGTTGCGTGAGACTGAGCTGTTCTTTGGCAGTATTGTGCGAGAAGACCATAACGTGCTGGACCTTCTGGATGCGGACTATACGTTCGTCGATGAGGCGTTGGCGAAGCACTATGGTATCCCCAACGTTCTCGGCAACCGCTTCCGAAGGATCGATGTGCGCGATGAGACACGGCGTGGGCTGTTAGGGCAGGCTAGTATTCTTACGCTTACTTCTGCTGCTAACCGTACCTCGCCGGTGACGCGCGGCAAGTGGATTCTTCAAGTGTTGCTTGGAGCTCCTCCACCTCCGCCGCCTCCGAACGTTCCGACGCTGGTGGAGGCTGGTGAGGATGCGACACCGCGCACCGTGAGGCAACGGCTGGAAGAGCATCGCAAGAATCCTTTCTGCGCCTCATGCCACAACAGGATCGACGCGCAGGGATTTGCGCTGGAGAACTTTGACGCAACGGGAGCGTGGCGGAAGTTGGACAATGGAAAGCCGATTGATAGCACGGGAACGATGTTCGACGGTTCCAAGCTTGATGGACCCGTGGCGCTTCGCCGGGCGCTGCTTAGCCACTCCGATGCCTTCTTGCGTACCTTCACGGAGAATCTGCTTGTCTATGGGCTTGGGCGTGTTCCGGATTATCGAGATCAACCGCTGGTGCGCTCTATCATTGATCGTTCTCGTAAGAACAACTATCGTTTCTCTGACATTGTGAGTGGAATCGTAGAGAGCAGCGCCTTTCAGGAACGTGATGAGAATACGAATCCTCCTGCTCCTAAGCGGCAACCAGCAGTGCGCGTAAACTCAGCGTCTGTTGGTTCCGTTAGTGGCGGTACTCGGGTGGTTTTGCGCGATGGGAGCTTTTAGATGAGGGCTTTTGACTGCAAAGGTATTGACGTTGTGAACAATTGGCGATATGTTCAAAGTAACTCAGGAACCCCAGACACTGTGATGACGCTTTTTTCCATGCCGGCCTTGATGATCATGCGCACCATGCGTATGCGGGCTAGCATCGTCTGTCGTTGTTGCTAGTACCGCACTCCTAAGCTCCCCCTTATACAACTGAAATGAGATTGCTTTGAGGCAATCGTGCGGGTTTCGCACATTAAGCCTCGAACTCCGGCGACGTATGTGCTTTTCGCACAGGCCAATTCGTTCGCCGCATACACATGATCTCCCTGGATACGCTATGTACCTGACACAACGACACCTATCGCGCCGCACCATTCTTCGGGGCCTCGGAGCCTCTCTCGGTCTGCCTTTGCTGGATGCGATGATTCCGGCAGCGACTGCACTTGCGCAGTCTGCCAACCTGCATAAGACACGGCTCGCCTGCATCGAGATGGTTCACGGCGCGGCGGGGAGCACGATGGATGGCAGCAGCAAGCACTATTGGTCTCCCGTCCGCGAGGGCAGGGACTTTGAGTTCACACAGACTCTCAGTCCTCTGGAGAAGCATCGCGATTATCTGACGATCGTCTCGAACACGGATTTGAATCCTGCGGGAGCGTATGCACCCTCGGAGCAGGGGGGCGATCACTTCCGTTCGAGTGCGGCGTACCTGACGGCTGCCCATCCCAAGATGACGGAGAGCACGGACATCTACGCCGGAACGTCCCTCGATCAGATCTATGCCTCGAAAGCGGGTCAGGATACTCCGTTGCCTTCTATTCAGCTTTGCATCGAGGACGTAGACGCCACTGGGGCCTGCGCCTATGGCTATGCTTGCGTCTATTCGGACACGATTAGCTGGGCTTCTCCAACGCAGCCACTTCCGATGACGCTCGATCCGAGGGTTGCGTTTGAGAACTTATTTGGCGATGGATCCACGGCGAAGGATCGGGCTGAACGCCGTGCGCTTGATCGCAGCATCCTTGATGGGATTGTCCAGCAGATGCCTCGTCTGCGCGGGGACTTAGGCGGCGCAGATCGATTGAGATTGGATGCTTACCTTACTGACTTGCGGGAGATTGAGCGCCGCATCCAGAACATCGAGCGATACAACCAGACCGCGAAGGAGAGCGCGGCTTTGCCAAAAGCTCCTCTGGGTGTACCGGAGTCCTACGAAGAGCATGTGAAGTTGATGTTCGATCTACAGGTGCTCGCGTTCATGACGGATACGACCCGCGTCTCATCGTTCAAGATGAGCCGCGACGTCAGCCAGCGGGTCTTTCCTGGCAGCGGTGTAACGACGCCCTTTCACTCCTGCTCGCACCACGGAGAAAGCCCGACGCGTATCGCGGAGTTTGCGAAGATCAACTGCTATCACGTCTCTCTGCTTGGTTATTTTCTAGACAAGCTTGCCGCGACACCCGATGGAGATGGTACTCTGCTTGACCACTCCCTGGTGGTGTACGGAAGCCCGATGGGCGACTCCAATGTGCATAACCATAAGCGTGTTCCCATGCTGCTCGCGGGCCATGCGAATGGGACGATCCAAGGCAACTACCATCTGAGGACGCCTGAAGGTACGCCTACAGCGAATGCCTACCAGACCATCCTGCATCGGCTGGGAGTGAATGCTCAGTCTATCGGCGACAGTACAGGTCAGTTGTCCATCTAGGGAGAGGAGAACGCGATGCAGCTTGCGAAACCGGTACTTTTCTTGTTTGCAACATTTCTGGGCGCGCTTCCTCTCTCTGTGGCAGAGGGATCGAAGGCGAGGGGTGTGAATTCAATTCCGAAGCCGAGCGAGTTGATTCGGGCCTCAAAGGAGGATGATCGCGAGCTTGTACGGAGGCTCATCGCTCGTCATGCCGATGTCAATGCTACGCAGGGCGATGGCTTCTCCGCCTTGCACTGGGCTGCCTACAATGACGATGTCGAGCTCGTGCAGTTGCTGCTGAAGGCGAGAGCGGCTCCGGAGGCCCGCACACGTCTAGAGGGAGTGACGCCACTGATGCTCGCCGCAGGCAACGGGGATGCCGCGTCCATTGAAGCACTGTTGGCGGCTGGAGCGAAGGTCGACACAGCCAACGAGAATGGCACAACGCCGCTGATGCAGGCTGCCGCAGCGGGAACGTCCGATGCGCTGCTTGTCCTCCTGAATCACGGAGCGAATATTAACACTCGGGAGAAGACCTTTGGCCAGAGTGCTCTCTTTTTCGCCGCGGCGAGAGACCGAATTGGCGCTATCCGTGTGCTGACGCAACATGGCGCCGATACGACCTACAAGACCAGCGTGCAGAAGTTGGAGCGAGTCACTGTGGGCGTGAATGGTGAAGAACTTGCTGCCGGTGCGCAAAAAGATCCTGGCTTGCGAGGTGGCGTTGCAGCAAAGGCAATAGTCTCTGAAGCTAAATCTGAAGGGTCGGACAATGTAGTAAAAGCTGAACCTGATGCAAAGACCGTCACTGCAGAGGCTGCTAGAAAGACGTCGTCGCCAAGCCAAGAGGCGGAACATCAAGAGCACTCCGTGAAGAATGAAAAGCCAACGCCGGGGGGTAAGAAAGACACTCCGGATGCCTATGGATTCACTGCGGAAGACCGCCGCAACCGTGTCTACGGTAGCCTCTCCATTGGTGGTTTGACGGCGCTGCATGTTGCGGCTCGCGACGGGCAGACTTCGGCTGTGAAGGCACTCCTGTCTGCTCATGCCGATATCAACGCACGCAGCGAGACCGACAAGGCCACTCCTCTGCTGCTTGCTCTCATCAACGGCCACTATGACACGGCAAAGGTTCTGATTGAACACAACGCAGATGTAACGCTCACGTCTTCTGATGGACTTAGTGCGCTTTATGCGGTGATCGATGTGCAGTGGGCGCCACATACCTGGTATCCGCAACCTATTACAGCGCAGGAAGACACCACATATCTTGATCTGCTGAGACTAATGCTGGATCGCAAGGCTGATCCAAATACCGCGCTCACAAGAAAATTATGGTTTCGCGTCTTCGCAAACGATGAGACATGGGTTGATGTGACGGGGGCAACACCCTTCTGGCGGGCGGCGTTGGCAAGCGATCTTCAAGTGATGGAGTTGCTCGCTGCGCATGGTGCGGATACAAACGTCGCCACGAAGAGCGCGGACACGGCCCTCATGGCCGCCGCCGGTGTCGGCTGGGCTGCTTACTGGACCTCCAACGCACCTTCCGCTCGCATCGATGCCGTGAAGTTCTGCCTGGAGCATGGCGCCGACCTTAATAAGGCGGATGTCAAAGGCTATACGGCGCTTCATGGTGCTGCTTTTCGCGGAGACGATGCCCTGATTACGTATTTGTTGGCGCATGGCGCGGACCTCGGCGCGAAGACAAAGCTCGGGGACACGGTTGCCGATTCGGCAAACGGCCTCTTTGAGCATGCAGTGGTCCATCCCGAGACAGTTGCTCTGCTTGAGCGGCTTGGTTCCAAAAGCAGCAATAATTGCCGCTCCAATGAATGCCTTGTGCCGACCAAAGAGGATAAGCCGGTGAACACTGCTAAGGCTGAGTCAACTAAGAGCGAGAGCATATCCGATACGAAACCGGCCGGGGAGAAGAAGTAGCCATGCATAAACTCTGCTCTCAAGCTCGGATTGAAGTTTCGGCAGCTCGTTCCTTTTCAAGATGTGTCGTTGAGCGAATGCGAATGCACCCTTGCTGGCGCCGTTGTTGTCGTTGTCGATAGAGTTCTCTTCTATTGTCACGTTCTGCCCGAAGGGGCCTAGCGCGATGACGACCATGCCACCCTGAACCTAGCTATAGAGCCCTCGCGCATTGACTCCAAGCCATTGGGAGCAAACCCATGTGCGTGCAGGAATGCTGGACAGCCTTGAAGGAGAAACCAAGTGTTTCGACGTGCGTTATATATCTCTCTCTTGCTTCCTCTCTCCATTCCGGGTTTCGCGCAGAGTGTAACTGCCACTCTGCGCGGTAGCGTGCACGATTCTTCCGGTGCGGCCATCACTGGTGCGACCGTGATCGTAACGAATACCGAGAAGGGTGAGACGCGGACCGTTGTTGTCAATGAGTCGGGCGATTATCTTGTGACGCAGTTACAGCCGCAAGAGTACTCGATTACGGTCACGGCTCCCAAGTTTAGGACGGTTGTGAACGCACACTTCGTCCTCCAGGTAAACCAGGAGGCACGCTATGACGCCGTTCTTTTGATCGGTGATGTGTCGGAGAAAGTCGAAGTTACGACAGGAGCTCCTCTTATCCAGACGGAGGATTCACTCAATGGCGCTGTGATCGACGAGGCGAAGATCAAGCAGCTTCCAAGCAACTCGCGTAACTTCTGGCAGCTCGCCCAGCTTGATCCTAACGTGAGTGCGACGACGGCAAGTTCGAGCCTGCAGACGAGGGGAGGTTTTGTGGTCGCTGGCATGCCGGACACTACGAACAACTATTTACTAGATGGCGCCGACGATAATGACTGGACGACCAATCAGCCCACGGTGCGGCCGTCGTTGGATGCGATCCGCGAGTTTCGTATCATCAGTAGCATCGCCCCTGCGGAGTATGGTCGCCACTCTGGAGGGCAGGTGCTGCTCAGCACGAAGTCAGGCACTAATAGCGTGCATGGTTCGGTCTTCGGCTTCTACCGGACTGGCAAGGTGAATGCACGTCCGTACTTTACTAACACAGCAAACCCTCCTTACAACAGCAAGCAGTTGGGTGGTTCCATTGGCGGCCCTATCTGGAAGGACAAAAGTTTCTTCTTCGCGTCGTATGAAGGAACCTTTACGTCCTTTTCTCCTGGGGTTCAACTGTCCGTTCCGAATAGTCAATATCTATCGGCCGCGAGCTCGGGCGATTTTGGTTTTCTCGGTACACAACTTACTGACCCTGTCTCTGGCCTAAAGACGACAAGCTTTTCCCCGTCTCGCTTTTCGTCAGTCAGTCTTGCCCTGTTGAAGTATTTTCCGCAGGCGCAAAATCAAGCTTTGGCCAGCAACAACTTCACCAATAACGTCTCAAATGTCTCCAATAACCATCAGGTCACCTTCCGGGTCGATCAGCGCCTCTCGAATAAGCAGAATATTGCAGGGGAGTACACCGTCCTTACCGGCAAAGATACTGGCACTTCCGGCGACTTTACAGGCGCTTCTACGACACCAAACTTTGGGGTTATTGGGCCGCACACCTATCAACATGCTTCGTTCGTGGATGATTATGTTTTTACTCCTAACGTCATCAACGAGTTTCGCGGCGGCTTCAATCGCATGGATGCGGGTTATCAGAATGAAGACCAAAAATACGGAGATGTGGTGGGTGCCCTGGGTCTGCCGCGAGGCGGTAGCGGGTTACAGTCTTCGGACTCGGGAAACATCGGTGTTCCGTATGTCAGTATCGCTGGCTTTAGTTCTATTGGGCTTAACAATGATCCTCAGTGGCGCGGCGATAATACCGTTCACCTTGTCGACGGACTTACCTGGGTGAAGGGAAGTCACAGCATTAAGATTGGCGGAGACTACTTCAACTTCTTCAAGCACTCCTTCTTCGTGAGTACTGGACGTGGCTCGTTCAGCTTTACCAACACGACTTATACTGGCAACGCCTGGGCAGACTTCCTCCTGGGCTATATCTCGAGCGACTCGTACGGCACCGGCAACGAGCAACAGTTTCCGAGGCAGCGGGCATTCTCGCTTTATGTGCAGGATGAGTGGAAGGCGACCAGGTCTCTCACGCTCAACTACGGCCTGCGCTACGAGTATGCCGCGCCTCACACAGAGGGATACAACCGCATCTCCAAGTTCGATCCGGCTCAGAACGCCGTGCTGACGGGCGCGGGACAGACCTATACGGTAAATAGCACGACAGGTCTACTCGAGGTTTCGGGAGCTAATCCTATCTTTACGACGCTCTATGACAAGACGCCAAGCGACTTTGCACCGCGTCTTGGCTTCGCGTATCGGGTGAAGGGAAGCGATAAGACGGTGATTCGTGGCGGAGCCGGTATCTACTACAATCTTGTCGCTGTACAAACCTGGAACAGCGCTACTGCGTTGGGTGCACCTTTTCTCTTGAGCAAGTCGTTTACGGGCACCAGGGCAGCTCCATTGCAGTGGTCACGTCCCTTTGGTTCGACGCAGCCTGTTGGCGGCGTTGGGGTGACATCGATCAATCCTGTTATGCCTCGTCCTTATGTGACGCAGTACAGTTTGGGTATTCAGCATCAGTTTGGTGCTACGACGCTGCTGGAGGTGTCCTACCAGGGATCGAAGGGAACGCATTCGACGGGGAGCTATGCCGCTAACAACCCAAGTCTAGCTACGCGAGTTGCTAATCCGACTGCAACGATTCAGTCGCTTCGTCCCTTCAATAACGTAGGGAGTAACTCCCAATGGGGAGCTATCTCGATCATCAACTCTGGTGTTTCCAGTAACTACAACAGCTTGTTGGTGCGAGTTGAAAAGCGGTATAGCAACGGGTTGAACTTTCTTTCCCATCTCGTCTATGCGAAGTCTTTGGACAACAACAATACCGCGCAGGATCCAGCCCATCCTCAACAGGAGTGGGGTCTTTCGGATTACGATCAGAAGCTGCGTTTTGTTACCTCTGGCTTCTACGATCTGCCCTTTGGTCATGGCCGCAGATGGTTGAATGGCTCGCGGTCGATCGGTAGTGTGCTTGCGGGGGGATGGCAGGCGTCTACTGTGCTGACTTTGCAGGGTGGACGTCCCTTCACCGTCTCAACTACGGATAGTATTGCCTCCAATACGGGTGCGTCCGATCGGGCGTTTGTGGTGGCCGGCCAGGATCCGAATGCTGCAGTGGACTCGCGCACCGGAGCCAGGACTCACACGGTCACCAACTGGTTTAATACAGGGGCGTTCCGAGCAAACGATCCTGCCAATGCAAATACAACGACGAGCACCGTATTCAACTACGGTACGACGAGACGCAACAACCTGCGCGGGCCGGGGCTTCAGAACGTCGACTTCGGATTGGATCGCCACATACCCCTGTGGCACGAACGCACCAATCTGGAGCTGCGTGTCGATGCTTTCAATATTCTTAACCATCCGAACTTTGGCAATCCTGCTTCCAGCTATGGCAGTTTGGCGACGCTCGGTACGATCTCGACGACGGTGGGCAGTAATGTAGCCACGGCGACGGGTTCTAATCGTCAGCTCCAGTTCGCACTACGGATCAATTACTAAATGCGCCCTAAAGCTGGTCTTGAACTTTGGGTCAGCGATCACTTTCATCAGTCGTATCAGCCGTCAGACCGATAAGGAGCTTTATGAACCACTTCATCAAGAGCAACAAGTACTCAAGGGCTGCGCTTGTTTTAACTGCAGCTATGGCACTCGGCGTGAGGACGTTGCTTGCCGCGGATTCGCCTTCCATCACAGGCAAGATCTCCGCTCATGTTCCTACGTCTGTATTCCTTGAGGATCTGACCTGGCCAGAACTGTATCACGCGATTCACGATGAAGGAAAGACGACTGTCCTCATCTTTAATGGAGGCACGGAGCAACGAGGTCCTCAAAATGCCATTGGGGGACACACTTTTATTGCCCGGGCGACTGCTGAAGGAATTGCACGCAAGCTTGGAAATGCGATTGTTGCACCGGTCAATCCGTTCTCTCTCAATCGAGCGAATCCTAGCCAGCCTGGGACTATCGGGGTATCCAGCGCGGTCTTTACCCAACTTAACGAAGAAGTCGCGGAGCAGTTGATTGTGGATGGCTTCAAGAACGTCATCCTGCTTGGCGATCATGGGGGCGGCCAGAAAGAGTTGCGAGAGCTCGCGCAGAAGCTTGACGCAAAGTATGAGTCGGCGGGAGTTCGCGTCGTCTACTCAGACGGTCCTTATACCAAAGCGAACGATGAGTTTGACGCCTGGCTTGAGAAGAACGGCTATCCTCCAAGCTCCCACGGAGGTATCCCGGATACGTCCGAACTGCTCTACCTGGAAGGCAAAAATAACTGGGTGCGATCCGACCTCTTGCCTACTGCCGTTGGCGATGCTCCACGCAAGCCCGGCGAGCCGCGTTCCCCGGTGGAGAAGCACTCCGATACGGGCATCGTTGGCGATGCCCGCCGCTCCTCGGCCGCTCTTGGGAAACGCTTCATCGATTTGAAGATACAGTTGGGAGCCGATCAGATTCAGACGCTTCTACAGGCTAAGTCGTCCAAAGTTACTGCCAGTGGTTCGCAGTAAAGGTTTACTCTAGATGGAGTCACTGAAGCGTGGCCCGAACTTCTTTTTACTTTGTGACAATCCAAAGGAGCCTTAACACATGTCGACATCGTTTGCAGTCGAAGCAGAGCACATAGATCCGAGCAGTGCGCGAGCGCCGATCGCCTTTCTTTACGAGCATCCCCAATGGTTCGCACCTATCTTCGCGGAACTCGAACGGCGCAATGTGAAGTTTCAGCGGCTCTTCGCTCCGGATCACTTCTATTCGGTGGACGGATCTTCTCTTCCGCCTTTCAAGGTACTTTTCAATCGCATGAGTCCTTCCGCCGATAGCCGCGATCATGGCTCTGGCGTCTTTCACACACTCTCCTGGCTGGGCCACCTTGAGCTTCAGGGTGTGCGCGTCCTAAATGGCGCAAAGGCCTTTCAATATGAGATATCGAAGGCGCTGCAACACTCACTCCTTCAGTCGCTTGGTTTGCGTTATCCATCTTCGCGCGTAATTCATCAGGCGAGTCAAGCGATTGACGCGGCCGAGGGATTACGGTATCCGATTGTGATCAAGCCGAACGTCGGCGGGAGCGGCAAAGGCATCCAGAGATTCGACACTCCAGAGCAACTGTCGCGCGCGGTGATTCAGGACGCGATCGAGTTCGGCCTTGACCATGTAGCGCTTGTCCAGGAGTTTATTCCGGCACGCGGCGGATTCATCTCGCGCGTAGAGACAATTGGTGGCAAGTATCTTTACGGGATTCAAGTCCATCTAACAGGGCAGACCTTCGACCTATGCCCAGCGGACATCTGCCAGACGGCCCGCGGCGAGGCCCTCGATAACGCCTGCGTGCTTGAAGCCTCTAAAGCGGGCTTGCGTGTTGAGGGCTTTACCCCATCTGCGGAGGTGATCCGCGCAATCGAGTTAATCGTGCAGTCTGCGGGTATCGATGTAGGTGGCGTTGAGTATATTGTGGATGACCGCGATGGCGAGATCTATTTCTACGACGTGAATGCGCTTTCGAACTTTGTTGCTGACCCACTTCGTGTCATCGGGTTCAATCCATTTGAAAGATTGGCTGATTTCCTAGAGCGGGAGGTGGCCAATGCCGTCTAATGGCTTACGTTTTGGCTACTGGATGCCGGTCTTCGGAGGGTGGTTGCGCAATGTCGAAGATGAGGGCATGGAGGCGTCCTGGGCTTACACCAGTCGGCTTGCAAGACGCAGCGAGGAGTTAGGCTTCGATCTTTCGCTGATTGCTGAGTTGAACCTGAATGATATTAAGGGAGTCGACGCTCCGAGCCTGGACGCGTGGTCGACGGCGGCGGCACTAGCTGCGGTCACGGAGACCTTGGAGCTCATGGTGGCGGTGAGGCCTACGTTCCACTCGCCGGCGTTGCTAGCAAAGCAGGCCGCAAATATCGACCACATCTCGAACGGGAGACTGGCGCTCAACGTTGTCAGCTCGTGGTGGGAGCAGGAGGCCCGGATGTACGGCGTCCACTTTGAGCAGCACGACGATCGCTACGCGCGTACCTCCGAGTGGCTTGATGTGGTGAATGGCGCCTGGTCACAGTCAAATTTCTCTTATACGGGTAAGTTTTATAAGACGGAAGCGACGGTGCTGGAGCCCAAGCCCGTACGCTCGCCGCGTCCGCCGATCTATGCGGGTGGCGAGAGCGAAGCGGCCAAGAACCTAATCGCACTCAAATGCGATGCGTATGTGATGCACGGCGACTCGCCTGATCATGTGAGTGCGAAGATCGCCGATATGCGCGAGCGCCGAGAAAAGTTCGGCCTCGGAGCCATGCAGTTCGGCGTCGCTGGTTATGCCTTTACCAGAAACACAGAAGAAGAGGTAGGCCAAGAGTTAGCACGCATCACCGATGTGAAGCAGAACGCGAAGGGATTCGCCAACTATGAACAGTGGCTCAGCGGCACACAGCTTGAGCGGCGCATGTCGATCGAAGAGTACTCCGTATCGAATCGGGGGCTTCGCTCTGGGCTAACCGGTACTCCGCAGCAGGTACAGGATCGTATCGGCGAGTTCGAGCGGGCCGGAGTGAACCTTTTGCTGCTTCAATTCAGCCCACAGTTAGAAGAGATGGAGCGCTTCAGCGCAGATGTAATGCAATCTGTTGCCGTTGCCTGATCTACTTCGGAGACTTACCTATGTTGTATCGTAAATTTACGGCCATAGCTCTCACTCTTGTTGTTGCCGTGCTCAGTGGCTGCCGGAATCACAGTTCGCGGTTGCGTATTGGCGTCACTCCGGGACCGGCTGAAGAGATATTGGCCTCCATCGCCCCGGAGCTTGCGCGCGACGGAGTTGAGTTACAGATTGTGCCGTTCACGGACTATGTGCAGCCAAATCTAGCATTGGCTGGCAAAGACCTCGATGCGAACCTCTATCAGAACATTCCTTTTCTTAGCCAGTTCAACCGGGATCACTCCACAAATTTCGTCCCGGTAGCGAAGGTTTATGTCCCACTGATGGGTATTTATCCGGGCCGAACGAAGTCGCTCGCTGGGCTGCACGACGGAGCACAGGTATCCTTGCCCAATGACCCGGTAAACCAGTCGCGGGCTCTCTATTTGTTGCAGACCGCTGGATTGATATCGCTGCGCAAGGGTTTAGGAAACCAGGCGACGTTGGCAGATGTTATCTATGGGCCACATCCTTTGAAGCTTGTTGAACTCGATGCCTCCCAGTTGCCAAGGAGCCGGCAGGATGTGGATCTGGCGGTCATCAATGCCAACTTCGCTCTCGATGCCGGACTGAACCCGAACAGGGACGCTGTTCTGCATGAGAGTTTGGATTCTGTCTACGTAAACGTGCTCGTAACCAATAGCTCACAGCAATCGGACCCACGCATCGTGAAGTTGGGGGAGTCTCTGCGCTCAACGACGGCAAAGTCCTTTATCGCTGGGCATTATAACGGTGCGATTGTGCCGGCGACATGAGGAAGGCGACCAGCGTGAGTCAGTTTCAAGTGTTCGAAGACGAAGGCGCTGAGACACCTGCGGCTACCCTTTCGGCGCCTGATATTCAGACATCGCGACCATTTGCCATATCGCTTCGTGGGTTAAGTAAATCCTATCGTGACGGAATGGGGATCCACCATGCACTTGACGGTGTAAATCTCTCGCTTGAGAAGGGTGCTATTCACGGTATTCTGGGCGCGAGTGGTGCGGGTAAGACAACCTTGTTGCGATGCCTCCTGCGTCTGGAGCGAGCCGATGCCGGTGAGGTATTGATCGAAGGCTGTAACTGGAACACGCTCTCCGATATGCAACTTCGACGGGAGCGTCATCGGGTTGGCGTGATCTTTCAGCACCTTCATCTTTTAGCTTCGCGAACTGCGGCAGAGAATATCTCGCTGCCTCTGGAGATCGCCGGCATTCGAAAACGTGACCGAGAGGCTCGTGTCGCTGAGCTTCTGGAGTGGTTCGGCATATCAGATAAAGGGAGCGAATACCCTGCTAAACTCTCCGGCGGACAGCGTCAGCGCGTCGCCTTGGCGAGAGCGCTTGCGACGGCTCCCGCAATCCTTTTGGCTGATGAACCGACCTCCGCTCTGGACACAGAGACGAAGCTCTCCGTGCTCAATGTGCTGCGAAGGATTCGCGATGAGTTTGGGGTTACAGTCCTGATCATCACGCATGATCTGCAGGCGGCTGAGTATGTCTGCGATACTCTGTCAATTTTATCTTCTGGGCGGATTGTAGAGTCTGGACCGACTGCCGAAGTAATTGATAGCCCGCAAACCGACGAGGCGCGTCGGTTATTCGCTCCAAGTAGCTCACCCGAAGAGCGGTCTGCTAAGGCGTCGCTTAGAGGCGATCTGTGATGGACTATCAAGCTACCAGTAACTTGCTCCCGCTGTTGCAAAAAGGCACGCTCGAAACGCTACTAATGGTTGGCATAGCCGCGCCCGGTTGTGCAATCTCCGGTCTTTTTCTTGGACTGCTTCTAACCGCGACGCAGCCGCAAGGAGTTGCACCGTCTCGGGTGTTCTATCAAGCGCTTTCTGCGTTTACCAACATCTCTCGGTCTGTACCGTTCCTTATCCTTATCGTTCTGCTGCTACCGGTTACACGGTTGCTGGTGGGGACGTCGATCGGAACGTGGGCGGCTATCGTGCCACTTGTGCTTGGGGGAATGCCTTATGCGGCTCGCCTTGCGGAGGCGGCGCTACTCGAAGTTGAGCCTGGGCTCATTCAGGCTGTTGTTGTTATGGGTGCCTCCGCACCAGAGATCCTGTTAAAGGTCTATTTGCCTGAGGCGCTCTCCGGACTGCTTCGCGCCTTCACGGTACTGTCCATCACGATGATCAACTTTTCCGCGATGGCGGGGGCGGTTGGTGGTGGAGGGCTTGGAGATCTGGCTATCCGCTATGGGTATCAGCGTTTCCGTATCGATGTTTTGGCGGGAACAGTGTTGATTCTGATCGTTCTAGTTCAGGTCATTCAATTCGGCGGCAACTATTTTGCCAAGCGGTTCTACCGTCGATAACACGTCCAGGCGGATATTTGCGTCGTCGCCCGAACTTCAGCCACCGGATGAGATTCGATCATCGATTATCTTGGCCTTTTCATGTAATTGCGCGGTCGTCTTAATGTCGACGAAGTGCTCCTTGAATAGATTCCGCAATTTTTCGTCTGGAAGGTTCTGCTTTTTAGCCCTGTGTGCGAGGGCCCGCGCCATGATACTTACCGGTAGGTCGTGTGCGGGCTCATCTGACATAGCAGTTGTGCCAGGGCTGCAGTGTTTCGCTGGTGGCAGTTCGACTGGCGACCTTGGCGTCTGCCGGGTGATTACGTTCTCGAAGGTAGGAGCGTTTGCCGTGCGTGAGCCGAGTTGCCATTTGTGGGGATCGATCTTCAGGTGATTGAGTATGGTGGCGATGATCGACGTGTGATCGAAAGGTACGTCGGTGTTGGATCGAATGACAGTTCCCGGTTCGATCAGGGAGGAGATGAGGAGTAGAGGCACGCGAACGCCCAGGCGGGTAAAGTCGAATGGTACGGCGTAGTGTGTGGGGGGGGCCGTGCCATCAGACTGGTCCGCCCAAGGCGCTTTGACACCTGTCGGGGGCTCGACATGATCGTAGGTTCCGCCATGTTCGTCGAATGTGATGATCAACAGGGTATTGTCCCAGTATGGGGACGCCTGCAACTTGGTGACGAGGGTATGGAGGAAAGCCTCTCCGCACGCAAGGTTCGCCGGGGGGTGATAGTCATTGCCATTCTGATAAGTGGTTCCACTGTAATCGAGGTTCCAGCAGGGCTCGATGTAACTGAAGGTGGGTAGCTGAGTATTCGGAGCACCGTTCAGAATACGGTAGAACTCATCGATCTTGCGAAAGAACTTATCGTCGTACTTCTGAAGGCTATCGATCATCAACTGCGTGAAGCATTGTGTACCAGGCCCGGTTGGGATGTTCGGACCAGGCCAGGTTTGATGATAGAAGATTGACCAATCTGTCGTGAGCCTTAGTCCGGATTCCCAAAGTACATCCCATAGACAGCGGCGCGAGAATGGATAAGGCGGGATGCCGAGCGAGTAATAGACTGCCGTATCGACCATAGCGGTGTCTGCCTGCCTGTCGTACGTGCCAATCGAATTGCCGGTCAGCGAAAACGCTCTGTTGGCGTCGGTGTTGGACGGCACGGAACAGAAGTAAGCATCAGAGACTGCGAACTGCTTCGCGAGGGTGTTGATGACAGGCAAGGACTCCGGCGTGTAGGCCTGCAAGATGCAGTTCGGCTTTTTGCTCGATGTTGTCTGGTAGTCCGCCAAGAACCCGCCCATGCCATCCGCGATCTGTATCTGGACGTGCTCATAGTCTTCGTTCGGATCGACGTCCGGAATATGTTGACCGTCAGCAGGGCTGATCTTCGACACGTAGACCTTGGCGCCCTGGTTATTTTTGTTCCAGTATGTGTCAGGCTTCAGGCCATTGTAGGGAACCGCTGGAGTGGTCTTCGGAATAAAATTGAGGTGCTGTGGCGGCTCGGAGCCGTCGTGCAACCAGCCCAAGACATTATCCAAAGACCGGTTTTCCAGCATTAGATACACGATGTGTTTAATTTCAGCCACATGGATCTCCCTCTTCGGTATGTCGTTGCGCGCAGAACCATCCCATGGCAAATCACCGCTTGTCGACTGGATGAATCGACTTGTGCTTTGCACATGAGATTTGGTTCTGTCGTGATGGTCCGAGCGGCTCAGATCCGGATTGGATTTGCTGAGCCGCGGTTAAAAAAACATTTGCGTGTGAGGCGATTCTGCCTGGACTCTTGTTCTGCTATGGCACATCTGTGGGAATCACTGTGCACTTTGTATAACCCACGGCATCGTCGGATTGGTTATACAGCCAGGTATTCGCTCCGTCGGAGTAAAAAGACATGGCCCCGCCATGAAGATAGAGGATGCCTTTCTCAATCCAGGTCTGGTACTCGTTCGTTATGTTTTTCCAACTCCCCAAATAGTATGGAGTCGAGCCTTGATAGGATAGCCAACCGTTCGGCGTGGTGATGAACTTCCTGCCCTTACTATCTTTTGCGGCGGTAAAGGATGCCGCCTGACCGGGGTCCGATGTCAGATAACACCACCCGCCGGAATTAATGCCTACGTAGGCAGTGCCAGGTCCGGTTCCAAAGAAGGAAGCGTTCGTGACCTGAATCTGAAAGCTAGGAGTGCTGGTGCTATTCGGCTCGGGGCCTACGAAGGTACCTTGTGGTCCTGATTGTTCGATCGACATGTTCTCTCTCGTATTTGATTTAAAGGACGGGGATCTATTGGAGCGGGGGGCTTATCAATTTCACAATTGATCCTCTTGGCGTCACGTTCTTAAATCAACGCGTGTCCCAAGACGCTAAGCAAGTTTGTTGAGACAAACTGAGAGTAACGACGCAATAGAAACAGTGAGGCTAGGCCCTGTGAAGCTCTGGTAGACGTAGACCAAATGAAGGACGTCGTTGCATCTGGAAAGCATGCCGAGTCTACTTCGAAGAAAGCCAGAAATGCAAGAGATTAATTGGAGCTGTCGGTTGCAGTTGTTAAAGCGACGCTTCGAGCCCCACCAGGACGGCACGAGTTCGAAATTGTCGGTTGTGAGCAACACGATGGCAGCTTCTGTGACGAGCGCCAAAATTGATCCAGTGAGTTATGTCTCCGGCTGATATTGATTCTGATGGTGTGTGCTTCGGACTGAGTTCTAATGAACTGTAACCTGTGAAGGTAGCGTTGACAAGTGCCGAGCTTTTATGATTTAAATGGAAGTTAGTTAGTTTTGAAGTGAGCTGTTTCCGCAACGCATAAGATAAGGTGATGAGACGCTGCGGTGATCGTCGAGCGAAGATCCGCTCCCCACGATCGAGAGGTCTAATCCGGAGAAGGCGACGAGTTGCCGGCGACCCGGTCGATGGCCAACACCCTTCCTTTTTATAATCCATACGTAATGTTAAGTTGCCACATGGTCGGGGCCTTTGTCGCGGCGTGGCGCGAAGAAAGAGTAATTCATGGAGACAACGGCGCAATCTCCCGCATCTCCCGAATCGAGCAGTGAGCGGGTGCAGACCGGCTCAGGTCTGTTCTCCGGCGAGTCGGTGCTCAATCTTTTAAAGTTGATTCTTGCAGGATCCCCATTGTCTGAGGTGCTCGCGATCATTGCCCAATTGGTCGAATCTCGAGATGACGGCACATTGTGCACCATCTGGCTTCCAGACGATGACGGAAAGCAACTTTATTGCGCTGCGGCGCCTAGCCTTCCCGGATTCATCACAGACCTAGGGTCCATGCTCATTGGCCCTAAAGGTGGATCCTGTGGGACAGCCGTTTATCGAAGAGAGCCAGTTTATGTGACCGATATCCTCCAGGACCCGGTCTGGGATCATTATCGTCATCTGTTACTGCCTTATGGAATTCGTGCGGTATGGTCGCGTCCCTTGTTTACGAGCGAAGGTCAAGTCCTCGGGACTTTCGCCATTCATTATCGTGAGGCGCGCAGCCCTGACGCCGCCGACTTGCAGTTGATCGAGAACTCGAGCCACATCGCCGGAATTGCGATTGAGCGCAACCTGAATGAAGAAAAGTTGCGGCTTGAACGCGATCGGTTGCGCCTGTTACTGGAGACTACCAACAGCATGGCATCGAAGTTAGATATGCGTCGTCTGGTAGAGACCTTGTCTACGGATCTCTTGAGGGTGACGCGATGTGATTTTTGCGCCTTGATCCTGCCCGATGTGGACAGTGGGGAGTTGCGCGTAACCACTCTATATAATCCAGAGGCGCGGGGCTCCCTGCGTGATGGGACTATCATCCCCACCCATGGTTCTATCTGCGGCAAGGCCTTCCGAACCGGGAAGACTCAACACTTTAAAAGCTTCGAAGAACTTCGCTACGATCCGGAAAGTTTTGGTAGCAACGTCGGTCAGCGTTTCTATCAACGGGTAATGGATGAGGGCCTGGTATCGGGATGCGACCTGCCGCTTCTAAGCAGAAGCGGCGTAGTAGGCGTATTAGCTGCCCTGACGCGGTCTGAGAGGGAGTTTGGTCGCGATGATATCGACTTTCTTGAACAGGTCGCGCGTCAAGTAGCCATAGCTGTTGAAAACGCGTTGGACTACGAAAAGGCGATAAGGGATCGAGACAAAGAGACCAAACAGAGACTCTATCTCGAAGCGGAAATTCGTGCTGAGTTTGGAAACATTATTGGAGATAGTCCAGCGTTGAAGACCGCGTTGGATCTGGTGTCCATCGTGGCTCCTACAGATTCGAGCGTTCTGATCCTCGGCGAAACGGGAACAGGCAAGGAGCTGATCGCGCGCGGTATCCATAATTTAAGTGGCCGCCGGGAACGGCCTTTCGTCAAACTGAACTGTGCAGCGATACCACTTGGTCTCCTTGAAAGCGAGTTGTTCGGGCACGAAAGAGGAGCTTTCACCGGAGCGGTTGCACAGAAGACAGGGCGCTTTGAACTCGCGGACAAAGGCACCCTCTTTCTTGACGAGGTGGGTGACATCCCACTGGAACTTCAGGCGAAGTTGTTACGTGTCCTCCAAGAGCAAGAGTTCGAGAGACTCGGCAGCAATTACACGCATAAAGTTGATGTCCGTCTGATCGCAGCCACCCATCGCGACTTGACTGCAATGGTGAAGCAGACTACTTTCCGCGAAGATCTTTATTATCGACTGAAAGTATTTCCGATTCACGTTCCGGCCTTGCGCCAGCGAACTGAGGATATCCCGAAGCTGGTCCGCCATTTTGTAGAACTCTATGGACGGCGGATGAATAAAAAGATCGATGAAATTCCTGCTGAGACAATGGATGCATTGGTACGGTATCGTTGGCCTGGAAACGTTCGGGAGTTGCAAAACTTTATCGAACGAGCAGTGATTCTTTCTCCACATACAGTATTACGTGCTCCGACCTCTGAATTGGAACCGTTCAGTAGCTACAAGGGATCAAACGCGCCGTTGACGGGTCTTGAGGATGTGGAACGAGACCATATACTCCGGGTACTCGATGCGAGCAACTGGGTCGTCGGTGGGCGTCACGGTGCTGCGGAGCGGTTGGGGATGAAACGTACTTCCTTGGTTTACAAAATGCAGAAGCTCGGAATAAACCGTTCCGTATCGGTACAACAAAAGATGGTCGACAGTCGATTGCGTTCTGAATGATCCTCGCTTTTACACGATATGCCACGACGTCTTATGCGACGGAGAGCTGACAGTGGCGGGGATCTGTCAGCGTTTCCGTCAGTGATCGTGCGCATTGTGTTCGGCTGCCTGTACCACCAAGCCACCCAAAAATAAGAAATTTATAGTGTCAGATTGCCGATGAGACGGTGTTGTTCTTTGGCGCATTACTTGCTCTATAAAGTCGTGCCGACTTCGAAACCTATTGCCGTGTGACGATTAACTCCCTCGCCTGCACGTACAGACCTACGTCGAAATCTCAATATATGAGTTGTCTCCATGTGTCTTCTTGAGCCGAAATATCAAGCTGTACGGTCAATGACGCGTTCTCTTGTCTCTACTTTGTCCGCCGAGGATCAAATGGTGCAGTCGTGTCCAGAGGCCAGTCCAGTCAAATGGCATCAGGCACACACCACATGGTTCTTCGAGACCTTTGTGTTACGACCCTATCTGACCGACTACCGTCCCTTTCGAGAAGAGTTTCATCGGCTCTTTAATAGCTATTACATCTCGCTGGGTGAGGAGATTCCTGCGAAGAAGCTGCGGTCATCCTTCTCGCGACCATCGCTCGACGAGATCTTGGCTTTCCGCGCGTATGTCGATCAAGAGATGGAAAGGTTGTTTTCCCGCTCCATCGACGAAGAGGCATCGCGGCGCATCTTGCTGGGTCTACACCACGAACAACAGCACCAGGAACTGGCACTGACTGATATCAAGCACGCATTTTTTTTAAATCCGTTGCGCCCCTCCTACGGAACTACAGCTTTGCCGAAGGACTCCACCCGTTCAATCCCTCAACTTGAATGGCTCAACTTTAAGGGTGGACTTATCGAAATCGGTATGAACGTCGAGAAGCCTTTGGACTTTTGCTTTGACAACGAGACTCCGCGCCACAAGGTCTATTTAGAACCGTTTCAGTTTGCGAGCCGCCAAGTCACCTGCGGTGAGTATTTGGAGTTTATGTCTGATGACGCATATACGCGGCCGGCACTCTGGCTTTCTGAAGGCTGGGAGTCGGTAGAGCAAGCAGGCTGGGAAGCACCGCTTTACTGGGAACGACATTCTGGCGATGCAACGGGATGGCGCGTCTTCACGCTCAAAGGATGGCATGGCCTCTCGGAGCTGATCGACACTCCGGTATGCCACATTAGCTTCTTCGAGGCGGAAGCCTTCGCGCGCTGGCGTGGCTGTCGGCTTCCGACAGAGGCGGAGTGGGAATCGGTCGCGAGCAAGGAGCGCCGGCACGGGAATCTGCTTGATACAGGACGGTTACACCCCACGACCGCGAATGGTCTAGGCGTTAAGCAACTTTTTGGAGACTGCTGGGAATGGACCGCCAGTCCTTATGTGGGTTATCCAGGATATAAATCTCTCCCCGGTGCACTGGGGGAATACAACGGTAAATTCATGTCTAGTCAGATGACTTTGCGGGGAGGATCGTGCCTTACGCCTGCGGATCATGTGCGGGCGACTTACCGCAATTTCCATAATCCGGAAACGCGCTGGCAGGTCACAGGAATACGTTTGGCAATTTGAAAGAACTAAAAACGGAGTAGTTCAACCTGGACTAACACATCGAGCGCTTCACTCACATATGTTTACTTGGTCAGCCAGTGTGCTCTACGACGGTCGCTACATCTGAATCCCGTCAGTGTCGGATTTTGGTCGCGGGTTCGTCATGCAAATATTAAGCTTCACTGACCTGCGGCCGCAACCTAAGTATTCGGTGGGAGAGTCACTTAGGTCAAAGAGTTCGATGGTCAATAAATCTCTTTTGCAATGGCCCCCAGGTTGCACTCTTGCTGTGGGCATGCTCCATACATGGGAGCGAGTACTCCTTCAACCCGGCAAGCCAAGTCACATCTGCGCTTGTTGATGCATAAACCACTGATTGTCTTCAACATAAGAACGTTGAACGAAAGGAACAAAAAATGAGCTTCCTTTTAAAAGCTTTGGCGAAGATGGGACTCTTTAAGGGTGAACTCGACTACCATCTCATTCGGGCATCGATGGTAATCATCTACTTCTTTTTCGGATACCAGAAGTGGTTCAACTATGAGGCACAGGGGTTGATCCCATTTTTTACTCATGGACCCCTCATCTTTTGGATGTATCCGGTCTTCGGGATCAAAGGATCCGCCTATTTTTTGGGTGTATCGGAATGGTTGTTTGGATTGCTACTACTCGCCGGTTTCTGGAATAAAATATTGGGAGTATTGGGTGCTCTCGGGTCGGTACTTACCTTCATCACAACGATTACGATCATCCCTTTCATGCCGGATGGCTGGGCAGCGTCGGCTGGTGGTTTTCCCGCTATGGTTGGAAATGTGGCTTTTCTTATGAAGGACGTGGTTCTCTTAGCCGTGTCTTTCTATCTTTTGAAGCAAGACGCATTGAGGGCTTTGCTCGGCTGGGTCGACCAAAGCGTCATCGAGGACGCAGAACATGATGCGCGACCCCAAGGGGCGAGTTCTCAGTAAACGCGGGCGATAGGGATACATTCTGCCAGCAAATAATGGGCAGATCGCCGGAGGAAAATAATGAACTTACGAAGTCTATTAGAAGAAGCGCAAAAGAACCGGAAGGCCATCGGCCACTTCAATATCTCTGATTGGATTCTGCTGAAAGCTGTATTTGCGTCAGCTCGAGAGTTGAAGGTGCCGGTAATCGTCGGTGCATCGGAAGGTGAGCGGGCATTTTTAGGTGTTGCGCAAATCGCGGTTTTGGTAAAGAGCCTGCGTGAGGAGCATGACGTTCCTATCTTTCTCAATGCCGACCATACACATTCCTTGGATAGCGCAATTGCGGCAGCCAAAGCTGGATTCGATTCTATTGTGTTTGACTTATCCGCACTGCCATTTGAGGAGAACGTCAAGCAAACCAAGCAGGCAGTAGAGGTACTGAAGTCGATTAATCCGATGATCCTTGTAGAAGGAGAGATCGGAAACATCGGAACAGGGTCTGAGATTCACGAATCGATGCCTGAGCTCTCGAAGGTGCTTACTGCTCCAGAAGAAGCGAAGCAGTACGTAGAAAGCACCGGAGTTGATATCCTTGCTCCAGCGGTCGGCAATTCGCACGGGATGCTGCAAGCCATGGTGCAAGGGGACGCAAAGAAACGCCTTGACATAAAAAGGATCCGGGAAATTAAGAGTGTGTCTGGAAGCTTACTGACCTTGCACGGCGGTTCCGGAACAGAAGACCACGATCTCCTGGAAGCTGTTGCGGCGGGAATAAATATCGTTCACATCAATACTGAACTGCGTGTTGCATGGCGACACGGTCTGGAAGACGCCTTCGCCAAGCAGCCGCGAGAGATTGTTCCCTATAAGCTGTTGCCTATAGCAGAAGAATCGGTCAAGCAGGTGGTTCTCGCGCGATTGCGACTATTCAACCAAGTGCGAGGTTAATCGATATCCCAGTAAGGGCGCTCCGAATCGGAGTTGAGTGAATCCTATCTCGGGTGGTATACCGCAAATGTTGTCTATGACGAGCGGCCGCACGCGACAAGCTAGCTCGCTGTGACCCTTCTTGCGAGGTGCGGGGCATTCTGCTCAACCATGCATTCTGATTCAATGGGTCTGACGCTAAGTGTCGAAGTACCGTGGGCCGAAACTGTTGATGATGCCCTTTACGGAATTTTTCTAATTGGGATTCGAAAAGCCAACTGCGGTGCCCAACGATACGACTAGATTCTGACAGTGTTGGTCGTCCGTCGCGAATTTGTCAGTCGGAGCTTGGTTTTATGCTCTCCTCTCGAAGGTATATTGCTGTGCGCAAACGACTTATTTTTTTTGCCCACTTGAATCGGGGTTGGCGTGTTGGTTGCACTGCTTAGCCATCGGCTAGGTAGGGCCATTCGGCTTCGTGTGATGGAGTCGCTGTTGGATTGGCAGGGCGCCTATCAGCGGATCATCAACACCAACAGATCAAGGGGAGCCTTTATGAGTCAGATAGTTTCAACGTTGGCAGAGTACACCTCTCCAACCAGTTTCCAGTCCGTCATTCCTGTTGCATCCGTACACAGGGTCGAGGCAGACGGCATCAAGATCTTCTACCGATCGGCCGGAGACGAAGCCGCACCTGTGCTGCTCTTGCTTCATGGGTTCCCCACATCGTCCTTCATGTTCCGCGACCTTATGCTCCGCCTCGCCGACAGCTACAGGGTGATCGCGCCGGATCTTCCTGGATTTGGATTTACGGAAGTTCCGGAAAAACGAAAGTACACGTATTCTTTCGACGCACTGGCTGGAACGCTGGAGGCCTTTACTGGCGCGCTCGGCCTCGAGCGATATGCGATTTATGTGTTCGACTACGGAGCGCCGACGGGCTTCCGTTTGGCAATGCATCACCCGGAACGGGTTACAGCAATTATTTCGCAGAATGGTAATGCCTACGAAGAGGGGCTCGGCGATGCTTGGGGACCGATCAGGACTTATTGGGCTTCGCCCACGGCCGAAAACCGGGATGTGATCCGGAAGAATATCTTGACTTTGGAAGGAACTCGCTGGCAGTACACGCACGGTGTTGCGAATCCTGACAGTGTGGCTCCGGAGTCTTACACGTTAGATACGGCTTTGCTAGAGCGGCCAGGGAACAAAGAGATTCAGCTTGACCTGTTCCTCGATTATGAATCGAACCTTAAGCTTTATCCCGCCTTTCAGGAATATTTTCGAAAGTCAAAGCCCCCTTTGCTAGCGATCTGGGGCAGGAACGATTCGTTCTTTATCCCTGCGGGTGCCGAGGGCTATCGAAAGGATTTGCCGAAGGCTCGCATTCAGTTCCTCGATACGGGACATTTTGCAACAGAGACGCACTCCGCAGAAATTGCCACTGCGATAAAAGAGTTCTTAGAGGCGAACGGCATATCTCTCCGGAAAGGTAGCGGTGTATGAATTCTCTGCAAGACACAACAGTCGTACTGGTTCACGGAGCATGGGCTGACGGAACCTGCTGGCAGAATGTCATTCTGCCTCTGAGGCACCAGGGGTTCAAGGTAACGTGCGCTCCAATTCCCCTTACATCGCTCACGGATGACATAGCCGCTCTCCAACGCGTGCTAGAGAGAACGACTGGTCCGGTAATACTAGCCGGCCATGCTTACGGCGGTGCTGTGATTGCCGGGTCTCATGACAGCCGGGTAAAGTCACTGGTCTATGTGGCGGCGTTGGCGCCTGATGAGGGAGAGACGGTCGCGGATGTGTTTTATCGCGCCGAGCCGCATCCGGACGCTCCGCGCCTGGCGCCTGATGAGCACGGTTTTATCTGGATGCCAGAAGAAGGTTTCAGTAAGGCGGTGGCTCATAGGGTTTCGCAAGAGCAAGCAACGATCATGTTTGCGGTTCAGCGGCCGATCGCAGTGAAATGTATCCAAGAGAAAGCCCCTAGACCCACATGGGGTACGAAACCGTCGTGGTATCTTCTCGCGGAAGAGGATCGCATGATTAGTCCAGAGACACAGCTTTACATGGCCAATCGTATGGGCGCTACTGTTCGCTCGCATCAAGTAGACCATTCTCCAATGCTCACCGCACCAGATCTTGTGGTTGAAGTAATTTTAGAAGCTGCACATCAAACACTTGGTGATTGAGGGCGCGTGTGGAGAGGGACATGGTTTCTTTTCGCAACAATTGCGACATGCTCGATGAATATTTACTTCGGTAGTTTGAAAGGATCTCATGAGCCTCAACTCTGTTGCCATCGTCACTGGCGCAAGCCAGGGAATCGGTCGCGCCACCGCATCGCGACTGGCGCGCGATTTTTCAGCCGTTGTACTCGTGGCCAGAAATAAGGATGAATTGCAAAAGACTTCAGAATCCGTGACTGCCGCGGGTGCTGAATCATTGATCTATGCACTTGACCTGCGCGAGCCTGCGTCGACAGAGACCGTCGTCACGGGGACGCTTGAGCGTTTCGGCAGAATCGACGCTCTCCTCAATATTGCCGGGGCAGTTCCCCAAATTGATTTGTTCGAGATGACGGATGTGCAGTGGGAAGATGGTCTGGCGCTCAAGCTTCACGGTGCGCGTCGCTTAACCGTCCGAGCTTGGGATGCATTGAAGGCTTCGAACGGATCTGTAGTTTTGATCTCGGGGAGTGCCGCTCTCGATCCGAAACCCGGCTTTGCGGCGGTGGCCTCCATTAATGCGGCAATCATCGCGCTGGCAAAGGCGTTCGCGGAGCAAGGCATCAAGGATGGAGTGCAGGTCAACAGCGTGGTGCCGGGTGCTGTGATGACCGGACGGAGAAAATCTTTCTTTGAAAAATGGGCGCCTGCACACAATCTCACGGTGGAAGAGGCAATGAAGAAGTTCCCTGAAGAGACCGGCATCGCTCGTTTTGGCAAGGCAGAAGAGATTGCTGACCTCATGGCCTACATGGTGTCGCCAGCGGCGAAGTGGATGACAGGAACATCTGTTCGCATGGATGGCGGCGAGGTCAAAGCCGTCTGATTGAAATCTACAGTCCCTGTCTTTGTATATGCAACAGTTTTCGTCTAGTGGAATTGGCCTACCTTCAGTTCGAATGCGATACTCTGACTCAGGCTGCAGTTGACGAGTCATTGCACCGAACCCGACGGGTCGCAAGAATGCGTTCCCTCATTGCATCCGGACTGTTTTTCACTGCGATGCTCCTATCGTTCGAGTTGCCTCGGTTGGGCTTTGGTTTAGTGGTGTTGCACGGTACTCCTCTATTTGCAACCGGAACCTCCTAGGTCCGGACGGTGGGATACGAATGAAGTTACCCAAGAGCAAGATAAATTTTGGCACAGAGCCTACAACGGAGAACACAGATATGGATCTTCAAGAGCAACCGGAGGTTTACGACCTCCTCATCCTCGGTAGCGGTGCAGGCTCGAAACTGTTGGCTTGGACCTTCGCAGGGAGAGGCCAGCGCGTTGCAGTGGTGGAACGCAAGTATATCGGCGGGGCCTGCCCAAATATCGCATGTCTTCCCAGTAAGAATGTCATTCATACGGCCCAAATCGCGCACTTTGTTCGGCATAGTGAGGAGTTCGGAGTTAGTATCGACAACTTCCGCATAAGTATGTCTGCTGTGAGAGATCGCAAACGCGGAATGGTGCAGGGCTTGGTAGACACACATCTTGCTCTCTACAAGCAAAGCGGAGCGGAACTGATCATGGCATCGGGCAGCTTTGTGGGACCAAAGATGCTTGAGGCAGCACTGCCGGACGGAACGAAGCGATTGCTTACTGGTAAGAATGTAGTGATTGGTACAGGAACGCACGCTTTCATCGAAGATATCCCTGGCCTTGCATCGGCACAGCCGTTGACTCACGTCGAGGCTCTGGAACTCGACGTCATACCTGAACACCTGATCGTTCTCGGAGCCGGCTATGTCGGGTTGGAGTTCGCACAGGCGATGCGCCGATTCGGTAGCAAAGTCACGATTCTAGACCGCAATTATCGCGTCATTCACGGCGAGGATGATGATATCACCGAAGGCTTGCAGAGCCTCTTCGAAGAGGAAGGCATCGAACTGATTCTGAATGCGAGGATTAGAAATATCTCCGGAGTATCGGGACAGTCGGTGCGCGTCGCTTTCGAGCAGGGCGGAGTGGAGAGTTCGCTGGAGGGGACACACCTCTTGGTCGCATCTGGACGTGTGCCGAACACGAAAGATATTGGGTTGGAACTCGCCGGAGTGGAACTGACGGAGAAGGGATATATCAAAGTAAATGAACGGCTAGAGACCACCGCTCCGGGAGTGTGGGCAGTGGGAGAGGTTGCAGGTAGTCCACAATTCACGCACATCAGCGAGGATGACTTCCGTGTGGTTCGTGACAACATACTCGGCGGAGACCGGGTGACTACCGGCAGACAGGTACCCTTCTGCCTTTTCACGGATCCCGAATTTGCGCGCGTCGGAATGAGTGAGAAGGAGGCGAAGGATAAGGGTATTGCCTATCGCCTATTCAAGGTCCCGATGGAGGCCGTGCTACGGGCGCGCAGCCTTATGGAGACGCGCGGGTTCATAAAGTGTCTGGTGGAGCGTGACAGCGACAACATCCTCGGCTTCGCGGCATTCGGGGTTGGTGCGGGTGAGATTATGGCGTGTGTGCAGATCGCCATGCTTGGCGGAATGCCCTACACCGCGCTCCGAGAGGCGGTCCTCGCACATCCTACGATTCCTGAGGGACTTATCTCTCTATTCTCGAGTGCCGCATCTTAACAAGTCGCCAAGACTTTATACTCTCGTGAATGCATCGCAAAGGTACTTATACTGAAAATAGTTAATATTTCCCTCGAACCTCCAAGCCGAGGCGCCTATGCCAAAACTGATGTCCGTCAATGTAGGTCTTCCACGCGAAGTTGAATGGCAAGGAAAGCGGGTACGTACCGCAATTTGGAAGTACTCCGTACCTCACCGAGTTGTCGCGCGCCGATTGAACCTGGATGGTGATGGGCAGGCGGATCTTCAGGGTCATGGTGGTGAACAACGTGCCGTGATGGTCTATCAGTTAGAAGCCTATCGCTACTGGGCACACCAACTTGGCCGATCTGATTTTGAGTACGGACAGTTTGGAGAGAACTTCACCGTCGAAGGTCTCGCGGATGACGAAGTTTGTATTGGAGACCGATACAGAATCGGCGGCTCAGTCTTCGAGGTCACGCAGCCCCGTGTAACCTGCTATCGACTCGGAATCCGAATGAATAATCCGCAGATGCCGGCTTTGGTTGTCTCGCACCGAAGGCCAGGTTTTTACTTCCGTGTGATTGAGGAGGGGGAGGTTGGCGCAGGAGACGAAATTCTTAAGATCGAGGATGGACCAGGAAAGATCACGGTTGCGGAAATGGATTCTCTACTATACCTCCCGAACCACAATCCTGACCGCATCGCGATCGCAGTGCGCATTCCTGCGCTGAGTCCAGGATGGAAAGACTCATTGGAAGAGTTGCTCAAGGCGGATGAGAGGGGAGAGCACAACGGAAATGCCGGACTCACATCGTCTATTTCATCTCCACCTGCATGGGCTGGTTTCCGGGCTCTGAGGGTCGCGGAGGTACATCGGGAGACAGGCGAGGTGACTTCACTCGTATTCGAGCTTGCGGACAAGTCTCCGCTTCCGCCTGCGCTTCCTGGCCAGTATCTGGTGCTGCAGATCTCCCCTGACGAAGCTTCTAGACCTATCCTGCGCAATTATTCTATTTCGGGGGCTTCTAGCGCTGGCACCTATCGCATCAGCGTAAAGCGTGAGAGTGGCCCGGGTAGCCGGTTTCTTGCGGACACATCGAAGATCGGCGACGTGTTCGAGAGTAGCGCTCCACGCGGAAACTTCGTATTGCGAACTGGCGCGGGACCGGTCGTACTGTTGAGCGCTGGAATTGGCGTCACTCCAGTTCTTTCGATGCTGAATGCTCTTGCATCTAGTAGCTCCGAATTTCCTCGGAAAGTATGGTGGATTCACGGTGCGCGCTGCACCGAGGAGCATGTCTTTGCAGAAGAAGCCCGGCAACTTCTTGGCGAGATCCCAGGAAGTCGCTCGGTAATAGCGTACAGCCAACCACATCCGACTGAGCGACTCGGCACAGACTTCGACATCCTGGGACACCTGGACCTAGCACGCATAAGAGAGCTTGGCGTTCCCGTAGATGCCGACTTCTATGTTTGCGGACCTACGGGATTTCTAGAGGATATGGTTCGCTGTTTGACTTCTCTGGGCGTTCCCCAGGATAAGGTACATCTGGAGGTCTTCGGGCCTGGGATAACGAATACGATGTCCAAGCCTCCACACCCTCCAGATAGCGCCCCCGGAAGTGGACCACTCGTATCATTCACTCGCAGCGGTTTGGTTGTGCCATGGGACAACAAGTTTAAGAGTTTGTTGGAGCTGGCCGAGGCGTGCGACGTTCCAGTGAAATGGTCTTGTCGTACAGGAGTTTGCCATTTGTGCGAATGCGGAATCTTGCAAGGCAGTCTTCGCTACGCACCGGACCCTTTGGAACCGCCCGGCATGGGCCAAGCCCTCATCTGTTGCTCGACGCCGGAATCCGTGGTTGATTTAGATCTGTAATCGATAGCTTTGTAAGTCTAATAAAGGATTAGTTTCGCAACTGGATAATCTACTCGACGCGTAAGCCACGGAGCTAACGAGGGCGGGTTATTCGTCCTAATCAAACTTAGCCCTCCCAAAGAAGGTTCCTTGAACGTGGATGGGGCGGCTTTAGCTCAATGCCTCAAAGCCCCCATTTGCCCAGGTGTAATATGCAGCGTTGTGTCTCCGTCACCACTCTTCCTTTCTCGGCGACTCCAGCCGAGGCCTTAGCTACCCACTGGAAGGAGTACTTGATGGAGGCCGTTGAACTGTGCGTACTCATGGTCTCCATCTGTCTCTCTGGAACGCTTATCTACAGTGATGTATTGCCTCTATCGACATTGTCTGATTTGGGTAAGGCCTTGCTGATGGGAACTGCCGTAGGTGGCACAACAGTACTCATCATTCGTTCTCCATTTGGACGTCGAACCGGGGCACACTTCAACCCTGCCCTCACTCTCACCTATTTCTTTCTCGGTCGCATTCACCCGTTGGACACCATCTTCTACATCTTGTCCCAATTCGTGGGCGCCATGGTAGGGGTATTCACGGCGCATGAAGTTCTCGGAGTACATTTATCAGCACCTCCCGTCTCTTATGTCATAACTATTCCGGGAAGGTATGGGAACGCAGTCGCATTCCTTGCAGAATTTATTTTGTCTGGAGTACTAATGTGGCTCATATTATTCACGACAAACAGAGTGCACCTTATCAACTCGACTCCGTTCTTCGTGGCTCTAATAACTGTTTTCTATTATGGTTTCTGCTCATCGCTATCAGGCTTCAGCGTAAACCCGGCGCGCTCTTTCTCTTCAGCCTTCTTCGCATCAGCTTGGGAGGGAATTTGGATTTACTTCCTTGCGCCTAGCTCAGGCATGCTCACAGCCGCTCTCATTTATGTCCGAGTCAAAGGCAAACGTCAGATCTACTGTGCGAAGGTCTTGCATGATATGAGTTCGCCTTGTCCATTTCGCTGCGAGTTCATGCATCTGATCGATCAAGATCCTATAGATGAGCACTTGTGTGATCGGATTTGAGAGTCTGGGATTGCTCGAAGAGAGGCGCGAAGCAAGAAGATCAGTCCCCGCGTCTCCGAGCAAGACATGGGGACCAGTGGCTGACGCTAGTTGCTTGCGACGGCGGGTAATTGAGCTTTAATCCAGCGGTTGATGCGGGCGTCAAGGACGTCAAGTGGGAGGGCGCCTCCGGAGAGGATCTCGTCATGGAACGTCTTGAGGTCGAATTTGGAACCTAGCTGCCGCTTGGAGCGTTCCCTCAGATCACGGATCTTGAGCTGGCCTAGCTTGTAGCTGCAAGCCTGGCCAGGGCCGGAGATGTAGCGGTCGGTCTCGGCCTGGATTGTGGGTTCGTCGATGGCATGGGAGTTACGCATGTACTCCACGACCTGATCGCGGCTCCAGCCCATGTCGTGAATGCCAGTATCTACCACCAAGCGTACGGCCCGGAAGAGTTCCGAGCGGAGACGGCCGTAGTCGGAGCCTGGGTCCTGATAAAAGCCGATCTCCTTGCCTAGCTCCTCGGCGTAGAGACCCCAGCCTTCGGTGTACGCGGAGTTTCCGCCATGCTTGCGAAACTCAGGCAAGCCGGTGAGGGACTGTTGGATGCTGATTTGGAGATGATGGCCGGGAACGCCCTCATGGTAGGCAACGGCTTCGTCATTGATGTAGCTGCGGTGGGTGGGATCGGAGACAGCGACCGAGACGCGGCCAGGACGTCTACCGTCCGGCGTTCCACCCTGGTAATGGGTAGCGGCGGAGGCCTGGAAAGGTGGGATAGGCTCGACTGTGACGGCGGTCTTGGGCAGGAGGTTGAAGAGTTCAGGTAAGCGCGGCTGCATCTGGGCGATGTACTTGCGGAAGTCTTCGACGATGGCCTCAGCGGAGCCGGCTTGATACTTGGGGTCCTTTTCGATGTGATCGCGGAAGCTCGTGAGGTCGTTGTAGCCGTTGGCCTTGGCGAGTGCGGCCATCTCTCCGGTGATTCGGTCGACCTCCTTGAGGCCGATATTGTGGATCTGGGCGGCAGTAAGGTCAGTAGTGGTAAAGCGGCGGAGAGTGGCCTGGTAGCGACGCTTGCCACCGCCCAGGGAGTTGATGGAGAGCGTAGTGCGTGTGTAGGGGATGTAGTTTTTGGTAACGAAGGCAGCAAACTGCTTGTAAGCAGGGAAGACCTCATTGGTAACGGTGGAGGTGATCTCTTCCGTGAGACGTTTCTTATCGGCGTCTGAAAAGCTGGCTGGGAACTTTTTAAGTGGGAGAAGAAAAGGATTGGCGGCGATTACGCCGTCGGCCTGGCCGGGAATCTTCTCAGCGATGAAGCGGACAGGGACGAGGTGATCGTTCACTCCAGCGCGTAGGACGTCCTCGGTCTGGAGGAAGGCCCTGGGTATTTGGTGGAGGCGAGAAATGTAGTCCTCGTAGTGCTTCACGGAGTCGAATGGCATGGAAAGCGGAAGGTCAGCGAGGTTGGCGTGGATGCCGCCCCCGCCTCCCGATGCGCTGAGGGGCATTTCGAACTCTTTGAGGTCGTAGTCCTCGACGCGCTGTTGGAATTGGCGGAGGAAGAGGTCGTGGGAGATCAGGTCTTGCTCGGGGAAGCCGGTAGGATCGATGGCCTTGATACGGGCCAGGTCGGCGACTTCGCGCTGGTGTCTGGCGGCGGAGGCAGCGAGGGAGTAGTCGCCGAGTTGACCGTTATAGCGATAGTCGCCGACGGCTGTTGCCAAGGTGGGATTCATCTTGAGGTTGGCTTGCCACGAGTCATCAAAGAGGGCGTTCTGGGCGGCCAAGCGAGTGTCTACGGAGAAGGGAGCTTGGCCAGACACGAATTGAGACACGGCTGCCAAGAAGAGAACGGAGGAAGCGAGCAAGTTGGGACGCATGCGGACAAGGGTAGCAGAACAACTGGAACCATGGGCAGAAAAGTCGCCAAAAATAACCAGTCGCGCGTTGACAAGCTTTACAATCCGGTAGCGCTGGTGTCGTCTAAGCTTCCTATCATTTTCAAAGTTAGGCTGAAGCAGCCATAAAAAGGGAGCGCCGATCTGACTCGTAGCGTCGGGCCAGAGCCATCGAATACTTTAATCTCGCATTCATGAATCCTATACGATCCCTCGAGTATCGAATGTACAAATAGGCCGAATTGATTCTTGTAAACCCAAGCTGATTTATGCCTATCGAATCACGTCAATTTATATACAGGAGAAGGTCATGAGCTCACCGATTTGGTTCATCACAGGAGCATCACGAGGGTTGGGACTTGAGATTGCGCGCGCTGCTTTGCAACGCGGGGATAGTGTTGTCGCGGCCGCCCGCGATCCAAAGATTGTCGAACAAGCGTTGGGTACGCACGAGCAACTACTCTCTGTGGAACTGGACGTTACGAGCCAAAAGCAGATAGACGAGTCTGTGGCTTTGGCGCTCTCCCGCTTCGGTCAGATCGATATTCTGGTCAACAATGCTGGCCGTGGCCTTGTAGGCGCAGTCGAAGAGGCATCGGCTGAGGAAGTCCGTTCTGCTTTTGCTGTAAATGTCGAAGGTCTTCTTGCAGTCTCTCGCGCGGTGCTGCCCTCCATGAGAAAACGGCGGTCGGGCCGAGTACTTAATCTAAGTTCGGTGGGTGGATTTTCAGCATGGTCCGGATGGGGCGTGTACTCCGCTACGAAGTTTGCTGTGGAAGGTCTCAGTGAAGCAATGCATGCAGAGTTGCTGCCCTTGGGCATCCATGTGACAGTCATCGAGCCCGGTCCTTTCCGTACCGATTTCCTTAGCGAAAGCTCTTTGGGACGTTCTCAGCAAGTCATCGAAGACTACAGCGCAACGGGAGGTGCGGCTCGCCGGTGGGCAGAGGATTCGCATCTTTCTCAGCCGGGAGATCCGGTGAAGGGAGCGGCGGCGATTCTTGAGATTGCAACTACTCCTGCGCCTCCACTACGGCTGCAACTCGGTGTGGAGTGCGTTCAACAAGTGCAGGATAAGTTGAAGCTTGTTGCCATCGAGTTGGAGAAGTGGAAGGGCTTGGCCGAATCTACAGAGTATGACAACTAACAATGTAGACCGGGGCTCGATCTGCGGGCATCCGAATATTTTCTCTTTAGCTCTTACGTAGACGTTGTGAAACCTTTGGCCCACTTATTACCTGTTACTTGGGAAATAAGTGGGCTAGTTTTTAACTAGACTGCTCATAGAGGGTATGGAAGTTTGATTTCTACCCCTGGACAAAAGATCCACGATTCCGGCGGTCGGAAGTGGCTTGGAGAAAAGATATCCCTGACTGAAGAGACAACCCGCATCTCTCGGAATTTTTTAATTTGTCTTCATTATCAATTCCTTCTGCAATTACTTCGAGTCATAGCGCCCAGTGCAATGGTTGATCGGGTGATGGTTGCTCCCTCTCCTTCTTTCCCAAGGTGACCAACTATTACAACGCCAGCGAATTTATATCCGCGAATCGACTTGAGTTACCTCACAAGGACGAAATATCATCTTCGAGAACCAGTAATATGAAGGAGTTAAATGACTTTCTTTGAGAGCCTCCTTGTACTTCTTCTCGTCGCGATTGCGCTGCTGCAGGTGGCCCGGCGTCTGTCACTGCCATATCCTGCGATGCTTGCCGGAGCAGGTGCCTTGGTTGCACTCATTCCTGGTGCACCAGCGATTTCGATCGAGCCCTCTACTTATTTGGCACTTTTTATCGTTCCGGCCCTTGTAGATGCTGCATATGATTTCCCCCCTGGTGCTACCCGACGCTTTTTGGCCCCCCTCGTGACATATGCCGTGTTTGCCGTCGTGCTAACGACTGGCGTTGTGGCTTGGATCGCTTGGGCTCTTTTAGGCCTGCCTCTCGCTGCCGGCATTGCATTGGGAGCCATTGTGGCTCCGCCTGATGCTGCCGCCGCATCTGCAGTGTTGAGGAAATTCCGCCTCCCTCGGAGGACAGATGCGGTCCTGAAAGGGGAGAGTCTCTTCAATGATGCGACGGCTTTGCTTCTGTTTAGCGGTGCACTGACTGTCCTTGGAGATGGAGGACTCTCTTTGCCCGTAGGTTTACGCATTGTGCTCGCGGCCCCTGGAGGTTTATTGCTGGGAATCCTCTGGGCCTATGTCGTCCGCTATGTGAATCGCCTGGTGAAGGACACACTGGGAGGCAATGTGCTTCAATTTGTGCTTGCCTATCTTATATGGATTGCCGCAGTCCATCTCCGTCTTTCCGCAGTGCTATGCGTGATCGGATTCGCCATGACATTGGCTCGGAAAACTGATCCGGCGGATTTTGATGCTCGAATGCGAGTTCAGTCCTATGCTGTATGGAGTTCTGTGGTCTTTACTCTAAATGTGTTCGCGTTTTTATTGATGGGTATGCAAGCGAGATCGATCGTTATGAGGATGCAGGGAACTCATCTGCGAGAAGCCTTAGGGTTTGCTGGCCTGGTTATCTTGGCGGTTGTATGCACACGTCTGATCGTCGTTCTCGGCTTTACTTACCTGGAATCCAGGTGGGAATCCGCCAATGGCGGGAACATAACAGCTACGGTCGATCAAGCATTTTTCGTAGGCTGGTGCGGCATGAGGGGCTTCGTAACGATGACGACCGCTTTTGCTTTACCCGTCTCATTTCCTCATCGTGACACTGTTGTATTGACAGCCTTTTCGGTTGTCCTTGCAACGCTCGTTTTCCAAGGGCTTACTCTTGCTCCCTTAGTAAGGCTTTTGAAGCTGGATCGAAGCATTGAAGAGACGCGTGAGCTCGCATCTGCCCGCGTCGTTATGGCCAATGTCGGGCTTGCGAGCATCGCAGACCAGCATGGGCCAGAAGCAGAGAATCTGAGGTACCGTCTTTCCGTGAAATTGCAGAGATGCGTCGAAAAAACGAATGTTGTGCCGCTGGACCGACTTCGCGAGTTCGGGTTGACAGCCATAAAGGCAGAGCGCACTGCATTGGAAGATCTTCGTGGCGAAGATAAGATCGGTCCGGCTAATTACCTCGGCTTACAGGAGCAACTGGATTGGAACGAACTCACATTGCTGCGAGACGCAGATCGTCAAATAGAAGAAATTTGAGAATCTTATTTACAAGGCGATTTAGCCTTTAAGCAGAGAACCAAGACAACAGGGTTCTTCAACCTAGATGTCTACACTCAGGCTGCCCGATGCGGAAGAGTCCAGTTCGGCCGGATGAAATGGCAAGTGTAACCATTCGGGTAGCGTTCTAGATAGTCCTGATGCTCGGGTTCCGCCTCCCAAAAAAGGCCAGCAGATTGCACCTCAGTCACTACTTTGCCTGGCCAAATCTCCGAGGCGTCAACGTCAGCGATTGTGTCTTCCGCAGTGCGCTTTTGCTCATCAGTCGAATAAAATATCGCCGAGCGATAGCTAGCTCCGAGATCGTTTCCTTGCCGGTTCAGCGTCGTCGGATCATGAATCTGGAAGAAGAACTCCAATAGCTTCCGATAGCTCAGTCTCTGAGGATCGAAGACTATCTCGAGGGCTTCTGCATGACTTCCATGGTTGCGATAGGTCGCATTTGGGACATCTCCGCCGGTATATCCAACGCGTGTTGAGATCACGCCAGGATAGCGGCGTAACAGATCCTGCATACCCCAGAAGCACCCGCCGGCGAGTACTGCGGTTTCCTGTAATGAACTCATATCGCTATTTCTCCTTCTCAAAAAGTTTCAAATAATCTCCGTAGCCTTCGCTTTCAAGTTCTTCCACCGGAATGAAGCGTAATGATGCGGAGTTGATGCAATATCGCAGGCCGCCGGCATCTTGAGGCCCATCGTCAAATATGTGCCCCAGATGACTGTCGCCGTGGCTTGACCGTACTTCCGTCCGGTTCATGCCGAGAGTGTTGTCAGGCCGCTCCTCTACATTTTCGGCATCGACCGGTTTGGTGAAACTCGGCCAACCGCAGTTGCTGTCAAACTTGTCGAGAGAGGAAAAAAGTGGCTCCCCTGAGACGATATCAACATATAGACCTGGCTCATCGTGTTCCCAATATGCGTTGCTAAATGGGCGTTCTGTTGCATTTTGCTGTGTAACTTGAAATTGCTCAGGAGAAAGGCGGGATATAGCTTCAGGGTCCTTGATGTACTTCGACATGCACCTACCTCGTCTTTTTCGATGAAACCAAAACTATCTATTTGATCCACGAACGAATGAATGGATGCAGTTACGGAAAGTATCAGTGCTTCTTGAGAACTGATCAAGAATTGGCAATTTCCAAAAAAATCAGATGCTATGTGTCCAAAATTGTAATGATCCAAACTGCAACCGGATACGTTTAATTACGTTGATTGCGCAAGGCATCCTTAGCCTGGCGTAATTGTTGATTTGCACCGCGCAACTGAACTGCCTCGGAAGTAAAACTCGCGAGGGCAAGAAGCGTTCGTACCTGATCTTGATCTAGCGTGCGTGGTTTGTAATCGATGACGCAAAGTGATCCTAACGCAAATCCATCCGCGTCGATGACCGGTGCACCGGCATAAAAGCGAAATTTGGGGCCACCAACGACCGCTGGGTTAGCTGCAAATTCCTCGCTTCGCGCCAGATTCTCAACCATAAATACGTCTCTCTGTAAGATAGTTTGATTGCAGAAAGCCCAATCCCTAGGACTCTCTTTCAAGTCCAATCCCTGGTGCGACTTGAACCACTGGCGAGTTGCTGTGAGCATGGTGAATAGAGCAACGGGCATCTTCAAGCTGCGACTAGCCAGCCACGTAAGCCTGTCGAAGGGCTCCTCGGGTTCTGTATCAACCAATCCGGATCTCTCCAATGCTGTAAGGCGTTGATTTTCATTCAGGGCAATCGGAAAAGATGAGCCTCCTGCGATCAAAGACCTTGACTTGGAGGAGGCGTGAAGCACTACGCGAACAGCTTCGGGCAGCTTTTTCGCTGTTTCAACGTGAATGAATCGATCGGAGCTCGCTTGTTCCATAGCTGGCAGCCTTCGCCCGACCAAAATGATTCGCACCGGCGCGAGTGCAACGTTTGAGGCAAGATTTTGCAAAAGTGCTTGTCGTTCCTTGTTTCTCTCCTCCAAATCGAAGACTACGACCGCGGGAAGACGTAGACCGATCGCAAACGATGCCGAATGAACGTCACTATAGGAGCCTATGGAGCATCCACTGACTTCTGAAACAAGCTCTTCGAAACGGTGTAAACGCTCTAAAGAGGCGACGATAATCACGCGAGCAGAGGAGAAAGTCGGAGTGTGATTCGCTATTAGTGCCAAGACATCAGTACGATAGACTCGGCGATGACCACCAGGAGTCTTCCATGATGTTAGCGAGCCCCCTTCAATGAACAGTTGCGCAGTACGTACTGAGACCCCCAGCAATTTCGCTGCCTCCGAAGTTGTCAGAATAGTTTTATCCATAAACGAAATTAGTTTCTGAGCCTCATGAATTTGGAGCTAACTTACTGGTCACTGGTTGAACGTCATCTAGATTTTATAATTGTTATATTTGATAAATTAGATATATTTGATAAGCAAATGGTAGATGAAATCAGTCGACAAAGTAAAGTCGTTCCATTGGTACATCGCTAAAGACTTAGTCTGATCTGTAAAGCCTGTTGATATGGATGCAGAACAACGGTTCTTGATGGGAACTGAAGTATCCAGCTCCTATTGATGGAGCGAGATTCGTGAGATCAGTATTAGCAAGGGGTTAAACCATGACGAACGTACTTTTGGTTGAAGATAATGTCGGCGATGTACGGCTTGCCAAGGAAGTATTCCGAGACATTAATAGCTCTATCCTCTTGCATGTAGCTGTGGATGGCGTTGAGGCGATGGATTTTTTGAGGCAGACAGGTGCATATGTCCACGTTCCTCGGCCGGATTTCATCTTGCTGGATCTTAACCTCCCCAAAATGAATGGGCGTGAAGTCCTGGCGCAAATCAAACAGGATGAGAATCTCAAAACAATCCCCACCATTATCCTGACGACCTCAAGAGATGAAGGCGACATCTTGAAGAGTTATCAGCTTCATGCCAATTCTTACATCAGCAAGCCATCGCAGTTAGAGGAATTCGAAAGCATTGTGAGAAGCATCAATGATTTTTGGTTGACGAGAGCAAGCTCCCCGCAGGGGATGATAGACCCCTCCTGACTTTGGTCTATGAGCGAGTTCCCATCTCGTTATTGCCAAATATCCTTTTACGGTTGAACAAACGGGGCCCGTTTCTCCTCAATTTAACTTAACGCCGACGACTCTCAAGATTCAGAGAATTCGGTTCAGTTCCAGATTTCCTCTCACTTGTAATCGCCTCGAGACCCTGGCTTGGGACGGAAGCCCGGCGGGGATAAACATTTCAGGCTCTCATTCGGCGCTATCTTTGATTTCTTCTCGATATTCCATTTAGGCCACGTCCACGCTCCTGACGGCGTGCATAGATATTCCTGCTTGAGAGCAATCAGTGATACCGGCTGTTTCTAGGGTAAGTGACTCTATCTTGGTGGCTTACGAATCATTCCAACGTGATTCGTGTGGAGCCTATGTAAATAAAGACGGGAAGTCCTGCTGCAAGGGGAATAAGCAAATCTCGCGTGTGTCTTATCTGTTGCATAGAACTCCCATGATATGTCCGGAAGCAGAAACAAAGGTTGGACACTTTTGAAGCACGACATGCTTCAGGGCCGCGAAGAGCGATAGCGTCGAGTTTACGGAGAATTTGGTATGAATAGGAATATGTTGCCGCTTAATATCAATGGGATCAATGACATACCCGGAAAGACAAGAAAAGCTCACGCTCTGTATTTGGACAATCTGACCGTTTTTCCGCAGTTCATTTCAACCTACTCAGTGCCGCAGCGAACTAATTCCTCGTTCGGTTCTCCCATTTCGCAGAATCATCTCCCCTGGTAAAGACGAACTTATGGCTATTACTTCTACTTCCTGTGACATACCCGCTTCGCTTAAAGCCTTGACAGGTCCGGAGTCCTCGGTCGTTTCTTCGAGCAATTCACTTTCATGGGGCAAGTTCCTTCTCGAGCGGCATCGCGTGCCGCCCGGAGAACGGGAGCATTTTATTTTGGGTTGTCATGTCCTGTGGGTGAGCACAAAACTCAACAAAGGTGAATACGCCGGTGACGGGGGCCGTGTTGTTCCTTTTACCAAACCGTCGGGATCGCTTACGGTAACTCCAATTGGTCACTTTCCAACGTGGCGATCTCCTGACAACCTGGAATTCATGTTGCTGGGATTCGACAACAACTTTATGGCGAATGTCGGCCAGGAACTAGATCGACCAATCCCAGAACTCTATCTAAGAACCGGGTTTCAAGACTCTGCCATTCGGAGACTTATGGCTCTCCTGAGAGAGGAGTTCGAGCTGGGTACGCCCTCAAGCTCGCTCTACGTGGAATCCCTTGCTCACACAATCGCGGTCCGCTATCTTACCCTGAATCTGCGGTCTCCAGTCTCGCCAAATAGCGCCTTGACTACGGCGCTCCCTCGCCCCGCGTTGAAGAGAGTTATGGAGCGAATTGAAGAGGGTCTGTCCTCGAATCTCACTCTGCAATCACTTGCAGAAGAGACAGGGTACAGTCGAGGACACTTTATCAGCATGTTTCGTGCTGCCACAAATCTCACTCCACATCAATATCTGGTTAAACGTCGCATTGCGCGAGTAAAGAGTCTCCTCGAAAAGAAGGACAAAAGTCTGATCGATATTGCGATGACTTGTGGTTTCTCCAGCCAATCCCACATGACGCAAGTGTTCCGGGCGCAAACTGGAGTATCTCCGGGGGAATATCGGCGATTCAAATCCAGCGACCGTGGCGCAGATCGGGAATTTGCCAGGACTTCCTTGCGATTGACGTAACCGAGCTTAAATTTAAACTCGGCCGGAAGATCGCGGACTCCTATTGAATTTTGAGATCTGTGCGCTAGCCAATCATCTTAGCTCCCGTCCGGCTGAACCACGAGGCAATAGATTCGTCTGCGGCCAGCATTACTTGAGTGCCCTCTTCTCAAGCAGTTCTTAGTCTTGTGCTGCGCGCGTCTACTGCTTCTTACACTGTTGGCTAGGTAATGAATTTGCATTTCGGACAGATTGGTCCACGGGCGAGTTCGGATACGACAATTTCGAAAAAAAATGATTTTTCTGTAAACCTTTCCTTGACAAGAGATCTATCCTCATCCTTTGACGTACTGCGGAGGCTTCTTTAGTGGATGTTCGACCATGTGAAAAAACGCATCCGGCTTGCGAAATCGCATGCACCGGGAGCATGCTCCATCAAAAAGCAAGGACTGAAGTTGCGCTCAGCACCTCGGACCGAGTCAGTGGCGCGTGGACGATCTACATGCCTTCCTCAACCATTCGCCCATCGAACCCACCTAGCAGACGCGTGCATGTCAGCACGGCGATCTTCATGGTGGGCACAAAGCGTCGCATGCTGCGTACGCCGATGGAGACAATCTGGAGTCTTCAGGGGAGGATTCATGCCGAAAAGTCACCACAATTACAACATCATGATTCAACTCTTGATTGACAAGGAGTTGACAAGTAAAGAACGAGACGATCTCAACACCCATTTGAAAGACTGTGCTATCTGTCAGCAGCAGTTAGAGGATGTGAAAGCATTCACCGCGGCGGTGAGAAGGGCGAAGCCACGTATTGAGACTCCTCCAGATCTGCGAGAGAGAGTTCTGACTTACATGACGGCCTATCGCTTGAAGCACACAGAATCCGAGCAAATGGAATCTGGCGAGGCCGTTCATCTGCCGTGCGATTAGCCTGAACTTTAACCCCTGTCGTAGCAAGCATAGAGTTGTACGTCCTAGAATAAACGGTTTTACTTGGTTTGTACCCGAACAGGGTGCCCAGGGAGCAGGTTCTAAGCGTCTCTCTATTTGCACAAATAGCACTTTGTCTATCCATCGGCTAGTCGGCTCCGATCCCATTATCGAGTGGACGCATCAACTCGAATACACACATGCAACACGTCGAAGGCACTCCGTGCGCGTGGTGGCTTCGGGCATCTCTCTCCAGTCTGGGGCTGCTGCAGGCGCGTTTAGTGAGAGATTACCTCGAACGAGGTGTGAAGTTTGGCGGAGGAGTCATTTCCTACCCACAGATCAAAGGCTCCGGGTTCAAGCACGGTCTTCCGGAGCAAAGGGCTCCAGAAGGCAAGCTCGTCGGCGGGGATAGAGAACTGGATTGTTCTAGTCTCTCCAGGTGCTAACGCCAACTTCTGAAATCCCTTGAGTTCGCGGACCGGACGCGATGCGCTACCGGCCCTCTGGTGGGTATAGAGTTGGACGACCTCCTCGCCAGTTACGGCAGAGGTGTTTTTTATCTTGACCGAGGCTTGAATCACGCTATTGCTCTTGACCTTCGCGCTTGCCAGGGCGAGATCGCTGATTTCGAAACCCGCATAGCTTAGACCGAAACCGAATGGGTAGAGGGGCAAGCTCGAAGTATCCCAATAGCGATGAGCGGTATCGTCAGGAATCTGAGTAAGGTTGGTGTTGTAGAAGAGGGGAATCTGGCCGACCTCGCGGGGCCAGGTCAGAGGTAGATGACCGCTCGGGTTGGCGTCCCCGGTAAGCAGGTTCGCTACTGCGTGCCCACCTTCGGTCCCGGGATACCAAACGTTAAGGATGGCGGGTACATGCGACGCAGCCCATGTGATGTCGAGTGGGCGTCCGGTCATGAGGACAAGCACGACCGGTTTGCCTAGCGCGGTCACTGCTTCGAGGAGCTCTTCCTGTCTGCCGGGAAGGGTGAGCGTGGCGCGAGAGGCCCGTTCGCCGCTCATGTTCTGAAGTTCGCCCAAGACGAGTACAGTTGCTTCAGCTGTCCTTGCGGCTTCAAGAGCGTGGTCGAACTCTGTCTTACGCTCCTCGTCAGTGGTCATCACGGCCTTCGTGGGTGGGACCTGTGCGTCAAAGATAGAGGCCGGGGCGGGGCGTTCGATCTCGACGCCCTTGGTTACCGTGATCTTTGTATTTGGCAGCTTCTCGCGAAGGCCTTGGGCGATGGTGATGGTGTCCTGGCGCTCGGCGTGAATCGACCAGGAGCCAAGCGTGTCGACCTGACTGTCGGCCAGCGGGCCGATGATGGCGAGTGAGCGGATGTCCTTCCGGAGCGGGAGAATATTGGCTTGGTTACGCAGTAGAACCGCAGTCTTCTCGGCGGTCTGACGGCTGGCTTCACGCTCTTGGGTAGAGAGGGTAATCTGTTGGGCACGCGCTACGTCGATGTATGGATTGGTGAAGAGACCCAGGCGATATTTCATCTCGAGGATGGGACGAACGAGGTCATCGAGGGTGGCGGAGGTGACGGTGCCAGCCTGAGTAGCAGCAGGGAGGTAATCCCGGTAGAGGTTGCTGGTCATCTCCATGTTGACGCCTGCGTTGACAGAGCGGATGGCGGCATCCTGAAGGCTGGCGGCAAAACCGTGGGTCTGGAGGCTCTTGGAGGTCTCCCAGTCACTGACGACGAAGCCCTTGAAGCCCCAGTCCTTGCGAAGAACGTCCTGGAGGAGCCAGGGGTTGGCGCTGGCGGGGACACCATTGAGATCCATATAGGCGGACATAACGGTTGCAACGCCAGCCTTGACAGCGGAATGGTAAGGACGGAGATAGACGTTGTGAAGCAACTCATCGGAGATATCGGAGCTGTCATAGTCCCTGCCTCCGATGGCCGCACCATAACCGGCGAAATGTTTGACACATGCCAGGATGTGGTCTGGGCTGCCGATGTAGTCCCCCTGGAGGCCGTGAACCTGAGCGGCTGCCATCTGTTCGCCGAGGTAGGGGTCTTCTCCGGCCCCTTCCATGATGCGTCCCCATCGCGGATCACGGGCGATGTCGACCATGGGAGTGAAAGCCCATTGGATGCCGGCGGCGCGGGCCTCCAGAGCAGCCATGCTTTGTGCTTTAGCAACTGCCCCAGGGTCCCAGGAGGAGGCCATGGCGAGCGGGACAGGGAAGATGGTACGGAAGCCATGAATTACGTCATAACCGAAGAGCAGCGGGATGTGTAGGCGGGACTGAGTTACGGCGATCTTCTGCAACTCGTTGATGCGTACGGGGTCGGTGAAAAAAAGGAAGCTCCCTACCCCCTTCTTTGCCAGTTCGTTCGCCCTCTCGGGCGTGACATATTGGCCCGCGGCCTGCTCCATCTGTTCGATCTTCTCTTCCAAAGTCATGCGATTGAGCAACTTATCCGCAAAAGCACGAACCTCTGCATCGGAAGGTCGATTCTGCGCATAGCTCGCAAAGGGGGAGCAAATTGCAATCGTGAATGCCATAGTCAAAGTCGTTCGGCGCAGAAAATGGGACATCGTCGGAGAGGCTCCTGGAAAAGGCTGGTGAAAAGGAGAATTGTAAACAATCGATCGTCCATGGAGCGAGTGATGGGAATTCCATTGATTTCGGGGCGATCCTTCTGGCGTACGGAACGCCGAAATTTCCCAACAGACTTCGTCCCTAAGAAGAGCCACTTCATTCCCTGTAGAGATTCAGGCTTTCACTGCGGCTGTGACGTGTTTGACTGCAAACAAGTGGAGATTGTCCATGGTAGGCATCAGTCTTGAGTTGAGGTCTCGAGATGGCTCAGTCAGTAAGAGATAAAAGGGAAGACAGCAAGCGGTTGCTGTGGGGTCTATGCTCCGGCTTCAATTATTTCAGTCAGGAGCAAATGAATGATCTGAGCATAAACCTGAAAACGCTATGATTTGAACTGACGAGAAAACGGGAATCCTGCGTAATCGGGGCAACAAATTTCCAATAAATGGAAGTACAGGAGGTACTTTGCAGTGAACTCACTCGTAGCTACATCCCCGTATCCGGTCTCGACGCCGTCTCAGCGTGAATCTGTAGATCCCCGGCCTTCACGCCCGGAGATTCATCTCAACGGCACTGTGGTCATATCCTTGATTTCGACGGCACTCGCTCTCGCAACTGCAAGTGAATGCCACTCTGTCACTCATCTTCCTTCTCTAATGTATGGGGCCGTACTTTGGGGATGGTGGGGCTGTATCGCCAATGTTATTTGGAAGCTTGGACAGCGAACGCCAACCGCGCTGGGTTTCTCGCCGAAACCAATCGGATTTAATCTCCTCCTCGCGTGTGGTCTGGGAGTCGTCCATCTTCTGCTTTTGGGAAGCTTAGGATTTACCGTAGCCGGTTGGGAGAGGCATGAGAGCGCCCTTTCCATATGGACGAGTCTTCTCAACATCAATCGCTTCGGCATGGAACTGCTTATCTACGGATTTGTCTTTGGCATCACGGGGATCGTTCAATTTCAGATTCGAGCGCAACGCGATGCGATGAGGGCGCTTGAACTGGAGAGACAGCTCTCTGTGGCTCACCTGCGGGCTCTGCAGATGCAGTTGGAGCCACATTTTCTCTTCAACACGTTAAATGCGATCACCACTCTGGTGGAACTTGGCCGGCAAAAAGAAGCGTCAGAGATGCTCACGCATCTGAACGCTATTCTTAAAAGTACACTTAAGAGGACGACGCCCGAAAAGGTCCCTCTATCGCAGGAGTTGGAGATCGTGGAAAACTATCTTGCCATCGAACAGATTCGATTTGCCGATCGTCTGCGAATTGAAGTCAAGGTGGAGCCTGGTGCACTCGATGGGCTCGTTCCTTGCTTCTTGTTACAGCCCATTGTGGAGAACGCGATTCGACATGGTATTGCACATTGCGAGAACGAAGGCAGGGTTGAGGCCTCCGCTCGCCGAAAGGGGGACTTCCTTCATTTGCATATACGTGACAGCGGCCCGGGTCAAAATGGCCATGCCAAACCGGGCCATGGCATCGGATTGAGTAACACCAAGGATCGGCTCGCACATTTCTATCCTGGGGCTTACGACATGATGGCACGCCCTATGGAAGCGGGCGGCTTCGAGGTTGCGATCATCATCCCCTATGAGCGCGGCTAAATGAAGCTGAAAGTCCTGATTGCCGATGACGAACCACTCGCGCGTGAGCGGCTGCGGTTTCTTTTATCCTCCTATGAGGAGATCGAGATCTGTGGCGAGTGCCGGAACGGCAGGGAAGTAGTGGCTGCACTCAAAGAAAGGCGCTACGACGTACTCTTTCTCGACATCCAGATGCCGGGGAGGGATGGGTTCGAGATCATCGAGCAAGTCGGATCGGTGAACATGCCCATCACAGTATTTGTGACGGCGCACAACCACTATGCGGTCAAGGCATTCGAGGTTCATGCATTGGATTACCTGACCAAACCAGTAGAGCCCGAACGGCTACGGGCTGCCCTGCTGCGCGTGACAGAGCGAATCGCCTCACGAACTGCACTGGTCAACCAGGAACAACTCAAATCTGTATTGGCTGTCTTGAACAACGGAGCCACGGAGCGTAAAGAATATCCGAGGCGGCTTGTTGTGCACAATGGAACGAGGGACTCATTTGTTGGGGTTGAAGATATCGAATGGATCGAAGCAGCGGACTACTATTCCTGCCTGCACGTTGGACCAAAGAATTTTATGTTTCGCGAAACCATCAAGCAGCTTGCGGAGACTCTCGACCCCGGCAAATTCGTGCGTGTCCACCGTTCGGCGATCGTGAACATCAACCATGTGCGCGAAATTCTCCGCGAGGGACGCAACGAAGGCTGGGTCGTCCTGTCAAACGGACATCGCTTGAAGATGAGCAAAGTCGGATGGCAGAATCTGCTTGCCACGAGCCAGAAATAGCCCTCCCCCTGATAACAACATCAACTAACCCTTTTTGACTCGGAATTGCCTTGTGTTCGTAATCGTCCTGCGTGAACTCAAAACCTAACAATCATAGGCTTCGCTGCTGAGGAATCGTGTCCTCCTGCATCGTTCTGGTATTTCCCTGCAAACCTCTCGATTGCTTCTAATGGATCGGCGACCCTTGTGCTGAGGCACATAAGGCGATGGATATGAGATATAAACTGGCAATCGTCCTGGCGATGCTTTGGAGTTCGGTCCAGGCATTTGCCCAGCAGCCCTGCTCAACCGGCGTTCGCATCGAAGGCGCTATCACCGACCCTAGTGGGGCTGCTATCCCCGGAGCCCAGGTACAGGCTGCCGATGGCGAAAGTACAACGACGGACGAAGCGGGTCACTTTGTGATGCCGTGCGTTCCAGTCGGCGTAGGGACGATCACAGTACAAGCCGAAGGATTCAACTCGAATACCGCCAACATCGCTGGCGCAGTGGGAAGAGTCGCCCACATCGACCTCCAACTGGCAATCACGCAGATGGAGACGAGCGTACAAGTGACGGCGGACCCAACAGCAATAGACGCCGATAATGGCGCCGGGACAAGAACACTCTCCGAGGAGGAGATACGCCAGCTTCCCGATGATCCGGATGATCTTCTGCTGCAGCTTCAATTGCTTGCATCGAGCGGCGGAGGAGCCTCTTCGTCGGCTACGGTCGTAGTCGATGGCTTTCAAAATGGAAGCGCACTGCCTCCCAAGTCCTCTATCGCCTCGGTACGCGTCAATCCGGATTCCTTCGCACCTGAGTATGAACGTCCTTCATCCCAGGGTGGCCGCATCGAGATTCTTACGAAACCCGGAGCAGACTCATTTCATGGAGCGCTCTTCCTTACCGACAGCGACGGTAGCTTCAATGCAACCAATCCATTCTCCGTCACCGCGACCCCAGCAGGAAGGCGGCGCTACGGTTTCGAGTTGAGTGGCCCGATCCTGCGAAAGAAAAGCGGATTCTCACTCGCCCTCGAGAAGCGGGATATTGATGAATTCAACGTCGTCAATGCGATCTCACTCGCCGCGAATGGGAATCAGACTCCGATACAACAGACAGTCTCGGCTCCACAGCGCCTCTGGATCGCATCGTCCCGCGGTGACTGGCAGTTATCGCCGAAGGACGTCACGACACTCTCCTATTCAGCCAATGTCAATAATCTGGGGAACCAGGGCATCGGCGGACTCACACTGGCTGAAGCAGGCTACTCCAGTCTGGTAAGCGAGTACGATCTGCGTTGGTCAAATGTGTTGACCCTGAACTCAAACTTCCTGCATGAGACCCGTATCGGCTACAGCTGGAAGCGCACACAGCAGACCCCGCTCTCCACGGCACCCTCTCTGCAGGTCGCCGGCTACTTTCTCGGCGGTGGTGCCACGAGCCAGAACCTGAACGACCGCGAGCGCGATCTCGAGATCGACGACGACATGATGCTGACGCGGGGCAATCACTCCTTCAAAGTGGGTGTACAGTCTTTGGGCTTCTTCGTGCACAACTATGATCCCGACACCTTCAACGGCGCTTATGTCTTCGGTGGCGGTAGTGCTCCAACGCTGGACGCAAGCAACAACCCGACCGGCCAAACGACTACGATCACTGCGATCGAGCAGTACAGACGAGCCCTATTTGATCTTGCCGGCGGCGCACCCACCACCTACCAACAAACCAGCGGTACGCCGCTGGTCCCCTTCACGCAATGGCGTCTGGCCTTCTTCGCCGAGGACATCATCAAACTCGCTCCTCGTCTCACAGTCGCCACTGGGCTACGCTATGCGTTTCAGACCGCTCCTAGCAGCTTCGCCAACTTCACCCCACGGGTTGGCGTCTCGTGGGCGCCCGACAAAAAATCAACCTGGGTGCTCCACCTGAGAGCCGGACTCTTCAGCTCTCCGACGAACCTGAGCTACCCAACTCAGGTCTACCGCTTGAATGGATCCCGTCAAAGTCAAGCCCTGGTCTACTCCCCAAACTTCGAGAATCCACTAACCCCAGTTGCTGGTTCAATCCAGGTCGGCACAAAGTGGCAGTTTCAACGTGCCTTTCAACAGGCCCCATCGGCGCAGCTTCAGATCGGCGTCGATCACGACCTCCCCCACCATTGGCATCCCTCGGTCTGGTTCACCTGGGCGGATGGTTGGGCGGATTCCCGGTCGATCAATATCAACGCGCCGCAGGTAAGCAGTAGCAACGGTGCCGCTCCCGATCCAATAACTGCCCTTCTGGCCCCCCGCCCGATCGGACCGAATCAAAATATCCTCGAATATCAAAACTCCGCGCATACGCGGGGAACCGTCTTCTGGGCGGGGATCGAGCAGAAGGGTTACAAACGCTTCACCCTCAATCTCGGCTATTGGGGTGTGAACTTCAAATCCAATGGCGGATACGCATCGGCTCAACCACAGTCCAGTTACAGCAACCAGGGCGAGTCGTCTCGGCCCGATTGGCAATCGAGCGGGGCACTAGCAGAGACCGAGTTAAAGCTTCCCGGCAAGATCGAAGTCTCGGCAGAGTTTTATATGCACACCGGTCTCCCCTACAACATCACGACGGGTACAGACGCAAATGGAGACGGCACCTACAACGATCGTCCATCCTATGCATCTGCTCCAGGCGCTGGCGTCTACAACACGCCCTTCGGATTGCTCAGCACGAATACCGTCAACGGCAATGTTCCCCGTAATCTTGGTTCCATGCCAACCGTGCTACACACCTACGCGAATGTCAGCCGCGTCTTCAAGCTCAATCCGAAGGACACAGATCACGTTAGATCTCTGACATTCAACGTTCGCGCCGCCAACGTCCTGAACCACACGAACGCCAGTGCGGTGGGGACTGTTGTCTCTTCTCCGAATCTCGGCCAGTCCATCGCCGCCGAGACGGCCCGGCGCATGGAACTCGGAGTACGGTTTGCTTTCTAACGATCTTGCTTGAGTGGAGAATCTGTACGATCGAAATGCAGCGGCGAAACACGTCGCCATGAAGCTTAGATTTTGCTTCATTACTGATGCTCCGTAGAACTACTGATCTGCGGAGTCAGTAAAATCTCCTACGATTTTCGAGAGAGTATGTATTGCCAGCGCCTTATAAGGTTCGTGTGGGATAAGCGATACCTTACTGTTGGATTATGTAGAAAATCTTGTTGACGATATCTGTCAATGAAGATACTACTTGGATAACTACTCCATTGCTTTTCTTGATCTTCCCCAGGCGTGTAATTTCTATAGCTTCACCTCGTCTACGATTGACGAATGGTGGCAATACTTTATATTTCTTGGCGAATGATATGAGACTCACCGACGGTGATGAGCCAAAGATATAGGTGCTCCTTCCATCTATTCGAAATCCGCAGTGCTGGCAGGCTCTGAGCCTGTCACCAACCTGATAGCCGCCTCAGTAATACCAAAACAGATTCCCATAAACCCACATCGTTTGGGTTACAGAGTAGTGCGCTCAAAAATTGCTATCCAAGTTGCGGCACAGGAGACCACGAATGCAGAAGACCTGGATCATCGCTCTATTTCTTGCTTTGTATATAACTATTCCTGCCTTTGGACAGACCTTTCGTGGCACAGTAGCCGGGACAGTCGTCGACAGCCAAAGTGCCGTTGTCGCTGGCGCCTCTGTACAACTCATGAATCCTGCTACCGGCTTTGTGCAAAACGCCAAGTCTGGTAGCGGCGGCGACTTTCTCTTTCCGGAGTTGCCCATCGGCATCTATCGATTGACCGTCTCGATGGGAGGGTTCGCGACTAAGAAGATCGATGGTATCGAGGTCGCCGTAACCAAGGTCACAAGCCTCAAAGTAGATCTCGCCATAGGCTCTGAGACTACCGTCGTCGATGTCACTGCCAACTCCATTCAGACCGATACTACTTCCAGTGCTCTGGTCGCAGTCATCGATTCCAAGTCAGTACAAGAGATGCCGATGAATGGTAGAAACTTCACTCAAATGGTGAAGTATGCTCCTGGCGTTGGTGCGCTCGCAAACTCGGTCAACGGTTCACGCACTGCGAGTATCAATTTTCAGGTGGACGGAGCCGACAATGTGGATCCATGGCTCGGTCTCGTCGCGTCAAACCAGGGTGGCATCGCAAATGTGGCTGGCGGTCTCATCCCGATTGAAGCCATCGACCAGTTCTCTATGCAGTCCGCGGGCGAAGCTGATCAAGGGCGCAATGCCGGTGCCAATTCCAACATGGTGCTCAAGTCTGGCACCAACAACATCCACGGCGATGTCTTCTACTTCGATAGAAACGAGTACTTCGCTGCGATCTCACCGGTTGCGCCGGTGGGTAGCCGCAAACAGCTTATTCGTAATCATCAGGGAGGCTTTACTCTGGGGGGACCAATCTGGAAAGACCATACCTTCCTGTTTACTGCTGGTGAAATCCAGATCGCCAAAGCCAACACCGCAATTACCGATACAGTTCTCTCCGACGCATGGATTAATGCGGCAAAGCAATACATGGCCAATTACGGCCTGACGCCAAACCAACTCAGCCTGAACCTTTACAACGTTCTTTTTCCAGCTGATTCCAAAACCGGGGCTGCTACAAACAGCAATTATTTTGCGAACGGGATCGCAAACTATAACAGTTACAACGGCATTATTAAACTCGATCACACCTTCAGTCAGAAGCAGACACTTTCTGCGCGCTATCTCGGTACAACGGGAAGACAGACGGCGCCGGTTACCAACTCGAGCTTTGCCGAGTACTTCCAGACGGCGCCGATGCACATTCACAACTTCTCCGTTGTGCACAGCTACATCTTCAATAGCCACCTTCTGAATCAAGTCACGTTGGCTACAAATTACTTCCTACAGACATTCAATGACGCGAGCCAGAACTTCTTCCCTGCGAACGCGGGGTTGAATCTTGGCCTTTCAGGAATTATTGCAGCCGGCGCACCGACTATTACGGTCAACGGCTTCGACATCAGCGGCGCAACTCAGCCCTCCGGCCGCACCGATGTCACCGGCCACATCACCGATTCGCTACATTGGACCATCGGGCGCCATGCACTCAAGATCGGCGGCGAGTACCGGCACTCGAACGTCAATCAACTTTATTTTTCTAGCGCCCGCGGCACCTTCACCTTCGATGGAACTCGCGGCCCCTGGTTCGGTGGTGGGTCCACGGCTACTTCTACTGCCTTGGGCTACTGTGCGACTCTCGGCTTTACCACGTCGGCCACCTGCAATTCGCTTAGCTATGTGGCGGATTTTCTGAACGGCACCCCATCCAACTCCGCTGGCGCGAGGCTTCTCCAAGGCAACGCACAGCGGGTGTGGACGATGACTACAGAAGATCTCTGGATTCAGGACAACTTCCAGGCTGCGAAGAAGTTGAATATCAGTTACGGTGTTCGATATACCATCCCCGGCGTAATACACGCCGAAAAAGACGATGTGTATAGCTTCGTCCCTGGACCAAATCCCGGGTTTCAGCATAAGCTCTACGACAACTACTATGCCGCGGTTGCTCCGCGGGTAGGGTTCTCCTACTCTCCGTTGGATAGCAACAGGACCGTCCTACGAGGTTCGTTTGGTATCTTCTATGACTTTCCTCCTATGAACAATTGGATCTCGGGTGTCACCACAAATGGAGGAGCCGCCTATGCGCAGAACAATCCTGCTGGTCCCGACGCGGCTGCGATCTTCAATGCAAACAATGTGCAATGGCAAGTCGGAATCAATCCATTTACGGGAGCAGCTGCCCCACAAGTGGGCGCATTCGGTATCAATCCGAACTTCAAGATGCCCTACGCGGAGGTCTTCAGCCTTAACATCGAGCAGCAACTCTCCAAGTCGACCCTGGTTACTGTAGGTTACGTTGGCACGGAGGGCAGACGTCTTCCCGTGCTCTACGACCTTAACCAGCCTGTCGCCAACGGAACAAGCACGACAGGTCCGCGTCCCTTCTCACAGACGACGTTGTTCCCCAACGAGAATCAGATCTTCCTGAACGGCAAGACATTGGGGGGAATCAATCAACTGAACTTTGCGGCTTCTTCGAACTACAACTCTCTTCAGGCAACAGTGAAGCAGGCCGCATGGCATGGCGTTCAAACTACACTCAACTACACCTGGGCGAAGTCGATGGACGACAGCTCCTCAGACACCACACCCATGAACAGCTACAACCTCCATCAAGACTATGGTCCAAGCACCTTTGACGCGCGCCACACGTTGAACGGCTTCGTATACTACAACGTGCCACAACTCTTCCATGCGATTCCGCGCCTTACCAACGGATGGCAGTTGAACGCCTTGTACACCTACTCGACTGGTCTGCCGATCAGTCCCCTGGTTAACGGCGACAACAGCAAGACCGGCCAACTCAAGGATCGCCCGAACATGGTGGCCGGAGCCAATCCCTACACAGGGTTGCAGCTTGCCACGAGTACGGCCAGTGGTCGCCAATATCGCTGGCTAACCAACGCGAATAACGCTTACTTCACACTTCCTGCCGCAGGTACCTATGGCAATGTACGACGCGATTCTTTCTATGGCCCTAACTTCAAAACAATTGACTTCTCGATGTTCAAGCACACACCCATCACGGAGAAGGTCATGTCGGAGCTTCGCGTAGAAATCTTCAATATCTTCAACTTCAACAACTTTGCTAACCCAACCGTCTCGAATATCGCTAGCAGTACCTTCGGCCTTATTACCCAGACACGTAACGGTTCAGGAGCACCAGGTCTGGGTTATGGTGAGCCGTTCAATATACAATTTGCACTCAAACTTTCTTTCTAATCCCAGCACATAGCAAGGACTAATCTCATGTTTGTGCATAACATCACAACCCTAGCTCTCAGACTGCTTAAAGCTGCAAAGTTACCCAGATATCTCACAGCCGTCGTAATGTTGTTTTACCTGAGCACCACAGCAACTGTTGGGCAATCGACTCAGGCTGCGACCGGTGGCGTAGTAGTGGTGCAGCCGGGCGCACCTGGACAGAGCAACAAGACTCTTCCGTCCACGAACACGACTCCCCCGCTGGGGACGCCTTCCGATGCCGATATCGCGTTCATGCGTGGCATGATCATGCACCACTGGCAGGCCGTTGAGATGACAGCACTGATGGGCTCGCGAAGTCACAACCAGGATCTTCTGGCGTTGGGCAAACGCATCAGCATCTCGCAAACGGACGAGATGGGCTTCATGAAGCGTTGGCTCTCGGATCGCGGCATTCCATTATCCGATAGCGCCGATATGGATCACATGGAAGGTATGGCAGGCATGGAGCATATGAAGTCCATGCCAATGATGCCTGGGATGCTGACGCCTCAACAGATGCACGCGTTGAAAGAGGCAACAAGCGAACAGTTCGATCACCTCTTTCTGGTGGGAATGATTCAACACCACACCGGGGCGCTCTCAATGGTGAAGCAACTCCTTGACACGCCGGGAGCCTGTCAGGATCCCATCTTGTTTGACTTCACGTCCGATGTAGACAACACGCAGCAAGCAGAGATCGACATCATGCGGCACATGCTTTCCAAGGAGAAACAATGATCTCAAAGTCCTCTCTTCGATCGACCGGCAACCGGGTTGCAATCGCGTTTGCTCTGTTTCTAGTCAGCTCAGCTCTGAGCTTTGGCCAGACCGCTCCAACGGTCTATGTTAATCCGCGTTCCGGATCCGATGATCCTCGCGTAGGGTTGAAGGGAGGACTGTACGATGCAGGGCAGGCAGCCTCTGGGCTGGAACTGGTAACCACCACGCCAAAGCCCGGCATCTTCGCTCCGGACCTCGCTGCGATCGCAGCGGCCAACGCTGCTCCGGTCCCTCCACCTCCTGCCCCTGGTGCTCCAAGAGGAACTGGGCCACGGGGTCCGAGCTACGGAGGAACCAACTCCGATCTGGCCTTCGCTGGTAAGTATCTCTTCTCGGGAAACTACATGGGCATCAACTTTTATGACATCTCTGACCCAGCGAAGATAAAGCTCGTTACCTCTCTGGTCTGCCCCGGTGGGCAGGGAGATGTCTCGATATATGGTCACCTGCTCTTCATGTCGGTTGAGGCGGCCAATGGCCGACTCGATTGCGGGACCCAGGGACTTCCTCTAGCGCCCGACCAGGCCCCCCCGCCTTCGGATCCTCTTGCCAACACCGTACCCACAGTAGCGGGCACACCACCCGTGCGGGCGCCGCGGCCACCTGATCCGGCGAGCGCAGACCGCATCAAGGGCGTTCGCATCTTCGACATCACGAACATCGCCAACCCAAAGCAGATCGTCGATGTCCAGACATGCCGCGGCTCCCACACACATACCCTTTTGGTCGACCCCAAGGATAAAGATAACGTCTATATCTACGTCTCAGGGTCTGCTCCCGTACGTCTAGCGGAAGAGTTGGGTGGATGTTCAGGTGGCGATCCTTCCAACGATCCCAATACTGCACTATTTACCGTGGTGGTCATCAAGGTGCCGCTGGCACATCCAGAGCTGGCGAAGGTCGTCAACAGCCCGCGTATCTTCTCCGATCCACAAACCGGAGACGCAAACGGCCTCTGGAAGGGCGGCAACCATGGCGATGGCACCCAGACTACCTCAGCTACCAGAGGATGCCACGATATTACGGTGTTCTCGTCGATGGGGCTGGCTGCTGGCGCATGTTCTGGAAACGGAATCCTGCTGGACATCTCCGACCCTGTCCACCCAAAGCGCCTCGATGCAGTAAGCGATCCCAACTACGCCTTCTGGCACTCGGCCAACTTTGCGAACGACGGCAAGAGTGTCTTATTCACGGATGAGTGGGGCGGCGGCGGACAGCCGCGTTGCCGCGACAGCGATCCGATGAACTGGGGAGCAGATGCCATCTTCAAGTTAAAAGATGGAAAGCTAACCTTGGCTTCCTACTACAAGATGCCGGCACCGCAATCGGAGTTTGAAAACTGCGTCGCCCACAATGGATCGCTGATTCCGGTTCCTGGTCGCAATCTCCTGGTGCAATCCTGGTATCAGGGCGGCATCTCCGTCATGGACTTCACCGACCCAACCCATCCGTTCGAGATCGCCTTCTTCGATCGCGGGCCAATTGGTGTAGGTGGCAGACGCGCAGGAGGAGGACAGTGGTCGTCTTACTGGTACAACGGATACATCTTCGGTTCGGAGATGGCACGCGGCATCGACGTCTTGAAGCTGTTGCCGAGCAAATATCTCACCCAAAATGAGATTGATGCAGCCTCTCAAGTGCATCTCGCGGAGCTGAACGTCCAAAACCAACCCAAGATCATTTGGCCGGAGAACTTTGTAACCGCTCGCGCCTATATGGATCAGTTGATTCGCAGCAATGCTCTAACTCCCGAGAAGGTGAGTGCGCTCAACGCAGCGATGTATAAGAAAAAGACCAAACAATTAAAGGCGCTGGCAGTGAGTCTGGATAAAGATGCAGCCACCTGTACACCCGAAGACGCAGATCGCATCCATGCGCTGGCGAAGATCCTAGCGAAATCATAGACCGAAGATGCCACCTGATCTGATCAGGTGGCATCTTCTGAATAGACATGACCGCCACGGATACGTGGCGGTCATGTCCTTAAATTCAGTAATGTTAGAACCTTAGAACTATTTTGCCAAAACGGCCTGGCCCGCATGGAACGACGCGTGATTGGTGCGGCTCATCAAGACTGCAATGCGATTGCGCGTAGGATCTTTGGCGAAGTCCTCATCGGAGACCGCACCGTGCTTCTGCAGCCATTCTCTCGCTGTCAGCGCTTCAAGAGCAGTGGTAAGGCGGTTATTGACCTCGCTCCATATTCGTTTGAGGTCGGAGGCCGAGATAGAATCAGGAAGCGCTCTATCTGGATTTGTAACGTAGACTTCATCCAATTCAGGGTGAAGTCGCTCCCCAAGTCCGAGCAGGGGAAACATGCGGTCGTGAATCGCAGTGAGATGGCCGATGAGATAAAAAAGACGATTCTTTCCAGGTGCTATCTGTCTCTGAAATTGTTCGTCATCAAGCGCCGCGATAGCGTGATCGATACGGCCGATGACAATCTTCCATGAGTTAACGGCAGCGCTGGCCAACTGTTCTTCCATTGTGAACGAACCTACTTTCTATTTCTCTATATAAATAACGTTGTAGCAGTTTGATGTCCCTCGAATAAGCTGGATGCGAAAAATTGCTGACGCCACCGCATTTCATTCCCACCAAGCACGACATCAGCCTCGTTAAGTCTGGCCGCACAGATTATCGAGTAAGTACCACAGGCACCAAAGACCTTTCATGCATGATTAGGTGCCGTTATTACTCCACAAAAATGAGAAGCTCGTTGGACACGAGGTCCCCAAGGTGCCATACGATCCGATGCACTCCAGGTGTCTCGAACCGATACGTTGACATCTCGTAGCCGTAATCGACCGCCGGCCCTGGAACGACTGGGCCGTCGTAGAGACCGGGTGGCAGTAGAGCATCGCCGTCCTCCACCTCTGGCGCCGTTACAAGCTTGCCATCGACTTGTTCCCCTAATACTGCTTTCGGCCCCATGGTGTAGAGCACAGCGCTCGGATCTATCGCCTCGGCCACATGGATGATCTGGGTCGTCTCATTGGGGCGGACGCATTCTCGCATTGTAAGAATAGTGAGACGCCGGCCACGCACGATCATCCCTTTGTCTGGCCACGTCGCGTAAGCGAGTGTAGCTGCGAATTGATCGGCTTCGGTCATTGTCTTAGACAGCCTGAGTCCCTGTCGCACTGCCACTACCAGCCTGAACGGAGGAACCGTTGACCGTAGTTGCCAAACCAGCCTTCGACGTTGTGATAGAGAATCCTGTCCCAGCGCCACCTGCTGCTGCGGTGACCTCTCGATGAATATTAAAGCCACTGTTAGTTACAGGGATGTTAGCAGCTCCGGAACGAAGGTCGTTGAATACGAACGCTTGCTTGGAATCGATCGAGCCAGCCGACGTAAGGAGCGCAATAGGAGTGCCATGAGAATCCACGCCATGAGGGCTAGCATTTGCCGGAAGAAAGCCCGAATTGTTCCCACTCACAATTCCTGCGAAACAACCCAAGCCATTAACATACTGGACCTTCTCCGACATCTGTACCTTATCGAGATCAGGTACTTGACCACTATCAGAGTCATTACTTGTAGTCACAGCTATACCACGCTCAGTCCCAGTAATAAGATTGGCCAAGACAATCGACACTGTCGTCGGAATTGCACAAATTGTGAATGCGTTGCTTGTTCCAACTACGGTCGCACCAGCTTTGGCCACAAGACGAAGCATTCCGGCGGAACCTGCTGCAGTCTGCGTAGTACCGCGAAGGGCTACGGCGCCACTCGCGCTAAGGGTCTTGGTTGCCGCTCCATCCAGCGTGGCTGTCCCGTTCGTGGCTGATGCGCCGTCAACGGAGATGTCGACACTGCTCGATCCCGTGAGGGTGACGGCGACGGATTGGTCAATGCGAGGCGGGATTCGAGCACTCATGCTGGCCGGCGTAGTTGAAGCATTGACTGTAGCAAATGTGACCGCCGTGGCCGTAGCCGGAGCCGGCGCACCCGCGTCAGGTCCTTTTGTGCCCGCATCGGGCGCTTTTGTCCCAGCATCAGGTGCTTTCGTCCCCGCATCAGGTGCCTTCGTGCCTGCATCAGGTCCACCCCCTTGATCTGTGAGGTCCTGCTCGGCGGCTTTCAAATCGATTCCGTCGGTGAAAGTCTTGGTTGGCCCCTCGCCGCCGTGCTGAATCCCAGTCCCTCCCACATTGGGAGAGGAGCTGTGTCTGCCCGCAATAGCCCCTCCGCTTTTTGTCCGCGCAGGAGAAAACACCTGCATGTCGGCAAAGCTCCATGCCGCGGACGACACGCCCTCTCGAACGGGCACGTCGGAACGAGATCGTTGCAAAGAGGTCGAGCGCTGCGGAGCCAGCTTACTGATTGGAGCGACGGATGCTGTCTTCTGTGATCTTGCCGCTAGCGAAGCAAACATGCTTGCACCCCCCTTTGGCCAATGCCAATAAACGAAGCGGACATCCCACATGAGATCGCGTTCCGGAGTAGTGTAGGCTCCTCTGGCCCCGAACACAACGGATTTACTTCTTCCACCGACGCGTCAAATTGCGTGCTATCTTGCATCAGTCGCCAGCCAAGAGGTGGCAGGGTACTCACTCCTCCAAAAGACTTGGTACAAATCCTCCAAATGCAATCTCTATCAGGCATTTACCAGCAATGGCGGAAACGTTTGACGGAAAGCTGAATCGATCAACCGTCATCCCAATCCTTTAGCGATCCAGCAAGGACGAATTTAGAGGTGCAAGCGGAAGGCGAGACATCCGTAAGCCGGTAGTCTCATCCATCTAAAACCACCACTATCCGAACGATTTGTATAGCAGTTCTAACCAGTCTCCTTTTTTTGAATCCAGCAATGCAATAATTTCGGCATGAGCGAACAGTTTTCTGGTGAGATGGGGCGGCGGCGGTTTCTTGGGGTGTGTTCAGTATTGGGGCTAG
>NZ_JAAVUR010000029.1 GCF_018449545.1 Granulicella sp. dw_53 | reverse complement strand
GTGATCAGAAAACGACACGGAATGTGAAAAGCTACACGTAGAGGTTCCATGACTGCGCGTTCGTCAGCCCAGAGTAGGCGCCAGCACGTTCGCCGCATACCCGATGCCGGAGAGGTCACAGATATCACGAATCAAGAACAACGGCGGCCAGGAAGTCAATTCGGTTATGGCCGCGCTAAAGGCACGAAGCTCAGCTTTCCAACCTGACCCTCCGAACCAACCTCCAGCCTAGCTCGCAGGGCCGCACCACCGCACAGGCCAGCTCCGGGGGAAGACAATACCATCCACTCGACCGCATAGCCGCTATCGGTGTGAGTTGCCGTTTGCTTAAACGAAGCTGCCGAGTAGAGACGCAACGCCTGCTTCCACCACGCACCGAAATCTTTTTCCTTTGGATCGAACGGAACATCCTGACACTGTCGCTCGGCAGCTTGTTTTAGATCGAGGAGACCGATGGTCGGAGTCAGCGGGAGGCGCTCTGGGTTCACTTCTCGGTAGAAGTCCGCCAGAGCTTCGGCTTGGTCGGGCCTGGATATCTTCAGTTTCAGAGTCCCCATCAACCTATTAAAATCGGCCTTCGACTCCGCGAAGCCGTGGATGAGATAGGTACTCCCGTCGAGGGGATTGACGGCAACCAGAGACACAGGATCGTCGATGTCCGTAAGGATGTGATGGACGACAGAACGCTCCTTGATTTCGTCACCCACCGGACTCACTTTGTAGATGAACTCTGACCCGGCCAGCCCTCCCGCGATTGCCGCTAGCTTTTGCTCCAAATCCTCGTCTCTTTGGATGCCTAAAAACTGCCCAGGCCGAAGGTAGCCCAAATGTGGCCGAGCAGCCCTTAAGGCTTTCTCTCGTGCGGCTTGCTCGTTCACCTGTGCGCCAGCCGATACTTTCAGAGCTGACATTGCGAAGATAACAAGGAACAGCTTTTTCATCTTCATTGCAGCTCCTTTTTGCGATATTTTTCGATCTGCTTCACTGCCTTGTTGATGTCCTTCTCGTTGGCATGCCGCACTGCGTTGGCACGTTGCTCCTGAGGCCTACTATCGTGAGGCTGTCCACGTTCGGCCTTCGCATCCTTACCGAACTGAGCTGGGTTCTGCTGCGCCTCTCCAGCATGAACGCTCTCGTGGATCATGACGCCCGGAGTGTCACCCTTTGAAGTGTTGTTGTCGATAGTGATGGTGGCTCCCGTCAGCGTCGTTTGGGGAGGATCATTGTTCATCTGCGTTGTCTGGATATCCGGCGCAGTATTGCCTTGAACGGTTGTGGTCAGCGTCTGTCCGTTCGGCAGAATTGTCACTGTCGGCGGGCCTAAATCTCCGCTCTGGATCATGAGGTTTGGAGCATCCTTGCCGACGTAGCCGGATAGGTAACTGCTCGTGTTCGGATTCGCCAAGGTCGCCGTCACCGTATCCCGCACCAACTGCGAATTCTTCAGGTTGTCGGAATAGATGATTTCGTGCCCATCGTCATCCTTCTGAGAGAGTGGGTTGTTGAGCACATAGCCGTACAAGTTCAAGCTCTGCGGATTGTCCAGCTTTGAGTATGGTACGGCTTCCGGTTTATCGGCCCAGTCGGGCGACATCCAACGCCCCATAGAGCTTGTGTAGTACCTTGCCCCGAAATAGTCCAGTCCTGATTCAGCGTCCCGCTCTTTGCCGGTAAATCTATATCGATCGGGAGTTATCTGGTTGTCGAGTTCCTGTCCGAAGGGCGAGAATTCGCCCTTCCAAACAGGCCACCCGCCTTTACTTAATTCCAACTGCGACGTACCAAGCAGATCACTCAGAAAATACATGGTTTTCGACGGTTGGCCAGCAAAATCTGATGGATCGGTTACTTCTTCCGATACGCAAGTAAGGTCAGGGGTGGGGACGCCCGAGCCGACTGTTGGACAAGAGCCAGTCGGCTCACCACCTATGATCTGGGTCACGGTGCCGTCACTGCTGGTGATTGCCATATCCATAACCATGATGTCGAACCGTCCTGCAGGTCCCTGGTAATTGGACATTCGAAGAACGCCGATCGTCCGATTGGCTACAAAGGCGCCTAGGTTGATCACCCGATTCACCCACTGATCCGAGGTGCTTTCCTGATTAAAGCAGTCCCCATGATTGTCTGGGACGCATAACGTAGAAGTATCAGTAGTATCTGTAAATCCCATGGAAAGACCTGCGTTGGCGTTGCGCACCCACATGCGAAATCCGAGCACATCGCCCGCCTTTACCGTGTAGTTCGCCGGGATGGGTAGTACACCCGTGTCCAAGCGGTAAGCGTCGCCCCCTGTTGAATTAGTTCCAGAGAGATGGCTACGAACGATGGACGTCTTGGCGCTAACGATCTTCTTACCATTCGCATAGATATAGTCGGTCCAGATGCCATTCTGATTTTTCTCTGCCAATACCCGGCCGTTGGACCAAATATATTCGGTATACTGCTGGCTGCCGTAGCCGCCTTGATCCTTGCGAATCCGGTCACCTAACGCGTTGTAGGTATAGCTCGCTGCGGCGTTGTAGGTATTATTCATGATCTGCTTTTGCGTCTGTGTGATCTGGTTCTCCGCATCGTAGATATAGGCCTGGGCATTATACCCTTGAGCTCCGGAACAAAGAACATTTCCGGCTAGATCGTAGCCTAGATTTGCGGGATCTATTGCATAGGCGTTAGACGACGGACTGCAGCCGAAGGAAGAGGCGGGTAATCGATTGTTGATGAAGGGGGCTATGGGATCGTAGTTCGGCATATTGATGCCGCTCGTCTGAGTTAGGTTTCCAAACGAGTCATAGTTGAAGGTCTGGCTCCGGGGCCCGCCGGCCATCAAATTCGTGTTCCAAGTTCGTACGCGGTTCAACGAATCATACGTGAATCCCTGTGACCGTTGACCACTTCCTTGACCTACGTTTGTGGCGTCGACAATGCCCCAAATATTTCCGTTGTTGCCAGGAGTGTCACTGCAGGGGCTACCAGTGGTTGATGAAAAAAAATATTGATGGTTCATTATGATTTGACCTCCCAAACTAGGTGAGAGGAAGGCGTTGCTTTCACAAGTCTGAAGTCGGCTATTCTGGGCAAGTTGCTCTGTTATGCCGTTACCGTAGATGATGCTTTGCGGTGATCCGTTGGCGAAGTAGGATATTGATGTAATAAACGGACTTGAGCTTGCGGCCCCACTTATGGGTACGGCGGTCATCGAGACAGATTGCAGACGACCGGCGAGGTCATACCCCTGTGTTATGCCTCTGCGATCTGGATAAGTTAACGATGTCACATGACCAGCGAGATCATAAGTGGTACTAATCTGCTGGCTGTACGAGCAGTCGCTGGGAATACAGAATGTCTGCCGGATTACGCGGCCCATCGGATCATAATAGAAATCGTTTGCCCCATTTATATCGTTTGAAGCATGGACAAGATGCCCTTTGGCATTGGGATCTATCAGCGTGTCGCCGTCGTAGAAATATTCATAGTGGATTGAGCCGTCAGACGATGTTTTCGCAATTAGACGATTCAGTACATCATAGCCATAGTTGATGGCGATGCCGCGGGCATCTGTCTTGCTGATTACGTTTCCATTGGCATCATAGATATAACCGACGTTGCCGGTTTCAGGATTCGTGGCAGAGTTCAGGCGCGACAAGCTGTCGTAGATAAAACCACGCGTACGCGGAACCTCGCCTGAAACTCCGTTTTGATTCACGGTACGCAGATTATTGAGTGCGTCGTACACATAACCCGTCGAGGCACCCGTCGGCTCTGTAACGTTTGTCAAACGACCCAATGCATCGCTTGTTCGCTGCCACGGGTTTCGCGCCTCATCATAGGAGGTCGTGACATTACCGTTATAACTCCATTGCAAATAGCTGCTTCCAGCAACACAAGGAATGTTACTGCCATTGTCAGGATTGCACTGAAGCAACTTTCGCCCCAGGGCATCGTAGTTGTAGGACGTCCACCCATATGTCGTTTCAGTTGAACTCTGATAGGGATTAGAGGCCCTGGAAACCCGGCCAAATCCATCATAGCTGGAGACCGTGGAGATAATGCCGGAATTGGTAAACAACTGATTTTCAATAGTATGACCGACCCCATCCAGTACGGTCTTCGTTACAATGTTGGGATCAGGCGAAGCCGCGGTCGTTGTGGTGAAACTCGGCGATGGTCCTGAATCGCTATAAGATGTGGTGGCTCCACCACCGCTTGCGTCTACGACTTGGGTTAATCGTAGCCAAGGATCGAAGGACGATCCTGAACATCCACCAATTCGATAGCAGAATGTAGTGACGTGCGAATTTTCGCCAACCGAACTTCGTAGCTTTCCATCATTGAAGCCATACTGAAATCTGCTGGAATGAACGGCCCCGTTGGTAGATGGGCGGGTTACTGCAGTTAGATAAGTGTTTGTGTTGCCAGAAGGCGATCCGTAATCGTTCGTGAAGTTATCGGCATAGGAAAGGGTAGTAGGGTGTCCATCAGGATCTGTTATGATCACCGGCTGCCCGGTTGCATCATAGGCAATATGCGTTATCGAGCAGCGATTCGGATACTCAGAGAACCTGTCGCAGGATCAACAATTTCATTGAGAGATCCTAGGTAATCGTGACCTGTGTTCACTGCCGGTGTAGATGTGAGCGCAGTCACCGCTGGAACCTGAGCAGAAACGCTCACGGTTAGGCCCGAAAATACCCCATAGAAAGCAGTCTGAAGTAGGAAACTCGAGAGAAAAGCGTACTGCGGCGCGAGCCGCCTAAATGGCGAAGGAAACATTGTAACTCCTAGGAAACCCTCTACGGCTAGGTAACCAACAACCCTAGACCCAATAGTTGCTAATGTCGATTGCAATTTGGTGAGGGTCGGACAAATTGATTGTCCGGTCTTTCAGGTTCCTATCGGACGATGCTAAGATCGCTGATTTTAAGCCGTGGAAGTCTGCCTTGGACGTATAGCAGTGCGACCAAGTTTATCTGGCCATTCGAAGAGCGACGATGGGTCGAAAAACGAGTAAACTCTCGTCTTCTCTTGCTGCATGGTTGATTTCACGCTGCACCGAATGGACCAGTCAGAGAATCTCATGCATCATTCGTTGAAGCCTGCGGTCACTGATCTAGCTTTTGGCGTGATCGCTCGAGCTCTTCAACAATAAGCTTCTCGTCCGGAGCCACGTATGATGCCGCGGCTAGTACTGTCACTTTCAAATTATTATGTTCTTCTGTACTTTGGTGAAGTGGGTGGATGACTAGTCGAGTTCGCCGTTAGGCCTATACAAGCCACGCTGGAGGACATTAGGTTTAAGTAAGCCGAAGTTAGCGCGGTCGTGTTTCGTCGTTCTGACGAAGACAGAGAAGCTTCACTTCGGTATGGTTCGGTAGCAGCGTCCCTTGGGCCATGGGAAGCTTCCACCCACCTCGTTCTTACCTGCGGACGGACGCGCTGCAAAGAAGCACCAAATGTATTGATGATCCCAAATGTCGATCAAAGCTACAGCATCGACCGAGGGGAGCAAATCATGCTACTGGGGCGTTTCTTCCATTTCCCTCCAACAGAGTCAGTTCCGGACATCCTTGGTGTCGACGATATCGAGAGCAAAGTTTTGTCGGTACTTGAGTCCGTTGGAGTTCAGAATGATTCGGATAGCGCGCGACATCCGCCGATTCGATCCGATTATCTTGCCGGTGTCCTTCGGATGCACCCGAACCCGAAAAACGATGTTCTCATTGCATGGAACGATCACAATCTCAACATCCTCAGGTTTATCTACTAGAGATCGAGTTACTGCCAGAAGCATCTCGTAAACTTCAACGACTCCTCCAGTCGTCATATCATGATTTTCTCAGAATTGATGTCTCCCGCTTATATCCATCCGTATGGGAAGAACCGATCCGGACACAGAAGCTTGGGGCGTTAGCGTGCGATTTTTGATGTTTGGTGTGTTGGGATGCTTACCAGCCGGAACGACCGACCTGTGGACTCCGGCTGCTCATCCAATTTGAACCCGTCCTGAGGGTCAACGACGCCCAGGTTTATCTCGGTCGAAATTGTCGAGGCAGCTACCTAACAAATCCCATAGCCGAAGTACACCGTAATATCCCGCTCATCGGTAATGTCAGGATGGGTATTTTTGATGTCATGAGCATCATGGAACCTTAGTTCCATTCCAGAGCCACGGGTTTGAGTGCCCTCGAAGGACATTCGCAGCACTCCATTGAGCTACTTCTATAAGGTCGCTAAACTTCCGCAGCTCACCAGAAGGCATGATCAATTCGCATGCAATCAATTTCTCTTCTTCGGGGCGCCGGGGATTCGTCACAAAATGCACTGCCCATAGACAGAGACAACGGGCGTTGCAGAAGTAAATCTCTCCCTGCTCTTCTGCCAGCACATAGCCATCAGGCGGCACCTCCGCCATATCAAAGGAACAGACTCGAACTTTGGTTGCGACGCCCATTATTGTCATTTCCGCTCACAGTCCAAAATTATCATTCACGGCAATCTCGATATCCTGATCAGACCCCAGATACCGCTCGGTGGTCTGGATGGACGAGTGCCCGAGCAGGAATTTGATCTGCTCCAGATCCCCGCCACTCTTCCGGCAAAGCTTGGCGCAAGTTCGGCGGAGGTCATGAGCGCCGAAGTGCTCGATCCCGATTTGCTTGGATGACTGTTCAACTATCGACCAGACCGCCCAGTCGCTCAGCGTGTCGCCATTGATCTTCCCGCTTTTGGAGACCGACCGCAGCAACCGGCCGTCTTCGATGCCCGCCGCTGTCATCCAGGCATTGATGCCCAGTTTGACCCAGATGGGAACAGCCACCGTCCGGATCCGCCGGCCTTTACCCTCAAGGTCGGCCAGCACCCACCTCCCTTCCCTCTGTTGAATCGTCTCGATGTCGAGCTCGGCCAGTTCGTTCCGCCGCAAGGCGCAGCCGACCAGCAGCGCCAGAATCACGTAGTCGCGCTTCCCTTTCAGGGTCGACCGGTCGGGGACGGCCAGCAGATCCTTGGCTTGCTCGCGGGTCAACCAGTTTCCCAGCCGGGTTCCCTTCTGGCTAATATGGGGTCACTACACCAAACGTCAAAAATCGTACGCTAAGAAATTTCGATCAATCCTTTGAGGCTGTGAAGGGTCTTAGAGGCCTGAAGGCACCCTTTCGGAGACGGCCAGTGGACTGCCAGGTATAGTCGCCGGTCAGATTGATGTGTTCCCAGCCAATGGGCGACAGGTGTGCGAGAGATTCATCGTCGATAGTGATGCCGTGCTCACGCAAGGCGGCAACGGCGCGTTCCAGATACACGGTATTCCAGAGCGTGATGGCCGCGACGATCAAATTCAGGCCGCTGGCGCGATAGCGCTGGTTCTCGAAGCTGCGGTCGCGGAGGTCACCTTGGCGGTTGAAGAAGACGGCCCGCGCGAGAGCGTTTCTGGCCTCGCCTTTGTTGAGGCCAACCTGGACACGCCTGCGGAGTTCGGGGTCTTTCATCCACTCCAGCATAAAGAGTGAACGTTCTATCCGCCCGATTTCGCGTAGCGCCGTGTGGAGGCTGTTCTGGCGGGGATAGCTGGCGAGCTTGCGGATGATGAGGGACGCCGTGACTGTGCCGTGCCGGATGGACGCTGCCAATCGCAAAATCTCTTCCCATTGTGTTCGAACCAGCTTCAGATTGAGCTTGCCGCCGATCAGTGGAGCGAGCGTGGGATGGTCGCGCTCCTTGCCTGGCACGTAGAGCCGCTTGTCGGCAAGATCGCGGATGCGGGGCGCGAAACGAAAGCCCAACAGATGGCAGAGCGCAAAGACGTGATCTGTGAAGCCAGCGGTGTCGGTGTAATGCTCCTCGATCCGCAGATCGGACTCATGGTAGAGCAGGCCATCGAGAACATGCGTCGCATCACGGGCATTCGCGGCGATAACCTTGGTATAGAAGGGCGTGTACTGGTCGGAGATGTGGGTGTAGAAGAGCACGCCCGGCTCATTGCCGTAGCGGAGATTGACCTGCCCGGACTGCTCTCCGCGCCCGCTGGCGCGGAAACGCTGGCCATCTGACGACGATGTTGTGCCTTCTCCCCAGTGCTCCGAGAACGGGTGCCGATGATGATGGTTAACCAACTCGGCGAGTGCCTTCGTATAGGCTTCGTCCCGAATGTGCAGCGATGCAAGCCAATCGAGCTTCCTGGCAGTTGTGCCAGGGCAAGCTTCAGCCATCTTGGAGATGCCGAGATTGATACCGTCGGCGAGTATGGCGGTGAGCAACAGGAGTTGATCTTTCGCCGGCTCGCCGGTCTTCAGATGAGTGAAATGCTTGCTGAACCCGGTCCAGCGATCGACCTCCAGGAGCAAGTCTGTGATTTTAATATGTGGGAGCAGGGCGTATGCGCAACGCATCAGAACACTCGCTTCGTCGGGCACGGCATTGGCTATAGGCGATATCTTCAAACCGCTCTCGGTGACGGCTGCATCAGGCAGTTCGCCGCGTGCCGCCAGCCCATCCACTTCGTCGAGAGACTGTTTGAGTAGCGCAACCCTTCCCTCCACATAGGTGTCGCCATTGTGCTCAACCGGCAGTGACAGGTTTTGTTGTGTCCGGAGTTCTGCGAATCGCGAAGGCTCAAGCAAGTACGCATCGAAGTCTTTGAACTGGCGGCTGCCCGCCACCCAGACATCGCCTGAACGGAGGCGGTTTTTCAACTCCGTCAGCGCGCACAGTTCATAAAAACGGCGGTCTATCCCATCGTCCGTTACCACATACGGCCGCCACCGCTGGCTAATCCACTCCAGAGACGCGTCTTGAGGAACAGAGCGGCTTTTGTCTCGATTCATCCTGCGAAGGATATCGACGACCTCCAACAGTGGCTGAGCCGCGGGAGCCGCACGAAACTCGAATATGTCGAGCATGGCTGGCGTGTACCGCCGCATCTGCGGAAACCCATTTGAGATGAGGCCGAGAAAATCGAAGTCTTCGGGCTGTGCCAATTGCTCCGCCTCGGTGACTGTCCGTGCGAAATCAACCCACGAAACGATCTTCTCGATTGCGGCAAAAGGATCTGCTCCGTCTTCCTTCGCCGCCAGGAGGGCCTGTCCTATGCGGGCGTAAAGCCGCACCTTTTCATTGATGGCTTTACCTGAAGACTGAAACGCTTCATCACGTCTGCGGCGGGCTTTGTTGAAGATGGAGCCGACGAACCGATCATGAAGATCGAGGATTTCGTCGGTTAGCGTGGAGCTTGCTTCGAGCAGAACCGCAACAAGAGTTCCGTAACGGCGTGGATCGTCGAAGCGAGCTATATGCTGCGGGGTTGTGGACGCTCCTTCGCGGGCGAGTTGCAACAGCCGGTTCTGATGGATGAGCTGAGCAAGATCTGAGCGTAATTCGAGATTGCGAATGTGTTGTAGCCGCTCGATATGAAACAGGATGTTTTGGCTGGTTGGTGCGCCTGGAGGAGAACGCAGCCATGTGAACGTGCTGACTTTACTCCCGCCCCGGAGTTTCAAAAGGGCGTCGAGTTCATGACGTTGGCCGTCGCTCAAACCTGTAGTGAGAGTCTCGAACAGCAGGCGCTCGGAACGCACGATGACTTCGGCACACAACCGCTCCAGCACCGCCAGTCTTGGGATAACGACGGATCGCCGCCGGAGTTCGTCGATCCCAGCGCGGACAAGGACAACACCGCGATTGGTTTGTAGTGCTGTCGCCATCAGCCAAGTCGCAAGTGAGCGATAGTGTCCAATGCCGAACGAGCGTAGTCCGTAATGAAGCTGCAACTCGGCCAGGTGCTCCCTACGGGTTTCATCACGCTCTGCATAGCTTGCCCACGCACCAGCAGAAAGCCCGAGTTGACGAGCCAAGAAGGTAAGAAGTTCTGTAGGCGGATTCTCACCAAGAAGCAGGGCCCGCCCTGGATACCGTAGCATGGCTAACTGAACAGCGAATCCTAAGCGGTTTTGGGCTCCTCGCCGACGCCGAATTAGGCTGAGATCCTGATCGGTAAGGACGTAATGTTCAATCAGACCGGCACGATCGAGTGGAACAGCTTCAAGAGCCTCACGCTGTGAGGATGAGAGGAGTACACGCGGCGCCATAGAAGGGTCTACCTCTTACCTGGGAGCCGCAGCACGGCCTTTGCGTGCAAGCAGCCGACCAATCGTTGCGGGATGGACATTGAACAGTCGAGCCGCATCTGCCGCAGTTTTCTTCCCCTGCGTGACCATCTTGAGCACCTCAGTCTGTTGCTGAGGCAGCAGCTTTGGTCGACGACCGCCGATACGGCCTTCATCGCGGGCTGATTCCAGACCCACTCGCGTTCGCTCTCGAAGCATGGCTCGCTCGAATTCTGCAAACGAGCCAACCATCTGCATCATCATTCGGCCTGCCGGCGTCGTGGTGTCGATCGCCTCTGTGAGGCTGCGGAAGCCCGCTTTCGCTTCTTGAATTCGCTCCATGAGCGTCAGCACATCTCGTAAGGATCGCGAGAGTCGGTCCAGCTTCCAGACGACAAGCACGTCTCCTTTACGGAGATGATCGAGCAGTCGCTGGAGCTCGGGGCGGTTCCAACGGCCCCCGGTCGTCTTCTCCCGAAAGATTTTCTCGCAGCCTGCCGCCTTCAGGGCAGACGCCTGTGCCGTCGTGTCCTGATCGTTGGTCGAAACCCGTGCGTAGCCGATGAACATAGTTGCGGAAAGGTATCGCCATTGACTTTATCATTGCAATACCTTTTTGCAACTCAAAAAGCTGGGATTCAGCTCAACTCGGAAGTTAGTGCACAAACGTTCGTTTGTGCAAGCCGAAGAACGTCTTCGGCCGCCGCAGCACCCAAACTTCCGATATTGCGACTTCACGAGACGAATGTTGGCTCTCGCTCCATGCTTTCGCTTGAAATAGCTATTTGCCTGCCGCCGCATTCTGCTCTGAGGCATGTTGACGTCCAGGTGGAACTTTACCCTCAGCCTTAAGAGCGTTATCTACCATGTCAAAAACAAAGTCCATCGGAACGGCTCCCTCGAACTTTGCGCCGTTCACGAAAATCGTAGGAGTATGTGTAACGCCAAATTTCTCACCAATAGCGATACTGGCCTTCTCAGGTGTAACGTCTTGCTTCTGGATACAGGCTTTGAGCTTTTCTTCTTCGACATGAAATCGGCGTCCCTCCGCGAGGGTCTCAGCATCAATTTCCTGCTCCGCCAGAGCTAACTTATGTTCTGCACCGCCGTATTCCCCTGCGTGCTCATGGATGCTGTCTACGGCGGCCCAATACGCATCGGGGCTTAAGTAGCCCGCGCAGTCTGTGTCTACAGCGGCCCGCATTGCCCATGGGTGTCCTTCGATTGGAACATTCTGATAGACCACCCGTACTTGCTTCTCATAGCGGCTTGCTAAAGCTGGAAAGAGTTCCTTGTGCAGCCGAGCGCAAAAGGGGCACTCGAGGTCGTCAAAGACGACAACAATCACAGGCGCATCAGGTGGACCTCCACGGGAGGGGCGTCCTTCAGAAGGGACTATGGTTCTCGGATCGCGAGCAATGTCATAGGTCGACAGCTGCGCAAGGCGAGAGCCATCCTTTGAAATCAGAAGGGGGATATCCCCGCTAGCTCCTGTGAGTGCGCTTGCGAAGTGTACAGAGACCTTATTGAATCCAGGGAGTTCGCTCGGTCCCCCCATTTTGAAGGAAAGTGTTGTTGCCGTTGGTAGTTCGACTTTAGAGCGAAGAAGCGCTTCTAAGCGCTGTTGGACTGATGGGGTAAGCTCCCTCGCAGCATCTTGCGCACTGATCGTGGCCAAGCCTAAACTGAGGAGCATCAACGCATACATCGAAACTAGGCGCATGATCTCACTCGCTTTATCGGTGGCTTGGTATGAGAGAAGCTCTTGCCATGTCTACTACGGTGAAAAGCTGGCGAGGATCGGTGACCTCAATCCAGCGGTCTGCGGTCGCCACGATGATGGTCGGGGTATGCGCCACTCCGATATGCCTTGCTAATAGGCAATCCGCATCCACTTGCTTTTCGCAAGAACCTGAACCGTCGAAAACAAAAGGCATTTGCAAGTTGTGGGTTTTAAACCAACGAGCTGTGAACTGCTGAAGGTCGTCACGGCTCGCGATCAGACTTTGATTGGAGAAGACGTCACGACGGTATGTTTCAGCGATCTTCGGCGAGAGCTTATCTTCCAGGTAGCGCGCTTGAATGGCTGCAGTGCGCGACCAGATATGACTTGGAATCAGGTAATCGTGGTGAACACGCGGAATGTTGTACTTCTCCATCGCTGCATGCACGACGGGGGATGCCTGACCGCAGGCATAGCATTCCAAGTCTTCGAACTCGATGATTGCGACCTTGGCTCCGGCTGGAGGCTTGAACAGAGAAGTATCACGAAAGCTCGTCGCGCCCGTAGGAGGAAACGCAGTCTGAGCTACACAAGGAAGTGCTGTGAAGGCTAGCGCAGCAGCCAAGACAAAGCTTTTCATGGCTGAATTGTAGCTTTTCGTTGCTGACGCCTGCAACGGACGACCTGCAACTGGCTCGGACGGGCGGAAATATCGACGTTGCTGACAACACCGACTTGCGAGGAGCAAAAGCTTCTGCACTTATCATCGTTCCTATGCCCATGTGCTGGAAGCACAACACTCGTCTGCTCTTTAGTTCGGTCGCTTTCCTGATGTTCTGCCTGCCCGCGCTCACACAAAACCTATCCGCCGCGCCGGAGGATGAGAAGGCATTGGATGCGGCTACACAAGGGCTTTGCAAGGTCCAGGTCGCCATGCTTGGCGAGATTGCGACCCACGGAGACGGACATACACTGGCTTTCAAGGTTGCTCTTGTCGAACGACTCGTGGATAGGTGTGGATTCGATGCTGTGTTATTTGAGGCAAACCAGGATGAATTCATCCATCTGAATGAACGCATACAGTCGAGAGAAGCGGTGACACCGGATGACCTGCTCACAGCCGTGGGAGGCCTCTGGAAGTTCTACCGTGAGTTCCCGCCGCTCGCTCCTTTTTTGCTTACACATGCGCAGTCTGGAAAGGTCTTCCTTGGTGGTCTCGATGACCAGCTCGGGCTGCTCGGTCAAAACTACGCCAACGATGAAATGATCGCGGGATTCACCAGCTTGCTGCCTTTGCCGGAGCAGCAAAGTTGCAAGGCTGCGTTCCATCGACGCATTTACTCTGACTACCCCGAAGATAAGCCCTACTCGAAGCTAGACCAGTCTCAGTTCGAGACATGCCTTGCCCAAGTGGACGTCGCCGCCCATGCAGATGCAACCCTCACCGGTAGAGCCAAAGAAGACCGGCTGGAGATGATTTCTGCAACCCAACGATGGGTAAGGAGGGATTTCAGTCCCGATGGTGAGAGCATGGCCGACCGCGATCGTTCCATGTTTCAGACTTTTGATTGGCTACAAAGTCGGCTTCCGAAGAAACACAAGACCATCGTTTGGGCAGCAACCGTACACATCGCGAAACAAGCCGACCCCGTTTGGGGTGATCGTGCAGGAACGAATCTTGGCTCCTTCATCTCCCGTGAATACGGGAACCGCGCAAGCTCACTGGGCTTCTCTGCTTTGGACGGTTCGTTCCGGCAAGGGAAAGGAAAGTTCCCGGCGATCCCTGTTTCGCCCGCAGATTCAGTAGAGGTGAAGGCTCTACGAGGAACCACTGCCAGTGCTGTCTACGTTGGCTCAAAGCAACTCGCGGTTATGGGGACACGTCCCGGAGCATTCTTTTACCATTCGTATCAGACACTCGGATGGTCCAAATTTTTGGACGGTGTTGTGGTATTTCGGACCGAGCACCCACCCACCGATATGAGATAGGTACCAATAAACGCATCTCACGCCAGTTTGCCCGCTCGCCTCAATTCGCTAGCGTACGATTTTTGACGTTTGGTGTAGGGACCCCGATAACGGAGTAATCTGCAACCTTCAGTGGTGAAGGGTTCGCCTGCATCTGATGCCAATCTATTGTTGGACTTGACCGACGAACCTCGTATAGGCCGCCGTGTCAACCGTTATCACGCCTCCAAACCACAGGATCTTGTGGGACCACAAAATCCTGTGGCGACGGGTACATCTCCTCCGTCTATTTTTCAATAACTTCCGGGTGGCATCGGGATTGCTATTCGATAGCAACATAACCGCATGTGCCGGGACGCGCCCTATATTGGCAGTTATTCCCGGTACAGGGTGTTGATATCACCCATATTTCCTGAGAGAGGTCCATGTTCAGACGATCATAGTGATCGCCTGAAACACAGAACCCGAAACGGTCGAACGGAATGCTTGCTCCATATATTGGGGAACTCCCAGCTTCGCGCAGTCGAGCTTTACGCAGAGGTTAGCTAATGAGCGGCATTGGACGAAAGTTACGGACCATCCGTAGACAACGAAATCTTTCACTCCGGCAGGTGGAAAAGCTTACCGGGACAATTGCGGATAGGTATGGCGATACGTCGCGGAGAATCTCCGCCAGTTGGCTTGGCAGAATCGAACGCGAGCGTCACTCGATCACGCACAAGCGATTGCAATCGCTGTTAGCGGTTTACGGAGTGTCACACGAGGAACTCACCGACGAGGTCATTCCCAATGACATGGGCACCCAGGCATTGCATTTCCAGTTTCCCGCCATGCCTGCTGCAATTCTGAAGGATTTGACTGATTTCGGAGATCCACTCTTGCCACCAGAGAATTGGTTAGCCTACTTTCCCGTTACAACTCTTTTACCCTCGCTTTCACAGCATGGCCGGGAAGACCAACCGTCTGGTGCCAGGCGCTCGCGTGGTCCAAAATCGCTGTTCGGCATCCTCGGAGCGAACGACACCACGCTTGTCCCATTTGTGCAGCCAAGAGCGGTGGTCGAGATCGATCCTTCCCTTCGGACGATCAAGCGAGGGAAGACCTTTCACTCGATCTTTGACCGTCCTATCTATTTTCTTCGCTCACACGATGGTTATCATTGCGGCTGGTGTGAGCTGGACATGAAACAGGAGTGGCTCACACTGGTGCCTTCTGCCGTGACCGGAGTGTCGCACCAAAGATGGCGATACAGGCAAGAGGTAGAGATCGTGGGCATGGTTAGTCGTGTGCTGACTCGGTTTGGGTTTCCCAAAAGTCTCATCTTTGACCGCCTTTCCCCTGTAGGACAATCGAATTCGACCTGAAATCACCCCGCTTTCCAAGCGGGCATGACGCGAGGCGATCGACAGCTGTCGCAAGCGTCGAGAATTAGTAGGCTCACTCAGTGCGCTGAATCCGGACGGCTGATTCTTCCGCGCACGGCCGAGTTGGGCCGCGAAAGAAGAACTAAGTGAAATTTCTGCGGATAGTCCGACGTTGAAGACATTGTCAGTGGCGCCGCAGATCAATCGGCAAAGATAGGTTTCCATGCAGAGCAAGAATCCACTGGACCTCAACATACTCATCGTCGTCATTGCACAGGAAGGCAATTTCATCCGGGCCTCGAAGAAGCTGGGTATTACACCACCCTCACTCACCAGAAGGGTCTCGTCTCTTGAGAGGAGCATCGGAGTGAAGCTTTTTGATCGATCAACGCGAAACGTGCAACTGACCACGGCGGGAAGACTTTTCGTGCAGGAGTCATCTCTTTCCCTGATGCATGCTGAGCGGGCTTGGGATCTTGCTCGATTTCAAGCACAGATAGAAATTGGCCCCTACCGTATAGGCTATTCACCGTATACCCATAGTGCGTTCTTGCCGCTCCTCAATGGTTTGAGTCCAGTGCGTCGTCCCGGGGATGAGCCTTCCGCGATCGTGCTGGAGGCTGCGAATACGCTGGAGTTAGTAGAACGTGTCCTTCGGGGAAGACTTCATGCTGCATTGGGCGTCGGTCCAATTTCGGATCGCGACCTGTGGGTGCAGCGTGTTGGCCGGGAAGGATTCTCGGTCTGCTTGCCGAGGAATCATCGATTGGCCCCGAAGGCGGCCGTTACGGTGCACGATCTCGACCGCGAGATGGTCTTCTGGATGCCTCGATCATTGCAGCCTCGCTACTATGCACGAGTCATGAAGTATATCGGCAGTCTCGGAGTGCAACCCCTCTTCCGAGAAGTCAAAAGCGAGGCTCACGCTCTCGAATTCGCGGCCCACGGCTTCGGAATCGCTCTATTACCTCGCTCCGCTGCACATATCACCCATGCAGGCACTGTCTTCAAGCCATTGACCGATCGTTACCTAGGAATCGAAACTGTGCTCTTCATGCGACGCGATCAGAGGTATGGCGATCTCAAGGATCTCGTCGATGATCTCTTCTCGCGGCTTTCGGCTCTCAAGATTGAAATTAGCTAGCGACGTGCGGCTCTCCACCTAGAACGTTCCGACCGTATCGCTAAGTTGCAGTGTCCGGTACAGTCGTGCCATTGCTGAGTATATGAAGAAGATTAGCAGTATGAATGCTCGCGCAACGAGGATCAGAGGAATCCCCAGCGACGTGAGCAATATGAACCATATTTTCTCGCCCAGAGCGGAGTAGCATGCTCGCGCACAAGAAATCCAACCTCCCCCTTTCACCAACCATTTCGATGCACCGCAGGAGTATCCCGATGAAACAACCTAGACTCGCTCTATGTGTTATCGCTATTTCGCTGCTTGCCACCACCGGTGCGCAGGCCCAGGCTACCCGCACCTGGGTTTCAGGAGTGGGGGATGATGCAAACCCCTGCAGCCGTACGGCACCATGCAAAACGTTCGCAGGAGCCATCTCAAAGACTGCTACAGGTGGGGAAATTGATGCCCTTGACCCTGGAGCATTTGGTACCGTTACCATCACCAAAGCCGTTACGATCGATGGTGGCGGACAGTTAAGTGGAATCATAGCGTCCAACACCAATGCGATCATCATCACCGCCCCCGCCACTGATGTCGTGACGCTTCGAAACCTCGCCATTCAAGGCGTAGGTACCGGACTGGATGGCATCCGAATGACTTCTGGAAAGACACTTCACATTGAACACTGTACGATTGCAAACTTTACTCTGAACGGCATCAATATTATTGCGGGTGCGAATGCGCAGGTCTTTATCAACGACACGATAAGTCAAGACAATACGGGTAATGGTCTTAACATCATGGGCACAGGTGGCATTGTGCGGGCGAATATCGCTAACTCCCATTTTTCGAATAATGGAAACGGAATATTTTCCGGCGATTTCAGCAGAACGGCCGTGCGGGACAGCGATGCCAACGGCAATGCGTCGGCAGGCTTCACTGTGGTGGGTAATGGTGGAAGTGCGACGATGAGTATCACTAATTCGACGGCAGCGAATAATCTCGGAACAGGGATACAGTCGGGTGGAGGAGGATCTGTATCCTCAATCCGCGCGACGAACGTGTCTCTCTTCAGCAATACTGTTGGATTCGCGATCGGAACGAATGGGACAATCTCATCTTTTGGAAACAACGCGAATCCCGGCAGTGGGATACCCAATGCGACGATCCCACTGCAGTAACGAAAAGGACAACGATGTTCATGGTAGTCGTGCACTTGCGCTGCCCGGTTGGCAGCGCAAGTCATTCCATTTCCACCATAGAGGGTTAATACTCAGATCGGAAATAGAACAGATGGTGCTGGATTTTCCGGGCGGGCAACGAAATCTGTGGCGTTGCTCACTAGAACGTGGTCTGATGTGTGAACTTTATGAAAGTACTTATAGATGCAACGGCGATCACTAAGAATAAAGCCGGTGTCGGTGTGTATGCCAAGAATCTCATTCAAGAATTACAGGGCCTTAATAGGCCGTTGCATCTATATATCTTGGCACAGGACGACGATCCGGATCTCGATCATAGCGACTGTCCGAATGTCACAATGATTTGGATACCTGCAAAGTTGTTCCGAAAATTGCCAGCTCGATTTCTACTTGAGCAATTCGGCATTCCTCTCTTACTGCTTAAATTTCGCATCCACGTAATTCACTCTTTGAACTATTCGTTTCCCCTCGTTCGCTTTGCCGCGAAGCAAGTTGTGACCCTGCACGACATGACGTTCTTCAATATGCCCGAGGTCCATGTTCCATTCAAAGTGCTATATTTTCGGTTATTCATTCGCGCGGCGGTTCGCTTCGCCGATGCGCTCGTGTTCGTTTCGCACTCTGCGCAGCGTGACTGCATTGCCCGCTTGGGTTCTCCGAAGGGTTCGATCTCTGTCATCCATCATGGAGCGAGCCAGGCTTTTCGCTCCGACCTCAGTGCCGATTCCATCAAACGAGCCAGGGAAAAATATGGCTTGCCAACTGATTTTATCCTTCACGTCGGTACGATAGAACCTAGGAAAAATCTGAATCGACTCGTCGAGGTATTTGCACTTCTTTCCCAATGCCATCCCGAGCTAGTTCTGGTACTTGTGGGAATGCGAGGGTGGATGTGCAATTCTCTCTTCGCGAGAATTCGTCATTTAAATCTTGAATCTCGGGTGATCTTTACCGGTTTCATCGCCGAGGCGGACAAACCGTTGCTCATGTCCGCAGCTAGGGTCTTTGTTTATCCATCCCTCTACGAGGGTTTTGGACTTCCAGTACTTGAGGCACTTGCTTGCGGTGTCCCTACGGTCGCTAGTAACAGATCATCGTTGCCCGAAGTGGCAGGTCAAGCCGCACTCTTGGTTGATCCTACCAACGAACCCGAGATTCTACGAGCAATAGAGGAGCTCCTGTCGAACTCTACTCTGCGGCAACAATTGCGCGAGGAAGCAATACAGCAAGCTGCCAAATTCACATGGTGTGAAGCCGCGATCCTGACTGCCAATCTTTATAAAGACACGTTAGCTGATGGCCATGAATATCCCAAGGGTGCCTACCCATTACGTTTTGGTTGAATGGGCAAGCTTATATGTGCTGTTTCGGGAATGGCGTAGGGTACTTCTGGAATAATCAAAAGATCGACATTGCAGTCACACACAAATCTGCTTTATTCGTTGCCTGCCGCGCTGAAAGCACCAAATACCTCCTAAGAGAGAACATACGAAGATGAGCAAAATGAAAGCAGCGGATAATTGTGGAATCTGGGGTTGTATGCCGGCCCAAATTAAAACGTCAACAAAAATGAATAAGGCCATGGTGGAACGCACGCCGCCTCTTGGAAGAGGTAGAAGTCGGTGCGCAACGACCGCAATCAATAACAATTCCACAATGTATGCCGCCAGGGTTGCATAAGCCGCGCCAGTCATACCGTATGTGGGAACCCAAACAAGGTTTAATACAATATTGAGCGCGAGCGCTACCCCGCTGACAATACTCACTAGGGGGGTACGTCTCGCTTGAATAACAGAGAGCTGAAGGAGCGCGAAGAGGGAGTGACAGAGATAGGCACCCAGTACAACGGGCACCAACTTCGCTACGGGCCAGTAAGGTGTGGCAAAGAACCATCGTATACAAAGCGGTGCGAGTAAGACGCCAGCGACTGCCACTAACGAAAGTATGATGACAATATCCGTGAGAATCTCCGCAATGGACTTGCGATCTCCCTCACCCTGACGAAGCATGGAATAGAACAACGGAGTCCAAGCTCGGGTAAGCGAAGCTGTGAACAACGTCATGATCATTCCGATGTTATAAGCGAGCGCATACAAACCGACTTCGCTAAGTGGACGGTAATGTTGAAGGATGAAACGGTCGGCGACCACTAGAGCAACTGCCATCAGAGCATGTGGAATGAGCGGAACGGAGATTCTGAGGGTCTCCTGAGCGTAGGTCCAACGAGGGCGAGAATGGATTCTGGTTTTCGAGAACCAGATCGCAACCACGAGGGTGGCGAAGGCTCCGAGGGCACGAGCGATGAGCAGGCCCATGATACCGTGGCGCATCCACACTACTAAACAGAACGTAAGAATGCTACTAGAGAGCGATTGTAAGGCCACAAAACCGCTGTATGCAAAGGCCCGTTCCTGGCACTGGTAAATCACCAAACAACATTGAAGCAGTTGCGAAGCGATTGCGGTGAAGATCGGAAGAGCAAGGTAGGGGAAAAAGTGAACTCTCCAAGAAGGGGCGATCAGAGAAGTCGCGAATGGACCAAGTACAAACGAAACGATGAGGGCTACACCAGCTGCGGCTATAGCGAGATATTTCACGGTGCCGATATAGCTATCCAGATTTTCAGCATCACCAGCGAAGTGGAAGTAAAGGCGGCGGCTTCCCGTTTCCAGAGCTAAGCCACCGAGAATGCCAACAACGACCCCGACGCTCTCTACGATGCTGACAACCCCATAATCTTTAGGAGGAAGATAACGGGAATAGATGGCAAAGAGGATAAAACCTAATGCCCTCAAAGCAAAGTTGGCGATTCCATAAATGCTAGATCCGCGTGCGAGCCGCCTTCTCATTGAAGGGACAATCGAAGATTCATCCTCATACGGGCGATGAACCATCATTCAGCCAATGCTTGGCGAATGGCCAAGGAATAGGTTTCCAGCAGCGAATCGATCGAGGCGAGTACATCTTTGAGATCGTCCAATAAGAGGAAATCCTCCCGGTGGAGGCTGCCGGGATCAAAGAGTGAAGGAGAGGAACTCCGTCCGAGCCAATCACGATAGAGCTCAGCTCCCTTGCCGCCTCCGCTGATGTAGTCAAGATTCGCGGATCGACAACCCAACATAAGACCCATAATGAAGCCATGCATCCGTGTGGACAGAACATATTCTGCTGGAAGTAGAGCATTGATAATGCCCATCACTGTGGTCGCCGGCAAAGGGTGGATGGGGATGTCCAAATCGCGCGCAATGGCGGATGCTACCCGATTTGCGAGCATGGAGTCCGGAGCACTCACATGCTCACAAGTTGAGAACGGCATGACCTCTTCTATATGGGTCCACTTCTCGAGCGAGAGAGCATGATTCAGGACCATCTCAGAGACGTCGTCGTCCGAGATAACACGATCGGCCACGCAGTCAGAGCCGATCCTACGAGTGTTAATTGCAAGTAATCGTTTTTTGGCGCCCACCAGGGGCTCAATAAAAGGCATGCAGAGAAACGCTGGGTCAAGTGCGACGCTAAAGGGTGATTTCGTCGCGGATATGAAGTTCGATGAGGGTTTGTTGCGAATGACAGCGGTATCTGCAAGCGAAACCATCGCTTCAACTATTGAAATTGGTCCGGCTTTCCGGAGCGGTCCGAGCCCGCATCCGGCAATCATAATACGCGCTCCAACTCGATGCGCACACTGAAACCAGAGATGCCATTTAGTGAGCTCGGGATCGTCCATAATTGGTCCTCCTCCAAGAATGAGAAGGTCCCCTCTGGCTATGGTGTAGATCTTCTCTTCCCCGACAACGCAAACGTTCTTTTCGATGAAATGAGCAAGAGGAGCGGAATCTGGTGTTAGACTCAATAGCTCTTGAAGACCAAGTAAGCCAGCTTCGGTTGTAGCTATCTCCGTACTCAGTAAATAGACAGGCCGCCCAGGGGATACCGCGAACAACACACGCAAAAGGCCAAGCTGGATTAAGTGATTTCCTACGGTTTCGGTGCCATAACGGCTAAAAATGAGAGTCTCGGGCTGGGCCTTGGAAAGGCCCGAATTGGGAAGATTCGTCCAAGTTCTCGCGATTTTATATGATTTCCAACGAAAAGCCGCATCGAGATATCGCCCGTGGACGGACGGAAACGTTTTGAGGACGGTCTTGAATTTCTTTAGGATCTTTCGCATAGTATTCGAGCCGGGTGACAGGTTTGTCTGTACGCCTCATAATTAGCCGAGCTCGAAACAAGGCTCGGCATCTGAATGGAAGTTAGGAAAATGTCTTCGGTCGACTTCTTTTCAAACCAATTTGTTCAGCGAGTGTACAGGGTACGGACCAGTATGATCTCAAACGAGAAGGCCCCTCACATAAAGCTTTTATTTGTCGTTCGATTCCAGAACACGCATGTTCTGAGATGAGCGATTTTGATCGTGTTATCTTCGGAAACTGCGTTATATTGATTTCGCCCCAGTTTGGGGCGGTCCTGCGAGCGAAAATGCTTTTGAGGACCAACCTCAGTTAAGTTAGCCAGGTTTCTGCTTGAAAGCTCCTGTAAGTCATATATCGCTGTAAACAAGGTAGTGTTCGATTGAACAGGTCCACCATTAGTTTCTCTCTCATCGTTGCGACGTTAGGGCGCACTTGCGAGTTGGCAAAACTGCTTAGATCACTTGAGGAACAAACATACCAGAACTTTGAAGTTGTTATCGTGGATCAAAATGCGCCAGGATTTCTAATTGAGAGTCTCGAGCCATTTCAATTGAGCTTCCCGATTCTGCATGTGCGATCACCTTCCGGTTTGTCGGCAGCACGGAATGTTGGACTTGACCATGCCATTGGCCAAATCATTGCATTTCCTGATGATGACTGCTGGTATGCGTCGGATGTGTTGGAAACTGTGGCCAATCTTCTGATGCTCCATTCCGATTGGGCGGGTCTTACAGGCAGGCTCGTCGACCCAACTGAAACAAAAGGCTATCCGTGGTATGACTCCGCAAGTGGGAGAATCAAACTGAGCAACGTGTGGCATCGGTCGTCTAGCGTCACGATTTTTCTGCGCCGCACTGCAACGCAGATGAACGGATATTTTGATACGAATCTAGGACGGGGCTCCGCCACCGGAATGCTGGGAGCGGAAGATTCTGAGTACCTAATCCGAATAATGAAACTTGATTTGATCTTGTACTACTGCGCTGAGATATGCATTTTTCATGAAGCATTGCCTAATCACGATGAAAAGCGAATCGCCGTTGTATTTGGGGAAGGAAGATCATTCGGATATGTTTTGCGAAAATACAATTATCCTCTCCCCTACGCGCTGCAGACTTGGATCCGAGCCTTAGGTGGAACGGCGCAGTCACTGCTCTTTGGCAACACCCTGCAAATGCGATTTTACTGGAACTCCTTTAAGGGGCGGATCCGCGGCTGGTTTGAATATCCACCTCATGGCGTCAATGCCGGCAAGAAAATGGAAAGCGGAAGAGCTTTCAGACAGACGGACGGCGCTAGGCCAAAACAGGCATCCATCTCGGAAGACTTAAGAGGGCGCTCTGACACGCATTCAAAGCGTCAATGAAACGCGTATTGTTCATCATGTCGGACCTGGCTGGAGGCGGCGCAGAGCGATCGTTACTCGAACTTCTTAATCGTTTAGACCGTCGCCGTATCGAGCCAAGCTTATTTCTTCTGCGAAGAACTGGGATTCACCTGGATCGTGTCCCAGCAGATGTCAGATTGTCCTGGGGTTCTGAGAACGGGGCAAGGATTCGGTATCAGCTACCATCGATTTTAGCCAGGGCAATTACGGAGGGCAGTCGCGCGGATACGATCGTTGGGGCAATGGAGACATTCCCATCCTATGTCGCATGGATCGCAGCGAGCATATTAGGGATCCCACTTGTCGGCTGGATTCGAACCGATCTCGATATTTACTTGCAATCCCTTCCAAGTTGGCATTCGATGGTGTCGAAGCTAATGTATCCACAATTTGCCGCTGTAGTTGTCCCATCGAGTGGCAGTTCACTTGCAGCAGATCGAATCACTACTATTCGCTGCTCAAAGAAACATCTTATCCACAATCCCGTGAATCTTGAAGAAGTGAGGGAGATGGCAACAGCGTGCGTATCCCCTGAAATGAATGAATTGCTGACAAAACCTTTCATCCTTGGAGTCGGTCGTCTTCAAAACGATCAGAAAGGATTCGATCTCCTCGTTCAAGCGCATGCCGAGGTACGCTCCCGCGGTGTGGATCATAGACTCGTGATACTTGGTGATGGAAGGGATCGCCTTCGTCTCCAGCAGCTGGCCCATTCTCTAAACGTGGAAGATTCGGTATTTTTACCAGGCTACCAACATAATCCATTTCCATTTTTCAAAGCTGCTAAGGCACTCGCCGCACCTGCACGTCTGGATGGGTTTGGCCGTGTCTATCTCGAAGCCATGGCACTTGGTCTGCCCGTGATCGGTTCGCCGGCATCGGGGCCAACAGAAATCCTGGAACAGGGACGGTACGGCATCATAGTGCCATTTGGAAATATTGAGGCTCTCGGACACGCAATGTCCTCTCTCCTGACCGATGTTGACATTCATGCACACTATTCGCGGCTTTCATTTGAACGTGCTGCTCAATACCAGCCAGAAAAAATAGCCAGGCAGTGGGATGAGGTTTTGTGCAACGTACAAATCAGAGGATAGGCACCCTGTTCCCGAGGCAAGAGGCAATCCACATCTACGCTCGTCTTTTCTCTTGCAACTTATTCCTGAAGCAACCGAGGCTTTCACGGAGGGGGCTGTATCGCTGGCAGCCGCGCCGCACCTCATCGCCCGTTTAATCCATGAGTGGCAAGCCAAGGCCTTCGAACCGGTTCCGGCGTGCCAGTTTGTGCGCTTGACCCCGTCCCGTGTCCCTAGGGAATAAAAGGGCACATTAGTGTGCACCTCGAGATTTGAGGCCCTTTTCCGATATCCACTGTTGCGTAGACACGAGCTATTTCCGGTCCCACAATTGCCCAGAACCCAGAATGTGGAAGCTTCTTCCCTATTCGCCGAGTGCGTTGCGATTTATCACGACCCGACAAGCGAATGGGAAAACGGTGCTCGGGAAACTTGGGAGTTAACCTAATTCCGTCTTTACGCACATCGGGCCGACGCTTCATGAAGCATCGCGCCGCAATTGAAATACATGGATGTTAGGCCAAGAAAGCTTGAGAACTTATGCATAGCTGCGTTGCAGTTTCGCTCAATCGCCCAAAGTCTCAGTTGTCAAAATGAAGCCTTTATATGGTGGAATGTTTTTATTCAATTCACTATAAAGCTAAACCGCTATAGATCCAAAGTTAATCAAAAAGAGAACAAAACTTTTGACGATCGACAGTGTTTACTTTCTTGAAACATTATTTCTCCAAGCCTAAGCTGAGGTTTTTCATGGTTTTGCGGGTTAAATATCTGATCGTTACCATTGCACTCTTGTTTTCTGTCGCCTCTTTTTTGGAGCGACCGGCCTATGGTTACGTGGATCCAGGTTCAAGTCTGTTGGTGTTTCAGAGTGTCAGTGCCTTTGTCACGGGCGCACTCTACTATTTTCGACGCCGCTTGAAAGCGCTATTTATCAAACCTAAAACTGAGAGCGGAGAGTCTGGAGCTTCTCTTTGAGTGCTGGAGCAACTCTGCCTCTGCTCGCTACGTTCCGTGATCCCGCAGGCAGTTTAGAAATTCGCCCGGATGGAGTCTATCGCTCGGTGCGGGCTCCACATGACGCAGAAGTACAGGCTTTTCTAGATCTGCCGCTTGCGCGAGACCTAGTGAGATCCGGACGGTTGATTGCAAGTGAGATCATCTCGCGCGACGCCGCTTCGCAGATGCTTCTCATGAGCCATCCATTGATCTTCTTTTCATCATACCCATGGGAATGGCCGCCTGTTTCGTGGCGGGCCGCGGCAGAGCTAACCCTGGCCCTTTGCCGAGATCTTCTAAAAGAAGGTTGGATATTGAAGGATGCAACTCCGCTCAACGTTCTCTTTCGGGGAGCCGATCCAATTTTTGTCGATGTGCTTTCCATTCAGCGAGTCAATTGGGACCAACCGGTATGGCACGCGTACGGACAGTTCATCCGCACGTTTCTTCTGCCCATGCTTGCAAATACGAAACTAGGCTGGCCACTTCAGGCTACCCTGATACGGCGAGACGGCTATGAACCAGAGAATATCTTTTCAGCTCTTCCTTGGTATACACGCATACAGCAACCTGCGCTTTCCTCCGTTACCCTTCCGGTGCTCTTCGCAAAGTTTACCAGTTCTGTAAAAGTCGGGGAGAAAGCCAATTTTCTCAAAGAACCTGATGTTGTGAAGGAGATTCTTCTAAAATCTCTATGCCGCCTGGAGGCACAGATCAGGAGAATTTCGTTCACCTCAAACTCCTCTCACTGGTCTGACTATACTGATACCTCTTCTCATTACAACGATGAAGACCATTCCAATAAGCGGAGTTTCGTTGCTCGTGCTTTGAGTAGAAGTAATTCTTTGCGAGTGCTCGATGTTGGATGCAATACCGGAACTTATTCTCTTCTTGCTGCAGAATTGAATGCGGAAGTAGTGGCCATCGACAGCGACCCACAGACAGTTGACCGCCTATCCAGAAAAGGGGCAAAGAACGTACTCCCTCTTTGCATAGATCTTGCTTTTCCCACGCCAGCGATCGGTTGGGAAAACCGAGAATATCCATCTTTTCTGAGTCGTTGCGACGGAAAGTTCGATACGGTCATGATGCTCGCGGTGCTGCATCATCTGCTGCTCAGCAGTCAGATTCCGCTGGATCATATCGCGAGGCTTTGCAATCGCCTGACGACCGATTGCTTGATTGTGGAATGGGTGCCTCCAACAGACGCGAAATATGTCGAGATCATGCGCGGACGCGAAACCATCTACAACCACATCACCGAATCCGCCTTTCGAAAAGCATTTGCTGCGTACTTCGGCGTCACCGATGAACTCACCTTAGCGAATGGTCGCATACTGTTTCACCTGAAAAGGCGCCCTGCATGAGGTTGTTGCTGCACCCGGCAGCTAGCGCCCTCGGACTTTCTGTTCTTTTCTGCCTGCCGCTGATTGGCCCGTTGATTAGTCCAGCGCATTTAATGGTTTATCACAGCAGCGGTTCCGTAGGGTCAATCTTTGCTGGAGTTCTCCTAGACATAATCGTCCTATGGGCTACTTTGACTGGGCTATTTCTTATAGTCCAGAGATTACCCAGATTTTTTCTGGGAGTGTGGCTTGTATTAATTGCGATGGGCCCTTGGACCCTGTTGAAGATCGGGGCGAAGATGCAAGCCTGGTTGATGCCTCATTGGGTAAGCCGAACCTTATTCTTCGGATCCGCCTTCTGCCTGCTGTCTATGACGATGTGTTGGCGGTCATCTTTCGTGCCGCTATTCCAGCGAATACAGAGTTTAGCAGCAACACTATTGGGCTTTACCGCAATCTTTGGTGCTATCACTATCAGTCAGCTGCTTTGGTGTTTTTGGCAAGCTCGCGACTTGAACACACCGATTTCACTACATCATCAACCCGTTGAGATGACACGCTCCAAAGCAGGATCGAAGCCAAGGATCATTTGGATACTGCTCGATGAACTTTCTTATGAGCAAATCTATGAACATCGATTTGAAGGGTTGAATCTGCCTACTTTTGACAATATTGCCCAACAATCGACCGTCTTCACACATGTCGTTCCTGCTGGAATACTAACCGAGAACGTGGTTCCCTCATTAATAGCTGGATCACCGGTGGATCATATCCGCTCTTCTGTAGACGGCGCCAGACTCTCATCCCACGATCCGATTTTCAACCACTGGCACCTATTTAATCAGCATGGAACGATCTTTCAGGACGCTCTGCATGCAGGCTACAGCACGGCCGTTGCTGGATGGTACAACCCATATTGTAGGATTCTTTCCGAAGTCATAGATCGCTGCTACTGGACGTCTCACCAGCTAACGCCTACAGGATTGATCGGGGAAGCTTCTGTCACCGCAAACGCCATTGCGCCGCTACAAGATTCCTTAGAATCTATAGCCAGGCTTTTCGCTTCGCGAAACAACAAGCGTGCGCTGGATGATCAAGGAACTGAGTTTCATATCAGTGATTATCGCGAACTCCTCGAGGCTGGCGATGAATTGCTGAACGATTCTTCCAGCGAGTTTCTCTTTCTACATATGCCGATTCCGCATCCTGGTGGGATCTATAATCGCAAAACGGGTGGATTCGCACTGAATGAGGGTTCGTACATCGACAATCTTGCGCTTGCGGATCAGTATCTTGGACATGTCTATAAATTACTGAAGCAGCGCAATGAATGGGATTCTTCCACGATTTTAATCATGGGAGATCACTCCTGGCGAACCCAGTTATTATGGGTCGAATCTGCACTATGGACTGCTGAGGATCAGGTCGCAAGTCATGGAGGCCAGTTTGATGATAGACCCGCATACATCGTCAAAATACCCCAGCAGAAACAGCCTTTCCGCATCGAGACGCCCTTTTCTGCCATTCGAACTCGTGCGCTACTTCAAGGCATCCTCAATGGCCAAATCCATTCGACTGAAGGTCTTGCGGCCTTTGCCAGGCAGTAGGAAGCCCTATAAAAGGGTCTATTCTGAAGGGTCATGGTGCGGATCAGAACTTCAGTCTAAACGTATACGATCTACCCTTAGGGCATCTCAGAAAAACCTAGTTTCATTTCCTCTATAGTAATGCTGAGCTATCCTGGTGACATAGCATAGTCATTCCCAGGGGATCTCCCACGAGTACGTGTCCGGCTCATGGCGTCGACTATGTGCTCGAAACAATGGCACTCATTACCTCCGTCAGAGGCAGAAGGATCCGCCCGCACTAGGTGTTTAGTCCCGGCATTTGATGGATTGGGTTGAGAGTAAATCTGTCAGGGGTTTGAGTCCAGAGTTTGCAGAGGTATTCATAGGGC
>NZ_JAAVUR010000028.1 GCF_018449545.1 Granulicella sp. dw_53 | reverse complement strand
GGTGGCCAGCATGGGCAGCGTACGCGAGCGCCGTGCGCTGGAGCAGTATCTGGACAACTGCGCGAAGGGCGATGAAGAGCAGCAGGCCAGCATCGATCCCACGGCGGTGCAGGCGGCTCTGGAGAAGCTGAAGCAGCATCCCGAACCCGAAGCGGGCCTGATGAAGATGGGCAGCACGATCGCACCGGCGTACAACGTGCAGACGGCAGTGGATGCAGAGCACGCGCTGATCGTCACCCACGCGGTGGTGCTGGATGCGGCCGACAACCGCCAGTTGCGGCCGATGGCGGAGGCGGCGAAGCAGGCGCTCGAAGTCGGGAGGCTGAACATCGTCGCCGACACTGGCTACTCCAACGGGGAGCAGGCCGCGCGCTGCGAGCAGGCAGGGATGATTCCGCATGTGCCTGCGCAGCGCTCGGTCAACGCCGGCGGCCTGCTGGACCGCAGCGCCTTCCGCTACGACCAGGACCACGACTGCTTCGTCTGTCCGGAGAGCAAGAAGCTGAAGCGCATGCAGATCTCGCGCAAGGATCGCGCGGTGTACTACGGTGCTCAGACCGCCGACTGCTCCGCCTGTGCGCGGAAACCCGACTGCACCCAGGGTGCACGCCGCATGATCTCGCGCCACCTGCACGACGATGCTCTGCAACGCATGGACCAACGCGCCACGCCTGCCTTGATGCGACTCCGTCGCTCCGTAGTCGAGCATCCCTTCGGAACCCTGAAGTACCGCATCTTCGGCCATCCGCGCCTGCTGCTGCGCGGACTCAGCGGAGCTCGCACCGAAATCGCACTCGCCATCCTGGCTTACAACCTCAAACGCATGGTCAACCTGCTCGGAGCAACCAAAATAGTTCAAACACTGGCCTAACTCCGCCGCTTCGCCTTCCAGATCAAACAAAAAAACAGAAGGCGCTCCCGCGTGGGAGCGCCTGACTCATTCATGGCCGCTGAGTTCTGTAACAGACTCGATTCCCCTCCCCTTGGAGTGGAGGTGAAGCCGGAACGGAAAGGACGAAGCGTAGCGGAGGTCTGCACAAGCGAAGCGCGGAAGACTGCGGGAAACCCCTTGCGACGCGCCGAGAGGCAGAGCCTCTAAGCAGGTTTGTATTCCGCTTCCTGCGCGTTCGCGCACTATTGATCGGACCTTGCGGGGTGTTCGCACTAGATTGGGGAGCCGGAAGCCGAGGCGGGTAGCTTGATCACTGGCTTCGGCTGGAGCTGGGGCAAGGGTATAGTCCTTACCCCGCTAATTTCTGCGAACGGGTGTTCTTCGTTGAAGCGGGGAGCAATTTCGGTACTTGGTATCCCGCCTACATGAACAGCGGCAAAGAGGACGTGCTCGTCTCTGGTCGGCGGATAGGAGCGAGTCGATAGTTGCCAGCGTATCCTTCATCTGCTCGGCAACGCTTGCGCCTCTTGCTCCGAATGCTACCTGTCCTGCGAGGTATACAGTGCCTCCGTGGATGACAGCTTGGGACATCCGTGGCCCTACCTGAATGCGTTCAATCTTCATGGAGTCTCCTTGATATGTAAAATGTGCTATCTGACAAGCCGCTCAATCGGCTTGAAGCTGTTCGCCGGACATCGGTTCTTGTTGTGCCTTACCGCCAACACTTTTGCGTTTGATCGTCGCTGAAGTGAGCAACGCTACCGCGAGAATGATCAAAGCCATACCGACGAATTCTGCTGCTTGCATGCGTTCATGAAGGAGAAGGAGTCCGAGAAGGACGGCGACGATGGGGTTTATGTACGCGTAAGTAGCAACCTTGGCGACCGGCACATGCTCGAGTAGGTAGATATAGCTGGAATAGCCGATGAGCGATCCGCCAGTGATGAGCCATGTGAGCGAGCCGAAGGTGGAAACGTTCCAGTGAGCCTGCGGCCACTGGCCGAACATGGTGGCCAGAAGCAAATTAAAAAAACCTGCGAAAATCATTTGCCAGGCAGATGAGACGAAGCTATCGACGTTTAGCCGTTGATGGCGAGAGTAAAGGCTACCGATGGCCCAACTCAGTGCTCCCCCGAGACAAACAAGAATGGCTATGAGCCGAGTCGTATTTGTCAAGAGCCCGACCGTGAATACCTCGTGTAGAGTGGGTCCAAGTAGGGTGACCATACCAAGAAAGCCCAGGAGAATTCCGAGCCACCCGCGCAGATTCAGCGGTTCGCCGTGAGGCAGCGCCATCTCAATCAGGGCGATAAAGAGAGGCGTAGCGGCGAAGATAAGTGATGCGAGGCCGCTAGGAATGGATTTTTCCGCATAGACCAGGGTGGTGTTGCCGACGGTTAGCAGCAGCAGTCCAATCATAGAGAGCGTTACGAGAGTGCGCAGCGGCAAAAGGATACTGAGACGGCGAAGACGGCAGCAGAATAACAGGATTGCACCGGCGACGCAGAAACGTACACCGGTGAGGACGAAGGGAGGGAGTTGGGCCGCTCCAATGCGTATCGCAGTGTAGGTTGAGCCCCAGAAGAAATAGACACAGGCGAAGGCGACGATGATAAATGCCGGCGGGGGTGTCGTGCGATTGAAACGAGTAGGTACATTGGATTGATTCGAGTGGTGTGATGAGTGTGTCATGAGCTTACCTTGGAGATCAGCCGGGAGTGATGAGTTCGGTGCGAGAGTATCCGACCCGCTGTGCCCCTTTATCGGGGCAACTCCCATATCGAAAGTTGGCGCTACTGCGTAAGTTAACCGCCATCAATGCGAACGCGGTGCCTGAGTTCGACCTCTCGTACGGAGCACCGGGATATCTGCCCGGTAGTCACACTGTTCAATGAAGCCTCTAACAAGCCTAAAAGAGTAAACGCGGCTCGTATATGAACAAACAGAGGCATTCTGTTGATTTATCCTCAGAAAGAGAGGAAATCATGTCGCGCATCCTTAAATCATTCGCACTCGATAATGTAGACAAGAAGATCATCGAAGTTCTCCTTCACGATGCACGCATCTCGATAAAGGACTTGGCTGACAAAGTGAAGCTTTCAGCGCCAAGCGTCTCCGAAAGAATCGAACGCCTGCAGGAGCGAGGCGTGATTCGGCGTTTCACCATTGAGGTTGATCCGGCAAGCCTTGGATACGGCCTTCAGGCCCTGGTGCGAATAAAACCACTCCCCGGCAAACTGCAGGTCGTGCAGAAACTAATTGAAGATACTCCGGAGTTTTCCGAATGCTCCAAGGTCACGGGGAACGATTGCTTTATCGCCAGATTACACGTCTTAACGATTAGTCAGCTTGATCAAATCCTCGACCGGATGTCTCGTTCCGCCGAGTTGAACACCTCAATCGTCAAAGCGCAACCTATTCGCAACCGACTTCCGCCGTTTTAACCTGAGTGTTCCGATCCCGGAGGTCTTTGCAATGGGCAAGTGTTCTCCGCTGGCCCGCCGCCGCTGCGCTCCCCGCGTGAGGATGCAGGCGGCATTTATTCCGGGACATCTTCGTCGGCGAGGAGGTGGATCTTGGTGCTCAGTCCACCTCGGGAACGCCTCAGAGCCGAGTCTTCGGAGCCCCTTTTTTGCGTCCCGTAGCCGCTTGCTGGTGGGCCCGCACGATGGTCGAGTCCAGCATCAGGTACTGATTCTTCCGGTCTGCCACCAGATCGGCGAACAAACGCTCCCACACCCCGGTCCGCGCCCAGCGCATAAACCGCGTATGCACGCTCTTGTACTTGCCGTACCGCTCCGGCAGGTCCGACCAGCGAGCCCCCGAACGCAGCACCCACAGCACGCCGTTGACGAACTGGCGGTTATCCGCAGCCGTACGCCCCACATGCTCCACCCGCCCCGGAAGCGTGTCGAACGCAACTACACGGCAATCGGTTCCACCCCAAAATGGGTTTTGCTGTTGAGCAGCAAGTGCACCTGGGTTTGTAGTGTTGGTGGCCGGATTGATGGGATGCGGCGTGGCGATTGTGTTCGATAGTGGATCGTAGCTGCTGCCTAAGCTCTGCGAGAGGCCGGGCAAGCAAAATATTATCAGGGCGACGATCCATATGATGAAGCCCGAAAATAGCCTGGAATAAACGAATGTAGATTTCATCTAAGACATCCTGTTGGTCGTACGGTCCCGAACGATCGGAATGTCGTTACTGCAAAGCCATCAACGAGACCACAAATGCCTGGTAATGAATCAGCTGTAGAGTCGCACCCAGATTGCGTCAGCTCATTCAATGCGGTCTTATAAATACCTGGAATCTTGCCAGAGAAGATCGCTTTCGGAAGGTAAAGCTAAACTCACTTGCCTCCGAATTACAGCGCCCAGGTGTTTATGAAACACACTTCTAACACGAATTGAGATCTTCTGGCAAAAAATGCTCGTTTAGCTTAATTCCTCAATACGTTCCTTTCATTCTCCGAAGACTCACACAGATTTTTGTTTCTTCATTTGATCTTCTTAAACTAGAGGCGGACGTGGCTGATTTACGACGCTCAGTCACGTCCGCTAAAAATAGGAACTCATTGTCTTCTATAGGCCTAAACAAGCTATTGATTCGAAAGCGTCTCTAGTTCAAGCTGCGCAACAGGATAATCGATCTCTGTGTCAGCGAGACGATTGTTGTAGTTTGTGAGGGTATTCAAGGCGACATTGGCAACAATCTCAATCATTAAGCTATCGTCAACGCCAGCCTCTCGTGCGATAACAAGATCGGCGTCGTCGACCAGGCCTTTATGCCGAATCACCTTCATGGCAAAATTTGCGATGGCATTATCCAGCTTATTGTCGCTTTTGCCGGTCCGGGCATTGATGATGTCAGTGGAACTTAGGCCGACAGCCGCTGCGGCCTGAGTATGACCCGAGAGGCAATACTGACAGGCGTTTTCCTGTGCGGTTACGAGAGCTACGATCTCTCGTTGGCGGCTTGTCAAACGACCCCTCATGAGAGCTTTTTTGAGAGCATGGTAGCCGTTGAAGGCAGCTGGAGACTGCGCGAGAGTCGCCATGGCGTTTGGTGTTTTGCCCATCCGCGCCTTCATATTATCGAGAACTTCTGTGACCGTTGCATCGGTTGAGTTAGAAACAGGTGAAATGCGTGGCATTGATCTTCTCCATTGCGGGTAAGTACAACATCTGAATTCCTGGGAGTGCGTCGAAGTTTTCCGGCCTCCGGTTGCCAGACTCACAGCAACTAGGAGGTATTTATTCCGGCTATCCTTCTGGGCGCAATTTCCATTGCTTGAGAGAGCAAAAATGTTCGGAAGATACCGACGATTCCTGTTGGTTCCGGACCGACAGGATATGCCATCGAGAAGCGTCGCGAAAGCTTCAACCCGTGTACTCTTGCGATCTTTAGCGTTCCAAGAGACAAATGATTTCGGACTGCCCACCTCGAGACGAAGGTGATTCCGAGGCCGGCTTCGACCGCGCTCAGCAGACCTTCGGTTGAGTCAAGCTCCATGCTGATCATCAGATCTTTCCTCTTCACCCCGACCTTCGCAAGCGCTTGCTCCACCACCCTTCTTGAACCGGAGCCAAATTCGCGCACGAGCAAAGGTTCACTCTTCAAATCCTCCAGTTTAATTTCGTGATTGGCCCATCCATGAGTTGCGGGGACAACAAGTACCATGTGGTCCTCCATGAACGGTTCGATATGGAGGTCTTTCCGCTGCTCCGGACCTTCGATGAGTGCCAGCTGAATCTCCCGCGCGAGGAGGGCTTCGAGCATCTCGTCTGTATTCCCACTGCGGGTGGTGACTCTGACCTTGGGGTTTGTCCTCCGAAATCCAGCCACGAACGTTGGCAGGAGATATTGACCGATGGTCTGGGAGGCTCCCAGAGCGAGTTCGCCCGTATGTTGTCCAAATGCCTCGGTCACCGCGGCAAAGGCTTCGTCGGAAAGCTGCTTCATTCTTTCGGCAAATGGCAGCAGCGCCTTTCCACCGGCTGTCAGCGCGATATGTCCGCCCCCGCGATCGAATAAGGGTACGGGGTACTCATCTTCTAGCGCTTTGATTTGCTGGGTGATCGCGGGTTGGGTGAGCAACAACTCTTCTGCGGCCCGGCTGAAGTTCAAATGCTGTGCCACGGCTCTGAATACTCGAATGCGGAAATTCTCTATCATGGCCCTATCCTTCTACTTTTTCCCTTCAAATTCCAACCAGGTCGACGCCCGCTTGATGATTACAGCCTCTGGTGTCAGTGACTATTGCGCCGGTCACAACGTTATCCAATCGGATTGCACTTGAGCTCAGCGGTGTGTGATCGGCATGCCGAGTCGGGAAGGTGCCGTGGCGAGACACGGCAATGATCCCTCCGCGGTGTCCGAGTTCACGCAGCCTCAGCATGACATCGACCCCGGTCAGACCTGTACCGATGAGGGCAACAGCCGCATCGGAGGGCAATTCCTCATAGGTTTCTCCCGCCCATGCACTGTGGTGATACAAAGCCGAATCCGAGGCGGCCTTCGTGATTCTCGGAAGTGGAGCAGGATCGAAGTTTCCGATTGCGAGAACGATCAGCTCGACCCGTAGCTCGCATCCGTTATCCAACGTAAGCACCCACCCGGAGCCTTGCAGGCGGACATCAACGACTGTTGCGATCTCCTGTTCGAGCAGGCTCGTCGATGTTAGGGGAGATTGGATGTACCGTCCAACTACCGCTCGTGGAGCAAAGGCCTTCTCCGTCGCAGTCGGACCATAATTATCAGGACGCCAGTTTAGGAAAGGTTCTGGTTGGTTGGGCAATGAGCTTATCTTTCCTGTGGGAACATTCAACAGGTGAAGGTAGCTCGGAGTGGAGTACGCTATGCCAAGCCCGAAATTAGCTCGCTGGTCGATAAGAACCACACGCGCCAGCGTTCTCTGTCGCACCAGGTGAAATCCTGTAAGGGTTTCGCTTACTCCTCCACCCATGATTGTGATTGTCGGGGTTAGTTCGTTCCTAGTAGTCATGATTCAACATTAGGACGAATCATGCATCAACGGAATTCGCAAATCCTTATGCCATATAAGTGGTGTCTCATTTGGCATTTATCTAAGGCCCGAGCTGACGCGCATAGGCTCTATAGATGGCATCCTGGCTCTGGGCAAACTGAATACCGCGTCTAGCCCGGCAAATGCCACCGCGCTTGCTTCTGCATCTTGCCGACAAACATCCCTCTTCCAGAAAGGGGATTGTTCATCAGCGATGGACTACTCGCCGTCCTTGCTTTCCGTTGCGAGCTCAGGGTAGGCGGTTGATAATGCTGTAGTTGCCGCCGTCCAGAACTCGGAACCGCCGCCGATTAAAGCGGATTCCTCACGCTCCACCTGAGCATAGTCAGCGTTGCTGAGATAGTCTTCGACATCGTTGAGCGAGCTAAAACCAAGGACACCAATGCTATCGATCTTTCTGCCTTCGGGATCATCTTGCGTTGATCCAATGTTGTGAAGCTGGACGTACCGCTTCACATAGGCATGGGTTGCGGGCTTCGACAGAATTTCATGCACGTATTCCTTCAGCATGCGCTTACGGTACCCATCGCGCGACAGACCCGGCTGTCTAGACTGCACCTGGACCAAGCTGAATGCGGTGCGATCTTCCTTTGCCGGAATGTCTTCGGCAGCGAGAAGTTCTTCATCAGCCCAAGCGACTCCGTATGTTCTCCCTTGGCGGTGTGAAAGAAGCCGTGAGTACCGCTGTTTTCGTAGGTGTAAGCGAAAGTCAGCTCATCTCCGATAGGGACTTTCTTGAGGAATGCGAAGGTGTGTCCAATGCCGATGTTGTAGTTTGCTCGCGGAAGCGATCCGGGCCTGATTGCATTGCGAGCCGCCGCTCAGGCGACGGCGGTCGAGGTGACCGCGACCTCTAATCAGATCAATACAGAGAATGGAACGTCACGTTTGAAAACAAAAATGCGCCGGTGCTGTCTGCAGTGACAACACGATCCGTGTTTGTGTCCGTGCTATGAAGCATGACTTGAGTGCCGGGCAAAGATGCACCACTTGCATCCTGTGCCGTTCCACGAACACTCCCAAATGTCGATTGTGCATGAAGTGGAGATGTAGATCCCAGCACAATCCCGCCAATAGCTATCGAGATTGCGAGTCCTGTTCTTATCAGCAACGCTCCAATATTTGCACTCTGAGCTTTAAAAAGGCCACCCGCGAGGTGGCCATACGTAACATGTTTTTTCATTATTATTTTCACTTGAGCGCATTTGTATAACTCGCCCGGCGCGATCAGCAGCAATTCTGTCCGAAGCCGCGCAAAGTATGCTCACCTTGCATGTTGAAGTCTAGGTAGAAGGCCGTAAAAAAGGCATAAGGAACGTGCAGAAAAGCAGCTAAAACGGAAGCATAGGGGAGACCAATTGACATGCGGAGCGACTGTGCATTGTCGAGCATTCATTTCGCGACTAAAGAGCGACTTTAGCCGGGCGCACCTGGAAACTTGACCTGCCCCTCCACCGAAATAGTGTCTGCGCATTCAGAAAGCGACATTGACCAGCCGATCAATGCCGGCACAAGAACGGTCAGCGGACCTGGTACGCGACGAAATATAGCGAGGCCACTGATGCTGAGCCACTGGATAGGTTCTAAGGTGCAGATGAGGCCGGGGATAAGGTTCGACCATGTATGGGACCGCAGGGCCTAAGACAAGGGAACGCGGACAACTCAATTTACATTCGCAACGGATGTGATCCTTCCTTTTAAAGTATGCTTCTTGCTGTATTGTGAGCTGGCACTTGTAACAAGCCTACAATCAGAATGTTTATCCATAACGATCGAGTACGAGGGAAAATTGCCGGATTTCATAGATTCGCAGTATCGAAGTTCAACGTGGGGACGTCGCGGGATCTTTTTCCTGGCTGCTTTAGCTATTGGTGTCTTCGTCTGTGGCCGGATCGGATTGTCGTATTGGGTTGACCTTCTCTGGTTCCAATCGCTCGGATATGGCGAGGTATTCTGGAAATCGGCGGGCCTACAGGCCATAGCCTTCCTCTTATTTGCAGGGATCACGTTCCTGGTTCTGTACGGTGCGTTTTCTGCTCTTCGGCGGTTTCACGAAGCCGATCTGCCGAGGGCTCATGCGATTGTCATCGCGGGAGAGCCGATAACCCTGTCAGTCCAACCAGTTCTGAGAGTGATCTCGTTTTGTATCTCCATCGCCGTTGCGTGTGTGACCGGACTGGCGATGATGGCGGAATGGCCGACACTGGCGTTGTTCTGGTACGCACCGCACGCAACGGGTAGCGTTGCCGACCCGATCTTTGGTAAGCCGCTGAATTTCTTTCTGTTCACTTTGCCCGCGTGGCAGCTTGTCAACAACTGGCTCCTCACGCTCGCAATCGCGACCTGTGCCGTTGCGGTCTTATTCCTCTTTATCACGAGTGGTGTCCGTTCTCTTGCCAAGCGACAGATCACGTATGCACCGTCACCTTGGCGTGGACTCTCGATCATGGTCGCGTTCCTTCTTCCTGTCCTCGCGATGAACGTGTATGTCGGCCGGTTTCAACTCTTGCTGGAACATCACACGATCTTTGACGGCATTACTTACACCGACGCACACATAACGATCTATGGGCTTCTGCTCGTCTGCGCTGCCCTGTTCCTCGGTGCGGTCATCTCGGCCTACAACGCGGTTCGACATTCTCGCGGACGACTGATTGTGGCTGCAATCCTTCCTGCCGTACTTTGCTATGGCGCGCTGGGAATCGTCGGTTGGTACGTTGGAAACTTTATCGTCAAGCCCAATGAGCTCGTTCGTGAAGAACATTTCATCGCCCATAATATCGAGATGACCCGACAGGCTTACGGGCTCAATCACTTCGCACAGCGCGAGTTTCCCGCAGAGACGACGGTCGATGCAGCTGACCCGGCGAACAATCAGCCGACTCTCCAAAACATCCGGTTGTGGGACTGGCGCGCCTTGCAGGATACGCTGCGTCAGGTTCAGGAGATTCGTACCTACTATGACTTTCCTGACATCGACATCGATCGATACAAGATCGATGGTACGACTCGCCAGGTGATGCTTGCAGCCCGCGAACTCAACGTCGAAAAACTTCCAGTAAGCAGTCGCAACTGGATCAACGAAAAGCTCATCTATACCCATGGTTATGGAGTGACGATGAACCCGGTCAATGGGTTCACAGCAGAAGGACTGCCAACACTCTTATTGAGCAATATGCCCGTCCAGAGCACCTTCCAGAGTCTCACAGTAACGCGACCCCAGATCTATTTTGGCGAACTCACAGACACTGATGTGTACGTCAGGACCCGGCAGCAGGAGTTCGACTATCCGCAAGGGCAGAATAACAATCTCACCTCCTATGAAGGCAACGGCGGAATCGTGTTGGGTGGATTCCTGAGACGGGTGATGTTGGCGATCGACCGCGGCGATCTCGGAAAGTTGCCGTTCAGTGACGATGTCAATTCACAAAGTCGGCTCCTGATGCGGCGCAACATTCGCGAACGGATTGCGGTCGTAGCGCCGTTCCTTTCGTTCGACCAAGATCCGTACATGGTGGTGGGGGACGATGGACGGCTCTCGTGGATTCTGGATGCCTTTACCGTTTCGAACAACTATCCGTATTCAACCCATTACAACCTTGGAGAGAGTTCGATCAACTATATCCGAAACAGTGTCAAGGTAGTAGTGGACGCTTATACCGGGGCTACGACGCTCTACGTCTTCGACTCTGAAGACCCTATCCTCGCTTCTTATCGCCGCATCTTTCCAAGCCTATTCAAAGACGCTTCTGAGATGCCGACAGACCTGCGCAGGCATGTGCGTTACCCGGAGGGGCTCTTCAAAGTGCAATCGGAGGTCTACGGTCTCTATCACATGACAAATCCGGCAGTCTTCTTCAACCGTGAGGACCTCTGGACAGTTGCGACGGAGTCCGTGACCGACGGTAACGGCCAGCAGACAGCTCAGATAATGCAACCGAACTATGTGCTAATGAAACTACCTGGCGGGAGCAGCGAAGAGTTTGTGGAGATCCTGCCGTTCACGCCTGCTAATCGGAACAACCTGATCGGGTGGATCGCCGGCCGTTGCGATGGAGCGGACTATGGCACAGCGGTTGTCTACGACTTCCCTAAGACGAAGCTCATTGACGGTCCCCAGCAGATCGAGGCACGCATTGATCAGAATGCGCAGCTCTCAGGACAGTTGACTCTGTGGAATCAACAAGGCTCCCACGTTCTACGCGGAAGCCTGCTGGTTATTCCGTCCGGACGAGCGCTCTTGTACGCGGAGCCAATCTACCTTCAGGCTCAGCAAAGTCCTATGCCGGAGTTGCGGCTGGTCGTTCTCGCACTGCAGGACAAGCTTGCTTACGGCACTACATTTCAGGCGGCCCTGAGGTCCCTTTTTGGCGGAGAAGCTTCGTCGCTAAATGCGAGCGAGGCGGCACAACCTGTGCCCGCATCCAAGGGAACACCTCCGCCCTCGACGGATATCAACGAACTGATCTCTGAGGCTGCTAAAGATTTTGCCGACTACCAGCGTCTGACGGCCGCCGGCAAGCTTGGGGAGGCTGGGCTGAAGCTCGACGCCCTCAAAAGCGTATTGGAGAGACTTAACGCGCATAGAAAGTAGTGGCCCAGTTGGATTTGTCGACTCAGGAAGATACGGTCTAATGTCACGTATGGGACATCATCGGTGCTAGACTCATCGTTATCTCCCGGGTGCAGCTCCTCCGGTACCTAATCGCTCACGAAAAGACATCCGGACTGAGCAGTGTTCCTCGCCGCACGACGCTCAAATTCAACACAAGATCCGAATCGAAATCAGGAATGCTGTTCCTTTTTATGGCGTTTCAGGGTGTACTAGGAGGAAAGAGTTAGGATCTGGTCCACTTAGTCGGTCCACTCCCAGGGGGGCACTATTCCGGATTCACTAAACAGTAGTAGCGCAATCGGCTGGTAGACGATACTCCAATCACGTCGCAATGTTTAGTTCGTCCCTCGGTGCCTGGAGATGTGCCTTATGTCATCGCGATCTGCGCCAGATTCGTCGAAATGAGTACAACGACCTTCGAGATTATAGTTCCGAGCGAATCTGAAATGCTGAAGAGATGGCATGCCGTTCTGGATCGCAATTTGCCGCTCCTTCTGGCAGAGCTCGAGGGGTATATCGTGGACTTTTGTTACGCATCTCAATTTCGTCCTCGCGAAGGTTACCGTTATACGGTCGAAGACTCAATGAACGTGCGCCCGGATTGTAAATGCCATGGCGTCGGCAAGGCACTTCGGGGTGAGCTGATATCGCAATGCCAGGCGAGGGCATGCCACTCCATGGTTGCCTGTATTTGCGGTGTGAATGTTCCATCTGTCGCTCTCCACGCATCATTGGGATTTCAGTAGGTCGGTTCGTTGCCGGAGGCAGGACGGAAATTCGACGAATGGATGCGTCTGTTGATCATGCAGCGATCCTTACAGTCGACATGAGAATTCAACGTCAATGGCGCCTGCTTTTCGATGTAATGTTCATTGCAGAAATTGTAGATCACACTAATGCTAAAGAATATTGATTGCCCGTGCGGCGAGCAGGGCTACGGTTGTGAAGGAGATGAGTGCTTGTATCATCACCATGACCTTCGCCCAGGGGGATAAAACAGGGGTGTCTGTGGGGAGAACGCAGTACTGGTATTGAACGCCAGAAACAGGTAGTCGATAAAACCGGAACTCCAGCACTGCTCGCCCATCTTTCGTTTGGATTGTTGATCAAGAGTCATCTGCGGAAAGAGAAAAGCTCCATCGACTTGAACTCCGCGCAGTTCGCGAGCGCGTGGCCCACCAGCATCCAGACGCCAGTACCACGATGCGAAGACCAGGATGTTCGTGATCCACAAAGACGCAGCCGATATCAGAAGGTCCTTTGGCGTCTCCTTATGCGACGGAAGAGCTTGCAGGAGCAACCCCAGCGACCAGACCATATCCAGGGTCACGAGTGAAGTCAACAGATACCCTAATATCTGGTTGAGGCGGTCATTCCCACGTCGTCGCGCCAGCACCGTAGGAATGATGAGTGCTCCTACGACAACGATCAGCAGCCAGGCTGGGCCCACCGATAGAGGCTCCGGAAGTGCCAGGCGCAGCCCACCTACGGCAAGGAGAGCTACCATCGCAGGCCAACGCGGCTCCAGGTGCTCAGAACGAGTTGTCATCCGAATTTCTTCATCGAGTGAAAGTCTAAACAGGCAAGACCGATTCCACATCCGGTGCATGTGACAATGCTCAATCCATCTTATTTGAGAACAACCCACCGTTGAGGCTTGGGGGCCACTTGGTTATATGAGAGCAGCGCCACATGACGAGCTGATGTCACAGTGCCCGGTGCTGTTCGAATGTGCATAGTGGATTTGTCCCAAATGAGTCTGAGCGCTAGGTCTTTGCGACTGAACCTAAACGTTGATTCCGACTTTACGCCTTACTTATGACTTTTCCACTACCCTTACACCGGTACGGAGATTGCGGCATGGCCCTGGCTTCAAGTCCCTCCCTTCGCAGATATGTGGTCCCCGCAACGGTGATGCTTTCCTTTGTGTCGTTCTGGAGAGCTTCCGCCATCGTCCTCTGCGACCTTGGATCGTCCGCTTACTATGTCGGCGGCATCGCGGAGAAGGCGATTGGCAAGGCGGCACCGTGGTTCATCCTTGCCATCATGCTGTTCTCCTACGCTGTTCGATCGGTCTACATCGAAAGCTGCAGCATGTTCGTTCGTGGCGGGGTCTACCGCGTGGTGCGCGAGGCGATGGGAGGCACTGCGGCAAAGTTTTCCGTCTCCGCACTGATGTTCGACTATGTACTGACCGGACCGATCAGCGGAGTCAGCGCCGGTTTGTACCTGGCTGCATTGCTCAATGAATTGGGAGAACACTTTCATATCGCCTGGATGCACGTCCCCGCGCCCTGGTTCGCAGCGCTATTCGCTGCAATCGTGACCGTCTATTTCTGGTACACCAATCGTATCGGCGTTCCATTCTCCAGCACCCGCGCCCTCCGCATCATGCAAGCGACGACCGTCATGGTCGTCGTGCTCATAGCATGGTGCATTTACACCATAGCCACCAAGGGCTATCACCCGGTCCCTTTACCTGTCCCGTCAAATTTTCATTTCGATGAGACTGCGCTTGGCTGGCTCAAACACACGGCACTGCCCAGTTTCACCTTTGTCGCCGTCCTCATCGGCCTTGGCCACTCGGTCCTTGCGCTGAGCGGAGAAGAGACGTTAGCCCAGGTCAATCGTGAGATCGCGGCACCGAAGCAGAAAAACCTTGAGCGTACCGGCTTCATTGTGTTTCTCTACAGCCTGCTGTTTACCTCGCTCGTCTCTTTCTTTGCTGTCATGCTGATTCCCGATGCTGAACGGACAAAGTACCTGGACGATCTCATCGGCGGCCTCTCGATGTTCCTAGCCGGGCCCTTCGCCCTGAGACTGGCATTTCACGGTTTCGTTGTCCTGGTCGGCGTGCTGATCCTGTCCGGAGCGGTAAATACCGCGATCATCGGATCGAATGGGGTCCTTAGCCGCGTCGCCGAAGATGGAGTTCTCCCGCCCTGGTTTCGAAAAGTACACCCGAAACACGGGACAGCCCACCACATCATCAACACCATCGTCGGCCTTCAACTCTTCACGATTCTCTTGAGTCGTGGCGACGTGAACATGCTCGGCGAGGCGTATGCCTTCGGCGTGGTCTGGAGCTTCGCCATGAAAGGTCTCGCCGTGGTCGTGCTACGGTTTACCCATCCCGAGGCGAAGCGCTGGAAGTTTCCTCTCAACATCAGGTTTGGTAAATTCGAACTGCCCCTGGGATTGATCGCTACGACAGCCGTTCTGTTCATGATGGCCATCATGAACTTGTTCACCAAGAAGTCGGCAACGATCTCCGGCGGTATCTTCACTGTCGTCTTCTTCGTTATATTTACTATCTCGGAGCGAAAATACGCGAGCCAGCAGGCTGCTTCGAAGATCACCAGCAATCCGGACTCGGATGACCCCTTTCGGGAGACATCGCGTGAGCGGTTTCGACTGCAAGCTGGGGAGAACCTCTCTCTGGAATCGCTACAAGTTCGGCCCGGCTGCGCCATCGTGAGCGTGGAAAAGCCTGACGATCTTCGAGCCCTGGAGACGGTCCTCGCCAGCGATATATCGAGTACACAGGACGTTGTTGTGATTTGCATACGCAAGGGCTCAGCGGGAGATACCGAAGATGCAGCAAGCCACCTGATTCCGGAATGTCTTGTCGATGACCATGTGACAGACGTATTGAGCGAGGTGGAGTTCTCTGCGGAGAAGGCAGGAAAGCCGGTCAAGCTGTTGGTCCTCTCAGGAGACGACACCGCACGGACCTTGCTCGAAGCTGCCGTAACCTTGCGAGCGGCCGATCTGTGGCTGGGATCTTCGCGCGCTCATACCACGGAGCAGCAGGAGACTGATTTGGAAGGCTCGTGGAAGATGCTTGGAACAGACCATCGAAGCCTGAACGTCTCTTTGGTTTTTGGACACCAGGACACTCCAAAGCGGCTATGCCTAGCTACATAGTGTATCGATAAACACGAGGACAACGGGGAGTGAGGATGATTGCCGGAAGACGCTCAAAGCTCGACACGTAAGGTTCTCTACGTCGCGATTCTGGCGAACATAGCCATTCTGATAGCTAAGCTACTAGCAGCGTGGATTACCGGAAGCTCCGCTATGTTGTCAGAGGCCATCCATTCCTTGGTCGATACAGGCAATGGCGGTCTGCTACTGCTCGGAGTTAAGCTGAGCAGTCGTCCAGCCGATGAACTCCATCCCTTCGGCTACGGCAAGGAGCTGTACTTCTGGACAATGGTCGTTGCTCTCGCCGTCTTTGCTCTGGGCGGAGGCGCATCCATCTATGAAGGGGTTGCTCATATCATCCGGCCCCGAGGGCTGGAGCACATCGGCGTGACTTATGCTGTATTGGGCTGCTCGGCAATCTTCGAAGGGTATTCTCTCTATGTTGCCTTAAGGGAGTTTAGGAAGCTTAGAGGTTCAATGTCGTTGCTTGAGGCGGTTAGAAAGAGTAAAGATCCTGCCTCTTTCACCGTTCTGTTTGAGGACTCAACGGCAGTCTTAGGAGTCGGTATAGCTTTCGCAGCTACCCTGCTTGTCGAAAGATTTGGAATCAAGCTGTTTGACGGAATAGCTTCCCTCCTGATTGGAATTCTATTGATGGGGGTCGCTGTATTACTTGGTGCGAAGACTAAGACACTGCTGATCGGAGAAGGAGTCGATAGGAACACGCTACGCAGCATCCGCGACATTGCGGGAGGTGTCACCGGGGTGGAGCGCCTCGGATATCCATTTACGACGTTCTTTGGACCACACAATGTTCTTTTGACGATGACCGTGCAATTCAGGAAGGGATTTTCAAGCATTCAGGTCGAGTCGGCGGTCGATCAAATTGAAACCTTAATCCAACAGAGGTTCCCAGATGTGAGACACATCTTCCTGGAGGTAGACACCGTACGTGAGTTCCGTTCGGAGGATTCGGTCGACGGAGTAATCGCTCCGCAGAAAGCTGTCGATTCAGCCGCCGAAACGTTGGCGCAACAATGAAATTACTTTTAGTAAGCCGCTATCTCCATTTCTTGTCTTGTTGAATAACCAGGCTGCGGCTTCGCCAACGACGAAACTGCCAACCACGCGCTCCCGGTGCCTTCCCGCTACAAACAGGTCTCCGGGCCTCGCGGCGTCAGATCGTCTGGTTCATCCTTAAAGCAACGCCCTCTAAGCTTCGAGCTACAACCTGTAGAAAGACATAATAGGCAAAGACCGCGCGGCGGAAAGGAAGGTTCCCGCTCCTGAGCGGTGTACAAGAACCGTCATCAAGTACGTCACGCTGAAGAATAATCCAGCAAAGAGAACCATGCTGCAAGGAACAACAGTACGATCCACAGGGGTAGCGGCATGCCGGTGATTGGGAGCCGGCAGCGGGCGACTTCACACCGAAATAGATCAGATTGCTTGCCTCATCGCGAGAGAGGTCCGAAGGGATGAAGGTGGGTCAAAGCTGAGAAAGTAGCCCGCGATCGAGCGACTACAGTCATCAATCACGGCGGTAGGCCCGGCTGGCCCGCTGAACCGTCCTCCCGAAGCAGGAGAATGTCTAACAGCGCATGGTCGGTCTGCCAAAGCGCGTTCGGCCTAGAGGCCTCACGCCGATGAACCATTGTATAGATCGCCGAATCTACGGGTGCCTTGCTGTCCCGGATCCCGCAAAGCGCAAAGATTTCATTGAACTTGCGAAGTCAGTGAAGAGGTCTGATGCCGTCGCTGGTATCGTTGCGGGAGTGCTTCCGTGGAAGCGCGTCGCGAGCTCGATGGGTCTTTGCTCGATGTTTGTAGGGAATGCGTCGGCTCAAGCCGAGTTGATTCGCAGCTTCGGTGACGCTCTCGCGCCGAATGTGCACTGCTCAACTAAGGGACGAAATCATTGCTTCCGTCTGGAGCGCCACGCCCCAAGCTGCCTCGCAGTTATCTCCCCTCGCACTCAGATCGCGGACATCTTCGTTGCAAATGTCGCTCGCGATTTGACTAGAAACATCGGAGATTTCAGTGCAATGATTTTGTTAAAGCGGAAAATGTTGAAAAAGAAAGATCGCTAATCCTCGATTTGACTGCAGCGAGACAGTTGCCATAATCTTCGTTTTCACAACTGGCAGGCATATGCAGTTATACGAGCAGCCGGTTTATTTGGCGGGTTGAAGGCGACAAATTAACTGAGCTGTTCGGTCTTAGCGAGTACGACCGGCATATGTGAAAACATCGTTCGAAATGAAGGGAGGTAAATCATGAAAATCGTAATCATCGGCGGTACTGGACTCATAGGATCAAAGCTTGTCAACAAGCTTCGTGAGCACGGGCACGAAGCGGTAGCGGCATCACCAGATTCGGGTGTCAACTCTCTCACGGGTGAGGGACTGTCCGAAGTGCTGAAAGGTGCCTCGGTAGTCGTCGACGTATCAGAGTCTCCCTCCTGGGAGGACGCGGCAGTGCTGAACTTCTTTGAGACATCGACCCGTAACCTCCTCACCTCTGAAGCGGCCGCAGGGGTAGGACATCACGTTGCATTATCGGTTGTTGGAGCTGATCGGATGGCCGAGAGCGGTTACTTCCGGGCTAAGATTGCTCAGGAGAAACTGATCAGAGAATCTTCTATCCCCTACTCGATCGTGCGTGCGACGCAGTTCTTCGAGTTCCTCAAGGGCATCGCCGACATTTCGTACGACGGAAAACAAGTGCGACTGCCATCTGTGCTTTTCCAGCCGGTGGCTGCCGACGATGTCGCAAGTGCCGTGGGCGAGATTGCAATAGGGCGGCCGGTAAACGACATAGTCGAAGTTGGTGGGCCCGAACAGTTTCGCATCGATGATCTAGTCCGACGGCGCTTGGTCGCACTCAAAGATCCCCGCGAAGTCATCGCTGACCCAAATGCGCTTTACTCCGAGACGAAACTCAGTGAGAGAACTCTGGTTCCGGACAATAACGCACGACTCGGCGAGACCAGTCTCCAAACCTGGCTCGCTCAGCTCGCAGCACAAATTCCGAGTGCGCGTAAGCACTCAGGCGTCGTAATGATGAACAAGGAGAAAGAGGGTCAGAAAAAAGCTAGCTGATACCGCCACTACCGATATCAAGCACATCATGCGCGCCTTGAAGATCTTGAAGCATGGAGGCCGACTCGTCGCTGTCTGTGCCAACAGTCCGAAAGGACGCAGAGGACGACGATATCTTTGTCGGGGAGTCTACATAATTAGCTCAAAGTGCGCCAAATAATTGGCAAAACAACACTTAACTCTCTGATCGTGGGGCGTTCATCGAAGACCTCAACCCTGCAGAATTTGCACGAGACCCGACGTGCAAATCTCGCAACCGTTTGCCTGATTTAAGCCGGCGGTATTCTGTCGGACTTAGACCACACACCTGTCGAAATATCCGAGCAAAGTGTTGTTGCGTTTTGAAACCACAGGCTAGAGCGATATCGATCACCCGTAGATTCAACGATACGAGTAATTCTTTGGCGCACAACACTCTTTGTTGCAATACGAATTGGTGTGGACTTTCACCCATCGACTTTTTGAAGATGTGAGAAAAGTGAGTAATGCTCAGACCCGTGACCGCGGCCATATCGGCGAGGCTTATATCTTCGCTGATCCTTGATCGTACAAGGTCTATGACATTACGCCGACCGAAGTCGCTAAGTCCACCTTTGATCAGACGCCTAGCATTCTTTGAAAGAGAGTAAGTTTGTACTAAAACTGCTGCCAGTGCCACTTCAACAGATTGAAGAAATAATTCGCCACTGGGGAAACCAGATGCTCGTTCGATATTGACGGCAGTCATCAGAGCTCTGATCCGCGAATCCTTTAGTTTAGGAATCCTCTGCAGCCCTATCTCCCTATTCGCCTCACCCGCAGCCTCGCTCAGTTGGAAATCGGACAATTCGAGCCGAAGCCCCTTTATTCGATCAGGGCTTCGGACGAACCCGACAGCTTGTCGACAACATAAGGCAAGGTCGCCTGCCATATATTCAAACCGTTCCGTTGGAGCGCCGTCGATACTGAGATCCATAGCTCCAGGCCGAAGCATCATCACAACAAATTGAGATTCATGCACAACTCTGAGTGGTTTTGCAGAAAGAGATATTAAGTTGACCCTCGATGACATCTGTCTAAATCCTAACTAAGGTACGAACAACTCGGGCAATGTTTGTTAGCTAATATTACGGTCCCGAAAGAATAAGTATGCAGTGTTAAAAAAAGAAGCAGCTTTGCCGTGATCCTTACTTCTGATCGAGTGCAATTCAGCGTAAGACTTTTGCAATCTTCCTGTAAATGTTTTTTTCGATTCTTCCAACCCGAATTGCTATTCAGAATCGGGGAAGGGAGATGCAGCTATGAAGTCGCAGGCATTTGGCGCTTTATAACCAGGGATGAGACGCTCACAGATGCTGGCGTTCACGGTGCCGAAGGTTGTGCTGGGCTTGTGCGCAAAGCCAGCAAAGTACTCCTGGATGAAGTTTTCCTTGAAGTGTCTTCGCGGGTATCTGGCCACGATTTCCTCGCGCAACCCCGAAGGAAACTGATCGAATCCTCTTCCAAGCACATCGAGACCGACCCCCGAATAGAGTAGAGCTACTTCGGGGCGCATATGCTGAGTGACACCGGGAGTGGTGTGCAGAGCGATGGCCGTCCATGTAATTTCTACCTGTTCTTCAGGAACCTTATGTGCAGTGAGAAACTGGCGGGCCGTGTTTGCGCCATCGACCTCGAAGCGTTCTTCTAGGCTCGAGAATTTCTTAAGGAGACCAAAATCGTGAAATGCGGCCGCGACGTAGAGAAGTTCAGGATCGAAGCGAAGCTTTCGTTGACGGCCCTGCTCCGCTGCGAAGAAGTAGACACGAATCGAGTGATTAAAGAGTAGATCCGTAGAATGCTCGCGCAGGAGATCAGTGGCTTCTTTCGCGAGCAACGAATCGGGAATGGCGAGAGTTGAGGAGAGACTTGACATCGTTGTATCCTTTCTGCGTCCTTCGCATTCGAAGGTGTTTCTCGAATCCATTGTTTCTTTCAGCCAAACATGCGTAGAGCACTAATGTCGTAACGCCCGCAACACTTGTATGCTTCGATACTGTCGGTCGTCATGGATTTTCAGTTGAATCTGATTTCTAACACGCTGCTTGATCGACACCATAATCGCTCCGTTTTGCTATAGCTAATGAAGTACTACTCAGATCTTCCCGTCACACAGCATTAGCGCTGATGGTAGGTCCCGTCTGCGAACAGCCTGACCATAAGTTCAACTTATCTCACCTCTCTGATATCAGTGTGTCCATTCCAGTCGTTTGGATCGAATATTGCGGCGTGCGCAACTATTTCGTCCGGATGATTACCTTGCCAGGATTACCAGCAATCGAGCCACTATAAGCCAAGACATCCATATCGAGGCCGAGATAAACTAACGGTATTCATGTTACCCAAGTTTTTCACGGACGCACTTCATAGATCAGGTTGAATTCCGTTTCCGCCGCGCGACGAAAGCGGCTAAAACCACCTCGCCTGACGACGTCCTGGATGCGATTCTGGCCGGCCTGCGCACCGAGGCACATTGCTCCTTCCTGAGCACGTGAGGCTGGAGTGCAAATCATTGTCGATGCAGAATAGAAAATTCGTCCGATCGGGTTTAGATTCTGTTCGAGACGATCGTTTGCAAACGGTTCAACCACCATCCAGGTTCCATTCGGTTTCAGGCTCTTCCGAACGTGGCTGGCCGCGCCAACCGGATCGCCCATATCGTGCAAGCAATCGAAAACGGTAACGAAATCGTAGTCATAACCGGGGTAAGCACTCGCAGTTGCAACTTCGAAACGCACGCGATCGGCGACACCCGCTCGCGAAGCGGCTTCTTTGGCATAGCGGATTGAGGGCTCGTGGAAATCGAAGCCGACGAAGATCGATTTGGGATATGCCTGAGCCATGATGACGGTAGAGGAACCGTATCCGCAGCCAACGTCGGCAACGACCGCACCGGCCTGCAGCATGTCATGTACTCCATCGAGAGTTGGAATCCATTTAATTACAAGATTAGCCGCATAACCTGGACGGAAAAAGCGTTCCGTCCCATGAAAGAGAGCGACGTCATGCTGGTGCCAGCCGTACCCCTCTCCAGTTCGAAACGCCGAAATCATGGACGGAATCGCCTTGAATACGGCAACTCCAACCTCGAAGGCACCCGGAATAAACGCTGGACTGCCTTCGACAGCGAGCGCGAACGCCTGCTCCTCTGTCATGCTGAAGATGTCTGCCTCGGCATCGTACTCCACATAGCCGCTTGCCGCCTGTGCCGATAGCCATTCGCGTACATATCGCGGGTCGGTTTCCGTCTCGCGTGCCAAGTCGTCGGATGAGAGAGGCTTCTCGGCAAGTGCTTTGTATAAGCCTAACTTGTCACCAACTACGATCGTTGCAGCATGCAGCACCGCTCCTAGATCATGCACGAAGTTAATCATGAATGTATTCAGCTTTGTTTCATCGAGTCCCACAATAAAGATCCTTTGCCTGGTTATTTGGTTCGTTTGCTTATATGTGTCAACTGCGGGGAGGTAGTGCTTCGGAAGAATATGCAGCCGCACCTTCCATGAGGATTCCGTCCAAAGCGATCACTCCCAGGATGGGGTTGAATGCGAATGGAACGTGAAACAAAAATGGGTGTGGTTACGACGCCGGATATTCCAAGCGGTGCCGTTAAGAGTGTTATCGCCATGGCAGACAAGGATCGCACCTGAACAATAATCACGATGAGCATGAGCGGGAGTGTTTACCTAAGGTAACGTTTGCCTTTGCGCATTAGCGTTTACCTTTGCGAATTCTTCGGTGTTGCCACCGACCTCAAGCGTGTACCCTGGATGAAGCTTGGCCATCATTGGCGCGATAACCTTCTTGGTGGACTGCAAAGTTTTTGAATTCCTACGTATCTCCACGTAAACAATATTGCTTCAGGCAAGATACTTTACCGGAGAACTGTGTCCCACGACACCCAGAAGCTAATGAGTGGGAGTGAGAATCGGCGCTCCTGCATTCTTCATGAAAAATACGACGAACTTCGCTGGTTTGGTCTTGCTTGCATTACGGCCCACGGTGTGAACGTCTTCGGGCGATTCGTAAAAGACCTGTCCCGGACCTAACCGCTGAAGCGTACCTCCTTGAACTTGCATCTCAACTTCTCCTTCGAGAACGTATACGACCACATGTGCATCATGACGGTGAATCGCGTCGACAGCTCCCGGGGCATAATTGACAGTAATAACTTGAATCTCTTTACCCGGTTCTTCGGGTAGTTTCTTCGTCAGGAGTGTGTCCACAGTTTGGGCGTGTGCTACCGTGCCTACCAAGGTAAGAACGAATAGAGAGAGGATAAACTTCTTCATGTTATGCATGTTTTTGCCCTTTCGCGACTATCGGGTTATCCAGGAGCTAGAAGTAGGTTTACCTGCTAGCAGTGGCCTAAGTTCAACTTATCTCACCCCTCTGATTTAAGTGTGTCCAGCACTGTCGTTTGTATCGAATTGTGCCGCGGTCCGAACTATTTCGTCCGGGTGACTTGCTTGCGAGATCGCCAGCAATCGCGCCACTATGCATGGTCTGCTTTCTTCCATCGGCAGCTCGGCTTTGCCAAAAGCACCCTCTTGAGATTCCCATGATCGGCTTTGATTGCAGGTCCCACGCTTGGTAGAGCCTAACAGCTTGCTTTCCCGCAACAACCGGCTAATCGCTTTCGGGTATCCTCGCCTAATGGCTTTGCAGCCGCCTTGCGCGAGCTAGGGGCCGTATCGAACGAACTCTGTTTATTCTCACCTGGCTACAGAGCGTCGCGTTGCACCGCTGCGTCCATGCCGGCCATTCGCAGTTGTCTTTCCGTTGCAAACTATCTAATCACTGGACTGAACATCCACTCCAGCGATGTTCAGTCCCGGAGACTAGAAGACGTAATTGTTATGGAGGAACTGCATCCAGGGGTCCCTTCAGAAAAAACGGACTGGATCGATGAGTGAACGACCCCAGCGGTCCAACCGCCAGACCAGCACGACATGGCAGGCGCGAGGGGGTCTTTCACGGAGTTCACATTCGGCAGCGCCATCATTCGGTGTCCAGCTCCACCCGGTCGGCCAGCGCCTAATCAGGTGGCCGGTACCACGTTGTGGTTGAGCCGGAACATGTTGGCCGGGTCGTAGGTCTTCTTGATAGACGCCAAGCGCTCGTAGCGCTCGGGGCCGTAAATCGCCGCGACGTCGGCCGCCTCATCCGGCGCGAGGTTGTTCACGTACCGCCGGGCGCCCTGCCAGGGCTTCATGCCGTCGAGCAGATTGGCGACCGACATCTTGAGTTGCTCCTCCTCCGACAGCGGTCCGGCGGAGACGGCCAGCAGGCTGTACGGTAGGCCCCTGGTCGCTACGGCGTTGGGAACCTTCGGCTCCCGGTCCCAGGCCCCGCCCAGGGCGCGTAGCTCGGCCATCACCAGATCGGTTTCGGCGTCCGGACCGACGAGTTCGATCAGCTTGTCCTGCGCCTGCGGAGGGAACTCTCGCAGCATGATGCCCCGTTCGTAGTAGGGCACCGCGTCGGTCGGCTCGTTGTGGATGGATGCGACCTCGGCGTACGACATGTCCCCCACGGTGTCCATGATTGCAGGAGCTACCGCTCGCAGCGGCTCTATCATCCGCTCGCCGTCCGCGGTCGTGCCGTTGTAGGCGATCCGCACCGACACCAGAAACTTCCCGCGCAGAGGCTCAGCCACTTCGGGCATCGATGGCATCCGCATCACCGCGATCGACGTGACCATGGTTTCCGGGGTGCTGGGGTGCCAGGCGGTCCAGGCTCGCAAAACGTCGGCCGTCCGGTCACCGGGGAAGTAGAGGCCGCCGCCATAGAGGCGGGACACGGGGAACAGGTCGAATTCCAGAGCGGTGACCACTCCGAAGTTGCCCTTGCCGCCGCGCAGCGCCCAGAACAGGTCTGGTTCGGATTCCGCAGTGACGTGCCGCAGCTTGCCGTCCGCGGTCACCACGTCGAGCGAGCGCACGTGGTCGGCGGCGTACCCCTGGGAGCGGCCGAGGGTCGGGCTGAGACCGCCGCCCAGGGTATAACCGGAGACTCCCACGGTGGGGTTCGACCCGTTCAGCGGGGCCAGTCCGACCTCGGCTGTCTTCGCGATGACTTCCGACCACAGCACTCCAGCTCCGACCCGGACCGAGCGACAGGCCGCGTCGATCGTGATGTCGTTCATTCGATGGGTGGCGATCACGACGGCGCCGCTCGCGGAACCGACGATCTGGTGGCCGGTGGTCTTCACCAAGAGTGGCCGGTGTTGCACTGCCGCGAAAGAAACGGCGGCCTGAACATCGGCCACGCTCTCAGGCACCACGATCACCGCGGGGGTTAACTCGTGATTTAGGTTGAAGACCGCGCGTTCGTCGTCGTATCCCGCGTCGCCCGGCAGTAAAACCGAACCCGAGACCGTAGCCATGAGGGGCGCGGCATCCTCCGGCAATACCGGCGGCAGGGAAGAATCGTTGAAAGTCATGACATACTCCTATTGCAGCCAAGAGACCTCACCGGTGATAGCTCCGTAGTCTTTCGGGAACTTACGGTGCGACCTGGTCCTGCATTACCGTAATTAATCGACAATTTCATTTCGCCATCTGCACTTACTTATGAAGTACCGCTCACGTCTTCACATCACGAGTATCAGGGCTAGTAGTAGGTTTGTTTGCAAACAGTGACCTTGAGTTAAACTTATTCGCCTCTCGAATTTCACTGTGTCTATTCGTGTCGCTTGTATCTAATTTTTAGCTCTGTGACAGAAAACAATTAGCTAGTCCCATGCCCTCTCACCGAATAAGAGGGCTCCAAAACCGCTCGGGCGTGATGAACCGGACGTTCCGTGGCCTGCAAAATGCGCGCGAACTGGACGATGACGAAAGGGAACGCGTGTCATCTCTCTTGCGATTTCTCGGCGCTCGTCCCTGAAGATGTCGACGCACCTGCTGGGACGCAGCATCAATTTTCAACGGGATCTGACGGCCTTGTTCGTCAAGGGCCGCGTTATTTTTTTGCAACATCCCTCGGCCCTGCTGAACCAATCGCACGTTCCTCTCTTCGAAACTGCCACACGCCAGACGCCGTTTGCGTGTGTTTATGACCCGCATAAGGCAGGGTACCCGAGGATTCAGCCTATCGCGTTGGGTCAATTGAGCCTGTGCTAAAGCGCCCCGCCCCGCATTTACAGTCAGCGATTCGTTTGACCGTTATGCTCACAGGGACAAAGCATTTGATGTCGTTCTTTTTGCCGAGATCGCGAGCCATATAGCAACTGACGTCAATGGTTACTTTGTCATCTGTTAGCTGATTCTTTGAAAGCATGGAACTTTCTCTCCTCTTTGCTGTAGTCCGGAAAATAAAAATGTATCCCATCCTGTAAGGGCCGCATCCCTTAAACGGCCGTAATTTTAGATAGCTAACATTGCGCGAGTTCTTTGTAACTTAGTTAAAGGTTAAGCAGATGTCATCGAGGGTCGACTTAGTATCTCTTTCCACACAGCCACTCAGGCTAGTGCATGAGTCTCAATACGTTGTGATGTTGCTTCACCCTGGAGTTGTGGATCTCAAGATCGATGGTGTTCCAACGGAGCGGTTTCAATATGTGGCAGGCGACATTGCTTTAGTTCCTCGGCAAACTGTCGGGTTTGTCCAAAGCCGGGAGCAAATTGAATTTCTCCGTTTCGAATTATCTGATCTCCGCTTAAGCGAGGCTGCAGTTGAGGCGAATAGAGAGATAGGATTTCAGAGTATCCCTAAGCTGAAGGATTTGCGAATCAGAGCACTGATGACTGCCGTCAATATCGAAAGAGCATCTGGTTTCCCCAGTGGCCAATTATTTCTTCAATCTATTGAAATGGCACTGGCAGCAGTTTTAGTAAAAGCTTACGCTCTCTCGATCAAAACCAGGCGCCCAATCAAAGGTGGGCTTAGCGACGTTGGTCGGCGTAATGTCACAGACCTTGTACGCTCAAGAATCAGCGAAGATATCAGCCTCGCCGACATGGCAGCAGTCACGGGTTTGAGCATTACTCACTTTTCCCGCATCTTCAAAAAGTCGATGGGTGAAAGTCCGCACCAATTCGTATTGCGGCAGAGAGTGCAGTGTGCCAAAGAGTTGCTCATATCGCTGCATCTACGAATGCTCGATATCGCTCTGGCCTGTGGTTTCAAAACGCAACAACACTTTGCTCGGATATTTCGACAGGTGTGTGGTCTAAGTCCTACAGAATACCAGCGACTTACAATGGGCAACCGATTGCGAAATTCGGAGATTCGTATGTCAAGTCTTCTGCAAATTCAGCAGGGTTGAAGTCGGCAATGACGACCCACGATTAGAGGGCTTGCAATTTGTTATCTGCTTGCGACCCTGTGTCTGGCAGAACCATGCTTTGTAGGTCGAACTTAAACTACACCTATACATTGTTCACCAAAAACGTCTCCGTCGTTGCTTTCTATTTGAGGCTTCCTAGGCCAATTACTGATAATCGGGATTCCAAACTCTCGCTCTATAGATGGCAGCGCCGGGACGTGTCCGGATATCCGGTGGCGAGAAAAAGTCGATGATATCCGTACACCATGAATTTTGTTTGCAGGAAGTGTGAGGACTAGTCTCGATTACTTGTCCGGTCGAGCTTTGGTTGTTAATGCTCTTAATTCCGCGAATGTTCTGGTAGAGCGTGGCAGTATCGGTGGTTTTGTTATAGGTCCAGGTGGAGGAGGCTGTGGTGATCCACAGGATGTTGGTGTCACCGTACTTGGGCTCCAGGTCATGTCCTCCTCCTTTTGGGAGAATCGTAGTTGCAACCAAGGTAAGAGTAGGTGCCGCAGATGTGCCCCTTACCCGCAGCTGAACAAGCTTGTTTTGTCCAAGCGCCCAAAGGACCTGTCTCCTGGGGTCCCACAGTACGTTATGTGCATCGGGGAGATTGTAAGTCACATAGGTTGATGAAGATTCTCCCTGAGAAGCCGCGTACAGACGAACCCACCCGCCTGTCGATGCCGCTACCGCGACATTCCCGTCAGGGAGAAGCTCAATACCATGCACGTTGTCCTTTGGTCCGACATTGATCGACCACTTCTTCACCTTGGCCGGATACGACACGACTGCCAGTCGCCCATGACCGTCGAGGATAGCAACGCACTGCCCTCCCCAGACACGGTTATTCCGCAGTCTGGCGTCGTTTGGCAAGCCCCAGCCATCGAGCCCTATACCGCTGTCCGACGGCTCCCAACTCCAGATAACTGCAGACCGATTATCCGAGCCCCAATTGGTTTGCGTGTAATCCATCACCCTGATTCTGGGGTCGCCGCTGGCCTGGTCCGCTATGGCTATGTAGTCGTTAGCAAAAGCAGCTCTTTGAAGAATCAAGGATATTCCTATAAAAAGCACGAAAGGAAAATGCCGAGATCGACATAGGCTGAACATTGGGGGCCGATACTCTCTTGAAACGCTGACCATGGATTTTTCCTCGATTCCATCTACCAAAGAGCTAAATTTGACGGAGGACCTTGCGGCCCTCCGCTTTGAAGCTGCAGTCTTCCTTTGCTTACAAAGACTAAAATCGCACCCTTGTTCCGAACTGCAGATAACGCGGGTTCGATACGTTCGACGGCTTTCCAAATGTGGCACTATCGATATTGGTCTGGATACCGTAGAAGCGATGTCGATTGAATGTGTTGTTAGTTTGTGCATAAAACGACCAACGCATCTTTTCGAAGATTTGTGTCTCCTTCACGAGCGCCATATCTTCTGTGAAGGATGCGAAGTTCCGTAGGTTTCCGTATGTTGGTGCTGCGTTGCCGAAGGTGAAGTTCGCAGGCTGGCTAAACGCTGCGGGGTTAATCCTGCGGTCGGTGTCGTAGTTGAATTTTCCACCACGAAACGTGGGATCGGCGCCCGGTACCCGGTTAGGCCTGGTAAAGCGATTGAAGAAGGTCTGACTTGTATTGTTCGCCGCCAAGATGGAGAGTGGTGTACCCGATTGGTAGCGATGGACGCCAGATATCTTCCACCCGCCGAGAATTGCGTTTCCGATGCCGTGCGTTAGGAACTTCTTTCCGCTGCCGAAGGGAAAGCTATAGACATAGTTCAAGATGACAGCCTGTTTCACATCCTGTGGCAAAAGGCCATACTCCGCCCGGGGGTTATAGGAATTTTGAAGCACGTTGTTTGTCGCGCCTGAACCGTCGAGATTCGGGCTCGAATAGCCCAGGTTCTTCGACCAAGTGTATCCACCAAAGAAGGTCAGACCCCCGCCTATTCGCTGGCGATAGACAATCTGACCTGCGTGATAGATGTTCGAGCCAGCTTTCGCAGCAATTGATGTCAGATCTTGATATTGGGGATAAGGACGCAAGGCTTGCGCCACACTGCCAGTGAATCCCGGGTAGGGGAGTTTGACACCTGCCGTAACTGCTGCGGAAGAGGTTGCGGATTGAGTAAGCAGCGATCCTAGCGAGGCGTACTTCGGATCAAGTTGGTTGATATTTACCATCTGAGGATCAACAAGCCGCGTGCCGTGATTCCCGATATAGATTGCCTCTAATGAGGCGTTTGCTCCGAAGGACTTCTGTATGCTCAAAGACCATTCCTGAATGCGCGGCATTGCTCCTGTATTCGACTGGTAGTAGCTGCCCGCCTGACCATTGAGTGCGGTCGGAGTCAGAGTAGGAACGGTCGGGTAGGTCTGGGGCACACCATCTTTGAGAACAAAGGCAGGCGTCGCTCCGTTATTGGGCGATGAGAAAGTGCCCGACACAGAGTATCCAGAGCGGTTGAGAGCAAGGTTAGGCATGGTATCGGTGTAGTAGATTCCATATCCGCCACGCACCACCATCGTAGGAAGAGCTTTGAAGGCGAAGCCGAAGCGTGGGGAGATTGCTGAATAATCAGTGGCGAAGAAGGTCTGGCGGCTTGCACTGGCGAAGGCCAGGGCGCCAGGGAGATTGCCTGCGCCAGGATTGGGAAGCGAGAGATCGATTGCGCTGTGGTTATTTTGAGCTTCCCTGGGTGAGTTCTGCCACTCATAGCGAAGACCTAGATTGAAGGTAAGCCGCTCATTGAAGCGGAAGTCATCCTGAACGAAGAAGCCGCTATAACGTTTGCGCGTATAAACGATGGCGGGACCGGTGACTGTGCCTGAGAAGGCTTGCCCGAGAAGGAAGCTTGCGAATCCATTGCCACCGGAGCTATTGGTTGGATTGGCGGTGCTCAGAGAGTTGAAACCGAAGGTTCCGGCGAACTTGAAAGGATTGTGATCGTTGTACTGAAGGATGCGATACTCGCCACCGAATTTGACAAGGTGGCGACCTACGTTCCAGGTCATACGATCTTTGAAATAATATCCATTTTCAGGGACGTTGGCATTGTTGATTGAAGAGATCGGCGCGAACCCACTGGAGAAGGTCAAGGTCGGGAAGTAAGTGGAATCAGGAATGCCTTTGAGGCCGATGGCTTCCGTATAGTTCTGGTCTTGATAGAGGGGAAGATTTGCATTGGTGAATCGGTTGAAGCCAGCGGATGCGCTATTCAGAAGGTTCGGAGAGAGGGTCCAATTATGATTCAGCCTGATCGTGTGAGACGCGACGACCTGATAGCTGTTACCACCGATAGGCTTAGGCAAGGGAGAACCTATCGTCGTACGAGGAATACTTGTTCGAATATAGACTGCACCCAGTGCTTGCCGGGAAGAGATCATGTGGTCGATCTTACCGGTGTAGGTATCTGGAATGAGGATGCTCGCGCCGGTGTAGGCACCATAGTTATTGCCGTTGCCCGGTAGATTCGGCAATGGGATATAGGCGAGCACCTTCTGTGCCATAGGATCGAAGCGTGAAGGATCGATCTTATTTCCTGCGAATTGTTTTCTGGTGTAAGTGGTACCTGTAGGTGTGGTAGTTGCAGGATCGTAGATGTTCGTGGTGCCGAAGTCTCCACCTCGTTGCGCTACCGTCGGAACGAGGACAGTAGTAAAGCTGGCGGCTCCGCCGTACAGGCGGGATCCACCGTACGCGAAGAAGAAGAAGGTCTTATCGCGGCCGTCGTAGAGATGAGGGATTCGAATAGGACCACCAATGGTGGCGCCAAATTCATTCTGTTTTTTCGAGAGCTTCTGCACGGTATTAGTATGCTTTGCCAGCCAGTTCGTAGCGTCCAAAGCACTATTGCGAATGTATTCGTAGGCCGATCCGTGGAAATTATTCGTTCCCGATTTGACGGAAAAGCTTCCAACGGCCGCGCCGGTATGGCCGTATTCTGCACTGAGGAGCGTCGTCGTCATCTTGAACTCGGCGATTGCATCGACCGATGGAGCGCTCTCCGTGTAGTTCCCTGGAACGCGAGATTGGCCACCGGGTAAACCCTCAAGTAGGAGCTCGGTGGAGTACATCTGACCCCCGTTAGCAAGAATCACATTGGTCGCGCCAACGTACTCCGATCCATTGACCGCGATATTTCCTTGCACCCCGGGAGTGAGGTACACAAAGCTCGCGGGATTTCGCATGCGATCCTGCTGAACGAGCGGCAGATCGTCGAACTGTTGCGAGGTTACAAAGCTCTCGAATTCCGGACTGTTCGGTTGGAGTAAGTTGGCTGCTCCATTCACCGATATCGTCTCGCTGGTCTTGCCGACGGAGAGCATGAGATCGAGGCGGGTCGTTGTATCCACACTGAGCGTGATCCCGCTGCGCTGCAGTGCCTCAAAGCCAGGCTTTTCGGCGCGCACGGTGTAGTGGCCTAGTTGGAGAGAGGAAACATCGTAGCCGCCAGAGGAGTTGGTATTGCTTTCGCGGTGGATGCCGGTGTCGATGTTGCGAACTGAGATGTTGGCATCCGACACCGCCAGTCCAGCCGAGTCGGTGACCGCGCCGGTGAGGCGAGCCATCTGCGCCTGCATTTGCTGCGGTAGAAGGAAGCAGCCTATAGCTAGTAAAAACAGGCCAATCACAAGCTTGGTGGCGGAGTTTTGCGAGACGCTGAGGAAAGATTGCAACGCTTTTGGGAGATGGGCACACTTCGAGTAAGACATGTTTGACTCCGTCATGACTGGGTGATTTTGTTTTAGTGTTGGTGCAGAATCACTGAAGGCTTTGCAATAAATCTCTGGCCTGTAGAACTTTTTCCTGCGAGCGCACTACGGTCTTCTCGTTTGCGGTCGCCGGATCGACTGAAGTATCTCCGGTAGCCAATATGTTGGGCGGATCGTGCGTGGCCAACAGTTGTGTCATCAGATCGTTGAGTTCACGTACTCGAAGTTCAAGCTCCCGTGTTCCGGCGGTTGTATTCAACCTTGGTAAAGGAGAGAGCGAAGGTGTCGCTAGGATGCCAGGAAACTGCTGCATCTTCTGACTGAGACTTGTTAGAAGTTCGGATAACGCGCGTTCATGATCGACGGCCATTGAACGAATCGTTGGGTTGTTGAATTCTCCGTATCGTGCGGCTAACCGCTGCAAAGCATTTGCATGCCACATGGCCTGATCGGCGAGATGAAGTGTCTGGGCTGCAAAAGCGGAGCGAGCGCTGTCGTCGGAGAAGCGCTCTCTCAGCCAGTCCTGCAGGAGCGGCGGAGTCGTCTCGTGAGCGCTCCCCGTCCCGGCATCGGAGATGTTGATCGTAGGTCGCACAACCAACTGTCGTGAAGGGAAGGGTTGATCCGGCGAGAGCAGATGAACATCCAGGTGCGGAATTCCGAACAGCTGGCTTTGAAGGTCCTTCTCACGCTCCGTCGAACTGACAACACCAATCACGTGAATGAGATTCCTAGCTCGTTCAATGTGAATGTCTTCGCCCATATCCGCATTGGCCTGGTGGAGGCGCATGCGTGCAGCGGTCTCGGTCTCGTCCAACTCCACGGATGAGACGAGCGAGGGAACACGGGAACCGGTGTTCGTAGCTCCTTCAACGACAGAGGTTTCGTCTGCGAGAGCCAGGGGAGTCTCTGTCCAGGGCAGGACCTCCGTCGTGATCTCGCGGAAGCTGAAGTGGCTTCCCAGCAAGTCTATTGTTTCGCCCGTGGGCCGATAGCTTACTGCGTCGAGCGTCAAGGTCGCAGACTTCGCATGAAGCTCGACGGTTGTGTCCAGTTTCTTCACATCGATGGCGGAGGAAGAGACGAGTGCGCGATAGCTCTCGACGGACGGAACAAACTGCCAGGCTGTGGACTCCGACAGGAGTTGACGGCGATCTGTCGTCGCGATGGTTTCTCCACCTTCGTTGTAAAAACGACTGAGAGTTCGATGTTTTCCGTGTGACGATCCCTCCCAAACCTCAACGCGGCCGTGGAGTTTCCTCGGATGAGAGTCCACGCTGAGGGTTTGATAAAAGTCAAACGAGCGATGCATCACATTGTCTCTGCCGTTGACGGTATCCTGCTGCCACTGCTCCGCCCTTTGTAAGACCTCTTCCGCCTTGAGGCGGGTCCCGCCTATCTGGGTAAACATCAGTACAGCAATAAGAAGTGCGGAGATCCAGGAGGCTAGAGGCATTGGTTGCAGCCAGAAGAATGGCTGAAGGCAGCGCCTCCACAGCGGTATCGCAATTGCATCGATAGAGCCGAAGAGCGCCATGGCCTGCGGGTTGTCAGCCCTGCTGAGCTGCAACCTGGCGAGGCCCAACTCGGCAGGCCATGATGTCCTTGCTAAGGAAGGATCGGAGTAGAGAACCTCGATGGACGGGCCCGAGCCGGTGAATGTCACGTTGATTCGCAGCACTCGATCATGGCTCAGGCTGCAGACATCCGAGATCTCGAAGGGACCGATCGGAGGAGCTTCGAGCACGCTGAGTAGCATCATTCGAATGCCCTGCTCACTGAAGACTTCAATGAATTCGAGCTGGACGTTGGGATGAACCAGTGTCTGAAGCCGGTTGTCCTCTGTCGTAACGTCGCGCCACGCGAGCAAGCGTCCGTTGACCGCGACACAGAGCTGGAGCGGCCTATGCTCGTACGTCTCACGGACGCGCTGTCGACTGACGGCGAGCCTCAGCTTTCTGTTCTTGCCTTGCTTGGTCGGGATTTCGATCGGCCCGCGACCGTCGGCGTTGTCGGAACCGATCTCGTCGAGAAGACGCGTCGCGCCGGGGCGAAGATGATGAAGCTTGGTCGCCTTTTCCAGGCAGTCCCGACAACCGACGAGGTGTGCCAACTCCTGTGTTGAATATTGAATCTGTCCGTTCTCTTGCCGTGCCAAAGGGATACAGGCTCCCGAACTGCTGTCGAATATCCAACGGCGTAACTCCACGATTAAGTCATCGCCGGAAATCGCACCCCGATGCTGATGGATTACTTTGCACAGTTCCGGATGTTGCTTTGAGAAGCGCAGCATCTCGGCGGAATTTGTTAGAAACGACTTCGCATCTGCACGGGCTGTTCGAAGTCTTTGGCGAAGTGCAGGGTGGCTAAGATGCGAGACTGCCACGATCTCATCTGGAAAGTAACCATGAAAGAAGCGCAATAGGAGGAGACTCGCACCTTTCACGCTCTCCTTTCGCCAGCATAAGTAGGCGCAGAGCCACTGTAACTCGTTCTGAGTTGATAGCTGATCGGAAGTTACAACCTCACGCAACCCCAGCATGGCAGAGTCATATTCTGCGATGGATAGCTCCTGCATGGGCGAGCGACTTGCCTTACGCATCTTTGCAAGGTAAAGATGCCGCAGAGAGGTGAAGAGGTAGCCGTCGAGATTTTGTACTTCGTCGAGACTCTTGTTTCGTAGGCTGAATTGCACGTAAGCGTCATGAACGAGATCTTCGGCTTGGACGCGATCTCCTTGGGTCAGTTGAAGCGCCCAGCCCGTTAATTCCTCATAGCGCGTGGCAAAGATATGCTCTACGCCCGAAGTTCGGGGAGATTGATCGAATCTACGAAAGATTTGTAGGTGGGCTGACATTCGTGGTCTACCTATATAGAGGCCGCTTGCTAGAGCGATGTGACGGATAATTTGTGAAGACTTGGTGAATACATGAAAAATGAGTCATCTCATATCTTCAGGGGAGAGTTTTGGCCACATTTCCGAGCCTGAATGTGCGAA
>NZ_JAAVUR010000027.1 GCF_018449545.1 Granulicella sp. dw_53 | reverse complement strand
CCCCCCCCCCCGCGGCTCCGCCACCCCCCCCCCCCCCCCGCCGACCCCAACCCCCCACCCGCCAAAAAGAAGAACCTTTGGCCCATGAAGATCTTCTTCGCGCTCATCTCATTCAGCCTGCTGCTCTCCACCGTCACCGGACTCTACATGTCCTACAAGTACATCCGCAACAAGCGCCTGATCACGGCCAGCTTGATCGCAGGCATCGTCATCCCCATCCTTCTGACACTCTTCTAACCATCAACGACCAAAGCGGGGAGGAAGCCGTCAATCCTCACCGCATCAGGCTACAAACCGCAGCTCGCCCCGCATCATCACCGAGTGCAGCCCCACCGCATCCCGCTCCGGAAAATCATTCCGGAAGTGTGCTCCCCGGCTCTCCTCGCGCCCCAACGCCGCCGCCACGATCAACCCCGCCACCAGGTGCAGATTCCGAGCCTCCACCCCTCGCCGAAACATCCCCCTCGGCATCGTCACCGCCAACGCCTCCAGCCCCCTTTGCGCCCGCTCCAACCCGACCTTATCCCGCAACAATCCGGCATCCTTCCACATCAACGCCCTCAACTCCCCAATCCACCTCTCCGTAGCCGCCTCCCCCGTAACGCCCTGGTTACTGACCGCCGACTCCACCGCATCAGCCACCGCCAATCCCTCTGCCCCCCGAGCCCTCACCTCTGCACCCTGCGCAACCATCGCCTCTGCCGCCAGAGCCCCAAACACCAATCCCTCCAGCAGCGAGTTGCTCGCCAGCCGATTCGCCCCATGCACGCCGGTACAAGCCACCTCACCCGCCGCAAACAATCCCGGCAGAGACGTCCGCCCATGCACATCGGCCCGCACTCCCCCCATCAGATAGTGCGCCGCGGGCCGCACCGGAATCAGATCCCGCCCCAGCTCCAGCCGGTACCTCCCCAGAAACCTCGATATCCCCGGAAACCGCTCCGGCAGGTCGGATTTAACGTGCCGCATATCCAGGTAGACCTCGCCATCCATGCCCTCCCGCGTAATCGCCCGCGCCACCACATCCCGCGGAGCCAGCTCCAGCAGCGAATGATACCGCTCCATAAACCGCTCTCCGCGGGAGTTCACAAGCCACGCTCCCTCACCCCGCAACGCCTCGCTCATCAAAAACCGCGGAGCTCCCGCCATCGAAAACGCCGTCGGGTGGAATTGGTAGAACTCCATATCGCTCACCTCCGCCCCCGCCCGGTAAGCCATCGCAATCCCATCTCCCGTAGCCACCGCCGGATTGGTCGTATCGCTGTAGAGCTGCCCCGCCCCGCCGCTGGCCAGCAACACCGCCCTAGCGAGAACCACCCTTAAACCGCCCTCCCCATCCAGTAGCGTGGCGCCCATCACCCGTCCATCCTCCACCAGCAGGTCCACGGTCGTAGCCCACTCCAGCAACTCAATCCTCTCGATCTCCTTTACATGCCGCAGCAGCGAGACCGCGATCTCCCGCCCCGTCGCATCTCCATTCGCATGCAAAATCCGCGACAGGCTATGCGCCCCCTCCCGCGTCCTTAACAGCTCCCCCGCCGCCACACCACCCTCACCCTTCAAACTGCGGTCGAACCCCGTCCCCCACGCCAGCAGCTCCTCCACCCTCATCGCCCCCTGCTCCACCAGCACCTGGGCCGCCTCGCGATTCACCAGCCCGTCTCCGGCGTTCACCGTATCCTCCAGGTGCAGCCGGACATCCTCCACTCCCCCCATCGCCACCGCGATCCCACCCTGCGCATAAGCCGTGTTCGACTCCGCCAGCTCCTCCTTCGTCACCACCAGCACTTTGCCCGACTCGGCCAGCCGAATCGCCGCACTCAGGCCCGCAATTCCACCACCCACCACCAGAAAATCAACTCTGTCCATACACTCGATGCTACTACCTCATTCAGCGCAATCTACTGCGATACCATAGTCATACCGTGCCTTCCATCCCGATCAAAACGCCCTCCGCTACCTACGACGTCACCATCGGCTCCGGCCTCCTCCGCACCCTCTCCCAGCGCCTCACCCGCCTGAACCCCGGCAAACCCTTCCGCCCCTTCGTCGTCACCTCCCCGGAGATCTGGAAGCACTGGTCCAAACCCTTCCTCGCCTCCTTCCCCAAGACCGGCCCAGCAGCTCCCACCATCCTCCTCCACCCCACCGGAGAGCGCTTCAAACGCCTCGCCCAGGTCGAATCCCTCGCCCAGCAACTCGCCCTCGCCGGAGCCGACCGCGACGCCCTCCTCCTCGCCTTCGGTGGCGGAGTCATCGGCGACATCACCGGCTTCCTCGCCGCCATCTACATGCGCGGCATCCGTTACGTCCAACTCCCCACCACCCTCCTCGCCCAGGTCGACTCCTCCATCGGCGGCAAGACCGGCGTGAACCTCCTCGCCGGAAAAAACCTCGTCGGCAGCTTCAACCACCCCCAGGCCGTCCTCGCCGACACCGACCTCCTCCGCACCCTGCCCCCCGCCCAGCTCCGCGCCGGCCTGCAGGAGTCCATCAAAGCCGGAGTCATCTACGACGCCCGTCTCTTCACCTTCCTCGAAAAGAACTCCAAAGCCATCCTCGCCAAAAGGCCCACCAAAGAGTCCGAAGCCGCCCTCACCCGCGTCGTAGCCGCCAGCGTCCGCGTCAAAGCCGACGTCGTCAACCAGGACGAAAAAGAGCTCGGCCTCCGCATGATCCTCAACTTCGGCCACACCCTCGGTCACGCCATCGAGTCCGCCACCAACTACAAACAGCTCCTCCACGGCGAAGCCATCGGCTGGGGCTCCATCGCCGCCCTCCAGGTCGCCCTCGCCCGCAAAACCATCACCGCAGCCCAAGCCGACCGCATCACCGCGGCGATCCTCCAATACGGCCCCTTACCCCCCTTCAAGGCCACCGCCGACAAACTCGTCGCCCTCACCTACAGTGACAAGAAGAACCGCAGCGGCAAGCGCGCCTTCGTCCTGCCCACCGGCATAGGCTCCACCCAGATCATCTTCGACATCACCGACGCCGAGCTCCACGCCGCCGCCGAATCCATGCTCTCCCTCATGCGCAGCCAGACCGTCGCCTCCACCCGCAAACCATGACCCCCGCCATCAAACCCGAGCACGAACTCTCCACCGGAGCCCGCCCCACTGGCGTCACTCCGAGCGACGAGCAGGCCGCCGCCATCGCCGTCCAGCAGATGTTCGACACCATCGCTCCCACCTACGACCGCGCCAACCACATCCTCTCCGCCGGCCTCGACCGCTGGATGTGGTCCCGCGCCGCCCGCGCCTTCCGCCCGATCCTCCAGCGCCCCGAAGCCATCGCCCTCGACCTCTGCTGCGGCACCGGCGACATGACCCTCGCCCTCCAAAAGCACCGCCCAGTCACACCCACTTCAGCCCCCATCCTAGCCGTAGACTTCTCCCACCAGATGCTCTCCCGCGGAGCCGAAAAGTTCGCTCCCTACAACATCATCCCTATCGAAGCCGACGCCCTCCACCTCCCCCTGGCCTCCGGCTCCATCGACCTCGTCACCTCCGCCTTCGGCTTCCGCAACCTGGCCAACTACGAAGAGGGCCTCGCCGAGCTCCACCGCATCCTCCGCCCCGGCGGCCAGATCGGCATCCTGGAATGCAACCAGCCCGAAGGCCTCATCGGCGCACTCTACAACCTCTACTTCAAGGGAGTCCTTCCTCGCATCGGCGGCCTTATCTCAGGAGACTTCAGCGCCTACAGCTACCTCCCCGCCTCGGTCGAACGCTTCCCCCGTCCCCGCCGCATGCTCCAGCTCATCGCCGACGCGGGCTTCATCAACGCCACCTGGACCAGCTACACCCTCGGCACTGCCGGCCTCTACCGCGCCACCAAACCCTGACGCAAAGCGCCCCGTAAACCATATAGATCCGCCGTCTCAACGGCAGGTTCACCCATCCCCACCCGTAGCCTAGTACCATCGTCTCCATGAGTCCTCCGGCGACTATGACGCCCACACACGAGCCCGTCCCCGCCGCCCACGCAGAGAAACACTCCGCCGCGCTCTCGTCCGTCCTCGCCGCCTTCGCCATCACCCTGCTCAAGCTCCTCACCGGAATCCTCACCGGCTCCCTCGGCATGCTCTCCGAGGCCGCCCACTCCGGCGTCGACCTCTTCGCCGCCGCCATCACCCTCTTCTCCGTCCGCGTCTCCGACCGTCCCGCCGACGAGGACCACAACTACGGCCACGGAAAAATCGAGTCCCTCTCCGCCTTCGTCCAGACCGTCATCATGCTGGTCTCCTGCATCTGGATCGTCACCGAGGCCGTCCACCGCATCTTCTTCCGCCAGAACCTCGCTCTGTCCTTCTCCATCTGGCCCTTCCTCGTCATCCTCCTCTCCATCGCCGTCGACTACACTCGGTCCCGGAACCTCCACCGCGTCGCCTTGCAACACTCCAGCGAAGCCCTCGAAGCCGACGCCGTACACTTCAGCACCGACATCTGGTCCTCCGTCGCCGTCCTCCTCGGCCTAGCCGCCAGCGCAGCCGGAAAGCACTGGCACATCCCCGCGCTCGAGCTCGCCGACCCCATCGCCGCCCTCCTCGTCGCGGCAATCATCCTTCGCGTCAGCTATACTCTCGCCCGCCGCACCATCGACGCCCTCACCGACGCCACACCCGCCGCCTCCCAGTCCCGCCGCGAAATCATCCACGACCTCCTCGCCATCGACGGAGTCATCGCCGTTAACCGCCTCCGCACCCGCCGCTCCGGTCCCAGCTACTTCGCCGACGTCACCCTCGCCCTGCCCCGCAACCTCACCTTCCAGCGCACCGAGCAGATCACACTCGCCGCCACCGAGGCCGTCCAGCGCCACCTCCCCGAAGCCGATGTCATCGTCCACTCCGTCCCCACCGTCTCCCTCGCCGAGAGCATCCACGACCGCATCCGCGCCGTCGCCGCCCGCTCCAACCTCGCCATCCACGACGTCTCCGTCCAGCAGTACGACCACCGCCTCCACATCGAGCAGCACCTCGAAGTCGACGAGACCATGCCCCTCCGCGCCGCCCACGCTCTCGTCACCGAGCTAGAGTCCGACATCCGCCACGAGATCCCCGAGATCTCCACCATCCTCACCCACATCGAATCCGAACCCGCCACCATCGAGCGCCCCACCTCCCTCGAACGCGACCGCCAGCTCGAAGTCCGCCTCCGCCGCGTAGCCCACGCCTTCCCCGAGATCCTCGACATCCACGAAGTCCTCGTCACCCGCTCCGGCGATCCGGCCACCAGCAGCGGCGGCCCTATCGAGAGCCCCGCCCACAGCCCCGACCGCATCCAGGTCTCCTGCCACTGCACCTTGCCCGACGACCTCCCCATGGCCCGCGTCCACGCCATCATCACCGCACTCGAAAGCGCCTTCAAGCTAGACTCCCCCGAGGTCTCCCGCCTCCTCATCCACCCGGAACCCGCCACCGACAACCGCCGCTAGCTCCCCCAAAGCTCGCTTCAGCGTTGAAGCCCGCCACGCTTCCTCTCCAACACCAGCGACTCCTCCGGAGCGACCCCGTTATGCTCCCGCAACACCTGCGTAATCTCCGGGTAGAGAGGCGAATCGATTCGGACCAGCCAGCACTCGCGGTCTCCCTCCCCATAGCGCCAGTGCCTCCGCCGCCTGTAGAACTCCGATCCATACGAAGTAAGCCAGAGCTCATAATGCGTCGGATTCGCGCCGAGAGTTAAGTTGCGCGTCATATGCGGCCACCTGCGCTCGGTATATCCGGAAGACCAGGAAGATAACGCCACGCAACTCTCCGCATCGTCCGGATGGAAGACAACCAGATCCGGCTTCAGCCGTTCCACATCCTCTCGCTGGAAAAAATGATGCGCGAACTCTGGCGTATTGAGGCCCCAGGCATCGTACGTCGTCCAGCCGGAGAAATAGGGCAGAAAGCCAGCCTCCGACGTGAGGATCGTCCCGTGCTGCGGCATACGGTTAAACGCCTCGGCAATACTCTTGACCTCTGTGAACTGCCCATCCCGCAAGGTTCGGACCTCCCGGAACAAAGGCATCGCCAGGATCAGCAACCAGCCCAGGCACCCCAACCGGAGCACCACACTCTGGCGTCCTCGAAGTGCCTCCCAATTCACCGCGATAACAATCGCAGCCGCCAATGGCACGTAATAGAAGAACCGCGCCGCGACATTCTGGTCCAGCCGCATCGCCCAATAGAAGAGAGTCGGAAGCGCCAGAAGCGGCAACAGAAGCCAAAGATGCAGCGCTCGCCTTCGGAAGATCACCGGAGCAAGCAGCACGAGAGCGAAGAGAAGGAACATCCAGCTTTGATGGACCGATCGCAGAACAAAGATCCCAAGCGCTCGGTGCGTATCCGACTTCACCAGAAACGGAAGAGGAAAGAACTCATCAAAATATCTCCAGCGCCAAACGAAATACAGCATCCCCGGAAGAAGAAACAAACCTCCAATCGAAGAAGCACTCTTCCATCGCTGCGGCCACAGATAGAACAGAGACGCGAGCAACGGCACAGCGAACACAACGCCATCGGGCCGAAAGAGACAGAAGACGAACGCAGCCACCGACGCGAGCCCAGACCGCCCCCTCATCACAAAGAGCACCAGGGCGGTCAGCAGAACCGCATCCGGCAGAACCGCGAACCCCGCCGCGGCGGCAAGAATCTGCGGCACACAAGCAATCGCTCCCGTAACCGCAAGCAAGCGAGGCAACGAGAGACGAACTCCAGCCAGCTTGAGCAACAGCGCAGCCAGCAGCAACGCAGACACGACGTTTACACCCGCGGAGAACCACAGTGGCGACACACCCAACCGCATTCCGCCAGCAACCAGTACCATCCACGCGAAATCGGTAGCGCCCTCCACATGCGGACCATGCGCCAGGAACGTGATCGCTCCATGCTCCGCCAGGTTGCGGCTATACGAAAACAGGATGATGGAGTCTTCGGCGGGAAGAAAGAAAAACGGCACCAGCGCCAACGCAAGCAGCGCTATCAAGCCATACACTTTCAGCAGCACGATACAAACTCGGTCGAGAATCTGCATTTTGATTAAGGCGGAGATCCTTTGCCAAGACCATCTGTAATCAAGACAATCTGTAATTTCTTAATGTGTTGTACCTCTATCCTCCCACAAGCCCCTGGCTCCATCCCAACGAACTTCAAACCAGAACCTCACCGCGCGTACCCAAGGATGGCTCGGGCAACTGGCCGTGAGAAGCGTTGCACTTCAAGCACCGCGATTCATCCACCCAAACCTCCCCAAACCCTGGACCTTGTATCCTTGACCCAGAAATGAAGACCCAGAAATGAAGATCTCCACCATCAACCGTTTCTTCAACATCGCCTTCGGCGCTCTCGCGATGGTCGCCGTAGCGCTCTTATCCGCCTACCTCGCGATGCGCATCGCCATCCACGGCCGTGAGGTCGAGGTCCCCGCCCTCTCCGGCCTCACCCTCCCCGAGGCGGCAAAGAAAGCCACCGCCCTGGGCCTCCGCCTCAACATCGAAAGCCGCTTCTACTCCCCCGCCGTCGCGCCCGGCCTTATCCTCTCCCAATCTCCCGCCTCCGGCTCCGTCGTCCGACGCGAGTGGACCGTCCGCGTCGCCGAAAGCCTCGGCCCCCAGCAGGTCTCCATCCCCTCCCTGGTCGGCCAGGCCGAACGCCCCGCCACCATCGCCATCCGCCGCCTCGGCCTCGAGCTCGGCGCCATCGCCCACCTCCCCTCCCCCGGTCCCTCCGGCATCGTCCTGGCCCAAACCCCCAACCCCAGCACCAGCGGCGTCGACAGCCCCCGAGTCAGCCTCCTCCTCAGCGCTCCCCTCCCCGAACCCTCCTCAACCCCCAGAACCGCCCTCAACCCAGCAGAAGAGCCAGGCCCCTCCGTCGTCATGCCCTCCCTCGCTGGCCTCACCTTGTCCCAGGCCGTCGCCCGTACCTCCGCCGCCGGACTCCACATCGTCAGCGTCGAAGACCTAGCCACCCCACCCCTCACCCCAATCACCCCCACCGCTCCAACCTCCACCCCCACCTCCACCCCAGCCCCATCTTCAAGCCCGAGCCCAAGTCCAACAGCATCCTCCCCCACGACCCCACCCTCACCCGGCCTCGTAGTATCCCAATCCCCCCTAGCCGGCCACCAGATCCAACAAGGCGACCCCGTAAAGATCACCTTGGGCCACAACTAAAACCCAACCCTCAGACCGTCCAACAAAGCAGCACAATCCGGGTGCCCCACCTTTTTGCAGTCTCATCGCAAATAGGGTGGGGTATCGGGCAAAGCCGACCGCCTTCCTTCCATAACGCACCAAAGCCCAGGTGGAGAATCTCAGACCAAGGCCTCCCGTTTTCACCAACCCCAACAGCCCGGGTGCCCCCATCCTTCGCGCCTTTGCCTCTAGCGAAGGGTGGGATGTAAAACTTACCCCAGCTTTTTCTTAGCTCCAAAAACTCCGAAAACCCATCCGATAAATAATCGTTGCTTCTATCTCCCCAAAAACCCCAGCAAAATCACATGTCAAGTCCCAAAACAACCTAACCCAAACAAAACAAACCAAATAAAGTTGGCACTGGAGTTTTACCCAAACCCATAAAATAGAAATAGTAAGAAAAAATAAACGAAACACCCTAAGGAGGAAAGACCTAACTCGTTGCACCAGACATATTTGGACACAAGCCATTTCTTAACAGGAATTTAGCGGCGCCTCCAGCACGTAAGCGCATGAAATAAAACCGCTTACATGCAGGCAAGGGGGGGGACACCATCAAGAACGCAGAAACGCCGATGGCAAAGCCATCGGCGCACCGGTAATCCTGAAGATAAGGAAGAGCTACTTCTTAGCCTTGACGACATCCTTCGCCACAGCCTCGCCATTCGAAGGAGCAGGCGGAACCTCAGTCTCGGGCAGACCAGCGATGCCCAGCTTCTTCCTCAACTCCGCATCGACGCGAGCGAAGGTGTCCTTGTTCTCCTTGAGGAAGTTCCGGACATTCTCTCGTCCCTGCCCGATGCGCTCGCCCTGGTAGCTGTACCACGCGCCGCTCTTGTCTACGATGTTGTGAAGCACCGCCAGATCGAGCACATCGCCCTCGCGGGAGATGCCCTCGCCATACAGAATGTCGAACTCGGCATCGCGGAACGGAGCCGCCACCTTGTTCTTCACGATCTTTACCTTGGTCCGCGACCCGACGACGACGTCGCCATCCTTCACCGCGCCAATCCGGCGAATGTCGATGCGCACCGAGGAGTAAAATTTAAGCGCCTTGCCGCCGGTCGTCGTCTCAGGATTGCCGAACATTACGCCGATCTTGTCGCGAATCTGGTTGATGAAGATCAGACAGGTTCGGGACTTGGAGACCGTTCCAGTAAGCTTCCGCAGCGCTTGGCTCATCAGCCTCGCCTGCAAGCCCATGTGCGAGTCGCCCATCTCGCCGTCCAACTCGGCCTTCGGCACTAGTGCCGCAACCGAGTCGACCACGAGCACGTCGATCGCATTCGACCGCACCAGCGCCTCGACGATCTCAAGAGCCTGCTCGCCGTAATCCGGCTGGCTGACCAGCAGATTGTCGATGTCGACGCCCAGCTTCCCGGCGTACGCCGGATCAAGCGCATGCTCCGCGTCCACAAACGCTGCGAGGCCGCCAGCCTTCTGCGCCTCGGCGATGATCTGCAATGTGATGGTGGTCTTACCCGAGGATTCCGGTCCGAAGATCTCGATTACACGGCCTCGTGGAACTCCACCCACCCCAAGCGCTGCGTCAAAAGAGATCGAGCCGGTAGAAATGACCGAAATCGGGACCACATCCTTCGATCCCAAACGCATGATCGAACCCTTGCCAAACTGCTTTTCCAGCCCGGAAAGGGCCAGTTCTATCGCCTTCGAACGGTCATCTGCCACGAGTAGTTCTCCTCTACAAAGTCAAAGCGGATTCTAGCATCAAAAATATAAAAAGCAAAGAAAAAGCGAAATCGCTAACGCTTCAGCAAATCCACCGGATCGTTCACATCCTCAATCCGAAACAGCTTCGCCAGCGAAGGATGACGTTCTTGAACAGCCTTGAACATCTCCCAAGCAACTCGACGATAACTGAAGTGTCCTGCAACTCCGGATCGCAGCTCCGAGATATACAAAGCTTCCGCAAAGTCCATCTTGAACATCGCTCTGCAACGCGTTCCAAGTGGAAGACAATACTGAGCCGATTCCGCTGCTTCCACCTCTCCACAATCCCGAAGTTGACGATAAGCAGCGAACGACGCATTCATCGCAGCCTGATACTCCTCATCCAATCCTGCGACCGCAAGCGAAGGTTGTCCTGGACAAACAGGCTCTTCATAGCCATGAAGATCAGTAAAGTCCTGCAAGAGCTGAACGCAGCGGCGATGACGATGCATATCCCGAAATCCACCGATATCCATCAGGATGTCGAAGCGGAAGACATGACCAGCGCTGAAGCTGCGCAACAACTCATCGTGTTGTCCGCGATGCTTCGTTCCCAACTCGACCAACTCCGTAATCCGAGCAGCACTCAACGCAGCAACCTGACCGCGAAGCTGACGATACGAGAAGTGGCAATGCGGATAGAGCAGAGACGTTGCAAGCTCCACTTCGAGCAGTTCGTCGTCGTCGAGCAGGTCGACGACTGGCGCTGGATCGATCGTCTGTCCAGACATCAGTTCGGTTGCAGCAGCAGCTAGCTCGCTGCGACTGGTCGACTGATACGCGTTCGGTGTTGCGTACTTCACCAGCGTTGGTGCGGTCTTTACTGGCCGCAGGAGAATATCGCGGACTCGTTCGCCGCATTCTCCATCTACGGATTCGACTTCCTGGCAGAGAACGCGAGCTTCGTCGTGCTGGACGTTCCAGGCAGGTTCGCTCGCGGCTGCGCGGAGCTTCTCGCCGATCTGACGGATCTCGGCAAATGGACTGGTGAGAAGCCGCGAGATCTGCGTCTCGAGCGTTCGCGCGTTGACGATCTGTCCCAGCGAGGTGTTGGTTGCGAGCGGAAGAAGGTAACGAGCGACGTCGAAGGCTCTGGCTTTCAGCGTTCGTGTGTATGCTTCGTCCTTCATGGATTCGGGTTGTGGAATGGCTGCTTTGAGGGCTTCCAGCATTCCAGTGCTGATTCGGTTATAGCCAATGAACATCGCCTCGACTGCGGAGGTGAAGGCTTGTGTGTGACTTCCGAGATTCGGCGTGAACCAACCTGAGGTGCGGAAGTTCTGGTAACGTGTGGAGCGTTCTTGTCCATCCCAACGCTGCTCATCGACTAATGCGATCGCTGCGAGCAAGCTGAGGCGTTCGATGGCGAAGGGAATGTGAGCTAGATCCGCGATGGAGCGATGACCATATTGGAAGTAGAAGGTGTTCAGGAACTGTTCGGCGCGTTGTGAGCTGATCTCTGCGAGCGATTCCTTCATGGTGAGCGAGGAACGCGAGTATTTGGCCATTGCGTAAGCGAGAACTTCGGGATCTGCTCCGTGGATCGCGTAAACATCTGTCTCAGCGGATGAAAGCTTGTTTTCTTCTGGCATGGAACTCAGAATACTATCTCTGCAGCGAGTCATCTTTCGTTGCTACCATGTTGTTTATATTGAAGGATTTATTGGCATCCGGTGAAGGACGATGGAGTTTGCCGCGCGGTGGGTGGGCGGGGTTTTCAGGGTTTCGGTTCGTATAATTCGGTTGCAGGACATTTCGGAGGTTCATGAGCATTCTTAGTGGTCGTATTGCATTGGTTACCGGTGCGTCGCAAGGTATTGGACGGGCTTGCGCTCTGGAGTTGGCTCGGCAGGGCGCGACGGTCGCGCTGGCTGCGCGGAGCATGGAGAAGCTGAACGAGGTCGCGGCGGAGATCGCGGCCGCAGGCGGTTCGGCGCATCCGTTCGAGCTGGATGTGTCGAGCGAGGAGTCGATCAAGGCCGGAGCGAAGGCGGTGATCGCGCACTTCGGCAAGGTCGAGATCCTGGTGAACAACGCCGGAATCACGCGGGACATGCTGGCGCTGCGCATGAAGCGGAAGGATTGGGACGATGTGCTGACGACCAATCTGACTGGAGCATTTTTGATGACCCAGGCGGTGATGTCTTCGATGGTGAAGCAGCGCTGGGGGCGGATCATCAATATGACTTCCATCGTCGGCCAGGTGGGCCAGGGCGGTCAGTCCAACTATGCCGCCTCCAAGGCCGGGCTGATCGGAATGACCAAGTCGCTGGCGCGGGAGCTGGCGAGCCGTTCGATCACGGTGAACGCCGTATCCCCGGGATATATCGAGACCGCGATGACGACCGTTCTCACCGACGAGCAGAAGGCGGCCAATGCGGCGCACATCCCTATGGGACGTATCGGCCAGGATACCGAGGTCGCCTATGCCGTGGCGTTCCTCGCCTCGGAGGAGGCCGGGTACATCACCGGCCAGACGCTGGACGTCAATGGCGGGATGCACATGGGGTAACCCCACCCCCCTTGCCTGGGCGTAAGCCGTTTCGATTCTGCGGCTTACGTGGCTAGACCCCTACTAAAATCCTGCAAACAAATGGCTTACGGCCAAATATGTGCGGGAGTTGGGGTTAGGGGTTTCGGTTCCTTTCCAAGCTGTCGCATACAAAAAGAAGAGGTCCGGCTCGACAGCCGGACCTCTTCTTTTGATCTCTACTTCTATTTTACGAGATGGACCGAAACTAGAGTGCCACTTTTATTGCTTTTGTTTTGTGTTGCTTAGGTCAAACGAGGGCTTGACACGCGTTTTTTGCCGGTAAAAGCGCAAAACATAAATCTCATGCGGCCAAACCCTTCGTTTTCAGTGGTTTCTACACTGCCCTCTTACGTTGGCTACCAGCGGATTCCGAAGGTGATCGGAACGTATCCGGTGCGGTTGCTGTTGGCAGGAAAGGCGTTGAAGGCGGTACTGTTCGGCGGGGTGTTGTTGGCGTTGGTGCCGGTGAGAAAGCGCTGATCGTTATCCACGAAGACGTAGCGAGCTTCCATGTAGAGCTTCTCGTTGGCGAAGCGGGAGAGCTTGTAGGTGAGACCAAAGCCGCCGCTGAAGCCGGGAGCGTTGCTGGTGTATCTGTCGATGCTCTGGTCAGCCTGCACCTGGAAGCATTGACCGAAGAAGTTACAGCTAAGGGCGATGGTGGGAACGGTGAAGTCAGCAGTCTTGTGGTAGAAACCGACGCCGGCCACGACATAACCGCCTATTTTTTCGCGCTGGGCGAAGGTGTAGGTCGGATTGAGAGAGAACGACCAGACGTGGCTGTGACCGCCGAGTGAGCTGAGTCCGGCGTCGAGAGAGTTGTACAGCGCGAGCTGGTTGTTCAAGGTGCTGCTCTGGAAGCCGAAGTTATCCCAATCGAACTGGGCCATGACGCCGAACTTCTTGTTGAGGTTGTAGCCTGCGCCCACCTGAAACGCGTAGCTGGTGGCGAGGTACTTGGAGGTGTTCCCTACCGGAACGGTAAAGCCTGCACCGGCCATGAAGGCGAGCTTGTTGGACCCATCGGCGTTGTGGGTGCGGTCGGCGTAGCGGGGGCTGCCGTAGCGGCGGCGCGGAGGTGGCTGGCCGGGATCGGCGAAGTTAAGGCTCGCAGAGGCGTCGACGGGAGCGTCCGCAGCAGGGGTACCCAGATCCGAGGATACTGCGGAGCTGCTATAGGTGCTGGGTTCCGGCGCGCTGAGATCCAGCGGGGCAGCCAGCGAGGCTCGCAGGTCGAGGGAGGGCTGAGAGGCCGCCGGCGTGGTGGACTGCGCGGACAGCGTGACGGCACCGATGGCTGCGACGAAGGCCAAGGCCGCAGTACGGACCATCCAGGAGGTGGCGCGCGTCTTCGCACTGGCACCAGTATGGATCGTAGAGATCATCATTTGCATCGTGTATAGCTCCCTTATTACTGAGACTTATTGTTACAGAAACAATCCGTTCTCATTCGTCTGAACCCGGCTATCGCACTCTTGTTGTGGCAGAAGCGGAATGTCATGTTTGCTGGATCTGATGCTCTTTGACACGCCCGGTCCAAAGGTAAGACGCAGGAAGCGGAGGTTTGGATCGCCAGAGTTTCCGGTGGATGGAGTGGCACAAATAGAACGGGCACCCTGTGGAAACAGGATGCCCGAAATGGGATTCGGCCTCGCCGCCGAACAGGGACGATTTAGTGAATGTCGAACTGTTCCGGATGAAGGGCGGGATCGGACTTGACCAGGATGGTCTTGCCCACCATCTCCTCCATCTCCTGAAGCCAACGGGAGCTGGTGGATTTGAGAGCCTTGACGACCTCGGGGTGGACGCGCAGCATGACGTCGCCACGGTCGAGATGCTTGTTCATCTTGCGCATCTCGATGTAGATGTCGTTACAGACGGTGATGGGCGATTTGACCATGCCGGTGCCGACGCAGACGTTGCAGGTGGTGGAGAGGGTACGCTCCAACGACTGCTTGACGCGCTTGCGGGTGATGGCGACCAGACCAAAGTCATTGAACTGCAGAACCTTGGATGGGGCACGGTCGGACTTTAACTCTTCTTCGAGCGCGGCCATGACGCGGTTGCGGTTCTTGCGCTCGTCCATGTCGATGAAGTCGATGATGATGATTCCGCCGAGGTCGCGCAGACGGATCTGGCGAACGATCTCAGGGATGGCATCGAGGTTGGTCTTGACGATGGTGTCTTCGAGGCGAGCGGTCTTGCCGACGAACTTGCCGGTATTGATGTCGATCGCGACGAGGGCCTCTGTCTGGTTAATGACAATGGAGCCGCCGGACTTGAGCCATACCTTGCTGCGTAGGGCCTTGTTGATCTCCTCGGTGATGCCGAACTGCTCGAAGAGTGGGGTCTCCTTGGTGTAGAGCTTGACGCGGCGGATGAGCGAGGGCTGGAAGCGCTGCAGGAAGCGCAGGATGCGCTCGTAGTCGGTCTCGGTGTCGACCCAAATGGCGGAGAAGTTGTCCGTGACCTGATCGCGCAGGATGCGCTCGACGAGGTTGAGGTCGTGGTAGATGAGCGCGGGCGACTTGGAGGACTCGGAGCGGGTCTTGATGTCGGCCCACAGGTTGAGGAGGAAGCGGAGGTCGGAGCGGAGCTCCTCTTCGCTGGCCCCGGAGGCGGCGGTGCGAACGATGAAGCCGCCGGAGGCTTCGCCCTTCTCGGAGAGGAGAATCTCCTTGAGGCGGCGGCGCTCGGCGTCGGACTCGATCTTGCGGGAGACGCCGGTGTGGTTGACGGTGGGCATGAAGACCAGGAAGCGGCCGGGAAGGGCGATGTGCGAGGTGATGCGCGCACCCTTCTTGGCGATGGGCTCCTTGGCGATCTGGACGAGGACCTCCTGGCCGGGCTTCAGCAGATCGCTGATGGCGGGCAGGTTGGTGGACTGCATGGACTGACGTCCACGGCCTCCGCTGCGCTCGCGGTCGCCTGCGCCGCCGGTATTGCGGCTGCGGTCTCGGTCGCGGCCATCGCGGCGTCCGTCTCTACGACCGTCGCGACGACCACCTTCACGGCGGCGGCTGCGGTCTCCGTCGCGGGCGGGCGAGGCGGGAGATGCCACGGAGTCGACGCCTTCGGCGCGGCTCTCGGAGGGAGCGAACATCTCTTCGGTGAAGCCGCCTGCGTCGGAGCGGAAGGCTGGCTCGGAGTCGGACTCTTCTTCTTCGTAAGACTCGGAGTCGCGAGAGGACTCAGCTTCGACCTCTTCGGAGTCGGACTCGAGATGATCGTCTACGGAGTCCTCTTCTTCGAAGTCTTCGTAGTCGTCTTCCTCGTCGAGATCGGACTCCGCTTCTACGTCGGCGGGACGGGTGATCTGGTCGATGGACATCTCGCGGATCATGGTGCCGAGATCGGCTGCGCCTTCAAGGGTCTCCTCTTCGTCGAGGTCGTCCAGCTCTTCGATGGAGCTGGCATGGAGGGCTTCGATGTTCTCGTCTTCGACGAACTCTTCCTCTTCGACGACGCCCTCGCCGATCTCATAGACGGAGGCCGGGGCCTCGTACTCCTGCGTGGCGGGAGTGAGGATAGCGGTCTCGTGGAGGATGGGGTCGGCTGGCTGGTGAAGGTCCTGAGCCGCGGCGACTGGCGGCTCGATGGCGGGAGGAGCGGAGATCATCTCGCCGGTGGACTGGAGGTTGGTTACGTCGTGCGCTGGGACGGTCTCCTGCGAAGCGGGCTGCTGCCAGTCCCAGACGTCCGCTGCGGCCTGGAGCGAAGCTACGGGCTGGTCGGGAGCGGGCGTGATGGTGTGGACGGGGCTGGACTCGATGGGCTGAGCGTCGAACGACACGGTCTCGATGGGCTCGGCTACGACCGGTTCGGCAGCGATTACTTCGACTGGAGCGGACTCGACGGCGGCCTCGGGCTCCGGCTCGAGGACGGGCGCGCTTTGGCGAAACTCGCTCTGGGCGATGGGGTCGATACGGTAGGAGGCGGAGGCTTCGGTGGGCTCGTACTCGACGGGCGCTACCGGAACTGGCGGGGCGACGGGAGCGGGGTTGCGAAGCTCAGCGCGGCTCTCGGTGCGGTGTTCGGCGCGTGGTTCGTGACGGCTATCTTGGCGGCTCGGTTCCGAGCGGCGGTGGCGGGAGAGGGTCTCTCCGGGGAGGATCGAGCCACCGTCCCAGTCGGCCGAGACGGTGAAGCCGGAGGCCGTGGGGAGGAGGATGGTGTCCGGGGTGAAGGCTGGCTTGGCTGCGGGGGTCTCTTCGCCGCCCTTGCGGTACTTGGAGAGCGACTCGCCCGGCAGGATGATGGGCTCGCCCGCGGGTGCATCCGGAGCGTCGCCGTAGGAGGACTGACCATAGGCGGGGGCGTTTTCGACGCCGTAGAGGGAGGCCTTGGGGGCGAAGCCGCGAGGGACGCGGGGAGCACGGTCGTCGGTGCGCGGGGCGCGCTCGTCGGGACGGCCACCACGGTCACGGCCTCCGCGATCGCCGCGGTTGCGGCCACCACGGTCTCCACGACCACCACGGTCGCGGTCGCGGCGAGGCTGATCGGCGCGGACGTCGGAGCCGGGCTGAGACGGCTGGCCGTAGGCGGAGTCGATGGGAGCGGTGTTGCGTGGAGCTGCAGCTACGGGTGGCGCGGCTGTGGCGTCGAGATCGACGTCGTCGGAGTCGAAGTCCACTTCGTAGTCGGGTGGGGCGGAGCTTAGGACTGCTTCAGGAGCCTGATTCGGCGAGGCGCTTCGGACCTGCGGCGACTCGTCGCGCTGGCCTGGGCCACGTCCGCGGCGGCGGCCACGACGACCACGCCAGCGGCGGCTGCCATCGGCACCGGGTGCGCCTTCGCCGAGGTCGGCGGAGTCGAGGCGATCGGGGAGAGGCGCCTCGGAGTCGGAGGTGAAGCTGGGCTGGCGGCTGAAGTCGACTTCGCCGGTCTCGAAGGTGCTCTCGGTGGAAACGGGAGCGGGAAGGCCGTCGGGACGGGGCTGGCGATCGCGGTTTCCGTTGCGGTTCCGGTCGCGGCGGCCACGGCCTCCGCGGTCACGGCCGTTGCGGTCGCCGGCGGGGCGGTCGGTACGGGCGGCAGGCTCGTCGGTGGCTTCGAGGGTAGAAGCCTCGGGGGTGGGGAGGGCGGCTTGATTGCGATCGCGGCCTCCGTCGCGGCGGCCACGGCCTTCGGCGCTGCCGGAGGTGTCGAAGTCGGCGGAGTCGCCGGCTTCTTCCATAAAGTCGGTGATGTAGAGGAAGGCGTCGCGCTCGAGGCCGATGTCCACGAAGGAGGACTGCATACCGGGAAGGACGCGGGTTACTTTCCCGTTGTAGATGGATCCGGCGAGGGTGTATTCGTTCTCGCGCTCGTAGTAGATCTCGGTGAGGGCATCGTTTTCGACGATGGCGAGCCGGGTCTCGTGCGGCGTGCTGGAGATATAAATTTCTTTCGACATTTGCTCTGCTCTTTCTGCCCGGACCCCGGTTGGAGGGTTTGCCGGACGGCAGACGAGACAGAGACGGATCGGAAGCTGCGCCTATCGGCTAATTAATCTTGCTGCATAACTGATAGGTTGTGCTGCTCACCGCGGGTGCGGACAGGAGGAGGGATGCGGAAGCTGCGTGGACTCCGAATCCGGCAGCCGCGAGGCGGTGCTGGACGAGCTGTGCCCTGAACACGCTCCGAGAGGAACGGGACGGGACGAAACTTTGGAGATCGGGGACACGCGGGGGTGCTTCGAGCGATCGCAGAGCAGCGGACTTTGTGGCCAGAACAACCTCAGTCATTTGAGGCGGGGCCGTTTGCCATCCGGTTGCGATCATATTTCCCTGAAACCTGTCCGGCCAACGGATCGATGTCTCTGCCTGGCCGGCCTTTTCTTCTAAAAAGTCTTTTGTTCCGCTGCCGGCGCCTTGCGCCAAAGGGAGCGGGTAAATCTGCTGGACGGCATCTGGCCGCTCAGGTTCATTCTAGTATTGCACCAAATCTGCTGCAGGAGGGACGACAAGGCCCGCCGGAGTCGCAGAAATGTCAGTTCACAAACCGGCGCATACGGACGTTCATAACAATCCCGAGCGCGAGGAAGGTGAAGAGAATCGACGATCCGCCGTAACTCATGAGCGGAAGGGGGATTCCCGTGACCGGCATCAGCCCGACGACCATACCCACGTTGACCGCAATCTGAAAGACGATGACGGCCACGACGCCCATGATAATGAAGGCTCCGGGTAGATCGGAGGCTGTTTGAGCGTTCTGAATCAAACGCATCAATATTAACAAGTATAGCAGGAGGACTCCGACGGCCCCTACGAAGCCGTGCTCCTCGCAGAAGGCGGCGAAGATGAAGTCGGTGTAGGGGATGGGGAGGAAGTCACCCTGGGTCTGGGTTCCGCGGTTGGTTCCCTTGCCCCAGACTCCTCCGGAGCCGACGGCGATGAGGGATTGGCGGATCTGGTAGCCGGAGCCCTTGGGGTCGGAGTCGGGGTCGAGGAAGGCGGTGATGCGGGCCTGCTGGTAGGGCTTGAGGCGCTTTCCGCTCTTCCAGGCGATGCCGCCGACGAGGATCAGGACGAGGAGGATGATTCCGGCCTGCCGGATTTTGAGGCCACCGAGGAAGAGTCCGGCGATGAGGATGGGGAGGTAGGTGAGGGTGGTGCCGAGGTCCGGCTGGATGAGGACGAGGGCCATGGGAATGCCTACGAGGAGGCAGGCCTTGGCGATGTCCTTCCAGGAGAGGTCGTGTCCGGCGAGGGACCAGAAGTAGCGGGCGATGGCGATGATGAGGACGAGCTTGACCCACTCGGAGGGCTGGAAGTGGACTCCGCCGCCTAGGTTGATCCAACGGCGGGCGCCGAGGACTTTGGAGCCTACGATCTTGACGGCGACCAGAGCGACGATGCTGATGCCGTAGGCGTAGGGGGAGATGTCGACCAGGCGGTGGTAGTCGATGAGGGAGATGACGAACATCAGGACCAGGCCGGTGAGCAGGAAGAGGATCTGCTTCTGCTCGAAGCCGTGGAACTTGGTGTGGAGGGTGGCGGACTTGATCTCAAAGACGGAGATGAGGGAGAGCACCAGGACGAAGCCGAGCAGGATCCAGTCGAAGTCGCGATAGGAGGAGAGGCGGGTCATGGGTCTCTGTCCAGTCTAGTTTGGCTGTGGAGATTTGGGCTGGGCAGCGGGAGTGGTGGGAGCGACTGGATCGATCAGAGCGGTGGTGACCGCGGAGGGCGGCGTCGCGGCGATGTGGAGGTTGTTCTGGCGCTTGCGTTGCTTCTCGACGAAGGTATTGATGATAGTGGAGGCGAGCCGGGCAGAGTTGTTGCCCCAGTAGCCGTGCTCCCAGAGGACGGCTACGACGATGTCGGGATTACGCCGGGGGGTCATTCCCACGAACCAGGCGTTGGGCAATGTGGCCTTGTTGGAGCTGTTTTTTTCGCGACCGGAGACGAGGTCGGCGGTGCCGGTCTTCCCAGCGAAGTCGATGCCGTCGAGGTGGGCGGCGTAGGCCGTGCCGATGGGCGAGGAGGTTACGGCGTACATGGCGTCGGTGATGATCTGCCAGTTTTCAGGCGTCAGCGGAATGGTCTTCTCGCCGGAGCCGGGGAAGGTCTCCTGGACCGACCGCAACTGTTCGGCGGAGATCTCATCCGGGAAGACGACGTGAGGGCGGCGGAGAACTCCCCCGGAGGCTATTCCGGATAGCGCCCGGGCGAGTTGGATGGGAGTCGCGGTGACGGCCCCCTGGCCGATTCCAACCGAGATGGCTTCACCCGCGTACCACTTTTCGTGCTGGGTCTTGAGCTTCCAGGCGGTGGAGGGCATGGTTCCGGAGACCTCGTCGGGGAGGTCGATTCCGGTCTTCTGCGAGAGTCCGAGAGAGGTGGCGTACTTGGCGATGGTATCGATGCCCAGGCGGTTGGCGAGGGTGTAGTAGAAGGTGTCGCAGGAGTATGGGATGGCGTTGTTGATGTCGACCATGCCGTGATTCTTGTCGCAGTGGTAGAGGTGCCCGTAGAAGGTAGCGCCTCCATTGCAGGGGATATGCATGGTCTGGGCGACGCCTTCCTGAAGGCCGGCGACGGACATGATGATCTTGAAGGTGGAGCCGGGGGCCAGTTGGGCCTGGATGGCCTTGTTGAGCAGCGGGTGATCGGGGTTGGAGAGGATCTCGTTCCAATAGCTGCGGGTGAGGCGGACGGAGAACTGGTTGGGGTCGAAGGTGGGGCGGGAGGCGAGGGCGAGGATCTCGCCGGTGTGGGGGTCCATGGCGACGATGGCGCCGGTCTTGCCTTCGAGGGCCTTTTCGGCGGCCATCTGGATGTCGAGGTCGATGGTGAGCTTGAGGTCCTGACCGGGAACGGCGAGAGTCTGGCCGAGGTGACCGACCTCCTTGCCGTGGGAGTTGACGATGACGTCGCGGGAGCCGTCGGTGCCGCGAAGGAGAGCATCGTAGGTCTGCTCGACGCCAGAGCGTCCGACGACGTCGCCGGGCTGGTAGAAGGCGTAGCGGGAGTCGTTGTTGAGCATCTGCTCGGAGACCTCACCGACGTAGCCGATGAGGTGGGCGGCGAAGCCGTCGCGGGGGTAGAGGCGGCGCTGTTCGTCGAGGGTCTCGAGCTCAGGGAGCTCGTTACGGTGGGCCTCGATGAAGGCCTGCTCGTCGGGGGTGATGTCCTGCTTGAGGGGGATGGGCTGGTACTTGGGGGCGGCCTGAAAGCGATGGAGGGTGGCGTTGATCTGGTCTACGGGGATGTGCAGGCCGCGGGAGATCATGGGGATGTCGGCGCTGAGGTCCTTGACCTGTTCGCGCAGGAGATAGCAGGTGACGGAGGGGTAGTTGTCTACCAGAAGGCGGCCTTCGCGGTCGAAGAGGCGTCCACGGGGGGCAAGGACGGGGACCTTGCGGATGCGGTTGGCTTCGGCGAGGACGCGGTAGCCGTCGGCTCCGACGATCTGGAGACGCCAGAGTCCGATGAGGAGCACGGCGAGGATCAGCGCGACGATGTACTGGGCGATGTGAAGCTTGGCTGGGGAGAGCTTCTCTTCGCGATTGAGGTTGCCGGTTTCGGAGTTCTGCGGGAGATCCATGCTGATGCCTAGTCTATTCGTGTTCGGTTGTTTCTTCGATGTATAGGGTAGGACGAATATTGTTTGCCATTGGTATTGGCTGGATCTTTGAGTGATCGCTTTATTGTTATTGTCGAGTGTTTTTTCCTACTTCGTGGCTGCGGTTTATACCGGGGCGGTTGGGCTGGGGGAGGAGAACGGTCGGGCTTTGCCCGATACCCCACCCTATCCGACGATGAGACTGCCGGAAAGGATGGGGCACCCGCATTGTGCTGCTTCGCTGGTTTTAAAGTCGTACTTCCCACCCTTCGCAAACTACGCGAAGGATGGGGCACCCGGGCAGTTTTAGGTGGGGGACATAGGGCTATTCGGTGCGTTTGGCGTTGTCCAGGAGGAGGAAGACGGGGATGGCGATGAGGGTGTTGGCTACGGCGCGGAGGAGCTCGTGGATCCAGAGGAGGTGGAAGTCTGGTTGGCCGATGAGGCGGCGGTTGATGAGGAAGAGCAGGATGCTGTTGAGGATGGAGAAGCCGAAGTTCATGAGGACGCGGGTGGAGAGGTTCTCTACGTCGATCTGGACGCCGATACTGGCAGCCGCGTAGCCGATGACGGTCTTGGCGATGCCGTTGATGCCGATGGGCTGGTTGGTGAGGGCGTCCTGGAGCAGACCGATGATGGATCCGGTGAGGGCTCCGGCGATGGGGGAGCGACGGGAGACGGCGAAGAAGATGGTGACGATGAGCGGGAGATCGAAGATGGCGAAGCGAGGAAAGGGCCTGGAGACCAGAGCCTGCAGGATGATAGCGGCGACCGGGACCAGCAGAGACACGGCGGGGTGGAAGCTGTGCTCTTCGAGTTCGCGGCGGGAGGTGTAGCTGCGGATGGCCATAGGAGGTTATTGGTTCTGATCGGTCTGGGGCGGGGTGGTGGTGCGAGGCTTCCTGGCCGAGGGGGCGGGCTCGGATTGCTCAGGCGGAGGTGGGGTAGAGGATGGCGTTGTGGCAGGGCTTGCTGAGCCGGGAGTCAGATCGGCTGCGGAGGGCGTGGAGCCCGGGGAGTAGCGGTCCGGGTGGAGGGTGGGGAGAGGACGGGGAACCTTGCCGACTGGATCGGCCGTAACGACCGTTGCCTTGGGGTCGGTCGGGGCGTCGGGGTTGTTGGCGTCGTGGAGGCTGGGCAGGCGGTCAGCGACGATCTGGGTGGCGGACTTAGCCTCTTCGGCGGCCTTCAACTCGGCTGCATGGGCCGCGGCCGCGAGGGCCTGGGCCTCGGCGGTGGCAGCGCCCACGGCTAGATCCTGCTTCGCCTGGGGTGGAAGCTCGGTCTGGGTGGCGGTGATGATGAGCACCTCTTCCAACTGCGAGAGGTTGGCGGCGGGATGGACGCGGATGGTGGTGTAGGGCTGGTGGTCGGGGTCGGGCGCGACGGACTCGATGGTGCCGACGGCGAGGCCGCGGGGGTAGACCTGATCGCCACCGGAGGTGAGGACGATCTCGCCGGGCTTGATGCGGGAGTCGGCGGTGAGGTTGTTGATGACGATGCGTCCGGTGGAGGTGCCGCGCAGGATGGCGCGGATGTGGGTGCTGGAGAGGATGACGCCAGCGCCGGAGGTCTGATCGTCGATGAGGAGGACCTGAGCGGTGTGGGGAAAGACGTCGCGGAGTTTGCCGACGATGCCATCGGGCGTGATGACGGCCTGGTCGGGCTTGAGGCCGTCTTCCCTGCCCTTGTCGATGTAGATGACGCGGGAGAACTCGGTGCCGCTGGTGCCGATGACCTGCGCGGCGACGGTGCGGGCGACGTAGTGCTGCTGGAAGGCGAGGAGGGCCTGGAGGCGATGGCCCTGGATGGCGTCCTGGGCGATGGCAGCCTGTTGGATACGCATGTCGGCGAGTTGATGCTGGAGGGCTGCATTCTGCTGGCGGGTGTTGCGGAGATCGATGTAGTTGGACCAGCCGAAGCGGACGTTGTGGCCGATGCCGAGGAAGAACCGCTCGAACGGAGTGACGATGGAGACGACCCAGTAGCGGACGAGCGAGATGCTGTGTGGATCTGCGGACGAGACTGTCTCGGAGCCGGAGACGACGGGGCGGCGGACCTGGACGGCGAGGCCGATGGTCTGCGCGAGCAGGACCGCGACGAGGATCAGCGGATTTTTGAAACGTGCGAAGAAGGAATCCATGCTGCGTGAAGCTATTATCGGCGAGATGACGCCCTGGCGGGGAGCCGATGGGGTGATGGTCTTGCGTCCCCGGCGCGTAAACAGTGGATTTCTGCGTAGAAAAGAAGATTTCGTTGGGAGCGAGGAGAGTTCTCGGAGAGAATGGCAGCAGATCCCGATACTTTCAATTTTTCTGTGGAGATGATGCCTTGACTCGTTGGCTGATGCTGATGTCGTTTGTGCTGGCCGGCGTGCAACCGGCGGTGAAGAAGGCTATCCCAGCTCCGGCTGTGCCTGCGGATGCACCGAGCTATACGGCGGATGGGCAGATGAAGTTTCCTGCGGACTACCGGGAGTGGGTGTTTCTGACCTCGGGACTGGATATGAGCTACAACCCGAAGGCGACAGCAGCGACGCACTCGGTGTTTAACAATATCTTCGTCAATCCTTCGGCGTACCGTGTGTTCGTGAAGACGGGGACGTGGCCGGAGGGGACGATGATCATGCTGGAGCACCGCGGGGCGGAGGGGAACCACTCCATCAACGTGCGAGGGCTGACGCAGGCGCAGGATGTGACGGGGACGGAGATTCACGTCAAGGACTCCGCGCATATGAAGGGTGGATGGGCCTTTTATAACTTCAAGGACACGGGGAGCGCGAAGCTGATCGAGCGTCCGGCAGCCTGTTATACGTGCCATGAAGAGCATGCGGCGGTGGATACTACGTTCGTGCAGTTCTATCCGACGCTGATGGATGTGGCTAAGGCGAAGGGTGTTTTGAGTGCGGCGTACTTGAAGGAGATAGAGGCGAAGACTGCGCCTGCTGAAGGTGGTAAGTAGCGGCTTATATGTCTTCACGAAAGTTAGTGGCGCTTCGAACAAACCGCGGGTCCTTCGACTGCGTCTCTCACGATGAGACTGCGAGAGACTTCGCTCAGGATGACAAATTTTTCCCCAACTTGTCTCTTTTTCTGAACAGCCGCGACTTCTGAACGACCCACGACTTAGTGCGTGGCTGGTTGGAAGAGGAGTGGCGCGAACTGGGTGAGGTTTTCGCGCCAGACGAGGGCGGTGTGGCGGCCGGGGGTCTCGATAGGGGTGACCGGCATGTTTTTGGTCTTGAGAAAGGCTACGAACTTGCGGTTGGGGGTGATGAGGTCGTCCTCGGTGCCGCAGGAGACCCAGAGGAGGCGGAGGTTGGCGGCTTTGGGGTCGAGGGTGGCCATCGTCGTTGCGAAGTCGAGGCGCTGGATGGCGGAGCTGAGGCCGAGGACCCAGGCGAACTTGTCGGTGTTGGCGAGGCCGATGGTGAGGCTTTCGAGACCGCCCATGGAGAGGCCGGCGATGGCGCGGTCCTCCCGCTTGCGCGAGACGTTGTAGGTGGACTCGACCTGGGGCAGGACTTCGGTGAGGAGGGTCTGGGAGAAGAGCTGGGTGTTGCGGTCGATGATGGCAGTGTCGTTCCAGACCTTGAAGGATTTGGCGAAGGATATATCGCCGTAGCCGAGGGGCATGACGACGATCATGGGCTTCATCTTGCCCTGGGCGATGAGGTTGTCGAAGATGATGTCGGCCTGGTTGATGGCGGTCCAGGCGGCAGCGGTCTGGCTCCAGCCGTGGAGCAGGTAGAGGACGGGGTAGGGCTTCTTGGCGTTCGCGCTGTAGCCCGGCGGAGTGTAGACATAGTAGCTGCCCTGGTTGGCGGGAAGGCCGACGACGACCCTGGTGTTGTAGGTGTGGTGGTTGACGGCGCCGTGGGGGACGGCGGCGATGTCCCAGGGCATGGGGGTGTCGGCGGGGACCTCGACCTCGGCTCCCTGGTAGAAGAGGTTCGGGGTGATGTTGAAGTTCCAGGGATCGAAGTGGGGGCGGTCCTCGACGTCGATGCGGTAGGCGTAGATCTGGGGGGCGAGCGGGGGCGTGGTGGCGGTCCAGAGGCCGGTGGCGTCCTGAGCCATGGGAAGGGGCTTGGGGAGACCGTCGAAGGCGACTACTACCTTCTTGGCGTTGGGGTCCTGGTAGCGGAAGGTGATGGTGTGGTCGGGGTTGACCTGGTGCGAGTCAATCGAGGTCTGGGCCTGGAGAGACAGGCAAAGGAAGACCGTAATGAGAGAAACCGCAAAGGAATGGCGCATGGCGACCAGTGTAAACGAGTGGGCAGGAGATAATGGGGGATGGCCTTTCGTTCTGGATTTGTCTCTATCATTGGCCGGCCCAACGCCGGCAAGTCAACGCTGCTGAATGCCCTGCTGGGGCAGAAGCTGGCCATCGTCACCCATAAGCCGCAGACGACGCGGACGCGCATTCATGGGGTGCTCGAGGTGCCGCTGAAGAAGAAGGGCAAGGGAGAGCCGGGACATCCGGCGGCGCAGGTGATTCTGGTGGATACGCCGGGGGTGCATAAGCCGGATACGCAGCTCGACCGCAGGATGATGCAGGAGGTCCACGATGCACTGGAGAGCCGCGATGCGGTGCTGTTCATTGTGGATGTGACGCATCGGCTGGCGAAGGTTTCGGCTGAAGGCGAGGGCGTGAAGGCCACGGGGCGGATGGCGATGAGCGCGGCGGAGGACGACTTCGCACTGGCGCTGATTCAGAAGCTGGATTGTCCGGTGATTCTGGTATTAAACAAGATGGACGCGGTGCGGAAGGAAGAGCTTTTGCCACTGATGGCGCATTGGGGGAGTCTGCATCCATTCGCGGATGTGATTCCGATCTCGGCGCGGAAGAAGGAAGGTCTGGAGCTGCTGCTGGATAAGGTCGTCGGGCAGTTGAAGGAGGGGCAGCGGTACTTTCCGAAGCATCAGTTGACGGATCAGCCGGAGAGATTTCTGGTGGCGGAGCTGATTCGAGAGAAGATCCTGATGCTGACGGGCGAGGAGGTTCCTTATGCGACGGCGGTGGTGATCGAACGGTTCGAGGAGCCGGCTTCGATGAAGAAGATGAAGGACGGCAAGCTGCCGGTGACGAAGATCGCCGCGGCGATCTTCTGCGAACGGACGGGGCAGAAGGCGATCCTGATCGGCAAGCAGGGCGAGATGCTGAAGAAGATCGGAACCGCGGCGCGGAAGGATATCGAGAGCCTGCTGGGGACGCGGGTGTTTCTGGAGCTGTTTGTGAAGGTGCAGGAGGAGTGGCGGTCGAGCCGCGGGTTTGTCGAGGAACTCGACTGGCGGCGGCAGTTGGAGTTGATTGCGGAGAAGCAGGCTTCGGAGGAGAAGTAGGGCTTCCTGGTTGGCTGCAATCCCCTGCATATCAGGGTTTATGCTATGCTCCTCGCCGAAAAGGAGGGGACATTTTATGCCCAAGTTTGTGATTGAACGGAACATGCCCGGTCTCGGCAAGCTCACTCCAGAGCAGTTTCTTGCGGCCTCCCAAACCTCGTGCGCTGCGATCCGCGAGGTAGGCCCTCAGGTCCAGTGGGTCGAATCCTTCGTGACCGACGACAAGATGTATTGCATCTACATTGCACCGGACGAAGCCGCGGTTCGGCAGCATGCGAAGCTGGGCGGCTTCCCTGCCGACTCTATTTTGCTGGTTCGCAGAATGATCGATCCTACGACTGCGGAACAGGCCTGAGGGCTTAGCCCACTACTCTTTGACGCTGACTCCGAGGGCCTTCATCTTGCGGTAGAGGTGACTGCGTTCTAGGCCGAGAGACTCGGCGGCTCGGCTTACGTTGCCGTGGCATTCGTCCAACTTTTTGAGGATGTAGTCGCGTTCGTAGGCTTCGCGGGCCTGGAGGAGGCTGGTGAACTCTTCGGCTCGTGCGGGCTTGTTGTTGCCGTCGCGGGCGGGTTCGCGAAAGACGAGCATTGGCAGGTGTTTGCGCTCGATGCGTTGCGTCTTGGGGTTGAGGATGAGGACGCGCTCGACGAGGTTGCGCAGTTCGCGGACGTTGCCGGGCCAGTGGTACTGGCGGAGAGCGGCGAGGGCGTCTTCTGTCATCTCGACGTGGGGACGGCCGTACTGCTGGCCGAACTCGTGGAGGAATTCTTTGACGAGGAGAGGGATGTCCTCCTTGCGGTCGCGTAGCGGCGGTACGAAGAAGGGGATGACGTTGAGACGGTAGAAGAGGTCTTCGCGGAAGTTGCCGCGGGCTATCTCCTCTTCGAGGTCCTTGTTGGTGGCGGCGATGACGCGGACGTCGACGTGGACGGGATGGGAGGCCCCGACGGGATAGAAGCGCTGTTCGTCTAGGGCCCGCAGGACCTTGGCCTGGGTCTTGAGGCTCATGTCGCCGACCTCATCGAGGAAGAGGGTTCCGCCGTCAGCGCGTTCGAAGGTGCCCTTCTTTTCGATAGGACCACTGGAGCCAGCGCCGGCGGGAACCGCTCCGTGACGGTAGCCGAAGAGCTCGGACTCGATGTAGTCCTCGGGGATGGCGGCGCAGTTGAGCTCGACGAAGACACGATCTTTGCGGAGGGATTCGGCGTGCATGGCTCGGCCGATGAGTTCTTTACCGGTCCCGGACTCGCCGAAGATGAGGACGCGACCGTTGGTGGGAGCCATGAGCTTGATCTGCTGACGCAGCGCCTTCATGGGCACGGACTGGCCGGTAACCTTTCCCTTCACCGAGAGCTGGCGGGCGAACTCCTGGTTGTCCTCGCGCATGCGGCGGGCGTTCATCGCGTTCTTGAGTACGATGAGGGTGCGGTCGAGCGAGAGCGGCTTTTCAAGGAAGTCGTAGGCGCCCAGTTTGGTAGCTCGCACCGCGGCCTCGATGGTGCCGTGACCGCTGATGATGACAACCTCCGGGACGTTGGCGCTGTCGAAGGTGCGGATCTCGCTGAGCGCATCGAGGCCGTCGCGGTCTGGAAGCCAGATATCGAGCAGGACGACGTCGTAGGCTGCATCGCGGAGCAGGGTGAGCGCCTCGCCAGCGGTGGCGGCGGTGGTAACGACGTAGCCCTCCTCCCGGAGGATGGACTCGAGCGACTCGCGTATCTCGGCTTCGTCGTCGACGATGAGGACATGATTCATTGCGGGACCTTGGTGTTTGAATCGGCGGTGGTAAGGGTCGCGAGGTCGGGAGACTCATAGTCGACGGTGCGTCGCCGTAGCAGTGGGGATGTAGTAGCAGGAACCTGATCTGGATCACCATCTGAGATGGCCGCAGGTTTCAGCTCGACGATAAACTTTGCTCCCGCAGGCTCGTTCTTCTCGGCACGAATGGTGCCCTGATGCTCCTGGATGATCTTGGCGGCGATCGCCAGCCCGAGGCCGGTACCGCGCTGCTTGGTGGAGAAGTAGGGCAGAAAGAGACGCTCGCGCATCTCGTCGGTGAGCCCGGTTCCGGAGTCGGCTATCGTAAGCTCGACCATACCGTTTTCGAGCAGTTCGGTGGAGAGGCAAAGCTCACGGAAGAGGCTCTGTTGCATGGCTTCGGCAGCGTTGTCGACGAGGTTGCCGAGGGCGCGCTTGAGGGCTTCGGGGTCGGCGAGGACGAGGGGAAGATCGGGGGCGAGCTTGCGGACGATGCGGATGCTCTGCAGACGGCCTGCGAAGAGGGCGAGAGAGTTCTCGACGATGGTATTGAGGTCGGCTGGGCGAGGCCGAGCCGTGGGAAACTCCGCGAGCGCGCCGAACTGGTCGACGAGCGACCGCATGCTCTCGACCGAAGAGGTGATGACCTCGCTACAACGGCGGATGACCGCGACGGAGGGCGATTCGACGGCGTGCTCGGTGAGGGTGTTCGCGAGGCGATCGATGTGGCGGCGGATCTGCTCCGCGGAGAGGCTGATAGGAGTGAGTGGGTTCTTGATCTCGTGGGCGACGCGGCGGGCGACCTCCTTCCAGGCAGACTGCTTCTGCGCGTGGAGGAGCTCCGTCGCGTTTTCGAGGACGAGGACGTAGCCTTGGTGCTCGCGGCGAGCGACTGGGCCGGAGACCTCGAGGAGAGCAACGGTCGCGAGGAGATTGGTGGTGCCGCTGAAGCTTGCCTTCAGATCGGCGGTGGGATGGGTGAGCTCGATCTCGCCGGAGGCGGAGCCCATACGGTGGCTGCGCAGGATGAGGCGGTCCAGCACCTCGTAGACCTCGGCCGGGAAGACCGCTTCGATGGGCATGCCAAGGAAAGGGCGTTGTCCGCCAGGATCCATCATCTCGGAGAGGGCGCGGTTGGTGAGGATGATGCGGCGGCCTGGGTCGAGGGTCGCGACTCCGTTGGGAATGGTCTCGAGCATCGTTTCGAGCTCGCCGCGACGGGCTTCGAGGGCGGTATTGGCGGCGGAGAGCTGGATGGTGGAGCTCTCGACGGCGCGGCGGCTGTCTTCGAGGTCGGAGGCCATGTGGTTGAAGCTACGGACGAGCTCGCCGAGCTCCTGCGTGGCGCTCTCCTTGACGCGGTGGGCGTAGTCGCCGGCGGCGATGGCCTCCATCGCGTCTGCCAGCGCTTCGACCGGCTTGGTGACCTGCTTGGAGAGGTGCAGGGCGAGCCAACTGGAGGCGAAGAGGGCGAGGCTGGTCATCATGAGCAGCAGGATGGTGTAGAGGTAGCGGACCTGATTGCGGCTGCGGAAGACGGTCCAGTAGTCCTCCGCGGCGTTGCGCAGACGCGTCATGGTCGCGGCCATTCCGTACGGCATCGGAAGGCCGACGACTACGGTCGTTCCAGGCTTGAGCGTCGAGGCTCCGAGAGCGTAGTCGGTCTGGCCGATGGAGAAGACGGGCTGATCGCTGCGGCGGGCGGCGGTGAGGATGGCTGCGTCGGTGGAATCGACCTGTAAGCGGTTGTTGGTCGGCGCTGAATTCGATCCGTCGTCGTCGGGGTTGCGTTCCGACAGCCAGGGCTTGAGCTGCGCCATCGTGCCGTCGCGCTGCGGCATCTGGAGGGCCGTGATGGCGCGACCGTCGCTGTAGACGATGGCGAAGCCGTTCTGCAAGGTGATCTCGTGCTGGCGCAGGACAGCGTCGATCGCCTCCTGGTTGCGGCGGGCTGCGGAGAGTGCGGAGTGTTTGCCTGCTCGGACCGAGGGTGTCGAGATCGGGTTGGGGTTCTCCAGAGCGGGGAGAGTGGTTGCGATTGAGTCCGCTTCGGCGCGGGCGTTGGAGGTGGTGTAGCGCGCGAGCTCCAATGCCATGCTGTTGCTGTCTTCCCGCATGGAGGTAACAGGGCCGGAGAACCAGCGTTCGACTGCTCGGTTCATCAGACCGTAGCTGAAGGCGAACATGAAGACGATGGGAATGAGGCTGACGAGGACCGCTCCGACGAGCATGCGAGTGCGGAGACGAGCTCCCATGACGCGGCTGCGCTGGTCTGCGTAGAGCTTCAGGACGTTGCGGACGAGCAGGACGAGGACGGTAACGAAGAGGATGAAGGCGACGATCGAGAGACCGGTGAAGACGAAGATCTGCTGCGTTGTCGCTGGATTGAGGAATTTGATGTTGAAGGCGTTGAGAGCGGCGAGGGCCGAGATGAGCACCAGCAGGCAGGTGCCGAGGGCGATCGTGAACCCTTTTCTCCGATTCGAGCTTAAGGGCATGGCTTTTGCCGTCCTCCGTGAAGCGATTATAGGCGCGGCGTTGCGGTTGGGGCGCCGGGCTGCCGAGCCGCTAGACGAGTTCGGCGATGGGCTTCCATTCGCGCTGCTGGGCCGCGGCCACTGCGCCGTAGGTGAGGGTTCCGTCGAAGGTGTTGACTCCCTCGGCGATGCCTTTGTCCTCGGAGATGGCGGCTTTCGCTCCGAGGCGGGCGAGCTTAAGGACGTAGGGGAAGGTGGCGTTGGTCAGGGCCAGGGTCGAGGTATTGGGGACTGCTGCGGGCATGTTGGTGACGCAGTAGTGGACGACTCCGTTGACCTCGTAGGAGGGGTTGGAGTGCGTCGTCGGACGGGCGGTCTCGATGCAACCGCCTTGGTCGATGGCTACGTCGACGATGACCGCGCCTTTCTTCATCTTCGCGACCATGGCCTTGGTGACGATCTTGGGGGCGGCTGCGCCGGGGATCAGGACGCCACCGATGACCAGGTCGGCCTCCGAGGTGGCTCGCTCGATGTTGTAGCTGTTGGAGGCTACGGTGTAGAGACGGCCTCCGAAGATGTCGTCGAGCTCGCGGAGGCGGTTGAGGTTGAGGTCGATCAAGGTGACCTTGGCTCCCATTCCGAGGGCGATCTTCGCGGCGTTGGTGCCGACGATGCCTCCGCCGATGATGCAGACGTTGCCAGGAGCGACTCCGGGGACGCCGCCGAGGAGGACTCCGCGTCCGCCGTGCTCCTTCTCCAGGTAGGCGGCTCCGACCTGGACGCTCATGCGGCCGGCGACCTCGCTCATGGGGGTGAGGAGCGGAAGAGCGCCGGCGCGGTCGCGGACGGTCTCGTAGGCGATTCCGGTGACCTTCTTCTCCAGCAGAGCGTTGGTGAGGTCGGTGAGCGGCGCGAGGTGGAGGTAGGTGAAGAGAACGAGGCCTTCGCGGAAGTGCTTGTACTCCTTCTCGACTGGCTCTTTTACTTTGACAACCATCTCAGCGAGACGCCAGACGTCGTAGGCGGAGCCGACGATCTCGGCGCCCGCGGACTGGTATTCGTCGTCGGGGAAGGCGGAGAGAGCGCCTGCATCGTGCTCGACGAGTACGGTGTGGCCAGCTTCGACGAGAGCCTTTACGCCTGCGGGGGTTACGCCGACGCGGCTTTCGTGGTCTTTCACTTCCCTGGGTACGCCAACGATCATGTTCTTCTCCGAGACAATGTTCTTAGATTGTATCGAGATTGACGCGGAAGGGCTTTATGCCCTGAAAGTGTTACTTCGCATATGACTCCTGAGAAACGGCGAGCGTCCACAGGCCGTACAATACCGACTAAGACTGTCACCTTCTAGACCCGCTACCAGGAATGAACCCGCAGAATGTCTTCGAACAACTTTCAGATGCGTTACTCCCGCATACACAACATGCGGTCCCTCTTCAGCCTTTTCTCGAGCGATCTCGCGATTGACCTGGGCACGGCGAATACGCTGGTATTCGCACATGGCAAAGGAATCATCGTCAACGAACCGTCCATTATCGCAGTCAACAAACTAACCAACGAGGTAGAGGCGGTAGGCAAAGAGGCCAAGGAGATGCTGGGACGAACACCCGGCAATATCGTTGCCATCAAGCCTATGAAGGACGGCGTAATCGCCGACTTCCGGCATACGGAGAAGATGCTGAACTACTTCATCCATAAGGCTCACAACCGGAAGATGATGGTGCATCCGCGCATCGTGATCGGCGTGCCAAGCGAGATTACGCAGGTGGAGAAGCGCGCGGTCATGGACTCGGCGTACCGGGCCAAGGCGAGCGAGGTTCACCTGGTGGAGCAGGCGATGGTCGCCGCGATTGGCGCGGGTTTGCCTATCACCGAGCCGGGCGGAAACATGGTCGTCGACATCGGCGGCGGAACCACGGATATTGCCGTGATCTCGCTGGCTGGCATCGTCTATTCGCGGTCGGTCCGGATGGCGGGCAACCAGATGGACGAGGCCGTGATGACCTACCTGAAGCGGAAGTACAACCTGCTGATCGGCGAGCGCACCGCGGAGCTGATCAAGATCACGCTGGGTTCGGCGTTTCCGCTGGACAAGCCGATCATGATGGAGGTGAAGGGACGCAACCTGATCGAGGGCGTTCCGAAGACCATCACGATTGAGGACTCGGAGATCCGCGAGGCCTTGAGCGAGTGCATTGCGACCATCATCAACGCGATTCGCGTGGCGCTGGAGCGGACTCCTCCGGAGCTTTCGGCGGATATCTCCGACCGCGGCATCGTGCTGACGGGCGGCGGAGCGCTGATCAAGAACCTCGATAAGCGGATTCGCGAGGAGACGGGACTTCCGGTCTCCATTGCGGACGATCCGCTGGCCTCGGTGGTTCTGGGCACGGGCAAGATGCTCTCGGACTTCAAGCTGCTGCGTAAGATCTCTATCGATTAGTCCGGGGCCCCCTCCCCCCTTGACTGGGCGTAACCCGTTTGTATTCATGCGGATAGTGGCTTCGATGGCCGCTAAGTATGGCCAAGCAAAGGGGTTACGTCCAAATACGTGACAGGCTTCGAGTTAGTCTCCAAATTTGTAAAGAACGAGAGAAAAGCCCCGGTTATGGCCGGGGCTTTTTTCTGCTTCTGTTTTAAGTATATGGGTTTGACCGAAACTGGAGTGCCACTTTTATCTCTTTGGGGGTCAATGGGTTAGGTGGTTTTGGGGGTTGACATGGGATTTTGCTGGGGAAATTGCGGGGAAATAATTGGCATGAATATACTTCGCTTACCCACCGCCATCATTGAGGAGTGTCCGATTCTTCTTAGCTCCGCTTCCAGAAAAACCAGAACGCCAAGAAAAATATCAGTACGAGGGGGATTGTGAACCAAGTACCTCCGACCCCAATCGCACCAATTCCACTACTGTTGCTATTTTTTGTTGCAGCCAGAATTGCAACAAAAGAGATAAGCAGGAGCAAAACAGCAGCGACTCCCGCCGTCAGGACGGCAAAGCATCCGGATTTTAGAAGTCGTATGAGCATGGCAGAAAGACCTAGACAGATGTTCCCATTTGGGGATGGACGCTTTGCATCTCTATAAAGAGAATCCATCTAATCATGACTCATGGCGGGTTGGTCAAGTATATATATGCCAAATAATTTTCGGTCCGTTTCTTATGTATTTTGCACTCACTTCAGCGGCGGGGCCGTTCGGGATTCGGCTGGGATTGGGAAGCGTTGAATCGCAGGTCACTTCCGTTGTGCCGACTTTCCAGCACTAAGGAAAACGCGTAGCCTGCTAGAGATTCGAATGGAGAACGAATGCTTAAGCTGATTTGCGTGGTGACTCTCGCGTGCAGCATAGCGCCCGCGCAGGAGAAGTCCATCGCGGGCGATTGGATCGTCGATTTCGACTATCTCGGGAGCAAGATGTATGACCGCACCCTCATCCAGGACACGAACGGCAGTATTTCGGGTACGTTGCTCGGACAGCGCTTTGTAGGAACGCGGACTGGAACCAAGATTTTGTTCCGAGGGACGACGGGCGGTGCCGAGGGTGAAGCGACCCTTACGCGGGATGGCTTCCGAGGAAGCGAGATCATTCCTTCCGGACCGCAGGATCCACATCCATTAAGGCTGACGTTCGTCGCAACGCGCGTGCCACCACGTCCCTCTCGCCCACCGCTAACACATACGTTCAAGCCTTCCGTTTTCTATCGCAGTTTCTCAGCTTTGAATCCACCGGCCCTTAATATCGCGCCGGGCGATACCGTGAGAACCGAGACCGTAGACAATGCAGGTATTGACGGCGAGAACATTCGTCGCACGGCTGGTGGAGATCCGCAGACGGGTCCCTTTTACGTTGATTCGGCAATGCCCGGAGACGTCCTTGCGGTCCATATCCTCCGACTCACGCTTAACCGGGATACAGCCCAGAGTGATGATGTGATCTCTTACACTGCAATGAACCGTGACCTGGCGGTGATGACAAAAGACAACAAGAGCGCCGTAACGTGGCACCTCGACCGCAATCGCATGGTTGCGTGGCCGGAGGGCCGTAGTGGCCACCTATCGGCGTTTGAGGTGCCGCTGCACCCTATGCTCGGCGGGATCGGGACGGCAACGATCCCCGGCCCGCCTGCCCCGCCGACGTTCGATTCCGGAAACTCTGGCGGAAATATGGACTTCAACGAAGTGGGGGCTGGAGCGACGGTGTACCTGCCGGTTAATGTGCCGGGAGCGCTCCTTTATCTTGGTGATGCGCACGCTCTTCAAGGTGATGGTGAGCTTAACGGCGCTGCGCTGGAGACTTCCATGGATGTGGAGTTCTCGGTCGATCTCATACCTAACAAGAACATCAAGACCCCGCGAGTTGAAACTCCGGATTACATCGCGGCGATCGGCTTTGACGGCAGTGTCGATGGCGCTTTGAAAGCCGCTACAGACAGCATGGCCGACTGGCTTGCGAAGGACTACGACTTGACTGCCTCCGAAATCGGCCAGGTCTTGGGCGTAGCCGCAGAATACCGCGTCGCAGAAGTAGCAGATCGCAATGCCGGAGTCGCACTAAAAATCCGGAAGGACCTGCTGCTGAAATTAAAGAAGTAACTTAGATCGCACTCGTCTCTAC
>NZ_JAAVUR010000026.1 GCF_018449545.1 Granulicella sp. dw_53 | reverse complement strand
GCTAGGGCAGACTCTACTACCCGGCACTTTATTTACGCTGGCGATGCAGGCCGAAGCGCAAGCTCCTGCTTCGAGTGGAGTCGTAACTCTAGGAACGATTACTCCGGAGATGATCGATGCGGCCGCGGTAATTGCGGGTGTCACGCTCACGGCGGAACAGAAAAAGATGATGCTGAAGAAACTCGGCTCGCAGCGGGATTCAGTCTTAGCGATCCGGCAATTGAAGATCCCGAACAGCGTGGCTCCAGCGCTGATCTTTGATCCAGTGCCCCCGGGGATGGTCTTGGATAACATCGCGAAGCCGACGAAGATGAGCACGGCCCCAGATGTCAGCGCGTTGTCGACAAAGGCTGCAGCAGGGTTGGTTGGCCGTAATGAGGAGCTAGCCTTTGCGTCCGTCCGGGAACTGGCGGAGTTAGTGCGGACGCGAAAGGTTACTTCGGTGGAGTTGACGAAGATGTATCTGGCCCGCCTGAAGCGATATGATCCGAAACTGCATTTCGTAATCACTCTGACGGAGGAGCGAGCGCTGAAGCAGGCCGCGGCGGCAGATGCAGAGATTGCAGCAGGCAAGTATCGTGGACCGTTGCACGGAATTCCTTGGGGCGCGAAGGATCTGCTGGCGGTAAAGGGGTACAGAACGACCTGGGGTGCGGGTGGTTTCGAGAGCCAGAGCTTTGACTACGACGCGACGGTAGTGGAACGGCTGGACGCAGCCGGCGGAGTATTGGTCGCAAAGCTAAGTATGGGAGCGTTGGCGAGCGGGCCGATCTGGTTCGGCGGAATGACGCGTACGCCGTGGAACGCAAAACAGCCTTCAGGTGGCTCGTCGGCCGGCTCAGCTGCTGCTGTCGGAGCAGGATGTGTAGGGTTTGCGCTCGGAACGGAGACACTGGGCTCAATCTCGTCGCCTTCGACGCGATGTGGGGTGACCGGCCTGCGACCGACCTTCGGGTTCGTGCCGCGGAGCGGGGCGATGGCGTTGAGTTGGTCGATGGACAAGATCGGCCCGATCTGCCGGAGCGTGGAAGACTGCGCTTTGGTAATGAGCGCAATCCACGGGCCGGATGGCAAGGATCTCTCTGTACAGCATGCAACGTTCAACTGGGATGCCGAATTCAACTGGAAAAAACTTCGGGTAGGGTATCTGAAGACTGCCTTCGAGGTTCCCGATCTGCCTGCTGGGGCAAGCGAGGCGCAGAAGAAGGGGCATGAGCGGCAGCTTTACGACGCAAAATACGGAATAAGTGCTTTGGATGAGCTGCGTAACATGGGCGTGGCGTTGGTCCCACTGGAGATGCCGAACTTCCCGTTCGGAGATATCACGCCCGTATTAGAGGCAGAAGCTGCTGCAGCATTCGACGAACTGACATTAAGCGGCAGAGATGAGCTACTGACCGAACAGGGGCCCAACGAATGGCCGAATCAGTTTCGTGTAGCCCGGCTCTATTCTGCGGTGGACTACATTCAAGCGCAGCGGGCACGGACGTTGGCGATGGCAGAGATGGCAAAGCTGTTCGCCGAGGTGGATGTAATCGTGACGCCTTCGACGGGAACGCAATTGCAAGCAACCAACCTGACCGGACATCCGGCAGTAATTGTGCCCAACGGGGTGCGAGGAGACGGAACTCCGTTGCCCGAGCAGACCGGGGATGGCGCTCCTAATAACGTGGGTGGACCGGGAACGCCCGTGTCGCTGACGTTTCTCGGATCGCTGTACTCTGATGCACGGCTGGCGGCATTCGCGCGAGCATACCAGAAGGCCACAAGCTTCCATTTAATGCGTCCAAAGCTGGACTAGCCCAGAGTCTTTCGATATCCAGAGTACGTCAGAGAGATGTAGCCCGAAGAATGAGTTCACATTCCATTCCCTTGAGTTATTTAGCCGTGATCAAAGAAGGCCTCCATCCGCTAGCCCAGGAGGATGGTTTTGGACCCATCACAAAATGCAATGTCGCCCCAGATTGAATCTCCTCCCATGTGATCATCGGAACGTCCAGCGGCTTGCCATCGAGCGTTGCAGACTGGATATAGACGTTAGTCGCTGAGTTATTCTCCGCCAGTACACGGAACTTCTTGCCATTACCAAGTTCCAGCGTCATGCGTCTGTACATCGGGCTCCCGATCATATACTCGCCACTCGCTGGATTCACCGGATAGAAGCCCATCGCCGTGAATAACAACCACGCCGACATCTGGCCGCAATCGTCGTCGCCATCCAGGCCTCCGGCATCATAGCCATACTCCGCTGCCGCAATTTCACGTACCTTCTCCTGTGTCTTCCAAGGTCTTCCGCCGAAGTCGTAAAGATATCCATAGTGATGGCTCGGCTCATTGCGGTGGACATTATGCCCGCCACTGAAATGGAGATCCAGCTTGGCGTCATACGCCTCAGCTCCACCCATGAGCTGCAATAAGCCCGCCTGGTCGTGAAACGGCGACCATGTGTATACCCACGCATCGCCTTCAGTCCAACCCGAGACCGACCGGTTGCCATCAGTATCTCGTGCTCCACCGATTGGAGCCCACTTGCCATCGGAGGTCTTACCGTTCATCAAACCGAGTGCTGCGTTGTAGAGGTTTCGATCATTCAAAGATCGCTGCAGAAAAAATCGATAGTCTTCTTCGTGTCCAAGTGTCTTTGCGATCTGCGCGACACACCAGTCATCGTAGCTATCTTCCAGCGTGCGTGAAGACGCCTCGTCCGTCTTGTCTGTAGGAATATAGCCCAATCGCTTGTAATACGTTAGACCGGCACGGGCTTCATAGGGAGTATGCTCTTCGCGATCCAGCCAGCGTCGTGTCGTATCGCCGTCCGGCGGTGTCATTGCATCCTTGTAGACCGCATGCCATGCCAGTTCGCGATCAAAGCCGCTAAACCCCTTTCGTATCGCCTCGGCGACTAGGGAATCAGCATGCGTTCCAATCATGATGTTTGTGTAACTCGGATTCGGCCACTTAGGCATCCATCCGCCCTCTTTGTAGTTCTGCAACAGCGCCGTTATCATGCCGTTTACACGTTCCGGTGCGACAAGTGTCAGCAAGCTATTTTCTGCGCGAAACGTGTCCCAGATCGAATATGCCGTGTAGCTTTCACCCGTGTGAATCTGGTCGTCGAAGGCACTGTAATAACGGCCGTCCTCTGAGAAGATTCGAGGGTACATCAGCGCATGGTAGAGCGCGGTATAGAGCCGTCTCTTCTCTTTGTCTGTCGTGCCATCGACCTGTATTCGGTTCAACTTCTCATTCCAGGTGGCCCGCAACCGCTGCCTCACCACGTCGAAGTTCCACTCAGGCATCTCGCGCTTGAGATTAGCCCGTGCTTCGTCGAGACTCAGAAACGATGTGCCCACATGAACAAGAACGGTCTCACCTGGTTCGAACTCTGCGTATCCTCCACGAGCAGACCCCGCCGCATCGTCTTCCATGCCGTAGGTCTTCAATTCTTGTGGAGCTCGTTGAAACTGGATGACGAAATACCCCTTAAAATTCGGAAGTTTATAAGGACCCAAATGCGCGTCCATACGATGTGGGTTGTAGCCTGTTATCTCATGTGACTGTGCATCGACGGCTGCGAAACCCGCAATACCGGGCCGCGAAGTCTCCACTAGCACACGCGCCACGCCGCCTTTTGGAAATCGAAAACGCAACATCGCGCAGCGCTCAGTCGCTGTCATCTCGGCGCGAATGGTTCTGCCACCACCCGCATCGAGGGACACACCATAGTAATCCGGTCGAGCTACTTCGGTGCTGTGCTGGTAGGGTAGTTTGCGGCTATCAGGCGTCGTTCGCAAGACACCCGTCTGCGGCATGAGCGTCACATAGCCATAATCACCCATCCAAATCGCCGGCTGATGAGTGCCCATAAAGCCGGAGATCGTAGGGTCGTCATAGTTATAGGACGTGATGCTTATCTTGTTCTGACGTGTCTGCGGCGTCCAGTTTGTCATACCAAAGGGTGGCGAGACAAACGGCATCGTACCGCCATATCCAATCGTGCTCTTCTGTGTTCCGATCAGCGGATTAACATAAGAGGCGGCATCGCGAGCGTATGCATATCCAATAGTAGAGAATAACGACACAATGACAAAGCAAAGCTTGCGCATGGAAAATGAGTATAGTGGCGGCCCAGATGCGTACGCAATGTCCGCCTCTCATAGAGAGGCCCCCACCTATGTTGTTGCAGCGGCAGAATAAGCCCTTTGCCTTTAGCTCGTCCGGCTAAGAGCTTTCTTAGCTGATGCTGATTTCTTCACCGCTACAGGTTTCTTGCCTGCAACTTTCTTTGCTATAGGGGAAGATTTAACCGTTCTCTTAAGTTTCGCCCAACGAGCCTTTTGAGCGGCTGCAATGCGTGCTCGACCAGCCGCGCTCATCTTACGCTTCTTAAACGTGGTGCTTGCCGCTCCAGGAACTTTCTTGAGAGTCGCAGTGAGTTCCTTTGCGTGTCGTGGGCTTAGCTGAGCCGGTGTAGTCGTGCCTACAAGTGCAGCTCGTGCCATCTGAAGCCGAGCTATCTCTGCATCGATCTTTTCAACAATATTGGTCATGAAGCCTCCGTAAGTAAGATATCGTGCTTGGAGATATTTAGCTCACTCATTAGAGCACTAACTCCAACAGTTCCTTTAGGAAACAATATCGAACTAGAGGCACGATAACTAGAAGCCAGAGCTTAGGTGCAATATACCCCTCTTTCAGTCATTCATAACTGCAATGACATAGCCGAATTAATTGATCTGTTCAGCGAACAAGTTAACGCAAACGATTAATACGCTCCTTCGATAGAAACAATTGCCCCGCAGACAAAAAATAGATCATCATAGCCCTTCTCTAGCGGCGTCTCTTCTAACTTGTTTTTGCCAGAGTCAGAAGCAACTTCATTACCGGAAAAGATCCAGTTGAGAGGGCGAGCTCCTCTTCTTCACTCTCGAGCGCATGCGATCGAACACGGTTCGTCCACCGAGCGACTCCGAAATATCGCGTTCATGAGCGATAGCTTCGTCGAAGTTGGCAAACGGCTCCCGCTCCTCTTCGACCATACGAGTAAGACGATCCAGTCTGCGAAACCCTTCTACTTTTTCGGTCTGACCAAGACGTGCAGCATCCAATGAACGTCGCAACACAGAAAGAGATTCGTCGTATGTCTTGAGAGGTACTGGAAAGGGATGACCATCCTTCCCGCCATGCGCGAAAGAAAACCGTGCCGGATCAGAGAATCGACTGGGCGCTCCATGAACAATCTCTGCAACCAATGCGAGAGACTGCAGCGTACGCGGTCCCAGACCCTCTACTAGTAACAGCGACGCGAAGTCGCGAAGCTCCTGCTTATGCGCGACAGCTAAAACAGCGCCGAGGCGTTTCAGATCCACATCGTCAGCCCGCACATCGTGATGCGCCGGCATCGTAAGTTTGCGTGCTTCCGCTATCGAGCCTTCGATAGGCTGGGCGGCAATCTTGAGCAGAGCTTGTTGAGCATCCGACGCACGCGCATCGACCAGGTTGAGGATCGTGCCTTGCGGGCTTCCAACAATCGCGGTGTGCGGATCAGAGACGAAGTCCCGTACTGTGGCGGAGTGCCAATGGTAGCGCCTGGCAAGATGGCTTGTCTGATTCATGCCCTGCTGAACAATGGCCCACTCTCCGGATCGGTCGATCACGAAGGTATGGAGATAAAGCTGAAAGCCATCCGCAATTGCATTGTTATCCACCCGGGCAGTGAGCCGGCTCGTCCGCGCAAGAGCATCGCCATCGAGACCCGTCCGAGCGCCGAAGGCCCTCAGCTCATCCGGCGTTCGAACCGAGTGCCGCCCGCGTCCCCCGCAAATCGCAAACCCAAACTCCGAAAATCGAGGGTTCAGCCCACGCTTCAGCGCGCCCATGACGGATGTGGTGATACCCGAGGAGTGCCAGTCCATCCCCATGACGCAACCCAGCGACTGAAACCAGAACGGGTCGCTTAGACGGGTAAGAAACTCCGAAGGTCCATACGAGAGCACAATCTGTTCGACGATGGCCGTCCCAAGCTGCGTCATGCGTTCGGCCAGCCAGGGCGGCACGTGCCCGCCGTGGAGAGGAAGATCAGCACTCCCAGAACGCTTCATCCATCTATTTTCGTACAAATTACCTTTAGGGAGCTTTGTGAGGCGGAATGACATCTCAAACCGGCCAGAGACGTCTCCGTCTTCAACGACTATAAAGACCAGGGCGGTCAGTATCGGACGCACGCAGCATTGGCAGATAATCCGCCGAATCCGGTGGCGACCGGTATGCTTCTCTTTGACCATTACCTCCAGCATTGCTAATCTTTGCAAAGTTTGATGTGTCAGCGGCTAAGATGAAGAAGTCACCTTCATTTGAGTTGTAAGACATACGCCTACCCCGTCCAATAAGCTGGGGTAAACAGGAGAAAACGTGGTCCCGACAATTCCAGCGATCCAAACAGCCATCGGCCTAGAAAATCAATGGCTTCCATTCACGCCGAACCGTGACTTCAAGGACGACCCCCGGTTCTTTGACCGTGCCAAGGGAGTCTACTTTTACGGCATGGAGGGCCAGGAGATCTTGGATGGAAGCTCCGGCCTCTTTACGACACCCGCTGGACACGCACGGCAAGAGATTGCTGACGCCGTGTACGAGCAGATCCTCCGGCTGGACTACACCTCGAGCTTTCTTCGTAGCCATCCGGGATCCTCCGCCGTGTGCCAGAAGCTGGTAGAGCTTCTTCCGCACGGCCTCAACCGGATCTTCATGGTGAACTCAGGCTCTGAATCTGTCGATACCGCACTAAAGATTGCGTTGCAATATCACCGTGTGCGAAAGCAGGCCACGCGCACCCTCTTCGTCTCTCGCGAGCGGGCGTATCACGGCGCGAATCTCACAGGCGTGGCGTTGTCTGGCATTCCAAGCAACAGGCGCGACTTTGGATCTCCAATTCTTCCTGTGGTGCATATGCGCCACACCTGGCTCGACTCAAACAGGTTCCAGCCAGGACAGGGCGAACATGGCGCCGAACTGGCAGATGATCTCCTCCGCCTCATTCACCTGCACGGCTCCGAGAATATCGCCGCATGCATCGTCGAGCCCATAGCGGGCTCTACCGGAGCCCTGGTCCCTCCGCTCGGCTATCTCGAACGGCTGCGCGATATCTGCACAGAGCACGAAGTGCTGTTGATCTTCGATGAGGTCATCTGCGGCTTTGGAAGAACCGGCCTGGCTTTCGCCTCTCAGTCCTTCGGTGTAACTCCAGACATCATCACGATGGCAAAAGCTATAACAAACGGTGTCATCCCGATGGGTGCAGTGGCCGTGCGGGAGGATATCTACGAGACGATAGTAGAGGCCGATCCCAAACGGACAGTAGAGCTCTTCCACGGATATACGGGTTCTGCCCATCCCGTCTCTTGCGCGGCTTCATTGGCCACGTTGAAGATCTATGAAGAGGAGAGTCTCTTTGAAAGAGCAAAAGAGCTCTCGCCTCACTTCCTTAACCGATTGTTCAGCCTCGCCAAGGTCCCAGGTATCACAGACATCCGCGGTTACGGGATGATCGGTGGGATCGACATCGATCCGGCAACCGTGGGCATGGATGGATATACCTTTCAAAAGAGGCTCTACGACGGAGGTCTGCACATCAAGACGACTGGCAATACATTGATCGTGACTCCTCCATTTATATGCACCGTCGATGAGATCGACCGCATCATCGACATCATCGAGACCACGCTTCAAAAAGGAAGATAACTCCGGCAAAGGGAACTACTCGACCGGTTTTTTGACCAATGCCGGTTATGGCCTCGGCTCCCCGCCAAAGCCATAACCGGCACGTTCGACGCAAGACACCCCTTCAGCGAGACCAGAGAACAACGAAGCAGTTGTAGCGAGTTTCGCTAGAAATGCTCCCTACTCCTCACTGGAGTAGGTTTAGGAGCAATATCCGGGAAATCCTCGGCATTTGTATAACTGTCTTGATCCCAACCTTTGCAAACTAGACCTATGAGGCTCATACTAAGTCACCTATGAAGGTGAGCTAAGTCTTGTAGTTCAGTAGACGGCAGATTGTATCTCTATCATCTGATCCACTATCTCTAGGTGGAGTTAGCGCTTATCTGTATGATGGGCGACAGTACTAGCGAAGCCGATGCTGCTCTGACTTATAGGTAACTTGCATTCGTTCATTTTTTGTTCCTTCTGTGAAGCCACCGTACTTGTACGAAAAAGGCCGGCATCTGATGAGCGTTCTTCCCGCAGGTCTGGATTCCAGAGTTATTACAGCAGTGAGTCGATCGAAGTTGCGCCTTGACCTCCGTATAGCGGTTCATGACGGCAAGCGTCTTGCTGCGACACACCATTCAAAGAAATGGCTTCCATTAGGACACTTCGCGTCAGTTGAGCCAGCTATCTGCGGCTCCCTCGCGCTGTGGCCCTCCTCGCTCGTCGTTGCAGAGTACAGTCTCACGAAAGGGCGACAAGGAAGCCTCAAGCCAGCGATTCAAAGCCTCCCGACATAAGAAATCGCACTACAATCCATGCTTTTACGCTCTACGGTGGCAGGAATTGAGATGGGTGCTATGTCCCCTTTAAGATGGAAGATGCAACTAGCGTTCTGGGCGGCTATTCTTACCCTTCTTATGATGGGCGCCATCGCCTATCGGGGAGTGGTGATATCCAGTGAAAGCAGCCAGTGGGCGCAGCATGGCCAAAAAGTCCTCGAAGCCGTCCAGGACATTCTTATCTCCGTGGAGAGTAGCCAGGCCAGTAGCCGCGGCTTCGTACTCACCGCGGAAGAGTCTTATGCCAACTCCTACCGACAAAGTCTGTCCCAGCTTCAAATAGACCAGGTCAACCTCCAGACTCTGACTTTGGATAACCCAACGCAACAAGCTCTCCTTCCTGCCCTCTCCGCTCTCATAGGCCAAAAAACACAGAGCATGAACAGCATCATGGAGATCCGGCGAAAGCAGAATCTGATCGCCGGAGCTGACGCCTTTAGGCGGGGCCAACAGATTACGGACCAACTTCAAGCAGTCGCAGTCAAGCTTGAAAAGGAGGAGCTACGGCTGTTGGAACTGCGGAACGGGGTAACTAGAAACCACCTGAGTCAAACCCGTAGATGGCTCCTGTTGGGAACGGCATTTGGACTATTGATCGCCAGCATCGCTGGTTGGATCGTCAGGCACGACAACGCGTCGCGCGGTATGGCTGAGAAAGCTCTCAGGGAGAGTGAAGAGCAATACCGCATGCTTCTCGATGGCGTTCACGACTACGCCATCGTCATGCTGGACCCAGGCGGACGGGTAGTAAGTTGGAATGCGGGCGCGCAACGGATTCACGGATACGCCGCTGACGAAATCATCGGCCAGAACTTTTGTCGCTTCTTTCTAGAGGAAGATATCAGCAGGGACAGGCCACAGGAGATGCTTAGACTCGCTGTAGCAGGCGGACGGCATGAGGAGTTCGGCACTCAGGTCCGAAACGATGGTTCGCAGTTTCTCGCGAGCATTACCTTCACCCCCTTGCGCGATCCCGATGGAACCCTGCGCGGATTCTCTGAGATTAGTCGCGATCTCAGCGAGAACAAGGAGTCCGGAGCCAAGTATCGTGGCCTCTTGGAGGCTGCCCCGGATGCCATGGTGGTGGTGAACCAGGGCGGCGAGATCGTGCTTCTAAACGTGCAAGCCGAAAAGCAATTTGGCTACCATCGTGACGAGCTTCTAGGCCAGCAAGTAAAGAACATCATCCCCGAGGGCTTTGCAGAGAGATTGATCGCCGACGGAACACGAACAGCCACAGAAGCTCTCGCCCAGCAGATCGGCATGGGCATCGAGCTCCGTGGACGTCGCAAGAACGGCACTAACTTCCCCATCGAGATCATGCTCAGTCCGTTGGAGAGCGCCGAGGGCATCCTTGTAACAGCCGCGATCCGCAATATCAGCGTCCGTAAAGATGCCGAAGAGCACTTGGCGCAGATGGAGGCAAGATACCGCGGCCTCCTGGAGGCCGCCCCCGATGCCATGGTGGTGGTGAACCAGCGTGGGGGAATCGTTCTCCTCAACGTTCAAGCCGAAAAGCAGTTCGGCTACCGCCGTGACGAACTGCTAGGCCAACAGGTAAAGAACATCATCCCCGAGGGCTTTGCAGAGCGGTTGATCGCGGACGGAACCAGGACCGCAGCGGAGGCTCTCGCCCAACAGATCGGCATGGGCATCGAGCTCTACGGACGACGCAAAGACGGCAGCGGTTTTCCCATCGAGATCATGCTTAGTCCGTTGGAGAGCGCTGAAGGCACCCTCGTAACGGCCGCAATCCGCAACATCAGCGTCCGTAAAGACGCAGAAGAGCATCTAGCGCAGATGGAGGCAAGATACCGCGGCCTCCTAGAGGCTGCCCCCGATGCGATGGTGGTGGTGAACCAGCGCGGTGAAATTGTCCTCCTAAACGTTCAAGCCGAAAAGCAGTTCGGCTATCGCCGTGACGAACTCCTAGGCCAACAGGTAAAGAACATCATCCCCGAGGGCTTTGCTGAGAGATTGATCGCCGACGGAACTCGAACCGCCACAGAGGCTCTCGCCCAGCAGATCGGCATGGGCATCGAGCTCTACGGATGCCGCAAGGATGGCACCGAGTTTCCCATCGAGATCATGCTTAGCCCGCTGGAGAGCGCCGAAGGCACCCTTGTAACAGCCGCGATCCGCAACATCAGCGTCCGTAAAGACGCCGAAGAGCACTTGGCGCAGATGGAAGAGAGATACCGCGGCCTCCTGGAAGCCGCCCCCGATCCCATGGTGGTTGTAAACCAGGGCGGTGAGATCGTGCTCTTGAACGTCCAGGCCGAAAAGCAATTCGGTTACCACCGCGACGAACTTCTCGGTCAGCAAGTAAAGAACATCATCCCCGAGGGCTTTGCGGAAAGATTGATCGCGGACGCACTTCGATCCGCTGAAGATGCTCTCGCTCAACAGATCGGCATGGGCATCGAGCTCTACGGGCGCCGCAAAGACGGCAGCGGCTTTCCCATCGAGATCATGCTCAGTCCGCTGGTAAGCATGGAAGGCACTCTGGTAACAGCCGCTATCCGGAATATCACCAGACGCAAGATGGCAGAGGCAAATCTGATGCAGAAGGTCGAAGAGCTAAACCGCTCCAACGAGGAGCTGGGACAGTTTGCCTACATCGCCTCACACGATCTGCAGGAACCGCTTCGCATGGTGGCGAGTTACACCCAGCTTCTCTCAAGAAGATATAAAGGCAAGCTGGACTCCGACGCGGATGAGTTCATCTCCTTCGCGGTAGACGGAGCGAATCGTATGCAGCGGTTGATTCAGGATCTGCTCGCTTACTCTCGTGTCGGCACGAAAGGAAAAGATCTACTCCGCATCTCTTCGGAAGACGCACTGGAACAAGCCATCAAGAATCTGGGCCGTTCGATTGAAGAAGGCGGCGCATGTGTAACCCACGATCCATTACCCACAGTTCTCGCAGATGAGATGCAACTTGTTCAGTTGTTCCAGAACTTGGTAGGCAACGCTATCAAGTATCATCTGTCGAACATGCCTAAGGTCCACATCTCTGCGGAGAAAAGTAATAGGGGTAAGTGGATCTTCTCCGTGCGCGATAACGGGATAGGAATTGACGCGCAGTACTTCGATCGAATCTTCGGTATGTTCCAGAGACTCCACAAGCGAGAGGAGTTTGCTGGGACCGGTATAGGACTGGCTATCTGCAAGAAGATAGTCGAACGGCACGGCGGTACTATCTCCGTCGAATCGCAACCAGGGCAGGGATCCACTTTTCGCTTCACGCTCGCAGAAAGTCAGCGCATATGACAAACAATGCAAAAGCCAAGCCCGTAGAGATCCTTATGGTGGAAGACAGTCCGGGAGATGTCAGGCTAGCGAAAGAGTTCTTTCGCGATGCGGATGTAGCCATCCAGTTGCACGTCGCCGAGGATGGCATAGAGGCCATGGATTTCCTCCTGCGGGAAGGAGCTCACACCGCTGCTCCTCGACCTGACCTTATCCTTCTGGACCTGAATCTGCCTCGGATGGATGGCCGTGAGGTCCTGGCGAACATCAAACAGAACGAAACCCTCAAGAACATCCCCACCATTATTCTGACCACCTCAGAGGCAGAGGAGGACATCTTAAAGAGTTACCAGCTTCATGCGAACTGCTACGTAAGTAAGCCCGTACAATTAGAAGCCTTCGAAAGCGTGATGCAGAACATAAGTGACTTCTGGCTCACAAAGATTAGGTTTCCCGGCTTACTCTCGCGTAAAGTGAGCGCACACGAAGAAAATTATTGGAGAAATGTTATGCCCGTAGAGATTTTAATGGTGGAAGACAGCCCAGGAGATGTCAGGCTTACGCGAGAGTTGTTCCAGGATGCTGACGTGGCAGTCAAGTTGCACGTCGCCGAAGACGGTGTAGAGGCCATGGCTTTTCTGCGGCAGGAGGGAGTCCATGCCAACGCTCCCCGGCCCGATCTTATCCTGTTGGACCTCAATCTTCCCCGGATGGACGGTCGAGAGGTTCTCGCGAACATCAAGCAGAACGAGAGCCTCAAGACAATTCCGACCATCATCCTCACCACCTCGGAGGCGGAGGCAGACATTATCAAAAGTTATCAGCTTCAAGCAAACTGCTATTTGAGCAAACCCGTGCAGTTGGATGCTTTTGAGGGCATCGTCAGAAGCATCAGCGATTTTTGGCTCACTAAAGTTAAATTTCCAAGCAGAGGTAAATCCGATGAGAAGTGGATCGAATAAGCGACTTCTGTTGGTGGAAGATAACCCGGGAGATGCCCGTCTGCTTCGCGAGATGCTTAGCGACGAAGGGGCGCACAACATCGATCTGACCCATGTCGAAAGTATGACGCAGGGTGAAGTTCACCTCTCCGGCAAAGTCTTCGATCTGATTCTTCTCGATCTGGGTCTTCCAGATGCACAGGGCCTGGACGCGGTTCGCCGCGCACACATCGCCGCCCCGCGCGTTCCTTTAGTCGTCTTGACCGGCCTGGATGACGAGTCGATGGCCTCTCAGGCCTTGAAAGAAGGAGCGCAGGACTATCTCATCAAGGGCCAGATCGAGACCCGTGGCCTGCTCCGCGCCCTTCGTTATTCGGTCGAACGCAAAAACATGGAAGAGGCTCTCTTCGTCGAGAGGGAACTCGCGCAGATCACCCTCAACTGCATCGGCGACGCCGTCGCCTGCACAGACAGCTTAGGCAACGTAACCTTCCTCAATCTGGCTGCGGAAAAAATGACCGGGTGGCCGCTACGGGAAGCATCTGGACGGCCAGTAGAGGATATCTTTTCGATCTTTGACGCGACCAACCGGCGAGTCCTTCCCAGCCCGTTGGAAGCAACCGTTGGGAAGAACCGAACCGGGCATCTTCCCCCGAACTGTATCCTCGTCCGGCGCGATGGCTCTGAGATCCCCATCGAAGACTCGATAGCGGCGATTCACGACCGAGATGGAGTGCCCTGCGGCGCAGTTACGATCTTCCGTGACGTCAGCATCGCCCGGGCCATGGCAGTGGAGAAAGCGCACGCGGCCGAGCACGATTTTCTTACCGGCCTGCCCAACCGCATGTTGCTCAACGATCGCATCAGCCAGGCAATCGAGCTAGGCAAGCGCCACGGAAAGAGGGTCGCGCTGCTCTTTTTGGATTTGGATGGCTTCAAACACACCAACGACTCACTAGGCCATCCCGTCGGAGACATGCTGCTGAAATCGGTATCGAAGCGTATCCTCCGTTGCGTACGCGTCTCCGATACCGTCAGCCGCCAGGGTGGCGATGAATTTGTCGTGCTGCTCTCAGAGGTAGAGAAGGCGGAAGACGCAGCGATCACCGCGGGAAGAATCCTCGAGGCAGTCGCCGAGGCGCACTCCATCGGTGGCGACGACCTGCATGTCACCACCAGCATTGGGCTAAGCGTCTACCCGGACGACGGCGAGGACGCCGAGACCCTCATCAAGAACGCAGACACCGCCATGTACCAGGCAAAGGACAACGGACGTCAGACCTACCGCTTCTTCAAGCCCGATATGAACGTGCGTGCCGTGGAGCGTCAGTCGATCGAAGAGAGCCTGCGACGGGCCTTGCAGGGACAGGAGTTCGCGCTGCACTATCAGCCCAAGGTCAATCTCCGCACCGGAGAAATCACCGGTGCGGAGGCGCTGATTCGTTGGACACATCCAATCCGCGGCCCTCTCTCGCCCGACCGCTTTATCCCCATCGCCGAAGACTGCGGACTCATTCTTCCGATCGGCCGCTGGGTCCTTCGCGAAGCCTGCAGGCAGACGAAGGCCTGGGCCGATGCGGGCTTGCCGGTCATTACGATAGCCGTGAACATCTCCGCAATCGAGTTCCGCGACGAAAACTTCCTGGACGGAGTGTTTAACATCCTCAAAGAAACAGGTCTGGATCCGAAGCTCCTAGAACTGGAACTCACCGAGAGCGTTCTCATGAAAGGAGCCGACTCCACCGAGATGGCTCTCAAAACACTCCGAAAAAGAGGCATCCAGTTAGCAGTCGACGACTTCGGCACCGGCTACTCCAGCTTGAGCTATCTCCGAAAGTTTTCAATCGACGCCCTGAAGATAGACCAGTCCTTCATGACGCAAATTACCGCCACTCCCGAAGAGACCACCATCGTCACCGCCATGATCAGTATGGGGCGGAGCCTCAAACTCCGAATCGTCGCCGAAGGCGTAGAGACGCAGGAGCAGGCAGCATTCCTCCAGGCTCACCAATGCGACGAGGCGCAGGGCTACTACTTCAGCCGCCCTTTACCTCCGGAGCGATTCGCAACCCTACTGGAAGCCCGCTCTTTTCAATTGGTTGAAGTACCTGCTCTTCCGGCGGACCCAGCCCTGAAGGTCATCGCCTCGCGCTATTAGAGCTTCCCGGAATAGGGAAACTCGAACACCGATCCAGCCAGAGGCAGAACCAGGTTCACCTGCTTCGCCTTGGGAGCCTTCTGGAAGTACACGCGGCCCCGCACAATCTCATTGGCCTGAATGTTAGAGACAGCCAGATGCCTCTGGGCCGCCTCCCAATCCGCTGCCGAGGTCAGAGCAGCCTCCCCCTTGGCCGGTCCATAGAGCTCATCGATGCTGGGCTTCGCGGGCATCGCCGGAACCGCCGCACCTGGAGCGTCGCCCGTCACTCCCTTTCTATCCGGAGGCTGAACGGAAGCGACCGTCACCGCCTTGGCCTTCTTTCCCACCGCTGGACTAGCGGCCAGGGTCGGCATAGGACCGGGTAACGGCAGATCGCGCAACTCCTGCGGAGCAACATACAACAAAACTTTGGTCTTAGGCCCCACCACCTCCATCCGGAAGTCCTCCGGAGAGACATGCTGTGGATACCCGGCGTTGTTCGTGATGCTAACGTCCGCGCGCGTATAGCGTCCTTCGTTGGAGAGGGAAACCATCACCGTAAACTTCTTGGTCTCCATGACCTTGTAGTTTATTCCGAAGAGAACTTTATCTGTACATTGCGCGTTGACCCCGCAAGTAAGAACGTTGTCGTTCAGGCTCGATGGAATCTTTGAGGCGATCGAAGATCCGCTGCTCCCAGCCAGGGCAAGGAGAGAAAAAGCCGGAAGAAAAATCCTCCTGGAAAGGGAAGCGCGAACGGCAGACATGGAGCAGTACCTCTCGGCAAAAGTGGGAATATGCCGAAGCGTACTGAGAGGTTGCCTGGGAATATATCCCCCATTTGGGGGATATCCATCGTCATTGCTCGCAATTAAATCCCCGCAGCCCCTCACACCTGCTACCATTACATTACCGGCGAAACATCATCGCCTGAAAGTAGGAGCATTATGGCAGCAGGAACAGTAAAATGGTTTAACGACGCAAAGGGTTTTGGCTTCATCACCCCCGAAGATGGTGGCGAGGATCTCTTCGCTCATTACTCAGCAATCAACTCCAGTGGCTTCAAGTCCCTTCAGGAGGGCCAGCGCGTCTCCTTCGACGTCACCACCGGCCCCAAGGGCAAGCAGGCTGCTAACATCCAGCCCCTCTAGTCCGCGACACCCGAGATTAGAAGCAAACAAGAAGACCACGGCATTAGCCGTGGTCTTCTCCGTTTAACCTACTCATCCACAGCAACTTCGCCCCAAAACTAGCGTTCTTTTGAACGTAACATTCGCAAGGAGGAGAACGCTATGAAGAAACGACTGCTCTCAACCGTTTGTGGAATGGCAATAGGAGTAGGCCTTGCCCTGACTCCAGGCATCGCCGACGCACAGGTCGTCGTGCGCATCGGCCCACCGCCTCCCGTCCACGAAAGAATCCCTCCCCGGCCCCACGAACACCCTGACTGGGCATGGCAGGCAGGCTATCACCGCTGGGATGGCAATCGCTACGTCTGGGTTCCGGGCGCTTATGTGCCTCCCCCTCGCCCCCATGCTGTTTGGACCCCCGGTCGTTGGGACCATCGCGGCAACGGTTACGTCTGGGTCGAAGGTCGCTGGCGCTAAACCACACCTCTTGGCGGGCCATTCCCGGCCCGCCAAGTTATCATCATCTGCATGAGTCCCACCCCCGAAGCCCGCGCAAAGAAAATCAAAGTCCTCATCTTCGACGTCGACGGCGTCCTCACCGACGGTCAGATCATCGTCGTCCCCGACAGCGCCGGTCCCGAAGCCAAAGGCATTGAGGTCAAAGGCTTCTCCGCCCACGACGGCCTCGGAATCACCCTCGCCCGCCTAGCCGGAATCCGCGTCGGCGTCATCACCAAACGCCAGTCACAGACCGTCGCCATCCGCGCCCGCGACCTCAAGCTCGAGTTCGTCTACCAGGGCCAGGCCCACAAGATGAACGCCGTCCGTGAGATCCTCTCCCTCGCCGGCATCACCATCGACGAGCTCGCCTACGTCGGCGACGACATCATCGACCTCCCCGTCATGCGCCTCTGCGGACTCGCCATCGCCACCGCCAACGCCCGCCCCCAGGTCAAATCCATGGCCCACTACACCACCCCCAACTCCGGCGGCCAGGGAGCAGGACGCGACGCCATCGACTTCATCCTCAACGCCCGCGGCGTCCTCGATCAGGTCATCGAGCAGTACCTCGACGAAGACAACGCCGCCGCCGAACTAGCCGACGTAGGCACCGGAAACATGTAGCCACGTCGTAAGTCTAGGCGAATAAAGCGCGAATCTCCGCGCTACAATTGGTCTATGCAGTCGCTCGAAATCCCGGCCTCCCTCGCCTGGGCGCACCCCGTCACCGCGGAGTGGTTCGTCACCAAGTTCGGTACGCCCACCGAGCCGCAACAGCACGGCTGGCCCGCCATCCTCGCCGGCGAAACTACCCTCATCTCCGCCCCCACCGGCTCCGGCAAAACCCTCTCCGCCTTCCTCGTCTGCATCGATCAGCTCCTCCGCCAGGCCATCGACGGCAACCTCGCCCCTTGCACCCAGGTCGTCTACGTCTCGCCCCTCAAGGCCCTCTCCAACGACGTCCAGAAGAACCTCGATCAGCCCCTCCGCGAGATCCAGCAACTCGCCCTGGAGCGCGGCTACCTCTCCACCGACATCCGCACCGGCGTTCGTACCGGCGACACCCTCACCAAAGAGCGTGCCGCCATGCTCCGCAACCCGCCCCATATCCTCGTCACCACCCCCGAATCCCTCTACATCCTCCTCACCGCCGGAAAATCCCGCGAACACCTGCGTCACGTCCGCACCATCATCGTCGACGAGATCCACGCCATCGCCGACGACAAGCGCGGAGCCCACCTCGCGCTCACCCTGGAGCGCCTCGACGCCCTCGTCACCGGTGCGAACCACCTCTCCCCCGGAACCTTCCTCACCGGCCTTAGCTCGCCGCCTCTTCGCATCGGCCTCTCCGCCACCCAGAATCCCATCGAGCTCGTCGCCGACTTCCTTACCGGCATCCACCCCTCCCGCCAGCCCGCCACCATCATCCAGGTAGGCCAGCGCCGCCAACTCGACGTCGCCATCGAAGTCCCGAGCGACGAACTCGGCTCCGTCACCACCACCGGCATGTGGTCGGAGATCTTCGACAAGCTGGCCGCCCACGCCGAGAACCACCGCTCCACCCTGGTCTTCGTCAACACTCGCCGCCTGGTCGAAAAGATCTCCTTCGAGCTCGCCGCCCGCCTCGGCCCGGAGCACGTCGCCGCCCACCACGGCTCGCTCTCCCGCACCCTGCGCCTCGACGCAGAGCAGCGCCTCAAAAACGGCGAAATCAAGATCCTCATCGCCACCGCATCCCTCGAACTCGGCATCGACATCGGCGACATCGACCTCGTCTGCCAGATCGCCACCACCCGCGCCGTCGCCACCGCCATGCAGCGCGTAGGCCGCGCCGGCCACTGGCGCGGAGCCATCCCCAAGGGCCGCCTCTTCGCCACCACCCGCGACGACCTCATGGAGCAGGCCGCCCTCATCCGCAAGATGCGCGCCGGCGAGCTCGACCGCCTCGAAATCCCCGAGGAGCCCATCGACGTCCTCATGCAGCAGATCGTCGCCGCCTGCGGAGCCGAGCCCTGGCCCACAGAAGCCCTCTACAACGTGCTTCGCCGCGCCTACCCCTACCGCAACCTCACCCGCCCCCGCTTCGACCAGCTCATCACCCTGCTCAACGAGGGCATCGAGTCCAGCCGTGGCCGCTACGGTGCGTACCTGCTCCACGACAGCATCCAGGGCCACCTCCACCCTCGCCGCGGCTCCCGCATGATCGCCATCTCCAACGGCGGAGCCATCCCCGACACCTCTCTCTTCAACGTCATCTTGCAACCCGAAGGGATACAAATCGCCACCCTCGACGAGCACTTCGCCGTCGACTCCTCTCCCGGCGACGTCGTCCTCCTCGGCAACAGTAGCTGGCGCATCCAGCGCATCGAAGCCGCTGGCCGCGTCCTCGTGGAAGACGCCCACGGCGCTCCCCCCAGCCTCCCCTTCTGGGAGGGTGAAGCCCCCCAGCGCACCGCCGTCCTCTCCGATGGAGTCGGCGAGCTTCGCGAGCAGATCTCCGCCCTCACCCCCAACGTCCCACCCGGCTTCATCTCCCCCGCACAGCCCGAGGTCGCCGCAGCCATCCACTGGCTTACCGAAACCTGCGGCGTCTGCCACTCCGGAGCCTTGCAACTCATCGCCTACATCGTCTGCGGCCGCGCCGTCCTCGGCGCCGTGCCATCCAAGTCCACCATCATCGCCGAGCGCTTCTTCGACGAGGGCGGCGGTATGCAGCTTATCCTCCACGCTCCCTTCGGCGGCCGCATCAACAAGGCCTGGGGCCTCGCCCTGCGCAAACGCTTCTGCCGTGGCTTCAACTTCGAGCTGCAAGCCGCCGCTACCGACAACGGCATCAACATCTCCCTCGCCGAGCAGCACTCCTTCCCACTCGCCGACGTCTTCCAGTTCCTCACCGAGCACACCGCCAAAGAGCTCCTTGAACAAGCCGCCATCGCCAGCCCCATCTTCAAGAACCGCTGGCGCTGGGCCGCCGGACGCAGCCTCCAGCTCCTGCGCTTCTCCAAGGGCAAACGCATCGCCCCGCAGATCCAGCGCACCCGCTCCGAAGACCTCATGGCCAATGTCTTCCCCCAAGCTGCCGCCTGCTTCGAGACCATCGTCGGCGACATCCAGATCCCCGATCACCCCCTCGTCGACGAGGTCATGAAGGACGTCCTCCAAGAGGCCATGGACCTCGAAGGCCTCATCGAAGTTCTGCGCGGCATCAAGTCCGGCGCCATTCGCTGCCTCGCCGTCGACACTCCCATTCCCTCCCAGTTCGCCCACGAGCTCCTCAACGCCAACCCCTACGCCTTCCTCGACGAGGCCGGCCTCGAAGAGCGCCGCGCCCGCGCCGTCAGCCTGCGCCGTGGCCTCCCCGACAACGTCACCGAAGGCGCAGGCCGCCTCGATCAGCAAGCCATCAGCACCGTCCGCCGCGAGTGCTGGCCCGACATCCGCGACGAACACGAGCTCCACGACCTCCTCCAAAGCCTCGTCGCTCTACCCATCGCCACGCTGAACGACGACAACGCCCGCCACTGGCTCCACTTCTTCACCCGCCTCGAAGCCACCGGCCGAGCCACCACCTTAGACTGCGCAGGCCAACCCTGCTGGATCGCCACAGAACGCCTCCCCCACACCTCCGCTCTCTACACGCCCCCTTCAGAAGCTGTTATCTCCCCAGAAAGTGTCATCCTGAGCGAAGAGGTCCGCGCACTTGCGGACCTCGAAGTCGAAGGACCTGCGGTTGCACTTGCCGTTGCCTGTTCTTCCTCCGATCAGCCCAAGCCTGATAAAGCCACCGAGCAAGTTACAAAAGAAGCCGCCCTAAAACAATGCGTCCAAGGCTGGCTACAGATCCTGGGCCCCACCACCGCTGCAGCCTTCGCCGACCGCCTCAACCTAGCTCCCGCCGCCATCTTCCAGGCCTTCTTAGCCATGGAGATGCAAGGCCTCCTCATGCGCGGAGCCTTCGAGCATCCAGCCACTGAGGAAGATCACCACATCGAATGGTGCGAGCGTCGCATCCTCCAGCGTATCCACCGCCTCACCCTCAGCACCCTGCGCAAACAGGTCGAAGCCGTCTCCCCAGCCGTCTACATGCGCTGGCTCCTCGGCTGGCAGCACCTCGCCCCTCAGACCCAGCTCAGTGGGGAAGAGGGCGTCCTCGAAGCCCTCCAGCAACTCGAAGGCTTCGAAGCCCCTGCCATCGAGTGGGAGCGAACCCTCCTCCCCGCGCGCGTCGCCAACTACGATCCCCGCTGTCTCGACGCCCTCTGCCTCTCCGGAGCCGTAGGCTGGGGCCGCGTCTCTCCCCACCCAGCCTGGTCCGCAGGCGACGGCTCCGCCCCCCGCCGCGTTATCCCCACCAACGCCGCCCCCATCACCTTCTACGTTCGCGAGTCCGCCGACTGGCTCCCCCACGCCCTGGCCCAGCAGTCCGTCGAAGAATCGAAACTGGCCGCCGCCCTCAGCCCCGAAGCTCTCCAGGTCCGCACCCTCCTCCAGCAGCGCGGAGCCTGCTTCTCCAACGACATCCAGCGCATCGCCAACCTCACTCGCCCGCAAACCCAACACGCCCTCTGGGAGCTCGCCACCGCCGGCCTCGCCGCCGCGGACGGCTTCGACCAGCTCCGTTGCATGATGGACCCTCGCCGCAAATCCTCCACCTCCGACGCCTCCACCAAGCGCCCCACCCGCAGTTCCGCAGGGCGCTGGTCCCTCCTCTCCGAAGAACTCAACGCCGCCGCGACTCCAGCTCAGGAATCGATCGCCCAGGCTCGCCGCACCGACGCCGCCCTCGAATCCGCCGCCAAAATGCTCCTTAGCCGCTACGGCATCCTCTTTCGCGACCTCCTCGTCCGCGAGTCCAACGCCCCCAAATGGCGCGACCTCCTCGGCATCCTCCGCCGCCTCGAAGCCCGCGGCGAAGTCCGGGGCGGCCGCTTCGTCACCGGCTTCGGAGGCGAGCAGTTCGCCCTCCCCCAAGCCGTAGAATCCCTCCGCGCCTCCCGCACTCGCGACTGCACCGCCATCATTACCGTAGCTGCAGCAGACCCCATCAACCTCGTCGGCATCGTCGTTCCCGGCGACCGCATCTCCGCCGTCCCAGGCAAGCAGGTCCAATACCGCAACGGCCAACTGCACACCGACCTCGAAGCAACAGAAGATCAGCCACCGGTGAAGTCCACCTCCGCCAGACGAGCGCCAGCGCTGCCGCCAATCCTCACCCCGCCTACTCTCCCAGGCGATCTAAGATTGTTCCAGTAATGCCAGCCGCCTAATGCCAGACGCCCCCAAACCCGCGCCTCCGCAGCCGCAAGACGAAGCCCCCACCCTCGCGCCGGAAGACTTCTACTACGAAGGCCCATACCTCGTCTTCACCGCCGCCTACCACCTCAAGCGCGGCTACTGCTGCAACTCCGACTGCCGCCACTGCCCCTACAAATAAATAGCTACTGGACAGGAGCAGCCAAAGGCTCCACCGCTCCGACCTGCGTCAATCCCGCTTGACCGGCACGTAACGCCTTTTGGTTCTGGACCAACACCAGAACGCGAGGATCGTCTCTCAGGGATGCGAGGATCTTGTCCTTCGCCATCTCTGTTAGCAGGTCCATCCCATTCTCGCTTGCCATAGAGAGCGAGTGGATCATCTCCGCATCGTTGCCCGCCGCTGCATAGGTCTTCGCCATCTCCAGGCAGAATCGCGCTCTGTCCTCCGGCGAAAGGACATGCGCCGAGACCCCCGACGCATTCGACTTCGGTTTGAAGATATCCGGGTCCAGCTTCAGCGCAGTTGCAATCTCCTTGCGCGCCTTCTTGTACTCCTTCTGGTCGAAGTAAGCCATCCCCAGGTTGGAGTGATATATCGCGGAGTTCTTATCCAGCTTCATCGCCTTCTTGTAGTGATCGACCGCCGCCCCATACTGATGGCTGATGTAATCGACCGCCCCCAGATTGTTCCACGCCTCTGCATCCTTGCGGTTCACCTTCACCGCCTTCAGAAAGTACATCTCCGCCAGAACCGTATTCCTCAGCTCCAGTTGCGACACACCCATCTTCTTGTAGAGCGGTCCCGGATCGCCACCACGCTTCAACGCATAGCCATAGAACTCCAACGCATCCTCTGGAAACCGTCGAGCCCTGAGGATGTCCGCCTGCAACTCCATCTGCTGCGAAGTTGCAGTAGCAGGATCAGGAAGATGTTGTTGGATGCTCGCCCACTCTGGGCTCTGGTGCGCCAGCTCTCGACCGACACTACGATTCATATTTTGCTGGGCTGAGACAGGGAGAGCGAGAAGACCCAGGAAAAGGGAGGAAAGTACAGCAGGGAAGTGATGCCCCGGAAAACACATGACAGATACCCCCTTAGGAGTTCGGCCATCATCTTCCTCCTGCCCTCTACCACTGTCAAGGCCCGTCTATACAGGTTTTACCAAAATTCGATACATATTCAGTCGACCTAAGGCCACCTACGTCGCAGGCACTCCTCGCGCAGGCGCTTCGGGAAGCGTACTCACCGGGGCAACCGCCGGAACCGCCATTCCCTGCACCTTCAAAGCCAACCGGGGAAAGCTGAAACTCCCTCCCGCATCGTCGATCACATTCACCTGGCACACATACGTCCCCGGCTTCAACTGAGTCAGCGGCACATCAAACTGAAACGCTACCGCTCCCCGCTCCGGAATATTCACCGCGGTCGCCTCCACCAGCGCCGTCTCATATACCTTCACCCCACCCATCAGGAACTCGATGTTCGTCAACACCTTCACCGGCCCGGTCGTCCGCCGCACCAGCCCCGGAGAAGGAGCCTGCGCTGGAGCATCCTTCTGCCGCGAAGGATCGTACACCTCATACAGAAAATAAAGGTGCTGGTCCTGCCGAAACACATGCGGCACATTCGGAATCCACTCCACCCCATCGCGCACCAACGGATTCGTCCCTCCCGGACCACCCTTCTGCGTATTAGGAGTCTGCTGGCTCGACATCACAATCGAGCTCAGCTTCAGCGCCACCTTCTTCATATCCGGTACCTGCAGATCCGTCTCGAAGCTTCCCATCCGCCCCGTCTGATTCTCCCGCACCACAAACTTCAGGTGATATTTTCCCGGAGCCAACGTAAATCCTGTCGAATACTGGATATTCTTCCTCTGCACCTGCTGCGTCGCATCCAGCGCCAGCTTTACCGTATCGTGAATATTCCCAACCGCAATCCCCTGGGCATTCTTCACCTGCCCCAGGATATCGATGTTCGCCTTATCGCGATCTCCATTCTTCAGAAAGGGAATCTGCGATCCCGGCACAATCAGCGACACCGGCACAAAGAACCGGTTCTCATCCAGCCGGAAGTAAAGCGCCTGCAGATACACCGCAACATCCGTAGCCGGCAGATCGCTATGCAACTGCTCCGTCAACTGGATCTCGCGATCCTCCGTCTTCGAGTGCTGAAAGTCCGCCGGAGCATAGTACCCAGGCCGATAGTCCATCCTCGCATCCGTGCGGTTCAGCTTCACCGTCAGCCGCCGATACCCTCCATCCCGCGCCGGATTCGTCGATCGAAACCCAAGAATGTAGTAAGCCTCCGTATCATGCTGCACCTGCTGGAACGCCGGGGCAAAGTCATTCGAATCGAAGAACGCCTTACCGCCCGTATCGCTCGACAGCGTTCCCAGCGTCTCCTGCGAGCTGAAGTTCGAGTTCAACTGGTTCTGCATCGCCGCCCCGCTATACGCCGCCGTCCCACGCAGACTCCCCGTCGAAGCATTCCCCACTGGAGGCAGCGCCTCCAGCCCCCGCGAGTCCACGCTATAGATCGCCATGTTCGCCTTCACGGCCTCATTCGTCGCCGCACGCATACTCGCCTGGTTCTCGATCCCTTGCCGCGTCAGCCCACCCGAGAAGTACAACATGCTCTTCCTCTGGTCCACCCGCTCCAGCGATCGCGCAATCGTCCGAATCGCATACAACTGACGATCCGTATTCAACGCGTTGAACTCGCTGTCATCCGCCGTAAAAGAAGACGAGTCATCCGCGGTCCCATCTGTCACTCCGCCCTCGTTGCCCAGGGCAAACCCCGTAGACTCGCTCCCGTTGTACTTGTTCACCGCCTTCAGCAGAGCGTCCTTGTCCGCCGTAAAATCCTGATCCATACTCAACCCAGTCGCAAGACTCACCACCGACACCAGATCCGCCGGCTGCATCTTCTTCTGGATGTAATCCCTAGCTCCCTCCACCGCGCGATCGATATCCTCCGGCTGCATGCTGCTCAGATCGAAGAACATCACAATCAACCGATGATCCCGCAACTGCGCTGGATCCGCCGCCAGGTTCCTGTTCAGCAGATCCGCAATCGAAGCCTTCCCACTCACCGTGCTCTTCTCATTCAGCACCGCGGCCTCATCGACATTCTGATAGTCGAAGCTGGCGATCTTCTGCGGCTTCCCATTCTCCATCACCGTAAAGTCGCTGGCCTTCAACCCCTTCACCACCTCACCCGTCTTCTTATCCCGCACCACCACATTCGTCAGCACGATATCCGTCTGCACCTTCAACGTAAACGTCCCATCCCCACCCTGCTGCTGCGCCAACGCACCCAAAGGCGCGAGCCCCATCGCCCCAATCAGCATCGCCGCGATCCATCCTCTTGCAGCCACCAAACGCTCTAGCATCGTCACTCCCTAACCCTTAAAACCTGAACCGCGCCACAAACGTCAACTGCCGGGGCGACGCCGCCGAAAGCACCTGCCCAAAATTAGGCGAATTGATCGTCGTGCCTACCGCCGAATACTGCACCGTGTTCAGCGCATTCGATGCCGTGATCCGTCCTTCAAAGCTCCGCGTATCGCCAAGCGGCACCGTCCTGGAGAGCGAGCCGTCGATCGCCACCGTTCCCGGCAACTGAATCGAATTCCTCGAAGCATTCCCATAGGTCCCCGCCGCCGGCACAGCAAATGCCGCAGGATTGAACCAGTTCTTCAAAGTCCCAGCCCCCACAATCGACTGCCCCAGCACCCGATTCGGTCGCAGCGAACTCCCCGCGCCCGAAGCAATCTCCGCCGCCGTCCCCGCAAACACCGGCGTCCCATAAGGCCCCGTAGCAAACGTAAAATCGCCCGAGATGGAATACCCATCCAGAATCTTGCTCCACACGCCGCCCTTATTCAGAAACGCCCTGTTCGGCCCAAACGGCAGCTCGTAGATCCAATTGCCCGTCACCTTATGCCGAATATCGAAGGTGGAGTTACTCTCCTCCGCCTGCAGATTCAGGTCATTCTGCGCAATAGAGCTCGTCCCCTGTCCAATCGAAGAAGCATTATCGATCGAGTGCGCATACGTATAAGTAGCCTGCAGCGAGATCCCCTTCTGTAGCCGCTTCCTCGCATTGATCGCCAATGCATTGATCCGCGAGAACCCCAGCGAGTCCTCATAACGGAACTGCCCCGAAGCCGGATTCAGCACCCCGCTCGCAGTCCGGTTCGGAGCCCGCACAATATCCAGATCCCCGCCCATCCCGCCGTTGTACCCGACGTTCAGCACAATCCCCTCCGGCAGCGTCCGTTGAATATCCAAACTCCAAACCTGCACCAGCCCCAGCCGATAGTTCGGGTTCACCGCATAGTTGCTCTGCGTCGTCTGCGTCGAGCAGTTGAACCCATGAGTCAGCGTCATATTCGCCGTGGTGCACGTCGTCGGGCTCGCGCCGGAGGTCAGCGTATTCGTCTGCGTCACCGCGAACGGCTGCTGGAACGCCAGCGACTGCGCGAACGCCGCATACTGCCCCGTGTTGTAGTTGATCCCATACCCCGCCCGCACCACCGTCTGCTTCGTGAACTTGCTCTTCGGCTGCCACGCAATCCCCAGCCGCGGCGAGTACATCGTCTTATCCGGATTCACCAGCGACCGCGGCGACCCCACCGTGCATCCCGCCGCCACCGTCGCGCACACCTCGGAGATCGAGGTAAAGTCGGCATTGTGATTCAGGTTCGTCAGCCGGTTGTACTTCTCGACATACGGCGAAAAATACTCCCACCGCATCCCGATGTTCAGCGTCACATTCGACTTCACCCGGAAGTCGTCTTGCACATACCAGTCCAGTGCGTTGGCCCGCAGATAGATCTTGTTCAACCCCGCCTGAACACTCGTCTGCTGCGGCAACCCAATCAACAGGTCCGCCACCGGCGATCCGCTGGCAGCGAAGTTGCAAGGCTGCGTGCTCGAAGGAACGCAAGCCTGCTGCGCGGGATTCTCAGTCGCAAACCCCGAGAACGAGAACGACCCTAGCACCGGCGTCCCGCCAATCGAATCCGCATGGATGCGCCGCACATCGAAGCCCACCCTCACGTTGTGCTTCTTGAACCGGTACGACACAAAGTCCGAGAACGAGATCGTCTGGCTCACCTTATCGCTCGGCGTCACATCGCTCAGCCCGCTGAACTGCGTAAGGTTGACCGACGGCACGCCAAAATAAAACGGGTTGCCATAGATCGTCGGATCAGCCACAAACACCCCCGCTGCCGCCGCCGGATTAACCGCCGTATTCGTAAAGAAGTTCGATCCCGTACTGCGCGACCGGTTCCACGACAGCGTCGCCGTGCTGTTCATCCTGCCATACCCAATCGTATAGGCACTCGAAAGGCTGTATCCATCACTCTCCGACTGGCCGCCAAGCTGAGGCGAAAAGCTCTGCGAGCTACTCGCCGTGTGCCTATACGCGAAGCTCTCCGCAATACTCTGCCGCAACGCCAGCGGAGCGTTCTGCGCTTGCCTGCGTCCTCCCCCACCACCTCCGCCGCCCCGTCCTCCGCCAAACATCGGCGTATCACCAAAGCTCCGGTTGAACCGTGCTGAAGCCTGCGACGTGTGCGTCGTTGCATTCGTAATCGTCTGGAAGTTGCTCTGCGATCCCGTCGGCGTAATATTCGGCAGCGGATAGTAGTTCAACAGCGCCTGCCCCGAGGGGCTAATCTCCGTCTGTGGAATGCAAGCCGTAGGCGCCGAATTGATCGCATACAAAGCCGGCAGGCAATTCACCGCTCCATACGGACGTCCCGTACTCGGGTCGTAGACCGTACCCGCAGCCGATAGATCTCCCAGCCGCTCCGCCACCGTCGGCACAACCGCGGTCGTATTCGAAGGCAGCGTACTCCTCGTCCCCTGCACGCTGATAAAGACAAACTGCTTAGGATTCGGCTTCGTCAGCCCCGGTATATAAGGCGACCCCGTAAAACTCGCAATCAACGTATTCGTACTCGAAGGTGGCTTAGGAATAGGAATGCCTGTCGTCGAATATTGAGTCGCATTCAAAGCCGCGTTCGCCCCGGTATACGCAATCGACCCATGCGGCTGTGTAGGATTGAACCCTCGAAACCCGCCTCCGCCTCCGCCTCCCCCTCCACCACCGCCCCGGCCACCTCGTCCTCCGCCACCAAATCCTCCAAACCCGCCAGGCCCACCAAATCCACCCGGCCCACCGCCAGCCATCATCCCGCCCAGCATCCCCACCACGGCATTGGCGATATCCGCCTGCGCTCCACCCTGCCGCTGCGCCTGCGCCATGGCATCGCCAATCCGCTGCCGTATCTCATCCTCGTTGAAGTTCGCCAACCCATTCGTCTGCCCTACCTGCCCACTCACTGCAACCGAGTCCGTAGCCGCAGCATCACCCCCACCCAATCCCGCCAGCGAAGGCAACTGCGCCCCCGCATTGCCAGCCCCGGCGCTCGCATCCGAAAGATCCGCCTCGCCCCCCGTCAGACTGAGCGACTGCGTCCCCCGCACCAAAGAGCTCGCCCGCCCGCCAGCCGCAGTATTAGCCGCGCTCTGCTGCTGTTGCTCCACCCGCGAAGCCAGTTGCAATCCAAACTCCACCACCTGCTCCGGCTTCCCGCCATTCTCTCCAGAAGCATTGATCACCGCCTCCTGCGTCACACTAGCAAACGCCGCCAGATCCGCCTTCACTACATACCGGCCGTTACGCGGAATCGCCATCGCGAACGCTCCCGTAACATCCGTGCTGGTCGCATACTTCTTGCCCGTCAGCGTATTCGTCGCCGTCACCGCCACGCCCGGCAACGGAATCACACCCGCCTTCACCGTCCCTCGAATCACCCCCCCAGCCGCGACAGCGGGAGCAGCCGCCGGAGCCTGAACAGTTGGAGTCTCAACCGCCGGAGCCTGAACCGCAGCAGGAGCTTGTCCCGCAGCAGGCTCCGCACTCTGTCCCCAACCATACGAACCAGCCGCTACGACCAACACGAATACACTTGCACCGACAGGAAATCTCACTCGCCGCACATATCCCTCATTCCCGAAATGACCTTCAATCCCCCAGCCCCTACTGAACCGGCGGAGCAGCCGCCGCCCCACCCGCTGCAGGAGCCGCAGCCGGAGCACTTCCATCCGCATTCGGCCTCCGCCGCCTCGCCGCCGGGTCCATCACCCCAAGCTCCGTTGGCACGAACACTCCATGCTTCACCGCACCCTGACCGCCAACCATATCGCCTACCTTCACATCCGCCAGCGTGATGCTCTCCCCGCCGCCACCCGGCCGAGTCCCACCGGCAGGAGCGTCTCCACCCTGCCGCGGCATCATCCCCATTCCACCGCCATTCATCATCATCGCGCCGCGCCCGCCCCGCTTGAACGAGGTCCCTTCATCCACCTCGATCACCTGGCTCACCCCATCCGTCCGCAGGATCGTCAACTTCACCTCATCGATCGCCGTCACCTTCCCGATGATATAAATCTTGCCCATCCCCTCCCGCGCCTTCTTCACCTCTTCTGCGTCGATCACCATGACCATCGCCGCATGCACCGTCTTCGTCGGAGCATCCAGCACTCCCATCGCCCCCACGCCATCTCCCACCTTGATCTCCGCGACCTTCACCGGTTGCCGCGCCTTCATCAGGCGGGTGTTATCGGTGACGGTCACCTGATACACCTCGCCCTCCTCCGTCTTCACCGTCAGCCTGTCCGCCGCCACCGCCGTGATCGTCCCCCGAACCATCTGCCCCCCGGCAAACGCCCCCGGCCCCCGGCCATTTCCCGATCCAATACCGCCGCCCTCAGGCGCCTGCGCTCCAGCTACAACCGTGAGAGTCGCCATCACCGCCAACCAAACCCAAATCAGTCGTGCCTTCATACGTATCTCGCTCTCTCGGGCCCACCCCAACTCGTCCCGATTTCCCTCAGGGATTACACCATCCGCCGCTATCCGAAAAATAGCTCCTTGTGCTCATACAGACGCGATCCATCTCCGAAAGACGCTTCCACCCCGAAATTCTTCAGCCCTGGTCAGACCAATCTCCCGCCACCCCTGCACTACACTACCCGCATGCACGTTGTCGCTCCCAGCCCCGGTAACACCCATAACGAGACGCATTTTCAATCCACTGAGGCCGTCCGCGATGTCGTCATCGGCCTCTCCGACGGCCTCACCGTCCCCTTCGCCCTCGCCGCTGGCCTCTCCGGAGCCATCGCCTCCTCCCACATCGTCGTCCTCGCCGGGCTGGCCGAGATCGCCGCCGGCTCCATTGCCATGGGCCTCGGCGGCTACCTCGCCGCCCGCGGCGACGCCGAACACTACACCTCCGAGCGCCTCCGCGAAGAGCGCGAGATCGTCGACCGCACCCGCGACGAAGAAGAGGAGATCTATGAGATCTTCCAGCAGTACTCCGTCGACCGTACCGCCGCCACCCCCGTCCTCGACGCACTCAAGCAGAACCCCACCGCCTGGGTCGACTTCATGATGCGCTTCGAGCTCGGCCTGGAGAAGCCGTCCCCCAACCGCGCCTACCGCTCCGCCCTCACGATTGCTATCGCCTATATCGCCGGAGGCTTCGTCCCGCTCCTGCCCTACATGCTCGTGCACGACAGCGCAGAGGCCCTCAAGCTCTCCGTGGTCATCACCCTCATCGCCCTCGCCCTCTTCGGAGCCATCAAAGGCAAGCTCGTCGGCACCGGCTGGCTCCGCAGCGCCACTCAAACTATCCTCATCGGAGGCATCGCCGCCGCCGCAGCCTACCTCCTCGCTCGCCTCCTCAACGCCAGCCATATTTCATAAGGCTCCATAACGCAAGAGCGAATGCAGGAGCAAAATAAACCAACGAACCGCCCTACAATGGCATCACATCTGAGTTACTCACGAGAGCCGATATGACACCTATCGCAGAAACCCTAGCCTCCTCTACCCCCGCTGCGATCTCCCTTCTCGATCGCTTCCAGTCGGTCCGCGCTGCCACGCTCAACTTCTGCCGCCCCTTGTCGCCTGAAGACCTCATGGTCCAGTCCTCCCCCGAAGCCAGCCCTGTAAAATGGCACCTCGCCCACACCAGCTGGTTCTTTGAGACCTTTGTCCTCCGCGAGTTCGTCGCTGCCTACCAGCCGTTCCACCCTGACTTCCAGTGGCTCTTCAACAGCTACTACAACTCCCTCGGCGACATGCCGGAGAAGAAGCTCCGCGCCTCCTTCTCCCGACCGCCCCTCGACGCAATCCTCGCCTACCGCACCCACGTCGACACCGCCATCGCGCGCCTCCTCGAGCACCCCATCGAGGACGAAGCCGCCCGCCGCATCGGCCTAGGTCTGGAACATGAGCAGCAGCACCTCGAGCTCATCGCCACCGACGTCAAGCACGCCCTCTTCACCAACCCCCTCCACCCCGCCTACCTCGAAGCTCCACCCCTAACCGCCAGCAACCTCCCTGCGCCTCCGCAGGACTGGGTCGCCTTCCCCGGCGGTCTGACCCGAATCGGTGTCACCCCAGATCCTGCCGACCTCAACACCTTCGCCTTCGACAACGAGACCCCACAGCACCAGGTCTTCCTCGCCCCTTACTCCCTCGCCACCCGCCTCGTCACCTGCGCCGAGTACCTCGCCTTCATCGAAGAAGGCGGCTACACCCGCCCCGAGCTCTGGCTCTCCGAGGGCTGGACCACCATCCGCAACGAGGGCTGGCAAGCGCCCCTCTACTGGCAGCGCGACAACGCCACCGAATCCGGCTGGTGTGTCTACACCCTCCACGGCTTCATCCCCCTCTCCGACCTCTCCGAGACCCCCGTCTGCCACCTCAGCTTCTTCGAGGCCGACGCCTACGCCCGCTGGGCCGGCTACCGCCTCCCCACCGAGTTCGAATGGGAGCACGCCGCCTCCCAGCAGCCCCACCACGGCAACCTGCTCGAGTCCAACCACCTCCACCCCATCCCCGCCGCCTCCATCCCCGGCCTCCAGCAGATCTACGGCGACGTCTGGGAGTGGACCCAGTCCGGCTACACCGGATACCCCGGCTACAAACCCCTCCCCGGAGCCCTCGGCGAGTACAACGGCAAATTCATGTCCTCCCAGGTCGTCCTCCGCGGAGGCTCCTGCGGCACGCCTACCACCCATATCCGAGCCACCTACCGAAACTTCTTCTCCCCGGCCACCCGCTGGCAGTTCTCCGGCCTCCGCCTGGCCCAGGACAATCCAGATAACCCAGACAACCCAGGAACAACCTAACGGATCTCCACCAGCCAGCAAGACCCATCCGGGAATAGAGGAAGAAATAGGTCGAAATCCTCTCTCGGATGCATCACAATCAGACAGCGGTGGAGCCAGAGCCTTGAAGTAGCCGTCGCCACGTCGCAACGCACTCCAGAGGAACCTACGTGTCATCATCTACCGTCGCAGCAGAACCCCTCCTGACCGCCACCTCTGAAGCCGTCGCCCGCGAGGCCCAAGCCGGCCTCACCGCCAACCCCAAGACCCTCTCTCCCTGGCTCTTCTACGACGAAGCCGGCTCCCGCCTCTTCGAGCAGATCACCCAGCTCCCCGAGTACTACCTCACCCGCACCGAGCGCGGCATCTTCACCACCTACGCCGACGACATCATCCGCCACGCCGCCGCCAGCGACCTCGCCTCTTCTCCAGCTCTCACCCTCATCGAGCTCGGCGCCGGCACCGCCACCAAGACCGGCATCCTCCTCGCCGCCGCCGTCCGCCAGCAGGGAAGCATCGTCTACCAGCCCGTGGACGTCTCCGAGTCCGCCCTCGCCGAAGCCTCCGAGAACATCCTCGCCAACATCCCCGGCGTCACCGTCCGCTGCCAGGTCGCCGACTACACCCGCGAGCCGCTCCCCCTCGACCGCCTCCCCAACACCCGCACCCTGGCCCTCTACATCGGCTCCAGCATCGGCAACTTCTCCCCCACCGACGCCGTCGACGTCCTCAGCAACCTCCGCGACCAGCTTCAGCCCGGAGACGTGCTCCTCCTCGGCACCGACCTCGCGCCCGGCCCCCACAAGACCACCGCTGACCTCCTCGCCGCCTACGACGACGCCTCCGGCACCACCGCCGCCTTCAACCTCAACGTCCTCACCCGCCTCAACCGCGACCTCGGCGCCAACTTCAACATCGCCGCCTTCGGCCACAAGGCCATCTGGAACCCCACCGAGTCCCGCATCGAGATGCACCTCGAATCCCTCCGCCCCCAGACCGTAACCATCCCCGCCACCGCAACCACCCCCAAACTCACCCTTCACTTCCGCCAGGGCGAGACCATCCACACCGAGAACAGCCACAAGTTCTCCCCCGCCGCCATCTCGTCCCTGCTGTCCCAATCTCGCTTCGCCACCTCCCAGACCTGGCACGACCCCAACCACCTCTTCGCTGTCACCTTGGCCACCGCGCTCTAACCCAGCTCTCCTGTACCCCTATAGGAGAGCCGCCCTTATGACGCCTTACAGATCCGAAGTCCGCGGTAAAAGCGCAGCCTGCCCCCGATAGATCCCGTCACCATCCGTAAGCTGCCACACGATCGCATCTTCGATCCAGAATCGTCTCCCGGACTTCGTAATGCGGATCCCGCGATAGCCCGCAACAAACCCATTCTGTTGCACCTCATCGAGAAACCTCTGCCGCTCACTCCGTTCAGGTGCCTCTGCCGAGAGGCGCGACGGCAGCGCGGTCAGCTCCTCCCAGGAGTATTCGAACCGCTCCTGCACCGTCTTGTTCCCATACACAAAAATGGGATCGTCCGCCGTATTGTGCGCGAGCACTCCGAAGGGAGCATCTTCATAAAGCCACCGCGCCGCATCCTCCGGGCGAACCTCACTCGGCACCAAAGGCCGGTGAACCAGTCTCTCAAAGCTACCCGACAGTAACTCGTAAAACGCTTGGTCGTAACGTAAGTCCATAGATCAGTATCTCAATTCCTCCACGCCGCCCGCAACGGGCCTCCACCTCTCAAACCTTGACCCATCCGCACTTAGTCAGAAGCATCTAGTCCAACGCCACTTATCGATAAAATGGAGAACCTCTCACAGCCCCAACCTACGGAATAAACCGAAACACCCAGTGTTTCCTACTCAAGAAGTTGAGCAGGGAGTACTAGAAAATCGCTTCAATGTCGGGAAGACGGCATACACAAGGCACCCGCCCGGGAGCCAGTCTCACTCCGGCACTTCGATGATGAGCCCTCGTAAACAGGCCACACATCGATAGCAGAACGGTTCATCCGGGCACCACACCCTGTTCGACAACCCAGAAGGAAGCGGGGGAGGGAAGTCCTCCACGCGAGGCCACAGTTATAACCCATACCCACACCCATAACGTAGAGAGTTCAAAAATAGCCCACAGAGCCGTAAGGGGAAACGCATGAAGATCAACCACAGCGTCGATTTTGTCACCCGTCCCGTATCAATCTACTTCGATCTCCTCACCCCAGAGGAGAGTCCAGACGAGTTCGAAGACTCCGAGCAGAAGCCGCTCATCGTAATGCTTCACGGCGGCGCTCACACCGGAACCTGCTACCTCAGAACAGCCGAAGGTCTACCCGGCTGGGCCTACCACTTCGCATCCCGCGGCTACACCGTCGCCGTGCCGGATTGGCCCGGTCACGGGCGCAGCGGCGCGCTCGATCTGAGCATCCTCACCGGAGAGCGCGTCTGCCAGGCCCTGTGCTCGCTCCTCTCCCACCTCGACAGACCGGTCATCCTGTTGAGCCACGGCATGTCCAGCGCCTTCGGCTGGAGACTCACCGAGCTCTGCGGCGACAACATCCTCGCCCACGTAGCAATCGCGCCCGCGCCTCCCGGCAACATCCATCCCGAGCCCGAGGTCCTCTGCGACAACGAAGACGGCCTGCTGATCCGCACACCGTTCCGCATCTCGAACTTCCCGAAAGAAAACGCCTTCCTGGCCACCCCCGAGTTCGCCGCGACCCACTTTGTAGGAGGCAGCCGCCACTTCTCCAAAGAAGGACTCGTCTCATACACCGCCCTGCTGACCCACACCGGCCTCCGCCTGCTGCACGAGCGGCTGAACGTCTACGGCTCCCAGCTGCGCGTACAAGACACAACCTGCTTCATCGGGAAGCCTGTAATGGTCGTCACCGGCGGAGAAGATCTCGACCACCCCCGCCACGTAGACAAAGCCATAGCCGACTGGATCGCAGAACAGGGCGCCTCGGTAAACTTCGCCTGGCTGCCCGACTACGGCATCACAGGCAACGGACACATGCTCATGATGGAGCGCAACAGCGACCAGATCGCCGACGTCATCCTCGACTGGCTCGATGCCCGCTTCGGCTGGCAAACCCACGACCTCCCATCGGAGGCAGCCTGGCTCTCCATGATGGCAACTCACAAATAAAGGGAGAAGCTAAAGGAAGAAGCCGGACTAACGGAGAAACTGAACTTCGCCGTTGCTGTTGCTTCTTGCACCCATCATCCTTCACTCAGTGAAGGACCCCTGTATTAGCAGTTGCTGTTGTAGTTGTTCTTGTAATTGCCGTTGCGTTTGCATTTGCAGTCAGGATTAGCGCACGGCTTTAGCTCTACGAAAAAGAACACCCAAACACAAACCACCCATCCTGAGATCGCCTAATCGCAAGATGGCTGAGGAACCACAACCCCTCCCTACCACGCCATTAACACAAACATCCCACAAAATTTGTCATCCTGAGCGAAGTAACTCGCAGCTTCATCGCGAGTTACGCAGTCGAAGGACCTGCGGTTGTCTTTGCAGTTGCAGTTGTAGTTGCAGTTGCAGTTGTAGTTGTAGTTGTAGTTGCGGTTGCACTTGCAGTTGTTTGTTTTACGCGTTGCCCTCCCCAACCCAAACAGCCCGGGTGCCCCATTCTTCGCGCTTTTGCGAAGGGTGGGAAACACAATCTGTTTTCGCAGTAATAACCTCGCCCACTCACCTAAGCTTCAGAACAAATAAGATTTCGTCGAGATAGGCTCCATCCAGCAAGACGGCCTCTGGAACTGTACCAATCTGCTGGAAACCAGCGGATCTAAAAATTCGTTGGCTAGCGACGTTGTTCGATAGAACCGATGCTTCCAGTTGATGAAAGCAGTCAAGCACTTCAGACCGACCCAATAAATTCTGTAGGAGACGACTACCTATCTTGCGCGACCACATCGTCGGGTGAACGCTCATGCCAAGCGTGGCGCGATGGCGATTCCTAAGCTTTGGAAGCTGCTCCATAAACAGCACGCCAAGCAGCCTCTCATCATGAAAAGCCCCGAGAGCCAGGTTGCATCCGCTAGTCCGGAAGGTCCGAAGATACGTGCGCTCTTCTACCTCGCTGATGGTGAATTCTTCACGAGAAGTCACCGTCCTCTTCGCAACCTCAAGAACAGAACGAACGAGGTCCAAAACCGCCGCCGCGTCATCCTCGATAAGATCCCTAAACGTCAACTGCAAAGCGTTGGCTTCGGTCATGGACACAAGAATATCGACGTGCTTCGTTGGAAAACATCTGGATCTAGCCGAGTGAGAGAACTGAGAGCCTTCCCTGGTCATTGCTTCCC
>NZ_JAAVUR010000025.1 GCF_018449545.1 Granulicella sp. dw_53 | reverse complement strand
AACAGCTACCTGCGAAAAATCCTGATCCATGGAGCACGTGCTGCCGTGGTGCGCATGAAACGAGAACGAGCACCCTTCGGAGCGTGGCTCGATGCGTTGCAGACCCGAGCACCGCTCACTGTTGTGGTCACAGCCACAGCCAATAAGCTGGCAAGAATTGCCTGGGCTGTGTTGTCAACTGGTAAGCAATATCGAGCGCTCCCGAGTTCGGCGAGCGCATAAACCCAGGGTGGAAAAGACGCCTTCGGCTTGGAAAGCGCTGACGCCCTTTCCACTTTCCCACCCTACGACGACAGTTGAACAGTTTACCCACCAAGGTCTGCATAGGAACAGTAAAGACGAAAGAACAGTCCCAACGGCGTGCCCGCAACCTGCCCTCAAGAATGGTCTTTAACGACCGCTCCCTTTATCAGGAACAGCACGCGCGCAACTCATCATGGCCAGGAGATCTGATCTCCACAAAAAGGCCGAATACATTTGCGCAGACATGGCTCTCGTCCCACGCTTTCCCCTTGCAGTTCGACGGCGGACCATACATTCTTGAGGTGCCCCCACTTTGCCGCGCGTTCTGGATCTCACGAAGGCAAACCATTATGGTCATCTGGGAACCACACGAGAAGAGTTCATCAGTCTCAACCCGTCTCGGTTCATTCTCAATGCCCGCCACGAACGAGAGATATGGGCCGGTAACCGTATTAGAGCACGGACATTGGATCCTTTGTCTGCGATGCGCCCAGCCGTGAAGCCGTAGGCTGTAGGCGACGCGGGCAAAGGCGGTTCTCTGCAGGCGGCGAGGGAACGTGAATAGAAGTTCACGGCCACACAGATTGACAACGATGCGAACTGCAATCTCAAACAGATGACGAGCCTAGAATCTTTGGTTTGTGAACTCTCAACGCGTCGATCTATTTGTGCTTCGGTCTCTATTAAGGAAGGTTGCCACTAATGCAAGTTGACTGCCATCTTGCCTGCAACTTTGGTTGCAGCAGCATTTGTTATGGACCCTCTTGACCGAAGAATCGCCTACGTCTAAATTTCATTCAGCAAGCACATAGCGGAGCTCCCGTTGTACCTTGAAGAACTGACCTAGTCTAGGTCCCTGCATGAAAGTGATAGCATATGTCTTCTCTTAGGTTCGGTCGATATGTAGCGTGGTATCTGCCTCGATGGTTTCCTCCCCTCAAGCTTTATAAGCTCAGCATGGGGGTTGGTGTTTCCTCCTCTGCCTGCTAATGCAGGTTCATAATCGTCTGTCATTCTTCCTTTTCCGGACTCAGAATTCGACCGGAGTGACCGTTAGTGGGAAGACTAAAGCCGTCAGGAATGTGAACTCGATCTATGTTCCATCCGAAGGAACATCTCTAATGCGCTTATCGATAGCTAAGCTCCATCTCTGCCTAATGATGGGAGGGACACTGCATGCACAGTCAATCAGTCCAAACCAGATCCAGGGCACAGCAGTTGTCCAAACTCCCGTGTCCTCATCACAGGGCGCCATGCAATTGAACGGGGTATGGAACGAGGAGCTATTTTCAGGCGGTACAGTCGTGGCAAGGGTGAATGCAGCGATCGCGGCCTGTGGCAGCAACCCCTGCTATATCGTGATCCCATCCTATGCGCCAACGGGCGTAGGATGGACTTCACCCGGCTCGAACGTCTCCATTGAAGATCAACGTTTCTATAACGGCGCGGGCGGATTCAATAACGGTGTCCCAGACTTCCACTATTTCCATCAGTACATAGTCAATGCCGCTGCTCTTCAATCCTGGGAGACGCTATCGGGTACCACAAATTCCGGTCCTTGGGCCTTAGACCTTGAATCGCTCGCAACTGATGGAGGAACCGCACATGATGGTATTCACGGAAATACGGGTGGCCTAACAATCTCATCGCATCGAACTGGCGGCAACCGGGCCTTATGGGGAGAAAACATCAATATCCAGTACGACAACTTCAACAACGTGGCCGATGGTCTTGAGATCGATCTGGGAAATAACAATAGTACGGACGACCCCGGAGATGGCACGGCAGGCATCGCCCTTAACCTCGTCGGTGGCAGCAACACCGGCAAGTATTCTGGAGTGGGAATACTGATTGGAAATGTTGGATCGCAGGGGCCGAACACAGGATTCGTGACTGCGATCGGTGTCAATGCCTATCGCGACTACGGCTTAAACCTTCAGAGCCGGACGAGCAAGACGGCGGATATCTTGATCGGTCTGCCTGATGCTGATCCTGCTAAGGTGGCAATCGCCGTTACTTCGAGTTCGGTATCCAACGCTCAGTTTGCAGTGTTTGATAATGGTGATTTGCGAGCGGCCAAAGGACAATTCAATACTTCCCTCACGGCTCTTACCTTGCAGATAGGAGGTGGCGCCACAATCTCTACATCAGATTCCATCGTTCAAGCTGGGTTCCTGACGACAGGACAAATTGCCTGCGTCAAATCGACATCGCCGCGCACCATTGGCAATTGTACTGGAGCGGTCAGTGGCACCGGCTCCTGCACCTGCAATTAGGAAACTTCATGCGTAATAAAATCTACTTCGCACTGTTGGCCGCACCTTTGATGGCGCAAGAAGCCCCAAAACTCACGAATGTTGAAGCGCTCACTCTTAAGGTTGCGATCTTAGAACATCAATTAGCGGAAGAGAAACAAACAATTGCCTATCTCAAGCAACAGCAGATGATTCAAAGCCTTTATATCAACCATGGATGGAGGGCAGAGGAAGTAAGACTTCAGGTCAACGGAGAGGGGATGCCAGAAGTGGTTCCAATCAAACAACCGTCTCAAGCTCCGAAGGTCCAAGAGCGTTAAGAAACGTTCCGGTACACATAGATCTGCGTGTTGCTTGACTAATTATCTGGGCTCTTCCTCACTTTTGGTGAAGATCGACTCAAAAGTGCTGCAAAGAAGCGAACCTCAGCAGTCGCCTCCAAACTTATGGTTGGCGACCTCCTAATGCTCATGAATTCAGCAACAGATTAGTGGCTCTCGACAAAATTGAGCAGAATCACCAAATGTACGGAAGAGCCCAAATAATTCTGAAAGTGACAGGCAGGGATTTCCGAGGGCTGAGAAGATGGAGACAGCGACTCGGCAGCTACTTGTCGTCCCAAGTTGGACTGAAGACGGCCAGCTCTTCTTTGGGCTTGACCATCTTGGCAATCGCCTCATCGCTCATCCCTTCGCGTTTCTCGTACAGCAGCTCCGCACCATCTTCCAAGCGGTCATAGATGGGATAGAGGCCGCGCAATCCCCTGAAGGTCACGCGAACATCTACGCCATCGCTGTTCGTGAAAACCCGATTTGCCGATTCGCCCAGAGTGAGGGCCTTACCGTATGCGACCTCCGGCGAATCGGCCTGGATTAGGATTGTGTTGATGTGAACTAGGTTCTCTGGCTGATCGGCGGACCGGAACTCTTCCACAAGCTCGCCGATGAACCATTCCGTGCTCTCAGGGATAAAAGGATCGCTCATAAAGTCTCCAGATCGTTCATGATTGAGTACTGTTTCGCCTGCAACCGAAAGCCTTCTGCGTCGCCTTGATCTTTTGCAGCCTGGCAGAATCTCGGGTCGTCGACTGTAGAAACGCTAGGGCAGCACAGATCGACGGGAATTTCCCGCTGCTGACCAGTTGCTGAGCCTCAGAAGTGATTCCTGTGTCCGCGACGTTCGTGCGTCCGCGATAGATGTTGTAGGCATCAATCCCAGCAATCGCTGCGGCACCTATAACTAAGAGCGAGTCTTCAATCGCCCCGCATGGCTCCGCGAGCTGGCAGACAATCGTACCTGCGACGGCACCGCCAGCAGCTTGGAAGGAACTCGGCCCTGCTCCGCAAGCGCCGAACTCGCATGCTGTTGAAGGCAGACCAAGCAATCCTCCCAGACCACCGCCGCCGAAGGCCGGTCCCCCGGCAGGCAGACCTATATGTTCGCTCCAGGGATTATTCCAATCAGGTGTTCCCGTGCCCTCGGGTCTCGGTGTCAGAGTCCCATGGAAGCCGGAGCCACCCCACCATCCTAATAGCTTTCCAAGATCATAGATCGCACCGGCCCCAGCGATAATGCCCGCACATGGGCCACAGAGGGCACCGGTAGGCCCGGGCGGCAATATGAACAGTCCCGTTGGATCGGTAGAAGTGAGCGGTCTGTCATTAACGTAGACATATCGGTTAAAGCTCTGGGGGTTTGAGAGGTCGAAGGAGCCGTTGTAGGGGTCAGGCGACATGAAGCGTCCGAGGGCGGAAAGATGGTATCTCGCATTGAAGTTGTCGAGACCGGATTCAGAGTCGCGCTCCTGGCCGGTGAACTTATAGTGATTACCGATACCAGGTGTTGTGAGGGGAACGGGACCACCCGCCTGACCAAACGGATAATAGGAATCAGAAGAGATCGGCCACCCACCTGCATCTGTCATGAATAGGACCGATCCCACCTGATCATAATGATAATAGGCGGTATTGAGCGGGTCGGAGGAATCCGGCGCCTTTTCCGTAATCACGGAAACACTACTTTCTGCAGCTCCAGGGGTAAATTGTGCGAGTCCCATCATAGTCCGGTCATAGATCGGAACAAATGTCCCATCCGTATGCACGAGGGAGATATCTCCGAGATAAATATCCCAATTACCCGGCGCGCCTCCTTGGTAATTGTAGAGATTCAGATTCGAAACAGTTAATCCAGCATATGGGCTAAGATCTGCCACCCGCTGATACCAATTATTCGTTCTTGTATCAGCATCGGTGAGCTCGCCATCGAGAGCTCGCAGCACACCAGAACTGCCGACAGTATTGTTGCTAAAGGCAACGCTGATTCCACCCCTACCAACCCCATCCTGATATTGTCGCCATGTGAGCAGATCCCCTGGTCTTATAACGGTACCGTTCGCATTGGTCAGTGACTGAGTGCCGGCAAAAGTATTCGTACTGCTGCAACCCGAGCAATTGGTCCCGCTCATGCGGATACGAATATCGTAGTTATCCGCTCGCGCCAGACGTTGACCGTTAGCAAAGATGTAGTCACTCCAGGTTCCATCGTCGTTTTTTTCCGCCATGGTCTGGCCGTTGAAATGAATGTATTCCGTCCATTGTCCGCCCGTATCCTTGCGAACGCGATTTCCATCGGCGTCATAGGTATAAACAGCCGCCCCATTGTTGACATTCGTCAGCTGGTTCTCCGCATCATACGCGTAGGTCGTCGTGAACAGCCCATTGTCGTACACGGCTGCATTTCCCGCTCCGTCGTAACCGATACCTTGAATCTGATTGTTCGGAAGCACACCGACCGATCCGCCCAAGGTTGCTGGGAATACCTGATTGAGATTACCGAAGGAATCGTATTGATAGGTCTGTTGCATACCTGCATCCGCCTGGATCATAGTAGATAGGCGGTTGAGGCTATCATAACTGTACGTTTGCGTATGACCACTCACTGAACCGTCGATAATACTCCAGATATTTCCATTATTGCCTATCCCGAATGAAGGACAAGCTGGAACGGCGTTGGGACTCGGGGACGGCGTTGCGGGGCCATAGCAGGCTTCCTTTAGAAGTAACCCTCGGTTGCCCGGAGCGTTTGCGTCGATCCGAGCGACATTCCAAGCCCAAGGCTGCTGGCGACTGTTACGCTCGAACCCACTGGCTACGCCATTCCCGCGCCAGATCGTCAACGAGCTTCCATCGGGATTGTAGGTAGACTGTGGTGTCAAATACTGGGCCCCGATAGCGTCCGTCACCGAAGAAAGATGACCACCGCTGTCCCACGTTTGATTTACGACGCGGCCATCGGGATAGGTGAGTGAAATGAGATTTCCGGCGAGATCATATTGAGCGTTCACTTGACTTGAGTAAGAAGGGCAGTCACTTGGAATGCAATACTGTTGTTTAATGATCCGGCCCATTGCATCGTAAGAACGAGCCGCAGCTGCATTGATGTCATTTGAAGAGTGGCTAAGCCGTCCAACACCGTTGGGTGCCCCACTCACGTCATACAGATATTCATAATGGACAGATCCGTCGGATGATGTTTTCGCAGTCAACCGGTTGAGCAGATCGTAGACGAAAGTGGTCGTGACTCCTCGCGCATCCGTTTTATTTATCATGTTGCCGTTGGCATCGTAGCCGTAGCCAACGGTCCCGGACTCAGGATTGGTAGCAGACGTCAAACGGGACAAGCTGTCATAAACAAAACCCCGCACACGCGGTACTTCTCCGGGCAATCCAAGTTGATTCATAGTGCGCAGATTATTCAGCAGGTCGTAGATATAACCTGTCGAAGCGCCAGTAGGCTCCGTAACGTTTAGCAAGCGGCCCAGCGCATCCGTGGTTTGCTGCCATGAGTGACCGCCCTCATCGGTAGACGTTGTCACATTTCCTCGATATGACCAACCGAGAGTACTACCATCGGGCTGAGTCTGGACCGTTGGACGGCTCAAGCCATCATATTGTGTCGTACAGGTACTGCCGTCTGTTGTGGAGGAGGATCCAACAAAATGCGGATTAGTAATACAAAAAACTCTCCCATTCAAATCGTAGCTTGTTTCGCTGGAAACTCCAGCTTGCACGACTTGAAATGGGCGTCCATAACTATCCGCTATGGCCTGAGAAGATATCGACGGATCAGGCGTTGCGAGTCTTGTACTATCTACTTCCCTCGCTGATGGATAGGTATAGGTCGTTTGCCCTCCGTCCGGATAAGTGACAGATTGGATGCGATTCAGCGCTGACTCATACGTATAGAGCGTGGAATGAATCGACCCCTGAGCGTAACTACTCTCATCATCGGAACGCGTCATGAGTCCCGTGCTCGGATCATAGACTGACGTGGAGATGTGTTGAACTCCATTGGTTGTTGGACGGGTCACCTGAGTGACGAAGCTGTCCGTACTGTCATGCCCATAGGTTGTGGTGCCATTGGGGTCGGTGCTGCTCAACACCGACCCGGCACTATCATATGTGGCCATGCTGCTGATGAGTGCGCCCGTCGTGTTGAGCCATCGCGAGGTAGTGGTGAGATTACCGCGGCTTCCTGTCACAGGCAGCGGTTCCTGGGGAATACTCGCTACGGGCGCAAGTGCAGCGTGGCCGGAACCTGCCGTTTCATCATAAACGTAAGATGTTTGGGCGATTTGATTTCCAACACCATCCTTAATGGTCACTTGAGTAGGCAGAGTTAGTCCGTTGCCCAAGTAGGAATACACAGAGTCTGTTTCGCGGGTCGGAGATGTAGGTGCTCCCCCAGAGGGATAATAATCCCATTCTTTGATCGAAGTGGGCAAGCCACCGGAGAAGTCCATAGTTGTAATTGTCTGTGATGTCAGACCAGATGGCAAAACTGTTTGGGTTGTTATGGTGCTTGGAACTTCGTAATTGCCAGCTGGCAGGCCAACCCCATTTACGTTTAGAACATAAGACAGTTGTGCATATGTGTATGCCGTATTGACGGACTTAAGCTTCGCTCCGCCACTTGCCAATCCTTGATAGGCATCGATCCCGCTATTCCACGAACCGCCGTCGAGGTACGAACCATTATCGAGGGTAAAGGTATAGACCGTATCGTTACCTGACGGACTAACCTTATCTGGAGGGCTGGTCACGGTGACTGTTTCCTGACAACCCTGGGTCGCTGTGCAGCGAGAAATAGTTGCCGGAGTAAACGTCGTTGTCCCACCATCCTTCAAACGGGTATGAACCCAACGATTTTGATTTTGAAAGGAGTCCTGGAAGTTTGTGTATCCATACTGGATCACGCCGCCTGTCGGCAAAGTTATGCTTGTTAGTTCACCGTAGTTTCCAGGCGCAGTGCCTGAATCATATGCAAAGGAGTAACTACTGCCGTCCGGCAGTTGAATACTCTGTACGCCGGTGAAAGTTCCAACGGATTCCGCGACCCCCGGTTGACCAAAACTGGTATTGAAGAAAATCGTTTCCGTAGTCAACGTATAACGCTGGTTTACACCGCCCTCGCCTAATACATCGAAAAAAGTGAGATTGCCGCTCTTGCTGACCTTGACCGGCGTCCGTCCGACCGTGTCGATGAGATTACCGCTGGCGTCCTGGGACCAATAATTGCCGTTCGCGTCAATGACTTTGGAGTTAAGGGAAGGAGTTTGCGTGAAAAAGGTGGGATTGTACTGGTTTCCCTGCCTGTCATAGACCGTAAGCGTCTCATAGTTCGAAACTGCCGCGAAATAGCCGCTACCATCGGTGGCGTAGGCAGTCGCAGCCGGGATCGCTTTGATCGGACCAGAGTAATTGAGGCAATGTGGACCACCACTTTGTAACTCTTGGGTTTGTGCGGTGTCGGAAAATGGATGTGTCGTTCCTTGGGAGTCCGTCCACGTAAATTTATAATGGATGGTATAGCCGAACCCAGCAGCTCCGTCACAGATAGCCGTTTCCTGAGCTGAGATGAAGCTGTATGTGCCAGATTGCACGCCCGATGAGAAGACCCATCCACCTACGGAGTTGGGAACATTTGTGGGCTGCCATGAGACACCGCCATTAGAGACAAGCTTCCATATGCGACTGTCGTAGATGAGGCGCTCATTGAGCTGTAGATTCCCTCGTTGTGCATTCGCAGCCAAGGGTATTTCAATATGGATATCGCCGTTATTGACGTTGATAAATCCATTCTCAATGGGAATCTGAGTACTAAACTGAGGGTTTCCAGTTTGATAGAGATAACTCTGGGCGTATATAGAATTCTGAACCGCCGCACCCGACACAAGGCAGAGAAATACCGCAAGTAGCTTTTTCACGAGCCATCCTTAGAAGGTAAAAAGAGAGGTTTCGACGGCGGGACTGAGTTGAATATTAGTCAACTGCAGGGACCATTGCCTTTGTCCATTGAGCGTCTGGCTATAGGAAAAAGGCAGAACAATTCCGTTGACAGTCTGATAGTCACCATAGGTAACTACCTGTAGATACTTCGCTCGATCTGCTGTATCGACTTGTATCCATGCCGCGCTCTTGAGGAGCAGGTGGGTCGTAGGATCAAAATAAAGATCCACAATGGTCGGTTGGGTGACGGTGACTGATGTAGCTTCAGTCGAAAAAGTATGCTGAACGGAGATCCTGTGCAATGATCGCCCGTTGATCGCAACGGTTCCTCGATCGAGAACTGAGGTTTGCGCGTCTGGAAAAGTAATCATCATCAATTGGGGGAAGGCGAAGAGACCATCTAAGGCCGTTGCCGGCGGCAACGTATGTTTCGTGCCATTGCTTTCCTGGATGATTCCGGACGTTCCGTGAATTCTAGTACTCCGCTGACCCGTGGTCGTATTCACATCCAGCCGGAATGAATCTCCATCTTTGATCGTCAAGACAGCTGGATTTTGACTTTGTGGAGCTTCAGGCGAAGTCAGCGTGCCGGTAGCCTGCATCCCGCTCCACGCTCTGCCATTCACTGCAGCGAGGAAGGCGGTAATTGCCTGCAGGGCTAGCGGATCGCTCTGCCCTGAGGCTAAAGGCGCTCCGGGATCGGCAATCTCGTTATCTTCGGCTCCCATTATTCGAGTGAAGTCCTTTGATGAAGGGCTCTCTGTCTGGGATTGGGCGAATGCGACGCCGCTAGATGCAATCCACAAAAAGATATGGGAGGTCGCTAGGAGGTGAGCGACGAGGATGAGAGCTTTTCGCAAATATGCATTACGGAACATTCTTATCTCCACAATAAGTCAGTCGAGTTAAAGCCATCTACCAACCTTGCAAACGAGGAGGATGAACAACTCCTACATTTCGGAATGGAAATGAGCAACAGCTTCAGATCGGAAAGCTAGAAGGAGATAGATACCGGTAATGCGAGGGATGGGGAGTAGGCAGAGAAACACAGCAGGCACAAAAATAGCTCATGTCCGAAAATCCTCTAGGAACAGAAGTAAAAAGTAAAAGGAAACAGTGCTAAAAATACCTCAGGTGGGCCTAACTGCCAATAGAAGAAAATAAATTTTCTTTTAGCTGTACTCAATCAAAAAAAAGGATATGTCATCAAAAGGATGAAGGCCACACCGCACTGCAGCTCCTTGGCCTGCTCCCGGGTCAGCCAGTTGCCCAGGCGGGTTCTCTTCTGGTTATACATGCCTGGATGACTGCGGCCGGCATCGAGGATGGCCGGTTACTACGGTCGGTCTCAAAGAGCGGGAAGATGAATGGCGATACGCTGAACGACTGGGCAGCCTGGCCGATAGTTGAATAGTCATCCTAGCAAATCGGGATCGAGCTGGGGCAATGGCATAGCCCTTACCCCACCAAATTCTGCGAAGGGTTGTTCTTCGTTGAAGGGGTGGTCAATCGTTTTGGTCGATATTTGCCAGCTTCTTTCGTTGAGAGAAGTTGATAACCGTCCCAAGGCAAGCTCGTGCCTTCATCAGGCTGTATGAATCGCGAGATTGCGGCCGGTTCAGTGGGGACATCTGTTATAGATCTTAGGGATGGTCGGTCAATGGGAACCGGATGCAACGAAGCTTTCATATTAGTAGCATAGAGTCCGCAGTAGCCAACAATAGGGGGATCCATGAAAATACTGCTATCCATTATGCTGTTCGCGTGCTTCTCCGCGTCCGCGCAAACGAATGATATTACCTACATAAATGGTGATGGCATAAACGATAATACGAGCGCAATACAGAATGCCGGCACTAATTGTTCATTGAATTGCAGGATTGTATTGATGAATAGCGTCGTGATGGGACAGGTTATGCTCCCTAAGACTAAAAACATAACTTTTAGTGGAAACTCTATTTCTTGCTTTGGCAACCCTTGTTTTTATCGTTCTTCAACGTCGGGAACGGTAAATAACAGAATCACCTTTGAAGGGTTAGCTCTCTACAAAAGCAACGCGGGTATTTTGATTCAGGATAATCTTGCGTTTTCTTCTTCGGGGAATCAAGGCATTTCAATCTTAAAAAGCAATTTTTATTTATCGTCTGGCGCGGTTGCGTATCGGACAACTGGAGCGGACTTCAATATTCTCGCAGATGACACTTTCACTAGCTCTGACGGTACCGGGGTCGGAATACAGCCTTATGGGACGACAACCGCAGTGAACAGTTCCCAAGTATCAACCGTAACGGGCTGTGTGTTCCGAGCTATGGTAGCGCTAAATCCTCTCGTTACGGGAATAGCGGCAGATGCCTGGGAAGGTTGGGTTTTCACCGGAAATCACTTCTGGGCGTCGACCGTATCGGTCCTTTCGGGAAACGCCATCAATTTCTTGAATAACCAGTTTGTTAATTCAAATTTCAATATTGATAGTTCCTTTAATGAAATCATCGAAGGAAATTACTTCGATACGAATGTTGCTGGAACTTCTCTATTGACAGTTACAAACACTCTGCATAACACCGTGTCGGTACAGATAGAGAACAATCATTTCGATGCCAATGGCACTCCAAACACTAGCATGGTCAATTTCGTAAATGCTGGACGAAGTTATCTAACGGAGCAAGTCACGCTTCACGGAAATACTTACACCGGAGGCTCCAACTCTTCAGCCAATCCAATATATGGCGTTGTGTTTGGCGACTCTGCATTAAGAAACGTTTATTTGAGTGGAGAAAATTTTAACATCGTTTACTCATGTCTTCATTTTACGGCGAACTTAAGTAAATCAACGATTGAGAGATTTGAGGCAAATAGTCCAGCGTTCTATGCTGACGGTTTGTCTACTTATGCCGACCAGTACGTCCGTTCTGATTTTCTGTACAAAAAGTTCATCATGCATTTGAGTGGTTACGTTCCTAGCCAATCCGCTGCTCAAAATGTTATTTCGACTCAAACCATTGTCTATCCAGAGTTTTTCACTCCTCCAGTAATCACATTGTCTCAAACCTCAGGCCAGACCTGCAGCACAAACATTGGATTTACAGTAAGCGACTCCTATCCAGGTTCGTTCTGGGTCAATCTCGTACAGAACGGTGCAAGTAGTGCCGTAGGATATGTCTCATGTGACGTCACGGTCGTTCTGGATGGCACGGTTTACGTGGCTCCCCGCTAAAGTGTTACGAAAAATCGGACAAAAGTTCAACTGAAAATGGCGATGGAACGCGGCGCGGCTTCACAGACCCAATGTAGTATGAAACAGAAATTTCCCGTCATGGCACATCTACAAACACTGGAGAGGACCCCAGTTGCACTGTTAATAAGTTATTGACAAGGGTTGGCGAAGGAATCGTAGAGTTTCCATCAATTGATGTAGAGATGACCGCTTCGTTGGCATCTGAAGGAACATTTCCGTTTCCGCCTGCTGCAAATTGTAAGAGGTTGATAGTCAATGCATGTGAGCCTCCTGCAGTCCACCCTACGATTCGAATCCGTGGACTCACAGCATTGGTCGAATAAGCAATTACGAAATCATTTGGAGAAATCGCGTTTCCGTTGGAATCGACCGCCCATCGATAAGAATTTGGTGAAGGTGCATTTGTATTCGAGATCGTTAGCCCTGACGGCGGCGATGGTACCATGACACCCGCGATCGCTTGGGCTTCATAGGCAACACTGTCCTCATAAACCCATTCAATATTTCCGCCACTGACAAAGTTCCGCGCCCATATTACAGACGAGCCATCTCGTGTAAAGGCTCTCAGATTATCAACGTTAGATGTTCCTATTAGATAGAGATCATTGCCAGAGAACGCGACATTTGAACAGAACTCGTCACTATGACCGCATTCTGAATCAGCACCGTTTGCCAGAGTAGATGGATTCTTAATTACAAGGTTATTGATGACTGATACATCGCTTGCATTGCTCACGTATATGCCGGTGGCATTCATGTCTATTGCGAGATTGTTTTGCAGTATTACGTTGTCGTCGGAGATTACGGTAGCCACACCACTTCCATCCTGTGGTGTGCCAACCCCGTTAATGAAGCCGTTGTGATAGAGACGGTTATTTTGGACGAGGCCCCAGACTGAGTAGGGTGAGATCGTGTTGTTGAGGTCTATCCCATCAGCGAAATTGTTCCACAACGAATTCCCGACGATCTGAAAATCTTTTGTCGGACTTGCTGGGTTATTGAAGGACACTTCTATACCTGAATACCCATTGTTGGTAATCTTATTTCCGCGAATTATTGTGTTCTGGTAATGGGAAGTGGATCCGTCGTTCACTGCCGGATCGTATCCGGAACCAAGATATATTCCATTGCCACGGACTTCAGAAATATTCACATTTGAGATCAGCAGATGTGTATTGGCAAACAACTTGATCCCCTGCCCACCGCCACTATCCCCCAGATCAGCCCGTGGCGTATATGAGATTGCAGAGGATTTTCTGATGTAGCAATTCGCAATGGTGACGCCACTATTTCCATTAAGATAGATTCCATCCCAAGAACCCACTCCGGCGCCACTTATGTTGGCGCTCAACTGTAGGTTCGTAACGCCGGATGCTGCTATGGCCTCTCCGTATCCGTTTCTGAGATAGGCATTGGGTGTCGAGGTTATGGTGATATTTGAGCCGCCACTGATCGAAAAGAGGGGATTTTTGCTAGGCGAGAAGGAGAATCCACCGGTAGAGGGGGAGGAAGTAAAGATGGAACTAACAATGCCTTCTATCTGGATTGTTATTCCGGTTCTATTGCCAAGAACAACAGTGGATATCCTCGAAGACCCGCGCACAATCAAGATATCGCCATCGACCATATGATCGATAGCTGCTTGCATGCCCACGGAATCATCCACGGTTTGCGAGTTCGATCCAGTAAATATTGTTGTAGTTGCGTGCCCAATACCAGGAACAAGCATTAAGGCCACGATCATTGCGGTGTAATAGCGGGAACCGATGAGCATTCGAAATTGTAATCATGATCTCTGTAAGTTCGCGTATTAATGTTTGGCAATAATTGGTCGGATGAAAGAAGGATCTTCTACTGAAGGTATAGGCAATGACATGACGCTTGGAAGCGTCACGCCGAATCTTACTGTCTTGCTATCAGGAGATCATGGGGGGTTGTTTACGCGGATGGTCGGGATCTCGCAGGGGTGTATAGCCTTACCATTTCAGGTCGAGTTTCTCCGGTCTCCTCAAGATATATCTCTGGGGTGAACCTCATTGCGGCGTGACTGAAAGCCCGCAGACACATTCAGATAGGCGTCCATGCTGACCTATGCTGCATGAGATGCCGGAGGTTCAAGACACTACGCAATACAAAGGGCTGTCACCAGGTAGCTTGGAGTTAAAACCGGAAAACTCACCGCTGGATGGGGCAATAGTGGATGAGACCGAACTGGCCTCATCCACTCGAGCGGACGATTACTCGTCGTCGGCTCCGTCCGCCGGATCATCGGCGGCTTCGATCTTGGAGAGCCGCTTGATGCTGGTGGCATGGATCTCAGCGATGCGGTGCTTGAAGGCGGTCTTTTTGACCTCGTCCTCTACCTCGCGATAGCGGAGGATGCCTTCCAGGGTGACGAGCTGGCCCTTCTGAAGGGTCTTGGCGAACGTGGAGAGATTGCTCCAGGCGAAGACGCGATGCCACTCGGTGCGGGTCTCGTAGTCGCCTTTGTCGTTCTTCCAGCTCTCCTGGGTAGCGATGCTGAGGATGACGTACTCGCGGTTGTTCTGAGCGGTTTTGGCTTCTGCGTTCTGTCCGAGGCGGCCGATGAGGATGACTTTGTTGAACATGGTGTTAGGCTCCGTTTCTTTGGTTTGTGCCGCTGTCTGCGGTACAAGCTTGCCCATAGGGTGTGCCGCCGCGACCCACTCCCTCGGCGACTGGACGGAATCTGCGGAAGGGGACCACAGCTTGCCTGGGGGCAGGAGTCCGCACCTCGGAGACGCGCATAGCGGATTCTGGGAAGGAGAGCGTGCGTCCGAAGGGCGGGGGTGTCTTGAGCGCGGCACGCTGAACGCAGACAGAAGGACAAACCGTAAGGGAGCCGGCCCGTTCAACGGCCATCCTCACGACGCGAGTCGCAAAAGCCAGCTCAAAGTCCGTAGAGTCATCCCTCACGCGCAGGAAGGAAGAACGATAAAGGAGACTCTCTGCACCGATGCTCATCGCTCCGCCCATCTCCTGGCCTTCGCCATGGTCCTTCGGATGTAGGCAGCTCGCCTGGAAGGACTGGGATCGCGGGAGAGGTAATGGTCTTCGAGAGCACCTCCGATCCGGTCTTCATCCATGCCATGGGCGTAAGCGGCGAGACAGAAGGCGATATCGGCTGCGGCGGGACGGTCGCGGTACTTGGTGGAGATTCGGAATCGTTCCAGGGACAGGTTCGAGATCTTCGGTCCCCTCTGGGGAGAAAGAGAACGTCGTAGCCGCTCGGCCTCGTATTCCTGCTCGCGGTCCTGGTACAGCTGGGTGATCTCCAGCTCAAAGGCTGTTGCCATGGGGTACTGCTGTCCGGTGTGGCTGTGCAGGCGCACGAAAGGGAAGAGGCCGTCCGGTCTTCTGTGCTGGGGTTTGCAGTTGGTGAAGCCGGGCAGCCGCCCGAACCGCCGCCAGTCGGCGGCGCTGGGATCGGCATCGTAGCGAGCCGCCAGGGTTTGGGCGGCGAAGGTTCCGAGGGGTTTTGGGAAAGCGGTTGAGTGTTTGAGCCACGCCTGAAAGTTGCCGGGGCTGGTCTCGACGACGGCGCAGGGATGGAACCCATCCGCCGCGAGTCTGGCGAGCGAGTCCTGGTCGAGATCGTCGAGCAAGGTGAAGCGATGCTCGCCGGAAGGGCGGAGATAGATGTGAGAACCGCGGGCGTTGCGGTACTTGAGCAGTGGAATCCTGGTCAGTACCGCCTCGGCGGGAATGCAATCGAGTCCGGGGAGCATGCCACGCTCGCTGAGGACACCGAAAGTCTAGGCTCCCTCTCCGCCCGTCCTGTCATGGCGGAGCTTGACAACCGAGTCTAAGAGCAACTAGATTCAGCATCCAATTATTTTTACGTCCTACTTTATGTTGAGGGACTATGCGTCACTTGTGTAGCGCTTTCTGTCTCGCCCTGTGCTGTCTTCGTCCATCAACTGGTGGTAGTCAAACCGTTAGCCCTTCAGCTTTTCAGGAACAGGCAAAAGCGTCTGCTTTAGACGGTAAATCCATTTCGGCCGTACACCTCTTCGGGACCGCAGAGTGGATCGCCGGTTCCCTTCATGAGAGCGGAGATGCAACTCTTTCTGCGAAACTCGATGGATCGTCGAAGGTAGAACTCAGTCTATCAACGTCTAGTAGAACTGAGATGCAGAGCCCAAGCGGGTCTGGAAGGACCTGCCACTGGACGGATGCTACGGGAGCGGATCATAGAATTTCAAGAGCGAATTGCCTCATTGCGATCCCGTGGTTTGCCCCTACTCTATTCACTCAGCTTTCGCCGCTACAGCCCGCGACACTTGTCATAACGGATGATGGCTCCATAACGAAAGACGGAGTTACATACCATCAGATTAGCTATCACCATGCATGTGACAGTGACAATGTCGTTCCGAAGAAGTGGATGAAAGATATAGGCGCGGTCAAGGTATTTTATGAGCCTGTAACACTCCTCCCATCCACTCTTTCCTACGTCCTACAATCCGATCGCAACCAACTTCAGGGCATCGAAGTTAGCGTTGTTTTCAGCGACTACCGCCGGACCGATGGCATTATGTTGCCCTTTCACATTGAAAGGTACATTCAGCGTACCCTCCAACTCACGTTGAATATCACTAACGCCTCAATTGAATAACTTTATGGTTGTCGGAGGTTTATGGCCATGGCCTGCACGTTACGTTTATGCTGTGTTTTTGTGCTTTTCTTTGGCGCTTCCTCTTTCCTGATGGGACAACCTGGTGGGACTGGCATATATTCCTTCGGATCATTTGACAACCGAGTTTTTGACTCCATCAATATCGGAAATCTAAATGTGCATTTCAGCATTCCAGTATTTTCAAAGCCGGGGCGCGGAATACAGTTTAGCTACAATCTTGGGTACGATAGCCTCATTTGGTCCGCTACGGGGGCAAGTGGAGTCAACGCTTGGACACCATCACAAAGCTTTGGTTGGTTAGCTGATACAGCCGTCATTACTGGATATGCTACTTATGAAGTGGAGGCAGATCCAGAAGTCTACAGAACGAGCCAGAATGGGCATCAAGTTTCAATCGATTGCACGAACTATATCTATCAGCCTTTCGTCTATGTCGACGCTGTAGGCGTTTCGCATACATTCACAGGCACAGGGAGTAGCCAAACAGCTGACAATAGAAACTGTCACGGGCAGACGGGTGCGAATCGTCCTAATTTAACGGCTATGGCAAGTGATGGTTCTGGCTACAAGATTACCGTAACGAACTACACAGACATTGTGATCACCGACGCGAGAGGCAGCAGCTTTGTTCCCCCTGTTAACACTACCGGAGGTTCGGGAAATGTCACGGATACAAACGGCAATCAAATCTCGACAGATGGAAGCGGAGTCTTCACGGACACTTTAGGTACCCACGCATTGACCATTGCGGGATCTGGTTCGGCATCGAGTCCTCGTACCTTCACCTATCCAGTGACATTGCAAGCGGACGGTGCCGCAACAGCGACGGCGACTCAGTACTATAGAACATATACCGTGCAGACTAATTTTAGTTGCCCCGGTATCGCAGAATACGGGGCAAACGGCGTCGATCTCCTGGATCACATCACTCTTGCTAACGGAGGAGTCTACAGCTTTTCTTATGAAGTTACTCCTGCAATGAGTGGGTCCGTCACCGGCAGGTTAGCTTCAGTCACGCTGCCCACAGGGGGAACGATCAACTATACCTATAGCGGTGGTTGCAATGGGAGCGGTATAAACGCAGACGGCACCGTCGGGAGTCTGACGCGCACGACGACGGATGGAACGAGAAGCTACAACCGCTCACCTATCAACAGCAATGCTACTGCCACCATACTCCAAGACGAGAAAAACAACCAAACCCTATATCAATTCACTATCGTCGGCGGTTCCTTTTACGAGACTCACAGGCAGATCTATCAGGGCGCGATGGGTGGATCGAATTTGCTGGATCAATTCACCTGCTATAACGGTGCTCGCCCCAACTGCGACGGAGCTGCAATTGCTTTGCCGATTTCAAGCACGGTTGTAATTAACAACTACAACAATGGCAGCCCAATGGAGATAGATAATACATATAGCGCAAATGGCTTACTGACATCGTCAGCAATAAAGAACAGCAGCTCGAACTTGGAGTCCATGTTAGTGAGCTATAACGCTCTTGCGGAAGTCGCATCGGTACTTGTCAGAGATAGCTCAAACAATACCATTTCTTCATCCAACTATGGGTATGACGAGGGATCTCCCACTTTCACATCAGGAATACCGCAGCATCTAGCGGTCACGGGAGCAAGAGGAAATCTGACGTCGGCTTCTTCCAATGGAAGTGGAGTTATTGATACGACAATGACATATTACGACACAGGAGCCCCCATTTCCACCACAACACCGAACGGGACAACGCATTATAGCTATGACTCAACGCAGACCTTCGTGACTTCTACCACTCTTCCGACACCATTAAGCGGTGTCGAACTCGCAACATCTGCGAGCTACGATCAACAGACGGGCGCTCTGATCTCTGCGACTGGTATGAATGCGGGCCAAATCACGCAAATAGCACAATATGAACGACTACTTCGTCCATCACTTGTCTCCCTGCCTAACGGGGGTCAGGTCCAAATAAACTACGAAAGCCCGAACCAGATAGGTCGATACCAGCCTATGGGTAATGGAACCGCTGCCGGTATTGAAACACTAGTCGATGGATATAGTCGGCCGAGCCGCGTCGCTGTGGCGAATGGACAGTCCAGCAATCCGTGGTATCAAACCGATTATTGTTACGATGCCGCGGGTCTGCTCCAATTTCAATCAGTCCAATACCAAGGGGATGGATGGGGAACACCGAAACGGTGTTCCGGAAACGGCACCAGCTATGTCTACGATGCCCTTGGCCGGGTAACGAGTTTGACGACTCCGGATGGAACCACCCAATATCAGTACAACGGGCGAGCAGAAAAGATCACTGATGTGAATGGTGTTCAGAGAATCACTCAATATGATTTGCTCGGTCGCATATCGAGTGTCTGTGAAATCTCGTCTAATAGTAGTATGCCCGGATCGGGATCGCCTGTTGTATGCGGTATGGATATTTCTGGCACTGGTTTCCTCACAAGCTACTCATATGATCTTGCGGCCCACTCAACCACCATTACGCAGGGAGCACAGTTGAGAGTGATTACGACGGATTCGGCTGGACGCATTATCCAAATGGTTGAACCCGAACGAGGGACAACAAACTACAGCTATAGCTACAACAGCGCAGGGCTTGTGGTGACGCGCAAGAGACCTCGAGCAAATCAGATAAATCCAGCTGTTCTGACCACAACGACGACGCAACTTGATTCGCTAAGCAGACTGCGGTCTATCACTTCTGACGACGGCATAACACCCAGCAGGTATTTTGGTTTTGACGCACCTGCCGGATGGGTCGAAGGTCAAAGCAATGTAAAAGGCATGCTCTCGTACGCCCAGGGAGGCTCCAATCCCAATCAGGCGACCTCCATTTACAGCTACGACCTGATGGGGCAACCGACTCAGTTGTATCAATGCCTACCCTCTGGCTGTGGCAACGCAACACAGGATCACGGCGTTACGGCCACATATGACTTGGTAGGGAATCTTACGAGTGAAACCGACGGTGCTACTGGAGGAATTGTCTATTCTCGCAGCCCGGCGGGTGAAGTCACATCCATAACCAACTTAAATTACACGGATAGCTACAACCCTCCCAACCTCGTGTCAAATGTTGTCAATGGACCTAATGGACCGATCAGCTACACACTCGGTAACGGATTAAATATTTATAAAGCCTACGACACCTCTGGGAGATTCTTTGCGCAATGGGTCTGCAGTGGCCCAGCACAATTCAACTGCGGGGGGCAACTTTACGGCACAGATGCCTATCGTTCCGGGGACAGAGTTACAGCGATGGACGATACGGTATTAGGTGCCTCGAGATGGTTTGGCTACGACGAGTTCGATAGGCTTACATCCTCAATACGAATCAACAACGGTGATCAAAGCAATTTTAGCTACACTTATGATCGTTATGGCAACCGCTGGGCACAGACAGTGACGCAAGGCAGTGGGCCGCAGCCTAATTTGAGTTTCGATCCCGCGACCAATCGGATCAGTAGTACAGGCTATTCCTATGACGCTGCGGGAAATCTAACTTTCGACGGTCAACATACCTACCAATATGATGCAGAAGGTAATGTCCTAACAATGGATGGTGGCAACACCGCACAATATACTTATGATGCAATGAACCGCCGGGCTCGAGAGCAAACTGCCAATTCGACATTCGAATATGTTTTCGATTTCGCGGGCAAACATGTCTCGCGCTGGAATGTTTTGCTCAACAGTTTTGGAGATGAGGGACGCATCTATTGGGACGGTAAGCCGCTTGCTGTTCGCGCCTTCAATGGGCAAACTTTCTTCGAACATCAAGATGTTCTTGGAACCGAACGTATGAGGACAAATTATCAGGGACAAGTTGCGGAGGCCGACAACTCTTTATCTTTTGGTGATGGCTACTCAACGAATGTCCTCCTTCCCTATGCCGATCAGGACAACCGTCACTTCGCCCTTCTCGACTATGATTCTGCTTCCAACACCGATCATGCCCGGTTTCGCCAGTACTCGCCAACGCAGGGTCGCTGGATGAGCCCAGATCCTTACGACGGAACCTATGACTCGCTCGAACCACAGAGTTTCAACCGCTATTCATATGTCATGAATCGGCCCCTATCAGCGGTAGATCCTCTGGGCTTGGCGTTAAACTGCATAACCTTAACTTTCACCGTCAATGGAGAGTTTAATGGCACGGAAACTAACTGCATAGATAGTGGTAGCGGACCTGGTGGTGGTCCTGGGGGTGGTTCTGGCAGCAAGGGTGGTGCCAGTGCCCCAAATAACACCGGTAAACCGTGTAGCGTTGGACAGCGAGCTCAACTTTTGGGAAGTGGAGTCCTAAACCTCGCACTTGCTGCGGGCAAATTCACGGGTGCAGCCGGAGTCGAGGTGGGAAGCTCCGGTATAGGAACCGCACTGGCACTTTACGGGGTCTATAGCGGGGCGGGAAATCTCACATCCGGATTAATCCAAACGGTAGGAGCGTTTTCTTCAAACCCAAGCTTGTTTCAGCAAGCGGCATCGGTTAGTTCGGCCGTAGGATCAGTAGCGGGCTTGACAACCCTGTTCGCAACAAATGGAAATCTTACTGCGGCTTCAAATGCAGCACGCTTTGAGAATTTTGGGTTGTTTGGACTTAAGGGCGGTCTAGGTGGCTCCTTTAATCCGCTCAGCGCTACTGGAACCGCTGTTAATGCGGCTAAACAGGTGGGTATTCCTATTGGCTGTCACTGAGGAGCTTTTGTATGAAAAAACAGCTGTTGTTATTACTTGCGTGGACTAGTACGGCAATATTGCTAGCGGTCCTCGTCGTTATGAGAGGATATGCGTCGCTGGAGACTGTTTCTCTAGCGATAATGACCGCTTTCGGTTCGGTCACGGGCCTATTACTTTGGTGGAATAGGAAACGTGGACAGGATGTTCGTAACGGAAAATCTGACAAGGCAGGCTTTTCAATAATATGGCTCTTAGTATCCTTTGCCGCGAGTGCCATCGTCGCCATTGTTCAAGCGATGCGCGAAAAATGGGATGTCGGAGACACTATTGGGTTAGGTTTTTTCCTGCTCTTTTCCTCCTTGTCTATTTATGAATTCCTGCGACGTCGGCGAAAAGATCAATCTTGAATGAGCAATCATGGGGATCGATACAACTACGATATATTCTCACTTTTGTGTATTTGGTTGCTCCAAATAAAGTCAGAACTGTCAGCAGGTCGAGCCAGGGCGGGACAGTATGCTGCGGCGACTGTGCAAGTAGCCGCGCTGATGTCACGCTGCACTCGAATGTCGGAATAGCTCGAGCACTTCGGCGCCCACGACCTCCGCCGAACCTGCGCGAAGCCGTGCCGGAAGAGTGGCGGGGATCTGGAGCAGATCAATAGTCCGGGTCGACAGCGATGGTAACGCCCCACAGGAAGACTCGGCTGAAGTCCGCCTTGCGGCTTCAAGCCACTCTGGCCAGCAATAAGATCCCGGTTGCGAAGGATACGGAAGAACTCTCTTCCAAGATGTGAAGCCGGGCTATTTTCAGTAAGCGTGTGACGTTCCCATCTGGACTGTTTAGCTATGGTGTGGTGAGTCGTCGAAGTGTCCACTTATTTTAGGTGGACACTTATCAGGCGTCGGTCGGATGGATTTTGTGTGTATCAGTGGGATATTCCAGGGCAACAGCTCGGCGATGCGGTTGATGGGGTGATCTCGATTCGGGTGAGGACATAGCGAATATAGAGCTCCGGATTAAGTCCGTTGAGCTTGGCCGATCCGATGAGCGAGTAGAAGGCGGCGCGTTCGCCTCCCCGGTTGGATCCGGCGAAGAGATAATTTTTCCGACCTAACGCCACGACGCGCAACGCGCGTTCGGCGGCGTTGTTGTCGATCTCGACTGCTCCATCGTCGAGGTAGCGATTGAGCGCGGTCCATCCCGAGATCGCGTAGCGGATCGCTGCGGCCATGCCGCTCTTGGTCGAGAGTGTCTGAAGTGTCGCGTCGAACCAAGCTCGCAACGCAACATGTAGGCGGTCTTGTAACTTTCTTTGTGAAATGGACCGCCTTGGCAGATCCGCGGTGATCGGTCGAAGATGCCTTGTGGTCTAGGAGGTGGGCCAAAATCTTGGCCGATTTTGGCCTGGACCGTCGCCAAATTCGAACGGCGCAAGAATCCATTTCGAATCTCCTGCGGTGCTTGATCGCCGCTCCTCCGAAGACTATGAAGTACAAATTTCCCCTTATTGAGGTTCCGCCAGGAGCAGACCATTTCCCGCGCAAATACTCCGATCCATTTAGATCGCCGAGCACTGTCGGGGTGACGCTAATAGCTCAGCCAGTTATTTTCGATTACTATATATAACGATAATAGAGACGCGATGCTATTAGCGCCCTTGAAAACCATGAATGAACCAAACAAGTCGCCCGGCCGGAAAGTCTCACAAGGCGCTTACAGTGCCTTCATCCCGGCACCTCTCCCTCCCGCCTTTGACTGGACGCCTCGGCTCATCCGGGCGCTTTCCGACGCTGATCGTATGATCGGCAGGCTGGCTGGCGAAGGTGGACGACTGCCGAATCCCCACGTCCTCATCCGCCCCTTCATCCGGCGAGAGGCTGTCCTCTCGAGCAAGATTGAAGGAACTCAGGCCACCTTGGGTGAGTTGCTGGCTGCTGAAGCAGGGGCCGTCGTAGATCGCAGCCCAGAAGATCTCCGTGAGGTCGGGAATTATATTGTTGCGCTAGAACATGGAATAGCCCGGCTCAACAAATTGCCTCTATGCGTCCGTCTCATCCGGGAACTGCACAGCAAGCTCATGACGGATGTGAGAGGTGATAGGGCGACACCGGGCCAGTTTAGAAAATCGCAGAACTGGATTGGGAGGCCAGGGAGCACATTGGCAACCGCGTCCTTCATCCCCCCTCCGCCCGGTGAAATCGAACCCTGTCTTGCGGCTTGGGAGAAGTTTCTTTACGAATCCGATCTGCCGCCGCTGGTCACGATTGCCCTAGCTCACTACCAATTTGAGGCTGTACATCCATTTCTGGACGGCAATGGGCGGGTGGGCCGCTTGTTGATTACGCTGTTCTTGATCGAGCAAAAGATTCTGCCTGCTCCACTGTTGTACCTGTCTGCGTTCTTTGAAGCGACACGGCGCGATTACTACGAGGGGTTGCGAGGCGTAAGTGAGAGTGGAGCCTGGAACGATTGGCTCGAATACTTCCTGATCGGAGTCGCTCGCACATCTCAAGACGCCTTGAGCCGTGCCAGTCGTATTAACGTAATTCTTGCCCAATGGCAACGAGAGCTCGCTGGCGAGTCCACCAATACTCCCTTGCGGATCGTCGATCTGCTGGCCGCCAATCCTTTCATTACTGCCACGGGCATCGCCAGCGAACTCGGTGTCGCCTTCACAACGGCACAGAGAGCAATAGGGCGGCTGGAACGCGGAGGGATTCTAAAACGGGCGACAGATGCCAAGCGCGACCGCGTTTACTGCGCGCAAGCGTTACTCGATATCCTCGAAGAGCCGGCCAACCTTACCGGCTCTATTGCCGAATGAGTTAATCGACGACTCGCGACTTAGAATATTGGGGGGCCGCGAAACAAAAACTTGCCTAACTGTTCAGGTGTGCTGGTGTTGTAGGGCGAGCAGCATCCGGAAGGCCACGAACAGAAGCACATCGATTTCAACGTTCGTAAGCTCACGAGCAACCAGCCCTCGGCGGGAATCTATGAAGACGATCCAGACTGTTGGAAGCGCTTCGGCTCCATGAATCCGTTTAGCGTAGGCTATAGCTACTTTGCCCAAAGTAACAAAGTTGAGCTTGGGGGGCCATTTGTGACGGAAAGAAAAGGTGAAGTACAAAGGTAGGCAATATAGTCTGGATAGCCAGATGACCTTTTCCTTTATACATACCGCCGATTTGCATTTGGGTAGCCCCTTCGTGGGGCTATCCTCGTCTGACCTGGGACTCGCACTTCCTGTCGCCGCAGCAAGTCGCGAAGCTCTGGAGGACCTATTCACACGGGCAATCGAGCTGGACGTCGATTTTGTTGTCATTGCGGGAGACGTCTACGACGGTGACTGGAAAGACACAACGATTGGCCACTTCTTCAACCGCGAGACAGCCCGCCTCGAGCGAGAGGGTATACCCGTATATCTGGTCCGCGGCAATCACGATGCCGAGAGTGTCATCACCAGCGCTGTTACACTGCCGAAGTCTGTCCATGTTTTCAGCACGAGAACAGCCGAAACCATGAGAATTCCAGAGCTTAAGGTCGCTTTGCACGGTCGTAGTTTTGCCAACCGTGCTGTCCCGGAGAATCTGGCGAGCACATACCCGGCCCCCGAAACTGGTTGGTTTAACATTGGTGTTTTGCATACCTCGTGTGATGGTCGGCCTCCTCATGCCAACTACGCTCCATGTCGCGTTCAAGAGTTAATTCAGCGGGGCTATCAGTATTGGGCGCTGGGTCATGTCCACACCTACGAACAGCTCAATGACCAGCCTCGAATTGTTTTCCCGGGCAACTTGCAAGGACGCAACATCCGCGAGTGCGGTGACAATGGGTCCGGACGCAACTTTCAGCCGGTGGCGGAGTATATGAAGGCTGGGCGGGACTCCGAGGCAGTATCCACTCTGGCGAAACCGCCTTCGATCACGTTCACGGATGTAATTTCTGGGAGTTTTATCGCCGCAACCCAGAGGCAGGCGCCATCTTCAATGAAGCCATGCGCTTGATAGGCAAACATAACTCTCCCGAAGTCGCAAAGTCTTATGACTGGAGCCGTTTCCCGGTTCTTGCTGATATCGGCGGTGGAACCGGCGGTCTGTTGGTGGATATTCTTGAAGCTTATCCATCATGTCGTGGCATTCTGTTTGATCAGCCGAATGTGGTAGAGCAAGCAACTTCACATGAACGATTGGAACCTGTCGGTGGGGATTTCTTTCAGGGCGTGCCAGCGGGTGCCGATGCATACATGCTGCGGTGGATCATCCACGATTGGCCTGAAGCAGAAGCCGTAGCTCTCTTTGTTAGTATTCGGGAGTCCATGAAACCCGGCGCTCGCCTTATCCTCTTGGAGGAAATAATTCCAGACACGCCCAAACTTGTTGCGGGCAAATGGATTGACTTGCTCATGTTGGCGATTACCGGGGGGCGCGAGCGCACGGAGAAGGAATACAGTGACCTACTCTCGGCCGCTGGATTCGAACTTGAAGAGGTAGTTCGAACTCATGGTTCGTTCAGCATTCTGATCGCAAAGGTATGAGTGATTGTGTTCCTTCTCCGCTTGGTGAACTCAAGTTTCATCTGGTTCGTCACTGCATAGTTCCACCTGTCGTCTCCGGATGGGATGTCTTGGTGGAGATAGCCTTTTGTGCCGCATCAATCTTCAGCATCCATGCCGGATGCTCGAAGGCAATCTGCCGGGCATAGCTTAGCGATTCCTTTGTATTTAGAACGAGAAGTTGATCGATATATTGCTGCAGTGACAGTTTGCTCCAGGGGGACACAGTACGCTGATTTGGTGCGGAGAAATACCACCTACCGAATCGCGTCCAAAGATCATCCAGCTGCGACGCAAGCAAATCGACGCGCAGTTTCTCTATCTTGGAGAGATCGTGCGGAGCAGACTGAGAAAAGCGTGAGCGGCTTGCCGTGAACTCTGCCAAATCAGCGAGCCACACCGGCGCGATGTCACTCGGAGGCAGGTCCAGAATTTCCGCACTGTTGCCGTCGGTAATCAGTAGCGACGGATCAGTTGGGCTAAACTCGGCGCTATTCTTATTGCTGTTGTAGTGGATGGGTAACATCATGGCTTCTCCCGTTGAGGCGCTCCATACGCGCATCGACTGATCACGCCCTCGAGTAAAAGCGAACGAAGCGTCAGCGCTGAAGCCACCATCTATGAGCGCCGCGCTGTGTTGCAGTAAAGGACTAAGCGCCCGGCCAGTGTGCGCGTCCCACACGCGAGCTGTGTGATCGTGGGACATGGTTAAGATCTGCATGCCATCGGGGCTGAACTCTGCATCGCTGATGGGTGCGGCCTGCGTAAAGTCTCCTCCGTGCTGCGCACCTGTGCTTACATCCCAGATCTTTGCTGTGTGATCTCCCGAACTGGTGAGTACAAATCGGCTGTCTGGGCTAAATGTCGCGCTGAAGATTGCATTGCCATGCGCCAGACGATGCAGGCGTTTGCCGGTCATTGGATCCAGAATCTCGGCGAAGTCATCATCAGTGCCAACCAGCGCGTATTTTCCGTCATTGCTCAAGGCAACGACATTTACATCGTCGTGATATTTGATTTTCGGCGAGAGAACTTTGCCGGTCATGGCATCCAACAAATAGACTTCTCCCCCTTCACTCCCTAACACTCGCTCGCCATTCGGGCTAAGCGCTACATGAGCGAGAGGCTTTACTGCGTGGAATGGAGGATGCAGGAGTTGACCGTTGCCTGCGTCCCATAGACGGATTGTCGCGTCGTTCGAACTGGTAACTAGCCGGCGTCCGTCGAGGCTCCAGGCCACCGCAAGGACATCATGATCGTGATGCATTGGTCCAGCCGTTTGCTTTCCTGTGTGCGCATCCCAGACGCTTACGGTGTTGTCATCGAGTGCCGCCAGAATGCTGGCGCCGTCCGCGCTGTATCTGGCTCCAACAAAGTTCGCAGTTACGCAACATAGTCTGATGTGGATGTTCTGACGTTGCTCGACGAGGAGTTGAAAGGCAAGGGCAGCCGTTGGGTTTCCCTCACGCTGCACGCGAAGACTTGCCGCAGCTTCGCGAAGTGCCTCGTGTTTGATTCCGTCCGTCGCGAATCTTAGAGCCAGCAGATAGTGGATGTACGCGGCGGGCGCCAGATTTGAACCCTCGACAGGAGAAGCCGCTTTGGCCACAATCGAAGGGAAGGGCGCAGAGGTGATCGTCGGATGCTCCTGGGATATCGCCTGAGACACAGCGAACCCCAATGCAGCGACACATGCGGCGGCGTTGAGGGTACGTCGGTACGTCTTACAGAGGGAGATTGGCAGAGAGAGTTTTTTCATGAGTGTCCTTGATTCCTCTTATAGAGGACTTAGCTTTGGTGACGCTGTACGCGCACCTTCCAAGGTGATGCATGGCTCGAAGAAAATGCAGAGAACGCTCGCAAGTATCGCGGGCGTTCTCTGCAGAATCTATCTGAAGCAGCGCTCAGAGAGCGGCTGCTTCAGATAGGGGTTAGCGATAGAGTTCAAGTGCGGAGATCTTCGGCTGATCCGCCATTGCTCCCGAAAGGGTGACTGTAACCTTGCCGTTTGTATCCGGTTGAACTGTGAACTCCTCTACGATCGCAGTTTCCGGAGCTCCGGCCGCCGCGATAATGTCGAAGTTCGGCAAAACAGTATCACCATTGACGATGACATTGAAGACGCGTTGACCAGCCTGCTTCCAGTAGAACTCGTTGAAGTGGAGCCGCAGCTTGTAGCTGGTTCCAACAACAAGGTTCGGGAGCGTGTAGGTAATAGTTCCTCCAGAACGTTCCTGTTGATAGACCTGTGCCGGAGCTGGATTGACTGTTGCGGACAGATTCGGGGTACCAGGACCAGCGGAAGTGCCTCCGCCAGCGAAAAATGCGTCTGCCTGAAAGGGTGCGACGGGCATGGCACTTCCAGCGGCGATCCGGTAGACAGGCACGCCAGTCGATGATGCTTCGGGAGTCGCGCTTACTTCACTCGAAGCAAGCGATGTGGCGGTGGCGGTGACGGTTTGAACTGTGTAGTAGACGGTCTGCCCGTTTGCCAAGTTCGTGTCAATAAACGATGTACCCGTTAGTCCCGAAGCAATCGGAGTGGTTGCTTCCGTTCCCGCCCCATTGCCACGGTAAACGTTGTATGTCCCGCTTACCGCTGAAGCCCACGAAAGTGAAACCCGACCGACGCCAGCTGCGGCATGCAGAGATGTCGGTGGATTTGGTCGCGCCATCATGCTTCCGTCGCCGATGACCTCAACGCCGCTCACCAGTGCATTGTCCTTTACAGTCTGGTACTGCACCGTGATCTGGCCGTTCTGTGCTGTAGCAGACAGGTCCAGAGTCGTTGCAATATCCTTGCCGCCGGCGGTTGCGAAGATGTCGAAATTCGACTGTGCAACCTGGCCATTGATCAGGATATTGAAAAGACGTGAGCCTGCTGCGGTCCAGTAGGTCTCCGCAAAGTGCGACCGGATGGTGTAGGGGCTGCCAGTTTTCAGCCCAGTGAATGTGTATGTTGAGGTACCAAAGCGGTTGGTTTGGTAGACAGCGGCCGGTGCTGCGTTTTTTACTCCCGTCGTGGTGATGGTGTCATTGGTTTGCGAGGTGTTTCCTCCTGAGAAGGAGCTATCTGCAGAAAAAGTGCCGGCTGAGACGGAACTGCCCGAATCGACCTGGTAAACCGCCGAAATTCCGGGAGTCTCCGCCGCAGTGTTGAACAACTCCACACCACTTACCAAAGCGTTGTCTGTAACAGTTTGGAAGGTAATAGCGACCTGGCCATTCTGTGCCGTTACGGGATAATCAACGGAGATAGCAACATCTTTGCCCCCCGCTGCGGCGAAGATATCGAAGCTGGATTGGACAGTCTGCCCGTTGACCAGGATATCGAATAACCGTTTACCTGCTTCAGTCCAGAAGGTCTCGGCAAAATGGAGCCGCAGGATATAGGCCTTACCCGAAGTAAGATTCGGAATGGTATAGGTGAAGGTGTTGAATCGATTGCTTTGATAAACCGCCATGGGCGCAAGATTTTGTCCCCTTGAGACGTCAATTGGATCCCCAACGTTCGACGTGTTGCCACCGCTGAAAAACTCGTCTGCTATGAATGAGCCCACGGCTGTCGTGCTGCCAGAGTCAATCCGCACAACGGCGCTGCCAATTGGTTGGCTGTTACCTGGCAGGGCGGCCTGCGCCTCGTTTGAGAAGGAAGATGGTCCGGCTCCGTTCACAGCCTCCACTTTGTAGAAGTAGGTCGTACCCGAGATCACATTGTTATCGGTGAACTGAGTCCCCGTCAGATTCTGCATCAGTTGAATTTCATTACCCGCAGAAGTGCCGCGGAACAAGGTGTAGGAAGTACCGTTGTCGCTTGGACTCCAACTCAGGCTAACGCTTGACGTACCCACGGTTGCGATGAGGTTTGCGGGTGCTGCAGGCGGAGTTTGGCCGCCGGGAGTCTGACCTAAAAGTAGGCTCACGTCAGCACTGTTGAGCAAACCATCGCCATTGATGTCGAACGCGGCGTTGCTCGGCAGGACTGAAGCATTGGTAATACTGGCATTTTCTAGTACAACGTCCTTGTTATCGACGGTACCATCACCATTCACATCCCCCGTAAGCACCTGAAATACGATGTTTGCAGTGCCCGGAACAACGGAGGTGTGATCGACGGCTAGAATTCCCGCCAGATGTAGATTCAATTGCTGCCGATTGGAAACGCCGGTCAATGGAATTGAAACACTCGTCTGGGTGGAATCATAAGTGGGTGTGCCTACAACTCCTTGAACCTGAGCACCGCTCTGCAGGGTCAGCGTGGGCGAAATGCCTGTCACTGCCTTCGCAAAGTGCGCAACCACCGCGTAGCTTCCTGCGGTATTGCTGATGCGAGCCTCGCTAACAGGGGACTTGCTCGGGAACAAGGTTGTGCCAAGCTGGTCAGGAGTGTTCGGAGACAGCGTGGAACTGGCATCCAGCAATGTCACTGGAAGCAGATCCGCGATCTCCGACGCGGAGAGCGCACGGCCGTACAGCCGCGTCTCGTCGATCACGCCCTGAAAGCCAAACTGCACATTATCGCTTCCTGCAGGCAGATCTTCTTCGCCCCACTCCAGTATTCCGGGTCCATTCGCATCCTGGGCCACATCGTGGGCCACGGCTCCACCGTTCACATAAAGAGTGCGTGTACGGGCGGTTCCGTCCTGCACCATGGCTACATGCGCCCATACCCCCTTTGTCGCTACTGAGCCAGCAACATCGCCAGCTGGTCCGCGCATCACAAATTGGTTATTCCCATTGAAAAGCAATCCATAGACATTGCCATTGTTGGCCGACTTAAGAACGATCGGCTGCTCCACTCCGGTGATAGCGTCTAACCGAACCCAGGTCGCCAGCGTGAAGCTTTGGGATGCGGTGAAGTCCAGATCAGGACTGTCCTGAACCGTGATGTTGTCCGCAATCTTGGTGCCATGGAAGGCCACAGCGCCATTGATGTAGCCATCTGTGGTGAACAACGACTCTCCTCCTGTCGGCAGAGAACCGCTATGACCGTTACCACTTGCATCGCTAACGACGTTGCCCGTGACATCTTCCATGGGCCAGAATCCGACCAGTCCGGGCTGCGTGTAACTTGGAAATGTCGTGGCAGAAGCAATATTACTTGGAGCCGAGTCCGCACTATTAAACGCTGTCACTTGGTAGAAGTATTGCGTGTTCGGCGAGACGGTCGAATCAGTAAATGTTGTGCCCTGAGCAGATACACTCAACACCGCAAATGGTCCATTGACGCTGATCGCGCGGGACACATGGAAACCAGCCAACGAGGGATCGGTGGAGGCATTGTTCGTCCAACTCAGGTTGATTGCTGTAGAAGATACGGCTTTTGCTGAAAGAGCGGTCGGTGCCGCAGGTGGTAACGCTGCCGCGGCTGTCAGACCTGCCACGAAGAGAAATCCCTGGCTCACACCGGAGTAGCAGGTGTAATACGCATGTCCGTTCGCAACAGCCAAAGTGTTGAATTTAGTGGTTTGGCATCGTCCAGAATTATCCGGAGCTGTGATATCTCCGTTGAAGCCGGTGGAAAGGACTTGCATGGTATTTGCATCGTAGGCCTTCAGATTTCCGTCAATGGCCCATATGATGCCGTTCGAGATACCGTTTGAAGTAATAAATGGTGAGGCACCTTTTGCATTGATGTTGCCGCCAGTACCCATTGTGGGCGTTGTTTCCAGCTTCGTCACGTTATCTACCGCATCAAAGACCACCTTGAGCCGCTCCATGGGGTGTCCGCTGGAGGCGTAGTACACGGCCCCGTTGAAGTAACTTGGTGTAAGTGTGAGTTGCGGAAAGCTTGGCTCGGGGATCAATTGGATCGGCTGTTTGCTATTGGAGGCATCAGTTGTTAGACCACCGAGAGTATCCCGGTCTACCAGGTACCAGGTACCTTCTTTGCCGCCGAACATCATCATGTGCGGATGCTCACCCTGCTGCGTAGGCAGCAGTAGAGGTCCGCCCGCGCCGAGGTCCGAATCGCCATTAATGGAATGACCGTTAACTACACCGCCGCTGTTCAGGGTCGCCCAGTTGAACGGGGTAAAAAAAGAGTTTGTATCCGTCATCGTGAGTTGGAATTGTTGTTGACCAGCCATCGCTGCCGGTAACTTGAGCGCACTCTCGCCCCAATCCACCGATCCAGTGCTGGGATCCCGATCAAATTGACCATTGCCGGTCACAAAGAGGATGTTCTGGTCCTCGTCCAGGGCTACCGAAGCTCCACCTTGCCAAATGCCTCCCATGCCACCGCCGTTTGGGGTCGTCACAAAACTATGGATGAGCTTAAGCGTAGAGCTATCGAAGCCGAGCACCAAACCGTAATACCGCATCTCGTCACTGTGCGAAGCATAGGCCAGGTAGACGACGTGGTTCTTCGGATCGAAAGCCATGGCCGCCCGCAGGTGTTCGTGCAATGGTGAAAACGGAATCTGACCTGTAGGCGCAGTGATTGGATCCTTATCGCTGTCATGAGTATTCGAACTGGCGGTGCCCTGAAACGTCAGATTCGCGTCGAGCACGAATGGCGGGACCTTGTCCAGACCGGTCTTTAGATCAAGGGCATGAATTTCCTGTCGATAGAGATTGTTCAGCGACTGTCCTGGAAACTTGAGCAGCGAAACCACATAGAGCGTGCCGGATACGGGATCAATCACCGGTGTCGTACTGATGCCGAATTCAGGGGTGATATCGTTTCCATTGGCATCGGTAGATGGTACCGACGTGGGGGTACCAAATTGGGAATTGGGCACCAAAAAACTAGTGTGCCACAGGGGTGCGGAATCGTTCGGACCAATATTCTGAGCATCACCATCAAAGGCATACACACTGTCATGTTGCGTAACCACATAGACAACATTGTGCGACTTGCCATCCCGAAAGGTCCCAGGCAAGTTATTGAGAGTTGTGGCGCTCATAAAGAGGGGGGCACCGTAAACCTGTCCATCCAATTTCTGGGAGAATAGAGGCGCGAATTTTGTCTTATCCGCAACGATCGTCGGAGTCAGAATTGTCTCGTGAGAATTTAGCCCCGTGTGTTGCGGGTCCATCTTCCACATCGTGACATCCTGCGCGAGCGCTGATCCCCCAAGCAGGCAGAGTAGAAGGACAGAAGACTTGAAGTTGCCAAGCTGAGTTTTCAAGAGGTGCTTCCTTTCATTGGTAGAAATGCAAGCAAAGGTTTTAATCGCAGTTATCGCGACTTTCGAGCGTTGTAATTTAAAATTCATCCGCAGACGACAGGAACGGGCGTCGACATCGAAAGGACACATGGTTCGTGGTCTCATATCTGCTTCGATTTCTTCAGCGGTAGATGGAATACATGAAGTACCAACTCAGGCATCACAAATGCTTTCTCGAGCCGATGAAGGCCTTTCGCGAGTGAGGCGATGGTAGCAGGTAGGTGCATGGAGGGTTGCCTCCAAAGCAGGAAGACGCAACACGCCCTCCATGGATATGATCTGAAATTCTCTGTGCCCCGTTGTAGGTAAGATCCCACACGACAACATTTATTCCCGAAATCCACAGGTTTTCTGGAATTCCGAGACAAGCATCCATAACCTCCTTGAGTCGGCAACTTTGGGATGAGCTTGATTAATTTCCTGCCATATTCTCAAGAGCTCTGTTGCATTAATTGGCTAGCCGTGTAAAGCGGAGGTAAGTCGAGGAGCCTGCACCTCGATCTTCAAGCGCGGCCGCTTTTACGTCGAGATCCCCATAATGTCGTGATCCAAAGCCTCCCTCGCCAAATCTCTCGCTTGATGCGTACCGTGGGACTGGCGGGGACTGGGACGGGTACATGGCTTTCCTCCGAGGCTGGCCTTTGTTTCAGCTGCAGAAGAGTGTCGACCATCGGCTTCACAGAATTGTCCTATTGATCATTGCCATATTGATCCGCGAGCAAGTTGCCGCTATAATTACGGCAGTTTGCCAAGGGAGCGTCTATGGCTATTCGTGTAAAAAGAGAACCGGCGATGTTCTATCGCCGTCTTGAGATCAAGCTTGGGGTCGCTCCCTTACGTTCAGACCATGATCTTGCTCGTCTGGTGGACGACCGCCTTCCTCTTACATCTGTGGAATCCCTTTCCAGTCATGGAATGAGCGACGAAGAAATTTATAGTTTCATTGTTCCACGGCGAACTCTGGTACACCGGAAGACTCGTCGCGAGTCTTTGACCCACGATGAATCCGACCGCGCAGTCCGAATCGCTCGCGTCACTTCCCTAGCAGAAGAAGTTTTTGGCGACGACGCGAAAGCCTCGCGCTGGCTCCGCAAGGCAAAGACTCGTTTTGAGGGACGCAGCCCGCTTGAGATGTTGCGGACCGAGGCTGGGGCGCGCCTGGTAGAAGAGATGCTCCTCCAGCTCGATTACGGATTCGCAGCCTGAGTATTGCACTGTGATCCTATGGAGAGTCAGTAATTACGAGACTTTAGACGGATTGGGTGGCCTGTATGTATCCGGTCGTTGGCATACCAAGGGTCATCCGGTCGTCTATTGCACTTTAAATCCGTCAACGGCCTTACTCGAAACCCTGGTGCACATGGAAATCGACTCCGAGGATCGCCCTGAGCGTTTTCAGGTGTTAAGAATTGAAGGACCGGATACGCTCTCCATCGAACAGGTCGAGGCGGGTGCATTCCCTCCTGACTGGACAGAGGATATTACCTTCACCCAAGGCATCGGGGATCGTTGGCTCTCCGAGCATCGCTCCCTCCTACTGCAGGTTCCCAGCGTGCTTGTCCCGGAGACATGGAACCTTCTCGTAAATCCACAACACACCGAAGCAAATCTGCTGAAAATTACCATGACTTATCAGCATGCCTTCGACGCTCGTTTGTTTCAATAGCAGGTCAGCAATGCATCGCATCCCCATCTCGTTAGAACCCGGGAGAAGAAGGCGAGCATGCTCGATGGGCAATCGAGAGAGAAGAAACATCTGTGTTGGAAGCCAACCACATGTATACAGTGGCCGGAGGAAGCGCTTCGACGGCGGCTGGCCCCTGCGATACGGCCTCTCTTATCGTGTTCTCCAACCGGGAGAGTTACTCGTTGTTACAGATTTTGCAGCAAGGAATCGTCAGTTGTTTGTAGGGAATGCTTGTCTGATTGACTAGTCCAACCGCTGGTTCCAAAGGTTGAAGCGATTTTGCAGCCACTTCGGAATCTGCAGACTTTGGCTGTCGCCCCTTATCCCGGAGGTGCGGTCGCGGCTTTTTCAACGCTGCCACTTCATGAATTGTTGCTCTCCCGGAGGGCATCCTGAACGGATTGCAATCGGCGAGTGATTGCACGCAATTGAACCGCATCAGAGGCGAGAGCCGCCAAGGTGAGAAGAGTTCGTTTTTGATTTTGATCTAACGCTCGCGGTTTATAGTCGATTACGCATAAAGATCCCAACGCAAAACCGTCGGAATCAATCACCGGCGCCCCGGCGTAGAAGCGTAAATTCGGTTGACCAGCCACTGCGGGAATGTCCGCAAATCGCGAATCGAGGGACAGATTCTCCACAGAGAATACATGTTTCTGTAAGATGGTCTGATTGCAGAAGGCCCAACTTCTTGGAGTTTTCTCCATCTCCAACCCAAGACGCGACTTGAACCACTGATGGGTTGATGTCAGCACTGTGAAGACGGAAATGGGCATCCCCAAGCTATGGCTTGCGAGCCAAGTCAGCTTATCGAACGAATCCTCAGCGACTGTATCGACCAAGCCCGATCTCTCGACTGCCGCTAATCTTTGGGCTTCATTCTTAGCAGTAGGAAAAGAAAAATTTCCATTGAGTATGGTTATCTCAGCCGGATCGTTCAGAACAGCGCGGACAGCATCGGGTAGCGAACCCAATGACGAAATTCGCGTTAAGTTAGGCCGATCTTTCAGTTTATCCAATGCATCGCGTCGTCCACCTATCGCGATGATTCGCACGAGAGAAAATACAGGATCTTCCGTGAGCTTACGCAAGAAGGATCGTCGGTCTTCGCTTCGCTCATTCAGATCGACAATTACGATGGCCGGAAGACGGGAACCTACAGCGAAGGAAGCAGAATATACATCATCGTAGCTCTCTACGAAGCATTCACCGATTTCGGAAAGCAATTTTTCATAATGAAGGCGACGCTTAGCCGAAGCGACGAGAATGACTCGTGCGGAGGAAGAGATGCTGGTGGATGGCTTGGACCTCGTCAATAGAGCGACAATATCCGCTCGGTAAACCCGTCGATGCCCGCCAGGAGTCTTCCATGAAGGCAGAGATCCTCCTTCGATGAGTAGTTGGGCCGTCCGCACCGATATGCCCAGCAATCTCGCGACTTCGGAAGTAGTCAGAATCGTTTTTTCCATTTCGCTCCGTTCTCTCAACTCGACATTCCATTCATCAGCATGATTCCAAGGAAAAAGCATTAGCTCCTCCCTCTGTTTTCAATATAGTCTTTATCGATGAAAACATTATATTTGACTTAATTGATAGATTTGATACTTTGAATAAGCAGAGCAATCACAATGGTTTATTGGTCGCTCTAGAGATTTAATTGAGGGAGTCATTTTGTCTATTCATTTTCCGAGTAAGAAGAACTCCATGCCCGCAGAGGGATGTTACGATTTCATCGTTTGCGGAGCTGGCCCCGCTGGCTCGGTAGTAGCAGCGCGACTTGCCGAAAACTCGCAGGTGCGGGTGCTATTGATTGAGGCAGGTGGTAGTGATGACGTTCCCGAGGTGATGGATCCGTCCCAATGGCCATTGAATTTAGGTTCCGAGCGTGACTGGTCATTCACGGCACAGCCCAATCCCCACCTGAACGGTCGTTCTATTCCCCTCAATATGGGAAAGGTGCTTGGCGGTAGCTCCAGCATCAATGTCATGGTTTGGGCTCGTGGTCACAAAAATGATTGGGAGAACTTCGCCGCGTTATCGGGGGATGCGGCGTGGGGATATGAATCAGTTCTCGGTATCTATCGGCGAATCGAGAATTGGCAGGGAGAGAGCGATACAGTTCGTCGCGGCGTGGGAGGACCTGTCTATGTGGAGTCAGCCTCAAATCCTCAACCCATTGCTCTTGCCATGGTGGAAGCTGCACGTTCTGTAGGACTCCCGACCTTCGCGAGCCCGAACGGAGAGATGATGGAAGGCCAAGGCGGCGCGGCGATTAATGACCTCATTATCCGGAAGGGACGGCGCTCTTCGATCTTTCGGAGCTATGTGTATCCCCTGCTCGACCAACCGAACTTAACGGTCCTGACTCATGCTCTGGTCAGCAAGCTTCTTTTCGCGGGTAAGTCGGTTATTGGCATAGAAGTCATCCTGGATGGGAAGATCTGTCAGTACCACGCAGAACAAGAGGTCATACTTTCGCTTGGGGCAATTAATACTCCTAAGGTGTTGCTCCAATCCGGTATCGGCCCTCAAGACGAGCTTCAAAGGCACGGCATCAATGTAATTCAGCATCTGCCAGGTGTTGGCCAGAATCATCAGGATCACGTATCGTTCGGCTGCATCTTTGAATGTAGAGAGCCGCAGCCGATAGGCAATGGAGCATCCGAAGCGACGCTGTATTGGAAGAGCGATTCGAGTTTGGATGTGCCCGACATGTTTCACTGCAATTTAGAGTTCCCTATAACCAGTGCTGAAAACGCCCATCTCGGCGTGCCCGCTCACGGATGGACCATGTTTGCAGGCCTCGCGCATCCGAAAAGTCGAGGCTCACTTCGCCTCTCCGGCCCTAACGTTATCGATCCCATTCTGATCGATGCCAATACACTCTCGCATCCGGACGATCTCAAGGCGGCCATCCCAAGCATTGAGTTGTGTCGCGAAATCGGCAGCAACTCCTCTTTTGCAAAGCTTGTGAAAGGTGAGGTCATGCCGGGCAAGCTTGGTTCCCGGGAAATGGAGAACTTCTTCCGTAATGCGGCCGTTACCTATTGGCATCAGTCGTGTACCGCGAAGATGGGCCGTGATGCAATGTCAGTGGTCGATAGCAGACTGAAGGTCTACGGAATAGAGAAGCTACGTGTAGCCGACGCTTCGATCATGCCGGAGATTACCAGTGGCAATACGATGGCGCCGTGCGTCGTGATTGGTGAAAGGGCGGCGGAGATGATCAAACAAACATACGGAATTTAGACGCTGCTATCAATCATCTTCGCAGAAATCGGCGGCAAGAACGCTGCGTAGGCGATTCTCGAATTTACTACGCATTCACATCCTAGGCAATACCGGCTAGCAATCCCGTGCCTGTGGCACCGATGGCAATCCGGTTTACACCTCCCATACAGGATGACGAGAATATCGTCACCTGCGACCCCAGTGACCATCCGAGTTGGGCACTAAGCGATGTATCGAAGGAGCAACACCTTGAAGATTGCTTTTGTTGGAGTTCCCTCTCCGGGCCACCTCAACCCAATGGCTTCCCTTGCGCGACAGATGAAATTACGCGGACATGATGTTCTATTTCTCTCTCTGATGGATACGGAAGCCGTGGCTGTGGCGGCGGAGCTTCCATTCGCGCCGTTGTGCCCCGAGGCCTATCCCGCCGGTGGCTTCCTGAAGTTCATCGAGCCCTTAGGAAGACTCCAAGGGGAGGAGGCTCTTGAATATACCTTCCAGTTATTGGCTGACATCTCTCGGAATGAGTTCGTGGGGCTGCCGAAAGTCCTTGCACAACACAAAGTCGACGCGGTGTTGCTGGACGAGGTAAATAATCCATTGGGACTGGTTCCTATGTCCCTCGGCATGCCTTATGCCACTGTCTCGAACGCTCTTCCGTTCGACTTCACAGGTCTCACACCAGTTTGTACATTTTCCGCTTCGCATGATCCTTCTTCTGAAGGACTAGTTCGTAATCGACAGTTCCTTCAGAGGATGAAGCCAATTTTTGCGCCCAGAGAAGCCGTGGGGCGCGAATATGCCCAAAGGATGGGTCTAGATATAGATTGGGATGACCCATTTGCGACCATTTCGAAGCGCTTGTGGTTAGCCCAAACCCCAAAGGTGTTTGATCTTGACGCTTCACCCTGGCCTTCGCAATTTCACTACACAGGTCCGTTCCATGATGGTGCGGGCCGCGGTTCAGTTGGATTTCCGTGGGAGCAACTTACGGGTGATCCGTTAATCTATGCTTCACTCGGAACCCTTCAAAATGGTTTGGCAGAGATGTTTAATACGATTGCGAAGGGAGTCGGGGAGCGTTCGGGAATGCAGCTGGTGCTTTCGGTTGGCCCCGTACTGGATGTCAGGGAAATTAAATCATTGCCGAAGAATGCTGTCATCGTGAACAGTGCACCTCAGTTGGAGTTGCTCAAGCAAACCACCCTTTGCATCACCCATGGCGGACTAAATACAGCGCTTGAATGCTTGTCACAGGGAGTCCCCATGGTGGTAGTCCCGATCACCAACGACCAACCGGGAGTAGCGGCCAGGATTGCAGCCACTGGAACTGGGACCTTCATTCCGTTGAAGGAACTAACGGCGTCTTCTTTGAGGGCTCATGTGGACGAAGTGCTGGGTAACCCGAAGTATCGGAGCAATGCCTTGCGGCTGAAAAAAAACATCCAGATGACGCAGGGCCTCACCAAGGCCGCCGACCTTTTGGAGGAGGCGTTTGGACTCAGGTCAACCTGACTCAGCGCCGACACGTTCTAGAGGGGACCCCAAGGATGTTCAGAACTGACTCCCGTGGAGGAAATGGAAGAAACTCCCGAGTAGGCTTATTTGCTTTCATTGGTGATGCTTGTTGTTTTTCTAATTAAGTGGCGAACTTCTGTGCTAATTATTTGGGTTCTTCCGTACATTTGGTGAAGTGTGTTGGCGTTG
>NZ_JAAVUR010000024.1 GCF_018449545.1 Granulicella sp. dw_53 | reverse complement strand
CCTAGCGCCGCCCCTCCCGTACCTTCCCGTAAAATCGATTCAGCCTCTCCATGCACCCCGACCTCATCCACCTCGGCCGCTTCATCCTCCCTACCTTCGGAGTTCTCTCCGCCCTCGGCCTCATGGGCGCCCTCTCCCTCTCCCTCCGAACCGCCAGTCTCGTCGGCATCGACCCCGACGCCCTCTGGAACGCCGGCCTCTTCGCCATCCTCTCCGCGCTGGTCCTCTCCCGCCTGCTTCTGGTCGTAGCCAACCTCCACAGCTTCCTCGGCTACCCCCTCACTATCCTGACCCTGCCCTCGCTCAACGACACCGGCATCCTCCTCACCCTCCTGGCCACCGGGATCTACCTCCGCCTCAAGCGGCTACCCCTCCTGGCCACACTGGACGCCTGGGCCCCCTGCGCCACCCTGGCCTGGATCTTCCTCGCCCTGGGACATCTCGCCGAAGGAAGCGACCTTGGCCTCCCCACCTCCGTCCCCTGGAAGATCCTCTCTCCCACCGGCGGAGCCTATCTCCACCCCGTAGCCCTCTACGCCGCCCTCGCCGCCGTCCTTACGACCGTGGCTGTCCTGCGCCTCCTCGCCCACCGTCCCCAACCCGGCCGCCCCACGGCACTCGCCCTGGCCGCCTCCGGGATCGCCCAGTTCCTCATCTCGTTCCTCCGTCACCCCAGCTTCGCCTTCGACACCAACCCACTGGCCAACATCCTCGACCCTATTCAGTGGGTCGCCCTGGGCATGATCCTCGCAGCCGGGATGATCCTCCTCCAGTCCACTCCCATCCACATCACCACCCCGGAGCACCATGCCCTCTAAGAACATGCTCCCCAAAGGCCACCGCCACCGCTCCGTCCGCGCCGAGTACCGCGCCACCCGGGGAGTCGAAGAAGCCACCCCACTCCCCATCCCCGTCCTCGACTTCGAAGACGACGCCGATCCCGACACCGAAGCCCCCGACGCGGCCCACCCCGCCATCCGCCAGTTCACCGCCGACCCCGCCGCCGCCGGCCTCCGTCTCGATCAATACCTGGCCCAGGCCATCCCCGACATCTCCCGCGCCCGCGTCCAGCTCCTCATCGAGTCCGGCCAGGTCCGCGTCAACGGCCTCCTCGCCAAGCCCAAACAGAAGCTCCTCGGCGGCGAACCCATCGAGATCGAAGGCGCACCCCGCCCCGAGCCCCTCCACGCCTTCCCCGAGAACATTCCCCTCGAGATCATCCACGAGGACAAGCACCTCGCCGTCATCAACAAGCCCGCCGGCATGATGGTCCACGCCGGAGCCGGCACCACCGACGACATCCGCAACCACGGCACCCTCGTCAACGCCCTGCTCTATCACCTCAATCACCTCTCCGAGGTCGGCGGCGACCTCCGCCCCGGCATCGTCCACCGTCTCGACAAACAGACCTCCGGCATCATCCTCGTAGCCAAGGACGACTCCACCCACCGCAAACTCGGTGAGATGTTCTCCCAGCGCCGCGTCGCCAAGACCTACCTCGCCTTGGTCCACGGCCACGTCGCAAAGGTCGATACCACCGTCAACCTCCCCATCGCCCGCGATCTCGTCCGTCGCATCCGTATGACCACCCGCCGCGCCGACGGACGCACCGCCGTCTCCCACGTCCACGTCCTGGAGCGCATCGACTCCATCTACGGCCCCTTCACCCTCGTCGAGGTCAAGATCGAGACCGGCCGCACCCACCAGATCCGCGTTCACATGCAATCCCTCGGGCACCCGGTCGTCGGAGACCATCTCTACGGCGCTCCTCACAAGATCCCCAACTCCCTGGACCCTGAAGCCCCGCTCGAACTCGATCGGAACTTCCTGCACGCCGCCCACCTCTCCTTCCTTCATCCCCAGACAAACAAGCCCATGGACCTCGACGCACCCCTCCCCCCGGAGCTCACCAACTTCCTCGCCACCCTTCGCACTTCCTGATCGCGCCACGCTCAGGAAGCAACACCGCCGTTACAGACGACGTGCCAAGCCTTGCGTTCGCCCACTCGTCCCAAATCCAATCTTTCGCTCCAGCCAAACCACCTCGAAACCCAAACCCGCGCCGCACCCGCCCGTCAGATTCGGTAGAATCAACCGCGTGACCGCATCCGCCCGTTCCCGCTTCGCTGCGAGCCTCCTCGCAGCCTCGACAGTCTTGATTCTCCTCCACCTTGGCGCCGCACCAGCGCAGGCCCAGTCCACCTCTGTCGTCAATCCGCCAGCGCCCGCCCACTCCAGCTGGATGCACCACCTCTTCGGCCACAATAGCTCCCCCGCAGCTCAACAGCCAGCTCAGCAACCAGTTCAGAAGCCGGCTCAGCAGCAGCCCCTGGTAGCCGCCGCGGCCCCACAGCAACTCCCTCAGGGCCCGTCCGCACCCGCTCCTGCATCGCCCTCCGCTCTTACGCAGACGACGACCCCCGGGCCGCAATCCACCCCGGCGCCCACGCAGCAACAAAGCCCCGCCAACGACGAGCCCATCACCACCATTAAGGTTCAGGCGAACGAAGTAAACCTTATCTTTACCGTCACCGACAAAAAGGGCCGCTTCGTCCCCAACCTCCGTCAGGACAGCTTCGGTCTCCTCGACGACGGCCGCCCGCCCGTCCGTGTTATCCACTACACCCTCGCCCGCAATCTTCCTCTCCGCGTCGGCATCATGCTGGACACCTCCAGCTCCATCCGCCAGCGCTTCCAGTTTGAGCAGGACTCCGCCGTCGAGTTCTTCCTCCAGGTCCTGCACCTCAACGACCGCGCCTTCATCGAGGGCTTCGACATCCAGACCGACGTCGCCCAGGGCTTCACCAACAACGTCGACCTCCTCAACCAGGGCATCCGCAAGCTCCGTCCCGGCGGCGGAACCGCCCTCTACGACGCCCTCTACAAAACCTGCCACGAGCAGATGCTCACCCTCCGCGACGAGGTCGCCGTCCGCCGCGCCCTCGTCCTCGTCTCCGACGGCGACGACAACTACAGCCGCGCCCTCCAGTCCGACGCCATCAAGGAGTGTCAGCGCGCCGAGACCACCGTCTACTCCATCAGCACCAACATCAGTCCCAGCAAGGACAAAGGCGACGAGGTACTCAAAGCCATCTCCGCCGCCACCGGAGGACAAGCCTTCTTCCCCGTCAAGCTCGAGGACGTAGCCACCGCCTTCCACAACGTCGAGGAAGAGCTCCGCAGCCAATACTCCCTCATCTACACCCCCGCCGAGTTCAAAAACGACGGCTCCTTCCGCACCATCTACCTCCAGGCCCGCGACCCCCGCTACCACGTCCGAGCCAAAATGGGCTACTTCTCCCCCCGCCCCCTACAATAAAAAAGCAATCTAAGCCAACCTGACCAACAAACACCAAAACACCAACACCCCCAAAAAGGGGCAAGACCAAATCGGTGCAATCCGTGCAAATCGGTGTTAAGCCGTCCCCCACCAGCCCCAATCTACAACCGGGGGCGGCAGCAGCTTTTCAAAGCCATCCCCGTAACTATTCCGCCTAAATGGCGTCAATAGAAGAAGAGGCTACCGCCCACATGACCTGTAAAATCTCCACCTTCCTCCTGTTTGGCGCACTTGCTCTCGCTCTTCCCCTCTTCGGCCAGGCCCAGCAGCCCGCCAATATCGGCCAGACACTCTCTACCCTCGCCGACCAGCCCGCCACCCACACCGGCTTCGTCTTCGACCGCTCCATGATGCAGCTAGCCCAGGGCCTCCTCGAATCCAACGGCATGGACGCCCACCGCGCCGCCGCAGCCATCAACAGCATCGTCGTCGACAACTACCGCTACCCCCGGCCCGCCTTCTACACCCCCGAGGCGATGACCTCCCTCATCGACTCCTACCACGCCGCCGGCTGGAAGCACCTCGTAAACGCCAACCAGACCGTAACCAACACCGCACAGCCCAAGGCGCCCGTAACCGACCTCTGGCTGCACTTCTCCGGAGCTGACATAGACGGCGTCACGGTCCTCTCCCGTGCCTCCCGCGATATGAACGTCATCCAGCTCACCTGCGACCTCCGCCCGCTGGACCTGCTCCACCTCAGCGGTCACTTCGGCATCCCCAAGGTCGATCCCAGCGCCGTCATGGTTCCAGCCCCTGAAGGTAAATAGGCAAGCCAATAAATAAGTAAGCGAGTGGGGGAGACCGGATTTCGGTCTCCCCACTCGCCTCAATGCTTCACTGGAACTTGCTCTAATGGGACTCGTCGTTAGTAGGGATTGTGACTGCCTTTCCCGGCGTCCCAGCGTAGAAGACCACCAACACTAGTGGCTGGTCGCCTGTGATTCCACGATGCACGCTATCGACCGTCTCGGTAAGGGCTTCGCCCGCGACGAAATGCTTCTTCGTGCCGTCTTTCTTCTCAATCGTAAGCTCGCCCGAGAGAATGTAACCGGAGTTGGGAAAAGGGTGCGTGTGCCACTTCATCGTGGTGTGGGCCGCGATCGTGTACTTGAGCACGGTGATCTGGGGTTGGCCGGAAGGATAAGTCTTGTAAGGCGTGCCGTCCCATGAGGCAGCGCTCTGGAGAAGGGTCTCAACCTTGACTGGGGAGGGGGTATCGGGTGGCGCAGCGTAGCAGAACGACGATAAGACAAAGAGGGAAGCGGTAAGAAATTTCATGCTCTCCAGTTTACGTCTGTGCTCGGTGTGATGGCGTTGGGTGCGATGGCAATGGCCGTGTAACGCGCCGATCCGCCACTCTGCATTCCGTTCAATTGATCTCAACATCCTCTGTCCAGAACGAGCGCAACATCCGCGCCGTCAGCAGTGAGACCACAAAATAAAGCGTATAGATCCTGGACTCCTTGAAAGGCGCTACTTCGGAACGGGAATCCATCTCGGAAGGCAGCGCAGAGATCTTCACCTTCGGCGGAGCGTTCGCGGAAGACCGCTCTCGCAAAAGAACTTCGATAATCTCGGGGCCTATATACGGAATCACAGAGCGTCCTCAGCGGCGATCTACGGCCACATTCTGAAACCCCTGCAATCCACAGGCGTTCGCTAAGGAAACAAGCCAAGAAAATATTTATTCCGATTGGCTGACGCAATACGAGCAGGGCGGAGAGCGAGCGGTTGTTCGCTAACCCCGGAAAGATCAGACACTAAAAGTTTTCGTGCAGGAAAACCTCAACAAAAACGCGTGTCAAGCCCCAAATCAATCTAACTCCTGCGTATCAGCAAGATCCGAGTGGCACTTTAGTTACGCGCACTGACTACAATTAAAAGTGGAGATGAAGAACCTGTTGAGGACGATTACGAAGAACACCCTTCGAGTTCGCCCTCAAACGGCGTTGAATGAGGAATTTAAGCAATTTAAGAGGGGGGAGGGGTGCGTGGAAGACGAGAGGAGCAAGGGGTGACATCGCCCCCACCAAGCCAGGTGGAAGGTCAGGCATAGAAGGCACGGATAGCTTCCACTACCGTCTGCTGCTCGTCCTCACGGAGTTCGGGATACATGGGAAGAGCCAGGACCTCGGCGGCAGCGGCCTCCGAGTGGGGAAAGTCTCCAGCCTTGTAGCCGAGAAACGCGAGACTCTCCTGCAGGTGGAGCGGCACAGGATAGTAGATCTCGCTCCCGATTTGAAGGTCGGTAAGGTACTGCCGGAGAGCATCGCGCCGTGGAGCCCGAATGACGTACTGATGGAAGACGTGCGTGGCGCGCGGATCGGTGAAAGGCAACACGATCCCATCCTGGACGGTCCCTCCAGTAAGCTTCGCGGCTCGAAAGAGCTGGTCGTAGTTTGCGGCAAGATCGCGGCGCTGCTGATTCCAGCGCGGCAGATAGCGGAGTTTCACCTCGAGAATCGCTGCCTGGATGCTATCGAGCCGCGAGTTCCAGCCAATCTCCTCGTGGTAGTAGCGTCGCCGCATGCCATGAGCGCGCAGAATACGAGCGTGATCGTCGAGGCTGGCCGAGGTAGTCGTCAGGAGTCCCGCATCGCCGAAGGCGCTGAGATTCTTGGTCGGATAGAAGCTGAAGGCCGCGGCATCGCCAAGCGCTCCCGCTGGAATCCCATTCCAGGCCGCTCCGAAGGCCTGGGCGGCGTCCTCGATGAGCAGGAGGTCGTGGCGACCCTTGAGCGCAGCGAACGCGTCCCAGTCCGCACACTGGCCGTAGAGGTGGACAGGCAGGACGGCTTTGACCGACGCACCCTGCGGAGAATCAAGCACCGCCTCAACCGCCGCAGGTGAGAGGTTGTAAGTTGCGGGATCGATATCGGCGAGCACCGGACGCGCTCCACAGCGGAGGATAGCGCTGACCGTAGCGAAGAAGCTGAAGGGAGATGTGATCACGGCGTCCCGCGAAGGATTGAGGCCAGGATCGGGACTGCCGATATTAGCCGCCGCCATGGCCAGCCACAGCGCATCCGTGCCACTGGCACAGCCGACCGCGTGAGGAACGGCACACGCGGTCGCCGCGGATTGCTCAAAGCTGGTGACCTGCGGGCCGAGGATGAACTTCTGCGAGAGGCAGACCTCCTCGATGGCGTTCAGGACCTCGAAACGGATCTCGTGGAACTGGCGGGAGAAATCCAACATGGGAACGGGTTGCGAAACGCTTTTTGACACGTCTGTCATGTTATACCGGAGGCAGATGGAAGCCTGAACCGGTATCGAAGGGCAGAACATTCCGGGTGTCCTATCGGGAATTATCGCGGGACACACCGCGCAGAATGAGGAACAAAGCACTCCGCGAGTTGAAAATTGCGTGGGATGCTCGTATTGTGGTCAGGTTTGATAAGGCAGTGTGGTGCACCCGACGTTAATGGGTGTCTCCCGTCCGAATCAGAATCAATGCTGGACTCTAGCTGTTCGGCCAGGCCTTAACGTAATTGTTGGATGAACCCCGCAGAAGGAGATCGGCACCATGGAATCAAAGCCGGCACAGAACATTCAGGACACTTTTCTCAACACGGTTCGCAAAGACAAGAGTCCCATTACGATTTATCTGGTGAGCGGGGTGAAGCTCACAGGGCGAATCCGTTCTTTCGATAAATACTCAGTGCTGTTGGAGAACAACAGCCAGGAGCAACTTATCTTCAAGCACGCCATCTCAACGGTAGTTAGTGGACGTGCCGGAGCGCATACGGAACTGCGCTCGGAGGCCAAGACGGAGCCGCGTAGCGGTGCAGGACCCTCTCCTGCTGCTTCGCATCCGGTCTTACACGAAGCTACAGGAACCCATGGTTCGTAGAACCTGGGCGCAGAAGTCTGGCCGTTGACCGCAGAAGACAAGAACATCTCAGAGGAGAAGAAAAACCGCGCCAGTCAACCGGCGCGGCGTAGCCTCGTCGCACGGCACGAAGCCGCGGCCCGCGAGACTGCCGCCTCGGCAAATCGTCCCCACGCAGAGCGTGCGGTGCTGGTCGCGGTCGAATTCACCGCTCAGAGACGGAATCTGACAGCAGCAGCGCAGCTCGCCCGGAGATCTGCGGCAGTATCGCTGGACACCTCAGGCTTTCTGGACCGAAATGAGCCTGAAGAGTGGAATGCGGATCCGGAGGACGGAGTCTCGCCACCAAAGAGACAAACCGCCAGGCCCGGAAAGGACAGTGCGGAGCCAAGTCTCGCCGACCTGGACTTCGACGCCTCGCTGGCAGAGTTCGAAGAGTTAGCCCGAAGCGCCGGAGCAGAGGTCGCCGCGACCCTGATCCAACGCAGACCGAAGCCCGATCCAGCGACGCTGATCGGCCAAGGCAAGCTGGAGGAGATCGAGGGAGTCCTGGCTTCGACCGGCGCAGATCTGGTGCTCTTCGACCACGACCTGACACCCTCGCAGCTCAGGAACCTGGAGGCAAGGCTGCCTTGCCGTGTGATCGACCGGACCCAGCTCATTCTGGACATCTTTGCGCGGCACGCCAGGACGCGGGAAGGTCAGCTACAGGTAGAGCTGGCGCAACTCGAGTATCAGCTCCCAAGGCTTGCAGGACGAGGCAAGTCGATGAGCCAGCTAGGTGGCGGCATCGGAACCCGCGGTCCAGGTGAGACGCAGCTCGAGACCGACCGGCGCAAGATCAACCTCCGCATCGACCATGTGAAGGAGCAACTGGAGGCGGTCCGACGCATTCGGCGGCAGCAAAGACAGCGCAGGGAAGCCGTCCCTGTGCCGGTAGTTGCCCTCGTGGGGTATACGAACGCCGGCAAGAGCACGCTGTTCAACGCCCTGACTGAGGCGGGAGTGCTGGAGTCGTCGCGAATGTTCGCGACGTTGGACCCAAAACTGAAGCTCGTGCAGCTTCCATCGAAGCGAAAGGTCCTGCTCTCGGACACCGTGGGCTTCATCCGGAACCTGCCCCATACGCTGGTGACGAGCTTCCGGGCAACGCTGGAGGAGGTCGAGAGAGCGGAACTGCTGCTGCACGTTCGCGACGCTTCGAGCTCGATGGTGGAGGAGCAGAAGGTTCAGGTGGAGAAGGTCCTATCCGAGCTGGACGTCTCAAAGACCCCTCGCATCGAGGTCCTGAATAAGGTGGACCTGATCGCCGCGGATGGAGCCGTCCCGATGGGAACTCCGGGAAGCGTCGCGGTCTCAGGGCTGAAGAAACTAGGATTGGATCATCTTCTGACGGCGATCGACGCTGCTCTGGTCGAGGACCCACTCATCGAGATGCAATTCCGGATTCCACAGTCGGAGGGAGCGGTGCTGGCTGCACTGGAGGCAGGAGCGGTCTTGAAGGAGAAGCGGTTCGAAGGAAATTTGGCCTACCTATCTGCAAAAGGGCCCGAGTCGCTGCTCAACCGATACCGCCGCTTTCGGGAGCGAATTAACTAGCACAGGCTGCCTGGTTGGGAGCGGAGGTGGGTCCCAAAGCACGCAGCCTGTGTGACCCAGGAATGGGTCCGGGTGGTAGATCTATTCTAATGGATCAGCCTGGCACTGTGAAAGAAGAATGAATTTGGGATTCCGTTCGCTTACCGCACCCATCGAACGGTTATCGGTGTGGTTTTGTTTGACACTGTCATCACCGCTTTGCTAAAACTAGGTGTACTGCAAGGAACCGTTCTCGCCCTTATATACATCTTTCAGGAGCCGTACCTGCATCTGGTCCGGTAAGCGGAATCTCCAAAGCGGCTACGGCCGAACCCCCTCATGGACCAGATACTTAGACAACTCGGTGAACTTGTGCTCGGCTCTGTGCCGACCATGGTGCTCTTTATTTTGTTGGTCATCGCCTATGGCGTGCTGGTTCGGCGTCCTCTGGACAAGGTCCTGGCAGAGCGGCGAGCCCGGACGAGTGGAGCGGTAGAACAGGCGCGAGGCGCGATCGCAGCCGCGGAGGCAGAGACCTCCGTATATGAAGACAAGCTGCGCAGCGCGAAGAACGAGATCTTTCAGGCTCGCGACCAGAAGCTGAAGCAATGGAACGCTGAGCGCGATGCAGCGTTGGAGCAGGTACGACAGTCCACGCAAGAGCGGATCAAGACAGCGCGTTTGGACATCGAGCAGAGCGCTGCTGCGGCTCGCTCGCAGATCGAAGGCCTGAGCTCCGAATTGAGCGCACAGATATTGAAGGCGGTTCTACCTGCCGGTGTTGTAGCCCCGGAGGTGACACAGTGAGGCTTCCTTCTACTAAGTTTTTAGCGTTGATGATTCTTGCGGCTGGTTTGTCAGTTCCAGCGCACTCCGCGTTCGCGCAGGAGCCGACGAGTCAGTCTGTAGAGCAGAAGAGCAAGACGGCGACGCAGTCTCCGGAAGCGAAGAAGTCGGAGTCCGAAGAGAACGATGCGTATCTGCACTCTCCTTCGGTGAAGTTCATCGGTTCGAAGCTGGGAATGACGACAGAGCAGGCCTCAACGGCGTTCCAGTGGGCTAACTTTGGCATTCTCGCGGTTCTGGTTCTCTGGTTCCTGGTGAAGACTTTGCCCGGTGTCTTCCGTGGCAGAAATACTGCGATTCAGAAGCATCTGGTGGATGCCCGCACGGCGACGGAAGAGGCCAGTGTCCGTCTGAGTAGCGTGGAAGAGCGTCTTAGCAAGTTGGATGGACAGATTGCAGCGATGAAGGCGCAGGCGGAGAAAGACTCTGCGGCGGACGAACAGCGCATCAAGGCCTCGGTTGAAGAAGAGAAGCAGAAGATTCTTACATCGGCCGAGCAGGAGATTGCTGCGGCCACGATCCAGGCACAGCGTCAGCTTCAGCAGTACGCTGCCGAGTTGGCGATTGAGCAGGCTGCGCGAAAACTAGTAGTTTCAGCCGAGACGGACCGGTTGCTGGTGCAGAGCTTTGCTCGGCGGCTGGCGGGTGACGACTCGAAGGGAGGGCAGAACTAATGTCAGTCCTATCGCTTCGTTATGCCCATGCCTTGGCCTCAGTCGCAGCTTCGATGAAGCTAGATACGGCAGCCGTGCGGCAACAGTTAGACGACTTTGCGCAGACGCTGGCGGGAAGTCGCGAGCTGCATGAAGTATTGGTCAACCCTTCGATCTCCGGTGAGCAGAAGCTGAAGGTGCTCGATGCGATCGCCGCGAAGATTGGAATGTTTCCGCAGGTGCGGAACTTCGTCGCAGTGGTGATGGACCATAACCGCCTCTCGGAGTTGAGCGAGATGGTGGCGGAGTATGGAGTAGTCGCGGACGAGCAGGACGGTTTCGCCGAAGCTGAGATTACCAGTGCGCATCCTTTGAACGATGAGGATCGCGCTCAATTGGAGGCTCAGGTCGCCAAGCTGGCCGGCGGACGGATTCGCGCTACCTACAGCGAGGATAAGACGCTTCTGGGCGGAGCTGTGGTGCGGCTGGGATCTACGGTCTATGACGGCTCGATCCGGGCACAGTTGGCGCAGCTGAAGCAGAGGCTTGTAAACGCCTGAGTTTAGAAGCAAAGTTTGTTATACGTTGCTTGCGAGAGATTTCCCGAAGTTACCTACGGATGAAGTTGAGGAAGAGATGGCACAGATCAAGGCTGATGAAATAACCGAACTGCTTCGCCAGCAGATTGAGAACTACGAGCAGAAGATCCAGGTCGACGAGGTTGGCACGGTCGTCACGCTGGGCGACGGTATCGCACGCGTTCATGGCCTGGACAAGGTTATGGCGGGTGAGTTGATTGAGTTCCCGCACGGCGTGGCAGGACTCGCGATGAACCTGGATGAAGACCAGGTCGGCGCGGTGTTGCTGGGCGATTACACAGAGATTAAAGAGGGCGATCAGGTAAAGCGGACCGGAAAGATCATGTCTGTGCCGGTTGGAGAGGCTTTGATCGGTCGCGTTGTGAATGCGCTCGGTCAGCCGATCGACGATAAAGGACCGATTAATACCACCGAGACGCTTCCGGTAGAGCGGCTTGCGCCAGGCGTCATCGATCGTCAGAGCGTGCGCGAGCCGATGGCGACCGGTATCAAGGCGATCGACACGATGATTCCGATCGGGCGTGGTCAGCGTGAGTTGCTGATCGGCGATCGTCAGACGGGTAAGACAGCGATTGCGCTGGATACGATCATCAACTCTGCTAAGAACAACCTGATCTGCATCTACTGCGCTGTCGGACAGAAGCGATCTTCGGTTGCGCAGGTTGTGCAGACGCTGGAAGAGCATGGCGCGATGGCATACACCATCGTGGTTGCGGCGACTGCCTCCGAGCCGGCTCCGATGCAGTATCTTGCTCCGTTTGCGGCGACCGCGATGGGCGAGTACTTTCGCGACAACGGCAAGCATGCGTTGGTGATCTACGATGACCTTTCGAAGCACGCCGCCAGCTACCGCGAGATCTCGCTGCTGCTGCGCCGTCCGCCAGGGCGCGAGGCGTATCCGGGAGACGTGTTCTATCTGCACTCCCGGTTGCTTGAGCGCTCGTCCAAGGTCTCGGACAAGTTGGGCGGCGGCTCGCTGACGGCACTGCCGATCATCGAGACGCAAGCGGGTGACGTCTCTGCGTACATTCCGACCAACGTCATTTCGATTACCGATGGTCAGATCTTCCTCGAGACGGACCTGTTCAACTCGGGCGTTCGTCCGGCCGTGAACGTCGGTCTGTCTGTCTCGCGCGTAGGCTTCTCGGCGGCGATCAAGGCGACCAAGCAGGTCGGCGCGACGATGAAGCTTGATCTGGCTCAGTACCGTGAACTGGCGGCATTCGCGCAGTTCGGTTCGGATCTGGATAAGGCGACACAACAACAGTTGAACCGTGGTCAGCGTCTGACAGAGCTTCTGAAGCAGCCTCAGTTCCAGCCATTGACGGTGGAGAAGCAGGTTGCGATCATCTATGCCGGAGTCAATGGCCTGCTGGATGACGTCGAGGTAAAGGACCTGCGAGCGTTCGAGGATGGCTTCTATCCTTACCTCGAATCGGCACAACCTACGATCCTGACCGATATCGCGACCAAGAAGGCACTGGACGATGATCTCAAGGGACGGCTGAACGCAGCGATCAACGAATATAAGGGCAACTTCCTCGCTGAACGCAAGGAGAAGAAAGAGACGGCTGCGGCCAAGTAAACCATGGCAAACGTACTCGACTTACGGCGTCGCATTCGCAGTGTGAAGAACACGCGGCAGATCACGAAGGCCATGAAAATGGTGTCTGCCGCCAAGCTGCGTCGCGCACAGGAGCGCGCGATGCTGGCGCGTCCGTACGCGCAGATGCTGACGAATGTTCTGGAATCGCTGGTGCGGCGGACGGATCTTTACGGCGGCGAAAGCGGCGATGTGATGCATCCGCTGCTGGTTGAGCGTGAGGAGAAGAATGTCCTGGTGATCGTCGTTGCTGGCGATAAGGGATTTGCGGGCGCGTTCAACTCCAACATCACCAAGGCTGCGCAGAACTTCATCGATGCACGTCGGGCGATGGGCCAGAACGTGGATGTCGAGCCTGTGGGACGCAAGGCGCGCGATCTGTTTCGCAAGCGTTATCCGACTGCGGTCTACGACAAGACGGAAGAGCACTACGACAACGATCTCTCGACTCACTATGAGACGATTCGGCGGCGCAGCGCTCCAGTCGAGGTCTTGGGCGAGCATCAGACATTGCTCCTGAAGCTGGACATCGCAGAGGTCTCGGCGATGAGTCACTCGATCGTAGAGCGGTATGAACGGGCGGAGATTGACTCGGTTTATGTCGTGTACAACGAGTTCAAGTCGGTTATCTCGCAGCGTCTGGTCGTGGAGAAGCTGTTGCCGATTCGCAAGCTCGGATCGCACGAGATTACCGCGTCAGAAGAGATGAGCGAAGAGCAGAAGGAAGCGGCTGCTCGAGCGGCGAAGACTGCGGGCATCAGCGTGAATGAGCCGGAAGAGTCTGTGGTCGAGGCCGAGGCGAAGAAGTTCGGAACGGCTGAGGTTGACTATATCTTCGATCAGTCTCCAGCGAGATTGTTCAAGCATCTGATGCCGCGCTATGTGACGACGCAGATCTTTCACGCGTTCCTCGAGAGTGTCGCTGCGGAGCATGCAGCGCGCATGACTGCGATGGATTCAGCGACGAATAATGCAGGCGATATGATCGATGCGCTTTCGCTCACGATGAATCGTGTGCGGCAGGCAGCGATTACGAAGGAAATTATCGAGATTGTAAGTGGCGCAGCTGCCTTGTAAGTGAGGCGACTGCGGAGACGAAAGAGACTATGGCAGAGAATATTGGAAAAGTGATTTCGATCAGCGGCCCGGCCGTTGACGTTCAATTCGAAGAGTCGCACATGCCGCCGATCTTTCAGGCGCTGCGGATTGTGAGCGAGGGCTTCGTTGTTCCCACCCCGCTGGATGTCGTGGTCGAGGTGCAGCAGCACCTGGGCGAAGGCCGCGTGCGCTGCATCGCCATGGTCGCGACCGAAGGCATGGTTCGCGGGATGAAGGCGATCGACACCGGCGACGGAATCTTGGTGCCGGTTGGCCGGGAGACATTGGGCCGCGTGCTGAACGTTCTGGGCGAGCCGGTGGACGAGCTGGGACCGGTGAATGCCAAGGTGCATATGCCGATCCATCGTCAGGCTCCTGCGTTCGACGAGCAGTCGACGAGCGAAGAGATGTTCGAGACGGGAATCAAGGTCATCGACCTGATTCAGCCGTTCTTGAAGGGCGGTAAGATCGGTCTGTTCGGCGGCGCTGGCGTGGGCAAGACCGTCATCATTCAAGAGTTGATCAACAACGTCGCCAGCCAGCACGGTGGTTTCTCGGTCTTCGCCGGAGTCGGTGAGCGCACTCGCGAGGGGAATGATCTTTGGATGGAGTTTCAGGAGTCGGGTGTTATCGACCTGAAGGATCTTCCTAAGAGCAAAGCGACGCTGGTTTATGGCCAGATGACCGAGCCTCCAGGGGCGCGTCTGCGCGTGGCGCTAACCGGCCTGACCGTTGCTGAGCACTTCCGCGACGAAGAGGGTGCGGACACGCTGCTGTTCATCGATAACATCTTCCGCTTCACGCAGGCCGGTTCCGAGGTCTCGACGCTGCTTGGACGTATGCCTTCGGCCGTCGGCTACCAGCCGAATCTGGCGACCGAGATGGGCGAGTTGCAGGAGCGCATCACCTCGACCAAGAAGGGTTCGATTACTTCCGTGCAGGCTGTGTACGTTCCTGCCGACGACTTGACCGATCCGGCTCCGGCGACGACCTTTGCTCACCTGGATGCGACGACTGTGCTCTCTCGGCCTCTGTCTGAGCTTGGTATCTATCCGGCGGTCGATCCTCTGGCTTCCACGTCGCGCATTCTGTCGCCGCGAATCGTTGGGCAAGAGCACTACGATGTTGCCCAAGGTGTGAAGAAGATTCTGCAGCGTTACAAGGATCTGCAGGACATCATCGCGATTCTCGGTATCGACGAGCTTTCTGAAGACGACAAGATCACCGTGGCGCGGGCCCGCAAGGTGCAGCGTTTCCTCTCGCAGCCGTTCCATGTGGCTGAGATCTTCACCGGTATTCCGGGCGCTTACGTCAAGGTTGAGGATACGGTTCGGAGCTTCAAGGAGATCATCGACGGCAAGCATGACGACATTCCAGAGCAGGCCTTCTATTTGAAGGGCGGCATCGAGGATGTGTTGGCTACGGCTGAGAAGATGAAGCAGACGGCTTAGAGCGGGATTAGAGGTTAGGGATTCGGGTTCGCGATCACGCGGTGTGGTCGCTTGCCTTCCCTCTCTTTACCTCTTCGATTGGGTTGAGATGGCTGAGACTGTAAATAATTCGGGTCTGTTGACGGTACGGCTGGTGACTCCGGACCGTGTGCTGGCGGATGTGACGGCGGAGGCGGTGGAGCTGCCGTCGATGTCCGGGTACATGGAGGCGCTTTACGGTCATGCTCCGCTGCTGGCTGAGCTGGGTGCGGGCGAGGTGCGGCTGCATGGTGGAACTTCGGGCGATCAGAAGTTCTTCGTTGCCTGGGGCTTCGTCGAGGTGTTGCCGGAGCGGGTGACCATTCTGGCCGAGACGGCGATGCATCCGAACGAGATCGACAAGGCCGAGGCGCAGCAGGAGCTTCAGGCCGGCGAGAAGATGTGGCATGAGGCGGGCGATAATGGCGAGCAGTACGACGCAGCCAATGCGCTGACTCGTCAGGCTGAGGAGAAACTTGCCTCGGCTGAGGGTCGCAGCACTTAGGTTCTGGTTGTCGTACATCCGTGCGGCTCCTTTCGGTAGTGCCCTTGTTCTGTTTCCGTGGGTGTGGGGGGTGTCCCCCCCTTGCCCGCGTGTAAGCGTAGTTTTTGCAACAGGATAGAGGCATTGACCCCTGCCAAATTCTTCCAAACAAAAGCGTTGCGTCCAAATATGTAGAGGATAACGAGTTAGGCCCGGCTTCCGCCGGGCCTTTCTTGTCTAATCTGTCTATCTCTCTTCCTATTTGATCTCTAGTTCTATTTTAGAGAATTGACCAAAACTAAAGTGCCACTTGTAAGTGAAGGCTTGGAAGGGGTTAGGTGGTTTTGGGGCTTGACATGCGTTTTTGCTGGGAAATTTGCAAGACAAAAAAGTGGACACAAGGATTCGTCCGCCTTTTGGGCTTTGTGAGCCCTAAGTCCGGTCGGCGAGACGTGAGGATCCAGGGATCAGTTTTTGAGAAATTGGACGATTGAGTTGTTGAATGTTGTGGGGGCTTGCCAGGGGGCAAAGTGGCTTACGTCGGGAAGGATGATCAGCTTTGCGCCAGGGATGGTGGCTGCAAGATAGGTCGTGTGAGCGCGGGTTATGAACTCTTCATGTTCGCCATCGGCGATGACGATATTAGGCGCTTTGATCGCAGCGAGTTCCTGGGTCGAGTAGTTGGGCTCTTTCTTCTGCATCGTCTCGAGAGCCTCATGAAGAGTGCCGAATCCGTCGGGAGTCGGTGAGATGCGAGCGTAGGTCTTCGCCAATCTTGTTGCCAGTTCGGAGAGGATGGGTGAGGTAAAAGTACCTGGCACGATCGATTCGAGATTCATGTTTGCGCCAAAGGCGTACACCCCGTTGACTCGTTCCGGATTCTTCATCGCCATGATGAGGCTGATGTTTGCTCCGTCACTCCAGCCGACGAAGGAGGCCTTCTTCAGGTGGAGCTTATCCATCACTGCGACGACATCGCTCTCCATTCGCTCATAGGAGAGCGGATACGGTCCTAGCGTGCTGCGCCCGTGTCCACGGCTGTCGATCAAGATCACCTTATGGTGACTTTCGACCAGAGCCGGAACCTGATTTCCCCAACTCAGACTGCTGGCCATCCCTCCGTGCAAGAGGATGACTGGTTCACCCTTCCCGAGCGTTCCGTACCAGATGCGAGCTCCGTCATGATCGACGTAACCTTCCTGAGTCGGTGGGGAGAGGGGTTGCTCCACTGGCAGCGTCTGCCAGGTTGGAATCGAAGAGACATTGCTCGTTGTGGATGGCAGGATAAGTGCCATGGCGAGCAGAACAGAGGTGGTCGGCAACATGTTATCTCCTTGTATCTCTCAATTTATAGTTGGCTGGTCCTGGCTCTGCAATTTCGCTAACTGTCAAAATGATTGCTGTTGAAGGGCTTAATCCGCACGGACAGAGAATTTTGCGGAAGGGACTTTCGGTGCATCGATTGAAGGATTGTGCCGGGAGCGGTTCTTGGATTGGTGCTGGCGCTGGCTCGTGTGTTGTCGAGCTTGTTGTTCCACGTCGGACCGCGCGATCCTGTGGCCTTTGCCGGTGTGACTGGCTTGTTGATTGTAGTGGCGCTGCTTGCGGCGTTGGTCCCGGGAAGTTCTGCGGCTCGGATGGATCCTACTGTTGCGTTGCGCTGCGACTCTTAGTTGTGTGTTGGAAGGTGAAGGGAGTTCGAATTGCTGCCGCTTTTATGTAACTCATTTGGGCGTTTATTCAGCTTCACCGCGCACTCTGCCAGGCGAGTGAGCTCTGAAAGAAGGGAGGCGTATTTTTTCTTTCCGAAGCATCCGATGATATTTTGTTGCACTCGATCCCAATGCTTATTTGCATCGGTCAGGATCTGGCGTCCCTTCCTGGTGAGTTGCGCGGTGCGAAATCGAGCGTGGGTTCCGTCGTGCGAGGTGAGCCAGCCGTCGCGGATCATGGGAGTGATGGCGCGGTAGAGAGAGGTGCGGTCCATCTCCAATTCTTCAGCGATTCGGGTCAGCGGCTCTTCGCTGCGGCGCTCGATTACGCGGAGAACGGCGAGTTGAGTGATATTGATGCCAGCCTGCGAGATCTTGGAGTCGTAGAATCTGCCTAAAACTCGCGATACTTTCTTCACGGTTGTGCAGGCGCAAGGGTCGATGCCGGAGGATAGAGATGTATACACATCTTAAAATTACCATAGAGTGTGTTCTTTGGCCCATCAAATATTGTGTGATGTATATGCATCATAAAAATTGATTACCGCATCAGAAGGAGAGAAGTGAACTCGGAGGAGTAACCAACAATCAATTCGTTCCCAGAGGGAGACCTGCAATGAAGGCGATATTCTTTCAAAAGTTCGGGGTACGAGATGTACTTGAGTTTGGAGATAGGCCGGATCCTGAGGTTAAGAGTAAGCAGCTACTGATCGAGGTGGAGCGTACGAGCGTCAACTACGTCGATATCCGAGAGCGCCAAGGAACCTATAACCGTGCGGAGACTCATGTCGGTGGTATCGATTTGCCTCATATCCCGGGGCTGCAGGTTGTGGGTAAGGTCGTTGAGGTCGGTTCGGAGGAAGATCGCTCCTGGGTTGGCAAGAGGGTTGTGGCGTATACGCCCGAGGGCGGCGGCTATGCTGAGTTGGTAGCCGCAGAGACGGATTTGTGTGTGGAGATTCCTGAGTCTGCAGATGCGGATCTTCTCGCTGCGTTGCCTAACCAGGGGCTCACTGCTTATTTGCTGCTGACTGCTTCGACGCAGATTAAGCCGGGCGAATCGGTTTTGATTCAGGGAGCGTCAGGTGGGGTCGGAAGTTTGGCGATTCAGATCGCGAAGATTCTTGGTGCAGGTGTGGTTTTGGGGACAGCGAGTACGAGTAGCAAGTTGGACTTTATCCGCAGCCTGGGAGCGGATGAGGCAATTGACTACACGCAGAAGGATTGGCCGAAGATTGTTCTCGAGAAGACGGGCGGCCGTGGGGTGGATGTGCTTCTCGAGTCGGTGGGAGGTGAGATCTTCGAGCAGAACTTTGAGTGTCTCGCGACGTTTGGCCGCTACATTCTCTTTGGCTCGACACGGGGACCTGGGGAGCCGTTTGCTCCACGGCGATTGATGCAGCGGTCTCAGACGATGACGGGACTGTATCTGCCAGTGTTTCTTGAGAGGCCTGAGTTGATTCGGGAAGGATTGGAGTTTCTGGTGAAAGCTACTCTGGAGGGGAGGTTGCGGCCTTCCATTGCCCGAACTCTACCGTTGAGCCAAGGGGTGGAGGCGCATCGTCTGCTTGAAGATCGTGAGATTCAGGGGACGGTTCTCCTGGATGTCGGGACTAGCTTTGTGCGTTGAAATAGTGCGAGAGTGCGGGTCTGGGATAGAGTGGTAGGCGCCGGATCATGGCACTAGATCGTTGCGATGGAGAGTACGTTGGAAGCCGCACGACCGTCTGGAACTGCTCTTGGTGTCGCCATCCGTAGAGCGTCGCACCAGCTCTATGACTCGCCTCCGCTGGTCTTCAACGATCCGATCGCTGTTCCGATTTTGGGTGAGACGTATCGGCTTGCGCTGGAGGAGGCTGAAGCATCTATGGGTGAGAGTTTCTCGCTGGGGATGCGGGCTTGGGTTGTTGGGCGCAACCGGTATGCCGAGGACAAGCTGGCTGAGGCTGTGAGCCGGGGTATCCGGCAGTATGTCTTGCTTGGCGCGGGGCTGGATACGTTTGCCCATCGTAATCCGTATCCGAGTCTTCAGGTGTTTGAGGTGGATCATCCCGCTACGCAGGAGTGGAAGCGGGAGTTGTTGGAAAAGGGTGGATTGGCGGAGCCAGCTAACTTGCGTTATGTGCCGGTGGATTTCGAGTGTCAGAGTCTTGCGAGCCAGTTGCAGAGCGGTGGCCTGGACTGCGCGGCTCCTACGGTCTTCGCGTGGCTTGGCGTGGTGCTGTATCTGACGCATCCGGCGTTTCGCGCTACTCTCGATTTCATCGCCGGGTTTCCTGGAGGGAGCGGCGTGATCATGGACTATGCTTTGCCTCGTCATGCTTTGCCGCTGGAAGAGGTGGCGTCGCGTGACCGGCTCGCTGCGCGTGTGCAGAGTATTGGCGAGCCGTTTCAACTCTTCTTTACTCCGGTGGAGATGATGGCTGAGTTGACGGCTTTCCAGGTTGTCGAGGATTTAAGCTGGGCGGAGATGAACGCTCGCTATTTCGCGAATCGTGCGGATCGGTTGAGCCTTTCAGGTCGGAGCAGCAGGATGGTTTGCGCTCGGCGCTAAGCGCTGGGGTTATCGCTGCGCTGCTTGTACTGGGGCTGGTGGGACTGGCTTTGCAAATTAATCTATCTTCTTGAAAGTTTCGAGCGGATGGGTTGGTCGTCCGTCTGTTCTGGTAGCAGGGATTTAGATACAGGACTGTTGCCGAGAACGATGAAGAGCTCTGAAGGTATCAAGCTGGATGGTGTGGCCTGCGTGCCGCCTTATTCTGAGCGGCCGACTTATGCCGCGGCGTTTCGATGTATTGGATCGAGTTGTGAGGATACTTGTTGTGGGGATTGGGATATTCCTCTCGATAGCAGGACCTATGCGAAGTATCAGCAGTTTCCAGCAGAGAGGCTTGGGGCGGGTGTGTCGGAGTTTGTATTTGTGAATGCTCCTGGTCAGCCCGATGCACTCTATGCGCAGATCTATCGAGGGACGTCCGGGTTTTGTCCCTTTTTTGGGGCCGATCGTCTTTGCGGTGTGCAGAGGGAGTATGGCGAGCAGCTCTTATCGGCGACTTGTTCGATCTATCCGCGCTCTTTTAGTTTTGTTGCGGGGGCGCTTGAAGGGTCGCTGAGTCTGTCTTGTCCTGAGGCTGCGCGGAATGTGTTGCTGGATCCAGATTTCATGCAGATTAAAGGAGATCTCTTTTCGGGTGCTTTCCGTACGGATAACTTCTTTCAATTGGCCAGTGGTTCGAGTGATTCTTTTTGTAAGCCGCATGGTTATTTTTTTGCGATTCGGACGCTGCTGATGAAGATGGTCAGGGACCGGTCGCGTCCCATGGGGCAGCGACTGTTGTTGATCGGCTCTCTTTGCAAGCGGCTGCATGAGAGCGTGCTTGCGGAGGGCGAAGAGATCGTTCCTGCGATTCTTCGAGAGTACCGGGAGATTCTTGAGGGGCGAGGCGTGGAGCCTGAGGTGGAGTGTCTGCCTCGCGATCCGCGATTGAGGCTGGAGGTGATCTTCGAGCTAACGGATGCGCGTATTCGAGAGGGCTGTGGCAGGCGTTTTCAGGATACTTTTTTGGATGTTCGTGGAAGGGATCAGCGGTTCTGATGGTTCGGGGACGGGAGATGACCTCGAACGTTTTCTGCGGGCGGAGGAGGAGTACCATCGTCCTCTCTTCGAGAGGCTTCCGTTTGTTCTGGAGAACTACCTGGTGAACTATATGTTTCAGAATCTCTTTCCCTATGGACGCGAGGGTGGGACGAACTTAATCTCTCGAAGCATCTTCGATGAATATATTCGGATGGCGACGCGGTTCGCTTGGATTAACGGCTTGCTCGTTGGAGTTGCTGGTTACTGCAAAGAGGCCTTTGCTGGAGAGCATGTCGTGCAGACGATCCAGTCGGTCGTTCGGACGGTGGAGCACTATCCGGATGTTCTTAAGTCGATCGATGTATCTATCCGGAGCCGCGAACTGGATAGCTTGCAGGGCATGGCTGTCCTGCTGAGGAGTTAAGCTTGCTGGCGACTGCACGCGGCACTCAGCTATCTACGACCAGCGTCAAGCTGGCAATGAGGAGAGATGCGGAGAGGCTGGCCGCTGCGGGAAGGCATTTGGAGGCTAGTGAGGTCCTGGAGAAGCTGGCCGCTCGAAGTCCGCGCAATCCGCTGATCTGGAATGATCTGGGCGTTCAGTATCGGGCGGCTGGACGGATGGATGAGGCGTTTGTTGCGTTGAGGCGTGCTCATGCGGTCGATTCTAGTTATCCACCTACGCTGTATAACCTGGGCAGGTTTACGCTCGATCGTGCTGTGAGTTTGCGGGAGGGAGGAGTTTCTGCGGAGGTGGAGGTTCAGGGAATGTTGATGGAGGCGATTGGGTATCTGAATGCGAATTTAGATAGAGATCCTGAGAATGTTGATGGCCATCGTTGCATTGCTTTCGCTTACCGTATGAGACGGGATGAACGTATGGCTGAGGCGCATATGGTGGTGGCGGTTAGGCTTCTTGAGGCTGGTGCTCGTAGTGCTTAGTGGTAGTGGTGTTGTGCGTAGATCCTTTTGTTGTGTACTGCAATAGCAAGGACAACTGCAACAACAACGACAAAAGCAACTGCAACCACAGGTCCTTCGACTGCGTAACTCGCGATGAAGCTGCGAGTTACTTCGCTCAGGATGACAAATTTGTGTGAGGTACTGTCGTTGTTTGTGTGGGTACTGTCGTTGAGGCGTTGAGGTTGGGGGAGGCTCTGGGTGGCAATTTGTCGGGTGTTTGTGCTGGGTTTTATCTGTCGGTATGAGTTAGTGGGCTCCGGCGGGTGGTTTGCCGGGCTTTACTTTTCTTAGGAGCCAGACGATGCCTACGCAGAAGAAGCACAGGAGAGAGAGCCAACGGAAGACGTCTACGAAGGCCCAGTTGGAGGCTTGGCGGCCTAGTTCGCCGTAGAGGCGGGTTTGGGCGGGGGCCAGGGTGTTGGCGGGGCCGAAGAAGCCGGTGAGGGTCTGGCGGAGGTTGCCGAGGGAGTTTTGGAACTGCTGGCTGGTGATGGGGACGGAGTTCAGGATTTCGTTCTGGTGGACGGCGGCTCGGCGGGTGAGCAGGGTGGAGGCGATAGAGATGCCGATGCTACCGCCGATGTTGCGCATGAGGTTGAAGAGGCCGGAGGCGTTGCCGATCTGTTTGTTGTCCAAGGTGCCGTAGGCGGCGGTGCTGATGGGCACGAAGACGAAGGAGAGGCCGAAGCCGGTGATGAGGATGGGGATGAGGAGGGTGGTGGGGGAGACGTCGAGGGTGATGTTGCCGAAGTAGAGGGTGGTGAGGCCGAAGGTGAGGAAGCCGAAGGTGAGGAGGAGGCGCGGGTCTACCTTGTTGGAGAGGAAGCCGATGATGGGCATTCCGCAGATGGCTCCGAGACCGCGGGGAGCTACGACGATGCCGGCGGTGAAGGCGGTGTAGCCGAGCAACTCCTGATAGAAGAGGGGCAGGACGGTGACGGTGGAGTAGATGCCGATTCCGAACATGAAGATGAGCGCGGAGCCGATGGCGAAGTTGCGGTCTTTGAGGACCTTGAGGTTGACGAGGGTGTCCTTGTGGCTCCAGGAGTGCCAGACGAAGAAGACAAAGCTGGTGATGAGGGCGAAGAAGGCCCAGCGGATCCAGAGGGCTCCGAACCAGTCGTCCTCCTGGCCCTTGTCGAGGATGATCTGGAGGCAGCCGGTCCAGATGACGAGGGCGGCGAAGCCGAAGCGGTCGAAGGCGGCGACCTTGGCTTCTTTGATGTAGGGAGGATCAATGATGAAGCGGTTGATCATGAAGAGGGCGAGGATGCCGATGGGGATGTTGATGTAGAAGGCGTAGCGCCAGGAGTAGGTGTCGGTGAGCCAGCCGCCGAGGGTGGGGCCGAGGACGGGGGCGACGACGACTCCGAAGGCGAAGACGGCCATGGCGGCGCCGCGTTTGGCGGGCGGGAAGGACTCGAGGAGGATGGCCTGGGAGAGGGGTTGGAGGGCTCCGCCGCCGGCTCCCTGGATGACGCGGGCGATGAGCATGAAGCCGAGGGTGGGGGCGGCTCCGCAGAGGAAGGAGCTGACGGTGAAGATGAGGACGCAGGACATGAGGAAGCGCTTGCGTCCGAACTTGAGGGAGCACCAATTGCTGGCGGGGAGGACGATGGCGTTGGCTACGAGGTAACTGGTGAGGACCCAGGTGGCCTCGTCGGTGGAGGCGGAGAGGGAGCCGGCGATGTAGGGCAGAGCCACGGAGGCGATGGCAGTGTCGAGCACCTCCATGAAGGTGGCGAGCATGACAGCAGCAGCGATGAGCCAGGGATTGATTCCCCGGGCGACCTGGGCGGACTGGTCTGGTGGCGCTGTCTGGGCGGCGGCAGCCATACTGGGTCGAGCTCAACTCTCAGGTGGGATGCAAGACAGGCGTTTATGAGGCGCTATCCACTATAAGAGGTGAATCGGGAGCGTGGGGATGCTTTATGGCGTTCGGGTGAAGATTTGCTGAAGATATGGGTGTTACGGGTGGCGGACGATCAGATGCTGGGTGTTGCGGAGACGAAGATGGGCGGGGGTGGTCTCGAGGTAGCGGCGGGAGGTGGTGTAGTCGGCGTGGGTGGCGAGGCGATCGGGAGAGTCGGCCGTGGCGTTGGCGGTGGAGTAGGCCTGCCACTCGGAGTTGTGGTGGTTGGGCAGAAGGAGGCTGAGGGCGGAGACCGAGTCGGAGGAGCAGCCGGTGATGAGGCCTGACATCAAGCCAGTGAGGCTGAGTGCGGCTATCTGAAGGAGGCGGCGTTGGATACGTCCGGATTTAGGGAAGGACATGCGGTGGGCTCCAGGGCAGCGGGTCGAGATGCAGACGACTGACCTTGAGAGAAGGTTAACTTCTGTGGTTCGGGGTAACAATGCTGCGATGGTGGGAGTGGAGCCGCCTGAAGTTGTAGGAGGCCTTCGTTATTGGCTCATGAGTACGCCTAGAAAGTTGCCAGAAAGGCATCCGGGAGTGTCGGAGAGGATGTTTAGTGAACTACCAGACAGAGTGGCTCCTGCAAAGAATGCTCCGGCGTTGAATCTGATGGAAGGAGAGTCGGTAGGAGTAGGTGGAGCAGAGTTGAGCGAGAGTTCGGCTCCACTGACGGCGCCGGTAAGGGGGGTGGCTGGGAGGGTGCAAGTGGGAGAAGTGAAGGAGAGGGATGCGGTGACGGGAAACTGTCCGTCGGCGTTTGCGGACGCTTGCGTCAGAGTTATCGTGGCCGTACCGCCCGTAGTGGTGGTTGCCTGCCCGGGGAATGGGGCGAGCGTGCCGGTATAGGTACCTGTGACTGAGGGGATGAACCTCCCGAGCACCGGGGTGGAGGCAAGGGGGCAGGAGTCGCCTGTGATCTGGATACTTCCCGAGGCTTGGCTACGAGTCAGTGGGAGTTGGAGTTGCAAGGTGGCAGTGCTGCCGGAGAAGGGTGCGGAGGTGAGGGTGAGGAGGTTCGAGGCGTCTATGGATCCGGCGAACGGGATACCGATATCTTGCATCGAGGAACAGGAGACACTACTGAAGATCGACGAAGGAGCGCGAAAGACCGCCGAGGCCTGGGAGCCCTGCATAGAGAGGGCGCCGACGAGATTGAAGACAGTTTTCGTGGGGACGGAAGAGGTGTTCTGCGTTCCAATCTGCCAGTTGCCGGTGATATTTGGTGAGACTGAGGCGGGCGGAGCAGAGACGGGATTGCTGCCGCAACCTGTGAAAGGCATGGAAGAGAGCACGAGCAGAGATTGCAGGACGTGGATTCGGGTAAAGCGCATCGGAGGAGTCCCGTTTTTTTGGAGTTAACTGACGGTAAAGGCTAGAGTTATGCCGGTCAAGGGGCTCTTTCGTCAATTTTCGGAGAAGTGGAATCCTGTAAGTGTTTTCTGCATCATATTAGTTGACAGTAAGTGACTCAAGTGTGAGAATGAGACTGTCGCAGGTTTAGTAACATGCAGTAGATATGAATACGGGCTGCGGCCTGAAATGGGGAACTGTATATGGGAAAAATTATTGGGATCGATTTGGGAACGACGAACTCCTGCGTGGCCGTAATGGAAGGTGGCGAAGCGAAGGTGATTCCGAATGAAGAGGGTGGCCGTACTACCCCTTCGATCGTGGCGTTCACCAAGAGCGGCGAACGGCTGGTGGGCCAGGTGGCCAAGCGCCAGGCGATTACGAACCCCGAGAACACGATCTTCTCGGTGAAGCGGTTTATGGGACGCCGTCTGAGTGAAGTTGGCGACGAGATGAAGATGGTGCCGTACAAGGTCGTCGCGAAGGGCGACAACATCGTGATTTCGGCGCAGGGCAAGGAGTACACGCCACCCGAGATCTCGGCGATGATTTTGCAGAAGTTGAAGAAGGCTGCCGAGGATTATCTGGGCCAGTCGGTGACGGAGGCTGTGATCACGGTTCCGGCTTACTTCAACGACGCGCAGCGGCAGGCGACGAAAGACGCCGGCAAGATCGCTGGACTCGACGTCAAGCGCATCGTGAACGAGCCGACGGCGGCAGCGCTGGCATACGGGCTCGACAAGAAGAAGGACGAGACCATTGCCGTGTATGACTTCGGCGGCGGTACGTTCGATATCTCGATTCTTGAGGTTGGCGAAGGCGTTATCGAGGTGAAGTCCACCAACGGCGATACGCACCTGGGCGGCGATAACCTCGACCAGCGGATCGTGGAGTGGCTGATCTCGGAGTTCAAGAGCGAGACCGGACTGGATCTGCACTCCAAGGGCAACGAGATGGCGCTGCAACGTCTGAAGGACGCGGCGGAGAAGGCCAAGATCGAGCTGTCCACGGCGCAGGAGTCGGAGATCAACCTGCCCTTTATTACTGCCGATGCGAGCGGACCGAAGCACCTGGTGCGCAACTTGACGCGGGCGAAGCTGGAGTCGCTGGTCGATGACCTGTTGCAGCGGTCGATTGGGCCGTCGAAGCAGGCGATGAAGGATGCCGGCATCGATGCTTCGAAGGTCGATGAGGTCGTATTGGTCGGCGGTCAGACGCGTATGCCCAAGATTCAGCAGATGGTGAAGGAGCTCTTCGGCAAGGAGCCGAACAGGGGCGTGAATCCGGATGAGGTCGTCGCGATCGGTGCGGCGGTTCAGGCTGGCGTCCTGGCGGGCGAGGTGAAGGATCTGTTGCTGCTCGATGTGACTCCGCTGACGTTGTCGATTGAGACCATGGGCGGCGTGGCGACGGCGATGATCAACCGTAATACGACGATTCCGACGAAGAAGACGGAGACGTTCTCTACGGCGGCGGATAACCAGACCGAGGTTGAAGTACACGTTCTGCAGGGCGAGCGTCCGATGGCAGCGCAGAACCGGACGCTGGGCAAGTTCAAGCTGAGCGGGATTCCGACTGCTCCGCGTGGCGTGCCGCAGATCGAGGTGACGTTCGACATCGACGCCAACGGCATTTTGAACGTGACGGCGAAGGACAACGCGACCGGCAAGGACCAGAAGATTACCATTACGAGTTCTTCGGGTCTAAGTAAAGAAGAGGTGGAGCGGATGGCGAAGGATGCCGAAGCCCACGCGGCCGAGGACAAGGAGCAGCGCGACGCGGTTGAAGCACGCAACGGGCTGGATTCGATGGTCTATAACGTCGAGAAGATGTTGAAGGACTCGGGCGATAAGGTTGCCGAGTCGGATAAGACAGACGTCGAGGCGGCGCTGGCTGAGGCCAAGACGACGCTGAGCGGTACTCCCAACGCAGCAGAGCTGAACGCGGCGAAGGACAAGCTGACGGCGGTAAGCCATAAGCTTGCGGAGGCGATGTACAAGGCGGCTTCGGCCTCTGCGCCTACCGATGGCGCGGCTGCCGCAACAGGAACCGCGGATGAGCACGCTGAAGGCAAGAAGGACGAAGGCGTGATCGATGCGGAGTACGTAGACGTCGAGAAGTAAGGCACGGCCGTTTCTCTGTACGGTTGCGCCGTGCAGAGAACGCGGATGAAGTACGCAGTGTTGAGAAGGGCGTTCCGGCTTGGCTTGGGGCGCCCTTGTTGTATAGGGCTGAGGCTCAGAAGGCAGGGTGTCTATGACTGGCATGACGGTATGGAAGTGCGAGCAGTGGTTCGGTGGAGAGTTGCACGAGCAGAAGGTGTTCCGGAGTGAGGAGCAGGCGCGGGACTTTGCGCGGCGGCTGATGGATGCTGCTCCGGACATGATGTTGAAGATTGAGGCGATGCCGATTCAGCATGTCTGGAACTGAGTCTCCATGATGATTAATTGGGTAGCAGTAGAGGCGATTGCGAACGCGGGGCTGGTGATGTCGAGTGTCGGCGCCATCAGCTACGCGGGGCTCCAGCTGCGGCATGAGCGGGATTACCGGTCGGTAGCAAACCTGGAGAAGCAGTTGAGTTTCTTTCTCTCGGAGGCGTTCGTTGGCGCACGGCGTCGGCTGGCGGAGGCGCGGTTGGACGAGTCGGGACTGAGGGCCTGGAGTCTGGATGATCCGCCGGTGAGCGTCTTCGAGGTGCTGGATTTTTATGAGCATCTCTCGTTACTAGTAAAGAAGGGCCACCTTGAGCTGTATGACGTGTGGCATACGTTCTATGAGTGGGCTCAGCCGGTTTATGTGGATATGCAAGAGCTGATCGAGAGCGAGCATAGCTCTTATTCGGATCACTACAACTATCTACAGCGAATGATGCGTCAGATGGACGAGATTCAACTCAAGAAGATGGAGAAGCAGAAGGGGAACCACTGGGCGCTGTGGACTCCGGAGCGAATTATCGAGCACTACCGGTATGAGCTGGAGGCCGGAGGACGGCCGCGCAGGGTTCGCCGCCGGAGCGAGACGACGGTGACGGCGACGAGGGATAAGACGAATGCCTGAAGGAAACGAGATCCATCGGTGGGCGGAGCGACATGCGGCGGCGTTTGCTGGAAGGCCGGTTCGAGTGGATGGACCGCAAGGGCGGTTTGTGGACTCGGATGTCATCGATGGCCGCAAGCTGGTTCGAGTGATGGCGGTCGGGAAGCACTTGGGATATGACTTCGGGACGGATCGAATTCTGCATGTGCACCTGGGTCTGCAGGGGGACTTCAAAGAGGGATCAGGGCCGTTGCCGCCGGTGAAAGGTGCTCTACGGCTGCGAATGTGGAATGCGGCGGCGGTGAAGAAGCCCGCTGTTCCTGGGGAGAGTAAGAAGCATAGCTGGTACTCGGAGGACGATGGGACAGGGCATATCGCGCCGGAGCAGGTGGCTTGGGTCGAGCTGCGAGGGCCCATGGATTGTGCGATCTATACGCAGGACAAGTGGGAGAAGCTGCTGGAGCGCCTCGGACCGGATCCGCTGAACGGGGATGGGCCGGAGAAGGCGATCGAGAGAATAAAAAAGAGCAGGAAGCCGATAGGGGCTCTATGGATGGATCAGTCGATTGCGGCTGGCATCGGGAATATCTATCGGGCTGAGTTGTTGTTTCGTGCAAGGTTGAATCCTTTCGTTGTTGGAAAGGATGTTTCAGAAGCGAAGCTGAAGGCGATCTGGAAGGACGCGTTGCCCTTAATGAAGGCGGGAATGGTCGATCGGCGGATCATAACGACGCTGCCGAAAGACCGGCCTAGCAAGGGTAAAGTGTTGAAGGAAGAGGCGCATTACGTGTATCGCAGGCAGGGCCGGGAGTGCTTTGTTTGCGGTACGAAGATCATGAAAGAAGAGATGGCGGGCAGGAACCTATATTGGTGCCCGTGTTGTCAGAAGGACGGACGAACAGGCTAAAGTTGCTGTAAGTTCATAGGATGGATTCATACACTAGTGCTTTCTGGACGCGGGTTGCGTCCAAAGTAGGAGAGAGTGAATCCAATAAGGGACAGAGCAGGAATAGTTCCATTGCATGCGAATAACAAGGATGCTGTATCTCTTGGTTAGGGCAAGTGAACCGGCTGTTGGATCACAAGCGTGCTGAAAGTAACCTGGAACTCAATTCATTGAATGGGAGCAAAGGGCGATGACAGAGACGATTTGGAGATGCGATCAGGTTCGGGCCGGTCAGCTTTACAACCGGATGATCTTCGATACGAAGGCCGAAGCGGAGCAGTTCATGCAGCGTATGCAGCAGATGGAGCCTGATCAAATGATCTCGATTGAAGCGATCGACGCGAGTCGCGTCTGGAATTGATTTCTATTTTTTATAGAGACTGAATAAGTCGAGTGAAGTGAAATGGCGCCGATAGCTCTGGGGATGACCCCGCTGTCGGCGCCATTCCACGTTTCCCGTATAACGGGCGGCGTGGTACGCTGGCGATGTGATCCTGAACTTCAAAGATGCGGAGACCGAGAAGGTCTATGCGACGGGTAAGAGCAGGAAGCTCGGTCCAATTGCCCGGGTAGCGGCCCGCCGGCTGGCGGCGATTGAGTTCGCGAAGGCCCTGGCTGATCTCACGGAGCTGCCCTTGAAGGGCGACCGCAAAGGACAATACAGCATCTGTATCAAGGGCCAATACTGGCTCTGTTTCCAGTGGAACGGCAAAGATGCTGCCGATGTAGAGATTGTGGACTATCGCTAGGAGATGGACGATGGCAGCGAAGAAAAAGATGGTGCGGTTGGTTGCGATCCATCCGGGGGAGTTTCTGCGGGAGGATTTTCTGAAGCCTCTGGGACTCTCTGTGAATGCGCTGGCACTGGCTTTGCGGGTTCCGGCGACGCGGATCGCGGAGATCGTGAACCAACGGCGCGGCATTACGACGGATACTGCGTTGCGCCTGAGCCGATACTTTGGAACGACACCGGACTTCTGGATTCATATGCAGGCGGCCTATGAACTCGCCATTGGCGAGAGCGAACTGCTGCCGAAGATTGAGAAGGAAGTACAACGCAGAGTTGCGTAAGAGCACTAAAAGAGCAATGGACGCTGCAAGGAGTTCGACCGTTTTCCGCAGGGCCAAAGCCCTGCGCTGATGCGAGAGGCAAAGAAGGGAGCTTTCAAGCTCACTCCCAAGTGGCGCAGTTTGAGGAAGTGAAGGGCGAGTAAAGATTATGGCGACGACACAGACGAAGGACTATTACGGCACGCTGGGCGTGAAGAAGACGGCCACGCAGGATGAGATTCGCAAGGCGTTTCGGAAGCTGGCGCGGAAGTATCACCCCGATGTGAACCCGAACGACAAGAAGGCGGAAGAGAAGTTCAAGGAGATCTCCGAGGCGAACGATGTCCTGAGCGACGAGAAGAAGCGCAAGATCTTCGACCAGCTTGGTTTTTACTCTGACAATATCGATCCGGCTGCGGCGGAGGCTGCGGCGCGCGGAGGGTACGGCGGCAGTGGGTTTGCCGGCGGTGGGCAATCGCGTGCAGGGCGGGGAGCGCAGGAGGTTCCATTCGACTTTGGCGGCTTCGATTTTTCAGGCTTCCAGGGCGGAGGTGGACGTGCGCAGCAGGAGCAGAGTGGCGGCGGTTTTGGGGGAAGCTTCCGTGACATCTTCAGCGGCATGTTCAATGGCGGAAACAAGGCTTCGCACGGGCCGGAGCCCGGAACGGACCTGGAGTATCAGGTCAGCGTGGACTTCTGGACGGCGGTGCGTGGCGGGGTGACGCGGTTGGAGATCCAGCGGCAGGAGGTTTGTCCGACCTGCAAAGGGAAATCAGTCACGGGCGGCAGCATGGAGTGCCCGGAGTGCCATGGTTCAGGGCAGGTGACGCAGATGGGTGGGCGGATGAAGTTCAATATCCAATGCCCGCGATGCGGAGGTTCGGGCAAGGTGCAGAACGTGTGCGCGACCTGTGATGGCGAAGGCGTGGTGACGCGCAAGGAGCAGCTGGAGTTCCGCATCAAGGCGGGGACGAGAGACGGACAGAGGATTCGCCTGGCAGGCAAGGGAAATGCCGGAACTGGCGGCGGTGCTCCGGGAGACCTGTTTCTGATCATCAAGGCGGGGACGCATCCGGTGTTCCGGCGGGTCGGGGACGATATTCATGTCACTGTCCCGGTCACGGTATCCGAGGCTGCGCTGGGAGCAAAGATCGACGTTCCTACGATCGACACGCATGAGGGCGGCGGCAGGACGCAGTTGAAGATTCCGCCAGCGACGCAGACGGGGCAGAAGCTGCGGCTGCGGGAGAAGGGCGTCGCGAACGCCGCAAGGGAGGGAGCCCGGGGCGACCAGATCGTGGAAGTCAAGATCGTGGTGCCTAAGGTGCAGGATGAGCGGAGCAAGGAGATTCTAAGGGAGTTGGCGAAGCTGAATCCAGAGGATCCCAGGACGGAGATGATGGCGGAGGTGTAAGGTGTGAGTGACGTCTTCGTGGTGGTCTCGCGCTGGTTGTTGTGATTTACCAACAAATCTTCTCTTAGCCATAGGGCGTTTGCACAGGAAATGGTGCAGCGTAGTGGAATGGTGTTAGGAGGGCAAGATGATACGACTTCATCGGTTTGGGCGGATGGCAGGCGTAGGTCTGGTCGGGATGGTGATGGGCGCGACGGGGGCGGCCGCGCAGGGCCCGACCGCGAATGAGATTGTGACGCGGATGCTTGAGAAGAACCAGGAGCGGCTGGTCGCGTTGGAGTCCTACGAGACAGAGCGCACCTACCGGGTGGACTACAAGGGAACGGGCGGGCACCACGAGGCAGAGATGCGGATCCGTGTGGAGTACACGGCTCCTGAGCGGAAGAAGATGACGGTGCTGAGTGAGACCGGGTCGAAGTTTCTGTGCCAGAAGATCCTGCACAAGCTGGTGGAGAGCGAGGAGGAGGCAACTGCGAAGACGAATCGGACGCAGATGAGCCTCTCTGCCGAGAACTACACGGCTGAACTAGAGGGCGAGGAGACGCTGGACGGCATCCGCACCTGGGTGTTGAAGGTGGTTCCGAAGGTGGATAACAAGTTCACCTACCGGGGACGGGTTTGGGTGAGCCAGGATGACTACGCGATGATGCGGGTGGTGGGCGAGCCGGCGAAGAATCCTTCGTGGTGGATCAATCATGCGAACTTCGATTCGCGGTATATGCGGCGAGGCGAGGTATGGGTTCCGCAGAGAAATGTGTCGACCAGTCATGTACGAATCGGCGGGGAGGCGACCCTGACGATCGACTACGGGGAGTATGCGGTGCTGGCGGCTCGGCCGCTGAAGCAGGGTCCGGAGCAGGCGGCGGCTTTGGCGGCGATGCGATGAGGGCCTGGTGTTCTTAGAGCACGGCTACATGAGCGGCTGATCGGCGGGTACGGACCAGGACGCGTTTTCGCTGTCTTCGTTGCGGAAGGTGAATGTGGCCTGGCTGGGATCGGGGGCGTAGGCTAAGGTCGGTTGCTGGTTGTGTTGCGCTTCGAGAGAACGGCTGCGGCTGGAGCTGGCGGCGCGAGGGTCGAAGCCGAGGATGAACTGCTCCTCGCTGAGCGGGTTTGGCAGAATGAACTCGTTCGCCAGCGAGGCCAGGTACTGGCTGGTGTTGGGCGCGAGGCCGGTGAGGCGGGCGGCGAGCCAGGCCTGTGGGGTGATGACGATCTCGGTGCGGCCGTCGACGACTGCGTTGTAGATGCGATTGGCGGCGTGGCGAGCGGAGGTGGCGATACCCGGAGTGGTGGCGGCGAGGGCGAACCAGCGATACTCCTTGGGTTGGTCTCCGACGAAGGAGGCCTGGACGTGAGAGCCGGTGCGCATGAGGCCAGGACAGACGGTGGTGACGCGGACGCCTTTGTGGCGGAGTTCGGCGTGGAGGCCTTCGGAGAAGCCGACGAGGGCGAACTTGCTCGCGACGTAAGGCAGAAGGTGGGGCATCGCGAACTTGCCGCCGATGGAGGCGATGTTGACGATGGATGGGTGGAGGGAACTGGAGGTGCGGGCTTTGGCGCCACGATCCAGCAGATGAGGGAGAGCGGCGTGAGTGGTGTAGAGGGCAGCGAAGAAGTTGGTGGCCATGGCGCGGCGATAGGCAGCGAGCGGCTGGTTTTCGACGGGTCCGACCTCCATGATGCCGGCGTTGTTGATGAGGACGTCGATGTGGCCGAAGTGTCCGATGGCGTGGTGGATGAGGCTGGCGGCCTGATTGGGATCGGTGAGGTCGGCTGGGATGAGGAGGACGTCGTCGGGATTCTTGATGGCGCGGCGTTCGAGCAGGAGGCTGCGGGCGCGGGTGAGCTCCTCCAGATCGCGGGCGGTGAGGACCAGCTTAGCGCCCGCACGGCCGAACCTCTCGGCGAGAGCCAAGCCAAGGCCGCGTGAGCCTCCGGTGATGACGGCTACCTGACCGAGGCGCGAGGTGCGAGGCATCAGGGCGTAGGCGACGGCTGCAGCAGCGATGCCTGTGACCAGTTGGGCGGCGTGGAGAGCGGTGACGGAGGGCTTCTTCATGGTGGTAAATAAGGTGCCGGACGAGAGACTACTCTTATACAACGGTCCAGGGAAAAGGGACAGTAGACTGGTGAAGTAGAGGCACAAAAGACGATGCGTGGACGACGCAATACACTGTATCTACTGGGTGGGACGTTTTTCGAATGGGATGTGGAGAAGGCTGCTTCGAATGTTCAGAAGCACGGCGTCAGTTTTGAAGAAGCTGCGAGCGTATTTGGAGACGAGGCTGCGCGGGTGTATGCGGATCCGGATCACGGAGATGACGAGTCGAGGTTTTTGCTTGTTGGAGAGTCCGGCCTTGGGCGACTATTGGTCGTAGCCTCGGTGGAACGGGGAGAGAGGGTAAGACTCATCAGCGCGCGGCGTGTGACGAAGAGGGAGAGACGAGATTATGAAGAAGAAGCTTGATGCAGACGAGATGCGAGCAGAGTATAAGTTGTCGGGCGGAGTAAAAAATCCATATGCTGAGCGATTTGCGAGAGGGACCAATCTCGTATTGATTGAGCCCGACCTCTTTGAGGTATTTCCGAGCAGTGAGGCGGTCAACCGTGCCTTGCGGATTCTAGCCAAGGCTGGGGCGCAGGCGGTGAAGGGGAAGACGCAGCGAGCGGCGAAGGCGAGTTAGGGGCGTATGGTTACGAGGCGGAAGAGCAAGGGTGCTTACATGATTTCGGCGGTTGCGGAGATGTATGAGATTCATCCGCAGACGCTGCGTCTGTACGAGCGGGAGGGTTTGCTGCGGCCGAGCCGAAGCGAAGGAAATACTCGGCTCTATACGGATGAGGATCTGGAGCGTCTGGAGTTTATTCTGAACCTGGCGCGGGATTTGGGCGTGAATATCGCCGGAATCGCGGTCGTGCTGCAGATGCGGGAGCGCATGGAGGAGATGAACCGGCAGATGCAAGGGTTCGTCGACTATGTTCGGACGGAGATGCTGACGAGGATGCAGCAGCAGACTCCAGGATCGGGTTTGGTGCCGTTGCGGCGGCCGGTGATCTTCCCGATGAAGACTGGTGTTTCGATCAAGGCTGCGACGAAGGTTGTGAAGAAGAAGTAAAGGTTGTCGGGACGGGATTTAGACCTTAAAATTTTGGATCTTTGTTTGGAGCGATGCGCCGCGGCGTGCGCAGATGAGGCTGGATGCACTGGAACGTTGGGATTGGCTGGGGGCTGCTGGCGCTGGGTGGATTTGGGCTCTTGAGCTCCACGGTTTTTCTAGGAATGGTGTTGGTGGGAGCGGCGCGGTTCCGTCGTGAGGCAGAGGCGCAGGAGGTAGAGCTGCGTAAGAGTCCAGCGTTCCTGCCGGCGGTGAGTCTGTTGAAGCCGCTGCATGGGGCGGAGGTGGGGCTGGAGGGGAATCTGCGCGGATTTTATGAGCAGGATTATCTGCGCCACGCGGTGGCGAATGGGGACTCTGCCGTCGTCAACGGGGTTTCGCGGGTGGAGGTGTTGTTTTGTGCGCGCAACGAGGACGATGCGGGGCTGGCGATTGCGCGGCGGGTGGCGGCGGAGTATCCGGAGGTGACGACGCGATTCTGCACCAGCGGGGAGCCTTGGGCGGCGAATGCGAAGGTGTGTTCTCTGGTGACGATAGCGAAGGTGGCGACGCACGATCTTTGGGTGATCAGCGATAGCGATGTGCAGGTGGGACCAGAGTATCTGCGGCATGTTGTGCTGCCGTTCGCGGATGCCCAGGTGGGATGCGCTACTTGTCTCTATCGCGGTGTGGCGGTTGAGCATGGGCTCTGGTCGCAGCTCGAAGCGGTGGGGATGTCGATTGAGATGAGCTCCGGAGTGTGCGTGGCGAACCTATTGGAGCCGATGGAGTTCGCGTTGGGGCCGACGATGGTGGCGCGGCGGGAGAGCGTGGCTGCGATCGGCGGGTTTGAAGCTACTGCGGAGTACTGCGCGGATGACTTTGTGCTTGGGAACTGGATCGCCAAGAAGGGCTACAAGGTCACGATGATCGGACATGCCATCGACCATATGGTGCTGCATGCGGGGTTTGTGGACTCGATCAAGCACCAGGTGCGGTGGATGAAGAGCACACGTTTCTCGCGGCCCAAGGGACACTTTGGGACGAGCCTTACGTTTGGGGTTCCGTTTGGGCTGCTGGCGTGGGTTGGGGCGTTGTTGCTGGGGATGCCGGGGTTGGGGTGGAGCTTGCTTGTGGCCAGTGTTCTGGGGCGGAGCTTGCAGGCGTGGGTGGTGGGCAAGTTCGTCGTGCGAAAGCGGCGGAACTTGTCGACGATGATTCTGTTTCCGTTGCGGGATCTGATGGGGATGTTGTTCTGGGCTCTCAGCTATACGAGCAACCGGATCCTTTGGCGGGGAGAGGTTTATGAGCTGGTGGAGGATGGGCGGATGGTGAAGGCCCGGGTCCGGGGTTAGTGCACCCCCTCCCCCCTTTTTTGGGTTAAATTCTTCATTTCAGGTTGGTTGGGGGTGGACTTTTTGCCGTTTGCTTTCGGCTTCGCTTGGTTCGCGAGGTGGTTGGGTTGGCAAAGAGCTTCTGGCCGCGCTGGGCGGTTTATTTTTCTAGTTCTATTTTATTGGTTTGATCGTAACTAAAGTGCCAGTTGGATCTTGCTGATTTTTATGGGTTTGGGTGGTTTTGGGGCTTGACATGGTGTTTTGTTGGGTTTTTTATGGGTTGGGGTTGTAAGTTGTTGGGTGGGCGTGGGTTCGGCTGTGTGATGGTTTACTTCCCACCCTTCGCGAGACAAGGCGCGAAGGATGGCACCCGGGGTGTTGTGCGTTATGGAAGGAAGGCGGTCGGGCTTTGCCCGATACCCCACCCTATTTGCGGTGATACTGCAAATAGGATGGGGCACCCGCTTTTGGGCTCAGGTTGGGTTTTGAGGTGGTTCTTGGCCGGGTTTGTGCGGGCGAGGGGGAGTTAGCGGTTGGTTAGGATGGATTTTCCGCCGGCGGTGGATAGGGTGCGGACGGCGCCGTAGGGGGCGAGGTCGTGTTTGCGGGAGGTGGAGTTGTAGGTGAAGAGGAAGATGCGGCGGGGGCTGGACCAGAGCTGGTGGAGGGAGTTTTCTGTCTCGAAGATGGCGGGGGCGTCGGGCCAGAAGCTGCCGTACCAGAGGCCGTTTACGCGGCCGTCAATGAGGTGGAGTTGCTGGCGGGTGTAGAAGATGAGAGTGGAGCCGGAGGTGAGTTCGCCGTCGAGGACGATGAGGTCCTGGGGTTTGCCGGGTGGGGTGGGTGTGGACTGCTGGGCTTGGTCGATGCTGAGGGCGAGGCCCTTGGAGCCGAGGATGGGGTTGAAGCGGATGAGGCCCTCGTGAGCGGCGAGCAGGGTGACGGTCATGCCGGCGGCCAAGGTGAGGTTTGCGGCGAAGGCAGAGCCACGGCGGCGAAGCAGAAGGGCGATGGGGCCAACGGCGATCATGCTGAGGGCGACGGCGGTGAGAGGGCCACGGAAGAGTCCCATGGCGTCTCCGGTGAGGTCGTAGAGGTGGCCGAGGGAGAGGTTATAGAGGCTCGGATTGTTGGAGAGCAGGTCAGCGAGATCGGGGATGCGGCCGTCGGGTCCGGGGACGAGCCGAGGAGCGGTGAGGGAGAAGTAACCGCAGACGACGGCGATGAGGGTAGTAATGGGGAGGAGGAACCAAGTGGACCAGCGGAGGGCACTGCGTTGTGCTGCCGGTTCGCTGCCGTTGGACTCGGCCCGGGTGAGGAGGCCGCCGGCCATCAGGGCCAGAGCGGGGATGGCGGGGAGCGAGTAGTACTCCTGGCGGGAGGAGAGGGTGAAGAAGCCCATGACGATGCCTGTCCAGAGGAGCAGCGCGAGGGCGGCTTCGTAGTCCTGCGCGGTGGTGATGGCGCGGTTGCGGAGCGCGCGGATGTGGCGGGTGAGCGCTCCGGGGATGAAGGTGGACCAGGGCATGACCCAGACGAGGAGCATGAGCCAGAAGAGAGGGATGGGGACCTGGCCGTAGTCGTGGGGGATGCGTTTGGCGAGGAAGCGGGCGATGTGTTCGTTGTAGAGATAGAACCACGTCCAGCCGCCGGTTGCGGGGAGGCCGAGCCCTGCGGGGAGTGAGATTGCAGGGGTACGCAGTGCGGCGAGGATGTGCCAGGGGGCGGCGATAGCGAGGAAGACGGCTGTGCTGGGGAGGAGGTGGAGCTTCGGCAGGAGGTGGAGTTGTTTGGTGAAGGCCAGATAGAGAAAGACGAAGGCGATGGGGAAGACCAGGCCGATGAGCCCTTTGGTGAGGACGTTGAGGGCCAGGACTGCGGCAAAGGCGAGGCAGGGGAGGAGGGCTGAGGCTGCAGGGCGTAACGGGGATGAAGAGGATAGAGGCTGATAAGAGCGGGGGAAGCGACTGGCGCTGCGGGGAGTCTTGAGTGGGATTGAATTTTGGTGGATGCGGTCCAAGGCTATGAGGGTGAGGTGGACGCCGAGGGTCATCCAGAGGCAGAGGAGGATATCGGGGATGTAGAAGCGGGTGAAGAGGTAGGGGCCGATGCTGGTGGCGACGATGAGTGCGGCGTAGAGGCCTCCGCGGTCGGGGCTTTGTACGGGGGAGATCTCGCGGAAGAGGCGGATGCCCAAGGCGTATACGGCGAGGAGGAGGGCCAGGACGGAGAGGATGAGGGGGATGCGGGCAGCCCAGTCCGTCTCTCCGAAGAGGTGCATGGAGCCTGCGGCCATCCAGTACATCAGAGGGGGCTTGTCGAAGAAGCGGATGCCGTTGATGTATGGGGTGACGAAGTCGTGGCGGTGAAGCATCTCGCGCGCGATCTCAATGTAGATGGAGTCGACGTCATCCAGGAGGCCGGGGCTGAAGATGCCGCCGAACTGGAGGAGGAGCCAAGCGAAGACGAGGATGGCGATGGAGCGTAGCTTCCAGCAGTGTCTGCTTGCGGCTCGTTCCTGGGTTCCTGTAGGGATCGGTGCGATTTTAGCTGTAACTTCGTGCAAGTTATTTTGTGAGGATCTTGGCTAGTTTCGCATGAAGTTCGGGCTCGTGCGGCGCATTCGGACGGATATGGGTGGGATCGAGGGGACGATCGGTGAAGAGAGCTTTGCCGGAGGTCTCTTCGATGAGGATCTTGCGGCTGCCGAGGAGGTGATCGACCTCGTCGCGTTTTTCCAACGGGACGAAGAGGAGCTTGCGTCTACCGGTGCCCCAGGTGGAGGCGAGGTCGTTGGGGGTGAGGAAGATGGGAGGCGCGTCGGGGAAGGTGGAGCCGAAGAGCATGGAGGAGGAGCGGCCGTCGACGAGGGAGATGGGCTGGTCGAGCGGCTCGGCGAGGTAGAAGGGGATAGAAGAGCCGTAGGACTGGTCGCCGTAGAGGAGGATCTGACGGTCGGCGGTGACGTTGCCGTCGTCTTCGAGCTCCTGGATCTTCTCGGCGAGGTCCTGGGAGGAGAGCATGGGACCGAAGCGGATGAGAGCGATGTGAGCTGCGATTAGAAAGACCGCGCTGGTGATGGCGATGGCGGTGGTGGCGGCGAGGTGGCGGCGCTGTCTGCGAAGAATCCAGGCAGTGGCGGGTCCGAGAGCGAAGGCGAGCGCGGCGAGGGTCGCAGGGAGCCGGAGGGCTGCGAAGCTGGGGCCGGTGAGGTCGAAGAGGTGCGACATGGAGAGGGTGTAGTCTCCTACGCCGCGGTGGGCGAGGAGGTCTCCGATGTCGGGAACGAAGGCGAGGTGGCGCGAACTCCACAGGCCGTAGACGAGGGTCGCGGCGACGGTCAGGCCGATGACGGTGAGGGTGGCGTGGCCGAAGGTGATCCAACGGCGCGAGGAGGGATCTGCAGCGAAGGACTGTTCCGCTTTGACCAAGCTGGCGCAGAGGAGAAGCAGCAGCGGAAGGTAGGCGGGAAAGGTGTAGTACTCCTGGTTGGTGGAGAGGGAGAAGAAGCCGAGGACCAGGGCGGAGAAGAGGACGAGCAGGAGGGTCGTGCTCTGGGTGAAGGTGCGGGGGGTAGGCTCGAGGTCGCGGCGTTCGTCTTCGTTGAGGTTCTGATTGTTGCGCAGGGCGCGGAAGGCTGGAATGGCTGCAAGAGGAGCGAAGAGGCTCCAGGGAAAGAGCCAGACGAGATGGAGGCTCCAGAAGAGGTAGGCGGGGAGCTTGTTGTAGTCCTTGGGGAAGCGCCGGCCGAGGAAGCGGAGGAGATGCTCGTTGATGAAGTAGAACCAGAAGAAGCCGTGGCCGTTCATGCCCCCGGTGTTGCGGAGTCCAGCGAGGATGTGCCAGGGGGCGGCGATTGCGAGGAGGAGCAGGGGGCCGCTGAAGGGCTTGAGGAGACGCCAGTTTTTGTAGTCGCCGGTGAGGAAGAGGTAGACGATGGCGGTGCCGAAGAAGAAGACCAGGGCGACGAGGCCCTTGGTGAGGACGGCGAGGGCCAGGGCGGTCCACATGAGATAGGCGTGGGCGGTGGAGGAGAGAAAGGAGGCCGGACGGGAGGCTACGGTCCACGGCTGGGAGGCTGGGTATCGGCCTTCGGACTTTGAGGCGGTTCTTGCGCCCAGAGCATGGAGGAAGCAGTAGAGTGCGGTGCAGAGTAGGAGCGAGAGCAGGACTTCGGGGATGAAGATGCGGGTGAAGAGGAAGACTCCGGCGGAGGTGAGGGTGGCGAGACCGGTGTAGAGGGCGGTGCGGGGGTCGAAGGCCTCCCGGGCCCAGCGGTAGCCCAAGAGGGCGAGGAGGAAGACGGCGATGGCCTGGGGGAGGTGGGCGGCGAAGGCGTTGAAGCCGAATATTTTGAAGGAGATCGCTACGAGCCAGTAGGGGAGGGGCGCCTTCTCCAGGTAGCGGATGCCGTTGACGTGGAGGGTGACCCAATCGCCGGAGAGCGCCATGTGGCGGGCTGCGCTGGCGTGGGTGGCATCGGCGTCGTCCAGGAGGGGAGGGGCGAAGAGGGCAGCGAAGAAGAGGATTAACCAGACTCCGCTGAGAATCAGGAGCGCCACTTTGTGGCGAGGGCCGTCCGGGCTAAGGGCACTCGGTTGGGGGGTACTCGTGGGCTGTTGGACGGTTATGAGGTTCATTGAACTGCTTTGCTCTACCAGCATAAATGGATTAGACGGGATTTCTATTCCCTGAGATTCTCGTAGAGCGTTGAAATGATTCGTACGGTGGACGACATTGCGGCGAATGAAATGGCCGGGACGGGTTCCATGTATCGTCATTTGTGGTGGGAGTAATACGCCGATTTGAAGGGGAGTTTGCCAGATGCCTACGTTTGCGGCGATCGATATTGGATCGAATTCTTGTCGGTTGAAGATCGCTTCGGTGCAGCAGCACCGGTTGAAGACGCTGCATGAGGATCGCGAGGTGACGCGGCTGGGAGAGAGTGTCTTCCAGACGGGGGTGATCTCTCCGGAGGCGATGGCGGGGACGATCCGGGCGTTGAAGCGCTTCCATAAGGCGGTGCAACTGCATGTCGTGGATAAGGTTAGGGTGGTTGCGACGAGCGCGATGCGGGATGCTCGGAACGCGGCGGCGTTTACGGAGTGGGTGAAGTCGACGACGGGATGGAGTGTGGAGGTGATCTCGGGGCTGGAGGAGGGACGGCTGATCCACCTCGGTGTGGTGACGCATGAGGTGGGGGCTCGCGGGAGATGTCTGCTGATCGATCTTGGGGGTGGGAGCTGTGAGGTTACGCTGTCGGACGCGGGGAGGGTGAAGGCGATGGTCAGCCTGCCGCTGGGAGCGGTAAGGCTGCAGCAGGAGTTCCTGCGGACCGATCCTCCGGCGAAGGCGGATGTGGCGAGGCTGAAGCAGTTCATCGACCGGGAGCTGAAGAGGGCGGAGAAGAAGCTGGGGACTCCGCGGGTTGGGCTGGTGATTGCCACGTCGGGGACGGCTGCGGCGCTGGCGGAGGCGAGTGTATCTATCGTCAAGCGACCTGGTGGTGCGCGGAAGCGGGTGCGGACGAATGTGGCGGTTACGGCGGATGTCCGGATGCTGGCGGATCGGCTGGCGAAGATGACCAATGCGGAGCGCGAGGCGGTTCCGGGGATCGGGCCGAAGAGGTCGGAGATCATCGTCGGCGGAGCGCAGGTGTATGCGAGTCTGCTGGAGCGGATGGGGCTGAAGGGCTTTCGGTACTCGCCGCTGGGATTGCGGGATGGGATTTTGGCGCAGATGCTGGGTGAGGTCGATCTGCGGGCTTCGGTGCACAAGAAGATCGAGCAGGAACGTTGGGCTGGAGTTCTGGAGCTGTGCGTTCGGTATGGGATCGATCAGCGGAAGACAGAGCCAGTTCGGCAGCATGTGGTGGAGTTGTTCGATGCGATGCCTGCTGTGCATCAGTTGCCTTCGGAGTACAAGCTTTGGCTGGAGTCTGCAGCGATGTTGCAGGAGGTGGGGAAGTTCATGAACCATCAAGGACATTTCCGGCATACGCAGTACATCATTGCGAACTCGGAGATCTTTGGATTTTCGCCGGAGCAGAGGCTGATTGTGAGTGCGCTGGCGCGGTATCTGGGGAAGAGCCGTCCGGATCCGATGGACCGTGTGATGCGGGGGATTCCGGTGGAACAGCAGGCGCATGTGGTGCGGGCAGGAGTGCTGCTGCGGCTGGCGGTGGCCTTGAACCAGGATCGTGCGAGCGCGGTGGTGAAGATGCGGACGCTGGTGTATCCGAAGCGGGTGGTGCTGCAGCTCGTTCCGGGGCGAGGCGGAGCGGAGCTGGAGGCCTGGTCGCTGCGGAAGGAGCGGGACTACTTCCGGGAGGTCTTCCGGCGGGAGCTCTTGGTCGAGGTCGCGTAGAGGGCTCGCACAATGCGGGGATCGAGCAGGCCCTGAAGGGTTGCGGGGCCGCGGGTGAGGCTGAGGCGGGCGAGGGAGCCTTTGCGGAGGCGAACGCTGGCTGGAGCGGTCGCGGCTGGGACGAGGAGCGCTCCGAGGAAGGCGGTGAGGTTGGGATTGTGGCCTACGACGAGCAGGTTCTCGACCTTGGAACACTCTTTGAGGAGGTTCTGAAAGTCCCTGAGGGCGGCTGCGGGCGCGAGGGCGTTGGAGTGGAGGATCTGGGCCTCGTAGCCGGTCTCGGTGCCGATGAGCGAGGCTGTCTGAAGGCTGCGCTTGAGCGGGCTGGAGACGATGAGGTCGAACTGGACGTCGAGGGCGTTAAGGACGTGGGCGAGTTGCAGGCAGTGGCGCTTGCCGTCCTTGTCGAGAGGTCTCCTGGTGTCCAGGAGCGGGTTGGCTCTGCGGGTGCCTGCGCTGGCGTGACGGAGGATAAAGAGATTCATAAAACCTGAGTCAAGTTTACTTCAGCCTCCACTTCGACGCGATAGCCGATGGGGTCGGCTTCGGGGTGGACGATAGGACGGGCCCAGAGTTCGGTGGTGAGGAGGCCGAAGAGGGAGTGATGGTGGGCGATGCGGACGAAGCGGGCTTCGGTGAAGGGGCGGACGTGGTCGGGGAGGTGGGTGGTGCGGAGGCCGGTGAGCAGGCTGAAGGCCGCGTAGAGGCTGCGGACGAAGATGTGGGCTGGAAGGCGCATTCCGTTGGGTGGGATGCGGAAGTCGGAGACGAGCCAAAGCATTCCGGGCTGGAGGTTGGCTGCGAGGCGATGGATGAGGAGATCGACCTCGGGTTGGGTGAGGCAGTCGAGGAAGAAGTGGGAGACGATGAGGTCGCAGGCTCGAACCGGAGTGTAGGTGAGGGCGCTGACCTGGTGGGTTTTGAGGCGGGTGGCGGCGGTGGAGGAGGCGGCGGCGCAGTGCTCGCGCAGGAGCTGCAACATGATGCGGCTGGTGTCGACTGCATCGGCGTGGAGCTGGGGATTGGCGGCGAGAAGGGCGGCTAGAAAGCGGCCATCTCCGTCGCCGAGGACGAGAGCTCTTCTTTGATGGAGGAGGGCGGGCATGAAGTGGGTTCGGCAGCGCTGGAGGGCGGAGCCGAGGGTGAGGTGTTCGAGCCAGCGATAGGAGCGGGCTATGCGGTCGAAGTTAACGTTGGTGGTCATTTGGAGCGTCTTCGTCTTCATTTGGACATCCAGGGGAGGAGCAGGATGGGTGTAAGGAGAGCGAGATCGGCGGCTGCGCGCAGGGTGATCGGGTTAAGGCGCTGGTGTTGGAGATGGAGGATGAGCAGGGTGAGGGAGCTTAGGCAGGCTGCTAACGCTAACGGCCATAGGGTGGAGGATCGCGTAAGCAGGGCCAATATGAGGCTGATGGCGGTGGCTGTGGAGGCGAGGGCAGAGAGGTGGGCGGTTCCCAGGCGGGTGGTCCAGTGGGCTGCGAGGCGAGGGGCCGGATGTTCCCAGGCGTAGATAGCGAGGCAGTTGATACTGCAGGCAGCGGCGAAGAGGATGGCGTGAGGGAGCAGGGCGAGCTGCAGACCGGGCTGGCGGGCGACGGTGGGGATGAAGATGGCGGCGGGGAAGAAGATGCCGACGGCGAGTTCCTTGGGGAGGCGGCGGTTGGAGGCCGAGGATGGCGTGGCGCGGGCGTGGATGAGAAGGAACCAGGCGAAGAGGAGGGCTCCGAGGATGGAGTAGAGCTCGAGGGCTCTGGGGATGAGGAGGGGGAGGAGAGCAGCGAGGGTGATGGAGGCGAAGAGGATTCCGGTGAGGAAGGCTGGGGCGTGGCGGTGGTGGAAGAGGTGCCGGGGCTCTAGCTCGTCGGTGTGGAGGGGGTTGGCGAAGAGCTGGCGGGCGTCGAGGAGACGGTCTGCGGCGTAGAGCATCCAGACCGCCAGGAACATGCTGACCAGCACGTAGGGGGGAAGGTGGACGGAGGCGGCTCGGGCGACGAACCAGGCCCAGAGGGTGGCGACGGTGGGGGCGTCGAGGGAGAGGAGATGCCAGAGGTGCAGGGCACGAGTGGGCTGGGGTTTGGTTGCCGGTGCGTTGGTGACGACGGGTTTGGATTGTTGCATCTCTCTTCTCCTTTCTTCCTTTTTCGGGGAGGGGGCCCCCTTGCCTGGGTGTAAGCCGTTTGTTTTTATGGAGCTACGGCGGGTGTTGGTTGCCAAATTATTCCAAGGAAAGGGCTTACGGCCAAATAAGTGCAATGAAACGAGTTAGGCCCGGCGTAGAGCCGGGCCTTGAGGATTTTTTCTTCTGTTTTTATTTTAGCGGATCGACCATAACTAACGTGCCACTTTTATTTGGATTTATTCCCTTTGTTTTGAGTTAGTTGTGCTTTTTGGGGGCTTGACATGTGGATTTGCTGGGAATCGAAGTGAGGAGGTGATTTTTGTGGTGTTACGGTTGGGTTGAGACGGTTTTGTCGTCGGATACCGTGGCGCTTCGAAATACAGGGGTCCTTCGCTTCGCTCTAGGATGACGAAAAGGACTTTGTGGAGGATTACAAAGAGGGCCTTGTAAGAGGTGCGAAGGCTAGGGTGCCCGGGCTTTGGTGCTGGGTGGAGAGGTGGTTGTCCTTTCTGTTTTTCCTTTCTGGGGTGGTTGGGGTTTGGAGAGGAAGGCGGTCGGGCTTTCGCCCGATACCCCACCCTATTTGCGATGAAGCTGCAAAAAGGATGGGGCACCCGCATTGTGCTGCTCTCTCTTTTTTTCTTTATGTCTTTCCTTATGCCGTTTTCTTTATGCCTTGGTGGATTGGATGGTTAGGCGGTGGTGGCTACTTGGGTTTCGAAGTGGGTTTCGCGGGCGCCTGTGGCCCATAGGCCGGGGTCTATGTGGGAGAAGACTCCGTCGCGGAGTTCTATTTCGGCGAGGCGGGTCTCTTGTTCGGGTTGGATGGCGCGGGTGGAGTCGAAGGTCTGGTAGATGGCCTTGAGGTCGTTGAACTGGTCGTTGTGGGTGAGGAAGCGGAGCTCGGCATAGTCGCGGGCGGCTCCGGTGGTGATGAGGAACTGCCAGTCGGAGGACTCGAGGAGGAGGAGCTCGCGGCAGAGCTGCTGGACGATGCGTTTGCCGAGGGCGGAGCTGCGCCACTTGCCGGCGGTGCAGACGTCGCGGGTGTAGAGCTCGGCGGGGTAGATGTGGGTGTAGGTCCAGGAGGTCTCGGGGTTCATCCAGACCTGGCTGGTGCCTTCCGCTCCCCAGGAGCCTTCGTGCATGGCGATGACTCCGGCACGAGGGTAGTGCTGGAGGTACTCGCCGCAGCTGATGAGCTGGAGTCCGGTGGTGTGGTTGTGCAGGTTGCGGGCGACGGCTTCGAGCCAGAGGATGCCCTCGAACCACCAGTGGCCGAAGAGCTCGGCGTCGAAGGGGGAGCAGAGGATGGGTGGGATGGGGCCGGAGAAGCCGGGCTGGAGGGTCTCCCAGACGAGGGTGGTGTAGTGGATGGCGTGAGCTTTGACGCGTTCGGCGGCCTCGCGGAGGTTGTAGGGCTGCTTGTCGTCCATGCCGGTGTGGGAGTTGGTGACGCGCCAGTAGCGGTGACCTCCGGGCCAACGCTTCTTGTGGAAGTCGAGGTAGGCTCCGTCGCCGGGGTAGCCGATGTCTCCGGACCAGACCTGGATGCCGGTGCGGGGGTCGCGGGGGAAGACGGTGGTGGATTGGCGGACGGCCTCGGGGGTGGTGTTGGGGCTGTGGACGTAGTAGGGCTGGTAGAGGTGGCGGTCGTCGTCCCGGGCCAGAGGCGCGGCCTGTTCGGAGGGTTTTTCCGGCCAGTTGGAGACGGTGCTGTCGTGGAGGTCGTGGGGCAGGGGGATGCGCAGGGCTTCTTCGACGAGGTGGGTGTCGACGAAGAAGAACTGGAGACCGGACTCGGAGAGGGCCTGCTCGACGCCGATGCGGTCGAAGCCGGGGGCGGTGGGTGTTCCGTCGGCGTGGGAGGTGGGGTAGTTCCAGAAGCCGGCGGGGCGGTAACCGCACTCGGGCGCCCAGATGCCGCGAGGGTGTTCGCCGATGTGGCGGATGTGGGTGTCGACGGCGGTGCGGATCTGGGCGCGGACGCTCTCGTCGGTGCCAAGAAGAGGAAGGTAGCCGTGGGTGGCGGCGCAGGTGATGATGTCGATGAGGCCGGTCTGGTTGAAGTGGCGGAAGGCGGAGACGATGTCGTTGTTGAAGCGGCGGAAGTCCTCGAGGGCGTGGGTGAAGAAGCGCTGCCAGAAGCGGGCGGTGTCGGCGTAGTGGATCTCGCCGGACTGGATGAAGAAGGCCTCGTCTTCGCGGGCCGCGACGACCTTGCGGGTGAGGTATTTGGGAAACTCGGAGATGAAGACGGGGTGGGCGAGCTGTTCGAGGAGGATAGGGGAGAGGTTGAGGTTGCAGTTGAAGCGGACTCCGTCACGCTCCAGGCTGCTAAGCATGCGGAGGAGCGGAAGATAGGTCTCGGCGGCGGCTTCGTGGAGCCACTCCATGCCGTGGGGCCAGGTGCCGTGATTGACGACGTAAGGCAGGTGCGCGTTCAGAGTGAAGGTTAAGAAGCCTTTGGGGTTGGCCGCTGCATGGAGCTCTGCGTGGGGAGATGCCTGCGTCAAGTTGAGTACCTCGGAAGAGTGGTTCTTCAGCGGTGGATTAGAGGCAAGATGTGAAGACCATGGGGATTTGCCCAGTTTACGCCTCATGGCGGGATCTGGAATGCACGAAGGGAGAGTCTTTTCGAGGTAAAACCAGACCAATAAATTTAGATGCGAAGGAGCGTGTTTGCGCTGCCACGGTAGTGGTTGTACTGCACAACTTAAAGAGCACACCCTTCGCCGGTGGCGAAGGGTGTGGGTGGTTCCCATTTTGAATTACTTGTTTACTGTGGAGGGTCGAGCTGACGCCGGCCGGTGGGGGTGGCGTCGGGGTTGGTGTTGTCGCGGGATGCGGCGTCTCGGGTAGAGGCGCGCACCGCGATGGAGTTGCTGAGACGGAAGCGGACGAGGGTCTCAGAGGGGATCTGAACCTGCTGGCCGCGGGTGATGGTGTTGGCTCCTGCTCCGAGGGCTCCGCCAGAGGCTGCGCCGATGGCCGCGCCTTTGCCGCCTCCGAAGATGCCGCCGAGGATGGCTCCGACAGCTGCTCCGCCGCCGACCTTCTCGGCGGTGTTCTTACCGCGGCCGTTACCTTCCTTGCTGAAGGGCTCGGTGGTGATGGGGATCTTCTCGCCTTTGCGGGTGATGCTGGTGAGTTCGACGGTGAGGAGCGAGCTGCCCTTGAAGTGGGCGGCCTCGTGGACCTCAGAGACGCGGCCGGAGACGGGCGTGCCCTGGGGGATGGCGACGAGGCCGTCGATGATGACGTCGGTGGCGACTACGCCGTTGAAGGTCTCACCCTGCTGGGTGGTGGCACTGTCGAGGGTCTGGGTGATGCGGACGGGAAGTGTGCTGCCGGAGGTGATGGTCACGGTCCGGAAGGCGGGCGGCGGTGGTGGCGGGGGAGGCGGCGGCGGAGCTTGCTGGACGGGAGCGGGCTCAGGGCGCTGAATGGGCGCTGGGGGCGGGTAGTTGTCGACGTGTGCCTGCTGGTGGCTGGGTGGGGGGCGCTTGATGGCGCGCATCGGCTCGGGGGCCGGGGTTGGCTTGACGGGAGCCGGAGGCGGCGTGAGAGCGGCGGTCTGCGGCGGCGCGACGGTAAGGTTGTTGACTACGGTACGGATTCCGGGGACCTGGGAGGCGTCGCTGGCGGCGAGCGAGCGGGCGGCGTCGCTGCTGACGTTGCCGTTGAGGGTGGCTACTCCGTCTTGAACGGAGGCCTGAATGGGTTCGGAGGCGAGAGCGGAGTCGCCGGAGATGCGGGAGGCCAGGGCCGAGCTGAGACTGGCATCGTCTGCCGGAGCCGCAGGCTTGGACTTGCAACCGACGGAGAAGGCGAGAGCGAGGCCAAGGGCAGCGACCAGGACGCGGGGAGCGGAACCTTTCGCCCCTGCAGCGCGGTGGGAAGAGGTCTCAAGGTGATGAGTGATCCGGTTCATGATGGAAATCCCTTTCTTTATTGCGACCACTTTATTCTAGAGGACATTAGGAGTTAAGAGTCATCGGCCTATTGTTCTATCTGTTCTATGGGGGTATGCTGTCCCCTTCCTGAATGTGCTGAAAATGGGACGAAGTTCAGAGGAAAAGGATGCCTGGTTATGGGATTTCACGGAATGATTCGGCTGAGATACGCGATTGGTGCGTAGGCCTTGGGGTTGCGCGCAACCCTAGTCCATAGAAGGGCATCCACTTGAGTGTGGCGCTTTGAAGTTACGCCGAGAGTTTTATTCCCGGTTTGGTAGCGGTCTTCTATTTACGATTTACGGTTGTACTCGATTCGATTTCAGATGCATTCGATTTAGATGAAAGGCCCGGGACAGCGACAGCAGGCAAGGGTATGCTGGAGTGAGTTCAGTCTGGGGCCGTAGTTGCAGACGATCCAAGCGGGAGGGTTCAGCCGAGACGCTGAGACTCGCGCACCTTGAAGATGGAACAGGAGAATTTGAGATGTCAGACAACGAAAACGGCGTTAGCGGATTTGGATGGTTTCTTGCAGGGCTCGGCGTAGGAGCCCTGGTGGGTGTGTTGTATGCGCCAAAGGCAGGCAAGGACACGCGCGACGATATCGTCGCCGGTGCTCTGGAGGCCAGGGAACGGGCTGCGGCTTTGGCCCAAGAGGGCAAAGAGCGCGCTGCCGCGCTTGCGGAACAGGGCAAGCAGCAGATGAACGAGTATGTGGACCGCGGCAAAGAGTACTACGACCGTGGACGCACCCAGTGGACGCAGTATGTCGACAAGGGTAAGGATCTGGTCCACGAGCAGCAGGAGAAGGTCGCCGCGGCGATCGATGCCGGCAAGGAAGCTTACGTCAACACGACTACTGCCGATCAGGCGTAGGACACTAAAAGATACACAGGCCCGGTCCACCGTAGTATGGTTGGCCGGGCCTTAGATTTGGGCGAATGACGCCCGGCGAGCGAGAGATGGAATGAACTCTATAGGGATTGCAGGATTTTGGTTGCAGGATGTGGATTCGCTTTCGTCTGGAAACTCCAGGCTGCTGATGGTTTTCGTGGCTATGGTGGCGGTGGCGATGGTCGCGCAGGCGATCGCTCTTATCGTGCTGGCGGTGGGCGCGGCCAAGGCACGGAAGCGAAGCCTGGAGATCGCCGAGGAGGTTCGGGCGAAGTTGATGCCGGTGATCGAGGGAGCGCAGGAGTTCGTCCACGATACGGTTCCGAAGATCAAGGTGATTACGGAGAACCTGGTGGAGACGAGCTATGTGGTTCGAGCGAAGGCGCAGGAGTTCGATGTAACGCTTTCGGATGCGAACCAACGGACTCGCAAGCAGGTGGCTCGGATCGATGGGATGGTGACTTCTACGTTGACGGCGGCGGGTGAGCTTGCGGCTACGATCCAGCACAGCATTCGGGTGCCGGTACGTGAAGTTGCTGGGCTGGTGAATGGGCTGAAGGCTGGCGTGGATGTGCTGGTAGGACGGATGAAGGGCTTTGGGTATGGGCGGGGTTCTACGGCTAAGCGGCCTGGGGATGATAGCGATTTGGTTTTGTAACTGAAGTTGTTACAAAACAAGTGCAAAGGCAAGCGACGGCAAAAGCAAATACAGGGTCCTTCGCTGCGCTCAGGATGACGGCGTAAAACGTAACAGGCGTCCTACACGAAAGCTTAGTCAAACAGACTTATTTGATCCAACCACCCCCGACCACCTCGTCTTGCTGGTAGAAGACGGCGGACTGGCCGGGGGTGATTGCACGTTGGGGGTCGTCGAAGGTGGCATGGACCAGGTCTGTGCCGGTGCCGGTGAGGGTGGCTGGAGCTGGTGTGTGCCGGTGGCGGATCTTGATTTCTACGCGGATGCTTTCGCCGGATGCGAGGCCGGGGGTGGAGATCCAGTTGAGGCGGTCGGCGGTGAGATCGCGGCTCATGAGGTCGGCGTCCGAGCCTACGGTGACTTGGTGGGAGTCGGGGTGGATGTTGAGGACGTAGAGGGGATCGACGCTGGTGAGGCCCAGGCCCTTGCGCTGTCCGACGGTGAAGCTGTGGATGCCGTTGTGATGACCGAGGACCTCGCCGGTGGTGGTGACGAGTTCGCCGGAGGAGTCGGGGAGGGGCTCGCCCTGCTCGTCGAGGTAGGCCTTGAGGAAGGTGTTGTAGTCGCCACCGGGGATGAAGCAGATCTCCTGGGAGTCGGGCTTGGCGGCGACGTCGAGGCCGGCTTCGGAGGCCATGACGCGGACGGCGGGCTTGTTCATCTCGCCGAGGGGGAAGAGGGTGCGGCTGAGCTGCTCCTGAGTGAGGCCGAAGAGGAAGTAGGTCTGGTCCTTGGACCTGTCGGCGGGGCGGGAGAGGATCCAGCGGTTGCGCGACTCGTCGAAGTGGTTGCGGGCGTAGTGGCCGGTGGCGATGCGGCTGGCGCCGATCTGGCGGGCGGTGGTGAGGAGCTGATCGAACTTGAGGTGGTTGTTGCAGAGGGTGCAGGGGATGGGGGTGCGGCCGGCGAGATACTCCGAGACGAAGGGCTTGACGACCTCGGCCTCGAAGCGGTCCTGCTGGTTGACGAGGTAGTAGGGGATGTCGAGTTGTTCGGCGACGCGGCGGGCGTCGTAGACGTCGTCGATGGAGCAGCAGCGGCCCTGGACGGCCTCGGGCATGCCTTCATGTCCGGCGAGGCGGCGCTGGTTCCAAAGCTGAAGGGTAAGGCCGACGAGGGTATAGCCCTGGGCGCGGAGGAGCGCGGCCACGGCCGAGGAGTCGACACCTCCGGACATGGCTACGGCGATCGTATCGTTGGTCTGCTGGGACATCTCTTCTATTTTCGCAGAAGTAGGGGTTTGGTTGAGGAGTTTGGGCTTATTGGGGTTGGCTGGGCGGCGTTTTTGATGAAAATCTTTGCTTAAGATTTCGGAGGCGGCGCCGATAAGGGGGAGGAAGCGTTCCCGAAATAAGGAGAAGCCAGCCATGCAAGATCCGATTATGACGCCTTTTCGCGGTGGGCCGGTGAGGTACTGCCGTCCTAACCTGCGACGAAGCACCTTGAATTTTCTGCGAGTTCTCTCTGTGGTTTTTGCCCTGACTGTTCTAACGACCAGCGTTGCGCCGTTGCGTGCGGAGGAGCGGGCGTCGATCGTCAGGGTGCCGCCTGCTTATCCGGAGATGGCGAAGCGGATGCACATTACCGGGACGGTGAAGGTCGTCGTGACCGTCGACGCGGCCGGTTCGGTTTTGCGAGCTGAGTCTGACAGCGGCAACAAGATGCTGGCTCCGGCTGCGATCGATGCGGTGAAGCATTGGAAGTTCGCTCCGGGAGACGGCAACGCTACGGTCGTGGTTCAGGTGAACTTCGGGTTGTAGTTTTCGTCTGTTGAGTTATTGGGCTGGCGAGGGTTGTGTCTCGCGGCAGAAGCCGGAGTGTGCTTCATGGGCGCCTGCGCTCGTTGTGTCTCTGCGAGATTTTAGTCGCAGTGAAGAGAAGGCCCGGGGCTAAAGCCCCTGAGTCGGTTGGATCTTTTTCGTAGGGCTAAAGCCCTACGCTAATCCCAAAGGCTTTCTTGCAGGCAAGGTCTGCGAGTTTTGGCAGCTTATTAGAACGAACGAGTCGTTCCAGCGTTACGGCGAACGAGTTATAGCGGCGAGCGAATTACAAATTTCAATCAGGCGGGATTTATACGATGGGTATTCGAGGCAAGTTCCTAAACAGCATCGGGGCTTTGGCGTTGGGCTTTGTGCTCTTCTTCGCGCTGGTGGAGTGGACGACCTCCACGACGCAACGGCATCTGCGGATTGCATCGGGCTCGTTGTTCCCGGCGGCTTCCAGTCTGCAGCAGGCGCAGGCGAGTTTTCAGAAGCTGAACAAGTCGTACAAGGATGCGGTGGTGTTGCAGGATGCGTCGGCGCTGAATGCGGGCGATACGGAGGCGCAGGCGGGTGTGGCGGAGCTGCAGACGGCTCGCGAAAAGCTAGAGTACAACCCGGAGCTGCAACAGAAGGCAGCGGATATTCTGAGCCGGTTTACGGAGCTGCATAACCGCTCCAAGGCGACGTATGCCAAGATGATCGCCGCGCCGAATATGTCGGCGGATGCGCAGGCGAGCCTGACCAGTCTGGAGCAGGAGACGCAGCGGATGGAGCAGTCGCTGGATGAGCTGCACAATACGGTGGGGAACAAGAGCTATCAGGCAGAGCTGGATGCGGTGACGGCGTCGAACACGCGGCAAGGTGCGTTGGGGTTTGCGTTGTTCCTGCTAGCGGCGTTGGTGGCGGGAGCCTCGATGTTCGTCATGGAGCGGCAGGTGGCGGGTCCGTTGCGGGATCTGGCGCAGCGGTTGGCGGAGGGTGCGCGGAAGGTGGCTGATTCGGCGGGGCAGGTCTCGACGTCGAGCCAGGCGCTGTTCCAGGGGACTTCGCACCAGACAGCTTCGCTGGAAGAGACATCAGCGTCGTCGGATGAGATTCGATCGATGGCGCAGTCGAGCGCGGAGCACTGCCGGTCGACGGCGGAGCTGGTCTCGATGTCGCAGACGAAGTTTGTGCATACAAATAAGTCGCTGTCTGAGCTGATTCTGGCGATGGATGAGACGAATGCTTCGAGCGCGAAGATCTCGAAGGTGATCAAGCTGATCGACGAGATTGCGTTCCAGACCAATATCCTGGCGCTGAATGCGGCGGTAGAGGCGGCTCGTGCTGGTGATGCCGGGCTCGGCTTTGCGGTGGTTGCGGATGAGGTGCGGACGCTGTCGCAGCGGTGCGCGAAGGCTGCGCAAGACTCGGCGGTGATGCTGGATGAGTCGATACTGAAGTCGCAGAGCGGCAAGGCCAAGTTGGACGAGGTGATTACGGCGATCCGTGCGGTGACGGAGGAGTCTTCGAAGGTGAAGTCGTTCGTGGACCAGATCAACAAGGGGAGTGTCGAGCAGAATCTCGGGATCAGTCAGATTGCCCGGGCCATCTCTGAGATGGAGAAGGTGACGCAGGCTTCGACGGCGAGTGCGCAGACGAGTGCGGCGGTGGCGGAGGAGTTGACGGCGGAGTCGGAGGCCCTGAAGGAGATTGTGCTGATTCTGAGTACGGTGGTGGAGGGGCGGTCTTCGCAGATGGAGAGGATGCCTGGGATGCGGCTGGCTCAGGTGGCTATGGGGTAGTTGTTGTTGGTTGATAATTTTTGGTTGGGAAAGGAAGGCGGTCGTGCTTGTGCACGATACCCCACCCTATTTGCGATGAAGCTGCAAATAGGATGGGGCACCCGCTTTTGGGGCTTGGTTATTTTGTTGGTGGGCCGGAGAGTGCTGAGTGGCCTGGTATGCGGCTAGGCTGCGAGGGCTGATTCTATGGTGGTGACGATGATGGGATCGTCGGGGGTGATCTCGGGGGAGAAGCGGGCGATGACGGCGCCGCTGCGGTCGACGAGGAACTTTTCGAAGTTCCAGAGGATGCCGGGCTCGGGGTTGGTGGCGGAGCCGGATTTGCCGAGGAAGCCTTCGAGGTTGGCGCGGAAGCCTTCGCGCGTGGAGCCTGTTGCCTCGGGCTTTGCCGCGATGAGGGATTGGTAGAGGGGCGCGGTGTTCGCGCCGGTGACGGTGATCTTCTGGAACATGGGGAAGCTGACGCCGAAGGTGGAGGCGCAGAAGTTCTGGATCTCTTCGTTGGAGCCGGGTTCCTGGCCGCCGAAGTCGTTGGCGGGGAAGCCGAGGACGACGAGGCCGGAGTCTTTGAAGCGGGAGTAGAGCTTTTGGAGGGCGTCGTACTGTTTGGTCAGGCCGCATTGGGAGGCGACGTTGACGATGAGGAGGAGCTTGCCGCGGTAGTCGGCGAGAGAGGCGCCTTCACCGTTAATGCGGTGGACGGGGATGTCGTAGAGGTTGGACATGGAACTCCTTGAGATATGGATCCGACTGGAGCTTATGAATTACGGGATTAGGAAGAATGTTACATGGCTATCTGGTCGGCAGGGCAGGTTGTGCCGTACTTCTCTCTCAAAGCGGCTGAGAAGCTCTGTTTGAGAAGAAAGACCGCGCGATGTGTGCGGTTAGCGAAAGGAAGCAGACTTTTACGACTTCTTTACAAGTTTCTGACGTGGGTGGGAGGGTAGATTCTCAACAGGCATTAGTATCAGAATCGACATGTCTATTGCGGATCAGTTGTTTGGGAAGCCTTTAGCAACGAGTGAAGAGAGAGCCGAACACATCGGCGTAGCAGCCGGGATCCCGATTTTCGGGCTGGATGGATTGACGAGCGCGGCGTACGGGCCTGAGGCGGCGATGACGCTGCTGATTCCGCTTGGGCTGCTGGGTACCCACTACATTGTTCCGATTATCTCGGCGATTCTGATTTTGCTGGGGATTGTCTACTTCAGCTACCGGCAGACGATCGCGGCGTATCCGAGTGGCGGCGGGTCTTACACGGTGGCGTCGGAGAACCTCGGCGAGGGCGCTGGGTTGCTGGCTGCCGCGGCGCTGATGATCGACTATATTCTGACGGCGGCGGTGGGGATCTCGGCCGGTGTGACGGCGCTAACCTCGGCTGTGCCGCATCTGCACCAACATACGCTGCTGTTGTGTTTGGCTATTCTGGCGATCCTTACGCTGATCAATATGCGAGGCGTGAAGGACACGGGGGCGGCGTTTATAGCGCCGACTTTTTTGTTTGTGGGGTCGCTGCTGACGTTGATTGCGGTGGGGCTCTTTAAGTCGTGGGCGGCGCATTGGCATCCGGTGCCGGTCGCGCTGCTGCCTCCGGCGCTGCCGGCGATGTTGCCGGCACTGACGCTGTGGATGTTGATGAAGGCGTTCGCGAGCGGATGCGCGGCGATGACGGGTGTGGAGGCGGTGTCGAACGGAGTGATGGCGTTCGGCGAGCCGCGGGCGAAGAATGCGCAGCGGACGTTGACGGTGATCATCGCGATCCTGATGGTGTTGCTCTTTGGGATCTCGTTTCTCGCGAAGACCTACGGGATCATGGCGATGGAGCCGGAGGGCGCGGGGTACCAGAACCTCTTGAGCTTGCTGGTGACGGCGGTGTTCGGGCGCGGGTGGTTCTACTACACGACGATGGGTGGGGTATTGCTGGCGCTGGCCTTGAGCGCGAATACGGCGTTCGCGGACTTTCCGCGGCTGGCGCGGGCGATTGCAGCGCATGACTATCTTCCGCATGTGTTTATCCTGCGGGGCCGGAGGCTGCTGTTCTCGCACGGGATCTATGCGCTGACGGGATTTACGGCGCTGATCCTGATCCTGTTCGATGGGGTGACGGACAAGTTGATTCCGCTGTATGCGATTGGAGCGTTCCTGGCGTTCACGCTCTCGCAGGCGGGAATGGTGGTGCATTGGCACAGAGCGGAGAAGCATAAGGGCCGCTTGTGGCACATGTTCGTGAACGGTGTCGGCTCGATGGCTACGGGGCTGACGCTGATCGTGGTGCTGGTCGCGAAGTTCATGGCGGGGGCTTGGGTTACGGCGCTGCTGGTGCCGTTCCTTATCGCGATCATGCTGGCGGTGAAGCGGCACTACTCGCGCGTGAACCGCGAGATGAAGGATATGACGCCGTTGAACCTGGTGAATCTGGAGCCGCCGATCGTGGTGATTCCGATGGCACGGTGGGACCGGATCACGGAGAAGGCGATGCGGTTCGGGCTGGTGATGTCGAAGGATATCAAGGTGGTGCACGTTCACTCGGACGACGACAACGACGGCGGCCTGGCCGAGGTGTGGGACGACAAGGTGATTACGCCGATCCGCAAAGAGGGACTCCAGGAGCCGGAGCTGGTGACGATTCTGTCGTCGTACCGGTTCGTGATCGGGCCGCTGATGGACTATATTCTGGACCTCGAAGCCAAGAATCCGGGGCGGAAGATCGCGGTGCTCCTGCCGGAGCTGGTGGTGCGGCATTGGTGGGAGAATGCGCTGCACGGGCAGAGGGTGCAGTTGCTGAAGCTGCTGTTATTGCTGAAGGGCAACCAGCGGATTCTGGTGGTCAATATCCCCTGGTATCTCTAGGCTGCTAGTAGGGACGGGTTTGAAGGGGCTGCGCTTATGCTGCAGCCCCTTCGGCGTTGCACTCCAGGAATCAACCGAAGAGGAGTGCCTTGGTCGCTGATGTGACGTCGGACTGCCGCATGAGGCTTTCCCCTACGAGGAAGGTTCGAACGCCGGAGCTGCTGAGCTTCACGATGTCCGAATGGTTCGAGATACCGCTTTCGCTCACGATGATTCGATCCTTCGGAATCCCGGCTGCCAACTTTTCAGTGGTGTCCAAAGAGACCTCGAAGCTGCGCAGATCGCGATTGTTGATGCCGACGAGCTTGGTTCCCAGAGGCAGAGCACGTTCGAGCTCCAGTGCGTTATGCACCTCGACGAGAACGTCCATTCCCAGGTCGTGGGCCGAGCTGACGAGCTCCCAGGCCTCGGCGTCGGTGACGCTGGCCATGATGACGAGGATGCAGTCGGCGCCCCACGCGCGGGCCTGATCGACCTGGTACGGCTCGAACAGGAAGTCTTTGCGGAGGACGGGGAGACCGGAGGCCTCTCGCGCGAGACGAAGGAAGTCGGGGTGGCCTTGAAAGGAGGGCTCATCGGTGAGAACCGAGAGACAGCTCGCGCCTCCTTCCACGTAGGCGCGGGCCAGGCTGGGGGGATCGAAGTCGGGGCGGATCAGGCCCTTAGAGGGGCTTGCCTTTTTTATCTCCGCGATGAGCGCAGGACGGCCTTCGGAGAGGTGACGCTCTATGGCGGCGGCGAAGCCGCGGGGCGCGGGGGCCTGTCGCGCCAGTTTTCGCATCGCGTCGGCGGGGATCGCTTCTTTGGCTGCAAGAACCTCGCGGCGCTTGTAGATCTCGATTTTGGCGAGGATATCGGGCTTGTCTTGAACTCTATCCTGGACGGTTTCGTTCTGGAGCGGTGCATGCTGTTTTGGCGTCTGGGTACTCACGTTATCTCCCTATCTCTCAATAAACTGAGAAAACAAAACAAATGCCAATCGGCGTTATTCCCCTGTGAACGGTTACCGGGCGCCTGACTCTACGCAACGTTCGACGCGCTTTACTTTAATTTTAACCTTGTGAAGGTCTCAGCGTCCCTCTCGGAGGCGGGCGGCGAGGCGCTCGGGCAGGCCAGCCATGAGGATGCGTCCCTGGGCGGCGGTGAGGTCGTAGGGGACGCGGTGGAAGGTGATGGCGGAGGCCTCGGTGTCGTAGATGGCGAAGGCGGCGCGCCAGTCGCAGTCGCGGGGCTGGCCGATGGAGCCGGGGTTGATGAGGTGACGGGTGCCTGGAGGGATGGGGAGGGTCCAGGATTCGGCGTCGTTGCGGGTGATGTAGTGGGGGCGAACCTCGTGCCAGTCGTGCTCCTTCTGGGAGAAGCCGCCCTGGATGTGGGTGTGGCCGAAGAAGGTAATGGCGGTGGTCATCTGCTGGAGCGGAGCCCAGGCGTCGCGCATGTTGAGGATGTAGTGATCCTCGTTGAGGGGCGAGCCGTGGGCGCAGGTGACGTCGGGAATCTCAGGATGACCGGGATGCTCGGGCTGCAGTGGGCCGGGGGGAACGGAGCGGAGCCAGTTGAGGTTCTCGGGGGTGAGCTCGTCCTGAGTCCAGGTGGCGGCTGCGCGGGCTATCGGGTTGAAGCCGAGTGCGGAGGTGAGGCCGCAACAGACGCGGTCGTGGTTGCCGCGCACGTCCAGGGCAGAGATGGGGCGGACGATGTCGATGACCTGATTGGGGCTAGCGCCGTAGCCGACGAGGTCGCCGAGGTTCCAAAGGGTGTCGAAGGAGCCTGCGGCTGCTTCGAGGGATGCTTTGAGTGCTTCGAGATTGGCGTGGACGTCGGAGAGGATGAGGGCGCGCATACAGGTGTCGGTGCCCTAAGGCCCAAGGGAATAGCTTATCTGGATTCGGCGAGGGACGCGAGGGGCAGGCGGCGGTCGGTGTGCATTGTGGGGGCCGAGGCGAGGAGGCTGCGGGTGTAAGGGTGCTGGGGAGAGAGGAAGAGGTCGCGGGCGAGAGCCTGCTCTACGATGCGGCCGTGCTGCATGACGGCGAGGCGGTCCGCGGGCTGGTTGCAGGCCTGGGAGACGACGGCGAGGTCGTGGGAGATGAAGAGCATGGCGAGGTTGTGCTGGTCGCGTAGGTCGCGAAGGAGGGCGAGGATCTGGGCCTGGACGGTGACGTCGAGGGCGGTGGTCGGCTCGTCCGCGATGAGGAGGCGGGGCTGGTTGACGAGGGCCATGGCAATGAGGATGCGCTGGCGTTGGCCTCCGGAGAACTGGTGAGGATAGTCGCGGAGGCGGCGCTCGGGGTCGGGAAGGGCGACCTGATGCATGGCTTCGAGGACTTTGTTTTTGATGGCGCGGCGGGAGAGCTCGGGATGGTGGGCTTCGACGGCTTCGGCGATCTGGGAGCCGATGGGCATGACCGGGTTCAGGGCGGTCATGGGCTCCTGGAAGATCATGGAGATGTTGCGGCCTCGGTGGCGGCGCATGGCGGCTTCGGGGAGGGAGAGGAGTGGCTGGCCATCGAAGGTGATGGTTCCGTTGACCTGGGCGTTGGGGGCGAGGAGGCGGAGGACGGCGAGCGAGGTGGCGGATTTGCCGGAGCCGGACTCGCCGACCAGGCCTAGGGTTTGGCCGGCGTGGATGTGGAAGGAGATGGAGTCGACGGCGCGATGGGGGCCGAAGGCGATGGAGAGGTCGGCTACGTCGAGGAGCGGGGTGGAGGCCATCTGGATGCAATCTTAGCGTGTTGTTGGCAGGATTCGTTAGGGACAAACGGATTCAGGCTACTCCTTCGCGGCGCGAAGAGCGTCTAATACCTCCAGACTGATGATGTTCAGGGACGCGGGGATGGATTTGAAGATGATGCTTCGGATGCTGGTGGTGGGATTTGTGGGCGCTGCGCTGGCGGGTGCTGGCGCGGTGGGGCAGACGCACAAGGTGGCGAAGCCGGAGAGCGTCGTCCGGGCGGTGGGGGTGTATGAGTGGACGGGGGATTTGGCCAAGCCCAAGGCTAGCCGGCTGATTCCGGTGACGGTGTTTATCGATGACGAGTTGCAGGATGCGGGGGTTTACCTGGCTCGGCCGGTGCCGTTGGCTCTGCTGAGCGGGAATCTTTATGAGCTGCAGGAGGCCGGGGTGGCGAAGGGCGGTCTGGAGTTGGCGTATGCGCGGCATCTGCGTGCCATTGAGACGGCCACGGGAGACTCGCTGTTCGACGATGGGTGGTTTGGGTATGGAAACTTCAAGGCGTCGGTGGTGGAGAAGAAGAAGACTCCGGCGCTGAAGGCTTCGAAGGAGATCGCGGAGGTGAAGACCTCGAAGGACGATGGACGGCCACACTTCTCGGGCAAGGGTCCGAAGGACGACTCGGGGAAGGAGGATAGTGGGTCTGCTGGCTCTTCTAGCCCTTCTACCAGCTCTTCCAGCGGTTCTGGTAGCGGATCTGCGAATGGATCTGCTACTCCGGCGGATGCGGATCGGCCTACGATGAAGCGGCGCTCTGGCTCGGATAGCGACTCGTCGGGGAAGAGTACGGCGTCGAGTGGCGCGGATGCGGGGACTCCGGCGGATGATCCGGATCGTCCGCGACTTTCGAAGAAGCCGGCGAGCGATTCGTCTTCGGATGGTACGGTGCCGGGGGATGTCGATGGGCAGAGTAAGTCGGGGTCGAGCAGTGGGAGTGGGAGTACTGCTCCGCCGACTACGGCGCAGGGTGGCTCTGCGGACGATCCGGATCGTCCGACTTTGAAGCGAAGGACGCCGGAGGAGATCAAGAGGGATCAGAAGAAGGAGGATCGCGCGTCGGTGAGTGGGGTGGGTTCTCTGAACGACGATCCGGATAGGCCCAATCTGCACCGGGGCAAGCCTACTAGTGCGATGAACGAGGACGATCTTCCGAAGCTGCAGGGGCTGCCGGTGGATATGCGGCAGATGGTTGCGGTGTCGGATGCGGCGAATCGTCCGGTGCACGAGTTTGCTCGGCCCTGGGAGGATGACAAGGAGCGGTCGGCGATTCTGACGAAGATGCAGGTGCTGGCTCGGACGCAGTTGGCAGGGTATGGCGCTGTTGCGACTCCTGTCGCCCCGGCTCCGGCTGCTGCGGCTGCTAAGCCGGCTACGACTGTGGCGGCGCGGAGAGCGGCTGCGGCGAAGAAGAAGGCGGCGGCTGCTGCTCCGCAGATTGCGTTGCTGGACGAGGAGCTGAGAGGGTACACGCTGAGCTATGGCGGGGCCGCGACTTATGTCTATACGGCTCATACGGCGGGGACTGGCGCCGCGCTGGACTACGTGACGGTGGTGGCTCAGGCGGATGCCATGGGGGAGCTCAAGCCCGCGATCCAGAATGTGACCGATGAGGCGCATCTGGACCGGACTCCACGGATGCGGCTGGTGGATGTGGTGGATGCCGAGGCTAGTAATCGGGCTAGTCTGCTGTTTGAGTTGCGGGGACAGCGGACCCGACAGTTCGGTTTGTATAGCGTGATTGGGGCTCGGGCGGATCAGCGTTTCTTGTCGGGAACTACTCAGTAGGCCCCCCTCCCCCATTCTTGGGTGTAACGCGTTTCTTTTGTCGCGGTTAGGGGCTGGGGTGGGCTGTAAAATATTCTATTTAGGTGGGTTGTGGCTAAATAGGAGATATTGAACGGCTTAGCGGCTTTTGGTTGGGAAAGATCTGGTGGTTCTTGTCCACGCTGAGCGGTTTGTTTCTCTATTTCTATTTTAGTGAATTGACCGAAACTAACTTGCCACTTTTATTTCTTTTGTTTTGATGGGGTTAGATGGTTTTGGGGGTTGACATGTGATTTTGCTGGGTTTTTGGGGGTTAAAAAAGAGGCGATAGATTTTGTTGTTTCGGCTTCGCCTTTACTCCTGCCTTCGGCAGAGCGGTGACGCCTTTGGCGTGGCTTTTTCGTAAATGCCTATCCGTTCGTTGTCCTGGATGGTTGGATATTGTCGATCCCACCCTTCGCTAGAGAGAAGGGCGCGAAGGATGGGGCACCCGGGCGTTGGTGGCTGGGTGAGAGTTTGTGTGGGTGGTCGATCGTTTGGGGTTCTCCTGGGAGAGATGAGGTCGGGAGAGGAAGGCGGTCGTGCTTCCGCACGATACCCCACCCTATTTGCGATGAAGCTGCAAAAAGGATGGGGCACCCGCTTTTGTGGCGGTCCTCTAGCGCTAGAGCTTTAGGAGGGGGAGGAGGCTGGAGTAGTCGTCGGTCCAGAGGCGGATGCCTAGGGTGTGTGGGATGGGGATGGTGTTTTCGGTGATGGAGGGTTGGGTGAGGAAGGTGGGGTTGCTGGTGGCCAGGACCCAGGAGGCGCGGTAGGAGCCGTCGGCGTGGTTGGCGGGGCTGTCGATGCTGGCGCATTGGAGGTGGGATGCAGAGGCGAGGAGGGCGATCTCGGGGGCGAGGTCGACGTACTGGTTTGAGACGTGGAAGGCGAGGATGCCGCCGGGCTTCAGATGGCGCTGGTAGAGGGCGATGGCCTGGGTGGTGAGGAGGTGGAGGGGGATGGCGTCGCCGGAGAAGGCGTCGATGACGAGGACGTCGAATTGTTGTGAGGCTTCCTGGGTGAGGGAGGTGCGGGCGTCGCCCTGGGTGATGGTGATTTGGGCGGGGGAGTCGCGGAGGTAGGTGAAGAGGTTGCGGGCGATGGGTTCGACGGAGGGGTTGAGCTCGTAGAAGTGGATGCGGTCTCCGGGTTGGCCGTAGGCGGCGAGGGTTCCTGCGCCGAGGCCGATGACGCCGATGTTGCGGGGACGTCCCTGGCAGCAGAGGGTGAGGGCGAGGCCGATGCCGGAGTTGGAGCCGTAGTAGGTGGTGGGGGTGTGGCTGAGGGAGGGAGAGAAGATCTGGTTGCCGTGCTGGATGGTTCCGTTGAGCATCATGCGGACGGGGTCGCTGGTGGGAGCGGTGCCGAGGGGAGCGTGGTTGGTCTGTTTTACGCGGAGAGTGCCGTAGAAGTTGCGAGTGAGAAGGAGTGCGTCGCGGGAGTAGGCGACGTGGAGCATGACGGCGAGCAGAAGCAGCCCGGCGGAGGCGATGGACCAGAGGAGGCGCTGGATGGGGCCTTCGGACCAGAGGGCGGGGATGGCGACGGCGGCGGTGACGAAGAAGGCCAGGGGGAGATCGTAGTTGGCGGAGAAGAGGAGCGGGCTGGCGATGCCGATGAGGAAGGTTCCGGTGGCTCCGCCGGCGGCGATGAGGAGGTAGAAGAGGGTGGTGTGGGAGGGATTGGAGGGGCGGAGGGCGTGGGTTTCGGCGTGGCAGAAGAGGCAGGCGATGAAGCACTCGGCGAGGAAGAAGAGGATGCCGACGGCGATGGGGAGGGAGGTGTCGGTCTTGGAGAGGGCGTAGCCGAGGCTGGCGAGCAGGACGACGAGCAGGCGGGCGATGGTGGCGCGTCGGTAAAGAGCGGGGAACTCGAAGGCGACGATGAAGGAGAGGAGGTAGACGGCGAGGGGCAGCATCCAGAGGAGAGGGATGGCGGCGATGTTGGCGGTGAGGTGTCCGGTGACTGCGCTGAGTTGCATGGCGGCGGCCATGGGGAGGAGGAACCAGAGGAGCTTTTGGCGGGAGGGGGGTTCGTTGGGGCCGTTGGGGTCGGGGGGGGGGGCGGCGGCGGGGGGGGGTTGGGGGGGGGGGGGGGGGGGGGGGGTGGGGGTGGGGGGGAGTGTGGGGGGGAGGGGGGGGCGGG
>NZ_JAAVUR010000023.1 GCF_018449545.1 Granulicella sp. dw_53 | reverse complement strand
GGGGGGGGGGGGGGGGGGGGGGGGGGGGGGGGGGGGGGGGGGGGGGGGGGGGGGGGGGGGGGTGGGGGGGTGGGGGGGGGGGGGGGGGGGGGGGGTGGTGCGGGAGGGGAGGGGGGGGGGGGGGAGTGGGGGGGGGGGGGGGGGGAGTGTTTCGCAGGCGGGCGGGAGGCGGATGGAGGGGTTGGCGGGTTGAGGGGGCATTTCAAACCGGGATCTGGCGGGGGTTAGGACGGCCGGGTGAGTTCCTGAAAGGGTACGGGGGCGAGGATGGTCGGTTAGGGAGGGGTGGCGGCGGGTTATAGTCGGGATGGCGATTCTCGCGGCCTTGCTCTGGCCTGCGATGAGACGAAGTGACTATGAAATTGTCCGGTAGACGCAGTTCGGCGGTGCTTGAGGCACCGGAGCAGAGATATGTCTCCGGGACAGGCGGCCCGCGTCGCGTCACAGGTGGGTTGCGGCGGGGCCAGCAGGACGGGGTCGGCGGGGAGTTTGAGGATGCCGGGGCGGAGGATGCCGACTCGGGGTTTGCGGGGGAGGATCTGCCTGTCCGGCGAAGGATGGCCGGCCGAATGGGGAGCCGGCCGGGGTTTCTGGGACGGATTACATCGGGATTGCCGCAGACGCTGTGGGGGCGGATCGCCGCGGGTACGGCGCTGGTGGTTGGGATTGGCTTGTGCATTGCCGGGACGATGGCGGTGCGGTCGGCTCTGCTGCACGATGAGCGGTTTGTGATTCCTTCTTCGGCTGCGATTCAGATTGAAGGGAATCAGCATGTGACCAAGGCTCAGTTGCTGAGCATCTTTGGCGAGGATGTGGAGCGGAACATCTTTACGGTGTCGCTGGCGGAGCGGCGGACGCAGTTGGAGCAGTTGCCGTGGGTTGAGCATGCGACGGTGATGCGTCTGCTGCCGGATCATCTGCGGGTGTCGATCGTGGAGCGGACGCCAGTGGCGTTTGTGCGGCAGGGCGGCCATATCGGGCTGGTGGATAAGAGCGGCGTGCTGATGGATATGGTGTCGGGCGAGGGAGATGGCGCGGCGCATTACTCGTTTCCGGTGGTGACGGGGATCTCGGGGAGCGAGCCGCTGTCGACGCGGTCGGAGCGGATGAAGATCTTCGAACGGTTTACGACGGAGCTGGATGCCGGGGGAAGCAAGATCTCAGGAGGGCTGAGCGAGGTGGATCTCTCGGACCCGGAGGATGTGAAGGCGCTGATTCCGGATGAGCACTCGGAGGTGCTGGTTCACTTTGGCGATACCGACTTTCTAAGCAGATATGAGAAGTACAAGGCGCACCTGGGGGAGTGGCGGACGCAGTATCCCAAGCTGGCTTCGGTGGATATGCGGTACGACCGGCAGGTGGTGCTGGAGATGCAGCCCGGGAGCGCGGTTCCGGTGGGAGGGCAGGTTGCTGCGAGTGCTCCGGCGGCTGTGCCTGCTGCGGGCCTGAAGGTGGCTCCGATTGCTCCTCATGTGGCTGCGGTGCATCATCCGGCTCCGGCTACGGTGGCCAAGGGGAAGCCGGTGGTTGTGGCTAAGGCTGCTCCTGCTCCGCCTACTCCTGGTGTGGCTGCTCCGGTGGTTGGGTCTGCTGCGGGTGGGGCTTCGGCGGCTACGCCGCATCTGACAGTGGCTAAGGATGTTCCGGCGGCGAATAGGCCCGGGGCCAAGAAGGCTGTTGTGAAGAAGCCGGTGGGGAAGAAGGCTCCGGCGAAGAAGATCGTCGCCAAGCGAGTGGCCGCGAAGAAGACGTCAGCAGCGGTGAAGCCATGAGGATCGAGCAGGGCGTGCGATGAACCAGAAGGTCGACAATCTCATTACGGTGCTGGATGCCGGGAGCGCGAAGAGCGTGGTCCTGGTGGCGGAGCTGCTGGATGGCGTGCTGCGCTATCGGGGACATGGGGTTGAGCGGTCGAAGGGGATGCGCAAGGGTCTGATTGCGGAGCTGGGGCCGGCAGCGGAGGCGATCAATCGGGCGGCGCTGACGGCGGAGCGCGTGGCGAAGGCTGGGATCGAGACGTGTGTGGTGGGGATCGGCGGGTCGCATGTGCGCGGGATCAATAGTCGCGGCGGCATCAGCATGGGCAACCGGATGCGCGAGATTACGCGGGAAGAGGTGAAGGCCGCCGTGGACCGGGCGCGGAGCGTGGCTCTGCCTCCGGACCGCGAGGTGCTGCATCTGCTGCCGCAGGAGTTCATTCTGGACGACCAGCCGGGGATTCACGATCCGCTGGGAATGGTGGGGAATCGGCTGGAGGTGAATCTGCACCTGTCGACGTGCTCGGGTGGAGTGGCGCAGAGCGTGATTACGTGTGCGAACCGGGCGGGGCTAGAGGTGCTGGATACGGTGTTCGAGGGGATCGCTTCGGCTGAGGCGGTGCTGAGCGCGGATGAGCGGGAGCTGGGAGTGTGTCTCGCGGATATTGGGGCGAGTACGACGGAGCTGGCGGTGTTCTTCGAGGGAGCGATTGCGCATACGGCGGTGCTGCCGATTGGAGGCGATCACTTTACGAACGACCTTGCGGTGGGATTGCAGGTGACGGTGGAAGAGGCCGAGTACCTGAAGCGGACGTTTGGGCACAGCGTGGTGACGGCGGTTCCGCAGTTGAATGAGATTGAGGTGGGGGGAAATCTGGCGACGGGCAGCCTGGGTGGAGGTGGGCAGTCGGCAAGGATGGTGCGGCAGAGGTTTCTGGCGGAGATTCTGGAGCCGAGGGCACGGGAGCTGTTCACGATGCTGCGGGATAATCTGCGGAACGGTGGCGTGCTGGAGGCTTTGGGAGCTGGCTGCGTATTTACGGGCGGCGGAGCGCATCTGGCAGGGCTGCTGGACAATGCGGAGAGCTTGTTGCGGGTTCCGGCCAGGATCGGGTTTCCGGTGCCGTTGTCGAGGATGCCTCAGGAGCTGGCGCAGCCGGAGTTTGCCACGGCCATCGGAATGCTGCTTTATACGCATCGGACTCAGGTGAGACGAGCGAGTGAAGAGCAGGGGCTGCGGGCCAAGTTGAAGGCTATCTTCGCGGGCAGCTTCTAACGATCAGGTTGCTTCGTTCGGGACGCCACGTTGTGGATTGTTTGGATAGAGGTATAGGCTTTCCCCGTGAAACCAGAAGAAGAGGCTGAGGTCCTGTCGATCGAAGGGCACGAGGTGCGGGTGACGCATCCGGAGAAGCTCTATTTTTCGAAAGGGGTGAAGCTTTCGAAGCTGGATCTGGTGCGCTACTACCTGGCGGTGGCTCCGGGTGCTTTGGCGGGAATACGAGACCGGCCTATCGTGCTGAAGCGCTTTGTGAATGGCGCGGGGGGCGAGGCTTTCTATCAGAAGCGTGCTCCTACGGAGCGGCCCGAGTGGCTGCGGACGGTTACGCTTGCGTTTCCTTCGGGCAGGACGGCGGAGGAGTTGGTGGTGGATGACGCGGCGGGGCTGGCGTGGATTGTGAATCTGGGATGCATCGAGTTGCACCCGCATCCGGTGCGGTCGGCGGATCTGGAGCATCCGGATGAGCTGCGGGTGGATCTCGATCCTGGTCCCGGGGTGGGATGGGAGGATGTTCGGCGGGTGGCGCTGGAGGTTAAGGCGGTTCTGGAGGAGGCAGAGCTGCGTGGATGGCCGAAGACGAGCGGCTCCCGGGGAATGCATGTGAATGTGAGGATCGAGCCGCGCTGGAGTTTTACCGAGGTTCGGAGGGCGGCGTTGGCTCTATCGCGTGCCGTGGAGCGGCGAGTGCCGGAGTTGGCGAGCTCGAAGTGGTGGAAGGAGGAGCGGCACGGCGTGTTCCTGGACTACAACCAAAATGCGAAGGACCGTACCACGGCGTCGGCGTATTCGGTGAGGCCGTTGGCGGATGCGCGGGTGTCGGCTCCGCTGGCCTGGGATGAGGTTGCGGACTGCGAGCCCGGAGCGTTTACGGTGCTGACGATGCCGGGCCGGTTTGCCGAGATCGGAGATCCGCATCGTGGGATGGACGATTCGGCGGGGTCGTTGGAGAGGCTGCTGGAGCTGGCGGCGCGGGATGAGGCGGAGGGATTGAGCGATGCTCCCTGGCCGCCGCACTTTCGCAAGATGGAGGGGGAGTCGTCCCGGGTTGCGCCTTCGCGAGCTAAGTCCACAACCAAGGGGGCGAAGTCCAAGAAGGCGGGTGCGGCGGATACGGATGGGGGTGGGGAGAGTGTTGCAAAGGGTGTGGCGAGGAAGTCTCGAGCGAAGATGCCGCTGATCGTGGTGGCGAACTCACCTCACGAGGAGGCTGCTCTGGCGGGGTTGGAGCGGTGGAAGACGAAGCATACTGAAGCCGCTGGTTTGTTGGCGGTCGATGATGTGCTGGTGGACCGGATGCGTGGCAGGTCGTCTACCTGGACACGAATTCGAGTGAATCTGCGAAATGTTCCGGAGGCCGTCAGGCCGGTGCAGGAGACGCCTGATCCGGATGACGATCCTACGCGTGAGTTTCGTCGCGTGAGCAGCGCGCGTGACGGTGAGTAAGAATCGCTTTAGCGGTCGGTGGGGAAGATGGCCATGAGCTCCTGGGGTGGGACTACTTCCAGTTGGGCGTAGGAGCAGTCGTGGGGCTGCTTGTCGAATCGCCATCTGCGGAACTGCGCCATGTGACGGAAGCGTGTGCCCTGCATATGTTCGTAGGCTACTTCGACGACGAGCTCGACGCGGAGCGGTTCCCACGACAGGTCCTTGCCCTGGCTCCAACGGCTCTGTGCTCCGGGGCGGCGCTCTCCGTCGCCGAGGTCGGCCTCAGACTTCCAGGGATGTTTGTCGAGCGGGTTCACGCGGTAGGGGGCAAGGAATTCGACCAGCTCGCGACGCTTTGCCTGGGTGAAGCTGGCGCAGACGCCGACGTGCTGTAGGACGCCTGCCTCGTTGAAGAGGCCGAGCAGGAGTGAGCCGATGGCGGTGCCTTCACCACCTTTGTGCCAGCGGAAGCCGGCGACGACGCAGTCGCAGTCGCGCTCGTGTTTGACCTTGAGCATGACGCGCTTGTCGGGCTGATAGGCGCCGGCGAGTGGCTTGGCTACTACGCCATCGAGGCCCGCGCCTTCAAAGCGGCGAAACCAATCGGCGGCGAGGGTACGATCCGCGGTGGCGGGCGTGAGGTGGATCGGCGGCTTTGCGGAGCTGAGTAGAGAGACCAGCCGTTCGCGGCGCTGGCTGAAGGGCTCTTCGCAGAGGTTCCGGTCTCCTTCGCAGAGCAGGTCGAAGAAGACGATGGAGGCGGGCGTCTCGCGGGCGAGGAGGTTAACACGCGATGCCGCGGGATGGATGCGAAGCTGCAGCGTCTCGAAGTCCAGACCGTCGTGACCGGCTATCACGATCTCGCCGTCGAGGACGCAGCGGTCGGGCAGAGCGGAGAGCAGCGCCTCGACCAGCTCGGGGAAGTAGCGGTTGAGGGACTTGGTATCGCGGCTTTGGAGGAGGATCTCGTCGCCGTCGCGGAAGATGAGGGCGCGAAAGCCATCCCACTTGGGCTCGAAGAGCCAGGAGTCATCCGGCGGCAGCTCGGCGACGCGTTTGGCGAGCATGGGCAGAATGGGTGGGTTGACTGGTAGTTTCACGGCAACATGGTATACCGCGCATACGATGCTTCGCCTGAGGAGGCGGCCAAGTGGAATAGGCGATGCGGGTTATCTCCGCTGAACCATCCGTGGTACGTCAGTGGAAAACGGGGGGATGCGATGTTGGGCTGCAGATGGGAGAATTGATAGCTAACGCTACGTTTTTTCTGGAGTAACTGCCGCTATGTCCAATCTGCCTGACGACCTTCGCATTCACTATCACGATGAGATGCCGCGGGGTGCGCGGATCAAGGTGATTGGCGTCGGTGGCGGCGGCAATAACGCCGTGAACCGAATGATTGCGGCGAACGTGGTCGGAGTTGAGTTCATCGCCGCGAATACGGATGTGCAGGCGCTGCAGGTCTCGAATGCGCCAGTAAAGCTGCAACTGGGTGTGAAGCTGACGAGTGGGTTGGGAGCGGGCGCGAACCCGGATGTGGGTCGGCGGGCGGCGCTGGAGGACTCGGACAAGATTATCGAGGCTCTGGAAGGCGCGGACATGGTGTTTGTAACGGCTGGCTTGGGCGGCGGTACGGGGACGGGTGCTGCTCCGGTGATCGCTTCGCTGGCGAGCGAGATGGGGGCGCTGACGGTGGCGGTGGTGACGCGGCCCTTCGCGTTTGAAGGCAAGCGCCGCATGATGCAGGCCGAGCGCGGGATGCAGGAGCTACTGGAGTCGGTGGACACGGTGATCGTGATCCCGAACGAGAAGCTGCTGGCGGTGGCGAAGGATGCTGGGTTCTTCGAGAGCTTCCGGATCGCGGACGATGTGCTGCGGCAAGGTGTGCAGGGGATCTCGGACATTATTACGATTCCGGGTGTGATCAACCGCGACTTCGCCGACGTAAAGACGACGATGGCGGGGATGGGCTATGCGGTGATGGGGACGGCGATGCGCTCCGGAGCGAACCGGGCCGTAGAGGCTGCGATGGCTGCGATGGCTTCGCCTCTGCTGGAGGCGGGAGCGATCGATGGGGCGCGAGGTATCCTGATCAACATTACGGGGTCGAGCAGCCTGAAGCTGAGTGAGGTGAATGAGGCTTCGAGCATCATCCAGAACGCGGCGCACGAGGACGCGAACATCATCTTCGGCGCGGTGCAAGATGAGGCGATGGGTGACGAGGTGAAGATCACGGTCATCGCCACGGGCTTCAAACACCAGGAGATGCCGCAGCGGCGGGAGCGGATGCTGGCTGAGGCGACGCTGCCGACGATGCGGTACGACGTTCCGGGGCTCAATGTGCCGATCCGGCCACGGGCGGATGTACGTCCGGTGGAGGTGGTTTCTCCAATTGAGGTTTCCAAGGCTGTTGAGGCTCCTGAGCCCGCGCAGGTGAGTTTTTCGCGTGAGCACGAGGTGGAGGCAAGGCCTGAGCTGGTAGCGGAGGTCGTTGTGGAGAGCGTGCGGGAGATCTCCGTGGCTGCTCCGGCTCCGGTTCCGAGCAGGGCGGAGTTGATTCCGGTCCCCGCCTCGGTCTTCGATGACGACTTCTTCCGCGCGCCGGTGCCGAGGTTTGGAGACGTGCCGAACGGCAGAGAGTCCCGGGCGGAGCTCCTGGTCGAGCCTTCTGCCGCAGAGGTTTGGGGTGGTTCGCGGCATCTTTCGGGGGTGGCGGACGTCCAATCGGAAGAGAGCCGGAGCGGAACTGCGCCGATTCCGGAGACTCATGCTCCGATGGAACAGCCGATGAGGGCGGGATCCTTTGCTGGAGCCGCAGTCGCCGAGACGGAGCGTGTCGAGGCGGATGAGCTTGATATTCCTGCCTTTCTGCGACGCGGAAGCGTTTAGTCCGGGGTATGGTTTCGACTGCATTTGCTCGATATGGAACAAATGTGGGATTGTTTTGTGCTATCGAGTGTTTCGATGATGAGTGGTGTTGGAATTGCTATCACTCCCAGTGATGGACGAATTAGAAGGAATTATTAGAGGGTCAAGTTTCAAGGGGCGTTTATGTCGAGACTGATTCAACTGTTGGGCGGGATGGTTCTCTGTCTTGTGCTGTGTGGGTCTGCTGGATTCGCGGTAACAAAGAAGGCACATCATCCGGTGCATCCGATAGCGGCGAAGACTGCCGCCAAGGGGAAGGCGGCTAAGGCTCCGGTTCACGCGAAGGCAGTTCCGGCGAAGGCGGGGACCAAGAGAGTGGTCGCCAAAGGGCGGGGTGCTCGTCCGAAGCTGGCCGTCCGGCGGACGCGTTATGTGGAGCGTTTTTCTGCGAGCTCGTTTGCCGATAACGCCGATAATCTGACGCTGGGTGACGTGGTCGAGGGTGAGGATCCGGTGGTGCGGGCGGCTGCGATTCAGGCGCTCGGAAACATGAATGGAACAGCGGTGGCGATCAATCCGACGAATGGGCGGATTCTGGCGATGGTGAACCAGAAGCTGGCGCTGTCGCGGGGCGCGGAACCGTGCTCGACGATCAAGCTGACGGTGGCGCTGGCGGCGCTTGAAGAAGGAATTGTGCGCAAGGACACGCCGGTGAGCCTGGGTGGCGGATATCGGCTGACGCTGACGGAGGCGCTGGCGCACTCGAACAATCTTTACTTCGAGACGCTGGGGCGCTCGCTGGGGTTTGAGCGTGTGAAGCACTACGCGAATGAGTTCGGGTTGGGCGAGCTGGCGGGTTACCACATCCAGGGAGAGCAGCTAGGGACGTATCCCGACCAGGAGCTGCCCGCGGCGTTGGGTGGCGTGGGGAGGATGTGCTCGTTCGGCGAGAGCGTGTCGATGACTCCGCTGCAGTTGGGGGCGATCGTCTCGGCGATTGCGAATGGTGGGACGTTGTACTATCTGCAGCATCCGGAGACGCGGTTGGATGTGGAGACGTTTCAGCCACGGGTGAAGCGGACGCTGAATATCGCTCCTCTGATTCCGCAGATCCAGGATGGAATGCTGGGAGCGACGCAGTATGGGACGGCGCGGAGCTTACGGGCGAACTTCAAGGAGTTTCCGGTGATGGGCAAGACGGGAACATGCTCGAACAATGGGACGCGGTTCGGATGGTTCGGGTCGTTTGCGGATACTCCGAATGGGCCGATTGTGACGGTGATCTTCCTGGAGGGCGGAAGGCCGACGTTTGGTCCGAAGGCAGCGGAGCTTACAGGGCAGTTTTACCGCGCGCTGTGGGAGAAGAGCTACTTCAACGCGAAGACTGTTCCAGTGATCGAGCCTTCGATTTCAGGTGGATCTCAGTAGAACCGATTTGATGGATTGAAACGATACGGCCCGCACTGGATGCGGGCCGTTTTGTTTGCAGAGGCCGCGGGTGGTAGAAGGGTGTTATGGACATTCTTACCGCAGCGGAGATGGGCGAGACGGACCGTCGGACCGTGGACGAGTTCGGGGTAAAGCTGGATGAGCTGATGGAGCGGGCCGGAGAGGCGGTGGCGCGTTTCTGTTTGAGGCACTTTGCCGCAGCGGGGCGGGTGGTGGTGCTCTGCGGGAAGGGGAATAACGGTGGCGATGGGCTGGTGGCGGCTCGGCATCTGGCTGCGGGCGGGAGGAGTGTACGGGTGGTGCTCCTTGGTGAGGAGAGCGAGTTCAAGGGACCGGCTCGGACGGCGGTTGGACGGTTGCGGGCTGAGGCGGCGGGCGTGGAGGTGGAGACTCTGTCGTCAGAGGGTTTCGACGGCCAGATGGCGAAGGCGCTGGGGTGGGCTGAGTTGATCGTCGATGCGGTGGTCGGGACTGGGTTCAAGCCGCCGCTGCGTGGGGTTGCGGAGCAGTTGCGGGAGAAGGTGAAGGAGTCGAAGGTTCCGGTGGTTGCGGTGGATGTGTCGTCGGGATGGGATGCGGATTCGATGGAGCAGACCAGCGAGGGAGCGTTCCGGGCGGATGCGGTGGTGACGTTTACCGCTCCGAAGACGGCGCACATCTTTGGGCATCTGACCCAGGGATCGTTGGATGGCGGAGCGTTCGGACCGGTGGTGGTTGCGGAGATCGGATCGCCGCGGGAGGCAGTGGTTGCGGCGACGGGACGCCGATGGGCGGGTGCGGCGAAGGCGATTGCGGAGCGTCCGCGGGCGGTGAACTCCAACAAGGGCAGGTTCGGCCATGTGCTGGTGGTGGGCGGAAGCTACGGCAAGGCGGGTGCGGCGATGATGGCTTCGCTGGCTGCGCTGAGGACCGGAGCGGGGCTGGTGACGGCGGCTGTTCCGAAGAGCATTGTGAATACGGTGGCAGCGGTCGCGCCGGAGTTGATGATGTTGCCGTTGGCGGAGGACGAGGAGGGCGCGATCTCGTTCAAGAATCAGAGGGGCGAGAAGCTCGATCAACTGCTGAAGAAGATCTCGGTGTTAGCGGTGGGGCCTGGTCTGTCGACGGATGGCGATGCGCCGGAGTTTGCCAGGCAGATGGTGGAGAAGACGACTCAGCCCATGGTCATTGATGCGGATGCCTTGAATGCGTTCGAGGGGCGGGAGAAGCTGCTGAATGGTGAGGGACGGGTGATGGTTCTAACGCCGCATCCGGGTGAGATGGCTCGGTTGGTTGGGCTGACGGTGAAGGAGGTGGAGGCGGACCGGGTGAATCTGGCGCGCGACTTTGCGATGGAGCATAAGTTGACGCTGGTGCTGAAGGGCTGGCGAACGCTGGTGGCGCATCCGGATGGGACGATTGGAGTGAACACCTCGGGGAATCCAGCGATGGCGAAGGGTGGAAGCGGGGATATTCTGACAGGCATCGTGGCTGCGATGGTGGCTCAGTATCCGGAGGACATAGCGCGTGCGGTGGAGGCTGCGGTGTATCTGCATGGGCTCGCCGGGGATTTGGCGGCCCGCGCTTTGGATCAACATACTGTACTTGCAACCGATACGGTTGCGTATCTGTCGGAGGCCTTTCGGTACAGGGTGAAGGATGCGGATGGGTTTACCTGGATCTGCGGGTTGAATCGCAGCGGGAGCTCCCGATGAGAGAGAAACGGTTCAAGACGCGATCGGTGGAGGGGACGCTGGCGCTGGGGCAGACGATTGCGGAGATTCTGCGTCCTCCTATGCTGGTGATTCTGCGCGGCGAGGTAGGAGCGGGGAAGACGACGCTGGTGAAGGGAATTGCGGCGGCTCTTGGAGCAGCGGTGGAGGAGGACGTGACCAGTCCGACGTTCACGCTGGTGCATGAGTACAAGAATGAGCGGGTGCATCTGTTCCACCTGGATCTGTACCGGTTGGAGACGGAGGAGCAGATCGCGGTGCTGGGACTGGAAGAGATGATGACCGAGCCAAATGCGCTGGTGCTGGTGGAGTGGGGCGAGCGGTTCGAGAGCGTCGTCCGGCTCGCGCAGGGTGAGATTGCGATGGAGCAGGGCGAGGGGGACGACCGTATGCTGCAGGTGAAGTGGGTGAGTTAGGCTCACCCCTCCCCCCGGCAAAATGGGGCAAAATCCTCTGATTAAATGGGTTTATGGGTGGACTTGCCTGCCTAGGCATCGTACATTTTCCATCTGCTTGATGCGGGTGTCGCGATGGATTTCGTACAGATGGAGCGTGACCAGCTATGGGTCATTTGATCCGTCAGGCCAGGCTCGAGGACGCAGCCGCCATTGCACATGTTCACGTCGAAAGTTGGAGGACGACCTATTCGGGTATCGTCCCGGATGCGTTTCTTGCCACTTTGGATGAGGTGGCTCGGACCGAGAGCTGGCGGGAACGGATCGCAGATGGAGGCGTCTTGATCGTGGTGGCCGAAGGTGAGACCGGGGTCGTCGGATTCGCGTGTGCTGGGCCAATCAGAACGGCGACAGCAGATTACGATGCGGAGCTTTATGCCATTTATGTCTTGCTTGAGGCACAACGGCAGGGTGCGGGTCGTTCCTTGTTCCATGCGGTGGTATCGGGATTGAGGGCCAAGGGTTATCGGAGCATGTTGCTTTGGGCGCTTCAAGCCAACCCTTGCGTTCCTTTTTATGTGCGTCTTGGAGGTATCGAGGTGGCAATGAAGGCTATCGATATTGGAGGCGTCGATCTGCCGGAGAAGGCTTTTGGGTGGCCGGATTTAGACTGCTTCGGGGCGTGACTGGTCCCTGGCTGCTGGTCTGTCGATGGTGAATTGGCAAAGAGCTTGTTGCTTCCGCGCTGGGCGGTTTTTCGAATCTTTTCTTTCTTCTTCTATTTTATCGAGTGGGGGATAACTAAAGTGCCATTTGGATCTTGTTGATTTGGGATAGGTTAGTTTGTTTTAGGGGTTGACATGGAGTTTTGTTGGGGTTTTTGGGGGAGGGAGTTGTAAGTTGTTTTTGGGGTTGGGGTTGGGGTTGGGGTTGAGGTTGTTGGTGATGGGGTTGGGGGAAGAAAGATGGGGTTCCTGAGGTGGTGGGGGTTAGGAAGGAAGGCGGTCGTGCTTCCGCCCGATACCCCACCCTATTTGCGATGAGACTGCAAAAAGGATGGGGCACCCGGATTTGTGGCGGCCTAGATCCACCATCTTTGCGGACCTAACCTGAGCTGCCTCAATGTTTGGCCTCGGCTCCTATAGAATCAGGCAGATAGGGTTCTGCGCTACTCTCAAGCCGCTCATAATAAACTGGTTGTACCTAAATGCCCTGGGATATTGGGGATACCCCTTGACCGAGAGAAGGAGGCCAACGATACAGCCGAGCAAACGCCTCCTGATCCCGTTAGCCTCTCTCATTGCGGTCCTGCCTTTGATCCTCTTCGGGTGCTCCTGCGGGCACGACTTTGACTTCCACATTCTCAACTGGCTGGAGGCCGCCCGGCAGTTCACCCACGGCAACCTCCACCCTCAGTGGGCCTTCACTCCCGCCTACGACGCTGGAGAGCCCCGCTTCGTCTTCTACCCACCCCTCTCCTGGACCATCGGAGCCGTCCTCGGGCTCATCCTCCCCTGGACCTGGACGCCCATCATCTATACCTGGCTGGTCCTCACCGCCGCTGGCTTTGCCCTCTACCGTCTTGCCCGCAGCTTCGCCTTCCCGGGAACCGCGCTCCTTGCCTCGGTCTTCTACCTCGTCAATCCCTATACCCTCTTCACCGCCTACGAGCGCACTGCTTATGCTGAACTCCTGGCCGCCGTCTGGATTCCGCTCCTCCTCCACGCCATCCTCCGCCCCGACTACGAAGGCGGCGTAACCATCCCCCGCATCGCCCTCCCTGTGGCTCTCCTGTGGCTGACCAACGCGCCTGCCGCCGTCATGAGCTGCTACGCCCTCGCCCTCCTGACCCTCATCCGCCTCCTCCGAATCTCAAGTACAGTCGAGATGGGCCCTACTCCGCCTTTGGCGCGTACTTTGCGCGCAAGGTGGACAACGCGGGAAGCCTTGACTCTCCGAACCCAAACAAAGACCTCCATCGCCCGGACCACCGCCACCGGAACTCTCTTCGGCCTGGGCCTGGCCGCCTTCTACCTCATACCAGCCGCCTACGAACGCCGATTTGTTCACATCGACATGGCCATCCTCCCCGGCCTCCGCATCCAGGACAACTTCCTCTTCCACCACACCACCGACGCACTTCACGACACCGTCCTCCACACGGCCTCCACCATAGCCATCCTTCTCCTGGCTCTGACCGCACTGACCCTGCTGCTCAACTACCGAAGAACCGCCACAGGACTCCTCCCTGCCTTAACTACGCTTACCGTCGCCATCGCCTTCCTCCTAACGCCCCTCAGCAACCAGATCTGGCTGCATGCCCCCGAACTAGCCTTCCTCCAGTTCCCCTGGCGTCTGCTGGCGATCCTGGCCGCAGCCCTGAGCCTCTCCCTAGTCCTCGTCCTCAACCGAGCCCACCTCACCTCCACCCAGACCACCGTCGCCGCCCTGGTCGTCGCCGCAGCCCTTACCGGCCCCGCCTACATGCTGCTCCGCCAACCCTGTGATCCCGAGGACACCGTCGCTGCCAGAGTCGCCCTCTTCCACTCCACCCAAGGCTCCGAGCCGACCGACGAGTACACTCCCGTCACCGCCGACAACGACTCCCTCGGCCAAACTAACCCGCCCTACTGGCTCTCCTCCAACCCTGCTGCACTCGCTCCGGCGAACACCCAACCCGGCCCAGCGCCCACGCACCTCGCCCTCAACTCCCCCATCCCCCAGACCCTCATCCTCAACCTCCGCGACTACCCCGCCTGGCGCATCACCCTGAACCAAACCCTCCTGACGACCCGAACCCAGCGGGACGACGGCCTCATCGCGCTCCCTATCCCGGCCGGCCCCTCCCAGATCGAAGTCACCCATATCCAACTCCCCGACCAGATCCTCGGCGACCTTGTAAGTCTCCTCACCCTGGTAACCTTCACAATCTTCCTGCTTCGCAGCCGCAAAACCCAACTTCGAAGTTCCTCATTCACCCCTGATTTATGATCGAGACCTGATGCATCCCAAAGTCAAAGACCTGCTCGCCTCCGGCGCTCAACTCACCGACGCAGCCCTCGAACGCCTTCTGCCATCCCCTGACACGCTTCCGCACTCCATTCACCGCGCCATGCGCCACAGCACTTTTGCCGGCGGCAAGCGCCTCCGCCCCATCCTTTGCATGGAAGCAGCCCGCATGGTCGCCGGAGGAAAGGAGATCCCCGCAGGCGCAGCCGATCTAGGCGCAGCGGTGGAGATGCTCCATACCTACTCCCTCATCCACGACGATCTGCCGGCCATGGACGACGATGACCTCCGCCGCGGCCAGCCGACCTGCCACATCCTCTTTGGGGAGGCCATCGCCATCCTCGCGGGGGACGCCCTGCAGACCCTGGCCTTCCAGACGATTGCCTCTCTGCCCACGAATCCCGCTGCGGTCGTGGCCATCCTGCGCGACATCGCCCTCGCCGTGGGCACCGGTGTAGGCTCCAACAGCCCCTTGCCTCCGGGCATGATCGGCGGCCAGGTCGTCGACATCGAGTCCGAAGGGCAGCCTCCAACCGCGGAGCTGGTCGAATCCATTCACCGCGCCAAGACCGGAGCACTCATCACTACCAGCATCGTCTCTGGCGGCCTCTATGGCTCCGGTGGAGGCGAGTCTGTCGACACCATCGACCGCCTCCGTACCTTCGGCCAGAAGGCCGGCCTCGCCTTCCAGATCGTCGACGACGTGCTCGATATGACCCAAAGCTCTGCGGAACTCGGCAAGACCGCAGGCAAGGACACCGCCAGCATCAAGGCCACCTGGCCCGCCGTCTACGGGATCGACCAGTCCCTCAAAGACGCCGAGCAGCTTATCGCCGACGCCTTTGAAGCTCTCGCCCCCTTCGGCGATGCCGCTACTCCGCTCAAGTCCCTCGCCTTGTATCTGGTTGAGAGAAAAAATTAGCAGCGGCAAAGCCTGCCTCTATCCTGACGTCTTCTTCACCGTGTAAACTCGCGGCCTATGAAGATTCGCCTTGTCGCCGGCTCTCTGCTCTCCCTGGCTCTTGCATCCACCTGCGCCTGCGCTCAGGGCACGCTGCTCGTCGCCAACCAGAAGGATCGCACCCTCTCCGTTATCGACGCCGCCAGCGCCCATCAGACCGCGGCCATCGCGGAAGAGCGCATCACCGGGCACGAGGTAGCCGCCTCCCCCGACGGCCGCACCGCCTACCTCCCCATCTACGGCAACGCAGGAGTAGGCCGCCCCGGCACTGATGGCCACGAGATGCTCGTCATCGACATCGCCTCTCGCAAGATCATCAACACCGTCGACTTCGGCCACGGCGTCCGACCCCATCTGCCGGTCTACGACACCCACCGCAACGTGCTCTACGTCAGCACCGAGCTCGATCAGTCCATCACGGCCATCGATCCTAAGACCCTCAAGATCCTCTACACAATCCCCACTGGCGCGCCCGAGTCGCACATGTTCGCCCTCTCGCATAGCGGAAAATATGCCTACACCACCAACGTCGGGGCTGCCTCTGTCTCGGTCCTGGATCTTGATGCGCACAAGACCCTCGCCGTCATCCCTATCGGCTCGCCTGACAGCCTCAAGGTCCAGCGCATCTCGATCTCGAACGACGACAAGCTCCTCTTCACCTCCGACTGGAAGACGCCGCGCCTCGCGGTGATCGATACCTCGACTCGCAAGCTCAAGACCTGGGTCCCGCTCCCCGCGACCGGCTATGGCAGCGCTCCCACGCACGACGGCCGCTACCTCCTCCTCACCCTTCCGAACGCGGCTAAGCTCGCTGTCATCGATCTCGCCACGCTCACCATCGTCCGTACCATCGACGTCCCGAGCGCGCCGCAGGAGGTCCTGATCCGTCCGGATGGCAAGGTCGCCTATGTCTCCTGCAACGTCAGCCATCAGGTCGCTGCTGTGGACCTCACTACGTGGAAGGTCCAATCGATCATCGACGCCGGCAATGGAGCCGACGGTCTCGCCTGGGCCTCAACTCCCGCATCAGCCGCCGCCGGCGGCATCCACTAGCTCGCAGCAGCATCTATCATCAAGACAGATGCTCTCCACCGCCGACATTCAGGCTGCGCTCCGCGACTGCTACGACCCAGCGATCCCGTGCAACATTGTGGACCTCGGCCTCGTGCGAGAGATCGCCCTCGCGCCTGACCCTGACGCCCCCGGAGCCAACATCCCCGGAGTTCCTACGCGGTACAGCGTCATCGTTGCCGTTACGCCGACCACGAAGGACGAAGCTGCGGCAGCCCAGCTTTCGGCACAGATCCAGAATCGCCTCGCCGGGCTCGAACAGGTCTTTCGCTCCGAAGTCACCCTCATCGACGCTCCCGCCTGGACTCCGCAAAACATTACTCCGGCGGGCCGGCGACTCTTGGGTCTCGATGGCAATCCGAGCTTGATTCAGATCAGCCCCAAGGTCATCCGATGACCGTGTCCAGATGAGTATGCAAAGACCTACCCTTGTTCCGCCTAAGAAGCGCCCGCGCGATCTTCTCAAGCTCACCACCACACCTATTCATCCCTTTGATCTAGCTCATGGGGTTGACACCAGCGGGCTGGTTCCTGCCGCCAACCTCGTCACTGGCCACCCCAACGACGAGCATGTCACCGCCTACTACGGCGTTGCGCCCAGCATCCTCCGCAGCCTCATCGACCGCTGGCGTGAGTCTCCGCCGCCCCAACCGATCTACGACTACAGCTTCATCGACTTCGGTGCTGGCAAAGGCCGCGCCATGCTGGTTGCGACCGAGCTGCCCTTCCGCCAGGTCATCGGCATCGAGCTCAACCCCGACCTTGCCGTGATCGCTCAGCGCAACCTCGACCTCTGGCTCGCCGCCCACCTCGCTGACCCGACTGCCCCGCGCCTTGCTCCTACACGCCTCCTCCAGCAGGACGCCCTTACCTTCAAACTCCCCCTCGGACCTTGTCTGGCTTTCCTCTTTCACCCGTTTGAGGCACCTGTCCTAAGAACACTTCTCCGCCGCATCGAGACCCAGTTCGCCGCGCAGGTTGTTAAGCATCCCGACGTTCCTCCTGCGCTGGACATCCTCTACGTCAACGCGGAGTGCCGCGTCGTCCTGGATCACCACCCGGCGTTCACACGGCTCTTCCTTGGCTCTGTCCCTATGTCGCCTGAAGACCACGTTGCGGATCTGGCTGCCATCGCTGCCCAAAAGGAGTATGGATCAACCGGTGACGAGGAGTGCGCCATCTACCGTTACACGGGGCGTAAAGGCTAACTCTCCACAAATCGGGCAGCCGGGCTTTGGGGTGGGTGGAGGGAGCGACAACGGCGTTTCGGTTGGGAAAGAGTGCGGTTCGACTTGGAGTTTTGGGCTGGGGGAGGAAGGCGGTCGTGCTTCGCACGATACCCCACCCTATTTGCGATGAGACTGCAAATAGGGTGGGGCACCCGGGTTTGGGCGGGGTTAGGGTTGTGGGAGGGTGGGGTGGGTCCAGGCGTAGATGAGGCGAGCCAGATAGGCGGCCTGGACCAGGAGGACTCCGGCGTAGGTGTAGACGATGTGCTGGTGCTGCATGGTGGAGAGGTCGAAGATGGACTTCCAGGTCATTGGGGCTCCTCGAGGGATGCTTCGATGGTGCGGAGGGCTTGTTCCTGCTCGATGCGCTGGCGGCGGCGCTCGATGAAGAAGCGGAAGGCCATGATGAAGATGCCCCACATGAACCAGCCGGCCAGATTCCAGAGGACTGGGGGGTACATGCTGGGGTCGAGGCCAGATTTTTCTCCGCCAGCGAAGACCGGCGCGGGATGCTGGGTGCGCCACCAGCGGATCGACATGAAGACGATGGGAACGTCTACCGCGGCGAAGATGGCGAGCACCGCGGAGAGAGGCGCGATCTGTTCGGATGGGGCGAGCTTCCGGGTGAGGAGGTAGCTGACGTAGATCAGCCAGAGGATGAAGGAGCTCGTGAGGCGGGCGTCCCAGGTCCACCAGATGCCCCAGACGGGGCGGCCATAGAGCATTCCTGTAACCAGGAGAAGGGAGACGTAGAGGACAGTGACCTGAGCGGAGGCGAGGGCGAGGGCGTCAGCTCCAAGTGCTTTGAATGGGTTGCGATTGCGCAGGTAAAGATAGGCGATCGAGGCGATGAGATTGATGTACGGGAAGATCAGGCCAAGGATGGCGAAGGAAAGGTGGTAGTAGAAGATGCGCTGGACGTCGCCGAGTTCGCCGTCGGGTGGCGCGATGAAGAGGGCTTGACGGAAGCCTACGACGAGGACGGCTACGGTGGCTATGAACCAGAGAACTGCCGTATTTCGGAGCCAGGCGGGGGTGGCGAGGCTGGGGATGCGCCGTGTGGTGAGGGTGCGCTGGTCCATGAGAGTGCTCCAGACGATATTTTAGCTTGCTTGAAGATGCTTTGATGCCGGGACGTGCGTTATTCGATGCCGTTGGGGGTAGCGGTTTGTCTCCACCGGAAGTTCTGCGATGGGGTGAAAGGCGCGATCTTAGGGCAGGCGGGGTGGATTGTTCCAGATATTTTTCATCCGTTCTTGCCTTTGCCCTTGTCTCTTTCCTTTTGACTTGCGGGACGGGCAGAAAGATTCCTTTTGACTTGTGGGGCGGGGGCAGAAAGACCCGGCGCTTCGAGTGAATTAATGCGGGAATATTTTTCTGGTTTGAGTGTCTTCAACCACTGCACCAACGAACAAGTTCTTCGGGTGACCTCACATCTATGTGGAAGAAGGCACGAGCGACTTTCCTGGGCAAAAGAGAGGCGAGATCGTATGAGATTAAAGGGGAAGGTTGCCCTGATTACGGGTGGGAATAGCGGCATCGGATTGGCGACGGCCAAGAGATTTATTGCCGAAGGGGCGAAGGTCGCTCTTACCGGCAGGAGCCGGACGACTCTGGATGCGGCGGCGAAGGAACTTGGTCCAGAGGCGCTGATTGTGAAGGTGGACGTAACGGATCTTCCAGGGATGGAGCGATTTGTGGCGGAGACGGTGGAGCGGTTCGGCAAGCTGGACGTGGTGTTTGCGAATGCGGGGATCACTCAGAGGACACCGCTGGGAAGCACACCCTACGAACTCTTCGAGAAGATTCTGAACGTGAATGTGACCTCGACCTTCTTCCTGGTGCAGACTTGCCTGCCTTACCTCAGCCACGGGGCTTCGGTGATTCTCAGCAGTTCGATCCAGAACGTAAATGGCCGACCGGGCTTGTCCGCCTATGCGGCGAGCAAAGCTGCGGTGCGGACGATGGCGAGGGTGCTGGCTTCGGAGCTTTCTCCGCTTGGCATTCGAGTGAACGTGATCACTCCAGGATCGGTGGATACGCCTCTGTTGGATGCAGCGAATGGCGGGTCCTATAAGGCTTTGACGAGATCTATTCCGTTGGGCCGGGTGGGCCATGCGGCGGAGGTGGCCAACGCGGTGTTGTTTCTTGCGTCGCAGGAGTCTTCGTTTATTCAGGCGAGCGAGATTGTCATCGATGGTGGGGCGACGGGGGCGCCGTTGGGAGCTCCCATCTATCGCTAGATTTAGATAACGCTACTCGGCGTTGAGGATGGTCTCGAAGAGCAGGATGCAGAGGGTGGTGAAGATGATGTCGTAGACGGCGAGCTGCTTGATCCAAAGGCCGATCTGGATGGGGTCGATGTCGTTGGTGAGGATGCCGGTGGTGGACTGGACCATGGCGAGCAGCGCGGGCAGGGAGATGGGGAAGAGCAGCAAGGGCAGGAGGAGCTCGCGGTTGCGGGCGCGCAGGCCCAGAGCTGCGAAGAACGTTCCGTTGACAACCAGGGCCCAGGTGCCGAGCGGCAGAATGAGGGCGAGCAGGGCGACGTTTCCGAGGGCGTGAAGGTTGTAGAAGATGATGAAGATGGGGGCGAGGACGATCTCGACGCTGAGGACGAAGGCGAGATTGGCTAGGGCTTTGCCGAGGAAGAGCGCGGAGGCTGGCGAGGGGGCCATGCGCTGGGCGTCGAGGAGCTGGTTGCGCTGCTCGCGGGTCCAGGACTGGTTGAGCGCGGTGACGGAGGCGAAGAGGATGGCGACCCAGAGGACTCCGCCGGAGATTTGGCGGGTGGTGGTGGGGTAGGCGGTGGGGTCGAAGGCCAGGGCGAAGATGGCGACGACGAGGAGGGCGAAGAAGAGCATCCCGTTAATGGAGTCGCGGGAGCGCCATTCGAGGCGGAGGTCTTTGCGTAGGTGGTTGAGGAGATGGTGGAGATAGTTCATGGGGCCTCTCCGGGGCGGGGAGGAGCTTTGGTGAGGTCGGCGAGGGTGGCGGCGGTGGCGCGGAGGTAGTCGGCGGGGGTGAGGAGGATCTGGAGGCCGCGTTGTCCGGCGGAGACGGAGATGAGGTCGAAGAGCTCGATGGCCTCGTCGACGAAGGCGGGGAAGGGCTTGCGGGCGGCCATGACGGTGACTCCGCCACGGATGTATCCGGTGAGCGGCTCGACCTCTTTGAGGGAGACGAGTTCGGTTTTTTTGGCTCCGGCGGCGTGAGCTAGTTTTTTTAGGTCGAGCTCGGAGTCGCCGGGGATGGCGGCGAATACGTGGTCGCTTGTATTGGTGTGGGCTACGAGGGTTTTGAAGACCTGTTCAGGAGGAAGGTTGATTTTGTGGGCTACGGAGATGGCGGTGAGGTCTTCGGGGTCGACCTCGTAGGCGCGGAGCTCGTAGGCGATGTTGAGGGAGTCGAGGAAGCGGGCGGCGTTGGTCTTTGCGGGCGAACTGGTCTTCACGCTGCGGCCTCGGTGCTGGAGGCGATCTGACCGGCGAGCATGGTGATGGTGCGGTCGGCGAGGGACTGGGCGAGGTGGGCCTGATGGGTGGTGAGGAGGATGGTGCGGGCGGTGCCGGAGGGGTGGGGCCAGGTGCGGAAGTCGGCGAGGAGCTCGACCATCTGGTGGGCGGAGGCGACGTCCAGGTTGGAGAAGGGCTCGTCGAGGAGGAGGATCTCGGGGTCGGACTGGAGGACGCGGGCGAGGGAGGCGCGCTGACGCATGCCTTGCGAGTATTGGCCGACGGTGCGGGTGAGGGCAGGGTCGAGGCCGACGGCGCGGAGGGCCATCTCGGGGGAGCCGACGCAGGCGCATTTGCCGACGCTGTAAAGGCGGGCGAAGTAGTTGAGGTTTTCGAGGGCGGTGAGCTCGTCGTAGAGCATGGGGGCGTGGCTCATGTAGGCGATGCGGCGGCGTTGTTGCTGGGGGGATTGGGAGAAGATGCTGACGGTTCCGCGGGTGGGGGTGATGAGGCCGGCGAGGACGCGGAGGAGTGTGGATTTTCCAGCGCCGTTTTCGCCGAGGATCATGGTGCAGGAGCCGGCGTTGAAGGTGGCGGAGAGGTTGCGGAGGGCGGCGAATCCGCCGTAGATGCGGGAGACGGAGTGGAGCTCGGCGGCGATGATGGGGGCGCTAGAGATGGGCTGCGCGGTCATCGGCATCGGTTATCGGCATCAATCGAGTTTAGCGGGTGCGGGGAAGTGCCGTGGCGGTGGTGGTGGGCTTAGCCATTCCGTTGGGCGTTGCGCCGGGGGCTGCGGGGGCGTACTTGGAGGCGCACTTGGCCTGGAGCTGGGTGGCGTGGAAGACGCCGTCTTTGCCGTAGGTTCCGACGGCGAGGGCCTGGGCGTCGTCCTTGAAGGTGTCGGGTGGGGGCTCTGTGCCCTGGTAGCTGACCTGGAGGGAACGGCCCTGTTCGAGGAGCTGGAAGGTGGCGGAGGTTCCGACGCGGTGGATGCTGCCCGGGGCGACGTTTCCGGCGACGCGGAGATGGCGGACGTAGGCCTTGCTGCCCATGGCGTTGAGCTCGGAGATGGTGACGTAGTAGCTCTTGTTGTCGCGTACGCCGGTGAAGGTGAGCCAAGCGACGGCGGCCAGGATGATGACGGTGGCGACGATGATCTTTGTGGGGCTCTTGGTGTTGGCGGCGGTAGGCATAAGTGTCGCTTTTAAGTCTACGCCAGAGAGGGGAGTTCGTGCGATGGGCATTTTAAAATGCCACAAGGCAGAACCTCGACGGGGAGGTCCTGCCCTGCGGTGGTGAAAAGGTGGAGGTTATGCCTGGACGGGAGCGTTGACCTCGGCGGTGGTGTTGAGGGTGTCGGAGAGCTCGGTGAGGAGCTCGTCGGCGTTTTTTTCTTCGTCGAGGATGGACTCGAGGATGTCAGCGTGGCCGTCGAGACCGATAAGCTCGGCCCAGTTGCGGAGGGTTCCGTAGACGGCAATCTCGTGGTGCTCGACCTGCTGGGCAGCGCCGATGAGGGCGACGTCGAGGACGTAGGGATCGGTGACGTCTTTGATGGTGTCCTCGGCCTCGGTGATGAGAGCTCCGATGACCTTACAGGTGGTGGTGGAGGCGTCGCCGGTGGCCTCGCGGAGGAGGCTTTCGACCTTGAGGGCGTGGCCCTGGGTCTCGACGAGGTGGTTGGAGAAGGCCTCGGCCAGCTCGGGATCGGAGGCGCTATCGATCATCTTGGGAAGCGCGCCGGTGATCTTCTGCTCCATGTCGAGGGCTTTCTGGAGATTGTCAATGTAGAGAGAGCGGAGGTCTTCGATGTTTGCGGAAAAGATCTTCATGTAGTTCTCCTGGCGGGTTGTCGAGTTCTAAGAGGTTTGGGCGCGGGTCTGCGTTGACCGCGCGTCGACTCGAATTCTTTTCTGCTTCTCTATAAGTTTTTTTGTGAGCTGGTAGGGAGGCCGTCCACCCTCGCTCACTGTCCTGCTCGTTCTGTCTGGGTTGGATGCAGAGGTTGTGTGAGGGTTGTGCGGCGGTTGTGAAAGGTTCGCGAGATGAAAGAGCGAGGTGAGGACGAGGTGAGGCCCTCTGCAGGGTCCGGGACAAGCATCGTATACTTCTGCTTAGATAACAGCGTTCGCAGGGGGCTTCTAAATGAGCGGAAATGGTAACGGCACGGGTTTTAACGGCAACCACCAACACGTCCAGGGAAATGGATCCAACGGCAACGACTACAGAGTGCCGACGGGACGGGCGGAGTGGATCGTAAAGCGCAAGGCTGAGGCCGCGCGGACGGGCGACACGAACATGTCGCAGATGCACTTTGCGCGCAAGGGGATGATCACCGAGGAGATGGCTTACGTGGCGCAGCGGGAGAAGATCTCGGCTGAGCTGGTGCGGAGCGAGGTGGCGAAGGGGACGATGATCATCCCGGCGAACATCAACCACGTCGAACTAGAGCCGATGGCGATTGGGGTGGAGTCGCTGTGCAAGATAAACGCGAATATCGGGAACTCGGCACTGGTGTCGAATGTGGATGAGGAGCTGAGGAAGCTGCATACGGCGGTCCACTATGGCGCGGATACGGTGATGGATCTTTCGACGGGCGGAGATATTCCGATGATCCGGGAGCAGATTCTGCGGCACTCGCCGGTGCCGATCGGGACGGTGCCGCTGTATGAGGCGCTGAACCGGGTGAAGCGGCTTGAGGATTTGAATATCGATGTGTACATGGAGGTGCTGGAGGAGCAGGCGCAGCAGGGGGTCGACTACTTTACGATCCATGCGGGCGTGCTGATCCAGTACGTGCCGATGGTGGCGAAGCGCATCACCGGCATTGTGAGCCGGGGTGGGGCGATCATGGCGCAGTGGATGACGCATCATCATAAGCAGAACTTTTTGTATGACAACTTCGACCGGATTACGGAGTTGATGGCCCGGTATGACGTGAGCTACTCGCTGGGCGATGGGCTGCGGCCGGGTTGTCTGGCGGATGCGAGCGACGAGGCTCAGTTTGCCGAGCTGAAGACGCTGGGCGATCTGACGCGGCAGGCATGGAAGTCGGATGTGCAGGTGATGATCGAAGGGCCGGGGCATATTCCGATGGACCAGATCAAGCTGCAGGTGGATAAGGAAGTGGAGCTTTGCGATGGGGCTCCGTTCTATGTGCTGGGGCCGCTGGTGACGGATATCGCTCCGGGGTATGACCACATCACTTCGGCGATTGGCGCGGCGATGATTGGGTGGCATGGCGCGGCGATGCTCTGCTATGTGACTCCGAAGGAGCACCTGGGACTGCCGAACGAGAAGGACGTGAAGGACGGGATTATCGCGTACAAGATCGCTGCTCATGCGGCGGATGTGGCGCGGCACCGGCCGGGCGCGAGGGATCGGGATGATGCGATCTCGCATGCGCGGTACACGTTCGATTGGGACAAGCAGTTTGCGCTGTCGCTGGACCCGGAGACAGCACGGAGTATGCACGACGAGACGCTGCCGGATGACTACTACAAGGAAGCGGCGTTCTGCAGTATGTGCGGGCCGAAGTTCTGCAGCATGAACTGGTCGAGCAAGGTCGATGAGTTCAATGCCAAGGAGCATGGGCTGAAGAAGCCAGACCTGACGCAGATTGTTACGGAGCAGATGGCTTTGAGAGGATAGCTTCCAAGGCTAAAATAAACACGACGAAGGCCGCTTCTGTTTGGGAGCGGCCTTTTGTTGTTTAACGGGTCTGCGTGTATTTCTGTGGAGTCGGGGCCTGAGCCACGAACTTGGCGCGACGGGAGCGGACGGGGCTTCTGTGCGCGTCGTTGGAGGCTATGAATGGATCGGATGCAGGGGGCCGGTCGAGCTGAACGGCGCTGAAGTTGAAGGTCATGCCGGCGACGCGGACCAGGAGATGGTGAGGTTTGGGCAGACAGCAAGTATCCCGCAAGTGATCCGCAGGAAAATTAGAGAGAATCCTTTTCCTCCTTGCCAGAGCGCATGGCGAGAAGGGCGGGAGCGATGATCATACCGAGAAATACCAGGGCGAGAACCAAATCATGAACCATAGGGATACTCCTTAGGAGCGGCCTTTATGACCGTCTGTTGGAGTAATGATCGGACGAGCGGCGTATGGATGACATAGCACTTCGGGCGGGAGGGGTAGCACTAAAGTTGTAGCGGGGGAGGGAGAGGGATTAGGGGTTAGCTTGCGGTTCATGGTGCGTGACTTGTTGGGTTATTTTGTTGCGGTTTCCAGGATGGTGGCGGAGCGGTTCAGGGCCTGGGCTAGGATGGCTAGCTGGGTTTGGGCGCGGGGGGCGTCGGGGACGTCGATGGCTTCGTTGACGCCGGGGATGACGACGGCGGCGTATCCGGTGAATTCTCCGGGGGCGTAGATGAGGTGTTTGTACCAGGGGCGTTTGGGCAGGCCATCGGGGTTGAGCAGGGCGGTCTCGGCTTCGCGGAGGGCTTGATTGAGGCGGGCGGCGTTTGCGGGAGGAGTGGACTGGAGCGCGCGGATCGCGGTTCCGGCGGCGGCGAAGCGTTGGGCCGCGTTGAGGGCGGCGGTGAAGTCGAGGTTGAGGCTGGCAGGCTTGGGCTCGATGTGGGCTGGGGTGTTTGATTCCTGTGGGGTCTGCGGGGAGTTGGCGCGTTTGCGGGCATCTTCGAGGTAGGCGAGGATCTCTTTGCCGTAGAGATCGTAGTCGTAGGGGAGGACGTCGGCGTCGGCCATGTGGATGATCTCAAGGCCGAAGACGCGAGCCTGCTGCTGCTCGTAGACGAAGGTTGGGTCGGCGAATTTGATGAACCAGTTGTAGTTGTCGAAGGCGGAGTGATAGACGCCGTAGGGTCCGTCGGAGCCGATATCAGTGGAGGGGATGCCGAAGTGCTGGATGAAGGGGGTGTAGTCGGAGCCGGAGCCGAGGTCGCCGACACGGACGTCGTTGCCGATGTGGTGGTTGGAGTGAGAGGCGCCGTGGCCGCGGCGTTCGCGGTTCTCTTCCTGCCATGTCTTCCACTGGTCGTAGACGGTGCCGCCGGCGGGACTGGGGACCTGGCGGGTTACGTCGCGGACGAACTGTTTGAGCGAGGGAATGGCGGCCGCAGAGAAGGTTGGGCCGGAGACGGCGACATCGGTGTTGATGTAGGCGACGGCGTGGGAGAGGCTTTTGGCGTTGTCCTCGGTCCATTCGGTGGAGCCGATGAGGCCCTCTTCTTCGGCGTCCCAGGAGCCGATGACGATGCGGCGTTTGGGACGCCAGCCCTGCTTGAGGAGCTCGCCTAGTCCGTGGACGGATTCGAGCATGGCGGCGGTGCCGGAGTTGGGATCGACGGCTCCGAAGACCCAGGCGTCGCGGTGGTTTCCGGCTACGACCCAGTTGTCTTTCTGGGCAGGGTCGGAGCCTTCGATGGTGCCGATGACGTCCCAGATGGTGCGGAGAGCGATGTCCTGCTTGAGGCGCATGTGAACGGTGACTTGGGTGGAGGGATCGCTCGAGCCGAGGTGGTATGCGAAGGGAAGGCCTCCCTGCCAGTCGCGGGGTGAGTTTTTGCCGGCGAGGGCGTGAAGGATGGGGGCGGCGTCCTTGTAGGAGATGGGATTGGAGGGGATGGAGGGCTGGTTGTTCTGGAGCCGGTCGGCGGGGATGCGTTTGGAGTCGGGGAGATCAGGGGTGGAGGCAATGCCGGGGGTCTCGGGGTCGCCGGGGTAGATGGGGAGGAACTGGACGGAGCCGCGCTGGACGGCGGAGTCGGGGCGATAGGGACCCAGGGGATAGACGTCGCCGCGGAAGTAGCCGTCGTCGGAGGGGTCTGAGTAGATGAGGATGCCTTTGGCGCCGTACTGCTGGGCGATGTAGGCCTTGACGCCGCGGAAGTTGCCGCCGTAACGGACGAGGACGATCTTGTCCTTGATGGAGATGCCGAATTTGGTGAGCTCCTTGAAGTCGGCGAGGGTACCGTAGTTGGCGTAGACGACCTCGCCGGTGACATCTCCGGAGGGAGAGGAGCCGTGGAAGGCAGGGAGGATGCGGGGATCGTTCTGGAAGGGATCGCCGCCGAAGAGGTTGGGGTCGACGCGCTCGGGGGAGGGGCCGGACATGAGCTTCCTACCGCGGGAGTCGAAGGCTTCGATCAGGATCTCGACGGGCTTGTTGAGGAGGACCTTATAGGGGACGATTTTGGTGTTGAGGCCTGCGGCCCTGAACTTATCCGCGATGTAGAGGGCGGTGGCGTAGTCCTCGGGTGAGCTGGCCCAATGAGGGGCGGCGGTGAGGACTTTGAGGTGCTGTCCGGCGAGGGCGGCATCGGGCACGGCGAGAAAGGCGGCGTCCCATTTGGCCTGCTGGGAGAAGTCGCGGAAGCCGAAGACCTGAGGGACCGAAGACTGAGAGAGCAGAGCCGTAGGAGCGGAGACGCAAAGAGCGAGGGCTGCGGATAGGACGCGGCGGGGAAGGGGCAAGGGGGCTCCTGAGGCTAGGTGTAGTCAGGATAGCGGAAATATACGGGAGGACGCGGGTACTCCAAGCAAACCGCAGATTCTGCAACTCGCCTCTTACGATACAAGCTGTTCGATGCCCGGAGAGGAACTTAGATTGGCTGGGTGCAGAACTTGCAACGGGTCGCGGTGAGGGGAACGTCGCTGAGGCACTGAGGGCAGGGCTTGGTAGAGGCGGCTTCGGGGCCTTTGATCTTGGAGAGCAGATAGTTCAGCGGCAGGACGATGAGGAAGTAGACGATGCTGGCGGTGATGACGAAGGAGATGGTGGCGTTGAGGAAGTTGCCGTAGTGGATGGGCGTGCCGCGGAGATGGATGTCGAGATTGCCGAAGTCGGGCTTGCCAGCGAGAGCGGCGATGAGCTGGCCGACGATGTCCTTGGTGAAGGAGGCGACGATGGAGTTGAATGCCGCGCCGATCATGACGGCGACAGCGAGGTCGACGACGTTGCCGCGCAGGATGAAGTCGCGAAAGCCCTTGAGCATGAGTGGATCTCCTTAGCGGTGGATGTTACTCGTGTGTTGTCTGTGTCGTATCTGTTCCGATGAAGGAGTATATCGGAGGGTTGGACGAAGGAGGGATGAAACTGACTGAATGTCTCAATGGCACTTTTCTAATTTTCCATCTGTCGTAGTGCAGCCGGGTGGAATGGGAGTTTTGGGAGCGGGGGCGTAGGAGCTGGATTGGGACCAGGAGGGACGGTCCGAGGTGTTGGCGATGGTGATGGCGAGGTCCGCATAGAACTGATTGAAGGTGGCGGCTGCGTTCCAGTCGATGGGCGTGGCGAGGTCGTCCTGGGGCTTGTGGTAGCGGCGTGCGTACCAGTCGCGGTAGATGATCTCCTCCTTCGAGCCGCGGTCGTAGCCGAAGATGAAGCTGGCGATGGGAACGCCTATGCGGACGAAGTTGTAGTTGTCTGCGCGGCGAAAGAGGTTGCGCTCTGGCTCGAGGTCGGGGCGGAGCTCGATGTTGAACTTCGCGGCTACGGTGCGGGCGGTGTCGCCGAGGGTGGAGTCGGTGATGCCTTCCATGGTGAGGATCTTAAGCGGAAAGATGGGGCGGAGCTGGTCAAGGTTCAGGTCGGCGACGATGTTTGCGACGGGAACAGTCGGGTGCGTGGTGAAGTATGCGGAGCCGAGGAGACCTTTCTCTTCGCCGGTGAAGATGCAGAAGAGAAGCGAGCGGCGCGGGTGGTCTTTCTGGGAAAGTGTGTTTTGATTCTTGGCGATTTCGATGAGGAGGGCGACGTAGGCCGCGTCGTCGAGGGTGCCATTGTAGAGCTTGTCGCCGAAGACTGGGGTTCCGTAGCCGTAGCCGTCGAGATGGGCGGAGAGGGCGACGTACTCGGGGGCGAGGGTGGGGTCGGAGCCGGGGAGGACGGCGAGGATGTTGGGGGAGGAGATGTCTTTGCTGTGGGTGACGAGGTGGAGGCTTAAGGTGGCGTTGAGGTCGAGCGGGGTGAGGGGTGTGCCGTGTTCTCCGGCTTCGAGGATGGGGGCGAAGGCTTGGGTGGTGGAGGCGAAGAGCTTGGGGGCAGACTCGGCGCTGATGCGCAGGGCTATGGGGGCGGTTGAGGGCGCGGCGGTTGGGCTATTTGTGAGGGTGACGGTACGGGCGTAGGCGGCGGGCCAGTGGGTGGGTTCGGTGGCGGCGGGGTTGTCGATGGAAAGGGTAGCGAGGGCGCCTGCTTGAGCGAGGGCTTTGGTGCGGCGGGGGGCGAAGGTGTCGCGGTCTGCGGGGGAGAGTCCGGCTGGGGTGTTGTTGAAGAAGACGGCGATCTTGTTGTGGAGGTCCTGGCCGGGAGTGGGCAGGCCGTAGCCGAGGAAGATGAGCGCGCCGGTGAGGTCTGCGGGGAGGGATTCGCGCGGAGCGAGGGTGACTTCTTCGAGGAGGTGGAGCGGGGTGGGCTTTGCTGCGGCTTGCGAGGCGGCGGTGAGAGTTACGGTGGACTGCGAGGTGTCGAGGTCGACCTGGTGCATGGGGACTGTTTGGAAGAAGGTGCCGTTGTCGCCTGCGGCTTTGAGGTGAGCGCTGCTGAACTGAGCGGCTACGTACTTGGCGGCGCGTTCGTAGGCTTCGGTGCCGGTGTCGCGGCCCTCCATGGAATCGCCGGAGAGGGCGGTGGTTTGGGCCCACCAGGCGGCGGTGGCTGGTGTGGGGTGCTGCGGAGATTGGGCAGGGAGAGATGTCTGGATGAGGGTGCTGAAGAGCGCAAGTGAGACAGCGAGGGTTTTGTCTGGGCGCACGAAGGGTCTCCGGGGGATGAGGTGATTGTAGTACGAGGCCGATGCTGGGAGGCGCTAGGTGCTGGAGGCCAGCCATGCCATGTAGGGGTAGAGGAGGAAGAAGACGATCATGCCGACGACCATAATGTCCATGTAGATGCAGAGGATCACGCCGGCGTGGTAGTAGCTCCAGCGGGATTGCATGCAGCGGACGGTGTCGGCGGTGCCGATGCTGGCGACGATGGCGGGAAGGATGAGGAAGAGGGTGCGGCGGTTGTTGGGGAAATCGGAGAGAAGGAGGGCGGCGGCGAGCGAGAGCAGAACCAAGGCGCTGGCGCGGACGAGGGAGTGGCGGCGGAGATTGAAGAGGTCTCGACGGATGGTGGAGAGGTAATAGGCGGTCTGGGAATGCGCGGGGGTGCGAGGGGGCTCCACCTCTCTAGGATAGGCGCGAGAGTGGATTGGCGCTATGTAGGCATCATGCCCAATGCCGAAAATCGCATGTCTCGGTTCCAGATCTAGTTTTGCGGCCTTTTTGATGGATATGGGGAATACGTCACAGGTTGAGATGTCTTTTAGCCATAACAGATAACAAGAGTGTGCCGTACCGCAGACTAAGGAGGTCTTCAGATGATTCGTAGAAGTTTTGTTGTCGCAGGTCTGTGGGGTACGCTGATGTGTGTCGCTCAGGCGCCACCGCGCTCTAGTTCGCAAGAGGTGCTGGTCTTTCAGCAGCCCGAGAACAATTGGTTTCTGGGATACTATGCGCCGGTGGTTCTTTCCCCGGATGCAACTGGGGCCCTCTTTGGACGCGGTCCTGGAAGGGTGCATCTCTTCGCATTACCGACAGGCAGTGGAGAGGACACGAAGCTTACGGCAGGTCTCGATAGCGTTGATAGCGCGGTGTTCTGCGGTCTCGGCACTCCGGGACTGGCGCGCCACGGGAGCCACGGAGACGAGCATGGTTGGTTTCTGCCTGGGCGTGAATCGGACCGAGTCTCAAGTCTCCCCGCGGGTGCAATGGTGGGGTGTTCTCTCGACGGGAGCACGATCGCTTCCTTCGATCCGAGTGCGCCGGATCATGGGCTCTCTTTGGGGCCGCGTGATCACTCTCGCAGCTACAATCCCGCTGGATCCGTGATCGCCATGGCCTTCTCCGCCGACGGCAAAGTGTTTTATTACCTGGCGCGCGACAGCAAGGGCGTATCGTCGCTCTCCAGAGTGGTTGTCGATACAGGCGAGACGAAGGTGGTCGCCGACCGGCTCGATGGCAGCTCCCAGGGAGGGCAGATTGCACTGTCCCCGGATGGCAAGAGCGCCTATATGGCGCTGTCGTCGGACAAAGCGCCGGACGACAGCATGCGTCACCAGCCACACGTCGACCGATGGCTCAAGATCTACAAGATGGATCTCAACACTGGTAGCGTTCGCCTCGTGGTGGCCACTCCAGGAAGGGACAATACGGGACCTGTCATCGCGGACGGCAACTTGTACTGGACTCGCTCTTTGATAAACGATTCCATCATCACTCTTCCAAGGGAAGGAGGAGCCGTTACGGAGTTGATCCCAGGTGGCCAGATTCCGATGTGGAATCGGAGCGGAACAAAGATCGCATATTTTTTCGGCGACGTACGCATGGCAGACTTTCCCATGGACCTCGATGACGGCGTGGTCGGGGTTGGTGCGGAAGGAAACCGGAGCTCAGAACCTTCCGTGATCGTCTCCGGCTATCACGAGGATTTTCCCCCTGATTGGTCGCCGGACGGCAAATGGATCGTCTTTCATTCTCATCGTTCCCCGGGACCTGTGCCGGGGCCTCGGAGTCCGGGGAGCACCGATGATCTCTATCTCCGGCGTGCTGACGATGTGCACGCACCGGAGATCCGGCTGACAAACTTTGGTTTGGAGACTGGACCTGGGTACTGGTCTCCGGATGGCCAGAAATTATTGATGCTCTCGGAGCAGCGCGGAGGGGCGCCGGGTATCAGTAAACTTTGGGTGCTTACGCTGGATACCCAGAAGGCGGTCGTGCTCACAACGGAGATGCTGTCGCTCCCGACGACTCGGAGTGTTCTGTGGGCGATGTGGTCGCCGGACGGAAGAGAGATCGCCGTGGAGGATGATCGTGGCGCTGGAAAGCGAACTTTGTGGATCGTTCAATCTGACGGTTCGCATCCACAGAAGGTGCTTGATTATGAAGACACCGCCTACGGTGGTCTGGATTGGTCCCACGATGGAAAAAGCATTGTTTATAGCGGGCTGGCTGGTGATCGAATGCAGCTCTTCTCCATTTCCCGGACAGGAGGTGTGCCGCAGCAGTTGACTCACGACTCCGGCAACTTGATGCATCCGCGTGTCTCCCCCGACGGACTCCGCATCGCTTGCACTCGCGAGACGCAAGCAAAACAGATCTGGCGGCTTCCGTTGAACTGACGTTTGTTCGTCGAGTCGATACGTTCTCTTGATTCCACGGAGAGACGCGGCCCAGCGGTCGACTCCATATTTAGCTTCTCGTGGTTTTGTTAAGCATCAAGGCGCCATCCTTTTCCGTAAGGAACAGATGGCGCCTTGATGCTCTCGAGAGGGAGGGTTTTATTCGTCTGGTGCCTTGTCCTCGGGGCACTGATCGAAGCGATCAGGCGGGGAGGAGTTCGGGAGCGGTCTGCTTGTTCATCTGTTGGATGGATTCGGTGAAGGGACCGCGGAGGACGCCGCGCTCGGTGATGATGGCGGTGATGTATTTGGCGGGGGTGACGTCGAAGGCGGGGTTCTCGATGCCTACGCCGGTGGGGGTCATCTGCTTGCCGTTGGAGTGGGTGACCTCAGTGGCGGCGCGCTGCTCGATGGGGATGAGGTCGCCGGAGGCGGTCGCGATGTCGATGGTGGACCAGGGCGCGGCGACGTAGAAGGGGATGCCGAACTCCTTGGCGAGGATGGAGACGCCGTAGGTGCCGATCTTGTTGGCGGTGTCGCCGTTGGCGGCGATGCGGTCCGCGCCTACGATGACGGCCTGGATGCGACCCTTGGACATGAGGTGGGCGGCCATGTTGTCGCAGAGGACGGTGGTGGTGATGTCGTCCTTCATGAGCTCCCAGGCGGTGAGGCGTGCGCCTTGCAGGAAGGGGCGGGTCTCGTCGGCGAGGACGTCGATCTTGTGGCCGGCCTCGATGGCGGCGCGGATGACGCCGAGGGCGGTGCCGTAGCCGCAGGTGGCGAGGGCTCCGGCGTTGCAGTGGGTTAGGACGGTGCCCTCCTGGGGCAGAAGCGATGCGCCGTTGGCCCCCAATTGTTTGCAGGAGGCGATGTCCTCGTCGTACATGCGGCGGGCCTTGGCGATGACGGCGGCTTTGATCTCGGGAATGGGAGTGTTCTTTGCTGCGAGCTCGTTATAGAGGTTGCGGACTTCGTCGATGCCCCAGAAGAGATTGACGGCGGTGGGGCGGGTCTCGGCGAGGGTCTTGGCAATGACGGCGACCTCGGCGGTGAGGGTGGGGAGGTCGGTCGCGGTGCTGCGATCGATGCCGATGGCTACGCCCATGGCGGCAGAGACACCGATGGCTGGAGCTCCACGGACGATCATGTCGCGGATGACGGTGGCGACCTGCTTGTAGTCGGTCGCCAGTACGTAGGTCTCTTCGAGGGGGAGTTTTGTTTGATCGAGGAAGTTAACGCCGGTGGGGAGCCATTCGAGTGTCGGAATCATTCGTTAAGTTTAGACGAAGTGACGATTAAGGATGACGGTCTACAGTGATCCGTCAGGCTCCGGACGGACCACCCTGGGTGAGCTGATGTGGCGTGAGGCGTAGAAGCGACGACCACATTCGCGGCATCGAAACGGGAGAAGGTGGAAGGGGGATAAGAGATAATCCAACGTTGTGCGGTGTGCGCGGCCCACCTGGGATGATTTGCAGCCCGGACAGTCTTTGATGGTGCTCATAAGGAGACGTTAGACCTTCATGGGATCAAAAGAAAGGTACAGATGGATAAATTCACAGATGAGTTCTGGGAAAGAAAGTTGATAAAGTGCTGCGCAACCGGAATTGGCAGTGAAACTGCCACATTGAGGCGCAGCGCAGGTCCTTATTGATCACCTCTGAGTAAATTCTTTTTCATCGGGTCCGTTTGCCGGTCAAGGGCGTTGCAAGGCTAAGTGGGCGGTGCGGACGTCGGTGGCGGTGAAGGCGGCGAGAAAGGGGGCGGTGGGGTCGTTGGGGTCGTTGAGGGCTGCTTCGATGCGGGCGCGGCCGCCTTGTTCTCGGTCTACGAGGCAGAGGACGGCGGCGACGGTCATTCCGGCCTCGCGGGCGGCCTCGATGGCGGTGATGGTGGAGCCTCCGGTGGTGCAGACGTCGTCGACGATGACGACGCGGGCTGCGGGGCGCAGGAAGCCCTCGACGCGGCGGCCGGTGCCGTGGGTCTTTTCTGCTTTGCGGACGAGAAAGCCGTGGATGAGGGTGGGAGCGGTGGCGGCGTCTTCGCCGAGGTCCTGGTCGAGGTCTTCGTTGGGGATGAGGGCAGCGAGCTCGGCTTGATCGTGGACGGCCCAGGCGCTGGCGGAGGCGGTGTTGGAGACGAGGGGATCGGCTCCCATGGTGAGGCCGCCGACGGCTTCGATGGTCTCGGGGTGCGGAACCTGCTCGCGGATGAGGTCGTAGAGGACGAGCCCGGAGAGGCGTCCGCCCTCGGCGTGGAGGGTGGTGATGCGGCAGTCGATGTAGTAGTCGGACTTCTGGCCGCTGGCGAGGGTGAAGTCGCCGAGCTTGAAGGAGTGGGTGGCGATGAGGTCGAGAAGGTCGGCGCGGTTGTCGGCTGGCATGGTCTTGTCGATTCTAGGGGGCGCTTGGTCAAGCGTCAAAATCGAACGTCCTGGTGTGACCTGGGTCGTGCGGTGGGTGTCCTCAGTGGAGGCCGAGGTGGGCCTGCATGCCTTCGAGGGTCTGTCCCTTGGTCTCTGGGTAGAGGAAGAGCACGGTGAAGAACTGCACCGCCATCATGACGGCGAAGAAGGCGAAGGGCAGGGCGCGGGAGTAGACGGCGATGTAGGGGAAGGCGTTGGCGATGATGCCGTTGGCGATCCAGTGGGTGGAGGAGCCTAGGCTCTGGCCCTTGGAGCGGACGTTGGTGGGGAAGACCTCGCTGAGGTAGACCCAGATGACGGCTCCTTGCGAGACGGCAAAGAAGATGATGAAGCCGACGAGTAGAGGAAGGAGCAGGCCGAGGTGAGAGTTGGTGTAGAAGACCCAGGCGACTCCGCTGAGGGCGAGGCCGCAACCTATCGCTCCGGTGAGGAGGAGGGCCTTGCGTCCTACCCTGTCGATGATGGAGATGCCTAACAAGGTCGCGAGCAGGTTGGCGAGGCCGATGACGACGGCCTGCACGTTGGAGGAGACGGAGCTGAAGCCAGCGCTGGCGAAGATGTCGTTGAGGTAGTAGAGGATGGCGTTGATGCCCGAAAGCTGGTTGAAGAGGCCGATGGAGACGGCGAGGAAGATGAGTTTGGAGTAGCGGCTCTGGAAGAGGCTGTGCTGGGTGGCTCCGCCTTCGGCGCGGAGGGCCTCGGCCATGGCGTCGACCTCGGCGCGGGAGTCGGGTGAGCCCATGCGTGCGAGGATGAGGGTCGCCTCGTCGATGCGGTTCTGGCTGACGAGCCAGCGGGAGCTATGGGGAGCGGTGAGCAGCATGAGGAGGAAGAGAGCTGCGGGAAGGATGCCGACTCCAAGCTGAACGCGCCACTCGATGGCTCCGAGGGCGAAGTGGGCGACGATGGCGTTGGAGAGGTAGGCGGCGAGGATGCCGATGACGATGTTGATCTGGAAGAGACCGACCATGCGGCCACGCCACTTGGCGGGGGCGAGCTCCGCGATGTAGACGGGACCGAGGACGGATGAGCCTCCGATGCCGAGGCCGCCGAGGAAGCGGAAGATAAGAAACATAGGCCAGTTGGCGGCGAAGGCGCAGCCGATGGCGGAGACGACGTAGAGGATTCCGGTGACGCGGAGGGCGTTGCGGCTGCCGATCTTCTGGCCGAGCGGGCCGCTGAAGATCGCTCCGAATACGGTGCCGTAGAGGGCGATGGCCACGGTGAAGCCCTTTTGGCCTTCGCTGAGCGCGTACTGGAGCTGGAGTGAGTGGGTTACTCCTGCGATGACGGCGGTGTCGAAGCCGAAGAGGAGTCCGCCGAGGGCTCCGGTGAGAGCGGCTTTCACGAGAAGAAGTATTGACTGGTTGGTCAGACCCATGTGCGTTTGGTTCTCCGAGCTTCGGTTGCCAGTCTATATGCGGATGAGCCGAAAACGAGCGGATGAGTCCAAAGCGGGGGAGTGAGGTTGGTTATCGGGTGAGGCGGTCGAGGTGCCGGTAGCCGCCGGTGGCGAGGAAGGCGGTCAGGAAGACGGCGAAGTTATAACTGGCGTGGACGAGTGCCGAGGCGAAGACGGAGCGGAGGCGAATGCGGATGGCGGTGAGGATCAGGGAGACGCAAAAGAGCAGGAGCAGGACGGGCCAGGTAAAGGCGGTCTGCTGGCCGTGGAGGAGCGCGAAGAGGATGCTGGTGAGGACGGCGGAGAAGGCGAGGGCGGGGAACGAGAGGGCGTTCGAGGAGTTCCATTGCTCGCGGGCGGCGGGGATGCGCGGCAGGGAGAGCCAGTCGTAGGCGATGGCGAAGCCAGGGAGCAGGAATCCTCGGAAGAGGGTCTCTTCGAAGAGCGGGGCGAGGATGGTTCCAAAGGCGGTGATGAGCCAGACGTCGGTGGGGTTGCGGAAGAAGTCGTCCATGGGAATGGACTTGGGCATGGTGATGAGGGAGGAGACGGCCTGCACCACGAAGGACAAGGTGATGCCGATGGGCACGAGCCGCAGGGCGTTGCGGCCGGCGGCGGGGGCGTTGGTCTGCAGGCCGACAGGGAAGGATCGATGCCAGAGCAGCGGAAAGAGAAACCAGGAGATGGTCAGGGTGGCGATGTAGGTGAAGGCCTCGGATGCGAGGAGGAGGCGCGGGGAGATGTCGGCGAGAGCGTGCTCGGCCTTGGTGGCGGTGGTCGGGTTAGCGATAGTCTGCGTTGCGACGGCGGCTGCGCGCTCGTGGAAGTAGCCCAGAAAGAACTGGCTGAAGAGAAGGATGGCTCCGGTGATGGCGAGGAAGAGAACGGCATGACCGAGATGAGGGATGCGGGCTGGCGGATCGGAGTTGGGAGCGTCGTTGGGGGTGTTGTCGAGCGGGGGCAGGACGATGGCTTCGATCTCCCCCGAGGGGAGAATAGGCACGATGGGCCGGGGAACGGGCAGGTCGCCGGGTTGGTCTTCGACGCGCTGATCGGCGGGGCGGGGGATCATTTCGCAGCCTTCTTGGTTGCAGACTTGGCGGATTTTTTGGCGGCTGTCTTCGGTGCGGCTGTCTTCTTTGCTACGGACTTTTTGGCTGCCTTGGTTTTACGCTCCTCCGGCTTAGCGGAGCTAGCCTTGGGGACGCCGGTCTTCTTGTCGGGCACGATGAACTTACCACGGGCATCCTTCTTGCGGTCTTCGGGGGTGCTGGGGTCGAAGGGCTGAGGGCCTGCGTGGCTGACGCCGTTGCGTTCGGCGAAGTTGGGCATGCTGGCAGTGTAGTGGCGGGCGAGGAAGGCTCCGGTGTGGGAGGCGGAGACGGTGGCGATCTGCTCAGGGGTGCCGTGCGCGATGACGCGGCCGCCGGCTTCGCCGCCTTCGGGGCCCATGTCGAGGACGTAGTCGGCGTTGCGGATGATGTCGAGGTTGTGCTCGATGATGATGATGGTGTTGCCGAGGTCGGTGAGGCGGTGGAGGACCTCTAGGAGCTTGCGGACATCGTCGAAGTGGAGGCCGGTGGTGGGTTCGTCGAGGAGGTAGAGGGTGCGGCCGGTCTGGCGCTTGGAGAGCTCGCGGGCGAGCTTCATGCGCTGGGCTTCGCCGCCGGAGAGCGTCGTAGCGGACTGGCCGAGGTGGATGTATCCGAGGCCGACGTCGACGAGGGTCTGGAGCTTGATGTGGACGCTGGGGATGTCCTTGAGGATGGGGACGGCGTCTTCGATGGGAAGGTCGAGGAGGTCGGCGATGCTGTAGCCGTTGAACTTGACGGAGAGGGTCTCCTGATTGTAGCGGCGACCGTTACATACCTCGCAGAGGACGTAGACGTCGGGTAGGAAGTTCATCTCGATGCGTCGTTGACCCTCGCCCTGGCAGGCCTCGCAACGTCCGCCCTGGACGTTGAAGGAGAAGCGTCCGGGTTTGTAGCCGCGCTCGCGGGACTCGGGGAGCATGGCGAAGAGGTCGCGCATGGCGGTGAAGACGCCGGTGTAGGTGGCGGGGTTGGAGCGCGGGGTGCGTCCGATGGGGGACTGGTCGATCTGGATGACCTTATCGAGCTGATCGATACCGCGCACTGCTCCGTGCTGGCCGGGCTCTTCGCGGGAGCCGTAGAGGTTCTTGGCGAGGGCGCGGTAGAGGATGTCGTTGACGAGGGTGGATTTTCCGGAGCCGCTGACTCCGGAGACGACGGTCATGACGCCAAGAGGGAAGTGGGCGGTGACGTTCTGGAGGTTGTGGGAGTGGGCGTCTTCGACGGTGAGCCACTTGCCGGTGAGGGCTCGCGGATTTGCACGGGCGACGATCTCGATCTTGCCGGCGAGGTACTGGCCGGTGATGGAGGCGGGGTTGTCCATGATCTGCTGGGGAGTGCCGTCGGCGATGAGGAAGCCGCCGTTTTTGCCGGCTCCGGGGCCTAGATCGAGGACGTAGTCGGCCTTGCGGATGGTGTCTTCGTCGTGCTCGACGACGAGGACGGTGTTGCCGAGGTCGCGCAGGTTCTCGAGCGCGGTAATGAGGCGCTGGTTGTCGCGCTGATGGAGGCCGATGGAGGGCTCGTCGAGGACGTAGAGGACACCGCGGAGGCGCGAGCCGATCTGGGTGGCGAGGCGGATGCGCTGGCCTTCGCCGCCGGAGAGGGTGGCGGCGGAGCGGTCGAGCGAGAGATAGCCGAGGCCGACTGCGTTGAGGAATTCGAGGCGCTCGATGATCTCGCGCTGGAGACGGTCGGCGATGATGCGGTCGCGGCCGGTGAAGAGCATGGTGCGGGAGGCTTCGAGGGCGCGTTCGAGCGAGAGGCCGGTGAAGTCGGCGATGGAGGCGTCGTTGACGGTGACGGCGAGGGACTCCGGGCGCAGGCGGCGACCCTTGCAGACAGGGCAGGTGGTCGCGGACATGTACTGCATCATGTACTCGCGGTAGCCCTCGGATTTGGTGTCTTCGAGGTTGGCGCGAAGGTAGGCGAAGATGCCGTGGAAGCCGGTGCGGCTGGCCTCGCTGCGCGGAGGACCGTAGAGAAAGAGGTTCTGCTGCTCGGAGGTGAGCTGCTCGAAGGGCACCCTGATGTTGATCTTGTATTTGTCGGCGGCCAGCTTGATGAGGCGAAGGAGGTAGGCGGAGCCGGAGCCGGGGCCCATGGCGCCGTCGAGCAGGGGCTTGGACCAGTCGGTGATGGTGCGGGCGGGGTCGAAGTCGTAGATGCTGCCTAGGCCGTGGCACTCAGGGCAGGCGCCGTAGGTGGAGTTGAAGGAGAAGCTGCGGGGCTCGAGGCGGGGGACGTTGATGCCGCAGTCGGGGCAGGCCATGGAGGAGGAGTAGAGGGTCTCCTCCTGCTTGCGGGTGACGGGGTCCTGGAGGCCGATGAGTACCAGACCGTTGGCCATCTGCAGGGCTTTGAGGACGGAGGTCTCGAGGCGGCGGGTGTCGTAGCGGGGGGCCGCGTAGGCGAGGGCGGCGCTGGTGTTCTCGGGAGGCAGCGGCTTGAGGATGATGCGGTCGACGATGGCTTCGACGGTGTGGTTCTTGCGCTTTTCGAGGCGCATTCCCTCGGTGAGCTCGGTGATCTCGCCGTCGATGCGGGCGCGGAAGCCCTGCTGATCGAGGGCTTCAAGCTCTTCGCGGAACTCACCCTTGCGGCCGCGGACGATGGGGGCGAAGACGGTAATGCGCTCGCCGGGGGAGAGCGAGACGATGCGCTCGACGATCTGGTCGGCGGTCTGGCGGGAGATGGGACGTTGGCAGTTGGGGCAGTGGGGCTGGCCTACCGAGGCGTAGAGGAGGCGCAGATAGTCGTAGATCTCGGTGATAGTGCCGACCGTGGAGCGGGGGCTACGGGAGGTGGTCTTCTGCTCGATGGAGATGGCCGGGGAGAGACCGTCGATGGCGTCGACGTCGGGGCGCTCCATCTGGTCAAGAAACTGGCGTGCGTAGGCGGAGAGAGTCTCGACGTAACGGCGCTGGCCCTCGGCGTAGATGGTATCGAAGGCGAGCGAGGATTTTCCGGAGCCGGAGAGGCCGGTGACGACGGTGAGGGTGTTGCGCGGAATGCTGACGTCGACGTTGCGGAGGTTATGCTGACGCGCTCCGCGGACGGTGATATGTGTGATGCCCATAGAGATTGGGGCCGCTATACGGCCAAGTCTTTAGGATACGTCATGCGGCGGATGCGTTGAAGGGGGAGGCGGTATCCGAACAGACAATATGATCCACCTTCGTGGGATGTTACCCTTCGGCTGGGTTATTGGAGTATTAACGCGAAGGTAATCCGAGAGAAGCGATAATCAGTTTTTGCGGGCATGGATGTCGTACGTGACCGGCAGGCTGAGTGGGCTAAAAAAGGAATGTTTGTGAATTCGTCGATTGTATTGATTTCAGCGGTGTTAGCTTCACTTGCGGTAGGTGTACTGTTGGCTTACGGGGTATGTATCGCAATGTTTCGTCTGTTTCGGATCCATGCGCGCCAGGTGGCGGCGGGTTCCGCACAGCGTGTGGCAGCTCGGTCGCAGACTGTTCAGGGATAGCTGTTCTGGGATAACTGGCTTCAATGTGGTCTCCGGGTGGGGATGAGCCGGTACGTACTCGCTTTGACTTGTGAGGCGTTTGGAAGAATTCACGGTTGATTTTGCTGGCCGCGCTGAAGAGTCTCGGCGTAAACTCCCGCCATGTCTTACCCCGATTCTGCATCTCAGGTGATTTCCAAGGATCCGGACGGCTGCACGGGCTTCTGCAGCAAGCTCTTTGGTTGCGCCGTTCAGCAGGCTGATCCTCTTGGCATGGTCTTCGGCCTGTGGAGGAAGGCATGAACACGAACCCCGCTGCGACCCTGGTGATCGTTGCCTATAAACCCAAGCCCGGAAGAGAAGCGGAACTTGTGCAGCTTACCCGGGAGCATGTCCCCCTGCTCCGTTCCGAGGGTCTGGCGACGGATTATCCGGTGACGAGCTGCCAGGCGCAGGACGGCACGATTGTGGAGGTCTTCGAGTGGACGGCTGGAGGCGTCGAGCGCGCACACACCAACCCCGCCGTGCTCGCGTTATGGGGCCGTTACGCCGTCGCGTGCGACATCGTTCCCCTTGCCACATTATCCGAATCCTCCACGATGTTCGCATCGTTCACTCCTCTGAAGTTTTAGGCAAACAGTCTCTGCTGCAATTCGGCTCCGACCTTTCCGACCGGGCGGCGGACTGCTCCAGTTGGGTCGCGGGTGAGGAGGGCTTCGCTCGACCTTGCGCGTAGCCCATGCCTCGCGCAGACCTCGGCGACCATCTCGGCCAGTTGCTTACGATATGCGGGAGCGGCGAAGTCCCTCACCGCGAACCGCCGCGCATAGTCCGCCTCCAAAGTGGGGAAGTGCTCCCGAACGAAGCTCAGGTATGTAGGACGGGAACACGACTTCAAAAACAGCGGCTGCGCGGCAAAGAAGCTTGCCCCCACGACCGCCGCCTGCCGCGCCATCTGGTCGAGCGCATTGGCAGAATCTGTAATTCCTGGCAGGAGCGGCGAGCATAGAATGCCTGCCGTAATTCCCGCTGCACGCAGCCGCTTGACGGCGGCAAAGCGAAGATCGGGACGCGGGGCGCGGGGCTCCAGCTTTCGCGCCAGCTCTGTATCCGCGGTGGTGATGGTCACATGGACCACCAGCGTGTTGCGCCTGCCGATCTCGGTGAGCAGATCGATGTCGCGCTCGATCAGCCTCGACTTGGTCACGATCCCCAGCCGGTAGCCCGAACGCCGGCTGAAGACCTCCAGGATCGATCGGGTGACGCGGGTGCGACGCTCGATCGGCTGGTAGGGGTCGGTCGCCGTTCCCAGGGCGATCTCCTGGGATGGATCGATGCGGCGCAGCTCCTGCTCCAGCAGCCAGGCTGCGCTCTGCTTGATGAAGATCTTGCGCTCGAACGCCTCGGGGTCCCGCAGGTTCGCGAGACCCTCCGGGGCGCCAGACACAGTCCCCACCGCGCTGTCTTCCTCCTGGCCCGGCTCCACGACCTTTGGAGCCAGAAACTCATGCGTATACCGGGCGTAGCAGTACTTACAACCGAACTCGCATCCCCGGTACGGATTGATGCTGTAAGCCAGCGACAACTGACGCTTCGACACTGATTTATTCAGGATGCTGCGCACTTTCAGCGTCCTGAACTCCACCAGATGACCATCCTCCGCGTGCTCCGCTTCAGCCGCCAGCCGGGCGAGGCCGGTCGGCTGAGAGGGAAGGATCGGAAAGAGGGTGTCGTTGAGTGTGGCCAATTCGTATTCGCCTTTTATTCGCCTTCTTGAGGAGAAGAGTATCCCCGCCCAGTCGGTCCGTCAAGAGCTTATTTCGTACAATGGGTTATGAATTTTGCCGTCACAGGGATGCCGCTTCCGATGCAGTTTCGGCCCGAGACTCCGATGAGCGACGAGGAGCTGATGCGCTTCTGCGCGGCGAATGATTTTCTGCGCGCGGAACGCGATGCCAATGGAGAGATTCTGGTGATGACATCCGCAGGAAGCAAGACTGGACGCCGGAATACGGCCATCAAGGTTGCATGAACCCGCAAACTTTGGCATACTCATAAGAGTGTCTCAACTCCAAGTTGAGTCCAGTCGAGAACCACGCCCGGAGGGATCAACTCCAGAGGGGTGGGAGACGAGGGAAGAATGAGAAAGATCTCCAAGAATTTGACGAAGGCGCGCGCGCTCGTTGAGCCCCGTCCATATGTCCTCGCGGATGCAGTTCCGCTCCTCCAGAAGGCTAAATATGCGAAGTTCGACGAGACTGTCGACCTGACCATGCGCCTGGGCGTCGACCCGAAGCATGCCGACCAGATGGTCCGCGGTACGGTCGTTCTGCCTCACGGCCTCGGCAAGACCAAGATCGTCGCCGTTATTGCCTCGGGCGATAAGATCAAGGACGCGGAAGCGGCCGGTGCAGAGTTCTTCGGCGGCGAAGAGTTAGTAGAGCGCATTCAGAAAGAGGGTTGGACCGCATTCGACGCCCTGATCGCCACGCCTGACATGATGAAGTCGGTTGGACGTCTGGGTAAGGTGCTCGGCCCCAAGGGTCTCATGCCGAATCCGAAGACGGGAACCGTTACCACCGACGTTGCGTCTGCAGTCAAGGAGATCAAGGCCGGTAAGGTTGAGTTCCGCACGGATAAGACCGCTCTGGTTCACGTTCCGGTTGGCAAGCTGTCCTTCGATCCACAGAAGCTGATCGACAATGCGATGACCGTTATCTCCAGCGTCGTGAAGGCAAAGCCATCCGCCGCCAAGGGCAAGTACATCAAGGGCGTAACGCTCAGCTCCACGATGGGCCCTGGCATCCAGTTGGACTACGCTGCTGCTGAGGCGGCTGGTAAGTCCTAAGGCTGGTGAACCGCTGTTTCGGTCCTTCGACCATGTTTCCGCCCGCGAATTGCGTGGCACAAATTTTCAAGCCAGTAGAGAAGAGCTGGCAGCTAAAGGCTAAAACGTTATGCCATTGACCAGAGCAAAAAAGACGGAGAAGATCGGACAGCTTGCAGCCGAGCTCGAGCACTCCACCTCCGCGATTATCGGCACCTTTGCCGGACTCACCGCCTCCAAAGACTTCGAGCTGCGCAAGGCCGTTCGCGGCGCCGGCGGAAGCTACCACGTCGTCAAGAACAAGCTCGCGGCACGCGCCGGCGAAGGCACCAAGGTTGAGGCGGCTCTCAAGGGCCTCAAGGGTGTCTCTTCGGTCGCTTACACCTCCGGCGATCCTGTTGCATTGGCCAAGGCCCTGTCCACATGGGTCAAGGACAACGCGGAGTTCACCTTCAAGCTCGGCATCGTAGACGGCAAGGTCATCACCGTTCAGGAGATCTCCGAGCTCGCCAACATGCCTGGCAAGGAAGAGCTCTTCTCGAAACTCCTCTTCCTCATCCAGTCGCCGGCACAACGGCTCGCCACGGTCATCAATGCGACCGGACGCGATCTTGCTGTCGTCATCAACCAAGGCGTCGAGAAGGAGAAGTTTGCTGGTGCGGCTGTTCCGCCGGTAGCTGCTCCCGTTGCCGAGGCTGCTCCGGTTGCAGAGGCTACCCCGGCAGCTGCCGGAGAGCTGATCGCCGAGGCGCATGCAGTTGAAGCTCCCGCCGCGACGGATGCAGCGCAGCCCGAGAATGGAACCGCCTCTCAGGCTGGCGAAGCCGCGACCACGGATCCGGTCGAGGGATAACAAGTTTCGCTTGACCCACCCGGGTGCGCCAGTCTGGGCGCAGCGGAAACCCGGAGGGGCTCAGGCAGCCGAAGAGCGGTCTAGCTTCGGAAGGCAATCAGCACAAAAGCACCATCAAGTTTAGACATCAAATTGGAGAAATAAAATGGCAGACCTTCAGCAGTTGGAAGAATCAATCGTTAGCCTCAGCCTCCTCGAGGCTTCGGCTCTGGTCAAGAAGCTCGAAGAGCGTCTCGGCGTTTCGGCAGCTGCAGCAGTGGCAGCCCCGGCAGCCGGCGGCGGCGCGGCAGCAGCGGCGCCGGTCGAAGAGAAGACCGAGTTCACCGTCATCCTGAAGGATGCCGGCGCGAACAAGATCAACACCATCAAGGCTGTACGCGAAGTTACCGCTCTCGGCTTGAAGGAAGCCAAGGATCTGGTCGACGGCGCACCGAAGCCCTTGAAGGAGAATATCTCCAAGGACGACGCAGCTGCCATCGCCAAGAAGTTCGAAGGCGTAGCGACCGTAGAAATCAAGTAGTTAACGCCAGAAGTTGCACGCCAGGCCGGAACGCGATATTCTTCTTATTGAAGAAGAATCGTTCCGCCTTGGCGTGCTATTTGGCGGACGCTCTTGACTCAACCAGCGGCAGTACTTCCGGTTCATCCTGCAAGCGCAGGCTAAGGAGCCGGCCACATCGTGTTTCAAGCGGCGGATGCGCGATGTGCAACAAGAATCAATCGAGCGCAGCAACTTTGAGGCAGGGCGAGCCTCAAATGGCGGCAGGTATTCAAACCATTACGAAGGAAACAGTGCACAAGTCGATCTTTGCGCTCGAGGGACAAGCTGTCCCTGTGAGCGCTTTTGCCGTGTTTATCGGCATCTTTGCCAAAAACGTCCCACCGGCGGATTGCACGCGTTCTTTATAACAGCTCCAGGGCGGCGCTCATATTAAAAGTTTTCAGCAGGAAGCCGCAGGCAGGCACGACGAAATGCAGTCAGATTTCAAGCACGACCAGCTTCAGGACCACACGATTGCAGAGATTTCAGAGACTAGAGATTTTAGGTAGGCAGAGACAGCAGCACGACTTAACCCAAGTAGATCGTCCAACCTGATACACCGGAACTTTTCAATCCGGCAAGACATTTAGCGCACGGGATCAGCCGCAATCGAGGGCGGCAGTTCCCAAACAAGTTTCACCGCGCCATCGAAACAAACCCGGAGGGTCGTACCGCCCTCCACCTCTTGAACGGTCGACGCATCTGTATCCCAGTCATCGGATGCAGGCAAGTCGATCCATGAGGCCTCGAATGGTAAGTCTCAGGAGAGAGCATGTCCAGCGAAATGCGCGCGATCCGTAGCCGTCTTGATTTTTCCAAGATTCCCACCTCTATCCAGATCCCCAACCTCATCGAGGTTCAGCGCCGCAGCTACGAGCGCTTCCTGCAGATGGATAAGCTGCCCCAGGAGCGCGAGGACAACGGCCTCCAGTCGGTGTTCACCTCTGTCTTCCCGATTACCGACTTCCGCAACGTCTCGGAGCTTGAGTTCGTGGACTTCTCCATCGGCAACTGGGAGTGCAAGTGCGGCTACCTCAAGGGTCTCAACCACCTTCGGACGGCCTGCTCGCACTGCGGACACATGGTCATCACCGATCCGTTCCATCCGGGCGACGTCCTTTGTAACTTCTGCGGCACCTATAACAAGAACACCCCCGACTTCTGCACCAAGTGCGGCGACCCTGTCGGCCTGCAACTGAAGTACGACCAGGCGGAGTGCGAGGAGCGCGGCATGACCTACTCCGCCCCGCTCAAGGTTACGATCCGCCTGAAGATCTACGACAAGGATCCCGAGACTGGCGTCAAGAGCCTCCGCGACATGAAGGAGCAGGAAGTGTTCTTCGGCGACATTCCGCTGATGTCGCAGAACGGCACCTTCATCGTGAACGGCACTGAGCGCGTCATCGTCTCGCAGCTCCACCGTTCGCCAGGCGTCTTCTTCGAGACCGCCAACAACCGTACCTACTTCCTCGGCAAGATCATTCCGTACCGCGGTAGCTGGGTGGAGTTTGAGTACGACCAGAAGAACACCCTCTACGTGCGTATCGACCGCAAGCGCAAGTTCCTGGGCACCATCTTCCTGCGCGCCCTCGGCCTGCGTACCGATGAGGAGATTCTCAAGACCTTCTACACGGTCGATACTATCCAGGTGAAGGAAGGCAAGCTCAACTGGACCGTCGCCGAAGAGGGTAAGCCCTCCAACCTGCAGGGCACACGTCCCGCGGCGGGCATCACCGTCAAGGGCGAAGAGATCGTTCCCGCAACCCGCAAGGTCTCGGCCCACAGCCTCAAGGCTCTGCGCGCGGCGAAGATCACGCACGTCGAAGTCGAGACCAGCGAGTTCGACGGCGCGATGACTGCTTCCGACATCGTCGATATGTCTACCGGCGAGCTGCTCTACGAGGCCAACCAGGAGCTCACCGCCGACAAGCTGCACAAGATCCTTCAGTCCGGCGTTGCCAGCTTCGAGGTCTTCTTCCCTGAGCGCGACGACGTGGGCAACATCATCACCAACACGCTTCGCCGCGACTCCGTGCGCAAGCCTGAAGAGGCGTTGATCGAGATCTACCGCAAGCTGCGTCCCGGCGACCCACCGACGCTGGACACCGCGACTGCGCTCTTCGAAGGCATGTTCTTCGATCCGCGTAAGTACGACTTCTCGCGTGTAGGCCGTTTAAAGTTCAACATCAAGCTCTACGAGGATCAGTCTCCGGAGCACCTCGACAAGCGCACCCTTACCCCTGAGGACTTCTACGGGACCATCCGTTACCTCCTCAAGCTGCGTAAGAACATCGGCAACGTCGACGATATCGATCACCTTGGCAACCGTCGCGTTCGCGCCGTCGGCGAGTTGATGGAGAACCAGTTCCGCATCGGACTCGTCCGTATGGAGCGCGCCATCAAGGAGAAGATGTCGGTCTATCAGGAGATGTCGACCGCGATGCCGCACGATCTCATCAACGCCAAGCCAGTGATGGCCGCGATTCGTGAGTTCTTCGGCTCCTCGCAGCTCTCGCAGTTCATGGACCAGACCAACCCTCTCTCGGAGATCACGCACAAGCGTCGCCTCTCCGCCCTTGGGCCCGGTGGTCTCTCCCGTGAGCGCGCCGGCTTCGAAGTCCGCGACGTGCACCCGACCCACTACGGACGCATCTGCCCGATTGAGACGCCGGAAGGCCCGAACATCGGTCTTATCTCGTCGCTCTCCTGCTTTGCGCGTATCAACGAGTATGGCTTCATCGAGTCGCCCTACCGTCGCGTGAAGGATGGCCGTGCGCTCGACTTCGTCTCTGTCACCAACGCCGGCGAGTCCGGTCTGCGGCAGGGAGACTACCTCGAGATCGAAGAGGCTCACAAGCAGAACGAGCAGTTGAAGAAGGACAAGAAGCGCACCATGGATCTTGCTCCCTTCAGCTTCTACCTTTCGGCGTGGGAAGAGGATCGTCACACGATCGCGCAGGCCAACATCGAGCTCGATGAGAAGCTGAACATCGTGCAGGACATCGTCGATGCCCGGCGCCAGGGCAACTTCGTGCTGGTCAACAAGTCCGAAGTGGACTACGTTGACGTCTCGCCGAAGCAGCTGGTCTCGGTCGCCGCCTCGCTGGTTCCGTTCCTCGAGCACGACGACGCCAACCGCGCCCTGATGGGTGCGAACATGCAGCGTCAGTCGGTTCCTCTGCTCGTCGCTGAAGCTCCCTTCGTTGGTACCGGCATGGAGGGCGTCACCGCCCGCGACTCCGGCGCCGTCATCCTGGCCAAGCGCAACGGCATCATCGACTCGGTCGACTCCGAGCGCATCATCGTCCGCGTAGAAGGAGAGCATCACCCCACGCAGTTGTCGCGTGAGGTTGGCTCGGACATCTACCAGTTGACGAAGTTCAAGCGCTCCAACCAGAACACCTGCATCAACCAGAAGCCGATCGTCCGCAAGGGCGACCGCGTGATCAAGGGCCAGGTCATCGCCGACGGTCCTTGCACGGAGCAGGGCGAGCTCGGCCTCGGCCGCAACGTTCTGGTCGCCTTCATGCCATGGCGCGGGTACAACTTCGAGGACGCGATCCTGATCTCGGAGAAGCTGGTCCGCGAGGACTACTACACCTCGATCCACATCGAGGAGTTCGAGATCGAAGCGCGTGACACGAAGCTTGGGCCGGAAGAGATCACGCGGGATATCCCCAACGTCAGCGAGCACGCTCTGCGCGATCTCGACGACTCGGGCATCATCCGCATCGGCGCCAAGATCGGCCACAACGACATCCTCGTCGGCAAGGTAACGCCGAAGGGTGAGACGCAGTTGACGCCGGAAGAGAAACTCCTCCGCGCCATCTTCGGCGAGAAGGCCGGCGACGTTCGCGACGCCTCGCTGACGTGCCCTCCGGGTATCGAAGGCACGGTCGTCGACGTCCGTATCTTCTCCCGCAAGGGACAGGAGAAGGACGAGCGCGCCAAGCAGATCGAGCAGGAGCAGATCGAGAAGCTCGAGCGTAACCTTGCGGACGAAATCCGCATTCTTACCGACGAGCGGCTCAAGCGCCTTGAGGCCATTCTGGGCACCAAGGAAGTGCTGGCCGACCTTCACGATGAGCGCACCAACAAGAAGCTCCTCAACAAGGGCGACATCCTCGACCGCGATACCATCGAGCTGATCAGCACTCGTAACCTCAAGCGCATTCGCTACGCTGACAAGGATCCCCGCGTCAACGAGCAGATCGATGAGATCGAGGAGATGACGTCGCGCCAGATCGATGTTCTGCGCAAGATCACCAACGAGAAGATCGGCAAGATGCAGAAGGGCGACGAGCTCTCGCCTGGCGTCATCAAGATGGTCAAGGTCTACATCGCCATGAAGCGCAAGCTTTCGGTCGGTGACAAGATGGCCGGACGCCACGGCAACAAGGGCGTTATCGCTCGCATTCTGCCGGAAGAGGATATGCCGTACCTCCCCGATGGAACGCCTGTCGAGATCGTTCTGAATCCGCTTGGTGTGCCTTCGCGTATGAACGTCGGACAGATCCTCGAGACGCACCTCGGTTGGGCAGCGCACGAACTCGGCAAGCAGGTCGCTGAGCTCGCCGCTACCATGAGCTCGGCCAACGAAGTTCGCGAGCTCTTCAAGGCGCGCTTCGCCGGTACCGCCGCTCTCAACCAGCTTCTGGACCTCGACGACGAGCAGACCTTGCGCGTCGCCGCCGGCATGAAGCGCGGCATCTGGTTCGGCACGGCAGTCTTCGACGGTGCACGCGAGACCGAGATCAAGGCGTTGCTCAAGTCCGCTGGCCTGCCCAGCTCGGGCAAGACGCAGCTCTTCGATGGCATGCTCGGCGATCCGTTCGAGCAGCCTGCCACGGTCGGCTACATCTACATGCTCAAGCTGTCCCACCTTGTCGATGACAAGATCCACGCTCGCTCCATCGGACCGTACTCGCTCATCACCCAGCAGCCGCTGGGCGGTAAGGCGCAGTTCGGCGGACAGCGCTTCGGTGAGATGGAGGTCTGGGCCCTGGAAGCTTACGGCGCCGCCTACATCCTGCAGGAGCTGCTCACCGCCAAGTCCGACGACGTCTTCGGCCGTACCAAGATCTACGAAGCCATTGTCAAGGGCGAAGCCGCCATCGAGCCGGGTGTACCCGAGTCGTTCAACGTTCTTATTCGCGAACTGCAGTCGCTCTGCCTCGACGTCGAACTGATCAAACAGGCCGACCAGAAGAAAGTGCCTCTGCCAGCTATCGCCGCAGCAGATTAGTCGATACCGCTCCTCCCCGGCACGGCCCCCTGAATGAGGCTCACGCTCAACATTCACAGGGGCCGGCCACAGGGAAGCGAGCACAAAAATAGAAGCAGGCGATGACCTAACACCCATCGCCCAGCAGCAGCAAGGCAGCAAGAATAACCCGCAGCTTGTGCTAGAACCCATAGCCTGAAGCAGCACCGGAGACGCCTAATATGTTCCGCTCCAGCCCATTTGAACTGACCGGTCCCATCGCCGACTTCGACGCCATCAAGATCCAGCTCGCCAGCCCGGAGAAGATCCGTAGCTGGTCGCATGGTGAAGTTACCAAGCCCGAGACCATCAACTACCGTACCTTCAAGCCCGAGCGCGACGGCCTCTTCTGCGCCCGCATCTTCGGACCCATCACCGACTGGGAGTGCCTCTGCGGCAAGTACAAGCGCATGAAGCACCGCGGCGTCATCTGCGACAAGTGCGGCGTCGAGGTCACCCTCTCGAAGGTCCGCCGCGAGCGCCTCGGACACATCGAGCTCGCCAGCCCCTGCTCGCACGTCTGGTTCTTCAAGGGCCTGCCCTCGCGTATCGGCCACCTGCTCGACATCTCACTCCGTGAGCTTGAAGCGGTCCTCTACTTCGAGTCCTACGTCGTCGTCGATCCAGGCGATGCGCCCGTCAAGGAGCGCGAGGTCATCAAGGACGAGACCAAGTTCCGCGAGCTCGATGCTCAGTACCGCCCCTCCGGCTTCAAGGCCATGATGGGCGCGGAAGCGATCAAGGAACTCCTCAAGCGCGTTGAGATCGCGGAGCTCTCAATCGAGCTGCGCGAGCGCATGAAGACCGAGACCTCGCTGCAGAAGAAGCTCAAGTACTCCAAGCGTCTGAAGATCGTCGAGGCCTTCCGCAAGTCGGACAACCTGCCGCAGTGGATGATTCTCGACGTGATCCCGGTCATTCCGCCGGAGCTTCGCCCCCTCGTTCCGCTCGACGGCGGCCGTTTCGCTACGTCCGACTTGAACGACCTGTATCGCCGCGTGATCAACCGCAACAACCGCTTGAAGAAGCTGATGGACCTGCACGCTCCTGAGGTCATCGTCCGCAACGAGAAGCGCATGTTGCAGGAGGCCGTCGACGCTCTGTTCGACAACGGCCGCCGTGGCCGCGTGCTTCGCGGCGCGAACAACCGTCCGCTGAAGTCGCTCTCCGATACCCTCAAGGGCAAGCAGGGCCGCTTCCGTCAGAACCTGCTCGGCAAGCGCGTCGACTACTCTGGCCGTTCGGTCATCGTCGTCGGTCCCGAACTGAAGTTGCACCAGTGCGGTCTTCCCAAGAAGATGGCGCTCGAGCTCTTCAAGCCCTTCATCTATCACCGTCTCGAACAGACCGGCCACTGCACCACCATCAAGCAGGCCAAAGAGATGGTAGAGATGCAGGAGCCCATCGTCTGGGACATCCTGGAAGAGGTCATCAAGGATCACCCGATTCTGCTCAACCGCGCTCCGACCCTCCACCGTCTGGGTATCCAGGCGTTTGAGCCGGTGCTCGTCGAAGGCAAGGCGATCAAGATCCATCCGCTCGTCTGCACCGCCTTCAACGCGGACTTCGACGGCGACCAGATGGCCGTGCACATCCCGCTCAGCCCAGAGGCGCAAATCGAAGCCTCCGTCCTGATGCTGGCGTCGCACAACATCCTCTCGCCCGCGAGTGGACAGCCCATTACCGTCCCGACGCAGGATCTCGTTCTCGGTCTTTACTACCTGACGAAGGCCAAGGTCAATGCCAAGGGTGAAGGCCGCGTCTTCGCGAACATCGAAGAGGTCTTCATGGCTCTCGAAGCGAAGCAGGTTGAGACTCTGACCCCGATCCGTCTGCGCTATACCGGTCAGGTGCTCGACATGACCACCGCGTACGACGATCAGGACCTTACCCACACGGAGCCGGTGGAGTTCAACAAGCAGTTCATCTCCACCACCGTCGGCCGCGCCATCCTCAACGATGCGCTGCCCGAGGGAATGCCTTACGTCAACGGTCTGCTCAAGAAGAAGGGCATCGGCCAACTGGTCAACTACTGCTACTTGAACCTCGGTCTCGAAGTGACCGTCAAGACGCTCGACAAGATCAAGGACCTTGGCTTCACCTACGCCACCCGGTCCGGCCTCTCCGTCGGTCTCGACGACATGGTTATCCCCGACTCCAAGTACACCGTCGTCGGAGAAGCCGAGAAGACCGTTCTCGCCATGCAGCAGCAGTACCTCGATGGAGCCATCACCAACGGTGAGCGTTCCAACAAGGTCATCCAGATGTGGTCGGGAGTCACCGAGCGCGTCGCCGACGACATGTTCAACAACATGAAGCAGGCTGACAAGGACGGCGCCATGAACCCGATCTACATCATGGCCGACTCCGGTGCTCGTGGTTCCAAACAGCAGATCCGTCAGCTCTCCGGTATGCGTGGTTTGATGGCCAAGCCCTCCGGCGAAATCATCGAAACCCCCATCACGGCGAATTTCCGCGAAGGCCTCACCGTTCTCCAGTACTTCATCTCGACGCACGGAGCGCGTAAGGGTCTCGCCGATACCGCCTTGAAGACCGCTGACTCTGGATACCTCACCCGTCGTCTCGTCGACGTCGCGCAGGATGTCATCATCTCGCACGACGACTGCGGCACGGTCGAAGGCATCTACGTCACGCCGATCATTGAAGCCGGTGAGACCATCGAGCCACTCCGCGACCGTATCATCGGCCGCGTCTCGCTCGAGCGCCTCAAGGACTTCGAAGGCAAGACCATCGTCGAAGTCAATCAGGAGATCGATGAAGACCTCGCCTCCGCCGTTCAGGCTGCGGGTATCGAGCGCGTCAAGATCCGCTCGGTCCTTACCTGCGAGTCCAAGCGTGGCGTCTGCATCCTCTGCTACGGCCGTAACCTCGGCTCGGGCAAGATGGTGGAGATGGGCGAAGCCGTCGGCGTCATCGCGGCCCAGTCCATCGGCGAGCCCGGCACCCAGCTCACCATGCGTACCTTCCACATCGGTGGTACCGCATCGCGAGTCTCTGACGCTTCGCACCTCGAAGCCAAGAACGCCGGCACCGTCCGCTTCATCAACCTGGTCACCGTTCGCGCCAAGTCCGGCGATCTGGTCGCCTTCAACCGTAACGGCTCGCTCGCCATCATCGACGACAAGGGCCGTGAGAAGGAGCGCTACGCTGTGGTCTACGGCGCGAAGCTCAAGGTTGAGGACGGCGCAACTGTAGCCCAGGGCGATCGTCTCGGGGAGTGGGATCCTTATACCTTCTCGCTCCTCACCGAGATCGCTGGAACCGTGCAGTTCAAGGACCTCCAGGAAGGCGTTACCCTCAACGAGGAAGTCGACGAAGTCACCGGCCTCAGCCGTCTGGTCGTCAACGACTCCACCGATGAGAAGCGTCAACCCGCCATCATCATCAAGTCCGCGTCCGGCAACAAGCGTTACCTCATGCCGTCACGCGCTCACTTGATGGTCGCCGATGGCGACGAGATCTTCCCCGGCGACATCCTTGCCAAGATCCCACGCGAAACAACGCGTACCAAGGACATCACCGGCGGTCTCCCACGCGTCGTCGAACTCTTCGAGGCCCGTAAGCCCCGCGACCCGGCAATCATCAGCAAGATCGATGGTGTCGTTCGCTTCGGCGAAGTCTCCAAGGGACAGCGCAAGGTCTACGTCACGGCGGATAACGGTCAGGAAGAGGAGTACAGCGTTCCTCGCGGAACCTACGTCAACGTGCAGGAAGGCGAACGCCTCCGTGCCGGTGACGCACTCATCGACGGACCCCGCAACCCGCACGACATCCTCGAGGTCCTCGGAGAGCGCGCTCTCCAGATGTACCTCGTCAACGAAATCCAGGAAGTCTACCGTCTGCAGGGCGTTACCATCTCCGATAAGCACATCGAAACCATCGTTCGCCAGATGCTTCGCTGGGTCAAGATCGAAGAGGTTGGCGACACCACCTTCCTCGTGGATCAGCAGACAGACCGCTTCCGCTTCAACGCAGAGAACCAGCGTGTCCTGATGAGCGGCGGCAAGCCGGCCATCGGTCGCTCGCTCCTCCTCGGCATCACCAAGGCGTCGCTCTCGACCGACAGCTTCATCTCGGCCGCCAGCTTCCAGGAGACCACCCGCGTACTCACCGAGGCTTCCATCAACGGAAGCATCGACACGCTGCGCGGCCTCAAGGAAAACGTCATCGTTGGCCGCTTGATCCCCGCCGGAACCGGCATGGAGTACTACCGCAACGTCCAGCTCTCCCCAGAGCTCGAAGAGGCGGCAGCCCAGGTCCAGCAGGAAGTCACAGCAGCCATCGAAGCCGAAGAGCGCGAACTGGAACAGATGCGCATGGAAGGCGAGCAGGAAGAGATGGCCGCCGAGTAGTTCTGTGGATCGCGAAAGTTACTCCGTCCCCAACTAAATGGGCGGACTCGAAAGAGTCCGCCCATTTTCATTGCTATCATTTCGCCTATGAGTGGACAGGTTTGGACCGCAATCATTGGAGCAATCTCTGCGTTACTCGTCGCATCATTCACATATTGGTCTTCGAAGCGGCGTGACAGGGAAGCAGACTGGCGTAAGCTGAAACTGCAAAAATACGAAGAGTTTGCTACATCTTTAGCGGGGATGGCCGAAGGCAACGTAACAAAAGACACTATGACTAGGTTCAACATCGCGTCAAATTCATTGCACCTCATCGCATCGCAGAGAGTGGTGGTCGCGCTTGAAGACTTCCGAAGGGAAATCAGCGCCGGAAATACGGCTAAGACTTTGGACAAACATGACAGCCTTCTTTCGAGATTATTTTGGGAAATTCGACTCGATCTTGGGGATCAGCCCACGTCCAATCCAAGCGACTTTCGAATGAAATTGTGGACTCCAGGTACGAAAGAAGCTTCGAAACTGGATGGAAAGGATAGGGACTAATCGTCAATTAGTCCTTTACCTGCAGGTCAACACATCACGAAGCTATGCATGTAGGGAGATACATGGCACCCCTTAGACCCATCACTAAATCTACTGTCGCGAAGGCCAACCAGCGTGCTGCCCAGCTTCAAGCCACTACACCGTTAGCCACAGCCGCCCGCTATGACCGTAAGTCCGACCGCGTCATTCTGAGTCTCAATACCAATCTGGAAATCATGTTCTCCCCCAAGAATGCTCAGGGTTTGGAACATGCAACCCCCGCTCAACTTACAACCATCGAGATCTCACCCTCCGGCTACGGCATTCACTTTCCAAAACTCGACGCCGACCTCTATCTTCCTGCACTGCTAGAAGGCTTTCTCGGTTCCCGCAAGTGGATGGCTGCACGCCTCGGAGCTGAAGGAGGCAAAACTCGTACTCGAGCCAAAGCCGCCGCTGCTCGCTCCAATGGAGCGCTGGGTGGTCGTCCCCGCAAGGCCGCCACATCCTAACGGTGCTCAATAATTCCTTTTATCTAGGAAATCTGTCGCCACTTATCCCTTACTCTTAGGCGGAAACTTGTCGAACATCTTATCGATCGCCTTATTCAGCTTCTGAGCGTTCTTCTCCGGCTTATCCGAGAGATCCTGCTTCGAGGTGCCGCGCCATAGGAGTTGCTTCGATCTGGTGTCGTAGAGATCGACTACCAGCATTCCCACCGGAATGTTATCGACCGTAGTAACCGCCGGACCACCACCCCAGCCTCCCCAACCCCGGCCTCGCCATCCCCAACCCGGACCCAGTCCGTCGTAGAAGGTGTTGTACTCCTGCTTGTCGTGTACAAAGCCGACCGCCGACACGGACACATCACAATGTGCATCGGTCTGCTCCCAACCCTTGGCGGTCAGATCTCTCATTACGGCTGCCCTAATTCTGTTCTCGACCAGTTGGTTTGAAGCATGCACCTTGCCGTAACAAAACGTCCGATACTGAGCAAAGTTCGCATTCTCGTCAAAGTCCGTGTGGACATCCTGTGCCAGCATGGTTCCTGCTGCCAGCGTAACCGCAAATGCGGCTCCTTTTACTATCGTGCGCCAGTTCTTCATGAGCATCCTTTCCAACAACTACTATCCAGTGTGAGGCTATTGGGCTACTTTGCGTTGTCCATGGACTCAGTCCATACCTAACTAGAACAGGCACTTCCACGCAAAGTTTTGCGTGAATGCCTCTTTCAGAGAAATTAAGTGCCGATGATCAGAACAAGGCAAGCTTGAATTTCAGCAGGCAGGGCGAAGCAATACAGCAATACAACGAAAAAGATCGATCCAGGCGTCCTATTTTCTATGGAGCTGCAGAAGCCCACTCCGCGCAGGGCCGATCTGGTGAGCCCGATCATGTTCGTGGTTATCCTTACCTTGATCGTCGGTTTTATTGCAGCTTTTCTAATTCTTCGTCCCGCCCGCGGTATTCCAAAAGAAGCCACCACTTCCTCCCAGTCATCCCCCGCGCAGAAGTAGGCGTTTCCAACTCTGCCTTTGCTAATCAGGATTAGGCCGCAAGCAAAAGCGGTCGCTTCGTTCGTCGTTAGACGATGGTTATCGCCCAGAAGCACGGTATAGGAGAAATGGGCGATGAAATACAGGACCTATCGATAACCCGCGACAATAAGACCGGCATCACAACGTGCATGGATATTCCTCACGAACACCCTCTCAATGCGAATGACCCAAACCGGGGCCTCAACGTCAAGGTCTTCCTCGTCGTGGTCGCGGCTGCGGCATTGGTAATTGCCGTGGTCCTGTTCGTCGTCGCGCACTCGCACGGCTCCAAGACGGTTCCGGCGCCTACGCAGACCAGCCAACCCTCTTCGCGGCTTCATGTGCCAGGAATTCGACGCCCCAAACCTTCTCCCCTTCATCCTGGCGTCTTGCAAGCCTCCAACCGGCCCTACTCCCAGCGCTGATCCGCGCTGGAGCTACTTGACTTTCTTGGGTGGGCAGTCAGGAAGTTAGAAGGATGGGGACCAAGCTGCGCTGAGTTCGGGCGGTAGCCTGGCACCTTGAACGAAAAACAAAAACGGACGAACCCGAGAGTTCGTCCATTACTTTATTTCTATAGCGACTTCCAAAGCTTACAGGGTGGAATGACGCAGGGTGATCTCGAGGGTCAAGGGAATCGCGGTGGGCTGGTGGTCCAAGGTGCCGGGGGTGAAGCGATACTGGCTGACCGCGGAGAGAACGTTGACGTCCATGGCTGCACCGACCGAACGGACGATCTTCAGATCCGAAGGCTTACCGTCAGCGTTGACGATCATGGAGACAACCGCGAGCTGATCGGCCGCACGCAGCGTGGCAGGAATCCGCTCATTCTCAACGATGGAGACCGTGGAGATCAGCTTGGGTGCGGTCACGCCAGTCGAGATGCGGAGCGGCTGGTTGGTCGGAACTGCAGCAGCATTCTCAGCGGCGGAAGAGTTGAATGCCTTTGGCTGGACCAAAGCTGAGGTCTGGGTGGGGGCAGGCGAGGTTGCCTGAGCATGCAGGAGCATCGGGGACAGCGAGAGGGCGGCGGCCACAATTACTTTACGCATAGTGTAATCCATCCTGAGGGCAAGGTGCCCATCACCAAAATAAATCTATCGAGCAATGATTGTCAATGTTATTCGTAAAAAAAAGAAAGCCCAATGTTTTCCATGGTTTTCGAAGCGGTCGAAGTGATTTTAGAGCTGTAGGCCGCTAATCGGCTTTTGGCTCGCTCCAGAGCGATCCTCAGCATGAGTACTCCACCAGGAAAGGCGAAACGCCAGGTTGTATCCTTGCCTTCATGAACGTACTGGTCATCGACGTCGGCGGCACACACATCAAGGTCGCCTCGACCCACAACCTCGTGCCTATCAAGATCGTCTCCGGCCCCACGATGAGCGCCACAGAGATGTCCCAGCAGGTCCTCGCCGCCACTTCTGCCTGGCAGTACGACGCCATCTCCATCGGCTACCCTGGCCCCGTCGCCCACGATCGTCCGCTCGCCGAGCCGCACAACCTCGCTCCAGGTTGGATCGACTTTCCCTACCAGAAGACCTTCCGCAAGCCCATCCGCTTCATCAACGACGCGGCCATGCAGGCTCTCGGCGGATACCGTGGCGGTCACATGCTCTTCCTGGGGACCGGCACCGGCCTGGGCTCCGCGCTCATCTACGACGGCACCATCATCCCCCTGGAGGTCGCCCACCTGCCGTACAAGCACGGCCTCACCTACGAGGAGTACATCGGTGTCGCTGGCCTGGAGCGCCGTGGCAAAAAGCGCTGGCGCAAATCCGTACTGGATATCGTCGCCCGTCTCCGCGCGGCCTTCGTCGCAGACTATGTCCTCTTGGGTGGAGGGAACGCCAAACTGATGAAGGACCTCCCCGAGGGAGTCATCCTAGGCGCAAACGCCAACGCCGTGCAGGGCGGGCTAAGGCTATGGGAGGCCCCACTCAACTCACAGCCCCTACCTCCAGCGGAAGTAGCAAAAGCCAAAACCAAAAAGAAGACGCGCTAACCAACCAAAGCAGGGAAGTCCTGGCCGCTACTTCTTCCTGCCAAACAGGCTGGTGATCGCGTCGACCGTCTTCTGGTTCTTGCCGTTGCCCAGGAGTTGCCCTCCGAGAATGGAGGCCGCATTCTTCTGCAGCAGCTTTCCAACATCGGCCATGATCACCGGATTCGAGGTCGTGCCGGTCACGGTCACCGGAATCCCGTTTTTAGCAGCCGTTGAAGCTGCGCCTCCCGCAACTCCACTGAGCGCCGTCAGCATACCAACGCCGGCCTGCCCGATCCCCTGGGTGGTCGAGAGCTTCAGGTTCAGGCTGAAGTTCAGCGCGCCACCCGGAGCCACTGTCCCGCCTCCGCTCACCTCTCCCAGCGCTGGCAGCAGAGCGTAGATGCTATCGGCTCGCACCGCGGCATCAGTCACACGAACATTGGTGCGCAGCGTCTGGATACTGGTGGTATCCCCTGTCTTCACGCCGCCCAGCGCCGCCATCCCGGACATCTTCGAGCCCAGATCGAACCCCGCGAGGTGCGTATTGTCGACCTCTACAGGACCCGCGATCACACTGTCTTTTGTCGAACCGGTAATGGTGAGCGTAGTGGTTAGCGTTCCACCCCGCAGCACGGATCCGTTAGGAAGCTTCACCCCCACCGACGGCAACAGGGCCTGCAGGTCGTCGATAGGCAACGCCTGAGCGATAAGCCGCAGATTCATAACCGGAGCCTCACCCGCCAGTTCGTAGCTTCCGTTCACATGCGCTGCCACATTGCCAGCCTTCACTGCCAGATCCTGAACTTGACCGGTGTTGTTCTTAAGCGTGTGAACGATGTTGTAACTCAACTCCACCGGCTTGGGAGCGGGACTGCCGCCCTTCAGCAACACCAGTCGCTCCGCGTGAATCGTGCCTTGGCTGGTCAGCGTCACTCCGTTCGATACCGCGTGCGCATCCACATTCGCCAGCATGGAGAGACCCGCCGCAGGATCCACAAACCCCGCCGCGACCGGATCCAGATGCTTCGCTGTCACCTGGGCCGTCAGCGCTGTGGTGGCGGCATCCTGCTGATTCAGAGGACCCGCACTCCCGGCCACCGTGATCGCTCCATCTGCCGGCAGACCCGCACTCAGTGTGAACGGAAAAGCTTTGGCAAACGAGAATTGTTGTATGGAAGCGTTCAGATGTTCATAGATCATCGGCTTCCCGTGCGCGGGAACACTCTCCACCACCGCACGACCCTCTTTGATCGTAATCACACCCACGGTAAGGTCTGGAAATGCCGAGGGCTGTCCCGCGATCTGCGTTTTACCCGCTCCGCCACGCCCCAGGCTGGAGAAGTTCCATCTTCCATCCGCGGCTCGCACCAGATGAATCTCCGGACCCTGCGCCTCGAAGCTTCGCACCTGCAGCTTCCGTGAAAACAACAGCGGCCTCATATCGACGCCGATCTTCAATTGCTTTGCCACCAGAAGCGGCTCCGGGCTGAACTCAGGATCGCCCGCGATGCTAAGTTCGTTCGCAACCAGGCTCCCCGAGAAGACCGAGAGGCTCAGATCCCCCACCTTCACCTGTCGTCCCAGCGCCGCAGTCAGTTGTGTCTCCAGCATCGGACGAAACAGATTCGCATCGACGAACAGAGGAAGAATAAGGACCACGACGATGAGGAGTGCCACAACTGCCAACCCGATCTTTAATCTGTTTTTCATCGAAATCCCTCCGTCTGGCGAGACTAGTCTCCCCTCCGAACCGAGTCAATTTGCAGCTATCCGCTCGTGGCGACCGAGAGACCCGGTAATATTCATTCTGGAGACACGCTAAGGAATGAACGATGGCAAATAGATACGGCGAAGCGGCACTTCTTGCAGTACGGATGGAGACCTACGGCAAGGCGCTCAGCCCCATGGAGCGCTGGAATGATGCAGTGAAGAAGCTGTATCCCACCAGCCCGACAGCGCAGCGGAAGGGTGGTCCGCGCAACGCGTTCCTCAGTCTCTGTGAAGGCGGCCTGGTCAAAGGAATCAATCCAGGTCAGTACGCGCCTTCGAACAAACACAAGGCTTACGCGACTCGTGCTGTATCCCTGCTCGCCGCCGGAACCCACAAGACCGTCAACGCACTTTGGGCCGAGGTCACGGACGGAGAAGACATTCCACATGGCAGCCAGATGGACGTGGTCCTCGCCCTGTGGAAGAACGACCTCATCGTCCGCCGCGCCTAACGCGAAAGGCTGCCGGTATCCTCGCCGGCAGCCGAAAGGACGAGCGCATAACTCGTGTAAGTAAGGATAGTGACGAACTACTTCTTAGCGACTATCAGCGCGGCTCACTCTAGAAAACTTGCTTCTTAAGATGCTACTAGTCACGAGTAGTATGAGCCCAACCAGCTATAACTCGTTACGAGAGAAGTAACACCCCGGCCACCTTGTACAAATTCAAGCAGTAGTGCAGAGAAATACTTCTCAGTCTTCTCTGACTAGTCATTGGCATATTGCAGTTCCGTCCATAGCGCGAGTATGAGCGCAACTGCCAAAGAGAAGGCAGCAAGACTTATACATCCGAAATTCAAGGAATAAGGCGACTCGACTCTGGTTCTTAAGCCAGAAGCTTTCAACTTCACGACGATGCACTCGTACTTGCAGTGCGTCTTGGGATGCTTCGCTCGCCATGCCTTTTAGCTCGTACTGTGTAAGCCCACCTTCAACAAAAGAACAACAACGATTGGAGTTCTTCAAATGCGCGCTATTCCTCAGAAATGCCTTAGTCTCGTCGGATTGATTCTTACTTCGGCGCCAGTACTCATGGCTCAATCTCTTCCATTTGGGCTTCAGAATCAGCCTGCCGTATCCAAGGACGCTGTCAGCACCGACAGCGACCTCAGCAACTTCACAGGTCAGTACTCTTTCGCAGTCCAGGGCGCTCTCGTGGGGAAAGACATCATCTCGCGCAAAGTGGGAATCGTAGGCAGCCTCGTCTCCGACGGTAAAGGCCACATTATCTCTGGCGTAGAAGACTACAACTCGGAGATTGGCACCTTCCCGGCCCTTCCCATCACTGGCACTTACACCCTGAATGCGGCCGGCGTTGGAACGCTTACGTTGAAGTCCAGCCAGATGACCCAGACCTTCTCTTTCTTTGCCCCGCAGGTTCCGGGCAGGGTACAGAATGCCACCTTGACGGAGAGCGACGGTCTCGCTGGTGTCACTGGTTCAATCGATAAACAGATTGCCGCAACTTCGCTCGATGGCGGTTACAACTTCTCTCTGACCGGCCAGACCGTCGAGACCAGCGGACTTCCCAATCCGGTCGCACTGGGTGGTAACTTTGTGGCCACAACCGGAAACGTTCTGGGATCCACTACGTTCTTTGTCGGTGAAGCTCAGATGGGAGGTGCGGTTGTACTACCGGCTACGCCTTTCCAGGCCACTATAACGGCTCCGGATTCGAATGGCCGCCTCGCATTTACGGTCATCTTCGCGCCAAACGGCCAGCCGGCACACTTTGTCGGTTATGCACTCGATCCCACGCACATCAATTTTCTCACCCTCGATCGTGCCTCTGAATTTCTCCCCTTGCTTACCGGTCAGGCAGTTCGGTAATAACTGGGAGACCATCGAGCGCTAATAAACGGGGCTGTTCTATTCCTCTGCGATGGAGGAGTAGAACAGCCCGATCTTTGCCAGCAGCTTAGAACCGAACGAAGATCTTGGATCACGAATGTCTTCGCGCTTCCAGGGTGCCTTGCGCCTCACCGTATCGATCCGCTCCCGGTAAAGCAGCAGACCGCGACAGATCCTGCGACACATCATGCTGCCATGCATGTCCAATGGCCTCCACCGCTGCCGGAAACTCCTCCGCAGACATAGGCCGTGCAAATAAGTAGCCCTGCGCCTCGTCGCACCTGCGACGGCGTAGAAAGCGTAGCTGCTCTTCGGTCTCAACTCCCTCGGCGACCACCTTGATATTCAATCCATGCGACATCGCGATCACGGCCCGCACCACAGCCGCGGCGTTGACGTCGACAACAGCGCGCCGCACAAAGCTCTGGTCGATCTTCAACCGGTCGACGTGATACTCCAGCAGATAGGAGAAGCTGCAAAAGCCTGTTCCGAAGTCGTCGATGGCAATGCGTCCGCCCAACTCGCGAATCTTCTGCAGCATCTCGAGGTTCGCGGCGGAGTTGATCATCAGGGTATTCTCCGTGATCTCAATCTCCAGGTTTCTAGCATTCAACCCACTCTCTTCAAGAGCGCGCTCGATCACTTCCAACAGATTCTTCTGCCGGAACTGGCGCGGCGAGAGATTGATGGCCACACTTAGCTCTCTGCCGATGGCGTCTCCCATCCGCTTGCCCTCCAGGCATGCCTGCCGAAAGACCCACTCTCCGATCGACACAATCAGTCCAGTCTCTTCAGCAAGCGGAATGAAGTCTCCCGGCGCGACGCGGCCCAGGCGTGCGTTATCCCATCGCAGCAGAGCTTCCAGTCCAACCACCTCGCCAGTACGCAGAGAAACCTGTGGTTGATACACCAGGCTGAACTCCTTGTTCTTCAAAGCGTGGCGCAACTCGTGCTCCATGCTCAGACGGGCGGAGGTCTCCTTCAGCATCGCGGAGTTGAAGATCTGATGTTGGTTCCTTCCACCCTCCTTCGAGGCATACATCGCGGCGTCCGCACGCTCCAGCAGCTTATCTGCATCGCTCGCAAAGTCGGGATAGATGCACACCCCTATGCTCGCTGTGACGTTCAGCTCATAGTGATTCACCACCATGGTATTGGCCATGCGCTGCACCAGAGTCTGCGCAAACTGGTCGATGTCATCGATGGTCTGGATATCCTGCAGCACAATCACAAACTCGTCGCCGCCCATCCTTGCCACCGTATCCGTGGTCCGGACCGCGCTGCGCAGTTGTTGCGCGGCCTCGCGGATCACCTGATCTCCTGCTTGGTGCCCCAGCGAGTCGTTCACTCGCTTGAAGTGGTCAAGGTCCATCACGAAGACCGCGACCTTCCTTCCGCTCACCTTCGCCCGCTCTACAGCCTGGAGCAGACGCTCGCGCAGCAGCGTACGTCCCGCCAGCCCGGTAAGGTGGTCGTGGGTCGCCAGGTGCGTCACGTACTCCATCATCTGCAGTCGGTCGGTAATATCCGACGCGATCCCGACATACCCTTCGACCTTTCCTGCAGAGGTTCGGATCGCGCGCAGTGCCACGCTCACCGGAGCGCGGGATCCATCCTTCCGGACATAGGTCCACTCGCGCTCTTCCATATCGCCCCGCGAGGCTTTGTCTGCAAGTACCGCGAATCCCTCCATCGGGGCCGATCCCTCCGACGCCAGCTCATGTCCTCGTGTCTGCAACTCGGCCGCATCGTGCAGAACAGCCAGCGTAGCCTTCCCGATCAGGTCGCCACGCGAGTACTGCGAGAGTCGCTCCGCCGCCTGGTTCATGGCTGTGATCAAGCCGTTCGCATCCGTCGCAATAATGCTGAAGGGAGCGCTCTCGAAGATCGAATCGGAGAAACTCTCGATCTCTTCGTAGCGCTCTTCTCTCTCCTTGGTCTGGCTTAAGTCGATCGCCGTAACTGCGACTCCGTCGCCCAGCTTCACCACGCGCATGCGCAGCCACTTTGCGTTGACCATGGCGTTGTCGATCGCGCTCTCCCGGTCCATCGGGATCCCAGTCTCGACCGCCCGGCAGCAGCCGATAAAAAACTCACTGTCGCGCTTCACCGGCAGCAGAACGCGCATCAGGCGTCCGATGATCTGCATTCGGGAGTTGTCCAGCAACTCCTCTGCCTTGCTATTCACGTATCGAAAACGGAAGTCGCAGATCTTTCCTTCACGGTCGCGCACGGCGTCGAATAGAAAGAATGCGTCCAGCCCGTTCTCGGCCGCCGTAATAAAACGCTGATCTGCCTCTTCGGCCCGTTGCCGTTCCAGAGCATGATCCCGTTCTCGCCACAGCAGGCTTACCATCGCTGCGCATAGCATCAGGGTCACTACGTTGCCCAGGCTCACCCCGTATTTATTCGACGACGTCGCAACGCCTAGCTGCCATAGAACGATCACGAGCAGCAGAACGGGGACGGCGTACCGAATTGAGAGACCACGTAACTTCAAAGGGAAAGAGGCGTGCACGAAGAAACCTCAAAACAGTTGCAGACGTACAAGTCGACCTAATCTTTACCGGTACCGGAAACGGTCAAACTTTCGTAACTAATGGTCTCGCAATTTCACGCGAAATGGTGGGCTATTTCCAATTTCTACAACTTTCGTCGTACCGTTTTCCATCCTCTGCGCGAGGGATGGATCTGTTGATGGACCGAGGCATAACTAGCGTCATTTCTTCTCATCGAACCAGTCCGGTTCAGGCAGCCTTTGCCGAGCGCCGTCTCATGCTCTTTCACTATCTTTGACGGCAACTACTGGCATAACTGCATAGGTCTTTCTTACTCGGAAAATAGTATGGTTCGACGCAGGTGAAAATAACGGTCTTGCAAGAAGACGCCAGACCCAACCGTGAGACTTGCTAGTCCGCGTTCCTGGAGGCAGCCATCCAGCCATGCACCTGCATCCAGTTCGCCACCAGAACAGGAGCCACCGCCAGCTCCTCGAAGCCCTTCAAACCTAACCCCATCCCCGTTCCGTGCCGCCCCCGCTCAAAGATATGCAACTCCGCTGGAACCCCTGCCCGTTTCAATGCGTCGTAGTAGGAGGTCGCACTCATCGCATTCACCGTCTGGTCGCCGGTCGTCGCATAGACGAAGCTGGGCGAAGTGTCCTTGTTCACCAGCCGGTCGATCGATACCGCCCGCAACATCTCCGGCGTCGGATGATCTCCGAGAAGCCCCTCCAGATTCGTCTCTCGCGGAATCGACGCGTCCATGCTCAACCGCGCATACGAGAGGATCGCGAAATCCGGCCGGTCGCTCACTCGTTCGATCAGGTCCGCGGAGCGCAGGTCGCCCTTATCGTGCACCGTCGCCAGATATCCCGCCAGATGCCCGCCCGCTGAAAAACCCCACACCCCGATCCGGTCCTTTGCGACTCCTAACTCGTCCGCGTGGCTCCGCACATACCGTACCGCCCGCGCGCCATCCAGCATCGGGGTAGGGAACACGTACCGCTGACCCAGCCGGTACTCCAGCACAAAGGCCGTCACTCCATGGGCGCTCAGCCATCGTGCCTCCGCCGCGCCCTCCTTCTCCATCATCAGGTTGCGATAGCCTCCGCCCGGCATCACGATCACCACCGACCGCACCCCTTCGCCAGACGCCGGATATTCGTACAGCTTCGGGATATCGCCATCTTCCTTCCCCAGCGCCCCCGGAGCACCCCCCGGCCACAACACAATCGTCTTCGCAAACCCACCGGGAGCCTTGACCTTCGCGGCAGGTTTTATAGCACTCTCCGCTGCAAGTGCCATCGGCGGAGCGACCCGCACATCTCCGCCTGCCCATGCCGAAACGGTGAGGCCTGCAAGCATAAATAGAGATAATTTCATTGAGCCGTCAGAATACACCCAGCCGCCCGTCCCTGTCGGTCGGCGGCGTCTTCCCCTTGTAAACACGCCTCGAACCGCAACTGATCGCTGCAATCCCCGTCTAAACCCACATGAGCGTTACTTTTATACGGCCCTCCGTTCGCCCTCTTCTGTTTAGCGGACTCTTTTTCTGCCTTCCGCTCCTCCTCCCAGCCCAGGACTCTTCGACAAAGCCTCAACCCGCAACCACCACCCTCTCCGTCGACGCCCGCCTCGTCAATCTGCCAGTCGTTGTTCGCGACAAAAAAGGCGCTCTCGTCCAGAACCTCACCAAGGACGACTTCGTCCTCCGCGTCGATAACAACCCCCAGACCATCCGCTACTTCGACCACGACGCCAACCTCCCCCTCATCCTCGGCCTGCTCGTCGACACCAGCCAGTCCCAGCGCAGCGTCCTCGACGACGAACGCACCTCCAGCAGCGCCTTCCTCGATGAGATGCTCACCTCGCCCGGCGATCGCGACCCGGACAAGGCCTTCGTCATCCAGTTCGCCCGCACCGTCGAGCTCCTGCAGGACCTCACGCTCTCCCGCCCCAAGCTCCAGGCCGCCCTCAAAGAGGTCGACACCCCCAGCTCCAACACCGATACCTCGAACTCCTCCGACGACTCCGATCACCGAAGCCGTGGCCGCGGCTCCCACGGCGGCACCGCCCTCTACGACGCCACCTTCCTCGCCTCCGACGAGCTGATGCACAAGCAGAAGGGCCGCAAGGCCCTCATCCTCCTCACCGACGGCGTCGATAGCGGAAGCAAGGAGACCCTAACCCAGGCCATCGAAGCCGCCCAGCGCGCCGATACCATCCTCTACGCCATCTACTTCAAAGGCGAGGAGCCTCAGCACGACCAGGGCCAGCGCGGCGGAGGTGGAAGCCGGTTTCCCGGCGGAGGCTTCCCCGGTGGTGGAGGCCGCTTCCCCGGGAGCGGCGGCGGAGGAGGCAACAACGGCGGAGGTCAACGTGGCCCCGCTACCGCCCGCGTAGACGGCAAGAAGATCCTGCAGCGCATGGCCGACGAGACCGGAGGCCGCCTCTTCGAGGTCTCCAAGAAGCAGACCACCGCCCAGATCTACACCCAGATCGCCGAAGAGCTACGCGCCCAGTACCGCCTCGGATACACGCCCGACCAGGCCACCGCCGCCGACGGCTACCACCAGATCGACCTAACCCTCCGCCAGCCCGATCAGCAGAAGAAGCTCACCGTCCAGACCCGCGACGGCTACTACTCCGGAAAATGATCCGCCCATCTCCGCTGCCACAACCTCACCGAACGCACTCCCTTTGCGTTCGGTGAGAGCTTTCATGCATCATCTCTACTACCGGGAGCCGCGTACAATCAAGGACCGAACCTCCATGAACCCAAAACATCCCCTACTCCGCACTGCGCCGCTTGCTCTCGCGTTCGCACTGCTACAGCCTTGGGGACAGCTAATCGCGCAAGTCTTCGCGCCAGCCCCCTCGAGAGTCCCCGCCACCGGCAAACACATCTACTTCGCCCAGGCCAACCCGAAGGCCGATATCGCGGCCGCCATAGAGAGGGCTGGCAGAGAGCATAAGCGCATCATCCTGGACTTCGGCGGCGACTGGTGCGGCGACTGCCAGGTCCTCGACATGTACCTCCACCAGACCCCCAACGCTCAAATCCTCGCCCAAAACTTCATCCTCGTCCGCATCGAAATCGGCCACATGGACCACAACGTCGACATCGCCCAACGGTACAAGGTGCCCATCGCCAAGGGAGTTCCCGCCCTCGCCGTCCTCGACTCCCACGGCAAACTCCTCTTCTCGCAGGCCAACAAGGAGTTCGGCCACATCGGCACCATGGAACCCCACTCCGTCACCGAGTTCCTGCTCCGGTGGAAGGCCTAGCTCTGCTCTCTTCTACGCCGTCTCGCGGAGACCGTCTATGAGACGAAAAATCCTCCGCGCCCCCTCTCATCTTCAACAGGTCTTCCTCCGGGCCGTGCGCCACGACCTCTTCAACCTCGCCCAATCGACCGCCTACTCTGCGATGGTCTCGCTCTTTCCCGCCCTTATCGTCATGGCAGCCGTCATCGGCCTTCTGCCCGATACCACTCCGCTCCGCTTCCAGCTCGCCGGCTTCTTCGATCGCGTCCTGCCCTCCGACGTCAGCCCCCTCCTCCAGAGCTACTTCGTCCAGGCGCCCGCCAGCTCCCGCTCCGGCCGGGTCCTGGTCCTCGCCTTCTTTGTCAGCATCACCGGAGCCTCCAGCGTCATCGCCAAGCTCATGGAGGGCCTGCGCCGCGCCTACCATCTCCCCCCGGACTGCTGGACCGTCTGGAGACGCCGCGCCCGCGCCTACCTGCTCGTTCCGCTCTCGCTTCTGCCGTTCGTCATCACCAGCTCTCTCGTCGTCTTCGGACACCTCATCACCAACTGGCTCGCGATGCACGTCATGCCATCCGCCCGCGGTCCCGTCTACGTCGTCGCCCTGCTCATCCGTTGGACCGTGGCGCTCACCGGCAGCATCGGCCTGGTCGCTCTGCTCTACCACCTCGGCACGCCCCTCCAGCAGACTTGGAAGCGCACCCTCCCCGGAGCCATCGCTGCCACGGCCATGTGGTTCCTCTCCACCCTCACCTTCGGTTGGTACGTCACGCGCTTTGCCAACTACTCTCAGGTCTACGGCTCCCTTGGAGCGGGCATCGCACTTCTCTTTTGGCTCTATATCACAGCCTTCAGCATTCTCTGTGGCGCGGAGTTTAATGCTCAGCTTTACTCCGACCCGGACGACTCTACTTCCGTACCCTCCACCGCCAATTCTCCCGCACATATCGCTCCTCGCGGTTAGAATTGCCTTCGGACGTCAATTCAGGCGTGGTCCAGCCACTCGAACTCCAACGAAGCGATCTGCAAAAGGAAAATTCGCCCGCGCCATGAAAAGTCCTACGCTCCAAACTGAAAAAACTATGTCGAACGAGACCTCCTTTCCAGAGTTCCAACGCACACGGCGTGCCAAGATCGTCGCCACCCTCGGCCCCTCCTGTAGTACCCCACAGGTCTTCCGTCAGCTGGTCCGCGCTGGCCTGGACGTCGCCCGGCTGAACTTCTCGCACGGCACCCACGCCCAGAAGGCCGAGCTCATCCAGATGGTCCGTACCATCGCTCGCGAAGAGGGCAAGCCCATCTGCATCCTCGCCGACCTCCAGGGCCCCAAGATCCGCACCGGCAAGCTCAAGGACCACAAGTCCGTCCAGCTCGTCGCTGGCAAGCACCTCACCATCACTCCCCGCGAGATCGAAGGCTCTGCCTCTCTCGTCGGCACCACCTTCAAGACCCTCGCCGAGAACCTCGAGCCCGGCTCCCGCATCCTGCTCTCCGACGGCCTCATCGAGCTCATCGTCGAGCAGGTCAAGGGCGTGGACGTCGTCTGCATGATCGTCAACGGCGGAACCCTCGGCGAAAACAAGGGCATTAACTTGCCCGGTATTCCCGTCAAGGTTCCCTCGCTCACCGAGAAGGACGAAGAAGATCTCATCTTCGCCATCGGTCAGGGCGTCGATACCGTCGCCGTCTCCTTCGTCCGCACAGCCGACGATGTTCGCCACGTCAAAGGCCGCCTCGCCGCCCTCAAGTCCGACGCCTGGGTCATCGCCAAGCTCGAAAAGCCCCAGGCCATCGAGCACCTCGACTCGATCCTCGAAGTCGCCGACGGCATCATGGTGGCCCGCGGCGATCTCGGCGTCGAAGTCCCGCCCGAGAAAGTCCCGGCCATCCAGAAGCACATCATCCGCCGCGCCGCCGAGTACCGCAAGCCCGTCATCACCGCCACGCAGATGCTCGAGTCCATGATCGAGAATCCGCGCCCCACCCGCGCCGAAGCCTCAGACGTCGCCAACGCCATCTACGACGGCACGGATGCCGTCATGCTCTCCGGAGAGACCGCCGCCGGCAAATACCCCGTCGAGGCCATCGCCATGATGGCCAAGATCGTCGTCGAGACCGAGCACCAGATCCGCATCGACCCCTCGCCTTCAAGGCTCATCCCTCACGCCACACGCCTCTCCGTCGCCGAGACCATCTGCGAGTGCATGTCCCACGCCGCCGACGACCTCGACCTCGCAGCCATCGCCATCTTCACCGAGACCGGGTCCACCGCGCGTCTCCTCTCCAAGTACCACCCGGACCCACCCATCTTCGCTCTCTCCCCCTTCGAGGCAGTGATTAACCGCTGCATGCTCCTCTGGGGTACGCTTCCTATCCTCTGCAAGCGCTTCCACGACACCGACAAGCTCGTCGATATGGCGGAAGAGATGTTGGAGCAGTTCGGCTTCGTGCAGTCGCGCCAGATCGTGGGCATCGTCGCCGGCACCCGGACCAAATCCGGAGCCACAAACTTTATGCGTCTTCATATGGTCGGAGACCGCGACGTAAAGTCCGAAAGCGACAAAGCCTCACAAAAGTCCAAGTCCAAATCTAAGTCGAAGTCTAAGAAAACGAAGAAGAAATAGACCAATTCATCTGTGGCGTCCCTAGGCCGGCTCTCCGTAAGAGCCGGCTTTCATTATTAACACAGTGTTATCACCCAATCGTGTGATGGCGGCATCTTTGCAGTTCTTCTAGTTTTTCAACAGCGGGAAGAGTCTTAACTTCTGGCCTGTCGAGACATACGGTCCATTAATGAATAAATTCTGGCTCGAAAGAGCCACTTCAGGATTACCGCTCATCAAACACCGCAACAAGATTCTGTTCCTGGCCGTCGCTGGCATGCAGATTCCGTTGCTTGCGCTGATCTGTTACTTTTTTCGCTCAGGATCGCCCTGCGGCCTTGAGCTTGAGGTCCTGGGGATAGCCGTCGTCGCGACCTTGGGCGCGACCTTCCTCACACTCTTCGTTCTAAACTCCTTCATCCAGCCCATCTATCTCGCCGCACAAAGTCTCAGGAACTACGCTCAGGAAGGTATCCTCCCTGAGCCGTCCGCGCAATCCAACCAGCAGAGCGGCACCCTTCTCGCCGATACGGAATGCGCCATCCTGAAGCTCGACGCCAGCCTGCGTCAACTCACCGACTTCGATCCGATCACCTCATTGCCCACACGCGACGCCTTCATGCGCATCCTCTCCCGGAGGATGCCGGCCGAGACCCATCTCGCAATCTGCGCCATCAACGTAAGCAACTACGACAAGATCGCCGCCGCCTTCGGTCAGGCTGCGGTCGGCTCCGTGATGGCCGCCATCGCAACCCGGTTCGCCGAGCTCCTCGGCAACGAGGTGCCGCTCTGCCGCGTGGACTCCAACACCTTTATCTTCGCCCTTGAGCTTCAAGGCAGCCAGCTTCCGCTCGCACAGCAGATCGAGTCCCTTCGTCTCGCCACCGAGAGGGAACTCATCCTTCCCGGCTTCAGTCTGCGCCCGGAGATGAATGCTGGCGTCTCCCTCCATACCGGCGGCAAGCTCGACGCCGAGCGCCTCATCAACGAGGCGATCTCCGCTATGGCGGAGAGCCGTCTCGAAGGCAGCGTCCACACCAACTTCTTCTCTCCCCGGCAAAACGAGCAAGCCCGCGATGTCTTCCTTCTCGAGCGCGACCTTCGTCTCGCCATCGAGCAGGAGCAGTTCAGCGTTCACTATCAGCCCATCGTCGATACAGCTCTCGGCCGCGTCGTAGGCGCCGAGGCCCTCGTCCGCTGGACTCATCCCGAGCGCGGCATGGTCTCGCCAGCCGTCTTCATTCCCATCGCGGAGGCCAGCGGCCTCATGGACGCAATCGGAATGCGCGTCCTCCATCAGGTCTGCCGTCAGTTGGGCCGCTGGGCAGGTACCCCGCTCGAAGTCCTCAAGATCTCCATCAACCTCTCGGCGCGCCAGTTTCTCAACCCCGATGCAGTCCTGCAGATCTGTGAAGCTCTGGAAGAGAACCACGTCTCGCCTCTCAACCTGTCCATCGAGCTCACCGAGACGACCGTCATTCAGGACATCGATCGCACCCTCTTCATCCTCCAGGCGCTGCGCAAGATGGGCATCACCATCGCCATCGACGACTTCGGAACCGGATACTCCGGCCTCAGCTACCTCAAGACGCTGCCCTTCGACCGCCTTAAGATCGATCGCGAATTCATTCAGAGCGTCGACCAGACCGTCACCAGCATGGCCATCTGTAAGTCCCTCATCGAGCTCGCCAGCGGCCTGGGCATCGAGGTCCTCGCGGAGGGCACCGAAACGAACGCTGAGGTCGGAATGATGCGCTCCCTCGGCTGCAACCTCTATCAGGGATACCACTTCGCCCGTCCGCTTCCCCCCGATGAGCTCCTCGACACGATTCGACTTCTCGAAGCCAGTCTCGTGGTACCAGCCGAATCCGAGAGCCGTTCAAGCTCAAGTCTTCTCGACGGCCCTCCAAGCTCTGCTCTTCTCTCGCGCTAAAACGCCTCGGGTCTCCACTTATAAGCCCGCTACGAGAACACCGCTTCCTCGACATCCCGCAAACCCAAACATCTCCCGCAAAACCACCCTCACTTCTCTCCGGACTTTCCCAGAAAAGGCAAAAGTTTGCCCACCCGCCAATCCCATCTGAGAAAAGAAGTGCTCATTTAGAAGACCTGGGTTCTGGGAATCAACGAAAATGGGCTGCAAATTACTTCACATACCCACAAACGTTTGGCACGGTACATGCTCTATGCAATGGCATTCATACTGCAACAACTTCAGATTCTGCCTAGAGGAAAGACCATGTTTAAGTTCATCAATAGCAGCAAGAAATCTCTGGTAAAGGCTGCCTTCATCGCATTTGCAGCCGCCGTCGTTACCCTTGCAATCCCCAGCTCCCTGCACGCCTCCTCCATCACCTACAACTTGGTGATGACAGGAAATACCGGCTCGGACTTCAGCGGAACCGGATCGTTTACGATCGCCTCTGCCCCCGTCTCCTCGGGCGTCTCCACCTACAACCAGACCTCTCCCTCCGCGACCATCAGCGCCCTGACCTTCAACATCGACGGCCAGACCTTCAGCCTCGCCGGAGCAACCAACACCCTCATCCAGTTCACCAACGGCGTCCTCACCGACATCACCTTCAGCCAGGAGATCGGGCTCAACCCGTTCCGCTTCGCCCTCCACACCACCTCCGGCTACGCCTTCTACTACAACAACGAGCAGAGCGCCTCCTACGGCTCCTTTACCGCGTCTCCTGCATCTCCTTCACCAGTTCCCGAGCCCGGCTCCATCGCCCTGCTCGGCACTGGCCTGCTCGGTGGCGCTGCTACCCTCTATCGCCGCTTTGGAGCGAAAAGCATCAGCTAACAGCAGCACTCCCCAGTCCACCACGACCGGGGATCAGTCTTAGAAACCAACGGCAGAGTCTCCACCAGAGACTCTGCCGTTTCTATCTCCGTCTCCTCGGTACAATCGGAGGATGGGCCGCATCCGCATCCTCTCCGACCTGGTGGCCAATCAGATCGCCGCTGGCGAGGTCGTCGAACGTCCCGCCTCGGTCGTCAAAGAGCTCCTCGAAAACTCCCTCGACGCCGGAGCCACCCGCATCCGCATCGAGATCGAAGGCGGTGGCCGCAAACTCATCCGCATCATCGACAACGGCCACGGCATGGTCCGCGACGACGCTCTCCTCGCCTTCGAGCGCCACGCCACCAGCAAGCTCCGCACCTCCGACGACCTCCTCTCCATCGCCACCCTCGGCTTCCGCGGCGAAGCTCTCCCCTCCATCGCCAGCGTCTCCCGCCTCACGCTGGAGACCCGCGCCCCCGAAGACGAAGCCGGAACCCTGGTCGAAATCGCCGGCGGCAACATTCTCCGCGTCGAGCCCGCTGGCCTTCCCGCCGGAACCACCATCACCATCCGCGATCTCTTCTTCAATACCCCCGCCCGCCGCAAGTTCCTCAAGTCCGAGCAGACCGAGCTCTCCCACATCGCCGCCCTCGTCACCCACTACGCCCTCGCCCACCCTAACCGCCACTTCGAGCTCCACTCCGCTACCCAGGCCCTCCTCGTCGCGCCAGCCGTCAGCAGCAACGGCGACCGCCTCTTCCAGATCTTCGGCAAAGACACCTTCCACCTCATGCTCCCCACCGCCGCCGAGATGGACTTTACCCGCGCCGGCCTCCCCGAGCCTCCCCCCTGGAAGCGCGACGCCGACTACACCCCGGCCGACCCCGGCTACCTCCGCATCACCGGCTTCGTCTCCAAGCCCGAGCTCCAGAAACTCAACCGCAACTCCGTCTACGTCTTCGTCAACCAGCGCCTCATCCGCGACAAGCTCATCCTCCACGCCCTCTCCGAGGCTTACCGCAACATCCTCCCGCCCACCAGCTTCCCCGTCGTCCTGCTCTTCCTCGAGATGCCCCCTCAGGAGGTCGACGTCAACGTCCACCCCGCCAAGACCGAGGTCCGCTTCCGCCAGCCCTCCTTCGTCCACGACTTCGTGCGCGACACCGTCCGCACCACCCTCATCCAGGCTCGTCCCGCCGCCAGCTTCGTCTCCGCGCTCTCCGGCGGCCCGCACGACGCTGCTTCCTCGCTCCTCATCGACGTAAGCCCCCTACCAGGCCCGCCGGACGACCCCCTCTTCTCCCCCAACCGCTCCCCCCCCCCCACCCCCACCCCCCCCCCCCCCCCCCCCCCGCCCCCCC
>NZ_JAAVUR010000022.1 GCF_018449545.1 Granulicella sp. dw_53 | reverse complement strand
CCACCCGCAGCCCTCTGTCCGCCAGGCACCCCGACTCACGCCGCGCCCAGACCGCCTGGATCAGCCCCACCCTCATCTTCGGCGGCGAATCCACCACCCACACCAGAACCTCCGGCCCCCCAACCCAATTCCACCCCGCCACCATCCAATGGCGCACCGCCTCCACCAAACCTCTAGCCAACAGCCCAGACACCAGCAAAGCAATCGCCCAACCCACCAGCGAAGACACCACAAACGAAACCCCGAAGAGCCTCCCGAAAAACGACCGAAAGAAACTCAACCACAACACCGGCGAAATAGGCTGGATCCGCCTCTACCAATCACCCCCCATCGACGCCACCGCCACCTCCGAAGGCCTCGACATCACCACCACCGGCGACGTCACCTTCCTCATCCACGCCCCCGGCTTGAACCCATCTCAACTCAACGAAAAACTAACCGCCAAAACCTGGACCCTGCCCAACCTCCCCATCACCCTGAGCACCGACGCAACCACCTTCAAAGCCGAACCCACCACCCCAACCCAACCCGACACCTACACCCTCACCTACACCCACCTAACCCACCTCCACCTAACCATCCCCAAACTCTAGAGGCCACCACAAATCCGGGTGCCCCACCCTTTTTGCAGTCTCATCGCAAATAGGGTGGGGTATCGGGCGAAAGCCCGACCGCCTTCCTTTCCCAGGAACCAAAGCCCGGGTGCCCCATCCTTCGCGCCTCTGTCTCTTGCGAAGGGTGGGACGTAAACCTTCCCTGGCCCCATGCCGCACTCCCCCCTCAAACCGTCGTATCGACCAGCGATTCGCGACCAAAATCAAGACGGAAGATCGTCAGTGTCGGGCCATCATCCTCTTTCGGTCTTACCCAATCCAGCATCGTCCACCAAGCAACCAACCCATCCCTCCATCAACACAACACCTTAGCCATCGACTCCACTGTCAACGGCACTAACTCTACTTTGGCGAGCCAGATGCTATGGCAGAACATGCGATCTAAAAGAAGGAGAAGTGACCATGATCTCTGCAACACCTAAATATCAAAAACAGCGGCGAAAAGTCCTCGGCCACGAGATGGCATACGTGGAAGTGGGACAAGGCGACCCCATCGTCCTGCTGCACGGGAACCCCACCTCGTCGTACCTCTGGCGCAACGTGTTGCCCTACCTGGAGCCGTTAGGCCGCTGCATCGCCCCCGATCTGATCGGCATGGGCGACTCCGACAAACTGCCTGACAGTGGCCCCAACTCGTATCGCTTCGTCGAGCACCGCCGCTACCTCGACGCCCTCCTCGAGGCGCTGAATGTGCGCGAGCGTGTCACCCTCGTCGTCCACGACTGGGGCTCGGCCCTCGGCTTCGATTGGGCCAACCGCCATCGCGACGCGGTCAAGGGAATCGCATTCATGGAGGCGATCGTAGCGCCGCAGGGCCGGGACCATTGGGACCACATGAAAATGCGTTCAGCCTTGGAGGCGATCCGTTCCGAGGCTGGCGAGGAGATGGTACTGCAGAACAACTACTTCATCGAAGAGATCCTGCCGAACGCCATCCTGCGTAAGCTCTCTGACGAGGAGATGGCGGAGTATCGACGCCCATTCGCCGAACCTGGCGAGGGGCGGCGGCCGACACTAACCTGGCCCCGCCAAATACCCATCGCAGGCGAACCCGCCGATGTACATGCCATCGCAACGGAATACGCGGACTGGCTGGGAAAGAGCAATGTGCCCAAACTGTTCCTGAAGGTCGAGCCAGGTGCGATCCTCACCAATGACACCCTGGTCAACCTGGTCCGTAGCTGGCCAGCGTTGACCGAGAAGACAGTGGCGGGAATCCATTTCGTGCAGGAAGATTCCCCCGACGAGATCGGGCGTACCGTCGCCAACTGGATGTCAAAGCTGTAAAGTCCCCTCACCTGGAAATCCAGGGACCGGAACGACCGTCGACACCCAAGGATCGATTCCCCAATACACCACCACATACCTCCCCAAGCCACAAAAGCGGGTGCCCCATCCTATTTGCAGTCTCACCGCAAATAGGGTGGGGTATCGTGCGAAGCACGACCGCCTTCCTTCCATAACGCACACCGCCCGGGTGCCCCATCCTTCGGCCTCTCGCGAAGGGTGGGAAGTAAACCCTCCCCCAGCCCATTCAGATTCTCCCACCCCACCCAAACCGTTCTAGTGTTTCGTCAATCGACCTCGCCGTCTTGTAGTGATGTGCTTATAAAGCCATTCGCGTCGAGGAAGGAAGGCAAGCAGCAGGATCACGATGCCGACACCAATTCCCCCCGCTGCAAAGGTAGTCTGGTGATAACTTGCGTTTTCGAAAACTATGCGACCAGTATGCATCTGCACAACTGCTAGGAAGATAAGAAATAGACCGACGGCAAGAAATCCAAGTCTCGTGAGCCAACCCATGGACGAATTCTAGCGCCCATACAAGGGTTCATATGAACGCTTTCTCCCAGCCTCTGCAAGGCGGACCAGCACAAAATCCTGTCAAGCCCCCAAAACCAAAAATCTCACCGTAACTAAAGCCGAATCAACAAGATAAGACTTCCAAAAAAGTGGCACTTTAGTTTCAGCCGATCCCATAAAATAGAACCAGCAGACAAAAAGCCCCGTGCCGAAAGGCAGGGGCTTTTCCATTTAAACCAAAGAAAGGACGTAACCCAAATAGAGTCAAGAATTTGGCCATAACCGACATGAAATCAATAATTTACAACGCACCATCCCCGCAAACGCAACAAAAAGCACCACTTATGCCCACCAAGGGGGGGAGGGGGTGCCCAGAAGACCACCTATACTCCCTCCATGGACGCCGAACGCCTCCGAGCCTTCCTCCTCACCCTCTCCCACGCCGTGGAGACGCTCCAGTGGGGCAACAACCTCGTCTTTTGGGTCGGCGACAAAGCCATCGGCGGCAAGATGTTCGCCCTCATCAACCTCGACGAACCCGTCGAAGGCAAAACCCGAGCCGTCCTCTCCTACTCCGCCGGCCCCGAGCGCTACTCCGAGCTCCTCGAGCTCGAAGGCCTCTACCCCGCGCCCTACATGGCCCGCATCCACTGGGTGGCCGCGGAGCACTGGCAGGTCTTCCGCAACCCCGAGTGGGAAGACCAGCTCCGCCACGCCCACGCCATCACCCTGGCCAAGCTCCCACCCAGGACCCGCGCCAATCTCGCCCTACCCGCCACACAGCAGAAGAAGCTCATCCAAGAACGCCGCGCTCTCCTCAGCAAAAAGAGCGCCAAGCCGAAGCCGAAGTCGAAGTAATCCCAACTTGCACATGCCAACAGCCTTCGGTAGCGTCGGAACCATGCACATCGCGCAAGTCACAGGCGTTCCCCTCTCCCTCACAGGCCGAACCGCCCTCATCACCGGAGGCTCCCGCGGCATCGGAGCCTCCGCAGTCCGCCTCTTCCATCAGGCCGGAGCCCGCGTCGCCTTCAGCTACCAGTCCGCAGCCGATCAAGCCAACGCCCTCGCTGCCGAGTGCGGCGGTCCCGAGCTCTGCCTCCCCATCCAGCAGTCCCTTAACAGCATCGAGGACGGACAGGCCCTCGTCGCCGCCACCATCGCGGCCTTCGGCAAACTCGACTGCCTCATCGTCAACCACGGCATCTGGCCCTCGCACGACGCACCCATCGCCTCCATGACCTCCGATCAGTGGCGCGGAACCATCGGCACCAACCTCGACAGTGTCTTCGGCCTCGTCCAGTCCGCGGTCGCCCAGATGCAGTCTCAACACCGCTCCCCAGGCGGCCCACGCGGACACATCATCCTCGTCGCCTCCACCGCCGCCCAGCGCGGCGAGGCCTTCCACGCCGACTACGCCGCCAGCAAAGGCGCTCTCGTCGCCTTCACCAAGAGCCTCTCCTCCGAGCTCGCCGCCACCGGAATCTACTGCAACTGCGTCGCTCCCGGCTGGGTCGACACCGAGATGTCCGCCGCTGCCCTCCACCATCCTGAGACGTCCAAACAGGTGTTGTCGCTCATCCCACTGGGCCGCGCCGCGCAGCCCGACGAGATCGCAGGACCCATCCTCTTCCTTTGCACCCCACTCGCCGGATTCATCTCCGGAGAGATCTTCAACGTCAACGGAGGCGCTGTGCTGGTAGGCTAAGCACCCGTAGGAGACATGAAACCAACAACCCTCAAACCGGCAACACTCCTCCTCGGCCTGACGCTCGCCGCCACGCTCGCGCCCCTCCACGCCCACGCCCAGGCCAGCGATATCCCTAGCGCCGCTCCCGCCCGCACCGCCGGACAGACCCAGGAACAGCGCGGCCGCATCCTCCTGGACCAGATGGTCGCCGCCCTCGGCGGAGACGCCTGGCTGCATCGCAAGGACATGACCGTCCGCGGCCGCACCGCCGCCTTCTTCCGCGGAGCCCCCAACGGCTACGTCGTCGAATACTCCGGCAACCGCCAGTTCGTCCAGGACGGCCGTCCTGAAGCCGAACGCATCGGCTTCATCACCGACAAGAGCATTATCCTGCCCGGCAAGAAGATCGACATCGTCCAGGTCTGGGTCAACGGCAACGGCTACGAGGTCACCTACAAGGGCCGCACCGCCCTGCCCAAGGATCAGGTCGAGGACTACTTCCGCCGCCGCAACCACTCCATCGAGAGCGTCATCAACGACTGGCTCAAACAGCCCGGCGTCATGGTCATCGCCGAAGGCACCTCCATGGTCGAGCGCCGCCTCGCCGACAAGCTCACCGTCCTCAGCGCCAACAACGACGCCGTCACCCTCGAGCTCGACGCCACGACGCACCTTCCCCTGCGCCGCACCTTCGAGTGGCGCAACGTGCAATTCAAAGATCACGACGAGGACGTAGAGCAGTACGACGACTACCACACCTTCCAGGGCCTGCCCACTGCCATGACCCTCACCCGATACCACAACGGCGACATGGCCAGCCAGCGCTTCTACTCCAAGGTCGAGTACAACACCACCCTCTCCCCCGAGCTCTTCAACCCCGACAACCTTCTCAAGAAGAAGCAATAACCGCGGTCTCGAAACACACCGCAACAAGCAATCCTTAAAAGCAATCGGCTGCGGAAAGGTCTCCCTTCCCGCAGCCGATTTTGAGTTTAGACTCTCAGCCTTTCTCCGCAGTCGTTACTGCGCAGAAGGCTTTGCCTTCCTCTTAGCCGCCGATGCCGGAGCGTCGGCTGCCTGTTGACGCAACAAACTCATCGAGTCGGTTGCATTGAACGGATACTGGCGAAGCGACCGCTGTCCCGTCGTGCTCAGAGTGACGTCCACACGGCGATTGCTGGCCAGAATGATCGTAGTCATGTTGTCCAGCATCTTCTGCCGTTCCGCTGGTTGCAGCTCCGAGTTATGCTCGACCGCATCGCGCACTTGAGCGTCCGTCAGATTCTGCTGCACGCCAAACGCCTTCGCCTCGATCTTGTCCGCTGGAACTCCGCGGCCGATCAGGAACTGCTTCGTGCTCTCGATACGCCGTTCCGAGAGCGCCTGGTTGTACTCCACGGAGCCGCGCGGATCGGCATGGCCTTCGAGTGTCAGGTGCGCATCCGGCTTGGTCTCCAGGTAGCGGAGGAAGTCGCTCGCCAGGGCCATCAACGTCTGCCTCTGACTCGCAACCAGACCGCCATTCGGAGTCCGTGCCGTAGGCTGCGCGGTCGGGAAGTAGATGCTGTGCAGCGCAAGCCTCATCTCCAGCGCAGTCGGCGCCTGCACATCGACATTGACGGTGCAATCGGCTCCTCCGCCTCGTCCATCGTCGACGTGTCCCGTTACAACGTAGCGGTTCGTGGCCAGCCCAGTCGTATCGAACCGCACCGAAGATCCGCTTCCAACCACCTGTCCGCCGTTGGCGTTCCAGGAGTAGGTCAACGGATCGTTATCCGCATCGCTCGCCGTAGCCACAACCTGAACCGGCTCTCCGGCTGCAACCGAAGCATGATCCACGGAGCAACTAATTATCGGCAGCTGATTCGGCTTGGCCTCGACGCGAACGTCCGCCGAGCAATCCGCCATTCCACCGCGGCCATCGGCGACATGTGCGCTCACACGATAGCTTCCAGCGGGAACGCCGGAGGAGTTCCACCGGACATCTGCGCCAGAGCCCTCGACGGTTCCACTGCTCGCCATCCAGGAGTAGTTCAGCAGATCGTTATCCGGATCGCTGGCCTGCGCATGAACCGCAACGCTCTCGCCAGAACCCACATAGATGGTCCTGCTATCCGCAGAGCACGAAGCCATCGGAGAACGGTTGACCGGCGGAGGCGGCGCGTTGCCACCAAAGCGGAACACCAGCCCAGAGGACAGCCGCAGGTCGTTCTGCGAGGTATTGTCTCCGGGATTCAAAGCGCCAAAGCGGGTCATCATGTACTCCGCCTGCAGAGCCCGAATGGAGACATGCCGGAAGATCCTGATATCCAGGCCCGCGCCTGCGGTCATCGCAAACGCATCCTGCTCAGGAAGCGGCGCACAAAGAGCGCCCCTGCAACCGTCGATCCTCACCTCGCTTGCGTGGATGCCCCCAAAGAGAGCCTGCACAAAGGGAGTAAACCGGCTGCGATTTCGGAAGGAGAATCGAGGCCCGAACATATAGGTATAAGCCTTGCCGTCCGCGTCGACGGTGCGTGTCGGAACCGCTCCTGGCCCAGAGAGCCGGAGTTGACTGGCGTGGTATCCACCGACATCGCCCACCAGCCCGAAGTAGCGGTTCAGGTTAAACGCGATGGATGCGTTTCCTCCATTGAGCCCAACCATGCGATTCTCGGAGTCCAAGGTTGGCACGCCACGAAAGTGGGAGTACCCGACAAAGAGCTCCACCTTCGGAGTCTTACCGTGCTCTTTACGCTTCGGCGCTGGTTGGCCGGGATCGACCTGACCCTCAACCGGTGTTCCGGCTACGGGATCGGTCGAAGCGGCTAAGCCCATCGCATGAAGAAAGGTTGCAGGTGTTAGGGAAACAGCAACCGCCACTGTGGCAATCATTCGTGCTAAGAATTTCATTTCATCTCCTGTGCTGCGCCGCGATCATTGATCCAACGCCGCCGCATAACTTGCATTGGCTGCGGCGGCCCCATTCAGGGCAGCCGCAGCATCGCCTTACTGAGCAGGCACGTTGATGACGGTGTTGACGATGGTGACTGGACCCGACAAGCAGAGCGCTCTACCGTTCAGCGTGGTAAGTGCGACCACACCGGCGGTTGAGATCGAGACTCCAGCCTGGGAGATGATGGTTCCTTGCATCGTTCCCCCGCCCAGAATCCCGTTGATCGTCGCCGCGGTGCCAACCTGCCAGAACACGTTCTTGGCCTGAGCGCCATTGACCAGCAGGACATTGCGGTTGTTCGTGGGTGTGCCTACATTGAGGGTCGTCGCCATCTGGAAGACCCAGAAAGCATTCGGGTCGCCCTTCGCGTCGAGGGTAAGATCTCCCAACGTGATGTCGAAGCTTCCCGGTGCCGACTTGTAGATTCCGCCAGCCAGAGTGCGATTGCCCAACTCACCCGCAGACCCTCCGCCGCATGCCGGGCAGGTAGAGACATCCAACCCATTCGGGAAAGCGACGAGAGCGTTGTAGGCCGTTAGAGCATCCGCTGCAGCCTGCGCCGCGATGGCAGCCGTAACAGCCGTGCCTTCATTCGGGCAGCCGACCGTAGGCGGTGGCGGAGCAGTGTTGATCGCTCCGTTCACCAACCCCATATTCAACGGAGTCTGCGTGTAGATGCAGTTAGGAGTGTTGTCGTGGAAGCCCGTAATCAGCGTAGAGACTGCGGTAGTCCCGATGTTGCCATTGATGACCGTGAAGACTCCCTGATTGGTCATCCCGGCGTTTCCGCCGAAGCCACCGAACAGAGCCGCCGTTCCCAGGTTCACCGGTGGCACGACAACGACCTCACCCGTGGTAAAGTTCCACGGATTCGGCACTCCGCCAGCGCCCAACACATTGCCGGTCAGATCTGTCGCTCCGGTGGTAACCGTAGCAATATAGCCAGAGGTGGCGGTGAGTGGGGCTGTGGGGGTAAGAGTAGCGATGAAGCTGATTGGATTGTAGGAGACGGTAGCCGGAACCAGCGTTCCGCCAGGACCCGTCAGTTGGAAGGTCGCCGTAGTGATCGTCAGCGGATTCATAGCTTCGCTGAAGGTCGCGCTGATGGCTTGGTTGAGAGCCACATTCGTCGCCAGGTTGGCTGGAATCGTAAGCGTCACCTGTGGCTGTGTGGTATCCGGAGCACCGCCGGTCGTGAAGACCCAGAGGTAGTTGAAGGCCAGTGCATTGGCCGCCAGATCGGTGACTCCAGTCGTAATGGTGGCCGTATAGGCGGTATTGGTCGCCAGGTTTGTCGCCGGGGAGAACGTAGCTGTATTGCCGACGGTAGCGTAGGTGACCAATCCGGGTACAGCGACTCCACCCGGCCCGGTGAGGGTAAAGCTCGCGGCAGTGATCGTCGCGGGATCCATCGCCTCACTGAAGGTTGCGGTGACGGTCTGATTGGTTGGGACGTTGGTGGCTGCATTCACAGGAATCGAGAACAACACCGTTGGCCGGGTGGTATCCGGAGCCGCGGAGGTCGTAAACGTCCATACGAAATTGGCGGCCATCGCCACACCGGAGAGATCCGTAGCACCAGTAGTGATTGTCGCCGTGTAGAGAGTATTGATGGCAAGGTTGACAGTTGGTTTGAACGTCGCAACGGAACCGGCTGCGGTGTACGCTACGACTCCCGCTACCGCAACTCCACCAGGCCCTGTAACCGTAAAGGTGGTGGCGTTGATGGTGGCAGGATTCATCGCCACACTGAAGGTTGCGCTAAGTGCCCGGTTGATGGGAAAGCTCGTGGCTCCATTGATGGGTGTCGTGAAGATCACCGTCGGCGGACCTGTGGCTGGAGTAGTTCTAAAGCTCCAGGCATAGTTCGCAGCCAGCGCATTCCCTGCCAGGTCTCTCGCACCTGTCGTAACGATCGCCGTAAACAGTGTGTTGGCCGCAAGCAGCGCCGATGGGGTGAAGGTTGCGACCGCGCCTACGCAGTTGACCGTTCCAGCGACAACAGTAGCGCCAGGACCACTGAGAGTAAACGTCGTTGCAGGAGACTTGAGCGTCGTGCAGTCCATCGCCTCACTGAAAGTTACGGTGAGGACCTGGGTGAGGGGCACACCTGTAGTGCCGTTGATAGGAGTCGCCGCGACTACCGTCGGCGGAATCGTGTCAGGCGGCGGAGCCGTCGTAAACGTCCAGACGTAGTTCGCAGCCAATGCATTGGCAGCAAGATCCGTCACGCCTGTCGTAATGGTGGCGGTGTAGATCGTGCCGAACGCGAGATTCACATTGGGGGTGAATCGCGCAATAGAACCGGCGGTGGTGTACGTCACTGTTCCGGCCACGGCAACTCCGCCAGGCGCGGTTAGAGTGAAGGTGGTTCCATTGACGGTCGTGGGGTTCAAAGCCTCACTAAAGGTGGCGCTGATGACCTGGTTGATCGGCACAACCGTTGCGCCATTGGCAGGGAGAGTCAAGGCGACGGTCGGGCGAGTCGTGTCAGGCGCCAGACCGGTCGTAAAGGTCCATACATACCTGGCCGCCAGCGCATTCGCCGGGCTGGCCTGATCCCGAACGCCTGTCGTGATCGTGGCCGTATATAGGGTGCTCGGGACAAAGTTTACCGTCGGGGTAAAGGTCGCGATCGAACCGGTGGCTGCATAGGTCACGGTTCCAGCCACAGCAACTCCACCCAGCCCGGTGACGGTGAAGGTGGTCGCATTAATCGTCGTAGCGTTCATCGGCTTGCTGAAGGTCGCATTCACGGTGGCCGTCAAGCCGACACCGGTAGCACCTTGCGCAGGCGTAGTGGAAACCACTTGGGGAGGGGTCGTATCTGGAATGTTTACTGTCTCACGGCCGCATCCAGCCGAAAACATAATGATGACTGCTGCTAATAACCCTCTGCTACCAATAATCCACTTACGCATTGCAATCCTCTTGGTCGAACCGCGCGACGTAACGTCCAACGTTCGCGCCCTGGGCTGATTTTCGTGAGACGACGGAGTTCGCTCCAACAGGAGTTAGCAGCGACACGGGGAGGTGTGGAGGAGAGAAAATCGATAAGACGAAGAGCGGGTCGGAGCTCCTGAAAACTCCTCAAGCGGCTGAGTCCCCTCGAAGGGAAGCCCTCAGCTCACGGCCACAAAGAACCCGGCGGTTCCTATGCTGTCTGCAAGGTGGCGGTAGATACAGCGCTCGGCGCTGTCATCGTTCACGCAAGTGTCTCGAATCGGCTTCAAAGACGCTTGCGTGTATCCGGTATTGGATGTTGAATCGACTGCGAGCTTCGAAATCTGCCTTTCATCTGTACTAACTCAATCTGCGAAGCCGAACCACATTGTGGCAAAGCCCCCTTGGACCGTTCGCCAAGGATTGAACTGTAACGATGGAAGTAAAGTCGGTTCGTGACAGTCCGGAAATCAAACTAAAACACTGGGAAGAGTAGTTTTCTCGTAATATCTACCTGGGATCTATTGCGTCAGATGCAAATGCGCTGAAAGCAGTTGCATAATGTTGCATTAGGTGGCGAGAAGTTTTCCATCCAGTAACGAAGGGTCGTCTGCAACACAACCTGGCCGAAGTGAGAGCCCTGCCAGAGATGCAGCTTCCCGGTTGAAGACGCGCGGTCACCACAAACACGCCAGCTAGAGGTCTATTCCCGCCTTAGGCGGTGCCTATCTGGACCCACCGTAAATCTCTTCCCGAGGAGTTCACTACGAGTGACGAGACCAGGCAAGCCGGCGATCTCTCCATCCAATCTTGAAGCGGCCCGGCGTCACAGCAAACGCCGGATACCTGCCGCTGCGGAGCCTATCCCAACATCGTCGCCGCAATTCAACAAGTCCGTCACCAGGCCTAACTAAGCCCCGGCGGACAGGGGTCCGGTAGACCCCTGCCCCCGTCCACTGGCGCAGACCGCAAGTCCATTTACAATCAAGGGAATTGCCAGCGACTCGCCAGCCAGGCGAGTCCACGCCACGTTCCCCTCCACGGATCACGAACGTCAAGCAAGGGCCTGTAGCTCAACGGTTAGAGCAGGGGACTCATAATCCCTTGGTTGGGGGTTCAAATCCCTCCGGGCCCACCAAAAAAGCAGCCATCATCCGCACTACCAATAGAACTTGAAGGCCAGTTGGACATCTCTCGCCGAGAACGCGCTGCCAATGACTCCAAAGTTCCCCGCGCCTAAAAATTGGTTCGGAGCATAGAAGTTCGTATGGTTGAAGGCATTGAACATCTCCGCCCGAAACTGCAGGCGCGTCTGCTCTCCCAGCCCCCAATACTTCTGGATAGCCAGATCCCAGTTCTGGTAACCCGGAGCGCGCAGCGTAGAGATATACCGCGGAGCAGTGCCGAAGGTGAACGCCGCCGGATTGGCAAAGGCGCTCGTATTGAACCACCGGTCGATCGTAGGGTGCGGGACGTGCACATCTCCCACGATGTTCGGGCGCTGATTTCCACCAAAGGATCCAGAGCTATTTCCATTCGCGGCGATAGACAGTGGGAATCCCTGCTTGAAGGTCGAGATACCCGACACCTGCCATCCGCCGATAACAGCATTTACCGGCCTATTCAGATTGGAGACCAGCTTTCGCCCCTTTCCAATCGGCAGCTCATAGATATAGCTCACGACAAGACTATGAGGAATATCCGCGCCATCGACAGACCGCTCCGCCCTGAGATTGTAGTAGTTCCGAACATTGGAGGTGGGTCCCGAGTACGCCCAGGGATTGTTGCCTCCAACATCATCGATGAACTTCGAGAAGGTATAAGAAGACAACACGCTCAGGCCCGAACTAAAGCGGTGCGTATACGTCAACTGCAGGGCGTTGTAGTAAGAGTCTCCAACCGGAGCCTCCTGCTCCCCGACGCTGCAGTACTGTGGATACGGCCGCAGCAACTGCCCCCGCTGCAACGTCGGCTGATCCAGTCCGCATCCACTTCCCGTAATGCGTCCATAAAAAGGATTGCTGACCTGGTCGAACAAGCTGTTCCCCAGCGCAAGATACTGCGTCGGAAGCTGATTCCGCTCAAAGGTTCCAGCCGAGACCTTGATCCCGCGATTTCCGACATAGGCGATATCCAGGAGATCGTTCGTTCGAATCGCGTACTGGAAGCCCGCCATCCATTGCTGGAGATAGTTCGAAGCCCGCGCGCTTCGTACCGCTGGAACGCCATAGCCCACATCCTGCAGTGGACCGAGCGCACTTCCCTGCGGCTGCAGGATACCGTTCGGAAGCGGATTATTCAGTGTGCTGAACGGCTGAAACCCTACCAGCGAGCCCACAATCGGTGTGGTCTGCGTAAACCCATCCGCCGGGCCATTGCCGGTAAAGGATGGAATGAAGAAGAGTCCGTACCCGGTTCGGGCGATCAGCTTGGAGGTAATCCGGTAACTCAGTCCAATGCGCGGCCCAAAGTTACTATACGAAGTGTTGTAGAGTCCTCTGCGGTTTCCTCCGCCATTGAACACCAACGCCCCGGGCGTAGTGATCCCTATCCCCGCACCGATAGGATTCGACGCACTAAAGTCGAAGTACTGCTGCTTATCATGACGCTCGACCGGAGCCGTCTGGATCTCGTAGCGAAGCCCAAGGTTCACAGTAAGTCGTGGAATGACCTTCCAGTCGTCCTGCACGTACCAGCCGAGATAGTTCTTTTGTGTCGCGGGAAGCGCGTTGATGCCAGTGGAGCCACCGTTATCAGGCACACCCAGAAGAAACGAAGCAAACCCATAGCCGGTCCCGTTGGTGATCGACGCTGGATTAGGCCCAGCGGTCGAACTCGTCGGGAAGTTGAGCTTCGTTCCGTAGATATGCCCGCCCAGCAACTGGTTCGCGACACCCATGTAACCGAAGGCCAGGGTGTGCTTGCCCAGGCTCTTGGTCAAATCCACCGAGTAAGTAATTAAGTTGCGGGGTACAGCATACGAGTCCTGCCCGTTGATCGCGCCCGGCCCAAGCCCCGAGGTGTTATCGACCTTGATCTGGGGAAACTGCTTTGCAACCGTATCGAGGCCGCCCGGCAGCCCCAGACTGGAGGGGATAAACCCATCCCCTTGCGTCACCGACTGCTCAATCCAGCGGTTCATGCCTGCGTTCGCACTCAGAATAAGCGACTGGCTGAAGATATGGCTGTAACCCAGATCGAAGCTCCAGCGGTTATTCGGATTGCTGACACCCGGACCTCCAGCATCTCCCGATCCAAAGAAGTCGGGCGAGTTCGTCTTCTCCTGAGACTTATGCGAGTACCTCGCATAGATCCGCGAGGCGTCGCTGATATTGTGGTCCACCCGAAACGAGTACTCGTCCGAACGCATGCTCGCCGGAACAGAACCAAAGAAATTATTCGTGAGCCCGCCGTTCGTCGGAGCGGGCCAATACTTGCCGGCGACAATCTTCGCCGCAACAGGATCGATCCGGTTGGCCAGATTATTTCCTGCAATCGGATCGCGAATATACCCGGTCATCGTGGAGAGCAACCCCGTCTTAGGATCGATCGTCCCCGCTGTAATCTGCCGCGAAGTATAGGGATCGTAGATAGCCCCCTGGTAGATATTCCTTCCCAACGCATCCTTTCCGAGCACGGTCGTCGTAAGGAGCGAGCTGAAATCACCCGCCAGAAAGGGCGCCGTCGGCACGGTCGCCGTCAGGGTCGCCGGCGTGGACTGCCGCAACCTCTCATACACCCCGAAGATGAAGGTCTTGTTGGTCTGCTTGTACAGCCCCGGAATATAAATCGGTCCACCGGCTGACCCGCCGTACTGGTTCCGGCTGAAGTCCGGACGCTGTACGGAGTTCTTGTTATTGAAGTAGTTGTTCGCATCCAGCGCGCTGTTCCGCAGGAACTCGAAGACGTCTCCATGAAAGCGGTTGGTCCCCGCCTTGGTAACGACGTTCACCACGTTCCCGCTGCTCCAGCCATATTGAGCGGTAAACGCGTTGGTCTGGATCTTGAACTCCTGCACGTTTTCGACGGAAGGAACATACACAACTCCACCCCAGTCCTGCGCCGTATTCCACGTCCCATCCAGAAGATAGGCCGCGGTCCCGAACTGCGTCCCGCCGAAGTTCAGGAAGGAGATATCCTGATCCGCACTCCCCGAGATTCCATTCGAATTCAACATCTGCGATTGGGTAGAGTTGTTCACCGACGAATTCAAGGAGGCAAGGCCGAAGACATTGCGCAGATTCAACGGCAGCTCCACAACCTGCTTTTGAGAGATGTCAGCCGAGATGTTAGCGTTCTCTGTGTTCAGCAGAGGAGCCGCGCTGGACACCACGACATTCTGCGTTGTACTGCCAACCGACAGATGAATATCCTGATTGGCGCTCGATCCGGCCGCAAGGACGATCCCCGTCTGCTCATACGTCCGGAACCCGGCCATCTCCACCCGCAACGTGTAATCGGCTGGCGGCAGGAGCTGGAAAGAGAAGCTGCCCGAGTCGCCCGTAACGAAGTTTCTGCTAAGCCCTCGCTCGTCGCTCGTTAAAGTAACCTTCGCCTTGGGGACCACAGCCCCCGAGGTATCCGAGACCAGGCCAGTAAGTGTTGCCGTGAAAGCTTGCGTCTGAGCCTGCAAAAATCCTTCACCGAGCATGAGGCTAAGGACGACGGCCATCACGGTCGCGATTATTCGCGATCTCCTGAGGGCATTGAATGGAAGATAGATCATAGATTGCATGGATCGGCCTCTCTGAAATGGCTCTGCGCGTAAAGCAGCGGCCATGGCTTCCGGCTCAACTCCAAGGTCTACCCGAAGCGCGTCATCACCCTAGAGACCAGCCCAGTCCACTGTCCCGGCTAATCCACGATCCTTTGCCGATGTTTCACTGACCCGTCCCTAGGATTTTCCGAGGAAATAAATGTTGAGGATTGAGCACCTTACCGCTCAGACTCGTCCCCGCGCCCCACAACCACTTACAGAGAGAGACACAACAGCCAAGCGGCTGACATGCGAACAAGTCAGGAACCGAGCATCAGAAATTCTCACCGTTCGACGAGACCCACCCTACCAACGCGGCGCTGCCAGAAAGCTCTACCAGAAATAAGCTGCTTCCATCTTCGGAGCACCCGGCTTGCCATCGATGATCTGGGTGCTCAGCACAATCTCCATGTTCTTCTTGTCTCCCGCAGCCCGTGCGGCTCGAAGAATCTGTGCAAGCTGGTCCGGATCGGTCACAAACTCACCCGCCGCAATGGTCCCACCTCTCCCAATGCCAGCCACGACCACAGCAGGTTTGCCTGTATTGCTGTCTGTAAAACGCGCCACGATCGCATAGTCGTGATAGTTGTTCGTCGCCATCTGCTGCGAGCGCTCCACCATCCACTTCGCCTGAGACGGACTCTCACTATCTACAATTCGGAACTGAGTCATCTCCGGATTATTGTCGAAGTGATAACGAAGCGGCTTAGTAAGTCGAAGAGCCCAGGTGTTATCGAACGCGCCCACGAAGATAGAAGGCCCATTGCGCAGGTCCGTCAGACTCGTCGCCTCTTCGCCCTTCAGAAGATATCGCTTCCCTCTCGCTCGTAGAACGCTTGCGAGCTTAACAATAGTATCCAGATCGTCGATGACGACAGCAGAGAGATTATCCTTCAGCACGACCTGATGGTTCGGATCCTTCGCATCTCGAAGAATGATGAAAGAGTATTGATTTTGATCCGCAATACAGAACAACGCAGGATCATGCGTATCGACGACCGGTCCCCAGAACACATCGAAGATATCCGGATGAGTGTACCGCCAGAAAAATGCCGCTCCCACACAAAGGAAGGCAACCAGCACACCCACCGCAACGAGCCGAACCCCACGATAAGATCGCGGCAATTCATGAACCACCGAATGCTCCGCGAGAGCAGTTGGAGCTGGCGGAACAACCTCCAAAAGCATCGAGCCATCATCCTTAGCCCGAAACGCCCACGGCTGCCCCGCATCCTCCGAGTCCAACGAAAAACTAGACCGCCCCCCGCCTCCATTCACTTCTGCCCCGCCGCCCGGATCGTCAAGCGTCAGAATCGCGCCATCGCCCTGCTCCCTGACCTTAGGCGCGACATCCACCTCCATCGACACCGTCGCGATCAGGCGATACCCACCCTTCGGAATCGTCTGAATAATCCGGGACGAACGCGGGTCATCGCCGAAGACATATCGAATCTCCGAGATGCAGCGAATAAGAACGTCGTCTCCCACAAACGTATCTCGCCAGATCGCATCGATCATGCGTTGCTTGGACAGCACCTCGTTCGGATGAGAGGCCAGATGGACCAGCACCTGCATCACCTTGGGCTCCAGATGCCACGTATGGCCATCCCTCTCCACCGCGTTGATCTGAGGCTGAATCAAGCAATCATTAATGCGGAAGTCTCCCTGCACGCCGTCTCACCTCACCCAGCGCCGTCATCCTCTCTGGCGGACGCTCTGATGTCATCTAGCCCTCAGCGAATCAAGACCTTAGAACCTTGACCCTCGTGAAGACGACGATTATAGCGCCTCAACTCCACCCTTGTGACCCTCTTGTTCTGTGCCGTTTTGGGAACGCCCATCCTTCCCTCGGACAAACCTCGGCGAAAAATCGGGAGCCAAATACATGGCAAGCAGACCCTTCCCACAAAGTCCCCGGCGTCCTTATGAAAGTTTTATGCCTCTTCTTCTAGCATTTCATCTGATGCGTCGTCTTCGACAAAACGCGCCCTTCCGCAACGGTTGCTTCTACCGGACCAGAAGGACTCTCCCATTCGACGACCTTCCCCCGGACAAACCCAAACTATATGAATGATCCAGAGACCTACTTCGTAGTTCCTACCCATCGATTGCGCGACGTCAGCGATACCATTCACGAGTACGACGAGCACTTTTGGAGAAACGGTCATTCTCCCCAAATGATCGTCTTCGACGACTCGACCCCCACCAACGTAGAAAAATACTTCACTCACCTCGAGCAGTTGAAGACCCACTCCTGCCTCTCCTACGTCGGCCCCCGTCAAAAAGAAGAGTTCCTCACCTACATCAACTCCCGCCTCCGCAACCGGAGACTGGAGCCGCTGGTCAAGAACCTCTTCCGCCCAAGCTACGGCGGCAATCGAAACTACACCCTGATGTACTCCCTCGGCGGACTCATGGTCAGCTCGGACGACGACATGCGCCCCTACTCCCTCATGGAAGACAGCCCCGAGTCCCTGGAGAGCGACGAGATCAGCCGTGGCCGCCTCCACAAAGTCGGAGTAAACGGCTACGTCCGCAAATCCTTCGACATCATGTCCGCCTTCTCCGACGTGCTCGGAAAACCTGCCTCTGAACTACCAGGCAACTACGAGCGCGGAGACTTCCTAATCGACACCGCCATGGAGCTGGAGACCAACGCCACCAAAGGCCTCGCAAAAAACAACACCATGATCCTCCAGCACGGCTCGGTCGCGGACGAAGCCGTCGTCAAGATGGCTCAGACCTTCCGCTCCGGCACCAACGACATCGACGCCATCGACTTCGTCGACATGTTCCTCGACGACGAAAAGCAGCTCAGCCTCGACGACCTGAACGATCTCTACGTGCTGGTAAACTTTCGCCCGGCCGTCACCAATAAGAACTGGCGCATGGACTGCGGCGTAGCCGGCTACGACAACACCTTCGGCCTGCCGCCCTTCTTCCCCACCCGGCTGCGCTTCGAAGACTACATCTACCGCCTCTGGATTCAGCAGGACGGCATCGTAGCAGCCCACGTCGACGCCGCCCAGCACCACACAAAAAGTAACTACATGCGTAATCCACCCGCATCGGAGGTACTCAACGAAGAGATAGCAAATCTCCTCAAGCGAAAGATCAAGTCCTCTCTCACCAGCATCGACGAGTTAGGCATCAGCTTCGACTACACCGGGGAAGTAACTGCTCAGGACGCCGAGGAGATACTGGAAAAGATCACCAGCCTTCATCGACGCGCTCTCCAGGCAGCGGAGAAGACCAAGAACCAGGAGCGAATCGACGCCCTCCGCCTCTTCGCCGCCAACCTCGAGAAGGCCTTCTACGGCTTCGAGCCAGACTTCTTCCAGCACAACCTGCTGCGCATCGTCGACGACGCAGTCGCAGTCATCCGCGCCTCGATTGAGTTATGGCCCACCCTGGTCGAGATCTGTTACTTCCAGAAGATTCGCAACGGCCTCCCCATGATGCATCTTGGCCGCGCGACACGGTAGCCAGACATCATGCGAATCGCACAAGTAGCGCCTCTCTTCGAAAGCGTTCCGCCCGCACTCTACGGCGGCTCGGAACGTGTCGTCTCCTGGCTCACCGAAGAACTCGTTCGTCTCGGCCACGACGTCACGCTCTTCGCCAGCGGCGACTCAAAGACCAGAGCCACGCTCGTCCCCGTATGCGAGCAGGCTCTCTGGCGCGACAAGGCCTCGCGTGAGACCTTGCCGCATCACATCCGAATGATGGAGCTCGTCTTTCGAGACCCATCTCGCTTCGACATCATTCACTTCCACTGCGACTACGTCCACTTCCCCATGGTCCGCCGCTATCCCAACGCCACCGTCACCACGCTGCACGGATACGTCCACGCCCACGATCTCCGCGGGCTACTCGAAGAGTACGAAGACGTACCGCTGGTATCGATCTCGAACAATCAACAAACAACCCTCCCCCACGCCAACTGGCAAGGCACCGTACATCACGGCCTCCCCGAAACCTTACATACATTCCGGTCAGAACCTGGAGAGTACTTTGCATTTCTAGGTCGCATCTCCCCGGAAAAAGGTCTGGAGCGAGCCATCGAAATCGCCTGTCGAACCGGATACAAATTGAAGATCGGCGCAAAGATCTACGACGAAGATCGCAACTACTTCGAGCGCATCATCCACCCTCTGCTCGAACAACATAAGTCCCTCGTAGAATTTATAGGAGAGATCGGCGGCGCAGCCAAAGACGAATTTCTAGGCCGCGCCAAAGCACTCCTATTCCCCATCGATTGGCCCGAACCCTTCGGCCTCGTCATGATCGAAGCAATGGCCTGCGGCACACCAGTAATCGCCTGGAGACGCGGCTCCGTACCAGAGGTCATCCAGGATGGAGTCAACGGCCTCATCGTCAACAGCGTCGAGGAAGCAACAAGGCGCATGCCGGAGTTAGAGAACATCCGCCGCATAGACTGCAGAAAGCAGTTCATCGCTCACTTTCGGTCGGAACGAATGGCCACCGATTATCTAAAGATCTATAAAAAAATAATCGCCTCCGGCAAACATACATCTCCCAAGCTCACCGACTTAGAAGAGGTAAGATCATGAGCCAGTTACAAATCAAGAACAGCGACGCAATATCCGATGCGATACCCAAAGATAAGCTGAAAGAATCCGACCCGGACTTTCAACACATCCTCGTCCACTCGGACCGATCCGCGGACCGGCTTCGCTCCCTGAAGTACGGAGACACCTTCGCCGTCTTCGACCACTACGGAGATATCCGCCCCGCTCCCACCAGCGAAGAAGGCCTGTACTTCGACGGCACAAGATTTCTATCCAGCCTCATCCTCGAATTAGACGGACTTAGACCCCTGATGCTCGGCTCCACCGTCCGAGACGACAACGACCAACTCGTCGTAACCCTCACCAACCCCGATCTGTTCGTCGATGGAGAGATCCACCTCCCCGCAAACGCCATCCACATCTCCCGCAGAACCTTCCTGCTCGACACCGTATGCTACGTCGAAATCAGGCTCGAAAACTACTCCTTCGCTCCCATCGACACCACCCTCACCATTAAATTCGCGGCGGACTACAAGGACATCTACGAAGTACGTGGAATGTCGCGAGAGTCGCGTGGCAAGGACTTTGCACCGGAGCTAAAAGAAGATCAAGTCCGCCTCAGCTACCTCGGCCTGGACAGTGAACATCGCATCACCGAAGTCAGGTTCACTCCTCGTCCCAATCAAGTCACTGAATCCTGCGCTCAATTTAAAATCTCCCTCCTGCCGAGAAAATCTCTCACCGTCCAAACCACCATCGTCTGCATGCGCTCCCTGCGCCTTCAAGCGCCTCCTCTCGAACCCGAAGAAGCAAGGGCCCGAAACGTCGAAGAGATCTCCAACGAGAAAGCAAATGCCTGTTCTCTCCAATCGTCCAACGGACAGTTTAACGCATGGGTCAACCGTTCACTCTCCGACCTTCACATGATGGTCACATTGCTCCCCACCGGCCCCTACCCATACGCCGGCGTGCCTTGGTTCAACACACCCTTCGGTAGAGACGGAATCATCACCGCGTGGGAGTGTCTTTGGATGCGCCCCGATATCGCCAGGGGAGTTCTGCAGTATCTCGCCAAGACCCAGGCGGTCGAGGTCATACCCGAGCAGGACGCCGAGCCCGGAAAGATCCTCCACGAAACAAGAAGCGGCGAGATGGCGACACTCAAGGAGATGCCCTTCGGCCTCTACTACGGCAGCGTGGATGCCACGCCTCTTTTTGTAGCTCTCGCAGGAGCATATTACGAGCGCACAGGCGACAAGGCATTAATCGAGGACCTCTGGCCCAATCTCTGCGCCGCCCTCCAATGGATGGCCACCTACGGCGACAAGGACGGCGATGGATTCCTCGAGTACGAGAGAAGCTCCTTCGACGGGCTCATCCACCAAGGATGGAAGGACGCGGACGACGCAGTCTTCCACGCCGACGGCACTCCCGTGCAGGGCGCGATAGCCATGTGCGAGGTCCAAGGCTACGCCTACGCCGCATACAAGGCCGCCAGCATGCTCGCCGCTCTCCTCGGCGACGAAGACGAAGCTGCGCGTCTTACCCATAAAGCCGACCTCCTCTATGAACGATTCAATGAAGCCTTCTGGTGCGAAGATCTATCGACCTACGCCATCGCACTGGACGGACAGAAGCAACGCTGCTGCGTCATAAGCTCCAACGCAGGCCAATGCCTCTTCACCGGCATCGCAACACAGGAACGCGCCCAGCGGCTGGCGCAGACGCTGTTATCGCCCTCGTCTTACTCAGGCTGGGGCATCCGCACCATCGCAAGCTCGGAGCCGCGCTTCAACCCCATGGCCTACCACAACGGAAGCATCTGGCCACACGACAATGCGCTGATCGCCTACGGCATGGCCCGGTACGGTCTCACGCAGGAGGCCAACATCGTCTTCAACGGTCTCTTTGAAGCCGCGATGTACTTCGATCTCCATCGTATGCCCGAGCTATTCTGCGGCTTCTCCAAAGAAGCAGGCGAAGGACCGGTGCTCTATCCCGTCGCATGCGCTCCACAGGCATGGGCAGCGGCGTCGATGTTCTTATTATTCCAGGCGTCCCTTGGGCTGCGCGTCGATGGCATTAGAAAACGAGTGACTCTCGTTCGTCCTGCTCTCCCTGGATTTCTAAATGAGATTCACATCGCCAACCTTCAGGTCGGCGACTCATCGCTCGATCTTGATGTAATAAGACACGGAAGCGACGTCGGAATCACCGTCAAAAATACAACCAATCAACTGGCCGTCTTATTAATGAAATAAAGCTAATAAAATAAGCGAAATTAGTAAGTCAATATGAGTCGAAGTACAGCAATACTAGTTCTACTTCTAGCCGCGGCGCTCGAGGCCGGTGGCGACGCTATCATCCGCATCGGATTGCATACAACGACCCACTGGCATCGTCTTTTCCTATTCACTTTGGCGGCAATAGTCCTCTTCGCCTACGGATGGACTGTAAACGCGCCGCCCTGGGACTTCGGAAAGCTCCTAGGCCTATACGTCGTCTTCTTCTTTGTAATCGCGCAGCTATTCTCATGGCTCGTCTTCAAGCAAACTCCTTCAAAAGAAGTCATCATAGGAGGTTCTTTGATCGTCGCTGGCGGCGTTGTAATATCCCTCGCAAAGAGCTAGATCCGCAAGGTCACTTAGAAGTTAGAGCAAGCCGAAGTTACAAGGAGTGAGCCACCCACTTCACCTAACCTGATAAATCCGCGCTTAGCGATGCGGCAAACCTAATACTGCAGCGTCCCAATATAAACTCCATGCGGAGCGACCTTCACCGTGTCCAAGCTCATCGCCCCCATGCCCTCGTCGGTCCGCATCACCGTTCGCAGAAAGTTCCCCTTCAGCTTGAGCCCTTGCATATCCGACCGCAGAGAAAGAGTCACCGGCTTATCCGTCATGTTGCACAGAAACACCACCGCCGGCGAGTGATACGACACCACCTGTGGCCGCCGCACCCAGGCCACCACACTCTGGTCGTCATGGTTCAGCACCGCACTCACACCCGTCCGAACCGTCCCATTGCTATGCTGCATCGCGCTCATCTGCTTGTACCAGCGGCTCAACGCCTGCGCCTCAGCCCCTTCGCCCGAACCCTCTTCCCCCGCGCGGATCATCGCTCCACCTCGCGTGCTCAGCAGCAGCGTAGCTACCACCTTGCCGGACTCCGGCCCGCCACCCGCGCCCTCCGCCGTAGCCAGCATCGGAACCCCAGTCCCCGCCCGGCTCAACGAATCGTTCTTCTCCAACGCCATCCGGATCGCCGCTACATTCAACGGCGCAACCGCAATCGAAGCATCCAGCAGAAGCTGTGGCCCATCCCCAGCCCGCACCGCACTCCGCGGAGCATCTGCCCTGCGCCCCTTGGAGGCATCGGCGGACTCGCCGTCAGCAGGATCCACCGGCACCGCAATGCTGCTCAAAGCCGCATCGCCAATCATCACTCTCTCGCCCACATAGCTCTTCGCCGCCGCCCGCAACTGCCGCATCTGCGCCGCGCTATCCCCGGCAGCCACCAACCGGAAACCCGCAACCCCACGGCTCAACCAGAACCTTGCTACTCCAGTAACATCCTCACTCGACGTCTTCGGGCTCAATTCCACCAACACCCGCAGGTTGTGGCGGCTCGCCTGCAACAACACCTCGTCGAAGTCCTCCATAGCCCCCGCCGCCGGGTCGATCCCCGCCTCCATCCCACTCTGCACCCCGCGCAGCAACATAGCATCCACACCCAGCGCCTGCATCGCATCCATCCGCGCAGTTACACCCTTCAAGCCACCGTCCGCGTGCGCATCCACTGCATACACAAAAGCATGCCGCCACCAGGTGTTCACCGTAAGCCCCGACCCCACCCAGCCCGGACGAGCCAGCGTCTGCGCCAGCCCCATCGGCCCAACGCACAGAGCCGCCAACACCACCACACCTCGCAACAGCTCGCGTCGACCAACCGGAAACACTCGCTGCAAACAGAAAATCCGCATAGATAAAACCATCCCGCGCCGATAACTTCAGCAGGTACTTACGATGCTACGCGAGAACATCCGCCCCATACATGCAGCCCCATCGGCCGTACCTCCGAAGCCATCTCAATCCCTACCCTGCCACCACATACCCGCTCTCCTGCGTTAGACTCCCTTTGGGCGTCCCCCCGGTCTATCCGCGCCGTAGCCGATACCGGTCCCGACGACTAACATCAAGGAGCCTCCGTGACCTCTCCGTCTCTCTCCGCCCTCGCGCGTAACCTCCTCGCGGCCCTCGTGCTGCCCTTTTCCCTCCTCGCCATCTCCGCGCAGGCCCAGTCAAATAAAGAAGTCGACGCTCTGGTCAAAACCCTCCCCGCCGACTCCCAGCAAGTCATAGAACGCCTCTCCGCCTTCGACACCCTTCCCGCAGCACAGTGGCGCTACCACGCCGGCGACCTCGCCCACGGCGAAGCTGTAGACCTCGACGACTCCTCCTGGCCCACCGTCGAAGCCCACAGCAAAGCCTCCACCGAAGCCGCCTGGTACCGCCGCACCATCGAAGTCCCCAAGAACCTCAACGGCTACGACCTCACCGGCGCGCGCATCTGGTTCCAGTTCCGTGCCGGAGCCAACGGCCCCATCCCCACCATCATCTACTTCAACGGCCGCCGCGTAGCCCTCGGCGACGACCTCGAGCCCATCGCCCTCTTCGATCCCGCCAAGCCCGGCGACAAGATCGTCGTCGCCGTCAAGCTCCTCCACACCGTCGACGCCAAGACCTTCAACTCCGCCGTCCTCAAGATCGACTTCGCCGCCAACCGTCCCAACCCCGCCGACCTCCGTCTCGAGTTTCTCTCCTCCGCCGCCCTCATCCCCTCGCTCTCCAAGGACACCCCCAAAGACCTGGCCACCCTCCAGCAGGCCATCCACGCCGTAGACCTCAAGGCCCTCGACCAGAACAACCAGAAGAAGTTCGACGCCTCCCTCAACCAGGCCTCCCAGACCCTCGACTCCATCCGCCCCATCCTCCAGCAGGCCACCCTGCACCTCACCGGCAACTCCCACATCGACGCCGCCTGGCTCTGGCCGGTCACCGAGACGGTCGACGTAGTCAAGCGCACCTTCTCCACCGCGCTTCAGCTCATGAACGAGTACCCCGACTACACCTACACCCAGTCCGCCGCCCAGTACAACGAGTGGATCGCCGATAAGTACCCCCAGATGAACGAGGAGATCAAGCAGCGCATCAAGGAAGGCCGCTGGGAGATCGTCGGTGGCATGTGGATCGAGCCCGACCTCAACATGCCCGACGGCGAATCCCAGGTCCGCTCCCTCCTCCTCGGCAAGCGCTTCTTCCAGAAGCAGTACGGCGTCGACGTCCGCATCGGCTGGAACCCCGACTCCTTCGGCTACAACTGGCAGCTCCCCCAGATCTACAAGCGCTCAGGCATGGACTACTTTGTCACCCAGAAGATGCGCTGGAACGACACCAACCAGCTCCCCTTCAAACTCTTCTACTGGCAGTCCCCTGACGGCAGCAAGGTCCTCACCTACTTCCCCCACGACTACGCCAACAACAACCTCAACCCCCTCCGCCTCTCCCTCGACCTCGCCGAAGCCCGCAAACAAGCCCCTGGCATGACCGAGATGATGGACCTCTACGGCATCGGCGACCACGGCGGCGGCCCTACCCGCGCCATCCTCGACGAGGGACAGCACTGGGCCCAGCCCGGCCGCGTCATGCCCAAGATGCAGTTCGGCACCGCGCAATCCTACTTCACCCGCGCCGAGCAGCAACTAGCCTCCACCTCGCCCACCTGGGACTACAACTCCATCGCCAAGGGCTACACCGCACCACCCACCGAACCCGGCAAGATCGCCATCCCCACCTGGAACTCCGAGATGTACTTCGAGTACCACCGCGGCGTCATGACCACCCAGGCCCAGCATAAGCGCAACATGCGCGAGTCCGAAGAGCAAACCCTCAACGCCGAGAAGTACGCCTCCCTCGCCTGGCTCAAAGGCTCCTCTTACCCCAACAGCGAGCTCACCGACGCCTGGAAAAAAATCACCTTCAACGGCTTCCACGACCTCGCCGCCGGCTCCGGCATCGGCATCATCTATAAAGAAGCCCAGGAAGAGTTCGACAAGGTCCGCCTCGAGACCAGCGAGATCTCCAAAGACTCCCTCCACACCGTAGCCGCCGACATCAATACCAAAGCCGCCGGCGAAGTCCCCGTCCTCATCTTCAACCCCCTCGCCTGGCCCCACACCGGCGTCACCACCGTCGACGTCCAGATGCCCACCTCTGCCACCGGCGTCTCCCTCCTCGACTCTAAAAACCGCGTCGTCCCCACCTCCATCGTCTCCAGCGATCCCAAGACCAACACCTACAAACTCCTCGTGCAAGCCAAGGACGTTCCCTCCCTCGGCTACGAAGTCCTCCACGCCGTCCCCGGCGCGAAACCCTTTACCTCCGACCTCAAGGCCAGCGGCACCACCATGGAGAACGCCTTCCTCCGCGTCGTCGTCGACCCCGCCACCGGCTGCATCACCAGCCTCTTCGACAAGAAAGCCAACTTCGAATCCCTCGCAACAGGCGCCTGCGGCAACCAACTCCAGACCTTCAAGGACACCCCGAAGGACTACGACGCCTGGAACATCGACCCCGGCACCCTCGACAAGATGACACCCATCACCAGCGTCGACTCCGTCACCCTCGTCGAAAACACCCCGTTGCGCGCCGTCATCCGCGTCAGCCGCACCTGGCAGAGCTCCAAGTTCGTGCAAGACCTCCAGCTCTACGCCAACTCCAACACCGTCGACGTCATTAACGACATCGACTGGCACGAGACCCACGTCCTCCTCAAGGCGGCCTTCCCCCTCGCCGCCTCCAGCGCCTACGCCACCTACGAGATCCCCTACGGCTCCATCGACCGTCCCACCACCCGCAACAACACCTGGGAGCAGGCCCAGTTCGAAGTCCCCGCCATGCGCTGGGCCGACCTCGGCGACGGACAGCACGGCTTCAGCCTCCTCAACGAGGCCAAGTACGGCTACGACGCCGTAGGCAACATGCTTCGCCTCTCCCTCCTGCGCTCCCCCACCTGGCCCGACCCCGAAGCCGACCGCGGCCACCAGCACTTCAGCTACGCCCTCTACCCTCACGCCGGAACCTGGAAGCAAGCCCTCACGGAGCGCCTAGGCTACCAGTACAACTACGAGCTCCGCGGCACTCAGCTCCTGCCCCACACCGGCACCCTGCCCCTAGAACACTCCCTCGCCTCCGTCACCCCGGAGAACGTAGTCCTCACCGCCATCAAGAAAGCCGAAGACGACAACGCCCTCCTCTTCCGCGTCTTCGAGTGGGCCGGCAAAGACTCCTCCGTAACCTTCACCGTCCCCCCAGGAGCCACCGCCGCCACCGAGACCAACCTCATGGAGAAACCCCTCGGCTCCCCCCTCACCCTGACCGGAAACAAAGTAACCGTCCCCATCCACCCCTACGAGATCCTAACCATCCGCGTAGACTACCCCCACACCCCCAGCCCCATCGCATCAGTAAGACCATAACCGATGTCCTTGTCGCTGGAACCAGCCCTACCTTCGTCCTAGTCCTTGGGGATTAAGCGTAGGGCTTTAGCCCTACGAAAATAGCACATCAAGAAGGGGCTTCAGCCCCGGGCCTTCTCTCAAAGCCGCACCAATCCCAACACGATAAAAGCTCCTCCACAATGGAGGAGCTTTTATCATTAACCTGGAACCTCAACTACCGAACCGCAACCAACCCCCGCCCCGTCAGCTCCCGAATCAAATCCACCTCATGCTGCCGGTAAGGCGTCCCGTCCTGCCGAAACACCTCATGAAACCAAACCGTAGGCTGCGACAAAACATAAGGCTTCTGCCAGGAATCCCAGGGCAGATAAGTCTGCGTCTTCCCCGCCACCAGCCCCCAGTTCATCGCCCCAACGTTGTATTTTTTAGCCACCGGCAAAGTCCCATCGAACGTACTCCCCGCTCCACGAGCCATATACTCCGTACAAATAATCGGCCGATGATACCTCTGTAACTCCACCACCTTCTTCTCGAAGCCCTCCGGCCATCCATAATCATGGAACGAGATCACATCCGACTCGTCCACCTGTATCCGCACCACCGCATTCCCCGCCGCCGGATCAGGCCAGTTCCACGTCCACACCCCACTCGTCAGCGGCTGCGTCGGATGCGCCTCCCGCGCCCACGCAAACACCTTCGGCAACAGCTCCGCCACCCGCGCCGCCTTGCCCGGCATCTCGTTCTTCACCGACGACTCATTCCCATTGTCCGGCTCGTTCCAGACATCCCAGCCCAACACGCGGTCATCCTTCGCAAACGCCCCAACCACGCCCTTCACATAAGCCTCCAGCTTCGGCTCATACCCGCGGTCCGCCAGCTCCTTCGCCCCCGGACTCTGCACCCACCCCGAGTTATGCACCCCCGGAATCGGCGGATGCTGCGGTCCCAGCTTCGGCAGCGGCTCCCAGCACGAATCGAACAACACCAGCAGAGGCCGTATATGGTGCTTCGCCGCAATCGCCAGAAACGCATCCAGCCGCTTCGTAAAGCCCTTCGGGTCCTGCGTCCAAAGCTGGTCCTGCAGAAACACCCGCATCGTGTTCATGCCGATCCCCTCAGCCAGCGCCAGCTCCTTATCGTTGATCGCCGGATTGAACGTCTCCGCCTGAAACATCTCCAACTGGTTGATCGCGTCCGAAGGCACATAGTTCGCCCCCACCAGCCACGGCTGCTTCGCATACCAGGCATTCGCCTGCGCCTCCGTCCACCGAGCCGCATCGGCGGCCTTCGCGGGTTTGGCCAGCATCAGACTCACCGCCAGCATCATCGACCACACACAAAAACGAGAGCGCATCAGAAATCCTCCGAAGTTCAAAAATCCCAAAAAGCCTGGAAACCGTTCGCGGCCAAGATATAACACCAGCACTACGAAGAGATACAAAGTCCTGCCTCGTCTCGCGTAGACTGGTCCCGTTACATTGATCCCTTCGACAGCCACGCCCTATGAACATCAAAGCCGTTGCCAAACGTGCCAACGTCTCCACCGCCACCGTCTCCCGCACCATGAATGGTTCCGCCCGGGTCAGCCCCCGCACCGCTGAGCGCGTCCGCCGCGCCATCGACGCCCTCGGCTTCTACCCCAACACCAACGCCCGCGCCCTCGGCTCCGGCCGCTCCAGCCTCTACGGACTCATCGTCTCCGACATCACCAACCCCTTCTTCCCCGAGATCGTGAAGGCCTTCGAAGACATCGCCATCAAGCACGGCAAAGAAGTCCTCATCGCCAACACCAACTACGACGCCGAACGCATGGAGCTATGCGTCACCCGCATGCTCCAGCGCAAGGTCGACGGCCTCGCCATCATGACCTCTGAGATGGAGGAGCGCCTCGTCCAGGTCTTCAGCCGCCGCGACATTCCTCTCGTCTTCCTCGACTCCGGCACCCCCGGCCCCGGCATCAGCTACCTCGAGATCGACTACCAGGCCGGCATCGGCGCTGCCATGGACCACCTCGCCAGCCTCGGCCATCGCCATATCGCCTTCATCAGCGGCCCGCTCTACCTCGCCTCCTCGCGCTCCCGCCTCGAAGCCTTCCGCGAGAACATCGCAAAACGCAAACTCCCCGAAAGCCCCTCCCTGATCCAGGAGGGCAACTACCGCGTCGACGGCGGCCACGCCGCCATGCAGCGCATCCTCTCTTCAACCAAATCCAGCGCCAGACCCACTGCCCATCCCACCGCCATCCTCACCTCCAACGACCTCACCGCTATCGGCGCTATGGGAGCCATCACCGAGGCCGGCCTCCGCATCCCCCAGGACATCTCCATCATCGGCTGCGACGACATCCAACTCAGCGCCTACACCATGCCGCCCCTCACCACCATCAACCTCCCCCGCGCCGAAATAGCCAACGCCGCCTTCCGGGCCTTAATCAACTCCCGCAACCCCACCTCCTCCAAACCCGTAGCCGGAGCCGTCCACACCGTCTACCCCACCCTGGTCATCCGCAAATCCACCGGCCCCGCCCCCAAAACAAAAGGAACCAGCACAAAAGCGGGTGCCCCACCCTTTTTGCAGCTTCATCGCAAATAGGGTGGGGTATCGGGCAAAAGCCCGACCGTTCTCCTTCCCCAGCCCACAAAGCCCGGGTGCCCCATCCTTCGCGCCGTTGTCTCTAGCGAAGGGTGGGATGGAAACACTCCAATCCAGGGCACTCGTAAACCCAACCACCCAAAAGAGATAAACCACCCCAAAAAATAAATCTCAAAAATCCAGCCAAATCCCAATGTCAAGCCCCAAAACCACCTAACCTACCACAGAACAACAAGTTACAACTGGCACTTTAGTTATGCCCAACCCCATAAAATAGAACCAGAAAGAAAAAATCAGCTAAAAGTCACCGCCAGCATCTAAGTCCTTGGCTGAGACATATTTGGAAGCAACCCCAATGGTTGCAATAATTTAGCAAGGCAAGACCCACTCAAGTGATTGCTATACCTGCGCTTATACCCAGGCAAGGGGGGGAGGGGGTCCCATATCCGGACCAGAGAGGACGGGCTACCAGCTATATGGCTTCAGGCTGGAACTTAGGTTGGCAGTAACACCAAAGTTAGATCCCAAAGTCAAAATACTTTCTTGCCAACTCCACTCATTGCGCGTAACGTTTAACTTGCTGAGCGATCCGGCTGTGGGAAGCCAGGTACTCTGCATACGCTGACATTCAGGAACTAGGTGACAGCAGGCACAGTAAATTCAGTGGGACCCAACCTGTTTCGCCTCGGCCATCTCGGCCGGGTTCGAGGATTACAACAGGTTCACCGCAACCAGGCGATGAAGAATTCCGCGGGCTCTAGAGGAGTCGGCTCGGTTCTCAGCCAACTGGCCACACAGAATCGCAACACCATATTGAAGTCAGTTCGAGTACAACTTGATATCGTTTCCTCCGACGCTGCAACTCCGGTCTCGTGCCTCCTCCGCAATCCTTGCGGATCAGACACAGCCTTCGGCGTGGGTGCAAAACGCTAATTGCGATCCAACGCAATAGGAAGTGGAAGCATGAGTTCAGAGCAGAACCTACCCGAGGTACACGAGTACCAGGGTCCATCGGCGCCACCTGCACAACAGGATAACGACGCTCAGTTTGGCGGGCCGAACGTGCCCCACGGCCAAGGCCAGTCCAAGAGCAGCCGACGGCGACGACGCAAACGCAAAGGCAAAGGCAGCGACTCCGACGCGCCAGTCAGCCAGGCCGGAAGCCCGGTTGGCGACCAGTCAGGCTCTGTCCCCTCCATTCAGGCAGCCAGCCCCGCACCTCAAGGCGCCAGCCAGCCCCAGAGCTCCGGTCCCCACACCCACCAGGGTGGCCAGAACGGCCCCACCGGCGCAAAACGCTGGAAGAAGAAGTTCCGCGACCGCGACCGGCAGCGCTCCCCGGAGAATCCGGGCAACATAGCGGCCAGCGCTGGCGCCAGCAGCCACAGCAACAACGGTGGCGGATTCCGCGACCGCGATAGCCATCAGCCAGGCAACAACGCCGGCGGATTCAAGCGCAAAGGCGGCGGTGGCGGAGGCGGCAAACAGCAGCGCGGACCGCGCAGCTTCGTCGGCCCCATGGACCACAGCTACCGCGCCGTCAACGGCAACTTCGCTGACACTCCACCCTCCACCATCGAGACCCACTCGAACGGCAACTACCAAGGTCGTAGCAACGGCCACAGCCGCGGCGGATACGTCAGCGACTCACAGCCCATCGACTACTCTCAGGGACGCACCATTCCCATCCCCGAGAACGCGCCGACCCGCATCCTCTTCTTCATCGAAGACCTCTTCTTCATCGCCAAGATCCAGGAGACCGCCCGCAAGCTGGGCGTAAAGATCGCCTTCATCAAAAACGACAAAGAAGCCATCGCGACCCTCACCAGCGCAGTGGAAGAGGATCGTCCCGGCCTCATCGTCTTCGACCTGAACAACGCCAACGCCAAGCCCTTGACCCTCATTCCGAAGCTCAAGGCCAAGCTGAAGCGCAGCACCTCGATCGTGGGCTTCCTCTCGCACCTTCAAGGAGACCTCAAGGCCAAGGCCGTAGAAGCAGGTTGTGACACCGTCATGCCCCGCGCAGCCTTCTCCCAGAACCTCCCAAACCTCCTCCGCCGCTACGGCTTAGAGGAAGTAGAAGAGCCCAACTTCAACCAGTAACCACCAGACACCACACAACGGCCCGGCGAACCATCGCCGGGCCGTTGCATTTGCCTCTAACCCTAATCCCTAGGCACCTAACCCCTGCTACCCCGGAGGCCAGCCCATGTGCCGGCCACCAAGCACATGCAGGTGCAGATGATGCACCGTCTGCCCACCCTCCGCGCCGGTATTGACCACCACGCGATATCCACGGTCGAGCTTCTTTATCCGCGCGACCTCCGCCGCAGCGGCCATCAGCTTCCCCAGCAGCTCCGTATGCTCCGGACCCGCCTCCGCAAGCGAACTTAAATGTTCTTTGGGAACGACCAGGATATGCGTCAGCGACTGCGGATTGATATCCGGAAACGCGATGCAGACCTCATCCTCATACACTCGTTGCGCAGGAATCATCCCCGTAATGATCTTGCAGAATAGGCAACCGCTGCTCATATCCTCATCCTAAATCAACTACTTCTTGAAGTACTTCGGTTGCGCTCCTGGAGCCCAGGGATCGTAAGCCGCTGCAAACGCCGCTCTGCTCCCAATCGAAGGATGACTAAACGTCCAGAACTCCACAAACGGACTTGGATTCGGATCCGTCAGCGACTCCTCTCCCAACACCTGAAACGCCTGCTGCGCCACAACCTGCGGATCCTTCACGATCCCATGAATAGCCTCCTGCCCAAAGACATCCGCCGCATGCTCCTGTCCACGGCTGAAGCCATTCGTGATCGGCTCCGAGAGGAACGAGAAGACGCTAATCACCAGCATCAGCACCACAAACGCCGACCAACTCCTCTGCTCCGGAACTCCCCAAGCCTCTCCATATCGCGCAATCAGCCACTGCATCCCTTGGTATCCCAACCAGAACAGCACCAGCAGCACGACTGCCGTAAACGCAATCCCCTTATAGATATGGTTCAGCACATAATGTCCCATCTCATGCCCAAAGATGAACGAAATCTCGTCCGGCGTAGCCTTCGCGATCGACGTATCCCACACCACAACACGCTTCGACGCTCCGAAGCCTGTCACATACGCATTCAGACCAGTCACCTTCTCGCTCGCCTTCATCAGGAACATCCGCTCCGGCCGAATCGCGATTCCACCTCGCGCCACAACCTGCTCCAGCCGTTCCACCAGCGCCGGATTCGACCTCTCCAGCGGCTCGAACTTATTGAACAGCGGATCGATAAAGATCGGCGAGATAAAGACCCCAAACAACACTGCCACCATCGCCGGAATCCAGAACCAGAACCACCATCTCGTCGGTGACTTGCCGATCACCCAGAACAGCAGCATCACCAGCAAACCGCCAAAGATATAGCTCAGCCCAAAGCTCTTTGCCTGGTCCCCAAACCAGCTCCCCCAATGCTGCACCGACTGCCCATACTCCACCGACAGATGATGCCCATACATATCCAGCGGCAGCTCCAGCACCGCCGTAATCGCCATAAACAGCAGGAAGAACGCGAATCCCTGAACCCACTTATTTCCGCTCAAACCCTCCGCCGTTCGGCGCATCCAGGCCGCGATCCCCAGCGTCAGCAGCAACAGCAGCACCGCGATTCCCCATCCCGTCTCCACGAACCCCAACACCGTCCGCTTCCGCGTGTATTCGATCGCCTTGGCCAGCTTCTCCCCCGACAACGTATACGCCTGCTTGTTCTCGCTCGCCCGGTGCTGCGCCTCCGCCTCGGTGGCCGTCTGTGCCCCTGCAGCCGGCACATGGAAAGACCCGAACAGCATCATCAACCCCAAGAAAACTCTAGCGACCCGCATCGGCAAACCTCGGCAAACAAGATGACTCAGTGTGCACGATCTTCCGCCGCGCCGCAAAGCTTCATCTTTCGCCGATCCTCCAGCGTCTAACATCACAGTAGGCAGTACATCCGATACACTCCACAACAGTTGAATCTTTTCCAAATGAAGCAGGTCTCTCTCACATGAAGCATCACAAAGCGGCAGCCGGCGTCACAGCAGGAGCCTGCCTCATGGCCCTGGCAATTCATACCTTCAGCCACCCCACTCCCGCCGCAGCGGCCTCCAAACCGTCCGCCGACAACGTGCTGCTCGAGTCCATGGACGCCGAACTCCACCGCGCCATGTCCTCCCTCGGCACCGGGGATGCCGCGCAGCCCAAGCCTTACTTCGTCAGTTACGCGGTCTCCGACGCAGACAATATCAGCATCGCCGCCCAGTACGGTGCGATCACGGTCTCGAACGAGTCCCGGCGCCGCATGGCCGACGTTCAGGTCCGCCTCGGCTCTCCCGCGCAGGACAACACCCACGGCGACCACCGCAACTCCGCCCTCACCACCGTCCCCCTTCCTCTCACCGACGACCGCCCCGCTCTCGCCCGCAGCCTGTGGTTCGCCACCAACCGCGGCTACGGCCGCGCCCTCGACGGCTTCCTCAAGGTCAAGACCGAGCAACAGGTCCGGGCCAAGGAAGAGGACGCCTCCGGCGACTTCAGCATCGAGTCCACCCAACCCTCAGGCCCCTCCGCCGTGCTTCCCGCCTCGCCGCCTCTCAGCGTCGACCGCGCCGCCTGGGAAGCTCGTCTCCGCGACATCTCCGGCCTCTTCAAGCAGTTCCCTGAGGTCTTCTTCAACTCCGTGAGCCTCCAGGCCTCCACCGAGACCGACTACTTCGTCTCCTCGCAGGGCACACGCGTCGCCACGCCCAGCCACGTCGCTCGCCTCGTCGTCGTCGCTCGCACCCGCGCCGCCGACGGTATGGACCTCTTCCGCGCCGAGACCTTCGAGGCCGACGAAGCCGGCCACCTTCCGGATCAGAAGACCATCACCGACAAGACCCTCGCCATGGCGAAGAACCTCGTCGCCCTCCGCACCGCCGCTGTCACTGAGCCCTATAACGGCCCCGCCATTCTCTCCGGACGCGCCTCCGCCGTCTTCTTCCACGAGGTCCTCGGCCATCGTCTCGAAGGCCAGCGCCAGCGCGGCGATGAAGAGGGCCAGACCTTCACCAAGCTGCTCAATAAGCCCATCGTCCCCAGCTTCATCTCGGTCTCCGACGACCCCACCCTCAGCACCTTCCAGGGAACCTCGCTCTCCGGCCACTACTCCTACGACGACGAAGGCCAACCCGCCCATCGCGTCGACCTCATCAAGGACGGAGTCCTCGAGACCTTCCTCATGTCCCGCCTGCCTATCGCCAGCTTCTCTACCTCCAATGGCCACGGACGCGCCGAGATCGGCCACATGCCCACCGGACGCCAGGGCAACCTCATCGTCACCTCCTCCAAGACGGTCAACGACGCCCAGCTCCGCCAGCTCCTCATCGACGAAGCCAAGAAGCAAGGCAAGCCCTACGGCCTCTACTTCGAGGACATCTCCTCCGGATTCGCCGTCACTAGCCGCCGCTCTCCGCAGGCCTTCTCCGTCATCCCCCTGGTCGTCTATCGCGTCTTCGTCGACGGACGTCCCGACGAGCTGGTCCGCGGCGTCTCCATCGTCGGAACCCCCCAGGCCGCACTAAACCGCATCGTCGCCACCAACGACAAGCAGGACATCTTCAACGGCATCTGCGGCGCTGAATCCGGCTCCATCCCCGTCAGTGCAGTCGCCCCCGCCATGCTCATCAGCGAGATCGAGACTCAGCGCCAGGCCCAGGGCAACAATCGCCCCCCCATCCTGCCCCCACCCTCCGCAGCCGACGAAAAGGGGGCAAAATGAGCCTCGCCCAAACATCGAACGCCGCCTCTTCGAATTCGCAACCGAAAAAGTCACACTCTATGCGCAAAACTTCCACTACACTCGCTCTCGCGGCTCTATTAGTAACTATTTCTGCTACACATAAAGTCTTAGCCGCCGAGAAGCCCAGCGACGACCCGATGCTCCGCGCCCTGCAGACCGAGCTCGACCGCGAGAAGGCTCAGCTCCTGCTTCCGGACATGCAGCGCCCCTACTTTATCGAATACCACCTCGACGACATCGACTCCTACGAGGCCGTCGCGAACTACGGCGCCCTCACCTTGGAGCAGGCCAACCACCAGCGCATCGTCCGCGTCTCCGTCCGCGTCGGCGACTACACCAGTGACAGCAGCACCGCCCGCGGCGAAGGCGTCGTCCAGCTCGCCCCGAAGGACGACAACCCCCTCGCCCTTCGCTACGCCCTCTGGACCGCCACCGACGAAGCCTACAAGAACGCCTTGCGCTCCTACGCCGCCAAACAGGCCGCCCTCAAGCGCTTCCAGGCCCCGCCCACGGAAAAAGACTTCTCCCCCGCCAAGCCCATCACGCACATCGATCCCCTCGTCAAGATGGACCTTGACCGCAACCTCTGGAAGAAGCGCATCGTCGAGGCCAGCGGTCTCTACGCCTCCGATCCCGAGGTCCGCTCCTTCGCCGCCGACGTCCAGCACAGCATCGCCACCCTGCGCGCCGCTGCCATCAATCGCTACCTCGTCAACACCGAGGGCACGGTCGTCCGCCAGGGCTACTCCAGCTACAACGCCGCGGTCAGCGTCGGCGGTCAGGCTGCCGACGGCATGCGCCTCGGCCGCGACAACGGCACCATCGCCACCAGCGCCAAAGACCTTGAAAGCGCCGCCGCCTTCCACCAGCGCGTCATCGACGACCTCAAGAGCTACGAAGCGCTCCGCAAAGCGCCCGTCGTCTCCTCCGAGGACTACCACGGCCCCGTCCTCTTCTCCGGCGACGCCGCCTCCGACGTCATGAACCGACTCTTCGTTCCCAACGTCGAGGCCGACCGGCCCGAGATGGGCACCACCGCCCGTACGCAGGGCGCCTATACCTCCTCGCTCCACGCTCCGGTCCTCCCGGAGGCCTTCAGCGTCACCGACAATCCCTCCCTCACCACCTTCAACGGCCAGAGCATCGTCGGCTCCTACGCCATCGACGAGGAGGGAGTGCCCGCCCAGCCCGTCGATATCGTCGTCAACGGCAAGCTCCAGAACTACCTCCTCGGACGCAGCCCCATCAAGGACTTCCCCGAATCCAACGGCCACGGACGCGCCGCGCCCGCCCAGCCCGCGCACTCGCACTCCGGCGTCGTCCTCTTCAAATCCAGCCAGCCCCTCACCGGTCCGGCGCTGGACGCAAAGCTCCTCTCCCTCGCCAAGGAACAGGGCCACGACGTCTACGCCGTCGACACTCTCGGCGGAGAACTGAACCCGCGCCTGCTCTTCCGCGTCAAGGCCGACGGCACACGGGAGCTCGTCCGGGGCGCAGTCTTCGACGAGCTCGACGTCCGAACCCTCCGCTCTGACATCATCGCCGCCGGAGACGCCTCCACCGCCTACGTCTCCAACTCGATCGGCCCCATCCCCCAAACCACTATCGCGCCTTCGCTTCTCTTCTCCGACATCGGCGTAAAACGCGCCAGCGAAGAGCAACAGAAGCTCCCCTACTACGCCGCACCGCCTATCGATTCGAAATAGTCCGCATCCGGCTTATCGAGCCGAGATAGTTCGAGGGGCCCATCCTGACCGAACTCCCTCGCAGTCTCTTCGCGAGGGATACGCCTTCCCTGGAGCTTGCTCTCTTCGGACTGACTCATCGCTATCCAGCGGTTCGATATTCTCTTCCATCTCAGCACCGTCGGAGTACAACAAAGCCGCTATCATCGGCATGGAACTCATACAAGGAAAGCAACCATGTTACCCGTCTCCCCCCAGACCATCCGCGGCGCGAGCCTCGTCGCCGTCATCATCCTCCTCTACGCCGGACGCCTCACCAAGGGCTCTGCAAAGGAGACCCCCGACGGCCTCGTCTTCGGCATGAAGCCCCTCGTCCTCTGGACCCGCATCATCGCCATTCCCCTCTATTTCGCCATCATCGTCTACCCCCTGGTCATGCAGCATCGACAGGTCCCGGTCTGGCTTCCGATCGTTCTCCTCCTCGCCGCCGCCCTCACTGCCTACCAGCTTCCCGGCACCATCCTCCTCACCCCCACCGCCGTCGTCCAGCGCTTCTGGCTCCGCGCCGACAAGACCATCCAATACCACGAGGTCATGGCCATCCAGTCCATCCAGGCGGGCCGCATCACCCGCGTCCTCGGAGACAACCGAACCACCGTCCTCCACAACACCGCGCACTCCGACGCCGAACGCTTCCGCGCCGAACTCGAACGCCGCACCAACAAACGCGTCACCATCTAAGACCAGATCAATCGCCTAATGGCTGGGAAATCCCACGCCCCAACCCGCCCCAAACGGAGCAGCACAATTCGGGTGCCCCATCCTTTTTGCAGCTTCATCGCAAATAGGGTGGGGTATCGGGCGAAGCCCGACCGCACTCCTTCCCCAGCCATCCCAATTCCATATCCACCAGCGCACTTCGTGGGGCAAGAAGAGTTGAGCACGGCAAACTAACCCCTAACCCCTAAAAAACTAATCCATCCGAATCAAATAAGGCTCCGCATCCGGCACATGGATACTCTCCGCCACCTGCTCCGCGGTCCCTTTATCCGGAAACTTCGGATTGATCCTCACCCAATGCCCCGTCGGCCCCGCGAACTCGATCACCTTGGCCGTCTTATATCGCCGGATAAGATCGTTCTTCAACGAGATCGCGTCCTCCTGGTTCATAAACGCGCCGATCTGCACGCACCACCGCCCCCCGGGAATCACAGCCTTAGCCGGTCCAGCAGTCGACGCCGAAGCAACAGCCGCCGGGCTCGAAAACGCCTCCACCCGCACCTTCGCCACGCCCGCCCGATAGACTCCGGTAGCCTTCGCCGCCGCCAGCGAAAGATCGATGATTCGCCCTTGAACGAACGGCCCACGGTCGGTGATCTTCACCACCACACTTTGATCGTTCGACAGATTCGTAACCCTAACCACCGTCCCCATCGGCAGCGTAAGGTGCGCTGCGGTCATCGCGTTCTGGTCGTAGACTGTCCCATCCGCGCCTTTGCGTCCGGCATACGGAGGCCCATACCAGCTCGCCAGCCCCACCTGAGTCTCGATCGGCTTCCCCTTGACCTGCGGCTGCGGAGCAGGATGCGCAGTCTCGCCATTCTCTACCGCGCAGCACCTCGGCACCGGACGCCGCGAAGCGGTCGTCGAACCCGAACTCGACCCTCTGCTCGAAGAGACAGGAGGAGGGGGAGGCTGCTTCTTCGCCTTCGTGCCCTTATGACAGCCCGTCATCGCCAGCGCCAGCACAGCAAGACCCACGACACCCAGAGGCCGTCCGATCCTGCACCGCAAAAGCTTCACCTCTGCTCCTCATCCTTCGGAGCATGATGTGCAGACGGCCCTCCGGACCCGCGCGTCCGTTCCTCCATCCTCTGTGCCAGCTTCTCCATCTGCTCGGCAGCCGCGCGCAACGCAGCCGAGCTGTTCCGCCGAACCTCCGGAACCACCTCATCGTTGATGTAGACGATTACCCGCCGCAGGTCTTCCTCAATCTTTTGTCCTGCCTCATGCAGCCGTTCTTCCCACCCTGCGCTGTTCTTTGGCTCGCCGCTCTTTGGATCGAAGGTCATAAGGACACACCTCTGCACCTTTGATTATTGGTATCTGGAAATCTCGCGGTCAATGCCCCAACGGCTTCATCTTCAAGCCAGTGCCCACAAGGTAACTGTGGCGAAATCAAAGGATTATCTCCGCGCCAGACAACTCGTAGCCTCCATCCGACGTCCGTTAAATAGAGCCTGATACTCTAAACACAATCACGGCCATCATTATTTCCTCCTCCCTGCATCGCTCCACGCGGCGGACCCCAACATTTGAGGTATCTCTTTTGAGCACGCACACGTCTCTCCCTTCGCCTCAGCCTCGGCGCATCTTTAGGACCCTCCTCTTCGCGCTCTCTTTCACCTCATTCGGTGGCTCCGACGCCATGGCCCAGACCTCGAATACCGACTTCTCCACCTCGGCTCCCACCACCGAAGCCGCCCTGGTCCTGCCCGACTCCCCCGGCACCGTCTCCTCCAGCATGATCTTCGACCACACCAAACCCGAGTTCAGCTTCGCCGCCGCCCAAAACCAGGCGCCCACAGGCCAGGGAGTCAAGGCTGGCCGCCTCGATAAATACATCGAACCCGGCGAGAGCGTCCCCACCCTCCGCATCGGAGACAAAGTCCTCCTGGGAATTAAAGACAGCGCATCTCCGCTCGCAGCCATAGGCTGGGTGCTTTCGGCGGGATACTCCCAGGCCATCGACAGTAATCCGAAGTACGGCACCAACGGCAGGGCCTACGCCCAGCGTCTGGGCGCTGCCGCCGCCCGCAGCAGCAGTGAAGGCATCTTCTCCGACTCCATCATGGCCAGCATCCTCCACGAGGATCCCCGCTACTACAAAATGGGCAACCGCAGCGGCATCATGAAGCGAGCCGGCTACGCCGCGAGCCGCGTCATCATTACGCGCACCGACGGTGGCCGCCATACCCTGAATATCTCCTACCTCTCCGGCAATCTGGCTGGCGCGGCGCTCACCCAGGCCTACTACCCCTCCTCCGGCCGCGGCTTCGATGAGGTCATGAAGACCTACGGCGGCTCCATCGCCGGCGGCGCCCTCGGCTTCCTCTCCAGCGAGTTCCTTAGCGATGCCCTCGAACTGGTGCATCTGAAGAAGAACAAGTAATAGAAGAGCAAGTGATTTCGCCCTCACCCGTCTCTGAGGCAATAATTCTGTAAGGAGCAGTTCGTACACCAACTGTAGGTTTCTGGAGTTCTCGATGCGCAGGGTCTTCACGTTGATCTTCGTGCTGGCCACCTGCACTGCGAATGGCCAGGAGCCCTCCACCGCGCCTCCAGTCCAGACCACCCCCCAACCAGCTCCGACCACGCCGGAGACTCCCCTGCCCGACTCCCCCGGCGCGGTCCTTCATCCGGCCCCAGATCAAACGGCCAGCCCAGAAAGTGTGATTACCGTGGCCAAGGCCTCCTTCGCCACCAACCACACCACGCCTCCCCCCTGCCGCGTCGGCCACTGGCTCCGCCCCGCAACCTACGAAGATCGTGCCGACCGAACCCCCGGCATGCCCTCCTCGCTCCTCTGCGTCGACATCCTCAATCCGTACGTCCGCTTCCTCGACACCCGCGTTCCCCTGCCCATGAGCCCCAAACAGAAGGGCTACCTCGCCATCCGTAACGTCTCCGACCCCTTCAACCTCGCCACCATCGCCGCAACCTCCGGCTTCACCATCGCCATCGACTCCCACACCGCCTACGGCCCCGGCTGGAAGGGCTTCGGCAAAATCTCCGGAGTCAGCCTCCTTCAGGACGCCACCGGCGAGTTCTTCGGCACCTTCCTCATCCCCTCGTTAGCCCACGAGGATCCCCACTACCGCCGCCTGCCCGAGGATAGCTTCTCCCGCCGCCTCGTCCACGCCATCTCCCGCACCGTCATCGCCCAGCACGACGACGGCACCCCCATGCCCAACTACGCCACCCTCCTCACCTATCCCATCGCGTCTGAGATCAGCAATCTCTACGTCCCCGGCATCCACGGCAACGGGCCGTCCACCATCGCCCGCATCGCCACCGGCTACGCGCTCGACCCCGTCAATAATATCGTCACGGAGTTTCTTCCCGACTTCGCCAAACACATCCATATCCGCGTCATCTTCGTCCAGCAGATCCTCAATCAGGTCGTCTCCGGCTCAACCAACGGGGCGCAAACCTCGCCGTAACAACATGTCGGACAGAATTATCTCCCCATTCAGCCCCAACATCTACCGTTCAATGCAGATTCTCGCTGTTCACTTCTCGATACTTAGAATCGACCTAAACCCTGCGTAATCTTGTAAGTAACGGAAGTGGCAGGTGTCGCATCCTATAGCCTGCCCAAGAACGAGCATTAGAAGGTCAACCAAGACGCCACTCGTTGCAGACAATTCGCCAGCATAAGCAAAAGACCCCAGTATGCAATACGGGCACGATCTAAATCTTCAGGAGAAATACACACACATGGCACAGCCATCCAAGTTATTCGAGAAGGCTCTTACCTACGGAGCGAAAGCAGGTTGGGTAGTATTCAACAAGCTCAACTCCATCAGCCCAAACGCGAGCTTTACCCCCAAGTGGAGCGACAAGCCCCTCCTGAAGAGCTACCAAAAAGAGAAGCCGCCCCTTGGCTGGCCCCGCACCACCGACTCCCTCTGCCCCAAGTGCATCCCTGAGATCCGCCAGCAGATCGTAGACGGCAAGCTCCCCCACGAGATCCTCCTCAACGAGAAGGTCGGCGAGATCAAGGCTCAGATCATCGAGCGCAACGGCGAGATCCTGATGGTGAAGGATTGCCCGATCCACGGCCACTTTGAAGACGTCATGTCCATCGACACCGCCTTCTTCCGCCACCTCGAAGAGGTCTTCCCTGGCCGCGACATCCGCGCCCACAACGATGAGAAGCTCCACAATCACGGCACCTCCACCGTCACCCACGGACGTGGTTCGGTTCTCACCATCGACCTCACCAACCGTTGCAACATGATGTGCGATCCCTGCTTCATGGACGCCAATCAGGTCGGCTTCGTCCACGAACTCACTTGGGACGAGATCAAGACCATGCTCGACAACGCGGTCACGATCAAGCCCCGTCGTCAGATGTCGGTCCAGTTCTCCGGCGGCGAGCCCACGCTCAGCCCCTACTTCCTCGACGCAGTAGCCTACGCCCGCAAGGTCGGTTACACCTCCGTGCAGGCTGCCACCAACGGCATCGAGTTCGCCAAGTCCAAGGAGTTCGCCAAGGCCTCTGCGGAAGCCGGTCTTCGCTACGCATACCTGCAGTTCGACGGCATCGGCAACGCTGCCAACTCGCACCGCAAGGTCGGCAACGCGTTCGACGTAAAGCTCCAGGCCATCCATAACCTGCACGAAGCCGGCGTCGATATCGTTCCCGTAACGACCATCATCAACGGCATCAACAATGAGCAGGTCGGCAACATCATCAAGTTCGCCCTCGACAACCCCAAGAAGATCAACTTCCTCTCCTTCCAGCCGGTCAGCTTCACCGGCCGCGACGAGGACATCTCCGACGAGCGTCGTTACGCGCAGCGCTATACCCTCTCGCACCTCGCGCACGACGTAAAGAACCAGACCGGACTCGGCGAGCCGACCCGCGACTGGTTCCCCATCTCCTTCATGTCCACCTTCTCCGACTGGGCCGACCTGGTCCACGGACCGGATCGCGACTGGGGCCAGCTCTCCTGCGGCTGCCACCCGAACTGCGGTATCTCCATGGCTCTGATGATCGACAAGGAGACCAAGGAAGCTGTTCCCGTCACCGCGTTCATCAATGCAGACCGCCTCGCCAAGGACGTCGCCCGCATCAACGACGCCGCCCGTGGCAAGTGGCTCTCCATCATCGGCGTGACGTTGGCTCTGCTTCGCAACTACAAGCCCGAAGCGGCACCGACCCACTTCAAGATCAAGGACCTGCTGCAGAAGTTCGATAAGAGCTTCGGCGCCACCGGCAGAAGCTACGGCAAAGTCACCGCGGACCGCACCATGGACGACATCAAGATGCGCCGCTCCGACCGCTGGAACTTCCTCTTCATCGCCGGCATGTGGTTCCAGGATCTCTTCAACTACGACTTCCGCCGCACCGAGCAGTGCATCATCCCCTACGCCACACAAGAGGGTGAGATCTCCTTCTGCGCCTACAACACCGGCGTGGGCTGGAGAAACATCATCGAGAAGATGCACATGACCTCCACCCTCACCAAGTGGTACGAGGAGCATGGCCGTCACGAGATCTTCGCCGGCGGCAAGAAGGTAGGCCTCGAGAAGGAGTCCTCCTACGACCTCGTCCTCAACCAGGAGCACGTCAACGCCGCTGCCAACGATACCTTCGACAAGTCCGGTATCGCCAAGAACTCCCGCGAAGAGAAGATCCGGGCGCGCGATGCGAAGATCAAGCAGGACGCCGAGAACGCCCGCATGGCCAAGCTCTACCGCAAGGAAGTCCTCGGAGAAGTCGAGCAGCCTGGCTTCATCTCCCTCGACTCCATCGGTGGAATCAAGCCAGCCGCTCCCAAGGCGGAAGTCGTTCAGAGCATCGAAGAGACCGTCTCCGGCGACTAACGCTACACCAAACGTAAAGAGAAAGGCCGCCAACCCTGGCGGCCTTTCTCTTTGCACCAACGAAATTTAAAACTCTACCAACCTCACACCCAAACGCGTAAAGTCTTTCCGGTTCAAAGTCGCGACCTCCAGACCATGCACACGGGCCGTAGCTGCAATCAAAATATCCGGCAGATCGATACCGTTGTGCCCGCCTCGCTCAGCCTCCACGGAGATCCGCCCCGCCGCATCGGCGACCGCCTCATCCACCGGAAGGATGCGCCCCCGGTACTCCTCGGCGACCTCTCCTTGAAGCCAGTTCTCCAGATTCCTTCGGCGGCTGCCCGCCGGAAGTAACTCAACGCCGCGGCGCAACTCCGCGAGAGTGATCGCGCTGAGATAGGTCTCCTCCGTTCCCACCGTATGCAGCCATCGGATCGCGGGACCGTCCGGTCTCTCCTTGATCGCCTGCGAGATCACACTCGTATCCAGGAGGTATCTCAAAGATCAACCTTCCTGAGACCCCCGCGAAGTCCCTTAGGCTTGATCGCCGATCCTCGCAGAGGCGAGTTCAACCAGAAATCGGCTGCACTTCGTTTGGGCCTGGCTCGCTCATCCCACTCTTTCTTGGATACGACGACCACCGCATCCTTCCCACTCTTCGTAATCTCTTGCGGCCCCTCAGTCATGGCCTTCGCGACCACCTCGCTGAAATTCGCCTTCGCCTGCGCTAATCCCCAGTTAGCCATACATCACCTCCGTTATGACCATTCTAGTCATAAATAATATTCGCTACCTCGAATTAACAAGTTTGCCGCTAACCCAACGATCTGCCGCCAAAAGGGAAGCAGAGAGAGCCGCGTGGATTCACCTGAGAAACAATTTCCCATTGACAGCCCTGGTTCCACGTCTCCATAATCCTCGCCGTACCAATACACACATAGTGTCTGTCCCGAAAACAATGCGCCGTCTGGGCAGCACAGGAGCCTCACCATGAGTTTTACGGCACCTCTCACCACTTGCGGCCGCTCCATCCTCGCTGCCTGCGGCCTTCGTCACCTCTCCCTCGTCGTCACGCTTTTCGTCCTCAGCACCTCAGCTCTCGCACAGATCGGCGGAACCGGCTCTATGCAGGGAACCATCTCCGATCCCACCGGTGCGGTCGTCCCCGGAGCCACCGTCACCGCGACCAACACCGCCACCAACGCCGCGAGCACCCAGCAAACCTCTGACTCCGGCTTCTACTCCATCGCCGCCCTGCCTCCCGGCCAGTACATCCTCACCGTCACCGCCCCCGGCTTCCAGACGCTCTCGCAGGAGCACGTCAACGTCGACGCCCTCAACGTTGCCACCGTCAATCTCAAGCTGACCATCGGCCAGACCACCGACACCGTCACCGTCTCCGAAGCCCCTCCGCTACTTGAGACCGCCAACGCCACCCTCGGCCTCGTCATGCGCAACGACGTCTACACCTCGCTGCCCCTGGCCATGAACGCCGGCCCCCGCGATCCCACCTCCTTCGTCCAACTGGTCCCCGGCGTCCAGGCCCTCAGCTCCCAAGCCGCCGGCAGCTCCTTCGCCTCCTTCAACGGCGGACAGGCCTACATGAACGAGACCTACCTCGAAGGCATCCCCATGACCAGCCCCGGAACCCAGGGCGAGACCCGCAACCTCGCCTACGGCATCTCCGTCGAAGCCGTCGACCAGTTCCAGGTCGAGACCAACAACTCCCCCGCCATGTACCAGGGCCAGGGCGTCGAGAACTACACCATCAAGTCCGGCTCCAACCGCTTCCACGGCTCTGCCTACGAGTACTTCCGCAACACCGTCCTCGACGCCCGCGGCTACTTCCCCACCGTCGCCCAGGGACGTCCCGTAGAAAAGCAGAACCAGTACGGCGGCCACCTCGGCGGCTTCATCATCAAGGACAAGCTCTTCTTCTTCGCCAACATCGACGAGTACACCTACCGCTCCACCTCACTGCCCACCAACCAGTTCGTCCCCACCAGCGGCAGCGCAGTCGGAGTCGGCGGATTCACCGGCGGCGACTTCAGCGCCCTTCCCACTCCCATCTACGATCCTCTTACCACCACCTGCAACGCCGCCAACGTCTGCACCCGCACTCCCTTCCCCGGCAACATTATCCCTGCCAGCCGCATCTCGCCGGTCGCGAAGTCCCTGCAGTCCTACCTGCCCTTCGTTCCGACCTCCGCTGGCATCGGAAACAACTACACCACCATCGTCCCCATCGGTCTCCACGTCGCCACCACCACCGAGCGCGTCGACTATAACTTTAGCGAGAAGCAGCGTGCCTACGCCGTCTTCTCTCGCGGCAAATACGTCACCCAGCCCTTCGCCGGCATCTCCGCAAACACCAGTGCCATCCCACTGCCCTACGCCGCCACCCGCGTCGTCACCGAGCAGCCCACCAACGCTCAATTCCATCACGTCTACAGCTTCACCTCGAACCTGCTCAACCAGTTCGGCTACGCCTACGCCCGCCTCGAAGTCCCCATCACCAGCTCCACCGCTGCTGGCCAATACCCCATCAAGGCTGGCCTGCAGGGACTCCCCGCTGGACAGGCCTCCAACGCCTTTCCCACCGTCACCTTCTCCGGAACCAACGCGCCTCAATCCTGGGCCGGAACCAACTCCCAGGCCTTCGACGAGGTCGTCAACACCTACGTCGTCCAGGACAACGTCCAGTGGACCAAGGGCAAACACTCCGTAACCATGGGAGGACAATTCTCCTGGCTGCACGACAACTACACCAACCCCGACGACGGCAGCATCGCCACCTTCACCTTCAACGTCAATGAAACCGCCGGCTACAACGCCGCCGGAACCCTCCAGACCACCACCGGCAACGCCTACGCCAGCTACCTCCTCGGAGCCGTAGACTCCAGCGCCCTGCAGGATAACTCCATCAAGACCACCGGAGCCCGCTACAAAGACTTCGCCGCCTACGTCCAGGACGACTTCCGCATCTTCCCCAACCTCACCCTCAATCTCGGCCTCCGCTACGACATCTTCGGCGTCTTCCACGAGGCCCACGACCGCACCTCCTTCCTCAACCCCACACTCCCCAACCCCGCCATCAACAACTACCCTGGCGCACTCCAATTCACAGGCAACGGCGTCGATAGCTGCCACTGCGCCACCCCCATCAAGACCCACTACGGATACTTCGGTCCTCGCATCGGCCTCGCCTACTCCGTCACTCCCAAGACCGTGATCCGCTCCGGCTTCGCCATCATGTACGCTCACGGCGGAGCAGCAGGCGGACGCGCCGGAGGCCGCAGCGGAACCAACCAGCTCGGCTACAACGCCCTGCCCACCTTCGCCTCCACCGGCAACGGCGCACCCGCTTTCTTCTGGAACGGTGGCAACGCCTTGCCTGCGGCTTACGCCAACATCTCTCAGGGAGGAGTCCCCGCCTACCAGAAGGCTCCCTTCTTCGACCCCACCCTCAACACCGCCTTCTACACCGGCGGCCCCACCGCTGGAGCCATCACCTACGGCGACCCCGAGGTCGGCGGCAAAGTCCCCGAGTTCACCAACTACAGCCTCAGCATCCAGCACTCCATCACCAACAGCCTCACCCTCGCCGTCGGATACACCGGTAGCCAGGGACACAACCTCCCCACCACCCTCGGACGCAACCCATCCGCCAACCAGATCGACCCCCGCTACCTCGCCCTCGGAACCGATCTCAACCTCTCGGCGACTCCGGCCAACATCACCCTCGGCAACGCCCACGCCGCGGCCCTCGGCCTCGGTACTCCCTTCAAGCTTCCCTACGCCAACTTCGACACCACCAACGGCAAGCTCTTCCGCACCCTTCTGCCCTTCCCGCAGTACACCTCCATCACCGACATCTGGCCCGACGTCGGCAACTCCAACTTCAACGCCCTCCAGGTCGTCGTCACCCAGCGCGCCTCCAACGGCCTCACCCTCAACCTCGCCTACACCTTCTCCAAGGAGATGGATAACGTCGTCACCGTCGCCCGCACCTCCTACAATCCCTTCCAGGAGTACGGCCTCGGATCCATCGACCGCAAACACCTCATCACCAGCTCCGCCAACTGGAAGCTTCCCTTCGGCAAAGGTCACCGCTTCGCCTCCACCGGCCTCGCCTCTGCCTTTGCTGGTGGCTTCGAGCTCTCCAGCGTCTTCATCCTCTCCTCCGGAGCTCCTCTAGCCATCACCTCCACCTCCTGCAACACCTCTTCCTTCGGGACCGGCACCCTCTGCGTTCCCAACCTGACCCCTGGCTTCTCCGGCCCCATCGCCATCAACGGAGGACTCAGCTCCGGCCAGGGCAACATGATCCCCGGGCACACCGTCTCCTACATCAACCCGGCAGCCTTCCAGAAGGTCCCCAACTACACCTTCGGAAATGCTCCCCGCACCGCTCCCTACGGCCTGCGCTCGCCCTACACCTGGAACCAGGACGTCACCCTCCGCCGCGCCTTCAAGATCTGGGAGAGCCTCCAGCTCCAGACGGCCGTCTCCGCCTTCAACGTCTACAACACCGTCAACTTCGGCGGCGTCCAGACCAACATCGACTCCGCAACCTTCGGCACCGTATCCAGCCAGGCCAACGCGCCGCGCAAACTACAAGCCGAAGCCCGCATCAACTTCTAACCACAACGCGGCACCCAACCGACAAAGGCCGCCAGCAAATGGCGGCCTTTCTCAGCGAAGAGAGACGATAATAACGAAACACGAATAGAGGAGATGATTAGCGAAGGGGATCAAATGCAACGCGTCTTAATTCTAGGTTGCCCAGGCTCTGGAAAGTCCACTCTGGCGCGAACACTCTCTACACGGATGGCATTGCCCCTCATCCACCTGGACCAGCTCTACTGGAGTCCCGGCTGGGTCGAGCCTGAAAGACATCAATGGCAACAACAGATCGCAGAGGTCCTGGCAAATCCTTCCTGGATCATCGACGGCAACTACGGAGGCACAGTAGCGATGCGTTTAGCCGCGGCCGACACCGCCATCCTGCTCGATCTTCCGCGAAGCCTCTGTCTCCGTAGGGCCCTGCAAAGAATTCTCCTCAGTTGGGGACGCGTACGCTCTGACATGGCGAAGGGCTGCCCGGAACGGCTCGAATGGAGCTTCCTCAGCTACATCTGGAATTTCCACAAAAAACTCCCCGAACTCAGAGCACAGTTGCAAGCCTTCCCCGGAAGAGTCACGATACTTCGAAGCCCTCGGGAAGTGCAGGCTTTTCTGAACTCTTTCGTGCCAAACTCCAAGCCAGACATGTAAGCCTTCACACGGTGAACGTCGGAGTTCAGCAGATAGCAGAAGAGGCGAAAGCATTCGCACTTAAGAGCATGGCCTGTCCATTGACAAAGTCCACGGCACGGATCGGCCTTACATCACCGCATCCAAATTAATCTTTGACAGCAATCGCCTGCAGCTCAAACCGCGCTCCAAACAGCAGCGTCCCCGAGCCCAGAAACGCACGCGCCGGAAGCTCTCCGCTGAAGTAGCCGCGATACACCACGTTGAACCGTTCCCATAGCGACACATCGCTCGCAAAGATCTGGACCGACACCAACTGCTCCATCCGCATCCCCGCCAGCCCCAACACCGCCTGCACATCCTTCATCAGCAGATGGGCCTCGTCCTCTACGCTCTCCGGAACCGTAAGCGTACCCGGCACGAGACCGATTCGCCCTGAAAGATACAACGTCTTCCCATCCACCAGAATGGCGTCGGCAAATGGAAATGCTGGATTGCTCTTGAAATACTCTCTGCTCATACCGTTCCCACATGTCCGTTTTTAAAGACATCAGTTTAAATATCGGTCGCTGGACATCAGTTCTGGACATCAGACGCTTACGTCGGCCGGTTCAGGCAAACTACATGCCCGCGCTGACACGGCTGCCCCTGCTCCGCCGTCCCGCCCGCCGCGGCGCCTGTCCAAACGCCCACGTCCGCACCGGACCCACATCCACATGCACAAACTGCGACACCGGATAGTACCCGACCCCGCCCGCATGCAGACTCAGCGCCGCATTCCTCAGCTGAGCCGTAGACACGCCCGGCACCCGGATATCGATCGCATGTCCTTCCATATGCTGGCTATGCTCGGCCACGCCCGTCTTCGGCGAGTTCTGCCGCAAAGCAGCATTCGTCTCCGGCGTCCGGTATCCACACACAATGTCGATCACTCCGTTCGGCCGCCGCAACCGTGCCAGCACGTTATGCAGCACGTCGAACTCCTTCGGGTCGTAGGTCGTCACATCCTGGGTATTGTGGTCGCGCAGAAAGTAATTCAACTTCTCCACAGCCTCTGGAAGATACGTATTCCCCACCCGGTACACCACATCCAGACTCTCGCCCGTATGCAAATTCTTCAGCTTCAACCGGAAATCCTGCGTCAACGACGCCATCTGGGTTCCCGCCGAAGCGGCCGCCGCGGAAGCCGCTGCAGCGATCCTGGCCCGTCTTGTACCCAGGCGAGATGCGCTCTTGGTCATCCCGTTGTGCAAACCCGTCGGCACTCTACTCGCCGACGCCGTCCCACTCAACCCCAGCAGAATCATCCCCACTGACACCGCGACAGCAACACCTGTTCTCTGCAATACCCGCATCCACGCTCCTAATGTCTGGTTTTGTCTCGTGCGCGAATGCGAAGCCTCAAATGAGATTCGCCGTATGCCATTCGCTAACCCAAGTTTACAGAACCTAAGTCTCTATCGCCTAACCGAAGATATAACTTTAGTGTCAAATCGTATCCCACTTGTGTACCCTAACCTGTGACACCTTATATATATGCATCTTTCGCAGATCCAGCTCCGGGTACTCGGCTCCCTCATCGAAAAGGAGATCACCACCCCGGAAAACTACCCGCTCTCCCTCAACGCCCTGGTCAACGCCTGTAATCAGCGCTCCAGCCGCGATCCCGTCCTCGATTTGGACGAGGAAGAAGTCCGCCAGGCCCTCCACACCCTGGAAGAGCTAGGCCTCACCGCACCCTACCGCGACGCCCGCGTCACCAAGTACGAGCACCGCATCCGCACGGTCCTCAACCTCCGCCGCGACGAGACCGCCCTCATCTGCCTTCTCCTCCTCCGCGGCCCCCAGACCCCCGGCGAGCTCCGCAGCCGCTCCGACCGCATGTTCGCCTTCGACGACCTCCCCGCCGTCATCTCCACCCTCGAGCGGCTCGCTACACGCCCCGCCCCATCCGACTCCGAACCATCCGCCACCGGCCCACTCGTCACCCTCCTCCCCCGCCAGCCCGGCTCCAGCACAGCCCGATACGCCCACCTGCTCGGCGACATCCCCGCATCCGAACCCTCCTCCCAGCTTCGCTCCGATCCCATCGCCTCCTCTTCACTCTCCGACCGCGTCACCCAGCTCGAGTCAGAACTCACCCACCTCCAAACCACCCTCCAATCCCTGGAAGAACGCCTCGCGCAACTAGAAAAAAAGGAATAAATCCAGCCCTTATGTGTGCCCCCCGACCTACATAAAGCTTGTAGGAACAATGTGCAGATTTGCACAATTTTCTGCGAAACTGTAAGGGATGATTCCGCCAGAGCTGCTGTTCGCCCCCGCCCCTAAACAACAGGGCACCTCTGCGTCATCGCCTGCCGAAGGCTCACAAGACCACAAATTCCTGCAGCTCCTAGACCACATCCCCGACGCCATCCTCGCCATCGATCGTTCCTGGAAGATCACCTTCGTCAACGCCGAAGCCCGCCGCATCAGCCGCATCACCCCCGCCGACCTCAACGCCAGGACCTACTGGGAGCTCTTCCCCGAAGCCGTCGGCTCAGACCTAGAGACCTGCTATCGCCAGTCCATGTCGAAGCGCACCTCCAGCCACATCGAGCACTTCTACGAGCCCTTCCAGCTCTGGCTCGACATCCACGTCTTCCCCGTCGAAGACGGCATCACCCTCTACTACCGAGACATCACCGACCGCAAACTCGCCGAAGCCGGACGCGACGACGCCGTTCGCAAGCTCCGCCAGGTCTTCGAGAGCACCCCCGACTCCATCGTCTGCATCGATCGCAACTGGAACTGCACCTTCGCCAACCGCGCCGCCCACGTCATCCTTAAAACCGACAACCTCATCGGCACCAACCTCTGGGCCGCCTTCCCCCTCAACCAGACCGAGCCCTACATCTCCAACTACCGCACCACCATGGAACGCGGCATCCCCACCGAGTTCGAGGCCCACTACCCCGCTCCCCTCAACGCATGGTTCAAGGTCTTCGTCCGCCCCTTCGAAGACGGCATCATCATCTTCTCCAGCGACATCACCGCCCGCAAGAAAGCCGAAGCCCGCCGCGACGCCACCACCCGACAGCTCCAGCAAGTCTTCGAGGCCACCACCGACGCCGTCGCCAGCATCAGCCACGACTGGACCTACACCTTCCTCAACCGCCGCGCCGAAGAGCTCCTCGTCAAAAAAGGCGACCTCATCGGCAAGAACGTCTGGGAAGAGTTCCCCGCCTCCCGCGACACCGAGTTCTTCTACAACTACCTCCTCACCATGGAGCAGCGCATCCCCACCGAGTTCGAGGCCTTCTACGCCGAACCCCTCAACATGTGGCTCCACGTCGCCTGCCGTCCCTCCGACGACGGCATGGTCGTCTTCTTCCGCGACATCACCGCCCGCCGCCATTCCGACCACATCCTCAAGCAGCAGCGCGACCTCCTCTCCGTCATCCAGGAAGCCGCCCTCGTCGCCACCTGGGAGCTCGATCTCGCCTCCGGCAACATCACCTACAGCGACGGCTCGTACCCCGTCCACGGACATCCGCTCGACTCCGTCGCCACCCGCAAGGACTTCGAGCGCGTCATCCCCCCCGACCACCTCGAAGTCGTCAGCGCCAGCCTCCGCGACGCCATGTACGGCAACGACATGGTCGTCCTCGACTTCCCCACCCGCGCTGCCGACGGCTCCCTCCGCTGGCTCGAGACCCGTGCCAAGTTCGATCAGCACGACGGCAAAGTCGTCGCCCTCCGCGGCATGACCATCGACATCACCGACCGCAAGCGCAACGAAGACGCCCTCGCCGCCTCCGAAGAGCGCTACCGCGTCCTCGCCGATCTCAACCCCCAGGCCATCTGGATGGGCTCCCCACAGGGAGCCATCACCTACGCCAACCAGCGCTTCCTCGACTACGTCGGCCTCACCTTGGAGCAGCTCTCCGGCGACGGCTGGCTCGACCCCTACCACCGCGGCGAGCGCCCCCGCGTCGCCAAAGCCTGGACCAACGCCATCGCCACCGGCAGCGAGTACGAGATCGAAGCCCGCATGATCCGCGCCAGCGACCAGGCCGTCCGCTGGTGGTGGCTCCGCGCCCTCCCCGTCCGCGACGACTCCGGCAAAATCCTCCACTGGCTCGGCGTCGCCAACGACATCCACGACCGCAAGACCTACGCCGACCAGCTCCAGGTCAAGCAGCTCGAAACCGAGCGCCAGCGCGCCGAGCTCGAGACCGTCTACGCCACCGCACCCATCGGCCTCGCCCTCTTCGACCCCGTCGAGTTCCGCTACCTTCGCCTCAACGACCGCCAGGCCGCCTTCTTCGGCATGTCCCCCTCCCAGGTCGTCGGCAAAACCCTCACCGAGATGGCCCCCATCCCCGGCCTCCACGAGATGTTCGAGCAAGTCGCCCAGGGCCGCCCCATCGTCAACCAGCTCCTCGAAGGCCGCGTCGCCACCGACCCACCCGACAGAACCCGCTTCTGGACCGTCAACTACTACCCCGTATACGACACCGACGGCACCATCCAGGCCATCAGCGCCGCGTCACTCGAGATCACCAACCAGAAGAAGGCCGAGGCCGCCCTCATCCAGTCCGAGAAGCTCGCCGCCGTCGGACGCCTCGCCAGCTCCATCTCCCACGAGATCAACAACCCCCTCGAAGCCATCACCAACATCCTCTACCTCATCGACGGCGACCCTATCCTGCCCAACGCCCTCCGGCCCCTCGTCCACACCGCCCAGTCCGAGCTCGCCCGCGTCTGCCAGATCGCCACCCAAACCCTCCGCTTCCACCGCCAGGCCGTCCGCGCCACCCACGTCACCCCCCAAACCCTCGTCGGCCCCGTCCTCGACCTCTACCAGGGACGCCTCAGCAACTCCAACATCCACGTCCAGGCCAGCTACACCAGCCTCACATCGATCCTCTGCTTCGAAAACGACATCCGCCAGGTCCTCAACAACCTCATCGCCAACGCCATCGACGCCATGCGCCAGGGAGGACGCCTCATCGTCCGCGCCCACGACGCCACCCTCCACACCGAAGACCGCCCCAAAGGAGTCCGCGGCGTACGCATCACCATCGCCGACACCGGACACGGCATGTCCCCCGAAGTCCGCAGCCGCATCTTCGAGCCCTTCTTCACCACCAAAGACCTAAACGGAACCGGCCTCGGCCTCTGGATCTCCGACGGAATCATAGCCCGCCACAAAGGCCGCCTCACCCTCCGCAGCTCCACCCACCCCATCCACCACGGAACCATCTTCTCCCTGCTACTCCCCACAGAAGACGAACCCGCCCCCTCCATGCCCGCCTGACAATTACTTCTCTCGAAGCTACGACGATCACAGTCCTCTCGAAGCTACGACGATCACAGTGACAGTAAATGTAATGATTATAGTTACATAAAATTGCTATAACAGCCGTAGCCAAATAAAAATTCCTATAAACGATCGTAGCTACATAAAATCACTTAACGATTGCACCTACATAAAAAATTGTCATCCTGAGCGAAGTTGCTCGCGCACTTTGCGAGCAACGAAGTCGAAGGACCTGCGGTTTGCTCGTAGCGGCACATCGACCAAGATAGATCGATTTGCCGTTGCTGTTGTCCTTGTCCTTGCTGTTGCCGTTGCCTGTTTTACGCCGTCATCCTGAACGCAGTGAAGGACCCCTGTATTTCACCGTTGCGTTGCCGTTGCCAAGACGATCATAATCACAGCAAACGTAACGATCGTAGCTACAAAAGACTGTCATCCTGAGCGAAGTTGCTCGCGCACTTGCGAGCAACGAAGTCGAAGGACCTGCGGTTTGCTCGTAGCGGCACATCGACCAAGAGATGGGATAAATCTACCCTTTGCCTTTGCCTGTTTTACGCCGTCATCCTGAACGTAGTGAAGGACCCCTGTATTTCGCCGTTGCTTTGCAGTCGCCCTTGCCGAGACGATCATAGTCACAGAAAACGTAACGATCGTAGCTACAAAAAAACTGTCATCCTGAGCGAAGTTGCTCGCGCACTTTGCGAGCAACGAAGTCGAAGGACCTGCGGTTGCATTTGCCGTTGTCTTTGCAGTTGCAGTTCGGATTAAGCGTAGGGCTTTAGCCCTACGAAAAAGAACCACCCAAGAAAGGGGCTTCAGCCCCGGGCTCTCCCCCAACCCACCACACCGCCCGTGTGCCCCCATCCTTCGTGCCGTTGCGAAGGGTGGGAACTCCCCCGATGCCGCACACACCGTGGTCTGTTTCAGGCCCCCATCTAAACCCAAGCACTCCACCCACCCATCCACCACCTAACATCTTCCCCCTTACTCCTATCTTCTGCTCAAGCTATTAGCTACGTTGACGATATAGATGTTTGCAATCGTGCCAAATTCGGGCAAATGAAGCATAATAGGACACAATGATGAGTAGCCAACATTTTCGCTGGGAATCGGAACTAAGCGAAAGTTTTCAAGAGAATATGACCCCAACACTGTGGACTCGCCACAGTGTTGGAACTTGGGTTTGCGCTCAAGAAAGCACATGTTCTGAGGGCAGAGCCGATATAGTATGGGGAAAATTCGAAGAAGGTTGGCCCCCCACAAAGTTTCAAAACCATGCGAGACTGCTCCAAAATTCTACTGCAAGTCGTCTTTTAGCGATTCTTCGTCAACGTTCTGCGCAATTGGAGCAGGATCTCTTACCCCGCATAGGGGTTACTGCTCCCGTACTAAGAAAATGGCTGCGAGCACTTGTCGAAGCAAATTTTGTGACTACTACGCAAGATGGCCGTTTTCGCGCTATGCCTCGCAACACGTTTCCCTCTGTTGAAATATGTTCATTCGAACTGAAGCTCAAGAATTGGCAACGAGCCTTATACCAAGCAACGCGATACAGAAGTTTTTCTCATCGTGTATTCGTCGTCATGCCAGTAAAGGGTGCCTATGTTGCCTATCAACACGAAGAACAGTTCCGCAAGGCGAACGTCGGACTTGTTGCCCATGAGAAATCCGGCCAGTCCAGAGTACTTGTTCGCCCTAAGAAGCGTTCACCACATGCCGGCTATCGAACAATCATGGCGCTGGGAATGTTCAGCCAGCCCGGTCAATCAGAGTGAAGCCATCTCGCGGAAGGAACTAATCGCCTCCGACCACTGGTCGAGGTGTTCCTCCGGTTGAGTCCGCTGTCCAAAAACTACACCCTCCTCCGCGAGTCCGACATAAAGTTCTCGGGCAGCAACGATCTTCTCTTCCATAGCATTTATGCTCTCGGAGACGTCGTGTCCCACGACATTTTCGAGACGATGAAGTGATTCCCAATGATGCAGTTCGGACCACCTTCCATTCCAATCGGATTCCTCAGGACTAGTAGCCTCTGTAATGAGAGCATCTAGAGGCACTCCTGAAAGCACCGCGTCAAGCTTTCCGTTTTCGTATATCTGCTGCAATTCGCTTAATAGGATAGAACTGAGAAGGGGAGCCGACGTATATCTGTATCTGGCGGGTTGGCCACCAGCTTTCTGCTTCTTAAATGATCTTCGGTGAAATTGGCGCAGTCCTTGGCTCCAACCTGTCGCGAAAGCTGTGCCCCCTACGCAACGGTGTAGCAATCCGCAGAAATCCGAAAAACCGTTGATTACCTCGAATCCGTTGATGTTTCCCAGTACGTACGTTAAGTACAGCGCCTTGGCCAGATGTGCTGGGTCGAAACGCTGGGAGTAAGAACTCTCTTCACGAGAAAGGATGACATAAGTGCCAGCAAGGGAATCCCAAGACGTAACCTGGTCGAGAAAGGCGTCAAGTTCAGTTCGAGAGCTCAAGGCTTGTTCGCCAATGACAAAACTAAGAAGGAGCGGAGGAGCGCCAGCCAAGCCTGCATGGTAATCCAAGGATGCATCTGCAAGATTGAGAGCAGTTTGACACCAATTACTTTCGAACGAGTCGAAAATAACCGTCGGCGAAAGAAGACGGTCGGGTGCGAGATTCAGTTGGAAATCTAGAGTGCTCTTTACATACCCAGCAAGTTTCTTGATGCCAACAAAATCTGCTGCGGTTCGCCCTACTTTGTAATATGGATAGTCTGGGAGGAATCGGTCGTTTGCTGGAACTAAGGTCGAAACATGGAATTGTGGATCGAAGAGCACCTTTCCACCTCGTTCTCGAACGCTTTTCACGCAGCTTTCTATATTCTCGATTTTCTCGTTACGAGCGCCGAAGATGACGCCTTCAACACTCGTTGATTCGAGAGCAGCGTCGATCTTATCGGATTTTCCGTGCCCATGCTGTACAAACAAGGCCATCTGATTCTCCTAAATGAGAGCAAGGGCTTCCTGAAGCTGGGAGATGCGACGGTAGCGCAAATGAGGAGATTTACCCATCATGCGCAGGATGACCTTGTCTAGCGATCCAGGAATTAATGGATTGATAGAACTCGGTGATGGTGGATTATGCTTCGTAATTTTCGTGTACAGATGTGGTGTGCTGGTCGTAGGTGAAAGGAAGGGATGTTGACCAGTTGCAGCTTCGTAAAGCGTCACACCTAATGAAAACATGTCGGAACGAAAATCCATGACTCTACGGTTCGTATAGTCAAATTGTTCAGGACTGAAGTACGCCATTGTTCCAACCAGAAAACCCGCGCTGATAGATTCCCCCGCCACATCAAATGCAAGACCCGCATCCAGCAAAACAAAATTTGTTTCATGGGACCTTTGCATAATGTTGCTGGGCTTGATGTCCCTATGGATCTTACCTAGAGACCATAATTCATCTATCGCCGAACACATTTGTTGACCCAATTTGACTACTGACGGAACTGTTAGCGGGCCGCTCTCTCGAATGGCATCGCTAAGGGCTTGCCCATCTATAAACTCCTCGGAAAAGTAAAGTACGTTCTGTCCATCGATTGCCGCAGTCCCTAAGTCAACTGGCCCGACTTTAACAATATGAGGGGATTTGCACTCTTGCATGATCTGGGTTTCACGTCGGGCACGGAGAACGGTTTCATCAATGTCTGCAATATCCGGTTGGAAGGCATCGGACAACAACGCAAACTTTAGAGCGAAAGCCTGTCCTTCTAGTTCAATACGAAATACGATTTTTTGCCCTCCGCGTCCCGAGGGAATAGCTCCCGTGACGCTTGGAAGCAAGTCTTTTATGTTTTGCTCAGTAATGGTCGGTAGAGCCATTTGGTTAGAGTACAGTGCCCCGAAGTCAGGTAAATGAAAATCAGAAAAGCACCAAGTGTGCTCGACCCGCAATGGGAATCGGCATATATCGAAATCGGACAATGATTTCCTCTACCAATCACATAATTTTCCAATTCCCCAGCAAAACAGCATGTCAAGCCCCAAATCAACCTAACCACCTCTGAATCAGCAAGATCCAAGTGGCACTTAAGTTATGGTCGACTCGCTAAAATAGAAGTAGAAGTAAAAACAAACCCGCTCAGTGCGGGCAGACGTCATCCGGCTCTTTGGAAAACACACGGCTCGCAGAAGGCCAAGCGGCAGGAGCAATCCTCCACAGCAACAGGAGAATTGCTCTAACCCATTGGATATCCCGTATTTAGGCGTAACCCATTTCGATGGAATATTTTGCGGGGGGAAGGCCAGCCTAAGCGCAACAAAATAAGCGGCTTACGCCTTGGCAAGGGGAGGGGACCCACCCACGGGAGGGATAGTAGCCCAACAACAAGGGAGGCCCGAAGGCCTCCCGATCACTCCCGCTGCAACACCGGGAAGCTACTTCGTAGATGCAGGCGCGGACGCCTTGATCCCAACCTTCATCACAGCCTTATCCACCACCGAGTACAAGAGCTGATCCGGATCCTTCTTAGCCTCTTTCTTGATCCAGTTTCCAGCCTTCACCCCGGCCTCCTCACTCTCCGGAAGCGTCAACCCACGCTTCTGCGCGCTCAGAGCCGACAGCTCCTTCACCATCTCGAAGAACTGGTCCTCATTCCGCCCGCTCAGAACCCAGGCCTCATGCACCGTGCTCGTCACCAGTTGATCCGGCGTCCAGCTCCGCTCCGACCCATCCGAAGGCGCGTTGATCGACTTCGCCTCCTGCGCCGCCGCCGAACGCTGCTGCGCCGTATGCTCCGCATTCTGCGAGGGCGAAGCCGGAGTCTCGGCCGCAATCAACTGTCCATAAACCGGGAAACCGGTCATCCCCAACACCACCACACCCGCCAGCACCTTCGTCATCATCGTTCTCATCGCCATTCTCCTGTCGTCCTTTTCAGCGCCTGTCCGCTGCCACTGCCGCCGAATTAGCGCCGATAATCCCTGTAATCCTGCCGCTGGTTATCCTGATGGACCTTGCCCGCGACCGCACCGACTCCAGCGCCCGCTGCACCGCCAATGATCGCACCCTTCAGCCCGCCGCCGAACAACGCGCCGAGCGCCGCGCCACCCGCGCCGCCGATCAGAGCGCCTTTACCCGGCCCGATCCCGCCCTGCTGATAACGCTGATCGCCGCGGTGATGCTTATCCGCATATCGTCGGTCGTCCCGGTCGTTATAACCCGATCCGCGACGCACCCCGTTGTAATAACCTTGCTGAGCCACTGCCGGTACCGCTAACGGAGCCAGCATCGCTCCACTCAGTACCAAAGCTTGAACCATCCTTAACGTGCGCATCGAGCCTGCTTTCAGCCTCTCAGATTACCAAACCTCTGGAGCACTCCGGTAGGTACGATGCGCTCCCGCCCCCAACCGATGCCTCACCCACTACATCTCCACCCACTGCCGCAAAAGATTGTGATAAACGCCCGTAAGCTGAACTCCACTCTCCTTCACCGACTGATCTCCCTGAACCAGCGCGAGCCGCTGAATCGCCGTATCGAGATCGAACAGCAACGTCCTCTGCGAGTCCTCACGAACCATGCTCTGAATCCAGAAGAACGAGCTGACTCGAGCACCTCGTGTCACAGGTTCAACCCGATGCAGACTCGTCGCCGGATAAAGCACCATATGTCCAGCCGGAAGCTTCACGCTGTGCGTTCCATACGAGTCTTCCACCACCAACTCGCCTCCGTCATACTCTTCCGGAGCCGTTAGAAACAACGTAGCGGAAAGATCCGTCCGAATCCGCTGTCCCGTCGTCGCCACCTGTCGGATCGCAGTATCGACATGCGTCCCAAACGTCTGCCCTCCGCTATAGCTATTGAACATCGGCGGAAACACTCGCAACGGCAATCCAGCCGACATGAACCGAGGAGATCGCGCCAAACCGCCCAAAACCATCTCCCCCAACTGCACCGCCACAGGACTTCCCTCCGGAATCTGCATATTCCGCTTCACCTCCTGGGCCTGATATCCAGCCGTAACTCGGCCATCGACCCAATCCGCCTCCGCCAGCATCTTCCGAGCCTGCGCTACCTGCTCCGCACTCAAAACATCCGCAATCGTAATCAGCATCCTCACCCCTTAAACTAAAAAAACAGGTGCGAGAAGTTTATCCTCGCACCCGATCAAGAGAACTCTTAGAACTTGAAGTTCACACCAATCTGCGCATTCAATCCCGCTCCTGGAATCAGGTGACTCGGATGCGGCTGATCGATGTAGAACCTGTTCAACACGTTATATAGATTCGCCTGAAACTCGATCCGATCCGTCATCGGCCTGCGAACCATCGCATTGAACACCCAATATCCAGGAACCTGCTTCATCGCGGTAGACAACACCTGATAGCAAGTCGTCGCAGTCGCACCGCAAGGAGCTGAACCGCTCGCAAACGTCTGCGCTGGTCCGAACGTCAGCGGCACATATGGAACAGTCGAGCTCGCCGTCCTGCTTCCCACATAGTTTCCGCCCAAACCGCCATTGAACCGCGCGAACAGCTTGTGCGTGAGGAAGAAGTTGAACGTCTGCTGCGGCACGTTCGCCAACTGATACCCAACCGAAGCCGGGAAGAACCGCGACGAAACCACCGAGCTATCCAGATAGGCATATCCGATCACAACGTCCATTCCCTCAGGCAAACGTCCCACCGCACTGAACTGAACGCCTTGAACCTTCTGGTTTCCAGCCAGGAGAATATTGTTCGAGTTCGTCGGATCCGTCTCGCGAGCATTGGTCTTCTCCGTGCGGAAGAACGCCACATCCAACTGCAGACGCTCATGCAGCAGGCTGTACTTCGCTCCTACCTCATAGTTCTGGTTCTCCTCCGGAGGCAGCAGACTCGTCGCAACACTCAGGCTCAACGACTCCGCCGAAGGATTGAAGCTCGTCCCGTAGTCGAAGTACACACTGCCATGACTGTTCGGCTTGAACACCAGCGCAGCCCGATAGGTCGGCTTCGAGACCACCTGCTGCGTCTGTGGAATCGGCGCGCTCACTGTACCGCCCGCTGGCGGAGCTACTGGCTGATTGGAGTTGAACACCGTATCGAACCGGTCCCAACGAACGCCTCCGCTCGCCTCGATAAACCGTCCCAGATGCACCGTATCGACGAAGTACAACCCGACGCTCTTCGACTTCGTATGCACCACGGTCGTCAGATATCCCGTTCCGGCAAATGGTTGAGCCGTGTCCGGATGCAGCAAGTTTGCTGCAGGAACTGAGTTCAGCGAGCCGCTTACGCTGCCCGTCTTCGTCGAGAAGCTATAGTTCGTCCGGATAGGATTCGAGACCTCCTGCCCGCCTTCCACTCCGGCAGCCAGATTGTTCCGTATCTGCGCCACCTTGAACCGCGCAGTCAACTCCGTCTGGTCCCACAGATCCCCTTCCACGCTCTTGATCTGTATCTGATTCCGGTTCACCAGGATCGTGGCAGGATTGCTCGCCGGCGTGAAAGCACAGACCTGCGATGAATTGATTGCACTCGTCGGCAACGCGGAGACATATCCACCTACCGGAACGCTGGCACTCGCATTCGAGCAGATCTGCGGCTCCGTAATCATCGCCTGCCGCGGATAGTTCGCCCACCGCGCGATGCTATGCAGACTCACATCCGGACTGAAGTTATGGTCCAGCTTGCCCGTAAGGATGTCGTCGCTGGTCTTCAGATAGTTCTGGTCCGCAAACCCGTAGTAGTTATGCCGGATCGATCCTGGAGCAACGCCGTTGAAAAGCCACGGCAATCCATAGTCCGGCGTATCGCTCTCCGTGAAGTGGAAGTAGCTGATCGTGAACCGCGTCGGCGAGTCCAACCCCAAGGTCAGCGAAGGAGCCAGCCCATAGCGCCGGTTCTGCGCAAACGGACGTCCTGCCACGCCGCCTTCGTTCGCCATCGCATTCACGCGCAGGGCAGCGCCAGCCGCCAGATCCGGCAGAGGCTCGTTGATATCCGCCGTCACCCGCCGCGTCAGATCCGTTCCAAACTGCGCCTGCACATTCACAAACTCCTGCGCTCCGGGAGTCTTGCTCTCCTGGTTGATGATGCCACCCGTCGATCCACGTCCGAACTGCACACCCGCCGGTCCCTGCAGCACCTCCACCTGCTCGAAGTTGAAGCTGTCCCGGTAGTAGCTGCCGAAGTCGCGAATTCCATCCAGGAAGATATCGTTGCGCGCCGTAAAGCCGCGAATCGTCAGGTTGTCTCCCTGAGCACCCGCCTCGCCTGCCGCCATGCTGATGCCCGGAACGTTCCGCAACGCATCCCGCAACGTCGTGACGCCCTCATCATGCAACACAAACTGCGGCACTACCGAAACCGACTGCGGCGTATCGATCAGCGGCTCTGTAAACTTCGTCATCCCAAGCGCAGCGACAACTCCCGTGCTGACGTTTATCTCTTCCGAGTTACGCAGCCCCACCACCAGCGTCGTCGAATCCTTCTGCGCGTACTGGAGTCCTGTTCCATCCAACATGAGCCGCAGTGCCTCCTCCGCTGGATGCAACCCCGTCACACCCTTCGTCTGGAACCCGGCGATCGCCGCAGCCGTCAGAGAGGTCGAAATCTTCAGACCCGTCTGCGCTTCGAACTCCGCGAACCCGGCATCCAGCGGTCCAGCGGCAATATTGAACCGCTTCACTGGCAGATTCGCCGCCGGTGGCACGGCCGCGCCGGTCGCTCCATCCTTCGTCACCGCTGCCAGCGCCTGCTCGTTCGCTCCAACCGCCGCATACGCCGCCAGGGTCCCCATCGCCAGCCAGCCCATTCGTCCGCCCAGAATCTTCTTCTCCGTCATTGCGCTCCTCAACCTCTCTCCAAATCTTTCTGTCCGGACAGCGAAGGCACAAAGCCGCCCAGGCTGCTGTTGAAGCCACGAAGCCGCCCCTTCGACAAAGCGTCAAAGTGTTGGCCAAACTGGCTATTTTTGGTTTGAGCCGCAGATCGCTCGAGTGCAGGCCGTAAATCAGCGCATCGCTCTCAACTAAGAGCCATCACACAAACCAAATGCTGTTGTAGGAGTTGGAAGGTCCGCGAACGCAGCCTATATATAATGCGAAGAAATCGCAGGCTGAACTTCAACGTCTGTCGGTCCCAGATCCTCGCGGTCTCCGCCAAGAGATAACCCGCGAGGATCTTCCTTTTTGCGATCCAATCCCGTCTACTTGAAGCCTTTGAAACGAAACATTTCCGTGATGTCCCGAATATACGACACAAGCGGTCGCATATCAATAAAAATATGCGACTGTTACGGTCTTATATATCGCCTAAGGAATACAAAGAGGCATCAGAGCAGCCAGCCTGGTCCTATCCGCCCAGTCCTATCCACCCATAGGACGTCAGGGCCGGGCGAGTCCTTGCGACTTCTTTTCGAGATCCTCGGCGGCCTGTAGGTTTCCCTGCTTGCGATAGGTCGCTGCGAGAGCCTGCTGAGCAGGAAGGTTCGTGTTCTGGATAGCCAAAGCCTCTTGGAAGTACTTCACCGCCTCATCCAGATGCTGATTGGCGACCGCGCAGAGCCCAGCCCGATAGAAGCTGTTTCCAGCATCCGTCGACGGACTCGCAGGGGTAATCACCGTCCAAAGCGGAGCAGGCCGCATCGAAGCAGGAGTGATCTCGAAGTTGAGAGACTGATAAGCCGTACTGTGATCGTCAGGATTTGTAACTCGAATCACCAGACGATAGTTACCCGGGCGAATGGTGTCGGTTTCGATATCTTTCCCAAGCAGCAAGTTTCCCGAGGCGTCGAAGCCACCTCGATCCACATTCTGATCCTCTTCCTTCTTGTCCTGCGATCCAAGTTGTCCGATCAGGTAATTAATGTTGAGGGTCTTGCCTCCGAGCTTCTCTGGAACCCCAGGAGCCTCCCACAACTGAAAGAGGATGCGCAGCGGGTCGCCCTGCGCGATGGAAGCATTATCCGAACCAACAGGCGCTAACTTAACTCCAGAGAAGCTGAAGGGCAGTTGGCTAGTCGGGTCTCTCTCTGGCGGTGAAGTGCCGGCGAAGAACACGGGACTGATCCCCAATGGATGGTCAAACTCGGGAACCACAATGGCGCGGCTTTGCTCAAAGGTCTGCTTGCCGATCTCGTTCGTTAGCGAAAGTTGTAACTCGTATTTTCCCGGTGCGATCGGCAGACGCCCTTCAACGCCGAGCGTCATTCGGCTGATCTCCTGAAATCTGCGCTCGCTTAAGTAGTCGGAGATCTTCTGGACATCTTTATAGATCTCTCTTCCGTCTGGTCCTTTGAGCCGGGCTTGTATTGAAAACGAATAGTAGTATCTTCCATCCGTCTGCTGGGCTAACCCAAGATCCCTGGGCTCACGAAATCTTAGTAAGTAGTGAAGACTAACTTGGCCAGCAGTTCCGCGACTTACAAAAGTAGTTAGATTGGTAAATTGTTCACCTAGAATAACTCGATGAGAGACACCTTCTAACTGGCCTCGTCTCAGCTTGAGCTGATCTTTATTAAGAGGTAAGTTCCAATAGTTACGAATATTACTAAGTAAGATGTCGGACTGCATCGAAGGAGTAGGTGATTTAAGATCCACCGGCTCCCCGGGTATAAGTGAAATTGCGACGTGGGCTACTTCAACTCCCAGGTCGTCGTTGATCATCTTGATCGCGACAGGATCGTTGTTCACCGCGTTCGTCCCGTTGATCAGCTTCTGGGGACGATCGCCCGTCGGAGAGTACAAGCGATAGTCTTCCACCGGACTCTGCTTATAGAACAGCACATTGAAGTGCGTTGGAAGCGCTCCGCTGGTGTTCTCGTAGAACCACATTTGCAAGGGCCGCAGAGACTTCGACTCTGGATAAGACTGAATCTGCGCCGGCGCCCCGAGTGTGATGTACACCATCCCGCGGTCGGTGCTCTCTCCATCCTCCAGCGACAGCGAACCGAAGTGCTCGTTAGCATACTCGATGCGCCTGTAATGCTCCTCTCGAAATACATTCGTCGGGGCGTTGATGGATGGGTTCCTCACCGCCCAGAACGACTCGATGAATTTGTCGCGAGCATCGTCTGATGTGAGGCGCAAAAAAACAGACCTCTCCTCGTTCGTGATCAGGTAGTTCACTTCTTTATTGAGCCAGTGAGCGTACTTCTGCGGAACTGCGGGCTCCTTCGCCGACCACGCCAACGGTGGAACGCTAAGAAGAGCGGCTAAAACAAAAAGCAGAAAGCACCATCGCCTCGTGTACGAACTAGGACGCGTCAATAGAGAGAACCTACAATCCAATTTTTTATTCAATTTAGTTTTGACCCTATAAAAAATACTAAGTTGCGAAATTTAATCATTTCATTGAAAAGTAAGATGTTAGATTCCCATCAATCATTACATTCAAAAAAATGGATCGTTAAATTTCTCCTAAAAAATGTATAAATATTGGAATAAAATCCGAAATCGCGGAAAGCAAAAAATTTTTGACGATGTAACCGCATGATTCAAATGAGAGCCAGGTTTGGTGCGGTACGTGCTATTCCGCTTCCAACGCTTTGAGTTGATATGGCTTACCGCTGGATTGGGCCCCTCCTTCCTCTCCAAAACCTTTGCCTTGCAACTCAAGTTCATCCCTGGAGGTTTTCGTGAATTGCTTTGTCAAGGCCATTCTTGCATCTGCGCTACTTCTGCCAGTGCTTTCCACTACTGAGTTACACCTGCACGCACAGGACGCCTCCGCAACACGCGGCGGACTGTCTGGAGTCATCACAGATCAAAGTGGGGCCGGTCTTCCCGAAGCAAAGATAACGGTCACCGGTCCGACCGACCAGCGCGAGGTCGTCACCGACAACACCGGACGCTATGTCGTCGGCGGACTGACTCCCGGCGTCTATACCGTCAAAGTCACAAAACAAGGCTTTAGCTCTACAGAGTCGAAGAACGTTAACGTCGTGATCGGACGTATCTCAAGCTTCGATCTCTCCGTTCAACTTGGCGCGGTGGCCGACACCATCGAAGTCACCAGCAATAGTATTGAAGTGAATACTGTCTCGACCGCTATCGGCAGCAACCTGGACTATACCTTCTACCAGCAGGTTCCCGTAGCGCGTAACGTCGGCAGCCTCTTCTATACCGCTCCCGGCGCAGTCAACGGCGGCGGCACCGGTACGGCGAACCCCTCCATCGGCGGCGCAACCGGTCTTGAGAACCAGTACATCATCGACGGAGTGAACCTCACCGACGTCGGTTACGGTGGACTCGGAGTCTTCAGCCCCACCTACGGCTCTCTCGGAACCGGCATCAACCTCTCCTTCATCCAGGGCGTGCAGGTGAAGACCGGCGCACTCGAGCCCAAGTACGGCCGCGCTGACGGCGGTATCGCCCTCATCGTCACCAAAACTGGCGGCAACAAGTTCCACGGCGCAGTCTCTGCCTACTTCGCACCGAGCCAGTTCGGCGCAACCCAACGTTATCCGGATGACTTTTTCAATCGCGTCAACACCCACGGTCGCATCTTCGCGGTGCCCCAGTACGACGCGGCCGTTGAAATAGGCGGATACATCCCCTTTCAGGGCAAACATGACAAACTCTTCTTCTTCGGAGCCTTTAACCCATCCTTGAATCAGGTTCAGTACATCGCTCCTGCCGGTTCCGGACTTCTCGCCAGCGGCGCCTTCACCAACTCCATCACCGCCTATAGCTGGGCTGGAAAGCTTACCTACAAGCCTTTCGAGACTGTCACCTTCGACGCCTCCGCGTTCGGCGATCCCTCCCGTAGCAATTACGGATATGGCTACGCCAACCAGGATACTTTTCCCCTTTATCCCAACTTGAACCAGGCAAACTCCTCTTCTTTTAGCCGCTGGAACTTCGGATCGCGCAATGAAGTTGTTCACCTGAACGCTGCGATCACCCCGACTTGGGTCATCAACATTGCTGGCACCGCGAAGCAGACCCACTTCACCGAATCTGGCTTCAGCAATTTGTTTAACATCACGGATACCACGCAACCGAACTTGGAACTCCCTGGCGCTCAGTTCAACGCAGCAGGTCTTGGCTACTATCAGAATCCTGAGACCCACGCCTACACCTTGACTGCGGAGACAGAGAAGACTGCTCACTTCTTCGGCACCCACACCCTCTCCATCGGATATGAGTTCGATCGCGCTATCTACGACTTGCTCAAGGGCTACAGCGGCGGAACCTATGCCTTCCCAACCACCAACAGTGCTGGTATCGCGACACCGGCTGGTATCTCCGGCGTCCAGACCAGCGCAGGCTTCAAGCTGATCGCTCTCAACTACTCCACGACTGCCACCCACCCCACCCCCGACCCGGTATGCCCCTTGACCCTGTGCCCCACGATGAACATCCCAGGCTTCGGCCCGGCGCAGGTTTATCTGTCGCAGAATCGCGGCATCTTCAGTAACCCACAGGCCTTCACCAGCGTTGGATACCACCAGCTCTATGCCAACGATGATTGGGTCATCAACAGGCGTGTCAGCATCAACGCAGGTATCCGCTGGGAAGAGGAACAACTCAACGGAACCGTCCAGCAGTACGTCTTCAATGACAACTGGTCTCCTCGCGTCGGCATCAATATCGACCCCCTCGGCGACCGCAAGGGCAAGGTCTTCTTCAACTACGCTCGCTACACGCAGATGCTCCCCGCGGACGCTGCTATCCGAACCCTCAACCAGGAGCAGGACGTCTACCGCGCGAACTTCGCACCGCTGTCTGACGGAAATCACAATGTCGTGCTGAGCCCCTTAGGAACCGCAATCCCGGTTCTTGATGCGGCCCACCTCTTGAGCGGAAACGCTGCAGCGGGCGCAACGAACGGTGTTCCCGCCGGTGCAGGCAGGGGCCTCTCGATCAGCGGCTCTTCACCAGAGCTGATTGCAGCGGGTACCAAGCTGAACTACGAAGAGGAGTTCGTCGGTGGAATCGAGCGTCAGGTCGGCAAGGGTTTCGTCGTCAGCGCTCGCTACACCGATCGTCGCCTGCTTCGCATCCTGGAAGATCTCTCCGGTGTCTCTCCTGAAGGTGCACTGGGAGGCCTCACTCAGAACTTCGGAATCGGCAACCCCGGCCCCTCGGCGGACTACTTCACCAACGAGCAGGAAGTCCGCTACGACACCACCCCTCCCGCCAACTGCCCGCTCGACTATGGCATCCAGACCAACGCTTCCGGTCAGTCCGTCGGCGGAGCCTGCGGCCTGAATCCTGACACCGCCGGACTCACCATCCCAGACGGAAAGCCGGACGGCTTTGCAGCCGCTCGTCGTCACTACCAGGCGTTGGAGATTGAGGCCAACAAGAACTTCAGCCACAACTTCCTGCTCCGTGTGAACTACCGCTACGCCAAGCTCTTCGGCAACTACGAGGGCCTGTACCGTAACGACAACGGCCAGTCCGATCCCGGTGTCAGCTCGCTCTTCGACTTTACACAAGGCGTGCTCAACCTCCTGGGAGGGCAGTTCAAATCTGGCTACCTCAACACCGATCGCCGTCATGTAGCCAACCTGTATGGCTCCTACACCGTCCCCAGCAGCTTCCTCAAGAACCTCACCGGAGGCCTCGGCTTCCGTGGTCAGGCCGGAGCTCCTCTCACCAACCTCGGACCGCACCCCGTCTACGACAACGAGGGAGAAATTCCTCTAGGCGCCGGTCGCGGAGCGCTGGGTCGCACTGCTTCCAACATGCAGCTCGACCTGCACACCGATTACCCAATCGCAATTCACGAAGGCGCAAAGCTGAAGCTCTCCTGGGATATGTTCAACGTCCTCAACTCCCGGTCGCTCACCCAGATCGACCAGGATTCGGCGCTCAACTCCACCACCCCCAACGTCGACTACCTCAAACCCGAGTCCTTCCAGCGCGCGTTCTACGCTCGCGGATCGGTCCGGTTCGAGTTCTAACCACCACGTTCCAAAAGAAGGGGAGAGGACACCAGTCCTCTCCCCTTCTTACTTTAAGAACGAGCCCCTGATCATCGCCTGAACCGCTAACTCCTGTATTTCCTTCGAAATCTTCAATCCCTCTCCGGCACCTCAGCCAGCACCTCCAACACCCGTTCCAGCCGTAAATCAGCCACGAAACCCTCTATAATAGAGAGATAAATCATGGCTGACGATCTCTTTCCAGAAGACCCGAAAAACCCCGAAGTACCCTCCCCGCAAGATGCCGCCTCCAACGCCCCCCCACCGGCTGGCTCTCCTCCCGACGGGCCTCCCGGATCCACCGTCCAGGGCCGCGGCGCCGCATTCATGCTCTCCATCAACATCGAGGAGGAGATGCGCCGCTCGTATCTCGACTACTCGATGTCCGTCATCATCGGCCGCGCCCTGCCTGATGTCCGTGACGGCCTCAAGCCCGTCCATCGCCGTATCTTATACGGAATGCAGGAGATGGGCCTTCAGTTCAACAAGAAATACACCAAGTCCGCCAAGGTCGTCGGCCACGTCATGGGCAACTATCATCCCCACGGCGACTCCGCCATCTACGACACCATGGTCCGCATGGCCCAGCCCTTCTCCCTCCGCTATCTATTAGTAGATGGTCAGGGAAACTTCGGCTCCGTCGACGGTGACTCCCCCGCCGCCATGCGTTACACCGAGTCCCGCCTCACCCGCATCGCCGGCGAGATGCTCGCCGACATCGACTACGACACCGTCGACTTCACCCCCAACTACGACGAGTCCACCGTCGAGCCCACTGTCCTCCCGGCACGCATCCCCAACCTCATCGTCAACGGCAGCTCTGGAATCGCCGTCGGCATGGCCACCAACATCCCGCCCCACAACCTCACCGAAGTCCTGAACGCCTGCATCGCGCTCCTCTCCAAGTCGCCACAGGACACCACCTCCGACCTCGACCTCTGCCTCCAGCACGTCCTCGGTCCAGACTTCCCCACCTACGGCATCCTCTACGGCAGCGCCAACATCCGCCAGGCCTACTCCACCGGCCGCGGCCGCTTCATCATGCGCTCCAAGTGCAAGATCGAGAACATCTCCGGCGGACGCCAGGCCATCATCGTCACCGAGATCCCCTACCAGGTCAACAAGAACAAGCTCATCGAGCGCATCGCCGAGCTCGTCAACGAGGGCATCATCACCGACATCGCCCGCGACGAGTTCCGCGACGAGTCCGACCGCGACGGCATGCGCATCGTCATCGGCCTCAAGCGCGGAGCCGAGCACCAGATCGTCCTCAACCAGCTCCACAAGCACACCCAGATGCAGGAGTCCTTCTCCATGATCTTCCTGGCCGTCCACAACGGCCAGCCCAAGGAGCTCCCGCTCGACAAGGCCATCCGCGCCTTCCTCGACCACCGCGTCGAAGTCGTCCGCCGCCGCACCGCCTTCCTGCTCTCCAAAGCCCGCGACCGCGAGCACATCCTGCTCGGCTACCAGATCGCCCTCGACCACCTCGACAACGTCATCCGGATGATCCGTCAGTCCGGCAGCCGCGCCGAGGCCCGCGAGCGCCTCTACAGCTACTTCTCCGGCACCACCATCAACCTCCGCGGCACAGAGCTCGCCGGCGTCACGCTCGACCCCACCAAGTACGGCGTCGACATGACCTTCTCCACCACCGGCACCCTCATCCTCTCCTACCGTCAGATCGACGCCATCCTCGAGCTGCAGCTCTACCGCCTCACCCAGCTCTCCATCGACGAGCTCCTCAAAGAGCTCTCCGAGGTCCGCGACAACATCGCCGAGTTCGAATCCATCCTCGCCTCGCCCGCCAAGCTCCGCAAGGTCATCATCAAGGAGCTCACCGAGGCCCGCGACAAGTACGGCGACGTCCGCCGCACCCAGATCGTCGACGAGACCGCCGACCTCCAGCTCGAAGACCTCATCGCCGACGAGCAGGTCGCCGTCACCGTCTCCAACACCGGCTACCTCAAGCGGACACCCATCTCCACCTACCGCCAGCAGCGGCGCGGCGGCACCGGGCGCATCGGCATGAAGACCCGCGACGAAGACTTCGTCGCCCAGCTCATCGTGGACTCCACCCACGCCTACCTGCTCTGCTTCACCAACACCGGCCGCGTCTACTGGCTCAAGGTCTACGAAGTCCCCGACGTCGGAACCGTCGGCAAGGGCAAGGCCATGGCCTCCCTCATGGACCTCCAGCCCGGCGAGAAGGTCGTCACCATCCTCCCCGTCCGCGACCTCTCCGAAGAGGGCAAGAACATCCTCTTCGCCACCCGCAACGGCACCGTCAAGAAGACCGCCCTCAAGGACTTCTCCAACGTCATGTCCCGCGGCATCATCGCCATCGGCATCGATAAGGACGACGAACTGATCACCGCCCGCATCACCGACGGCCAGCAGGTCATCTTCCTCGCCACCCACGACGGCATGGCCATCCGCTTCGACGAGAAGGACCTCCGCCCCATGGGCCGCCCCGCCTACGGAAACAAGGGCATCGACCTCCGCAAGGGAGACTACGTCGTCGGAGCAGCCGTTACCCCCTCCGCCGAGGCCCGCGAAAAGAAGCGCCGCGAGCTCGCCGAGACCAAGGGCCTCGCCGACGCACTCGCCGCCGCCATCGACGACGCCGCAGCCACCCCGCTCGACCTCTCCGGCAACCCCGAAGACCAGGTCGAACCCGCCAAGTCCGCCGAGCTCGACAAGCTCGACAAACAACTCGGCCTCACCCCCTGCCTCATCCTCTCCGTCTCGGAGAACGGCTACGGCAAACGCACCGACGTCGACCAGTACCGCCTCCAGACCCGCGGCGGCAAGGGCGTCATCAATATGAAGACCAGCGCCAAGATCGGCAAAGTCACCGGCATCCAGCTCGTCGACGACACCACCGAGATGATGGTCATCAGCCAGTTCGGCAAGATCATCCGCATCGACACCAAACAGGTCCGCGCCGCCGGCCGCAGCACCCAGGGCGTAAAACTCCTCGACCTCGAAGATCAGGACAAAGTAGCCGCCGCCGTAGTCATCCCCCCAGAAGAAGCCAAAATCCAACCCGAAGACGGCACGCTTCTACAGTAATCAAGAGCCACCAAAGCCGGGTGCCCCATCTTCGCGACAGCTTTATCGTCGCTAAGGTGGGCATCGGGCGTTAGCCCGACCGACAGTTTAAAATCCACCCATATGCCCCTCGGGTTAAAGCGATACCAGCAAGAAGGCGACGACCACTTCATCACCTTCAGTTGCTATGACCGCAAACCCTACCTCAACACTCCATCCGCCCGCGACATCGTCGAACACTCCATAGAACTCACCCGCCAGCGTTACGAATTCGAAGTCCTCGGCTACGTCATCATGCCCGAGCACGTCCACCTGCTGCTCAGCGAACCGGAAACCAAACCCCTCGCCACCGCCCTGCAAGCCCTGAAGCTCTCTATCGCTAAACTCTCCACGCCAAAACCCTTTTGGCTACCCCGCTACTACGACTTCAACGTCTACACCCACGATAAGCGAGTCGAGAAACTCCGCTACATGCACCGCAACCCCGTCACCCGAGGCCTGGTTGCCAACCCCGAAGACTGGCCCCACTCCAGCTACCGCCACTATCTTCTCAACGAACCAAGCCCAATCCAAATCACCACTAATCTGAACTGCAAGTAACCACTCAACAGAAGAAACCTAAAAGACTCGCCCAAAACCTAGAGACACGTAAATGACATTTATTGTTGTGAATCAAGGCATCTGGACTCCCAGACTACGATTCATCTGGGCTTTGGTGGGATTGTTCAAGTCGTTCAGGAGAGGCTTCTACAGTGAACAATAATTGTTCTCCAGGATGCAACACTTCCGATGTCAGGATAATTCTTCGTATACTTCTTCGATCATCGAACGGTACGACGAAATCTGCATCCACGACGGATTTATCCTCAAACCCCTCGGGCGACTTTGATGTGCCTAAAAGGCTTACGTAGGTGCCATAGTCTAACGTATATATGTTGTAACGTACCCCGGGGTTATCTTTGTCGGCATATCCCCTCATCACTAGATGAAGAACCCGAGAATCAAAGAGTCTTTGAAGAAGTTCGTTTCCTTCGAGCTCTTTCGGAACCATAAAAGATCGAGCCTTCTTTTTCCCAATGACCTCTTCCACAATGCGTCGAAGAGCTTGGCTCAGCTCAGGGGCAAGTTCGCGAGCCTTATCTTGTTCGAACCATTGTTGAGCGGCTTCTGTAATGGTGCGCTTTTCTATTTTGGAATGCTCTTTTCGCTGGCTTGTAAAGAATGCATGCGTAAATATATTGATCAGGTCTCGAGCGACACCTTCAGCTGCCCTTGCCAATTCTTGGAAGGAAGTCGTGCTATTTGTAAAAAATGTAGTCACAAATTTGTCGCTATCAGTGATTCCGTATTTTGATTGCAAATAATCTTCAGGGACTTCACTTCTTACGTGATTGTAGAGAATATCGGCAAAAGCTTTAGTGACTCGATCTTTATTTCGGTCAAATACATAGTGATCGTCTAAGTCCATACCGGTTGCGATATCCGCTCCTACCTCTAAACCAAGCAATCCAGCAAGCGGCGTCTTAATCGAAAAATTAGAGCGATATTCCAGGGAAGCAATTTTTACGGTAACGGTATTCACTGGCAAGAATCCACGCTTAATAAACTCTGCTAGATAGGGCTGAATGTCGATCGGTAACGACGACCATTCATCAAGCAAAATAAATAAAAGAAGATCTGCCTTTTCGCAAATCGCCCTAAGTAAATTATTAATCGCCGGGAATATTACTTTGTCCGAATAGACAACCGATTCATTAATTACCTTTTCTGTTGCTGAGCTCTTCTTGGTTTGGAAACCTAAATTGACCGAAACTTCAACAGGTTTGCCGGTCAAACCGAGGCTGATCAGATCCTCAGACCCGGATTGCACTTTGGAAGACAGCGACCCTATCCTCCGGTCTACGATGGGCTGCATCACGGCAGCCTCTAGTCGCGAGAGCAAGTCTAAGACTTCGTTAGCGTGTTGTGTTGGAGTCTCTATGATCCGCTCTAAGAGAGCATCATGGACTTCAGCAAGAATGTCTTTAAACAAAGCAAGACATCGATGTTCGATCGGCAACGTAAAATCGGAGAACTGACTGCTGCTCCCAAGAGTACGGCAGTCAATATAAACAACTTTTGCTTGAGGGGTTTTCGAAAGCTCGGCCCCCAAATAATTGAAAAGATGTGTCTTCCCGGTTCCACGTCTGCCATACACAATCTGATTGTTCTCTGTGGCAATTTGGGGGATAACCCCAAGATCGACAAAGGATTCAAGTGACTTCTGAATGTCGCGTTGTTTTTCTGAACGTTGCTTTATGTTTGCAACTGCTTTCTGTATTACAGGATCAGAAATAACGCTCATTGTTGCCTCCGCCGATTATTCACTCTATCCACGCTCCTCTGCGCAATCACTATCGATCGAATTGCTGCGAATTAGCAGGTGGAGGGGCAGGTCAACCATACAACATAAAACCAAGGTACGTTCTCGGGTAACGGATGGCCCACGCACAATACTAGAGATGATTTCTGATACCCTTCGCGAACCCTCACCGCCCCTTCAAATCCGCCAGCATCCGCTCCCTTAGCATCTGGTTCGCCCGTCTGATACCCCTCACCATCCTTCTTCAGCCACGCGATCACATCCGCATTCAGACACAGACCATTCCATGCCTCGCTGGTGATTAAACGTCTCGTACCTCATTCTCCGCCGAACTGCGAGTCTTGATGCACTGCCACCAATTGGGCAGCTAACATAGAGCCCAACAAATTCTTCATAGCAGTCAGATCAATCTTGCCCTCACTCCACGCGATATCCGCTGCCTCTAACGCATCGTAATAAGGCCTCTTATCACTCGCAATTTGTTCAGGAATGGTGAGTTTTCCCGGCAGCAAGTATCCCAATTTAAGACAAAGAATTAGGTAAGAGGCAGCACGCGAAGTCCGTCCATTTCCATCCGTGAAAGGATGAATCCAATTGAGCTTCCACATGACGTAAGACGCTAAATGCAGTGGACTCTTCTCCAACCACTTGTCATTCACATAGTCACACAGCTCTTCGATCAGTTCAGGAATTTGAAAAGAAGCTGGAGGAGCGTGCCCGCTGCCTTTAATCTCAATTCCCGCTGGTCGCCAGATCCCCGCGTATCCGGAGAGTCCCAGGAGAGCAACGCGATGAAGAGTCTGCAAGTGAGAAGGGCGGAACCTGAAAGGCCGTTCTGGGTCGAGATAGGTCTCAATGATCTCAACTACAACTTCAAACTGCTTGAGCCCGTTCTGAACCTCTTGCAGAGCCTTCAATTCAGGGTCGCGGATCAGTTCAGCTTCAAGCGCCTGACTATGCCGCTCGTCATCCGCCATTAGCGCGTCTGCGCCTCTTCTATCAGAAGTTCGTCTTGTTGATCTACCATCTCACGCGTGATGCGGTCATTCTCGATCTTCGTATTGCCATACGCAAAGCTGCGCCGCTGCGCCTGCCGCTCGTCGGGGGAGATGGATCGCGACCGCGCCGCTTCGATCAGAGTCTGGAGATGATTAGACATGACATTTTCCTCTGCACTCTCGAATCTACACCAACCCGCTGCCAGCCGCAGCAACCGAGTAAGTAGGTACCCTAAGTTACACTATCCGTTCACTTGTACATTCAGCGCACCCTCGTCTCAGCAATCGGTTAGCCTTCGCCCCGCCGCAAATCACTTCTTACCGCCCCTTCAAATCCGCCAGCATTCTCTCCCGAAGCATCTGGTTCGCCCGCGTCTGATACCCCTCACCATCCTTCTTCAGCCACGCGATCACATCCGCATCCAGACGCAGACTCACCGCCTGCTTCACCGGACGGTACCACTTACCCCGCTCCGCCCGGCTCCACTGTCCATCTGTCCACTCCGGAATATCCGAAGTATCGATCTCCGAGTCCGGCATCTTCGACAGCGCTTCGAGATTGTCCTTCTGGGCCTGCGTCAACGGATCACCCGGCTCCCTCCGGTACGTGACCCTATGCGGCCTCGCCGGATCAGCGGGTGCGTACCCTTTCTTCGGAACTGTCTTCGTCTTAGTGGATGCGTTCATAGCGTCTCCTCTCCTTCGGTGTCACCGTTCGGGCTGAGATGATCCGAACCAGCTCTTCGCCTTCTTCGTCCTCAAGGGTGTGCGCGACCCAGCAGAAGCAAAACGCCTTCTACCAATCCGATGGTCTGCCACCGCGCCTCCCCATCCGCCTCCGATCCTGATCCATCAACAGGTCAGGATCATCGAAGACCAGCGTTGCGGTCTCAAATAACACCCTATGTTTCCGATAATTGCTGAGGTTCTTTCTCTGGTCCCAGTCAAAGCGCACGGACACCGCCTATACAAATATGTATATACAAAATCCTCTTCCCCGGCAACCCACCACCTGATACCCTTCCTCCGACCCCAAACGGAGAAAACCATGCGAATCCAACCCACCCGCGCCTCGCTCTTAGCCCTCCTGCTCCTCGCCCCATTCGCCCACCCGCAGGCTCCCACCAAAGCCGAGCCGCCCGCCACCCTCCGCTCAATCCTGCTCAACCAGCTCCAGTCCACCCACGACAAGGCCGAGTGGTTCGTCCCCGTCAACACCGCCATCGCAAACCTCACCCCCGAGCAGGCCCGCTGGATCCCCAAATCCGAGACCCCCAACCCCGCCCCCGCCGACCACTCCGTCGGCATGCTCGCCTACCACCTCCTCTTCTGGAACACCAACGCCCTCGCTAGGTTCAAGGGCGAAAAGACCCCACCCACCCCCGACGACAACAACGAGACCTTCAACAAATTCGACGCCACCTCCTGGTCCCAGACCGTCCAAAAGCTCGACGCCGTCCTCACTGCCTGGGAGCAGGCCGTCCTCTCCGCCGACGAAGCCACCCTCCAGAAGAACGCCACCACCATCGCCCACATCGGTACCCACAACGCCTACCACACCGGCCAGATCATCGAGATCCGCAAACTCCAGGGCTCCTGGGACCCCGCCAAGGGCGTCAAGTAATCACTCGCGCCTTCTATGCGCCCGGAGACTCATCCACGAAAACCATGAGGACGTTATATTGTCCTTATGGCCGAAACCCCACTCTACGGCAAGGTCGAAGAGGTTCTGGCCTCCGAGGTTGCACGCGGAGATCTGAAGCCCGGAGACCGCTTGCCCAGCGAAGAAGAGCTTCTGACGCGGTTCGACGTAAGCCGGATCACCGTACGTCGAGCCATCCAGAATCTTATTCGGCGCGAGATCGTGGAGATCCGGAGAGGCCACGGCACCTATGTGCTGCCGCCAAGGATCTCGCAGGAGCTCACAACTCTTACCGGCTTTGTCGAGGACATGGATATCCACGGGCGCAAGGCCTCCGCGCGCGTCCTGAGCCAGGCTGTCGTTGCGGCAAACGCGATCGTCGCACGCCAGCTCGGCATCAGCAAAGGCGTACGCGTAATGCGGATTGAGCGCGTTCGTCTCGCGGATTCAGTTCCCATGTCGTTCGATGAGACCTACCTTCCGCTTGATATTGGAGAGCAGATCGTAAAGAACGACCTCCATCTCAAGCCCATCTTCACCTTGCTGGAAGAGAAGTACGGAATCCCCCTGACCGACGCCGAGTACAAGATGGAAGCCGCAGCAGCCGCGGCGCCCATAGCCCAGGCGCTCGCAATCGCGGAGGGTTCACCGATCTTCCGCATCGAGCGAACCTCCTTCACAGTAGGCGGCCGCCCCATCGACTACGAAATCCTCTCCTATCGAGGAGACCTGATTCGATTCGTCACGCGGTTGGCACGAAAGCCGGCGAAGAAGCAGTCTCAATCCAAGGCTCTGTCTCCACGCAGACGATAGGCATCGACCGACCAGGGACTCGGAGCACTCAGCGCCAGCACTAGGATCGCGACGATGTACAGCAGATCGCACTCGTATCCTGGCGGTCCGAACTGCGCCCTGCCGCCAGTGAAGCTAAGCAGTTTGATCGAGCTGAAGCCATAGGGCAGGTGGACGGTAAAGACCGCAACGACGAGCAGGAAGATCGTCGGAATACTCACCAGGGTCACAAAGGCGCCCACCAGGATCGCCAAGCCACCAAAAATCTCGACCAGAATGCTGATCCAGGCCGTCAACTGGGGCACAGGAACACCCATCGCATGCAGGATGGTTGCGAAGGCTGCCGGCCCCTTGGACCACTTCGCAAGCCCGTGAGCCAGAAAACCATATCCCACAACCAGCCGCAGAGGCACCATCGCATAACGAGCCGTGACCTCGCGTACATCACCCAGCCTAAACATCTGAGATCTCATCACTCCTCCATTCTGTTCTGTAGCAAAGACAATTTTGATCCAACAATAGGACGTTATAATGTCATAGAGGTTACAGCAAATTTGACGGCTCGGTCGCCGCACACAACATCACGTTCGCCTGCCTTCTCGGAAGCTCTAAGCTTCTGGTGGAGACTCGGTTGGATTAGCTTTGGCGGCACGGCAGCTCATATCGCCATCCTTCATGACGAACTGGTCATCGAAAAACAGTGGATCAGCGGCGAAGAGTTCCTTCACGCACTGAGCCACTGCATGATTCTTCCCGGTCCCGAAGCACAACAACTCGCCATCTACATCGGCTGGAAGCTACATGGAAAGAAAGGGGGCCTCGCCGCCGGCAGCCTCTTCGTTCTGCCCTCCATGTTTGTCATCCTCGCCCTGAGCTTGATCTACGTCCTCCTCGGCCGCTTGCCGCTGGTCGCCGCGATGATCTCCGGACTTAGGCCTGGAGTCGTCGCACTCGTCGCACTTGCGCTTCTTCGCGTTGCGCGCAGAACTCTCATCGCTCCAGCTCAGTGGCTGGCGGCTGTGGGCGCGTTTGCCGCGATGGCTTGGTTTCGCGCGTCGATCCCACTGGTCATGCTCGTCATGGCTCTGCTTGGGCTTTTGCTAGGCCGATACCAACCTGGACTGCTGCCGGTCGCACCTCAGAACGGTGGTGAGTTTAGAGATAATAGTGTCCTTCCATGGACGAAGCTTCTCTCGTCTTTGCTTCGAATCGCCACAGTCGGATTCGTCCTATGGCTCACGCCGCTGCTACTCATATACGGCTTTGGTCGAGACTTCAGCTTTTGGAGACAACTGGCCCTCTTCTTTACGCAAACGTCCTTCGTTACAATCGGCGGCTCTTATACGGTCATTCCGTACGTCGCACATATGGCAGTGACCAAGTATCACTGGCTGAACTCGGCCCAGATGATAGACGGTTTCTCTCTGGCGGAGACCACTCCGGGACCTCTCATCATCGTAGTAGCGTTCGTCGGTTTCATGGCCGGCTTCAATCACTCCCACGGATCGACGCTCGCAGCAACCTTGGCGTTGGCCGTCACAACCTTCTATACGTTTCTCCCCTGCTTTATCTTCGTCTTCGCCGGCGCTCCATTCGTGGAAAAAACATACGGCAACCGCGGAATGGAAGGCGCGCTGCGCATGATCGCTGCAGTCGTGGTCGCCGCGATGCTAAACCTCACACTCTTTCTCATCCGGGGAGCCCTCTTTCCGCCCGGAAGCTTCAGCCTGACACACGTCGATCGATTCGCGGTCATCTGGATCGCGGTCTCGTTCTTACTGCTGAGCAAGTTCCGTATAGGCATCGGAAGATTCGTCGCTCTATGTCTTCTATCAGGGCTCATACGCTGGGCCGTCTGGTGATTAGGTGGGCTTGTCCGGAGTCGTTTGACGCCGGACAAGCCGCTAGCATTAGAGCTGGAGCCTGCCGCCATCGACCGCGATCTCGGAGCCAGTGATGTACGAAGCATCCTCCGAAGCAAGAAATGTAACGACATTTGCCACTTCGTCCGAGTTCCCGAAACGGCCCGT
>NZ_JAAVUR010000021.1 GCF_018449545.1 Granulicella sp. dw_53 | reverse complement strand
ACAGAAATCGGCAGCCACCCCCCCCCCCCCAATCCCCTCCACCCGATGCGAACCAGGCTCCCCGCCCTGCAACACACTCCCCTGAGGCCCCACCGCCACCATCAAAACACCCGCATCCTTGACCTCCAAAACCCCCCCAACCCCCGTAAAGGGCCCCGCCGACCCCCCCCCCCCCACGCAAGCATCCAGCCGCCCCTCCATCTGCTCCCACACCTCCACCGCCGTCGTCTGCTCATGAAAATCCGGATTCGCCGGATTCTCAAACTGCAGCGCCGCAAACGCACCCTCCGTCTCCGCCTCAAACTCCAGCGCCCGCCGAATCGCTCCCGCCATCCCCTCAGCCTCGGGAGTCCGCACCACCGTCGCACCCAGCCCGCGCATCAGCATGCACTTCTCCTCAGAGAAGTGCTGCGGAACATACAGCATCACCTTGTACCCCCGATTCACTCCAATCAGAGCCAACCCAATCCCCGTATTCCCCGCCGTGGCCTCCACGATCGTCGCCCCCGGCCGCAACACACCCCGCCGCTCCGCATCCAGCACAATCCCCAGAGCCGCCCTGTCCTTCACGCTTCCGCCCGGATTCAGATACTCCAGCTTGGCCCATATCTCCGCTCCACCCGCAGGCGCAAGCTTCTTCAGCCGCACCATCGGCGTCTGCCCTACCAAATCAAGAATGCTCTCCACTACCCTCACTGAGGCCGCTTCCCCGTATCCGTCAGCACCGGGGCGTCCGTTCCAGCCACCCCCGCCTTATTCGCATCCCCACTCACCTTCGGGAAGTACCCACTCCTCGTCCGCACCGAGAGCCGCCCCATACTCTTCCCCTTGGCCTCGACATGCACCTGCCGATATCCGCCCAGCGTAGGGGACTTCGTCGAGTGGTACGCAATCGTGTATTGCGTCCGGATATCCTGTGCAACCTCCGCAGCAATCGCGTCGACCTCCTTGATCGACCTCGGAAAGTAAGCCGCCCCACCCGTCTGCTCGCTCAGAGCCTCCAGCACCCGCCGCGCATGCCTCGCCTCGCTCTTATCCGTATCGCTGCCAAACAGCAACCCAACGCAATACACCACCGGCCCATCCAGATCCTGAATCCTGCGAATCGCCTGCTCCAGCGTGGCGCTAGAAGCATTGTCCTCGCCATCCGTAATGATCAGTAGCACCTGCTTCGGATGCTTCGCATTCTTCGTCAGATAATCCGCCGAAGCCACCAGCGCGTCATACACCGCCGTCCCGCCGCTCGACTTGATAAAGCTAAGCCCCTGCTGCAGCTTGCTGATATCGCTCGTCAGGTCCTGATCGATGAACGCCTCCCACGAGAAGTCCACCACAAACGCCTCATCCTCAGGGTTCGACAACTTCACCAGATCCAGCGAAGCCTGTTCCACCGCCACCCGCTTGTCATACATCGAGCCCGAGCTATCGATCACGATCCCCAGCGACACCGGCAGGTCCTCATGCCGGAAAGACGCAATCGTCTGCGGCACACCGTCCTCATACACCCGGAACGCATCCTTATCCAGCGTCTGGATCGACTTGCCGCTTCCATCCAGCACCGTCGCATTCAGCCGAACCTCATAAGCATCCGTCCGCAGCGTGTACTTGCCGCGCTCTTTCTCGATCGCGCTCAACCCCTTCGCCTGCGGCGCGGTCGTTGTTCCTGCCGGCGGGTCAGGATCAGGCGACGCCACCGGATCGCGATCCACCGTCAGCGGAGCCTGCGGTTGAGATGGAACCTGTTGCGCACGTCCGCACACTGCGCCGACGCTCAAAGCCAGCACCCACACCCCGAATTTCTTCACCCAGATCCCTTTACTGCGAAGGTGCATAGTACCCCTGGCGATTATGCACCGTCAGCGGAGGCAGCCCGGACGGTGGCACGAGTCTCACCTTCAATTTACGCCAGTTACCGTCCCTCTTCACCTCGGAAGGTCTGTACCCGATCACATACTCATTACGCAGCTCCGCGCTGATCCTCGCCGCGATATCGCCCAACTCGCTCACATCCCCCACCTTGAACAGCCGTCCCCCCGTCATCTCGCACACATCCGTCAGCAACGTCGGCCCCATGATCTCCTCCGTCGTCGGCGCGTACTGGTCGAAGATTCCGATCGAGTAGATCTGCACATCGCTCTCCCGAACCACCCGCCGCAACTCATTCTCCGTATACCGGCTCCGGTTGTCTCCTCCGTCCGAGATCACCAGCAGCGCCTTCCGTTCGAACTTCGCCTGCCGCAGCTTGTTAATCCCCAGGTAGATCGCATCGATCAACGCCGTCCGGTTCTGCGGCTTCAGCATCACCATGCGCGCCTCCACGTCATCTACATCCGACGTATAGTCCACAATCACCGCTGGCCGGTCGTTGAACCCCACCACAAAAAACTCATCCTGCGGATTGCACGTCCGCAGAAATTCGCTCAACGCCTTCCGCGCCCGCATAAACTTCGACCCCATGCTTCCACTCAGGTCGAACACAATCCCAATCGTCAACGGAGCGTCCTGCGTCGAAAAGCTCTTGATCACCTGGCCGATATTGTTATCGAAGATCTGGAAATTATCCCGCTCCAGCCCCGTCACCAGGCGGTTCATCGGATCTGTCACCGTCATCGGCACCAATACCAGGTTCACATCCACTCGTATCCGGGCATCCCGCCGTGTCGTAGCCTGCGCGGCGGCATTCTCCGCCCCCTCGATCACCGGCTTCATATCCTCAGGAGTCTTCTTCGGCAACGGCGGAGGTGGAGTCTGGACCTGATTCAGAGGGTTATCTTGAGCCCACGCAGCCTCCCCGCACGCGCATAGGCAAAAGCACACGACCGCCAGCCGCAATCCCAACTTCAGTACCAAGCTGGCCCGACCTACCCGTCTATCCCTGCCGCAACCGCCGTTTATATATCGCATAATGATGCCTATGCCGTCCTCGCAACCAGTCACGCCCGTGCTGCAAGTCTCTTGCCATGCAAAGACCTCAGCCAGGTACTCCGCAATGCGCGAAAGATCCATCTGATGTCTCGCTCACAAATCAACCCACGCCCGCAGACTACACCGCCCGCACCCAATTCGATACACTCGGCAGACTCCTCCGTACCCCCAGCGCCACTAAATACGCCCGCCATCAAATCCTTCACCCTCCTGACCTTCGCCTCTTTCGGCATGGCCATCCTCATCTCGCTCCTCCCGGCCGTCGGTCACGACCAGCTATGGTGCCTCTACGTCGCCCAACGCATACTCCACGGCACGAAACTATACGGCCCAGAACTGCTGGAGTCCAACCCACCCCTCATCATGGCTATGCTTACCCTGCCCGCAGCCTTGGCCAGCCTGCTGCACCTCCCCATCACACTGCTCTTCAAAGCCGGAGTCCTCCTCACAGAAGCCGTCGTCGCCCTGCTCTCGCTTCGCATCCTGCTCCTCCTCCATCCCGCCCTCACCCCCGCAAAACGCTGGTCCCTCGCCTTCGCCTTCATCTCCATCTTCCTCATCCTCCCAGCCCGCGACCTGGGCCAACGAGACCACCTCCTCGCCCTCCTCTGCCTCCCATACATCCTGTCCGCCACCCTGACTACCCGAGCCAACAAAACAACCCCCATCCCAACTCCTAAAGTAGGCAACACAGCGGGTGCCCCACCCTTTTCGACAGTCTCATCGTCGAATAGGGTGGGGTATCCGGCGAAGCCCGACCGCCTTCCTTCCCCAGCCACAGACACAACCACAGCTCCCCCGCCGCAACCACCAACCCCCAACCAAAACGACCCAACCAACCTCTCCTTCAACCTCAAAACCACCATAGGCATCCTCGCCGGCCTCGGCATCTGCCTCAAACCCCACCACGCCCTCATCCCCATTGCCATCGAAACCTTCCTCCTCCTCAAAAACCGCACCCTCCGTCAACTCCTCCGCCCGACCATCCTCTCCCTCATCGCCACCGGCATCGCCTTCCTCATCGCCATCCGCCTGATAACCCCCGCCTACCTCACCGAAATCGTCCCTCTCCTCCGAGACGTCTACTGGGCCGTCGGCCACCTGACCTTCACCCAACTCATCGCCGAATCCCTCCAACTCCACATCCTCGCTACCGTAACCCTCATCCTCTACCTCACCCTCCGAAGACCCACAACCCCAAACCGACCCGCCGAACTCCTCATCCTCGCCGGCGCCGCCAGCACCCTCGCCTACTACCTCCAAGGCACCGGCTGGTACTACCAGCAAATCCCCGCGCTCAGCTTCTTCTCCGCCGCCCTCTGGCTCCTGCTCATAGAATTAGCCGACCGCGGCCAAATCTCGACCCCTCAATGGACTCCAAAAGCAGCCTTGGCGTTGTCCATGCTGGCCCTCGCCCTCACCGCCTACTTCTCCGGCTACACCTTCGCCCATCCCCTAAGCTTCCCCTCCGGCCTCTCCAACACCCCCGACCCCACCTTCTTCACCAACCTCCCCTCTGGAACTCCGGTCGCCATCCTCTCCACCTTCGTCGACGACACCGTCCCTCCCATCACCACCCACCACCTCCTGATGGCCCAACGCACCAACAACCTCTGGGTCCTGCCCGCCATCCTCCGCAACCAGGACCCCCAGGGTCATCCCCCGCCTCACCTCATCCCCCCAGACCGCCTCGCAGAGCTCGACCGCCTCCAACACACCTGGATGGTCGAAGACCTGAACCGCTGGCGCCCCACCCTCATCCTCGTTCTCCGCTGCGAAGACCCCACCGTCCAATGCCAGGTCCTCGAAGACCGCCACGACAACCTCCTGGCCTGGTTCCAGCGCGACCCCGCCTTCCGCACTACCTTCAGCCACTACCAATACCTCCGCCGCTCCGGCCCCTACGACGCCTACACCCTCCGCTAACCAAAACGCCGGATCTCCCCAACCACAAAAGCCCCAGATGTCCCAACCACAAGCCCCCGAGTCCGAACCACAAAAGCCCGGGTGCCCCATCCTTCGCGTCTTTGTCTCTGCGAAGGGTGGGATGTAATCCGTAAATCCAGCCCCGACACGAGCCAAGTGAAAGCCCCGGGTCGAACACCGATTCAATCCCTTCATTTTTTAATTCTCCATTTTCCCCAGCAAAATCACATGTCAAGCCCCAAAACAACCTAACCCATTGACCCCAAAAGAGATAAAAGTGGCACGTTAGTTTCAGCCCATCCCATAAAATAGAACTAGAAAGAAAAAAGGCCCGGCAAAAAGCCGGGCCTCTGCACTTAACAAACCCGCAAAACACGCGGCCAACAAAGAAGGAAGTCCAAACCGAATCCGTCTGGATAGAAGACTTTGCGCAAAAACCCCGGGGGAGGGGGTCCCACAGAAAGGGACCACCCTCCCACAACCACGACCCGTACAATCACCTCAGCACTTTAGGAGAAAACAACCCGCATGGCTCGCATCTACCCCTTCCGCGCCCTCCGTTACGACACCACCCGCGTCAAGATGGAAGAGGTCGTCACTCAGCCCTACGACAAGATCACCCCGGAGATGCAGCAGCGGTACTACGACGCCAGCCCCTACAATCTCATCCGCGTCATCCTCGGCAAGCACCTCGACGGCGACACCGAAGACAACAACGTCTACACCCGCGCCTCCGAATCCCTCCACGCCTGGCGCAAAGACCGCATCCTCACCGAGGAGTCCGAGCCCGCCCTCTACGGCTACTCCCAGACCTACGCCGTCCCTCACACCAACGAGGTCCGCGAGCGCCGCGGCTTCATCGCCCTCGGCCACCTCTACGACTACGCCGACAAGGTCATCTACCGCCACGAGCAGACCTTTCCCAAGCACAAGTCCGACCGCATGAGCCTCTTCAAGGCCACCCGCGCCTACTGCGAGCAGATCTACATGCTCTACTCCGACCCCGCCTTCACCGCCGAAAAGCTCATCTTCGATAGCGGCGCAGCCGCCGACCTCGCCATCACCGACGAGTACAACGTCATCCACCGCGTCTGGAAGCTCACCGACCCGAACCTCATCAACCTCATCGTCACCGCCATGGCCGACAAGAAGCTCATCATCGCCGACGGCCATCACCGCTACGAGACCTCCGTCGCCTACGCCAAGGAGCGCAGCGCCCAGCTTAAACTCCCCCTCAACCAGCCCCGCGACGAGGACGAGAAGCTCAGCCCCGGCAATCTTCCCACTCCACCCTTCCCGGAAGCCGCCATGATGATGACCTTCGTCAACATGGATGCGCCCGGCATCACCATCCTCCCCACTCACCGCGTCGTCCACGGCCTGGAGAACTTCAGCTCGCCCGACTTCATCACCCGCGCCAGCAAATACTTCACCATCACCGAGCTAACCCAACCCGACGTCTCCGCGCTCGCCAACACCTCTGGCACCGCCCTCATCGCCGCCACCGGCGACGGCAACTACCTCCTCACCGCCAAAGCCGACATCATCGCCGAGGCCCTCAAGGACGTCCCCCACCGCCAGGCCCAGCTCGATGTCGTGCAGCTCCACTCCATCATCCTCGACAAGCTCCTCGGCCTCGATCAGGAGACCATCACCCGTCTCGGCAACGTCCGCTACATCCGCGAAGCCGATGAGGCGGTTGCCCTCGTCGCCAACGGCGAAGCCAACATCGCCTTCCTCATCAAGCCCATCACGCTCAACCAACTCAAGGACGTCTCGCTCTCCGGCGACGTCATGCCTCAGAAGTCCACCGACTTCTACCCCAAACTCCTCAGCGGCCTGGCCATCTACGCCCTCGACTAAGAAGCCAACGGAATTACAATCCACCGAGGACCGTTCCAACCAGTGATCCAGATTCGTCAGCCAGCCACCAATCTTCGCCGCTCTGCCCTGGCACTCGCCACGCTCGGCCTCATTGGCAGCTTCAACCCTCACCTCGGGGCCCAGACGACGCCAACGTTCAACCACAACGTCATCGTCCTGGACCCCGCCCACGGCGGCGCCGACACCGGCGCCCGCATCTCCGACCGTCTGCCCGAAAAAGACGTGACTCTCGCCTTCGCCCAGCGTCTCCGTCCGCTCCTCGCAGCCGCAGGATTCACCGTAATCTCAACCCGCGACGCCGACCTGACCGAGACCGCACCAAACCTCACCACCGAACAGCGAGCCGGCATCGCCAACCATGCCCGCGCACTCGCCTGCATCCTCATCCACGCCACACCCAGCGGCTACGGAGTCCATCTCTACACCTCCTCTCTCCCCGCAGACGAATCCGCCGAACCCGCCACAACGCTCCCTTGGGACTCCGCCCAAAGCACCTACCTCACTCTCAGCCTCCGACTCGCCAACGAGCTAGGAGTCACGCTCCTCCACGCCGACATCCCACCAACCCTCAGCCACGCCTCAACCCGCCCCATCGACAACCTGACCTGCCCCGCAGTAGCCCTCGAACTAGCACCCCTCGAAGTACCCGACGCAAAACCGACGCCCCTCTCTGACAACAACTACCAGCAACGCACCGCCCAGGCCATCACGGAAGCCCTCATCTCCTGGCGCAGCCACGAAGCCCCACCCTCACCCACCGCAACACCAGCAACAAAACCTGCAACACCAAAGCCAACCTCACCTACCGCAAAACCACCCGCACCAAAACCCGCTCCAGCTCCCGCGCCTGCAGCTCCAGGAGCGCCACGTTGATCCCTCGCTACCAACGAATCCTTTTCTGGACCCTCATCGCCGGCATCCTGCTCATGACGCTCTTCCTCCTGCGCGGCTGCGAACAGGCGCACAAACGCCTCACCGCGGTAGATGACGCGACTCCCATCTCCGCTCCCACCAACGCGGAGACCGAGGAGATGACCCTCTACCTCGCCAACGACGCCGATGGCTCCATCACCACCGCCACTCGCCAACTCGCCCTTCCCCAGGAACCTACCGTTCGCGCCCGAACTCTCCTGAAGTACCTCCTAGCCAACTACGCCCTTCCCGCCTCCGCGCATCCTCTGCAAGGAGGTCCAGCGGTAGACGACGTCTTCCTCATGGCTCTTCCCGGAGTCTCACCATCCGAGTTCTCGCCCGCCACAGCGCAACTCGCCATCGTCAACCTCCACGGAGCCTTCGTCGCCAACCATCCCTCCGGAATCGGAGTCGAGGACCTCACCATCCAGTCCATCACCGGCACTCTCCACACAGCCTTCCCCGAACTTACCCAGATCCGCTTCCTGGTCGATGGTCAACCACACGACACGCTAGCCGGCCACGCCGACCTCCAACGCACTTACTCCGCAATCGACACCTCCTACAAACCCGGACCTCTAGCGGTCGAAGGAGCCAACCGCCGATGACCAAAGGACCTATCATCGGCGTATTCGACTCCGGCTTCGGCGGCCTCACCGTCCTCCGCGCCCTTCTGCCCCTCATTCCAGGCGCTCACTACGTCTACCTCGGCGACACCGCTCGTCTGCCCTACGGCTCCAAGTCCCGCGAGACCATCGTCCGCTACGCGCTCTCCAGTGCCCACTTCCTCCACGCGCAAGGCGCGACACTCCTCGTCATCGCCTGTAACACCGCAACCGCCCTCGCCCTGGAAGAGATCCAGGCAGCTCTGCCTATCCCCGTCATCGGAGTCATCCAACCCGGAGCGCACGCTGCGCTGGAGGTTCACACCCGAACCTCTGCAGGTCAAGTTCTTGTCCTCGCCACGTCTGCCACCGTCCAATCCCACGCCTACATGGAAGCGCTAACGAAGATCGGTCTTAACGCCACTGAAAAGGCCTGTCCACTTTTGGTCCCACTGGTGGAAGAAGATTGGCTCCAGGAGCCCGCCAAGATCGCCGTTACCGCGGAGGTGCTTCGCATCTATCTCAGTGAGGCCATCGCCGAGGCCGCAACCTCAGAACCCAAGATACTTCTACTGGGCTGTACCCACTACCCGCTGCTTACATCTCTCATCGAGCAGACCCTCATCGCCCTTAACCATCCCATGGTCATCATCGATTCAGCAGCCGCTACAGCCCGCGCCGTCGCCGCGCAGCTTCCAGGCAACTCCTCTATCGCTGCACCAACCTGCATCTTTTACGCCACGGATTCCGTCGAAAAGTTCCAACGCCTGGGCTCGGCATTTCTCGGCCAAGATCTGGATGAAGTCCATCTCCTCGACCTCGGCGGATAGACTAACTTGGCGACCTCTCTCACTTGAATCCCAGTCCTTGGAGTCCTTATGCCTTACCTGTTGAAGTCCGAACCTGACAAATACTCCTTCGATGACCTCCTTCGCGATGGCGAGACCACCTGGGACGGCATCTCCAACAATCAAGCTCTTCTCACCCTTCGTAACATGAAAAAGGGCGACCAACTCGTCATCTACCACTCCAATATCGGCAAAGAGGCCGTCGGCACCGCCAAAGTAGTCAGCGTCGCCATGGACCCCGCGAATCCAAAGATTCCCATCGTTCGTATCAAACCGGTTAAGCGGCTCAAACATCCCAAGCCACTCGCGGACATCCGCGAAGCAGCCGTCTTTCAGGGCTCAATCCTGTTTCGGCAATTTCGACTCTCCGTTGTGCCTCTTACCGAGGAGCAGTACGACTGGCTGACTAGCTGACTCTCTTCTTAACTCTCTTCTGATCGCTACCCTCCAAAGTTGTAGACATCTCGACGCGAAATGCTGTTCGGGGATACAACCTTTCCGTAGACTACGGAAAAGAAGGAAGTCAGGAATGTCTGCAATTGCAAAATTCGATATTCGGACGCTGCTCGCATGTCAGTTGCTCTTGGCCCTCGTCTTCAGTCTGGTCTTCCTGGCGATGAAGTTGGCTTACCGCAAGCTGCATGGGATGGGTAGTCTCTCCTGCGCTTTCCTATTAGGAGTACCGGGGATAGTGCTGGTCACATTCCGCGGCTCTGTTCCCTATTTCGTTTCAGTCGTCGTCGGAAATGGCCTCATCCTCTTCGGCTTCCTGCTGATGTATCGATGCGTCCTCCGCTTCCAGGAGAATCGGCATCCCGAAGCTCGCCAGCCCTCCAGAAAATTCTGGGGCGCCGCCGCAACTGTCTTCTGCGCGATGCTCAGCATGACATGGTTTACCGTGGTGCACGATAGCATCGTTCCACGGATTGTTACCGTCTCGATTAGCACTGGCATTCTTTTTTCTCTTGTATCCGTCGAGCTCTTCCGCCAGGCTGCAGGACGTGTCGCCATGCACCTCTTCGCGCTTTCCATGATCGGCCGCGCGCTCGGCTGCCTTTATCGCGTCATCTTCACCCTCATCAAGGGCGCGCCCTCTGACTTCATGCAATCCAATAGCGTTCAGGCGATCTCCATGTCCATGGCGGTGCTCTCGGTCAGTCTGCTGGGAATTTTCTTCCTCATCATGGTCAGTGGCGAGCTCACCTTCGCCGTCCAACATCTCGCCAGCCATGACCCCCTTACGGGCGCTCTCAATCGCCACGGCATCGAGTCTATCCTCACAGCCGAACTTGACCGCGCCCGCCGCAATAAGCACCCTCTCTCCGCCGTGCTTATCGACCTCGACCGCTTCAAGTCCATCAACGACACCGGAGGCCATGCAGCAGGCGACGCCGCGCTCCGTACAGTCGCCCACGGTATCTCCAGCAGCCTGCGATCCTACGATCTTCTTGGGCGCTATGGCGGGGACGAGTTCCTACTCCTGCTTCCAGAGACCTCTGCCCTACACGCCGTAGAGGTGGCGGAACGGATTCGAACTCTTCTTACTGTCTCGACCGCATTCCTCGAACCGGCGCTCCGTCCTACCGTCAGCATGGGAGTCGCTGAGACGCTGTCCGGAGATACCGTCGAGACGCTCCTGGCTCGTGCCGACGCCGCTCTCTACGACGCGAAACATGCTGGCCGCAATTGCGTCCGCCACCGCATCACATCTGGCTCTCACCCCATACAAACTCCGGTTTCGACATCCAACCAGACCGCACCTCCCGCGATCGAGTTTCTTAAAGTCACTTCGTTCGATCCCACTCAAACCTCTTTACAGGCTTGAGTCCGGCTTAACGGGCTCCAAATCCCTCTGAGCAACCCCGCCCTCAACTGCTATCCTTACCATTGCGCCCGCAAGAAGGCGCAGGACATCGCGTCAGGATTTAGATCCACAGGAGCTAAAGCATCATGATCGACCTCACCGGCAAAGTAGCCGTCGTCTTCGGCCTCGCCAATAAGCGCAGCATCGCCTGGGCCATCGCCCAGAAGCTCTCCGAAGCCGGAGCCCGTCTCGCCATCTGCTATCAGAGCGAGCGCCTTAAAAGGGAAGCCGAAGCTCTCATTCCCGAGCTCCGCGACGCCCAGATCTTTCAATGCGATGTATCGAACGACGCCGAAATCGATGCCGTCTTCGAGCAACTCAAGACCACCTACGGCAAACTCGACATTCTCGTCCACTCCATCGGCTTCGCTCCCGCGGACGCCATCAAGAACGACTTCCTGCTCACCACCCGCGACGACTTCCGCGTCGCACACGATGTGAGTGTCTACTCCTTGATCGCCCTGGCTCGCGGCGCCGTTCCACTTATGACCGAAGGCGGAAGCATCCTGACCTTGACGTACTACGGATCGACCAAGGTCTTCCCAAACTACAACGTCATGGGCGTCGCCAAGGCAGCCCTGGAAGCCGCGGTTCGTTACCTTGCCGCCTCTCTCGGCAGCAAGAACATTCGGGTTAACGCCATCTCCGCCGGCCCAATTAAGACGCTTGCCGCACGCGGCATCGGTGACTTCTCCAAGATCCTCACCGCAGTGGAAGAGCGCGGTCCACTCCATCGCAATGTGGAACAAATCGAAGTCGGCAACGTAGCCTTGTTTCTAAGCTCTCCCCTCGCCTCCGGCATCACAGGTGAGATCACCTTCGTCGACTGTGGCTACAACATCACGGGTCTTTAGGGTTGGGCAGCAATCTAAAACCGATGCTTATTCTTCATAGGGCGAGCGTCGGTTTAGATTGTTTAAGTGCATTCGTTATTCGGAGACTCTGCTCGATTTTTATTTGATCGCAGTCACTTGGACGGTTTACACAAATCCACACTCTCAAACTTCATAACACAATAGAATCTTTCTAATGGGACACTCGATTACACTCACTTCCTCCGATGACTTCAAATTTGGCGCATACGTCGCGGAACCCGCAGCTCCCACGCACGCTGGCATCGTCGTCATTCAGGAGATCTTCGGCGTCAATTCTCACATGCGAAGGGTGACGGATGGCTTCGCCAAGGAAGGCTTTCTCTCCATCGCTCCTGCGATCTTTGACCGGGTAGAGCCCGGCGTTGAGCTGCCTTACGACCAGGCCTCCTCCAGAAAGGGCTACGGCTACGTCACCGCGCTGGACCAGAACAAAATTATCGCGGACATCGATGCCGCCATCTCTTACCTGCGCGCACAGCCAGGGATCACCAAGATCGGCGTAGTAGGCTTCTGCTGGGGTGGCACCCTCGCCTTCCTCGCCAATACGCGGCTCAATATCGATGCCAGCGTCTCCTACTATGGCGGGGGAATTCAGTTCTATCTCGAAGAGAAGCCCAAGGCTCCCTCCATCTACCACTTTGCAGAGAATGACGAGCACATCAAGTCGGATGTCTGGGATGCAGTCCGTGCAGCCGTTCCGGGCGCTCCTGTCTACACCTACGATGCAGGCCACGCCTTCAACCGCGACGTCGGTGAGGTCTACAAGTCCGAAGCGGCAGCCGAAGCCATGACTCGCACGCTGGAGTTTTTCCGCAAGGAGCTCGCTTAGCTGCAAATCAATGTGTTCTCGAACGAAGGGCCTGCAACTGCGTGGTCCTTCGTCGAGCGACCACAAGGCTTCGTAAACCTACCGTCTGTAGATCACTCCCCCCTTCATAACAAAACTTACTCTCTCAACCGCCTCGATATCCTCTAGCGGATTCCCACGTACTGCTATCACATCCGCCAGATATCCGGCTTTCAACTCCCCGATCTTCCCCTCCCAGCCCAGCAGCTTCGCCCCGTGCAGCAGATCCGCTTTCAGTACCGCAACTGGTTCCATCCCATACTTTGCCATCAGGACGAGCTCCCAAGCCTGCGTCCCATGCGGAAAAGGTCCCACGTCGCTTCCCACTGCGAAAGGTACCCCTACTGCTATCTGGCGTTTGAACTCGACCACATGTAGATCCTGTGCCTTCTGTCGCCGTGCCTTTCCTTCAGGAGTTCCTGCCTGCTCCACAAAATATTCGCTAATCGCGAAGGTAGGCACTGCAAAGATTCCCTTCTCCTTCATGGCACGCATCGTTGCGTCGCTTAACTGATCGGCGTGGTCCACACTCTCTACGCCGGCTGCGACGGCATACCCCGTTCCTGGCTCACCCGTCGCATGCACTGAAACTCCGCGTCCACTTCCACCCATACGTGCCGTCTCAGCCACGGCGGCCTTCAACTCCGCGACGGTGTACTGGTAGGGAGTCCGCAAGACTCCACCCTCATACGAATCCTTGCCCGTCTCGTAGATCTTCGTGAAATCCGCGCCACCCTTACGTTGCTCCCGGATCACCTTCACCAACTCGTCCGCCGAGTCCGCGGCATCGGCATTCGATAACACATGCTGCGCAGGGTTGTAACCGATCGCGTCTTCGTGCCCACCCGTCAGGTCGATTGCGTTACAGCTCACACGCATCCGCGGCCCGGGAATCAGCCCGCTGTTGATGGCATTCCGCACCGCGACATCCGCGCAGCTGGCTCCCTCGGTGCCCATGTCGCGCTCCGCCGTAAACCCGGCCATCAGGTCCTTTTTCGCAGCGTCTGCTGCAATCAGCACTCGTTGAGGGACACTCTCCTGCACCGTTTGGAGATCCTCTGGTCCCGGATGCAAAAACAGATGAACATGGGCATCGATCAATCCCGGCATCAACGTGACATCGCCCAGATCGATTACCTCAGCGTCAGCGGGCCTCTCGACCTTCGCGCCAACGGCCACGATGCGATCCCCCTCCACCAGGACCTCACCCGGCACCACCACCTTCCCGCCAGTAACATCGAGCATCCGCGCCGCATGCAACACGATCGTGCGCTTCGCCACCGTCGATGGCCCTTGAGCCGCATAGGAGACTGCCAACGCCGTCAGCAATCCAACGCCAAGAATTTTCATAGTCCAAGCAGCATAACAGCCCTGCCATGGACAGATAGACTTGTCGTTATTGCTTCCTGCGTTTTATTCGCATCGATTTGGGAAGATCGCCGGCTACCCGGCCTTCTCCGTCAGCTCTGCCCATCTGGCATAGAGTGCATCCGCGGCCTCCTGCGCTGTTTCCATCTCGGACAAAGCCTCGGTTAGCTTTGCCGCATCCCTTGCTACCTCGGGCTCTTCGATCTTCTCCCTGGCAGCCTGCAGTCGGTCTTCGGCTTCTTCGACCTTCCCTTCAATCGCGGCAAACTCTCGCGCCTCCAGATAAGAGAGCTTCTTCTTCCCGCCGGCCGAACTCGCGGCAACTGCCGCACTACCAGACGGAGCGACGGCGGTCCCTGCCGCTCCCGGAGCGATGGCCTCTTCGATCTTGACGCCTCTCCAATCCTCCCACTGGCTGTAATCCGCAAACGTCTGCGCTCCGCCCTTGCCGTCCAATCCCAGAACGATCGTCGAGACACGGTCCAACATGTAACGGTCGTGGGTCACCAACACCAGGGCGCCTGTGTACTCCAACAGGCTCTCTTCCAGAATTTCCAACGTCTGGATATCCAGATCGTTGGTGGGCTCGTCCAGCAACAAGAGGTCCGCAGGCTCCAGCATCAGTTTCGCAATCAACACCCGCGCCCGTTCGCCTCCGCTCAACCGTTCCACGGGTTGATTCAGCTGTTCACTCGTAAACAAAAACTTCGTTGCATAACTCGCCACATGCACGACTCGCCCTTGGTAGACCACCGAGTCCGAGTCCGGAGCCAGAGCTCGCCTTAGCGTTACGCCCTCCTCCAGCTCTCGCGTCTGGGAGAAGTACACAATCTTCAACGAGGAAGCCTTCTTCAAGGTTCCCGCAGTGGGCTCCAACTCGCCGGTCAGCAACCGCAGCAACGTCGTCTTGCCGCTTCCGTTCGGGCCTACCAGCCCGACTCGCATTCCAGAGGTAACCAGAAAATTGAGATCTTCCACAATCTTTCGATCACCCAATACGCAGCTTACCTTTTCGAACTCCACCAGACGCTTTGTCTGCCGGTCCGTCGCAGAGAAATCAATTCCGGCGCTCGACGTCTGCACTCGCGAGTTCACCTCTTTCAACTGTCCGATGAGGTCGTTGGCGTTATCGATTCGCGCCTTGGCCTTGGTGCTGCGGGCCTTCGGCCCTCGCCGCAACCAGTCCACCTCGATCTTTACCCGGTTCTTCAGCGCATCCTGGAGCTTGCTCTGAGCCTCCATATACGCCTGCTTGCCTTCGATGAACTTTGAGTAGCTTCCCTTCACGCGTAGGAGTCCATCCGCATACACGCGGTTTAACTCCACCATCTCCGTGGCGACGTTCTCAAGGAAATAGCGGTCGTGGCTCACCATCACGCAGGCAAAGTCCGCCTGGCTCAGCAACTCCTCCAACCATGAGATCCCAGCCAGATCCAAGTGGTTCGTAGGCTCGTCCAGCAGCAGCACATCAGGATGCGTTACGACAGCCTCTGCGATGGCCAGCCGCTTCCGCCAGCCGCCACTCAGCTTCGCAGCCTCAGCCTTCATATCCGGAAAGCCGGTGCGGCCGCTCGTCTCGCGCAGACGGCCCTCATGCTCTCCCTCGGCCACTTTAGCCGCGACCAATGCCTGTTCGAGGACGTCACGCACCGTCAAGCCAGGCGCAAATGTCGACTCCTGACGTACATATCCCACCCGAGCCCGCTTGCGGACAGCAACATCTCCAGCATCCGCATCTTCGTCCCCGGCCAGTACCTTCAGCAGCGTACTCTTCCCTGCCCCATTCGGCCCGATAAGCCCAATACGGTCTCCGTCATTCACAGTAAAGCTAATTTCACGAAACAAAGGCGTAGCGCCGAAGGCTTTGGTCAAACCTTGCGCATTTAAGATTGGTGGCATCTCTTCAGTCTACCGTGCGCCAATCAAATAGAGAACACGGCGGAGATCGTGGGAGCTCGATACTCCTAGTCCGTTGCTTCTATTTACCTGAATGATCGGGCAAAGCCCAAGCGAAGAGCACGCCGCCACTCCCCGTTATCAGATATTGCCGTCCATCCAGCTCATATGTAATCGGCGAGCTGCGCATCGGCGACCCTACCCCCGCATGCCATAACGTCTTTCCGTCGACAGTGTTGAGGGCAAGGAAGTTTCCCCGAACATCTCCCGTAAACGTTAGCCCGGTATCGGTTGTCAGGATGCCCGCGCCTGGATTTCCTTCCCCCAGCTCATGCTTCCAGCGGATCGTACCTGTCTGATAGTCAATTGCCTCCAGCACTCCCTTACCCCATAAGCCATAGTCCGCACCGGCCCAGCCATACGTGCCATCGGCTGGCTTCGTAAAATAGAGGCTGTAGCTGGGGTGGGCGCTCACGAGGAAGAGGCCTGTCTTGGGATCGAAGCTTGGCGAACGATAGTTAGTCAGTCCAGCCTCATCCGGCGCAATCAATCGTCCATCGGGAGCTGGTTCTTTGGCGGGGTCCGGCACCGGCTGCCCCTTCTTGTCCAAACCCTTCGCCCAGTTCACCGGTCCGAACGGAGTCGTCAGCAGGTTTTCGCCCGTCACCCTGTCTAGTACAAAGAAATAGCCGCTCCGTGACGCCTGCATCAGCATCTTTCGCGCCTTGCCCTTGAACATCCCGTCGACTAATACGGGAATCTCCACCGCATCCCAGTCATGGGTATCATGCGGGACCGCCTGAAACGCCCATGCCAGTTTCCCGGTATCAGGATTCAGGGCGACAATGCTGCAGGTGTAGAGGTTGTCTCCTGGACGAGCAGAACCGGCCAGCACCGGCGTAGGATTTCCCGTCCCCCAATAGATCAGGTTTAGATCAGGGTCATACGTTCCCGGTATCCAGGTCGTACCGCCTGTTGAGGCGTTCGGAGTGCCCGGCGGGGGAGTGACGTTCCACCTCCATTGCAACTTGCCGGTCTCCGGGTCGAAGGACTGCAGGAACATGGGGATGTTATCCAGATCCCCACCAACTCCCACCAGTACATGATTGCCGACCACGAGCGGAGCCATCGTCGTCCAATAACCCTCGCTGGAGTCCGCCACCGCGACATTCCAGCGCACAGCGCCATTCTTTGCGTTCAGGGACACCATGTGCGCGTCCGGCCCCATGAAGTAAATCCAGTCCTTGAAGATCGCCACACCGCGCTGCCCGATGTGGTCGCCCTTGTTCGGCGGGTACTGGTAGTACCAGATCTGGTGGCCCGAGCGCGCATCGACTGCCCAAAGCTTGTCGGGCACCGTAAAGTACAAGATCCCATCCACCAGGATCGGAGTGGATTTGATGCTCGCGCTCTGATCCGTCTGAAACGCCCAGGCCAGGCCCAGGTTGTTCACATTTGCCGGAGTGATCTGGGTCAGCTTGCTATGCCGGCGTCCCGAGTAGTCTCCGTGGTAGCCCGGCCAGCTATCCGCCGGCGGGTGCAGCAGCAATTTGTCATCGACGTTTTGGGCCTTTACGGGTACGACATTCGCAAGCGCCACCATACCTGTAAGCAAGAAGAGAAGAAGTGTTTTTTTTGACAGCATCATGGGCAGAAGAGAGTTTCAGAGACTTCTGATAGCGACAGCACCAGATGGGGAAGTATTGCACAAGCAGCCCTCGTAGGGACAGCCGTTCTCCGACCGTCACAACCTATTCCAAATCGAAGTCCCGAAGGGGCCGCTCCGTCATGGGACTCTCCTTTGCCTTCTTCACCGCTTCGGCAAACTTCTTGGCCATGACATCATCTTTATTCCGTTGCGCCTCGACACTCTGCGCAAAGATCGAATCCCGCCGCTGGTCGCTCTCTCGAAGAGCACGCGCCGCGTCGCCGAAGTCCTCAAACATCTTCTTCCTCGGAGCGGACGTATGCGCAATCAAGGACCGAGTCACCGGGTCGACCTTTAAAATTCCACCGCAATCCGGACACGTCACTTCAAATGGCTGATCGCTCAGACCCATGGCAGCTCACCTCAACCATCATTCTAAAACCCCACCCCGTAACACCCAAGCCAGAAACTACAGCCGGACCACGACGTGCCCCGGACAAAGATTCTCGGCCTCTTTCACCATCCGTTCTACCAGCCCATCCCCATACCGGCCTAGAAACCAAACTCCGGCCAGCACTCGCTCCTGCGGATGGCCATTGGGAAAGAGATGTAGCGTCAATGCCGCTGCATGCTTCTTCAGGCTGGCCTCCTTCTGCAACTCGAAGGTCGCCGCCACCCGCCGCAGGCGGTTCATCTGGTATCGCATCTTCGATCCCGAGACCTCTGCGGCGCGTCCCAGATTCTCATCCATAGCCGACATGTAGTCCGTTAAGGCTGTCAGCTCCGCGTCCATTGCGTTTCCAACCGCCGCCAACCGCCGCTTGCCTTCGATCGGCATCGCCCGCGCGCCCAGCCGCTGCCCCAACTCCTCTGCGGTCGACATCGCATCTGGGAGACTCACCTCGTGGTTCGCCATAACTGTAGCGATGGCCGGCTCCACCAGCGTCGCACTCAGCCGTGATAGTACCGGAGTGATGCGCCCCAGAATAGCCTCGTACGCCACCGCGCTCTGCGCAAAGTAAGCTACCTCCGCGGGACCGCCGACATATGCCGCTGTCGGCAAGATCGTATCCTGGAAGACCGGCCGCAGTAGAGCATTCGGACTGATGCGCTCCGGGGTCGCTCTCAGAATCTCCAGCAGGTCTGCCGTCGTATACGCCTTGCCCGAAGCCTTCCATCCACCGTCCGGCAGCCGGCGCAACGCCGCCCGCTCTCCCGTCGTGCCATCGATGAGAAAGAGCAGACTATGCCCCGGCAGGACTAGTACCTGAGCATGATATCCAGCGCTCTCCAGCTCCTGCGTGCGCACCAGCAGACACCTTTCCATCTCCTCCGCATGCTCGATTGCGAACCGCAGGGTGCGTTCGCCCAGTGCATGGAACTCACGTCCGGCTGCGTCCATCACAATGAGTCCCTGATCCGCGAAAATCCGCGTCATCAACCGCGCAAAGGCTCCGCCTAAAGTGGGTTTGTAGCTGTCCGTGGGGGCATAACACTCCCGCAACAACTCGCCGACGGGTCCGTATCCTAGCAACTCCTCTGCCTGAGCCAGCACGGCCTCGATCTCGGGGCCAATTTCGATCCCACCCACCGGAACCGCACCCGAGACCTTCAGACCCGCCCGAAGCGTCTCCACGGCATCTTTGGTCAAGAGTGAGACCTGGTCCACCTCTTCCAGATCGTGATCCTCAGTCGCCAGCCAGAAGACGGGTACGTGCTCCACCCCGGTCGCCTTGGTCGCCTGTTTCGCTCTCGCGACAGCCGTCGCAGCTTTTAGCAATGTCAAAAGGGGACCGCCCAGCAGACCCACCTGCTGCCCCGTCACGACAGCCCGGGCGCCAGTCCGCAACCTCTCGATATTCGCCAACGTAGCCGGCCCCGCGCCAAACTCGAGACTCTGCGCTCTTAGGGTATCGGCTAACCGCGCCGCATCGTCGATGCGTACGGGCGCCCCCATCCACTTCCCTGCAAACGGTTCTGCTCCATACCAACGGCGCACGGGAGCATCAACATTGCTCTCCGCCATCGCCAGATAATCGCGGTAAAGCTGCGATACGTGCGGCAGAATCGTGATTGGGTAACACTCAGCGCTCATCGCAATCCTTGTCTCATAATGACCGATCACAACACCTCGGCCATCCTCTCCGCCTAGCCCTGCGGAAAGATACACCGCACCTGACAGCTTACAGATAGATTTGATGGTTGGATGCCGATGATACTGTACTCGATGCAGGATGATACCGTAGGTTTATGGCCGCCTCAAAAACCAAGATACGCCCAGCCACCCCTGCCTCGTCGTCCCCTGCCAAATCCAAAGCCCAGAAAGCCCGCCTCATCTCCTCCAAGCTGGCCTATAAGGGCAAGGTCTTCTCCGTCTTTTCAGACAAGGTCCAAGAGCCAGAAGGCACGATCAATGTCCGCGACGTCATCCGTCACAACGGCTCTGTCGTTATCCTTGCCGTCGATGAGTCCAGAAACCCCAAAGACCCAGATGTCATCCTCGAGCGCCAATACCGCCACGCCGCCGGGCAATTTCTTTTGGAACTCCCGGCCGGACGCATCGAGCCCAATGAGTCTCCTCTCGCTGCGGCTAAACGGGAGATGATCGAAGAGACCGGCTACCGCGCCAAGCGTTGGACTCTCCTCACGAAGTACTTTGCCAGCCCCGGCTTCCTTGGCGAGTGGATGCAGATCTACCTTGCTCGCGATATCCGTGAAGGCGTCGCTCAACCAGAAGCCGACGAGCATATCGAAATTATCCGCATGTCGCTCTCCGAAGCGCTTCTGCTGGTAGCTTCCAACAAGATTCACGACGGTAAGACACTTATCGGCTTGTCGCTATTTGACGCCGCGCGGCGAGCAGGACGTGCGTAAGAAGCAACCCGGCTATGTTATGTACCAGACAGAGCCCTTGTAGGCTACAGTACGCAAGTACATCTCTATCCTCACTTTCGAGAGTTCCTCCAGGATGTCAGGCAACCCAAGTTCCACTCCTATTGTCACAGAACATATACACCGACCCGCATTACGCAAACCTCGGGGCGGCGCAATAGGAGAAAGAGACATGGCGCAGTACAAAGGCACCGTGAAATGGTTCAATAACGCAAAAGGCTACGGCTTCCTTGGCCGGGACGAGGGGGCCGATGTCTTCGTCCATTACAGTTCAATCCAGTTAGATGGCTACAAAACTCTCAAAGAGGGTGATGAGGTCGAATTTGACGTCATAGAAGGCGCGAAAGGTCCTCAAGCGGACCAAGTTTCACGCATAAAAGAGGCTCTTTAACTCCCATATTGTACTAGTTGCTCCATTCACTGCCCTAGTCGAATCAATCTGTTGCGGCTCTGCGATGCGCCAGCATCTGGATCAAACCGCCCGTCAGTCAAGTAAGGCATACTGAGGGGAGGAGGGCATATGTTCCGTCCTCCCCTCGAAACCTTATGGACAACATCACCATCGCTCGTCTTCTTGACGAAACAGCTTCTCTCCTCGAAATCGACGCAGCCGATCCCTTCCGCATCCGCTCTTATCGCCGTGCGGCCGAAGCCGTCGAACAGCAAACGACACAAGTCGCTCAATTGGTTGGACCAGACTCCGATCCCAAGTTGCTGCTTGCCATTCCGGGCATCGGAAAGGGTATGGCGGCCAACATCCGCGACCTTGTGGCCACAGGCTCCATGCCCCTGCGTGACGAACTTCTGCTCAAGTACAAACCCACCATGCTCGATCTGCTCCGTCTTCCCGGCATGGGTCCCAAGACGGTCGCTCTAGTTTGGTCTGCCCTCCAAGTCTGCGACATCGACGCTCTCGAAGAGGCGGCTAAGGCGGGGCATCTCGAAAAACTCCCTCGGATGGGCGCGAAGTTCACCGCGAAACTCCTCAAAGGCATCGAAGACTACCGCAAGAACTCAGGCCGCTTTCGCATCGATCAAGCTCAGGAGTATGCGGAGCGTATCAGCGCCCTCATCCGCGCCTTCCCTGGAATCGACCAGATCACTCCTGCGGGCAGTCTCCGTCGTGGACGCGAGACCGTCGGGGACCTCGATCTCCTTGTCACCGGCCCCGCATGCGAGTCCGATGTCGTCGCAGCCGCCGTTGAACATGTAGCTACACTGCCGCTCATCGACAAACTCCTCGCCAAGGGGCAAAACAAAGTCTCCTTTACCCTCCGTAACAACCTCCAGGTTGACGTCCGCCTGCTTCCCCGCGCCAGTTACGGCGCTGCCCTTCAATACTTCACCGGCTCCAAGATGCATAACGTCGCCCTTCGCCAGCGCGCCATCAAACGCGGTCTGACTCTTAGCGAATACGCGCTGCTGCGGCTGGAAGACAACGTTATCGTCGCCGCTGCCAGCGAAGCCGACATCTACCGTGCCCTGGACCTCGACTACATTCCACCCGAGCTACGCGAGAACTGTGGCGAACTCGAAGCGGCAGCCGCGCACACACTTCCCGAGCTCATCACCCTCGCCGACATCCGCGGCGATCTCCATATGCACACCGACGCCACGGATGGCCGCGACACTATCCGTCAGATGGCAGAGGCCGCCCTCGCTCGTGGTCTCAGCTACATTGCCATCACCGATCACTCCAAGAACCTCGCCATGACCAACGGCCTCGACGATGCTCGAGCCCTCGCCCACGTCCAGCGTATTCGAGAGATAGACGCCGAACTCCAGCAACAGTACGAAGGCCGAATCCGCGTCCTTCCTGGCATCGAGGTTGACATCCTCGCCGAAGGCCAGCTTGATCTCGATGACTCAACGCTCGCCCAGATGGATATCGTCGTCGCCAGCGTCCACTCTCGCTTCGATCAACCCGTCGAGCAGATGACCGACCGCGTCCTTCGTGCTCTGGAAAACCCGCACACCCGCATCCTCGGCCACCCTACCGGACGTAAAGTTCTCCGGCGCGATCCGTACGCCCTGCACATCGACGCCATCCTCAAGCGCGCTGCCGAATTAGGCGTAGCGGTAGAACACAACGCCAGCCCCGCCCGCGCCGACCTTAACGACCTCCACCTCCGACTCGCTAAACAACATGGCTGCAAGATCGTAGTCGACACCGACGCCCACGCCACCGAAGAACTCAATCAGATGCGCTACGGCATCACCCAACTTCGCCGCGCGTGGCTTACTAAAGCCGATCTTCTCAACACTCTTCCCACCGCGGAAGCGTTTCTCGCTCAACTCCGGCCTAAACCTTAGTTGGGGATTAAAGCTGCGATGAGCAGACTATTCATTCGCTGGCTTAGGCAAAACCTTTTCTACTGAAGAGTTCCTCCACAAAACCTGTGAGACAACGAGAGCCACCACAATCCCGAAGCTGACCTCCAGAAACCGGCCCCGCGCTACCGTCGCATGGGACTCACTAGAAGGCACCAACAGAACAATCGTCGCCGCCACCCCTGCCATTCGCCCAGCCCCCTTTAACCCCATAAGCTCTGGAAGCACCATGCAGGCTAGCACCGCCGCTGCATACCCCATCAGATGACCGTGCCACACAGCAGCCGTTGCCCATCCTACGATCGCACCGACCGCAGTACCCACCAGACGCTCTCTCGACACGGCTAACGTCGCGGCCGTCTCCGACTGCATGACCACCACCGCCGTTATGCAGGCCCAATACCCTTGCGAAAACGCGAATACCCTTACCAATGCCAGACAAAGACCTGCAGCTAGGGCGGTCTTTACACCATGCTTCCAGTTCACCTCATCGAGCAGTTTCGCCACGATATCTCCAGATTATTCGCACCCTTTGGCCGACCTTCTTCAAAGAGGCCAAGGCAAACTAGTCTTCCGCCGCTCCTCGAACAATCCTGAGCAAGATCGAAACCCTGGGAATGAGAGGGTGACACCCGCGCCTCATCGAAGGTCACACCGACACCCCTGAAGCAATCCTGTGAATTTCCAACGCCTCGATCACCGGCTTTGGATATCCTTCCTTCGCCACGCGGATCATCGCCCGTCCCATCTCTGCTGTCGAGGTCACATACTTCGGAAACAGCCGCTTCGCAAGTGGCAATATTGGCTCTATCAACGCGTACATTACCTGGTACGACTTCGTCTTCGACCGAATTCCGTCCAGCGGCTGGATAATTCCCGGACGAAGCATGTACGCAGCCTTGAACCCCATCCGCAGAAGTTCATTCTCCGTCTGGCCCTTCACCCGGGTCCACATCGCCCGGCTCTTTTCCGTGCTATCTGTCCCTGCTCCCGACACATACTCGAAGGTCATCTGCGGATTCAGCTTGCGCAGCGTCCTCGCCACCGAGATCGTCAGTTCATACGTGATTCGCCGGTACTGTGCCTCGCTCATCCCGCCCGAAGAGACCCCGAGACAGAAAAAGCACGCATCGAAGCCCGTCAGAACTCCCTCTACCCCAGATAGATCGTAGAGATCGGCCAGCACCATCGTCCGCAACTTGCTATCCGGCAGGCCTTGTGTCTCCACTGGACTGCGTCCGAGGGAGAACACCTCGTCGATGTCACTGTCCAAAAGGCACTCCCGCAAGACTCCCTGCCCAACCATTCCCGATCCGCCAAACAGAACTACCTTCATCGTTCCACACCTCTATCTCCGAGCCTATACCGTGCCAGAAGCTCCGCCCAACTCCAAAAGGGTTATCCTAGAGAACGTGGCTACCTCCGCGACAACCGATCACATCCTCGCCCCCGCCGAGAACCCCACAAAGGCCAAAGCCACGCCGACTCTGCTCGCCGACTACGTCACCCTCCTCAAGCTCCGCGTCACCGTCATGATCGTCATTACCGCTGGCGCCGGTTTCTATCTCGGATCGCTCCGCAGCGGCATCAGCCCCTTCCACATCGGCCTACTTCAAGCTCTCTTCGGAATCGCCGCCGTCACCTGCGGCTCTAGCATCCTCAATCAAGCCCTCGAGCGCCGCACCGATCTCCTGATGCACCGCACCGCCAACCGTCCCATGGCAGCCAACCGCATCTCTCTCGCCCATGGACTTATCCTGGGCTTTGCTGCGGTCTTCCTCGGCTCTCTCTACCTTGCCTACATCACCAATCTCCTCACCGGAACCCTCACCCTGCTGACGGCCACGGGCTACGTCGCTATCTATACCCCGCTCAAGCGCGTGACCAACATTAATACCTTCATTGGAGCCTTTCCTGGAGCCCTCCCGCCCCTCATCGGCTGGACCGCCGCCCGCGGACTGATCGAGTGGCCTGGAGTCGCCCTCTTCGCCATCCTCTTCGTCTGGCAGTTCCCCCACTTCATGGCCATCGGCTGGATGTACCGCGACGACTACGCCGCCGCAGGCGTTCGCCTGACACCCACCCTGCCCGACGCCCGCGAAGCCGCCCGCAGCACCGTTATCCAATCCCTCTTCTATGCCATCCTGATGATTCCGGTCAGCCTCTGGCCGACTACCCTCCACGTCACCGGTTATCCCTATGCCGTGGCCGCGACTATCCTCTCGCTGGGCTACCTCTTTTACACCATTCGTTTCGCCCGAATCCTTCGCCAGCCCGAGGCTCCAAGCTCCCGCGCCTATGCCCGCGACCTCCTCCGCGCCTCCGTAATCTATCTGCCGCTGTTACTGGCAGCCATGATGCTAGACGCCAAAGGACGACTCCTCTTCTAAGATGACGACACCTATTACTACCCGGCCACACGAAAACTCCGTCCGCACTCCGCCCGCCATAATCGCAGCCATTATCATCGCCTCGGCCGCTGCTAGTGCGCTCATCTGCTATCTCGTCTACTTCCATGCTCCACTCGACGTCTCCGGAACCCATCTTCGTTCCCTGCCTCTTCTAAATGCCGTCCTCAACGCCTGCTGCACCGTGGCTCTGCTCATCGGCTTCAGTTACATCCGCTCCCGGCGCATCCCCGAGCATCGAGCGGCGATGTTCACCGCTTTCTTCTTCTCTTCCATCTTCCTGGTCTCCTACCTGACCAACTTCACCCTCCACGGCGAGACCCACTTCAATCGCCTCAGCCCTTGGTGGCCTTTTTACTGGAAGCTCCTCGCCTCGCACGTCTTCCTCTCCATCGTCGCCCTTCCGATGATCCTCATCACGTTCTTCCTCTCGCTTACCGGTCGCTTCCCCGCCCACCGCCGCCTCGCCCGCTATACCTTCCCGATCTGGCTCTATGTCTCGGTCACGGGAGTCATCGTTTACATCATGCAGGCCGCCATCCACTAGACTCTCCCGCCCACAATCTCGAAGCCCATTCCGCACCAAGTTTCCGCCCTTGAGGTATGTTTCACCCCGATGAGCAAGCAGCCCGTCCTACAGTCCGACACCCGTAAGATCCTCCGCACCGGCCTCCTCATCTTTGGCACCGGAGCGCTCTCAGTCGTACTTATCTTCACTTTCTTTGGAGGCATCGGACACCAAGGGCCCCACACCAACCCTGGCTGGCTCTGCCTCATGCTCGCGATGGGCTGTCTCCCCACGGGAACGCTCACCCTCCTTCTGGCACTTCTTAAAATCATCAACGATCTTCGCCGCTAGAGCTTTGCTATCCTTGATCCGAATTCAAGGACCCTCATGCGCCGGCTCGTTGCCATGCTGATTCTCGCCACTCCGATCGCTCTCGCACAAGCTCCTCCGTCCACACTTCAACTCTCTCCCCAGGCTGCCTATAACCAGGCCGTCACGCCGATTGAGATCACCCACCGTTCCATGGTGAACTGGTCCGACATCGAGACCGCGGCCCTTACAGCCGCCATTCACCAGGCAAAAGAGGCCTGTCTGGCCCGGACCTCCGCTACCTTCAGCGGAGATGACCTTATCGCCTTCGCCCGCCTATGCGCTCTCGGCCAGCAGTGGCCCACGACCCTCACTGCCGCCACCACCTACATCAACAGCGCTGACACATCCAAGCCTCAACTCGCTCAGGCCTACTCCTTCCAGATCTCCGCCAACCTCAATCTCAACGACGAAAAATCGGCCCTCGGAGCATCTATCGCCATGCTTCAGGCCATTCCTTACGGTCCTCTGTGCGATGAGGTCACCACAACCGTTATCCGTTACCTCCAGATAGCCTTCACGTCGGACGCCCTCACTCTGCACTCCATCCGCCAGCCCATCCTCCTTCGTCTGCTCAAATCCCCGCAGCCTCCCGCAGCCATCCCGCTCCACACCCTCTTCGAGCATGCCCTCGACTTTGCTGCTCTGGAACTCTACGTCAATCAGCCTCGCCTGGCAGCTGGCATTCTCTCCGACCTCGACGCTGCGGCCCCTTCCGACATGGCTCCGGACGACGCGCTTCCCATCGCCGACGCCCGACGCCAGTATGCCCTCCTTGGAACCCGCTTCCCCTCTATCCCTGGCGCTATCAACCTGATATCCGCCACACCTACCCCGTTCAACCAGCCAAACTTCGGCTCGGCAGCTATCTTCCTTTTATTCCCACCATGGTGTGCCCAATGCCTCCGCGAGACGCAGGAGATGATCCCCGCAATCTCCCGTCTAGGCAGTAGCGATGTCCACATATACGGTCTCCTAGCCGACAATCCTCCCCCTGCCCGGCCTCAAACCCCGACCCCGCCCAACCGAGCCCGTCGAGCAGTCCCGCAGACAATTCCAGATCAGAATCCCTCGTCTGCAGTTGCCTCTGGATCTCCGAAATCACCCGTAGAGCAACTTCTCGGCACCCCGACCCTGGTCGTCTCCCCCTCTACTGTCACCAACTTCGCCGCCACTGACTTCCCTTTTCTGGTCGCGACCGACCATGAAGGCATCATTCGACTTCTCCTTCCTGCCGCGCCTGAGAACGCCTTAACCAGTGGAGGTACCGTCGACCAGATCGCCGCCCACATCCTCACAGAGTGGCCTCCTGCTCCTCAGCCCTGACGGGAGATGACCAAATCACACCCTCCTATCTGCTATCCTCAATCTTTAAAACCAAGCATTAAGACGGAGCATCATTTCCATGGCAAAAGGCGTAAACAAAGTTCTTCTTCTAGGCAACGTAGGCAAAGATCCCGAGATTCGTTCCACCGCCGGCGGCATGACCGTTGCCAGCTTCTCCCTCGCCACCGCCGACCGCCAGAAAGACGCCCAGGGCAACTGGGCCGACAAGACTGAATGGCACAATCTCGTCTGCTTCCAGCGCACCGCCGAAGTCGTCCGAGACTACGTCAAAAAGGGTACCCAGCTCTTCGTAGAGGGCAAAATCCAGACCCGCTCCTGGGATGACAAGACCAGCGGTGAGAAGAAGTACAAGACCGAGATCCTCGTCAACGAACTGACCCTCCTCGGCAGCAAGTCTGGCGGCGAATCCTCCGGTGGTGGCTACTCCAAGTCCAACACGGCCAGTTACGGTGGCGGCGCCCCCGCCTCCCAGCCAGACTATGCCGATACCGGCATCACCGATGATGACATCCCCTTCTAGGCGACGTCGCCAGGCCGAGATCTGCGTTTCTCGATGAGCCGCACGTTGCAAGTGGCTTATCGAGAGACCTAGCGGCGTAATCTTAAGGTCGAAGACGTATTCCTAACTTTGACAACCAGTAGAGCAGCCCAATGCAAGTGAGGAGTACCCATTCTCTACTCGCGGCAGATGACATAGTCTTAAGAACATGAGTGGAGACAAACAGACGATTCGGGTTGGATTGATTGGCTACGGCTTTGCCGGTAAAACGTTTCATGCGCCGCTGATCCGGTCGGTGCCAGGATTGGCTTTGACGGTCGTCGGATCGAGCAAGCTCGAAGCCGTGAGGACAGATATTCCAGAAGCTACTATCTGTGACCCTTCGGAGGTGCCAACCCATCCCGATGTTGACCTTGTCGTAATCGCTTCTCCGAATGAGAGCCACTTCCCCCTTGCCGCTGCGGCCTTGCAGGCAGGCAAAGATGTCGTCGTCGATAAGCCGTTTACCGTGACGCTCGAAGAGGCCCGTTCGCTTGCAAAAATAGCAAAGCAGCATAACAGGCTTCTCTCCGTCTTTCATAACCGGCGCTGGGACAGCGAGATCCTCGCCACGAAGGCGGTACTCGAATCGGGCGTCCTTGGAGAGGTTTCTCATTATGAGTGCCATATGGATCGTTTCCGTCCGGTGGTGCGCCAGCGTTGGCGTGAAGATCCTGGACCGGGCGCCGGACTGTGGTTCGATCTCGGACCTCATCTTATCGATCAAGCCCTCCATCTCTTTGGACTTCCCACCTCAGTGAACGCCAGCTTTGGCATTTTGCGAAAAGGTGGACAGACGGATGACTGGGCTCACGTTCAGTTGAACTACGATCGACTGCGAGTGATTCTTCACAGCTCCCTCCTCGTAGCTGGAGGCGGACCGCGCTCGGTGCTGCATGGCACACGCGGGAGTTGGATGAAGTACGGTGCGGATGTGCAGGAACGCCAACTCATGGCTGGAATGCGTCCCACTGATCCCGCGTTTGGCTATGATCCTGACGCCGGGATTCTAGTCGACGGAGCTACTGGGACACGCAGTGAACTGCCTTCCCCAAGAGGCCAGCAACAGATGTATTACGCTGGCATCCGCGATGCAATTCTGGCACAGCAGCCACCTTCGATCTCCGCAAGAGACGCCGTCGCGGTGATGGCGATCTTGGAGACTTCGTTCGAGTCGGGTGCTCGCGGGCAAGTTATGCCGTTGCCCCTGACAACAGAGGAATTCTCTGCATGGAGTCAGACCTGAACGCTGCCTGGGCATACTACGCCGGAACGCTCTAGCAAATAAGATAGACAGGAAGAAGGAGAGTTAGATCGAATGCACCAGGAATTGAGTTCTGTCCCCCGCGGCCAACGTCATGCCACTTCGCTCCTTCAGAGTTGTATGTGGGTCGCAATCGCTCCCCTTCTTTTCGCCATCTCTCTGCACGCGCAACAAAGCCTATCGATCAATACACTCCTCCCACAACCCACCAAACTGCAGGCCTCGGCTGGTGCGCTTCCTCTCACCAGCTTATTCACCGTCGCTTCCAACGCCGTCCGGAATCCCGTTCTCGCGTCTGCCACTCGCCGCATGCTCGACGAGATCGAACAGAAGACGAGTACCCAGCTTTCAAAGACATTAGGGTCTGAGACCGGCAATGCGACCCTCACCATCACCCTTACCGACCCCACTCCACAACGTCCTACTCTAGAGACCGACGAGAGCTATACCCTCAACGTCACGGCATCGAGAATCACTCTGCAGGCGGCCAACGTCTTCGGCGCGCTCCACGGTCTCGAAACTATCAAGCAACTCGTAGAGCCTCAGAATGGCGTCTACGTTATCCCTGCCGTAAGCATCACAGACAATCCTCGCTTTCCCTGGCGCGGACTTATGCTCGACGTGGGCCGTCACTTCCTGCCACTGCCGGTTATCTATCGCACCATCGACGCCATGGCTGCAGTCAAGCTCAACGTACTTCACCTGCACCTTACCGAGGACCAAGGATTTCGCCTTGAAAGCAAACGCTTCCCCCGCCTCACAGAGATGGGCTCCGATGGCCTCTTCTATACACAGGAGCAGATGCGCAGCGTCATCGCATACGCCAGCGCACACGGAGTACGCATCGTTCCCGAGTTTGATGTTCCCGGCCATGTCACAAGCTGGCTCGTAGGTTATCCCGAACTTGGCAGCATGCCGCACGACTACAAGATCGGCCGCACCTTCGGAGTTTGGGATCCGGCTCTCGATCCTACCAAAGAAAGCACCTATAAGTTTCTCGACAGCTTCATCGAAGAGATGGCCGCACTCTTCCCCGACGAGTACATGCACATGGGAGGCGACGAGAGCAACGGCAAGGATTGGAAGGCCAATCCTGCCATCGCGGCCTACATGCAGCAGCACAAGATAAAATCCACCGACGATCTGCAGGTTTATTTCAGTACCCGCGTTCTGGCCCTCGTCAAGAAACACAAAAAGCAGATGGTCGGATGGGATGAGATCTTACAGCCCAATACTCCGAAGGATGCGATTATTCAAAGCTGGCGCGGTGCAGCATCGCTCAACACGGCAGCCAGTCAAGGAAACCGCTCCATCCTCTCCGCGCCTTATTACCTGGACGCGATGAAGACCGCGGAGCGCATGTATCTCGACGATCCTATTCCGGCTGACTCTAAACTTACTCCCGAACAAACGAAGCTGATTCTCGGCGGCGAGGTCACCATGTGGGCGGAGCAGGTGACGCAGGAGACAGTCGACTCCCGCGTCTGGCCGCGCACTGCCGCTCTCGCCGAACGATTCTGGTCTCCACAAAATGTCCGCGACGTTGATGACCTCTACCGTCGGCTTGAGGTCGAATCCATCCGTCTCGATGCCCTCGGTCTCACTCACATCTCAGTTCCAAACATGGGTCTCCGCCAACTTGCCGGCAGTGAGAGAGGGGCAGCTCAACTCGCTGTGCTTATCTCGACTCTCACTCCTGCGTCCTTTCACTTCCGCTACGAACAGCAGAAGACCTCGCAACTCACTCCCATGGGCAACGTCGTCGACTTTACCCGCCCCGACCCGCCACTGCGCCAGGACTTCCGGCTTCTCGTAGAACGCTATCTACATACCACCGATGCCGAACACGAGTTGGCCCGGCAGCAGCTTGAGAGTCTCTTTCACGCCTGGATTGCGACACGCCCATCCATCGACGCACTCGCGCTCGATCATCCTCTGCTGAATGGAGTGAAGCTACGCCGCGAGCAACTTCCCCAACTCGGGTTCCTTGGAGTCCAGAGCCTCGGTTTCATCGAGGCAAAGTCTCCTCCGGATCCTGCCTGGGTCCAGACCCAGGCAGTTCTGCTCAAGCAGGCAGCCGAACCTCATGACATCGTAGACTTCGTCGTCCTTCCTCCACTGCAATCTCTCCTCGACGCTTCGCAGCAGCATTGAGACAAGGCCATGTCGTCCAACCGGAGTACCGGAGAACTTACCAGACATACATCGCTTGGATGGATGGAGCTCCGGTCTTACCTTCGACGACAGTTACCTTCAGAATTACCTCGATATTCTTATTCCCGAAGTCTCGTCCTACGCGCTCCTCGAGAATCTGCATATAGTGTGGGCTCGTAACGAACTGTGCGGCTGCCTCAGTCCCGTTTCTACCCAGGCCCGCAACGAACACTACCGGACTATCGGTCGTGGCATCTCGAAATCGGCCAAAGATGGCGTAGTCGTCCGCACTGGAATAAGGGATCGATTTATCGCGAGACCACCGCACCTCTGGATGCTCCCGATCCAGGATGGATGCCGTTGACTCTGGAGTAGAGAAACTAAAGCGGAGCGGGCTGAGGAGCCGAAGTGTCCAGGGATTGTTGTATCCGCCAACCAGAATGATGGGACGATCCCGCATCTCCGTAACGGTCGAGAAAGCGGCTGCTTCCACCTGATACTCGGCGCCACGTCGTTCGATCAATCCGCTCAGCCGGGCAATCGCCGCCACCATCTGCATCGAAACGAACGGGTACTCGTTATTCTTGTCCGCAGTCGCGGTTCCAGACAGCCGGTCAGGAGAAAACACGACGCTCCCGGTGCTGATCAGCGCCGGCAAGTCGCGCTCGCTCAATATAGGTCCCCAGAATCGGTCTAGCGCAGTCTCCCGCTTTGGCGCCCGGTACCAGAAGGACAAACCCAGAAGGACAAGAAGTAAGGTCGCAAATCCCGCAGCAAAGAACAAAGGGATGCGGTTCCCTGAGACTGCCTGCGCCGCCACGGACGCTATAGGTGGGGAAACCGTAACGGACATCTCTCCCGTCAACATAGCCTCCGAAGGAACTCCTTCGTCCGAAGGCATGGCGGTCCGGTAGAACTCCGGAATGTAAGAGCCGATCGGAAGCACAATCTGGACAGCCGAACTACCTTCCAACTCGTGATAGTAGAGCGCCAGTCTCTTCCGCACCTCGCCGGCCGTATAGCGCACGACAGTATCGCTGTTGGTGTCGTAGTCCGCAGACCGATGGAAGACCTCGACCCCGAGCGTCCGCTCTTTAATCCGATCCGAATGACCGTTCAGCGTCGTCTCCACCACGTACCGCAACAGTGCCGGATAGCGCTTGCTGTTACTGAAGTGGGAGCTCTCCAAAATACTCGCCAACTCTTGTCGCACCAACTCACGCTCAAGGTCGTTACGAGGATTCCAGATAGATCGAGTTTCTTCAACGCTAGTCATAAGATCAAAAAAATATACGTACTTCCTTAGGGAGACTCATTCCAGACGTTTATAACGTCTTGTCATTATATCCGTAACTACACGCAAATTAGACACTTACAGAAACAAGGCAAATCCAAACGGTGAGTCACTTGCAAGTGTTTATGCGATTCGCTGAGGGTTGCTCTGCTCTTAAAAGCTGCATAAGGTCGTCGCTGGAATTTGAGATTCGACTGATGCTTTAACTACTTCGACCGATCCATGGTCGGAGTGCCCTGTAGTAATGAACGCTTTTTGGTGGCCGATAAAGGCCAGAGCGTTATCCCGAGGTCGCATGCAAAATTTTCGTTCGATTCGAAGTCTTCTTCTCTGCCTTCTCCTGGTTCTATCCACGACGACCGCAGCGTTCGCCCAACTCACGACAGCTACCATTCTTGGAAATGTGACAGACTCATCCGGTGCGGCCATCCCGGAGGCCAGCGTCACAGCCACCAACTCCGAAACCCAATTCACCCGCACAGTATCCTCCAACGGTGAAGGAGCCTACAGGCTGGACTTCCTCCCCGTAGGCACCTACACGGTCCGCGTCTCTGCCCCGGGCTTTGGGGAGCGTGAGCAGAAGGGTATCGTCCTCACCCTGAACGCCGAACTTCACTTCGACGCTACGATGACCATCAGCAGCAATAGCCAAACAGTAGACGTCACCTCGGAGGTCCCCCTCGTCGAGACCAATACCTCGACCCTCGGCCGCACTGTGACCAACGTGGAAGTCGATAACCTCCCGATCGTCAACCGCAACGTCTACGACCTTCTCTCCCTGACTCCCGGCGTGCAATCGAACGCGAACGTCAATCCGCTCGGCTTCCCTCAGCAGGTCGTCTATATTAACGGCGGTACGGATAACTTCGTCGGCTCCGTCAGCTACTACCTCGACGGCGGTCTGAACATGACCTTCATCCGCAACACCGGCAATGTGCTACCCAACCCCGATGCGCTCCGGGAGTTCGTCGTCCAGACCAACAACTACAACGCCCTCTTCGGCCGCATGTCCTCCGGACTCGTCAACGTCGTCACCAAGAGCGGCACCAACCGCGTCCACGGCTCCATCTTCGAGTTCCATCGCGAGACCGCCTTCTCCGCCACCCCCGTCTTCCAGCTCGTCAAGCCACCGCTGCACCGCAATCAATTCGGTGCCACTCTGGGCGGTCCCCTCTGGAAGGACAAGACCTTCTTCTTCGGCTCCTATGCCGGTCTGCGGCAGGTTACCCCTAGCAACTACACAGGCGCGATCGTTCCAGACGCTGCGCAACGCGGAGGAGACTTCAGCGAAAATGCGATCACCCTGGGCGTCACTCCGGCCACCTGCACCTCCAATACATCGAGCGTCGTCTTCACCGTCTGCGATCCTGTGACCCGCAAGCCCGTCGCAGGCAACAAGCTCAACCCCTCGCAACTCGATCCCACAGTTCAACGGTTGCTCGCGATGATTCCGTTACCCAACGGAACAGCCGTAGATTCAGCCACAGGCCGCATCACCCACACCTACACCGGCTCGATCTCGACTCAAAACAACACTGACGAATTCCTCCTTAAGATCGACCACCAACTCGCCAGCCACCGTATTGAAGCGATGTACTTCAACACCGCTGGCGCCCTCACCCAGAGCCCCGGTGGCAACGTTCCTTGGTCCACCCAGAACTTCGTCTATCGCCAGCAGAACGGCAATCTCTCCGATACTTGGACGGTCTCGCCCAATAAGATCAACCAGCTCTGGCTGAACTACACCCGCCTCTTTGGTGGCCGTGTAAACACGCCGGCCCTTTCTTTGGGCGACTTCGGCTCAGCCTTTGCGATCCAAGGAGCACCGATGCTGCCGCAGATCTCCGTCAGCGGCTACTTCACTGCGTCGCAGGCCATCAGCGGCCCGGTTACCGGGACCAACTTCTATTCCATCCGCGATGTCTTCAGCATCACGACCGGCAAGCACACCATCGGCTTCGGAGCGGAGACCTCCCTCAACAAAGACTTGCAATATAGCTTCCTGAACAACTACGGCATCTTCGCCTTCGCCCGCAGCACGACGGCACGCACAGGAGCGGATCTCTCCGACTTCATCACCGGCCTGCCCAGCACCATGAACCAGGACTCGCCGATCAACGCAGCAGACAACTCCTTCTTCTCTGGTGTCTTCGTCCAGGACGACTACCGTCTGCTGAAGAACCTCAACCTCAACCTCGGCCTGCGCTGGGACGTGCAGACCTCCCCCGTCGATCCTCAGAACCGGCAATCGACCTTCGTCGCCGGACAGAAGTCGACTACCTATGCGACGGCCCCGACCGGGGTACTGGTCGTCGGAGACCAGGGTGTACATCGCGGCATCGTCGACACGCGCTATCACCATGTCTCGCCCCGCGTTGGCTTCGCCTGGGACCCATTTGGCGACGGAAAGACGGCCGTACGTGGCGCCTTCGGACTCTTCTTTGGATCTGTCTCCGGCAACGAGTGGAACGGCGTCTCGAACTTCCAGCCCTTCGCAATTCGTAACAAATACGCCAACGTAAAGTCCATCACGGACCCCTACGGCAACATCCCGGGAGGCAATCCCTACCCCTACACCTACAACCCCAATAACCCGCGGCCCTTCATCGCTCCGGCCCAGGTAGAAGGCATCGATAAGGCCTACCAGTGGCCCTATACCTATCAGACCAACTTCAGTGTGCAGCAGCAACTGACCAACTCCCTCGCCATGACCATCAGCTACGTCGGCTCCTTCAGCCATGATGTCCCCTTCGCCCCTGACGTCAACTATCCTCTGCTCGCATCGGCCGCCGCTCCCATCAACGGCGTCACCACCAACACCACGAACAATTTCGACAGCCGCCGCCCTATCGATCCAGGCGAACTCGGCATCGTCAACCTCATCCAATCCCACCAGCGCGCCCACTACCACGGCCTGCAGATCACCGTCGAAAAGCGCATGAGCTCACAGCTCTCCGTGAAGGGTTTCTACACCTTCTCGAAGACCCTCTCCTCCGCCTCCGTCAACAACTCCGGCGCCGTCATCGGCACCGCGCAGGACATGAACCGGCTCGACCTCGAGTACGGCAGCAGTGACACCGACCAGCGCCAGAACGCAAACATCTCTCTAGTCTGGAAGCCGAATCTCCTCACCCAATCCCCGGCCTATGTGCGTGGAGTCATCAACGGCTGGACGCTCTCCGGCATCGCCACCTTCAACTCAGGTCTACCCTTCTCCGTCACCAGCGGTGTCGACACCAACTTCGACGGCTACGTCAACGACCGCCTCAACCTATCCAACCTCGCAGACGTCGGAATTCACTCCGGCCGCTCGCGAACCGATCAGATCAAGGCCTACTTCAACCCCGCAGCCTTCTGCTCCTTCACCGGCAATGCATCCACCTGCCCCGCAGGCGTTGGACCCGGCGGTCTCGACGGCACAACCCGGCGCAACAACTTCTTCGGCCCTGGCAATCGCATGATCAACGCCGCGCTCTTCCGCGACTTCGGTGTTATCAACGACTTCAAGCTCCAGCTACGGGCTGAGGTAAACAACGCCTTCAACCTAGTGAACGTCGGCAATCCCACCACTTCGCTCAACTCCGGTAATTTCGGTAAGATCACTGGCGCGGCTACCGGAGTAAACGGCGTGCCGCGACAGATTCAGCTGGGTGCTCGCATCCTCTTCTAACCGAGAGGATGCGGCATCGCCGCGGCACACGAGGCTTTGCACCAATGTCGATGGACCGTATTCAAATCACACGAAGACACTTCAACACCGGAGCCGCCGCGGCACTTTGCCAGGCGGCCTTCGGCCCCTCTCTCTCCGCCCACGCGGCTCCTACGAAGTCCGACGGATACGCCCTGGTAGCCAGGGTCGACCACGACCGAATCCTCAAAGCGGCAAAGCAGTATCTCTCCAACAAGCCCATCACCGTGACGGCTTCCACATCGCCCCGCACCCCCGGCGGCCCCCACGACTTCTTCTCCGAAGCCGACTACTTCTGGCCCAACCCCGCGAACCCCGACGGCCCATATATCAACCGCGACGGACAAAGCAATCCCAACAACTTCTCCGGCCACCGCAAGGCCATGATCGCCCTCTCCATCCAGATGCCGGTACTTACCTCGGCATGGCTGCTCACGCGTGACCGCCGTTATGCGCAGCACGCCGCCGACCACCTCCGCGCCTGGTTCATCAACCCCGAAACCCGCATGAACCCCAATCTGGAGTTCTCCCAGGGCGTGCATGGCGTCTCCACCGGTCGCAACTACGGCATCATCGACACCTTGCACCTCGTCGAAGTCGCCCGGGCCGCCAGCCACATCTCTCCCGCAGTTCTCTCTACAGCAGACCGCGCCGCCCTCAACGACTGGTTCACCCAATATCTCCATTGGATGAAGACCAGCGAAAAGGGCATCGCCGAGAAAAACACACTCAACAATCACGCCGTCTGCTGGGCTCTCCAGGCCGCCGAGTTCGCTCGCCTGATCGGAGACACCTCTACCCGCATCGAGGTCCTCACCCAGTACGAGACCATCTTCCTCCCCAATCAGCTCGGCCAGGACGGAAGCTTCCCCAAAGAGCTCGTCCGCACCAAACCTTACAGCTACTCCATCTTCAACTTCGACGTTATGGCCGCTCTGTGCCAGTCTTTGCTCGACGCTGGTGCAGATCCCTTCGCCTTTACCCTTCCCGATGGACGTGGCATCTGCAAAGCCACCGAGTTCCTCTACCCCTACCTGAAGGACAAAGGCGCATGGCCCTACAAGAAGGACGTCGAGCACTTCGAGGCCCTACCCGTGCGTTCCCCCGGACTGCTCTTCGCCGGCCTCAAATGCAAACGCGACGACTACCTCCAGCTATGGCAGCGCCTCGATCCCGATCCCACCGATCCTGAGATCATTCGCAACTACCCCGTGCGCCAGCCCTTGCTCTGGTTTAAGTCGGCTTAGGTTCAAGCTTCATCTCGAACAACACGCTCCCCGTCCTCTCACGGGGCAGCTCAAATGGAGTACGGATGCCTCTCTCACGACGATCGTTCTTGCAAGGCGGAGCAGCAGCCTATGCAGTCGGCACATCGACTCCTACCCTGCTGGCCTCGGTCCTGCAAGCCGTCACCTCGAACTCCGGCAACACCCAGTCAGGCCCTTCTATCGTCACCCGGCTCGACACCGGTTGGGAGTTCTTCCGCGGTCCACTCGACGCCCCCTGGGAGATCGCTCACAGTCAGGACATCGCCGTCTGGCAGCCCGTCACCGTGCCACACTGCTTCAACCACTACGACGCCTGCGACCCCGAAACCCCAGCCTATCGCGGACAAGGCTGCTACCGGAAACACCTGCGCATAGCCAACCCCTTCCCCCAGGGCCGGACGCTTCTGCACTTTCAGGGCGTAGGCCAGCAGGCTGCGGTCTATCTCGGCGAAGCCCTCGTCGGCAAACACATCGGCGGCTACGACGAGTTCGTCATGGACATCACCGAAGGAGCGCAACATACCCCCGCAGGCACGGACCTGCAACTCGCCGTCGTCTGCGACAACTCGCCCGACACCGAGCGCATGCCCTCCGACCTCAGCGACTTCACCCTCTACGGAGGCCTCTACCGCGCCGTCCATCTCGTCTACGTTCCCGCCATCTCCTTAGAGGCTCTACACACCACCGTCTCCTACAGCCCAGGCAGCGTAGCAAAGGTCGCAATCACGGCAAGACTCTATACGCCCGCGGCAACACAAGGTGATCTGCAACTCAACCTCTCCGTCACCGATCCCAGCGGCCGCAAAGTCTTCCAGCAAACCCTGCACCCTCAGACATGGCAAGGTGAAAAAGAACTCGCCGCCTTCGAGCTCAAAGCTCCTCTCCTCTGGTCCCCGGATCAACCCCATCTCTACCACTGCGAGGCCTCCCTCACCTGCTCGGATGGAACCTCGGCCGTAGCCCACGCCTTCGGCGTCCGTCACACACGCTTCGAAGAGCACGGCCCCTTCTTCCTCAACGGCGAGCGCCTGCTGCTGCGCGGCACGCAAAGGCACGAAGACCACGCAGGCTACGCGGCCGCCATGCCCGACGACCTCATCCGCCAGGAGCTTCAACTCGTCAAGGACATGGGCGCAAACTTCATTCGCCTCGCCCACTATCAACAGTCCAGCCTCGTACTCGATCTCTGCGACCAGCTCGGCCTCCTCGTCTGGGAAGAGGTTCCCTGGTGTCGCAGCGGCGTCGGAACCAAACTCTTCCAGGAGCGCGGCCGCACCCAGCTTCGCAACATGATCGACCAGCATCGCAACCACCCCTCCGTTCTGATGTGGGGTCTCGGCAACGAGGACGACTGGCCCGGCGAAGTAAACGGTCAGGACAAAGAAGCCATCCGCCACTTCATGCAGGAACTCCACGAGCTATCCCACCAGCTTGACCCCACCCGCATGACCGCCTACCGCCGTTGCGACTTCGCCCGCGACATCCCCGACGTCTACTCGCCCTCCATCTGGGCCGGCTGGTACAGCGGCAGCTACACGGAGTATCGCGCCTCGCTGGACAAAGCCCGCATGACCGTCCCGCACTTCATGCACATCGAATGGGGAGCAGACAGCCACGCCGGACGCCACGCCGAAGACCCCGACCCCGTCCTCGCCCGCATCCTCACCGGCAAAGGAACCGCCGAGAAGGGCCTCGACTACAAATTCACCGGCGGTGACACCCGCGTCTCCCGCGACGGCGAATGGTCCGAGACCTACGCCTGCGATCTCTTCGACTGGTACCTGAAGACCCAGGAAGAAATCCCCTGGCTCAGCGGCTCCGCGCAATGGATCTTCAAAGACTTCACGACTCCCCTTCGCGTAGAAAATCCCGTCCCGCGAGTCAACCAGAAGGGCCTCATCACCCGCGACATGCAGCCCAAAGAAGGCTACTTCGTCTTTCAGTCCTACTGGTCGAAGAAGCCCATGCTGCGCATCTACGGGCATAACTGGCCCATCCGTTGGGGCAAGGCCGGGCAAGAGCGTCTCGTGCGCATCTACTCCAACTGCTCCTCGGTGGAGCTCTTCCTCAACGGGGTCTCCCTGGGGACCAAAAAACGAAATCCCCAGGAGTTCCCTGCCGCTGGTCTGCACTGGAACGTCGCCTTCCGGGAAGGCAAGAATGAGCTGAGAGCTGTTTCGGACGGGAAAATTGCCGGACCAAGTGGGAAGCCATTTCCATTGGCTGATGAGGTTGCATTCACTTACCAGACCACACAGTGGGGAGCCCCCAAAGCTCTCGCCCTCTCTCTCAAGCATCAGGCCCTTGGGTCAGCCACCATCGAAGCCCAAATGCTTGATGCAGCAGGAGTACGTTGCCTCGACTCTCGTGCCGTAGTGCGCTTCTCCCTCGCAGGCAATGGAAAGCTGATCGACAATCTCGGGACCCCGACCGGCTCTCGCATCGTGCAGCTCTACAACGGGCGAGCCGAAATTAGCCTCTCCCTAAAAGATGTGGTCGAAACCAGTGTCGACTCCGATGGAGTTTCGACTGCTTTTCTTCGAATACCTAGATCGTAATACTTCCATTTCCCATCAAGGGCGAAATGACGGACTCCAGACGGTGGTTGCGCCTCTCGCAGATAAAAATCGCTGCGAACAAGCGCAACATAACGTAACTCCCTGTCCACCAATCCGCAAGCTCCCTCCAAACGTACCGATACCATAGTCGACGTATTCCAGCAGTTACTCTACTTAGGAATACTTATTCCAAACTAATTACTCACTTAGACGAGGCCCTCCATGAAACCGCATGGACGGCTTCAAACCATTTGAACTAAGTCAGAAGGATAAGTAGTCTCAAAATCGCGAACACAATCATCAAAGAATGACGGCGGAGGTTCACGGCGGACGCAACAATGACATTCCCTGGAGGAAATCTTTGCTAAGATGAGAAATTATCCACTCTTAGCGATCCGGTCGACTCGTAGGACAGGAGGTCATATATGCGGCAGCATGAGTCTGTTGGTGTGCATCCAGAATCGTCGCTTGTGCAAGTTGATTCCGATTTATCTGCGACGTATCTAAGTGCTCTGATCGAACATAGTCCTATCGCCATCATCGTTTTGGACGCGGATCACCGTTATACCATGTGCAATCCGGCCTTTCGGAGGCTCTTCCAGTACAGTTCTGACGAGTTAGAATCGTCCGACCTTGACACCTTGATCGCAGCCCCGAGAGGTGTCCAGGAAGCCACCAATCTTACTCGTCGTGTATTAGCGGGAGAAAAGGTCCACACTGTAACCCAGCGACGCCGCAAGGATGGAATGACCGTTGATGTAGAACTGTACGGCATTCCACTTATGGTCAATGACCGTCTAGCTGGCGTATATGGACTTTATCAAGATGTGACCGAGCGCAACCAGGCACGCAACGCGTTCCGCACCGTCGCCGATAAATTGGAACACATCCAGCAGGAAGAGCGAAGCCGCCTCGCACGAGATCTCCACGATTCCACTTCACAGGAGCTTGCTGTACTGAACTGGAACTTGCGCAAGTTGATGCAGCTTGTGGCCGACGGAGACGAGACGATCAAGGCGCTCGTGTATCGAACCACGACTCTCGCGTACGAATGCTCGGAGCGAATTCGCAGTGCATCCTACTTGCTGCACCCTCCCTTACTGGACCACAGTGGGCTCGCAGGTGCCCTCGTAGGGTTGGCCGAGGGCTTCGAACAACGCAGCGGCATACGAGTCGACCTCACCATCCCTCGAAAACTTGGCCGCTTCTCGGACGAGGTGGAGGTCGCGCTCTTTCGAGTTGTGCAGGAGGGCCTGGCAAACGTCCTCCGCCACTCTGGAAGTACCGTCGTACACATATCACTGAAGCTACAGGCGAACTGGCTGAAACTAACCTTGGCCGATGAAGGAACAGGCGCGGAACCGCGAGAGGCACGCCGAAATACCGGTACCGGCATTAATGGTATGCGGCAACGCCTGGAGCAATTGGGTGGCCTCTTGACCATGCACTGGACCTCTAGCGGAACGACCATTACTGCGGACCTGCCGACGGAGTACAAAATCGATGCCTGATAAAGCTAAGCTGAGAATCTTAATCGCCGACGACCATGAGCTAATCCGCAGAGGCATACGAGATCTACTTGCACTAAGGAGCGACTGGGAGGTAGTTGGAGAGGCGCGGCACGGACTCAACGCTGTGAGTCTTGCCTCCGAACTAAAACCCGACCTCGCCATTCTGGATTTCTCCATGCCCCATCTTAATGGACCCCAGGTCGCCACAGAACTCTCCAGTGTCTCTCCCCAAACCCAGATCATCATCCTCACAATGCATGACTCTGAACAGATCGTCCGGGCGGTTCTCGAATCTGGAGCAAAGGGTTTTGTGCTGAAGAGCGATGCCGATCAAGACCTTCTAAGTGCGGTTGAAGCGGTCTCTCAAGGCCGTCACTTCTTTACATCATGTGTGGGAGAACTCTTACTCCAGAAGTTCCTCGGTAAAAAACTTTCGCCAGACACCGCGGAAAAGCCCCTTATTACCGTCAGAGAACTTGAAGTCATTGAGTTGCTCGCCAGCGGCCTAACCAACCGCGAAATCGCCGCTCGCCTCAACATTAGCGTCCGTACGGCCGAATCGCACCGCACCAATATCAATCGCAAACTCAATTTCAATTCGATGGCGGATTTAATGCGTTACGCGATCCGCTGCGGTATCGTCGCAATCTCCTGAGCTAGGATCGCTACCTGGGACGTACTCCTTTCATCTCTAAAAAGGTGCAAGTCCCAGGTAGCAAACTGCATTACTTACTTCCCACTGTAAAGATGTTCTTCGGGCACATCGCATGAACGCCGACGTTGCCGTCCACCAACTGGGTAATATCCAGGTCGACAGCTACGCTCGACAGCATGTACGCGTCGTCTCGCGTCATGTGCTTCTCTTCTACCAGGAAGTCGATCATGTCACGAAGAGCATGCTCAGTGGCTTCCTTCAGATCCGGGCTAAAGCCCATCGTGATGTAATGGGTCGGCGTCTCCGCCCGCGGCCACGACATTGGTTTCTTCTTGTGCACCACGAACTTGAACGTCCCGGTTAGAAACGTCTCCATCGCGGTGATATCGACCTCACCGTTGCCCTGTCCGGCATGGCCGTCACCCGCCACAAACAGCGCACCCTTGGCAGCCACAGGAATATAGAGAGTAGTCCCAGCGACCAATTCCTTGTTATCCATATTGCCAGCGTGCGCAAAGGGGGGAGCGCTGTCCAACCGGCCGTTGCCCGGAGCCACACCCATACTGCCGAAGAACGGATGCAGTGGAATATCGATTCCCGGTGCAAAATGCCCGATCATCTTCTGACGATCCAGCGGAATCAAGCGTTGACGGCTGTAAGGGAACTCCATCGGAAGGAATCCGCGATGCAAGCCAAATCCATTGCATGCGAAGTTCGCATCAATGTCGACCTTCAGAATCTGAACTTCCAAGACATCGCCCGGCTCAGCCTCTTCAACAGCCACCGGCCCGGTCAGAATATGCCCACCCGGACCTTTTTCGCTCGCCGGGATATCTGCTTTATAGATTGCATCGTTATAGGCTGGAATGTCCTCGGCCTTGATACCGCGCGCCACTAGCCGGTCCGAAGGACCACAGGTCGACAGCGCCTGAATCGTCACCGTGTCTCCGCTCTTCACCGTAATGGCGGGCTTCGTCACTGCATAGTGCCCCCACTCGATCGTGGTGGGGGTGGCAAGGAGCTTATACTCAGCGGCCAGCATTGGCATCGAACCAGCCAGCAAAACTCCAGTAGTCAAAAGCAACCGACGCATAAAAGACCTCGCAAAACATATGGAGAGAACTGTTGAAGGTTATCGAAATACAACGCTTGCGCACCGCATCCGGTCGAGCAAGCGTCACATTTCGCGTTGTTTTTAGAATACGTACTTCAATGCGAATTGGATCAATCGCGGAGCGACCGACGATGCATTAATAACGCCATAGTTCGCAGTCTGCGCTCCCGTTGAAGGATTTGCATACTGGGGGTGATTCCACACATTGAAGAACTCCGTGCGGAAGTCCAGTGTCGCATCTTCGCGAAGGCCGCCGACCTTAGTGGACTTCGCCAGAGTCATATCCCAGGTGTTGTTTCCTGGTCCGCGAGCCACGCCGATGGAGCTATTTCCATAATCCGTGGGCAAGATAGTGCTTGTGGCACTGGCAGGAGCACTAAACGGAACAGCCGGAGCCGTCACAAATACGCTCGCGCTCGGATTCAAGTACGTATTGTTCTTGATGCGGTTCAGCAAGGAGCCGCCATTCTTATTCAGAATGTCTCCATTGCCCTTACCTGGAACGAACTGCGCACGGCTTGTAGTCCCATAGGCGGTGCCATTGTTGGCATCGGTGAAGGTCAGTGGTTTACCCGACTGGAAGGTCGTCACCCCGGAGAACCGCCATCCGCCAGTCGCGACACGGGCAAACGCGCCACCGTTCTTCCAACTCGGCACCTGCCAGATATAGGCGAATACAAATCGGTTCGTGCGATCGTAACCCGCGACTCCCCAACGAGCATAACGGTTATTCGGATCGTTGCTATTGCCGCTGCCACCCGAGAAGACACCGTTCTGACCATCTCCGCCCGTCACCGACGTCATGATCTTGCTCCAGGTATAGGCGGCCTGCAAATACAATCCACTGCCGACCTGCCGTTTCAACGTCGACTGCAGGCTGTTGTAACTCGAAAAGCCATACGTCTCGATACGTGTTACTCCGTTAGGTGTAAAGCCCTGATAGGGCACGCGTGCCTGCAAGTTAGCGGACGCGACTGTGTTCGTTGTGACGCCATTGATCGGGTTCGAGGGACTGGCCAGAAAGGCTCTGTTCAGGCCACGAGACTCCGCCAGGCGCGTTCCGCGTGTTCCCACATAACCTGCTTCGATCACAAATTTATCTGGCAGCTCCTGTTGTATGTCCATGTTGTACTGCTGAACCATCGGCGAATCAATATTTTGCGCAACGCCAGTCACTGTCAAAGTGTATGCAGTCGAACGCGGCCGCCATACGCCGGGCGTAAGAACCGTCGTGAACGGCGTCTGGAACGTCGCTGCAGCATTAGCCGTTCCAGTCAAGGTCGCCGAGCTTACAAATGGCTGCCCCCCTAACGTCTGCAAGACCGAGTTGGCATTCGTCAAGGTATAGAAGACACCGTAACCCCCACGCACCACCGTTGAGCTGGCGGCTCCGAGTGGCTGCCATGCAAAACCGACACGCGGACCAAAGTTATGCAGAGGAATGTCGTTGTCCGAAAGGCTTGTGCTGCCCAACCTCGTCACACCTGCCGGAAGAGGTAGCCGATAATTGTTTGGCACAACGAAGCCCTGAAAGGTCCCGCCCACCGGTACGGGCTGGAATGGCGTTACCAGGGATGGATAGAAGCTGCTCAGCTGACCATGGTTCGCACTCACACCGCTATTCAACTCCCATCGCACGCCGGCATTGACCGTTAGATTCGACCGCAACTTGATATCGTCCTGGAGGAACATCGCCATAGACGTTCCGCGAAAGCCTTTATAGTAAGAACCCTGCTGGCTGCCGCTTGAGTTCACATTGCTAAAGGCCGAACCGTTCTGCGCGGCACTCATACCAAGAAGAAAATCCTGGAAAGTCTGGAAGCCTACGCTACCGCGCTTGTTGTTTGGGTCGTCGAAGTTGAACTGATTCTTCTCCCCCAGGAATCCGGCACGGAAGCTCTGTTTGCCATGCGTCCAACTGATCTGGTCGCTGATCTCGAATGTGTTGACGGCAGAGAACGAAACGTCATTGTTGACGCCACCTAGGTTGAAGTACCCCGTCGTGGAGATGATGGGAGTCAGCGGATAGGTCGGATCGCTCGGCGCTGTCATGCCGATCTGATCAAAGGTCAGGTTCGCTTGTGTTTGTAGACGGCCGACGCTGCGAATGTAGCCGACTAGCGCCTCATTGAGGAAGTGCGCGTTCAGTGCAGAGGTCAGCTTCAAGACTCCCACTTGGCTATTGAAGTTCGGCGTTACACCATTACCAGGCGTATTCGTGGAACTGCTGAAGGGCTGGGTCTGTGGCTGTCTCGAGTAGAAGTAACGTTGAGAAAATGTGTGCTTCGACGTGAGAACATAGTCCGTATTCACCAGAAACTGATCCTCGCTGTAATGCGAAGGGATGCTGAACGTCGATAGCCCGATAGGATTCCCATTGGTATCGGTGGTAAGGCGTTGCGGTGTCGGAATCAGGTATGTCCCGTTCGCGATCTTTTGACGTAACAAATTCAGCGCAACGGGACTGATATTGCTGCCGTCGCAAGCTACGTTCACACCGCCATTGAATGGAGCCCACTTTGCTCTGCCAGCAGGGGTAGTCGCGGTGCTTCCGTTTGGACACGCGATTTTGCCAATCGCCGCCGCGCTTCGATCGTCGGTAAGAGGAAAAAGCGAGTTACTGGCAAGCGAACTCGCACTAAGACCGTTTATCTGACGCGTCCCTTGGTAAGACCCGAAGAAGAACAGCTTGTCCTTCACAATAGGCCCACCCAACGTTCCGCCAAACTGATTTTGCTTCATCACTGCGCGCTTCTGGCCGCCGATCTTCAGGAAGGTATCGTTCGCATTTAAGACATCATTGCGGAAAAACTCCCACATCGATCCATGAATAGCGTTCGTGCCCGTCTTTGTCACAACATCGACGTTCGCACCAGCATCTCGCCCAAAGCCAGCGTCGTAATTGGTCGTCTGAATCTTGAACTCTTGCAGTGCATCCGGGTTCGGAATTGCAATGCCAGCCTGTTGTACAAAGTCGCCCGCGCGGCCTGAGCCGAAGTTATTAATGTCCGCGCCGTCCATGTGGAAGTTATTGCTGATGCTGCTCGCGCCGTTGACATATACGTCCTGCGTACCTTTGCCCAGCGAAGCCGCATTGTTTACATCACCAGCCACACCAGCCGACAACGTCAAAACCTGGGTGTAGTTACGATTTGTTAGCGGCACTTCCTGAATTGTCCTACCATCGACCACCGTCCCCAGCGTCGCGTTTTCGACCTGCAGAGCCGCCGCTGCGGAACTCACCTCGACCGTCTCACTTTCGTTTCCCACCACCATCTGCGCGTCGGCGCGCGCGGTCTCCGTAACGACAACCGTCACTGGCGCCGGCTCTGCCTTCTTGAAACCCGGCACCGCAACACTGATCCTGTAAATCTCTGGCGGCAGCAGACCTACCGTAAACTGGCCGTCTTTATCGGTCTTTACCGTACGAAGCTGGCCCGTCGCCGAAGAGGTCACCGTTACGGTCGCCCCAACAATGACAGCATTCTGCGAATCGGTCACAGTGCCGCGGATAGCGCCGGTAGTAGATGTCTGACTAAACACTGAGTGCGCCATTACTGGAAACAGCAAAGCAAATACAAGCCAGCGCTTGCGGGAGAGAAAGGAATTCCATTGCATGTCAGGACCTCTTTTAAGTGAGTTCCTTTACTATGCAGGAAGCGGTCAATTTATGAAATCCGTATAAATACTGTACTTCTCCTCGTATGTACCCGTTTTCACTATTCAATTCACCATCTAGGTCATACCAGAGTGCTTTTTGCAACACGATGGCATCTAGATGCGACCCGACTACTAGTACTGGCCATACCGACCTTTTACCGATTCGAGCAGTTTGTTAGAGTCGTATGCCGTTCCGTCTTTGAGCACGATTTCGACATTTTCGATATCTGTAATGTGGACAGAAGGATCTCCTTTGACGATCATAAGATCGGCGTCTTTACCGACCTGCACCGAGCCGATATGATCTTGCTGGCCGAGGTACGTCGCCCCGTTAAGGGTTGCGATTTTGATAGCTTCTGAAGACGTAAAGCCCGCGTCAGTGACAAGGAGTTCGACCTCGTGCTGATCGCCGAAGCCGGGCAAGGTCGCGCCATTACCAGTGGGGTCAAGGCCTGCCATAAGGAGTCCTCCTGCATCCACAAATTTATGTTCGAGCTGCACATCATTGTTGTAATTCACAGCTCCGCGCTGTAAGGCCGGGGAGTCGGCGGAGGTATTACGGCGATTTCGGTTATAGAGGTAAGCCTCAAGCGCTCCTGGCGTAAGCGTGGCAAGAGCCTTGGAACGAAGCGTAGGCTTGCCGGCCAGATTGGCCTCGAAGACCGGAAGTGTACTCGTGATAGCTACATGGTGAGCAACGAGGAGCTTGATGAGAGCAACGGCCGCAGGGCTGTCGGGCGTCATCTTGGCAAGAGTAGCGGCTCCCGTCTCGCGCGAGCACTGGTCCGGCTCCTTATCGGGGTCAAGCTGTGTGTTGACGAAAAAGCCGTGCTCCAGGTTGTCAATGCCGAGCTCTGCGGCTTCAGGATAGGTAACTGAACAAAGGTGACCAGTGACCTTGAGGTGATTGGCGTGCGCCGTACGAATGGCGGCAGCAAGCTCAGCACGGGTGATATGCATATAGGCTTTGAAGTTTGTAGCGCCAGCAGCAGTCCAGAAATTAACGAAGGCCACAGCGTCATCCGCGCCAGTGAGCGTATGCATTTGCAGGAAAATATCGTTTGTCCCTTGGAGGTAAGGAGCAGTAGGCTCCACATGGGGGCCGATAAGACGGCCAGAGTCGATTAGACGACGAAGATTAATGTCAGCGTACGGCTCAACGGAACCGGCTGTGCGGATAGTAGTTACACCGTTGGCGAGATACATACGAGGGGCCGAGAAGGTCATCTGCGGCAGCAGCGTGGGAGGTTCAGAACCAGCGGCATCGGAGTTCGGACGCTGAAGATAGTAGATGTGGTCGTGCATGCCAACAAGACCAGGAAGAACCGTATAACCGGTAAGGTCGAGCACCTCCGCGCCGGACGGCACGGAAACATCATGACCGATGCGACTAATCTTGCTGCCCTCGATAACAAGAGTCTGATCTTGGAGGACCGCACCGCCAGTGCCATCAAGGATGCGGACGTGTTGAAGGACCTTTACCGGAGAGTTTTTACCATAAAGATACTTGGCAGCGACGGAAGATGGAGAGGCACTCTGTGAGAGTGCCATGTGTGAAGAAAGCGCAAAAGCGCAAAATAGAGCGAGGGCTTTCCGCATAAGTTGACGCACTCGGGAAGTGAAATTGAAATGACGTGATTTACAAAACAATACAACAGATTTGTTGCACCTTCTCCATAGCTCCATCAAAGAATTAGTACTGCGAAACAGCCGCGGAGCTATGACCCACACTTCCGCATGCGTATAACTACTTATGACTCACGCCCAGTATCAGCAAAATCAATCTCGCCGTTCCTGCGCAGGAAATCCTAAAACTATTTTTTGGTGGATTTATCGGAGGGAATATGTTCACTACGGATATCAGACAATTGGACGTCAGTTTGCTGCTCTGAACTGGAGTCTCTCATTGCTCTTAGGACGCGAGCTTGCAGACTATCAGGGGCGGAATAAAGTGGTCGCGACTGACGGAGTATGAAGGATAATTCCTCATCCTCCTCGAGTGCGCACCTACAAGCTGCACAGCCTTTTAAATGAGCGCGAAACTCTGCGACAGGAGTTCCACGCAACTCCTTGTCGAAATAAAGCTGGGCAGTCTCGCTATACTCATCGCAGGCCTTCATTTCTAACTTCTCCCCTGCATGATTCGGACCTCGTCACGATAGACGAAAGCAGTACGCGAAGCCTTGAACGTGCCCGCGCTAGACGCGACATCACTGTTCCAGCAGGACAATCTAAAAGGCTAGCAATGTCATGATACGATAAATTTTCAAATTCCCGCAGCAAAATGATCTCGCGAAATTCCGTAGGTAGCTTCTCGATAGCCGCTCGTACCTGTTTCTCCTCCATCCTGCTCACATAGATATCGTAAGAATCTTTACCTGTATCCACTATGTCGACTGTAGAACCATCTTCCATGTCAGTCTGAACCATCTGGGGGCCGGTCCTTCGCTTCCTGAGTTGGTTAAGCCAGACATTCCGAAGTATCTTGAAGAGCCATGCTTTTATGTTGCTCTCATCTCGGAGCTTGGCCATCGCGGGAATAGCACGAACATAGGTCTCCTGCACCAAGTCCTCGGCCTCCGCATGATTTCGGGTCAAAACCATAGCGTAGCTATACAACCCATGGATGTGCTCAATGCTGGTCGTATTCGCTTGGACTAAGTCATAGTATTCGCAGGACATAAACATCGCTCCCTAGAAGTGCATGGTGATTCTGTGACGGTCAAGATGAGAGCCCTTACAATCCTGTTCAAGGACCGCTGTAGCCACAGGAAAAAACGTGGGAAACCAGCGCAGGCCGGACGCGCCGAGGTCCTTCCAGACCTTAGCTCCGGCAACCTTTAACAGTGAATTCGATTCTCTGATGGGTGAGGAACCGTATAGCTCTTACAAAGACACAGCGATAAATCGGAGGAACATGAGCACATTAAAACTGCTCGCCCGGAGTGTTAGTGCCCACGGAGGGAATAACACATTCATTGTGATTTCTCCTTCACTCTAGAATGCGCAAAACCTTCCGGAGATCGATCACCAAACTGGCACAAGAGATTTATCTATCAGAAAGTTCACGAAGCGAGACCGAGAAGTGATCCGATCCATCAACCTCAAGCTTCTCCAGGAGTACACCATCGGTCTGCCATCCCTGAACACTATCGATCAGAATGCCGATATCGCCAAAGTTACCCCGCCGCAACATGCTCGCGGCGATCGTAGAGCGATATCCTCCGTCACAGTAGAGAAAAGTGGGTTTGGAACGGTCGATGGATGCAGCTTTGGAATTAAGTTCAAGTAAAGGCACTGAGTTAGCACCAGGCAGATGCCCTTTCAGCCATTCAGCCCAACTGCGAACATCGATAAGCTGCACGGAACGCCCTCTTTGTGCGGCGCGGCGGACATCCTCTACTCGCTGTACCGGCAGGTGAGCAAGCTCGATCCCATTCTGCCGCCATTGCTTCTCGTCCGCGAGTGCGTATCCGAGGACATTCTCAAATCCGACCCTCGCCAAGCGGCTGTGGGCCTCTTGTGCGAGATTTGCACTTTCGGTAACTAAGATAAGTTTCTGTGTGGGTTCGATCAGTACCGCCGCCCAGCTTGCGAATGATCCCATAAGACCAATCTGCATTGCTCCGGCAATATGAAACGAGGCAAACTGATCAGTTGCCCGTGTGTCTAAAACAAGCGCGCCCCGGCGCTGTTCTTTCCCGAGTTGCGCTGCTGTTAGCTGCTGAAGTTGTAAAAACGCCGACAAATGAAATACCCTCTGTATGCTTATGCGCAATGGATCGCATAAGTCGATCAGCATTTGTCGTTATTTTTTTAGTTGTGCGCCGCCGCCAGTTCCAGAGGTGTTCCTGGCCTTCTAAGCAGATGATCTACCTTACGCCCTTCCCGTTCACTCTCCGGCGTAGCCGCCCTTCGCCTGCTCCAGGTATTCCAAATATCGGCGCTCTTTCGATACCATCTTTGCGACTCCTCTTCGGCGGCCACTCCTTCAACAGACGAGCGAATCGGGTCCATCGCTATGCGATGCTGCACCTCGCCCTCACTCTCCTCGCAGAAGCCTATATCGCGTAACACTAACAAACTGGGAGACGTCACATCGAACTTGTCTAAAAGTGGCATTGCAGCATTCGCATACTGCCGGGCCTTTGTAAGATTTTTCATTACCAGTTCGGCATCACTCAATTTGCAATACGATCTCATCAGATGAATACGCCCGTGGGGGCTGGCCTCTGCCAATTCTTGCCTGATCACGTTTGCCTCAGATAGGAGGCGTAACCGCTCCGCTGCAGCCCCTTCTCCACGAAGGACATCAGCTAACGCTTCATTCCGTATCGCGATCCAATGTCTTGCTCCAGCCCCATAGCGGGGAGCCATTCTCTTCGTAAGACGAAGAGAACGCTGGTACCATGTGCCAGCCGTTTCAGGGTTGGTTAGGCGAAAAGAATCGCCCATCGTCGAATAGGCAAGAGCTAGATCATAGTGCGCCTGGGCATTCATGTTGTCGGTCGCAGCCAGCATCTGCGCGATCGCAAGAGCTTTGCGGGCATAAACTTGCGCCTGCCCCGAATCGCCTACATTCAACGTATCTCTTCCTGCTAACGGAAAAGTAATCTCTTGATAAGCCAGGAAAAGCTCTCGCCTGACCTGCGAGGAGGACGGGAATCTCTGAACTAAGGCTTCTGCAATAGCGATCGCTTTTCGTCCGTTCGCAAGAGCCTCCGATTGATCCCCAAGTTCATTGAGTGTGGTCTGCTTTTCGCGATAAAGCCCAATAAGCATCTTGTCGTGATCTTCTTCGCCATTGGGACTACCTCCAAAAACCTGGAACGCCGCAGAATACTTTTCGAGAGCCTGATCTGGATTCAGAGTATGAAGATAGACATATCCGATTCCGGCGTAATTCATAGCCAGAAGGCGTTTACGAATCGGATCGTCAGGCTTCTGCTGCCAAAAGCTGTGTGCCCAGGAAAGACCCTGCTGGTAATCCTCATTCGCTTCATGAAAATTCCCTAGAAACGATTCGATATCGCCCAGGTGTTGATAAGTGTCAATGACCGCCACAGTGGTCTCGTCACCAGACATTCGGCTATGTGCCTCCATAGCGGAATGCAAAGCCTCCTGATAACTGGTGACAGCGGTCTCCGAGTTGCCTAAATTCGCAACCATAGGAGAGCCTTCCAGATCGCCAACACGTATATAGGCTTTAGATAGTTCAAGCAACAGCCGCGGATCGTTCCCGGTACTTCGTCGTAGCTCGTCCAGATATCGGAGAGCGCTATGAAACAGGGCCGCCTGCGTCTCTGTAGAAGCCGAAGAACGTTGGAGCTTATCCGTCATATCTGAGATCGCGGAATCCGCAAGCGCTCGAACCTCTTTCACCCGGCGATCGGCTATTCGAGATTGTCTCGAATAGACCAAAGCAGAGCCACCGAGAGCGACGCAGATTGCGCATGCCGCCATCAAAGGTATCTTGTGACGCTGCAAAAGCTTCTTGAATCGGTAGATTGAGGATGTCTTTCTGGCCGCAATCGGCTTGCCCTGCAGATAGCGAAGCAGATCTTCATTAAGGTGCTGAACCGAAAGATAACGCCTCGACGGATCCCGATCCATCGCCATCAAGATAATTCGGTCCAGATCCCCAGAGATCTCTTTTCTCGTGCCGCTCGATAAGTCAGAGACAGAGCTTGGCTTCCGGTTGTCCTGCTCGAGAACAAGCCTTTCCGCCGCAGCAGGTGAAAGATTTTGAAGGGTGTAAGGACGCGCGTCAGTTAGAAGTTCAAATAACAAAACTCCCAGAGAATAAATATCGGTCGCTGTTGTGAGCTGCTTTCCTTGAAGTTGCTCCGGGCTTGCATAGTCAGGAGTCATCATTCTGAAGCTGGTCTCTGTCTGGGAGACATCACTCAGAACGACCTGCGGCACCAGGGCCTTTGAAATTCCAAAGTCAATGAGCTTGACCATACCCTCTGGCGTGACCATCACATTACTTGGCTTTATATCTCGATGGATAATCAGCTTTTGATGAGCATAGTGAACTGCGGAACATACTGATCGAAACAGTTCAATGCGCTGCGGGATGGACAATGCACGGCTTTTGCTGGCGAGCGTGATCGGCTGCCCTTCCACATACTCCATTACAATGAAGGGACGGCCATCTTTCGTCTCGCCGCCATCAAGAATAGCGCCGATATTAGGATGATTGAGAGTTGCTAGAATCTGTCGTTCGATGCGGAAACGTTGAACCCGCTCCGGGGAATCAAGACCCTTTCGAATCATCTTGATCGCCACGATCTGGAAATATTGATCGTCCGAGCGGACGGCCAAATAGACGACACCCATCCCGCCGCGGTCTAATTCGCGCACCAGGAGATACGGGCCAAGTTGCAAACCAACTTCCGAAGGACTTGTAACCTTCGTTATCTCTTTAAGATCGTCCGCGATAAGAGAGCGAAGCGCATTCTCGGCATCGTTGTCACTTTCAAGAAGCGACTCTATCTCAGGAATCAGTTCCCTGTCATTGCCGCAAGCTTCTTCAATATATTGCTTCCGTTCAGTAGGTGGTCGTTGCAACGCACCTTGAAAAATCTCTTCTATCAAACTCCAATGATCGATTTTCATCTTTATTTCTTGGCCGGGTGACGTAACATTTCGCGGCGTATCCACGCTTGCCCGAGACGGAGTTCGCGACCGACAGTCGCTACCGAAATCCCTAAAACTAGGCCGATTTCTTCCGCACTCAGGCCGCCGAAAAACTTGAGCTCGATGGCTTGGCTCTTCCTTTCATCGATTTTTTCTAATCTTCCGAGCGCTTCATCCAGTACAACGAAATCCGGTGCGCGCTCCTCAGCGATGTCCATTCCTGCCTGCAGGGTAACTCGTATACCACCGCCTCGTTTTTGTGCGTTTCGTTTCCTCGCGTGCTCGATCAATACACGTCGCATCGCGTTGGCAGCGATCGAATAAAAGTGGATACGATTTTGGGCCTGTAACCTCGTCTGGTCGGCTAGACGGAGATAAGCTTCGTGAACCAGACCGGTCGGCTCTAAGGTGCAATCGCCGTACTCGCGTCTTAGCCGCGCTCTGGCTAGGCGAAGTAAATCGTCATAGATAATTGGAGTAAGTTGCTCTAACGCCGAATGGTCTCCTCGCCCCCAGCGAGCGAGTAAGCTTGTTACATCCCCCCGGTCTTCAGGCGCTGCGTTGAGAGATGCACCAATTGACATCTAGAGTGACTCCTCCTCACCTTAATACTATTTTACCGGAGAGAAAGGCCAATCGGGCCTAAGTCTGGTTTCTCTGCTCTCGAAGTATCCCACCTGCTTAGATATGCGTAGATAAATATAAAAATGAATCGAACGTCAACATGTCTCATCCACTGACGCGACTCTAACTAACGCCAGTTTGGGAGTTCGCTCATGCCCAGACCCTAAAAGACACACAGAAACGCCCTTTTCTAGCCTGAGTAACATGAGACCAGATATAGTTCGGAATCATGACTAAAGGCTTAGTCGCTTCTACGCTTGTCTTACTATCCACCTTAGTCTCCGCCCCACTCATGGCTGAGTCTTGCGAGAATCTCTTGAAGCTGGCCTCGCCGGCCGTCTCCATCACTCTTGCGAAAAAGATTGACGCCGGTGCCTTCACGTCTGGCGGAAGCCCAAAGATGTTCTCTCATCTACCCGCCTTCTGTCGAGTCGCAGCGACCCTCAAACCAACCTCAGCCTCCGACATCCGAATCGAGGTTTGGCTCCCACTCATCGGCTGGAACGGTAAATTCCTTGCAGTCGGTAGCGGTGGCTGGGGAGGCTCCATCGCCTACGATGGCATGGCCGATGCACTTCAACGCGGCTATGCCACGAGCGCTACGGACGACGGCCACTCTGGCCCGAGCGCCAGCTTCATCCAGGGCCATCCGGAGAAGTTCATCGACTTCGCCTATCGCGCCGAGCACGAGATGACCGTCGAAGCGAAGGCGCTCATTAAGACCTTCTACGGTCGTGAAGCACGCCTCTCCTACTGGAATGGTTGCTCTGGCGGTGGCCGTGAAGGGCTCCTGCAAGCTTATCGCTACCCCGACGAGTTCGACGGCATCATCGCCGGCGACCCCGCTGACGTTCGCCGCAATTCCTGGGCGCTCTGGCTCGCTGTTCAAACCTTCAAAGACCCCGCCGACTACATCTCACCCGATAAGTACTCTATGATTCACCGTGCCGTTCTCAACGCCTGCGATGCAAACGACGGATTGAAGGACGGACTCATCGGCAATCCAGAGAGCTGTCACGTCAGCTTGAAAAGCCTCGAGTGTAAGGCCGCAGACAACTCCGACTGTCTAACCCCACGCCAGATTCAAACCGCACAGACTATTATGAGCCCCGCCACCACACCCACAGGTAAAGTCCTCTTCCCGCGCCTTGAACCCGGCACTGAGCTCAGATGGACTCGTCTCGCAGGTGGTCCCGCACCCGCCGATCTTTTTCTGGATGAGTTCCGTTACGTCGTCTACCAGGACCCTAACTGGGACTGGAAGACCTTCAACCTTGAACGCGACGCGGCCAAGTCGAACGCAGTCGACAAAGACATCGACAGCCTCGATCCCCACTTAGCGTCCTTTGCGAAACATGGTGGCAAGCTGCTCCTCTACCACGGCTGGGCAGATCAACAGGTCGCTCCAGGCTCTAGCATTGAATTCTACAAATCGGTGCTGGCGCTCAGCGAAGATCCCGCACAAGCCTCAAACTGGATACGCCTCTTTATGGCTCCTGGCATGGGACACTGCTCCGGCGGAGAAGGCCCCGACAACTTTGACAAGATCAGTTTGATCGAACAGTGGGTCGAGCAGGGGAAACCGCCCGCGCAGATCACAGCTTCCCATCAAACAGCAGGCCACGTCGACCGCACTCGACCCCTCTGCCCCTATCCCCAGGTCGCCCGTTACAACGGTAGCGGCAACATAGATAACGCCGCGAACTTCACCTGTTCAAACCCACAGTAAAGCCGTAGCCTTCGAACTAAATTACCAGTCCGTGAGCGTGCCATCGAGCTTGCGAGCGATGGGAAGATAAGCGCGTTGATACGGATATTTGGCAGCCAGTAGTTCATCGATATCCACGCCTAAGCCCGGCCTATCTCCAGGATGCATATAGCCCGCCTCAAAGCTGTAAGCGTGTGGAAAGACTTCGTCCGTAAGTACCGTGTGGGGCATATGCTCCTGGATGCCGAAGTTATGAATCGCAAGTCCAAAGTGCAGTGCCGCAGCCATCGTAATAGGCGATAAGTCCGTCGCCCCATGACAACCTGTTCGGACCTGATAGACAGCGGCAAAATCTGCGGCCTTCTTCAACGCCGTAATGCCGCCTCCGTGCACGATAGTCATACGAAGATAATCGATCCACTGATTGCGAACAAGATCGTGCGAATCCCAGAACGAGCTGAAGACCTCGCCAGTCGCGATGGGAGTAACCGTGTGATCGCGAATGATGCGGAACGCCTCTTGATTCTCCGCAGGCGTGGGATCCTCCATCCAGAAGAGATGGTAGGGCTCGAGCGACTTACCCAGCCGTGCCGCTTCAATCGGCGTCAGACGGTGATGGACATCATGCAGAAGATGAACATCCTCTCCGACCTCGACCCGCAACCTCTCAAATAACTTCGGAGCGAAGTTCAGATATCGCTCGGAAGACCAAAGGCTCTCACTCGGAAGACCGCGCTCCGCAGGCTCGTAGGGCTTGCCGGATTTGGGCACGCCATAACTGGATTTCACCCCCGGCACGCCGGCCTGGGCCCGAACCGCAAGATATCCCTCCTCCATGTGCTGCTGCACACTTTCAACAGCCTCGGCAACATCGCTTCCATTGGCATGCGCGTAAACCAGCACTCCCTCCCGGCTCTTCCCTCCAAGCAGGTTATAGACAGGTGTATTGAGCGCCTTACCCTTCATGTCCCACAAAGCCACATCAACCGCTGCAATCGCGCTCATCGTGACAGGACCGCGCCGCCAATAAGCCCCACGATACAGATACTGCCAAATGTCTTCGATAGCGAAGGGATCGCGCCCAATAAGGCACGGAATGACATGCTCCTCCAGGTAAGCCGCCACGGCAAGTTCGCGTCCGTTTAAGGTCGCGTCGCCCAAGCCGTAGATGCCTTCGTCCGTCACAATCTTCAAAGTGACAAAGTTTCGATCTGGCGAACACACGATCAATCGGGCAGATGCAATCTTCATGGGCGCTCATCCTTCTGGCTATTCGTAGGAGTAATCTCGACAAAGTCTAGCGGAGCTCGTTCGCCGCCATCGGGTATGGCCTGTATCTCGACGACGTCTCCGTTATTCAGCAACACTTCACGCTTCACGAAACGGGTAGCAGTATGTCCATCTAAGCGTCGATCATCCGCCGCAGGAGGCAGAATGTCATCGGCTACCCATTGCGTCACCACTTTATTGTTCACCAGTAGCGTATAGCGCGAGATGCCGCTTCGAAGATCGTAGTAACCGACCTCAATGTTCTGCGGAGCAGCAACTCCCTTGAAGATCACACGAAGCGAGCATTCCTTCGACTCACAGATCACTGCCTTGCCACCAGAGGCTGTCTCCCAGGGAGTTCCATCGACAATCTTGTAGCCAGTGGTCTCCGCGCTCTCTGCCTCAACACGGCCCATATGGTGTCCAACTCTGCCATGCACGTCGTCGATCCCACTCTCGCGATCAAACCAACCGTTCACCGCATCTCGCCAAACCTCAGCGTGTCCTGCCTGATAGAGAAACAGTCTTTCCACCAACGCATAACGTTCCGCGTCAATTTTGCCCTGCAATTCCTCCCAGGCTTGGTGATAGCTGGCGGCGACCGCTGCTCCTTCGTAGTGCGAGTCGTAGACATGTTGAATCAGAGTCTTCTTCGTATGCAGAACATACGAATACGGAACGTGGTGCATAAAGAGCAACAGTTCATCAGGACAAGTTCCGAGCGACTCATATTGCGCTGCAACCTCCGGCGGATACTGACCGATATAGCCGGTACCCGTCCCAACGGTTCTATCCATCCCTATGCCGTTAGCGTCGGCGCGAAACCACTGCCCCCAACCGTTACGCTCTGCGCTCTCGATCCCAGGACCGAAGTGAACCCCGGTGATCTCCGTCAAGCCCCCGACACCTAGAGGGCCGGTGTAACCTTCGTAAGCCTTCCAGCTCTCCAGTTGTAGTTTGTCGATCGTATCGACAACCTCACGGCTGTTGCCCCAGGTCTGCCGCGTCCACTCATCGACGATCTCTTCTGAGGTAAGCATCGGGTTCCATGCGAGGCGCCCGTATCCGTACAGATTCGCCATCGCCATCGGATGGTGCATCCAGTTCGTATCGAGGCCGACATTCGCCACACCCACAAACCCGCCGAGCGATTGATGAAAGCTCTTACCTTCGACAATCTCACGCACCGGTGTGTTCTGCCCATTCACACGAAGGTCCGTATCGAGCGCCGTCTTCCACATGGGCACAAGAAAGACCATGTGCCGCTGCTGTCCCGTGTACTCCTGCGTAACCTGCAACTCAACTGCTTGTGCAGTGTGCTGCATCGCACCGAACAGTGGCGAGACCGGCTCTCTCACCTGAAAATCGATCGGTCCATGCTTCACCTGAATCACAACGTTGTGCTCAAACTTTCCGTCGAGAGCGCGGAAGTTGTCGTAACCAGCACGAGCGCGATCTGCCTTCAAGTCGTTCCAGTCAAGGTGATGGTTGTAGACAAACCCGCGATACAAAACAACTCCACCCCAACGTTGGAGCGGACGTGCAAGCACGTTCGCAGCATCCGCTGGCGACCTTCCGTACTGCGAGGGACCTGCCCGCCCCTCGGAGTCCGCCTTCACGACAAAGCCTGCAAGGTCGGGAATCGACTGATAGATAGCGTCGACCTTTTGTTGCCACCACGCAGCAACAGTTGCATTCAACGGATCGAACGTATCGAGGCCACCCACGATCTTCGGACTGGAAAGATCCACCGACAGGGACATCCGCACGCCCCACGGACGGAGCGCGTCCGCGATGTGTGCGAGTTCGCCGATCATCTCCGGCGTCAGCGTCTTGAGATCGCTGTTCACGTTATTTACCGTGACACCGTTGATCCCCACCGACGCCAGCAAACGGCCATACTCCCCAACCCTCGAAAGATCCGGTCGAACATGACCCCCATCGAAGAAGATCGAGCGCCCCGCATAGCCACGTTCGATTGAGCCATCAAGATTGTCCCATTGATTCACCCAGCGAATCGGAGAGCTCGGCTGCTCGCGAAGATCGGCCGGAAGCGGTTTGGACGCTGCGATCAGTTGGAGAAATCGGAACGCCCCATACAAAACTCCCTCCGGTCCCCCGCCCGCAATGACATAACCACCGCTTGTGCGATAGATATAAAATCCATCCTTCGCTAGCGCCGCTGTCGACTTACCACCGGAATGCTTCGCAGCTATCTCCTGCTCCGTCCCAATCAAGATACTCTGCGCATCCCACCTCTTCTCCGCAGAGACCATCTCGGTCCGCCCGAGCATCCGCGACAAACCCTTCTCCAATTCACGCGCGGCCGACTGCTCCGTTGGCGTGTCTCCCAGGGATACGATCGTTCGCGGCACGGCTCGATACATCGCCACATTCTCGACTGGAGCATAGCGTAGCCAGCCCTCCCCCCCCGTCTCCGCATGCAATAACCCTACGAAACCCGCTGCCATCAACACCATAGCAGTCCGGCACACCAGTGACCCGACCCGCAAAATAGCTCTACTCACTGAGAAATCTCCTGCCGTCCGTGGATGACGACCGAAGCGTTTGCCGAGTGACCATCCTTCGGCTGTGCTCCTCCCACCGAGACACCATACGTTCCATCTGTAACTGCGCGTGTCCCCTGAGTGTCCACCTGCGAGAGCTTCCGAGCATCGAGAGTGAAGTGAACATGCTTTGTCGCACCAGGAAGCAGATGGATACGCTCAAAACCCTGAAGCGCATATACCGGCGCAAGGGGCGTCCGCGGCGGCGTGAGATAGAGCTGCGCGACCTCATCACCCGCGCGATCCCCGGTGTTTTTAACATCGACGTCTACCTCGAGCGGGCTGCCTGCAGCCAGCTCATTGGTGCTCAGCTTCAAGTTCGAGTAAGCGAACGAGGTATAGCTCAGGCCATAACCAAAGCTGTAAAGAGGATCGCCCTTGTAGTAGCGATAAGTCCGGTTTGCCATCGAATAATCATCCAATGGCGGCAGGTCGCTGACATTGCGATAGAAGGTAACAGGAAGGCGCCCCCCCGGATTATTCTTTCCACTTAGAGTCTCGGCGATAGCCTGCGCTCCAGCTTGTCCCGGGTACCACCCCTCCAGAATTGCATCCGCATGCTCTTGTGCCCAGGTAGAGGCCACCGCCGATCCATTCAGCATCACCACAATCAGCGGCTTGCCACTTTGCTTCGCTGCTTCAAGCAACTGCTGCTGCGCCGCTGGCAAGATGATGTCAGTACGGTCTCCGCCAGAGAATCCGGGGATGTGGACAGGCATCTCCTCTCCCTCAAGCTCTGGCGACAACCCCACGAAGGCAACGACGACGTCGGCCTTCTTCACAATCTCCATCGCTTGATCCAATACCGGTTGGAGTGGCGCGACCCAGCTCAAAGTGAGTCCTGCGCCGAAGAGAAGCGCCTTATGCGAATACGTAACCTCGATAGGATGGGGCTTCGTATCATCGAGGTGCAGCTTTACCTGTGGTGTAGTGGATGCGTGAGATTCCTTCTCCGCTCCAATGCTGAACTCAGTGAGAACCTTGCCATCGAGTCGAACGGTAAACTTCTCCGCGTTATTGCATGGATAGCAGTGTGCGAGATTCGCGGTTATCTGGTAATCACCCGCGGCAGGCGCCTGGAACGTTCCGCTCCAACGAACAGAAAATTCCTTCGCATCTAGAGAAGGAGCCGGCGACGCGGAGTTCCAATCAAAGTTGATCTCCTTATCGACACGGACCAGCGCTGGCTTACCCGTACCCGTACCCGTATCGTTCGCAAAATACTCTGCCTTCAATCCTTCAACCGTGCCGCCCACTGCCGTTCGAAACTGAGTCCTCGGAATGACAATCGGAACATTCTCCGCATACGGAGAACCTTGAGCATAGAGCACCTTGGCCGCAGGAAATTCGTGCACGATTCCATCGACAGGCATCACCGGATTCTTAGGCACCGCGTTGTAGTTGCCTTCGATCGCCGAGAGCTCCGCCGCGTTCGGACCAACAACCGCAATCGTCTTCACGCCTCTGGCAAGCGGCAATGCATGGTTTTCATTCTTCAGCAGCACCATCGACTCACGCGCCGTACTCAGCGCCAACGCAGTGTGCGCCGGAGCAAGAGTCTCGCTAAAAGGTAACGAAGCATATTTGACCTGCGTCGGCGGATCGAACAGCCCAAGCTTGAATCTCGCCAGAAAGAGCCGACGCAACGAAACATCGAGTTCGCTCTCTTGAATGAGCCCTTTTCTCACTGCGCTCGCCAGCTTCTTATAAGTTCTGCCGCAGTTCGTATCCGTGCCCATACGAATACCGTCGACCGAGGCATGCTCTGCGTCCGGCGAATACTTGTGAGCATTCTTCTCGAAAAAGTCATCGACAGCGCCACAATCTGACGTCACGAAGCCTTGAAACTTCCACTTATCCCGAAGAATATCCTTCAGCAGAAGATCGCTGGCGCAGGCTGGCTTGCCGTCCACGGCGTTGTAGGCACACATGATGCTGTTCGCCTTACCTTCTACGATCGTGGCGCGGAACGCCGGAAGATAGGTGTCCCAGAGATCGTGTGGTGTAGGTTCGACGTTGAAACGATGGCGGCTATTCTCCGGGCCACTGTGCACGGCAAAGTGCTTCGGCGTCGCAATGACGCGGTAGTACTTCGGATCGTTCCCTTGCAGACCCTTTACAAACGAAGTGCCCAGGCGCGATGTCAGGAACGGATCTTCGCCATAGGTCTCCTGCCCACGTCCCCAACGCGGATCGCGGAAGATATTGATGTTGGGAGACCAGATCGTAAGTCCGTAGTAGATGGAGTGAACGTCATGCCGAACGGCTTCGTTATACTTCGCTCGTGCCTCGGTCGATACGACCTCGCCAATCCTCCCAAGCAGAGGTTCATCGAAGGTAGCCGCCATTCCTATCGCCTGCGGGAAAAGCGTTGCATAGCCGGAACGCGCCACGCCGTGCAGACCTTCAGTCCAGAAATCGTAGGCAGGAACCCCGAGCCTCGGGATCCCAGGCGCCGTATTCACTAACTGGGCCGCCTTCTCATCGAGCGTCATCCTGCTGACAAGATCCTTCGCACGATCTTCCATCGGAAGAGAGGGGTCGAGATACGGCAACTTTGCGCTCTCTGGAACAGCTTTGGCGGAAATCGCTCCGCTCTTCTGAGCGAGCAGATATTGCCCCACGAGCAACGTTGCTGCAAAGAACGTCGCCTTACCGAACTGTGACTTTTTATAAACCCGCGTAGCCATATTTCCGCCCTTTATTTGTGTACACGAAATTATTCGACCGACATGGAATCCGATCATGCTTTTCACTCACTGATTCACCCCACTCGCAAGCATCCCACCATCAACCACAACGATCTGTCCAGTGGTGAAGGACGTCTCTTTTCTCGCCAGATAAAGCGCGGTCGATACCAACTCCTCAGGATCGCCGAACCGATGCATGGGTGTGCGTATCAGAAGCTCCTGCCCACGCGGGCTATCGATAATCTTGCTATTGAGAGCAGTGGGGAACACCCCGGGAGCAATAGCATTCACAGCAACGCCGAACGGCGCCCATTCTACCGCCAGGGAGCGGGTCAACGCCCCAACCGCCGCCTTGCTGGCGCAGTAGGCCGCCACCTCGTGGAACGCTACAAACGTGGAAAGCGAAGCAATATTGATGATCTTTCCGGACCGCTGTTCCAGCATCTTCTCTCCAAAGACCTGGCAACCCCGAAGTGTTCCGTTTAGGTTCACGTCCATGATTCGCTTCCAGGTATCCTCGTCCATCTCCAGCGTGGGCAAGCGCTTTGTAACTCCTGCTGCATTGACCAAAATGTCGACGGAGCCAAACGCTCCCAGGACCGCTTCGCGCAAGCACTCGAGCGATTCGCGGTCGACCACATCGCTGGCAACACGAAGCGTCTTTCCGCCAAATCGTTCGATCTCGGTCGCTATCGTATCGACAGCATCGAGCGAGCGGGAGGAAACCACGACCGTGGCGCCCGCTCGCGCAAACCCCAGAGCGATCGCTCTACCGATCCCGGATGAGCCTCCGAGCACTACCGCGCACTGCCCCTCAAATTCCAGTGGATTCACCTGTTGAATAACGAATTATTTCTAGCACAAAAGTAAAGCGGCTGTCAGCAAGGCTGACGCCGCTCCGGTGACTTAATGCCACTCATTCCGCACCCACCCACGACAGGCAACGTCCGCTCACCGCAACTCGGTCAGACAACACTCATCTACAAACGGGAAGAGGCATGACTCATCGAGAGATCCCACTTGAATTCATAGGCCTCTAAGACGCGAAGAGATAAAGAAGGGCAGAAATTCGTTGCCAGCAAATTAACTTAGCTCGACAAAAGCTGTTTATCGGCCGTCTTCGCAACCAACTCCCCAAACAAGGAGTTCGCCCAAGCAAACCAACTCCTCGTAAATTTCGTGGCATCGTTGCTATTGAAGCTCTCATGCATAAAGCCCGACCCGGCGCTGGCATGCTTCAGCATCTCGATCGCGCGCAGGATCTCGGCATTCGACTCGCTCGTAAGTCCGTAGATCGTAAGGGCCATAGGCCAGATCATGTCCTTACCTTCGTGAGGTCCGCCGATGCCCTCCCCCGCGCTTCCTTGAAAGAACCACGGATTCCGTTCGCTCCAGACGAAGCTCCGTGTGCGGGCATACAGTGCCGCATCAGAAGCCCCCCCAAGATAAGGGAGAGCCAACAGACTCGGCACATTTGCGTCATCCATCAGCAACTGGCTGCCATAGCCGTCCACCTCATAGGCCCAGATGGAGCCCTGTGGAGTCTGCGCCACCGCATACTGTCGCAACGCACCCGACACCTCGGCCGCCAACGCCGCCGCTTCATTCGCCAGGGTCGTATCATGCAGAATCTTATCGGCCATCTGCGCCAGATATCCCAGAGCCGTAACCGCAAATAGATTCGAAGGAACCAGAAAAGGAAAGGTGCAGGCATCATCCGAGGGCCGAAATCCGGAAGCGATCAGCCCTACCGGCCGCACCGGAGCGCCATATCCATCAGCAGGCAAAGTCTCGGTAGGAGCCTTTGAGGCTCTCTGAAAGCGGTAGGGTCCCAGTCCATGCTTGCGCTGCTGGACGCGCATCGTCTCCACAGCCAACTTCATCGCCGCCCGCCAGCCCTGGTCGAAGGGAGCTGTATCTCCAGTCGCACGCCAATACCCATAGGCCAGCCGTATGGGATAGCACAGCGAATCAAGCTCCCACTTACGCTCCCCGACGCCACGCTTCATCTCCGTCGCATCGCTTCGGCTCCACTCCAGCGCGGGCGCATCGAGGTTCGCCATAAAAGCATTAGCATAAGGATCGATAAGGATACAGCGAGCCTGCCTGCGAATAATACCTTCGAGCATCTGGCGCAGCGCCGTATCCTTTCCCGCCAGGGGGAGATAAGGCCAAACCTGGGCGGAAGAATCGCGCAGCCACATCGCAGCAATATCACCCGTAATCACAGCCGTATCCGGCTTCCCCTCAAAGCTTCCGAACTCCACAGTCGTATCGAGCGTATTCGGATAGCAGTTCCCAAACAACCACGCCAGCTCGGGATCGCCGATCTTCCCACTCACGTTCGAAATATAGGTCTCGACCGCCGCACTGCGGAATCTCCTATCCTGCACCGGCGGACGCCGGGAGACGAACGAGCCCCCCACATCGGCCAGGGCAGTCAATGGTTGCAGTGTGGCCGAGGCTGCAGAACCTGCTGCAAGCCGTAGCATCTCTCGGCGGGTCATCGTAAAGCGCGTCATATTCGATCCATTGGGAAGTGGTTAGACATAATCTGGAGTTGAGGTCTTTCAAAGCCCCAATTGCAGCTCTAGATAGGTCAACGTGATATTTTCATTATTAAGACTTTTTGACGGTAAAACGATCATTATTATGATCGCCTCCACACATACTCCGTCTACTCTACGTCAAATAACTCGTACGTAGGCGATCATAAATGCGCCTATCAACCTTCATAGTGTTTTTGATCTCAAGAGACGGAGCGAAAGTGATTTCCAGAAGAACATTCCTCGGTGGTGTCTCTGCTGCTTGTGCAGTAGGCGCAGCCGAAACCAGTGCACTCGGCAAAGTTATTCCCGGATCCAAGAAGAACGACGCAGCATCCGATCCAGCGTCCTTGGTCGACATCAAAATTGGCACAGGCGGACACGGACATACCTTCCCCGGAGCCACGGTTCCCTTCGGCGCGGTCCAACTCAGCCCCGACACCTTCAACGACCAATGGGATTGGTGCTCCGGCTACCACATCTCCGACACCTCGATCATGGGCTTCAGCCACACGCACCTCAGCGGCACCGGCTGTGGCGACCTGCTCGACTTCCTCGTCATGCCCGGCACCGGCGAGTCGAAGATCGTACCTGGCCCGCGCAGCAACCCGGACGCCGGCTACCGCTCCCGCTTCGACCATAACGACGAACACGCCGAGCCCGGCTTCTACTCCGTTCTCCTGAAGGACTACGGCATCCGCGCCGAGCTCACAGCAACCGAGCGCACCGGCCTCCATCGGTACAGCTTCCCCACCGGCAAGGGCGCTCCGACGAGCGGACACATCATCGTCGATCTCGAACACAGCTACGCCTACAACGGCGAATCAGCCGTAGTGAACGCCTCACTGCAGAGCACCTCACCCGACACTCTCGCCGGCGGACGCACCACAAAAGCCTGGGGCAACGGACGGCAGATCTACTTCACCATGCAGTTCTCGCAGCAACCCGTTCGCGCCGTCTTCTACCAGGAAGGCACCGAGGTCCCGGCAGGCACCCAGCCGCTCACCGGAAAGTCCCTCAAATGCGTCCTCTTCTTCGACCTCACGCATCATCCAGTCATCATGGTGAAGACCGGCATCTCCGGCGTCAGCGCGGAATCCGCAGCCAATAACCTCAAAGCCGAGCTCCCCGGATGGGACTTCGAGCAGGTTCGCCGCAGCGCCCGTGACAAGTGGAATCAGCAGCTCTCCCGCATCCAGATCACTACCTCGAACGACACCCACCGGCGAATCTTCTACGCCGCCCTCTATCACGCCTCGCTCGGCCCCTCGCTCTTCGACGATGTCGACGGCAGCTATCGCGGCATGGATAAGCAAAACCATCAGCTCGATCCCGGCCAGCGCAACTACACCACATTCTCTCTCTGGGACACCTACCGCGCCGCGCACCCCCTGTACACGCTGATGTCCGCGGAGCGCGTGCCCGACTTCGTCAACACGCTGATCCGCATGGCCGAACAAAGCCCCGCAGGCATGCCTGTATGGCCGCTCCAGGGCTGCGAGACCGGAACTATGACCGGATACCACTCCGCCGCCGTCATCGCTGAAGCCTGCAACAAGGGCGTCACCGGCGTCGACTACGACCGCGCCTACAGAGTCATGCTGAAACGGGCCATGGTCGACGACATCCGCGGCCTCGGCTACTACCGCTCCAAGGGCTACATCCCCTGCGATCTGGAAGAAGAGTCGGTCAGCAAGACCTTCGAATACTGCTACGACGATTGGTCCATCGCGCACGTAGCCAAAAAGCTCGGCCACTCCGACGACGCCGCAATGCTTGTAGAGCGCTCGCGCAACTACCGCAACTACTACGACCGCTCCATCAACTTCGCCCGTCCCAAACTCGCAAACGGCCAGTGGGCCGCTCCATTCAATCCCATCGAAATGGGAACCTCCAAGAAGTGGCGCGACTTCACTGAGTCCAACTCCTGGCAGGCGACCTTCGCCATCCAGCACGACGCCGCGGGTCTCATCGACATCCTGGGTGGGCAGCAGCAGTTCCTCGCCAAACTCGACGAGCTCTTCAATCAACCATCAACCCTGCCCGCCGACGCACCACCCGACATCGCCGGCCTCGTCGGCCAGTACGCCCACGGCAACGAGCCCTCGCACCACATCGCATACCTGTACGCCTACGCAGGCCAGCCCCACAAGACTCAGGCCCGCGTTCGCATGCTGATGGAGACCATGTACAAGGCTCTACCCGATGGCCTGCAAGGCAACGAGGACGTAGGCCAGATGTCCGCCTGGTACATCATGAGCGCAATGGGCTTCTACTCCGTGGATCCCGTCAGCGGCAACTACATCTTCGGCACGCCGCTCTTCGATCGCGTCACCTTGCAGCTCGGCAAAGGCAAACAACTCGAGATCCTCGCCCGCCGAAAATCGCCCACGGACCAGTACATTCAGTCGGTCACCTTCAACGGAAGGCCCTATACAAAATCCTGGTTCAACCATCGCGACATCGTAAACGGCGCAAAGATCGTCTTCGAGATGGGCAGCGAGCCAAACCTTGCATTCGGCTCTCAACCAGCCGATGTGCCACCGTCCCTAACCCTGGAAAGCGCCACCTAAAAAGTCCCGCCCGCCAACGCGGCAGGACGCAAGTAATCCCGAATCCTCTTCGGGCTACTTGCGATACTGCCGCGTTGACGTCCCAAGCTGCACCTCGAAACGAGATCCCAAATGAAAAAACTTCTCCCCTGCCTTCTCCTAGCCGCATCGACCCTGCACGCCCAGACCAAGACCCTCTTCTATATGACGGACCACCCCGACTCGGTTCGCGATTTTACAGAGCACCAGACCAAAATCGATATCATCGTGCCAACCTGGTACGACGTAGATCCAGCCGGAATGGTCTCCGGAGAGTCCGACCCGACCGTAATGCGCATCGTGAAGCAGCGCCACATCTCACTCATTCCCATCGTCGCCATCTTCGATAAGATCGGTGTCCACACCCTGCTCACCAGCGACAAAGCCAAGACGGCCATGATCGCTTCCCTCATCTCGGAGTGTAAGCAGAACGGCTACGACGGCTTCCAACTCGACTTCGAAAACATCTCGTGGACCGACCGCGACGCCCTCTCCGCCACAGTCAAACAGATCGCCGATGCAATGCACCGCGAACACCTCCAACTCCAGATAGCCGTAGTACCCAACGCCCCCGGACACCCCGGACACACCGCCTTTAGCAAATGGATCTTCGCCGACTGGCGCGGCGTCTTCGACCTCAAGGCGCTCAGCGAATCAGTCGACCTCATCTGCCTCATGACCTATGACCAACACACCCGCTGGACCACCCCAGGCCCCGTCGGCGGATGGACATGGATGAACGAAAACCTAGACTACGCCTTGAAGGTCGTCCCGAAAGAAAAGCTATCGCTAGGCATAGCCCTCTACGGCTACCACTGGTACACCGGCGATCCGGGCGCCAACGACAAAGATCAAAAGCCAAACATCACCGCCGACTACATCAGCGCCGCCGACTCCCAAACCCTCCGCGACACCTACAAAGGCCTGGAACAGTGGGACCCCCAGGACCACACCGCCTACTTCTTCTTCTACCGCGACCAGATGCGCGAATGGATCTTCTACACAGAAAAACGCGGCTTCGCCGACCGCTACAACCTAGCCAAAGAACAACACCTGCAAGGCATCTGCGCCTGGGTCCTGGGCCAGGAAGACAACGCCATCTGGACCGTCCTACCCGACCGCCCTTAATAAAACTAATCCTCACAAAGATCAGCGCCGGCTCAAAACAACGAACCGGCGCCACAATCAAATCAAAAGTATTGAAGGTTAGAAATACTTATGGCTGACCGTTTCGCGGTCAGCCATAGGTATTCTGAGTTAGAAGTTGTAGTGCAACGAGAGTTGAATTTGCCGCGGCAGATTCCGACTAGCCGTGATCTGACCGAAATTCGTGTCGCCGATGTTATTGTTCGGATTGTCGTAGCTCGCAAAGTTGAAGACATTGAAGCCGTCGGCACGGAAGCCGATCGCCTGTCCCTCCCTAATACGGAAATCCTTGAAGACCGACGTATCGATCTGCTCGAATCCGGGTGCTCGTTCACTGCCGACGGAAGCAGTACCAAAGGTAAAGGCTGTCGCCGGTCCATAAGCACAAACGTTAGAGTCGCTGCCATCACTCCCGCAAGGACGAGCCGAGAGATCCTTACCCCACCAGTTTTGTACGGTACGGTTATGGATATGAAGTTTATGAACCTGATTGGCTCTTGAATCACCAATGGCATTCGTCCCGTCAGCGCGTGGGCCAAAGATCGAGATCGGAAAGCCTGAGTAAGCGATCGCCGTACCGGAGACCGTCCAGCCTCCCACCAGTAGATCCAGAGCACGATTTAAATTCGAGCCATAAATCTTGCCACGTCCGTAGGGAACCTCATACACAGCCGTTGCCGATAGGTTGTGCCGTACATCCTGCGCCGCCGGACCATAGTCGGCATGGCCGTTGTAGCCATTTTGAAACGAGCCATTCTGCACGTTCACATCATTATTTCCAGCGTAGTTTCCTGCGCTGTTCGTCATGGCACGGCCGTAGGTGTAGTTGATGGTGAACTCGAGCCCCTTATCGGCGCGATGACGCAACGTGGTCTGGAGAGCGTTATAGTTCATCATCGCGTTCGATTCCGTAACCAGCAGCGTGCCGGTCTGCCCTACCAGTTTCGCAAACGGAGCAACAGCGGCTGCCGGAATAGGTGCGCCCGGCGGCAACGGATCGCTAATCGCTGCCTGCGCGGTAGTGAGTTGATTACCATTGCGATAGTCCTCAATATGCTGTCCTGTCTCACCGACATATCCAATCGTAAACGTGGTCTTACCTGTGATCGCATATTCGGTCGTCAGGTTGAATTCGTTGATGTAAGCAGGTTTGATGTTCTGGGGCCAGGCTCCGAAACCGACATTATTGATTGAGCTTGCAGTAATCGCAAAACCTTGAGCCGCAGCAAACGGTGTGCCGGGATTCCCCAAACTTGGGGAGACGGCGGTCAGTTGACTGGACTGAACGAACGGCGAATTAAAGGTCAATCTCTGATTGTTAGAGTTTCCTTCAAAGAAGCTTGAGGTACCGTATCCACCGCGCACGACCCAGCTTGGCATGATCTGGTAGGCAAAGCCGATGCGGGGCATCACCTGCGCATAGTTCGGTTGGTAACATGCTGGGTTATCGCAAACGATCGAACCAGCAGGCGCACCGGCCGGGACATGTTTCGCATACTCGACCGTACCTGAGTCAAGCAACACATTCGCTGTCTTATTGTTTACCTCTGTCCATGGCTGGTTGTACTCATAACGTAGACCAAGGTTCAGGGTTAGCTTATCGGTCACCTTCCAGTCATCTTGAAAGAAGACAGCAGCACGCCACTGCCGATTACCCACCAGTGCCCCAGGGAGTTGGATCTGCTCGCTCTGCACGCGGTCGAGAACAAAGTCGGCACCGGAATATCCATCATTCAACGAATTATTCGCATTCGGAATTCCCGTAAAGCTGCCATCGTAAGTAAACTGTCCCAGCGCTCCCTGAGGGGACTGGACCATATAATTCTGTTGATAGCGAATCGCCTGAACACCCATACTCAACAGGTGCTTACCGTGTTGCCAGGTTAGATCGTCACCATAGCTGAAGGTGTTGTCACGCAAAATCTGTGGCTGAGCAGGTGTTCCAAGAGCGGTGCCACTTAAATCCTGTCCGAAGTTAATACCCGAAAAGCCAACGTACTGTTGCACCCCAAAAGGAATTCCAACTTCAGAATTTCCGTTTAGACCGAAGGCGCCGCTTGGATCGGTTGGAATGCCATCATCCCACCTCACGCGAGTAAAGCCGATACGCGCCTGGTTGACGATCTCCGGAGAGATGACGTGGACCCATGTGGCGCCGAAGATCTTCGTCGGAAAAACATTCTGCGATGGGAAGCTGATGGCAAGCACAGCGACGGTACCATCGAATGCGTCTGACTGCGAATAGAAGCCTGTGATCTTATCGGCTGCATTAGGATCCCACTCTATCTTGACGTCTCCCTGGTTATTCACTTTAAAAGTCCGCTGTGGCCCTTGGAAATTGTTCTGTGCGACCCCATCGGTCGGCGCCTGATTCGGAAGGGGGTAAAGCTCGGGATGGGCAAAGAGAAACTTTGCTACCGGATTGACAATTGGAATTTTGTTACCTGGATAGAGAGCGAAGTTATTCTCTGGATCGTGAAGCTGCGGCACTGCGGAAAAATCTCCGTTACGCATGGCCGCAGTCAAGACACTGGCGCTACCCATTCCTCCCGTGTGTTGCCGCACACCCTCATAATCCGCAAAGAAGAAGAGCTTATTCTTGTAAATAGGCCCGCCGAGCGTCCCTCCAAACTGTGTCTGAGTGAAAGGCTGAATCGCAATGTGCTGGAAGTTGTTGGACCACGAATTGGCATCCAGCTTGTCGTTCTCCAAATAAGCGTACGCACTTCCATGGAAGTGGTTCGTGCCGGTCTTCAGAACCGAAACAACGTCCCCGCCATTGACATTGCCATAAGTCGCAGGTGCATTGGCAGAGATCACCTTGATCTCCGCAATAGCATCCGGTGCTGGCGTATAACCGATCAGGTTGTTCTGCCCCTCGTTCATATCGATTCCATCGAGGGTGTAGTTGTTCGCCTGCGTCCGATTCCCGTTGACCGACGCAATTCCGCTGCTCAGCGTATTGCGCTCTAACGCATTGGTACCCTGCATCCCACCAGGCGTAGACGTCACAGCCCCAGGCTGAAACAGCGTAATCGAAGAAAAATTACGCCCATTGAGAGGCATCGTAGCAATCTGATTGGTCGAAATCGTAATCCCCAAAGTCCCATCGGTAGTATTCAGAACCGGAGCGCTGCCGCCGTTCACATCCACCGTGCTGGAAGCGCCAGCCGCCAGCTTCTCATTCAGCTTCACCGTCTGGTTGATCTCCAGCGTGAACGGAGCGACCGTCTGCGTTGAAAACCCCGCAGCCTCGACCCTCACCCGATAGTGCCCGATAGGCAGAAAGCGGATGCTGTACACGCCTGCGTTGTTGGTCGTCGCCTCTGTCTTCACGCCGGTGTCGACGTTTTCAGCCGTCACATGCGCCTCCGGCAACACTGCGCCGGTGGAGTCGGTGACTTGGCCTGTAATCGAGCCGGTGACTGTCTGTGCCTGCGCAATGGGCATTCCCGCAAACGCCGCAAACGCGCATGCACCGAAATAGTGAAAAAGTTTACTTCTCATGCAAATCCTCACTTCGTAACTGTTGGGAGTTAAATTCGGCCGAAATAAAACGCGGGCAGGGAGAATTGAAGGGAGGCGCCGCTCTTGCCAAACCGACATCAGGGAAACATTAGGAACAGGACTATGACGGTGAGAATAGAAAGAACGTTAGGTTAAAGTCAAATAAATTTGCACAATTATGCAGAATTGACATTCATATCGTCATATAAATGATGGATACCTAAAACGCCTTCAAACCCGTTCTTAGAAAGGAAGTTCCGAGTGCCGGCAAAAACAGATGATCGCGCCAACCAAATCCTTCGCCTCCTTCTTCAGAAAGGAACCAGCAGCGTGGAAGATCTTGCCGCCTCTGTCGTCTCTTCCACAGCCAGTGTGCGCCGCGATCTCATCAAGCTCGAGAAGCGCGGACTCGTCCATCGCACCCACGGCGGCGTCGAGCTCGCCGGCAAGCTCACCTACGAGCCATTCCGCTTCGACGCCGCCTTCCCTCTCCGCGAAGAGCGCTTCGCCGACGAGAAACGCCGCATCGCGTTAGCCGCGGCCGAGATGGTCTCCGACGGCGATACCATCGCCCTCTCCCCCGGCACCACCACCACCCAGGTCGCCCGCAGCCTCCGCCATCGCGGCAACGTCCACATCGTCACCAGCGCCGTGAACATCGGCATGGAGCTCGCCAGCCTGCCCAACGCCCAGGTCACCCTCACCGGAGGCACCATCCGCTGGCCCGGCTCCTTCTCCATGGTCGGTGCAACAGCCTTCAACGCCCTCCAGAAGCTCTACTTCGACAAGGTCTTCATCGGCGCGACCGGCATCCATCCCGAACACGGCCTCACCGTAATCGAGTCCGACGAAGCGCTCATCCTCAGCGAGATGATCAGACACACCCGTCGCCTCATCGCAGTCGCGGACTCCAGCAAACTCGGCATGATCAGCACCAACAAGGTCTGCGAGCCCTCGCAGATCCACACGATCATCACCGACGACAACGTCGCGCCAGAACTCGTCAAGCTCTTCGAGCAACAAAACGTCCACGTACTCTGCGTCTAAGCCAAACGAAGCGTTTAAGCCTTACGAAGCGACCCGCATCTGCAGTCTCAATCCAAGCGCAGCAGGCACACGCCTGCGCGTCATCACGCGCGTAAAGCCTCGTCTCAACGCAGCCAAGTAACACAATCAAATGACGAACCCCAGACAATTCCCTGACAACACACCTCACTCCCTTTCACTACTCTTCAACCTATACCGGACATCCAAAGGAACCGGCAGGGCCCCTGCACACAGCAAGAAAAGTGAGGCACTATGCGTTACGCAGCCCTTCCTACCCATCTATCCAGCGAAGCCAAACTTCACGCACCCTCCACAGGTTCGAAGGCAGTCACGACAACTCTCGCCGCCCTCGCCCTTGCAATCGCCTCCCTGACTCTTCCAGCGACAGCACAGACCGGTGGCGCATATAAAGTCACCAACCTGATCTCGGACGGCTCCGTTCCAGCCGTCACCACCGACGCCAACTTCATCAACCCCTGGGGAATGTCGGCAAGCCCCACCTGGTGGATCAGCGCGCAAGCAACCGGCTTCAGCTACGTAGCCCAGGCCACCGGCGTCATTCCTTTCAAAGTCATCGTCCCCGCGGCCTCCGGCCTTCCGACCGCTACTGGTCTCCCCGCCGGCTGCATCTCGACGGGAGCGCTCACCGGCTTCCTCCTGCCGAACGGCACCAAAGCCTCCTTCCTCTTCTCCACCCTCGACGGCACCATCTCCGGCTGGAACAGCAAGCTAGGCACCGCCAACGCCATCTCCCAGATCGTCATCAACAACAGTGCCGCCAAGGCCACCTACACCGACCTGGCCCTCATCACCAACACCACCGGCAGCTACATCCTCGCTGCCAACTTCGGTCAAGGCAACGCGATCGAAGTCTATGACAGCACCTTCAAGCTCGCGACCCTCACCGGCGCCTTCACCGATCCCACCCTCCCCGCCACGTACTCTCCTTACTCCGTCCACGCCATCGGAACTCAGGTCTTCGTAACCTACGGCGTCCGCACCACGACCACTCCATTCCGCACCGTAGATGCCCCCGGCAACGGCATCGTAAGCGTCTTCGACACCTCAGGTAAATTCATCGCCCGCGCCGTCACCGGCGGCAATCTCAACTCACCTTGGGGAGTAGCCTTCGCTCCAGCCAGCTTCGGCATCTTCAGCAACGATCTCCTCATCGGAAACTTCGGCGACGGCCTCATCAACGTCTACGACCCCAAGACCTACGCCTACCTCGGCCAGCTCATCGACGGAACAGGCAAGCCCCTCACCTACGCCAGCCTCTGGGAGTTGCTCCCCGGCAACACCCCCATCAGCGGAGGCGACCCAAGCACCGTCTACTTCACCGCCGGGCTCGCCGGAGAAGCGCACGGCCTGCTCGCCGGCATCTCCAACGATCCAGCGCCCACAGGAACACCAACCTACGGCTTCAGTGCCTCCACCGCATCGGCGAACGTAACCGCTGGATCCTCCACGCAAGCCACAATCAGCGCCGCCCCCACCAACAACTTCAGCGGAACAGTCACTCTCACCTGCAGCGGCCTGCCTACCGGAGCCACCTGTACCTTCGCTCCAGCTCAACTCACCGTCTCCGCCACCACCAGCGCTGTCTCCACCCTCACCATCCAGACCTCCAAAGCATCGGCGAGTCTGCAACGCAAACGCCTCGGAGGAGCCTCCCCCGCAGGCATCACCTCTGCCCTGCTTCTTCCCTTTGCTTCACTGCTCGTCTTCCGCCGGCGCTTCACCGCAATCGCAGTTCACCCATTCCGTCTCCTGGGACTGGCAATCTTCCTCATCGCCTCCACTGGATTCGTTCTGGGCTGCGGCGGCTCCTCCAACCCAACCACTCCCTCCACTCCCGGAACCCCAACCGGCCAGTCGAAGATCACCATCGCCGCCACCTCTGGAGCCATCACACAGCAAACCAGCCTCACGCTGACGGTCCAATAAATTCAAACGACTTTTCTGCGGGCCGCCTTCATCCCATGGGCGGCCTTTTTTTTGCCACCGTCACACCTCCATGCAAACCACGTTGCCTCGCCAACCAGCTAAACTGTACTCATGATCGACGAAGCCACCTTCCGCCGCGAGTCCGACTCCTCCCTCGAAGCCCTCAAGCAGTCCCTCATCGCCGCCGAGGACGACTCCGGCACCTTCGAGTTCGAAGACAACAACGGCGTCATGAACATCATCTTCGAGAACGGCTCCAGCAAGTTCGTCCTCACCCCCAACACCCCTGTCCGTCAAATCTGGATCTCCGCCCAGTCCACCAGTTACAAGCTCGATTGGTCCGAGTCCGCCCACGACTTCACCCTCTCCAAGACCGGCGAAGACCTCAAAACCCTCACCCAGCGTCTCCTCCGCGAGCACCTCGGCGATCCCACCATCGCCCTTCCCTGACCTACGCCGCTTCCCATAGTTGATAAACACATTCACGTCGGATCAAAAAGAGAGCCGCGCCGGGAGGACTTCGTGCTGTATGCTTTCGAAAACAAGTCTCACCATACTCTGACGACCCTTGATTCATTGTTGTATGCGCCATCTGCAATACTTGCCCCTAGGGAAGGTTATCGAATATGCAGTCCACCCTGTCCGTTGCAATCATCACACTCAATGAAGAGTCGAACCTCCCGCGCACCTTGGCCAGCGTTCGTTTTGCCGATGAAGTCATCGTCGTAGACTCCGGCTCAACCGATCGCACCCTAGAAATCGCCGCCTCTTATCCCAACGTCAAAGTCATATCCGAGCCTTGGAAGGGCTTCGCCGCCCAGAAGAACTCCGCCATCGAGAAGTGCACCTCCCAGTGGGTCCTCTCGCTGGACGCCGACGAAGAGCTCTCCCCCGAGCTCCAGATCGAGATACGAACCCTCCTCACCGAGGATCCATCCGCGGACGCCTATCTGCTCAAACGCCGCAATCTCTTCCTCAACCATTGGGTTCGCTTCGGCGGCTTCTATCCCGACCCCAAACTCCGTCTCTTCCGCCGCCACTCTGCCAACTTCGCGCCACCCGCCCGCTTCTCCGAGCGACCCGTCCACGAGACCATCGCCTTCGAGGGCAAACTCGAGACCCTCCGTCACGACATCATCCACCACGCCTATCCCACCCTCGAGAGCTACATCGAGCACATGGACCGCTACAGCACCCTCGGAGCCGATCTCCTCTACTCCAAGGGCAGGACCAGCCGCGGCTTCCCTGCCTTCTACTGGAACATCGCCATCGTTCCGATGTTCACCTTCCTTTGGAACTATCTCTTCCGCTTCGGCTTTCTCGACGGTCGCGAAGGCCTCCTCCTGCATCTCTACCACTCCACCTACGTCAGTTGGAAGTACGCCAAGGCCTGGCGCATCGCCCTAGCCCCTAACGCCTCCTACCAAACCAACGATCTCTCCGCCCTCCGCTCCAACCTTTCCTCATCCAGCAAGAACCTCAGAGCGCGCCAGGCAGCCTCCGACCCCGAAACCGCCAAGCAAATCTCCATCCACTAAGCTCCTATGTTTCAGCCCAATCTGGAACGGAAGAATCCCGAGCCAATAGCGCCGGCGTAAGCCCGCCAAGTATACTTTCGCTTCGATGCCCCATCCCGCACCCATCCGCGTCCTTGTAGCCAAGCCCGGCCTCGACGGCCACGACCGTGGTGCAAAGATCATCGCCCGCGCCCTCCGCGACGCTGGCATGGAGGTCATCTACACCGGCCTCCGCCAGACTCCCGAGATGATCGTCTCCGCCGCCATCCAGGAGGACGTCGACTGCATCGGCCTCTCCATCCTCTCCGGAGCCCACAACGCCATCCTCCCCCGCATCCACGACCTGCTCGTAACCCAGCACGCCGAAGACATCCTCCTGGTCCTGGGCGGAACCATCCCCGAAGAAGACATCCCTCACCTCAAACAAAACGGCGTCTCCGCCATCTTCGGCCCCGGCACACCCCTCGAGACCACCATTACCTTCATCCGCGAAAACATAAAGCCCCGCACCCTCCTCACCTAGATGGGCACTACCATCGAAGGGTGAGTCGCCACGATCCCTACCAAGGCACCGGCTCCCCAGCATGAAAGCACCCACCGGTAGGCCCATCCTCCCCCAGCGTAGCCAGCTCTACCGGAGTCCTCGCTCCCTCAGAAATCTCCATCGTCGCGTTCGGCCCACCCATCTCCGTCTTCGGCCACCCAGGGTCCGCCGAGTTCACCTTGATCTTCGTATGCCGAAGCTCATGCGCCAGATGCACCGTAAACGAGTTCAACGCGGTCTTCGAAGTATCGTAAGCAAACGTATTCGAGTCATAGACCGGCGATCCCGGCGTCGCATGGTAAGTCAACGAAGCCAAAATACTCACAAGATTCACCACCCGTCCTGCCGCGCTCTTCCGCAGCAGCGGCAACAACGCCTGCGTCAAAGCCACCACCGCAAAAAAATTCGTCTCGAAAGTCTCCCGCAGGAGCTCCTGCGAAGTCGTACTAGTCCGGTTATGCGGACGATCCTGATCCAGCAGCACCCCGGCATTGTTCACCAGAATATCCAGCCTGCCGAACCGCTCCTCAATCCACCCCGCCGCCGCCCGGACGTCGGCATCCTCCACCACATCCAGCTTCAACGCAAAAGCATCGATCCCCTCGCCCTTCAACCCCGCGGCCGCCGCCTCACCCCTGGCCAGATCCCGCGACCCCACCAACACCGTAATCCCCATCCTGCCCAACTGCCGCGCCGTCTCCAGCCCCAACCCCTTGTTCGCACCCGTAATCAGCGCAATCTTCTTCCCCTGCTCGTCCATTCGTTCTCTCCGGCTCAAGAGCCTCGGTTAGATTACCTCGTCCTCCATTCATCTCGCCTGAAGATCGACCATCGTCTGCGGATACAGCATCTCCGCATACCGCTCCGGCATCCGCCGCTTCTTCATATCCCTGCCCACCACTACATGCACTGTATGCCCCTCGCACAACAGCACCCCATCCGACTCCCGCACCACCCTGTACTCAAACCGGATCACCGCTCCCCGCAGACTCGTCAGCTCCGTCTCCACTACCAGCTCGTCGTCATACCGCGCCGGAGCCCGAAACTTCGCATTCGCCTCCACCACCGCAATCAGACAGCTCTCTTCAAGCTCCATCTGCTTGTAGCTCAGCCCCCGGGCCCGCATAAACTCCACCCGCCCTACCTCGAACCACACCAGATAGTTCGCGTGATACACGACACCCATCTGATCCGTCTCCGCGTAGCGCACCCGCACCCGCGACGCCACCACCTTCGCCTCCACATCCACACTTTGAATCATCAGACCAGTCTATCGAAACCCTTCCCCAAACCACCGTCGCCTTCTCAACACAGCGTTTATTTTGCCCAAACAGCCTTTCTCTTCTCCAGAAACGCCGAAACCCCCTCCCGAAAGTCCGCTGTCTCCCGCCCCCTGGCATTCGCCTCCAACGAGGCAGCGATCGCCCGGTCCAGCCAAACCTTGTTCTGTTCCACCAATAGCCTCTTCGTAGCCGCCAGCGCCGCAGGCGAGTTCGCCGCCAGACACTTCGCCAACTGATGCACCCGTATCTCCAACCCCTCCGCCGTCGTCAGCTCGCTCACCAACCCCAGCCGATACCCCTCCTCCGCCCCAAACACCCGTCCCGTCAAACAAAGCTCCCGAGCCTTCTTCTCCCCAATCTGCAACACCAGAAACGCCGCCACCAGCGCTGGCACAAACCCCACCCGCACCTCCGTATACCCAAACTTCGCGTCCGGAGCCGCCAGCGTAAAGTCGCACAGCGTCGCCAGCCCCGTCCCTCCCGCCACCGCCGGACCATGCACCGCCGCGATCGTCGGCTTCTCCAGCGCATACAGCGTCATAAACAGCCTCGCCGTCCGCTCCGCATCCGCCCTGTGCTCCGCCACCGACTCCTCCGCCATCGCCTGCAGATGCGTCAGGTCCACCCCCGCACAAAAAGCCTCACCCGCCCCCGCCAACACCACCACCCGGCACTCCGCCGTCGTCCCCGCCTCCGTCAACGCCGCAATTAACTCCTCCTGCATCGCCGGAGTCATCGCATTCCGCCGCTCCGGCCGGTTCAACCGAATCGTCCGAACCCCAACCACCTCAGAAACCAGAATCGTCTTATAACCCATCATTCCCTCGTCTTCCCGTTCGAACCGCGCCAGCCTACTGAACCTTAACCCCGAACTTCCGCGAAATCTCCTCCGTCGCCAGAATTAAACCATCCAGCGGTCTCATCTCCGGCAACTCCGCCCCCAACTCCCGCAGCACCGCGATCAACGTCTCCGTAGGAATATTTCCCACCAGCGCATCCTGCGCAAACGGACATCCCCCCAGCCCTCCAATCGCCGCATCGAACCTCCTGCACCCCACCCCATACGCCGCCCGAATCTTCTCCGCCGCCCCGTCATACCGCGCATGCAGATGCACCCCAATCTCCAGCTCGTCATGCACCGCCATCACATCTGCCAACACATCCGCCACCATCTTCGGAGTAGCCAACCCCACCGTATCAGCCAGCGAGATCTGCCTTACCCCGCTATCCACAAGCAGGTCACAAGCCGCCACTACCTCATCAATATCCCAGGCATCCCCATAGGGATTCCCGAACGCCATCGAAATATACGCCACTACATCCATTCCTGCCTTATACGCAATCGTCCCCACCGCCTCAAGAGCCTCCAGGCTCTCCTCCGGCGTCTGATTCTGGTTCCGCTGCAGAAACCCCGGCGACACCGAGTAAGGAAATCCCAGCGTCGACACCGCCCCCGTCTTCACCGCCCGCTCCGCGCCCTTCTCATTCACCACAATCGCAATAATCTCGACATCGTCCGGCGGATCAAGATACTCCAACACCTTCTCCGAGTCCGCCATCTGCGGCACCGCCGCCGCCGAAACAAAGCTCACCGCATCGATATGCTTGAACCCCGCCGCCACCAGCGTCCGCAAATAATCCGCCTTAATCTCCGCCGCCATCTTCAAAGGCAGCCCCTGCCAGGCATCCCGCGGACACTCCACAATCTTCACCAAATCACTCATCCCAACCCCAATCCCTCAACACATCCATTGTGTCACCCACCAACACCTCCCCAAATCCGAACTCAAAGGATCGAGCAGTCGCATTACTCTCGCGTCCCAATCAAACATCCTCGCCACCCATGAAGATGGCACCTAGAAGATGAAAGTGGTACCTAGACCTAGAAAGATGAAGATGGCACCAAAGAACCCACACCGATCCGCTCTTATCAGCTTTTCATCCCTCGAATCACCGTTACGCCTTATCCATTCCATCTGTACAAATCCGAAGTCGACCTCAAGTCTGCAAGACCCCAACATTAAACCGCCCCACCTCCAAATTCAAAGCCGTCGCCTCCAAAGCAGTCATCAGCACCTCCCGCGTCCGAACCGGATCGACAATCGCATCGATCCAAAGCCGCGCCGCGCCATACCTCGGATCAGCCTGCGCATTATAGGTAGCCTTGATCTCGTCATAGATCGCCTTCCGCTGCTCCTCCGACAAAGCCACCCCACCACGCTCCACCTGCTTCGCCCTAACCTCGGCCAGCGTCGTAGCCGCCGAAGCCCCACTCATCACCGCATACCTCGCCGTAGGCCACGCAAACAAAAACCGCGGATCATAAGCCTTCCCACACATCGCATAATGCCCTGCCCCAAAGCTCCCGCCGACGATCACGGTAATCTTCGGCACCACCGAAGTAGCCACCGCCGAAACCATCTTCGCCCCCGCCCGAATGATCCCACTCCACTCCGCATCCTTCCCTACCATGAAGCCATTTACATCATGCAGAAAGATCAACGGCACCAGACTCTGATTGCAATCCATAATGAACCGCGCCGCCTTCTGCGCACTCTCCGTATAGATCACCCCACCAAACTCCGTCCTCTTCGTCCCCGCCGCCGGACCCATCGCCACCGTCTGACTCTGGTTGATCTTCTGATTCGCAACGATCCCGACAGCTCTCCCCCCAATCCGCGCATACCCACACAACACCGTCCTCCCAAAGTCCACCTTGTACTCATCGAACTCGCTGCGATCCACGATCCGCGCAATCACCTCGCGCATGTCATAAACATTGCTCGCCCCCGGCCCCGGATCAAGTAACCCATACAAATCCTCCGCAGCAAACAAAGGCGCATCGCGCACCACATCGAACTCCACCCGGGAAAAAACCTCCCGCCCAGTCTCGCTGCCTCGAACCCCTATCTTCCCCACCAGAGAACGTAACCGTGAAAGGCACAAATGATCGTTGGGCTCCTTAAAATCCACCGTCCCCGAGATCTCCGCATGCATCGCCGCCCCACCCAACTCCTCCGCCCCCGTCTTCTGTCCGATCGCCGCCTGCACCAGCGAAGGCCCCGCCAGAAACAATCCCGAACCCTCCGTCATCAACACCGTATCCGTCATCACCGGCAGATACGCCCCACCCGCCACGCACATCCCCATAATCGCTGTAATCTGCGGCACCCCCAGCGAGCTCATCACCGCGTTATTCCGAAACACCCTGCCAAAATCATCCGTGTCCGGAAACACATCCTCCTGCAGCGGCAGAAACACCCCCGACGAGTCCACCAGATACAGCGTAGGAATCCGGTTCTCCAACGCAATCGTCTGCGCCCGCAGCACCTTCTTCGCCGTCATCGGAAAGAACGCGCCCGCCTTCACCGTCGCATCGTTCGCCACGATCATGCACAGCCGCCCGCACACCCGCCCCCCCCCCCCCCCCCCCCCCCCCCCCCCGCGCCCCCCCCCCCCCCCCCCCCCCCCCACCCCCCT
>NZ_JAAVUR010000020.1 GCF_018449545.1 Granulicella sp. dw_53 | reverse complement strand
ACACCCAACCCACAGCAAGACAACCACCCTCTTGCTCTTCCATAAAGATCAGCAGCAGGGATGGTGGGAAAGCGGGAAACGCAAAGCGTTTTCCGAGGCAGTCCCATCGCCGTCTTTTCCACCAGCCGCTTGACAAAAACAGACAGTCGCTGAGCGAAGGGACTCACAGTCTCATCGTGAGTACCGTAGTCGAAAGACCTGCGGTTGCTGTTGTTCTTGTCTTTGCCGTTGTTGTTGCCGTTGCTAGTTCTTTCTCGCCCTAACAATAAAATTGTCATCCTGAGCGAAGGGACTCACAGTCTCACCGTGAGTCCGCAGTCGAAGGACCTGCGGTTTGCTTATAGCGGCAATCCCTTTCAACCTATAAAGGACGATGCACCCCGACCCACAGCAGGCCACCCCCGCATCACCATCTCCACAACTCCCATCAGCTCCTTTCGAGACACACCCGAAGCCGCCTGCACCGTAATCCCCAAGCCCACCGAGGCCACATAACGTGCCAGAACCCCGACATCGGCCTTAGCCGGCAACTCCCCGCCACTCTGCGCCTGTCTCAATCTCGACCGCAGCTTCCCCTCTCCGACGAGCCTCCTCTGCGAGACCATGTCTTTCACCTCGTCCGCCTCAGGCCCGCACGCCAGCGCAGCCTGCGTCTGCAGACACCCCCTAGGTCCTTTGCGCCGCGTAGAGACCTCCACCGCCCCCTCAAGCAAAGTACGCACCGTCTCCTTGGCCGTAGGCAGCTTCAGAGCCTGAGCCGCAAACGCCCGCGGACCGTCGTCATAGCGAAGTAGCGCCGCCTCAAACAGCCCCCGCTTATCGCCGAACGCCGCATACAGGCTGGGCTTGCTGATCCCCATCACCTCCGTCAGCTCCGCAACCGAAGCTCCCTCATACCCTCTCTTCCAGAAGACCAACATCGCCTTCTCCGTCGCCTTGTCGAGGTCGAACTCCCTTGGTCTGCCGTTCACCTTCGCTGTCTTCGTCGCTGCATTCATAGTTCTGTACCTTTCGTTCTATTTTTGGTATCGGAAAACGTCTTATCTATAACGGTCGGTACATAGGTACATGGGAGAAAATTAAAATCGGCAAGCTCGGTTGAAAAGTCGCGCTGATCACAGGCGTCAGTTTGAAACCATCGACGAAGACCACTTCGACAGTATCTTCGACGTCAACGGAAAGGGCCTGCCCTTCACCATCCGAAAAGCTCTGCCTCTCCTGCGCAACGGCGCGTCCATCATCCTCAACGCCTCCATCGTAGGCACCAAGGAACTCTTCTCGAACACCGTCTACGCCGCAACCAAAGCGGCGATCCGTTCCTTCGCCCGCACCTGGCCGACCGATCTCAAGGCCCGTCGCATCAGGGTCAACACAATAAGCCCCGGCTCCACCGGTACAGAGGGTCTCCATGAGTTGATCGGCTCCTCCGAAGCTGCACAGATGCGATTGAAGAGCGTCGACTCCGTCGTGCCAATGGGCCGCATGGGCCAGGCAGATGAGATCGCAAAGGCCGTCACCTTCCTCGCATCGGACGACAGTAGTTACATCACCGGCATCGAGTTATTTGTCGACGGCGGATTCGCGCAGGTGTAAAGGGACATCCTCTGAAGTCGCACTCCCTCGCTCGCCCACCTGCACTCTCCATAGGTCGGCAAAGGTGCCGCGATCCGGAAACCACTGCATTCCCGGAATCGCGGCGGCAAGAAAATCCACGTCATACATAGTTCAGTCCCTGTCGCTACAAATGCGACGGCTGATTAACAGCCCAAAGAGACTCTTTATTCCGAATCGTCGCGAAAAAATCTTCTTTTCGCATCACAAAATTCACGACTCTCTCTTTCGAGAATTGTTAAAACAATGCGTGTTGAACCGCATAAGAAAATAAAGAAAACTTCGCCCGAGCTCTTCTGCGCTTTACGTTATAGCCGACACTTACTCCTCTTTCCCAAAAGCTTCTGGTCAGCCAGGTCTGACGTTACATCGGTAAGTGCGTTGTCTATTTAGTTAGCATCAGCCGAGAGTCTCTCATGGCGGGATCGACCTACTCCATCACAAAAATATTGCAATTTGTCCGCGTATTTTTATACAGTGGGCCTCCATCATTGTCTCGAACACAACTGGCGACGAGAGGAACCAACGGGAGGATCCTAATGAGCAACGGCACGAAATGGGCTTTCGGTATCCTTGGAGCGATCGCCTCTTGCGCGATCGTGCTGTTTGTCTGGTTCCATGCCACCCAGCCTGCCCCCGTGACCGAAGATCTGCCTCCAGGAGCGAAGTCCATCGTGCTGGACGCAGAATGGTACCAGGTGCTGTGGATGCGTTGGACAGTGACCGACTGGTTCTTTGGCCTTCTGGCCGCTGGCACTGCGGTAACCGCTGCAGTGAAGAACGCCTTCTCTTCTCATAACTCAACGACTGGCGGCACCACTGGAAACGCCTCGACTCAATTCGACAGAGTAGTGATGCTCTTCGCGGCGCTCAGCGTCGTCGCTACGACGCTTGACGCAAAGATGCACCCAGCCCAACTGGCCGAACGATACAGGCAAGGCGATCTGCTTCTGCAGGACGCCATTATGGACTATCGGCTCAGCCCGAAATCCGAGACGGACCTCGACACCCTTCGAGCAACTTGGCACCAGGCCCAGAAGATCCTCGAGGGAGCGCCAGCTGTATCCGTACAACCGAACCCCAATACGAAGACCCCCGACCAACAGCCTCCCGAGCCCGCCAAAACAGAAACTCCGCCCGCCTAACACCTCCGAAACGCTCTATGGAAACGCCTGGCCCGTCAGACATTTGGCCGCCAGCATGAGGCGCACTACGGCCGATCTATCCTCAACTTGTCTTCCGCGGTCTCCTGTTGCTACTATGCCTGCCATGAATAAACTTGCGCCATTCCTCTGGTTTAATGACAACGCCGAAGAAGCCGCTGAGTTTTACCTGAGCGTCTTTCCGCATGCACGCAAGCTCGATGAGCTGCGTTCCAAAGGCGTCGGTCCCTGGCCCGTGGGCAAGATCGCCACGATCACAATCGACCTCGAAGGCCAGGAGATGGTCTTCCTCAACGGCGGCCCTGCGTATCAGCTCAACCCCGCCTTCTCCTTCTTCGTCCGCTGCGACTCCCAGGCAGAGATCGACAGCTACTGGGACAAATTAATCGAAGGCGGCAAACCCATGGCCTGCGGCTGGCTTACAGACCGCTTCGGCCTATGCTGGCAGATCGTGCCCCGCAACATCGGCGCTCTGATAAGCCATCCCAAAGCGATGGAAGCCATGATGGGAATGATCAAGATGGACCTGCCCACGCTGGAAGCCGCCGCGCAAGAAAACTGAGAGCCTTAGCTAGAGCAGTCAGATCTGTGTCGGCTTGAGACGCTCCAGACCGTCGGATTGTAATTCCGCATCACAATACCGGTTCAAGAAATAGGCTTGGACTACCAAGCTTTAATCTGCGGCCACAGAACGCCGAGAGGCGGATGCATATCCCTACCATAAAAAATGGTGAAGCGTTCGTCGGCGCGTGAATAGAGAGACTGGACGCGGGCAACGGGCTCAACCGATCGAAAGAATTCACGATCCCCACGGCCATCACTCCCCAGCACAATCACACTCTGTCCGTCGTATTGACGCCGCCCCCATAGCCAATAGGTCTGAGCCTTACTGATCGACAGCGGCAAACCATAGCGAGGACCGAAGAAGTCGATCGCTGCGGCCTCTCCATAGTTGTTCGCAAAAATGGCCGTCTTGACTTGCTCTTGAGGGGAGAGCTGGTGGAATACCTGAGCTGTCGTCTGTGCCATCGCCTCCCAACCGAACTCGTCGGCGAAGTACTGAGGCAGTGGCCTCTCCGGCTCGTTCTCAAAGACCACAGGAGTGAAGCCGCGCCATAGCCGGTGATACGCAAGGAACTGTGGAATCGGAAGGATCGGCATCACCAGCGGAGCGACGATGCATCCCGAGATAAGGATGGCCACGGGATACGCAACCCGCAGCCAGTTGCGTTGCATAAACCATCGTTCCACCGCAATAGCTCCCCCAGCGAATAAAACCGGATAGATCGGAGAGACGTAATAATTCTTCGCTTGCATAACAAGCAAAATCAGAATGACAACCAGCACCGCAATACCGATGCAGCGGAGCGCCTTGCCTCGCCTTGTGAAGAACCATGCAAGACCAGCCACCCAGAGCGGAGCCAGTACCGGGTTCATAATACGAGCTTGGTCCAGTAGAAAAGAGACAGGGCCGCGAAGAATACGTGAATCGCTCTCTCTGGAATGACGTTCAAATTCAAGGAACGGAAATCCGTGGCGCGCAAGCCAAACCAGGTTAGGAAGAAAGAGCAGCATGGCAATCGCAAGCGCCCCGAGAAAATAAGAGCTCTTAAGCCATCGGCGTTCCTTCGTAAATAAGAAACCCAAGGTCAGGCTCGCAACCAGAAACACGATGGAGTATTTGTTTTCGAGGCTGAGCCCCACCAGCACACCCACCACAATCCAATAACGAGGATCGCGGCGCAGAGTGATCCGTGACGCTGCCCATAAGATCCCTGTCCAACACAGTGGTTCAAAGGCATTCATCGTGAGCCAGTGCTGCAGGATCAGGTAGACAGGAACTGGAACGATAGCCAGCGCCGCCAGAAACTGCGCATAACCACCACCACCCCACTCCCGCGCCATCATAGCGGTCATCCATACGAGGAGGCCGCTCGCCAGAGCGGGCAGTAGCCGTAGCGCAAGAAGCGACAAACCCAATGTGTGGAGGACAACCCAGGTGATCCACGCAATCAACGGAGGATGATCGACGTATCCAGCACCAAGATGTCTAGCACAGGCAATGTAATAAAGCTCATCCCGAAAGATCCCGTACCGACTAGCCGTGAGCAAATGTACCATGACCACAAAGCACGCTACGGAGAGAACAACACCCGAACTGGACGCGCGCGATTGCGAACTCTCGTTACCTGACTCCACGAATGCTCCTGAAGACCTGAATACGCTGTCCCATAAGCGTTTGTTCCTCTCCTGTAGGCCCGCCACTACGCTGCTTCCATTTATTCATTCTGAGGCCTTGACATATTCCTAAATAGGAATATATTAAACCTCCATGACGCGAAAGACCCAACCAGCAGACGTCTTCAGCGCCATCGCCGAACCCCGGCGGCGCGAGGTCATCGCCATGTTGTCTGACGGCGAAGAGCACGCCGTCAACGACATCGTCCTCCGCCTGAAGCTGGCTCAGCCCGCCGTATCCAAGCATCTCGGTGCGCTGCGCAAGGTCGGTGTTGTGACAGTCGTGAAGCGCGGGCAACATCGCATGTACCGGCTTCACCCTGCCGGCCTGAAACCGGTGCACGACTGGGTCAAGACCTTCGAGCGCTACTGGACGCACCAGGTCGACCAGATCAAGCAGCGCGCCGAACGCAAGGCGCTGGAACGAATGATTCGCATGGACGACGGTTCAAACCCAAAGGAGGAGTAATGGCATCCACGATAAAGGACGACGTACTGCAGGCCTTCGAGATCCTCAAGGAAGAAGAGATAGCAGCCCCCATCGAAATCGTCTTCGAGACGATTCTCGAACAGATGGGACCCATGAACTCCACACCCGAAAAGCCAATGCCCATGGTGCTGGAAGCCTGGCCGGGCGGCCGGTGGTATCGCGACCTGGGCGACAACACAGGCCACTTCTGGGGCACCGTACAGTCCATCAGGGCGCCGTCACTGCTTGAGATCTCGGGCCCCCTCTTCATGTCGAACCCAGCAATCTCGAACCTGCAATATCGCCTAACCGAGAAAGACGGCATCACCCATATGCGCTTCACACACCGCGCAATGGGCTGGATAGGCGAGCAGGAGCGCGGCGTAGAGGCCGGTTGGAACCAGTTGATCGGACGTATCCGCACGGCAGCCGCGGACCGGGCGGGGAGGTAATCATGTGCCCCTTCTGCATAGGTACAGCGATGTGGCTTGCGGGGAGTGCCGTATCCGCGGGTGGCATTTCCACGCTTGCCATCGCGAAGTTCTGGAATAAGAACGCGCGCCAGCGCGAACAAGGAGGAAGCCATGAACAACAATCAGCAGAACAATGAACCGATCGCAGCGATGAAGAAGCCTCCCGTCGTGTCGGCGGAGGATTGGCAGAAGGCGTGGCAGGAGATGCTCGTCAAAGAGAAGGAACACACCCGCTCTCGCGATGCACTGGCGGCGTCACGGCGGCGTATGCCATGGCTCGCGGTCGAAGAAGAGTACGTCTTCGAAGGTCCGCAGGGCAAGGTCTCTCTACTCAATCTCTTCGAAGGCCGGCGGCAGCTCGTGCTCTATCGCGCCTTCTACGATCCCGACGTCTACGGCTGGCCCGACCATGCCTGCGTCGGCTGCTCGCTCGGCGCGGACCAGGTATCGCACCTCGCGCATCTGCACGCGCGCGATACCACGCTGGCCTACGCCTCACGCGGATCGCAGGAGAACATCGCCCGCCTGAAACAGCACATGGGCTGGCAGAAAATCCCCTGGTATACCATCACCGACACCTTCGATAAGGACTTCGGTGTCGACCAGTGGCACGGGCACAACGTCTTCTTTCGTGACGAGAACGACAAAATCTTCCGTACGTATTTCATCAACAACCGTGGCGACGAAGCGATGGGCAGCGTCTGGAGCTATCTCGACGTCACTCCGCTGGGACGCCAGGAGGATTGGGAGAACTCGCCCGAGGGCTATCCCAAGACGCCACGATACAAGTGGTGGCGCTGGCACGACGTCTACGGCAAAGAGGACGCCAAATGGGCCACAGTAGTCGATAACGCCGTAGTGACGCTAAAGCTGTAATGAGACCTGCCTCCCACCTCTGGCGGCACTCGCCAGAGGTGGGGCCCAGCTCCGATAAGCCTCTACCAAACGCATTTAACATGACCTATATGGAAGCCCACGACGACGAACTTAGAAGATTCGAAGCCAGCGGCGCCACGCCACTTCCAGCTACGGACGATCTTGGCTACATCGAAAACAACGGAGCCCGCATCTGGTACGGCTCCTACGGCAGCGGCGCACCTGTCATCCTGTTGCATGGTGGCCTGGGGCATAGCCGCAATTGGGGATACCAGGTCCCGGCTTTGATCGCGCACGGCTATCGCGCTATTGTGATCGATAGCCGTGGCCACGGTCGCAGCACTCGCGACCAACAGCCCTACTCCTATGAATTAATGGCCTCCGACGTCCTCGCCGTGATGAACGCATTGCATCTCGACCGCCCCGCCCTGGTGGGTTGGAGCGACGGCGCGTGTACCGCCTTGATCTTCGCAGCGGAGCACCCCGCTCGCGTCGCCGGCGTCTTCTTCTTTGCGTGCAATATGGACCCGTCCGGCACAAAACCGTTTGAATCCACTCCAACAGTGGACCGTTGCTTCGCACGCCACACTGAGGATTACAGACAGCTCTCCGCCACACCGGAACAATTCAAACACTTCGTGGAAGATGTCGGCGTGATGCAGCGAACGCAACCGAACTATTCAACGTCGGATCTCGCAAGAATCCGTGTACCAGTCAGAATCGTACAAGGCGAGAACGACGAATTTATCAAACCCGAGCACGCGCAATACCTGGCCCAAACCATTCCAGGTGCTTCCTTAATCCTTCTCAAAGACGGAAGCCACTTCGCTCCATTGCAGCGTCCCGAGCAGTTCAATACCACAATGCTTGAATTCGTAGACGAAATGCTACCAGCTACAGCAAGTAAAAACGGCTAACCCTCGAAGAGCGCAACAGCCAAATTTGTAACTAAAAATGGAACCTATCACTACTTAGCCCTAGATTTAGCCATAGCTAATCCCTGCTTACGCGTCGCCGACTTTGGCTCATCCCCGTTCCCGTTCAGAAGCTCCTCGAACAGCGGCGTGAGGATGCGAACAAGTACGGCGTCGCTGGAATTGTTCAAAGCAGTCAAACCCACCATCTGCCTCATCACCTGAAAGCCAGCAACCAACGAGAGTGCGATCGCGGCACGCTGCGGAGCACCACTCCTCTTCACAAGCGCGGCCATCGTCTTTTGATGGTGCTTTTCGATCTGCTCCCGTCCAATCTCTGCCGCACGCGTGCTGGATGCGGAGCGCAGGAGAATCAGAAATCCCTCCAGCGGCGTCGCATTCTTCTCCGTAATGCTGACCAGCGCCGTGGCGAATGCCTCTGCGGGTTTCGCGAGTTCTATATTTTGTGGAGCGAGGATGATTGGCGACGCCATCGTCGCCGCCAGAGCTTCGGCAAAGAGTCCCTCTTTCGATCCAAAGTATCGATTCACGAGCATCGCCGTAACACCAGCACCCTCGGCGATCTCTCGAACCCCCGCCCCGTCGTATCCCGACTGGGCAAAGGCCTTTCGTGCGGAGAGCAAAATCGCTTCCCGAGTTTCAGCCGAGCTACGACGTCGTGGAATGGAGGACTTGCGCATAGATTGAGTCTATCGATGTCTACGACTGTAGACAAATGAACCTTCCTGATGTAATGTCTACAACTGTAGACAGTGTTGGACACGAGGTTAAGCGATGACGAAAGTATTAGTGACGGGCGGAACAGGATTCATCGCCGGATGGACGATCGTGTCACTGCTGAACGAAGGGTATGAAGTTCGTACCACCATCCGCGATGCCAGGCGCGAGAGCGGTCTACGTGCCGCCGTCGCCTCGCAGACGGGCGCGACGGACAGGCTCTCCTTTGCCGTAGCCGATCTCACGAGCGACGATGGCTGGGATAGAGCGGGAGCAGCCTGCAAGCATGTCCTTCATATCGCTTCGCCACTTGGCCGCGATGCCCCACGCGATCGTGACGCTCTTGTAGAGCCAGCCCGAGGCGGCGCTCTGCGAGTCCTCAAAGCCGCGGTCGCCGCTGGCGTCGAGCGAGTGGTAATGACCTCTGCGGCGGCAACTGCTCGCAAGCGAGGCTCCAGCGCGGTGAGCAACGAGACCATCTGGGCCGATCCTGAAGACCCTCTGCTCGATCCATACCGCCGCTCCAAGATCCTCGCAGAGCGCGCTGCCTGGGACTTCATGGAAAAAACTCACGGAAGAACAACTCTCACCACCATTCTTCCGGGGGCAGTCTTCGGACCGCCGCTGGCCAAGGGCACGCAGGGATCGGTATGGATCCTTGGAAACCTGCTCGATGGCAAGCCTCCACGCTTACTCAATCTCGGTCTGTCGGTGGTCGATGTGCGTGACCTCGCGGCCGCCCACGTAGCGGCTCTTACTGCGCCAGAGGCGCCGGGTCAGAGGTTTCTTTGCACAGGCCATCTCCTGTGGATGCCCGAAATCGCGCGCATCCTGCACGACGGGCTTGGTCCAGCAGGTTCGAAGGTGCCGACCAAAGTCATTCCCGACTATCTGGTCTATCCCCTATCGCTCTTCATGCCGAAATTGAGGATGTTTCGTCATGACGTTGGGCAGCGCCGCGACGTCGATAACAGCAAAGCTCGGCAAGTCCTCGGCTTTCAGCCGCGCCCTGCAGCGGACACTCTGCTCGATTGCGCCCACAGGCTGCTGGAGATGAGGTCATGATGAATTCCAGATGGAAGCGGGTTCCGAAAGCAATGCTCGGAGGGCTCGTTGTCGTGCTCGCCGCCGTGGCTCTGGAGTATCCGCTCGCAAATCTGCAGCGCATGCCGCTCGACGACGCGGCCCGCCAAGCCTTGATCCGCTCCGGAGATGCCGATCACTTCGTTCATCTAGGGCTCGGCACCATGCATGTGCGCGAGGCCGGCCCACAAAATGGCCCAGTCGTCCTCCTAGTACACGGCGGCGTCATTGGTGGTTACGCCTGGCGGCAATGGCAGCAACCGCTCACAAGGGCCGGCTTCAGAGTGATCACACCTGATCTTCTGGGCTATGGGTACTCCGACCGTCCGAAGGTCCCATACACGCGGGAGTTCTACACGCGCCAGCTCACCCAACTGCTCGACGCACTCAAGATCGTTCAACCGGTTCATATCGTCGGTGCATCGTCAGGCGGCGCTATCGTGACCGCATTCGCGGTGGATGCACCGGGGCGAGTTCGATCCGTCACGCTCATCGCCCCGGCAGGTGGAGGCCGCCATTCAGTCGTCAGCGATACCTTGCTGTTACCGGTCGTCGGGGACTGGATCTTCCGCGTCATCGGCCCGCGGCAGGTGACGGGCATGATGGAAAAAGCCTACCCGCCCTCCGCCGAACGGAATGCTCTGGTCGCCTGGATGCGTACGCAGGGGTCCTACCGCGGATTCGGCGAGGGCCTACTGAATACCCTGCGAAACTACGATGTGCTTTGGCAGCCCGAGGCCTATCAGGCACTCGGCCGATCCGGCCTGCCAGTGCTGATCCTATGGGGAACCGCCGACACGGTGAATCCCTTCGTGCAGTCGCGCCAAATTGTCGCTTGGGTTCCGCAGGCACAACTTATGGCGCTCCCAGAGAAACCGCACGCCATCACCTTTGGGGACGCGCCGCTATTACTCAGCCACATCCAGCCTTTCTGGAAAGAACACGGCTCCGTACAAACTGATCACCGATAGTTTAGAGGCCAGTCATCCCCACAAACAGCACTCCAGTGTATGTGCCACATATCCGACAGTTCCATTGCAAATTCTCTCAAAACCTCTCAATTCCCCAACAAAATCGCGTGTCAAGCCCCAAAACGACCTAACTCCATCAAAACAAAAGAAATAAAAGTGGCACTGTAGTTTTGGTCCATCTCGTAAAATAGAACTAGAGAGAAAAGAAGCCCCGCGCAAGCAGGGGCTTCGCCATTTAAAAACAAGAAAGGATCGCTAACTCGAGCTGGCTCAAGGTTTTGGACGCAAACCGCCTGGAATCAGCGGCTTACGAAGGGTCACTCCTCGTATCCGTGTGATTCGAAACCGCTTAGGCCCGGGCTACCGGGGGGGTACCCCCTCCCTGATACCATCGAAAACGACCTCATGAAGACCGAAGACACAGCAGCAGCTACTCCCATCCGCGTCCGCATCGCCCCCTCGCCCACCGGCGACCCACACGTAGGAACGGCCTACATCGGCCTCATTAACTTCCTCTACGCCCGACAGCGCGGGGGCAAGTTTGTCCTCCGCATCGAGGACACCGACCGCGCCCGCTTCGTCGCCACCTCCGAGCAGATGATCTTCGACGCCCTCCACTGGCTAGGCCTCACCTGGGACGAAGGCCCCGACGTTGGCGGCCCTTACGGCCCCTACCGCCAGTCCGAGCGCACCGAGATCTACCGCGAGCACGTCGAAATCCTCCTCAGCAACGGCACCGCCTACCGCTCCTTCGAGACCGCAGAAGAGCTAGAAGCCCTACGCCAGCGCCAGATAGCATCCAAACTGCCACCTCGCTACGACGGCGCTCACCGCGACCTAACGCAAGCCCAGATCGACGCTTACCTTAGCGAAGGACGCCCTTACGTCGTACGCATGAAGGTTCCCGCAGGCAGCACCACCTTCCGCGACGAGCTCCGCGGCGACATCACCTTCGAGCACTCCAACGTCGACGATCAGGTCCTCATGAAGTCCGACGGCTTCCCCACCTACCACCTCGCCAACGTCGTCGACGACCACCTCATGCGCATCACCGACGTCATCCGCGCCGAGGAGTGGATCTCCTCCACCCCCAAGCACGTCCTCCTCTATCAGGCCTTCGGCTGGCAGTTCCCCCGCTTCTGGCACATGCCTCTCCTGCGCAACCTGGACAAGTCCAAGATCTCCAAGCGCAAGAACCCCGTCTCCCTCGTCTACTACCGCCAGGCCGGATTCCTCCCCGAAGCCGTCATCAACTTCCTCGGTCTCATGGGCGGAGGAATGCCTTCGCCAACGCCAGTCGAGGTCGTCAACGGAGCCAAGGAGACCGAGATCTTCTCCCTTGACGAGATGATCCAGCGCTTCGAGGTCCCCAACATCCGCCTCGGCGGACCAGTCTTCGACCTCACCAAGCTCCGCTGGCTCAACAGCGAGTATCTCCGCGCCCTCACGCCGGACGCCTTCTTCACCGCCCTCCGCGACACCATCCTCTCCGATCAGTACCTCCGCGAAGTCTCCACCCTCATCCAGACCCGCATCGAAACCCTCGGTCAGTTCGGCGACCTCACCGCCTTCCTCTTCCAGGACAACGTCCTTCCACCCCCCGAAGTCTGGGTCCCCAAGAAGCGCACCCCCGAAGAAACCCTCCTCTTCGCCGCCGACCAGCTGGCTCTGCTCGAAACCACCAAGTGGACGACACAATGTATTGATGCCGCTCTACGGCAACTAAGTATGTCCATTGAGGAGGCATTTATTGCATCAATTCAAAACGAATCTACTCAGAAAAGTTATAGAAGTGCCATTCAATTCTTCATACAAAACGTCATGGAAATCCATGGATCTAATTTGAGCATCAACGATGAGCACATAAAACAAATGCAGACAGCTTTGCGCAATTGGGGCCATAGCGAGTCGACAGTAGCCAGTTACTCCTCTGCAATAGAGGGATTACGGAAATATAAGGCTGAAAAGCCGAGTTGGTCTATCAAAGAGAACTTCATGCTCCTCCGCGCCATCCTCAGCGGCAGCACCATGTCCCCGCCGCTGCTCGAAAGCATGGTCGTCTTCGGCAAGGCTCGCACTCTGGACCGCCTTCGCCGCTTCCTGGAGACCCAAAAGAAACTGGCTACCGGAAAGAGGTAGCCACACCGCGATGCCGTACTACTCCGCGGCAATATTTTCGAAACAGCGATCCAGCACGCGCTTCAGACTCGCGATCTCCTCGGCAGAGATCCCGTCCCACAACCGCGTCTCAAGTCTCTTGACCGCCTCCTCCGCTAACGTCAGCAGCTCCTCGCCGGCGTCCGTAAGCGAAGCCGCTAGAATCCGATCGTTCCCCTTGTCCTTATGGCGAACGATCCAACCCTCCTCTTCGATCTTCTCGATCAAAGCCTGCACCGTCTGAGGAGTTACGTAACAAACCCGCGCCAACTGCGCCCCGGAGCTCCCGGGAGAATTCTTAATCGCATGAAGAATCTGCAACTGCGAGGTCGTCACTCCGCGAGGACGCAGCTCTTCATCCACCTGCGTCCTGAAGTGATTCAGGATTCGCTTCATCACCTGCATCGCTCCACGCTTGTCGCTGACCGGAATTATTCGATTCTTCTTGTTTGCCATATATCAGTCTCCTGATAATATTATCAGGAGACTGATATATGGGATCTCCCGCACAAGTCCTTTCCCAATGGAAACCAGCACATAACCCTTGGGCCGTCGCCATGACGGTAACTTTGGCCACGTTCATGGAGGTGCTCGACACCTCCATCGCCAACGTCGCTCTCCCGCATATCGCCGGCTCTCTCGGCGCCAGCCAGGAAGAAGCGACCTGGGTCCTGACCAGCTACCTCGTCGCCAGCGCTATCATCCTGCCCATCTCGGGCTGGCTCTCGAACCGCATGGGTCGCAAACGCTTCTACATGACCTGCGTGGCGCTCTTCACCATCTGCTCCATGCTCTGCGGCATCGCTCCAACGCTTCCCTTCCTCATCATCGCCCGGATCCTGCAAGGTCTCGGCGGAGGAGGTCTCGCGCCCAGTGAACAAGCCATCCTCGCCGATACCTTCCCGGTCGAGCGCCGCGGACAGGCCTTCGCGGTCTACGGAATGGCAGTCGTCTTCGCCCCCGCAATCGGCCCCACGCTCGGCGGCTGGATCACCGACAACTTCAACTGGCACTGGATCTTCTTCATCAACCTGCCTGTCGGTCTCCTCTCCCTCTACCTCAGCAACCGCATGGTGGAAGATCCACCCCATCTTGTAGCCCGCAAAGAAGCTGCCAAACACCTTAAGATCGACTTCACCGGCTTAGGCCTAGTGGCCATCGGCGTCGGATTCGTCGAGTACGTCCTCGACAAGGGCCAAGAGAAGGATTGGTTCTCCGATCCTGGCATCCGTACCTGCGCCATCGTCGGCGTCGTCCTCCTCGTCTGGTTCGTCTTCTGGGAGTGGTATCACCCCGATCCCATCGTCGACATCAAGCTGCTAAAGAATCGCAACTTCGGAACGGCTGTCTTCCTTCAGCTCATTCTCGGCATGGTGCTCTTCGGAAGTACAGTCCTCATCCCGCAGTATCTGCAGACCCTGCTTGGCTACACCGCTGAGCGCGCCGGCGAGGTCCTCTCCCCTGCGGGCTTCGTCCTCATGGCCATGATGCTCATTGCGGGCAGAACCGTCGGCAAGATCGATCCTCGCACCATGGCTGCAGCCGGATACTTCTTCACCGCCCTCGGCGTCTACAACCTCACCCGCCTCGATCTCAACACCTCGTTCGCAGCCGTCACTGAGTGGCGCATTCTGCAGATGATGGCGTTGCCCTTCATCTTCATCCCCATCAGCACGCTCAACTACGTCGGAGTTCCTGCGGATAAGAGCAACCAGATCTCCAGCCTCTCCAACTTCGCCCGCAATATCGGCGGCAGCGCCGGCACTGCTCTTCTTACCACCTACATCGCCCGCAGCACCCAGGTCCACCAGCAGTCTCTCGGAGCCAATGTAGTCACCAATAGCGTCCCCTACCGTCTCTACATGAGCCGCATGCAGGATCTCTTAATCTCCGGCGGTATGACTGCCTCGCAGGCATCCCAGGCCGCCATCGGCCAGGCGTATCGCCAGATGCAGCTCCAGGCCTCGATGCTGAGCTACAAGAACGCCTTCGTAATCCTGGCGGCGCTGCTCTTATTCCTCGTCCCGCTGCCGTTTGTCATGCGCCTGCCAAAAAAACGGGCGAAACCCTCACCCGAAGCCGCAGGGGGCCACTGAGCCCTTTCGATGTGATCTTCGCGTCCTGGTTCAGCCGCAAAGGCACCTCCAGCCCCGACATCGGACTTCACCCCATGAAACCCAACCCCTTCCTTTCCAGTCCCGCGAATCCTCCCTCTTGTACGCACGTCTAATATGGAATCAGGGGCCATTTCATGAAGCGAATCCGCTATACCAAGTTCACCGGCGACCTCGCCTCTTCCTTCGGCCTCGAAGATCTCATGCAGGCCCTCTCCGACTTTCTGCTGGACTCCGGCTTTCAGGATCCCTACTCGAACTTCCAGGAGTTCGATAGCGACCAGACCATGGAGAACCTCCGCGAAGCCATCCGTCAGGCCCTCGAGTCCGGGGATATCTTCGACGACGAAGCGCAGGAAAAGTTCGACTCTCTCGACGCCCAGCAGGTGGAAGAGCTCATCGACCAGATCATCCAGAAGATGCAGGAGCAGAACTTCATCAACGCCGAGCAGCCCGAGCCGGGTCAGGGCGAGGCCGGCGGCGATGGAGAGTCACCCCGTTTCGAAGTCACCGACAAGGGCATGGACTTCCTCGGCTACAAAGCACTCCGTGAACTCCTGGGCCCTCTCGGAAAATCCAACCTCGGACGCCACGATACCCGCCACGAGGCCTCCGGCGTCGAGACCAATGGCTCCTCCAAGCTTTACGAGTTCGGCGACACCCTGAACCTCGACATCACCGCCACCCTCTCCAGTGTCTTCGCCCGCGAAGGCCTTGCCACCGCCGTCGAGGGTGAAGAGCGTACGCCGCTGAACATCCACTACTCCGACATCCACGTCCACCAGTCCGACTACCAGTCCTCCTGCGCCACCGTGGTCCTGCTGGACTGCTCCCACTCCATGATCCTCTACGGCGAGGACCGCTTCACCCCGGCCAAACGCGTCGCCATGGCTCTCGCCCACCTTATCCGCACCCAGTTCCCCGGGGATACCATCGATCTCGTCCTCTTCCACGACACCGCCGAGCACATCCCGCTCTCGCAGCTATCCCGGGTCAAGGTCGGGCCTCACTACACCAATACCCGCGAAGGCTTGCGCGTGGCCCAGCGCGTCCTGGCAAAACAAAACAAGGACATGAAGCAGATCGTCATGATCACCGACGGCAAGCCCTCTGCCCTCACCCTTCCGGACGGCCGCATCTACAAGAACGCCTTTGGCCTCGACCCCCTGGTCATTGCCGAGACACTCGAAGAGGTCTCCCGCTGCAAGCGCTCCAACATCATGATCAACACCTTCATGCTCGCGCAGGACTTCGCCCTCGTGCAGTTCGTCCAACAGGTCAGCGCTATGTGCCGCGGTAAAGCGTACTTCACCTCCCCTGAGAACCTAGGCAACTACCTCCTGATGGACTTCATGTCGCGCAGAATGAAGACCGTCCACTAGATAGTTGTCGAACTCTAAGAGGCTTGTCGCCCTGCGTTCGCAACTCCCGCACACAACGCCTCCACCTCACCTAGCTGTTTGAGCATCAACTCCAGAGTCTCGCCTCCTATCGCCTCCTCAAGCTGACGCTGCATACGGTCCAGAATCCCGACCACTCGTACTGCGCGCCGTCTGCCAACTGGCTTCAATACCAACTGGATCCCGCGTGCGTCCTCCGGATCGATTCGCCGCTCTACCAAGCCCTTCGCTTCGAGCGACGAGATACAGTGGCTTACATTTCCCCGCGTCGTCTGAAACGCCTCTGCCAATTCGGACGGCTTGATCTCGCCGCGTTTCTCGAAGAAGATCGCAGCCAGTACCATCGCCTCAAACACTGACAACTCTTCACCTTCCAGCACCACCGCCAGCGAAGCATCCATCCTCCGCGCCATTCGGTTTGCTTGAAAGATTGGGCTTTGCTTCAAAAATGACTCAATCCGCATAGAGAGTTAGTTTACTAGCTCAACTGTTTACTCCATCACTAAACTACCTCCCCTTTGGCAATCTGATGGGCGAAAATACCCGAAGTCGACCCCACACCACCCTTTTCGGAGCACCACTTGCCATCTATGCGCCTAGCTCTCTGCCTCGGTTTATTCATCACCGTCCCGGCCTTCTCCCAACAAAACCAGCCAGCGCCAGAGCCTCCTCCGGAAGCCATCCCTCCACTCCAAACCTCTATCGTCGTTCTTGGCACTCCGGAACCCGTTCCCGCAGGTGAATCTGCCCGCTCCGGCGTCAGCCTCGACACCCAACGCCACCGCCTCGCCTCCCCAGACATCGAGGATTATCTCCGCACCGACTCCTCGGTCGACATCCAGCAGCGCGGAGCCGCCGGCGTCCAGTCCGACATCTCGATCCGCGGCACCTCCTTCGAGCAGACTCTCGTGCTGCTCAACGGCCTGCGCATCAACGACGCCGAGACCTCGCACTTCAACCTTGACGTTCCCGTTCCCCTCGAAGCTCTCTCCACCATCGACGTCCTCCACGGCTCCGGCTCCACCCTCTACGGCTCCGACGCGATCGGCGGCGTGGTCGACTTCATTACCTTCAAACCCGAAGCCACCACTCTCCGTCTCCGCACCGGGGTTGGGAGCTTCGGCGAAAATCAGCAGTCCGTCCTCGCCTCCTTCGCCAGTCCGCGCCTCAGCGAGGTGCTCTCCGGCACACGCGAGCATTCCAACGGCTTCATCCCCGACCGCGACTTCCTCACCGAGTCGGCAAGCTCCGAGACCCGCATCACCACTCCCCTGGGCGATACCGACCTCCTCTTCGCTGGAAGCAACCGCCCTTTCGGAGCCGACCAGTTCTACGGTCCCTACAACTCCTTCGAGCACACCAAGGGCTGGTTTGCCTCCATCAACCAGCCGCTCGGCCCTAACACCAACGTCCTCGTGGGCTATCGCCGTCACTCCGACCTCTACATCCTCCTCCGCGATAACCCCGCCTACTACAAGAACCAACACATCGACGAGAGCTGGCAGGCCGCAATTCGCCGCCACCAGCTTGTCTTCAAGAACACCAGCCTCTCCTATGGCCTGGAAGAGAACACCGACGCTATCCAAAGCAACAACCTCGGCCATCACGGACGCAATCGCGGAGCGGGCTACCTCAACCTCGACCTCCGTGCCTCCCAGCGCGGCACCATCTCCGTCGGTCTGCGCGAAGAGGTCTTCAGCGGCGGACGCTCCGTCTTCTCGCCGCAATTCTCGGGGAGTCTGTGGCTACGTCACTCGCTCAAGCTGCGCGCCTCTGTCGGTTACGGCTTCCGTCTTCCCACCTACGTCGACCTCTACTACAGCGACCCCACTCATATCGCTAACCCCAACCTCAAACCCGAGTCCGCCTGGAACTACGACGGCGGCGCCGACTGGTACCTCAACGACCGCACCGTCGCTGCCCTCACCGTCTTCTACTCCCGCCAGACCAACGCCATCGACTACATCCGCACCGGCCCAACCGCGCCCTATCAGGCCTCGAACCTCACCGGCCTCCACTTCACCGGCGTTGAGAGCTCCCTCGACTGGCATCCCACCCCACGCCAGCAACTCAGGGCCAACTGGACTCTCCTCTTCGGAGCGCAGCAGGCTCTCCACGGTCTGCAGTCCGACTACATTTACAACTATCCCACCAACAACGCCAGTCTCCAGTGGACTCAGAACTGGACACAAGGTCTCTTACTGCGCACCCGCCTCGGTGTCACGCAGCGCTATCAGCAGACCGCATACCCCGTCTGGGACGTCGCTCTCGCGCGCGAAGCCGGACGCATCCATCCCTTCCTGCGCATGGCCAATCTCACCAACACCGGCTATCAGGAGATCGCCAACATTCCTATGCCAGGCCGCAGCTTCACCGGCGGATTCGAACTCACACTCACCAAAGCGTCCCGCTAATAAATCGATAGTGTGCTCGCGGTCGCACAGTGCGTCCGCGAGCCTCGGCAGGTTAGACCGCCGCCACACCACCATCTACAAACAGCTCCGTTCCCGCAATAAAGCTGCTATCACTCGAAGCCAGAAAGACCGCCGCCTTCGCAATCTCGTCCGCACTTCCCAACCGACCCAATGGAATCATTCCTACCATGTAGGCCTTGAGCTGTTTATCATGCTCCGCATCCCGCGACAGCGCAGTCAGGCCAGGGGTATCGGTCGGTCCAGCACTGATAGCATTCACACGAATCTTCCGCTCTTTCAGGTCCGTCGTCCAGGTTCGAGCAAAGGATCGCACCGCTGCCTTGGTCGCGCTGTACACGCTCCACGACGGAATCCCCTTGCTCCCCACGACCGAAGAACTCAGAATGATCGAGCCGCCATCCGTAAACAGCGGCAAAGCCTTTTGCACGGTGAATATCAATCCCTTTACATTGGTTCCGAACGTGCTGTCGTAGTCCTCCTCCGTAATCGTTTCCAGCGCAACGAACCCCCCGCTCGCGGCAGCCGCAAACAGCACATCGACTCGTCCTGCCTTCTCCTTTACGACCGCATAGAGCTTGTCCAGGTCTTCTAGCTTGGCTACATCGCCCTGCACGCCTGTTGCTCCATGCCCCACCAGTTTCACCGCGGCATCCAGTTCTGCCTGCCGTCTGCCTGTAAGAAAGACCGTTGCACCCTCCTCAGCGAAACGCTTTGCCGTGGCGAGTCCAATTCCTGCTGTCCCTCCAGTGACGACTGCCACCGAGCCATTGAGCTTTCCCATAACCTCTTCTCCTATGATGCATTTTTGTACTGCACAGTAAAGATGTATCCCCTGCGACTCGCGATGCAGAATTATTTACCATACAGTACAAAATTGTTTAGAATAGTTCCAGCATGACCGCAGAGACCGCAAATCCCGTAGGCCGCCCCCGCTCCTTCGATAAGGACCAGGCCCTCGATGCGGCAATGCATGTCTTCTGGACCTACGGTTATGAAGGCGCTTCCCTGACCGCGCTCACCGAGGCGATGGGTATTAACCGTCCCAGCCTCTATGCAACCTTTGGCGATAAGAAATCGCTCTTCTCCAAGGTCCTGGATCGCTACACCGAGGGTCCGATCTCCTACGTTGTGAACGCCATCGACCAACCTACCGCCCGCGCCTTCGCCGAAGATCTCCTTATAGGCGCTGCCGATTCCGCCACCGGCGCCGACACCCCGCACAGTTGCCTCTTCCTCCAGTCGGTGAGCACTCCCGACCCGGAGGCGGATAGCATCCAGCAGGAGGTCGTCCGCCGTCGCAACATAGGAAACAAGCTCATCATTCAACGCCTTATCCGCGCCAAGCGAGAGGGTGACCTCCCGAGCGACTGCAACCCCGCCGACCTCGGGCGCTTCCTCATCTCGGTCATGCGGGGCCTTGCTGTCCTTGCAGCGGATGGAGCCTCCCGCGCCGAACTACACCGCACCGTCCAGACCGCGCTTAGCATCTGGCCCAAGTAGCCCTCTGTTCGAGCATCCCCCTATACTGAATCCAGCAGTTTACGAACGAACAGAAGAGAGCCCATGTCCAGCGCCGCCACACCTCCCCGTCAGCACGCCTACACCGGCCCCGAGCTTCCGCACATCCCCGAGCCCACCCACGCCGAGCGCTCCCGCACCCTGCTCTACCTCAACTCCATCGCTACGCTATCCACGCTCTCGCGTAAGCAGTCCGGCTTCCCCTTCGGCTCCCTTATGCCCTATGCGCTAGACGCCGCCGGCCGCCCTATCTTCCTTATCAGCAACATGGCAATGCATACTCAAAATCTCAAGGCCGATCCTCGCGCCAGCCTCTTCGTCACCCAGCCCTCCTCCGATGGAGATCCTCTCGGTGCGGCCCGCGTCACGTTGGTCGGCAACGTCCTCCAGGTGCCCGACGAAGAAAAATCCGCTGTCCGCGAGCTCTACCTCGCCCGCCATGAGAACAGCAGGTACTGGGTCGACTTCACCGACTTCTCCTTCTTCCGCATGGAGGTCCTCGACCTCTACTACGTCGGCGGCTTCGGAGTCATGGGCTGGGTTCCGTCTCCTGACTACCAACAGTCCCAGCCAGATCCGCTGGCAGAGTCTGCGGCTGGCATCCTCCAGCACATGAACGCCGACCATACCGACGCCATGATCCTGCTCGCCCGCACTCACTCCGGCATTGAAGCCACCGAGGCCGCCATGACCGCCGTCGACCGCCTGGGCTTCCACCTCCGCCTCAAGACCGCCGACGGATTCAAGGGAACACGCATCGCCTTTACCCGCGAGGTGGCAAACGCCACGGAGACCCGTACCGTCCTCGTAGAGATGGTCAAGGCAGCCCGCAGCTAAAAACAGCCTCCGAACCCGTTGCCACCCTTCGCAGTCCATCTGCGTCATACATCCAGCGAGGAGAACAGAGATGACTCCACAAGAACAGCAGCTACTTCAAGGTCTCACCGACCGCATCAATCAGACCGTTCTCACCGACAAGGATCCCGAGGCCGAACGCTACCTTCAGGACACCCTGGGACGCAACCCGGATGCCCTGTATATCCTCGCCCAGACCGCGCTGGTCCAGCAGTATGCGCTCGATCAAGCCAAAAAACAGCTCGACGAGGCTCGCAACCAGCCCCAAAAGCACACCAGCTTCCTCGGGAATCTCCTCGGTCTCAACGACCAGCCCGCACCTCCCCCACCGCCACCCCAGCAGGCGCAGTACGTTCCGGTGCCCAACTACGCTCCACCGCCGCCCCAGTATGGAAATCCCTACGGCAGCCCGTACGGTGCTCCGCAGTATGGAGTTCCACAGCAGGGCGGCTTTCTCCGCTCCGCCATGCAGACCGCCACCGGCGTCGCCGCCGGCGCCCTCGCCTTTGAGGGGATCGAGTCTCTCATGCACGGATTCGGAGAACACGCCGGATATGGCGGAGGATCAGGCTTCGGAAGTTTTGGCGGAGGAGACAACCGGCCCGAAATCATCAATAACTACTACGGAGACTCCGCCCAGCACGGCCTCTCGCCCGACATCGAAGACCGCCGCAACGACAACCCTCACTTCGCCGATACCGACGCGCTGGATACATCCAGTGCCGATCATGATTCGGACGCCTTCGCGGATGCCAGCTCCTCAGACGACAACTTCTCTGACGACAGCGACTCTGGAGACGACTACTCCTCGTCGAACGACGACAACAGCTTCTAAATCGCACTACGTTGCGCTATGTCGAATCCGGCATAGCGCACGTAGTTTGAAATTCAGGACATTACTATATGCATCTATGGTGATATAGTAATTTAATGTCGCGGCTGCCCCTCTCCGATAAGATGCTCGACCTCGTAGCCCGCCGCTTCCGCACCTTGGGCGAGCCTTTTAGGCTTCGCCTCCTCCAGTCCCTCGAACAAGGCGAAAAGACCGTAGGCGAGCTGGTTCAGCTCCTTGACGGCCACCAACCCAACGTCTCAAAGCACCTGCAGATCCTCCACGACGCGGGCCTCGTCAGCCGCCGCCGCGACGCCAACTCCATCCTCTACGCCATCAGCGACCCCATGGTCTTCAAGCTCTGCGAGCTCGTCTGCCGCAGCGCCGAAAAACAGACCCGCAAAGACTACGAACTCCTCCACCCTCCCCTTCAACGCAGCAAACGAGGATGAAATGAACATCGAGCGTTTTGAAATCCCAGGACTCGCCCAATACTCCTACATCGTCTCCACCCGAGGCCTCGCTGTCGTCGTCGATCCCATCCGCGACATCGATCGATACCTCGACTACGCCCAGCAACACAGCCTCATCATCACCCATATCCTTGAGACCCACATCCACGCCGACTACGCCTCCGGCGCAACCGCCCTCGCCGCTGCCAGCGGGGCTGAGCTCTATCTCAGCGCCCACGACACAAACGAACTCTTCGAGTACGCCTTTCCGCATCATCCTTTTGGAGATGGCGAATCCTTCTCCGTCGGCGACATCCGCGTCCAAGCCGTCCACACCCCGGGCCACACTCCCGAACATCTCTCTTTCCTTCTCTTCGACACCACCCGCAGCGCAACCCTCCCCGCCTCCCTGTTCTCCGGAGACTTCCTCTTCGTCGGCTCCCTGGGCCGACCTGACCTCCTCGGCGAAGCCGCCAAGCAGCAGCTCGCTCAAGAGCTCTACACCTCCCTCAAGCAACGAATCCTCACCTTGCCCGACTCCCTCGAAGTTCTTCCCGGCCATGGGTCTGGCTCTCTCTGCGGAGCCGGCATGTCCGACCGCCAGCAGTCGACCCTGGGCTACGAGCGCAACGTAAACCCTTTCTTCCATCTCTCCGCCGATACCTTTACCCAGCAGATCCTCACCACCGTTCCCCCCTTTCCCACCTACTATCCGCGCATGAAGGCTCTCAACGCCGCCGGAGCTCCTATCCTCTCCGCGCTGCCCGGCGACACCTCCATCCCGTTTGCGCAACTCCAGCAACTCATCGCCACTCAACCCATCACGCTCCTCGATCTCCGCCGCCCGGAGTCCTTCGGAGGCGCTCACATTCCCAACTCCATCAACATCGGTGCGGGTCAAAATCTCTCCCTCTGGGCGGGCTGGCTTCTCGATCCCAATCATCCCATCGTCCTCATCGATGAGACCGGCTCCAACTCTCAGGCGTTTGCGGAGGCTCGCCGCTCCCTCATTCGTGTCGGACTCGACAACATTCTCGGATACGTCTCAGGCGGTATCGCTGGCTGGATCGACTCCAGTCTTCCCCTCAGCCAGATCCCGCAGGTCGCGCCCAGCCAACTTCTCGCCCTCACACAGGCCGCCACCAGAGGCATCATCCTCGACGTGCGCAGCGACACCGAGTGGAATAACGGTCACATCGTCAACGCTCGCCACATTCCGCTCGGCGATCTCACCCAACACCTCAACGAGCTCCAGCCTCAGCAAACCATATACACCGTCTGTGGCAGCGGATATCGCTCCAGCATCGCCGCCAGCCTCCTCGCCGCCCAAGGCTTTACCTCGGTCTCTAATATGGCTGGTGGCATGTCCGCTTGGAACCACCAGCAACTACCCGTCACAAAGAGTTAGGGATCGATCCTTCCGGTCCTTCAGCTCAAGCCATAGCCGATTGATTCGCGACGCTCCTCTAAACGTCACTTCTGTGGCGCAGGAGAAGATCGCTCTAAATCGCCTCTCCTACCAGAAAACTGCAATAGAAACCTAACTCCCTTGTTTAACCCTTTCAGAATTACTTCCTTGATAAAAGGAAGCGAAAAGGAGAGGGTATGGCTTATTTGCGATATTCACCCGAGGTGGAAGTGAAGCAGCCTGACGAGGACGAACTGATCGACAAGATCGTCGGGGTTATGTCGGCTGCGAACCGACAGGTCTTCGACAAACATCGTCATGCGACTCGTGACGCACATTCAAAGAGTCACGGAATGGTGATCGGTCGTTTAGATGTCTATGACAACTTACCGGAGCACCTTGCACAAGGTCTCTTCCTTCGGCCCGTCCAATATCCGGTCGTCATCCGTCTCTCCAGTGCTCCCTTCGACATTGCCGACGATCGCATCCCGGCGCCTCACGGAATGGCCATCAAAGTCATCGGGGTTCCCGGCAAGAAGATCCTGCCAGGCCGCGAAGACGAGGTCACACAGGACTTCGCGTTGGAGAGCGACCTGAAGGTCCTTCCATTCGGAACCCTTGAGAGCTATTGGCATCAGATCCAGTTCTTTGAGAAGCTCGGGCAGAAGCCTCCCGTAGTTCAGGAGGTCCTCGAATCCGCAACGCGCGGCTCAAACAAGGTGCTTCATTTCCTGGGGATCGACAACCCTGTCGTCGATAGCCTCGCGCTCCGAAACGAACACATCCTGGGCAAGACCTTCTCCAGTCTGGCGGCCATACGATACGGCGACTATGTCGCTAAGATCTGCGTAGCGCCTCTCTCCCGCGAAGTGCAAGCCCTGACCGGCAAGCCGGTGGAAGCTGCGGACGGTCCGTCCTTCTATCGTGATCAGGTAGTGGCGTTCTTCCAGGAGAGCAGCGCCGAGTACGAAGTGCGAGCCCAGCTCTGCACCGACCTGGAGAGGATGCCGGTCGAGAACGCCTCCATCCCATGGCCGGAAGACGAGTCTCCCTATCTGCCGGTCGCCCGGATCGTCATTCCCAAGCAAGATGCCTATAGCCCGGAGCGCCGCACCTACGTGGATGACGTCCTTACCTTCAACCCGTGGCACACCATCCCGGAACACCGGCCACTCGGAGCACTGATGCGCGCCCGCAACAAGGCATATGAGACCTCCACGGCCTTCCGCCACAAGATGAACGCGGTAAAGCGCGCCGAGCCTCGTGACATACGTGAAGTTCCTGATTAGATCAGGATCATTCGGGAGCGGTTGTTATCCCTGCCGCTCCCGCCATAACCGGTAGATCCCCCACGCTGCTGCCGTGCAGTTATCTACGATCGTCCCATCGAGCAGCATCTCCTCGAACTCCGCCACGCTTACCCGGTGCAATTGGAGGTCGTTCTCTTCAATATCGGGATCGGCCTCCCCAAGGACCAACCCTTCTGCAAGAAAGAGGTAGTGCTTCTGATTCATTACCCCATACGCAATCTGCAGCATCGTCAGATAGGTCATCCGCTCCGCCGTCAGCCCTGTCTCTTCCTTTAGCTCGCCTCGGGCCAGCTCTTCGGGATCGACCTCTGCCTGCTCCCATCCACCTTGCGGAAACTCCAGAAACCGCCCGCCGACCGTATAGCGAAACTGTTCCACCAGATACACAAACTCGCCTTCAGCGGTCTTATCCAGCGGCACCACGATACAAGCGGGATCCTTGTCGATTACCCCGTAGATCCCCCGCTTGCCGTTCGCTCTTTCAATTACATCCTCACGAACTCTGGTCCAAGGATTCCGATACACCTCTCGTGAACTAATCGTCTTAATCAAAAAATCTCCCTGCTAAAAAACACGCCTAGCCCTAATCCTTCGCCCCTGTAATTTCAAACTCCAGGTGCGAGGGATACTTCGCAGATCCGAAGATCGACACCGTCTGCGCCTTATAAGCATCCGCTGGAGCCGTCATGATGTTCGGCACAAACGTCTGCGGATTGCGGTCATAGAGTGGAAACCAACTGGACTGCACCTCCACCATGATCCTGTGTCCCTTCAGAAACGTGTGGTCCGCTCCATGCAGGCTCCACTTGTACTCTTCAATCTTATCTGGCGTGATCGCCTCGGGCCGCTCAAAGCTCTTACGATACCGGCCGCGAAAGATCTCATCCGCAATCATCAGTTGGTACCCTGCCATCGGCGCGGGCGCATCCTCTGGATAGACGTCGATCAACTTCACCACCCAGTCCGCATCGCTTCCCGTCGTCGAGGCGAACAGATCTGCCATCACATCACCCGTCACCGTCACATCGTGGTCCAACACCGGCGTCGTAAAGTTGGCGAGATCCTTACGGCTGCTTACGAAACGTTGGTCCTCCACCAGCCACTGCCGCCACTTCGATCCCGTTCCATACGTCGCCTGGATGGGACGCGCCCGGTATGGAATCGGGTTCATCGGATCTGCTACGTACGAGACCTTTCCCTCGCCCGCGGGAGCGGTCATGCTCAGTCCACCGTTGCTTTGCAGGTATAGCTTCGCCTGCGCGAAGCCCACCTTTGGCGGCCAGGCTTCATAACGCTTCCACTGATTCACGCCGGTACGAAAGCTGGCGGTGTCCTTCAGCTCGAATCCCGACTTGTCCTTCAGATACTTTTCGAAGAACGGAGCTTCAATTGTCTTGCGGTACTGATCGCCCGTCGGCGCTCCGAAGTCCACCACTCCCAGGTGCCGCGTTGAACCGCTCCACCCGCCATGATTCCATGGTCCCAGCACCAGAAAGACCTCGCCCTTGGTGTCGTGCGGCTTCAAGGTCGCGTACTCCGCCTGCGTTCCCCAGAGGTCTTCCTGATCCCACCATCCTCCGACTTCCAGCGTGGGAACCTCCACCTTCGTCAGGTGCCTCTGCACGGCCATGTCCTGCCAGAACTTGTTGTACTCCGGATGAGCCACAAACGCCTTCGCCGTCGGCAGATCGGTCATCTTGGCCGCCTGGGCGGCTCCAGCGAAGTTCACGTTTCGCAGGAAGAAGTCGTAGGTATCTTCCTTGCCATCCACGCGCTGATCGGTCTTCTGTCCCTCCAACTGCTGCACATAGTCGAATCCGTACGTCTCGCGAAAGGCACCGTAGTGGAAGAAGTCATCTCCCAGCCACACATCCGTCATGGGAGCCTGCGGGCTGACCGCCTTCACCGCGGGATGTGGGTCGATCCCGGCCATCATCGCCAGAAATCCCGGGTACGAAACTCCCAACACTCCGACTCTTCCGTTGTTGTTCGGAACGTTCTTCAGCAGCCAGTCGATCGTGTCGCGTGTGTCCGTGGTCTCGTCCACATCGTTCTTCGTCGTATGCGGGATGATCGGCCGGTTCATCACAAACTGGCCGCCCGAGCCGTACCGGCCCCGCACATCCTCCTCCACCAGGATGTATCCGCTCGCCGCCAGCTCCGGCTTGCTCGTATTGAAGCTCCGCGAGCTTCCCCCGTCGACTCCGTAGGGCGTTCGCTCCATCAGAAACGGGAGTGGTTCACCTGCCTTGGCATTTGTAGGTTGCAGGATCACCGCATGCAACTTCACTCCATCGCGCATCGGAATCATCGCCTCCGTCCGCGTGTACTCCCGGAAGTGATTCAGCCGCACTGCAACGTCGCTGAAACGCTCCAAAGTACGCTCGCCCTGGCGTCCGATACCAGCACCGATCTTCAGGGAGGCGATCTTTCCATCCGCTCCGCGCAGGAAGCTCAACCGGGTCTGCGAGTCCGTTACTTGAAACTCGTCCTTGCCGACGGCCTTTAATTCCAGCCTGGGGCTTCGCTCCCCCTCCACGGTCAGCTTCCCGTTGTCTACGTTCACCGCCGAGACCACATCCGGTTCAGCCTCGGACCGGTACTGGCCCACATACTCCGCGAGAGATTCCGCCGTCGCAGCGCTCGGTACCGGCAGAGAGAACACCGGGACAGTCATAAAGCAGGAAGAGACCAGGACTGTAGACACCACACCCAAACGGCAAAACCTTGAAATCGTCACGCACGAACCTCAACGGAATTGAACTCACGCATCCCAGCAAAGATTAGACTGAAGCCAAAAACACCGCACCTTCGCACACGCTGCCCGCGACAGCTTACGCTGCATCAACTTCTGCTCCTCTGCGATATCACCGCAGGCCAGCCTTTAGTTCTTGTGCACTCCAGCATACCGCGTACTGCCATCCCATCCAGCCCCACGGATAAGATCGCCGCCGTCAGACTTCGACGGCGGCCCCCACACACCCTTGCAAATCTATGAATCCATGCTGTGTGATCGACTAACCCAGCGCAATCGGCTCCGCAGGAACGGGGCTCGCATCGCACTTCCAGCCTTCGCGTCCATGGGTTCCATCGCAGAAGGGCCGCTTCGACGACAATCCACAGCGGCACAGCGAGATCGCCGGCTTCCCTGTGAGATCCCACTCCACCCCATTCACATCGACCAGCGAAATCGGACCCTCAACGCGAAAAGGCCCATTCGGCCGCACAGTAATCTTTACCGCTTGTTCTGACATCGTTCGCTACTCGCTCTCTATATCCAGAAGGATGTGCCCAGAATAACAAACCCTATCCGATAGCCGTCTCGCAGCCACATCCAACCCCACTTGCATCGGGTAACGACAACTCCGCGGCTGTCGCCTTAAATCGGTGAAATCGGCGCAGATCGGTGTTAAGCCTTCTTCCCGACCTGCGCGATCCTCGCGTAAGCTACATCGCATCCCTGACGTCCGAGATGCCGTACTCCTTCAGCTTCCGGTAGAGCGTCGTCTTCCCGATTCCGAGTAGCTTTGCCGCCATCAGCTTGTCACCCTTCAACTGCCGGATCGTCCCCAGGATCGCGTGACGCTCCATCGTCGCGATGGAGACGATCCCCGCTCGCCGGGCGATCGCAGCCATCGTTCCGTCCATCATGCCGTCCATCTCCGCGGCGCGCTTGGCCTCTGCGGCCCGGTGAATGCGGAAGTCCTGCAACTGGGTCGGCAGATCGCCCATATGCAGGAGCGGCCCGCTGGAGAACGCACACGCCCGTTCAATGGTGTTCTCCAGCTCCCGCACATTGCCGGGCCAACTGTACTCCAACATCACTCGCAGCGCGTCCTCAGAGAAGCTTCGTGCTACTCCCGACTCCCGTTCCATTCGCTCCAGGAAATGCAGCGCCAGGGCGTGAATATCCTCGCGCCGGTCCCGTAGCGGGGGAATCCGTAGATTCACCACATTCAGCCGGAAGTACAGGTCCTTGCGGAACCGCCCCTGCGCGACCATCGCCGTTAGATCGCGATTCGACGCCGCCAACACCCGACCTGAGATCGGCACTGCATCAGTCGAGCCAATGGGGCAGACCTCTTTCTCCTGCAGCGCCCGCAGCAGTTTGCCTTGCAGAGGCAGTGGCAGATCGCCGATCTCATCGAGAAATACCGTGCCTCCATGAGCCGAAGCCAGAATGCCATCCTTGGCCCGATCCGCTCCCGGAAACGCACCTTCCACATGCCCGAAGAGCTCGCTCTCGATCAAGGTTGGGTCCAACGCACCGCAGTCCACCATCAGAAACGGCTTGTCCGCATTCGGTCCGTTCGTATGGATCGAGCGCGCCACCATCTCCTTGCCGGTGCCGCTCTCTCCCAGAATCAGTACAGGGTGCGTGGAGAATGCGACCTTCGACAGGATCCGGTACAGCTTCTCCATCTCCGGAGACTGTCCTACCAGGTCTCCCATTCCCTGCCGCGTCCGCAGCTTCTCTCGCAGACGACGACTCTCCTGGTGGAAGTGCATCCGCTGCCCCGCCCGCTCGATCACGGTCTTGAGGTCCTCCACGGCAAACGGCTTGGTCAGGTAATCTCCCGCGCCGATCCGCATCGCCTCGACAGCCGACGAGACCGTTGCGAACGCGGTCATTACCACCACGCCCGTCTCTGGATAGAGGGTCTTTACCTGCTCCAGCAACGCCAGTCCACCACCGCCTGGCAGCCGCAGATCCAGCAGCAGCAGATCGATCTTCTGAAACTTCAGAATCGTCTGTGCCGCTTCGACACTCTCCGCGTGCATGACGGCGCAGCCCATTCCTACCGCGACCTCGCTGCAGGCCTGCAGCAGGTCCACATCGTCATCTACGACCAACACCTGCAAAACCGGTCTATCCCGCTCTCCTGCCGTGTCGCCCGTTGCCACTGGAGCAGACTCCGCCGCTGAACTCGCTACACCCTTCAGACCTGCGCTCCCCATCAATCCCTGCACAGCTGCCATCTCGCGATCCTCCGTCTTGCCGGTTGGAATCCCATTTATGCCTGGCATGCGAACCACCTCGCATCCCCGTTCTTGAGCGCATGTAAACGGTTTACCCCACGCGCCTGACGCAAGTAACACTCCAGCAGCGCGCAGCTCTCGTCTCGCAGAGATCCAAGCTCTGCCAGAGAACGCGCCCGCTCCTCTTGTGGAATTGCATCCTCTGCAAGCCGGTAATTGCGCAACTGCATCTCTCGCAGCAACTTAGTTGCGACCCATGACAGTGCTGCCTGCACCCACTCCGGAACCGCCTCGCCGCCCACGTCGCGAAGACGCTCCCCGGCTACGCCGTTCCCGGCGGAAGCATTCAGCGAAGCTTCCGTGGAAGGCCACGCGGCATCCTTGGCCAGATGCCGGCTTATAAAACGAAACGCCGCGGATTGCTCTCCGCGACACGCTACCCCTGAGGCTGTACTGCTCTGCATTGCCCGCATGGTTCACTCTCCATCCCCGCCATTTACTCTGGTGACCGTGGGATGCGTTACTTGAATTACTTTAGTACCAATCTGGAACTCAGTCTAAGTGATCGCTTCTAGGTCATTCGCACTATTTTTTTCTAAACGATCACATTTTCTCCTCTTTTTCCCATTTCGGAACAAGGATAATCGATTTACAAAAAGTCAGGACAACCATTTTCGAAACTATTTCATATAGGAACCCGTCTGATTCAGTTCGGCTCTATTCATGATCACTATAATCACCCCATAATGCCTGAACCTTCCACCCAGCTCTTCCGTCCCGATCAACGCTCCGCAGACTCCCTCCGCACCCTACGCATCACCCCCGGATACGTCTCCACCCCAGAAGGCTCCGTCCTCATCGAGACAGGTAACACCCGCGTTCTCTGCAACGCCACCATCGAGCAGGGCGTCCCGGGCTGGCTGCGCAACTCCGGTCGCGGCTGGGTTACGGCAGAATACGGCATGCTGCCTCGCGCCACGCTCACACGCACCGCACGCGAGTCCGAACGCGGCAAGATCGGCGGCCGCACCCACGAGATCCAGCGCCTCATTGGAAGGTCCTTGCGCTCCGTGGTTGATATGAAGGCTCTTGGTGAGCGCACCATCATCCTCGACTGCGACGTCCTCCAGGCCGATGGAGGAACTCGCACTGCCGCCATTACCGGGGCTTGCGCTGCTCTTGCCATCGCGCTCGACAAGCTCGTCACCGCCGGAACCCTCAAGACCTCGCCGCTCAAGCAGATGGTCGCGGCGACTAGCGTCGGCATCGTGGATGGTCATGTTCTTTTGGACCTCTGCTACGAGGAAGACTCTCGTGCAACTGTCGATATGAACGTCGTCATGCTCGCCGATGGCGGTCTTATCGAGACGCAGGCTACTGCGGAGAAGGACTCCTACTCCCGGGCCGAGCTTACCCAGCTCCTGGATATCGCTGAAGGCGGCATTCGCAGCCTGCTCATTGCGCAGCAAACGGCGCTCGCTTCGGCCTGAAGGGGTCATCGATTCGGCTGACACAACCCTCGCCTTTCCTTCGCATCCAAGAAGATGCGCAAGCTTGGCACAAGGTTGAAAAGCCGACATATGAAAACCGTTCCTCCCGAAGTTCACACTCGAACCACGAACGATAGCTTCGGTCACTTCGCGGCGACTGCCTCCGGCTGGCTCGGCTCCAAATGGGCCTTCGCGGCTGCCGCCGGAGTTATCGTCGTCTGGGCTGCGCTCGGTCCTATCTTCCACTACTCCGACACTTGGCAACTGGTGATCAACACAGGAACGACCATCGTTACCTTCCTGATGGTCTTCCTCATTCAGAACACCCAAAATCGCGACGCTCGCGCGATCAACCTGAAGCTGAATGAGCTGATTCGCGCCATCGACAAGGCGCGCGATCAGATGATCGACATCGAGAACCTCAGCGATCTGGAACTGGATGAGCTGCAGGCTCGCTATGAAGCCATCAAGGCTGCTTGCAATGAACGCGAAGCCAAAGTAAAACATCACGCGCAGCAAAACTAGGTTTAGACGCAAGTGGCGCGGCTGGTCGCCGCGCCACTTGCATTAGAGCGTTTTGAATCTATGCCAGGACGGGTGCGCTGATCGGCTCTGTTCCTCCGCCGATGAACTGCAGCAACTCGCGGTTAATTCGGTCCGCCGCAGTCAGGTACAGCCCATGCGGCTCGCCTTCGTACTCGCTCAGGGTGGCGTTGGGGAGTAGCTTCGCCGAGAGTCTGCCGGAGAGATCGATCGGCACGGTCGCATCGTTGGTTCCGTGGATCACCAGCACTGGAATGGTGATCGCCTTCATCTCTTCGCGAAAGTCGGTCGTCGACCATGCCTTCATCAGCGCCAGCGTCGAGCGTGGCGAGCCCGTCAAGGCCATAATCTGATTGTGTTCCAGCTCTGGCTCGGAGACTGTGTGCTTCAGTGTGGTGCGTCCAAAGAAGCGCAGTGCAAACTCCTTCAGGAAGGTGGGCCGATCGTCGCGGATCTGCTGCTCCATCTGGTCGAAGACGTTCCCGTCCACGCCCCCGGGGTTGTCGGCCGTCTTCAACAGGTACGGGGTGACGGAGGCCAGCAACACGGCTCTCTCCACGCGGTCCGAACCGTACTCGCTCAGATACCGCACTACTTCGCCGCCTGCCATCGAGAAGCCAACCAGCGTTACTCCCTCGAGCTCCAACTCTTCCATCACGGCGTTGAGGTCTGCCGCGAGGGTGTCGTAGTCATATCCGGTCCAGGGCTGTCCTGAGCGTCCGAATCCGCGCCGGTCATATGTGATGACCCGCAGACCGTGCTCCGCCAAATAGGTCGCCTGCTGCTCCCACATCTCGCCGTTGACCGGCCAGCCGTGGATGAGCACCACCGGCTTTCCTGTTCCCCAATCCCTGTAAAACAACTCCACCCCGTCGTCCGTTTCCAAATAAGGCATTCCTGTAAATCCTCCTGTCGCGATAGGATGCCTCCGGTGTGTGGTCGGATGGGAAACCTATGCGCGCCTTGTGGGGATTTTCCGCCTATGAAAAGGAGGCTCGTGGGGCGAACACTCGCCTATGGACACAGCCGGGGGGGTGTCCCCCCTTGCCTGCGTGTAAGCGCAGTTGTTGCATAGAGATAGCGGGGCAAGGGCTCGCTAGAATATTGCAACCATTGGGGTTGCGTCCAAATATGTGTCAGCGCTGGACTTAGCTGGTTGATTTAGGGAAGTCCTAAGCGCTTTCTTGATCTCTACTTCCATTTTATGGGTTTGACCGAAACTAAAGTGCCAGTTGTAAGTTGAGGTTGATAAATCGGTTAGGTGGTTTTGGGGGTTGACATGTGATTTTGCTGGGGTTTTTGTGGAATTAAATATGAGGTGTGCTGTTTGGAGAGCGGTTTTTCTTGGGCGTGATGGTGGTCTTTGTGAAGAGAGGCTCCCGGCTGGGAATGTTTACCTCCCACCCTTCGCTAGAGACAAAGGCGCGAAGGATGGGGCACCCGGGATGTTGAGGCTGGGAGAGTGGAAAAGCCGGAGCATCCTGTAGCGAAGATCGGTGGTTTCGGTGGAGATCGGTGTTAAGCTTTTTCCTCACCGGCTCTTATCAGTTGTTATTCCTTGAATCACTGTTACGCTGTTGTCTTTGCTGTTGTCTCTACCGTCTTTGTCCGCGGTCGACCAGCCTCATGAGGTCGCCGATAATCGCCAGAATCTGACCAACACATCCTTCGCTGTGTAAAATCCGGCGTGTACGCTTCACTCAAGGAAACAGGAGACAAGACTCGAATGCCGAAGCTGACCCCAGGAAAACTTGCCGGGCTGAACGCCGTATCGAACGCCAACGGTGTCATCGCCGCCGCCGCCATGGACCAGCGCGGCTCCCTCCAGAAGTCCCTCGCCAAGGAGCGCGGAGCCGCCGCCGACGCCCACGATCTCGAGGAGTTTAAGACCCTCGTCACCAGCGTTCTCACCAAGCATGCCTCCGCCATTCTGCTCGATCCTGAGTATGGCCTGCCTGCTTCCAAGCACCGCAACGGCAAGGGCCTTCTGCTGGCCTATGAGAAGACGGGCTACGACGCCGCCACTCCGGGCCGTCTGCCAGATCTGCTCGACGTGTGGAGCGTCCGCCGCCTCAAGGAGGCGGGAGCCGATTGCATCAAGATCCTGCTGTACTACAGCCCCTACGAGAAGACGCACATCAACGACCTGAAGCAGGCCTGGATCGAGCGCATTGGCGACGAGTGCATGTACCACGACATCCCCTTCTTCCTGGAGTTCGTCGGGTACGACGCCGAGGGGAGCGATGAGAAGTCCCTGGCCTACGCGCTCAAGAAGCCGGAGATCGTCTCGGGCTCCATGGCCGAGTTCGGCAAGGAGCGTTACAACGTCGACGTGCTCAAGGTCGAGGTCCCCATCGAGATGAGCTACGTCGAAGGCACGCGCTCCTTCAAGGGCGAGAAGGCCTACACACGGGCCGAGGCTCTGCAGCACTTCCGCGATGCCGAGTCCATGACGCATAAGCCGTTCATCTACCTCTCGGCTGGGGTCTCCAACCCGGTGTTTATTGAGACTCTCGAGCTCGCGGGCGAGTCCGGCACCAAGTTCAACGGAGTTCTCTGTGGACGAGCGACGTGGAAGGACGGCATTCCGATCTTCGCCAAGCAGGGCCCCAAGGCCTTCGAGGACTGGCTCAACACTACCGGCGTCGAGAACATCACCAACGTCAACAACGCCCTGAAGGCTGCCACTTCGTGGCACTCCAAGGTCGGCCTCTAACCTTGGCATAGCTCTGGGCACTACCAATAGCAAAGCCGACCTCTTGGGGTCGGCTTTTTGCTGTCTTACGAGACAAGCTACTTTCCGGGATCTTTGAAGAACGAGACGTCAAGATCCAGCAATGCGGCCTCGGGATCTTCGTTCGCCTTGAACGAGGCCGAGAGACCGGCCAAGGTCGGCAGGGCGGTGTTGTTGGCTAGAAAGCCCTTCACGTATCCGGCGTTGTAGACGTCGCCGGCCTTGAGCTTCCAGGCTGCGTCAAACTGCTTCCGTTGCGCGAGCGAGAGTCCGTGCACATCGATCCTGCGCAGCTTGTACTGCGGCCCGGGAATCACGGTCACGGTGTATGAGACCTGATGCGCCGCGGAATCGAGCTTGGGAACGGCGTCCAGAATTACGTCCATATAGCCCTGCCTGCGGTAGGCGGCGTCGAGGCCCTCCAGGGACTCCTGCAGAGCCTGCTGTGAGGCGATGTCTCCGGGATGCAGTTTGGCAGCGGCGGCGAAGGCCTCCGCGCTCATCTGCGGCGACCCGGCCCAGACCAGTTTGGAGAGGCGGTAGACCTCGCCCGGCTGCAGCGTCGCCGTCACATCGACCTCCACCTGGGTGGGGGTAGAGACGGCAAGAGTTGACTTGAGGTCGATAAGCTTTGCTTCTTGGTACCCCGCGTTCCGATAGTCCTCCAGGATGCGGTCCGAGAGGCCGTTGCCCAGGCCATCGTTGTAGGGCGAATCCATCAGCTTGCGGACTACCTTGTCGGTCGAAAGCTCGAACTTTGGGGGAAGACCCGCTACGTCGAAGTGCCGAATGCGGATGCTGGGCTCGTCAATACGGTACTCGGCCATACGGAAGGGCTGCCCGGGACCGGGAGCGACCAGTTGCGAAGAGACCTTGGCGTTGATGCCCTTGGCCTGGAGCATCTGCTTCAAGGCATCCTCGACGGCGGCCTGCACGGTGCCACCCTCGGGGATCGAGCCGTTGAAGAGCGGAACGCGGCTCTGAATGCCCGCTACCAGTTCTTCGTGCGTGAACCAGACGAAGTTGTCGAAGCTGACCCGCAGCATATGTTCCGGGCCGACCGCCTGCACCTTGAAGATGACGTTGATGGCTTTGATCGGTCCGTCGAGGGAGGCTCCGACGTCGGCAAATGCCCCGGTATTGACCAGCCGCTCCGCAGCCGCCTGCAACCCTGCGTCGGTGAGCGTCGAGCCCACCTTCAGCCCTGTGGCGCTCTCCAGCGCGGCCTGCGTGTAAGGCGTCGAACCCTGGAAGGTGATCTGATGAATGATGTAGGACGCAGGCTTGGACGCAGTTGGGGACGCGGCTGGAGTCGCAGTTGGGGACGCAGGATGGGGCTTAGCCGCCTGCGCAGAGGCGAGACCGGAAGGTGAAGCCAGCACGACGGCACAGAGCGTCGAAACCAGGGGAGTAAGTCGCATAGGTGCGGTCAGTATACCGATCCTGCTGTCTTACTCCCACTCAATCGTGCCAGGCGGCTTCGAGGTGATGTCGTATACGACGCGGTTGATGCCGCGCACCTCGCTTACGATCCTGCTGGAGATGGTGCGCAGCACCTCGTAGGGCAGCGGCGCCCAGTCCGCCGTCATGCCGTCCTCGCTCTCGACCGCGCGGATCGCGCAGGTGTTGGCGTAGGTCCGCTGGTCGCCCATGACGCCGACCGACTTCACCGGGAGCAGCACAGCAAAGCTCTGCCAGACCTTGCGGTAGAGTCCGGCGCGCTTGATCTCGTCGACGACGATTTGGTCCGCCTCCTGCAGGATTGCGACGCGCTCCGCTGTTACCTCGCCCAGGATGCGCACGGCGAGTCCCGGTCCGGGGAATGGCTGCCGATCGATGATCTCATCGGGCATGCCGAGGTCGCGTCCGATGCGCCGGACCTCATCCTTGAAGAGATCGCGCAGCGGCTCGATCAGCTTGAGCTTCATATCCGCGGGCAGACCGCCTACGTTGTGGTGGCTCTTGATGGTGTGCGAGGGGCCGTGAACGCTGGATGATTCGATTACATCCGGATAGAGCGTGCCCTGCACCAGCCAGGCGACGTCCTCGCCGTCGTGTTTTTCCGCCTCGAAGATGCGCTTCGCCTCATCGTCGAAGACGGCGATGAACTCGTTGCCGATCGCCTTGCGCTTCTGCTCGGGATCGGTCACGCCGGCCAGCCGGGCCAGGAACCGCTCGCTCGCATCGACTGCGACGACGTTCAGGCCTAACTGCTCGCGCATGGTCTTCTGGACCTTGGCGAACTCGTCCTTGCGCAGCACGCCGTTGTCGACGAAGATGCAGGTCAGGCGGTCGCCGATCGCCTTGGCCACCAGCACCGCGGCAACGGAGGAGTCCACGCCTCCGCTTAGTCCGCAGATGGCGTGGCCGTTCCCGACCTGTGCCTTGACCCGCGCAACCGTGGTCTGGATGAAGTGCTCCGGCGTCCAATCCGCCTCTGTGCCGCAGATCCCTACGACGAAGTTGCGTAGCAGCTCCATTCCCTGCTTGGTATGCGCGACCTCCGGGTGGAACTGCACCGCCCAGATTCGTCGCGCCTCATCTTCGATTCCGGCCACAGCGTTCGACGACTGCGCCGTCAGCCTGAATCCCGGCGGCAGGGCCTTGGCCTCGTCGCCGTGCGACATCCACACGTCCATCGTCTGGGGCAGTCTGTGAAAGAGCGGCGTTTCCGCGATCACGGTTATCTGCGCGTGTCCGTACTCCCGCGCTGGGGCCGGCTCCACCTTGCCGCCAAGATGATGCGCGATGAACTGCAGCCCGTAGCAGATGCCAAGGACTGGCACACCCATCGTCAGCATTGCGGGATCTGCCTTGGGAGCGTCGGCGTCGTAGACAGAGCTGGGCCCGCCCGAGAGGATCAATCCCTTTGGGTTGAGCTCCTTGATCTGCTCCAATGAGACCGTGCAAGGCAGCACCACGGAGAAGACGTTGAACTCCCGTATCCGCCGCGCAATCAACTGTGTGTATTGCGATCCAAAGTCCAGAATGACTATCGTTGAGGTATCCACATTCCCAGTGTAAATGTTGGGAGTGCGGCGTCAGCTTCCTCGCAGTGCGCCCTAGCTCGGATCCTTGTGCCGCGTGCTTTGCACTCCGGTAACGACTCCGATGCCCGTCAGAATAATGACCCCGGCCACGATATAAGACTGGGGAATATGCATCAGGTGCGCCAGATACGCCACTCCAATGATCAAAATCAGATACCCAATCGCATAAATACCGAAAGACATAATCACTCCGCGCGAGCCGGCGAGCACTCACTTCTCTATTCAGATGCCGACTAGCGTCTGGCACGGAGAGAAAATTTTCACTCCTCGTAGGCCCGCCAGAGCTCCAGGTACGCCATGAGCCGGGCTACGTGGAAGAAATCCGAGCCGACCAGGTAGAGGATCGTCACTCCGATCCACCATCCGCGCAGGAACTCGGGCGTTGTCGCGCTCTCAAACGGCAGCGGAGTGGCGGAAAATACCATTCCGAGGACGATCAGGGCGATCTTGACGATCCCCATGACCAGGTTTACTTCGATCAGCTTCGACTTCAGTGCTCCTAGGCGGAATGCGGATTGGAGACTGCTTCCGACACCTACGTTCCGCAGCATCGCTACCAGGGGAGCTACGGCGAGCGCCCAGCTCACTACTGCCCATGCGGAAAATAGGCCTAAGGTAGCTACAATCATCAGCGCGAAGTACAGCACGAGGTTGGGCTCCTGGCCGGCTGTAATCGGGCGTGTGACGGCTATGTCCGCTACCCAGCGCAGGCAGTAGATCCACAACACGAAGGTTCCGAGGAGCGCCAGCATCCGAACAGCCTGGAGGACCAGGAGAGTTCCGATGCGGGTGTGCAGGGCCTTGTCCATCCGCCGCAGCATCAGCGTGCGTCCCACGGACGAGATGACCACCCAGACGACCATCAGCACCGGCACCAGCCACAGCGCCACATGGAGGATGTCCGGCAGCAGGATTCCGACCGCCTCGCCGATCTTGGCGGTTACGCCCAGCGGATCGGCAGCGGCTACGCCGACCGGATCGGCTGTGAGCCTGCGGTCGATGCCCAGGCGGGCTACGTCCATGGTGCCGTCGGTGTGCAGCAGCAGGATGCTGCGCATCTGCACGTACACCACCCATAGCGTGGGGACTCCGAAGATCCAGCGCCACAGCACTTCCAGACCTGTGAGCGAGGGCTGCCGCCAGCATCGAGCCAGCGTGTGCACGAGGGATTGCGTTCCGCGGATCGGAACGCCGGTTCCGCCGTTCACCTGAGTGGCCACCTATTTCACCACTAGGTTTACGAGCTTGCCGGGGACCAGGATCGTCTTGGCGACGGTCTTGCCTTCGATCCTTGCGATCACCTTTGCATCGGCCAGCGCGGCTGCCTTCACCACGGCGTCTTCGCTGCCTGCGGGAACCTTCACGACGCTTACCAGCTTGCCGTTAACCTGCACTGGGATCTCCGCTTCGCTTTCTCGTGCGATGGCTTCGTCTGCGACGGGCCACGGGGTTCGAAAGACCTGTCCCTGGCCGCCGATCTCTGCCCACAGCTCCGCCGAGACGAAGGGCGCGAACGGAGCGAGCAGCAGCACCAGCGTCCGGAAGACCTCCGCGACGGTGGCTGTGGGCACCTCGCCGGAGTCCATCGCCGCCTCGGCCGACTGCACCTCGTTCACCAGCTCCATGATGGCCGCGATGCAGGTGTTGAAGTGCCAGCGGCCGCTGAAGTCCTGGGTGATCTTGGCGATGGTCTGGTGCAGCTTGCGCAGCAGTTTCTCGCCTGCGACCGACTGCGAGGCCAGCGTATTTGCCGCAGTGTGCGCGTCCTTGTACTTGATGGTGAGCCGGTAGACCCTGCTCAGGAAGCGGCTGATTCCGGCGACTCCTTCTTCCTGCCACTCCAGGTCGCGGTCCGGCGGAGCAGCGAAGAGCGCGTACATCCGCGTCGCGTCCGCGCCGTAGCGCTCGATCATCAGGTCCGGGCTGACTACGTTGCCGCGCGATTTGGACATCTTCGCGCCGTCCTTCACGACCATTCCCTGCGTAAACAGCCGGGCGGCGGGCTCGTCGTTCTGGATCAGCCCCAGGTCGCGCATCACCTTGGTCCAGAAGCGCGAGTAGATCAGGTGCAGAATTGCGTGCTCGACTCCGCCGATGTATTGGTCGATCGGGAACCAGTATTTTGCCTTCTCGCTGGAGAAGGGAGCCGTGGAGTTCTTCGCGTCCGTGTAGCGGTAGAAGTACCAGCTGGAGTCGACGAAGGTGTCCATCGTGTCCGTCTCGCGCCGGGCAGGGCCGCCGCAGACGGGGCAGACGGTGTTCACGAACTCGGGAACGCGTCCCAGTGGAGAGCCGCCCTGCTGTGTAATCTCTACTTGTGGGGGGAGCTCGACCGGCAGTGCGCTTTCGGGCAACGGGACAACGCCGCCCGGCTCCAACCCCTCGTGGCCCTGCTGGCAGTACACCATCGGGATCGGCGTGCCCCAATACCGCTGGCGGCTTACGCCCCAGTCCTTCAGGCGGTATGTGACTGTGGCTGTGCCAAATCCCTTCTCTGCGGCAAAGGCCGCCATCTTCTGTTGCGCCTCCAGGCAAGCCTCGCCCGTCCACTGTCCGGAGTCGATCAGCACCGCTTCGGCCTCGCCGGTGTAGGGCAGCTCCAACCCTGCGGCGTCGGTGTCCACGTTCGGAGCGATCACACGGCGTACCGGCAGACTGTACTTCTGGGCGAACTCAAAGTCCCGCTCGTCGTGCGCTGGAACGCTCATAATCGCGCCCGTCCCGTAGTCCGCCAGGATGTAGTTTGCCACCCAGATGGGCACACGCTCGCCGTTGAACGGATTTACCGCAAAGCGCCCTGTCGGGATGCCATGCTTCTCGATCGCGCCGACATCTCCGGCCTCGCGGGCCCTCTTCTGCTGCTCCAGCAACTCTTCTATCTGCGCGGCCAATGATGCGTCCGCCGCCGCAAATGCCTTCGCCACCGCATGCTCGGGAGCCAGTTGCACACTCGTCGCGCCGAAGATCGTATCGACACGGGTCGTAAAGACGGTGATCTTCGCCAAGTCGCCCGTAGACCCCTCGGCCTTGACTTCGCCGTCCACCGCGAAGTCGACCAAGGTGCCTTCGCTTCGCCCGATCCAGTTGCGCTGCATGGTCCGGACCTTCTCCGGCCAGCCGTCCATCTTGTCCAGCCCGGTCAGCAGCTCGTCGGAGTACTTGGTAATTCGCAAAAACCATTGGGTCAGGTCGCGCAGCTCGACGATGGTGTCCTCGTGCCGCCAACAGCAGCCGTCGATCACCTGCTCGTTCGCCAGAACCGTCTGGCACTCCGGGCACCAGTTGACCTTGCTCTTCTTGCGGTAGGCCAGCCCGGCCTCGAACATCTTGAGGAAGATCCACTGGTTCCAGCGGTAGTAGTCCGGCAGACAGGTCGTGACCTCTGTGGACCAGTCGTAGCTCAACCCCATCCGCTGCATCTGCTTGCGCATGGCGGCGATGTTGGTCAGCGTCCACTCGCGGGGAGGAGTGTTGTTCTTCAGCGCGGCGTTCTCGGCCGGCAACCCGAAGGCATCCCAGCCCATAGGGTGCAGGACGTTGTACCCGCGCATCCACATGAATCGCGCCAGCGCATCGCCGATGGCGTAGTTCCGCACATGCCCCATGTGCAACTGGCCACTTGGATAGGGCAGCATCTCCAGGCAATAGAACTTCGGCTTCCCGGAGTCATGCCCCTCGGCCGCATACAAAGCGCCATCCGCGTCCCACCGCGCCTGCCACTTTGGTTCAATCTCCGCAGGGGTATAGCGTCCCTGCCGTTCGCTCTCGTTGATCAAAATCTCGGACATATCATCCGATTGTAAAGAACTCCGCACCAACTCCAAACCGACAAGCCTTCAAACATGGGTTTTATCAGTGCTCCAAGCACACTGAAGTGTTCCTTATCGTCGCCCGGGAACCCTCGGGCTGGCGCCAAGCTCAAACAAATTCGATCGACTCCGGAACCTGCACAATCGCTCCGTTGATCGCGGCCAGCTCCTTGCTTACCCGCCTGATCTCATACTCCGGGATGCCGCCCTGCCTCAAGGCGGTCAGCGCGATATCCAGACTTGGAAACTCCTGGGGATTCTGGCGTTCCCTCACGTCGTACGCGGAGATATAGGTGGTATCCCCTGCCGAATTGCGGTAAATCCGATAGCGGGTCAAGTCGCTCTCCTTATCAATAGCGGGTGCTCCCCGGATTGGAGGCATCCGTACTGCACCACATCGGCAGATCCATCGCTAACATGAGCCTTGACCCGCAAAAAACATCGAAATTTATCGGAGAAGCCACGCCAGAGCAACAATCGCCCTCACCTCAGCCGTACCTTGCCGCCAACTCCAGCGCCGTGGCCTCGTCTTCTTCGTCCGAGATGACCTGCGAGACCAGTTGAGGCTGCCAGGTCTTCTGCGGCCCAGGCTCAATGGACGCATCGGAGGTCATCGCCAGCGCGAGACTCCCGATCCAGCGCTCCACATACCGGCTCGCATGGGCCCGCCCGCAAAAGTGCCGCGTACGCCGAATTAATTTCGGATCCCACTTTGGCAGAATCACCAGGTTGCCGTTCTTTTCGTACAGCATCACCCAGTGGTTCGCGAACGACTTCTGCATTTCGCATTCTTCGCATTTACAGGTCTGAATCAGAGACATCGATCTTGCCCTTTCGCCAACGACGATTCGCCCGCGCATTACCGGCGTGCGCCAACTCCGCTATTAGCTCTATCGGCTGACCGTCCTATTCCTCTAACATCGACGCCGCCACACCCTCACCCCGCCGCCAAGGTCCGCAACACCCCTACGTTCCGGGCCTCGTCCCCAGGATTGTCCACCGGCGTCTCCGCAATAAAGACCGCGTGGCCGAAGCGTGCATCGCGCAGCAGCCGACGGAACGCCCCCGCCCCGATCGTCCCCTCGCCGATGTGCTCATGCCGGTCCAGCTTCGATCCCTTCTCGGCCTTCGCGTCGTTGCAGTGCCACACCTTCACCGCCTCGAAGCCCACCGTCTCTCCTACCAGCTTCATCGTCTCCTCGTATCCTTCGGGGGTTACGATGTCGTACCCGGCCACATGGACATGGCAGGTATCCAGGCAGACCCCCACTGGAGCGCATGGCTTCAAGGTCTCCACCAGCTCCGCCACCTGCTCCAGCTTTCCGCCCAGAGAGAACTCCGCTCCCGCCGTATTCTCGATCAGAATCCGAAAGTCTTTTCCCTGCCAGGCCAGACCGTCGATCGCCTCTTCGATGGAGGCGGCCGCCAGCCGTAGACCCTCCTCTCGCGTCAGGCCCTTCCAGCTTCCCGGATGCAGCACCAGATACTCCGCGCCCAGAGCCAGCGCCCGCTCCACCTCGCCTCGAAACGCCGCCGTCGCATTTACCCGCACGCTCTCCGTCTGGCTGCACAGGTTGATCAGATAGCTGGCATGGATCGCCACCGGCCCCACGTCGTGCTTCGCCCGCAGGTCCAGCATCTTCTTCGCGTCCTCAGGCTTTACCGCGGCCGCCTTCCAGCTTCGCGGACTCGACGAGAAAAACTGGAACGTATTCGCCCCTGCCGCCACTGCCCGCTCCACCGCCGTCCAGCTCCCGCCTGCCGTGCCGACATGCACTCCGATGCGCTGCTTCTTCACTCCACCTATGCTCTTACTCATCCTTCCAGCCTAAACGCTCGCGCCTCGCCATGCACCTTCCCTGGCACCAATCGACAGGCCCTGTATGATTCTCCCCACCGGAAAACTTCTGCCAGCACAGCACCCGAAAGGAAGAACATGTCCGCCCCACAAACCTTCAAGAACCACGCCCGTATCGATCCCCAGTTTCATCTTGTTATCGTCCCTCTGCTCGCCCTGAACATCGGCTACAGCATCTACACCGCCGTCCACCAGGGATCGGTCGACCTCGCTCGCCATCTCTGGTGGATCGTCATGTCCGTCGTCTTCCTGCTCATGGCCGAACGCTCCCGCGCCTTCGCCCTCAAAGCTCAGGACCGGGTCATCTGCCTGGAGGAGCGTCTCCGCCTCGCCTCCCTGCTCCCGTCCTCCGAGCACTCCAAGATCTCCCAGCTCACTCCCTCGCAGCTCATCGCCCTGCGCTTCGCTTCGAACCAGGAGCTTCCCGCGCTGACCCTTCGCGCCGTCAGCCAGGAGCTCGACTCGAAGGCCATCAAGCAAAGCGTTGCCGAGTGGCGGCCCGACTATCACCGCGTTTAGACCCCAGGCAGTCCGCTAAAGCCATTCTGAAACGCGCCGAAATATTAAGAAGCGCCTTGCAACTCGAATTCGACCCAGATCGTCTAGATTAACGAAAAGCGATCGCATCCATTTGCACTCAACGGAGTGCAAATTTTCAGGAGATTCCGATGAGTGCCTCTCTCCCGACACGAGCTCGCAAAGCCATCCCAGCCGCCGTTCTTCTCGCCACTTCCGCTATCGTCACCGGATGCGGTCCCGATCACGGCTATCGGCTGCTGCCCTACTCCCATACGTCCAGCCTCGGCAACAGCGGACAGCTCGTATCCTCGCCTCCTACCGATCTTCGGCACCATGGACGAGGTCCCCGCCCCGTCCAGTTCCACCGCCACTCTCCACCTCTCTAGCAGGAGAAACGAAAAGGGCCGGAGGCAATTAAGCCTCCGGCCCTTGGAAGTACGATCTCAGGCTTCTAGTACACGTCGCGCTGGTAGCGCTTCTGCTTCTTCATGGTCGCGAGATACTCGGCTGCGTGCTCCAGGGTTCCGTTCGAGCCCTTTGCAATGACGTCCAGCAGCGCCAGTTCCACATCCTTCGCCATGCGGGTCGCGTCGCCGCAGACGTAGAAGTAGGCTCCGCGCTCCAGCCACTCGAACAGCTCCGCTGCGCGCTCCTGCATACGATCCTGCACGTAGATCTTGGCGTGCTGATCGCGGGAGAACGCCGTATCCAGACGGGTCAGGACGCCGTCCTTGTGCATTCCCAGGAACTGCTCCCGGTAGAGAAAGTCCATCTTCTCGCGCTGCTCGCCGAAGAAGAGCCAGTTGTCGCCGGGCTGTCCGGTAGCCTGCCGCTCCTCGAGAAACGCACGGAATGGGGCGATCCCGGTTCCCGGTCCGATCATGATGACCGGGGCCGACGTATCCTCCGGCAGACGGAAGTTGTTGTTGGCATGCAGGAAGATCGGCATCAACACACCCGTATTGGCGCGGTCGCCCAGATGCCCGCTTGCCACGCCCTGCCGGTCGCGGCCATGCGATTCGTACCGTACCACACGCACCGTCGTCTGCACGTTGTCCTTGTGCATCGCCTGGCTCGACGCGATCGAGTACATCCGTGGCGTCAAGCGTGACAGGATATTGAACAACTGCTGCGGCTCCTTGACGACTCCTGGAAAGTCCGTCGCCAGGTCGACAAACTCTCGTCCCCAGCAGTATTCCTCGGCGCGAGCCTTGTTCTCCGGCCCGACCATCACCTTCAACCCCTCGAGCTCGGGAGCCAGCTTCGCCAACTGTGTGACGCTGCCTCTCGCCAGCTTGCCGATCTGCAACCGCGTCCGCAGAGCCTCTTCCAGACTGATCTCGACCTTGTAGTGGTCCAGAACGCGCTCGTCGCCCTTGAAGCCCAGCGCCGTCAGCGTCTCCGCTACTGCCTCGGGACGATTCTCTGGCAGAATTCCCACCGCGTCTCCGGGGGTATACGTCATGCCCTCTTCGAGGGAGAGCTCGACGTGGCGCGTCTCTTTTTCGGATCCCTCGCCCGTCAGCAGCTCGTTATAAGTCACCGTGGAAAAGTAGGGGTTGTTCCGTGTGTACTTCGTCGCGTGTCCCGACGCGCTTGGAGTGTCCAGAGTTTCAGTCTCAGTCATATCTTCTATCGTAAAACGCATCGCCTCCGTTGGCCACTCCATCCCGGAAATCCGAGACGGGAATTATTTCCCAATTGCACATTGCGCAGTGTATAAAGTCTTCGCGTGCCACAGACGCCGCCCAAAGTTCCGAACTCCGCAGCACTCAACTCAGGTCCACCATCAGGAGCACCAGCATGGCCCCCAGCATCCGCCCCACAGTGATCTTCGCGTCCCTGGCCCTCGCCGCCGCCTCCAGCCTCGCGCAATCCCCTGCCCCGCCAAAGACCTGGGTCGACAAGGATACCGGCCACCGCGTCATCCGCATCACCGACGAGCCCGGCTCCTCCGGCTTCTACTTCAACGTCAACGCCTACTCCCCGGACGGCAAGCTCATGGTCTACAACAGCCGCGCCGGGATCCACACCTACGACCTGGCGACGCACAAGACCCGCCTGCTGGTCTCCAACCCGCCCGCCGCCGCCGATGCACCGCCCGGACGGAACGGGGTCCACACCGTCGTTGTAGGCCACAAGACCAACAGCGTCTTCTTCACCAAGACCGACCCGGAGACCCACCTCAGCACCGTCTACAAGGCTGACCTCCACAGCGGAGAGATCACTAAGCTCGCCACCTTGCCCGCCCGGGCCTCCATCGCCACCGTCAACGCCGACGAGACCCTGGCCGCCGGCACCTTCATGGAGAACGAGGCGGACTACAACAAGGAGTTCGGCCGCAACCTGCCTGTAACCCCGGCCAACACGGCCGCCGCCGCGCAGAGCACACGGCCCCCTACCCAGCCCGGCTTTCTGGTCCAGGCTGAGAACAAGGGTCAGATGATGGAGGCTCGCCTCGCCGCCCGCATCCCGCTCGTCCTCTTCACCATCAACCTCCAGACCGGCAAGGTCACGGAGCTCCTCCACTCCACCGACTGGGTCAACCACCTGCTCTTCTCGCCCAACGATCCTACCCTGCTGATGTACTGCCACGAAGGCCCCTGGCAGAAGGTCGACCGCATCTGGATGATCCACACCGACGGCACCCACAACACCCTCATCCACAAGCGCACCATGGCCATGGAGATCGCCGGGCACGAGTTCTGGGGTCTCGACGGCACCACCATCTGGTACGACTGGCAGTATCCCAAGGGCGAAGACTTCTTCCTCGCCGGATATAACCTCGCCGACGGCAAACGCACGGCGTACCACATGCAGCGCAACGAGTGGTCGATTCACTTCAACCTCACCCGCGACCTCGACCTCTTCACCGGCGACGGCGGCGATCCTGGACAAGTCGCCAAAGCTCCCGATGGCGAGTGGATCGAGCTCTTCCGCCCCAAGACCATCGCCGGTGAAGGCGCCCTCAACGGACCCGACTTCTGGCAGCCCGGCGTCTTCCACTCCGAACGTCTCGTCAACATGTCCCACCACAACTACCGCCTGGAGCCTAACGTCCGCTTCTCGCCCGATAAGAAGCTCATCTTCTTCACCAGCAACATGTTCGGCACCAGCTACGTCTTCGGCGTCGAGGTCGACAAGGCCTCCAATCCTAACCCGTCTGAGGTTCTCTCTACTCCGGAGCTGGCGGCAAAGTTCAACCCCACCAAGCCGACTCCCACCACGACCCCGAAGTAGCTTGTCTGTAGTCTGTTCCCAGGGCCGTCCACAGTTGGGCGGCCCTCATCTCGTCTCCACCGCTCTCCGGAGAAGCTCATGCCCCGCACCCTCTCGGTCCTCGCTCTCGCCGCATCGCTCTCCTGCACCACCTTCGCCGCCAAACCCGCGCCGACCTCGCCCCGTAGTATCCAGGCCTTCGACACTGATTGGCGCTTCTCGCAATCTGATCCCGCCGACCTCGAAGCCAAATCCCCCGCCTTTATTGACCGACAGTGGCAGACCGTCACCCTGCCCCACGACTGGGCGATCTCAGGCCCGGTCTCCCAGACCGCTCCCAGCGGCCCCGCCGGAGGCTTCTTCCCCACCGGCGTCGCCTGGTACCGCAAGACTCTCGATTTGCCGAAGCTCGATCCCACCAGGCGCACTTATATCGTCTTCGACGGCGTCATGGCCAACTCCGACGTCTACTGCAACGGGGCCTTTCTCGGCCACCACCCCTACGGCTATACCAGCTTCTACTACGACCTCACCCCGCACCTCCACGCAGGCATCAACTTCATCGCCGTCCGCGCCGACAACTCCCGGCAACCCGCCTCCCGCTGGTACCCCGGAGCCGGAATCAACCGCCACGTCCGTGTCGTCACCACCGCAGCCGTCCACATCGCTCCCTGGGGAACCTTCGTCACCACTCCGAAAGTCTCCGGCGATCAAGCGACCATCCACATTCGTGCCACCGCCGCCAACGACTCCGACTCTCCTGCCACCATCACCCTATCCGCCGACCTCACCTCACCATCGGGCACCCACAGCCTGATCGCCGCGAGCCGGCCCGCCACCCTCGCGCCCCACACCACCCAGGATCTCGATGTCGAGACCACCCTGCCGCACCCCGACCGCTGGGACCTCGACCATCCCGCCCTCTACACCGCTACAGCAACGCTTCAGGCGAACAACAAGCCCATCGACGATGAGCAAGTCCCCTTCGGCATCCGCGAGTTCCACTTCGACCCCAACCAGGGCTTCTTCCTCAACGGCACTCACCACAAGATCTACGGAGCCGCCCTCCACACTGACGTCGGAGCCCTCGGCACCGCTGTGCCTCTCGCCGCGTGGGCTCGGCGGCTCACCGCTTTGCGCGCGCTCGGCGTGAACGCCATCCGTACCGCCCACAACCCGCCTGCGCCTGAGTTCCTCGACCTCTGCGACCGCATGGGCTTCCTCGTCATGGACGAGATGTTCGACGCCTGGACCGTCGCCAAGAACCCCTACGACTACCACCTCTACTTCAAAGAGTGGTCCCTCCGCGACACCGCCGACACCGTCCGCCGCGACCGCAACCACCCCAGCATCATCCTCTACTCCGCCGGCAACGAGATCCACGACACGCCTCACCCCGACATCGCCATCCCCATCCTCAAGTCCCTGGTCGACACCTTCCACCAATACGACCCAACCCGTCCCGTCACCCAGGCCCTCTTCCGCCCCAACGTCTCCCACGACTACGACAACGGCCTCGCCGACCTCCTCGACGTCATCGGCCAGAACTACCGCGAGAACGAGATCCTCAAGGCTCATGCCGACAAGCCCACCCGCTCCATCGTCGGCACCGAAAATACCCACGACCGCAACCAGTGGGTTGCCATGCGCGACCACGCCGAGTACTCCGGCCAGTTCCTCTGGACCGGCATCGACTACCTCGGCGAAGCCGGCAAATGGCCCGCCATCGGCTCCGGTTCCGGCCTTCTTCTCACCACCTCTCTTCCTCGCGCCCGCGCCTACGAGCGCCAGTCCTGGTGGAGCGAGACCCCCATGGTTCGGATCGCCCGCCGCGTCGCCATCACTCAGAAGTCCCCCACCGACCCTGGTTACGAAGCACCCAACGCTCCCGCTCCCACACGCTTTACCCAGCCTCTCGTCCTGGATTGGACCCCTGCCAACTCATCCCCGCACACGGAAAATATCGAGGTCTACACTAACGCCGAAGAGGTCGAACTCCTCCTCAACGAGACCTCGCTCGGCACGCAAAAGCTCCACCCGGACGCCACTCCCATCACCTTCCAGGTTCCCTACGCCCCCGGCGTCCTCAAAGCCGTCGCCCGCACCGCTGGTAGGGTCGTGGCCGAAGACACCCTCCGCACCGCCGGCAAGCCCACCCGCATCCTGCTCACCACCGCTCTGAACCCACTGGCTCCCTCACCCAAAGACCAGACCCTCACCCCTGATTGGAACGACATCACCTACGTCTCCGCCACCCTCGTCGACGCCGCCGGAACTCCGGTCCCCGACACTACCACCGTCGTCCACTTCACCACCGCTGGCCCAGCCACCATTCTTGCGACCGACAATGGGAACCTCCTGGACCACGAGCCCTTCCAATCCCCCGACCATGCTGTCTATAACGGCACTGCCCTGGCCCTGCTTCGCGCCACTGCCCCCATAGGCACGATTACCATCACCGCATCTGCTCCCGGCGTACCCCCAGCGACCCTCACCCTGAAAGCCACCACCGCCAAACAGCCCACCAGCCAACACAGCTTCTAAAACCGGACAACAAACGATCGAAAGCCACGATTCGGGGAAGGATTCTACCTCCCACCCTTCGCTAGAGACAAAGGCGCGAAGGATGGGCACCCGGGCGCTTGGGGTGGGGTGGAGGGACGGTTGTTCTCCGTTCCCGAGGCGGTTGAGGTTGGGATGGGAAAGCGGTCGTGCTTTGCACGATACCCCACCCTATTTGCGATGAAGCTGCAAAAAGGGTGGGGCACCCGGGCGGTTTGCGGAGGTGAGAGTTTGTGTGGGTGACACCCCAACCCCAAAAGTGCAAAATAAATCCGACCCCGATACCCCCTATGCCGACCACCCCGGAAAATCTCCAAGCCCACCGACAGTTCTTCGCCAACCTGGTCACTGCCAACGCCGGCATCCCGCCCGGAAGCGAACTCGCAGCCGCCTTTGCCTCGACGCCCCGCGAACAGTTCGTAGGCCCTCCACCCTGGAAGATCTTTACCCCCGTCGGCTACATAGCAACCCTCTCCGACGATCCGACCTTCCTCTACCAGGACGTCGTAGTCTCCCTCGGCACCGATGCACCTCTCAACAACGGCCAACCGACCCTCCACGCCTTCTGCATCGCCGCACTCGCTCCAAAGAAGGGAGAAAAAGTGGTCCACATCGGAGCAGGCACTGGCTACTACACAACGCTTCTTGCAAAGCTGGTAGGCGACTCAGGCACCGTCGACGGATACGAGATCGAACCGGAGCTGGCGCAACGCGCCATCACCAATCTGGCCCCACTCCGCCAGGTCATTCTGCACGCAAGATCCGGCACAGAAGGACCCTTGCCTCCATGCGACATCCTCTACGTCAATGCCGGAGCGACCGAACCCCTCAGCGCCTGGCTCGACGCCCTCCGCCCCAACGGGCGACTCCTCTTCCCCATGACACCCGCAGCCGGAGCAGGAGCCATGCTCCTCATCACCAGACAAGAAGATCACACCTACGCTGCCAGCTTTCTCGTGCAGGCCCAGTTCGTCCCATGCGTCGGCGCAAGGATCGAGACCACAGCTCAAAGGCTAACTGAAGCCTTTCGTAACGAAAACTGGAGCAAAATAAAATCCCTGCACCGCAATGACACGCCCGACGATACCTGCTGGTGCTCCGGTCCTGGCTGGTGGCTCTCCACAACGTAGAGCCGTCTCAGTTCGAGTCCTCTGGGTATGGAATTCAGGAATAGACCCGCACCTCCAGTGTTCCCCTTACTAGGATTTGTTAAGTTTCGAACTGTAGCGCCCCGACATTCGATGCGCACTACAAGAATGGATCGAGCATGAGCGACAAAACATCCTCTCTGCCGATAGGCACCGATACAGGAACCTGGCACGAAGGAACCGCCGGAGAACGGATCGCCGTGCGCGTCTCCAGCGCAGAGACCCACGGCGCATACGCGGTCGTCGAATCTGTCGCGGCTCCCGGCTGCAGCCCGCCCGTCCACCTGCACCGCAATGAAGAGGAGCACTTCGTGGTCATCGCGGGAAGGTATCAGATCCTGATCGAAGACGAGCTCATCGACGCGCCGGTCGGCACCAGCGTCACCGTTCCGAAGGGAGCCCGGCATAGCTGGCTGAACATATCAGAGGCACCGAGTCGGCTGCTGGTCGTTCTGACTCCTGGAGGCTTCGAGAGATGCATCGAGACCATACGCGACAGCCCCGCAGATAAGACCCTGGAGATCGCCGCCAGCTATGGCTGCTTTCTCGTCGGCCCACCCATGCAAGCGGGTCAGCCAAATCCATAAATAAAACCACTTACGCCAAATATCCCAAGGGAGAGATCTAACGGGGCAACGTAAACGACTTCACCACCACGCTACTGGGACGCCCGCCAGCAGGAAGCATGGTGAACAAGGTGGCGCTGGTCTTCCCCTGGGTCCGGATCACCGCGACATCGCCTGAGTGGGCATCTGCTGCAAGCAGGAGGTGCTCATCCGCCGAGAAGGCCAGCGCATCCGGGGCCGACCCGGTACGGACGCTGGAGACCAGATGCCCGTCGTCGATGCTATAGACTCCGATGGAGTCGGCACCGAAGTTCGATACCCAGAGCATGGTGTTATCACCGCTGACGATGCTCCGCACCGGTTTGTCGCCGATCGGGAAGGTCCCGCTCACCTCGTTCGTCCAGGTGGAGATCTCGGACATCGAGTCCGACCCGAAGTTCGCGGCAAAGATCTCGCCACCATCCGGCTTCATCGCCAGATGCACCGGATGCAGCCCGACGTCGAGGAACGTCAGCAGGTGGTCGGTCAAGGCAGCCGAATCCTGCCGCGCCGGCCACGAACCCGGCTCCGCAGCGAGACTGATCGCCATCACCTGGTGCCCCGCTGAGCAGGCCACAAAGGTCTTGGCCGAGTCCGGAAGAATCACCGCGTCGGTCGCTCCCGGGCAACCGGAGAACGCTGCGCGGAACCGTAGCAAGTGGGCTCCGAAGGCCTTGGCGTCGTATGGCGCGACCTCGAAGATCGAGACGCTTCCGCTGCCCCGATTTGTCACTACCAGCGAGCGCATATCCGGCGAGATAACCGCCATTCCCGGCAGCTCTCCTGTGCCGGCCACAGCGATCTCCCGCCGCCGATCGAGGTCCAGCACGCTCACCGTGTTCGAGCCGGAGTTGGCGACGAACGCGCGATGCCCGGACGCCTCGACCGAGATGAAGTAAGGCAGACGATGCACCGGGATCGTCGCCACCACACGGTTGGTCGTCGCGTCGATCACCGACACCGACCCCGACTGGGTGTTGACCACATACACCTCGTTCCGCACAGGGTTGACCGCCAGCCCCGTCGGATTGAGACCCACCTGCAGGGTTCGGTCCCCCCGCAGATACACCAGATCGAGCACGCTCACCGTGTTCGCCCCGCTGTTCGCCACGTAAGCGAACTCGCGATAACCATCCGGAACATCGGGGAAGGCATTGCGGCGGCACCCCGCAGTGAAAAGAAGAAAAGAGAGCGCAAGAACGCAGCAGCGAGAGTCGAGAAGCGGTCGGAAGATAAGTCGGTGGGGATTCAACACTTCTGCGAGTCTATCGGGCAGGACAGATGCCCCGCAAGGAGCATCCTCGCTCAAATGCTTGTCCCGTTAAGGGCATGGCTTGCGGCATGTCAAAAAATAGCCGGAACGACTGTTCTCTCGTCTTTGCTTTTTACTTGCGTCTGTCATCAAACGCAAACAAGCGCACGATGCGGCTCGGCCGGAAGCTCAACGCCGATCGAATCGCCTGACCGCACCTCACCGCCAGCGATCACGATGGACATAATCCCAGCCCGCGGAGCCTTCTTGCCGTGAGCGTCTAGGCCGAAGCAGGCCTTCATCAACCCAGCCTGAAACCCATTGATCTGGGAGCAAGGACTGCGCAGCCCTGTAACCTCGACCACCGCGCTCTCGCCCAGCGCCAGCCGAGTCCCCGTCGGAAGCGCGATGAGATTGAGGCCCCGCGTGGTGACATTTTCGCCCATCTGCCCCGGTTCTACCTCGAACCCGGCGAGATGGAGCTCGTCCAGAAGTTCATGCTGCAGCAAATGGACCTGACAGAGGTTCGGTTGCGTAGGATCTTTGCGAACCTTATAGCGATGCCTCACCGTAGCTCCCATGTGAGCATCTCCTTCAACTCCGAGGCCAGCAAGCAGACGAATCGACGTCTTCGTCGCCTTGCTGAAGCTATGCGTAGAGCTGAGACTAACGGAAGTGATCGAAGGATGCATCGACCTTACCTCTGCCGAGCCAGCACCAGCGTGATGTCGTCCGGCTGCTCCTCGGCTCCGATCCAGGCGTCCAGCGCCTGCATCACCTGCGACGAGATTACGTGCAGCGGCTCGTCCCGGTAGCGATGCACCACCTCCATTAGCCGCTCCTCGCCGAAGTCGCCGAAGTCGTTCTCCGGCTCGGTTACGCCGTCCGAATAAGCCACCAGGATGTCTCCGAGTTCCATCTTGAACCGGTCTTCCTCGTAGCTCATTCCATCCATCAACCCGACGACGGTTCCACCCTTGTCCAACCGCCGGATCGCACCGTCCCGCCCTAGCACCAGCGGAGGCAACTGCCCGGCGTTCGAGTAGGTCAGCAGCGAAGACTTGGCGTCGTAGTGAGCCAGGAACAAGGTGGCATACTTCTCCGGCTGGGTGCTCCGGTAAAGGTGCCGATTGAGCAGCGACAGAATACGCCCCGGCGACTGGAAGAGCTCGTCGCACTCTCCGCCGCGCCCTTCGCGGCTGGCGGTGAGCCCCGCAACATGCGACTCGCTGTACACCAGCTCCTCGCTGGCAAAGCGGTAGGCTCGAACCGCCGAGTGCAACGTCGCCATCAGGAGTGCCGCGGAGATTCCCTTCCCGCTGATGTCGCCCAATGCGATCCCGACTCCGGTCTCGCGTCCCGCCGCGTGTCCGTCATGAGCCTCTTCATGAAAGACAAGAAAATCGTAGTAATCGCCGCTCACCGTCCGCGCCGGCCGGCAGACGCCATGCAGTTGCAACGTCGGCAGATCGCAGTCCTGACGAGGAAACAGGTTCGCTTGCACCTCCTGCGCGATGGAGAGCTCGTTCTGCATCTGCTCCTTCTCCTGCTGCTCTACCAGCAGCCGTTGCAGCGATCCGGTCATGCGGTTGAACGAGCGGCTCAACTCTGCGAGCTGGTCCTCTCGCTCTACGCCAATCCGATGGTTCAGCTCGCCACGGTCGATCCGCAGCGTCGCCTCGTAGAGATCCGCGACCGAAGCTGTAATCGTCTTGCTCAGCCGAATCGCCAAGACCAGCGCCAGCAGCTCAATTAGCAGGAAGACCACGCAGAGCGCGATCAGCGCCGTCCGAATCACGCTCGTCACGATTCCACCCAGCGAGGTCCCGAACAACTGCCGATACAGCAGCGAAGGGCGCGATGTCACCTCGATCGGGATATCTCCTGACTCGCCAGTATCCCAATCGGTCATCGACACCGTAGACAGAAAGCGCACCCGAATATCCGCCAGGTTCAACCCTCGCGGAGCATTGCCGCCAGAGATCCAGGCCGATTCACCCTTTCGAGCCTGGCCTCGCGCGCGTCGTCCTTCGCCATAAACAGGACTGTTGGATGACGTTCCAGCCCTTCCGGCAAGCAGCCCAGTTCGTCCCAAGCCATTCGCAATGAGGTCCATCACCGTACCGTCCACAGGCAGACTGCTCATCATGCTGAAGACATGCCCATCCGAGAGCCGATGCTGATGCACCGCCACAAGGTACAACTCGCCTCCATCCAGCACTAATCCATGGAACTCCGCACCTGGAAGCTGAGCCGCCCAAGGCGGTAAGCCAAACGGAGTCTTCCCCCGCTGAGTTTCCATCTCGACAGGGGCACCTTCCAGCGACAGCGGAACCCCGTTGAGAAACGCCGTCGTCTCCCGCTTGAGTCTCGTCCGCCCAGGATCGTCGAGCTCCACCAAGCCACCCCGCGCTCGACTGTCCTGCGGAGCTAGCTGCGGGATTGCGAGTCCATGAGAGTCCATATATTGCGCAAAGCCGCGAGTCCGGTTTGCGTTCTCATCTGCCATCTGGCTTAGCTCGGCCTGCAATCGCGTGTCCGCCAGGTGAATGGCAAACTGTCCCGCTGCGACATATCCCGAGATGGTCACCAACGTCACAAACAGGATCACTGGAGCGAGCCCAATGAGCAGGTAGGTCAGGACCAGTTTGTTCCGCAGGCTCCACAGCATATGCCGTCGAACCAGCCGCAAGAGTAGCGGAACCGTCACCCCGATCAGCGCAAATCCCACCAGGATCTGCAACCCACTAAAGAAGCTCCCGAACATCCCCGGAATCAGCCGTAAAAACCACAGAAGACAGAACCACACCGTCAGCCAGAAAGCTGCGCCAGCCATCCCCGTGGGGGGCCGCCATCCAGACTTCGCGTCTATCGTCTTCTGTGTCAACGTCTGTGTCGTCATCGATTCGCCCTACCGAGCCTCCTCGCTCTTTGCCTCTCGCGCCAGTCTCAGCGTATAGCGCGTGGCCGAAAAATGCGCTCCGGCGAGGAGCAACAATCCAGACAGAAACGCCCACATCATCAGTCCGACAGAGATATAAAAAGGTCCATATACCGATTCAAAGTCCAGCCAAGGTAACGCCCGAACATACAGATTCTTCGCGACTTCCCACAAGAGGCCAATCATGATGGCCGTTGGAAGCACCGCCCGTGCCGGCACCTTTCGGAACGGCAGCACCCAATAAATAAGGAAGAACAACAAAATACTGGCTAGAACAGCAAAGAACTTCATCGCCCCATGGGATGCGAATTGGTAGTACTGATTTTGTGTATGGCCGAAAAATAACCATCCCAACAGTGTGTTCTGTCCCGCCGTCGAAGCGACCGATACCATCGCCAATACTCCCACAGCGAACGCCAGCCCCAGCGACACTGCCTGATTGTGCAAATAAGATCGATTCTTCTTCACTCCCCATACATCGTTTAATGCCACCTCGAGCGGCAGAAAGACACCGGTCGATGAGATCAGCAGCATCACCACCGAAAAGACCTGCGTTCCCTTCCTGGGATGGGCCAGTATCTGCATATTGCGGATCACAAAATCCTGACCCGTTGGAAGGAAGTTGCGCATCATGTCCGCGACGACCACCTCCATCGCCCGCGAATGGAAGACTTGCCGGGACACCGTCAGCAGAAGCACGATAAACGGAAACAACGAGAGGATTGCATTGGCCGCCACGCTGAACGCATACGTATGTACATCTGAGCGCGCCATATAACGCGCCAACGCTACCAGCTGTGCCCACAAGCCGCTCCGAAACACGACGGGTTCGACATCTTCAATCGGTTCGACATCCTTCAATGGCTTCGCCCCGTCCCCAAGATCGATCTCTTTGCCAAAAGCTCTAACCGTCACAAACCCAATCATTCCGGCCGTGTTGTCTTACCCACAATCAAAGCGTTGACGCATCAGGGGGAGCTTTCGTCCTCGCCCCCAACCGATACCCGATGCTAGCAGGTAGAACCGGCCTCTTCGCCCCCAATACGCTCAATGCGCCTGATGGCCCACCCGGCCGCCTCCGCCAATATCTGGTCCTCGCCTCTCTCCCATTGCTGCAACTGGGGTAAGAAGCGTGACTCTCCGCTGTTTCCCATAGCAATTGCCACGTTTCGCAGCAGCCTCTTGCGCTTCGTGCGTTCCAGAGGCGATCCCTTAAACCAGCGTTTGAACGTGGCGGCATCCAACCCTGCGAGCCATTCCAATGGAGGATTGATCAACTCCTGCCTCGCGAGGCTGCCCTTCTTTACGGCGATCGGCGAACTCCTGTTCCAGGGACAGACATCCTGGCAGATGTCGCACCCGAAGACCTGCCGCCCCATTCCCTCCCGCAATCCCTCGTCAATCTCTCCCTTCTTCTCGATCGTTAGATACGCGATACACCGCGATGCATCCATCTCCCGCTCACGCACCAGTGCCCCGGTTGGACAGGCATCGATACAGCGCGTACAACTCCCGCACCGGTCGGCCGCCTCGTGTACTAACACGCTCTCGCCTTTCGGCAACGAGGTCACGATCACCGCCAGGAGCAACCAGGACCCCAACTCCTGGTTCAGAACACAGGTATTCTTGCCGATCCATCCAATTCCTGCTCGTGCTGCCACCGACCGCTCCACTAACGGACCTGTATCTACATAGCATCTCGTCTCGCACGATGTCCGCGACAGCAATGCAGTCTCGACCCTCCGCAGCCTCGCCAGCAGATCGTCGTGATAGTCCGTCGCCTCCAATCCCTCCACAACTCCGTGGGTTTCCCAGCCAGCCTCTTCCTCAGGATCGCTCCCGCTCCACGCATACCGGCCTATCCAGCCGGTTCCCACCGCGGCCGGAGCGGTCGAAAGTGGTCCACCCACGTTATAGTTCATCGCACAGACCACCACGGACTGCGCCCACGGCATAGCCACCTGTACCGCGCTCCGCAACAACACCCCTGCCTCGTCCCGCCGCTTCAGATACTCCATCTCACCGGCGCGCCCGGCCTCCACCCAATCCGAAAACCGCGCTGCCCCCAGCAGCTCCTTTGAATCCGCGAGCCCGGCCACGCCGCAAAGATCGAAGCCCGCCTCCACCGCGGCCTCTCGCAGCCACTGTTCCAGCTCGTTCGTCCATTCCGCCACCAAGAACACCCCCGGCCTTGAATTTTGGCCAACCCCAACATTCAAGGTAAACTGAACCAACGGAGAGGTGGCAGAGCCCGGTTGAATGCACCTGACTCGAAATCAGACATAGGCGTAAGTCTATCGGGGGTTCGAATCCCCCCCTCTCCGCCATTTGTAATTCGTAGCTAAATCGCTATCCGTACATCCAGGTTCACTTCCTCTGTCGTCATCCTCCTCTCTTAGAACCCATATCCTCTGAAGTTTCGACGTCCAATTTCTGTCGATCGGCCAAATACACTTCTCCTTCTGGCGTTGGAGCAGAAGGAATGCCTTCGATTGTTTCCAGGGACGTGGAATCGGAGATCCGATCGACAGCCAGGCTATCGCCGGCTCCATTAATAAGCCTGCAGGATGCAAACAGGCTTAGTTTTCCCGAAGCCCCGGTTCGATATTGTTTGCCCTAAGTAATAGTTGCGGCGATCGCTCTTCCCGTAACTATGCGAGCCCCGTCACTAACGATTAGGCGCTTCCGTTTCCCTTTTTGATACCGCCCAAAAGAACTTAGGTCACGTTACTAAAGACTGACGCTGCGCTACGCCGACTTGGACTTCTGTGCCGATGCAAGCCGATAAGGTCTGCATGTTCAGCCGACCCAAGAGGCACGCAGATAAAGCCTTTGATGTATTGGACGAGGGATCTCATCCTCTTCGTCCCGCATTGATTCGCATTTCGATTTTCACTCTATGTTTGACCGGATGTGGCGGCAATATTCAGTCTCTGATAAGCTCGCCATCTCAACCCTCCACCCAACCCGTAACTCAACCCGTAACTCAACCCGTGAGCATAAAGCTCTCCGCGCCTGACGCAACTCTGCTTGGAGGTCAGTCGACTCAGCTCACTGCGACCGTGAGCGGAGATAGTTCGAGTTCGGTGGACTGGCTGGTCAATGGAACGCCGGGTGGAACACCTACTGCCGGTCTGATCTCCTCCGATGGCAGTTACACGGCGCCGGCTCAGCTCAACGCGACGGTAACGATTGGAGCGCGACTTCATCAAGACATCTCGGTTGCGTCGTCACTGCCGCTAGAGGTGATCACGCCGTCAAATGTCAGCGGACAAATCTCTTTCGCTTTTACTCTGCCTGAGAGCGCACGAACCAGCGCAGGGATCTATGACAGCAAGATGCATCTGATCCGTACGCTATGGAGTAATAAGGCCTTCTCCGCCGGACCGCATCTGGGAATATGGGACGGATTAGACGATCAAGGCAATCACTCAACGACGGCGCAGTATCAGGTGAAGCTTCTCTATAACAACGTGACTTACGATTGGGGAGTTATAGGAGATACCTCGTCCACCCTGGCAGGCCCTAATAATTGGGATACTCAAGGAACATTCCCTATGGACGCTGCGATGGACGGCAGCACCGTGATAACTGCGAATGGCTACGCGGAAGGGAGGCCAAACGCCTCTACCTTTCAGGTAGCGGATCCTCAATCCCCACAAGCCTTCTTCAATATCGGCCAAAATGTGCAATTGGATTTTGCAGCGACCGATGGGAATCTCGCATACTTCGGGAACGTTGGAGATGGGTGGGCTGGAAGCGTCGCGTTTGTCCTGGCATATGACGTTGCAACAAGGAAGCCCTATAACTTCCCTAGTGGCGTGAAGCTAGCTAACGGTAGTTACCCACTTGGAGGAGTGATCGATCTGGACAGCAGCGCAACTACACTTACTGGCGATAGCCGCCTTCACTTACAGACAGGCCTTGCTGTCCAGAAGTCGGGAAAACTGCTTGCAGTGTCCCATGGTTCCTATACTGTCCCAGGCACCTCTATAACCTCCTTGGGCGAGGAGCAGATCAGCCTGTTCGACAAGACTTCGGGAGCTCGCGTAGGCAAGATCGCGATTCATGACCCACAACGCATCGCGTTCGCAACGAACGGTGACCTATGGATAATATCAGGAGCTCAGGTCATGCGCCTCTCCTCCGTTGGGTCCAGCAACAGTGTCGTTGTGCGTCTTCAGGGCATCGTAAAGCCGTTAGCGATCGCTGTCGATCCATCGACCGACGACATCCTCGTCGCAGATGGTGGAGTAAGCCAGCAGGTCAAGCGATTCTCTCGGAATGGTCAGTTACTCTCCAGTTATGGACAGTTAGGAGGCTATGCCGATTGCAGCCCTGTAGTTACCACGGACCGCCTTTATCTCGATACAACCGCGGGAAATGGGGCCGGAAATCAACAGCCGGGCACATGGCTTTCGGTTGGAGATGACAGCTCTTTCTGGGTCGGAGATAGGGGGAATGACAGAGCTTTACACGTCTCGGCCAGCGGGAGATATCTCGAACAGTTCTCTTTTATACCGATGCTCTACACCGTAACCGCCGATCATGGCGATCCGACGCGAGTCTTTGCTGATCTGCTCGAATATAAAGTGGATTACTCAAAGGATCTTCTGCCTGGCGATCCCGATCCGGCGAAGGGCGGAAACGGCAGTTGGACCCTAGCTAAGAACTGGTCTGTATGTCTTCCCTCTCAATACACTTTGTCTATGTTTCGTGCCACTACGCTCAGCAATGGAAAGACATACGCCGAGTTACTTAATTCGAACAGCAAGCTCACTGGCTATCTTCGCTTCGAGCTTGTCGAGCTTCCTAACTCGGGTCCAGTAAGGCCAAGCGGACAGTTTCTAGCAGATGGTCAATACAACAAGTACATCGATGATGTTGGCGATCTGGCATACTGGAAGTTCTCCCAAACCACTATCCCAACCGCGGCGATGACCGCCTACAAACAAGACCTCAAGGGCGAGACCTCTGATGGATTTCCGGCTTGGAGCGACCCGCATGTCATTGGGTCGGTCACTTCAAACGGTATTATTGCTGAGGCGCTGGGCCCCTTCGGTTTTGGTGGGTGGGGAATGTCGACCTTCCCTAAAGTAAGCGACAACGGGTATCTCATAACCTACAAGACCGCTCCCGTTTTAGGCGGGTCGACGTTCCACCTCGGCGGACTCGTTGCAGGTGGCTCTGACTGGTCCTGGAAGACAAGCCCTGGAGGCAACCTTTCGACTCCCGATGATAAGGGAACCTTTCCCGAGGTGAACTCTTACGGCGGGCATAATGGCATCGCAGCGCTCGTCGAGGGCAGCAACGTCATCGAAGGCTATGACGGCCAGTACGGCACATTTTCAAGCCAATGGATGCACTGGTCGGATGACGGGCTCATGATCGGGCAATTTGGACATCCTGCAAGTGGGATTGCTCCGAACGGAACACTCTATCCAGGGGCAGCCGGAAACATCGCAACGATGGCGTCGGTCACGGTAGGCAGCGATGTCTATCTCTACAACAGCGACGAGAGTTATCATCCCGGAATCCATCGCTGGAAGATCGGCGGCCTGGGAAGCATTCATGAACTAAACGCGCTCGTACCATTGGGACAAACGACCGTACTCGGCACTCACTAATGACTCCGACTAACCACGAACCAATTACGGGTCTTCAAGACCGAAGTAGTGACCTACCCGACCGAACAGACTATAAATACTCACATGAAAGCGATATATTGTGCGTTCTTTGTGCTCGTTCTAGCATTACTCCCGGCTGGCGCTCAAATTGGTCGTGAGAACCCGGTTACCCGCTTTTCCTACACACTCTCTAATGGCGCACGAACGAGTGCAGGCGTCTTCGATTCGACTGGAGCCTTGGTTCGAACTCTCTGGTCCAACAAGCCACAGACGGCTGGAACCTACTCTGAAGCCTGGGACGGCAAAGACGATCTGGGTGCGGCCGTGGCGTCGGAAGGCACCTGGACCATCAAGGTGCTGCATAGTAATGTCACCTATCGCTGGGAGGGAGTGATCGGCAACACCGAGGCCGCTTGGACATCAAGCACAGACATTTGGGACGGCCTGGGCTACATTCCCACGCAACTTAGATTTGCCTTTGCTCATGGCAAACTCTGGGCTGCAACCGGATACTCCGAAGGATTAGCCAACCTATTGCGTTTGGATCCGCGCAATCCCAACGCACCAAAAGCGGTGAATGCCAAGTATGCCAGCCAAAACGTTAATTTCATCGACATCGACACCGACGGTGAATATCTATATATGGCAAATCAAGCTGTGTGGAGTGGAGAGAACTTCGTTACTAAGTTCAGTGCAGTCGACGGAAGCCCCGCGGCATTTATCTCTGGGCATGAGATAGCTTTTCCTTTTTCTTGGAGAAATATTCCCTTGAATGGCATCGCCGTGAGCCCGAAAGGACTTGCGACTCCGAATGCTATTGCTGTGCAGAAGACAGGATCGGTCCTGGCGGTAGCCTATACCGCAGACGACAAGATTCAATTCTTCAACAAGGCGACCGGCACCGCATATGGTCAAGCCTTATCGGTTCCCAAACCCAAATCGATAGGCTTCACATCGAAGGGTCTTTGGATCCTTTCTGATGCAACAATCTATTTCGTCTCGGACCCAGGCCGCACCAACAAACTTCTTCAGCCGCTCAAGGGACTTTCGATGCCGGCGTATCTAACAACCAATAAGATAAACAATCACGTTTTTGTGTTGGATGGCGGTACGTCGCAACAGGTGAAGGAGTTTGATCTTTCCGATCATCTCGTCCGTACCTACGGGGATCTGGGTGGTTATACGGATTGGAATCCCACCATCACCAACAAACGCCTTTTGCTGGATAACACAGCGACGAAGGGTATTCCTACATCGACCAGCTCATGGCTTAGGGTATCTCCTGAAAATGAGTTATGGCTCTGTGATGGAGGCAATGCTGGAAGGATTCTTCATATCTCTGCAACCAATACCTACATCGATCAAATTCAATTTCAGCAGGAGACCTACTCCGTAGGTATAGGTCAAAGCCTTCCGAACCGCATGTTCAGGGGAGGCATTGAGTACGAGATCAACTATGCAGTCCCATTGTTGCCCGGCGACCCCGATCCCCTTCGCGGCGGTAATGGATCGTGGAAGATGGTTCGTAATTGGTCAGTCGGAGCGGAGGGCGCCAAAGGCTCTCTGCCAGCGAACTATCAGCCACTTGCCGGCGGCTCAGGCATCATAAACCCCGAGATCCTGTCGAACGGACACATCTACGCACATATCGTTGATGGAGTTACACATCGTTATAGTGAAGTGGAACTTCCTTTATCTGGGACGGCGCCCCTACGTTTCATTAGCACCTTGAATGTCAATCAAGGAGACTACCCTCTGCAGACGGACGGGAGCCTCATGAAGGAAGTTACATCTGGAAAATCCCCTAACCGAACAATTACATTTCAGAAAAAGCGATTGTTAGGATTTGACGAGAACAATAATCCGATTCGGGATGATTATCGAGACGTCGCAACCGTAAACTACAACGAAACCTCCGAACCCCGCTTCAGCTCTGGCTGGGGCGTAACCGAACCTCTCCAGAGGAGCCAGTCAGGAGTCTATCCAATATTTACTACCGGTCCTTACGCGCTAGGTGCCCCACATCTGGGAGGCATGATCGCCGGTCGAAGTTCATTTCTTTGGAAGACCATGAGGGAAGCTAATATCAAGGTTCCCGACCCCGCCGGTTCATTCCCCGCCGGCACTGGATTTGGTGGACACAATGGAATAGCTACAAGTGTAGTTGGAGATAATATCTTCGCATCCTACGATGGGCAATACGCCTCCTGGGGGAACCAGCACTACCACTACTGGACAGACGGCTTGATGATCGGTCAGTTTGGACAAGAAAAATTTATTGTCGCAGGCCATAGACCCGCCGGGTCTGCAGGTAATATAGCTGCGACTCGATTTGTAATGGTCGCCGGAGATATATACATGTACATGGCCGTTGAAGCTGGATACACGCCGGTACAACGCTGGAAGATTTCGAACCTAAGTTCGATAGCCGAATCCATAGGCAGCGGAAAACTTGGGACCTCGATACAACTCGCCCCATAGTCACACATCATTGTCAAAGACCACAGCGAGTTTGAGCGCAATGCTCACTCATGTGTGATAGTTTGTAGGGATATAAATCATCTAAAGATCTTTTACAACGAAATCATCAGTCTTTAGTTGGCTATTCAGTCTCGCATCCAACTCCGCTCGAAGCGCTAACAATACTAAGCAACAGTACGCCGAAATATTCTTCGATAACAACCTAATGAAACCAACAGTCATTATTCTTACTTATAACTCGAGCGGTTCAATCTCGAACACCTTGGCAAGCATAGGCCCACTGACAGACGATATTCATGTCGTCGATTCAGGTAGCACGGATGGAACCCTCGATATCGCATCGCAATTCGGTGCGAAGATATGTCATCACAATTTTCTAAATTATGGCGATCAGCGAAATTGGGCTATCGAAAATCTTTCGATAAAGTATCAATGGCAGTTGCATTTAGATGCAGATGAGCAACTAACCGCTGCACTGCGGGACGAGATTCTAAATCTATCTGAGGATCCTTCCGAAGATGGATTTTTCATCCAACGATACTTAAGATTCATGAACCGAACTTTGAAACACAATCTAGCTCCAACATGGCATATGAGGCTCTTCCGCTCTGGCCGGGGCCGATGTGAAGATCGGGAATACGACCAACACTTCTATTGCCTGGGAGCTACAGCTCAACTAGGCGGCTCAATGATCGACGACATTCGCATGTCGCTCTCCGAGTGGACCTCTAGGCACAATCGCTGGTCGGATGCTGAGGTTCGCGAGATCCAGGCTCGTATCTCAGTCGGACGAATTGAATCGAAACTAACAGGCGACGTTGTACAAAGACGACGCTATCTAAGAGGCTTCTATGACCAGTCGCCCATGTTTCTCCGTGCATTCGGATTGTTCATCTATCGTTACATCATTCGATTCGGCTTCTTGGATGGCAAAGAAGGCCTGATATTTTGCGTTCTCCAAACTCTCTGGTTTCGCTTCCTGGTGGATGCAAAGCTATTTGAGATTGAAACGCAGTCCATCGCGTCTCCAACTCAGCCCAAGTAACGATTGCGCTTCTTCGATCCCAATTTATTTTGGCAATGCCAACATAATCGAAGCTATTTGTTTGGCGGACGCAGCAGAGTTTCTATCCTGGTATCGCTCATAGACAGTCGTAGAGATTTCCTGGAACTCGGTGGGGTCGAGTTTGGGTGAACCTGCCTGTAGCGGGATGTAATCTTTTCCCTTGTATAGTTCGGTCTCCCGAAGCGACTCCTCACAGTTAGAGGCCACAAACGGGATCGTTCCGTGGGCACACGTTGCTGCATAAATGGTCGACTTGGTCAGCAGCGCATCAGGATAGAAGAGGAAGCTAGCCAGAGAGGAATGCATCCACCCGCTAACCTCTGCGGCTGGCAGGCTTCCACACCGCACCAACGGAACTCCACCCACATCGCTACGCTCGTCACCGGGAATAGGATCGCCTATATCGATGATTCTCTCCGCGGCAATTTGCGTGCAGGCATTGGCAAGGGCTGCGGCCCCCTCCGAATATGCAAGCTGACGCTGCCACGGTCTGCCAAATACAACCAACTGCCGGCGCCGCTCACGAATAGGCACGTCGAACGATGGCTCTCCAATGGTAGAAAAGCTAGGCATCAAAGAGATGTTGGTAATACCCCAGTCCATTAATTTCTTACGGTGAAACTGGGTATTCGTAAGACGAGCCGCGCTCAGGCGAGCAATTTGCAGGATAAGAACCCGTTGCAAAGCCGAAAGCCAGAAGGTGCTGCTCCAGGGCTTTCCAACTCCTGCATTCAGCTCGTGAAACATGGTCATCAGAGGCTCGGGCCGACGCGAGGTCCAGTCGCGAAGACCTCGCAGAAGCCACAAGGGAAAGCCCCGCGCCTCATAGCCATAAGGAGCGAACTGCAGCAGAATCGGTGTTGCAGGAGAGGAAGCAACTCCTAAACAGAGATCGAGAGTTCGGAAGAGTTCCTTCCGGCTTCGAGCGGCCAACTGATGAACAGGAAAGCCATCGATCTCCGCTTCACCGCTCCAACTTGGATCGGCTACCAGGAAAGAGGTATGTATCCCGTGATTGTCACGCAATCGCTCCGCGAGAAGAAGCGAATAGTCGCCAATTCCATCCAGCCGCGGAGGAAGTCTAGGCACAAGTTGCAATAGCCTCAAGCAACAGCCCCCGTATCAAGATAAGATCGCTTCCAATAACTACTCTTCTGCTACTGTATCAAAAAGATAGCGTATGGTAACGAATCCAGAGAAGCATCGCCTTCTCTCTTAGTGAGATGATGGGCAGGCGCCGAGCCCATCGGATCATATTTCGCTAACAAACATAAGGACCCAAAGTGAAGATTCTTATCTGCTCGCATTGCTTCCATCCGAGTGTTGGAGGAATCGAAACAGTCTCTCGCATCTTGGCCGAGGAGTTCACGAAGGCGGGCTCTGAAGTGACCGTAATAACGGAGACTCCAGGGGAAGAACAATATGAATATCGCATCGTACGACGTCCAACCCGAAGCACTATCCGGCGATTAGGGCGGGAAGCAGACATAGTATTTCAAAGCAATATCTCTCTGAACACACTTGTACCCTTACTCTTCACAAAGAAGAACATTGTTATTGCTCACCACACATGGCTAACTCGCCCCAATGGTCGCATAAGCTGGCAAGATCGACTCAAACGCTTTGTTATAAGATTTTGCAAAAACATCGCAATCAGTAAAGCCATCGCAGCCGCTTTACCCGTAAAGTCCTTGCTTATCGGAAACCCATTCGAGATATCAGAATTTTCTCCTTATCGCCAACTACCCAAGACTAAAGACATCGTCTTCGTCGGCCGTCTTGTCTCTGACAAGGGATGCGATCTGGCGATTGAAGCTCTAGCTCAATTGAAAGCCGAAGGTATTACTCCCGGCTTCACCATCATTGGAGAAGGACCAGAAAGATTGGCACTGGAAGCGCAAGTCGACAAACTAGGTCTCTCCGATCAGGTGACCTTCTTAGGCTCCATAACAGTTGGCCGAGGCAAGCGAATCGCCGAACACAAAATCATCTTGATCCCTTCGCGATGGGAGGAGCCCTTCGGCCTCGTCGCCTTGGAAGGCATCGCATCCGGGTGCGTTCCCATTGCCTCTGCCAAAGGGGGCCTGGGAGAGGCAGTGAACTCTTGCGGTATCCTCTTCCCTAACGGAGACATATCGGCACTCGCAAGTGCGATCAAGCTTCTGCTAACCGATCCTATTCAGCTGGAACAATATGTAAGTCGCGCGGATCAGCATCTAGAGCAATTTAGACCTGATGTGGTCGCAAGACACTATCTTGACTTCTTTCAGCATCTAATCGACGGCAGTCAAACGAAGCTATAAAAACCACTCGCATCTCACAACACTCGTCCCAATCGAAATCCTGGAAGGCAGGCGAACTCTCATCCCACGCTCGGCAACAACAACGCCGAAAATTTACTCGCCATCAACATGTATTAGCCCGCTCCATGCACCCTTTCCCCGCCCAAAAGAGTCTCTTCTATATGACCGGCGTTCCAAACCTGCGATCCTTGCTTCGTACGACTGTCATTCCCTTAGCACTCCTGCTATGCACTCCTCTCTGGTCAGCCTCTCCTCCGTCTAACACCCGCGACGCCTCCTCTGCAATCCAACGCCCACTTCTTACGGGTTACTTCCCGCAGTGGGGCCTCTACAACCAGCCGCAGTACACCGTAAAGAATCTCCTCACCATAGGCGGAGCATCTGTCCTCGATCAGATGAACTACGCACAGGCCTTCGTTACCGGCGGTCGCTGCTCCATCGCAGATCCCAACGCCGACCTCAACTACACCTTCCCCGCCGAGCAAAGCGTCGATGGAGTAGCCGATAAGCCCGATCAGATCTTTCGCGGCAATCTCAACCAGCTCGTGAAGTTGAAGCGGAAGCTTCCCAACCTCAAGCTCATCATCTCGCTTGAGGGCCGCGCAGCCTCCTTCGCCGAAGACGCCCAGCCCCAAAACCGGGCAGCCTTCGTAGAGTCCTGCATCGATCTCTTCCTCAAGGGCAACCTCGCTCCAGGCATACAAGCCGCCGGACTCTTCGATGGCATCGACATCGATTGGGAGTACCCCCACCGCGAAGACGCCGAGAACTACCTCGCGCTTCTCTCCGAATTCCGTAAAAAGATGGACGCGCTCCGGCCTGGTCTGCTGCTCAACGTCGCCGTCGGTCCTAGTCCTCGCATGTACCCCGGCACCGATATGGCCGCCGTCAGCAAACTCGTCGACCAGGTCGGCCTCATGACCTACGACTTCAACGGACCTTGGAGCGCCACCACCGGCTTCATCGCTCCCCTGCGTGCCCGTGAAGGCCAGGAAGGCGGCACGGTGGAGCACACCGTTCAGTCCTACATCACCGCCGGAGTTCCTGCCTCAAAACTGCTCGTCGGCCTTCCCTTCTACGGCTACGGCTGGCATAAAGTCACCGAGGATAACAACGGCCTCTTCCAGGAGGGCCAGTCCATTCACGGCGACCGGCCCTACCGCAGCATCGTAGACATCATCGAGCAGTCCACCGTCTATCGCGACGAGCTCTCGCAAGCCCCGTGGATCTTCGACGGCGACGTCTTCTGGACCTACGAAGACCCCACCTCCATTCGGCAAAAGTCCGAGTACATCCACCAGCAACATCTCGGCGGCTTCATGATCTGGGAACTGGGAGAGGACACCTCCACCGGTCTCCTGCTCCACGCCGCACATACCAGCCTCACCCACCCCTCGGTCGACACCGCGCAACAAACTTCGTCTCCCACCCCGACAGCTACCAAGTAGAACCTCGAAAGACATGTCGGCTTGCGGCGACAAAGGTACCTTCGCGGACTAGAAACAGAGCATCCTTGAATATCAAGGGTTATCTGTTTGTTACACACTCCTCTCAGCAACTCGCTCGAAGCACCACTGGGCGAATCAAGCCAGAATCTCGCTACGGCGCAGGTGCTCATCCTCACCGGCCGTGACGCCATCCTCGAGCATCACATCCTGCTACAGGACTACGCATGTAAAACAGGCCAGTTCGCCTCCATGCACGGTCTCCAATTCACTCTCAATCAGGAGTACGCGGCCCGCAAGATCCCTCACCTCGTCTGCCTGATTGCTCCTGGCGCGCAAGCTGCTTCCCTCACACTAAACTCCCTCCTGGGCTGCGCTCTGTTCTTCGAGTACCACATCCGCTTCTGGAAGACCGGCATATTCGCCACCGGCGACAACACGGGCGTCCGCACCGTCTTCGCCCCACCGGAACTGCGCGTTGACGTCACCGCATTCACTGCAGCCGAACTGCTCCGCAACGGACGCATCGTTCTCGCGTCCTTCAAGCTCCCCACCGATCTTCCCTGCCATCCGCACTTTCCCGCTGGACTCTCCGGCCTCTGGGCCACCCAGGACCGTGAGATCTACGACCATCTTCCCCTCGCCTCCACCTTCGACGCCACGCTCTCCACCTTGGGCAAACGCACCCGCACCCACCTTCGTTACTACCGCAAACGCGTTCAAGAGGAGTTGCCCTGCGAGTTCGTCGCCGACGTAACCCCTTATATCGATCGCTCCCAACTCGCCGCGCTCAACAGCTCTTCCCTCGACCCCATCTCCCAGCACACCTTCGACCTCCAATACGAGACCACAGCCCGCACCCCAGGCGGCTTCGTCTGCGGCCTTCGTCACGCCGACGGACGCTGGCTCAGCCTGGCCGGAGGCTGGCGTCAGCACAGCACCACCCTTCTGCAATGGCAGTCCAACGCCCGTGGCTTCGAGAAGTTCTCCCTCGGCACTGCCTTCCGTGCCTTCCTCATCGAGGACGAGATATCCCGCGGCGCCGCCCGTCTCAGCTTCTTCGGCGGCACCTCCCATCCCATGGGACACTCCTTCCCCATCGATCGCGTCGTCGACCTCGTCCTGCGCCGCCGCGGCCTTCTCGCCGATGTCCTCGTCCGCCTCGCCCCCGCCCTCTACGACCGCAACCAAAACCTCGCCACCCGTGGCAACCTGCTGGGCGACGTCCTGCGCGTCCGCTCTCTGCAGTGGAGCCCGATCCAATCGAAAGCAGCCCATCACGCCACTCGATCCCAGCTATGACATCCTCGCATGACGGAGCCCCACTATGGCTTACAAGGCAAGCCGAGGATGCAACGTTCGAAGCAGCGATTCTCAAAACGCCCAGTAGACGAATTCAATCCTGATCAATCATTACCCCTTTGAAGCTGCGCTACTCTTTTCGCGCCTACTTCGGTAAAGAGTGGGAGACCGATACAGCGATCTTTATTGGACCGGACCGCAGCACGATGCTTTGCAGCGAGCGTAACTAAAGGGCCTAACAGCGCATTAACACACCCTCATGCCTCTTCATCTAAGATGAAGAGGCATGATCCTTCCCTTCGTCCGTGAACTTCTGGCGGACCTGGAACACTCCGCTGCCTTTGAGCGTGTACGCCGCCACCTGAGCGCCGGCACGGGGCGCAGACGTGTCTCCGGACTGACCTTTACCGCCCGCGCCCTCTATCTCCCGCTCTTCGTCCGGGCTGCCGCAGCGCCCTGCGTCATCGTCGTCGCCGACAACAAGGCCGCCGAAGCCCTCCACGCTGCCGTCCTTGCCGCCTGCGAACTTACCGGAGCGCTGGCTCCCGAGTCCGTCCTCCGCCTGCCGGCCCACGATGTCCTGCCCTTCGAGAACCTATCACCCCACCCCGAGATCCAGGAGTCCCGCGCCGCCACCCTCTGGAAGATAGCGAACTCGCAAGCCCGCCTTGTCATCGCGCCCTTAGAAGCCGCCTGCATGAGGCTCTTTCCCCGCGACTTCTATCGCGGCCTCGCCCTCCATCTCAAGGTCGGTGAAGAACACCTCCCCGAGATGCTCCTCGAGCATCTCCTCTCCGTCGGCTACACCCGCGTCGACGTCGTAGAAATGCCAGGCCAGGTCACCATCCGCGGCGGCATCGTCGACGTCTACTCTCCCGAGATGGATCGCCCCGTCCGCATCGACTTCTTCGGCGACGAGATCGAGTCCATCCGCAAGTTTGACCCCGAGACCCAGCGCTCCAGCTCTCCCCTCGACGACGCCCTCCTTCTGCCTCTCACCGAGACCCCCGTCACCGAAAAACTTCTCTCCGCCATCAACGCCCGCCTCACCCGCAGCGGCCTCGCCGGAGCCACGCTGGAAGGCGGAGAAGAGCCCGCAGAGCTCCTCACCCACGTCTCCGCACGAACAGGAAGTGAAGCCACCATCTTCCCCGGCTGGGAGTTCTTCGCTCCCGTCGCCGGAGCCAACCTCACCCTGCTCGACCTCCTCTCCGCCTCTGGCCCCACCCCTCGCGTCTTCATCGAAGAGCCCTCCATGGTCAAAAACCAGGGCGAGCGCTGGTGGAACAAGGTCGAGCAGCGCCACGACCGCTCCGGCATCGGCAACCTCGTCCGTCCCGAGGACATCTACCTCTCCCCCTGGGACCTCGACGACCTCCTCCACAAATACAGCGGCTGCGAACTCGACCAACTCGGCCTCGTCGACATCCTCGACGCCGACCGCAGCGATCTCTCCGAGGTCGACTTCGCCACCCGTCCCACCCAGCGCTTCCACGGCTCCATCCCCGCCCTGATCGACGCCATCAAGTCCCTGATGACGCAGGACGCCCGCATCCTCCTCACCGCTCCCAACCAGGGCGAGGTCGAACGTCTCGCCGGTCTCCTGCAGGAGTACCAGGTCCCCCACCGCCTCGGCTCCCGCAACGATACCCCCGGCTCCGCCACCGTCTACTCCGAATCCAGCTACCTCGCCGGGGACCTCCGCACCCCTGTCATCGTCAAGACCCCCATCGCCAACGGCGTCCAGGTCCTCGACCTGAATCAGGCGACGGCCTCCCAGATCGTCCTCTTCGGCGCGCAGGATCTCGTCGACGACGCCGACGTCTCCGCTCGCCCCGCCCGCCGCTCCAAGTCCAAGACCTCCGCCTTCATCTCCGACTTCCGCGACCTCACCGTCGGCGACTTCGTCGTCCACGTCGAGCACGGCATCGCCCAGTACTGCGGCCTGCGCGTCATCGAAGAGCCCAACTCCCCGCCGCTCGAACTCATGATCCTCGAGTTCGCCGACGAGGCTAAGCTCTACGTCCCACTCACCCGCCTCGACCTCATCCAGAAGTACCGCAGCAGCGACACTGGCCCCGCCCCTCAGCTCAACAAGCTCGGCACACAGGCATGGCAGAAGACCAAAGCCCGCGTCAAGAAGGCGATGGCGGACATGACCGCCGAGCTGCTCATCCTCTACGCACAGCGCAAGGCCGCCCAGGGCACCCCCTTCTCGCCCGACACCAACATGCAGCACGAGTTCGAGGACGCCTTCGACTTCAGCCCCACCGACGACCAGATCTCCGCCATCGCCGACATCAAGCAGGACATGGAGTCCACCCAGCCCATGGATCGCCTCCTCTGCGGAGACGTCGGCTACGGCAAGACCGAAGTCGCCATGCGCGCCGCCTTCAAGGCCGTGCAGGATAGCAAACAGGTCGCAGTCCTCACCCCCACCACCGTCCTCTCCTTCCAGCACTACGAATCCTTCAAAAAGCGCTTCGCCAACTTCCCCGTCAACATCGAGATGATCTCCCGCTTCCGCACCGCCAGGGAGAAAAAAGTCATCCTCGAAAAGGCTGCTGAAGGCAAGATCGACATCCTCATCGGCACCCACGCCATCCTTCAGAAGGACCTCAAGTTCCAGGACCTCGGCCTGCTCATCGTCGACGAAGAGCAGCGCTTCGGAGTCCGCCACAAAGAGCGCCTCAAGCAGATGCGCGCCGCCATCGACGTGCTCTCCATGTCCGCCACGCCCATCCCCCGCACTCTGCACATGTCGCTCATCGGCCTGCGCGACATGTCCGTCATCGAGACACCCCCCAAAGACCGCATGGCCATCCAGACCATCGTCGCCAAGTTCGACGAAAAGCTCGTCCGCACCGCCATCGAGATGGAGCTCGAACGCGGCGGCCAGATCTACTTTGTCCACAACCGCGTCGAAACCATCTACGAGCTCTCCGCCAAGATCCGCGAGCTCGTCCCCAGCGCCCGCGTCGTCATCGGCCACGGCCAGCTCCCCGAAGCCGAGCTCGAACGCGTCATGCTCGCCTTCATGAATCACGAGTACGACGTCCTCGTCGCCACCAGCATCATCGAGAACGGCCTCGACATCCCCCTCGCCAACACCATCATCGTCAACCGCGCCGACCGCCACGGCCTCAGCGAGCTCTATCAACTCCGTGGCCGCGTAGGCCGCTCCAACCGCCGTGCCTACGCCTACCTCCTTATCCCACCCGAGCAGCAGCTCACCGAGATCGCCCGCCGCCGCCTCGCCGCCCTCAAGGAGTTCTCCGACCTCGGCGCAGGCTTCAAGATCGCCGCCCTCGACCTCGAGCTCCGCGGGGCAGGCAACATGCTCGGCGGCGAACAGTCTGGCCACATCGAAGCCATCGGCTTCGAGATGTACACCACCATGCTCGAAGAGGCCGTCCGAAAGATGAAGGGCGAAGAAGAGAAGCCCGCCCACGCCGGCACCACCATCAACCTCGGCGTCTCCGTCCGCATCGACTCCGACTACATCCCCGAAGAGAACCAGCGCCTTCGCATGTACAAACGCATCGCCGGAGCCGAAGACCAGGCCACCCTCGACGACGTCCGCGCCGAGCTCCAAGACCGTTACGGCGCCCCACCCGACTCCGTACTCAACCTCCTCGCCGCCGGCGAGCTCCGCCTCCGTTGCGAACAGCTAGGCATAGCCCAGCTCGACCGCAAACGTACCCAGATCGAGCTGCCCAACCCCAACGGCAACAAGAAACAGCCGTTGAAGACCTTCGTAGAGATGCTCCACCTCAAATTCGCCGAAGCCCTCTCCGGCGGAGCCCCGGCCACAGCTCCAGGCGTAGCACCCGCCCGCGATCACCGCGTAGACCCCGGCGTCCTCATGCGCCTCGTCAGCCGCAACACCAAACGCGGAGCTCAGTTCACACCGCAAGGTATCCTCCGCTGGCCGCTTACCTCCGCAAAGGCCGAAGACGTCCTCACCGAAACCCGCGCTCTCCTCGACGCTCTGCAATCCACTTAGCAAAACCATCGCTCCAGATTCTTTGACCTTTTCAACGAATCTGGAGTTCAATAGGTTGCCACGCCGAGACCAGCTCATCTCGTAGGAGAGCCATGCGCACGCTGCCACAGCTTTCACTCTCTGCCGCCTTTATCCTCGGCCTGCTCTCCACGACAACATTCGCCCAAAACTCAGGCTGGATGCCCGACATCACGCAGAAGCAGACCTATACCCTCCATCGCGCGACCAGCAAAGAAGGAACCGGAGGCAACGCCGACTACCGCGGAGTCGGCCCCGGAGAGACACGCACCGTACTCGACGTCGATGGTCCCGGCCTACTCTCCCATCTTTGGTTCACCATCAGCGACCCCGAACCCTATCACCTCAAGCGCATCGTCCTCCGCATCTATTGGGACGGCGAAGCCACGCCCAGCGTCGAGGCTCCCATCGGGGACTTCTTCGGCCTCGGCACCGGCGACTACATCGCCTGGCAATCCGAGTTGCTCTCCGTAGGCAACAACAGAGCCCTCAACAGCTTCTTCCCCATGCCCTACGCCAAACACGCCCGGATCACCGTCACCAACGAGGGAAAATTCACAGCCAGCAGCCTCTACTACAACATCGAGTACCGCTCCGACACCCGTCCTCTGCCTCCATACACCTACTACTTCCACGCTCAATACCGTCAGGCATCGCCCAACCACGGTTGGACCGGCGAGTGGTACGGCAACGCCGACCCACTCGTAAACCTCAAGCGCAACCCCAACGGCGACGAGAACTACATCTGGTTCGAAGCCAAGGGCGAGGGCCACTTCCTTGGCGTCACCATGTCCATCCTGCAGAATCAGGACGGCTGGTGGGGCGAGGGCAACGACATGTTCTTCATCGACGAAGCCCCACTTCCCGCCATCGCCGGAACCGGTGCCGAGGACTACTTCCTCGGCGCATGGGACTTCGGCTCCCCCTTCTCCTTTCAGCTCTACGGCGCACCCGTCGTCGGCAAGGAGGAAGCCGGTTCGCGCAGCAGCGTCTATCGCTTCCACCTCGACTCGCCTATCCCATTCACCAAGAGCATGCGTGCCACAATCGAACACGGCCACGCCAACCACCGCTCAGACAACTACTCCTCCGTCGCCTACTGGTATCAGAGTGAGCCGCATCTAGCCTTTCCGCCACTGCCGCCTGTAGACGAACGAGTCCCCACGCTCCACATCGTCGGAGGCCCCGGAAACACCAGCCCCACCGGCCAGCCCACCACCCCGAATCGCTGACCACGCAAGCCTCCAGGTCTGCAGTGTCGGACCAAATCCAACAGCCAGCACGACTACAATCCTCCTATGCTCTCTCCTGCCATCTCCCCGATGACATCGCCCGCCGGCACACGCTCCCGCACAAGATCATCCGCAACCTCCCCATCCGCCAACCATCCGGTCTATAACCAACAGTCTTCCCATTGCATCTGATGAGGATGAGCATGGCCCACTCCATCCAGAGCCGCACGAAAATCCTCACTCAGCTGCTCGCTCTTGCCCTCTCCTTCACCCTCATCCCAGCCAGCCATGCGCAGCAACCATCGCAGCGGCCTGCAATCCTCCCCTACATCCACTCCAGTTGGGACACCCTCAGCCGCTCCATGTCCGACTGCAAATCCATCGTCGACATCAAAGTCGAAAACAACACCAAGCTCACCGCCACCCCCCAAACAGCCTCCGCAGCCCCCATCCTCTACCTCCCCGCCGGAATGCCCATCCCACCCGCGGTAGCCGCCCTGCAGACCCAGTGCGGAGTCCAGATCGTACACCTCCCCCGCGCCATCACCCACCTCGGCGACGTCCGCGTCTCCGAGATCCCCAAAGAGGGCCTGCTCTACCTCCCCAACCCTTACGTCGTCCCCGGCGGCCGCTTCAACGAGATGTACGGTTGGGACAGCTACTTCATCCTCCTCGGCCTCGTCGCCGACCACCGCACCGACCTCGCCCGCGGCATGGTCGAAAACTTCTTCTTCGAGATCGAGAACTACGGCGCACTCCTCAACGCCAACCGCACCTACTACCTCACCCGCTCCCAGCCGCCCTTCCTCAGCTCCATGATCCGCGAGGTCTACGAGCAATCACCCAGCTCCCTGCAATCCCGCAAGTGGCTCGAGCGAGCTTACGCCTACGCCCAGCGCGACTACGCCCTCTGGACCGCCGCCCCCCACCTCGCGGGCGACACCGGTCTCGCCCGCTACTCCGACGTCGCCCCCGGCCCTGTCCCCGAGATGGCCGACGACAGCACCTACTACCCCGACGTCATCCGCTGGCTCCTATCGCATCCCGACATCAAGACCTCCTACCTCCTCGAAGCGTCTGAACACCCCACCCCCACCCAGGCCGAAACCCTCGCCACCACAAGCTGCGACATCCGCGCCCTCAAGGTCTGCGCCTCCGCCTACGCCAACGGACACCGCCTCACCGCCGCCTTCTTCAGCGGCGACCGCGCCATGCGCGAGTCCGGCTTCGACACCAGCTTTCGCTTCGGCCCCTTCAGCGGCTCCACCGATCAGTTCGCCCCCGTCTGCCTCAACTCCCTCCTCTACAAGTACGAAAAAGACATGCAGCACTTCGCCGAAATCCTAGGCCGCCCCAGCGAAGCCTCGACATGGGCCAACCGCGCCGCCAAACGCAAAGCCGCCATCAACCGCCTCCTCTGGAACCCCACCGCAGGCATGTTCTACGACTACAACTTCGTCACCCGCCAACCCTCCACCTACAACTACCTCACCGCCTTCTACCCCCTCTGGGCCGGCCTCGCCACTCCAAAACAAGCCGCCGCCATCCAGCAGCACCTAAGCCTCTTCGAGCGCGACGGGGGCCTCGCCAACAGCGACGACAACTCCGGCACCCAATGGGATCTCCCCTATGGCTGGGCTCCCACCAACTGGCTCGCCGTCAAAGGCCTCGACGCCTACGGCTTCCACGCCGACGCCCAGCGTCTCTCCCGCAAATTCACCCGCACCGTCGCAGAGAATTACCGCCACGACGGCACCATCCGCGAGAAATACAACGTCGTCAGCGGCTCAGCCAACATCAGCGTCGCCGCCGGATACAAGGCCAACGTCGTAGGCTTCGGCTGGACCAACGGAGTCTACCTCCGCATGACTAACCTCCTGGCCCCAAAACCTAACCACTAACCAACAAAACGGGCCTCCGATTACACTGTCTCCAGAGGCCCGTCCCCGCATGTCACGCTTCTTCAAATTCGCCATCTCGGCGCTCGCCACAGCCCTGTCTCTCGCCCCCACCGCTCCAGCCCAGCGCCTCTCCGCCGACGGAGCGGTCCAGACCTTCTCCTTCTTCTCCGACCAGTACTTCAACGACGTCTACTTCCACTTCTCCCCAACCGCAGGCACCGCCGTCGGCCTCCACCAGTACGACACCCAACTCGAGGACTACTCCGCCGCCACCATCCAGAAGCAGGTCGCCGCACTCCACGAGTACGAGAAGAAGATCGCCGCCATCGACCCCGCGGCGCTCGACGCCTCCATCGCCGCTGACCGCGACATCCTCCTCTCCAGCATCCGCTCCCAGCTTCTCTCCCTCGAGGTCATCCGCAACTGGGAGAAGAACCCCGACAACTACTCCTCCGGCATCACCGGCAGCGTCTTCGTCCTCATGGAGCGCCCCTACGCCCCCGTCAACACCCGCCTCCGCGCCGCCGTCGAACGCGAAAAGCTGATGCCCGCCGTCCTCCTCGAAGCCCGCAAGAACCTCAAGAACCCGCCCAAGATCTTCACCGAGATCGCCCTCGAACAGATCGACGGCCTCGTCAGCTTCTTCCAGAAAGACGTCCCCTCGGCCTTCGCAGACGCTACGGACGCCAACGCCAAAGCCGCCTTCGCCAAGTCCAACGCCGCCGTCATCGAAGCGCTCAAGGACTACGGCGCCTGGATGAAGTCCGACCTCCTCCCTCGCTCCAACGGGGACTACCGCCTAGGCCCCGACACCTTCCGCAAGAAGCTCCTCTACGACGAAGCCGTCGACATCCCCCTCGACCGCCTCCTCGACATCGCCTACACCGACCTCCACAAGAACCAGGCCGAGTTCAAACGCATCGCCCACGAGCTCGACCCCTCCAAGACCCCCGACCAGGTCCTAGCCGAGCTCGCCACCATCCACCCCGCGCCCGACAAGCTCCTCAGCGCCTTCCAGGACACCTTCGCCAGTCTCGTCGACTTCATCCAGACCCACCACATCATCACCGTTCCCTCCAAGGTCGAGCCCACCCTCGAAGAGACGCCGCCCTTCATGCGCGCCACCACCTCCGCCTCCATGGACCCTCCCGGCCCCTTCGAGACCCACTCCACCAAGGCCTACTTCAACGTCACCCTCCCCGAGAAGAGCTGGACCCCCGAGCACCTCGCTGAACACATGGCCCAGTTCAACATCGGCACCATCATCTCCACCGCCGTCCACGAGGCCTACCCCGGCCACTACATCCAGTTCCTCTGGCAGGATCAGTTCCCCTCCAAGGTCCGCAAGCTCGTCGGATCCAACAGCAACATCGAAGGCTGGGCCCACTACACCGAACAGATGATGCTCGACGAGGGCTACGCCGCACCCGGCTCCAGCTCACCCGGCTCTGACAAAAAGCTCACCGAACGCGAATCGAAGCTCATCCGCCTCGGCCAGCTTCAGGACGCCCTCCTCCGCGACGCCCGCTTCGTCAACTCCATCAAGCTCCACACCGCCCAGGGCGAACCCTCCGGCGCCTGGACCATCGATCAGGCCGCGGCCTTCTTCGTCAAAGAAGGCTACCAATCCCCATCCGTTGGCCTCGTCGAAACCAAACGCGGCACCGCCGACGCCACCTACCTCTACTACACCTTAGGCAAGCTGGAAATCATGAAGCTCCGCGAAGACCTCAAAGCCAAACAAGGCACAGCCTTCAACCTCCAGAACTTCCACGACTCCTTCATGCGCCAAGGCCCAGCCCCCCTCAAGATCATCCGCAAAGTCATGCTCCACGACGACTCCCCCGTCCTCTAATAACCCACGCCACGAAACCGGGTGCCCCACCCTTTTTGCAGTCTCATCGCAAATAGGGTGGGGTATTCGCGAAGCGAATCGCACTTCGTCCCCTTACATCAACCGCGTCGGCTTCTCCAGATCCCGCTGCACATGCAATCGCTCCAACTCCCCACGCACCTTATTCAACCCATAGATACAAAGCTCAAAGCTCTCCGCCAACCGTTCAAACAACGGAGCTTCCACCGCATACTCAAACACATTGAACTGGCTCACCACGTAGTAGCTGTCTTTACCCGCCTGAACCATCTCAAGATACCGCTGCCCATCCTGGTGCGGCCAGGAGTTCAGCAGCTCCGGATACATCCCCGTATGGAACAGCGTGTAGTCCCCGATATGCTTACGAATCTCGCGCTCCGCCTCGAACGAAGGAGCCGAACCCAGCACCGGATCGCTCGCCAGCAGCATCGTGGCCATGTCCTCCAGCGGACGCCCCTGCGCATCGCGCAGCCTGTACAAGCGATCCGCATTGCTGAAGTCGGTCAACAGATCAGCGACATAACTCGTCACCTCTCCGTCATCCATACCAGCATGTTTGACGTAGCACTCAGCGACCACTTCGTGGAACAGTTGGCGTAAAGAATATGGCTCGGTCTCCATGAGGCACCCCTCGCACTTCGATTCGCGTACAAGCTCTGAGGCGAAGGTGCTAAGAACCATCGGCAGTCGTGCCGGAAGCTTTACCGATTGCCGGGCGGTCCCGCGTCGCTCAGTATCTTCACCTCAGTTGAGCATTCGAGACCCAAAGAAAGCTACCCATCAAACATCCATGTCTTCAGATGGTTAACGGACGATGAATAACCCTACCGCCACAAATTCGTCTTCGCCATATCCAGCACATCCGTCCCATTCCCATGCAGCATCGCCTTCACCATATACAGGTTGAAGCCCACCGCCTGCGCTGCCGAGATCATCGGTGGCAGCGAAAGCTCCTGCCGCGCCACAGCCACATCGATCAGCGCCGGACCATCGTGCGCAAAAGCTTCCGCCAGAGCCGCTCCCACCTGCTCCGGCTTATCCACGCGCCACGACCGAATCCCCACCGCCTCGCCGATCTTCGCGAAGTTCTGCGGAACAAACTCCGTTCCATACATATCGATCCCTGCGGCCTTCATCTCCTGCTCTACAAACGCCAGCGCGCCGTTGTTGTAGACCACCACCTTCACCGGCAGCCTCTGCTGTCGCAGCGTCAACAAGTCCCCCATCAACATCGACAGCCCACCATCGCCACAGAGCGCCACCACCTGCCGCTTGCCACTCGACGCCTGCACCCCGATCGCCTGGGGCAGAGCATTCGCCATCGTCCCATGGCTGAATGACCCCAACAGCCTCCGCCGTCCATTCATCGCCAGATACCGTGCCGCCCAGGTCGTAGGAGTTCCCGTATCGCAAAGAAACACCGCATCCTTCGCAGCCGTATCACTGACCAGCTTCGTCAGATACTGCGGATGCACCACCTTCTCCTTCCCCACCACCGCCCGGTCGTCCAGCTCCTTCCGCACCTTCTTGAAGGCTTTCACCGAGTCCTCCAGATGCCCACTCTTCTTCTTCTTCAACATCGAAGTCATCGCCCGCAGCGTGTACTTCACATCCCCAATCAACCCCACATCCACCTTCGTACGTCGTCCAATCTGCTCCCCGCGAATATCCACCTGGATCACCTTCGCGTCCTCCGGATAGAACTGCGAATAAGGAAAGTCCGTCCCCAACATCAGCAACGTATCGCACTGCATCACCGCCCGATGCCCCGAGGTCATCCCAATCAATCCATTCAACCCAACAAAATAGGGATTGTCATACTCCAGATACTCCTTGCCCCTCAGCGCCACCACCATCGGAGCCTGCAGCACCTCTGCCAACGCCAGCACCTCCGCCCTGGCGTTCGCGCATCCAGCCCCGGCCAAAATCGTAACCTTCTTGGTGCCATTCAGCAGCTCTACCGCAGCTTGCAAAGCTCGTGGCGGAGGCAGCACCGACTCCGCCGGACCATCCAGCCCCAGCGCGATCGCCTTCGAGCTGCACTCCCGCGTCAGCACATCCCCCGGAATCACCACCACCGCCACGCACCGCTTCGCAATCGCCGTCCGCATCGCAATCGCCAGCACCCGCGGAATCTGCTCCACCTGTGTCACCACCTCGCAGAAGTCGCTGCAAGTCTGAAACAGATGCTCCGGCTTCGTCTCCTGAAAATAACCTGTCCCCACCTCCGCGCTCGGCACCTGCGCCGCAATCGCCAGCACCGGAAGCCGGCTCCGGTGACAATCATGCAATCCATTAATAAGGTGCAAATTCCCCGGCCCACAACTCCCCGCGCAGACGGTCAACTCCCCCGTCATCGCCGCCTCGGCCCCCGCTGCAAACGCCGCGACCTCTTCATGCCGCACCATCATCCACTCGATCCCGTCCTGTGCCCGGATCGCCTCTGTAATCCCGTTCAGCGAGTCCCCCGCCACCCCATAAACCCGCTTCACGCCCGCCTGCACCAGCGTCCCGACAAAGATCTCTGCTGCCTTAGCCATCTCGACCACTCCTCAAATAAGATCCCTGGACCGTCGTCCGTAAAAACATAGGATGCAAACCGCAGAAATAGGTACAAATGTCCTGCCCCAAACGTTGCACAGTCCAAAACGCAACACTTTGTTACGCTTAACTCGAGTCACATTCTTATTTGCTTTGAGGTTCCTCCCCAAATGTCGCAAATGAAAATTCGCAAAGCCGTCTTCCCCGCCGCAGGTATGGGTACCCGCTTCCTTCCCGCCACCAAGGCGACTCCGAAAGAGATGCTCTGTCTCGTCGACAAGCCCCTCATCCAATACGGCGTCGAAGAGGCTGTAGCCGCCGGTTGCACCGAGATCATCATCGTCACCGGACGCGGCAAGACCACCATGGAAGATCACTTCGATCGCTCCCCCGAGCTCGAAGCCTCCCTCGCGGCCAAGAACAAGACCGCCCTCCTCGAGATCGCCCGCTCCGTCTCCAAGCTCGCCAAGATCACCTACACCCGCCAGCCCGAAGCGCTCGGCCTCGGCCACGCCGTCCTCATGGCCAAAGAACTCGTCGGCAACGAGCCCTTCTGCGTCCTCCTCCCCGACGACATCGTCGACGCGACCACCCCTTGCATGAAGCAGATGGTCGAAGCCTTCAACGAGACCCAGTCCTCCATCCTCGGCTCCGAGGTCGTCGCCGGCGACGCCATCCAGAACTACGGCTGCCTCGACTGCACTCCCGACCCCAAAAATCCCCGCCTCCTCGCCGTCAAGAACATGGTCGAAAAGCCCAAGCCCTCCGAGGCCCCCAGCCAGAACGCCATCATCGGCCGCTACATCCTCACCCCGCGCATCTTCGAGCTGCTCGAAAAGCTCACCCCCGGCGCGGGCGGCGAGCTTCAGCTCACCGACGGCATCAAGGCCCTCCTCCAGTTCGAGAAGGTCTACGGCTTCAGCTACGAAGGCAAGCGCCACGACGCCGGCGACAAACAAGGCTTTCTCCGCGCCACCGTCGAGCTCGCCCTCAAGCACGAAAAACTCGGCCCTGACTTCCGCGCCTGGCTCAAGACCTTCCCCCTGTAACCAAACTTCCCTCCGTGCTGTCGCATCCTATTTGAATCACTCAATTAGAATGGCCAGCACGGAGAGACTAAATTACATGCCGAACGAAACCGCACCTTCCATCACCCGCGAAAAACTCATAGATCTCCTCAACGAAGATCTATCCCGCGAGTTCCAGGCCATCATCGCCTACGTCAACTACTCTCAAGTCCTCAAGGGCGCGGCTTACATGAACATCGCCGAAGAGCTCGCGGTTCACGCCACCGAAGAGCTCGCCCACGCCATCATCCTCTCCAACCAGATCGACTACCTCGGCGGAATGCCCACCACCGTCCCCAAGCCCGTCCGCACCTCGGAGAAGGCCGAAGACATGCTCCGCTTCGACCTCGAAGCCGAGAACGAGACCATCCGCAACTACCGCCGCCGCATCAAGCAGTGCGACGAGCTAGGCGAGTTCGCTACCGCCGAGCAGATCCGCCAGATCCTCATCCAGGAACAGGACCACCAGACCGCCCTTGCCACCGCCCTCGGCATCAACGTCCCCAACGTAGGCATCGCCGACTAAACCACCAGCCCTGCCTCGGCATCCCCGTCGCAGGGCTTCACTCTTCTGTCCCCGACAAACCATCTACCGCGCAGAGCTGAGGCTCTGAAGCGCAGCCAGCGCGGAAGAGTCACCTGGATCAAGCTCCAGTACCTTCCTGTAGAGCGGAAGCGCCATCGCAACACGTCCGCTCTTGGCATAGATCTCCGCCAGATTCGAGTACGGCAACGGGTCCGTCTGGTTCACAAGAATCGCCTTCTTAAACAACATCTCCGCCACATCGGAAGCCCCCGCACGAAAGAAAAGCACCGCTAGGCTGCAGTACGCCGTATCGTCTGTAGGAGCCAGCCCAATCGCTCGCAGATACTGCAGCTTCGCATCGTTGACCCGCCCCAGCCTCTGCAGCGACAACCCATAGTTGTTGATCGTCTTGACGTCGTCCCGCTTCAGCAGCAGAGCCCGTTCGAACATCTGCCGAGCCTGTTCCGGTTGGTTCAACTGCAGATAGGCATTCCCCTCCCCAGCGATCGCGGGCTCGTAATTGCTATCGATCTGCAATGCATCTTGATAATTGTTGAGCGCCTCGCCGAAGCGCCCGTCCTCTTCCCAAAAAGCCCCCAGATTGTAGTGAAGCTTCAAGCTGCGCGGAGTCGCCTTCAAAGAGCTCTCATACAGCCTCGCCGGATCGCGCCAGTCAGACAGCCGCAGTTGGAGCCGCACCGCTCCCCACGCCGCCCACACCACAAGTCCGGCAAGAGCGACCGTCCTCACGTTGGGCGCCAAGCTAAGACAAAGCGAGCACAAACAAAGAGCCAACCCCACAGACGCGAGATACGCAAACCGCTCAGCCATTCCCTGATAAATGACGACCACGCCAGAGAAGGGCAACAAGCAGACAAACAACCATGCAAGCCCCAGGCGAACGCTGGGAGCACTTCGAACAAAAAACGCCACCAGCCCCACAACAACACCCACGGCAAGGAACGCCGCCACCGCCTTCAAAGACCAGCCAGCCACCGGAGCATCCGTGGAGCGCTCGATGCTCATGTGCAACGGAAAGAGAACCCACCAGATGTACTTCACCCAATAGAGCGCCATGGACGAAAGCGCACCAAAGTGATGGACCACCGATGCTCCCACCCGATGCGCAACAGCAAGGTAGAACACATCAACGCCCAACGCGCCCGAGTAAAGCAGCACCGCCCCTCTGGACCTCTCTGCCCTTTCAACCGCAGCCAGCAAAGCAAGCAGCGGCAGCAGCAAAATCCCTTGCTCATGCGAAAAGAGAGCGCACACCGCCCCCAGCAAATAGCCACCGAATGCCAGCCCGGATCGCGTACTCAAGTAACGCTGCCCACACAAAAGCGCGGCCAAAAGAAAAAAAGTAGAGAGGCTGTAGCTGCGCCCCGCAATCCACGCAACAGCCTCGGAGTGAATAGGCAGGCCCAACCAAACCACGACGGTCAATAAAGAGAGCGCGTGAGAAAAACGCAACCGCCGCAGTATAAAAAATAGAACGACACCATTGAGCCAATGCAGGACAAGATCGGTCACATGAAAGCCAACCGGATTCAGCCCCCACACACTGGCGTCCAATCCCAGGCTCAGCCAGAACAGAGGCCGGTAGAACGAGTCGCCACTGCTGCGCAGATCGGAAGCAAAAGACACCGTCTTGGTGAAGTATTGCAGGCTGGCACTTACAGACTGCGCCGCCGGATTCCCGACAACCATCACGGAATCGTCATACGTCGCAAAACCCGCTGTAATCGAGTACCCGTAGAGAAGAAGAACCCAAACCCCAGTAAGCAACAGAGTGCTCTTCACCTCATGCAAAGATCCCCAGCGCAACAAAGTAGCGATCGATTTTCGCAAGAAACACTCCTGCCCCCATTCTCACTGCGCCCTCTCTGGAGTGCAAATCCAAGGACGAAGATGGCAGATGCAGATATATAGTCCTGCCCGATCGCACAAGCTCTTCGCAGCCAAGCACAAAGCGTATTAGGTCAAGTTCATAACAGGCTCTAGAATTCACCCCATGCAGAAGGGCACCGGAACCACCAACCTCTACGCCTCTACCATCTTCCTCTCCGCCTTACTCCTCTTCCTCGTAGAACCCATCGCCGCCAAGCAACTCCTCCCCATCCTCGGAGGCTCCTCCGCCGTCTGGATGACCTGCCTCGTCTTCTTCCAGATCACCCTCCTGCTCGGCTACCTCTACGCCCACTGGCTCACCCGGCCCACCAGCAAACGCTGGCCCGCGAAAGCGCACCTCATCCTCCTCGCCGCCGCTCTAGCGACTCTCGCCCTTCCCTACACAGCCCCCAGCAACTCAGGAAACCCAGTCCGCACCATCTTTCTCAACCTCTCGCTCTCCATCGGACTCCCCTTCCTGCTCCTCGCCTCCACCAGCCCCCTCCTGCAAGTCTGGCTAGCCCGCACCGAGTCCTCCGCCGTACCCTACCGCCTCTTCGCCCTCTCCAACATCGGCTCGCTTCTCGCCCTCTTCGTCTACCCCGCCATCATCGAGCCCCACCTCACCCTCCATCACCAGCGCATCCTCTGGCTCGCCGGATTCACCCTCTACGCCATCCTCTCCGCCACCCTCGCACTCCAAACCCGCACCGCCGCAGCCCCCCCCCCCGCACCCCCCACCCCCAACCAAACCACCCCCCCCCCCCACCCCCCCACCGCCACGCACACTCTCCACGCCACGTCCCGCCTCCGCGCGACTCCCCCCCCCCCCCCCACCCCCACCGCCCCCCCCCCCCCCCCCCCCCCCCCCCCCCCCCCCCCCCCCCCCCCCCCCCCCCTCCCCCCCCCCCCCACCCCCCCCCCCCCCCCCCCCCC
>NZ_JAAVUR010000002.1 GCF_018449545.1 Granulicella sp. dw_53 | reverse complement strand
ATCGGGACTGATCGTGGTCTTCTAATCCGCGTTTGAGGTATCCCCCTGGACTGGCTCCAACAATTCGCTTGAACGCCTTACTGAACGCCGCATCAGATTCGTAACCGACCGACCGGGCAACGTCGACGAGCTTCTTGTCACGCTGTTCGAGTAACTTCATCGCCTTCTGCATCCGCCACTCGGTTACATATTCCAGCGGTGTTTGTCCGAGCAGATCTTTGAAGCGCACTGCGAATGCGGAGCGAGACACGCCCGCCGCTTCGGACAGAGACTCGACTGTCCATGGCGCACCCACACTGTCGTGAAAGGCAGTCAGGGCAGTCCCGATTTGAGGATCGAAAACCGCACGAAGCCATCCTTTATTGCGTTCCGGTCTCGACGCGATATGCGCCCGGAGTAGCTGGATAAACAGAACCTCCGCCAGTCGAGTCGCGACGACTTCGGATCCCGGCGCCTGTTCTGCCATCTCTGACGCCATCGCCTGCACTGTGTTGTGAAGAGCGAGCGTGCGTGCTTCATCTGCCTTCATCAAAATGAAGCTGGGCAATAACTGCGAGATCGGCTTCAGACTGGCGCGATCGAAACTCAAGGACCCACAGACGATTGTCGTCGGTGCACCACCACCTCCACAAAGAGCGACATTGCCGTTGGCCATGGCACCGATCTCGCGGAAAGTCCACTTGGGACGTGTTCGCGGGCTGTCGCGCAAAACAATCGAAGTGCCCTTAGCCAGCAAGAAGCAATCACCACCGGTCAGGGGAATCGGCTCCGGAATCCCTTCCACACTGAGCCAGCAGTTGCCGCGCGAGAGCATGGCGAAGTGCGCCAAATCTGTGGGTGGCATCTTTTTACCGGAAAGCGTGGCTTTTTCTTCGGCCTCATTTTCCTGTCTCACGCCCCACGGTGCTGTGGCCTCCAGCCTGTGCAGACCGAAAGCGGTGACGTGGAGCGTTCGGAAGACATCTGATATCGGGTCCAATGCAGCCTCCCTGTGTGGACGAATAGACAAAAGGTTTGGACTCCTGAGCAGTTCTCGTCCACCGCAAGAGGAATCTACTCCTGTGTATCGGATGTTACACGGCACATAAAGGAGCAAGTATGGGAAAGCTTGAAGGTAAGGTTGCAGTCATCACGGGCGGATCGAGCGGTTTAGCGCTGGAAAGCGCCAAGCGCTTCGTGGAGGAAGGTGCCTACGTATTCATCACAGGCCGCAGGCAGGAGGCGCTCGATGAGGCCGTCAAGCTGATTGGGCGGAACGCGACTGGCGTGCTTGGTGATGCGGCGAATCTCGACGACCTCGACCAGCTGTTCGAGACGGTGAAGAAGCAGAAGGGCAAAATCGACATTCTATTTGCGAGTGCAGGTAAGGGCGAAGCAGCTGTGCTGGGCGAGATTACTGAGCAGCATTTTGATCGGGAGTTCGGCCTGATAGTCCGCGGAACTTTGTTTACAACTCAGAAGGCGTTGCCGCTGATCAACGACGGCGGCTCGATCATCTTGACCGGGTCCGTTGCATCCGTAAAAGGTTTCCCTGGTTTCAGCGTGTATGCGGCGAGTAAGGCGGCATTGCGCTCCTTTGCACGTACGTGGCTGAACGAACTGAAGGCCAGAAAAATCCGCGTGAACGTGTTGAGTCCGGGGCAGGTCGACACGCCAGACTCCCAGCGTCTCGACCGGGCAACGAGGGAGATGTTCGAGTCCCTGATCCCCCGCGGAAAGATGGGTCGTCCTGAGGAGATTGCGGCGGCAGCCCTGTTTCTTGCTTCAGACGATTCGAGCTACGTGAATGGAATGGATTTCGCTGTCGACGGCGGCTTCTCGGCCGTCTGACATTGCGCCGAATCACCAAGGTGGCTGACCTGCCAGACCACCGCGAAAAAACCTTATCGAACGAAATTAAAACATTTATCAAAGGAAAAATCATGGGAAAGCTTGAAGGGAAAGTTGCAGTAATCACGGGTGGATCGAGCGGTATGGCGCTAGCAAGCGCCAAGCGCTTCGTCGAAGAAGGCGCCTATGTTTTCATCACCGGCCGCAGGCAAGAGCAGCTCGATGAGGCCGTCAAGGCGATTGGCCGGAACGTCACCGGCGTGCGCGGTGACGCAGCCAGTCTGGACGATCTGGACCGCCTGTTCGATACGGTGAAGCGGGAGAAAGGCAAGATCGACATCCTGTTCGCGAGCGCCGGCAAGGGCGAGCCGCTGCCACTGGGTCAGATTACCGAGGAGCACTTCGATGTAGCCTTCGACCTGAATGTGCGCGGCACGTTGTTCACAGTCCAGAAGGCGTTGCCGCTGTTCAGCGACGGCGGGTCGATCATCATGACCGGGTCCAATGCTTCGGCAAAGGGCTTCGCGGGTTTCGGTGTATATGCCGCGAGCAAGTTGGCGCTGCGCTCCTTCGCACGCACATGGGTCAATGAGCTGAAAGACAGGAAAATCCGGGTGAACCTCTTGGTCCCGGGAGCTGTTACCTCACCGATGCAGGAAGAAGTCCTCACCAAGGAAGCAAGGGAGTTTTTCGAATCTCTCATCCCACGCGGCAAGATGGGTCAACCTGACGAAATCGCGACGGTTGCAGTGTTTCTTGCTTCTGACGACGCCAGTTACGTGAACGGCGTGGAGTTGTTCGTTGATGGCGGCATGACGGCCGTTTGAGATCGGCGGGCCCCGGTGAGTGGATGGTCGCTAACGCATTCACCGGGATTCGATCCGTGGGAAAGCAACACCAACAGGTATCGGAGAAAAATATGAGCTACGCAATTGTTGGATTCGGCAAGATAGGCCAGGCCCTCGCCCACGCCTTCGCGCGTAACAACATCGCAGTGACCGTCGCAAGCCGTCGGCCGTCCGAGGATTTAGCCCCGCAGGCTCGGGCGATTGGACCAACCGTCGTTGCCAAGTCGCTGCAGAATGCGCTCGAGGCCGACACCATCATCCTGGCGGTCCCTTTCGGTGAGCATCGCGAGATTGCGAAGGTCTTGCCGAGCTGGGAAGGCAAGACGGTCATCGACGCGATGAACTCGTTCCCTGTCCCGCTAGAGGAGCTCGATGGTCTCCCGTCCTCCGCCTTCGTCGCGAAGTCATTCCCCGGCGCCAAGCTTGTAAAAGGATTCAATCATTTGGTTGCGGCCACGCTGGCTATCGATCCGGTCATCGACGGTGGTCATCGGGTTGTCTTCCTTTCGAGCGACGATGAGGACGCGGTTGCTCCCGTGGCAGCCCTGGCCAAACAACTCGGGTTCGCACCCGTCAAGCTGGGAAAGCTGGACGAGAGCGGATGGCTGGTGCATGCACGAGGCCGCACTTGGGGTCAGCTCATATTTCAGAATGTTTTTAAGAAGCAGCAGTAGTCGGTTTTGCGACCGTGGGCTTGGGTTCGAGAGAGATGATTGCGGAATGTCCCATTCAATCGGACTCGCTTGAGGAAGGAAAGGAAAGATTCGATGAGCACCGAACAGAATGTAAAGGTTGTGAAAGATTTCTTTGCGGCAATGGGCAGCGGCGACAAGCAGGCCCTGCTCTCGCTGGTTGCGGAAGACATCGAGTGGATCATTCCGGGCGAAGACTGGCCGCTGGCCGGCACGCACCGTGGGCACGCGGGAGTTGCGAGAACGCTTCGGAAGGCTTCCGAAGAAGTGGAAATGACATACCCAAAGCCTCCCGAATTTGTGGCGCAAGGAGATCGGGTGCTGGCCATCGGCGTGGCTGTGGGGAAGATCAAAGCGACGGATAAGCCCTTCGAGGACCACTGGGTCTTCGACATTACCCTTCAGAATGGCAAACTGAAGGGTATCCGGGAGTATATCGACACGCAAGCACTGGCCCGGGCCTCTCAGACAGACGCAGGTCCCAGACACTGATCCCGTCGGATAGCGGGTTTCGGTGAGTGCATCTCGGCGAACGTGTTCAATGAGACCCGATAACTACTGGGAATATATGGTCCGCCGCGGGACTGCAAGGGGAAGTTTGGTCGAGAAGACAAGTCTGCGCAAATGTATTCAGCGCTTTTGGTGGAGATGGTCTCCTGGCCATGATGAGTTGCGCGCGTGTCTGTCCTTCTAAGGCGGTCGGTCGTTGAAGACCATTCTCAGTACCAGGCTGCGGACACGCCGTTGTGACTGTTTTTTCGTCCTTGCTGCTCCTGTGCAGACTTCGGTGGGGAAATTTTAGTCGTCGTGGTAGTGCGGGAAAGTGGGAGCGCGTCAACGCTTCCAAGCCGCAGGCGTCTTTTCCGCTCCGTTACGCGGCGACGGGTCTGTAGTCGTTGCCGCTGGAGAGCACAGCCCAGGCGATGCGTGCGAGCTTGTTGGCCATGGCGACGACAATGACGTTCTTGGGTGCTCGGGAGTCAAGTGCATCGAGCCACGCTCCGATCGGTGCTCGGTCGCGCTTGATCCGCAACACCGCAGCTCATGCAGGAGCCGGCGGGCATTCTCGCCAGTATCGAAGCGATCGTATTCCCTTAGCGGGAGCATGTGGCGCGGAAGTAGCTCTATTCGAACGCGGCTGCCATAAAGTCCTGCTCCGCTCTGGAAATTCTGAACCTGGCAGCCTCTGTTCTCCATCCCGCCACAGCCGCTTCAACAGACTTTAGCGCTGCGTCCGCCTGAGCGGAGGAGATCCCGTAGGTCTTGTAGGCATTCATGGCGACGGAAATATCACAAGCGCTCTCTGTTTCGTCGATGGCAAGCGAAAGCTCATCGCGATCGACGGAGGGATTGATGTCATAGGCCGGGGAAAGACGAATCCCCTGTGCATCGACGAAGAAACCGTGGTTGCGGAGATGGTCGTCTGTATTGTGAATGCGAATGTTCAAGAGAACTCGACGGAACAGTTGCTCACAATCGGCATGGGTGTTGGCACCTCCGGATTGCAGGAGGTCAACTAGCTCCAGGTAGCTCGCTCCTGCTTCCCCGTCCTTCCTCTGTGTGAAAGTCATTGCCGAGACAAAAGCGACACGCCCTCCTTTAGCCGTGCGGTCAAACCTTTTAACGAGAAAGGTCGTGAATGCACTCTCAGCGTAATGGAGTGGTCTGGCATCCGGAACCTGAATGCCCGATTTACGTGCGAGTGAATGGGCCACCAGCTCCCAAGCTCCGATGTCTCGCGTGTCTTGGCGGCTCGGGAACTTGGCTATGCAGAGGGCTCCCTTTTCATCTCGGACGGAAGCCTTGGGACGCGCTCCTCCGAGAGAGCTCCCAGGGGCGATAAGTTGAGCGAGCCACTTCGCGTAGTCGGGATGTTCCTCGTCGTTCAAGTGCCGCTCAAACTGAAGGCTCGCCGCTTGCAACTCCCGCAGCGATGTCAGAGGCGGCGCGGCGAATCTTGTATCGCTATCGACGTACGGGCCGCCTGGCCGTTTGAATCGCAGTGCGCCGAGTCGCGTTTCGTCGTGGACGCCCAACAGGAAATCCCACTCCGTCAGCGTCCGTGGACGAACTCCTTCATGACGCGCACGCGCATTTTCCCGGCGCTGCATCAGTACGCGTCCCCAGCGGTCCGGGGACGAATCGGTAAAGATGCCGAAGTTGGATCGATCCGCCGAAGGATACTGATGACCTTCGCCGAGTGTGAGGTCAGGGTCAAAGGCAAACGCTTCCGGCTGATCAAGCCACGCCTTGGCATACTTGAAAGAGAAAAGTTCCCCCTTGCCGCTCCGCTGACAGTGGAGTGTTCCCATCAGATCTGGCTCGGCTGTTTCGTCTGCATCCAGATAGACCTCGACTGCATCTATGGCAGCCATCAGCTACTTCCTTCTGCTTGATCGAGTGCGATCTCATTCCTCGCGACTGCGAGGCGTTTAGGGGCTCTAAGTTTGGCAGTGATTCCGGCATCTTGCAGCTTTCGACCCAGTTCATCGTCCTTGGCCAGCAGCGCCAGATCGTCTTCCAACCTCAATACCTGCATCACCCGCGCGTATACGCCCAGCGCAACCGCCGGGTCTCCCTGCTCCACCTTAGATAGGGTGCGCCTCGTGATTCCTGCGCGTTGCGCCACGGTCTCCGCCGAATATTTGCGTCGGAGCCGCGCGAGCTTTAAATGAGCGCCGACCCCGTCGAGCAAGCGGGAAACCCGTGGCACGAGCGATGGTGTTATCTTCCCCATAACAAGCAATATGATACACAAAATACGCATTTTATGGGCCTTATATTGCTCATTATTGTAAAATTGCTCTTCCAGCACCGCTGCCGCGAAAGCCGGTTACGAGTGCGCTTTCATCAGTCTGATTGAATGGGCAAACCCAGACCGAACCCACGACCTCCGCCCCATTCCATTGGGGAGACCTCTGCCCAAATTATTGTTTGGTTCGACGCTTTACGCTTGTAGGCACGCGACGCTATTTGCTCGTACGTATACGACGTAATATGCTTGTATCCGCACAGCACGAGGAGCTTGTGCGTCGTCCCCGCGAGGCAAAAAATGCCGAAACCAAACGAAAAGCTTGCGGAATCCCTCACCGCACTTCGTGCGCTCCAGACGAAGGGCCGCCGTGTGTTTCGGTCGAAGGAACTGACCCGCACCCATCGGGAACGGCTCCTGCGGAACGGATTTCTCCGGGAAGTAGTCTACAAGGCAACATGTTGAACGAAGATGATGTTTGTTACCGACAAAGAAGAACTTAAACCTGGTCTAATCATTTTCCGACGTGGTGACGTCAAGCATCGAATGTGGTCCTGCCGCATGAAGATACCCAACGCGGATCGCTACAAGACGGTTTCGCTTGAGACTCCAGATATCGATGTAGCACGAGAGCGAGCGCTAGAACACGACGCGGACATTCGACTTCGCATGAAGTATGACATTCCTATGTTTACGCCCCTCTTCCGCGAGGTGGGCCGAAAGTATCTCGTCGCCCAGGAGGCGCGCGCGCTACGAGGAGAGATCAGTACAGCGCGACACAGCAAAGTCCGCGCAATCATCGAAGGGGCATTAGACCGATATGTAGGTTCGACCCATGTCCACCTTATCGGAGACGAGTTTTGGGGCGGCTATCCGGCATGGCGGCGGTACGAAGGCGCAGGGCGCATCAAGTGCAACGGCGTCCGGGAAATCACCGACGGTATGGCGCAAGCTTTCGCGGACCGAGAAGCCGAGCGACGCACCAAGGTTCGGCGGACCCTGGGCGCCCGGCTAAGGCCGATTGAAGTAAAACCCTCCAAAGATCGAATAATCCCCATCATCAGCGATTCGACCATTCGCATCGAGATGTCCATCTTCGGCGCGGTGATGAAGTACGCTATCAAGAAAAACTACGTTTCCTCCAATCAGCGTTTTGACAATCGTCCGAAGGTCAAAACCGTGCGTCGCGACGCGTTCACAGCGATGGAATACCGCAATCTGAATTCTGTCGGGAGCGATTGGATCGCGGAGGCCGATAATCCTTCGAGCATCTGGCATCGAACGGTTGCCTATCATATGATCTTGATCGCTTGTAATACTGGACTGCGGCCTGCCGAATTGAGGAATCTGCGCTGGCGCGACATTATGGCTGCGAAAGATTGCGAAGGGCGGGATCTTGTCGTGTTGTTTGTCCAGGGCAAGGGAAAGTCACGAAAGGTGGTTGCACCTAAGACCGTCGGAGATTATCTGGAGCGAATCCGCATCCTCTCGAAAGCTACAGAATCGATCGATGTGGTCTTTACGAGCATCACCGGCAAGCCCGCGAAAACTCTCTATAACTCGTTGGTTGCAGACCTTCTGAAGAGGGCGGGTCTGCGTGAGGGCATGCACGGCGAGCCGCGTACGATTTATTGCTTCCGACATTCCTACGCTACATTCCGGTTGGATCAGGGAGTCGACGCGTATCTCCTCGCCGATCAGATGGGAACTTCGGTTCACATGATCGAAAGTCGTTATGGACATGTGGACATCGTGAAACATGCCGACCGCATTCTGCACGGTATGGCACCTGCGCTCGTCGAGTAGTAATTGCAGGCAGATTCACGTTTCCAGCCCGACTTCCTACGCGAAACGCTCGTTGGCGATTTTCCAACAACTGACATGCCCGAGCAGACTTGTGTTTTCAAAGGCTCCGAATTAAAGCGCGATAGATGGTGTAAGCGGCAACCGTCTGGCCAACGGCCGCCGCTATTTGTTAGACAACTCGAATAAGGCGGAGCTGCGTGAGCGCGGTAACACCATCGTCGAGTCCAATCTCTTCGACGATCTTGCCGTTCTCCAGACGCAGCACCGTGGTTCCGGTGAAGTGCATCTTGCGACCCGTCGCAGCCGGTAACGACCCAGCCAGAAAGTCGGAGAATGCCGGACCGCCGTGCGTGCCGCCACCGACCCAGCGGCCAACGACATAGTCGCCTTCGGCGATGAGGTCTGCCGCTCCGCCGAAGCTGAGGTCTGGGAATGCGGCGCGGAAATCAGTCATGAACGCTTTGATGTCCGCGTGTCCGCGACGGGGCTCGTGCAACGAATACTGCAAGAGCATGTCCGGTGCGGCGAGCTCGTCAACGATGCTGAGGTCGCATGTGGGTCCCCAGAAGCTGGTGAACCAACGACCTACGATGGTTTTATTCTCTTGTTCTTTCGACATAGTGTTCTCCATATGCAGTGGATGTTGGCGAAGGCCAGCATGGCGGTCGCCTCTGCATCTCGAAAGTTATTCCGATGTATGTGGAGAGACACTCTGTATCTTGCCTTCAAATTCGAGGACGGACTTCGCTCAAGAAGATTGGAATTCGGAAGCAAGGAACGGAGTGAGATGAAGGATTGAAGTTGCTACCTTCTGAGAACGCTTGAAACAGAAGCGAAATGAGGAGGCGATGTTAAACAGGAACGCATCAAGGAATCCCGACGGTGCCGTCGTTCCAGCTCAAGTGCCTAAGGGCTCGTGGGCCAGTACGCCAGTTGTACGTCGAGTGATGCAGGGGAACAAGTCCAGAGACACAAAACCTGAGATCGCTGTGAGGTCAGCCGTACATGCGTTAGGGATGCGCTATCGCGTTTCGGCGCGGCCACTACGAGACCTCAGGAGAACTGCCGACCTGGTCTTTCGAAATGCGAGGATCGCGGTTTTCGTCGACGGCTGCTTCTGGCGTCGATGTCCGGAACATCATGCGCCACCCAAGACAAATGCGGGCTATTGGGCAACGAAGATCCAGGGAAACAAGAGCCGAGACGAGGACACGACAGAACAGCTTCGTTTGGAAGGTTGGACCGTTCTTCGATTCTGGTCACACGAAGAACCGCTGAGTGTGGCGACGCGGATCGCAAAGGTCGTAGCAACCAATATTCGCGCGGGCAAGCCCGTCGCTGGAAGGAAGGCACAATGCCAATGATTGAGCATTTCTTGATGGAGTCCCCATTGGGCATTCTGAACGCAAGCGCACTCACTTCGACTTGCCGATCGCGCTACACGGAACGACCTTCCAGCAATCGGTGTGGAACCTGCTGCAGACAATCCCGTATGGGAAGACGCGCTCTTACGGAGAGGTCGCGGATTCGTTAGGGAATCGCCTAGCCATCCGTGTCGTGGGACTTGCGAACAGCAGGAACCCGATCAGCATTATCATCCCGTGCCACCGTATCGTCGGTAGCAACGGAGGCCTCACGGGCTATGCTGGTGGCCTCGAACGGATGCGTTGGCTGCTGGAATTAGAAGCAGCCAACATAACATCTCAGAAGCAACTCAACCTTTCGTAGACCCGTCGCGTGGTACGCGCCAGAGATACCACGCGGCAATGGTTCGATGGGGACTCCACCGCAGCCCTTCTCCCGCGATTTCCTTCGCAGAAAGCGTTCTGGGTAGCGATTTCAATCGCCGATGTCCTTCTCTGACTCCAAAGTCATCCGCTGGTAATACATCCATCCGCTCCAGGGTGTAGATCAGGAACATTTCAACGGTCCATCGACCAATCCCTTTGAGAGTCACCAGTCTTGCGATGAGGTCTTCGTCAGACATCTCGTCCGCGACCTTCCGGCCTGGTACCAGGCCACTCAGGGAGCCCGACGCGATCTCGTGAATTGTCTCGATCTTCCTCCCTGAGAATCCGCACGCTCGAAGCGAGTCGAAATCCGTTGCCAGAATGCGGTCGGGAGTCGGGAACGCCTGCCCGCCGAACAGTGCTATGAACTTGGTGAGGATTGCGTCGCCCGCCTTGGCATGCAGTTGTTGATATGCAGTGGCGCGTATTAAGGCCTCGTACGGCTCCCGAGCCGGCTTAGGAAGGTGCGTACACGGCCCGACTTGTCTAATGAGTTGTCTCCAGTCCGCGTCCTTGGAAGCGAGATGCCGTGTCGCCGCGTGGAATGGTCGTTGCTCTGTCGATAGCTTCAATTCGTTGGGTGTAGAGGGCTTGGTCACGAGGTCTCCAATCGTGATCCTATCCTTTGAATTTGAAAGCAAGATTCGGAGTGTTGTCGCTGAGGCATCTCGCTAAGGTTGAGAAGTAAGATTTGAAGGAGTTGCAATGAACAGGCAGATGGAAATCGAGAAACACGCCGCTGAGACCACCAGCGATCCTCGCTGGCTGCTGCTCGTAGCGAGGGACAAGGAATCGGATGGGAAATTCTTCTATTCGGTGAAGACAACGGGAGTGTACTGCCGTCCGTCCTGTGCCGCTCGCCTCGCGCGCCCAGAAAACGTCCGCTTTTATACGACGACCTCGGCGGCGGAGAAAGCAGGGTTCCGGGCCTGCAGACGATGCAAGCCGGCTGGACTCTCGCTGACTGAGGCCAACACGGCCAAGATCGAGAAGGTCTGCCGTCTCATCGAGCGCTCCGGGGAGACTCCTTCTCTTGAGAAGCTTGCGAAGCACGCGGGGATGAGTGTCTTTCATCTGCATCGCACGTTCAAGGCGATCACTGGCCTCACCCCGAGCGGCTACGGCGCCGCGCACAGAGCGAAGCGTGTCCGTAAGACCCTTGGGAAGAGTCAGTCGGTAACGGACGCGATCTACGATGCTGGGTTCAACTCCAACAGCCGTTTCTACGAGAGCGCGAACGAGGTTCTCGGGATGACGCCAACCAGCTTCCGGGACGGCGGCGCAAACACCGTGATTCACTTCGCGATCGCGGAGTGCTCCCTCGGCTCCATCCTGTTAGCCAAGAGCGAGCGTGGCGTTTGTGCCGTCTTCATGGGTGATGACCCGCTTCTGCTGGTACGCGATCTGCAAGACCAATTTCCCAAGGCAGAGCTCGTCGGCGACGAGAGTGGCTACGAGGATTTAGTCGCCAAGGCGATTGGCCTTATCGAAAGGCCGGGCGTCGGACTCGACCTGCCTTTAGATATTCGCGGTACAGCGTTTCAACAAAGGGTTTGGAAGGCATTGCAGCAAATCCGGGTTGGTACGACTGCCAGCTATGCGGATGTTGCAAAGGCTATCGGTATGCCGAAGGCCGTACGAGCAGTCGCACAGGCGTGCGGAGCGAACACGCTGGCCGTCGCAATCCCTTGCCATCGTGTCATCAGAAACGATGGAGCGCTCTCCGGGTATCGCTGGGGCGTGGAGCGCAAACGAGCACTGTTGGATCGAGAGGCACACGCATGAATACCTTATTCGCAGATGAAGCTCAAGTAGCCAGGGAAACCAGCGCAGGCTCCATTCCGTCCGAAGGAGCTGTCACACGCGTCCATGCGTTCGATTGGGGTCAGATTAGGAAAGACCTCGATGAGCAAGGAAGCGCCCTGCTGCCGAGCGTGCTCTCCGCAGACGAGTGCAAGGCGGTCGCTTCTCTCTATCCGGAGGAGTCAATCTTCCGCAGTCGCGTCATCATGGGACGGCACGGCTTCGGACGGGGCGAATACAAATACTTCAGCTACCCGCTCGTGCCTATCATTCATGGTCTTCGCACGGCGCTCTATCCTCAACTCGCTCCAGTCGCGAATCGCTGGAACGATGCTATGGGAATCGAGGTGCGCTATCCAGAAAACCACGCCGATTTTGTCCAGCGATGCCACGACGCAGGGCAATCTCGACCCACCCCACTGCTCTTGCAATACGGCCCCGACGACTACAACTGCCTCCACCAGGACCTCTATGGAGAGCACGTCTTTCCGATTCAAGTAGCAATCCTGCTTTCCGAGCCGCAGCGAGATTTCACCGGGGGCGAATTCGTGCTCACGGAGCAACGGCCTCGTATGCAATCGCGACCTGAGGTCGTTCCGCTTCGCCAGGGGGACGCCGTGGCCTTCGCGGTTCACCACCGGCCCGTGCAGGGCACGCGGGGTATTTATCGCGTCAACCTCCGTCACGGCGTCAGCCGCTTGCGCTCAGGAGAGCGTCATACCCTTGGAATCATCTTTCACGATGCCAACTAGAGGAAGTCATGAACACATCGCTTTTTTTGACATGGAGCCACTTGCACCGCTACCGAGAGATATCCTCGGTGCCGGCACCGCGATACTTGCCGGGCTTGCGCTTGATGTCGAAGAGGAGGTGCTTGCTTCCCTCAAAGGTGTCGTCGTCCGGTCGCCGTTCCGCAATATGGTGACGCCGAGTGGATTCCGTATGTCAGTTGCCATGTCGAACTGTGGCTCGCTCGGATGGGTAACGGACCGAACCGGCTATCGATACGACGGGATCGACCCAGAGGTGAATCGCCCCTGGGCGACCATGCCCACGGCATTTCGAGAGCTCGCAGTAAGCGCCGCAAGAGAGGCAGGCTTTCCGAACTTCGTCCCGGATGCGTGTCTCATCAATCGCTATGAACCCGGTACGAGACTGTCGTTGCATCAAGACAAGAACGAGAGTGATTTCACGCAGCCTATCGTCTCCGTTTCGTTAGGACTGCCCGCGACCTTCCTCTTTGGCGGTTTGGAACGCCGGGACAAAACACAACGCATCCAGGTCATACATGGAGATGTACTCGTGTGGGGAGGCCCCGCTAGATTGCGCTATCACGCATTGCGACGTTGAAGGTTGGTGAACATCCGCGTCTCGGTCGAATTCGCTACAACCTCACATTTCGGAATGCCGGCTGAGCCGCATAATCTTCAACTCGACCTTGTGTATCGAAACGCCGGACAGGGCCTACGCACGACTTGTCGCATCAACAAGCACAGTGCACTGACCTCTTCGATGAAAACTATGAACACTCCCAGCAGACGTGAGCCAGCTCTCTCATCTATTCCATTGGGCCAAACCATCGTCCTCGGCATGTGGATGGATGTAGAACCGAATTCGAGAGCAAGAACCGGAGTTCCCATCCGACTGAGCGTTAATACGGTCTGTTACAAAGCCGATTCTTTCGCGCGACAAGGACAGAATGACCATGCAACGAGATCTTCGAGCGTTTCTACAGAGGAAGGCCGCCTTCTCTCCTTCAGATCTTCAGGTCTCGAATGCTGGAACCGCTGAAAATGAGGCCGAGGTACCAAAGGACCAAGAGCCGAATCTTGCCGGGCCTACTCGCCTGGAAGCACTCAGCGACGGTGCTTTTTCCATCATTATTACTCTGCTCGTCATTGAGATTCACCGCCCCAGCGCCACGCCGGGAAGATTGGCAGGGGAGTTGCTAAAGGAATGGCCCTCTTATCTTGCTTATGCTGTGGCTTTTATCAACGTGGGAGTTATTTGGTGCAATCACCACTATCTCTTTGAGCGCCTTCGCAAGATAGACCTGGCTATGAATTGGATTAATCTCGGTATTCTCGGAACAGTAGCGTTGATCCCGTTTCCGACGGGTGTGTTGGCGAGCGCCTTCGTAGATGGCAATCTTGTAGATCAAAAGGCCGCTGTAGTTCTTTACGCGCTCATTGCTGGGCTCATGTCGGCGGCATGGTTGCCGGCATTTTCTTACTTGCATCGTCACCCCGAGCTCGTAAAACCCGGCGTACCGCCGAGCATGTTCGCAACCCAACTGGTACGTCCAGCCATAGGGGTCCTACTCTATATCTTGGCTGGTGTGCTCGGGTGGTTACTGCATCCGGTCGCGGCAGTGGCGATTTTCTTCGGTGTCGTGGCGTACTATGCCTGCACGAGCCAGGGTATCCGAGCCTAGTTAATTTTCCCTGCTCCCTCGGTCTCGATCAAATTCTTGACTCTGCCCATGATGTCATCACGGATGCCGCGCACTTCGTCCGCAGGCAGACCCTTGGGATCAGGGAGCGGCCAGTCGTCTCGGCGCAAGCCAGGGACGTAGGGGCACTTGTCGCCGCAGCCCATCGTGATCAGCAGTGAGGCACCTTCCGTAAGTTCCTGCGTTAGTTTCTGAGGCGTCGCGTTGCTAAGGTCAATCCCGACTTCGTGCATAACGGACAGAACCTCCGGATGCACTCTCAATCCCGGTTCCGTTCCTGCGGATATGGCTCTTGCCTTCGCAGGGTCGGCGAACTGGTTGAAGAAAGCCGCCGCCATCTGAGAGCGGCCAGCGTTGTGGACGCAGGCAAAGATTATCGTTTTCATATGTTTCCTTCCAGACTCGTTTCCATCGGAACAGGTCGGGGTTACAGCAACCTTAGGACTCTCTTGTCAGAGGCTTGATGGCATAGACCTTCACACTCGCTGCAGCGGCGTTCACGTCGTACTGCGAGAGAAGGGCCGTGAGGTCGTCGTGCAGTGAAGTCTCACCCGACGCTGGGGTACAGCAAGCGGATTCAATGATCTGGAGAGGATTCGCCGCGTCCATCGCAGGGGAGCAACAGGCCGCCTGGTTTTCAACCTTGGCATAGGCGTTTAGATCTGCACCGCTGTCTACGATCTGGACGTGCTCAAAGCCTGCTTCGAGCAGGCCGCTCTTGTAGTCATCGATCTTGATGGCTCCCGCAATGCAGCCCACATACGCGGCCATGCTTTGCGCAACGGCTTCAGGGAGTTCGTGCTTGAGGGCGATATCACTGATCGCGACTCTTCCGCCCGGCTTGAGGATACGAGCGATCTCACGGAAGACGGCAGGCTTGTCGGGAGCGAGATTCACGACACAGTTGGAGATGACGCAATCGACGGAGGCGTCCGGGAGGGGAATCTGATCGATGGTGGATTGATAGAACTCGACGTTGGTGTAGCCTCCGACACTGGCGTTAGTCCGTGCGCGCTCGATCATGGCCGTGGTCATGTCGATTCCAATGGCGCGTCCAGATGGACCGACCATCCTCGCTGCGAGAAACACATCGAGTCCACCGCCCGAGCCGAGATCGACGACCACTTCGCCCGCCCGGATGTGGGCAGTGGCAGTCGGATTACCGCAGGAGAGTCCCATGTTGGCTTCGGCGGGGATCGAGGTCAATTCTTCTGCCGTATATCCAAACGCTTCCGCGACCGCCTGAACTCCGGCGTGATCGTTGCAGAGAGTGCTTTGTGCGACCGCGCCGTACTTCGACTTCACCGATTCCAAGAGTTGCTCTGACATGCTGCCTCCTCACATTCGCTTAGGCGACTATATATCTTGCTTTCGTATTCGTCAAGGCGTATACGTTAAGTCATGGCGAAACAGATATTCAATGTCGAACGGTTCTTTCAGGCTCTTGGCGACAACACCAGGCTGCGCCTCCTCAACCTCATGGGCGAACAGGAAGTTTGTGTTTGTTACTTTGTCGAGATTCTCGGTGGACCCCAGCCCAAGATTTCAAGACATCTGGCTTATCTCCGCACTGCGGGCATCGTCGCTGCGCGGCGCGAAGGAAAGTGGATGCACTATCGGATCGTGACGCCTCCGCACCTTGGAGCCGCGCAGATACTCAAACAGACTCTTGGGTGGCTCAAAGAAGACAAGGCAATGAATGCGGATCGTGCGCGACTGACGAAAGCCTGTTGCTCTCCCTCGAAGTACGCATCCCTTGATGGCGCTCCACTTCCGACAACGATTCAAGAATCTTCCTGCGAGACCTGCTGATGTCCACCGCCCCCTTTACTCAAGGGCAGATCTGCGCCCCGGCTGCCCGTAAGAAGCTCTCTTTTCTCGATCGCTTCCTGACACTCTGGATCTTCCTCGCGATGGCGATCGGTGTTGCGATCGGTCACTTCGTCCCATCTTCCGCGAGCTTCGTCAACCGTTTTCAGACGGGTACAACGAACATTCCGATTGCCATCGGGCTCATCATCATGATGTTCCCGCCACTGGCGAAGGTTCGATACGAGAAGCTGGGAGAGGTCTTTCGCAACAAGCGTGTCCTGGGCTTGTCGCTCGCGCAGAATTGGATCATCGGTCCGGTCCTGATGTTCCTCCTGGCCATCGCTTTTCTGCGGGGCGAACCAGCGTACATGCGTGGTTTGATCCTGATCGGCATCGCCCGATGTATCGCGATGGTCCTAGTCTGGAATGAACTAGCCGAAGGAGACACTGACTACGTTGCGGGTCTTGTGGCCATTAACAGCGTGTTCCAGGTGCTCTTCTACAGCCTTTACGCTTGGGCGTTTCTGACAGTGCTGCCTAAGTGGTTTGGCCTGGAAGGAAGCGTCGTGCATATCGGCATCGGCCAGATTGCCCAAAGTGTCGGCCTCTACCTTGGCATTCCCTTCGTCGCCGGAATTCTCACGCGATTCGTTCTGATCCGACTCAAGGGCGAAGTCTGGTATCGCACCCGCTTTATCCCCCGTATCAGCCCGCTCACGCTCATTGCTTTGCTCTTCACGATCCTGATCATGTTCTCGTTGAAGGGCGACCTGATCGTGCGATTGCCCCTCGATGTGGTGAAGATCGCGGTGCCACTGGTCATCTACTTTCTCATCATGTTCCTTGTGAGCTTCTGGATGGGCAAGAAGTTAGGGGCGAACTACGCGCAATCCGCAACGCTCTCCTTCACGGCTGCCGGAAACAACTTCGAGTTTGCAATTGCCGTTGCCGTGGCGGTCTTCGGTCTGAACTCAGGCGAGGCGTTCGTCGGCGTTGTCGGTCCGTTGATCGAAGTCCCCGCCCTGATCGGCTTGGTCAACGTAGCCTTCTGGATGAAGAAACGGTACTTCGGGTCTGGGACAGCGATCCTTCAGGTTCGTCCCATCGAAAACGCCTTGTAGGGGCAGTGCGCTTGACTGCGCGAAGCGCTTCCAAGGGGAAGGCGCGGAGGGGGAACGTCTCCGCCGCGCAGCCGGCGAGCGGAGGCGGAAGGCAGGCGGGGAGAGAGTCCGGGAGAAACCGAAGGGGGTTCTCCCGGCGTCCGCAAAAGCCCCGGACGAATCCGGGGCCTTGCTGCGGAGGGAGGTTAGGCTGCTTTCTTGCGGCTCGCTTTCTTCTTGGCGGGCGTCGAGACGGCAACGGGCTTCTTGTTCTCTTTCTGTTTGGCTTTGACGACCTTGGGCTTGGGTGGAGCGAAGACGGCTTCTGCTTTAGCGAGCAGGTCGGGTTGCTCCCCAAGCGGAAAGTCGGTGTGTGTAGTGAGCAAGAGACGAAGGACAAACCCCATCAGCTTGTCATCGGCACAGGCAACTAATGCGTCACTGAGAATTTCATTCTCGGTCTTATCGTTGTGGTCGGGGTCCTGGACGAGGTGCTCGGCCACTTCCTCGAAGAGACCATAGGGCGATAGGTGCAAAAGCAGTTCCACGAAGAGGCGAAGCTGCGCGGCGTCGAACGAGGCGGGTGCATGTGCCACGATGCGTTCCAGGGTGGCGAGACGGGCTTTGTGCGCCTTCTCGCGTCGTCTGGTCTCCTCTTCATACTTCTTCTGTTGGCGCTTGAACTCGGCTTTTCGTTCGGCGGCTTGGCGGTCTTGCTCGGCTTGATATTCGGCCATGCGTTGTTCATGGTCAGCCTCGCGCTGCGCGGTCTCTTCCTCCGTCTCCTCTTCGGAAGCGGCTGGCATCGATGGTGGCGGCGGGGCAACAGACACGCTCGGGACATGGTTGGTATGTACCGGGCACTCGTCGTCCAGACAGACCGTCACCGTGCGTCCAAGATGCTTGCCGAAGACGACGATGGCGGATTTAGCGCTGGGGTACGGCGGCTCGGCGTCGGGGTTGTCGGGTTCCGCAAGTTCGCGGTACTGGTTCTTGTTGAGGGCGCCGGGACGCTGTTCCTTGGGCGAACGCCATGCGGTCTCGATGGTGACAAGCTCCGGCCGCGCGGCAACCTCGCGGTCGATGTGCGCCGTAACCTTGGCTTGGAAGCAGGCACCGTCCAAGCACTGGTCACCCTGCACGTCGGCAAAGAGACTTGTGTTGAAGCCGCTGCGACGGGGGCAGGTGACGCAGGCTCCGGCCTCGGTTTTGAGAGTGGTGTCTTCGCGATCGAACGGAGCATCGGCAAGGTTCAGATAGAGGTTGGCCTGAATCCATGCGCTGAGGTGCTTAGACGGAAGCAGGTGCGCTTCCTTGTCCTGCCAGTCCTTGCGCTAGCAGTTCTCGAAGGCATCGGCTTGATGCTCTTGTGGGAGACGGGCGATGAGGTTGGCGTGACTGGTGGTGATGCGTTCCTGCACGAACGCTTCGGCCACAGTGGGAATGAGTTGCAGGAGAGACAGTCGCGCATAAATGTGGGCTGCGCTCTTGCCGGACTTGGCCACCAGCGCGGCCACGTCGTAGCCGGGCAGGTCTAAGAGGCGCTGAAAGCCCTGCGCCTCCTCGTAAGGGTGAACGTCCACACGTTGCGAGTTCTCAACGAGCTGCCACTCCATCGCGGCGGCATCGTCCAGCTCCACGATGCGGGCGGGGAGCGAAAACAGTTCGGCAAGCTGTGCGGCGCGGAAGCGCCTCGCCCCGGCTACGATCTCGAAGCCTTCGTTGTTGGGACGGACGGTGATGGGCTGAATGAGGCCGTGCTGACGGATCGACTCGGCGAGTTCGTCCAGTTTGGACGGCTCGAAGGTCTGGCGCGGGTAAGTGGTGGACTCATGAATCTGGTCGATGGCGATGAATTGGAATGCGCTGCTGTCCTGCATGATGCCCTCCTTTGGGCGAGATGCTGCGTTGAGTTTGTGGAGCGGACACGATTCCCTATCTCCGCTCCGGTGGGTGGGGAGATTGGGCTACGCCACCTTCGCCAGTTCTGCATCCGGCATCGCCGCCTGTTCTGCGGTTGGCGGCTGCAATGCGGCAAGGATGACGGCGGAGGTTTGCTGGATCACCTCCAAACTCTCGGCCAGAAGCGAAGCATTGCCGTGGTACAGGTGGATATAGTCCGCGCTCGCGGAACCGGCCTCCAGACCTACGGCTTTGCCAACCACAAAGGCGATGGCTTCGGCCTCGGTTTCACGCACAACCTTGGTGGTCGTGGTGCGGCGTTCGGCCTTGTGCAACATTTCATGCGCCAGCTCATGGACCAATGTGGCGAAGGTTTCCGCCTTCGATTGACCGGGCAGGATGGCGATGCGTCCGCCATAGCTCATGCCGAGAGCGGGAGCGATGTTATCTGTATAGACAAGCGCGATGCCCTGATGCTCGATGAAGGAAACAAGACGGTCGTGGTTCTCGCCAACGTCGCCGTAGACCTCGCGCATCGCGGGAAGCTCGGCTCCCTCGGTCTGGGCCACATCGAAGACATAGGCATTGCGGAAGCCAACGAGGACGCGGATATTCTGCCTGGTGATGTCCTTCTCGGCCTCCTCCTCGCGTTTGCGCTTGATGCCAATGATGGGAGCCAGAATGCGGATGCCCTTCTCGCCTTTTATCACACGGCGACCAAGCTGGTTCCACGCATACATGCCTGCCACGCGCGTTGCTCCGGGACGCTGTCTCGCGATTTCGAGGACGTTGCCGAAGGAATACGAATGAAAACGGCTCATGGCGTTCAGATAGGCGGTGAGCGCATCCGAGTGTCCGGCCTCAAGCTGTTCGATCAGGCTTTTTACATTGGCGGCAATGATCTCTTTCGCCGTCTGCCGTGGTTGCGGCTGTTTTGGGGTTTCATTGACGGGGGTGACGAGGTTGGTGGTGGCTCTCTTTCATGGGGTGTTTCCTCCTTGGCCTGAGCCGTTGTTTTTCATGCCATGCGTGGCATGTCCCTACATGCCGAACGCCTCCTGGCGAAGGCGGGGCGGCAAGGCGCAAGAGAGGGGTATCTCCCACCGGAGCGAAGCGGAGGCAAGCGAAGCGCAGTGATTTTTCGCAGAAAAATTATGGGGAAACTCTTGCGCCGCGCCAGGGCGGAGCCCTCAGCGAGGTTTGGTTTCCGCATCCGTGCGCGTCAGCGCACAGGAATTGTCAGGGTCGGCGTTGCGGGCAGGACACGAGACTGTTACGAAACTTTTCGATCGCGAAAATCGTAGCCGATCCCACTTGCGAGTTGGGACAGACCGGGAGCCGAGTAACGGCAGGTGTGCTTATCAATACCGATGCATTGTCCAGACCCGATAGAGCAGGTTCGCGCCCTTGGAGATGTCGGCTGCTTGGCAATTCGAGTGCAGGCTAACTTCGAAATGATTTGAATTTGCGAATAAATAATCGAGCTTTTTGCTTAGCTTTCCGTCTATCTGGATATTGGGACATCCATCTTCAGCCTTCGTAGGCTGTAAGGAAACCGAAGAACAGACAGTGGCTTGAGCGGTCATTGAAGCATTCCGGTCACTCTGTTTGCGTTGTTGTTAAGAGGAAATTGAGGATCACAGATGAAGATAAAGGCGTTCCTTTGGATTGGGATCATGTTCGTGACAATGCCGAGTGTGCGAGCTTCTGAGCCAATTCTGGTGGCAAGCGATAACTCACATGCCGCTCCTGTGACCGATTGCCTTCAGCCGCCAGTGCTAGTTCAAGGTGAGCCCCGAGAATGCAAGACCCTGGTAGCGCGCATGGCAGAGCTAAAGATCCCGGCTGTTAGCGTTGCGGTTGTTCACAACGGCACCTTGGTGTGGGCAGAAGGATTCGGCGTTCGGGGCTCGGATGGAAAACCGGTAACAAAGGAGACGCTCTTTCAGGCCGGATCGATCAGCAAGCCTGTGGCGGCGATGGCTGCGCTCCATCAGGTACAGACTGGCAAGCTTTCGCTAGATGCAGATATCAATCAAGCGCTTACATCCTGGCATATTCCTCCGAGCACCTTGGCTCCAGGGGCCACGGTAACTCTACGTGAATTGCTTACTCATACTGCGGGCATGACGGTGCATGGTTTTCCCGGCTACGCAGCCGGGTCACCGCTGCCCACCCTGATACAGGTGCTGGACGGCACGAAGCCGGCAAACACAGCTCCGATTCGAATCGAGAAGATACCCGGCGCCGAATGGAACTACTCGGGCGGCGGGTTTACTGTGATGCAGCAGACTTTGTTGGACGTGACCCATGAGTCTTTCCCAAGCTGATGGCAAGCACGGTTCTGGGTCCCATTGGGATGACACATAGTACCTATGAGCAGCCATTGCCGCCTTCGCTGATGGCAGATGCAGCCATCCCCTACATGACTGATAGTCACCCCGTACCTGGGGGAGCGCATACATATCCTGAAATGGCTGCCGCTGGCTTGTGGACTACTCCCTCCGATCTCGCGAAATACCTCATAGAAGTCCAAAGGTCTTTGATGGGACAATCGAATCACGTTCTCAATTCTGCAATGACAACCGCTATGCTCACGCCTGGCAAGAACCACTGGGGTCTCGGTGTCGAAGTTGGAGGATCTGACGCGAAGCCATACTTTACTCATGGAGGAGTGAATGAGGGCTTTCAGAGCCTGTTTGTTGCTTACGAAAAGGATGGGGACGGAGCGGTCGTCATGACCAACGCCGCTGGGGGGCTGGAAATCGCGAACGAAGTGATGCGAAGCATCGCAGTAGAGTACGACTGGCCTGATTTTCAACCTGCTGTCCGGACATTAGCCAAGGTTGATCGAAACGTGCTTGAGCGATATGTGGGGACTTATATCGCAACACCGACCTTTACTATTGCCTACACACTCGAAGGAGATCAACTCTTCACACAGGCTACCGGACAGAAGAAATTCCCTATTTTCCCGGAATCAGAGTCCAAGTTTTTCATGAAGGTAGTTGACGCTGAGATTGAATTTCATGCCGACGACAAGGGCACGGTGGATTATCTGGTTCTGCATCAAGGCGGCCATGATTACAAAGAAATGAAGAAGTGATCGGAGACGCGCTATGACATACCCTCTTATACATCGCATCGTAGTCTGCTCGCTATTAATGGCAGTCAGCCCCTTCGCCTTCGGCCTTCCCGAGCCCGGAGATGTAGCACCAGCTTTCAGTTTGAAGTCACAGTCCGGCTCACCGGTCTCCCTCAAAGGGTACAAAGGAGATTGGGTCATTCTCTTCTTCTTCGGAGATCATTCGAGCGAGGATATTGGTCTCATTGCGCGCGAACTTCAACGCGATCTTGCGAAGTACAGCTCTTACACTGCTTCAGTGATAGGTATCGGCCGTACATCTCCCGAAAGCAACCAGAAATGGGCCGATGAGAATGGCCTCACCTTCCCCTTGCTTTCTGACCCAGATCAAGCGATTGCGAAAGCCTACGGTGTTCAAGCGGACGGGGGAATTTACGAGGTCATTGTGGCACCCAGCGGTAAAGTGCAATTACCTCGTATTGTCGTGAGCAATGTCGACGGAGAGAGCACCCATTTGCTCGCGTGCTTGCAGTATTTCAAGGATGCTCAATCTGTTGCGCTGCGTTAGAGAAGAGCTGCCTAATTACTCAGAAGGAAGGCTTTTTAAACACGGATTCCTGAGAAGATTGCTTTGTTAGCGGAGGCATTTCTTCTTATGGGCTATATCCTGGGCGAGGGACGAAATCAAGGAACATTATTTCCTGTATTTTTGGACGATTTTGTACCAGCCGACCATATGTGCCGCGTAATTGACGCGTTCGTCAAGAAGCTCACGATATCGCAGCTTGGCTTCGAGCGCGCACAGGCGGCTGAGACAGGACGACCTGGCTACGATCCGCGTGATTTGTTGAAGTTGTATCTATACGGCTATCTGAACCAGATCCGCTCGTCGCGGCGCCTGGAAGCTGAGTGCCGCTGAAACGTCGAGTTGATGTGGCTTATAGGACGCTTGTATCCAGGCCATAAGAGTATCGCTGAATTCCGTCGGATGCACCGCGATGCAGTCACGGCGGCTGGGGCAGAGCTTGTCCGCTTTGCACGCGGCTGTGGACTCATCCGAGGTGAGTGGATCGCAATCGATGGCTCGAAGTTTCGCGCTGTGGCTAGCGTCGATAGCGTTCGCGACCGACTTGCTCTGCGACGTTACCTTGATAGTGTCGAGAAAGCCGACGAAAAACAACAGGTAAACATTGATCCGGCTGCGGTACAAGCTGCGCTCGAAAAGCTGAAGCAGCATCCTGAACCGGACGCTGGCTATATGCTTGTGCGTCAGACCGCCCTTCCGGCGTACAACGTCCAAACTGCCGTCGATACGGAACACGCACTGATCGTGGCACACGCAGTGGCCCTCGACGCATCTGATATCCGTTGCCTGAAGCCGATGGCTGAGGCTGCTAAGAAGGCACTTGAGATGGATAGCTTCAAGGTAGTGGCCGACGCCGGTTATTCCAATGGAGAACAGGTTGCATACTGCGAAGCGGCAAACATGGTGCCGTACGTTCCTGTCATGCGCACAGTAAACAATCAGGCGATGGCACTCTTTTCGGTCGTACAGACTTCCGTTATGAACCGGATAGCGATACCTATGTCTGCCCTGGTGATAAGAGACTGTTGCGGAAACATACCAATCACAAAGACCGTTACACCATGTATAAGGCTTCGTCTGTCGATTGCGGCTCCTGTTCGTTGAAGTCACGCTGCACTCAGGCTCCAAGACGTGGCCTGGCTCGGCATCTGTACGAAGACGCATTGAACCGCATGCAGGAGCGGGTGACACCAGAAGCGATGAGGCTGCGCCGATCCACCGTCGAGCATCCCCTTCGCTACCATGAAGTACCGTATCTTCGGACATCCACGTCTGTTGATGCGTGGGTCATCCGGTGCAAAGATCGAAATCGGACTCGCGACGATGGCATACAACCTCAAGCGCATCACGAACGTGCTCGGTGCAGTGAAACTGACGGATACGCTTCGTAACAACTCATAGTGCGTCACGACGGAAGCATGATCGCAAATCCTGAAAGCGACTGCTAGAGCATCTGTCACCCTCTACTACCTCCGAATTGAGTTTCGTAACGATCTCGACACAGGCCCGCAGAGGTGGGTGGCGGAAGCCGCGCGCGGCTGGAGCCAGGGAGGAGGAGCCTCCTCCCTCGCATAAGGTGGTAGTTCTCCCGTCAAAGAGCTGATTTCAGGTCGAAGCTTGCGCTGCATCCATCCGAAACTTCGTTCTTCTTGCAGATTTTCAGAGGTCGAGGCAAACTTGCTACAAAGGCAACAGGAAGGAACAACTTAATACAGGCCTTACCCAACTCTGGGGATTGTGGCTCGTAGAAGGCTTGTTCCATCGGCAAAGAAGTCATGTACGCGATGTCTACAAACGGTGTGTGACACTCGTTCCCTGATTCCGCGAGGTCGCAACTCCGACGCTGAGTTCGTAGAGGAGAGGCCTTCGCTGTGTATCACAACGTTCCCCGGCCCGAGATCCTTGATGCGCTGATTCATCTCCGCGACCTGCATCGGCAGATCAGGCCGTCGAACGATCGCGAGCGGCACGCCTTAGAACGGCGTGAACTCGTCACGAAGAACCTGCTGTCGAACCTGCGCCGCACCGGAGACCATCCCACCCTGAGCATGCTGCTGGAGATTGGGGATATGTTTTCGCTCACGGTCGAAGGAGCGCACCGCCTGTTTGGATATAACCTGCCTGCCATTCGGGACTACGATCTGCGTCTGAATGGTGGACGGACCCACATCGTGGAGTCTTACGTTTTTGAACGGGATCTGCCTGTGGACTTGCCTTCAGAGCTGGCTTCGTCGGAAGCGCTTGATCGTGTGCCGTCCACGCCAGCCCAATCCGGGGAGCGAAGTTATACCAGGTTGTCTTCCACAAAGGCGTTCCCTGCGGCGCAAGCGCGAGGGTAGCGGGGCTATTGATATCTCCCAACAAGGTGTAGGCATCGCGACCGTGTTGCTCAGTCGGCGGCGGATTCAGCTCCCAGCGAATTCCGCCAGAGAGGTGAACCTGCGGACGAACGCGCCATTCATCCTGTACGAACAAAGCGGCCTGGTGGAAGAGCGGGGTGGCCGGAACAAAGTTATAGACATAGGGCGCGCTCGGCGCGCCACTCAGAACCTCTTGCGTACTGAGGAAGATCGCGTACGGCTCCACTGTCGGGGGAGCAATGGGTGACTTAATGTGGCGGTAGTCAAAGCCAAACTTGAGCGCATGGACCCCTTTGAGCAGACTCACCGTGTCTACCGCATTCCACTGTCGCCTCGCATTGCGTCCGTTGTAGGGTGTTATCAGCGGCGATCCGATTCCTGTGATTGAAATCGTGATCACCGGTTGCGCCTGCGGATAGGCACCGGCACCCATCGCCGCTGCCAGATCGATTGGGGTGGCACCGCCGAAGCTGTCCAACACTCCAAGCTGCCTGGAGTCGGAACGTGCATATCCGAGCCGAAACTCGTTCGTCAGTTGATTCGAGAACTGGACCGTTGCCCCTAAGGTGTAGCTCTGTGCATTGATGCTTGTGGTCGTCCGGGCGAAGTAAGGCCTGCCGACGGTGGAGCTTGGTGTGTTGCCTACGCGGAAGAAGAGCGCAACCTTGGGACGAAGCGTATGGTCGATCCGGATGCTGGTGGAATCGATGGTACTGGGCAGAGAGAACGGGGCCACGAACTCCGCGAGGTTCGGGCTAGCAACCGTCCCATAATCCATTCCGTTTGGAAGCGGAAAGGCATTCAAAATAGCGCGCATGGCTGGAACCGCCTGCTGCCGCATGAATTGATCCGGAACATATTGAATGGTCGCGGCGGTTGGCTGCGTCAGACGGAGCCCTTCATACGAGGCAAAGAAGAAAGTTTGATTTCGACCGTTGTAGAGGTGAGGGATCCAGACTGGGCCTCCGACTGTACCGCCGAAATCATTCTGACGAAGAGCAGGCGTCGGTTTGCCGTAGTGCGAGTTGAACCAATCATTCGCATCGAAAAAGTTATTGCGGAGATAGTCGAAGGCGCTTCCGTGGATGAAGTTGGTCCCGGAGCGTGTTCCGAGGGAAAACTGTCCGCCCGGCGATCTGCCGAATTCGGCGGAGTAGGTCGAGCTCTGAACCCGAAACTCCTGCAGCGCGTCAACCGAGATCAGTGTTTGGGTCGTTCCCAGGGCCGTCGATCCTCCCAGTGTTCCACCGGTGGCAGCCTCTCCTACGCCGCCTCCGTTGCCCGAACCAGTATTGGCTGTCACACCGTCTACGGTGTAGTAGTTGGATTGTGTCCTCTGCCCATTGACGCTGAAGTCTCCACCGACCCCCACCCCCTGACCAGAACTCTGCGGGCTCTGCGTCACAATGCCTGGCGTCATCGAGATTAGGTCCTGAAAACTTCTTCCGTTCAGAGGGAGGTTCTCTATGAACTTCCGATCGACGACTGTACTGACGGTGGCGTCGGTGGTATTCATCGCCGGCGAAGTCGCGTCGATGGTCAGGCTCTCCGACGTAGCTCCGACCGGGAGTACAAAGTTCAGAGCAACCGCGCTCTGCACATTCAGGACGACATCCGCTTTGATGATGGTCTTGAAACCCTGCTTCGAGACCTGGAACCTTCCACTCATCATGCGAATTCCAGCGAAGATGAGTCCGCCGAAACAGATGACGGCGCCCGCATAAATCGCAAAAGTTCTGAAAGTTGTCATTAAAGTTTGTGCCCCGGAGAAGTCCATTGTTCCCTGGGCGTGGACAACGCCGGTGAAGGTAAGCGCGACAAGTGCAGGCCACATCACACGCGCCGCATGAAAGAGATTTCGCTTAGAAAAGGGCTGCGCCAATCGCTTGGCAAGGTGGGCTGTCTTGCTGGATACGGCATGATCACTTCGGAACATCGGCACCTCCATCGACTGGTCTCAGTCGGGATATGCAGTGATGATTAGGCTCACGTTACCCTCTCGTCTAATACGTAATATTTATCGGGTGATAGCTACGAAGTATCACCTCGTTCTATTTCACGTCAATGCTTCAACTTCTAGCCGATGAGCGTCATCTGAACAGGTCCATCTTTCGCACTACTGGGAGGACGTTTTCTTGCCGCGATTGACGCTAGAGCGGAAACAGACGCCTTGCTCCGCATCGTCTCTTTGTTATCTTGAGGCCGTGGCTTGGGGAGTTGCTTAGCCAGGATGGGAACGGTCTTGGGATGACGCGTCTTGTGATAGATCAGAGCTGTATCCACGGTCCAGTCCACGCCCAGAACGGGACGAGTCGTTAACTCTTCATCGAGCGTTGTTCCTTCTCGAATCAATGCGAAGCCGTGCCCGCCTTTGACCAGCGTCTGCATCTCGGAAGGGTGCGATGCACAAGAGTATTCCTCAATCTGTATCCCGGCGTCTGCGAGGAGTTCAAGCAGACGCTCGTGAGCTTCGGGATGTCGTTGTGGGTGATAAAGGATAGTGAGATTGCCCTGCAAGTCCGAAGGCTGCAGAGATGACTTCGTCGCCAGTGGATTATCTCTCCGTAGGCAGACGACGAGCCGATCTCGCCGTAACTCTTGAATCCTCAGATCCGGATGCCGCAAGGGCAAGGTGACAATGGCGGCATCGACCTTTCCCGATAGAATCTCTTCCGCTAGATGCGCCGTGTCTCCATGGGTTGGACGTATCGGGCAGGCAGGAAGGATCTCTTTGTGTAGATCGCAAAAAGTTCGGAGCAATTCCTGATCCACCAGGGGAGTAATCCAAATCGAACGGATTGGATATCACCGCGCTCAATTGCTATGAGAGCATCTAACACTTCATCACGCGTCTCCAACAGGATCCGGGCAAGTACCTTGAATGCAATCCCAGTATCCGTAGGCCTGATCCGTCCGCCTTTCATCTTTCGGAAGAGTCGGACGGAAGCATTCTCCTGGAACTGTCTTGCCTGAACACTAAGGTTGGGCTGCGCGGTTCGCAACTCTTCCGCAGCTGCCCGGAATCCTTGTTTCTCCAGGATCGTAAGGAGATATCGAAAGTGACGAAGCTCGGCCCATTCATACATAACGCACCGCTCGACAGGATGTAATGCGCTGGCATTCACTGCAAACGAGCGGGAAAATCGCACCTCCGCCTGTGGAAATTCTGTCAATCTCTGGCGGCGTTATCAACAGGAAAGTTAGTTTTGGCCAAACTTACGCCGCACAACAAGATGTGTCTTCCGAGATGTCTGTCGAGGTGATAGCTGAAACATATCACCCGATAAATGAAAAGTATTAGACAACGCTGTCCTGTCGCGAGAGGCTATGCCTAGATCACGGCAATAGTCCGCAGTTTGAAGAATGCGAAGGTTCAGTGGAAACATCAGTATCGAAATCAGCAATGCGACAAAGGAAATCCCCGAATCGGAGTGCCAAGATGCAAGACGTGAACGCAAGAGGCAAGAAGCCGCCAATGAATGCGCTTGTAGCAAGCAGCCAGAAGCTGCTCGTGGGCAGAAGAGAGGCAGCCGATCTGCTCTCGATAAGCGCGCGCGCCGTAGATTATCTGGTCGCAAATAAGCAACTCTCAACGAGACGGATCGGGGCGCGGGTTCTCATCCCTCTCTCGGATTTGCAGCGATTCGTTCGTGCGGATCACCCGAATCGTCTTGCGGGCTGAGCAATAGTGTTTCGAAGGCATCTCTCGTTGCGGCATGGGGCACTCGTGGCCGATGTGAATAAACCATGGCAAGCAGATAAATAGAGCGAACTCAAGACTATCCCGCACCTCGAAAAGAAGTAAATGTACTCGGATTGTGCGGCACCAGCTAAATCAGCTCTCCGTGCTAACCGTACGAGATCCTCACCAATCGCGCAGCGGGGAGCCAACGTTGCTACCGTTGAACCCAAATCGGCATGAAGACGAAACGAAGCTTGCTGACGAGCTAGGAGGTTTGGGCTATCACGGTTTCAGTCATATGGGAGGCCTGCCTTCTCAAAACCAGCCGAGTTGCTGCTTGATGCTCTGGACCGCCCCGACCTGGATACGCGTATTGCCGAAGGTCTGCCATGGATTCCTCTCCGGTATGCGGACCTGGCTACTCTCTGAGATGAAGTTGCGCAACCGGCAGAAGCGATTGGGCTTCGTCGTTGGACTCGACTTGCAGCTCATGCAACGCCTGCCGGAGCACTGCGGAGCGAAAGACGAACTAGATGCCGTCGAAGAGGTCACGGCATTGCCTTGTCTCGGAGGATTCGTAGTCACGGAATGCTATGGCAATCTGCGAACAACGAGTGATTTCGATGTGCTCGATGTTGCGCCGAGAAGCATGAGTGTAAAGCTAATGGAAATTGCCGGACGAGGTACGGATCTCGCCCGAAGGCACCGTCTCTATATTGACATTGTGGGCGTCGCTTCTGTGCCGTATGGATATGAATCCCGTTTGACTGATTTATTTCCGGACAAGTTCGAGAGGCTTCACCTGCGGGTCATGGACCCTACGATGTCGCACTCTCGAAATTGAGCCGCAACCTCGACCGAGCCCATGACGATGTTATGCATTTATCCCGCGCGTTCCCTTTCGATCTCGAGTTGTTCGAGAGACGATACAAGGAAGAACTACGCTCAGATCTCTTCAGCAATGTTGCCGAGAAGGATGATTGGTTTCAATCCTGGCTCGCTGACATTCGAGACGAGCGGAAGACAGGCTGAACTAATAGCACATGACTTGCGGCATCCGGCTAGTCAATTACGAGCTAACTATCAGTGTCCTTCGATGCCCTAGGTAAAGCGAAGCGAGTTAAACGAACGACGCGGGCCATGGGCGGAAGTTCCGCTTAGCGATTTCTTACCAAAGCAGACTCACGACGAATCTTGATATCACTTTTGGTGCTATCGATACAGGCATACAAAAGCCACTTGCCGTCAGGAGACACAACCAAGCTTGGTGTACCTAATGACAGAGCCTGCGCGAGCTTTCCAGCCGCCGTAATACGGGCGTCCCGGAAAGAATAAAAATTGAGCCTCGCCGAGGCTGCATCGCTTACCGCAAAGTAGATTCCATCTTTGCTCACTGCCCAATCCAGGTCCGGATCGGGGTGAACCCCCGGTATTTGCTTTAGTTCACTCCCATCAGTTCTCTCGGACCAGATATTATGCTCTCCTCGCCCGTTTCCACTAAAGAAAAACAGCGTCTGACCGTCCATGGATTCAGACGGATACAACGTATCCTGTGGAGCGATTGGCCGAGTAGCGCCCGTGGTTAAGGTCCGTCTCCATATTTGAGGCATACCGCCTCGGGTAGTGTCGAAGTACACCGATTTTCCATCGCGTGACCACCCTGGTCTACGTACCTCAAATTGCTGGTGCTCAAGCAGGGTTGGTTTTCCTCCCGAGGTGGACATCGTAAAAATCTCAGAGTTCCCATTCGGCCTTGCATCGAAGACGATCGCCTTACTATCAGGAGACCAACGAATCGTTCCAAGCCAAGGTCCCCCGAAGTGGGTCATCTGTCTGATACTGCTCCCGTCGCCATTGGCGAACCAGATCTCGGGAGTTCCGGATCGATCCGATACGAAGGCAATCGTCTGACCGTCCGGAGAGAAACTCGGGGAGTGGTTGCGGCCCCGCGAAGCCAGAAAGCGCTTCGGGGACCCGATGCGACCGTTCTGGATGGGCACCCGCCATATATTCCAGTTCTCGTCGCTCTCGACGAACGCCATCCAGTCGCCTGTGCGTGAGATAGCAGGTTCCGATGCGGAAGCGGTATCGGACGGCAGCGGTTGCGACTCGCCCCCATTCCTATCTATCTCGCGGAGTTCGTATGAGCCTCGCCGATTGGAGGCAAAGATGAGGTGCCGTCCATCGGAAGCCCAATCGACCCCGCGAATATTCCTGTGGTCCGTCGTCAACTGCTTGAGGTCCGTGCCGTCGGCGGCCATGGTGAAGATCTCTCCGGCTCCGTGGCTGATATAGCGTACAAATGCTATTCGCTTCCCGTCCTGAGAGAACCTCGGATAGCAATCCTCATCCTGTGGGCGAGGCGAGGTGAGGGGTTTCTCGGTACCCGAGTCGACGGATATGAGAACGAGACCGGCTCCGTAGTCCTTGCCAAGACCATCCGTCAGCAACAATTGCCGAGCGTCCGGGGTCCAAGTTGGACTTTGGCAGCCGGAAAAAGGGTTCTCGGAGGCCCAAAGACCGCTTGTATCCCGAATGGCGCCGACCGCATGTTCTGCACCGCCGCCTACGGGTTTCACGAAGACTTCGGTGCCGGACTGGGATCGCCGAAGAAATGCGACCTCTCTGCCATTCGGTGACCATGCGGGATGGATGTCAGGCTGTTTGTCGTCGGTTAAGCGGACGACCGCGCTCGTCTTCAGGTCCTTTATATAGATGTCGTAGTTGTCCGCGTTGCCGTCCCAGACATAGGCGACTCGGGTGCCATCAGGGGCAATCGAGGGGCTGAATTGCTGTCCGATCTCGTTCGAAAAAGGCACGATGTCGAAGCTGTCGGCTTTCGCCTGGACAGACCTGCGTAGAGAGATGAGCGACGAACTCCCTACCGCAGCCAGAACTACAAGGACGCTTGCCGCCGCGACAGAAACCGGCGATTTAATGCGGCGCCAAAAGCCTTCAGCAGAAGTGACTGTGCTCTGGGATTGCGATAAGACCTCTGGAGGCGTGCGACTTGAGGGGAGCTCGACGAACTCTGCAACATAGCCTCCCTTGGGAATCGTAATGCGGACTGTCTCATCCGGGTTATTACTGGCGGCGTATGCATCGAGCTTGGCTCTGAGCCGTCTCGCCTCGCTCCGGACAACATTATCGAGTTTCGGGTCCCAATCAGAGGGACGGTCGAACACCTCAATGCCTATCTGTCTCTCCCTCAGCGCGTCCGCATCCTCTTCTAAAGATCGTTCCACCACAAAACGCAAAAAGCGCACCATGCGATCCGTTCGCCCGAACTCCGCGCTGACAGCAAGACGCTCGAGTTGCTTGCGTACGTTTTCGTGAAAATTTTCCATGGGTAGATTAGCTGATGTGGTTCACTCCAAATGTTACATTCCCGAACGTACCAAATGGTGAATCGCGGGAGCGTTCCCGTCTGGCCAAGCGGTCTGAAGGCAGCAGTAACCGTAAATTAACAAACCGCGGCTGCTCTGGCGTGGCATCTGCAATCGGCTGCGTATCAGACACATACGCCAGGGTGGGAACAACGTTCCCACGCCATCGATGAGCTGCGGAGCATCTGTTTCCCACCCCCATCCCACTTGTTTGCGCCACGGCGGTCGCAGAGATTCGCTGTGTACCTCTCTCACGAACCGGCAAGGCATTCTGCCCAACAGGGCCTGCCTCCGCGCGAGTCAGGGACCCTGAGTTTCACGAAATTTGAGCACGCCAGACGCAATACTTTGAGGAGATGAGCCAGATGAATTCACTTTTACGGACGATCGGAGTCGCGGTACTGATACTCGCCCCGATAGAGTTCAGTTGCCTCGCGCATGCCCAGGTTCTGTACGGCACTCTTGTTGGAACAGTGACCGACCCGAGCGGAAAATCAGTTCCGGGTGCAACTGTCGTTGCGACCGAGGTCCAGACTGGAATCGAGCACAGGCAAGCGACAAACAATGAGGGTGGGTACGATCTTCGCGATCTGCTGCCTGGTGTTTACAAGGTCCAAGTGACCGCCAGTGGGTTCTCGCAAGTCGAGCAGACGGGATTCAACGTTCGAGCGAACCTCATTGTGCGAGCCGATGAGAGGCTCAGCGTGGCTGGGGCCTCGCAGACGGTGGAGGTCAATGCAGCGAACACTGAGCTACAAACCGATAGCGGGACGATCCATGGCGAGCTTACGACCAGAGGGCTGAGCAATATTCCGATCGGAGGATTCAATAACTATCAGAGCCTCCTTAGCCTGCTGCCCGGCGCAACTCCTTCGCGATACCAAAATTCCGTAATGGACACTCCCTCCCGGTCCTTGACGACCAACATCAACGGGTCGTCCCGCAATAACAATGAAACCGCTGTTGACGGTGCGGCCATTCAGCAGGTCTATCTTCCGCACCACACCCTCTACAACCCGCCGACCGAAGACATCCAATCCGTCGACATCGTGACGAACAGCTTCACGGCTGAGCAAGGTCTGGCCGGCGGCGCAGTCGTATCGGTCCTAACCAAATCCGGAACGAATCAGTTTCACGGAACGTTCTGGGAGGAGAATACAAATTCGGCACTCTCCGCAAGAAATTATTTCTACAACAAGACCTACTTCTCGGGTGCGAGCAGTTCGGCGCCAAAGAATATTTTGAACCAATTCGGGGCGAACATCGGCGGTCCGATCCTTCACAACAGACTCTTCTTCTTCTCCGGCTTTGAAGGTCTATCGCAGCGCCAGCTCTTTCCCGAGATCGTCTCAGTCCCAACAGACGCGGAGCGAAATGGGGATTTTACGGGTATGGCGACGCTTTACGATCCTAGTACCGGCAACTCTGACGGAACGGGGCGAGCGACCCTAGCCAGCAAGAACGCTGATGGACGAAATGCGATTGAGAGCGGCATCAGTCCCGCGGCGCAACGAGTTCTCGCTCTTATCCCGCACGCCAATCTTCCCGGGACCTCGAACAACCTCTCAGTTGCAGGCACGTACAGTCTGGACCGCTTCTCCTTCGACGAAAAGGTTAACTGGCAGATCGATTCGAAATCTTCGATGTTTGCAAAACTGAGCTACCTCCGGGCGGACGTTATGTCTCCGAGCACGTTGGGGATCGGCGGAGGTACGGGTCTTAGCCCCGGAGGAAGCAACTCGGGCTCCGGCTACAGCGAGACTCGCATCTTCATCGGCGGGATCGGCTATACCCGTACTTTCTCGCAAAACATATTGTTCGATGCGAACTTCGGCGTTGGTCATAACGGTCTCGCCTGGTTTGAAGCCGATTTCGCCAGGAACCTCGGGCCGGGCCTTGGAATCCCGGGAACCAATAGCAACGGCAACGGAAGCTACGGGGCCGATCCTAACCAGGCGGGCCTGCCCTCCTTCGCGATTACCGGGCTTGAGACGCTCGGCAATCCGGATGCTTATACCCCAGAGCTGAAAAATGACTTTACTTACACGTACGTTGGCAATCTAACGTGGGTTGCTGGTTCTCATACCATCCGCTTCGGAACGCAGATGCTTAACAATCATCTGAACCAGTATCAACCGCAGAGGGGGTTTGGTCCGCGTGGCGGTTTTACCTTCACCGGCGGTGTCACGGCTCTCAAAGGAGGGGCGTCTCCGACCTCGGCCAACTCATTTGCACAGTTCCTGCTGGGACTTCCTGACTCGCTTGGAAAAAGCTATCAGTTCGAGAACCCCATCTCTGAAACGGAGTGGCAATACGGTGTCTACGCACAGGACCAGTGGCAGGCTTCCCATCGCCTGACACTGACCTACGGCCTTCGTTGGGAGATATATCCAATCATGTCCGGCATGGATCGATACGACTTCCCAACAAACCGTATGGTCCTTGGAGGAACCAACGGACAGCCGACCGGAGCTGGATCGAATGCCAGCAAACTACAGTTCGCTCCTCGCTTTGGATTCGCCTACCGTATCGATGACAAGACCGTCGTTCGAGGTGGATATGGAATCAGCATCGATCCTTATCCATTCACTCGTGCCATGCGCGATCCTTACCCGGTGACGATCGCCCAAACCATCAATGCGAACAATTCTTATGTGGCGGCCGGCAACTTCGTAACCGGCATCCCCGGATATGCGACTGTCGCACCCGCGATTAGCAGTGACGGTACCGTCGCGCTTCCGCTCGCCGCCTATACAAAGACGCTGCCAGCGGGCACCTTCCGCAGAGGCTATGTCGAATCGATGAACTTCACGATCGAGCGGTCGCTGCCTGCGGGCTTCGACCTCACCGCAAGCTACGTGGGAACGCAGACCATTCGGCAGACGACGTACTTCGAAGCGAATGCAGGACAGACTCCCGGACTTGGGGCCGCGGGCCAGCCACTTTACACTGCCTTCGGGCGCAATGCCGAAACACAGGTCATTCTTCCGTACAACACGGCCCACTACGACGGATTGCAGTTCAATCTCAAGCATCCCTTCAAACATGGGGTGCTGCTGACCGCCTCGTACACTTACAGCAAGTCGATCGATGAAGCTTCAGACGATGACAGCGTGCCGCTCTTCAACGCAGTTGCTTATCAGTATCGCAACCGCGCCGTCAGTGACTTCGATCGCAAGCATGTTTTCGACATGGGCTTCACCGCCGAGCTTCCTTTCGGAAAGGGTCATGCGTTCCTGCGTGAGGCTGGTATCGCCAGAGCAATTGCCGGAGAATGGAAGGTGAACGGGGTGATCTCAAAGTACACGGGGTTGCCGTTCACCCCTGTGGCCTCTGCTACCTCGCTCAATGCTGCATTCAATACGCAGGTCGCGAACCAGATCTCACCTCATGTTGCTACGCTGCATGGGATTGGGAAGTTTTCTCCCTGGTTCGATACAACTGCGTTCGCACCCGTCACAACAGCCAGCTTCGGAACGGCGAGCCGCAACTCGCTACGAGGACCTGGGAATACCGATCTTGATCTGGGAATCTCCAGAGAATTCCCCATCAGGGAGCGACTGCATTTGGAGTTGCGCGGAGAGGCCTTCAATCTCACCAACACGCCCAATTTCGCGGTGCCAGCAAACAACGTCTCGAACAGCAACTTCGGCCAGATCACTTCGACCTTTGGAAGTGCCGCGGATTCGAGGGTCATTCGATTCACTGGCAAGCTGAATTTCTAAGCTCTCCGACTCTCTCAACCGTTGATGCCGGCTATCCCATATAGTCGGCATCGTGACCTCTTGAACGATGGCGGCAGATCCACGGCATTCGTGGACACCAGCCATCTCGATTACGAGATAGGAACCAAGCCATTGATGGACAGCAGAACTATATCGAGGCGAGCATTCGCTCGCGGCCTCTCCTCTCTACCGTTTGCGGCTTGCCTGCCATCCTTCGGAAGCACGGATTCGGTGCGGTATTCCCGAGATAGGATACTTGCCTTTGTCCGCCGTCATCGGAAGTCCGGGGGCGGCTACGGGTGGCTTTCGAGAACGAAAGCCCATATCACGCCGACGTTTGCTGCTGTCGGGTGTTATCGGATGCTGCAGTCGCCAGTTCCCGAGGCAGAAGTTCTGGCTGATTTTGCGCGTTCGCACTACCCGATCCCCGACGGGCTTTCTCAACAGCCCCTCTGGAGGATCGATTATGAACAGGCGCAAGTATTGAGCTGGCTGGGCAAGCCCATCGGTTCAGACAAACTTGCGATGTTGCAGGAGCCGTTTGTCTATAACACCTACTTTGAACAGAATGCCTATCCAACGCTTCAGCATCAGGCTATGGCTGTCCGCCTGAGAAAGATGATCAGCACGGATAAGGATCTCTCTTCAACGGCGTGGGAGCGCTACTTCAAACTGCGTAGAAGGCCGAATGGCACATTCAACAATAGCGCTGCTACTGATGGCTCCGATGGGCACATCGTCAATACTCTTTGGGGCATGGAGGCACTGGAGGATCTCGGACAGCAGGTGCATCTTCCGGCTGTCGGAATCGCCTGGATAAGGAGTTGCCAGCGAGACACCGGAGGGTTTACCTGGTGTCCTGTTCCTGAGCTCGGGCGATGCGAGAACATGATCTATACGTGGGCAGCAGTCTCTCTGCTATCTCAGGCGAACTCCAGGCCGCGTGATACGGACGGCTGTGTCCGCTGGATCCACGACCAGTTCACGGACGGAGGCGGATTCCGAAGTTCGGCGCTGGCCAACCCAAACCTTACGGCAACCTACTATGCTCTTGATGCGTTACGAATACTAGGCGCTTCGGCATCGGGTCCGATTCGCCCACGGCCTGCTCGCAGGAGCCCGCCGCTGCCTTCGACGCTCAAGGTTTATAGCGCGCAGATCGAGGCGCCGGGAAATGGCAGCCCGAGCGAAGCTGTCGTGCTGGCCGAGAGGTTAAACATTCATCTGTGGACGGCAAAGAACGCTTCGCGCCCGTGGATCGCAGAGGCGCAACGGATCGCCGGCGTACAGGGTGTCAACGTTCAATTCGCCCGCGGCGATGAGGAGTACGGGACCTACACAAGCGTTCGCGGCTTCGGGACCTATAGCCATCTGGACGACCTGGTCGCTCCAGGGGATGTTCAGCTCGGACCCTATCCTCCTCAGAAAGAGGTTGCATTGCCCTGGACCGAGTTTCGCGATACCCGCATCAAAGCTATCCGTGAAGACAAGGGACGTATGGTGTGGCAGTTCAATGAAAACGAGGAACTGACACGCATTCTGCTGGACGAGGCATGCCGTACAGGCGACTATGGCGCAATCAGCAGCTTTCATTTCGGACTCGATGATTTTCTCGATTTCGAACCCTTCCTGATGGAGTGGGAGGGACGGCTCGCGATGATTGGTCTACAGGACTCTCATGGTGGAGAGAGCTGGTGGTGGACAAGCCAGCTCGAAGGTTTTCGAACCCTCTATCTCGCTGAAGATCCCTCTTGGGATGGCTTCCTCAAGGCGATGGACAACAAATGGGTCTTGGCTGTTCGACGGGATTCATCCACGAACCACCAGATCGAATGGAGTGGCGCATTGCCCGAGGTGCGTCGGTTCATCGCCGACCGAGAGCAGGACTGGTCATGGTGGACCGGTAGCCGCTCTAATCGGTCCCTAGCCATGCTGACGGTTCTTCGGCCGAACATGCCTTTCGAGGCTGGCGCGCCGAAAGGGGGTCTGAGCATCCGAGTGCGTTTGCGCTTTGGGTTAGGCGATGGCCCGAACAAAGCGGTTCTCCACGAACAGCAAAGCGAACTTGTATCCATGCACATCGACGATCGGGAGGTACATCCAGAAGAGGTCGGACTGGACCATGACCGATATCTCCTCTATCACGTGCGAGAGTCCGGATCGAGAGCAGTCAGCGTCGTCGTCCGCGATCTGACGAACCGCCGGATTGAGACCCTTCATGCGGACCTTAGCTAGTACATCTCGCAGCCTCGACACACTCTCTTGACAACCAGATATCACAGGAAAGGTGACTACCGTGCCTAATAATCTTCCCTTCATTTCACGTCGTGCAGCTCTGCGAGGCTTTGCTGCAGCGGGTGTTGGTTCCTTGCTACCCATGGACAATCGTGCCCAAAACGTCTCGGCTCCATCTCAAGCCACTCCAGTCGTTGGTGCAAAGCTGCAGCCTTGGAGGCCCGGCGCCTTGGACATTCATCACATCTCGACCGGTCGGGGCAATGTAGCGTTTGCTGTTTGTCCCGATGGGACCACGATTTTGATTGACGCCGGCGCGTTGCATACCGCGTCCGACTGGGACAGCGATGAGAAATACCGCATTTCACATCTTCCTAATGCATCTCGCAGACCGGGGGAATGGATCGCACGTTACATTTCGCGTCATATGCCATCTGGTCGGCAACCGGAGATCGACTATTTCATTCTGACCCACCTGCACCCCGATCACATGGGTGGGCTTGATCTCTTGACTCCAAAGCCAGCCATATCTCGTCTGGGACCCTACCAGCTCACTGGGGTCATGGATGTTCACGAACAACTGCCGATCAAGATAATTCTCGACCGGGCTTATCCCGACTACAACTACCCCATTGAATTGAACGATCCTCATCAACTCAACTATCGGAAGTTCATCTCTTCTTTCGTGCAAGGCGGCGGAACCGTGAAACGCTTTGTGCCCGGATCCTCAAGACAGATAGCACTTCGTCGCTCAAGTCCGGAGACCTACCCAACGTTTACAGTGCAGAATTTGGCCGCCAACGGAAAAGTCTGGAATGGAAAAGATAATGATGCGATCGACACATTTCCTCCACTCAAGACTCTAGCCGCACTGGATTATCCAACCGAAAATAAGTGCTCGGTCGCACTGCGGCTCTCTTATGGAGAATTCCGTTATTTTTCAGCCGGTGACATGGATCACGACGTCGCCCACGGTCGGCAACCGTGGGGCGATATTGAATCGGCGGTCGCAAAGGCAACAGGCCCCGTAGATGTAGCTGTGGCGAACCATCATGGATATGTAAATGCTTGCGGAGCGAATTGGGTTGGCTCTCTTCGCCCAAGAGCATTCATCGTGAGTGCGTGGGACTCAGCGCATCCTACAATTCCTTCTCTGGGCAACATGTTGAGCCAGGATCTCTATGCCGGACCTCGTGATGTGTATTCGACGGCTCTCAAACCTGAAAACATCATCGCAACAAAACGCCTGAGAGAGATCCAGAGCGGAAATGGCCATGTCGTCATACGTGTACCTCCGGAAGGACGTTCCTTTGAGGTAGCCATCACAACGAATCTTGATGAAAGCGACGCCATCATCGCCAAGTTCGGACCATACGAAACAAGGTCACAGGGCAAGTAGTCGGTGGGAGCTTTGCCCTTCCCGTGGCGGAACGCCGGAGTTCCTGAGAGGTCGGTATCTCGGAAGTAGTCGAATTCTATCGACGTGTCACTTGGCGATTCGCGCCAGCTGAGCTGACCGAGTCTTCCCACGACCGGCATCTCGCGAAGATCCATTCGCGGCCACACACGATCGTTCGCCGTCTCAATTCGGGCCCTTCCTTGTAAAAGCCTCGATAGACTCCGCCACCCCTGGGATGAATACGCGGTAAGTTGCGGTGAGTTCAAGCAAAGACGTGGGCCGTGCCGCCGAGGCTAGGGAGCAGAACGAGAGGTCGTCCGGTGCCTCCCAATCTAGGACTTCCAGCTTGCCATCTCTGTCCACCTTCACAAGCTGATCCTATGCGCAGTCGAATCAATTTGGGCATAAGCAACGGTCGCGAAAGAGTGAGGCGCAGCGACAATAATGGCCCGGAGTCTGAACGATCTCACCTGTAGGCTCCTTGCGCTTTCTGGGATCGGATAACCCAATCTTAGCATTTCCAGTTCCATGAGCACACCTACGGCCCTACCAACAAAACAGTCCTGAGATAACACGGAGACAATTGCGCAGATTACATAGACGGAAGCATCTCAAATGGAATCCAGAATGTTGCTAACAGGGAAATGCACTCGTTGAGAGCCGTCCCGAATTTTGCTTGGATTACTTTCGATATGAGGACTAATCCTAACTTCTTGCAATTGCTTGGAGCTTTCGAGTTCCTATTCTGAATGGAGAACGGAAATAACGTTGGTACGCGCAGCACTTCTTGCCGGCACGCAGCTTCCCACCAGGGCAATCAACGTCATCAGAGCCCAGGCGAGCGAGAGCGAAACGGGATCATGCACCTTGACGGCGACGAGCATGCTGGCCAGGAGGTGATTGAGGAACCAGCCGCCAGCGATGCCGATGACACCGCCGGCGAGGATGAGAGGCATGGCCTGCGAGACGGTAAGACGCAACAGCTCAGGACGCGATGCGCCGAGGGCGAGACGGATGGCCATCTCCTTTCGGCGCTGGCTGACCCAGTAGGTGAATACTCCGTAGACACCGATGCCGGCGAGCACCATGGCTAGCGATGCGAAGGAAACGATCAGCAGCATGATGAGCCGCCGCTGGGCAAGCGATTGCGATAGGCGGCTCTCCATTGTTGCCACGTCGAACAGCGGCTGCGTCGGGTCGATGTTTATGGCCGCCTTTCGCATGGCCGCGGTCAGCGAGGCGGGCTCGACGCTGGTGCGCAGTAGGATGTTCACCTCGCGATATGGCGCTTGATCGAACGGCAGATAGATGACAGGCCGGACATCCGTTTCGAGGCCGTCGTAGCGGACATCCTGCACAATGCCGACGGCGGTGTTGGGGATAAACTGGCCGTTGATGTTGATTCTGAATTGTTTGCCGAGCGCGTCGCCGTTGAGATACTTGTGGGCGAACGCCTGATTGACGATGGCAACGGAAACGGCGGCGGCGTTATCTTGATAGGTGAAGGTACGGCCCTGGAGCAGGCGCGTGCCTGTGACGGCGAAGTATTCGGGACTGATGCTAATGATGTAGGCCCCGGGCCGCTGTCCAACGGGAAGTGGCGATCTGTCTCCGAAGGCGAGAGTCCTGTTCCAGCCGTTGTCTTCAAGTGGAAGCGCGCTGCCGATGGCCGCCACCTTTACCCCGGGCAGCACCTGCACTTGCGGCAGCAGTTGGTGCGCAAAAGCTCTCGTCTTTTCCAGCTCCTCGGAGAGGTTGCGCTGCATTCTCGCAGTGAGGCACTGGCGTGGATCAAAGCCGGTGTCATTTTGAAGTACATGCGTAAAGCTGCGGATCAACAGGCCCGCGCCGGTGAGCAGCATCACGGCAAGACCGATCTCAGAGACAAGCAAAACGCTGCGCAACCGCCGTTGCTGGCGTCCCGAGGAGACGCCGCGTGCTGCGCCCTGGAGCGTGGTGCTCAGATCGGAGCGCGAGGAGCCGATAGCGGGAGCGAGGCCGAAGAGAATTGTGGTCAAGAGCGCAAGGCCTGCGGTGAATGCGAGAACCCACCCGTTGACTTCGACGGCGGCGCTCAGCTTGCCGAATGGCGCCTGAAGCAGATCCGCAACGGGCGAGCCGGAGGAGAGTTGGCCGGGCATGCTGCTGTGGTGGATGAGCCATGTGACTGCGGCGGCGATTGCGAGACCGAGCACGGAGGCAATTGCCGAGAGCGTGAGGTTTTCAACCAGCGATTGGCGGATAAGGCGTAAGCGGTCTGCGCCGAGCGCGCCGCGCAGTACCATCTCGGGTTCACGGGTGACGCTGCGTGCCAGTTGCAGATTGGCTACGTTAGCGTAGGCGATGAGCAGCACGACTGCGACGCATGCAAGCAGGATCAAGAGCGGCTCGCGGTCGTCTCCGGCGAGATAACGCTGCAGCGGCTGGGCAAGAATCTGGCGGCCTTCCGCCCAGTTCACGAAAAATGGGGCGTAGCCTTTCACCCGCGTATCGGCAAAAAGCTTGAGGTCCGCCTGTGCCTGCGGCAGCGTCGCACCGTCGCGGAGACGAGCGATTGTCTGGACGAGCGAGATCGAGACATTGGTCGTTCCAAGACTTGCATCGGCGTCGATACCGGCTGGAACATAGAGATCGGGCTCGGCTGCCGAGTCGGGAAAGATGAAGTGCGCGGGCAGAACTCCCACCACGGTCTGCGCCTTTCCGGCGAGTGTGATGGTGCGGCCGATGATCGCAGGGTCGCTGTTCAACCTGCTCTGCCAGAGACGATGGCTCAAGATCACCACAGCCGGGCCGTCCTTGCCGTCTTCACCGCTCAAAAAAAATCTGCCCAGCGCGGGGGGTACGCGCAGCGTGGGAAAGAAGTTGGCGGTAACTCCAATCACCAACACGCGCATCGGAGCGCCTGCGCCAGTCAGATTCTGGTCGCCGTTGTTGGTATATCCGGCTACCGACTCAAACGACCGCAGAGTCGACTGCGCGGCCACAAAATCTTGCCCGATCAGAGAAGACATGGCGTCATATTTTGTGTGCTGATAAATAAGCATCAGCCGGTCTGAGCCTGGATAGGGGAGTGGACGCAGCAACAGCGCGTAGACTGCGGAAAAAATTGCGGTTGTCGCGCCGATGCCGAGCGCAAGCGTGATGATTGCGGTCCAGGCGAAAGCGGGATTGCGGCGCAACTGCCTAACACCGAAACGAATGTCCTGGAGGAGGGACTCGGCGAGCGCACCTGCGCGGCCGTTCCTGACGGCCTGCTTGACGTGCTCGGTTCCGCCGCATTCGGCGAGCACGCGGCGACGGGCTTCTTCGGGAGCGAGGCCCGCGGCGATCTTTTCGTCGGTTGCGGTAGCGACGTAGCTCGCAATTTCGTCGTCGAGGTCAGACTCGACCTTTTGAGTGTGCAGCAGATTGCGCAGCGTCGATCTCATGTGGGACCACATGCGGTTTACCCTCTTATGTTGTTTTGAGCGCGCGACCGATGGCGCGAGAGATGGTTGTCCATTGCTCGGTTTCGACGCCGAGCTGGTGTTCGCCCGCTTTTGTGCGCTGGTAATACTTGGCGCGTCGGTTGTTTTCCGACTCGCCCCAGAACGATTTCAGCCATCCGGCTTCTTCCATGCGGTGGAGAGCAGGAAAGAGCGATCCGGGCCTGACTGTGAATGTGCCTCCGGTGATCTGCTCGACACGCCGGGCAATGCCCAGGCCGTGAAATTCGCCGTCACCGATGGCCTTGAGAATGAGCAGGTCTAGCGTGCCCTGCAAAAGATTTGCCTGATTTCGTTCCACTCACCGCTCTCCTATCGAATGACAATAGGAGTGTAGAAAGCACTCGTAAAGAATGTCAATAGGAGTAATGAGGTGCGAAAACGAGACCATGGGTGCGATAGCGTATCCAATACCGTGCTTCGTGGGCGATCATCCGTCAGTGGTGCGGTTCTGATGCGGCGGTGGCGGAGCGAGACAAGAGGATCGAACTTCTTGAGCGGCTCGTATGGGATGCTATCTATACGCTGCAAAAAGCTGGATCGGAGAGCGAAGCTGCAAGGCTGAGGCGCGCAATTGACCGCCGTTGACCTTTTATGGGCGGGTCGCTCCAGCAAAGCCCATCATCCGACCTTGGGATCTAGCTTCTCGATTGCGGCCTGGTTGTGCTCGGGTGCTAGGTGCGCGTATCGCACCGTCATCGAGATTGTCTTGTGACCCGCGAGTTCCTGAGCTGTTCTCAGATCGACTCCTGCCATGATCAGTCGGCTGATGAACGTGTGTCGCAACGCATGCCAAGTGAACCTCGATACCTCAGCATCCTCGACTACCCGGTCGAACCAAGCACGCGAATCGTTGAGATCTCGACCGTATTTCGATTGAAAGATGCGTCCCTCATGTGGGCGATCTGCGTGCAGTTCTTCAAACGCCTTCACGCAGGTTTTGTTCATCGGGATCTCACGGCTGCTCCCGTTCTTTGTCTCGTCGAGCAGGATGCGCTTGCGCCGGAAAGAGATCTGACTCCACTCCAAACTGTACTGCTCGCTCTTTCGCATTCCCGTATTCAGGGCAATGTCGAACTCGGGCATGTGCCGAGGGCAGCGAATGTTGATGGCTTCTCGAATCTTCGCTTCCTCCTCGGCGGAGAGAAAGCGCAGTCGCGCATTCTTCTCTGGCCGTTGCTCTACAAGTCGAGCCGGATTGCCTGAAACCTTGCCATCAGCAAATGCAATCTTAAACGTCTTCCCGAAGACGTTCTTGTAGCGGTTCTTCGTCGCAGGCGACCAGTCATGCTTCTTCAGCCATGCATCGATTTCCGACGGCTTGATTTCATCGGCAACTCGATTGCCGAAATCCTTCAGGATGATGTTCATTCGAATGCGGAAGTTCTTAACATCCTTACGGCCGTGTTCGATGTACCACTCAAGAGCATGCTTGCCGATCACCTCAAACTTCACGCCCTTATTTTTCATGTTCGCAGGCATCTTCGCGCCGCGTAAAGCGTCGGCGCGCCGGATCCGGTAGAGGTCGACGGCGTCGCTTTGCCTGCCGACCTTTTCCCGGTGCTCGCGACCATCGACGATGTAGCGAATCCACCAGATCTCGGAGCCCGGCACCTTCTCGAAAACGCCACGCTCTTTTCGAACCACCTTTCTTCTCGGCATCGATCTCCCTCCTCAAATCGACGATAGCAAATGAGGTACAGACCGGCACCAAAACCGGCACCAGCGCTTTTCGAGCATGAAAAAGCCTCTCATGCTGAGAGGCTTTGGTCTTTGTAACCTATTCATTTTGGGGAGCTTATCTTGGTGCCGGGAGGGGGAATCGAACCCCCATGACCTTGCGATCGGCGGATTTTGAGTCCGCTGCGTCTGCCAGTTCCGCCATCCCGGCCTACTTCAATCTTAGCAGCAGATGAGCTAATGTCCATATACCCATTAGCTCGATCGAATCGACCGAGCCAATGGCATTTAAGCATGTCAAGCTTCTCAACTCTAGGCACTGACTTGTGCTTATTACCATCCTTCACCCACGGTTACCGATCAGCGGGGAAAGAAAATAGTGCAGTCCTACTCTTTAGAACACAATGCTGGCAGCCGCAATAGCTAGGCCAAATTGCCCAACAATCTGGGCAATATCGACAACATTGCGAAGCGTAGTCCCCTTGTTCAGATTAAGCGGGATCACAATCGTATCCCCAGGGTAAATATGGAGCGACTCGAAACCGTTTCTCCGCAAAGAGGAGATCTGTTGCTTGCTAATTACAGATCCGTCTGCGCGAATGACATAGGCACGCTTCCGGTCAGCATCGCGATTGCCTCCCCCTGATAGCCGAAGGTAATCTCCAACTCTTCGATTTGCGCCATAGAGAAACGAGTTCGGGTTGTATACGGCGCCCGCGACGCTCACCATAGACGGTACATGCGGCACGATGAACGTGTCCCCGTCTTCCAATGGAATCTCAGGCAAAGCCGCAACTGTATTGCTGTCCGGATGCAGATCCAGCACAACGCGGCCTGTGGATCGACCCTGACGAAGGCTATTAATAACGTTCTGATTCTGAACTTGTGCAGCAGCGGCAGCCGCCGAATCCAAAGCACTGACATTTCGGCCCGCCGTATTTGCCGCGTTGGTACTTGCCTGTAGCGAGATCTCGTCGATGTACTCATTCATACGCTGTTGCTGAAGCCGCCGCGTCGACTCGCGTGTAAACTCCGACCCGTAAAGATAGGCATCCGAAGTAAAGCCGCCCGCACGCTTTACCAACTGCTGCAAGGTCTCACCAGGAAGCACGCTATAAATTCCCGACGATATAAACTCACCTTCCAATCGAACGAACCGCGTCTGCTGTGACTGCGGAACACGGATGTCCGCCTTTGAGAAGAGAGTCACCACATCCCCCGGCAGAAGCTCCAGGTTCTGCGAACTATCTCCGGCCAGGACCAGGCGCCCTAGATTGAACGGCAGCAGCGACGTAGTCAGAGTCTCCTTGTCCTGCCTCTCAATAACTGCATAGCTCCAATCAATATCGGGTTCGCTCAACTTCACATCGTTGCGAGGCTCGAACTGGCCCGTACCTCCCAGCGCCGCCGTCGCAGAGCTGACACGTCCGCCCCCAGGACCAGACGATTGCATCGTGCCCCGCGGCTGTCCATTATTGTTAGGCAGGGGAGTTCCGTTCAACGAGTTTAAATCGTTCGGCGAGTTCGAGCCATTCACTGAGTTGGAGCCGTTCAATAAGTTTGAGCCGTTTTGCTGGTTCAAATCCGTTGAATCGCTTGCGAAACGAGAAACGTTGCGCCCAGACTCGTCAGTCTCATTCTCGACATTTGGCGACTCTTGAATACAGTCCTGAGCGACATGCGTGGGACGAGAGCCATTCTGCGTTGTGTTATTGCTACCCAAAGTAGTATTCGAGTTGCGAGTCACGCTCTGATCGTTGCCGAGAGTAGAAAAATCAGTATCGGAACCAAGGCCCGGCGTAGGTCTGCAAACAGGAAGGTATGTCAAAACGGGTTGTCCAAGGCGTCCACGTTTCAACCAGTAGTCCCGGGTGATCAGGGCATCTTTGTCAGGAAACAGATCACCAACCCGCATGCCGGGCTTCCATCCATAGTGTCCCGGATTTGCTACATTTCCCCGAAGCGTCACACCGTCCTTGTAACGATCGACGATCGCAACCAGCTCCAGGACATCGCCATCGTGCAACGGAGCAGACCGTCCCGCTGCATCAAGCCGCAAGTTGGTGACGCTGCGCATCTGATGCGCGTCCACACGCTCCAGCCGGATTGTGTCTCCCGCCGTAACAGATGTCAGTCCTGCCGCAAGCTCCAGCGCATCCCCTACCGTGGACTCTGGCCCCGACTTCAACTCATAGATCGCTGGCGTATTCACACTACCCGCCACTGCAACCTGCGGCCCGACCGGCGGGATATAGATAACATCGCCCGGCAGAAGCTGTAGGTCCTTCGACTTGTCTCCGCGCAGCAACAGATCGTACAGGTCGAAATCGACAAGCACCTGGCCCGAACGCTTCAGTTGGATATGGCGCAAACTTCCTTGCGGCGTAGGCCCACCCGTCACAAACAGCGCATTCACCAACGTGCTCAGCGAGCTAACCGTGTAGCTCCCCGGACGACGCGCCTGACCGACGACAAAGACCTGAATGGAGCGCAACTGCCCCATATTTACATTCAGATCGAAGTTGCGGAAGACCTTGCCCATCTGGGCCTTCAGAAACTCCTGCAACTGCGCGAATTGAAGTCCAGCGACGTGGATGCTTCCTACTTGAGGAACATAAATGGTTCCTGCTCGGTCGACTGTAAAGCGGGAGTTGAGCGTGACCTGCCCCCACACTTGAATGAGCAACTCATCGCCCGGCCCAATCACATAATCTGGCGTAACCGGAACCCTGTCCAACGGAGCAAAGGTCGATGGCGTGTTGCGGAACAACCTCGCGCCGTAGATGGGAAGCATCTTGCCCGTCGTAGTCGCGACCAGACGCTGAAATTCGGTAGGAGGATCGGGGGGGAGCTGATTTAACCTCCGCTGCGTCCCGTTAATATTGTTAGTATCCTGCGTGTTGGTTCTATCCTGATTGTTCTGCTGGTCGTTTGGAAGGTTGACGCCGCGCGAGGGCGTACTCTGAGGCAAGCCCTGGATGGCCTGCTGAAAGCCGCCGCCATCTCCTGCCCCACTACCGCTATTGCCCGTCAACACTCCGCCGCCAAAGCTCCCCAGCCCAGTTTGGTCGGTAGTTTGGGAATTCGCATCTAGAGCTAGAAATCCTGTTCCCGCGACGAACAGAATCATCAGAGAAAAACTTCGGAACATCCCACGACCCATACTAAGGTTAGCCTCAACGCGCTTTTTCAATGGCCTGCGTACCTCAAGCATACAACGGCCTCATCCACTTCCAAGCGACACTTCTGTCCCCTTCGGCTAAAATATGCTGAGTGCGCAGGGAACAGATTCGGTCCGGCAACGGATGCGACCTTTCCCGGGAGGAGCCAGCTTCATCCGGTTCCGTACCTGTGAGACGTCAGCCGTTTGTACTGTAAGGGAAAGCCGAACATGCCGAAAATGTCCCGTGAAATCTGTATTGCCTGTCTAGGTGCAGTCTCCCAGTTGCTCTCCTACCACTCTCACTGCATTGCGCAGGCCGTTCCAGCACCCACGGGCAGCGGCTATCAGTCAGCCTCGGAGGCCCCGTCCGAAGGCGTCACCCTGCCTAACTCTCCATCTGCCACGGTATCGCCAAGCCGCACGTCTCCCGATAATTCCCTGGCCGCCCATAAAAATAGACCCCTCTGGGATGCAACCGAAACCAGTTCCTTGACGGATATCCCATCCACTCCCAGCAGCGTGAATCCCTCCATAGCTCCCATTCCGGAAGCTGAATCGCAAGACCGAGGCTACGACCCCTCTGACCCCACAACATATGGGCAGGCCGATGCAGACCGGTACGGTTCAACCAATGTGCCGATGGATAGCTGGGTCTACCCCGCGCTCGAACGGCTGGCCGCCCTCGGACTCATCCCTACCCAAAGCATCTCCATACGGCCTTGGACGCGGCAGGAGTGCCTCCGCCAAATCAAAGAGGCGGAAGAGATCTCAGGCCGGTCCGAGACGAGTGCAGGCGTGCGGGACGAAGCAGACCGCCTCCTGAACGACCTCAGCCACGAACTCGACAACGAAGCCCACGCGAACAACACCGCCACCTTGGAATGGGTCTACGCCAGGCCGGGAACCATCGCCGGACCAGCCCTCTCCGACAGCTTTCACTTCGGGCAGACCTGGTGGAACGACTTCGGCCGCCCGCTGGGTCGCGGAACCAGCCTCATTACCGGCGCCTCCGCTCGTGCGACCCATGGCCGCTTCTTCCTTTATGCCCGAGAAGAGTTCCAGCACGGTCCCGGCAACGCTGCCTACACCCCCGCCCAAAACCAGCTCATCAGCGCCCTCGATACCATCCAAAACGACGGAGATCCACCGATCCAGCCTTTTCTAGGTTTCAATGCCGTCAATCGAGCCCGCCCGATCGAGCTCTATGCCGGAGTGGCAGCAGCCGGAAACTCCCTCAGCTTCGGCAAGCAGGAGCTCTACTGGGGACCAAGCACCATGGGTGCGCTCTCCTTCTCCAGCAATGCGGAGCCCACCTACAATCTTCGCTACGTCTCCACGCGGCCACACCCGATCCCCTTTCTTCCCGCTCTGGGCACCTATCGCTTCGATATCGTCTTCGGCAAGCTCTCCGGCCATAAATACCCCGCACGCCCTTACTACAACGGCCAAAAAATTGACTTCAACTTCGGCGACAACCTGGAGATCAGCTTTACCCGCTGGTCCTTGTTCTTCGGCGTTGGCCATCCGATGACCGCTGGCAACTTCAAGCGAAACTTCGTGAGCTCCACCTCAACCGGAAGCTACCTCGGCAACGGCGCCGCCCCATATGGCGACCCACTGGACCCAGGAGACCGCAAGAGTAACTTCGATTTCCGCTATCGTCTTCCATTCCTAAGCAAGATCGTCACGCTCTACGCCGACGCCTACTCCGACGACGATCCCAACCCCATCGACGCTCCCCGCCGCGCCTTCTGGAACCCAGGCATCTACTTCGCCCGACTCCCCTGGCTTCCCCATATGGACCTGCGCGTAGAGGCTGCAAGCTCAGAGGGCCTGGCCTCTGACTTTGGCGGCCAACACTTCCTCCTCAATAACCAATACCTGGATGCCAACACGAACAAGGGCTTCCTCCTCGGCAACGCCGTAGGCCGCGACGGCCGCGCCATCGAAGCTCGCTCCGGCTACTGGTTCTCTGCCCGAACTCGGGTCGAGGCCGGCTACCGCCAGAACAAGGGAGGCACGAACTTCCTCCCGGGAGGCAGCACCATTACCGACGGCTTCGTCAACGCCTCCTATGGCATAAGCCAACATTGGCAGGCACAGATCTTCACCCAGTACGAGCGTTTTCTCATCCCCTCCTACCTGTCCGGCTCACACCACAACACCAGCGGCTGGCTCCAGATCACCTGGAACCCGGAGATCCACCTTCCCACCCATCGCTAAGATCTTTCCCAAAACCGTGCATTCATACTCAGAGACCGTTTTAGCTTCGGCGTTATCCGATCTTCCAACCTGCCCAGCCTGTACCCCAAAAGCTTGCAGCCGGTACGTATAAGCGCCGACGGAATCTGCAAGATATCGCGCCGCACGAGATATCTCAATTCAGAGAATACGAAGCGCTTCCCTTCGCTGTTCGCCATGCCGAACTCATCCAGCAGCCACCGTTCGCGGCTATGCAGAACCCCGATATCGAAGTAGCGCTCCAACTCCTGGAGCAAGGTATACGCATGCGAGTGATAGACGCATGCCTCAGCGACATAGGCCACCTTGTACCCGGCCATCAGCAGCTTCGCCGCAGTGACCGTGTCCTCGCCAAAGATCACATCCGACGGGAACCCGCCCACTTCCATCAAAGCAGAGCGACGGTAAGCGGCAAACGAGTTCGAGATGAAGATCGCCTTGAACCCAAGCTGCTCCCGGCTCGCCAACTCGCGAACCTGCGGGACCGGAGGATAATTGAATCCCCGCGCATGCCTCTCAATCCCTCGAGCCCCCACCCTGGGCAACTGCCGCCCATAAGCCGCCGCCACCGCCGGATCCTCGAATGCAGAGAGCAGCTTCTTGAGTTCATCCGGCCCAGCCAGGATCGCATCTTGCGTCAGATAAACCAGGATCTCAGCATCCGGCACCATGACCGCTGCCCGCTGTCGCGTACCGCCATGATTGAACTCCTCCCGCGCGATCGAAAGAACCGCAAAACCCGCCTCCCCTGCCAGCCGCACCGTATCATCCGTCGAATCCGAGTCGACGATCAACACCTGTTTAGGATCGATGCATTGCAACAGCGCAGGGGCAAATCGCGGCCAATCTGCTGCCGCATTTAGGGTAGGAACAATGACATTCAACATGCTCACCTAGTGTAGTACGGCCTATCGATCCCTCCGCCCAGGCATCCGCGAGCAAGCAGCCACAGCCTTAGCCCCGCCGCCCTCCGGACCAGCCTCAAACTGCTCCCCTCTGAAAGCCAAACAAAAAACGCAACGTCTGTAGACTAAGCAGGGGAAGGCATCCATCTCCCCATAGAATGGCCTCTCTTCTCGGAATTCAAGATAAGACCCATCCTCAAATCCAAGCACGCGCTCACACCATCACCCATTCGACAGCCAGCACCAGAGCCAAGCTTGCTATCTTCCGGGACAGGGACCTCCGGTGCCGCTACACTGTTTTAGCCCTCTCCGAAATGATCTGAAGGAGCTCCTCAGCTTGAAACTCGACGTCGTCGTGCCAACCTACAACCGGAGCGATTTACTTCGCCGCACCATAGCCAGTCTCTTCACGGCGGAGCTCCCCCCCGGACTTGAAGTCACCGTACTGGTCGTCGACAACAACAGCAAAGATGACACGGAACAAGTCGTCCGTCATTTGCAGGCTGAGGCTCCCATCCCACTCCAGTACGTCCGCGAGACCAAGCAAGGCCTCTCCCACGCTCGCAACGGCGGCATCGCAGCAGGAAACGGCGAAATCATCGGATTCATCGATGACGACGAAGAGATCGACACCAAATGGTTTACAGTAATCGCTCGCGAGTTCTCCGATCCCGCCACCCAGTTCATCGGCGGTCCCTATCTCGCCAACTGTGAAATCCCGATGCCTTCCTGGATTCCGCCCGGCTACAACGGTGTTCTCGGCGTCATTCCTCCCAAACCCCGAACCATCATGGCTCCGCCCTTCCCCGGCAATCTTCAAGGAGGCAACGCCGTCTTTCGGCGAACCGTCTTTGACCGGGTCGGACTCTATAACGTCAAACTTGGCCGGAGCGGCAAGGGACTTTTATCAGAGGAGGACGCCGAACTCTATCGCCGGCTCCTCGACGCTGGACTCCTCGGCTTCCACGTCCCCGATCTAGCGATCTACCACTACATCCCAGCCGAACGGCTCACCCGGCGCTACTTTCGAAAGTGGTGCTACTGGCGCGGAGTCTCCCAGGGCATCGCCGACAAAACCAGAAAAGAGCCCGTCTCCTACCTCTTTGGAATCCCTCGATACCGCCTTCGGCAGGCCGTGATCGGTCTCGCCGCGGCTCCCGCCAATCTCCTCGAGAGTGGTTCCGGCCCATCCTTCGCCAAAGAGCTCCCACTTTGGGATCTCCTGGGATTCATCTACGGCAAATACTTCATCTCCATCGACAGCTACTACGCCGACAAAAAAGGATAGCCTTACCTACGTTCGGCCTCTGCCTGTCCCATCCGGGTTCAGGCCTTTATAGATCACGCCAGTTTGAAGCGCCTCCTGCCGGGTGATGTTGACCCCCATCCCCCCCAGATACGCCTCCCCTTCAAGTCGAGCATCGCGGCTCTCGTAGGAGGCTGCCACGGGACGCAAGTGAGCGATCGGTGCCCCATCTACAATCCCGATCTGAAAGGATTGCCTCTTCCCGTGCTCCGACCAGGCCAGATCGGTTCCCCAGGCCCAGCGCAGCTCCGGAAACGGCAGTACATGCGCAAACACATCCCGGCGAAACGCTGTGATCGGTCCACACTCCACAAAACGAGTCGTCCGCACCAGGCTATTCCACCGTCGCTGCGTCACTGCATACGACTGATACGAATAAAACCGGTGCGCCGGCATACAAATCTTCAACTCAGCCCTATCTGCCAGGTACAAAAACGTATCCAGAAAATTCGGCGGCAGCGCGACGTCATCGTCCAGAACCACCAGCCAGTCGTACCCGTTGAGATCCATCTCCTGTAGCGCCAGGTTGATGTTCTGAAACTTACCCTTGCCCTCATGCAGCGTCGCGGCTCGCGTCGTCACCTCATGTCGGCTCTCCGCCATCGTCCGGAACACCTGCTCCAGATCGCTCCGCCGCGAAGGAACCTCTACCCCCGTCAGCAAGACCTTCAGCTTCGGAGCCTTCGCTACCTCCTGCGCCAGTCGCCGGTACGAAGGATTCATCGCCAGCCGCGCGTCGTACATTAGGTCCATCGGACGGCCAAACTCACGATGCCGCCAGAACGGCAGGTCTTGGTAGTTTCCATACTGAGACTGAAAAAAATCTGACCCCATCGAGTTACGTCTCCCTCGTCCGCGCTCCCATGAAGCTCCGCACCCGCGGCACAACATAGGTAGTAATTGAGTCCCGAAACATCAGCGCAATCACGCCCACAAACACCGGCAGAATCGCCACTGTCTGCAGCACGAAAAGTATGATGCTATGCGTGGGCACATATTTGTTCACCGTATACGACACCAGCCCAAATGGAATCGCCGCCAGATACAAAGGTCCCCACACATCACGCAGAACCGTCGATGTCTTGATCCCCACCAGCTCGTGTACGTACCGTGGCCAGATCACCAACTGCACGAAGAGGTTCGGAATCATCGTCCCCATCGCCACACCATAGATCCCAAACCAGTGCACCAGAGTCACGCTCAGCACCAGGTTCGCGACCCCTTCCCAGATCGCCCAGATTGCGGACTTCTTATGCTTCCCCACCCCAAACGCAATCGAAACCGCCGTCCGGTTCGCATACGCAAACAGTAACGGCACTGCCAGCATCACCAGAACGTTGCCAGCCTCGTGCGCATAGCTCGGCCCCATCCACAGCGAGATAAACGTATGTCCCCGCGTGATCAGCGTCACCAGAATCGGCAGCGCCAACCCAAGCGTGACGCGCGTCCCATTCGTGTAGAGCGAGCGCAGCCCGTCCGTATGGCCGGAAGCCTCATAGTTGCTCGCTGCCGGAACAAACGTCGCCGCCATCGAGCTGGCAAACTGGTCCGTGTATCGGCAGAGCGAGTTGCCAATCGAGTAGAACGTCACCGCCGAAGCCGAGATGAACGTTCCCACAATCAGGTTGTCCGTCTGGTACACCAGCTGCACCGCGATCGTCGTGAGAAACGCATAAAAGCTATACATCCAAAGGGAGTGGAGCATACTCGCCTTCGGCCGCGTCCATTGCAACTTAAGCTGCGGATAAATTCGCCGCGCAATCCACACCAGCAGCACATTGCCGACAACCGCACTCGTCAACTCGCACAACGCGATCGCCACGATGCCATGTCCCGTCCGCAGCACCCACACTACGCCCGACACCCGTACCGTCAGCTGCACCAGCGTTACCACGCTTTGCAGGTCGTACCGGTTCAATGCAGAGAGCACGCCACCAAACACGCCCAGCGACATCCCCAACGCCGTCGTCGTCCCAATGATCATCACCGCGATGCGTGCATTCGCCGCCAACGCCGGCTGCACCTTGAACATCACCGGAAACGCCGCCGCCAGCCCCGCTGACAACAGCAGCACCAACACACTGATCTGGAGCCGAACCCACAGCGCCGCGGAGAGCGCCTCTCCCGCCGAAGCATGATCCCCAACCGTATGGCCCTTCGAAACAAACCGCAGCACCGCGCTTCGCATCCCCAGGTCCAAAAGCCCAAGGTAGTTCACCAGCGAGATAGCCAGCACCCAAACGCCGTACTCCGCATTTCCTAGACGGTGAACCAGGAACGGGGCCAGAAAGAAGCCGACCGCCATGTTCGCCCCGGTCGCGAACCAGTTGGAGAACACATTGCGTGCGATATGTCGAAAACGCAGTTGCACGTACAGTTCTCCCTGCAGGCGCCCCGCTCAAAGAGCGGAACACTCTGTTCCCGGCGAGAGGTTCGGTCAATCGAAGAGCTACCCTTCCCGTCGCGCAGTCACTGCGCAAGGGCCATCGATGCCTTCACCTGGAACCTAGCTTCTAGTCAGTATAAGGTCTCCAGCAATCTTTCTCATTCCCTCGCACAGCCACAAACACAAACAGCCTCGGCATCGCCGAGGCTGTTTGTTAGCAAAATATTTTGCACGGAGATCAAACTTAGAACGTAAGCCGGTCCTTCTTCGCGTCCAGCTTCTTCGCGTCGACATCTGGAACCTTCTTCACATCCTCCAGGGACTTGAAGTCGCCGTTCTTTGTTCTATAGCTCACAACCGCCTCCGCCTCCTTCACCGAGAGCTCCAGCGAACTCTCCATCTCAGCCGCGGTTGCCTTATTCATATTGACCTTGGCAGTCGCCTGTGGCGTGACGTTCTTGGCCAGATACTCCAGAATCTCGGTAAATTCATCATCGGTGGCCATCGCGCCCAGCCCGGCCATCTTCGTGATGGTGTCCTCCCATCCCTGCCGGTCCCGCGGATTCGCCACCAGGATATTCGGCGAGTGGCACTTGCTGCAGACCCGCATGACGGTATCTCGGCCAGCCCCCGGAGGCAGCTCCGTGGAGTGCTGCTGGTTCTGCTCCTTCGGAGGAGGCTGCGTCGGCTGGGGCGACTGCTGAGCAAAGGCCTTCACCCCATACGAAGTAGAAGCAACACAAGCAATTACTCCCCAAAGCACCATCTTCATAAGCCTGGCGGGTCCTGCAGGCGCAATTACCTTTGTAGGTCGATTCACGTTCACTCCTTCTGGAATCCTCAATTTACTGCCCACCTCGGCACGAAGGCGCTTTACCGCCAATTTGAATCGCACATCGCGCCGTCAGATCGCTTGAATCAGGCGAAACCTACCCCCATCGCCAGAGATATTATTCCCTGCTTCCACAGGAATGGCAATCTGCGGCCTTCTTGAGCTTTCAAGCCTTTGAGTCTCCTGAGCCAGATCTGGCTCAACTCCAGAACTCCGCCAAACAACTCCATAAACCCGCATTGGAGCTAAAGGTCGTCTTAAGAAACGAAATGAGACGTCTCATTTCGTTTCGGATACTACGTATCCAAGCAAACTAGTGTCAAGCGCCATCTTCACCCTCCGGCATGAAATACTTCGCATCAGCAACGATATCTGGACCGAATGGAAGCACCATTCATCCCTCCCCTGGCCAAACCCTCGCCGATTCCCGTTCGCTCCTCTGGAATCAGCTTCTTCGAGGGCTTCTCTGTCATGTAGGATTTCGATTATGCCGCCGACGCAAAAGGAACTGGCCAAACTGGCCGGTGTTTCAGCAGGAACTGTATCCAACGTCATAAGTGGTTCGACGAATGTAAGCGATCGGTCACGGCAAAAGGTCCTGGAAGCGATCCGCGTCCTCAACTACCAGCCCAACCTCATAGCCCGCAGTCTCAAGACCAACCGGACCAACACGCTGGGAATCGTTGTCCCCGACATCACCATCCCCTTCTTCCCCAAGATCATTCGCGGAGCCGAATCTGCCGCCCGCGAACGCGGATACTTCCTCATCGTCCTCGACTCCGAGAGCAGCCACACCCGCGAGGCCGATATGATCGCGCTCCTCCGTGCCCAGCGGGTCGAGGGAATACTGCTCATCCCCGCCGGCGGCGAGCGCCTGTCGCCCGAACGCTCCGCCTCCCTCACCTCCAACCTGCCCGTAGTCTGCCTCGACCGCCTCCCCGCGGACCTCGACGTCGACTCCGTCTGCGTAGACGACTGTGGCGCGGCCGAGATGGGCATCTCTCACCTCATGGGCATGGGCCACCGCGAGATCGCCATCATCACCGGCCCTCTCACCCTCCACAACGAGCAGGAGAGGCTCCGCGGATACCGCCAGGCCCTCAAGAAGGGCGGCATTCCCGTACAGCCCTCCCTCATCTGGAGCGGCAGCTTCGAGCAGGACGAAGTGGCAAGAATCTGCCAGAACGGTCTGCTAAGACCCTCCGGAAGACCCTCCGCCCTCTTCGCCACCAACGGAGTCACCGGCCTCGCCGCCCTCCGCAGCCTCTACGCCGTCGGTCTCAGCACCCCCCGCGACTTCACCTTCGCCACCTTCGACGAGCTCACCGCGGAAGACTTCTTCAAACCCGGTATCACCTCCGTCATCCAGCCCACCTTCGACATGGGATACCGCGCCGTCGAAGTACTCCTCAAACGAATCGACAAGGAGACCGCAGACGGACCCCGCGAGAAGGTCCGCCTCCCCGCCACGCTCATCGCGCGCGAGTCCTCGAACACCCCGTTCTACGTCGAGCCGAAGAAAAATTCAGCAGCGATACGAAAGACCGCCCGCGCAAAATAGCGAAATCCGCGCCCGCCTCCAGGAAGCCCGTAAATGCGGCCCCACGCGCCCTAAACCCGGACTCCCAGCACCGCCCTCCGATCCTGAAGAGTTGACAACCACCAACGAATCCAGATAAATAGTGAGACGTCTCACGAAGACCGAGCACTCATCGAAATCAAAAAACCAGCTCTCCCATACACTGGTACGCAAGAAAGCAAAGCAAGTTGGACCCGGGCTCTCCCGATTCAATCCAGGCATCGAGGATGGCATTGCCATTGCAAGCTGACAGCCGACTTCGCGAGAACCCGCCTCCGAGGGCTCTCCTCACGGCGTCCTCCATCACCAAAAACTTCGCCGGCGTACGAGCGCTCAAAAGCGCCTCCCTGCAGCTCCTGCAAGGCGAAGTCCACGCCCTCATCGGTGAAAACGGCGCAGGCAAGTCCACCCTGACCAAGATCATCACTGGAGCCATCTCCGCCGACTCCGGCACCCTTGAGATCGCCGGCAAGATCGTCCCCCACAACGACCCCAACATCGCCCGCTCCCTCGGAATCGCCGCCATCTACCAGCAGCCATCCCTCTTCCCCCACCTCACCGTCGCCGAGAACATCGCCCTCGCCCTGGAGGGCGAAAGCTCCTCACGGCGTGTGAACTGGAAACAGCGGCGAGCCCAGGCCACCGACCTGCTCAGCTCGGTAGGCTCCTCCCTGGATCCCATGCGCCTCGCCGCAACCCTCAGCATGGCCGAGCAACAAATCGTAGAAATCGCCAAAGCCATCGGCGCCAACGCCAGCATCCTGCTAATGGACGAACCCACCGCGCTCCTCACCGGCCGCGAGGTCGACAACCTCTTCAGCCTCATCTACCGCCTCCGTCACGATGGAGTAGGCATCCTCTACATCTCCCATCGTCTCGAGGAGATCTCCGCCATCGCCGACCGCATCACCGTCATGCGCGACGGAGAAACCATCGCCTGCCGCAACGCGGCCGACGTCACCCGCTCCGAGCTCATCTACCTCATGGTAGGCCGCTCCGTCGCCTCGATATTCCCCAAGCGCAGCGTCCCCATCGGCGACCTCGCCATCGAAGTCCGCAGCCTCCACAACCCCTCCGCCGGACTCCACGACATCTCCTTCTCCGTCCGCAGCGGCGAGATCTTCGGCCTGGCAGGACTCGTAGGCTCCGGGCGAACCGAACTAGCCCGCACCCTCTTCGGCCTCACCCCATCTACCTCCAGCATCGAAGTACGCGGCGAATCCTGCCACATCCACTCTCCAGCCGAAGCCATCGCACGAGGCATAGCCTACGTCCCCGAAGACCGCCGCCAGCACGGCATCATCCTCGAGATGGGCATCGACACCAACATCAGCCTCGCAAATCTAAGCAGCGTCTCCCAATACGGCCTGATCACGCCCGACAAAGAGGCCACCCTCGCCACCCACCACACGGACAGCCTCCGCATCAAGACCTCCTCGATCTACGCCGCCGCCGGAACCCTCTCCGGAGGCAACCAACAAAAAGTAGCCCTCGCCAGATGGCTCGCCATCCATCCACAGATCATGATCCTCGACGAACCCACCCAGGGCGTCGACGTCGGCTCCAAGGCAGAGATCCACGAGCTCATCATGCAGCTCGCAGAGCGCGGCGTAGCCATCATCCTCATCTCCTCCGAGCTCCCCGAGATCCTCGCCATGAGCGACCGCATCGCCGTCCTCCACGCCGGAACCATAACCGGCATCCTCTCCCGCGGCGAGGCCACCCAACCCAGAATCATGTCCCTCGCCTTCGGCCACACCTACCACGACACCATGGCGGAACATCCGCAATGATCAAAGCCCACATCCGCGAGCTCTCCGTAGCCCTGACCATCCTGCTCCTGATGATCGCCCTGGCCCTCATAGCCCCCGGCTACTTCAGCCGCCAGAACCTCGCCGACCTCTTCCTCGCGAACGCACCCGTCATGATCATCGCCCTCGGCATGACCCTGATTATCCTCACCGGTCAGATCGATATCTCCGTCGGCTCCGTCTTCGCCATCTGCAGCGTCGTCGCCGGCCTCTCCTCACGCCTCGGAGCACCCACTCTAATCAGCGCAGCCACCGCCTGCCTAACCGGAGCCGCCTGCGGAGCCCTGAACGGCGCCCTCGTCGGATACCTCCGCATCCCCTCCATCGTCGTCACGCTGGCCACGATGGTGGCCCTTCGCGACGCCCTCCGCTGGCAAACGCAGGGCTCCTGGATCGGCAACCTCCCAGCCTCATTCCAATGGATGGGATTCACCCAGGCAACCTACACCGCCATAACCTTCAGCGGAGTCACCGTCTTAGTCCTCCTAACCGCATGGAGCCTGCGCTTCCTCTCCGTAGGCCGCGCAGTCTTCGCCACCGGCTCCAACCCACAAGCCGCCCGCATCATAGGAATCGATACCAATAGAGTTACATTCTCAGTCTTCACCCTAACCGGAGCCTTAACCGGCCTCGCCGCAATGCTGAACTCCGTCCGCTTCAATCAGATACCCAGTAACTCAGGCCTCGGTCTCGAAATGAAGGTCATCGCCGCCGTAGCCGTAGGTGGAGCGGCCATCACCGGAGGCTACGCCGCCATCCTCGGCACCGTTCTAGGAGTAGTCCTCTTAGGCTCCATCGGCACAGCACTGACATTTCTAGGAGTCAGCGCCTATTGGGAGAAAGCCATCCAGGGAGCAATCATCCTCGGTGCAATCACCCTCAACATCCTCGGCAGCCATCGTGAGAAGAATGCACCCATCAAAGCCCTCGCGCGCTAACCTCGCTGGCCGCACCTCCTTTCAAAACGGCGAGTGGATTCTCCTCCTCGCCCTCCTCGCAGAGGCAGCTCTCTTCTCCGTCCTCGCTCCGGGCTTCTTCACCCTCGCCAACCTCTTCGAGATCCTCCGCTTCAGCGTCGAGCTGGGCCTCCTCTCCATCGCGCTTACACCTATCATCATCGCCGGCGGCATCGACCTCTCGGTAGGCTCCACCGTGGGCCTCACCGCGGTCATATTCGGCCTCGCATGGCACTCCGGCCACCTACCGATTCCCCTGGCGATCCTCATCGCCCTACTCATAGGACTAGCCAGCGGCGCACTCAACGCCCTCATGATCGCCGGCCTCAGGCTCCCCGCCCTCATCGTGACCCTCGGAACCTACTCCCTCTATCGCGGAATCGCCGAAGGCATCACCCACGGAGCCGTAAGCTACACCGGCTTCCCAAAATCATTTCTACTCCTCGGCCAGGGCTACCTCTGGCATACGATTCCCATCCAGCTAACGATCTTCCTGCTGGTAGCAATCGGCTATGCCCTCCTGCTCCACCGCTCCGTCATCGGACGCGCCCTCTACGCCATAGGCTTCAACCCCGAGGGCGCACGCTACGCCGGCATCCCCGTGCAAAGACGATTGGCGCTCGTCTACCTCCTCTCCGGCATCGTCTCCAGCCTCGCCGCCATCATCTACGTTGCCCACCTGGGACTAGCAAAGTCCGACCTCGGCACCGGCTTCGAGCTCTCCGCCATCGCCGCCGTCGTACTCGGCGGAACATCGGTCTTCGGCGGCCGCGGCACCCTCTTCGGCACCTTGCTGGGACTCTTCTTTCTCTCCATCCTGCAAAACGGCATGCACCTCCTCGCACTGCCCTCCGAGCTCACCGGCGTACTCATCGGCACACTCCTGTTAGCCATCGTCAGCATCGACCGCCTAAGAACAAAAAGAAACAGCATCACAACTTCAGAAGAGAAGCGACGCCCCAAAACCCAAAAACAAATCGCCGCAATCGCAGCGTTACTCCTGGTCGCCGCTCTAGCCTTCATAGCCCTCCGAAGCCGCAACAACTCATCCACTCCAAAGGGAACTCGCCCAGCCACAACAAACCATCGCCCCGTAATCGCGGTCATGCCCAAGGCAAAAGGAGACCCCTACTTCATCAGCGCCCGAGCGGGTGCCGAAGAAGCAGCCCAAGCCCTCGGCATAGACCTCATCTGGGACGGCCCCACCAGCCTCGACGCCTCGCAACAAAACGAGCTCGTCGAAAACTGGATCACCCGCGGCGTAGACGCAATCGTCGTCGCCGTCGAAAACAAGGGCAGCATCTCCACCGTCCTGCGCAAGGCCCGACAACACGGCATCTCCGTCCTCACCTGGGACGCCGACGCCGAGCCCGACGCACGCGACTTCTTCCTCAACCAAGCCACCCCCGAAGGAATCGCCAATACCCTCACCGACGAAGCAGCAAGACTCATGCCAGCCGGAGGACAGTTCGCCATCATCACCGGCGCGCTCAGCGCAGAGAATCAGAACGAGTGGATCGCCTACATCAAAAAACGTGTAGCCGCCAAACACCCGCAACTCATCCTCAGCACCATCCAACCCAGCGACGACGACCGCGACAAGGCCTTCACCCAAACCCAGACCATCCTCAAGGTCTTCCCGCAGGTCAAGCTCATAATGGACATCTCCGCCCCCGCCGTCCCTGGATCGGCAGAGGCAGTCCAACAGTCCGGACGCAAGGACGTGGACGTAATCGGCCTCTCACTTCCCAACATCTGCAAACCCTACGTAAAAAGCGGAGTAGTCCAGACCATCGTCCTCTGGAACACCCGCGACCTCGGATACCTCACCGTCTACGCAGGCTGGCTCAGCTCCCAAAAACAAATCTCCAAAGAAGCAACATCCATCGCCGCCGGCCGCCTGGGCAAACTACAAATGCGAGGAACCGAGATCATCCTAGGCACCCCACTCATCATCAACAAAGACAACATAGACCACCTGGACTTCTAACCAGGAAGGCTCACCTCACAAGGCACAAGTCCCCACCAAGACGAACGCTCCACAAGAACAGACCCTTTGATAAGACGAAAGCTACACAAAGGACAGACCCCTTCAACAAAGGCGGACGCTCCACGAAGACACTTTTGACAAAGGCTGACACTCCACAAGGATAGACACGCCCCACAAAGACAAACACACCCAAAAATTTGTCATCCTGAGCGAAGTAACTCGCAGCTTCATCGCGAGTTACGCAGTCGAAGGACCTGCGGTTGCATTTGCGGTTGCCTGTTCTAGCCGTTGCTTGTTTTGGCTGTTGCCTGTTCTAGCGGTCGCTCTCCTAACCCAAGCACCAAACAGCCCGGGTGCCCCATCCTTCGCGCCTCTGTCTCTAGCGAAGGGTGGGATGTAGAACCTACCCACCGCCTTCTTTCCCCAACCCCGACAGCCCAGGTGCTCCAACCTCAGGACGCCTGATCACCCGATAGTTAGGGAATCACAACTACCCAGCCACACTCCCCCGAATCGCCTCCGCCACCGCCTCCACCCCATCAAGCACACTCAACTCCAATCGAAACTCACGCCTCTCCCCAACAGAGAGCATCTGCAAACTCCCCCGCTCCCTCTCCGCGGCACGCCCAAAGATCTTGCAGTTCGCAGGCTCGAGCCCCAGCACAAAATGATTCGTCCCCGTCATCTTCCACTCAACAAACTGCGGCAACGTCCCACTGTCATACCGCAACGCCACACCGAACTCCGGTCGATCCCCATCGCTCACCAACACCACCGTCACCTTCCCATCCACATCCGGCTGCATCTGGTGAAAGTAAACCCGCTCCCCCACCCCCGCCTCCGGCGGGCCAAACCGATCCCACACATCGAGGCTCCGCGCAGACCAATCATCGATAGGTTCAACCCCCTGCGACGGCCCATAGATCCTGCTGCGCTCCGTCAGCAAAGGAAATCCAAAGTTGAAGTGATAAAGAACCATAAGAGGCGACTCCTTGAACCCCTGGTTCTCCACCACATCATGAATCTTCAAAGACGCGCTACTCAGCGAAGTCGAAATAGTCCGATGCAGCAAAAGATGATCTCCAAAGACCGAGCTCTCCCGCACCTTGCCCGAGACAGCCAGCACACAATCATCCCCATCCCACTCCTCCGACCAGCTCACCTGCTCCGCCGGAGTATTCGAGATCGATCCATGCAGCCCCAGGCTCTGACCGTTATCCTCCGACGGCGCGCCCGCAGTAGTAAGCCCGCAAGTGCTCAACAACCCACCCGCAAAAGACCGGAGCCACTCCGTCCCGCGATTGGAATAATAAGAAGGATGCACAATCCCCACCGGAGAGTGCCAGCTAAGCGACCTGCCCCCAAAACTCGCCTCAAAGATATCCATCCCCTTGTCAGGAACCACCCAGAACTCCAACCCACGCGCCGTCCGCACCCGCACCGTCGCAACTCCCTTGGCCCTCCCCTCCGCATAGGCAAAAGGAGTGACACCGCCCACCTGCGAGAGCCGCCCCGTCCGCTCCATCAAAAACTCCCTCGAGCCAAACCCATCTCCACTAGCACCCATCAATCACCCCCCATTCCACAAATGCGGGTGCCCCACCCTTTTTGCAGTCTCATCGCAAATAGGGTGGGGTATCGTGCGAAGCACGACCGCTTTCTCTGCCGCCAATCGCTCCTAAGCGCTCATAGGTTCAAACACCAAATCGAACTCGCTCGTCGTCCCATCCATAAACCGCCCCACCCCATCACTTACAACCGACATCCCCAAATAACCCAGCAAAACCCCATGTCAACCCCCAAATCCAACTAAACCCCACCACATGAAGCAGATAAGAGTGGCACTTTAGTTACGCTCCGGTAGCTACAATTAAAAGAGAAGAAAAAGTAAAGCAGCAAGACTCTGCCCAATGCAGAGCCACAGTTCTTTGCCAACTCATCAAGCCGAAAGGCCGCAGAAGGTCCAACCCTAACCCCCACCGCAATGAAGAATTTGCGCCAATTAACCGGGGGGAGGGGTGCCACAGAGCCCAACATACAAGCCCTAAGGAAGCTTCTTCAGCCAAACATTGCGGTGCAGGATCTTCAGATCTCCACCGCCTTCAATCTCAAAGGCAATCAAGCCCTTGGCCTGCGCATACTTCGGATCGGTATCGACCAGCACGGCCATCACATGCCCGTTCACGATATGAACCAGAGTATTGCCGTCCGCAACGATCTCGTACTGGTTCCACTCACCCGGCTTGATAAACGCCTTCAGATCGTCAGGATTCCCCACACTGGAGAGCAACCGCGGCTTCTTCCCAGGCTCGGTAGCCACCATCTGACCGCGCCACGCAATAATGCCCCGCCCAGTGCCCTGCTCATAAAGCTGGCCGGTATAGCGATTATTGAAATCGAAGTCAGCCTGATACCCCTCCAGATTCCACTTGGCATACTTCTGGCCGGCCTCCTCCATCTTCTTCATGCGCGCCTTCTGCTCGTCCGTCATCTGCGCAAGTCTCTCCGGAGGAATCACTCTCGGCCTGGGCGGAACATTCTGGCTGCGATACTGAATTCCACCATTCGCGCCCGCGCCCTCCAGCTTCATCTCGCACTTGAGCCGGAAGTTCCCAGGATCGCCTCCACGCCAGATAATATTCGTCGTCCCGGAAGGATGCGCATCGCTGGACTGTCCCACGATCGCGCCGTCCTCAACATGCCAGACCTCCGGAGTCCCGTCCCATCCGTTCATCGTCTTGCCATCGAAGATCTGCGTCCAGCCCTCATGATCTTCAAAGTCAATCGGCTCAGGCTGAGAGAATCCGCCGCCCGGAGCGCGTCCACCCGCCTGTGCCGGACGAGCCGCCTGCTGCGCAGCGACATGCGAGCGAGCAGGCAAATAGACCAAACTCGCGGCAAAAATCGCACACGCCAACGAGGTGCCGGCCATCATGCTACGAGAGACCACGGATTTAGCTGACATGTCACGCTCCTTAGAAGTTCAACTGCACTTACTTCGGCTGCGCCGAAGGCACTGCTTCCCACTGTCTTGTCTTTGCGGAACTAAGCACTGCGTCCGTTACATAATCGCAAGCCAGGCCATCCTCAAACGTAGGAGCGACAGCCTTACCCTCGCCCACAGCGCGAAGAAAGTCGGCAACTTGGTGAATGAAAGTATGCTCATAGCCGATCTGCAGTCCCGGAACCCACCAGTTCTTCATGTAAGGATGATCGCCATCCGTAATGTGAATGCTTCTCCACCCTCGCAAACGGCCCTCATCGCGGTAGTCGAAGAACTCCAGACGATGCAGATCGTGCAGATCCCACTTGGCGGAGGCAAACTCGCCATTGATCTCCAACGTAAAGAGAGCTTTGTGACCACGCGCATAACGCGTCGCCTCAAACAGCGCAGTCGATCCATTCTGGAATCTCCCCAGAAACGAGCTGGCATCGTCGATACTGACAGCCTCCATCTTTCCCGTGAGGCTATGCTTGCGCTCCTTGATGAAGGTCTCGGTCATCCCCGAAACCTCGGAGATCGGCCCGTTCAGCCACAAGGCCATATCGATGTTGTGCGCAAGCAGATCGCCTGTAACTCCACTGCCGGCAACCGAAGCATCCAGACGCCAAAGCCCCTCGCCTCCTTGCGGCAGATCGCTCGAAATCGTCCAGTCCTGCAGGAACTGCGAACGATAGTGGAAGATGCGGCCAAACCGCCCTTCCTCCAGCAACTGCTTGAGCAGCACCAGAGCTGGAACGCGGCGATAGTTGTACCAGACCATGTTCGGAACACTCGCGGCACTCACGGCATCGACCATGGCTTTGCCTTCCGCCGCGGTTCGTCCCAGAGGCTTCTCGCAGAGAACCATCTTGCCGGCCTTCGCCGCCGCGATAGCAATCTCCGCATGAGTATCGTTCGGGCTGGCGATGTCGATCAGATCGATATCCTTGCGCGCGATGAGCGCACGCCAGTCCGTCTCAACCGACTGATAACCCCAGTTCTCGGCAAAGCCCTTCACTCGCTCCGCATTGCGCGCACAGACCGCCTTCAACACCGGCTGATAAGGAAGATCGAAAAAGCGTGGAGCCTGGAGAAACGCATTCGAATGCGTCTTGCCCATGAATCCATATCCAACCAGGCCGATATTCAAAGTCTTCTTCGCCATAATTTTCCTTGCGTCCGCTTAGTCCCAACCGTGAGCGTCGCGAACCGCAATCAACGTCCCGAGTACATCTCGCCACGTCTGCGCAGACGTCATGGTTGCGTTGGGGAACATGCAACCATCCCAACAGATATGTTGATAAGCCTTGGTCGGAGCGCCACTCGCGTCCCGCATCCAAAGTCCAGCGACCTTGACGATGTCCATCTTCCCGTTCGGATCGTTCACAGGACAATGTCTTCCAGTCGTATCGTGCGAGCCTGTTCCATGAACAGTTCCATCGTTCTGCGCCACATGAAAGTCAATCGTCCACGGACGAAGCGCATCGGTCAGCTTTCGCAGCGCAGCCATCAACACCTCTTCGCTCGACCAGTCGAAGTCTTCCGGCAACAACCGATCTTCCGGAGCGTTATAACCCAACGTATACAACAGCGAGTGAGCCATATCCGCCTGAAAGCCGATAATCTTGGGACGATCGACCATCTCGAGCAACTCGACCATTCGCCTCCAGCTATGCATCGCTCCCCAGCAGATCTCACCCTCTGCCGCGAGACGCTCTCCATATCCTTCGGCGATATCGCAAGCTTCACGGAACGTCTTGGCAATCCGCTTCGTATTACCTACTGGATCCTTCGCCCACTCGGAAGGCCCTGTAGCGGAGTCGATGCGAATCACTCCGTAGCGGCGAATGCCAATCTCGCGCAGTGTCTTCCCGATCTCGCAAGCCTTTCGAACCTGCGTGAGAAAGCTCTTCCGCTCCTCCTCCGAACCCATCGCCGAACCGCCGCCAGTTGGCGGCCAGACCGGCGCAACCATCGATCCAATCACAAGATTTCGCTTAGCAATTCCGTCCGTAAGGCGCACCAAATCCTCTTTGGTCGAATCGATGTCGACATGAGGAAGCGACAGAAACAGATCGACACCATCGAACTTGACGCCATCGACCTCTGCTGCAGCAGTAAGGTCGAGCATCGTCTCAAGGTCAATCGGTGGCTCGGAGTCTGGCCCTTTTCCAACCAGACCAGGCCACATCGCATTGTGGAGTGCAGGCTTCATATGCTGATGTACTGTGCTCACGGTTCCTCTTATTTCTTTCGCAGTGGTTCCGCGTCCGGGTTCCCCGGACCAAAGTGCTTCAGTAGGACCAGCGGATCGGACGAACTCTTATTTTCGACAAGCAATCCAGCCTGAGCCGTCGCCGCCGTGACGAATACCTCATCCTCCGTCATCTGTCCGAAACGGATCATCGAGGGTGTGCTCACCGTCTGCTTCGCCAGCAAACCATGACCTTGCGTCAGGATGACGCCATAGGCAGCGCTGTCCTTGATGGTGACGCTTCGGCCAGGCAACACCGTAAGTTCTTTGGCAGAGTAGAAAGAAGTCCCATAGGTGATCCAAACCTCACGATAACCTTCCGCTTCCATCTCTTCCACTGGCTTCACAGGCTTCGGAAAGGTCTTGTTGCTCTCGGCGAAGTTCGGATTGAGGTTCCCTTCCCAATCCAACATGCTGATCAGGTAATCGAGATCCTTGCTGTGCTCAGGCTTCACATCCTTGGTAAGAAGACCCCAATCCACGATGCGGCCATCCACTTCGGACTGGAACATCGCAAAGACATCGCTATTCACCTGTGGTTCATAGGTAACAAGCGATCCGGGAGCATGGAGGATGCCGGGATTGATCTGCCATCCCGTACCGGGAACAAGCCGGTATGCACGAGCATAGGCGAGGATACCGTTGTCGCCTTGGTTCCATCTCTCCAGGCAGCGGCGAATGTCGTCCTTCGTCGTACCAGGCTCCAATCCCATATAGGTATGGGGGAAATTATTCTGCGTCTGGTTGTACTGTGGCGGAAAGTAGTATGCCTCGGGCTTACCCTTCTGTCCCACCAACTTCGCGAACTCGTCGCTCTGATGCATGTGGTGCGGAATCGGGCCCATATTGTCGAAGAACTTACACAGCAGGTTCCAGCCGCCTTCACGCTTCATTACATCTGCGCCAAGGAGCAGGTCTCCCGCAGTCTCAACCGCATCCTTCAGCAGGAACTTCTCGCCCTTATCCGGACGAACATAGCTGAGGCCTTCGTCCGGCAGCGTATCCGGTCCATTCGAGGCCTTCGTCGTCGACGAGAACCACCGTTCATTGATGCCACCGCGATGCCCACCGAACGCGTATAAGTCATCCGGATGAAGCTTCAATCTTCTTCCCGGAATCATGAACGAGCGCGGAACCCAACTCGGCTGCAACCTCAAAACGCCTGCACCCGCTTTGATTGCCTCTTCTACCTGAACTCTACTTAGCATCTTTGACCTTCATTCTTTGTTCATGGATAGCCACGCCGTGACTATGCTATTTGCTATCGCAGATTAGCACCTTCGAATCTGCGGGTGTTGAGAGAACCGATCAGTGTTCCAATCCAATACCGAAGGAATAAAGTGTGTTGTCATGTGTAGTAAAAAAGGCATGACCATCCCCAATAGATACGCCAGTAAGATGCGCATAAGTTGAGATCGAATCCTTGCTGGAGTACAACTCTTTCCCGGTCGTGGCATCAAGAACGTAGAGCGTGGCATGCGTCGCCGCATTGCCCTGCGAGAGCGCCACCACGACTCCATTTGCAACTGCGGGCGGAGCAGGATTGATCAAATCCCGCGAGACCCAGGCAGGAGTCAGCACCGTCTTATCGCCCTGCTCTTCCACCTTGAATGCAACGATGCACCCATGCGTCGCAGGACCATTCATCGTCTCAAACTTCGCGGCAGCATCCAGAGGACCCGAGACCGATGCCAATACCCAGGCCGCACCACTAGCATCTTGCCAGCTTGCGAGGCTATCAAAGGTATCGCTCTTTGCCTTCGAGATCTTCGCCGTCTCTGCTAACGGTGTGTGATGATCCGATCCGCCAAGCGATTCGCTGTCCAGCAAGACATAGCTTCCGTCCTTGCCCGGCGCCGCAACAAGCTTCTTCTGCTTGAAGGTAAACGCGACCGGAGAGACGTTGCTCAATTTGCCCTCACCGGAAGGCGCATACCAATCCTTCACCTTCATATCTTTGGTCGTGACCGATGTCACACTGTTTGGATGAACGTCAGCCGCGGAGCCCACAGTGCCGCTGCCTGTTACCACATAGGCGACTCCATCTCCTAGCGTCGGACCAGCGAGCCCAAGCGGAGCAGCCTTCTCAGTCGTATAGCTGCTAACGGTGTAGTCGGGACTCGCTAGATCGATGGCCCAAAGCGCGTTCTTCGCGCCACCGCAGCCGCGTCCTGTAAGCGTGAACATCGTCTTTCCGATCGAACTCAGCCCATCAGGATTCGCATTTGCAGCCGGCAGAAACTTTACCGGCGGAGCAAAATCCACACCCGTGGTCAGAACCTGCTCGTGAAGCATGCCATCGCCCGTCAGCACATAAAGGCCCTTCAGACCAAAGCCTCCGCCGCCCGCCGCAACACCGAGGCGACGCTGACTTGGAGGTGGCGGAGGTGGTGGAGCAGGCGGCGGTGGAGCGCCCGGGGCACGGCGTGCTCCAAAGTTGATGACCAAAGGTGGCTCCATCACGATGCTGAGATTTCGCGCTCCACATGCTCCCGCACCACTCGCGGCCGGCACATCGTAGGTCTTCTTCCAAACCAGAGTTCCCAATTCGGAGTCGACGGCGTACACAGTATCCGTGCTTCCCCAGAGTGCAAGATCCTTGAACCCTTGCGCGTTGATCAAACGCAGAGCGAGCAGAGGTTCCGTGAAAGACTGAGTCTCCTTCGTCGACCCCAGCTTGATCTTCCACAGAAACTTGAACTGCGTCCCAGCAGTCTCCTTGGAGATCTTCGCCTCATTCTTCTGCCAGTTGCTGTGTCCCGCATCATTCCCAACGGTGGTCCAGTTGCCGACAGCTCCACCTTGGGCAAAGGCCGCACCCGAGCCTGCAACAGCACCAGAGAGAGACAGTGCTACGGATAAAACCAGAGAATTTCTCATCACTTCACTTCCTCGATTCGATGTGCAATGAACGTATCAAAATACAGAGAACCTAGATCTGATTTACCTTTCGTACGGACAAACAGACATAAGCAACGGGCTCTCATCTGGCACTTAACCGACACCTAAACTACTTGACCCCATAGCAGTAGATCGTGCCGTCGAAGGTACCGAAGATAACTCGTCCCCCTGCCACTGAAAGACCCGCCTGGTGCAGAAACGAAGTGATCTGTTCCCCGCTGGAGTACAGCTCCTTGCCAGTCTTCGCATCGAGGAGAAACAGCTTCGCCGGAACCGACTTCTGAATCCGTTGCTCTGAGCTGAAGAGGCCGCCCTCCGTATCGTTCGCCTGACCGGTAAACTCTCCTCCCGCAAGCGCGAAGACCACACCGTTGGCGATCACGGGCGGTTCAGCGGTAATCATGTCCCTCGATTGCCAGGCCGGCTCCAAAGCCAGCTTGCCACCCTTGTCCTCCAGCTTCATCGCAATGACACCTCCGTTCGGCGCCTTGCCATTGGTAATCGGAAACTTCACCGAAACCTCAGAGCCCGTCGGCGCAAGCACCCATCGAGTGCCATCCTTGTCCAGCCACGAAGCATGGCTTCCCCAGGTTCCTTCCGTCTGAAAGTTCGCATTGGTATTTGTAATCAGTGGAGTCCGGTACACAGGAGTCTGGTGATCCGCTCCGCCCATGGACTTCGTATCCAGCAGGATGAAGCGGCCCTCTTTGCCCGAAGCCACCATCAGCTCCCGATCCTTATACGGAAAGATAACGGCGGTCCCGTTCATATCAAGATCGCGCTTGGTCAACCATTCGTAGTTCGAAGGAGTGTAGTAATCCTTGAGCGTCAACGTATCGTTCGAAAAGGTGAAGGCCTCCACGCTGGTCGAAAGCCGTCCGGCCTTTGCATCGTACGCACCATCTCCAGACTCAAAATAGATCGTTCCATCAGCGCCAATCGTAGGACCAGCCACACCCCAAAGGCCAGCTTGCGGAGGCTGCGAGACCGTGACCTTCTTATTAGCCAGGTTCACAGCGTAAAGCGCATTCGGATTGCCCGCGCATCCCTGTCCCGTAATGGTGTAGATGACGTTATTGACGAGGTTCAAGCCATACGGCTTCCCATAGGGTGCGGGTAGCACCTGCAGCGGCGCATCTTTCTCATCGCCACTCCCCAAAGCCAGGCTATGCAGATAACCATCGCTGGTGATGAGGTAAACGAATCTCTCACTCGCGCCCGGAGGCGTCACAACCGGTGTGGCGCTCAGAGCGTTCGTGCAGATGAATCCACGCCCTTCCCCAGGCTCCTGCGGCTTGTCCGACGCCCAGGCCAGCTTCTTCTGCCAGACCACCGCTCCACTATCCGCATCCAGGGCGTAGACCTCGTTCGAGCTGCCTGCCAGGAGAGCCAGAATCTTACCTCCACTGGAGACAATCAAAGGTTCACGGAAGGACTGCATCCCCATCGTCTTTACTTGTAGCTTTGCCTTCCAGAGCAGCTGAAGGCTCTTCGCGTTCTCTGGACTGATCTTGGTCTCATTCCGCTGCCACGCATCGCGCGCCGGGTTGAAGCTGCCCGTATTCCACTCCGGAGCTCCCGTCGCCGCCTGACCGTGCGCGGCTACAAGCGACGTAAATCCGAAGCCAGCGACTGCGAACAGGCTCAATACGGTGCGCGTTACTTTAAACCAAGACGACCTGTCTAACCTATCGAGAGCCATCACCATTTAAACCTCTTAACCAGAAATCATCCACGTCAACAATAGGGGAAAAACATGAAAATAAAAGGAGGAATCAGGACTCAGTTTCAAAAATCATGAGACGTCTCATTTCGCGAGCATACTATCCACGCGATAAGACCGATGTCAAGGTCATTTCGAATTTGAAACAACCTCTCCCTGACACAATTGCCCGGAGTCTTTCTAAGCCACGAATACGTCGTACGGTCGCGGCATGACCCATAAATTCACGCATGAGTCCAACCGCAGGCCGGCTCCGTCTCCTCTCTATCAAGGAAGTTGCGCTCTATAAGGACCTGGGAGGACCCGGCTTCATCGCCTCGCAAGCCCACGATACTGTAAATTGGCTAAGCGCCAGCGTGCTGGTTAAATTGGGGTGGATCGTTTGCATTACGAGAGGCATGAAGTATGGGCACACCTCTAGAATCCTGGCAAACAGGCCTCGCCGGCACCTTCCCTGCTGCCCTTCTACCGCCCGGAAACACGTCCGCCCCACTCCGGCGGATTCTTCTCCCCGCGTTTATCCTTGGCTTTTTGGGCCTCCTGGGCGGATGTAAAAGCCCCGTCAGTGAGCGGCCCATCGGCACAGCCGTGGAGATCAAGCCGCCTTTAGGCTTGCCTCCAGTTCCCATTCCTCCAGACAATCCTCCCACCAAAGAAACCATCGCCCTGGGGCGAAGATTGTTCTACGACGTAAGGCTCTCAAAAGATAACTCCCTCGCCTGCGCCTCCTGCCATAACCCAACTTTGGGCTTCACCGATGGCCAGCAAATCTCAAGAGGGGTAGGCGGAATGGGCGGAGTCCGTAACGCCCCCACGGTAGCGAATACCGCCTACCTCCCTCTGCAGTTCTGGGACGGACGAGCCGTCAGTCTGGAGGAGCAGGCAGCCAGTCCCATCGCCGACCCTGTAGAGATGAACCAGACCCACGAGGTCTCCGTCTCCAAGCTCGGATCCGATCCCAAGTATCAGTCCATGTTCCGCGACGCATTCGGCTCCAAACAGATCACCATCGGGAGAGTGGAGAAGGCCCTTGCCAGCTTCGAGCGGACGATCCTTAGCGGCGACTCCGCGTTCGACCGGTACGCCTTTGGAGGGGACAAGAGCGCCCTGACACAGGCGCAGATACGCGGCCTCGCCCTCTTCAAAGATCCTCAGAAAGGCAACTGCGCAACCTGCCACACCATCGACAGAACGTACGCTCTCTTTACCGATGGCAAGTTTCACAACATCGGCGAAGGAGTAGGCGATGAAGACACCTTCAAAGACGTGGGCCGATACCACGAGACGAGGAGAGAGACAGATCAGGGCGCCTTCAAGACTCCTACCCTGCGCAACGTTGCGAATACCGCCCCATACATGCACGACGGCGCTCTTAAAACTCTCAAACAAGTCGTTGACTTCTACGCCGGCGGAGGGAACTCAAATCCCTATCTGGATAAGGAAATTCGCGTGATCCAGCTCTCCGGGCAGGAACGCTCCGATCTGATGGAGTTTCTCAAATCGCTGACCGGAGAGCTACCTCCAAACGTAGGACCCCCGGGGAAGGAGTAATCTGACCACCTGACATGAAAATCTTTCATTGGTTAAATCACTGCTGCTTGTTTAGCGCCGTTGTCATGACGCTGGGATGCTCGAATGCGCCCAAAAACGTACCTTCGACCGGCCCCGCCCCACAACCTGCGCCATCGTTCTACAAGGTCGATCCAGCAACCGCGGGATCGCTCACCGGAACCATCAAGTTTTCAGGGAAGAAGCCTTCACCGAAGCTGATCGACATGCGGGAAGACCCTGCTTGCGTAGAAGCCCACCACGGCAAGGCCTACGATCAGTCTCTGGTCGTAAGCTCCAACGGCTCGGTCGCGAACGCCTTTGTGTACATCAAGGCGGGTCTCGAAGGAAAGAACTTCGAGGCGCCTAAATCTCCCGTCACGATCGACCAGAGCGGCTGCTGGTTCCGCCCCGGCGTACTCGGCATTCAGACCAACCAGACCCTGCAGGTCACGAACTCCGATCCCGTAACCCACAACATCCACCCCATGGCAGAGGTCAATCGCGAATGGAACCACAGTCAGGGTCCGGGAGACGCTCCCCTCAGCCGCCATTTCATAAAGCCTGAGATCATGATCCGCGTAAAGTGCAACATCCATAGCTGGATGCATGCCTTCATCGGCGTCTTGCCGCATCCCTACTTCGATGTCTCAAGAGATGACGGGTCATTCGAGATCAAGAACCTCCCTGCAGGCACCTATAGCATCGCAGTCTGGCAGGAAAATCTAGGCACCCAAGAGCAGCAGATTACCGTCACTCCCCACACCAACACCTCCGCGAACTTCACCTTCAAAGGAAAATAACCCATGCGTCCGTTATCTCTTGTTCCACTTGCAATGAGCCTTTCGTTCCTCGTCTCAGGGTGCTCCTCCGCGAACAAGCCCGCGCAGCCCGTAGCTGAACAACCAGAGTCGAACGGCCCTCGCATCTACGTGACCAACGAGGTCTCCGGAGATCTCACCGTAATCGACTCCGTAACATACAAGGTCCTAGCGACAGTTCCACTCGGCAAACGTCCGCGCGGCATCCACGCCAGCCCGGATCACAAGACCCTCTATATCGCCTTGAGCGGATCGCCCATCGCAGGCCCCGACGTCGATGAGAGCACGCTTCCTCCTCCGGACCGGAGCGCAGATGGCATCGGAGTCTTCGATGTAAAACAAAACAAGGTGATCCGCATCCTTCACGGCGGCCCTGATCCAGAGAACTTCGACGTCAGCAAGGATGGCAAACAGCTATTCATCTCCAACGAAGACACCTCCGCGGTGAGCATCCTGGACGTCGCCTCTGGCACCATCCTCAAATCCTTCCAGATGGGGGCACAGCCCGAAGGCGTCAAAATCACACCCGATGGCAAGTTCGTCTACATCACCTCCGAAGAGAAGGGCAACGTCGCCGTCCTCGATCCCGAGGCGGGCAAGATTGTCGCCACCATCGCAGTCGGGCATCGGCCTCGTTCGATTGCTTTTTTACCCGATGGAAGCCGCGCCTATATCAACGCCGAAAACGACGGAACAGTCGTCGTAGTCGACACCAAGAAACACAAGATGATCAAAACCATCTCGATCGGCAAGCCGGGAATCATCAAGCCGATGGGAGTCTTGCTCTCTCTGGACGCCTCCAAGCTCTACGTCAGCACCGGCCGGGGACACCAGGTCTTCACCATCAACACCGCGACGGATACCGTCATCGGATCGGTTGAAGTCGGACAACGCCCTTGGGGCATCGCGCTCTCGCCCAACGGCAAGACCCTCTACTCCGCCAACGGTCCTTCGAACGACATCTCGGCCGTCGACCTCACGACCAATACCGTCACCCACAAAATACCCGCCGGTAAATCGCCATGGGGAGTGATCTCTCTGGAAAAATAAGATTCACCCCCTGCACGAATCTTATTTTCGCAACGAAGCGTCATACCAAACACGCAATTCAAGGATTATGGAGACTAAGGATGCGATCACACTTTGTATCTTCGGTGGCTGTCGTCGCCATAGCAGCGACTCTCTTTGCAGTTCAACTTCGTTCCTCGCTGGCTCAGGATGCACCGGCCCCACCCAAGGCAGCGCCCCTCTCCGAGGCTGCAGTCCGCGGCAAAGCCATCTTTGCGGAAAAATGCGCCCTCTGCCATAACGCAGAGACCACCGAGAAGAAGATCGGACCGGGCCTGAAAGGGTTCTACCAGCGCGGAACCTTTACCTCCGACAACAGTAAAGTCACCGACGAGGCAGTCACCAAGCTCATCGAAAACGGCAAAGGGATGATGCCGCCCTTCAAAGGCTCGTTGGAGTCGGCCAAGATTCAGGACCTCGTAGCGTACCTCAAGACTCTCTAACCTCGCTCGACAAGAGTCGATCTAAACAGGCTTCGGAGTATGGAAGTACTTCTGATACGCAGCAATCCAATCGGTCGCGATATCCCTCTGCGCCGAAGCCAGATCGATCTGCCCGTCGCAAACCATCTGGTGTAACCGGTCCTCCAATGCGTCCTTGACCCGCGCATTCCACACCGTCGAGGTATACGGCTCCGGCCATAAATTTCGAATATCATCGGTCCCGCCCAACTGAGGATTGATGAGATAGTCGACCTGGTAATCCTTGGCAGAGGTGTCAGGCGCCATGCCATACTCTTGAAAAATTGTCCTGAGCATGGATGACGAAACAGCAGGGTCCCGGTCGTCGTCTTGCACAGAACAAATATCGGCTAGCTGAACCGGCCGCGTCGCCCCCGGAGTCAGGCTACGGTTGGGGACACGCCCACCCGCTTCATAAGCAAATTCAATCCGTGGCCGATTGGCTCCCGCCTTCTGCCGGTAGAACGCCCCAATGCCAATAACCGCGACCACCAGAGCAGCATAGAGATAAAGCTGCGGCCGCATCGCGACCGCACCCCCCAATCGCCGCGTCCACGACTCGCGCCCTTCTCCGGCAGCACGAAGCCTCAGTTTGAGCAGTGCTTGTGGTCCCGTCGCAGAGGGCAAGACATGCTCTCCTACCGAGGCCTGGTGCGCCGCGATAACCTCCGCCAGAACGCCCTCCATCTTGACCCGTCGCGCGTAACAGTCCGGACACTGCTCCAGATGAGCATTTGCAACCGCCTCATCTGCCGCCGACATCTCGCCATCCAGCAGCAGCAACACCTGCTCATCGGACAAATGATCGTTCTGGTCTCTCATCCATTACCTCCTATCGGTCCGCTCCATACGAGCGAGCGACCGAGCCAGCGAAGCAGCGACAGAACCCAAAGAGATCCCCAAAATCCGGGAGATCTCGCGATATCGAAGACCCTCCGCACGAAGACGAAGACAGCATTGATCCGTCTGCGGCAGCGCACGAAGCACGGAGAGCAGCATCGCCCGTCTCTCATTGAAGAGAAGATGCTCATCCGGACCAGGCGCAGGATCACGAAGCTCCCCCGCAATGGATACATCGGTCCCGGCAACTCCACTCTCAGTCTGATTCGAGATACGCCGCTTCAATGCAAGGTTGTGTGTAACCCGAAAGACCCACCCCTGCAGATTCTCACGCGAGCGCCCTAGCTGAAGATGCCGGAACAACGCAAGGAAGACCTCTTGAATGACATCTTCTCCATCATGGATGGAGAGCCCAAACGAGATGGCGTAGCGAAGCAGCGATGCCCGCAGCGAGCCGAACAGCGATAGCACCTCCTGCTCCAGCGAAGAGCACGGGCTCACCTCCGCATCGCTCGTCTGAGACAGGATCAGCCCTGTGACCGAATTGGAAGAGTAAGAAGCCATGAGGAACCAGACCATTATTCACTAATCGCCCCTCACATGGCTCCGCGTTCCCAAAAAACACTGAGCAGACTACCCGTTGCGACATTAAGCCCTGCTCGCGACCTCACCAACGACACGCGCAAAGACATAAGGCCCTTCAGGAACCAACGCCACCCGTGCTCCCTCCGGCAGCCCTCGTAGCAGCTCGCGGACAGCGTCCTCCACCTTCAAAAAACTCTTCTCCCCCAGCGAGCCCATCTGATCCTTCGCAATCCCCGGCGTGTAGAACAAAATCTCATTTCTACTCTCGGTCAACGCAAGCTTCTCCAGCTGCCATTGATCCACCTCCACCGGTCTACTCATCAGCTCAGCGAGATAACTCTCATGCCCCCGATACTCCCGCAGCTTATCCGCAAACTCAGGCGACCCGATCCCCTCCGGACACGCTCCCAGCACTAGAATCCTGCCGCCCGGCTTCACGATATGCTCCGCCGCCGTGACTCCCTTGATGGTCTGGTAGAACGTCAGGTCCAGCGGATACCCCGCCGCGCTCGTGATCACCGCATCCGCCAGCCCCGTAAGGCGTTCGAGGGAAGTACCGCGCAAAAACTCCACGCCCGCAGCATGGGCCGCAACCGGCTCCCCCGCAAACACCCCGGAGATCTCCCGGCTCTGCGTCAGCGTCACATCCAGCAGGAAGTCGTGTCGCGCCATCCGCGCAATCTCCAGCAACTCCTCGTGCAGTGGGTTCTCATCGATCGAGCCCTCCGTCGCCATCGGCTCCCGCATAAAGCGCGGCGAGTGGATCACCTTGATCGTCTCCTGCGCAGCCACCCCCGGGGCGATCATCTTGCGTCCGCCAGAAAATCCCAGCATCAGATGCTGCTCGATAAATCCCACCGTAATGTGCAGATCAGCAGCCATAAAACGCTCGTCGATATAGACCGGTGTACCCCTCCGCGTAGACCCCAAAGCGCGATGCTCATCCAGCACCTTCGCATCGTGATTGACGACGCGATACCTCGACGCAATCTCGGCACCGACAATCGTCTCGATCTCCGCCTGCGTCGCACCCCTGTGCAGACCCGTCGCAATCAGGATCGTTACTCCCTCCACCGGAATCCCCGCCTCATGCAACCTCCGCAATAGCGGAGGCAGAGTCACCCAGTTCGGAGCTGGCCGCGTAATGTCGCACACCGAGATCGCCGCGCTCTTCTTGCCCTCCGCCAACTCCCGCAGCGGCCTGCACCCAATAGGAGAATCCAACGCTGCATCCAGCGCCGCCCCCGCGTCAGTCAGTGGCAACGCAGACCGGCTCTCCACCACCTCATACGAAGGCCCATCCGGCAACGCAATCGTGAGCCCGTCCCGGTCAAATGCAAAGCGCGTCTTCATCTATAAAACCATCATAGAACCAGCCGCCACCTATCGCCCGGCCCCCTCGCAAAGCTACGGAGCCAGCAATATTCGAAGGTCGCGCAGATTATTTCCCGTAGGACCTGTCACCACGGCATCCCCCAGCAAAGAGAGCAGCCCATACGAGTCAAACTCGGCCAGCGCCCGCTCCACAGGAAAGCCCGCCGCCGCTGCCCGGCTCACAGTAGTCCCGTCCACCACCCCACCAGCCGCCGGACTGTTGCCATCCAGCCCATCACTCCCCGCGCTCAAAACAACCATCTCCCCACCAGCAATCCGCTCAGCGCACAACAAGGCAAAGTGCTGGTTCCGCCCACCACGCCCCGCAGCAGGAGGCAGCCGCACCGTCACCTCGCCCGCCGACAACAAACACACACGCTCCCCCACGGCGCGCAGCTCCTCCAGCCTCGTCACAAGATACTCCGCAGCGTCCTCGGCACTCCAGTCGTCGCATGTATGGTCGACGACCACCGTCCACCCCAACTCTGTAGCCCGAGCAGCAGCCGCCTCTTCGAGCGAAGTGCTATCCAACAGCAAACTCCACCGCGACCTCGCAAAAGCCTCATCTCCCGGCTTAGGCGTCTCGATCAGATCGCCCGCCAAAATCCTTGCGACCACAGACGGCATCCGCTCCGCCAATCCATATTTGGCAACGATCCGCCGCACATCCTCCACCGTGCTGCGGTCAGGCAGAGTAGATCCCGAAGCCAGCGCATCCAGCTCGCCGTGCGGCACATCCGAGACAAAGATCGTCAGTTGCTCCGCCGGAGCCGCAGCCGCCGCAAGCCGTCCCCCCTTCACCACCGAGAGATGCTTCCGCACCGCATTCATCTCTGCGATCGGAGCGCCACTCTCCACCAGCGCCTTATGCGTCGCCGCCGTCTCCTCCAGCGAGATCCCATGCAGCATCTGCTCCACCATCGAAGAGCCGCCTCCACTCACCAGAAACACCACCAGATCCCGCTCCGTAGCGCCCATGAGCAACCGCAAAATCTCCGCCCCCCCATCGAGCGAAGCCTGATTCGGACTCGGATGCCCACCCCGAAACACCCGAACCTCCTCCGGCATCTCCTGCTCACAAGCCCCAGCGACCACACCCTCGATGCGATCCGCCGCACCCTCCACAATCCCCAGAAAGGCGCCCGCCATCACCCCTGCGGCCTTCCCAATCGAGATCAGCAAAACGTGCTCATACCCATGCAGGAGGTAACGGTGCCCATCCACCACCAACGTTCCCGCCTCAAAGACCAACCGCCGCTCCATCGCGGCGCCAACGCTGGTCTCCTCCAGCGCCCGCAGAAAGATATCCCTCGCGTCAGCCGCGGCACCGCGGCTGACGGACTCTCCAGAAGCCTCGCGAGGAAACCCTTCCACCCGCGCCCTACTTCGCGTGCGTCGAGAACGTAAACGTCGTCATGCTGTGCCGTGTCTCACCCGGCTTCAGCAAAGTCGTTGGAAAAGACGGCTCGTTCGGCGAATCCGGATAGTGCTGCGTCTCCAGGCAAAATCCAGACCGCTTCTCATGCGACTCACCGGCCTTGCCGAACTTCGTCCCATCCAGGAAGTTGCCCGAGTAGAACTGCACGCCCGGCTCCGTCGTCGTCACCGTCAACACGCGTCCGCTCGCCGGCTCATACACCCGAGCTGCGGTCTTCACCTCGCCATTGGCTCCGCGCAGCACCCAGTTATGGTCGTAGCCTCCGGCGATCTTGAGCTGGTCGTTATCTTGCTCGATGCGCGCCCCAATCAACGTAGCCTTGCGAAAATCGAACGGCGTCCCCTCTACCGATGGAAGCTCCCCCGTAGGAATCAGCACCTTGTTCACCGGCGTGTAGTGGTCGGAGAGCAACGTCATCTCGTGGCCCAGCACCGTACCGCCACCCGCCAGGTTGAAGTAGGTATGGTTCGTCAGATTCACCACTGTCGTCTTGTCCGTCGAAACGCTGTAATCGATCCGCAGTGCGTTATGGTGCAGCGAGTAGCGCACATGCGCCGTTAGCGTCCCCGGATACCCCTGGTCGCCATCCTTGCTCACCAGCGTCATCTCCACGCCGCCCGCGATCGGGTGCGCCTGCCACACCAGCTTGTCGAACCCTACAATTCCGCCATGCAACGACTGCCCATTATTGTTGACCGGAACGTGGTACTCCTGCCCATCGATCTTGAAGGAGCCATTGGCGATCCGATTGCCATATCGCCCCACCACCGCGCCAAAATAAGTCGTCGCGTCCCCCAGATACCCATCCAGAGCGCTGTACCCCAGCACCACGTCTCCCATCTTGCCGTCGCGGTCCGCCGTGTTAATCGAGACGATCCTCGCACCATAGGTCATGATGCGCGCTTCCACGGCATCGCTCTTCAACGTGTAAAGGTCCACCGCCGTTCCATCCGGCGTCGTTCCAAAGGCACTCTTCGTTACAGCGGCGTGTGCTGCGATTGCGGTTGTCATGCTAAGCAGAATAACCCGTGCCCATCTCATCGTCACCAACCTCACTCTTCCCTCGAAATTCATGTTGTAAAACCGGGCCAAAAACAGCATCCCCAAAGAAGCCGTCCCATCGCTTCCAACCCCGTCGCGTGGCAGATCGCGCAACCACCGCCACTATACGTGAACGCCGCCACTCCCGAAAACAGCGGTAAGATGGAGCGGCAAAGCAAGTTCAAACGAACAAGGACTCCCATGACTCGTCGTAACAAAAGCCTCTCCCCCTTGCTCCTGCTCCTCCTCCCTGTCCTCACCCTCACCCCCTTCGCAGCAGCCGCCACCCCGCCAGATCACTGGGTCGGCACCTGGGCCGCATCTCCCATCGCCGTCACCAACCCCGAGGGCCAGATCATCGCCCCCGACACCACCCTCCGCGAGATCGTCCGCGTCTCCCTCGGCGGCCCACTCGTCCGCGTCATCTTCTCCAACGAGTTCGGCCTCGATCCCCTCACCATCGGCGCGGCCCGCATCGCCCTCAGCGCCAGCCAAAGCGAAGTCTCTCTCCCCTCCACCAACATCCTCACCTTCGGCGGACACCCCACCGTCACCATCCCACCAGGAGCGCTCATCCTCAGCGATCCCGTCGCGCTCAAGCTCCCCGCCTTCGCAGACGTAGCCGTCAGCCTCTACCTCCCCGAGCAGCCCATGCGTCAGGTCACGGTGCACTCCTCCGCGCTCCAGACCAGCTACGCCGCCCCCGGCAACGTCGTCGGAGCCAAACAGCTCGACGCCCCCAAAGAGATCTTCAACTGGCCCATCCTCAAAGGCATCGACGTCAAGCTCGACGGAGACTCCGCCGCCATCGTCACCCTCGGCGACAGCATCACCGACGGCGCACAAAGCACACGCAACACCAACGCCCGCTGGCCGAACGTCCTCGCCGCCCGACTCCAGGCCAACAAGAAGACCGCCAAGCTGGCCGTCCTCAACGAAGGCATCGGAGGCAATCGCCTCCTGCACGACGTCGCCGGTCCCAGCGCCCTCGCCCGCTTCGACCGCGACGTCCTCGCCCAGGCTGGAGTCAAATACCTCATCTTCCTCGAAGGCATCAACGACATCGGCCACGCCACCAACCCCGTCAACCCGGATAACCCCGTCACCGCCGACGAGCTCATCGCCGCCCTGGGACAGATCGCCGAACGCGCCCATACCCACGGCATCAAGGTCATCGGAGCCACCCTCACCCCCTACATCGGAGCGAAGTACGCCTCACCCGAAGGCGAAGCCATGCGCCAGGCCATCAACAAGTGGATCCGAACCACCAACCAGATCGACGGCGTCATCGACTTCGAAAAAGCCACCCAGGACCCCGCCAACCCCGCCGTCTACTCCTCTGCTGCCGACTCCGGCGACCACCTCCACCCCGCCAACGCCGGCTATAAGCTCATGGGCGACTCCATCGACCTCAAGCTCTTCGAAAAATAGAGCCCCAAACGCACAGACGGCAGGAGCATCGCTCCTGCCGTCTCGCACTCCCGAATCGGGAACTACTGAAGTTCGATCCCCGCAAAGAAGTAGCCAATCTCAAACGCCGCCGTATCCTCGGCATCCGAGCCGTGAATCGCATTCTCGCCGATCGAAGCCGCGAACTGCTTGCGGATCGTGCCCTCCTCCGCCTGCGCAGGATTCGTCGCGCCCATCAGCTTGCGCAGATCGGCAATCGCGTTCTCCTTCTCCAGAACCATCGGGAAGATCGGTCCCGAGCTCATAAACTCCGTCAGCTCTCCGAAGAACGGGCGAGCCGCATGGACGTGATAGAAACCCTCGGCCTGCGCCTTGGAGATGGACAACCGCTTAATGGAGACAATCTTGAATCCCGCCTTCTCAATCGAGGCGAGGATAGCTGCCGTGTAGCCCTTGCGGACCGCATCCGGCTTGATGATGCTGAATGTACGCTGTGACATGTATGTCTTTCTGCTCCTGAAAAGGTTCCTGATAGAGTCGTAGCCGTCCTTCAATCGTACCGGAAAACAACGCTCGCAGCGAGGAAACGGCCAACCCCAGGTGATATGCTGCGGCTACATTCCAGGCTCAATCCACAAGGAGTTCGATCTATGCCGAGTTACACCTCCAAGCTTGCAGACCTCACGATTCACGGAATATTGACCTCTGCCCTCGCGTTCGCCTCCGTGTCGAGCCTCGCCCAGCCTCTACCGCCAGCAAAGCCCCTCAAGCTCCCTGAGCTGAAGTACGAGAAGTTCACCCTCCCCAACGGCCTGGTCGTCATCACCCACGAAGACCACCGCCTGCCCCTGGTCGCCGTCGACCTCTGGTATCACGTCGGACCGCTCAACGAGCGCGCCGGCCGCACCGGCTTCGCCCACCTCTTCGAACACATGATGTTCGAGGGCTCTGAGCACGTCGGCGAAAAAGCCCACATCAAGTACGTGCAGGGCGCCGGAGCCACCGACGTCAACGGAACCACCAGCTTCGACCGCACCAATTACTTCGAGACCGTCCCCAGCAACCAGTTCGAGCTCGCCCTCTGGCTCGAAAGCGACCGCATGGGCTTCCTCCTCGAAGGCCTCGACCGCGAAAAGCTCACCAACCAGCGCGACGTCGTCCGCAACGAGCGCCGCCAGGGCGAAGGCTCTCCCTACGAGCTCGCCAGCGAGCAGGTCTACCACCTGCTCTTCCCCAAAGAGCACCCCTACTACGCCGCCGTCATCGGCTCCCACGCCGACATCGAAGCCGCCCGCATCAACGACATCCGCGACTTCCACCAGCAGTTCTACACCCCCAACAACGCCAGCCTCGCCATCGCAGGAGACTTCAACCCCGCCACTCTCAAGGCCCTCCTGACGAAATACTTCGGCCCCATCCCCCACGGCCCGAAAGTCGATCCAGTCACCGCTACCACCCCAGCCATCAACGAGCAGAAGCGCGCCACCGTCACCGACACCGTCAAACTCCCGCAACTCCGCATCGCCTTCCTCACCCCACCGGCCTACGCTCCCGGCGACGCAGACGCCGCCCTCGCCGCCTACATCCTCGGCGGCGCAAAGGCCAGCCGCCTCGACCAGAAGTTCGTCTACCAGCAGCAGACCGCGCAGTCTGTGAGTTGCTCCCACGACCCACTCAAGCTCACCTCCGTCCTCGAGTGCACTATCACCGCCAAACCCGGCATCGAGCTCAAAGACCTCGAAGCCACCTTCTGGCAGGAGGTCGGCCGCCTTCAATCCGACGGCCCCACCCAGGATGAGCTCGACTCCGCCCGCACCATCGAAGTCACCCGCAAGATCTCCGGCCTCCAGCGCCTCGGTGGCTTCGGCGGCATCGCCGACACCCTCAACAGCTACAACCAGTACCAGGGCGACCCCGGCTACCTCCCCAAGGACATCGCCCGCTACCAGGCCGCCACCATCGCCAGCGTCAAGCAGGCCGCAAAGCAGTTCCTCGACCAGAACCACGCCGTCGTAGTCTCCTGCATCCCTGGCAAGAAGGTCGTCGACGACGTCCCCCGCAGCCCCGCCACCACCGACGCTGAAGTCAAGCTAACCCAGCCCTACACCGCCGACTTCGAAGCCGCCCAGAACTGGCGAAAGACCGCCCCAGCCCCGGGTCCGGCTCTCACCTTCCACCTCCCCGTCCCCAAGACCTTCACCCTCAAGAACGGCCTCAAAGTCCTCCTCGTCGAAGACTCCAACCTGCCCGTCCTCTCCGCCACGGTCGTCTCGCGCTCCGGCGGCGAGACCAACCCCACTACCCGGCCCGGCCTCGCCACCTTCACCGCCGCCATGCTCTCCGAGGGCACCACCAAACGCTCCTCCACCCAGCTCGCCGAAGACTCCGAGCGCATCGGCACCCGTCTCGCGGCACTCTCCAGCATGGACGGCACCAGCACCAGCGTCAGCGTCCTCACCAACAACACCGACGCCGCCATGGACCTCCTCTCCGACGTCGTCCTCCACCCCGCCTTCAACCCAACCGACCTCGAACGCATCCGCCATCAACGCATGGTCTCCATCCAACAAGAGGGCGACCAGCCCCCCGCCATCGCCCAGCGCGTCGGCCCCCGCCTCGTCTATGGAGACCAGCCCTACGGCTTCGCCACCTCCGGCACCGTCGACAGCGTCAAGGCCATCACCCGCGAGCAGATGCTGGCCTTCTGGTCCCAACACTACGGCCCCAAAGACTCCGCCCTCGTCCTCGCCGGCGACCTCAAGGAGCCCGAAGCCCGGAGCCTCGCCGAGCGCTACTTCGGCTCCTGGACCGGCGCCGCCGCCAGCGCCATCTCTCTTCCTCCAGCCCCACCCGCCCCCAAACTCCGTCTCGTCCTGGTCGACAAGCCCGGCTCCCCTCAGACCGCCCTCTTCGCCTTCGGCATCGGCGTCCCCCGCTCCACCCCCAACCTCGAAGCCCTCCAGGTCATGAACTACACCCTTGGAGGCAGCTTCGCCAGCCGCATCAACATGAACCTCCGCGAGGTCCACGGCTACACCTATGGCGCGCAGTCCATCTACACGCTCTACCGCGAGGGCGGCCCCTTCCTCGCTGGTGGCCTCGTCAAGACCGACGTTACCGCTCCCGCAGCCAAAGAGCTGATGCTAGAAATCAACCGCATCCAAACCGAGCCCCCCACCCCAGCCGAACTCAAGATGGCCAAGGACGCCCGCGTCCAGTCCATCCCCGCCCAGTTCGAGACCACCGCCGCCACCGCCGCAGCCATGACCTCGATCTTCCTCTACAACCGCCCCCTCGACTACTACGCCACCCTGCCCGACGCCTACCGCGCCGTCACCACCGAAGCAGTCGTAGCAGCCGCCAAAACCGACGTCCACCCCGACCACCTCATCCTCGTAGCCGTAGGCGACCGCACCAAAATCGAACCCGGCCTCAAGGACCTCAACCTCGCACCCATCGAGTACAGCGACACCTCCGGCAACATCATCAAATAGCCGTCAACCCAATAAAAGGCCGGAGGGCAATCGCCCTCCGGCCTTTATTCTTGGTGCAAGCCGTCTTCTGGATAAACCGCTTAGGCCTTGCCCAGCACCCGCGCCATGGCCTCGCCGATCTCCGCCGGCGACTTCACCACGGTAATCCCCGCTTCACTCATCGCCTTCATCTTCTCAGCGGCCGTTCCCTCTCCGCCGGAGATAATCGCGCCCGCATGTCCCATACGGCGTCCTGGAGGAGCAGTCTGCCCGGCGATAAACCCAACCACCGGCTTCTTGACATACTCCTTGATGAACCTCGCCGCTGCCTCCTCCGCCGACCCGCCGATCTCGCCGATCATGATGATCGCCTCGGTCTCCGGATCGTCGTTCAGCAACCGCAGCGCGTCGATATGGGTCGTCCCGATGATCGGATCGCCCCCAATTCCAATCGCCGTCGATTGTCCGATGCCGCGCGTCGTCAACTGGTACACCGCCTCATACGTCAACGTTCCCGACTTCGAGACGATCCCAACCGAGCCTTCCTTGTGAATCCGGCCCGGCATGATGCCGACCTTCGCCTTACCCGGCGAGATCACCCCCGGGCAGTTCGGGCCGATCAGCCGTGACTTCGAGTTCTTCACCACCTCCCAGACCTTCACCATGTCCAGCACCGGAATGCCCTCCGTAATGCAGATCACCAGTGGAAGCCCGGCAGCAGTCGCCTCCAGAATTCCATCCGCGGCAAACGGTGGCGGCACAAAGATCACGCTCGTATTCGCGCCCGTCTCCTTCACCGCCTCTTCGACCGTGTTGAACACCGGCCAGCCCTCGTGAGTCGTTCCACCCTTGCCCGGCGTCACACCGCCGACGACCTTGGTTCCATACTCCGCGCAGCCCTTCGCGTGGAACGTGCCTTCACGGCCGGTAATTCCCTGCACGATCAGCCGCGTATTCTTATCAACCAGTACTGCCATTACTTGCCACCTTTCGCAGCCGCAACGGCCATATCCGCTGCTTCCTTCATCGTGCTGCCTACCAGGAAATTCAACCCAGAGTCCTTCAGAATCTTGCGGCCCTCTTCTACGTTCGTGCCTTCAAGCCGCAGAATGATCGGAATCTGCACATTCAGCTTCTTCGCCGCGTTCACCACACCTTGCGCCAACACATCCACGCGCAGAATCCCGCCAAAGATGTTGATGAAGATCGCCTTCACATTCGGATCGCTCAGCAGAATCCCGAACGCATTCTCGATCTGCTCCTGGTTCGCTCCGCCTCCCACATCCAGGAAGTTCGCCGCCGAGCCGCCCGCGTACTCGATGATGTCCATCGTCGCCATCGCCAGCCCTGCGCCGTTCACCATGCAGGCGATATTGCCATCCAGCTTGATGTAGTTCAGCGCATACTTGCTCGCCTCGACCTCCAGCGGATCCTCCTCCGCCAGATCGCGCAGCTCCTTCAGATCCTTGTGCCGGAACATCGCGTTATCGTCGAAGTTTATCTTGCAATCGAGCGCCAGCAGCTTGTCGTCCTTGGTCGTGATGAAAGGATTGATCTCCATCAGCGTCGAGTCCGTGTCGATAAAAGCCTTGTACAGCCCGGTCATGAACTTCACCGCGTCGTTGATCTGGGTCGTCTTCAGCCCCAGCTTGAACGCCAGCTTGCGCGCCTGGTAAGGCTGAAATCCAACCGCCGGGTCGATGTACTCCTTGTAGATCGCCTCGGGGTCCTTCGCCGCAACCTCTTCGATCTCCATCCCGCCGGCCTGCGAGGCCATGAACACCACCTTCGCGCTCGCCCGGTCCAGGACCAGTCCGAGATACAGCTCCCGCTCGATCGCCGAACCCTCTTCGATCAGCAGCCGCTGCACCTTCTGCCCCGCCGCTCCCGTCTGATGCGTCACCAACTGCATCCCGAGAATCGCCTTCGAAGCGGCATTCGCGTCATTCAGCGTCTTCACCACCTTCACGCCGCCGCCCTTGCCACGTCCGCCCGCATGAATCTGCGCCTTCACCACAACCACCGCATTGCCTGCCGCAAACAGCGACTTGGCCGCCGTATCGGCCTCCTCCAGCGTGATCGCCATCTCGCCACCAGGAACCGGAACGTTGTACTTGCGAAGAATCTCTTTAGCCTGATACTCGTGAATTTTCATATGTTTTGTATTTCCGCCCGCCGCGAGAAGTGTAGCGGACGCAGCTAACCGCAAGCAATCCTGAAATCGCACGAACGTGCGGTTACCGCCCTGAGGCATCAAACTCTATTAATTCCACTCGCCCATCCTCCACCACAATCGGAAGAAGACACTCCAAGGAATAAAATTGCCTATGCCCGCGTTAATCCCAAATGAAGATCTACGGCCCGTTCATCCATCGAAGATCCGGATCCCATCTTCCAACTTCTACAAAAATTTACGGAGAACAATGCGGCTCAATCAAAGGCAATTGGCGACTGTGTTCGCTTTGGCGGTAAGTGGCGTCGGTATGGCAAAGGCACAGAGCACAGTAGATCAGCTTCAACCGTTGGTAGAGACATCGGCTCGCCGCCTCGCCATCGCAGAACAGGTAGCCCTCTCAAAGTGGGACAGCAAGACCGCAGTCGAGGACGCCGCTCGCGAAGCGCAGGTCATCCAGGGAGCCGTAAAGGACGCAGAGTCTAAGGGACTCGCACCCGAGCCCGTAGCCGTCTTCTTCAAAGCCCAGATCGAAGCCAACAAGATCGTTCAATACGCACTGCTTGCCGATTGGCGCCGCGCCGGAAAAGCACCAGCCCACGCGCCCATCAACCTGGTCGCCACCATCCGTCCGCAACTGGATCAGGTACAGACGGCCCTGATGGCGGAACTGCAGGCGACCGCCACCATCCGCGCCAGCGGAACCTGCTCCATAGACATGGCCAAGGCAATCGGAACATACCTCTCGGCACATAAGTCCGATGCCACTCCCCTGCGCGCAATCGCGCTCGACCGAGCCCTCGCAACCGCCTGCACTCCCGCGAAATAGTGGACGGTGGGCGGACCCTATCCGCCCACCGTCCACGCGAGAAGAGGCACCGTCCGAAGAACCTTGGTAGCGATCAACGCTCCAAAATAAAGCACGCAGAACGAGACCACCTCCAGGCATAACGAGATCGGTCCATTGGAATAGAACAAGCTCTTCGTCCCCTTCGAGATAGGCTTGACCCCAATGTCAACCAGGGCCATCAGAATCGGGTGGATCAGAAAGATCCCGAAGGTCTCCATCCGCACCTTGATATACGACGGATAGAGAGTCCTCTTGCACTTCACAATCAGCAGAGCTACCAGCACCGAGAACACCTGATTCGAAAGCCGAAGCGTGTTATGCGGATCCAGTGAGTTCCGTGTCTGCAAGACATGGAACTCGAGAACAGCCGTGGTAGCCGCGACCGTCGTATATAAGATCAGCTTCCACCACGGCACCCCATCGAGCCATCTGCTCCACCGCGCCCGGTGCGTATAAGCGAACGCCCCCAGCCACAGATAAAACACGAAGCCAAACAAAGCCGCCGTATGAAACGGAGGGATCACCGCAATATAAGCATTGACCGCATAAAACAAGCTGAACGCCAGAAAGAGTAGACCTTGCACCACATCCGAAACTCTTCGATGAAGAGCCAGCACGATCGCCAGGCACACAAAAAAGTTGGGGACGAACCAATAGATCGACTCAGTAAAAACAAACCTGAAATACTGCACCACGATCACTCGCAAGGACGATCCCGCCAGCGCATGTCCTCCAACCTTGATCAGGCTCTCCGAGAGAGCGATCCCAAACCACACGCAACCCCAAAAGACCCAGGGCTGAAAGACAGCCTTCACCCTCCGCCGAAAATATTGCAGCGGCGAAGATCGCGTAAGCCCCTCCCCCAACAGAAAGCCGGAGATCAGAAAGAAGTCGATCGTCCCGAACTTCATCAACTGCAGCAGAACCACCTGCAGATAAGCCGCTGAACCGGCGTAGTAGCCCCACATCAACTCGGCATGCACCCACACGATCGCGATCATCGCTAAAAACCGCACGTTACTCACAAAGACGTGATCCAAAACCAAGTCTCTGCTCAACAGAGACTTGGTCGGAACGACCCGTTCAACCTCCAACTCCACCTCTGTCTCGACATCGGAGACATCAGAGACAGCCGAAAGACGTTGTCCAGTTTTGAGTAAGGGAAAGGGGAGGAGTTGTTCGTCGTTGACTACCGCAGGAAACCTACCGGCGTACAGGTTCGGCAAGGGGCTGACCTCAAATTCTCAGGAGTGACAGACAGGCAAGTAGCTCGGAGCAGTTTATATGCCAAACAAAACCGATGATTGTATGAACATTCCCGCGCCACAAGATTCTTCCATGCACCATCTTGCAGTTCGAAGCCGCTTCAATTTCCACCTACACCCCACAAGGACGACGCCACTCTCCCATCCTGCTACCCTTAATGCAATGTCCTCGAACATCTATCTCAAGCAGGTCATCGAAGGCCGTGCCACGCTCCCCCGTGAAGACGCCCGCGACCTCATGCAGCACATCCTCAACGGCCAACTCTCCGAGATCCAGATCGCCGCCCTCATCGGAGCCCTCGCCGCCCGTGGCGAGACCGCCGCCGAGGTCGCCGGCTTCGTTGACACCATGCGCGCCGCCGCCACCCCCTTCCCCATCGAGCCCACCGAGCAGGCCATCCTCGTCGACACCTGCGGCACCGGCGGAGACGGCAGCCGCACCTTCAACATCTCCACTGCCGCCGCCCTCGTCGCCACCGCCGCCGGAGCCTCCGTCGCTAAACACGGCAACCGCGCCGTTACCTCGCAGTGCGGCTCCGCAGACGTCCTCGAAGCCCTCGGCGTCCCCGTCGACCTCTCCCCCTCCGACGCCACCGCCGCCCTGCGCCGCCTCCGCTTCGCCTTCCTGCACGCTCCCAGCCTGCATCCGGCCATGAAGGCCGTCATGCCCGTCCGCCGAGCCCTCGGCGTCCGCACCATCTTCAACATCCTCGGTCCCCTCACCAACCCCGCCGGAGCCTCCTCGCAAGTCATGGGCGTCTACGCCCCGCACCTTGTCCCCCTCGTCGCCGAGGCCATGGCCCTCCTCGGCACCCGTCACGCCTTCGTCGTCCACGGAGACACCGGCAACTCCGGCGGTCTCGACGAGCTCTCCATCAGCGGCGCCAGCCAGCTCGCTGAGGTCCGCACCCACCCCGACGGCACCTCCAAAATCACCCTCAGCACCATCACCCCCGAAGAGTTCGGCCTCACCCGCGTCCCCATCGAAGCCCTCACCGGCGGAGACGCCACCACCAACGCCGTCCTCCTCCGCGCCATCTTCAGCGGAATCCCCGGCCCCCACCGCGAGGTCGTACTCCTCAACGCCGCCGCCGTCCTCGTCACCGCCGGCCTCGCTCCCGGCCTTGCAGCCGGCATCGAGCTCGCCGCCTACACCATCGACCAGGGCCACGTAACGGAACTCCTCGACCTCCTCGCCCGTACCTCCTGAAGCAGCCTTCGGAGGCCTGCCCTCATGTCGACCTACCCGCCACCGCAATCCGCCCTCGACCCCTCCTTCGTCACCACCGCGCTCGAGCTCCCCGGCTACAAGGTCGTCCGCAACCTCGGCATCGTCCGCGGAATCGTCGTCCGCTCCCGCAACATCTTCGGCACCATCGGAGCCGGCCTCCAAACCCTGGTCGGCGGCGACATCACCATCTTCACCGAGCTCTGCGAAAAGACCCGCCAGGACTCTTTCGCCATGATGGCCCTCCACGCCCACCAGATGGGAGCCAACGCCATCATCTCCTTCCGCTACGACGCCAACGAAATCATGAATGGCGTCACGGAAGTTCTTGCCTACGGGACCGCCGTCCATGTAGAAAAGCTCTAACCTCATCTCAGCTTCACTGGCACAAGCAGGGAGATCACCATGGCAAGAGTCACCGGCATAGGCGGAGTCTTTCTCCGCGCCCGCGATCCCAAAGCCCTCACAGCTTGGTACGCCCAACACCTCGGCATCCAGCTCAGCGACTACGGCGGAGCCACCTTCCTCTGGAGCGACGAAGTCCCAGCCACCACCGGCATGACCACCTGGTCCCTCTTCCCCAGCGACACCGAGTATTTCGGCCCCAGCCCACAAACCGCCATGGTGAACTACCGCGTCGACGACCTGGACGCCCTCCTCACCCAGCTCGCCGCCGCAAACGTCTCCATCGACCCCAAACGCGAGGACGCATCCTACGGCCGCTTCGCCTGGATCACCGATCCCGAAGGCAACCGCCTCGAGCTCTGGCAGCCCCTCCCCTAACACCAAACAACAGCCCGCGCTCCTGAAGAACTCCCCGCAGGCGGAGCCATGTTTACTCCTGCGGTTACAAGCGATTCCCACACTCCTCCCCGCGATACCTTGGCACTACACATGAAAATTCGCCTCTTCCTCGCTCTACTCCTCACCTTCGCAACTCTGCCCTGCCGCGCCGTCCCCGCCGACTGGACCACCCCCATCGCCCCCTTCAAGATCTCCGGCAACCTCTACTACGTCGGATCGCGCGACCTCGCCGCCTACCTCATCACCACCCCCAAGGGCAACATCCTCATAAACGCCAACCTCGAGTCCTCCCCCGCCCAGATCCGCCACAGCGTCGAACAACTAGGCCTCCGCTGGACCGACACCAAAATCCTCCTCAGCAGTCAGGCTCACTACGATCACGCCGCCGGCGCAGCCGAGGTCCTCAGAGAGACCCACGCCCAGCACATGGTCATGGACGGCGACGTCGAAGTCATCCAATCCGGCGGAGCCACCGACTTCGATCCCACCATCCAGCGCTTCCCTCCCGCCCGCGTCGACCGCACCTTGCACGACCTCGACACCGTCACCTTGGGCGGCACCACCATCACCGCCCACAAGACCCCCGGACACACCCGCGGCTGCACCGCCTGGACCATGCAGACCCACGAAAACGGCCGCACCCTCAACGTCGTCATCGTCGGCGGCTGGGGACTCAACCCCGGCGTACCGCTCATCCCCAGCCACGGAAGACCGGCCGCCTACCCCGGCATCACCACAGACTTCGACCACACCTTCGCCACCCTCAAAGCCCTGCCCTGCGACATCTTCCTCGGCGCACACGGAGCCTACTTCGACCTCCTGGCCAAACTAGACCGCCTCCCCAAAGAAGGCCCCGCCATCTGGATCGACCCCAACGGCTACCACAAAGCCGTACTAGAACACGAAGCCACCTACCACAAAGAACTAGCCCAACAACAATCGAACAAGTAACCCACAACTAAGTAACCCACAACCCCACCAAACCAGGTGCCCCATCACAACCCAACGGCTGTACTCACACAACAGCCCGGGTGCCCAATCCTTCGCGCCTCTGTCTCTCGCGAAGGGTGGGATCTCAGCTATCCCCCAGCCACAATCGCGGGTGCCCCATCCTTTTTGCAGTCTCATCGCAAATAGGGTGGGGTATCGTGCGAAAGCACGACCGCCTTCCTATCCAAGGATCACCACTCCCCGGTTCATGCAGAAACAAACAATCACCTCTGAGCAATACGCCACGGTGACATCTCTTTCCAACCAAGAAGTTCCTTAGTAGCCCAATCGGTCGACTTGTCCATATGACAACTCGTGCAACTATTCGGAATCTTGTACTTCTCCGTCATCGCCGGAGTAATGAACCTGAACGTATGTGAGCGCACAAAAGCTCCAGGTACACCCTGCGTCTCGATCTTGGGCATGTGGCAGGCAATGCACTGACTGCCAGGGCTTCCAGCTTTGTGATGGGTATGCTCTTCCAAACTGGCAACATGAGGACCGTTCGGCGAGTTCGCAGCATGGCAATCGAGACAGATCTTGTCCGCAGGCTTACGCAATTGAGCATAGTTCGCGGTTCCATGAACGTCATGGCATGAGGCACAGGTGACGCCCTTCTCATACATCACGCTCTGGATAAAGTCATTGCCCTGCATCCGGTTCTTATGCGCAGTGCCATCCGCAAAGTGCAGAAAGTCTGTCTGCCCAAGCGTCATGTCTTCAAGACTCCAGTAGTCCTGCAGACGCTTGCCCACCTCGTAGCCTACAGGCCAGTCATAGGCCTTACCTTCGATGATCTTCGTCTTTGGTTGGCCCTGCGAGTGGCACTGAATGCAGGTATCGTTCGAAGCCACAGAATCCATCTGCGAAGGATTTTGAATATTCAAGCGCGTCGGATGAGCAACGTGCTCACTACCCGGTCCATGGCAGCGTTCACATCCTACATTCCACTCCGCGACCTTCTTCGTGTGGATGTCGTAATCCACCGAATGGCACCCGTCACACGTCGGCCCGGTCGGGCGCTGCATATTGTCCGAGGGATAGAAGGCGGCCCACCAGTCGGCGCCCGTGTCTGCGACGTGGTACTTCATCCACTTCTTATTGCCGATGTCCCACTGAGCCGATAGCGGGTAATAATCGTCTCCAACCTTAGTGAAGTAGCGCTGCTTCCAGATGCTGCCATAGACGAGTGCCACCTGGTCGGCCGTGAACTTTGCAACATCGTTCGTCTTCAGGTCGGGAAGGATGGCATCGGGCTGCTCGCGGGGATCGCGAACGACATTCGCCATCGGGGTCTTCTTCCATCGCTCGTAAATGGCCGAGTGGCAGCGCTCACAAGACTGAGAACCCACATAGCGAGCACCCTCAGTGGAGGCCTGCAGCAATCTCACATCGGCGCTCGAAGGAGTGCGCAGGCTGCGAATATAAGAGACAAGAGCCCAACTATCTTCCTTTGCCGGCGAACGGAGACCAGGCATCGCCGGCATTCCGCTCAGTTGCACACCGTCTTCAATGATGGAGTGAATCTGTCCATCCGAAAGGTCTTGAGTCGCACCTGCATGAAGGTCCGGCACGCGCGGATAGGTGTTCCTGCCGATCGGCGTCGTCCCGCGTCCGTCGACTCCATGACAGGTAGCACAGCGAGTCAAGAACAGCTCGCGGCCCTGCTGCACCGCAAGAGTATCGCTCGGGTACGGATTCGCACGACGGGCTTCGGCCCTGGGGATGGCGAAGTTGCGCACGCCACGCGCGACAGCAGCTTCGAAGTGCGAAGGCTCCTCCGTCGCTCGAAAGCCACGCACCTTGATCGTGATCGCCCCAACCAAAACGATCAGCGCAACGCCTAGCAAAACCCAGCCTGTAACCCTCATCGCCTTCATTACCGAAATTCCCTTCAAGAAATCGAACCGTACAACCCTTCCACCAATCCATGCCACCCATATAGTCTCTCGCGAAGAGTGGGACCTCCGCTCTCCACCCCCGCCACAAATCCGGGTGCCCCACCCTTTTTGCAGTCTCATCGCAAATAGGGTGGGGTATCGTGCAAAGCACGACCGTTTTCTTCTCCCAACCCACAACTCGGGGTCAAAAGAACATTACCAACCCCAACGCGCCGTCTGTTCTCTTCAACCCACCCCAACAGCCCGGGTGCCCCATCCTTCGCGCCTCTGTCTCATGCGAAGGGTGGGATCTAGACTCTTCCCCAGCCACAAACGCCACTCGTCGTAAAGGCTGCAGGACGTGGGAATCCCGCAGGGATTCCCACGTCCTGCCTTAGAGGCAGGATCAGAAAGTGAAGCTCACGAAATCCCGTTTTTCATGAAGCACACGGCAGACCCACACCGTCAGACCAAGTCGCCAACAACTCAAGGCTTCCGGTCAAGCACCCTGGCCACAAACGTATAAGGCGAGCTGGCTCCACATCGGCCGCCCGTCACAAGCACCAAGCCGGCCGTGATCTGAGACTCCGTCGCATCCGTCAGCGACCCCGACAGCCGCATCATCGACCCATCGTCCATGGCAAACACCAGTTCAATCTTGTTCCCTTCGATGTTGCTCAACAACGTCCCATCCGTCGTACCCGAGGCGAAACAACTCGACCCTTGTACCCGTATGCTGCCCGTCAGAATCGAGATCTTCGGAAACCGCAAGCTCCCCACCTGGATCGACGCATCTCCGCCCTGTTGAACCGTTATCTCGATGCTCGTCGGCGGAGGAACCACCGGCGCACCCGCTTGACCGCTGATAATTCCTCCCCCCGTCGCCGCTCCCGCATAGGTCCCGTTCACAAGGGCAAATGGGGTCGCAGTAAACGATCCCGAACTACTCTCCGTACATCCCCCAGGCAATGGCGAGCTCAACGCAGAGGAGTAGGTCCCCGACCATGGCCCGCCAGCAGTCTTCGGCATCGAACCCTGAATCGTCACCATCTGCGACGCCGGTAAATTCCCCTGCGTCTGCACGGTAAAGCTCCCATCAGGCGCGATAGTGCCAGTCGTCGACAGCAAGCCGAACGAAACACCGGAGGGGACAGAACTGTTCGTACAGTGGTCATTCACAACACCGGTCGCCGAGATCACATTTCCGGACACATCAAAATTCACCGCAAGCCGGAAAGGATTCTGCTGTCCCAAAATGAATAAACCGCTCGGCATCGAATCCGTAAGCTGCCAGTTTCCGGCAAGCAGACTCGTGTCGACAGCCTTTACTACCGGAGCCGGCGTCCCTCCGCATCCAGTCATGAGCCACACGACTCCATAAACTGCAATTAAGGCCCATATCTTCATTGTTTCCAAACACTAGCACGGCCAACCCCGATCTTCTTTGTTAAAATTCGCCGACCCAAGTGCCTATTGCTCCGACATTCCCGCAACCCCCATTACCATCCCCAACACCGTCGTCTATCCTCTTCTCTCCCCTGCCACAAACGCGGGTGCCCCATCCTTTTTGCAGTCTCATCGCAAATAGGGTGGGGTATCGTGCGAAGCACGACCGCCTTACTCCCCCAGCCCCACAACTCCAGGTCGAACAAACCTCACACCAACCCAACGCCGTTGCCTGTTCTCTTCACCCACCACAACCTCCCGGGTGCCCCATCCTTCGCGCCTTTGTCTCATGCGAAGGGTGGGATCTAGACTCTTCCCCGGCCACAAACGCAGGTGCCAATCCTTTTTCCATCTCACCCACCTGTAGGATAAAAAGACGAACCAGGCCGCGGGAAACAAGCATCTCCTCGATCACCTCCCGCAAGAGACAAGAAAGCACCAAACCCTCCTGGAACGAAAGCAAGACATACCCCGCCCCAAAGGCTCTCTCTACCATGACCATCCACGCCCCTGGCCGCATTGAAGTCATCACCGGCCCCATGTTCTCCGGCAAATCCGAAGAGCTCATCCGCCGCCTCAAGCGAGCCCGCATCGCCCGCCAGCGCGTCGCCTGCTACAAGCCCGACATCGACCTCCGCTACCACCGCACCGCCATCGCCAGCCACAGCGCCCAGACCCATGAGGCCGTCACCGTCGCCACCACCGAAGACCTCAAGGCCGCCCTCTTCCCCAACCTCGCCGAGATCGACGTCATCGGCATCGACGAGGCTCAGTTCCTCGACAGCGCCATCATCTCCCTCACCGTCGAACTGGTCCACCTCGGCAAGCGCATCCTCATCGCCGGCCTCGACACCACCTTCAACGCCGAACCCTTCGGCCCCATCCCCAACCTCATGGCCATCGCCGACGAGGTCACCAAGCTCTCCGCCGTCTGCATGACCTGCGGAGCCCCCGCCATCCACACCCAGCGGCTCGGCCAAAGCCAGGAGCTCGTCGTAGTCGGAGCCGCCGGCCTCTACGAAGCCCGCTGCCGCGCCCACTTCCAGCCCTACCTCGACGAACACCACTCCGAGCAGCTAGAGCTAACCCCAACCAACTAAAAACAAACCACTTACAATCGCACCCTCAAAATCTCCAGCAAAATACCTTGTCAAGCCCCAATTCAACCTAACCCCTTCCAAACCAGAGACATCCAAGTGGCACTTAAGTTATGCGCCACTCGATAAAATAGAAATAGAAGTAAAGTTCAGACAACCAAGCGTACCGAAGGCGAAAGCACCTCAAGATCTTTCAAAAAAGACAAGCCATCGAACCAGATGCCAGAGCACTGTGCAGTAGCTGCTGCTGTAGTTGGAGCGCAATTGAAGTTGCTGTTTTACGCTTTACGTCGTCATTCTGAGCGCAGCGAAGAACCCCTGTATTTTTTTTGTCGTTGCAGTTGCAGTTTTAGGCCGCGACTACAGCAAGAAAAGTCCAAGCCCAAACCAAATGAAATGAAGAATTTGGGCAAATACCCCGGGGGAGGGGGTCTCAAGCCGAAGCCCGCCGCCCACCCGCCGGGACAGCCATCCGGGCATACATCGCTGCCAGCATCTGCACGGCCCGGTCAGCCTCGCCCCGGTCCGGCGTCTCGTTGGCATCGTTCCACCCCGTGGCATCGCCTTGCTCGTTGGTCTGCATCACGATCCCGTCCCGGCGTGCCAGCACGTTTAGGCTCCCGAAGCCCAGCCCATAGTTCACCTCCGGCTGCGGAATCAGCCAGGCAATCTGCCCCCGAACCGGCGTAATCGACTCGTCCTTCCACAGCGCCCGCGCCCCATATCCGGTGCAATTAATGATCACCTTCTGCGGCAGGGCACTAAGCTCCGAAGGCGTGTGAAACTCGGTCGTCTCGATCTTCCCGCCTGCAATCAGGAAGTCCGTAGTCAACTGCCGCGAGTAGTCCGCCACATTGAACGTCAGCGAAGTGCTCCGCCACGCATACTTCGTTGGAAACGGATGACTTCCCGGCGGCAGAGAGGTCGGCCGCGGCGTAAGGTCCCGAATGCGGCTCCGATACTGCGCAAACTCGATCCGCTCCGGTTCCCTCGGCTTCGCCTGCTCCTCCTGCGGACTCAGGTCCGAGAGCGCATAGCGATCCGTATACTCGATCGGATTCCCCGCCATCCCCAGGTAACTCTGATACATGGCAAACGAGGTCCGCGCCATCTCCTCCCAAAGCGCCCCGAATCCCGGAGCAGCCTTGGCCGTCAGCGCCACCCGCGAGTCAGGCGTCCAGGATCCAGTCGCCCGCGAAGACCGCACAAACGGAGCTTGCTCCTTCGCGTAGATCGTCACCTTCGCGCCCGCCCGCTGCAGCAGCGAAGCCGAAGTAAGCCCCAGAGCTCCCGCCCCGATGACAGCGACGTCCTTGCTGCCACCCGCGGTCGCGACCGCCTCCATCGCCTTCCGCACCGCGATCGTGCTCGAACCCCACGAGAGCGACCAGCCGCTTCCGCCATGCCCATAGTTATGCACCACCACCGCATCGCCGACCCGCTCCACATCCAGCCTCGGACCCTCCGCCCGGAACGGACGAAGACACACCGTAATGCGGAAGATCCGGTCCTCATGCGCCCGAATCGGCGCCAGCACCGGAACCGCATCGTAAAACGGCAACCCTGGAACCCCGGCCCCCACCACCGCGCGGCGAGCACACCCCACCAACCCCAACCCAGCCAGACTCCCCGAACCCTGCAAAAAATCTCTTCGATTCATCGCGCCCTCAAAGAAAACTAGAGTTCAATCCCGCTAATCCAGCCGAAACCTTCTCGCATCAAAATCTTATATCCCATCACGAAAACCTCTCCAGATCGCTGGAGTATTCTGGATTGAGCTTCTTCAGGAGAAATGCTCTATGCGCTTTCCGCTCGCCGCTCTATCAATTTGCCTCCTCGCTTCGCCCGCCTTCGCGAAATCGTCCAGTCCGACCTACAAGGTCGACCTGAAGAACAGTCAGGGCGAAGAAGCCGGAACTGTCACCCTTAAGCAGGTCAAGAAGGGTGTAAACATCAAGATCCAGCTCAAGAACCTTCCTGTTGGCGAGCACGCAGTCCATATTCACGCCAAACCCCTCTGCGAAGCCCCAGACTTCAAGTCCGCCGCTGGCCACTTCAACCCCGAGAACAAGCAGCATGGTCTCCAGAATCCCATGGGTCATCACGACGGCGATCTTCCCCAGAACATCATGGTTGGCGAAGGTCACACCGGCGAAGCCACCTTTACCATCAACTACATCTCACTCGACCCAAACGCTCCTAACTCGGTTATCGCCAACGGCGGAACCTCCATCGTGGTCCACGAGAAGGCTGACGACATGAAGACCGATCCGACTGGCAACGCCGGAAACCGCCTCGCCTGTGGCGTTCTCACTCCTGCCCTGTAATCTGACGGCTCTTCGAGCAATCATCTGACGTTGAACAATCCCAAACGCCCATGCGTATAGATCGCATGGGCGTTTTACACATCGCGATCCCGGTTCCGAGCGGCCTCCCCGGTCATCGGCTTCCGCTCCACAGGCTGACCCGCCCCAGTGCCGATAGGGTTACTTCGCTGCCGCAAACCACCCCTGCAGCCTCCTCCCGCGATACACTGCTTCCACCATCTACATCTCCACCCGAGGCCAAGTTGCAGCGTACCCCGGAACAAGAAGCCGAGCAGGAGGCCGTCAGCAGGCTAGTCCGCCAATGCATCGCCGGCGATCCGCAGGCCTGGCAGCAGCTCGTCGTCTCGCAGCATCGCCGCATCTACGCTATCTGCTACCGCTTCACCGGCTCGGCCACCGACGCCGAGGATCTGACCCAGGACGTCTTCCTCAAGCTCTACAAGAACCTCGCCAGCTTCGACACCCTCAAGGGCAGCTTCCAGACCTGGATCACCACTCTGGCCCGCAATCTCCTGGTCGATCACTTTCGCCGAACCCGTCTCGACCGTGCCTCCGACTCCCTGGACGCCACCTTCGACGGTCAAGAGGATGGCCCCACCATGGCTGACCGTCTCGCTGATCCCCGTCCCTCTCAAGAGCAGCACGTCGCCGGTCTCGAGCTCAAAGTCCGCGTCCAGGCCGCTCTCAAACAGCTCTCCCCCGAGCTCCGCGAGGCTGTCATCCTTCGCGATCTCGAAGATATGGATTACAAAGAGATTGCGTTGGTCCTCCGCATCCCGGAAGGTACCGTCAAAAGCCGCATCAGTCGTGGTCGCGGGGAACTTGCAAGGCTTCTGCAACGTATAGAAGGGCAGGTGATTTAAGTGCCAGACAAGAAGCAGGACCTCAACCAATTCGGCACCGCAAAGCCCTCGCAGTCGGGCAATCCCCAGCATTGTGCCCAGTGCGAAGCAATGCTGATGGATGCGCTGGACGGCACCCTCTCCCCCGCAGATCAGTCCATCTTCGATCTCCATCTCCTCAGTTGTGTAAGCTGCAGCGAGATGATGGCGGACGCCCAACGTGGAACCGCCTGGCTGGAGATGCTCAAGTATCCCCGCCCCGAACCCTCCGCCGCTCTTTTAGACCGCATCCTCGCCAGCACCAGCGGCGCATCTGCTTCGGCCACGAAAGGAAACGCGCATTCGCCCTTCCTCGTGCCCTCCAATACGCTTCTGAGCCGCCCCACGGTAGGAATACACCTGGAAGCCGCAGCGAGCTCCTCGAACGTTCTGCCCTTCCGCAATCGTTTCGCTGCCATCCTCAATCTCCGGGCCTTAGGGCATAATCTGCTTCAACCCCGGTTAGCCATGACTGCGGCGATGGCGTTCTTCTCCGTAGCCCTCACTTTGAATCTCACCGGCCTCAAACTCACTCAACTCCGGGCAAGCGATCTGCGCCCTTCGAGTCTCAAGCGAAGCCTCTCGGAGGCCAACGCCCACGTCGTCCGCTACTATGACAACCTGCGCGTCGTCTATGAGCTGGAGTCCCGCGTCCACGACCTGCAGCGCTCCTCCGATGTAGAGAACAGCCTCCCCGTTGCCGCGCCCGTCCAGTCTGCCCCCGACAACCCCGATGCGAAGCCCTCGGGCGGCAACCCCAACGGACAGACAGGTCAGCCGGATCAGGAGAACCAAAAACGCAAACCTGTCCCCCGCCCTGGCACCAGCCGCCGCGAGAGCCCGGCCGCCAGCCCTGGCGATAACTCGCGCTACGTTGTAGCCGGCCTCGTCCGTCGCATCCCAGATCTCTCCCCTGCGCCTCCCCTATTGCAGAGCCTTGCAATTCTTTCTCCCGACACTGCCCCATGCATCACGAACGACAGCCAAGTAAAAATAAAAGAAGGGAGACTGGTATGAACTGTGCAAACCATTCTGATCGTGAACGTGTAGCCTTTTGCCAGAACTGCGGTAAGCCCCTCTGCCAGGAGTGCACTCGAAGCGTCGGCTCCGCCGTATTCTGCGAACCCTGTCTCGCTGCTCGCCTTGCAGGCGTGGGAGCGCCCCCGAACGCCACGTCCTATCCCTACGAAGCAAATTCGGCAAACGTAAACTACGTCGTCGACAGTGTCATCCCGCCGCCTCGCGTCCCAGGCTCTCCCAGTCCCGCCCTTGCCACGCTCCTCGGCTTCATTCCGGGCGTCGGCGCAATGTACAACGGCCAGTATGCAAAGGGAGTCGTCCACCTCGCCGTCTTCGTGATCCTCGTCAGTCTAGCCAGTGAGCACGATATCTTCGGCCTCTTCGTAGCCGGCTGGATCGTCTACCAGGCCATCGAGGCCAATCACACCGCCCGCGCCCGTCTCGCGGGGACCCCGCTTCCCAATCCCTTCGGCCTGAACGAGCTCGCGGAGAGACTCGGCTTCGGCAAGGCCTGGCCCGCGGCAGCCCCGATGCCGCACGAGGCGAATCCTGCCAATCCGCCCTATGCCGCGGCGGGATATCCTCCCTACACCCCGCCCGCCTCCAGTTGGGGCGCACCGGCTGAAGGATATAACTACACCGTCCCTCCGGTTCCGCCTGTGCCACCCTACGGCGCGCCCTTCCCATCGAACGATCCCTACGTGGACCCGAACGCCGCCTCTCGCAATCGCTTCCCCGTCGGAGCGATCTGGCTGATCGGCCTGGGAGTCTTCTTCCTCGTCGGAAACCTGGGCATATTGCATGGCTTCCCAGCCCGCCACGTCACCCCATTCCTTCTTATCGCCTTGGGGATCTGGATCTTCGTCCGCAAAATGACCGATACCGGCGGCAGCCTCGCCGATGACGGGACTTCGACCTACCAGATCCGGGTCTTCCGCGCCCTGCGCGGCTCCATCTGGATCGTCCTCGTCGGAGTCATCTTTCTTCTGGCCACCTTTGACATCCTCTCCTGGGGCCATAGCTGGCCGCTCTTCATCATCGTCGCTGGGCTGATGACCATCTTTGAACGCGCCGCCTACAGCAGAACTGTCATGACCGGCTATCCGTATCCGCCCTCCGCCGCTCAGGCAGCCACGCCGGCCCCAGCCGCCACCACCACCTCCATCGTCCCCTCCGACAACACGCACGACCAGGAAGGGAGATAAACATGGCAGGCTATCCTCCACCCTATCCACCACCACCTCCAGGTCCGCCCTACGGCCCGGACTGGAAGTATCAGCGCCGCGTTCTCAGGGATCAGGCCCGAGCCCAGCGTGACATAGTGCGGGCCCAGCGCGACGCCTACCGTGCGCACCTCCGCGGCATGCGGCGTGGCTCCATCGTCGGCCCTCTGCTGGTCGTCGCCGCCGGAGTGGTCTTCCTCCTTATCCAACTCGGCCACCTCTCTTTCTACCGGTTTGGCTTCTGGTTCGGCCACTTTTGGCCTTTGCTCCTGGTGGCAATCGGCGTCGTCTTGCTCATCGAGTGGGTCTTCGACCGCAACGCCCAACGAGCCAGCCAACAAAACGGGAACGCTCCCTACATCCGCCACAACGTCGGAGGCGGAGTCATCACCCTGCTCGTCCTGATCGTCGTAGCTGGAATAGCCTTCAACGGCTACAACGACGCCGGCCGCAACTTCCTCGCGCACGGCTTCAGCATCAATCAGGACAACATCGATCAGTTCCTCGGCGATAAACACGAGAGCGATCAGACCCTCGACCAGGCCTTCCCTGCGAATACGATGCTCAACATCAGCAACCCCCGGGGCGACGTTACGGTCTCCGGCACCAGTGACGACAACCAGATCCACGTCACCGTCCACAAAGAGGTCTACACCCGCTCCGACTCGGACGCGGACAGCCGCGCTCGAGAGCTCAACCCCCAAATCAATACCACTCCCAATGGAAGCTTCGGGAGCAGCCTCAATCTAACCGTGCCCTCGCTCGAAGGCACTCACGCCGACCTGACCGTCACCGTGCCCCTCGTCTCCCCTGTCACCATCATGGCCAATCACGGCGACGTGCACGTCAACTCCATCAAAGCCCCGGTCAACGTCACAGCAAATCACGGCGACGTCGAACTGAGTGCCATCGGCGGAGCCGTCACCACCCGCATCAACAACGGCGGATCCTCGTTCGCCGCCCACAGCGTCACCGGAGACATAACCCTCGAAGGCCGAGGCCGCGACCTCACCCTCTCCGATATCGGCGGGGCCGTAAACCTCCGCGGCGAATTCTTTGGCACCACTCGTCTGGAACGCATTCGCTCCGTCGTCAAGTTCCACACCAGCCGCACCGACCTTCAGCTCGCGCGCCTCGACGGCGAGGTCGAGATCGCCAACAACTCCGACCTCTCCGCCTCCGAGGCCGTTGGCCCCGTAACTCTCATCACCCGCAACCGCAACATCACGCTCGACCGCATCTCCGGCGATCTCTCCGTCACCAATCGCAACGGCTCCGTCGAACTTACCAGCGCACCGCCCCTCGGCAACGTCACCATCGAAAACCGCAGTGGCTCCGTCAATTTGACCGTTCCCGAACACGCTAACTTCACCGTCCAGGCTGAAACCACTAATGGTGACATCGAGAACGACTACTCCTTTCCCACCGAAGAGAACAAATCCCATAAAAAATTCGCGGGAACTGTAGGCAAGGGCGGATCTCTCATCCGCATTAGCACCAGCGAAGGCGACATCGCCTTCAAGAAGGCGAACCTGTCTCCCCTCCCGCCAGCCCCGCCCGCACCCCCAGCCTCCAACCGTTTCAACATTACGAGTGAGGACGGCAGCAGCGTCTACATCGGCAAAGATGGCGTCAAGATCATCTCGGGCGCCGACGGCAGCAAAGTCATCGTCGGTAAAGATGGTCTGAACATCAAGGCCGGGAGCGACGGCAGCAGCGTCTATCGCGGCGCGGACGATACCCGTCTGGTCGAAGGTGCGGATGGAAGCACAACCTATAGCAGTCCGAGCGGCACCAAACTCTCGAAAAGAGCAGATGGTAGCATCGCCTACACCGGCTCAGATGGCACGCACTACTCGAAGGGCGCGGACGGCAGCGTCGTCTACGCTGGCAGCAATGGAACGCGAATCGCAATCGGGGCCGATGGCAGCCAGACCGCGATAGGTTCGGGCGGACGAACCCTCTCCGATAAGCAAGTACGAGACGAGCTCCACAACGCCGAACAGGACATCCGCAAAACCGAACAACAGATCGACAAGGTCAGGCGACTACGAGATACAGAGCGAAACAGAAAGAACCCGGGTAAAGACAACGATAACTAAATCTCTATCCCTAGTCCCCTAAGGCTTATTCGGGATAGAGATCTCAGCTCCCTCGGACACTGCATACGTCTTGGAGAAATCTCTCTGATTGATCGCCAGGCTTAACCTGCCACGCGAATCGATATAGAAAAGCGGCTCACCAACCGGGACATCGCTGAACGTCTTTACGAAGGCAAACTCATACTTCTTTCCATCCAGCACCAAAGGAACCTTCTCCCCTAGCCTGTACCCCAGCTTCGTAAAGGTCTCGGCTGGAACATTCAAGACCAGATTCCCAAACGGCCCATCCGTTCCGATCACCCTTCCATGGAGTCCCGTCGCATCCACGTTGGCTGTCTGGATATCCAATCGCACCAACGAAGCGACCTTCAGCTCCGGCCCTGCCGAAGTCCAGTCGTCCCCACGCGCCAGATGCGCCGCGGCCGGAGAAAAGATATCCCGTCCATGAAACGTGGACGATAGCTTCGCTCCAATCATCCAGGCTGGATTCGTAATCTCCCGGGCCGCGATAATCCCATCCCGATCTTGAACCAACGTCAGCAGCCCGTTGTCCGGCAGGACAAAGAATTGCCCTCTCTTAGACTTGGCAATGATCGCCTTCCGTGCACTCCCCACCGTAGGATCGATAACCACGACAAACACAGCATCATCCGCAAAGTAAGGTGAAGAGCCAGCCAAGAACCTGGCTCCTTCCTCGATCGCATATGGTGTCACCTCATGGGTGATGTCCAGGATCCGCACCCCGGGCGCGATTCCATCCATGACTGCCTTGCAGATTCCAACCGCGTCGTCCTTTACATCGAAGTCAGTCATAAACGCAATCGTCTTCAGCCGCGTCGCTGTCTTTTGTTCACTCAAGAGCTGATTCGTCCCAAGGCGAAACAGCGATACAGCAGCCACTATCGTCAGAAGTCCATTTCGCGTAAATCTAGGCTTCCAAATACCTCGCAATTGAAGAATACCCATCGGGATATCATACCGAAGCAAAGTAAAAAGCCCCATCCTCGAAAAGATGGGGCTTCTGTATTATGCCGGCGATCACCTAATCTCCCACACACTTACGCGTGCAGTACCATCGGCCCAACGAGGCTTAACTTCCGTGTTCGGGATGGGAACGGGTGTGACCCTCGCGGTAAACTCACCGGCAAACTTTAGAAATCTCGCTCGCGCGATCTTCCACAACTGAATAGATTGGGTTTAGACGTTTGTTACATGTTGCGTTTTATCCAAAAGTTATAACTACAAAGCTTGTATTGAATGCTCTAGAACAGTGGACTTTCTCACTGCGCAGAGTAAATTCTATGGACAAGCCGAACGGGCGATTAGTACTGGTAAGCTACATGCATTACTGCACTTCAACCTCCAGCCTATCAACCAGGTGGTCTTCCTGGGCCCTTCATTTCCCTTTTGGGTTGGGAGATCTCATCTTAGAGCGTGCTTCCCGCTTATATGCATTCAGCGGTTATCACAACCGAACTTCGCTACCCAGCCGTGCCCTTGGCAGGACAACTGGAACACAAGAGGTTCGTCCATCCCGGTCCTCTCGTACTAAGGACAGCCCTCTTCAAATCTCCTACGCCCACAGCAGATAGAGACCGAACTGTCTCGCGACGTTCTGAACCCAGCTCACGTACCGCTTTAATAGGCGAACAGCCTAACCCTTGGAACCTTCTACAGCTCCAGGATGCGATGAGCCGACATCGAGGTGCCAAACCGAAGCGTCGATATGAACTCTTGGCTTCGATCAGCCTGTTATCCCCGGCGTACCTTTTATCCGTTGAGCGATGGCCCTTCCATACAGAACCACCGGATCACTAAGGCCTGCTTTCGCATCTGCTCGACTTGTAGGTCTCGCAGTTAACCACACTTATGCCTTTGCACTCGACGGTCGATTTCCAAACGACCTGAGTGTAGCTTCGCGCGCCTCCGTTACAATTTAGGAGGCGACCGCCCCAGTCAAACTACCCGTCTTACTATGTCCCTCTCCCGGATCACGGGAGCAGGTTAGAATCACAACAATCGCAGGGTGGTATCTCACCGTTGGCTCCACCAAACCCAAAAGTCTGGTATCAAAGCCTCCCACCTATCCTGCGCAGCAATTGCCGTAACTCATAGTAAAAGTATAGTAAAGGTGCACGGGGTCTTTTCGTCTAGCTGCGGGTAACCGGCATCTTCACCGGTACTACAAGTTCGCCGAGCAACTCGTTAAGACAGTCGAACGATCGTTACTCCATTCGTGCAGGTCGGAACTTACCCGACAAGGAATTTCGCTACCTTAGGACCGTTATAGTTACGGCCGCCGTTCACCGGGGCTTCAATTCAAAGCTTCGCCTTGCGGCTAACCTCTCCTTTTAACCTTCCGGCACCGGGCAGGAGTCAGCCCCTATACGTCGTTTTTGACTTTGCAGAGACCTGTGTTTTTGTTAAACAGTCGCCGTTCGCGTTTCACTGCGGCCCCTCTGTGCTTGCACACTGAGGGGCGACCCTTCTCCCGAAGTTACGGGTCTAATTTGCCGAGTTCCTTAACAAGCTTTCACTCGAGCGCCTTTGGATATTCTCCTCGTCTACCTGTGTCGGTTTGTGGTACGGTTCCCAATCCCTCTCCTTAGAGGTTTTTCTTGGCAGCATGAAATCAGCAGCTTTCAGCCATACGGCTTACTGCTTTACGCCTCACTGTTAAGTCTCTCCGGATTTGCCTAGAGAAACCAGCTTACGCGTATCGAACCCCATAGCCATAGGAGGTCCTGCTTATCCTTCTGCGTCACCCCATCGTATAACGAGGTATTGGGAGGTCCGGAATATTAACCGGATATCCATCGTCTACGCCTCTCGGCCTCGACTTAGGGACCGCCTAACCCTGAGCGGATTAACCTTCCTCAGGAAACCTTAGACTTTCGGCGTGAAGGGTTCTCACCTTCATTATCGCTACTTATGCCGGCAGGGTCTCTTCTCTAATGTCCACGTATCTTCCCAGTTACGCTTCATCCACGAGAGAATGCTCTCCTACCACGCACCCCTAAAAGGGATGCATTCGCTGCTTCGGTATACAGTTTTAGCCCCGTTGTATTGTCGGCACCGGACCGCTTGACCAGTGAGCTATTACGCTTTCTTTAAAGGATGGCTGCTTCTAAGCCAACCTCCTGGCTGTCTGAGCGTTCCGACTTCCTTTCCCACTTAACTGTAATTTTGGGACCTTAGCAGGCGATCTGGACTGTTTTCCTTTTGACTGTGAAGCTTAGCCCCCACAGTCTGACTGCCGGGCTGGTTGTGATCGGCATTCGAAGTTTGGTTGGATTCAGTAAGCCGGAAAGCCCCCTAGTCCATCCATGTCTCTACCACCGATCCAAATCACCCGACGCTAGCCCTAAAGCTATTTCGGAGAGAACGAGCTATCACGGAATTTGATTAGCCTTTCACCCCTACCCTCAGCTCATCCGAGCTTTTTTCAACAAACACCGGTTCGGTCCTCCAATGGGTGTTACCCCATCTTCAACCTGGCCAAGGGTAGATCATCCCGCTTCGCGTCTATTCCTGCCAACTTAACGCCCTATTCAGACTCGCTTTCGCTGCGGCTCGCTCACGCTTAACCTTGCTGACAAGAATAACTAGCCGGCTCATTATGCAATAGGCACGCGGTCAGACATTGCCCGAAGGCCATAGTCCTCCCACTGCTTGTAGGCACACGGTTTCAGGTACTTTTCACTCCCCTCAATGGGGTGCTTTTCGCCTTTCCCTCACGGTACTGGTTCACTATCGGTCAGAAACGAGTATTTAGCCTTACGGGATGGTCCCCGTGGATTCAAGCAGGGTTTCTCGTGCCCCGCCTTACTCAGGTACCTGCTTCGAGTCTGGATCGTTTTCGCCTACGGGTCTGTCACCCTCTATGGATCTTCTTTCCAGAAGATTCAGCTAACAACCAGATTGGTAACTCTACTTTTGCAGGCCCTACAACCCCCGATACACCTTAATGCAACGGGTTTGGGCTGTTCCGATTTCGCTCGCCACTACTCTCGGAATCGAGGTTTCTTTCTCCTCCTGGAGGTACTGAGATGGTTCACTTCCCTCCGTTCGCCTGTTCCTACCTATGAATTCAGTAGGACATACCCAGGTTTTACCTGGGTGGGTTTCCCCATTCGGAAATCTCCGGATCAACGCTTGTGTGCAGCTCCCCGAAGCTTATCGCAGCTTGCCGCGTCCTTCATCGCCTGTTTCTGCCAAGGCATCCACCGTGCGCCCTTAGTAGCTTGACCATAGAATTTACTCGCACGCAGCAAAGAAACAACCTTTGCAACATAGAGCAATCTACGTTTTGATAATAGTCCACGCCTGTGTCGTACAGGATCAACCTCGGCTTTACTTACATGCCGCGATATGACCCGGTAACACGTATAAAAATATTCTAAAGACACTCAATACTGATTGACAGTTAGCTTTCAGAAACTACCCGAAAGACTAGCTGCTCAGCCTTGTAGTTATATTTACCCAATCTATTCAGTTGTCAAAAATCGTGAGCGAATCGCATTACTACGCTATCGCTGTCGCACCCTAGGGCGGCTTGAGCATTCCTGCTCAAGGTTCAATCTCTGCAGCGCAGAGACTCAACCTCAAGCAGACATCGCTTGCAGAAACTACTTCCGAGAAGATATTGGTGGAGCTGAACGGGATCGAACCGTTGACCCCCTGCTTGCAAAGCAGGTGCTCTCCCAACTGAGCTACAGCCCCTTGAAGATCAGTATAACTGACCATCGGGATAAAGGTGGTGGGCCTGGGTAGATTCGAACTACCGACCTCACCCTTATCAGGGGTGCGCTCTAACCAACTGAGCTACAGGCCCGACTCTACAGCGTAGATCCCAAGGGATAGACGCGCAGGCTGCTCTGTTGCTGAATTCCAGCCCCGAAGGGCTGGAACCAGGAATCGAGCTCTCTCGAAAGGTTTCGAGGACACAGTTGAACGTGCATAACAGCTACGCCGCTATTGACTATCGTTGTTGACAGATATCGAAATAAAGAAGGTTTAGTTCAGGCTCATCTGCACTCGCTTGCGCTTGTACAGATGGTTGTCGGTCGCTACTTCAACTCAGATAGTCGTGAGACTAGAGCTGCCTGCATTCGCAGGGCATTGAAATACGCCGACATGTTCTCTTTAGAAAGGAGGTGATCCAGCCGCAGGTTCTCCTACGGCTACCTTGTTACGACTTCACCCCAATCATGAATTACACCTTGGGCGGCTGCTCCCTTGCGGTTAGCGCACCGACTTCTAGTGCAACCCACTTTCGTGATGTGACGGGCGGTGTGTACAAGGCCCGGGAACGTATTCACCGTGGCATGCTGATCCACGATTACTAGCGATTCCAGCTTCATGGAGTCGAGTTGCAGACTCCAATCCGAACTGAGGCCGGCTTTTTCCGATTAGCTCACCCTCGCGGGGTTGCAGCGGTTTGTACCGGCCATTGTAGCACGTGTGTAGCCCTGGACATAAAGGCCATGAGGACTTGACGTCATCCCCACCTTCCTCCCCGTTATCCGAGGCGGTTTCGTCAGAGTGCTCAACTAAATGGTAGCAACTGAAGATAAGGGTTGCGCTCGTTGCGGGACTTAACCCAACATCTCACGACACGAGCTGACGACAGCCATGCAGCACCTATATAGCGGTCTATTGCTAGACGCCGACGTTTCTGCCGGATTCCACTACATTTCGAGCCCAGGTAAGGTTCTTCGCGTTGCGTCGAATTAAACCACATGCTCCACCGCTTGTGCGGGCCCCCGTCAATTCCTTTGAGTTTCAGCCTTGCGACCGTACTCCCCAGGCGGATTGCTTATCGCGTTAGCTTCGACACGGCAGGATTGGGTACCTGCCACATCAAGCAATCATCGTTTAGGGCTAGGACTACCAGGGTATCTAATCCTGTTTGCTCCCCTAGCTTTCGTGCATCAGCGTCAGTTATGGTCCAGTGAGCCGCTTTCGCCACAGGTGTTCCTTCCGATATCTACGCATTTCACCGCTACACCGGAAATTCCACTCACCTCTCCCATACTCAAGCCCGGCAGTTTCTTATGCAGGCTTCGGGTTGAGCCCGAAGATTTCACACAAGACTTGCCAAACCGCCTACGCACCCTTTACGCCCAATAAATCCGAACAACGCTTGCCCCCCTCGTATTACCGCGGCTGCTGGCACGAAGTTAGCCGGGGCTTCTTCTATGGGTACCGTCATTATCTTCCCCATCGAAAGGAGTTTACATACCAAGATATTTCATCCTCCACGCGGCGTTGCTGCGTCAGGGTTTCCCCCATTGCGCAAAATTCCCCACTGCTGCCTCCCGTAGGAGTCTGGACCGTGTTTCAGTTCCAGTGTGTCCGTGCGCCCTCTCAGGCCGGATACCGATCATCGCCTTGGTGGGCCATTACCCCGCCAACTAGCTAATCGGCCGCGACCTCCTCCCCAAGCGCCTTGCGGCTTTGACTCGTAAGTGTTATGCGGTATTAGCCCAGATTTCTCTAGGTTATTCCCCACTCGAGGGTAGATTAGTCACGTGTTACTCACCCGTGCGCCACTTTACTCAAGACCGAAGTCCCTTTCTCGTGCGACTTGCATGTGTTAGGCACGCCGCCAGCGTTGATTCTGAGCCAGGATCAAACTCTCGTTTAATCTTGGTTTGCTTGCCACCCAACGACAGGGGTCGGGGTGGATCAAGCGCCCCCAGCTGCTCGAAAGAGCTGGAGGTTATTACTAGTGAGAATGACTAAACCAAATTTCGTATCATCTCACGACTGGCACGTTCAACTATGTTGTCAAAGATCCCGACTACTCTCGCCTAAGCGGGCAGTTTTGGATCAAGGACTCAGCAGGGCATAAGCCACTACATGTGTCCTCGAACTGGATGGCGCTGTTTTCGTCTTGGTTCGCTTTGGCGGAACTCGCTTGTTGCCGGCTACTACGGCCTTGCAAATATTTACCAGCGAGACACTCAAAAGCTTGTGACGTTTTGCGCGAACTTTTCGAGATTATCTAGTTTCTTTCGACTTGTCAACTTCTTTTTTTGCCTTCTTGAGGCTTTATTTACCTCTCGAAAACCTACAACCGAAGCCGGAAACACTCTAAAATTCGCACAGCGCAAAAACTCAAAATATCGTAACGACTGAAAATCAGTCGCAGAGCACTTAGCTCCTAAACCTCCCTTCAACTGCAGTGGCTTGGGTTGGATTGCCGGTAGGCCCTTAGGCTCATAACCGCTATCAAACACTTGGACTGCGCTCCGTCTTCCCTCATTCAGAACTCTGTTCCTTCCAGAGCCGACTCCCTTACTGCCAGAGCCAAGGTGCGAAGCTTGCTTTCTTGCTACTCACCAAGAGTACCTTGCTTTTCTGTTTCTTGCAAGCTGCCTTCACTTTCGTGTTAGCCAGACCTCTTTGCGACTTCCTGAGATTAGCAGCCGGCCCCCATCGCCGCAACCCCAGGCGCTTGTGTAAAACCGTACCAATCTGTTCAAAACATCCCCATCGCCAATAAAGACGCGCCTTTATGCCTCAAAGATTTATTGCAATTTATCCTTTCTGCCCCTCATGCTCCTTGAGAATAAAATCCCCCTATGGAACCCACAGAGATCCAGGAATTCTCGGAGCACTTGAAAGAGTCCAATGAACACGGGGGCGAAGCCCTCACACGCATCTCCCTCGCCATCTCCATCCTCGCAGTGCTCGTCGCGATGGTCACAGTCCTGGGCCATCGCAGCCATACCGAAGCCGTCCTTATGCAGTCCCGCGCCGCCGATCAATGGAGCGAGTACCAGGCCAAGAAGATCCGCATGGACAACCTCTCCGTCACCGTCGATCTCCTCGGCACCCAGACCACCACCAACCCAGCCCTCACCTCCTCCAAGCTGGCCGAGTACAAGGCCCACATCGTCAAGTGGCAGCACGACCTCGCTGAAGAGCAGGCCGCCGCCCGCGAGTTCGAGTCCGAGGTCAAGCTCTCCGAACGCCGCGCCGCACGCTACGACCTCGGCGAGGCCCTCCTCCAGATCGCGGTCGTCCTCTCGTCCGTCACCCTCTTCACCCGCAACCGCGGCTACTTCGCCTTCGGACTCTCTCTCGGCGCAGCGGGCCTGCTGGTCGCCGCCTCTGCCCTGCTAGTCCACTAAAGCCTTCAGCCCACCCCTACTCCGCACGAAAGCTCTGCATCATCGCCGTAAACGCCGGACGCATCGCCTCAAAGTCCGGCTCCGGCGCCACAAACACGATGTAGTTCAAGTCCCCATCGGGCCGCGCCACCGCCACCAGCCAGTCCCGCTCGGCAAGCTGAGCGCCACCCTCCACCACACCCGATCGCCCGCGCAGCTCCACGGCATTCGCCATCTGCCCTCCCAGCGAAAGCGCCTGCAGCTTGCTCACCTGCTGCAAACCGCCGTTGCTCTTGCTCAACCTCTGCGCCAGCTCCATAGTCGCCGCCGAAAGCGTCGCCGCATCCGACACCCCATCCCCACCCTGCTTCGCAAACCCAATCACCGCCCCATACGTAAGCCCCGCACTTCCCGAACCACCCGGCGGAGCCACCGTAGCCGATCCATCCTGGCCCCCCACCGCCTTCCAGCACGGCGGATAGCTCACCGAAAACCGCGAACCTTGAAACCGCACCTGGCTGCCGCAACTCCCCAGCATCACCCCAGACAGCCGCGTAGCCCCACTCCCCGTCCGCGGGGCGCCGCTTGCAACCGTCTCCATAGCCGGAACCATCCCCGCCGCAGCGCCCGGGCCGCTCGCATAAAGCCCCGTCCGCCGCCAAACCCCGGCCTCCACATCCTTGGCCGAGTACACCTTCGCCTGCATCCCCAACGCGTGGATCCGCGTAAACTCAGCGGTCGTCACCGTCGCCCCAGCCCGTCGCGGCAGCGTCGCAATCTCCTTGTTCACAGCTTCCGTCCGGTTCCCCGGGTCCGGATGGTCGCTGAACCACGACAAACCACCCTCCCCATACTTCGCCTTGATCGTCTCGAAGAACTGCGGCAGCCCTCGCGGATCGTACCCCGCGTCATACAGAATCCCCGCCCCCAGCAGGTCCGCCTGCCGCTCCGCATCGCGGGACATCTTCATCATCGTCGCGTTCGCCCCCAGCCCCAGCGCGCCCTGCGCCACCGACGCCAACGCCGAATCTCCCAGCACAATCGAGCTCAGCACGCTCGCAATCCCGAACCCCAGCTTCGGCGTCTGCGCCTTCGTAATGTTGCAGGTCGAATGCCGCATCACCACATGCGAGATCTCGTGCGCCATCACCCCGGCCAGTTGCGCCTCCGTCTCTGCCGCCTGAATCGTCCCCAGATTGACGAAGATCGAGCCACCCGGCAGTGCAAACGCGTTGATATCCTCGCTCGCCACTATGTGGAAGTTGTACTGCCACTTGTAACCCGGCGCCTGCTCCACCAGCTTCGCCCCCAACCCCTGCACGTACCGCGAGATCGGATCGCTATCCGGCAGCACCGGCATCTGCTTGTACACCTGCGCCGCGACCTTCGCCCCTTCGGTCTGCTCCTGCTCCACTGTAAACGCGTTCTTGCAGGTCACCGGCTGAAACCGCGCCCACGCCGGCCGCTCCGCGCAGACCACGGCTGCAGCCAACAGCAGTGCAGCCCTCGTCCTCCGCCCCAGCTCCATCATCGGTTGATCCCCGGCACTACGGCTTCGAAATCACACCCAGATCTGACAATCCGTTTACAAAATACTGCACCGCCAACGCCACCAGCAAAAGCCCCATTATGCGTACCAGGATCCGAATCCCGGTATCTCCCAGCGCCCGCCCTACCCGGTCCGAGTTCCCCAGCACCAGGTAACAAATCCCCGCCGTCACCGCGATCGACCCCAGAATCGCCGCCATCTGCCAGCGCGTCTGCGCCTGTCCTACCAGCACCATCACGCTGGTAATCGATCCCGGCCCCGCCAGCATCGGGATTCCCAACGGCACAATCCCCGCGTCCTCTTTGTTCGCCGCCGCCACCGTATCGCCGCTTGATTCTTGCGTCGGAGACCGCTTCGCCTCCAGCATGTCCAGCCCGATCAGCAGCAGAATGATCCCGCCCGCGATCTCGAACGCCGGCAGCGTTATCCCGAACATCTTGAAGATGTACTGCCCACCCACCGCAAACGCCGAAAGAAATACCAGCGCCGTCAGCGAGGCCTTCCCCGCGATCCGCCTCCGCTTTCCAGCATCGGCTCCCTCCGTCACCGCCAGGAAGGTCGGCAGCGCGGCAAAGGGGTCCACCAGGAAGAAAATGGAACTCAAAGCCAGCACAGAAAATCGAACGTAAACCGAGTTTTCCAGCCCAGCCAGGCTCATTGCATGCGGATCAAACATCACCCCTTATTCTCCCACGTCCCGCACGCCTCATCGTTATAATGAAATTTCAGCTTTCTGCCGCCCTTAGTCACACTAGAACGATGAGCCACACTAGCTAGCTAGAACGAGAAGCCAATCAGCCGTACCAGGAGCACGAAATGCCCATCCAGCCCACGCAGAATATCTGGCACAACGGAAATCTCATTCCATGGGATAAAGCCCAGATCCACGTCATGTCACACGTCGTCCACTACGGATCCTCAGTCTTCGAGGGCATTCGTTGTTACGCCCAGCCAAACGGCGCAGCCATCTTCCGCCTACCCGAGCATATGGCCCGCCTCATCGACTCCGCCAAGATCTACCGCATGCCTCTTGGCTACGACACCGAGCAGCTCTCCGCCGCCGTCGTCGATGTAGTCGAAGCCAATGGCGTCGCCCCTTGCTACATCCGTCCTATCGCCTTCCGCGGCTATGGTGAAGTCGGAGTCAATCCGCTAAAAAATCCCGTAGAGGTCTACATCGTCAACTACCCTTGGGGCAAATACATCCCCGGCGACGCCGGCGCGGACGTCTGCATCTCCAGTTGGAACCGTCTCGCCCCCAACACCATGCCCTCGCTCGCCAAGGTCGGCGCGAACTACATGAACTCGCAGCTCATCCGCATGGAAGCCCAGATCAACGGCTACTCCGAAGGCATCGCGTTGGACACCAACGGTTACCTCTCCGAAGGCTCCGGCGAGAACCTCTTCCTGGTCCGCGGCGGCATCCTCTACACCACGCCTCTGGCCAACTCCGTGCTCAACGGCATCACCCGGACCTCGATCCTCACCCTCGCCAAGCAGCTCGGCATCGAAGTCGTCGAGCAGACCCTCCCCCGCGAGATGCTCTACATCTGCGACGAAGCCTTCTTCACCGGCACCGCCTGCGAGGTCAATCATCTTAGCTCGGTGGATCGTATTCCCATCGGCGACGGCTCCATGGGGCCCATCACCAAGGCGCTCTACAACGAGTTCACCGGCATCGTCAACGGCTTGCTCCCCGACCGCCACAACTGGCTCACCCCAGTCAACGTCAAGGTCGCAGAGACCGTCGGCGCATAAGCCACCAAAACCGTTACAAAAGCAAAGAGGCGGCCAAAATGGCCGCCTCTTTCTTCGTCTCAATCAGAAAAATCGCAAACTCAATCCCTGCTGCAACGCATCTAAACAGAATTGTGTAGCCATCGTTGGCCAACCTTTGTAGCATGGCATTAGGGAAAGTACCTCTATCGCGAGATATCTTCGCCGCTGAAGTCTCAAGCTCCACCACCGCAATCACTTGTGTTATCGCGCGAACGGCACAAGTGAGGAAGACAGACATTGATCTCTTTCTTACGCAGAATGTGGCAGGATGGAAGGCTATATCTTGCCAACAATATAGTGGCCCACATTCCCTTCCACTTCATACGTCTCACCTTCTACCGCAACGTGATGAAGGCCAGCATCGGAGAGGGAAGTTCCATCTTCATGGGCGCCTGGTTCGATACCCCCGGCGGACTGGTCATCGGCAAGAACACCACCATCAATCAGCGTTGCAGGCTGGACACTCGCGGAACGCTTAGCATCGGAGACAACGTCTCCATCTCGGCAGAGGTCTGTATCCTCACAGCCAGTCACGATATCCAATCCGTCGGCTTCGATGGAATGCAGGAAGCCGTCACCATCGGAGACTTCGCCTTCATAGGAACCCGAGCCCTCATCCTGCCCGGCGTCGCAATAGGCAAAGGCGCGGTGGTAGCCGCGGGCTCTGTGGTTACCAGGAACGTAGAGCCATACACCGTCGTCGGCGGAGTTCCCGCACGAGCGATAGGCAGTCGTAGCACAAACCTCGATTACAACGCCCGCTACCGCCGCCTGTATCAATAAGAGTCAGGCACTAAAAGCAAGACACTTCGATCAACGCATCCTCCCACTACTCGAGCAATCCTCCTGTAGGTCTACAGAAGAGGCTTCGAGTCGGTGGCTGTTTCTCATCAAGAAATAAAGCCGTCAACTCCATCCGCTCCACAGCAAGACACAAATTGCTCTAAACTTCCCCCACATGAACCGACGCGAAATCCTGAAGCTCTCTGCGGCCTCCGCCCTCTCCGCGATCACTCCTGCCATCGCCTCAGCCGCCTCCGCACCCGCAGCAGCGGCGGTCCATAAGTTCGACATCTTCGAGCTCACCCTCAAAGGCCCCGCCGAAGGCAATCCCTACCTGGACACCCAGCTCCAGGCCACCTTCACCCTCGACCACCGCTCCATCCAGGTCGACGGCTTCTACGACGGCGAAGGAACCTACAAGATCCGCTTCATGCCTGACACCGAGGGTCGCTGGAAGTACGCCACCTCCAGCTCTGCTCCCGCTCTCAACAACCAGACCGGAGCCTTCACCTGCCTCCATCCCGCCCCCGACAACCACGGCCCCGTCTCCGTCCGCAACAACCACCACTTCGCCTACGCCGACGGCACCCCCTACTTCCCCTTTGGAACCACTTGCTACGCCTGGATCCACCAGGGCGACGCCCTCGAACAGCAGACCCTCGACACCCTCCGCACCTCGCCCTTCAACAAGATCCGCATGTGCGTCTTCCCCAAATCCTACGAGTTCAATCACAACGAGCCCCAGCACTACCCCTTCCCCCGCACCGCACCCGCCTCCACCTCAAATCCGCAGGGTGCCAACGACTACACCCGCTTCAATCCCGCCTTCTTCGCGCACCTCGAGCAGCGCCTCACCCAGCTCCGCGACCTCAACATCGAAGCCGACCTCATCCTCTTCCATCCCTACGACCGCTGGGGCTACGCCAGCATGCCCACTGAAGTCGACCACCGTTACCTCCGCTACCTCATCGCCCGCCTCTCCTCCTTCCGCAATGTCTGGTGGTCCCTCGCCAACGAGTACGACTTCATGAAGGCCAAGTCCACCCAGGACTTCGACACACTCCTCCGCCTCACCCAGCAGCTCGACCCCTACCAGCACCTCCGATCCATCCACCACGCCAAGGTCATGTACAACTACGGCAGCTCCGCCGTCACCCACGCCAGCCTGCAGACCTACGACTTCGCCTCCGCACCCCTCTGGCTCCGCACCTGGAACAAGCCCATCGTCTACGACGAGATCATGTACGAGGGCGACATCAACCGCCGCTGGGGCAACCTATCCGGCGAAGAGCTCACCCACCGGTTCTGGCTCGGCATCATCAACGGCTGCTACGTCACCCACGGCGAGACCTTCCTCGACCCCACCCTCAGCGCAAACGAAAACGACACGCAAAAGATCTGGTGGGCCCACGGCGGCAAGCTCTCCGGCACCAGCCCCGCCCGCATCGCCTTCCTCCGAAAGATCCTCGAAGAGACCACCACCCTCGGCCTCGAACCCTCATCCGACCCCTACTACCTCAACGCCACCAGCCCCTCCAGCACCAGCGCCGGCTTCGACCCCAAAGCCCCGCCCGCCGCCATCCTCTACTACTTCGACTTCCACCAGCCCGGCCAGTACGATCTCCCTCTCCCGGAGAACGCCACCTACACCGCCGAGCTCATCGACCCCTGGGCCATGACCGTCACCGCCATCCCCGGCACCCACTCCGGAAAGTCCACCTTGAAGCTCCCCGCGAAACCATACCAGGCCCTGCGCCTCCGCCGAACCCAGAACTCCTAGCCCCTAATTCAATCCGTAACCGGAAAGAACACCGAAAACACAGTCCCGCTGCATCCCATCCGCTCCGAGCTCCGCACCCGCACCCAACCCTCATGGTTGCGAATAATCTCCTCGCTCACCCAGAGTCCCAAACCCGTCCCCGTCGCCGGCTTCGTCGTAAAGAACGGCTCGAAGAGGCTCTTCCTCGTCTCCTCGCTCATTCCTCCGCCGTTATCCGCGACACACACCCGAAGCCCCCTTCGCCCCGTCTTCCAATCCCTCGACCGCCTCGTCCGCAGCCAGATCGTCCCCTCCCCCATAATCGCGTCCAGCGCATTCCCGATCAGGTTCGCAAACACCTGCCGCATATCCCCCGCAAAGCACATCAGCTCATCGTGCTCCTCATAACGTCGCTTCACCCTCACCTTCCGCGTCGCCATCCTGCCCTGAAAAAGGCTCACCACGCTCTCCAGCACCTCCGACATCTTGCACTCCGCCGCATGCGTCGACTGCCGGTGAAACTTCAGCGTCTGCGTCACGATATGGCTCACCCGCGCCATCTCCCGAGTCGCCAGCTCCGCATACATCTTCGTCTCGCCATCCACCCCCGGCGAGCTTTCGATCAGGTACAGCAGATTCACCACGCTCTCCAGCGGATTATTAATCTCATGCGAGATCGACGACGCCAGCCGCCCCACCGCCGCCAGCTTCTCCGTCTTCTGGATCGCCGCATCCCGCCGCCGCCGCTCCGTCGCATCGTGGAAGAAGATACCGATCCCATCCCCCACCGGCGAGACATTCACCCCATACCACTTACCGCGCGGCGCATGAAACTCCTCAAAGAGCAGCGTCACCCGATTCTTCATCGCATGGCGGTAGTAACCCATGAAGTTCGTATCCATCACCGAAGGCAGCGCCTCCATCAGGACCTGCCCCACCAGCTCCTCGCCGGACGAGAGCTCCTGCTTTGCCTGCTCATTCAGAAACGTCACCCGCCACTCTGAGTCCAGCACCACAACGCTGTCCGTCGACGCCGCGATAATCTCGCGAATCAGCTTCGCCTGCTGCTCCCGCTCCGTGATCTCCCGTTGCATCGTCTGCAGCGCTCGCTCAGCACGGCGCGACTGTTCCAGTGCGGTCGCCTCATTCACCTCGAGCAATAACCGCAGAGTCGCAATCTCCGATCTCAGCCGCTCCTGCTCGACGTCGTCCAACCCCACCTCCGGCTCGCCTTAATCCTCGACGAACACCCGTCCACCGGAGAAAGGCAACAGCACCAGCTTCACACTCAGAGCCAGCGTACGAAACATCTCCGCCGTCTCCCGCGTGATTCTAACCCTCGAGAACATCACCACCACGAACAAATCGCCCGATGGCAGCAACCCTCCCATGCCCAATACCGACCGCACCCCATGTCGCGCTACAAAAGTCTCCTGGGCGGGCACATACTCACTTCCTCGCGCCTCTTCCACATGAAACACGTTGAAAGATCGCTGTTCCAAATCTACCAGCAAGTCCGCCGGAACTCCCACCACATGCTCGAGCTCCAGCCCCATCTGCTGGATCAGCCGCGACACCATCGGAGCCTCTTCCACGATCTGCGACGTCGGCAGCGGAACCACCTGATGCCGCTCCGATCCCAGCCGCCCATTCCACGCCGGCTCGTCCCCCCTGCTCGCCAGAAGCGTCAGACAGCGCATCCCGCTACTCGGAACAATCCCATTCATCCGCATCAGTGCCAGATTCTGGAGCCTTACCGGTAGACATCCGAAAAGATGGGTCTTAAAACACCGCACCAGCGCAACGCTTCTCGTCTCCGAATCGGGCTTTGAGAAGCCTTGATACAAAAAGTTGACGACCTCATCGGCCGCCTCTTCCATGTACCTCCTTCCGACTCCGAGCTGGCGCAGAGACTTACCAGACTCGATCATGTCCATCAGTCCGAAATTCTCTAAATCATGCACTCATCCCACCTGTAGCAAATCGCGCCGCCTCCGCCTCACCCCCGGCAGAAACCGAAATGAAATCTCGATTAAAAACAACACACCAAATGTATGATGCCGTGATCCCGCAGCTATGTTGCCTACAGGACATAGCTGCGTCCGAGGCGTAAATCCGCAAAACTCCAGCTAGACGGCTAGTTACTCTTCGGCGAGCCCAGATCCAGCGGCGCAGCCGTCACCGGCGCCGCCACTCCCTCCTTCGTCACCCACCCCGACAGCTCCTGCGACCCCGTAATCAGCCGCACGCCATCGTTGAAGAAGAGGTACGTGAACGCCCACTGACGGAACACTGAAAACCGGTTCCGGAACCCGATCAGGAAGAAGATATGTACCACCAGCCAGGTCATCCACGCCGGAAACCCGCTCCAGTGCGCCTTGAAAGGCCATTCGATCTTGGCCACCGCCGCCTTCCGCCCGATCGTCGCCATATCGCCCTTATCGAAGTATCGAAATCCTCTGTCGATCCCCGACCCATCGGTCCCCAGTCCCTTGGCCGTCAGCCGGGCGATCCTCTTCGCGACAAAGTCGCCCATCTGCATCGCCGGCTGCGCCACTCCCGGAACCTGCTTGCCATCCTGCTCCACATGCGCCAGATCCCCACAGATAAAGATCTCCGGATGCCCCTCCGGATTCAGGTGCTTATCCACCATCACGCACCCCTTCCGGTCCGTCTCGAACCCCATCAGCTTGCCCAGAGGAGAAGCTTGCACACCCGCCGCCCACAGCGTAACCACGGCGTCGATCCGTTCCTCCCCCACCATCACATACCCCGGCTGAACGTCCGACACATGCGCCCCCGTCCGGATCTTCACCCCCAGGCCCGCAAGCTGCTCCGCAGCCTTCTTCTGCAGGTCCGGCGGATAAGCCGCAAGAATACTCGGAGACCCCTCCAGAATCAGCACCTGCGCCTCCGACGGATTGATGTGCCGGAAGTCCTTCGCCATATACAACTTCGCAATATCGCTGATCGCTCCCGCCAGCTCCACCCCCGTCGGGCCGCCGCCAATAATCACGAATTGCAACGGCGGATGCGACCCCGTCTCCAGCATCTGCCGCTCCGCCAGCTCGAACGCCAGCAATACCCGACGCCGTATCTCCGTCGCATCCTCCAGCGTCTTCAGGCCAGGAGCCAGCTTCGACCACTCATTCTTCCCAAAGTAGGAGTGCGTCGACCCCGTTGCCACCACCAGGTAGTCGTACTCCAGCACCGCACCCGACTTCAGTTGGATCTCCCGCCGGTCCAGGTTGAACTCCATCGCCTCATCCATCAGGACTTCGGTATTCGGTTGATTCCGCAGGATCGAACGAATCGGCTGTGCAATATCCGCTGGCGACAGCACCGCCAGCGCCACCTGATACAGCAGCGGCTGAAAGGTATGGTGGTTCTTCCGGTCGACCATCGTCACATCCAGCGGCAGCTTCCCCAGCCCCATCGCCGCATGAATCCCCGCGAATCCGCCCCCCAAGATGACGACCCGCTTGCGAAACCCTTCGTTCCCCGTTCTGCCATGCCTCACTACAGCCATCTCGACTCCTTCGAAAGCTTCATGCCGTCAAATTCTCTACAGGCCCACTTCTTCAGATGCCAGGCAGGCACACACGACCCAAACGGTAGCCGCAAACCGCCCGTCTGCTTCCCCACCGCGACCCGCTCTTGGGCGAACCCGACTTAAGTCGAAATCCCTAAATCTCCGGATAAAAATCGAAGAAAGCATCCAGGCTCATCTTCAACTGCGCCTCGATCTGCTCCCGGCTGCCCTCCAGCACATGCATCGTCACCCGGGCGTCGTTCCCGTTCTTCAACTTCACCGGGGCATCGCCCACCTCCGCCACCTCATCCGCCGGCAGCAACCGCATTCCATACACCAAAGTAAGATTTGCCATCCCTCCATCCTATCCCCAACTCACCACCCCAAATCCGCCCTCATGAATCCTTTCCTCGCCCGGCGCATTTACACTATGGAAGCCAATATGCCCGACATCACGACTCGCGATACAGTAATCCTCGGATCCGGCTGCTCAGGTCTCACCGCCGCCATCTACACCGCCCGCGCCAACCTCAACCCCCTCGTCCTCGAGGGCCATGAGCCAGGTGGGCAGCTCTCCATCACCACGCTGGTAGAAAACTTTCCCGGCTGGCCCGAGGGCATCCAGGGCCCAGAGCTCATCGAGAACATGAAGCAGCAGGCCACCCGCTTCGGAGCCGAGCTTCGCATGTCCCACCTCGACGGCGTCGATCTCTCCAAGCACCCCATCGAGCTCCGCGTCGGTAAGGACATCATCCACACCCGCACCCTCATCATCGCGAGCGGCGCGAGCGCCCGCTGGCTCAACCTGCCCTCCGAGCAGGCCCTCATCGGCCACGGTGTCAGCTCCTGCGCCACCTGCGACGGCTTCTTCTCCTCCGGCAAGGAGATCGCCGTCATCGGCGGCGGCGACTCGGCCATGGAAGAGGCCCTCTTCCTCACCCGCTTCGCCTCCAAGGTCACCCTCATCAACCGAACCGAGACCTTCCGCGCCAGCAAGATCATGCTCGACCGCGCCATGGCCCACCCTCAGATCAAGTTCCTCTCCAACACCACCGTCGAAGAGGTCCTCGGGGTCGAAGAGAAGGACGTCAAAGGCCTCCGCATCAAGAACCGCGCCTCCGGCGAAGAGTCCATCCTGCCCGTCTCCTTCATGTTCCTGGGCATCGGCCACATCCCCAACGCCCGCGCCTTCAAAGGCATGCTCGACCTGGACGAAGACGGCTACATCCTCACCCAGAACAACGTCTACACCACCCTCAACGGCAAGATCCTCCCCGGCGTCTTCGCCTGCGGAGACATCCAGGACCGCCGCTACCGCCAGGCCATCACTGCCGCCGGCTCAGGCTGCATGGCCGCCCTGGAAGCCGAAAAATACCTCGAAGAACACGGCCACTAAAACCAGCCACAAAGACGGGTCATCACGGGGTGAGTGATAGGCCAGCCACAAAAGCTGGGCCATCACGGGAGTGATAGGCCAGCCCCAAAGCGAGTCATCACGAAAGTAAATGGGTCAGCCCCAAAAGCGGGTGCCCCATCCTTTTTGCAGTCTCATCGCAAATAGGGTGGGGTATCGGGCAAAGCCCGACCGCCTTCCTTCCCCAACCACCAAAGCCCAACTGTTCTCCTTCCCCAACCCACAAAGCCCGGGTGCTCCATCCTTCGCGCCTTTGCGAAGGGTGGGACGTAAACACCCAACCCAGCCGAGCAAGCCCGACACTCAACCTCCCGTATTGATAAAGGTCAAGCGAAGATTACGTTTCATGGGGATTCAACAAACCCAACTCAGAGTCCGCGCCGACCGGTAACTCTACGCCGTATTGCTCCAGCAATACCCAGCGCTCCTGTCCCTAGAAGGATGAGACTGGAAGGCTCAGGCGTAACGGCGGTCACCGGCGAGATCGTGAGCGAAGAAAGGAGCTCGCAGACCAGCGAGCCTCCTCCAATATTGCAACCTCCGCCGTCGATCTTAAATGTTCCAAACGTGGTGGCCCCTGGAAAACGACCTGAAAAACTGACCCCGGACGTAAAGCCATCGCAGGCGTTTACCAACGATTGGCTAAACCCGAAACAATCCGAGCCAGCATCGAAAAAACCGTTCGTGAACGTAGTTCCGTCAATGACAAAGGAGGTCTCGAAAAATCCCGTTGTCGTTATAAGGGAAGACTCGGTGAATGAAAAAGTGTTGTCATGCGTACCATTGAAATTGTTGCCGTGGAATGTGTACAGAACATCGGCCTGTGCACCTACAGACGACATCAATACGATCAGCAGAGCGGCAAGTGGTAGACCTAGACAAAAACTGCGCTTCATCAACAATCCTTTCAGTGCTACAAAATGAGTGATGTCGCAGTTTAAACAAAAAAATATCAGGACCAAAAGATAAAACGCCTGTTAGATCAGCAACTTGCGTGCAAAAGGTTGCATAATCGATATTGGCTCAGGGGAAAGGGCATTTCAATCTGCTTAGAGAAGGCGACCACCGAGTGCGACTTAATAACCGAAAGGGGCCATCCCGTTTTGCCCCAGGTTCCAGTCTTTTGACATCTCAGTTCTCATCGACCGGGACACCCAATCCAGGCTCTCCGCAACCCCACCGCTAAACAGCTATCTACCCCCACTTACAACTACGCCTCCCAGAAAACCAACAAAAACACCTGTCAAGCCCCAAAACCACCTAACCCAATAACAATCAACGACATCCAAGTGGCACTTAAGTTATGCCCCAACCAATAAAATAGAAGTAAGAGTCAAAGCAAGAGACCGCTCAGAGCGGCCGAAACAAAGTTCTTTCCCAATCCATCCCAAAACAGTGCGAATCGCAAGAAACTCCACCTAAAAAAAGTCCCCCACTAAACCCATTGGAATAAGGAGTTTATCCCAAATACCCGGGGGGAGGGGGTCTAGACAGAACACACCACCCGGCGATCTATTCCCGCATAATCATACGACAGGGAAAACTTTACTCACTCGTAGGTGTCTAACCCCAGGATACCCACTCAGCTCCGGGCTTTCCCCTTTCGCTATTCAGGATGGTGTACTTGCAGACTTACCTTCTCTCCGTAGTCCTATGTCTGTCTGCCAGTGCCTTCGCCCAGCAGACAGCGCTCCCGGACGCGCCCTCACCATCCCCTGAGCTCCTCGTTGCAGCCGCCTCGGCCCCCGCGGCCTACTCCTCCTCCTCTACCGACCCCTTCGACTACAGCCTCTATCCCGCGGGCTACGAGCCGCAAGCCAGCCAGCAAGACACCGCGCAGATTGCCAAAGACAGCGACAAGCCCAAAACCAAGACCAAGGCTCCCCTGACCTTGGAGCTCGACGCCCACGGCAACCCCATCCCCCTGGACCGCCAACAGCCCAAACGCATCCTCGGCTTCATGCCCAACTTCCGCTCCGTCGGCAGCGGAGCCCAGCCGCCTCCACCCTCCTTCAAATACAACTTCAAAGTCGCCACCCGGCAAGCCTTCGACTACTCCTCCTTCATCTTTCTCGTCATCACCTCCGCCTCCGCCGAAGGCCTCAACTCCCATCCCGTCCTCGGCAAGGGCATGAGCGGCTTCTACGCCTACACCTGGCGCGGCTTCCTCGATAAGACCGACGGCAGCTACCTCGGCGCATGGCTTCTCCCCAGCATCCTCCACGAAGACACCCGCTTCTACGCCCTCGGCAAAGGCCACAGCATCACCACCCGCGCGCTCTACGTGATCAGCCGCCAGGGAGTCACCCGCACCTATGGAGGTCGCCAAACTCCCAATATCGCAGGGCTCGGCGGCAAGGTCCTCACCCAGGTCATCTCCCGCTACTACTACCCCACCGGCGCAACCAGCTTCGGAGTCCTCGCCACCAAGTTCGGCTACTCCGCCATGCGCGACGTAGCCTTCACCTCCGTTCGCGAGTTCTACCCCGACATCGCCGCCCACTACATCCGCCGCCACCGCGAGAAGCTAGCCGCCCGCGACGCCGCCGCCAGCGGAGTACCGCAGCCCTAAACTCTCCCGAGTCGAACTCAAGCGACGTCACACAGTAAACTTGATCCCAGCATGTCCATCGCACAAAACCTGGAACGCCTCCACGACCAGATCGCCGACGCTGCTCGCCGCGCCAACCGCTCCGAGACGGACATCGCCCTCATGGCCGTAAGCAAGGTCCATCCCGTCGAAGTCATCCTCGAAGCCTACGCCGCAGGCCAACGTCTCTTCGGCGAAAACCGAGTCCAGGAGTTCGCCGAAAAATCAGCCTCCCTCAGCTCCCTCGCCGACGCCGAATACCACCTCATCGGTCCTCTGCAATCCAACAAGACCAACCGCGCCGCGGAGCTCTTCCACTCCATCGACACCGTCGACTCCCTCAAGATCGCCCAGCGCCTCAACACCGCCGCTCAGGCCCTCAACAAACAGCTTCCCATCCTCATCGAGGTCAAACTCTCCCACGAAGAGTCAAAACACGGCCTCGCTCCGGAAGATCTTCCCACCCTCCTCAACGCTCTGGCCGAACTTCCCCACCTCGAACCTCACGGCCTCATGACCGTTCCGCCCTGGTCCGAAGACCCCGAATCCGCCCGCTCCTACTTCCGCCAACTCCGCGGCCTTCGCGACCAGCAGCAGCGTCTCCATCCCACGCTCACCCAGCTCTCCATAGGAATGTCCAACGACTTCGCAGTCGCCATCGAAGAAGGCAGCACCTGCGTCCGCGTCGGCACCGCACTCTTCGGCAAACGAACCTACCCACCAGCCGCGCAATAGCGAAATAAAATCAGTCGATCTCCTGATAAACCTTGGGAAGGTCAAAAGCCGCTGCCTTCTTCGAGAAGCGCAGCAACGGCTCCGGAGCATCCATTCGCGGCAACACCACCTCGATAAAGGTCAGCGTATCCGCATACTGCGCCGCATGCAGAGCCCGTTCAAGCTCGTCCTCGGTCGCAACGACATGACTCGTCGAAGCACTCGCAGCACCGAACACTGCAGGAAGCTGCGAGTAACGCCAAGGCTGAATATCGTTGTAGATTGAGTCGGCTCCATAGATCAGCTGCTCCATCGTATAGCCGTCATTGTTGATCAGGAAGATGATCGGCTTCAGGTTCCGCCGTAGAAGACTCGACAGCTCCTGCGCCGTAACCTGAAACGCACCATCGCCAATGAACAGGATCTGTCGACGCTCCGGCGCTGCAAGACACGAACCCAACAACGCTGGAAGCGAATAGCCGATCGAAGCCCAGATAGGTTGTGCGACGAAGGTAACGTTCTCGGGAAACTGCAACCCAACGCTCCCGAAGAAACACGTTCCAATATCCGCCGAGACAACGTCTCCCGGCCGCAGATAGCCTCCCATATGCTGCCAGAAGCTCGTCTGCGTAAGCGGTTTGCCCACCTGGAACGGCGTCTGCTGCGGAGGCGTATGCGACGGCTCCGAAAGGCTCGCGATGCCACTCGGCGACGCCAGCAGAAGTCCTACCAGCAACTCCTTCGATTGAACGCCGCTCAACGTCTCTCCATCCAGCTTGACCGAGTATGGCCGAACGTCGATAAGCAATTCCTCACGCAAGGATTGGCTAAAGTAGCCGCTCGATACATCGGTGAAACGCGCTCCGATGCAGATAAGGCAGTCCGATCCCTCAATAGCCTCCTTCACCTTCTCTGCAGATGCTGCACCGCGATACATCCCCAGCACCAGTGGATGCGTGTCATCGAGAACACCCTTCGCCGGGATCAAATACGCCATGGGAATAACACACGCCTCAGCCAGCTTCACCAGCACCTCGGTGAGACCGAACCTGTCAGCATCCACGTCCACCAGAAGCGCAGGACTATGCGCCTGCAACAGGCGCTCTGTAATTCGCTTCACCGCATGTTCGAGCTGTCCCGGATCGCTGGCAGGCGGATCGAGATCGAGCGGCGCAGTAATCGCAGGCACGCGAACAGCGGCAACATCGCAAGGAAGCTGCAGATAAACGGGACGCTTCTCGAGCACACAGGCCCGCAGCACACGATCGATCTCTTCTCTCGCACGCAACGGCTCGACGCGCGTATGCGCGACAGTAAACTCGCGATAACACGCCATCATGTTGTCGAAGTTGCCGTCTGCAAGCGAGTGATGAAGACGAGCCCTCTCCTTCACCGCATACAGCGGCGGCGCTCCATTGATGCACACGATCGGAACGCGCTCAGCATAGGCTCCTGCGAGCCCCGAGAGAGACGCAAGCTCGCCCGCGCCATACGTGATCGCAAGCGCCGAGATGCCCGCGAGCCGCGCGCAACCATCCGCCGCATAAGAAGCATTCAATTCATTGCAGCAACCAGTGAACTCAATCCGTTCATCCTGGACGGTCTTCTCAAGAAACCAGAGATTGAAGTCACCAGGTACTCCAAACATATGACGTACGCCGGCCTCAGCAAGACGCGTCAGAAGATACTCTGCAATCGAAATTGTTTTTTCTGCGGTCTGCTCGTCTGTAGGCGATAGGGAACTAACTTCGTGTATCTCATGGATAGATTGGCTCATAGTAATTCGAAGTAACTCCTATTCGGATTCGCTGCTCCTTACTAAAGCCCATCAATTCATTGTGCTCTGCGAAAAAAACGCATTGAGGCCCAGCCAGACAGCGTTTCTGCCGTTGAACAAAGAAACCCCTCGTTTATTCCTTTATTCCAAATATCTTGCAACTTAAAATTGCAATTACCTTCGCAATAAATACTCACAACCTTAATCGAGATTGCGCAGACAAACTATCGACATCGCATAGACAAACTTGTTACAAGTCTTTTTCTCAAACTTGATACTCTTCGAATATGTTGGCCGCAGCCTTCACTATCGAATGGAACACAGTCTTACGAATATCGACTCGGTCCGTTCACTATGAATCCTCGCGTCTTCAAATACATCACATGAGAAAATCCCGTCCGAGGTCCTCCCCGAAATGTCGCAAGCAATAGCTCACCAAACAGACACCAATACGCACCAGCCTGAAGCGAACGCAGTGGAGATCGTCGACCCTGCTCGCATCGAGCAGCAGATCGACGAAAAGCTCATCGGCGAACGCATCCGCCGTCTCCGCCTCAAGCGCTCCATGGGGCTCGTCGAACTCGGTAAGCTCGCTGGCCTCTCTGCCAGCTTTCTCTCTCAACTTGAGACAGGCCGCGTGGTTCCCACTCTTCGCAACCTCGCGCGCATCGCCCTCGTATTCGAGAAGGATCTCTCGTTCTTCTTCCAGCCTCAGGACAAAGTCACCTTCCGCCGCCTCGACAACAAGAACCGCATCTACGTCACCAGCAAGCAGAAGGAAAACTCACGCTTCCTCTCCAGCAGTCTCAGCGCGCTCATCCCGGACCGCCACATGACGCCCTGCCTCGCTGAGTTCTTTCCCTCCGGCGAAAACTGCGAGTTCACTCCCAAGGTCTTCACCGGTACTGAGTTCCTCTACGTCATCGAAGGCCGCCTTCAGATCGCCATCGCCAACCAGCGCCATCACCTCGATACCGGCGACGTCTTTTGGATCGATGCCAATACCCCGCGACAGTACCTCTGTATTGGAGCCCATCCCGCCAAGGCCCTCATCATCACCGAACACTCCAACAAATAGATACCGGATAAGCTACAAATATGTTTGCTCAAGATAGCCCTAACGGCTGCACCCTTTCCGTCCGCATTCACCCCGGCGCCCGCAAGAACGCTGTCACTGGAATCCACGACGAATCCCTCAAGATCTCCCTCACCACCCCACCCGTAGACGGTCGCGCCAACGAGGCCCTTGTCTCCTTCCTGGCCGACGCCCTGCACCTCCCCACTGCGCGCATCGTCCTTCTCACCGGCGCTACCCGGCGCTCCAAGACCTTTCGTATCACAGGAAAAAGCGCGGCCGAAGTGGAGGCCGCGCTCGATCCCATCAAAAGCGCCTAATAAAGTTACAAAAATTACTTTGCCATTGTCACCGTAGCGGTCTTGTTCACCTGAACTCCCTCGCCCTCCGCTGCCTTCACGTTCACATTTGTTCCTGAAACAGTAGCAAATGCAATCTGCATCCCCTTCTTCGCCTCGATGCTTACATTCTTCATCACAACATCCTTCACCGGAGCTTCCGGCAATCCGATAATCACGCCCGCCCAATCGCTATTCGTCGACTTCAGATTCTCGATCGTAATGTCATGAAAGTGCGGCGTCAGCCGCTGCACCGGCTCCGCCGCCACCTCACCCTCCGGCAAAGCCTTCGGATAGTATTCGCTGATCAAAATGGATACCTTCACATCTTCCATCGTGATGTCCTTGAACGAAATATTGCTGACATCGTTTCCGCGGTCGCGATTCGACTTGATGCGAATCCCATTGTCCGTGCCCTTAAAGTGGATGCGCTCCGCATGAATATTCTGCGCACCCCCGGCAATCTCGCTCCCAATCGAAAGCCCATGTCCATGCTCGAACGTGCAATCCGTAATCGTAATATTCCTGCTCGGAGCATCCGGCCCCGGCGAGTTGATCGCTCCCGACTTGATCGCGATATTGTCATCCCCCACGCTCGAAAACACATGGTCGATCACAACATTGCTTGAGCTGAACGGATCGATCGCGTCCGTATTCGGCGAGTGCGGCGCCAGTATCCGAATATTGCGGAACACCACATCATCCGCGTAGTACGGCACGATCTGCCAGAACCCGGCATTCTGCACCGTCACGCCCTCCATCCGCACATGCTTCGTGTGGTCGAAGACCACGCCCATCGGCCTCGGATGATCGTTCCCCAATACGCCAGCCTCCTTCACGCCCTTCACATAGTCCCACCACACCTTGCCGTTGCCATCGATCGTCCCGCCACCCTGGATCTGAACATCCTCCGCATTCACCGCGCTCACCAGCGGCTGCACCGTCGTCTGCCGCGCAAACTTCACCTTCGGATAGTCCGCCATGTCCACAGACCCCAACAGCGTCGCCCCCGCCTCAATCGTCAGCACCACACCCGACTTCAACAGAATCGGCCCCGTCAGAAACGTTCCACCCGCAAGCACCACCCGCCCCGGAGCCCAACCCTTTCCTCCGGCACTCTTCGGCCCTGCAGCGCACTTGTCGATCGCCGCCTGAATCGCCGCCGTATCCTTCGTCACCCCGTCCCCCTTGGCCCCGAACCGCTGCACCACCCCGCACGCCGGGCCCTTCGCCTGAGCCAAGCCCGCAGCCGTCATCCCCAATACCGCACCCGCCACCGCCGCCATCCGAATCGCCGCAACCTTCATCCCGCCTCCATATGCGTTTCAACGCACCGGGAAATCCTACGCGAAATTGGTCATACCACGCATCTTAGTTCCGCAAATTCTCCGCCGCTCCAGTAAACTCCCGCCATGCGATTCCCCCAGTTTTTTCTTGCCGTGACGCTCCTTGCGTTCTCAGCCACCCTTCCTGCGCAAACCGCGAAACCCGCTCCCCCCACCGTCGCAGAGGCCCAGGCCTTCATGGCCAAGGCCGAGGCGGACCTCCTCGCCCTGTCCAACGAGGCCGGCCGCGCCGCCTGGGTCCAGGAGACCTACATCACCGACGACACCGAGGCCATCAACTCCAAGGCCAACGAGCGCTTCGCCCTCCGCACCAACGAGATCGTCCTCCAGGCACGCCGCTTCGAGAAGCTCCAGCTCCCACCCGACCTCGCCCGCAAGTTCATGCTCCTGCGCCTCAACGGCTCTCCCACCGATCCCAAGCTCGTCGCCGAGCTCACCCAGGTCGCCGCCTCGCTCGACGGCATGTACGGCAAAGGCAAGTACTGCCGCGGCACCAACCTCGCCACCACCAACTCCCTCAAGACCACCACGGACTCAAGCTGCCTCGGCATCGATGAGCTCGACGTCCTCATGGCCAAGTCCCGCAAGCCCCTCGAACTCCTCGAGCTTTGGCAGGGCTGGCACTCCATCGCCCCTCCCATGCGCGACAAGTACGCCCGCCTCGTCCAGCTCTCCAACCAGGGAGCCACCGAGTTCGGCTTCAAAGACACCGGCGACCTCTGGCGCTCCAACTACGACATGACCCCCGCCCAGTTCTCCGCCGAGCTCGAACGCACTTGGTCCCAGCTCCAGCCGCTCTACCAGGAGCTCCACGCCTACGTCCGCTTCAAGCTCATCGAAAAATACGGTGCCGCCGCTACCCGCCCCGACGGCATGATCCCCGCGCACCTCCTCGGCAACATGTGGGCGCAGGAGTGGGGCAATATCTACGATATCGTCGCCCCCACCGACCCCAGGCTCACTACCTTCAAGATGTACGACCTCGAATCCGCCCTCAACCAGCAGATCAACTCCGGCACGAAGCCCGCCACCGAGCTCGAAGCCGGCAAAGCCATGGCCCGCTACGGCGAGCGCTTCTACACCTCCCTCGGCTTTGCGCCGCTGCCCGACACCTTCTGGCAGCGCTCGCAGTTCATCAAGCCCCGTGACCGCGAGGTCGTCTGCCACGCCAGCGCCTGGGACCTCGACAACGTCGAAGACCTCCGCATCAAGATGTGCATCAAGGTCAACGCCGACGACTTCACCACCATCCACCACGAGGAAGGCCACAACATCTACCAGCGCGCCTACAACAAGCAGCCCTTCCTCTTCCGCAACGGCGCCAACGACGGCTTCCACGAGGCCATCGGCGACTCGGTCGCCCTCGCCATCACCCCCGCCTACCTCAAGCAGCTCGGCCTCATCGACCAGATCCCTCCGCCCGAAGCCGACATCCCCCTCCAGCTCCGCACCGCCCTCGACAAGATCGCCTTCCTCCCCTTCGGCCTCCTCATCGACAAGTGGCGCTGGCAGGTCTTCTCCGGCGAGACCAAACCCGCCGACTACAACAAGGCCTGGTGGGCCCTCCGGGAGAAGTACCAGGGCGTAGCCCCACCCGTAGCCCGCACCGAGGCCGACTTCGATCCCGGAGCCAAATACCACATCCCCGGCAACGTCCCCTACGCCCGCTACTTCTTAGCCCGTGTCTACCAGTTCCAGTTCTACAAGGCCATGTGCGAGGCCTCCGGCTACAAAGGCCCCCTCAACCGCTGCACCTTCTACGGCAGCAAAGCCGCAGGCGACAAACTCAACACCATGCTCGCCGCCGGCCAGTCCCAACCTTGGCAGATCACCCTCAAACAAATGACCGGCACCGACCACCTCGACGCCGCCCCCATGCTCGAATACTTCCAACCCCTCTACACCTGGCTCAAACAACAAAATGAACAAAACAAATCCAAACCCGGCTGGAAGACTGAATAAACAAGCAGGGAAAGGTTCCCTTGTATTCGCATATATAAAATGTTATATAAACTGAATGACTGCCGCTCTTCCGTCACCCATCGCAGTCATAGTATGGGAAGGCGACTCTCTCGAAGTTCTACGTAGCTTCCCGGAAGACATTCGCGGAGAATTTGGTGATGCACTTCGTGCGATGCAGCAGGGAGAACGTCCTACCTGCGACGCAAGACCTATGCAGTCCGTAGGCGCGGGGGTCTTCGAACTCAAGCTTCAGGATCGTCGCACCTGGTATCGCACGCTCTACCTGTCGAAGATAGACAATGTGATTCATGTCCTTCACTGTTTCGAGAAGTCGTCAAGAAAGACGCCAAAGACCGATTTGCAATTAGCTTCCAGAAGGCTCTCGAACGTCCTTCGACGAATCAATTTGGAGAAGAAAAATGAAAAGCGAATCAACAAAGCCTAGCCACATCACACGCGGAAACGTCTTTGACGATCTCGGCTTTAGTCCTGAAAAGGCGCTTCAACTCAAAGTGAAGAGCGATCTCTTTCTCGCTATTCGTCGCCATATTGATACCGCTGGACACACGCAGCGCGATCTCTGCCGACTCCTAGACGAACATCAACCGCAAGTCAGCAACCTGATGAACGGCCGTACCTCGAAGATCAGCATCGAGAAATTGCTCACCTACGCGAGCCGTCTTGGACTCAAAGCCACCATCAAAATTCATGCCGCACCAGTGCCCATAAAGCCAAGACCTCGTCTCACTAAGAAGCTCGCAGCCTAGCGTCCCTGACGACCGAGCCCCATCCAAGTCCAACCCCACATGCGCCCCCTCGTCCAAGCCGCCCTGCTGACCACCCTCACAGCAACCGGTCTCGCGCAGGACACCACCCTCCACACCACCACCCTCGTCGTCGTGCCCACCCTCGTCCAGACCACCGGCAAAGACGTCGTCTACACCCTCTCCGCCAACGACTTCCTCCTCACCGACAGACAGAATAGAAACTCAAAGTTTGTCCTGGCCTAGGCAGCAAAGCGGCGACTCTTTTGAAGAGAGTCGCCGCTTTCGCATTCATACCAAGCAAGGATCGCTTAGAAGTTCGCCTGCACCGGCGCGGCAACTTCCAGCCACGGCGAAGCGATCACGTTCGGGCCACCAGTCGCAGAGCAGAGCCTCCTCGACTCAGGACCATTCGAGCAGCCCCACCAATTCCAGACGGCATCCACGGTCCCGGTGCCGATGTTATCCACTCCAACATCCCGCCCAAGCAGGTTGTTGAACTGTACTTGCACCAGCGCAGGATCATTGACCACAACATCATCCGTCTCGCGTTGAATCGAGTTCCCCGAGATGATATTTCCGGTAGCTGGCCCCACCGAGAACACATTGATGCCCGTAGGTCCAGGCGTCGCGGCATCGGCCGTGTCCGCACCGTTATCAGAGATCGTGTTGCCCACAATCATGTTGTCGTTCAAATTCTGACCCGGCGCGTGAGCATGTAAAGCGATGCCCGGATGTCCACTCCGATCGAGAAAGTTATTCACGATGACATTGCCATACGACGCAGCCCCTGGGATCGAAGCGAAGATCCCGATACCCGCACCACCACCGGCCTCGAAGCCGTTATGCTCCGAATGATTCCCAAAGATCGTATTGTGAAAGACTCCCGGCGGCACGGAACTCCCCGCGACAGTTGCTGGAACATGAGAGGCCAGCACAATTCCGCAGGCAAATTTATTGTCCATAACGTTGTTGAAGCTCACGAGATTATCGTGCGTCGGCCCCGTATCGTCCGAGAGCAAAATCCCACCTGAATTTCCCCGCACCGTATTGTGCGTCACGATGGTGTGATCGGCCCCCAGAAGGTGAATGCCCTCGCCGCAATCATTCTGCTCCCCTGGCTCGAAAGCCTCGATGCCCGGACAGGTAACACCCGCTAGCGAACGGTTGTTGTCCAGAATCACATTGTCCGAGACCGAAACCGCAGACGCATTTGCAATAAGAATGCCTTCGAAGTTCGCCTTCCGGACAGTGAAGCCGGAGATGTGAACCTGCGCCAGCTTCGCCGCTGCCATTCCGTTGACAAAGATGCCTCTGCTAAGACCCGAAGCATCGATGATCGCATTGTTTCCATTCAGAGACAGCGGCTTGGTAATCAAGACGCTCTCACGATACGTCCCAGGACCAACGTTGATCTGATCGTTCGGTGCCGCCACAGTAACCGCCTCCGAGATGGTGTTGTAACAGCGGTCGGATCCATTCGAGTTGACGCACAGAGTAGCGCCATGCGCCGCGATCGAACCAGCGGACGCAATGACTGCCATTCCAAAGAACAAATGTTTAAAAGAATGCATGCGATATCCTCCTTGAAGTTAAGGAACGTAGAACGCGCAGCCATCGCCGCTCTAACATCCGCTTGATTGTCTTCCGGCTCACAAACGTCAGACAGATTTCTCACTGCTTCGATCCAGAGCGAACTATCAGCTCCATTCAGTGACCGGATAACACGGCAGGTTCAAGATGCTCGCTTACCGAACACGATCAAAGTCAATTTATTCCGATCTGCGGTCCACCCGGTATGGGATAACGGCTAAAAACGACACTGCAAAACCGCAAGGACCCGAACGAACTTCAAACCCACTCAAGAGGAAAATTGCAGTCCTCTAACGGCACCCATAAGCTAGAGTCCAACCCACATGCGCCCCCTCCTCCATGCCGTCCTGCTGACCACCCTCACAGCGGCCGCCCTCGCGCAGGACACCACCCTCCACACCACCACCACCCTCGTCGTCGTCCCCACCCTCGTCCAGACCACCGGCAAAGACGTCGTATATACCCTCACCGCCAACGACTTCCTCCTCACCGACAACGCTGTCCCGCAGAAGATCAAACTCGAGCCAAGCTCCACCCAGCCGCTCTCCCTCGTCGTCCTCATCCAGACCGGCGGCGCTGCCATCCGCGAGTTCCAGCACTACAGCGCCCTCGAGACCATGCTCGCGTCTCTCCTCGAACACGACACCAAGCCCCGCTCCAAAAACCAGGTCTCCATCGTCAACTTCGACAGCAAACCCGAAGGCGCATCCCCCTTCACCTCCAACGTCGCAGAGTGGACCGACGCCATCAACCACCCCGAGCCCGGCGACGACGGAGCCGCCATCCTCGACGCCATCTCCTACTCCCTCCGCCTGCTCGACGATCAGCCCGCCACCAACCGCCGCGCCATCCTCCTCATCTCCCAGCCCACCGACGTCGGTAGCAAGACGCCCCTCAAAGAGATCCTTCGCACGACCGCCGAGACCAACACCACCATCTATACCCTCACCTTCTCCCCAGAGAAGGCCGCCTTCCAGAACGCCTTCAAAGACAAGGCGCACCTCAACCCACCCATCGTCGTCAACCCCGCCGCAGGCCCTATCCAGGGATACTTCAACCTCAGCGAACCCCTCGGCCTCATCCTCGGCTCCATGCGCAAAAACCTGGCCGCCAGCATCGCCCCCCTCACCGGAGGCGAAGCCGCCACCTTCGACGACCAGCACAGCCTCGACGAAGACCTCGGCACCCTCGCCACCCACATCCGCAACCGCTACCTGATCACCTTCCAGCCCGCATCCCCCCAACCCGGCCTGCATAAGCTAGAAGTCCGCCTCCCCCAACACCCGGAGCTCACCGTCTCAGCCCGCACCAACTACTGGTCCGCAGAGCCCGATCCTTCACCAGTCCCACCCCCCAAGTAAAGACGCATCAAGGACTTCATTCAGACCTCCAAACCATCACTCGTCATTCACGGAAAAACCTCCTAACAACCCGATAACGCTGGAGTCCAACCCGACATGCGCCCCATCCTGCAAGCCGCTCTGCTAACCACCTTCGCAGCCACCGGACTCGCGCAGGAGACCACCCTCCGCACCACCACCACCCTCGTCGTAGTCCCCACTCTCGTCCAGACCACCAGCAAAGACGTCGTCTACACCCTCACTGCCAGTGACTTCCTCCTCACCGACAACACCATCCCCCAACAGATCAGACTCGAACCCTCCTCCACCCAACCCCTCTCCCTCGTCGTCCTCATCCAAACCGGCGGCGCCGCCATCCGTGAGTTCGAGCACTATCGCGCCCTCGAAACCATGCTCGAATCCCTGCTCCAACACGACACCAAGCCTCGCTCCAAAAACCAGGTCTCCATCGTCAACTTCGATAGCAAACCCGAAGCCGCCTCACCCTTCACCTCCAACGTCGCCGAGTGGACCGACGCCATCAACCACCCCGAGCCCGGCGACGACAGAGCCGCCATCCTCGATGGCCTCTCATACTCCCTGCGCCTCCTCGACAGTCAACCCGCCACCAACCGCCGCGCCATCCTCCTCATCTCGCAGCCCACCGACCTCGGCAGCAAGACGCCCCTCCAAGAGATCCTCCGCACCACCGCAGAGACCAACACCGCCATCTACACCCTTACCTTCTCGCCTGAGAAAGCCTCCTTCAAAAACGCATTTAAGGATGCTCCGCACCTCAACCCACCGGTCTTCGGCATCGGTCAAAACTACTTCAGCATTAGCGAGCCACTCGGCCTCATCCTGGGTGCCATGCGCAAGAACTTAGCCGCCAGCATCGCCACCCTCACCGGAGGAGAAGCCGCGACCTTCGACGATCAGCACAGCCTCGACGAAGACCTGGGCACCCTCGCCACCCACATCCGCAACCGCTACCTACTCACCTTCCAACCCGCATCCCCCCAACCCGGCCTGCACAAGCTCGAAGTCCGCCTCCCCCAACACCCTGAGCTCACCGTCTCGGCCCGCACCAACTACTGGTCCGCAGGCCTCGAGTCCGCACCGGCCCTCCCCGCCAAATAAAAAAAGCCACCGGAATCGGTGGCGCACCTCTGGTATCGGATAAACCGCAATCTCATTCCAAGCAATATTCCAAAATGGGAAGAGCCGGGGCGAACCTCTTCACCCTTCTCCATCCAGAGCGTCCCGCATCCTCAGGGGGGCAGCTAAATGCGGTCCGTGCCGCGCATCTCAATGGTGTACTCCAGCGCTTCCTCCCACGACAGGCCTCTGGACTTCGCCAGTCTCATGCAGTGGTTGAAAAATGGGGTGTCTTCCTGGGTGGGACAGGCCAGCTTGAAGAGCTCGTTGCGATCGATGGTCATAGCGGGTGTGTTAGTCATAACAACACGAAGTTTACCAATCTCTAACTAGGACCACGGAATCCCCCAAAGGTAGTAGCCCTTTTTGGGAATGAGAAATCACCCGGCTGCAGCCTCAATCTCCGCCCACTCCGCATCCCCCAACCGCACCGCCGCTGCGCCCACATTCTCCTCCAGATGCTTCAACGAAGACGTCCCCGGAATCGGCAGTATCACCGGACTTCGCCTCAGCAACCAGGCCAGCAACACCTGGTTCACCGAGTAGCCGCTCGCCTTCGCCGCCGCATCCAGCTTGCCTCCCGGCGCGGTCAGCTTCCCCGCAGCAGCCGGATACCAGGCAATAAACCCGATCCCCTCCGCCTCGCAATACTCCACCACCGCCTCATGCTTCCGTTCGCTCAGGTTGTACTTGTTCTGCACGCTGACGATCGGCACCACCTTGCGCGCCTGTTCGATCTGCTCCACCCCCACCTCGCTCAACCCCACATGCCGAATCTTTCCCTCCGCCTGCAACTTCGCGACCTCTTCCAGCGACTCCTCCACCGGCACCCGCGGATCGATCCTGTGCAACTGCCAAAGCTCGATCCGCTCCAGCTTCAGATACCGCAGACTCATCTCCACCTGCTGCCGCAGATACGCCGGCCGCCCCAACGGCTCGCTCTTCGCCGGACCCAGCCGCGCCATCCCGCCCTTCGTCGCAATCACCAGCCCCGGCGCATACGGAGCCAGCGTCTCCCCGATCAGCCGCTCCACCTCCTGTGGGCCATAGGCATCCGCCGTGTCGATAAAGTTCACTCCCAGCTCCACCGCCCGGCGCAGTATCTTCGTCGCCTCCACCCGATCCATCGGCGGACCCCACGCCCCATCTGGAATCAGACGCATCGTTCCATATCCCAGCCGGTTCACCACCAGATCCCCACCCAGCGCAAACGTCCCACTCAACTCATCCGTGACCATATCTCTCCGATGCAACAAACCGCCTACACGAACAGCAAGGGCCACGCCTCCGCGCAGCCCTTGTAATCCACCTTCAAAAGCTACTTCGAAGCAGCCTCAATCTCATCCCACTCCGCCTCGCTCAACTTCACAGAGGCGGCAGCCACATTCTCTTCCAGATGCTTCACCGTCGAGGTTCCCGCAATCGGCAGCATCATCGGCGTCCGGTGCAGCAGCCACGCAATCGACAACTGGCCCACCGTAAATCCATGCCGCTTCGCTACCTCGTCGAGCTTCCCGCCCGGCTTCGCCAATCGGCCCGCCCCAATCGGATTCCACGGAATGAACGCAAGCTTGTTCTTCGTGCAGTAGTCCACAACATCCTCTGCCTCGCGATCCTCCATGTTGTACTTGTTCTGCACGCTCACAATCTCAATCACCTTGCGCGCCTGGTCGATCTCCTTCACCGACACCTCGCTCAGCCCCACATCCTTGATCTTGCCCTGCTCCTGCAGCTTCTTGATCACGCCCAGCGACTCCTCTACCGGCACCTTCGCATCGATCCGGTGTAGCTGCCACAGGTCGATCCGCTCCAGCTTCAAACGCCGCAGACTCATCTCCACCTGCTGTTGCAGATACTCCGGACGCGACACCACCGCCCACAACCCCGGACCCTGCCGTGTAAACCCAGCCTTCGTTCCGATGATCAAATCCTTCGTATACGGAGCCAGCGCCTCGCCGATCAGCCGTTCACTCACCTCCGGCCCATACGAGTCGGCCGTATCGATGAAGTTCACCCCAAGCTCCACGGCCCGCCGCAGTACCCGTTTACACTCCTCAGCGTCCTTAGGCTCACCCCAGATCCCGTCGCCGGTGATCCTCATCGCTCCATAACCCAACCGATTCACCGTAAGGTGACCGAACGTGATCGTCCCGCTTGCCTTGGCATCCACCGCTAAAGTTGTCATATGCCCCATAGGATGCACCCGTTATAGCGAAGGACGCAACAACTCTTTGTGCTCTGTCGGCTCCAGCATTCCACGTTCTTCCACCCTCATCGTCTCCCCCTCTTCCAGCACCCGCACGCGCTCCGAGATCCCCAGCCGCAACGCCTCCGCCTCTAGCCGTTCCACCGGCTCCTCCATCGGCTCGCGCCCCAGCCGGAACGTCCCATAGTGCATCGGCACCATCCACTCCGCGCCCGTCTCGAGAAACCCCCGCACCGCCTCCTCCGGACTCGTATGAACCGCCCTCGAGGTATCCGGGAAGTAGGCTCCAATCGGCATCAGCGCCACATCCGGCCTTAGCCTCCGGCCAATCTCCTTGAAGCCATCGAAGTAAGCCGTATCTCCCGAGTGATACACCGACACCACCCCATCTGACACGCAGTACCCGCCAAACCCCCTGTGCGTATCCCGGAACAGCCTCGCCCCCCAGTGCCGGCACGGAGTCATCGTCACCCGCAGCCCCTGCACCTCCTGCTCCTCCCACCACTCCATCTCCCTCACCCGCGAAAACCCCAGCCGCACCACCAGATCCTTCACCCCTCGCGGCACCACCACCTCCGGAGCGCTCCTCCGCAAACGCCTCGCCGCCCGCACCACCCTCCGCAGCGAAGGAAGATTCAGATGGTCCATATGCGCGTGCGTAATCAGCACCACATCGATCGCCGGCATCTCCTTCAGCACCAACCCCGGCCTCCGGCGTCGGCGCAAGACGACCAACCGCGTCGCAAACACCGGGTCCACCAGAACATTCTTTCCGCCCATCCGCAGCAGAAACGAAGAGTGCCCAATAAAGGTCACGCCCGCCTCACCACCGTCGAGCAGCTCCAGCGGACGAGCCTCGCCAGACATGGGAAGCGCGTGACTCTCCTGCGCCACCTTCGCCAACTCCGATAACTTTCGTACGAAAAAGGGCCTGTTCTGCCAAAGATCTGCCATGCGAGCAAGCTCCTGACAGTTAGATGCTTCTCAAACTACATCCGACATAAGAGACATTACGCCTAAGTAAACCCATTCAGCCCAAACCACGCATCTACACCTGTAGCACCATTCAAGTACGGCCTCGACGTGACCCGTGATCCCCAACCGTAAAGACCACACCATCGGCCGTTTCAACCCCCAGGCCCAGCTCATCTGGGACTACGTCTCAGCCTCGCCCCTCCACTCCCTCTGGGATCTCAAGGGAGCCTCCGTCCGCGTCATCCTCAAGCGCACCTTCCACGCCTTCAACGAAGACAACCTCCTCAGCCGCGCCGCCGAACTAGGCTTTTACTTCCTCTTTGCCCTCTTCCCCACCCTGGTCAGCGTCGCCAGCATCCTCGGCCTGGTCGCCCGCAGCGCCTCCAGCATCTACATCGCGCTGCTCAACTACCTCGCCCTGGTCATCCCGCACGCCGCCTTCAACATCGTCCTCGACACCTTCAACCAGACCTCCGCCGCCGCCACCAGCGGCAAAGTCACCTTCGGCCTCGTCGCCGCCCTCTGGTCCGCCTCCGTAGGCTTCTCCGCCATCCAGGACACCCTCAACACTGTCTACAAGGTCAAAGAGACCCGTCCCTACTGGAAGGCCCGCGGCTCCGCCATCCTCGTCACCCTCCTGCTCGCCATCATCAACACCATCACCCTCTCCACCCTCCTCGCCGGAGACTTCCTCACCCGCGTCGCCCGCGCCCACATCTACCACCACTTCCTGCGCAACTCCGCCATCATCACCCTCCAGACCATCGCCTGGATCATCACCATCGCCCTCGTCACCCTCTTCTTCGCCGTCATCTACTACTTCGCCCCCAACGTCAAAGCCAGCTACTGGCACTGGCTCACCCCCGGAGCAGCCATAGGCATCCTCGGCTGGATCGCCGCCTCACTCATCCTCCGCGTCTACCTCCACTTCTTCGACAACTACTCCCTCACCTACGGCTCCCTCGGAGCCGTCATCATCCTGCTGACCTGGTTCTACATCACCGGCCTCATGCTCCTCCTCGGAGCCGAAATAAACTCCGAGATCGAAGCCGCCGCCACCGAAAAGTGCCTCCACGAGGCCCACCGCATCGCCCCCGAAGTCACCGCCGAACCCGGCAACCACCCCGTCTCCCCCGTCGTCTAGCCCCAAAATCCCCTCCCGCACCCCTTCGTTTACACTTAAAACAACGGTCAGCATTCGGCCGGTCCATTGGATACACTGCACTCCTGGCCCTTAAACTGAATCTGAAGGAACGTTGTTCGAGGAGAACTACCCATCATGTCTTCATTACGCATTAACGATGTAGCCCCTGACTTTACCGCCGAAACCACCCAAGGCACCATCAACTTCCACGATTGGATCGGCGACTCCTGGGCCGTACTCTTCTCTCATCCCAAGGACTTCACCCCCGTCTGCACCACCGAGCTCGGCACCATGGCCGGCCTCGAGCCGCAGTTCGCCGCCCGCGGAGCCAAGATCATCGGCCTCTCCGTCGACCCCGTCGAAAACCATGCCAAGTGGGCCATCGACATCGAAGACGTAGGCGGCCACAAGGTCAACTACCCCATGATCGGCGACACCGACCTCAAAATCTCCAAGCTCTACAACATGCTCCCCGCCGAAGAGACCGGAACCTCCGAGGGCCGTACTCCTGCGCACAACCAGGCCGTCCGCACCGTCTTCATCATCGGGCCCGACAAGAAGATCAAGCTCCAGCTCATGTACCCCATGACCACCGGCCGCAACTTCGACGAGATCCTCCGCGTCCTGGACTCCATGCAGCTCACCGCCAAGCACAAGGTCGCCACCCCGGCCAACTGGAAGCAAGGCGGCGACGTCATCATCACCGGAGCAGTCTCCAACGAGGAAGCCGACAAAACCTTCCCCGGATACAAGACCGTCAAGCCCTACCTCCGCACCACCCCCCAACCCAAATAAAACCGCCTCACCAAAAACACTGCTCAAAAAAGTCCGGCTCGCCAACAAGCGAGCCGGCCTTTTTACGCAAGACCACAACTTTACGCAACACCACAACCCTTCAGCCGTCGCCCTCCCAACCCAGGCAAAAACGCCCGGGTGCCCCATCCTTCGCGCACTTTGCGAAGGGTGGGATCCAAGAACCCTCACACAACCACATCGCTTTAACAACAAAAGATCCCCCACAAAAACAAAGTACCCCCACAAATTTGTTATCTTGAGCGAAGCCCTCGCAGCTTCATCGAGAGGGGGCAGTCGAAAGACCCGCGGTTGCACTTGTCGTTGCTTGTTCTACCGCTATTGCACTTGCAGTTGTTTGTTTTACGCCGTCATCCTGAACGCAGTGAAGGACCCCTGTATTTTGCTTTTGTCGTTGCTGTTGTAGTTCAGATCAAGCGTAGGGCCTGTAGCCCCAAATTAATCCGGCACAATCCTATAAGTAGCCGTAAACAAACGATACTTCGAATACCGATGTAGCTCCCCCAGCCTGGTCCCATTCAAATCCCACGTAATCTCCACCCTCTTCGGAAGCCACAGCCGAGCATCAAACTTCGGAATCGTAACCTCACTAAAATCCACCGTCGAACTCGCCTGCTGCAACTTGATCTGCGGCAGCGGAGCCAGCAAATCCGTCCTGATCCGAACGATCTTGAACGTCTCCTGATCGATCCACGCCACTCCTTGATACAGCAACGGCACCGGCCCGCTCTCCATCCGGATAACTCCCGGCATCTTCACCAGCTTCGGATCCTGTGCAAACCCCACCACAAACGTCGCATGACGATTCACGTTCTGCCGCCCCAGATAGCGAAAATGCGACTCCGGCACATTCGACGGAACGAACATCAGCCAGAGCGACCCAAACCCCGTTCCTCGCGGCGACGCCTCACGGCCAATCTTCTCCAGGTCCTTGCGAGACTCGCTAAAGATGATGCTGTCGTCTTCCCCATGCTCCGCCTGAATGACATACTCAAACCGCCTCCAACTTTGAGGAACCATCGCATTGTTCTGCGTCACCGGATCGATGATGACCTGTCTTCCTGGTCCGCCGTATCGGAAGGCCCCAGTATTCGGAGATAGCTGCTCCTGGGCAATATCCTCTTCCGCAATCAGGTTCGGAACCCGCGGCATCTGCGCCACGATCACCTCGCCCGCCTTGCTCAGAATCGTCGCCAGCACCACTTCGCTGCCATCTGCCTTCAGCCCAACCAACTCCGACACCTTCGTCTTCAGCAACGGCAGCGGATCGTCTTTATACGGCTTCGCATCCGCATACAGGCTCATCGTCTCGCTGGACTGCGCAGCCGCTCCCACCACAACTAGAAGAGCCGCCATCGCCAAAACGAATGTGCATAGCACCTTCATGCGCAACACTATACGTTAGCCCAACCGCGATTCACCACTGATTCCGGCTTTTGCAGCCACTCCGCCCTTGCGTCCCGGAAAAGCAATAAGCTAAATTCAAGCCGGAGTAACTCATGAAGTCTCTCCTCACCCTCGCGCTGCTCCTCGGAACGTCGGCTGCCCAAACCTCGCCTCCACCAGGCGCGCCCAGCCCCGCTCCCACCCCTGCCATCGACCCTTCCATCATCGATCCCGCTCTCCGCAAATACCTCGTCGAGCCACCCCACGTCACCTGCATCACCCAGGACTACAACGGCCCTCTCCAGACCGCTCGCTACATCAACCGCTGCTCCGACCCCTACCGCATCACCATCGTCTTCGTAAACATCGACGATCCCAAACAACTCGACATAGCCGCAGGCAAGGTCCAGAACACCGTCTTCACCAAGATGGACTACGCCACTCGCCAAGGCTCCAGTTGGTACATCTGCCCCAAAGGCTACAGCGCCGTAGACGCCCGAGGCCAATACTTCAAACGCCCCGTCTCCATCTACCTCTGCCGCCAACTAGCCTCTTAGACCCACCCACCCCTTACCCGCCACAACTGCGGGTGCCCCACCCTTTTGCAGTCTCACCGCAATAGGGTGGGGTATCGTGCGAAGCACGACCGCCTTCCTCTCATAACGCACAACCGCCCGGGTGCCCCATCCTAAGGACGCCTGATGGTTGGGGAACCAATACCTCTCCCTAACGTTCTCCTTGCTGTTGCACTTGCCGTTGCTGTGCACTTGCCGTTGCTTGTTTTACGCCGTCATCCTGAACGAAGTGAAGGACCCCTGTATTTCGCTTTTGTCGTTGCCGTTGCTCTGCCGTTCAGGATTAAGCGCAGAGCCCTACAAAAAGAACCCCAAAAGCAAGAACTTCAGCCGCAACTAAAACCCTAACTGAGCCCTGGACCCTAAACCCCGAACCCTCGCCACCCACCCCTCAAACGTCAACTCACCCTTCATCCTCACCCAATCCTCCTCCGGCAGAACCATCAAGTCCTCCCGCTTCACCCCCGGAAACCCCACCCCCACGGCATTCAAACCACCCTCACGACTCTCCAACATATAGTTCCGCGAGATATCCACCCCATTCGCCTTCGCCCACTCACTCACATGCGTCACCGGAGCGGCATTAATATCCTTCTCCGTCCAAATCGCAAAATGAATCTGCTTCGAAAGCCAAAGCACCCCGTCGCGATCCACCCAACTAGTCCGATGACTAATCCCCGGATAGACGATCGTCGTAAACATATCCTTCTCCGTCCCCCGCAGCTCCACCGCCCGCCCCCGCACCGCCGCAAACCACTCCGGCGGATGATTCGCCATATCCATCACCGTATCGTCCGACCCATTCATCACCAGCATCGGCCCGCGATCCGCATTCAGCGCAAACAACACCGCCGCCCGATCCCCCAACCCTCGCATCGCCCGCATCGGAGGCCCCTGGCAAGGCAGCTTGTTGTTCTCAAAGTACCCTGGCCCCACCTCGTCATACACCCCACCCCCGCTCAACACGACAGCATGGATACTCGTATCCAGAGCCCCCGTAATCCCCGTCACAAACGCCCCCAGCGAATACGCCACCACCGCAATCCTCTTCGCATCCACCTCCGGCCGCGCATCCAGATAGCTCACCGCCTGCATCAGGTCCACCTGCATCAGCCCCGCCAGCCGCCGCCCCGCATCCTCCCCCTCCGCCGTCCCGGCCGGAGCCACCCACGCATCGTGCGACCCGGCCTTACTCTTCTTCTCGCCGTTCCGCTCTCCCTCGCCGATCATGTCGTACGTCACCACCATCGCTCCGGCCTTCGCAAACATCATGCCGCTATAAAACGCATACCACCCAAACTTGTCCGACCCATGCCCATTCACCACCACGATGCCCGGCAGCTTGCCCTTCCAGTGCAGCACCTTCGGATCGGGCCGGTACACAATCGCCGGAACCAACATCCCATCCGCCGTCCTGTACGTCACTCGCTCCGCCAACACCCCCTCCACCGGCGAGAACGTCGACCACGTCTTCGCCTCCAGCGCAGGTAGCTGGTCCGGAACATAAAGCGCCCGCCGAATCTCCCGCCGCCACCCCTCATCCCGCGCCGCCCGCTCCTTGGCCGTCAGCCCCTGCGCCGTCCCAACTCCCACCAAAAGCCCCACCACCAACACAACCCCCACCCAACCAACACGTCTCATCCCGAACTACCTCAGCCGCCCATCTTACGACGTCCGAAAGATTCCCCGTAAATCCGCATGTCAAGAGTCCAAAGCGCAATCCAAACTCCACCCGCCGCCGCAAACAACAAAAATAAAAAGACTTACAACCCAAAAATAAACGCTGGCAAACTGGCACTTTAGTTATGCTCACTTCCATAAAATAAAGACAGCAATCCAAACAAGAGAAAGCGATCCCAGCCGAAGCAGCAGCAGGAAAAGCTAACTCGTTTGTTTGGTCTTATTTGGCCGTAAACCATTTGTTTGGAAGAATCTAGCCCGGGCTCTCCACGCCATCTCACTCAAACAATCAGGTTACACGCGGGCAAGGGGGGGGCACCCCTCTAGCCGGCAGCCATCCGGACATCCTGTGGCCGCGCATCCTGATAGGCAGGAACGCAGACCATAGGCTTGGTCTTCAGGGCATACATCCGCTGGTCGGCGAGCCGCAGAAGTGTATCCGCATCCTGCGCATCATGGGGATAGATCGCCATCCCCAGGCTGGCCGAGACCACAGTAGGCCTTCCAGCCAGCACGATAGGACGCTCCACCGCACACTGGATCGCATCCACACGCTGGCCGATAGCCCGATGATCCGCAAGGCTGGACGTCAGCAGGACGAACTCGTCGCCGCCCAGCCGCGCCAGTGTATCGGAGGCCATCAGGGTGCCGCGCAGATTCTGCGCCACCTCACGCAGTACCTGGTCGCCCGCCTGATGGCCAAGTGAATCGTTGATCTTCTTGAACCCGTTCAGGTCTAGAAGCAGCAACGCAACCGGACTGTTACTGCGGCGCGAGCGCTCGATAGCATTCGCCAGCCGGTCCTCAAACAACCGGCGATTCGGAAGACCTGTGAGATCGTCGTGCAGCGCGAGCCACTGGTTCGAGGAGACCTGCTCCTCTAGCATGATCAAAATCATGCCAATGGAGATGAGCGACTTCTGCATATTCCAGACATGCGAGGCGATGTCGGCATACGCAGGATAGTTCACGATCCAGGGATGAATCAGGAAGCACAGCGCCCAGATCGAGAAGCCCGTAAGAATCGCAAGCCGTCCCGTACTGGTAGGCGGAAGGCGACGGTAAAAGTTGACCGCGGCGATTGTGTACACACACGAGAGGCTCCAATACACGGCAGGCCGGAACTGCGCATGGCTCAGAAGGTAGCCCATACCCATCCAGCCAAACAGATGAAGGACCGCCATGATGCGGCTGGGTCGAAGCGTCAGAGACGAGACAACGCCCAGCACCAGGCCCACCCCAACGATCGGAAGGTAAGTGCCGACAGTACGAATGTGAAGACCGTAGAGCGTGTTGATCGCAAGCAACGGCAACGCATTCAACGAGACATACAGCAAGCGACGGCGCCACGACAGCGGAGTCTCTCCCGAAGCCCAGTTGAAGACCAAACCCGCCAGGAGATAGCAATCCAGGACGATCACATGCAGAGCCGAGTTAGGAATTCCCGTAGGAGCGTAGAAGGTATGAGCCAGCGCTTCGATAAACGTAATGAAGAGACCGAGCAGCCACACGTCGGTCTGTTGTTGCGAGTGTTGCCGTCGCAGCAATAGCAGCAGGGCGATTAGGATCGCCAGTGCGGACAGGTCGGGTAGGAAGGCTAGGTTCATCTGGCTCCATACATTGGCTGACCCATTCCCGTGCAGGGTAGTGGCCGTCTAACGTGGGCCCGGTAAACAGTTGAGGGGTTTAGCATACAAGAAGATCGTGAAAAAAGGTGCATTCTTTACGCACTTTTTAGCAGCGCGATCTTCGCACAACCCCTTGAATCAAGCCTCTCCGAATGGCTTAAGTTGTCTATCCGACGGAGGCCGCGTAAATAGGCTGACCACCGCAAGACAGAGCAGCGACGCCACCAGCGCCGGGAAGATCGCATCGCGTTCCGCCAGCATCGCCGGAAGGTGCGGCTTGAGGAAGTCCCAGCACACCGTAACGATCGTCCCCGTAGCAATGCTCGCAACCGCTGCAGAGGCCGTAGCCCTGCGCCAGAAGAAGGCGCTCAAGATAACCGGCGTAAGCGCCGCGGAGTAGATCGTATAAGCATAGAGAGCCTTCTTGAGAACAGACTCCGTTCCAAGCGATTGGAAGAGCGACCACAGGCCCAGCAACACCACCATCAAGCGGCTGACGATCAGAATCTGTTTGTTGGACGCATCAGGCCTCAGATAGCGAACGAAGATATCGTTCACCAGATTCGTCGCAGGCGAGAAGAGCCAGTTGTTGGCAGTCGAGATGATCTTCGCGAAGATCGCTCCCATCAGCAGCGCACCCAGCAACTGGAAGAGAAAGAGAGACTGAGTCGAGACGCCAACCGTTGCCAGATGAGTAACGCTCTGGACAGCGCCAGAGGAACCGAGAACGATCGTAGTCACCGGAGCGGGCTCGAAGCCATGCAAGCCGATGTAAGCGAGAATCTCACGCGGACGGTCATGCACCTCGCCGGTAGGAAAGAGAGCCGAGCCCGTAACAGCAAGAGCAACAATCACGCTCTCCAGAATGACGGTGCCTACGATCCAGCCGACCACGGCGTTGCGTGCATCCTTCTCCGAGCGCGCAGAGAAGAACTTCTGATACATGGACTGATTGCCCAGTAACAGCAGGCAAGTAGGAAGGAACAACTCCAGGCATTGGATAAAGGAGAAGTCGCCGAAGACCTGAAAGTGCGAAGCCGGCAACGCGGCATGAATCACATGCCAACCTCCACCGTGGTGAATGAGCACAGGCAGAGCGAGACACATGGTCACGGTCGCAAGCAGACCGATAAAGAGATCCATGTAAGCAACCGAAGCCATGCCCGCAATCGCGGTAAAGAGAATCACGAAGGCAGCGAGGATGTAACGTCCGAAGATAGGAGAGATCACATCGGGAAAGATCAGGTGAAGAATGTCGCCGCCGCCGATGAACTGGTAACTGGTAATGGCAGTGTAGGTCAGCAGAATCGCGATCACGCCCAACACGCGAGCCGCTTGGTTGTAGCGAGTCTCCAGCAGGTCCGGAATCGTATACTGCGCGAACTTGCGAGCTCGCGGAGCGATGAAGTAGATGAGCAGCAGACCCGCCCATCCTCCTCCCGCCTGCCACAGCGCGGAGAAGCCATGCCTGTAAGCGTTCTCCGCTCCGCCCAGAAGCGAGCCGGAGCCGATCCAGCTCGAAAGCAGAGTGAAGACCAAAACCACAGCAGGCAGCGAGCGCCCTGCGACGAGGTAATCAGCCTTGGTTTTTACCTTGCCAAGACGGCCAAGGGAGACTGCGAGCAGCGTCAGCGTAATGAGTCCGAGTACCAGAGCGTAAAGGTTCATGCTTGTGGGGATTGTAGCTTGCTTCCTCAGCCTCTCGATCTCTCCTCATACGTGACGCATCTCCCGTCTCACGTCGCCGTCTTCGAATACATCAGTTCTCGCTGACTTCGAAGGCAAGCTTCACGAAAATTAATTTCCCAAATGCGGAATAGAGACCGGCCTTTTGTGTATCTCTATCCCGGACGTTGCGGAATATATTCTTCATCGATTTCTTATCTTTCAGAAACAACTTTTCACATATTTGCTGAATCGTTGCAAAATCCCGAACGTCTAAAAGTAAATTATCGATAATTCCGGCCTCTCGGATTATCGCTCGAATGACCGGCTTTTAAACCGCAAGGGAACTCTATGTGGATTGTTCGTCTAGCCTTACGGCGCCCGTATACCTTCGTCGTCCTGTCCATCCTGCTTCTGATTCTGGGACCAGTGACGATTGTTCGCACACCCACCGATATCTTTCCAAATATCGATATTCCGGTGGTAAGCATCGTGTGGCAGTATGCAGGATTATCCGCCGACCAGATGTCAGGCCGCATCGTCACCATCACCGAACGTACCTTGAGCACGACGGTAAATGACATCGAGCACGTCGAGTCGCAGTCGCTGAACGGAACCGCGGTGGTGAAGATCTTCTTTCAGCCACACGTAAACATCAGCATGGCGATCGCGCAGGTCACCGCGGTCTCGCAGGTTCAGTTGAGGCAGCTTCCGCAGGGCACGACTCCGCCGCTCATCATCGCCTATAACGCCTCCAGCGTGCCGATTCTGCAACTTGCCCTCTCTGGCAACGGACTCTCCGAGCAGGAACTGAACGACCTGGGACAGAACTTCCTGCGCCCACAACTGATCACGGTAGAAGGCACCGCGATTCCCTACTCCTATGGAGGCAAACAGCGTCAGGTGCAGATCGACCTGAACACGCAGGCCTTGCAGGCCAAGGGTCTGGCGCCCTCCGACGTAACCAACGCAATCGGAAACCAGAATCTCATCCTGCCCTCCGGCACCACCAAGATGGGCCAGTTTGAGTACAACGTCGAAGTGAACGGCAGTCCGGATAACGTCGACGACCTCAATAAAGCACCCATCAAGGTAGTCAACGGAACACCGATCTATGTCAGCGATGTCGCCCACGTACGCGACGGATTCCCGCCACAGACCAACATCGTCCGTTCCGATGGTCAACGCGGATCGCTGATGACAGTTCTGAAGTCAGGCAGCACTTCGACCCTGGACATCGTAAAGGGAATTCGCGGACTGCTCCCGCAGGTCGCTGCGACGTTGCCCGAGGCGCTTCGCATCACGCCCATCGGAGATCAGTCGATCTTCGTGCGAGCTTCCATCAATGGTGTAGTCCGAGAGGCCGTCATCGCTGCGTGCCTCACCGCCATCATGATCCTGATCTTCCTGGGAAGCTGGCGCAGCACCATCATCATCGCCGTATCGATCCCTCTTTCGATCCTCTGCTCGATCATCACCTTGAGCGCCCTTGGCGAGACGATCAACATCATGACGCTGGGCGGACTAGCGCTCGCGGTCGGCATCCTGGTCGACGACGCCACGGTTGAGATCGAGAACATCAATCGCAACCTGGAAGAAGGCAAGGAGATCGAACAGGCCATCCTCGATGGAGCAGCGCAGATCGCTGTTCCGGCCTTCGTCTCCACGTTGAGCATCTGCATCGTGTTTGTGCCGATGTTCTTTCTAAGCGGCGTGGCGAAGTTCCTCTTCGTTCCGCTGGCTGAAGCCGTCGTCTTCGCCATGCTGGCCTCTTATCTGCTCTCCCGCACCATTGTGCCGACGATGGCCAAGTACCTGCTGAAGACGCACGACGAGCATGCGGAAGCGAATAAGGGCAAGAGCAAGAACCCGCTGGTGCACTTCCAACTCGCCTTCGAGCGCGGCTTCGAAAAGCTGAGGGGCGGATATCACAACCTGCTCAAGACCACGGTGGCGCATCCTGTCATCTTCACCATCTGCTTCTTCGCCGCCTGTCTTGCGTCGTTGACGCTCTACCCCTGGCTAGGCCAGGACTTCTTCCCTGCCGTCGATGGTGGACAGTTCAAACTCCATGTGCGCGCTCAGACCGGCACCCGTATCGAAGAGACAGCGCGGCTATGCGATCTGATCGAAGACAGCATCCGCCAGGAGATTCCGAAGAGCGAGCTGACGAACATCCTGGATAATATTGGTCTGCCTTACTCCGGTATCAATCTCTCTTACAGCAACTCGGCCGCCATCGGGCCCGCCGACGCCGATATCCAGGTCTCCCTCGCAGAGAAGCACAGACCCACGGACGAGTATGTTCACGCACTCCGCGGCAAACTCGCGAAGCAGTTCCCCGGAGTGACCTTCTACTTCCTGCCTGCCGATATCGTCAGTCAGATTTTGAACTTCGGACTTCCTGCTCCTATCGACATCCAAGTCGTTGGCCAGAACGTCGAAGGAAATCGCCGCTACGCCAATAAGCTCATCAACCAGATCAAATACATCCCGGGAACCACCGACCTGAGAATTCAGCAGGCCTTCAACGCACCCAAGCTGCAGATCGATATCGATCGAACCAAGTCGCAGCAGGCGGGCTATACGGCGCGTGACGTCGCAAACAACCTGTTGGTTGCTCTCAGCGGAAGCTTCCAGACAGCGCCGACCTTCTGGTTGAATCCAAAGAACGGTGTAAGTTACAACATCGCCACCCAGACACCGCAATACGAGACGGACACTCTGCAAGGCCTGGGCAATCTGCCCATCACCAGCTCCGCCGGAACTCCGCCTCAGATTCTGAACAGCCTCGCTGCCATCCGTCATGGTCAGGAGTCCGGAACCGTATCGCACTACAACGTGCAACCGGTGCTGGACCTCTACGGGTCCGTGCAAGGCCGCGATCTCGGCGGCGTCTCCAAGGACATCAACCGTATCGTGGCGGAGACTAAGAAAGACCTGCCGCGCGGATCGCGAGTCGTCGTCCGCGGTCAGGTACAGACGATGAACGCCTCCTTCATCGGCCTTCTGGGTGGACTGATCTTTTCGATCGTGCTGGTCTACCTGCTCATCGTCATCAACTTCCAATCCTGGATGGACCCCTTCGTCATCATCGCCGCGTTGCCGGCGGCTCTGGCTGGGATCGTATGGTTCCTCTTCCTCACCCGCACCACGTTGAGCGTTCCGGCACTGACAGGATCCATCATGTGCATGGGCGTCGCCACGGCGAACAGTATTCTCGTCGTCAGCTTCGCCAAGGAGCAGATGGAAGAGCAGATGACAGCGACCGAAGCCGCTCTCGCAGCCGGATTCACCCGCTTCCGACCCGTTCTGATGACGGCGCTGGCGATGATCATCGGCATGGTGCCGATGGCGTTAGGCCTCGGTGAAGGCGGCGAGCAGAACGCGCCTCTCGGACGCGCCGTAATCGGAGGACTGATGCTGGCGACACTTTCCACGCTGTTCTTTGTTCCGACCTTCTTCAGCCTCGTCCATGCAAGGGATAAACATACAACGGTTGTGTTAGCCGACTAAGTTTCACGCCGGGATACCGGCTGCACTACGGAGAAAGAGAAACATCATGAGCAACGATCCAGGACAAAGATCTCCAAACGATCACCCCGAATCCATTCGTTCGGCGACGACAAATAACGGTAGTGGCAGGGCGCACGAAGGTGGCAGTTCAGCCGCTCCGCCGAAGCGCTCCCGCGGCCGCATGATTCTCATTCAACTGATCCTCGTTGCCGTCGTGGCACTCCTCGTAGTCAGCGGCATCGTTCCGAGACTGCGATCGCGCAAAGCCCTGGCTGCGGAGACCAACGATCTGGCCGCGCCGACGGTTCTGGTCGTACAGCCGAAACGCGGCGCGCCCTCGCAGGAGATCCAGTTGCCGGGCAACATTCAAGCCTTCGTGGATGCGCCGATCTACGCCAGAACCAACGGCTACATCAAGCACTGGTACTTCGATATCGGAACTCACGTCAAGCAGGGACAACTGCTCGCCGAGATCGAGTCGCCCGAGGTCGATCAGCAGCTCTCCCAGGCCGAGGCAGATCTTGGAACGGCATTGGCCAACGCCCATCTCTCCACCATTACCGCCAACCGTTTCTCCGATCTGATCAAGCAGGACGCCGTATCCCAGCAGGATACGGATAACGCATTGAACGATCTCGCCGCCCGCAACACCGCCGTCAAGTCCGCGCAGGCGAACGTGGACCGGCTCAAACAGTTGGTCGGCTTCGAGAAGGTCTACGCACCCTTCGACGGCGTTGTGACTGCACGCAACACCGATATCGGCCAATTGATCGACTCCGGCTCCTCCGGCGGACAGACCCGTTCGCTCTTCCAGATGGCGGCCCTCAACAAGCTGCGTGTCTTTATCAGCGTGCCCCAGATCTACTCGCAGGCAGCCTCTCCCGGCCTGACGGCCGATCTGACCTTCGCAGAGTTCCCTGGCCGCCGCTTCCAGGGCAAGCTCGTACGCACCGCGAATGCGATCGATCCGACCTCACGCACCTTGAACGTTGAAGTGGATGTCGACAACTCCAAGGGAGAGCTCTTCCCCGGAGCCTACACAGAGGTTCATCTGAAGCTGAAGGAGAGCGTGCCGACAATAACCGTGCCGGTAAGCGCCCTCCTATTTCGCCAGGAGGGCCTGAGGGTCGCCATCGCCAAGAGCGACAACACAGCAGCCCTGGTGCCTGTGACGATGGGTCGTGACTTCGGCGACTTCACCGAGATCGCCACCGGACTGACAGGACAGGAACGGATCATCGCCAACCCGCCCGACTCCATCATCGACGGCGAGCATCTCGACGTCCGTACAGAAAATCAAAAGGCGGCTGCGGCCGTTCCGAAGGTCGCAGGCAAATGAACAGACCTACCTCCATCCAGATAGCCTCGTTGGCCTTCACCTGCAGCCTTCTCGCTCTGAGCGGCTGCATGGTCGGCCCGAAGTACGTCCAGCCAACGCCGCCGCCGCCTCCCGCTGCCTACAAAGAGACGCCGTCCAACTGGGCCCAGGCGTCCCCGCAGGATCAGCTACCCAAGGGCAACTGGTGGGGGATCTACAGCGATCAGTACCTCAATTCGCTGGAAGACAAGATCGCCGTCTCCAACCAGACCTTGAAGGTCTCATACCAGCAGTACATGAGCGCCCGTGACCTGGTCCGGCAGGCGCGCTCCCAGCTCTTTCCGACCGTCGGCGTGCAGCCCTCCGGCTCACGAGTCCAACTGTCGAACAACCGTCCCAACTTCTTCCCGACCACCGCTTCGCAATATAGCGACACCGTCCTGTCCGGAGACGTCTCCTACGAGGTCGATCTCTGGGGACAGGTTCGCCGAACCGTCGAAGCCGCCCGCGAGAACTCGCAGGCCAGCGCGGGCGATCTCGAAAACGTCAGCCTCAGCCTGCACGCGGAGCTCGCCTTCGACTACTTCACCCTGCGCGGCCTGGACCTGCAGAAGCAGCTCCTGGATGCAACCGTCATCGACTTCGAGAAGGCCCTGCAACTGACCGAAGCCCGCTTCCACGGCGGCGTCGCCTCGGACGTCGACGTAGCGCAGGCCCAGACTCAACTGGAGACCACACGCGCCCAGGACATCGAGACCGGCGTAGAGAGAGCGCAGTTTGAACACGCCATCGCCGTCCTGATCGGCCAGACGCCCTCCACCTTCTCGGTCCCGCTCGCCCCGCTCGACTCGACTCCGCCGCAGATCCCCTTGGGCGTGCCGTCCGAGCTTCTGGAGCGCCGTCCCGATATCGCCGCCTCAGAGCGTAGGGTCGCAGCCGCGAACGCTCAAATCGGCATCGCAATAGCGGCCTACTATCCGCAGATCGCGCTCTCCGCAAGTGGAGGCGTCGAGAGTACAGCCATCGGCACACTGCTGCAAGGTCCTAGCACCCTCTGGTCCGTCGGCGGATCCGCCTTCCAGACCGTCTTCGACGGAGGACGCCGGCGCGCAGTCACCCAACAGGCGCGGGATAATCACGCCGCCGTCGTAGCCAGTTATCGAGAAAATGTACTCGAGGCATTTCAACAGGTCGAAGACAATCTAGCCGCGCTGCGCCTGCTCGAACAGGAGTTGGCGACACAGCAACGCGCCGTAACTGCGGCTCGTAGGTCCGTAGACCTATCGACCACGCGCTACAAACGTGGTATCACAACTTATCTGGAAGTTCTCACCGCGCAGAGTATCGCCCTGACAGATGAACGCACTGCCGCCGACTTGATGACTCGGCGGATGACGGCAAGTGTTCAACTCATCAAGGCACTCGGCGGCGGCTGGGATAGAGCCCAGCTGCCAAAGATGTAGTCGGCAGAGCCCGTACCTCGAAGATTATGCCCAAAGCCGACGCCGTCAATCCGCGAACCACTCCTGCTCTGCGTCGAAAGCCTGACCTCGCTCTCGTGGAGCCATCTCTTCCGCTGGAACAGACGGCTCCAAAAGCCACCGAGGAGATATACAAGTCCGTTCGCGACCGTATCCGATGGACTCTGCTGAAGCGAATCTCCGAGGGCGTCTACCGTCCCGGAGAGCGCCTTAAAGAGTTGAAGCTGGCCCAGGAGTTTCACGTCAGCCAGGCTCCGGTGCGGGAGGCCTTCCGCGAATTGGAGACACTCGGCGTCCTCATCTCGGAGCACTACCGCGGAACACGCGTCCGCGAGATCTCAAACCGGGAGACCCAGGAGGCGTATCACCTGCGCGGTTACCTGGAGGAGATCGCCGCACAGCTCATCCCTCTGGAGCGACTGCAAGACGAGATCGCAAATATCGAAGCGCTGCAGGAGACGATGCGGGGAGCGGCACTCTCCGGCGATATGGATGGCTTCGCTCGCGCCAACGTTCAGTTTCATCGAACCATCGTCAGCCTCGCACCGAACCAGATGTTGCTGAAGGTCTGGGAATCGCTCGAGATCGGCATGCGATCGCAGCTAACCTTGCAAAAAAAGTTAAGCACCATGCATCTGCTGGCAGAGCTTCACCAGCCCATCGTCGACTCGTTGAAACTACAAGACCTGAAACAAACCGGGGTGCTCTTGAGAGAACACTCCTTTTCGTTCTTGAAGGAATGGACCTAGGGCATGCCTTCAGGACACGACTCGGCACCGGCCCTCACTGCTCAATCTCCAACGATGCCATGCTTCTCCATGCGGTAGATGAGCGTGCGCCGGCTGATGTCGAGATATCGCGCCGCATGCGTCTGATTTCCTCCAAAGCGCTCTAGCGCCCGGCTGATCAGCTCGCGTTCGATCCCCTCCAGGCTGATGCCCTCCTCCGGCAGATCGAACCATAAAGAGTCGCTGCCTGAAGTAGGTGGCTGTAGCTCCTCAGGCAGCTCTTCGACCGAGATCAAATCGCTCTCAGAGAGCACCAGCATCCGCTCCAGAACGTTCTCCAGTTGCCGAACGTTCCCCGGCCAGCGATACACCGTCAGCCGTTGGCGGACCGCGGCGGAGATGCTGACGTTCGTCAGGCCATGCCGCGCCTTCGCCCTGTCGAAGAGCACATCGATCAGCTCCGGAATATCCTGACGACGCTCACGCAGCGGCGGAATTAGCAACGGCACAACAGCCAGTCTGTAGTACAAGTCCTCGCGGAACGTGCCATCCTCCACCATCGCCGCAAGGTTTCTGTGCGTCGCTGCCACCACCCGTATATCGACCCGCACCGGCGTGCTGGCTCCCACCTTCGCGAGCTCTCCCTCCTGCAGCACGCGCAGCAGCTTCACCTGCGCATCGAGCGGCAGTTCACCCACCTCATCCAGAAACAGCGTGCCGCCGTCCGCCGCCTCGATGCGTCCAGCCTTGTTCGTAAACGCCCCTGTAAATGCGCCTCGCGTGTAGCCAAATAACTCCGACTCGATCAAGTCCTTCGGAATGGCTCCGCAATGGATCGGTACGAACGCCTTATTACGCCGGCGGCTGTTATGGTGAATCGCGCGCGCAATCAGTTCCTTACCGGTGCCAGTCTCCCCTTGAATGAGCACCGTAGCATCGTGCTGCGAGACACGCGCCGCCTGGTCGAGGACTCGCAGAAAATTCTTCGATCGTCCCGCAATCCCCTCGAAGCCATAGCGCTGATCAAGCGCCGATCGCAGAGTGCGTACCTCTTCCAGCAGGTTCTGCCGCTCCATCGCACGATGCACCACCAGCACCAGCGCGTCGAAGTCGAGTGGCTTCGTCACATAGTCGTATGCGCCGATCTTCATCGCCTCCACCGCGCTCTCAACCGTGCCAAAGGCCGTGATCACAATGACCGTCGTCTGCAGACCATCCTTCCCAACGCTGCGTAACAGCTCGAGCCCGCTGTTCGGCATGCGCAGATCCGTAATCACCAGCGAAGGCCGCAGCTCCGGCAACATCGTATAGGCCTCATCACCATCCGCGGCCAGCGAGACCTCGTATCCCGCCTCCTCCAGTTGGATCTTCATGACCCGGCGCAAACTACTGTCATCGTCGACGACCAGAATTCGATTGTTACTCACGATAGGTCCGCTCTCTCTGGCTTACTCTCGAAGCTCGACACCGGCGGCCGTTCAAACGGGAGCTCCACCCGGAAGACCATTCCCATCCTGCGGTCGGTGTTGGGTCGGCACGTAAGCGCTCCGCCATGCTGTGCAATGATGTTCGCCGCAATCGCAAGCCCCAGCCCCGTACCGTTCTCCTTGGTGGTGAAGAATGGATCGAAGATGCGCTCAAGATCCTCGGAAGGAATGCCGTGCCCCTCATCCACCACCTCAACACAAAGTCTGTCGCGCTCCAGCATACTGCGAATCACCACCGTCCCATGCTCCTCCGTGGCCTGCACCGCGTTGAGGATCAGATTCAATAGCACCTGCTTGATCTGCTCCGGATCACAGTCGATCTCTCGAAGCTTCAGCGGGATCTGCTGCCGCAGCTCCACATTCTGCCGTGTGGCCACATGCTGCGTTAGCACCGCAACCGACTGAATTACAGAGACCGGCTCCGTCCTCTGAAAACGCGGCAGCCGAGGACGTGCAAAGTCGAGGAAGTTCGTCAGCAGCTTGTTGAGCCGCAGCGACTCCTTCATCAAAATATCGAGACACTCCTCGCGGCTGGCCACCGGAGCCTGCCCTCGCGCCAGTATGCCCGCAGCCCCGCTGATACTCGCCAGCGGATTGCGTATCTCATGCGCGAGACTCGCCGCAAGCTGCCCCGCCGCCGTCAACCGCTCCGTCTTCTTCATCTGTTGAATGTTCGCGCTTAGCTCCGTGTACACGCGTTCGAGTTCGAGCTTGGTCGCCTCGACCCGCAGCCGCTGCATTCGCTCACGGTCCGCTACGATCCCCGCAATGACACCCGCGGCTCCAAAGGTGCTCAGCTCCACCACCTGGTCCTGTGCATCGACCGGCATCCGGTGCCAGTGGCGATAGATCGAGGGCGACTGCAGCACCGTAGCCAGCACCAGCGCCTTCAACGCGCCCCGCCAGCCGAAGATCATCCCCGCCAGCATCAGCGGCAAAATATTCAGGTGATGCAGGATATTGTGCAGCACCACCGCATGCGGCGGGATCAGCCACGTCGCAATCGCCAGCGCAACTATCATCGCCCCGATCAGCGCGGCCTTTACACGCGGGGAAAATCTCCTGGTCGATGCGATCGGCATACCCTCATTCTCCCACGCTGCCCGTCGCGGCAGAGGCGGCACAAGAGTGGGATCCGCAAAGCGAAGCATGAACGAGATCTGCATCGCAGAACACACTGCAATTGGCCCGCCAATCGTTACATATGCAATTGGCCCATATCCACCGTCCCCGCTACCTTCATACCTCGACCAGATGTTCCATTTGGGCGGTTTACGCAGTCATCCCTGTTCCATTTGGGACACCTCAGCCTCGATCCTCCACGATTAGCCGCTTTTTGCCGCGTTTCCGTTTGGCGAGTCAATTGCCATAGATCCATTCGTGATCTCCTTGCGACGCATCGCCTTTGTCGTTCTGCTACCTGCGCTTACCTGCGCCGCACAGACGATCCCTCCGTCCCCATCTCCTCAACTGTCCTTGCCCGCCCCTGCCGCTCCGCCTCACAACACCACAGCTCCACCGGATCCAAGCTTTCAACCCACTGCCTCCGCCCAGCCCATCACTCTGCAAGAGGCCATCGCCATGGCCGAACGCAACAACCCGCGTCTACGTGGAGCAGCAGCCGCCACCGCCCGCGCCGCGGCAGCCACGCGAACAGCGACGGCCTACATCAACCCCACCATAGAGATCTACGAGGGCCGCCAATACGCCCGTCCCATCCCAACCCCCGGCGTACCTGGTCTGCTCCAGCACTACGCCGGCTATCAGGCCATCGAGATCCCTCGCGAGCGCACCGCACGCCGTCGCGCCGCAGAGCTCGCCAGAACCAGCAGCCAGTTCGGCGAAGCCGCCGTCACCCGCTCCGTCACTGCCAACGCCAAGCAGGCCTTCTACAACGTCCTGCGCCACCGCGTTGAAGTAGAACACGCCCAGGAGAACCTTCGCCTCGTCGAAGATCTGCGCAGACGCGTCGAAGTCGAGGTAAGAGTCGGAGAGAAGGGCCGCCTCGAACTCACCCGCGCCGAAGCCGAGATCGCCCGCGCCAGCTTCACCGTTCGCAGCGCCCAACTGGAGCTGGCCAACTCCATCGCCTTGCTTCGCGTCGCCATCGCCGCTCCAGCCGACGCCAACCTCGACCCTCGCGGCGCACTAGAGCCTCGCGTCCAGCTCCCACCCCTCACCCAGCTTCGCGAGCTTGTCCTCAACTCCCATCCCGTCATCGCGCAATTCCAGACCGAAGTCCAACGCACCGAGGCTATGCTGCAACGCGAGCGCGCCCTCCGCATCCCCCAGCCGACCTTATTCGCCGAGTTTGAAAACCAGCCCGACCTTCGCTTCTGGCGCACCGGCGTCAGCATCCCAATCCCGCTCTGGGACCGCCGCCGCGGCCAGATCGACGAGTCGAAGGCCACCATCTCCCAATCCAACGCGGAGCTGGATCAGCGGCGTCTCGAGCTCATCTCCGCCACCGAACGCGCCTACGAGCAATATCAGCTCGCCGACCAACAGACCGTCTCACTGGAGTCCGGCGAGCTTCGCGCAGCGGAGAGCGCCGTCGACGCAGCCAAGGCCGCCTACCGCTTCGGCGAACGCGGCATCGTGGAAGTGCTCGACGCACAGCGCGTCCTGCAGAGCGTCCGGGGCGACCTCGTCGAAGCTCAGTTCGCACGTCAGTCCGCCCTCATCGACCTTGAAGAACTCGGTGCCATCGCGCCCGAAGGAAGGCCTTAAATGTTCGCTCTCCGACACACCCCGCAGACCATGCGTCGCCTGCAGACCTGCGCCCTCACCGCTCTCCTCGTCGGATCGATCTTCCTCACAGAAGGCTGCAAGAAGAAAGTCGCACCAACCCCAGTCGCCGAGCAAGGCGACCCCGCGGAGATCACCGTAACCCCCGAGCTAGGCAGCAACCTCAAACTCGGCACCCCACAGATGCGGGACGTCCTCGGCACCCTGCAGGTATCCGCGCACGTCCAGACAGACGCCAGCCGCATCGCACGAGTCGGCTCACCCGTCGCCGGACGCATCCTCAAACTCCTCGTCTTCGAAGGAGAGTACGTGCACGCAGGCACGACCCTCGCCATGCTGCACAGCACCAGCCTCTCCGACACCCAGCTCTCCCTCGTCAAAGCCTTCTCCCAGCAGACCCTCGCCGAAGCCGCGGCCCGCCGCGCCGAACAGCTCGTCGCCGCCGACGTCATCGGCCAGGCCGAGCTCGAACGCCGCCGCGCCGAGCTCCTTCAGGCCAACGCCGAAGTCGCATCCTTCCGCACCCAGCTTCGCGGCCTCGGCATGACCGAAGCCCAGATCCAGAACCTCGAGAAAACCCGCCGCCTCAGCGCCGACTACCCCATCGTCACTCCCAACAGCGGCACCGTGCTCGAGCGCAAAGTCACCATCGGCCAGGTCGTCCAGCCCGCCGATCCCGCCTTCACCATCGCAGACCTCTCCAACGTCTGGATCGTCGCCAACGTCCCCGAAGAAGACGCCGGCCGCCTGCAGCGAGGCATGGAGGTCGTAGTCCGCATCCCCGCTCTGCCAACAGAAAAGATCGGCGGCCACCTCTCCTACGTAGCCCCCATCGTCGACCCCGCAACACGTACCGTCGAAGTCCGCATGGAGCTCCCTAACACTCACTCCCTCTTCAAACCCGATGAGCTCGCCACCATGATCTTCACCGGCTCTACCGCCCGCGAACTCACCATCCCCCAGACCGCCATCGTCCGCGAAGACAACAAAGACTACGTCTTCGTAGAGACCGCGCCCAACAAGTTCCTCCTCCGCGAGGTCGAACTTGGCGACGAGGTCGAAGACCGGCGCGTCCTCCGCAGCGGCGTCACCCAACCCGAACGCATCGTCCTTGATGGAGCCTTCCACCTCAACAATCAGCGGAAGCAGAACGCCATCAAGGGAGGCAAGTAGCCATGCTGCAGTCCATCATCGCGGGCGCGCTGCGGCAACGTCTCATCCTCGTCGTCGTGGCGTTAGTCCTCGTCGGCTTCGGCGTCAACGCCTCGCAGCACCTCTCGGTGGACGCCTTCCCTGACGTCGCCAACGTCCAGGTCCAGATCGCAACCGAGGCCTCCGGAAAATCCCCCGAAGAAGTCGAGCGCTTCGTTACCATCCCCATCGAGATCGCCATGACCGGCCTTCCCGGCATGACCGACATGCGCTCCCTCAACAAGCCCGGCCTCTCCCTCATCACCCTCGTCTTCGAAGATGGCAGCAGCCTCTACCTCGAACGTCAGATGGTCTCCGAGCGCCTCTCCGAGCTGCGCGACCGCATGCCCGAAGGCGTCACTCCCGTCCTCGGACCCATCACCAACGCCCTCGGCGAAGTCTTCCAGTACACCCTCGAGCTTCCCGGCGAGAGCAAGCGGAAGCGCACCCTGACCCGCGACGAGCTCATCGAGCGCCGCACCCTCGAAGACTGGGTCGTACGCCCGCTCCTCCGCTCCATCCCCGGCGTCGCCGAGATCAACTCCACCGGCGGCTACGTCAAGCAGTACGAGACCCTCGTCGACCCCCAGAAGCTCCACTACTACAACCTCACCATCGGCGAGGTCCGCAACGCCCTCGCCCGCAACAACGCCAACGCCGGCGGCGGCATCCTCCCCCAGCACGCCGAGCAGTACCTCGTCCGCACTGTCGGCCTGGTTCGCGACCTCGACGACATCCGCAACGTCGTCCTCAAGGAGAGCGGAGGCACCCCCGTCTACATCCGCGACGTAGCCGAAGTCCGCATCGGCACCGAAGTCCGCTACGGAGCCATGATCAAGAACGGCTACACCGAAGCCGTCGGCGGCGTCGTACTCATGACCATCGGAGGCAACGCCAAAGAGATCGTCGGCCGCGTCAAGCAACGCGTCGCGGAGATCAACGAAAAACACATGATCCCCGGTGGGTTACAAATCGTCCCCTACTACGATCGCTCCCAGCTCGTGGACGCCTCCATCCACACCGTCACCGAGGTCCTCGCCGAAGGCATCGTCTTCGTGGTCATCGTCCTCGTGCTTTTCCTCGGCGACATCCGCTCCAGCCTCATCGTCAGCGCCACCCTCGTGGTCACGCCGCTGCTCACCTTCCTCATCATGAATCAGATCGGCCTCTCCGCGAACCTGATGTCCCTGGGAGGCCTCGCCATCGCCATCGGCCTCATGGTCGATGGCTCGGTCGTCGTCGTCGAAAACGTCTTCGCCAAACTAAGCCACGCCCGTCACGCCTCCCAAGACACCATCACCACGCGAGAAAAAATCAACATCGTCCTGGGAGCAGTCACCGAAGTCGCCACGCCCGTACTCTTCGGCGTCACCATCATCATCCTCGTCTTCCTCCCGCTCATGACGCTCGAAGGCATGGAAGGCAAAATGTTTGCGCCACTCGCTTACACCATCGCCATCGCCCTGGCCATCTCGCTGGTGCTCTCGCTTACCCTCTCGCCAGTCCTCTCCTCCTACCTGCTCAAGGGCGGCTCCGAGGACGACACCCGCCTCGTCCGCACCCTGCGCCGTCCCTACAACGCCATGCTGCGGTGGGCGCTCGCACATCGCAAGATCAGCGTCGTCACCGTCGTAGCGATGTTCATCTTTGCCCTCTGCCTCTTCCCCTTCCTCGGCACCGCCTTCATCCCCGAGATGCAGGAAGGCACCCTCTCCCCCAACGCAGACCGCGTCCCCAACATCTCCCTCGAAGAGTCGCTCAAGATGGAGATGGCCATGCACAAGTCCATGCTTCAGGTGCCCGGCGTCGAGAACGTCGTCTCGCGCATCGGCCGCGGTGAGTCCCCCGCCGACCCCGCCGGTCCCAACGAAGCCGACGTCCTCGCCTCCCTCACCCCCTTCGACGAACGCCCCCGCGGCATGACCCAGGACAAGATCGCCGAACAGATGCGAGCCCGCCTCGCCTCCATCCCCGGCATCAACCTCGTCATGTCGCAGCCCATCAGCGACCGTGTCGACGAGATGGTCTCCGGCGTCCGCGCCGACGTAGCCGTCATGCTCTACGGCGACGACCTCGACCTCCTCGTCGAGAAGGCCGGCGAGATCGCCCACGTAGCCAGCGGCATCCAGGGTACGCAGGACACACGCATCGACCGCGTCGGCGGCCAGCAGTACCTCACCATCGAGATCGATCGCCACGCCATCGCCCGCTACGGGCTCAACGCCGCCGACGTCAACGACATCGTAGAGACCGCCATCGCCGGCAAAGCCGCCACCGAGATCTACGAAGGCGAGCGCCGCTTCCAGGCCATCGTCCGCCTCCCCAACCTCCTCCGCGACAGCGTCGAAGACATCCGCGACCTGCAGATCAGCTCCCCCGCCGGCCCCCGCATCCCTCTCAAAGATCTCGCGACCGTAAAGGTCGTCGAAGGTCCCGCGCTCATCAATCGCAGCATGGGCAAACGCCGCATCGTCGTCGGCGTCAACGTGCAGGAACGCGACCTCGGCGGATTCGTAGAAGAGCTCCAGGGCAAGGTCAATGAACAAGTAAAACTTCCCGCCGGCTACTTCATCGAGTGGGGCGGCCAGTTCCACAACATGGAGCGCGCCCTGCATCACCTCATGATCATCGTGCCCATCACCGTAGCGGCGATCTTCTTCCTGCTCTTCGTCCTCTTCCGATCGGTACGCTTCGCCGCACTCATCATCATCGTCCTCCCGCTGGCCTCCATCGGAGGCGTCCTCGGACTCTTCCTCTCCGGCGAATACCTCTCTGTCCCCGCCTCCGTGGGCTTCATCGCGCTCTGGGGCATCGCCGTCCTCAACGGCGTCGTACTCGTCTCCTACATCCGCAAGCTCCGCCAGGAAGGCATGGAGCAGGACGAAGCCGTACGCGAAGGCGCAAGACTCCGCTTCCGCCCCGTCATGATGACCGCCACCGTCGCAGCCCTGGGCCTGGTCCCCTTCCTCTTCGCCACCGGCCCCGGATCAGAGATCCAACGCCCCCTCGCCATCGTCGTCATCAGCGGACTAGTAAGCTCAACAGGCCTAACCCTCCTCCTCATCCCAGCCATCTACGCCTTCTTCGAAGGCAAAGGAGAGGTCGAACCCTTCGAATACGAAAGCTAAAAACAACCCCGCCCGTGCCACAATGCTTTAAACAAGCGCAACCAAAAATTTGTCATCCTGAGCGAAGTAACTCGCAGCTTCATCGCGAGTTGCGCAGTCGAAGGACCCGCGGTCGCACTTGCCGTTGCCTGTTTTTGCCATTGCTCTCCTCAACCAGACACGACAGCCCGGGTGCCCCATCCTTCGCGCCTTTGCCTTTCGCGAAGGGTGGGAACCTCAACAGCCCGCAGCCGCACTTGCCGTTGCTGTTTTAGCCGACGCTGTTGCAGTTGCTGTTTTGTCGTTGTTGTTGCAGTTGCTTGTTTTACGCCGTCATCCTGAACGCAGTGAACCCCTGTATTTTGCAGTTGTAGTTGTAGTTGTAGTTGTCGTTGTCGTTGCTTTTGCTTTTGTTTTTGTTTTTGTCGTCGCCATTGCTGTTGCTGTTGCAGTTGCAGTTCGGATTAAGCGTAGGGCTTTAGCCCTACGAAAAAAGCCCACCTCACAAGGGGCTTTAGCCCCGAGCCCTCTCCCACCCCGCCTTCGCGCAAAAGCAAACCCAACAAAAAAGAGAGCCCATCCCAAGCCTCCTCTGGAATATCCCCAACCCACCAGTGTTACTCCAAAACCAAGGAGCAAGCATGAACCAAGCAGCGACAGGCCTGACAGAATCCCTCCACCAATTCATCTCCACCTGGAAGCTACTCGCAAAGCCGTTCCCCCAGGCCGACGTCACCGACAAACCCGGACTCACCATAACCTGGGCCAACATCCCCTTCGTCTTTTACAACACGCTCTTCCTCACCGAACAACTCTCAGATGCCCAGACATTAAAAGACAGAATGCAGCAAGCGCGAACCTACATGCGCGCCAACCAAAACCCCGGCTGGTTGGTCGTCTCCTTGGACAACCTGAGCGGAGCCGCACAAGAGGAGCTCACCAAAATCGCAGAGCAAGAAAAATTCGTACCGCTTCCAATGGTCGGCATGTCAGGCCACATCCTTCCACTGGAAGTAAAACCACACGCTCCCCTACGCTTCGTACGCATATCCGATAAAGCAACCATCACAGACTTCGCAGACCTAAACTGCATGGGATATAACCTCCCCATCCATACCGGCCGCTCCCTCATCCACGAGCACACCTTCTGGCACGAGCACGCCTACGGATTCGTCGCCTACGAGGGCGACCAACCAGTCTCCACCGCCACAGCCATCGTGAACGAAGACTTCCTCTTGCTGTTCCTGGTGGCCACCCTCCCCGAAGCACGCCGCAAAGGATACGCGGACGCAGTAATCCGCCACGCTCTCAACGCAGCCTACGAAGCCACAGGCATCAGGCGAACCGTCCTCCACGCCAGCAACGACGGAGCCCCCGTCTATCTCCGCATGGGATACCGCCCCATCGGAAATTTCATGGGATACCTCCCCGCCGCAGAACCAGAAACAAGCGAAAACCCCGCGTAACTCTCTCCCAACCACATCCCTTTAACAAAAGAACCCACACAAATTTGTCATCTTGAGCGAAGCCCTCGCAGCTTCATCGCGAGGGCGCAGTCGAAAGACCTGCGGTTGCACTTGTCGTTGCTTGTTCTACCGCTGTTGCACTTGCAGTTGTTTGTTTTACACCGTCATCCTGAACGCAGTGAAGGACCCCTGTATTTCGTACTTGCCGTTGGGATTAAGCGTAGGGCTTTAGCCCTACGAAAAAAGCCGAGCCAAAAAGGGGCTTTAGCCCCGGGCCTCTCCCACCCCAACCGCCCAAGGGATAACAGAAAAACGCCAAAGACAGAAGTGAAGACAAAACCAAAACAACAAATCGCCGTTAGAACCTGTCAACCCCCCAAAACCCACCCAAGCCCCACAACCCAATAAAACCAAACAAGATAAAAATTAAAACAAAGTGGCACATTAGTTATGACCAAATCGCTAAAATAGAAACAGCAAGAAAAAGAAAGCCCCCAATCACTCGGGGGCTTTGCTCTTTAAAAATCGAAAACAAAAACGACCGTAACTCAAGCAGGTGCACGGATTTGGCCACAAGCCAAATCTTTAGAAGAATTTAGCGCAGGCCACCCCTCGCATGTCGTGATAAAGACACGCCTTACACCCAGGCAAGGGGGGCACCCCTACTCCGCCAGCACCTTATCGATGGCCGCCTGCGCCAGCGGACCCATAATGGCATACCCCTTCTCAGTCGGGTGAACCCCATCGATACTGGTGCCTGGCTTCATCCCGCCCTGCTCATCGGTCAGCGCCGAGTAGTAGTCCAGATAAGTAGCCCCATGCTCCTCGCAGTACGTCTGGAGCCACGCATTGATCGTCCGAATCTTCGCCACCGGCTCCCTGCCCCGGCGCCACGGATAGTCGAACGCCGGAGTAATCGAAGCCACAATGACGCGTATCCCATTGGCCTTCGCCAGGTCGATCATGGAGGCAAAGTTATCCTCCGTCATCTCCGCCGTCATCGGCCCCGTGTTCCCCGCCACGTCATTCGTCCCCGCGAGGATCACCACCGCCGCCGGATGCAGCGTAATCACATCCTGCCGAAACCGCACCACCATCTGCGGAGTCGTCTGCCCGCTGATCCCACGGTTGACATAAGGCTTCCCGGGAAAGAACGTACCCGTATTCGCTCGCCGTCCCCAGCCGTCCGTAATCGAGTCGCCATAAAACACCACCCGCTTCTCCCCGGCGGCCACCGGAGCCAACGCGGCATTCTCCGTCCGGTAGCGGCTCAACTGCGGCCAGTCATTCAACTTCGCCTGCATCCCCGCCATCTGCTTCTCCAGATCGGCAGCCGAAGGCGCCACAACCGGAACAGCAGGAGCAGGAACAGCCTGCCCAGCCGCTACAGGAGGAACAGGAGCAACCGTACTCTGTCCGAACCCAACTCCCGCCACCAAAGGCGCTATCATCGCGAAACTCCGCACTACTCGCATCATCTGCATCTCTCCCTGGTTCTTGGGCAAGCACGACGCGAGCCCAACGCACCGATTCTAGCTCAGCATCACCCGCGGCCTACATCGAGGCCGATAGAGCGCATCAGTTCCAGCGCATTGCTGGTCTGGACGACGCCAGGATGAAGCTTATAGTCGAAGTGAAGCCGCACAGACCGATCATCGGCGTTCTCCTCGATGTGGTCTTCGAAGTGGCAGTTGATAGCCTGCGGTCCGATGGCCTCGGGAATACGCGTGAGAGCAAGATCGTGCGTAGTGACGATACCGATCGCTCCATGCTTCAGCAGGCTCTGCACGAAGAACTGTGTCCCGATCAGGCGATCGTGAGAGTTAGTGCCAGAGAGCAGCTCATCCAGCAGGAAGAAGACCGGCGTGGAAAGCTGAGTAAGATCGGAGATCAGCTTGAGCCGATTGATCTCCGCGTAGAAGCGCGAGACACCGCCCTGCAGCGAGTCGAGGATGCAGATGGAGGCGGCAACAGCCAGCGGCGAGAGCACAAAGCGCTCGGCGCGCACAGGCGCTCCGCACTGCGCCAGCACCACATTGACGCCGATGGCGCGCATAAAGGTGCTCTTGCCCGCCATATTGGGCCCGCTGACGATGACGAGCTGAAGATCGCTCCCCATACGAAGGTCGTTGCGAACAGCGGTAGCAGGCAGTAGAGGATGCGCGAACGCAGTGGCTTCGAAGATGGGACGAGGAGCCGTAACAAGTGCAGGAAAGGTATCGGTGGGATGCTCAAACGCATAGTTGGAAAGAGCAGCAAGCGCCTCAAGCTCGCCGACGGCTGCAAGCCATGTGCGAATAGCAGGCCCGAACTCCTGCTGCCACTGCTCAGCAGAGTAGGCAAGGTGTGTGCTGCGAAGGATGAAGAGATCCAGAGCGAGAGCGAAGGGGTTGCGGCGGGACTCCAGGGACTCGACGATGTGGCTCAGCCTTCGGATAGCGGCGGATGGAGGGACGCCTTCGCGTTGCAGAGTAGCTTGGAGCTGGGTGAGCCTCGGTGCAGTAAAGGACTGCGTCTCGATGAAGTGGAGAACTTCAGAGAGAAGCTTCATATCGGGTGCGGCTCTCTCGACGGCTTCGATGGTCTGGTTGAGACGACCGTGGAGACGAAAGCTGAAGCCGAGGTTAATAAGGCTCGTGACGAGGGCGAACGTGCCGCGCCCAGTGATGGCCAGGGCAGCCAAACTGGCGAGCCAGAGCACCGACAAGATCATCGCCGAAAGGCGAGTCTGTCGAGTGATGCTGCGGTTGGCAGATTCTCCCCAATGGGAGAGGGCCTCAGGATGGACTCCGAGGCGGACGTCATCGCCAAACGTGAAGAGGCGCTGCCGCAGATCGAGTAATGGAGTGAGTTCGGCCACGGCAGCTTGACGAAGACGAATCTCTTCGACGGAGGCAGGGGCGAGCAGCCATCGAGCCAGCGTCGACTCGCCAGCGCGTGTGCGTGCAGTGCAGAGCAGTTCGAAGAGCGACGCAGAGCCGAAGAGGTCGAGGTCGCGGGCGTAAGGATGAAGCGGGTCGAGGAAGGCGTCGCCGGACTCTCCCGTGCCTTGCCACTTGCCGTTGACTCGGGCGATGCCACGTTGGTAGAAGGCGACGACCTGACGGTTAAAACGCAGCGCCTTGAGGACTCTCTCGTGCGCGACGAAGAGAAAGATAAGCACGACGATCACCGGTGCCATAAGGAGGAGGGCAGGATGTTTGAAGGACCAGAAGATCAGGGCAAGGATGACACCGCCCGCGAGGAGTTTGGCAGTAATGAAGCGCCGATCCCGCTGATTGAGGTGAGATTGGGCTTCGTGAGCCTGAGCGAGGCGCTGGGTGTAGATGGTTTCGGGAGTCGAGCCGGAGAGCATGTCTTCCATTCTGACGGATTCCCGGCCATCGAAAATAATTCCCCATCTACGAAGATTTTCGTTGACACCTACGAACACCTTCGTATAGGTTCTTCTCATGAAGCCGACGAACCACCTGCACCACAGTCTCCCCAAGCCCACCGAGGTCGAACTCGAGATCCTCACCTCGCTCTGGGCCAGAGGAGAAGCGACCGTCCGCGAGATCCACGACGACGTAAGCCGCGAACGCGCCCTCGGTTACACCTCTGTCCTCAAGACCTTGCAGATCATGACCGAAAAGGGTCTCGTCCTCCGCACCGTCGCCGGCAAAGCGCACCTCTACCGCGCCACTGCCTCTCAGGAGGACACGCAGAGCCAGCTTCTCCGCGACCTCTCGCAGCGCCTCTTCGCCGGATCGGCCGCCCAGCTCGCCATGCACGCGCTCGCCATGCAGCCAGCCAGTTCCAACGAATTGCAGGAAATCCGTAAACTCATCGAACGAAAGAAAGACCAGAAGGAGAAGTGATGATCCCTCAACTCAACCAAGCCCACCATCTCGAATCCCTCGGCTGGACGCTCATTCACTTCTGCTGGCAAGCCGCAGCCATCGCGCTCGCCTACAAGGCAATCGACCTCTCCTTCACCCGCACCCGCGAACAGGCTCGCAGCCAGACGCGATACCTCTTCGCCCTCGTCGCGATGCTCGGCATGTTCGCCGCTGCCTCCAGCACCTTTGCCTACGAAGAGATCCGCCTCCAGCGCACCGCATCGCTGGCTGCAACCCAATCCGTAACAAGCGACATCATGGCGGAAGACGCGACGCCTTCCCCATCCAAGGCCGACGCAGCTTCCACCACAGCGCTACGTTCCGAGATCATAGCTGCTCTACCTCGCGCGGAGAGCCTCCTTCCCTGGCTCGACGCTCTCTGGATGCTCGGCGTCCTCGCCCTCTCCGTCCGCACCATCGGAGGCTGGTGGTTGATCCAGCGCCTCCGCAGCACTGCCATCCAGCAGGTCCCGCCGGAGCTCGCAGCCCGCTTCGCCCTGCTCTCCCGGCGCATCGGCATCCAAAGCCGCGTCGCTCTGCGTCTCTCCACCCGCATCGCGAGCCCACTCGCGGTAGGCATGTTCCGCTCGCTCATCCTCCTGCCCGCGTCCGCCCTGACCAGTCTCTCCCCCGAGCAGCTTGAGGCCGTCCTCGCCCACGAGCTCGCCCACATCCGCCGCGCCGACTACCTCTGGAACATCCTCCAGACCATGATCGAGACACTCTTCTTCTTCCACCCCGCTGTCTGGTACGTCGGAGCCAACCTCCGACAGCAGCGCGAGCTCTGCTGCGACGACATCGCCATCGCCTGCGCCGATCCTGTGACCTACGCCACAGCGCTCTACCTCCTCGAAGAGCAGCGCAGCCAGCACCTCGACCTTCGCACCCCAAACGCCGAGTTCCCCCTCGCCCTCGCTCTTGATGGTCACCAAACCCGCTTCACCCTCCGCTCGCGCATCGCCCGCATCCTCGGCGAAGCGGAGGCCGAGCCCTTCGAGTCGACAACCTCGCCCCGCGACATCGCACCCTTCTCCATCCTCGGCGTCTGCGCCGCTCTCGCCCTCTTCCTGCTGCCACTCCCGCAGGTCCTGGCAAGCCTTCGTCCCACGGCACAACGCCTTGCCACAGCCTCGAAGACAGCGATCGCCGCCCCCGCAATGGCCGCAACAACAGCGCCGCTCGCCGCAGCCGCAAAGGCCACCGTTCCCGCTTCAACGCCTGCGCTGGAGGCTCCAACCGCAGAACCCGCTCCTCTGGCATCTCCCGCGCCACTCAGCACAGCGCGTGCGCTTCCCAGCCCAGCGGCTGCACCGGCTCTTGATGTAGATCCAGACCAGGCGACCGCACCAACGCAAGCCTCAGGCTCGAAGTCCGACTACATCACCCAGATGCGCGCTGCGGGCTACGACACCGATCTCGACCACTACATGGCCATGAAGATTCACGGTATCACCCCGGAGTTCGCCCATGACCTCTCGCAGGTCGGCTTCGGAAAACCCAGCGTCGACGACCTCATCGCCCTGAAGATCCATGGCGTCACTCCTGCATACTTCACGGAGCTGCAAGCCGCGGGCATCAAGCCTGAGTGCTTCAAGGACGTCATCTCCTACCGCATCTTCCACGTCACACCCGAGTTCATCTCCGGAATGAAGGCTGCGGGCTTCTCCAACATTCCGACAAAAAAACTAGTCGAGCTCCGCGTTCAGAACATCACCCCTGACTTCGCCCGCACTGCCAAGCAGCAGTTTCCTGACGTCACCGTCAAAGAGCTCGTCGAACTTCGCATCTTCCACATCGACGACGCCTTCATCGCCCGAGCCAAACAACTCGGCCTATCTCCTCTGACCATCAAAAAACTGGTTCAACTCCGAACCTCGGGTCTGCTCGAAGACGAAAGCACCAGAAGATAACCACCGCTCCAAAAATTGAATAGAGATCCGCCCACGCATCCTCGCAGGGAGGGAGAAAAATGATGCAACCTAGCCGCCTGCTCGTCGCTACGTTCCTCGCCGTCTTCGGCGCCGTATCCTCACCCGCTCAGACCTTTGAGACTCTCAAAGGCAACTGTGCCATCGCCGTCTCCACCAGCTCCGACCGGTTCGAGGTCCGCCTCGAACGCGGCACCTGCCCGAAGGAGGCCGAAGACCGCAGCAATCGCGACGCCCGCCGCGACTGCCACACCGACGAGATGCAGCAGCCCTTCGAGTCCTTCTCCGGCTTCGTCGTCACCGATCTCGGCCGCGACGGAGCGCACATCAACGCCGTCCTCACCGCCGAGGCCGGAACCCTCACATGCTCCGGCTCCATCCACAACTTCAAGCTCTCGGGAGACCTCACCTTTACCCCCAACGCAGCCTTCGCCACCCGTCTCCTGAAGCTCGGCATCCAAGGCATCACCTCGCAGAACCTCCAGACCTATGCCCTCTTCCACGTCCAAGGCGGCGCCATCGAGGCCCTGCAAAAGGAAGGCGTCTCAGACATCGACGCGAAGAACCTCGCCTCGCTCAGCATCTTCCACGTCGACGTGCCCTTCGTCCAAAGCATCCGCGCGCTCGGCTATCCGACGCCATCCGCGAAGAAGCTCGTCGAACTGAAGATTCACGGCGTCAATCCCGAAGAGGTCCGCCAGATCCGCGCCATGGGCTACGATCCAACCCTGGAAGAGCTCGTCAAGATGCGAATCTTCAAGGTCACCCCGGAGTTCATCCAGGCCATGAAATCCCGAGGCTTTGGCTCAAGCCCTCAGGACCTCACCATCGCCCGCCTCGTCAAGATCCGCATCTTCAAGCTCGCCGAGTAAAGACTACCAGCGCTGATGCACCAGCTCCCTCACCTTCGCGTCGTAGACTCGCCGTACTCCCTCCATCACTGCATCTGACAGCGCGGGCAGATCCGAAGCCCGCGCATTGTCCGCCACCTGCTCCGGCTTCTTTCCTCCCGGAATCGCGCAGCTCACCGCATCGAACATCAGGATCCACCGCAGCGCCATCTGCGGCATCGTCATACCTTCTGGCAGGAGCGCACGCAGCTCCTTCACCGCCTCCAGCGCGACGTCATAGTCCACTCCCGAGAAGGTCTCGCCCATATCGAAGCTCTCTCCATGCCGGTTGAAGTTGCGATGGTCATCTGCCGCGAACTGTGACTGCTTGGTCAGCTTTCCCGTCAGCATCCCGCTCGCGAGCGGCACACGAGCCAGAATCCCAACCTGCCGCTTCTTCGCCTGCTCAAAGAAGAGCTCCGCCGGTCTCTGCCGGAAGCAGTTGAAGATGATCTGCACCGTCTGCACGTTCTCGTACTCGATCGCCTTCAGCGCCTCCTCCACACGCTCCACGCTCACCCCATAGAACCGGATCTTCCCCGCCTTCACCAGCCCATCCAACGCCCCAAAGATCTCCGGATGGTAGTACGCATCGGTCGGTGGACAGTGCAGTTGCACCAGGTCCAGGCAATCCGTATTCAGATTCCTTAGACTTTCCTCGACCCATCCCGCCAGGTTTGCGGCGCTATACCCTTCCACGACCTGCTTCGGCAGCTTCCGCCCCATCTTCGTCGCGACGACGATCTCCTCGCCGCTCCGCTCCTTCTTTAGCCGCGCAATCAGGCGTTCACTCCGCCCGTTTCCATAGGTATCCGACGTATCCAGAAAGTTGATGCCCGAATCCACTGCCTTGTGCAGCGCCGCCATTGCGTCCGCATCCGAGACATCGCCCCAATCCGCTCCTATCGCCCACGCCCCAAAGCTAACCTCCGAAATCTTCCACCCCGTTCGTCCTAAAGCCCGATAATTCATCCTGAATTCTCCTCGTAGCAGCATACCCGCCTTCGATGACTTCCAGTCCGCTCATCAAAATACCTTCCAATGTTGTACTTTTAGTAAAGATGCAACCTGGTCTCTCTACCCACGTCTTCCTCCAGCAGCGCCTGCACCCCGGCCTTCTGGACGCCATAATCCGCGGCCTCGCTCCCTACGGCAGCCCCGTCATCGAAGTCTTCGCTGCCCGCCACCACTTCGACTACACCGACCGCTCCATCGTCCGCGACCTGGCCACATGGTTCCGCGACGCTGGCGTTCAGGCCACGCTTCACCAGCCGCTCTACATGGATAGCCAGTGGTCCCGCCACGTCTCCCCGACCCTCAACCTGATCGACCCGGAGAAGTCCCGCCGCATCGACGCCATGGACGAGGTCAAGCGCGCCCTGGAATCCGCCGAGCAGATCCCCTTCACCGCCCTCACCCTACACCTGGGCCTCAAGGGCGACCCCTGGAACCTCCGTGCGCTCGAGAACTCCCTCACCGCCATCGAGCATCTTAAGGCCTTCGCCCACCCGCTTGGCGTCAAAATCCTGCTCGAAAACCTCCAGAACGACGTCACCACCCCTGAGCATCTCCTTGAGATCCTCCGCGTCGGCCACTTCGACAACGTAGGCGTCGCCCTCGACCTCGGCCACGCCCATCTCAGCGGCGGAACCCCCGCCATCGACGCAGCCATCGAGCTCCTAAGGCCCCGCATCGCCGCCCTTCATCTTCACGACAACCACGGCGCCGCGCATCAGAAGGACGAGCACCTCTGGCCCGCTGAGACCTCCGAGAAGACCCCCGAGACCATCGACTGGCAAAACATAGCCCGCCACCTCGACACTCTGCCCGCCAAGATCCCCGCAATCCTCGAAATCACCCACGAGCTCGAAGAGACCGCCGACGCCGTCACTCGGAAAGCCTCCGCTACCTTCGATCACCAGCTCCGCCTCACTGATCAGCTCCAAAGCTCCTAGGCCGGCTTTGATCTCTGCCACATCACGCTAAAACCGCGAAGCCTCTCCTCGCATCTCACCCATTCATGTCCGCGCCCAGCAGGAAACCCAAGCCCTCGCGAAGCCCCATCCCGACCCCGGAGCTCATCACCGACCCCGCCGAATCGGCCAAGGCCGCGGGGCTGCGCTACGTATCCGACACCAAACCTGGCATCCAACGCCATCGCCACGGCAAGAGTTTCCGCTACACCGCCCCGGACAATAAACCCCTCCGTGACTCGGAAACGTTGGCCCGCATCAGGTCCCTCGTCATCCCGCCCGCCTGGAACGACGTCTGGATCTGCCCCTACCCCAACGGGCACCTCCAGGCCGCCGGCCGAGACGCCCGCGGCAGGAAGCAGAGCCGCTACCATCCCCGCTGGCGAGAGGTCCGCGACGAGACCAAGTACGAGCGCATGACGCTCTTCGCCCAGGCGCTCCCTATCATCCGCCAACGTGTCGAACAGGATCTCAAGCTCCCTAACCTGCCCCGCGAGAAGGTCCTGGCCGCCATCGTCAGCCTCATGGAGTCAACCCTCATCCGCGTCGGCAACGAGGAGTACGCCCGCGCCAACAAATCCTATGGCCTCACCACCATGCGCAACCGTCACGTCGAGGTCCAGGGCTCCAACATCACCTTCACCTTCCAAGGCAAGAGCCGCATCCACCACACCATCAACCTCCAGGACCGCCGTCTCGCCAACATCGTCAAACGCTGCTCCGACATTCCCGGCTACGAGCTCTTCCAATACCTCGACCCCGACGGGACCCATCACAGCATCGACTCCGCCGACGTCAACCAATACCTCCAGGAGATCACCGGCCAGCACTTCACCGCCAAAGACTTCCGCACCTGGGCCGGCTCCGTCCTCGCCTGCGACCTCCTCCACGCCTTCGAGCCCTTCGCCTCGCCCACCGAAGCCAAACGCAACATCGTGCAAGCCATCAAGTCGGTAGCCAACCGTCTCGGCAACACCCCCTCCGTCTGCCGCAAGTGCTACGTCCACCCCGTCGTCCTCGAGGCCTACCTCGACGGCGACTCCATCGCCTCCGCAAAGCGCAAACTCGACAAGGAGATCGCCGAGCACGAACACGCCCTCCGCGAAGAAGAGCGCGCCCTCGTCACCCTCCTCCAGCAACGCATCCTCCTGGAAAAAGCAAGTTAGTCCTAGCACCCGTCACCACCCGCATTACCTCCCAACAACCAAGACCAAATCGGTGTTAAGCCTTCCCTCACCCCGCCCAAATCCACGCCACTGAAGACGCTTTAGTAGACTCGTAGAGTCATGTCGAACCTTAGCCCTGTCGCTACCATTGCCTCCCTCTCCGCCCACGAAGGCCAGACCATCACCCTACGCGGCTGGCTCTACAACCTGCGCGCCTCGGGTAAGCTGCTCTTTCCCATCTTCCGCGACGGCACCGGCACCATCCAGGGCATCGTCCCCAAAGCTGCCGTCCCCGAAGAGGTCTTCGAGACCCTCAAGAACCTCACCCTCGAATCCAGCGTCATCGTCACCGGCAAGGTACGCGCCGACAGCCGCGCCCCCAGCGGCTTCGAGCTCGACGTCGAAGGCATCGAAGTTCTCCAGCGCGTCCCCGACGAGACTCCATTCCCCATCACCCTCAAAGAGCATGGCGTCGACTTCCTCATGGAGCACCGCCACCTCTGGCTCCGCACCCCTCGCCAGTCCGCCATCCTCCGCGTTCGCGCCACCATCATGCGCGCCGCCGCAGAGTACTTCGACACCAACGGCTTCATCCGCACCGATCCACCCATCCTGACGCCCAACGCGTGTGAGGGCACCTCAGAGCTCTTCGAGATGGACTACTTCGACGACGACAAGGCCTACCTCACCCAGTCCGGCCAGCTCTACATCGAGGCCACTGCCCTGGCCCTCGGCAAGGTCTACTCCTTCGGACCCACCTTCCGCGCCGAAAAGTCCAAGACCCGCCGCCACCTCACCGAGTTCTGGATGATCGAGCCTGAAGTAGCCTTCCTCGAACTCGACGGCCTCCTCGAGCTAGCCGAAGGCTTCATCTCCCACATCGTCACCACCGTCCTCGCCCAACACCGCGCCGACCTCAAGGTCATCGGCCGCGACGTTGAAAAGCTGGAAGCCGTCGTCGCGCCGACGCCCGCCGGGGAGCGCGGCCCATTTCCTCGCCTGAGTTACGAAGAAGCCCACGCGATGCTCGAAGACGCCTTCGCCAAGGGCCTCATCGAGACACGCCACCAAGACGGCGACGACTTCGGCTCTCCCGACGAGACCTACATCTCCAGCCAGTTCGACAAGCCCGTCATGATCCACCGCTACCCAGCGGCTATCAAGGCTTTCTACATGCAGCCCGACCCGCTCGACCCCTCCAAGGCCCTCTGCGTCGACGTCCTCGCCCCCGAGGGCTACGGCGAAATCATCGGCGGCAGCCAGCGCGTAGACAGTTACGATCTCCTCAAATCCCGCATCGAAGCCCACAACCTACCCCTCGACGCCTTCCAGTGGTACCTCGACCTGCGCAAGTACGGCTCCGTCCCACACAGCGGCTTCGGCATGGGCATCGAACGCGCCGTAGCATGGATCTGCGGGCTCGACCACGTCCGCGAGACCATCCCCTTCGCCCGCACCCTCAACCGCATCTATCCCTGATTTACCTTTACGGAAGAAGAGAAGACGAGATGAATAAGAATCTACGAAGAGCAATCCTAGGATCGTTGCTGACCTGCTGCCTCCCAGTCGTAGCCCAGGAAAAAGGAAACTGGCATCCAGTGAGTTCGACCGCCCAGTCCATCACCGGCGATATTGCACTGTCGGACCAAAAGATAACCATCAACTTTTCGTCCTTCACCATAGCCCGGATCCGCAGCCTCGAAAAAGCAGAGATCAGCGCCGCCTTCGATGCGGACAGCAATGCAGCAGGAAGCGGCAGCTTATACCGGCTGAATATACCCGCCGCCAAAAAGTTCCTGCGCCACAATAGCCTCTGCGGCGCCGAGGATACGCAGTGGATGATCACCTACGTGTCGGGACGAGACCTGAAAGTTGCTTTCTTCGCAGGACAGAAGACACCGCCCCTGACCGTAGACGCAATGCAGAACTCAACTGACCTGTGCGGCACCTTCTGGTACGAAAAATAAGTCGGCCAATGAGTATTCATACGGTCTCACTGCGTGCCCACCCTCGCGGCAGTCTCATCGTCGTAAGGTGGGCGTTCGCGAAGCGAACCGCTCTCTTACAACAACCCTAAAAACTAGCCCGCATCTCAACACGCTGCGCCACCGGCTCTACAATCTTCACTCGTCCATGTCCGGGATTAATCTCCTCTCTTGTTCGAAGCACCCCGAAACGCACCAACTTCGCCACATCCCGCCGTACAGACTTAGGATCACGTTTCAGCGCCGCCGCTAGCCCAGTCACCGAAAATGCCTGCATCCTCGTCGTCTCCAGCAGACGCATCCGTTCTACCGTCAATACTTCCAGCATCTCCATCGCAGACCCGAAATTGATCGTCATCTCCGGAGCCAAACGTTCGCCGCGATCCAGCTTCTTCGCCCGCACCCGCGCGCGCTTCGCCCAGCCTTCAAAGCCATCTGCTCTGATCGTCAGTTTCATGCCAGTCGACTTCATGACTTTTCCTTTCGCAGCACCCTGACCTCATGGAGGAATCGGTCCAACAACACCTCATAGCTCTCAAAGCGAAACGGCTCGACCGCTCCCTTGAAATGCCGATGATGATAACCGTGGCTATTGTCATAGCCCAGCACCCGGCCATTATCGACTTGGGTCAGAAAATGGTTGATAAACGTAAGGTTGTAACGAGCCACTTTGCCTGCCTCGTCCTCCCAAATCTCTTCTCGAATCACTCCAGGCCCAGCCGTACACCGGAGTGAATTGATCTCATCGATGACCTTCCGCAACCTTCTCTTAAGCGGCACAGCATGAGCCTACCACAGATAGGACTCCTAACGCCCTACCTGTCTCTATTCAACCCCGGTCCTCACTCGAGCCAAAGTCCCACGATCCAACTTCCCATCAAAATATCTCTCCAGCACCTCAGTAAATAAACCGCCACCCTCATCGACCTGCGCAAACAAAGTCATGCTCGAGTGAAACTTCAAATCATCCGGAGCCCCAAAGATCTCTCCTACTGTTCGGCCACTCACGCCAAGCACAATCGTCGTACACTCCCGCAGCCGAGCCCCTAGCACCCGATGCCCCAGATAAGCCCTAGCCTCCTCCAGCGAAGAAAGCCCGTACCGCACCGCCATCGGACTGCTGCCCAGCCCCTGAATCTGCGGAAAGATGAACCACATCCAGTGGCTCCGCTTACGTCCCGCGCGCAACTCGGCGCAGACCTGCTCATATACTCCAGCCTGCGCCTTTACAAACCGCTCCAGATCGTACGGATCGCTCATCGCACTCACCTCCACCGGCATGTCACTCTCATTCCGTAAAATAAGACGCAGTTTGGCATCAGTGCGACATCCCAATCCACGGCAATAGGAACCCCATGACTGAACTAGCCCTGGCTATTATCGGCGACAGTGCGGCAGCCCCCGCACTCCACATCCTCGAAGGCATCTCCGAAGAACTAGCCCATCGCAAGGTCCCCAACATCCCTCACACCATCTACGAAGAACTCTGGCACCTTGCCTTCTGGCAACAGGTCACCCTGGATTGGATTCGTGGCATCGAGACACCCTTCCCCGCAAAGCCTGCCGACGGCTTCCCTCCTACCGAGAGTCCCACCCCCGAAACATTCGAAGCACTCCGTCATCGCTTCCTCCAGGCCGGAGAAGAAGCTGCAGCCGCAGCGAACGACACAGGCCAAACTAGATCAGCTCGTCAGCTGCCCCTCCCGCCCCGACACCGCCACCCGTGTCATGTCCATCCGTGACCAACTGATCAGCCTGGTCGCCCACAACTCCTACCACCTTGCCCGAATCGTCCTGCTCCGCCAACTCCATCAAACATGGCCGCCGCCATCAGGAGGCTTCAGCTGGTAGCTCAAGCAGTGAGCTACGGCAGCACAGCCGCTCGCTGCGATAGAAGATAAGCCGCCCGCTCATTCGGAGCCGCTCCTTCCGTGTTTTCCACTCTCTTCAATGGAGAACCCTCAAACCGCTGGTACGAGTACCCAGTTCCCACCGACACCACCTCCACCGACTTCGGTGTCGCCGGAATCTTCCCTCCGAACCAGCGCCCATCCTCCTGCTGGTTCCACGTCACCAGCGAGACCACCGATCCCGCCGGATACTTCATCTCCGCATTCCTTCGCGCATAGTTCACTGCAGCGTCGTTGCCATATAGCGTCGACATCGTCGAATCGCGTTTATCCACCCACGACGTAATTACCTTGCCCTGCATCGGATTCGGGGTCAGCTCACCCATCAGCCTCGCGTCCTCATTCAACCGTGTCTCCACCCTTGGATTCGGCTTGGAGCAACCTACCGCGCTCGACAATACGACGAGCCCCACGAGAGAAATTATCTTCATCACTGTTGCCCCCCGATCGGCATTGTGTACACGTAATCGTTCTTTGCCACAGGCTCATGGCAACTGACGCACTCGTTGGTGAACTTCGCATCTTTCCCGTAGGGCTTCAGATCGGTCCCCCGCCATCGCGCCCAACCCCATCCCTTGGTCGACGCATACTTCTTGCTGTCCCGAATCATGTACTCCACCTGGTAGAACGCCCCGGTCCGCATCACGCCCTGCCCATCCGGCTGCTCGAACCATGCCACCTTGGCAAAGACCGTTCCATCCGGCCAGGGATTGATGTGGTTGTCGGCAATAGCCTTCACCGCAACATCGTTCCCCATGATCTCTCTCAGCGTGCCACCATCGAAGCGGTCCGTGCTGCTGATCGTCTTCCAGTTCTTATAGTCCGGAAGGAACGCGATGCCATTCGGCGACTTCTGCACCTCGAGCGGACCCTCACTCTGCTTGATCCACTTTCCATACTGAGCATCGCCTGCCGTGGTGTCGGCTGCAGCCGCAGGTGCAGCCGACGCAGTCGACGGCGGAACCAGATAGTTCCGCAGCACGGCCACCTGATCCTGCGTCACCTTCGCTTCAGGATGCACCTTCAAATACCGGGGCAGGGGCATCGCCCCCATCTGAATCTGATTCACCGCTTCAAACAGCAATCCCTTCTGCTGTGCCGCTGGCAACTTTCCAAACTCAGAAAAATTCAGATGCCTTCTCGCCTTTTTCACATCTTTCGTGACGAGCCAATACGCTGGCTCGATCTGGTCGAACCAGGGCAGCTTCGTCTCGTTGGAGTGGCAGCTATAGCAAGAGGTCCGCAGTATTTGCCGGACCTCTTCTGGAGCTTGTATCTCTGCCGTTACCGGTGGGTTCTTCAGCTCTGGCCGGATCAATTGGATCACGGCGAACCCAAGGCACACCACTGCGCCCGTCCATAAAAATGCTCTCGATGCTAAAGCCATATCATTACCCTTCGCAATAAGACGCGGAAGTGTGCCCCTCGGTTACATTTCCATGTGCTCATGCTAAAGAAATGACAACTCTACCCTCGCAACATTCCTTCAAAGCAAAAAGAATGTTACTTTTCGCTGGTAGGAGGCGCAATTCCCTTCAAGCGCAGATACATTGATAGCGCGGAATATTGTTCGTTGTCATGCGAAACATTGCCCCACAGCAGCCCAGCTCGCGAACGCTTGCCTTGTCCGGCCGTAAGCAACTCCACAAAATTCGCATCGGTCGTGGCGCCGTAAGCTTTATCGCACTCCGCGAACGAAGCCTTCAGCCCCTCGATGATCGCTGCCTTATCCGCTGTATCTGAAGGGGGCTTCATGATCGCGCTCGGAGCCGTACCGTTTGCAATCCCGCAGCTGCGAAACTGAGCTTCGGTGACGTGGTTGACCACCCGTGCAAACGTCCGCACCTCCGGCGTCGCCTTGTACTGGTACTGATCCGCCGGCATCTTCTCTGCCGACTTCAGGATGTTGTCCTTCTGCGCCGCATAGCTCCGTTGCACCTCACCCGCCGGTCCTGGAACCGGAGGCGGTCCCGCCGGAGCCTGTGCCAGAGCCATACTCGAAACGATCAGACCAGCCAAACTACACCCTACCTTCATCCGCAGCATATCTTCTCCCTATCTTGTTCGACTTGATACAGCCAGACCAGCCTAACCGCACTCCGTCGCCTCCACAAGGAATTACTTCGCGGCGACACGCTTCGCCACTCGATCACGCCTCACCCCGGCCCGCACCCCGCAAGCCGCCGGAGCATTCGCCATCTCCTTCGCGAAGACGCGATAGCTCGCTCCTCCCGGCCTCAACGTAGACCAGTATCCCGACTGCGACAGCAGCGGTTTCCGCTGTTCGATCACCTGCTTCTCCAGAATATTCACCCCACACTCCAGATTGTTCTTCGGCTGCAGAATCGTCCTTCCCGGATCGTCCGGCTTCAACTGCTTGTCTCGCTCCCAGTCGAAGTCGCAGTCATAGCGCCTCTGATCTTCGTACGTCAGTTGCAGCAGACCCTCGCTCCGTACCGCCCGACCGGTCACTCCATCCGTCACCGCCACCTCCGGCTCCGTATGCCGCACCCGAGTCGTCGGCTTCAGGCCGGCCTCCGCTCCCGCCAGAGCCTGGAAGAAGTAAGCCCAGAACGCCCGCTTATCCACCTCCGCCAACTCATAAAACCGCGGACAGAACCGCCGCACATCCCGCGGCACCTTCGTCGAAAGCATCTCCGCCGGCAGAGCCTGCTCCACAATCACATCCCACTGCGGATCCCATCGCGGCCCACCCAACTCCTCCCGCTTTGTGTCGATGGGAGTCGACGGAGCCGGCTTCATCGCTGGAACAGCCGGCGCCGGAACCGCCACAGCCTGCTGCTCGCGCCCCTTGCAGCCGGTTCCCACCCCAGCCGCCATCAACAGAAGCCCCAACCCCACCCGCTGCCAACGCTTCGATCCTGCACCAAATATAGGACACATAGATAGAGCCATCCTCTCGCACCCCCTGCAGCATCGGTTCCTGCATCGCGGAACACAACCCAGAAATGGCCCAAAATCGCAAGCGTTGCACCACCAAGTTTGGATGCCGGCCCTTCCGTCGCTGTTGCCGCCCCAACCTCCTGCCATACATGTTTCAATAGAACCTAAGGACCTCACACAGAAAATGCCTCTCAACTGCGGAATCGTCGGCCTGCCTAACGTTGGCAAATCCACCATCTTCAATGCACTCACCTCGGCCAAGGCGCAAGCCGCCAACTACCCCTTCTGCACCATCGACCCCAACACCGGCGTCGTCACCGTGCCCGATGAGCGCCTCGCCAAGATCTCTGCCCTCATCAAGCCCAAGTCGCTCGTACCCACCTCCATGGAGTTCATCGACATCGCCGGCCTCGTCGAAGGCGCCTCCAAGGGCGAAGGTCTCGGAAACCAGTTTCTCGGCCACATCCGCTCCACCGATGCCATCCTCCACGTCGTCCGCTGCTTCGCGGACCCCGAGGTCATCCACGTCGCTGGCGGCGTCAACCCCCTCCACGACATCGACATCATCAACACCGAGCTCCTCCTCGCCGACCTAGACAGCGTCGAGAAGCGTCACGCCAAGGTCGAGAAGCTCAACAAATCGACCTCCGCCGACCACAAGATCAAGACCGAGTTCAGCGCTCTCTCCAAGCTCAAGGAAGCCCTCGAAGCCGGCCGCCCCGCCCGTACCGTCGACCTCACCGACGAAGAGAAGCCCTACACCCGCGACCTCCACCTCATCACCGCCAAGCCCATGCTCTACGTCGCCAACGTCGACGACTCCGGCCTCACCGGTCACAACGAGTGGGTCGACGCCGTAGAGAAACGCGCCGTCGAAGAGAAGAGCCAGGTCGTCCGCATCAGCGGCTCCATGGAGTCCGAGATCTCCCAGCTCGAGCCCGCCGAGCGCGACGAGTTCCTCAAGGAGATGGGCCTCGCCGAGCCCGGCCTCAACCGCCTCATCCACTCCGCCTATAGCCTGCTCAACCTCATCACCTACTTCACGGCGGGCGTTCAGGAGGTCCGTGCCTGGACCATCATCCGCGGCACCAAGGCCCCCGGAGCCGCAGGCGTCATCCACTCCGACTTCGAAAAGGGCTTCATCAAAGCCGACTGCTACCACTGCGAAGACCTCTTCAAATATGGCAGCGAGCAAGCCGTAAAAGAAAAAGGCCTCCTGAAATCGGAAGGCAAAGAGTACATAGTCAAAGACGGCGATATTCTGTTCTTTAAATTCAACGTCTAGACACCATCTAAAACAGCTTCACGCACCTCTGGGCCTGATTGATTTCGCCACTTGATATACAGGAAGCACCCGTATGGCAAAGGGACGCGAACCCTTCACCTCCGAGGATCACCTCCGCAGGGTGCGGCAGATCTGCTTCGCCCTGCCCGGAACAACCGAGAAGCTCTCTCACGGCGAGCCCACCTTCTTCGCCGCCAAGAAGGTCTTTGCAATGTTCGCCAACAATCACCACCACGACGGTCACATCGCGGTATGGCTTCCCGCTCCGCCCGGTGTTCAAGCGCTTCTGGTAGACACCGCCCCGCAAACCTTCTTCAGACCACCCTACGTCGGCGTGAACGGTTGGATCGGAATAGAACTAGCCACGATCTCCAACGAAGACCTCGCAGCCCACATTCTCACTGCCTGGAAACTCATCGCCCCCAGAAAATTACAGGCCCAGAACGCCGAAGAGCGGACCTGAACAACCAGGTCCGCCCTATCCATCTCAACGGCAACGTCTAGAACTTGTAAGCCACACCAAACGACAGGATAGGCAAGAAAGACGCATAGCTAAGGTTATTGTTATTGCGCTTGATGAAGGCCGCTAAGTCGCGCTGAAAGTCTGGGTCGTTATCAACCGACTCACATCCGATAGCCGCCGGGAACCTGGGATCGCAGGCGCTTCCGGTAAACCGGACATTCAACCTCGGCTGGCCCACATAGTAGAACCCCGCCTCCACTGGAAAGCTGAAGTGCTTGTTCGAGCGCGGAACGATATTTCCGAACCCCACCGACAACCCCGGAGCAACCGTGCGAAATCCAATCGAGCCATCCCCATGCAGAGGATCCGTCCTGCTGCTGATGTAATCCGTACCGTTCAAAGTCACCGTGTTGCCGGCCGGAATCAGAGCCGTAGCCTTCACCTGGCTGTTATTCGCAAATACGATCTGCGGGCTCAGATGAAATCCTCCACCGAACGGGAACCAGTCCAGAGCAGCATGGCCCGACCGCAGGCGCATATCCGCATTTACATCGGCTCCTTCCTCCTCGAAGGTCGTGCCATAGCTGAAGAAATCAGCGCCAGCACGCAGGTTGAACTTCCTCGCCACCGGCGTCGCCACGTCGAATCCAGCTCCGCGCAACCCAACGTGAATCTCCACGCCGACCGTCGAGAAGGGACGAATATTATGGTTCACCAGACGCCCGGGAGAAGGAGCGGTCTGTAGAGAAGATTCGTTCTGAACAGGCTCGGCGGGAACGCCGGCGCTGGTCGAACTGGACTGCGCCACAACGTAACTTCCTGACACCAACACCAAGGCCACTGCAAAGAGAGAGAGAGCATTCAATTTCATAAAAACCGGGACCCCTTGAAGATCGCGCCGTATCGAAGACGCTGGTTATGTAAACAATTCGGTTGACAGTTGACTCTGCAATTTCACTGCAGCCGTACGTTCCCTCAGCCAGCAGCATCTACGACTACGACCCAACTCGCTTAGCGCATCCGACGGCGATCATCGAGTGCCTTCGTCTTGCACAAATCGCGCCAGGTTCATCCACATCGAAAGGATCTGCCCTGAACCTAGTCTCTTCCCCATCTGTCGTCTATAACTCTTTCTGGGCAGTCAGAATCAGGTCTACCCTCTGTCAATCCAGGCATCCGCATAGACGTTGCGTGCATCGCCCCTCTCTTCTCGCTGGACTTTTCACCCATCCTCCCGCACAATAGCCCCAATCCGTTCATCTGATCCGTACTGCAAAATCTCCCAAGGTCCTACTTGGAAGCAGCCTTAGCCCCAGACAGCACCCGCAGTCTCGCTATCCATTCGTGCACCCTACGCACCGCTAGCTTTCTACCTGTAGTTCCGACTTACAAGGAGCCGTGATGACCCCATCCTCTTCACTGAATCGTCGCAACTTCATTCGCATGGGAGCAGCCCTTCCCATCGCCGCCATCGCCCCCAACGCAGCCTTCGCCGCAGCCTCTGCTGCAGGAGGAGTTCCCTCCGTCGGCTACATCGACGTTCCACCTAACGTCGCCCTGCTCAACATTAACGAGTTCCCCTCCGGCCCCACTCCCGCCGCCGTCGACATGATGCATAAGATGGCCGTCAACGGGAACCGCTACTACATGAACGAGACAAAAAAGTTCGGCGCTGAGCTCGCTGCCTCGCACGACCTCAAGCCCGACTACCTCACCATCTACGCCGGCTCCAGTGAGGTCCTCCACTTCACCGCCCTCGCCTTCACCTCGCCCACCAAATCTCTCGTCACCGCCGACCCCACCTTCGAGCAGACCTGGCGCGTCGCCGAGTCCCAGGGAGCCACGGTCCACAAGATCCCTCTCAAGGCCGACTACTCCTACGACATGAAGGCCATGGTCGCAGCCGACCCCAACGCCGGCCTCTACTACGTCTGCAATCCCAACAACCCCACCGGAGTCCCCGTCAAACGCGCCGACATCGAGTGGCTCCTCGCCAATAAGGCACCCGGCTCCGTCGTCCTCGTCGATGAGGCATACATCCACTTCTCCGACGCCGAGTCCGTCATCGACCTCGTCGCCAAGGACAAAGACCTCATCGTCTCCCGCACCTTCTCCAAGATCTACAGCATGGGCGGACTCCGCTTCGGCTACGCCATGGCCCGTCCCGATCTCGCCGAAAAACTCCACCACTACGGCGTCAACTCCATGGCCACCACCGCCGTCCAGTGCGCCAAGGTCCAGCTCGCCGACAAGCAGCTCATCCCTCTCCGCAAGCAGGCCATGCGCGACACCCGCGACAAGACCTTCGACTTTCTCGCCAAAAACAACTACACCTTCACCCCCTCTCAGACCAACCACTTCATGCTCGACATGAAGCGTCCCGGCGGTCCCGTCGCCACCGGCCTCGCCCACCACAACGTCATGATCGGCCGCGTCTGGGCTGTTTGGCCCAACTACGCCCGTGTCACCGTCGGCAGCCCCTCGGACATGCAGAGCTTCCAAACCGCCTTCCTCGAAGTCATGCAGACCCCCACCGATAAGCTCAACGCCCTCTACCACCCCTACCCGCATCTCCTCAACACTCACGCCTGCTGAACCTCGGAAAAACCGGCGCTCCTCTTCGGTGCAACCTCATCGTGCCGAAGAGGACCAACCACTATCTCACCCCCAAACGAGATTTAGCCGCCTTACTGTAGAACCAGTAACCCCCTGCGCCTTCCCGCTGGACTAGACTGAATCCAATGTCCCCGGTGTCATTCCTCGACAACAAGACCTTGCTCGCCTGTCTCCTCATGACAGCGAGCCTCTCCGCTCTTGGCTTTGCCAGAACGTGGAAGACTCACCCTGCTCTACGCGGCGCCGGCTCCTTCTCACTCGCATTCTTATCTGGCATCGGTACTTGCCTGCTCTTCGCCCTCGGCCGGCACTCCTCTCCCGTAACGCTCTTCTTCAGTACCGTCGTCGCCGACACCCTCATCTGTTGCGTCTCCGCCTTTATCCTCTCTGGAATCGAGCGCTTCATCGGAGTACAGCGCTTCTCCCGCCTCGGATGGACCTTGGTCGCCATCGCATCCCTCCTCTTCTTCGTCTTCACCGAGCTGCACCCCGCCCTCGTCCCCCGCATCCTCGTCATCGACTCCGTCAACGTCATCCTCCGCATGCTCATCGCTGTCGAGCTCTTCCGCCAATCCGGCCGCAGGAACCTCCGCACCCTTGGCTCCGTCATGGGGATCTTCTCTCTGATCAGCCTCGCCCACTGCGTGGGTACCGTCGTACACGGACCCTCCAGCCGCTTCATGCAAAGCAACGCCGTCCAGACCAGCGAGCTTTTTCTCAGCCTCCTCTACGTCATGGCCACCGGCCTCCTGCTCTTCCTCTTGCTCAACGACGAGCTCGTCATCCGCCTGGAAGACGAAGCCGCACGCGACTTCATGAGCGGAGCCCTCAACCGCCGCGGCATCGAACGCACTCTGCTGGCCGAGATGGAGCGCTCCCGCCGCCACGGTCCCCCGCTCACCCTCGCCTTGATCGACCTCGACTACTTCAAACAGCTAAACGACTCCCGCGGCCACGCCGCCGGCGACGCCGCCATCCTCTCCGTCTCCCGTGCCATCACCAGCGCCCTCCGCTCTTACGATCACGTCGGGCGCTTCGGTGGAGACGAGTTCCTCCTCATCCTCCCCGACACCTCCATCGATGACGCCACCAACGTCCTCCAGCGAACCCGCGAGCTCGTCGCCAAATCCTTCGGTGACGGTCTGACCTTGAGCATCGGCGTCACCATCCTCGCCGGAGAGAAAGAAGACCTGATCACGCTCCTCTCCCGCGCCGACGAAGCCCTCTACGCCGCCAAATCCGACGGCCGCAACTGCACCCGCATGCGCCTGCCCAGCAACTTGCCGATCCGCCTCGCCGACAAATCCGCAATAGCCGTCAAGCTCTCCCGCCGCTTCCGCTTCAGCCGGATCACCTTCTACCGCCGTCCCAGAAAAACCTAGCCCCACCCGCCCAGGCCATCCTTGGCCGCCTCTCCCCGAGCGCATAAGCTGAGTAAGTCCTTACCCTAGCTCAGCTTCCGTAAGGAAAAGTACCGCAAACCCGCGACAGGCTTCTGGTCGCCGCATGACGATAGGGCGGGAAAAGCGTCTTATGATAGGGTGTGGCATCTTAAAGAACAGCCACAAGAGAAGTAGAACCCGAAGCAAGCATGCACCGCTGGAGCAAGCCATGGCAATGAACGACTACCGAATGAACGCCTATCCCACCATCATCGATGTGCCTCGCGAGGGCACCGCCTCCCTGCTCGCCAAGGTCCTGGCCATCACCTCGCTGGGCTTCCTTATCACCTCCCTCGGCGTCGCCACCGCCCCCGCCTGGAGCACCTTTCCCGGCATGCTCATCGTGCTCGGACTCGTCTTCGCCATCTCCTTCGCGCGCCGCTCGAGCCCCGGCCTCGCCCTCGGTCTCTTCCTCGCCCTCACCTACTTCATGGGCTGGGAGATCGGCCCCCTCATCCAGCGCTACATCCATAACTTCGGCCCCGCGCTCGTCTTCAACGCCGCCGCGACCACCGGTGCCGGAATGGCCGTCATGGGCTGCGTCGCCTATCTCTTCCAGATCAACTACCGCAGAATCACCGGCATCGCCGTCGCCGCGCTGCTCTGCCTCATGCTCGTCGGCATCGTCAGCATGTTCTTCCACTTCCTTAGCCCCGACACCTACTCCTGGCTGACTCTCGGCATCTTCAGCCTCCTCACCGTAGGCGACTTCGCCCGCATCCGCGCCGGCGGCGATGGCCAACCCGCCGTCTCCCTCGCCCTCTCCATCTACCTCGACGCCATCAACATCTTCCTGGCCGTCCTCCAGCTCATGAGCGGCCGTCGCCGGGACTAACCCCAGCGCGGCCCTCACACTCTCTCGATCGAAGCCTCTGCGGTCCAGCGATACCTCATAGCCGAACCCGCAACTCGTCGCATACACTCAACCGATGGCCGCCACCCCCTTCGCCACCTACCCCAGCCTCCGGGACCGCACCATCCTCATCACCGGCGGAGCCACCGGCATCGGCGCATCCCTGGTGGAGGCCTTCGCCCATCAGGGCGCCCAGGTCGCCTTCCTCGACATCCAGGACGAAGCCGCCCAGGCCCTCATCGCCCGCCTCCAACCACTGGTCCCCCACACCCCCATCTACCTCTACTGCGACCTCACCGACATCCCCTCCCTCCAGCTCTGCCTCTCCAACCTCCCCGCGAAGCTCCCCGGGATCGACGTCCTCATCAACAACGCAGCCAACGACTCCCGCCACGCCACCGCCGACGTCACCCCCGAGCTCTGGGACCGCCTAATGGCCGTCAACCTCAAGCATCAGTTCTTCGTGACCCAAGCCGTCATCCCCGGCATGAAGCAGCGCCAGCGCGGCTCCATCCTCAACATGAGCTCCATCGCCTGGGCCATCCCCACCCTCGGCCTACCCGTCTACGTCACCGCCAAAGCCGCCATCGTCGGCCTCACCCGCTCCTTCGCCCACGAGCTCGGCCCCCACAACATCCGCGTCAACTGCATCCTCCCCGGAGCCATCCTCACCGACCGCCAGAAACAGCTCTGGTTCACCGAGGCCTACAGCGCCGAGATCCTCTCCCGCCAGGCCCTCAAACGCCACCTCCAACCCGAAGAGGTCGCCCGCCTCGCCCTCTTCCTCGCCGCCGACGACAGCAGCGCCATCACCAACCAGAGCTACATCATCGACGGCGGCTGGATTTAAGTTCTTGCCCTTCAGGATTAGCGGAGGGCTTCAGCCCTCCGAAAAATGACAGCCAAAAGAAAAGGGCTTTAGCCCTGGCCCTACTGCGACGCCAACTCCTTCAAATGAGCCCCGAACCCCGGATAGTGCGGCAGCGCCCTCTTAGCCTCCTCCGGCGTCAATAGATGCACACCCAGCTCCGCGCCCACTCGAATCCCATGGCTGGGATCGTCGGTCTGATACGTAATCGCATCCTCTTGAAGCTCCATGCTCTTTGCAGGCTCACCCATCCGCATAAAGTAGCTGTCGGAGACCACCTCATGCTCCCCCGCCGCCACAAAGAGCATCAACGTCCGGAGCCGCGGCGAGCGGACATAAAAAGTATGTGCCTTCCCCGCAGGCAAGAACACAGACTCCCCCGGCCCAGCCGAGAAGACCTTATCCTCGACATACAACTCCATCACCCCTTCAAGCACGTAATACAGCTCATGCTCCCACTCATGTACATGCGGAGGAGGCTCATTGCCTGGCTTGGTCTGGAATTCGATAAAAGCAAACCGCCCATCCGTATCTGTTCCCTTTGCCAGAAGCGATATCACGCTTCCCAAATAGGCTAGGCTCGATTCGACCGTAGACGCGCGCAGATACCCCTTCGGCGGCGCCGCTTGACCCTGTTTCATTCCTGCTCTTTTCGTCGTGCGCTTGAGCTCCCCTATCTTCTCGAAACATACGGGCTACTCATCGCTTCCTCTAATAGGAAGAACGTATGAAACGGCAGATTATTCCAGGCCCAGGCAGGCCCTATTCCCTGCCAAAAAACTCCCCCAATCCGAATATGTAACCAAGAGGCAATCAAAATACGCCCGCCATATAAGCGCGACCCATTCGGCCACGTCCGCGCAGTCCACCTTCATCTCGCGAAAACGAAATTTGAGTCCGGACAGCTCATAAGCCTAGGATAGGACTGTGAGCTCACTCCTCTCCACCTCCGAAGAGATCCGCCGCAAGGTCGAACACCGCGAAAGAATCTCCTCCCAGGATGCGCTCTGGCTCTGGCAGAACGCCTCCGACGCCGAGCTCCGCGACCTCGCCCAGCAGGTCCGCGCCCGCTTCCACGCGCCCTCCGCCTGCACCTACATGGTCATGCGCATCATCAACTACACCAACGTCTGCGTCGCCCAGTGCGACTACTGCGCCTTCTACCGTCTCCCCGGCCAGGAGGGCGGATACGTCATGAGCGAAGATCAGGTCTTCGCCAAACTCGACGAGCTCCTCACCCTCGGCGGCGATCTCGCGGCCTTCAACGGCGGCTTCAACCCCTACCTTCCGCTCTCCTACTACTGCGATCTCTTCGCCGCCATCCGCAACCGCTACGGCGACCGCCTCGAGTTCTACGCCCTCACCATCGCCGAGTTCATGTACCTCGCCGACCACGCCAACCTCGACTACGCCACCACCGCCGAGCGCTTCAAGCAAGCCGGCGTCCGCTGGATCACCGGCGGCGGCTCCGAGATCCTCACCGAAGACTTCCGCAAGCGGCACAGCAAGTTCAAGTACACCGTCGCCCAATACTTCGAAGCCCAGGCCGCCATCGTAGCCGCCGGGCTCAACACCACCGCCACCATGGTCATCGGCTTCGACGAGACCATCGCCGAGCGCATCGAGCACCTCGAACGCACCCGCCACTTTCAAGACCAGACCAACGGCCTGGCCAGCTTCCTCTGCTGGACCTACAAGCCCTACTTCACCCAGATCGGCGGCATCGAGATCTCCACCGGAGAGTACCTCCGCCACCTCGCTCTAAGCCGCATCTACCTGGACAACGTCCAACGCATCCGCACCTCGGTCCTCACCCAGAACGAGCGCGCCCTCGAGGGTCTCCTCTACGGAGCCGACGACTTCGACCTCCCCATCGAAGACGAGGTCACCCAGAAGGCCGGAGCCACCATCAGCCTGCACTTCGACCGCATCCTCGAAGTAGCCCGCGACCTGGGCTTCAACCCCACCTACCGCCACGTCCCACAAGCCCAACTCGTCCCTTAAGGTCTCTCGCCTTTCGCCGTCATCCTGAGCGCAGCGAAGGACCCCTGTATTTCGTCTTTGTCGTTGCCGTTGCTTGTTCTTTCTCGTCATTCAACAGGATCACGAGCCGAAACACCCACACCAATCATCAGAACCTTCGCAAGAAAAACGCAAAGGGATAGAGCACCATGTCGAACCTGACAGACCGCGTTAGAACCGAAGTCATCCAACGCCTGAACAACCCCCAACAATCCGTAGCCCACCGCTTCGACCACATAGAACGCGTATGGGCCAATGCGAAAAAGATCGCAGCCACCATAGAAGACGTAGACCACGAGATCCTGGAACTCGCCGTCCTCCTGCACGACGTCGAACAGCACGCCGGGAAAAAGGCCGAGCATGTGGAATCAAGTGTGCGCACCGCGGAGCAAATTCTGCAAGACTTCGGCTGCCCCGCCAATCGCATCGATCTAGTCCTCAACGTAATCGCGCAGCACTCCACAGAGCACGTCGAGACCGTCAAGCCATCCACCAACGAAGCCCGAATCCTCTTCGACGCCGACAAACTCGACGGCATCGGTGCCGTCGGCATCGCCCGCGTCTTCGGCCTCTTCGGCCAGATGAACCTGCCGCCCTTTGCCGCCATCGCCTGGTACCGGGGAAAGATCGCTGTCTCCCTCAAGCACGTACAGACCGAAGAGGGCAGCAAGCTCTTCCAGTCGAATCTAGCCTACGTAGAGGAGTTTCTCGCTCGCATGGAATCGCAGGCCCTCGAGGCAAGCGCAGTTTCCTCGAACGAACCCGTTCAAGCGTAAAGCGCCGACTCGAACCGGTGCAGCGCCGCATCCGACCACGCATGCGTCGACTTCAGCCACTGGTCTCCCTGCTCCGACATGAAGTTAGGAAAGTCCATCCGGCAGTACCCGCGATGCGCCTCGAAGTCGAAGAGCCCCTGCGCGGTCCCATCCAGATAAAGAACCGCCTGCAAACCATCGCGCGACCATTCGATCGCCGCAATCCGCTGGCTCTCCGGCCGTTCGAGCTCCGCATCGCTCTTGGCCAGCGCCTCGACGTTGTAGATCAACATGGCATCCAGGATGCTCCGCTCCAGAGACTCGTAGGAGCGGTCGCAGGCATAAAAGTAGCCCGCAACGCCCTCGTCCTCGAAGACGACCGTCCAGGGAACGGTAGGGGAGTTGGAAGAGAGAAAGGCTCGGCCGGGATTGAATGAGAGCGACTGCATCTCTTCACGATACGATAAAGACGAGGGTTCAGGTAGCTGAACGAACCGGCCCTCCAAGAGGGCAAGGGATGGGTTCGCCGGTGTTCGCAGGATGAGGTTGCCGAAGCTTGGAAAGATTGAGATCGGACGGCCCCAGCGGCTGGCCGGAGTGCTCCTGCTCCTGCTCCTGGGGCAGTGTCTCTGGGTCATCGGACACCAGAACCTCTCCCAAAAGGACTACCGCTTCGCCCGCTGCGGACGCGAGATGTGGGAGCGGCCCTCGCCCCTGGCAGGCTACTTCACCACCTGCGGCAACCTCAACGGCGACGGCACTTTCGCCTACCGTGTCGCCGGCCTCCCCCTGACCCTCCAGCGCCTCGTCCTGCTCGGAGCAGACAAACTCCGCAAACCCGAGAACCGCCTCTACGCCCAGGGCAGCCTCAACGGCTCCACCTGGGAGGCGCGCCACGAGATAGGCAGCGTCAAGTATCTCCTGCACCTGCCCTTCGTCTTCTTCACCCTCTGGCTGGGCGGCGGCCTCTGGTGGGTCTCCCGCCGGCTCTACGGCAACGAAGGAGCCTTCCTCTCCCTCGGCCTCTACTGCTTCTGTCCAGAAATAGTCCGGTTCTCCGTCCTCCCCAACAACGACGTCCTCGCCATGTGGGGCCTCTACGGTCTCGTCTACACCGCCATCGGCGTCGCCCACGCCATGCACGGCCCCCGCCACAAGTGGAAGCCCAGAATCGCTCTCCTCACCGTAGCCCTGGGACTCACCGCCGCGGCCCACCTCCTCGCCGCCCTCATAGGATTCGTCGCCGCCTTCATCCTCATGTTCTACCTCGCCGAGCGACGCCGCAGCTACGTCATGCAGATCCTGGTCTTCTCTGCCTTGGGAGCCATCGTCATCCTCTTCGCCTTCTACGCCTTCCGGCCAGCCGCCTTCAGCTACGTCTTTACCGGCGGAGGAGCCCGCTTCTGGTTCTCCCTCGAAGCCGCTCGCAGCTTCTTCACCAGCCCCTGGAACGGCCCCATCGCCGTTGCCACCGGCGTATCCCTGGTCGTCTGGGCCGCGATGCGCCGCAGCCGCTACTTCGGCAATACCGTCCCCCTCCTCATCACCCTGCTGCTCCTGCCCCTCACCACCACCCAGAACGTCACCGCGCCCTGGCTCTGGGCACTCCCCTTCCTCTTCACCTTTGTGGGAGGCGTCTTCGCCGACGTCCTCGAAACCCGCCAGCGCAAGCTCTTCCTCTCCCTCACCGGCCTCACCCTGGTGGCCCAGGCCCTCATCTGTGTAACCTCATTGAAAACCCTCATCCCATAGCGAGCCTCCGCGTCTTTTGCATCCAACAGGGGAGAAGTGCTGCATAATAGCTGCACACCCCCAAAAACTACCGCCTAAGGATGGCTCCGCACTCCATGATGAAAGCTTCGCTCCGAAGGATAGGCTGTACGTGTGTCTTCGCGGCTCTCCTGCTCGCCGCCGGGTGCAAAAAGCACCGCAAGACCACCTCCGTGGAAAACACCACCGACTACGCCGGAAACCTCCAGGCCCTCGTCGCCACCAAGAAGCTCCCCAGCCTCAAGTGGCCGAACTTCTCCGACTATCAGGGCTACATCACCCAGTTCTACGACGACCGCAACTACGAGCTCGCCTGGACCCGCGACGGCAAGCCCACCGCCCCCGCCACCGCCTTCATCCAGGCCTTCCAGAACGCCGGCTCCAAGGGACTCATCCCCGAGGACTACGACGCCTCCCTCTGGCCCGGCCGCATCGCCAAACTCGCCGGCAAGCCCGCCGACGCCATCTCCGAGTTCGACGTTGCCATGACCGTCAACGTCATGCGCTACATCTCCGACCTCCGCATCGGCCGCGTCAACCCCTCCCACTTCAACTTCGACATCAACGTCCAGACCAAAAAGTACGACCTCGCCGAGTTCGTCTCCGACCACGCCGTCGACGAGAGCGACGTCCCCAAGCTCATCGCTACCGTCGAACCCGACTCCGACCAGTACCGCGCCACCGAAGCCGCCCTCGACCGCTACCTCACCCTCGCCAAACAACAAGCCGAAGCCCAGGCTGAACCCCTTCCTGTGGTCGCCAAGACCATCAGCGTGGGAGGCCGCTACGAAGCCGCCGAAGCCCTCACCGCCCGCCTCAAGCTCGAAGGCGACCTCGCCGCCGACGCAGCCCCCACCACCTTCGATCAGGACGTCTCCGACGCCATCAAGGCCTACCAGCACCGCCACGGCCTCACCGAGGACGGCAAGCTCACCCCCCAGACCATCAAGAGCCTCAACGTCCCCCTCACCGACCGCGTCATCCAGCTCCAGAACTCCCTCGAGCGCTGGCGCTGGCTCCCCGAGCAGTACATCAACGCCCCCCTCATCGTGAACCTCCCCGAGTTCGTCCTCCACGGCTACGACGACCAGCACAAGCCCGAGTTCACCATGAAGGTCGTCGTCGGCAAAGTCGTCGGGGAGCATGAGACACCCGTCTTCGCCCACATGATGAAGTACCTCGTCTTCCGTCCCTACTGGAACGTCCCCACCGACATCGCAAAAAAAGAACTCGTCCCCCACATGAACGCCCGCCCCGGCTACCTCGAGAGCAAGAACTACGAGGTCGTCAACACCAAGGGCGAGGTCCAGCACGGCTACACCGTCAAACAGGTCGCTCAGGGCGGCTACATGGTCCGCGAACGCCCCGGCCCCAAGAACTCCCTCGGCCTGGTCAAGTTCATGTTCCCCAACCAGTACGACATCTACCTCCACTCCACCCCCGCCACCGAGCTCTTCAACCGTACCCGCCGAGACTTCAGCCACGGCTGCGTCCGCGTCCAGAAGCCCGAAGACCTCGCCGTATGGGTCCTGCAAAACCAGAAGGACAAAGACGGCAACGAGTGGGACCTCGACAAGGTTCACGAGGCCATGACCGCCGGCCCCGATAACAAGACCGTCGCCCTCAAAACTCCCATCCCCATCGTCATCTTCTACCTCACCGGAATCGTCGAAGAAGACGGCCACGCCCACTTCTTCGACGACATCTACGGCTACGACGCAGAAATGCAACAGGTTCTAGCCAAAGGCCCACCCTACCCAATCAAGCCCGAACCAGTGGTCCCCAAGACCAAGGCCGGAGACACCGTCTAGGCCGCAATACATTTGTGTTCAGATTGTGCACAGATGGTCCTTTTGGACACTCAGACTTACGCGTCGACTGTTGTGATGGAAATGTGGGCCGCAAGCTCTTCTTGCTCGCGCAAAACCACACAGGAGATCACAGCTTATGTCGAACGCTACAACCAGCAGTGTTAACCAGGCGCTGCTAGAAGTCTGGAAGCAACATACCTACTCCGAATTTGTCTTGAAAGATGCCAAAGCCGCACTAAGTACCATGTCGGACAATCCCCACGTCCTCATGGTGCCGATCGCGCTGGGAGGCAGAGGCCGCGATGGAGTCTACAACTTCTACCGCAACCTCTTCCTCTCGCAGCTGCCCGCCGACATCACCTCCGTACCCGTCTCGCAAGCCATCGCACAAGACATCCTCGTCGAAGAGTCCGTCTATCGCTTCACCCACGATCAAGCGATGGACTGGTTGATTCCAGACGTGCCGCCCACCGGCAAATACGTCGAACTCGCCACCGTAAGCGTCGTAAAATTTGAGAACGCCAAGATCGCCAGCGAACACGTCTACTGGGATCACGCCAGCGTCCTCGCCCAGCTCGGCGTCATCGAATCCGCCCGGATAGCAGCCAAAGACACCGAAAGGCCGCGCACGCTCCTCGAGCGGGTAGGAATGCATCTACGGATCGAACCCGTCTACCAACAAGCTCTGTAACCAATACAGATACAAATTGAAGTTACAAATAAAGAGCGGTAGGTTACAGCGAGCGGCGATAGCTGCTAGGCGTCATGCCGGTAACACGTCGAAAGACGCGCGCCAAATGATGTTGATCGGCAAAGCCGCTCGCCAGCCCTACCTCCGTAAGAGAAACGCGTTGGTCGCGCATCAGCGTCTTCGCCCGCTCCACACGCCGGTGAAGCAGAAACTGATACGGAGTCTTCCCCGTGCTCTCCCGGAAGCTGCGAATCAAGTGCGTCGTACTCAACTTCACCTCACGCGCCAACTCGCTCAACCGCAGATCCCCCTCAGAGTGAGCCTCCATAAAGTCGATACACCGCCGCAGCATCGACGGCGCCATCCCGCTGGCAGATCTCTTCTCGATCGGAGGGTTCGTCGAGTAGTGCCGCACCAGATAGCTCGCCAAAGCAGTCGCCACGCCATCCAGAAAAAACAATCCACTCTCAAAGCCCTGGCGCTTCTCGCGCACCAGAACAGTCATCAGACCGCCCAACGTCGGATCCGGAACGACATCGCACTCCTTCAGTTCAGCCTCTTCAGGCTGCCCGTTCTCCTGCCGTGCCTGCCCCAGAACATCCCGGTGAAGCAGAACAACAGCAAACCCCGAATCGTCTCTCATCTCCAGGGTTCGCGTCTCATGCAAACTGCAGATCGACACCGTACCGGCCTTGGAAAACTCCTCTCGCTGCCGTCGTACATCCCGCCAGTGAATATCGGAAAGATTCATCGCAAGGGTTAACTCCTGGAAGGCAGGTACTGTCCAGTCGCCCTTCGTCGCCGATACCTCCACGACATCGACCAGCTTCGACCGGACCTTCCTAGTAGGGCAAAGAAGAAGCGGCTTCGGCATCAGCATAACTTCCTGGTTCATCGAACTCCTCCAAGCACTACCGATTGACTCGACTCATACGCCGATGTCAACACCCGCAGACGGAAGCGATTCCACCAAACGGATGCAGGCAAATCCTGAATGACTCCAAAGGACGCACCAGCGGGCCATACATTAAGACCCACTCAACTGTGCGCATCAGCGGCAAGCAAACCGGAACACTGCTTAAATCGATTGTGACACGGACAACCCCTTACCAAAACCCAATTCCACCACCCACCAAAAGAACACTCCACGTTACAAATATTCACAATCAAAAAGGAATATTTCCCATCACCGCGTGTCTTTACAAAAATAATCGACAGCAAAAATCCGTCCACGACAAGCAAAATCCGCCCCGCAACACTAAGGAAGCCTCTCCAAATCTCCCCCGCCGCCGCTGCCATCCCCACCGCCATTCCATCACCATCACCATCACCAACACCATCACCACTGCCACTGCCACTGCCACTGCCACTGCCACTGCCACTGCCACTGCCACTGCCACTGCCACTGCCAAAAAAATGTTGTCCCCCCAAAATTGTCATCCTGAGCGAAGTAACTCGCAGCTTCATCGCGAGTTACGTAGTCGAAGGACCCGCGGTTGCACTTGCCGTTGCAGTTGTAGTTGCTGTTGGTGTTGCTGTCGCCTGTCGCCTGTCGCCTGTCGCTGTTGTAGTTGTAGTGGCTGTTGTCGTGGCTTTTGCTGCTGCAGTTGTTTTTATTACTGCAGTTGTCACGCCCTTGCTGCTGTCCTTGCACTTGCAGTCGCTTGTTTTACGCCGTCATCCTGAACGCAGTGAAGGACCCCTGTATTTGCTTTTGTTCTTGCTTTTGTTCTTGCTTTTGTATTTGCAATTGCAATTGCAGTTGCAGTTGCAGTTCGGATTAAGCGTAGGGCTTTAGCCCTACGAAAAAGAACTCGCAAGAAAAGGGGCTTCAGCCCCGGGCTCTCCCCAACCCGCCAAAGTGCCCGAGCGAAGGGGCCCTCTTACCAAGAGCCCTCTTCAGTCAGCCAAGTTTGATACATTCGTCACACCGATTTTTACGCCCATTCCCCTTTTCAAGGCGTTTCCGGACGGCAAGTGTATTCTTGGCCATAATCACCGTCAACTTCATTGCGACATCTTCCCACCAAAATCACATGTCAATCCCCAAAACCACCTAACCCCCTAAAAACAGGAGGCCAAGACAAAGAAGACCATGCGCTACTGCCGATTCCAATCCGACTCCACCACCGCCTACGCCGCCATCGAAGACCGCGCAGGCACCCTCTGGGCGACCCGCCTCCTCACTCCCAACGAGGTCCCCGCCGAAGACCTCGCCGCCACCCGCCTCCCCGGCCCCTTCCAGCCCCAGCCTTTGTCGGCTCTTCCCCTCCTACCCCCGGTCACTCCCTCCAAAATCCTCTGCATCGGCCGCAACTATAAAGATCACGCCGCCGAACTAGGCAACGAGCTCCCCAAAGAGCCGCTCCTCTTCCTAAAGCCACCCTCTTCCCTCCTCGCCCCCGGCGGAACCATCCTCCTCCCCAGCCTCTCCAGCCGCGTCGACTACGAGGGCGAGCTCGCCATCGTCATCGGCCGCCGCTGCCGCCATCTCGGCCCCAACGAGGACGTCCGCCCCTACATCCGCGGCTACACCCTGGTCAACGACGTCACCGCCCGCGACCTCCAGAAGTCCGACGGCCAGTGGACCCGCGGCAAAGGCTTCGACACCTTCTGCCCCACCGGCCCCCTTGTATCCAACGAGATCGACCCCATCGAAGCTCCCGTCACCCTCACCACCCGCCTCAACGGAAAGATCGTCCAGCAAGCTTCCACCGCCGACCTCATCTTCTCTATCCCCCATCTCCTCCGCTACATCACTGCCGCCATCACCCTCGAACCCGGCGACCTCATTCCCACCGGAACTCCCGCCGGCGTAGGCTCCCTCAGCCCCGGAGACCGCATCCAAGTAGAGATCGCTGGCCTCAGCATCCTCGAAAACACCGCAGCAGCCGAGGAAAACCCAGCCGCACTATAAAGAGTTTCACCCGTTTGTATTCCCAGGCCGCAGCGGACTATCCTAAACTTGAAGAGATTTCACGAGAGCCACCATCTCTCCAAACGAGACATTCCGTGAATCGGCACGATTCACCACAAGGAGCAACAACACCATGGCATCGTTACTCGAACAGCTTCGTAGCATGACCACCGTCGTCTCCGACACCGGAGACATCAACGCGATCAAGCAGTACAAGCCGCAGGACTCCACCACCAATCCTTCGCTCATCGCCACCGCCGCTGGAATGCCCGAGTATCAGTCCATCGTCGACGACGTCCTCAAGCAGGCCCGCGACAGCGCAGGAGACAAGGCGACCGACAAAGAGGTCGCAGCCTACGCCTTCAAGACCCTCGCCGTAGCCTTCGGCCGCAAGATCCTCGAAATCATCCCCGGCCGCGTCTCCACCGAGGTCGACGCCCGCATCTCCTACGACTCTGAGAAGTCCATCGAGACCGCCCGCGACATCATCTCGCAGTACGAGAAGGCCGGCATCTCTCGCGAGCGCGTCCTCATCAAGCTCGCCTCCACCTGGGAAGGCATCAAGGCCGCCGAGCAGCTTGAGAAGGAAGGCATCCACTGCAACATGACCCTCCTCTTCGGCCTCCACCAGGCCGTCGCCTGCGCCGAAGCCAAGGTCACCCTCATCTCCCCCTTCGTCGGGCGCATCCTTGACTGGTACAAGAAGGACACCGGCAAAGACTACGTAGGAGCCGAAGACCCCGGCGTCCAGTCCGTCACCACCATCTACAACTACTACAAGAAGTTCGGCTACAAGACCGTCGTCATGGGAGCCAGCTTCCGCAACATCGGTGAGATCACCGAGCTCGCTGGCTGTGACCTCCTCACCATCGCCCCCAAGCTCCTCGCCGAGCTCGAGTCCACCCAGGGCGAACTGCCCCGCAAGCTCGACCCCGCCCACGCAGCCTCCCTGGACATCAAGAAGATCCCCATGGACAAGGAGACCTTCGAGAAGCTGCACGCCGAAGACCGCATGGCCCACGACAAGCTCAAGGAAGGCATCGAAGGCTTCTCCAAGGCCCTAGAAGACCTCGAAAAGCTCCTCGCCAAGCGCCTCAGCGAGCTAAGCCAAACCGTCAACGCATAAAAACCAACGCCTAAAAGTCAGCACAGAAAAGCCAGCAGAGAAAAGCAGCACAGAAAGAACAACCCAGAAATTGTCATCCTGAGCGAAGCCACTCGCAGTCTCACCGCGAGTGGCGCAGTCGAAGGACCTGCGGTTGTCTTCTTCCACCCTCGCACAAACATCGCAACAAATAAGCAGGGCGGCCAAATAGGCCGCCCTGCTTATTGCTTCAACACAAGTTACAAAATATAACGACTCAAATCCTGGTCCTTCACAATCGAAGCCACCTGCTGCCGCACATACTCCGGATCGACCACGATCACCTTCTCCGTCGTCCCATCTTCCTTCTTCCGCTCGATCACCGGAAGCGGAGGCGAAGGCACTTGTGGCTCTGAAGTCAGCGAAGCCGAAACCCCAATCTCGCCGACCACACCCTCCTCGGTCATCTCCGCCCTCGGACTCTTGAACAGGTCCGGAGCCTGGAAGCTAATCTCATCCAGCACCCGCTCCAGAATGGTATGCAGCCTCCGCGCCCCAATATTCTCCGTCGTCTCGTTCACGCGAAAGGCAAACTGCGCCATCTCCTGAATCGCTTCCTTGGTGAACTCCAGCTTCAGCCCTTCCGTCTCCAGCAGCGCAGTCGACTGCTTCACCAGCGAAGACTTCGGCTCCGTCAGAATCCGTACAAAGTCATTCACCGTCAGCGACTGCAACTCCACCCGAATCGGAAACCGCCCTTGCAGCTCCGGAATCAGGTCGCTCGGCTTCGACACATGGAACGCTCCAGCCGCGATAAACAGGATGTGATCCGTAGAAACCATCCCATATTTCGTACTGACCGTCGTCCCTTCCACGATCGGCAGAATATCCCGCTGAACACCCTCGCGGCTCACATCCGGTCCATGACCGCCCTCGCGTCCGGCGATCTTGTCGATCTCATCCAGGAACACCATTCCCGAGTCCTCAACCCGCTCCACCGCCAGCCGAGTCACCTGATCCATATCGATCAACCGACTCTCTTCCTCCTGCACCAGATACTCGAACGCCTCCGCAACCTTCATCTTCCGCTTCTTCGTCCGCTGCCCGAACAGCCCCGGAAGCATGTCCTTCAGGTTGATGTCCATCTCCTCCGAGCCCTGGTTCGTGATCACCTCGAAGCTCGGCTGATTCCGGTCGCGCACATCCAGCTCTACAGTCCGCTCATCCAGCTTGCCCTCACGAAACTGCTGTCTCAGCTTCTCCCGCGTACGGTCATGGCTGCTCTGATCCGCACTCTTGCTCTCCGGCGAGCTCTCATCCGACACCGCAACCGGCAGCTCGATCAGGTTGCTCGTCTCCTGCGAGATCGGCGTCACTCCCGGCGCAGGCGGCGTCACCCCCGGAGTAGGCGGCAGCAGCAGATCCAGCAGACGATCCTCCGCCGCCAGCTCCGCCTTATCCTCCACCTCTTCCATCTTCTCTTCCCGAACCATGTCGATCGCGATCTCCACCAGATCCCGCACAATCGACTCCACATCCCGCCCGACATACCCAACCTCGGTAAACTTCGAGGCCTCCACCTTCAGGAACGGCGAGTTCGTCAGCTTCGCCAACCGCCGCGCAATCTCCGTCTTGCCAACGCCCGTCGGCCCAATCATGATGATGTTCTTCGGCATGATCTCGTCCGCCAGCTCCGGCGAGAGCTTCTGCCGCCGCATCCGGTTCCGCAGCGCAATCGCCACGGCTCGCTTCGCCGCATGCTGCCCTACGACGTACTTATCCAGCTCCATCACGATCTCTCGCGGAGTCATCTCATCCAGCGCCAGCGCCTGATCGTCCGCAGTTCCCGGTAAAAAAATTGCCATAATTCCTACTCTTTCTTGCGAACTCTTCACTCCGAACCCGTTGCAGTGAGCAACCTGCACTCACGCCTACAAGCTCGTCATCGGCTCCGCCTTCAACTCTTCAATCATGATCTGGTCATTCGTATAAATGCAGATCTGTCCCGCAATCCTAAGACTCTTCTCCGCGATCTCTCGCGCGCTCAAATCCGTGTTTTCCATCAGAGCCCGGGCACTCGCCAGCGCATAGCTTCCGCCGCTTCCAATCGTCGCGATCCCCTCATCCGGATCGATCACATCGCCGGTCCCGCTCAACAAAAACGTCTGCTTCGCATCCGTCACAATCAGCAGAGCCTCAAGCTGCCGCAGCATCTTGTCCGTCCGCCAGTCCTTGGCCAACTCCACCGCCGCCCGTCCGAGATTCCCCGCATACTGCTCCAGCTTCGTCTCGAACCGCGCAAACAAGCTGAACGCATCCGCCGTCGACCCGGCAAACCCCGCCAGCACCTTGTCGTTGTACAGCTTGCGAATCTTCTTCGCCGTACCCTTCATCACCGTCGCACCCAGAGACACCTGGCCATCCGCGGCCATCACCACCGAGTCCCCCCGGCGCACGCAGATCACAGTGGTCGACCGAATCCGCCTTCCCTCCCCCAGATCCAGGGGATGGGCCAAAGGAATCGCAGCCACCTTACGGTCAGAACGGTCAGAGAATGTCGTAGACGAATTTGCAAGCAGAGAAGAAGAAAAGGACGGCTTCATGGGCACCTATCAGTATATCGCCTATCGCGCCCAGCCCAGCCCTCGGCGCGCCCTTCCCGCAGAGATGCGAATCAAAGGATCGGGCTAGGGCCCCTCTCCAGATAAGTAGAAAGAGCGATATAACTCCGAGTCCCCTCGAAACCCTCAATCTGGTAAATGCGGCCCAGCAAATCCTCAAGCGACTGCGTATCGCGCGTCCGCACCTTCAGCAACATGGCGCTATCCCCCGTAACCGTATGAATCTCCTCAATGTCCGGCAGATCGGCGAGTTGGATAAGTTGACGAGTCACAGCCCAGCTCTTCGTATCGACATGAACGAACGCCAGCAGCGGACGGCCAATCTTGCCCCCATCCAGCAAAGCGATCGTCGCCTTGATCACGCCCTCCTGCTTCAGCCGCTTCGCACGTTCATGAACGGCAGGCGCAGAAAGATGAAGAATCTTGCCCAGTTCGGAGTAGCTGCGGGTGGAATCCTCCGCCAGCAAGGCTAATAACTTTCGATCCGTATCGTCCAACTTGGCCGCACCAATTGGCCTGCGTTGAACCCCATTCGAAGTTTCATTCATCTTCAGATATTCCTCCTTATTTTCTAATTTTATAAGACATACTCGCTAAATGAGTGAACACCATCAATCAAACTCGTCGATTATCATCGAAACATCAATTTTGATGCTCACCGTCGGGGTCGTCGGTTCGAACGGCTTGATGCTCAGCCCCATCCTCTCCGACGTGGCGCACTCGCTCCATGCCAACACCCTCTCCATTGCCCGGGTCATCTCCTCCTACGGAGGCGGCACAGCCGCATCCGCTCTCTTCCTTGCTCCGCTCATCGACCGGATCGGCGCAAAGCGATCCCTCCTCCTCGGCGCCGCCGCTCTCTTCGTGGCGACGCTGGCCAGCGCCTTCGCCACTCATCCGTATCTGCTCGCCGCCGCGCAGCTTCTAGCGGGCCTCGGCGCAGGTTTGATCCTGCCCTCCTGCTACGCCATGGCAACCGTAATCGCCAAACCCGGCGAAGAGGCTCGGTCGCTCGGACGCGTGCTCATAGGCTGGTCCTTGTCCCTCGTGGCCGGCATCCCCATCTCGGCACTCATCGCCCAGAGGTTCGGATGGCGCTTCTCCTACCTCGCCCTGGCCGCATGCGCCGCCCTCGCAGCCGTGGGAATCTGGCAACTACCCAACCAAGCACCTGCGACTGAACCAACACGCCGTCGAACCAACATCCTCGCCCCGCTCCGCTATCCAGGCGTCGCGGTAGGATTGGCTCTCTGTCTCGCCTGCACCGGAGCCTTCTACGGCGTCTACGCGTTTCTAGGCGATCAGGTACGCCACACCTTGGGGATCTCCGCTGGCAAGGCCGGCATCATCGTGCTGACCTATGGCATAGGCTTTGGGCTCGGAGCCATCGCCAACCGCTTCGTAGACCGCATCGGAACCCGTGTCCTCTTTCCGCTCGCCTTCCTGGGCAGCGCCGTCGTCTACGTCCTGATGGCCTTCTCCACCCACAACTTCACCGCAATCCTCACCGTAGCGGTCCTCTGGGGAATCGCTGCTCATCTCTGCCTCAACATGATCGTCCTCTTGCTCTCCCGCGCCAGGCCCACGGAACGGGGAGCGATCCTCGGACTCAACAGCGCGACAACCTACCTCGGAGCCATGTTCGGCACAGCCCTGGCCGGAGCCATCTACACCAGGGCAGGCTTCAAGACCCTCTCCCTCGTCGCCGCCGGTCTACAAATCCTGGCCGCGGCGCTTCTGAAGCTCGTCCCGCCGCAGCCGACCCCGCTACCCAATTAGGCTCGACACCCGAAAGGAGACGACATGCCCAGCATGAACGCAGAAGCCCAAACATCCTTGATCGCCCCTCCAAGACCCATATCCGCGAAGTGCGTCATCATCGTGGATCAGAGCCTGCCGACAGGCCTCATGGCCAACGCCGTAGCCGTGCTCGGCGTCTCCATCGGCGGCCATGAGTCAGCCATCCTCGGCCCCACGCCGGTCGATGCCTCCGGACAGCAGCACTCCAGCCTCGTATCGATTCCCATGCCCATCCTGGCTGCCTCCTCGACAGAGCTCTCGCGGCTGCACCTCCGGGCCAGCAACGTCCAGGAGCTCTCCCTCTTTGCATTCTCCCGGCTTGCGCAGTACTGCCGCACCTACGACGACTACCTCGACCGCATGGCCGCCACCACCGCCGACGCATTGGAGTACGTCGCCCTCGCTCTCTACGGCCCGGCTCATCTCATCAATCAGCTCACCGGAAACCTGAAGCTGGTGCGTTGACTCCACCCGTCTCCATGGCGCGCCATGCATCTCATGGAACTCTTCGCAGCCCTCTGCCTCCCGCACCCGCCTGCGATACGCTATTCTTCTCGCCAGAGACCTTCATCGAACCGTGTTTCCGGACATTCCAACCCATCTGCCGCTCTTCCTCCGGTCCCCCCGGAACATCCTGGCCGTGGGCTTCGGAATCGCGGTCGCCGCCGGCGTCACCAGCTACGTCCTCACCCGCCGACAGCCCACCCCCGACGAGATCGAACGCGCCCGCCGCGACCTCCTCGCCCTCACCGGCCGCATCACCGACGGCAGCATCACCGAGACCCAGTGGCTCATCGCCTCCGGCGACTCCACGCCGTCGGACGTACCCGCAGTCCTCGTCTATAGCTACGTCATCGCCGGCGTCACCTACGAGTGCGCCCAGGACGTCAGCGCCCTCGAAGAGCACGTCCGTCACGTCCGCGTGGACCTTCCCATCCAGGTCCGCTTCGACCCCCGCAACCCCGCCAACAGCATCGTCGTCGCCGAAAGTTGGAGCGGCCTGCGCCTCGGAGCCTCCTACCCGCCGGGCGCGGCTCATCCCGACCCCCTCGCCCCGCATCTGCCCCCCGCCTCTCAGCCCAACCGGCAATCTACCCCACACTCCCACGCATAATCGCCAAAACTATCCTCCAAATCAGGGTTTAGCTCCATAAGGTCTAAAATAGTCTTATGCACATGGTCGCCACTCCGAACCGGAAGATGCAACGCGTCCTCCAGATCTCCATGGCGCTCACCGCGACCTACGTCGTCGCGACCTTCTACTTCGGCTTCCGCGCCCACTCCCTCGCGCTCATCTCCGAGGCCGGCCACAACGTCTCCGATCTTCTGGCCATCCTGCTCTCCTTCGTCGCCGTCTACTTCCAGACGCGCCCCGCCACCGCCGAAAAAACCTTCGGCTACCAGCGCGCCGGAGTCCTTGCTGCCTTCGTCAACGCCGTCACCCTCATCGTCCTCTCCGTCTGGATCGCCATTACCGCCATCGAGCGCCTCAGCCACCCGGTCGCCGTCCAGCCCGGCCTCATGATGATGGTCGCGCTCGCCGGAGTTCTGATGAACGGAACCGTCGCCGCCCTCCTCTGGAAGTTCTCCGGAGACGTCAATATCCGCAGCGTCTTCCTGCACATGCTCGGCGACACCCTCTCCACCGCCGCCGTCATCGCCGGCGGCGCAGGCATCCTCTTCACCGGCCTCACCTGGATCGACCCCGCGCTCTCCATCCTCATCGCCGGCATGATCCTCTATAGCTCCTTCGGCATCGTCCGCGAGACCCTCAACATCCTCCTCGAAGGCACCCCGCGCAACCTTCAGCTCGCCAACATCCGCGAAGCCATGCAATCCGTCGACGGAGTCCTCAACGTCCACGACCTCCACGTCTGGTCCCTCGACTCACGCTCCCACGCCCTGGCCAGCCACGTCACCATCGCCGACATGCCCATGTCCGACTGCGGATGCATCCTCGAAGGCATCAACAAGACCCTTCGCAACAGCTTCCATATCACCCACACCACCATCCAGTTCGAGACCAAGGGCTGCGAGACCACCCACGGCTGCTCCGCCCCGCCCGAGCTGGAAGCCGTCGGCGCCCACCATCACCACGGCCACAGCCACGCGCACTAACAACAGTAGAAACAGAGCTTTACACCCACCTCCTCAGCAATACCCCAGCAAAAGCCATGTCAAGCCCCAAATCCACGTAACTCGCTTCCCATCAGCGAGATCCAAGTGGCACTTTAGTTATGCTCCCCTCGCTAAAATAGAAGTAGAGAATAAAGAAACAGAAGGTGTCATTCTGACCGCTCAGCGCGGAGAGTCAGAAGCTCTTTACAACTTTGCCCTCCGCAGACCGAAGGCAGCCAGACCGACGATAGGTCGAGTTGCTTTTAGTCAAAATGGCCTGCAAAAGAGCCCAGCGAAGTCCGGGACGAAGCCTAGCGAAATGAAGATTTTGCGCAAAAAGGCGGGGGAGGGGTCCCATCTCCGGGGAAACACACCGGGGCACCCTGCCCATAAGATAGCGCCCGCCGGGAGGGGCGGGCGCTCATCAAGCATGACACTGGCTCAGGACCGTACTAGCAGGGCCCAACCAGGGCTGACAGACTAGACCAGCGAAGCGTCCAGCGTAATCTCCGCCGCCTTCAGCACCCGAGACACTGGGCAACCGACCTCGGCCTTATGCGCCAGCTCATCGAACTTCGCCTTATCGATGTTTGGAACCTTCGCGGTCATCGTCAGATGAATCTTCGTGATCGTCGGAGCTTCCCCGTGCAGGTCGAGCGTCAACACTGCCTTCGTCTCGATCGTGTCCGCCGTGAAGCCTGCCTCGGTCAGCTGCCCGCTGAACGCCATCGTGAAGCAGCCCGCATGCGCCGCTGCGATCAACTCCTCAGGATTGGTCCCCACGCCTTCGGCAAAACGCGCAGCAAAGCTGTACTGCGTCTCCTTCAACGTCCCGCTCTGCGTCGTGATGGTGCCTTTACCCTCTTTTATGCTGCCGTGCCAGACTGCGGTCGCATTACGATCCATCGTTAAATCTCCTTGTGTTAACTGTTGCCCTTCCAACGTACCTCATTCGATGCCTCCTCATAACCAAAAGAGGTTGAAAAAAGGCTGGTCTCGCAAAGCTTCCCTCACGTCTACTACCGGAAACTGCAAATGAAGCATCCACATATTCTGGACCACTCATACTCCCAGGAAAGGCTCTCCCGATGGCTGCGTTTCTGGATCTAGCGGAGTTGGCGCAACGATTGGCAGCCGAAGCGAGCCGCCTCAGGAAGCGCGAAGCGATCGCCACTGCCATCCTGCAGGCGCACAACGACGCTCCACACAGCGAAGACGCCGGATGGTTCGCCCTGTATCTCGCAGGAACCCCCTTCGCCGAAGCCGATTCCCGGAAGCTCAACGCCGGAGGAGCGCTCCTGACCAAGGCTCTCATCGCGGTCTCCCAAGCCACCGACGCAGAGTTGACCGCAGCCTACAGGCGACACGGAGACCTCGGAGCAGCAGCCTTCGACCTCCTGCAATCCATCGCCGCGCCGCAGCCTTCCCTGACCCTCTCGGAGGTCACAGAGGCATTCGCTGCCATGGCAGTCGCGAAGACCACAGCCTCGCGCGCAGGCCATGTAGAACGAATGCTGCGGCTCGCCACCCCACTGGAGGCGAAGTACCTCCTCAAGCTGATGTTGGGAGATATGCGCATCGGCGTGAAGCAGAGCCTGGTGGAAGAGGCCATCGCCGTAGCAGCCTCCCAAGCCTCCTCTCCGGTCTCGGTAGCCGAGGTAAGAAACGCCGTAATGCTGGAGGCAGATCTGGCAAGCGCCGTCCAACGCGCCTTCGGAGGAACCCTCGCAGAGGCGCGAATGCGGCTCTTCCACCCGCTTGGTTTCATGCTCGCCTCCCCAGTCGATAGCCCAGAGGAAGCAGTCGAGCGATTCACCGAGAAACCCGCAGCAACGCCCGCGAAGAAGAAGACGAAGAAGCGGAAGGCAGCGACAGAAGCAGAGACTCAGCTCATAGAAGCTCTGAAGACCGACCCCGAACGAGAGGCGGAGATGAGCGTGGCAGTAGAGGCCGCAGCAGAGAAGCAGGAGAACCGCTCAGGAGATGAGGAAGAGATAGACGCCGAAGCAGAGGAGTTCGTAGATGCTCCGCCGATGGATGTCCTAAGCACAACGGACCTCAGCGACAGCGAAAGCCAAGAAGCTCTGCCCGCAGATCAAGAAAGTAAGCACGAGATCGAAGCGTTCCTGGAGGATAAGTACGACGGAATGCGAGCGCAGGTCCACTGTGGAGATCCGGAACAGCCAGGACGAGTAGCGATCTACTCTCGCAACCGCGAGGACATCACCGAAAGCTTCCCCGAGCTGGAAGAAGCGTTCGCCAAGGTAGACACCGCAGGAACCGGTCCGCTCATTCTCGACGGAGAGATCCTCGGATGGGATCTGAAGGAGGCGCGCGCGCTTCCCTTTGCCGTTCTGGGCCAGAGGATCGGCCGGAAACGAGTCTCGAACGAGTGGCGACAGACCATTCCCGTAGTCTTCATGGCCTTCGACCTGATGTACGTCGATGGCGCCCTCGCACTGGACTGGCCGCTACGCGACAGGCGAAACAAGCTCGAAACGGTGGTCGAGAGACTGGTCGAGATCACGCGCTCGCCCCTGGCAGTCGATGAGCGCAAGAGAGGAGCACAAGGGCTGATGTTTGCAGAGGCGGAAGACGCCGGAGTAGACCGCCTCATGATCTCGCCCTCGCGCCTGGTAGAGAGCGCAGAGGATATCGACCGAGCCTATGCAGACGCCAGAGCCAGGGCGAACGAAGGCGTCATGCTGAAGGCAGCAGGATCGATCTATCAGCCCGGAAGGCGCGGCCTGGCATGGGTGAAGCTGAAGCGCGAGCTCGCAACGCTGGATGTGGTGGTGACAGGAGCGGAGTTCGGCCATGGCCGAAGAGCAGGAATCCTAAGCGACTACACCTTCGCGGTCCGCGCAGCCGAGGGCAAGCTGCTGAACGTAGGAAAGGCATACTCCGGTCTGACAGATGCGGAGATCGCAGAGATGAGCGCCTGGATGATGGAACACACCCTCGAAGATCAAGGGTACTTCCGAACCGTAGAGCCGCTTATGGTGCTGGAAGTCGCCTTCAACAACATCATGCGGAGCGAACGTCACGCCAGCGGCTTTGCACTGCGGTTTCCACGAATCATGCGGATCCGCACGGACAAACCGGTAGAGGAGATCGATACGGTCGAGCGGGTGGAAGAGGTCTACCAGTCCCAGGTGGATAAACCAGTGGAAGCAGTCACGCAATAAAAAGAGCCGCCCGGTTAGGCGGCTCTCTTAGTTGCAGCATTTCAGTTAGCTGAAAAACTTGCGGCGTGCAGCTCCAGCGGCTCCGATCAAACCAGTTCCCATCATGAGCAGCGTGGATGGCTCGGGAACGGTGCTCGGATCGCCCACAGGTCCACCAACTGGTCCGCAGAAGAGACCGTTGCTGTCCAGAAGCGTGTAACTGACCAGGCCAGGAGTAGCCAGCGAGAAGACGGTCAGCGTGCCAACCGAGAAAGGAACCTTCCTGCTGTACTCGGTCGAGAAGATCGATCCGACGGCGACCGAGTCGGAGTCGAAGATCACGCTGAAGTCCTTGTCGAGGGGACCGCTCAGGACGGCGTTCGTTACATCGGTGAGGTTGGACAGAAGAAATCCACTGAAAAAGAAGGTAGCGCTGTGTTCATCGAACGTAATCGCGTAGCTGTAGCTGTGATTGGCAGCGTTGTAGGACTCAAGCGAGATGGAGTCGGCTTTGGCGAGTGGAGTAAGAACCAGGGCAAGGGCAAGTGCGAAGAGAGCATAAAGCTTTCTCATTTGTAACTCCAGGAGATTGGAAATGACTGCTTGCCCTGCTTCCAAAGCAATTTGTGCGCCACTTGCATTTCATGTTCTATCAATGACTTAGCGGCACGCCCAAACCAAGGTGCGCAATTTTTTGCATGTTGTCTAGGTATAGCGAAGGAGATTTATGATGTCCCAACCAGATTGATAGACAATTCGATATATCTGATATGCAACAAACAGGAGAAAGACATGGAATACAGGCAGCTCGGTAGGTCAGGGTTAAAGGTGCCGGAGCTTTGCTTCGGAGCAGGAACGTTTGGGACCTCCGGCGAGTTCTTCCAGGCATGGGGAGTAACCTCCGACGACGAAGCAAGGAAGATCGTCGATATCTGCATGGAAGCAGGGGTGAACTTCTTCGATACGGCAGATGTCTACTCGAAGGGCGGAAGCGAGACAGCCCTGGGCAAGGCGCTCGCCCACCTGAAGCGCGAAGATGTCCTTATCTCGACCAAAGCCACCTTCCGCTTTGGAAAAGGACCGAATGATGTGGGATCGAGCCGGTATCACCTCATCCAGTCCTTGGAAGACAGCCTGAAGCGGCTCGGAATGGACTATGTGGACGTCTATCACCTCCACGGATTCGACGCGACGACACCGGTGGAAGAGACCCTGAACTCACTGAACAAGATGGTGAGCGACGGCAAGGTACGTTATATCGCCTGCTCGAACTTCTCGGGTTGGCACCTGATGAAGTCGCTGAGCGTGAGTGAGCGCTACGGATGGTCTCGCTACGTCGGACATCAGGTCTACTACTCCCTGATCGGCCGGGACTACGAGTGGGAGTTGATGCCTCTGGCGCTGGATCAGGGAGTAGGAGCGCTGGTATGGTCTCCGCTCGGCTGGGGAAGACTGACCGGAAAGATTCGTCACGGCCAACCGCTCCCAGCAGGCAGCCGCCTCCAGACCAAGGTCGTGGTGAACGACGGACCGAGACCGGACGAAGAGTATATGTACCGGGTGATCGATGCAATCGACGAGGTCGCGAAGGAGACCGGCAAGACCGTTCCCCAGATCGCACTGAACTGGGTCCTGGGAAGGCCGACCGTCTCTACCGTGATCATAGGAGCTCGGAACGAGGAGCAGTTGAAGGCGAATCTGGCCGCAGTGGGCTGGAAGCTCACGGCAGAACAGATCGCGAAGCTGGACGCAGCGAGCGAGACGGCATTGTCTTACCCCTACTGGCACCAGCGGCAATTCGAAGAACGGAACCCAAGGCCGATCTAACCGAGACGCCGACGTAACGAAACCACGATAAAAGGCCACGGGGAACGACCTCCGTGGCCTTTGTCTTGAACTGCAGGGTTAGTGGGTGCTGGGGTAAGCGGCTCCCCAGAGCAGCTTGAGCCCGAAGAGGAACATAACCGTCCCAACGGTGCGGTCGATGGACGACTTGGCGCGGGCGTAGGTCCTCTGAGCACGCGGCGTGGACAGCAACAGCCCGAGGCTGCCGTTCCAAAGGGTCTCGTTGGCAAAGACGATGGCGATGGCAGTGAATCGAACCCACAGCGGGGTTCCGGGCTTGAGGATCGCGGTGAAGATACTCGCGAAGAAGACCATCACCTTAGGGTTTGCGATATTCGTGCTGAAACCACGTTTAAAGGCGCGGAGAGGCGGAATGTGCGCGGCAACTTCGGTAGAGGGTGGAAGAGGATCGGCGGCATGACGGAAGGACTGAACGCCGATCCACACGAAGTAGAGTCCGCCAGCGAGTTGGAGAAAACGATAGAGTCCGCCGACAGCAGTGAGGATGGCTGAGAGCCCGAAGAGCGTGGCTGCCGCCCAGAGAGCTACCGCCGATCCAAGTCCGAGAACGTGGAGGAAAGTAATGCGGCGTGGGTTGCGAACGGAGGTCTGAACGACGGAGAGGAAGGCGGGCCCGGGACTAGCAACTGCAATGAGATGGACACCAGCAAGCGTAAAAAGAGACCACAGGAATTCCATAGTCGATCATAACAAGGGGCTATGGCGAGGGCTTAGCGACTAGTGTCCAGCGGAAGGGCTGGCATGCTTCGGTGGCCGTGGAATAAAGAAGAGCAGAGGCAACATGCAGGCGCAGAAGATGGCGAGGGAGAGAATGATGTCGAGATAGGCAAGCATTCCCGCCTGACGATGCATCTGGTTGTAGATGTAGGCCTGTGCGGTGTGGACTCCGGGACCGTCCATGATATTGCCTCCGCTGTGACCGCCGAACGAGCCCTTGAGCCTCGAGACCTGATCGATAAAACTCTGATTTCCGCTGGTCAGATTTCGGATCATGTTGGTCTCGTGAGCTGCGGTCCGACGAGTAAGCATGGTAGCGACGAACGCAGTCCCGCAAGAACCGCCGATATTACGCGCCAGGTTGGTGAGGCCGGAGACGTCGTTGTTCTCGGACTGCTTCACCCCGATATAAGCGATCGTATTGATCGGAATGAAGAGGAACGCCAGCCCCGAGGCCTGGAAGATACGCAGCAAGACGAGGTAGCCATAACTGACGCCAAGATTCAGGGAGTGCATCTTGAGCAGCGACGTCGTGAGCAGAAGAAACCCGAAGGCGATGAGCTTGCGAGGATCGACCTTGCCGACCAGAAAGCCCACCACAGGCATCATGGCCATCATCATGAGTCCGGCAGGAGAGAGCACCATTCCGGCAAGCTCGGCGGTATAGCCCAGCAGCGTCTGGACGAACTGTGGAATCAGGATGGTCGAACCGTAGAGGGTAAAGCCAAGGACGAACATCAGGACGAAGCTGATGGCGAAGTTGCGGCGCTTGAAGAGGGTGAGGTTGACGATGGGACGGTTGCCGACGCGAAGTTGCTTGAGCTCCCACCAGATCATGGCAATAAACGCGAGCACCATGGTGACGACAAAGAAGGTGATCAGCTTGGAGGCGAGCCAGTCATCCTCCTGGCCCTTGTCGAGAATGAACTCCAGGGAGCCGAAGGTGAGTCCGAGCAGACCAAAGCCAAGGAAGTCGAGCTTGATACCGCCCTTCTTCGATAGCTCCACCTGCTTCTTGACGTAAGGCGGATCCTCGACGATGCGGCTGGTGAGAAAGAGCGAGACGAGACAGATCGGGACGTTCAGGAAGAAGATCCATCGCCAATCGAAGTTGTCCGTAATATAGCCGCCGAGGGTTGGACCGATGGCAGGCGCAACGACGACTGCAAGGCCATACATGGCGAAGGCCTGACCGCGCTTCTCCGGCGGAAAGGTGTCGGCGAGAATCGCCTGCTCGGAAGGAGCAAGTCCGCCGCCTCCGATACCTTGCAGGATGCGGCAGAAGACCAGGATCGGCAGCGAGGGCGCAAGCCCGCAGAGGGCGGAACTGATGCCGAAGAGCGCAACGCAGATCATGTAGAACTTCTTGCGCCCGATGAAGGTGGTCATATACGCGCCGGCAGGAAGGATGACGGCGTTGGCTACAAGGTATGAGGTGAGGACCCAGGTGGCTTCATCCTGGGTAGCGCCGAGTCCTCCGGCGATGTGTGGCAAGGCGACGTTGGCGATGGAGGAGTCCAGCACCTCCATGAAGGTCGCGAGCGTGACCGTCATGGCGACGATCCACGGGTTGACGCGAGGACGCCAGGGACGCTCAACCACAGGCGCACCAAGAGAGCGAGCGTCGTCCAGTTGGAGGGAAGCTGTAGCCATGAGCTTGTTTGATTCTATGGGGAGAGGGTCGGATTCACTGAATTACTTCTCTCAGCCGAGAATTCCAAACTAGGAACCCTCGGACTGAGAAGGTCTTACGCCAGTTAGCGGGAGTAATTCTGCGTGTAAGTATCTCGAGGCAGACCGGCAGAGCGGGCCTGGTTCCTGACGGCGGTGGCCTGATTCCGGTCCATAGGGCCTCCTAAAGTAACCAGATAAGGAGCTTTTCCCGTAGGGGTAAAGACCTCAGGATGAAGAGATCCGTATTTAGTGGCGAGCTCTGCGGCCCTCTTCTGCGCCTGCTCCTGATGGTTGAAGGTGTAGGCAACGACTCGCCATTGACTGCGCTGAGCTGCGGAAGACGCAGCGGGAGCCGCAGATACCGGCCCGGCTGCGGGCACGGAAGCCGAAGGCTTGGGCGCCGGCGACGGAGCCGGAGCCGGAGCGGTCGCGGTGGTCTCTGGGGCAAGGGTGACAGGAGCCGCAACAGGCGTGGCGTTAAAGTGCCTCCAGACCAGGATCAGCACAAGCAGGGCGGCCACTCCGCCGGCGATCCAGAGACCGCGAGGGCGGGAAGGCATCGTCTCCACCGGCTTGATCAGGCGGTCCGTTACCCTGGGGGCGAGCTTGGGCGCGACGGGAGGCTCGGGTGAGGGTCTTGAAGCGCTCGCCTGGGCCGGCTGGGCAGCCGCAGCCGTCGTGGGGGCAGGCGTAACAGGCCGGGCCAGCGGTGCAATAGGCGCTGGTGGAGGGAGAGCCGCGGAGATCTCCGCCAGCCCCCAGGCTCCGCTGATGCCGTTCCGGATTACAGCGTCGAATGGAGCCGGCAGCGGGGTGCCGGGAAGCGTATCCCGAAGCGTGAGCGCTTGCAGAAGCACCACGGCCAGATCGTGCACGTCGCGGGCCCGAACTGCAGCTCCCTCCTCCCCTTCGGGAGCTTCGCGGATGCAGTCGCTTCGCAGCTTGACGACCGTTCCGGTGGCGAGGACGTTCGCTGCTTCTACATGCTCATGGACGAGGTTATGGGCATGCAGAGCCGCCAGGGCGGGGACGAGGCTGGTTGCGATCTCCCGCGTCTCTTGGGGCGTAAGAGGTCGTTGCTTGAGAATCTCGGCGAGATTGTCGTCGGAGGGCTCCATGACGGCGTAGACGAGGGAGGTTCCATCAAGCTCAGTCTGACCGCAACGGCGGAGGGTTATAAGATGCGGTTCCTTAATCTCCGTCACCTGACGCCAGCGCTCCAGAATCTCTGCCTCGTCGAAGTGCGACTCGATCAGTCGAATGACGGCGGGAGTGCCGGTGCCGTTCGAGGTGGAGAAGAAGGCGCTCCGGCCTTCAGGAGAGAGAAGCTTTTCGAGAGGATAGGCTTCTGCGATCGTTCTACCTTCGTACTCGTTCCAAAGTTGCATAGTTGTTATCCAGTCCGGGAGGAAGTTTTTCAAGGTCGGATGCCAAAGGAAGGCGAGTGAAGCAGGAGTACTCTGTCACCGCAGCATCGCGGGCGAGCGTCTCGAGAATAGAGTCCATTATGACGCACCGGACGCATGCGCTCAATGCAAGGATGCCAGCCGAGGCTTCGGTCAGAGGGGCGAGAGTGGTAGATTCGAGTTTTCCGCTGTTGTGTGATATTTGACGTGACAGCGGCGTAGCGAGGTGAAAAGAGATGCATCCGGACCTGGAAAAATTGATTGTGCTGCAGACCCACGACGTGGAGGCAAAACGGCTGCACGACGAGCTGGTGGCGCTTCCAAAGCTGGTCGCGGGACTCGAAGCGAAGCTGAAGGCCGTCGAGGGACAGCGTTCGGTCGTGCTGGATCTGATCGCCAAGGAAGAGGCGCTGCGCCGCAGGCAGGAGTCCGATGTGAAGGACCTGCAGGCAAAGATCGAGCGAACCAAAAAGAAGGTCGAACTGGCCACAACAACGGTCCAAGTCACGGCATTCGAGCATGAGATGGCGTTCGCGCAGGGAGAGATCAGCAAGCTCGAAGACCTCGAACTGGAGAGCATGGAGCGAAGCGAGGGCTTGGAGCAGCAACGCGGGCTGGCGAACGATGCAGTAGCAGATGCGGCTGGAACTCTGGAGCGGGAGCGGCTGCGGGCTGCGGAGACCATCGCCAGGGACAAGATCGCTTTGGCGGCGGTAGAGAAGCTGCGCGAGGAGCTTCGGCCCCAGATCGGCGAGGCGGCCCTCTCGACCTACGACCGTATCGCAAAGTCGAAGGGAACGGCCGTCTCCGAGGGGATTAACCAGAAGTGTTCGGCCTGCCAGATGATGGTGCGGCCACAGCGCTGGAACGACCTTCGGAACCGCGATAACGACGGTGAGATGATGACATGCGAGAGCTGCGGACGTTTGCTGTACTACGATCCGGCCCGGGATGCTCCCCAGAAGAAGGCAGTTCCTGTGGAGAGTATCGCTGTTTCCATCATTCGTTCCCTCAGAAATTAGGATTGTCGGACTAGAGGCTGGCCTGCCGTGAAGAGAATTTGTGTAGACATGGACGAGGTGATCGCGGATGCAGTGTCGGAGCATCTCCTCCGTTACAACCGCGATCACGAGGAAAAGATCACTCTGGCCGACCTGCATGGCAAGTGGTTATGGGAAGTGGTCGCGCTGGACCGCCATCCCATGCTGGAAAGTTACCTGCGGTCGGAGGACTTCTTCTCCGTGTTGCAGGTAATGCCCGAGTCCCAGCGAGTGCTGCGAGCTCTGCAGAGCCGCTACGAGGTATTTATCGCGACGGCGGCGATGGAGGTCCCCACCTCATTTGAGCAAAAATACCGCTGGCTGGAGAAGCACTTTCCCTTCATTCCGGCCTCCCACATCGTGTACTGCGGAGATAAGGGGATTCTGCGGGCGGACTATCTGATCGACGACAACCCACGCCAGTTGCGACGGTTTGAGGGCGAAGGGATTCTGTTCAGCTCGCCGCATAACGTGAACGTGACCGGCTTCCGGCGCGTAAAGGACTGGCCCGAAGTCGAGCAACTGTTTCTGTCGTAGTTGGCTATCGCGCGTCCGGCTAGCGGCGGGTGCGCTGAAAGTGCTCCCGGGCAATAGAGGCAAAGCTGCCAACGATGGCGCGGTCTTCGCCGGACCTGTAGGCGAGTTCAATGTCGCTGCGAGCCTGCGTGCCGCTCAAATGGATGCAGACGACGTCATCCGAGGCGATCTGGCGAACGCAGGCGGGAGCGATCGTGACTCCCAGGCCCGCTCCAACGAGGCGGAGCAGAGTGAGCCACTGCGGGGCCTCCTGCACGACCTGGGGACGGAAGCCGCGTTCCACGCAGGGAGCGATGGCCTTCTCGTAGGCATGGGCGCCGGCGGCTGGGGAAAAGAAGACGAAGGGCTGGTCGCGGAGCTTGTCGGCAGAGATGGTCTTGCGGGTCGCGAGCGGATGGCTTCTGGGGACGACCGCGATGAAGGGCTCGGAGAAGAGAACTTCTACTTCAAAGCCGGGAGTCGGACCCCCGTCACGTAGAAAGCCGGCGTCGATCGTCTCGTCCCCGATGAGCAGCAAGAGCTTGGAGGTGAAGGACTCGTGCAACTGGAGATGAACCTTTGGGTAGCGGCGGCGATACTCACCGAACATAGCCGGAAGCGGCGTGAGCATGGCGGAGCCGATGAAGCCCACGCGCAGGAAGCCGACCTCTCCCCGGCCAATACTGCGGGCCTCCTCAAGATCCTCCTGCACATTGCGGAGCGTACGGTGGGCGCGTTCGAGGAAGACCTCTCCAGCGCTGGTAAGACGAACGGCGCGGGAGGTGCGGACAAAGAGCGCGTAGCCCAGGATCTCTTCCAGCTTGCGAATCTGCTGGGAGAGAGGCGGCTGAGCGAGGTGAAGCCGCAGGGCTGCACGGCCGAAGTGTAGCTCTTCAGCGACAGCGACGAAGTAGCGAAGGTGGCGAAGTTCAATCTCTCGATCCATACTCAGAACATCATAATAAGAACGAACAAGATATTGGACATCTCGCCGGCGCCCTCATAGTTTAAAGCCCAGAGGACAAGCAAATGCCGACTTTGGAAAAGACGATGGAGATGGAGATGGCGGAAAAGCAGGTAGAGATTCGAGCGTTCAGGGCAGAGGACGCAGCCGCCTTCCGCAGCTTGAACGAAGCCTGGATCGAGACGTACTTCGGGTTGGAAGAGCACGACCGCGAGATGCTGGGAGATCCGGAGACATATATTCTGCGGCCCGGCGGCCACATCGTCATGGCGTTTATCGAGGAGCGCGCAGTGGGATGCTGCGCTTTGATTCCCATGCGGCCCGGCGTGTATGAGGTGGCGAAGATGGCAGTGTCGGAAGAGTCCCGCGGACGAGGCATCGGACGCAAGGTGCTGAAAGCCACGGTGGCACAGGCGCGGGCGATGGGAGCGACGCTGCTAACGCTGGAGACAAACAGCACGCTGCGGAATGCGATTCATCTCTATGAGTCGGTTGGATTTCGGCATCTGCCGCCGGGGGTATCGCCATACACGCGAGCAGATGTCTTTATGGAAATGCCGTTATAAGGACCGCTCTCTGAACAGAATATTTGTTATGCTTTCGCCCAAGGCGGAATCCTACTCAGATCGTCGGCCCGAGTTCCGCCGAAATCAAAATATATCTGAGAGCCCCTATGCGACAGAATCACGACACGAGAGTCGATGCCTATATCGCCAAAGCGCAGCCCTTCGCCCAGGAGATCCTGACCCACATACGAGAGTTGATGCACAAGGCATCCCCGGAGGTGGGAGAGACGATGAAGTGGGGAATGCCGTTTTTCATGCTGCACGGCGTGATCCTGGGGAATATGGCTGGATTCAAGCAACACTGCAGCCTGGGACTGTGGGGACCGCAGATAAGTGCGGTTCTGAAGAATGATGGATCGAAGGCTGACAGTGGGATGGGCGCCTTTGGCAGGATCACAGGCTTGAAGGATCTGCCAGCCGACAAGGTCTTGCTCGGATACCTCCAACAGGCGGCGGGATTCGTATTGACCGGAGAGCGAACCACGTCGATCACAAGGCCAGCCAGCAAGAAGGTTAAGCCCGCTCCCGAGGTTCCGGAGGAGCTGGCTGCCGCCTTGAAGAAGAACAAAGCCGCGGCGAAGGTATTTGCAGCGTTCAGTCCGAGCTGTCAGCGGGAGTACACAGAGTGGATCGTCGAGGCGAAGCGCGCGGAAACCAAAGACAAGAGGGTGGCGCAGGCGGTGGAGTGGATGGCGGAGGGAAGGCAGCGAAACTGGAAGTACCAGAACTGCTGATTCGGCTCGCTTACCCTTTGTGAGCCGAGACGTCCGTTAGAATAGCTACAGGCTTCATGTCTACTCGGATCAAAAACGTGCTGGCGATGGTCGTAGCGCTCTTCCTGTTGGGAGTGTCTTCCGAGGCAGCGGTCTGCGAACTGGCCTGTGGGCTGCAAATACAGACTGCGCAGTGCCATGCGATGCAGGATGCTATGTCCGGATCTGCCCCTATTGCAGGGATGGAGATGGATCACTCTCATTGCCTGCACACAAAGAAGACCGCACCGGCACAGGCAATCGTACACGGCGCTGGCGAGTGCGCTGATGGAAGTTGCAGTCATACGTCCGTTGCAGCCTTCGATAAAGCAGGACCGTCTGCAACTTCGTTCGCTGCTGTCCAATGGGTGGCGGTCTCAGTAGTCCCTGTCGATCCGAATCTATCCGTGAGCTATCTGGGCACAGCGAAACGATCCCTCCTTCCTGGCAGGCTGGTCGATCCTCTGGTTGTAAGCCTGCGCGTCTAGATCCATCCCCTCTCTTTTAATCTGCCTCATCCAAGCTGTGTCTGCTGCATTGATTGCAGCCGACACACACCTTCGAGGCGATCCAGAAAAAGTTGAGTAGAGGGCCTTCGTCCGTTGACGCGGCGAAGGCTGGGGACCGTAGATGAAGATCTTTCGTGCTGTAGCGTTCATTGCTTTAATCATGCCGTCGGCTCTGTCGGCGCAGGACTCCATGCCTGGAATGCAGATGGAGAAGAAAGAGCAGCAAACAGCTCCGCAACCTTGCGTGGAGACGATGCCGGGAATGGTGATGTGCCCCAAGGAATCATCCGCAAAGACAGATTCCGGGATGCAGATGAATTCAGGAATGAAGGAGCTGATGGACAACATGAGTCCCCAGACCTTCCTGCAACAGATAAGGCATCACGTATCGTCAGGAACCAGCGCAGAGCCCGACTCCACGCCCGCGCCGATGTTGATGACGATGAAAGGGCCGTGGATGCTGATGGCCCATGGAAACGTATTTCTAACGGAGGAGCAGCAGACCAGTCCGCGCGGAGGCGACAAGCTGTTCTCCACCAACTGGCTGATGTTCATGGGAGAACGGATGTGGGGGCCGGGGCAGCTAACCTTGCGGACGATGTTCAGCTTGGAGCCCGCGACGATAACCGGAAGACGGTATCCGTTGTTGTTTCAACAGGGCGAGACGGCGTTTGGAGTTCCGATCGTAGATGGCCAGCATCCCCATGACTTCCTTATGGAGATCGCGGCCCTATACGACTTGAAGCTGGGCGAGAAGACGTTGCTGTCCTTCTATGCCGCGGCGATGGGCGATCCGGCGCTGGGGCCAACCGCCTATCCCCACCGGCAATCGGCTGCGGAGAACCCGGTAGGAACGCTGGGCCATCACCAGGAGGACTCGACCCACATCGCCGCCGATGTATTAACCATGGGCCTGACCCATGGAATCGTGCGGGTAGAGGCGAGCGGCTTCCACGGCAGAGAGCCGGATGAGTTCCGCTGGGATGTGAACTACGGGAAGATCGACTCATGGTCCACGCGGATCACGTTGCAGCCGGGCAAAAACTGGAGCGGGCAATATTCGTATGGACATATCGTGAGCCCGGAGAGCTTATATCCGACCGAGAACCAAACGCGCATGACGGCCTCGGCGATGTACAACCGTCCCTTCAAGGACGGCAACTGGGCAAGCACGGTACTGTGGGGGCGGACACTTTCGCAGACGGATCAATCAAAGCTCAACAGCTATCTGCTGGAGTCGACATTACGATTCAAGACGCGGAACTATATCTCGACACGGCTCGAAAATGCGGGGCGGACGAATGAGTTGTTGAATGGAGAGAATCCGTTGCCCCCCGGATTCCACGAAGAACCTATCGGCCATGTGCAGGCTTACACCTTCGGGTACGACCGCGATATAGATCTGCTGCCCCATGTGCGATCCGCGGTGGGGGCGCAGGTCACCACCTACGGAGTCCCCCAGATACTGCAACCCATCTACGGGTCGCGGCCTGTAGGCTTCAATGTGTTTCTGCGATTTAGGCCCTTTTCCGGAAAGGAGCGATAAGGACGCATCAAGTTCCGGCGGAGAGGATGCCGTTGGCGGTAGACTGCTGTGAGTGACTTCTTCGATTACAAAGAAGGCCGAGAGGCCCCTGGTGCGGCCCGAAGGCGAAGCTCTGCGGCCCGCGGAGATACCACTCTTTCGGCGCAAGCTGATGCAGTGGTATCGCAACCATGCACGGAAACTGCCTTGGCGCGGAGTAACCGATCCCTACCGCACATGGGTCTCCGAGATCATGCTGCAGCAGACGCGAGTGGCAGCGGTGATCGAGCACTACAACGACTTCCTGCGGAAGTTTCCGACCATCGTAGCGTTGTCCCTGGCTCCTGAGGCCGAGGTACTCGCGGCATGGTCGGGGCTGGGCTACTACCGGCGGGCGAGAATGCTGCATAAGGCCGCGCAGTTTATCGTGCAGGAGCTTGGCGGCGCTCTGCCCACCGATTCCGTGGGGCTCCGCACGCTGCCCGGCATCGGGGAGTACACCTGTGCGGCGATCGCGAGTATCGCCTTCGGCGAGAGCGTCGCCGTGGTGGATGGAAACGTCGAGCGGGTACTCCTGCGCGTGACCGGACGCCCCCAGGTTGCGACCGCTGCAGGGCGGGCGTTCGTGCAGGAGCAGGCAGCAGTCTTGGTTCCAAAGAAGAAGATGGAAGAGGGCGTGAACGCAGCAGGCGATCACAACCAGGCCATGATGGAACTGGGAGCGACGATCTGTCTCCCCAAGAATCCGCTATGCTTGGAGTGCCCGGTCTACGGGCTGTGCGTGACGCGCGGCGAACACCTGACGACTCCGCGTACCGCGCAACGCAGCCTGCCGGTCGCCTTTCTTCTGCACCTTCGTAAGAGTGGTGCGCTCACCGAGGTTTTGCTCCATCGAAGAGCGAACGAGGAGAGCCTGATGCCCGGCATGCTGGAGCTGCCGCCGCTCTCGCAGGACGCCGTAACCGCCCGCGAACCGCTGTTGCGGTTGCGTCACTCCATCACCAATACAAACTACTATGTTCAGATCTACGCTATCCGTAGCGCGAAGGACAAACCCCTGCTCGAGGCCGTACCAGTGCGCGAAGAAGCATTGGAGTGGGTCAAGACGAATCGGCTGGCGGAGTATCCCTTGACGGGCCTCACGCGCAAGGCGCTCCAACGGCTCGATGTAATGGAGATGCGAAAGGTGCGGCTGGAAGGGCTGGACCAGCCGAACGCTGCGATCCCGTCTGCGGTTGAAGAGACCGATGTTGTCGGCTTCGATAGTTTTTAATTCTGAGGCAGTGTCCTAGTAGGATATCTTTCTTATTCTTGGCTACATTCGAAAGAGGCTCGGAATATGAAGAAACTGGCGCTCGTCTTAGGCTTGACTCTGGCAGGTGGAGCAGGAAGTCTAAAAGCTCAGGATCCCGCTGCGGCCGCTCCAACAACCGCGGCACCCACGGCAGCAAGCAGCAGCGCCGCCGCAACATCGACGAAGCATCTTCTAGCCACGGCAGAGGCGTCGATCGATCCGGAGAAGATCCGCGCCCACGTAAAGTTTCTCTCGGACGACCTCCTGGAGGGCCGCGGCCCCGGGCTGCGAGGCGCGGAGATCGCCGCTCAATACATCGCGACACAGTTCGCGCTCTACGGCTTGAAGCCAGGCGGAGACAACGGCACCTATCTGCAACAGATCAACTTTGTGGGAATGAACGCAATTCCCTCGAAGACGAAGTTTACGTTGGTGCCCGGCAAAGGCAAGGCCATCGATCTGAGCTACGCGGACGACTACACCGTAAGCAATCCGACGCTAACAGCCAGCGTCGATGTCAATGCACCGATCGTCTTTGTAGGCTACGGAGTAACAGCGCCGGAGTTCGCCTGGAACGACTACGCGGGAGTAGATGTAAAAGGCAAAGTAATCCTGTGCATCGTCGGAGATCCACCCTCGGACGACCCGTCCTTCTTTGGCGGACGCGCAATGACCTACTACGGAAGATGGACCTACAAGTTTGAGCAGGCCGCGCGAATGGGTGCGGTCGGCGCACTGATCATCCACCGTACCGACCTCGCGAGCTACGGCTGGGACGTGGTGAAAAACTCGAATACCAGCGAGAAGACCTATCTGCGCGACGATGAAAATCCCCGCGTACAAGCCGCCAGTTGGATTCAACTGGAGATCGCTCGAAAGTTGTTCGCAGCAGGCGGAATGAATCTGGACGAGCAGATGACAGCCGCGGGGCGCAAGGGCTTCAAGGCGGTCGAGCTTCCAGTACGACTCCGTGCGCACGTAGAGAGCGTAGTGCGCCCCTTCCAAAGCGCCAACGTGGTTGGCATCCTGGCTCCGCCCACGAAGTCGTCGCAGGGCAAGCCAGCGGTCCCTGCCATCGCGGTCAAAGATCAGGCCATCCTCTACACAGCGCACTACGACCACCTCGGATTTGTTCCCGGAATGGCCGGAGACAACATCTACAACGGAGCCGTAGACAACGCGACCGGCTGCGGAATGCTGCTCGAGATGGCCCGCGCCTGGGCAGCATCTGGCCTGAAGGTTCCGCACTCCGTGATCTTTGCGGCAGTCACGGCAGAGGAGCAGGGACTGCTTGGCAGCGAATATCTAGGCCAGCATCCTCCATTGCCAGCAAGCGAGATCGCATTGGATATCAACTACGACATGATCCTTCCGATCGGAGTACCCAGGCAGATCAACGTGAACGGAGCGCAACGGACGAACTTCTTCCCCATCGTCGAGGCCACTGCGCATCAATTTCAATTCGCGATCGTACCGGACCCCAGACCCGAAGCGGGAAGCTACTATCGGTCCGATCACTTTAGCTTGTCGCGTGTGGGAATACCCGCCTTCTCCGTCGAGACGGGAGTCATGTACGAAGGCCACGATGAGGCCTGGGGAAGAGCGAAGATCAATGACTATGAAGACCACGACTATCACAACTTCAGCGACAACTATCACCCCGACTGGGACTTCGCTGGAAACGCAAAACTGGACCGCTTCGGAATGGAGTTAGGCTGGAGGGTTATAACAACGAAGAAAGCCATTGCGTGGAAGACAGGAGACGAGTTCGAAGCAGCACGAAAGAACACCTCTCACTGAAATGAAAATAGAGCAGGGCGGCTCAACTGGCTCTAAGAGCCGCCCGCTCTGAAATCTCTAGATGTGTGAAGAATTCCCTGCGGCCGGGGCCGGAGTCTCTGCGGGAGCCGCATCCGGCTTAGCGGTATGCGCAGCCTGGGCTGCTTTCTCCTGGTCCTGGACTGCTTTGTTCTGAGCCTTCGCGGCCTTCGCATTGCTCTTGGCGGCCTTTGCCTGAGCATTGGCGGCCTGTTCTTCACGCTTCTGCTGCTTCCGCTGCTCTTTGATCTGATCTTTCGTCATCGGAGCCGAAGGCGCACTCTGGGCTGGAGGCGCAGGCGGTGTCGCCTGATCTTGTGCGACAACTGCCCTGACCGTAAAAAGCGATAAGACGGCCGCCTGGATGGCAATAGCTCGGATACGATTCATAGCGTTCTCTCCCCGGATACGTTGCAGCTACATTGCGGTTACGTTGCAGATGCGCTGCAACAATTTCGCCGCCCAAAGAAATTGGATGATAGAGCTAACAGGGACGATGCTCGCAAACGGGATCAACTCATCGCAGTAGATTCGATCTCTTCCACGAGGTCAGAATAGCCTCTGTGTCAATCATGACCTCGCTCGGAACGTGGATCGGTCTTCTCTTCCAATAGGTCAGAGAACTCCACAGCCACTCTGCAGGCCCCAATGCAAAGCGTTCTGTCTCGGTTATGGACGGAACCGCTTTTATCTTCATGAGAGCAAAACCATGAAGCGCGTTCGTACTGCTGATCGGTTCCCCACGAACGCAAACCTCAAATCGACGAGAAGGGGATACCACCTCTTCATCGACACCACTGGACATCTCAAACATGTACGGCTCTCCTGGTCGTGAGTTCGATCGGCAATCGACCCTCGCTAAGATGGGGTGACACATTCGAGGCAGGCTGTGCGCTATATCTGCCATGGGCTCCTATTGGCCGTTGAAGCGAAAAGGTCGAATCTCCCTCTGCCTTCCGTAGCGAAGAGCTTTTTGCCTGCTCATTCACTCGTCAAGTTAAACACCGCACCACTATCTTCATTCCCTTTCTTCAAAGGGCGTTGAACGACAAAAAAAGAGTTCGTGTACTCAACATTCCGTCAATGGAAAACACTTTGGATTCCATGCAAATGCGCGAACCGTGCGTCGCCGAAAGACCACAGACGCCAAGTGCATCCTTACGGATCTCTGATTGATCTTCTGTTCAAATGGCATTGAGGCACTGCGGGATGGAAGAGTTAAGAAACCGCGTATGACAGCCATTCTTTATCGCGAGAGAGCCAGCCCTACATATCGCATAGAAGGCATCAGCACACCGGCTCTGCCTCGCTTATCGCTTATTCAGAACAGCTATCAGTGGCACACCCTGAGGTACGCCGCACAGCAATCCTGCTAGCGGGATGAATCAGCGATAGACGACGCAGCATGCAAATCGCGCCTCGTCTATCGCTCACCTCTAAGCAACAGACAATAGCTTCAGCACTTCCTTTGCACCTTCAACAGACGACGCCGGATTCTGCCCGGTAATCAAGTTTCCCTCGACCTGCGTAAAGGAAGCCCAATCGAGTCCCTTCGCATATCGTCCGCCCAGGCGAACCAACTCGTCCTCCAGCAAAAACGGAACGGCCTTCGTCAAGTGCATGGCCTCTTCCTCGGTGTTGCTGAAACCCGTAACTCGCCTTCCCTTTACCAGAGGAGCTCTGTCTTCTGTCTTGGTACGACGCAGTGCCGCTGGCGCATGGCACATCAGGGCAATTGGCTTTCCGGCAGCGAAGGTGGACTCGATTAAAGCAATAGACTCTTTATCCTCTGGCAGATCCCACATAGGCCCATGACCACCTGGATAGAACACGGCATCGAAGTCGCCGGGCGTCACCGTCGATAACTTCACCGTGCTCGCAAAAGCTCTCTTAGCCTCAACATCCTGATTGAAACGCTCCGTAGCCGGAGTCTGCCATTCAGGCTCGTTGCTCTTAGGATCGACCGGAGGCTGTCCGCCTGCAGGAGACGCCATCACAATATCCGCTCCAGCATCGCGGAAGACATAGTAGGGTGCGGCGAACTCCTCAAGCCAGACTCCAGTCTTCTTCCCTGTATCTCCCAATTCGCTGTGCGACGTAAGAACCATCAATATCTTGCTCATAATTTCCCTCTTTCAGGATCAGATTCGACCTTTTGACATTTAGATTCTTTGGAAATCATGAAACAGGAAGATCACACTATCGTGAACTACAAAGTCTGCGTCAAACCCCCTAATCCCCAGGAATCACAACAATACCTCCCGCATCTTCCCCACTGGGAGTAACATCTAAAGAGTGATGAACGCGGCCCAAAACCCGGTGAACCCTCCCGCCTCGACCGTCCAGCGCTTCGTGAAGCCACACCGTCACGACTTTGCCTAGCTGCGTCTCACCCGCTTCGCCCCTCTCAAAATTTCTGATTCAAAGCCTGCACCCGCAGGAGGAGACACCCCATGTTTGACCGCCTCGATCAACTCGAAGCTCGCTACGAAGACCTCGGCCAGCAGATGTCCGACCCAACCCTGGTCAACGACCAGAAGAAGTTCCAATCGATCGCCAAGCAGCATCGCGACATGGAACCTACCGTGGAGAAGTTCCGCGAATACCGCAAGATCAAGGAAGGCATCGCCGAAGCCAAAGCCATGCTCGCCGAGACCGATCCCGACATCAAAGCCATGGCGCAGGAAGAGCTCGCTACACTCGAGCCTCGCCTCGAGCCCGTCGAAGAGGCTCTCAAGGTCCTGCTCCTCCCCAAGGACCCCAACGACGAGAAGAACGTCATCCTCGAGCTCCGCGCCGGCACCGGCGGCGACGAGGCCGCTCTCTTCGTAGCCGAGGTCTTCCGCATGTACCTCCGCTTCGCCGAGCAGCATAAGTGGAAGGTCGAAATCCTCTCCCAGACCGAGTCCGGCATCGGCCACGGCCTCAAGGACGTCACCGCCATCATCGAAGGCGACCACGTCTACTCCCAACTCAAGTACGAGTCCGGCGTCCATCGCGTCCAGCGCGTCCCCGCCACCGAGACCCAGGGCCGGGTCCACACCTCCGCCATTACGGTCGCCGTCCTTCCAGAGGTCGAAGAGGTCGACATCAAGATCGAAGCCAAGGACCTCCGCATCGATACCTTCTGCTCCTCTGGACCCGGCGGCCAGTCAGTCAATACAACCTACTCGGCTATCCGCATCACCCATCTACCCACGCAGACCGTAGTCTCTTGCCAGGACGAAAAATCTCAAATCAAGAACCGCGAGAAGGCCATGCGCGTCCTCCGCTCCCGCCTCTACGAAGTAGAAGCCGAGCGCGTCCACCAGATTCAGGCGAAGGAGCGCAAACAGCAGGTAGGCTCCGGCGACCGCAGCGAAAAGATCCGTACCTACAACTTCCCCCAGAACCGCCTCACCGATCACCGCATCGGCCTGACCAACCACCAGCTCGCCATGGTCATGGAAGGTCAGCTCCAACCCACCATCGACGCCCTGGTCGCCCACTACACCGCGGAGAAGCTCAAAGCAGAGACGGTAGCGGCCTAAGCTACCCTCTGCTTCGACAATGCCCAAGGCAGAAACGTAGTGGCTCCCTCAGCATCGACATGGCAGAGAAGCCGAAGCAGTGACACAATTTTGTCATCCTGAGCGAAGCCACTCGCAGTCTCACCGCGAGTGGCGCAGTCGAAGGACCTGCGGTTTGCCCCCGGCCAGCACCTCACCATCCAGCGGGAAGGAGCTTCGGAGACCCACACACCATGACCCTCCGCGAAGCCCTCACCGCCGCCACCACACATCTCTCCCAAAACGAGCACCTCCGCGACACAGCCTCGCGCGACGCCGAACTCCTCCTCCTCCACACCTTGCAACTTCCCCGCACCATCCTCCTCGCCTACCCTGCCCGCGAAGTCGCACCCACTCAACTCGCAGCCTACGAAGCAGCCATCGCTCGCCGTCTAGCCCTCGAGCCCATCCAGTACATCACCGGTACGCAAGAGTTCTACGGCCTCGCCCTCCACGTCACCCCCGACGTCCTCATCCCCCGCCCCGAGACCGAACTCCTCGTCGAAACCGTGCTCCAGCACCTCCCCTCCGGCCAGTACCTCCGTATAGCGGACGTAGGCACCGGCTCCGGAGCGATCGCGATAGCCATCGCCCACCACCTTCCCCAGTCCCACATCACGGCTCTCGATCTCTCTCCCCAGGCCCTGGCCATCGCTCGCCAAAACGCCGAGACCCACCACCTGACCGACCGCATCCGCTTCGTCCAATCCGACCTACTTCAAGAAGTAGCCGGCGAAGCCCCCTTCGACGCCATCCTCTCCAACCCGCCCTACATCCCCACCACCGATCTCGCCTCCCTCCATCCGCAGGTCCGCGAACACGAGCCCCACACCGCCCTCTTCGCCGGCTCCGGCGGCCTCGACATCTACACCCGCCTCATCCCTCAAGCTCATCGTTCCCTGAGACCGGGCGGTCTCCTGGCCTTGGAAATCGGCCACGGCCAGGCCGAATCCATCCGTCAGCTTCTGGCGCAATGGAAGGACCTCTTGATCTACAACGATCTCCAGCAGATTCCGCGCACCGTGCTCGCTCGCAAATCAATGAGCTGACAAGCGCTTTGAATCGTTGCTTCAGAAATATCTCCGAAAAATACATACGTAACCGGTTACTTAGCCTATTCATTCCTTAAGAGAACCGATTTTTCGTTTGACATTTCAAACACCGCATCCATATAGTCCTCGCCGCATTGGTCATGCCACTTTCTCCGTCGGGAAAGTACTAGCCGATGCACCCCAAACGATATCGAGGAATGACTTATGTTGATGCATAAACTTTCAGGTGGCCTGTTCCGCAAGACGCTTTCAACCCTGGCGCTTCTTACTCTCTCTCTGTTCCCCAGCACGCTGACCCAGGCCTTCGCCCAGTCCGCCGGAACCGCCAGCGTCCAAGGCTCTGTCACCGACGCCACCGGTGCGCTTCTGCCCAATGCCACGGTCACGTTCACCAATACCGCCACCGGCGCCACCCGTATCATCGTCACCGATGGATCGGGCCTGTATAGCCTTCCAAACGTCTCCGTCGGTCCCTACTCCCTTACCGTCACCGCTGCGGGATTCAGAGGTTACACCCAGCGCGGTCAACTCGAGGTCGGTAACAGCATCGAGATCAACGCCAGCCTCACCGTGGGCAGCGCGACCGACCAGCAGATCGAGGTCCAGGCCACCGGAACCGCTCTCGATACCGAAAACAGCACCTTCAAACAGGTCATTGACCAGCGACGCATCACCGAGCTTCCCCTCAACGGACGCCAGGCTACACAGCTCATCCTCGTCTCAGGCGGCTCCGTCAACGCACCGGCCAACGACATCATCGGCAGCAAGACCTACGCCAACACTCCCGTCATCGCCGTCGCCGGCAGCCAGGGCATCTACAACAACTACGTCCTCGATGGCGCCAGCCACACCGACACCTTCACCAACGTCAACCTTCCCTACCCCTTCCCCGATGCCCTCCGTGAGTTCTCCGTCGAATCGAACTCCCTGCCAGCCCGCAACGGCCTGCACCCCGGCTCTCTCGTCAACGTCGTCACCAACTCCGGCACCAACCAGTGGCACGGCACCGTCTTTGACTTCGTCCGCAACAACGTCGTAAACGCCACCAACTTCTTCTCCACCTCCAAGGACACCGTCAAGCGCAACCAGTTCGGCGGCACATTCGGTGGCAAGCTCATCACCGACAAACTCTTCTTCTTCGGCGGCTATCAGGGCACGCGTGAGCACAAGACCAGCAGCGCTACCGGCTATTGCATCCCCACCGCGGCGGAGCTCAACGGAGACTTCAGCCAGATGGGCACCAAGGCAACCAGCAACTGCGCTCCCAACGCGACCAACATCGTCGATCCCGTAACCGGAGCAGACATCTCTGCCACCCGCAAACTCCCCGCCAGCAGCATCAGCCCCCAGGCCATTGCACTCGCCAAGATGCTCCCCCTCTCCCAGGCCGATCAGTTCGGCCGCGTCAACGTCGCCTTGCCCGCCAACAACAAGGAAGACCAGTACATCGGCCGTATCGACTACACCGTCAGCCAGAAGCACACCATCTTCGGCCGCTACTTCCTTACCAACTACAACGCGCCCGCATACTTCTCGCCGACCAATCTTCTTCTCACCACCGTCGCCGGAAACGACGAGCGTGTTCAGACCTTCACCTTGGGCGACACCTACCTCATTACCCCCAAGCTCGTGAACACCTTCCACGGAACTTATGCCCGCCGCCGCAACAACCGTGGCCCAACCGCCGGCGGCATCAACGCCAACACCATCGGCGTCAATATGTTCACCTACGTGCCGAATGACCTCCGTCTCACCATCACCAACGGCTTCTCCGTAGGCTGCGGAACCTGCTCTCCCGGCTTCTTCAACACCAACACCGAGCACTTCGCCGACGACATCGACTACATCCGCGGCAAGCACCAGATCGCCTTCGGAGGCGAAATCCTCCGCACTGGCGACAACACCCAGGCTGGCTATCTTCAGAACGGCAGCTTCAACTTCGGTGGCCTCGCTAGCGGCGTCAATGGTGCCGCCGGTGAACCCATGGTCGACTTCATCGCGGGCAGAATGAGCACCATCGGAACCTCGACTGGCTTCAGCCAAAGCAAGGCGCAGCAGACCGCCTATCGCCAGACCTCCTTCGGCCTCTACGCACAGGACACCTATCACCTGAGCCAGAAGGTCACCATCAACCTCGGTCTTCGCTGGGAGCCGGAGCTCTACCCTGTCGACAACTTCCATCGCGGCAGTTCCTTCAGCCAAGCCGCCTTCATCGCTGGCCAGCGCAGCAGCGTCTATCTCAACGCTCCTGCGGGCTCCACCTACTTCGGTGACCCCGGTGTGCCGAAGTCCTTTACAGACAATCGGCTCGCGAACCTATCGCCCCGTGGCGCAGTTACCATTGATCCCTTCGGCAACGGCAAGACCGTCTTCCGTCTCGGCGGCGCGATGATGTACGACAATCCTGCGCTCTACACATCCCAGCGAACCAGCTCCAATCCGCCTTACACCAACGAGATCGATGTCACAGGCGTAACCTCGCTGGCGAATCCATGGTCGACCTACACCGGCGGAAACCCCTTCCCCATCGCCAATCCTCCTCAGTCGACCTCTCCATTCCCAACCAACACCCTTTACGTCCTCATCCCGCGTCACATCCAGACTCCCACGGTCAACCAATGGACCGCGAGCGTCCAGCAGGATCTAGGCCGCGGCTGGAACATGTCCATCACCTACCTCGGCAACAAGAACAGCCATCTCTGGCTGGGTAAAGCCATCAACCCCGCGGTCTATATCCCCGGAACCTGGCGCGGCCCTGGCACTTGCGGCGCGTTGGCCGTCGCTCCAACCACCGCAACCAACCTAACGGGAGTCGGAAACCCCTGCTCCTCTGTCGCCAACTCCAACGACCGCACCGTCCTCTCGCTCATCAATCATGCCCAAGGCATTGGCTACAGCCCGACCATGACTCAGATCGACGACGGAGCCAACTCCAGCTACAACGGTCTGCTCGCACTCATCCAGCACCGCATGTCGAACAACTTCAGCTTCCTCGCCAACTACACCTGGTCGCATTGCATCAGCACCGGCGACTCACCCGGCGACGTAGCTGCTCCGACCTACGAGAACTCCGCCAACCCCCGTCTCGACCGCGCCAACTGCGGCTACGACGTCCGTCATATCTTCAACACCACCTTCGTGGCGTCCACCCACTTCAGCAGCCTGCACGGCGTCGCCGGAGCACTGGCCAACAACTGGCAGATCGCACCCATCATCCGCATCCTCAGCGGCACCCCGCTAAACGTCACATCAGGCATCGACAACTCTCTCACTGGCATCGGCCTAGACCGTCCGAATCTGGCCAGTCCCAACGCCGTCTACAGCGGCACCAAGATTACCCAGAAGGCCGCTGGAAACCTCGCTTATATCAATAAGGCAGCCTTCACCCAGAACGCTCCTGGCACCTACGGAAATCTCGGTCGCAACGCCTTCCGTGGGCCTAACTACTACAACCTGGACGCAGCCCTCAGTCGTGCCTTCCCGCTGCGTGAGCGCCTCGCCTTCAACCTTCGCCTCGAGGCCTTCAACGTCCTCAACCACCCCAACCTGACGACCTTCACAACCGCCCTGAACTCTGGCACCTTCGGTAACGCTACCGCCGCAGCCGACCCACGCATCTTCCAGCTCGCCGGAAAATTCACCTTCTAACCCTCAAACCAGCCCAAAACGAGATGGCTGCCTCTCCAGGCAGCCATCTCCGTTTTAATAACTCCATAAACCGCACCCCTCAAAGGTAAACTCAGAGACACACCCGTATCGACAAGGACAGCATGAACTGGCCCCGCCATCTTCGGACCGTATCCCGAGCGTCCATGGGCTCCATGTTGATTGGAGCAGGCACCCTGCTGCTGCTCTTGTACCTCGTCCCGACCGTCACCGGAACCGTCCTCTCCCGTCTCGCCATCTCTCAGTTTCGCGCCCAAAGCGCCTCCAATAGCCTCTGGGACAGCGCCCGCATCCGCGCCTATCAGCACACGCTCGGCCTCTCCTTCCATCCAGCCGAAGCCATCCTCCGCGTTCACCGGCTCGGCCTCGAGGTCCCCATCCTCGACGGCGACGACGACATCACCCTCAACCGCGGAGCCGGCCACATCCCCGGCACCGCACGTCTCGGCGAATCCGGCAACATCGGCGTCACCGGCCACCGCGACGGCTTCTTCCGCCCCCTTAAGGACATCGTTCCCGGGGACACCATCGAGATCGTCCGCCACGGCCAGACCGACCGTTATCTCGTCCGCCAGATAAAAATAGTCTTTCCTTCGGATACATCCGTCCTTAACAAAACAACAGACTCAACCTTGACCCTGGTCACCTGTTACCCCTTCTACTTCGTCGGAGCGGCCCCGCAGCGCTACATCGTGCAGGCCTCGCTCCTTCCGACCCCACCAACCCCCTGACCCCGAAACGAAAGAGACGACACCATGCCGATCCTCCGCTTCACCAACACCCCGCTTCTCATGGCCACCCTGGGCCTCGCCTCCGTGCTCCCCGCAGCCGCACAGACCGCTGCCTCCACCGTCGTCTACGTCTCCGGCGACGCTCTCGTCGTCAAACGCGCCGACAGCAAGATCTTCAACTACACCATCCCCGCCTCCTACCGCTTCACCGTAGCGGGCAAGCAGCTCGGCCTCGACGGCCTCAAGCCCGGCACTCAACTCACCGAGCCCATCACAGCGCCGTCCCCCAAGGTCGTCTCAGACGTCTCCGTCGTCAAGGGCAAGGTCTACCTCGTCTCCCCACCCGATAAGGTCACCCTCTCACTCACCGAGGGCATTAAAGAACTGACCGTCCCCGCCGGAACCACCTTCACCCAGGACGGAAAGAGCGTCACCATCGCCCAGCTCCAGAAGGGCACTCTCGTCGAAGCCACCATGGTGACCACCCTGGACACCGAGGACGCCTCCGGCACCACTCCGCCCCAGACACCGCCCCAGTCCGGAGCACTCCTCATCTCCGCCACCGCAGGCGAGTCCAGCCTCCCCGTCGCCGGAACCCACCTGCCTCTCTTCGGCATCCTGGGCTTCATCATTTTGGCCGCAGGCCTCGCCCTGCGCTCCAACCGCTTCAGCCGCTCCAACGCCTAAGCATCACCACGCATAACCAGAGGCCCTGCCCCAAAAGCAGGGCTTCTTCTTTTTCAGGGCCACATTAATTCCCGAGCACACGGAAGGAAGACTTTTTCCCTCCACAGCGGTATGCAAGCCCGGAAAGAACAGGAACTCCAACCAGTTCGCAGCTTGCGCCAAGTCGAATTCGCTTCCTTCATCTCTGCAATTAAGTGCGCCGTAAGTCTTGATAGATCAACGAAAAAGATTCATGCAACTGTCAAAGGTTTTGATGATTTCGTGGGGTACTATCCCGCCATGACTCCCCATCGTCTTTCGTTTCGTCCCTACGCATTCCTTCTCGCGCTCTTCTCTGCTCTTGGTCTCCTAAGTGGAACAGCCAGCGCCGCAACAGAGACATCCGTAGTGATCTCCCAGGTCTATGGCGGTGGAGGAAACTCGGGAGCGACGTATAAGAACGACTTCATCGAGCTCTTCAATCCCACCGCCGCGCCTGTATCGCTGGCCGGATACAGCGTGCAATACGCCAGCGGGACAGGGACCTCGTACCAGGTGACGGCGCTACCGTCCTTCACCTTGCAGCCTGGACAGTACTTCCTCATCCAGGAAGCAGTCGGTGCCAACGGCACCACCAATCTGCCGACCCCAGACGCATCAGCGTCCATCGCCATGAGTGCGACGGCGGGCAAGGTGGCACTCGTCAGCAGTACGACAGCGCTGAGCGGGACAAGCGGCTGCCCGACGAGTGCCGCAACCGTACTGGACTACATCGGCTACGGAGGAACGGCAACCGCAGCGAACTGCTCGCTGGGTTCGCCCGCGCCGGCGCTGACGAATTCGACGGCGGCGATCCGGACCAACGTCTGCACGCCCACGAACAACAACGCATCCGACTTCGCGACAGGCGCGCCAGTACCGCATAACTCAGCGTCGACATTGGCTCCGTGTGGAGGCAATCCCGGCAACGGCACGCTGGCAGCCACAGCCCTGGCCACCCCGTCCTCCACACTGACCGGCGCGGCTACGCTTCTCACAGCCTCTGTAACTCCAGCAACCTCCCCCGCAAGCACCGGAATCCAGGTATCGGCAGATCTCAGCGCCGCAGGCGGCTCCGCTTCGCAGCCCTTCTACGACGACGGCACCCACGGAGATGCGACCTCAGGAGACAACGTCTTCTCGTACAGCTTCATCCCGACCACGGCAGGCACCTTCAGCCTCCCAATAACGGTATCGGACACGCAACTGCGATCCGCCTCCGCATCCATCGCATTGACGACGACGGCGGCCCCCTCATTCGTATCCATTCGCACGATTCAAGCCAACAAGCCCTCCACCTACGCAACCCAGACCGTAACCACAAGCGGCTTGGTCATCGGCGTGAAGTCGAACGGCTTCTACCTGGAAGCAAAGGACGCGGACACCAATCCTGTAACGCCGGAAGGAATCCTCGTCTATACAGGATCGACCGCGCTACCCTCCTTCATCCAGGTAGGCGCAGAGGTACAAGTAACAGGCCTCGTTGCCACCTACCCAACCACCGGCCTCACCCCCGGTACAGAGATCGATGGACCGCAGACCTTCACCCTGCTGACCTCCGGAAACCCGCTGCCCACCCCCATCAAGATCACAGCCGCGATGGACTCACCCTCGGGCGGCGTAAAGCAGTTCTCGAAGTATGAGGGCATGCGCGTCGCGATCGACTCCTTTACGACCACCAGCGGAACCGACGCCAACCTGACCGAGACCACCGAGACCAACACCTCGAACGGGCGCTTCTACGGTGTCGTAACCGGTATTCCACGCCCCTTCCGCGAGCCCGGCGTCTCCGTCATGGATACGCTCTTCGGGCCGATCCCAGCCACCGTTCCGGTCTGGGACTCCAACCCCGAGATCCTCTACATCGACAGCTTCGCCTTTGGCGGTGGCGCAATCGACCTGACCAGCAACACAACGCTCACCGGTCTGGTCGGCGTGATGGACTTCTCCTTCGGAACCCCCGAGATCCTCTTGGACAAGACCTCCCACCCGTCCGTCTCCCCACTGATGACCGCGCAGCCGGTTCCCGCACAGACACCCGCTGAGCTCACCATCGCCAGCTTCAACATGGAGCGCTTCTACAACGACAAGGCAGACTCGGCAGGAACCTCAGCCTCCTCCGCAGTCGTCGTGACAACGGCAGCCTATCAGCGTCGCCTGGCGAAGGCCTCCCTCGCAGTACGCAACATCCTCAACTCCCCCGACATCATCGGAGCGGAGGAGATCGAGAACCTCGCCGTACTCAACGACCTGACAGCGAGGATCAGCTCCGATGCTTCGGCCGCGTCGCAGCCCGATCCCGCCTACGTTCCTTGTCTCATCCAGGGCAACGACATCGGCGGCATCAACGTCGCCTTCCTGGTCAAGAGCACGCGAGTCAACACGCTGCGCTGCGAGCAGTTCGGCAAGGACACCACCTTCACCAACGCTGGCGGAGCGCAGGCAATCCTCAACGATCGTCCTCCACTGGTCCTGCACGCAGGCGTCAAGCGCGTCGGCGGCACGGACTACCCCGTCACCGTAATCGCAATCCACCAGCGCTCCTTGATCAACGTGGACGACCCAACCAACACCGGCGCGACCGTACGCCTGAAGCGCGAGGCCCAGGCAGAGTTTGTAGCTAATCTCATACAGGGCTATCAATCCTCAGGAGAGCACGTCGTCACAGTCGGCGACTACAACGCCTTCGAGTTCTCCGACGGCTTCGTAGACGCCCTCGGCGTCATCAAGGGCAACCCGGTTCCGGCATCGCAGGTCATCACCCCGCCGGTCTCCGGCTTGGCGAACCCTGTGCTTGTGGACCTCGTAACCCTGCTCCCCGCCGAGCAGCGCCAAAGCTACGTCGAAGTCGGAAGCGCGCAAGTCCTGGACCACGTAGTTGTAACCAGCGACCTCGTCCCATCCGAGACGCGCCTGGTCTACGCCCACATGGACTCGGACTTCCCGCTCGTCTACCTCAACGATGCAACCCGCCCCGAGCGCGTCAGCGATCATGACCCCGCTGTCGTCTACCTCTCGATCCCTCCCGCAGCAGTCGCAGGAAGCGTCTCCCTATCCACGACCGCCTCGCTGACCAAGGTCTCCGGCGGCTATCAGGCAGTCTTCACAGTCAAGAACAGCGGCACCGGCACAGCGCAAAACGTACAGCTAACCAGCGCAACCCTGGGCAGCGCATCAGGCATGCCTATTCCTCAACCACTCGGCAACATCGCACCAGGCGCATCGGCAACGGGAACCGTAACCTTCCCCGCAGCCGGAGCCACCTCAGTAGAGAAGTATTCGGGCACCTATACAGGCGGCACCTTCTCGGGCAGCATCCGGGCAACACTGCCGCAGTAAAGATTCGCCGAATCCGCAAAACCAAAGAAGCAAAAAATCTAGGGACCTAGGACAAGAAACGATGATGAAGATAATGACGAAGTTCAACAAGCAGAACAAGAAAATGGCACTCTCGCTCTCAATGCTGGTGCTGGCAGTAGCCTCCCTGCTCTCCACATCCGCGTTCGCCGACACCATCACCCTGAACCTGAGCAACGCAGTGCAGACGGCGAGCGCTGGTTCGACCCTGTCGTTCGACGCCACCGTAAACGCCAGCAACGCCAATCTCGGAACCGTCTTCCTGAACGGCGATAGCCTCACGCTCGACTCGCCGCTCACCCTGGACGACACCGGCTTCCTCACAAACTTTCCTCTGAGCCTGGATGCAGGCGATTTCTTCAGCGGACTGCTCTTCACCATCTCCCTTCCCCCTGAGACCGCTGCCGGCCTCTACACCGGCTCTTTCGTCATCCTCGGAGGCGCGGACGCATCGGCGCAGGACATCCTGGCGACGGTAAACTTCAACGTCAACGTCCCCGAAGCGAGCCAGGTCCCCGAACCCTCCAGTGTGCTGCTCTTAGCCACCGGCCTGATGAGCCTCGGCATCGCAGTAGCGTACAAACGGGCGATCCTCTAAAACTCACAGCCCTCCTAAACCCAAAGCCCCGGCGATAGCCGGGGCTTTACTGTTATCGAAATCTCATTGTATTTTTAAGGCCAGTCGAGAATTTGAAAGTGAGATCGCAATATGAAGATTGGTCAGGTCTGTGGAGTCGTCAGTTTAACTCTGACGTTGGGGATAACCAGCATCGCAACAGCACAAAAAAGTGATGCCGCCAAACAGGAATCCGCGAAGAAACAGGACAAGCTGGTCGTAAGCGGAACCCCCGTAACCCCTCCAACCGCTGCCCCGGCAGACTCCACAACCGAAGGCTCCGTAACCGTCGGCGGCCAGACGATCGCCTACAAAGCCGTAGCCGGAACCATCACCGTAGGCGCCACCGACGCGCAGGACGCCCTCATCGGCCTCGACGGAAAGATGCTCCCCGACACCGGCGTCAACGTCCCCGACGCCGCCAAGCCCGAGGACGCTCCACCCACGGCCCGCATGTTCTACGCCGCCTACTTCAAAAAAGGCGCCCCATCAGAGACCCGCCCCGTCACCTTCCTCTACAACGGCGGCCCCGGCTCCGCGACGATGTGGCTGCACATGGGCAGCTTCGGCCCCAGACGCGTCCTCACCACCGACACCCAGCACGATGAGGCCGCTCCCTACAAGATCGTGAACAACGACTACAGCCTCCTCGACGTCAGCGACGTCGTCTTCATCGACGCTCCCGGAACCGGCTTCAGCCGCATCATGGGCAAGGACAAAGAGAAAGCCTTCTGGGGCACCGACCCCGACGCCCACGCCTTCGAGCGCTTCATCCGCCGCTTCCTCACCAAGTACGAGCGTTGGAACTCCCCCAAATACCTCTTCGGCGAGAGCTACGGAACCCCGCGCTCCGCGGTCCTATCCGCTGACCTGCAGAACGTCGACCTCAACGGAATCGTGCTCCTCTCGGCGATCCTCAGCTTCGACAACAGCGCCGACGGCCCAAAATGGAACCCCGGAGTCGACCAGGCCTACGCCCTCGCTCTCCCGACCTACGCCGCTAGCGCCTTCTACCACAAGAAGCTCTCCAATCCTCCCGCCGCGCTCGAGCCCTTCCTCGCCGAGGTAGAGCAGTTCGCCTTGGGCGACTACATGGCCGCGCTCCTCCAGGGCAGTGACCTCCCCGACGCACGCAGACAAGCCATCGCCGAGAAGCTCCACAACTACACCGGCCTACCCGTTGCCTATCTGCTGAAGGCCAACCTCCGTGTAAGCGGCGGAGCCTTCAGCAAGAACCTGCAGGACGCCGACGGCCTCACCACCGGACGTCTCGACACCCGCTACAAGGGACCCGACTTCAACCCCACCAGCGAAGAGGCCGAGTACGATCCGCAAAGCAACGCCATCAGCTCCGCATACACCACCGCCATCAACCAGTACATGCGCACCGAGCTGAAGTACGGCTCCGATCAGACCTACAAGCCGGGAGCATACATGGACGCCGGCTTCACCTGGGACCTGCGCCATCAGGTTCCCGGCGGACCTCCCGTCGGCCAGGGAGAAGGCGGCGTCAATGTAATGCCGGACCTCGCCCTCACCATGAAGTCGAACCCGAAGATGAAGGTCCTACTCGCAGGTGGATACTACGATCTGGCCACGCCTTACTTCGAGGGCAAGTTCGAGATGCATCATCTCCCCATTCCCTTGGCGCTGCAGAAGAACATTAGCTACAAGTACTACCCCAGCGGACACATGGTCTACGTAAACGATGAAGTCCTGAAGCAGTTCCACGCCGACGTCGCAGCATTCATCCAGGGAACGGAAGCCGGCAAGTAAAGCCCACAAAAAGGCCGGACCACAAAGGTCCGGCCTCTCTCTCTTACTACGCGCACTCTGAACTACAGAGTCGCAAGCTCCCTGTCCTTCTTCTCTTTCCCTTCGAGATACCACGCAACAGTCTTGCGCAGACCCTCGTGGAAGTGAGCCTTGGGCTCATATCCAAGATCCCGCTTCGCCCGCTCGATGCTCGCAAGCGAGTGCTGAATATCGCCGGCCCGCGGAGGACCGTAGTGCGGCTTCTCCTTGAAGCCCACCTGCTCCGCAATCACCTCATAGACCTCGTTCAAGGTATGGCTATTGCCCGTTCCGATATTGAAGACGCGTCCCGTAGCCACCTCACGCGGCGCAACCGCGGCCAGCAGATTCGCGCTGACGGCATTATCGATGTAGGTGAAGTCGCGGCTCGTAAGGCCATCGCCAAAGATCGTAGGAGTAACACCTTCCATCATCTTGTAGGTGAACTGCGCGATAACGCCCGAATAAGGCGAGTCCGCTGCCTGACGAGGCCCAAAGATGTTGAAGTAGCGCAGACAAACACCCTCCAGCCCATACGCCCGATGGAAGGACTGAATGTAGTACTCACAGGTCAGCTTCTGCACCGCATAGGGCGAGAGCGGCATGGGCAACATCTCTTCGTGCTTAGGCTGGGTCGGCTGATCTCCATACGCCGACGAAGACGCCGCATACACGATACGGCGAACGCCAGCGTCGCGGGCAGCCACAAGCGTGTTCAGTGTGCCGTTGATGTTCGATTCGTGCGAGGTAACTGGATCTTTGACCGATCGCGGCACCGAGGCAAGCGCAGCCTGGTGAAGGATAACCTCGACTCCCTGACAAGCCTCCTTCATGCCCTGGACATCCTGAATGTCCATCTTCTGGAAAGAGATCTGATCGCGAATGTCGGCCAGGTTATCCAGGTTTCCCGTCGACAGGTTATCGACGCCTTGGACGGTGTGTCCCTGCTCGACAAGAGCATGGGCAAGAGACGAGCCGATAAAACCGGCAATTCCGGTGATGAGGTAACGTGCCATGAATCCTCCGCCCAGCGGTATAGTTCCTGGGTTCTGGTGAAGCAAGCCGAGTCTTCCTGTGGCGGCGTAGAGATCGGGGAGCCGGTGCACAGCAAGAACTTAGTCTGGCAAGGACATTCGTTTGCGTCCATGCAACTTTGGTGCAGTTGGGAGACACCAAATCAGAACGCGATTCAATAGTCGGCTGTAAGTCAGCACTGCACAACACTATATCTGACTCCGGCAACTTCAATTCATGAATTCTTGTAGATCGAAATATTTATAGCTATCCCGAAGAACCGCATCAAAGCCCCGAATGGAGCGAGGATCGCGAAAGCTGAGTTATCTTCTGCATAAAAATCCAAGTTACGAAAGAGGAATGCGATAATCGTGGATATGTTGACCAGTGAAGTTGTCCTTCCGCTTATAGCCCAGGAACGCATGCAGCGCCTGGAAAGCCGCACCGCAAAAATTGGTGTCATCGGCCTCGGATACGTTGGATTGCCGTTGTCGCTTCTCCTCTCCGGAGCCGGCTTCAAGGTCACCGGCTTCGACATCGATGAGAAGAAGGTAACCGACCTCGAAGCAGGTCGCTCCTACATCTTCCGCATCGAACACACCGAGATCGAAGAGGCACGCAAGAAGGGTCTGCAAGCGACCACCGACTTCTCGCGCCTCACCGAGATGGACGCCATCATCCTCTGCGTTCCAACTCCCTTGACTGAGCACCGCGAACCCGACCTGAGCTACGTCGAGAACACCGCCAAGGCCGCCGCCCCCTGGATCCGCGAAGGCCAGCTCGTCATCCTCGAGAGCACCACCTATCCCGGAACCACCGAGGAGCTGCTGATCCCCGTCCTCGAAGCCGGAAACACCCAGGGCCTGAAGGTCCAGTCCAAGGGCGAAGCCGCCGAGAAGGGCGTCTTCTACGTGGCCTTCTCCCCCGAGCGCGAAGACCCCGGCAACACCACCGTCGCGCGGCACAACATTCCCAAAGTGGTCGGCGGACACGAAGAGATCGCCACCGAGCTCGCCGCCGTCCTCTACGAGGGCATCTTCACCCGCTCCGTACGAGTCTCCTCCACCCGCGTAGCCGAAATGACCAAGCTGCTCGAAAACATCTACCGCTGCGTCAACATCGCACTGGTCAACGAGCTGAAGCTCCTCTCCCTCCGCATGGGCGTAGACATCTGGGAAGTCATCGACGCGGCCTCCACCAAGCCCTTCGGCTTCCACGCCTTCTACCCCGGCCCCGGACTAGGCGGTCACTGCATTCCCATCGACCCCTTCTACCTCAGTTGGAAGGCGAAAGAGTACGACTTCAACACCCGCTTCATCGAGCTCGCCGGCGAGGTCAACGAGTCCATGCCGGAGCACGCCGTCCAGGCCGTCGTACGAGCCCTCAACCAGCACAAGAAGGCGATGAACGGCTCCAAAATCCTCATGCTCGGCATGGCGTACAAGAAGGACATCGACGACCTCCGCGAATCCCCTTCCTTGACCGTCATTGAGCTCCTGCGTGCAGAGGGTGCCGAAGTCCTCTACAACGACCCCTACTTCCCCACCGTAGGCCGCGGACGCCATTACAACCTCAACATGACCTCTACCCCCCTCGAGAACCTGGGCCAGTACGACTGCGTCATGATCCTCACCGACCACACCGACTACGACTACCAGCGAATCGTAGACGAGTCGCAACTGGTCGTAGACACCCGCAACGCAACCAAAGGAATCAAGTCTCCAAAGGTAGTTCGCTGCTAAGTCGTCATAAGGACCAGGCATCGACATCTAGCAAAAGCTACACCTGCCACCACCGCTAGATGTCGATGCAACACAGCCCGCCAGGTGCTGTTTGACGGTTAGGCTTCGAGGCGTGCCGCCGAACTCTTCGACGCGCGCCGCAACGTACATCGGTGTCACCCCGGAGAAATCCGCTATGCATTTTTCTCTTCACACCAGGAGGAAAACTTCTAGACGGCTTTGAAGTAGGCGCGACGGGTGTTCGGGTTGCGGATATTGACGGTGAAGAACTCCCAGAAACGTCGGCTACCCTCGGGCAGGCTCTGAAAGAGCACTAGGAGCGAATTCTCTCTGCCAACAAGAAAAGTGCTCATTCGCCCTCGCTCATGGCTGCTTGGGTCGTGCTCGGATCGAAGAAGATGTAGTGTGGCGTGCAGCAATCTTCCACCTTGGTCGCCACATAGGTGCCGCAGATCTCACATTGCAGGTTGGGTCCGTGGCCGCCGCCGGGGCCGCAGCAACCATATAGGCGGGTGATGTCTGAGGTCAGCTTCATGTTTTGCGTGTCGGCTATATTAGCGATGAAGTTTCCGACGTTGTCGTCGAAATAAAAGGAACTCTCCGACTGCATCAGGCCTCCAGGGGGGAGGAAGTCCTCCTCTATGGTCTCGTTTCGCGTCTCGAACGGCACCAACTGCAGTTCTGGGGTGAATCGCGTGGCGCACTGCCGGCAGACCAGGTGCATGGCTCCTCCTCCTCCGTAATTTACATATGTTAACGTCCTTTATCCCATAGATAAGCAACGATACGCATCAGCTCTGTCGCATTAACCGAGAATGAAATGCTCGTCCCATATCGATCTGACATGATGCCGCAAGCTGGAAGAGCCGGTTCCCAAAAACGGACTCCCTGTGGACGAGTCGACTTACACCCGCATTCCTTCATCATCTCCGCCAGCTCCCGGCATGAGATCCCATACGTGCGATAGCAGCCAACGCCAATCAGGCTAATGTAACCGAGCCAAGCCTTCGTATCAGGTATAAAAGGAGAGGCGAAGCGCCTCCGTTTCATGGCTCTAACATGCTCTCTTCATCCATAAAAAACGCGATGTCCTATGCCCAGTACTACGTCAGCTAATTCGGAATACAGCGTTACCCTCCGCGATCGTTCCAAGGCGCAGCAGTTGCTTGACGCCTTTCTACTACTCGCGATCCCAGCCTATCTGTTCCTCAATCTCTTCACCTTACACGGCGTCCCACACCTGATCGTCAGCGACGACGGGCTCTTCGTTCTCGATGGCTTACGCATGGGCGAAGGGCTGAGCATCTACCGCGACTTCTTCCAGTTCAACGCCCCAGGCATCGACTACATCTTCTTTCTCGCCTTCCGCCTGTTCGGCGTACACACTTGGGTTCCCGCACTGGTGAACCTGCTGCTCGGCACCTCGCTGTCGTACTTGGCCCTTCACCTCTGCCGTCGCATCATGCCCCGGCAATGGGCCAATCTGACCGCCGTCCTCTTCGTCGTCTTCATCTACGGCCGATGGCTCGACGCCACCCATCACTGGTTCAGCCTTCTGGCCATTCTTCTGGCCATCGTTGTCGTTATCCCGGAGCGTTCGACCTCGCGTGCAGCCATCGCAGGCGGCTTGATCGGCATAGCCACTTTCTTTACGCAGACCGCGGGAGCTGCGGCATGGCTCGCCTTCGCGGTCTCGCTCTCTTACGAGCGCACATCACTGTCCTCGCAGGCGGCCATGCTTCGCAAACAAGCAAGCCTGCTAGGGTCCGCTATTCTCATCTGGCTTCTTCTTAGCGCATCCACTCTTATGCGCGTCGGCTGGCGCACCCTCTGGTACTTTCAGATCGTATTTCCCCAGCTCTACGAGCGCCGGGTTGACACCAATCCCCTCGTAGCCTTGAAGCATGTCATCCCCCACGGCCTCTCCCTTATCCAGTTGGAGAATGTCATCTTCTATCTGATTCTGGTGTGCGTCCCACCGGCCGCAGTCTGCTTTCTGTGGGCGTCGCGCCTGCGAAAAAAGACGAGTCCTTGGGACCAGCGAATGCCTGCCGTTCTGCTCGCATCCTCCGGTCTGTTGCTCATGGCAGAGGTCGTCACCCGGCCTACCTGGATACGGCTCTACGCAGACTTCCTGCCTGCCATGATCCTCTTCTTCGCGGCATTGGCATACTTTCTGCAGAGTCGGCCACATCTCTCCCGCCTCGTCATCGCAGCGCTCTGGTCCGTGGCGGTGGTCTCGGGGATACGGCAGACCATATTCAACCACGCAACACATAGCAGCATCGCGTCATTGCCGACCGGGCGGATAGCGCTCAGCCTCCAGGAGGAAGAGGAGTTCCGCACCCTCGCCCAGCTCACGCGCCCCGGCGATCTATTCTTTCAGGCCTTCAGCGTCGATCTCTACCTTCCCCTCGGCCTCCGCAGTCCCGTCTACATGGACTATCTCCGCCAATCCAACGTAACGAGGCCCGAGTTCCTCACCAACGCCATTAATGCACTAAGTGATAATCGCGTCCGCTACGTCGTCCTTCGGCCCGCCTCCGACATCACCTTCGATACCGCGCAGAGCCATATCCTGGATTCCTTCTACGCCTGGATAGAGTCGCACTATAAGCTCGCGCAGCGCTTTCCGAACGGCGATCAGCTCTGGGAGTTGCAGTCATAGCCTAGGGTGTAACGCCGGAGTACAGACGAAGCCGAAATGACAGATCGATCGCCCTCACTTTTGCTTTTCTTCGCCAAATCTGTCAACCCTCACCAAACCCAAAAAAATCGCTAACCCACACAAACTAAAATAGATAATAAATAAAGCAAAGTGGCACGTTAGTTATGACCACTTGATAAAATAGAAATAGAGAAAAAAAGCAAAACCCTCGCCCACGCGAGGGTTTCGCTTGTAGCAGAAGAAGCCGTAACCCAAGCCACTGCACCTATTTGGCCATAAGCCTTGTATTTAGAATAATTTGCAACAGGCACTAGCCCGTATCTCGTTGCAATAAATCAGGTTACACCCGGGCAAGGGGGGTGGGGGTCACCCGGCAGGGAAAGGGGGCCGCCCCTCCAGGAGATTCCGGTAAGCCTGGGTAGTCCGGGACATCATCGCCTCCGTGGTGAACTGCAGAGCAGCCAGCTCCCGCCCCGCCGCCCCCATGGCCTTGGCCCGCTCCGGATCGACCGTCAACGAGAGGATCGCCGCCGCCAGCGCCGCCGGATCCTCGGATGGGACGATGAACCCCGTCACCCCATCCGACACCGCCTCCGCGTTTCCACCCACATCGGTGGCGACGACGGGAAGCCCGGCGGCCATAGCCTCGACGATGGCGTTGGAGAACCCTTCGCTCCTCGACGGGAGCACGAACACATCGGCACGCGAAAGATGCCCGCGAAGATCGGAGACTCCGCCGGCAAAGCGAAAGCGCCCAGAAAGCCCAAGCTTCTGGACCAGCGCCTGCAGCTCCTCGTAGTAGGCAGGCTCCAGCACCTCTCCAGCGATGCTGAAGGTAGCGTCAGGAAACTGCTGCACCACCAGCGCCGCGGCCCGAACGAAGACGTCATGCCCTTTGACATGACGAATATTACCGGCAGTCGTGATGAGGCACTCACCCGGGAGACGCGTCCCGCTGCCAGCCATCCAGTCGGCCAGGTCGAGTCCGTTGTAGATGGTCTGGACCCGGCTGGCCTCGATGCCATCCACCTCGATGCCATGCTGCCGCACCAAATTGGAGACAGCGAAGACCGCATGAGGCAACCCTGCCATGAGCCTGTAAGCCCGGTGGTGCTTTCCGGTCCTCAGGATGCCCATATCCCTGCGGCTCCAGATGAGCTTAGCGCTGGTAAGGCTGCGTGTGACGAATCCCGCCCAGATATCGGAGCTCTCAAAGAAGGTCTGAACAATGACAATCCTCTGCTCCCGGATAAACCGTCGCAACGCAAAAGCAGCCTTGAAGGCAGTAAGGTCATAGGTCCGCGTAAGCGGCAGCACATAGATAGGACAAGGAGGCGCAACCAGCGCCGAGCTCTCCGGATGCGCCGCAAAGGTAAGGATCGAGACCCGAAACCCATACCGAGGCAGAAGCGCCGCAAGCTTGAGCACAATGCGCTCCCCACCCCCAAGAGCCTTGGGAAACTGGTCGACAACGAGCAGAACATGAGGGATCGAGAGATCCACGGTGAGATCGCTCGGCCCCGAACGCAGGAGGACAACGGCGCTCATTGGCAGACCTGTGGGGTGGACCGGCTGGCTTGGAATGGCTTAGTTGTGCAGTTGGAAGGCATAAAGAAAATAGTTACGCGAATTGGATGGGCCAGGTTGTAAGTGCGATAAAACTCGCCCGAAGCACAGAAGCAACGGCGAATTGTAACTACGAGCAATGCGCGACTCAGGATAGCATGCAGATGGCGAATAACCTGTTAGTGCGTCGTCAGACGTTCGTGTCATTGGCGATACGATGGAACGTAGCTACGATTATGATTTGGCGGGAGCAGAATAAGCACATGCAGCGACTTCATTTTCTCTACCACGAGCTGCGCACGGAGGACAGTTCGTACTCGTACGTCGTGAAGAGCTCCGAGTTTAGCCGCCAGATGAAGTTGTTTGGAGAGATGCAGCGAGCCACCCAGTCGGAAGTAGTGCCGGAGGTGACCTTCGACGATGGACATATCTCGAACCTCCACCTCGCTCTACCAATCTTGCAGGAGCAAGCCGTGCGGGCACGCTTTTTTATCACCGTCGGATGGACGGGCAGACGAGACGGTTACATGGGATGGACAGATCTGCGCGAGTTACAGGCCGCGCAACAAGAGATCGGAGCGCATGGCTGGACGCATACTCTGCTGACACACTGCAACGCGACACAGCTTCAGACGGAACTAAAAGACGCAAGACTCAAGTTGGAAGATGAGTTGGGAGCGCCAGTGCCTACCATGTCGCTGCCGGGTGGACGGTATAACAAGCGTGTGCTGGAAGCCTGCCGGGAGGCTGGATACAAGCAGATCTTTACCTCTATTCCGCAACTGCAGAGAAGCTCGGATGAAGAGTTGGTCGGACGACTGAATGTAGTAGGTGGGATGAGCCTGGAGTGGATGGAGAGGGTGCTCGATCCGGCGAGCGGATTGTTGAATGGATTGGCGCGCAAGGACAAAGTGAAGGGCGTGGCGAAGAGCGTGCTGGGAGATGTGCTGTACGCGCGGCTGTGGGCTCTGGTAAACCGGAGCGAGCCTCAGAGTGACGAACCCGCATGAAGGTATTACACATCATCAGCAGCGGTGGAATGTATGGGGCGGAGGCGGTCATTCTGAACCTCTCACACACACTGAACGGAAGTGGACATAGCTCCATCTTGGGCGTATTTCAGAACTCAGCAAAGGTGAACGTACAGCTACACGATGTAGCGGTGCAAAATGGGATCGAATCGCATCTGATTCCCTGCTCCGGGCAGTTCGACCGAACGGTTCTGCAGAAGATTCGCGCGTTAGTATCGGAGACGCAGGCGGATGTGGTGCATGCGCATGGATATAAAGCGGACATCTATGTCTATCTGGCGCTACGAGGCCGCGGCGTTCCGATGGTCTCCACCTGCCATACGTGGTACGACAACGACTGGATGGTGACGCTGTATGGCAAGATCGATCGGCTCGTACTGCGTGCGTTTGCGGGCGTGGTAGCCGTCTCAGACGAGGTAAAGAGCCAGCTACTGCGGGCGAAGGTCGATGCGAAGAAGAGTCATCTGATTCGGAACGGCATCAACCTCGAGCCGTTTGAGGGAGCAGCGCCGACGTTTCGCGAGGCAAGTAAACGCGTGGCGGCTGGCAATCTGCTGGTCGGTTTGGTGGGCCGGCTCGCACGGGAGAAAGGAGTCGATCTCTTTCTCCAAGCCGCAGCGAGTGCGCTCAAGGAAGTACCCGAAGCACGATTTGTCGTAGTGGGCGAAGGACCGGACCGGGCAAGTCTGGAAGCGTTGATTGTCTCGCTCGAGGTGGAGAACGAGGTCTGGTTGGCAGGTGAGCGTGCCGATATGCCCGCCGTATACGCGTCGCTGGATCTGATGGTGTCGTCTTCCCGGCAGGAGGGCCTGCCGATGTCTTTGCTGGAAGGATTGGCCAGCGGACGGGCGGTGATCGCGACTGCGGTAGGAGCAGTGCCCAGCGTGATCGAGAACAGGGTTACAGGGGTGCTGGTTCCGCCGGAGAACGTTGCGGCGCTGTCGAGTGCCATCGTCTCTCTGTTGCAAGACGCCCCACGCCGGCGCGAGCTCGGAAACGCGGGACATAATCTGATAGCACGGGAGTTCTCAGCGAAGCGGATGACGTCGGACTATATGGCGGTGTATGAAGATGTGTTGGCAGAGCAGTAGAACAGAACGATTGCGCTTGTGACTGTCCCGTTCCCTCTTTCTTCTATCAGCCCTTCAAGAGCGCGATCATCTTCTTTGCGCTCTTGAGATAGAAGCCATTGTCGTAGCGATGTGGTCCGATGAAGTGGATGAAGGAGGCCTGGGTGTAGTCGACGTCTGGATGAGCCCAGTAGGAGAGGTACTTGGGGAAGCTGAGTGCGTATGCACCTTTGGTATTGGCGATGAGAAGACTGGAAGTGACCTGCTCGCTACCCCACTCGTCCCACTTTTCCTTTGCGATGCGGCGCATGAGATTTGAGAAGAATTCGACTCTTTGGCGATCGAAGGAACCGCTCGCAAAACCCGCGAAGCCGGCGTTTCCTCGGACGTAGTTGAGCGAGACGCTCTCCGGGAGCTGATCGAAGGAGCGCTCGCAGACGGCTTGGACCATGTGATTGGTGTTTCCCTTAGAACGGGCGGAAGCACTCGTCATGGACTCGATCTCCGGGAAAGAGCGGTCTCCCATCAAGGTAAAGCTGCGATTGGAGCTGATGCAATCGTTGATCTCGGGGATGGAGTTGAGGGTAAGGGTGTCGGAGTCTATCTGGATGACGTAGGAATCCTGAACTAAGTCGCTGATGAGCAGAAGGCGCTCCCAGCAGCTTCCTGTAGGACAGTCAGCTTTGGCGATCTTGGAGATGTGGACGATCGTCGCTTCGGGAAGATGATGAGCGATTGCAGCGTAGTCATCCTTGGTAAGGGAACCGTCGTCAAGGAGCACAATGCTAGGGTTACGTCCGAGCTTGCGGCAAAAAGTTTTGACCGCCAGGAGGTACATAATGACCTCGCCGTGACAGATCATAGAGACGAGGGCCACTCGCGGAACCCCAGTGTCGGCGTGGAGCGGCGGAGTATCGAGCAGAGCGCGGCATTGGAAGTTGAACCGAGCGCGTTGCAGGGCTCGTCTGGCGCGAAAGAACATGAGGGCTCCGGTGAACCTCTATTCGTAACTTTACTGATGCTTTTAACACATGCTGCTACGCTAACCGTGTTACTTATCATCATACTAAGTGGTCAATTTGGCCTTCCACCAGGTAGAGAAATACAAAGCTGAGCGGTTCACAATTTATGATGGGACAATCACTGTAGAAGGGTACAAAAGGCGGACCAAGAATGCCGACGGTTGATGTAATTATACCGGCTTATAACGCCGCTAAGTATCTGCCCATCGCGTTGGATAGTGTGGAGGCGCAGACGTTCGAGGACTGGCGCATTCTCCTAATCGACGATGGGAGTACAGATAATACGACTGAAGTCGTCAGGCCGTATATGCAACGACTGGGACCAAAGTTAGCGTATATTCAACAGCCGAACCGTGGGTTGCCGGCGGCGCGGAATACAGCGATTCGAAACTCGTCGGCAGAGTTTCTGGCTCTGCTGGACGCCGACGATATCTGGCTCCCGACGCGGCTCGAGCAGTCGTTGAAGAGCTTTGAAGGACGTTCCCAGGTTGGCCTGAGTTACGGATACATCTCACGCGTGGGACCGGATGGCAAAGTGATCGACACCTTTGCCGAACCGCAGAAGAACGGCGAGGGGTGGATTGCGTCGTCGATTTATACACGGGCGGTCTACCTTCCCTGTCCTACGATTACGTTTCGCAGGCGATGCGTGGACGAGGTGGGCACCTTCGATGAGACGTTACGTGCGACGGAAGATAGGGATCTTTGGCTGCGGATCTCGCAACGCTATCAGGTCGCATTGGTGCCACATTTAATCGCTCTGTACCGTACCTCTCCGGATTCCATGACGACTGATCCAGAGCGGATGTTGCAGGCGCAACTGCAATTTATCGAGAAGCATTATGGATCGAAGGGCTGTGGGTGGTTCGCACGACGACAGGCGATGAGCGGGATTTATCGGCAGCGGGCGGAAGCATTTGCGCTTCGGGGGCGGGTTCCTACTGCTTTCCAGAGTTCACTATGGGCGCTCTGGTATTATCCGCTCGGAGTAAATACTCTCCGAACCGCCGGTTCCCTGCTGATGCGTCTTCTTGGTCTTCGACGCCCGCACCGCTGAGTGATACTTACCAAACTTAGGCCGGGAATCACGAGTTTTAGGAATGGGACTACTGTCGTTGCCCGGTATTGCTCCAGGCGGCGATTAGTGCTGGATCGCTCCCATGTCGTAGTTTCCTGAAGATGGCCTGGGCTTTCCCGTATAGTCGATCCGGACCTCAGGAAGGTTAGCTCCTGAATCTCGGGCGGGACTGGATGGGGAGAGATGAAAATCAAACTTGTCCAAGTCTTGTTCCTTGGAGAATTGGGGCTGAGAGACAAATTTTGGACTCTCACATTTTTCGCTCTGAAGACCTACCCCGCAGCGGAATCCGCGAATTCCATAGTAGAGGTTGTTGGAACGAACGACGTGTCCGATCGGCTTTTGGAAGAAAAATCCTCCCGGACCGCCTCCCTTTCCTCCCAGGTTATAGGTAGCAGGATTGTCGTAGGCAAGAATAATATTGTTCTTATAAGTCAGGGTACTGTTAGAACAACCGTGATCCTCCCAACAATCGATGTCGAAGGTCGTCGGTGCGTAGGTAACAATTGTGTTGTTAGCCATAAATACCGTCCCTCCCTGACGCAGGTCGAAGGACAGGGCATCCTGCGCACGGCAAAAATCTCCTAAATGCGCATTAAAGGTCACTGGCTGTCCCATAATAGGCGCGGACATGCGGAGACAATTTGCGATGACCACATTATTGGTGAATATCACCGGATTCTCGTTCCCTCCCCACTTGAATGTAGCGCCGCCGTTGCCGGTGGCGATGGAGTTCGTAATGGTAAGGGGGCAATCGGTTCCAGTATCTGAATGGCCGAGGTCAAATCCGTCCTGGGTGTTATAGCTAAAACTGGAGTGATCGATGACAGCAGCCAGGCACATGCCGCTTGGCGTTCCAACGCCGTCGCCATAGCCTCCATTGCTCTGGCCAGAACAGGAGATTGCGTTGTTGCCAGGGTAGGCCTGATTGCAGCCGCTCCATTCAATACTTGAGTAGCTGAACTTCCAAAGGCCATGAACACTGGCGCTGTTACTGCCATCATCAAAGTCCCAGCCAGCAGCTCCGTTGTACGCGATGTTACAACGGAGACAGCTTACTTCACCGCCAATAGGGCCTTTGATGCCGCGCCCGGTATGGCCATGGATCCATAGGTCCTGCATGTAGAGATGGTGGGTTTTAGTATCGGTATGGATTCCATCCGAATCGAAGTCGTCGAACGGTGTACTTCGGTTGCATGTAGAGGGATAAGGTGGCAGTCCGAAGACCACACATTGAGAGTGGCGGGTAATCTCCAAGCACTCAACGTCGACATACTGGGCTCCGGATAGATTTACGGGAGTGATGATGCCGAAGCCGCCGAAGATCTGTGTAAGCTTCGACCGATCTGGTACATCCCCGTTGGAGCAGTTCGCGTAGTTCTCTCCCAAAATCCGGGTATGCTGTGCGGGGGTTCCGGAGGGAATGGTTGCATTGCTGCAGCCGGTAGTACCTCCACCCAGACACCATGTGTAACCTGCACCCGGACCGGAGTTAGCGTCCCAACCTACGCGCCACGGTCCGCCACGGATAATTACTGTGTCTCCCCCTGAGATGACCCACGCATCATTGTTATAGCTTTGGTCATCCCAGAGGTAACGATAGTCTTTGAACGCGCAATGCTGATTGGAACCTTTGCCACGGTATGGAACATCCGCCTTGCCATCGCATTGTCCTGTGCGGACCCGAGTAGAGTATCGGGTTCCACCATCCGGACGTACATACCACGTTTCTGCCAGTAAAGGAGCTACAGCTGCGAGTACAAGACACGACCCAAATAGAACACGGAGTATATTGTCTCGCAGCCATTTCATTATGCGAACGCTCCTATTTCTGTCCAACTACGTCTATTCAATTGCCCCAATAGAGGGCGGGCTTGCCCGCCGCACACCATTATAGTCAAGTGGGACTGAGGGTAGAGTGACTCCGGCTCCTCGAGCAGGGCTGCCTGAAGTCAGGTTGAAGTTGAAGTGATCGAGCGAGGTTTCATCGACCCATGTGGGTTGATTTTCGAGGAGTGGGCTCAAGCACATTTCTCCCGGGTTTCCTGTTGGGCAGTCGGTGTTCCGGACCCCGTAGAAAATGTTGTTACTGCGAACTATATTTCCGATGACGGCTTGGAAGTAGAAATTACCAGGCCCTCCAGCCTGCCCACCCATGTCAAGAGTGGTGGGATTGTTATATCCGAGGACGATATTGTTCTTGAACGTCAACGTACTGGCAGAGCAGCTTGTATCCCAGCAGGCAATGTCAAACGTAGTAGGAGCATAGCTGACGATCGTGTTATTGGCTAGCAGAGCGGTACCGCCTTGGCGCAGATTGAAGGACACGGCATCTTGAGCTCGGCAGAAGTCGGCCAAGTTTGCGTTATAGGTGCTGGGAGCGCCGGGAATCGGAGCCGACATCCGGAGGCAATTGCCAATCACCTCGTTATTGAGGACGGTTGCAGTGGTGAAGTTCGCGCCCCACTTGAACGTACCACCCGAGTTACCATATGCGGTCGAGTTGGTGATATTCAAGGTGTGTGATCCGCTATCGACGTGGCCTAGGTCCAAACCGTCCTGAGTGTTATAGCGGAAGGTAGAGTGATCGATACTTACATCCAGACCGGTGCCTGCAGCCGTTCCCACGCCGTCTCCGTAGCCACCAGTACTCTGACCGTAGCAGGACATGGCGGGGAAGGTGCTGACGACCGGGTACTCCTGGTTGCATCCACTCCACTCAATTGTGGAATAGTTGAACTTCCAGATAGCTCCGGCTGGGAATGGGGTTGCACTGCCATCATCGAAGTCCCAGCCAGCAGCGCCGTTATATGAGATGACACATCGGAGACAGGTAACGAGTCCGCCGATAGGCCCCTTGATACCGCGGCCTACGTGGCCGTGGATATAGAGATCCTGCATTAGGAGGTCATGAGTTGCAATGTCAGTATGTATTCCGTCGGAGTCGAAGTCGTCCACTGGTGCGCTGCTGCTGCAAGACGAAGGATAAACTGGGGATCCGAAGGACATGCAATTAGAGTGGCGCGTAATGTCTAAGCATTGAACATCGACGTACTGTGCTCCGGAAAGATTGACCGCGGTGATAACTCCGAAGCCGCCAAAGATCTGGGTTTTGTTGGATTCACCGCAAGACGCATAGTTCTCGCCAAGGATGCGCGTGTGCTGCGAGGCGGTACCGGCGGGAATAGCCGGATTGACACAGCCGATGTTATCTGCGCCGTAGCACCATGTGCCGCCTGCACCCGGGCCAGTGTTGGCATCCCACCCTACACGCCATGGGCCGCCGCGAAGGATGACAGTGTCGCCGCCCGAGATAACCCAGGCACGGTTGTTGTAGCTTTGGTCATCCCACAGGTAACGATAGTCGCTGTATGCGCAGTGTTGGTTGGTGCCGACTCCGCCGTAAGGTGCGTCGGCTTTGCCGTCACATTGGCCGTTGGTCTGCCTGGCAGAGTAGCGCGTGCCGCCATCCGGACGGATATACCATGTGGTACCCGGACCGCTGGCGGTCGCGGCTGCGATGACGATGGAGGATGCTGCCGACTTCGACTGGGCGGGCGAACTGCTGTCGGCGACGGAAGCGGTGAAGTTGAAAGTACCGGCGACGTTAGGGGTGCCTGAGACTACCCCAGTGGTTGCAGCAAGAGTGAGACCTGGTGGCAAGGAGCCGGCACTGATGGTCCACACGTAGCCAGGAGTACCTCCAGAGGCGGAGAGGGACTGGGCGAAGTTGGTTCCATCCGTTCCAGAGACAAAGCTAGACGACGTGATCGAGAGTGCAGTAGACGCAATTGTTATGGAGCTCGTCGCGGACTTGGACTGCGCCGGCTTGCTGCTGTCCGTCACAGTAGCGGTGAAGGCGGAGGTACCGGAAGCAGTCGGGGTACCGGAGACTACGCCAGTCGATGCCAGCGTAAGGCCAGCGGGAAGGCTACCAGCCGATACAGACCAGCTATAGGCCGAAGTGCCGCCTGCTGCTTGCAAAGACTGCGAGTATGCCGTGCCGCGAGTGCCGGCAGCCAGGTTTGAGGAGGTGATGGTCAGGGCCGAGGCAGACACGACGATCGAGGTAGCGATCGACTTGGACTGCGCCGGCTTGCTGCTGTCCGTCACAGTAGCGGTGAAGGCGGAGGTACCGGAAGCAGTCGGGGTACCGGAGACTACGCCAGTCGATGCCAGCGTAAGGCCAGCGGGAAGGCTACCAGCCGATACAGACCAGCTATAGGCCGAAGTGCCGCCTGCTGCTTGCAAAGACTGCGAGTATGCCGTGCCGCGAGTGCCGGCAGCCAGGTTTGAGGAGGTGATGGTCAGGGCCGAGGCAGACACGACGATCGAGGTAGCGATCGACTTGGACTGCGCCGGCTTGCTGCTGTCCGTCACAGTAGCGGTGAAGGCGGAGGTACCGGAAGCAGTCGGGGTACCGGAGACTACGCCAGTCGATGCCAGCGTAAGGCCAGCGGGAAGGCTACCAGCCGATACAGACCAGCTATAGGCCGAAGTGCCGCCTGCTGCTTGCAAAGACTGCGAGTATGCCGTGCCGCGAGTGCCGGCAGCCAGGTTTGAGGAGGTGATGGTCAGGGCCGAGGCAGACACGACGATCGAGGTGGTAATCGACTTGGACTGCGCCGGGCTGCTGCTGTCCGTCACAGTGGCAGTGAACTTGTTGAAGCTTGCTGCGGCCGTAGGAGTACCGGAGATGATGCCGGTTGGTGCCAGTGCAAGGCCTGCGGGAAGGCTGCCAGCCGATACAGACCAGCTATAGCCGGGGGTTCCACCATTGGCTTGTAGTGCCTGGGAATAAGGTGTGCCCTGGTTTCCAGCAACCAGACTGGAAGATGTGATCGTCAAGGCGGAGGGCCCCGCTGAAGCGGGAGGCGCTACAAGAATCGAGGTAGTAATCGACTTGGATTGCACCGGCTTGCTGGTGTCAGTCAAAGTGGCAGTGAACTTGTTAAAGGTCACCGTGGTCGTAGGCGTACCGGATATCACTCCAGCCGGTGAGAGGGTAAGGCCCGCAGGAAGGCTGCCAGCCGATACAGACCAGCTATAGCCCGGGGTTCCGCCATTGGCCTGCAGTGGCTGCAGGTAAGGAGCACCCTGAATTCCGCCTGGAAGCGAGACGGGCGCGATAGAGAGGGGAGCGGGAGATGCAACGTCGGTTGCGGCTACAGTGACTGCCACAGGCACCGACTGCTGACCATCGCTGGTATTTTGGACTTGCAGTTGAGCCGTAGAAGGATTTACGAGAACACTGCTGTCTACACTGCCCGCGAGCGTGCTGGCATCTACCTTAGTGGTTTTGAGGGCGTTTCCGTTCCAGAGAATGACTGCTTCGTCTCCGAAGGAGGTTCCAGCGACATGGATGGTCTGGGTGGGCGAACCTACTGGAATCAACGCAGGCTGAACTTGGCTGATGCGGGGAGCGGACACGATTGTCGCACCTGCCGCAGTGACACTGCTTCCACAGCCGATCGAAGCGAAGCATCCACCACTAACCACTACTGCTGCTAAAACCATCTTTAAGAGACTATTCAAAAGGCACCTCTGAAAAATCTTTCGTTTCTTTCTTCCCTGAGTACACGCCAAAGAACGGCCTAGGGCACTCACACAGAGGGGTCTGGGGAGTACCACGGAGGTCGTAGGAATATGTCGTTGGAACTGCCGAAAAGACTACGTTGCAATAGGCACAGAACCGCAGTATTGAGCTGAGGGGACGTGCCAATTGGGAGATGGGCCTAAGGCAGAGGAAAGATCAGAAACACAGTGTTCATAAGGCTAAGTACTTCAGAGGAGACACAGGTGCGCTGGCCCCCGCTTTGTATGGGCACAGGACCTCGAATACTTGGCGGGAAAACATGTCAATTGTAAGGGGGTCTAAGGCAGGGGAAAGATCAGAAGCACAGTGTTCATACGGCTCGGCGCTTCAGAAGAAGTGCCAAGCACTGTTACTCATAATACACAGAGGGAAGAAAACGCATTGTTGATTTCTCTGTAAAAAGAGGAACAGCCTGAACGATCATGTATCTTGACTGAGATCAACGTGTGAATTTCAAATGACTTGACCCACGCTAAAAGACATACGACAAATTGAGCGACAACGTGAGACTAGTTCCCAGCAGTAAGGAATGAAATGAACTCCAAACTATGGCAGACGCTTCGGGCCGATCTGTACCGCTACGGTGGCGGGACAAGCAGACGCGCTTTGTTTGCGGCTTATATCAACCATCCGGGGTTCCGCTTTACTTACTATCTGCGAAAGGTGGCTCACTATGCAGATAGTAAAAAATCGACCGGTGCTGTTGCCTACTTATACAACCGGTTTCATCTGCACCACTATCGATTCAAGTATGGTTTCGATATCTCACCGACGACAAAGATTGGTCCAGGACTATTCATCGGACACTTCGGTGGCGTGGTAGTTAGTCCATACGCAGTACTAGGATCGAACGTCAACCTCTCTCAGGGGGTTACAATTGGAGCCACGAGTCGAGGATCTCATATCGGTGCACCGACGTTGGAGGACCGAGTCTGGGTTGGGGCAAACGCTGTGATTGTAGGCAGAATTACAATCGGACGTGAAGCCCTGATCGCACCTGGGGCTTATGTCAATTTCGATGTGCCTAGTGGTTCCGTGGTGCTCGGCAACCCCGGCAAGGTGGTGTCGAGTTCGGGATCTGGAGGCTACATCAACAATGTCCTCGAAGAGGTTACAGAAAGCTCAGAAGATAAAGGGAATCTTCAATAGTCTGTTCTGGGGGACCGAGTGAAACTGATCTTCTGGATATCTTTTCTGCTGGTTGGTTATGCGTATGTGGGTTATGCGGCTTTGCTGTCAGTGTTGGTCCGGTTGCGGCAGCGGTCTGTTCATAAAGCGTACATAACGCCGACCGTCTCGATTGTGATTGCAGCTCGTAACGAAGAGAAGAATCTACCTCAAAAGTTGCAGAATCTGCGTTTACTGCAGTATCCACAGGAACTGATCCAGATCGTCGTTGTATCGGACGGTTCTACCGACGGAACTGCGGCATTTCTGCAAAGCTGCGAACCGCAGATTGTAGCGGTCATCTTGGATGATTCTCACGGTAAAGCCAACGCGTTGAACGAGGCGGTGCGACATACGACAGGAGAAATTTTATGTTTCCTGGATACTCGTCAGAACGTGGATGTGAATGCGTTATCGGAATTAGTTAGTTGTCTAGCGGATCCAGAGATAGGCGCGGCAAGCGGAGAGCTTCTCCTTGAGAATGCCGCGGGAAAGCCAGAGGATGCGCTTGGGCTGTACTGGAAGATCGAGAAGATCGTACGAAAGCTGGAGTCCGCGACTGGATCCGTAGTTGGAGTAACTGGAGCGATTTATGCGATCCGGCGAGAGTTCTATCGAGAGATTCCACCGGGAACGATCTTAGATGACGTTCATGTTCCGATGATGGTCGCTCGGCAAGGGAAACGAGTGGTCTTCGAACCGCTTGCGATCGCTCGAGACCGAATCTTTGCAGAAAAGGGCAAAGAATTTTCCCGTAAAGTTCGTACTCTCACTGGAAACTATCAGTTGTTGAAACAGGAGCCGTGGTTGATCTCTCCTGCAAATCCGCTTCTGTTTCGCCTGATAAGTCACAAGCTTCTGCGGCTATTGGTGCCGCTTCTGCTGGTCGTCATGGTTGTGAGTTCGGCAGCCTGTCAGGGGACTTTCTACCTGGTGATCTTCTGGCTCCAGATGGGATTCTATTTGCTGGCGTTGCTGGGCGCCTTGAATCCCGGAGCTAAGCGCATTCAGCCTGTCGCTATCGCCAATACGTTTGTAATGCTGAATGCAGCCGCAGCGTTCGCGTTCTACAATTTTGTTGCAGGCCGTAAAAAGGTTTGGGTGTAGGTAGCGGAGATGAGATGACGACGCGACCGGCATCGACGGGCAACTGAGAGGACCATCCCTTGGGAATTGGAATTGGGCACTATATTCCGCTTTTAGCGTACCTGGGGTTCTGGGTTATGTCCCTGGTATCACTGGGCGGTAAGCCCTTGTACGGTCTGTACTACATGATCCCATTTCTGCCATATCGCACGATGCGGGATCACTTTCTAGACTATCCTCTGGGCAGCAATGTGCTTTCGATCCTGGTGCTCGCGGTGGTGATTGGCGGCTTTATCCATTGCACAGAGCGGCCCAAGTCGAAGCTATACGGGATCTGGTTCGCTTTTGCCGTGTATTTATACGTCTCCATGTGGTTCGGTACCGCGCTGGGAAATGCGCCAGCTCCACTGTGGCTTTCCGACATCAATTTTGTAACCTGGAAAGATTACATGCTGATTCCGCTGGTATTTCTAGCGGCTGGGTTGGTGGTGAACGATCGGAAGGCGGTGCGGACCGTCATTCTCCTGACCGGATTTTCTCTCTTCGCCATCGACCGAAGTTGCCTGATGGAGAGTTTGTCGCATAGCTGGGCCAACTTTGACGAGAACAAACGAAGCGGTGGTCCGCTGGGTTACGGGTCGAACCAGACCGCCGCGTTTCTGGCCCAGTTTGGCATGTTCTTCTGGGGATTCGGGCAGTTCATGAAGCGTATCAAGGTCAAGCTGCTGTGCTACGCGCTAGTGGGTGCGACGATCCTGGCGACGATGTACACGTTCTCCCGCGGTTCTTACCTGGCGTTGCTGGCGAGCGTCTTTGTCCTTGCGATTTTGAAGGACCGCAAGCTTTTGGTGATCCTGGCGGTGTTCTTGTTCACATGGCAGTTCATTGTGCCGACGGCCGTGCAACAGCGGGTGAATATGACTTCGAACTCCAATGGCCGGCTGGAGGCTTCTGCCCAGGAACGCGTGGATCTCTGGACGGCTGCGAAGGACTCGATCATACACAGCCCGATCTTCGGAACTGGATACGCGACGTTTCAGATGGGCAAGCACACCGACGACCTGAAAGACACGCACAACTGGTACATCAAGGTGCTGGTCGAGACCGGGGTCATCGGAATCATCTTCGCCGCTTTGCTGATCCAACAGATGTTTTCGGTTGGATACAAGCTCTTCAAGACAGCGACTGATCCGCTCTACCAAGGACTCGGTCTGGGCCTGCTGCTGGCCGTGGTTTCGTGTGCGGTCGCTAACTTCTTTGGCGACCGGTGGACGTATATCGAGATCACCGCGCTTCTATGGCTTCTGGTCGGAGCGGCTATCCGTGCGAAACAATTGACCGAGGCAGAGGCCAAGACCGTGCCTGGCGACGTCGATACACCGCTCCGGATGATGCCGCAGGGGGCGTACCGGTGATGGATCGTCGCCCATGTGGAGCCCCAGGCACCACCCCTCCCCCCTTGCCGGGGCGTAAGCTGTTTCGATTGAGCGAGATGACGGCGTCTCCCTTTGCCAAAATATTCTAAACAAAAGGCTTACGGCCAAAACCGTCTGCCAGCGTCACTTACAGCAATCCCTCTCCCGGTTAACTTCAACGAGCTCCTGCCAATTGGCTGGAGCTCGTTGTTTTGGTTTCGACTCTGTTTCTATTTTACGAGATGGACCGAAACTAAAGTGCCACTTTGAAGTCGTTGGTTGACATGGAGTTAGGTAACTTTGGGACTTGACAATGGTTTTCCCGGCAAAATGCGGATTAAATCTGCAAGTCATTGACGATGAGGGTTTTCGAGCGCCTGTCTTGCCGCATAAACATACAGCGGACTCACATAAACATCCATTTCGGGGGCGAATCTTCTCTCGTGGCTCTGGTCCATGTAGCATAGAGGGAGGATCAGTCCCCAAGCTTCCTGCATTTTGACTGTGCTTCCGACATCGGACGGCGCATTGTGCTGCAAGCAAACTCCGGCAGCGCGGCCTATCCGCATGGGGGACATCGGCAGTATCAGTCGCTCAAAAGAGAGAGACGGACTCCCCGTGCCAGCCTCCCAGTCAATATTTCAATCAGCCACACGGCATGACTCCAGCCAGGCCGCAGAGCTTATCGCCTACGAAGAGCAGTACGGAGCCCATAACTATCATCCCCTCGACGTGGTCATCGAGCGCGCCGCTGGCGCCTGGGTGTGGGACGTCAACGGCCGCAAGTATCTCGACTTCCTGGCGGCCTACTCGGCGGTCAACCAGGGCCACTGCCATCCCGCGATTCTCAAGGCGTTCTACGAGCAGGTGCACAAGGTCACCCTGACCTCCCGCGCCTTCCGCAACGACCAGTTGCCGCTGCTGCTGAAGGAGCTTCACGACCTGACCGGATTCGACATGGCGCTGCCGATGAACTCCGGCGTCGAGGCGGTGGAGACGGCCATCAAGGCAGCACGCAAGTGGGGCTATACGGTGAAGGGCATCCCTGCCGACCAGGCTGAGATCATCGTGCTCTCCAACAACTTTCATGGCCGCACGACTACCGTCGTGGGCTTCTCGTCGGAGCAGCAGTACCGGGAGGGCTTCGGTCCGTTTACGCCGGGCTTCCGGCACGTGCCGCTGGGGGATATCGAGGCGCTACGTGCCGCCATTACGCCCAATACATGCGCCTTCCTGCTCGAACCGATCCAGGGGGAGGCTGGCGTGCTGATCCCGCCTGCTGGCTACCTTGCCGCCGCTGCTGCCGTTTGCCGGGAGAACAACGTCCTTTTGGTGCTGGATGAGATTCAGTCGGGGCTGGGACGCACGGGCAAGCTCTTTGCCTATGAGCATGACGGCATCACGCCTGACGTGGTCATCATCGGCAAGGCGCTCTCCGGGGGCTACTATCCGGTCTCGGCTGTGCTGAGCCGGCGTGATGTTCTGGGGGTCTTTACGCCCGGGGACCATGGCAGCACCTTTGGCGGTAATCCCCTGGCCTGTGCCGTAGCCAGGGCCGCGCTCAAGGTGATCGTGGACGAGGATCTCTCGGCCCGCTCGGCTACGCTTGGCGAATATACGCTGGCTCGCCTCCAGCAGATCGACAGTCCGCTGATCCAAGCGGTTCGCGGCAAGGGTCTGTGGCTGGCGGTGGAACTCAACGTACCTGCTCGGCCTCTGTGCGAAGAGCTGAAGGATCGCGGGCTGCTGTGCAAAGAGACGCACGACACTGTGATCCGGCTGGCTCCGCCGCTCGTGATCGAAGAGCCGGACCTGGCCTGGGCTTTGGACCAGATCGAAGCAGTCCTTACCAGCCACTCAGCGTAGATCATGTACATCCATACCGGGCACCCGCAGCTCCGCGCCCTCCAGCCCCTGCAAGATCGGCCTTACAAGAGGGTCAGCTTGACGTCGAGTTTTTTGATGAGGCCGTCGACCAGCTCGAACTCTTCGGTCCAGTCGTGGTGGCCCTCTTCGCTGACGGTTTTGCCGTCCACGGGCTGCACCAACTGGACGTTGCCGTGCATCCTCACGAGCGCATGGGTGGACGTCGCTTCTTCGAATTCGAGGTAAAAATTGCTGCCTGTCGTGAAGTACTGGAACCAATCCTTCAGGGAGTCGAAGTAGGCGTCGATGCCGTGATAGGTCAGCGTGCCACGGTAATCCCGGGAGATCGTCACCAGATCCGGCGTAAACAGCTTGGACTGTTCGCGGGCGAAGACCTCAAAGCCGCTCTCCTGAATGAGGGCGTAGTTCGTGAAAAACTGCTGGACTGTCTGATTGAACATGTTGTTTCCTAACCTTTTATTTTTCGCAGCCGGTGTAACTGATATCTTCTGTGCTCGAACGATTCGAGCTCCTGGCAAAAGACGCTAGGGGGTAAACACGATGAGTGCTAGATGATTCCGGCAGAGGGCCGGATGCGGCGAGAGAAGGACGGGCGGGCGGTTATCGCCTTGGTTTCCATTTTTGTTAGTAAAGAGTTAGCATTCGCAACTGAAGCGATCAACACCTGACCCAAGCGGATCGGTCCCGCTATGTCGCCGCAGGCTGCCGATTCCGGCATGGTGGTCTGCGATATTTTTCACCGATGCAACACCAATTTGGAGAGAGAGCCACAACGTATGTTCATGTCCAACCCTATCCCGCGTACCTTGAGCCTAGCAGCCGCGCTGCTGCTGGCTCCCTTCGCCTCCGGCCAGATTGGCGCTCCTTCGCCTCCGATCCACGGGTTGGCTCACATCGCTATCCGGGTCAACGATGTTGGGTTGTCACGGGCGTTCTACGAGAAGCTCGGCTACCAGCAGTCGTTCGCGTTCGATAAGAACGGGGTCGTCACGCAAGCTTTCCTCAAGGTCAACGACAGGCAGTTTATCGAGCTGTACCCGAAGCCGGCGCAGCCAGATAATCAGCCTGCGTATGGGTTTCTTCACCTCTGCTTCGATGGGGACGATCTTACGGCTCTGCATGACTACGATGTCGCGCAAGGTCTTACGCCTAACGCCGTACGCAAGGCCGGGGCGGGCAATCTGCTGTTCACGCTGCGCGGGCCGGAGAACCAGAATATCGAGTACACCCAGTACATGCCCGGCTCGCTCCACTTTGAGGACCGAGGCAAACATCTGGGGCCGAACCGGATCGCGGACAGCTTCTTCGCGGTAGGGCTAAGCATGAAGGATATCCCTGCAGCCATCAATTTTTATACGGTCAAGCTGGGCTTCTCTTTAGCGCCGCATAGCAAGACGGTGCTGCTCATTCCGGATAGTGAAGATCCGGGAGCGAGCGGAAGGATCCAGGCGCAGCAGATTTTGCTGCAGCCTCTGAATGGCACTGCTTCGCGGATCTTTCTCTTCGTTCCAGATCTGAAGAAGACCGAGCACGAGCTTAAGAGCCGCGGAGTCGACTTCAAGCATGGGAAGCATACCGTGATTGTGACCGATCCGGATGGGAATTTTCTGGTCTTTACCGCAGAGAAGATCTCCTAGAGATTCCAGGAGGGTCAGGCGAAGGGTTGATGTCCGACGCCCGGAGCCTGGCCTATGCTGGGAGGCGTCGGGACGAGGTGCGGGCGGGTATAGGTCATGACGGCTTCGCCGTAGCAGACACAGTTGCGGCCGCTGTCCTTGGCCTCGTACAGGGCTTTGTCCGCGGCCTCCAGCAGGCCATCGGGCTTATCGGTGTGGGTGGGCCAGCAGGTCGCTACGCCGCAGCTTACCGTCGCCCAGACCGAAGGCAGCTCGGGGACCTCTTCCAGGGCTGGAGTTCCGGCTACCTCGATCAGCTTGCGGATGCGCTCGGCTACGAGCATGCCGACTTCGGGACTTGCGCCTGGGAGCAGCACCACGAACTCCTCCCCGCCGAAGCGTGCTGCGAAGTCCTGCTTGCCTCGCAGCGCCTGTTGCAGCAGCAAGGCCACACGCTTGATGACCTGATCGCCGTAGAGGTGTCCGCAGAGATCGTTGACCGCTTTGAAGTTGTCGATGTCGATGACTACCGCCGAGAGCGGTGCGCGCGAGGTGAGCGCCTGCTTCCACAGAACCATGTACTGGTTGGTGAAGGAGTGGCGGTTCGCCAGGCCGGTTAGCGAGTCGAGGGTAGAGATGCGCATCAACTCCTCGTTGCTCACTGTGAGCTGCGCGCTCTGGATCTCGCCGCGTAGGCGTTGCAGGTAGCCCATGCGCTCGTCGCGGCCGAGGGTGTAGTTGGCCATCACGGTCATGGAGATGGCGCATAGCGTCAGCATTGCAGCGAAGATCTTCTCTGCGGAGCCTTCGAAGTTGTTGCGATAGAGAAATATCAGGTCGCCGGCCATCATCGCGACCGAGGCAGCGAGCGCGTAGGGGAACTGCAGCCGCATGACGACGTTGGTGAACAGCACCACGATGATTACGCCGACCTGCGCGTAGGTCGGACCCATCGCGTAGGGGCCGAGCTCCAGATAGAGGTGCGTGTAGCACATCCAGCAGGCGGCGAGGGCGATGCTCAGCTCGCGGTAGACGGGGACTGGCTTCACACGCATGGTGACGTTCACCATGAGCGCGACGGGAGTGATGAGGCAGGATCGGACCAGCAAGGTCTTCCAGGAGATGGTGTGGAGGAGAAAATGATTCGCAAACAGGAACAAATTGAAGAACGCAATCGCGATCAGGGTCTCGATCCATAGGCGCTGCGTTCTGTAGGTGGAGATGTCCTGCTCAAACCGCTCTTCGAGGGGCTCAGGAAATCGGAGCCACTCGAATCGATGCAGCGACAGGCGCTCGATCTGCTTCGGAATCAGGGCGTAGATGGGAGGGGCTGACATTTTGAGGAGTTGACCTGTTTGCGCGTTGATAGAACACAGTCACCGCTTTAGTATAGGTACCCCCAAAGGTACTTACGCTGCCACTTTAGTGGGATGCTTCAGCGGTTCATGGGAGCTGATCTTGATGAAGATTTACAGCGCTCTATAGGGGTATTCGACGCTCAGGAAGCGAGGCCGGTTGGATACCGGAGCAGACTGTTTTTTGCACAAACAGGGGAGGTGTGTGCGATGAATCGCATCCCCTTCCGATGTCTCGGGAAAGGGATGCGATTCGTTGGATTTTCTTTAGTTCGTCTTGAACATCTTGGGAGCGTTGCGCATTCCGAGGACGTTGAAGTCCTTGAGGCGGTCCTTCAAGACGTAGATCAGACGGTTGTTGCCGTTGGGATCGGTGGGCATCATGAAGAAGCCCTGCTCGAGGACGTAGTCGCGGGTGTTGCTGATGATCCCCTCAATGGTCTCGCCGTCGTGGAAGGCGATGCGCACCCAAAGGCCTTGAACGATTGGGGCGTTCTCGTGGAAGTGGAGGGCGCGGTGGCGGAGGTCGCCGTCGAAGGTCTTCACAAAGAAGACGGCCTTGGCGTTCTTGGTGGAGACTTCCTCGGAGATGTTTGAGTCCACCAGCTTCAGCCGGATGGATTCGAACGAGGATGTGGGTTCATTCCGCAGCAGTTGATCGATGGAACCGAGGTCGCTGGCTTCAGCCAGACCTCGGACGGCATGATCTTCGTAGCGGATGACGATGCGATAGGTTGTAGAAGACTCTGATTCCACTCGACTCCCGGCTATGCGCGATTCTGCGGCGACAGATCGTACTGCTTGATCTTGTACAGCAGAGCCTTGTAGCTGATTTGAAGGTCGTTTGCCGCTGCCTTCCGATTCCATCCAACCCCCTCCAGTACCTGCGCGATGGCCGTGGATTCAGCCTCGCCCTTAAGGCTTCGTACGAGAGCCTTAAGTCCTGCGCCGTTGGGAGCCTCCGAAGACGATCCCAAGGATGCTGTCTCCACGCTTTCGGGTGGGGCCAGCTCGTCGAGGATCGCTCGTTCGTCGCCCAAGACGAGATAACGGTTTACTACGTTCTCCAACTCGCGGAGATTGCCGGGCCAGTGGTGAGCCACCAAGGCGTCGATCAGGTTCTTCGAGAACGGCAGGACTTCGCGGCCGTATCGCTTGGAGCCCTTGCGCATGAAGTACTCGGAGAGCACAGGAATCTCTTCCTTGCGCTCGCGCAGCGGGGGGATGCTCAAGGTGAAGCCGTTCAGGCGGTAGTAGAGATCTTCACGAAAGCTCTTGTTCGCCATCGCTTCCTTCATATTGATGTTGGTCGCGGCGATGACACGGACGTCGACCTTCATCGGGGAGCGGCTGCCTAAGCGCGAGAAGGTTCCGTCCTGCAGGACCTGCAGGAGTTTGGCTTGCAGGATCGCGGGCATCTCGCCGATCTCGTCCAGGAAGATAGTTCCTCCGGTGCAAGTCTCGAACTTGCCCGGCTTGGTCTTGATCGCGCCGGTGAAGGCGCCCTGCTCGTAGCCAAACAGCTCGCTCTCCAACAGGTCGGCCGGAACTGCGGCGCAGTTAACCTTGAGGAAGATCTTCGAGCTTCGCGAGGACATCTTGTGGGTATAGAGAGCGAGGATTTCCTTGCCGGTTCCGCTCTCACCCAAGATGAGCAATGGGATATCGGCGCGTGCTACCAGCACGGCCTGAGCCTCGAGGTCGCGCATACGCTTGCTGGACCGCACGAACGAGTGCGTCTCGTTCAGCGGGATCTCGCGCATGGTGTCGGCGATGGCCGCTTTTTTGTCTTTGTCTGCGGTGACCGCGGCGAGGTGCTCTTCGATCGCCTGCTGTACGTCGCTTCCCAGGAAGGGCTTCATCACAATGGCGCGAACACCCAGGCGGATCACCATCTCCAGATCGCCGAGCTCGGCAGAGCAGGAGAGGACGATGACCGGCAGGTTCGGCTTGGTGCAGCGGATGTGGGTCAGCAGCGGCATGGGATCGCGGTTCGCATGTAATGCGAGCAAAAGGAGATCCGGGTCGCCGGTCTGCTCCAGGCGGTCCAGAAGCGTCTGCTCCTCGGAGAAGAGGCTGAGGGAGTACTGGTCGCCGAGCGTAGAGCGTAGATAGTCCAGAACTGCAAGATCTGGTTCCAGGATAAGGACCTGGGCACGGGCTTTAGCGTTTGATTTTAGGACAGACATTGAATAAGACAACGATGCCGACATAGAAAAACCCCTGTTTCGGCCAGCATGGGATTAGTGCCCACTTCGGCCAAACTCGTGAACTTGAAGCTCTGGCCCATCAAGTCCCTTACTAACCAGCCCCAGATATGATCTTTAAATCGTCTCCGTGTTAGAAATTGATGAGGCGTTGCGTAGTACTTCGCAAAACCATTCTCAAGTTCCTTGGGAAATCAAAGAACGTTAGCAGACAGTGTTACTAATCTTGCTGACAAAAGAGATAAAGGTTTTCCCTTTCTCTCTTAGAGTACTGCAAGCTTACATGGTTGTAGGTAGGTTGGAGAAATTAAAAAGTTCTTTTTTCCTATTGTTACCTTAGTAATAAATTTACAAGTAACCGCTCCAATGTTGAACAACAAGCTTCCACCAAGACAACTTTTTCCGGTTTTTCATATACGCGCTCTATTGACCATAGATTGACCTTAAATTGGCCCCTGAATGACTCGGAAATGGCTATCAACGTGCTTGTTGACGTATGTACCAGTCTTTCCGGACTGCCGACCTTGATAGGAAAAAATGACCTTGGTGCACAACAATGAGTCCGCGACGTTACTTGATCTGCCCCCTCTCGACATTATCTTCGGGAAGACTCCTGCGATGCAGGCGGTCCGGAATAAGCTAGAGCGGGTCGCGGAGACGGACGTTCCCGTTTTGATACAAGGCGAGAGCGGCACTGGGAAAGAGATTGCCGTGCGCCTTCTGCATGCTTTCTCGATGCGCGCCCGGGGCTCTCTGGTGAAGGTGAGTTGTCCCGCGATTCCGAACTCCCTGCTGGAGACTGAGTTATTCGGCTATGAAAAGGGAGCTTTTACGGGGGCGATGAGCACCAAATTGGGACGCGTCGAACAGGCCCACAATGGAACTCTTTTTCTCGATGAGGTCGGAAGTTTAGACCTGGCGGTTCAGTCGAAGCTGCTGCAAGTGTTGCAGGATGGTACTTTCGTCCGGGTCGGCGGACACGAGCCCCGCTCCATCGCGACTCGCCTGGTCTCCGCCTCGAACGGCGATCTTCGCAGCCAGGTCGAAGAGGGAACCTTCCGGCTGGATTTCCTCTTCCGCATTAATGCAGTGACGATTAATCTTCCACCTTTGCGGCAAAGAATTGCCGATTTGCCCATTTTGATCGATCATTTCATCGAGCACTACGCCAAGGCCTTCCAGAGCACCCCGGAGCTGCTCTCCAAGAGCGCCGTGCGCCTGATGCAGAACTACCACTGGCCGGGCAACATCCGCCAGTTGGAGAACCTCATCCGAAGTTACGTCCTGATCGGAAGCGAAGAGGCCCTGGTCGCGGAGCTGATGCCGGATACCCCCCGCAACGGCGGAATCACGACGGAGATCGACCTGAGCGAGCCGGTGTCGCTGAAGCGCATTACGAAGCAGGCGACCCAGGATCTGGAACGGCAGATCATCCTCAAAGTGTTGCAGGCAAATAGCTGGAATCGGCAGAAGACGGCGAAGTGGCTCCAGATCAGCTATCGCTCGCTACTCTACAAGCTGAGCGAGGCCGGCATGCCGGAGGTTCCACCCCGCCCGATCCGTGTGCCTCAACTGATGAAGAAGACACCCGACGAACGCACCCTCAAGACGGCGCTCTCCTCCCGGAACCGGGTCTACTAACGGAACGAAATGAGTAGAGCTAGATGGGAATGAGCAGGCAGATGCCGAAAGTGCGGATGCCGCGCCCAGACCCTACTGGGCGCCTTGCCGTCGAATGATGGTCTTGACGGTCTCGAACATGATCAGCAGGTCCAGGCCAAGCGTCATGTGCTTGATGTAGTACAGATCGAACTCCAGTTTTTCCCGAGCCTCAGCCAGGGTTGCGCCGTAGCCGTAGCGGACCTGCGCCCAGCCGGTGAGACCGGGGCGGATCATATGCCGCAGCTCGAAGTAGGGAATCTTTTCGACCAGCATGGGAACAAACTCCGGCCGTTCGGGGCGCGGGCCGACAAAGCCCATATCGCCGCACAGGACGTTCCAAAGCTGGGGCAGCTCGTCCAGGCGGGTCTTGCGCATGAACATCCCGACCCTGGTGACGCGCGGATCGTTCTTGGTCGCCCATTTTGCTCCGCTTACCTCGGCGTCGATCCGCATGGTGCGGAACTTGTGGACCTTGAAGGTCCGCCCGTTCATTCCAACCCGAACCTGGTGAAAGAAGATGGGGCCGGGGGACGACAAGCGCACCAGCAGAACAATTAGAGGAAGGAACGGGAGAACGAGGAGCAGGCCGACGGCCGCCGTCAAGGTGGAGACGATGCGCCGCGAGATCTGCTGCGACGGCTTGATGCGAAATCCTTCGCTGAAGATAAAGCTGCTGGGGCTGATGCTGTTGAGGTGCAGCTTTCCGGTGAGACGCTCCAGGAGCGCGGCCGAATCCTCCACCACAATTCCGTTGAAGCGTAGCTTGATGAGCTCTCGCACCGGAAGCTCTCCGCGGCGCTCTTCGAGCGCGATGATGACGCGGTCGACGGGAGGATTGGGGCCCAGGAACTTCTCCATGGCGGCTTCGAACGCCTCTTTGCGGCGGTCCTTGTCGGGCGTGACTTCGTCCGATCCGACGATCTCCATGCCTGCGTCTTTTCTTGTGCGCAGGGTTTCGATGACGGTCTGCGCCCGCTCACCCGAACCCAGCACATAGACCCGTTCGCGAAAGACCTTGTGTCCGATGATCCATTGATAGGCGCTGCGCCAGGCCACCAGGGCTATGGTGAGGAAGGTGAGGCCCAGTACCAGGACGTAGCGGGCGATATCCATGGCCGGAAAGAAGTACGTAATGGCCGACAGAAGAAAGGAGAGGAAGCCCAGCACGAGCAACAGTCGGAAGTAGATCTCCCAACGCGCCGAGATGCGTTGTGGCTCGTACAGATCGAAGTAGTACGATGCCAGCAGCGTGAGCACGGTGAGACCCAGAATCTTGAGGCCACCGTACTCGTAGTTCAGCACCAGATAGGTATCCGGCCCTGTCAGCAGCACCGTCGCCAGCAGAAAGGAGCCAGTTACGATCAGGGTTTCGCAAAGCAGAAGAACAATGGTGCGGGTTGGGTAGTACACATTGAACAGCCGTATCATTGTGTCGCGTGCTCCATCCTGTTGTTACTCTTCTTTTTCCGCGTCGTAGCCGTAGTAGGTTCCGACCTGGGGCGCCTGTTCGATCGCATTCAGTACAAAGCCGAGGATGTTCGAGGCCTTAAGCTCACTCTGCGCTCTCTGCGCCACGGGGAACTTCGTGACTCCTCCACGCGCAACCAGCAGCACTCCATCGCACGACCTCGCCAGGTTGACCGCGTCCGAGACGGGAAGCACCGGCGACGAGTCCACGATGATCCAGTCGAAGTACGGAGAGGCGGCTCGTATGAGTTCTCCAAATCTTGGATTGCCAGAAAGATCGGCAGCCTTGTCGCCTCCGTTGCCTCCAGCGATAAAGGTCAGGTTCGGCAGAATGGCTGCTCCCTGCTTGCCCAGCGCGGGAGCGTCCTCCGCTCGCTGCATCACTTCTATCATCTCTGCTTTACCCGCGAGATAATCGGCCAATCCTGGATGCGGCTGACAGCCGAGCAACTGATGCAAGGTGTAGCGGCGCATATCACCATCGATGAGCAGAACCTTGCTGTTCTTGTGCCGCGCCAGGCTGACCGCCAGATTGGCTGCGACGAAGCTCTTTCCCTCCTGCGGAAGTCCACTGCTGACGAGGATCGACTTGAGGGGATGGATGTCGCGCAGCTCGTGGATGCGGGAGCGCAGGCTGCGGAACTGCTCCACCGCCGGACCACGTTCCTGCAGTGATGGAAGCTGCGTGTAGTTGGGGGTCCAGGTGTGCCTCGGGACGTTGTTGAGATCCAGCGCGGGCGCGGCATACGGGGATAGAATCTCGGGCGCCTCTACCTCAAACTCGCGTTCGCGGGTCAGGTCAGGGCGCTGTCCTACGGGAATCTCGTACTCCGCAACGGCGGCCTCGGAGCGCAGACCGTTGGGTATGGTCTGCTGGCTGCCTTGGGTTGCCTTTCGTTCCGACTCGGCTTTTTGTAGCGCTTCGTAGATCCGGCTCATCGGTCCTGTCTCCCGTTCTGTTCGTCATTGAAAGCAGGCATAAAGCCTGATGAGTCTCTCGATGCATTGCGGGTTCCGTGCCCGCCTGCCCCTAGACCCGCGGTAGAGAGTAGAAAGGGCTGGGTCTCCAACTCTAACTCGGCTGCCACGCTTTCGATGATGGGTACTGTCACCTGCTGAATCTGTTCGACGTAGGCGTTGATCAACGCGTGCTCGCATATGAGGTTGATGATGCGCGGAATTCCGCGGCTGTAACGATGGATCAGCTCGAGGGTCTCAGGCGGAAAGATCTGCCAGGAGGCGCCGGCGATTCTGAGCCGCTCGGCTACGTAGGCCTGTGTCTGAACCTCGGTTAGCGACTGCGTTCTGCACCATAGCGACACGCGCTGTCGTAGCTGGCGGACGCTGGGGTGCCGCAGCTTCTCTTCGAGCTCGGGCTGGCCGGAGAGAACGATCTGCAACAGCTTCTCCGAGGAGGTCTCCAAGTTTGTGAGGAGGCGGATCTCTTCCAGCAGGTCCCAGGAGAGGTTCTGCGCCTCGTCGACGACGACGACGCAGGTCTCTTCCATGCGGAATCGCTCGATCAACCAGCGGTTCAGTTGAAGCAGCATTCCGGACTTGGTCCGGGTAGTCGGCACGAGGCCGAAGTCCGTCAGGACAAACTCCAGGAAGTCCAGCACGTCGAGACGTGGATTGAAGACGAATGCGGTGGAGACGCGCCGGTTGCTGAACGAGCTGAGCGCCCGTCGCAGCAGCGTCGTCTTGCCGGTGCCTACCTCCCCGGTGAGGACGGTGAATCCCTTGCGTGCGGAGATGCCGTACTCCAGGCAGGCCAGCGCCTCGCGGGTGTGGGGCATCATGTAGAGAAAACGCGGGTCCGGGCTGGTTCCGAAGGGACTGCTTTGCAGTTTGAAAAAGGACTTATACATGGCTATCTACCTGCGTTCATCAGCGGAGTGTTCGCTGGTATGGCCTTGTTTCTTCGTCCGCGTAGATTGAATCGACTCTTCGTCTCCTGCGGGGCGGCATCGGCTGTAAGAGAGATCATGCCGAGCGTGGGCAGCTTGGTAAAGGCCCAGAGATCGCGTTCGCTGCGGATCGCAGTGTCGCGATACTCGATCCAGGCCACGATGAGCAAGCCAAGCATCATCCCAGCTCCCAGTCCGCCGCCAAGGAATGCGCCGCGCTTCGGAAAGGAGGGTCCCTCAGGCAGGTTCGGCTCATCCATTAGCTTGAACTGCTCGCCTTGCTGTCTGCGTTCAAGATCGGTCGCCATCTTGGACTGGTTCATCTTCTGCAACAGATCGTCGTAGAAGCCCTGAGCCGTCTGATAGTCGCGTGTGAGCTGCTTGTACTCCGCCTGGACGGTCGGGCTGGAGGAGATCCTGTCCTGATACTGCCGAAGTTGCGATTGAATGTTCATCTGGTCGCGCTTCTTCTGCGCGATTCCCATGTCCAGCGAGTGCAACTGCGCTCGCATCGAGACGATGTTGGCTGGCTCCGGTCCCTTCGGCGCGCTGGATACGGGCGCTGGAGAGGAAGAGGGAGCGGGCGCCTTGGCCATCTGGGCGCGGAGCTCTCTGATCTTGCGGCGTGTCGAGACGACGTCCGGATAGTCTTCCGTGTAGCGCGAGGTTAGATCCGCCTCCTGCGCGATGAGCTGCGTGAGCTCTGCCTGCTGAGTCTGCGGCTGCACCTTCTGCTGATCGGACGCTGGAAGGTCGCGGGTCTGCGAGGCCAGCATGGTCTCGCCGTAGGTCTTGTCGCTCTCCATGCGGGCGAGTGCCTGGGTCGCTGCTTCCAACTGGGTGTTCAGGCTGGTGAGCATGGTCATGTTGGTGGTCTCTTCCCCGGGCAGGCGGCCTGCATAGGTGCGCTGGAAGGCGGCCAGCTTGGAGTCCTGTTCGTCGAGGTTCCGCTTGGCGTCACTCAACTGCTGCTTCAGAAATTCGGTTGTACCCTGCGCGGACTGTTCGCGGGCGTGAAGATTTTCGCTGATGAACAGAGAGGTAATCTCGCCGCAGACCTGCTGAGCCGTATGTGCATCCCCCGCCTTGAACGAGATGAAGAACCCCGGCAGCCCGCCCGTGCGTGCGATCTGAGATTCGATCGGCTTGATCTGGATGTCCTTGCGCACCTTGTCGATTCGGCCATCCATCCCCATGCCACTTGTGCCGTAGAGGTTGAATCGCTCGATGATCGGCTGCAGCCGCGACCGGCTGAGGATCTGCTCCTGCATCGACGCTAGCCGCGCATTCAGATCTTCGGAGACGATCGGCTTTACGTAGTTATCCGGAACCTTTTGCTGCTCAATCAAGACCAAAGTCTGTGAGATGTACTCCGGCTGGACGAAAAACGTCAGCCCCACTCCCACAATTGCGAAGATGATGGCCGGTACGATTACGATCCACCAGCGTTTCTTCAGGATAGTAAAGTAATCGTCGACCGATAGCGCCCGATGTCCAAGCATGGTGACTCCTTAAAACTGACCGAGACGAGTCTGTCTCGGCGAAAATGTGATTCCAATGGAAAAGACCTGAGAGAAGCCGCTGAAGGCGTTCCGGGCGGCAAGGGAGCTGTCGATCGATTGGTGAATCCCGGTATAGGCGCCAAAGGCTGACAGGGAGTTGGTAAGTCGCCGGCTCACCTGAGTCCCGGCGAAGAGAGAGGATGCAGCTCCGTTGATGGCCAAACCCGAGGTGCGCGTGTAGGCACCCATAAGGGATCCCGACCAGTTCCGTCCGAACGTTCGCTGCGCAGAGGCTGAGACCGTATCCGAAATCGACCCGGTCTGCACACCCGAGCCGTTGTTCACGCCTCGGCTGTAGGCCAGGTTGAATGTGGTCGTCTTCCTTACGTATGAGATGCTGGCGCCGGCCTGAACCGTCAACAAGGCTGGAACCTGTGTCCCTGTGGTTAAGTTCGGCGATATGACGGTGAAGCTATTCACCCATTGCGGTCCGGCTGAGACTTGAAAGCTGACCGCCTTGGAGATCTGCCTCGAGTACTGCAGGCTCAGGCCACGCGTCGTGAAGGTGGTCGGATTATCGACATACGAGAAGTTCGAGTATTGGGCGCTGAGACTCATACTGCTACGATGGTTCAGGACTCGATTCACACTGACCTGGCCGCTGACCTGATTGCTGTCGAGCGACTGGGTTCCGCTGCTGGTATCTCCTATGAACCGAAGGATGCCGTAGCTTGCTGAGCCGCTGACCGAGGTGCGGCCGTTGATCTGTCGCTCGATAGTTCCGTTCGCCGCGTTGCTGATTCTCTTGCCGTAGTTCGTCAGCACCGACTGCGCCGGAAGTGTTGGGTCAGGCAGAGGCACCAGGCCGAGATCGCCGACGCCGGGAATTCCGGAGAGGCCGGTGGTGGGGGACTGGGGCAGAAACGAGATCGTATCCGAGGCTCCCAACGCCCATCCATGACCCACTAGGCCCTGCGAGATCGTTAGGGACTGGTACGTCTGAGTTCCCTGCCCTGCGAAGCTGTTGAACAATACGCCACCGGAGTAAAGCAGCAGCGTCGGATGGACGGTGCTGGGCGAGATGTACTCGGCGTTCCCGGAGAGGTTCGTCGTAGCCGTCGTGCCGGAGGTGCTGTTGAGCCCCGTCTGAATCAGCTCGGAGGCAGTGAGGGAGTACTGAAAGCTTCCATCGATCGCCGGCAGATTCGGCCCTGGGTTGAACCGTGGTTCGGCGATCGCCGCCGTAGGTGTAGCCTGGCCGCGCAGCAGCCTGCCCGTGCCCATCAAAATTACAAACGCAGCCATTGATACCTTCATCGAATACCTCATCATGGGACCACGATTGTATCGCCAGGCTGTAGCGAGATTAGTTGCTTGTTATCACCCTTGAGCGCGAGTTTGTAGTTGAACGGAATCTTCACCTGTTTGCCCTGGCCACCGCGAAGAATGTAGATATGCTTCGAGTTCGCGAAGGCGGTCACACCGCCAGCCGCGCTGATCGCCTGAAGCGGCGTCATTCCTGGCGACAACATCAACGGTCCGACCTTGCCCACCTCGCCGATCACGAAGATCCGCTGACTGTTCACCGCGGTGACCACGACCGAGACGCTCGGATCCTGGATGTACTTCTTGAGCTTGGCTTCGATATTCTTGCCCAACTGCATCGGCGTCAGACCTGCGGCGGGAACATCGCCCACCAGGACCATGGAGATCATCCCGTCAGGACGCACCGGAAAGGTCCCGGTCATCGTGGGTTCCTTCCACACTGTGACCTGGAGCGAGTCCTCCGCCCCAATGATGTAGCTTGAGCTGTCGACCATGACCAGCGACTTGGGCTGGGTGATCGAAGGAGCTTGTTCGGTCGGCGCCGCGTCCGCCGGGGCGGTTGCAGGTGGTGTAGGGGTGCTCTGCGAGATTGCACTGAGCGGAGCCATCGCCAACAACAGGAGCGGCATACAGATCCCTCGTAGCCCGTTGAATCGGATCACACTATTCTTCTTCATTTCGTTTAGTTCCTATTATCCTGTCTTGCGGGAGCATTTACCGGGGTTTCTGGTAAGAGCCCGGTGATGCGTATCCATCTCTACACCGTGGGTGACAAAGTCTCTCCCACCATAGGACGCGTCTTACTACCCTCTTAGCACGATGAATGCCAAATATAGCTTGCTGGCTACAAATCAGATACGGGCCCGGGAATGACAGTCATAAGACGTGATATACCTTCCGTCTATCGGTAAACGTATAATCCCGCAGTTAGAAACTACCTGTACAGTCAATCCGTGTGCAGAAAATCAGCAGAGTGGGAAAATATTTTCCTCTTTTGTGCAACCGGAACTACCACTTTCGCCAGTTGAGATGCAAAACGGCAGCGTGCAAAGGTCTGTGATTCATCGAATGACGGCCCTAAAAATGTGGCCAATAGATTGCATACAGGTGATTTGTGAAGTATACCGCCCCTATCTCCGCAGCCGAAGCTTCAGAGTCCGAACCGTACGTTATCCAACCGGAACAAGCTCGAACTCCCGATCTTTCCATGCGTCGCTGGCTTCCTGTCGCGGTTCTCGTTCTGCTTCTGATCGCAGTCTACTTCCGCATCGCCGGCAAACTTGTCTTTGATTGGTACGACATACCGGACTACTCGCACGGCTTTCTGGTCCCGCTCTTCTCCATCTACATTATGTGGGAAAACCGGGAGGTCCTTCGTAACACTTCCGTTCGCCCCTCCTGGTCTGGGCTTCCTCTGGTCCTTCTCGGACTTGCCATCGTTATCCTGGGAGTCTTTGGAGCGGACCTCTTTCTCTCCCGCATCTCCTTCCTCATCTTGACCGCCGGCCTTATCTGGACCTTTCTTGGCATGGAGATGCTGAAGGCCCTGCGTTTCCCGCTGCTTACACTGCTTTTAGCGATCCCGTTTCCGGAGATCGTCTTCAACAAGATCACCTTTCCCCTCCAACTCCTGGCCTCCGATCTCGCCAGCTCTGTACTACCCATCTTCGGAGTTCCCGTGCTCCATGAGGGCAATGTGATCGAGCTTCCGGTCATGAAGCTCGAGGTCGCGGAGGCCTGCAGTGGCATCCGTTCCCTGATGAGCCTCTTCACGCTGGCCATCTTCTACGGTTACTTTCTCGAGAAGACCGTCTGGCGGCGCGTCATTCTTGCCCTCGCCAGCGTTCCCATCGCGGTCGCTGCCAACGCTGCGCGTATCGTTGGGACGGGCTTGTGCGTCCAATACTGGAACCCCGACAAGGCGATGGGCTTCTTTCACGAGTTCTCCGGCTGGGTCATGTTCGTCATCTCTCTCTGCTTCCTCTATCTCGTCCACCGCTTGATGAATCTTGTCGCACCTTCGTCAATGCTGGATAAAAAGGCAATATGAAATCTCCTCGCTTCTGGACCGTCGTCCTTCTTCTCTTCTGTACCGCTCTCGTCCTCCACAGCCGTGGAGACAGCGACAAGGTGCCCTACAGCCAGCCTCTAAGCCAGCTGCCCCAGACCATCGGACCCTGGACCTCCCGCGACCTGCCCATGGACGATGCCGTTCTCGCCATCCTTGGCAAGGGCGACTTTCTCAACCGCATCTATACCGGGCCTCGCACCTTTGTGAAGCGGGTCTCCTCGACCGACGCACAGAGTGACGGCGCAGCGCCTGTCAGCCTCTTTATCGGCTACTTCCCCACGCAGCGGACTGGCCAGTCCATCCACTCTCCGCAGCACTGCCTGCCCGGCGCCGGCTGGACCTTTGAATCCTCCCGCTACACCAATCTCACTGCCGACGACGGCAAGGTGTACCGGGTGGGCGAGTACGTCATCAGCGACGGCACCTCCCGGCAGTTCGTCCTCTACTGGTACCAGGCCCACGGCCGCAGTATTGCCAACGAATACACCGCCAAGTTCTATATGATTGCCGATGCAATTCGTCTCAATCGAACCGACGGCGCCATCGTTCGGGTCATCTCTCCCGTACTCCCGACCGAGGCCGTCGCCGACGCACGCGAGCGGGTGATTCGCTTTACCGGGCAGATGGCTCCATCTCTGCCTCGCTTCATCCCCGAATAGAACATCTTCGGGAGATCTTCCTGCTCCGTGTCCGGGTTCGCCGCGGCAGGGAAATACAATTCACAGTCCCCTACAATCTTGGTTTGCAGTCTTGAGTTGAGGAAAATAACGCGATGAAAAAAACACTGATTCCTGCACCCTTCCGGTTCTCGGCGACGTTGGCCGCGTCACTTGTCTTGATCTCTGCCCTGGGCTGCCATCGCGATCCGAACGTTCAAAAGCAGAAGTACTTTGAGAGCGGCAAACGCTTCGCCGCGCAAGGCAAGTACAAGGAAGCGACCATCCAGTTTGCCAACGCCTTGAAGGTCGATAAGAACTTCGCAGAGGCTCACTATGAGCTCGCCAAGGTCTACATCAAGAGCAACGCCATGATGCAGGGCTACTCCGAGCTGGCCCGCACCGTCGATCTTCAGCCCGCCAATCTCCAGGCGCGCGTCGACCTCGGCAACATGCTTCTCGCCGGCAACCAGCCGCAACGTGCCGCCGAGCAGGCCAACGCCGTGCTCGCGGTCGACAGCAACAACGCCGAGGCCCACGCGCTCCTCTCCAGCATCGCGGCCAGCAAGGCGGACCGTCCCACCGCGATGGCCGAGATCCAGAAGGCGCTCCTGGTCGAACCCAACAAGGCCAGCTATCACGCCGCGCTGGGCCTGATTCAGAGCTCCGATCCTGCCTCCGGCAACGCCGCCGAAGACCAGCTCCGCAAGGCCGTCGAGCTCGATCCCAAGAACGCCACCGCCCGCTTCGTTCTCGCCTCGCTGCTGGAGCGCAAGGGCGACCGTCCCGGCGCGCTGGAGCAGATGAAGGCCGCCGTCGCAGCCGATCCCAAGAACGCGCAGGCCCGCGGCAATCTCGCCGGACTCTATCTGCGCTCGGGAGACAAGACCAACGCCGAAGAGACCCTTCGCCTGGCCGCCGATGAACTGAACGACTCCAAGGACGCAGCCGCGATGCTGCGCGGCTACTATGCGCAGACCGGCCAAGCCGATAAGTCTGAGCCCGCCTACGCCGCCCTGGTCGCCAAGCATCCCAAGAGCGTCCCGCTCCGGCTCGAATATGCCCGCGTTCTGCTGGCTCGACAGGATGTTCCGAAGGCGCGGGGCGTCGTCGCCGAGCTGGTCAAATCCGACCCCAACGATCCTGACGTCGCCGTGATCAACGCCACCTTCCTGCTCAACGATGGCAAGTCCGGCGAGGCCTTCGACATCCTGCAGAAGGCGGCCAAGAACAATCCTCAGAACCTCCAGGTCAAGATCTGGCTCGGCCGCGCTGCCGCCGCCAAGGGAGACACCGCGGCGGCAGAGCAGAGCTTCCGCGACGCCACCCGCATCAACCCCAAGAGCGTCGAAGCGCTCAGCGGACTGGCCCAGACCGCGCTCCTCAAGAAGGACTACTCGCTGCTGATTCAGGTCGCCGAGTCCACCATGGCCATCGCTCCGCAGCTCTCCAATCCCTATGTCTGGCGCGGCCTGGCCGAGATGAGCCAGAAGGAGCTCGACAAGGCCAAGGCGGACTTCCATCAGGCCCTGAAGCTCAACGACAAGGAGGCGACGGCTTCGCTTCAATTGGCGCAGATCGCGCTCTCCGAGAACAAGCTGCCCGAGGCCCGTACCCTGCTGGAGCAGACACTGGCCAGCAACCCTACCTCCGGCCCCGCCCTGAGCCTGCTGACCCGGCTCGATCTCTACCAGAAGCAGCCAGCCAAGGCGATCAGTCGTATCCAGGACCTGATCACCAAGTTCCCCCAGCGTAGCGAGCTCTACGACCAGCTCTCCGAGGTTCAGCGCTCCACCGGCGATCTGCCCGGCGCGCTCGCCTCAGGCGAAAAGGCCATGAAGCTGAACCCCAACGACGGCGAGGCCATCACCGTCTACACTCGCGCTCTGCTCACCGGCGGCAACGTAGACAAGGCGATCGCCTCCTGGCAGCAATGGACCACCGACCATCCCCGCGACGCACAGGCCAACGCGCTGCTCGGCACGCTCATAGAGTCCAAGGGCGACCGGGATAAGGCCGCCGTCTACTACAAGAAGGCCCTGGAGATTCAGCCCGACCAGCCCGTCGCCGCCAACAACCTCGCCTACATCATGATCGAGACCGGACAGAACATCGACGTCGCCCTCTCGCTCGCCCAGACGGCCCGCCGCGTTCTGCCTGACTCACCCAGCTCCGCCGATACTCTCGCCTGGGCCTACTATCACAAGGGCTCTTACCTCAACGCGCGGGATCTTCTCGAAGAGAACCTGAAGACCACCCCGGCCAACGCCTCGCTCCAGTACCACCTTGGGATGACCTACCTCAAGCTCTCCGACAAACCCAACGCCCTGCTCCACCTCAAGAAGGCATCCGACCTGGATCCCAAGGGCTCTACCGGAGACGACGCACGCAAGGCCCTCACCACGGCCAGCTAAAACGTCTCATCGTTCCCGAGCATCAGTAGTAAACGACATCAGGCCACAGGGCTAACCTGTGGCCTGATGTCGTTAGCGCTGTCCCGCGACGCCCGCCACGGAGGCTTGCAGCTTCGCCGAGTCCCATCCAATGCCCTTCTTGAAGACAATCTCCGGCTTGCGGATCGTCGAGACCTCGTGTTCGAAGTCTCCATTCAAGAGCAGTAGATCAGCCTGCATCCCTGGTGCTACCGTTCCGATGATGCTCTCACGGCCCAGATACTTCGCCGCATGGCTGGAGTAGATCGCTACTGCCTCAGCCTGCGAAAATCCTGCGTTCACCAACAGCTCCATCTCGCGCTGATCGCCATATCCAGCGATAACGCCGCCAATTCCGGTAGGATCACAGCCTGCCATCAGCAACCCACCCTGACGCTGGAACTCGCGCTCGAACTCCATCTCCTTCTTGAGGACCTGCGCCATCGCCTCCGGAGATTGATAGCGAGGATGCTCTCGGATTACACCTCGCAGGTTCAGGAAATCGCTCCACGAAGTCGGACTCAAAGCCGACTTTGTCGCCTGCAGACTCTCGAGCGGCGGCTGATCCGGTTCGAAGTCCTCATAGATCGCCAGCGTCGAGGTGAGCGCGACATGATGCGAGATCATCGTGTGGATCAGTCCTTGTAGTTCAGGCCCGTGAACATCGAGCTGCGTAACGGAACGTGCGGCCTGCGCATCCGCCGGCAGGCAGACCCCTGGTTTCTTGCGCGGATCGAACTCCGTATCGGCCGACAGCCCATGTTCGAGATTGTCGATTCCCATCTCGATCGCCTCTGTGAACCCCACAGAACACAGATGCCCCGTCAGCTTGGCGCCATGCGCATGTGCTGCATCGATCGCCGACTTGAGCTCCGCGGGCGTGATGAACATATACGCCTTGAACGAGGTCGCGCCGCGCTTGCTCCAATAGTCCACCGTCTCCCGCGCATCCTCTGGGCTCGTCAGCGACTGGTTCTGCAAGATCATGTTTGGCCTGCCATCAAGGTACGGCCCGGTCACATCGAGATCGGGTCCCGCCTGTGTTCCCTGCTCGATCGCGTTCTTCAGCGCCAGGTCCGCTACTGGCTCGATCGAGCCGGTGGTGCGTGCTGTCGTAATCCCTGCGGCGAGGTAGAGTCGCGGCGCAGACTCGGCCTGCTCGGTGGCCAGAAGCGGATGCCCTACTCCCCCTCCGGCGGAGATATAAAACAGGTGCTCGTGCATACCGATCAGTCCTGGAAGGAGCGTCTTTCCATGCCCATCCAGAACGCTGGCCGTAGGCGGGATCGTAATGGAGGAGGTTGGCCCCACAGCCGCGATTTTGCCATGATCGACGAGGACCGTTTGATCATGCTTCGGTGGCTCTCCTGAGCCGTCGAATAACGTGACATGAGTCAGTGCGACGACCGGAGCATTGGTGCGAATCAGGGAGCTAAGAGGAGATGGTGTTGGAGCGGCTTGAGAGACCGCATATTGCCCCAAGGAGGCTACAGCCAGACCGCTTAGCATGACTGAAAATGGAAAAGTTCGCAGGCTCAGGATCGACATCGTTACATATTAGCTTTGACCGAACGACAAACGGAAAAGTTGTCCTCTCATTCATCAACATTGTTTTCATTGGACAAGAGACTGTTCCGAGCCGGGAAACACGTTCTCGGAGGTGGCGGGAATACGTCCTTTGAGAACGTGTTTAACCTAGCAGCGAAAGAGTTTAACCTCTTAAGAAATGGTTCTCCATGGCCATGTAAATACTCAATTCCGCAATCGGTTCTTATTGTGCCTTGCGTGCGCTGAACCAGAGGGCATACAACAACATATCGTTCGGATGGCTGTGGAAGGGCGGCAGGGATGTCACCACGCGTCGATCCTCTGGTCTATTGATCTATGGATTATCCGTAGATCAGAGGATCGGAGGACCACACACGATCTTCGTCGGTTCTAACGCATCAGATAACTCCACAAGTCACGACGTGCTACTCTCCGCAATTCGCCTCTGCTCGTGACGCTTTGTATGCTGAGCAGGTGTTACCCATTCGAGAGGAGCGAATGCATCTATGTCGATCGATCTAAGCCGCCGCACTCTACTCAAAAGCTCCGGGGCCGTACTGGGCGCAAGCGTCATCGCCTCCCGGTCTGCCTTTGCTTCAGGGGGACCCTTGTATCAACAAGCTTCGCCGGAGCGAACGATCCGGCTCTCATTCAATGAAAATCCCTACGGTCCGTCACCCCAGGTCGCCGCGGCAGTTCAGCGCGAGCTGACCCGGCTCAATCGCTACGCGGACAACGCGGCAGGCAAACACCTCGCGGAAGAGATCGCAGCCTACGAGCGTGTTCCCGTGGAACAGGTCGTCCTCGGCGAGATCCTTGGCTTTCTGGGCCTCTACCTTGGCAGCCAGGGCGGACCGGGCGGTGAGTTCCTCTACTCGACGCCAGGCTATCTCGCCCTCATCGACGCAGCAGCGCGAGTAGGCGGAGTAGGCGTGCCCGTTCCCTTGAACGCACAGTACTGCAACGATCTGCCCGCGCTCAAAGCGAAGCTGACCGAGCGAACGCGCGCGATCTATCTCGTCAATCCTCACAACCCCACCGGCACCGTCAACGACGACAAGGACTTCAAGCGCTTCCTGCTGGAGAGCTCGCAGCACGCCGTCGCCATCGTGGACGAGGCGTACCTCGAGTACACTCCGGACTTCGCCTCCCGCTCCGCCGTCTCACTGGTGCGCGATGGAGCCAACGTGATGGTCTTCCGCACCTTCGACAAGATCCACGCCCTTGCGGGAATGCCCATCGGCTACGTGCTCGCACCTCGCGCCCTCGCCGATGCCTTGCGCAAGCAGGGAGCAGGCGATGCGGAGTCCCTGGGCCGCATGAACATCGTCGCCGCCTCTGCCGCACTGCGGGATACCGCCCAAGTAGAGCGCACCCGCAAGACCGTCGCACACGAGCGCGAGACATGGCTCTCGGTGCTGCGCGATCTGAAGCTCGAACACACCCAGACGAGCGCGAACTTCGTCTTCTTCAACGCAGGGCAGCCACAGCCGAAGCTTGCGGCTGCGATGCTCGCCCAGGGCGTAGACATCGGCCGAGCCCACCCGCCCTATACCAACTGGGCACGCATCACCATCGGTCTGCCGGAAGAGAACCGCCGCGCCCAGGCCGCCCTCAAAAGCAGCTTAGGCGGATAGGAACTTCGCATCGTCAGGGACTCTTTGACTGACGCCGTTACGCATGTCTTTTTTTTGATGAGTTGAATGGAAAGGAAAATCTGTGGCACTCGTAAGCGAGGTTGACGATAGCGTCTTCCAACAACTACCCCGATCGGAAATGATCGCAAATCTGTTACGTATTATCTTTCACTCTCCCGCGTGGGCCACGGAGTTCATGCAGCTCGCTACGGTGCAGATGTCCCAGCTCGCGTTGGAGCCGAAGACGCGGGAGTTCGTGGTCTTGTACACCAGCCGCATCTGCCACTCGGACTACGTCTGGAAGCTGCATGGAGGTTTCGCACAGACCTTCGGCATCTCCGCAGAGGAACTCCGTGCACTCGATCAGAGAGATCTAACCTCAACGGTCTTTTCGGAGAAGTATCGAGCTCTGCTGACGTATGTCTCGAAGATCGCAAACTCCACGTCCTTCACGGACGAGAATCTTGCTCGTGTACGAGAGCACTTCAGCGATCAGGAGTTAGTCGAAGTAATCGGTGTTCATGGCTATGCGTACACTGTATCGAAACTTACTACAGTGCTCGATATAGAGGTTGAGCCAACATAATCAGTATACCCATCAACGAGAGACGAATCGTTGATGGGTATACTTTCTTGCTTCAATTCCATCCGCTCAACTCGCCCTAAACGCGCTTCAGGCAAGTTCGAGTTCGATCTGCTTGGCTTCCAGATTCAACGTCGAGATACGGAAGCTGCGAATCTGACCGGGAGCAGGAACCTCGGACTTAGGCTTGGCAGAGGCGGCAGGTGCAGCCCCCTGCCACTTGGCCTTGAGGAGTGAACTGAAGGCCGAAAGGTCGACCGCGCCGCTGCTGGCCGGAGCAGCCTCTTCTTGTACCGCAACCGGCAGGATGCAGGGAGCGAAGATGCCTTCGCCCAGCTCCACGCGAGCCTTGTTGTTCGAGATGTCGATGATGCGGCCGGTGACGGTGTCGCCCTGCTTGTGGTCAGCCAGGAACTCGTCGAGGTCGCTGGGGATGAGCTGCTTGATGGAGAGACGCACTTGGCGCTTCTGCTTGTCGACGTCGAGGATCTGAGCCTTGACCACCTCGCCGATGCGCAGAACGTCGGTGGGGTGGTTGAGGCGCTTCTCCGCGGTGATCTCGCTGATGTGGATCATGCCTTCGATGCCTTCAGCGAGCTGAACAAATGCTCCGAACTTGGTGAAGCTGACGACCGGAGCCTCGACTGCGGAGCCTACTGGGAACTTCTCCGCGACATCCGCCCACGGATCGCCCAGGGCCTGCTTCAGGCCGAGCCCGATGCGCTTGGCGTCGGTGTCGATGGAGAGGATAACCGCCTCGACGGTATCGCCGATCTTGACCATATCGCTGGGCTTGCGCACCTTCTTGCCCCACGACATCTCCGAGATGTGAACCAGGCCCTCGACGCCGGGCTCAAGCTCCACAAAGGAGCCAAAATCAGCATCGCGGCTAACCGTACCGGTGACGCGGTCGCCGATCTTGTACTTCTCGGGCACCGAGTCCCAGGGATGCGCCAGAAGCTGCTTGAGGCCGAGCGAGATCTTGCCAGTGGCAGGATCGATCTTCAGCACCTTGAGATCGAGTTCATCGCCCGCCGTGAGGACGTCCTCAGGCTTGGTGACCCGCGTCCACGCCATGTCGCTGATGTGGAGCAAGCCGTCAGTGCCGCCAATGTCGACGAAGGCGCCGTAGGGAGCAAGAGAACGCACCGTGCCATGGACGATCTGGTCGACCTGGATCTCGGCGAGCCGGGTGGCCTTGGTAAGCTTCTCCTCCTCTTCCACGACGGAGCGGCGGTCGACGACGACATCTTCGTCCTCGACGTCGAGCTTGGTGATGCGGACGCGAATCTGCTGGCCGACCAGCTTCTCCATCTCCGCTGCATCGCGCGTGCCGCTGCGAGAGGCCGGAAGGAAGGCGCGAGCGCCAACATCGACCGTAAGGCCGCCTTTGACCACGGCAGTGACCGTCCCCGCAACGATCCCCTTGGCCGCAAAGGCCTCTTCCAGCGAGGAGAAGTCCTTCGGCTGCGCGAACTTGAGCAGAGAGAGCTGATAGTAGCCATCCTCGTCGCGCCCCTTGACGGTGACGATGAAGGAATCGCCGACAGCAGGCGGAGTCGTGAAGGCCGTAAGCGGCAGAATTCCCTCGGTCTTGTAGCCGATGTCGAGGAGCACGGAGTCCGCGGTGATAGCGGCGACGGTGGCGTTGATCTGCTTCTGGCCCGTCTCAGAGACGCTGGCGTGGCTCTGGTCGTACTGCTTCAGGAGGTCCTGGAAGGACTCCTGGGTCTCGGAGGCTTCGGAAGCTTCAGCGGTCTCGGGAACTTCGGTGACTTCAGGGGAGGCGGGGGACTCGGGGGCGTTAGTGTCGGTCATATTGGACATGGGGTGGGCCGTACTCATTTTGGCATAACTGAATGGTCTCGCGGGCTGGACGGCCTCCCAGCCCCGTCGAACGGAGGTTGTGGGGTAGGCTGGAATGAGGCTGTTTGACCGCCAAGATGAGGATTTAAGGATCATGCGGATGAGGTTGGCTGATTTGCGGCGTTGGGCGGTTCTATGCGGACTGGCTTTGGGTATCACGGTAGTGGGTACGGAAGATCTGCAGGCTCAGGCAGGCAAGAAGACAGAGGCAAAGGAAGCGATTACGGCGCTGATGGTGAGCGATATCCACTTCGATCCGCTTCACGACCCAGGCAAGGCCCAGCGGCTCTTCGACGCGCAGGAGGGCGAGTGGAACGCCATCCTCGCCAGTGCACCCTCCCCGGATCAGACAGCGGCGTTCGCAAAGCTGCAAAAGGCCTGTGGAGCGAAGCGCTCCGACTCCCCCTATGCGCTGCTCCAGTCGAGCCTCGAAGCGATGAAGAAGAGTGCTCCCGACGCAAAGTTTGCTCTCATGAGTGGCGATCTGGTGGTGCATAACTTCGACTGCCGCTTCAAGACCATATTCCCAGAAAAGACAGCGCAGGACTACGCGACGTTTGTCGAAAAGACGGAGCGCTACGTCGTAGGACAGCTACGTCTATCGCTGGCAGGCCTGCCGGTGTACGTGACGCTGGGAAACAACGACTCAGGCTGCAAGGACTACGCCATGGATCGCGAGGACGCGTTCCTGAAGACGACACAGGCCGCAATGGTGGATGGACTCGCAGGATCCGCCAAGGAAAAGACGGCAGCGGCAGCGAGCTACTCGGACCTGGGAGATATGAGTCTGATGATGAAGGCTCCCATGCAGCGAACGCGGCTAATTGTGCTGAACGATATCTTTCAATCCAAGAGCCACCAGGGCTGCGACGGCAAGCCCCAGCCAGCAGCGGCGGATGCGCAGATCGCATGGCTGACCAAAGAGCTAGCCGAGGCCCGCCGAGAGAAGCAGAGAGTATGGGTGATGGGCCATATTCCAGCGGGCGTCGACCCCTACACCACCTTCTCGAAGTTCAAGGACATCTGCGGAGGAGAAGCTCCGGCGATGTTTCTCTCCTCGGAGCGGCTGGCGGATGTGATGGGACAGTACGCCGACGTGATCCGGCTGGGCATCTTCGGCCACTCGCACATGGACGAGATACGGTTGTTTGGAGCAGAGGAGGCCGGAGCGAAGGGCGGCAAGGTCGCCATCAAGATGGTCTCTTCGATCTCGCCCGTGGATGGAAATAACCCTTCCTTTACAGTCGCAAAAGTAAGCCCTGAGGACGCGCGCTTGCTGGACTTCGAGGTGATCGCCGCATCCAACCAAACAGGAGTAAGCACGACCTGGTCCAAGGAGTACGCGTACGGAGAGACCTTTCATCAACCGGACTTCTCCGCGGAAACCTTGAAGAGCCTCCTCGCCGACTTCACCGCCGACCCTGATGCGCGGACCGATATGAGCCGCGCGTACCTCACGCACTACTTTGTCGGAGACCAGACCCTGCTGCTGAAGTCGCTCTGGCCGCAGTACGTCTGCGCGCTGGATAACCATACAGCGAAGGGCTTCGCCGCATGCGTCTGTCCGGCAGCTTCGCCAGGCAAGTAACTTCAAGAAAGACTGTAAGACTGAGAGGATTTTCCGAATGTTGATTCCTTCAATCGATTTGATGGGTGGCCGTATTGTGCAACTCGTGCAGGGCGAAAAGCTGAAGCTCGCCTTCGACGACTTTGAGTATTGGATCGACCGCTTCAGCAAATACCCCGTCGTGCAACTAATCGACCTCGACGCCGCGATGCGCCAGGGCGAGAACCGTGCCCTAATCGAGATGATCTGCAAGCGGCTACCCTGCCAGGTCGGTGGCGGCCTGAAGACCGCCGAAGACGGCCGCGCCCTGCTGGCGGCAGGCGCAAAGCGAGTAATCTACGGCTCGTCTCTGTTCGGCGAAGCTGGCGTGAACAAGGACTTCGCCGCAGGGCTAAAGAAGGAGCTCGGAGAAGAAGCGCTGGTCTTCAGCGTCGACACCAAGGGCGGCAAAGTCGCCGTAAAAGGATGGAAGGACTCGGTGAACCTAACGCCCGAGGAAGCCATAACCTGGCTGGAAGACTACTGCGCCGCCTTCCTCTACACCCACGTCGACACCGAAGGAACGATGTCAGGCTTCCCGCTGGACGTAGCAGCAGTCCTGCGAGCCTGCACCGCGCGGCAGTTGATCGTCGCAGGCGGAATCAAAGAGCGCGCTGAGGTAGACGCCCTCGATGCCATGGGAGTCGATGCAGTCGCAGGAATGGCCGTCTACTCCGGAGCCATGGAGGCCTGATCCTAGGCGTACAGAAGCTTAGTCGTTGTCCGGACTATCAGCCATGGCATAGTAGCCCTTGCGAGTCTGAACCTTCTGTCCCGCCTGGCAAGTGATATTGATGGTGCGGAAGGTCCCATCCGCCTTGGCGTTGGTAGGCGTATAGCTGGCAAGATACTGCGTACGCAGCTCATCCTGAATCTGGTTGAAGGCGTCCTCGAGCTTCTTGCCGTTGTCCCCTACGTTGATCACGCGGCCGCCAGTGTCCCTGGCGAGCCGATCCATGTCGCCAGCGCCGGAGAAGCCGAAGTTACCGAAGCCCCCTCGATCCGCGATGAGAATGACGTAGATAATTGCGTTGGCCTTCTGCGCGGCCTCCGTGGCTGTCTTCAGCGTCTCCTGGGAGCCCTGATCGCCGCCATCGGTCAGCATGATGAGGACCTTGCGGCCAGCCTCCTGGCGAAGCTTGTCGTGGGCGGCAAGCGAGACGGCGTCGTAGAGAAGCGTGCCGCGAGGATTGCCGTTTCCAGTCACAGAGCCCGTGCCAGCGCCAGTGTTGATGGTGGCCTTTTCGATGGCGCGCTTCAGCTCCCGGGGGCTATTGGTGTAATCCGCAAGTAGATCGACGTTGATGTCGAACGAGATCAAAAACGCCTCATCCTTGGGCGTAAGAACATCCTTCAGAAACTCCGCGCCGGCCTGCTGTTCCATCGGCAGGACGTTCATCTGCGAGCCGCTGGTGTCCAGCAGGATCCCGATGGTAAGAGGAAGATTCTTCTCCTGGGTAAAGTTCTTCGTCTTCTGCAGGTCCTTGTTCTCGTAGATGCTGCAGTCGTCCTTGTGCAGATTGGTGATGAAGCCGTTCTTGTCGCGCACCGAGAAGTAGAGGTTCACCAGGTTGACGTTGACCTTGAGGGTCTGCGTATCGAGCCCCTCGATCTGCTGCGGACGGGCGTCGCTGGGTGGAGGCGGGCCTCCGGGAGACGGAGCCTCTTGAGCATGAAGGGCTGGGGCGAGGCAGAGAAGAGTTACGGCGGCAGAGGCCAAAAGCGGGAGACGCATACCCCATTAGACGACGGATCAGCCGCTTGGGACTACCAGAATCCAGGAATCGGAGTTTACAAGGTGATCAGGACGACCGCAGCCGCCGCCACCACCATGCCCAGCCCCTGGCGGCGGGTAGGCTTCTCCTTCAGCGTCCAGGCCGCCAGCAGGATCGTGGAGGCCGGGTAGAGCGACGCCAGCACGGCGGCCACATCCAGCCGGCCGGCCCGCGTGGCGGCGATAAACAGGAGATTCCCCGAGGTATCCAGGAGCGCGGTAGAGAGGCACCAGAGCACCGCAGCCCTGGGAAGGCTCAGACGTGTGTCTAGCCGCGTGTCTGGGCCGCTGCGGCCCCAGGAGACCGCCAGCAGCACCAGCGAGCAGGTGCTCAGGCTGCCCATGCGTGCCGTGGCCATCGGCCAGACCAGCCCGGCGCTCCCGGCGTACTTCAACGCGACAAAGTAGATTCCGAAGCCAATCCCCGAGACAACCGCAAGCGTCATCGTTCCCGACTGGGAGCCCCCTGCCTCAGGGCTGGGACCTCCTGCGATCATCCAAATGGCAATACCAGCGATCGCGAACCCGACGATGTGGCGAACGCCCGGAGAACCCTCCTGGCTGATCGAGACCGACGCCGGAATCGCAGCCGCCAGCAGGCCGCTGATCGCCGCCGACGCCCCCATGGCCCCTCGGGAGAGCGCGACATAGAAGCATGTGAGCGAGAGCCCCCCGGCGACGCCGGCTCCGATGCCGCTAAACAGCGCGATGCCGTGGGGAAAAGCGTCCCCTCGAAGACCCGCGATCACCAGCAGAACAGTAAAGCTCGTGGCATGGCTGAGCAGCACGACCCGCAGAGCGTCGCGCATGGTACCCCCGGCGTGCTTCACTCCCATGCCGCCGGAGAAGTCACCCCCGCCCCACAGAAAGGCCGCTGCAAGAGCCAGCAGCGGCCCCGCGGGCAAGTTGGAAAGATTCATTGCGGTCTCATCTTGACTGCGGCGGGAGGCACTCCCGCCACGATTAGCGTCCTTACTGCTGGCTGGACGGAGGCGGAGCCGACGGAGGAACAGCTCTCATCGGACGAGCCTCTTCGGCGGTCGGGTAGTAGCCCTTCTTGGAGATCACACGAAGATTGGGACGGAGGACGCGCACCTCGAGGTTGCGGTACTTGCCATCGATAAAGGGCTCGTGCGAGTAGTAGCCGACGGTGTACTGGGTCCGGACCTCTTCCGTGATGCGGGCGAAGCTCTGCTCGATGCCCTTCTGGCGAAACTCGGGATCGATCTGGCCGCCGGTAGCTTCGGTGTACAGGGGAAGAATATTGTCGCGCATCATGAACGGAAGGTGGATGCGATCCAGGAAGCCGACGCCTCCCAGAGAGGACTCACCGACCAGCGTCGCATAGACCGCGACCTTGTTGGTCTGGCAGAACTTGACGACGTCCTTGTACTTGGCGGTGCTGCCGTACTCCTTGCCATCGCTGATGACGTAGACGATGCGGCGGCGGTCCGGCCCGGCCTTGGAGGTAGCGACCGCGGCAGCCAGGATCGCGTCGTTCAGGGTGTGGACTTCCTTAGGCACGTTGAGCTGGTTGCTCTGGCTGCTGCCGTGGGAGGAGTTCACCAGCGGCATCACATTGTTCTGGGTGCCCCCATTGAGGTTGATGTTCTGCGAGAGCGGCCCGCTGGTATAGACCATGGCTCCCTCGCGGCCCGGCGACTTCGAGCGCTCGATCGCGGCGGCAAGGCGGGCGCTCTGCGCGGCCGTAAACTCGGTCTGCTGCTTGGGTCCGTTGTTATAGGTGAAGACGGCGACCATGTCATAGGGCGTGAACGCACCCTGTAGGGCCCCAATGGCGTTATTAATCTTCGTCATCGTCTGGAAAGGGACGCTCTGGTCGATCACAATGGCGACCGAGAGGGGGAACGGATCAACCGTAAACAGACGCATCTGCTGCCGGTAGCCGTTCTCGTAGATCCGAATCTCACGCCAGGTGATACCCGGGACAGGCTGGTTCTTGCTGTCCTTGACCGTAAAGGGAACCTGAACGAAGTTGACGTTGGTCGTCAGGGTAAAGGCCTTGGCTCCCTCACCAGGCGCAGGAAGCTCCGGCTGAGGACCGTCGTCGGCCTTCTGGGCTGCGGTCTCGGGCAACGCCGTGCCGGGGGCCTGCTTCTGGACGTCGTCCTGCGCGGCATCGCCGTTGGAGTCCGGAGTCGTGCCGCTGCCAGGAGCGATCCCCTGGGCGCCGGGCAGGATAGCCTGCGGGCGGGGTGAGTCCGGGATAGCCTGTTGTTGTTGCGGCCCATCAGGCAGCGGCGTGGGGGGCGTTGTCTGCTGTCCATTCTGTGCAGAACCCAACAGCGCTAACGTTCCTGCCAATACGATGTGCCTGACCAATTGAATTCTCCCTATTCCGTCCGGCGAAGGTGCTCCTTTGGAGACGCTTCGCGGAATCTTCCACTCATGAGACTACCAGCGCGACGGCTGTACCGTCACGCCGATCATGCTCTTTCTGGTTGGACGCAGGCCCCCTGTGGGACGTTGTCACCCACCGCCCTTACGGCAACCCTGTCACAGCTTGAACTTGGACGGATCCAGGACGGGCTTGGGGTACTTGAGCTTGAGATCCTTCAGGGCGCTCACCAGGATCGTGGAGATCGCAAGATTGCGGTACCACTTGTGGTCCGAGGGGATGACGAACCACGGAGCATGCTTATGGCTGGAGGAGGAGAGAATCTCCTCGTAGACGGCGGCGTACTGCGGCCAGAACCTCCGCTCCTCAAAGTCCGCCGGATCGAGCTTCCAGTGCTTGTCCGGGTCGTCCAGACGGGACTGGAGCCGCCGTGTCTGCTCCTCGTGTGAGATATGCAGGAAGAACTTCAGGATCACCACCCCATTGTCGGTCAGCGTCTGTTCGAACTTGTTGATATCTTCGAGCCGGCGGCGCGCCAGTTTGGACGAGATGACCTTGTGGACCCACGGAGAGAGAACATCCTCGTAGTGCGAGCGGTTGAAGATGCCAATATTACCGAGCGGGGGAACCGCGGCATGGGCACGCCACAGAAAATCGTGCCGGGCCTCCAGCGGAGTGGGAACCTTGAAGGAGGTGACGTCGCAGCCCTGCGGATTGATTCCAGAGAAGATGTGCCGCACAGTGCCGTCCTTGCCCGAGCCGTCCATGCCCTGCAGGACGATCAGGACCGCCTTCTTGCGGCCAGCGTATAGGACCTCCTGGAACTGATCCATGGCGGCCAAATGCTTGACAAGGATAGGAGCGGCAGCCTGCTCGGACTTGAGACCGCCCGTGTCGGTGGGGGAGAACTTCGACAGCCGGACAGCGGATTTAGACCGAATAGGCGAAAGCGGCTTGAGCTTCATGGTTGGGGAGCTCGATAGGCTAGCCGGGCAGGTACGGTTGCTCCTGCCCCTGCGTTAGGAGCCTTGTATGGCAGAGAACTAGACGTGCTTGACGGAGTCTTCCGGCTTGGGAGTGACGCTGTGCGCGGCATCGGCCGGCTTGTTCACATCGTCCGTAACGCCCTTCATGCCATCCTTGAACCCACGCAGACCTTCGCCGAGACCCTTGCCAAGCTCAGGCAGCTTCTTGCCGCCGAACAGGACCAGGACAACAACCGCGAGGACGATGAGGTGCATTGGTGTAAATAGTTCGCCCATAACTTATCTCCCATGCTGCCGGGCGACGGATGCACCGGCGGCAAGGACAATTGTCGCACAGGCGCGGCTTTGTGCGCTGTCGGAATGCTTACGCGGGACAGATAGGGCAGATCCGCGCCGAACGTTATATCTTGGATAGAGAAAATAAACAGAATTGCCGGGCTGGGCTAGGCCGGACGAGTTGAAGCGCGGAGCAGAGCGCAACGCTGAAGAAGATGCAGGAAAGAAGACCTTGAGAATGATGTTTGAGATGAAGAAGGCGTTGACGGGCAGCACCGGCGCGCGCGTTGTGAAGATGGCTACTCTGGCGGCTGGTTTTCTCCTGGCCGTGGGCGTCGTGCAGGCCAGGGCGCAGGCCGTCGCGACAGGAAACGGCAAGCTCGGACCGGCGGCTCCCGTAACCTACGCCAACAAGTGGGAGTTATACGGCGGCATCAACCTGATGACCTTCCAGGCAGGCCAGAACCTCCCCAAGCGGATGAACCTGGGCGGAGGCGAGATCCTCGGCACCTACTGGATCACCGACAAGATCGGCATCGCAGCGGACTACCGCGGCGAAGCGGGAACCACCCCCGTCGTCGCCAACCCCTACACGACCCGGCCTCTGGTCTACATGAATATGGGTATGGCTGGCGCACAGTACCGCGGACCGAAGAACCAGCACGCGGCCTTGAACTATCACGCCTACGGCGGCGTGGCCCACGGCGTCTTCGACAGCAGCACCGGCAACATCCCGGCGCAGTTCAACAATGTCGGCCTGTATTCGAACCGCACCAAGCCGATCTTCGCCCTGGGAGCCAGCATCGACTTCAACCGCTCAAAGAGACTCGCCGTCCGCCTCTCGCCCGATCTCATCATCGAGCACTTCGGAACCGAAACCCGCGAGTTCTTCGCCATCTCCGGCGGCGTGGTCTACCGCTTCGGAAAGAAATAAGCGCGTCACGGATCGCACGATTTAAAACCGGCACAGACAAACAAAAAGAGCGGATCACCCAACCAGGGCAGATCCGCTCTTTTGTTCTATACGCAATCGCGGTCGCCGCTCTCCTACCAGGTGCCCCCAGGCTGCAGGAACTCAGGCGATACAGGATTCTCATAGACCGAGTAATCCCGCGTAACCACCGTCAGTCCGCTGGACGAGACAAAGTAGTTCTTCTTATCCTCAGCCGGATCGTAGCCAATCACAGTCCCATCCGGAATATGGACGTCTCGGTCGATAATGGCGTGCCGGATGCGGCAGTGACGTCCCACATTGACGTGCGAGAAGATGATGCTCGAGTCGACATCCGCAAACGAGTTAACCCTCACATCGTGCGACACGACCGAGTTGCGAACCACCGCACCCGAGACGATAGACCCCGACGCAACGATAGAGTTGATCGCCATACCCGTACGTCCCGGCTCACCGAAGACGAACTTCGCCGGCGGATACTGATAAGGCCGCGTACGCATCGGCCAAGACTTATCGTAGAGGTTGAAGGTCGGCGTAACACCCGCAACGTCCATATTGGCCTCATAGTAGGCCTCGAGCGTACCCACATCGCGCCAGTACAGCGCCTTCTGCTTATTCTCGTCGACGAAGTTGAAGGCCTGCATCTTGAACCGTCCCAGCAGCTTGGGCAGAATATCGTGCCCAAAGTCGTGCTTGGAGTCCGGATCCTCCGAGTCCTTGATCAGCTCCGGCAACAGCACATCCGTATTGAACAGATAGATTCCCATGGACACATCGACCATGTCCGGATTGAACGGCGACCGCAGATTCGTCTCCTTCGGCTTCTCCACGAACCCCGTCACCTCGCCATTCCGGGCCACCTCCACCACTCCGAACGCCGAGACCTCGGACGGCGAGATCGGAAGCGTAGCCAGGGTAACGTCCGCCCCGGAGCTCTTATGGTGCTCCAGCATGCGTGCGTAGTTCATCTTGTAGATGTGGTCGCCCGACAGGATCAGCACGTACTTCGGCTCCTCGGAGCCGATGGAGTAGATGTTCTGATAGACCGCATCCGCCGTCCCCTGGTACCAGCTCTTGGACACCCGCTGCATCGGCGGCAGAATCTCGATGAACTCCCCTAGCTCATTGGCGACCACCGGGCCCCAGCCCTCGCGGATATGCCGGTTCAGCGAGAGCGCCTTGTACTGCGTAAGGATATAGACGTGGCGCAGATCCGAATTAATACAATTCGAGAGCGTGATATCGATGATGCGGTACTGGCCCGCAAACGGCACGGCGGGCTTCGCGCGGTCGCGAGTGAGGGGGAAGAGCCGTTCACCGGCACCACCGGCGAGAAGAACACCAAGCGTATCTCTCATAGTCCTACAACCTCAATCCATATCTTTAAAAAGGCCCTGGGTGATCTACTGCAAAGCTACATTGCTCGGATGCACAAACGGGTGCGCATGACTCGGAGAATCGAGAGTCTAACATGCTGTCATCACAACGCGAAGCAGTCGCGAGGTGAATATAGCGTTCAAAATAGAGATTCGAGAAAAAGAGAAGACGATCTCATCCCCAGCGCTGGCTGGAGAGATCAGAGAGGCTAGTGCGATATTCGCCAGACTGGACCCGCATAAGCTGGATCGTCATAAGACAGACAGGCCGGTCTCCGAAAGTTCCTTCGGATAAGAGTCGGCCTTGCAATGCAGCGATCGAACCGGAAAACTAAGGAGCGGAAGTATCGTCCGCGGCTCCCGGCAACGCTTCAGGATCCTGATCCTCTGTGAGGCTGATGCGGAGGGACTTCAAGAAATTCAGGTCATTACTAGTGAAGGGACCGTCTGCGATCTCCTCCGGGGCCTCGACACTCTCCGGCTCATCCTCGGCCACTTCATTCAGACCGATCGTTGCCTCAAGCATGAGAAGTACGTCGAAGCCCTGCTCGCGGATATTCTTGACCACCACGGCAATATCTTCGGACTCGGAGACAGATTCGTGAATCGCCTCCCCAAGCTTCTGAATAAGGTTCTTGACCTTCTGATTCAATGCCACCTCCGGCCTGCCCTATGGGTATCAACGCTCCGCGCATCGGGTATTCCCGGCCTGCGACCGGCGGGAACGGCATTGCGGGTACTGCTGGTGTACCTGGTGCTTATGGACACAATACGCTGTAGGAGGACTCGCCGCAACGGGATTTGGGGAGAAGAAAGAACCTAAGACACTTAGCCCCTTGACTACACCACCGTATGGTGGTCGGCCCACGCCTGTTCCAACCGGTGAGCCAGCTCCTGCATCGGGGCGGTACGTTTTGGACCCCAGAGAATGATCCCTGCCGCCGCGGCACAAACACCGGTTGCCATCCAAAGAAAGTTCTTCATCGTAATCTCTCCTTAACCTTCGACTTCGTTTAGAGTCTCTGAAACTTAGGTTGCTGCCGTCGATGTGGGTAGGATGCAAGCAATCGCAGCTTGGATGGGTGCCACGGAAAGGCTACACTTCGAATATGGACTCCGTTCGGTTTGGTCGGGTGTTGGGCATCGGAACTCGCCTGGCGGCAAAGACGGTCGCTGCGGCTGTAGACGCCGCCGTCGCGCCAAATCCCTCGCCAGCCAAGAACCCCTCAGCGCAACCAGCCGCCAACCAACCAGCCAGCCAGCCCACCAGCCGCGCAGCCGCCGTAGGCGGGCGCGTCGCCGAGCAGACCCGCCGCAAGACCGAGCAGGTCAAGCGAACCACCCAGGGAGTCAAGCAAGGCGGCAAGCGCTTCGGAGAATCGGTCTGGGGTCCCTTTACCAAGGCCGGCCGCGTCCTCTGGCTGGAGTTCACCGGCGTCTTCTTCGGCATCTTCGCCATCTACGGCCTCACCGAGGTCTGGCGGCAGCGCTCCTACTGGCGCGACTCCCCCGCCCACCACAACGAGCACATCCACCTCCTGATGGGCTGCCTCATGCTCGCCGTCTTCGGATACTTCACCTTCACCAGCTTCGCCCGGGCCCAGCGCCGCAACCGCCGCGGATAGCTCCGGTCCCAAACGCGTACACTACTGCGGCATGGGCCACACACCGAACACCAATTCCCAAACAGGTTCCAAGCCGAGCCGCAAGACAAGCTCCGGCACCCCGGTGGAGGCCGTCTACAGCGCCGGTGATCTAAAGGACTTCGACCCGGCAACCCAGCTAGGCGAGCCCGGAGAGTACCCCTTCACCCGCGGCATCCAGCCCACCATGTACCGCGGACGCCTCTGGACCATGCGCCAGTACGCCGGAATGGGCGACGCCGAAGAATCGAACCGCCGCTACAAGTTCCTCCTCGCCAACGGCACCAAGGGTCTCAGCGTAGCCTTCGACCTCCCCACCCAGATCGGCTACGACTCCGACGCCCCACTGGCCCTGGGCGAAGTAGGCCGCGTAGGCGTAGCCATCGACTCCATCGAAGACATGGAGCGCCTCTTCTCCGGAATCGCCCTCGACACCATCTCCACCTCCATGACCATCAACGCCACCGCCTCCATCCTCATGGCGCTCTACGTAGCCGTCGCCAAACGGACAGGCGCGGAGATCCGCAAGCTCAACGGCACCGTCCAGAACGACATCCTGAAGGAGTACATCGCCCGCGGAACCTACATCTATCCCGTGCCCCAGGCCATGCGCCTCGTAACCGACCTCTTCGCCTGGGCCGCCCAGGAACTCCCCGAGTGGAACACCATCTCCATCTCCGGCTACCACATGCGCGAGGCCGGATGCACCGCCGTGCAGGAGGTCGCCTTCACCCTCGCCAACGGAATGGCCTACGTCCAGGCCGCCCTCGACGCCGGCCTCGAGGTCGACTCCTTCGCTCCCCGTCTCAGCTTCTTCTTCAACGCACACAACAATCTGCTCGAAGAGGTAGCCAAGTTTCGTGCCGCCCGCCGCATGTGGGCGAAGATCATGCGCGAGCACTTCGGCGCAAAGAACCCACGAAGCTGGATGCTCCGCTTCCACGCCCAGACCGCAGGCTCAACCCTCACCGCCCAACAACCCGAAAACAACATCGTCCGCACCACCCTGCAGGCCCTCTCCGCCATACTAGGCGGAACCCAAAGCCTCCACACCAACGGATTCGACGAAGCCCTCTCCCTCCCAACCGAGAACGCCGCCCGCATCGCGCTCCGCACACAACAGATCCTCGCCCACGAGAGCGGCGTAGCCCAAACCGTAGACCCCCTCGCAGGCTCCTACTACGTAGAGTCCCTGACCAACGAAGTAGAGCAAAGAGCCGAAGAGTATCTCGCCACCATCGCGGGCTTCGACAGACACGGAAAATACGGAATGTTGCGCGCCATCGAACAGGGCTACGTTCAGCGGGAGATCCAGAACGCAGCCTACGCCTACCAAAAGGAAGTGGAGTCGAAAGAAGCCATCGTAGTAGGCGTAAACCAATTCGCCAGCGAGGGCGACATAGCCGCTCCCATCCAGCGAATCGACGCAGAACTCGAAGGACGACAAGTAGAACGGCTACAAGCCCTCCGCCTAAGACGCAACACCAAAGCCCACGCCGCATCCCTGCAAGCAGTAAAGGACGCCGCTCAAGACGGAACCAACCTAATGCCCAAAATCCTATCCGCAGTAGAAAGCCACGCAACCGTAGGCGAGATCGCCAACGTCCTCCGGCAAACCTTCGGAGAGTACCGCGAGACCATAGTGGTCTAAGCTCCACGCCCTACAAATAAACGCCCCCACATAACGCCCCACAAATTTGTCATCCTGAGCGAAGTCACTCGCAGCTTCATCGCGAGCGACGCAGTCGAAGGACCCGCGGTTGCACCTGCCGTTGCTTGCTCTTGCTCTTGCTCTTGCTCTTGCTCTTGCTCTTGCTCTTGCTCTTGCTCTTGCTCTTGCTCTTGCTCTTGCTCTTGCTCTTGATTGTTGTTGTTGTTGTTGCTGTTGTTGCTGTTGTTGCTGTTGTTGTTGTTGCTGTTGTTGTTGTCGTTGCTGTTGCTTTTGCTGTTGTCGTTGTCGTTGCTGTTGCTGTTGCTGTTGCTGTTGATTGTTTTACGCCGCCATCCTGGACGCAGTGAAGGACCCCTGTATTTCGTCGTTGCAGTTGTTTTTGCTTTTGCCGTTGCTCAACCCAACCCCAACACTCCGGGTGCCCCATCCTGAGGGCGCCTGACCGCCCGATGGTTGGGGAACCACAACCCCTCGAAGCCGCAAGAAAGTCTTCCACAAATTCCAAAATCGAAGAAGCCGCTCCAGGACAACCTAAGGAATACGCGTTCAAGCGTGCCATAAAAAAGCCAAGCCGAAGGCATAACCGCTCCGAGCGAAGGCCAAAACCTGTCAACCCCCACCAACCCCCAGAAATCCCACAAACCAATAAAAACAAACAACATAAAAAAGAAACAAAAGTGGCACTCGAGTTATAACCCACTTGATAAAATACAAACAGCAACCAAAAAGAAAGCCCCGGCCATCCGGGGCTTCGCTCTTTAAAAACCGTAACTCCAACCACTGCACGAATTTGGACGTAACCCCTTTGCCTGGACCGATTTAGCGAAGGCCCCGAGCCACATCTGGAAGCAAACAAACGGGTTATACCCAGGCAAGGGGGAGGGGCACCCCCGCGAGCCGCTAATCGAGCACCCGGGGACACGGGTGCTATCGTGGAATATCCACTCAAGCTGAGCAAGACGCTGGTGGAAAGACTCCCGAACAACACGAACTGAATCAGCAATGGCCGATCCGCTGGAGCGGAACGCCAGGAAGAGGACAGATTTCGATGGCTGAGGTTGCTGCAACACTACGCAAGACCGCTCTAAACGCGACACACCGCACCTGCAAGGCCAGAATGGTCGACTTTGGCGGGTGGGACATGCCGGTGGAATACTCCGGACTCATCGCCGAGCACATGGCTGTAAGGACAGGCGTCGGAGTCTTCGACGTCTCTCACATGGGAGACATCCAACTCCGCGGTCCCGGATCGCTCGCCGCCATCCAGCAACTCTGCATGAACGACGCCTCGAAGCTGGCGATAGGACAGGCCCACTACTCGGCCATGCTCTACCCCAACGGAACCTTCGTCGATGACGTCGTCGTCCATAAGCTCTCCGACAACGACTACCTCATCGTGATCAACGCCGGAACACGCGAGAAGGACGTCCAGTGGGTGCGCTCGCAGATCGGCCACATGCCCGGAGTCCACGTAAACGACTTCAGCGACTACTATACCCAGCTCGCCATCCAGGGACCTCGCGCCGCCGAGACGCTGCAGAAGCTCACCCCAACCGACCTCAGCACCATCAAAAACTACTGGTTCACCTGGGGCCAGGTCTGCGGCCTGCACAACGTAATGATCGCCCGCACCGGCTACACCGGCGAAGACGGCTTCGAGATCTACGTCCCCTCCGACGAGCCCACCAGCGGACGCGTTTGGAACGAGGTCCTGGAAGCAGGCGCGGAGTTCGGCATCATCCCCTGCGGCCTCGGAGCGAGGAACACGCTGCGCCTGGAGGCCGCAATGGCCCTCTACGGCCACGAGATCTCCGACACCATCAACGTCTTCGAAGCCGGACTCGGACGCTACGCAAAGCTCGAGAAGCCGTCCTTCGTAGGACTCGACTCCCTGCTCGAGATCAAAGGCGCCGGTGGTCCCAGCCGCAAGCTGATCGGCCTGGAGATGATCGAGCGCGGCATCGCGCGCGACGGCTATCCCGTAGCCTCACTCGACGGAACCATCATCGGAGAAGTGACCAGCGGCTCGCCCGCGCCCTTCCTGAAGAAGAACATCGCGATGGCCTATGTTCCGGTCGATTTGGCCGTGGTCGACGCGGAGCTCGCCGTAGAGATTCGCGGACAATTGGTCAAGGCGCGCATCGTGCCTCTGCCTTTTTACAAGAAGCCAAAGAAGGCCGTCTAAGAACTGGAAACGAAGCATCTACAATAAAACGAATTCAACTGGAGAGAGAGCCAAATGTCTTACCCCGCAGAGTATCGGTATACAAAGGAACATGAGTGGATCGCGGTCAATGGCGGAACAGGAACCGTCGGCATCACGGACTACGCGCAGAACTCGCTGGGCGACATTGTCTTCGTCGAGCTGCCCAAGCTCGGCGACGTGCTCGAAGCCCACAAGATCTTCGGCTCGGTAGAGTCGGTGAAGGCAGTCTCGGACCTCTTCTCCCCCGTCTCGGGCACAGTAACCGCCGTGAATGAGGAGCTGGTAGGAACGCCCGACAAGATCAACACCGATGCGAACACCACCTGGATCCTGAAGCTGGACCTCGCCGATCCCAAGCAGATCGACGGCCTCCTCACCGCCGCCGACTACGAAGCCTTTATCGCGGAAGAGACCGGTCACTAGAGCATGGAGTTGGAAGCAATCATTGGACAGGAGCTGGCCGCAGTCGAGTTCATTCAGGACTACGTCCAGCTCCGCTTCGACGGCCCTTTGGTGACGTTCTATGAGTGGCCCGAGGTCTTCCGCGAGGAAGGCTCCTACGCCTTCGGCGAACCGGAGTACCGCGACGTGCTATGCGCCGTAATCGGCGAGAGCGTCTCCGCAGCCTCAGCGGAAGAAGGCGAGGCAGTCGAGATCGCCTTCGAGAGCGGCGCAAGCGTCCGCTGCTCACTGCGCCTCGAAGACATCGCCGGCCCCGAGGGCGGATCGGTAGCATACGCGGACGGAGTCGGAGAGATCCTGAACTTCTAAGCTTCTCGCAACGTGATGTATCTGTTCTTCGATCGCAACGTGAATCGGCTCGGGCGTAATGGAGCGGATGGATAGAAACAGTAGAGCTAAAGAAGCCGCTACCTTGATTGGTAGCGGCTTCTTTAGCTACTGAACGAACACTCCGCCCTTACTCTGTTTCTTTGGGACTTATTTGGCAGTAACAGTGACGTATTCGTCCGTGTTCTCCCATTTGATGTGGAGCTCGGTAGTCTTCCCTTTGGTGTTTTCAAAGGAGATCGACATGACCTCCTGAGACGCGGATAAGGCCTTGCCTGTCAGCGGAGTACGTCCGAGGTCCATCCCCTGGGTATATTCGGTTCCCCACTGGCCGGTCTGCTTGTTGACGATGAGCTGCCAGGCGGTCGCGGTGGGCAGGGTGTAGAGCGTGTAGGCGCCGGCGGGCACGGTGAGCGTGCCAATCTTGAGGTCGGTGGAGGTAACGAGGGAGGTAGCGTTGTTCGCGCCGGTGCGCCAGACCTCTCCATAGGGAACGAGCCCGCCCATGACCTTGCGGCCGCGCATCGAGGGAGCGCCGTACTTGATGGTGACCTCTTTACCGGCGAGGGTGACGTTGGCGGTTGCAGGAGGGCTGGCAGGTGGCTTGTCCTGAGCGACGGCGGGTAGAGCGAGGAGGGCACTACAGGCAAGAAGGGCGAGGAGTCGGTGGCGCATAGATCGTGTTCTCTCTTTCTGAGGCTTGCGGGTTAAGGGGGATGCAACTGGATAGATGCTGAGGCGTCGCAGTGTGGACTGTCAACCGCCTGAAGAGGTTGCGGGACAGGTATCGTATCGTGCTAGGCTAGAACTACGCGCCCGTAGCTCAGCTGGATAGAGCGGCAGCCTCCGAAGCTGTAGGTCAGAAGTTCGAATCTTCTCGGGCGCACCATCTCTCCCCTCCCCCTCATATCGTCACAAGAGCAAACAAAAGCGGTCCCGGAAATAACCGGAACCGCCATGTAGTACGCAGGTGATAGTTAGAAGAACAGCTTCGCGGTGAACTGGAGCTGGCGTGGGCCGTACAGGGTGCTGCTGGTGCTGGTTGGAGTTCCGAACGGTGTGGACTGTTGGGCTACGCCGATTGTGGTCGCGCCGGTGAACTGATAGGCAGTCGTGTTCTGACTGATGATCTGACGACGGTTGGCAACGTTGAAAGCCTCCATAAAGAACTGCATCTTGATGCCTTCATGGATGCTGATATCACGCGAGATACGTGCGTCCACATTGCGGATGCCGGGTCCTGGAATCGCATTGCGGCGAATCTGAGGAGCACGGCCCGAGCTGTTGGAGGCGAAGAGGCTGACCTCAGCTCCGGTCACGCCGCCATCGATACCATTGGTGACATTTCCGGACATATTGGCGGTGAGCGGCAGCCCGGTCTGCTCGGTAGCGGTACCCGAGAAAGACCAACCATTCGCCGCGATGCGAGCGTAGCGATTGGGCAATGCGAAGGTCGGCGCGTAAACGATGCTGCCTACGAAACGACCGCGCATGTCCAGGTCGGAACGCGTGTATTCCGTCAGACTGCCCGGATTCTTCAGGTTGAAAGGATCGAGGATGGTGTTGGTGCCGTTGAAGGTACCGTTCTGACCGGAGACCTGGCTGCCGTCGATGGCCTTGGCCCAGGTGTAGTTGACGAGCAATTCGAGGCCGTGAGACATGGGCTTGCGAATGCTGGTCGCCATGGCGTGGTACCAGGAGTTGATGCCGCTGAAGCCGGTGAGAATGATGCCGTCATTCGGCGAAGGACGAGGGTTCCCACCCGCTGCAACAGTTGCATAGAACGGGACAGTCACCTGTGAGGTTGTGCCGTTGGCCTCTGTAACCGTGTAGGTGCGGGTCTGGTTGGCCTTGGGCAGATTAGAGTCGATGAAGTACGGAAGCTTCATGCCGCGCGTCCCGACATAAGAGAGCGTGAGGCTGACATGAAACGGCAACTCCTGCTCCACAGCGAGATCGAAGGAGTGAGTATAGGGGTTCGTAAAGTGCTTATCCTGGCCACGGAAGGCAAAGGTTTGCGAGCCACCAGGCGTCTGGATGGTGGGAGCAAGAGCGCCTGGAAACGGAGCAGCGATAGGAGGTCCCGGGGGAGTAAAGAGGAGACCCACATTTTGAGGTGCGCCAGCCGCATAGCTGAAGGTTGCGGGCTTCACTCCCGCGGCTGCCGGAGAGGTGCTCACAGCGTAGTTATATTGCTGCTGGAAGACGCCGTTTTCAACACGAGTGGCGTAGAAGGTTGAGTTGCTGCTAAGTCCGTAGAAGATGCCGTAACCACCGCGAACCACGGTTCCCGTATACGGAGACCAGGCAAAGCCCAAACGGGGCTGGATCATCTTGTAGTTGGTATTGATGAAGTTCGTGACAGAGTTGCCGAAGGGGCTAGGCTGACCATTTGCGCTGGTGGTGTAGGGACGGGGAGGCTGAGGCACAAGCTGCGTGTCGTAGCGAATACCTGCACTGAAGAGGAACTTGGAACTGATCTTCCAGGAGTCTTCGGCAAAGGCTGCGAGGTCCTTGTTCCAGAAGTCGTCTGCACCTTTACCCGTGATGGGATCGTTGACCTGGGTGAAGTTGGAGTAGTGCCGTCCGGTATCGGTTCCGTAGTTGATGCCGTAGATATCCTTCACGTAGTTTACGAAGGCGCCATAGGTGGAGTCGGTGATGGGAGTGCAACCGAGAACCTGTGCGTTAAGGCACTGCCCGGTGAGCAGGGAATAAGTATAGAGTCCACCACCCTGAAAGAGGTTGCTGATCTGTTCGTGAATGAGGTTGATATCGACACCAACCTTGAAGGTATGGTTTCCGCGAGTGGTCGAGAAGGTATCCGCAGCCTGCCAGCGATGCTCATCGGGAAATGCGGGACGAGGCAGGGCATTCGGTTCGCCGTAGGCGGTGATTCCCGAGATGGATACGTTTGGACCAGGTGCGTTAGAACCCGTAACTTCGAGGTCGCGAGCAAACTGAAAGCGTGCTGCGTTGACCGAGCGGGAGGAGACGACGCTCTCCCAGTTGGCAACGAAGATGCGCTCATGGAAGTCCGCGCGGCCGTTGGTGCTGACCGAGCTGTTGTTCGAAGTGGCGGAGGTGGTATAGCCATTGGGCAGGTTGTAGTTCTGCCAGTTGAATTCTGCGCTCAGGTGATTGTTGCGGTTGAGCTGGTAATCGAGACGCGGGAAGAAGATATCCTGCTTGAGATTGCGTGAGGCTGCACCCTGCTGAGCCGAAATGAATGTTTTGACTGCGTTGCACTGTGCGGTGCTGACTGCAGCGGGACAGGCGTATGCGTTCAGCGCTGCAGTAGAGAGCGAGGAGGTGTACAGGAGCGGGTTGACCTTGCGGAAGCCGTCGTAGGTGAAGAAGTAAAAGAGCTTGTCCTTGATGATCGGCCCGCCAATGGAGCCGCCGAACTGTTGCTGCTGGTGAACCGTGGGGGTCAGCAGGAAGGGATTGCCGCCAGCCTGGCGACCTTGAAACTTCGACAGCGGGTCGAGCGCATTGAGGCTGGGGTAACGCAGGTAGTAGAACAGGTCGCCGTGCGTAGCGTTCGTACCAGACTTGGTGATGGCGTTGATCTGTCCACCGGCGGCCTGACCGAACTCCGCCGAGTAGCCTGAGGTGGAAGACTGGAACTCCTTGATGGAGTCCTGAGAGAAGACGTAGGGAGCGCCGATGGCGCGGCCACGAGCTTCAGAGAAGAAGGCCTGCTGGTTGTTAGCGCCGTCGATCAGGTTGGTGTTGTAGATACCGGAGATACCACGGTAAGAGATGAGACCCGAAGCCCCGTCGGGAACGACGTTGGGCGTGAGGAGCACGAAGTTATCGTAGCGGCGGCCATTGACGGGAAGGTTCGAGACGAGGTTCTGATCGACCGTCTGAGAAACCTCTACCTTTTCAGTTTCGATGAGAGGAGCATCGCTGGAGACGATGAGTTCGGTCGAGACACCAGCGTTGGGCAGCGAGGCATCGACGGTAATGGTGCTTCCGACGGTGACCGAGATGTTCTTGCGATCGACCTTGCCAAAGGATCCGCCACCCAGGATGACTTCGTACTGGCCCGGCTGGAGGAAGTCTGCGGAGTAGTAGCCTTCGCCATTCGTCGTGACGTTTCGGGTAGCTCCGGTGCCGGTGTTGCTAATGACGACTGCGGCGTTCGGGACAACCGCACCAGCAGTGTCGCGGACGGTACCAGCGATGTTACCGAGAGCTGCGTTCTGAGAGAAGGCGGGGATCGCGGCAGAGATGAGGATCAGCGTGGCAGCGAGGGTGAACAGCTGCCTACAGAAGAAAGAGGATTTCATTTAGTGGAGGTCTCCTTAAAAGACACCGATAACAAAGACGGTGTGTGAACAGATGGCGAATCGCCTGCTTGTACAGTCCGTGTGCTCCTCCCCAAAACGAGGGGGCACGTTGGGTTCAACCGAAAAATTGAATTGTTGTAGTACTTCTACGGTCTAGCAGCGCAGCCCCGATGTCAAGCAGAAAAAGGCGCGGAGCATGATCTGGCAACGCTCATGCAGAGCGGCTAACCGGCGCAATGGGATGAGTTGGCTAAGAACGGCAACAAGTTGTTGCGAAGCGCGCTTGAAGAATTAATGTAACTGGCTGGGGATGATCGCGAATTGGATCAGGACTTCGAACGGAACAATCTTGAGAGTGTTCTCGTGAGTCGCTTCGAGGACCACGGGACAGGCGGCTCCGGCCTGCTGAACCTGCAGCCAACGCGCCGCGCAGACGCACCAGCGGTCGCCCGGCTTGAGGCCTGCGAAGCCGTACTGCGGCATCGGCGTGGAGAGGTCGTTGCCAAGGGCCTTGGAGGCCTCCAGGAAGGGGGCATCGACCACGCAGCAGATGGTATGGACGCCGAGGTCTTCGGGCCCGGTGTTGCAGCAGCCATCACGGTAGAAGCCGGTCATCGGCTCGCAGCCGCAAGTATCGAGAGGTTGGCCCAGTACGTTCTTGCCGCGAGGTTTCTGTGGTTCGAGTGATGACATGGAGATATTGTAGTCCGGACGCAGATCCGACCGCGGGTGGCGCGGAGAAGAAACGGATCAGGTGCTCTGGAGAGCCTGATTCTTCTGCGGTTCGCGGTCGGAGATTCGCCTCTTTGTTACTGCCGTTTTGATCGCTACTTAGCAGCGATGGCGAGCTGTTGCTGGTACTCCTCGTAAGGGCCCTTGTGGTCGGTGATGCGGAAGTCGGTCGGACCGCCTTCGAAGTGCCAGATACGGGTGCCAGCCTCCTCGATGAGGTCCTGGTCGTGAGTGACCAGGAAGACGGTGCCTTCGTACTTCTGGATCGCCTGGTTCAGGGCGTTGATACTCTCGAGATCCAGGTGATTGGTGGGCTCGTCGAGGACCAGAACGTTGGGCTTCTGCAGCATGATCTTGCAGAAGAGGAGACGCGCTGCTTCTCCTCCGGAGAGGGCATCGGTCTTCTTGAGGCCTTCCTCGCCCTTGAATAGCATCTGGCCGAGGATGCCGCGAATATCTTCCTTCGTGGCGGTGGGGTCGAACTGGTGGAGCCAATCCGAGGCGGTCATGCCAAGTTGGATGGAGCCCTTGTGGTCCTGGGCGAAGTAGCCGATCGAGACCTCGTGCCCCCATTTGACGGAGCCCGAGTCGATCGAGACGTCCTTCTCCTCGATTCCGGGGCCGTTGGCCAGCAGCGCCTTGATGAGCGTGGTCTTCCCTTGCCCGTTGCGGCCCATTAGGATCACCTTGTCGCCGCGGTTGACGGAGGCGGTGAAGTCGTTGATAACGTGCTCGGTCTTGCCGTCCTTCTGCTGGTAGGACTTGTTGACCTTTTCAAACTCGAGGACGTTCTTTCCGGATGGACGCTCCATCTTGAAGCTGATGAAGGGGCGCGCGATGTTGGAGCGGGCGAGCTCGCTGGTGGCGAGACGCTCTACCTCCTTCTTACGCGAGTTCACCTGGCTGGAACGGGTACCGGCGGAGAAGCGGGCGATGAAGTCGTTGAGTTGGGCGATCTTCTTCTCGCGCTGCTCGTTCTGCGATTCGATGCGAGTGCGGATGCTGGTCTTCTGCAGGACCATGTCGTCGTAGCCGCCGTTGTAGGTGATGATGGTCTCGTAGTCGATGTCGGCGATGTGGGTGCAGACGTTGTTGAGGAAGTGCCGGTCGTGCGAGATGGTGATGACGGTGCCGTTGTAGCGGGTCAGGAAGTCCTGAAGCCAGTGGATGGACTCGAGGTCAAGGTAGTTCGTAGGCTCGTCGAGGAGCAGGGCCTGCGGATTGCCGAAGAGGGCTTGGGCGAGCAGCACGCGGACCTTCTGGCCGCCCTGCAGCTCGGACATCTTGCGCTCGTGGAGCTCATCAGGGATGTCGAGACCCTGGAGCAGAACGGCGGCGTTGGACTCGGCCTCATAGCCGTCCTCGTCGCCGACGACGCCTTCCAGCTCGCCAAGGCGGGAGCCGTCTTCGTCGGTCATCTCCGGCTTGTTGTAGATGATCTCGCGCTCCTCAAGGGCTGCCCAGAGAGCTTTGTTGCCCATGATGACGGTGTCGATCACGCGATAGGCGTCGAAGGCGTACTGATCCTGGGAGAGCACGCCGATCTTCTTGGGACGGACGACGGTTCCCTTCTGCGGATCGATCTCGCCCGTAAGGCACTTCATGAACGTGGACTTGCCGGCGCCGTTGGGGCCGGTGAGGCCGTAGCGACGGCCGGTGGTGAAGGTGACGGAGACATCTTCGAAGAGAAGCTTCGAGCCGTAGCGCATGGTGACATTGGAGACGGAGATCATAGATTTCTTCCTATTTTATAGGCTTGGCATTGCGGCGCGATAAATGGCGCAGCGTTTCAGAGAATGTTATGGCTCGACATAGCGCCGGAGGACATCTGATGGAAAGCTTAATGTTCCGACTACTTCGTTCATCTCGCTAAAGATGGCTCACCAAAAAAGCAGGAGAGGCAATGATTACCGATACAGAGAAAAATAATGTGGCACAGCAGTTTCTTACTGCGATACGCAACCGAGACTGGGAGCTGATGCGATCCATCATGACCGAAGACATCCTCTGGAGTCTGCCCGGAACAAGTCTGATCTCCGGGGAGGCACGCGGCGTGGAAGCTGTGATCGAGCGGGCGCAAATGATCGTCAACTATGGAGTGACCCTTGCGCTCAAACACATCCTGCTCGGCCAGCATAATGTCGCTCTTTCGCTGAACAACACCGCCAGGCGTGGAGATCTCGTACTGGATGAGCACCTTTCCATCGTGTGCTCTCTCCGCGATGGAAAGATCCGCAGGCTGGATACGTATCTGTCCGATGTCGATATGCTCAACACGTTCTTCGTTAAGGTTTAAAACAGCGCCTGCTCCGCGGCTGGTTGGCTGGCGGAGCAGGCGTGCTTCACGTTCGTTATTGACCGCGGCGGGCTGGGCCGGAGCGGCTGCTGCCCGGACGGCTGCTGGAGCGCCCGTTGCTGCCTGGGCGGCCACCACCACCGGAGTTACGGCCACCGGAGAATCCACCGCCGCCGTTGCCCCGGTTGCGGAAGCCACTGGGAGATCCGGCAGAACGGTAGGGGCTGGGGTTGGGGGTCATCGCCGAGACGGGCTCATTACCCTTCCAGGAGCGTGTCTCCATCATCAGCAAGTCCTGACCCTTGTTTGCGGTGTCGACGGGCTGGTTGCGGAGTTCCTTCTCGAGGTTCTTATCAGCTTCGCGCCACTCGAACTTGATCTTCAGTTCGCGCTCGAGCTTGCGGGCGTCGGACTTCTCCTGCGGCATGACGAAGGTCGTAGCGACGCCCTTCTTGCCCGCGCGGCCGGTGCGGCCGATGCGGTGGACGAAGTCGTCGGAGGCATTGGGCAGGTCGTAGTTGACGACGTGCGCGATGTCGTTCACATCGATGCCGCGGGCAGCGACGTCCGTGGCGACGAGGACGCGATGCTTGCCGTTGGCAAAGCCCTTAAGAGCGGCGGTGCGCTGCGACTGGCTGCGGTCGCCATGAATGACGTCCGCATCGTGGCCGAGCTTCTCGAGCTTCTTGGAGATGCGGTCCGCGCCGTGCTTGGTACGAGAGAAGACCAGGAAGGTACCTTCCTCTTCGCGCAGCATCTGGTCGAGCAGACCAAGCTTCTGATCCTGCATGACGGTGTAGACACGAAGCTCAACGCGATCCGAAGGCTTGGAGGTGGTGCCGATCTCGACGCGTACTGGCTTGTTGACGTAGTCGCGGACGATCTCGCGGATGTTCGCATCGAGGGTCGCGGAGTAGCACATGGTCTGGCGGGTCTTCGGCAGCGCGCCGACGATGCGGCGGATCGCGGGCAGGAAGCCCATGTCCAGCATGCGATCGACCTCGTCGAGCACCAACATCTCAACCGAGTTGATGTTGATCGAGCGGCGGCGCAGGAAGTCCTCAAGACGGCCAGGAGTTGCAACGACGAGACGCGGGCCGCGATCGAGCTGATCGAGTTGGTTGTTCTCCGACAGTCCGCCGCAGACCAGAACGGCGTCGTTCTTGGCGTTGGGAACCAGCTTGCCGTAGGCCTCGAGAACCTGCATCGCGAGTTCACGGGTGGGCAGCAGGATGAGAGCACGGATAGGACCGCGCTTGCCCTTGGTGCTGGGCACGGAGTTCGCATCCATGCGCTCGATCATCGGAATGAGGAAGCTGAGCGTCTTGCCAGTGCCGGTAGAGGCAGTGGCCAGGATGTCTGCGCCTTCGAGCGCGGGCGGAATGGCCTTGGCCTGCACGGGTGTCGGGCTGACAAAACCGGCGGAGGCGAGGCGATTCTTGAGAGAGTCAGAGATATTAAAGTCGGTGAAGCGGACATCGGCGACCATGGGAAGGCCGGCAGGGCTTAGAACGACAGGGACTTCAGTCTGGAGAGAGGAACGGTTCAAGGGTGTGGTTTCAGCCTGGGGCTCAAGAGTTGCGGAATTCAAGATTTTTCCTTTTGACGGGTTGGTTTACGGCACAGTACCGGGGTATCGACCGGCGGGGGATGCAGGGGTGCCGAAGCACCATAGATTGATCTAGTCAGCATTGCTGTCGGGAATCGAAGCGCTGCTGCTGCACGGCGAGACTCGTCCGATGACGAACCTTCCAGCCAGAGCAACCAGCGCGACTTCCTTTTAGGGTATTGCTCAAAAAAGGCGGAAGTTATGCGGTGGATAAGGCGAATCGCAGTCTCTGGCCAGACCCAAACTAATCGAACGGAGTCTTTGCCTGCGATGCCCGCACTCATTTAATTCAGAGTGCATACCAACTTTAGCACAGAATGTGAGGAACAGTCATGAATAATGTGAGAACTGATTCCTGGAGAAACGCCACCCAAGAGTTCTGGGTGGCGCATTAAATTCAATTCACTTCTTCCTGCCACTCAGGCGGCTACTAGATGTGACAAGCCACCATCCCACGCTTTTCCAGGTATCTCTGGTGATACTCCTCTGCCTTCCAGAAGATAGTGGAAGGCAACACCTGCGTAGCAATCGGTTGACGATACGTCCCGGAGGCACTGAGCTCGGCGATGCGAGCGCGTACCTGGACGGCCTGTTCGTCAGAGTGGGTGAAGATAACGCTGCGGTACTGCGAACCGTAATCCGGCCCCTGCCGGTTGACCTGCGTCGGGTCGTGGAGTGCAAAGAAGGTATCAAGCAACGCCTCGTAGGAAAGACGGCTATTGTCGAAGGTTACTTCTACTACTTCCGCGTGGCCAGTGCGGTCGGTACAGACTTCTTTATAGGTCGGGTGTTCGAGGTCGCCGCCTTCGTATCCTACGACTGTATCGATAACACCAGTTAACTCACCAAAACGGGTTTCCACACCCCAAAAACATCCGGCGCCAAATGTCGCTTTTTCAATTGCCACTGAGTTACTCCTTTGCAGTTCATTGGATGCTCGCCGATTCGGATAGTCATCGGCCGCCCTGTGAATCGCGGGAGTATTTTTGGCTTCGTAACAGACGGGTGTCAAGGGCCCCTGCATCAAAGTCACACACGCTTAACCTGCGTGTTCTAACTCATGAGGTTGGCCGTCGCTGGGGACGGCTAGGGGCGGACTTGGAGGCAAAGGTCCTGCGGCCCGGAGTCCCCCGCTTCTTCACCGGAGCCTTCAGTTGCGCAAACTCAGGAGTCTTTTTCTTAGGCACGACCTTCTTGCCCTTGGCTGCGCGGTCCAGGGCCTGGACCTCGCCCGGAGTAAGCTCGCGGAACTCACCCGGCGCAACGTCGAGGCGCAGCGCTCCGTAGCCTATGCGACGGATCTTTTCGACATGGTTGCCGATCTCTTCAAACATCTTACGAAGCTGACGGTTGCGGCCCTCAATCAGAGTGACCTCGTACCAGGGATTGTCGCCGCCACGGACCAGTTCGACCTTGGCCGGTGCAGTGATGATCCGGTCGCGACGACCGCTGCGGATCTCGTCCAGACGGCCGCGATCGATCATAATGCCGTGGCGAATCTGGTCCAGACCGCTGGCCGAAGGAACGCCGCTGACCTTCACCAGATAGGACTTCTCGACGCCAGCCGAGGCCTTGGAAAGCGAATTGGCAAGCTCGCCGTCGTTGGTCATCAGCAGCAAGCCCTCAGAGAGATAGTCGAGCCGGCCGACCGGATACAGACGAGGAAGCTTGCCGTGAATGCCAGTGACCTTCTTCTGAGTAGCCTCGGCCAGAAGCTGCATAACCGTCGGGCGATGCTGTGGGTCTTCAAGCGTCGTGACGTAGCCGCGCGGCTTGTTGAGCATGAAGTAGCGATGAGGCTCAGGGCCATGCAGGAGCTTGCCGTCGACGCGAATGTGGTCTTTGGCAGCGTCGTGGCGTGTGCCCAAGGTGGTGATAGTAGTGCCGTTCACCTGGACGCGGCCTTCGAGGATGATCTCTTCGGCCTTCCGGCGGCTGGAGATCCCGGCCTGGGCGAGGATCTTCTGGAGGCGATCGCCTTGCGGCGCCTCTTCTTTAGGGGCGGAGAATGACTTGGGGGGCATGTTGTTGGCTTTCTGACTGCGGAGCGGCTCATCGCGGTCGGGTCGTTCTGACGCCTGTTCTAGCGTTGTATCTATTATCGCCTGTTTGTCGTCTACAAACCCAACGATCCGCGACGAAACACGGCACGGAGGAGGACGGAGTCCCATCCTCCTCCGTGCCGCCAGCAGCCGCTAGACTTTGTTGGTATCGATGGCGGGAACGCGCTGCAGACCGTCCGTCTCGCGAGTCAGAGGCTCGTCGGCAGGCTGTTCGTTATCGCCTTCAGGCGTGGAGACCGTGTTGGGCGCATCGTCCTCAGAGCTGTCATCCTCAGGATCATCAGACTCAGGGCTGTCGCGAATATCGCTGAAGTCGTCCTTGAGCGGGTTGTCGTCCAAGGGGTCGTCGAGGGGATTGTCCGAAGCATCGGGGCTGCCATCGGCCTGCGGAGCGTGGGAGTGGCGTTCCGGCTCGAGAGCCTCTACGGACTCTGGTGCGTGGTGCGTGTGACCCTCGTGCTGCGCATCTGGCATAGGAATCTCCTCTTGGAGCGGCTCGGCATCGGCTAGCTCGCCGGCCATCTTCTCAAACTCTTCGATGCTGGGAAGCTCGTTGATGTCTTTGAGGCCGAAGCGGAGGAGGAAGTCCTTGGTGGTCTTGTACAGGATCGGACGCCCGATGACCTGTTTGCGGCCAGCGGTGGTGATGAGCTTGCGGGTCATCAGGGAGCCCAGCACGCCGCCCGTATCGACGCCGCGGATCTCCGAGATCTCTGGAGCGGTGACAGGCTGCTTGTAGGCGACGACAGCCAAAGTCTCCAGAGCCTGAAGCGAGAGCTTCAGCGGTGGTTTGAGCGACTTGACGAAGCCGCGCACGGCGTCGTGGTACTCCGGCTTGGTGGAGAGCCGATAGCCTCCCGCGACCTCGCGGATCTCGATTCCGCGGCCACTGTTGGCGTAGTCGGCGATCAGAGAGTCAAGGATGGAGCGGAAGTACTCGCGCAGGCGGCGAGCCCGTTCCTTCTCGGCCTTGTCGTCTCTAGCCTTCGTGGACTCCGGCTCGGCGGAGACTGCAATGGGCTGGACTTCACTTCTCTCCTCTTCGCCGGCGTCTTGAGCCACGGACTCCGTCGACACTTCAACGGCAGTCTCCAAAGCAGGCTGCGCTTCCTCTGACTCAGAGGAAGACTCGGGGGCGGCTTCGGAGTCCGCCTCGGCGGAGAGAACCTCGGCGTTGAGACCGTCCGGGTCAGCTTCCAGGCTGCTCTGCGCCTCGTCCTCCGCGCTCTGCTGGGCTTCGTCCAGGGCGAGCGTGCGCTGGGCGGCGTCGAGGTGGTCGAGCTCGGCCTGTGCCTCGTGGCCGAGGAGGCCAGTGAGCTGGGCGAGAGTAACAGGCTCTTCGGACGCGTAGATGACTGCTTCGATCTTGGCTTTAAGGCTCATGGTGTCAGCTGTAAGCATACCAACCATAGGCCGGAACAGAGGAATGACAACGCATCTTTGCGGCGACGGGAGAATTTACGGGAAAAAACAAAGGCTCGTCGCGAGACGAGCCTTTGTTTTCTGCAGGAAGCAGCTTATTTCACGATGAAGTTGAAGATCCAGAAGAGACTTCCAGACAGCAGCGCGGCAGCCGGAAGCGTGAAGACCCAGGCGGCGGCGATGTCGCGGATGGTCGACATCTGGAGACCGCTGCGGTTTGCGGCCATTGTTCCAGCCACTCCGGACGACAGGACGTGGGTAGTGCTGACCGGAAGTCCGTAGTTATCCGCAGCCAGGATGGTGCACATGGCGACGAGCTCCGCGGAGGCTCCCTGCGCGTAGGTGAGGTGAGTCTTGCCGATCTTCTCCCCTACCGTGACCACGATGCGCTTCCAGCCGACCATCGTTCCCAGGCCCAGTGCGAGGGCGACCGCGACCTTCACCCAGGAGGGAATGAACTTGGTGGAGGTATCGAGGAACTTCTTGTAGTTGCTGATCGCTTTCATGTCGGAGTCGGACATCTTGGGAGCGTCGGACTTCGGCAGCAAGCGAAGGGTCTCGCTGGTGAGGTACATCTGGTTGCGAACGTTGGCCTGCATCTGCTGCGGGACCTTGCTGAGCGATCCGTAGCCTGTCGCCTCATTGCGGATGTCCGTGATCATCTGCTGGAGGGCGAGCATAACGCCTGGCTCGTACTTCTTGGTGCTGACAAACTTTTCGAGCTCGGGACCGGACTCCTGCAGGACCATGCCGGGTTCGACGTAGTTGCCGATCGCTCCGGCAACCTCCGTGGAGACGGCGGCAAAGGTCTGGACCTGAGCGGCGGTGACAGTGTGGTTGAGCGCGTAGGCCGTGGGGACGGTGCCGACGAGGATCAACATGATAAGGCCCATGCCCTTCTGGCCGTCATTGGAGCCGTGGGCGAAGCTGACTCCGGTGCAGGTAAGGATGAGCAGCGCCCGGATGTAGAACGGTGGCGGCGCGGTTCCTTCAGGAGCCTTGTAGAGGCGGGGATCCTTGGCGATGGCCTTGAAGAGCAGGAAGACCAGCGCGGCGCAGGCGAAGCCGACGACGGGAGAAATGAGCAGCGCCTTGAAGACCTTGGTGACCTGCTCCCAATCGACGCCTGAGGTTCCCGAGTTGCCCTGCATGAGCTGGTTCGCGACGCCGACGCCGAGGATCGAGCCGATCATCGTGTGAGAGCTGGAGGCGGGCAGACCGCGATACCAGGTGGCAAGGTTCCACAGGATCGCCGCGACCAGGAGAGCGAAGACCATTGAGAAGCCAGAGCCTTTGCTGACCTTGAGGATCAGCTCGACGGGCAGCAGCGAGATGATGGCGAAGGCCACCGCTCCGGAGCTGGTGAGGACGCCGATGAAGTTCCAGATGCCCGACCAGACCACGGCGATATGCGGCTCGAGCGAGTGGGTGTAGATGACCGTGGCGACCGCGTTGGCGGTATCGTGGAACCCGTTGACGAACTCGAATCCAAGGGCGATCAGCAGCGCGAGTCCGAGCAGGACGTAGGGGAAGATCGACGCCTGATGGACGATGGAGAGATCATCGGAGAGGCGGCTGATGATGTAGACCAGTCCACCTACGAGCATCACGGCGAAGATGATCATGCCCCATTTGCCGGGCGATGATTTGGCAAGCTTTTGGTCGAGCAGAGAGCCTGAGGCGATGGAAGCTGAGTCAGTTACGGAAGTAGCCACGGTGCAGTCACCTTCAGTTCTGGATTGGTCGAAGTGGCTTGAGCCTAGTCAGACTCCTTGAATGCACGGTTACAGGACGAACAATTCCTGTGCAAAGCCAGAGGCGCTCATGAATTCCATGCTGCCCTGCCCTTCGGAAAAGGATTCCCCTTTCCCCAAAGAAAAGCGCAAATATTTTCACATTCTGTAGGCCATAGGCAATAACCGGGTAATTTTGTCCCATATTGGCATCGCAGCTTGGCCATCCAATTGCTTCTCCCTGTAATTATGACCTTCCATAAGGTACTTTTTACCGCCCTTGCACTAAGTTCGTTCGCGGCAGTCGCGCACGCTGATTCGGTTGCTCCCTTCGGGATTGCCAGCGCTTACAACCTGCTGGCTTTGGGCTCATCGACTCTGCAAGGCACCATCTCGACTTCGGCAGACGTAACCGGACGGGTGGCGGCAGCCGACAGGATTCTGGCCGGAACGACGATCGGCAGCCATCTGAATGGCGATCCTTACGGCTCTCTCGCTACCTATGGGCTGGTTTCGACGAATGGCTTGGTGGCCGGGCAGACGTTCAATATGAACGGGGGCGGAAATGCCTATGCCGCAGGCTCAAACGGCAGTTTCAACTTCAACGACGGCGGTCACCGGGTGGCGACGGGCAGCTCCGGGATCGACTTCGACTCCTTGCGGACGTCACTCGATCTGCAGACCGCGGTGCTGAATGGACTGGCTCCGAATGGGGTGGTCGGCGCGCCAACTCCTGTGAACGGCAATCCATCGTGGCTGGTGCTGAAGGGCACAAGCAGCACGCTGAATGTCTTCAACATCACGGCGGCGCAGTTTGCCAGCAACAACCACAACATCGATATCGAGGCACCGGTGGGTTCGACGATCATCGTGAATGTAGCTGGCACAAATGTGACGCTTGGCGCGGGCCTGTACTACAACGGCAACCAGACCTCAGGCGACAGCGATGCGGACTCGAAGATCCTATTCAACTTTGCCAACGCTCAGACGGTGACGATCAATTCGCAATTCAGCGCGTCGATTCTGGCTCCGTTCGCGTTGTTGAGCGGAAACGCACAGATGGCCGGCAACTTCATCGCCGCGCAGATCGGCCAGACGGGCGAGGTGCACAACATAGAGTTCACCGGCATCCTGCCTCCTCCGACGGGCGTTACCCCTGAGCCAGGCACACTGGCGCTGATGGGAACCGGCATTATGTCGCTGGCAGCGGTGGTACGACGCCGCAAGAAGTAGCCCTGCTCTTAGCAGGTGAGAAGCCCTGGCTGAGGCCGGGGCTTCTTTGTGTCTGTTGGCCCTGTTCAAGTCGCCCGGCAAAATCTTCCACAACCTGCAAAGATCAACCATTTGCTGTTGTCTTACATTTTGTTTTTGCAGAAACCCAGCAAAATCGCATGTCAACCCCCAAAACCCCCTAACCCCTCCGAAATCATCAAGATCCAAGTGGCACTTTAGTTATGCTCCATTCTCTAAAATAGAAAGAGAAGCAATAAAGGAGCCGCTCAGCGCGGTGGCCACGCTAGTTCCTTGCCAAACTTGAGTTCGAAACCACCACGTCTTTGTTCGGGTCCGCCCAAAACAGTCCAAGACGAAACGTCGTCGAATAAAGAACTTGCGCAAAAAGGCGGGGGGAGGGGTGTCCCCAAACAGCTCCTGGGGGGCGTGGGATTACCCACCGAAGTAGGCGCTGGGAAAGGAAGGCGGTCGGGCTTGCGCCCGATACCCCACCCTATTTGCGGTGAGACTGCAAAAAGGATGGGGCACCCGCTGTAGTGCCGGTCTAGCTATTGGTGGCTTGGGTTAGCGCCAGTCGTCTCGGGTTACTTGCTGGTCGGCGAAGACAGTGTCGAAGTTTTCGGTCTTCTTGATGAGGATGTCGCCTTGCAGGACGGGCTGGTGGAGCAGGACCGCCTGCAGGCGGACCAGCTCCAGCATCGCCAGGAACATGCAGATGAGGGCGCGCTCGGTGTGGGTGTTGTGGAGCAGGCGGCGGAGGGAGACGGGTTTGTCCTCCATCAGCAGGCGGCGCTTCACGTAGTCGATCATCTGGGCGACGGTGACGGACTCCTCATCGACGTTGAGGATGGGCCGGGCGCGGAGGCGGGCAAGGATCTCCTGGAAGACGCGTACGAGGTCGACGGTGTCGGCGGCGATCTCGCGGTCTTCGTTGAGCATGGAGCCGCTCTCCCCAGCGTCGCGGCGGAAGTTGCGCAGACCGGGCGTGGTCCAGGTAGCCTCTTCGATCTGCTGCTTCTGCATGAGCATCTGGGCGGCAGCCTTGAAGCGTTCGTGCTCCAAAAGGCGTTCGACGAGCTCGCGGCGGGGATCTTCAGAGTCTGCGCCGGTGGGATCGGAGGGGTCGCGGGGCAGCAGGGTCTTGGACTTGATGTGGATGAGGAGCGAGGCCATGTAGATGAACTCGCCGGCGGCATCGACGTCGGTCTGCTTGAGGTGATGGGTGTATTCGAGAAACTGAGAGGTGATGCGGCCGATGGGGATGTCGTAGATGTCGATGTTCTGCTTGCGGATGAGGTCGAGCAGAAGATCGAAGGGCCCGTCGTAGACCTGCCCAACGGTGATGGAGAAGGGCGACTGCGAGGCCTCTTCCTTGTCCGCGGTGGGGCGTTTGGCCTCGGGCGGCGGAAGGATGGGCTTGGGCTCGAGGATGAAAGGGGCTTGAGGCTCTACTGGAGATAGTTCTTCGGCTGGAGAAGGTGCTGCCACTTCAACTTCAGGGCGTGTGGCGGCTGGCTCTTGGGTCGCAGTGGTATCTGAGCCGGGGGTAGGTTCGGGTTGTAGGGTTTCGTCAGGCATCTTTGGTTAGAGTAGACCTACAACACTTCGTACTTCCTTCATCGTCTGAGCTGCGCGGTTGGCGGCACGGATATTTCCATCCGTAAAGATCTCGTCCACCTTGGTGAGGTTGGCCTCATAGTAAAGGCGGCGCTCCTGAATTGGGGCAAGTTCTTTAACGACAGCGTCTGCGAGCCAGCCTTTGCACTCGATACAGCCTATTCCAGCGGTCGTGCAGCCTTCGCGGACGTTCTGCTGGGTCTCTTCCGAGGAAAAGACCTTGTGAAGATCAAAGACAGGGCAGACATCGGGGTTGCCGGGGTCGGAACGCCGAATGCGCTCAGGGTCGGTGACCATGGTCTTAAGCTTGGCACGGACCTCAGACTCCGGGTCAGAGAGCAGGATGGTGTTGTGGTAGCTCTTAGACATCTTGCGGCCGTCGGTGCCCGGGAGCTTGGGCGACGGAGTCAGGAGGAGTTCGGGTTCAGGAAGGACCATTTCCACAAACCAGGGCGACTTGAGCTTGGTCTGGTGTGCGGCCTGGACCAGCTCGTGGGTCGTGAACTGGTTCTTGTCTGGTTGAGCCACGATCTTGCGTGCCTTGGTTTTTACGGCTTCGAGTTCCCATGGGGCGGCTTCGGAGCCAAAGGAGAAGCGTCCGGGATAGATCGAGTTGAAGCGGCGGGCGATCTCCCGAGTGATCTCGACGTGGGCCGCCTGATCCTGACCCACGGGAACGTATGCGGGCTGATAGGCGAGGATATCCGCGGACTGGAGGAGCGGGTAGCCGAGGAAGCCGTAGGTGGCGAGGTCCTTCTCTTTGAGCTGCTCCTGCTGGTCCTTGTAGGTTGGGACGCGCTCCAGCCATGTCACCGGGGTAATCATGCTGAGCAGAGCGTGAAGCTCGAAGTGGGCAGGAACCGCGCTCTGAACGAAGAGGGTGCACAGAGCAGGGTCGAGGCCGGCGGCGAGAAAGTCGAGGGCGACCTCGCGGATGTTCTCCTTGAGCTTGCTGGTGTCGGCGTAGTCGGTGGTGAGGGCGTGGTAGTCGGCGATGAAGAAGTAGCACTCGTACTGGTGCTGGAGCTGGACCCAGTTGTAGAGGGCGCCCATGTAGTTGCCGAGGTGGAGGCGGCCGGTGGGGCGCATGCCCGAGAGAACGCGGGGGCGCGGGGTGATGAGGTTTTGTTCAGACATACCGGTCCAAGGGAAATGATACGGGAAATGGCGATCGACCGCGGTTAGAGGGTGAAGAGGAGTGTGTCGAAGGTGCTCTGCAAGGGCGAGAGGAAGATGCGGAAGATAAAGCCTCCGCCGAGCAGCATAATGATGAACATTCCGAACATGCCGATGCGGTCGTAGACCTGAAGGGCTTTGTAGGGCAGGAAGTGGCGGAGGATGCGGCTGCCGTCCAGGGGTGGGACGGGGATGAGATTGAAGACGAAGAGCACCAGGTTGATGAGGATGACGAAGTAGAGGAAGAGAGCGATGGGGAAGAGTGCGGGCAGATTCTCGGTCGAGACGCCGGGGTAATGGTCGGCCAGGGCAACCGCAGTGATAATGGCGAGTCTGCCGCCTTCGATCGCGTGTTTGAGAATGACGAGCAGGATGAGGGCTATGGAGGCCGAGAGCAGGTTGCTGGCGGGGCCGGCGAGGGTGACGAGGATGTCGTCGCGGCGGTAGTGCTTGAAGTTGCGGGCGGTGACGGGGGTGGGCTTGGCCCAGCCGAAGAGCATTCCGCCGTAGACGAGGCCGATGAGCGGGAAGAGGACCGAACCGAAGGGGTCGAGGTGTTTGGCGGGATTGAGGGTCACCCGGCCGAGCATCTTGGCGGTGGGATCGCCCAGACGCCAGGCTGTCCAGGCGTGAGCACACTCGTGCACGCTGAAGGCCAGGACCAGGACGACAACTTGAAACAAAATGAGGACGACTTGCTGACTCATATTTGTTAGCTTACCGAAAGAATGCAGACGGGGTACGGAGCGGCAGATAGACTCCGACTGTAGTGTGACCAACGTACCGAGGTGATGAGTGGCTTGCGATCCGACCGAATTGAGACACATTCCGCTGTTTGCCTTACTGGATGATGAAGAACTGGCCGTCCTGGCGGCGCAGGTAGAGCTGCGGAAGTTCGCGGCGAGGCAGAGGATTTACAAGATCGGGGACCCCAGTGGCGGGGCCTATGTGCTGATGTCGGGCGGTGTGCAGGTGACCACCGTCGATGAGGACAACCAGGAGGTGCTGGTCGATACGCCGGGACATGGCGAGCTGTTCGGGTTTGCTTCGATGCTGGAGCAGACGGCGCATCAGACCAACGCCATGGCGCTGGAGGAGACGACCTGTCTGGAGGTGGACAGGAACGACATCTCCATTCTGCTGCAGCGGAAGCCGATGGCAGGAATGGACATGCTGACGGTGTTGGCGAGGCAGCTGCATGCGCATCAGCAACTGGTCCGAGGACGAGCGATGCGTAATCCGAACGAGGTGATCGACGAAAAGGCCACTTTCGGGAACCGAGTTGCCGATGCTGTGGCGCGGTTCGGTGGATCGTGGAACTTCATTATCTCGTTCGGCGTGGTGCTGGTGGCTTACACGACGCTGAATGTGGCGCTGCGCGGACGGGCGTGGGATCCCTATCCGTTTATCCTGCTAAATCTGTTCCTGTCGATGCTGGCTTCGATTCAGGCTCCGGTGATCATGATGAGCCAGAACCGGCAGGACACCAAGGACAGGCTGCGCGGTGAGCTGGACTACGAGGTCAACCGGCGAGCGGAGTCGGAGATCAAAGATCTGGCGAAGCGGCTGAACCTTTTGACCGACAAGCTCGACGATGTGGACGATCTGCTGCGCGAGAAACTTAAGTAGTGCGGCCTATGCGGTAGGGTCCTTTTCCTTCTTGGGATGGGCGGGGATGCCTACGGAGACGGTGTTAGGGGGAACGGGGCTGGTGGCGAGTCCCATGGCTCCCAGCATGCCGTTCTCGCCGATGTTGGCTCCGGCGAGGACGGTTGCGTGGTAGGTGACGCGGGCCTTGGGGCCGAGTTCGGTGACCTTGTTGGTGACGTCGGCCTGGTGGTTGATGTCGTGGGTGTGGGAGTAGATGTTGGCGTAGTCGGCGATGCTGGTGCCGTCGTGGAGGATGATCTCGCCGCGGTCGTCGAGCAGGACGTTCTTGTGTACGGTGCAGTTGTCACCGATGGTGAGGTTGTAGCCGTAGGTGAACTCGACGTTGTGGAAGATCTTAACTCCCTTGCCGAGGTGGCGGAAGATGTGGCGGCCGAGCATGCAGCGGAAGCGGAAGCCGAGCCAGTGGTTGAGACCGGCGGGCGAGCGGTCGAACATCTGCCAGAAGTAGATGAGGGGCTTGCGGAGGCCGTACTTTTCGGCGTCGATGTCGCCATAGTACTCGGGCTCGAGGGTTACGTTGCGGGGGTCGAAGCACTCCAGCATGACGTTGGTGGGGAGCTCGGTGACGAGGGTGGCTTGCTTGCGTCCACCGACGGGACGACCGAGGTAGAGCTGGATGAGCTCGTCGCGGACGATCTCGGAGCGGCGATTGACATCCGTATGGCGAGTGAACTCGTCGTTCAGATGAGCGAGCCAACGGCGAAAGATCGCTTCAGCTTCGGGGGTCGGTTTGAGTTCGCGGTATTCTTGGACGGGCATATTTAGGACCTCGGGACCACATAACAATATCTCTTACTGCATTGCGCGGCCAGTCTATTCGATGGCGAAGACAGCGTAGACGGTGGCCGACTTTTCCACACGGCGGGGATTGATGGCGAGGGGCTGAACTTTATCCATGGCCATGCTCGCTTGAGCCAATCCGCGCATGAGGGGACGGACGGGTTCGGACTGGACCTCGTTGCTGGCGTAGATGAGATTGCCGAGCTTGACGTTCATGCCGGCCGCCATCTGGGCGGCGACGGTGCGAGCACGCTGAAGAGCTTTAGAGGCTGCTTCGGCTTGCGGCGCGTTCTCGTCCTTGAGGGACCAGTCGATCTGGCCGGACTGGTTGGCTCCGGCCTTGACCGCTACATCGAGGAGCACTGAGGCGTCTTTGGCGTTGCTGCGGAGGGTCCAGCTCTGGACGACCTGGAACTTGCGCTGAGCCTTCTCCGCCTCGGTGAGCTTCTGGACCTGGTAGTCCTGAACCGGAGAGATGCTCTGGTTCTCGCTTTCGAGGGCGTCCGCGGGGACTCCGGCCTTGGTGAGGGCGGCGACGATGGCGTTCGAGACGCGGGAGCCGGAGGCGTAGGCGGCGGGGCTATCCGCGCCGTAGACGATGTAGCCGATGTGGAGGGTGGCGACGTCGGCCTGGGCGATGACGCGGTCCGTGGCGGTGACGGCGATGCTGCGGTTGTCCTTGTTGAGCTGGAGACCCTGAGGCTGGGACTGGGCGTGGCTGGGGACGGAGGCCAGTGCGGTTGCGCAGAGGGTAAGGACGGCGAGGCGGGAAGGGTTCATGCATCTTCTCCTGGGGTGCTGAGCAGGTCGGCCAGGGTCTGCTTGTGCTTCGGGTTGGCTGCGGCCTTCTGTTTGGGGTCGGGGAGGACGCGCTCCGGAGGCGGAGTGCCTACACGGTCGCGGGCGTTGGCTTTGACGGCCTTGATTTTGGAGAAGACCTGCTTCTTGGGTTTGCTCATAAAGACACCTTGGGAGCTCCAGGCCCATGGTGATTATGCAATATACTCGTCTTCGCAGGTGCGACACCGCGGACTCAGCAGGCCATTGAGGCGTGCGCGCGGTGCAATGAGGTGCCGGATGGAAGAGCGGGATTTTTTCGATGAACGGCCGGAGCAGCGGACGCACGTAATGACTTGTCCACACTGCGGGCAACAGGGCGAATATGAACTGAGCTGGCTGGTGCGCCGTAAGAAGGCGCAGCTGCCGCGAGGCGCGGATGACCGGGACCGGGCGCGGTTCGCCAAGGCACAGAGCTACATGGTGCGGCGGGATGACCTGGTCGGGTGCAAGAATATCCGCTGCAGGAAACGGTTCGACGTGGCCGGGATCCAGTCGGTGGCGTTTATCTAGGTGCTCGCCCACCCCTACTGCCTGAGCGTAAGCGTTGTGTTTGCTTAGACTTGCGGGGGTGATACCGTGCTGAATTCTTGCAAATGCAAGGGTTGCGTCCGAATAACGGCGACGAGGTGAGCTAAGGATCGTGGTTCGGGCACCCGAGTGGTTGGGGCTGGAATAGGAGTGCGGTCGTGCTTCCGCACGATACCCCACCCCATTTGCGATGAAGCTGCAAAAAAGGGTGGGGCACCCGTTTTTGTGTCCGATCCGAACTTTATAGGTGGGTTTGGCTTTTGTGGTGGGGGTTGGCTTTACGGGTGGGTGGGGGTTCCGTTATGCTTTCGGCTCGTGGACGGAGATGTTCTTTCGACTGCGGGTTGGGCTGGGGCGTGGCTGTGATTTAATGGGGGAGTCTAAGTTGTCCGGGGCGGAGGGTTCGAACCGGGTGGCGAGAACCAAAATTTGAAGACCACCGCAGCCGCCCGCTAGAGCCACAAGCCTAGAGGCACAAGCCGCAGGAGACGATAGAACGCAATGGCCAACACACTGCTTTCCCCCGAAGAACGGAACCTGAACCCCGACGAGGTTGAATTGCTGGACAAGCGCCGCCGCCGTGGGCAGCTTTTCCTGGTGATCTGCCTGCAATGCACCGTCGTTTCGGCGCTGCTGACGTTGTGGACGGGACAGGATCTGACGTATTCGCCGGGCTGGGTTCATCCGGTGGCGTACTGGAACTTCGCTACGTTTACGGCGGCGGTGGTGTTTGGACTTGCGGGGCTGCGTCTGCGCCGCGGGAGCACGGAGTTCATCAGCTACTAGCTTGTAGCCGATGAGTCCCGGCCTTCCGCAGTTGCACAGGATGCGAGTTTGCGCTGCATGAGGCGCTGCCCGCGGATGGGTTCGGATGGCCGATGCAGGGTGTGTCGCGGTGTGGGGTGCCCGTCTTCCGGGCGTGATTCTGCTTTCCAACTTCCAAATCTCCGCTACGCTGGCGGAGCCTGAGCGGTTTTCCGGGCTGGAGATGGGGTTGCTGGTGGCCTGCGTGATGGCGGCGGGCGGGTTGTTCTTCTGGCGCTTTGCGCCGATTCTAAACAGGATTTTGCACTCGAAGAAGGATGCGGACTTTTCGCTGCGGCCGGTGGGGCGGCGGGTGTGGGAGTTCGTCTGGGAGGTGCTTTGCCAGGCGAAGGTGATTCGGCAGAGGCCGTTGCCGGGGGTGGCGCATGCCTTTGTGTTCTGGGGATTTCTGGCGTTTGCGCTGGTGAGCCTGAACCACTTTGCAACGGGTGTGGAGTTGGGGTTTCTGACGCCTGATGGGGTTGTAGGGCGTTTTTACTTTGTGTTTGCGGGGGTTTGGGCGCTGCTGGTGGCGGTGTCGATTGCGGGCTTATTTGTGCGGCGCTTTTTTGTGCGGCCGGTCTGGCTGGGCGAGAAGGTTTCGTATGAGTCGGGATTGATTGCGCTGCTGATCTTCGCGCTAATGGTGACGTATCTTGCGGCGTTCTTTGTAGAGCCGGGCGGGGTTGCGGTGAAGGCGCTGTGGTGGACGCATACGCTGGCGCTGCTGGTGTTTCTGCCGCTGATTCCGCATACGAAGCATCTGCACCTGGTGCTGAGTCCGCTGACGGTGTTTCTGAAGCGGGATGGGTTCTCCAAGATTCCGCCGCTGAGCGGCGATGAGGACTTCGGGCTGGTGGCGGGCAAGGATATTACGCAACTGATCTCGTTACAGGCTTATAGCTGCGTGGAGTGCGGGCGTTGCACGGAGCACTGCCCTGCTTCGACGACGGGCAAGGTGCTTAATCCCAAGGAGATTATTTTAGGGATGCGGTCTTACCTGAATGAGTTTGGACCGGCCTCGGAGATGGCTTTGTTGAGCGAGGCTCGGGTGGAGAGTCCGGATAATCCGCCGAACAGGTATATGAGCATGGAGGCGGCGTTCGAGTGTACGACCTGCGGGAGCTGCGAGTACCAGTGTCCGGTGGGGATTCAGCACCTGCCGATTATCGTTGGGCTGCGGCGGGGCGCGACCAACACCGGCGCGTGGGAGGACACGTATGGGACGAAGCTGTTTCTGGCGCTGGAGAAGAATGGGAATGCGCTGGGGCTGAGCGCGATGGAGCGGGATAAATTTGTAACCAAACAAGGTCTGCCGATCTTCGATGGCTCGCAGGAGTACTGTCTCTGGCTGGGATGCATGGGTGGGTATGACCCTAAAGGGCGCGAGATTATTGCCGATTTCGCGCGTGTGATGAGTTACCTGGGGACGACGTTTGGGGTATTGAAGAAAGAGAAGTGTACGGGGGACCCAGCGCGGCGGCTGGGGAACGATCTGGTGTTTCAGACGATGGCGGAGTATGGGCTGAAGGCGCTGGAGGCGGCGAAGGTGCAGAAGATCGTGGCGATCTGTCCGCACTGCGTGAGGACGATCTCCAACGACTGGCGGGAGTATGGGATTGCGCCGGAGATCGAGCACCACTCGGAGTTTATGGCTCGGTACAAGGATCGGTTGCCGAAGCAGGTCGCTGCGGCGGGAGAGTCGATTGTCTATCACGATCCTTGCTATCTGGGGCGGTACAGGGATGTGTATGAGGAGCCGCGAGAGATCGTTGCTTTGGCGGGGACGCTGGTGGAGGCGGAGCGGTCGCATGAGAGGAGCTTCTGTTGCGGGGCGGGTGGAGGACTGGCGTTTCTGGGGGAGGAGAGTGGCGAGCGCGTGAGCCATGTGCGGGCGAAGGAGTTGATGGAGACGGGCGCGCAGACGATTGGGACGGCTTGTCCGTTTTGCAATACGATGTTTCGGGATGCTGTGTCGGCAGTGGGCGGTGGGCAGGTGCAGCCGCAGTTGTTGGATATTGCGCAGTTGACGGCGCGGGCTTTGCCAGACGTGAAAGGGTGATGGGAGAGATATGAAGATTTTGGTGGCGGTGAAGCAGGTGCCGGAACGGGATGCGCAGATTCGCGTGGCTGCGGATGGCAAGTGGATTGACGAGGGCGATCTTTCGTACACCATCAATGAGCCGGATGCTTATGCGCTGGAGGAGGCGTTGCAGTTGAAGGAGAAGAACGGCGGCGAGGTCGTCGTGGTGTGTGCGGGGCCGGAGCGGGTGGTGAGTACGCTGCGGGAGGCGTTGGCAAAGGGGGCGGATCGGGCGATCCATCTTGAGGCGGACGATTTGGGGGAGAGGGATACGCTCGGGATCGCTCGGATGCTGGCGGATGCGGTGAAGGGGGAGGCTCCGGATTTGATACTTACGGGGTTACAATCCGAGGACCTGGGACTGGGGCAGACGGGAGTGGTGATGGCGGAGTTGTTGGGGATTCCTCATGCCACGATCATCATGCAGGTAGAGGTGGTCGATGGAGGGGTGAAGGTGAAGCGGGAGCTGGAGGATGGGTGGTTTCAGCATGTAGAGATGCCGCTGCCGGCGCTGTTGACGATCCAGAGTGGAGGCAACCGGCTGCGGTATGCGACGTTGATGGGGATCAAGAAGGCGAAGACCAAGGAGACGGCCACAGTTTTGGCGGGAGCTGCGGTGGCGAGGGCGGTCTCGCTGGAGAGAGTCTATCTGCCGGAGAAGCAGAAGAAGACGGAGATGTTGACGGGGACGTCTGCGGAGGTTGCGGCGAAGCTAGTGGAGAAGCTGAAGTTTGAGGTGAGGGTGCTATGAGCGGAGTTCTGGTAGTGATGGAGCAGCGGGGCGGGGTGTTGAACCGCATGAGTCTTGAGGCGGTGGCGGCGGGGCGGCTGTTGGCGGCGAAGGTGGGGGCTGAGTGCTCGGTGGCAGTGCTGGGAGCGGGTGGTGGGGCGGGCGTGAGTGACGTCGCCAAGGCTTACTCGGTGGAGCATGCGCTGCTAAAGGACTATACGGCGGATGGGTATTGTGCGGCGTTGGAGCAGTTGGTGAAGAAGCTGGGGCCGGGGTATGTGGTGTTTCCGCATACGTACCAGGTGCGGGACTTCGCACCGAAGCTGGCGACGCGGTTCGGGCAGGTGTTGATCAGCGATGTGATTGGGGTGCAGGATGGGCCGGTGTTTGTGCGGCAGCTTCTGCAGGGCAAGTTGAATGCGGATTATAAGCAGGCCGGGGCGGGGCCTTGTTTTGTTTCGGTACAGGCGGGGAGTTTTCGGGCTGATGTAGAGGCCGGGGAGGCGGTTGCTGCTGAGGTGTTTGTGCCTGAGATTGAGGCGGCGCAGATTCGGAGCAAGCCGGGAGAGCTGTTCCGGGAGTCGGCGCAGACGGTGGATTTGAGCGCGGCGCAGGTGATTGTGTCGGTGGGACGCGGAATTGGCGAGCAGGACAATATCGGGATCGTGCAGGAGCTGGCGGATGCGTTAGGTGCGGAGTTGGCGGCGAGCAGGCCGATCTGCGATAACGGCTGGCTGCCGATGGAGCGGCAGGTGGGGAGCTCGGGGCAGACGGTGGCGCCGAAGCTGTATCTGGCGGTGGGGATCTCTGGGGCGATTCAGCACCTGGTGGGGATGAAGGGGTCGAAAGCGGTGATCGCGATCAACAAGGACGAGCATGCACCGATCTTCGAGGTGGCGGACTTTGGCGTGGTGGGGGATCTGTTCGAGGTGGTGCCGGAGCTGACCAAGGCCATCCTGGCGGCGAGGAGCTAGGCCTAGGCTAGCTCTTCTGTTTTGGGGCAGTTCGCTTCGGCCAGCGAGGCTCCGGTCTTGAGCTTGGAGCTGGTGACGAGCCATACGGCGATGAGGATGGCAGCCATGCCAATGTACTCGATGGCGACCATGCGCTCGTGCAGGAAGAGGTCTCCGAGAGCGACGGCGACGATGGGGTTAATGTAGGCGTAGGTGGAGACCTTAGCAACGGGGACGTGCTCCAGCAGATAGATGTAGGCGGTGTATCCGACGAGCGAGCCGAAGGTGATGAGGTAGACCACGGAGGAGAGGGCCTGGGTGGTCCAGCGGGCTTCACTGCCGGCGTGGAGGGCGAGCATGACGACGCTATTGAAGAGGCCAGCGAAGAGCATCTGCCAGGCGGCGGAGGCGAAGGGGCTGATAGGCATCTTGAAGCGGCGGGCGATGATGGTGCCGGCGGTCCAACTGAGGGCGCAGCCGAGGGCGAAGGCCCCGCCGATCATCTGGCCCTTGTCGCCGTGGAGGCTGTCGCGCAGGCCGGGGGCGAGGAGGACGACGAGGCCTGCGAAGCCTACGGCGATGCCTACCCAGCCGCGGGCGCGGAGACCTTCGCCGCGGGGGGTTACGGCTTCGAAGAGCGCTACGTAGAGCGGGATGACGGCGATGATGAGGGCGGAGAGGCCGCTGGATAAGGTGCGCTCCGCGTACATGAGGCCGACGTTGCCGCCGGTGAGCATCAGGATGCCGATGGTGACTTGCAACCATGCCTCGCGGCCGCTAAGGCGAAGGCTGATGCCGCGGACTAAGCAGAAGAGCAGCATCAGGATGCCGGCGATGGTGTAACGAACTGCTCCCAGGACGAAGGGAGGCAGGTCTTCGACTCCGAAGCGGATGGCGACGTAGGTGGATCCCCAGAAGAAATAGACGCAGGCGAAGGCGATCAGCACACGCGTGCGAATCTGGGCGTCAGTTGCTTTTATGGTGGGATTTGCGGGCACAATCTCTATCTTAGCTTCCGGGGGAGGGGACGCACTCCGGATCTTGACTTGGAACTTGGGTTGGGAACTTGGGTTAGGAACTTCGGCTAGGAAGGGAGGTTCTCTGCTCGGAAGCGCGCTCGCCCCAGTGGTCGGACTGGATGGGCTTGAAGCTCTGCAGCCCTAACAAGGCGTTGTTTTGTATCGGCTTGGGTATGAGCAACTGTCGCATTCGCACTATCACATGGGAAGGAGAGAGGATAATCATCTGGACTGAAGGAGGCTGAAGAAAGACCACCCTCCGTAGCCATGCTCATTGTGGAATGCAAACAACAGTGGCGATGCAACTAAGATCTCCCCGATTCCCCATAACCAAATTGGTTTGGAGACCAGCACAAGGATGGGAGCAAGCTCTGCTTCGGTCCATAGCTCTTCTCGGAAGCCTTTGTTGAAACGCTTCTCCGCCCAGGAAGAGATTATGAGGCCCATCAGGAGAGGTATCGCGAACGCGAAAAACTCCAAATGCTTCATCGACATCGCTTTCCAGATGCCGTACCCATCGGCGTGCAGGTGGGGAAACGGCAGGAATAAGATGAACCACGCGCTCATCATGATTACGCTGCCGGCAATCGCCCAGAAAGCCAGATGCATCGGGTTGGGCTTCCGTTGCGACATGCCGACATGATATCCGCTTGGGAGCAACCGTCAAGAAGCTTTGAGAGAGGCTTATTCTGCGGGGAAACAGAAGAGGCGCTAATGCGTTTGGATCACTCGAGTTGAAAATAGCTCCCAAAACGGGCTTGTTGGCAATGACTCAGGCTTTCTGAGAATCTGCCAATCTGGAAACGGTTTGTCGGGCTCTCTCCAGCGGTTATTACAGTTCCTCAGATCCAGGTCTAGGTTAGGAACTTTGGCTAGGAAAGGTTTGTATACGAACAGCGCGTTCGCCCCAGTGTTCGGACTGGACGGACTTGAGGTTCTGCAGGCCGAGCAATGCGTCGTCTCGGATGGGTTTGGGAGTTAGCAGCTGTCGTAGCCGTGCTGTGAATTGGAGGGGAAAGAGGAGGATGTAGAAGAAAGTTCCACCTCTAAAGTGGTGGTTAACTATAACAAACAAGACATATGCGACGAGGGTCGCGACGGTTACCCAGGCCCAGATGCTACGTGAGACTAGCGACACGACGGGAGCGAGCTCTGCATCGGTCCAGATTCCATCCCGGAAGCGTTTGTTGAAATGCCTCTCGGCCAGAAAAGATAGGGTGATGCCAAACATCAATAATCCCGGGCCCGCAATGATGGGTGATCGGTTCATCCACAGGTTCTTCCAGAGTCCGCACTCGTCGGAGTGGGGGTGCGGGAAAGGCAAGAAGGAGAAGAAACATGCGCTCATGGCGATCGCTCCACCAGCAATCGCCCAATACGTCAGGTGCATCGGGTTGGGCTTCTGCCGCGCCATGCAAATATGATATTCGCTCTCGACGGTGGGAGCTGTGACTCTTCGATCAAAATACAGAGATCCTTCCCTGCGCTTCTAGCGACAGCGAAACGTTCTAGAAGTTGAATGTCACCTGTGCACTTACGGTGCGAGGGGAGACGAAGTGGGTTCCGCTGAAGGTGGAGAGGAAGTTGTAGAGGGCGTATTTGTTGGTTACGTTAACGGCGGTGATGCTGATGTTGGTCTTGAGGCGGTCGCGGTGGAGGACGTTGTCCCATCCGGCTCCCATGTCGAAGAGTGTGCGGGGGGCTACGCGAGGCGGGTTCTTGTCGTCGTTCTCGGTGCCGGGTTTGGGGATGCTGAGAAGTGGCGATGACAGTTGTCCCACCGGGCAACTGGTGAATGGAGCTGCAAGCGTTGCTACAACACCGGCGCATGTGATCTTTGCCTGCTGTTGCTGATCGGCGGTGAGGTAGCTGAGGTCAGTGAAGCCTGCGGCTACGTCGGCCTGGGTTGCGAAGGGGGCGTTGCCGGCTACCAGACCGCTCTCGTAGCGGTAGGTGATGCCGTACCAGGGACCGCTCTTGAAGGGCTGATATTGCAGGTGGGTGGACTGCTGGAAGGCCTGGTCGTGGTCGATGCGGAAGACGCCGCCGGTGGCGACGGAGGGATCGTTGAAGAGGATTCCGCCGACCTCGGGGTTGAAGAAGCGAGAGCGCGTGTGGCCCAGGACGGCGTAGGCGGAGATGCCGTGGGTCTCCGGTACGGTGAGCTTGATGCCGAAGCCGTCGATCTTGGACTTCTTCCACTGGATGGGGAAGGCAAGCGGGGTGTTGAGGACGATATCGAAGTCGAAGTCGCGGTCGGTGAACTTCCAGAAGTACTCGCCGTTGACGACGAGGTGCTTGCCGAAGCCCTGCTCGAAGCCAGCGTCGTACTGGTTGCGGGCGGCGGGCTTCAAGGGGACGGCTGCGCCTGCGCCCTCCAGGCCGCCTACGCCGGTGGAGCTGGAGACGATGAGGTTCTCGTTATAGGGCGTGAGGAAGAGTTTGCCGTAGCCGAGGCGGAGGACGGTGTTGGTGGCCTTCACGAGGTAGGTTGCGCCGAGCCGTGGCTGCACAAGCGAGCGATGGCTGATGCCGTCGTAGTTATCGACGCGTCCGCCGAGCAGGAAGGTGAAGCCTTTGAAGGCGAGGGTATCCTGCAGGTAGATCGCCTCCTGCTTGATGTCGGTCTTGCCGTTGAACTGGAAGACGGTGCCGCCACGGGTGAGGTCGAAGGGGGCGGAGCCGGCGTTGAAGTTGCCGTTGGGCGTATCGCCGGGCGGGCATTGGCTAGGATCGGTGAAGGCGGGGTTGGGATCGGGGGTGCCGTTTGCGTTGAGGCAAGGGGCGTTGAAGGTGGGATCGGTGATCCCGAGGGAGAAGCCTTCGTGCAGGAACGTATGGTAGAACATCGCTCCGGCCTTGATGGTGTTGATGCCGTGGGAGAAGGAGTAGTCCGCTTTGATTCCGGCGTTTTGCAGGCGGCGCGACTGGGCCAGCGTAACCGGTGTGTCGCTGAACGGGTTCTTGCTGGGGTAGTAGTGGAAGTTGTCCTGACGGAGATAGGGGTTGACCGTAAACAGGCTGTGCGGACTGAGGATGTGCGTCCATGATGGCGACAGGTTGTAGCTGAAGATCTGCGCCTTCTGGTCTTGTCCGGCGGCCTGCTGATCGTACTGGTTAGGGTTCTGGAACCAGGAGCGGGATGCGGTCATGTTCAGTTGAAAGAGATTCTGCTCGCTGGGGTTGAAGTCGATGCGGTCGAAGAAGTTCTCGTTGTTGCCCTTGGCATGCATGGGACGGAACTCGGGGGTGTCGAGGTAGCGGCCACTGTCCACGCCGTCGGCGGTGAAGAAGTTGCCGACGCGCTTCCCTCCGAAGCCGAGGGCGAGGCTACCAACCGAGGTTCCGAAGCTGCCGTAGCTGTAGGAGATGCTGCCAGTGGGATGGACGAGGTTCAAACCCGAGCGGGTGGTCGTCTGGACTACGAGCGAGGCCTTGTCGCCGTACTCTGGCGGAGCGATGCCGTTGATGACGTTGATGGACTGGATGGCGTTGACGGAGAGCTGATTGCCGAAGACGCGGCTTTGCTGGTCGCTGACCGGCTGGCCGTCGATGCTGAAGGTGGTGTCGGCGTGCTCGCCCATGGGATGGAAGAGGCCGTTGGAGTCGCCTGCGATGCCGGGGGTGCTGCCGGAGACCAGAGCGCTGAGGGGCGCGTTGGTGCTCTCGGTGGGCAGGCGCGCGAAGAGATTGCGATCGACGGCGTTGCCGGAGGTGGGATCGGCGTTGACCATGTCTTCGGGCTCGGCCTCTACGGTTACCACCTGATCGTTGGCGCTCACGCTGAGCTTGAAGTCCACCTGCGTTACCGAGGCGGAACGTACCTGAGCGTCCATCGCCACCGGCTTGAAGCCGAAGGAGATTGCAGAGACGTGATAGCGGCCGAAGGGAAGATTGGTGAAGCGGTACTGCCCCTGGGCGTCGGCCTTGGTGGTCTGCGAGTAGCCGCTGATGGGGTTGGAGATGGTGAGCGAAGCGCCGGGAATGATCGCGTTGGTGCTGTCCATCACCGTTCCGGAGACGACGCCGGAGGTGCCTTGCGCGTGGAGCTGAACAAGTCCGAAGAGAAGCAGAATAAGAGGAGATATGAATCGAGTGAGACCGGACTTCTGCATGAAACGCTCCTGTCGAGCTGGAGATGCGCGATCGAGCCAACGAGATTGCTCGTGGAGACAGGGACCAGAGTTTTTATGGGTGCTCTGAAGATTTCCGTTCGCCTGCCAGGTTATGCGCGAGAGGGCATACCCGGCGGAGGCCGGCTGAAGAGCTCGTAGTGCCAGCGCTGGATGCGCTGAATGGCAATGGCCTTGGGGAGAACCGCGTGTACCTGCAACACCGGATCCGGAGCAACGTGCGAGGCCGCCGGCATGGCAGAGTGCATAGCGACGCAGAGCGGGCAGTGGTCGGGGACGGCCTGGCGGGAGTCGGAGTCCGAGCTGAGCGGCGCGAGCTCTCCGTGGATGTGGCAGACCTGAACCGTGCTCGCGAAGCAGACCAGCATCAGACACAACAGGGCCAGGGCGCGGAGCCACATGGGCCGTTGCTGGCCGGTCTGTCCGGGTTGGAGAGGGGTCTGCATCAGTTTCAGGGTAGTCTTAACGGTGTAGCACAGTTAGAGTTGTGGCGCTATTGAAGCCGGCAAGGCGAGATGCGCGAAAGACGAAGATTCGTCTCGATAGGTGGGCGGGAGAGAAACCGTTCCGTCAGACACGCGTCCAACTTGCTGGCCGGGCGCGATCTTGAGTGAATCCAACGCTTTTGCCGTTACCCACACGAACCCATATAGGTAAGACGAAGCATATGCGCACAAAGTTTGCAGCCGAAGCAATATTCACCCTGACCGCAGCACTGCTCCTGCCTGCCGCGGCGGCGACGGCGGCTGCGCAACAGCAGCAGAGGCCACTGGTTCCGCCAGCGCCGGTGACGACGCCCCATCGTACCCGTCTGATCCTGAAAGACGGTTCGTATCAGATCGTTATGAGCTACCGTATCGTCGGCAATGTCGTTCGCTACGTGAGCGCGGAGCGGGGCGGGGCGGAGGAGGAGGTTCCGACGGAGCTAGTCGACCTGGACGCGACCCGTAAGTGGGAGGCACGGCATACTGCCGCTCCTGAGGGAGAGCCGGGCCAAGCTCCGCCGATCGATCCGGAGCTGCTGAAGGAGGAGGCGGACCGCGCCGCGCTTACGCCAGAGGTCGCCACCGACCTGCGGCTGCCGGAGGAGGATAGTGTGCTTGCCCTGGATACCTTCCGTGGAACTCCGGAGCTGGTTCCGCTGGCGCAGTCCGGAGGCGAGCTGAACCGCAATACCGCGCACAACATTTTGCGCGCGACGATCAATCCGCTGGCCAGCTCGCATCAGCTCATCCAGTTGAAGGGGGAGAAGGCGGCGATTCAGCTCCACGTCAACTCGCCGGTCCTGTATCTGCGGGTTGGGGACTTCAATGCGCCGCCTACGGGCGGGCCTCCGCTGGTCGTGGATACGCACGGCGCTACGGGGCAGGCTCCAAGCGCGCCGGCGGGAGGCTCGCCGGATAGCCGGTACGTGATCGTCCGCACGGATGTGCGTACGGGGGCGAGGGTGGTGGCGAGCTTCAAGATCAACATGCTGGGAGGGGTGCGGCGGCAGGAGGATGTCGTCGAGACGACGACGGAGCTGCTTCCTGGAGGGCATTGGATGAAGATCAGTCCGAAGCAGCCGCTGGACTTCGGCGAGTTCGCGCTGATGGAGATCATCTCGGAGAAAGAGGTGAATCTTGGGGTGTGGGACTTTGGGGTGCATCCGGTCGCTCCGGAGAATCCGGATGCGCTGAAGCCTCAACCGAAGCGGCCCTTGAATCTGGAGCGGCGGCGGCCTAGTTAGGCTTGGGGTTTCGTTACTTTCGACCTACGCGGGCGGCGCCGGTTGCACGGTCCATCTCGAGGAGGAGACCGCGTCCCGCGACGGCGACGTTGTCGCGTGTGGCGTTCTTCGCCTCGTACATCATGGTGTCGGCGGCGCGCAGGATGGTGGGGACGGTATGACCGTCCTCGGGGAAGGTGGCCATGCCGAAGCTGCCGGAGATGCGCAGCGAGAGCCCCGCTCCTTCGAGGAAGCGGGCGGTGCGGAGATCGTCGCGCAGCCGCATGGTCGCTTCGATGCCCTGAACCTTGCCCATGCCGGGCATGAGCGCCACGAACTCGTCTCCGCCGTAGCGGAAGGAGGCGTTGTTCGGTCCAAGGGAGCGCTTCATCAAGCTGCCGACCTCGGCGAGCAGTCTACTGCCCACCAGATGGCCGTGCGTGTCGTTGATGGCCTTGAAGTGATCGAGATCGATGAAGAGCAGCGTGAAGTCCTCATCGACCTTTATCTGCTCGTCCAGCATGGTGTACAGATGCCGCGCATTGAAGAGCCCAGTGCAGTCGTCGGTGATCGTCAGCTCCTGGATGAGGGTCATCGAGCGGGCGTTCTGGATTGCGATGGCGGCGTAGTCGCACAGGATGCGCAGGAAGGAGATGGAGTACTCGGAGAGCAGGTCAAGCTTGCTGTTGAGGAGTTGGATGACTCCGAGCGTCTTGTTTCCGGAGCGCACCGGCACGCAGGCGATGGACTGGATGTTGAGGTCGGGAAAGCGCCGGGAGAACGCGGACCAGTGGGGATCGAGCGAGACGTCCGGAACGACCAGCGGATTGCCAGTTTGGGCCACCCAGCCTGCCACGCCTTCGCCCATCTTGACGCGCAGGCCCTTGAGGCTTTGCGCGTTTTCGCCTACGGCGATGGCGTAGTACAGCTCGTTGGTGGTGTCGTCGACCATCAGAAGAGACCAGCGCTCGGGGCCGAAGAACTGCGCCATCTTCTCCATGATGGTGCCGAGGATGTCTTCGAGCTCCAACGATGCGGTGAGCGCACGCGCCACTTCGTGGAACACCCGAAGGTGATCCATCTGGCGACTCTCAATGACCTCGAATTGGCGTCTTTCTTTCAACGACTCACCGGGAAACACTGCAAGTACATCAGCTGCGTACCTGGAATGAACAGAATTCTAAATCGATTATTCCTGTTCCCCTGAACCAGGGGCATACCAGTTTAGCCGCCGATGTGGACCATACTGCGAGAAGGTTTTTCAAAGCCAGGTTCGCCGATATGATGGCGAGCTTCTTTGCGCATGACGATACGACGGATATACGCACTCAACTCGTCATCTGTTCCACCTCGCGCCATCTCTCCCTGCAGGTCGTGATCGCTCTGCGAGAAGAGACAGGTCCGAATCTTGCCATCGGAGGTGAGCCTCACCCGACTGCAATGGCCACAGAAGGGGCGTGAGACCGGCGCGATAATGCCGATCTCGCCCAAGCCATCGTCGAAGGTGAAGCGCTTCGCGGTCTCGCTTGCGTGGTTGGGCGGAAGTTCGACCAGCGGCCGGTAGGCGTTCAGGCGGCTGACGATCTCGTCCATGGGTACAACTGTCTCTGGCTTCCAGGTGCGATCTTCCTCCAGAGGCATAAACTCGATAAATCGAACAATGACTCGCTCGCGGCGGGAGAACTCCGCAAATTGTTCGATTTGCCCGTCGTTGAAGCCGCGCAGGAGCACACAGTTTATCTTTACGGGTCCCAGACCGACGTCCTGGGCTTTGCGGATTCCGGCGAGGACCTTGTCGAAGCTGCGAGGAACTCGCGTGATGGCGGTGAAGGTTTCGGAGTCTACGGCGTCCATGCTGACGGTTACACGGCTTAGCCCGGCGCGTTGCAGCGGCTCCGCCAGACCTTCGAGGAGATGGCCGTTCGTGGTGAGAGCGATGTCCAACGGTATATCGGCTGGTAGATATGTTCCGTCGGGTGTCTCGGAGCTATAGGCGGTGCGCAGCGAGGATAAATCTTTCACCATATCCACGAGACCGGAGCGCAGGAGCGGCTCGCCTCCGGTGAGGCGGACCTTTTCCACTCCAAGGGAGACGAAGATCTTCACCATGCGCATATAGTCGGCGATGGGAAGCTCGCTGTACTGCGCGCCCTCGTTGCCGGTTCTGCAGTAGACGCAGCGATAGTTGCAGCGGTCTGTGACGGAGATCCTGAGATCGGTGATGGCGCGTCCGAACTTGTCGCGTAACCGGCCTTCCATTTCTACCGCATCTCTGCTCCTGGCCGGTTCAAACGCTATGGGCGAGATGTAGGTTAAAGTGGCAGCCATGGGTTAACTTCTAAAGTCCCTTAGGATTAGATGCAGTCGGCGTCTAAATGAAGCTCTGGGGTAGGCTCACGCGGATTCTCTGAGTATAGCTACGGTTTAGGCTGATTTTCTCAAGCATTCTTCTCAGAATCTATTGTATGCACTCTTTTTCATAGGACTGGAATTTCGTGGATTCGGTGCTATTGCGCGGAGTTGCTGGAGTTACCGATGGTGCTGGCGTAGAGCGGGGCGGCGGCAGAGCGGCCGAAGCGGACGGTGCTTTTGGTGATCCGGTTGAGCTCTTCGGTGCTGTTCGAAGAGAAGTACCAGACGAGCAGGTGGTTGCTCCAGTTGGTGGAGAAGCCCATGGTGAAGAGTTGCGGTGGGGTGACTCCGGGGGGAGTTATACCACCCTGGGGCATGCCTTGAGCGGCGGCCATGTGGACCTTCTGCCAGCCTACGTTGTACCAGGCGGGCGGGGCGATGGAGGACATGCCAGGGACTTTGGTGACGAGTTCAGCCATGTTCGCGAGGAGGTCTTTGGCGTTGACCTGCTGCTCTGGAGTGAGGCAGGAGACGTCGAGCTCGGCCAAGAGGATGGTGGCGGATTTCTGGCTGCCGGCTGTTGGGTTGAGTTGAAGGAGCAGGTTGGGGCGGAGGCAACGGGTCGCGGCTGCGAGGGTGGGATCGGAGTCTCCGGAGATGCCGAGGAGGGTGAGGTGTCCGTCCTTCAAGGCCTGGGAGGAGTCGGCCTTGGTGAGATCGGAGGGATAGTTGAAGCGGATATTCAGGGCTTCATTACTCCACTCGGTGAGGGGAGATTGGGCGTGGGCGGCGATGCCCGCGGCCAGGATGCAGAGGGTGAAGAGGCGACTTGCGAGGAGAGTTTGCATGGCTTCTTTCTGGACGCGGCTTTTCAGCGGTCTCTTGTTGGATGCCGATTGCGGGTGGATGGGGCTGGTTTGGATGACGTCAAAAGGACGGCAACGACAAAGCGGATCCCTGCTGGATGACAGATGAAGGAAGGATCGATTACTTGCGCTTCCAACGGACGCCGTCTTTGCCGTCTTCTATGAGGATGCCCTTGGCGAGGAGGTCGTTACGGATGGCGTCGGCGCGGGCGAAGTTGCGGGTCTTCTTGGCCTGGGTGCGCTCGGCTACGAGGGCGTCGATGTCGGCGTCGGTGAGGGCGAGGGTGGCGAGGAGCTCGGGGGAGGCCTCGTCGAGGCGGCCTTCGCGCTCGGCCCAGGCGAGCGCGACTCGGGTGAGAGCGGCGTCGCGGTCTTCGAGGACAGCGAAGACGCCGTCGAAGAGGGCGAGGACGCGGAGGATCTCTGCGACGTTGCCTGCCAGGAGAGTGCAGCGGTCGGCGGCGGCGTTAGCGGCGCGGACGAGGTCGAAGATGGCGGCGCGAGCTTCAGCGGTGTTGAGATCGCTGGCCAGGGCGGCGGTGTAGTCCTGCTCGGCCTTGACGGTGGCGGCGGCGATGGTGGGATCGAGGCCTTCGGGGAAGGTGCCGGTGAGGAGGCGTTTGTGGAAGGTACGGAGGCGATCGACGGCGTTGGTGGACTCGGTGAGGCCGTCGATGGTGAAGTTCATCTGGTTGCGATACGGAACCGAGAGCAGCAGGAAGCGGATGGCCGAGGCGCGGTAGCCCTTAAGGAGCAGATCGCGGAGGGTGTAGAAATTGCCCTCCGACTTGGACATCTTGCGACCTTCGACGAGCAGGAAGCGGACGTGCATCCAGTGGCGGGCGAAGGTAGTGCCGGAGGCGCACTCGGACTGGGCGATCTCGTTCTCGTGGTGCGGGAACATGAGATCTTCGCCGCCGGCATGGAGGTCGAAGGACTGCCCCAGGAACTTGGTGGCCATCGCGGAGCACTCGATGTGCCAGCCGGGACGTCCGATGCCGAGCGCGGTGTCCCAGGAGGGCTCGGGGATTCCGTTGACGGGCGGCTTGACGGCCTTCCAGAGGGCAAAGTCGCGGGCGGCGTCCTTCTCGTACTCGTCGAGATCGACGCGAGCTCCGTCGGTTATGTTTTCGAGGTCCTTCTTGGAGAGCTTGCCGTAGTCGGGATCGCGGGCGATGCGGAAGTACCAGCTTCCGTCCTCGGCCTGATAGGCGATGTCTTTTTCGGCGAGCTGCTGGATGAGGGAGACCATCTCCGGAATGCTCTTGGTGGCGTGGGAGATGTGCTCGGGGAGCTCGATGTTGAGGGCGGTGAGGTCCTCGAAGAAGGCTTTTTCGAACTTAGCGGTGTACTCGGCGATGGGAAGGCCGGCGGCAGCGGCGTTGCGGATGATCTTGTCGTCGACGTCGGTAACGTTCATGACGTGTTTGGTGGGGATGCCAAGCTGGTGGACGAAGCGCCGCAGGACGTCGACGTGGAGGAAGGTGCGGAAGTTGCCGATGTGGCCGTAGTCGTAGACGGTAGGACCGCAGCAGTACATGCGCAGTTCGGGGGCACCGACGGGTTCGAGCGTGTCTATCTTTCCGCTGAGGGTGTTGAAGAGTTCCAGTGTCGCCACGTGCGGTATATCCCTGCCGCAGCCGGCTCGTGGCTCGGTGCAGACTGCTCTCGCTTAAAGTTCTGGGTTGATTTTAGCTGATAGGCGAACGATTAGCCGAGACGGAGTTGAGGGGTGGCGCTCAGATCTTCCGGGGCGAAGTCCGCGGCGAGGAACTTGGGCCAGGCGGCGGCGGCGATCATGGCGGCGTTGTCGGTGGAGAGAGCCAGCGACGGAAAGGCCGCCGGAAGGCCACGGCGGGCAGCTTCAGCAGAGAAGCGGCGGCGGAGCTCGGAGTTGGAGGCGACTCCACCGGAGACGACCAGGCCGCGGACTCCGAAGGCCGCGGCAGCGGCGAAGGTCTGGCGGAGGAGGTTGCCGACGACCGCGTATTGAAAGGAGGCGATAAGGTCCAGGGTCTGGGGGTCGAGGAGGGCGAGCGCCTCTGGCGAGGAGGGCTTGAGCGCCGGATTGGCGGCGAGGGCGTGGCGGCGGGCTTCGATGCTGTCGTGCATGGCGTGGGTCTGGGTGTAGCGGAGGACGGCGGTCTTGATGCCGCTGAAGGAGAGATCGTAGGTGGTGGTTGCAGACGGAATACGCGGCTTGATCTGGCCGAAGTGGAAGGGCACGGCGCGGGGGTTGCCGTGAGGAGCGAGGGTATCGATCCAGGGGCCGCCAGGGTAGCCGAGGCCGAGGAGCTTGGCGACCTTGTCGAAGGCTTCGCCGGCGGCGTCGTCCACGGTGCGGCCTACGTTTTGGTAGGTCCAGGCTTCCCTGCCCTGCGGGTCTTCCGAGTGCCGGGCGAGGTAGAGGTGGGTGTGGCCTCCGGAGACGACCAGGGCGAGAAGAGGAAGCTCCATCGGCGCTTCGGCACGGTCGCGAGCCTCCATGAGGACGGCGTGGATGTGGCCTTCCAGGTGGTTAACGGCGATGAGCGGCTTATCCAGACCGAAGGTGAGTGCCTTGGCGTAGGTGATGCCAACGAGGAGTGCTCCGGCGAGGCCGGGACCGGCGGTGACGGCGATGGCGTCGAGGTCGGCGAAAGAAACATTGGCGCGAGAGAGGGCTTCGCGGACAACGGGGACGATGTTGCGCAGGTGCTCGCGGGAGGCGAGCTCCGGGACGACGCCTCCATAGTTGGCGTGCAGGGCCATCTGCGAAGCGACGACGTTGGAGAGGGCATGGGAGCCGGAGCGGACGACGGCGGCGGCGGTCTCGTCGCAGGAGGATTCGATGCCGAGGATCAGGCCGCTGCCCTGCCTCTGGTCCTGCCCGGTGCTGCCGCTTTCGTACATCTCTCTATATTAGACAGAAGGGATATTTGAGACGCGTATGGCTGGGCCTTTGACGGACAACCCGAGGTATGTCGCTGCACGGAAGATTGTGGCCGCATTACGAGCTGCCGGGCATCAGGCTTACTTCGCAGGTGGATGCGTGCGGGATCTGCTGCTGGGGCTGGAGGCGAAGGACTTCGATGTGGCCACGAGCGCGACTCCCGATGTCGTCATGGGACTGTTCGCAAAGACATTCTCGGTGGGAGCGCACTTTGGGGTGGTGTTGGTCTGCTCCGGTGGACCAAACGAAAATGAGATTGCAACCGAAGTCGCTACATTTCGCAACGATGGCGCTTACAGCGATGGGCGGCGGCCCGATGCGGTGCAGTTCTCGACGGATGCGCGAGAGGATGTACTGCGGCGGGACTTCACCATCAACGGAATGCTGCTGGACCCGATGATCTACGAGGAGACCGAAGACGCCGGCGCTGCCACGCTGGATTATGTCGGCGGACGTGAGGATCTGGCAGCGGGTATCGTGCGGGCCATCGGCGAGCCGGAGCGGCGCTTCGAAGAAGATAAGCTGCGCATGCTGCGGGCGGTGCGGTTTGCGGCGCGGCTGGACTTTAGGATCGACGTCGCGACTGCCGAGGCGATCAAGAGATTGGCTCCGCAGGTTGGGCAGGTGAGCTGCGAGAGGATTCGCGAGGAGCTGACGCGGATTCTGACGGAGGGTGGCGCAGCGGAGGGGTTTGAGCTGCTGTATCGGCTGGGTCTGCTGGAGCAGGTGATGCCCGAGGCGGTGAAGATGCGCGGAGTCGCTCAGCCGCCGGAGTTTCATCCGGAGGGCGATGTCTGGGTGCACACGATGCTGCTACTGTCACAGCTCCCGATTGCGCCTGCTCCGGTGACGCCTACGCTGGCCTGGGGGGCGCTGCTGCACGATATCGGCAAGCCGGCCACGTTTCGCGCCCCGGACCCGGCGATGCCGGGCGACCGGATTCGCTTCAACGGACACGTCGAGGTAGGAGTGCGGATCGCCGAGGAGATTCTGGCGCGGCTGCGGTTCTCGAACGACGATACGGCGCAGATCGTGGCGCTGGTGAAGAACCATATGCGCTTCGGCGATGTGATGGGGATGCGGGAGTCGACGCTGAAGCGCTTCTTCCGGCTGCCGAACTTCCCCGAGCATCTGGCGCTGCATTGGCTGGATGCGAGCTCGTGCCATGGAGATCTAAGGCTGTATGGATATGCTAAAGAACGATATGAGGCAGTTCCGATGGAGGAGCATCGTCCTCCGTTGCTGGTGAGCGGAAGAGATCTGATTGCGGCGGGATACCGGCCAGGACCAGAGTTCAAGGCGATGCTGGAGGCGGCGGAGGATGCGCAGTTGGAGGGCGCCGTCCGGACGGAGGAGGAGGCGATGTCAATGATTCAGGAGCGGTTCGGAAGGCCAGATAGGAGCATCTAACTGCAATGGCTGAGCAGAGAAATCTTGATGTGATCGTCGTAGGTGCAGGAATGGCGGGGCTAACGGCGGCTCGCGCGCTGGGTGAGGGTGGACTGCGAGTGTGCGTCCTGGAAGCCCGCGAGCAGGTGGGCGGGCGGATTATGACGCAGCGGGTGGGCTCGGAGGCGATCGAGCTGGGGGCGGAGTTTGTCCATGGGCGGCCACCGGAACTCTGGGCCTTGATCGACGAGATGAGGGAGACCGGAGTCGAGACCTTTGAGTTGGATGGATCTCAGGTGGGTTTGGAGGGTGGGGCGCTGAAGCCTATCTCCAAAGAGATGGAGGAGGTATTCGGAACGCTCGACGACCTGGAAGATTGGACCGGGCCGGACTGCAGCTTCGCCGAGTATCTCGACCGCAAAGACATAGAGGGAGAGCAGCGTCAGGAGATTGTGGGGAACGTCGAGGGCTTCAACGCCGCGGATCACCGTGTGATCAGCGCGGCTTCCCTGGGGGCGCAGCAGAAGGCGGAGCGGTCGACGGAGGGAGATCTGCTCTCTCGGGTGAAGGGTGGGTATGACCAGTTGCCCGAGTATCTGGCGGACAAGGTAGTGGAGCTTGGCGGGAGTGTGCTGCTGGGGCATCGGGTGCAAGAGGTTCGTTGGCGGAAGGGGCGCGTCGAGATTGTGACCAAGCAGGGGACCTTCACTGCGCCTCGAGCAGTGGTGACACTGCCGCTGGGGGTGTTGCAGCGTGAATCCGTGACATTTACGCCGGCCGTCAGCCGGGTTCTGGAGGCCGCGGAGTTGATGCGGATGGGGCAGGTGTGCCGGCTTACGATGGTCTTCCGAAGGCGCTTCTGGGAGGAGCTGGAGCCACAGCCGGAGATGCGGAGCCTGAGCTTTCTATTTGCGTTCGGCATGGTGCCGCGAGCCTGGTGGACGTCGCATCCTGAAGAGAGCAATACCTTGACGGGTTGGGCCGGAGGTCCGCGGGCGGGAGAGCTACTGGGAATGGCACCTGCAGAGTTGAGGTGCGTGGCGACGGAGCGACTGGCTGAGATTATGGGTCTGGATACGACGGTGGTTCAGGCGGAGGTGGTGGGGTGCTATACCCACGACTGGTCTGCCGACGAGTTTGCTCTGGGGGCCTACAGCTACGTCGGGGTAGGCGGCCTAGGGGCATCCGCTACTATGGCGGAGCCGGTAGAGGAGACGCTCTACTTTGCTGGAGAGCACACCGACGTGACCGCCCATTGGGGGACGGTCCATGGTGCGATGCGCTCTGGATTGAGGGTTGCGGAGCAGATTCTCGAATCAGAGTAGTCGCTTCTGGACTCGGCTGCGAAGGTCCTGCGCGTCGAACGGGGCGCGGACCTTGGCGTCGTTGTCAAAGTAGACGAAGACGTCGCGGGGTTGACTGGATGCCAGGATGGGGCTGGCGAGGCGGGCTTCGGGTTTGGTGGTGGGATCGGGGTTCGGCGTTCCACCGTTAGCCCAGGTTTGAATGCGGCTGGCCCAGAGGTCCAGGGCGGGGGGATCGTATCCGCTGAAGTAGAGCTGCTCGGAGCCGTGCAGGCGGCAGTAGACGAAGTCGCTGGTGACGTCGAGGAGCAAGGGCCACTCCACGGTATCTGCCGGGACGAGACCGATGTTGTGCTCACGGAGCAGGTCGATGAACTCCGGTGTGACGAAGCTCTCGTGGCGGATCTCGACGCAGTGGCGAATCGGAGCGTCGCTTCCAGAGGGGACTTTGATCGCGCTTGGGTCTGCAAGGCGTGTGGCGTGACGGCGAGCGAAGGAGGCGGCTTGTTTCACGGTGCGGGGCAGGAGGCGGAAGAAGGTCTCGAAGCGGCCGCGGTCGAAGCGCATCTGCGGGGCAAACTGCCAGAGGATAGGACCGCACTTCGGGCCGAGGGTGAGCATCCCACTGCCGAAGTAGTTGGCGAGGGCGGCTTCGATCCCACGAAGCTTGAGCATGTGGGTGATGTAGCGCGAGCCTTTGAGGGAGAAGACGAAGTCGTCCGGAGTCTCGCGGGCCCACTGCTGGAAGCTCTTCAGGTGCTGAAGAGAGTAGAAGGTTCCGTTGATCTCGATGGTCTCGAACTGGCGGGAGGCGAACTCCAGCTCGCGGCGTTGGGCGAGGCCTTCGGGGTAGAAGACTCCGCGCCAACCCGCATAGCGCCAGCCGGAGATGCCGATTCGGACGCGCGGGAGAGTCGCGGTCTTCGTTGGGATGTCGGACTGGGAGCTCTGAGCCTTTTTTCGTGCGGCCATGATCTAGAGGGGGGTTCTGCCGCCGGTGGCTCCGAAGATCTCGCCGGAGCAGTAGCTGGACTGCTCGGAGGCGAGAAAGACGTAGAGGTGGGCCAGCTCGACGGGCTGCGCGGGACGGCCGAAGACCGTGTTCTCGCCGAACTTCTTGACCTTCTCTACAGGCATGGTGGCGGGGATGAGCGGAGTCCAGACGGGGCCGGGAGCGACTCCGTTGACTCGTATGCCTTTGTCCTTGGATAGCTTGGCGAGGCTCTTGGTGAGGCTGGCCACGGCGGCCTTCGTAGCGGCGTAGGCGAGCAGGCCTTCGCTGGGCTCGAAGGTCTGGATAGACGTGGTGTTGATGATGCTGGCTCCGGGACGCAGGACCGGCAGCGCGGCCTGGGTGAGGAAGAAGGTGCCAAAGACGTTAGTGCGGAAGGTGTGTTCAAGCTCTTCGGGGCTGACGTCTTCGATGGACTCGCGCTGCATCTGGAAGCCTGCGTTGTTGACGACTATATCGAGGCGTCCGAGACGGCCCGTGGCGCTGGAGACCAGGCTGCGGGCATAGCTGGGCTCGCCGATGTCGCCCGGGCAGAGAAGCGCCTTGCGTCCTGCTCCTTCGATGATCTCCGCGACCTCTTTGGCGTCTGACTCCTCCTCCGGGAGGTAGCTCATGACGATGTCCGCGCCCTCCCTGGCGAAGGCGATGGCTACCGCCCGGCCGATGCCGCTGTCGGCGCCGGTGATGATGGCGACGCGGTCGAGCAGGCGGCCGCTGCCGATGTAACTCTTCTCGCCGTGGTCGGCGGGCGGCTCGAGCGCGTGGACTGAGCCGGGGTGCGATTGTTTCTGCTCCTTGAAGGGTGGCTTGGGAAACAGGTCGCGCGGGTCGGGATTGGCGTGCTGCATGAGTCTCTCCTAGAGTTGCTTCTATTCTTCCGGCTGGTCTTCAAACATCCTCAAAACAGGGATGCTAGGTACCGTGGCGTAGGTGTTCGATGCAGTTTTAGCTTCGGAGGAGGGATGGCCTGACGAGATGGGTGCGAGGCCTGCTATCCTTCCGCGTACTGAGGAGTTGAGATCTTCGTGGTCAAACTATTTTGTTGCATTGTGACTCTTTGTCTCGCGCAAGGAGTGTCGGCTGGCGCGGCGGCCATTGGAAAGAGCGAACCGGCGCAGGCTATCTCGCGGGAGCGTATCGCTTCCCTCCCGGCAGCGGAGCGGACAGCGTGGACGGCGTACCTGGACCGGTCGGAGCGGCAGCGAGCCACGGACCACGCAACGCTGGCAGCGGAGCGCAAAGGAATGGCAGTTACTCCCGAGCTGCCCAAAGAGAGCTCTGCCGCACGCAGCATCCCTCTGACGCGAGAGGCGAGTTGGTACGGTTCGGCGGAGGCCCGGCACATCGCGGATGTGATCGTGAGCTTCCAGACGCCAGCCGGAGGGTGGAGCAAAAATCTCGACATGAGCGGGCCGTTGCGAGTCCGCGGGCAGAGCTATGCACCGGATAACCTCTCCAAGCATCCTTCGCCGGAGGACTTCGATACGCCGAAAGATCCCGCGTGGAACTATGTGGGGACACTGGACAACGACTCGACGAACACCGAGCTGCGATTTCTGGCGAAGGTCTCAGATCGAACGCCAGGAGCTGCAGGAGAGGCCTACCGGGCCAGCTTCCTGAAGGGTCTGCGGTATCTGCTGGCAGCTCAGTTTCCGAACGGCGGATGGCCGCAGGTGTGGCCGTTGGAGGGTGGATACCACGATGCGATCACGTACAACGATAATGCCGTCACTGAATCCGCGAACGTCCTGAGCGACGTGGCGGACGGGAAAGGCGACTATCGCTTTGTTCCGATAGAGCTGAGAGCGCAGGCGGCGGTGAGCGCGAAGCGGGCGGTTGCCTGCATCCTGGCGACGCAGGTAAAGGTAGAGGATCGAAGAACGATCTGGGCGCAACAGCACGATGCGGTGACGCTGGCTCCTGTGGCGGGCCGAAACTATGAGCCTGCGTCCCTTGCGACCGGAGAGAGCGCGGATATCCTGATCTACTTGATGCAATTGCCGCATCCTTCCGCCGAGGTGCGAGAGGCGGTCGAGGATGGCGTGGCGTGGCTGCAACACGCGGCGATTCGCGAGCAGGAGTGGGTAGGCGGCAAGGGCACGGTAGAGGGAAGGCATCTGGCGGCTAAGCCCGGCGCAGGCCCGATCTGGGCTCGCTACTACAGCATGGTTACGGAGCGTCCGATCTTCGGCGACAGGGACAAGACCATCCACGATACGGTGAGCGATCTCTCGCCGGAGCGCAGGAACGGATATGCCTGGTACAGCAACGGCCCGCAACGAGCGTTAGACCGCTACGGCAAGTGGAACGATAGCCGGGAATCTTCCGCCAGCATCGGTCGTGCGTGGCCGACAAATTTGATCGAGTGATAATCGTGTTGGTGTAGAAGCTAAAGCAGCAGGATTTGCAGCTCCAGCCGTGGACTTGGGCGGACACAGGGTCGAAGAAAGGAATCCTCTGAGATGCGCTGGGCATCAGAGGAAGCTATGGCAGTGAAAAAATCCCTCCTCAATACGCCGCCCGATACCACCCCGAACACAGAGTTGAACGTAAACGGAATTCCAGTCCCTGCGCACATCGGGGAACTGCTGGTTGAGGCGTTGAATCGCCACAGCAAGGCCCACGCGATGAAGGAGGTTCCCCAAGTCTGTTATTTGCCGCAGATGGGACCCATCCAAAGCTGCGATACCTGCATGGTCCAGGTAAACGGGGCACTGGTGCGGGCTTGCGCGACTCCGGTAACAGCGGGAATGCAGGTGTTTACCGAGGGCGAAGCGGTGGACGTGGCGCAGCGCGAGGCGTTCGACCGCATCCTGCAGAATCATATGTTGTATTGCACCGTCTGCGACAACAACAACCAGAACTGCACAGTCCACAACACGACGGCACTGCTGGATGTGAAGCATCAATCCAGGCCATTTACGCCAAAGCCTTACGAGAAGGATATGTCGAATGCCTTCTACCGCTACGATCCGGGCCAATGCATCCTGTGTGGACGCTGCGTAGAGGCTTGCCAGAGCGTGCAGGTGAACGAGACCCTGACGATCAACTGGGAGAGCGCGCATCCCCGGGTACTTTGGGATGGCGGCGAGAAGATCGACGGTTCGAGCTGCGTCTCTTGCGGGCATTGCGTAACGGTCTGTCCTTGCAATGCGTTGATGGAGAAGTCCATGCTCGGCCACGCTGGATACCTGACGAACACGCCCGACAAGGTGTTGGACGACATGATCGATGTGGTCAAAGGGATTGAACCACCGATCGGATATGGTCCGATTCTGGCGCTCTCGGAGATTGAGTCCGAGATGCGCAAGTCCCGCGTAAAGCGGACCAAAACAGTCTGCACCTACTGCGCTGTCGGTTGCAGTTTTGAGGTCTGGACGCGCGATCGCCACATCCTGAAGATCGAACCGACGCATGGACCGGCGAACGGAATCTCTACCTGCATAAAGGGCAAGTTCGCCTGGGGACACATCAACTCCGACGACCGCTTGACGGTGCCGTTGCTGCGCAATGGAGATGTCTTCCGCGAAGCGACCTGGGAAGAGGCGCTCGATGTGATCGAGAACAAGTTCAGAGAGATCCTCAAGGAACATGGACCCGACGCGCTGGCATTCATTGCCTCTTCCAAGTGCACCAATGAAGAGAGCTTCCTGATGCAGAAGCTGGCGCGGGCGGTGATCGGCACCAACAACGTCGACAACTGCGCTCGCTACTGCCAGAACCCCGCGACGATGGGGCTGCAGCGAACCGTAGGCTACGGCGGCGACTCGGGATCGATCTCGGATATCGAGAAGGCTGGCCTGGTGCTTATCGTCGGCGCGAATCCTGCCGAGAACCATCCGGTGCTGGCCACGCGTGTGAAGCGGTCGCACAAGTTCCGTGGGCAGCGGCTGATCGTCGCCGATCTTCGCAAGCACGAGATGGCGGAGCGAGCAGACATCTTCATGCGTCCCAATCCCTCGACCGATTCCGTATGGATGTGCGCGGTGTCGAAGTACATTCTGGACAGCGGCTTGGCGAATATGGACTTCGTGAACCAGTGGGTCAACCACTTCGAGGAGTTCGAGAAGTCGCTGGAGCCTTACACGCTGGAGTACGCGGAGAAGGTCACAGGCATTCCGGCGGCTACGTTGACGACCGTTGCGCATGAGATCGCCGCCGCGGATGGCGTTTGCATCCTCTTCGCCATGGGAGTGACGCAGCACTGCGGTGGATCGGACACGGCGACCGCGCTCTCCAACCTGCTGCTGCTGACCGGCAACTACATGCGGCCCGGCGCGGGAGCGTATCCGCTGCGTGGACACAACAATGTGCAGGGCGCGAGCGACTTCGGCTCCATGCCGAACGTCTACTCGGGCTACCAGAAGGTGGATGACGACGAGGTTCGTGCCAAGTTCGAGGCCGACTGGGGAGTGACTCTGCCGACCAGCGTCGGCAAGGACAATCACCAGATGATCGATGCGATCCTGGAAGGATCGTTGAAGGCCCTTTACATCAAGGGCGAGGACACGATCACCTCGGACTCCAATGCGAACTTTGTAGCTACCGCGCTGCGCAAGGTCGACTTCCTCATCGTGCAGGACATCAACTTCTCGGAGACGGCGGCGTATGCCGACGTGGTCCTTCCTGCTGTTCCTTCGCTCGAGAAGGACGGAACCTTCACCAGCACCGAGCGGCGGATTCAGCGGCTCTATAAGGCGATTGAGCCGTTGGGCGAGGGCAAGGCCGACTGGGAGATCATCCAGCTTATCGCGAACCGGATGGGTGGAAACTGGAAGTACAGCCATCCGTCGGATGTGATGGACGAAGTAGCGCGGCTCACGCCGCTCTTCGCCGGAGTGAGCTACGACCGCCTGGAGGGCTTCAACAGCCAACAGTGGCCGGTGAATGCGGACGGCACGGACACGCCGCTGCTGTTCACCGATGGCTTCCCCTTCCCAGACAAGAAAGCGCGGTTCTTCCCTGTCTCGTACATTCCTGCTTCGGAAGAGGCGAGCGAGATATACGACCTGCACCTCAACAACGGCCGTTTGCTGGAGCACTTCGAGCAAGGCAGCATGACCTATCGCACACCGGGGATCAAGGCGATGACGCCGACGACCTTTGTAGAGGTCTCGCCGGAGCTGGCTGCAGAGCGAGGCATCACCTCGGGACGGCATGTGCAGATCACCTCGCCTTACGGCAGGCTGCGAGTCCAGGTGGTGGTCTCGGACCGCGTGAAGGGCAAGCAGCTCTACATGCCACTGAACTCTATCGAGGAGCCGGTGAACCGCCTAACCAGCAGCCATACGGATCGCTTTACGCATACGCCTGCCTTCAAGGAGACTGCGGTGAGTCTGACTTTGCTTCCGGAGCAAGGGAAGAATCCGATTCCACGAAACAACTTCCGCAACGGCACACGCACTCCGCAGACAGGTGTCGAGGTGGAGCGGAAGTGGGCGCGGGCTGACTACCACGTTCCTGGCTCGCAAGCCTCTGACAAGCTGGTGCAGATTACTTCGATCACGGTTTAGAGCTTCACCAAAACGAAAGAGAACCTATATGGCGAATCCGATTGTCTTCAAACCGGCACCGATCGATCCGAAGAAGGAGCTGCAGAAGCGCGTCGATGCCGCTCCGGTAGAGCATGCCGAGGCGTTGCTGGTGGCGTGGGACGTGTTGCAGTCGGCCCACGACAAAGGCTTGCTGGATGCGCTCCAGGGGATGATCGACTCCAAGGACGCGATCACCGGGAAGCTGGCAGAGTATGCCAAGCTTCCGGAGGGCATCGCCGCCATCCGCAACCTGCTGGAGGCGGCGAAGATGATCACGCTGCTCGATCCAGAGGTGCTGGAGCGGCTTACTCACTCCATGGCCGAGGCCGCGCGTACCCATGAGGAGGAGAGGACTCCGCCGAGCATGTGGCAGCTCTTCAAGCGGGCCACGAGCGAGGATGGCCGGCGTGGGTTTTCGCTGATGACCTTGATCCTGGGTAGCCTGGGGCGGTCTTTGAAGCGGTAGTTGGTGGCACCCTCCCCCTGGGGGTATTTGGCTATAACTCGTTTGAAATCATTCGGTTACGGCACGAAACCTACGCTAAGCCGCTGATTCTATGGGGCTTGTGCCCAAATTCGTGACTAGCTTTGAGTTACCGTCTCTTTTCCTCCTTGATGGTTCATGTTTAAGTGAAAAGGGCTGCAGCGGCGTTGCCGTGCAGCCCTTTTGTTTCTGTTGCTTCTATTTTATGAGGTTGGACATAACTAAAGTGCCACTTTTCGGAAAGTTTTATCTTGTTTGTTTCTATACTGTTAAGTTGAAGATTGCGGACTCTGGGGCTTGACATGGTTTAGTGGGGAGACGGTTGAACCCAGGCTTCTGAGGGTTGTGTTTCCCAACCATCGGACGATCAGGCGTCCTCAGGATGTGGCACCGTTTGGGACAGAAAGAAGGCGGTGGGTGAGTTCTACTTCCCACCCTTCGCTAGAGACAAAGGCGCGAAGGATGGGGCACCCGGGCTTTTATGGCTGGATGGAGGGGAGGTTGTTCTCCGTTCCCTAGGTGGTGGTTGGGAAAGGAAGGCGGTCGGGCTTGCGCCCGATACCCACCCTATTTGCGGTGAGACTGCAAAAAGGATGGGGCACCCGCTTTTGTGGCGCTTCGTTTTAGTGTTGGTGGTTTGCGTGGTCAAATGGAGGGGTGACTTCTTCGTTTGGATTCGATATTAGTGGCGTCGCCGTGGGACGGGGCAGGTTGTTTCTGATTGGTGGGCCTTGTGTGATCGAGAGTGAGGCGCATGCGCGGAAGATGGCGGATGCGATTCAGCGGATCACCAGCGATCTTGGGGTTCCCTACATCTTCAAGGCGAGTTACGACAAGGCGAACCGGACCTCGATCAAGAGCTTTCGCGGGCCGGGGCTGGTGGAGGGCTGCCGGATTCTGCGGGCCATCGGAGAAAGCAACGGGTTGCCGGTGCTGACCGATGTGCATACGGCGGTGGACTGTCCGATAGTGGCTGAGGCGGTGGATGTGTTGCAGATTCCGGCGTTTCTCTGCCGCCAGACGGATCTGTTGATCGCCGCCGCGGAGACCGGGCGGGCAATCAATGTGAAGAAGGGGCAGTTCGTCTCACCGTGGGATATGAAGCATGCGGTGGAGAAGATTCGTGAGAGCGGGAATGAGCGGGTGTCGTTGTGTGAGCGGGGCGCGAGCTTTGGGTATAACAACCTGGTGGTGGATATGCGGGCGCTACCAATCATGCGTGGGTTTGCGCCGGTGGTCTTCGATGGGACGCACTCCGTGCAGACGCCCAGCGCGGGCAATGGAGTGAGTGGAGGGCAGCCGGAGTTTATCCCGGTATTGACGCGGGCCGCCGTGGCTGCTGGGGTGGATGGGGTGTTTCTGGAGGTGCATGACAATCCGGCGGAGGCGAAGTCGGATGGGGCGAATGCTCTGCATCTGGACCGGCTGAAGGGTGTCCTGGAGCAGTTGCTGGCTGTGCATGCTGCTGTGCAGTAGATGTGGCGGGCGACCGCGGATTCGCGGCTTGGACGGATTTAAGGCGTAACGGTGATTACTGGGATAAGTGCTGGATAAGAGCGGATGGATTTTGGCCTGTTGTGGGTGTGGCGTGCTCTGTTCAGTTTTTTTACTCTGTTGTGTTAAAAAAAACGGCCCCTCTTTTGGAGGGGCCAATCTGCCTTGGTTCTCTCTGGTTAGGAGAGGGTTTTGCGGGTGCGATCTAGAGTCGCGATCCCGGCAAACTTTCGGGCGGCATGACGTAATGAGTCAGTGATGCCGCCCTGGGGAGGGCTATTGATTAGCCGGTGGTGCGCTCACTCCGGTCGTCGCGGAGGAGGTTGCTGGCATCGAGGATGGGTTGTTGCTGGCGGTGGTGGTGCCCATCGTTGCCAAGCTGTTGTGGAGCAGCGTCACGCGAACGCCGTTCACGATGACCTTCTCGCCGTCCGTCGCCTTGGCGGTGTTCTTGCCGAGACCGGTGCGGTAGATGCGGTAGACAGGAACCTGATGCTCGGTGACAAGGTATCGGACGACGGAGTCGGCCATGGCCTGCGAGGTCTGAACACCAGCGCGGCTGTAACCCTGCACTTCGATGATGTAACCCTTCTCGCCTGCGAGCTTGTCGGCCACCGAGTCAAGATCGGCCTTGGCCGTCTTGCCAAGGGTTGTGCGGCCGGATGCGAAGGGCACGGACTCAGAGACGACAGGCTGGTACTGGTCGAGGTTCGCTACGGTTCCGTTCAAGGCTGTGGTGCGGTCGCTGGCGTTGCCGGCGAGCTGGTTGGCGGCGCTTGCACGGGTTGCTGCATCCTGCGCGTGCTGATCGGCGGTGTTGGCCGCTTCCATGGCGTTCTTAATGCCGGCCTGGGCGCGTCCGTCTACATCGCGGATATCATTTGCATTCTTGGCTTGGAGCTGGTCGAGTTCGTTGGCGCGATCCTTGAGCGGAGCGGTCTGGCGATTGACCCACTTTTTACGGGCTAAGGGGTTCAGACGGCCCCAAAAGCCTTCCTTAGACTGCATCTCCAAGGGCTTGCCGGTGGCGTAGGTGGCCTTGTCGTCCGGGTTCATCGTGCTGCTGGAAGCAGCGGCGGGGTCGGCCTGAGAAGATTGGCTCGCAGGAGCCGACGTCTGTGCAAGGGCGGATACGCCCATGGCGCTACCTAAAACGAAGACCGAGAGACCAAGCGCATTTCGTGATTTTGTGATGTTTGTCATAGTTGCTTCACTCCTCAAACTGTTGCGATCGGTATTGCTCTGTTCGTGTTCCATAGCTGCTGCTGGTTACGGATTTTGTTATAGCAACTGGCGCGCCAAACTTTTGGAAATACACAAGAGTTCTAGATTGAATGAGTTATGGGGGATACGGAGATTTTTCAACAAGTGGTAAGAATGTCTGTTGCAGAACATTCTTCCGGATGACAGGTAGAAACTGCCGGTCGCTTCTGGTGGGAGCCACGGGGAGTTAGCGTTGATTTGGGATGGATTTGGGGTGGGTTTAGGACTGCTTAACACCGATTAAGGCGGATGGAACCGATTTGGTCTTGCTTTGCCGGATGGCTTGGGACCCATCTCTAAAGGTATTGGTGGACAGACCATCTACTGCTGCTACCGGGTTTGGACTCGCGTGACGTGGATCTCGGGCATCTGGTAGTTCCAGTTTCCGGGGATGGTCTCGAAGATGAGGCGGAACTCGCGGTCGTCGCCGGGTTTGAGCGGGGCGGCGGAGATGGGCTGGGTGTCGATGTAGGGCTCGTGGGTGCGGATGAGGGCGAGGGGAAGGGTCTCGACCTGGGGCGGCATCTGCTCCTCGTTGCGGAAGAGGACTTGGACGGTGGCGGCGGTGACGGTCTGGGAGCCGGTGTTGCGGACGTGGCCATCGATGTAGGTGTACTTGCCGCCGGAGATGTTGGCGGACTCGCTCATGGCGAGGCCGGAGAGCGGGAGAGTGGCGGCGTAGGGGTCGGCGGGCAGGATGGCGTTTGCCGCTCCGGAGGATTTGCTGCGACCCATATAGAGCAGGACTCCGACGACGACCAGAACGACGACTCCGGCGATGGCCCAGGCGGCCATGGGGATGCCGCCGCTCTCGGGCCGCTTGGGGGCGAAGAGAGCTGGGCCAGCGGAGGAGTTCTGGGTGGGGACGGTCCCTGTCTGTGGATCGCTCATAAGCGGAGATTTTATACCTTATTGCATCCGTGCCCAGTCGGCGGATATCTGATCAAGTAAATCGTCAGCAATAGAAAGCGATAGAAGCGGTCTTTATTTTTTCACGATGTATTTTCGGAATATCAGAATATTACGATCACTCCCTTGTTAATTGGTCATGACGACTTTAACGCTAACGCAAACAGCCACCGGTGCAGTACAGGATGCACCTTCTGTCCAAGAGCTGGTAACAGGAACCCTGCCCCAGGGGGGCGAACCGATGATTCATTTCTTCCGATTTAATAAAGCGGCTGCGAATGAGATTTATGCGGGGAGTAGTGGGAGTGCGGCCGAAGAACGACGTATAAGAGAGATCCGGGGCGCGAATAATAAAGGTCGCCGCGTGGGAGATGACGGCCGCCGGATCATGGTGGCTGAGGTGATGTATGGAATCGCTGCGGCGACGGCAGCGCTGTTTCTCTTGGTGACGACGCTTTAACCTCTACGTAGGACCAATTTTCGCGGTGTGGGACGGGCCGGCTTCAGGCGAAGCTGGCCCTTTTTACTTTCTGGCGGAAGTCTTCGCCTTGCATCTCGACTACGACGCACATCTCCTGGAGGCGTGAGCGCATGCGTTCGCCGATGCGGTCTCCGAGGGTCTCTTCACGCATGGCGGAGCGGGCGGCGTTTCCGTTGCTTCCGTTGGATTCCAGGCCCAGGGGGGCGAGGTTGGCGTAGTTGGTGGTGATGATGGTGGTGCGGCGGTCGTTGTAACGGGTGTTGAGGATGTGGGCGACGGTGTCCCAGACCCAGTCGGTGGGCTTGGAGGCTCCGAGCTCGTCGAGCACGAGGACTTCGGCGTCGAAGACGGGTTTTAGGATCTCGAGCTCGGTGGCGGAGACCTGATGGTTGTAGCTGTTCTGGACCTGCTTGAGGAGATCGCGGTAGTCGTAGAAGAGGCCGATGGCGCCGCGCTCGGCGACGAGGGTCTGGAGGATTCCGACGGCGAGGTGGGTCTTGCCGACTCCGATGGAGCCTGTGATGAGTAGACCGGTGCCGGCGGTCTCCAGGGGGTAGCTTTCGACGAACTTGCGGGCACGGAGGAGGGCGGCGGGAAGGCTGCGGTGGGAGGAGGGGAAGTGGGTGTCGTAGTTGTCGAGGGAGCAGTGCTCGTAGCGACGGGGGATGTGGGCCTGGGCGACGCGACGGTCGGCCCGGCGCTGGATGCGGCAGGAGCAGGGCTCAGCGTACTGACGGCCGTCCTTCTGGACGATATGGAGGCCGGAGTCGTTGCAGATGGGGCAGATGTCGGGCACAGACTCAAGTATCGCAGGATATGGGCGGCGTTGAGGGGGATGAATCGAAGCGGGTGGTGTGGGAATCCAATTGCTGTGTGTGGGAATACACGATAAACTGACCAAAGTGTCTGAATGCTCCTTGAACCGGAGCACGATGGGCGGCGCGACAGGCTATTCGATGTGACGTGAGTTTAACCGTTGCAAGCGATCCGCGAGCCGACGAGGGCACTAACGATTCGTCACCAGCCAACCGCTGGGACAAAAGGAAACTGAGATGCCAAAAGAAGGAATTCACCCGAAGTACGAGATGATTACCGTCAAATGCGCCTGCGGCTCGAGCTTTGAGACCCGCTCCACGCATAAGGGCGATATCAACCTGGAAATCTGCGCTGCCTGCCACCCGTTCTTTACCGGCAAGCAGAAGCTGATCGATACCGCAGGCCGCGTCGAGCGGTTCCGCCGCAAGTTTGCCAAGTCGGATGCCGGCAAGGCAGCTACCGCGGAGACGGTCGCGAAGTAAGCGGAGCGAGAAAAACCTCAAAAGGCCTCCGCATGGTGCGGGGGCCTTTTGTTTTGAAAGAGCTGGAAGAATGTACTCATGTCAGCCGTCAAAGTGCAGCACCACATCCGGCGAGCTATGGATTTTCTCGAAGGAATGAAATTATCAGCGCGTACCGATGAACCCTGTTGGAACTCTTCGGCACTTCTTGCCATCCATTCGGCTCTTTCTTATAGCGATGCACTTCGCGTAGGCCTGGGTGACGAAAGGCTGTCGGCTGACAACCATCAAAAAGCAGCGGATGCGCTCCAAAAACTATTGCCTTCTAACAAGTTGGACGATCAGACGGGTCTAGGGCACTTTCGATACATGCTTTCAAAGAAGCATCTTGTGGCATACGGTGATCGGCGACTCGAACATACGGATTATGAAACACTCTTCACGAAAGCGGAGCGGTTCGCGAAGTGGGCCGATAAAATTGGGGTGTTACTCAACATAGAGGGCTGGCAAGATGGCGATTAATGAAGAACAGCAGCTTGGACGTGCCAAGAATGCGGTTTTGTCTTTTTTGGAACAACGCCTCTCCGTTCCAAAAATCTACATTGATGCCGACTGGGACGGCCATCATATCGACGTGCTTGCCATCAATCGTGATGGCGTTGGCGATGTGCATGCAGTGTTGCTCTTCTTGCGCCCATATTTTCAGGATGGCCGACTTGATCTTCAACAGCAGGATGAGCAGGTAGGCGTTCTGCTCGACCGATTTTCATCCATTGCCGCGAACTACAAATACATTGCCGCAGTTGACCCTGAATACATCGCCACCTCCGACAACAGCCGCTGGATCGCACAATTTCGGGTAGATTCCTATCCTCTGCTCGAAAGACTCCGTTCCCCGGATGGCATTGGCAGAATCGGCCTCCTTCATGTCAGTGAAGAAGAACCTAGTGTGGAATATAGATTGAAGCCAGAACGCTTCCGCGCCAAGATCGCCAAACTTGCGGACGAATACGTTCACCAGCACGAAGCCGATTGGGAGATCCGCGCCTGACAAGGATTTTATGAAGAAGCGATACACCCTCGAACAGAAGCGCTGGGACGATCCGGCGGAGCACGCCATGCCGGCGCATGCGCGGGTGCCTGCGGAGTTCTCGATTGGGAAGGTGCGGATTGCGCCTGCGACGGTGCTCGCTCCCATGGCTGGGGTGACGGATACGGTGTTTCGGCGGTTTATCAAGAACGCCAGCCAGTTTTCCAGTGCCGGCACGGATGGTTTGGGTGTGGAGCAGGCTACTTCGAATCAGCAGTCGGGGTGCGGGCTGATTATGACGGAGTTTACTTCGGCGGATGGGCTCTCGCGGATGCGGGAGACGAAGCGGAAGCGGTATCTGACGTACTACGACGATGAGCATCCGATTTCGGCGCAGTTGTTTGGGTCGAATCCGGAGACGCTGGCGGACTCGGCGCGGATTGTGGAGGATGCAGGGTTCGACGTGGTGGATTTGAACCTGGGGTGTCCGGCGAAGCGGGTGGTGGCCTGCAATGGTGGGTCGGGGCTGCTGCGGGATCTTCCTCTGATCGAGACGATCTTCAAGGCGGTGCGGGCTTCGGTTTCGATTCCCTTCACCGTCAAGTTTCGGATGGGCTGGAATGACGCGCATATCGTCTGTGTGGAGTTGGCCAAGCTGGCGGAGGACTGCGGTTTGAACGCCGTGGCGCTGCATGCGCGGACGCGCGAGGACGGTTACACCGGGCAGGCGCGGTGGGAGTACATCGCGGCAGTGAAGGATGCGGTGCGGATTCCGGTGATCGGGAATGGGGATGTGCGGACTCCCGAGGACGCTGCGGCGATGGTGGATGCGACGGGCTGCGATGCGGTGATGATTGGGCGGGCGGCTCCGAGCAATCCCTGGATCTTCCGGCAGATTGCGCAGTACACGGCTTCGAAGGAGGCTACGGGTATTGGCTCGTATGACCAACCTACGGATCAGGACCGATACCGGATGATTCGGACGTACTTCCAGATGCTGGTGGATGAGATCGCGCTCGAAGAGGCGGCTGAATCGGCGCGGGCTGCCGCGTTGACGGCTGCCGGGCAGTTGGCCCGGGAGAGCCGGAACCGCGATTGTGTAGGGAAGATGAAGCAGTTCGCGAGCTGGTTCACGCATGGCGTGCCGGGTGGCTCTACGCTGCGGAAACAGATCTTCGAGTCGAAGAATGGTGGAGCGGTGCTGGACGCGGTGGAGGGGTTCTTTGCGCAGCGGCAGGACGAGCTTTTGTTGACGCAGGAGCTGCAAGAGGCTGTCCTCTAACTGAGGCCTATTGCTTCCCTGCTGCGGCTTCTTCGCGACCTAGAGCTTCGTGGATCAGCATCTTGAGGTAGGTCTGATAGCGGAGACCTTTGCGCTCAGCCTGGGTTCTTGCAAGGTTCAGGTCGCCTTCGTCGAGGCGGATGGTGGTGCTTTTAGCAGCTTGCTTCTCCGTTGCTCTCCTTACGGCGGTGCCATGTCCGAGACGGCCTTCCGCCTTGGCTCGTCTTAGCTCCTGCAAGATGAAGTCAGGATTGTTGTCCCACCATTCAGCCTCTTCGCGCTCGCTGCTGAAGTGGGGTGGCGCTTTGATTTCGTCAGTTGCCATCGAATTCTTTCCTCTCTTCCCAATAGAACTTCTGCAGTGCCGTCGGGGCGTTATAGGCTCTAACCACTCGCAGCAGGTCCCCTCGCCACGTAGTTACGACTACTAGAACCCGCAATCCTGAAGTAGCGCCAATCTGCAGAAACCGTTCTTCTCCTTCCTGGTATTGGCGCGTGACGTCCACCGGAAAGATGGAGAGTGCTTGCTCTGCTTCTTCCGGAGTTACATTGTGTCTTCCAATGTGACTGATATTGTTGGCATCCCAATCAAACACTTCATCTCCCTTTATTGTATGTACAACGTATTTACTTTTTCAAGTCTGCGCTGCGCTTGCGCCAAACGACTTTGACTTGCTTGCGCCAGCGTTCGTCGAGGGCGAGGAGGGTCCAATCGACGTGAGGGGAGAGGTAGCGGAGGACGGTTTCAGTGGCGGGGTGGATGCGGAGGGCGGGGGCTACGAGGTAGAGACGCGGGGCCTCGGGGGAGAGGCGAAGTTGGGGGAAGTAGCCGTGACGTTGGAATTCGTTGAGGCCGAAGGCTGAGGTGTTGGCGGAGTCGCTGGTCTGGAGGTGGTGCCAGCGGACGCGGATCCAGTAGTCGAGGCCCTGGAGGGCGAGGTGGAGGTCGTCGTCGGCTTTGAGTTCGATGACGGCGAGGCGACCGTCGGAGGTGACGCCTAGGAGGTCGAGCATGCCTCTGTCGGCGGCGGCGAAGGCGGGGACCTGGGTGTAGACGTGGGTTGGATCGAGATGAGGGTCGAGTGGCTCTACGTTGCGGCGAAGGACGGACTCGAGCCAGCGCTCGGGCTGGAGGCGGTAGAGGGGGTCGCGCTTGTCTCCGGTGGCAGTGCGGCGGGCGAAGAGGCGGGCGGTAAGCTCGCGGAGTTCGGAGGTGTTCTCTTCCGTGAGGGGGGTCTCGTTGGCTCCTGCGCCGAAGCTGATCTCGTGGGCCTGATGGAAGGAGTTGCCGGAGTAGCCGGTGCGGATGCGGGCGAACTCCAGGCCGTGGAGGAGGAAGGCCAGTTCAGAGGCGGAGCGGATCTTCTGCTCTACCACCTCGTGCATGGCTGGTGGGATCAGAGCCATGACGCGGGCGGCGGCTCCGCTGAAGCGTTCGCGGGCGGCCTGCTGGTTGGGTGCGCGGAGGAGGCGGGTGGTGAGGTTGCCATGGTCGGCGGCCTCGCGTTGCTCTAGCTCTTCAGTGGTGGAGTTGAGCTCGTAGAGCTCCCATTGGGCGGCGGCGGGGTTGAGCCAGGCGAGGCGGGAGAGAGTCAGGGTGCCCATGCCGCGGGGAACGATGAGTTTGAGGCCCTGGTAGAGGCGCCGGCCGTCGCCGGACTCGCGGCAGTGGTGCAGCCAGAGGATACCGAGGGTGAGGATGCCGTCGATGGTGGAGGGAGACTCGTCCGGGTTGATCGCGATTACGGCCCAGGCCTTCTGGCCCTGGATCAGAGAGCCGCGAGCGTAGGCTGGGCCGAAGCTCTTCTCGAGATCCATGGCGGTGCGGAAGGCGTCAGGCTTCCAATCGCGGAAGTTGCGTTCCAGGACTCGCTGCAGGACGCGGAGGTAGCGGGTGCGAGGGGCTTCGCGAGTCGAGGGGGTTCGACGGTCCTTGTCGGGGGAGAGCTCCAGCGTCTGAGGCTTGGTCTGGCCGAAGCGCTGGCTGGCGAGGCGGAGGACGCCGTTCCGGAGGGTCGTAGAGGTAATGCGGCGGACGAGGTTGCGATCCTCGGACCAGAGATGCAAGGTGCAGCGACCGTGCTCGGTGGCGAGGGAGTATTTGGTGGAGCGCAGGTCGAAGAGAACCTTGCCGTCTTCGAGGAGGACAGAGGCAGGGTTCTCGGCCAGGAAGGACTCGAGGGTGAGGGCGATCTGACTGGGAGTCTGTTCAGGATCCGCGGAGGCTGCTCGGGGCGGAGTAGATTTCATGTTTGGGTTTGTTACCAGCCTTTGCGTGCTCGCAGATGGTTAATATGAGCGACGTGGTGACGGCTGTGCCAGTCGTAGTAAAGCGTAGCGACCTCAATGGTCTGCGGCCCGTACTCGGGATGATGGAAGCCACGCTGCCACTGAACTTCGTCCAGGGACTGCAGCATCATGACCCAGCGGGCGTGCAGGCTCTCGACGAGTTCGAGGGACCACTCGACGGGAGCGTTGACGTCCTGAAGGACGGCCCACGCGGCCTCGTTGTAGGGCTTGATGGTCGGCCAGTCTTCCGTGAGGGCAAGGCGAACGCGGATGAAGGCGTTCATGTGGCTATCCGCCACATGGTGAACGACCTGACGGAGCATCCACCCACCTTCGCGATAGGGGGCGCTTAGTTGTTCGTAGTCCAGGCCCTGGACGGCGTTACGGAGTTCGCCGGGCAGATCGGCGAGGGTGGCGATGGCGCCCAGAAGAAATTCCTTCGAGATGGTCTCGGGCGGCGCGAATGCACCTATCGGGTAGCAGGGGTCGAGATCGAGATCGAGGTCGGACATAGCAGGGGTAGACGCAACGCACTTTCCTTTAGACTCTGATCAGCAAGGTAGCACAGCTTTATTCACAATTCTTCGTTTTTGATTCCGGAACTTGAGGTGGGAATGCGACTTTCGACGGCCGCGATGGCATTGATAGTCTTTGGCTTATCGGTCTCTTCTCCCTTCGCACGAGCACAGAAGAGTGCAACGCCGAGCCTGGCTGCTGTGCAGAATTTGGGGTTCGACCGCAATGACTACCCTGGCGACGCCGCGCTGCCTGCGCTGAGGAGGCACTTCGCCTTTGCGGGATATTGGCTGACCAATCCTCCTGGGGAGCAGAGCAATAGCTGGCTAGGCAAGCGCGACGTGTTGTTGAAGCAGGGCTTCGGCTTTTTGGTGCTGGCGAACGGCAAAGAAGATGCCGAGATTTTGAAGGCGATGAAGGCGGGGCGAGGATCGGCTACGGCGATTGGCCAGCGCGACGCCGCCGACGCGGTGAGCGCGGCCCAGAGGGAGCACTTCCCTGCCGGCACGGTCTTGTTTCTGGACCAGGAGGAGGGCGGACGGCTGCTACCGGAGCAGGCTGACTACCTGTTGGGGTGGACGGAGGGGGTCGCGCGCTCGGTCTATAAGCCGGGTGCCTATGTGAGCGGGCAGACGGTGAGCGAGGGGCACGGCCAGACGATCACCACGGCGCGGAACATCCAAGAGCAGGTGGCGAGCAAGCATCTGCACACGGTGACGTTGTGGGTGTATGACGATGCTTGTCCGCCTTCGAACGGGTGCACGCTGCAGCCTCCGGCGTTGGGCGCCAGCGCTACTCCTGAGGCGGCGGTATGGCAGTACGCGCAGTCGCCGCGGCGCAAAGAGAACACCGCTGCGTGTGCCAAGACCTATGCCGCAGATGGCAATTGCTACCTGCCGGAGCTGCCGGGGATGCATCTGGATCTGAGCGTGGCGAGTTCGCCGGACCCATCGCATGGCCGCTGAAATCGGGGCGCAGAAAGGCCGGTCATTTGCCGCGGCTCCCCGGAGGGCCTAGAATCATAACTGATGACAATACCCGCACCGGACCATAAACGCTATTTTATCGAGAAACTTGGTCTTTCGGAACGATTGATGGAGCGCTGCCTGGGGGAGGCGCTCTCCGCGGGTGGGGATTACGCAGACCTTTATTTTGAGTCAGTTACGTCTACCTCTTTAGGGATCGACGAGTCGCTGGTGAAGTCGGCGAGCCAGGGAATCAGCGTTGGCTGCGGGATTCGAGTGGTGTCCGGTGAACGCACGGGATACGCGTATACAGACGACCTTTCGAGCGACCGGCTGCTGCGGGCGGCTCGAACAGCTGCCTTGATCGCCAGCGGACCGGCGAAGGAGCTGATGAGCGGATTTCGCCATGCGGAGACACCAAAGTCGCTCTATCCGGTGGCTGGTGCGACGAACGATGCCGAGATCGCCGAGAAGCTGAAGCTGATCCAACGAGCGGACGCTGCGGCGCGGGCGTATGACACCCGGATCACCCAGGTGCGGGCTGGATTCAACGACGAGCTGCGCCGGATTCTGGTGGCTGCCTCGGATGGGACGTTTGCAAGCGATACGCAGCCGCTGGCTCGGCTGAATGTCTTTGTCATCGCGAAGGATGCCTTGAGCACGGCTCGCGGGACGAGCGGCGGAGGCGGACGCGTGACGCTGGACTTCTTCGAGGGCGACAAGAGTCCCGAGCACTTTGCGCGGGAGGCGGCGCGGACGGCGATCCTGCAATTGGGTGCTATCGATGCTCCTGCAGGCGAGATGCCTGTGGTGCTGGGTCCGGGCTGGCCTGGAGTCCTGCTGCATGAGGCGGTTGGGCATGGCCTGGAGGCGGATTTCAACCGTAAGGGGACCTCGGCGTTTGCAGGGATGATCGGGCAGCAGGTCGCGAGCAGCAAGGTAACGGTCGTGGACAACGGTCTGATGCCGAACCGGCGCGGCTCGATCAACATGGACGATGAGGGCAATCCGACGCAGGAGACGGTTCTGATCGAGAACGGAATCCTGAAGGGATACCTCTCGGACAAGCTCAGCTCTCGGCTGATGGGCACGCCGAATACGGGCAGCGGACGGCGGGAGAGCTATCACCACATTCCTATGCCTCGCATGACGAATACCTACATGCTGAACGGCGACGATATGCCGGAAGACATCATCAAGAGCGTGAAGCGCGGCTTGTATGCGGTGAACTTCGGCGGCGGTCAGGTGGATATTACGAACGGCAAGTTTGTGTTCTCGGCGAGCGAGGCTTACCTGATCGAAGACGGTAAGGTGACTCGTCCGGTGAAGGGCGCGACGTTGATCGGAAATGGACCGGAGGCGCTGAAGTATGTGTCAATGGTCGGCAACGATCTGGCGCTCGATGAAGGCATCGGAACCTGTGGCAAGGCCGGTCAGAGCGTGCCGGTAGGAGTCGGGATGCCGACGGTAAAGCTCGACCGCATGACGGTCGGGGGAACAGGACAATAATGGCCGTCGAACGCGAGAAGATCTACGAAGTAGAAGTGAAGCGTCGCCGGGTAAAGGAAGGCGGAGGGTATGAGCCGTTCTGGAAGGTGAAGAACGTCGCTACTGCGCTGAGCGATAGTGATACCGAGTTCCGCTGCAAGGACTGCGGAGGCCAGGTGAAGCTGCTGGGCCGCAACAGCAAGGCCGGAGCTCCACCCTATGTGGAGCACAAGCTGAACGCCGACTCCGAGTACTGCGCGGGTGGGATGCTGTTCAAGAAGGCCACCGATGGCCGTGAGCCGAAGGCCTCCGAGCATCCGGTCGAGTAGGACCCCTAAGTTTCGTACGTCCTGCAATGGGCTGGATGGATGCTGTCCGGCCGCGTTGCGAACCCTAGAATGCCTAACCGCACCAAGAAGACCGAGGTGAACCATGGCAGTCGAACGCGAAAAGTTCTACGAGTGTGAAGTGAAGCGCAAGCGAGTTCGTGCGACGGGCGGCTATGAGCCGTTCTGGAAGGTGAAGCTGATCGCCGAGGCGCTGGTCGACAACGACACCGAGTTTCGCTGCAAGGACTGCGGCGGCGCGGTGAAGCTGTTCCGGCGGCATACAGAGGGCGCTCCACCGCCGCACATCGAGCACAAGCTGAAGAGCGACTCGGAGTATTGTCTTTCGGGAATGTACTTCCTGAAGGCTACGGACGGGCGCGAGTCGCGCATGTCGCAGACGCCGGTTCGCTAGAGCTGGCGGGTCCAACCCGGATTGAGTGATGAATTCCATGGCAACTGCTGAAGTGAAACTGAGTCCTTCGAATCTGAAACAGCTTGCGTCCGATGTGCTGGCCAAGGCCTTGAAGGCTGGCGCTACGGACGCCGAGGCGGTCGTCTATGAGGGCGATGAGTTCTCGGCGCTGGTGCGGCTGGGTCAGGTAGAGACGCTGAAGGAGTCGGGTTCGCGAGCGGTTGGGCTGCGGGTTTTTATCGGGCAACGGACGGCGAGCACCTCTTCGTCGGACTTTTCAACGGAGTCGATTCAGCGGCTGGTGGATGGGGCGATTACGCTGGCGAAGATCACCAGCGAGGACCCGTTCGCAGGGCTGCCGGAGGCGGAGGAGTTTGGCCAGATTCCGGGCGACCTGAAATTGTACTTCGAGGATGTGAACGAGCAGCCTCCCGCGGAACGGATCGAGATTGCGCGGCGCTGCGAGGCGGCGGCGATGGCCTACGATACTCGAATTCAGAACTCGGGTGGCGGAGACTTCGATACAGCTACTTCGCACAAGATCCTGGTGAACTCGCGGGGTTTCGTGGGCGAGTACAGGCGAAGCTACTGCGGCTTCTCGGCTGCGCCGATTGCGGTGGACGAGAAGGGCGGAATGCAGCGGAACTATTGGTTCTCCAGCTCGCGGACGACGCGGAGGCTTGCATCGCCCGAAGAGATTGGGCATGAGGCTGCGCGAAGAACGCTGAAGCGGCTGGGAGCTCGGCAGGTGAAGACGCAGAAGGCTCCGGTGGTGTTTTCGCCGGAGATCGCCAAGGGCATTATGGGCAATATCTTCAGCGCCGCCGAGGGAGATTCGATCTACCGGAATGCGAGCTTCTTCTCCGGGCAGTTGGGGGAGATGGTCGCCGGGGAGAACATCACGGTCGTCGACGACGGGACGATGGTCTTCGACGAGGTGGGAAGCGATGGGCCGGTGCGGATCGGCGGGTTTGGGACTTCGCCCTTCGATGGCGAGGGGCTGCCGACGCGGCGCACGGTGATCGTCGAACGTGGCGTGCTTAAGAACTATGTGATGAATACCTACACGGCTCGGAAGCTGGGGATGAAGTCGACCGGGAACGCCTCGCGCGGACTGGCCGGGAACCCTGGGACTGGGGCGGGTAACTTCTTCCTGGAGCCGGGGACGCTGACTCCGGAGCAGATCATCGGCGACGTGAAGAACGGCCTGTACGTCACCGAGGTGATGGGCTTCGGCGTGAACATGGTGACGGGCGACTACTCGCAGGGCGCCAGCGGCCTGTGGATCGAGAATGGCGAGCTGGCCTATCCGGTGGAGGAGATTACGATCGCCGGGAACCTGAAGGACATGTACAAGAACATCGTCGCGATTGGGAACGACCTGGTGTTCCGTGGGGCGAGTGCTGCTCCGACGTTGCGGGTCGAGGGTATGATGATCGCCGGAGCTTAGGCCCACCCCCTCCCCCCTTGATTGGGGACAAATCCTGATTTGTCCTGCGTTAGGCTTGGACTTTTTAACTCTCTTCGACCCTGCCTGGGTTGGTTTCGACTGCCAGATTTGCAAAGAACTTGTACTGCCGCGCTGAGCGGTGGTCTTACTTCTTTTACTCTTCTTCTATTTTACGAGGCTTAGCCAAACTAAAGTGCCACTTGGATGTTGTTCATTTGGGATGGATTAGGTTGTTTTGGGACTTGACATAGGATTTTGCTGTAGGATTTGCTTTTTTTATTTGTAGATCATTGGAGTGTTTGAGTTTAGCTTGACTTCTAGACTGAGGCGCTTCGTCCGAGCGGGAGAGAGCGAGGATCCCACCCTTTGCGATGAGACTGCAAAGGATGGGGCACCCGGGCGTTGGGGCTGAGTATCGGTGAATCGGCTTTTAGAGAAGCTGTAGAAATGTTGCTACAATTGTTAAGGTAGCTTGGATCTACGTTGCTATGGCCACCTGGAGGCGATGAATGGCGATCACTACAATTTCTAGCCGGGAGTTTAATCAGGATACGGGCAGAGCGAAGAAGGCGGCTGTCCATGGACCGGTCATTATCACGGACCGGGGCCGGCCCGCCCATGTCTTGCTAACGATTGAGGCCTATGAGCGGATGAAAGGGACGGAGCCGAGCATTGCAGATTTGCTTTACATGCCGGGAGCCGAGGACATTGAACTGGAGATTCCGCCAAGAACGGAGTTGCCGCGGGTGGCTGACTTCTCATGATGTTTTTGCTGGATACGAATGTTGTGTCTGAGATTCGCAAGATCAGAACGGGACAAGCTGACCCTAATGTTGCGTCCTGGGCCAGCACGGTGAAACCGTCCGATTTGTATCTGTCAGCGATCACCGTTCATGAGCTAGAACTCGGCATTCGGCGTCTTGAGCGCCACGATGCGAGACAGGGTGCTGTTCTTCGGTCCTGGTTTGAGAACCATGTGTTGACGACATTCGACGGAAGGATACTTGCCATCGATACTGCGGTCGCTTTGCGGAGCGCTCAGCTTCACGTACCCGATCCGCACCCGGTTGAGGATGGGCTAATTGCGGCTACGGCGCTCGTCCATGGGATGACGGTGGTGACTCGGAATGTCGAGGACTTCGTGTCCACTGGTGTGGCGGTTTTAAATCCCTGGAAGGCACTTTAAAGGTGGCGCGGCTACAATTCTGAGAGTGGCGGCTCGCTTCCAATTCGATGTGGTGGTTGCGTTTGAGCCGGAGCGGGCGCAGGAGATTCTGCGGGCGGTGCCTGCTGTGCCGGGGGTGTTTGCGCTGTGTGGGGCGCGGGAGGGCGATGAGCCTTATCTGACGCGGACGGCGGATATGCGGCGGAGGATGCGGCGGTTGCTGGACCCTCCGGAGGCGCAGTCGAAGCGGCTGAATCTGCGGGAGAGGGTGGCGCGGATCGAGTACTGCGTGACGGGCTCGGAGTTCGAGTCTTCGCTGGTGCTGTATCACGCGGCGGTGGCGCTGTTTGGGTATGCGCAGGCGCGGCGGCGGCTGAAGCTGCATACGCCTTACTTTGTGCGGATGACGGTGGAGAATGCGCATCCGCGGGTGTATGTGACGAATCGGCTGAGCAGGCGAGCGCTCGGGAGTATGTATGGGCCGTTTCCTTCTCGGGCGGCGGCGGAACGGTACTGCGATGCGGTGTTGGACCTGTTCAAGCTGCGGCGGTGCCATGAGGATCTGGCTCCGTATCCGGAGCATCCGGGGTGTCTGTACGGGGAGATGAAGAAGTGCCTGGAGCCTTGTAAGGAGGCTTGTACACCGGAGCAGTATGCCGCCGAGGCAGAAGCGGTGAAGCGGTTCTTCGATACGCATGGCGGAAGCATGATCGACGCGATTGGCCTGGAGCGCGAGGAGGCTGCTGCTGCGATGGAGTTCGAGAAGGCGGCGGCGCTGCATGCGCAGTGGCACAAGGTGAAGGCCGCGACCTCGCTGGCGGATGAGCTGGTGCAGCCGGTTCCGAAGCTGCGGGCGGTGATTGTGCAGGAGGCGGCGAAGATCGAGGCCTCGGAGCATGTGGATGCTCAGGAGGCGGCGGTGTTTCTGCTGGAGGGTGGCTGCCTGGCGGGGCCGGAGCGGCTTTCGACGTTAGGGGTGAGGGCGGTGAAGGAGCAGACCAGTGTGGGGAGCAGCTTGTTTGCGCAGCCGCTGATGCTGCAGGCGGTGCCGCTGGAGGATTCAACAGGAGTGGTGAAGGACTCGCCGGAGGAACGGGCGAAGGCGGCGATTGGGCGGCTGGGGGAGAAGATTGGCGAGGCGGCCGATACGGCCTTGTTGAGCGACCATCTTTCGTTGTTGCGGCGTTGGTATTACAGGCCGGAGAAGCAGCGGAGTGGCGAGGTGTTTCTGCCGAATCTGGATGGGGGCTGGCCGGTGCGGCGGATTTTGCGCGGGGCGGCGCGGATGGCTATTGGAGAGCCCGGGGTGATGGCCGAGACGCAGCGGGATGCTGTGGCGGAGGCTAAGGTGAGGATTCTGCATGAGGGGCGGGAGGGTGTGGAGAGAGTGGTTCCGGTGGTGAAGAGGCGGGGTGGGAAGAAGGTTCCTTTGGGGGATGGGCTCTCGTAGCCTCATTTTGATTGGGTTTGGCCTCGAAGTTTGGTTTGCAATGGAAGATTTGCTGGTTCGCGCTTCGCGCGAATACCCCACCCTATCGCAAAGTGCGCGAAAGGATGGGGCACCCGCTTTTGTGGCTGAAATGGACGGTAAGGTTGGGCTGGGAGTGTTTGTGGTCCCACCCTTCGCAAAAGCGCGAAGGATGGGGCACCCGGGCGGTTGGGGTTGGGTCGGGAAAGAAAAGGGAGTCGTGCTTTCTGATAGCGATGGCTGGAGACGGCAAAGGGGTGGACACCCGGAGTGGCGTTTTGAAGGGTGGGCGCTGGTAGACTTTCAGACATGGTTGAACTGGCATTTTCTATTCTGGCTTCGGACTTCGCGCATCTTGCGGATGAGGTTGCGACGGCGGAGCGCGGCGGGGGCACGATCGTCCATGTGGACGTGATGGATGGGCATTTTGTGCCAAATATCACCTTTGGGCCGCCGATGGTGAAGGCGCTGCGTCCGGTGACGAAGCTGCCGCTGGACTGCCACCTGATGATCGAGGATCCGGATGCGTTTATCCCGGCGTTTGCGGAGGCGGGAGCGACGATGATCAGCGTGCAGCAGGAGGCTTGCAGGCATCTGCACCGGACGCTGCAGCAGATCGAGCTGCATGGATGTCTGCCGGGCGTGGTGATCAATCCCGCGACGCCGGTGGATATGCTGATCGAAGTGCTTCCGATGGTGCATTATGTGCTGGTAATGAGCGTGAATCCGGGGTTTGGAGGGCAGAAGTTTCTGCCGCTGGCGCTGGAGAAGATCGCGTACCTGGCCGAGTTACGGCATGAGATGGGGTTGAACTTCCGGATCGAGGTCGATGGAGGCGTTGCTCACGACACGGTGGCGCAGGTGGTCGAAGCAGGAGCGGATATGCTGGTTGCGGGTTCGGCGATCTTCAGTCCGGGTAAGACGGAGCAGAACGCGGTCGAATTCCTGAAGTTGGCTCGGGCGGCGGAAGCGGCACGGAACGAGCAGGAAGTTTAGAATAAAGCGAGGTTCCGGAGGCGAGCGGCGAGTGTGCGCGCCCGGGGCAGATGGGGTTACCAGTAGATGATTGAGCGTTCCTTTTTTCCGAGTCTGAAGGCCGGCCGACGAGCCGGAGTTTCCGTAGCCGCTCTCGTGATGGCGTCCGTGCTATCCGTGTTGCCGATGCAAGCCGCTGCCCAGGCCGCTGATCCGCAGCAGACGACTGCTCCTGCCACGCCTGCGGCTGCTGCTCCTGATGCGAGCGGAGCCGATGCCAATAGCCAGTCGCAGCAGAGCGTGACAATGAGCTCCACGCCGCAGGGCAAGACGCGGAAGCAGAAGGAAGAGAAGGTCGTTCAGTCCAAGGACACCAAGCAGCAGTTGAGGAAGACCAAGAAGACCGATCCGCTGGTGGGTGTGGACTCGAAGCTGCCGGATAAGCAGCTCTATGACAAGGCGATGGAGCAGGTGAAGAAGGGCCACTATGACGTCGCCCGGCTGGACCTGCAGACCATGCTGAACACCTATCCGGACTCGCAGTACCAGATGCGCGCGAAGCTGGCGATCGCAGATAGCTGGTACAAAGAGGGCGGAACGGCGGCTCTGACGCAGGCTGAGGCGGAGTATGCCGACTTCCGCGTGTTCTTCCCGAATGCTCCGGAGGCTGCCGAGGCGCAGATGCGTATCGGCGATATCTACTTCCGGCAGATGGATAAGCCCGACCGCGACTATGCGAAGGCCGTCCATGCGGAGGAGGAGTATCGCCGCATGTTGACGGACTATCCGGAGTCGACGCTGGTGCCGATGGCGCGACAGCGGCTGCGCGAGGTTCAGGAGGTGCTGGCGACTCGTGAGAGTGAGATTGGGGCGTTCTATTCGACGCACTCCAACTGGCCGGCGACGATTGCACGCTACCAGACGGTGGTCGATAGCTATCCGCAGTTCAGCCATATGGACGACACGCTGGTTGGGTTGGGCGATGCGTATGAGGCTGAGGCGCGCTATGTTCGCACCTTGAAGCTGCCCGAGGCTGGGAAGGCTCGGCTGGAGAAGAATTACGACGACCTGGCGGCCGCGGCTTATCGCAGGGTCGTTCTGGAGCATGCTGCTTCGCCTCACGTCGAGGATGCGCGTGACCGGCTGGCGGCGATGAATATGCCGATTCCGGCTCCTACGCCTGATCAGATGGCGGCCAGCGCGGCGCTGGAGAACAGCCGGCGGCAGTATCGTTTGCAGGACCGCTTGAGCTTGCTGATTCTGCATAAGCCGGATGTGGTGCAGGCCGCGACGACGGGTGAGCCACCACTGGTGGACGCCAAGCCGACGCTGGCTCCGCAGGTCTACAACCAGATCGTTAAGGACTTCAATGGGGCGGTCAATCCGAATGCTCCGGCTCCGGCGGCTACAACGACTGCGGCTACGACGCCTGATGCTGCGGCTGCACCGGCTGCGGATACGACGACTGCGCCGGCTGTTCCGGCTGCTCCGCTGGCCTTCCAGGATGTGCCGGCTGCGGGAGCGGACAGCGGCAGTGGAAGCGGCGCTTCGACGATGACCAGCGCTCCTGACTCGGCTCCTGCGGGAGCACGGGGGAACGCGGTAGGAGTGGAGATTCTCTCTCCTGGAGCAACGGCGACGCCAGCCACGCCAGCCGATACGGGCGGGCTGAAGGCGGTTGGGCCGTCGAATGCCGCGGCGCCTTTGCCGCCGGTCGAGAAGCCGGGAGTTGCTCCGGATGCGGTGAACGATATTCCTGCGGGCGCTGCTCCTGCGGCTCAGACTCCGAATGCCAATGGCAAGAAGGGTAAGCCGGAGTTCGATAAGGGCGATGAGTCTTCCAGCACGCATAAGAAGAAGAAGGGTTTGAAGAAGCTGAACCCCTTCTAGACGGTGCTAGGTTCAGGAAGGCTTAACACCGATCAGGCGGATGACACCGATTTGGTTGGGGCTTTCCTCAGGTATTGGGTGCTTCTATAGGCTTTATTTTGGATTTGATTCGAGGCGCGGCCTGATATGGCTGCGCCTCTTTTCTTTTGCTTGATTCTTATGTTCGGCGGCCGTTGGGGTAGGCGGGGAACTGGTAGCGGTTGCGGCGGACCAGGTGAATGATGAGCCAGATGACGCCGATCAGGATGAGGATCGGGGCCAGAGGCACCAGCAGCCAGAAGTGGCCAGGGAGGATCGCGCGGCTGCCGCGGATGATGGCGCTCGAGGCGGCGTTCAGGTCGCCGGCGGCTATGGCTACGTCGCCGCCTACGTGGGTGTCCTCGGCGAGGTTGAGGCTGCCGCCCAGGATGGCTACGTCGCCGGAGATGCCGCGGCCTGAATCGACTATCACGCTGCCGAAGGCTACTGCGACGTCGCCTCGCACGTCACCGTGGATCTGGACGGAGCAGAAGGCGCAGGCGATGTCCCCGGCGGTCTCGTCCTCGGCGACGATGATAGTGTTGCCTACGCTGACGTGGTCGTCGGAGGACTTTGCCTGGGCGCTGGTGACGGATAGCAGAAGCAGGAGGAGGGTGGCGATCAGGGTTGGGGTGGGGGATGGGGCTTTCGGGGTCATGATTGGCCTCGGTGGCTGGTCGCCTCTTGGGGATAACTATACTGCAGGCGGTGGGTTGGAGGCTTCTGTTTAGGGGCTTATTCCTTTGAAGCTCTCGCGTCGTGGATCTCCGGGGCAAGAAGCGGCGGTGAGAGCGAAATACAGGGGTTCTTCGTTTCGCTCAGAATGACGGCACAAAAAAACGGCAATGGCTACAACATCAACGGCAACAGGCGGGAGTTTGCGTTGTGGATGCTACGCTTAAAGACCGATGAGCCACGAACTTCCAAAAGCATATGATCCGTCCGTTATCGAAGAACGCTGGGCCGAGTACTGGGTCCGTGAGCGTCTTTTCGATGTTGTTTCCCCTGATGCTGCTTCGTCTGGTGCGGCTGGTGACGTGAAGAGGTTCACGCAGTTGCTGCCTCCGCCGAATGTGACCGGGCGGCTGCATATGGGGCACATGCTGAACCAGACGGAGATGGACATTCTGACGCGGTGGCACAGGATGTCGGGTGAGGTTTCGTTGTGGGTTCCGGGGACGGACCATGCGGGGATCGCCACGCAGATGATGGTGGAGCGGCAGCTTGCGGGCGAGGGCAAGACTCGGCAGGAGCTGGGCCGCAGCGCATTTGTGGAGCGGGTTTGGGAGTGGAAGGGTGTGTATGGCGGCGCGATTCTGGACCAGATGAAGCGGCTGGGCGCGAGCGTGGACTGGAGCCGCGAGTACTTCACCATGGACGAGCGGTTGAGCGTGGCGGTGAAGGAGGCGTTCGTCCGGCTACATGAGCAGGGGCTGATCTATCGCGGGGCGTACATCGTGAACTGGGATCCGGTGCTGCGGACGGCGGTGAGCGATCTGGAGGTGACGCACGAGGAGCGGGTGGGGAAGATCTATCACATACGCTATCCGCTGGCGGATGGGAGCGGCTCGATTGTGATTGCCACGACGCGGCCGGAGACGATGCTGGGCGACGTGGCGGTGGCGGTGAATCCGGCGGATGAGCGGTATACGGCTCTGCATGGAAAGAGGCTGCGGCTGCCTTTGAGCGGCGTGGATGGCGGGGTGGATCGCGAGATTCCGATTGTGACGGATGACTGGGCGAAGCCGGAGTTTGGCACGGGCGCGGTAAAGGTGACTCCGGCGCATGATCCGAACGACTTTGCGATTGGGCAGCGGCATAACCTGCCGAGCCTGACGATTCTGGATGAGTCGGCGCAGGTGCTGCTGGCGGGCTCACCATACAACGGGCTGGACCGGTATGTGGCGCGGGAGAAGATCGTCGAAGACCTGCGTGAGCTGGGGCTTCTGGTGGAGGTAAAGGACCATACGCTGGCGATTGGGCTGAGCCAGCGGACGGGCGTGGTGATTGAGCCGAGGCTTTCGAAGCAGTGGTTCGTGAAGATACAGCCGCTGGCGGACAAGGCGATTGAGGCGGTCGATAAGGGCTACATCAAGTTCACGCCGGAGCAGTATCGCAAGACGTACGACGAGTGGATGAAGAACATCCATGACTGGTGTATCTCGCGGCAGTTGTGGTGGGGGCACCGAATTCCGGCGTGGCACTGTGGTGCGTGCGCTGAGATTACGGTGGCGCGGGAGACTCCTACGGCTTGCGGAAGCTGTGGCTCGGCGGAGATTGTGCAGGAGACGGATGTGCTGGACACATGGTTCTCGTCGGGGCTGCTTCCCTTCACCGTGTTCGGGTGGCCTTCTGCGGACGGCTTGCCTACGCCGGATCTGGCGGCGTTCTATCCGACGCAGGTGCTAGTAACGGGCTTCGACATTCTGTTCTTCTGGGTGGCGCGGATGATCATGCTGGGCTGCCACTTCATGTTGGATGTGCCGATGCCGGATGGTTCGGCTCGGACGCTGGCGGATGCGGTGCCGTTCCGTGAGGTTTACATCCATGCGCTGGTGCGGGATGCGGACCGGCAGAAGATGTCGAAGACCAAGGGCAATGTGATCGACCCGATCGACATCATCAATAAGTTTGGGACGGATGCGGTGCGGTTCACGCTGGCGAGCATGGCTTCGCCGGGGACGGATATTGCGTTCAGCGAAGAGCGCACGGATGGGTATCGGGCGTTTGCGAACAAGATATGGAATGCGGCGCGGTTCCTGTTTATGAATGTGGAGCGGGCGAAGGAGGCTGGCGTTGCGGTCGACCTGAGCAGCCTGGGGGAGGCGCTGAAGGAGATTGACGGCGCTCCGCTGGAGACGCGGTGGATTCTGGCGAAGCTGAGTGCTACGTCGGGTGCAGTGGATGCGGCGCTGGCGCAGTATCGGTTCGATGAGGCTGCGAACGCGGTGTACCAGTTCTTCTGGGGCGACTTCTGCGACTGGTATATCGAGATCGTGAAGCTGCGGCTGGAGTTTGGCGAGGGTGCCGATCTAGTTGCTGGCAAGGCTGCGTTGACGACGCTGCTGGCGGTGTTTGAGGCGGCGCTGCGGATGCTGAGTCCGTTTATGCCGTTTATCACGGAGGAGATCTGGCATGCGTTTTATGACGACGCGGTGCCGGCGAAGTCGATTGCGTTGACGCGGTTTCCAAGGGCAGAGGATATGGCTGCGGATGCTGCCAGCGTGACCGCGATGGAGTTGATGCAGCAGATGATCGTCACCGTGCGCGGGCTGCGTAAGGAGATGAGTGTTCCGGAGAAGGAGTTTGCTCCGGTGCGGGTGTTTGCGAGTGAGTCGGTTACTACGCTTGCGGGGGGGAATGTGGATCTGCTGCGGAAGCTGGCTCGGGTGAGTGAGGTGGAGTTTGCCGGGGCTGCGCTGCATGGTGAAGGTGCGCGGAGTTCGGCGGAGTTCGATGTGGCTGTGGTGTATGAGCGACAGATCGATGTTCCCGCGGAGCGGGAGCGGTTGACGAAGGATTTGGCGAAGTATGAGAAGGGTTTGATGGCTGCTGAGAAGCAACTTGGAAACGATGCGTTTATGGGGAAGGCTCCGGCGCATATTGTTGAAGGGTTGCGGAAGCAGGCGGCGGAGACTCGGGTGCTTTACGAGAAGACGAAGGCTGGGTTGGAGGCTTTGCCGCCTGAGTAGTTAGGTGCGGATACAAAGGATCGTGGAAAAGTTTACGTCCCACCCTTCGCAAGGGCGCGAAGGATGGGGCACCCGGGCTTTGTGGGGCTGGGGAAGGAAGACGGTTGGGCTTTGTGGGGTTGGGAAAGAGGACGGTTGGGCTTTGTGGGGCGGGGAAGGAGTGCGGTCGTGCTTCGCACGATACCCCACCCTATTTGCGATGAGACTGCAAAAAGAGTGGGGCACCCGCTTTGGTGGCGGGACCTAAGGCTGTGATGGGCGTGAGAGATGCTGTGGCAGGCGTGATGGATAAGGAGATCTGCGGCCCTATTTGTTGTTTGGGACTTTGGTTTGTTCTATGGCGATTTCTACGTTCTCGTGTTTGATGTCGAGGCGGAGGCGGTTGAAAAAGCTCATATAGATGTTCGCCATCCAGATGAGGGCGAACCAGGCGATGACGTAGCCGCGCCAGCCCTCGTAGAGCATCTGGAACTGGGTGATGAGCAGGAAGAAGGCCGCGACGTAGTGGCTGAAGCAGTACTCGCAGGTGAAGAGGTAGAAGAATTTTCGGGCGACGAGGGGTTTGCAGTTCTGGCTTCGGTCTTTGCACCACTCGCGGGGTTCGCGGAAGACCTCTTCGTGGGTGATGGTCCAGGCGACGCAGGCGATGGGGATGGCGAGCAGGAAGAGATAGGCGATCTGTCGGGAGAGAGACATCAGCATAAGGGATCACGAAGATCTGCAATGTAGGATGCAACTCGCGGGTTTAGGATGAGGGGATGGACTGGAAAAGCAAACGGATTCGAACCATTCTTGAAGCGGCACTGGCAGAGGACAAGGCAGCGAACGATGTAACTACCGCACTGACGATTCCGGCGGGGCTGCGGGCCTCGGGGACGATTGTGGCGAAGCAGGCTTGCGTGGTGGCGGGGATAGGGTGCATTCCGATCTTTCTGGAGACGTTTGGGAAGATGAGCAGCACTCCGATGGGGCGGTTTGAGGTGGTGAGCCATCCGGAGATCTTCGACGGGGTGAAGGTGAAGAAGGGGCAGACGCTGGCCGTGATCCGGCATAATGCGCGGGCGATCCTCTCCTGCGAGCGGGTGATTCTGAACCTGATGCAGCGGATGAGCGGAATTGCGACGCTGACGAATGAGTTTGTAAAGGCTGTGGCGGGGACCAAGACGAAGGTGCTGGATACGAGGAAGACGATTCCGGGGCTGCGGGTGCTGGACAAGTACGCCGTGTGCTGCGGGGGCGGGGTGAACCATCGGCTGGACCTGCAGGATGGGATCTTGATCAAGAACAACCATATCTCGCTGGGAGGCGGGCTCCCGGCTGCGCTGGAGCATGCACTGCATGGCCGCAAGGCGGGGCAGGTGGTGCAGGTGGAGGTGCGGTCGGATGCGGAGTTGGAGCAGGCGATTGCGGGCGGGGCGGAGTCGATTCTGCTGGATAATATGACTCCGTCGCAGGTGAAGAAGGCGGTGAAGCTGATTCGGGCGGCGTTGCCGACGGTGCCGATTGAGGCTTCGGGGAATATGAGCTTGAAGACGGTGCGGGCGTATGCGCTGGCGGGGGTGGATTTTGTCTCGGTGGGCGCGCTGACGCACTCGGCGGTGGCGGTGGATTTGAGTATGCGGATTACGGCGGATATTTATTAAGTGCAATCCGGAGTGAGCTTCGACTTGAAGGCGGTCGAGGAGGGGGTGGCGGCTACGGAGTTTGCGGGCCGGGTGCTGCACCTCCCTTTTGTCGGCTCCACGAATACGGTGGCGCTGGAGGCGGCGCAGCGTGGGGCGCGGAGCGGCGTCTGGGTGGCGGATGAGCAGGGCGCGGGGCGCGGGCGCGGAGGGCATGCGTGGCACTCGGCGGCGGGGGATGGGTTGTATGTGAGCGCGCTGGTGACTCCGACGCTGCCGATGGCTACGGCGTTGCAGATCTCGCTGGCTACGGGGCTGGCGGCGCAGGCGGCGATTGCGGAGGCCTGCGGGCTGGAGGTGGATATCCGGTGGCCGAATGACTTGATTCTGAATAAGCGGAAGTGTGGGGGGATTCTGGTGGAGACGGCGGTGGCTCCGGCGGAGAGGGGTGTGCCGGCGATGCTGCGGTATGCGGTGATTGGGGTGGGGATCAATCTGAACCATGAGGCGTTTCCTGCGGAGGTGCGGGCGGTGGCGACTTCGCTGCGGCTCGAGGGGGGCGCGGCGGTCTCGCGGGAGGCGGTGCTGGCGGCGCTGCTGCGGGGGATCGACGAGGAGATGCGGCGGCTGGTTCGAGGGCATCGTGGGATGGACGATGGACCGGGGCTGCTGGCGCGGTTTGCGGAGGCTTCCACATGGGTGCGAGGAAAGCGCGTGAGGGTGGATGAGGGTGGCGGCTATACTGGCGTGACGGATGGGCTCAACGGGGACGGCTTTTTGCTGGTGGCGGCTGAGGATGGGACGCAGCGCACTGTGCTCTCCGGTGGGGTGCGGGAGTTGGAAGCGGCACGATAGAAGGTGGGCACGACTATGTTTCTGGCGATCGATGTGGGTAATACCAACACGGTGATGGGGCTTTACCGGCTGGCGGGCGATGGGGCGGCCGGCGAAGAGGCCGAAGCGGAGCTGACTGCGAACTGGCGCATCACGACTCCAAAGGAGCAGACGGCGGACGAGTTCGGCGTGCTGCTGCGGAATCTGTTTGCGCTGCGCGGGCTGGAGATGTGCATCGTGAAGGGAGTGGCGGTCTCGTCGGTGGTGCCTCCGCTGGACTCGATGCTGCGCAAGGTGTTCGAGCTCTATTTTCATGTGAAGCCGCTGTTTATCGAACCGGGGGTGCGGACGGGGCTGCCGATTCTGACGGACAATCCGTGCGAGGTGGGGGCGGACCGGATCGTGAACTGTGTCGCGGCGTTTGAGAAGTATGGCGGGCCGACGATCATCGTCGATATGGGGACTGCGACGACGTTTGACGTGGTCTCGAAGAAGGGCGAGTTTGTGGGTGGGGCGATCGCTCCGGGGCTGGAGATCTCGGCGGAGGCGCTGTTTTCGCAGGCGGCGCGGTTGCCGCGGATCGAGGTGCGAAAGCCGGGCAAGGTGATTGGGACGGGGACGATCGATAATATTCAGATCGGCTTGTACTACGGATACATCGGGCTGGTGGATGGGATTCTAGAACGGATGATTGCAGAGATGGGGCCGGGGACGAAGACGGTGGCTACGGGTGGTCTGGCGAAGCTGATTGCCGGTGGATCGAAGTACATCGGCGCGGTGGATGAGATGTTGACGTTGACGGGGCTGCGGATTATCTATGAGCGCACCCTGGAGCGCAGCAGAAGGCGGAGCGCCTGAGGTAGATGTCCGAAGCTGCCTGAAGATGGCGGCTTGACGGGCTGGAGGCGATGAATAGGGACCGCTGGGAATGCAGAATTATTTCAATTATTTTACGGAGATCGAGGAGCGCTTTCAGCAGAGGCGCGGTTCGTTGCTGATGCTCTCGACGCTGGACTGGGCGCTGATTGAGACATGGCGTGAGGCAGGTGTTCCGCTGGAGGCAGTGCTGCGCGGGATCGACTCGGCGTTCGATAAGCATGATGCGAAGGCGCTGCGAGCGAAGGGCAAGGTTCGCAAGGTGAACGGGCTGGCATGGTGTGCGCAGAGCGTGATGGAGACGGTGGAGCAGATGCGCGAGGCGGCGATTGGATCTGCGCCTGTCGTGGATGCGGAGCCGGTAGAGAGCGGGTTTGAGTCGGAGCGGGTGGCGGCTTATCTGGAGGAGAACGCGGGGAGGATCGAGGGTGTGCAGCTTGTGTCGCCTGCGGATGGCGTGGCGGCTGAGGTGGTGGCGCGGCTGCGGGCGCTGGCGATGGGGATACGGCTGGAGCCGGCGGGATCGCTGGAGGATTTGGACAGGACGCTGACGGTGCTGGAGGAGAAGATCTTCGCCGCGCTGATTACTTCGGCTCCGGAGGAAGAGTTGGTGGCGTTGCGGGAGCAGGCGGCGCGGGAGCTTGCGCCGTACCGGGGCAAGATGCAGGCGACGCAGATCAAGCAGGTGCAGCAGCAGTTTTTGCAGAAAAGGATTCTGGAGACTCGCAAGCTGCCTCGGCTTAGCCTGTTTTATATGAGCCACTCATGAGGTTACAGATAGAAAAGGTGGTCTATGGGGGCGCTGGGCTGGCTCACCAGGCGGAGGCTGGCAAGGCTGTCTTTGTGCCTTTCACGCTGCCGGGGGAGATCGTCGAGGCGGAGCTTTCGGTAGAGAAGGATGCCTATGGTGGGGCGGAGCTGGTGCGGGTGATTGAGGCTTCCAGCGACCGCGTTGCGCCGGGGTGCGTTCACTTTGGTGCGTGCGGTGGATGCCAGTTGCAGCATGCAGAGTATTCGGCGCAGATGCGGATGAAGGCGGGGATTCTGCGGGAGAGTTTGGAGCGGGTGGGGCTAGTCGAGCTGCCTGAGGTGCAGTCGCATGGAGATGCGTTCTGGGGGTATCGGAACAGGATACGGCTGCGGATTGCGGAGATGGATGGGGCGTTGCGGCTGGGATACAACCGGCGGGGGAGCAATGAGTTTCTGCCGATACAGGAGTGTCCGATTGCGGCTCCGCTGCTGTGGCGGGCTGCGAGTGCGTTGTTGAAGCTGGCGGAGACGGACAAGGGAGCTGAGCGGTGGCTGCGGGGTGCGGTGGAGATTGAGTTCTTCTCCAATGGCGATGAGACGAAGCTGCAGATGACGCTGTTTGTGCGGGGAGCGTTGTCGGCTGATCTGAAGGGGTTGTGTGAGCGGCTGCGAGTGGTGGTGCCGGAGCTGGTGGGGGCGGGAGTTTCGATTCTGGCAAAGGAGTCGGCGCTGCGGAGCCGGCGTACGGAGCGGCCTGCTGCGGGGGCTAGCTGGGGGGCGGAGGGATTGTTGTATCGTGCGGCAGGGGCCGACTACTGGGTGAGCCGGGGTGGGTTCTTCCAGGTGAATCGCTTTTTGATCGATACGATGGTGCGGCTGGTGACAGAGGGGCGTGAGGGGCGGCTGGCGTGGGATCTTTATGCGGGTGTGGGTTTGTTCTCAAAGGCGCTGGCGAAGGCGTTTGAGAGGGTGGTGGGAGTTGAGGGTAGCGAGACGGCGGCGGCGGATCTGGCCGGAACGCTGAAGGGGCCGAGGACGCAGGCGATCTGCGCCTCTACGGTGGATTTTTTGCGCCATACGGTGATTCAGCGGGAGCGGCCGGAGGTGGTGGTGATGGATCCTCCGCGTGCGGGGCTGGGGGCGGATGTCTGTGAGTTGCTGGTGCGGTTGAAGGCGGCGGAGCTGGTGTATGTCTCGTGCGATCCGGTTACGCTGGCGCGGGATCTGAAGGTGCTGGTAGATGGCGGATACGCGCTGGTGGAGCTGCATCTAGTGGATATGTTTCCGCAGACGTTTCACCAGGAGACGGTAGTGGTTTTGAGGCGTGGAGCTTAGTGGCGCTTACTTAATAGGGCTGTGGTGAAATAACGGCAGATGCGGTCCGCAGGGAGAGCTTCGACGACCGAATTTGGGAAGATACCGCCTCCGGAGCTTTGGGAGCGCGGGAGTACGCCGGTGCAGGCGTTGGAGTTTCGGCGCGCGCCTTTGCTGGCCGCGGCGGTGTGGTTTGCGGTGGGCGAGGTGATGGCGCGGAGCTGGCGTCCGATGGTGATGCTGCTGGTGGCGCTGGGTCTGCTGGCGGGGTTAACGGTGGTGGTGCTGCGGGGGCATCTGAGGGTGGTGCTGGTGCCGCTGGCGGCGGTGTGGATGGTGGTAGGGATGGCTGCGGCGGAGGTGCAGCCGGTTCCGCAACAGCAGAGGTCTTTGCTGCGGTATGCGGATGGTCTGAGCCGGGCGGTGCGGGGCAGGGTGGTTCGGGTAAGGATGCTTGCGCCGCGCAAGGCTGCGGATGAAGACGCAGATGGGACGGAGTGGCATGAGGCGGAGCCTCCGGGGGCGATGTCGGTCGATGTGCAGGTGGAGGCGGTTGAAGAGGTGACGCCGGATGTCTCGCGGATGGTGCCGATGGAGGGCGGGCTGCGGGTGACGGTGACTTCGCGTGGAGATGCGCTGCCGAGTTTGAAGTGCGGCGATTGGGTGGCGGCTCCGATGCAGCTTCGTGTGCCGGAGCGGTATCGCGATCCGGGGGCATGGCAGTATGCGGATTATCTGCTGACGGAGGGTATCGGGGCGCATGCCAGCGTGCGGGCGGGGCGGTTCAAGAAGCTTGGCGAGGGTACGGGGAGCGTTCAGTGCAAAATCTACGCGGCGCAGAGTTGGGCGGTGGCGCGGCTGGATGGGTATGTGCGCTCGGCGGTGAACCGTCGGCTGCCGTCGCTGTTGCGGCTAAGCGAAGGTGGCGCGGGGATGTTGAAGGCGATGCTGTTTGGTGACCGTGCGGGTTTGACGCAGCCGCAGCGGATCGGCTTTCAGCGAACGGGGTCGTTTCATCTGTTCGTGGTGTCGGGGATGCATGTGACGCTGCTGGCGGCGGCGGTGTTCTGGATGGCGCGACGGATGCGGCTGCGGGAGTGGATCGCGACGCTGTTGACGGTGGGGTTGGCGAGTGCGTATGCGGTGCTGACGGGGTTTGGAGCGCCGGTGCAGCGGGCGCTGTGGATGACGGCGATCTTCCTGGTGGCGCGGTTGCTGGCGCGGGACCGCAATGTGTTGAACGGGCTCGGCGCGGCCGCGTTGGGGGTGCTGGTGTGGTCGCCGGGGAGTCTCTTTGAGGCGAGCTTCCAGATGACGTTTCTGGCGGTGATGGCGATTGGAGGGATTGCGGTGCCACTGGGCGAACGCAGCGTTGTGCCCTATGCGCGGGCGGCGCGGAAGCTGAGGGAGGAGTGGATTGATCTCCGGCTAAGGCCGCGGGTGGCGCAGTTTCGCGTGATGCTGCGGGTGTGGGGCGAGGCGTTGGTCAGCGTATTGGGTGAGTGGGCTTATGGTGTGCCAGCTTTATTCGTGCGGGTGGTGCTTTGGGCTGCGGAGCTGGCGATGCTGGGGTTGGTGGTCGAGGCGGTGATGGTGTTGCCGATGGCGGTGTACTTTCATCGGGCGACGCCGTTTGCACTGCCTGCGAATATGTTGAGCGTGCCGATGGTGGCGGTGCTTGCGCCGATGGGGGTGCTGACGTTTGTGGGAAGCCTGGTAAGCCCCTGGGTGGCGGCTCTGCCAGGGGCTACGACGGCTCTGCTGCTGCATGGGGTGACGGGTACGGTGAGTGCGATGAGCCGGGTGCGGGTCGCCGATGTGCGGGTGCCTGGGCCTGCGGGTTGGGTGGTGGCGATTGCGTTGGTGGCCTGGGTGTTTTGTTGCTGGGCGGTGCGGCGGCGGGAGAAGGGGTGGGCCTGGGTTGCGGTGGTGGTGTTGCCGGCGGTCGCGGTGCTGGTGCTTTGGCCGGAGGCGGCGGTGGTGTCTCCGGGGATGCTGGAGGTGACGGCGGTAGATGTGGGGCAGGGCGACTCGCTGCTGGTGGTGAGTCCGCAGGGGCAGACGATGCTGGTGGATGCGGGTGGTCCGGTGGGGAGCCTGAAGGAGAGTGCCGAGGCGCAGAGCGCGTTCGATGTGGGCGAGGAGGTGGTTTCGCCGTATCTGTGGTCGCGGCGGATGCGCAGACTGGATGTGATCGCGCTGAGCCATGCGCACAGCGACCACATGGGCGGGATGGCGGCGGTGATGCGGAGCTTTCGTCCACGAGAGCTGTGGGTTTCGGTGGATGCGGACTCGCAGGTCTATCGTGCGTTGCTGGAGGAGGCGGCTGAGCTGGGTGTGGTGGTGCGGCATTACCATGCAGGCGATCGCGTCGAGTGGAGTGGGGTTGGAATCGAGGTGCTTTCACCAGCGGTTGGATATGGGAATCCGGGGGAGCCGAAGAACGATGACTCGTTGGTGATGCGTCTGCGATATGGCAAGGCTTCGGTGTTGATGGAAGGGGACGCGGAGGCGCCGAGTGAACGGGCGATGGTGGCGAGCGGACTGTCGCCGGTGACGCTGCTGAAGGTGGGACATCATGGCAGCCGGACCTCGACGACGCCGGAGTTCTTTGCGGCGCTACGGCCGACGGATGCGGTGATCTCGGTGGGGCGGGCGAATACCTTTGGGCATCCGCGAGGGGAGGTGATCGAGAGGATCGCCGAGGGGCATACGAGGCTCTACCGGACGGATGAGTTTGGCTTGACGACCTTTCTGCTGGACCGGGATGGAGGGATTCGCGAGGTTGTCGGGGGAGAGGACCTTCGTTGAGCAAAGCTGGAAGCCGCGTGGTTTAAGGTGTATTTTGTGGATCAGTGGAGGCTCTGGAATGGACCTTACGCCGTCAGCGGATTCCGACAAGACCGACGCAGCAATGAGCGCAGCGGAACAGGCAGAGGAGCAGAAGCTCATTCGCCGGCTGCAGATGATGATGAACATGGTCATGCAAGTGATCGCCCAGGACAGGAGCCTTAGCATCGAGGATGCTTCGCAGATGATCGCGGACAGCCGCAAAGCCGCGCTGTCGATGTTTCCGGGCAAGGAGCTGGCCTACGACCTGATCTGGAAGCCTCGTTTCCAACGGCTGATGCAGGAGCGGTTCCGGATTATGTAGAGGCGGGGTGGTGGCTTTGCCGACCGCGACTTGGAGAGTAAACTGACTCGCATGGGATCTACGTGCAGCCATCTCGATACGATTCATCAGGTAAAGCCACATACACGCGGGTGCGAGGAGTGTCTGAAGCTGGGACAGTCGTGGGTTCATCTGCGGCTCTGTAAGGAGTGCGGGCATGTTGGGTGCTGCGACTCGTCCATCGGCAAGCATGCGACCAAGCACTTCCATGCGGTGAAGCATCCGGTCGTGCAATCGATAGAGCCAGGCGAGGACTGGTACTGGTGCTACGTGGATGAGTTGATGTTCGAGCTGTAATTCGTGACGCGAGGTCTCGCGTATGATGTTTGCCGAAGGGGCGACAAGAGAATATTTGTGCCCGGAGGCGAAAGATCATGAATTTGCGTGGTGTGTTTGTAAGCGGTTTCGTAGCTGCGGTTATGGTGGCATTGGGTGGAGTGCCGGCGCACTCTCTGGACAATGGCGTGGCGCGTACGCCGCCCATGGGTTGGAATAGCTGGAACAAGTTTGCCTGTAAGGGCATCAACGAGAAGGTCGTGCGCGAGGCCGCGGACCAGATGGCTTCGAGCGGCATGAAGGATGCCGGATACCAGTACGTCGTGATCGACGACTGTTGGCAGACGGGGCGCGATGCGGTGGGGAATATCGTCGTCGATGCGGAGAAGTTTCCGGGGGGCATCAAGGCGCTGGCGGACTATGTCCACAGCAAGGGTCTGAAGTTCGGGATCTATACGGACGTCGGCACGATGACGTGCGCGAAACGGCCGGGGAGCATCGGGCATGAGTACCAGGATGCAAGGCAGTATGCCGCGTGGGGCGTCGACTATCTGAAAGAAGACTGGTGCAATACGCTGCCGGGGCAGAACGCGGAGTCCTCCTACACGCTGATGCGCAATGCGCTGGCGGAGACGGGCAGGCCGATCCTGTTCAGCATCTGCGAGTGGGGTTCGAACAAGCCGTGGCTATGGGCGGGTTCGATAGGCAACATGTGGCGGGCTACGGGCGACATCCAGGACTGCTGGAACTGCAAGAAGGACTGGGGCGGGAATGGTGTGGTGCAGATTCTGGATCTGATGAATGGAATCGAATCGTACTCAGGGCCGGGGCATTGGAACGATCCGGATATGTTGGAGGTTGGGAACGGTGGGCTCAACACGACGGAGAGCCGTGCGCACTTCAGCATGTGGGCGCTGTTCTCTGCTCCGTTGCTGGCGGGGAACGATCTCGGGAATATGAGTCCTGAGACGAAGGCGATTCTGATGAACAAGGAAGTGATCGCCATCGACCAGGACGCGATGGGGGTTCAGGGACATCGTGTGAAGAAGATGGGCGATCTCGAGGTGTGGTCGAAGCAACTGGCGGATGGCGGCCGCGCTGTCGCGCTGCTGAACCGCAGTGAGAAGCCGGCGACGATCTCGGCGGACTGGCAGGATCTCGGTTATCCGTCGAAGCTAAACGCGTCGGTGCGCGATCTTTGGGCTCATAAGGACGTTGGCTCGAAGACGGGGAGCTACTCGGCTGAGGTGCCTAGCCACGGTGTGGTGATGGTGACGGTGAAGCCATAGTTCTAAGCTGAGATGCTTTGAAAGACCTGCCCTGCACGGCCGCCCGCAGGTTGCTCTCCGAGGCGGCCGGGGGACAGTTTCCTTGTCTAAGGATCTGATTTTTGAAGAGCAACTCCGCTATGAGTTGGCAGAGGGAGTTCTTTTCTTCTTCGAGAAGCTGAATCTGTTCCAGCAGTGCCGCGTGAATCGAATCGAAGCTCGTTCCGAGATCGAGTGACGAAGACGTGATGCTCGTGTCGAGGGCTGCTGCAGAAAAATTTGCGGATTGTAGGCTATCTCCCATTCCATCTCCTTGGGAAGCGTTGCCAGTATGGCAACCAATCGTCTTTGGATCCAGAGTTAGTTTGCGCTGGTCGCCGGTAGCCGGAAACCTAAGTCGTGGGCAGTCTCTCCCCTCAATGGGGTAGGAGTCAGGAGGCCGCCGCGCAAGGGCGAATCTGCTTATAAACCAAGGTGAATCAACGTAACAGGATGGCTTACGGGGCTACCCGTTGCTTGCCGATCCTTTTGTGAAAATCTGTAAACGTATTTGGTGCATGCGGAAGATGGGCCTGGGGAGTCGCACCGCTGCAAGGAAGAAGATAGCACGCTGCCCCTAGAAATTCTCCCCCCAAAAGGGGGGCAATGAGATGCCCCCGGAGGAGGTGGTTCCGGCGAGCGCAAAACCCTACTCTCAGAGAATGCATCGAGTCTTCCTTTCGCTTCCTCATGGATTGCTCGGCGTTACGGCGCTGTTCCTCCGGAATAAATTCACCGCAATGCTGCTCTCCTTAAGACTCGACCGCTGGCTGAATGTTACGGCGTGCCTCTTCGCTGTCCACGTTGTGCTGATCTGTCTCTGCTTAGGACTGTTTCTGCCGTTGGTGGCGAGTCTTAGCATGCTGGCCGCGCTGTGCGGTGCACAAAGCTATGTCATACTCCGGGAGCGGGCCAGGTGGTGAGCGCGCTGTGATCCATGTCTGCCACTGGGGGCCAGAGGATAATCTTTAAACCGTACCGGTAAGTTTTCGCCGGGACGCCTGAACCTTGAGTCTTGAAAGGACGCCACTATGCCGAGTCCCATCGTCGGACTTCACCACGTCACTGCCATCGCATCCGATCCGCAACGGAACCTTGATTTCTATACCGAGGTGCTTGGACTTCGTTTCGTGAAACGTACTGTGAACTTCGACGACCCCGGCACCTATCACTTCTACTTTGGCGATGACGGCGGCGCACCGGGAACGATTCTTACGTTCTTTCCGTGGCCTCGCGCTTCACGCGGTCAGACCGGAGTGGGCGAGGTGACGAAGACCGCCTTCAGTGTGCCGCTGTCGTCGCTGGCCTATTGGGAGCAGCGGCTAAGCGAGCTAAGTGTGCCGGTGGAGCGGACAGGGAAGCGATTCGAGGAAGAGGTGTTGACCTTCGCCGATCCGGATGGGATGAAGATCGAGATCGTAGGACACGCGGACGCTGGAGCGGCGAATGCTCCGCGCTTTGCGGCGGTGCCGCCGGATCATGCGATTCGCGGCTTCTTCGGTGTGACCTTGTACGAGAAGAGCGCCGACGCTACGGCTGCGATTCTGAATGTGATGGGATTCAAGCAGATCGCAGAGGAGGGCAACCGGCTGCGCTTTGCCTCAGAGGGGAGCGCGCTGGGCAATCATATCGATCTGCTGATCGATGCCAATGGCGCCTATGGACGCTCCGGAGCGGGCACCGTGCACCACATCGCGTTTCGAGCCAGCGACGATGCCGCGCAGTTGGAGTGGCGTGAAGAGATCGCCAAGCATCTGGATGTGACGCCGGTTCTCGACCGCACTTACTTTCAATCGATCTACTTCCGCGAGCCGGGTGGAGTGCTGTTTGAGCTGGCGACGGATCCGCCGGGCTTCACGCTCGATGAGCCGGTTGAGTCACTGGGAGAGGAGCTGCGAATCCCTGAGTGGCTGGAGCCACGGCGCGAGGCGATCGAGAAGCGAATCCTCCCCATCACGCTTCACAAGAGCATGCCACCGATTGAGTTGCAGACTGCAGCGGGGAAGACCGTATGAGCAGCGATCCGCATCGCGATGGACCTGTACGCCACTGGGGCAGATCTCTGGAGGGCGCGGCGGGCGCTGTCGTTCTTCTGCATGGACGCGGCGCATCGGCGGAGGATATTCTCTCGCTCGCAGAGGCGATGGGTCTTCCGCAGTTTGCCTATCTCGCTCCGCAGGCGGCGGGCAACGCGTGGTATCCGTACTCGTTCCTTGCTCCTTTGGAGCAGAATGAGCCTTGGCTCTCGTCTGCTCTGCAGAAGGTGAAGACCACAGTGCAGATGGCGCAGGACGCGGGGATTCCGTCCGAGCGGATTGTGGTGGGAGGCTTTTCGCAGGGAGCATGCCTGGCGACGGAGTTCGTCGCCAGCTATCCGCTGCGGTATGGTGGGCTGATCGCCCTTACGGGTGGCTTGATCGGTCCGCCCGGCTCCGACCTGAAGCATAGCGGTGATCTGGCGGGGATGCCGGCTTTCCTCGGCTCGGGCGATCCCGATCCGCATGTGCCGTGGCAGCGGGTAGAGGAGTCGGCGAGGATACTCGGCGAGATGAGAGCCTCGGTGACGACGCGACGCTACGAGGGCCGCGGCCATACGGTCAGCCACGAGGAGTTGGTGATGGCCAAGAATCTGATCGAAGGCGCGTTGCTGGGATCGGTGAAGTAATCCGCCGCTGTCCTGTTCATGCAACTCGGGCAAGAGAGGTAAACTTGCGTACACGCAAGGACCTGCTATGAAGCCCCTGAAGATCGGCACGAGAAAGTTTCGCGAAAAATTGGCGACCTACTTGCTCGAATCGGGCGCCCCCGCAGCGATTACCCACCACGGCGATACCATCAGCTACTTCATTGCTGCTAGCCGCAAGCGGAGCGAAACAGAGCGGGCGGCTTTGAAGGAAGCCTCTGCGCGCTGGCAAGCGATCCTTGATGCCGAAGGTGTTTCCGAAGAAAAGACGGTGGCAGACTTTAAGCGTTGGCGAGCGAAACAGAAGCGATGACCGAACAGAGGCACCTGCTTTTACGGCACGCTAACAATGGGCACATACAGGTAAAAACCCGTAATCCATTTATTTTTTCGTAATGTTAGATGGATTGTCACTTTGGGTTGCCATAACTTCTAAGTTCTTAGAATGTATGGCGGGGACGACGGGGCTCGAACCCGCGACCTCTGCCGTGACAGGGCAGCGCTCTAACCAACTGAGCTACGTCCCCAGATTGTTTCTTCAACAATTCGGATGATGATGTCCCATAGAATGAGCGGAGTTGTCTCCAGCTCAGATCTATCTTGTCGTTGATTTGGACTCAAACGGGCTTTCCTGGACACCAAATCTATCAGCCCAACGACAAGATAAAGTCTATCAGATGGGGAGTCGTTTCGGTGTTCCCTCTCGCTTCCGCGGATTAGATTTCCGTTCCGGCGAGTTCAACTGAGACCTCGCGTAACAGATCGCCATCGAGAGAGACGCGGTTTCAGAGGATGGGATGTTTGGGGAGGAAGACGGGGAGATAAAATGGAGCCGATGAGCGGAGTTGAACCGCTGACCTACTGATTACGAATCAGTTGCTCTACCAACTGAGCTACATCGGCCTGCCTCACCCATTCTAGTGTCTGAGGAGCCATCTAGCAAAATCTTCCTTCAGAATCTCTACCGCATCGGCACAAAGGCCCTCTCGCATGCTCCCGGGGTCCTCTTTGAGGCGGCAGTGGCCTGACTCTTCTCCGCGACGATGACGTTATTGCCGTGCCCAAAGTCGAGGTTCGTCCCGGGCGAGATGGTAGTGATGCCCGCGAAGGCCGCGTGGACCTGGGTTGGCTTTATCCCTTTGACGATGACGTTCTGCAGCGTCACCTCGGTGCGATGCTCCTCATCCAGCCCCGCGATCAGGACATCGCCCGGCGTCATGCTGATGACGTTCTCAATCGTGATGCGCTTGTAGTCCGGAATGCGGTCGCCCGTGTACTTCGGATCCTCGAAGCCCTCGGTCGTCTGGTTGGTGTAGTAGGGCGAGATGGCGATAGGATTCGCCACTCCGCGCATGCAGATGTTGCGGTACACCAGGTCGTGGACCGGCCCGCCCCGCGTCACGCTGCTCTTGATGCGGATGCCGCTGGTGGTGTGGTCCTCCGTGAGGCCGTCCACCAGCAGGAAGCTCTGGCCCGTGTAGGTCTCGCTTCCGATCGACATGCCGTGCCCGCTGTAGAAGTGGTTGTCCAGCACACTCATGTGCGAGACGCCGGTCTTGATCGCGATATTGTCGTCGCCGTTGTCGATCCAGCTATGGGCCACGGTGATATTCGTGGAGCTGCCTGGGTCGATGCCATCGGTATTCCGAGCATCGATGCTCTTATCCGTCGGCGTCACCAGATGAACGCCCCATGCGGTAAATCCGTTTGTGCCGTTGACGCTTACGTGGAAGTTGGGCGAGTTGTGCAGCGTGATCCGATACAGGATCAGACCGTCCGCCTTGTTCGCCACCAACAGCCGTGTGCTGTAGTACTTCTCGTTCTTAGGCTCGGCCTTCCGGGCCATCTGCCACCAACTGTAGTCCTTGCCCAGGATCGTCGCGTAGCCGCGCCCGTCGATCACACCATCGCCCATCACCGCCGCGTCCTTCACGTTCACCGCCGAGAGCAGTGGCCTACATCCGCCTCGCGCCGTAGCTGCCCGCGGAGGAGCGGGAAAGACCGCCGGCTCAGTCTTTGCGATCGTGCCGCACAGGCCGGGAGTCATCGGCTCCTCGTCCGGCCTGGCCACCATGTCGTACACGGCGGCGTCCCGCGAGCCGAAGAGCGTTACGCCGCGGTCGATCAGCAGCGTCACTCCGCTGCGCAGCCCCAGCGGCCCGGTCAGGAAGGCATTGTGTCCCGCATCGGCCTTCAACTCCACCGCCATGCCTGGCTTGCACTTATCGAGCTCCTCCTGAATCCTTGCCGTATCGAGCTTATGCTCGTCGGCCTCTGCCAGCTTGTTCCCTACTGCCGTCAGCTTGGAAGCCAGTTGTACGCACGCTGCGGGAATCTTCGGCTCCGTCACCTGGCGTGTGTCCTGGCTCTGCGCCATCAGCCCTGCCAGAGACAAGAGGGCTGCCCCGCCCCAACCACACATCCGCCTTCGACTGAATGCCATTGGTCCGACCTCCTCAACCTGCCCAGCCAAACTAGCACAAGGAGCGGAGGACGGTCACTCCCGGCAAGGCGCCCCTTGCGGATGTCGAATCTGGTTCGAGCCTCGCTGAGAGGCCAATACGCAGGCCGAGGACCCACGGAGACAGACACGCGTCGCTAAAGGCAGGAGCGGTCTCCTGCGGCTTGGGAAGCCCGTTCAGAGGACAGCTCGACACCGCGATGACCTCCACCAAAGTGGCATTGACCCTTCGGTCCCGATCCTCTCTAAAAATGCGTCCGAAAAGACGAAGAGGCCACCCGGCAACAAGGTGGCCTCTTCTTTAGGGAGAATAGTTCCAACGGAGGCAAAGCCATCAGAACTTTCTGGCGAAATACTAAGTTTGGCCCAAACAGGTGTCAAGGACTAAACTTGCCCTCCATAACTCATTATTTAGGAGTTAGTTACGGGAGTAGCAAACCAGATAACACCCGCGCAGTCTTCGCCTAAGCTTCGCCTGAACCGCGGCGAGCAGTTTTCAAAGCTTCCTCAAATGAGAGGCTTACCTCGGAGCCTGCACCACCACAGGTGCAGAAATCAGCAGCCAAAACGTCAGGTTTGCTGCCCGGTTCCCGGGCTCTCGGTGTGAATCGGCGAGGCGGTACCCCGCAGATCGATCCGTAAAAATTCTGGTTCGCTCGCCGCCGGCTTGCCCTGCAACACCCGAATCGCCGCCCGGCCACCGCCCAGGAACAGTCCCAGGATGACCGCCGCGAGCGCTCCGACGGCGCAGAAGGTGGCAATGCTCGTCAACAGGCTATAGGTCTTGCCGACTTCCGCATGGAACTCCAGCGGCATCTTCTTGTCCCAGGTCACCTGCACCGGGAGATGAATCTGCTCGACCAGTTCCTTCTCCTGCATCGCCGAGAAGCCTCCGGTTGCCAGCAGCACCATCGGTCCCTCCCGCCGCAGCTTCACGGTCCCGAACGCACTACGGTTGGCGTTGATATTCGCCTCGATCGCCCGGCCACGGTCGCCCGCGATCTGCGGCGTCGGATACAGCAGCAACGTCAGCACTCCGCCACCAGCGTACTTGGCCGTCACCACCTCGGCGCTCTTATCCCAGGCCAGCAGATCCGGCGGCAGAATCCCGCCCTCGGCCTTGTAGCTCTCTGGACCCAGCGCATACCGCACGCTTCCGGCCTCCAGCCCTTTGGCCGGAACCAACGTCGGAAGCAACGGTGCGGAGCCCTTCGGTCCGCCAATCTTCGGCAGCGCGATCTCCAGCTCTTTAAGCTCGTTCACCAGCGCAGCACGCCCCTGCTCGGACCTCGTCATCACCACCGTGGATCCCGACCAGAACAACGCCTCATTGCCTGTGACGGCTGCGTTCGCTCCCAGCTTCTGTCCTGCCGAAAGCCCGTGCAGCTCCGGTCTCCGGTAGAACGAAAAGGCAGCGGCAGCGCCAGTCGCATCGCCAAACTGCAACGCCTTTACCTCAACGGTCCCGGCTCCATGTGCTGGAGCATACTTCGCCACGGAGAACCGCTCGATCCCAAACTCCTTCAAGGCAGCGGCGTTCGCTGCATCTACCTGAGCGCCATCGTTGCCGGTCGTCGGAGCTCCGGATTGCTCCCACGGCCCGAACTTTACCGGCAGCAGCGGAGCCGGAGGAACCACCACCGTGGTCTTTACCTCTTGCGCGAAACCACCCGCCGCGGCCCCCATCAACATCAGCGCAACGGCCACCCGGCCCATCCAATGAAACCCACGAAACTCGAAGTTAAATCCGGCCATGTGAAACCTGCCCATATCAATGGTCAGACTACACCACCGCGAATCCGTAAGCGAGGCCATACCTCGGCGAAATCCCGTGAAGATCCACGGTCGCGTCTCTACGAGGAGCAGTAGATCTACTTCGCGCTGGCCCGCTCCGTGGGCGACCTCACACCGCTCAGCCCACCGGCATACTTCGCCACACCTTTATAGAGGCTCTCCGCGACGCGCTGCCGATAGTCCGGCTGCTGCAACTGGCTTGCGTCCTTCGGATTCGTAACAAAGGAGATCTCCGCCAGGATGGAAGGCATGTTCGCTCCAATCAGCACCACGAACGGAGCCTTCTTCACGCCACGATCCTTCAGACCCGCATTGCCGCGCTGCAACCCGCCGTACAGGCTCTCTTCGACGTCGCCCGCGAACTCCCGCGACTCCGAGATCTTGTCCTTCAGCGCGATCTTCTTCACCAGATCGCTCAACTGATGGATCGACTGATCCGACACCGCGTTCTCTCTCGCCGCAGTCTCCAATGCATCGGGCGATGAGGTGAAGTTGAGGTAGTAGGTCTCCACGCCCCGCGCGCTCGGGTCGCTGGAAGAGTTGGCGTGGATGCTCAGAAAGAGATCCGCCTGCGCCTTGTTCGCAATGGCCGTCCGCGTCTCCAGCGGGATAAACGTATCGTCCGACCGCGTGTAGATGATCTCCGCGCCGAGCCGGTCGTGCAGCGCCTTGCCCAGCCGCAACGCTACATCCAGCACCACATCCTTCTCTTCGATCCCGTCGACGCCCAGCGTCCCGGAGTCGTGCCCGCCATGGCCCGGATCGATGACGATCCGCCCGATCTTCAACCCCAGCGCCCGCACCAGCGAAGTCTGTCCATCCGCTGTCGGCACCGCCGCCCGCGCCGGAACGGAGTCGTCCGCTCGCGCTGCCTTGCCCTTGCGGACCTTCTTCGTCAGGCTCGAAGCACTCGGCACAGCCACACTGCTCGCCGTGTCTCCCGTGCCCACCAACCCGCTCACACCTTGATTTCCGGCGGAGGCGGTTCCATCCCCGACGATCTGCCCATCCGGACCCTGCGCCCGGGACCCTGAGCCCGGCTTCTCCACCACCGCCGCGATCGGCTGCGAGGTGGGCACGCTCGTAGCCTCAACCTTGCCCGGCTGCGCGCTCAACGCAGCGATCTCCGTCGCGCTGGAGCTTCGCGTAAAGATCGTATTCGGCACAGGCCGGGCCTGCGTGGGCTTTACCACCGGAGCCGTGCGGGGCGCTGGAACCTGCGTCGGAACCGGGGCCTGCAATACGCTCTCGCCACTCGGAGCCGTGGCTGCGATGGAGTCGGGCGCAGCGGCTGCCTGCGTCGTCTTCGCTCCGCCGTGAATGTCGATGATCAACCGGTAAGGATTCGGCAGCAAAAACGCCGAGTACTCCGTCACATCGTTGACGTCCAGCACCACCCGCGTCATGTCGTTCGAGAACTGTGCCGCACGAATCTTCTTCAGGAACCCGTCGTCCGTCACTCCGAAGCTCTTCCCCACTAGCTCCCGCGCCAACTGCGTCCCATGGAGATCGAAGTAGATACGGTCCGGATTAGGCACACGAGCCGCCTCGAAGGTCACATCGTCGCCAAGATCGATCGCCACACGCGTATACGTCGGCGTCGACCAGTGCCGAATCCCCGAGACCAACGCCAGCTTGCCCGACCGCTTTACGACAGTCTTTGCGACGGCCGGACCAGCCACCGGAACCGCAGATTGCGCCGGAGCACTCTGCCGGTCGAGATCCTCATCCACCGGCCGCGCTGTGCCACTCCTGTCTGCAGTATCCGAAGGCGCAGCAGCGGAAGCAGCCGTCCCAATCCCGTTCGTCCCATTAGGTCCATTAGACCCACGCGTCGCAGCAGTCGCAGGCAAACTCACCAGCGGCCTCACCCCAGAAGCGTCGCCACGCGCCACCGCCTGCTCCCTGGACGCTGGAACCTGAGCCCTCAGCCCTGCGCTCTGCGCCCTCGATCCCGCGCTCAAGGCCTCCAGTCCAGCCCGCGCCTCCTCCGCATGTTCGCTCTTCGGAAACTGCTTCAGCAGCAACGAATAGCGCTCCCGCGCCGAAGCCTCGTCGCTGAGATCGTTCGCATAGATCTGCCCCTGCGCCAGCAACGCCGCCACCCGCAGCGAACTCCCCGGATACTGCATCCGCAAAAACTCATACTGTCCGACCGCAGCCTTCAGGCTCTTCGTATCGCGCAGGTCGCGGCCTTGTTCGGCCAGCAGCTCCGCCACGGCAAAGACCGCGTTGGGAGCGTGCACATCCTGCGGATGATCGTGATACACCGCACGAAATCCATTCAACGCAGTCGTGTAGTTCGCCTTGATCCGGTTCCCCTCAGGAATCGCCTCCAGCGTATCCCGTCCGCGCTCCGCCAGCTCCCACGGAGTTGACGCGACCCGCCGGTTCAAACTCTTCGTCGTCCTCGAACTTGTACCCACCTTCGACGCGGCCTGCGCAGAGCTCCACGCCACCACGCAGCACCCGACTACCGCGGCGCAACCCACACCCCGCCACCACCCAATTCGCACTTTCTTGCACAGAGCCATACAGCCTCAGTTTAAGAGCCCCCACACTCCACCGCCGATGAAAAGCCAGCCGGTACTCCCCCCGATACCCCCCACCAAGTTTGTGAAACCAAATTTTCAATCAAAGAAGCATGTCGATGCGGCGATCAAGCGAACTCAATCGAGCGTTGAGCACTCGAATATTCAAAACGGGAATCACTTAAATCCAAGCACCTACAGCACGCGGCTATGCTCGTAGCCTTCCGCCGTCAGCGCCGCCAGCAACTCCACAACCTGATCCCGGCCACGCGTCTCCAGAGTGATATCGATCGTCGTATTGCCAAGATTCACGCCATAGTAGGCGCGGTTATACAGCGTATCGACGATGTTGGCCCGATAGCTCGCCAGCAGCCGCGTCAGATCCGCCAGCGCACCCGGCTTGTCCAGCAGGTGAATCCGCAGGCGAATCATTCTGCCATCCTGCACCAGACCGCGCTCGATGATCCGCGACAGCAGCGTCACATCGATATTGCCGCCACACACCATCACAGCGGTATGCGATCCCGGTGTCAGCACCGAGCTCTTGCCCTGCAACACCGCCGCCAGAGCCGCGGCTCCCGCGCCTTCGGCCAGCGTCTTCTCCCGCTCCAGCAGCACCAGAATGGCGGAGGCGATCTCATCCTCGTCGACCGTCACCAGTTCGTCGACGTAGCGCTCCACCATCGGGAACGTCACCGATCCAGCGCGCCGTACCGCGATGCCATCCGCGATCGTCGTCGAAGGATCGACCGTCACCGGATGACCCTCGGCTCTCGCCGCCAGCATCGAGGCCAGCCGCGAGGTCTGCACCCCGATCACCTTCACCTGCGGCTTGGACTCCTTGATCGCGCACGCTATGCCGCCGATCAGACCGCCGCCGCCGATCGGCACGACGATCGCCTCCAGCTCCGGAACCTGCTCCAGCACCTCCAGCCCGATCGTCCCTTGCCCTGCCATTACCACCGCGTCGTCGAACGGATGGATGAACGTCATCCCCGCCGCATCGCACAGCCGCATCGCCTCGACGTAAGCCTCGTCGTAGTTGGCGCCATGCAGCACTACCTCCGCGCCGAAGCCCCGCGTCGCCGTCACCTTCACCAGCGGAGTCGCCAGCGGCATCACGATCAGCGCCTTAATCCCTCGCTTGGTCGCGTGGTACGCCACACCCTGCGCATGATTGCCCGCGCTCGCGGCCACCACACCCCGAGCTGCCTGCTCCGAAGTCAGCAGCGCGATGCGGTTCAGCGCTCCGCGCTCCTTGAAGCTCCCCGTCATCTGCAGGTTCTCGAGCTTCAGGTAGATCTGCTGCCCCGTCAGTCCGGACAGGACCTGCGAGTGCGGACAAGGCGAGTAGTAGATCGACCCTCGCAGCCGCTCCCGCGCGGCGACGACGTCATCCAGGTTGATCGGTAACTGCACTTGTTCCATTGTGGGTGTCTGCATTGGGCTTCTGTTGATGGTAGCTGAACCCTCCAATTTCCACACCCTCGCGGCTCTTGACCGATGCCCTACACTTGCAGCAACAGACAGCATCCGCTGCCCATCGACACATCAACAGGTCTCCGGAACACCTTATGAAGTGGAAGGTACCAGCTACCGTCCTCATACTCGCGACCGCAGTCCTGCTCCTGGCCCTGCGCATCCACGCGCACGCCACGCACGACCTCGCCCCACCCCAACTCGCCCGCAACTTCCCCGCCACGATGCCCGCCACCGTCCTGTGGGCCTGGGAGGAGCCCGAAGACCTCACCACCCTCGATCCCACCCGCACCGGCGTCGCCTACCTCGCCGAGACCCTCACCCTCAGCGACCACCTCACCCGCCGCCCTCGCTTCCAGCCCCTCCGCGTCGCTCCCGGCGCAAGTGTGATGGCCGTGGTCCGCATCCAGCCGACCACAACCTTCCGCGACACTCCTGCACTTCGCACCGCAACCGCCGAAGCCCTCGCCACCGTTGCCCGTCAGCCTAACCTCCGCGCCCTGCAGGTGGACTTCGACGCCACCCGCTCGCAACGTGACTTCTATAGCGCGATTCTTCATCAGCTTCGTCCCCGGATGCCTGCCGCGATGCCTCTCTCGATCACCGCGCTCGTAAGCTGGTGCAGCACCGGCGACGCTGCCGGCAACTGGCTCGCCAGCCTGCCCATCGACGAGGCCGTTCCTATGTACTTCCGCCTCGGCGGCACATCAAAACCCACCGCCGACAAGACCGACTACCGGCTCCGCCAACCCCTCTGCCGCACCAGCACCGGCGTCTCCACCGACGAGTCCTGGCCTACCCTCACCGCTGCCTCGCGCCTCTACCTCTTCGCGCCCCAGCCTTGGACCGCGCACCAGATCGCCGCCATCAACACCACGCCCAACGCCGTTCTCCACCAGGAGCTCCACCCATGAAGCGCCTCCGACACCTCGCCCTCGTCATCCTGCTCCTCTGCCTCATCGTGCGTCCCAGCAACGGCTGCAGCCCGGGCGATCCCCAGGCCATCTTCGTCCACCTCTACGGCCCCGACGCTTCCTACAAGGCCTATGCCGCTGGACGACTCGGCGTGATCCTCCCCACCTTCCGCGCCCGCCACCTCGTCATTGCCTACGACTATCTCAACGGCCGTCCCCTCACGCCGCAAGAGCAGTCCCAGGCCGAAGCCGCCGAACACGCCATCAACTGGCAGGACTATCGCGCCGAGCCCACATCCGAGCCCCAGCCTCCATCTCCAGGCATGCACCAATGGATCGAAGCTCATCAAGCTGCAATCCCTGGCACACTCAATCCCCTTACGACCGACCGCAAAGTTCCCGGCGAGAACTACGAATCCTTCACTAACTGCCTCGACGACGCCTTCCTCAACGCCGCCAACACACTCAACGCCCGCCAACAGGCCTACGGCAAATCCTCTCCCGAAGTCCTCGACTGGATTCAAGGTCAGGACTCCGTCTTCTCCAACTGCAGTAACACCGGCTCCATGCCGGACCCCGTCCCTGCAACCGCAAACCTATGGTTGAAGCAAGACCGCGCCTACCAGATAGCGGCGGCCAACTTCTACGCCACCAACTACGACGCCGCGCTCAGCGGCTTCCGCGCCATCGCCGCGGATCACGCCTCCCCATGGCACACCATCGCGCCCTACCTGGTCGCTCGCACCCTGATCCGCCAGACCACCGTCGGCGGCAAACCCACCAACGATAACCCCGACGACCTCAACAAGATCAAAGCCGAACAGCAGCGCCTCCACGCAGGATTCGGAACCGCACTTCAGCAACTTGACGCCATCCTCCATGACCCCAACCTCCAATCGACCCACTCCGCAACGAACGGACTCCGCGACTTCGTAGCCGCACGCGCGGAGCCCGACGTACAGGCGCAGAGACTCGCCACCCGCCTCTCCTCCGATCCCCACGGCCTCGACTTTCGCCACAATCTCATCGACCTGACCTATATCCTCACCAGGCCAACCAGGACCCTTCCACAGGGGGCCGTAAAGTCCAATCCCGCCGGGCTGCTGAGCTTCCTCGGAACCATCAGCACCCCAACCACTCCACCGCCACCTAGCTTCTACGAGTCCACGCCACCCGAGCTCCCAGCTCAAACTCAAAGCCGGCTGGCCATCCAACACACCGCTGCCCAGACCGCCTACACCCAGTGGCAGTCCACGAAGAAGCCTGCCTGGCTCGTCGCCGCTCTCACACTGGCGCAATCCAGCGACCCCTTCGCCGCCGAACTCATCACTGCTGCCGCTGCTCTTCCCGCAAACTCACCCGCCTACACCTCCGCGACCTACAACAGTCTCCGGCTCAAAGCCGCTGCCCCTGCTACGCGCACAGAGCTCCTCGCCATCCTGCCTACAGTCGAACGATCCGAGTCCCGCTCCACCATCAACCTCTTCGCCGGACTACTCAGCCGGACCGCCCCGACCCTCACCGACTTCCTCAAAGCCGCGCCTCGCCTCCCCAGCGGGTCCGACTACGAAGGCACGATCGGCGCGCCCACGGATATCCCCACGCCCGAACTCTGCGGTCCCAAATTGGACGCAGCTCATACTCCCCTCTTTGACTCAGAGGCCGCCGCAATCCTCAATCAGCGCCTGCCCCTTCGCCTCCTGCGCGAGGCCGCCGTCTCTGACGCTCTGCCGCCAAACCTCCGCTTCCAGCTCGCCAATGCCACTCTCACCCGCGCCGTCCTGCTCGACGACCCCGCCACCGCCGCCGCCCTCACACCGGTCCTCGTTGGCTGCCAACCCGCCATGAAACCCTGGCTCGACCGCTACAACGCCGCCACCACACCAGAACAGCGCCACCTTCAGGGCCTCTTCCTGCTCATGCGCTTCCCCTCCACCGAACCCCTCGTCCGCACCGGCAACCAACGCTCCACCGGCTTCGCCACCTACAGCCTCCTGCGGGATAACTGGTGGGCGGGAAATACCCAGTACATCCCGCCACCCATCCCCGCTGCATCGTCCACACCCGTTCCATCCAATCCTCAAAACTTGATGGCAGTCGAGCCAGAGATACGCTTCGTCACCCCGGAGTCCCCCAACTTCAAACCAGCCCTCTTCTTCGAGCCCATCGTCTCGGCCTCCCAGCTCCCCTCGCCCTCATTTCTCACCTCCGCTGACTCCGCAGAAGCCGCCCGCGAAGTACTCGCCCTCCAGCACATCCCCGGAGCAGCCGACTACTTCTCCCGTCAGGCTCTCGCATGGGTGAAGGCACATCCCGACGACCCCGACAACGCCGAGCTCCTCGGCTTCGCCACGCGCGCCCTGCGCAACAGCTCCCGTACCTCCGAGACCCGCGAGCTCAACCATCAACTCTTTCTCACCCTGCAGAGCAAATACCCCAACTCCACCTGGGCGAAGCGCTACACCTCCTGGGAGTAGGCAAAAAAACTCCCCAACCCGGTACGCATGGTTGAGGAGCCGAATGAAACCTGTGGAGTACAGAGCATCGATAACGTTTCTAGCTCTGTAGCAATTTCATAAAGAGAGTGAAGACTGACTCGAAAGACTAGCGCGGATAATCCCGGCGATCGTCCCGCTGTTCGCGCTTCTTGACAGCCTTATCCTTGCGGACCTTGTTGGCGATCGCGCCTCCGCCTGCGCCCGCCGCACCGCCGATCAAAGCACCTTTTCCGCCGCCCAGCACACCGCCGACGACTGCGCCTCCGACCGCCGATCCTCCGACGACCTTTGCGCCCGTATGATTTCGATGATCCTTGGCGGTCTGCTCGCGCTCGGCGCGGTCGTGCGCCTCCTGAGCGCTCTCACTGCGCTGCGCATAACCAGCCATCGGCAAAGACACGACAGAACTAAACAGGACCACAGCTGCGATTCGATTGAATTTCATGCCATTCTCCTTATTGTTCTTTCCAGGTTGGATGCCGTAATCGGCTTCGATCCCACGAAAAACTCAAGAAAAAAGCAAAAACTACGCGGTAGCCCGCCGGAATGGTTGCCTTGGCCCTGCAAAATCAGTCGCTTCCACCTGGAATGCGGTCACTGGCCAGACCGCCCTTGCGGACCCCGCGCCAGTCCATGTATCGTTGAACTCAAGATGATCACTAATTCCAGCCGATTCTGGTTTACGTTCCGCTACTGGCGCACGGTAGCGGCATCGGCGGAGTAGCTTCATCTGAGTGATTGCTGAAAGAATTCAGTTGATTCGACATCCACACGAGCCGCGACCCACAGTCGCGGCTTTCGTTTGCGTAAACGTACGGCCCAGCCCAAGGAGAACACTCCAATGAGCACAGCAACAGTCAATCCGCCTCTCAATCCAGTCCAGGGCGTCCCTGGCCGCTTCGGAGCCTACGGCGGCCGCTACGTCCCTGAGACGCTCATGGCCGCCCTCGAAGAGCTGGAAGCCGCCTACGCCGAGGCCCAGGCAGACCCCGAGTTCCAGACCACCCTCGACGGCCTCCTCCACCACTACTGCGGACGCCCCACCCCCCTCTACTTCGCCAAACGCCTCTCCGAGCAGCTTGGCGGAGCCAAGATCTACCTCAAGCGCGAAGACCTCCTCCACACCGGCGCGCACAAGATCAACAACGCCCTTGGCCAGGGTCTGCTCGCCCGGCGCATGGGCAAGCAGCGCATCATCGCCGAGACCGGCGCCGGCCAGCACGGCGTCGCTACCGCCACCGTCTGCGCTCTGCTCGGCCTGGAGTGCGTCATCTACATGGGCGAGGAAGACATGCGCCGCCAGGAGCTCAACGTCTACCGCATGCGCCTGCTCGGTGCGGAGGTTCGCGGCGTCTCCGGTGGCTCAGCCACCCTTAAGGACGCCATCAACGAGGCCATGCGCGACTGGGTCACCAACGTCCGCAACACCTACTACGTCCTCGGCAGCGCGCTCGGCTCGCATCCCTACCCCACCATGGTGCGCGACTTCCAGCGCGTCATCAGCCGCGAGGCCCGCATTCAGATCCTCGAGCAGGAGGGCAAGCTCCCCGCCGCCATCGTCGCCTGCGTCGGCGGCGGCTCCAACGCCATCGGAGCCTTCTATGAGTTCCTCTCCGACTCCAACGTCCAACTCATCGGCGTAGAAGGCGGCGGACGCGGCACCGCTCTCGGCGAACACGCCGCACGCTTCCAGAAGATCGGCGGCGGCCTCCCCGGAGTCCTCCAAGGGACTTACTCCTATGTGCTGCAAAACGACGCCGGGCAAGTCAGCAGCACCCACTCCGTCTCCGCCGGTCTCGACTACGCCAGCGTAGGCCCGGAGCACGCCATGCTCCACGACTCCGGCCGCGCCACCTACACTTCCTGCTCGGATACCGACGCCCTCAAGGCCACCGTCGCGCTCTCCCGCACCGAAGGCATCATCCCCGCACTGGAGAGCGCTCACGCAATCTCCGAAGCCATGCGCCTCGCCCCCACCATGGCGAAGACCGACGTGCTCATGGTCAACCTCTCCGGACGCGGCGACAAAGACATCGGCATCCTCGCCCGCGAGCTCGACCTCAAAGGCGCGGAAGCCAGCCCAATCGTATCGATCTAGCAACCACGACAACGACAGCACAAAATGCAATGGAGGACGTGTGGCACTTGAGTTTCATGGCAAGCCCGGGATAGTCATCTATCTCACCGCAGGCGACCCCGACCTGGCAATCACCCGCGACATCGCGCTCGCCGCGATCGACAACGGCACGGACGTCATCGAGCTTGGCGTTCCCTTCAGCGATCCTCTCGCCGACGGGCCCGTCATCCAACGCGCCAGCGAACGCGCCGTAGCCCGCGGCACCCGCCTCACCGACGTCCTCGCCATCGCCACCGAGCTCCGGGCCGCACGCCCCAACGCCGGCATCATCCTCTTCTCCTACCTCAACCCTGTAGTTCGCATGGGCATGGAGAAGTTCTGCACCGCCGCAGCCGAGGCCGGAGCCGACGGCGTCCTCCTCACCGACATGATCGTCGAAGAGGCCGGCGAGTACCTCGAATCCATGCGCACTCACCAGCTCGCGCCAGTCTTCCTCGCCGCGCCCACCAGCCCCGATGCCCGCCTCAAGGCCATCGGCGAAGCCTCCCGCGGCTTCGTCTACGCGATCTCCCGGCTCGGCATCACCGGAACACGTCAGCAGGTCGCCAGCGACGCTCCACCTCTCGTCGCCCGCCTTCGTCAGTTCACCACCTTGCCTATCGCGCTCGGCTTCGGAATCTCCAACGCCGAGCACGTCAAAGCCGTAGGCGAGTTCGCGGATGCAGCCGTCATCGGCAGCGCCATCGTCTCCCTCATTGAGAAGACGCCACCCGAAGAAGCCGCCGCAGCGGTAGGCAAATTCATCGCGGGGCTCAGAGCATGACCACTATCCTGCCCATGCCAGACCGTGGCTCGCCGTACAGTCACGCGGGTATCATTAAGGCAGGAACGTTCCCGCGGCAGCCAGGAGCTGCTGCAATCATTACGTACGAAAACCGGAACGAGGTTAATACATGGAAATCGGCGACTGGCGCCAGAAAATCGACGAGCTCGACGAGCAGATCGTCCGCCTCATCAACGAACGCGCCGCGGCGGCAAAGGCCATCGGAGAGCTCAAGCACTCCGCAGCCCTTCCCGTCTACGAACCGAAGCGCGAGCAGCAGGTCTTCGACCACGTCTGCCGCAACAACCCCGGCCCACTGGCTGACGCCGAGCTGCTCCACGTCTACGAGCGCATCATCGACGTCATGCGCACCCTCCAACGCCGCGAGCCTTAGTCGTTCGTGCCATCTGCCCTCGGAGCCAAAACTTTTTGCAGCACAGTAAAAGATTCAGCTTGTATCGAATACAGTTACGAATAAAGAGAGTGAAAGAAATCCAATGATCGTCGCAATGCAGGATAAGGCCACCGAGGAAAACATCCAACAGGTAATCGAGCGCATGGTCGAGCTCGGTTTCAACGTCCACCGCACCACCGGCGCATCCCAGACCATCCTCGCTGGCGTCGGCACACCCGACCACTTCGAAGTCACGGAGTTCAAGGTGCTCGCCGGCGTCCACGAGGCCTACCGCATCTCCTCGCCCTACAAGCTCGCCGGCCGCAACTTCCGCCCCGAAGGCACCAAAGTGACCTTCCCCAACGGCGTCGTCGTCGGTGGTAAGGAGCTCACCATCATGGCCGGCCCCTGCTCGGTCGAGTCCCGCGAACAGATCCTCACCAGCGCCAAGCAAGTCGCCTCCACCGGAGCCCAGTTCCTCCGTGGCGGAGCCTTCAAGCCGCGCAGCTCGCCCTACAGCTTCCAGGGCATGGGCCTCGAGGGCCTCAAGCTCCTCCGCGAGGTCGGCGATGAGACCGGCCTGCTCATCATCACCGAGGTCATGGAGATCTCCCAGATCGACCTCATGCTGCCCTACATCGACTGCTTCCAGGTCGGCGCGCGCAATATGCAGAACTTCAACCTCCTCCGCGAGCTCGGCCATGTCCGCAAGCCCGTCCTCATGAAGCGCGGCATCTCCGCCACCATCGAAGAGGTCCTCCTCTCCGCCGAGTACATCCTCTCCGGCGGCAACTACGACCTCATGCTCTGCGAGCGCGGCGTCCGCACCTTCGAGACCTACACCCGCAACACCATGGACATCTCCGCCATCCCCGTCCTCAAGAAGCTCACCCACCTCCCCGTCTTCGGTGACCCCTCGCACGGCATCGGCATCCGCGACATGGTTCCTGCCATGGCGCTCGCCAGCGTCGCCGCCGGTGCAGACGGCCTCCTCATGGAGATGCACCCCAACCCCGACAAGGCCATGAGCGACGGAGCCCAAAGCCTCTACCCCCAGCAACTGCAAGACCTCGTCGCGCAGCTCCGCCTCCTGGCGCCCGTCGTCGGCAGGTCTGTAGCGTAGACCGAAGCCAGCACTCTGGTCCCCGTTTGATTAACCGTGGCAATTGGGATTAGCGCTTAGGATTAAGCGTAGGGTTTTAGCCCTACGAGAACGGTCGTCAATCCAAGGGGCCTCCGCCCCGGACTCTTCGCTGCGGGATAACAATGATCGAGCGCATCACCATCATCGGAACGGGGCTGATCGGATCCTCGATCGGCCTCGCCTTGCGCGCCGCCGGCTTCGAGGGCGACATCAACGGCATCGACGCCGACCGCCAGGAGTACCTCGCCGCCCTCAACCGCAGCGCCATCGCCGAACCGAAGTTCAACTCCTACGGCGAGCGCTCCGGCGTCCACGACGCCGACGTCATCATCCTCGCCGTCCCCGTCCTCGCCATCAAGGACTGGATGCACAAGCTCGCCCCCACCCTTCGCCCCAACCAGCTCCTCACCGACGTCGGCAGCACCAAGCTCGAGATCTCCACCCTCGGCCGCGAGCTCTTCTCCGGCCCAAACCGCGCACGCTTCCTGCCAGGCCACCCCATGGCCGGCAAGGAGTCCGGCGGCGCAACCCTCGCCGAGGCCTTCCTCTTCGTCCGCGCCATGTGGCTCTTCACCCCCATCTACGAAGACACCACCCTCATCGAGCAGGAGTGGCGCGACTGGGTCGGCAAGTTCGGAGCCCGCACCATGGACCTCGACCCCGAACGCCACGATGAGCTCTGCGCCTGGGTAAGCCACCTCCCGCAGATGCTCTCCACCGCCCTCGCCGCCCTCCTCGAAGACAAGTTCGGCGACGCCCCGGAGATCTCCGAGATCGGCGGCCGCGCCCTGCGCGAGACCACCCGCCTCGGAGCCAGCCCCTTCAGCATGTGGCGCGACGTCGCCATGACCAACACCGCGCCCATCGCCGACACCCTCCTCGCCCTCGAACAACGCCTCGCCCACCTACGCGAAAACCTCCGCACCCCGGAGCTGCGCGACGAGTTCTCCCGCGCCAACCAATTCCGCGAGCGCCACACCGAACCACCCCTGAAAAAAACTCAAACCACCCCCACCACCTAAAAAACCCGCATCCCAAAAACACTCGGACCGCCACAAAAGCGGGTGCCCCACCCTTTTGCAGTCTCACCGCAATAGGGTGGGGTATCGTGCGAAGCACGACCGCCCTCCTTTCCAAACCCCAACCGCTAGGAAAGGAAAAACAGAAAGGATAACCACCTTTCCACTAAGCCCCAAAGCCCGGGTGCCCCATCCTTCGCGCCTTTGCCTCTCGCGAAGGGTGGGATGTAGACCTTATCCCACCGCCTTCTTTCCTAGCCTCAAAACTCCCTGCGAATCCGTAAGCGAGAGACCCACCGCTCTCACAACTACGCAACCCTCTGTGGAGACAACCTCCAGAGGCTCAATTAACCACAAACCCCAAACTCACCGCTTCACTCTTGTTGAAAGAGTCGCGGCCCCCTATCCTCTTGGACATGGACGCAGTCGCAAATCGATCGGCGCAAATCTTCTTAGCGAGCGCCCTATATCTCCTACTTTGGATTCCCGCTCTTTTATTGACGGCATTCGTCGCATTCATCGGGGGCTTCGTCGGCTCCGGCTTTGCTCCACTATGGAGTGCCGTCACATTCCTATTAACGTTTCCTGCTGTTCTTCTCGGAATCAAATCCTTTCGGGCAAGCGCTATCGCGATGGTGGCACTGTTAGCTTGGGACATCATCGCGACAACTTGGCATGACACCCTACCAACACACATCTTGGATTCGAAAATTGATATCCTGCTGCTGACCTCAACTGCACTGGTTGTGCTCGTGGCGCTCGTAAGTCCATTCGCCTCTCTAATCGGCTTCGTCCGACACCTTCGAGATGACTGACACACACTGAAGTGACGCGTGATCACACTCAACCTAGTTCGGAAGAATCACAAACCGCTCCACCGCCACCTTCCGCCCAGCAGTCGCACGCCTCGCATCCGGCAAAAGAACCACCGTAATCTCATCGAACTGCTTGATCACCCCACGCCTCGGAATTTGAAAAGCCAGCGTCTCCTCAACCGGCGCTGTACTACCCGGCAGCGGATCGACACCACTCAACGCAATCGACTTTATCCCAAGATTCTGAGTCCGCCTCCCCTTGGCATGCGAATCCGTAAGCGAGAGCCCCACCGCGATAGCCCCAAGCGAGGGATCGTTCTTGAAGACCACCTGCATCTCACGACAGCAGCTCAAGGCCATCGGTTCGCCCAGCCTCTGATGCGCCTCCATAAACAAAGGCCCTCGATCCGTCGAGCGAACATTGACCTTCAGAGGATCGCCATGCGTCGTACGCGAGTTCGGCCCCGGAGCATCCCCACTAAACTTCATATACCAGTACGGCCCGTTGAAGCGGATGACCAACGGCTTCGCCAGCCCCGGAGACGGCATGTCGCTACTCCGCGGAGGCGTGTGGAGGACCTTCTCTTCCTTCTGCACGATCGGCCATAGAACGATGGTCTGGTATCCGCTGGCGGGACGGTCGGACGAGGCCTGTACCTTCGTTATTCCAGGACTGGCCGGGGCTCGACGCAACCCATGAAGCCCGCCACGCGAAGCACTCGCCGGAGCAGACAACGCCACGAACACGCAACAGAACGCCACAACGATCAAGAGGTAAGGATGGAATCGTGGATCGATTCCTCTCTGCCGTCGTCCTCCCCTCACATAAGCCGCTCTGATCTGTAAGACCAGAAAGAGAGCAACCACCGCAAGCAGCAGCGTAAAGAGTTTCATCCTTCCAGTAGCAGCCGAAAGAAACGCCCCATAGAGACAAAGCGAGAGCCCAAAAGGAACCCACGAGGTCGGCGCAAGATTCACCTCCGAAGTGAAGAGACTCTTCTGGGAACTCTGTTGAAGCACGAGTCCGTCAGGCTCCTTCGACATCGCCTCCATATAGCGAAAGATAGCTGCCGCCATCAACATCGCCGACACCACCGCCACCAAACTAGCCCACACGGATCTCTGCTGGAGAAACAAGACAATGGCCGGCAAGAACACCCAGCCACAAACTCCACAACGAAGCAGACTGCGAAACTGCCCGCGCGAGCCACGCGGAAGCATCATCCACGTCCCTGCCGCGCCGATAAGACACGCAATCAAAAGATAGATGACAGAGAAACGAAGCCTCGTCCCCAGCGAGAGAGTATAAGTCTCCGGCGACTTGCAGATCAGGAAGCAGGCAGCGACCGCAAGGTTCAGCCCAGTGGCCAACGCCAACCAGAGCCGGCCACGATCCGTCTCGTAAGCGTCTTCACCAACGGACTGTCGATAGTCTGTCTCGAACATGGAAGGCACCATGCACTGCACATCGATAGTTGAACGAAATCGTCCCGGCCTTAGACAGCGATAGAATTCGCGTCGCTATGTCGCCGCCGCATAGGAGGAAGTGCGCACAGGAGGGCCGAGAACAAGCTCAAAGCCAACGGAACGCTGAGTGCCACAAAATGAGTGTTGAAGTTCTCCTGCGACGCATCATTCACATCCAGGCCGTGGTCTCTTAGATGGACGCCGATGGTAGCAACGAAGAGCACATTCAAGCCAACCGACAGACTCACCAGAGTCCGAAAAAGAGAGAGCCGTTGCGGCACTCGATTGCGCGTCGTCAAATAGACGAAAAAGCCAATCCAGACGAACAACACCGTGGGAGTAACTCCGTTCACAAACTGCAACCCGGTCGAGAAGGGCCAGTCCCGCTCCCCCATCCGCTCCCATAAATTTTGAGCCACCTCGCTTCTCAAAATGGAAGGCCACAACGCGGGATACAAGGTGCTCCACCCAATCGAAAACACCAACGGCAAAACATAAGCACGCGACTTACTAAGAAGCGTAACCGCAATGGCAGAGAGTGACTGCCGCCAGTACCACCCCGCCGAGCGCCCGGCCCGCAGCTCCTCCAACAGATCTCCTGCGAGCGACGCATCACACGATCCGAAGGTCAGATGCTCCAGCATCCAGGTTGCGACAGCGACCGAAGGTATTGGCTTCATACGAACTCCTCCCCAAGAGACGGAAGTGACTGCCACAACTCGCTGAGTACCTTGCGCGTCTCGTGAACGCTGCGCAGCCCTTGCTGCGTCACCCGAAAGTATCGCTTCGCACGGCCGCCTCGTTCCGGCGTGGACTCCCCCAGGTGCGAGACAACCAGGCCCTTGGTCTCCAGCCGATCCAACGCAGCATAAACGCTCCCCACCGAAACCTCCCAGCCCCGTCTCAGCGACAGCTCCCGGCACAGCGGAACCCCGTAGGCCTCGTCCCCCAGATGAACGATCGTAAGCAGAACCATCAACTCAAACTCGCCGAGATAACTATGCTCGCCCATATCTTCACTATAGGCGAAGAAATAAAATCTCACAATACTTTCTTTCGTAAAAACCGCCCCCATAATATCCCCACCTAGCGCGAGCGCAAAGCGGTCGCCAGCACCGACACCCCACGTCGCAGCTCCGCCGGGTTGCAGCCTGCGAAGCCGAGCATCAGAGCCGGAGGCTGTACATACTTCGTCGTGAACATCGAAAGCGGAGTGACCTCGAGCCCGTACCGCTGCGCCTGCTGAGCCGCATCCTGATCCGACTTCCATGTCTTAAGCCACCCAAGCGTGCGTATGCCCGCACCCGCGTGCACAACGTCGAGCAGCCCATCGAGCTGTCTATCCGCGGCAGTCTTGAGCACGTCAATCCGTTCCGCATAAATCTGCCGCATGCGCCGGAGATGCAGCCCGAAGTGCCCCTCCGTAATAAACTCCGCAAGAATAGCTTGATCCAACGTAGGCGGATGAAGATCGACAATGCTGCGAGCCGACGCAAACGCCTCAACCAGCCGCTCAGGCAAGACCATAAACCCCAGACGCAGCGCGTTGAAGAGCATCTTCGTAAACGTGCCGACATAAAGAACGCAACCCGAGCTGTCGAGCGTCTGCAGAGCAGCAATAGGGCGGCCAAAGTAGCGGTACTCCGCGTCGTACTCATCCTCGATGATCCACGCATTCGCGCTCGCAGCCCAGCGCAGCAGCTCCAAACGCCGGTCCGCCGACATCGTAACCCCCATCGGAAACTGATTTGCCGGCGTGACATAGACAAGCTTCGCTTTAGGCGCAAGCCTCCGCCCCGCCTTCACGTTGAGCCCCTCCCCATCCACAGGCACCGGAACAATCCGCGCACCCGCAGTGCGCAGCGCCTGAAGCGCACGCGAATAACCAGGGTCCTCCATCCAAACTTTATCGCCAGGAGCCAGCAGAAAACGGCCAATAAGATCGAGCGCCTGCTGTGCGCCTGAAGTAATAATGATCTGCTCCGGAGAGCAACGCACTCCGCGTGAAGCGCCAACATACTCCGCGATGGCCCTGCGGAGCGGCTGATAGCCAGCGGCATTGCCATGACCATAGAGCGACCGCGGAGCCCTGCGTAACACCCGCGAAGCAACCCGCGCCCAAAGCTCTACCGGAAAGAGATCGATGGCCGGCTCATACGCGCGGAAGGCCTTGCCGATCGAGTGCAACGCCGGCATCACCTCCACATCCTTCAGGAACTTTTGTGCGCGTCCAGAGAGCGCAGCCTTCGAGATAGGCAGAGCAAGCGCCGCGGACTTACGCGCCTTCGACAACAGCCCATCCGGAACCCCCGAGGCCACAAAAGTTCCCGCCCCCACCTCTGTCCGCGTGTATCCCTCCGCCTGTAGCTGATCGAAGGCCGAGACAACCGTTCCCCGCGAAAGCGAGTACTGCCTCCCAAGGTTGCGTGTCGAAGGCATCCTCGCGCCCGGCTTCAAGCGCCCGTCGAGAATGGCGCCGCGCAGCTCCGTATACAGCCACCGCCAGAGATCCTGCTTGCCAGCAGGCGCGTTCAACGAGAGATCCTGAAATGTCTCTTCCTTAGTCATCGCTCGTTCCAGGCTCCTCGAAAGTGGACCAATCCACCCTCACATTATGGACCTTCTCTCTAATCCACAGAAAGCCTAACGTTGACTTCGAGGAGATAAATATGGAACAGCGTTTGAACTACTTCAAAGCAGCCCCGGATGCATACAAAACAATGATCGGTCTTGAGTCCTATCTACGCGAGTGTGGCCTGGAGGCGAAGTTGCTTCACCTCATCAAGCTACGCGCCTCACAGATCAACGGCTGCGCGTTTTGCCTCGACATGCACTCCAAAGACCTGCGCGCAATCGGAGAGACCGAGCAGCGCCTCTACACACTCGACGCCTGGCGCGAGTGCCCCTGGTACACCGCCCGCGAGCGCGCCGCACTAGCCTGGACAGAGGCTTTGACCCTGATAACACAAGGACACGTACCCGATGCAGTCTACGAAGAGGCACGCAGGCACTTCACCGAGAAGGAACTCACCGACCTGAGCTTCGCCATCACAACCATCAACGCGTGGAACCGCCTGAGCATCGCATTCCGCAACACGCCAGGCACATATAAAGCGCCCGCACATCTCGCGATCGCAACCGCCTCCTAAGCACACCACAACGAACCCGCAAGAAGACGTTGACGGAGAAACAGAATGAAACAACATGCCTGGGCGATCCTCGTAGTCGCCGGTGTGTTCGAGACAGGCTTCTCCATCGGGATGAAGTACTCCGAAGGCTTTACGCGTCTATGGCCATCGATAGCGACGGCCATCATGATCGTCCTAAGCCTCGGCCTCGTAGGCACAGCGACGCGCAGCCTGCCGCTAGGTACGGCATATGCAGTATGGACAGGCATCGGCTCAGTGGGCACAGTAGCGCTGGGCATCCTGCTCTTCGGCGAGTCTGCATCCTTCAGTAGACTCGCCTGCCTGGGCCTCATCGTCGCAGGAATTCTAGGTCTGAAGCTTCATGGCGAATAGCGCGGCAGTTCCTGGCCATAGCGCAGCACTCTCGCGCCAAATAACCTAGCCCTCGACTGCGGTACTCTGGACTCCAGTATGAAACAAGCCCTCTTCATCGTCGACGTTCAGCCCAGCTTTCCTATACCAATCGAAATCCTCCACGGCATCCAGGCCCTAAGCGCCATCCTCCCCAGCGTAGCCACCGTCGAGAGACACGATGAATCTGTAACACCTTTTGAACGACAGCTAGGATGGAAACCCGGAAAGGCCGACGAAAGCCTCATACCCACCGGCCGCGTCTTCATAAAGCACGGCTACCTCCCGCCACCAGCCGCGATCGAATACCTTCGCAGCCTGCAAACCGACCGCATCCTCGTCTGCGGCACCCAGACCGACACCTGCGTCCTCGCCGCAGGCTTCGCACTGTTCGACGCCGGCCTACACCCAACCCTGCTGAAGTGGCTCACAGTCGGATCATCATTGGACCGCTCCGGCAATCTGGGAGCACGCCTGTGGGAACACCACTTCGGAAGCACCTTAGAACACCCCAATCGACTCAACATCCCCGAGTTCACAAAGTCTCTGCAGTCCAAGAGTTGATCAAACGTGTAAATGATTTCGAGCCAGACGAAAGTGTGGAATCGTGCGGCTGGTGCGAATCACTGAGTATCAAACCGAGTGGCTCAGCATTGAATTGACTTCAATCCAAACTAGCTAAATCAAAATAAAAGGCTATCTATAAGGCGTAAAGACAGGTGCCGCAAATGGACAATTCTCGTCATCGCATTGCTCATCAATATTTCACTTGACAAACAAGTGCTCGAAGGACGAGCCTCATCAAGGGAGCACTTGGATGCCAAGTAAAGAGAACGAACCAATTCAACTTCTTCAGGGGACGCTGGACCTGATTGTCCTTCGTACGCTTGTCAGCATGGGATCACAGCACGCCTATCAGATAGCGAGCCGGTTGGAGCACGTATCCGGCAATCTTCTCAGCCTCAATCAGGGCACGCTCTATCCAGCGCTTGTGCGTCTCGAGCAGTACGGATGGATCAAAGGAACCTGGGGGAAAACGGAAAACAACCGGGAAGCGAAGTACTACGCGATTACTCGAACTGGCCAGAAGGCGCTTGGGGAAGAGACGCAGCGGTGGAGAAGAATGTCCGGGCTCGTCGAAAAGCTTCTTGTCGAGGAGCTCTAAAGATGAAAGACCTAAGGCGAATTTTTCTCAGGTTCCTTAGCCTTTTCACTAACTCCAGCACAGAGGCCGAGCTGGACCGGGAGATCGCAGCTCATCTTCAGTTGCTGGAAGACGACTTCTTGGGTCAGGGGATGACTCCGAAGGAAGCTCGCCGCGCCGCCCGGCGCGCCTATGGAGGAGTAGAGCAGGCGAAGCAACTGCACCGCGACGAACGAGCCTTCCAAGGGCTGGCCACCATCGTGATGGACATTCGGTACACCCTGCGCCACCTGCGGAAGTCCCCGGGCTTCACGCTCACGGCGATCCTTATGCTGGCATTCGGAATTGGCGCGACGACAGCCGTCTTTTCGATCGTCGAGGGAGTTCTCCTGCGTCCGCTTCCGTTCGCCGATCCCGATCGCCTCGTCATCCTTGGCGATGACCTCGTCGGATCGCATTGGACCCAGCCTACTGTCACCCCGCCGGACGTCCGCAACTACATGCGGGACACGCACAGCTTTCTCCATCTCGGCGGCTATCAGCGAATCGGTCGCGAGTTGGCCGGCGTCGGCGATCCCGTGCACATCTATGCGACGAGAATGAGTGGTGAAATATTTTCGGCGTTGGCTACGGACCCACTGATGGGCCGCTGGTTCACCCAGCAGGAAGACGACCAGCATCAGACGGTCGTCGTCTTGAGTTATACCATGTGGCGCAACCGCTTTCATGGAGATGAGAAGATTCTTGGCACGAAGATCCTTCTGGATCGCCAACCCTATCTCGTGATCGGCATCATGCCTCGCGATTTTGAATTTCCCCTGGTGCCGGGGCATTTAAACAGCAGTGAACTTTGGATTCCGCTGAGCCTGCGCCCGGAAGAGTTCACCGCGGGCTACGCGGCATCGTGGAACTTTCGCATGGCAGGCCGTCTCAAACCCAGCGTTACGCCAGCACAAGCACAGAGAGATGCCCAGCTCGTCGCCGAAGAGACGATGAGGAACTACCCGGGATTTATGCGGAGCCTGCGCATTCAATCGCAGGTAAAACTCCTGCATGAAGACACCGTGACACAGGCCCGTCCGCTGGTGCACACGTTACTGATTGCGGTCGTGACGGTTTTGCTGATCGCATGCGCGAATCTGGCCGGTCTCCTTCTGGTGCGCTCGATCCGGAGAAGAAGAGAGATCGCCGTCCGCCTTGCCCTGGGAGCGAGTACCGGGATGCTGTTACGGCAGGCGCTGGTGGAAAGCCTGGCGCTGAGCATCGCGGGAGGCCTCGTCGGATTGGTCTTCGCTACCGCCTGCATCCGGATCGGCATCAGCCTCCTGCCGGAGACCTTGCCGAGAATTCGTGAGATTACGCTGGATTGGCCCGTGGTAGGCTTTGCTCTCGCGCTGGCTATTTTGATCGGTCTGGTCTGCGGCCTGGCGCCTGCATTCGCGGCCATACGGACCAGCGTCAACGACACCCTGAAGGAGGGTGGAAGAACCGGCACCGCAGGAAGTGGACACGGAAGGCTCCGTTCCGCGCTCGTCATCGCGGAGATCGCAGTGGCCCTGGTCTTGTTGACGGCCTCTGGGCTTCTCCTGCGCAGCTTCGAAAAGATGCGTCAGATCGATCCCGGATTTCGGGTGGATCACACGCTCACCGCATACTATGTCCTCCCCAAAGAGCGGTATGCGACACAGTTCGGAATCGACAACGTGACGAACGATCTGCTGCGCAGTCTGCGGCAACTGCCCGGAGTCAAAGCCGCAGGTATAACCTCCTCACGGCCCGGCTCAGGGAATAACGGAGGAATCGCAATCACCGTGGAGGGCGTTGTCCCTCGCAAAGACGCGGAACTGAATATGGCAACGGTATCGCTGTTGCAGGGTGATCCCTTCCAGGCGCTCGGCATCCGCTTGTTGCGCGGACGAGTATTTACGGAGTCGGACAAGGCAGACTCCCAACTCGTCGCGATCGTGAACCGGAAGCTGACCGAGCACTACTGGCCCGGCGAGAACCCTCTCGGAAAAAGGCTGCGCCGCGGGATGCCGGAGACGCCGACTCCCTGGCTGACCGTCGTGGGAGTCGTGGATGACGTCAAGCTGGGATCGGCCGACGGCGAGACAGCAGAACAGTTCTATCAGCCTGTAACCCAACAGGTCATCTCGGAAGGAGCGTTTGCTCCGGCCGGTGAACTGACCGGAACCTACGGATGTATCGTCCTGCATACCGAGACTCCTCCGGAGCAGTTGGAGAACCCGTTTGTGGCCGCCGCCCGAAAGATCGATCCTCAGCTCCCCCTGGTCGACATGCAGACGATGGAGAGTGTGATCTCGGAGAGCGAAGCTCCACGCCTGTTCAACACGGTGTTGATTTCATCCTTCGCGATAATTGCGTTGCTGCTGGCCGTGCTGGGGATTTACAGCGTCATCGCTTTCTCGGTTGCCTTGCGAGAGCAGGAGTTGGCGATACGCATGGCGCTCGGCTGCCAGCGCACGGGAGTACTCCACCTTGTTCTTACCTCGGCAGTGAAGCTCGGCGCCGTTGGATGTCTCCTGGGTCTGCTCACCTCAACCGCTGTATCTCACCTGCTGCGTACGTTTCTCTTTGGAGTCAGCCCTTTCGATCCACTTGTGCTGACACTATCTGCCGTCGCCATGTTGTCGTTTGCGCTCGCTGCATCCGCTCTCCCCGCCATGCGCGCAGCGAAGATCAACCCCATCATCGCCTTGCGTGGGGACTAGCAGCATCACGCAGAAAAACGTAATGCGAACGGCTTACTGTGAAGAGGAGGAAATCTTGGTGCACCATGAAACCCCGCCAGCGAGATTGGCGATTACGGATTGCAGGCTCGATCGCCAGAGCTTCGTTCCCCTATATCGGCAGATCAAAGACCTCGTATTGGATCGCATTGAACATGGTGACCTTGCCACCCGTGATCTGATTCCATCGGAGACGCGGCTGGGGGCCGCATTTCAAGTCAGCCGCCTGACGGTGAGGCAGGCTCTTTACGAGCTTCGCATGGAAGGTTACATCATTCGCGAGAGGGGGCGCTGCACATTTGTTGGAGGGGCTGCGGTCTAGCTACATGTGGTCTAAGTATGCAAGCGCTCTTCCCTTAATCAAAACTGACGGTTGTAGGATGTCGGCTTGTGATAAATCGCCAAGTCACTCAGCGAGTATGCGAAGGGACGAGAACATTGGCAGCCTTGGTCTGTTCCACTCAATCGATATCCTTGGCTACAGGATGCTTGCTTTACCAAAAGCAAGGAAAACGCAATTCGAAATAACAAGCTATGGATCACACCCTCATGCCTCAAGTAGCCAGAGCATGCATGACCCCACATCTACGCCCGTAACGACAAGCGAAGGCTTTATTATTTGCATTTTCCCCAGCAAAATCGCATGTCAAGCCCCAAAACCACCTAAACCATTTACAGCCATAGAGTTACCAGTGGCACTTTAGTTTCTGCAAACCAACTAAAATAGAAGAAGAGATAAAAAAACGCTCAGCGCGGAGACTCGACGTTCTTTACCAATTCGGCGCACACAGCTTCGGCTCGCGAAAGCTCCCCGCTAGAAGTCCAGGACGAAACCAAATAGAACGAGGACTTTAAGCAAAAAGGGGGGGAGGGGGGTCCCTAGATCTTCTGTACCCGCTGCACATCCCGCACCCCGGGAACCTTGCGCAGGTTCAGCACCATCTTGTTGAGGTGCCGCACATCCACCGTCTCGATCACGAAGTCCACCTGCGCCGTCTCATCTTCCAGCGCCTTCGAGTCCATGCTGCGGATGTTCGTGCCATCATCCGAGATGATCGCCGTAAACTCCTTCAGCATCCCAGCCCGGTCGTCGCAGATAATCGTCAGCTTCACCGGATACGTCTGCTGCTTCACCTTGCCCGGCTCTGACGCCAGCGGCGACCACTCCACCTGGATTCGCCGGTCCGACTCGTACAACAAATTCTGTACATTCGGACAGCTTCTGGCATGCACCGCGACGCCCTTGCCGCGCGTCACATAACCCACAATCTCCTCACCGCGAATTGGGTTACAACAACGCGCTCGGTACACCAGCAGATCGTCCTGACCCTCCACCTGCAGCGAGTCCGATCCCTTGCCGAAGAAGACCCGCTTCACCGCCTCCGACATCTGCCCAACAGCGCCCGCAACGCCGCTCTCATGCAACGCAGGCTCCACCGCCATCGTCGATCCCGGCTCCAGCTTGTTCAGCACCTGCCGCGCAGAATACTTTCCGAAGCCGACGCCCGCCTGCAAGTCCGCCTGCGACCCCAGCCCATACTCCGCCGCCACCCGCAGATAGTCCGCCTCGGCGAATTTTCCCAAAGACAGCTTGTACTTCCGCGCCTCGCGCTCCAGCAGCTTCTTCCCGATCTCCAGAGCTCGCTGCCGCTCATGCTCATTCAGCCAATGCTTGATCTTGTTGCGCGCTCGCGAGCTCTTCGTAAAGCTCAGCCAGTCGCGGCTCGGAGCATGTCCTGTCTGCGTCGAGATCTCGACGATATCGCCGTTGCGCAGCTTCGTCCGCAGCGGAACGATCCGTCCATTCACCTTCGCACCGATCGTCGTATTCCCGACCTCGGTATGAATCGTGTAGGCAAAGTCGATCGGACTCGCATCCTTCGGCAGCACCACAACCTTGCCCTTTGGCGTGAACGTATAGACCTCTTCCGGATACAAGTCGATCTTCAGCGTCGACATGAACTCGTTCGGATCGGTCATCTCCCGCTGCCACTCCATCAGCTGACGCACCCAAGCCAGCCGCTGCTCATCCTTGGCAGTAACGGTATCGCCAGCCTTGTACTTCCAGTGCGCCGCGATGCCCTCTTCGGCCACGCGATGCATCTCCTCCGTACGAATCTGCACCTCGAACTGATGTCCACCCTCGGCGATCAGCGTCGTATGCAGCGACTGATACAGATTGGGCCGCGGCATCGCGATAAAGTCCTTGATCCGCCCCGGCACTGGCCGCCAGATGCTATGCAGCAGCCCCAGCAGCGCATAGCAATCCTGCACCGTCTGGCAGATCACCCGGATCGCCAGCAGGTCGAACACCTGGTCCACAGGAATCTTCTGGTCCTGCAGCTTCTGCTGAATCGAATAAAGCCGCTTGATACGCGACTCCACACGACCTTGAATCTGATGCTCCTTCAGCTTCGCTTCCAGCTCCTTCACAATTCTGCTCAGGAACTCCTCACCAGCCGCGCGCAGCGACTCTACCTCGGTCGAAAGCTGCTCGTACGCATACGGATCTGTATAGCGAAACGCCAGATCCTCCAACTCGCCGCGGAGCTTACCCATTCCTAAGCGATGCGCCAGCGGAGCATAGATATCCAGCGTCTCGCGTGCGATCTTCTGCTGCTTCTCCGGCTTCAGATGTTCCAGAGTCCGCATATTATGCAGCCGATCCGCCAGCTTGATGATCACCACCCGAATGTCCGTAACCATCGCCAGCAGCATCTTGCGGATGTTCTCCGCCTGGTGATCCTCGCGATTGGCAAACTTGATCTTGTCCAGCTTCGTCACGCCCTCGACGATGTGCGCGACCTGCTCTCCAAACTGCTTCGCGATCTCAGCCGAAGTGACATCCGTGTCCTCCACCGCATCGTGCAGCAGCCCTGCTGCAATCGCCGTAGAGTCCATCCTCAGCTCCGCCAGCACCTGTCCAACCTCGAGCGGATGAATCACATAAGGCTCGCCGCTCGCACGCTTCTGTCCCTCATGCTGCTGCAGGCAGAAGGCCCAGGCCTTGCGGATAATCTCCAGATCGTCCCCAGGCCGGTTCTCATGCACCGTCGTCAGCAGCGTAGCGAACTTCGTATCGACGGAATGAATCTCCGCCTCCGACGTCCCCACCAGATGCGCCGCAGAGGACTCGCCGATGTCGCTTGGAACACTCCCACCCACCGGATGAGGAAGCAGCTCGCCCGCCGGACCATCCAGCCCAATCCCCGCTACCGCCTCTGGATCCGACCTACCGCTTACAGGACTGATCTCGTCATCTTCCAGGCGCACGCCCACCGGCAGTGCTGCCTCCAGCTCTATCCCCGCCTCCGTGGGCGGAACAGCCTCGATCTCCGTCCCCGTCGGAACGCCAGCCGACGGGCCAGCCTCCGGAGAGGCCGGTTGAAGGGTTGCCATAGGCCATTATAGGCTGCGCGACGCCCTAAAACCCACCATTTGCAACCCTTCGACCTCTCCGAACCGCCTCTTTAGCGCGCCGCCTGCACCGTAACCGGCTCCAGCAGCCCATCCACGCACCCCGCAGGCTTGTTCACCGGATTACATCGCGCCACCAACCCGCCCGGCAGCCCCACCGAATACCCCGTCCAGCTCGCCGGCTCCGACACGGGATAGTCGGTGCTGATCATCTGTGCTCCGGTGCGCAGCGTAACATCCCGGCGCGCCGTGTCGTTCTTCCGCGCCTGCTGGGTAGGCTCATCGCTGCGCGTCCGGATGAGGTATCCCTGCTTGATCAGCGGGTCGATCTCCTCCGGCGTCCCACCGTTCTCCTCGATAAATGCAGCATCCGGAGCTCCAGCCACCGCATTCGTAAACAGCACCCGTCCTTTCAGTGCCGGATGCCCCTGCGTGTAAATCCCTTCCGTCGCCCGCTGGTCCATCAGAAACACGACCTTCCCCCGGGCCTTCGCCAGCGTGGGCCATCCACCCTTCGCGATCGCCTCCGGCAGAGTAGCCGCCTTGCCCCGCACCTGATCCGGGACGATCATCTCATCGGCTGAAAATACCGACCGAATCTCCCCATCCAACTCGTCGAAGTCCTCGGCTGCCGCAAACGGTTCCACCTCCACCAGGCCCGAACCCGGCTTCGTCTTTCCGCCCTTCGTCTCAACCAGCAGAAAAATAGGAAGATGCTGTGGATGCGCCTTCGACCACGCGCGTACCTCTGTCAGGCAGAGCACAAATGTGTGACAGCGGCTTCGCTCGTCCAAATCCTGTACATGCATCACCTTTAGCCCCGGCTTGTCCATCTGGTGCTGCGGGTCGAAGTCCGGATCCGCAGGCAAGCCAGCCTCAGCCACATCCCTGACGATCTTCGGATGAGCAAATCGTCCACCCTGGCTATCGCGGAAGACGTCAATCTCCAACTGCCGCACTCCCGCCGTCAACTGGTCCGACAACGTCGCATGCCCATAGTCAAGACCGCTAAGAAAATTAGGAGCCGACTTCTCCAATAGCTTGCGTTCACTCGGCGCAAAGCCCATGTGATAGCTGTTATGCGTTCCAATCACCTGAATCTGATTGATCCGCACCGTCTTGTCCTGCTGCGCCGTACTCATCCCCTGCCCCAATGCAACGCTGCAAGCCGCAACTCCCAGGCCCAACGCAACTACCTTGCTTGCTATCATCATCCGCTCCTCTTACTTCGTTCTTTGGTTCAGAACTAAACACCCACCCGGTATGGCTTGCTGTAATGCGTCGACCACTCCACATCTTCGCTATTTGTCCACCGCACCGTACCTTTCTTCTCATCCGCTTCGAAGACCATCAGAGCGTTCTGGTCGTAGCGTGTGGAAGCCATCACCGTATGCTGCGGTCCATACGTATGTGCGAAGTCAATCCACTTATGCCAGTGTCCCGAGATCACAATCTGAATCGTATCCCGGTACTTCAGCAACAGCGGATGCAGGCCATAGTCCTTCATCTCCGTCGGCGTCGTCAACCATAGCGGATAGTGCACAAAGACCACCGTGGGCTTCCGCTCTGCAAGCTGCGCCTCCGCCCAATTCAACTGCTCCTCGCCGAAGGACCCGAATCCCCGCATCTTTGCAGGGCTGGAGGGATCCCACGTCACACCCAGAAAGTTATTCAAGTGCAGAAATCGAAAGCCTTTATAGTCCACTGCATAGTAGGGCTTCGTCTTCAGCTTCGCCTCGAACAGCCGATGGCTCATCTCCCGCGACACACCCGGCTTCTGGTGTTCGTCGTAGTCGTGGTTTCCGAACCCGACATGCACCGGCATCGCAAACCCATCCAGGATCTCCTTCGCATGATCGATCCGGGTCTTGTTCTTGAAGTAGAAGTCATAGTCCGCCGACGGATAGTTATGAAACACATCCCCGACCACAAACGTCTGCTCGATCTTTTGCCCGCTGCCTGTGCCGATAGAGTTGATGACGCTTCGGGCCGCCGTCAGATGATCGGCCGTCTGCAGAATCGTCGTATTGTCCTCCACCCCGTTCTCACTGCCCGGAACATAGAACTCATCGATGATGTGCGGATCCGCAATCACCGCAAATCGAAAAGAACTCGCAGCAACAGGAGCCGCCTTCGCGCCCCACGCCCGCTCTGTGTAACCCGCTCCCAGCGCCAGTGCTCCCAGCACTCCAAACTGTCTCCGATCAATCCTCATTACTACTCCTCTTTATTCACACTACAGAACACTCGTTACAAAAGCGCGAACGGCGCGTCCTGTAAAAGACGCGCCGTTCGTACGATCCATTCAGAACAGTTAGAAGATCAGCTTCGCAGCCAACTGTATTTGACGTGCTGGAAACGCACTGGTAATCGTACCGAAGCTGCCATTGGAGATATTGCCATCCGGAGCCTGGTAGTTGACCTGATTCAGGACATTGAAAGCCTCGGCACGGAACTCCAGCTTGGAAGCTTCGTTCCACAGACCGAACTGCTTGTGCAATCCGAAATCAGTATTGAAGAAGGCATAGGATCGCAGCTTGTTGCGCGATACATTGCCATAGGGAGTGGTATTGCCCAACGCCACTGACGGAACCTTCAGGTTGGTGATATCCAGGTATCCACCCAGCGCAGTCGCTGACTTGACGCGTTTGGATGACGGATTTTTGATATTCGCCGAGGCAATCGTCAACTGCGGCCGCAACGTCACCAGATCCGTTGTGAAAAGTGGGTTGGACGACGATGTAGTGTAGGTAAGGTTGAAGGGCTGACCGCTGGTCATCGTATTGATTACCGTCGTCTGCCATCCACCCAGCACCGCGTTGACCAGGAAGTTCGACTGCGCACCGTACTTGCGGCCATGGCCGTAAGGAAGGTCATAGACGATCGAGGTCGTATCGTTCAGCGGTTGATCGTACGCGGAAGGACCATAGTCATTCCGGGGATTCGCAAAGTTGATCCGCGAGTTGTCGTTGTTCGGAGTATCGAGGTGACCAGAGGCCAGATCGAACGTTCGGCTATAAGTAAACGAGTTCAACACATACAACGCGCCGGCTCGCTTCTCAATCTTCGCCTGCAAAGAATTGTAGTTCGAAGAGTTGCCACCGTAAGCAATCTCGATATCGCCGAAGGTCTGCACCGGACGACGTGTCTGATACGCAGTGCAAGTAGCAGTCAAGCAGGGAGTCGCCTGATTGTAGTCAGCCAGTACCTGCAGGTGCGTGCCCTTGTTTCCAACATAAGCAACATCGGCCACCACTCCCCAGGGGAGCTGCTGCTGGAATCCGATGTGGTAGCTCTGCACGTAGCCCGTAGCAAAGTTCTTCGGAATGTAGCGGGAAGTGACCTTGAGCGGATTGAAGTTCGCAGGAGCGGTCAAGCCAATAGCGTAGCCCTGCTGCGTCTGCCGGAAGCACAACGTCTGATCCTGCGTGTCATTAGTGCAACGGCTGGCCGCAGTAGGATAGAGCGAATTATTGTTATTGATCGAAGCGTTTACTACGTTCGGGCCGTTGTAGGTCAGGTTATTTTCACCACCGGCACGGTTGTACTGCGTGTAGCTGATGCCGTAGCCGCCGCGGAGAACGGTCTTTGGAGTAGCGCTGTACGAGAAGCCAAAACGCGGCCCCCAGTTCTTGAGCGGAACGTGCACCAAAGCCTTATCGTAGATGCTGCCGCCCTTCGCCTGGATCAGCGAGTTCGTCGTCGGATCGAAGTTCGCCAGCTTGTTATCGCGCTCCCACTGCGGAGTCGCAATCTCATAGCGCATACCAACATTGAGCGTCAGCGTCGGCGACAACTTCATATCATCCTGCACATACATATAGTTGAAGCGCTGCCGCAGATTGACGATCGTGAAGTTAGTCAGCGAGTAAGACGAGCGGTTGCCAAGCAGGAAGTCGGTCAACGCCCGCGCCTGGGCAATCTGCGTCGCCGCCCCATTTGTATTCGCGGGGTCAACAGGAATGCAGTTGGTATTCGCCGCACTGGTATTGGGACACTGAGCGTAGAAAGGAGTCGTGACGTTACCAACTGTCGTCGTCGGCCCAGTTGCATACTGACTGGCGTAGTTATCCTGCCCGTAGCTCGGATTGAAGTCGTTCACCTGCGTGTTGACGGCCTCATACTCATAGCCGAACTTCATCGAGTGCTTTCCACGTACCCAGGTAAAGTTTCCCTTGGGATCGTAGATCTCCGGATTCTGGAACTGAGGACTCGAGGTCTGAGCGCCGAACTGTGTAAAGCCCGTTACCGACTGTCCGTTTAGATCGCGCACGATGCTCGGGTCCGTCGGGATGCCGTTGGTGATGCCGTTCTCCGTCAGCAGGGAAGGATCTCCCTGGCCAAACGGGGTCTTCGCGCCTTGGTTCTTGGTATAGGCAAAGCGAATATCCAACAGCTTATTAGAGGAAATGACCCAGGTCGCGCCGCCGGCGATCTGACGGTTCAGAAGCTTGACGTTTGCATTGCCGTTACCACCCGCACGGCCGAGGACCGTCGGAGGATCGAAGATCGTTCCCTGATGCTCGCTGTAGCGGCCGAAGATACTCCACTTGGCATTGAACGTATGGTCGATACGGGCATCGCCCTTATCGTCCTGGATCGTTCCACGCGGCGAAGCACTGTAGTTATTCGAGATCGTGGCGCTGTTCACCGCGCCACCCTGAAGCGTGTTCGTTGGCAAAGCTGCCAGGACGGCCTTTCCAAACTGCGTCCCCGGAATGATGCCGTTGGTGTATGAAGTTCCCGTGAGAGGATTATAAAGCGGAATGGGAGCGGTGGTGCCGTCGACACGATGCAGCAGGAAGATTCCGTTCCGCTGCTCAGCATCCGGCAGCGTTACAGTCGAGACTGGATTACGGAAGATCTGCCGCAGTCCCTCATAGTCTGCGAAGAAGAAGGTGTGATCCTTGTAGATCGGTCCGCCAAAAGTGCCACCGAACTGGTTACGAATGAAGACCTGCTTCACGTTGCCCACCGGCACGAACGGCCCGATCGCATTCAGGCTGGTGTTGCGGAGATAGTCGTAAGCCTTGCCATGAAACTGGTTGGTGCCACGCCGCGTGGACACGTTGATGACAGCGCCCGAAGCGCGTCCAAACTCCGCCGAGTAGTTGTTCGTCTCTACCCGAAACTCGCTCACCGCATCCGGCGACGGCGGAATATTCTCATTCGCGAAGCCTTGGTTCGAGGTGCCGTAGTTGTTGTTATCCAAACCATCCAGCAAAAAGTTGTTGAACGCCGAGCGCTGGCCGTTCACGTCGAAGGAAGCTTCCCGGCTCGATGCAGTCTGATTTTCAAGCGCCGACTTGCGCACGCCCGGCGCCAACAGCACCAGGTCCGCATAGGACCGGCCATTCAACGGCAGGTTCTCGATCTCGCGTGTCGCAATCACCTGACCGCGCGAACTCGTCTCTGTCTCCAGGGCAGTCGCCGCACCGGAGACCGTCACCGTCTCGCTCACCGAGCCGGCCTTCATCGCCACATCGACCCTCTGACGGGCGTTCGTCGTTACCGTGAAGGTCTGCGTCTGCGTCTTCTGGAAGCCCGGAGCCTCGCTCACGATCTGGTAAGTTCCGATCGGCACACTGGCAAACTCGAAGCGGCCCTCGCCATCCGAGGTCTTCGTCTGCGCAATTCCCGTCGCTGTGTTAGTTAGCGTTACCGCACTGTTGGAGATCGCCGCGCCGGACGAATCCCGCGTGTACCCAAGCACCGAAGCCGACTCAAACTGGGCCATCGCGCTTCCGATCGGAAGTGTCATCAAAAGAACAGCCAGCAGCATGCGTACAACGAAGGCATGCTGGGAAAACTTTTTAGCCAACCCTGCCAAACCTCTTCTATCAACTCTCATTTTCCAGCCTTTCGATCCTTGTTTTATCTAATTACTCAGCCCAAGACCTGCAAATGCTATGGACGGACCGCTCTCTCTAAGCCTTCAACACAAAGCAAAACAGACATACCCACACGAAGAACCTGGGAGCGCTAGCCACTCGCAACGTGAAATCGCAAGCAATGTGGGGTCAGAGCAAGGATGCCGTACTCACCGTAACAAAAGGTTGAATAGAGTGTTACGGGAATGTGAATTGCGTAAACGCTACCGTTATGGGCTGGCTTCTTTCGACAGGATGAACCTCAGGAGAAAAACCCTCCCTGCGGATAGACAGCTTCATCTGGCCGTGCTTGAGTCGCTCAGGACTTCGACGAGAGAACAGTCGCATCGAGCGGAAGCTCAGGATGGACCGTCAGCCAACAGAGAGCGCTGATCACCGCCAGCCCAGCAGCCAGTGCGAACGAGGTCGTCCACCCATAACGCTGCGCGATCCACGGAGTCAGCGAAGCCGTGACCGCGCCGCCAATCTGTCCGCCCATGTTCACCATGCTCGAGAACACCCCCGAGCTTCGCCCCGCGATGTCCACCGACACCGACCAGAACGAGCTCTGCGAGAGATACAGCGCCCCGGCACCGCCAGCCAGGATGATCCCCGCCAATTGCGGACTGTGGACCTGCGATCCCATTACTAGGAATACCGCCGTCATCAGCAGCGCCACCGAAGCCAGCCAGCATCGGCCCACCCGCAGACTGTACGCCGCGGTCAGCTTGTCGCTGAGCGCTCCGCCCACCAGGCAGCACACCGTCATCGACAGGAACGGCAGCATCGCATATCGCGCGCTCGACTTCAGATCGAATCCACGCACCTGTGCCATGTAAAGAAAGAACCAGCTAAAGAAGATCCAAGCCACATACCCGAAGCTGAAGTACCCCACCATCAACGCAGCCAGATCGCGGCGGCGAAGCATCGCCCTCCACGAGATCGGCGCAGCCCCCTCCGTCGCTTGCGTCTGCGCGGCTGAGTCGGAGGACAAGCCAGTGCGAATCTCGTTCAGCTCCATCGCCGTAACACCCGGATGCTCCTCCGGAGTATCCCGCGCCATCTTCCACCACACCGCACCCGCGGCGAAACCCACCACCGCGCTGAACCAGAACGCAGCTCGCCAGCCATGATGGGTAATCAGCCACGTCAGCAAGGGCGGCGTCAGGCCGCTTCCCGCCCCGACTCCGGCAAAGATCAACCCATTGATGAACCCTCGCTCCTTCAACGGAACCCACCGCGCTACAAACTGGTTCGCCGCCGGATAGATCACCGACTCGCCGACCCCCAGTGCAAACCGAATCCCGATCAGCAGCGCCACCGCATGCCGCACCCCCGACGGCAAAAGTGCCGTCAGTCCCGTCGCCACGCCCCACCACAGCACTCCAAACGTAAGCACACGCCGCGGCCCAAACCGTGCCGCCAGCCATCCCGCAGGAAGCTGAAAGCCCGCATATCCGATCAGAAACGCGCTGAAGATCCAACCCAGGCGCTGGTTGCCCAGGCCATACTCCATATCGATGCGCAGGCCAGCGATAGAGACGTTCGTACGGTCCAGAAACGCTACACCACTCAATACAAACAGCCAAAACCCGAGAAAATACCGGACCCGCATGCGTTGCTTCACTAACACTCCTTAACTCCGGCGGCAGGCCAACCCTAGCGAGCGAAACGAGAGGACCTATTGCTTCCAACCAGCTCCCGCCAGGACAACCCACCCAAACCGGAAGCTGCTTCTTCTACTTCAGTCGTCGCATGAAGGCAGTACGTGCAGCAGAGACAATCCATCAGAACAACTCTCGCTCAGGAAGCCTTAGCGACGAAGAACGCCTAAGCGCGCACTGCACTCCAGTTCGCCTCGCCATACTCGCCCATGTTCACCGTACCGGCCATTCTGCTTCCCTGAATCGTTCCCTTGAACGTGGAACGAATTTCGTTTCCACTCACCTGCATCACACTCCGCAGTTCGATCCGATCGCCATGAATACTACCGTTGAACTTAGCGTTATAGATCTCTCCATGGTGGTCGCCCGTAACCTCGCTACCCTTCTGCTCCAGCACAAAGTGCTGCTCACCGACTCCGCGCAGATACTGGATGCTCACTCCCCACTTCCCTTGAACCGAAGCAGGCGGACCTGCAGGCACAACTGGATTCTCATAAGAACCCGGCTTGCTGAACGCCTCGTACAACGCGTCCGCGATGATCCGCTCGTCGCCCGGCTGCATCATGTACGAAGTCACGCTGATCGAGCTTTGCATCATCTCCGGACGGTGGCCCTGCCCTCCCGTAAGAACGATGCGTGGCGAACCCGCATCCAACCGCGCCACCAGCTCCGTTCCCGTAATCTTCAACGCATTGGCATCCCAGCGAAGATGCAGATTCGGGCATCGGTTAGAGAGGTCGGTCCCCGCCGGTTCCACCTCGACGGTCAACGATGGCAGCCCCTTCAAGCGGTCGGCGATATGCTGCATCCAGGCCATCCACTGAGCCTGCTCCGCAGCGTGATCCCGCTTGTACCACTGCCGCACCGCGGCCAGCAGCCCCATCGCCTCTTCCTTGCTGCACTTCAGCGCGCGCCCATAACAATGGTGCGGAGCAGCCTGATAATACGCAGCCTTGCAAAGATCCTTCTTCCCAATCAACATGCCCGAAGACTGCGGTCCCCGCATACACTTGCCGCCCGAGTAAGCCACCAGCGAAGCTCCCGCAGCCAGATGGATATTCGGCTTCACCGGCTCCTCCGCCGCGGCGTCCACAAAGACAGGGACGTTCTTCTCCTTGGCGATAGCGCAAAGCGTCGCGATGCTCATCGGCCCGGTCACGGACTCAGGTCCGGAGAGGATATATACCATCGCCGTACGCTCGGAGAGCTTCGCGCGGAACTCCGCCGCCGAATCCACCTCAATCACCTCTACACCGCTCATACGAACGCCGATATCGTAAGCATTGCGCGAGTGCTTAGGAATGATGACCTGGTCCCGCGTCTTGATGTAGGGCAACGCCTGGCAACGCTCGATGTCAGTACCTGCAACGCAGGCCACCGTCGCGAGACAGATGGCGGCAGCACAACCCGTCGTCGTAATCCCCCACTCCGCGCCGGTCAACTGGGCCAACTGCGCTCCAATGCCGTCCATCATCTCGTCCATCTGCACGAAGTAGAACGACGCATCGAACATCGCCTGCTTCACCTCGGGCAACGAGCACGATCCGCTGAGGATCGTGTAAGTGCCATGGCCATTGACGATCGGACGAACGCCGATGCGGGTAAACAGGTTGTCATGGATGTCGCCATCTTTGACGAGCATAGGTCGCTTCGGCTGATCGGCAAGTCCGGCTGCGCTCGCAGGAAGTGGGGACGCTGCGGAGACCGCTCCCAGAGCAGAGAGCATCCCCGACTGCTTGAGTATCTCTCTTCGGGACCATTTTGACGTATTCAGCGGAGACATGAGTTCGACCTTCTCTCGATAAGTAATAAAGCCCGGAGTTACTGCTGATTCAGACGGCCCAATGGAAGCCATCTCCGAAGAGCGATGCAAAGCCCGATACAAAGCCTAATACCGGGCCCGCATCGCTCTTCGAGCTACGATCCGCTAAATGTAAGCGATCATATCGATCTCAACCAGCGAGTTGCCGGGGATGCCAGCAGCAGGAGAGACCGTCGTTCTTACCGGTGGTGTATCGCCCCATTTCGCGGCTCCATACACCTTGTTCATCGCGTCGTAGTCCTTCAGGTCGTTCAGGTACACATTCACCTTGAGGACCTTCTCCAACGACGAGCCAGCGCTGATGAGCTTCTTCTCCAGCTCGTCAAGGACATGCTGTGTGTGCTGCTCGATCGTGCCTTGAAAGTGAGCGCCCACGCCGGCGAGAAAAAGCAGATTGCCGTAGGAGACCGCTCCCGAAAACAAAGGCGCCTTCGCCGGAGTCTTCGCATCCGCGGCTAGGGGCGTCCTCGGTGGGTAAGACTTCTTCTCCAGCTTGCCCGAGACCTGCGCGGAAGCTCCCTGCGCCATCACGGCCCCTCCCGTAGCTACAACCGCCGCCTTGGCCGCGCTCTTTAGAAGACCTCTTCTTGATTGTTGCTCCATGGTGATATTCCTCCTCAGATATTTCTAACCAGCTATCTCTAACCAGCTCGATGCCGATAATAGTAGAACGAAAGGGTCCCGGTTGCCCGCGTCGGAACAGGATGAAATTGGCATCGATCGTCGATCGGCATCGCCAACCTCCGAATCTGCGGATCTTAGAGAGAGAACTCTGAATCTCCGGCACCTCAAACTCAAGCATTCAGATGATCATCATCTGAAATGAACCAGAGCCGCTTGTCATAGGGCTAATGCCTTATGGACGATCCTCTCGCCCTTCTTTCAACGCATTAAGACACACTTCAGCCCGGTTACCGCCCACAAATGGCGAAATGACGACCGACCGTTCAGTCTCGAATCTCTCTAGATTCTTCCGAACTGTTTGACCGCTTCCACGATGGAGTGAAACTTCTCGATGAACGGATACATCGAGTGCTCGCTGTTATCCAGCTTCTGGGCAGCGATTAAAACCTCCGCCGCCTGGGCACGCGGCACCACCACAACGCCGTCCTGGTCCGCAACGATGATGTCGTTCGGATTCACCCTCACGCCGTCGCAATCGACCGGTACATTCATCCCGCCGAAGCGATAGTGTCCAACCGACGTGGAAGGCACCGGACCAAGCGCATAGACCGGAAAGCCAATCTTCTTCAACTGTGGCAGATCGCGCACACCGCCGTCGACCACCGCGCCCGCAAACCCGCGCGCAAACATCGATGTCCCCATCAGGCCGCCCATGCCGGCAATGTCCGCTCCATCTTCAACGGTCATCACATACACGGAACCCGGACCGCCCGAATCGATCGCCTTGAGCATCCCCGAGAGCGCATCGGGATCATGATTCTCTTGCTTCACCAGCTTCACCGTCAGCGCGATCCCGGCGAACTTCGTAGGGAAGATCGCCTGCATGCGATGCGACATATAGCTCTTCTTGTGAAGCGTCTGCTCGATCGCATCGGAGACCGAAGCTGCTTCGACGTGTCGATAAGCATCGATCATCGCAGCCGGATCGGCGGCATAGTCTGCGGCGGACTTCTGTTCATCCGCGCGAACGATGTGCGTAACCGTCAGAAGCACTGCGGCGACAGTAGAAACCGTCGCAGCCGTACGAAGTTTGAAGGACAAGGACGAAGGCGAACGGAAACTCATTTTTGGCTCCTGCATGACTTGAGCAATTCTCCTGTAGCTGTAGGACACGACTCTAAAAGCATGCTAACTGAAGATCGTCAGAGCCTGCTGAAGGTCCCACTCTTCCAGAGAGTCAGACCAGAACAGAGCCAAAGAAAAACAGCAGCCGGTGGCGATCCACCGGCTGCTGGCTAGAGATGAAAAAGTTTAGAAGTTGATCTTGCCCGCAAGTTGGAGAACACGCGCTGCGCCTTGAACCAAGGTAATCGAACCGAAGCTCGATCCTCCTAGAGCAAGATCTCCCGCCGCCGGGTTCGCCGGGCTGGGGTGGTTGAAGATATTGAAACCTTCAAGGCGGAACTGAAACTTCACATTCTCGACGATCGCAAAGTTCTTGAAGACAGAGAGATTGACGTTCTCGTAGCCTGGGCCATGGACATCATTCCGGTGCAGGTTGCCATACGTGAAGGCCGAAGGCTGCGCATAGGCAGTCGCATCCAGGCACCCTTTGTTACCGCGTGCGACAACGGCGTCGCGATCGCAGCTCATGTGGGCGATATGGACGAAGTTAGGCCGCTGTGGCCCTCCTACATTGCCTGCATTCGCAATGTCCGTTGCGATAGTGACGTTGATTGGAAGACCTGTCTGCAGCGTGACGATACTATTAGCCTGCCACCCGCCCAGCGTCTCTCGTACCAGCAGGCTACGCGTGTTCAGTTCAGGCAGCGCATAAGTAACTACGCCGACGAACCGATGCGTCATATCCCAGTTCGAATTTCCATAGTCCAGCTTCAAATGGCCTTGGAACATCGCGGAGCCACCACCGTTTGAATCGGCGGAGGTATCCAGCGCATGCGACCAGGTATATCCCAAGTTCATGCTAAGTCCATGAGTAACTCGTTGACGCAGAATCGCAGTGAGCCCTTGATAAGTCGAGAAGCTGTCGTTCTGAATCTGACGAATCTGTCCGAAGAGCTGGAAAGGACGGCGTGCATTTACGTTGCCTGCGCCAGGCTGTGGCTGGTTCGGGTAGAAGCTCTCGTCGAGGTGGATGCCTCGGGATCCAAGATACTGCAACTCGAAACCTGCATTCTTCCAGAGCTCAGTACCTACATCGAGATTCCACTGGTAGAGACGCGGCGTAGGCAGATGGGGATTATCTGTGAACGCACTCACATACGAATTGGGTGTGCCGGCAACAGGAGTAGTGACTCCCGCGCCCGGAGTAGGTGTAGCGAAAGTTACATTAGGTGCCGCCGGAGCAGTTACACCGTTATAGGCAACCGACGCGGAGAACGGATAGTTGGTGCTTGCCAGCGTGAATCCATTCAGATGGTTGGCATTGTAGTAGATGCCGCCACCGCCGCGCACAACAACCTTGTCCGTCGCGCGGTAAGCAAAGCCGAAACGCGGAGCCCAGTCATTATGGTTCGGATTGGTGAACTTGAATCCGGGTACCGGGGTATAAGCAGTCGCAGTAGTCGCCGTGCTCGCCGGAATCAACGCCGTGTAGTCCGAGTTCAAAACCCGGCCGTTTCCATTGAGACTGTAAGCAACGGTCGGCAGTTCGTACCGCAAGCCGTAGGTCAGCGTAAGCTTCGGAAGAATCAGCCATGTATCCTGCACGAAGAAGCCATCGCGATACTGACCAACAGATCCCTTTATTTGAAAGAAGGGCGTCATGTCCGATTGAGCCGCACCCAGAAAGAAGTCGGCCGCACCATCGCCCGGAACGATGCCGGTCGGTGTAATGGTCCCTGTATAGGTTCCGCTAAAGGTAAACGTTCCACGAGGACCGTTCTGCGCGGCACGTCCAATCGTCAGCTTTCGGATATCGATTCCGGCCATGTAGCTGTGCTTACCTCGCGCATAGCTGATCTGGTCGTAACCCTGCAGGGTGCGGTCATCCTGGAACCAGTTGCTTCCATCTTCGCCATTCGTGCCTTGGTAGCCTGTGATGTTGATCGAGGGAAGACCCGGATTGTCATTGGTAACATCCGCCGTAAAGCCAGGAATACCCAACTGGCTTCCCGCGTCCTTCGGTCCGAACTTCGCGAAAAAGTTCAACTGCTGCGTCGTAAGAATGTTGTATCCATACCGGAAGTCATTAACCAGGTTCGGAGTAAGCGTGTGGGTATAACCAATGGTTCCGTTGCGCGATGCGGTCGGAGAGTAGGCATTCGAGCTTGGGTTGATCGCTCCGCTGACCGAATCCACCTTCTGCCAGTCATAGCGAACGAAGATCCTGATCTTCTCTCCGAAGTTATGGTCGATGCGGTCGACGCTCTGATTCATATTGATCGTCGAAGGCACATTCGCGTTGAAGTTGTTCGCGATCTTTCCCGTCTGGGTTGGCAGCGACAAATATTGAAACACCCTCTGCGCCTGGGGAGAGATCTGATCGATAGGAATAATATTTCCAGCATAAGGAAGCCGGGTAAAAGGATTCATAAGCTTGACGGTCCTCGGGACCTGCGCAGGATCCAGCAACGCAGAGAAGTCTCCATTGCGCATCGCCGCCGTCATCACGGTGCCCGTCGTCAGCGTGCCAAAGGTATCCCGAAGCCCCTCGTAAGAAGCCATGAAGAAGGTCTTATCGCGTCCGTTATAAAGAAACGGAATCACCACCGGACCGCTGACGACACCACCAAACTGGTTATACCTCAGCGAGCTCTTCTGCCCACCCGGGGCCGTAAGCCACGCCTTCGCATTCAACGCATCGTTCTGAATGTAGTCGTAGACCGTGCCATGAATCTGGTTCGTACCGCTCTTGGTGACCATGTTGATGTGGACGCCCATATAGCTGCCATACTGCGCCGGATAATTTCCGTTCTGCGTCTGAACCGCCTCGAGCGAGTCAGGGTTCGGCGACACAGCCGACGTCGATCCAAGGTTGTTCATGATGGAGATACCATCCAGCGTCAAGCTGTTGTTGACCGCCCTCGTACCCGCGCCAATCGCGCTCTCTCCCGGCGGATTCCCCAGGAAAGGATTCGTCGTGCTCACCGTAATATTCGAAGCCGTCGCCGCCAGATCCAGCGCATGCCGGCCATTCATGGGCAGGTTCTCTACCTTGCCCGTATCGATCGTCTCGCCAAGCATCGCATCGTCCGTGGACAACGCCGCCGTATCCGCCGACACCGTAACCTCGGTCGCCGCATCTCCCAGCGTCAACATGACGTCCGTACGAACCGCCAGATTGATCGTCACCAGAACGCCCGAAGCCGTCGTCTTCTTAAACCCAGTCAACTCAACCGACACGTCATACGTGCCAGGAGCAATGAACGGAATGGAGTAGTACCCCTCCCCATTCGTATCACCCGTATAGGCGACCTTCGTCGCGCGATTCACGCCCGTAACATGCGCATTGGCGACGACTCCGCCAGTCGAATCAGTCACCGTACCAACCAGCGATGTGTTGTTTGCAGCCTGCCCGCGAAGGAGCGCCGTACATACCAGAAATGGGAGACAACAAAACAGCAGCAACGCCTTTTTCACTATAGGGCCTCTTAGATGCAAATAGGTCGAACTTCGTAATATGCGGACAGTTCACAAAAGAGGGATCGACTCCTGTTCTGCAAACGATGAGAAGTGTTTCGTGAATGTGACTATTCCATTACTTTTCGGAGAAGCTGTCATCAGGCGCTTGACGTGCTTACCCATAGGTCGAATGGCCTAGAGAGCAACACGCCAGTCAACGAAAAAGGGCCGCCAGTCCTGGCAGCCCTACTCCCCCAACCCCACCATCATCACAGCCTGAAAACCTCAGTCGAGATGAATCAAGCCACGTTGCAGCGCATAAATCGTAGCCTGCGTCCGATCTCGCGCACCCATCTTATCCAGCACCGAGCTCACATGAATGCGCACCGTCTTTTCAGCGATATGCAGCACCTCGGCGATCTCGCGATTGCTGCGCCCCTGCGTAATGCAGGCCAGCACCTCCGACTCCCGTGGCGTCAGATCCACCGACGGCATCCGCTCCGCCAGACGATCCAGCGCCCCATGCGGCAGGTAGCGCAGGCCGCGATTCACATTCTGAATCGCATTCAGCAGCTCCTCGCCACTCGCATCTTTCGTCAGATAAGCCATCGCACCATTGCGAACCGCGCGATAGATATCCTCGCTGCCTTGGTAGTTCGACAGCACCACGATGCGCACCCGCGGAAACTCCTTCCGCAGCTCCGCAATCACCTCGAAGCCACTCAACCGCGGCAATCGCAGGTCGAGCACCACCACATCGGGAAGAAGCTGGCGATACATCGTCAACCCCGCCTCGCCATCGCTCGCCTCGCCTACGATGCCAATCTGCGCATGCCCCGACAGGACAGAATGAAGTGCCATGCGCGCAAGAAAGTGGTCCTCAATCAGCAGGACGCGAATCTGTTTCATATTCCAATCCACCTTATAACGTGGTGTTCCTGGTTCACCGGCTGTTGCATTGCGTTGAAGGATACTTTCACCATCACTTCGGTACCGTTGCCCACCTGCGTCTGCAGACGAAACGTTCCTCCCAGCTTACGTGCTCGCTCCTCCATCACCGGAATCCCGAAGTGTCCATGCCGCGCCGCCGACCGGTCCGATGAATAGAATCCCCGTCCGTTATCGCGAATCGACAGGCTCAGCGCATCGTTTTCATACTTCAGACGAACGTTGATCTGCGTCGGATCGGCATGCCGGATCGCATTCGTAATCGCCTCCTGCCCAATACACACCAGGTGATGCACGCATCCCGGCGCCAGCGGCATCTCATCACCCTCCACATCCAGCGTCGTCTCGATCACCTCTCGCGTATGATTCGCGGCAAGCGTTCGGGTAAGCGCCTGCGACAGAATATTCGTCACCTCGTCGCTGTCACGAAGATCCCAGATAATCCTCCGCGCCTCCGCCTGGCAGTGCGCCACCATGCTTCTCGCCAGCTCGCACGACTTGGCCACCGGAGTTCCCACCAGATCGCCATCGTGAAACAGCTTCGCCGTCGCCTCCAACTGCCACGAGATCGCCGCAAACCCAGCCATCAGCGTGTCATGACACTCTCGTGCAATGCGGTTCCGCTCCTCCAGCACAATGCCGATATGGCCCTTCATCATCTGCACACGCCGGCGGTACAGATACACCGGCAAAGCCACCGCCAGCAGCAACAGAACAAGATAGAAATACCACGTCTGGTACAGTTGCGGTTGCTCCCCGATCGAGAGCGTCACCGAGTGCGAACGCCAGTCCTCACCGTTCTTGCGCTCCTGCACCTCAAAGCGATAGCGCCCCGGCGCGAGCTGTTGATAGTGCACCGTGTGCATCCGCGTGCTCTTCCACTCCGAGTCGTACCCCACCAGCCGATAGCGAAACTCCGCTAGATCCAGGCTGAGCGGACCCCCATCGTCCAGTGGCAGCGTCACATCCAGATCCATATGCGGATCGACGGCAGAGTTAGGGCCATACGAAACCACACTGTTGAGCGCAACCGGATGCTCCCTCACCGGCGGAGCAGCCGTCTGTGCGGCCAGCCCCCGGCAAACCAGCAGAGCCACCAGCACCATCCGGCTGAGAGCTGCATTACCACGGCGTTGCTGTGTGTCCATAACGGCGGAAGACCTCATCAACTCTCGAGTGGCAGTTCAGGATGAACAGTCATCCAGCAGATAGCGCTGACCACCGCCAGCGCCGCCGAAAGCGCGAACGACGTCGTCCAGCCATACCGTTGCGCGATCCACGGAGTCAGCGAAGCCGTCACCGCGCCACCGATCTGCCCCCCCATATTCACCATGCTCGAAAACACCCCCGAGCTCCGCCCCGCGATATCCACCGACACCGACCAGAACGAGCTCTGCGAAAGATACAACGCGCCGGCCCCACCCGCCAAAATCACCGCCGCCAGCTCCGGGCTCCGCACCTGCGAGCCCAGCACCAGGAACACCGCCGTCAGCAACAATGCCGCCGCCGCCAACCCGCACCGCCCCACGCGTAGCCCATAGGCCGCCGTCAGCCGGTCGCTCAACGCTCCTCCCGCCAGGCAGCACACTGTCATCGAAAGAAACGGCAGCATCGCATACCGCGCGCTCGCCTTCAGGTCGAAGCCGCGCACCTGCGCCATGTAAAGAAAGAACCAGCTAAAAAAGATCCAGGCCACATACCCGAAGCCGAAGTAACCCACCATCAGCGCCGGCAAATCCCGCCGATGAAAGATCGCCCGCCACGAGATCACCGCCGGAGCCGCCGCCGCGGGCCGCACCGCCCCAAACGACAACCCATCCCGTATCTCGCTCAGCTCCGCCGCCATCACCGCCGGATGCTCCTCCGGCGTATCCCGAGCCATGTACCACCACACCGCTCCCGCCGCAAAACCCACCACCGCGCTGAACCAGAACGCCGCCCGCCACCCCTGTTGCGTAATCAGCCAGGTCAGAATCGGCGGCGTCAGCCCACTCCCCGCCCCCACGCCGGCAAAGATCAGGCCATTGATGAACCCTCGCTCCTTCAATGGAACCCACCGTGCCACAAACTGGTTCGCCGCCGGATAGATCACCGACTCCCCCGCCCCCAGCGCAAACCGTATTCCAATCAGCAACACCACCGCATGCGTAATCCCGGATGGCAGCAGCGCCGTCAGCACTGTCGCCACCCCCCACGACATCACCCCCAGCGTCAGCACCCGCCTCGGCCCAAACCGCGCCGCCAACCAGCCAGCCGGCAACTGAAACCCCGCATACCCGATCAAAAACGCGCTGAAGATCCAGCCCAGACGCTGATTTCCCAGGCCATATTCAGTATCGATCTGCAGGCCCGCAATGGAGATATTCGTGCGATCCAGAAATGCTACGCCGCTCAGCACAAACAGCCAGAACGCGAGAAAGTACCGGATCCGCATGCGTCGCTCAACGTACATCTTTCTCTCCTCGTTGCACGGCGCATCTTCAAACTGGATGCTTGAACGGACGGAGATTAAATCCCCTGCAAAGTTTATGGCAATACCTCGCGTGAGCCAACCAAGGTTCAAACCAGATGTAGAAAAGATGTTGCGGTTACTGCATAGAAACCCGATCCATGCTCATTATTCCCGAAATGGGAAACAATTCGCTCCAGATATCGGCCCTTTTTAGGTAGGCACACGGCGACCCGAAAGAAAAGCCAAACAAACCCTTATCAATCAGAGTTTTACTTAACTATCGGCACAATACAGCTGGTTCGTCAGATTTAAGTCCAGACGAAGAGTAATACGAAGAGAAACCAGATTCGTAAGCGGCTGCGCCGTCTCCAGCGCGTCCGCCAACCGTTAATTAAACGAAGACCAGGCACTGCGGCTTCGCCAAAGGAAAGTTCTTTCCAGTATGCGCCAGCCGGCCAGTCTTCTTATCCCGCGCAAACACCGCGATCTCGTCCGTATCCTGGTTCGCGACCAGCAGCCAACCGCCGCTCGGATCCAGCGCAATGTGCCGCGGCCTCTTTCCTCCGCACGAGGTATGCTCCAGCAGCGTCAGCCTCCCGTCCTCCGGAGACACCGAGAACGTCGCCATAAAATCGTCCAGCCGGCTCGCGACATACGCAAAACGAGCCTCCTTGTCGAAGACGATGTCAGACGGCGCGGCGTCTCCGTGATATCCCTGCGGAACCAGTGAGATATCCTGCAACGTCGTAAGCGTACCCCGCTCGCTGTCCCACCCCAGGACATTCACCGTCGGCTTCAGCTCATTCACGCAATAGGCCCACCTGCCGTTCGGATGAAACTGGAGCGCCCTCGGCCCATAGCCTACCGTCGCCCTCCAATGGAGGGGATCGTTGGGAGTCAACTTCGCCGTCGCGGCATCCAGCCGGTAGACATGTATCTCATCCAGCCCCAGGTCGTTCACCAGCAAAAAGCGATTATCCGGCGACACCGTCACCCGGTGCGCATGCGGCTTCCTCTCCTGCCGCGCCGCATCCGCACTGTACTGAAAGAACGACACTGCCTCGCTCAGATGGCCATTCGCCCCCACCGCGAACGAAGCGACACTCCCTCCACCATAGTTCGCCGCGAAGACACACCGCCCCGTATGATCCACCGCAATATGCGTCGGCCCGCCCCCCTTGGAGAAGGCCTCGTTCACCAGCCGCATGCTGGCCTTCCTCTTATCCAGCGTAAAACTCGACACCGTCCCACCCGCCTTGCCCTCAGAACTCTCCACCTCGTTCACTGAATAGACCATCCGGCCATCAGGAGCCAACGCCAGAAAGGTAGGATCGACCGCCTCCACCGCCAGCCCGATCTGCTGCAACTCCCCACTCCCAGCCTCAAACCGGTAAGCGTAAATCCCCTTGCTCGAACTGGGCGCATCCGTTTGCGTCCCCACCAAAAGCAGCTTGCCCGAATCCAAATCCTTGGCAAAAGCCAGCCAGGGCTCCGCCGCCACCGTCAACCCCGAAAAAGCCACACCCCGCAAAAAACCACGCCTGGAAACCCGCCCAGAAATCCTCATCCGCTCCAACCTCCCAATCAATATCCCTGCCACAAAACCAACCAAACCTCAGCCACAAAAGACAAACTCAACCACAAAAACAAACCCACCCGCAAAAGGTTAGCTCAACCGCAAAGGCTAACCTAGCCGCAAGCGACAAACCCACCCACAAAAGAACGAAGCCAGCACAAAAGCGGGTGCCCCACCCTTTTTGCAGTCTCATCGCAAATAGGGTGGGGTATCGGGCAAAAGCCCGACCGTCTTCCTATCCCAACCCAAAATCAACCAAAAAATCAATACCCTCACCCGACCCAATCTCGCCCTCCCCAACCTCAACAGCCCGGGTGCCCGATCCTTCGCGCCTTTGTCTCTCGCGAAGGGTTGGGACCAAACACCCTCTCTCAACCACATCGCTTTAACAAAAGAACCACAAAAGACCCCACAAATTTGTCATCTTGAGCGAAGCCCTCGCAGCTTCATCGCGAGGGCGCAGTCGAAAGACCTGCGGTTGCACTTGCCGTTGCTTGTTCTGACCCTTCACAGACCAGCACCAACGCCCGGGTGCCCCATCCTTCGCGCACTTGCGAAGGGTGGGATCCACAAACCCTCCCACAACCACACTTGCTGTTGCTTGTTTCACGCCGTCATCCTTGCTGTCGCCTGTTTGCGCTGTCACATGAACGCAGTAAAGGCCCCGTATTCGCCCTTGTTAACCAACCCCAACCCAACCAACCACTTACAAAAAATCCCTCAAAATCCCCAGCAAAACCCAATGTCAACCCCCAAATCCACTTAACCCAAAACAAATGAACAACATCCAACTGGCACTTAAGTTATCTTCCCCCCGCTAAAATAGAAGTAGAAGCAAAACTCCGCCCAGTGCGGAAAGCAACAGGCTCCTTCTCAATCCATTCCAGGTGAAGCTAACCCCTTGCATATCTCGTATTTGGACATAACTACCTGTTAATGCAACGAGTTGCGGCCAAATGACCAGCCTAAACAGCAGAAAATAAACCGCTTACGCCCAAATACCCCCCAAGGGGGGTACCCCCCGAAGGCACAGCGGAGCAGCGAACGCCCGTCTACAGATACTTCACAGCCAGACTCATAGGAGTCTGCATAGCAGCCATCGAAACAGGCTCACTCAACCTGCCACCCACCGGATCGACGCGCCACCGAACCACGCCTCCACCCGCCCGGCTAACCGCCAGCAGACTGCCTCCATCCGCCGCCACTGTCATCGCATGCACCGGCGCAGAGCTCTCAAACGAAACAGCTCGCAACGCTCCCGTCTCGGCATCGATCCCCCAGACAGCAATGCCTTCACCGCTCTCTGGCCGACTCGTATACAAGAACCGTCCCGACGGATGCATCGCCATCACAACGTTGCTCTCCTCAGCAACGCCACGGTCGCGATGCAGAAACACATGCTGCTTCAGCCCCGAGATCGTTCCCTGCGCAACGTCATATCCATAGCAGGAGACCGAGCCTTCCAACCCATTCGCCACGAAGAGCAGATGCCCTCGCGGATGAAACTCCATCTGACGCGGTCCGCTGCCAGCAACCACCTCTCGCCGCTGCGTAACCGCAAGCCCGCCCTCATCCAGCGTAAACACGCTCAACCGGTCGCTGCCCAGATCAGCGCCGACCACTCGCCTCCCGGTCCCATCGAAGACCACCATCTGCGGATGCGCCGACTCTTGATGCGCCTCCAAAGGCCCGGAACCCGTCTCCTTCAGGATCCCCGAAACGCGCCCCAACCGGCCATCCGCCTCAACCGGAAGCACGTTATACATCCCGCCTCCATGCACCGCGACCACCAGAGAACCTCCATCGGGTGAAACCGCGGCATGCCGGGGCGAAGTCGCAGACAACGACATCGGCTGCCGGTTCAGCAGCGTGAGACTTCCATCTCTCTCATCGATCGAAAAAGCCTCAGCAATCCCGGTCGGCAGATTCTCATATCGATCCACCTCATGAATCGCATAGAGAAAGCGCTCATTCGGATGCAGCGTCAAAAACGAAGGAGAATGACTCGCAACGAGTCCAGTCTGCCTCCAACCCTCGCGATCCACCGCAAAAACCCCAATGCCGCATCCCGAACCGTCCTGAAAACACCCTGTATGACCGACATAAGCAAACCGCGGAAGACGCTCACCAGTTCGTATCAGCGAAGGAGAACGCAGACTCATCGCACCAAGAGACATGCATCCCGTCATCCGAACAAAATCTCTTCGGCTCAACATCAAGCGCTCCCTCATCCTCGTCTCTCCTCTGTTCTTCCAGCCACTTCACTCATGCGCGTATCGACATGGCATGATGAAAGATGTTGTTCGGATCATAACGCCGCTTCACACTTTGCAACGCCGGAACAAGTCCTTTATCACCATAGAACAGTTGCGGCCAGAACGAATGACGCAGCATATCCTTATCCGGATAGTTGATATAACACCCCTCATAGTGATCGTTCCAATAAGGAGTTCCTCGATACTGCGCATGAGCATCCGGACCGGAATAGAGCTCGGCGAAGAACTCCTGAATCCACTCCGCGTGAGCAGCGTCCTCCTGCTCCTGGTTCCAGAACGTCATAAACTGCAGCTTCATCACCGAGTCACGTTGCGGCATAGACGTCTCCTCGATCAGCTCCTTCCGGTTCGTAGCTCCTCCATACGAATCCACCGAGACCGTCGAGCGGCTAAGATCCACTCCAGGAATCGTTCGCGTCAGATGTTTATAGAAGCAAGCAATCTCCGCAGAGGTAAAGTTGCGCCGCATGTAGCTGGACTTATACTTCCCTCTCTGCTCACCGCCCGCTCCTCCGCCAGTCCACCCCCGAACGTTCGCGTCCAACCACAGATGACGACTCATCATCTGCTGCCCCCAACACGCATCGGGCTGTCCATGGTGCAACGCCCTCTCACCTCCAACCACCTCAACTGTCCCTGGAGTACTTGGCACTGGCTTGCAAGCCTGAAATAAACCGATGAACTCATCCAAGACCTTCAGGTCCTTACACGTCCCGTCAGGATTGCAGAACTGAATGGAGATACCAAAGTGGCCCGCCGTACGATGCGTCACACCAAACAGCGTAAATAACCCCCACGTCTCCCGGTCCTTGCCTCGCGTCTCCCAATAATTTCCGTAGGTCTTCAAAATCGACTCAAATCTCTCCTCGGTCATATCGAGCCAGGAAAAGATGATGCTGGCCGTAATCACCTCCTGCGGAGCAGGTGGCAATTCGTCAAAGAAGTAGTTCGTAATGATCCCGAAGTTTCCGCCGCCAGCTCCGCGGCACGCACGCAGCAGATCCGGATCATGCTTGCGGTCTACCCTCCGCTCAACGACCTTCCCTTTAGCGTCGACGGTCAACACGTCGACCGCCGAAAGCCAATCGCACGTCAGCCCCTGCAACCGCGACAAAAGTCCATATCCTCCACCGCTGATATGTCCTCCAGCCGCCACGGAACCGCACGTCCCACCAGGCAAAGTAACGCCGTAGCGCTTGTACAGATCAGAGTAGACGCCTCCAAGCTGCGCACCAGCCGCAATCCGATACCTCGGCGAATCAGGCAAAGACGTCGTCTCCGTGAACAGACTCAGATCGAGAACGACCCCACCGGGATTGTTGTATACGAAGTCCTCATAACAATGTCCCCCACTTCGCACCGTAGGTCGCAGTCCTTCACTCACCGCCCTTTGCAACGCCGTCGCAACATCCGCCGCGTTGTCGCAAAGCTCAATTCGGCTCGCCGTATCCGCCTCGGAAGCCGGAAAGCGTGAGTTTTTGCCTTTAACTAAGGTGCGATAACGCGGATCGCTTCGAGTCACAGTTTCAATCGACATGCTGCTCCTAACCCTCGATGGCAGGCGATACCTTCAAGCAGACACACAGCTCCATCTGCGAATAAGAGATAAGCCATCTCTAAAGAAATCTCGCAATGGAAGCGATTTGCAAGAACGGAAACTCCCACCACTCTAACTTCGACATTTCAGTCGACTATAGGCAAAATTCCACAGGTTCGCGTAGGCCTTATGGCCTACCTCTCGCGCCGAATCTTCCCTGCCGATTTGAACACCTTTAAATGCTGGCGCTTCTCTCTTTCATTGCTGCATATCGCCTTGGCCCGTTCTGATGCGAATCGGCCAATCGAGTTCGTCTTCAGGTTGTCTTAAGCTAGGGTTCGGCATTATGGAATGAGCTGCTAGGTTCCGGCGTCATATTGATTTCGCTTGTTTGCCTCGATGGTTACACTTGAGTGGTTGATAGTCCTTCTATCGGCCTGGAGAGGCCAAAGACGTTTAATCGTACACGCCGCGATATCGATTTCTAACTTCGAGCAAGCCGACATGACTTACAAAATTCGTTTCTGCCAAATGGTGATACTTTGCGCGTTCTCATAGTTGAAGATGAGCTCAGACTTGCCGAAAATCTAGGATCGGCATTGCGTGAAGGAGCTGGCTTCGCTGTTGACCACGCAAGAGACGGTCTAGAAGGAGAGCATCTGGCACTGAACGATCACTACGACGCAATTATTCTGGATCTCATGCTCCCCAGACAGGATGGTCTTTCGATGTTGCGGCATATTCGCGCCCGTAAGAACATGACACCCGTACTAATTTTAACCGCCCGCGAGGGTACAGAATCCATCATTCAACTTCTAAACGCCGGTGCAGACGACTACCTGACCAAGCCTTTCGACTTGGGAGAACTGATGGCACGAGTTAAGGTCTTGATTCGACGTGGCAAGGGGGGAGCCAGCTCCCAACTTAAGATCTTCGATCTCGAAATAAATACGGTAGAACAGACAGCACTCCGAAGTGGCCGGCTATTGGACCTAACTCGGACAGAATACCGAATCCTCGAATACCTCATGCACCGTCCCCGCGCCCTGGTATCAAAACAGGAGTTGCTCGAACACCTTTATGATTACAACTGGGCTCATCACTCAAACGTCATTGAGGCTCACATATCAAATCTAAGGCGCAAGCTCAATGCGGATAGCGCTCGAAGCTTGATCGAGACCGTACGTCAACGTGGATACCGGCTGGATGCAATCCAGGAGCCTTCGTCTTGAAATTCACATCCATCTCCCGCAGGATCATCGCCGGCGTTCTCTTCGCAGAGACAATCGCCGCTCTTGCGGTGACTGTGACGAGTGTATTTTATGAGCGCCACATTCATTTTCGCGCCTTTGACGTTATGCTTCACGGGCGGGCCGAATCTCTGCTGGGAGCTGTAGCAGATGCTGACGACGCAGACGATAACCTGGTGCTCGATACGCGCAGTATCACCGTCCCCAGTGGCGATCTATTTGCAGTCCAGGAAGACAACAGCCGTACCCTCGGTCACTCGCAGACATGGCCGCAAGAAGTCACTGCCGAAGTGATCGGGTCCAAAAGCAAAAGAGGCGTATACCATACAACGATAAACAAGCTGGACTACCGCTTTGTGCGAATAGACACCGTCAGGATTGTCGACCCCGGCGAACACGGGGGGATCAGACGGAATATTACTGTGCTATATGGCTCTCCCACCACACAAGTCTGGCGAGAGATATACGAAGCAGTTCGCTTTTACTCCTTCTTGTCTCTGCTCCTTCTCATCACCACCGCGGTGCTAATTGCTTGGTTCCTGCAACGAGCGCTCGCTCCGCTGCATCAGCTTGCATCTGAGGCTGCCGGAATCTCTATCAAACAATGGTCATTCAATCCACCCGATATCGCCCGGTCAACGCGCGAGCTCGCACCACTCACAAAAGCAATAGAAACCACCTTGGCCCGGCTCGAACAATCCTTCTCTCAGCAACGACGATTTACGAGCGACGCCGCACATGAATTGAAGACCGATGTAGCGATCATAAAATCGTCTCTACAACTACTCACGATGCGAGAGCGCACTGCAGAAGACTATCGGAGTGGACTTGCCGTGTGCCTTGAAGATTGCGGCCGCCTTGAAAGTGCCGTTCTCGAGATGTTGACTCTAGCGCGAGTTGAATACGAGTCAGATCACCGCATCTCTCTACCAAATGAACCAGTCGATATGGCAATGTTTGCTGAGGAGACAATTCATCGCTTTTCTTCCCTCGCCGAGCTTAAGAAAATATCTGTCAACCTTACCAGGACCACATCGACGCAAGTCTGTATCGACGGAGAAGAGTGTAGACTTCTCGCCTCAAACCTGCTCCATAATGCCCTGCAACACAGCTCTGCCGAATCCTTGGTTTCGATCAACCTGGAAGACATGGATGGCTTTATGACGATGTCCGTTAAAGATGAAGGAGAAGGCATCCCCGAGGAAGTTCTCCCACGTATCTTCGAGCCTTTCTTCCGGGCAGACTCCTCACGCGATCGCAAGAGCGGCGGAACCGGCCTGGGACTGGCAATCTGTAAAGCGATATGTGATCGGGTTGGAGGAAGTATTACGATCAGCAGCGTAGTTGGCAGAGGTACCCGCGTCTCAGTTCGATTGCCGTCGCGGATTCAGACAAAGCCCTAATTTATACCGCTTACCTTCAGGCTGTCTTAAGCTTGCAATGCGAGACTGGTGCTGCCGGCAGCGCCACTCTGCCGAGCCCCTCTCGGAGCAGTTTATGTCACGCCATTCCCGTTCTCGTAAACTTTTATTCTCTCTGGCTGCTCTCGGTAGTCTTGCAATTCTCTGTCCACCTTCGTTGCATGGTCAGAGCCAATATCACATCATCGACCGATGGAAGATTGGCGGCGAAGGTAGCTGGGACTATCTCCTCGCTGATGGACCTGCACACAGACTTTACGTGACACATAACGCGCGGGTAGAGGTTCTGGACATACAAACTGGCAAAGTCATAGGTGCCGTAACTGGCATGAAGAGTACCCACGGCGTCGCATTGGATGCGGATGGAAAAATTGGCTACATTAGTGACGGCGCAGGTAACGCCGTGGTTGTCTTCGATCGCAGTAATCTCCAAACCCTTGCTACCATTCCGGTAGGGACCAACCCAGATGGTATCGCCTTTGAACCATCAACTCACACGGTGTGGGCCTTCAATGGAAGAAGCAAAAACGTCAGCGTGGTCGATGCCACCAGCCGTCAGATCGTCGCAACGATCTCCCTCCCGGGCAAGCCTGAGTTCCCGGCGGTAGATGGGAGAGGAGCTGTATACGTCAACATCGAAGATAAAAATGAGATCGTAAAAATGGATGCGCGGACAAAAAAGGTCCTGGAAAACTGGCCTCTCGCTGGATGCGAATCTCCATCGGGTCTCGCGTTCGATATACCCGGACATCGTTTATTCTCGGTCTGCGACGGAGGCAAGATGGCAGTAACGGACTCCCTCAGCGGCAAAGTTCTGGCAACACCAACAATCGGAGACTCTCCCGATGCCGCAGGCTTCGACGCGCGATACAACGTAGCTTTCTCCTCCAACGGAGGCGATGCGACGCTCTCTGTCGTCGACACTAGCTCTGGAAAATATCCGACGACGCAGACACTTAAGACAGCAAAAGGAGCGCGTACCATGACTCTCGATCCGGGTACAGGTCGCCTCTACTTAGTCACCGCGGAGTTCGGTCCTACTCCTGCGGCCACTGTGGCGGTTCCTCATCCACGTCCCGCCGTGATCCCTGGGAGCTTTACTGTGCTGGTTATAGGACGGTAGTCTTTCCATGATTCCTGTTGGTAAGGCCCGGAGCATAACTTCGGGCCTTACCTGGCTCTATAGAGCTTCCAACTTAGTGGCTTCGCGGCCGCTTGTAAGAAGGTAGTAAACGATTGGTGTGACGATCAGGCTCAGCAACATGGAGATGAGCAGGCCACCGATAACAGCGATCGCGAGCGGCTGCAACATTTGAGACCCCGCCCCAAGGGCAAAGGCCAGCGGAAGCATGCCGCAGATCGCTGCGGTAGCTGTCATGACGATAGGGCGCAGCCGGCGTTGCGCGGCATGTACCATCGCATCGCGGGCAGATATGCCTTCCTTACGAAACCGTTCGTCCGCGTCGAGCAAGAGAATGCCATTCTTGGCAACGATACCGATCACCATGATGACGCCCATGAACGAGGCGACATTAAAAGTCGTATTCGTGATCAGCAGGGCAAAGACAACTCCGGCGATCGAGAGGATCGAAGAGATAAGAATCGCTAGCGGAGCAAAGAAATTACGGAACTCAACGAGCAGGACCCCAAAAACGAGAGCCAGAGAAAGAAACAGTACCTGTAGCAAATCGCGGAAAGACCTCTGCTGCTCCTGATAAGTGCCGCCGTATTCAACTCGAACAGAAGTCGGCAGATGCATATCCATGACCGTCTTCTGTACCTGGACCATCGCCGTGCCAAGGTCCGAGCCTTCCAACCGTCCTGTGACGACAACTAGCTGCTGAAGGTTCTCCCGGCGAATCTCATTTTGAGGCGGCAACTGCTGAATCTGGGCAAGCGAACCCAAGGATGCAGTCTTACCGCTGGAGCTATTGAAGACCGTATTCTCAATCGCATCTAAGGACGTTCGCGTCTCATCGCCGAGCCGCACTCGAATGGTGTAGGGGTGGCCGTTCGCGATCACCGGATCTGTCGTCGTGACGCCATCTAAGATAGAAGTAGCGTCTTCGGCGACCTCCATCGGCGTGAACCCCAGCCGAGCCGCCACCACCGGATCGACTTCAAAGCTAGTCGCTGGACCGCTGATGGTATTGTCGATTCCGTTCTGCACATCGACGACTCCCTTGATCTTTCCGATGGCTGTCGCGACCCGTGGTCCCAGTTGTTGCAGAAGCGCTGGATCCCCTGCAAAGATCTTGATCTGAATCGGCTCCGGAGCGTTAGAGAGATCCCCGATCATGTCTTGCAGCACCTGCGTGAACTCCACATCTAATTCGGGCTCAGTCTTCTTGATCTCAGCGCGGGCATCTGCAATCACCTCATCGATTCCGCGGCTGCGTGAAGTCTTGAGGCGAACCGTCATATCGCCGGTATTTGCCTCCGTCACTGCCGCCAGGCCCATCTGCAGGCCGGTCCTTCGCGACGTGGTCTCTACTTCCGGCATGTCATGCAGAATTTTTTCGACATGAGTAAGAACCCGATCCGTCTCGCTGAGAGAACTGCCAGCGGGCATAATGTAGTCGAGAATAAAACCGCCCTCGTCCATCTCGGGGAGCAGATCGGAACCCAATCCTCGATACGCAACGTACGTTCCGCCTACCAACAGCACACAAATACCCAGCAGAGCCATTGGCCGCCGGAGTGACCATTCGAGCGCGATTCCATGCCAATGGAGGACACGGCTCATAATGCGACCTGGACCAGGTTGCGCGTGTTGAGTGTCTTCTGGAAGGGGAGATCGGCGATCTCTTAGCAGAACAAGGCTCAGCCCCGGAGTCCAGGTCAGAGCTAGAAGGAGGGAGGTCAATAGAGAAGCCGTCATCGTGATTGCCAGCGCGCGAAAGAAGCTGCCGGTAACACCAGTGACTGAGATCAAAGGAAGGAAGACCACAACCGGAGTGATGGTGGAGCCGATCAACGGCGCCATAATCTCACGCAAAGCCAGACGAACAGCTTGAGTTCGGCTCTCCCCTGCGTCGCGATGCAAGACGATGTTTTCGACGACAACGATCGCATCGTCAATAACCAGACCAATCGCGGCTGCCAAGCCGCCGAGGGTCATTAGATTAAAGCTCTGGCCGATGAGCCACAGGAAAAGCACAGTGATTGCAACGGTTACTGGGATGACCAAGCCAGCAACCAGTGATGACGTCCAATCCCCCAGAAATAGAAAGAGAATGATGCAGGCAAGCAGCAAGCCAATCATAATCGCATCCCGCACGCTCCTGATGCTTTCGCGAACGAGGGCGGACTGATCGTAAAACGGCTCTAACTTAACCCCAGCGGGTAATACTTTTTTGAGCTGATCCACCTCCGTGGCAACAGCATCGGCGACGGCCACCGTGTTACTGGAAGGCTGACGCGCAATATTGAGAAGTATCGATGGTCTGCCATTCGCTGTCACAGCGGTGTAGACAGGAAGAGTCCCCGGTTGAACAGTTGCGACGTCCGCGACTCTTACCGGCGCCCCGCCCGCTGTCATCTTTACCACCAATTGACCAAGATGAACCGCATCATGCACCTGAGCTCCCACGAGGCCCAGGATCAGCTGATGGTCAGCTTCGTATAGCCCAGGAGAGTCGATGATATTGGAGGCTTGCACCGCATTAACCAAATCAAGAATCGTCACACCTGCTGCCTGCATGCGAGCTAGATTCGGAGTCAGATGAAATTCCGGGACCTTCCCTCCCTGCACTGTTACCGTACTCACATCACTCACCCTATTGATCGGCGGCTTCAACTGATAGGTAGCCAGCTCCCATAGCTGAGTAGGCGACAAGGTATCCGAACTGAGGCTATAACCAAGGATAGGAAACGTCGCAAAAGTAAGTCGATTCGTCGTAATCTTAGCGGTCGTTGGAAGTGCCTGCCCGACCTTGCTGAGAGCCGCATCCACCAACTGAAGCGTATGAAACATATCCTGATTCCAGTCGAAGAATAGACTTATCTCTGCCGACCCTCGGCTAGTCGTGGAACGCACAGTAAGTAGCCCCGGGACCGAATTAATGGCGTCCTCAATCGGCTTTGTAATAGTCACCTGCATCTGCTCGACCGGCATAACTCCGTTATCGACACCAATGACGACTCGCGGAAAATTCGTCTCTGGAAAGACAGAAATGGGTACCCTCTGCGCCAGGTAGACACCAGCCAGCGATAGCACTATAAGAAAAAAGAAGATCGGTCCTCGGTACCTTAAGAGCCAGAAGTTCTCATCGTCATGCACTACAGGGCTGCTCTCTTGAAGAATCATTTTGACTGTCCACCCTGGCCAGCCGCAGGCTTCTCGTCTTCATCCTTGGCTACACTTACCTTCGTACCATCGTCGAGTCCATAGGCACCCTCCGTGATGACCAAGTCGCTCATCACCAAACCGGAGAGCACCTGTACCTCCTCGCCATTCTGAATCCCCAGCTTGACGCTCTTGCGATGGGCCGTACCATCGGAACCGATCCTCATAACCGACTTACTTCCATCCTGAGCCGTCAGCACCGCGGCCAGCGGAATCTTGATAGCCGCTGGAACTGTGCGGCCGGTGATCGAGGTTCGCACCGGCGTTCCTGCCTTGAGGCTTCCATCTCGGTTGTCGATCCGGAGCCAAATCTCGACCGTCGTGCTTCCAGGATCCAGCGCGGGACTAATAAGAGCCACCCTTGCCGGTATAGGTTCAGCTACCCCGGGAACCATCACAGTCGCGTCGTCACCTAGCTTGAGCCGCTGAGCCATGATCTGCGAAAGGTGAAGCTTTGCCAGTAGCGCCGACGTATCCATCACCGTTAGCAGTGCACTGCCAGCGGCAGCCGTCTCACCTGTAAAAAGAGTCCGGTCGGTTACGATCCCATCGATAGGACTTCGTATCTCAGAGTAAGATACCTGGGCCTCGGCGCCAGCATACTTACCCTTCGCCGATGTAAGTTGCCCCTCAGCCTGTTCAAGAGTGGCCTTCCTGCTTACCATCTGCAAGGATTGCAGATGCCTTGTCGCTGCATCGTACGCTGCGTTCGCCTGAACGAGAGCAGCGGTAGCCATGTCCAAATCCCTGCCTGGTATAGCACCTTGAGCGAAGAGCTGCCGACGTGCACTGACGATGCTTTGATTCAGATCCAGGGTGGCCTTGCTCTGCGCCACATCGAGCTGCGCCTTCTGATAATCCTCAGGGACCTGCGCCTCCGTCTGCATATGAAAGGCCGCCTGTGCTGCTGCATAGCTGCCTTTGTTATCGAGAGCGGCGGCGGCCAAATCACTATTCTCCAAGACAGCCAGGAGTTGCCCGCTCCGAACAGGTGAACCACGCTGAACATAGAATCGTCGGACGGGCGCCGTAATCTTTGGCGAGATAGCGGCTTGCGCCAACGGCGACAACGTCGCATCGGCCATGATGTGCTCGGAGATATCGCCCTGCTCGGGCCTTTCCGCCTTAACACTCACCTCAGAGACATCCACGGTCTCTGCTGTCTTCTTACATCCACAGAGACCTGAAATTGCAAGCGCGCCACTCAGCAGCCAGATCTTTGGCGCAAATAGACCAGTCTCCCGCAACACTAATATCGTATGTCGTCCTAAGCTCACGGCTTTCCTCATAGTGTTCCAGTCAGAGTCTGTAGAGTTGCCAATGCATTTTCGTAGCGCATAGTCCCATCCGCCTCTGCACTCCTCGCCACGATAAGTGCATTCTGCGCGTCCACCACTTCAAGCACCGTTCCTTCGCCGCTGCTGTACCGTAGCTTGGTTAACCGAAGACTCTCCTCGGCCGTGCGAGAGCTCTCCTCGAGGAGATCGATCTGCGCGTGCGCCGCAGCGGCCTCGGCATACGCATCATCCAAAGTTGCAATAAGACGGCGCTGAGTATTCGAGAGAGCGACCTTAACCGCATCCCGTCGAATATTGCTCTGCTTGATCCGCTTTTGAGTCGAAAGCCAATCCCATACTGGAATATCGACGGTCGCACTCATCGAGTAACCGAGATTCCGAACATCATCAGGACCCCGCTTGGCAAATTGCGGAGCGTCGATACCGTAGTTGAAGTTCAATGCGAGATCGGGAAGGTACGCGGCCCGCGCGGAGAGCACCGCTGCATCACTCTCGTGAAGACTCGCCAACGCACTCTTCAACTCGGCGTTATTGTTGCCGGCCGCCACCTCCACCTCTCTTCGTTCAGGAAGTGGCCGCACAACTGTTCCAGATTCGGTGACATATTGTGTATGCGGATCGGGGAAGAGTAACACCGCCAGTTCCAGTCGAGTCTTGTCCGCTAACAAGCGTGCATCCGCCAAATCTCGCTGCCGCTGCTGTTGTTGTAGCTGAGCCTTCACAACATCTGCGTGCGCCGCCTCGCGGGCTGCCTCCCTCTTCCGTGTCAGATCGGTGAACTCCGTCGCCTCCCGCAAACCCTCATCGAGAAGAGCTGCCTTACTCTCTGTATCCGCCACACCGTAGTACAGTGCTACAACCGTCGCCACAAGACCTCTACGCGAGATCTCGAATTCCGCCTCTGTTCTTGCAGCAACTGCCGTTGCCGCCTTAAGGCCCGCAACCTGCTGCAGCCCTATCGTCTCGTTGACCACGGCCTGACTGGTGTACTCATGAACTGCATTGTTGGCGATGAAGATCGGAGCAGGTTGTGAGCCAGCCTGCCCACCCTGATTGCTCTGGCCGTTCGGCTGCGTGTAGAGCATCTGATTGTGATAAACAGCAGACGGAAGAAACGCCGTGCGAGCAATCGAGCGGTCGAGTGCAGCTATCTTTTTATCGGCGAGCGCCGCGGCAAACACCGGCTCATTCGATTGAGCCCTCCGAATCGCCTCGTCCAACGTAATCACAGGAGCAGATTGCGCTATTGTCACATCCTGCGCAAGACACTGAGCAGACCCTACAGAAAAAATCATTCCTATAAGCGAACATCCAATGAAGATAAGAATGCGGCCCACCTTGAAGCAAATTGAATCCTCGAAAATAGGCATAGAGAAAGAGTAAAGTTTGAACCTTAAGACTTCCTTAAGGCGTCAGCTAAAACTTAGCAACCATCACGATCACACAAAGGCTCTTCCCTGTCGGATAGATCTCCACATGGGAAAGCATTCAAAAATCATCTGCAGGATAGATCTTTCAAGATGGCTTAGACGTCTATTAGTAATCGCTAGGAGCGCCGATTAGACAAAGTCAACTCGCATAGCTTCGGCATTTAGAAGCTGACTCCTATTTTTGGCTGCTGCTTCTGGCAGCGACAACTAGAAGATAGAGAAACTTCGGCGCTCACTACTTCGGTTCGCCGATAGACCGCTTTACGAGTCCCGATCCATCGATGGAAAGGCAATCTAAGCCGCTTCTGCTTGCTGTTCTTTACCGGTATAACGAAGTCGCAGAAGACACGCGCTCGCGGAACATGCGACGGAGATCATCGTATCTGTGCCTCCCCACATCGTATCGATATCCCAAGTCTCGCGATTGTGACCTAGGCACTTTCGTTCGATGGGCGAATCGCAGTCGAAACTCGGACCATTCGCCATCAGCCCAGTTTGATCCCAGGAGTCTGCAGTGTCGCCATGTCAATCCGCCCCGTCGAGTCTAACTGGACGTGGAGGATCGCCTCGCTCACCGGAAACCAAAACCAACGAGGGATAGATCGCTTCAGTACGGAGCTCGTACCGCCACCTCCTTTTCTTATGGGCTCTCCCATCTTACGAAGCAGTTCAGTCTCGGAATCGCCTAAGGCAACGCCATCTGGCAATTGCCCCGAATATCCTGAAAAGCCCTCATGGCCTTCACGGTGCAAATGAAAAGCTGCAACGCATAATATCTTCGGATCAGTAATCTTCTCTGAAGGCACTACCCAAGGAGCCTCCTTGAACACAACATCTACCCCTTCAGGCTTGAACTCCAATGATCCGTAATACTCATCACGATGGATATTGGATATTTCGTGCCCAAAGAAGTTTCTTACTAGCGGGTCATTCTCAGAGCGGCCTAACAGAGACACGAGCTGCTCAAAACTAAAATGTGTACTCATGGTCATTGGCATCCTATCGCTGTGCATATCTTTTGGGCGGCCACCTGCGCTGCCTGCTTATTAGACGCACTTGCTGCGTTGACCATCGTTCGAGTGTCACGAACTGCCGCTGCTCGCGGATTGGCTGCGTCAGCCTGTATTTGGGCAGGAGTGTTTCTCCCCCCAAATGTAGGACTTGTTGATTGATGCAAATCACTTGGAACCGCTACAGCCGTCCCCTGATCGCGTACCACTGCCCTCTCCGGCGCAGTCAACGGTCGGCCTAATTGCGCTTCTTCACGCGCGATATTTGATGCGTTTGACGGTATATGGTCGATGGCAAGCCCATCACCAATTGAACGTGGAGCTAATTCGCCATATGTGCCAACTTCGTATGCGCTGACTCCTTTAGCAGCGAGACCCTCTGGCATTCCCAACGGAACTATGCCTATGCTGCAGTTAGGACAATTTCTCGTGGGGTTCATTAAGTCTGAATACAAGACCGCAGCAGTGTGGAGAAAAGACACATTGGCGTCCACAAATCGATTCCACAATGACGGGGCAGGTGATGCGACGCTAGTTGGCCATGTCGAATCACCGCAATCCGGAGGGCAACCTGCATGTCCATCGGGATCAGCCTTGCTGAGAGGGTTGTTCAGAACATAGCCGTAGAGGTTCAGCGACTGCGGATTGTCAAGAGATGAGTACGGTACAGCTTCAGGTTTGTCCGCCCAGTCCGGATTCATCCATCGTCCTACATTCGAGCTGTAGTATCTAGCTCCGAAGTAGTCGAGTCCTGATTCAGCATCTCTTTCTTTGCCGGTGAAGTGATGTTCTGTGGCCTCGTCTACCGTTCCGCTACACGAGAGATCATCTCCGAAGGGAAGACTCTGGCAAACGTGATCGATTTGTCCAGCGTAATTCACCTGCGCTCGCTTAGTCCCCAGCCAATCGGCCAGATTGAAGTGAACGCCCTGGTTGTCATCGCCATAGGTTGCAAGCAGCCTCCCAGCGCTCCACACGTTGGTATGGAGCCAATTTCCTGTAGGTCCCAGTTCCGTGACCTGCTCGCCGCCCGGTCCCAGAATCTCTTCAGTCTGTGCCACAAACCCATTATTATCGCCGCAACTGAAGGACGTAATAGAACCTTTCATTACTCGCCGTCCTTCGGCGTTGTAGAGATATTGCGTCATGGCTCCAGTTAGGTAGAAACGAACGGCACAGATCCGTCCATCCCCATCATAGAGATACTGGTTCCGTCCGTCATCCGTAACGTTCCCGGCCGCGTCATAGACATTGACCAACGATGGACTAACCGGAGTGCTGATAACGCGATTGTTGACATCATAGCTGATTGTAGGTAACGACTGAGGGGGAGTGCTCACGCATGGGGATGACGACTTGGCGCTGATCGTACGGTTGCCGAAGGAGTCGTATCCCCAGCAAAAATACTGGTTTCCTAAAATTGTCGTGTTCGAATTCGCCGATGTCAGCCTGTTGAGGCCGTCGTAACCTAGATTCCAGGTTCCCATGACAGAATCTGTGTAGGATACGATGTTGCCGCTGGGGGCATACCCTCCAGAGGAGGGGATGCTATAGCTGTAGATGGGGCCCGAGGTAGGCTGGCTCGTCGCGACGACAACGGAGTACGTACCGCTTGTTTGGGCGTAGGTCCCGTCACCGGAGTATTGCGCCGTAACAAGGTGACTTCCTACTGCGGCGTTGCCAAGACCGTTCGATGCGGTAGCACTTCCTGAAGTCAAGGCTACATTCGCCCAGAGTGCTCCGTCCACGCTAAACGAAATCGTTCCAGTGGCTGCTCCCCCAACAATCGCCGTACATGAGGTTGTAGATTCTACGATGAGCGGGTTTGCGGCACAGGTCACGTCTACCGAGGGAGTCAACAGAGTCGTTGCGTTTCCCTGAAAGGAGGAATGCGCAAAATTGAAGCTATCATAGGTGGTCGAAACACTAATGGAGGTAACCGAGCTGGTTGAGCCTCTCAGCTTGAAGCTGATCACAGCGCCATTTGCCCTCGCCCTGACTGGGGCATTACAGTCCTGGGAGATCTTTGCCGCCAGGCCCGACGCGACTGACCCTACGGTAGAGAACTGACCATAAGCGATCGTCACGGAATAAGTTCCATCGACCGTGACGGTGAGCGTCCCGGCGTCCCACAGGGTTCCACCCACAGATTGTTCTCCGCCGGTGATGGCAATTGCTCCGGTGGTGGCAGCAAACGCGTGTCCGCCAAGACTCAACACTGCGATTAAGATCAAGCCGAAAGATCGCTTCAAGAGGGACATATATTCTCTCCGTACTGGGTGAACCAAGGCACCGTCAATTTCGGGACAAGTCCTGAATAATACGAATCAAGGAGGCAGCGGACTTTACGGTCGGCTTACAGTCTCACTGAGAACCCGCTGACGATTGTCGTAGGTGCGATTGATGGTCATGGTTGCGCCGAGCACCGCACTCGATAGCCCAGCAGGCCCGTAAACCGGGTTGGAGAACAACGTCGCAGGATGTGTGATATCAGTCCAGGGACTCGTCACCGTTATCGATTGCGGCCGGCTCGCACCGTCGTACTGATTCGTGAATACAAGCAAACCTGTCCCATTCGTTGAACTGGTAAGGTTACCGGCTAGATCGTATCCATAGGAGACGGTATGCGAAGCCGCACAGCTCGACAAGACACACTGCTGCTCGCTTGTCACACGTCCAACCGGGCTATAAGCCAGAATCGTCCGTTTGGTCTTCGCTCCGGCTGTGGGCACAGCTACAGGACAATCACCTGCCTGGGTCCATTCGGCACCAAGTAAGCCGATGCCCCCCGGGGCACTATCATACTGATAACAGGAGGAGGCTGTACCAAACGGATCATTCCGATATGTCTTCGACAACAATCGGTTGAGAGCATCATAACGATATAGCTGCGTTATCCCTCTAGCATCCGTTTTAACCGAAAGATTTCCGTTACCGTCGTACCCATTGACAATAGTTCCCGTCTCAGGATTATGGGCGCTCGTTAAGCGTGACAAGGAGTCGTAGACAAATTGACGGTAGCGACTACTGGAGCATGGCAAACCTACTTGCCCTACGTCCCACTGATCTGCACACCTCAAATCGTCTAGTGCATCATAGCTATAGGTCGTTGCTGCTCCATTCGGTTCTATAACCTTTGTCAATCTGCCTAGGGTATCGAGAGTGCGTCGCCAAGCATGTTCAGACTCATCAGTAAATGTAGTGACGGCACCACTATACAACCACTGCTGCGTGTTGTTGTCCGGTTGTATTTGAGTTTTGACTCTACCCAGAGCGTCATAAATATAACTAGTAAATCCGTTGGAGCCAACGCCCGGAAAGTGTGGGTTTGAAATAGTTGCAATCTTACCGACCAAGTCGTAAGTAGTATCGATAATAGAGGTGTCGGGAGATATCGCTTGGATTACCTGCCCTAGACCATTGTAGATATAAGAATGTTGAAAAATCCCATCCCCTTTTATTGTTTTATCCTGGTTGACATTAATTTGCGTCGCATTTGGATATGTGTAGACTGTCCAACTCTCACTTGGTGTGCCTACAAATTCTTTGCTTTGGGTGAGCCTACCTAGCGGATCTGCGTAAAAGTACTGTTTCAGATTGCCATTCGAGTCGGTAACTGATACTAGTTTTCCGGTGTTGCAATCATATCCATAGCTTGTTGTTTCTGCCATAGTCATAGCGCTCTGATAGGCGGAAACCAGTGTTTGCGGAAAAAGGCCAGAGCACTGGTAGGACGTAATCGCCATCTGATTTTGATTGGGATCTCTGCTTACAACCAGCATCCCTTGGCTGTTGTAAATCCTAGATGTTTCTATTGAAGAGCCTGTCGTATTGAGCCATGAATTAACCGAGGTTTGGTGCCCAAATGTCCCTTGGGGGCTGCCGTTATTTTCATCATAGCCAAACGTGATTTGTGATAGTTGTGCTCCGTCCCCGTCCGTTACTGTTGTTGAATATGGAATGCCCATGAGGTTCGCTGCTAGATAATTGCTGTTTACCTGCCACTCATACTTGGTCGTAGTCGTCTTCAGGACTGCCCCCGGCTCTCCCGCCCCATAATCGGTTTGTGTTATTGCTACCGGGAGTCCGAGACTCATCGCTTCTGCTTCGGTGTCCCACTGATTCAGTGGATCAGTTACTGTTTGTGCAGGATCGTACGCGATAGAAGTTTGCGAAGTCGATCCATCTCCAAGAGTCGTTTTTGTGCCACAGGAAAGTACGCTTGGCTGAACATAGGGATATGCAAATGCATATACTATGCCTCCATTCCATTGCAGGCATTCGTCTGATCGGTACAAGATATTTCCGGCAGATGCGGCACCTTGATAATGAATTTCGGTGTTTGATCCCTGAAGGGAAGAGAAAGGAGCGGTATTTGAATAAGATGTGTCATTGTTTAGTGGGTCGGTAACCGTCGCGAGAGAAATTGCATACCCGTAGGCTATTTGATAGGTGTATCTCCAAATTTGATCCGGAGCACCATTGCCGGTATTGAGGGTACGAGTCAGAACAGCTCGTTGGAACGATGAGGTGTTATTTCGATCTGTCTGAGCAGTAATCCAGGTATAACTGATCGATCCGCCTTGAGGTAGAGTAATTCGAGTAAGATCACCCGAATTGTTATATGCAAAGGTATAAGCAGTGTTGTCCGGCAAAATAAGACTTGAAAGCAATGTGAGATTATTGCTGTATTCGTACTCCGAGCTAGTCGGAGGTGTGCCAATATTTGCACTCGTCACAAAGACTTTCTGATAGCAGAAGGTGTACGGTGCCGTCCCCACGTTCACAGCCGGAAACTGTGTCGTATAACACCCTGGAGCACCCGCTAGTCCTATTTCCGCTGGCGCAGGAACTCTTCTGCCGATCGAGTCAATCCAATACTCTATCTGGCTTCCGTTCATGTAGGGAGTAACGCCGTTTCCGTCCGGGTCTGTCCAAGCATCATCCGCGCCGGGTATGATTTGATCAAACGCGCCGGAATGCCTGATTCCACTCTTATCAACAAAGTGAACCGTGTTGGCTTCCATGGCCATTAGCAAGCCACTTCCATCGGTTGTCCTACCACCGTAGGCAGGATCGGCCTGCGTTCTGTAGAAGAGATGTCTGGCGCTCGTGTCATCGAGCACCCCATAAACATACTCATCGGCGGTGGTGTCTGCTGATTCAGGAGGAAACGCCATCGCGGCCCAAGCCAAAGCGTGATCTCTCGATATAGAGACTCCTATGCTATTGGGTATCCAGTACACATTTATCCAACTGCATTGAGGCCCAAGGCAGCCAGGCCCCGTGTTACTGAACTCGGGTGAGCTAGCTTCGGACCAAACAACGTTAATATAGTGAAGGCTTAACGATAAGTCTGATAAAGAACCTCGTTGCTTATAGGACACCAGTGGAATATTGAGTGTGAGATTTCCAGTCTGTGTATCAATCGAATCGATCGGGGACTGTAAATAATTGTGCCCCGTATTGATACCTTGGCTGGGCACCGGATCCTGGCATTGAACCTCGCGTGCGGCAGAGAGGAATAGAAGAAAAATCAAAGCATAGCAGTGTTTCACTTACCCACCTCGTGACTTGCGTCGAAATAGGAGTCAATATGGCGTTGAACTGAGCAAACTACTGAAGATACTACTGTTTGGGACTGGAACGTATCGTTGACATACGTTGATAGATTAGCGGGAAATTGGATACCTGCGAATGTATCGAAACTACTTATGAGGGTGTGGACTGGAATAGTCACGCTAGTTCGTCCCTCTGGAGCTAACTTATAATCGATTCTTATAGGAAGATAGGATTCCGAATCGAAATACCATATCTGTTCGCTCTCGGAACGGATTACAGGGTTGGCTTGATCGGCTAAATGGATGACTAGCATATCTCGAGTATTCATCTTCTTTTGGCTCACGGCGCTTATCGAAATTGTCGGACGGATAAGAGCCCGGGCGAGCCACTCCGTTGATGCCTCAGGAATGAAATGAATGAGATTCATGCGATTACTTGGGAAAAATACCTGCTTCGTGGTCTTATGTGGAGTATGACTACCGAGGTTAATAGTGCCCTGTGGATCGTGGATGACAGAGAGATAGTTATCCGCATCCACCGTCCAAGCTACCGGGACACTACTTTGGCCAGGCGAAGTGACTTGTCCTTTTATTTCACAGCTTTGCTCCGCGAGAACTGCATTCGGATCACCCAGCTTGCCAAGGGAATTTCGGATTAGCTCTACGCCACTAGTGTTCTTGGTCAGAATTCTATCGGCTGTTCGAGTATCAAGTGGAACGGCCATTTCATGCGTTGTCGGACTCTGTCCGATAGCTGCAACAACATGACACACGTTTGAAATCATTATTAAACCAATCAGCGATTTTTCAACCCAGGACAGCAAACGACGATTTAAAAATATTGACGAACAGTCCGATTTTTCCAGTGAAGATACAGCCGAAATGTGCGATTCCATATTTAAAGGCATATGCACCTCATATATATTTGCGAACTTAAGCTTGGCGATTACCGGTGGACTATTTGCGGCATATTTCAGTTCCATTTTCATGATTAAAATTTGCCTACATCAAGACAAGAAATTATTAGGATCCTTAATTTATTAGATCAATTAGTTTGCTCAACCAAGCTATAGATCCACTGGTCGATCACTACACTTCTTTATATACATACTCTCCTGCTCGCTCTCTTTATCCATTTGGCTAATTTTGGTCTCAACCTTTGAATCTGTCTGTAATAAGCACTGCGGCATAAATCAACTGCCTACTGCAATGCCACGAGCACTTCGATGACGCCCTTACCAACGTCAAGGCCGCCGAGCGCTTTTCCCATGACTGAACCGAACATGAGGTTGCGATCTGTTCCCTTCATGGCGTAACCCTGAGTCGATGACGTAACAATGAAATCCCCTGGCTTGATTGGGCCGTTCTCAGCGCTTACCTTGGTCGAAACGATACCGATCATCGCCATTGGGATCTCTTCTGTGGATTCAGACTGTGGCATAGTTTGCCGTCTGCCAACTACACCAGGCTTGGTCGAGTAGATCCCAGCAAGCGCGGTTGAATAGGGTTCGGCTAGACTTGAGAAACTTTCCTGGATGCTGGAGGTCAATGACCAGAACATCTCCAGGCTCATAATTAGCACGACCGCCGGACACATCGACCGACTCAGCATAGTCGCCCCCACATAAGGTTCCAGTCCAGGCTGTGTTCTGAGTCGAATTGTCTTGAAATTTGATCGAGGTGCCGCTATTGGTCGTCAGCCTTATGTCGCCATGCACTTCCAGCGGTGAATTGGGGGTTGTTGTTCCGATACCGACGGCACCGTTAGCCGCAATCATCATCGCCGTCGTATAGGACAAGGCGCTATACGATGCTGCGGAGGGGGCGACTTGAATTTGAAGTCCTGCCCCTCCGATGTCCACATTGGCAGCCAGCTTTACGCCGTAAGAAGCGCTCGGGCCTGTGTGATTGACGAACTCCAGAGCGGAATCTCCATTTCCGTACTGTCCCAAGTAGAGGTTCTCAAAATTGTAGGTTCCCGGAATGGATAGCTTATTAGCGTTTGAGCCGGTGGTTCCAGAACCAGTGGTTCCAATTTGCAGCGCAGTTTGAGGACTCGTCGTTCCGATCCCTATATTGCCCCTTGTCGGTGCAAATACGATATTGTTATAGCCAATTTGTGTCCCTTGAATTGACAAGGCACCGGTGATCGCGCTTCGTGAGAATTGAAAATCTACATCATCATTGCCAATACCGAATATCACGCCACTATCATTTACTCTTTTGATATTCAGGGGATACGCCGGAGCCGGCGTCCCGATCCCTACGTTACTGCCAGAAACCGTGATGGGCGAAGTGGCCAGCGTCGTGGATGTGCTGGAAGCGGCGGAAATATAAGGGATACTCCCCACGGCGCCCGTAGTGCCACTGCTTGTCACAGTCTGCACCGCAACGCTTACCGAGATCAGCCCAATCAAAGCTGCCAGCCAAAGCTTGTTCGTCTTCATTTTCCAAGGCTCCGATTTCCTAATAAATCAGTCACACATATTCGAAATAGCTCATGCTCACTGCAAAGAGACGACGACCTCAATAACACCCATTCCGGAATCCAGAGAGCCCAGGGCTTTGCCCACAATAGCGCCAAGCATCCGGCCATGATCGGTACCCTTCATGGCATATCCTTCCGTGGCCGAAGTGACTAGCAAGTCCCCGCGCCTGATCGGTCCATTCTCGGCGCTGACCTTGGTAGGAACGATGCCGACCATCGCCATAGGAATTTCTCTATCACTCTTCTCACCCGCCTGTCTTCGACCGATGACTCCAGGCTTGGTGGAGTAGATTCCAGTCACTAAAGTCGAATAAGGTTGAGAAGATTTCGATACGTCAGAACCGCTATCGTCGCTCAGGACCAGCAAGTCCCCTGGTTCATACTTCTTGTGATCCCCGGATGTGTTAACCGACTCGGCATAGTCTCCACCGCAAAGCGATCCCGTCCACGGTAAGGTCTGAACTGAGCCGTCGGCAAAGACGATGCCTGTTCCGGGTGCGCTTAGTTTTATGTTTCCACTTACGTCAAGCTTTGCTCCAGGGCTCGTCGTCCCAATGCCAACGTTGCCGCCTCCTGAATTTAGAGCAAGGTTGGTGTAAGTTGAACCATCAGTTGAAAGACTGTCAACTCCGGTATAACCCATACCGCTGCCTACGAAAATGCGCAGTTGAGCATTCGTAGTATTGATGGCTGCTGCGCTGTCAGCAATCCAAAGCTGCCTGTTACTGGAGCGGTTGATGCCTAAGCGCATGGCAATGCCATCCGTAGATGTTTGTCCATAATTAAATTCAAGACCCGAAAGTCGAATCCCGTCAGTGGCTGATTTCTGGCTTGATACATCGAGGAGGGAAAGTGGTGATGTCGTCCCAATCCCGACACGACCTTCAGCATAAATATCTCCCGCACGCGTATCGAACACGATGGGATAATTCCAGATAATGCCGTAGTTAGAACAACAGGTTGATTTGAAGCCTAAGCCCCACCACGACTCAACCGCCACATCGGCGGTTGAAGCGCTTGCACCGTCACCATTGCCTGCGTATAGGCCGTTACCGCTATTATTTATTGCAGGAGGATTAATTTGAACATTGCCACTCACCACAACGTTATTGCCAGAAACCGCGACGGGCGAAGTACCCAGCGTTGTGGATGTGCTGGAAGCGGCAGAAATGTAAGGAATATTCCCCACGGTGCCCGTAGTGCCGCTGCTTGTCATCGTCTGCGCCGCAGCGCTTATCGAGATCATCCCAATCAAAGCTGCCAACAAAAGCTTGTTCGTCTTCATTTTCAAGGCTCCAATTTCCTAATAATTCAGTCACACATATTCGAAATAACTGATGCTCACTGCAACGAGACGAACGACCTCAATAACACCCATTCCAGAATCCAGAGAGCCGAGCGCCTTGCCGACAATGGCGCCCAGCATCCTGCCACGATCGGTCCCCTTCATGGCATATCCTTCGGTGGCCGAGGTGACCAGTAAATCCCCGCGCTTGATCGGTCCATTCTCAGTGCTGACCTTGGTAGGAACGATGCCGACCATCGCCATGGGAATTTCGCTATCACTCTTCACACCCGCCTGTCTGCGACCGATCACTCCGGGCTTGGTGGAGTAGATTCCTGTTACTAATGTCGAATAAGACTGAGAAGATTTAGAGACGTCAGACCCACTATCCTCGCTCAGAACCAGCACGTCACCTGGCTCATATTTCTTGTGATCCCCCGATGCGTTGACCGACTCAGCGTAGTCTCCACCGCAGAGAGATCCTGTCCAGGCCATGCTTTGGACGTCTCCGTTAGGAAATATGATGGAGCTGCCACTGCCCGCCGTAGCTTGATGTTGCCCTTGACTTCGAGTTTTTCGCCAGGCACGTTTGTTCCGATACCCATATTTCCAAAGCGATTGATCCGAACACTTTCAACCGGCGCCGCATTCCCTCCGGTTGTGGTACCCAACACTAGAGCCCCAGAATAAGTGACCCCGCCATCACCACCATCTTCCAAGGCACTCCACAGGCCCGCGATGGGAACAATGCCATGATTGCTCGAGGAAGACATGTAGACACTGGATCCGTTTCCTCCATATCCTCCAGTTCCCGTCACAGGACGTACCGTCAAAGCGTTATAGACTTGAAAATTGCCGGTGACATCGCCGGCGGCGACCTCCAGCTTCGCTTGTGGCAATGCGGTTCCAATGCCCACGTTGCCTATCGCACTTACACGCATCGCTTCGTTTAAAGCTCCGGCATTCGCCGTGTAAAGAGCCAAAAATCCACTTTGAGTATTCCAAGCAGCGGTACCATCGACACCGGACCTTATCGACGCCTTAACAGTCTCTGTGTCATAGCCGGTATAGTATGCGTCAAAATCAATCATTGCAGCGGGACTAGACAGAGGATTTCCTGTACCCGCATCCCTACGAATAGCTAGGCTAGCTGTGGGAGTTGTGGTCCCGATCCCGACGTTACTGCCAGACACCGTGATGGGCGAGTTCCCAAGCGCAGAGGGTCCAGTGAACAATGGCACCGCGCCAGAGGTTCCCGAGCCTGTCACCAGAGCCCCAGCGCTTACAGTGATTGTCGCAATGACAGCTGCCATCCAAAGCTTGTAACTCTTCATCTTCGAGACTCCGATTTCTTTCTAGCCAGACATACATTCGACGTCACACGTTCTTACTGCAACCAAACCACAAACCTCGATAAGCGTCCGGACATGATTTTGCTACGTACAAATCGTGTCACTGAAGCGACACCAGAACTTCAATGACACCAGTTCCGGATGTTAGCTCTCCGAGGGCCTTGCCAATGACAGTGCCGGTTGGGATGACACCGTCTCCCGCTTTCATGGCATGTGCCGGAAGCGAGGAAGAGACAAGAAGATCGCCAACTTCGACGGGCCCATTCTCCGCTGTAACTTTAGTCGGAACGATACCTACCATCGCCATCGGCACTTCGTTTGTACTCAACTTTGGATCAGTTGTCTGGCGCCTTCCCACCACGCCGGGTTTCATCGAATAGATACCAGCCACTAGCCGCGAGTAGCGTGCATTCGACTTAAGGAAACTCCCCGGATGGGCCGGATCTATGACCAAGACATCACCAGGCTCGTAATTGGTCCTGCTGCCCGACACGTCCACAGACTCGGCGTAGTCTCCACCGCAGAGAGAGCCTGTCCAGGCTGTACTTTGTACAGCTCCGTCGGGAAATATGATGCCGCCACCACTGTTCCCGCTGAGCTTGATGTTCCCTTTTACTTCGAGTAGCGCAGTGGGAGTGGTTGTGACAATGCCGACGTTGCCGAATTGGTCGACCCGCATGGCTTCTATTGGAACTGAGTTGCCTTCCCGAGTCGTACCAAGTACAAGAGCACCGCTATAGGTATAGCCACCATTCCCACCCGACCCCAGAGAACTCCAAATACCCGCGACCGGCGCAATCCTGGAGTTCGCTACAGAACTCAGGAAGATGCTCGCTCCATTGCCAAACTGGGCCGCCCCCTGCGCCGGTTGTACAACAAGTGCGTTATAAACTTCATTGGCATTCGCAACCGTACCTATCGCCACATTGAGCGGTGCAATGGGATACATCGTCCCAATGCCGACTCTACCGTCACCCCTCAAAGTGAAGAGATTCGTTAATGCTCCAGCATTGGAGTAGTCATAAAACCTAAAACCGCCAGATGCTCCTGCGGCTCGATTTGCAAGAATGTCAACCTCGCCTTCGCCACCAGAGTAGTTCCAACCCAACAATGCCCTACCGCTATCTTTTAGAGGTTCCAGGGAGTATCCTCCGCGGGGATCTATGTTCGATCCTGCGACGACTAAACCTCCGTAACCACCGATGTCCAATCTGCCCGTTGGCGTTTGTGTCTGGACGCCGACATTGCCATTCAGTTCTGTGATGGATGAATCCACCAGGGTCCCACTCGGAGAGAACTTGGAAACCACATTGTTAGTTCGAGCAACGGCACTTGTCGTCAGGAGAGCGATGTAAAGTAGCGGCTGTGCGATCTGTTTCAACATATTGCTCCTCGTGCTCTATCGTTCCGGAATCGTTGGTTGAAGCTGAATGCCTGCTGCGCTGTTATTCGGTTTTTAAACCTATCTACTGGAGCGAGACCGACACTTCTATCTATGAACAGAGGCATCAGTGCGACACGAATTGCAGCTTATTCCTTTGCATACCAGGTAATCCTGCCGGGTTGATTTAGATCCGTGATGTTGTGAACTGAGGAAGTCCTCTTCTCTGAATTGAATTCTTATCGCCAGTCTCCAACCGTGAGGGGGCACTCGATGAATATGAACCGCCTGACCAATTCATTGGTTTAAACGCGACAGCTCTATCCTCAAGATGGACGTCTTGTGTTCGCAGACGCAAAATCTCAAGCGCTTCCCGTCGGGAGAGTTTGAGGTTTGAAATGAATTTAATAGAGGGTAGTTTGAAGTACGTGCGTCGCCCGCCAAAACAATTCAAGGGTCAACGCAGAGGAGCGGAGTAGGAAGGGCGGTGCAATACCGGCAGGAAGAGAAGACATTCAAAACTCCAGGACGATCTCAGAATTGGAAAGAAAGTGGTGCAAGTGGCGATCAAGCTTTGCGGATCTAGATACAAGTAAATTACGTCTTATGGTGAAGGTAAAAGTTCGTCGGACTCGGGCAGCGGCAGAATCTAGAGTGGGTCAGCCACATAAAAACAGGTTTCCCGCTTGGAGTCAAATGAATTTGTAGTGAGTTGCAAGACTTACTTTAAATAACCGACGCGAATGGCGCTCCACCACAGGACCCCGACCAGCTGAATTCGCTCAATAGAGTTCGAAACAGAAGAGTTGGGTTCGCCGTAAGGCGCTAAAAACAAAGGAACAAAAATGGTCGGGACGACTAGATTCGAACTAGCGACCTCACCCACCCCAATCCTCTAAACTTGTTTATTTTTAGTGACTTAGCCAAATCCACCAATGCCTTGGAGAGCGGAAAAGAGCCCTACAAAACGCTTGTTGGACCCATATCGGACCCACGTTTGGACCCACGCTGGTGTATCCAAGAACAACGCGATACGAACGGCAATCAGCGAGAGTCTGCTCTCCTCCCCACCTTGGTTCTACCCTCTGGTCATATAGCTCGGTGCGAATCAGTCGGTCTGGTGAGTGCATCTTCAGAAGATCTTGCCCGGAAAGTTCGTCATAATTCCGAGGACATTATTGTAGATACAGAACGCCAACGCGTGAATATAACAGGGCGAAACACAAAGCTGGCCGAGTTCGTCGAAAATAGCCGGTTCTGTCTTTTCCATACAGGCCGATCTAGGAGCGTTGCGCTGGTCTCGACAGCGCAGAGGCTGATCGCTGAGGTGTTTATGGATTGCTTTATACCCCGTTCACATCGGTATCACACGATACATCGAATTCCAAAACGAGGTCTGTTGGCAAAGGGTGAATCACGGCCGTGGGGTGCAACAAGCGAAGGATAAGCCCTCCGGGACACGCTTCTGTTGCTCAAACAGTGACAGTTCAGCACCCTCCTCGGCACAACATTGACGAGAGACCTTGGATTTCCGCGAACACCTCTGCCAGCATGGGGAGAGGTCATGGGTGGATAGGATTCGGTTGCGCATGGGCGTAATTCCATTGACAAAGCCCAGTCCCAAGATCTTATCCAAGAATTCGCATCATTGACAAGCCGGTAATACAGACTTGCGTAACTGAAATCAGAATGGAGCTTACTGAGAAACCACTGCAAAACTCCATCATCTCCAGAGAGGATGGTGGAGCACTATCTGATACCCTAGCGGCCATGGCAAAGCTGAGCTTCGATGAAAGCGATGTATTGGAACGAGTCCTTTCGCTGAAAAGCGGATATGTCCTCGATTTTAGTAACCGGACGTTCTCTGATTTCGTTTCGGATGCGATCGGTATTGATCCCTATTCGGGCGAATACGAGAAGTTTGGCACATCTAAAGCCAAGATTCTTCGGAGCATTATCGAGACCGAGAGCGACACAACAGTCTCGAAACTGATACTTGCCCTGCTCAACCGCGAAAAGAGATTTCCGAATCTTGATGCGTATCCGACTGTCACCGATAGTGATCGGAATTCCGCACAAAGCATTGCACTCCGATTGGCAGGCCAGCTACACACGGAACTACCAACCCTCACTTTTGCCTGCGTGCATGATGTCTTTCGCCGAGTGCGGGGAGAAGTCGAAAACTGTATTAAGTCGAGAGCATACGACGCGGGACTGGACCGCCTCCATACATTCCTGACAATGTACCTTCGGCTTCTCGTCGCTGATGATTCAGGAAACACCCAGCCTCACGATGTGCCGCTACATTCCCTGATGGGTCTTTATGTCAAAGGGCTGCAAGCCAACGGCAGGGGAGTCTCTGAGATGACCTTGCGAATCCTGCGCTCGTCGATTTCGACTCTGGAGAGCTTCAACAGAATTAGGAACGATCACAGTCTTGCCCATCCGACTGACCAACTCATTCAGAAGGACGAAGCCGAATTCATCTTTACGCACATCGTGGCGCTAGTGTGCCTTATCGAGAGATTGGACAATTCGAACAGCTGACCGATGTCGAGACTTGAGAAAACGGGCAACGCGTGAAGGCGCGTATACTCACACTCATCGTTGAACAAAACACCCCGATACAGGTCATCAGAGGAATATGCCGACTCAAGAAGAGCCTTTGCCGTCGGAACAGTTTCAATCTGTGTTCCGCGAAGCGCTGCCCCTCGACACCAAGCTGGAGCGAGCCCGGACGGAACTGCTTGACCTGTCGGCACGCAATCGTCTGCTGAACCTTCCGAGATCTGCAAAGAACGCTCGTAGCATTACTGTGATCGACGAAAAGTCGGTGGAGACCTATCGCCTTCTCGTGAAGGAAGGAAAGACGTTCACCTTTCTTCCTGGTCGCGGGGCGACTAAATTAGAGGCGACTCAACCTTCCGAAGAAGCCGAGCTTGATGAAATATCTGAGCTTGCACAGCCAGAAGATAACTCGATGGATGAGCGGGGCGTCTTTGCACGCCATAGTGATACACGCCTTCAGACGCGCCTGACCTCCCAAGCACTTCAGAAGAGATTGCTGGAGCTATATACCGACGCGAGCACCCTTGAGCAGGAGCAAGGTGTCAACATCCTCTACCTGGCGCTTGGCACACTGAAGTGGATCGATCCCAAAGATGCAGGGCTGGTCCGTTATGCTCCCCTGATTTTAGTGCCCGTGGCTCTGGAGCGCGGAACGGCAGCCGAACGGTTCAAGCTGAAGGCAAGGACAGAAGATGTGTCATCCAACCTCTCCCTGGAAGCGTATCTGGATCGCATTCATAAGATCAGGCTGCCTGAATGTGACGTAACGGACGACTTTGATCCATCGCTATACATGCGATCCGTGGCCGATGCAGTGAAGAGCAAGGAAGGATGGGAGGTTTGCAAGGACGACATTGTCCTCGGATTCTTCTCATTTGCGAAGTTCCTGATGTATCGCGATCTCGATCCAGAGTGCTGGCCTTCGAACAACACAATCGCTGAGCAGCCGCTAGTTAGGTCTCTACTCTCTGATGGCTTCGCTCAACAGGATGAGCTAACGCCTGAGGACGCAAATCTGGACGCTCTCCTGAAGCCGGCTGACATGGTTCACATTGTGGATTGTGATAGCTCTCAGGCACTGGCAGTGCATGAAGTCCGCCGTGGTAAAAATCTGGTTATCCAGGGTCCTCCTGGAACAGGAAAATCACAGACGATTGCAAACGTGATTGCATCGGCAGTGGCGGACGGCAAAACAGTTCTGTTTGTGGCTGAGAAAATGGCTGCGCTCGACGTAGTGAAAAGACGTCTCGATCAGGCGGGTATTGGGGACGCCTGCCTGGAGTTGCATAGCAATAAGGCCAACAAGCGTCAACTCCTGCAAGAACTCAGCCGAACCTGGGATCTTGGTAGTCCGCGGGGCGCCGCAGAAGACACGCTCAACTCATCGCTCTTGTCGACACGAGACGAACTAAATGGCTTTGTCTCTCGTCTGCATCTCGTTCACGATCGAGCGGGCCTTACTCCGTTTCAGGTCATGGGAGAGCTATCGCGTCTGCATGCGGATGGGATCTTGCCTACCGAATATCCGCTGGCCGAGGCACCTGTCTGGACTCAGGATCAACGGAAGGAACGAGAAGAGCTACTCGACGGTCTGCGAGAGAGGATAGCTCTCATTGGCCCACCTGCGGAGCATGCGTGGCATGGTGTTGATCTTCCTCCTTTGCTCCCCACGGATGTCACACGACTGGCCATGCATATCGATCCAATCCTGGGAACACTCCGGTCGTATCTTGCGGGCTTATCGGCGTTGGCGACGACGCTGCTGTCGCCGGAACCGGAATCGTTAAGTCAGGCAAAGGAGATGGAAGAGTTGGCACGCCGTGTGGCCACAGCTCCGGGGCTGAGCGGGGTTGCATTACGGTCAGAGGCGTGGACCCGGTTTTACGAAATTGAAGCATTGATCGGTCTCGGTACCAGATACGGGGATCTGATGACCAATCTCCACGGTCGAATGAAGGTGGACGAGGTTTCACGGCTTGATCGATCAGAGCTTGCGTCTTCTATACAAACGCTGGCTGTCCTACCCCCGGGATTCTCAGAAACACAATTGTCCATCGTGGCCGAGTTGTTGTTGGCGACTCCCAAACTATGCGAAGCTGCGGCTTCCCTCAATCGCTCCATCAAGCGTACAGAGGCGTTGGAAACTCTTCAGTCCGTGGAGTTGTTGTTACAAGTGGCAACGCAGATTGCGAATGCTCCTGCTGTATCAGCCGGAGCATTCATGAGCCCGAGATGGGAGAACGAGGTCGAGCGCGCACATGACATCGCCGAAGCTCTTGCCAATTTGGAAAAGGCGAAGGAGATTGTCGGAAACCAGATTTCAGATGCAGGCTGGCAGGTAGATCTGAGCGAAGCGCGACAGGTTCTAGGACAGTACGGTACGAGCCTGACACGCTTCTTCAGTGGCCGCTGGCGCCAGCAGAATCGATTTGTGAACTCGTTTCTGTCGGATCCGAAGGCTCCACTCAATCACAAGCTCGCCTTACTGGATGCATTGCAACGTGGCAGGAAAGCATCAGCAGAAATTGATCGAGAGAAGGAATTCGGCTCCGAAATCTTCGGGCCTGAATGGCGAGGTGCTCGGTCTGCGTCTTCCCACCTTCTGGCTCTGACAGCTTGGATGAGAGGCCTTTCACACTTTTCCTTGTCGTCTGATCGGGCGATGATCCGCAACCTCGCGGTATCGCAAAGACAGAGCGAAGTATTGCATATTGAAGTTTCGAAACTGGGCAGTCTTGTTCGTGAGTTCAAGAGCAATCTAACCGCAATCTCTCAAGTGGTTCCTTCCGATCGGAGCTTTGAACAACTCGTTCATGAGTTGAACCCAATTGCAGCTGCGGATGCTCTGTTTTGCCGGATAGCGGTATTGCCGCCCCCTCTTCTTTCCGAGAGAATTTCGCTATTGCGAACGATTGAGAAGTTTCTGGCCACGAAGGCTGCATTGGTTGATGCCAGCGCCCTGGGAACAAATGCGTTTGGAGAGATGTGGCAAAGTGAATCGTCTGATTGGGGAGCGATGAGTGAGGCAACTGCATGGGTATCTAAGAACGAGGACATCCGATGGATAGCTGGCGGTATCGAGAACTGTGCGGCACTATCGTCACAGGCCACAGAGCTGGCAATGGCTCGGGAAGATCGCTGCCGCGACTTTGCTCTCCTCGTTGAGTTGCTTCACTGGGACCTGCAGAGCGATGAAGGAGGTCCGGACCTGGATTCACTTCTTCTAAGACCATTTGAAGCCAGGCTTAGCCGCATGCTGGAGCAGCGTGAGCAACTTTCGCATTGGACAAGTTACCAAGAGCGGTCGAAACGAGCAAAGGAACTTGGACTGAGCGATTTTGTTGGAGCACTTGAGACGGGAACGATAGTTGGATCGGCTCTGCTTCAGTGTTTCCACGCCTCCTATTACGAGGGGCTACTGCAGGATCAATTGCGGACGTTTCCTGAATTGGCTCGCTTTGATGGTGCGCTTCATGAGCGGACTATTGGCTCGTTCCGTTCGATGGATCTGCAACACATCAAAGCTGCAGCGTTAGCAGCCGCTCGAGCGCACCATCGTCGAATTCCGGCTTCAGGCGGAATCGGGCCGGTCGGCATTCTTCGTGGCGAGATTGCGAAACGCCGCGCCCACATGCCCATCCGTCAGTTGATGCTAAGAGCCGCCCCAGTAGTCCAAGCGCTGAAACCGGTAATGATGATGAGCCCACTCTCTGTGGCGCAGTTTCTCTCACCCGGGCACACGATGTTCGACCTGCTGGTGATGGACGAGGCAAGCCAGATTCAACCTGTCGATGCGCTCGGGGCGATTGCGCGGTGTCGGCAGATCGTGGTGGTTGGCGACGAACGTCAACTACCACCAACGCAGTTCTTCAGCAAAATGACCAACGATAGTTCAGCAGCTGATGATGATGACGAAACAGCCGGCGCGCAGGTGGGTGATGTAGAAAGCGTGCTCGGGCTTTGTTTGGCACGTGGTCTGCCGCAACGCATGCTCCGCTGGCACTACAGAAGCCGACATCAATCGCTCATTGCTGTCTCAAATAGTCAGTTCTACGAGAACAAGCTGCGGATCATTCCGAGCCCTTACACGCAGGAGGCGGGCACGGGGCTTCGCTTCATCCACATCGCGAACGGCGTTTTTGAATCGGGATCTAGCGGAGCAAATTCAATTGAGGCGAAGGCTGTTGCGGAGGCTGTGATCCGTCATGCTCTGGATCACCCTGAGCATTCCTTGGGCGTCGCAACATTCTCGGTACGTCAGCGCAAGGCGATTCTGGACCAGCTTGAGGCTATGCGCCGTGTAAATCCTTCAGCTGAAGCCTTTTTTACAGCACATCCGAGCGAACCCTTCTTCATCAAGAACCTTGAGAACGTGCAGGGCGATGAACGCGACGTGATCTTTATCTCAGTTGGATATGGTCGCAATGAAAAAGGCTTCTTCGCCATGAGATTCGGGCCTCTGGGCACCGATGGCGGAGAACGACGACTGAACGTGTTGATCAGCCGGGCAAAGCGACGTTGCGATGTATTCGCATCGATCACCGACGAAGATATAGATACAGACCGGGCGAAAGGCAAAGGTGTCGTAGCCTTCAAACTCTTTCTTCACTATGCCCGGACAGGCCGCCTGCAATTGGGACCATTTGCGTCTGAAGATCCGTCTCTGAGTGCCATGGGCGACCAGGTTGAACATGTGATTCAGGTGCAGGGGTACCAAGTACATCGACACGTCGGACTCTCAGGTTTGTTCATCGACATTGCTGTCGCTGACCCGGAACAGCCTGGGCGGTACGTCCTCGGCGTTGAACTAGATGGCCTTTCATACGCCAATGCTCAGTCTGCGCGGGATCGTGACCGCCTCAGAAACGCCGTGTTGCGCGATCATGGATGGCAACTTCATCGGATTTGGGCGATGGATTGGTTACAGCGTCCTGCAGAGCAGGCACAGAAGCTCCTTCAGGCAATCAAGGATGCGCAAGAGGTTCTGCGAAACGAAGGAGTTCAGAAACGTGACGCAGCCGTACCTGTAGAGATCGTTACGATCGAACGCGGAGACGTCGCGGAACTGAGGCTGGAAGCTCTCCCTGAAACTACTGCCAATTTCTACAAAGAAGCCACGCTGACGGCAATTCCCACGCATCAAGATCTTCCGTCGACCTCGCTAACGCTATTGGCGAAGTTTGTGGAAGATGTCGTTACAGTTGAAGGCCCTGTTCACCGTGATGAGGTCGTCGTTCGTATTCGCTCGGCTTGGAATCTCCTACGTTCAGGAGGAAGGATTCAGGCGGTATTGGACACCGCCATTCAAAAAGCGATCAGCGAGGGTCTAGTTGTAGGAGGGGACTTCCTACAGATCGCAGGAAAAGAGAGCATCCCACGAGATCGATCATTAGTGAATTCGCCAGGCTTGCGACGGGTAGAGATGCTGCCACCCACGGAGATCGATACCGCAATCCTCAGCGTCATCAATGTAAGTATGGGCGGAACGACCGAACAGGTGATCCAAGCGGTTTCTCGGATGTTCGGATTCAAATCCACGAGCGGTCAGCTTCGAGATGTTATCGATGGCAGAAAGCAGTCGCTGGTTGAAAATGAAAGGCTGGTTGAGAAGGACGGAATGTTCTGCATTCGTAGTTGAGGATGGGCATTGTCGGATCAGACAAGCGGCGCAACCCAGCAGGTTCGCTTCCCTATGGCGAAGATCTACTAGGATGTCCAAGTTTCAGGGACAAGCACGTTGGAAACCTCCAAGAGCAGTGAGCGTTCTTCCGCGAGCTACTGATTGCCTACACAACGTTACGCTAACTGGTTGTATCTAAATGATTTCATGGGCATTGATGGCTAACGGCAGTATCCTTGAGCACTCAAAAACATTGGGAAAAACGCGAATCTCAAATTTCAGCACCCTCGCCAGCACCCTCGCAAATTGGACTTGCCGCGATTCCGACCTCTGCCCTTGTTCGGGAGAGGTCTCAGCTGACTCGTCGAACAAGTCGCCGACAACCAGGAACCTATGACAACGCAATGAACGCGAGAGTGTTGTCGAGGTGCTGCAATGGCTAAAGCACCTCGACCTTTGTTATTTCTCGAATTCATTGTTGAACGAGACCGTTTGGGCGGCCAGCCAGCAACTCGGAGGCAAACAGCCCCGGACTCAGCGGCCCGCCGCCTGACCAATCCGGCCACGACCTTCCCACCAGCGTGGCACCACACATCGAACTGCCTAGCCGCGCCGGTCGGATCATCATCCTCCTCGGGCACGACTTCGGTTCTCACAGAGCACCGGGATGGGAGTTGTCGTGCGACCGGCATATTGCGGGATTGGAGGCGCGAGTTTCCTCGCACCTCCCTTGAGGCTATTTCGCCGCTTCCGCCTTGGCCGCCGCGCGCGCCTTCGCAGAATCCGACATTTTCTTTCTCGTTGCAGCGGACATCACTCTCTTGTTTAAGGGAGCTACCGTCGAAACCGTAGAGGCCTTCTTGGCGACAGACGGCTTCTCCACTGGTGCCGTTTTTTTAGCCGCTGTCTTCCGCGCGAGCTTTGCTGACCTTGTGTACTTTCTCTTGCCTTGAACAGTTTTCTCTTCAGTGGCCGGTTGGCTCACAACTGGAGGAATTACTCCGACATATCCATGGGACAGCGAGTCACGCATCTTGATAAGCCGCTCAACCTCTTTGTTGAGACGATCGATCTCTTTATTCAGTTCGATTATTGCTCCAGCTATGCTCATCCAACCTCCATTAAAGCAAGCCTACCATTCCCGTTCGCACCTGACAGCGCCACAATGCGAAATCCATGATCTAGCGTATGCAATGAACGCAAATACGCGCAAATCTAATCATCATCGTGATTGAGCGAGTTTGCCACTCGTACGATTCGAAGCCAGTCGGCGAATTGCTCCGCGTCGGCCGAATTCTTTCCGTAATTGCAACCGAGATGGGTTAGCTGCGTATTCGCGCGGCTGTATGTCTCGACCTTGCTGTCGGTCCTATCTGCTGAGACCTGAAGAAGGAAATTCCTCGTGGACCGAGGTATCGCGGCGTTACAAAGACGACAAAGCCCCCCTTGCTCCGCCCACATCTCTCGAAGATCTTGCTTGGTCAGTTTAACGATCCGAATAGGGGCGTTCCGAGACACCGCCGTCCCACCAAGTTGAGCACGTCTTGTTAACAATCCCAACAGTCGGTCGAACTGATCTTCGAGACTGTCTATGACCTCCGCTAGATGGAATTCGTCGAGCGGAAGGACCGATAACGCAATTCTGGCTACTGGCAGGTCTTTAAGACGATCAATCTCTGTAGGGGAAAGAATCAAGTACGATTTTCTTGCCTGTCCGCGACCAATGACCCCGTACTTCTCTTTTAATAGGTCACGAGCCGCTGGCAGAGTTGCCAGCTTCCAAGCTGCCGTCGCCTGAAGGGAGTAGGCGAACTTTTTGGGATCGCCTTGCTGAAAATAGTTCAGTCGTCCAGGATCTACGAGTACACCCGAGTCGACCGGCGGCCCTGAACGGATCCTCACCACGCACAGCAACTTCTTGCGAAACTCCGGAGGTGTGAGGTCATGGTCGTCCGTTCCTGCGAAGAGCACCCAATCCTCCTTTGTGTCGAAAATCTCGGCAAGCTTGCGTGCATAACCCTCGACACTGAAGGACACCGCTGGCCACTCGTTAGAGACAGGACCATACTCGGATTTCAAAAACACTCGACTGTTCGCGCTGAGAAGATCTCCTAATTTTGGGTGCGGCCTCTTGAGTCGTTCGTTAAGTTCGCGGATGAGGCTGAGAATGTAGGCAGTGCGCCCGCTCGTCTTCGTGAGTTCCTGTCGGCTTATTGTGCCTTGTAGGAGGTCGTCGAATTGCACTGCTACCTTCCCAAAGTCTTTTCGATGAACCTCAACGGGCTTCCCTTCTTTCGTCGTAAGGTCAAGACGGTTCCCGTTAATTGCCACGATATTGAATGTTGCATTCCTATAGCCACGCTTCGGAGCCCAATAGCGTATCGAATCCCCAACGCAAACGGAAGAGGTCAAATCATCCCAAGTGGCAGCCTTCATAGCACCAGCATATCGACCAGAAGACCTACAGTCTCTATCAATCGAACCCTTCGGAGCGCGTTACCACGGCGAATCGGTAAAAGACGATGAATGTTGCTTCCTCTTCGTTTCGAGATCACCTAAGCGAGAAGTTAGCAGTCTTCGTAAGGACAGGAACCCTAATGCCATCGTTATCAGTCAAATTTGCCTCCGCACTTCCCTCTAAACAGTACCTTGCGGCCGGCACGGAGAAGCAGCAACGCCGCTGGACGCAGCTTTATGACATTGCACATCTCGACGCACCCCAGCAACAACTCATCACTGGTTTGTGTTTATGGCTTCTAAGGTAGGACTCGAACCTACAACCCTTCGGTTAACAGCGGGCTAAAGGCAACCGGAGAGGCCGTCTTTTGTTGGATTTACGCGGAGCCTGACGCCCTATTTGGAGTGCGTTCGGCTCCAATTGTTCCTAAATTTGTTCCGACGTTTCAAGGCGACCTTCCCTGCCTACTGAAGGCCGCTCGGCGCCGACTTTCGGCTATCGTCACTGCTACCTCCCTCCCACGTCATATTCGAATCGACGGATCAATTTACATCGAGAGCTCAACGAATGAGTGGTTGCGCAGGCCTGCAATGTATCTAATTTGCTTGTGCTTCCTTTCGCATTAGGCCTGGCGCGGAATATGGCTTGAGCAAAGGGAATGCCAAGTCTGTCTGGTCCGGGAAAGATCACATTTCTAGCGGCTCATCTATTAAGCCGACGATACTTCTAAAACTAATTTCCAATTTCCAAATCGTACTTATGGCCTACAGTTAGCTGCTGAAGTGTCTCAGTCTTCGGTTTACAGCCTCATATACCGTGCGACCTATTGGATTTTTCCATTTTTACCTTATATATTAGGTTGATGCTGACGCTCAGATCCATAGGCGAGCAAATTGCCGTCCGACGCAAAACACTGGGCCTCAGTCAGGCTGCGCTTGCAAAGCAAGCAAAAGTTGGGCATTCCACGCTGGATGCGTTGGAGAACGGCCGCCTCGGAGAACTGGGTCTCTCCAAAATCATCAAGCTCCTGTCGGTGCTCGGGATGGAACTGAAGATTCAGGAAACATCAGGCCGTCGCCCAACGCTGGAAGAGCTCATGGAAGAGGATCAGGATGATCAGGGTCTGGACCGACAGCGCTGAAACCGGGTTGCTCGACCGCTCCGGTGATCGCGGAAGTACCTTCGTGTACCTGCCCGAAACCATCGGTATGAGTGCTGTATCAGTCACGATGCCAGTGCGCCTCGCATCCTGGGGTACACGTTTCGGTCTTGCGCCCATCTTCGAGATGAATCTACCGGAGGGCGTGCTTCGCGAGCGATTGCGACTCGCTTTTGCAAAAGCTACCGGGACATTCGATGATTTTGACCTGCTGGGAATCGTGGGACGGTCGCAGGTTGGTCGCATTCGCTATACCGGCCAGAAAGAGAAGCTGGAGGAGGATGTCCCCTTTCAGTCCGTTGATGAGATCCTGGAACGCCGGCGTGGCGGTGATCTATTCCGCTACCTTATCGAGCGCTTCGCCTCATTCTCAGGCATTAGTGGCGTTCAGCCCAAAGTGCTGGTCCGTGATGAGAGTGCCTTCTCGGCCCATAGAAAAGATGTACGGCTGTCGCAAAGCTATCGAGGTGCGACTCACATTGTGAAGTTCTGGGAACCGAATGAGTTTCCGCAATTGGCGGCGAACGAGTATTTCTGTCTCAAGGTCGCCGAGAAATGTGGACTCGACGTACCCCACTTCTCCCTCTCTGAGGATGCGAGCGCGCTGGTGATTGACCGTTTCGACCTTCGCCTTGATGGCACCTATCGCGGCTTTGAGGATTTTTGCGTACTCAATGCAAAACGAACCGACCAGAAATACAGCGGTAGTTACGAAACCTCGATTCTCAAGCGGTTTCAGCAGTTCGCGAACTCGCCGCATGTCTACACCGATCTTGAGAAACTCTTCACTCTCATCGCCCTCAACTGCGCGCTGCGCAATGGAGATGCGCATCTGAAGAATTTCGGAATCGTCTATGATGACGTGCTCGGCGAAGCACGCCTGGCTCCGGTCTATGACCTTGTGACGACCGCTGTTTATCTTCCCAAAGACAGCATGGCCCTGACGCTCAACGGAAGCACCCGATGGCCAACTGCAAAGGAACTTCAGCGGCTTGGCGAAACGCGCGCTGGCGGCACACCCGCGCAGATAAGAAACATTCTTGGTCGCATCGCAGAAGCAATCCATAGCACATCAGTGGAAGTGCGCGGCTACATGAAGGAACATCCACACTTTGTGGATATTGGTGAGCGGTTGCTTCCCGAGTGGGAAAAAGGTATTGCCCTATCGATCAAAATCTAATTGGAATCGACACCCTCTGGCCACCGGCCTTTTCAGGGCTGCCTTCCAATCCAGATAAGCGGTTTTAGAGTCAATGTATGTAGCTGATGTCATGAAGTTTAGATCGATGCGATCTAGGATGAAATAGGACCAATTGGACTGCTTTAGATTCGTCGATGTTCCGTATATGCTCAACGCGTTCGATCCGGACCTTCTCATCAACCACCGCCGACAACCGGCTCGCCGTTGAACATGCCTGTCATCCTTGCGCGCCCTTCTTGCGACGCTGGTAATGCTTGTCGAATTCCTGGAAGATATTCGCGTTATAGAAGCGCTGCTTTGTGCTCTCAGGCTTCGACGGGTTCAGCAAGCGTAAGATGCAGAACTTCTGCTCGCGTTCGAGAGCTTTACGTAGGCGGTGATAATCGCGATTCTCGAGAAAGTCCGAGTAGCGTCGCTTCATCGTGTCTGACAGATCGCGATAGGTCATCGGATAGTTCTTGAAAACGTCCTGCTCTCGCACGGCGATCGCCGGTGCCTTTGGATCGTCCGTGTACCTGAATTCAAGAGCTGCAGCATCCTTGCCTTTGACCAAACGAGTTTCAAGGTGAAGCGCGACGTGCTGATTGCCCTCGCCTTCGGCCTCGGTCGCCTCTCGGGCGTCTATGTAGGAAAGCAGGCGCTGAATCTGCTCCGGATAAGCAGCTCGACTTGCGGGCTCGGCGGCTTCGAACCCATGGTAGAACGAGATCGGCATCAAGAAGAAGTTGTAGACGGACAGATTCAGGCCGAACCACTCTGTGGCAAGCGTCAGATAGTTGCGTAGAGACGCCGTTCCGATCTCCTGTACGCGTCGGCCGATGTAGAGATCTTTGTTGATCAGGTGGGCTGCGTTGTTCCGGATCTCCACTAACGCCAGAATGTTCTCGTTGGATGCGGGCTCGAGCCCTGAGTTCTTGTCCTCCATCATTCGCGCCGCTAGGTAGACCAGACCGTGAGAGATCGGATTTCCGCTGCCGTTTACCTTCGGATGCTCGGGACCGGTCGGTTCATTCTTCACCATCTCGTAGAGCGACTCCACAATCTCGCTATGATCGACGAGCCATTTCGCTTTCAACAGCAGCTCCCATGCGTTCGTCATTAGCAAGGAGAATGCCTCTTCTCTGTACGAAAAGTTCGGCTTGTTATAAATCTCGATCGCTGCGATTGCGGCCTGGACGGACTTCTCTGCTAAATCGGCGCTCAGTGGCATAGACCATCGTAACTATTTCTGAGGGTGATGCGGTTCGAGGCTTGGTCAGTTGTTCAATGTCCTCTACCCATGAACGATCTGACCGATCAATGTGCAGAGATCGTCCGGCTTGCCCTCGATAGCCATCCTCAAGGCACGCTGATAAATGACGCCTGCATCAAGTAGGCCCGCATCAGCTTGACCTAAGAGATCGATGCATTGCTGTACCAAGACTGCCCGAGCGACCCTCCCATTACCGTCTGCGAAGGGATGGATGCGCAGGAACTCGGCATGGAACTGGGCTATCGCGCGTACCCGCGATTTCTCATCCGCGACGCTCAGACTCTCGTATCTCTCATTCCATCGGACCAGCAGCGTCTTCAAAAGGTCCGGGACTTCCGAGGGCGCGGGCGGCATGGCTTCACCGTTACTGCTGACGACCGTGTGAAATGAACGAATCTCAACCTGCACGGTTCTCAAGTGGCCCAATATGTCAGCCTGCAGATCTGGGCACGAAACGCGATGCATCGATAGAAGAAAGCCCAAAGTCATGTTTGATGTCACCGCATCGGCTTCCGCGTCGGACCTGAGAAGGTCGGGGATAGAAACTGCTGTCGGAGCATCGTCAGCTGGTGGTGTCGCCAGCAAGGCCATCGTGTGGAAGATTTCACGCTGTCCAAGACCAAGCCTTTCGATCAGTCTCGCCAAACGTGTAATCTCCTTGGTGTGCTTTTCCAGAGCGCGCTCGACCCGGCTGTCGTTCTCGGTGAAATAGGCGAACTGTTCTTCGGGAGCCATTTCGATGCCGAGGAACTGAAGGCGAGCTCCATACCCCGCGCTCGAATCCAAGAGCACCCGCATACGTTCTCGGTGGATCGGCTCACATAACAGACTCTGGCCCAAGGCGAGCGCATTCAGCGTTCCCCGTTGCTTCTGGCTCAACGCCTGATTTGTGACGAACACGATGCCATCGACCTTGGAAGCTTTCGCGCCCTTTAGGTCGGCGTTGAACTTCTTTTTGATCGCGGCCAGGGACTTATCGCCCACCGGGAAGTAGACGGCCCCGACGTAGCTTCTGCCGCCTTTTGTGCAGAGAATGTCCTTTCCGCCATCCGGACCTCCAAGCGGGTGTTGAGGATCGATCTGCCTGTAACCCTCGAGGGCAAGTATGGCCCCCGCCAAGCGTTCAGCGTTGACATTACCTCCGACCCAGCCGCGGAGAGTTTCGGCCGTCGATGCTTTCTTCGCAATGCCCATTTTTGAGTGTCGATGAGCTTAAAGGGTAGCACCCAGCGTGCAGCTAATGCGGATCGCCCTGAACCGGAGGCTGCGTTTTGCGAATCGCGCATATTCCATCGGTTACGTGAATTCGTCCGCGATTGAACTAGTAATAGGCCACCTTATCGCCGCCCAGTGCGTCAAGATCGGCTTATAAGTCGATCTTGGCCGCAGCGAGCAAGTGATTTCGGTTAGGCAACGCTTCGAGGCACAATCGACTAGCAATATCGTAGCAGCAAGAAATGCATGTTAGTCCCACGAGTTAAGTCTCTTGTTTTCAGCATATTATCGGGCATGAGATCCGATCCCATGAATTGCGCGGGTCTTCGGATCCACCCCGGCGAGATTGAGTTCAGGCGCCCGCAAACACCGGCCTTTCCAAGCCCTCTCACCGAAGGCATAAGCGATCCCACACCGCCGCGAGCCTACAGCCTAACCCTCAGCATGTCAGCCTCTTGCATCGATTTCACAACTGCGTTGAATTCTAGTTGACTGAAATTTGGGTGCAGTTCGTAGGCTGGAGTGTTCCCGCATGGTCCTCTCCCTTAGTTGCAGCGCGAGAACTCGACTTCGAGGCGGTGCTGGATTACCTCGATTTTTTGGGACTTTGAGGCCGCTGCCTCAACATCAGCGTGAAGCTTCTTCGATCCACCATGTACGAGAATGCCTCTGGCTTTCAGCTTCGTCTCTTTGAAGAAATGAGCGAGGTAGCGGCGAAGCTGGTCAACATCCTTGGGTTCCGGCTGACCTTGCTTGCATTCGACGATGACTGTCGTTCCGTCCCTGTCCAATAGAATAACGTCCGACCTCGTGCGGTCTTTGAAAACCTTCTCACGCACTTTCTGGTTCGGATGTTGAGTTAAACCGTCTTCAAGGTGATGTGGGTAGGTGGCGATGTAACCGGATAAAGCCTTCTCGTAATCAAAATGAGCAAACAGACTTTCCCAGTGTTTCCTGTCGGACATGATGCCTGTGAGGTCAGCCAGGGACATCGATTTGATCTCTCCGATTGTCGGTCGAATTTCACCTCTCGTGAAGCGAGATCCTGCGGGCATGCGTACAACTGTGTCGCGATCATCGGGGCCAATCGTCAAATCCCATCTGACCAGTATGCGGCGACCCATCTCGCCGTCGCGCTCGCCCGGACCAGGCGGAACGAGCGGACGCCAATCTGTATCCGCGAATTGGGTGCCCGTGACCTCGCCTAATCTGGCGATCCGATTGTCGCTTAAGGAGACAACGACGTAGTCGCCAATCCGAATTCTCTGGAGAGCTTTGCGCGTCCGACTCCAGCCATAGTTTTTCTTGGGCATCGGCCCTTCCAAGGGAAAACCCCAAGTGGAACGCCAACCGACTGCAACGCACTGATTCCGGTACCAGCGTTGCCAGATGCCGGGGAAGTCGTTCTCCATACAGTTGATCTTCCAAAGTCGCATTGCTGAACCTCTCCCGCATTACATGTATTGCTTCAAACCATTGTCTTCGAACAACTGCGACAGCTTCGGCATATCTACTAACTCACTGCCTGACTGTGCTGATGGTCATGGCTGAAATCGGTCAATCGACTATATCCGACCAGAACCACATACCCGAAAATGGGCATGGCTAAAAAGGAGACCCGGTCCAACAAAAAGTGATCGTCCAATCGCGTAACGACTCTATATCACAGCCGCTGTGGGCTGTAAGCGCGGTTTGTTATGAAGCCGGTCGTGACCGTTTGTCTCATTCAACCATTCCAAGGTCAGCTCCCATCGTTTCCGACAGTTCATGGAGTATTTCGAGATGTTTATATAGCTTGCCCGGCATGCCGTGGCGGACATAGGAACTCGCGGCGTCGAATGGACCAGTTAATAAAGTGTCATTCTCAATCCGATCCTCCAGTATGTCGGAGAACTCCATTTCCGATAGAGCCGTGATCATCCTTTCAAGAGTCGACACATTCATACTTACCAATGGTGTAATCTTTACCGGCTTGCAGGCTTTTCGGTTAAGCTGCTCTTGAAATCGGGTATTGAGGTAAGCATTCGTTACCCAGCTCGATCCGATTTCGTCTTTGGTGATAATGACGGGGATTATCTTCCGCACACCACGTAGATAATCTGGCAGAAAAGCTTTATTGCGCTGCGTCAGATTCATAATGGTTGCCAAAAGCTGTTTGACACCGATTGCGCGGTCGCTTCCTGTGACCAGACTCCTTTCCAGATATTCGCGAAACTTTTGATATTCGCCTGAATAGCGAACTTCGGCGGCGCAGGTCCCAAGCTTCGATTCGATTAATACGGCTGTCGACCCGCACATGACTATTCCGTCACAAATTGGGCGGCTATCCTTCCCGTTCAGATACATCGGTGACGGATAGAACTTATTCTTTTCTTTATCGGTGTAGGTTTCGAAGATCCAGTGAACATAGCGGTCGAATACCTCTCCCCAAAATCCGAAATAGGTCTCCCTTTTGTTCTTAGGCATAGCCATTGCAACCCGCCACAAGGCTCCGCTCTCTAGTTTTGCAACGGCAAACTCATAGTCGATAGCATAGACCTTATCGTTCGTGTGGAAATACGGATGGTCTTTCAAATATTCGAAATCAGCGAAACCATGGACCTTTTTCTTGTCAGGAAGATCACTGAGCTGAAAAGAAATGGTGTCAAAGACCGCGCTTATCTGCTCAGGCGTAAGATTTGTGTTTTGAAACCACGAGATTGGTATGCCGCCATCCGGAGGTGGGGTATCCGCGGGAAGATCGGCACGTTCTGCCATCGCGTGAATGGTGCAAGCATAGACGAGCTGCCAGTATCGTTTCAGCGGGAAATGAAACTCTTTCTCCCAAAGTTCCTCGACTGCTGCTTGCTTCTTGATGTGCTCTGGAAGGGTGGGGATGATGATATTCAGAAATATATAGAACCTCAAAAACAGCATGATTGGATCTGTGTGAGAGTCGATTTCATATGTGGGTAAGAAATCGGCGATATAGTTCGCTAGTTTATCCAGATCGTTCGTCAGGTTATTCGGAGGCGGCTCGTAGAGTAACTCACCGGCTGCGAGAAGTATTCCGCCCAGGATAATGTCAGGGATGCTCTTTCCATCTTCCTCATGAGCCGGGTTGAGTCGCATGACTTGTGAAGCCAGGTAGCGTAGCTGCCCCTGAAAGAAGATAGGGCGATCTTGATTCGATTCCTTCATCACCCGCGGTAGGAGTACGGGAGGAAACATTGCTGGTGCCCATTTTGCAGTGAGTTCTCTCGACGCAACTGTATTTGCTTCCGGCCCATATTTAAAAAGAATGCTGAGGCGTGCGCACGCGATTAGCCATGCGCTGCGCGGATATTGGCTAATGGCTTGCCTGAACTCGTCAACAGTAATTTTTTTACTGTCCGAAATCTCTGACCAATAGACCCAGGTTCTCCATTCCGGAAGAGTCACGAAGATCTGCCTTCACCGAACCCGATGCCCCATAGGAACGCACGGGTAATGGAGCACCTATGATTTGGCGCGGGAGCAATAGGTTCTGAATCCATTGCGGAGTATAGCCGTCACGCGTCTGTAGATACTTTTCGGGACAGATCCGATAAACCCAACGTCCATCTTTTCCACACTCTCGCTCATGGCATGATCAGTGAATCATCTGTGTGAGGTTCGGAAGAGAAATGCTGGAGCAGAAAAGGCCGATCTTACGTTTTGTATCCGGTAGTGAAGAACCAAGTCGTCAGGTGGCGATCGACTATTGGAGAGGACACTATGATGGTAACCGGTGGATCTGGGATCAATCGGTAGATCAGGTCGTCACGTCTCATGGCGTGAAACGGAAGGACATCACCTCTATCGTCCGTGCAACGTCGACCTCCTTCGACGAGTCAATATCATGCATAAAATGCGCGGCACACAAAGAACTGACTTCACGTTCCGACTTCGTCGCGAAAAATTATGGCGATTACATTTGTTTTGAATGCAGGAGACGACGGGCAGAGGAAGTAGAGCGTGAACGCCAGGAACAAGAACTCGCGATCCGCTCTGCGAAGATTGCTGTTCTTGAAAAGTTAAGCGGCAAAGACATCCCTTACGACTACGGCTCAATCGGATACACAGCGGCCATACTCGTGTATGCCATCCTGCTGGCATCAGATCACGCATGTGAAACCGGAGAGTTTGGTGACAGCGCAAACCTGCATCTCTGTCCGACGGACAAACTTTCCGGTGAATTGTTGAAACAACTCTCTGACACAGGAATACTTCAAATCTCGCGGCACACCCCGCTGTCAGCGATTGAAATCAAGGACGAAGGTGGCTGGAGCGCAAATCCACATCGAATCAGATGGAAATTCGCTAGAGATGTGAATGGCGTGACATTTCCACAACTCATGACACGCCTTGGCGCGATGATCGATTCTCGTGAAGAATACCTGTCTTATCGCCAGAGCGTCAAAGCTCTCTGGTGGATGCTGGCTGTCGATGATGTCTCCCGGTTTCTTCTGCAAGCGGTGACAAAATACCGACTTCCTGATTACCGAAAAGGAGCGAAGACCGAGGAAGCCCTACGTTATGCCTTGGAGCACTACTCGATTCCCCAAGTTCGACGCCATATCCAGATAGTGACGGAGAAGGCTGCTGCCTATTCTGTCACGCGTGACGTCAACAGTCGTCGCGCCCTAAACACTATTCCCGGCAATTTAATATCACGCGTGGATCGTGCTCTGAGTGAGCAGTGGACAATCTATCCTCTTCTCGACGATTGGACGAATGAAGAGCCAATCCTGCTTACTGTTCTGTTCAATCGGGTGCTGGGTACTGGGCTTCCCGGCTTCAAGACGCTCAGCGGAACTCTTCTGAAAGAACTCGAACCGAGCCCAGTAACATAAGTATGTCAGTCAAGATAAAGAACGGACCCCATGAGAAAGCCGCCTAGAGGATTTTGGGATCACCTCGATCAAGAGGCTCCCAGTGCCCTATATCACTACACATCTATTGAGTCACTGATGAAAATCGTGGGCAGCCGATCGCTGCTGGCAAGCGATACTCGATTTCTAAATGACACCAAAGAGCTGACGCATCTCACGACCACTATCACTGATCGATTGAAGACACGCTTGCGACGTGCCGACGCAGATACCAAACCCGCGCTGAAATGGCTGCTCAATCATTTAGAGAACGATGAGCATGATCCTGTTTATGTTATTTCTCTTTCCGAGAACGCCGACGATCTCAGCCAATGGAGGGGATACACGCCTCCAAGCCAAGGCGTATGCATTGGGTTTGATACACAGGCTTTAAGAGAGGCTCTCGACCTGGCGAAAGGGGATCGACATGACCGGGCACGATTCTTAATGCTAGGCAGGATGATTTATCTCGGAGAGAACGAAGGCTCGAGCTTTGATGAGTTCATTACCTCCGCTTGCAATTACATCGATGTAATAAATGGCGAGGTCGTTCGATCAGTCGCGGCGGAACGCCTGTTGGTATCAGCAAGACCGTTTTACAAACATATCGCGTTTAAGAATGAGCGCGAATGGCGTATACGCATGTCCGCAAATTCTGTCTTCATCCACGATCCGCTACCTGTGGTGTGCCGCTTGGGCAAATCATTCCTGGTTCCGGCAACATATCTTTCTTTTACAGGGACAAGCATGGAAAATTCCTTCATAAAAGAGATTATTGTTGGCCCGACTCCAGAGAAGGAGCTTTCGGCTTATTCGATGCGGGCATTTATCGAGTCAGAAAATCTGCATGGGGTGGCTGTGCGCTCCTCGCAGATCCCATACCGGAATTGGTAAGGGATCGTCACTTATTCAAACTACTCGGTTGCTTAATCTCATAGGAGATCTGTGTGTTTGTAATCGTTACAAGACGCGCATTAGAGTATTCAACGGCTGAGGGATCGAATAATGCGAGGTTGACTCCGCTCGGCGTATCAAGCGAACTTGAGAAACGAATACCGTCAAGTTTCATTGTTCTAACTAGCTTCGCGAGATATTGTGTTTTGTTGTACACAACAGAATCTTCGCCTCTGCTGATCGGCTGCGCAATGTGAGCGCTGACGTTTCTTGCCACTCTCTGTAGATCCAGGTGCCACGATAAATGCTCGTGTGTAAACGGATTGAGTTCGGCGAGCGGTGATGCTAGATCGAGCACCTCTAACGGTCTTTTTGTGGTCAGCTCGCAGGTAGTGCATATAAAACCTCGTCCCGGCCGGATCTCCGCGATAGCTGTTTTCTCAGCTTCAGCAGCATAAAGAACAGCTTCGCCACTACGGTTCAGGCGACTCGCTGGGCATTTTGGGTTATGTCCCATTTGATGGCGTGGCAACGGCTGGCAGTCCCATTCTGAGGTTCCGGCATAATCACCGCGAGCCCGCCATAGTTGCTGCGCTGGAGATAGAGTGCGGACAAAATATTTGAGATGTTGAGCCTGTTGATTTGGAAGAGTTGCAATCGTATCAATGTCCAACGGCTCATCGGGGTCTATACGTTTGGAAAATGCTGTCGGATCAATCATCCAGAATTGAAACCATTTGCCGAAGGCTGTACTCATCGCATTCCGGTGGAATGGAACTACAGGAGCTTGGAAGTCTCTTGCTGGCGAATCACGATCACCGTTGAAAAGCGAAGGGAGAAAATATTCGATTCGTTCTGGAAGGCAGCGGTTGGAAAACACCTTCCAATCACGTTGAACGGCCTCGACCATAGGAACAGATGGGAAATAGGAGTCTCGCCCACCATTTGCACCCTCAACCGGAATGTAATCGCCAAGAAGATTTGTGAAGCCGGTACGGAAAGCATCGATGGGCGTCAAGGCGGACACAGTATCACAGTAGAAGCATCGCCCTTGTGATTCGCTCTTTTCTTTCGCCAAGCCCCGTAACCAGGCATGTTCGAAGCACGCTTCGCAGCAAAAGTATTCTGAAGCTTTCATTGTCATAGTCTAATCTGCACATAATCTCGTCAATCAGATGAGTTTGCTTTAGCAAACGACCTCATATAAAAGCGTCGCATAGGCACCGAAAGGCCTCCACGAACATTCCATGCCAATCAAACGAACGGTTTTCTACTCATGGCAATCAGATATCGATTCGCGTTTTTGCCGCAACTTTATCCAAGATAGTTTGGAAAGAGCGCTTAAAAAAATTGGAAGAGACTCAAAAACGGATTTGTCCCCAGTGTTGGATCGAGATACGAGCGGCTTATCCGGCACTCCTTCAATTGTTGACTCTATTTTTCACAAGATCGCATCGTCCGACATCTTTGTAGCCGACATCACCCTCATAAATGTACGACCTGTCGTAAGCGCCTTCGGATTTGAAATTTCTCGTCCCAATAGACAAGTCAAGCGATCACCAAATCCGAATGTACTTGTTGAGCTGGGTTTTGCTATCACCCATATCGGATGGGATCGCATCATCTTGATTCAAAATGTTGCCTTTGGCTCGCCGAATGATTTGCCTTTCGATTTGCGCGGACGACGAGTTCTCACCTTTACCTTAAGTTCTGGCTCAAAGGAGAAAAAGAGCGAAGTTAAAGAGACTTTGACTCGTCAACTGGATCAAGCGCTCCGCATGTCCCTCGATCCACTCGAAGCTCTCTGGACCAAGCCGGGTAGATGGGAACCTAGATGGTGGGGCTTTTGGACGTCAGGAAATGCGACTTCCAGCTATGGTGGACGCCTCTTCATCAGGGAGGTGGGAAGCAAAGGCTTCTTCTTCCATCTGGATGTTCACAATGGAGCTCATCTTGGTTCAGTAGCCGGTTTCGCTGAATTCGCAAGCCTCTATACGGCGGAGGCAAAGCTTGTTGCCTCGCATTCCACAGAAATATGCCGCATTCACTTTAGGCGAAACGAAACAGAACCGATGAAAATCGAAGTAGCCGAGATCTCAGGCTGTAGACACTGGCATGGAATGGGTACGTCATTCACCAATACATTTGAGCGAGAAGCAGACCCCCTCTTCGATCTCGGCTTCTTCGACGAACTGGATCTACAGAGGCTCTATTCGATTACTGGCCAACACTTCGAATCACTCATGTTGCGATTTGGAGGTACGGGAGAGACCGAATGGAAAGAGATCTTTGAAGGGAAAGCAATTTTTGGTCTGGTAAGGGGGTTAGCGACAATTATGGAAGCGATTGTCATGAGAAGTAGTACAGGATCATTATGGGCGGCGTATATCGATGACGATGTGGTCCGTTATTTCACGACCGAGCCAGCATCTAGAACGAAACTACCAGCGACGATCGAACATTGGCGCTCAGGTTTCTCAGATAAACCCATCGTTTTTGACAGTCCAGTTTCAATCATTCCTGGATTCCGCTGAGTAGCGGTAGGCGTTGCGTCCTTTGCCAATCGAGATATTTTTTCATATTTGACTAGCAGGTAGATGGGTGGTGCCTGACCATTTGGCACAACCAGTGCGGAAAGCAGCTAGGCGGCGGTTTAACCCTCGGATTCGGTCCGGTAGGGCCACCCGGGACACCCCAAACGTGCATGGAACCTTTTTGATGTTGGTGTCGGCCAGTAGTGCGGAATTGATGATCGCAAGCCGAGTCCCATTCCTGGTAAGCGACGAGCGCAAACGGAACTTAGGGTCGGCAGGTAGATTCATTCGTCAGGTTTCCACTGTTTCCACTACAGTGGATTGCCGCCGATGGAAATGCTGTTTTACGACTTCATACCTTCTCATCGTCGTCCGAGCCGCACTCGCGTAGAGAAATGACTTGATTTGGTTTCGAAACAGAGGTAACACGGACAGAGCATTTTAGCGGGACACGCCGGTGTTCTAGCACCGACGTATCCCTGACCACCCATCACCTTCCAACGAAAGGCGACAGAATGGCTGTCTCTAAAAATACCCGCAGGTCCGCATCGAACACAAACGAACCCTTCCAAAGCTTCTTCCAAAACAGTCAAGTCTCTGAGGAGCGCGAACGCGCATGGCATGAAGCTGTGCGCCATGCCGGCACAGGAACACCTCCCTTACGATTTCCGGTCTATGAGCATCTGTACTCCCTCAACGTCTACGCCCAGAAGATGGTCGATCTTCTGAAGGAAGTAAGCAGCCGGTTCGGCCTCAACCGAGAGGTTTCTCTTTATCACCAGTCGTTGATCCAGTACGTCCGTGCGGCTTCCAGCCGGGAACTTCTGGACTCCATGTCGGAGATCGAGCATACCGAGGCATGGCTCTTTCAGAGTCAACGTCACGTCGAAGAGAAGAAGCTCTACGATCCGGACGATGTCTACTTCCATGTCCGGGAGCGCGAGGTCGAGCGAATCAATCAGGGCCTTCCTCCCCGCATCGAGTTTCTCGATGAAAAGCTATCCATAAGAAACAGAACTGCCAAAGCGACCAAACCCGATGAGTCCAGTTGATCAATAGCGTATCTCCGCAGTTCACTCGACAGACACATTGGCTCCCACCGCAGCCCTGCGGCTGCAGAAAGGTTTGGTTGTACATGGATCGCAATGCACTGGGATATCTGGCGGATCTGAATCGAAACGTGGAAGGCGCGCTACTTTTCTTAGAGAAGTTGGCGGAGTATCCGGAGTTGAACAACGAAGACTTCATCATCTATCAGTCGTACTTCCGCGAGTACCTGGCGGATACGAACATGATGGTACTCGATGCCCTGGAGGAGTCTGAGCAGGAGACCATGCTCAAAGCCAATCGGGAACGAGTGGCCTGGGAGAAGAAAATTCGTGATCCGGATGACTGCTACTTCGATGTCAGGAATCGAGAAGAGGAACTCCGGGAGCAGGGCCTGCCCTCGCAGCTCGGCATCCTGCGGGGTATGAGGAGGACGACCACGAAGGATATCCTGAGCGGCTCGTTCGAAGACAATGATGAAGATGAGACGGAACCTGACAGCGATCAACGACAGCCGGCAAGCGATGCGAGGAGGTCCTGATGCCGACCATGAACAACAAGGAATACCGGCGCAAGCTGATCGCTAGAGTGGAGGCGCTACGGACGGAGGCTGGAATGCCGATGCTCAGGTTCCATCAACAAATAGGTCCGGTCGCGGCCAGGGATTGGGCCAAGTTTGTGGCCGCCAGCGACGAAGAGGCATGGAGTCACTTTTCGTTGGAGGCCGTAGCCCGGATCGCGAATCTGTTCGGAGTCGGTGCCGAACTGCTCTCCTTTAGGCCTCGAACGGATATCCAATGAGCAGAACATGGATACTGCACTGATCCTGTAAGAATGCCGATCAGGTACCGGAATGATCTTGGCTGGATCAGTTCGGTATCAACCTCTGATCATTTCTGGATGCTGCATTGATCGAGAGCTGATCGGCTTTGGCACCGACTTAGGACCTAACCTGGACCTCAGTTGGGCCTGAGTCGGTACCTGCTTTGGTCCGGCGGAGGTACGAATCTGATACCTCAAAAAGTCAGGGGCGGGAGCGACCAGCGTCAGCGGAAGCCCGTGAGGGCGGGGTCGCTCCCGCCCCTGACTTCACCTTATCCTTGACCCGCTCTTCCCAGGACCTCGCTGTATTTAAAGGGGTTGTTCTATTCTGAATAGAGGCCGGGCCACAGTTGCAATTCGAGGTATGAGGTCGATCTAGAGTAGCGTTTCTGGATTGCGGATCGCTTCGAATCAAGAGCGAACATCCACCGGGCACTGTCGAAGATTTTCAAAATCTTCCTGCGTTCGGAAGTGTATGTGTGTCAGAGCACAGCGCGCCGATACTTCATGCTCCAAACAGGATAGTCGTACTCGAGCAGGTAGCACTGGATGGAAGCTCGGTTGGTCTGGGGCTCAAATCGAGCGCGGATCTTTGCTTCGGCGGTGCTGCCCATCTTCCATGCGGAGAGCAGGGCCTGATGCTCCAGACTAGTGTAGAGATTCATTCCATCCCTGAGAATGCGCACCTGATCCGCTGAGTAGCCACCGCTCTGTTGGTCATATCTGGTCCGGACTTCCAGGTAAGAGAGGAAATGCTCGACTCCGCGGGGAAGTTCCTTTGTCGCCACCCGTTTGGGGAATTGTTGAAGAAACTTCCTCTCCGCATCGGCAAAGTTGCGGGAGTTGTCGGCTGCATAAACGACTTCAACATGGTGCAGCGAGCGGAGCAGTGGAGTGTACTGTTCTAGCCAGCGGAGAAAAGCCGATAGTGAACGAAGGCCGTCATCCAAGAAGGTCAGTGTAATCGTGGGGTGGGGTTCGTTCGGTTCCTGAGACACCGCGAGCGGAAACCGGTCCGGAAAATAGCAGGTCGCACTCTTGCTGCCATAGGAAACCTGAGGCAGAGATTCTACCGGGAGCTTCAACTTTTCCTGGAAGAAGATCACTTTCTGCTGCGTCGTCTCCAGAAACTGCTCTCCGAAGTGGACTGTCAAATAGTCCACCTGCATCAGCCGCGCTTTGATCTGGCGGTCTCCTTTGATCCGGCGGTTCTGTGAGTCTTCCATTTCGAGGACACGATAGATGAGCTTCGAACGCAAGTGATAGATATGTCGTCCGGCGGCATACTCGATGGCGTGAACATGTCCGACGCCGATAGATTTTTGCAAGAAGCGCTGAGCCATCGCTCCGTCCTTCCGTTCGATGAATCCGAGGAACTGACGCCGGAGGAAGTAGCCGGAGTGTATCCCCACAAGATAAAGGAACGCCGCCTCCCGTTCGGTGTAACCCAGCTTGCGCAACTCAGGGATAGGATCGTAGGCTGGGGTCATAGATCGAAGACGTGATCGAGCAGATGGTGCTCTCCCTCGATCTGGTGGGAGATGCTGGCAGCATCCCGGCCTGAGATGTAGGTATGAAAGCCAGCCTGCGCCTTGGCACGAAGGTGGCCAGGACGGTAGGCAGCGGTCACCACCTCGATGTCCGAGAAGCCGCTACGGGATCCCTGATCGAGGTCGTACGCGATCCGGGCGTCTGGAATCTGGATCTGCCCGTCGATGAAGGGAAGCTCCTGTTCTGCAGCGACCTCCCGCTTGATCTCCTGTATGTCGCGATCAGGCTCTTCCTTTCTGGCCGCGTGGATGGCCCGCTGCACCTGGGACTTCAGTTCAAAGTCCAAAAGGACCCGAGGGTTCGCGCCGCCCTCCTTCTCGATCCGCTCCCACTCTTTCCGGTAGGCGCGGTAGATCTGGGTGTCGTGCTCTGCTTCCCGGGGCTTGACCAGACCGTGATAGAGCTTCTGATCAGGTGAAACGGAATTGCTCTGGCGAGCCAGTTTCTCCCCTTCGCGGGTGAGGCTGAGGACCTCTATTCGCTCGACCGGTCGCGAGCGTCCGTCGCGCCGGGCGTTGATGATGTCGACCGAAGCCAGGCCTTTCTCTTTAAGGAATCGCAGATCACTGCGAAGGGCCCGCTCGTCTCCGCCGTAGAGAGAACCCGCGGCGTCTTTTAAAGAGAGGACACGAAAGCGTCCCGCTTCACCCAGAAGTGCCTTTTCTTCTGAGCGCAGCCGGATTCCGTTTGGTCCCGGCTGCAGATGATGGCGGCTTCGGACATGCCTCTCGTCGGATGTGGGCGAAGGATCCGCAGCTTGCCTGCGCTCATACTGCCGGCGAGGGATCTCAGGAAACCGATTCTCGCCCGCTAGTTCTCTAAGTTCGGAAACACGCCGGTCAAGCGAACCCGGCGTGATCAAAGGTTCTTGGTGTTTGCTGACAGGTTCCTCTGGTCTAAGATCCGGTACCCTCTCGCGCCGGACGTAGCGCAGGTCGTCGTCACCAATATCGAGCCTCATGGCCGGGATCCATCCCGATCGGATACTGGCACAGAATCACGGTGTTTCGACTGCGATATATCGACCTTCATCGTTGCTCTCAGACTATGAGCAGGTCGAGTTAGCGATCTATGCTTTATTATGCCTTCCAATACCTGACGGGAATGAGTAACGCGGACGTATAGGCAAGACGAGTCAGGACTCGGATGGACCGCTAGATCTTTGGACAAGAATTTAAATGTCCAAGTATCTTCCAGCCGGCTAATCTGTGAGCATCTGCGGCTCATCCTCGATGAAAAGCAACCATCGGTATGGGATGTTGAACTCGTCCAGATCAATCTGATAAAGAATCTTCCGGTGCGGTCAGCTTCCTATATCTGCCCGTGGCGACCAGTCTCGCGCACCGTTTATGCAGTCGATGTTGTATCTTCCATGCGATCTCTTTAGCTTGTTCCGACGTGCTTTGCTGTCGCCTGCGCAACCCAGCCCAGCTGGCAGGAGGACAATGATAACTCCATTTCGCTTCGTCTTAGGTGCATATTGCCCGTCTTCGTAATACTACCGCGCCGAGTTCGCTCCCGCTGGAGTTCTCACTCGGCACAACGCCACAATAATCCATCAGTTCTCGAGCGTCTGCAAAACGGGAGACCTAGACTAACTCAACCGCGATCGTCATCATCGAAATTTGCGAGGCGGCATATTCGAAACATCTGTAGATCCGGAGGATGGACGACACCTCGAAGACGGAATCGACTTTAGCCGTACTTGTGTCAATCTGGAAATACTAGATGTAACGGTTCGCAAATTCTTCGAGTGCCTTGGCGCTAGTGAACGAAGCGTAGTCGCGATAGTTATCACTCTTCTTGGGATCAGCAAAATCTACTACACTTTTCAATACGAATGCCTTAGGCTGGGGCAAAACAGACTCAGCAGCCGCGGCGAACACGCTGTAAGCTTCCATGTCTATTCCCGCGAGTTGTCGATGCTGCTCTTTAATACTCCCCGCCGTGATCAGATCCGACAGAACAGCTGATCCTGAAGCTAGAGGAGCAATATGCATCTTCAAGGCCGTAGTAGGAGCTTTCGTCAGATCCCACTCGCTCTTAATTCGATCCCAGAGTTCCTGCTCACCACACATGGAATCTAGCCTCGCACGTATAAAGGTATCGAGTCGTAGCTGACTCGGAGCTTGGAGAAATTCCGAAGTTCCCGAACGATCAACAAACTTGCCGCTTCCCCAATCCCAACAAGGGTCGACGCAAATCACATCACCAAAATTGCAGACCCCACGGACACCCGCACAAATGCCCACCATCGCGATATATTTTGGTGAAAAACCATGGATCATCTTGGTTGCGAGAATCGCAGCGGCCGTCATACCCATTTGAGGTGCGTGAGCAGCAAGCACCCTGCGTTCACCCCGTAGACCAGTATAACGACCCTCGTGATATAGAGTTGCGTCTCCGTCAATAGACAGATCACGCCATCCCCAAGGTAGGCGCAAAAGCGCTTTCAGTTCTGGGTCGCGAAGGGCGGCGATCACACAAAGATCACTTTGATACGGCGGCAGAGTCGTCGACTTCAGAGAGATTTCGATATACCGTATCTTCCGAGAGATTTGTTCTGCCCAGAGATCACTTGTCGGATCAAAGTGAATGAGACTCCAAAGTTCATCCTTGAATCGAGGAAGAGCAGTACTGTAAAGATCGGGATATGCAGTAAGACCTACAATGTGACCAGGCTTCTTATATCTCTGTCGTCGTGAAACCTCCTCCATGAGATCTAGGCCAGCCAGCGCGGTAGAGTCTTCTCCCGGCATAATGGGCAGGGAGATGTCGAGCACAGCGATATCAAATTGATGTTGCGTCAGAAGCCGCTTAGCCTGCCCGACATCATTGGCAGTTTCAATTTCGATTTCACCTGAGACCGATTGCCTTAATACATTTGCTACAGATTGAAGTTTGTTCGAGTCGTCTTCAACAATCAAAGCCTTCATGCTTCGCCCTCAACGATGTGAGCTGCGTTAATCAAATCTTTCAATTCCTGTTTCCAGCTATCTAACGCACTGTTGTAGTAGATGACGCCTTTACAGAACGAGCCATATTTTTCATTGAGCGTCTCCCTCAGACTCGCTAAATCGAACCGATCACGACCCGATCCGAACGTCTCATATTGAGTCACGATTACTGTTGGGACTAGACACTGAACTCGCTTCATCCTCCTCAGAAATTCCTGCCCCCCCAGTTGTCTCAATTCGCCACCATCCTCCTCAGGTCCAACTTCATAAGTTGGCAACGTCATGTCGAGGATCACGAAGCTAAAATCGTGATCCTTAAACTTTTGAAGTCCGGTTTGGAAAGAAGATGCAGTTTCAACGGGTATGTCCTTCCAATTATCTTGAATGAATCTCAGTATCTGAGACCTTTTATTTTCGTCGTCCTCAATCAGAAGAATCCGTAGATTCATGTATGGCCTCCATCAAACTCAATGACGGGAATTGAAAGTTCTACAGTGAAGCGATCATCAGCTGCTGCGAAATTGAGCGTTGCTTTATCGGTACTCAGCGTGTTCCAAAGTTTCACTAGGCCGGTACCACCCTCCGAGCTAACAACGCGCTGAAATTGTCCCGCAGCAATGACCGACCGCAATTTCCCAAGTCGCTCTGCGATCCCATCCCATGGTTGCATTTCGTTCTCAACCAAGAGCGTGAAGCGACCTTCCTCGTGCGCTGCTCGAATGCGCACATACGGACGATGACCGACGCCGGCATGACGCTGAATATTCTCGAAAATGATAAAGAAAATGTCGGAGAATCTGGGCAACTCAATGATCCCAAGACTATAGCTAACTTCCCGTTCTACACTCGGATCGAAGTCCGGATGAAGCTTCTTGACCTGTTTCAGACCGATGTCAATCACTTCATCCATCGAATACACGCGATCGGGCAGAACCTCGTGAACGTGAAACCAATCCTTCAGCGTGTCAATAGAAGAATGCAGGTTCGTCTGAGCTCGACGAACAGCATTTATCAGATCTTCAAGCTCAAGAGGAGAAGACCGCATCTTTTCCAAAGAGGTGATGAGGTCACGAACTATCCTTTCGAGATTCGGCTTCAATTCTGCGTCGATAGCCGCGCGAACCCCTGCGGTGGAGACTTCGACATTATCCCAAAACACCGCGAGACATTGATCTACATATCTCTCGAAAGCATTGGGAGGAGCGGCGGAGGCGACGAGCAATACCGAGTCAAGATCTGTCACTGTGTATTGAAATAGACCATTTGGTTTTTCGTGAGTCTTTATCTGAAGTCGATCGTCTGCAAACTTTTTCACGACTTGGTCAAATTGTCTAGAAAAGTCTCGCAGAAAACCATCGAGCTTTTCGGCGTTCCATGGATCGAGGGAAAGACGATGAAGCCACAAGTCATTGGACTTATATTCTTCTGTTCTTGCATCTCTCGATGTGATAATACGCTCCTCTTCCAGGACCGCTCTGACGTGACCCGAAAATGATCCGTGTCGTGCGCGCATGCTGAGGTAGGAGTCAAGTCCGTAAAAAGAATTGGTGTACGCCTCCTCGATAAAACGCGTTAGCGCTTCGTGGTTCACATCGGTGAGTTCGTCGATAGGGGTCTTTAGCAGACTTTCATCGTCTACTTGGGTCCTCGAAGGTTCAATTTGGCTCACACTGGCGAGGTCTCGAGTTCGTTGGTAGCTCTCTCTGAGATTCTTGTCGGCCCATTTACGAATAGGCTGGCTATTGATTGCAAATTTGCTTCTCTCGACGTGAAGGAGCCCTTGCTGAACAATCTGGAATCTGGTAATGTCGCGGATTTCGGTATCATAATCAGCAGCGTTGTCATTGTCATTCGCACGAAGGATGGACAACACGCGGAGGCGTTCTTCTAATAGCTCCCGCGAGGAACGGAAAGCATTTGAATCGTGCATCACTTCGGGTATACAAATGTATCGCAAAAAGTAGATCACACGATTTACGTCTTCACCTTCTAAGGGAAGTCGCAATTGCGATGGGCGGTCACACCCTTTGCTTGACAAAAAGTCCTCGTATGCATCGCTCCTAATGTAGGGACGATCATCACCGATGAAGCGAAGGTACAGGTCATACACTATCGCTAACGCGAGGATTGGCTTAAGGGACGAAGCTGCATTATCGCCGATTGCTCCGACTGCGCGACGGACAGGCAACATACGAAGTATGTGGGGACTCAACATGTACGAGGAAGCTATACGCTCAATCGCCAGTTCAATTTCGTCTTGATTAAGAAGTTGGTTTAACTCAGATCTCTTGTTTACGTTATGAACGCGGCGAGAAGTTTGCGCACTCCGTCCCAAAGACGGGGTAAGAAGTACACCATAGTGAGAGGCATCTTCGATTAGCGACTGCCTTGCGTCAGGCGGAAGGATCGGAAGGTATTGAGGCGACAGTCCGCTATCAGAGACAAACGATTCAACGAGATCCTCCCCAATGTCGAAAGACAGATCCGATGCAGCACTAAACATTTCTGGTTTTGTAATTCTGCTCATCGAAAACGATGCGAATGCGTCGGTGAAGCGTACTAAGTCGAGAAGAGAATCTTCGTAGCTTTCGTTTTCTTTGCGAATAACTCTAGCCAAATGATCGACTATATAGTCTCGTGTGCCAACCACGTAACTCTGTTGTTCCGGCACAATGGGAAGGTCTGCTCGGCAGATCGCTTCTAGGGGGATGGTGTGAGACGTGACGGATAGAACTGGATCTTCTAAAAGCTCTCTAAGGGCTTCTTCGGGATGATCCGAGTCTATCTTCTCTCTGATACGAACCTCGTTCACAGCCATACCTTCTCTTAGGGGGACTTGCCCCGTCAAAACCAAGAGCCGATCGATTCGTGGATCCTTGACGTTATTTCTCAGTACAGCCAGGGACGGCGCTATGGTTTCGGGTGATTTCGCGCAGCTGCACAGGGCCGTGATCAGAGTCTCATATTGATCGATCAGTGGAGCATTTTCTTCCCAGGTGAGAATCACGGGCCAGAGATCGCGGGTCGGTGTGTGGCGGAGTACTCGATATAGAAGGTACTCAAACATCCCCCGCGGGATCTCTGATCGATTGAGTACCGAGACGAATCGCTCCGGAAAAGCAAGCGGATTCGTCGCGAACTCAAGTTTCTGACTCACATGATAGGCGACGAAAGGAGTGATACCTCGATTCCACGCGCTCCGGATGGTCTGTAGATATTTCTTCTGCGCCTCAAGCCCTTTGAAATTTTGCAGAATAGCCAGTCGCGTTTCGATTAGGAAAAATGATTTGCCTCGATCGTTCTCTAGTATGTCGAGCAACTCTAGGATCTCCGATGCACTTCCGGCGAGGATTGCCGCTTCTATGGCCTGTTTTCGAGAGACAAACTCAGAAATTTGTTGGCCGGCCAGCCCAATTCGTTCTGACATCCAAAGAAGTTCGTTTTCGATCGGGAGTGGCGAGAGTGTGTTTTGGGCTCTCATGAGGTCGCTATAAGACTTTGGAAACGGCACGCCTAAAGCGGAAATGAAACCGTTGCTCGACAAGCCTGAGAACTTACCCCGAGCGAGCCGCGCAGATTGCGCGCCTCTACGCGCGACCGAGGGCAAGAACTGGAGGAGGGGTCGATATTGTATGACCGGGAGTTTCGGACGCAACGCAGACAGCGCGTAATGGGGGTTTTCTGCTCCCGCAATGGCGTTCTTGAAGGTGCGTGGGATCGAGCTTTCAGCCAAGTCAGTCCCAGCCTCCGAGATCATGTGAAGTGTCGTGACAAGAATACACGACCCCTTCATTGCCAGGCATATCGAATTGCTCACTTAGCTTTGCGACTTCTATGCTGCTTTCGAATACATAACATAAGGTATATTTCAGGTCGAAGATGCTCGGTGTTAATCGATACCGATGCAATGGCAATCGATGATTTATCCAGTTTTTGCCTTCGGGATCTTCCTCTCGCAAGCATGTCAGAAACCCACCCTTTCGGAACATTGTTTTTGGGCTCTGTCGTCCTATAGTTGTCATGGGGAAGCATCTCGCATTTTCCGCAATCTTCCGGGACAAAAGTTGCAGATTCTAAGGCACTTGCCTATTTTTAGAAAACGTCCCAGACAGAGTGTTGAATAGCCCTCTGCAACGGGGCCTTGAAAAGCAATTGGAATAGCCGAATATGGAAATTTTCGGCAATGCTCTGCATAGTCCATTGAGGCAAATTGCCAATGCGTGATTCGACGGTCTTTTGGCGACTAGAAACGTGAATTGGCCTGTACGCACCAGTTGAGAGCCGGTCGCCTGACGCAGGACTCGGACCACCCCTGAAAGACGCAGTTGAGCGCATTCGCTCGAAGACTTCAGCCCGCAGTATCGTCGCCGTAACTAAGCTCTCACCAGATGGGCATCACGACTCCACAATTCCGTTGGTCAATGTCAGGTCTTCGATGGACCAACCTTCCGGGCCTCTTAGATGATTTCATTGAGCTTCGGTCAGGTGATTCTTTTTCGCCGCCAGACAAAGCAGGTACCGAGGCCGCACTTATCGCAACGAACAACCGCCTCATGAAAGCCGCCCGGTTTGTCGCCTTGCACTGGTCGTTCATCCCATGTCGCTCTCGATTGCGGCGCAGAACAGTGCGGGTAGCCTCGACGAACTGGTGCCGCTGATACGCAAGCAAGCTATGGGAGATCTACAAGCTATTTTCTGCCCAGTTGAAGAGCGCATCGCAGCTCATGGCATCGGCTGGCCAACCTAGGTTCTTGGTAAGTGATAAATCGCCTAGGCACGTTCGAGCACATCTGATCTGGGAACGCGGAATGCCCTGTTCACGCCAATTGACTTCAATCCAAACTAGCTAAATCAAAATAAAAGGCTATCTATAAGGCGTAAAGACAGGTGCCGCAAATGGACAATTCTCGTCATCGCATTGCTCATCAATATTTCACTTGACAAACAAGTGCTCGAAGGACGAGCCTCATCAAGGGAGCACTTGGATGCCAAGTAAAGAGAACGAACCAATTCAACTTCTTCAGGGGACGCTGGACCTGATTGTCCTTCGTACGCTTGTCAGCATGGGATCACAGCACGCCTATCAGATAGCGAGCCGGTTGGAGCACGTATCCGGCAATCTTCTCAGCCTCAATCAGGGCACGCTCTATCCAGCGCTTGTGCGTCTCGAGCAGTACGGATGGATCAAAGGAACCTGGGGGAAAACGGAAAACAACCGGGAAGCGAAGTACTACGCGATTACTCGAACTGGCCAGAAGGCGCTTGGGGAAGAGACGCAGCGGTGGAGAAGAATGTCCGGGCTCGTCGAAAAGCTTCTTGTCGAGGAGCTCTAAAGATGAAAGACCTAAGGCGAATTTTTCTCAGGTTCCTTAGCCTTTTCACTAACTCCAGCACAGAGGCCGAGCTGGACCGGGAGATCGCAGCTCATCTTCAGTTGCTGGAAGACGACTTCTTGGGTCAGGGGATGACTCCGAAGGAAGCTCGCCGCGCCGCCCGGCGCGCCTATGGAGGAGTAGAGCAGGCGAAGCAACTGCACCGCGACGAACGAGCCTTCCAAGGGCTGGCCACCATCGTGATGGACATTCGGTACACCCTGCGCCACCTGCGGAAGTCCCCGGGCTTCACGCTCACGGCGATCCTTATGCTGGCATTCGGAATTGGCGCGACGACAGCCGTCTTTTCGATCGTCGAGGGAGTTCTCCTGCGTCCGCTTCCGTTCGCCGATCCCGATCGCCTCGTCATCCTTGGCGATGACCTCGTCGGATCGCATTGGACCCAGCCTACTGTCACCCCGCCGGACGTCCGCAACTACATGCGGGACACGCACAGCTTTCTCCATCTCGGCGGCTATCAGCGAATCGGTCGCGAGTTGGCCGGCGTCGGCGATCCCGTGCACATCTATGCGACGAGAATGAGTGGTGAAATATTTTCGGCGTTGGCTACGGACCCACTGATGGGCCGCTGGTTCACCCAGCAGGAAGACGACCAGCATCAGACGGTCGTCGTCTTGAGTTATACCATGTGGCGCAACCGCTTTCATGGAGATGAGAAGATTCTTGGCACGAAGATCCTTCTGGATCGCCAACCCTATCTCGTGATCGGCATCATGCCTCGCGATTTTGAATTTCCCCTGGTGCCGGGGCATTTAAACAGCAGTGAACTTTGGATTCCGCTGAGCCTGCGCCCGGAAGAGTTCACCGCGGGCTACGCGGCATCGTGGAACTTTCGCATGGCAGGCCGTCTCAAACCCAGCGTTACGCCAGCACAAGCACAGAGAGATGCCCAGCTCGTCGCCGAAGAGACGATGAGGAACTACCCGGGATTTATGCGGAGCCTGCGCATTCAATCGCAGGTAAAACTCCTGCATGAAGACACCGTGACACAGGCCCGTCCGCTGGTGCACACGTTACTGATTGCGGTCGTGACGGTTTTGCTGATCGCATGCGCGAATCTGGCCGGTCTCCTTCTGGTGCGCTCGATCCGGAGAAGAAGAGAGATCGCCGTCCGCCTTGCCCTGGGAGCGAGTACCGGGATGCTGTTACGGCAGGCGCTGGTGGAAAGCCTGGCGCTGAGCATCGCGGGAGGCCTCGTCGGATTGGTCTTCGCTACCGCCTGCATCCGGATCGGCATCAGCCTCCTGCCGGAGACCTTGCCGAGAATTCGTGAGATTACGCTGGATTGGCCCGTGGTAGGCTTTGCTCTCGCGCTGGCTATTTTGATCGGTCTGGTCTGCGGCCTGGCGCCTGCATTCGCGGCCATACGGACCAGCGTCAACGACACCCTGAAGGAGGGTGGAAGAACCGGCACCGCAGGAAGTGGACACGGAAGGCTCCGTTCCGCGCTCGTCATCGCGGAGATCGCAGTGGCCCTGGTCTTGTTGACGGCCTCTGGGCTTCTCCTGCGCAGCTTCGAAAAGATGCGTCAGATCGATCCCGGATTTCGGGTGGATCACACGCTCACCGCATACTATGTCCTCCCCAAAGAGCGGTATGCGACACAGTTCGGAATCGACAACGTGACGAACGATCTGCTGCGCAGTCTGCGGCAACTGCCCGGAGTCAAAGCCGCAGGTATAACCTCCTCACGGCCCGGCTCAGGGAATAACGGAGGAATCGCAATCACCGTGGAGGGCGTTGTCCCTCGCAAAGACGCGGAACTGAATATGGCAACGGTATCGCTGTTGCAGGGTGATCCCTTCCAGGCGCTCGGCATCCGCTTGTTGCGCGGACGAGTATTTACGGAGTCGGACAAGGCAGACTCCCAACTCGTCGCGATCGTGAACCGGAAGCTGACCGAGCACTACTGGCCCGGCGAGAACCCTCTCGGAAAAAGGCTGCGCCGCGGGATGCCGGAGACGCCGACTCCCTGGCTGACCGTCGTGGGAGTCGTGGATGACGTCAAGCTGGGATCGGCCGACGGCGAGACAGCAGAACAGTTCTATCAGCCTGTAACCCAACAGGTCATCTCGGAAGGAGCGTTTGCTCCGGCCGGTGAACTGACCGGAACCTACGGATGTATCGTCCTGCATACCGAGACTCCTCCGGAGCAGTTGGAGAACCCGTTTGTGGCCGCCGCCCGAAAGATCGATCCTCAGCTCCCCCTGGTCGACATGCAGACGATGGAGAGTGTGATCTCGGAGAGCGAAGCTCCACGCCTGTTCAACACGGTGTTGATTTCATCCTTCGCGATAATTGCGTTGCTGCTGGCCGTGCTGGGGATTTACAGCGTCATCGCTTTCTCGGTTGCCTTGCGAGAGCAGGAGTTGGCGATACGCATGGCGCTCGGCTGCCAGCGCACGGGAGTACTCCACCTTGTTCTTACCTCGGCAGTGAAGCTCGGCGCCGTTGGATGTCTCCTGGGTCTGCTCACCTCAACCGCTGTATCTCACCTGCTGCGTACGTTTCTCTTTGGAGTCAGCCCTTTCGATCCACTTGTGCTGACACTATCTGCCGTCGCCATGTTGTCGTTTGCGCTCGCTGCATCCGCTCTCCCCGCCATGCGCGCAGCGAAGATCAACCCCATCATCGCCTTGCGTGGGGACTAGCAGCATCACGCAGAAAAACGTAATGCGAACGGCTTACTGTGAAGAGGAGGAAATCTTGGTGCACCATGAAACCCCGCCAGCGAGATTGGCGATTACGGATTGCAGGCTCGATCGCCAGAGCTTCGTTCCCCTATATCGGCAGATCAAAGACCTCGTATTGGATCGCATTGAACATGGTGACCTTGCCACCCGTGATCTGATTCCATCGGAGACGCGGCTGGGGGCCGCATTTCAAGTCAGCCGCCTGACGGTGAGGCAGGCTCTTTACGAGCTTCGCATGGAGGGTTACATCATTCGCGATAGGGGGCGCGGCACATTTGTTGGAAGGGCTGCAGTTTAGCTGCATGTTGTCTGAGCATGCAAGCGCTCTCTCCTTAATCAAAACTGACGGTTGTGGGATGTTCGCTTGTGATAAATCGCCAAGTCACAATTCGACGCATGTCGGCTCTGGAAACACTATTGACCTGATATCGACTATCAAAGATCAGTCGAGGCAGATTGGAGGACACTGGCCGACTTGTCGGTACTGATGTGGTTCGCAGGGTTTCCATTTCTCCCAAAGCAAAAGCTTATCCTCAGACCATGACTGCTGTCGACCCGCACAAAGTGATTCTAACGAAGCGACGGAGCGCGAAGACTGAGTGGTTGTCGATGCTCCTCGTTAGCTCGTTGACCGCCTGCATGGCGCAGCGAGCGCCTGTGGTATCGAACACGCCCCCACGGCAGCAGTTTGTCGCTGTTTCGCCCGATGTAAAGCTCGAAGTCATGGACTGGGGTGGTTCAGGCCGTAACCTTGTGCTGCTTGCGGGGGGCGGCAACACAGCCCATGTGTTTGCAATTCTTGCGCCTAAGCTCGCTAAGCATTTTCACGTTTATGGAATCACCAGGCGCGGAGCCGGCGTGTCATCTTCACCTTCGAGTGGATATACAGCAAGACGGTCCGGAGACGATGTCGTCGCGGTTCTTGATGCCCTGAGTCTCACCGATCCAGTGTTGATCGGCCATTCGATAGCTGGCCAGGAAATGAGTGCGGTCTCCAAATACCATCCAGGGCGGGCAGCAGCGCTCGTCTACCTCGACGCAGGTGGTCCTTTCGCTCTTTACAACCCCGAGCACGGAGACATCGATACCGACCGGGTTGAATTGCAAGAGGATCTTTCCCGACTTGCTCACAATGAGTTCGACGATGCCACCATCGTGAAAACGCTTGCTGACGAAACCCGCTACCGGCGCAACCTGCAAGATCTTCGCGACGAAGTTGAAGGGGCGGAGTCACCCTCACCGACCCAATCGGATCGATCGAGCATTGCAACATTTCAAAAGTATTTTGTTGGGTATTACGGCGGCATTCTGCCTGAGGACGAGATCAGGCAGCTTTACGAAATCACGGCAGACGGGGCAGTCGGAGCACGGATGGTCCACCCCAGTGCCAAGAGAGTGCACGAGTTTGACAAGGAGCAATTTAGCTCCGTAGACACCCGGGCACTCGTAATCGTCCCGTATCCGAATGCTCTAAGCATCGGTGTTACACATGATCCCGCAAAACTCGCGGCCTACAAGGCGCAAGAGGCTAGCCGGAAGCAGGGACAACTCGAAATTTGGCACAAGCAGCGGAAGGCCGAGATCGTGGTGATTCCCAACGCCACACACTACATTTTTCTGTCAGATGAGGCCGAAATACTTTCGCTGATCAGCCGATTTGTAGATGGACTGCCGAAGAGCGAAACGCCCCGTTAGTACCAGGCAACATGCATGCCGCAAGCTTGGTTTATACGAAATCGTCAACTCGCGTTTCGACGACGTATTCGGCTGGAAACATGTTTTGGCTTGTTTGCGACAGTTGAGCCAAGGGTCACTTGCCCGGAAAACCGACCATACTCTCAAGTGGATTGCCGCAGCGAAATGCGCACAATGGCACACCTAGACCCTGGCACGTTTCCGATTACTAACTCTTTCATCGATGACATCCTTGGGTCTGTCAGCCTCAATCGAGAATCTTGTGCAAGCCAATCGGCAACGCTGGCGAATCATCATTGAACATGAATGATCGACCAGACTGAGTCCGTCCGGTAGAAAATCTGGATCGGGTGCAAATCGGTAAAGTATTCGTCCTTCATGGGGCCCGTCTGAGCAGTATTTTTGTCTAGTATCCGAATCTTGCGACCTCCGATCACATCGTTGCCTTGGTTGTTTACGCTGGCGCGATTATGACAAGTTACACAGGACGAGGTGGGTATGTATCTGCCTTCGATCTGGGAGTTTCCGAGCTTCGCAGGGTTATCGTACGAAGTCTGGGTACCTTTGAGCCGATAATTTTTCCATACTGGTGCCAGCTGATAAGCGGTGAAGAGATCATTGAGATTCTGGGAGACGATGCCCGGAATGTATTGGGAGCCCTGTGGAGGATGAGTTGCCCCTTGCTGTGATTGCTCGGGAGTTGGATGACCGAAGGTGTCGTTACAACCGATAATGTCGCAGCGCCCGGCATTGCCGCTTGGTCTGGTTGGAAAGTTGCTATCGCCTGCCCATTCCCACGTAGACCATATCCAAAGTCCTTCTTGCTTTGGCAAAGGATGGAGCTTCGTCATGACGTGGAGCCCCACCAGTCCCATAAGGCGTCCGTTTGTATCGTAGGTAGTGTGAAAAGTAGAGTTGGTCTGCTGGCACATGATATCTGCGGAGCCACACTCCGGCAGAGGCGTCCATTGAGATTTGACCTGGATAGCGCCGGAAGGCAAGTCGAAGATGGAGTCATACGTAACTTTCCCCGTTTCGGGTTTAGGAAGGTCACCGACAGCCTTAAGTAGCTTCTTCCTAGTGCGGAAACCATTCAGGATGTCAAAGGCAAGCCTGTTTCGGTAGACCGCTTCAATGGCATCGGCGGGAATCGTAGGGTTTTGTTTCTCAGCTCCGCCGGAGTTAGCTTGTCGTTTTCGAGGATTGTCTAAGAGCAACCTCAACTCGTCTCTTTGAAACTTCCGGTGAGAGATGGGACAGGAGCCGCCGGAATTGGGATCGGTGCTAGGAAACGGTTGCGCCGCCACGGAAAACGTAGTGTCGTTATCCGCCCAGCGCTCCCAGAGTACGTCATTTTCTTCAAGGTTGCCCTTTGGAGTTTTGATCGTGCAAGGGGAAAACGTATGTGAGATGGAGGCGAAGATTTTCCAACTAAATTCATCCCAGGCAACGGGCCTGCCGAACTTCCCTTCCTGCGAGGAGACGAGTTCATCGGTTGTCGGTGGTGTTGCGGCAACTCTCCGCGCTTCGAAGGGGGACTGCGAGGTCGGCACACAGGAATGCAAGGCTGCGCAGAGAAGCAACGTGGCGACCGACGATAGTACGGTTTTCAAAAGCATGGCTTCGCCTCGACAGGGGTGGGGCCGATCCCACCAGTGTAGGAGATCGGCCGGGTGAATCGGTTCTCTAACGGGTAGAGCTTTTCCTCGACGCAGTAAAGGGCACTTCAGCCGTTACGATGTCCGGAAATGTGTCGAGGTCGATATCGGGATTTAGAATCTGGACATAATTGCCGAGCATCCTGCATCCATCTGTACTCCAGGGGTCAACAGTTGCGGTGTCAGGCTTCGTGCATGCTGACCTGAAATTTCCAGCAACGAAATTTTTGAAGAAGGTTGCTGCCGCGGGAACAGATGTGTCCGATTTTGCTGCGCACCACAAGTAACTGCTGAAACCCGGCGTGAGATTCAGTGCCATGTCCAGGGCTTCGAAATGTTCCTCCTGAGCGCCCAAGAGCCAATCGGCGCGCGTAGTGACCATGGCCCACAGGAGAATCAGTGCTTCAGCGCTATCCTTGTCGAGTACCTTTTTCGTTTTCATGATCAAATTCTCGTTTCTGGCGACTGTGCGCCGGGTTTTTAATTTAAGTTGATGGGGAGAGGAGGTGTGAACACGATTGGTTGTTACTTTGGACTGAGAGCGTGTGGTCGTAAGTGAGCGTACAAACTGAAGTCCTTGGAAATACCCAGAGCAGGTTCACGGAGGGCACGCGCAATCTGAAGGTACGTAGCGGTCTGTGTGGACAGGGTCCCTGGAGGCTTATCCCACGGTCTGAGCACGGCGGCCCGAGGGGAACGGGCAACGACGGCGAAGGTATTAAGTGCCTCCTGACGCAATTGACGGGTGTGGGCGGCAAATTTGGAGGTACGGGCGGCGATTAGCAAAGTGCGACCGAGGTATTCGTGGCTAGCAGTTGGAGCGTCCAGGCGTCCGGCGCGCCGCATCTCCTCGAGAGCAGCGTCAATGTTGCCGTCGGCCAAAAGGAGTTCAGCATGGGCACGTGTATGGAGGAAGCGCTGGGTATAGCCGAAGTCGTTATGATCGATGTCTTTGGCGAGGCGAGCAAGTTGTACACGGATGAGTTTTCGTTCGCCTGTCTCGGCAGAGGTGGCGGCGGGACCAAGGGTGTCTTCAGCTGCTCTGAGAGTATTGAGTCCTTCGTCGAGGGACAAGGCTTTGTCGATGTCGGCGACACAGGGTTGGATCTGACCTTGTTGACATTCGAGCGAAGCGCGGTCGACTAGGATGGCAGCCTGAGTAGCCTGTTCGCCTGAGGCGAGGCTGTCGATAACCCCTTGATTAGCGACCTGGATTGCCTGGTCGTAGTCGTCAAGCTCGGCTGCAAGTCTCAGGTGGGTGCGATAGGTCCTTAAACGGCGCGGAAGGTCATTGGAAGCCTCGAGTTCGCGCGCAAACTGGAGCGCTCCAGCGAAGTCTAGAGAAAGAAAGCGAAGACGCACCTCGAGCTCTTTCGCCGCCGTCTCGTAACCTTTGCGGCGGAGAGATTCGACCCAGGTCTGGCCTTCGGCAGGCTGACCGATGATGGCAAGTTCATTCGCGAGCTCGATCATCGGGAATGGGAGGGACGGTGCAAGTGCGACGGCTCGACGCAGGTTGGCTACAGCCTCCTCATCGCGTCCGAGGGCTCGTAACGCGGAGGTCGGATAGGCCCAGCCGATATAGTCATTTGGGTAAAAAGCGGCGTAGTCCTTGAAAGCCGCGACAGCAGTCAGATAATCTAGGCCGTCAATGGCATACATCCCCTGAACGCGATCGAGCTCGCGCCTGGAGAGAGTTCTGTCTGTACTTGCGTCGAGCGCATGGCGGTAGGCATCGAGGCCTTCGGCATCTCGATTGATGTTGAAAAGAATGTCGCCAAGGCGTGCATACGCAAGGGCAAAGTGTGGGTCGAAAGCGGTTGCTTTACGAAGCGCTAAAACGGCTTCCCACTTGCGATGCTGGGCGTCGAAGCTTTCAGCCTGCCGGAATGCTGTGAGAGCATCCCAGTTGTCGGTGGTGACGGATTCAGGCGATGCACTCAAAGAAGTGACATCGCCGCTGGATTCGCCGACCGTGCTACGGACCCAGTCAGTAGCATTGCGAATGGCGTCGAGCAGGTCGGACGGCACAGTCGGTTGAGGCTGAGATGGCTGAGTCCACTCGAAAACTTTCGTCCAGTGTTCTCGGACACGTAAGGGTGTTGTAAGGTCGGGACGCTGGATTTCGACCGTCATGTTATGGCGGCTGCCGGAGCGAGAAAGAGTGAGGAAGATAATCCGAGATGCGTTGGCGCGCATGGCGATCTCCCGGGCGATTGGATCGGTGATGGTGATATCGTGAGGCTTAGTCATCTGCCCAAGAATTTCTGCCACGCTCCCACGATCGAGCAGGTTAATCTGCGTGGACTGACTAAGTCCGGCATGTGCGAGTTCAATGACGTTCTCCAACTGTGCATCTCCCGTTGTATTGCGGATCGGAGCCAAGTAAACCAAAGTTCCGGGTGCGACTCTTCCATCACTTCTTGATTTAGATAAGCGGAACGGTCGCCATAGAAGGGCCACGCAAAGTATCAAAGATAAGAAGATCGCCCATATTTTGTTGCGATACCAGAAACCCTGCAACGGAGAAGAAACGCTTAGACGCTTCGCGAAGTGCGGTTGCGGAATTGACCGGGCAAGTTTCTCTCCCTCTAACATTGCGATGACATCACTGGCATGCTCGAACCGCATCGTCGGTTCAATGGCGAGGCACCCGCTGATAGCCGCATCCCAGACAGCGGGCAAACCGGTAACGAACCCGCATGCGGAAGGAACTTGTTGGGTGAGGCGCTCGAGGGCACCAGGAAAGGTGGATGCATTGGGGAAGGCTTTGCGGCCCGTGACCGCTTCGAAGAGGACGAGGCCAAACGCGTAGATGTCGGTGGCAGAGGTTACCGGTAGCCCTTGCAGTTGCTCGGGCGACATGTAGGAGAGCGTGCCAATTGCAGCTCCCGGATGACTCACAGACGAGAGGTCAGCGCCCACAGGACCGCCGGATTTGGCAAGGCCGAAGTCTGTTATAACGACGCGCACCGGTTGCAAGCTGTCCCGTGCCGCCGGACAGATCATGACGTTTCCGGGCTTGATATCGCGGTGGATAACACCGGTCCGGTGCGCTGCTTCCAGTGCTGCGGCCATCTGCCGTATAACGCCCAGCGCGCGGTCCTGGGTCAAGCAGCCTTCGCGTTTTAGAAGTTGTTGAAGGGTCTCTCCTTCGAGGAACTCCATAATGATGAAGGTGAGATCAGTGGGTGGGCCTCCGTGAGAGCTGACGTGTGATATCTCGCGGTCGAGATGAAAGGTTCGGCAAACGTTGGGGTGCGTAACTCGATGGGCAATTCGTACTTCCTGATGGAAGCGGAAGAGCATCTCTGGGTCAGCGGCGATGTCGGACCGAAGCATCTTGAGGGCTACAGTAACGTCGAGAGTGAGGTCGCGAGCTTCGTAGACCTGGCCCATGCCGCCGGCCCCGATGCGGCGGACGATCTGGTATCGTGCAGAGATGACATCACCAGGTTCGAGCGAAGGCGTGGCAACGGAGCTTTCGTCCCATATGGGCTTCAGGAAGCTGCTCGGCGCAGAGGCGTAGGCCTCGAGAAGTTGCTGCACCTCGTTTAAAACTTCTGGCTCGTGGGCGCAGGCATTCCGTGCAAAATTGAGGCGCGCATGCGGCGACAGGCTGATGGCGGCGTCAAAGATTTCCTTGGCCACATCCCATTGTGCGGGCGTCATTGACTCGCGAAGCCTCCAGCTTTAGGACTACGGCGGTTCGATGGCTGCAGTTCGCGGAAGAACCAAGCCAGAGCAGAGGCGACGTCTCGTTTCACCGTGCGGTCGGCGATTCCTAGTATTTCGGCAATTTCGGCGTTACTGCGGCCGCCAAAATAACGTAACTCTATGATTTGTGCCTGGCGCGGAGAGATCTTTTCAAAACGCTCCAAGGCTTCGTGTACGCTCAGCGCCTGAATCGAGGTAACGGGTGCAGCGAGAAGTGTCTCTTCAAGCTCCACCCGTTGCAGGCCATCGCCACGCTTGGCCGCGAGTCGAGCCCGTGCGCGGTCGACGAGGATATGGCGCATGATTTTGGCAGACACGGCGAAGAAATGGGAGCGGTTCTGCCAGGCAACCTTGTCTTTGTCCGCAAGACCAAGGTAAGCCTCGTTGACGAGTTCGGTCGGTTGAAGGCTTTCGTCGTCACCTTCCTTGCGGAGATAACTGGCTGCAAGGCGTCGTAGATCTTTATATACGGCGCGAATCAGCCTCTCGTCGGCCGTCGGCCCTCCGGTACGTAACTCTCGGAGCAGGCGGGTGATGTCATGGTCTGAGGGGCCGTCGATGGACAGCATACTTACTCCTCTGCAAGCGAACGAAACATCCGAGACAGGGGCCTACCATGGTTATATCATCACGGTCGCGGGACCAGTTGAAGCGGATTACCAGGTTTTCGAATCTGTTCTTTTAAGACCGTCTGTGACGGATGTCCCCATTTCCTAGAAATTCTCGCTTATAGAGACAAGGCAAACGTAGAACCTTTGCGCTCTTGCCGAATACGCCTTTCCGGATAAACCGTCGCGACTTTGGTCGGCGTCGTGGAACCACTCACATGCCGGTCATGCGGCGCAAATGGCTGGCTTTGAAAAACCATTTTGGAGGATTGACATGAGAATTCGTCTACGCGTATCAGGCAGGCTCGTCTCTTGGGTTTGTTTTGCTGTTGTTTTGTCCGTCTCCATGGCGCGCCTCCAGTTGGAGGCCCAGACCTTCCAAACTGTATGTCCAAATTCGGCGTCGTTGTTCACGATGTCCCCCGCAGGCAGGCTTCTCGATAAGCCGTGGAAAAGGGACTATCCAATTTTGATCTACAACATGGAGGGTGTGCGCGCGGGACTGGACGCCGTGCAGGCGGCGCAGGATGCGCTAACGAAGCGCGCGGACGCTGAGGCCGCGCACCAGACTATCAAGGATAAAGAAGAGGAGTTAACTAAACTTACAGATCAAGCTCAAAAGGCAGCACTGCAGACAGATATTACATCACGGAAGACGAAGCAAGCGCAACTGAACGCGGCAGCAGACGATGCGGAGGCAATACAGGAGCAGAAGAAGAAAGCAAGGAGCAGCTCTTCCACGCACGGGAAGCTCTTCTGGAAAGAGGAAGGCGACGGAGTTGCGCTTAGTCCAATCAATAATCCGGGCTTTGTCGCAAAGGTGTACACCACGGAAAAGGTACTGGTGCTCATCTGCAACGCAAAGTTTGGCGACGGCTCTTCGATGTCCGAAACGTCAGTGGTTGTGACCGGACCAGACGACACAGGTGTTACCCCCCAAGGTGCGAAGCTGGCGGGAGTGCAGCTTTCTTCGATGGATCGGCTGTATGTTCTCGATGCAACAAAAGTGACGAACAATAGCCTGGAAAGGGTGACGTTTTCGGTAGACACCGGTACCGGGGACGGCCCCGGCAAGGGATCCGACACGGTTGCAACTGTGTTGCTGGAGAGGCACAAGATCATCCACTTTTCCGCTGGGGGCGGCATACTCACCGTAAACGCGCCCTCCAACGCTTACTCCGTGATCTCTGTCCCAACAGTGATCACAACGACTAACACCGCATCTACTACCACGCTGACTAACGGCGTGAATACAGGAACAAACAGTTCAACCACGGTCAGCACGGTCAGCGGGACAGCGTCATACGTTCTGTCACAGAAACAGAGCAATCAACAGTACAGCGGAATCGCCGGTCTGACATGGTACCCGTTTGGCCATGATACGTACCCCGTAACGAACCAACACGGGCTAACACTCACGCAATCTGCCTATAGCCCCAAGGGTTCATTCGGCATTTTTGTGGGCACCTCGGTCAGTTCGTTCGGTAATTTCACAGCGGCGCCGAGCTATGAATTCTTTCCCGGTGTCCAGGTATTTGCAGGTCTTACCTTGCGCAGCAAGACGACGCTTTCGCAAGGCATCACGGCATGCACGGGGTACGGGACTGGCCCGTCGTTTTCATCGGCACCTTCCTCAACCAATACGAGCCAAACTTCAACAACCGCCAGCGGCACCACCACGACGACCACCACAACGACGATCACCACGACCAGCACAACCTCCGGCTGCAGCAATGGAGACAAGGTGTCGCTGTTCTCAGGAACAACAGCGCCGACGCAAACTGCAACCACCCCTGCCTTCTCCTTTGGGCTGGTTTTCAACACAAACCTGATCAAGGCATTCTCGGGATTCGGAAAGTAACGCTTTAATTTCAGCTTCAGGCGGCGGACTGCCTTGGCCGCCACCGCGCTGACCACCAGGAGGAACAGATGCACGTAACACCGCAGCGACTTCTCAGAATCCTTGAGGCCATCACAGCAGAAGAGATGCCGGGGACCCCGCGTTCTAAACGCACCCATGGAATGCACGTTGCAAAGATTCGTGTAACTTTGAAAGATCCTAATATTGTTGGTATCGGAATCAGCCGAAAAGAGCGTCAAGGGCAGGAGACGGGCGAGCTCTCTATTTGTTTTTACGTTGCACGGAAGCGGCCACTCAGCAGGATTTCGCGACGTTACATGATTCCGGCGGTGCTCGCCTCGGCCAAGGGCGAGGCAGCATTTACCGACGTGAAGGAAATTGGCAACTTTTCGCCGGGATACCTCATTCGGAGCCAGCCTATTGAGAGTGGTTTCAGCGTAGGCCACATCTCGGGCCTGACCGGCACCGTTGGCGCCATTGTGCAAAAAGACGATGCACGATTCCTGCTGAGTAATTCCCATATTCTTGCCCGCAACGGTCTTGCCTCCAAAGGAGACAAAATCCTATATCCAGGAACGGTCGATGGGGGAACTGATCCCACCAACTGGGTTGCGACTCTGAGCGATTTCATTCCCTTTGTGCGCGGTGGCGCCTTTGTAAACGAAATGGATGCCGCGCTGGCACAAGTGTTCGAGGGCAGTCTTCCGGACATCACATACAACATTGCCAATGCAGCTTCGCCTCTCACGGTGGCGGCCGTGAGCATTGGCATGACCGTAACTCTACAAGGCAGGAGCTCAGGCATCACATCAGGAAAAGTCCTGGACGCGAATTTTCACTTCAAAATGTTCTACGGCGGAGTCGGACAGATCTGCTTCAAGAATCAGGTGCTTTGCGAGCACTACACAACGGATGGTGACTCCGGCTCGTTGGTGTTGGATGCGCAAACAGGAAGTATCGTGGGGCTTCACTTCGGGCAAGCAGAGGGTGGTGGCAGCGTCTTCAGCCCGATTGGCCCAATTATGGATGCACTGAACTTCACCTTCGTATCGAGCTAGGACCCGCTACTTTTGCAGCTCCGGATTTTCGCCAAACTCAAAACCGGCAGTAGACAGCGGCGTGACCCACGTTTCTATCAGGCCGCTGAACATTTCGTAGGCGACCGCTATCGCCGGCCGTTCTCGGACGGGCGAGTCAGTCCTCGGAGGTCGGCCGGTGTTTACAAATCCAGCCCACTGGACTAAACCGGCTATCCGGACGAGTGATAACGGCTAATTGGCTCGTTACCGCTTTCTCAACGAGTGGTAAATTGCCAATTCACTCTCCGAACGTTCGAGATGCGCTTGAAGGAATTTGCAGTCAAAAGACTTTAGCCCAAGAGGCGAGACTCTCACTTAATGATTAGTGATCTCGTTTGGAGTGTCTGAACAGATTGGCATTCGAGCGATGACAGGAAAGAGAGCACCGCAAAAGCAGGAGTCAAGGCTGCGAACCTGATAATAGCTAATGAAGATCCCAGCGCACCGCTGACCGGCGGCACCGGCCTTGACGCCTGCTCTTTTTGTGGCGCATAAACTCTTTGAGACGCGCGAATGCCACCACCATGCAGCCGCGTGGTAGCGGCTGCATGGTACTGAGTATCGAGTTCGATCCCGAGATAGCGGCGGTTGAGGATCTTCGCGGCCAGCAGAGTAGAGCCAGAACCGCAAAACGGATCCAGCACAACGTCTCCCTGTTGCGTGAAAGCATCAATCAGCGGCTTCAGCGCAGCCACCGACTTTTGGGTGGGATGGAGTTTGTTGCCAGAGTAGGGCATGTCGATGACATCGGCGATCGGAGTTTGTGGGAGAGTCGGATTTCCCTTCGCCAGCAGATAAGCTTGCTCATGCTGATACTTGAGGAAGCGCGATTTTGACGTGTACTTTTTGCGGAAGACCAGATGGCCAACGATGCGAAATCCCGCACTACGCCAGGCGTGGAAGAACTTATCGACCTGCGTCCAGCCGTAGAAAGAGATCATGAAACGATCCTGTTTGAGAACGCGATAGGCTTCGCTAAATGCTGGTATCAGCCAGTCTGCGTTGCTGTCGTTCTGGATGAATCGTCCTTCCCGGTCCTGATAGCGAACCAGATAGGGTGGATCGGTCAGGATAAGGTCGATGCTGTTAACTGGCAAACTGCGCATGATGGAGATGCAATCGCCGTGAAGAACTGCGTTGATGGGAACTGAGAGTTGGCCGGTTCGATTCGTCTGCATGATGTGACTCCGTAGGTGATCTCCCGATGACTCGGGGCACCCATGCGCAGCTGAGCGAGTGGGTCCGGCTTCCAAGCGCCCAGGACCGCTTTTCGGGAGGGACCTAAAAGAAAGTTCTCGCGCTCTCTGCAGGAACTTTGTTTGGGGAGGAACCAGAAAAGCAGAGGTCCGCCGTGCCGCAGGACGCCGGAGAGACCCCGAGCGCGTGCCCGAGTCAGCGGAGAACACCTACTGCTGGAGTAGACGTCAACGATGAGAAGCGGCAATCAAGTTAAACCAGTTTCACAGACATTGCAACGTATGTCCGCTAAGCACTCAAGGACCGTGGACCGAACGCAATCAGCGCATCCCGGAACGACAGCAACTGAGAGCTGCGGTTCTGCGCTCTCCATGCAATCGCGGTCTCAAGCTGGACGGAATCGGCCAGTGGCTTGTACAGGACATCCTCTCGCCGGAGGCGACACGCAGAGCTTCGCATCAGGCCGATACTGCGATGGAGCGCCACCTCATCCAGCAACTCGATCAGGTTCGCAGCAAATTTGATCGATGACGATTCTATACCTGTCTTCCGCAACATGGCCTCCGCACCGACCGATCCGGGATCGACCTGCCGCGAAACGATGATGAGCTGCTCTTTCTTCAGTTCAAACAGCCGCATCATTGGTCGCTGCGCCAAAGAATGATGGTGGGGAAGGACTGCGATCAATGGCTCAGAAGAAAGAGGAAAAGCATTGATCCCCCGAGTTCGGATGGGGAGATCGACAATCGCAAGATCCAGCCTTCCCCGAAGCAAACCCAACAATAGTTCTGACGTATATGCCGTCGTACATTCGACCGTGGTTTGTGGCGCTGATCTCTGTGCCGCTTCAACGAGAACTCGCATGCGTGGCAGATCGCAGAGAGTGGAGAGTCCTACCTTCAATCTCCGATCCTTCTCTCGCTCCAATGCATGCACAAGCGAGATCGCCCGTCGGCTGTGCTCCAAGACTTTGCTTGCCTGACTTCTGAATATCTTTCCAGCAGGGGTCAGCCGGATATCTTGGGGAAGGCGATCGAAAAGCCGAGCGTTCAGATCGATCTCCATCCGGCGGATCTGTCTCGATAGGGAGGATTGCGCGACATGACATCGCCTGGCAGCACGAGTGAAGCTTCGTTCCTCGGCTACCGCCAGGAAGTATCGCATCTGCCGCAACTCGATCTCGCTCTGCACTTCCTCAACCTAAGCGAGAAACCCGCACTCCCCTCATGCAAATTCGAACAGGGATATGCAGTTTCTGCATGAGCTGATAAATGCGCCTAAGCCATTGATCATTTGTGTTGTAGATTTTGCTCGCGGCCCGAAAGGAATATTCAGTCTCAAGCACACTACATTTTGCGCATGGGCCTTGAACCTCTGCGAAACAGTCGAAAATAAAGGAATTCGGGCGAAAAGTAGTCGAGCGCGGCATAAATTTGTTTGTCATTCCGGGTATTGCAGAATCTGCATCCCCCTGCGAATTCTGCAATGCCAACTGCAGTTAGACTCTGGTTCTGAATTGGGCTGTCTGCCCGAATGCAATCAGCGCGTCTCGGAATGACAGCATACGTGAGCTGCGATTCTCGGCCCTCCATGACAGTGCGGTCTCAAGCGGGACCGAATCGGCAAGCGGCTTGTACAGGACGTCCTTTCGCAGGAGACGCCCCGCAGAGCTTCGGATCAGGCCGATACTGCGATGAAGAGCGACGTAATCCAGCAACTCGATCAAGTTCGGGACATATGCGATGGAAGACGCGTCGGCCCATGCTCTCTGAAGCATTTGCTTCCACACTGGCTGATCCAGAATCGACCCGCCGGGAGACGATTGCGATCTGTTCTTTTTTCAGTTCGAACAACCGGACGATCGGCCTTTTTTCCAGGGGATGATTGTGGGGAAGAACTGCGATCAAGGATTCAAAACAGAGTAGATGTAATCCTACGCCACGACTTTTCAGGGGAAGCTTTGTTTGCTTCCTTCTCGAATATCTTGCCTGCGTCAGTCAGTTGAATATCCCTTGGAAGACGATCAAGGAGTCGCGTCTCTAGACAAACCTCCATAGCGCGGATCTGCCTCGACAAAGAGGACTGCGCCCCATGGCATCGTCTAGCGGCACGAGTAAAGCTGTGCCCCTCGGCAATCGCCAGGAAGTATCGCATCTGCCCGAGCTCGGTCTCTGCATCCACCTGCTCAACATAAGCGAGAAGGAGGGTACCGATTATTTCTTTCATAGGCAGATCGTTTCATTTGAGGCAATAATCGCCAGTTCGATATAAGTCACTCATCTGCATGCATAATTTGTATTTTCCAGACTGGAGCAAATTTATGTACTGATACAGCCGTCCAGGTGGGACTTGTGGCCATCGACAAGCAGAAATCCATCTTTGATTGAATCAGGACGAAGTCTGCCCTGGGACAGGGGACCGAATCGCACTAATAAAGTTAGGGTCTCCATTCCTTTACGTTGAACGATCGCTTTCGCTCCCAAGGGAAAGGACCTTAAGAATCGCTTCGATGTCACTCGTCTCCCGGTTACTCATCGCGGGCATAAATAAATGCCGACCAGGTTTACCTGTCAACCAGTTTGCGATGCGGCAAGGCGTATCTCTGGATTATTGCCTCAGCTGAAATAATCAGTCTGAAAAAGTAACAATCAATCGCCACTTGGACCCGGGTTCGGTTTAGTCGGTAGAGAGCGGGGATCGTTATCTGAAATTCACGGTCTCTAGTTTCCAACGATTTTGCTGGCGGTGAGGGAAACTATGCAGTGACACTGAAGCTACAACTGCCAAAGCGACAGGAACTCACAGACAGCAGGAGGATCGCTTCGTCAATTCGTCAGCCACTCACTTCAGACGTACTAACGATAATCACGCCGCGCAAAGGTACACCAATGCATGTCCTCGTACTATTGCCTCAGATGGAATGAGTGGTAAGAAAAAGCATTCATTGATGCCTTGAGCTTCGGTGATGATCTCGTGACAGTCTGACTGAACCTCAAATAAGGTGACGAAAATGCAAACAGATACATTTACATTTGAGCCGCTGATTTCAGCGAATGACGCGGGAAGACTCCTCGGGATTCACCCAGTTACTATTCTTCGATGGGCCAGAGAAGGGCGCATTCCCCATCGAAGGTTGGGAAGAAGAGTCAAATTCCGCAAATCTGAACTCGATTTCTGGCAAACAAAGCTCTACACTGACAGCGCCGTTCGTGTCGCCCAACCGTAAAGGAGAAGGCACATGAACTTACAACGAGCACGCTATCAGCAAGGTTCTTTGACAATTGAGCGGAGAAGTAAAAGTTCTCCGGTTTGGGTTTACCGTTGGTGGGAGAAAGATCAGAGCGGACATCTCTCGCGCCGTAAGCAGATCGTCGGACAGAAGTCAGAGCTTCGATCTAAAGCTGAAGCGCTCAAGGCGATAGAAGGGTTACGACTCGAAATCAACGATGAAGCGGGAGGCTGGAGTTTCAGCTCCATGAAGGTGAACCAGCTCATTGAACACTTTCGGAGAGTGGAACTGGCAGACAGCAACGGAAAGACCACTCGAACCAAACAGGTTTACGTCCACCAGCTGGTGAACATCATCTCTCCTACATGGGGAGATCATCGGCTAAAGGACATAAAGCCCGTCGCGGTTGAGAATTGGTTGAATGGGAGGCCCGGAGCTCCCGGTTCCAAGGCTAAAACTAAGGGCGTCATGAGCGTGCTCTTCCAACACGCCATGCGCTATGAATGGATGACACGAAATCCCATTCGGCTCGTTCGGCAGGGTTCTTTACCTCAACAGGAAGAGATTGTTCTCGCACCTGTAGAGGTAGCAGCGCTCCTGGACGAATTACGCGATCCTTTTTTCACCCTCATCCTCCTTGCGGCTGTTACAGGCCTTCGCCGGGGTGAGTTGTTTGGATTGAAGTGGGCGGATATCAACTTCGCCGACTCTGAGATGAAAGTAGTACGGTCGATGGTCGATCAGGTTGAAGGTCCCCCGAAGACCCTGGCCTCGCGGCGCCCTCTGCCGCTATCCACAGAACTGGCAACAGCTCTTGAAGAATGGCGGAAGACGACGGCGTTCCCCAAACCGAACGATTGGATATTCGCCAGTCCGCGGGCGATCGGCGAAAGACCTTATTGGCCGGATGCAGTTCTCAAACGTCACATACGGCCTGCGGCGGAAAGGGCAGGGATCACCAAGACGATCGGATGGCACAGCTTCCGACGAACCCTGGCGACCCTGCTTCATTCTTCGGGGGCATCGGTGAAGACCACGCAGGATTTACTGCGCCACTCTTCGCCGATGATGACGCTGGGTGTCTATGCAAAAGCTGTCACTGCGGACAAGAGAGCGGCACAGGATGCCATTGCGGCCATGGTGATTGGAAAGGAGATGAAGAGTGAGCCGGAGTGAGGAAAACAGCACAGACCCAGATCGGACCCGCATTTGGACCCGAAGAGAGACTCCGCTAACGCTAAGTGATTGGAATAAATGGTCGGGACGACTAGATTCGAACTAGCGACCTCACCCACCCCAAGGGTGCGCTCTACCAGGCTGAGCCACGTCCCGACTTGTGTTGGCCCGTCAGCCCGAGAGGGCGACGGCGGGGTATCCTGCATCTCCAAGTGTACACGAGACCTGCCCTCCACCGGCAGGCCTCGCCCACTCAACTACTGCGTCGGAGCCACATACTCCTTCGGCAACGCACCGCCTTCGCCGAAGAAAAACTCGTTCATCTGTTCCACCAGAAAATCCTGTGCCTCCTGGGTCCAAGGCTGCAGCCGATACTCATTTAACAGCATCTTCTGCCGCTCCACCCACTCGCCCCAGCTCTTCTTCGAGACATTCTTGAAGATCTTCTGCCCAAAGTCCGAGTCAAACGGCGGCTCATCCAGCCCTTCCATCTCAGTTTTGAATCGCGTATCGAAAACCATGTGCGCCATCGCAGTATTTCTCCTCTCCCGATTGTAGCTGGTACAAAAACCGCGCAGCCTGGCGTAGACCCTCTTGGAAGCGATCTCGGCTGCCTGCTTACAACCCAGTACCCTCGTCCAGCCCCAGCATCAAATTCAGATTCTGTACCGCCGCCCCCGAAGCACCTTTACCCAGATTATCCAGCACCGCAATCAACCGGGCCTGCTGCTTATCCGGATTTCCAAACACGAACAGCCTCATCCGATTGGTATTATTGAGGCTCTCCGGATCGAGCGCCCCAACATATCCGCTCGCAGTCGTCCGAGCGATCTGCAACTCCGCCGTCTCCTCATCCGAGGCCACCTCGACAAACTTCGACCCCGCATACGCCTCGGTCAGCACCCTGCGAAGCTCCGCCGGAGTAACATCGCTCCCCAGCGCCCACAACTGCAGCGGAACCTCCACGATCATCCCCTGCGCATACCGCGCTACCGAAGGCGAGAAGACCGGAGCATGGCTCAATCCCGAATACCTCTGAATCTCCGGCAGATGCTTGTGCGCCAGCGACAACCCATACCCCCGGAACGCATCGCTCGTTCCATTCGACGGAGCCATCTCAAACTCCGTAATTAACCCCTTACCCCCGCCGCTGTACCCCGAAACCGCATGGATCGACACCGGAAACTTCGCCGGTAGCAACTTGGCCTCAACAATCGGCCTCAGCAGCGCAATCGCACCCGTAGCAAAACAACCAGGGTTGGAGACCCGCTTGGCCTCGGCAATCGCCTTCCGCTGCCCCTCACTCATCTCCGCAAACCCATACACCCAGTCCGGAGCCACCCGATGCGCCGTCGAAGCATCGATCACGCGCACGCTGTCATTCGAGATCAGCGCCACCGCCTCCTTCGCAGCATCATCCGGCAGACAAAGAATCACCGCATCCGCGCCATTCAACGCCTCCGCCCGCGCCTTCGCATCCTTACGCAGCGCCGGATCAATCGAGATCAACTCCAGATCCGTCCGCCCCTGCAAACGGTCACGAATCTGCAGCCCCGTCGTCCCCGCCTCGCCGTCGATAAAAACCTTCAATGCCATCGGTTCTGTGTATCCCCTTCTTCACTCGCACGCAAGCGAACTCTACCTTCCATTATCACCGCTCAACCCCGAGAAAAGAAACGCCTCTTACTCCCGGGGAGTGCCTGCAATGTGTGTTGAAGAGCATATGATGGTGGCATCACAGCAGGAGACAAACTTGTGAGAGACACGAAACGATGGCTGGCGTTCGTTGTTGCGTTCTCCGCTTTTTCTTCCGCACAAACTCCCAAACCAAGCCAGCCGTGCGTAATTCTAAAACGCCACGTTAATAAGTTTGGAGAAAACATGTCCCGGATACATCCCCATCGGCCCTTCGATTATGTGGAGGGCGATTACCCGTCAGGATTCAAATGGCGCTCGGAACTCGGTGATGGCGACGTTCGAGAGCTTCAGCAAAAAGGCGGAAAGATGGTAGTCATGAAACCCGATTACCAAGCCTCCGACCTTGAAGACAGTAGAAAACAGTGCCAAGCGCAGAGCACAAAATGAACACTACATAAGTCACTTTTGAGCCAACGTACATACAAAAGTCCCCTTACTTCCGCTTCCCCTTACTCTTCTTATCCCTCAACCGCGCCTTCGTCTTCCCACCCTTAGCCTTCCGCGCCTTGCCCGACCGGTCCGGCGAGCTATGTACTACCCGCCCATCCTCCCCCACCGCAGTCTTCTTCGCCTTCTTCGGCCCCCGCAGCGACCCCATCCCACTCGCCGTCTGCACCTCCTCATCCGAGGGCAGCAAAGCAAACTGCAACCGCCGCTGCTGCCGGTCGATCCTGTCCAGCAGCACATGCACCCGCTGCCCCATCTTGAACACCCGGCCGTTCATCCCCCCCACGATCGTCCGGTCCGTATCGCGGAAGTAGTACCGATCATCCTGCAAAGAACTCAGCGGCACCAGCCCCTCAATAAACAGGTCATCCAGCTCCACAAAGAACCCATACTTCGTGCAGCTCAACACAATCGCGTTGAAGTCCTCGCCCACCCTGTCCTGCATGAACTTGATCTTCTTCCACTCCATCAGCTCACGCTCGGCATCGTCCGCCCGCCGCTCGCTCTGGCTGCTCTCCGTCGCAATCGCCGCCAGCTCCGCCTCCGGAATCGGCCCCTCTAACTCGACCCGCTCACCCCGCGCCCCACGCTCCGTCTTCTTCCCTGCCGCGGCATCGACGGCCATCTGCCAGGGCTGCGGATCGTCGCTCAAAATCGCCCCACCCCGTGTATCCTTGCCCTCCCGAATCAGCTCCCGCAACAATCGATGCACAATCAAATCCGGATACCGCCGAATCGGCGAAGTAAAGTGCGTATAGCTGGGGCTCGCCAGCGCAAAGTGCCCCACATTCTTCTCGCTGTACCGAGCCTGCTTCAAGCTTCGCAGCATCAGGAACGCCAGAATCCGCTCCTCCGGCTTTCCCGCAATCTTCGCCGTCAGCCTCTGATACATCTGCGGAGTCACCGGAATCGCATCCGGAACCTCATGCTGCTTCACCTGCCCCCCGCCCCCGCCGCCGGAGCCGCCCCGCCTCACATCCCGCCGGTCGCTCTTCATCGTCATCCGCTTCACCGGCAGATTCCCAATCCCCAGCGAGTATCCAAAACCCGCCGCCGTCTCCTCAAAGTCCACAATCCGCTTCGGGTCCGGCGTCTCATGGATGCGGTACACACTCGCCACCCCTTGCCGTTCGATCCACGTCGCCACGCACTCATTCGCGCTCAGCATGAACTCCTCGATCAGCCGGTGCGACCACCCCCGCTCGCTCCGCACGATGCTCTCCATATTGCCCTTCGGATCGAACCGTATCACCGGCTCCGGCAGATCGAAGTCGATCGATCCCCTCCGCCGCCGCTTCGCATTCAGCTTCAGCGCCAGCTCCAGCATCCGTTCAAACTCCGGCACCAGCTCCGCAAACTCCGCCCGCGTCTCCGCGTTCCCATCGATCACGCCCTGCACCTGCGTGTACGTCATCCGCCGCGCGCTGCGGATGATCCCCTCGCACACCTCGTACCCCAATACCTCGCCGCGCCCGTCAATCTCCATCACGCAGCTCAGCACCAGCCGATCCTCATCCGGCCTCAGACTGCACATCCCACTCGAAAGCTGCGGCGGCAGCATCGGAATCGCCCGGTCCGGAAAGTAAACGCTCGTCCCTCTGAGCCTCGCCTCCAGATCCAGCGCCGTCCCTGGCCGCACATACGCGCTCACATCCGCGATATGCACCTGCAGCTCCCAGTTCCCGTTCTCCAGCTCCCTTACCAACACCGCATCGTCGAAGTCCCGGGCCGTCTCCCCATCGATCGTCACAATCGGCAGCCCGCGAAAGTCCCGCCGTAACTCCAGCTCCTCCGCATCCAGCACATCCACCGTCTGCGCAGCCGAGTCCGTCGCCTCCGCCAGCACATTCGCCGGAAACACATGCGGCAGATGATGCTTGCGGATAATAATCTCCACATCCACCCCAAACCCATCCGGATCGCCCAACACCTCGATCACCCGGCCCTTCGCCGGCCTTCCCACCCCCGGAAAGTCGTTAATCTCCACATCCACCGCCAGCCCCTCCAGCGGCTGCGTCAGCGTCGGGTCCATCCAATCCAACTGCTGCACCCGAGCCTCCTCCCCCAGCACCCGGTGCGGAGTCTCCGGAGCCACCACCGGAATCTCCATCCCCTCCGGAATCAGCACCGGCTGCGTCATCCGCTCATCCAGCGGAGTCACATAATTCCCATTGATAATGGGCTCCCGATCCCACGCCCCACCCCTCCGATGCCCCCGCGCATAATGAAAGATCCCCACCACCGTCGGATTCCGCCGCGTCAACACCCGGGCCACCCGCCCGCTCCTCCGCCCGTCCCGCCCCGGCGGAGCCTCGTCCACCAGCACCTCATCCCCCTGCATCGCGCCGTTCAGCTCATTCGGAGGAATAAACAGGTCGTCGCTTCGGTCCACACTCCCGTTCGGGCGCACAAACCCATACCCATCCCGATGCAGATCCAGCCGCCCCGCCAGCAACCGGTCCCGCGTAGCCCGCAACTCCTTGCCAGCCGCACCACTCTCAGAGATCTCCACGCCTCGCCGGTCATACATCTTCTTCCCCGCACGAGCCGTCTTCTCCGGCGCAGCCGCCGGCAGACTCCACTGCTCATCCGCCGTCTTGACCAACTCTCCCCGAACCGTAATCCGAGCCAACTGCTCCAGCAACAGCCGCCGCTCCCGCCCCCCACCCAACCCCAGCTCCCGCACCAGCTGTTTGTACCCGGCTCGATGCCCCGCCGAGCGCTGAATCAACCTCAAAATCTCACGATCACTCTGGGGATACGGTGTCTGCGCCATCTCATACTGAGCATATCGCGCACCCACCAACTCCGCACGCTGTCAGTTTTTATCCCGCTGCAATAACGCCCGGGCGCCTCATCCTTCGCGCCTTGCGAAGGGTGGGATCTCAACTATTCCAAACCGGCCCCAATCGATGAAGCCAGCCAACGAAGCCTAGCTTCAACCATCACCGCCGAGCACTCAAAGAAACCGGCTCACCCTTCAGCTTCTCCGCCGCCTGCTCGAGCGTAGTCTCCGCCGGAGTCCTCCGGAACTCGCTCTTCACATCGTCCTCCTGCTCTCCAATCGTCTTGAACAGCAGCGCCTTTCCCTCGATGTGCACATGCGACTCCGTAATCTGCCAGATCTTCGGAGCCAACTCCCGTCGCTCGATCTCGAACGTCCCACCCTTCTTCATCCGGCCAAACAGCCCAAACCCGAACTTCACATCGTCCGTCAGCTTGCCCTTGATCGTCTGAATCCGGTGCTGGTCCTTATCTACGACAATCTCTCCCGCCATCGACGCAAACACTCGCGACTCCATCGTCGGCGGATTGAACTCCGGATTCGGCACAAACCCCAGCGTCACCGCCTCCCCGGAGTCATTCACCACTTTCCACAGAAAGGCGTCCGGCAGCATCCGCAACAAATCCTCCGCCCGCTTATCATCCTGGGCTCCATCCTTCCGCTGCTTCGCCTGCTGCGCCGGATCGTGCACAAACGTCTCGATCCTCGCATCCTCTTGCTTCAACTCCGCATCGTTCAGCGAACGCCCATTGTGTTCGATCTTTTTCTTCAGCGCACCCTTCGCCGTCTCCACCACCCGAAAGATCGACTCACCCTCCGCATTGCGGTACGTGTCCTTGTACTCCCAGTGCGAGTGGTCGTCCCGGCTCGCATCCAGCTCCGTCTTCATTGCGACCCGCACCATCTCCTGCGCCTTCGCATCCTGCGATTCCTGTTGTTGCGCTCGCGCAGCCAACGCGCAGAGCGAGAAAACCAACACTCCCACCCAAAATTTACTTGCAAAAGAGGCTTTCGCTTTCATCACCGTGCACACCTCAATTAATGAGACGCCCGCCAATAAAAGAAGGGTTGGCTAATGCCCCTATCCCACGCCCCTGCGTCACTTACCCGACAAACCCGCCACCAATGCGGTGCACCGCCTTTTGCAGCCTAACCGCAATAGAGTGGAGTATCGTGCGCAAGCACAACCGTCTTCCTCAACCTCGAACTACCCAACCCACTCCACCCGAACACTCTTCTTCCCCAACCGAAGGATCGGAGAGTCTCCAAGCTGATGCTTCGAAACGATACGGCTGCTGATCTTCTCCCCATTGATACTCACAGCGTTCTCCGCGATCTTGCGTGTCGCCTCTCCCGTCGACGCGGCCAGGCCCGCGAAGTGCAGCAGCTTCGCCATTCGAACACCACCACCCAGGTCCCCAAGCACATCGACCAACCCGTCTTCGTCCCAGGACACCCGCACCACCGGCACATCCTCGCTCACGCCACGCTGCTGAAACTGCGTAGCCCAGCTCTCCGCCGCCACCTCCGCCAGCTCCTCCGAGTGGAAGTCCGCCGTAATCACCCGCGCCAGATTCTTCTTCGCCAGCATCGGATGCAAAGCGCCACTTGCCACGTCCGCCTTCATCTGCTCGATCTCGCTGCCCCGCAAGTCCGTCAAAAACACCCAGTACTTCCACATCAGCTCGTCCGAGATCGACATCAGCTTCCCATACATCTCCGCCGGCGACTCCTTGATCCCGATCGCATTCCCCAGAGACTTGGACATCTTCTGCACGCCATCCAAACCCTCAATAATCGGCATCATCAGAATGCTCTGCTGCGGCTGTCCGAAGTGCTTCTGCAGATCCCTCCCACGCATCAGGTTGAACTTCTGGTCCGTCCCCCCCAGCTCCACATCGCACTTCAGCGCCACCGAGTCATACCCCTGCGCAATCGGATAGATCAGCTCATGCAGAGCGATCGGCTGCTCCTCATTGAACCGCTTGTGAAAGTCCTCCCGCTCCAGCATCTGCGACACCGTAAACTGCGCCATCAGCTTGACCATGTCGTAGTAGCCCAACGTATCCAGCCACTCCGAGTTGTACCGAACCTCGGTCAGCACCGGGTCAAGGATCTTGAACACCTGCTCCTTATAGGTTTCCGCATTCGCCGCGATCTCCTCCCGCGTCAGTGGCTTACGCGTCACATTACGCCCCGTAGGATCGCCGATCAGCGCCGTCGAATCCCCGATCAGGAAGATGACCACATGCCCCAACTGCTGAAAGTGCCGCAGCTTCCGAATCAAAACCGTATGCCCCAGGTGCAGATCCGGAGCCGTAGGATCGAACCCCGCCTTGATCCGCATCGGCACCCCGGTCGAAATCGACCGCGTAATGCGCTCCTTCAGCGCCTCCAGCGGCAAAATCTCCGCGGCGCCCTTCGTAATCAGATCAAGCTGCTCTTCAAGCGACGGAAAAAAAACGGACATATTCTCATTCTCAGACAAGGAAGCGGACATATCCGTCCAGTATAAATTCCACTCCTACATCCGGAAGCAGCACAAATCCGGGTGCCCCACCCTTTTTGCAGTCTCACCGCAAATAGGGTGGGGTATCGTGCGAAGCACGACCGCCCTCTTATCCCGACCTCATCTCTCCGGATGCCGAAGAACACCGGGGTGGAGGCCCCCAGAAGGAGCAAAAGCTAAGCCTTATAACCCATCCCCGCCAAAACCCCACGCATATACGCAAAGCTCTTGATTACCCCGGGCATCGGGTCATCCGCATGAATCTCATACTCCAGATCCACATACCCCTTGTACTGAATCGCCAGCAGAGCCTCAAAGATCCCCTTAAAGGGAAGAATGCCGTCGCCAACATCTACCTGGCTATCCCGGCTCTGGTAGTTCGCCAGATCCTTCACATGCAGGTCGAACACCCGTGGCCCAACCTCCTTGATCGCATCCACCGGATTGACTCCCGCCCGCGCGCAGTGGCCCACGTCGATGCAGCATCCCATCCGCGGGTCCATATCCTTCACCACCTTCAGCACATCCAGGGGCGAATGCCACATCGGATCCTCCGGCCCATGGTTATGCAGCGCAAACTTGATGTCGTACTCCTTCACGAACTTCTCGATCCGCTTCATAATCGCCGGAGTCGGCCCACCCGCGACCACCACTGCGATCCCAGCCCGCTTCAGGTAATCGAACTTAGCCCGAATATCCTCATCCTCGTCCTTGTTGAAGGTAACCGTCCCGCCAGCGGTAATCTTGATCCCGGCAGCCTTATAAGCCTCGACCGCCACAGCTTCATCCGCCGCGGCGAACGGCAGATGGTCCTTAATATCCTTGCAATTCACCGTGCTGATCTTCAACTGCTTCAGATTCTCGATCAACTTATCCCGCGTAAAGCTGCGGAAGGTGTAGCTCGCCACACCCAGCTTGAACGGCGAAGCCTGCACCGGGCCCGGTTCAGCGACAGGTGCAGCAGAGGCAAAAGCAGCAGAAGGAGCAGAAGCTGCGGCGGCAAGCAGCGCACCGGAGCGAACAAAATCGCGTCGAGACAAGGTTTTCTTCATGCGCAGGATGCTACGCGAACCACCCAACCACAGGCAAGGCTCTCGGTCAGACCACTCTCAGGCCTGCTCCTCGCGGTCCGCCATGGCGAGATAGATCAGCACCACCCCCACCACGTCGAACATCCGCCCAGCAGCCTCCTGCCCGTTCCACATCTTCGACTGCCACATCAGGAACCACTCCGCCCCCACGCTCAAAAACGCTCCCAGCCACATCAGCAGACTCAGCGTCAGCGCCGCGATCCCCATCCGCTTCGCCACATTGAACTCCGCCGCCGGAGCACGCAGCTTCACCGCCAGCCGCGCCGCGCCCCACACCGCAAGCACCGTCGTCAAAATCTCCCACGCAATAATCGAGTCGTAGAACGCATGATGCACCCACGTCGAGTTGATCGCTCTCCACATCCCCGAGTTCCCCGGAAACGTCGAGTCCATCATCAGCACATGGTGCACAAACTGGTAGTTCGAGCCGTAGTCCGTAGTATTGTTGAACACCACCAGGAGAGAGTAGAAACCCACCGCCAGCAGCAGCAAGCACTTCGAAACCCGAGTCATCATGCCGCTCTACTCCTTCGCCAGACTGGCAAAGTAAGCCCGCAGCGCGGCCACAGTCTCATCGTCATACTTCGGGTTGCCCGGCATCTGCGCCTTCGCATTCACGCTCACCGGATCGTGGACATACTTTGTGAAGGTCGCGCCATCCGTCTTCGCCACCAGCGTCAGCGTCTCCCACGACCAACCCGCCTTGATGCCTCCATACGGCCCCGCGTTATGGCAGCGCATGCAGTTCTGCTTCGCAATCGCGAACCCGGCGCGCTCCGGCGAGCCCTCTCCAAACTTAGCCGCAGGAGTAATCGGCCCAAACACAGCCTGACTCCTCTTGAACTCCAGCTCCACCACCCCGAACGGAATCTGCGCATTCTCCTTGTGCGCAAGAACCTGCCCAGTCGGCACAAAATCCGCATAGCTGATCATGTACGGTCCCAGATCCATCTTTCCCGCCTTCCGCGCCCACTCCCCCAAAGGCACGCCGTCGATCGCCAACACCAGGATCGGCCGATGCGCCGCCACATAAGCCGCCGGCAGCATCCCCACGTACCCATCCGTGCATCGCGCCATCAGCAGGTCTTCACCTGCTGGAACCTTCAGCCTGCGCTCCAAATCCTCCACCGCGACGCCGGTCACCTTCACGCCGGTCGTATGCCACAACACCGTGACGTTCTCATCCTTCGTCGCCGTAACCTGCGGCAGCCCCAAAAGATCTTTATAAGTTACAAATCCATGCACGGCAGCCGAACCGCTCGACGCTGGCCAGCTCACCTCCAGGTCGGTACGGCTCTCTCGCGTTGCATGCAGCAGAGAGCCACCCTCCGCGGCCGCAACCTTCGACACACGCGAAACCGAGAACAACCCGCATCCCAGTACCGCACCAAGTGCAACCACACCAATCAGTTTGGCTCGCTTCATACGCATAATCCTAACGATATCTTCACACTCGGCGATATGCGAAATCCTACTCATCGCGCTACGATCAAAATAAGTTCAACCATAAGAAAGCCTCTTCCCATCATGTCCATCGCCGAACGGCTCACCGCAGCCGGAGTAATTCTTCCCCCGCCTCCCACCGCCGGAGGGAACTACCTCTCCGCCAAACGTATCGGCTCCATGCTCTATCTCTCCGGCGTCGTCTCCACCAACACCGACGGAGTCATCACCGGAACCGTAGGCATTGATCAAACTATCGAAGAAGGCTACACAGCCGCCCGCGCCTGCGCCCTCACCCAGCTCGCCGTCATCCAGCGCGAAGCCGGCACCCTCGAAAATGTCGACTCCATCCTCTCCGTCAACGGCTACGTCAACTGCATCGCCGGCTTCCCCGACTCCCCCAAAGTCATCAACGGAGCCTCCGACCTCCTCGTCGAGATCTTCGGAGACGCTGGCCGCCACGTCCGCGCCGCCGTCGGAGTCAACGCCCTGCCCCGCAACGCCCTCGTCGAACTGCAAATGACCGTACTGCTAAAAAATGAAGCCATACAAGACATAAAATGAGCCGATGCAAAACCCCTCGCCTCTGAGCCTGCTCCAACAACGTCTGGCCTCAGGCGACATCACCCCCGAACGAGTCGCAGCCGAAGCCCTCACCCGCTCCAACACCAACGCCAGCCAAAACGTCTACCTCACCCAGGACTCTGCACGAGTAACAACAGAAGCGAAAGCTGCAACCCGAACGACCTCCAACCTCCGCCCGCCGCTCTACGGCATCCCGATCTCCCTCAAAGACTGCTTCGACCTCCGCGGCTACACCACCTCCTGCGGCTCCCGCTTCTACGCCGACCACAACACTCCCGCCCTCGAAGACTCCTGGCTCGCATCGCAGCTCAAGCAAGCCGGAGCAATCATCACCGGCAAGACCCACATGCACCAGCTCGCCTACGGAATCACCGGTCAGAACGCCGACTTCGGCGACTGCCTCCAACCCGCGGATCCAGACCTCCTCACCGGAGGCTCCTCCAGCGGAGCGGTAGCCAGCGTTCAGGAAGGCTCCGCCTTAGCCGCCATCGGCACCGACACCGGAGGCTCCATCCGTGTCCCGGCAGCCCTCTGCGGCCTCGCCGGATACCGGGCCTCCATCGGCATCGGAGACTGGCGCGGAGCCGTCCATCTCGCTCCCTCCTTCGACACCCTCGGTCTCCTCTTCCGCGATCTCCGCGACGGACCCATCCTCGCCGAGGCCATCTTCCACCTCGCTCCTCCCGACGCGCCCATCACCAACCCCACCATCGCCACAGTCCCTCAATCCTTCCTCCACGACTGCGAACCCGAGGTCCTCGCCGCCTACGCCACCCAGCAAGAGACCCTGCGTCGCTCCGGAGCCACACTCCACGAGATCGACACCGCCTTCTGGTCCGAAGCCATGGACATCTTCGCCCCCATCCAGGCCCACGAAGCCGCCGCCATCCAACGCCAGAAGCTATCCGCCTTCGGCTCCCCGAACTTCGCCGTCTTCGAGCCCAGCATCGCCGAGCGCCTCACCTGGGGCGAAACCTTCACCCCCGAAGCCATCGCTGCCCTCCGTCAGCGACACGCCTCCTTCCGTGCAGCCATGGACACAATCCTCACCCAACACGACCTCCTCCTTCTCCCCTGCGCCCCCATGCGCCAGCTCCGCGCCACTGAAGACCACACCCAAACCCGCCGCAACATCCTCCGCTACACCACCTCCATCTCCCTCGCCGGAGCTCCAGCCGTCACTCTCCCTCACCCCGGAGGAGCCGGCCTCCAGCTCGTAGCCGCCCGCAACCGAGATGCCGCGCTCCTCCGCTACGCCGCCACCCAATTCCTCCACTAGCAGGACTTGGCAGCCCAACAACAAATCCGCAAGACATCCCGACACCCACCTCTCTAAAATTTTCTCGCCCTCCTTCACTCTTATCTAGCAATTCCACACAAAGCGGGAGTAGAGTATTGGCTCCCGGCCGAGTGGATGGGGGATTTTAACCAGGGCGGGACTGGTCTCCAGGGAACTCTGAAATGCGCACTACGTGACCCAACGCATCTTGTCCCGAGAAGGCTAAGGATTGACATAGAACGGCTAGCCGGGCCCAAAGCACGGACATGCTGGATTTGCGGTACGAAAATCCCACGGCTTCACCTTGGGATGCGACCTGCTTCAACCGCGGGGATGCTCCTGCGGTGGAGGAAGGGTTTGAAGGAGTGTTCTGTGATGAAGTGTCTTCTTCGTCCGTTCGCTGTTCTTCTGGAAGTCCTCCTATTCCTTTGCCTTTGCGTACCTTTCGATGCGGCCCAGACCGCGCAGTCAACGGCCAGAGCCGACACCAGCTCTCCCCCCATCGCGACCGTCACCATCCCAGGTCCGCTCCGCTCCTTCATGCGCCTCGCCAGCATCAGCCAGAAGGTCTCGCCGGAAGACGTCCTTCCCCTGCTGGCTCGAAACATCTACATGCAGGGCTATCGCGGCGGCGTCCCCACCGAATACCTCATCCTCCTGGACCGCTACGTCCATCAGGCCCGCGAACTCCAGATCCTCGCCGGCTCCAACAACACAATCCGAGTCGCCAGTTGCGACGACGCCGGAACCCTGGTGCAGATTCTCGGCTATCGCCTACGTCAAGGCTGCGGCCAGAAAAACGTCCTCCTCGAAACAGCAAACCCCGAGCGGGCGTTCCTCACCATCGACTCCGGCTTCCCCCTCACCGAGCTCGAAGAGGCCCTCCAGTCAGGAACCCCCTTCACCTATCCCTACCCCGCCACCCAGGTCCCGGCCCTCTATCGCGAGAGCGATTGGGTCTCCCTCAACGCAGGCGAAAGGCGAACCTTCGGCAATCTCCTGGACATCCTCTTAAGCAACCCTTCCATCGCCCGCCTCTACTGGGCCTTGACGAAGAACGACGCCGAGACCTCGGTCGCCCTGCAGCGTTCCGTGGGGCTCAGAAAACTGCTTCCCTTCGCCCCCACCCTCGACTTCTACGGAAGCCAGATCTGCATCCGCTCAGGCCGCGTCATCACTCCCGGAGCACCCGCCACCGACGCCGCCTGGAAAGACCTCGTAGGCGCCAGCCCCGACGCCCCGGGAGACTTCGTCACCCACCTGCTCGCCAAGGACGTCGGCTGGCTCGCCGCATACTTCGACGTACTGGCCCGCGTCAATCGCAAGCAACAGGTGCACCTCACCGAGGGGCCGCGCCTGAAGCATCTCTATGAAGCCTTCCGCGACCCCGACCTCGATCTGACCGCGACCCGGGGAGTCTTTCGCAAAGCCCCCGACCTCCTCGTCCTCTTCACCCGCCTCGAGTGGCAGCCCGACGGCGAGCTTCGCGTCCCCGGAGGTCTGGAGGTCTGGAAAGACATCTTCCAGCAGAAGTCCAACTCCAAGACCGTTCATGACTGGGCCAAGCGCGCCCGCTCCTGGAACCAACCCGAGCAGCTCCTCGAAGGCATGACCGCCCTCTCCCGCGTAGAGAACGAGAGCGGACCGGTCCGGATCTATCTCACTCTCAGCGAGCTCGATAAGGAACGCTCCCCCGAAAATCGCCTCTCCGCCGAGACAGTCCGCCTGCTCGCCAATAAGTTCTCCGAGTTCGGAGACTGGTATCTCGTCTTCTCCGAGTTCCCCGACCTGAATGACGCCTCCATCTCCCGCTTCCTGACCCTGGCCTCCTCGATGGAGGGGATCTCCAACCTGGCCCTGCGCGGAAACGCCCTCGGCACCTTCCAGGCCAACGTAGGCCTCTGGCAGATCCTCGCCCGGCAAGGGGAAATCCCCAGCGCCCAGATCAACGCCTCCTGGCAGAAGATGATGGAGCCCTTCGCCCGCATCTCATCCCCCACGCAGCTCTTCGACGCCGTCCACGCCTCTCTCGGAGAGATCCTTCTCGCCTCCAGCGGAAAGCCGAACCGCTCTCAGGACGAGATCGTCGACCTCCTCGCCAGCCCTCCGCAAGACACCCCAGACGGACAACGCATTCATCAGGAGATGGCCGTCAAGATACGCTCCGTCCTCAACGACCAGCGCCTCGCCACCCTCGACACCCTCTTCGCCCTCAGCGACGGGCTCAAGGAGATGAAGCCCGGCGGAGCCACCAGCGAGAGGCTGCTCGCCCTCGCCGCGGAGTTGCACGAGTTTGAGATGCCTCGCCCCATCTTCACCAAGAGCGAGAAGATTAGCTGGGCCCCCAAGGTCTACAGCAGCCACCATGCCGAGCTGCAGGTCAAGACCGACCTCACCAAGGTGATCAAAGGATCCGCCTCGCGTTCGCAGTTGGACTCCGCTCGCGGCCTGCTAATCCCCTTCCTCAGGGACACCCTAGTAGGCCTCAACTACGCCTACTACGAACCACCCGGCGCGCAGGTGCTTCACAACAATCCTCTCTTCGTCCGCTCCCACGACTTCTCCGGAATGTCCATCATCGGCGCGGATCGCCCCTGGCGCGCTCCAGTCCTGATGGGAGTAGGAACCCCAGCCGGAGGCGGCGCCTACCTCATGGGCTCTCTGGCAGACCTCTCCTACGCCTTGGCCATGACCGAGCAGGACTTCATCGCCCCAGAAAACGTACAGGCTCTCATCTGGAAAGAGCTCGCCCCCGCCTTATTGGTCAGCGCCACCCTCCCCCGATGGTGGACAGTAAGCCCCAACGAGCTACGTGCCGTGGCCCTCTACCAAAAGGGCGGCGAAGAACTCTTGATCGCAGCCGTCAAAGACCCGCCGCTGCGTGAGAAAGTAATCGACATCCTCTCCGACCGCATGGCCCCCCAACGCCTGGACCGCATCTCGCAATCCCTCCAGCGCGGAGAAGCGCCAGCCGTTATGCTCCCCCGCATGATGCCCGCCGAGACCTTCTACCTCGCCGTAGAGTTTCGCCAGCGGTTCCCTACCGAAAACGCCTCCCTCGGAAAGCCCGGCCTGGAGTTGGACACCCTCTCCCAACGCTACCCCGCCGAGGTCGGCTGGAATCGCCTCTCCCGGGACTTCGGCGTCCCCCATCCAACCCTCGCCCGAACCAACGCCCGCGAGCTGCTCAACATGGAACCCGTCCCCTTCTTCGGCGGCTACTCCAGCCGCCTCTTCGGCGAATCGTGGGAGTCCGGAAACCTCTACTGGGCCCGCCTCGCCGACGAGCTCGGCTATCCACCCGTCATGCTCAACCGCCTCGTGCCCGAGCTCACCCTCCGCATGACCGCCAAGATCTTCGCCACCGAACTGGAGGACTGGCCAGCCATGCTCCGCGCCATGCAGGAGACCGGACAGGAGCTTCGCCAGGGCAAGGTCGCCGCGCTTCCTCTCTCGAATACGACAATCTCTCGAACCGAACCCCCGGCGGCAGAGCGGCCGGAAAAATAACCAGACGTGCGCTAAGGAGGATCATGGCAAAGCAATATCACCTCTTGCTTCTATGTTTGATTTCGCTCCCTATCTCCTCAGGTGGAACCGCAGCATCGGCCCAGGAAGACGCGTCCCGCATCCACGTCAACGTCGTCCTGGTACAAGTCAACGTAGCCGTCACCGACCGCAACGGAAACTACGTAAGCGGCCTCCGTCCCGAGGACTTCGTCGTCACCGAAGACAACATCTCCGAGAAGATCTCCACCTTCGACGAAGGCAGCGAACCCACCCGCCGCCTCATCATGTCCGAGTCCACCTCTGACAACTCCGTACCCGCCGACCCCGGCAAACCGGACTCCGCCTCCTCCGATCCGGTCAGAATCCCCACCTCGCAATACGCCGGTGCCAACGTCTTCATCCTCTTCGATACCAGCAACTACATGTACAAAGAGTTCGTCTTCGCCCAGGACGCCATCGCCGACTTCGTCCGCTCCCTCGAAGGCGTCAACCAGGTCGCCCTCTACTCCTATAGCCGAAATCTCTCCCGCGTCGCCACCCTCACCTCCGACCGCTCCAAGATCCTCCGCAGCGTTCGCAGCACCGTAGCCGGAGACGACGAAGCCCTCTACAACTGCCTCCTGCTCACCGTAAAAGACGCCGCCCATCTCACCGGCCGCAAGGCCATCGTCGTCTTCTCCAACGGCCCCGACAACGCCAGCCTCGTCCCTCCCGAAGACGTAGCCGAACTGGCCCAATCCACCGGCACCATCATCTACATGATCAGCACCCAGGAGGCGCAGAAAGAGCCCATCTCCTCCGCCGTCTTCGAGCGCGTCAGCAAAGCCACCGGCGGCAAAGCCTACTTCTCCCGCAACTGGCGCGATCAAAAACAGGCCTTCGCCTCCATCCGCGACGACCTCGCCCACCTCTACACGCTGAGCTACTACCCCCAACCAAACCCCAACCGCGGATGGCGTGCGATCAACGTAAAGCTGGCCGGAAAAAATCTGCAAAAATACCACCTGCGCACGCGCGTAGGATATCGCCTACTCAACCAGCCCTGACCCGGTCAGGCGGCGTTTAAATCGAACGAAACGTTCCCACCGGCATCATCCGAATCTCCGCCACCGCCGGCGGCTTACCCTCCGCCGACCTTACCCGCGGTTGCATGACCTCAGACTGGCGGACCTCTTCGAGCCTACGGTCTCGCCGCAGATGATGACTCTGCTCCGCCAGCGCACACGCCTCCGAGCAGAAGTGATACACCCGCTCCACGCCATCCGCCGCAAAACCCCAGTCCACCAGCGCAAATCCGCCTCGAACCACCCAGCCCATCAGCCAGCGGTTCCCTGCACCCTTGATTCCGCCGCACACATCACACGTATAACTCTCCTGCCGCATACATCACCTCAGGGAGCGCCCCGCCAACAAACGCCACATAATCGGATCGAGCCTTATGGGTCTTTGGGGGCCGGACCAAATCGACCTACCTCACCGGCGGCCATAGGGCGCTCCATTTACATTGAATTCGATGAGTTCCAGGCCCCAAGTGATTCCTCGGCCCCAGCGATTCTCCCTACTCCTCGAAAAAATGAGCGATGCTGTCGAAGAATCGCGCCGGCTGCTCCACCCACGGAAACTGCCCCGAATTCTCCAGCACCACCATCTCCGACTGCGGAATCCCCGCATGCAGCCGCTCCGAAACCACCGCCGGAGAGAAAGGATCGGCACTTCCCGTCAGAATCACCGTCGTCGCCTGCACCTTCGACAGCTCATCCTCCTGCTTGATCGGGTGCAAACTATTCGAGTTACGCAGACCGAAGTACGCCCACACCGAAGGCGTATTCGTAATCGTCTTCTGCAGCTTCGGCATGCTCTTCGCGGGATTGTACAAATAAAACGGCAGCACATCCTCGAAGTACCGCTTGAACTCCTCATCCGTCTGGAAGCTATCCTTCAGCCGCGCCACCGAACTCTTGTACCGGGGATCGTCCCGCCGCGCATCCAGAAACTTCTTGAACGCAGCCGAAGAATCGAACCCCGCCAGAGAGCTCTCTACCAACGCCAGCTTCCGCACCCGCGTCGGATAACGCGCCGCATACTCCACCGCGATCGATCCGCCCTGCGAGTGCCCGATCAGATCCAGTGAATTCAGCCCCCAGTACACCCGCAATTGCTCCAGATCGTCCGCCATGTCGGAGGTGCTCATCTGCGTCTGCTCCGCGGGACGGCTCGACTCCCCGCTCCCCCGCGGATCGTAAAACAGCAGCGTAAACCGCTTCTCCAGCGGCGCAAGACCATTCTGCAAATACGGCGACCCAATCCCCCACCCCGGCGCCTGCACTACCAGCAGCGGACCATGCCCAGCCACATAATAATGAAACTTCAACCCATGAAGCTCAGCGTTATGCTCTCCCACAGCAAGCTGCGGCGTACTTGGAATAAACGAAGCACTGCGCTCCGGCGTAGACCTCCACGCTGCAAATCCAACCGAACCAATCATTAAAAACACGAACGCCGCTATAAATTTTCTCGACATTAAATTCCGTCTTTCCCACAGTCCACCGTGAATCTCTTGAATAAACGTTCCCGTCGCAAAGAAAACAAGGGGAACCGTGGTCTATTCCTTCCTCTTTACCCTGTCTCATAGATCTAGATGAAAAGATCGCCATGGAAGAACCACAAATTGCAGATTCGTACGAAGGATCAGGCAGATGCAGCCCTCTTTTGTCTATGATTCCTTCAAACAAGAGGAACCGGACGCATGGATAAAGCGGATCGTCATCCCACCGCAGACCGCCTCTCCGCAATTGTGACGAACTCGCTGGACACTCCAGTGAAGACGCAGGATCTGGCGCGTCAGGCATACCAAAGCCGCACGCAATTCCACAGATTATTCCGAACCATAGTCGAAGAAACCCCAGCAAGCATGCGGCGTCGGCTGCTGATGGAAAGAGCAGCCTATCAACTGACGCACACCGAAGTGTCGGTCACAGACGTCGCCCTGGACGCCAACTACGGTTCATTAGAAGCGTTCACGCGCGCCTTCCGCAAAGCCTTTCGAATCTCTCCCAGCCTCTACCGGCGCATGCGCGATCCGCACTTTCACTTACCCGCGCCCAACAAGATTCATTTTTTTGCCCCGAGTTCATCAAGTACAAAAGGAGAAAGCGACATGGACCTATTCGATCGTTTTGCAGGCAATGACTCCTGGCACACGCGGCAACTCCTGGAATACGCGAGTACCTTAACCGACGAACAACTGGATCGGCCCCTACCCACGGTCGTAGAGCTGCTGCCCTGGCGCGAATCAAATAAAACTCTAAGGCATCTCTTAGAAAACATCATCTTCACCAAAGAAGTCTGGACCGCCGCACTCTCCGGAGCAGACATGGATATCAACGGCCCTCCTGCGTCGCAGCGCACACCGCAAGCGATGCTGCAGCGCCTCGAAAAGACCGACACCGAGATGCATCGCATCTTCACCAACGTCCGAAACCGCTCCGCCTGGGACGATACCTTCGTCGACGCCCTCTGCGAACCCGCCGAGACCTTCACCTTCGGCGGCGTCTTCGCCCACATCATGACATTCAACGCCCATCGCCGGCTGATGGCTTTGGACGTCCTACGCCAACTCGGCGTCCAAAGCGAAGGCTTCGGCGACCCCATGGAGTACGAAGAAAGTGTCGCTCCCTGGAGCCAGCGAACCCTACTCAAAACCCCATAAAAAAATCCGTACAAAAACCAGGTCGCTAAGAAACTCAAACAAGCAGAAAAATAGAAAGACGTAGCCACGATGAAAACGGAACTGCTGCGATTCAACGGCGCCGTCGAGCGCGACCCCGCTATCGACGCATGGATGAAAGCCCACGCAGAGGAACTAGGAGCCATCGCGCACCACTGGTTCGAAGCGATGCGAAGATGCGGAGACGAAGTCCGCGAGCTCCTGCACGACGGCTGCCCAGTCGCATGCCTGGGAGACGTGCCCTTCGGCTACGTCAACGTATTCACCTCGCACGTAAACGTAGGATTCTTTCAAGGTGCAGCCCTGCCAGACCCAGCCCACCTACTACAAGGCACCGGTAAATTCATGCGCCACGTAAAGTTGAAACCCGAAACAACCACCGACACCGCAGCCCTAAGCAAGCTCATCGATACGGCATACTCAGATATAAAAGCACGCGTCGAAAACAGCTAGCTCAGAAAATCCGTTACGGGGTGTAACCTTCTGGAGAAGTACGATCGACGGAGGTTTATAATGCTACGCCTTCCGACACTTTTCGCAACGATTGCAGCGGTTGCCCTCATTTTAGGTCTGGGTTTACGGCTCGATCTTTCAACCGGACTGACCCTCACGCTGCCGAAAACAACCTACCTCATCTCTTATCGAATATTGTGCTTTGGCGTAGCCACATGGTTTTGCCTATTCGCATTCCTTTACTCCATTCGGATCATCCCTTGGAGTGCACAAGCGGCTACGTGGCACTTTGGACTCAGCCTCGTGTTGGTGGCACTCTTCATCACTGCCGCACTTGGAATGGACTGGCCCAAGCTGAATGATGGGTCATCAACAATGGCGATAGCCTTCATGCTGGCCTTCAGCCTCACGCCGATAATTTTTCTCCTGCTCCAAGGATTCTTCGTCGTCGACGGCCTGCGGCGATGTTGGCCTCTGCTTCGCGGCTGATAAGACCGTCCCTTCCGAGAAGCGACTTTTCGCTGGCAGCCGCCGGCATCGCGCTGAAGTGGAGCTTATCGGGCACCTTCATCATCGCAGGAGCGATGGTGCTTCTTGTCACGCTGTCTGCAGCCGCCCACCGGCCCGTTCTCGAGATCGACTAAGCGACAGCATCAGGGACTCACCCTGCATTCAATTGCGGACAAGAGGCCACGCACGTCTCCCTAACCGAACAACCTGACCCATCAGCGACGATGCGTTAACTTAGCTTGAGCCGTGCTACTTCCGGTATCGCTGGCGACCGACCCAAACCTCGACATGCGCCGCCGAAAGAGAGACAAACTGCCAATCACGATAGGATGAAACACATCGAATAGGTCTCTCGGACGCAGGAAACATCAGGAGGCATTCTGGATCACAAAGTTCTGGACTTCTATGAATCGCTTGCGACCCATTACCACTTGATCTTCGAAGACTGGGATCGGGCGATCGACCGTCAAGCGAAAGTTCTTGATCATTTATTGAGAGCTCAACTCCCTGGCCGGCCTCTCAGAATTCTGGATTGCGCGTGCGGTATCGGGACTCAAGCGATTGGATTCGCAACGTCTGGCCATAAGGTGACTGCATCGGATCTAAGCAAAGCGGCGGTAATGCGCGCCAGACACGAAGCCAAAATTCGCGGCATGGAAATCTCCTTCTTCGTATCAGACATGACATCGATGCTGGAGATTACGGAAGACAACTTCGATGTAGTGGCTGCAATGGATAACGCTCTACCGCATTTATCCAACGAGCAGCTTCAACGCGCACTCAGAGTCATTGGTTCTAAGCTCCGGCAAAACGGTCTGTTCATCGCAAGCATCCGGGACTATGACGAACTCCTCAATCAAAGACCTGGCATGCAACAGCCTGCGTTTTATGGAGCCCCAGAAGAACGGCGCATCGTGCACCAGGTCTGGGATTGGATCGATCCCGCAAGATATATCGTTCACCTTTACATCACCGAAAAATCGAATCACACTTGGACCACACATCATTTCGTCTCTGAATACCGATGTATCCTGCGCAGCGAACTGTCAAACGAACTCGAGTCTGCGGGCTTCAAAGACGTGCAGTGGCTCATGCCAGACAAGAGCGGCTACTACCAGCCGATTGTTGTGGCGAGATGGAATCTCACATCTTGATAGATAACGAACAACCGAAGTCAAAATCTTAGTAATGGATAGCCAGCCCGATGCGCTCAACGACAAACACTCCATACCTCGGCTTCTAATTCGTCGCTGCATCCGGCCGGAAGAAAGCCAGCCGAGCGTTGCCTCCAAAATCCTGTCAAGCCCCATCATGCGAAAAACTCAAAGCTCCGCCCACCCTAACCCACATCGAAAAAAACACTTAGCCCCGCAAAAATAAACCCCGGGAAAGTGGCACTTTAGTTTTACCCAATCCACTAAAATTAAAACAGACATCAAGCAAAGGGCCCGGCGCCGATACCCGGGCCTTTATCGTTTAACCAACGCGAACCAACGCGAAGGAGGTACTAACTCCTTCGCAGACACATATTTGGAAGTAACCCCTTTACTATCAGGAATCTAGCCCGCCAAACGGCCCGCAAGCAACTGATTCTAATCGCGTTACACACAGTCAAGGGGGAGGGGGAGTCATGCAGTCAACCACATACATACCGCGTACCACGCTACCGGGAGATCACCGCAGCGCACCCCTGCCCCCGGCCACCCCAGCCCCACCCACGGCTGCACTCTGCATCGAGCCTTGGAACAGCTCCGGCTCCGCCACCACCGCGCCGTCGCCCACCTTCCACCGCCCATGCTTCAGATACGCGATCGCGCACCCCGCCACTACCTCCGGCTGGATCATCAGCAGCGTCACAAGATATCGCTTCGTCTTCAGTCCAGCCTCCGCCGTCCCTCGCACCGGTCTGCTCCGCCGCAGCGTCCCCGGAATCTGCGGCACCTCCACCACCCGCAATCCCGCCTCTGGATGCGCCTCACCATACGCCGCCACGCTGCGCGCCACCTGCTTGGGAGTCATCAACCCAAAGTCCGCCCACTTATCCACCTCCACCGTCCCCGGAAAGTACAGGTTCACCATATCCGCCGCGAAGTTCGCGCAGTTCCGCTTCCGTACCGCATACGCATGCACATTGGGCCGCGCGTTCATCGTCGCCACGAACCGCTCATCCTGCTCCCGGCTCGTCTCCAGGCCATATCCCCACACTCTACGGTTGAACGCCACCCCCGCGGACTCCCACCACTCGTCCGTCTGCTTATCCTTCTCCGTCCCATCCGGAACCATCTCGCTCAAATACTGTCGCCGATACCGCTGCCGCCTCTCCCACGCAAGGTCCTGCGTCACGAACGTCGGAATATCCTCCGCCCGCTCCGACGCATATAGAAACTCCATCACCGGCGAAGCGATCCAATCGATCTTCCCCACCCGGTGGTATCGCGCAATCACCACGCCCTGCGGCTCACCCGGCTCGCACAGCCTCAGCTTCAGCGGACCGTCGGCACACACCCGGTCTAGATACACCGCCGTATGTCCCACCGGCATCATCGTCCCAAACGGACCGAACGGCTCCCCCACCAGAACCATCACGCCCGCAAAGGCCCTCTGCGTCGGCATTGCAACCATCACCGCCAACACAACTGCTACCGTCCAGCAGAAAAATCTCTCCAAAGACCCATCAAGGGAACACCTGGACCCATCCATCGAAAAGTTTGGATGCAAAACTTCGCCATTCCGTTTTTCCTCCGTCGTCTCCAATCGAAACGCCACGCCAGGCATCCAACCCCCCAGGAGACACCTGCATTTATGAAAACTTCAGCCCGCCTCTGGTGGCAGGACGGGGCCATCTACCAGATTTACCCGCGCTCCTTCCAAGACTCGAACGGAGACGGAATCGGCGATCTGCCCGGCATCCTTAGCCGCATCGACTACCTCGCCACACTCGGCGTAGAAGCCGTCTGGATCTCCCCCTTCTACCCCTCGCCGATGGCCGACTTCGGCTACGACGTAGCCGACTACTGCAACGTCGATCCGATATTCGGCACCCTCCCCGACTTCATCCGCCTCATCGACGCGCTCCACACACGCGGCCTCCGCGTCATCCTCGACTTCGTCCCCAACCACTCCTCCGACCAACACCCCTGGTTTCTCGAGAGCAAGATCTCCCGCGACAACCCGAAACAAGATTGGTATCTCTGGCGCGACCCCGCTCCAGGCGCAGGAGTTCCCGAGTCACGTCCGCCCAACAACTGGCAGTCCCACTTCGGCGGTCCCGCCTGGACCTACAACCCCGAGCGCGGCCAGTTCTACTACCACTCCTTCCTCCGCCAGCAGCCAGACCTCAACTGGCGCAACCCTGAGGTCCGCAAAGCCATCTACGCCGCGATGCGCTTCTGGCTCGACCGCGGAGTCGACGGCTTCCGCATGGACGTCCTCTGGCTCCTCATCAAGGACGATCAGTTCCGCGACAATCCGCTCAACCCCGACTGGTCCGGCGGCGGATCCTCCTTCGGCCGCGTGCTGCCTCTCTACACCGCGGACCGCCCCGAGACCCACGAGGTCGTCGCCGAGATGCGCGCCGTCATGGCCTCCTATCCCAATCGCGACGCCGTCCTCATCGGCGAGATCTATCTGCCCCTCCGCGACCTGGTCGCCTACTACGGCTTCGACCCCAACACCGCTGATCTGCGCGGCGCGGACATGCCCTTCAACTTCCACCTCATCCAAACCCCGTGGAACGCCGATCGCATCGCCCAGCTCATCCGCGAGTACGAGGGCCAACTCCCCACCGGAGCCTGGCCCAACTGGGTCCTCGGCAACCACGACCAGACCCGCATCGCCACGCGCCTCGGCGAGTACCAGGCACGCGTCGCCGCCATGCTCCTCCTCACCCTGCGCGGCACTCCCACCCTCTACTACGGCGACGAGCTCGGCATGACCGACGGCTCCATCCATCCCGATCAGGTCCGCGATCCCGCCGAGCTCAACCAACCCGGCATCGGCATGGGACGCGACCCCGAACGTACTCCCATGCTCTGGGACAACTCCCCCGTTGCCGGATTCACCTCAGGACAACCCTGGCTTCCCGTCAACGAAGGCGCAGCCACGCGCAACGTCGCCGCCCAATCCAGTCCGGACGCACCGCGCTCCATCCTGAACCTCTACCGCAAGCTGTTAGCCCTGCGTCGCCAACACCCTGCACTGCACGCAGGCGCCATCAGCTACGTCCAGTCCAACTCCGGAGTCCTCTCCTACCGCAGAATCCTCGGAGACCAGCAGTTTCAAATCTTCCTCAACCTGACCGACGATATAAAGCGCGTCACCAGCGAGCCCGGCCACATCCTCCTCACTACCATCCTCGACGGGGAAGGCGCAGACGTAGGCGGCATCACCATCCTCGAAGCCGGAGAAGGCCTCCTCATCGCCCTCAAAAACCCACACATCCCAGACCCACCCAACAAACCGTAAGAACCATAGAAGCAGCACAACCGCGGGTGCCCCACCCTTTTGCAGTCTCATCGCAAATAGGGTGGGGTATCGTGCGAAGCACGACCGTCTTCCTCTCTTTAGCCGTCCGCCATCATCTCGACTCACCGCCGCAGCGGAAGGGAAAACGAGAACACAGACCCTTGCCCCGGCTGGCTCGTCACCTCCATCTCCCCGCCATGCGCCTCCACAATCGCCTTGGCGATCGCCAGCCCCATCCCCGTCCCCTGCACCCGGTACCGCTGCCCTTGCCCTCGATAAAATTTATCGAAGATCATCATCCGTTCCAGATCGTCCACTCCAACGCCTCGATCCGCGACGCTCGTAATCAAACGTCCTCGCGCAACCTCAGCGCTCACGAAGATCGGACCTTCTTCCGCTGAATACTTCGCGGCATTCTCCAGCAGATGTTGCAACACCTTCGCGATCCGCTCCAGATCCATCTCCACCATCGGCAGCGAGTCAGCCAACCGAACATCCACCAGATGTCCGCGAAGCTGAACCGTCAAAGCCTCCATCGCAACCTCTACAGCCTCTCGGATCGAGTGTGGTCGCATCTCCAGCTTGATCGCATGAGCATCCAACTCAGCCATCTCCATCGCCTGTCCGATCAGACGATCCAGCCTTCCTGCCTCTTCCTCGATCACCGTCATCAGCTCCGCGCTCTGCTCACTGTTCAGCAGCGGATTGGACTGAAGACTCGTAATCGCCGCAGTGATCGAGGTCAGCGGAGTCCGCAGCTCGTGCGCAACCGAGTCCAGCAACGCGTTCCTCAACCGCTCGCTCTCCCGCGAAGCTTCCACCTTCGCCAGCGACTCCATCGCTCCTGCACGCTCGATAGCGATCGCCGCTAGTCCGCACACAGCATCCAAAGCCTCAGGCGAAGTCGCCTCACCTGTAATGCCAAGCGCTCCAATCGGCTTCATCCCCAGTAGAATCGGCACCAGCGTTACGCCTCGCGCCTCGTCGCGCCGATGATCCCGCGTAAACGCCGCATCCCGCAGCTCCGCCGATGTAACGTCCATGGAGCTCGGACTAGACCGGTAAACTCTGTCCTTCTCCCGCAGGTACAACGCAACGCCACTCAGGTTGAAGTTAGCCGCTATCATCTGCGGCAACTGGTTCAGCAGATCGATCACGTTTCCCGTCACCAGCATCTTCTGGCTGAACTCATACAGCCGTTCCGCCTCCTTCTGCCGCCGACGCGCGATCTTCGCCTGCGTCCGCGCTCTCTCCGCCAATCGGCTGGCGACGATGCCTGTTACCAGGAACGCCAGCAGAGCCACCCAATTCCGCCCATCACCGACCGTAAAAGTCATCACAGGAGGAAGGAAGAAGAAGTTGAACGCAGCAGCGGAGAGAATCGAGAGATAGATCGACTGGCGAAGGCCCCAGTTCGCCGCCACCACCAGGATCGCGATCAGCAGCGACAGCGCCACAGTCGTCTCGTTGACATGCAGCCACCGGAAGTACACGGCTACAATGGCAGCGACTATAGCGGTCGAAACACTGTAACGCACTACACTTCGTATAGGAGATCGTCGCACTCCCATATAGTAGACCGAGCGACTCCAAAGATGGCCATCCGAAATCCATCCAACCCCGCTGCGAAGAGCCCTGAAGAGTGGCTGGACAAGGTCGCGCCCGAAAAGACCCAAGGGACCTTCAAGATCTTCCTCGGCTACGCGCCTGGCGTCGGCAAGACCTTCAACATGCTCTCGGAGGCCATCCGACGTCGACAGCGCGGCGAAGACATCCTCATCGGAGTCGTCGAGACTCACGGTCGCCCTCGCACCGCCGAACTCGCCGAACAGCTCGAAGAGATCCCCCGCAAACGGATCGACTACAAAGGCGTTCCGTTCGAAGAAATGGACGTCGATGCCATCATCGCGCGCCATCCTGAGATCGTCCTGATCGATGAGCTCGCCCACACCAACATCGAAGGCAGCAAGCACCGCAAACGCTACGAAGATGTCCTCGATATCCTCGCCGCGAACATCGATGTCGTCGCCACCATGAACGTGCAGCACATCGAAAGCGTCGCGCCTACCGTACAGAGCGTCACCGGCATACAGATCCGCGAGGTCGTCCCAGACTGGCTCCTCCAGCGCGCCGACGAGATCGTCATGTCCGACCTCACCCCGGAGGCTTTGCAGACACGCATGCGCCGTGGCGACATCTACGGCGTCGACCGTGCCGAAAAGGCCCTCTCCAACTTCTTCCGCCGCGGCAATCTCATCGCCCTTCGCGAACTCGCTCTCCAGCACGTCACCAAGGCCGTCGACCGCACCCTCACCGCCTACATGGACGCCAAGCGCATCGAAGACAAATGGGCCGTCCGTGAGCGCGTCGTCGTCTGCATCAGCTCCGACAGCGCCGCGCAGACACTCATCGCTCGCGGGGCGCGTATCGCCGAGGGCGTCGGAGGAGAGCTCTTCGTGTTGCACATCCAGACCAGCGGCGAGCAAGACCAGGATCCCGACGAGAAGAGCACCCTCGCCCAGAACCTCGACTTCGCCCGCAATCTCAACGCGCAGGTCTTCGTCATCCCCGGCAAGAGCATCGCCCATACCGCCGCCGACTTCGTCCGCGAGAAGCACATTACCCACATCATCTTCGGGCGCACGGCGATCAGCGGATGGCGGAAGTACCTTTACTACTGGGCCATTCAGCACTTCCTCAAAGAGGCCCCCAACGTCGACGTCCACATCGTCACCCAAAACCCGGAGCGTCAGTGAAATCCCCCGACCGCGATTCCCCACCCAAAATCCTCATCGTCGATGACGAGCCCCAGATCACGCGTGTCCTTCGCACCGCCCTCTCCACACAGGGCTACATCCTTCACCTTGCGGCCAACGGAGTCGAAGCCTTCGACGCTCTGGAGGCGTTTCAGCCCGATCTCGTCATCACGGATCTCGCCATGCCGCAGATGGACGGAGTCGAACTCACCCGCGAGATTCGCGCTATCTCCCAAGTCCCCATCATCGTCCTCTCCGTCCGCAACCAGGACCGCCAGAAGATCGAAGCGCTCGACGCCGGCGCCGACGACTTCGTCACCAAACCCTTCAGCATCCAGGAGCTTCAGGCACGCGTCCGCGCCCACCTCCGCCGCTATACCGCGGCGGCTCCCGATGCCAAAGACACACAGGTCTTAGATCTCGGAGACTTCCACATCGACGTTCCTCAGCATCGCGTCATCGTACGCGGTCAGGACATCCATCTCACCCCGAAGCAGTTCGACCTGCTGCTCGTCCTTGCGCAACACCCCGGCCAGGTGCTCACCCACCGCGCCCTGCTTCACGCCGTCTGGGGCAGCAACGCGGATCAGCCCGAGTACCTTCGCGTCAACATCGGCCAGCTTCGCAAGAAGATCGAGACCAGCGAAGAGCCACGCTACATTCTCACCGAACCCTGGATCGGGTACCGCTTTCGTCCCACCGGCACTGACGTTTTGTAGTCTTTTACTACTTCTTTACGACTTCCCTACGCACTCTTTATGCTGCGTCTGTTGGAATCGTATTCGTGACTGAAGATTTCACCTTCGACGTCCCGGATCGCGGCAAGCTCGCCGGCAGCAACTACAAGACCTCCAATCAGACTCCCTCCCCAAAGTCAGAGAGTCTGCCGTTGCACGCCTGTACGCCATCCCTCCTGTTCGATGCTTCGATCGCGTATCGCGCTTCAGTCTCAAGACCGCTCCCGCGAGCGGCCTCCAACAGAACTTCTTCAACTCAGAAAGGTCGCCTTCATGTGGGACATCGGATGCATCGCAGCAACGGCAATCTTCTTCATTCTCGCTACCGCATACACCGCAGGCTGCGATCGCCTCGGAAACAAAGAGGCCCGCTCATGATCGAAACCATCCTCCTCTCGCTCGTTACTCTCTCGCTCCTCGGATACCTCGTCTTCGCTCTGCTTCGTCCGGAAAAGTTCTAGCTCCACTTACTAAAGGGAAATTCGACCCATGACCGCCAACGGCTGGTTTCAAATCGCAATCTTCTTCGCTCTCGTGCTCGCCTGCGCGACGCCACTCGGCATCTACATGGCCCGCGTCTTCGAGCGCCAGCACACCTTCGCCGACCGCTTCTTCCGTCCCATCGAGCGTCTCCTCTACCGCATCTGCGGTATCGACGAGACCCACGAGATGCGTTGGACCGAATACTCCATCGTCATGCTGATCTTCAGCCTCGTCACCTTGCTGGCCACCTACGCCATCGAGCGCCTCCAGCACCTCCTGCCCCTGAATCCGCAGCACCTCGCCAACGTCGCGCCGGACCTCGCCCTCAACACTGCTGTCTCCTTCACCACCAACACCAACTGGCAGTCCTACGTACCCGAAGCGACCATGAGCTATCTCACCCAGATGCTCACCCTCGCGTATCACAACTTCTTCTCCGCGGCGGTCGGCATGGCCCTCGCAGTCGCGCTCATCCGGGGTATCTCCCGCAAAGAGTCGAAGACCCTCGGCAACTTCTGGGTCGACACTACGCGCGCCTCTCTCTGGGTGCTGCTTCCCACCTGCCTGATCTACGCGCTGCTTCTGGTCTCGCAGGGAGTCGTCCAAAACTTTCGGCCCTACGATCAGGCCACGCTCGTCCAGCCGCAGACTGTAACCGCCACCGGCACAGATGGTAAAACCACGACGACGACCGTCACTACCCAGTCCATCGCACAAGGCCCGGTCGCCTCGCAGGAGGCCATCAAGATGCTCGGCACCAACGGCGGCGGCTTCTTCAACGCCAACAGCGCCCATCCCTTCGAGAACCCCACTCCACTCTCGAACCTGATGGAGATGTTCTCCATCTTCCTCATCCCCGCGGCCTTCACCGTCACCCTCGGACGCATGACTCGCTCTCCCGCACACGGCTGGGCTGTCTTCGCTGCCATGTCCGTGCTCTTCTTCGCCGGTGTCTTTGTCGCCTACTACGCGGAAGCCCAGCCCAATCCGCTCCTCCACACCAGCAGCATGCAAGCTATGCACATCGATCAGCACGTCAGCGCATCCCAGTCTGGCGGCAACATGGAAGGCAAAGAGGTTCGCTTCGGCATCGCCAACTCCGCTCTCTTCGCCACCGTCACCACCGACGCCAGTTGCGGAGCGGTCAACTCCATGCACGACTCCTTCATGCCCCTCGGCGGCCTCGTCCCGCTCGTCAACATCATGCTCGGAGAGGTCATCTTCGGCGGCGTTGGCGCGGGTCTCTACGGCATGCTGATCTTCGTCGTCCTGGCTGTCTTCATCGCCGGTCTTATGGTCGGTCGCACTCCCGAGTACCTCGGCAAGAAGATCGAAGCCTTCGACGTCAAGATGGCGATGCTCTACGTGCTTATCTTTCCGCTCTCCATCCTCGGCTTCTCCGCCGTCTCGCTTATGATGCCGAACCTTGGTCTCGCATCGCTTGCGAACGCCGGACCTCATGGCCTCTCCGAGATCCTCTATGCCTACACCTCCGCGACGGGCAACAACGGCTCTGCCTTCGCAGGCCTCAGCGCGAATACCCACTGGTATAACCTGTCGCTCGCCGCGGCGATGCTCATCGGACGCTTCTTCATGATCGTCCCGATGCTTGCCATCGCCGGCAGCCTCGCAGAGAAGAAACTCGTCCCGCCATCGCCTGGAACCTTCCCCGTGCACACACCGCTCTTTACCGTGCTGCTCGTCGGAGTCATCCTCATCGTCGGCGCGCTCACCTTCTTCCCAGCACTCTCGCTCGGCCCGATCCTCGAGCACCTTCTCATGCAAGCCGGAAAGACCTTCTAACTCCGTCTCTCCCAGTTCTGTTTTAGGCAAGTCAGGAAAAAATCACCATGGCAAACCGCAGCTCCAAAGCAAAGAACCTCTTCGACGCCAAGATCGTTCGCCGCGCCCTCGTCGAGGCATTCGCTAAACTCTCTCCCCGCACCATGATGAAGAATCCCGTCATGTTCGTCGTCGAGATCGGCAGCGTCATCACCTCCATCTATCTCGTCCGCGATATCATCGCGCACCGCACCTCTCTCGGCTTCGACCTCCAGATCACTCTGTGGCTCTGGTTCACCGTCCTCTTCGCCAACTTCGCCGAAGCCATGGCCGAAGGCCGCGGCAAGGCACAGGCCGACGCCCTTCGCCGCGCCAAGTCCGAGACCACCGCCGTCCGCTTCCGTCCCGACGGCTCTACCGAAGAGGTCCCCAGCGCCAACCTCCGCTCCGGCGACCTCTGCTTTTGCATCGCAGGCTCCATGATCCCCGGAGACGGCGAGGTAATCGAAGGCGTCGCTTCGGTCGATGAGTCGGCCATCACCGGCGAGTCTGCCCCCGTCATCCGCGAGGCTGGCGGCGACCGCTCCGCTGTCACCGGCGGCACCCGCGTGCTCTCCGACCAGATCAAGGTCCGCATCACCTCCAATCCCGGCGAGACCTTTCTCGACCGCATGATCGCGCTCGTCGAAGGCGCGGAGCGTCAGAAGACTCCCAACGAGATCGCCCTCAATATCCTTCTCGCCGGCCTCACCATCGTCTTCCTGCTCGCGGTCGTCACCTTGCAGCCCATTGCGATCTACTCGACGGCACCGCAGTCCGTCTTCGTCCTCATCTCATTGCTCGTGTGCCTCATCCCTACGACGATCGGCGGTCTGTTGTCCGCTATCGGCATCGCAGGCATGGACCGCCTCGTCCAGCACAACGTCCTCGCCATGTCCGGCCGCGCCGTCGAAGCCGCGGGCGACGTCAACACGTTGCTGCTCGACAAGACTGGCACCATCACCCTTGGCAATCGTCAGGCCTCCGAGTTCATTCCCGCCCCCGGCGTCAGCAAGGACCAGCTCGCCGACGCCGCGCAGCTCTCCTCTCTTCCCGATGAGACGCCCGAGGGCCGCAGCATCGTCGTACTCGCCAAAGAGATGTATGGTCTGCGCGGACGCGAGATCTCCGATCTCCAGGCCGAGTTCGTTCCCTTCTCCGCCGTCACCCGCATGTCCGGCGTCAACATCACCGGCAGTGGCAACACCGTCGCACGCATCATCCGCAAAGGTTCCACCGACGCCATCGCCAAGTTCCTCAATGAGAACGGCGGCACACTTCCCGACGAGGTGCGCGCATCCGTCGAACTCGTGGCCCGCTCCGGCGGCACCCCGCTCGTCGTCGCTGAAAACCGCACCGCACTCGGCGTCATCCATCTCAAGGACATCGTCAAGGGCGGCATGAAGGAGCGCTTCGCTCAACTCCGCTCCATGGGGATCAAGACCATCATGATCACCGGCGATAACCCCCTCACCGCCGCCGCTATCGCACGCGAAGCAGGCGTCGATGACTTCCTCGCCGAAGCCAAGCCCAAGGACAAGATGGACCTCATCAAGCGCGAGCAGGGCGACGGCAAACTCGTCGCCATGACCGGAGACGGCACCAACGACGCACCCGCGCTCGCCCAGGCAGACGTAGGCGTCGCCATGAACTCCGGCACGCAAGCCGCAAAGGAAGCGGGCAACATGGTGGACCTCGACTCGAATCCCACCAAGCTCATCGAGATCGTGGAGATCGGCAAGCAGCTCCTCATGACTCGCGGCGCTCTCACCACCTTCTCCATCGCCAACGACGTCGCGAAATACTTTGCCATCATCCCCGCAATGTTCGCCGGAGTCTTCCCCGTCCTCACCGCGCTCAACATCATGCACCTGAAGACGCCGCAGTCCGCAGTCCTCTCCGCCGTGATCTTCAACGCGATCATCATCATCGGCCTCATCCCACTCGCTCTCCGAGGAGTAAGTTACAAAGCCATGTCCGCCGAGTCCCTGCTTCGCCGCAACCTGCTCATCTACGGACTAGGCGGCCTCGTCGCCCCGTTCCTCGGCATCAAGCTCATCGACATGATCATCACCGCCGTCCATCTTGCATAAGGAAATCTTGTAATGATCGGATCTATTTAGAAGTGTCATCCTGAGCGAAGCAGATCACAGTCTTATCGTGATCTGCGTAGTCGAAGGACCTGCGGTTTTCTCCAGGGCAAGACCCTCACCACATTGAACAGCAACAAAGGAACAAACCATGAAGCGCAACATCCTCACCGCCGTCCTCTACACCGTAGCCACTACGATCCTCTTCGGCCTCGTCTATCCGCTGGTCGTCACCGGCATAGCCCAACTCCTCTTCAAGGACAAAGCCAACGGACAGCTCATCTACACCCAGGCCACCAGCGGAGCAGCTCCTCAACTCATAGGCTCCCACCTCATCGGCCAGCCCTTCACCGCGCCCGCTTACTTCCACTCTCGTCCCTCCGCGGCCGGCAACGGCTACGACGCCGCCAACTCCAGCGGCTCCAACTATGCCCCCACCAACAAGAAGCTCATCGACCGCATCACTTCGGACGTAGCCTCCAACCGGCACGACGACCCCGACACCGCCGTCCCCATCGATCTCGTCACCGCCTCCGGATCTGGCCTCGACCCCGATATCACCCCCGCCGCCGCCGACTTCCAGGTCACCCGCATCGCCCGCCAGCGCCACCTCTCCGAAGACGCCGTCAACCGCCTCGTCGCCGCTCACACTCAACCACGTCAACTGGGCTTCCTCGGCGAACCCCGCGTCAACGTCCTCGAGCTCAACCTCGATCTGGACCGCACCGCTCCCATAAAACCCTAAAGACGATAGGCCTCTGAAAACGATCAGCAGAATCAACCCGTTCTTATCAACAGTTATCCCAAGGATCACCGTTACGCCTTCTGCATATTCCCAAAGGGAAACTCTTCCAATCCGTATATCAGCTCTGCTAGCATCACCAACCATGACCACCTTAGGCTCCACCCGTCGCGACCTCCTCAAGCTCAGCCCCTTCGCCCTCGCCGCGGCAGCCACTGCGGCTCCCTCTGCCTTCGCCGCGGGTAAACCCGCAACCTCTCCGCTCTTCTTCGACGTCCGCACCTACGGAGCCACCGGCGACGGCAAGACCGTCGACTCCCCCGCCATCAACAAGGCTATCGACGCCGTAGCAGCCGCTGGCGGCGGCACCTTGGTCTTCCCTGCCGGGACCTACCTCTGCTTCTCCCTCCACCTCAAGAGCTACGTCCACCTCTACCTCTCACAGGGCAGCACCATCCTCGCCGCCGACTCGCCGCTCCCCAACCAGACCACCGGCTACATGGGCGGCACCTACGACGCAGCCGAGCCCAAGACCTCCTACGACGCCTTCCAGGACTACGGCCACAACCACTGGCACAACTCCCTGCTCTGGGGCGAGGACATCCACGACTTCAGCATCACCGGTCCCGGCCTCATCTATGGCAAAGGCCTCAGCTTCGGAGCCGCACGCGCCGCCCGTGGCAACTACCCCATCTACCGCGCCGAGCAGCCCGGCGTCGGCAACAAAGCCATCGCACTCAAGAACTGCCGCAACGTCATCTTCCGCGACTTCTCCATCCTCAAGGGCGGCCACTTCGGCCTGCTCCTCACCGGCGTCGACAACCTCACCATCGATAACCTCAAGATCGACACCGACCGCGACGGCATGGACATCGATTGCTGCAAGAACGTCCGCGTCTCCAACTGCACCGTCAACTCACCCTGGGACGACGCCATCTGTCCCAAGTCCAGCTTCGCCCTCGGCTACAACCGCCCCACCGAGAACGTCACCATCACCAACTGCCACGTCACCGGCTACTACGAGCTAGGCACCGTCCTCGACGGCACCTTCAAGAAGTTCACCGACGACGCCAAAGTCCCCCGCACCGGCCGTATCAAGTGTGGCACCGAGTCCAACGGCGGCTTCAAGAACATCACCATCTCCAACTGCGTCTTCGAAGGCTGCCAGGGACTCGCACTGGAGTCCGAAGACGGAGCCCTCTGCGAAGACATCACCATCTCCAACATCACGCAGCGCGACGTCATCGAGGCGCCTCTCTTCTTCCGCCTCGGCGTTCGCCTGCGCGGCCCCAAGGGCACCGGCAATCAAAGTACGGTCGTCGGCACACTGCAGCGCGTCATGGTCGACAACTTCGTCAGCTACAACACCAACTCCCGCGTCTGCTCCATCCTCTCCGGCATCCCCGGCTACGACATCAAGGACATCAAGCTCTCCAACGTCTACATCCAGCACCAGGGCGGAGCCTACGCAGACCTCGTCAAAGTCGTCCCGCCAGAGAACATCGAGAAGTATCCCGACCCCGGCATGTTCGGCCCCATGCCTGCGGCAGGCTTCTTCTTTCGCCACGTCCGCAACCTCGAACTAAGCCACGTAGAGGTCGCCCCCATTAACCCCGACCCGCGCCCTTCCTTCTTCCTGCAAGACGTCACTCGCGCCGACTTCATCGCCGTCACCGCCCCCACCAACCCGGCCGCCTTCACCCTCAACAAGGTCGCCGATCTACGCATCGCCCTCAGCCGCGCCGCCAAAGACACGCAGCTCGCCACCGCCGACAACCAATCGCTCTAGGTGTCTCCATCGACGCCTAGAGCCGAGAGTCGAACTCTGCCCCTCACTGTATCTGCAGAGAAAAAGCAGTATAGGGAGTGGCAGAGTTCCCCGAGCCGGTGTCATAGTTCGGAAGCGACACGTTCTCTGCCGTCATGTCGTATTGAGTGGTAAAAGAGCGCCCTGGCAATACAGAGACGCAGGAAGCAGTCCCGACCAGGTGCAGCCCTGCCAACCCTGCGGTGACGCCGCCGGTCCCTAGACCAGTAATCCGGCTCTCCTGCAGAATCAGATATCCGCTAAACGTCTCCACGCCGAGAATCGCGCAATTGGGGTCGTTGATCTTTCCAGAGACTGGAAACGAGGTTCCCGCCGGATACTTGCCAGCATGAATCCCCACCCGGTTGATGAGCAGCCCAGAGAGGATCTCGGTGGAAGTGCAGTCCACCCGGTTCGAAATGGCGGCATCTCCCTTGCAGGACAATCGGTCATCGTTACTCTGCCAGTAGACGAGCCCATTCAGGAAGCTGCCCGGCCCGGTCTTTGTTTCGGCGATACCGTCATCCAAAGCTATGGTGTAGTCGGTCGTTGCGGAGTTCTCAATATTCCGCAGGTTGTAGATCGGCACATCGAAGACCGTCTGCGAATTGCCCGGATTCGGAACCTGGTCCGTGACAGTGTTCAGGTCCGTAGCGGCCGTGGCTGTATCGGACGCACCGATCGTCCTGATAACCGGCGACCTTCCCTCAATTGTCTTCGTGACAGTGCCGGAGATCGTACTGGCCGACGCGTGGAACCGGATCGGAGGCACGGGCACCGGCGGCGGAGTAGCGGCCGACGCGAACTCGTAGTTCCCCGAGATCGGTTCACTCACCCCATAGATCGCCATGCTGTTGCCTCGCAGAACGACCTCGGTCGTGTCGTGGAGGTTCTCCGTAATAATCAGAGATCCACCACGATCCGTCGTGTCGAAGAAGAGCCCCTCTGTCGTCGCGGTCACCGACATCGAATGGATCGTCACAATGGAATAGCCCAACGGATAGATCACAGTGCCCGGCAAACCGGTAGTGGAGGCGATCAAATGAAGGTCAACGATATCTTCCGAAGCGAGCTTCCCCAGCTTTCCATCGGTCGTGATCGTTCCAACCAGGAGAACACCGTTATTCTGGTAGTCGACGTGATACACAATGGGGCTCGCATAGGCGGCCATCGAAGAGATTGCGATTGCTACGGCGAATAAAACTCTGAATCCGATTCTCATTGCTTCTACCTTTCAAGGAGCAAAAGACGGTTGCCACAAGTGAAGCCCTCACTATGCGGATATACACGAACCACAAGCTCAACCAACGTAGCCGCAAACCTTCGAACACGAAATGGGAAAAGATTCTCAACCTCGCATGAGAAACACCCCCACAACCAAAGCGGGAGCCCGTAGCGTCGACGTTCACCTTCGCAAACTTTCGTAGCACTATCCCTAAGGCAATACACTTGGCAAGTCGTTAGAGAGACTCAAAAGGTTCGCGATGAGATTGACTACGCTCTATAAGCTGCTGCTCGGCCCTGTGCTCCTGGCGCAGGGTCGAAGACTTCGACGCACCGCTCTGCGACTTAAGGAAGCCGAAGGTGAGAGAAGCGGCATCGTTACGATTGAGGGTTCTCAATCACCCCTGAAGCTGCTCTTCGTAGGTGATTCCACGATGGCAGGCGTCGGCGCAAGGCATCAATCTGCGGCCCTCGCACCCCAAGTGGCGGCAAATCTAGCCGAACGCCTCGGCCGATCTATCCATTGGCAGATGGTGGCTAAATCAGGTGTGAATACCAAACAAGCATTGGAGTTGGTGAGAGCCCATCAGATCCCAACCGCTGATGTACTAATTACAGCTCTTGGAACCAACGACGTTACATCTCAGACCGCACCTCTGAAGTTCATCGCAGACTACAAAAACTTAGTCGATGCGGTCGCGAAGCAGACCGGAGCAAGGTTTGGCGCTATCAGCGGCCTCCCTCCATTGCACATCGCGTCAGCAGCTCCGCAACCGCTGCGATGGTACTTGGGGAGATACGCACATCTCCTCGACGAGCATCTCCGGCGATGGACTGCTCTCCAACAAAACTTGACCTACGTCTCGCTTCAATGGGCCTCGAACCCAAAGGACATGGCGGAAGACGGATTCCACCCCGGCGAAAATCTATACAAAGCCTGGGCGAATCTCCTCGCGGAAAACATCGCAACCTTACTGTCGAAACGGGCCTCGACCGACGCAACAAACTCTTTGGGATGACACTACCGCACCATCAACACCCGCAGCTCATAAGGCTTCAACTCCAACTGAACCGACATCTCCTCCGTCTCCCGCCGAGCGCTGATCGCCCGCACGGTCCCCGTCGCCGGATCCCACTCCTCCACCATCTGCGCGTCGCCATGCAAAGTCACCAGGTGCGACATCGCCGTCGGCCCTTCATTGAAGAACACATACACATCTGAGTCCTTCAGCCTGCGCTTCATCACCCGCAACGCGACATCCTGGGTATCGAGAGAGATATCACCGATACCGCGCACTGCCTCAGCCATCGCCGCAGGCACCACCAGCGGCTCCGGAGCACTCGCAGGCGGCTGTGCGGGAGGAGTAGGCGTAGCCGGCAACTGGGCCGACACCTCCACCTTCGCCCACACAAAATCAGCAGCAGTAGCCGCGCGTGCATCCTTATACGTCTCACCCGAAATCAACTTCGGAGTGCTCCCCAGAAACAGCACCTTCCCCCCACCCGCAGCAAACTCCTTCAGCCGCGTCAGCACCACCTCCGAGAGCACACTCTCTCCCGGCAAAATCACAGTAGAGTAAGCACTCCCGCTAAGCGTCTCGAACCCGCTCTTAGATAACTTCAGATCCTCAGCCAGAGCATCCTCGCTCACCACATCGAAGTCGATCTGCCTCTCCGACAGCATCCTCTCCGTCGAAACAAAAGCCGTATCCGCGGCCTCATCTCCCAGCCACATCGCGCTCGAAGGCAGATACAACGCCACCTTCGCCGCAGGTCTCCCCATCGACAGCAGATAACTCATCCGCCGCACATAGCTCAACAACTCCGGATACCCCGCCTCACGCATATAAGGCGAAGGCTGCCGCCCAGCCGTCGAGCTCGCCGGAAAGTACATCGTCTCGACCAGATTCACGCCGCGCACGAACTGCTCGTTCAACACATACCGCGCCATCTCCACATCCGGCTCTGGCCGGTACGCCGCGAAGCTCTCCGTAAACGCCCTCGGCCTGCCGTACACATGCGACACCGAACTCGCCAGCCTCGGAAAGTCCGACACCGTGTCCTTCCATATCTGGTGCCAGATCGAATCGATCCCCGGCACCTGCACATAACGCATATCGCGAAAGAACTCACCCTCGCTCTGCACCAGGTGCATCTCCATCTCTTCATGGTTTAAATGCACCTGATACTCCAGGTGATTCGCGGCACACCAATCTCCCTGAACCTTGAAGAACCCATCGCGAAACATCCGCGCAAACACATCGAAGTAGTCCGCCTTGACCCTCCGCTCCACCTCGGTCATCTCGTCTGGCTTCGCCACAAAAAAGCCCGCCAGATACGGCCGCAGATCGTACCCCTTCACCCGCTGAAACTCATCGAAGAACCCCGGAGTCCAGGGCAGCCCACGAATCGAATAGTCCGGCTCATCCCCGCGAAACCCCATGATGGTCTTCCCAAACTCATCGCCGACATACTTCTTGTACTGCTCGTGCGTAAACGCCAGATACTGCTTCGTCGCCTCCGGATTGAGATAGTCCTCCAGCGACTGCGACCCATCCTTCACCCGCTTTGGATTCGTATCGCTCCGCGTCGGCGACGTGCTGAACTGATGCTCGACTACTACCACCGTCCACTTCCCCGCCGGAGCCGTCCACGCAATCGCTCCGTTTGTGACCGGAATCGCTACACTCTTACCATCCGCCGCATTCAAAGCCGTCACCGCGACCGTCTCCGGCTTCAAACTCCGCGTAATCGTCTCCCCGCCACTCGCAGGAATCTTCTCCGCCGCCACCAAAGCCTGCATCCGAAGCTCTGGCTTCGACTCCGTGAACTTGCCTCCCGCAAATCCACTCGGATACCCGGCGTCGTCCACGATCCAGACCCGCATCCCCCGGCTCTTGGCCTCTTCCACAAACGTCCGAAAGAACTGGAACCACTCCGCCGACAGATACACATACTTCGACCCATAGCCATACTGCACCGTAACCGCCCGGTACCCCAGCGCCTTCATCGTATCCAGATCCCGCCGGATCACCGCCTCATCTACCGCTCCGTTCAGCCCGTAGTAGGGCTCCGGCCCATACTCCGCCGGTGGATCAGTCCACACCCGCTGCACCGCCGCAGCCGTCGGCATCTGAAGCGTCTGCCAGGCCTGCGCACTAGCGGTCTGCGCCGCCGATCCGATCGCCATAAAAGCAACAAAACTAGTTACACACCGTCTCATCAATAACTCCCAACCTTAACCCGCAGCAAAGATCCCTTGCCGCCGAAGTTCAATCCGTAGTCCGTCTCATCCCCATTCCACAGGCGCGTAGGAATCCACCTCGTCCCCTCGTAGCGCCCCTCCTCTACCTGCAGCAACTGCACCTGCTTGCCGGAGTGAATCGACCCAGCAAACTGCACCCGGCAATCGATCCCCGCCACCAGAAACTCATCCGACCCAAGCTGTGCGACCATTGCCCGTCCCACCCGCAACTGCGTCGTATCTGAGCTTGTCGAGACCGGAGACGCCGGAGGATCATAAGCCGGAGGATAAGAGACCACCGCCCGCCACGTCCCAAACGCCAGCTCCCGCTGCGCAATCCCGTTCTCCTCCACCGCCGTCTGCACCTTACCCGCAAACGAGAGCACAGCCAGCTCCCGATCAAACGACCCTAGCAGCCGGAACCCTTCAATCTGCGCCATCATCTCCGCGTTCAGAGGCTCGTCCAGATGCACCCGGTCCAACCCGAAGTTCGCAAACCCAATCGCCCCATCCCCCACCGCGTAGAACAGATACCGCGCATATCCGCTCGCACCCGGAAACGGCTCGAACCCCAGGCTCTCCGGAATCAGCAGCGGATTCGCAGCCGTATGAAAATCTTTCATCACCCCGCGATACCGTTCGCTGTTGGGAACATAGATATCCGGAGCCAGAACATCGATCGCCGGAGCCACAGCCTTCCACACCGCCATCATGTTGATCGTCGGCCCGCCGCTGGGATAGTCCTCCCCCGGAATCGTCGTCACCGGATACGCCCTCGGACTCTTCAACCAGTTGTTCACATACATCGGAAGCGCCAGCTCCTTCTTGCCCGCAGCCGTCACCGCATTGATGTACCGAGCCACGCTCCATGCGGCAAACGTCTCGTCCGCATCCTCCCCAAAGACCTGCGTCCAGCTACCCGCACTCTTCCCCGCCGCTTGCACTACCTCAGCCGGCACCGGTCCCTTGAACTCCTGCTGCCCTGCCGGCCCGAAGTCGCGCACCGAACCCAATGACCCCGACTCGTTCTCCACCTGCATCATCACCACGGTATGCTGTGCATCCACCTCGCGCAGATGCTTCATCAACGCACTGAAGGCCGTCCGGTCCGCATCCAGATTCGCCGCCGCATTCGGGCTCAGCACATCGATCGCCTTGCCTTCCTTCGTCCTCATCCTCGGATACCCGACCACATCCTGCTTCACCCACTGCGGCACATAGTGCATCTTGCCGTTCTTCCACGTCCCAAACCACAACAGCACCAGCCGCACCTTATGCTCCCGAGCCTGCGCGAGCACATCGTCCACCACCTTGAAGTCGAACCGCCCACGCTCCGGCTCCATCTGCTCCCAGTAAACCGGAACCTCCAGCGTATTCAGCCGCATCCGTTCCGCTGCGGGCCATATCTGCTTCAACCGCTCGGGCCAGCCACTGGAGTTATCCACCTGCGCCCCCAGCACCAGATACGGTTTGCCATCCACCATCAGCGTCGCCCGTCCCTGCTCCTGGACCAGCCGCGGCAACTCCTGCGCGCTGCCAGCAACACCGGCGAACATCCCCAACGCCACGACCCCTCGAACCGCCCATCCCATTCCTCGTACAAGTCGCTCCATCGTTCATACCTCTCCGCAGCCGTTATACAGGGCTGAAGTATCGTTTGGAAACTATTTCCATAAAGGAATACTCGACTCTTGGAAAGACCCGACCCCATGCTCCACCACCAGATACTCCGAAAGCCGTTGTCTAGAATCCAGCGCCGTGTTTTCATCGGTCTACGACACTTACGCCCCACCGACTTCAGGAGTCACGATGTCCTATCAGGTATCACGCAACGGTCAGCTCTACGGTCCCTACACCCTCGAAGATCTCCAGCGCTACGTTGCCACCGGCAACGTCCTCCCCACCGACCTCGCCCACGATGTATCCCAGCCCGAAGATCCACCCAACTGGGTTCCCGTCTCGCAACTGCTCGCAGCCTCCGGCGCCGCCATCCCCACCCAGCCGTATATCGCACCCGTCGCCTACGCCGCCCCGCTAGGCGTCTACCCCGATCCGCCTAACCTCAACTGGGGCCTCCTGCTCCTCTTCGATATCCTCACCTGCGGCTTCTTCCAGATCGTCTGGAACCTCATCCTCGCCGCCTGGGCAAAGAGGATCGAACCCATCAGCAAGGCACTGATCTTTTACATCATCGCGACCGTCTTCCTCCTGGCAAACTTCGGCTCCTCCTTCGGCAATGCATTCGCCGTCATGCATCGTCAGCCCGTCCGCCCCAACTACATCGGCGCTATCACCATCGTCATCGCCTGGATCATCCGGCTTATCGCCCGCTACAGCCTGCGTGAGGACCTCGAGCGCCACTACAACGGCGTCGAGCCCGTCGGCCTTCGCATCGGCCCCGTCCTCACCTTCTTCTTCGGAGGCATCTACTTCCAGTACAAGCTCAACCAGGTCAACGAAGCCAAGCAGACCCTCCGCTACCGGGGAACGCTGTGATCCTGCCAACCCGCAGCCGCATCGCAACCTTCGCGAGCGCGGCTGCACCCTGGTTTGCCATACCTACAGTCGCAGCACTCCTTCTCCGCTTCCCGCCGGACCGCTACCCCTTCTATCCACGCTGCCCCGTCTACACCCTCTTCCACCTGCAATGCCCCGGTTGCGGTGCCACCCGCGCCCTGGCCGCGCTCCTCCACGGCCACCTACGCGAAGCCTTCCACCTCAATCCCCTCACCACCCTCCTCATCCCCATAGCGCTGCTCTACATCGCATACCAATCCCGGCAACCGAAACGACAGCAACCTCCCGGCTACGCCATCTACTCCCTCCTGGCCATCTCAGCCATCTTCACCATCATCCGGAATCTGCCATAAAAATGGCCCCAGCCGAAGCTGGAGCCACTTCACAACAAAAGGAAACCGAAAGCTTAAACTTCCACCTTCACTGGTTCAGCGACAGGCGCCGGAGCACCCTTGGCCTCTGCACCCGGCTTGCGGATATCGATGCCACCCTTGAAGAACGCGCCATCCTCGATCGAAATTCGCGCCGCGATCACATCGCCGGTCAGCGAACCTTCGCTGCGGATGTCCACGCGGTCACTCGCCTGGCAGTTCCCGCGTACCTTGCCCAAAACCACAATCTCGCGTGCGACAATATTCGCCGCCACCTGGCCATTGCGGCCAATCGTCACCCGGTTGCCGGGCAGATTGATCGCGCCTTCTACCTTACCGTCGATGTAAAGCGACTCCGAACCTGAAAGCTCGCCCTTCACGATCAGCGATTTGCCGATCGTCGCCTGCTCACCCGTCGGCACCGCCGAGGCTGCACCTGCACCGACCGTCGGACGTGCCGCGGTCGCCTCAAAAGTTGTTCCCGTTGGCGTCACCGGACGCACCGGCTCGGGGCTCGAGGGAGTGTTGTTGCCGGGCTGATTTGGTTTCCACATAAATTGATCATTTCCTTTCGTTTTCGTCTGGGATATAACGCGGGGGAACGCGATTCTGCACCCCGGACTCGGTACCGCGCTCTCTTTTCACCATACTACTCTGGCCTTCCCTGTGGAGAGCTTCGGATGCAACAATCTCGGCGTCATCATTCACTTAAAGTGTTCTCCTCTGGAAAATCCGTCCTACTCGCAGTAGAAATTATCCTTCTATCACCCATTTCTTCCCACCTTCATTTCGATCGCTCTCACATCGGCTATTTTCAGCTTGCTTCTTGAATTGCAATCGCCTACCCCGTACTCTGCCTCAATGCAGATCTTCCGCTCCGCTCCTGTGCTCCTGCTAGTGCTCCTCTGCGCCTGCGCTCAACCCCTTCTCGCCGCCGCCCCCAAGGTCCACACCGTCACCCTCGGATCCGTCCGTCGCGTACCGTACACCCAACCCGACGCCACCCCCGACTCCAAGTCCGACGAGACCTCCACCCTCAAAGTCCGTCCTCTCCTCGTCGACGACCGCCAAAAGGAATGGACCACCGGCGACCCCCACGACGTCACCGACCGTAGCTTCACCATCCGCCGCGCCATCCACCTCAACGAGTCCCTCCCCACCGAGTCCGCTCCACACTGGACCTGGCAGCCCGGCCCTTGGCTCCTCGTCGACCGCGCCACCGGACACATCACCGCCCTCCACCTCCCCGACTTCGATCCAACTATCTCCAACGCCGTCTGGTTCCGCGACTACGCCGCCTACTGCGGCATCGCCACCACCGCCAAAGGCGGCCTCGTCGCCGTAGTCGCCCAGCTTGGAGCCCGCCGGCCCGTCCTCCAGCGCCTCGTCGGACCCTGGCCCCAGGCCAACCACTTCATCCCCGTCTGCCAGCCCGCAACGTGGCAGCGCCTGCCCCTCCGCGTCACCCTCCAGCCCACCGCCGGAGAGCCCCTAACCTTCGACGTCATCGGCTCCGCCTCCCTCATCGAAGAAGGCGACAACTCCGACTCCGAAGCCCAATAGCCCCTGAAGCCCTAAAATCATCCCTGGAGCTTCAATGCGCTATCTGGATAAGAACGCCCTCGGCCAGCACGAAGACTGGTACGGAAACAACGCCGCCGTCCCCTGCACCTCCTGCGGCAAAGTCTTCATCGTCTCCGCCGTGCTGCATCGCAAGGGCCGGGCCTGCCCTGCCTGCGGACTCTGCACCGCCACCGTCACCAAACAGCAGGTAGCCATCACCGAACCCGTCGACGACACCCCCATTCGCCTTCAGACCACCTGAACCCCGCCCGCAATCTCCGCCTGCTCGTTCTCTACCCGCTCTCCCTCTTGCCCCGCCAAAAAGATCGAAAACGTAGTGCCATGCTGCTTCGGAGACACCGAGCTCCGGAACCGCATCGTCCCATAGTGCTTCCCCACGATCTCGCGGCTCACCCAAAGCCCCAGCCCCGTACCCGTCGCGCCCTTCGTCGTAACGAACGGCTCGAACAGCGTCCCGCGAATCTTCTCTGGAATCCCCGCGCCTGAATCCGACACCGTCAGCCGCACCCCCGCCCTCCCCGAGCTCGCATCGTGCTGCACCGCTCTCAGCCGCACATCCAGCTGGCCGCCGTTCGGCATCGCGTCCAGCGCATTTTGAATCAGGTTCGCCAGCACCTGCCGTATCTCGCCCGCATAGACATACAGCTTCTCCGTCGGCCCATACCTTCGATTTACCTGAATGTTGGCTCCCTGCATCCGCGGCCCATACAGCGCCAGCACCGACTCGATGATCTCCTCCAGCGAGACCGAGATAGGCTTGGACTGCTGCCGGTGAAACCGCAGCGTCTGCGTCACAATCTCGCTCACCCGCGCCAGCTCCTGCTCCGCCGTCACTGCGAACTGCTTGATCTCCGTAACGTCGTTGCTCCCCGAGATCAGGTACAGCAGATTCGTCACCGACTCCAGCGGATTGTTGATCTCGTGCGCAATCGAGGCCGCCAGCCGCCCCGCCACTGCCAGCTTCTCGCTCCTCCGCACGGCTTCCTCGACGTTCGCCCGCTGCTCCAGGCTGGTACGCATCTCATACTGCCTCGCCCTCGACCGCAACGCCATCCGCAGCGAGCTCACCATCGTCGCCACCCGGATCGGCCGCTCCAGCAGCGTCAGATTGTTCAATTGAAGATTCGCCCGCTCCCGCGCCCGCTCCCTGCTTTGAATCGTCTCTCGCCCGCCCGTCACCAGCAGCAGAATCGGAAGGTCGCTCCACTCCGGCTGCTCCTGCGAAATGCGGTTCAGCTCCAGCAGATCCTCGCCGCCCAACGCCTCCTCCGCGATCAGCAGCGCCGCAGCGCCCTTGCGCGCCGTCTCGCAGGCCTTACCCACCGTGCTGCATATCTCCACCGCGATGCCCGATTCCTCCAGCACGCTGCTTAGCAACTCACCGTCGCGTCCCGTCGGGGCGACAACCAAGACCCGATCGTCCTCACGCCCCTCGCCGGTCATCTACTCCCTCGCTGCCCCGACGACCGCAGCCCCCGGCATCGTCGCGTCCACCAGATTCGGCACACCCGTTAGAATCCCCTGGAACGAGTGCAGCGGATCCCCCACCGTAATCTTGTCGCCCTTGAAGCTCAGCTCCCGAATCGTGCGTTCATGCTCCGCGCTGCGATTCTTCAACACCGAGATCGCCTGCCGCACCTCTCCAAACGCCTCGAAGTACCGCATCAGAATCACGCAGTCCGCCAGATAGCTCACATTCACCGGCGCTTGCATATTTCCTACCAGCCCACTCTGCGCCAGCGTCATAATCGTCGTCACACCTCGCAGATTCAGGCATCCCAGCAGCTCATGCAGATGCAGGATCAACTCCTGCTCCCCAGCCATCGACTGCATGTAGCCGTTCAGGCTGTCCAGCACCAGCACCCGGAGCCCTTGCTCATCCACCATCTTCAAAATCCGTACCGCAAACTCCCCCGGCGAGAGCTCCGCCGGATCGATCTGCTCGACCGACATCTTCGCAGGCTCGGTCATATCGTCAATGATCACGCCCAACTGCGTGCATCGCCGGCTCAACGTACCCACCAATTCATCGAAGGTGAAGATCGCCGCCCGTTCGCCCCGCGTGGTCGCGGCGGCCGCATACAGCGCGGCAATCGTCGACTTCCCGACGCCCGTAGGCCCAATCACCAGGTTGCTCGTCCCGCGCTGCAGGCCACCCCCTAGCAACGCATCCAGCTCCGGTACATTGCTGGTGAACATCTCCGCAACGAAGCTGTCTCGATGCTCCGACGCAATCACCCGCGGATACACGACCACTCCCTCCGTACGAATCGCATAGTCGTGAAAGCCCTCTCGATACGCCGATCCGCGCAGCTTCAGCACCTCGATATTGCGGCGCGTCACGCCGTACTCGCGCGGTAGCTTCTGCAACCGCAGCACGCCATGCGCGATGCTTTGCAACTGCTTGTCCTTGCCGTCTCCCGTGCGGTCGTCCAGGATCAGCACCGTGATCGCTCGCTGCGCGAAGAAACTCTTCAGCGCCAGCAACTGCCGCCGGTACCGCACCGAATCCCCCGCCAGCAGCCGCAGCTCCGAGAGCGAGTCGAACACCACCCGGTGCGGATTCACCCGCTCCACCTCAGCCAGCATTCGACGCATCGTCGATACCAGCTCCACCTCGCTGGGATGAAACACCGTGTACTGCGTATCTTCGTCCCCGGCCAACTCATCCGAGGTCAACTCCAGGATCGGCACCCTCTCCAGACCCCATCCATGCGACGCCGCCGCAGACTGCAGCTCCTCCATGCTCTCCGAGAGGGTGATATACAGCGTCTGCTCCCCCTCCATTGCTCCCGCCAGCATGAACTGCATCGCCAGCGTCGTCTTGCCCGTCCCCGGGTCGCCCTCCAGCAGATACATCTGCCCCGCCGGCAGGCCACCCTGCAGAATCAAATCCAGCCCATGACACCCTGTGCTGAGCCGCCTTCCTTCGCGCTTTGCCTTGAAGTTCATATAGTCTTGGGTTTCAGATGTTACCGCACAACAAAGGGTTGACTCCACCTGCAAGTCGATCCGCAGCGTCCTTTACCCAACATTAGACGAGAAAATAAACCCATTCGTCAGCCAACCCAACCGCCAAAATTCTCAGCCGCGATCACCCGATAACCAACAACAAAGCCGGCCAGAAAAATCCTGACCGGCCTCGTGAACATCATCGCCAAGCTACGCACACTCGGCCTTGAAATCTATCTAACGCCGTCCGAAGTCATCGCCCCGGAAACGGTCGTCCCGTCCATGAAATCGCAGATCGTGCGCACGCTGCCACGCCAGATGCTCCTCAAAAGCACGCCGGCGCTCGAAGGCCTCCTGCCGTGCGATCTCGCGGCGCTCCTCTTCGAATCGCGCATGGTTGTAGTAGCCCTGGCGAACGTAGTCATAGTGCGGAGATCCGATCTGCACGCCCACAGCAACTTGAGCCTGTGCCGTCGTCGGCGCCGCCACCACAAACGCTCCAGCCAACAGACCGACCGACATCAGCTTCGCAATCAGTTTCGTGATCTTTACGTTTGTGCCTTTCATAAACTACCTCCCGGGCCGCTTCTTTGTAGGATGCAAGCCACACTCTAAAGAACACCCTCCCACTCCGGTCGTTGTGCGCAACTTCCTACGTCGTTTGTGTTATCGCGAAAAGAGTTCCTGTACACTGGACCGCACATGACGGTCCTCTGCCAACCCGCAACCCTGAACCTCATGTCCCCCCGCTGTCGTCGTCGATAGAGTCGATAGAACAGCACCCCGTGCGCTTACCCGAACAATCGAGAAGACACCAAGCAAGACATAGCTTCGTCCACCGCAGCCATGCCCACGCCACTCGTACCCATTGGAGTAACCCATGCCATCCACACCCGCCAAGACCTCACCTCGCCTCTCCACAGACCTCTGGGCCGTCCTCCTGGCCCTCGCTCTCGCCGCCCTCATCCGCATAGGCCTAATAAAATCCATCCCCTGGTAAGCCGAAGCTGCGGCCCAAAGCAAGCTAACCCCTAACCCCTAATCCCTAGCCCCTGTTCCGGAGCAGCCCCATGTCCACCAACTCCACCCTCCCCGACCTCCGTGACGAGTACCCACCCCACGCCCCGGGCCGCGTCCCCGTCGAGCGCACCTCCTTCCTTGGCCTCCTCCCCGGCATCGCGCTCCTCGCTGTCGTGGGCTACGCGGGCAAGTTCGTCGAGCACGCCATCAACACCTACACCAAAGCTCACCACATCACCTTCCCCAACATCGAGTACGTCCTCTGGGCCATCCTCTTCGGCGTCCTCATCTCCAACACCGTCGGCCTGCCTCGCATCTTCCGCCCCGGCGTCGCCACCTACGAGTTCTGGCTCAAGACCGGCATCATCCTGCTCGGCGCTCGCTTCATCCTCGGAGACATCCTCAAACTCGGTGGCCTCTCCCTCCTCCTCGTCTTCGTCGCTATCGTCCTCTCCATCGCCTTCATGACCTGGCTCGGACGCGCCTTCCACCTCAGCCCCAAACTCACTACCCTGCTCGCCGTCGGCTCCAGCATCTGCGGAGTCTCCGCCATCATCGCCACCCAGGGAGCCATCGACGCCGACGAAGAGGACTCCTCCACCGCCATCGCCGCCATCCTCGCCCTCGGAGCCATCTCCCTCTTCGCCTTCCCTCTCATCGGCCACGCTCTCCACATGTCCGACCACGCCTACGGCCTCTGGGCCGGCCTCGCCGTCGACAACACCGCCGAAGCCACCGCCGCCGGAGCCCTCTACTCCGACGCCGCCGGCAAGTACGCCGTCCTCGCCAAGACCTGCCGCAACGCCCTCATCGGTTTCGTCGTCCTCGCCTACGCCCTCCAGTGGGCACGCCGCGGCCTCGCCAACGCCGAGACCCAATCCCAGCTTCAGCACAAAGGCCGCTTCCTCTGGCAGAAGTTCCCCAAGTTCGTCCTCGGCTTCCTCTTCATCTCTCTCCTCGCGACCCTGGGCAACAGCACCAACCCCCAGCTCGCAGCCCTCGGCTTCACCAAGCCCCAACTCACCGCCCTCGGCAACCTCAGCCGCTGGGCCTTCCTCCTCACCTTCGCCGGAGTAGGCCTACGCACCAACCTCCGCGACCTCTTCAAACAAGGCGCAAGCCCCCTCATCGTCAGCGCCCTCGGAGAGATCGCCATCGCCATCATCACCCTCGGCCTCATCCTCGGCGCCGACCACCTCTACCACTTCTAGACCCAACGGAGCTCACACGGCGAAGCCTCGCTACGCCAACAACGAAATTCAAGAGCAACCAGATCGGAATAAACGGTCAGTTTGATGTGTTTCTTCCTGGAGGTCGTAGAGATACTTTTCGCCACCAGGGCTGATCGGAAAAAAGCATGCCTCCAGGTTCTTCTCGTAGTCCTTCACCTGAATCAGAAGATGACGGTAGCGCAACCCCCACGCTGCAAAACGCCTCTTTCATTACGAAAGAGGATGTGAGTGCGTTATTGCTTCGCGCAAGGATGTTCTACAAGGGAGAGGGATCCGAAGACGCGAAGCAAGACCGAAGTTCACCAAAGTACAACTTCTACAAATACATACAAAAGAAGTCCTCCAACAAGGTCTACAACATCCAGAAACTGAATGCCGCGGGGATCGATACTTCCAGTCCGAAGTACGCTGCTAGAAATAGCAACGCCGATCGAATTAACCCTCTCATCAACACGCAAAGGGACCGCTTCGAAGAAGAAACTCGTCCAAAATACGGAGACATACTCTTCAGCAGTAACTTCGCAGCAGGAAACTGCGTAGAGATGGCGTCAGTCGTAATGTCTTTGTGCCGCAAAGATTCGGCCTTCAGCTCCAAGTTCGAGAAAATTTACTACATCTCCGTAAACGAGCCCGGAGACCACGTATTTGTTGCTCTCTCCGTGGACGGCACGAGACCGAACTGGACGAAAATCCCATTCATGATGAACGAGGGTAAGCGCTACAGAAATAACTTTTGGATCATCGACTGCTGGCTCAACGTCGCCTGTCAAGCCAGGGATTACCATACCGAGGCGCAACAGAAACTAAAGCGATGGGGCACACAAGGCAAAGAGATCATATGCCAGAACTCGGCTGGCGTTATACGTCAATACGATCTGAACGAGAACGACTACCTCACCCAAATGATGGGGAGCCGATTGGAAGTAAAGGATAAGGACACCGCCTGATTCAAGCGCGAACCCTCATCTGCAAAGCCTCTAAACAATCCCCCGAATAGAACGGTCCCTGTTCCAGCACCTCGACAACTAAACCTTCAAGCGAAAGCCCCATTACCATAAGGAGGCATCTAACTTTATTGCGGAAAAAAACCATGCCCCCCAGACCAACAAGAACCCAATCCCTCCTCACTCCCCGCGAAGCCGCCGGCATGCTCAACGTCAGCTACCCCACCATCAAGCAGTGGATCCTCTCCGGCAAGATCGCAACTACTCCCACCCCCGGTGGCCACCACCGCATCCCCGCCGATTCACTCAAGCCCTTCCTCAAGCGCGAACAGGAAGCCCCTCCCATCCGCTCTCGTGAGCGATATCGCAAAGTCAGCGGACGCAACCAGCTCGTCGGCAAAGTCCTCGACCTCAAGATCGACGGCCTCCTCGCTCAGGTCGTTCTGGCCATAGGCGACCAGCGTGTCACCGCTATCATCACCTCAGACGCCGTCCGCGAGATGCAGCTCAAGCGTGGAGACACCGCTGCAGCCCTTGTCAAATCTACCGATGTCATGATCGAGCTCGTCTAGCCGCCTCGCAAAATCCCTCCGCAACACCCCTCCCGCCCCATCGCGCACATCTTTGACCATACGATTTGATTCGCATAGATTCGTATAAAGACTTAAAGCTCCGCATCCCGACGCACGCCTGTCGAAAAATCCCTGGAGACCCCGTGCCACGCCTCTTGAAATCTCTCCTGCCTCTCTTCCTCTTCGCCACGACGCTCCACGCCCAGATCGCCTCCGACCTCAAAGGCCGCATCACCGATCCCTCCAGCGCCGCCATCCCCTCCGCGCAAGTCACCGCTACCGAGCTCAGCACCACCGCCACCCGCACCACCTCGACCACCTCCGGCGGCTCTTACAGCTTCCTCGCCCTCCAGCCCGGACGTTACCGCGTCGAGGTCTCCGCCCCTGGCTTCCAGCACCTCATCCGTGACGGCATCACCCTCACCACCGGCACCACCATCGGCCTCGATCTCCAACTCACCGTCGGAGCCTCCAACGAGACCATCACCGTCACCGATGACGCCCCGCTCCTCCAGTCCCAGACCAGCAACATCCAGACCGTCATCCCCTCCACCACCATTAACGCGATCCCGCTCAACGGCCGCAACTTCGTCCAGCTCGCCGCCCTCGCCCCCGGTGTCTCCCTTCCCCCCGGCACGCTCCTTCCCCGCATCAACGGCGGCCGCCCCCGCACCAACGAGTACCTCTTCGACGGCATCTCCGCTCTCCAGCCCGAGCCCGGCCAGGTCGCCTTCTTTCCCATCATCGACAACATTCGCGAGTTCACCGTCGAAGCCGACAACGTCCCCGCCGAGTTCGGCCGCTTCAACGGCGGCGTCGTCAACCTCACCACCCGCTCCGGCTCCAACCAGATCCACGGCTCCCTCTACGACTTCTTCCGCAACGAAGACCTCAACGCCCGCAACTACTTCTCCCGCTCCCCCACCCCCAAGCCCGAGTACCGCCGCAACCAGTACGGCGGCACCGTCGGCGCGCCCATCCTCAAGGACAAGCTCTTCTTCTTCGGCGGCTTCCAGGGCCAGCGCTTCCTCGCCGGAATCACCCGCATCTCCACCGTTCCCACCCTCCGCCAGCGCCAGGGCATCTTCACCGGAACCCCCACCCCCCCCCCCCCCCCCCCCCCCCACCCCGCCCCCCCCCCCCCCCCCCCCCCCCCCCCCCCCCCCCCCCCCCCCCCCCCCCCCCCCCCCCCCC
>NZ_JAAVUR010000019.1 GCF_018449545.1 Granulicella sp. dw_53 | reverse complement strand
CGACCACGTTTTTGTTTCTGCCGTTGCGAAGATCGAGGGCGAGTCCGTAGTGGTGTCGGCGCCCTCTGTTTCGCGGCCGCGTTTCGTCCGCTATGCCTGGGCAAATGTTGTTCCACCTGCGCTTTACAACGGCGCGGGTCTACCCGCTTCTACCTTCTCCTCAGAATGGGTGACTGCGTTACCGCTGACGCGATAATATCGCTGCAACGTAAAGCAGGCTACATTTGCGACGGTTAGATCCATTGCAGCCACCCTTGCGCTCAGGAGCAACACAGTTGATCGGCAATTCACGTATGCGGGATGTCGCGGCGTTAGCTGGCGTAAGCACCATGACGGTGTCGCGCGCACTAAGTGGAAGCGCAAACGTAACCGAAGAAGTGCGTGATCGCATCGAAACGGCCGTGCGGAAGTTGAACTATCACCCGAATGAGGTAGCCCGCTCGCTCCGGCATCAGCGTTCCAAGCAGATCGGCATTATCGTTCCCAATCTATTGGATCCCTTCTTCGCTACCTGCGCTCACGGTGCGAGTACGATCGCGAAAAAGAATGGGTATTCGGTCGTCATCGCCCTCTCCGACGATGACTCCAGTGTCGAGCGGGAACAGGTACTCTCTATGGCTCGTCGGCACGTCGAAGGCATCGTCCTTCTCCCCGGAGCATGCCGTCACGACCCGCTGCTGTGGCGACTCCGCTCTGCTCCCGTGGTGGTTCTGGACCATCCGCTGGAAGATGCTCCTCTCGATACAGTCATGGTTGACAATCGGTGTGCCGCAGCCGATGCGGTTCGACATCTGATTCGCTTGAGGCATCACAAAATCATCCACCTCAACATGAATCCCGCCGCCTACACCCTGCAACAGCGGGATCAGGGGTACCGCGACGCGATGCTCGAGGCTGGGCTTGTTCCGCAGACCTTGGTCGTTCGCGATCCTTCCACGGAGATCATCCCTATCCTCCAGGATCTTCGGCAAAAACAGCGAAAACTCGCTCTGTTCTGCAGCAACAATGTCATCACACGCAATACCTTGCACGCCATCTCGGCACTGGATCTCAGTATCCCCCAGGATGTGGTGCTTGTCGGTTTCGATGATTTCGAAACGGCAGACCTTCTAAAGCCCGGCATCACCGTAATCCGGCAGCCGATTCTAGACCTTGGCAAACAGGGTGCGGAGATGCTGTTTCGAAGAATCCGGTCGCGGGAAGAGACCTATGACCGAGAGCAAATAACACTGCCTCTGAAGTTAATCATCCGCGGATCGTGCGGTGCGCCAAAGGCAAGCTGGACCCCACATATGGCAAGCAAGGACTGACTGGAACAGCAGAGCGGCATGCAATGTCAAGACAGTTATGCAATGGCCATAATCAAGAAAAACATCTTCTCCCTGCCAAAGCGATACCACTGCCCCAAGTTGCGGACGATGGCACCGCTTTGTTCCCTTGGAACCTTACGAATGGCTGACAATATCGATCGTGGCATTGGGCAGGTTCCACCCACGCAGACTGACCTTCGCGCCGCTCTTGTTGTTGGCGGTGGCCGGGTACCGCACAGAGAGATGCATACTCTCCCCTGGAAGAAGCGTGACGTAGTTGTCTGTGAAGTAGGCAGGCAAAATACGCTCTTTGCTCTTTGCATCCAGTAGTGTCGCCTTGGTGGCGATCGCTGCAACCGTTCCGCCATTCGTAAGCTGCAGGTCCACGACGATCTCATCTCCGTCGCGGTGCGACGTTGCCGACGCAGTCAGCTTCGCAGGGGAAAGCGTATTCAGCTTGCGATAGCGGTCTTCGTCGCCAGCCAGCCAGTAGGTATTGCTGGAAATTAGAGTGCCCTTGGCATCCCGCATCTCAAGCCGTACCAGGACGACGCCTTCGCTTTCGAAGAGAGGAGCCAGCGGCAGAACAAACAAGGGCGCGGTCGCGTTTGGGTTCAGATTCAACTGCTGATCGCGCGCTAGCAGGACCTGATTGGCAAGGGAATAGACCATCGCATGCACCATGACTGGACCACCGTTAGCATTAGTCGTATTCACTGCAGCCACGGTGTAATCCGACAAGTCGAGTTGCACATGCAGGGGTTCACACGCTTTCTTCACGCCATAGAAACTAGCTTGCGTGTCGTAATCTGAACTTAGAATCTGCCACATGTTGCTCGGCCATGCGGGTTGTGTCATCCACAACATGCGCCCGCTGTTCGGCAACCACAGGTGCTGATTGAAGCCTTCAAAGATGGCTCGGTGGTCAACGTAGTTGAACATCTGCGCTTTGCGTTCGAAGTCCTCCAGGTCCGTTGCGGCGCCGAAGTACTGTTCGATCTTGCGCATCAAGGGTGCGACTTCGCCATTCCCCGTCTGGTGCCAGTCGTGGTAAGCCCACGCATCGCTGATGGGCCATTGATCGGCTGGTGCGATGGACGCCTTCAGGCTCTCCAACGTCGAAAGCGATGCAATGCCCAATTCCACGGAAAAGCCTTTATCGAGGGTGCTGTAGAAGAGGTCCGGGGACTGATATTTGTACGGGCCGCTGTTGCGCAGGTTGATGCGATTGGAACCTGGCGTGTAGTAGCGGGTGCCATCCTCCTTCTGAAACAAATCGATCAGGCCCTCGTTCAGCACCGGCTGCGGCACGCCCTCATTGCGCCCACACCAAAGGATGATGGACGGATGGTTGCGGAAGCGTCGCACCACATCATGTGCATTGTCCAGAAACAGCGGTACGTCCTGCGGTTCCACGTTATAGTTTTGCGTCGAAGCCCAGAAGTCGTTCCACACCATCAGACCATACTCATCGGCCAGTTCGAAGAATGTCTCCTCGGTGTCTTGGCCAACCCAATTGCGAATGATGTTAAGGTTCGCTTCTTTGTGCAACCGGAAGAACGGCTCCAGATGTTCCCGACTGACCCGTTTACGCGAATCGTCCATGCCCCAGTTACCGCCGCGCGCCGCAATGCGCACACCGTTTACTTTGATGACAAGATCCGTCAATCCTGGTTCATTGGTTACGGGCTTCACTGCGGCGGAATGCTCTCCTCCCTTCGTAAGACTGGCTGCATAGAACTCAGCCTGTCGATTACGCATTCCCTCATGGCTCACATCCACGATCTGCTGGTTTAATGCCTTCGCCTCTGTCGGCGATGCCTCAACGCGGCGCAAATGACCGGTTGAATCGAAGAGGCTCAATTCATAGGTGACCTCGCGAATGCCGAAGGTAAGTTCCTTGCGATCCGATTCCCTGTCACCCGCCGAAATCGCCAACTTCAGGTGATATAAGTCGGGACGACCATAGCCGTTGGGCCACCAGAGGCGCGGGTGTTCGACGTGAAGCTGCGGGAAGTCGTCGCGAGTTAGGCGAATGCTAGTCTGCCCGGGCGCAATCGTCACCTTCTTCTCTATGTCCACCCGTTCAAAACTGGCGTGGAGCGTAGCGTCGATCGGCTGCATGCTCTCGTTTTGAACCGGCACGCTGATTTCCACATCGGCACTGCTGGTGTCTGGCAGCGGCAGCCGCGAGATTACCTGCGGGTCGCCGAGTTGAAGCTGGTTCGTAACCGTCAGTACCACGTCCTGCCAGATGCCGGTGTTGCGATCGCGAATGCCCGGAATCCAATCCCAGCCCTCGGTCGCAACAAAGGTCGGACCGTCCAGCGCCATCGCTCCGCCGTTCTCGCCAGGACCAGCCAGAATTGATTCCTCTTCCGGTATGCCCGGGTGAGGCGGCGGCGAAATGCGTACTGCCAGTGCGTTCATGCCATCACTGCGTAGATAAGGTGCCACATTGAAGCTGCCGCGAATGAAGGCCCCTTTGATCTTTCCGAGTTTGTGACCGTTGAACCAGACTTCCGCCGCGTAGTTGATGCCTTTGAAGGTAATGGTAGTGTGTCGACCCGCGGCATTGATGGGTGTCTTGAACTCCACGCGATACCAGTAATCTTGCCGCGCCAGTGATTCCGGAATAGCGAGATTATTCAGACCGTAGTCAGGGTCGGGATAGACACCTCGATCCACCAGGGTCGTCAGTACCGTACCGGGAATCGTTGCCCGGAGCCAGCGCCGGCTGTCAAAGCCAGCAGCGGAAATCAACTGTCCGGTCTCCTTCACGTCCGGAGCCGCAGCCATCATCCAGTTTGCATTCAAGATGAAGTAGCCGCCCTCGGCCGGTGTAAGGGCCGATGTGGCCATCGGCGGCAGCGGCTTCGCCATCGGTTTGCTGAAGGGTTCCTTGCTTTGCGGCATCAGAGATGGATCTTGCGGCTCGGTGTAGCCCGCCTGTCCGCGGATTTGCACCGGCCAAGGCAGCGATGCGTCTTCGTACCGTGACAATGTCGGTCCAGGCCGCTCCCTTGCCATGGTGCGCAGGGTGTCTTCCAGTAGCACATTTGGATAGAGCGTGACATGCAATACGTGTCCTCCGAAGTGTTCGAACGGCTCCGGCTCCACCGACTGCTCCGCCGGCGTTTCGAGGACCGGCGCTACGGTCAGCTCTGGCGCGGCGCGTCCCTGGGCCATAGCTCCCTGCGCGACTTCGGCACCGTCCACGTACAAGTGTGCCCGAGAACCATCGAAGCTGACCGCGAGGAAGTGCCAACCCGAGCGAACAATTGCCGCGGGCGCGACCAGCAGATTGCCCCGTCCAAGTCGCAACATAGGTTTGCCGTTCGTCAGTCCCACGTAGCGGGAATCCTGCTGGGCCGCGTCGCCAATACCTGCGATCAGCGTAAAGGAGGATGGATCAGCGGAGAGCTCGACCCACATCGTCAGGGTATACGGACTGTTTGCCTCAAGCACCTTGCTGGAGGCAAGTAGATGCTTGGTCAGACCCGGTCCGCCTGCCAGTACATTCACGTCATATGGACCGACGACGCGTTCCTCGACCTTCGTCGCACTTGGAAGCGGCGAAAATCCCTGAGCCTTTGCCTGGAAAATGGGAGCCGAAACACAAAATACGATTGAGGCTAAGGCGAGCGCGGTGGACCTGGAGTCTAAGCGAAAAATCGATGTCATGAGGAAACTTTCCTTCTTGCAGCGCATTCGAAACTACCTACGATGGAAAGACCGAGAACCTGGCCTTCGGGATGTCATCCAACATAAAAAAATAGGCTTCTTCCTGCTAAGGATATCGATAACACAGTCACACCGATGTGAATCATAGAACCATGCTTGCCTGGGAGCGAGGAAAGAGTGCCTCATTGTTCTAGCTTAAGCCTGCGGCACCAAAGAACTTGACGCATAAGGAAGATACCGCATTTCCCTGCTTGCTATTCTCCGTATGATCGTGCGGAGTAGCTATTCCGGCAAGCGGGGCGGCGGCGCGCAAGCGTCCAAGGCCTCCGCGTGACAGCTATTGACAGTTCTCTAGTACCGGGCTTTTAATTACCGCGCGCTGGTTTTCAGATTTGTCCTGTTGTCTAGGGCCAGTTCAGCACCCTCTTATCCAGATTGCTAGAGATCCTGCATTCACTCTTTTGGAGGCTCAAATGTTATCGATATCAAAACGCGGGTGGCCACTGCCGCTTGCGGTTGCGGCTCTTTCTTTCTTGGCGCATGGAGACATTTATGCGCAAAGCACGACGGCAGACATACTGGGTACAGTGTCCGATCAATCGGGAGCTGTGATTCCCAATGCCAGCGTGACGGTAGAGAACCTCGGCACACATGAAACTCGTCACGCTGTGACTAGCTCGAGCGGCGAGTTCACCTTCACTACACTTTCGGTTGGATCCTACTCCGTTCGCGTAGAGGATCAGGGATTCACCACGTACCAGGTTCCTAGCATAGCGATACAGGCCGGCGATCGACGTCGTGTCGATGCGCATTTAACCGTAGGCAGTGGGGATCAGACGGTTCAGGTAAATACAGCACCGCCAACATTGCAGACTGACAACTCCACCATCGGAAGTACGATCAGTAACGAGGCCGTCGAAAACCTGCCCACAAACGGACGCAATTTCATTGACCTCGTCCAGCTCGTCCCCGGCGCCAACCCGGGCACCGCGAACTCCATCGCGGGCGGTACGCGTCCAGATGATCGCCGCCTCACTTCAGCCGTGTCCATCAACGGTCAGAGCACTATGGTGAATAACGAAGAGATCGATGGTCTCGACAACAATGAGCGCATCATTGGAACTATCGGAATTCGCCCCTCAATCGACGCCATTCAGGAGTTTCGCGTCGAGACGAATCTCTACACGGCCGAGGTTGGCCGTACGGCCGCCGGCGTCATCACCATTCTCACCAAATCCGGTACAAACCAGTTTCACGGATCTGCCTATGAGTTTCTGCGCAACGATGCCCTCGACGCTACAGAGTACTTTGCGAGCAGTAAACCTCCCTTCCGTCAGAACCAGTTCGGCGGTTCTCTCGGCGGTCCGGTGCTGCAGAATAAGCTCTTCTTTTTCGGGGATTATGAGGGCCTGCGGATCGTGCAGGGCTCCACATCGACCGTGACAGTGCCGACCCTTTACCAGGAACAACATCCGGGAGATTTCTCGGACGTCGGCGGTCCAGTAATCCCGACCGCGCAATTGAACCCGATCGGGCTTCGATACTTCGCACTGTACCCTGCACCCAACAAGCCAGGGACGGTTAACAACTACTTCTCCGCCCCCAAGCGGTCACAGTTCGCGCACCTGGCAGACGGTCGTATCGACGCGCATATCAATGACAAAAACATTCTTTATGGCCGCTACTCGATCAACGTGACCAGTACCAACACGCCCGGTCCGCTGCCGCTCGTCAACGGCATCGCGCCTGGCGGCAGCGTGTACTCCGAAGATGGCGTGGCACAGCAGCAGCAGCAGAATATCCTTGCGGATTACATTCACATCTTCACGCCCAACATTTTATTGGAACTGAAGGCAGGCTATACGCGCATCAATAACGCGTCGCTGCCACTGAACTTTGGCACGAACGCTTCCGCTCAATTCGGCCTGACAGGCGTAAATTATAATGCGGAATCATCTGCACTCTCACCTTTCCTGCCAAACGGCTATGCCAGTGTCGGCGACGGTGAGTACCTTCCTCTGCAGGACATCGACAACACCTTCCAATACCTTGGGTCGGTTTCGATCAACAAGGGAAATCACAGCATCAAGATCGGTGCTGGGCTGGTCCGCCGGCAGGCTACGAACATCCAAAGCTCTCTGGCGGTGGGTCAGTTCAGCTTCACAGGACAATACGCGGCGAGCGTCTTGCCGACCTGCAGCGGGACCGGCACGAACTCTACCAATACTTGCGGCATCGCGAGCATGTTGTTGGGCATTGCAGATCAGGTACAACGAGGAAACCAGCTTTTCCCGGTCTCCTATCGCACATGGGAGCCTAGCGGCTACATCCAGGATAATTGGCATGTCATTCCGAATTTGACCTTAAATCTTGGCGTCCGTTACGATCTATTTACCCCCTACACAGAGCGTAACAATCATCTCTCGAACTTCGACGACGCCACTGGCAAACTCATCGTGGCCGGCCTCAACGGGGTCTCCGATACTGCAGGAGTGGCAACCGACTACTCAAACTTCGCACCGCGGTTCGGCTTCGCACTGACCCTTCCTAAAGCGACCGTGGTACGTGGTGGCTTCGGCATCAGCTTCTTCCCCGATAACTATGGCACCTCGGGGGATCGGCAGAACCAGCCCTTCGTCTATAACTTCGGTCCGAACTACAATTACAACATCTCGCAAGGGTTGACTGTCCCATTTGTGGATAGCAGCCAGATCACGAACCCGACCGGCAGCATCAACACCGCGATGGCTCGTAACTTCCGAAACGCCTACATGTATCAGATGAGCCTGACTGCAGAGAAGCAGATCGGCGCGAATGTGATCAGTCTTACCTATGTGGGAAATATTGGTCGGCATCTGGCACAGTTCATTCCGAACATCGATGTCCCAGTTCCCCAGTCAGTCGTAAACTACACCACCAACACCGCGGCCCTACAGCAGGCGCGGCCCTATAACAGCACGGTCCCAGGTATCTCCTCGATCACCGAGGTCTATAGCGCGGGTGTGTCGAACTACAATGCACTGCAGGCCGTGGTGCAACGCCGCATTACCAACGGCCTCGCATTCAACGTGAACTACACCCTTGCCCACCAGTTGGACAACTCTCCGGATCTCAACCAGAGCAACCAGGCCGGCATTGGCCTCCTGCCGAAGCAGATCTCTACTTATGACTACGGCAACAGCGATTCGGATATCCGTAATCGTGTCACGGGCACCTTGAACTACGCGTTGCCATTCGGAGCCCGCTCGCACGGCATCGAGAAGGTGATTTTCAGCGGCTGGAAGAGTAACGCACTGTTAGTTTGGCAGAGCGGAAGTGCTTTCACAGTCCAAAACAACAACCCGCAGATCAATACAGGGGTTACGAACGATCGCCCGAATAAGATCGGCAAGCCGAACCTGGATAACCCAACCAATGCCGAATACTTCAACGTCGCGGCGTTTGCCCCTCAGGCCTTTGGTACAGCGGGTAATTCGCCTCGGAACGTCCTCCATGGACCCCATTTCCGTCACTTCGACATCTCTGCCTTCAAGGAGTTCTCGATCTTCGAACGGGCCACTCTGCAATTCCGGACCGAAGTGTTCAACTTAACCAACACGCCGAGCTTTGCCTTGCCGAACGCAGCGCTGAACAGCAACGGAGTCGGTACGATCAGCAGCACCACGCAATTCTATACACCGCGTGAAATTCAGTTCGCATTAAAATTGCTGTTCTAGTATAGGTGCGAATCCGTTCGGGCACACCGTACTCGCGCGTGGCGGCATCGCAGATCGCGCGGAGCTGGGCAGTATCTATGCTTCCTTGTACTTGTGATGTTTCTCCGCGCGTTCGATCACCTTCATCAGAGAGACAACTACAGGTGCGGAGAGCCATAGGTCGAAATCAGCCTTCCTGTATGTCATCTCTGCTCGCCTCCGTTCTTGGGCCTTTCTTAGTTCGGCGGCATCCAACGACAGCATCCCGCTTAACCAGTACACCTGGATAGGTGGCGACAAAATCTTTCCTCTACCCAATACGTAGCCCCACTTCTGAGTGGTCCAGTAATCCATGAACCAACTTGCAAAGTGATTTACGCTACAAAAGCGCACTTCACCCCACCAGGGATCGTAAAAGCGGCAGACACCAGTGTCTTCGACTGACAGTGCAGTGCGGTGACCTCTCTCACCACTAGCGCGGCTAGGATCAGAAAACCGCATTATCAACACGAACAACCCTGGTTCCTTTTGGGTCATGATCAGCTCCGTTACGTTTGTCACGCAATTAGGTAGTTCCCACCTAGAGGTGAGTGGCATTCCAAAATGCAGCACAAGGTCTAATTCAAGTAAATTATCGACCATACAACGTCTCTGTAACGTCCTCAGTCCGGCTATAGTCTCACCATATTTACAACGCATAAGCGCCGCTTCTGAAAAATTCAATACTTCCTGAGTTTCTGGCACTCTCTTCAGATAAACATTCAATACCTGTGCTATGACCACATCGCGCGCCAGCGCAGCAGAGGATCTTCTAAGGCATTCGATACCATCATTTCCTTTCTGAACTTCTCGCCACCACGTCTGCACTAACCCGGCGCATAACCCTATCGGAATGGTCAGCCCCGTTCGTGCTCGAAAATCCCGTTCTGAAAACAGTGACTCCATAACACCGTGACGCCTATTGATATCCAGAAAAGCGGCACCTTTTCCCATACTATAAATTCCCTTTTTACTTCGCTCCCTACCGAAGAAGAGTGACCACATGGCCATAACCCGGGGCCAGATCGGCTCCGGAGGCATCGGCTTCTGGCACAGAGCTGTCTCCTACATCTTCACCAATGCCCTCTTGGAAAGCCGCTGCCTGCAGTCGAAATAACTTTGCATACTGGCCATCGCACTTTAATAGCGTTTCATGTGATCCTTCCTCGAGAATCCTCCCTTTTGCCAACACAATAATCTTATTCGCAGTGCGTACCGTCGATAGGCGATGCGAAATGAGAATCACCATCGGGCCATCGTTCCCACTATGGAGGCGTCTAAAGAATCGATCTTCCGCCTCTGCATCAAGGCTTGCTGTGGGTTCGTCAAGGATCAATAACTGTGCGTCGTTCACAAACGCGCGAGCAAGCGCAACCTTCTGCCATTCGCCTCCCGATAGGTCTACCCCCGCCTTGAAGCGCCTACCTAGCACCTGTTCATACGTCGCGCCAAATCGCTGCACTAACTTGGTAGCTTCGGCCTTATCCACGGCCTCCTCCAACCGTTCATCATCTCCCATTGCACCGAGGTGTCCAAAACCGACGTTTTCGCGGACCGATAGGTCGTACCTCATAAAATCTTGAAATATGACACCGACGCGGGCTCTCAATTGATCTAGATCGTATTCGCGCAAATCGCGCCCTTCCAGCAGAATCCGACCATTAGTTGGTTCATACAGACGTGTTATAAGCTTCACGATAGTGCTCTTGCCAGCACCGTTCTCGCCAATAAGTGCAACTTTTTCATTTGGACGAATCCGTAGATTTATACCTTGAATCACCGGTTCGCTGCTTTCCGGATAAATGAAAGTGACATCCTGGAACTCAAACCCCTCGCAAATATGACTAGGAAACGGACGCGCGGAGGCCATGGATCGTATCGACGGTTCCATCTTTAAGACATCGAACAGGTCGGTCATTAGAAGTGCTTGTTCTGACACTCCATTGAGATATGTAAATACTCGCTCTGTGCTTGCGCGGGCGCGCAGCAACGATCCCGTTAGAAAAGCGAATGTACCGATGGTGATCATACCACCAAGCGCCGCCTTCATAACTACTATGTAACCGCCGTAGTAGCCCAGAACAGACAAAAGGCCTAGTAGCCATCCACCGGCTGCGCGGTTGAACGCCAACCGATAAAGTTCTTCATAGATCTCTTCGGAAAGAGTGGCGTAGCGTCTCCCAATGTGCGTTCCCAGCCCAAAGATCCTAACTTCCTTCGCGCTGTCCACCCAGGTTCCTAGCAACCGCAGATACTCAAGCTCACGCCGTTGTGGAGTCCTTCTAAAAAAGGCTGAATACGATAGCTTTGAAAACCGCACTTCGCCGAGAAACGTCGGGATTGTAGACGCGATCAAGAGCAGGACCAGCCACGATGAGAATACGGTAAGCCCGGCCGTTAGTACGACTAAAGTTACTCCCTCTTGAGCAGCATTTAGTATCGAGGTTAAAAGAAAGACGCGACCTGTTGCCTGACCTCTGACTCGCTCTAGTCTGTCATAGAATGTTGAGTCCTCAAATGTGTGAAGATCGAGACGAGTGACCTGTGCGATGAGTCGTATAGCCGTATATGACGTGAGACGTTCTCCAAGGAGACTATCTAGAACGCTGTTCGCTTGTATAGCGAGATCGGATAATAATGCGAGGACACACTCAACCATCAGAAGGTGCCATACACGCTTAAGGTCGCCTCCATTATGGACGGCGGCTACTATTCCATCCAGTATCTGTTTTGGGATCCATAGAAGAGCAAGCGGTAGGATTGCTCTACCTATACGGACCGCGATCGTTCCTAAGAGGAGAGATGGACTTACTTCCCACAAAATTACCATCAAGGCAGCGATGCTGCGGACAGATGCCAGATGGTCTTTCCAGTCCGACTTAGGACGTTCCGCAGGTTCACTCATGGATCTCCTTCTTCACCATGCCTCCATCTATCCTCTTGCAGATGCGTGACGCAAGGCTAGTCGCCTCTGCTGAGACTCTATAATCCCTTCATGTTTAAGCGCCCGAAGAAGACGGCTGAGGTATTCAGGAGTAACACCGAGGAGTTTTGCTATTTCGTATTTCTTGAGCGGTTGCCATGCAGATCTAGTAGCGACGCCGGTGCCTGTGGGACCCGCTTGTTGCTGCGATAACAAGGCTATTAACCGTTCCCTAGTACTACCCGCAACGATGTCAATGAGGTGTGTCTTGTGAGATAGAGCCTCGAAAGCTATCGCTTGCGCCACGGAATAGGCCACAAGTGGATTGTTAATCATAAGGTCTCTGAGGAGGTCGGTGTTGGTTGGATGCAACTTACATTCGGTAAGCGTTGTAACACTGAAGGGCGCTGGTGTACCTGTAAGTGCGGATTCTAAGCCGACGATGCACCCTGCGGATCTGATTTGTGCTATGAACTCTCTGCCGGATCTCTCGATAAACGAATACTTTACCGACCCTTCTGTTACGAGTAATACCCGACTGACCAAAGAACCCTGAGCTAAGAGCTTCTTTGCAGGAGATACCGATTGCTCCATAAAGGGCCATCTGATTGGTACAGGGCATCCGGCCACATGGAAATCTGTTAGCGCAGAACTACGCGGTTTTTCATGACGCGGCGAGAGAGCTCTGCTTGGAACGTGCGATCCTTCGTCCACCTTGCCGCTCCTATGTCGTAACTCCGAATGCTAGAGAAGTCCAGCTAAACACGCTAATTCGGGGTTGGTGATTGTGCTGATGTGATTTCTATTACATCTACATCGTCCTTTTCGCGTTTCAGCCGGAGGCCTAACTGCTCCGATAACGCGGTAAAAAGTCCGGGGGCGTTGGCTCCACCATCTTTGGCAGTATCTTTAGACGAAGTAGCTTCAGGGGACCAATCCAAAGTAAAATTGAACAATCCCGGTAATCCAGTCCTATCGATTATTACTGTGCCTTCTGTCTCGGGCTCTTCGGACAGTTCTTCTGCAAGACCCTCCATCGTGAGCGCGGTCGCTGCCATATGTGTGTTGTGGACTACCACATGCGGGCGGATCGCGGCGCCCGAGTTGTCCGTGGCTGGAGCAGGTGACAGACCGGGGCGGTCTGTTGAATGGACAAGTGCCAATATAGCAAGCTGGCGCCTGCTCCGTACTACCCGGAGCTGGAAACGCTCTTCAAGGAGTGATTGCATCATCAGCCTGATCGTATTGATACGGTTTTCCGGAGACAGACTATTAAGATGTGCGACTTCATCGCTACTGGTGACAGCGGCGATGTCGAACCGCTTAGTGCTCACCCAACTAGGTCCGCCGATGACCTGTGAGTCGCTCTTTGCCCTATACGCAAAAGCGATCAGATGCCGCAAACTGCATCGAGTGATGGTAGTTCGACTCGCTGAGGCGTGGAGACTTTCATGTTGTGATTCTGGAGGCGTGACCTTAACGGTCGCGGCATCAAATGATGGTATGACGCTGACCCCAGTTGAAAATAAGAGTTGCGCATTTAAGTTGACCGCATAGCAGGAGATACCGGCTAAAGACCCCATCACGACACATCTAATGAGAGCTCGAGATGTCTTTGAAAATACGATTGGGGCATTATGACGCTTTGTTGGGTTCACCATAGATCTCCGAGGGTGTTACCAGCAATGTTTGCCGAGAAGTATACACGCCCGATTAGCTAACGGCGCATTTGGGATCGTGGATAAGGAAAGACATCAATCGGTTCAATCTTTAGCCAAGCTGCACTGTTCTGGCTGCGGTCCTTTCGTTCCGTCAGGTGTACTAGGACAATCCTACGATTTTTGAGCACGCTGGCTAGGTCCGTTGAGCAAAATTCTTGAAGCGCCTGGGGTATACGTCCACTATTCAGCTGTGACACCAGCTGCTCAAGTAAAAGATACGATGTCCAGGCCGTCGAAGCCGAATGGATGAAAATGGAAGATGCAGGTGCCATTCTGGGAAGGAAGTGGCCAAGTAGAGCAAGTATTTCCGCACCTCCATGTCTGAAATCGGAGAACAATACATCGATAGGTGTGCCCGCAAAGGAATATTGATCAAAGTGCCTCGCCTGTGTGAGTTCGATACGCGCTTTGACGAACGTTACATAACTACTCAGGCCAAGAACGTCAGACAGAGTCGTATAGAACGTCTCAGCGGTGGCCTTTTCAAAGGTCGCAATGCCGGCCTCCGAGAGACCATGAAGCACTCGTGCCACGACTTTACTACGATCGTCAAACAGCCCGAAATCGTCCACCGTCCAGACGTGGCCTACCCCATTCTCTTTTGCAGCCAATGCCATCCACAAAGCTGACACGCCAAGCCCGGTGCCGAGTTCCACAACACATTCAGGTTTGTGCATGCGTACTAGCGCGTACAGCAATTGGGAAAAGTCCTCCGTCCCAAAGTTTAGCCCGGCAATGTCGTTGAAGCGAAGCATAATGGCACGTGGATCAGTTGTAGCGCATAGTGGAGCTACTGCTATTCCCATATTGAACATTCCTCGCAGACTGCTGAAGAGCGCTAATGAGTCCTCTGCTGCCGACTTATGTCAACGCCACAGGATCAGGACATCGAAGCAATTGGGTTGCCACGTCAGCTAAAACGCACCCATCATGCCTGAACATGATACCCATGAGTAAGTACACTCGCTAGATTGTCACGTAACGTGTTAGCTACCTTGAATACGTCGTATCGAACCATACCGAGGTTCGGAAGCAACATCTCCACAGGATTCTTATTGCGATACCCTGCTGTACATCGAGCAAATTCACGCTCGGTGAAAGCTGATCCGAAAACCTCTGCCGCTTTCGGACGACCCCAGAACTGAGACAGTCCATACCAGATGAAACAGGCGTGGATGAAAGAGTGTAAGGGTAGATCGCGACCTGTCCATAACGACGTCGCCCGGGCCTCGCCAGCATCAAGATGCGGAGTAATAAATGTGCCACCAAACTCAAGCGTGTACAGTAGTTGGTGCATCGCCTCATGAACGAGCGAGGATGCATGTGGTGCCAATGAGCCTCGCTCAGTCCCCCCTATCAGCACTCGCCCTGGTATCCTAGGCTGGGACGTCGAACTTCTTCCTGCAGCGGTTTTGAGCGGAATAATGACTTTCACGAAGCTTCTGATTAGTTGAGCTGCTACGCTGCTTACTGCTTCAATAGCCTGAAGAGTCGCCTCAAGCCTATCAAAAACGATAGCTTCTTCGTCTGGAGAGTATGTCCCGTACTCCCTCTTAATCTTGGATTCTTGCACCCCGACCGTATTTGGGCTGCCAAAGTCTACGGTGATACCGCCAGACAGGTATCTCGCTCTAATGATCTCGAGCTTGTCGAAGGTACTTTGGCTAGCCTCAGGGTTTGCGATGACGTACATATCGCCAAGAGCAGTAGAATAGCCTTCTTTCACCTCTCCGAGCCCGCGGAATGCTGCCTCTCCATTAAGTGCATTGCAAAGATAAACAATCACATCAACAGGCTCACTGTGCATCCTTGTTATATGGGAGTAAGTTTCAGGTGCGGTTGCAAACCGCACCTGACCAACCTTGGGCAACTTGGCAAATAGCGACTTCATGGCCTGAGCCAGGTGTTGATCGTGATACGCAATATGATCAAAGCAGCTTCGTAGACGCCGGAGTGCCACACTACGCGCGAAATATTGCAATGTTGTGAAGACTTCGTCGCTGCCGCTACTCTTCCACGCGAAGAGTTCTGGTATACGCTGCAACACGGTGCCGTACTGGGCTGAGCTGTTTGCCACCCAGGTAAGGTCGGGCGCGGCTAGATCTGCAAGCCAATCACAGCTCTTCGTGCAAAGGGGCGCCCCGTTCACAGGAGCTACAGAAGAATATACTTCCAGAGACGGGCCAGCTACGCTTGTTGCCATATATCGACCTCTGCGTTGAATTCTCCGGCTGCATCCAAAGAGGCAGCCGGAGTCATACTGCTATACCCACAAGGGACAACTCCTAGAGCGCATCTTCGTCGGTGTGATCATGATCATGATCGCCATCACTGATGCTCTCTTCGTACACAAGATTGGTGTCGAGAGTATGGTCAAATACCTCGCCCAGCTTCTTCACGTCGAGTTCCTCAATCATAGGGGCACATCTCCTTTCGTAAAGTGATTAGCTTGAGACAAGCCAACCATACACCTCAATTGTGGGTGCTGAACTTAACCTTGGTTAATGACGCTGCCTTTCAGTCAAGCGATACGCCTTACGTCGTGCCTTTTTGGCACAATGTTTGCGGAGTATGCTTGGTTCATGGTGATACTGCCGTTGGCCACAGCAGCTGGGATATCGATCCCACGCGATAACGGCCCTAACGAAGCACGATGCGAGGAGCGCAGGACTGGATGAACTATCACGTGTGCTGTATGGTGCTAACGATTCTCGGCTGCACAACCTCGTGGGCGCAAGCGACGGGAGTTCCAGCCCTTGATCAGCTTCCCCACATCTCCTCCAAGCTCTACTTTGCGGGCGAGCAGCAAGAGAAGTCTCTGAGAGACGAGACCCATGCCCACACAGAGATCACAATTGCGCGGTTGCGCCACTCGACCATCTCATCACTTCCAGCCGCCTTAAGGGATGCTGATCATTGTCTTATAGCACTACAACGACATGCGGGTTACCTAAAACTTCGAGCACTGGAAGACGTTAGCAATCAGAGCATCCAATCTGGACGGGATGCAGTAGAAATGGATGTGTCGGCACTTACAGCTGCTATTGCGACTCGACTGAACATGGTTCATTCAACTGAATTACGTGCACTGGGGCAATATCAATTGCTTGCAACCACCGTCCGTAGCACTTCACCTGATCACAGGCTCTCCCCAGACGCAACTCGATACCGCGAGGAAGTGGTAAGTGTGATACTGGGCAAACTCGCGGCTCGTTATAAACAGTTAGCGGCAGCGCCTAAAACTGCAGAAGTGACTCAGACTGGCACTGATGGACTTCTATCCACGCAGCAAGATCGGACACCCGCCCTAGTGCAAGAAGCGCCAGAAATCGCGACTCTACTTGGAACGATTGTTGCTATAAAGAATAGCGATGCGATTGCTCAAGGTTTTGAAAATGCCGCACTACGCCAATACCAATCCTTAGGCATCGGACCTGGAAACATTGCGAATGTTCTTTCAGCGGTGCAGACTCACGCACCGCTTTATAAGCGCTACCGAGATTCACTGGTTGATCTGCACGAATCATTCAACCCAGATGGCAGCACGACGCATTTCGTAGTACCTTTTTCTGCTAGTAAGACAATGATACTGGAAGGTCTTGCTCCCCTGGGCAACGAGTACTTAGCCCGCATGTCCGCTCTACTCGACCCGCGCAACGGACGACTGGATCTAAGTGGTGGCCCGCATAGAGCGGAAACAGGTACCTCTATCGCAGTTTACGATGCACCCACGGCGCTATTCCTAGGGAATTACAAGGGGGGATTAGCAGATATCAGTGCATTAACCCATGAGGGTGGACACGCCGTTCATCGAGAGTTGATGAATGCGAAAGGGATCCCACTTTATGAACGCGAGGGACCCCACTACCTCTTTGAGGCAATTGCAATTCTGAATGAGCTTCTTGTGCTTGATCACGCCGCGGAAACAGCCGCGTCACCTGAAGAACGCCGAGCTGCATTGCGACAACTAACAACGAAGATCGCCTTCGAGGTCTTTGCATCTGCAGAAGAAACCAGTTTCGAAAGAAGTCTCTACATAGGCGCGCACGAAGAGGTTCTCTTAGATCAGAATGCAATCGATTCCCTCTATAGAAAAGCTGTGTCTCCATTTGAGACGAACGATGTGTACCGCCTTGCTGTATCTAGTGAGTGGATGCGCAAAAAGCTTCTGTTCGAGGACCCTTTGTACCTGGTGAATTACCTGTATGCCTCTATCGTAGCCTGTTCGTTGTATGAACAGGCTCACTCTGATCCTAATTTCCCTGAGAAATATATACACCTCCTGCAAGGCGGGTTTAATGCTTCTCCAGACATCCTAATGACATCAGTTGGAGTTGACATCAATGATGCCGCATTGGTCGACAAGGCCTGTCGACTCCTCGAACGCAAACTCGATGAATTGAGCCGTGTAGATGGAATGCTGTCCACACAGACTCGGTAAGGAGTCAGGAATCGCATTCACTTCGTTCAATCAGAGTAACAAACGAGATCGTAAAGCAGCCTTATCGCCGATGCTTCAGTGAGGAGTGGCAAAGGTCCAAAGGAATTTCGCAATTGTGCTCGCTCCACTCCAGGATCTTTTCCTTACGGCCTCCGGCGCGTAGGTAATGCCCGGTCGACAGAACCGGATTTGGATAAACGCCAGGTTGCACTTAGTTTTGGGAGCCACACGTAACTTTGTGTGAGCCAACCGTCTGCGACGAAGTTCTGATCCGCCGCCACACAATCCTGCGGACGCTACGCCTCTCTGTTCCCGTTTGGTGGGAATGCATACTGAGGTGTCATCATTCAGGCTCCCGATGAGCAGGGGTCTGTAGCCTTGTCAGGGCTTTGGAAGATTTATCGGCCGATAGTCCGATCGTGCGGCCATTCGCATTGTCACTGACGAATCGATCAATGCATTCGCCAGGATGCGTCGTGGAGAGGACCGTGGAACCTTCCAACGCGTTCGTGGCGGTGTGAGCGTCCCATCATAATGTCTTCGCGGAAGCATCTCGAGAATGCACCAGGAGCCCTTCATGGATCGATGCATTTGCCCTGCCGGATTTGGTGCGGCCTGTTCCGGATCGGTGATCCCCAGAATCGCGTTCTTTTTGTCTTCGATTACGAGCAATCCAGCAGCCTCAGCTTCATCGAGCATCCACTTGAGTGTGATCTTGGATAGACCGCTCTCGGCCTCCGGATACCCGCCACCCACGTCGGAATGAACTCCGGCGAACCATACTTGTTTTATATCCTGCTGACGGTTTGCCTCAGACATGAGATTTTGACGAAAAGCAGCTCTACGTTCATCAATCGAAATTGCCTGCCGACCAACGATGATGCTCGGATTTACATAGGAAAATGGCAGCGTTAGCGGATCGTACAACCAGCCAATCGAACTGACCGTGTCCCAGACTCCGACAAAGTGGATCTTGCACTCGCGAGAAAAAGTCTTCTTGAAATCCGAAGCGACTTTGAAGTCAGAATCACTCTTCCCCTTCTTTTTGAACATCCGCAAGATATATCGAATCAGCGGATCGTTGCCTCGCCTTACCAGGCCGAACATGTGGACCATCGCCGCCAGAGCCCGGGCGCAGTAAGCTCCGCGACTGAAGCCAAAGAGGTAGATTTCATCACCGTCTTCGTAATGCTCCATCAGAAATCCGTAGCAATCTTCCAGTGCACTGCTCAGGCCATAGCCAAAAGCTAAGCCAAACATGCGCGTCCACCACTGTGAAAACTTCGTCAATGCGGTGGGAGCGGCCATGGTGCCGAGACCGGGATGATAGAAAGCCAGTTGCTGTTCCTCATTACATCCCAGTACGGAATAGAGCTTAATGACATTTGAGTTGCAAATGCCAAATTCATTGCCTGTCCCGTCGATACATATGACGATTTTCTTGCTCACTATGCCATCCTGGTATCTTGCGGTTATGTCTTACCATTACTTACCGGTGAGCTTCGGTCCTATTTCTTAACTGTTGCCGGGAGGATTGTCGTAGGGGCGGTGTTTCCTTGCATCAACTTCAGAACCCCGTGGGCAAGATCCTTGTTCCGAACGACATAAAATAGACCACCACGCCCGTTCTGGCTACTTTTGCAATTTCCGGAGAGAGCGCCTTGCTGATTCATGTCCCCAAAGATCGCCATCTCATCGGCTCCGGAGATCGAGACACCGATCTTTGCATGATTGAAATTGCCGCCCGGGCCACCTGTTAGGCCGATCACAGTAGAATCCCAGATTCCAGAGGTAGCGATCTGAACTGAGCCAGGTTTTTCGAGGGTATCGCTCCAACAATCGATGGAGGTGGTACTCGTGGTGCTTGGGATCGCCGGCCTCGTCCACCATGTGGCGGTTCGGAGAGAGACACCGTGGAGCACAGAAGAAACCAGTTGCCAGGGAGGTACATTCAGTCCTGACGGCTTCGAGATCAATTCAACTCCAGTTGACAAAGTCTCGTCCAGAACTTCCTTACTCGACACTCTTTTCCCGAGGTTCTTAACCTCTTCCTGAATCTCGGCGGGGCCTCCGTTATGGACGATCTGCGGGTTGTTTGGATCTGTCACCACACTTGCATTCTGGAGAGCATGAAGAACCTTAAGAACGTCGCTTCGCGTAAGACGAATGCTGAAAAAGTGTTGGCTGACTTGAACATCATTGTCCTTTACACAACCCAGAGTGTTCCCGTCCGTGAGCCTCGGGTGCTGAGAACTTCCCGCACCAGGCCACGATGGTGTAGTCACCTGGAGGACAAAGCCATCACCACCAGTGTCCCAAACGAGCATGCCTTTCGAATGTCCCCAAGGCGCGCCACAGGAGTCCCCACAGCCCTTGATCGCTGGGTCGCCGTAAAACTGATCGTTCCAGATTGCGTAGAAGTATGAACCGTTGTATGCCTGGGCGAAGGTTGCAGCAACGGGGTCCGAGAGATCGTCTCCCAGGCAGTCATTCCCTTTATGCAGGGTCCCATCTGCGCTGCTCGCATAGATGAATTGCTGACTGAAAATCCGGTAGGCCTCCGGAGTTCCGCCGAAGGGGCAAGATCGGGCGGCCGTACCGCAAGAGGGGAAGGTCGTGGCGTTGAATTTAAATGCAAACCACCAATCAACGGGGCGGCCTTCGCTTAACATGGGAAGAGGATGGGATGGTCCAGTAGATGGCTCTTGCGCCTGAAGATCGCAAGAGACGATCGGAAGGAGGGCCAATACGGCATATAAAGCAATCTTTTTCACCTGATCGAGTCGAAAAATGCTCATGATTCTCTCCAGTGCTGCTCTTCGATAAAATGTGCTGATTCGTCACCGTATCCCGCAAACGCCCAGCGCGAACGGAGATGCATGGAGAACCATTGATCGGTTAGATCGAGATCCATGGCCACTCCCTTGCCGCAAGGTGAGACCACCTTGCAAGTCAGACTGGGAGAAGACGAGTGCAGATCCACTACAATAACTAACGAGAGGTGAGCATTTATCCGCTGCATCTGGAATGATGCTTTGCAGTGCGGAAAGCATAACCTATCTTTCACCACAATGCAGGCATTGAGACTAAGTGGAGAGGCCAAAGATTTATATTGGCGTTCCATTTCGACACTAGTCCTCAAAGCCACCGAATCGCCCATCGCCTGATTGAACTTGTATCGATTCGGAACTCTACCTTCTCGCCTTGCTGTAGTCTCCGATCCCGGATACACAATCTTCTTTAATTTCCCGCATATGTAGTGATGCTCATTGGTTATCGTTTATGGGAATGGTTATCACAGGTGGCGATGAAGGTGACTATAACCAAACCCCTCCTAGGCTTAGGGTATGGCACCGATTCGGTACAAATGGGCAATGTTGCGATCTGGGTAGTCAGCCACTCTCCAAGAGGCGACGGACGGAAGTTCGGCACACAGTTGCCCTACGAACTCCGACTCCAAAGCCGCCACCATTGCGGAAGAAATAATGCCAAGGTTTGCATCGAGACGCATTCTCGCACCCCGAAATCGCCTAGCGGAGGTCTCCGCCTCATTATCTATACGTCGAAGAAAAGACAATCGAAATTGCAAACGACACGATCTATGGTCTGTACGCCTATGTTTTCTCATAGAATCGCGATCGCGCACACGCAGTCGCATCCCAGATCTTGGCAGGCGTCTACGGTCGGTACGGTGACTTTAAACAGCCCGGCTTGGACCGAGCCAAAGGTCATCCTTGGCTCAATCCCCCAGTGCCCGTCTGACACCATCAACGCTCCCATAGGTCTAGGCCAAGGCGAAGAGCTAACTACGGTTGTGCGTAATAACCATCACGCGTACGAACCCTCAGACCTGGTCGGTCCACTGTGATCTCAACATGATGGTACTCGTTTGGGCGGTCGGAAACCGGTGCATCGAAAGTGATCTCATACCAGGACTGCGCATCCACAAGACAACTCTCGAGAATGTGCGCGACTCCGTTATTTCCGTTAATCACAAGTCCGCCACTCTGAATTGATAACACCTGAAGACTGAGATCGGCGAGATCCGTTTGGGTTGGTCTGCTAACACCTTTGGCAAAACTCTGGTAATAATCGGCACGAAATAAGCTTTCGCCGGGCCCCAAAGGATTGACGTTATAGAGGGTAATATCAGACCGCTGTAGGTTCTCCGAGAAAGTAACAACATTTCCAAAGATTTGCTGCTGTTGCCTTGAATCAAGTTCAATGCGGGTTCCTGAAAGTAGAGGCCAGCCGGGCGAGATCCAAAGTATGATCTTGCGGCCAGGGATGGTCGCCGCATAGGCGGTCAACTCGCGGACCGCAGTTAGAGAGATTTGGACCCGTTCATTCGCTCCCCAAATACCGGAAGAGCGAGTGATTTGCCTCAACCCAGTCGGATTGCGATCAAGAGATGTGCTCAGCGCATTACCATCGCTCGAGAAATCCTTCTGTAGCTGCGCGCCCTTATCGGTAACGATAGCAATCGTCGTGGGATAAGCTAGATGGCCACCGTTCGCGCGCAGAAACTTCTGCACTTCTTCGCGCACATATGCCGCCTTGGAGAATCCTGTGTTGACGGCGTCGATGACGAGGATGACCTTAACGTGTTCTTGACCTGAGTTCACGGCCTTAAAAGCCTTAATAGGCAGGGGCAATTTGTTATCCGACAACGCGAAGTTCTGCTGTTCGAGGCCACTGATTGGCGGTCCAGATCTCAGTGAAACTACCACATCGAAACGAAGGCTCTGGGAGGTTGCGCTGGCTGGGCCGGGAATCTCTTGGCCAGAAACCGCAGTCACACTTGAAAAGAGTGCCGTGAGGAGGATGCAGACGCGCTTGCCAATTAACATAATTTCCTTTGTAAACTGTGTCTCTTAGCTTTCCCAGCAAAAAAGAACAATCCCTACTTTTGTTGGATGCAAACGTAAAGAGACGATCTGCAAGAATGTCGCTTCTGGCGACTACGCAGATCACAGCGTGGTTCGCTGATGCAGATGAGTCCGGAAGAAACCGAAGTTGGTTCTCCCGGGGGGCGCGCAGGCCTTGCTCGCAGGGTGGACGCCTCGCTTGATTACTCGATCGACGAGAGCCGATCCACCTCCACCGGCCCAATCAAACCTGACGGAAGCAGTGGATCGTTCACCTTATACGTGCTGTTCGGAGCGAACGCGACCTTCTTCGTTCCAGGTTGCTGATCGCCGATCAGCCGATTGGGCCATAAATTTGCAACCTTGATCGACAAAATATTCTCGCCGGCCTTTACAGCGTCGGTGATGTCAACGCGGTAAGGCGGCTTCCAAGCGATGCCTTCGATCTTGCCATTCACGGCAACTTCAGCCATCTCGTGAACTTTGCCAAGATCGAGCTCGATACGAGCACCTGAGGTCAATGCCGATGCTGGGATGTCTATCTTCTTAACATAGGTTCCGACGCCGGAAAAGTACTTGATCCCGGGATTGGAATTATTGCTCCAGTCACTTAGTTCGCTCAATTCCATGGATTTGGGAGCCCCGCGCCCTTCTTGGAATTCCACCCTCCAGGGACCGCTGACATTTGTGATAGTAGTGCGGATGGGCGCTCGAATCTCGCGAGACATGGCGCTTGCGGACTGACGGAAGACAACAAAGAAGGCGTCCCGCGGCTCCATGCGGAGAGGGACCGTCGTCACACCATCGTGGATGGTATAGGAAGCCGGTTGGATCGCTCCGGTATCAGCCATCCAGAACTCAGGCGTCTTACCCGTCACGCGGAAGTCTGCGGTGGTATAGGCCACATGATCGGCACGATTGTTGACAAAGTAGATGTCGGTGTCACCATCACGTCGATGGGCGAACTGCACCACCGAGTCCTGATCGGGCTTAATGTACTTGAAATCGGGTTGAATCATCTCTGCCCCAAGCACCTCGCCCAGGTTCAGGGTGCGGTACACCTTGCCTAACCCAATCCTCTGCTGCACTGCGTTCGTCGGCCATACCTCGCGCCGCGCAGCCTTCCACGCAATCATGTTATCCGACATGCTAGGCGAGTCCGTCGGCGGCAGTCCCACAATGATTACTCCCGCTTTTACGAGCCTTCGGATTTTATCGAGCACCGGAAGAGTCATCCGGTTGCTGGTGCCCCCCAGGTAAAGCACGCGATACTGCATGCCTGATCTCGTTATCAGCTTTCCATCCTGAACCGAAAACTCATTCAAGAGTGATTCGCTGTTCACGAAATCGTAGTTATAACCCTCGGTAATCTGCGGCGCGCGCCCATGGTTGATTCCCGTCGCCGAACTCTCTTCCCCATAGAAATAGGCAACATCGATCACAGCTTTGCCCTGTTGCAGCAGGAAACAGCTGCGGGCGATGTAATCGGTCCACGCCCGAGCCTGCTCGGCCCACGTCTCAAGCCGGTTAAACCACATGCCATACTGTCCGAGCGCAAGTCCGGGAGCTTCGTCCTTCGGTTGATGCACTGAAACGTGCAGCGTGAACTGGTTGATGCCGCCGAGGAACTCCTCGTCGGCCACTGGCTTGATGTCCCAGGGACTATAAGCGTAAGGGACACCAGTGGATGTAATGGATTCCGCCGTCGCCAGCTTCTTGCCGTAAATGTTAGCGACGGAAGCGGTGTCCCGGAGATCCGCGAAGTAGCCCTGCTGCTGCCTGTCCAGCGTCGGCAGCCAGAACTCGCCCATGGGATAGTCCGCACGAGCCTTCATCTCCATGGCATCGCCGATGGTCGCCCTGCGGCCCGCCATAGCCTCCGCCACATACCCCAGACCACGCGCGTGCAGACTGTCCCGCACCTGATCGAAGTTCGACGTGATCACCAGGCTAGCAATAGTGCGCCGAAAGTCCCATAGAAAGCGATCGGTCGCATCGCTGGATTGCACGATTCGGCCGGTAAGAGCCGGCAGCCACGGGATAGGATCGTAACCGCGAAGCCGCTTGAAATCATCAAGCATGCCATCCGTCCAATTCTGAAATCCGGCTTCCCAGCTATCTGTAGCGACGTTGTTGACGCCATGCTGTCCCATCATTCCTTGGGACGCGTCCTCGTATAGTTTGAGGTAGTCATCCATGAAGGTCTTGGTGGCGCCCTTCTTCAACTTGTCCACCTCATAACCGGTTGCCTCTAGAGGCGCAGGCCCATTGGTCTGTCCTGTCAACGAGTAGCCCATGCGTGCAACAATCCAGTTACCTGCGGGTGGAGTCCAGTCCAGCGTTCCATCTTCATGCATTTTGCTCGTCAAATCGATAACATCGCCCTTCCGGACGATACTCGCCGTATCTGCTTGCGGTGTTGAAACGGCATAGTAGTCGGCCACTGCGGCAAAGCCGTCCTGCTCCTCGGAACGGTTCACAGGCGTCGCCGTGTGAAGCTGGAAGCGTGCGAGCTTGATCGTATCGGAGGTTGCCATGGGGAGCCGATAACGGAAGTAGCGTCCGGTTACTGGAGCAAAAGCATATGTCCGCTGATACAGATTTCCGCGCGGCATATCGATGACCAGCCTGAAGTGCACACCGTCATCGCTCACCTCAAGCGTTTGCGGCGCGATTGCATCGTCTGTAAATGCGCGGAGAACGCTGCGGGTTGCGACTGTAACTCCGCGCACCGTCTCCGGCGAATCGAGCGCGATCTGGACCCAGGAGGCATTCCCCGCCGCCGCCGGGAGATCGACGGTCTTGTCATAGCTGCCCTGAACCAGATCGGCATAAGCGATGCTTCCACCGCTTGACGTTACGGTGGGATGAGCCTTCTCCAGGGTGCTCTCACCGGCTGGAGCGCGAAAGGCAATGACAAGCTGGTCTTTGTAAAGCGTAGCTAGAGTCGGGATCGGCCGATCGGCCCGCACATCGCGCGGCTGATCCTGGAAGGGACCATTGATCTGCGGGGGCTTCGGCAACATCCCGTCGAACGGTACGCCGCCTTTCACGCGGGTCTCCGTCCACACCAGCTTCTTCATGGCATCGGCAGATTTTACCCATGGGCCGCCCGTCTGGCTCCAACCCGGAGCTGCGCCTATGGTAACCGTCATACCCAGCCGGTCCGCAACCTCCAGTGAATGATGAAATGCATCCTTCCATGCCGGCTGCATGTAGATTAGGCGGTTCTTTACCACAGTCGGCGTAGCCACCGCGACGTCGAAGGTTTCAACGCCACCGATGCCTGCTCGGTGCATCCATTCCAGATCCTTCGTTAAGCCATCGTTGGTGATGTTGCCGTTCTGCCAGTACCAATAGACGCGCGGCCGTGCAATGTTCGGCGGATTTTTGAAGCCATCCATCAGGGCACTCTGTGCTTCAACCGGCAGCACAGAAGCAATCGCCAACACCGCCGATACCCCAACCATTAATTTCTTCGAAAACATAGAGATCCTCGACAATTGCCATCAATACGGGTGGTGCGACCGATTGGCTCAGGGCAATCAGTTCTTGTCTGACCGTTGAGGGCTAAGTGGCACCAAAACCATCGCAACTCTCGGCCCACCCATAGTAGGCACGCATTCCGGGTCAAGGAATCTGCTTTACGGCCAATATCAAGTTCCACACAGTGAAACTCATCTGACATCATCGAACGATAATTTGGGCAGAAAAGGCCGCGTTGCGTCGAACAAACACCTTCATCCCTAGAAGCACACATTCCGCACTACAAAATAACAAGGATTTCAAGCATCCGGCAATAAGAGGGGATGCCTTGCAGTAAGTTGCTCCTTCCGCAACCTACCAATACAAGACTGCACTATATGAAGATGGAAACCGCCTACCCGTAAGGGCTATGCCCTTGCCCCAGCTCTAGCTCTAGCCGAAGTCAGAATAAGGCTACCCCCAACTCCTTAAATATCTGGCGGGGATATCCTGCAACGCCGAGGCCATCGTGCTTGCGCCCTTACGCGCCGCATAAGGCTCTTCGGAGATCCGCTGGCCCGAGAGCCTCGCCAAGCTGTAGGAAACCTATCGTATCGTGCGACCGAACTTGGCCTGTACCCAATTCCCTTGCCGGCCATTCTGTCACTGTCCACATTGCGGGGCCGAATCTGTCCCGAAGGCTTCCTTACATTTCAGTCGTCGATACTGTGACGGACCTGTCGTAATTGTTATCCGATACGCCGTAATGACATCAATCTTCGTCCGTAGAGGCTTCTTTCATAGCGGCATTTTTCGACCAGGCGCACGTAAAGTCTCGGTTATTACGGTAAGAGCACTCTGATCATTTATCGACGCCTTATGAAGAAAACTGCCAGCAATATGATGAGAATAAGGCCGAGACCACCGGGCCACACGAGCCATCCTCCAACACTTGAGTACCCGACCGCTAAACACCCTGAAAGTCCCAGAGTTGCAACCCACATCGTAAGTACCGAGAGCACCTTGGCGACAAGCGATACGGAAGAAATATCTTTTAACGGCTTTCTCAATTTAGCTCCGCTTCTGACTGTTTGGGCTACAAATTAGACGACCTTCTTGGCTTCCGAAACTAACGAGCCAACCGGGTTGGTAACTGTTTTTCTGGCGATCGAAAGCACGGATTCTCCCCGCCGATACATAAGATACGCCGCTATAAGACCCGAAATTACCGTTGCGTACAGGATTACCTTGTTCAACGAACTCTGCGTCTCTACCCCTTCTTGTGTGGCCATGTCTCCAGTCCCCCGTTTCTTCTGATTATTATGATGCAAGATCGCCGGCACATCAGAGTGTGAACGTCATATCTCTTAAACCTCAGCGTTCCGGCATTGGCTGACCAGTACGTTCCGACGTATTGGTTTCACGGCGATGCCTGTGCTTGGGAATGGTTAGCTATTCTCGTATGGTATGGCATCTGCCTCGCGAGTGGCACAGATTAACCTCCATCGCCGAGCGTTTCCTCCTGAGATACAGAAGGGCAAAGCATACCAGCCATCCATTCCTTGAGCGAGCGAGACACTCGCCGCAAGAGCCCTCTAGTTGTATGTCAAACTGTCCTATCGGATGAGACGAGGAAACTTTAGACGACTCACTCCCACTCCTGACTCAGATCGAGAGAGTTCTCAGCGTCATCATCTTTATGTGGTTTCGAGCGGTCGTCGAAACGGCGCGGGACTGCCTCGTCATTGGCCCGCGCCGACATCGGCTATGCCACAGACTCTGAATTATCACGCCAAATAGCAATCGGAGTTACCCTCCGTCACATGCAGATAGTACAAGTCAACAGCAGTGCCAAGGGAAGGGCCCGAGCCTCAAAATATCCCGTCCAAACACTCAACAACCTCCCCCAAGCCTCTCGACCCGGTTGTGTGGAACGCCGAATTGATCAGTCTAGGGCGGACACGCTTCGGTCCGCTCGCTAGCTGTAATCCATGTTCTCGGCTGACATACAAGACGGAGGCATTCAAAGTGGGCTTAATCGTGAAATCTGTTTTTCACATGAACTCAAACAGCATAAGCAGGTACTTATACTTGGATCGCAGCTATCGAATAACTTGACCGCCCTCTCTGTGGCGTTTCGCGCACTCATCCGATTCGGTTCTCAGACTGCCACCGTTTCTTTCGCGTCTTTGCGGTTAGAGGTCTTCGCATCAACGTCAAATACGACTACGGCGCGTCCAATGATGTCTCCGGCACGAAGCATCTCTAGGTTCTCGTTAATGTCCTCAAACCGGACTTTGGTTATGGAATGCTGAATCTTCCCTTGTTGCGCAAGTGCCAACACTTCTTGCAAGTCGCTGTAGTTCGCCCAGTACGAACCGTGATAAGTCAACTCGCCGGAGACAAGCGGAAACAAAGGGATATCGATGTTGTTGCCGATCAGGCCATTGGACACAAATACTCCGGCGGTGCCAAGTAAGCCGAAACCAGTTTGAATGGTTTCTGTTGCGCCGACACAATCGATCACGGCATCCAGCTTGCGTTTCCCCGTGAGCCGGCGAAGCTCGTCTTGGAGATCATTGAGAGATTTGCCGCGCGTATTAATGGTAAAGTCCGCTCCCCGCTCCTTCGCGATCGCGAGCTTCTCTTCGTTCCGAGCGAACACCACGATGGTAGCGCCGGACGAGAGCAGCTTGGCGTATTGCACCGCATAGCTGCCAAGTCCGCTTGCGCCAAAAATCGCCATCACTCGATCCGGTCCAAGCGCACCCGCGGCTCGCAGTTTCTTGATTCCGCGATATGGTGTCACCCCCGCATCTGTCAACGGCGCGAGTTCATCCCACTTCAACCTATGTTCGACGCGGACGAGTTGTCGATAGGGTACGGGGATGAACTCGGCGTAACCCCCTGGAGGTCCAAACCCCGGCCACCCCCCATGTTCACAGAGCTGCTCATTCCCAAGGCGGCATTGGCGACATATTCCGTCGCCCCAGCCCGCTGAAACGGCCACCTGATCTCCAACGGCCAGGTGAGCCATCTCGGGCACGCGATCGCCAATCGCTTCCACCAAACCGGCTATCTCGTGCCCCGGCGTTATGGGGAATTTTAATTCCACGGCCTCTCGGAAGTAGCCGTCAATGAGTTGTACGTCTGAACGACACATTCCGGCTCCTCCGACTCTCACTAGAACCTGGTCGGGAGATATCTCCGGAATCTTTACCTCTTCGAGCACTAAGGGCTGTTTGTAGTTATGCATTCTCGCAGCGAGCATTTTTATTCCTCCTTCAAAGTTCACTCCATCGGTTGCCAATTTAATTGAGTCGGAAGTGGCTTAGTCAGTCTTCAAAGTGCGAAGCCACGATAATGTTCCGATAAACAATGGATCAGTGATGTTCATCCCCGAAATCCCCAGTGGGATTTTGATCCATACCTGAGCGCCAATCATAAGAACGAAAATAATCCGATTGGTGGAGATCAAAACGAGATTGCGACGAAGCGGGTACATTCTCGACGAGACGTGCAGGGATAAGAATGTGCTTGTTTCGCAAGCCGCCGGACTCGCAAAGAGGCGGCTCTGAGCATTCCACACAGAAGGTCGGAGCCCCACTCACTCAGAGCCGTCACATACTATCGAACAGCCTCACGATCCTTTCCGCAGCACTACGCCCACTCTGCGGATTCGTCCCCGTCACAACGCGACCTGAGGTGACTGAGTAATCGTCGAAAGCATTCATCGAAGTGCTGTAATACGCTCCAACGGCAGTGACAGCCTCTACAATCGGGATCACCTTGTCTTCTCTCAGCTTGTCGAGAATATTGAAGATGAGTTCGCCTTCGATGGTGAATCCGGTTACAGTCCTACCCTCAATGATCGACTTGCCTGTCTTGGTGTCGATGATTCCTGGCATGATCGCCGGCCCATGACAAATAGCACCAACGATGCCCCCACGATCCCAAACGTCAGCAGCAATCGTTTGCAGCCCCTTTGCGGTCGGGTAGTCGTATAGCGCCGCGTGGCCGGCAGATGCGAAGAAGACCCCGTACTCTCCCCTCTTCAGGTCCGAAGCTTTCTTGAGTTGAGAGTTTAGCTTCACCATGAATGGATGGTTGGGATTGTTGTAGACCGCTTTGTCACTTCCCGCGAGGAACGGCGACTGCAGCGAATTAAAATCGAGACCAAAGGTACCGGTTTCGGAGGCCAAATCTACTTCAAAGCCCGCAGCGACCAAGACCTCAAATGGATGCAGAGCCTCGACAAAAAACAGCCCTGTTTCGTGGCCACCTGGATAGATGGCCCCGCGAAAGCTAGAGATGGCAATAATGGCCTTACGGGGAAGACTCTTCGACATGATGTGCTCCTTCATCTTTGGATTGGTTAGAACATTATTGACAGATAAGGCGAGCTATCTGAGGGCCCTGTCAGGCGACCAAAGCGCCTATCGCGGCCTTGGCAACCATGATGTCCTGCTCGACAGTTCCTGCGCTGGCTCCCACGGCGCCGACAATCTTGCCGGCGATAATGACTGGAAGCCCACCTCCGAAGATGACGACCTTACCAGCATTACTTTCCTGAATACCAAAGAGGGGTTTGCCTGACTGCGCAAGCGTCGCCAACTCTGAAGTCGGTCTATCGAAGATTCTCGCGGTCACCGCCTTATCGATGGCGAGGTCGATGCTGCCGATGAGCGAGCCATCCTGATGCACAAAGGCCACTAGATGGCCACCAGCATCTACCACCGCGATGTTGTAAGGAACGCCTAAGCTGATCGCCTTTGCTTCTCCAGCCGACAGTATTCGTTTTGCATCCTCGAGTGTGAGGGTCACATACGTCCGTGGCATGTCACCTCCGTCGTTGTTATCAACTGCGACCGATTCGAGCGAATTAGGTCCAGCGACTTACACGATTTGGTACCCGACGAAACTACTATGCGCCGTGCAGCACACAAGAGCTATACCGGGGAAGAAGCGTTTTCTTATCACCACGTCAAGGGCCTGTTGGATCCCTCGAAAGAGGGATATGGGTGACGAAGGTGAGATATTTACATGAGGTTTAGAGCCGAATGATGCCGCGACGAACACCGATGGCAACCGCTTCAGTCCGGTCGTTAGCTCCCAGTTTTTCCATGATGTGCTTTATGTGACCTTTCACCGTCTCTTCGCTAATGAAGAGCATCGCAGCAATATCGATATTGCGATTTCCATCTGCGATCTTTTCAAGAACTTCGACCTCTCTACGGGTCAGAAGAACCTGTCCCAAATGTTGTGCAAGCTGAGCAGCAACCTCGAGGGGCACATGCCGTTTCCCTACGTGGACCTTACGGATCGTTTCCAGAAGCTCTAAGCGAGGCATTGTTTTCAATAGGTACGATTGTGCGCCGGCTTCGAGGGCACGTCGAATGTCCGCGTCGCCATCGAAGGTCGTCAGCATGATAATCCGTGCATACCCGAACTCTCTCCGGATCGCGAGCATCGCCTCTACGCCACTAATGTCGGGCAGACGGAGGTCCATCAGAGTTACGTCTGGCTGAAATATTCGATACTGCTCAATCGCTTCTCGTCCATTCACAGCCTCCGCGACCAACTCCATATCCTCCGCATTGCGAATATAGGCCGCAATACCTTCCCGCATGGCCGGGTGATCATCGACGCACAAGACTCGGATTGAGGCGGATTGCATTGTCATCGCGACTGCGGTCCCTCTTCCTCAGACTCAGGATAATGCCTCCGAATTCTCCATGGCCAGAGGGTGCGTCGAGAACTCGCGAGAGAATAGGCAATTGTAGCCGGAACGCGAAGCTCCACATCTGTGCCCCGGGGAGTACGGGTATGTATGGTTAAGATCGAGCCTATTGCTTCGGCACGTTCTCTCATGCCGGCCAACCCCCAATGATCCGCACGGCCGTTCTTAAGTGCTTCCGCGTCAATTCCGCAACCGTTATCCCTGACAAGCAGACGGAATCCTCGTAGCCCGTATTCAACCCTGATCTCGATGCGAGTGGACCGGGCGTGGGCGACAGCGTTGATGTAGGCCTCACGGCCTATCCGATATACCTCGTCAAACACAGCCGTCTTCAGTGCGCGATTCTGGCCTTCAACATAGACGAGGCTTTCGGAGGTTACGGAGGGAACGATCTCGCTTGCCAACCTTCTGAACGCGGTTTCAAGACTCACGGAGTTGTCAATCGTGCGAAGGCCGCGTAACGCCTCTCTGCCTTCTTCGGTTACTTGACGCATCAGATGCAAAACGCGGCTCAACATGGGCCTTGCCGGTGATTCTTGTGGCAAGTAGTCTTGTACGACATCGATCTGCATGGAAGCACTTATAACCCCCTGCAGCAATGTGTCGTGTAGGTCTTGGGCGATTCGGGCACGTTCGGCAAGCCGATCTTGAAAACGTCTATTAAGTTGGCCAGTGATCTGCATCAAACGAATTCGATACAGCACGATGGCGAAGACCACTAGCACCAAAACGATCAGTACTCGGAAATACCAGGTCTGCCAAAATGCAGGTCGAACCTTGAAGGCGATGTCATTCTCAGGACCATCCCAAATTCCGAGTGCATTGGATGCCACAATGCGAAACGTATAGCTGCCGGGCGCCAAGGACTCGAAGACGACCTGACGGGACGAGCCGCCAGCGCTCCAATTGTGATCTAAGCCATCGAGGCGATACCGAAACTGTGTACGCTGCGGCATCATAAGGTTCGTTCCCGCATATCGAAACGTAATGCTGCGTGTATCCGACGATAAATTTTGGATCTCTTTCGATTGCGAGCTCCCACCTTCAGTCGAAATCGATTCAATTCGAACGCCGACCTGACGGCGATAGCCCACAGCCTCTCTCACATCTGCGACCGCAACCGAATGTAACAATGAGAGCCATATGTGCCCGGACGAGTCTGAAACGAGTGAACGATGCCGTCTTACTCCCTCTGTTTCAGTCAGTCCATCATCCGCACCGTAGCTCAACACATCTTCGTCCTTGAGGGTTCCGGACAACAATTTTGTTCGATCGATCTGCAGAACATGCTGATCCGTCACAGCCCATAAGAAACCTTGGGCATCCTGCCCTATGCTAAGTATCTCCTCGTTAAATACCTGCGGAAGAGCGTGTAATATTTCGATGTGGTCGCCACCCAGGCGCGCCAGCCCATGAGATGTTCCAATCCATAGAACGTGGCCTGAATCCTCAAAAAGTGTCCTTATGTTCACGACCGGTTCATTGTCCGCTGCCTTGTGAGTAAGCCAACGATCACCATCAAAGGAAACCAGCCCGCTGGGCAAAGCGAACCACATTGTTTTATCGGTGGCTTCCAAAGACGAAAAAATGGCGTTGGATTGAAGGCCATTGTTGATGGTGTAGGTCATGAATTGTCCATGACGCAGGGCACTTACACCTCCGCTCACGGTACCAGCCCAGACAGTTCCGTCCCGCGTACGAGTAACGGTATAAACGCTGTTTTGCGCTAAGCCGTCTTTTTCAGTGAACGTTCGAGCCTGCCACTGATTACCCTTCCGAGTGAGCTTGGTCAGACCTCCCTGTTGTCTGCCCAGCCAAAGTTCGCCTCCGCCGCCATCGATCGAATAAATGACGTCGTTGCCAAGGCTTGGTATAGCTATGCGCTTTACTGCACCGTTCTCCACACAGAAAAGTCCTCCCGAAATCGGAGCAAACCATGTATGTCCAGCATCGTCGGCATATACAGGACCACCGACGTCTTTGAGCACTGTCTCCTGCGGCGAAAACGATGTGAACATACCATCGCGCAAACGTTCTATACCGCGGGAGCCGGCAAACCAGAGTTCACCTTCGTTATCCTCATAAATAGAGGAAATGCTGGGGTCACCCGGATTACGGTAAAATCCAGTCACAGTGCGGCGTTCGGGATCGATCCGGTAGAGCCCAGCGTCCGTTCCTACCCACAAGTTATGGTTATGGTCCCGCACGAGGGCAAAAACCTGTGCTTTCTGCAGCAGTTCAGGAAGTTTCAGGCCAACCGAGGCGCCACTCTCCCAAAGATGGAGTCCGCTCTCCGAGCCAATCCAAACGCCTCCATGTTCCGAAGGGGCAAGAGCATTCACACTATGCAATCGCAGCTCTGACAACACCTTGGTAAACTTGCCATTCTCAATCTTGTATAGACCTGCGTCTCGTGCACCAAGCCATAATACGTCGGGTAAAGTTTCAAGAAGGGAGATTACTATGCCGTCGATCCCGTCCCGCGGAAAGATGCGTTGAAACTGGCCATTCTGAAAGCGAAGAGTCTTATTTTGCGGGCCCCAGAGGAGCAAGTTACCGGCGTCGTTCCGTGACATCGCCGTGAAGAACGCTTCGTGGATATCAAACTTCTGCACGGCGTCTTCGAACAAGCCGTCGCGGTATCTAAGTAGACGAGGACCGTCAAGACGAACCCAAAGGTTTCCCTCTGTGTCTACTACGAGTCCGCGAACCGCGCCTAATGAACTGCGATCTGGTAAGGAAAGCTCGATCGGAGTGAATTCGGAGCCGTCGAAGCGAACAAGTCCACGTTCCGTACCCAACCAAAGGTATCCGCCGGGAGATTGAGCGATCGCATAGACGGTTCCAAAGGTGTAGCCCTTATCGGCCCCCCACGCACTATGTACGTACTGCTCAAGCGCCCGATTACCATTTAAGGCAAACGCAGGTGTCCAGAGGCAGAAGGCTAGAACAGCAGCGATCCCGAAGAGGACGCGCTTAGCCCCGACACGATCACGGTAGATATTCGAACCTCTTAACCACGATTTCGACTGGATGCTGCAACCCGCTTTGAGAATGATGGAAATCATAGAAAGCCATATGAAGCCGTTCCCTTGCTGGTACCGGTACGCCAGACTTGAATACATGATCCATCACGATTGCGCGAGGAGCAACAGAATCCCCAGCAAAAGATTTGAACGCGACGCTACTGGGCTCCCATCGCAGCACATGTATCATCGGACCCGCCGGAATCTCGAAGTGTACTGTATTCTCGGGAATGTAGTAGGGCTGTACGACATAATCGGCATTCCGGTTCTGAGCCTTACCCCATCGGCTTAGTTCAATATCCATCTCGGCTCCAGCAGTTTCCTGATCCTGGATAAACATAGTAAAAACGGCAGAGGATGGAAGGTTAGCGCTGTCTGAAATGACAAACCGGTAGGTTCCGTAGCCAAGACTGCGCGTCAAGCTGATTCCTGCACAATGCCAATGACTTCCCTCTTGGCCCATCAGCAAGTGAAGATAGCCTCGATCATCCACCCATACATTGGAAGGCTCGTAATCGCAAAGCTCTCCTCCGCGAATGTTCGGAGAGTAGCGTACTCTCCAGTCATAGCCACTGAAATGAATGACCTTCGGATCTGGTAGCGCCTCGGAAGACGCCTTTGTAATTGCGACAGCCAGGACATTGCCGTTTGTTGAAGGCAACGCAGAGAGTTTGGCCGTCGGCTGGAACCCTGGAGCGACCAGCAGAGCGGCATAGTCTGTGCCCAGATGGGTTGCGTTCTCCCAACTCCCATCGCCTGCGATCTCTGTAGGCGCATGACCCCGAAACGGTTGAATCCACCATGTGTCTTTGCTCAACGCGTAGAGAAAGATTCGTGTGCCAGGTCCGGCATTTACAACACGCCCACTAATACGATCGAGGAACTCAGGCCCCCCGCCAACAGGGGGGATATGTGTAAAGACGATGGAAGGCTTGGGTGGTTGATCAGAAGGATGACAGCCCACGGCAAGCACGAGTGCCCCGGAAAGAAGAGCTGGGGTAAATGCGGTCTGAAGAGATGCGCTTAACTGGCGAAGCCTCCTAATCAGCTTTTCAGGTCGAGGCGCCATACTGTTTAGAAGTCTCATAAACTCCCCATTCGGCTATCGACAGCTTGCTGAAAGAATTACATTCCCGAGAATCGATTTGAAGCACCAGAAAGTGGTATTTCTCGAATTAACGGTCCTCAATGACCACATTCCTCACAAGTCGGAGTGTAGGCTAGGGGATGAGTCCCGATCTTTCGACGAGACGACGCTGAGCTTTCAGGATCTGCGCTCAACTACTCAAATGATAATTTCTAACACCGACATCGTCAGTGCCAATTTTGCAATGGCCGTTGCAAAATTGTCGCGAGTCTTAGGCTTCGGCAACCAACTGATAGTAAATTACTTACTCCTCGTCAAGCGTATTCTTCACGCGACACCCTTATTCTCAGAGCGAAGCGGATTATGAGAAGGAGAACGTGCGTCCGAAGGGCGGGGTGTCTTGGATACCCCACCCCCTTTGCGCTCAAGGCTCCACCTGTAGAGCTCTACTTTGTAGCCGGTGAGTCAATTCAACTTTGCAGCAATAGAACCTATAGTGGTTGATAGAAATATGCTTCATCGTCCAAATCTGACGGAAGCCTACTTGGAAGCAGGAAAGCTCTCGAGGGTGCTTAAAGCTCCTCAACGAAGTTCGGCGACCGAATGAGGCACGGGAGCCGCGTGACGTCATCGCCACTCTCCGCCATTTGCCATAGGGCTGCTCTAATCTTCTCCGGCAGCAACATGTTTGCCTTTAGGAACATCCTACTTCGGTAGAGAAATAGGAGCCATCCTTATCCAAGTAAATATAAAGACAAAGAAGATCATCAGACATATCTAGGTACGAATCTTCACTCCGTTCTTCTTGTGTGAATAGGGTCAACATAGTAATCGACCGCCATAGTTTGGTCCCGAACGACCGCCGAACTCCGGTCATTGAGGCGAATGTTTGACGATTCGTATTGGTAATACCGTTACGAACTGGAACTTTTGCTGAATCACTCCATGACCTGACAAACTTCTGAAAAGTTTGGAGCCGATCTCGCAGAGTGCAGTAAAAACCGGCGAAGATATCAATGGAGTCCGCAAAGCCGTGAGTTCTCGTATTTTTCGATGTCGGGCCTGAGCTTTGGTTCGGGCAGAAGTCGGTCGATTACATAGTGAGGCGGACTGAGCCAAACCGAGTGTGGGCGCAAGCGTGTCACTTACACGTACAAAGTCGTGAACAGGGATTGAGCTCAGGGCCTGGCCGTTCAGGCAGTCTTCCCAAAGATAAAAACAACCTTGGCGAATGTCGTGAAAGCGGATCAGTACGCCGCGCTAATACTCACGAACCAAGGTTGAGACCTATCCCAATAGCGTGCTGTCATTTGAGACATTCCCCAAAATCCCGACCTTGGCAATCGGAGAACGTCCATTCGAAGAAGTGATACATATGTCCTCAACTGGAAAACTTCCGAGTATGTACAAAGAGCACGCCCGCAAGCGAATAGGCACTTTACAGCTTACGCTCAAGTGGAGCTGCATTGCATCGTTAAGGGCAGAAGGCTGGCGCTACAAACGACGGCGTGTCGATGTGGAGGGGTATTATGCTTCTCATATGTTCACCTTTTTCGCGCAGAGTTAGGAAGTCATTGGATCGGTTGGAATCTTCGATTTGGGTTCGATCATTTCACTTAGAAAAGCAATGCCGGACGAATGACTTGTCCGGCAGCGCCTTATGTGCGAATTGATTTAGACCGCGTGAAACCGCAGCCGCTTGAACACAGAGAATACTCCGACCATACCTGTGCCAAGCAAGAGAAGGCTGGAGGGCTCGGGGGTGACAGTAGTATTGAAGTTGACTGTCCCCAATACGTCGTTGGCTGAATTATCTGCTCCACCCAAAATCGAGAAAGATCCTGCATAGATGCCCCATGGATTGTTAGCAGGAATCATGACGGTAAACAAGTCCCCGCTAAAGGTATCACCGGGGTTAAGTAACAGGGGGAAGTTTGCAAAGAAGTCAGTATCATCTAAGCCGAGCGGAGAGCCAATATTGAAACTGTCCCCATTCAAATATATTGCGGCTCCATTGGAGCCGGGTGCGGAGACCGTGGCAACATATGTCAACGTGTCGCCAGGAGAAGTCGTCTGAGACGAGTTGCTCAGAGTAAAAGTGATAACGTCGGCGTGTGCAGCCGCTGATGATATTCCGATCGTCAATGGAAGTGCCAACACGGCAAGGATCAATTTACGATTCATGTTCGTCTCCATAACTGGTTATGAGGCTGGCTGTATGTTTGGCAGTATGGCGCGAATTGAGCCGCCGAACGTCCCACCGGTGTAGATGCCCGTCAATTTTTCCACTACTATCGTCCCCGCTACTCCCGCGGTTGGAGGAAAAGAGATCGTGGTGGAAACAAAACCTTCTGGAGGGATGTTCACCAACGGTACCGACGCCGGAGAACCACTCACAGATCCTAGTGAACTACCTGTCAGATAAACATTCTTAGCTGTTCCCATCCCTATGTTCTTGACGCTCACAGTCGCCAGATAAGATCCGTCGCGCTCCTTGGTGAAGCTGCTCGTAGTAACAAGCTGAGGATTTCCGGCGGCGATCGCTGCAGGAGTAATAGTTATATTTGTATCTTTGCTCCAACGCCTCCCATCACTTGCCCATACCGTGAGCGTGTAGGGCATAGTTCGCGAGGTATCGACTAGAGTCGGGTCCGGGAGTGTGATCGCTCCTGTGGAGGCATTCAGCCTAAAGATGCCTACACCGTCTCCCCCTTTAATCTGCCATGTAACCAACCTATCCCCATCTAGATCACTTCCTTTCAGTGTCCCAATCGAATGCACTGGACCAGCACCAAGAGTGAAGTTCTGTCCAGCATTGACGATAGGCGAGTGGTCGTTGAGATATGGTGTCGCCATTTGAACGAATGCAGGAAAGTCAAGGTTATCGACGTGGCCGCCGTCGTGGTAACGAAAGCCGATGTCACCACTGATGTAAGCAACATTCACCACAGGTTTCGGGTCTGGAGCAATGATCACTCCCTTCATTCCAAGGAACTCGTAGACAGGGCTGGCCAGCACGGTCGAACGGAATTGACCATAGTTGTCCTCCCATGAGTCATGGGTACCCGAATTGGTAAACGTTTGACGTGGTGCGATAAGGGCAAACAGGGAATACGAATCTACCTTCAAATTTTCGTACTTTCGTGGCAAATAGGCACCTGGATGGGTCCCATTTCCATCCACCGATACTGTACCCGGAGCAGGACCATGCAATGGACCTACGTAATTGAAGAAATTTCCGGCCATCCAGTGATACTCAGAGCTTCCAGACATGACCCCCTCAAGTTCTTCACCCCAGTGCCTACGGCCTACCGCTGTGCCCCCAGCTCCACCAGAACTTGGATAAGAGAACGCAAAGCGTTGATCCAGGGCAACTGCGAGAAGGGTGGCCTTCCCATAACGCGAATGGCCTTCCAGGCCTATTCGAGTGGCATCAACGTTGGGATCGTTTGCCTGTTCGAAGTAGTCGATTAAACGGCTGGCACCCCAGGCCCAAGCTCCCAGAGCACCCCAATCACTTGGTTTTCTCCACTGCCCCTTATTCACTAATCCAATCAGGTAACTGGAAAGACCCGCACCTGAATCAGCCTGAACGGCCGTAGGGCTGTAGCTGCAAAGACCCCAGCCTTGGGATGCCACAAACTGCCAATAAGAGGCATTCGCATTACCCAGAGTAATCAATACAGGAACTTTCGTTCCTGCCAACGCAGCAGGCGTCCAAAGCTGACAGGTTATGCTCGGTTTATTTCTTACCTGCGGGTAACTGGCCGTGGAAATTGTACCGGTGATCGTCCTTTGGATATAGGCAACCCCACTGTTGGCGCCGCTAGTCGAAGGACCTACACTCCATGTAATTGCAGGCCACAAGCTCTGGTCCGCAGGAAAGCCGTACATTTCGGTTTCGAGATCTTTTACGATCTCTGGCCGACGTTTGGTCCACCAATCTTCTGGATAGACAACTGGAGTTCCATCATCCATCGTAAGAAGATCGATAGGCGTGTAACTACCCTGCGAGTAGGGTGAGTTCGGGCCCGAAGGATCGTCAAAGACTCTCCAGGAATCCGGAGCACCGAGCGTCATCCCGTCACTACCGCTAGGCAATACGCCATTGAGATCGTCGTCGTAGTTATTCCAAAGCCCCCAATCAGATCGAGTAATGGTATGCCCATATGCATTTTGCCAATCCCCTTGGGGCGCGGTGGCGCTCTTTGGAAATGTATCGGGCGGTTGATTCGGATCAATGAGTTTCGATGGAAGCGCAGGAGAGGTCACGCCGACCTGGCACATCATCTGGTCGTGATCCTGCTGACTAGTGACAGTGGATGGTGGTACGCTCGGAAAGGTACACGGTGGACTTTGCGCGAACGCCTCTCCTCCACAAAAAGCGAGAAAGCACAGCGATGCACATACTACGAATGCATATTTTATTAATCGCATTCTGGCCTCCCGATGAAATAATTTTCAACCGAGATGAGTTTCCGGTGTAGCTTCTTGAGCACAAAGAAGGCGAGCACAACCTCGATGCCAAGTAGGCAACTAGACGCAGGAGCGAAAACAGCTGCGATGTAACCTAGTCCGTCTCCGAAATAGCCAGCTTGAGGATTGTTCAGAGTGATAGTGAAAGTGTCGGCGTATGCTGCCGCCGACGATAACCCACTCGTCAGCAGCAGCAATACCACGGCAAAGGTCAATTTACGATTCATGCTCTTCTCCGTAAATAGTTATTGTGGGAACTGAAGTTAGGGCAGTATGGCGCGCGAAGAACCACCAAAGGCTCCGCCGGTATAAGTACCCATGATTTTTTGAATCACTGCCGCTCCAGAGTTCCCCGCACTCGCAGGGAAAATTACTGTCGCTACAGCGATGCCCGCCGGCGGGATGCTGATCAGCGCCTGAGCAATCGGCGTTCCACTCGCCGCCCCAAGGACGCTGCTGGTCAAAGCCACATCTTTCGCCGTACCAGTACCCATATTCTTCACAGTCACAGTAGCCAGATAGCTTCCGTCAATCTGCCTTAGCAAGCTTGTTGTCGTGATCAATTGGATTGTTCCTACTACTGCGGCTGGAGCATTGATGGTTACGGTCGTATCGTGAGCGGGTAGAATGCCGTCGCTTGCCATTAATGTGAGGACGTAGGAAGACGCGCCGTTAAGCTTAGTACGATCTGCAACTGTGATTTGGCCAGTAGCCGAGTCGATATCGAACGCGTACGCGCCGTCGCCGCCTTTGATCTGCCAGTTAGTAATATGACCACCGCCACCGTCAGTACCCTTCACTTCGCCTACTACCGACGATGAAGCAGGCAACGTGAAAACTTGGCCCGCAGTGATGACCGGACGTACGTCGTTCAAATACTTTGAGGCGAACGTGACAAATACAGGCCACTCCGGAACATCAGTATGTCCCTGGGAGTGACGTCTCCAACCCACTGTTCCATCGATGAAGGCGGTATTGAATGGTGGCGTACCACCAATGGATTCGCCATTCGTATAGCTGGTTGGATTGCTCGTAAATATCGTGTCCGCGGGGATGACCTGCCCCGGCCATCCAAGCAGTTGCCACACAGGACCTGAAACTGCGCCGGAGAGATACATACCACGAGGGTCCTGCCATGCATCGCCACCACCATTCGGGGTATCCGTTCCACCATTCGTCATAATGGCACGAGGTGCAACCAGGGACATGACTTCTGGCGCATCAACATCGAGCTCTTGCACCTTGCGTGGGAAAAAGGCCGGCGTGCAACCGGGTTTACCTACGCTCGGGTTAGTCTGACAGGCTGGGCCGGCGTAGTTCATTAGGTATCCGTCCATCCAGTAGTACTCTCCGCTACCCACAATGGACTCGATGCTTTCACCGAAGTGGCGACGAATGGGAGCCGCTCCACCGGCCCCACCACAGCTTGGAAGCGCAGCGACGACACGATCATCCATTGCTGCGGCTACGAGAGTAGCCTTACCGTTACGCGAGTGCCCTTCTACTGCGACCTTGTCGGGGTCGGGACCAATCGGATCGGGATCGCTCCCAAATTCATCAATAATGCGGCTTACACCCCAGGCCCAGATCTGTAGTGTTCCGGCATCCGTAGGTTGCCTCCAGTTCCCCTGGTTAATCAAACCACTTAGATAACTGGTTGTAGCGGCACCACCAGCATCTGCCTGCAGCGCAGTCTGGCTATAGCCGCATGCACCATACCCCAAAGGAGCTGTGTATTGGAATAGAGTGTTCGCCCCGCCGATGCCGATGAATACCGGAACCTTTCCTGTAGCATTCGCAGGAAAGCGACAGTTAACCGTGATTGAAGGTCTATTTCTAACTGCTGGATATCTATCTATAGAAACCGTCCCGGTATAGGTCTTTGCCCTATAGGCATAAGTCTTTCCATCCGTGATGGTACCCCCGGGGCAGGTCGTGCCCGAAGTGATACAACCGATGGTGCCGGTTTGAGTTCCTGTAGTCACACCTCCGATCGTCCAGGTGATCGCGGGAGCCACAGAGTCAGGAATCTTGTAACCGTACATCTCCTTCTGAACCAACTCCATAAGTTCGGGACGACGTTTGAGCCACCAGTCCTTACTCTTCGTAATTTTGGTAACGCCGTCCTTCATGGTAAAGATATCGATCGGGGTATAAGAACCTGTCGCCAAACAACCAGGCGATGTGCAGATGGTAGTTCCACCGGGGCCTAAGGGAGCGTTGCCCGTAGGGTAAGGTCTTGCGCCCACGATTGGCTGACCGTTCGAAGTCGTTTCGGATAGGCCATAGTCGCCATATCCGCTCATTGAACCACCCGTCGATGTGCTCTTTTCTAGGGCTGGGGTGCATGGGGAGGTGCCATTGCAAAGAACGTTGGCGGTTCCACCGCTTTGGCTATCGTCATAAGTTGTCCAAAGTCCCCAACCCCAACGCACGACAACATGTCCGAGGGCGTCGGTCCAATTGCTGGCTTCGGGTGAGGCCACGGTGCCAGGCCACGCATTCACAGGTGCATGAGGATCACCAACTCGTGTTGCAGAGACCGAGGGATTCGATGCCGCATCAGGCTGACGCAGCCCTTGAATGCAAAGCATGTGCTGCTGATCTTGAGCTGCAGTCGTCGCGGCGGTGGCGTTTCCAGTCGGCACATTCCATGGCGCGACCGAGCAATCTGGAGTCCGCTGCGCAGCGGCCACAATGGGGTATCCAAGAATCAAGAGCAGCGCAGCAGCCACCCACATAGTTCGCGATTGTTTGCCTTTCATACTTCTCCTTAGTCCAGACGTTGAAGCTGTCTAGCACTTTGCGTCTTAGGTTGTTTTCATTGCATGGCCCTATGCGATCAATCTTTTATTCGCGATTCAAATGAAATTGAATGTCGCTATTCCAGCTGCGTTTTGCAAAATTGATCAAAACTTGAATTTTTAAGTTTGCGGTTTAGTTTGACTTGGAAATTAGATCGCCGCGAAGCCTATCCTTTGCTTTCCAAAGTTGTCAAGAAATGTTTTCAATTTTGTTGAAGATGTTATGTATTCGTTCGCAAGTGCGATGAATCTCTGCAATCGTAATAGCGGTGCATACATCACAGGCTCGCTGAACAAATTCCTTGACTACTTCGACCGATCTAGACCGCAGTGATTTCGCCAGTCTCAAAATCAGTAAGGCGCAGACTACTACCGGTTATGTGCCACCATTTAGCATCGAAGGATGCATCCGCTTACGGATTGTTTTGTTCCTAGGTCCTGTCGCGAGCGATTCGACTCGAGATCCTCTGCAACAGCGGCCCGTCGTTCGGAGCGAGCGCCACCCCTCGGCGGCCAATCTCCAAGTGCCATGCTACGAAACCATCCGGGCCCCCGGACAAGGATTTGAATAGCAACAGCTACCTGAGGTAAAACAAACGTCCCTTCCTCAGAAGAGATAATTCCGTATTACGAAATAGCAAGATTACGTCGAGCAACTACCAATGAGAGATGATACCTTGCCGTAAGTCGTTACCGCCGGAGCATCACAATGCCTTCCTCCAGCCATATCCGCTGTATCGGTTCCATCCTGCTGGCCTGCCTTGTATCATTTTCGCTGTCGGCACAAGCCAAGAATCCCACTTCACTCGACCAAGGCTTCCACACGCCGCCTGCAACGGCGCGGCCATGGGTCTTCTGGATGTGGCTCCGCGTCGAGACAACACATGAGGCGATCACAGCAGACCTGGAAGCCATGCACAGCAAGGGTATTGAGGGCGCGATCCTTTACGATAGCGGCGTTGGCGGAGGCATGGAGGCGACCCAGCGTATGGTAGTGGGTCACAAGGAATACCGGCGGGAACCAACAAGCGATTTTGCGGACGCGCACTTCACGCCCATCCCGGAACCGCCCATGCCCTCGTGGCAGCCGAAGTCACGCGAGATGGTACGCTTCGCAGCGAAGGAGGCCGCGAGACTTGGAGTGAAGCTAGTGCTTACAGTCGGCTTGGCCAGTACCTCCGGCGACATCGCGCTGGAGGACAGCCAGCAGCGCCTAATCTGGTCAGAGACAACGTTAAACGGCGGCGAGGACATGGACATATTGCTTGCCGCACCGAAACACGCCGTTCCTACCAGCCGTGTCTCGGTTGTCTCGATGGTGGCAGAGCGTTCGGAGGTCGGCGACCATCCGGAAACCCTGCATCCGATTGTGGTGCTGGCAATGCCTGACCGGGCACAAATCGCCTCTGCAGATGTTATTGACATAAGCAGTCACGTCGATGCGGCAGGCCGCCTTCATTGGTCTGCCCCGAACGGCAAATGGCGCGTGCTCCGCTTCTGCTACGAACCCACACGCATGACCAATGCATGGGGTTTGTATACCGACGCAATGCGGGCTCAGGCACTCGACCATACATGGAACGCGACCATCGGCCGGCTGCTACAGGAGATGACGCCTGACGAACGACGTGGGCTTTATGGCATTGAAGACGATAGCTGGGAGGCCGGCGCGTCTACGTGGACCATGAAGTTTGCGGCAGAGTTTCAACGCCGCCGTGGCTATGACCTCAAAGCGTGGCTTCCCGCCCTGGCCGGCGTCAACCTAGGAGGTAGCGACGAAGCAGACGGCGTGCGACGCGACTACTATCGCACCGTCGCAGACCTAATTGCGGAGAACCATTATGCTCACCTTGCAGAGCTGGCACGCCGCAATGGACTGGTGTCATACTCCGAGGCAGCCGGTCCCAATTCAGGCGAACTGGATCCGGAGCAGAACGCAGCGCACATCAACGTTCCCATGGGGGAGTTCTGGGTTCCGTCACAACATCGGCCCACGCCGGATCGCCGTTTCCTGACGCATGATGCCGCATCCTCCGGACATGTATATGGGCAGCGTATCATCGGGTGCGAGAGCTTCACCTCCGTTGGCCCCCATTGGGAAGATACCTTCTTCGACATGAAGGACTCTGCCGACCAGGGATTCACGGAAGGCTGCAATCTCAATTTCATTCATAACTTCAGCCAATCACCCTCAGTAACCGCGAGGCCCGGCTATGTGTACTTCGCCGGAACCCATTACGAACGCGGCACCACATGGTGGGACCAGACCCCAGCATTCAACACCTATCTCGGCCGCGCAGCCTTTCTACTGCAACAGGGCCGATTTACGGCCGACGTGCTCTATTATCGTGGCGACGCCATCGGCCAACTGGAGCAGCGCAAGAAGAGTTTTCCTGCCCCCGGCTACGATCACGACAACATCAACGTCGACGCTCTTTTGTTACGCGTCTCTACACATAACGGGCTTCTGGCCCTGCCGGACGGTATGACCTACCGTATCCTCGTGCTGCCTTCGAAGGACCGGATGGCGCTCGAGGCATTGCGAAAGATTGCATCGTTAGTGGATGCGGGAGCTGTTGTTGTAGGGCCGCCACCGGCCGGCATGGCTGGACTAATGACCAGTTATAACCAGCAGAGAGACTTTGATGCCTTGGTGACGAAACTGTGGGGCGGGAGCCTAACCGACCGCCTCAAACCCGGCCGTATCTTTTCAGGCGATCCAATCGAGGCGCTGAAATTGCTGCATCTTCGACCTGACTTTGCCTTCACGGATCTGAGCGAGGAGGGCGAGATCGACTGGATTCACCGGCACATGACGGACACCGACATCTATTACGTCACAAGCCGCTGGACAACACCGGAAAAGATTGCGGCAAGCTTTCGGATAACCGGCAGGCAGCCCGAGCTCTGGGACCCGGTCACGGGCGAGATTCGTGATGCACCGGCATTCATACAGCACGACGGCGTCACAACCGTGCCCCTTGTGTTCAAGCCGCGCGGCTCGATGTTCGTGATCTTTCGTCGCAAGATCGCGAGCACACGTAACGGCTCGACCTCCACCAACGAATTCAGATTGTCTCCCATATTGACGCTGACTGGTACATGGCAAGTGAGCTTCGATGCGAAACTTCGCGGACCCGCTCAGCCACAGACCTTCAACAAACTGACGGACTGGACAACGCGGCCGGAAAGCGGTATCCGCTACTACTCTGGCGAAGCTGTCTATCGGAAGCAGTTTCATTTGGGCACAGCACCGGTGCGTGGGCAGAAGCTGCTGCTCAATCTGGGCGAAGTACACGAGGAGGCAGAGGTGCGTTTGAATGGGAAGATGCTTGGTATGGTTTGGACGAAGCCCGCGCGCATCGATATCAGCAGCGCGGCGCGGAAAGGCGAGAATGATCTGGAGATCAAGGTGGTGAACCTATGGCCAAACCGCCTCATCGGCGATGCCAGCCTGCCAACCAGTGAGCGATTGACAGAAACCAATGCTCATAAATTCAATTCGGAGACACCGCTATACCCCTCTGGTCTGATCGGTCCGGTAGTTGTCGAGATAGCTTTCCCACCGGCCAGAGTATACAAGTCACAGAACAAATTCTCAAAGGCAGCATTCCGGTGACTCTCGCACAACCGATCATGGTTACGCCCGCCCTGTGATAGCGGAACTTCCACGACTTCGCACAAAGACATTGCACACACCGCCTTGACCGCCAACTCGGCGCCATAGAGTCCGACCGCCGCCTGACGCACCGGAAGCAGTCCCTATGCGCTTCGTAATGCGACTTTCATCGGCAACTCGATGACTGACTTAAGGCGGCACTCATATCCGAGAGACTCGCCCCCTCTCGATCTTGAGGAATCATAGAAGTATAGATAGATTTGCGCATCGTTTGCGAATGAACTCTACGAGCTCGCCTGAGAGGAAGCTGAAGTACTAGCCAGACTTGCCTCGGTTAACGCACTGGATGCAGACAGACTCTCCATTCTCACGAATGAGCCCAATATCCCCGTCCAAGATCACTTTTAATCTGGCCACACCATTCAAGCGCTTCCACTTTTCAGTGCACATGATACCCGAGGACGAGGCGCTCAAATTGAGTGCATTATCCCGATTTGAGAAGCTCGATGTGCTCATCCTTGACTTCCCTAACTTCGCTCTCATCGTCAAAGCTCTTCGTCAACGTGAACACGCTCTAAGGGTAACTGACCAATAGGATGCTGCGGCAAGGGGTAGAATGGTTGACGCAGCAAAGCCGACGACTTGGGTGAAAGTTCCACCAGTGTTATTCGAAACCCAGACGTTTCCAGAAGCATCAGTCACTGCGCATAACAATTCGCCTCCGGGGTGGTTCAGCCCCAGAAGCGCTGAACTACTCCACTCCAAGCAGCCAGTTGTTGAACTCGATGACATAAGGGTGTTCGTTTGGGCCTACATTGTTGCGCAGTTGCTTTGCCCGGTCGAGCACAACTTCGTCTACATCGGTGCCCAGGAGGCGCATGGTCTCGTCAAGGCACTCCTGTAGCGGTATCGCACGAGGTTCTTCCGTGCTGTTCAACATGTCGGTCTGGGTCCAGGGCGGAACAATCTCGATGACTCGCACGGAGGTCCCGCGCAGCTTGTAGCGCTGGGATAACGCATAGGAGTGCAGCGCAGCCTTTGTCGAGCAATACACTGCGGTAAGAGCGAACGGAGTGAAAGCCAACCATGAGGTGGTGTAGAGAACCGCTGCTTCTTTCTGCTTCTTGAGATGTTCGATCAGCGCCGAAGTCAGACGAATCGGACCAAGCAGATTTGTGGTGATGGTGGAAGTTAGCAGGTTTTCATCGATGGCGCCCGCCGCATCATCAAACTGCATGATGCCAGCGTTGTTGAAGACGACGTTCAAGTCTGGATACCGCTCGATGAGTGTCTGTGAAGCGGACGCTATGCTGGATGCGTTTTCGATATCGAGCTTCAGGGATCCCATTCCCGGATTGGCCGTAGTCACCTCGTCCAGAAGGCTTTTCCGCCGGCCAGAGATGATGACCTTGTTGCCGGTATTGTGGAGAGCCTCCGCAATACCGCGCCCGATGCCTGATCCCCCGCCTGTGATGAAGACTGTATTGCCTGTCAGTTTCATTTGTTCTATTTCCTTTATGTCCGTCATGTTGGGACCGAGGCGGGGCTCTATAAGAGTCCAATCTTTTGAAGGTGCGCTACTTTGCGGCTCGCGACACCAATGTTGGATTTACCTCTGATAACTCTTCATAACAGCCCCTTTCACCTTTGAGAGTTCATCTCTCTATTGAGAAAGGTACTTCTCTACACAAGGCTACGTGAATGCCGGACACTTCCAGAAACATGCCTAATCCTTCCATGAAATACTGAGATAGATATGAAGCAACGCACCCAGTCCGCAAAACTGTCGGAGCTCGCAACCTACCTGCATCGGTATACCGAAGCAGACGCTGCAGCAAACTTGATGACCACTCCGATCGAGGGCCTATCCATTCGTCGTTCCAACCCGATGAAGCAACCCATGCAGTGCTTGATCAAGCCAGCCCTCTGCATGACGGTTCAGGGAAGCAAGGTCGCGACCTTTGGCACGAAGCGCTACGACTTCAGCACCGGAGAGGCCCTGGTGGTGACAATCGATATGCCGACTCGCGGCACGGCATTCGCCGCGAGCAGTACCCAACCTTACCTGGGGCTTGTGTTTGAGCTTGATCTGAAAATGTTGCAAACTGTGGCGGACGACATTCAGTTGGAACAGGCGGCTGGGAAAAAGGGCACGGCGTGCGTTGCGTTCGTTTTGGAGATGAATGACCAGTTCGTCGATTGTGCTCTGCGCGCGGTTCAGCTCCTAGAGGTTCAACCCCTGGACAGGCCCAACGCCATCAAGGCTCTTTATCCGGCAATCATGCGCGAGCTATGCTACTGGCTGTTGAACAGTCCCCGCGGAGCGCAGGCGCTATTGCTGGACAGGGGACGTGATCGCAACCTCATGCAGACTATTCATCTGCTCCGCGACCGCTTTCGCGAATCCCTCCGGATCGAAGATCTCGCCCGAGCCGCGAACATGAGCCCGACTACCTTCTTTCGGCAGTTTAAAGCTGTCACGTCCATGGCTCCGCTTCAGTATCAGAAGCAGCTTCGGCTTTTGGAAGCAAGGCGGATGATGATCTTCGGTGACGCGAATGTTGAGACGGCCGCTTTTGATGTGGGCTACGCAAGCCCGTCACAGTTCAGCCGCGAGTACTCCCGCGCGTTTGGAAGCTCACCTCGGCGCGATGTCTCAACTTTTCGGACGGCCCAGACTTAGGGCGGCGAAGAAAAGAGCAGCTTCACCGAACTCGTGCGCAGTGCCATCCGCAAGCGTCTTACCGGTCGCAGTCCCGCGATCTAGGGGATTGCATGCAACTGCACCTAAGCTCACGTGCTTCTTGTGTTTCACTATCCGAGTTCGTCACAGGAATCTAAGTTTATCGAGCTGAACTAAGACGCGTCTGCTGCACCAGCAAGGGGACGAGACTATCACCAAACTCCTCGGTCGCTCGGATATCATCAGTGGCACAACTGGCCATATAGATACAGCCATTCTCGAAGGTCTCGTCCAGGGCGGCGCACTAATCGAGATCAAAGACAATTTGCGAGCAATGTTCCGCTCGCAGAATAGGCGACCCAGACGAGATTGCAAAGGCCGTATCTTTCCTAGGGTCGGACGACGGAAGATATGTTTCCGGCATTGAACTGAGCATCGACGGCAGCGTCGCCCAAAATCTGGTGATCGGTTAGGACGCGCTGGCACGTTAGACATTCGTCGAGGAAGATCGCACAAAGCGTATCGGACCGACACCGTAGAGTTGCGCCACGACAATTGGAGTCGTGGCGCGATAGGTGCCTCCTTTGCACAAGATCAGACCGGGATGTAGCATATAGCCTCTTCCGTCTGGTCGGTGTCGGCCTAAGCAATTTTCAAGTGGGCTTAGAATCGGATTCGCCGCTCCTAAAAGATGCGATTGGATAAGCGGATGTTCGGCGACTGCGCAGACGCCCGGCCTCCCGCTGGCGGCAAAAGCCATTGACGCAACATGCCAAGAGAAGCGAGAGAGAACAACTAGTTCTTTCGATCGTCAGCCTCGCTCTTATCTTCATTGAGGAATACCTTCATTACCTTCTCTGTCACACGCTTTAGCCATAGATGCTTTCCAACAGAAAGTCGGTGAGGTGCTTGCAATACTCTACCGCAACGATGCGGCGATGAGTGCGGTGGAGGCTGTGGTGAGAGTAAAGAGTGCGAAGTACCCGGTCGGAGCGGTGGCGGCACTCGTTACCTGGTGCACATGGCGACCCACACTGCTAGAAAAAACCTATCGCGGAAGACTCATGTCGATGACAATCCGGCCTCCCTGCTCTCTGCTCTCTGCTTTCTGCTTTCTGCTTTCTGCTTTCAAGCAGATTGAGCGCCTCCGGAACCTGCGTAAAAGAAAACACGCGTCGCACCGGCGTATAAATTTGCCTTTCCTCTGCCAACCGCAGTAACTCCGAGTACGTCTGCTCCGTTTCTTGATCGGAAAGGTTTCCTGCAAACACTCCCATCAACGAATGATTCTTAAGAGAGCATCCAGCACATTTATCAGGACCCATTCGCCGCTTGCATTCCCCGCAAATCCAAAACGCCCGTGCCGCGCCATGCTCTGCATCGCCTGCCTCGCCAATTCTCCACCCACTGGATCGAAAACGACATTCACACCCCGACCATCAGTCAGTTCTTTCACTCGTTCCGTGATGGCGCCATCCTTGTGGTTCACTCCGTGGTCTGCACCGATCTCCCGACAGAACGCAAGCCTCTCCGCGCTGCCGGCAACAGCAATTATCCGCGCTCCCAATGCTTTGCCCAGCAGCACGGTTGCCCCTCCTGTGCTGCCTGCGGCACCCAATACCAGCAATGTTTCGCCGGGCTGGATCGACGTTCGGATAGCCAGGGCGGCATACGCTGTCTTATAGACCACCATGAAGCCGACCGCTTCGGTATCCGGCATAGAGGCCGGAATGCGTAGCGAGTTCTTCTCGTCGGCCAAGCAATATTCGGCGAGAGCACCCCATCTCTTGATTGAAGCCGCTATCGCCATCACATGATCGCCTGGTTGATATCTGGAACCTTCCCCCACCATTGTCACCTCTCCCGCAACTTGCATTCCCGGGGAATGGGAGGGTTCGGAAACGGATGGCCGCCACGCAGCATCAGAATATCCGGCAGAGCCACTGCAGCTGCATGCACCTTTACCCGGCTCCGGTTTGGGCAGGTCTACTTCCCCTAAACGTAATACTTCATTCGTCGGCCCGAAACGCTCTGCTCTCCAAGACTTCATCGGCAAGACTCCTTTGATTAGGGGGTTGTGGCGGGACACGATATATTCGTGCCTCTCGAAAATAAACACGATGAAAGCTTTTTATTTCGTGACGACTGTGGATGAGTGGTTGACGTTAGGGCAAAGACGGTGATGCATGCTAGGTCCGCTATAGTTCAGAATATCCTCCCTGAATGAAATGACGGGCAAGCATGCCATATTCCTCTGCAGCCTCCTCCCAGACGAAGTGGCCGCAATCGATGATGTTGAGCCTGCTCTTTGGCAAGACCCTATGTAGACCCTCCGCGTTAGAGACGGGGACGAAAGGATCATACCGACCGACGATAAGCTGACACGGAACGGTGATTTCAGGGAGGCGCTTCGCCAACCGAGGCAAAGCATGTGGATAGTCGCGGATGAATTCCATCGCATCCCAAAGCTTCTGTCCGGTGTAGGAGTCGATATAGTCCTGCAAGACATTCTCCGGAAACTTGTATTTTTTCATTCCTTCGACTGTACCCCGAACAAACTGTTCTCCCGTAAGGTCCTTGAATGGTTCCAGCGATGGAGCGTTCACAATCTGGTCGAGGATGTCGAGGATATCCGTGTGGTCGGTCGCACCGCTGCCGATGACCAGGCTCTTGAAGATGCCAGGATGGTTCGCAGCTGCAAATAGACAAGTGGGGGGCGCGATGTCGGGTGCGATTACATGTGGCCGGTCGAGACCGAAGGATTCCATGATGCGCAAGACGAATTCGCCAGCCGCCTAGGGCGTTCGTTCGCCAGCGCGCGATTCGGACCGGCCGAACGGGGGGCAGATCCACCGCGATCAGAGAGCTCAACTCCGAAAACGTCTGCCATGTGGGCTTTTGGGTATTCCGGAATTACAATTACGGTTAATTTTTATTCCCTATTCCCGGCTGAATTTCTAGATTCCCACTAAAACGGTACAGCGGATTCATCGAAAGTAAACGCATGGTCACACGCTTGATTTCTATCTGCCGCAGACTCGCAACAGTAAAGCCACTTACTGACAGCTATTGCGGGATCGATAATCATGGGGATTGCTTGAGCCAAGAAACATCTATCTGTTTCGACCCATCCGCGATAGTTGGATTCCGATCGATTCTACTCTCGTCGCGGAAGACTTTGACAATCTTAGGCGTGCATTGGAGATTGCCGTAGCAGTGAATGAGAGATGAGTAATTGAAAGCCGTAGGTTCCGCGTTCAATACTCACATCAGCCTTGAGCCTAAGCTTTACGGCTGAGAAATACGCTTTTTGATAAGAATCTTAGCGTTCCTTAGGATGGCACTCGCCATCGCTGAATCCGGTGCAATTTCAGCAAGTGTAATTGCGCCCACAAGTGTGCTGACAACGCCACTCGCAGTGATAAGGGCTTTGCTCCTGGTCTGATGCAGAAGATGATTTGCGATGAGTTGAATAAGGCGCTGGTAGCCATGTATGGCAATTGCCCTAACTAGTGGATCCGAATGACTGAGTTCGGCGCCGAGCATCGCAAGGGGACACAGATATGACTTCTTTTTAGCTCGCGATTGCTTCAGATACAACGAAACAATCCTCTCGATGGCTTGAGTCGGCGATTTACCCACTGCCTCGTTCTCAAGCATTGTGTAAGCTCGATCAAATGCCTCGTTACTCGCTTCGGCGATCAGGCGGTTTCTCGATTGGAAATGCTTGGAGAACCCGCCAGGCGTGAGATTCGCGCCAGCCATGATGTCGCGCAACCCGACTGTTCCCAAACCTTTACTCAAAAACATCTGTGAAGCTGTCGAGAGAATTCGCGCTCTTGTTTCGGCTGTTTGGACTCGCGACTTCCGCAAAATTCCACCTCAATACTTTCCCCATTTAGCATACATATGTACTCTAAATAGGTGCGGGAATATTTGTCCCCCTATTCAATTCAGGAAAGGATCTAGGATCCGGCATACATGGATGAGGCCATTAGAGTCCCGAGCTTTTGGAATTTGTTCTCCGAAGGCATGTATCTCAAGGACATTCCATCAGCAAAGCTCAGCCTGTCCCCACTTTCCCCGTTGTTTGGAAGAGTCCGGGCCGACGAAGGTCTGCCGGAAATTTCACATGGGTCTGGTGGTCCAAGTGGTTATATGGTTGCGGTGCAGCTTAACCCTATACCGTTTATCGAGCAGTTCCTCGGCCCCCAAAAAGTATCAAATGGCTTTTATCCCATTGGGGGCGTTAGTCTACTCAACCTACAAGAGAGGCCCGCGATTGCACTCCGAAATTCCTTCGACACATTGGTGCTGCATGTCACTCAGGCGGCTCTCGATGAAGTCGCCTATGCGCACCGTATGCCGCGGGCAAAGCCATTGGCTCGGACGTTTGGGCATTTTGATCCTGTAGTACACAACCTCGGTCAGGTTCTGGTTTCTTCGCTAGCGCAACCCCATCATGTTTCGAAGATCTTCCTGGATCATATTTTGCATGCCTTGAACTGTCATTTTGTCTCCTCGTATGGCGGCGTGACGATATCGGCTCCGAAGTTTGAAGGTGGACTCTCTTTTCTGCAGATGCGAAGAGCAACAGAGTTATTGGAGGCTCATCTGGACGGAAACATTGCCCTCAAGCAAGTTGCCGCAGCATGCGAATTATCAGTGAGCCACTTTTCTCGGGCCTTCAAACAAACTTTTCGCCGGCCACCTTATAAGTGGTTGACGGAACTCCGGGTGGATAGGGCGCGAGATCTTATGACGAACTCCCGGCTGCCCCTTGCGGACATCGCCATTCAGTGTGGATTTGCGGATCAATCTGCACTCAACCGCTCCTTCAAGCGAATTCAAGGGGTAACTCCCGGAGTTTGGCGACGGGGGATGACTCGCGGCCCGCAGCGCTTCAAGTAGTGCAAGCGATGGCGACGCGAACCTCTACAAGGAGTTGCGATCATGACCAGCGAACAAGGGGCTCACGGTGCAAAATTCGGGAGATACTTCCATCTCTCCTCTGCTCCAACGTTGACTGTCTCGTCAGCCAGACAACTTCAATTGCAGTAACTGACCTCCGTTCTGACGGGATGCCTGAGCTCCCTTTATCTGTCAGTCATTTTGCCCGCGCGTTCCGAAAGACTTTGGGCGGCCTCCTTATCATTGGCTCATCGAACGTCGAATCGATATGCCAAAGACCTATCTCTTACATTCGGATCTTCCACTCGTTGACATCGCACTCCGCTGCGGCTTCCCGGATCAATCTGCTTTGAATAAATCATTTAGTCGACTCTTAAAGCAGAGCCCTGGTGAGTGGCGCAATTCAAAAAAGCAACTTCAATAAGCAGGACTTAAGGACCCGATTCATCATGCGAGTGGTCCGCCGTCATGGCGGGTCTTTCTTTCCCGTCACCTTGATATTTTCAGCAGGAATGACCAGCTTTTGATAGTTTTCGCCTAGATGCTTCCCCGCATCCAAAACTACGCTCAGATGAAACAGGATAGCGAATGTGAGACTGGCACAAGAATTGTGTGCTTGTTCGCATGAGCAGTCTGTACGAGTTCTGACAGAGCAGCTTCGAGTCTTATGCGGATCTTCCGTTCACCAAGGAGAAAGCTTATTACTAAGGGTCGGCATCACCCATTGGAGATAGCAAACCATGATAACCACGCTGCACAGATTACCAATGGATTCATAGTTCCAAACACCTTCTAGAAGAAATAAATGAAAAATATACTGACCGCTATACATAATTTAAAGCATTCGGCCCTAGTAGTAATTGTAAGCTTGGCATTTTTCGATGACCCGGTTTGCCACGACGCTCTTTATGCAGCAACACCTGTTCAAACAGCCTCAACCGCTTCCGCAAAAGGACAGCCAATTCCTCGAAATTGCCTTGAGCAGTCTAAGTTCTTAGATGAGAACCTGCAGACGCACCCCCGGCCGGACGATTGGACATACGTTATTGTCTGCGATAACGCAGCTTGGACGGCACTCCAAGGACATCTCACAACCGACGACCTAGAGCAGACTTTGGACCCGGAGAGCGTCATGGACAAGAAGCGTCACGTAAGCTATTTCCATGCTTCTCAGTACCTAGAACCAGCATCGCTGCTACGACTGATCAGTACGTCTCTGCTTCTTAGCGATTTAGATCGTAATCGGCTTCATAAGGCTATTGCACCTGACAATCGAAACCCAACAGGAAAATAAACCAGATCGACCCTGCTTGCTGTCTACTGCAACCTGCTTTCCGTTCGGCTCGACGCGACCCGCGAGGAGGTCTCCTACAATCCGGCCCAGCTACGAACTCAAACACGAGAGAGCTGCGTCTTCCAAGAGGAGACTCGCGAAGTGTCCCAAGGTGAGCGCATCCGCTTCACCACCTATGACAAACATCTAGGCGTCCGCTCCGGTGATCTTGGCACCGTGCTCCATATCGGCCGGGGCAACTCCATCAGGGCCCAAGATAAGAACACGGCACGAATTGGACAGTGAGCTAAGAAACATTGCTGAAAACACTCTCAGATGTTCGCCACCCATTTTACCGTTAGGCGCCCGACATGGCATTTTAAAACCAACCATCATTTACCAGCTACATCTCAGGTTTGACGACACCAACGCAAGGCGGATCGATGTTGACCACCAACATTGGAGGCTGCTTGCGAGATGTAGATCAAATCGTAATGGAACAGAACCTTCATCAGATGGCCAATGCGGGTGAAGCACTGCTCAATTTGGTTTATCCCATTGAATTTGACCATCCGGCCAAGGTGTTGGAACTTACGCTGACGGTCAACTCCGTCGTCTGATCAAGATTGTTCACGAGATTCAATCGCCATGTTGGATTCATCGGGGGAATAAAGAACATTATGCAACGTCTGTTGATTCTGAATTCGGAACAACTGGATGGCAACCAACTGATTGTTCATTTCTCCGATCAGATTTACGCCATTTACACGCCTGACCAACTAGCGACACTCCTACCCAACAGGGAACCAGAGGAGGCAGAGTCGGAAATCTATAAATCAGACTGGCCTTGCTATGGGAGAAAGACCCGCGGTCCTCGTACTGAGCAACGATAGGCTTCGGTAGCCGCCTAAAACGGCGGCATGGATACGGAATGCAGCGTGAGAAGTGTGGCTGAATTGCTATGATATGCATGGAGGGGTGGCCTCAGTCTATCCGTGTGCCCTCATCAAATCGCTTGGGCCGATATCAGGTTATCGACAGCAAAGTCCGCACACTTTCTATGAATTCCGTAGGCGTCACCGCATACGACATGGGATAGACTTTGACTCTAGTATTGGCTGCAAGGGCACATATCTCACGTTGCTCCGCAGCAGAAATGCTGTGGCAGAGAACATAGAGATCGTACGGATTCTCGGCCATGGCTATTTGTTTTACAAACTCTCGTCTGGTTTGGGTAGTTTCCGCCTGCATCTCTGCTGCTCTCAGAATTGCACCCCGGGTATAGAGGAGAACGTCATCCTGACCATATACCAAAATGCTAGGCGTATTGGAGTGAGAGGATGGCATGTGTCCGGTCTACTGTGTAACACGGGGCTAAAGGGCTGAGGGAATCTGCACGATTCTGCCAGCTAATTATTGACCCAGATCGTCGAATAAAGTTGCTGTGAAGGTGGGCCCTTCATATGGATCGTCAAAGTAGAGCAGATCTAGCGCATGAGGTCTCAAATCCGCTAGAAGCGTTAGTCAACCTTATCTATTTGATCAAATTTGATTTAGATAACCCTCGAATGTTCTGGCCTATCTGGAGATGATGGATGGCAACTGGAGCGACTAACAGAGATTGTCCAACGCGAGTCAGCGTAGCACTTCAGTCTCCGAAGATCCCACCAAATCCACCCCTGACTGGATTGAAGTCATAACGATTCGGAAATTCCACGGTCTCACCCTTTCTCAATCTCTCGACAATATAGGTCTGCATTGTTCTCACCTCGCCCGTGGAGATGCCTGGGCCGCTCTTTCCGCCTATAGGCGAATAATAAGCGAAAATGCTGGTGGAGGGGGAAAGGCGAAGACGAGAGCGGGAGCATTCCCAATATGGAACGGGACAAATATAGGCTGGAGCAGTAAAACCCGCCTTATCATTTAGTGCTCCAATCCCCGATGAATGACATTCAAATAATCGTGGACTGGATGAATAGCCTAATCCAGATGCTGGTGGATTACCCAAAGGACGTTTTTGTGAAGGTAGTACCCACTTCAGATGGTTTCAATTTATCCATAACGGTCAATCCGGTTGACACAGAAAAACTGATCGGAAGGCGAGGGAGTACTGCTGAGGCGCTTCGACAACTCCTAGTGGAAGTCGGCATGGTGAAAAACCTGAAGCTTAGCTTGGAAATTGAGGGGCAACAAACTCCTCGGGAGAATGCAGTTTGATAGCTGTCAGCCTTAACGCGAGAGTATTTGTTTTGGGCATCCTGCTTTGGTCACCAAGCTGACGGTCTGCTCTAGTTCACCCTTTTTATTTTCTGCTCCACAAATCCAATCGCCCTCATACATCTAAGTGGACTTCCTTCTTAAAGATCAGCATTGTGCAATTGGGATTGAAATCCACTGATAGCGCTTCCTCCGATTTTTCGGCGCTGATCAGTTCGGCACACAGAAGTTCAGATATGCAGAATGACTTGGTTCGGTAAACCTTCGACCAACTTCGAGCTGGCTTGTCTACAGCCAATACGTGAACTCTGAAACCTTCTGCTGAGGGGACGATGAGTAGACGTGTATCCATGCCGGGCAGTATAGAACACGACTGTAATAACCTCGCGGCTAAGGAGTCCATAACATCCAACTTGGGAAATAGGACAAAGCTCACCGTCCCGGATTTTTCAAGAAATGTTCAATTGCAGGGAGACATTGGTACAACTTCTCGGAAAGTCCCTCTACCGCACTCGCCAAACTCAGCCAGCGTCGCAGCTTTTCTGCCATTGTTTTCTTATTGGGGAAGCTTGACGCAGCTCCCGGGCAACTTGTTCCAATTGGGCTACGCCCGCAGAAAGACGATCTATATCGTCAAGTGTTACAGAAGAGATAGCAACATTCGTGGTTGAATTGTCGGTTGAATTGTTGTATACGCGTCCCTGTGAGTACGGCATTTGTATTATGTTCACAACGGTGGGCGTAACGATGTTCGAGATACGCCTAGCCCTAAACTTTGCTTCGCGCATTTTATTGGCTGCAACTCTACAGAGTTGGTTGGCAACGCGCTGCTGTTCTCGCGAATACTCACTTTGGACAACGGCAATATTCGAAACTACCAATGCAAGGCTCTTTCGAGATCCGCCTCTAACAACCTGCCAACGCCGGGGAGACACCTGCGAGCATCGCTGCCAACGATATCGCTATCTGAAGATGAATTTGGCAACTAGAAGTTCGCGGGAATCTACATTATGGGTTGCGGTTAGGCTGAATGGAAGCCCTTGTACCTGAACTGAACAGCCACGCCCCATGCCGACAGCTTATTACGTCTATACTAGCCACCACCTACAATTCCCAATGCTCCCATGTTCGATGTTGCCGTACTCGCCAGAGTGTCGTATTGATTGCAGGGGTCTTTCCGGAAGAGGTCGTCAGCCATGGATATAGATTATTTAGAGATTTAGCGGGTGGGAATTGGGCGTTAGCCTTAGGCCTTTAACGGTTGTTAGTATCGTCGACGCTTAAACGCTCAAAGCTCTAGTCCCTTTGGGGTCACATGAAGTGTTTCGGAGAACCGTTTAGGGTCCTCGTCTGCAGAGTCGTCCAGAACGACCATTCCAGGGCCCAGGTTCTCTCCATTGATTTCGGTGGTGCGGGGATCCCCTGTTTTAGATAAATGAGCAAAACGCTGCTCTCGTCGGCGACCTGGATCTCGCCCACAGAATCCCGTCTCTTTTCGAAGCAACTACCTACTTCCCAGATGTCCTGGCGCGCACATTGGAAATTCAAAACCCTACATGCAGCCCCATCTAATTTCGAACTTAATCGTCAGGTTGAATGTATGTTCGGTTTTGCAGAGGATGGCTGGATCAAGAAAGTGCCCAACCGGTGCGGTCCTGCCGCCGTATGTACTGCGCAGCCTGAGGACAGTTTTTTGCAACCATCTTCGGTCCGTCCCATTCGATCTTCTGGCCAACGCGCAAGGACACGCAGCCCAGCAGCATGATCTCTACAAGGCGCGCGCCGATATCAAAGCGCGAGTAGCACATCTCCGGCTTGTTCGCCTTGATGGCATCAAGCCATTCCAGCGCATGAGCCTGCACGAGGTTCCCGGCATGGTGGTTGCGCGTGATACGCTCCGGATATTGCGCCATGGCCGGATGCTTGAGGTAGTTAACGAATTCTTTCTCGCCCTTCAGCTTGACGAAGAAATTGGTCCCGTAATCGTCCGGTGAAAAGACCGTGCCTCCTTCGCCAACGAGCAGGCAGCCGCTGTCGGGAAGTTTGCCTTGCAGCGCAATGATATCGGCGGTGAGTTCTACAGGCGGCTTGTTGGTTAGGTCATGGCCGCCACGGGCTGTGGAGTCAGGCTCGCCGCCGTCGTACCACCAGAGTGTCATCGGGTCGTGCTCGATTTTTTTGTAATGGTGGAAGAGATGCGGATGCTCAAGGGGAATGCGGCCATCGCGTTTAGGAAAGGCAAACCGGATTTTGGAGCCGACAGGAAAGGACTCCTTGTTCATCTGGCCGAAAGGCATGGCTTCGATCTCTGTGGGGGAATCGAGATCCAGAGCACGAAAGGGCATATTGACCGTGTGGCAGGCCATATCGCCCAGCGCGCCGGTACCGAAATCCTGCCAGCCGCGCCAGTTAAATGGCTCGTAAATTCCATTTTTATCCTTAGGGTTCCGGCTGCCGACATAGGGCCGCGTCGGAGCTGGGCCAATCCAGGCATCCCAATCTAACGTTGCAGGGACGGGGTCTTCTCCAGCGGGACGTTCCATTGCCTGTAACCAGACCGGACGGTTTGTCCAGACATGGACTTCATGCACCTGTCCGATGAGACCGTCCTGAATCGTCTCCACCGCACGGCGAAGACCGTCCGAGGCACTGCCCTGATTGCCCATCTGCGTCACTAACTTATGGTCGTGGGCCATATTACGCAAGTAGCGCGCTTCATAGATCGTTTGCGTCAGCGGCTTCTGGCAGAAGACCGCTTTGTTCCTCTTCATTGCCGCCGATGCCACAATGGCGTGCATGTGATCCGGCGTGGAGATTGTCACCGCATCGATCTGATTGCTCATTTGATCGAGCATTTGGCGGAAGTCCTTGTAGAACTTCGCGCTCGGATATTTCTTTGTCTGCGTCTCATAGGCCGCGGAACCTGAATCCACATCGCACATCGCAACGATATTCTCACCGACGCAGGCATCGGTATCGCTGCGGCCTTTTCCGCCGATGCCGATGCAGGCGATGTTCAGTTTGCTGTTGAGATTCTGCCCGCGCACAACTGCAGGCACGCCGAAGGCGAGGGCACCGGCGGCGAGAAAACTGGTTTTGATAAATTCACGGCGGTCGACACGCGAGGGCGCAGTCTCAGAGGCGTTCAAAGGGAGCAAGTCTTCGTTTGGATTCGGCACGAGCACCAGCATACACGGACCCCATTTGCTGATACCAGCCCTGCGAGAGGATATCTTGGCGCCAGCGCCGGTGTCAGTCCGAGAAACTCTCGTCGCGGCAGGGACGCCGGATGCGGAGTCCGAGGCGATTACTCAAGATAAGCCGACTTTTGAGTACCACAGCTATTTTGCATCAGAGCACGTCGCTCAAGGTGACGTCGTAGTTGTGTTCGACGCCATCGCGGCGCACCGTCAGGTGCAACAACGTACCAGTAGGCTGTATGAAAGCAGGATCGTTTAAGTTATCTGCTGGTTTGGCTCCGTTGATGGCTGTGATGAGATCTCCGCGCTTGAGGCCTGAGGACTCCGCCGGGCTGCCGGGGAAGACAGTCTTCACCTCGTCGCCACCGGGCAGATCGTCGTAGATTAGGCCGGCGCGGTTGAAGAGTTCTCGCGTGTCCCAGCCAGGAAGTTTTTCGAGATACATCACACGGTGGCGGCAATCGACGGTGACAGCGAAGTGTTTCAGGGTGCTTTGGCCGATGTTGCCCGCCAGCTTCTGGACATAATTGTCTTTCGCGGTCAGCAGCCTGACGACGGGATTACGCAGAATGATACTGCCGAGATCCAGGGTGTGAAGGCGCGCGAACCATGCTTCGGGCGCATCGCCACCGAGGCCCTTGCCGTTATAGCCTCGCAAAGTGGCGTGCAGTAATCCCGGCAGATGATGCTTATCCACAAAAGCTGCGTTCAGAAAGAGGCCGGTCTCGTTTCCTGAGTCGAGTTGGAGGCGGCCGCGGATACCGTCAACCTTTGCGTCGAGATAGATGCCGTTACCGTGCTTGTTCAGGATGAGTGGGACGGCTGCGCCACTGCCGACGTAGGTGAAATGCGGCAGGGCGTAAAAGGTTAGTTCGTTGCGCTGAAAGTCCATGCGCACGGCGAAGCGCTGAAGAAACTCCCAGCCCACGAGCATCTGTGGAATGCCCTGGCTTGAAGGTATCTCAAGGACGTAGAAGGTCTGATTGTGGACGATAAGGTCCCCAATCCTGAGTGTCGATTTTTGTCGTATGGACCTTGACCCCGCCGCCGATCGCTCCGAAGTCAATGGAATTGTCGTTCATCTTGAGACCGAGTTGCGTCGCGAAGTTTGCACTGATGACGTTGACTGCACCGATGTCGAACACTGTGGCGAAGGGACCTTGACCATTCACCTTCATTTGGAAGGTGAGACCACCTTCGGCCGGGATGGTTACCTGCCCGGAGTCTGGCATGGTGTAGTCGGTAAAGGCTGACTGCGCCTGCGCCACATGGGCGAAGATGAGACAGCAAGTGAGCAAGGCTGAAACCCAGAATCTGAAATTCGAAGTGGCCATGAAGAGACGATACACAGCCGAAGGTTAGACGCGGAACTGACGGAAATCATGTCTTCTATTTGCCAATCGGCATTGGTAACAACAAACGCGTTGTCGTCATCAATTTACGCACTGAAGCGGCCTTCGAAGGCGACCCCTACACGGTGGCGAGCTCTATCTTCAAACAGATACGAAGGTCAGCAAGATGCCGACCGCATCATCGCCCGAGCCAAGGAACAGGGACAGCAGCAGATCCGGGAACCGGAACGAGGCGTGAGTCAGGCGCAACATGCCGTGCCTGCGAAAAAGACATACTGGCAGCAGCCCTTGACCGTGGCATGGGCCAGGCGACTTCCAGCCAAGTGCGGGAGGAGTTCGAGCGTAGAGCGCAAGCAGGGGAGTTTAGCCATATTTGAGAACGTCGGGACGGGCCCTCAGTGCACGACCGCCGCGATGCTGCGCATGGAACGCGAGACCATCGCCCACATGTAGGCGGGAAACCGGCGCCGTTTCGAGGACCCGATGCTGGTTTCTCCGAGTATCCGGATTGCAACGGAGGACCGCCACCCGGAGTTGAACGCTAGCCAGTTCCGCGCTGTCGATGAAATCTTTCTCTCGCGCGAAGAGATTGTCGGTTTGGATGAAGTCGCGGGCGGGAGCAAGACACGACGCTGGCAGTCGTGCGCGAGGGTGGGGAGAGAGCTGGATATACCGTGGAGGGTTTTGCGCCCACATGGAGGGCCGCGCAGAAGCTCGTTGAGGCCGTGATCAAGACCAGGACTTTGCAATCACATCTTGCCCAAGGCCAGAGGGTATCGGCATGGTGCTGATCGGAATGCCCGGCATCGAAAAGGGAGTCGCTCGCTTCCCTCAGTTTTATTCACGGATCGGCTTCGTCCATGAGTTCCATCCCCTGGACGAAACACAGATGACCAGACTTCTGAACGAACTGTGGTTACCGGCTGGAGTGAGACTTCCTGACGTAGTGCTCGCGCCCGACGTGATCGCCACCCTGATCCGGATGAGCGGCGGAATTTCCGGCTGCTGACCCGCCTTCTAACCCAAGTCGAGCGCATCCTCAAGGCCAATCGGTCTGAGATAGTCTCTAAAGAGATTGTCACCACAGCAAAAAACAGTCTCGTCATCGGACAAGGCTGAACTCGAGTGTCCGAACACTTACGCAAATAGCGCTCAAATATCTACGCCACATTGCGATCCAACTCTGAATTTGAAAAACCGAGAACAAAATGGAAGACAACCTAAGAATTGAGCTGACCTAATCAAGTGATCGATTCAGCAGAGTTCGATCTAAGGAATGCTTCTTCACCAATGCATGGTCCCGCTTGCGGGAGGGCAATTATCCAAATTCGGGAGATCAGCCGATGCAAAGGACTACGGTTTCACGTTTCGTTGTTTGGCTTTCTTCAGAGCTACGTTAGAAGCGCTAAGACTCCTGCGAACACGCGGAGCTGTGTCTTGTATGCATTGATCGAGTTAAAAAGTGAGTTTGAGGGCGGCCTGCATGAGCCTCGGAGCGATGGGTCCGATGGTGGTGATCTGTCCGAAGTTGCCGCTGGAGGGATCGTTGTTGGGGTTGGCGAAGCTAGGGCGGTTGAAGGCGTTGAACATCTCCCAGCGGAACTGCACCCTATACCGCTCACGGTAAGCCAAGTTCTTCATAAGACCGAGATCTGCGGTGTTGATGCCGGGTCCTTGGAAGATGTTGCGGGGCGTATTGCCGAAGGTGCCGGGTGCGTTGGTAGTGAAGGCTGCCGTGTTGAAGTACTTGGCCAACTGCTGCGCCCTGCCTCCCTGGCGAAGGCCTAAGGCGGTGCCAGGACCATTGCCAGGTGCGAAGTCGGCGCGATCGCCGTACTGTTGCGCACCAGAGTCGTTGCCGCCGTTGCCACCATAGATACCAAAGGGCAAGCCGGATTGCATTGTATAGATGCCGCTGATCTCCCATCCGCCGAGCGACTGGCGGAGGAGGACGTTATGCCCGGCCAGCAACGGCGTGCTGTAGACGAAGTTGGTGACGGAGATGATCGGGATGTTAAGGTCGGATTTGCCGTAGTTAAAGCGCAGGCTGCCGGGCGTGGGATTGGCCAAGGCATTGCCGAAGGAGACACTGTTGCCGGAGAAGGTGTCCTGTGTACGCGACCATGTGAAGTTGGACTGGAACTGAAGGTTGTGCGACAGTCGCTTTTCAACTCCTACTTGGAGGGAGTTATAGCTTGCTGTGCCGACACTGCTGGACTGGAGAATCTGTCCGAAGGCGGAGAAAGTGGTGCGCGATCCACTGAGCGTGGCGTTCTGAGCATTGTAGATGCCGGGGTTCAGATCGATAGGCAGGACCTGATGATAGGACTCGCTGCCGACGTAGGCGAGATGGAGGGCGAAGTCGTTGCCGAACTGCTGCTCGACGGAGAGATTCCAGCTCTGCGTGGTGCCGAGTTTGAAGTCTCGCGAGAAGACGGCCCCGACGCTGACGACGCCCGGAGGAAAGGCTGCAGTGGAGGGAGGATTCTGACCGGCGGAGGCGAAGGGCGGGAAGGGGCTGACGCCCCCGGTGCCGGAGTTGATGTAGGTGTAGGGGTTCTGGAAAGGGATGAATTGGGTGGCGGTTCCGTTGAAGGCGTAGGTGGGGCTGAAGGGGCTGATGTCGGCGGTATGGTTGTAGATAGAGTATTCCAGCGGCGAGTAGAAGGTGCCGTAGGCGGCGCGGATGGCGGTGTTCTGGAGCGAGTGGGGCTGCCATGCTAGTCCGATGCGGGGACCGAATTGGTTGTAGTCGCGGGGCAGCAGGGAGGAATCAACGCCCTTGTCGCCGGGGAAGACGAGGCCGAGGGGAGCGTTGGGGTAGCGTGTGCTTTGCTGGCCGGGGATGAAGGCTGCTCCTCGACCATTCTTGACTGTCGGCGGGAGGTTGGGCTCCCAACGGACGCCTCCAGTGAGGGTGAGGTTAGGCCGTATCCGCCATGCATCCTGAGCGTAAATGCCGAGGACAGTGCCGGTCTGGTTCTGGGTCTCGCCGCCGCCCTGGAGGAAGCCACTAGCGCGTCCGAGGAGGAAGTCCGCGAGGCCAAAGCCGGAATACTGGCCGTTGAAAGTGACGCGTGCGTTGGCTGGATATGCAGCGACTTCGTTCGCGTACTGATGGAGCGCGTTGCCGCCGACGGTGAGGGTGTGCTCGCCGAAGATCTTAGAGAAGTCGTCGTTGATAGTCCAGGTGCGGCGATCTTCAAGATTAGGTGCAGAGTAAGGCTGGTTGAAGCCATTGGTAATCTGGATGCCGCCCTCGGGGTAGCAGGTGCCGGCGGGGTCTACGACGTTGATGAACTGGGAGAGGCAAACGGCCTGGCCCTGGTTGTTGGTGACGTGGGCGGCGGAGAAGAAGTCGTTCTGAAGCCATGCGCCGGAGAGGACATTGACGGAGGTGGGTGAGATGGTCCAGGTGTGCGTGATGAGCTCGTTGTAGAGCCTGCCGCGCAGGCCGAGGGTGCTGTTGAGGATGTTTCCGTTGAGCGTCTGCTCGGGTTGATCGAGGAACTCGAGGAAGCTGCGGACGGCGAGCCGCTGGCTTTTGCTAATTTCGTAATCAACCCTGCCGGTGGCTTCCTTGTAGGTGTACTTCTGCGGGGCTCCGGCGTAGTTGACCTGTCCGCTTGAAGGGGTCTGGCCGAGGGGAACGAGCGCGGAGAGAGCGACGGCGGCAGGCGCAAATTGGGCGGGATTGATCTGGTTACGCTTCCCGGCGACGGTAGTGAACGGTGCGCCAAGAGTCTGCGGGACCGCGCTGAAGTCGCCGGCCAGCATGGCTGCGGTGGGAGTGAAGGTGGTGTTGGTGCCGGTGGACGTGCTGCCCTTGGTCTCCTGGTAGTTGCCGAAGAAGAAGAGCTTGTCCTTTTTGATGGGACCACCGAAATAGCCGCCGAATTGATTGCGCTTGAGGGGATCGACGGCGTGGGTGAAATAGTTGCCGGCGTTTAGGTCGTTGTTGCGTAGGAATTCGAAGAGGCCGCCGTGAAACTGGTTGGACCCAGACTTGGTCTGGATGGTGACGACTGCGCCGGGCGCGAAGCCGTAGCGTGCGTCGAAGTTATTGGTGATGACACGAAATTCCTGCGTCGCGTCGGCGTTGGGAAATGGGGCTGCGAGCAAAAGGTAGGTATCCATATTTTGGACGCCGTCGAGGAGATAGTAGGTGCTGCCCTGGCGGCCACCGTTGGCCGATGCGCCTGTCTCGTTGGGAAAGGCGTTGGTGGTCTGCAAAACACCTGCTCCGCTGCTAAGGACGTTGGTGGTGCCGGGGGCGAGAAGGACGAGGCTGGAGGGATCACGGCCGTTGAGCGGAAGCTCTTTAATGGAGCGCTCGTTGACGACGGCGCTGAGTTCGGCGGTGCTCTGATTAATGACGTTGCCGCCTGCAGTCACAGACACGGTATCGCTGGTTGCGCCGATGGTGAGGACGGCCTTGAGGGTGGCAGCCTGTCCAACTGTGAGGAGGAGACCTGTCTGAACGTTGGTGGTAAATCCCTGCCGGCTGATAGTAACGGTGTAGCTGCCGGGGGGCAGGGTGGTGAGGGTGTAGGTACCTGCTTCGGTCGTCACTGCCGTCTGAGTGAGGCCGGTTCCTGTATTCAGGGCCGTTACCTGAGCGCCGCCGATCGAGGCGCCGCTAGGGTCGTTGACCGTACCGCTTACCGAGGCATTTGTGGTCTGGGCCTGTAGGGGCGCGCCACATAACGCGATCAAGGTGAACAGGAAAAGGGAGCTACGCAGAGTGTTCACCGCGCGCGCAAAGAGATTCAGCTTCATTGACGACCTCGAAGATTGCTTGCCGGGGAGAGATGGATTCATTACCGAGGAACACAGTACGCCGGTTGGACGACAGTGCGAATCCGTCGAAAGTTGGAGTGGACGCATTCTGTGCGCATAGTAACCGAAGTGGTTATCACGGGAACTTTATCGGCCACTCCGTCGATCGTCTGATGCACAGGACGAGAATGTCAGGTTGAATACTCCCGAGGCTTTAATCTTGCCAATCAAGTGGTTTCCCCGGACATACACTGTCCTCGTCTCTCTCGCAGCGCTGCTATGGCTTGTCCCGGCTGCGGACGGGCAGATCCTGGTGAACGCCAGAGCTCCGTATACCGCGCCTGGACCGACTGCGTTCCAACCCGGGAACGCTACCTCGCCGGATGGTCATACGCTAGGGCTGAATCAGCGATTTCTCACACGCGATGGCAAGCCATGGCTGCCGGTGATGGGAGAGTTCCACTTCTCGCGTGTGCCGGCAGCGGAGTGGGAAGAGGAGATTCTGAAGATGAAGGCAGGCGGGGTGGATGTAATCGCCGCCTACATCATCTGGCTGCATCATGAGGAGGTCAAGGGACAGTTTGACTGGAGCGGCGACCGGGATCTGCGGCACTTCGCACAGCTTTGCGCTAAACACCACATGGCTCTTTACGCGCGGATTGGACCGTGGGCTCACGGGGAGGCTCGTCATGGCGGTTTGCCGGACTGGGTGCTTGCACAGGGTCCCACGCGGGTGAACGATCCTGCATACATGGCGGCGGTGGCTACCTTTTACGGAGCGATCGGCGAGCAGTTGAAGGGGTTGCTGTGGAAGGACGGCGGCCCGGTGGTCGGCGTCCAACTGGAGAATGAGTATGCGAATAGGGCGCCGGGTGGCGGCGAGGCGCATATCCTTGCGCTGAAGCGGCTGGCCCTACAGAGCGGGCTTGATGTGCCGTTTTACAGCGTGACGGGATGGGACCATGCGGTCGTTCCTGCGGGGGCTGTGCTGCCGGTCTTTGGAGGATATCCGGACGCGCCGTGGGATGCTTCCCTGAAGAATCTGCCGCCGAACGAGGTATATACGTTTCGCTTCGAGAATCGAGTGAGCGGCAACATGGGGGCGATCGACGGGACGAGCGGTGCGTCTCCGTCGTACGCGGATACGCCTTTTCTTACGGCTGAGGTAGGGGGCGGGATTCAGGATACGTATCATCGGCGGCCGGTGATGAGGGCGGATGATATTGCTGCGATGTTCCCGGTGATGCTGGGGTCAGGTGTGAATCTGTATGGCAGCTATATGTTTCAAGGCGGGCAAAATCCTGAAGGGCGCCTCACGACTCTGCAGGAGTCGCAAGCGACTGGCTATCCGACCGATGTGCCGGTGAAATCGTATGACTTTCAGGCACCGCTGGGGGAGTTTGGCCAAGAGCGGGAGTCATTCCGAAAACTGAAGGTGGTGGACTATTTTCTGCAGGCGTTTGGCGAACAGCTTGCGCCCATGAATCCACATGCTCCTGCGGTTCTGCCGCAGACGCCGGGCGATCTTTCGGTGCCGAGGCTTGCGGTGCGCTCGAAGGACGATGCGGGCTTTCTGTTTGTAAACAACTATGTGCGTGGTGCTGCGATGCCGGCTCGTGCAGGATTCCAGGTGAAGGTGGCGCTGCCGGGAGGTGATCTACTGCTCCCAGAGCGGCCGCTCGATGTGCCGAGTGGGAGCTACTTTATCTGGCCGTTCTACATGGACCTGGGCGGATTTATGCTCCGCTACAGCACGGCGCAGCTCTTCACAAAGATTATGGGAGAGAGGCCAACATATGTTTTCTTCTGCGTGCCGGGGGTGCGGTGCGAACTTGCATTTGCGGATCATGCGGGGCTAGTGGTCGAGACGTCTAGCGGCAAGCTACGACGAAATGGGAAATTTGTAACATTGAGCAATTTTGCTGCGGATGCGGACACCGTTCTCTCGTTGAAGAGCGCGAGAAGGAAGACGGTTCAGATTCTTGTGCTCACCCAGAAAGATGCTGAACGGGCGTGGATGGTACGGCTTGGGGGAGGCGACCGGCTGTTGTTTACGGCAGGCGAGTTCTTCGCGGATGAAGGCAGTATCACGCTGCGGTCGAATGGTGATCCGACGTTTCGGATGCGGGTATTCCCTGCACTCACGGCATCCCCTGCGGCAAGCAGTCCACTGACGCTGCGGCAGTTGCCACAGGCATTCAGTGAGCTCTCTGCGCGGCTCCCGTCGTTCGATCCGAAGGTGCGTGTGACAGTGTCCGGACCTGTGGGCATTGCGCCTATGGTCAAGATGGGTCCGCCTCCGACGTGGAGACCGGCGGGGGTAGCGCAGGCGCCGGACGATGCAGGGTTCGTCCATGCTGGGACGTGGAAGCTGATGCTCGATAAGGACCCACTGCATGGGCTGAGTGACCTGTTTCTTGATGTGGACTATACGGGTGATGTGGCGCGCTTCCGCGATGGTACGCATCTGCTCGACGACAATTTTTACAATGGCATGCCTTGGACGATTGGAATGAAGCGCTTTTTCGAGCGACATCAGACGGGTGATCTGACGCTGCAGATTCTGCCGCTACGGGCGGACAGCCCGATCTTCGCGGAGGATGGCGTGCGGAGTGCGCTGCCGCGGTCTGGCCAGGTGGGGGAGTTGCGCTCGGTTCGAGCGATTCCACAGTATGAACTGAATCTGCAGACGCAGCCGTGAGAAACGGAACCTTGGTCAGAAGTGAACGAGGCCGCGCTGTAGCGCGGAGATGACGGCCTGCGTTCGATCGACCGCGTTGAGCCGCATGAGAATAGTGCTGACGTGACACTTGACGGTGGCTTCGGTGATACCAAGCAGCTCTCCGATGCGCTTGTTGCTGTTCCCGGTGGCGAGGAGATCGAGGACCTGCTGCTCACGATGACTAAGCTCTGAGTGGGGCGGGCGCGAGGCAAGGGCAAGCTTGACCGGCACAGGCAGGAAGCGGCCGCCGGAGTAGACGCGCGCGATGGCCTGGAGCAGCGAATCGTAGGGCATGCCTTTGATGATGTATCCCTGAGCACCAGCTTCGAGCGCCTGGTGAATATCCTCATCGCCTTCGTAGGTGGTGAGGACGACGAAGCGCGCCTGCGGATGGAGGCGACGGATGCTGCGGATGGCTTCGACGCCACTCATCTGCGGCAGGCGCAGATCCATGAGGGTGATGTCGGGGAGATGGCGCTCATACTGCTCGATGGCTTCTTCGCCGGAGGAAGCCTGCGCGACGGTGGTCATGTCGGGTCGACCGTCGACGATGGCGGCGACTCCGACGCGCATGAGGGGATGGTCGTCGACGATGAGTACCTTGATCGTTTGCGTGTCTCTGCTTTGCGCCATCACGATTCCCACCACTTCGTCCTACTATTATTACCCTATCCTGAGGGTGCAATGGCGATGTGTCAATCTGTGTGAAGCAACTGCTGGGCGCTCATCCAATCGAGGAAGAGCTGGGGCCATGCTGCTGCTGATTTCGGCCCCCTGCTGCGGATGCCGAAACCATGGCCTACGCCGGCGAAGACGTGGAGCTCGGCGGGCACCTGAAGCTTTGCGAGAGCGAGATAGAGTTCGGGCAGACCCTGTGCAATGTTGATGCGATCGAGGGCTCCGCAGGCGAGGAAGGCTTTCGGGGTGTCAGCTGTCAGTCGTGGATCGTCAGGAATGGCGGGGTATAGGAGAGCCTGGAAGGCCGGTTTTGAACTAATTCGTTCGATTGGATCAGTGGCTGCAGGCTGGCCGGTGTCGTAGCGCGTACTGGCGAGTGCGGCCAACTCGCCACCTGCTGAAAAGCCCATGACGCCGACGTGTGCGGGGTCGATCTTCCACTCGCGGCTGCGGCTGCGAACGACACGGATCGCGCGTTGCATGTCACCGAGTTCTGTGCCTTCGATGGTGTAGGCGGAATCTTTGGCGCGGGCGAGGCGATATTGCAGGACGAAGGCCGCCACGCCGTGACTGCTGAGCCACGCGGCCACGTTGTAGCCCTCATGGTCGATCCAGATCTCGCTGTGTCCGCCGCCGGGCGCAACGATGACGGCTGCTCCGGTGGCGGTGCCGGGCGCGGGAAGATAGGGCGTGATCGAGGGCACCTCGACGTGCGTGATTACGTGTTCGCCTTCCGGCGTGATGCGAAGAGTGCTTTGCGGGCTGGCTGCTGGATTGGACTCCGGTGCGGCTTGTGTCCAGAGCGGAAGGGCGGCGTGCACGTCTGCCGCCTCGCCTGCGAGCGCGGTGGTGATGACGGCGAGAGCAATCGATAGCGCAGGCTGGCGCAGATTCATAGGACTCCACTCGAACTTGCCACGGCGCGAAATTAGTTTCTGCGGCGCAATAAAGCCTACACGCTCGGGCATAGGATGCGGATCCGACTTTCGACGGATTAGGATTATGTTGATGCGCGCTATGCTGATCCTGGATCACTGCTCGACCCGAAAGGCTCCCTGCCATGTCTCTTCGCGTTACTCGCCGCGACTTCCTAAATGATGCAGGTATGGCTGGTGCGGCGTCTGCCCTGCGGCTCGATCCACTTGCGTTGAAAGGCCTGGTGCGTGGCTCGATACCAAAGCGATCTGAGTACGGAACTTGCGGCGGGAGAGCGGCCAAACCAGATCGCCGTGCGGGTGGATAATTCGCGGCAACCGAACTGCCGCTGGTACTCCGGATCAGGCATCTATCGCCACACATGGCCCCGCGTGACGAACCCCTTCATATTGCGCAGTGGGGAACCTGCATCCGCGCACTTGAAGTTACAGCCGAGCGCGCGATTGTGGAACATCACGGACGCGGTTCGCAATGAAGGCGTAACCGACTCGGAGTTTATCCTAATGAGCAGATTGAGAATGCGGCCGGTGCGATGCAGCGGATTGCAACGAGGCAGACGGGCCGGATCGATGACGCTCAAGGCAACCAGCCCTGCGCTGGGTCGGCACAAATCATGCTTACATCCGGAGCCTAAACCTTTAGGCCATGGTCCAGCGCCGACCTTGCGCGGACTTCGATTCGAGGACAGCGCGGCTGATAGTGAGTTCGATCTCCGTCCCTCTTCCGGGCTTGCTGTGAAGGACGAAGGTGCCTCCTATGCGCTCCATGCGTTCGCGCATGCCGGTGATGCCATAGTGGCCTTCAGAGGGGATCTCAGCCACGACGAAGCCCGCGCCATCGTCGTCGACGAGTAGGCTCAGGCGCGGGATTTCATACCGGATCGCCACCGTGATGCTGCGCGGATGGCCGTGCAGCATCGCGTTATAGATAGCCTCGCGGACGATCATCAGCAACTCGCGCGCGATGGCTCCGGGCACGAAGAAAGGGACGCCTTCTTGTGAGAGATCGACAGCGGTTCCAGAGTCCTTGCAGGTCTGCGCCACAATCGCAGCGATGGAGGTGTTGAGGTCAATTGTAGAGCCGTCGTCGTGACGTAGGTTCCAAACTGCGTGGCGCGCTTCGTCGATCGTCGTCCTAACCTGCATGCGCGCATGATGGAGCAGATCTTCTTTCACCTTGCGATCTTCGGTTTTGAGGCTTGCCACGGCTTCGAGGAGTGCCGAAACGCTGGTGCAGCCTTGGATAACGGTATCATGCATCTCGCGTGCAAGCCGTCCGCGCTCGTCAAGGACGGCGCGAAAACGCAGACGTACCTGATGCATGCGCAGCCTATAGATGGCCCAGACCGCAAGCAGGATGGTCGCTGCGCTCAAGGCCAGGAACCACCATCGCTGCCAGAGGAATGGAGCGCGTTGGACGTCGACGTGGGCCTCTGTCCTGTGCGCGGGGTTGCTGACATCGAAGGCTTGCACAGAGAAGCGATAGTGGCCTGCCGGAAGATTGGTGTAGAAGGCTTCGAGGTTGGTACCTGCGTAGACCCAGTCTTTGTCGAAGCCTTCGAGCTTGTACTGGTAGCGAATACCTTCCTGCGGCCTGAGGGACAGGGGCGCATAACTGAAGGCGAGTCGTGCCATGCGAGAGGGCAGCCAGACGGTCTGTGCTGGTGGAAGAATTCGACCATCAAGGGTTACAGTCTCCAGAACTACTCGCGGCATGGTCAATATTGGGGAACCTTCGAGCCGGACATGGGCTGCGCCCTTACTACTTGGAAACCACACGCTATCGTCCGGATCGAGGTAGCCAGAGGGTTGCCTGCCGCCATACATCTGCGCACCTTCGGCTCCATACGGCATGGTGTACACCGACACGGCGAGATGCTCCGCAGCGCCTGGAGCGTCGTGGAGTTGGCGCTCATCAAGAGACGAGATGGTGTTCGGTCCACTGAGCCAGAAGCGGCGCTGACCGTCTTCGAGGATCTGATAGATGCTGTTGCTGACGAGACCCTGCGCGATGGTGAAGTGGGAGACGCGGCCGTCCTGGTAACGAAACAGACCGTGGTCTCGGGTGCCGAACCAGAGGGTGTGGGTGGGGTCTTCGTAGATCGACCAGACCTTCTCATTGCGCAGGGCATCCGTAAGGAGATCGTGGACAAAACTATCTTGATGCCAGTGGCTCAACCCCTGATCGGTGCCGATCCAGATGTCTCCAGCGTGATCCTCGAAGAGAGCGCGGGTACTGAAGTAGACGAGGCCATCCTTCATCGTGAGCTTCTGCACGCCTTGTGCCGCCATACGACTGACGCCCTCGTCGGTTGCTACCCACATGTCGCCGTGGCGCGTTTCCATGAAGGCGCGGATGAAGTTGTTCGTGAGCTCGTGCGGAGCGCAGTAGTGGACGACGCCGCGCGGCGTGATGCGATACGCTCCAGTGCCGTCGGTGCCCACCCATAGGTCGCCGTCGCGTGCACGGAAAATGGTTCGCGGCATTACGTGAGGAAGTTCTGCGAAGACGTAGGGCCGTGCGACCCCATCGCTGATCTTGTACACGCCAGAGGCAACGACCCAAAGGCTTCCGTTGACGTTGTCGGAGATGGTTTCGAAGTCTGCATCGGAGCCATGGGGGAGAGGCACGACGCGCACTGGTGTCCTGCTCAGGCGGATCAGTCCGCCCTGGATGCCGAGCCATACTTGGTGGCTGCTGTCCTCAAAGATCTTCAGGACAGTGTTGCCCGGCAAAAGGCCCTCTGGATGCGAGAAGATGCCGCTCTTATAGGTCCAGACACCATGGCCGATGGTGCCGATCCAGAGGGTTCCGTCGCTCGTCTGCTTCAGCGTTCGTACGGTGCCCTGCAAGGCGGGGACGGGTTCGAAACGGTTGCCGATGAGTCGCTCCAACCCACTGACCGTGCCTACCCACACGGTGCCATCGACAGTTTGCAGGACGGTCTTAACGCGGTTGCTGCTGTAAGAGCCCGGCAGGTTGTAGAAGTTCGTCTGCCCCTCTTCGATCGAGAGGAGCCGCGAGCCTCCAACCCATACTCTTCCGGAACGATCTTCGGAGAGTTCGTGTACGGCGAGCGGACCCATGGCGTCGGCCTGCTCGACACGCTGGACGTGGTCTCCTCGCACGCGAAAGAGACCGCCGTCAGTGCCGACCCAGATGGTCCCTTGACGATCTTCGAGCACGCTGCGCACGAAGCCGTCGGTTAGGCCCTCGGATGCGCCGAAGTGTCTGACGGTACCATTGAGCAGGTGCAACAGGCCTCCGCCTTCGGTCCCGATCCAGAGGCCGCCATCCTGGGAAGCGGACAGGCAGAAGATACTATTGACGCCCGGCGAAGGCAGTGTGTTCGAACCGTTGAGCAGGAAGCGGTTGCCATCAAAGCGTGTCAGACCGCCGGTGGTGCCGATCCAGAGATAGCCGTCACGCGTCTCGGCGAGTGCCTGTACGGTGTCTTCGGGGAGCCCATCCTGGACTTTCCAAACGCTGCGGGTGTACTGCGGCTGTGGCTCCAAAGCTCCGTAGAGCGGACGCGCTGTGAGGAGGCAGAACGCGGCGCTCAGCAGGAGGGCACAGGCTAGCTCCAGATGTTTGCGCAACGTCATGGGATGCCTGCCCTTCATCGCTTTGACGATACCGCATTCGTTCCATGTTGGGCATTGTCGATGCTGATTGCAGGACGGCACTCGTTGATTCGAATGCAGCGGATCTGGGACGATATGTGCGGGATTAACTACAACAACTTTTCTCGACTCCACGCTAAGACTCGTCGTTCAGCGTTATCCGCGGACCCCACTTCAAGGAATCAGTGGTCTGAGGAGTTGCTCGCTTTGCGTCCGGCTTTTGGTTTGAATGCAAGAAACACGTTGCCAGATGTTTGCCCAAACATGTTGTAGCCTGAGTTGACGAACAGAAGACCATTAGCTGCTGAAATTGAGGCAGAATCGATCGCCCCACCTCTGCCAGCGACCCCGTTAATACCTTGATAGGTGATCGAGGTATCGAACTTCCACAACAGTTTGCCATTCCCGCCGTCGAGCACATAAAGATACCCGTCCAGTGCTCCCTCGACCACAGCGCCATCAATGACGGCTGGCGCTGCCGACATGCCGATGTCCTTCGCGCAGTTTGGAACGCGTATTTTTCGATCTCCTTCGCAATCGGGCTCAGTGGCAAAGTTCCATCGAACTTTGCCACTATAGGCGTCGAGCGCGTATAGACCGGACTTAAACGGAGAAGGCGGAGGTTGATTTGGAAGCAACGAATCCAGATAGGCGTCGTTGACCGCGGAGATCGGGGCATATACGGTGTTATCAGCAAAGGCAATACCCCAATGTATGCCTCCCAGCGGGCTGCCTCTGCCAAGATCGTTATGCCAGAGAAGTCTTCCAGTGGATGGATCGAGTGCCCAAACGGTGCCAGATTTCTGGCCGCCGAACATCGCCTCCTTGCCCCCTTTCAGGGAAGCAAGGATCATCGAGGCGCCGAAGTCCACGTCTCGATAAACAGCATCCTTGACGCAATTTAGTTGGTCTGGCTTTGGGTGAGGACCACAACCATACAGATAAATGTCGTTGTTCGTACCCTGATAGCTCCATCTCTCCTTGCCGTCGGCGAGCCCGACAGCGATAATAGCGTCCGTATTCTTGCTGACTGGCGGTGAATTCGATTCGCCGGTGCCGAAGAAGATAACGCCCTTCTCCTCGTCCACGGCTGGTGACGACCAGATCGGCGCCCCGGAAGGTCCGTACAGATATTTTCCGTCACCGCGATCGCGGATCGGCTTGGCTTCCTCCATCGTGTCGTACCGCCATTGTTGTGACCCATCCTTTGGGTCCAGCGACACCACATAGCCGTGATTTGTGCAACAGCTCCGCTCGTTCGGTTCGGCAACAAGAATTTCGTACTGAGAGATCGGGACAATGATCCGATCTTTCAGTACGACAGGCGTTCCCGTGGCCAGAGAGTAGGGATAGGTTCCAATATGCCTGGTCCATATTTCCTTACCTGTCTTGGCGTCGACCAAATAGGCGGTGGTATCGGAACCCGAGAATGCGATAACACCTCGACCGTCCGCCAGGGCACCATAGCTAGCGCTAGTGCGGAGGGCCGACTTGCTTTTCGTTTTGTAGATCCACTTTACGCATGGCTTCAGGGGCTGCGACACATCAAAGGCATAAACGGAACGTGCATCGGCCACCGGCAGGAACACGGTATTACCGACGATGGCGGGTTGGGTGCGCATCGTCATCCCGCCAGGAATCGCGATTGCCCAAGCGAGCTCCATGTTAGACAGATCCGCCTTTGTAAGACCCGCCTGTCGTGCGGTCAAACTTCGAGTGTTCCGTTTATCGAAGCCAAAATCAGTTACTGGCGCCGCGCTGCTAAGGTCGACTGCGCGACGGTCGGCCGGGCACATCATACCGTCAGACCAAGTGTCCTTGGGAGGAGCCAACTCTTTTCGTCCCAAAGTCAGATAACGGATTAGATCGGCGCGCTCAGTCTCCGTTAGACCCGAGCCCTGCACCTTCATAATTCCTTCCGTAAGTGCATCGCTGATTGCTGCAACCGTCATCGTATTGAGTGCCGCCTTGGATGGGGCTCTCGTGGCATAGGGACGGTCATGGCAACCGGCGCACCGATTGTTGTAGATGATTTCGCCAGGGCTCAACGCCGTTTTAGGCTCTTGACTTACGGCGTGGTGATGCGCGCCGGAAACAACAAGCAGAGTCACAACTTGTAACGAGGAGAACAGTTTCCATGGTGCCATAGTCTATTTGCGCTCATTCGCGTTCTTGGGGACAAGGCTACTGAGCAAATCTACTCTCTCATAGAATAATATTGCTTACAAAGGTTCTGCCCTTTAGGGCAGTACTTACTTTTTTATGGTGGGCCATAACACTCAATTCAACTTATAGGTAACAAAGTTGCATGGTTTACGAATGTGTTAGTTAAACTGCAAGCTCTCCGCCTACTCTGACGATTTGTAAGGTTGTTGCTTATGACTTCAAAGTACTTATTTGCTCTACATCACGCCCGATAAAATCTCACCAAGCAAAAAACAAATAAGTTCTTTGTTTATTCCATACGAATAACGGCGCAATTGCGAATGCAATGCTGCCGAGCATCTCATCCTAACCACCGAAATGTCTCCGGATTAGCGAACCTGGCTAAATAAGCGATTTCTGGGCTGGGGTTTGTGCGTCTGCGTGTGCAGGGAGCACCCTCCGATCCCGCAAACCAACAGCGTATCCGGCTCACCCATCACCGTCCATTTGGTTGAGGAAGCAGGATGGCTCGCGGAGAGCCATCCTGCCACTGTTTACAGATCGTGTCCGAAGATGTGCTTCACTGCGAACTGAACCTGGCGCGAATCGTTCGGCGTGTTTCTCGTGTTGGTGATGGAGGCGAAGTTGCTCGCCGTGGGTGTGAGGGATCCAGGCTGCCCGAAGTTCGGCGTGTTCGTAATGCTGAACGCTTCTGTGCGGGACTCTAGAGTCTGTTAGGGACTTTGTACCTGTCTAGGTTCTTTGCGCGGCTGGATTGTTTGTCGAGCATGGAAGGATGGCTGGCAAGGGATTTGAACCCTATCCGAGTGATGTGACGAACGAGGAGTGGGCGTTTGTATTGCCGTATCTGCTGCTGTGCCGCGAGGACAGCCCGCAGCGCAAGCATGATCTGCGCACGGTATTTAATGCGGTGCGTTATGTGGCACGGACGGGCGGACAGTGGCGTTTTCTTCCGCGCGAGTTTGGCCCATGGTGGGTGGTCTATCAGCAGATGCAGCGCTGGTTGAAGGCCGATTGCTTCAACCTGTTGGTGGCAGATGTGGGCTCCCTGTTACGCGAGTGGGCGGACGCAAGGGTCAGCCGACCGTGGTATGCATCGACAGCCGCACACTGCAATCGACGCCCGAATCGGGAGCGCGGGCAGGCTACGATGGAGCCAAGCGGCGCAAGGGCTCCAAGGTTTACATCGCGGTCGATACGTTGGGACATCTGCTGGCCCTGACCGTGACACCGGCCGATCAGGGCGACCGCGAGCAGGTGGCCGCGCTGGCTGAACAGGTGCAGCAAGTAACCGGCGGCACCGTCGAGATGGCGTATGTCGACCAGGGCTACACCGGACCGAACGCCGCCGAAGCCGCTCAACAGCACGGCCTGCGACTGGAAGTCGTCAAACACCCCATGGCCAAATGAGGCTTCGTGCTGCTGCCAAGACGATGGGTGGTCGAGCGAAGCTTCGCCTGGGCAGCCCGATTCCGACGCCTCGCCAGGGACTACGAACGGCTCGACACAACCCTCAAAGGTCTACACCTGCTCGCCTTCGCCACCCTCATGCTCAGAAATCTGGCCCATACTCTCACGTCAAGTCCCTAACACCCTCTAGAATGCCACTCAAGGGAATGTGCCACTGCTTCTGGAGCCCTACGTCTCCGCGATGGAAGTTCGGGCCGTTTGCCTGTGCCGCTTGACCACCGAAGGCGAAGAGTTCGTTCGGTCCAGTGGCGACAGGTGCGTTGGTGAGAGCCGCCGCGTTCACCCAATGGTTAACCGTATGCGCGCCGTTATAAAGCTTCGAGGTGTCAACGAGAGCGTAGTTGCCTGCACCGTTGTTCGTGCTGGTTGCCCCGGTGTCGTTTTTCCTTTACCTGTAGAACGGCTTTGATGAAGACAAAAGACTTAAGCGATTCCTAAAGGTGTAGAAATTTGCCTTAGCCTGTAGAAATATTCCTTTACCTGTAGAACAATTGCGCATGCCATTTTCATGGCAAAAACATCCGTAAAGCGGAACAAAGATACTGCGAGCGATGCCGACTGGCAGACTGCGAGCCAACGCGAGAGCGCGCTCAATGAGCGCCGGGAACTCTTTCCGAACTTGGTGGGTCAGAGCCGATTGGTACACCGCGGTCGCGTAGTTCTGGGATTCGAAGAGAGGCTAGTGTTGTAAGGCTCGAGTGGAACCGTCTTCGCTAATGCTTCATAAGACAAATCAATGGCAACTGCCACCCTCAATAGGCCTTCATAGGTTCTGGTAAACGATAAGTTGTAAGACACGATAGACGACCCTCTCCCTTCGCTCTTATCGCGTATCTCAGTTAAGGATCGCAGTCTGTATGCTTGCCGACTTAACCGAAAGTACTGTGCCGTTGTGCTTGACCCACTTCACAACTAAATTAGCTGACGTTCAGCCTACCCCTGCTTACGCTTCCATCGCCCAGGGGCATTGGGCAAGCGCAGTCCCATCCTTTCCAGTCTGGCTTCAATATGCATGATCGCTGCTTATCTCCTGAGCGAGAGCTAACGTCCTACACGGCTTTAGCCTTGCGGGACGGCGAGTTTGATGACGAACCTTGTGCATCGGGCGTTACCGCAATGTTTGATCGAGCCAGTTGAACACATGAAGATCGCGCAGCCCGGTTCCCTTAGGCTCACAATGCAAGTCGGCCCCATCACTCTCGGAGAAATGGACCAACATCTTCGGTGATTTCACTAAATCGTAGAGTTGTTGTGATTGGCCAGGCCAGTACGTTTCATTTGCGGGCGCAGTGATCAGCAATGGGCAGGTGATCCGATCGGCGACTCCTCGCAGGTTGTATTCCGATACTGCTTTGTAGGTATCGAAGTACGATGAAAATCCGAAAGGCCTCATACGAAAATTGAGGTTTGCTTTCGCCCCGGGGCTCAAAGCCTTCGCCAAAAACCCATCGAATTCAGCCTTTCGTCCAGCATTCAGCAGAGCGAGCAGTGGCGGAGGCAGGCTGGCGGTCCAGGAGGTCGAAACGTCGACTACGCCCGGATCGGCGATGGCGGCTGCGATTCGCTTTTCGAATGCGACAGCACGAGGCACCCAGTATCCCCCCTGGCTGATTCCCTGAATGGCTATTCTCTTCGGATCGACATCGGACCTGGAGACCGCATAATCGACCACTGGCGAGATTACCTTCTCCCAATCCGGCCGAAAATAAAGCTTTTGCTTCCAAAGGGCGTAGCCTTGTCCTGGGCCATCGAACATCAGGCAATCGTATCCGCGGGCCAGTGCTCCGGCGCCGCCCCAGAGCCACATATCCAGCAGGGAGCCGTCGCTGCCGTTAGAAAGAATCAGCAGCGGACGTTTCTTTGATTTACCTGCTCCCCGGAGGAAGAATCCATGAAGTTCAGTGTTTTCGTAAGGGACCTTCACTGGCTCGATTGCCGGTTCAAACAAAGGCATCGCTTTCAGCCAGCAGGCGTACAGCGACTCCCAGGTGGCCAGGAACCGTGTCGGATCTTTGGAACCATCGACAAAGTAGGTTGCGCTGTCATAAAAATTCTGTGCCCAGAGATAAGCCTGCCTTGCGCTTTCTTTGTGGCCATGGCTTGCGGATCCTTCCGCCAGTTGCCGGGCTTCATCGCCAGCCTGCATGAACGCGAGGTACGCACTCTCAAAGTTCCCGTCTTCAACCTGTCGAGTCAGATAAAGCACCTTCCCGACGTTGCCCCCGCAATGGTAGGCACGTCCGAGACTCGTGAGAAAGATCATTTCAAACGTCGGGTCTTTGAAAAAGTAATGATGGGTCGGCTTCGATCCTCCGGCCGAGCTGTCTGATTTCTGGGCGTAGGCCCCTTGACTCATCCCTAAGCCAAATAACGTGGTCGTGAGCCCGAGACTGAATTGCCGACGATCTGCTCTCATCTGCTCCTCCTGCATACAAGTTGCATTCCGAACCCTTACTCTGGAGGAACCCCCCGACCGGCAGTTCCATTGCTCCTCCAATGAACTTCCAATTGAGGCAAAGGCAGTTCAATGTTCACTTCTTTGAAACGCTGCACGATCTGAAAATAAATATCGCTACGCAGCTTCGCAAAATCGCTGGCACCTTTGACCGTCCAGACTCGAAGCGTGAGAGTGATCGAACTTTGGCCAAGCTCAGCGAGGATAACCTCGGAGGCCGGGTTCTCAAGGACGTCTGCGTGTTCCGCCGCCAATCCGAGCAACACCCGGACGATCTGTTCCACATCGCTGCCATGAGCAACCGACACCGGAATGGAGACCCGAATCTTGGGATCGCTGGCTGTCCAGTTAAGGATATCTTTCGTGACGAACTCGGAATTCGGAATCACCAGTAGAGCGTTGTCGGAGGTCTTGATCAAGGAACAACGAGTTCCAATCCGCACTACTTCACCGGATTTGTTTCCGAATTCGATCAGGTCGCCGATGTGAATCGGCTGCTCGACCAGGAGAATGAGGCCCGCAATCAGATTGCTGACCAACGATTGAAGACCGAACCCGATACCCACTCCCAACGCGCCGCCGAGAATGACGAGCGTGCTGAGGCTGATCCTCTCAACATGGATTCCTATGAGGATACCCGCCACATAGATAAAGAAGGAGACGAATCGGACAAGAATGTATTGCCGATGCTCTCCAAAGTTAGGGTTGTGGCGTATAAGTATCCGAATCACATATCGCGAAAACCGGGAGAGAAGGGATAGAAATACCAGGAACAGAAAAACCTTGATCAGAAACCAGACTCTGACCGGCTTGCCGCCGACATAGAAGAGTGTCCTCGTGAGAAAGAGGCGAGTGTCTTCATCAAGCAGTCCGAGAAGCGAAGGAAGCAGCTTGCGCTGCCACCACGCACTCAAAATAATCAAACCGCAGAAGAGTCCTCCTAGTGCCGCGTAGAGCCTACCTGCGGTTGAGATGCGCATGAATGTCTCCAATGGAACGCGTCGGCCGAATATGGCTGTGCATCGATTCTAAATGGGGCAGCGGCTTTGTACTTCGAGCGGCCAGCGGTGGGGAAATCGGTCTCGGCGCAAACGTGTTTACACACGGCAAGGGGATCGACCTCAAGCCGTAGCAGGTCGAACAGTTCCGCACGGCTGCGCCGTCGGAGGTGACGATTATGTTGCAAACGGCGAGCAGGTCCAGCTTTCCCCGGAGTCTGGACTCCAATCCCGACCAGTCTCAAAGTAAGCTTTTCCGCTTGTTAGCTTTTACATTAATAAATACCCGCCCGACCTCGTAAAGCAGCATCTGAGTCAAAGCCGCTCCTCAGTTGGCCAGTGTGAATGGGCTGACCCAGAGGGGTAACGCGGTGGAAGCCACCGTTCCAGGCTACTGCGCGTCACGCGGTGGCCAGACACAACCCAGAGGAAGTTACTACTTTGGCTATGGTGAACGCCTCCTCACGTAAAGGATCAGAGGACGTTTCGCGCGAGGGGTTGAAGGCGGTGGAAATGACGGCCTGATGGGAAAAGAGGAAAACATAAAGCCGTTTCCCTCTCTTCTCACAGTCCTTGTATCTTGCGGTTTGAGGCGTAATGCTTATTTACGTTTCGGCGGAGAGGCCGTACAGTCCTGAGGCCAGTGCAAGCTGAACCTGCTCCAAGATCGGCCCCGTCCCTCTCTTTATGACGCCGTGGAGAATCGGAGGCCTTTTGAGCCTACATGTTCAAGGTTGGCGAAAAGAGCAAGTCCGTTCGAAGCGGACGCGGGACGGTGCCGGAGCTCAGAGTAACGCCGGAGGAGAGCGATGAGCAAGGAATCTGTTTCCAATCATGTAACGGTGTATGCGGGAATTGATGTGAGTGCGGCGACGCTGGCCGTGGCAGTTCAACGAGAGAATCGGGAGGGGTTCGAGCAGCGGGAGTCTGCCAACTCGGCGGCGGGCCACAAACAACTAATCGGTTGGTTGCTGAAGGGAGGAGAGAGGGGCAGAGTGTCGCTAGAGGCTACGGGAGTCTATTCGCCGGACCTGGCGATGGCGCTGGATATGGCACCGAGCATCGAGGTCGCCGTCCTGAATCCCAAGATGGCTAATCGATTTGCTCAGACGCTTCGCCGATCAAAGACAGACGCAGCCGATGCAGTGGCGCTGGCCGAGTATAGCCGGCGAATGCAGTTTGTCGCTTGGCAGCGTCCCGGTATGATCGCGTTGGAGTTGCGTGCGATTAGCCGGCATCTCGTCGCGCTCACCGACGAGCACACGCGATTGAACAACCGGCTACATGCAGCTGAGGTATCGGCGACGACGCCACGCTGTATTCGTCAGGATCTGAAGCATTCGCTGGATGGGCTGAAGAAACGCATCCTGCGACTACGCAAGGCGGCACTGTCGTTAGTCGATCAGAGTGAGGAACTGAAGCCGAAACTCAAACAGCTGATCGGAATTCCAGGAATCGCTGAGACCAGCGCACTGCAATTGCTCGGTGAGCTTGTGGCGCTCGATCCGAAGATGACCGCACGCCAGTGGGACGCACATAGCGGACTCGATCCGGCAAACCAGATCTCTCGCAGCTCAGTCTACAAGCCCTCGCGAATCAGTCGGCATGGAAACCGGTACCTCAGACGCGCACTCTATATGCCGGCCCTTGTCGGCGTCCGCTTCGACCCCCCACCTGAAAGCCTTCTACCTGCACCTGCAGGCCCGCCATAAGACCAAGCTTCAAGCACTAATGGCGGTCTCCCGCAAACTACTACATGGCATCTTTGGGATCTTCAAGAACGGTACATCCTACGATGGAGCGATTTTTGGCATTGAGAGTGTCTTCGCTTTATGTTTGTCCTCTTGTCTGATTCATCCCGCAGCTTGAGGCTCTAGGGGCATATGCCACACCTTAGCCGTCAATGAGCTTCCATCCCAGCAGCCGGTCTCAGATCCGGACGTTACAGCGGAAAATCGCATCCTTGATTCAATCTTTGGAAAGCGCCCAACCGAGTTCCAACTGGCCATGATGGTCGAGGAGGGCATCCCGATCAGTAGTGTCGAGATACTGCGCAATGAAGGCCTGACCTTCAGTGAAGTTCATGGCGTCGTCTTACCTGCTCGGACGCTCAAACATAGGAAAGACAAGAAGCAGCCCTTATCCCCGGAAGAGGCTGACTGCACTTTGCGTATCGCCAAAATTCTTGCACTGGCCGATCGCGTGTTTGGCAATCACGACAAAGCGTTGCGGTGGCTCAGAGTGCAAATCGGGGACTGGAAGGCCGCTCCCCTTTGGATATGCTTCGCAGTGAAGTCGGCGGAGACCTTGTACGCCAAATGCTCTATCAGATCGATGAGGGTATCTTCGTTTGATCCTATACCGTGTCAGTAACCACGCAGACCTGACTGGAAAGGAGGCGAATTCGCAGATGGCCGATGGCATACACGCAATCAAGGTCGGCGTGTCGTGTATCTTTCATACCACCCAGCACTTTGCCTCTTAGAAAACAATCGTCTACGTTGGGCGCGACGACGAGATGCCGGACACCTATCAGCTCCTCTCAGTTGAGATTCCGGATCATCTCATCGAGCCAATTGATTCAAGTTCGCTCCCTCAACAATGGTAGGCAGACATCACTATCACCCAAAATATTGGGAACAGCCGGCTGTCGGAATCGAAGAAGGTTGGGTTGCTTGTTCCATCTGTAATCGTGCCGGTGGCGAAGAACTGCATTTTCAATCCATTAGTGTCAGAGGCCCACAATATTAAGCCCCAGGTTGTGGGACGCTTCCCTTTCGATAAGCGCCTTCTCTCACGCTAGTCAGCCCATGAGAAAATCGTGATTGTTTGCGGTTCCCTTGGAGGAGATTGCCTATGGTTACTTTGTCAAAGTTCGATTAGCCCTCGGTGGAGTAACTTCGGTACCGGACAACAAGCTCGGATCTGCCAGCTTTCCTTTGATGAGAATCAGGCTGAAGCCTGGAAACGAAACTGGGTGCGGACAGACATAGCCATCAGCCTCGCTCATCGACGGAAACCCTCCTAATCTCCATCAAGCGGGCAGACCGGGTGCAAGCAGACAAGGGTTCAAGCTTTCGCCCAAAGAGATCACGACCACCCGTGCTCTACGAAAACGGGATTATCTCGACACGCTTCCACATGCGCGATCAAAACCATCTATCGCGCCCTCAAGCCTGCCTTGAGCTACAGGCGCTACACATAAAGTTTCCCTTTCTTGAGCTGTCCAACAGACACTGGCCATTCATCGGCTGATAGGCTCTGATCGGTTCTCAAGTCGGTTCTCGGCGAGCGAGATTCCTTTGCTTTGCGCGAGAACCAGATACCCACTATTACCAGCAGTAGACCGAACACCGACCAAGTGAGAACTGCGTGGCGCTTTGCTATACCGGTGAGTCCGTGTACGAGTTGGGGGCCGTAAAAGATAGTGATCAGCGCGCAGACAAGGAATTGAATGAACTTGCCCACAAACATCGCAGTGGCAAAGAGTGCCGGGCGCATCTCGAAGACATCCGCGGCGAACTCGAATACCTTGAGCAGCGTCGGCGGGGGCAGCATCGCGGGAATCATGACGGCCAGGAACTCCTAGTCGAACGGCTGCGAGACAGCTTTGAGAACAGCCTCAAACCAGTGATCGAAATTCCTTCGCGTACAATTTTTGACGTTTGGTGTAGTGACCCGTAGTAGCGCGGAGTATTCCAGTCGCGTCTCGCGAAGAATAGCTGTAGCAAGCCGCTCAAAGACGGCATCATCAGTCATTCAGATAGCTTGCGAAGGGTAATCATTGGGTCATGTCGTTCGTACATCTAGTAGTCTGCCGAATTCCCTCACCGACACCCGATCCTCCAACCCGGCAGGACTTCCAGCAAAAAAGACAGAGCCGTTCTGAGGGATCTCAGTGCCTACAGCTTAATGATTTCCAGCGTCATATTGGTTCGGCGCGCCAGGAGTGGGAACGCTGTTGAAGACCTGAGATCCATCGGAATGAGTCCGTGTCAATGGAGTTGTGATGCTGATGCCGCTACCCGAAATCTGAGTGCCAGCGGCGTGAGCGCGACCGAGGGGTGCGACAAGTGTGATGGTTGCGGCGCCACGGCCTCTCACCGAAGAGACAACCGCCGTTTCGGCATTTGCTCCTTCGTCGATCGTGATAGCCTGGCCA
>NZ_JAAVUR010000018.1 GCF_018449545.1 Granulicella sp. dw_53 | reverse complement strand
TGGGGGGGGGGGGGGGGGGGGGGGGGGGGACGTTTACGGGGATTGGGCGGTTTTTGAAGGTCAAGGATGCGGGTGTTTTGATGGTGGCGGTGGAGCCTCAGGGGAGTGTGTTGCAGGGCGGGGAGCCTGGTTCGCATCGGGTGGAGGGGATTGGGGTGACGACGGTGCCGGCTACTTTCGATAGGAGCGTGTGCGACCGGGTGATGATGGTGAAGGACGATCCGGCGATGGAGATGGTGGGGCGGCTGGCGACGGAGGAGGGTGTCTTTGCGGGGTCTAGCGCGGGAGCGGCGGTGTGCGCGGCGATCGATCTGGCGGGGGGGTTGGGAGCGGGGAAGCGGGTGGTGGTGGTGATTCCGGATTCGGCGGAGCGGTATCTTTCCAAGGGGTTGTTGGGACAGGTCTAAGGATTCGTAGATTTTGTGTTGACCGAGGTTATGTATGAGCGAGTTGAAGAGGCAGGGATTTGCGACGCGGGCGATTCATGATGGGCAGGCTCCGGATGAGCTGACGGGTGCGGTGAATGTGCCGATCTATCTGACGTCGACGTATCAGCAGGAGGAGATTGGAAAGAACAAGGGGCATGAGTATGCGCGGCTGACGAATCCGACGCGGGATGCGCTGGAGGTGAGTCTGTGCTCGCTGGAGGGTGGGACGAGCGCGCATGTGTTCGCCAGCGGGATGGCGTCGATTACGGCGCTTTGCACGATGATGAAGAGCGGCGACCATGTGGTGTGTTCAGACAATGTCTATGGCGGCACGGCGCGGATGTTCGACAACGTGATGGCTAAGTTTGGGCTGGGCTTTACGTATGTCGATACGAGCGTCGCGGAGAATGTGGCGGCGGCGATTACTCCGGCGACCAAACTGGTGCATATCGAGACGCCGACGAATCCGATGATGGCGGTGACGGATATTCGGGCGGTGGCGGATATCTGCCATGCGCGTGGGGTGGAGTTGTGCGTGGATAACACGTTTCTGTCGCCTTATCTGCAGCAACCGATTGCTCTGGGCGCGGATATCGTGATGCACTCGACGACGAAGTTTTTGAATGGGCACTCGGATGGTCTAGGTGGCGTGCTGGTGTGCACGAAGCCGGAGCATGACGAGACCTTCAAGTATGTGCAGAAGTGCACGGGCGGGATTCTGTCTCCGTTCGAGAGCTATCTGCTGCTGCGCGGGGTGAAGACGCTTGCGATTCGGATGAAGCAGCATGATGCGAATGGGCGGGTGGTGGCCGACTTTTTGACCAGGCATAAGAATGTGCTGAAGGTGTTTTATCCGGGGCTGGCGGATCACCCGCATCATGCTTTGGCGACGCGGCAGCAGAGCGGATTCGGGTCGATGATCTCGCTGGAGACAGGGTCGCTGGCGAATGCAAATAAGTTTGCCAAGAATCTAAAGCTGGCGCTGCTGGCGGAGAGCCTGGGCGGGGTAGAGACTCTGGTGTGCCATCCGGCGAGCATGACGCACGCCGCCGTGGGAGCCGAGGGCAGAGCGCGGCTGGGGATTACGGATGGGCTGATGCGGATCTCGGTGGGGATCGAGGACGTGGAGGATATTGTGGCGGATCTGGCGCAGGCGCTGGATGCGATTGGCTAGCGCTCTGTTTGTCCGCTCCTATGCCTGTGTGGGGAGGTCGTCGATCTCGGACTCGGAGATGTAGCTTGTCATGGCCTGGGCGAGTTGGGAGTCTACCTCGTCGGCGATGGCCATGACTCCCAGCAGGAGTTTGCTGAAGTCCGCTTTGGAGAGGTTGTCCTGGAGGGTTTGAAAGATGCTTACCTGGAGCATGCGAGACTCTTCCACGATCATGGCGGCGCTGTAACCCTGTTTGCGGCGCAGCAGACCGTGTTGGGCGGCGGCCTGGGAGCGGAGCGCACGGGAGCCCAGAGGCAGAGGGTAGCGAAGGCGAAAGACGAGGTCGCGGAACATCTGGGGCAGGTGAGCGCTACGAGCTTCCGGGGTGAGCACGACCGGGATGATATGGGGCGCGTGCTCTACACGCAGAAGCCAGTCTTTGATCGTCGTATCCGTTTCGAGTTCAAGGATCCCAGCCAGGCTTTCGACCGACCGGACGGGAGGCGCGCCCACCTTCAGGTGCAGCTTGATCTTGTCGACCAGAAGATCCGCCGGCAACGGTTTGACCATGACCTCATCCGCTTGCATGAGGATGGCGGCGGCGGCCTCTTTCATTTCGGGAAAGGCACTGAAGATCAGGGTGACTGCTTTGGGATTGGAGTGCCGCATGGCGCTGACTACGGTCAGTCCATCGCCCGCGGCGGGCATGTTCAGATCGCTGAGCAGGACATCGAAGGTCTGAGAGCTGATGAGCTTTAGGGCATCGTTCACATTGGAGGCGGTGACCACTTCGAAGCCGTTTCCTTTAAAGACCGAGCAGAGGGCAAGCCGGATGGAATCGTCGTCATCGACGAGGAGGATCTTCGGCGAAATGGAGGGCTCATCGCTGACCATGAGAAGCTCTTCTATCCCGTTGGACAAGGTGGACTTCTCCCAAAGTGCACTGCTGGTAGTGGTTGGCAGAAGTATGGCAGTCTCACAACTCTTCGTCTGTTCAGTTTTGCTCATGCTTCTCTACGACTCCAAGGGAGGGGATTAATTCTTTCACGCTGGTTGCGTGAATTGCTTGTATAAGGTGACGATCCTGGAGGACTACATTCAGGAGGGATTCGTGAACGGTGATGCGGTCTTTGTACTCGATGAAGCCGAGGCTGCGGAAGCGGTTCATGAAGAAGCTGACCCTGGAGCGCGTTGTGCCGACCATCTCTGCGAGGGTCTCCTGCGTGATGGGCGGGATGAGCGGTTCCGGTTTCCCCGGCTGATCGAAGTTCGCCATGAGCAAGAGAATTCTTGCGAGACGTTTTTCACTCGAGTTGAAGAGCTGATCGATGAGATCGGCCTGGGTCCGCATGCTTCGAGCCAGCAGGAAAGCGACGAAGAAATCGGAGAGTGCCGATTCCTCGCGCATTGCGCGGATCATCTCTTTTCGTTCGATCTTTAAGGCCGTACATGTTGTGAGAGCCACACAGGATGCCAGCCGCCGTTCGCTGCCCGTTGAGACTGCTTCCTCTCCCGCGAAGTCCCCGGTTGAGAGGAGAGTGAGGGTTGCCTCCTTGCCTGTATGGGAGACGACTGTCAGCTTGGCGCGGCCTTGCTGGAGATAGAAGATCGAATCCGCGACGGCTCCGGCTGAGAAGAAGAGCTCCTTCGGCTTGATGTGGACCAACCTGCGCCCTGAGCCGGCATTTCCCAGGAAGGCTTCGAGGTCGAAGGGGGGATGCTCGAGGTTGGTCATGCAATATCTCCTTCCTGTTCGTTCGCTGGGTGGAAGTTGAGAGGCCGAAGGCGCCGGTAACGACGGCACCGGGATTGTAGTTGTGGCGCGAGTGTAGCCTATCGCACATAGTCCAGGGTATGGAATGTTGTTGGGAAGCCAAACTATAGGTTTATATGATACTAGTATTAGTTTTAGTTATGAATGCGAAGGAGGAGCGATGTTTGGATTGACCGAGGAACAAGAGCAGCTTCGCAAGGAGGTACGCGCCTTTGCCGCGCGCGAGGTGGCGCCGCATGTGAGCGAGTGGGACGAGAAGAGTGAGTTTCCCCATGACGTTGTGAAGAAGCTGGGGGAGATGGGTTTGATGGGAGTGATCTTTCCCGAGGAGCTGGGTGGCGCGGGAATGGGTTATGTGGAGTATGTCCTCGCGGTGGAGGAGTTGAGCCGGGTGGATGGGAGTGTCGGGCTCATTGTTGCTTCGCACAATTCGCTGTGTACGAATCACATTATGCTGGCGGGGAGCGACGAGCAGAGGAAGAGGTGGATTCCGAGGCTGGCGAGCGGACGGTGGCTGGGGGCGTGGGGGCTGACGGAGCCGGGGTCTGGGTCGGATGCGGCTGGAGCCAGGACCACAGCGGTCAAACGGGGCGACTGCTGGGTGTTGAACGGAAGCAAGACCTTCATCACGAATGGGACGTATGCCGACTGCGCCGTGGTGTTGGCGGTGACGGACCGGGAGAAGGGGACCAAGGGAATCTCGGCGTTCGTGGTGGAGGCGGGGACCAAGGGGTTCCGGCCGGGGAAGAAGGAGAACAAGCTGGGGCTGCGGGCCAGCGATACGGCTGAGCTGATCTTTGAGGAGTGTCAGATCCCGGAGGAGAACCTGGTCGGAAAGGTGGGCGAGGGCTTCAAGGATGCGATGCGGGTGCTGGACGGGGGCAGGATCTCGATTGCGGCGTTGAGTCTGGGAATAGCGCGGGGCGCTCTGGATGCGGCGATGAGCTATGCGCAGCAGCGGAGGCAATTCGGGAAGGCGATCAGCGAGTTCCAGGCGATCCAGTTCAAACTGGCGACGATGGCGACGGAGTTAGATGCTGCGTGGCTGCTGACGATGCGCGCGGCCCAGATGAAGGACAAGGGCCAGAAGGTGACGTTGGAGGCCAGCATGGCGAAGCTGTACGCGAGCGAGGCGGCCTGCAGGATCTGCGATGAGGGTGTGCAGATCCATGGCGGCTATGGGTTCATAAAGGACTATCCAGCGGAGAAGTTTTATCGCGATGTGAAACTGTGCACGATCGGGGAGGGGACAAGCGAGATTCAGCGGATGGTGATCGCTCGGGAGTTGTTGGGGAAGACTCCTAGCCGTGGGTAGAGTGTGGGCCTATTGAGGACGGCTTAACACCGATTTTCACCGATGACACCGATTTGGTCTTGCCTCGGGTTGTTTTTGGGGTCTGGTTCAGCGTTGAGCAGTTTGCGGTGGGGCGGGGATGCCGAGGTCGGCGGCGGCGGGAAGGGACTGCGAGTTGGCCCACTGGCGTTGTGCGGTGCGTAGTTTGTCGCTGCGGGAGATCCAGAGCTGGATGGTGTAGTCGTAGCGCTCGAGGACGTTGCGGAGGAAGTAGGGGCGGTTGGATTTGAGCCATGCTGTCTCGTAGAGGTCGCGGAGGAGCGAGTAGTTATTACGCATGTCCTGGAGCTTGCCGTTGACGCCGTTGATGTCGTTGAGCTCCAGGGAGAGGTCTTCGCGGTCTTCTTTTTTCTTCGAGGATTGAAGAGAGAAGGCGTGGGCGTAGCTGGTGGCCATCTCGTCGGTGAGTTGGAACTTGAGGCCGATGAGGTCCATGCGGCGGGCGCCTAGCTCCATGGCGTCGACGGCGTCGATCTCGCGAAGAGGGGTGTTGGAGGCGGCTGCCGCATCGCGGGCCTGGGCGATGAGGGTGAGGGCGCGCTCGGCGTGGAGGCGGAGCTCGGAGAGGATGGGTCGGATTTGGGAGGCTGTGCGCTGGCCGTCGGCGTTCCAGGGGTCCTGCCAGTAGAGGAGGTCCTGGCCGTCGGTCTTGTAGGGGGAGTCCTTGAGGAGCTTGTGGGCGACCATCAGCTCGCGCTGCGCTTCGTCGAGCTTGCCGGTGACGTCGCCGTGGAAGACCGATCCGTAGGAGGACTGGAAGGCGGGGATGGAGGCTTCGCCCTGGTGCCAGGCGGCTTCGGCTCCGAAGAGGATGCCGTACCAGTTGTTGTTGGCGAGGGCTTCGCCGTCGTCGTACCAGAGGGTGTTGAGCTGGCCTTGCACTCCGAGCGCCTGACCCTGGGCGGTGAACTGCTGGATGTTGGAGAGGGCGTTGTTCCAGTTGGGGTAGACGCGGGACCAGTTGTTGACGCCGGGGGCGACCCAGGTCTCCATCTTGGCGTCGGTGAAGGGGGTGATGAAGCGATTGAAGCCGCGAGGCTGCGGGTTGTACTCCCAGGCGACGGCGATGGTGGCCTGCTTGAAGGAGTCGGGCATGGCCTTGAGGAGATCGGGCTCCTTGTAGGCGATGTCTCCCCAGAAGAGAAGCTTGCGGTGGAGGGGCTGGAGGTCGGCGACGATTCTTTGCATGAACCCGAGGTAGACGGGGCCGAGGCCTTGCGCGTCGACGGCAGGCTTGGTCTGGCCCTTGCCGAGTTCGACGGTCTCGTCGGCTCCTAGATGGAGCATGGGGCTGGGGTAGATGGCGGCCAGTTCGGTGAACATGTCGTGGGTGAGCTTCTGGGCGTCGGGCTGGGCGGGGGCGAGGACGTGGCCGTGCGGAGTCTCGGCGAGTGGGGTGTACTGCTCCCAGTTGAGGAGGTAGTGGAGATGGCCGAAGGCTTCCTGCTCGGGGATGATGGTGACGTGGTACTGGGTGGCGTAGGCGACGAGCTCGCGGGCCTGGGCCTGGGTAAGTGTTCCGCCGGGGGGCGCCATCAGAGGGTGGCCGGTGTACTGCATGGTGTGCTCGAAGTAGGGCGAGTAGACGTTGACCTTGTAGGCGGCGAGGGTGCGGATGAGCTTCTTCTGGAAGTCGAGGGTGGGGAAGGGGCCGCGGGAGAGGTCGTCGTGGAGGCCGCGGTACTTCATTGCGGGCCAGTCACGGATGGTGGCGGTGTGGAGGATGGGGACGGGAGAGTTGGCGGCGGTGCCAGGGGTGATGTCGATGAGCTGCTTGACGGTCTGAAGGGCGTAGAAGATGCCGGAGGCGGATGCGGCGGTAAGGGCGAGGCCACGGCCGTCGGGGATGATGGAGTAGCCCTCGGGCTTCATGGCATCGGGCATGGCTTCGCTGGGGTTGGGCGTAGCGAGGGAGTCGGAGTAGATGGCTTTGGAGTTTGCGGAGCCGTAGCGAGTGACGAGGATGTTTACGGGCGAGGTGGTGTTGACCGAGATGTTCTGAGAGGTGAGGTAGGTCTTGAGATCTTCGATGGCGAAGGCGTCTTCGGGGGCGCAGGGTGCGGCGCAGGAGATCTGGAGTCCTGCGGCGAGAGATTGGGATGCGGAGAGGCGGAGTTCGCGGGGGACAGGAATGAGGGAGTGCGGGAGAGCGGTCTGAGCCGGAGCGAAGGGCGAGGCAAGCTTGGTGAGGAAGAGGAGGATCGCGCCGGAACGAATGAAGTTCATGACAATACGGTAAATGAGTGGAGGTGTCTGTCCGATTCTTCCCGGGAATCTTTGTTGTGATCGCGTGGTCGAAGTATTTTTTGCGAGATCGCAAAGACGGGCTGAATTGACCGTCTATTCATATCCCTCATGGAATAACTGGGTCTAATCTTTTCGAGGACTAGATCCCAGACAGGAACGATCCTATTGGTTTTCATGCGCTTCCGAGAGATATCTGTCTGTCATCGACTTCCTCAATTCCCTGATTTTATTTGATGTTAGAGAGGTTTCATGACGAAGCAAATCCAGGGCATTCTTGCTGCCGTATTGGCAATCAATGCAGTGATGCTCCCAGCGCAGACAAGTTCAACAGCTACTCCGACGAAGAAGACGACAAGAAGGGCCACGAAGAAGGCTCCGGTCGAATCGGCGACCGAGCGTCAGATTCGTGAGCTGCGGGAACAGATGCTCAACCAGCAGGCTCAGATCGACGCTTTGAAACAACAACTGGCGGATAAGGATGCCAAGTTGTCGACCGCGTCGCAGGACGCGCAGGCGGCGAATGCGCAGGCAGCCGCAGCTACGGCCCAGGCGCAGACCGTCAGCTCCAGTGTTCAGGCGAATACTGAGGCGGTGACGACGCTGAACTCGACGGTGAGCGATCTGAAGAGCTCGAATGCAGGGCTGGCACAGACGATTAGCGATACGAAGAAGGATCTGACGGATAAGATCGAATCGCCTCTTACGATGCACTACAAGGGGATCTCGATTACGCCGGTGGGATTCTTCGCGTTTGAGAATGTGTACCGTCAGCGTTCTCTCAACTCGGATGTGAATACACCCTTCAACTCGACTCCCTTTCCGGGCGCAGCGCAGGCGCATACCAGCGAGCTGAACTTCTCCGGACGGCAGAGCCGTTTGGGTGGTTTGTTCGAGGGCAATACTGGTCCTTTCAAGCTGTCCGGCTACTTCGAGGTTGACTTCCTCTCGGCAGGCGCGACCAGCAACGAGAACCAGAGCAACAGCTATACGTTGCGCCAACGGCAGATCTGGGGCCAGGCGGCGACGCAGCACGGTTTGACTGTGACCGGCGGACAGATGTGGTCGCTGGTGACAGAGACGAAGAAGAGCACGGATAACCGGACTGAGAACCTTCCGATGACGGTCGATGCGCAGTACCACGTCGGCTTCAGTTGGGAGCGTCAGCCAAGCATCCGTATTCAGCAGCGTTTGGGTGGATTGACTTTGGCAGCATCGCTGGAAGAGGCTGAGATCATCTATTCGGCCACGAATGCGAATGCCAATTTCTTCATCGGCAACGCAGGTACGGGCGGCGGTCTGTTCAATGTGACTGCCAACTACTCGAACAACGTCGCTCCGGATGTGATCGTCAAGGCTACCTATGACGCGAAGGTCGGGCACTACGAGGTCGGCGGTCTAGGCCGCTGGTTCCGTTCGCGGTACTACCCCAACCAGACGTTGACGGTTCCCAGTGCTGCTGGCGGACAGAACGACACCAAGATGGGCGGCGGTATCTTTGCCAATGCCCGTGTGCCGGTGACGCATTTCGCAGATGTAGGTGTTCACGTACTGGGAGGAACGGGCGTAGGCCGGTATGGCACGTCCACCTTGCCGGATACGACGGTTCACCCGGACGGTACTCTTGCTCCCATCAAGAACTACCAGGGGCTGGCCTCACTGGAGCTGCATCCGGTGAAGAAGCTGGATGTGTTTGGCTATGCGGGCGCAGAGTACGCGCAGCGCACGGTGTATCTGAACACGATCACGTCTTCGCCTAACTTTGGGAAGCTGACTGGCTATGCTCCAATCACGGCCTCGAACGCGGGTTGCAACACGGAGACCCTGCCGACGAGCACTGGAAACGGTCTTGCCGGTGCTGCTCCTTATAACCCCGGTACCCCGGCAAACTGCCTCGGCGCCACACGGGTCGTCATCGAAGGGACGGCGGGCTTTACCTACCGGCTCTACAACAATCCGAGGTTCGGGCGTCTCCAGTATCAGGTGCAGTACAGCTACCTGACGCGCGGAACGTGGGAGGGTGCTGGCGCGACTGCTGGCACCGTTGCTGCTCCTAAGGCTACGAACAACATGGTGTTTACGGGCTTCCGTTACTACATCCCGTAGGCTGCTGGTTGCCTTCGCGGGGCACGTCTTCGGACGTGCCCCTTTTCTTTTCTGTGAATAAAAAATCGGGTCCAGCGTGGTCCGTCCAATTTTGGTAGTCTTCCTTGGCGAGAGTTTCAACTGTGAATCTATTTCGAAAGGGCTATCAACAATGCTGGATGTGAACAGGCTATTTCCCGCGGAGGGTACGGCACGGAAGGTTGCGGTGAAGTTATACGAGACGGTTCGGGATCTGCCGATCGTCTCTCCCCATGGTCATACGGACCCACGCTGGTTCGCGGAGAACCAGGCGTTTCCGAATCCGGCTGCGTTATTGATTCAGCCGGACCACTACATCTTCCGGATGTTGTACTCGCAGGGTGTGTCGTTGGAGTCGCTGGGGGTTCCACAGGCCGATGGCAAGGAGCAGGCGGATCCGCGAGAGGTATGGCAGATCTTCGCGAAGCACTACTACCTGTTTCGCGGCACGCCGACGCGGCTTTGGCTGGACTATACGCTGGAGAACCAGTTTGGGCTCAAGGAACGGCTGAGCGCGGAGAACGCGGACGCGTATTACGAGGTCATCGCGAAGAAGCTGGAGACGCCGGAGTTCCGTCCGCGGGCGCTGTTCGAGCAGTTCAAGATCGAGGTGCTGGCGACGACCGATGCGGCAGTCGACGACTTGAAGTGGCATCAGCAGATTCGGGACTCAGGGTGGAAGGGAAGAGTCGTGCCGACGTTTCGGCCGGATGCGGTGGTGGACGCGGAGTACCTGGGGTTCCAGGAGAATATTCAGAAGCTGGGTGAGGTGTCGGGTGAGGATGTCTCGAACTACAAGGGCTATCTGAATGCGTTGCGCTTGCGAAGGGCGTTCTTCAAGAAGATGGGAGCCACAGCCACGGATCATGGACATCTGACTGCCATGACTGCCGACCTGCCGGCGGATGAGGCTGCGCGGCTGTACGAGCGGATCTTCAGCGGAAAGATGAACGCCGGGGACGTCGAGTTGTTTCAGGCGCAGATGCTTACCGAACTGGCGGGGATGAGTGTCGAGGATGGGCTGACGATGCAGCTTCATCCTGGTAGCGTGCGGAACCACAACCTGAAGGTGTACGAGAAGTTCGGCCGGGACAAGGGCGCGGATATTCCTTCGCCGACGGAGTATGTACGGAGCCTTAAGCCGTTGCTAAATAAATTTGGGAACGAGCCAGGGTTTACATTCATTCTGTTTACGCTGGATGAGACGACTTTCTCAAGGGAGTTGGCTCCGTTGGCGGGACACTATCCTTGCCTGCGGCTGGGGCCGCCGTGGTGGTTCCATGACTCGCCGGAGGGGATGATGCGTTTCCGGGAGACGGCGACCGAGACGGCTGGGTTCTACAACACGGTGGGATTCAACGACGATACTCGTGCGTTCCTTTCGATTCCTTCACGGCACGATGTGGCGCGGCGAGTCGACTGTGCGTTCCTGGGGCGGATGGTCGCGGATCATCGGTTGGATGAGGATGAGGCCTTCGAGGTGGTGCAGGATCTGACGGTGAATCTGGTTAAGAAGGCCTACAAATTGTAGGCAGTGCAGAGATGCATGAATGGGACCGGTGTTTTTCGCCGGTCCCTTTTATTTGCTTATTCATGTTTTGTATTCGAGCTCTCTCCTTCCTTTTTTCTTAGGATCAGCTTTTTGAGGAGATAGATCGCTAAGACGGCGACGAGTGCGAAGAGCGACACTAAGCCGGCGGAGGGTGGCGGAGGCGGAAGGTAGAAGTAGCAGAGCACGTAGAGAAGTGTGGTCAGCAGGATGGCCGCGATAGCGACAAACGATAGCGATTTTGCTGAGTCAGTTGCATTCTGGACTACGTTCCGGGAGTCATCTTGATCCATTCCGTAACTTCCTTTCTGCTCATGCCCAAAGCGACGGCGCTAACTTCCAGGGCATTTCTGAGTTTCAAAGCCAGGGTGGCGAGGAGCGATTCCTGCCAGAAGTTCTCTTCGCTTGCCTGCGCAACGAAATGGTCGACGCTCGCCCTCATCAAGGCAGGTTGAGCCAGGGACAGGTCTTCTACTAAGACAGGGCGCGGATGCTTGGATACGTCGATGGGAGCTAGAACGGAGATGATCACAGGACCCGTACGGGTACGCTCTGGCAGGCAAGCGAGTATCGCGGCCGCCCGCCCGTAGTCGTAGTGGTCCAATACGAACTTGACGCGATCCTGTACGGACATGAAGTCCCACGACGCGGCTGCCTGGTTGACGGGAATCTCGGTTTCGTTGATGCGAGCGGGCTGAAGAGTTCTACCTAAGCTGCCCGATGTCGGTAGGGCCAGCAAGGCCGTGAAGAAAGATCGGAAGGCGGGAAGCTCATCGTCGCTGGGAGCATGTGCGAATAGAGCGTAGCTATACAGCCCGAATCCAGGCTTCTCGTTTTCACCGGAGACGAGTGGATGGGTCCCGGTTACCCGGGGCATTCTGCCCTCCCCAACCATGCCTGCTCTCGGCGGAGATTTAGGTGCGGCTGCCGCAGGTGGCGGCGGTGCACTCATCGCTGGGGGGCTGGCACCGGACGGGGTCGGAATTCTCTGATCGAGCATGCGAATGTCGCGAAGAAAAGACGATGTAAGGAGAGAGTCCGATTCGGCGCTGCGGGTCTCGGGTTTGATCGTGAACTTCGGAGTGGATCGGCCTCCGAATGTTCCGCTGCTCTCCTTCCAGAGCACGAGCGCCGCCGTTCCGTCCTGTAGGGGCAGGTTATCCAAGCGTGACCACGACGATGGTGTCCTTTGAGACTCTGAGGAGAGGAAGATCATGTCTTCCGAGAGTGCACTGGTCGCGCTGGATCTCGCGTCTGGCACCATCCTGGTGGTGACGATGAGAGGTGTGCTCCATTCGCCTTGCGTCCGGCATGTTTGAATCCCTTTTCTCTCTTGGGCGCCTAATATAAACGCCGAACGAGAGTTTTTGGGAATGACGGTCAAGCATTCGACCTTATCGAAGGATGCGCCCTGCAACTCCCCGGGGTCGATCGAACGAACGATTGCGCCGGCCTTGGAGAGCAGAGTCGAGGCATCCTGCGCGACGAGTGGGAGTGCAGAGAGTGCCAGCGTGAACGAAACGAGAGTGAGTGGAGACGTGCAGATGCCCAAGGATCCTCCTCATTCGCTCTCAGTGGAACGGAGCAAACTGAGTCATGTCTTGGCCCTAGGCGAACATTCTGCTCTCGTCGAAACATGGAAGCAAGCTAAATAGAGGTGGCGGTTGCGATTTTCTACCTGATGCGAAGGCCGGACTTCAAAGTGATCTCAACGTGGCTGCGAATAGCTCGGTTAATTTTTGGAAGGCGCGATCGGCTTGGGGTTGGTTGAAGACGGGATTGTCGGGGACGGTCCAGCCGTGGCGTGCTCCGGCGTAGGTCTCGCTCTCGTAGGCGCCGCCCCAGTCCGCGAGGGATTGGTTGAAGCGCTCGATGGCTTCGGCGGGCATGCTTTTATCCTCTGTGGCGTGGCCGAAGTAGAGGCGTGCTGTGACCAGCGGCAAGAGGAGGTGGGGGCTGGACGGGTCGTCCCGTTTGTAGAGGACTCCGCCGTGGAAAGACGCTGCAGCGGCGACTTGCTGGGGACGAGTCGCCGCGGTGCGCAGGGAGAGCGCTCCGCAGAAGCAGTAGCCCACGACGCCCACAGGGCCAGGGTGCACTGAGGGTCGAGCGAGGAGATGATCGACGTAGGTGACGACGTCTGCTTGCAGCGCCTCTGGAGTGAGAGGCGCTGTCAGTTCGGCCATGCGTTGCAGGGTTCGTTCTTCGCCTGGAATACGAGGGAAGGAGAAGACCGGTGGACGGCTGGTGCGATAGAAGGGGTTGACTAACAGGACGGCGTAGCCTTCGGCAGCCAGACGGCGGGCCATCGCGCGGTGAGCCTCGCGGACGCTGCCGATATCGGGGAGATGAAGGATTCCGGGGTAGGTCTGGCTGGCGTCCGGGGTGAAGAGGACCGCGTCGGCGAGGCCGCCGGGCATGGGGAGTTGGAGATCGTGTTCCGTCATGATTAGCCTTTGGCAGGCGGTGAGATCGCTGTGCCTGCGAGTAAGATAAATGATCTATGAGCTTGTTTTTTAGTGCTGGATCGCCGACGACCGAGATGTCTCCTGCTGAGTTGCGGGCAAACCTTTTTACCGCTTTAGAGAGACTGGGAGATCGGAAGAAGGTGTTGGCGGTGCCTCCGGACTTTACGCGGATGCACTCGCAGAGCGGGGTGTTGACGGAGTTGGCCTGGGAGTTCTATGGAGATCGCATGACCGATGTGCTGCCTGCTTTGGGGACGCATAAGGCGATGACCGACGTGGAGATCTCCACGATGTTCGGAGCGACGCCGCGGGGGCTGTTCCGGGTGCATGACTGGCGCAACGATATTGTGACGCTGGGCGAGGTGCCCAGCGAGTTCATGCTGGAGGTGAGCGAAGGCAAGCTGGACTATGCATGGCCGGCACAGGTGAATAAGCTGCTGCGGGATGGCGGGCATGACCTCATTCTCTCGATCGGGCAGGTCGTTCCGCATGAGGTCGTCGGGATGGCGAATGGCAGCAAGAATATCTTTGTGGGGACGGGCGGAGTGCAGGGGATTCATCGTTCGCACTTCCTGGGCGCGGTGTACGGGATGGAGCGCATGATGGGACGTGCGGATACTCCGGTGCGACGGGTGTTGAACTATGCGAGCGAGCACTTCGGCAAGCTGATGCCGCAGATCGTGTATGTGCAGACGGTGGTGGGGAAGAACGACGCGGGCAAGCTGGTCGTGCGGGGAATGTATGTGGGGGATGATCGGGAGTGCTTCGAGAAGGCGGCGGAGCTGAGTTTGAAGGTGAACTTCCTGATGATGGATCGCGAGATCAAGAAGGCGGTGGTGTTTCTGGATCCACATGAGTTCAAGAGCACATGGCTGGGGAACAAGAGCGTATACCGGACGAGGATGGCCTTAGCGGATGATGCCGAGCTGATCGTGCTGGCTCCTGGGGTGCATGAGTTCGGCGAGGATAAGGCGATCGATACGCTGATTCGGAAGTACGGCTACTGCGGGACTCCTGAGACATTGGCGGCGGTGAAGACCGATCCCGAGTTGGCGAGGAACCTGAGCGCGGCGGCGCATCTGATCCACGGGTCGAGCGAGGGGCGCTTCAAGATACGGTATTGTCCGGGCGGGCTTACGCGGCAGGAGATTGAAGCAGCTCACTTCGAGTATGGCGATCTGGCCGAGTACACGGCGAAGTACGATCCCGAGACGCTGAAGGATGGGTGGAATGTGGTGGATGGGGAGGAGATCTTCTATATCTCGAACCCGGGGTTGGGGCTGTGGGCGTACAAGGGGCGATTCAACGACTAAGTTGAGTTGCGATTCATGTCGTCCAGCCTATATGCTTGGACGGCTGGATATTGGTTCGACCAATTAGGGAAAGAGGGGCAACTGTAATGAGTGAAGGATTGAAGCTTCCTAGATTTTCGGTAGGGGTGGGCGACCGGTTTGCGCATCAGGCGAAGGCCCAGTTGGCGGCGTGTATCCAAGCGGCGGATGCGGGAGTGGAGGTGGTTCCGGTTTGGAACAAGTCCAACCGCGAGCACATGATCATCGGTTCGGAGCCCAGCGCGACGCGTAAGGCGGCGGATGCTGCGGTGAAGGAGCTGGGCTGGACGAAGCCTTATTTTCTGGACGCGGATCATATCAATCTGAAGACGGTGGGACGGTTTTTGGAGCCGTGCGACTTCTTCACGCTCGATGTAGCGGATCTGATTGGACAGCCGGCGAAGCCGGAGGATGTCGATGCGTTTGTGAAGCGGCATCCGGAGCTGGTGGGGACGGTAACGATTCCGAAGATCGCTGAGCCGTTCCATACGGATGAGGCGTTTGTGAAGGGCGTTGCGAATAAGTTTCTGGCCGCGGTGCAGCATGCGGGCGAGATCTATCGGCTGCTGGTGGAGAAGAAGGGCGCAGGCAAGTTTGTGCCCGAGGTCTCGATGGACGAGACGGACTCTCCACAGACTCCGGTGGAGCTGCTGATTATTCTGGCAGCCATCGCGGATGAGAAGATTCCGATCCAGACGATTGCGCCGAAGTTTACGGGACGCTTCAACAAGGGTGTGGACTATGTCGGCGATGTTCCCCAGTTTACGAAGGAGTTCAACGAGGATCTGGCGGCGATTGCCTTTGCGATCAAGACCTACGGTCTGCCAGAGAACCTCAAGCTCAGCGTCCACTCGGGTTCGGATAAGTTCTCGATCTACAAGGCGATTCACGATGCGGTGACGTCGTTCGGCGTAGGCGTGCACTTGAAGACGGCGGGGACGACCTGGCTCGAAGAGTTGATCGGTCTGGCAGAGGCGGGCGGAACGGGCCTGGAGATCGCGAAGGAGGTCTACTCCGAGGCTCTGAGCCATAAGGACGAACTAACCGGCCCTTACGCCACGGTGATCGACATCGACGACAGCAAGCTGCCGACAGCCGAAGCGGTGAATGGCTGGACCAGCGAGCAGTTTACGAGCGCACTGCGGCATGACCAGTCGAACAAGGCTTATAACCAGAGCTTCCGTCAGTTGCTTCACGTTGGGTTCAAAGTGGCGGCGAAGATGGGTGATCGGTACCTGAAGGCGCTTGAAGCAAATGAAGAGATCGTCGCCAAGAATGTGACGACGAATCTGTTTGAGCGACACATCAAGCCGGTATTCCTGGGACAGTAAAGGGTAACGATGATTGTTGTTCTGATGGGTGTGAGTGGATCGGGTAAGACGACGATCGGGACGCTGCTTGCGGCTCGGACGGGTACGGTGTTTGCCGACGCGGATGACTATCATCCGGCGGCGAACAAGCAGAAGATGGCCGCCGGTCACCCGTTGAATGATGACGATCGCCAGCCATGGCTTGAGGAGTTGAACAGGCTGATGCGTGGCTGGTACGCCGACCATAAGGGTGGCGTGCTGGCCTGTTCGGCTTTGAAGGAGACGTACCGCAAGACGTTGAAGGCGGGAATGCCCGAGGGAACGATCCACTTCGTGCTGTTGGATGGATCTCAAGAGCTAATCGCGGAGCGGCTGGCGGTGCGGAAGCATGAGTTCATGACTCCTGCGCTGTTAGCCAGCCAGTTCGCGACGCTGGAGGCTCCGGCGGATGCAGTGCGGGTGGTGAATGATCGGTCTCCTGAAGAGGTGGTCGAACAGATCTTGATGCAGATTCAGACACAAGAGAAGGCGTAACTCGAATCAAGAACACGCAACGGGCTCGAAGACGAAGTGACTATAGGTTGAAAGAGAGAGGGAAGCGATGGGGCATCCGTTGTTTGATCTAAGCGGCAAGACGGCAGTTGTAGTAGGTGGGACCGCCGGCATTGGGCTGGCGATGGCGATTGGGCTGGCGGAGGCGGGTGCGGATGTGGTCGCGAGCTCGCGGCGTGCCGAACAGGTAGATGAGGCGGCCAAGGCTATTGAGGCGAAGGGGCGCAAGTCGTTGCGGCTGACCTCCGACGTCGGAGATCGTGCCTCGCTCGAGGCGTTGCTGGAAGGCACGGTCAAGGAGTTCGGCAAGGTCGATATTCTGATTAACTCCGCAGGTAAGATCAAGCGAGCTCCGACGGTGGATTTTCCTGAGGAAGTCTGGAACGACATCATCGATACGAACGTGACCGGAACGTTGCGTGCCTGCCAAATCTTCGGCACGCACATGCTGGAGCGAGGCTACGGAAAGATCATCAACATCGCTTCGCTGAACACGTTTGTCAGCTTGAAGGAGGTGGCGGCCTATGCGGCGAGCAAGGCCGCAGTCGGCGCGCTGACGAAGTCGCTGGCGGTGGAGTGGAGCTCCCATGGCGTCACCGTGAATGCGATTGCGCCGGGAGTCTTCCGGACTGCGCTGAATCAGAAGCTGCTCGATGAGAGCGAGCGCGGGAAGGAACTACTCATGCGGACTCCGATGGCTCGGTTTGGAAAGACGGAGGAGCTGGTAGGATCAGCGATCTTCCTGGCGAGCGATGCTTCCGCGTTTGTGACCGGGGAGATTCTGGTGGTGGATGGCGGCTTCCTCGCCAGTGGTGTGAATCAGTAGTTTTCTTATCGCAATGACAAGAGGCCGAATCGCAGACGCGTTCGGCCTCTTTGTTTTCGTGACACGATCATCCGCAAATAAGCCGAGCTACTCTTAGCCAAGCCATTCCGGGTTTTTGACGGTGCCATCAAACTCGATGCTGGTCTTGAAGCGCTCAAACTTGCCTTCACTCGCAGCCGCTTTGGTTCGCGCGAGAAGACTCGCCGTCTCAGTTGGGGTAAGAGGCTTGAAGGTGCGAACAGCTTCCAGCGCTTGATCCAGAATCTTTGGAGAATCGATTCCTGTGATGAGGACCGAGACCGGTTGGGATAACCCGTAGTGCAGGGCTTCCATCGGTTTGACGGTATTCGACTGCAGAATGTAGTGATCGCCAAAGGTCTTCATCGCCAACACTCCGATCCCTTGTTGAATCGCGACGGGCATCACGGCTTTGGTGAAGGAACGGAAGTGGGCGTCCATTACGTTGATTGGCATTTGGACGGTATCGAAGTGGAAGTTGTGTTTCTGGGCCGTCTCAAGCATCCGTAGGTGAATAGCGGGGTCTTTGTGGCCGGTGAAGCCGATGTAACGGATCTTGCCTGCCTGACGCGCTGCTACTGCGGCTTCGAGAGAGCCGCCAGGGGCGAAGATGCGGTCCGGGTCGTCCATGCGGATGACCTCGTGGAACTGGACGAGATCGATCACATCGGTTTGTAGCCGCCGAAGAGACTCTTCCAGTTGTTTGTTGTATGCGGTCTTGGTGTGGCCATCCATCTTCGTCATGAGAAAGACCTTCTGGCGATAGCCATCGCGGAGGGCCTGTCCCATGCGTACCTCGCTCTTGCCGTCGTGATAGTCCCAGCAGTTGTCTAGGAAGGTGATGCCGTGGTCGATCCCGGAGCGAATCAGCTTGATGCTCTCTGCGGGATCGTCCTGCTTGCCAAGGTGAGCTCCGCCCATTCCGATGGCGGAGACTTTTTCTCCAGTAGTTCCGAGGTCGCGGTAGATCATCTCTGGGGACTGAGGGCGAACGACCGGAGAGGCGTTTGGGCTGGGTGGGGCCAAAGTTCCTGAAAGGGCTTTGGTGGTGGCTGCGGCGATACCGGCCGCAGTCGCGGATCTGAGAAAATCACGACGTTGCATCGGAGATCTCCTTAACCTGCAAATCTTGCGATTAAGATGCGGAAGCCGCTAAGAACGGTGCGCCGCGCGAGCGATTAAGGTAGCGGTATAAGCAGCTCCGAAGCCGTTGTCGATGTTGACCACGGTAACGTTGGGCGAGCAGGAGTTCAGCATGCCGAGCAGAGCCGCAGCGCCTGAGAAGCTGGCTCCGTAGCCGACCGAGGTTGGAACCGCGATCACCGGGACCGCGACCAGCCCTCCGACGACCGACGGAAGAGCGCCTTCCATTCCTGCGCAGACGATGACAGCATGGGCATCGGCCAGCTGCGAGCGGACCGCGAGGAGGCGATGGAGGCCAGCGACTCCGACGTCGTAGAGACGGGTGACGGCGCAGCCAAAGAGCTCGGCAGTGATGGCAGCCTCTTCGGCGATAGGAAGGTCGCTGGTGCCGGCACACAGGACCGCGATGTGGCCTTCGGGTACAGCAGGGGGCGATTGACGAAGGGTGATGGTGCGGGCGGTCTCGTTATAGACAGCGGCGGGGTTTGTGGCTGTGACGGCACCTGCGTGGTCCGGGGTGGCGCGAGTGGCAAGGACATCGGAGCCAGTGGCGGCCATGCGGGTGAAGATCTCGGCAGTCTGGACGGGCGATTTACCGGCGGCGTAGATGACCTCTGGCAGGCCGGTGCGGAGGGCGCGGTGGTGGTCGATGCGTGCGTGGCCGAGGTCTTCGAAGGGAAGATTCGCGAGGCGAGCGGATGCAGCCTCGGGGCTCAAGGCTCCGCGTTCTACTTCGGACAGGAGTTCGAGGAGAGTGATCTTGTTCATTGCGGCTTGCTGGAGAGGTAGGCGGCGGTGGCGGCTTGGATGACTTGCTTGATCGCGACGTTGTGGTTGGTGGCGGCTGTGCGGCAGTCTTCGAACTCCGGGGCGACGTTTAGTATCTCGCCGTTCATGGAGCCTAGCTTGATGCGGATGTCACCATAGGGTGTTGAGACTGTGGCATGGGCGCGGTCGAGGCAGATGCGCTGATCCTGTCGAACGCGAACGCCTAAGGTAGTGGTCTCGGTAAGGAGAAGACGTTCAAGAGCAGCGCGGTGCGCGTCGTCGGTCAAGATGGTGATGAGGGTTCCGGGACGGCCCTTCTTCATGAGGACTGGAGTGAGCATTGCGTCGTGAGCGCCCAGGGCGAGAGCGCGGTCGATGATGGTGGCCAGGATCTGGGGGGAAAGATCGTCGAGAGCGGTTTCGAGGACGGTTACGGCGCTAGTTTGATGAGTGGTTTCAGGTTTGGAGTCGGTGGATTCCCCGATGGAGAGACGAAGGACGTTCGGAAAGTCCTGGGGATTGCGGGTTCCGGCTCCATAGCCGATGCTCTGGACGCTCATGGCGGGTTGGGGGCCGAAGGTGGGTGCGAGAGCGCGTAGGAGCGCGGCGCCGGTGGGAGTGACGAGTTCCTTCTCGATGTGGGCCGAGTAGGTCGGGACTCCGCGGAGTAGATCGGCGGTAGCGGGAGCGGGAACGGGGAAGCGGCCGTGGGCGCAATCGACCATGCCGCCACCGACGTTGAGGGCGGAGCAGTGCCAGTGGATTGGGCCGTCGGCGTTGAGGGCGTGGATTCCGGCGCTGGTCGCTACGATGTCGACGATGGCATCGACTGCGCCTACCTCGTGGAAGTGGATCTGCTCGATGTCTACATTGTGGATCTTGGCTTCGGAGGCTCCGAGGAGTTCGAAGGCGCGAATGGCGGTCTGCTTGACTGGAGCCGCTAGATCGGCGGACTGGATGAGGGCTCGAATGACGGTGAGGGAGCGTCCGTGCGTGTGATCGTGCGGTTCTTCGTGGCCTTGATCGTGGGTATGTGGCTCGTGCGTGTGAGCGTGGCCAGTCTTGTGAAGGTGCTGGGTCTTCGGTTGGTGCTGATGGGTGTGAGTCTGCTGAGCTTGTTGCTGTACTGGCTCGTGAGTATATGGTTCAAGGTGAGAGTGGCTGGCTTCGGCCAACTTGCCGGCTTCGAGGACGTGAACTTTGGTGCAGGAGATTCCGCTGCGGTCTACGGTCTCGATCTTGAGGGAGGCTCCGAGGTTGAGGGCTGCGGTGGCGTTGTGCAGGACGGTGGGATCGACGCCAGCGTCGAGGAGGGCTCCGAGGAACATATCGCCGCTGATTCCGGCGAAGCAATCGAGATAGGCGATGCGCATGGAGCTAATCTTCTTTCGCGGTGAGGACTGGAGCAGGTGCGATGTCCAGCAGGACTTCGTTCATCGAGCCGGAGCGGTAGCCTTGCGTGTCCAAGGTGATGTAGAGGAATCCGAGAGGTTTGAGCGCGGCGGTGATGCTGTCGAGGACGGGGAGTGAAAGAGCGCGGGCGAGGTCGGCGCGAGCGACCTCGATGCGGGCGAGGTCGCCGTGATGGCGGACGCGGACCTGGGGGAAACCGAGGGCGTGAAGGGCTTCTTCGGCTTGTTCTACCTGGGCGAGGTTCTCGCGTGTGACGGCTCGTCCGTACTCGATGCGGGAGGAGAGGCAGGCGCTGGCTGGCTTGTCGGCGAGGGCGAGGCCAGCTTGGCGGGCGAGGGTGCGGATCTCGGGCTTGGTGAGTTGGGCGGTGACGAGGGGCGCGACGGCGCGGTGGAGCGCGGCGGCTTGCTGGCCAGGGCGGAAGTCGCCGCGATCGTCGAGGTTCATGCCGTAGGCGAGGTGCTGGAAGCCGCGTTCGGCGCGGGCTTGCTCCATGTGGGTGAAGAGCTCGTCCTTGCAGTGGAAGCAGCGTTGGCTGTCGTTGCGGATGTAGTCGGGGCGATCGAGCTCGCTGGTTTGGAGGATCTGGGTTGGAATTCCGTGTTGGGTGGTGAAGGCGAGCGCGGCGGCGAGCTCTGCGCGGGGAAGAGAGGGTGAGTCGGCGATGACGGCGAGCATGTTGTCGCCGAGCGTTTGGTGGGCTGCGAAGGCGAGGAAGGCCGAATCGGTTCCACCAGAGTACGCGACGAGCACGGAGCCGAGGCCGCGAAGGGTCTGGTGAAGCAGTTCGGATTTTTCGGTCAACGTCATTGTTGTCTAATCGTAGCTTAGGGTTTGGATGCGCGAAGCTTGCTAGAAGTTCTGGGTCTGGAGCTGTTGCCAGTGGGCCGGATCTACCGGGACGCCTAATTCCATGTTTTCTTTGCGGAGTTGGAGGGTTTGCTCGCCGGGGTAGCGGATGGGTTTGGCGGGATCGGCGCGGGGGGCGGCGTGGAGGTCGTCGAGGATGCTGTCGGCGATCCGGGTGAGTTCGGAGGCGGAGGCGAAGTTGGAGGGGTCGATGGCGAGGAAGACCTGGGAGATGCCGGATTCGCGGGCGGTGTCGTTGGGAATCTGATGGGTGGATTTTCCGCCGGAGAGCATGGCGGCAAGCATGTCCAGGACGAGGGCGAGACCGGAGCCCTTCCAGTAGCCGACCGGCAGGAGGCGCTGGGTGGCCTCGATGGTGGCGGCGTCGCGGGTCGGTTGGCCTTCGGCGTCGAAGCCTCCGTCGACGGGGAGGGGTTCGTTGCGCTTTTTGTAGGTGGCGAGGGCTCCGTAGGAGAACTGGGACATGGCCATGTCGAGGACGATGTGGCCTTCGGCTCTTGGAATCCCGATGACGAGGGGGTTGTTCCCGAGGGTCGGGGTCGAGGCTCCCCAGGCTGGCAGGTTGGGGAGGGTGTTGGTCCAGCAGAGGGAGAAGAGTCCTGCCTCGGCGGCGAGCCAGCCGTAGGTTCCGCCGCGCATCCAGTGGGTGGTGTTGGCGAGGGCGACGCAGCCTAAGCCGTGCTGGCGGGCGAGTTCGACGGCGCGCAGCATGGAGGCGTAGGCGGAGGTGTTGCCTGGCGCGATGTGGCCGTCCCAGCGTTCGATCGCGCCGAAGGAGGCGGTGCACTCCGGTTCGGCGTTGGGCTGGATGCTGCCGTTGCGGATCGCGGCGATGAAGCGGGCGAAGCGATTGAGTCCGTGGCTGTAGACGCCGTCCCGTGTGGTCTCGGCGAAGATGCGGGCGCAGAGTTCGGCGCGGGCTGGGGCGACGCCCGCGGTCAGGAGGGCTCGCTCGAAGGCGGCGAGGAGGTCAGAGTATGGGACACGCAGCATGATTTCCATCGTAGCGTGTTGTGCGTGGAGGAGCGATTTGGCAGGCTTCCCGGTCCCTGTTTGCTCTTCCCCTGGGCATGTCAGGACACCCCCTCCCCCTTGCCTGCGAATAAGCGCATTTATTTCAATGGGATACGCGGAGCGGGCTGTGCCAAAATATTCCATCTAAAAGGCTTATGGCTAAATATGTCTGCTGGCTGGAGTTACGGCATTTCGATTGTTAAAGAGCGAAACCCCGCTTGAACGGGGTTTTTCTTTTTGTTGCTGGTTTTATTTTATCAAGCGGTCCATAACTAACGTGCCACTTTGTTTTATTTATTATCTTGTTATTTTTCATGTGTTTGTGAGTTTTACGGAGATTCTGAGGGGTTGACAAGGTGAGATGACGACCTTCTTTGATGGGCTGATCAAGAGCACCTTGTAAGGAGTGTCATGTAAGGAAAGGCGAAGTAGTGGGCGCCTCACGCCTTCGGGATGACCGTAAACGGGGAGCGGCAAGTGCAAAGGGTTTGTCGTGGCCTGGAGAAGAAGGACCAGGGCTAAAGCCCTTTTTGATTGGAGCTCTTTTTCGTAGGGCTAAAGCCCTACGCTAATCCGAACAGCAACGACAGAAGAAAAAATGGCGGTCTGCATTTAGCAGACCGCCAGTAACAAGGGTGCTTCTGTTAGTAGAGGATCTTGAGTCCGAATTGGAAGATGCGGGGTTGGAAGGTGCTGGAGACGGTGCCGCCGTTGGTGGGGGTTCCGCCCAGAGTTCCGCTGAGAGCTCCGGAGGGGAGAAACAGGTTGGTGTGGTTGAAGAGGTTGTAGGCTTCGGTGCGGAACTCGACCTTGAGGCTCTCTACCGGCGTGTTGAACTTCTTGTTGAGTGCGAGGTCGGTCTCGTAGAAGGCCGGGCTGCGGCCTGGGTTGCGTGAGGTGTTGCCGAAGGGGCTCAACAGGGCGGTGGTATTCGGATCTCGTGTGCCCGGCAAGCTAAAGGCGGCGAGGTTGATGTATTGGATAAGGCCGCTCGACAGTTGCTTTTTTTGTACGACTGGCTGGCCGGGGACGCGGTTTGGACGGTACAGGTTTGCTCCGCGGAAGCTGGAAGCGATCTGCGGAGAGACGGCGTTGGCGGAGTTGGGGCTGTAGGTGATGTTGAAGGGAGTGCCAGCTTGCATGGTGTTGATGCCGCTGATCTGCCAGCCGCCTACGACGGTGTTGAGGGCCGATCCGCTGTGGTTGAGGAACTGGCGACCACGACCGAAGGGCAGTTCGTAGACCAGGCTGGTTACGTTGGCGATGGGCAGGTTGTAGTCGGACTGGCCGTAGTCGGCGCGGATGTTGTTTGCGTCCTGCGGTGACGGGGTGTTGCCCTCGAGTGAGGCGCTGGCGTTATCGAGGGCGTGCGACCAGCTAAAGGAGTTGAGCAGGGTGAGCCCGCCAACGAAGCGCTGCTCGTAACGAACCTGCAGGGCGTCGTAGTGCGAGTCGAAGCCGTTGATGGCGGCGGTGATGTCACTGGGCCAGTTTCCGAAGGGGCGAGTGAACTGACCGTTAGTGATGACCTTGGGGTTCTTCTGGTTGGCGTTGAGGAAGCCTTCCAGCTTGGCTCCGCGGTTGCCGACGTAGGCGATATCGAGGAGTGTGTTCTTCATCAGTTCCCGCTGGATGCTGAGGAAGTAGCTCTGGACGTAGCTGTCGCGCTTGTTCTTGGGAACGTAGGTGATGTTGTCGGTGGCGGGGTTGAAGGCGGTGACGAGGGCCGAAGGAAAGCCCTGATCGATGGTGGCGAAGCAACTGGGAGCGGTGCCACCGATGGGGATGATCTGAGCAGGCAAGGTCGGGCACTTCGACGCGGGGGTGGGAGCGATCTGGGTTACTGCAGCGAACTGCGCTTGAGGAGCGTTGATGGCCAGGATGTTTCCAGAGCCGGCGCGGGTGTAGTGGACGTAGCTGACGCCGTATCCGCCACGAATCGCGGTCTTGGGTGTGGCGGCGAAGGCGAAGCCTATGCGTGGAGCGAAGTCGTTGAGGTCGGGGTTGACCAAGGTCTTACCGTAGACGCCACCAGCACTGACTGGGGTGATGCCGTTGCCTGCGACTGCGCCGGGAGTGATGGTGAGGACGGTCTGGCTGGCGGGATCGAAGTTGGAGATGAAGTTCTTCTGCTCCGAGTAGGGTGAGCCGTACTCCCAGCGGAGGCCGAGGTTCAGGGTGAGGCTGGGGCTTACCTTGTAGTCGTCCTGGGCATAGACGCTCTGGATGCTCTGGCGAAGGTGGGCTACGAAGAAGTTGGCAAGGGAGTAGGAGTTGGTGTTGCCGAACAGGAAGTCGGCCCAGTAGTTGTCGGCGACTGCAGCAGCGCCGGTGCAGGTGGTGGTTGAGCCGGGGATTGGGGTGCCGGCGGGGCAGACGCTAAAGCCACCCGCGAAGCTGAAGGAGCCGTAGAGTGGGTTGTTGTCGTTGACGGCCATCCAGATCTTCTCGTATTCGTAGCCGAACTTCATCGAGTGGCGACCCTTGATCCAGGTGAAGTTGACCTTGGGGTCGACGAGACCGGGGTTCTGCCATTGCGGGTTGGTCGACTGGCGGCCAAAGGAGGTGAATCCGCCTGAGATGCTGGTGCTGGGAAGACCGCCGGATACAGTCGGGTCGGTGGGGAGTCCGGGGAAGGTGATGGAGTTGTCGCCGATGGAGAGGCTGAACTTGCCAGCCTTGGTGCGAGAGAGGCCGAGACGGGCGTCGAGGACCTTATTCGAACCGAAGAGATGAGTGTGTCCGAGGGCGATCTGCTGGTCGAGGACCTGGATTCTTCCGTTGGTCTGTCCGTCGAGCGGGATGGGAATCGCCGGGAAGTTGATACCGGTCTCTTTGCGGTCGCTGATGCGGAGGAACCAAGAGCTGCTGGGGTTCTGCTGATAGTCGAAACGGAGGTCGCCCTTGTCGGAGTTGTCGGTGAAGGGGACCTGGACGGCGAAGTCGTTTGAAGCGGCTCCACCATTAGAGACCGGACCGTTTTGGGGTAAACCTGGAATCTGTTTGAAGAAGTTGATGATCTGTTGCGACTTCGGATTGATCGCGGCTGCTGGAATAGGGGTGTTTTGAGCGTAGACCTGTCCTGTCGTGGGATTCCTTACCGGGACGACCAGGTTCCCATTGAGTTCGTTCAGGGTGGGTAGGGTGAGGACGCTGAGAGGCTTGAGGACCTGCCGGAATCCTTCGTAGTCGAGGAAGAAGAAGAGCTTGTCCTTGATGATGGGACCGCCGAAGTTGCCACCGAACTGGTTCCGGTTGAACGTAGGCTTCTTGAAGGGTGTTGTGCCGGTGGTGGGCTTGAAGAAGCCGGTGGCGTTGAGGGATGTGTTGCGGATGAACTCGTAGAGGGTGGCGTGGTAACGGTTGGTTCCGCTGGCGGAGGAGGTGTTGATGGTTGCGCCGGAGGAGCGGCCGTATTCGGCGCTCTCGTTGTTGGTGACGATCTGGAACTGGGCGACGGAGTCGGGCGGAACGGCGATGATCTGGTTGTCGAAGCCCTGGTTGCTTTCGCCGTAGGCGTTGTTGTCCATACCGTCGAGGAGGAAGTTGTTGAAGACGCTGCGCTGGCCGTTGATGTTGTAGGCGCCGGCGCGGACGAGGGAGTTGATGGAAGTCGTGGTCGCGGCGGTGGGGGCCTGGCGGGAGCCGGTGACGAGGCCGAGGAGGTCGGAGTAGTTGCGGGTGACGAGGGGGAGGGCTGCGCTCTGGTATTGGGTGATGGTCTGGCCACGCTGGCTGGAGTCTGCCTCGATCTGGATGGCGACGCCGGAGACTTCGACGGTGGTCTGAGAGCCGACCTTGAGAGTGAGGTCGATGCGCTGGCGGACGCCTACAGAGATGGCGACGTTATCGGCGACGGACTCGGCGAAGCCAGTGGAGGTGGCGGAGATCTTATAGGAGCCGACGCGCAGGGAGGGGACTTCGTAGTTGCCATTTTCGTTGGTGGTGGTGGTGGAGACGATTCCGGTTGCGGTATTGGTGACAGTGACGTTCGCTCCCTTGACGGCTGCGCCAGAGGAGTCGTGCACGGTTCCGACGAAGGAACCGGTATCGAATTGTGCAAAGGCTGCGGTGCCGGTGAAGGCGGCTACCACGCACAGGAGAGTACGGAGCACTTGGGAGAGTAGTTTTGCTGACATAATTCGAAGCGTAGACCGTACCGATCTTGGAAGAATGAATGGAGTATGAAAAGAATGTTACAGCGGTAGAAAGGTGGGCTAATTATCGCTTTCTTTAAGGCAAGGCTGCTGGAGAATTTCTTACTAAAGGGGTGCATAAACCTAGGAGTTCTCGCTGGGCCTTTTAGGGTGCCTTTCTGGACTTCGATGATTGGCGACATTTCGGTGCCGGTGTCCAGGCGTGCTTCTATCTTTGCTTCTTTTTCGTAGGCCGAAACACTTGATGCCGGAGGTTATTCCCGACCATTTGGCGGTTTGATCGCCGGGCTGGAATGTTTGAATCGCCGGACGGAGTTATGCGGCTGACGGCTGCCTTGTGGCGATGCGTCGTTGATATCAGTATTTATCTGACCTATACTGGAACTGCTTTCGGTGTCTGCTTTTTGCGAAACAGACTGAAAAAGGGAATCCGGGGAGGATCCGGAGCTGCCCCGCAGCGGTAATCAGGAACGAAAGCTCCGATAGGGCACTGGTTCGCGATGAACTGGGAAGCTGGAGCGAGTAGGGAGCCTGCAAATTCCGAAGACCTGCCGTGAGCCATGTCCGTACCGGGCATAATTCCACACGCCTCCGAGGGGAAGGTTGGGTGATTGCGGCTTGTGTCTGATGCTGCGTTTCCCGGCTCATCTGCAGAGGTTGAAGGCAATTGGCTCCGGGCGTCGCGATTGCTGCGTCTTTCACGATGATCCGGTGGTTTTCTTCCTCGCGCGACCGTTGTGATCGAGAGATGCAAGATGAGAGTTGGAGACAATTTCTGCCCCGGCATCCTCCATGCGGTTCCTGCAAAGGACGGTCTGCTGCTCCGCATTCGGGTGCCTGGCGGGTTGATCTCCGCGGAGGAACTGTGTGCGATTGCCCGTCTTTCCAGTGCGTACTCCGATGGGCAGATCGAGATTACCTCCCGGGCCAATATTCAACTGCGAGCGATTCGTGATGAGGCTTTATCGCCGGTCGTTCAAGGGCTCAGAACTGCGGGTCTTCTTCCTTCGCCGGGGCATGATCGTGTGCGCAATATTATGACCAGCCCGCTGGCTGGTTTGGATGCTGAGGAGTTGGTGGACACTCGGCCGCTGGTTCGGGAGCTCGACGAGCGGTTTCTGGCTGATCCGGTGTTTATGGATCTGCATCCCAAGTTCAGCTTCGGGATAGACGGCGGGGGGCGGTGGTTTAGCCGCGAGACGGATGATGTCTCTCTGCGGGCGGTTAAGGTGGGCGACGGGATTGTCTTTCGGCTCTCTATTGGGGGTGTCTCGTCGGGCTTCGGTGTGGGGGCTGATCGAGTGGTTGACTGTATGCTCGAAGCCGCGAGGATGTGTTTGCGGGTTTGTAAGGAGCTTGAGATTCCGGTGAGGGCGCGAGCTCTTCTGGCTAGTCCGGGTGCGGTGGAGAGGGTGTTGGAGGGGTTGTCCGCTCTGCTTGTGCCTTGCGTTGGTTCGGAGGATGGCAGAGCTTTTTTAGAGGCGCCTTTGGGGGTGCAGGCGATGGCGGGGAGTGAGTTTGTCTCCGTGGTTCCGTCTGTTCCTCTGGGTCGAATTACGGCGGGACAGGCTCACCTGATGGCTGGTTTGGCGAAGGAGTGGAGTGGGGATCTTCGACTTGCGCCTTGGCGGGGAGTAGTTCTTGGGGCTATTCCCAGAGGGGCCGCCGATGGGGTTGTGAGTTCGCTGCGGGCTGTCGGTCTGCCGGATGATGGACGCGATGGATATCGCGGACTCTCTGCTTGTGCAGGGAATACGGGGTGTGAGGCATCCCTGGCTGATGTTCGCGGCGATGCGGTGAGGCTGGCTGATTCTTTGGCTAGTTCTTTGGCTGGGCGCGATGCGAGGCCGGGGTGGACGGTCAATATCTCCGGATGTGAGAAGCAATGCGCCATGAGGAAGGGTGCGACTGTCGAGCTGGTCGCGACGGAGTTGGGGTATAGCGTGAAGATTGAGGGAGTCACTGTTCCTTCTGTTTGTTCGTCCAACTCTGCGATAGAGGCAATCGTTGCCCATCATGCGCGGTTGGATCCTGAGGCTTATTCATGAAGACGAGTTACAAGAAGGATGCCGCGGAGATCTATCGCGAGTCGTTTGCAATCATTCGGGCGGAGGCGGACTTGTCTTCGTTTCCGCCGGAGCTCGCGCGGGTTGTGGTTCGGATGATTCATGCGTGCGGCATGACGGATCTTACGCAGTATGTCTCGGCATCGAGCGGGGCCGCTGAGGCTGGCATTCGTGCGCTGCGCGAGGGTGCGCCCATTCTTTGCGATGCGGGAATGGTGGCGAACGGGGTTACACGATCGCGGCTTCCGGCGGAGAACGAGGTGATCTGCACACTGCGCGATTCCCAGACTGCTGAGCTTGCGGCTAAGCTTCAGACGACTCGTAGCGCGGCGGCTTTGGAGCTGTGGCGCGACAAGATGGGCGGCTCTGTTGTGGCGATCGGCAATGCGCCTACCGCTCTGTTTCATCTGCTCGATATGGTGGAGGAGGGAGCGCCTCGTCCGGCTCTCATTATTGGAGTGCCGGTGGGGTTTGTGGGCGCTGCGGAGTCGAAGGCGGCGCTGGAGGCGAGTGGCCTCAATCTTCCCTATCTGACGATCCAGGGACGGCGTGGCGGAAGCGCTATCGCCGCGGCGGCTGTGAACGCGCTTGCAAGTGAGGAAGAATGAACGGAAGCGCGAAGGTGGGACGTCTGTTTGGTGTTGGACTGGGGCCTGGAGATCCGGAGCTGGTCACTCTGAAGGCTCTGCGAGTGATTCGGCAGGTGCAGGTGATCGCCTATCCCACGGCGAAGCATGGGCTGAGTAATGCACGCTCTATTCTGAGCTCCGAGTTGGTGAACGATCAGATCGAGCTGGCCATGGTGTATCCGATCACGACGGAGACGACCGATCATCCGGGAGGCTATGAGGCTGCTATCTCGGAGTTCTATGACGACATGGCGGAACAGATATCGGTTCACCTCAACTGTGGCCGCGATGTCGCGATTCTTTGTGAAGGAGACCCCTTCTTCTACGGCTCTTACATGTATCTGCACGACAGGCTTGCGCATCGGTTTTTGACCGAGGTTATTCCTGGGATTCCTTCTGTCATGGCTGCCTCAGCGAGGCTTGGAACGCCGCTCGTCCGGAGAGACTCGGAGCTTACGGTGCTTCCTGCGACTCTTTCCGAAGACGATCTCACGGCTCGGCTCAATCAGTCCAGCGCCTTTGCGATTATGAAGCTGGGCCGCAACTTTACGAAGGTGAGGAACGCGCTCTCCCGGGCAGGTGTCGCCGATAAGGCGCTCTACATCGAACGGGCGACGATGACTGCGGAACGCATGATTCCACTGGACGATGTCGATCCCTCCACGGTTCCTTATTTTTCACTCATCCTTGTGCCGGATACACGTCCCGATCCCTGCGAAGTGAATGGGATTTATACCGGGCACCTGTCCGTCGTGGGATTGGGCCCCGGCGCCTCCGAGTGGCTTACGCCGGAGGCTAAGAAGGCCCTGGCTGAGGCTACCGATCTGGTTGGCTATCAGCCGTATCTCGACCGCGTTCCTACGAGGTCGGGTCAACAGCGCCATGGATCGGATAACAAGGTCGAGGCGGAGAGGGCTCGCCATGCACTCTCGCTCGCAGAGGCGGGACGGCGCGTCTGCGTGGTTTCGTCGGGCGACCCGGGCATCTTCGCGATGGCGTCGGCGGTGCTGGAGTCCGTCGAAGATGGGCCCGCGGCGTGGCGTTCGCTCGATATCCGTATCGTTCCCGGTCTATCGGCGATGCAAGCCGCGGCTTCGAGAGTGGGAGCGCCGCTGGGGCACGACTTCTGCGTTCTGTCCTTGTCGGACAGGCTGAAGCCCTGGGAGGTTATTGTGAAGCGATTGCACGCGGTGGCCTCCGCCGACTTCGCACTCGCTATCTACAATCCTGTCTCCTCTGAACGCAAGTGGCAGCTTGCAGAGGCCCAGGCCATCCTCGCCACCTATCGAGACCCCAAGACTCCCGTTGTCCTAGCCCGCAGTGTGGGGCGGTCCGGTGAGAGGATTGTCTTCACGGATCTTGAGGCGCTTGATCCGACGATGGTCGATATGCAGACGGTCGTTCTGATTGGGTCCTCGACGACCCGCAGTCTTTCTTTGTCGAACGATCGCAAGATTATGTACACCCCACGAAGTTATGGAGCTTCGAGATAGATACCTCACACGATCTGGAAGTGGCGCAAGGAGCCCGCGGCGGTCGGTGGCTGTCCGTTGTTGGGATTGGCGAAGACGGCTGGGAGGGGCTTAGCGCGGACGCGAGACTTGCAGTGGAGTCCGCGGAGTTGCTCTTTGGCGGTACGCGCCATCTCGCTTATGTACCGGCGTGCCGGGGCACGAAGATTCCATGGCCGTCTCCCATGGCGCCAGCGATCCAGGAGATTCTTACCCAGCATCGAGGGCAGAGAAGCGTTGCGGTGCTGGCGAGTGGAGATCCGATGCTCTATGGAGTGGGTGTCACTCTCACGCGACATCTGGATTCGAAAGAGTTCCATGTTATTCCGCAGGTCTCGGCTCTCTCGCTTGCTTGTGCTCGGCTGGGTTGGCCGGTGGCCGAGGTGTGCCTTATCTCACTGGTCAATCGTCCGATAGAGCAGTTGTACCGGTTCGTCTCTCCTGGGCAAAGGCTCATTCTCTACTCCGAAGATGGGAGTACGCCGGCGGCGATCGCTCAGGCTCTGACGCAATGCGGATACAGCTCCAGCTCCATGAGTGTCCTCGAAGATCTTGGCGGTGCATCCGAGCGTCGTAGCGATGGATTCGCCGCGTCGTGGTCGAATCCAAGGTGCAGCAACCTCAATCTGGTTGCCGTGACCTGCCTTGCAGATGCTGGTGCTGAGACGCTGTCCCTTGTGCCCGGATTGCCGGATGATGCCTTCGAGACCGATGGGCAGCTGACGAAACGTGAGGTTCGTGCTGCCACGCTGGCTCGGCTCGCCCCTTTGCCGGGGGAGAGACTTTGGGATGTCGGAGCCGGGACGGGAACGATCGGTATCGAATGGATGCGGGTTCATCCTTCCTGCTCCTGCGTTGCTTTTGAAGAACGGGCCGAGCGGGCAGATAGAATCCTTAGGAACGCCAAGCGTCTGGGCGTGGCGTCGTTGCAGGTAAGACTAGGTTCGGCACCTTCTACCTTTGAAGGCCTGGATCGTCCGAATGCAATCTTCATCGGTGGTGGACTCGGGAACGACGGCATGTTTCAAGCTTGTTGGGATAGGCTTTGCGGGGGCGGGCGACTCGTCGCGAATGCGGTCACCGTGGAGAGCGAAGCAACGTTGGCATCGCTGCATAAGATCTATGGAGGAGAGCTAGTGAGAATTCTTGTGGCTCGAGCCGATTCGATCGGCGACTCTTTCGGCTGGCGGCATCTGATGCCAATCACACAGTGGACGGTGCGTAAGCCATGACTCAGGAGATTTCAATCGGGATCGGTTGTTCGTCCCGTGCAACCGGGGAGGATGTCATTCGCCTTGTTGAGAGTTGCGTTACCGAGGTAGCTCCTGACGGCATCCTCGCCACCCTCGACCGCTGCGCCGGTATCGGGGAGCAGGTGGCGAAGGCGCTTGGGCTCAGGCTGATGTTGTTTCCGGCGAGCACGCTTGCGCAGGTCTCTGGAGTCGAGAATCCTTCCGCGAAAGCCCTTGAGAGAGTCGGGACCTCCAGTGTTGCGGAGGCCTCTGCCTTGGCGGCGCTCGGACCTGAGGCGCGTCTTCTGATCCCGCGACGGATAGGATCTTTCTGTACCTGCGCCGTGGCGGTGCTTCCATGACGGTTCACTTCATCGGCGCTGGGCCGGGAGCCGCGGACTTGCTGACGCTGCGAGGACGCGACCTGATTCAGCGTTCGCAAGTCTGTCTCTATGCGGGATCCCTTGTGCCGAAGGAAGTGATCGCGCACGCACCGGAGGGCGCTCGTCTGATCGACTCCGCTGAGATGAATCTGGATCAGATCATCGCAGAGATAGAGAAGGCCCACGCGGAGGGACTGGATGTAGCTCGGATTCACTCCGGGGATCTCTCGATCTGGAGCACCATGGCGGAGCAGATTCGCCGCCTCTCCGTGCTGGGGATTCCGTATGACGTGACGCCGGGGGTTCCGGCGTTTGCTGCGGCAGCGGCGGCTCTGAGCCAGGAGCTTACACTTCCCGAGGTTGCACAGACCATCATCCTGACGCGGACTTCAACGCGATCGACTCCGATGCCCAAGGGGGAAGACCTGGCGACCCTGGGTCAATCGGGTGCGACGATGGCGATTCATCTCTCCATCATGAACCTCGATTTGGTCACCTCACAGCTTCTGCCGTTGTACGGTGCGGACTGTCCAGTGATCGTTGTCTTTCGAGCGAGCTGGCCGGATGAGCAGATATTGCGAGGCACGCTATCGACCATTCAGGAGATCGTCACAGCTTCGGGCGTGGACCGTAACGCACTTATTCTGGTGGGAAGATCTCTTGGTAAGGTAGGGTTTGGGGAGAGCTATCTCTACTCGTCGTCCAGGGAGCGGGACGATGAGAGTAAGCAATCTTGAATCGGGATGGACTTTGCGAAGTGTTACTTCAAGTGCCACGAGTATTAGTTCTGGGCGGGACCACGGAGGGAATTGAACTCGCCGCCCGCCTGGCAGCCCGATCGGACTTAGTTACAATATCGTCGCTCGCCGGGCGCGTGGGCCAGCCTCGGCTGCCTGACGGACTTGTCAGGATTGGTGGCTTCGGTGGGCTGGATGGGCTGCTCTCCTACTTAGAGAAGGAGAAGATCGCGGTGGTGATCGATGCGACTCACCCGTTTGCCGCCCGTATCAGCAGGAACGCAGAGATCGCTTGTAGCCGCTTGGGATTGCCGTTTGTCGGGCTGCTTCGGCCAGCCTGGACGAAGTCGGAGAAAGATATCTGGCATGACGTTCCTGATGTCTTGAGTGCTGCTCAATTCGTGGATAAGGCGGAGGCCAGAGTGTTTCTTTCGATCGGCCGGCAGGAGCTTCATATCTTCTCTGATTGCAAAGATGCCTGGTATCTCATACGCGCTATCGACGCTCCGGCGGAACGATTGCCATTGCATCATAAGATTGTCTTGCAGCGTGGGCCCTTCGATCTAGAGAGAGAGTTACAGTTGCTTCGGGATCATTCTATCGACTTTGTCGTTTCTAAAAATAGCGGTGGGGCGGCGACTTACACCAAGATAGAAGCGGCGCGGTTGCTTGGCATTCCGGTGGTGATGATAAATCGGCCAGCGAAGCACACTTTGTCGAGTGTCGCGTCAGTAGAAGAGGCTATAACTGCACTGGATGATGTACTTCGACTACATTGGAGAGACTAAGGATATCGAGATGAGGAAGCTATACATCATTGGGATAGGTGCTGGAAATCCTGAGCACGTTACAGTGCAGGCGATCAAGGCAATGAACAAAGCCGATGTATTCTTCCTGCTCAATAAGGGAGAGAGCAAGGACGATCTGGTTCGGCTTCGAAAGGAGATCTGCGAGAGATATATCGACGATCCCTCTTACAGGACGGTAGAGATCGCGGACCCAGTGCGGGATCCGGCGACGCCTTCTTATACCTCCCGCGTCGAGGAGTGGCATGAGAGACGGGCAGTTCTCTATGAAGAAGCTATCGCGGCAAATGTAGGAGAAGAAGAGTGTGGAGCGGTTCTCGTTTGGGGCGATCCTATGCTGTACGACAGCACGATTCGGGTCTTCGACCGGATGATTGCTCGGGGTAACATCAGCTTCGATTACGAGGTGATTCCTGGCATCACCAGCGTTCAGGCTCTCGCGGCGGCTCATAAGATCGTGCTGAACGGGATCGGGGAGTCCGTAGTCGTTACGACGGGCCGGCGCCTGGCGGATGGTCAGTTTAATTCCGCGGAGAACATCGTGGTCATGCTGGATGGGAGTTGTTCCTTCAAGGACTTTCCCGATGCCGAATCCGACATATATTGGGGCGCTTACGTAGGAACAGACAAAGAGATCCTATTGACCGGCAAGCTGGGTGAGATTGCCGAACACATTGAGGTCGCCCGCAATGAAGCGAGAGAGCGCAATGGCTGGATCATGGATGTCTATCTGCTAAGGCGATCCCAGTAACTAATTTGTCTATGCACTTAGTCTGTACTGCTGAATTTTGTATAACAAGCTGCGGTAACTGATGTTCAAATTCGTTGCGGCTCTTCTTCTATTCCAGCCTGAGGCCAACAGCGCATTTTGAAGCATACGGATCTCGGTTTGGTTCTTGATATCATTGATCACGTCCTTCATGCCTGTAATCGTCGGTGGCTTTATATTGGTGGGATTATCCGCCGGGACGCTTTCCATCGAAGCGGTGGGACGAGCTTTCGTCCTGGCTCGAAGATCGTTATAAGCCGATTCCTGATCCCGTAGGATGATTGTGCGAGTTACGAAGCTCCGTAACTCACGAATGTTTCCAGGCCAGTGATACTCCTGTGCGGCTTCAATGAGTTGACTGGAAAAAGTAGTCGGTTGGTGAAGCTCTAGCGAGCCCCTCTGAATCATCTGCTCCATCAGCAGAGGTATCTCTTCGCGGCGTTCCCGAAGCGGAGGGACGGTGAGGGTTAAGGTGTTCAGGCGGTAGTAGAGATCTTCACGGAAACGCTTCTCTGTAATTGCCTCTTGCATGTTGATGTTAGTGGCTGCGAGGACGCGAACATCGACTTGAGTTGAGACGCGCGCTCCCAGGCGGCTGAACGAACCGTCCTGCAAGACATGAAGCAGCTTAGCCTGCATCTGCGGACTCATCTCACCGATTTCGTCCAGTAAGATCGTCCCTTTGTTGGCGAGCTCGAACTTGCCAGGTTTGGACTTCATCGCGCCGGTGAAAGCCCCAGCCTCGTAGCCGAATAACTCGCTCTCCAAAAGGTCGGTCGGCAGTGCAGCACAGTTTACGTTGAGGAACGTCTTCTCTGAGCGGGAGTGATACTTATGGAGGAGTCTGGCTACAATTTCCTTCCCGACGCCGCTCTCTCCCAGGATGAGCACGGGAATGTCGACAGGGGCGAGGGTGCGGATGTCTCTGTAGAGCTGCATCATCGTCGGCGATGCCGCCAGGAAGAAACGATTATGGTCTAACTCCTCCAAATGGTAGTTGGGATTTCCAACAGGGGTATTGTCAAAGCGATTTACTTGTGGGACTTGTTCTATTTGAGGAAAGAAGTTCAATTTCTCTAGATCTCCACTTAGAAGTGGCTTATTTAGCACCATCTCTATGTTCCACATCGCGGCGTCGTTTTTCCATGATGTGTCTCCCATCTCTGAAAGAACGCATAGTCTTTCTTTATTAATTTTTTGTAGAAGAGTTGGAGCGAAGAGGTCAGTCTTTGGCTTGTCCTTTGCTACATCGAATAAAAGAACATCTGCAATTACTCCGCGGTATAGGTGTTGGAGTGCTTCTTGCGGGGAGGGGACACATATCGCCCTATGGCCATGGGATTCGAGAGAGGTGTGAATTGTATTGCAGACATTTGTATCGCCGCTGATTGCCAGGATTTGCACCGCATGAATCATCGATATACCTCAAAGAGAGATAGATGGGCGGGTGGTGCAAAGACAAGAGGAAACGCAAGGTCGTCGTTGACCTACATTGCCGAAGCATCGTCGCCCATATAAAGGGAGCCCAGAGAGCCGCAGAGATTAACCCATCATCGTCCTGAGACGACAAACGAGTTATAGAAACAACTAAGAAAGCAACTGCATACTAGTTACTAATCGTAATGGCCGATTTCATCCACTTGCATTGACCTGATGGTATCTTCGAACCGCATCTAGGTCATGGAGTGCAGCGAATCTAACGCTATGTGCAAAAAGAGTCAAATAAAAAAATGCAACTGGATAAGGGCATAGTTTTATATGGAAGCATATTGTCGTCAAACTAGTCACATATCAACAAGATGTATCGAAGTGGTGGATTCATGCTGGTTTCAGCAATGTATGGAACAGTACCTAGTTAGTGGCAGTTACGTTCTGCCTTTCGGTAACCTTTAAGTACTCAACTATAGTTGTCGACTGAATTTAAAGAGATAGGTTTTAATGAGATAGACATACACATTGCGAGATCGCAACTTCCTTCACTATTAGTTTCGTTACATAAGATGTTCACTTGTCAGCGTATATTCGAGGTGAATTTCGTTGACTACAGGCAACATGCAAGTAATTCGAGCGAGGAGATAAGATCGCCACCTCTTCCCAAGTCGAGGTCGTTGTAATTGGCGCCGGTATCGTCGGTCTGGCAACTGGCCTTGAGCTTACCAGTCGCTTTCCAGGCGCGTCTGTGGCTGTCGTCGAGAAAGAATCTGTAGTTGGGAGCCATCAGACAAATCACAATAGCGGAGTCATTCACTCCGGGATTTACTACAAGCCGGGAAGCCTGAAGGCGAAGCTTTGCGTTGAGGGCGCGGATGCGCTGTTACGTTTTTGCGAGGAGTATGCAATTCCTTATGACCTATGCGGGAAGGTAATCGTTGCTACAGACGAGAGCGAGCTTCCGCAACTTGACGAGCTCTTCCGGCGCGGCAAGGGAAATGGACTAACTGGGCTGCAGATGCTTACCGCCGAGGGAATTCGAGAGTTGGAGCCACACGCGAGCGGTATTCGCGGCATTCGTGTGCCGAGTACCGGCATCGTCAACTACGGCAAGGTCGCGGAAAAATATGCGGAGTTGATTGTCGCTCGTGGCGGAGCTCTCTGTCTGTCCCATGCGGTGACAGGATTGAAACGTTCGGGCGGGAACACGATCGTTGAGACGACGCAGGGTGCCATCGAGGCAAGCCTGGTGATCAACTGTGCAGGCTTACAAAGCGATCATGTCAGCCGCATGGCGAAGGTAGATCTCGATCTGATGATCGTTCCTTTTCGCGGCGAATACTACGAACTTACTCCGGATAAGAGTCACTTTGTAAGAGGGCTGCTCTATCCGGTTCCCGATCCGCAGTTCCCGTTCCTTGGGGTGCACTTCACCAGACGCATAGAAGGCGGAGTCGAGGCGGGTCCCAATGCGGTGCTGGCCTTCAAACGCGAAGGCTATTCGAAGAGCTCATTCGATCTCAAGGATGTGTTGGAGTATGCCACCTTCCCTGGGTTTTGGAAGATGGCCGCGAAGCATTGGCAGATGTCAGTGGGTGAGTATCATCGCTCCTGGAGTAAGGCCGCCTTTGTAAGAGCGCTGCAACGTCTTATGCCCGAGCTGACCTCCGATGACTTAGTCCCTGGCGGATCTGGCATTCGCGCCCAGGCCCTGAGCGTCGATGGGAGGCTGATCGACGACTTCCACTTCGCCTACACGCCGGGCATGGTTCATGTGTGTAACGTGCCGTCTCCCGCTGCCACGGCATCGCTCGCCATCGGCAAGTACATCGTCGATACCGTGGTGAATAGGGTAGAGGCTTCCTGGCTGCATTAGGGAGGCCGATGGACCGGAGCGATCATCCCAGTATGCTGGTGGCAATGCTACGAAACGCTCTCATGAACCTCGTATCGATACGGTCAAAATCCGGGAAGAATGCAGATATGGAGCGGAGAAGGAGCCTCTAATCACCAGGGGTGATCCGCTTTCAGCCTTCATCCCGCAGACCTCTCCAGGAACTTGCGACCGGGCATGCTCTGTGTTACTAATTAGTTATTCCAGTTTGCCTTCGGGCAAATTTGAATTTCATGCAGAGTGGTTGAGGGACGAGCCCTTTGACGCCACGACAACCGGACAGAACAAAGACGTACCGGTGTCAACTCTCTCCTGGAGACAGGGAACATGAGATTCGGAGCACGCAGTCCCAGCAAGACTGCATCCCCGTTTTTCTCCTCCCAAAGCCCTTTGCGGGCGTCCCCACAACAGAGAGCGTCCAAGTTCGATTCCTCCCCCACGCGGAGAGAGTGAATGAACTATTCCTGTAGCCGGTACGAACTGAAGTGCAACGAGTGTGGCAAGCTCTTTGGGAACCAACCCCTCTCCGCCTGCCCCGACTGTCTCGCCCCCCTGGAAATCACCTACGACCTGGAAGCGGTACGCGGCATCTTCACCCGGGAGGCGATCGCCGCAGGTCCTGCAAACATCTGGCGCTATGCGGCGCTGCTCCCCATTCCGGACGGCTTTCAACCGGATCTGCCGGTCGGCTTTACGCCTCTGGTTCGCGCGAAGAACCTCGGCAAGCGCATCGGCGCAAACAATCTCTACATCAAGAACGATGCGGTGTGCTTTCCCACCCTCTCCTTCAAGGACCGGGTCGTCTCAGTCGCCCTCGCGAACGCGCAGAAGTTCGGTTTCACGACGGTCGGTTGCTCCTCCACCGGCAACCTGGCTAACTCCGTCGCTGCACAGGCCGCCCGTCTCGGCCTCAAGGCCACCATCCTGGTGCCCGCCGACCTCGAGCCAGCCAAGATCCTCAACACCCTCGTCTACGGCGCCCGCCTGGTCCGCATCGACGGCAACTACGATCACGTCAACCGACTCTGCACCCTTATCGCCGACGAGTACAACTGGGGCTTCGTCAACGTCAATCTCCGCCCCTACTACGCGGAAGGCTCCAAGACCGTGGGCTACGAGATCGCGGAACAGCTCGGCTGGCAGCTCCCAGACAACGTCGTTGTGCCCATGGCCGGCGGTTCGTTGATCCGCAAGATCCGCAAGGCCTTCAAGGAGCTCGTCTACCTCGGCCTGGTCGAAGACAAGCCGGTCCGCTTCTTCGGCGCACAAGCCACCGGCTGCTCGCCCATCACGACCGCCGTCAAGCAGGGAACTGAGGACATCGTGCCCCAGCGTCCCAACACCATCGCCCGGTCCCTTGCTATCGGTAATCCCGCGGACGGCCCTGCGGCGGCCAAGATGATCCGCGGCGAGGGCGGCTGGGCCGAAGATGTCTCCGATGTCGAGATCGTCGCTGGCATCCAAGAGCTGGCTGAGACCGAGGGCATCTTCACCGAGACCGCCGGTGGCGTCACCACCTCCGTTACCGCTCGTCTCTACGCGCAGGGCCGCATCACGCCCGACCAGATCACCGTCTCCTGCATCACCGGGAACGGTCTCAAGACAACCGACGCTCTAGCCAACAGCTACCTCCACGTCGATGCCCGTGCCATACGCCCACGCCTTGCCGACTTCGATGCCTACCTTCGGGAGCTCGACGGTACCACTGAATCTGAACTCGCCACTGCCGGAGCTTGAACGACTCCGAAACCTGGATCACGCTGGAGAACCTAATGTCCGTGAAAGTATTTATCCCTACTGCCTTTACCCGTCACACCGATGGCTGCAAACAGTTCGACTCCGCAGCTTCGAACCTGCCTGGCCTGCTCGCGGATATCGACCAATCCTTTCCCGCGCTCAGCACCCAGATCAAGGACGAGAACGGAAAGCTTCGCCGCTTCATCAACATCTACATCAACGACGAGGATATCCGCTTCCTCGGCGGCGAGACGTACGCCTTCCAGGATGGCGACGAAGTTATGCTCATCCCCTCCATCGCCGGTGGCTGCCAGGCCTAACAGAAGCGAGGCGCGCCCATCTTCGCGGTAAGTTCTAGCCGAGAAGATGGGTCGCGGGACGCCGGGTTGTCTCCGTCGGTCCGCTTCGTTACACAAGTCGGTACATTCCGCCAACTTATTTCCCTTTGGATTCAATCCCAAGCAACGATTCCGCCCGGCGGACTCTCTTACTTTCTGTACATGTTCGCGGTACAAGCGAAAATTTCAGGCGTATGAAAGTAGGACACAATGTTCCTTATTCTTGCTGTGGTGTTGGTCGTCCTTTGGCTCGCTGGCTTCCTGGTAATGCACGTAAGCAGCTTAGCCATCCATCTGCTGGTTCTCTTCGCCATCATCTCGGTCATCATGCACTTCGTCACCGGGCGGCGAACCACCTAGTAGCAACCTTCAACGCCAAAAGGCCGAACCCATCGGGGTTCGGCCTTCTTTTTGCCTAACGTCAGTTACTGGCGGGAGACTGGCTGAGGTCCTTCGATCGGAGCCGGAATCACTCCCGTCAACGCCTCTGGGGTCTCTTCCATCAGCTCGGGCAGCTTGCCTTCGAGTGCGATCTGCAGAACCTCGTCCATCTGCTCGACAAAGTGCAGCTTCATCGACGACTTCAGCAGCTCCGGTAGATCGGCCAGGTCCTTGCGGTTGTCCTCCGGCAAGATCGCCTCGAAGATCCCCGCACGGTGCGCCGCCAGCAGCTTCTCCTTCAGCCCACCGATCGGCAGTACCTTGCCCCGTAGGGTGATCTCGCCGGTCATCGCGATATCGCGGCGAACTTTGATCTTCGTCAGCGCGCTCGCGAGCCCGGTAGCGATGGTGATGCCTGCGGAAGGACCGTCCTTCGGAATCGCTCCCTCCGGCACATGGATGTGAATATCCACGTTACGGTAGAAGTCCTTCTTGAGCCCCAACTGCGAAGCTCTCGAACGGGTGTAGGTCAACGCGGCCTCGGCCGACTCCTTCATCACATCGCCCAGTTGTCCGGTAGCAGAGAGCTTGCCCTTGCCATCCAGCACCTGAACCTCTGTCTGCAGGATCGTGCCGCCAACTGAGGTCCAGGCAAGCCCCGTCACCAGCCCAACCTCGCTCTTCGCATGCACCTCGGAGTCGCGGAACTTCGCTACCCCTAGCAGGCTCTCCAGCGTGTCGCCAGTGACCAGTTCCTTATGCTCCGGTCCGGTCTGCACTACCTTGCGTGCCACCTTGCGGCCCACGTTGCCGATCTCGCGCTCCAGGTTACGGACGCCCGCCTCGCGCGTGTAGCCACGAATGATCGCCTTTAACGCCGAGTCCTCGAAGACCAGTTGCTCGGTCGAGAGACCATTCCCCTCGCGCTGCTTCTTGACCAAATACTGCTTGGCGATCTCGAGCTTCTCGACCTCGGTGTACCCATGGAGCCGGATGATCTCCATGCGGTCCTGCAACGGACCAGGAATGGTGTCGAGCACATTCGCCGTAGCGACAAACAACACCTGCGAGAGGTCGTACTCGACATCGAGGTAGTGATCCTGGAACGACGTGTTCTGCTCCGGATCCAGCACCTCCAGCAGCGCACTCGCCGGATCTCCCCGGAAGTCCGAAGCCATCTTATCGATCTCGTCCAGCATGAACACCGGATTCTTCGTCCCAGCCTTCTTCATCGACTGGATAATCTGCCCCGGCAGCGCTCCGATGTACGTACGCCGATGCCCGCGAATCTCCGCCTCGTCCCGCACGCCACCCAGCGACATCCGTACAAACTTCCGCCCGGTAGCCTTGGCGATCGACATTCCGAGCGAAGTCTTGCCCACACCCGGAGGCCCAACAAAGCACAGGATCGATCCCTTTGGATTCTTCACCAACTGCCGCACCGCCAGAAACTCCAGGATGCGGTCCTTGATCTTCTCGAGCCCGTAGTGGTCTTCGTTCAGAATCTGTTCCGCATGCTCGATGGAGCGGATCTCCTTGGACTTCTTCTTCCACGGCACCGCCAGCAGCCAGTCCAGGTAGTTCCTCGAAACTGTTGACTCCGCCGACATCGGTGGCATGGCCTCCAGCTTCTTCAGCTCCTGCATGCTCTTATCGAGCACGTCCTTGGGCATCCCCGCCGCTTCGATCTTCTTCTTCAGCTCATCGAACTCGCTCTTCTCACCGCGGCCGAGCTCCTTCTGGATGGCCTTGATCTTCTCGTTGAGGTAGTACTCCTTCTGCGCCTTCTCCATCTGCCGCTTCACGCGCGACTGGATGGTCCGGTCCATGTTCAGCTTCTCGATGGCGAGGTCGAGCACATCGGCGACCCGAGCCAGACGCATCTCCGGATCGAATACCTCCAGGAGCTGCTGTTTCTCTTCGATCGAGAGCTGCAGGTTCGCCGCGATCGTGTCGGCGAGCTTGGCTGCCTCGTCCGCGCGCACACTTGCGGCCATCGTCTCGTAGTTCAGGCTCTGCTGCAGCTTCACGTACTGCTCGAAGAGCGAGTGGACACGCTGCATAAGCTGCTCTACCTGCGGTGTCAGCTCAAGCTGTGTCTGGCCGGTGCGAACAGTCGCGACGAAGAAGCCGTCGACGTCGTTGACCTCGGTGGCTCGCGCCCGCTCCACGCCCTCCACCAGGACCTTGATATTGCCATCCGGCATCTTCACGCTCTGGACGATGTTGCCGATGGTTCCTGTCTCGTAGATATCATCCGCGTTCGGCTCGTCGACCGAAGCGTCGTGCTGCGTCGCCAGAAAGATCTTCCGGTCGCCGTTCAACGCCTCTTCGAGAGCGCGCACGCTCGACTCACGCCCAACGACAAAGGGCGTCATCATATGGGGAAAGATCACCATGTCCCGGATGGGCATCATGGGCAACTTGCGAACTTCACCGGTTGGTACTGCTGCTTTAGGTTGATTTGTCATCGCTCTCCCAATTAGACGTTTCAGACCGCGCCCGGATTCACGGCGCCATCAGCGGCATCCGATGATTGTAATGCGTGTCGCGGAGCAGTGCGACCCCGGCCCTTCCCACTGGCCGTTCCCGAAGGGCCATAGAGAGCCTCCGAGATCGCCTTCGCCAATCTTCTTTGCCCCACCGTATCCGGATGCAGAGGCTCCTGCGGCGTCTTCATCCGTGGATCATAAAATAATGAGCGGTTTAGCACGCCGTCTTTCAGGAAGAGGGAGCTGACGTCCAGGCACCGTACCTCTTCACTTGCCTTGTATCGCGCTCGCAGAGCTGCATTTACCGCTGCGTCCTTGGCAGATTTCGTAGCGGATATGCCAGAAGGAAGAATCTCCACCAGCAAAATCTTCGACTCCGGCAGGCGCTCCTGCAACTCGTCCACCACCGCCTCGACGCCCGCCGTAACCTGTTCAGCGCTCTGCTCTAACGTGCCATTCGGCTTCGCGACGGTATTATTTGTCCCGATCAGCAGTACGACATCCTTGGGCGCCAGCCCGTCCACCTCGCCGTGCCGCAGCCGCCACAGCACATTCTGCGTCTGATCCCCGGAGTAGCCCAGATTCAGCGCATGATGCGGCGCAAAGAACTCCTCCCATGCGGGGTAGAAGACCTCATCGGGCGCCGGTCCTGTCTTCTCGAAGTTTTGGGTGATTGAGTCGCCTATCAGCAACAGGTCCACTCCGCCTGCCTCGACCTGGACCAATCGGTCCAGATGGCGCGCGAGCCACCAATCGCCTGCCTGCGGTACAGGCAAAACCGCAGGGTTTTCATTAACTACAACGCTCGGCTCCTGAGCCCAACAGCCCTGAGCCGGGCTCAGCAACAGGAGTAACGCCAACGTAGGGAAGGCCTGTCGGATCGAACGTACGTGCAGATTTAGCCAGCCTTTTCCAGTAGGATCGGCAGAGTCAGGCTATGCTTCAGAACCATCTCGGCCGTGATGGTGAGTTCTTTTACCTTCTTGTTGCCCGGGACGTAGTACATCAGGTCGAGCATCAGCTCTTCCAGAATCATCCTGAGTCCTCGTGCGCCAACCTTGCGATTCAGAGCCTCGCGGGCGATCTCCTTCGCGGCGTCGTCGGTGAACGTAACCTTCACGCCCTCGTAGTCAAACAGCTTGACGTACTGCTTCAGGATCGCGTTCTTCGGCTTGGTCAGAATCTCTATCAGCGCCGCCTCGTCCAACTCATCCAGAATCCCGAGAACCGGCAGCCGTCCGACAAACTCCGGAATCAGCCCGTACTTCAGCAGATCCTGGGGCTCAGCCTGCCGCAGCAACTCGGCGTCGCGCTGCGCCCGGATAGGCCGTACATCGCCTTCCTTCGCATCCGCGTCGACCATTGCCTTGAAACCCAGGGCCTTCTTGCCGATCCTGCGTCCAATGACCTTCTCCAACCCTACAAAAGCTCCGCCGCAGATGAAGAGAATGTTCGTAGTATCGACGGCGGTGAACTCCTGGTGCGGATGCTTGCGTCCACCTTGTGGCGGAACATTCGCGACCGTGCCTTCGAGCAGCTTCAGCAGCGCCTGTTGCACGCCCTCGCCCGAGACATCGCGTGTAATCGAAGGATTCTCATCCTTGCGTCCAATCTTGTCGATCTCGTCGATGTAGATCATGCCGCTCTGTGCGCGCGTGACGTCTCCATCGGCGGCCTGCAGCAGCTTCAGGATGATGTTCTCGACGTCCTCGCCCACATAGCCGGCCTCGGTCAGCGTCGTCGCATCGACGATCGCGAAGGGCACGTCCAGCATGCGCGCCATGGTCTGCGCCAGCAGCGTCTTGCCCGAACCCGTCGGCCCCACCAGCAGGATGTTCGACTTCGCCAGCTCAACGTCGTTGCCGCGGGTCTTGTTCATCTGGATACGCTTGTAATGATTGTAGACAGCGACCGCCAGCTTCTTCTTGGTCTGGTCCTGACCGATTACGTACTCATCCAGAAACGCCTTGACCTCTTGCGGCTTGGGAAGATGCGCTGGAGCCGCGCCGGGCGCTGCCTCCGCGCGATCGTCCTCGAGAATCGAGTTGCATACCGCAACGCACTCATCGCAGATATAGGCCCGTGGATAGTCGGAGGGGGAGGAGATTAGCTTCGCAACCGCATCCTGTGACTTGTGGCAGAAAGAACAACGAAGTGACTCATCCGAGCCCCGTGATGTTTTCATAAATGCAAAAGCTCCTAAGAGTCCCCTACAACGAAAGACTCCCTTAAGTTTACACCCGTTTCATATGCACAAAGCCATTCGAGAGGTTACCGAAGATCTACATCGAAGGTGTGATATTCAGAACTCTCACTGTGCACGCAGACTGCCAAAACGCCGAAACCCAGGCCAATGGCCCGGGCTCCTGCTTGCAATACGTTGCACTGAACTACGTTGTACGGGGTCGGTCGATAATATCGTCGATGATCCCATACTCCTTCGACTGCGCGGCCGTCATGATGAAGTCGCGCTCCACATCCCGCTCGATCCGTTCCAGTGACTGGCCGGTGCTCTGGCTCATCAGCTTGTTCGTAATCTCGCGAATGCGCAGAATCTCCCGCGCATGAATGTCGATGTCGGTCGCCTGACCGCTCAACCCGCCCATCGATGGTTGATGGATCAGGATGCGCGAGTTCGGCAGTGCGAATCGCTTGCCTTTCTTGCCCGCCATCAGCAGGAACGCGCCCATGCTCGCGGCCTGACCGATACAGAACGTCACCACGTCGTTCTTGATGTACTGCATCGTGTCGTAGATCGCAAGTCCGGCCGTGATCGATCCGCCCGGCGAATTGATGTAAAGCTGGATGTCCTTCTCCGGGTCCTCACCGCTCAGAAACAGCATCTGCGCGATGATCACGTTCGCAATGTTGTCATCGATCGGTGTGCCCAGAAAAATGATGTTGTCGCGGAGCAGACGGCTGTAGATGTCGTAGGCGCGTTCGCCACGGCTCGTCTGCTCGATCACCATCGGTACTAATCCCATGACACTCTCTTTCTTTTCGTAGTTCCTGTTGATCGGCTGCAGCTAATGTTAGTTGTTTAATCCGCCGTGCTTCTTATGATTCACTTTTGATTCAAAAGCCCGGCGGAGGATCTACTTCTTCGCCTTGTTTCAGCTCTACGCGCTTAGCTTCTCATACAACACACTGCCGGTCTTCTCGCGCCGCATCTGTTCGCGAATCCGGTCCAGTCCGCCGTCTTTCGCCAGCCGCTCCCGCAGCGCCTCCAGTGGCTCGCGCGATTGGATCGAGAGCATCAGCAGCTCGCGGTCCAGCTCGTTATCGTCCACTGTGACGCCCTCGGCCTCAGCCACACGGTCCAGGATCATCGAGGCCTTCACCTCGTTTACCGCTTGGTCGCGTTGTGCTGCCCGCAGCCGGCCAAAGTCCAGCTTACGCATGTCCTCGGCCTTCATGCCTTGCTGGGCCAGCGCTCGCAGGCCGCGGTCCAGCCGTGCATCCACCTGCTGCTGTACGAACGACTCGGGAACAGGGAACTGGTACCGCCCAATCAACTCCTCCAGCATCTGGTCCTTCACGCGGCTCTCCAGCGCATCTTTCTTCTGTCTGGAGGCGTGCTCGCGCAACTGAGTCTCGAACTCCTCCCAGCTCTCGTAGTTTCCGAGCTGCTTGGCGAACTCCTCATCCCTCTCCGGGAAGGTCTTCTTCTTGATCGCCTTTACGGTGACGTCGTAGCCCACCGTCTGGCCCGCCAGCTTGCGCTCGCCAAAGTCCGCGGGATACTCCACCTCGAACTTCAGCTCCTGCCCTGGCTTGGCTCCACGCAATGCTTCGTTGAAAGCCGCCAGAGTATTCTTGCCGCCGATCTCGATTAGCACATCGTCGCCGGTGATCGGCTCTGTCGCCGACGTGCTCGCCAGACCATCCTCGGTCACGGTCTGCGCCAGCTCTTTCACTTCGCCGCGAAACTGAATCTCGGCCCAGTCTCCATCCACCAACGGACGGTCTTCTTCCACTGGCTCCACCGTCGCGTAGCCATCCAGCACCCGCGCCAGCTCTGCGTCGTACTCTTCGTCTGTCAGCGCGACGTCGGGCTTGGTCAGCTTCACAGTGTCATATCCTGCGATATCGAACTCCGGCGCTACTTCGAAGGCAGCCTTGAACTTCAACGGCTCGCCATCGGTTAGCTGCAGGTCGAGCAACTGGGGCTCCGAGACCGGACGCATTTTGCCCTCGTCGATCGCCTTGCGGAAGCGCTCCGAGACCAACGCCTCCAGTACCTCCTGCCGGACTTCCTTTGCGAACTTCGAACGCACCAGCGACTCCGGCACCTTGCCGGCCCGGAAGCCAGGAATGCGCGCCAGCTTCTGATATCGCTTCACGATCGTCTTGAAGCTCTTGCTCACCTCATCCGCCGGGACCTCGACCTCGATCTCCCGCATCAGCTCCGGGTTCAGGGTCGGGGCCTGCTCATGAACGTGGTCGTGGTTATGGTCATGATCGTGATCATGGGTATGTTCAAGCTCGGTATGCTCAGCTGCCGTCTCAGTCAAGGCAGTCTCATTTGCTGCCATCTCGGTTGTTGCCGTCGTCTCAGTCAATTCCATGCCTTCCAGGGTTCGCGGGAGTAGGGGCGCGCGGCCTGTACAAAGCGGCCCGCGCACAGTGCGCCTCACTACTCACTGTACGAGTCTTGCTTGTGCAGGGTCAAACCGCTCTTTGTTTGTCATTCCACAGACGTTCCTCCCCGCCGTACTTTTACCGTCCCCGCTTTGAGACGAACTCTAAATCCCAACCGGTGAACACTTATCGCCCTTCACGCGAAAAACACCAGCAAAAGGCGCTGTCAAGACCTCAATTGAGGGAAGTAGATGAAAACAAATCAAATAGAGGCAAAGAAAAGTGGCACTTTAGTTATTGCCGGTCCAATAAAATAGAACTAGAGTAAAAAAAGCGCTCCAACGCTTAGTTTTTTAGTAGAAGAAATCTTCGGTAACCAGGCCAGGCAATGTTTGGCCTAAAAAGATCTTTGAAAATCTGTACTTGGAAGTCCACAGGCAATCCGCTTATTTTCAGGACTTTAACCAAAAAGACGGGGGGAGGGGGGTGCCTACGGAGCGGTACTCCCGGTGGACCGCTATCATCAAGGGAGATGTCCGTTCCCTTGAGTCCATCCACGCCGCCGCACTTCCAGCAGATCCACCAGTCTATCGTCACCTGTGAGCGATGCCCCCGCCTCCGCGACTACTGCCGGGGAATCGGCGAGACCCGCCGCCGTGCCTATCAGGACGAGATCTATTGGGCCAAGCCCGTTCCCGGCTTCGGAGACCCACGCGCCCGCATCCTGATCCTCGGACTCGCCCCCGGCGCCCACGGAGCCAACCGCACCGGCCGCCCCTTCACCGGCGACGGTTCAGGCAACTTCATGTACCCGATCCTGCACGAGCTCGGCCTCGCCAACAAGCCTCTGGGAGTCTCCCGCGAGGACGGCCTCAAGCTCCGCCACGCCTGGATCGCCTCCGTCGTCCGCTGCGCTCCGCCAGGCGACAAGCCTCACCCGCAGGAGATTCGCAACTGCTCCGAGCACCTCGCCGCCGAGGTCTCCGCCTTGCCTCGCGTCCGCGTCGTCGTCTGCCTCGGGAAGATCGCCTGGGACGGCTACCTCGCGCATCTGCTCCACACAGGTCTCATCGCGAAGCGATCCGACTACACCTTCACCCACGGCGCGGAGTACCTCCTGCCCAACGGCATTCGCCTCCTGGGCTGCTACCACCCCTCCCTGCGCAACACCAACACCGGACGTCTCGACCGTCCGATGTTCACCAGAGTCTTCCTGCGAGCCCGCGAACTCGCAGGCCTCAAAGTCTGAAGCGTGAAAATCACGCGAATCTGGGACCAGATGCGCTCCGGAGATGCCTGCTAAGAACAACCAATCCTGCTCGATGCGAATCGAAAGTTCATAGAAGCACAAATCAAGCACGAGGTATTTCGCATGAGTGCAAAGAATTATTGGTTCGCTTTCGGAGTCGGCGTCGTCGCCGGGGCCACAGTTGCCCTACTTTATGCTCCGCAGACCGGCGCAAAGACCCGCAAGCAGCTTCGCAAGGGAGTAGAAGACGCAGGCGACTACCTGGAAGAGGCCGGCGATTACCTCAAGGATCAAGCGGAGCGCCTCAGCAACGAAGCGCAAAAGGCCGTCAAACGTACACGGGAGCAGGTCGAGTCCGTAGTGGACAAAGCCGGTGATATGGCGGCTGTCGCGGTCAAATCGGCCAAGGCTCTCGTCTAAGAACGCATCGGTGTTCAGCAGGAACGGCCCGCCAAGTCGCGGGCCGTTCCTATTTAATCCAAAAACTATTCCGGCGGTCCGACTGTCACCACGAAATAAGTCGCCTGCGTAGAGCCGACGTTCTGGATGAAGTGCTTGTCGCCCGCCACGCAGATCCCAACGTCGCCAGCCTCCATCCGTCGGACCACTCCATTGGTCGTCAGCTCCACGGTGCCCTCGCGTACCAGCCACAACTCGTTGTGCAGATGCGTTCCAATCGGCTCATGCGGAGCTCCTGCCTCCTGCGTCGTCTCATGCATCTCCAACCGCAGATTGCCCGCTGCCAGCATCCCGCTCACATAACTGTGAGAAACCCGCTTCTCCCCGGCCACCTTGGCAGGCCCAGGTTTAAAAACTCCTGAAGCAATCGTCGGCAGGGAACCAGCCTTCCCTTGACCCTTCGCCTCTTGCGTTCCAATCGCAGCCATCGCCAGCATCGCCGGCATCATTCCCGCAAACTCCCGTCGGTCCATTGAGCGTCTCAAGCCTCCGCGCTCCACCTTATCCCAAAGAAAATGCCCCGGCAAACAGCCGGGGCACTTCAGGGTTCACTTCACGTCGAGCTATACCGCGGAGAGTGCGAGACCTGCCATCTTCTCTTCGCCATCCGAAGCGATCGGCCGGTAGAACAGCGCGTTGTTCTCCATGTAGACCTCGATGAACGCTGGCCGCTGCACGATTCCACCGCCGATCAAAGCCTCCGACAGCGGATCTTCGATGAACCGCTGCAGAGCGCGGCGCAACGGACGAGCACCGTAGGTGCGGTCTGAGGCCGTCTTCTCCAGGATCCAGCGCTTCGCGTCGTCGGTCACAGAGATCGTGATCGCCTTGTGCACCAGGTTGGCGTTCAACTGCTGTACCAGCAGCTCGAGAATCTGCATCAGGTCCGAGTCCAGCAAGGAGGTAAAGATAATGATCTCGTCCAGACGGTTGAGGAACTCCGGATTGAAGGTGCGCTTCACCTCGCCCCGAACCAGCTCTTCCATCTTGTCCAGCACCATGTCTTCCTTCTCGCTTTGGAAGCCCAGTCCTTGCCGCTTCTGCAGATGCTTGGCCCCAATATTCGAGGTCATGATGATGATCGTGTTCTTGTAGTCGACCGTGTTGCCCAGACCATCCGTCAACTGCCCGTCTTCAAAGACCTGCAGCAGCAGGTTGAAGACATCGGGATGTGCCTTCTCGATCTCGTCGAGGAGGACCACAGAGTACGGATTGCGCTTCACACGCTCCGTCAACTGACCGCCCTCTTCGTAGCCGACGTAGCCCGGAGGCGAACCGATCAGCTTGCTCACGGAGTGCTTCTCCATGAACTCCGACATATCGAACCGGATCAGCGCCTTCTCGCTTCCGAAGAGGAACTGAGCCAGCGTACGAGCCATCTCGGTCTTGCCGACGCCAGTCGGTCCCAGGAACAGGAAGCTGCCGATCGGCCGTGCAGGATTCTTGAGACCAGCTCGCGACCGGCGAATCGCCCGCGCCAGCGCTGAGATCGCCTTCTCCTGCGAGATCACGCGCTTGTGGAGCTCTTCCTCGACCCGCAGCAGCCGCTGCATCTCCTCTTCCTTCAGAGAGTTGATCGGCACGCCGGTCCAACGGCTCACGACGTCCTCGATGTCCTCGCGCGTCACGATGCCCGCGGAGGAATCATCCAGGTGATACTTGTCGCGCAGCGCCCGTAGGTTCTCCCGCTCCTTGCGCTCCTCGTCCGAGTAGAATCGAGCCTTCTCGAACTCGTGATTCGCAATGGCGTTCTCCATGCGGTGAACGATGAACTTGATCCGCTTCTGGACCTCCGTCAGCTCTTCGGGCAGGGAAGTCTGACGCAGCTTAACCCTCGCGCCAGCTTCGTCGATCAGGTCGATCGCCTTATCCGGCAGGAAACGGTCTGGGATATATCGGCTGGAGTGCGTTACGGAGAAGGTGATTGCCTCATCCGTGTAGCTGACAGCATGAAACTTCTCATACTTGTCCTTGATCCCCATGATGATCTTGATCGCATCCTCTTCGTTCGGAGGAGGAACCTTCACGGCCTGGAAGCGCCGCTCCAGCGAGCGATCCTTCTCAATCGACTTCCGGTACTCCGCAGGAGTCGTCGCACCGATGCATTGGATCTCGCCGCGGCTCAACGCCGGCTTCAGGATATTCGCTGCATCCAGCGAACCCTCCGCCGAACCTGCGCCTACCAGCGTATGCAGCTCGTCGATGAACACGATGGAGTTCTGGTTCTCCATCAGCTCCTTCATGATCGTCTTCAACCGCTCCTCGAACTGGCCGCGATACTTTGTTCCGGCCACGATCAGTGAAAGGTCCAGAGCCAATACTCGCTTGTCAGCCAGGAAGCTCGGTACCTCGCCGTCTGCGATCTTCTGCGCTAGTCCTTCGACGATCGCTGTCTTGCCGACACCCGGTTCGCCGATCAGCACTGGATTGTTCTTCGTCCGGCGGCACAGGATCTGGATCACTCGGTCGACTTCGGTATCGCGGCCAACGAGCGGATCGAGTTGCTGATCCATGGCGCTCTGGGTCAGGTCGCGTGAGAACTCCGCCAGCATGCTCTGCTCGCTGCGTCCTCCCTTGCCACCCTGCGCGGCAGGCGCCTTCTCCTGCGTGGTCCGCTGCAACTCTTCGCGGATCGCCGGTAGACGCAGCCCGCGCTCGGTCAGAATCTCTGCGGCAAAACACTTCTCCTCGCGCAGTAGTCCGAGCAACAGATGCTCCGTCCCAATATGTTTATGCGAGAGCCTCTCTGCCTCCTCAGCAGCATAGGCCAACACGCGCTTGCACTCGTTCGAGAGGGGCAGGTCGACCGAGGTCGAGACCTTCTCCCGAATCGTCGTATGCCCTTCGATCTGCTTCCGTATCGATTCCACCGACGCGTGCGACCGCAAAAAGCGGTTCGTAAGCGCCTTGTCCTCCCGCAGCAGTCCGAGCAATAGATGCTCGGTCTCGATATAAGGCGACCCAAACTGACTGGCCTCATAACGCGCAAAGAAAATCACGCGTCGCGCCTTCTCCGTATAGCGTTCGAACATGTTCCCCCTTACTAGACGACCACTTCGCCAGGCCAATCCCGGCTCCAGCGCCGCCAACCGTTAGTCCCGTACACGTCCCGGTCTGAAGCTCTTTCCCGAAACCCTAAGGCCGCTCCCAGACAGCGAGGGCGCCATCCACGTACTACCAGTCCTATTCCAGTCTAATCCCAATGGGTCAAGGGTGAAAGCGCACCAAAAGTTATGCATACAGTACATCAATTTCGATTGGATGCACCATGTGCAAATCAGACGCAAATCGCTGATGCTCACAAATCCTTTGCTTCTACGAGCTTTCCTTCACGAAGACGAAGGATTCTATGGCATCTTCCGGCATATTCCAGATTATGCGTCACCATGACGCTCGTAAGCCCATGATCTGCATGCAACTTCTGTATCAGGCCGAATACCGCCTCGGCGGTCTTTCCGTCCAGATCACCAGTCGGTTCGTCCGCCAGCAGCACCTCGGGTTCCGTGACCAGGGCTCTTGCCAGGCTCACCCGCTGCTGCTCGCCACCGCTCAACTCCCCGGAACGATGCTCCTCCCGTCCGGCCAGCCCTACGCGCTCCAACCAGACCTGCGCCTGCTCCATCGCGCCTTTGCGCTCCATCTGCCGAGCCAACAAGGGCATAGCGACGTTTTCCAGCGCCGTAAACTCCGGCAATAGATAGTGGAATTGCCAGACGTACCCGACCCGCCGGTTGCGAAATTCCGACGCCTGCCGCGCCGACATACTACTTAATCGGTCTTCCCCGAACCAGACCTCTCCCGCCGTAGGCTTGTCCAGCGCCGCCAGCAGATGCAGCAGGGAGCTTTTACCTGCTCCGCTCTCCCCGACTATCGCCACCATCTCCCCGGCGAAAACGGTCAGGTCCAACTCGCGAAATAGCTCGACCTCTCCCCGTGCTGCCCCCGCGACGGCCGGATAGGTCTTCGTAAGCTTCTCCGCCCGCAGTGCGACAGATCGCACCGTGCCCGGGGGAAACGGCTCCAGTCCGTACTCGTTCGTCCCATCATTTAGCGCAGTCATCTCGATCCTCTTCCTATAATCTCGCTGAATATCCCATTTTGTAATTCCAAGGTCAGGGGAAGCGCTCTCCTGTTCAGACTCAACCTCGGTGCGAGTGTGATCCCAGCGCGATGGCTATTCGGTTCCAGGCGTTGATGGTGGAGACCACCAGGGTTAGATTCACTGTCTCTACCTCCGTGAAGTGCGCCTGCACCTGATCATAGAGAGCGTCTGGCGCATGCCCGTCCTGTATGTCGGTCAGCGCCTCGGTCCAAGCCAGGGCTGCCCTCTCCCGCTGGGTGTAAAGATCCGTGCCGCGCCAGTCCGTAATTTTGTCGATCCGATCCGCCGTCTCATTGAGCTTTCGCAACTCTGCCGCGTGTAGGTGAATGCAGTACTCGCAACCATTCATCAAGGAGGCTCGCAGCCGAATCATCCCCAACAACGAAGGTTCTAACCCTGTTCCGTTGTTCAGATAGTGCTCCAGGGCCGTCATTTTCGAGAGACCTTCGGGCGCTAACTCCATATATTTCAGTCTGGCTTTATTCATAGCGCAAGGCCTCCGCCGGCAGCACCTTGGCCGCGCTTCCGCTCGGATAAAGGGTAGCCACCAAACTTACTCCCAGCGATACTGCCGCCACTATCACTGCATCGACAAACTTCGGCGCAAAGGGAAGATAGTCGATCGAGTAGACCGCCGCATCCAACCGGATAAAACGATAGTGGCCGCCCGCCCAACTCAGCCCGTACCCCAACACCATGCCGAGCACGGTCCCGATCACAGAGATCAGTAGTCCCTGCAACAGAAACACCCGTCTCACCTGCGATGCTGTCACGCCAAAGCTCATTAACACCGCGATGTCGCGGGTCTTTTCCATGACCATCATGGTGAGGGCAATCAAAATATTTAATGCTGCCACGCATACGATTAGCGCCAGCACGATGAATGTCACCACCTGCTCCAGCTTCAGCGCCCGGAACAACTCCCGGTTCTGCTCCATCCAGTTGGTCGTTTGGAACCCTGGGCCGGCGGCTTTCTCGATCTCCCGTCCCACGCGGTCGGCGTGGTACAGATCATCTACCTTGAAGCTGATTACCGAGATCAGATCCGGCTCGTTGAACAGCCGTTGCGCATCCGCCAGCCGCAGAAACGTGTAGCTCGAGTCGTACTGATAAAATCCCGACTTGAAGATCCCCTGGAGCTGAAACCGCTGATATCTCGGCACCAGTCCCAGCGGCGTCAATTCGCCTTGGGGGCTCGTTACCAGCAGAGTATCGCCCACACTAGCCCCGATGGTCTCCGCCAGGTCTTTGCCAATTACGATTGGCGGTACAGCCGCAGCAAGCTCCATCACCTTTTCGGCCTGGAGCTGGGCTTCGGCGTTCGCCGCGCTGTCGTCCCTCACTGCGACGTCCCCTAGTTCGCTTACCTGCTGCTCTTCCGCAGGCTGTCTTCCATGCGCCTTGGGAGGAGCGGGGGAGGCTGCCCCGCGCGGAGTGGACTGTCTTCCTCTCTCGCTTCGTAGATTCAGCGGCTCCAGTCCCGCTGCCGTCCCCATCACTACTCCCTGCAACAGATCTCCTACGGTCCGTTCGTCTGCAGGAATCACACCTTTGATCAGGCCTCCGCCACTTCGCGCGCCTCGCGATATCAGCACTTGCCCATACAATCCCGGTGCCGCCGCCGTCACATGTGGAATCTTCCGAAGCCTCGCCAGCAAAGGACGCCAGTCGCGTATTCCATCCCCGGCTACTCGCATCAAGTCGACGTGCGCAGTAGAGCCGACGAGCCGCTCCTGAAGGTCACGCCGCATGCCGTTCGTAATTGCAAGCGCGACAATCAGCGAAGCCACTCCCGCCGCTACGCCGATCACACTGATCGCAGTAATCACTCCCACGACGGCTTGCCGCCGCTTCGCCCGCAGATACCGCATAGCTATGAAGAGTTCGAATCTCATCTAGAGCCCGTCCCGGTGCTTCGGTAGATCTACGCCATAGGCGCGACCACTGCCTTCCCGAACAACAAAAAAAGAAAGGAGGGTGCCCGGAAATCCAAAAATAAATGAGAGGATACGCCATAGACGGCTCGGATGCCCCTGCGCTTTCATTCCTGCGTAGCAGAAATTTGCGAGGATCCAGACTGCGCCACTTCCAACGTTTGTGCCCTGGCTATCGAACATCATCGAACCACCGCCTTAGCTGTCACTGCATTTTCGAAACGGTCGAATACACGCACAGCAACCACATGCTCTTTTGTATCCGTGACAGGGGAAGTTACATTTGGGATCGCAGCAGCAAAATCATACCGTTCCGCCAGAGAGTCTGAAACCTTCCCTACCGGCTCGACGTATTGCCATGGTCCAGCATCCACGCTGTACTCCGCATGGGCGATTGGAGAGACCGCATCCCGCGCCTCGAATCGCACATGAATCTTTTGGCCTACATTAGCAGACCCTGCAACCATCTCCGCCACGAGCGTGCCTGGTACCGGCGGTGTCGTATCCACGACGAACTCCGCACTCGCCTTTTCGGCGGTTATCGCATCCGCGTCCGTATGCACAGGAGCGTCGCTGGCTACCACCTTCAGCACATAGGGCCCATCCGGCAGCAACGCAGAATCGAAGCTGTAAAACCGGTCACTGATCTTGTCCTTCAGGAGTCTCCAGTTTGTCTCCGCCGTTCCGCGATACCAGACCGCGAACATAAGATCGTCCCCGTTGTCATCGTGTGCGAGCCACCGGGCGGTTATCGCTGTCTTGTCCTTCTGGGCGGTCAGCGGAGCGGCATTCGCGTCTCCGCCAAACGTAAGCCCCGGGACTCCCCCCGCGGCGACTGGAAACGCAATTTGTACCGTGTTGTTCGGCAGAACACCGCCGCCCGCCGGCATCCTCGCTCCGGCCTGCACCACGATGTCGTCCACTACTGGCGCCGCATTCTTTGGCAGATAGTTCAAGGCGACGCGGTCCAAAGCACCGCCCGCTCCGAGCACCGCCTTCCACTGTACGAATCGTGATGCTGGTACGGTCACCGCGTGGTCCGTTCCGACCGGAGTCCAATCGCTCCACCCCATCAGCGCACTTGGAACATTTCCGCTGCGCACGTAGAGCGTCACGCCCTGCAGATTCTCGGGCCGAACTTCAGCACGGCCCCATTGCGAGAATCCCTGCGCGTCGAAGACCTCGCTCGTGTAGGCCGCGCTCTTCGAGGCTGCATCGTTCAGCCGAAATACCTTGCCGCTATTACTCGTCGCCACCAGCACGCCACCGGGAGCTGCGGCAAACGCTATCCCCTGCGAAGCTTCCAGATGCGCCAGATCGGTGAACCGGCCCGCTACGTCCGTATCCACCCGATAGACCCTGCCACGGTTTCCCGTGGCTGCCAACAGGCCGCCGTTTCGAAACGCCAAGCCGTACACTACATCGTCCTTCAGTGTGATCAGCTTGCTCGGAGCTCCATCCGCACCGATCTTGTAGATCTCCGAGCCTTCTGGCACCAGCGTGTTGCTTCCTGCGGCTGTCGCCGATCCTGGCTGGGAGAACGAGATCGTTACCCCCACATTGCCCGTCACTGGCAACGGCGGCAGTGTTCCGGGCCCTTTGCTTCCTACGCCTGCAGCATAGATGTTCCCAGCGGGATCGATGGCCAGCGCGGTGATCTCCTTGCGCGATGCGGCATATACGGCAAACGGTTTTGCATCCTTTTGCAAGGTCGCGATCTTGTAGATCACTCCAGCCCCATCGGACCCGGCCCATAGAGTTCCGTTCTCTGTGGCCAGCAGGCATCGGATATGCTGATCGGCCGTCTTGAACAAAACGTGCGGCGCGCCAGCACTCGCGCCGCTGAGATCCACGCGGTACACCACCGCCGGAGCCCCCGCAGCGATAAAGACGCTCTGCCCGATCACTGCCACATCCCAGATGTACTTCGGCTTTTCGTCCGTCTTCGCCGGATCGAAGATTACCGTCGCGTCCGTCGCGCCAGCCGCTCTGCTTTGAGCTGCAGCAAGGCGATAGACCTTTCCGTCCGGAGAGGTCGCTACCAGCAAGGACCCGTCGGGCATCGTACGAAGCCCTTGTACCCCCAGTTCCTTGCCTTCGAAGATCTTCGTCGCTTTGCCATCCTCACCGACGCGCATCACCGCCGCGGAGCCACCCACACTGCCGCCCACCCCCACATAAGCGTGACCGGAGGCGTCGCTCGCCAGCGACCACACGTAGCTTCCGCCGGTCGCATACAGCAGGGAAGTAGCAGGCCCAGCCACCAGGACTCCATCGCTGCGGATCGCAACTCCCTCCGCTGTGCCCTTGGACAATTCTTCGTACCGCTCCACGCTCCACAGTTTGGTCCCTTGAGCTCGCACCAAACCCGGCAGCAACCCCGCCGCCATCACCATCCCTATTGCGCAGATTCGTCGTATCATCGTGCCCTTGAGTCTAAAGCACCAGACCGCCCAACAAAGAAACGGGCGGAAGCCGAAGCCCCGCCCATCTCTCTGCCCGACCGAAGTTCGGCAATTCTAGAGCAATTCTATTGTTGCTGTGGGGTGAAAACGGCCATCGATTCGAAGCCTCTCCTATGCACCCACAGGAGAATTGCTCTAGTTCGCCAGAACCGCGCGATATCGTACCTGATTCTTTTTGACCTTGGCGATAGCATCGTTCACCTTGGCCATTGCAAATCGCTCCGTGATCGCCTTCACGCCGTGCCGCGCCGCAACATCCAGCATCTCCTGCAGGTCCCGGGGGCTGCCTACGGCGTTCCCATGTACTCCGCGCTGCCCGTTAATAATGGACGCCGGTTGAATCTGCACGACGGAAGGCGCATATCCTACCAGGCACAAGGATCCCTTGGGGCGGAGTGCATTCACATAACCCTGCCAGTCCTGCTCCCCGTTCACGGTACTGATCAGAAGATCGAACGTTCCCGCTACTTTTTTCAGAGCGCCCGTATCCCGGGTATGGACGAAGTGATGCGCTCCCAGGGACTTTGTCTCTTCCTCTTTGTCCTTCGAGGTCGAAAACGCTGTCACCTCCGCGCCGAATGCCTTCGCAAACTGCAGTCCAAGATGTCCAAGGCCACCGATTCCGATCACTCCCACGCGGGAGGAAGGTCGTACGCCATGATTCCGTAAGGGGTTGTATACGGTAATTCCAGCGCAAAGCAGCGGAGCAGCACTCTCACTCTCCAGAGCCTTTGGCACTGGAATCGAAAATTTGGAGTTCACCCGGATGCGTTCTGCAAATCCACCGTTGCGGCCAATGGATGTCGGCTGCGATTGCGCACAAAGATGCTCATCCCCCCGGCGGCACCACTCGCAGATTCCGCAGCTATCTGCCTGCCAGCCAATTCCTACGCGCTCTCCAACCGTACGGTCCTTCACGCCGGAGCCGACCGCAACTACGCTTCCAATTACCTCGTGGCCTGGAATAAACGGATATTTGCTTACACCCCAATCGTTGTCGATGAGATGAACATCGCAGTAGCTGACGCCACAATGCGATATCTTCACTTCGACCTCGTTGGCCTTCAGCTCGCCAGGATCGTATTTATAAGGCAACAACTGTGCACCAGCCGCATGAACGGCTAGACCATGTATTTCACTCATTCAATCTGTTCCTTGAGCGCACTCAATCTATCTGAGGCGCCTGTCTGATGCTACAACAATGAAACCTGCATAACTTTTCATGTTGGCCCGCTGCATACATTTAGCAGAGTAAGGCACCGTGCTTCAACGGATCGCAATCGTCAGCACCTGCGATCCACTCACGGCATAGTCCGCCGGTGCCGAGCCCACCTCCACGACACTCTCCCCGGTCAACTGCATCTTCTGTCCCTCCTTCAACGGTCCCAGGACATTCGCCATCGAAAGCGGGACCTCTCCCAGTGCGCCCGACTCCAGTACCGCCTGAGCCGCTTTATCCAGCAGCGTCACATAGACGACGTCGTTCGCGTGATTTCGGTTGAGTTGCGCCACCGTATCTGTCAATCCCATGGCCCGCTGTGAGCCACCTCCCGGCGCACTCAAGAGCCGGTCCACCGTCGCTCCGTCGCTCACCACCACTCGCAGTGGTCCTGGTTGCAAGTTTGCCGGCAGGGTAAACCTTATCTTCGTCACCCGAGCCTCCGACTGATATGGCCGCAGCGTCGCCTCCACTTCGACCGTGTCGCCTGCGCGCGCCTCCGTCTTGCTCAGACGCGCTGCTTCCAGGCTCGCGGTTTTTCGTTCCGAAATGGTCTCCACCCTCAGCCGCACTCCTGTGATCTTTGGCTGGTCCAAGGCGTTGTCGTATACACGGTTGAACCTGTCGCCTACGAGCAGCGCAGTATTGATCGCCCCGGAGTTCAGGTCGTTCTGTGCCATCAAACCTGAGATGCGCACCGGAGCCTGCCCTGCGACCGTCATCTCCCCACGCACCCGATAGCTCATCTCTGCCGCCGATACATTCGTCCCCTGCAGGCTCTGATATACAGAGACCAGCATCGCCGACGGTGTCAACTGCCGGTTATCCACGACCTCGAATTTAAAGGTCTTCGCCTGCCCGCCGTCCGGTGGAATTACCTCGACCGTTACCGGAATCATGCGCGCATTCACATCGAAACGTCCAAGGATGGCCGAAGCCCGGTCCTCGGTAAACGACCCGACCGTCTCCGTCGTATTGATGATCTTGAACGCATTCAGGGGTGAGGCCAGCGTCGCCACGACCTCCGCCTTCGTCATGGGGAGCGCCACTGGGCCATACTGGGTGATCGGATGTCCGCAAGCCAGCAGCCGCTTGGGATCAATGTATGTTACCGTGCAGGTCCCGGCCATCGAGAGATCTCCGCGTACCAAGACCGCACTCACAGCGCTGCCCGGAACCAGCGGCTCCGGCTGCACCGCCTTGGTGTCTGCCCCACCTAGCCCTGCAACCGGCGTCAAGCCCATCGCCCGAAACCGATCCCCAAACCGCTCCACCGTCTCCCGGCCGAACCCGCTGCCGAAGACCAACGGCGTCTCGATCGGCTGCATCTCTGCGCCACCGGCGCCACTCACCTTCCGGGCGTCTCTTGGTCCGTCACCTTGCAGGGGAGTGGAGAGATCTACCTTGCCCCCTCCGACGCCCACCCCATCCCGTACTGCCAACATCAATTCGATCGGTGTGATCCCCGCGATCGGGTCTCTGCTGAACTGTCCGATCCGATAGCTCAGAGCTCCCACCAGCCGCCCATCGATATACACGGGACTGCCGCTCATCCCCGCGACAACACCGGTGTACTCCGGTTTCGTTCCGCGCAACCGCGCCAGGATCATATCTTGTCCGGGTCCCAGCGAGTCCTTCAGAACGCCCAGGATCTCCACCTCCATCGGCTCTGGCACTACCCCCTCGAAGACTGTATAAGCCACCCCGCGCAGGCCGCGCTTTACCTCCGACAGCGGAAAGATTCGCGTCTCCAGCGGCGCGGCGACCGGCATCGATCCCATCGCCGCCGCTGCTACCCCCGCAATCCCGCTCGGAGCCTGTGCCCAAATTCCTCCCGGCAGCGTCAAACTCATCGCCAGAGTCAGACCTTGCATCAGCCGTCTCGTTGTTCTCGCAAGCGTCTTTCTCGGAGCGTTCACGTCTTACAGACTAGAGGCCTCGCGGCTGCAAAGCAAAGCCGCGCGCCAAACGCTGGCCCGTCGCGCTATTTCCGGAGTAAAGTTCTAGATGATGACGACACCAAGCAGTTCGAGAACGAGCCCCTCAAGCGACCGCACCCGAATCCGCCTTTTCCCTACCGTCCTCCTCTTGACCCTCGGCACGGTTGTTCCCGCACCTAGGCTCCGCGCTCAGGATGCCCCCTCCTCCCAGCAGCAGCCGGGCAGCACCCAGGCCAACCCGCCCACCGACCCGCAGGAAGGTCCGGCCACCGACAACGGCTCCATCATCCTGAAGAAGAAAAAGAATGCCGACGAACCTCCGGTTCCCGTAGCCCCACCTGAGCCCAAGGTCAAGAATCCGAACAACGAGACCTACTCCATCCGCGTCGACGTTCCCATCGTCAACCTCGACGTCAACGTCATCCTCGACAAGACCCACCAGTTCGTCCCTGGCCTCAAGGCCGGCAACTTCCAGGTACTAGAAGACGGCGTTCCCCAGACCATTACGAGTGTTCGTACGGCCCAAACTCCCATCACCGCCGTTATGCTTCTGGAGTTCGCCGCCAACAGTTACTACTTCATCCGGGACATGCAGAACGCGTCCTACAGCTTCTTCCGCTCCCTCCGGCCTGACGATTACATCGCCGTTGTCACCTACGACCTCCGCACCCACATCCTCACCGACTTCACCAACAATAAGGACACCGTCGGCCAGGCAATCCAATCCCTCATCATTCCTGGCTTTTCCGACACCAACCTCTTCGATGCCCTCTACGAGACGCTCGACCGTACCAGCCGCATCGAAGGCCGTAAGTACATCATCCTCATTGGTACCGGCCGCGACACCTTCTCCAAGCTCACCCTCGACAAGATCCTGGCCAAGGTGAAATCCACCCCAAACGTCACTATCTTCACCATCGGTACGGGAGCCTTGGTCCGTGAACTCGCCGACGCCCGTGGAGGTATGGGAGGCATTCAACGCCTTGACTACTTGCAGGCCGAAAACCAGATGAAGACCTTCGCTCAGATGACTGGCGGCCTCAGCTTTAACCCCCTCTTCCAGGGCGCACTCCCCGACATCTTCTCGCAGATCAACGACTCAATCCGCAACGAGTACATCGTCACCTACCGCCCCACCAACAACCACAACGACGGTACCTACCGCAAGGTCAAAGTCTCCCTGGTCGACAGCGAAGGCCACCCTCTCCAGATGCAGGACGAGAAGCACAAGCCCCTCAAATATTCCGTAGTAGCCCGCGATGGGTACCGTGCCAAACAGCAAGTGGAGTAGGGTAGCCGTCGTTTATTTAGACTCCATCTTCCAATGGAGACAGGCAGTTCCGCTTTTGTCGTCCCGTAGCGCGACGAATCTGCTGACTATTATTCGGTATCGCCAACCCGACCCCTAACGCCGCCGTGGCATAGTCAAATCCAGATCCGTCCCGACCATCTGTTTCGTCAACAGAACGATCTGCCCGACATGCTCTCCCACATGGGCTACTACTTGATAGATCGCCGCCAGTACCGTCACCTCTTGTCCCTGTGGACGAATCATCTCGCCCAACCGCTCCCCCGTGAGCCTGGAGATCACCTCTCGGGCCTCCGAGATGGTGCCGCCGAACATCTCGAGCAACTCCTCCCGCCGCATCCCCCCGGTGGTCTCGAACTCAGTGTCCCTCAGTCGCACATCCTCCCGGCCACCTATCCCATGCAAAATCCACTGTCGCGTATTCCCGCATAAATGCAGCACCAGATTCCCCACCGCATTCTCATGCGCCCCGCCTCGCGCCCATATCTGCTCCTCGCTCAAGCGCACCAGACAGACGTCCATTTTCTGCGTCAATGCCGCAAGCTTATGGTTGGAATAGTCCAGAAACAGCTCAGCCACCTCGTTTGTCATGCCGCTATCTTATCTCTGGGTAACCTCTTTCCGACTCATAACGCACTCATTCAGTTCTACAAAATCCACCGCCTCGCGTTGACCCCAAACGGCTCACACAGTACACTCAAAAAGGCGGTTGGCGATCATCACTGTTCGCAACCTAGCGGCGGCGCCATCCCTGCAATGCCCCCTCGTTCAATGGTAGGACTAGCGACTCTGACTCGCTCGATCGGGGTTCGAATCCCTGGGGGGCAACCAACCACTTACAAAACACCCTGAAAATAAACACTTTCACCCCAGAACAACGGGGAGTAATTACCAAAACACACGGTAATTGCTTTCATGTTGTCTCATGTGCTGTCACCGAATCTCAGGATTTTGGGGATAGTTTTGGGGGTACCCGAAAGGACGATTGGGGGTATTTTGAGACAAGTGGAATTCTTAGGCGGTTATGTGCAGCTTTGGCCGACTTTCGATTTGTGCACAACTGTGTGGTCCTGAAATGTATCGTGACACGACCAACCATTGCTCTTGCTAATAGAAGCTGCTCTTCGCACGTCTATAAAAATCGAGTTCTATCGCATCGTCGGGCATCGTGGGCATCCGAACACCCACAGACCGGATTTCAGGAAAAAAAAAGAAGCAGATGAAGTTTAGCTGCAGGCTTGTCATGACGGTAGCAGCATAGGGGACTCGGATCGAAAGGAAACCTTCCTGTTTCTATCAACAATCGAGTCAGTATGTTCTCAATTGCTCCAATATTAACGGCTGCCCCTGTGATCAAAATGGCTTCGCATGTGTCATGTTGCTGTCCTCTTTTCTGTCTTGATTTAGGCTTCACGCCAGCAACATCATTTATTGCCCCGCATATCTCAGGATCCATGATGTCACTTGCTCGTAATCCGTACGCTTGAATATCTCAAGGGATGTGTTTCTTGGTGATGGCGAGAATTTGGTCAGTTAGCGCATTGGGTCTTGCAATATGCGGGCAGTGGCCGGTGGCTATCTCGGTCACATCCGCGCCCGGTAACGAACGAGCAGCTTCTCTTTGCCAGGCAGGCCGAATTGTTCGATCGTTAGCACAAACGATGTAATGGCATCTGCGCTCTAAGGACTCTGACAAGGGAGACACAAAACCATAAAACGTATTGAGGGGCAGATTCGATCTCTTCCAGAAAAGATCCGCAGTACCCGCGGGACAATCGTGGAAGAGGTGGTGGTGAAGAAAAGAATGATGAGTGATTAGCGGGTGTTCAGACCGAATCAATACTTCATATCCAGCCGCCCATGCTGAATCGAAGATTTCTTCACCCAAGAGTAGCTGGTCCAGAAAACTTTGGCCCGCACGCCGAGTGAGCGACGCAATGTGGATCTCACATATGGCATCGAGCCTCTTCGCCAGCAACGGAACGACTATCCCGGCGAGGGAATGACCGATGAGAATAGTCTGTGGCCGGGGCGGGATCGTTTTGACGATTGCGTCGATCGTCGAAGTAAATCCTGAAGCCCATAACCAATCCGCTAAGTCCAATGTCGAGCTACTATGACCGTGGGCACCAAGCCCATCTTGCACATTCTGCCATGAAAGCGCCCGAAGTTCGGAACCAGCCAAAAAGATAAAGTGGGCCATTGTCTCTAGATCGCTGTTTGAACGACTGTAATTAAGCTATCGACGTCGGGACCTTGATGGTATGACGTTCTATATGCAGAAAGATCGAATATCACATCTTTATCGTGCAATTCTTGGAAGGCTGAAGTTCTCCAAGATGCGACACAATTCCTCCGACCTTTGAGACGCCGTTTGATCTGGCTAATCTTCATGTCACGGCTCTACTTTCTTGGCAATTGCATACAACTCAATAATAGATATTCATCCTTCTGCTTGGGATTCAGAGGGTATCGGCTATGTCCGTAATCGCGGCAACCCATCCTCGCCTAGCTAAAGTTCGTGATGTGAAGACATGAGTGGTACTTCCTGAGTGAGTGCAAATGGAAGAGTTATGATGTTGATCAAGCCGTGTAATGCAAGACCAGATTCAGTCAAAAGAAGTGTCCAAACAAACAGCATTGAATGGCTGCGGCTGACGTTGCGACATTAGTGTCCGGTGCATATTTAGCGGAATCAGAGGATAACAATAGTTTGGCTACACTCCTTCGAATACTGAAGGACACACCAAGGATTTACCTATGTCAAATCCCTCGGCATCTCTCGCCATTCCCGATTCGTCGCTTGCAAAAGAGGCTACCGATCTCTTGCGTGAGCATTCCACGGATCTGCTTTTCAACCACTCCATCCGTGTTTATTTGTTCGCGGCTGAGCAGGGCCGTCAGCGAAAGCTTCACTTCGACCCTGAACTCCTTTATGTCGCGGCCGCATTTCACGACTTCGGCCTCATTAAGAAATTCTCCAGCCCGGACGAGCGCTTCGAGGTTGATGGCGCAAACGCGGCCCGTCAGTTCCTCACTGCACATAAGGTTCCTGAAGAGCAGGTGCAAATTGCTTGGGAAGCTATCGCTCTACACACAACCCCAGGTATCACTCAGTACATGCACCCTGAAGTCGCCCTCCTCTATTCAGGGGTTGGTCTTGATGTGCTCGGGAAAGGCTTCGATCAATTTCCTTCAGAGTTGCGTGAAGAAATCGTTGCCCGGTATCCTCGAAAACACTTCAAGGAAGACTTCATTCAGGAGTACTTTGCCGGCTTTACAAGGAAGCCTGGTACGACCTACGGCACCGTGAACGCTAGCATCTGTGAGCGTCTCATTCCTGGCTATAAGTCTCCCAATGCCTGCGACGTCATAGCTGCATCGCCCTTCCCTGATTCCGAATAGCAACTCGAACGGAAAGATGGGATAAAAATGGCTAACACAGGAAGATTGCGCAAATGAAATGACATCAACCTTCCGTTGTTGTCCCCTTCGAGGAGACGATCTTCGTTGTCAAGACTTACACGCGATAGGGGATCGCTTCTCTATCCCTTCGTCTCCCGAGCCTCAAGATCGCGCTGCTCCAAGGCGATTCGCGCCGTGGCGTCCTCCCTGGCCTCCATCCACCCCCGGAGAATTACCACTGCCGCAACTTGGTCGATTACTCGCTTGCGGTCCATTCGGTCATGCCCGGCTTCATCGAGAATCTCGTGCGCCGCCACAGAGCTAAGTCGTTCGTCCCACAGCCATACCGGCAGCTCGCTCCGTCGCCGCAACTCCGCGGCAAATTCCTGGACCTTCGCACCCCAAGGACTCACGTCGCCCGACATGTGCAGTGGATTCCCAACTACTATCTCCACCACCTCATACTTCCGGATCAGCCGCAACAGGCTTCGCAGATCCTCGCCTCGGCTCTTGCGCCACAAGGTCAGTAGAGGCTGCGCCGTATAGCCCAGCGGATCCGAGAGTGCCACGCCTACGCGTACCTTCCCTATATCCAACGCCATCACTCGCCCCATAGCCATACTCCCAGTCTAATCGTCGCTCTTGCCCTATGAACACAGCTAACTTATCCATCTATTCGCTCGATCAGCCAGCCACATCTCCGTTACGATCAAAGAGACACAGCCCAAAGGCCTCTCAACCCATGCGAAAATCCGCACTCCTCTGCCTCCTTGTTGCCTTTCCGCTTGCAGCCCAAGCTCAGCCGGGCCCTCGCCTCCTCGAACATGGCACCTACAAGATCCACCTTCTTCTCCACACCATCGGAACCGAAGACTACACCCTCACGGAGGTTGCCCCCGGAACATCCAAAGAACAACGGATCCTCACCTCCACCTCCACTACCTTCGACCGCGGTATGAAGCGGGCTAGCACTTCCACTCTTGCCCTCGGTCCACAGCTTGAACCCATCTCGCTTGAGCAGCACGCCACGCCTTCGGCAAACCCGGACGCTCAATCCACTACCATCCAGGGCAAGACCGCCACCCTCCACGAAGGTGGCCTCAACCGCACCATGACGAAGCCCCCTGTCGCCTTTGTCGGCTTCTCCTCTATGCCCGCCTCACTCCAGATGCTGATGATGCGCTATTGGAAGCTCCACCACCAGCCCGCGCGGCTTTCCATCCTTCGCGCCAGCGCCGAAGCCCTGCCTCTTGAGATCCGCCTCGTAGGCCACGAAGCCTTCACCATCGATGGACGCACTGTCCGTCTCACTCGCTACACTATCCAGAACCTCATCTGGGGTCGCGAGATCCTCTGGATGAACGACCACGGCCGCCTCGCAGCCGTCATGACCTTCGCTGGAGGACTTCCCCAGGAAGAGGTTCTCGACGAGTACGACTCCGCCGCCAGCGAGCTCCTCCGCAGCGGAGTGCGCCAGCAGGTCCTCGACCTCGCTGATCTCGACCGCCAGGTCCCGCCCCTCGCCATCGGGTCCTTCGCTATTCTCGGCGCACGCCTCATCGACGGTACCGGTGCACCCGCCTTGGAAAACTCAGCCGTCCTCATCCGCGATGGTCGCATCGTCAGCGTCGGGACTGCCGCCTCCACGCCCATTCCTGCCGGAATCCGCATCATCCACGCCGAGGGTAAGTCGCTCCTCCCCGGCCTCTGGGAGATGCATGTCCACTACTCCGGCATCGAATTCGGTCCGGCCCTCCTCAGCGCCGGCATCACTACCGCCCGCGACTGCGGTGGCGAGTTTAGCTTCCTCACCACCATTCGCGACCGCATCGACAAGCAACATGCCCTCGGCCCACGTTTGCTGCTCGCCGGCCTCATCGACAGCGGCGGGCCCCTCGCCTTCGGCGGCGTTGACGTCGAAACCCCGGCCGAAGCCATCCAGGCCGTCGACCTCTACGCCAGCGCCCACTTCGAGCAGATCAAGGTCTATACCCAGATCAAGCCCGACATCCTCAAGGTCATCGCCGACGAAGCCCACAAACGCGGCATGACCGTCACCGGACACGTTCCTGCCGCCATGAACGCCTTCGATGCCATACCCGACGGTCCAAATCAGAACCTCATGGACCAGATCAACCATCTTCAGTTCGTCATCCGCGCGATGAACCTGGATGGAGGCGTCGGTCCTGTCGACCTCCAGTCCGACCGCTCCAAAAAACTTATCGCTCTCCTCAAACAACACAACACCGTCATCGATCCCACCAACGCCTGGGGTGAGATGGCCGGCCACTCCAAAGACATCGACCCCATCAGCTTCGAGCCCGGCCTGAAGTCTGCCCCTTACACCCTCGTCACCAAATACCGCGCCCTGGGAGTTCCCGCCGCTGATAGCGCCAAGTTCCGCGAGCGCATGGATACCAACAGCAAGGTCGTCCGTGCCCTCTATGAAGCCGGTATCCCCATTGTCGCCGGCAGCGACACCAACCTCCCCGGCTACGGCCTCGACCGCGAACTTGAGCTTTACGTCCAGGCTGGCATCCCACCCATAGCAGCCATCCAGACCGCCACTCTAAATGCAGCGCGTGCCATGCGCCTCGAAAAAGACTCAGGCTCTATTGAGCCCGGCAAACGTGCCGACCTCATCCTCGTAGACGGCAACCCCCTCGCGAACATCAGCGACCTACGCAAAGTGACCACCGTAGTCACTAACGGCCGGTTCTACGACACAAAGAGACTAGCCCAGACCGTAGGCTTCAAAAGATAAAGATCGACGGCTTACTGATCTCATGCTGCTCTAAGTTATTGTTTGCGAGTGACTGGGGCGACCCCCGCCGATAGTTTCAAAAACGATGGCATATTTGAACTTTCATGGCTGGATGCATGTCTGGAAATTGATCGTTGAGATGGCCAAGCTGTATTGGGATCTCGCATTGGCATTGCCGATCGCTGCTTCTGTTTGCTGCAGCTCTGCCTGGCTCAATTCCACAATGGAGCTGAGACCAAGATCGTATCGGGTCTTAGCCAGATCAAGCGCTGTGTTTGCCTCTTTCAACAACTCCGCCGTCACCGTTACCCGCTGCAATGCTGTATTTGAATTGAGCCATGCAGTGCGGACATCGCGGACTACCTGGTCTAGCAAAGCACGGGTCTGCTCGGTTGCCTCCTTCGATTCAAGTGAGGCTTCAGAGGCCTGTGCCGAGAGTCGAAACCCATTGAAGATCGGGATGCTAACGTTGCCCCCCACGGCACCGTACCAGTTTGTCGTGATGTACTGCGAAGAGCCTACCGGCGTTCCACCAACTACGCCGAGAGCACTAATAGTGGGGAGCAACTGTTCGTGCTGTGCCTTACTGAACTTCTGGGCCGCCTGTTCGCTATATTTAAACGATCGGAGGTCAGGCCTGTTCTGTATGGCCTGAGCGATGAGCGCATCGGCATCAGGAGGAACTGTCGGGAGAGAAGCTGAATCGTCAACAAGTTGAAAGTTCATCTCTTTGTCGTAGCCAAGTACGGCGCTGAACGCGGCTTTAGCAGCGTCAAGGTTGTTTTGTGCATTGAGCTGCAGAAGCTTTGCCTGTGACAAATTAACTCGAGCGAAGCTCTCGTCTAGATCTGACTTCAGCTTTGCTTTGGTGAACGCACCCACTTGGTCTACAAGGGCTTGTCTGGCGTTAACGGTCTGCATCGCAACTTTGAGTGTGTCCTGCGCTTCGATAACCGCGAAGAAGACTTGATCGGTTGCCAACAATATATCTAGACGACTTGCCTCAGCGTCAGCCAATCGCGCCTTCTCTTGTAGTTTTGCTGAAGCCACTAGGTTCCGGGTGTGCCCAAAGTCGGTGATGAGTTGGCTGAGTTGGACTCCCATCCCAGCGTGTTCAACCAGCCGCGACGCCGTTAAGGAACCGCTGGAGATGCGGCTTCCGTCGTTCGCTTCCACCGCAGTCAGGTTTCCGCTCAAGTTGGGAAGTTCATCGGCTCGGCGTTCTCTTGCGGCCTGATGCTGAACACGGGCGATCAATGCCGAGATGCGGATGCGAGGATTGTTGGCCAGGGCCAGCTTTTCAGCCTCTAGCCGAGTCAGGGGCATTTGATTCTCTTCTGTCCTAACCTGGGCAGGAGAGCTCGTGACCGGTCCCGTCTGCGCTGATGAGATAAGTATTGATTGCGTCATTGGTGCATTTGGGAGAGCTGTCGAGGCGTTCTGCGCAAGCAGTCCCGAAGCTCCCAGAACAAATGGAAGGAGGGCGTTGTAGATGATTGGATTCGCTTGCATGGCTAAATCTCCTCTGCTGTGGCGCTGTACTGTTCCTTGCGGTGGACGAGCAGATAAACCGTGGGCACAAGAAATACAGTGACAAGGCCCGATACCGACAATCCTCCGAGAATGGCGCGTGCCAGGGGTGCGTATTGCTCGCTCCCAGGTTCGAGTGCCAGCGCCATGGGGATGAGGCCAAGAATTGTGGCCATGGTTGTCATAAGGATGGGGCGCAAACGCACTTTGCAGGCTTCGGATAGAGCCTGCTTCAGAGCCATTCCTTCGTGCCGCAACGTTCCAACGAACTCAACAATCAGAATGCTGTCGGATACGGCGATACCGGTCATCATCACGACTCCCATTAGGGACATGACATTAAGGGTGGTATCGGTAAGCAATAGAAAGATCAGCACTCCTGACAGTCCAGGTGGGACCGCCAGCAGGATGATGAACGGAGCGGAGAAAGACGCGAACTGTGCCATCAGGATCAGGTAGACCAACACCGCTGCAAGAATGAGACCTAAGCCAAAGCTCGAAAAAGAGCTATCCATATCGCGAACGGAGCCACGGACCTTGACCGTTACGCCATGTGGCTTCTGAATCTGGCCGACGATTGACTCGACTTCTCGGTTTACCTTACTGAGATCTTCCTTCTTCGGCATGACATAGATGTCGAACTCCCGTCGTAGTTGGTAATGGTCCACTTCTGTTGGTGTGTTGATCTGCTTGATATCGGCAACAGATTGGAGTGGGGTGGTGTTTGCCCCGTCGGGGGACCGAAGAGGAATCTGCTTGAAGTCGGTCATTGTTTTGATCAGGTTCTCAGGGTACTGAACCGTCAACATGTAACTGTTGCCCGTCTTTGGATCGACCCAAAAACTTGGCGAAATAACGCCGTTTGAGGTGAGTGCTGTGATGACGTTATCGACGATATTCTTAGGTGACACACCGAGCAGACCGGCCTGAACGCGGTTGATGTTCAGCTCCAGTCCGGGATAATCGAGGTCTTGCGGGATCAACACGTCGTTGACTGAGCCGAGCTTCTTCAGCTTGGCTGCTGTAGTCTTGGCGATGTCGTACGCCTGATGTAGATCGTTGCCGCCGATCTGGATATCGATCGGCGCGGGTTTGCCCTGATTGACCACCGAATCGACGAGACCACCGGCCTGGAAGTACGTGGCGACATCAGGGAAGTCTTTGGTCAGCTTTTCGCGGACCTTTTGCATATAGGCATAGCTGCCAGTTTTGTGTTCCTCCTTCAAGCTGACTTGAATAAACGCGGTGTGCATTCCCGAGTTCGAGGTATAGATTGCGGAAAGATCAGGGGTGATGCCGATGTTGGACACCATCATATTCAGGTCTTCCGGCGAAACCACACTGCGGATGTCCTGCTCCATCTTCGCGATGTAGTCGTCTGTCACCTCGATTCTCGTACCGGCTGGGAGCTTTACATCAACGACGAATTGGCCGGGGTCAGTACGAGGGAAGAACGCTTTGCCGAGGAATGGATAAAGAGCCAAGCTGCACACGACAAACAGGCTGAAGACAACTACGACAAAGACAGGCCGGTCCAGACATGTAGCGATTGCCTTCTCATACTTTGCCTGTAGTGTGTGGAAGCCCAGATTGAATCTGTCGATGATGACGTGAAAGAAGTTGTCCTTTACTTTCTTCGGCGCGTGCGAATCGAGATCTTTCTCAATTGCGGCCGTTCCGTGGTCAGGATCGATCGCGATGAACTTCGCACAGAAGAGGGGCACGACGGTCATTGCGACGACATAGGATGAGAAGAGCGCAAGCACCACAGCGAGTGCGAGTGCTGTAAACAAATACTTGCTAACTCCAACAAGCAGAATGACAGGAAAGAAGACAATAGAGGTACTGAACGTGGCTGCAAGCACCGCCAGTTGTACTTCCTTACCTCCCTTGACGGCGGCCTCTGCTGGAGACTCACCCATCTCCATATGACGAAAGATGTTTTCAAGCACAACGACGGAGTTATCGATGAGACGAGAGAGAGCGAGGGCCAAACCTCCCAAAACCATCGTGTTAATCGAGCTCCCCCCTAGGTTTAGTCCTAAAAATGTAGCCAGGCAGGAGATCGGGATGGAGATGAGCACTGCAACCGTCGCGCGAATATTGCCCAGAAAGAGCAGGATCATCAACGCCGTTAGACAAAGCCCTATGGTTCCCTCGTTGATGACGTTTTTGACTGCAATTTTCACGAAGATCGACTGGTCGAAGACGACGCTCGTCTTCAATACCGAAGGAATATCCAGCAGGTTTCCAACTGCTTTTTTAACGCCATTGACGATGGTGATCGTGTTCGAGTTGCCGCCTTGTTTCAGAACTGGGATGTATACGGAGTGTTGGCCATCAACTCGAACGATGTTGGTCTGGAGCTGACCGGCATCTTTTGCCTGACCAATGTCAGCGACCATGACCGAGGCATTACCGACTGTTTTCAGAGGCAAATCGTTGATCTGATCGACGACGGGAACTTGGCTGTTCGCATAGATGTTGTAGTCTTTCATCCCAATGCGAACGTCACCGGCTGGAAGAATCAAGTTGGACTTATTGAGAGAGTCAACTACATCTGTGACGCTCATCTGGTGAGCTTCGAGCTTCACCGGGTCGACATACACCATGATTTGGCGATACCGGCCGCCATAGGGTTGCGGAACCGACGCACCGGGGACATTGGCAACTTGATTACGAACTGTGAACTGGGCAAGATCTTTAAGCTGCGTTTCATTGAGCCCTTCACCCTTTAAGGTGATGAGGCAGACCGGAAGATTGGCAGCGTCGAACTTGAGTACAACAGGCGGCAGGGTTCCAGGGGGAAGACGGCGTAGGTTCGCCATTGCCAAGTTCGAGATATTGCTGACGGCTGCATTTGCATCGGTTCCGGGTTGGAAGTAAATCTTGATGAGGCTGACTCCCGGCAGAGAACGTGACTCGATGTGGTCGATTCCGCTACCCAAGGTGAAGAATCGTTCGTAACTGTTCGTGATATCGGATTCGATCTGTTGAGGCGGCATACCTGCGTAAAACGTTGCGACGACTACAACAGGGATATTGACTTCGGGAAAGAGATCTACGGGCATACTCGTCACGGTGGTTACGCCGACCACCATGACGACGAGACACATCATGAGGATGAAGAAGGGATACTTGATAGCGAAGGATGACATTACTGGTTGTCCCCCTGCTTTGACATCGAGATAGTGCTAAGTTGGGGGTGCACAATTTGACCGGGCTGGTAGTTTGTCTGTCCGGAGACGATGACAGACTGATGTTCGGAGAGTCCTTGCATAACCTCGATGCGGCCGGGGCTCTGAATCCCAAGTGTGACCAGTACTTTCTGAACTTTGCTGTCGGCATCCACAGCCAACACTGACGACTGACCATCTCCCTTGACTACGGCGCCCGCAGGTACGGTAAGAACGTTTTTCTGTGCTTGCAGGACAATAGTGGTTTGTGCGGTCATCCCTGTACTGAGTGCGAGGTCGGGATTGGGAACATCGACCTCGGCCAGCATCGTCCGGGTAGAGGTAGATAGTTCGCGTGTGAAGCGGATGATCTTCCCCGCAAAGGTCTTGCCCGTCGCCTGCAACTTAATCGAGACATCTCCACCTATTTTGATGAAGGGAACATCTTCCTCGGGCACAGGCATACGCAAACGGAGAAGGTCGCTCTGCGCCAGTTTGACCACTGGCATTGACTGGGTGTTCGACGTGGTTCCAGCTTGAATGAGCGAGCCGACGTCGGCGTAACGCATGGTGATGACGCCGGCGAACGGTGCAGTCACCACGGAGTAGTCCTTGAGAGATTGAATGCGCTGATTGTCCGCTTGCGAAACACCCAATTGCTCTTTGGTCGCCTCGAGCGTTGATTTGGCCACGCTGATCTTCGCCTGGGCGTCCAAGTCTCTGGCTCGCGCATCATCAAGCTCTTGTTCGGCCACTAGACCCGGACGCTGCTTCGACGCCGCAAATAAGCGGATATAGGCTGCGTGAACCGCGGTATAGTTCGCTTCGGCAAGAGACACACCACTTTGAGCGCGAGCAATCTTAGACTGACTGTGCCGCACCTCAGCCTGCGAACCGGCTACCTGAGCGCTGAGTTCAGGGACTTCAAGCGTCGCGATGACCTGCCCATTCTTGACCCGATCTCCAATATCGACGTTGATGCGCCGGATATAACCAGAGACCTTCGCGTGAAGCTCGACCTCTTGATAGGGCTGGAATTCGCCAGCAACGGTTAGCGTGCTCGCAAGGTCACCCCGGGTCACGGGCGCAACCGAAGCCGTTGCGATTGGGGCCGAGTCTGGCTGCTTATCTTTGCAACCGCTGAAGACAAAGCATGGAAGCGCAATACAAAGCGCGCCCCTGAAAACGATCGAATGAGATCGCATCGACATGGTGAGGCACCTATCGTAGTACAGGAGAATATGAGGGAACTAGAAACCCTTCAGAGGGACACAGACTTGCCAATGCAAGGGTATGGGTAGCTGCCTAAAGGGAACTCTGTCTAATTGGAGGGAAGTATTACGGGTGGGGGTCGGAAAAAGAAAAAGTTGGAATGAGACGACCATTGCCGGCCGGAATCGTCCATCGTGGCCTTTCGCATCCAGGTGGACACGGAGAGTCGCAGGCCAAGCATGAGGGCGACCACGATAATCGCCGGGGAATAGATAGAGGGTTGATGATTTTGTACCGCAGGAGATGGGGCCTCATCTATCCGTTCTGTAGAAGGCCTCTCCTTCTGTGAGAGGAGCTTCGCCGCGGGGATGACTGAGGTCGAATCGCCTCGGCTATGGTAGAGCGAAAGCTTGTAGCCGGTACCCCAGCCCAGAACCATGCAGGCCAAAAACACGATAGCAAAGATAGTCATGCTGGATGTTCGTCGACCTGGAGAGTTTATCTGCATGAGTTAATTCCACACATCAAAGACAGGACCATTACTCAAGACCAAATCTAGACCTTCTTCTGAGTATCAGGGAAAATGAGCAATTTCGCAAAAGCAAACTCTCATTGCGCCGCGAATGCTTTGTAGAGTCAAAAGGAGAGGAGGAGGATGTTTCGGGAGATCACGTCGCCTCCTCTGAATCAGGAGGCTAGTAGAGCCTCTCGCCATTTAGCTTCTTTTCAATGTTGGCTGCTTCCTACATTGGATGGACCGAAGCAGTGCAAACTCGGTACACTACCCTCCAATTAGAGGCTCGCAAACCAGCAGAAGACGCTGGCTTCGCTATCGAAGGCTGCAATTTCGACCGGAAATGACATAGGCAAGTATTTTCGCGGCTGCAAGGCATATCAGTCTGATCTCCTCGTTATCGGCGTGCCCAAAGATGCCGTTCGAAACATCGTCGTCGAACGAGCCAACAACGTTTATCTGCGGGTAAATAAACCGGTCTGGATGAAGCATCGCATATTGCCTGGCAAGGACATTGCGTCTGGATATGAAGTAGTGTCCCTTCGTGGATCCACTGCTTTCGCAGAATGACTGGAAGGGATGTTCGTTCCTAATTTGTTGTTCCCGCGATCTCACGGACGCATGAGACGCGCCCACAATAATCAACCCGAGCGAGCCTGCGGGCTCAACAAGACCCAAATGTTCTAAGCGAGGTAAATCACATGAGCACAATAAGGCAACGTCTCAAGGTCAAAGTTGTGACACCCGGATACTGGCGCATTACTATCGACAATCCTCCTATTAATCTCTACGACCCTGAGATGTTCGCGGAGTTGCGGGTGCTTATGGACCGCATCGATTCCGATTCGGACCTCAAAGTCGTTGTCTTTGACAGCGCAAATCCGGACTACTTCGTAGCCCATTACGATGTCGTCCGTGGTGAAGAAATTCCTCAGACTCCAGGTGCAGCAGAGTTTTCGCGCTGGCCGGAGTTTGTTACCCGTCTTACGAATTCTCGTGTTGCAAGCATCGCCCTTGTTCGCGGTCGGGCTCGCGGTCACGGCAGTGAACTCGCTTTGGCATGCGATATGCGCTTTGCCAGCCGAGAAAAGGCTGTGTTCTGCCAGATCGAAGTGGGTGTAGCGGTCGTACCTGGCGGGGGAGCGACTGAAGGGCTGTCGCAGTTGACTGGACGGGCAAGGACGTTAGAGATTCTGCTTGGAGCCAACGACTTCGATGCTGACACAGCAGAACGTTACGGATGGGTCAATCGCGCTCTTCCTGACTCAGAGCTGGATGAGTTTGTAGATAATCTCGCTCGCCGCATCGCCAGCTTCGAACGACGTCCCCTTGAACTTGCAAAGAAGCTGGTCAATTCGCGGGCAAAAGTAACTCAGGAAGCAGATCGCTGGGCGTCCAATCAGCACTTCATCACCACAACCACCTGGCCGGAGACGAAAGCAGCTTTCGCCTCACTTCTTGATCGGGGATTGCAGCAGAAAGGCGATTTCGAGTACAGTCTCGGCGCCAAGCTCGGGCCTAATGGAAAGTAACCACTAATTATTGGCGCCTTCGGAACCCTAAACCGAAATTCAAAGGAGAGTCGATGTGTACAAACTGAATATTTTTATGCGTCGTAAGGAAGGCATGAAGTTCGAGGAGTTTTCCAAGCATTGGCGGACAGTCCACGCAGCTGTCTTGACGAGTCAGCCCGCCTCGAAGAGATATATTCGCCGGTACATTCAATGTCACAGATTGGCTGCGACATTGAATGACAGAATTCCATCGACGGTTGATGGGATCGCGGAAGTATGGTTCGATGATCAAGCTAGCGCGGAGGCGTTCTTCGCGACGCATGACTATCAAGAGAACATTGTCGCTGATGAACGGAAGTTTATGGATCGGGAGAACTGCCAGCTATTGTTTACAGATGAAGTTGTTGTAATGCAGTGACCTACACCCGTTTAATTGTTACCAAATGGCCAATCTGCAGACAGATGGCTGTTTTATTCGTATAGAATCGCTGTCCATTGCCCGCGTGGCGACCATAGCAAACACTTGTGGCGGCGCGTTTAGCGGTGTGGCCCTGCGCCGATACTCGCCATCCAGAACTGGTAATGAGATTGACCACGATCAACTGCATTTTCTAGCCACGATGAATCACAGTTCCACGTTAAGAACGCTAATCTTCGCTGTGTGATCCTTGACTCTCAGCGTGACGTATGTCATGCTCAAATGCAGTTGAACATGTTGCCCATCATGCTGAATAAGGGGATTGGATATGAGCACACAGAATAACGGCGGCGCGGCACTAGGAGTTGCCGTAGTCACAGGCGCTTCGGCAGGTATTGGAAAAGAATATGCGGATCGTCTAGCTAAGCGTGGCTACGATCTGATTCTGGTCGCGCGCCGCAAAGATCGTCTTGAGGCACTCTCGAAGGAATTGCGGAATAAGTACGGGGTAAAAGCAGAAGTTCTCGTCGCAGACCTCGGCAACGATACCGATTTGAAACGAGTGGGAGATACCATCGCAGTCAATGAGCGGATCACCCTTTTGGTCAACAATGCGGGCTCATCTGCTTTGAAGCCCTCAATCAACCTTCCTGTCGATGTCGTTGACAATCTGATGGATGTCAACGCAAAGTCAGTCACGCACCTGAGCCTTGCTGTTCTCCCTACCTTTATAAAGCGCAACAGCGGCACGTTGATCAACATCGGATCTGTGCTTTCGTTCTATGCAACTCCAATCAGTACATCCTACAGCGCTGCCAAGGCACATGTGATGTTATTCACCATTGGTCTTCGGGACGAACTCGCAAACACCGGAGTTCGAGTGCAGCTCGTACTTCCAGCCAGCACTGGGACCGATCTTTGGGACCTGTCCGGATTTGGCTTAAAAAATCTTGACCCGGCGACGGTGATGACGACGGAGCATTGTGTCGATGCTGCGCTAGCCGGCTTGGATGCAGGCGAAACGGTCACCCTTCCATCGGTTGAAGACGCTAGCCGGTGGGAGGTCTTCGATAAGGCCCGCCTCGCGATGTTCGCAGATTCGCAGACTGGCAAACCCGCTTCTCGCTACGGCCTCGGCGGGTAGAGGCGTGTGGGTCGTGAGCATGCATCACGGCCCACTTCTTAAGGAATGAAATGGCGACTACCCAAAATGCGAGCTCTGCTCCAAGACACCCCAATATCAAGCTTGCAGCGAGGACTTAGGCGGTGATGGGATGCCTTTGATGGACGGGATTCTCAATACTGCTGTCGCTAAAGTGACATGCGAACGGGCTAACCCCCCGGTACTTGATGTATGCAAAACCTTGATCTCTTTGAGAAAGCCTCTTGGCCCGACTCTTGTCTTTCCTTAATGAGGAGCGAGTGATCGCGAAGCATAGAGCCATGTCGCCCCAGCAAAGGCAGTGAAAGGACACGATGAAAGTGGTCAAATTAAAATCTCCGTATGAGTTGAGCAATCTAGAAGTGACGGAGATGGAGGCACCTGGCGAGCCTGGCCCTGGAGAGATTCTGGTCCGTATATATTCAAGTTCTCTAAACTTCCATGACTACGCAGTTGCGATCGGTGCGCTACCCACTCAGCCCGGCCGAATTCCGTTGAGCGATGGAGCTGGAATCGTTACGGCCCTCGGCTCCGGAGTCAGCGAATTCAAAGTCGGCGATTCCGTTGTCTCCTGTTTTGCCCCGAGTTGGCAGTACGGAACCCCCACCATTTCGGATTTCTCTCAAACGCCCGGCGATGGTGTCGACGGCTACGCACTTGAGGCTGTGATTCGCCCTGCTAACTGGTTCACCCGAGTTCCGCGTGGATATAGTTACGCCGAAGCCGCCACAATTACGACGGCGGGTCTTACCGCGTGGAGAGCCCTCGTTGTGGAAAGCAAGGTGAAGCCCGGAGATACCGTGTTGATACAAGGATCTGGAGGGGTTTCGATCTTCGCGCTGCAGATTGCGAAAGCAATGGGCGCTACTGTGATTGCGACTTCATCGTCCTACGAGAAACTTGAACGTCTGAAGGATTTAGGCGCGGATTTCACCATCAACTACAAGCGCCAGACGCAGTGGGCGCGCGCTGTTCTCGCGCTAACAGACGGCATAGGCGTCGATCACATCGTCGAGGTTGGAGGACAAGGAACCCTTGGCCAGTCCATCCAAGCCTGCAGGATTGGTGGTCATATCCAGTTAGTAGGAGTGTTGACCGGACTCTCGGGTGAGATTGCGCTACCTCTACTACTAGGTCGTCAGATCCGCTTGTCTGGATTCATCGTGGGTAGCCGTGCTCAACAAATGGACTTTATCCGAGCGATCGAAACAACCGGCTTGAGGCCAGTTATTGATAGCCAGTTTCAGCTAAACGAACTGGGAACAGCTTTCCAGCGACAGGCGGCAGGAAAGCACTTCGGAAAGATTGCCATCGCGATCTAGCCGAATGCCGCTGTGAATCGTCTAACGCTGCTATGGACAATGCTGAGCTATCGAAGCTCTAGAGAAGGATCCGAGCACGTCTCCGATCAACGTGCTTCCGTTCTTTCCTCATCATTACCCCGGCACCGAAGCTCTTAATACCGGCGTGGCTGGTTCTCAGCCAACACGACTTCTCACCTCATCCAGAATCTCTTGCGAGAACTTATCATCGTTAACGGCCCGAGCGAGGATAACTGCACCTACGATTGTGGAGTACAGATGAATAGCGTCTCCGCGTGCGGATCTGCGGGAGCGCCACGGAAACCGCGTTGCCAGTTTCTGAATTAGCCCCTTAAGCTGTTCCGTGAACGGCGCACGGACCTGTTCCTGTTGTCGCACTTCGGATGACAGAGCCGCCACCAGGCAACCCCCGGCGAAGTCGTCTCTATGTTGTTTGCTCAAGTAATAGTCGACGTACTTTGCCACGCCCTTTTCTGTCGCGGGCAACTTGTCGAAGTCACCTGTCGCCCGCTGAAATTCACGGGTCAGAGACTCGGCCATTAATGCTTCTTTGGATTCGAAGTGATTGTAAAACGGACCATGGGTCAAGCCGGCTGTCTTCATGACCTCGTTGACGCTCACTGCAGCAAATCCGCGCTCACGGAATAGTCGGATCGACTGATCCAGGATGCGTTCATGTTTTTGGGCCGTGTCGGCCGCTGTATAACCCATTGGACCTCCAACAATTCTCTACTCTCACCATGATATACGTCATGCTTGAAGCGCGCAATAATCGGCCTCCCCCGATCGCAATAGGGTGGCTGCAATTTGGTCGACATCAATTCGCCTGATTCAAAATGATGGTCACGTTCGATTCGATGGGTTATGCGATCAAAGAGCGTTCGCTCCATCCGCAAACCTACGCCAACAGGGGATGCGGTGACTCTTGATCAGGCGGAAGAGGCTATTGCTGTACCGGAAATGTTTGAAGGATCAAAAGCACATTGGTCGTCCGTCTGAATTCCGCATCAACGGAATATTTAGTTACATCCAAGATGGCGTACCGAGGGCTGCCGCTCTCAGAGGAAATTGGTCAGCGGTCCTGATTTCCGATCTCGGTGCGTCAATCAAGTCGAAAGTGAAGTGGAAGACTTCATAAAAATGGGAAGCGCGGAGGGCTTTCCGAAACGACACCACGTCTGACCAATGTGTGCACCGGAAACAATATGCGGGAGGTATTATCCCTGGCAGATGACACTTTGCGATCGTCATTACTTAAACTTAACTTAGACGGTTGTATGGGATCTTGGTCAACGAATTTTCCGTGCGCACTACGAAAAAACGTTGTCCGCTCGCCAACTCGAAAAGCTCTTAGTGCTATGCACATCGAGATTGCGAATCCTGCTAATTCTGCAGCCACTATTATGTCTATGTAAAGTGTGGAGTATGCAGCTCTGAGACGCTAGGGTCGTCTGAAAGTCCGTTTCATCCTACTAAACCTTTGTTCAGGTATCTCCATCGCGCTTGAATCTTTCTGGTCGCCGTCTCCGTCATTTTGATTGTTGAAGAATTTCATCTTCTGAATCGAAGACCGAGGAGAGTAACACGATTGTCTCTCGACAAGCCCGACCATCCGATTAGAGATCCTGCTCATTTGCTTCCTGCCGTGGCCACGTCTGATTCGCCCCAGCACAAAAGGAAACATGCTTCGCGCTTCATTGTCTGGGGCATCATCCTTCTTGTGTTCTTCCTCGCTTTCTGGTGGGTGATGCATCGGCATGACACTGCCGCCAAGCCGGCGCGTGGAGCCGGTGGCGTTGTGCCAGTGATGCCCGCAACAGCACAACAAGGGAACATTGGCATCTATCAAGAAGCCATTGGCACAGTGACTCCGGTGTACACTTCATCGATCACGGCGCAGGTAACGGGTGTGGTCACCGCAGTTCATTACCGTGAAGGCCAGTTCGTGAAGGAGGGCGATCCGCTCGTGGACATCGACTCGCGGCAGTATCGTGCAAATCTTTTGACCGCGCAGGGAACGCTGCTTCACGACCAGGGCATCCTCGCGGAAGCTCAGATGGACCTTGAGCGATATAAACAGGCCTGGGCGAAGAACGCGATTCCGCGACAGACATATGAAGATCAGGAGAAGGTTGTGCTGCAGGATGAGGGCACAGTGAAGCAGGACGAAGGTGCCGTGCAGTTTGACCAGGTGCAGGTGGACTTTTGCCATATCGTCGCGCCGATCAGCGGACGCGTGGGGCTTCGCCTGATCGATCCGGGTAATCTGGTGACCGCGAGTGGCACGACGCCGCTGGTGGTTATCGCACAGGTACAACCCATCACCGTAATCTTCACACTTGCAGAAGATGCTTTGGGCCAGGTGCTTCCGCGCATGAAATCCGGTGCGAAATTGACAGTGGATGCGTTTGATCGCTCGGCGCAGAGCAAAATTGCTAGTGGCACCTTGTTGACGTTGGACAATCAGGTGGATACCACGACGGGCACTGTGAAGGCTCGTGCACAGTTTGACAATCGCGATGGCAAGCTCTATCCGAACGAGTTCGTCAATGCGCGCCTGCTCGTCAATACCCTGCAGAACGTGACTCTTCTGCCGACCTCAACGGTACAGCACAACGATAAGAGCACCTATGTCTATGTCTTGACGAATAACAAGGCGCAACTTCAGGCAGTGAAGGTCGGTGCGATAGACGGAGATACGTCGCAGGTGACTGGTGTCAACCCAGGACAGGTCGTTGCGAACTCCAGCTTCGACAAGTTGCAATCCGGGTCGCGAGTCAAGATCTCCCCGCAGGGAGCCACGCCTATACAGAGTAGTGGGAGTAGCACGCCTTGAGCCCATCACGTCCGTTCATCCTCCGTCCTGTTGCGACGGCACTCCTGATGGCGGCGATTCTGCTGGTTGGAATTGTGGCGTACACACAGTTGCCTGTCTCTGCGCTGCCTGAAGTCGATTACCCGACGATTCAGGTGTTGACGTTCTATCCCGGCGCGAGCCCTGATGTAACGGCAACGACTGTGACCGCACCTCTGGAGCGTCAGTTCGGCGAATTGCAAGGTTTGAGTCAGATGACGTCGACCAGCGCGGGAGGGAACTCCGTCATTGTGCTGCAGTTCAACCTGTCGTTAAATATCGACGTGGCGGAAGAAGAGGTCCAGGCTGCCATCAACGCCGCGCAGAGCTTTCTGCCGGCAAACCTGCCCGCCCCTCCGATTTATAGCAAGACGAATCCGGCGGATGCGCCGGTGATGACGCTGGCTGTAACCTCGAAGAATATCCCACTGCCTCAGGTGGAAGACCTCGTCGATACGCGGCTAGCGCCGAAGATTTCGCAGTTGAGCGGCGTTGGTCTTGTGAGCATCAGCGGTGGCCAGAAGCCGGCTGTGCGCATTCAAGCGAATCCCACGGCGCTGTCTTCCTTTGGGCTGGGCATGGAAGACCTTCGCACTGCCGTGACTGCCGCCAGCGTCAACGCTGCGAAGGGTAACTTTGATGGAGCTCGGCAGGACTACCAGATCGACGCCAACGATCAGTTGGTTTCAAGTGCGGATTATCGAAAGGTCGTTGTGGCATACCGCAATGGTGCGGCAGTGATGTTGCCGGATGTTGCGAGCATCGTCGACAGCGTGGAGAACACGACACAGGCCGCATGGATGAACACTACCCCGGCGATCATTTTGAACGTGCAGCGCCAACCCGGTGGCAACACGATCGCCGTCGTGAAGAGCATCAAAGCGCTCCTTCCACAGCTAAAGGCCAACTTGCCTGCAGGTATCGAGGTCACAACACTCACCGACTTGACCACGCCAATCCAGGCTTCCGTGAGCGACGTGGAATTCGAGTTGGTGCTGACGATCGGTCTTGTCATCCTGGTGATATTTCTGTTTCTGCGGAATCTGTATGCGACGATCATCCCCTCGGTAGCGGTGCCACTGTCGCTCGTGGGAACGATGGGCGCGATGTATGCGCTCGGGTATTCTCTGGATAATCTTTCGTTGATGGCGCTGACGATCTCCACCGGCTTTGTCGTGGACGACGCCATCGTAATGGTGGAGAACATCTCGCGCTATCTGGAGGAAGGTGTCCCTCCGATGGAAGCGGCGCTCAAGGGCGCGGAGCAGATCGGCTTCACCATTCTTTCTCTGACGGTATCGCTAATTGCGGTGCTCATTCCGCTGCTGTTCATGGGGGACGTCGTCGGTCGGCTCTTCCGAGAGTTTGCCGTGACGCTTGCGGTCACTATCATTCTTTCGGCAGTGGTGTCTTTGACGCTTACGCCCATGATGGCCTCGCGCATTCTCAAGCATGATCCCAAAGCGCAGGAAGGCCGCTTCTACAAGGCTTCCGAGCGCGTATTCGAGAGCATGATCGCCTTCTACGGCCGAACGTTGAAGTGGGTGCTGAAACATCAGACTGCCACATTGCTTGTAGCGGTCGCGACATTGCTCCTGACGGTGTTTCTCTATGTCATCGTGCCTAAGGGCTTTTTCCCGGTGCAGGACACTGGCGTGATCCAGGGCATCTCGCAGGCATCACAGACAATCGGTGTAAAGGACATGACCTCGAAGACGCAGGAACTGAGCAAGATTATCCTTGCGGATCCGGCTGTCGAAAGTCTCTCGTCCTTCATCGGTGCGGATGGAACGAACACGACTGGAAACAGTGGACGTTTTTCCATCAACCTGAAGCCTCTCGAGGATCGTGATGCCTCGGCTTCGGATGTGATTCGCAGGCTCCAGAAAAAGCTGAAGGATGTTGCCGGGATCACGCTCTTCATGCAGCCAGTACAGAACATTACGGTCGATGATCGCGTGAGCCGTACACAGTACCAGTACACGTTGGAGGATACGGATCAAGCAGAACTGAACCAGTGGACAGACAAGTTCGTGAACAAGCTCAAGGAAATGCCGGAACTGGAGGATGTGGCAACAGATCAGCAGTTGGGTGGACTTGCGGTTTCACTGGTGATCGATCGGCCTACGGCTTCGCGGTTGGGCATTGCACCGACGACCGTGGATCAAACGCTCTACGACGCATTCGGACAGCGTCAGATCAACACGATGTACACGCAATTGAATCAATACCACGTAATTCTGGAGGCGCAGCCACAGTTTCAGCAGGATCCGGACAAGCTGAACCACCTGTTTATTCAAGCGAATGCTTCGAGCGCGAGCACTGGAGCGGCAGCAACTTCATCAGGTCAGGGCTCAACCTCTGCTGGAACTAACGCGCTTACTACCACTGCGGCATTTACGGCATCGACGTCGGCACTGACCGCGCCGGTATCTGCACTGACGCACACCGGCTCCACGGCGACGAGTGGATCAATGTATGCAAACTCCGTTCCTTTAAGCGCGTTCTCGCACTTCGAGACCACCACCGAGCCGCTATCTATTACGCATCAAGGACAGTTCCCCTCGGTAACCGTTTCATTTAACCTTGCACCCAATGCTTCGCTGGGAACTGCGATCACCGATGTGACGAAGGTTCAGAAAGACCTGAAGATGCCGCCGAGTGTGCAGGCCGACTTTCAAGGGACTGCGGCTTCATTCCGCAACTCGTTGTCCAACGAGCCGCTTCTGATACTTGCCGCGTTAGTGACCGTGTACATCGTGCTGGGTGTGCTGTACGAGAGCTTCATTCATCCCATCACGATCTTGTCCACATTGCCTTCGGCTGGCGTCGGAGCCTTTTTGTCTCTGATCCTTTTCCATCAAGACCTCAGCGTGGTCGCGATCATAGGTATCGTTCTCCTCATCGGTATTGTGAAAAAGAACGGCATCATGATGGTCGATTTTGCGCTGGAAGCGGAACGTGATCATGGCAGAAGCTCAACCGAAGCCATCTATGAAGCGGCAACACTGCGCTTCCGTCCGATCATGATGACGACGATGGCGGCGCTTCTTGGTGGTCTACCGCTTGCCTTCGGGCATGGCATCGGTTCGGAGCTTCGCCGTCCGCTCGGTATCGCGATGGTCGGCGGGCTGATGGTCAGCCAGGTACTTACGCTGTACACGACTCCGGTGATCTACATCTTTTTCGATAATCTGGCAAAACGGTTTTCTAAGCACAAGCCGCAGCAAAAGGCGGGTGAGCACGCTCCCGATCACGGCACCGGTCCGAGCAATGGCAGGGATCTGCAAGCCGAGGGTGGGCACGCGTGAATCTATCTTCACCATTCATTCATCGCCCGGTCGCGACGGTGCTACTCACAGTTGCAATCGCGATTGTTGGTGGAGTGTGCTTCAACTTGCTGCCGGTCTCGCCGCTGCCCCAGGTTGACTTTCCGACGATCTCTGTTGCGGCCAGCCTTCCCGGAGCCAGCGCGGACATCATGGCGTCGTCCGTGGCGACGCCGCTAGAACGGCAGTTTGGCCACATTGCCGGCGTAACGGAGATGACCTCTTCCAGCGCGCTGGGAACGACGTCGATCACGATTCAGTTCGATCTGAGCCGCGATATCGATGGCGCGGCGCGCGACGTGGAAGCGGCCATCAACGCCGCCCGCAGCTATCTACCCATCAACCTGCCTGCGAATCCGACGTACCGTAAGGTGAATCCCGCGGACGCGCCAATCATGATTATCGGCCTTACGTCGGACAAGTACGGCTCCGCCAAACTTTACGATGAAGCCTCCACAGTCGTACAGCAGAAGCTCTCTCAGATCCAAGGCGTCGGTCAGGTCAACCCTGGCGGCGGAGCGTTGCCGTCGGTTCGTGTAGAGGTCAATCCGAACAAGCTCGCTAGCTTCGGGCTGACGATGGAGAACCTACAGTCGGTCTTGAGACTCCAAAATACGAATCTCGCTCGCGGCCAGATCACGGACGGTGACCGCACCGCAGACATTCTCGTGAATGGGCAGATCTCTCAGGCAGAGCAGTATCAACCGATCGTAGTGGCCTATAAGAATGGCGCCGCGATTCGACTATCCGACGTCGCGGATGTGGTCGATTCGACCCAGAATGTTCGTGCGGCTGGTTATCTCGACGGTAAACGCGCCGTGATGCTGATCATCTTCCGCCAGCCTGGCGCCAACATCATCGACACTGTCGATCGTATTTACGCGCAGATCCCTTCTTTGAAGGCATCGATCTCACAGGGCATCGATATGACTGTCGTACTGGACCGTACGACGACGATTCGTGCCAGTGTGCACGACGTAGAACAGACATTAGTCCTTTCCATCGTCCTGGTAATCGGTGTTGTCTTCTTCTTCCTTCGCAATGGTCGCGCCACGCTGATTCCCGCGGTGGCGGTTCCGGTTTCACTGATCGGCACGTTTGCGGTGATGTATCTGCTGGGCTATTCGCTCGACAATCTGTCCCTGATGGCGCTCACTATTTCCACGGGCTTCGTCGTGGACGATGCCATCGTTGTCATGGAAAACATCACCCGGCACCTGGAAGAAGGGAAGTCGGCCTTCGATGCCGCGATGCTTGGTGCGAAGGAGATCGGGTTTACGGTTCTTTCCATCAGCATCTCACTGATCGCGGTCTTCATTCCACTGCTCATGATGGGCGGTATTGTCGGTCGTCTATTTCGAGAGTTTGCGGTGACACTTTCCACCGCCATCATGGTATCTATGGCGATTTCACTTACAACGACGCCCATGATGTGCGCTTATCTGCTCAAGAGCGAGCATGAGGTGGAGCACGGATGGTTCTACAACACCACTGAAAGGTTCTTCGACTGGGTGTTGAAGGTCTATCGCTCCAGCCTGCACTGGGCGCTGGAAAACTCGGTGCTGATGCTTGTGCTGCTGGGTCTCACGATTGCGCTGAACGTCATCATCATTGTTCGCATCCCGAAAGGCTTCTTTCCACAGCAAGATACGGGCTCGCTCGCTGGCGCTGCGCGTGGCCCCCAGGACGCTTCCTATAATGTGATGGATGACTCCATTCAGAAACTGCAGGCGGTCATCGGCAAAGACCCTGCTGTTCAGCATGTGATCGGCTTCACAGGCGGTCAGGGCGCCACGAACACCGGCAACATCTTTATCTCCCTCAAACCTCTGGAAAAACGCAAGACAGGTGCTGCCGATGTCATCAATCGGCTGAGGCCGAAGCTGAATGCATTACCGGTAGCTTCCGCGTTCCTCCAGGCACAGCAGGACATCCGCATCGGAGGCCGGTCGAGTAACGCGATGTATCAATACACTCTGGAAGCCGACAATGTCGACGACCTGCAGACCTATGGCCCGAAGATTCTTAGTGAGATGCAACACCTGCCCGGCTTTCAGGATGTCAGCTCGGATCAGCAGATGGGTGGCCTGGATGAAAAGGTCAACTTCGATCGTGTGACTGCGGCAAGGCTTGGACAGACGGCGACATCGATTGACAGCGCACTCTATGCCTCCTTCGGACAATCGGAGGCTTCTCTGATCTATACGCAACTCAATCAGTACTATGTCGTGCTTGAGGTGGCGCCGCAATACTGGCAGCGTCCGGATGGTCTGAGCACTGTGTACTTCCACGATGCAAATGCATCTTCGACAACTGCTGCGGGCAATACACCGCTCTCGTCCTTCAGTACCGCAAAGCCTGGCACCACTCCTCTCGCGCTGAATCACACCGGGCTATTCCCATCGGTCACCGTGTCGTTCAATCTCGCCTCGGGTCTTTCGCTTAGTGACGCGACCCAGGAGATAGAAGGGATCAAGCAGAAGCTCAACTTGCCTACGACGATTCAGGGTTTCTTCTCTGGAACACTTCAGGCGTATCAGCAATCTCTCGGCTCGGAGCCATATCTTGTTCTGACCGCGCTGCTCGCGGTCTATATTGTGCTTGGCGTGCTCTATGAGAGCCTGATCCATCCGCTCACGATTCTCTCCACGTTGCCTTCGGCAAGCGTGGGCGCGATGCTGGCGCTGATGCTCTTCCATGAGGATCTGAACGTCATCTCGATCATTGGAATTGTGCTGCTGATCGGCATCGTGAAGAAGAATGCCATCATGATGATCGACTTTGCTCTGCAAGCGGAGCGCGAACAGGGAATGAATACTGAAGAGGCTATTTTTGAGGCCTGCATTCTCCGCTTCCGTCCTATTCTGATGACGACGATGGCGGCCCTCTTCGGTGCATTGCCGCTAGCGTTCGGCACCGGGACGGGTTCGGAGCTACGCAGACCGCTTGGCATCACCATTGTAGGCGGACTTATCGTCAGCCAAATGCTCACGCTGTACACCACGCCAGTCGTATACCTCACGCTCGATCGCATGCGGATTCATTTTGCCGGCAAGGATCATGCCAGGAATGAAACGCAGACGACGGCGCCGTCGGAGGCCCACGGATGAAGAACCCTACTCGAATTTGTTCGCTTTTCCTCACCGTTCTTGGCCTGTCTTTCTTCGCGGGCTGCCGCGTCGGCCCCCGCTATACCAGGCCCTCGGCATTGCCCACTTCCCCACCGGAGCAATACAAAGAGGCTGCTACACCGGCAGTGAACGATTCTGGCGAATGGAGGCCCGCGCAACCGCAGGACGCGATGCTGCGCGGTAAGTGGTGGCTGATCTACAACGACCCGGAACTCAATGACCTCGAAGACAAACTGAACATCGACAACCAGAACATCAAAGTCTTCTTCCAGAACTACATGGAGGCACGAACGCTGATCGCGCAGGCTCGATCGCAGCTTTATCCAACGCTCGGGGTAGCACCCGGTTTCCAGCGCTCGCGTACCTCTGCGAATCTTTCCCGTAATACGGGAACAGGTTCGAGCTCAAGTCCCACCTCTTCTGGAACAGGAACAACTTCTACTACGAGTACGGTCACCTCTGCGGGGACACAAAGTACGTTATGGTCGATTCCGTTTGAAGCCTCCTGGGAACCAGATCTGTTCGGCAAGGTTCGTAACCAGATCCGTGTCAACCAGTATGCTGCTCAAGTCAGCGCGGCGGATCTCGAAAACGAACGCCTGAGCGAACAGTCCAACCTTGCCATCTTTCTCTTCGAGTTGCGTGGCCAGGATGCTCTGATCGATGTGTTTCGCAAGACCGTAGAAGCAGACCGCAAGTCGGTAGAGCTGACGCGCAGTCTTTACGACACGGGAGTCGGAGATCAGGCCGCCGTCGTTCAAGCTGAGAACACACTACAGAATGCAGAGGCCTCTGCCACTAATCTCGGGGTCCTCCGCGCCCAGTTTGAGCACGCGATCGCAGTGCTGATCGGCGTTAATCCTTCCAGCTTCTCCATTCCGGCCAAGTCGCTGGACTCAGCTCCCCCCGCCATCCCGATCGGCATGCCATCGCAACTCCTCGAGCGTAGGCCCGATGTAGCTGCCGCAGAACGGCAGATGGCCTCCGCGAATGCGCTCATCGGCGTGGGCACCGCAGCGTATTTCCCCACACTTCCTCTCACGGCCGGGGGCGGAACGGAGAGTTCCGCGATCTCGCAGCTCTTTGACTGGCCCAGCCGTTTCTGGTCGGTAGGTGCTTCTGCGTCGGAGACGATCTTCGACGCCGGTTTGCGTCGAGCCACCGTCAATCAATTTATCGCCACCTATAACGCGGATGTCGCGACCTATCGTCAAACCGTGCTCACTGCGTTCCAACAGGTCGAGGACAACATCGCCTCCTTACGTATTCTTTCTCAGCAATACCAGCAACAGCAGATCGCCGCAGCCTCCGCACAGCAGTCTGTTGACCTTGAAACCGCTCGTTATGAGACAGGTATGGATCCCTACATCGATGTGGTACAGACACAACTGACCTTACTCACAGAACAAAACACTCTGGTAACTCTTCGAACCGAGCAGATGACTGCCTCTGTGCAACTGATTCAGGCGTTAGGCGGAGGTTGGAATGTGTCAGACCTGCCGACACCGTCTCAGGTCTCGGCTCCGTTCAGCAAGGCGGACCGTACCATCCAGAAATAAAACGTATCCCCCGAATTGCGATTAGATCGTTGGTATGCGGGTGTGATCGCTTCTTAACCGACGCTGAGGTGATCGTAACTCGCGGCAACGTATTTTTCGAGCTCCGAGGCTGGTACGGCAGGGCCATAGAGGAAACCCTGGTAGAGGTGGCAGCCCTCCGCCATAAGAAACGCGCGCTGGGCTTTGGTCTCTACACCCTCGGCAATGACAGAGAGATTGAGGCTACGACCGAGCACGATGATGGTACGTGCGATTGAAGCATATTTTTCGTCGGTAAGGAGGTGGGCGGTGAAGGTGCGGTCGATCTTGAGCTGATCGAGCGGCAGGTGACGGAGGTAAGAGAGCGACGAGTATCCGGTGCCGAAATCGTCGAGAGAAAAAGTGACGCCGAGGGTTTTAAGTTCGCTCATCTTGGCAATAACTTCGTCGACCCTCTCCATGATCGAGCTCTCGGTGATTTCGAGCTTGAGGCGGTAAGGGTCTGCTCCCGAGGAACTCAGGGCCCCTTTGACCAGGTCTACAAAATGAGGGTCGAGGATCTGACGGACACTGACGTTGACGGCCAGTGTGAGAGACTTCATTGCAGAATCTCCTGCCCAGGCGGCGAGTTGAAGGCAGGCCGTCTGCAGTAGCCAACGGCCGAGTTCGATGATGAGACCAGCCTCTTCGGCGATGGGTATGAATTCGCTGGGCGCAACGCTGCCGCGTTCTGGATGAAACCAGCGAAGCAGGGCTTCAGACCCAATGACAATGCCTTCGCTGTCCACCTGGGGCTGGTAGTGCAAGGTAAACTCCTCATTTTGCAATGAGGATCGTAGGCCAGCGCGGAGAGCGGCACGGGTCTCGACCTCAATCTGCATGGCTGGATCGAAAAATCGCAAACTATTCCCGTCGTGAGCCTTGGCGCGGTACATGGCTATATTCGCCCGTTTGAGGAGGTCGTCAAGTGTTTCGGACGAGCCCGTTTCAGAAGCGCCGAAGAGCGTGACCCCGATGCTGGCTTTAATTTCACTTTCGCAACTGCCGACGACGAAGTGGGAAAGGAAGAGTGCGAGGATTTTCTCTGTGGTTAGAGTGGCCGCGGCGGTTGCGGCTTGGGGATCTTTACCAAGGGCTTCGAGCATGAGACCGAATTCATCTCCGCCAATCCGGGCGATTGTTTCGCCACATTCCAAGCAGGCGGTGAGACGGAAAGCAACCTGTTGAAGCAGAGCGTCACCGACTTCGTGGCCAAGAGTGCCGTTCAGGACTTTGAAGTCGTCAAGATTGATGTAGAGAAGTGCGCCAATGGTTTTCTGGACGGTCGCGGTGGCCATCGCTTGGGTGAGGCGATCGCTCAAGAGTTGGCGATTGGGAAGCCCGGTGAGGAGGTCGTAGAAGGCCAGGTGCTGGATGCGTGCTTCGTCATTTTTGCGATTGGTGACATCTCGGAAGTAGACGGACATGCTACCCATCCGTGGGAAGCAACGGAAATCGTACCAGAGACTGTTCTGTTCGCTCTGGGCCTCGAAGAGGGTGGCGAGGTCATGCACAGAAGCAGCTTGAAGCCTGCTGACGATGGAGTCGGAAAAGAAGCGTGGGGCGGCGCGGTCGAGAGTGTGGTGGAGTGCGCTTTGGCGGTCGACGTTGAGTTCAGCACAGGCGGCATCGTTCAGATAAATGAGACGGAACTCCGCATCGAGTGAGAGGAAGCAGTCGGAGATACTTTCGAAGATTTCGGCGGTGACTTTGAGGGATTCTGTACGCTGCTGCTCCGCGATGTACTTTTCACGGTAGCGGGTGACAATATTGAGCGTAAGGGCATAGCAGACGTAAGTGAGGCAGAAAATGCCGAGGAGGACTCGTTGCTCGGTTGGGAGGACGATGGCCCACCTGGGGAGGAGACAAAGGATGGTTAGGAGAGGAACCACCAGGATCGTTCTTGCGAGCAGACGGCTGATGGCCGGCTGGTTTACCAGTTTATTGAAGACGAGGAGAGGGAAGAGCCAGAGCAGATAGATGAAGAGATTGAGGTGTTGTCCGGTACCAGAAAGCGAGATCCAGACGCCAACGCACATGTGGGCGGCGTAGTAGCCGGTAGTTGCCGTAGCTATCGTTTGGACGGCGACTTTGCGGAATGCCAGCAGTGTGACAAGAGCGCAGAGAGTGAAGAGGAAGATGCAGGCGACGAAGATGAATTCGCGCGCGGCGACCATGCCTATGGTAGACGCGAGGAGCCCTGAAGCGGAGCTTACCATGCCTATACTGAGAGTTACGAGCAAAGCGCGACGAGCCAAGACACTTGATGCTTGATCGAGAGTAGTTAATTCACGCATACCCTGGCCCCGTACGTTCGCTTCGATGCAGAAATTCCAAATCCAACTCTACAGCGCGTAAAGATGCGCTTCAGTGCTGACAGCACTTATTTGGTCGATCTTACTGGACGACGAAAGGGGGCGCAGCTACCTGAAAGACGTAGGTGATGGTCTATCGTAGCCGGGGTCAATGGTGTAGACGGCGTTAGGGATGTCTAGCGGACGTTAGTAGTGGTTCGATTCCTTGAGAAGTATGTTCATCCTAGAGAAGGAAAAAGGCATTGATATCAGCGTATCGTGTGGATCCGGCGAAGGTGGAGATCGGCCGCGGATCGCGCGGATGTTCTATCTAACATACTGCGGCCAATGGTGCTGGAAGTAGGAATACAGAAGGGCTACCTTACGGTAGCCCCTTGGTTTACGGAGTTGCATACAACTGACGACCTACGCCTTGCGCAAATCGTAGCGGTCAAGGTTCATGACTTTGTTCCACGCAGCTACGAAGTCCTTCACGAAGATCTCCTTCGAGTCGGCGGATGCGTAAACTTCCGAGATGGCCCTGAGTTGAGAGTTGGAACCGAAGATTAGGTCTACACGAGTGGCGGTCCACTTAATCTCACCTGTCGCGCGATCCAGCCCCTCAAACAAGCCTTCCGAAGTAGAAGATGCCTTCCACTCAGTTGCCATGTCGAGCAGATTGACGAAGAAATCATTCGTCAGCGTCTCGGGCTGCGTAGTGAGGACACCGTTCTTCGAGCCACAGAAGTTGGCACCGAGGACGCGCAGGCCACCAACGAGGACAGCCATCTCAGGAGCGGTCAGAGTCAGCAATTGCGCCCGGTCGACGAGCAGCGCTTCCGCCCGTTCTGTGTGTCCCAGACGAAGATAATTGCGGAAGCCGTCCGCCGTCTGCTCTAGCGGGGCGAAGGACTCAACATCGGTCTGCTCCTGCGAAGCATCCGTGCGGCCAGGCGCGAAGGGAACGAGAACGTTGGATCCAGTCTTCTTTGCAGCCGCTTCAACCGCAGCGCAACCGCCCAGAACGATCAGGTCGGCGAGCGAGACCTTCTTGCCCGTCGCGTTGAAGTCCTTCTGAATCCCCTCGAGCGTGTCGAGAACCTTTGCGAGCACGAGTGGCTGGTTCACCTCCCAGTTCTTCTGTGGCTCGAGGCGAATGCGTCCACCATTTGCTCCACCGCGCTTATCGGAGCCTCGGAAGGACGCTGCCGCTCCCCAGGCAGTCGAGACGAGGTGCGAGATCGAGAGACCAGAGGCGAGGATCTTCTCCTTGAGTGCGGTGATGTCCGCTTCGCCGATGAGTTCGTGATCGACAGCCGGGACGGGGTCCTGCCAGATCAACTGCTCCTTGGGAACCAGGGGTCCGAGGTAACGGACGATGGGGCCCATGTCGCGGTGCGTGAGCTTGAACCATGCGCGAGAGAAGGCGTCGGCGAACTGGTCGGGGTTGGCCTGGAAGCGCTTGCCGATCTTTTCATAGGCGGGATCGAACTTGAGCGCAAGGTCCGAGGTGAACATCATAGGCAGATGCTTCTTGTCCTTGATGTGCGCGTCGGGAACGCTGGCTTCCTCTGCCACGGCATACCACTGCCATGCGCCGCCTGGGCCCTTCTTTAGCGCCCAGTCGAAGTTATAAAGGTTGTCGAGGTACTCAGAGTCCCACTTGATGGGATTGGTAGTCCACGCGCCTTCGAGACCGCTGGAGATCGTATCTTCAGCATTGCCTTTGCCCGCGGAGTTCTTCCAGCCAAAGCCCTGCTGCTCGATCGGTGCGCCTTCGGGTTCGGGTCCGACGAACTTTCCTGGATCGTAGGCGCCGTGGCCCTTGCCGAAGGTGTGGCCACCGGCGATGAGCGCGAAGGTCTCCTCGTCATTCATCGCCATACGGCCGAAGGTCTCTCGGATGTCGCGTGCCGAAGCGACCGGATCCGGTTTGCCATCGGGACCTTCCGGGTTGACGTAGATGAGGCCCATTTGGACGGCGGCGAGAGGGTGGTCTAGGTCACGCTCCCCCTGGTAGCGGTCGCTGCCGAGCCAGGTGTGCTCCTTGCCCCAGAAGATGTCTTCCTGCGGAACCCAGACGTCAGCGCGGCCGCCGCCGTAGCCGAAGGTTTTGAAACCCATCGAGTCCAGCGCAACGTTGCCGGTAAGGATCATGAGATCGGCCCAGGAGATCTTCTTGCCATACTTCTGCTTGATGGGCCATAGCAGGCGGCGAGCCTTGTCGAGGCTTACGTTGTCCGGCCAGCTATTGAGCGGAGCAAAACGCTGCGTGCCCATGCCTGCGCCGCCGCGGCCATCGTAGGTGCGGTACGTGCCGGAGCCATGCCATGCCATGCGGATGAAAAATGGGCCATAGTGGCCGTAGTCCGCGGGCCACCAGCTCTGCGAATCGGTCATCAGGGTGTGGAGATCTTTGATCACCGCATCGAGATCGAGGGTCTTGAACTCTGCCGCGTAGTCGAAGTCCTGGCCCATGGGATCGGCTAGCTTGGTGTTCTGATGGAGGACGGCGAGGTCGAGGCGATCGGGCCACCAATGTTCGTTGCGTGTGATCTTGCGCGAGTTGTGCGTAACAGCGCCGTGCAGGGGGGAAGCCGTCTCCGTGCTGGTGGAGGGGGTGCCGCCGTGCGGCACTGGACACTTCATTTCATCCGACATTTTCGCTCCTTCGTTTTCATTGCTGGTGAAGCCTATCCCACGATTGGGTCGCGGGGCCAAACGGTTAGCAAATTCGAGTTTCCATCTATGAAAGTTGCCCGGCCGGTGGTCAAATATCTGTTGTTGTTCTATTCAACATCTTCAGTTCGGTTAGTGGGTTGATGGTGTTAGCCGCGTTTTGCTTTCTGGCAAGCGGCACAGATTCCGATGACGTCGATAGCGTAGCGTTCCACCTGAAAGCCCCCAGGCAATCGTTGCAGCGTCGGAAGAACGCCGAGATCCTTTTCTTCAATGTCGGTGATGGCCTTGCAATGCGAGCAGACCATGTGATGGTGAAGGTGGCTGTTCAACTCGACTCTGAGGGAGCCGTGGTGCATGCTGACTTCTTTTAGCACGCCTCTCTCGACAAAGAGATGAATATTTTTGTAAACCGTCGCAAGAGAGATTGCGGGTATTCTCTTCTTGACCCGCGCATAGACCTCTTCCGGGCTGGGGTGGCCAGGCATCGTCTGCATGACCTCGTAAAGAACCTGGCGCTGATGGGTCGCGGCGAGCCCATGATCCGCACAAAGCTTACGGAAGGGACGGGTCTCGACGTTGGGAGAGACATGCATTAATAGCTAGTAAACGATAATTATTATTGTTCGTCAAGCGGTGGAGAGTGGGAGCGATTTTGGCTGAACGCCATCGTACGCGTACCGCAGAGCAACAAGCAAACCATATTCTTCTACAGTGGTGATGATCAAGAACGCCTCGGAAGAGGCGGCCGTGATATCAGGTGGATGCGAAGCGTCTGGGCGATTCATGTTCGTACTGAAGAAATTACAGAGGTTAAAGTGAAACGACTTGCGGACGCCTACGACTCATCGTGATATTGTCGTCGCGAACAATCGCGTGCACGGAGCCAAGAAGCTCTTTCACGATGGTGGTGCGATCTATAATCTTTCCGCTAGTCCTGGCACGCTGATTACAGAGAACTACATCTTCGATATCCACGGCTTGATTGGCTTGTATTTGGATGAGGGTTCCCGCTACATCATCGTTCGGCGGAACGTGGTACAAGACCCGGCGGCGGAGTAGTTGAACATCAATACAGTGAAGGCTGCTTATCCGTTGCGGATCTCGCCCGATAACACGGCCATCGATAACTGGCATGACAGCGCAAAGATCGGTGGAATGTGGACGAACTATCAGAATGATCTCATCCTCGACGACCATCTAATCACCGACGGCAAATGGCCGACAGGAGCGCAGGAAGTGATACGGAACGCGGGCATTGAGGCCTCTGCCGGTGCGGTCGCGTATGGTGAAGCACAACCTGGTGCAGGCGAAGACGGCGCGTTGTTTCCGCCACCTTCGAGCGCTTCTGGAACCGCAGCAAAGTCGGGGAAAGCCAATTCTGACGAACAACCGAACTAGGATCGAAACGGCTAAGACATCCGAAAGTAGATACAGTGCAGGTGCTTACTCTTTGACGTAGCCGTCAATCTGGGCGGTGAGGAACTGTTGCGCTACCGTAAGAGCCTTCTTTGATCTCTGCAGCCTCGAGGCGAGGCATGCGCCTTCAAGAAGCGAGATAATCAAGGTAGCAAACGCCTCTGGATTCACAGACGACTGAATCTCTTCCATCTCTTGCGCTTCTTTGATCAACTGTTTCAGAAATGATGTCCAATGCTTCAACGACTCTTGAGCCATTGCGTACATAACGGTGTTTCCGTCATCGGCATCGATAGCGATATTGGTCAGAGGACATCCGCCCGGAAAATTCGGCTTCGAGAGGACATTGCGAATATGGAGCTTTAGTTTTTCAACGGGGCTCGTTAGCTTCTCCAGATTCTCGATGCTTGAGATGAAGCTCGTCATCGAGGCGTAAGCCATCGCTTCTTTCGCTAACTCTTCCTTGCTGCTGAAGTGAGTATAGAGACTACCCTTTTCGAGACCAGTCGCCTCGCTCACGTCCTGCATCGAGATGCCATCAAATCCCTTCTTGTTGAAGAGCAGCGCGGCCTTCTCGATAATCTTCCTACGTGTCTTCTCACCTTTTAGCATCGGAACTCCTCTTCCAGCGTAACAAAAGAGTTCGCCATGTGTTGCAAACCAAGAAAAGTGTGAGCACTCGCCTGAGGCAGCCGGCGTGTGCTCACACTGAGTTTATTCGCTATTTGCGACTTACCAGGGGAGCTCTTCGCCGCGATGCAAGAAGCGGCCATTTGGGCCGTCTGGGCCGATAAGAGCAAGATCGACACTGGTCCGGGCACCATCCGCAATCTCCATCGGCGCATGCTCTCCACCCAATTCTGTCTTCACCCAACCCGGCTGTGCGGAGTTGACCTTAATGTTCGTACCTTGTAACTCTGCAGCCAGGTGAATCGTGAACATGTTGAGTGCGGCCTTCGAAGCGTTATAGGAAAATGCCTTCATCGCTGCGATCTCGCTGTTTGGAGCACTCTGACGCGCAAACGATCCAAGCTTGCTCGATACATTGACGATGCGGCCGGCATCACTTTTTTTCAACAAAGGCAAGAGAGAGCGGGTCAGAGCAATCACGCCGAAGAGATTCGCAGCGAAGACAGTTTGGAGTTCTTCTTCGCTGGTATCGATCGTCTTGGGAGTGAAGATTCCGTCCGGTGCATCGACACCGGCGTTGTTGATAAGAATATCGAGCTTCCCATAACGCTCGTTAATAGTGTTGGCAACAGTGTCGCGATCTTGTGCACTAGTAACGTCGAGTTTCACTGGAAATGCATCGATGCCCTCGGCCTTGAGTTTGGATACGGCTTCCTCTGCAGAGCTCAAGATACGCGCCGCAATCACTACGGTGATGGACCTCTGGCCTAGCTGACGAGCTGTTTCGAAGCCAATATTACGATTCGCGCCTGTGATCAGTGCAACTTTTTGATTGTTTGACATCGGAATTACCTCTTGGAAGATAGATGGAAAGATGGAACGTCGCGATTAAAAACTTCCTACCGTTTGGTTGTTTTAACTATACTTTTAAAGATCGTATGCGTCAAAACGAAACCAGAACGGTAGAAGAGATACTGGCTTCGATTCTGTAACGGGTGTTTCCTATCTTGTTGAATAGTCTGTAGCCAACTTAAAAAACTTGTCTGCGGAGTAATCCTAACGAGGCTTTCAGGATCTATAGGCCGAGAGGGAATACCTGCGAAGCCCACGCGGAAACATCTCCGATGAATCGACGGTTATTTGTAGCGCAACCGGAATACTCCATAATTCCTCGTGTTCTTCTCACCACAGGATACCTATGACCCCCTTTGACTGGATCTTCCCGCCCGCCCAGAAGCTCGCCCGAACGCACCTCCTCACCCTCTCTCTAGTCTTCGGAATTCTCGCAGCGATCGCATCTCCCAGTCAGGCAGCGACACCGGACAAGGTGCTCGTAGTCATCAACAACTCCAGCTCTACCTCCAGAGCCATCGGCATGCAGTACAGTACGAAGCGAAGCGTGCCCAACGTCTTACGCATTCAATGCATCGACTCCACCGTCACCCAGGACAACGAAACCATCAACTTCGCCGACTATCAGCAGCAGATTGAAAATCCCATCCGTGCCTTCCTGCAGACTCATCCCAACATCAACTTCATCGTGCTCACAAGAGGCATCCCCATCCGCGTCGCAGGCGGAGAGACCGGTGAGGCGTTCAGTGGACAGACCCTCACCTCCCTCGACGGCACCCTTGCTGCATTGGATTACGACAAGATTCCTGGCGCGATCAAAATCACATTCAACGATCCCGGCGGCTTCGCAGTCGGCACAGCCTGGATGAATCGCTACTGGGATGCGAGAGTGCCCTTTAGCCACGCAAAGTTTGGTGGCTATCTCGTAACCCGGCTGGACGGTTACAGCCTGCCCGACGCGGAGGCGTTGACCACGCACGCACTCACTGCGGAGAAAGGTCTCAAGAACGGTCAGATCCTCTTGGATATCGAACCCGACTTCGGAATCGACGATCCCAGCTCGCAGCCAGCGCCACTCCCCAGCACCCTGATCACGCAGGAAGATTCTTTCGGCACTTGGAACGCGGATATGCAGCACGCCGGCAATATCCTCGAAGCCAAGGGAGTCCCTGTAGACGTCGACCTGAACGAGACCTTCGTAGGCAACCGCAGCAATCTGCTTGGCTACTACTCCTGGGGCAGCAACGACAACAACTTCTCCCAGGGAGCCTACAACACGCTGAAGTTTGCCCCCGGCGCCGTAGGGGATACAGCCGTCTCCACCAGCGCCCGAAGCTTCTTCCGCCAGTCCGACGGACAGAGCATGATCGCCGACCTCATCTCCCAGGGAATCACCGGCGTCAAGGGATACACCGACGAGCCGCTACTCCAGTCCATCTCCTCGCCTACCATCGTTCTCGACCGGTATACCAGCGGCTTCACCTTGGCAGAGAGCTTCTTCGCCGGCTCCAAAATGGTGGGCTGGACGGACATCGTCGTCGGCGATCCGCTCACACACCCCTATCCATCCCGTCCGCTAGGAGAGGCGCAGAAATAGGCGACGCAAGACAAAAGGCGGAGACCTATCACGGTCTCCGCCTCTCACAACAATCCCTGGATAGTAAACGCCTTAGTTACGACACGAGAGCAGCATCCACTTCGCTCTGGTCTTGTAGCGAAGCGACCGCCTCTGCAAGAATTTCGTACGACCGAAATCGTTCCGCAGGATCGTACGCAGTGGACCACAGCATCAGTTCATCTGCCTGGGTCTCCTGAAGCAAAGCCTGAAGAGAGCGGCGTACAGTCGCCGGATCTCCCAGGATAGCCGACTTCATTCTTTGCCCTACCGCCTGCTTTTCTTCCTCACTCCAAAGGCCGTCCATGCTGTCTACCTTTGGTGGGAGCTTTGGCGGCCCATTTCTGATGGACGCCAAAAATAATTGTTCGACAGAGGTAAAGGATCTGTGCGCTTCTTCGTCGGTGTCTGCTGCTAATGCCAAAGCCGTGACCATGACGTAGGGCTCCGACAGGAACTTAGATGGTCGGAAATGTTCACGATAAAGTTTAACCGAGGGAATCAGATTGTCGGGCTTAATATGCGTCGCAAACGCCAGCGGCAGACCGAGCTCTCCCGCCAACTGTGCGTTGTAGCCGCTCGAGCTGAGCAGGTAGATCGGAACGTTGGTGTTTTGTCCCGGATAGGCTCGAATCTGTTGATCCGGTTCCTCAGCTCCAAAGTAAAGCTGAAGCTCCGCGACATGCCGTGGAAAGCTGTCACCGCTGAGTTGAGGATCGCGCCGCAGAGCCTCCTTGTAGATAGGCTCTTTAGGCGTGGCAGAGCCTACAGCGCGACCTACTCCTAAATCAATGCGGCCAGGATAGATCGATGCCAAGGTCCCGAATTGCTCCGCGATCACCAAAGGCGGATGGTTGAACAGCATCACGCCACCTGCGCCCACCCGAATCGATTTCGTCGCCCCGGCGATATGCCCTATCAGGACAGCCGGATTGGCAGAGGCGAAAGACTCCACGCCATGATGCTCGGGCACCCAAAAACGGTGATAGCCCAACTTCTCAAGATATCGGGCCAGCTCAACCGATTGAGCAATGGCTTTGCCAGCGTCGTCACCCTGCCGGACCATTACGAAGTCGAGAGCGGAGAAGATCGGAGTTTTCATATAAAGTCCTTGATTTCAAATCGCCAGAACTTCCGCGCGAAGCTACACAACGACTTCGCGCGGGCGCTGCCGGTATAGACGCAAGTAAGACAACTTCAATCCACAAATATTCTGACGGGCACGAACTTCACATTGAGGAAAGGGAAGATTTTTGAGCCTCACACATATCGAGGACAAATGGAGCAACAGCAATGCGATTCAACGACTGGAAGAAGCAATCTCCGCATCCGTAAGAAAATCAAAGTTCCCACTCACCCTCGGCCTCACCCCCACGATCCGCCGAGTGTGCACCACTTGGTTATTCGGATACCACAGCGGAATCCCCGGCAACTCCTCCGCCAGAATCCTCTGCACCTCCACATACTCCCGCCGCCGCTCGCTCTGATCCGTCACTACAGCCGCCGCAGTCAACAGCGCGTCCACACGGGCATTCGAGTACCGTCCCCGGTTTCCTCCCTTCGGAGGAAAACTCCCCGACCCATACACATAACGGAAGATATCCGGATCTTCATTGCTCCCGATCCACCGCAGCGCATACATCTGGAACGCACCCTTCGTCACATCCGCATAGAACGTCCCAAACTCCGCCGACCGTATCTGCAGATCGATCCCCGCCGCCCGCAACTGCTGTTGCAACACAGCCGCCATCAACCGCGGCGTCTCATCCGTATTGATCTTCAGAGTAATCCGGACCCGCACCCCATCCTTGTTAGCTCGAAATCCCGCCGCCTCCAGCAGCGCCTTCGCCCTGGCCACATCATGCGGATAAGCCGCCATCTCCCCGCCATTGGCCTCAGCCCAATGTCCCACTGGCAAAAGCGTATTCGCCAACCGCGCCTTTCCTCGCCAGATCGCATCCACAATCGCCTGCCGGTCCATCGCACACGCCACCGCCTGCCGCACCCGTTCGTCCTTCAGCGCCGGGTCGGTCACGTTGAAGTTCACATAGTTCACAATCGAGCTCGGCACCGACTCCACCTTTAGGTTTGGCTCGCTCTCCAGCGTATGAACCATATCCAGCGTCACCACATTGCTCGCCAGATCTGCCGATCCCTTCTTCAACTCCAGCGCCGACGTAATCGCATCCGGCACCACCGAAAACCGCACCCGCTCAATCCTTCTCCCACGCGGCTCCTGCCCACCAGCCCCCGAGCTCTGAACCCTGAACCCAGTCTCCACCGAATCCGCCCAATACTCCGAACTCCGCTCCAGGATCACCTCCTTATCCTGAACCGCGCTCACAAACCGGAACGGCCCCGACCCAACCGGATGCAGCCCAAAGTCCCGCCCCGCACCCTTTGGCACCACCCCAAACAACCCATCGCTCATATTGAACAGCAAGCCCGCATACGGTCGCGTCAGCCGAACCCGCACCGTCAGCCGGTCCAGTACCTCAACCGCCTTCACCGCTGCAAAGGAGCCACCCTTCGCCGTAATCAAAGTCCCGTCGATCATGCTTCGGATCGTGTAAGCCACATCCTCCGCCTCGAGCCGCCGCCCATCATGAAACCGCACCCCATCCCGCAGATGAAACACCCAGGTCAGCGCATCAGGCTGCTCCCAGCTCGCCGCCAGCCAGGGCCGCAGATTGAAGTGTTCGTCCTTCTTCACCAGCGCATCGAAGATCAGCCCACCCACCCGCTCACTCTGCGCATCCGTCCCTTGCCGCACATCCAGGTTGGTC
>NZ_JAAVUR010000017.1 GCF_018449545.1 Granulicella sp. dw_53 | reverse complement strand
GGGTGGGAAGTAAACCATCCCCCAGGCCCTCTAAGCGAAGCCTCAGCAGTCTAATCGAGTGAGCTGTAGTCGAAGGCCCCCATTGCTTTGCCGTTTCTGTTGCCGCCGCTATCGCCGTTGCTTGCCTTTGCCGTCCCGGATTAAGCGTAGGGCTTTAGCCCTACGAAAAAAGCCCACCACAAAAGGGGCTTTAGCCCCGGGCTCTCCACAGCCCAGCGAAAAACGCCCGGGAAGCTCCCTACCTCCAAACCGACACAAGGAACAACAAAAGGGACAGTCATCCACACCCAACAGAAGCCACGCCGAAGGCCCATTATTTTTTTAATTCCCCCCAAAACCCCAGCAAAATCACATGTCAAGCCCCAAAACTCATTAACCCAGGAAGAATCAAAGACATAAAACTGGCACTTTAGTTACACCCACCTAAATAAAATAGAACTAGAAACCAAAAACCGCCCAGGGCGGCAGCAATAAAGACTCTTTCAAATTCAAGCGGCCCGAAGGTCCACCCCTAACCAAAGCAGAAAGAATACTTTGCCCAAAATAGGAGGGGAGGGCGCCTACCATCCATCCGCCCCAGCAGTACCCCGTGGACCAACCGTACTCAAGTCAATGGGACGAAAACCCATCTGCAACGCAGGCGACTCCGGCCACAACCGAAGGTCAAACCTCTTGGCATCCACAAACAAAGGATCGGCAATCCGAGACCCCTGATCCTGACCTGAAGCCATCCAAGCGGCAAAAGACTGATCCCCAAAGCGAACCTCCCTGCCCCGCGCAGCATAGTAGAGATTCCCCCGCGTCACAAAGCCTCCGCCCGTCCAATCGCCGCCCAACACATCGCCCTCGTCGAAGGCAACGATATTGCCCTCGAGCGTGAAAGACACATGCTGCTCCGGCCGCGTACGCATCCACTCGTGTTCACGATTGAACGCGAAGATATTGTTCCGCAGAACATTCTCGCGCCCATAGTGCTGATGAAAACCAGCGCTCTTGCAGTTGTAGACAACATTATCTTCAGCCAGAATCTCGCTCGATCCCTCGTCCAGGTAGATTCCCCATCCGCCATACGTAAACGCCGACACATCGTGGATCAAATTATTGCGAATGATCGTCCCCGGCTGCACCCCGAGCGTATAGATCCCTCCCATATCGCTCAACATGTTCTTCCCAATCGCGTGCAGATCGTTGAACGCAATCAAATTCCCCTTCGACTGATTCCGCCCATATCCCCAGGTCCACCCCACCGAGATCGCGGTGTAATAAAGGTCATGCACATGATTATGGACGATCTGATTCCGCCCACTCTGCAAGACCCAGATGCCCACGCCCGCCGCATACACCAGGCCAAGATCGTGGATCTGATTGTCGGCAATCACATTGTCAGAGTTCTGTTCCGCGCGATTCCAACTCAGATCCGGCGTCCCGACCTTGACCCCTCCCGCTCCCAGGTCATAGAACTCATTCGCCACCACCTGATTCTGTTTCGAGCCCTTCCCAAGTTCGAGCCCATATCCACCAGAGTGAGCAACCGTACATCGCTCAACCCGAAAGTTGACCACTCCAACCGCCTCAATCGCCGACACCGCAGGCATACCAGCCTGCAAGTCGAAGTAGCCTTGCGGCCCCACACTCCAATCCGCATGCTCAAACGTCAGCCCCCGAAAGACAACGTTCCGCACGAACTCGCCAGTCTCCGGCCTGCCCTGCAACACGACCAGCCGCTCCAGCCCCGCTGCGATCGCCTGCACCTGCTCCATCCTCTCGCCACGAAGCGGAATGTAAGAAACCCGCTGCGTAGACCGGTCGAGATACCACTCACCCGGAGCATCGAGTGCATCAGGCGCATTCTCAATAAAATAGCGCGCATTCTCTTCATTAGCAGAGCTCTGCATAGGACCAAACGAGGCCAAACGCTCTCGTGCATCAACCGCCGTAATCGGAGCGCGGAAATCGCTCCACGCCATAAAGCCTACGACCTCAACATCAGCCTGCGAGGCCCATTCCTGCTTGATGTCCTCTCCCTGAAAGTGCAACTGCAGCGGCTTGCCGGGAGAACCACCTCCCTTGAAGCGAAGGAACGCATCGTTAGGCGTCCGTGCACGAACAGCGCGCCTGCCATCAATAAAGAGCTGATGGAAGTAAGACCCCGGAGCATCCGCCACCCAAGCCGCACCAGAGCTCTTCCTCCAGCCGGAGACGATTCGCCCGCCGCTGATGATCGGATGCTCCCCATGCGCCGCCTCCCAGATGGTGTCGCTATCCTCCGGACCAAGCGTCAGCGTCTCCGGAAGAAAGTACGTTCCCGCACGGATCGTAATGGTGATTGGCCCCGTGCCACCAGAACGACGCAACGTACGCGCCGCATCCCGAGCCTCCACCAGCGTCTTGATCGGCCCAGCAGGAGAGACAGTAATAACCTGAGCAGGCAAAGCAACAGCAACAAAAAACAAAGCCATCACCAGATGCATGAGTCTTACAGGAATCGCCTTGGAAATAAACAAAAGGCAGTCACCTCCACATTCACCCTCCAAAGAGAATCTCCGGCCAGATAACTCAATCAGCCACAGACACTCATCCATTGGACGCGAACAAAACCGCATCGCACTTAAGCATGGCGAAGGTCCACCCTCTCAGCCAGCCTTTCTGAAGGTCAGGTTGTAGCGATAACCGCCAAAGACCGGATGAACGCCCTCCTTGAGAGGATTAACCCCATGGTAGCGAAGGCGCGCCACTCCACCCCAAACGATGACATCTCCATGAACCAGCGGAACTCGCACCGTCTTGTCGGACCTCTCCAGCCCACCGAACAGAAACGTCGCTGGCAGACCGAGAGACACCGACACGATCGGCTGATCGAAGTCGCGTTCGTTCTTATCCTGATGCAGCGATAGCTTGGCGCCCGGCTCGTAGCGATTGATGAGGCAAGCATCAGGGACGAACGACGCAAAGCCCGCCTCCTCCGCTGCATCCGCCGCCAGCTTCAGGAACACTCCAGGCATAGCCGGCCAACGCAGTCCACTTTCGGGATCAACCCCGTCATAGCGATATCCCGTCCGATCCGTAATCCACCCGAGAGCCCCACAATTCGTCATCCCAACCGACATACGAAACCCACCTGGAGTCACCATGTGGCGAAAGGGTGCGCGTTCGACAACAGCGTTGAAAGCGGCAATCAGATCGCCTTCCACGCCCAATGCAAATCCATTAAGTATCGCGGTTCCAGGGCCGAGAAGCTCCTTAGAAAGCCTCGGCTCTGGAATGTTCTCGAAAAGCGATGCGGTCATATCAGCTCCTAGCTCGCGTCGTGGAAGATGATGCCCAAGGTATTCCGCTGCCCCGAACGCAACCGGCTGACGCCATGTCGCAGGTTCACGCGATACATTCCTCGCGTTCCTTGCACCGGACGATGATGAACTGCAAACGCCACGGCATCTCCTCTGCGCAGAGGCACAACCTCAGGCCTAGACTGCATGCGCGGACGTTGCTCTGTAAGTACGAACTCCCCACCCTCGAAGTCTCGTCCCGGCTCGGAGAGAAGAAAGGCAACCTGAATCGGAAACACATGCTCTCCATAAAGATCTTGATGGAGACAGTTATAGTCGCCAGGGCCGTATTGAAGAAGCAGCGGCGTTGGACGCGACTGCCCAGCATCATGGCAACGTTGAATGAACGCGGCATGCTCGTCTGGATACCTAACCTCGATGCCCATACTCTGGTTCCACGAATTCGCAACCGGAACCAGCTCCCGATAGAGCGCTGTCCGCAAGCCCTGAATAATCTCAGGCAGCGGATAACTAAAATACTTGTACTCTCCACGTCCGAATCCGTGACGCGCCATCACGACACGGCTGCGAAATCCCGTCTCCTTCGGATACAGGCTCGCCAACGATCGGCACTCATCGGAAGATAAAACCCCTTTGAGCACGGCGCTTCCCTGCTCGTTGAGATCTTGCACAATTCGCTGCCAATTCAACTGCGCAACCTGGGAGACGGCACTCCCTTCCACCGTCTTGCCCACTTCGACCATGGAAACCTCTTCCTTCAAGAATAAGCTGCTCATGCGCGCGCCTCGATCTCCAGAAGCGCGCGCTTCCGCTCCACTCCCCAGCGATAACCCGAAAGTGTCCCGTCGTTCCTGATGACTCGGTGGCAAGGAATCGCCACCGCCAACGCATTCGCTCCACAAGCCTGCGCAACGGCACGAGCCGCCTTCGGCATGCCGATCTTCTGCGCAATGGCCGCATACGTCGCAGTTGAGCCCAGCGGAATCTCCTGCAAAGCCTTCCACACACGCTGCTGGAATGCAGTGCCACGGATATCCAACGGCAGATCGAGGCCAACGCTGGGCCTCTCAATCAAGCCGACAATCCTCGCGACCAATCTCTCATATCCGGATTGGTTGCCAATCAGGTTCGCATTCGGAAAGTGGTCCTCAAGATCGCGCATCAGAAGCGCCGGATCATCACCGATTAGGATGGAGCAGACACCCTTATCGCTCTGCGCGACGAGAATCGAGCCCAGTGAGCACTCCCCAATCGCGAAGAAAATCTTTGCATCTGCCCCGTCTACACGGAACTTGATTGGATCGCGATTAACGATGGTTTGCTTATTTGGATTGTTCCTGATTGCGCTTGTAAGTTCGAGATTCGCTGCCTTATTCATAGTGTTCCTCCCTCTACTGGAGTAACTCTAGCTAAGCGCGCCCGCAGGAACACTCCGACTTTTGCTTTCAAACTCGTTAGCCCACTGCGTTCTTCAGAGAGCTGCAGGAGTAGTATCGACGCAGACTTGCTCACAGACGATCACGCTGAATATGCTTACAGCAAGCTGTCGATTGCAAAGAAGGGAAGATGAAAATGATTTGTAGGGCATGGCGAGCCGAAGCCACCAATGAATTGGCAGATTCATATCAAAATATCGCACTGACGAAGGTGATTCCATCTATCGAAGCGCGGAAGATTCATGGGTTTCTACACATCGACGTGTTGCGTCGACCCTTATCTCAGGACAAGGTCGAATTCATGACTTTAATGTGGTTTGACTCAGCAGAGTCGATCAAGGCCTTCGTCGGTGAGGACAGCGAAGCAAGTTACTTGCCCACTGACATAACGGAGCTCCTGGCTCGTTATGACTTACGAGCCGCTCATTTCGAGGTAGTCGCACAAAGACCCCAAAAGGCATCGGCAACTTAGACAAGAAACACGATTCTTTCGCACGAACTGATATGGCCTGGTCTGATTGCTCAGACCAGGCCATATCAATCACTACGGAGATCGCTATATAAGTTCATAGACTTGATTCGATTACTAGAACCAAGTCTATGAACTTTGTTGTAACTACCAGCCTATGCCGAAGGCCATGTGCTCCGGTTTTGTCGTGGTGATTGTGGTGCTCTGGTTGTTGTTGTCGTCGTAAGAGTAACCGTACGCAAGCCCCCCAATAGAGTGCTTGTGCCAGAACTGCGAGTAGAAGTTGGCTGGCGTTGCGTTGTAGTAAGCCGCAACGTTAGTCCAGTCGGCGAGGGTGGGAAGCACACCCCGGTTAGTCGCAGAGCAGATCTGGTTTTCCAACTGCAGTTGCACGCCGTTTTCATCCTGGAGCTGCGGAGTGCTGCCATCCACACCTCTAGCCATGGTGCCAGCGCATCCGAGTACATCCTGGGTAGAAGGCCGCGACACGACGAAGACTTCACCCGCGTGAGCCGAACTGGGATTGACCTCCGTAAACGTCAATGTCTGTCCGGATGCGGTCCCCGTGAACTGGCGGCCGCTGAGGGTTATCGTGAACGGCGTGGTGCTGTAAGATGCCCACGCATTCGCAAGAACATTATCGAAGTAGTTCGCATTCGCTCCGCCTGCAGCCATGGAGAGCTTGCCTGGCGAGAGAATACGAAGGTTGGACATCGTCGGTGGTTGGAACTGCGCCGGCACCTCACTGGCGAACTCACTATCGAGTTGGGCGACAGACTCGGTGATACCCACCTGCTGGTGGAAGGTACCTCCCGCCCCCCAGACGTCGAGCGTCAGAGGTAGACCGAACTCATCGACCTGTGTGGTGTTGATGAAGATGCCGTTGTCGTTGTTGAACTCATACCAGTCGAAGTGAATGTTGAGGTTGGGATCGGTGCCGTTCTGTGGGTTTGGACCCGCCCAGCCCGTTACCTTCCCCGTACTGTCAGCATTCACCTGAATGTATAGCGGTTCGCCGAACGAGATATAGGCACGGGCCGAGTTGAACGTAGGAATCTTCAACAGCTTGCTCTGTGCCAGTGTGAAGGAGTAATTGCCATAGCCCTTGCCGTTCTTGGTGAGATGACCGGCGGCGGAGCTATCGTTGATAGTGAAGTCAACGATCGTCCCGTCTGGAGTCAGATAGGCAAAGTTCTTGTTGGCAGGATCTATTCCGATGACCGTGACATAGACCTGGTTATCCGGACACACTCCCTTGGTGTTGTTGTTCAGATCGACTCCAATGAAGCCTGGATATATCTGGTAGCCCGAGCCGGAGTTGTTGACCGTAAGAGTCGCGGGGGTTGAATTGACGGTCGCGTTCGCATTGCCAACAGTGACGCTGTACTGATTGCCGTTGTCAGTCGCGACGAGAACCGGAGTGGTATAGCTGGCCGAAGTGGCTCCCGTAATAGGAGTCTTGCCCTTCAGCCACTGGTAGGTGAAAGGACCTGTGCCGCCTGCAACCACCGCGAAGGTCGCAGTGCCTCCGACATTCGCAGTCTGGTTTGCAGGTTCTGTCGTGATGGTTGGCCCACTCCCACTACTCCCTGTCCCGTAGACCTGGAACTCATAGATCGAGTATCCGTAGGCCGACGAGCGAGTGATTCCCAGCATACGAATGTAGCGTCCGCTGGCAGGAGTGAAGGTAATATTTTCCACTCCACCTTTGCCGGCGGGTTGGGTGTAGACGGTCGTCCAGGTCTGTTGGTCATTCGAGACCTGGATCTGGTAGGCCTTGCCGTAGGAGTTCTGCCATTGGATCACAACCTGGCTGATCGTCTTCGGTCCACCAAGGTCGACCTGCAACCAGGAGGCATCTACGAAGGCCGAGGACCAGCGTGTGGTTGTATTTCCATCGACCGCATTGAGCGCCCCAAGGCCGGCATTCTCGTTACCACTTGAAGTTGCCGGCTGATTCAGTGCAAGGTTGGTGCCCGTAGGCGCACTGGAGTTGACCGTCAACGTCGCATTGGCTGAGTTTGTAGTGCCGTTCTTATTCGTAACGGCGAGGATGAAGGAGCTGCCGCTGTCTGCTGATGTAACTGGAGGCGTGGTGTAGCTGGTCGTGGTGGCGTTCGGTATAGCGACACCATTTCGCTTCCACTGATATTGGAAGGAGCCATCTCCAGTAGCCACGGCATTGAACGTCGCAGTGCTGCCGCTATTCACCGCCTGACTGACTGGTTGTGTGACGATCGCCGGGACATTCGCGCCGTAGACCTGGAACTCGAAGAGCGAGTAGCCATACGCCGTAGCCCTGGTGATGCCCAACAGACGGATATAGCGATGGACAACGCTAGCGAAGGGAAGGGTCTCCACTCCTCCCTTGCCTGCGGTCTGCGAGGCAACCGTCGTCCAGGTCTGTTCATCATCAGAGACCTGGATCTGGTAGGACTTGCCGTACGCAGCTTGCCAGTAGATCACCACCTTGTTCATGATCATCGGAGAGCCGAGATCCACCTCGAGCCACTGGTTGTCTGTAAAGGCGGACGACCAACGCGAGGTAAGATCCCCGTCCACGGCATTGAACGGACCAACGCCGTCGTTCTCGTTGCCACTGGAGGTTACTGGCTTGCCCAACGCCAGGTTTGCGATACCGACCGTGGGATCAGGAGCAGGTTGCGTAACCGTCAGCAAAGCATTCGAAGAAGTCACCGAAGCCGAACTGTTGGCGAAGCTCACCATGACGCTGAACAAGCTGCCGCTATCCGCCACCGAGAGCACCGGCGTCGTATAGGTGGCACTCGTCGCGCCGGAGATATTAAATCCATTGCGAAGCCACTGGTAAGCGAACGGCCCAGTGCCACTAGCCACGACCGTGAACTGCGCGGTGGCGCCGGCAAGTACGCTCTGGTCGACAGGTTGAGTTACGATCGTCGGCGCAACCGGCCCGTACACCTCAAACTCCCAGAACGAATAACCGTACTGTGTCGAGCGTGTTTGACCCTGCATGCGCACATAACGTGCATTCACAGTCGGGAAGGTGAGGTTATCGACACCTCCCAGTCCATTAGTTTGCGTGGACGTCGTGGCCCACGCCTTTCCATCGTTGGAGGTCTGGATCAGGTAAGTACGTCCGTACGAGCTCTGCCACCGGATGAGGATCTGTCCGATGGATTGAACCGAGCCGAGATCCACCTGGAACCACTCGTCGTTCTCGAAGGCCGAGGACCAGCGTGTGTTGAGATCTCCATCCACACCACTCTTCGGCGGGAAGGAGAGGCTCTCGTCCAAGCTGGACGTCGCCGTCTTGCCAAGCGCCAGGTTAGGACCAGCCGGAGCCGGGCCGCTGCCATTGCCGGTACAAGCTGTGGCATTGCCGCAGGCAGGAGGAGGAGGATTCGTACCTCCGCCGCCCGTACCACCGCCACCGCCCGTGCCTCCACCTCCAGTGGGATTATTGGTCACGGTAAGGACAACAGGTCCGCCGGTGATATTACCGCTGGGATTCGAGATCAATACGCTGAAAGACGTACCGTCGTCGGTAGAAACAGTCGGCGGCGTAATGTAGGTATCTGCCGTCGCACCGTCGATTGGGGCTGTGCCCTTGAACCACTGATAGCTTGGCGCAGGCTTGCCGGTAGCAACCACACTGAATGTCGCTGCTTGTCCAACGTTCACCGTCGCGGGCTGTGGCGGCGTTTGGATGACAGGAGCCTGAGCCTCGGATGCGCCCGAAACGCACAGCGTCGCGCCGGGGAAGTTATTCGTTACGTTCCAGGACGTCGTGCCATCGAAGTTCACGATCGCAGTCTCGTTCGGATCGTTCGGATCGATGGTTGACGTCCATGTGCTCCAGGCTCCCGGGAAGGCACAGGTTGCATTGTTGTTTCCACTGATGCCAAGCGCCTCGACCTCAGTAGGAATTCGCATATTGAGGCTCTGGCAATATTTCACGGCATCCACCCCAGTGAACTGCGAACCTGGGGTCGTGTCAGTCGCGATGGTGTGAGTCCAGGCCAGGCCAAGCAGATTGTCAGCTACCAGCGTCGGATTGGACGGATCGAAGCTAAAGCGCTCCCCCGCACCGCCGCATTGCGGAATGTTGTAGACCTGGAACTCATAGATCGAATACCCATACTGAGTGCTACGCAGTGTGCCGAGCATCCGGACATAGCGGCCTTGAACGGTGTCAAAGTTGAGGGTCTCCGTACCGCCCGCGCCATTGTTCTTGGCGATCGCCAGCTTCCAGGTTGGGTTAGTCGCAGGATCATCGTTCGTGTACTGAATTTGATACTGCGCGGCAGATGCATTCTCCCAATTGATGACTACCGTATTGAAGGACTGCACCGAACCCAGATCCACCTGCAGCCACGAAGGATCGACACCTGCGACTGCGGGCGTAGGTGGCGCACCCGCCGTCTTCGATCCCCAACGAGTACCGCTGACGTTGCCATCAACAGCATTCTCCGGCCCAAGGCAGCCCGTACCCGTGAAAGGCGGGCTCGTAGTTCCATCGTTGCAATTGCTCTGGTTGCTGCTGGAAGTCGCGACCTTATCCAGAGCCAGATTCACCCCTGGAGGCGCAAGCGTCAGTTGTGCGGCAGCACTCGTGACGGGAGCTTGTGCAGCATTGTTGACCATCACCGTGTACGCGCCGACATTGGCAGCACTCATGGCCGGAATCGTGTAGGTGATGGTGTTGGAGGTCTGCGTGTTACTCACCAGGACAGTCGTAGAGCCGCCCGCCGGAGTAAATTGCCACTGGTAAGTGTAAGGCGAGGAACCGGCCACCACGGCGGTAAACTGCACGGGCTGGTTGACCGCAACGATCTCTCCCGCAGGCGGAGTGGTGATACTCACCGGCACAGGAGCATTGATAGTGAGCGTTGCCGTTGATGATTGCAGCGGACCAAGCGGATTGCTCACGATCACATAGAAAGTGGCAGTTCCAGAGGCCGTAAGAACCGGCGTGGTGTAGCTCGGCAGAGGGCCGGATGCCACCTGCGCGCCATTCTCAAACCACTGGTAGTTGAGTTGGGGCGAACCAGTTGCAGCCACCGTCAAGGTCGCCGTCTGTCCGACAACAACAGTCTGCGAGACAGGTTGCGCGGTGATGGCCACCTTGGCCGGCGCGTCCACGGTAAGCGTAACGGGCGTTGACGTCACTTCGCCAAATTCGCTCTTGACGGTAACTTTGACACTCTCGCCGCTCTCCGCAAGAGTAGTTGCCGGCGTCGTGAAGGTAGTGCCCGTCGCTCCATTGACTTCGCTTCCAGCCACACTCCATTGGTAGGTGAGCGTTCCCGATCCACTGGCCGCAACAGTAAACGTTGCAGGGAAACCAGCCGTTACCGCCGTGTCCACCGGTGGCACGATGATCGCTGGTGGCTGCGATTGAGGTGGAGCCGGAGGCACCACAGAAGTAAGCTGAACGCTTCCGCCTACAAGCCCCGGCGCCGTTGCAGTCACCGTCACAGTTCCGGGAATGAACGTACTGCGCAGGGCGATCTGGGTCAATCCACCCTCGAAGTTCAGCTCCGGATCCAGTGGTCCGTGGAAGAAGGCAAAGGGCACGCCTTGAATATCGGTGCTGTGTGCCTTGGAGAACGCATCCTCGTAGTAGTTCGTCCAGGAGGGGTCGGCCACCAGTTGCTCACTGCCGCCCACATAGCTGGCCGGGCCACTCACAGAGAAGGTAACGTTGTCCGCCGCAGTAGGCACGAGATTACCCTGCGCGTCCTGCACCTGAGCGATGACAAAAGCCGCGTCGGAGCCATTCGAAGTCCATTGGAAGCTGCTGCCATCCGGCTTCGTCAGCTCCGGAACGACGCTAAGAACGATCTTGTTCTCGGCCCCAGCCGTCGTCTTGCTATCGCTCACACCCGAAACCACATTGCCGTTGGTATCCAGACAAGCCGCAGTTACAGTCCCTGGAGCCCAGTTCACCATCCAGTGAACCTGGCCAGGGATAACCGTGCTGTTCTGGGTCAAATCCGTACTGGAGTTGACGTCCCATGGATTGGGGATCTGGTCCGCAAGCGCCGCTCCCGTAACCGGATCTTTGGCAACGCCATTGATCAACAGGCGAACCCCAGGACAGTTGCTGAAGGCATTCTCCTGAATCGGAGTGCCAGGGGTGTACTCGTAAGCACGATTCCAGTGATGTCCTAAGTGAACCACCGGCTGGACAGCATAGGGCAGCCAGTTCGCCTGATAGATGTAATAGATCAGCCTGGGGAACCGGTTCATATCCGCCAGCGAGTAACCCAGCGAGCGGACAAAGTTCACCATCGCAGGATTATTCTGATACTCCGAGTAGAGACTGACCTCACCCGGCGAATCGTCGGCATACCACTGCGCCATGCCAAAGGTGTTCGCCACTCTTCCCTTGCGCCAATCGTTCAAGTAAGGAGCCGCGAAAGCGAGTTCGTTGTCCCACGCCAACCCGCGTCCTGTTCCTACATTGTCCCAATACTCAGCTCCAAACGCCGGATTATTAGGATTTTGCTGCTTGTTTCCGACCTCGCAGCCAGCTCCATCGCATTCGTCGATGAAGGCAAACTCCGGCTTATACGCACGAGAGGCCTGCTTCCGCGGGTTGATATTATCCCACGAAGTTCCTATATTTGCGAGGTCCGTTGCGAGATTCAGATTGTTCCCGCCGTTATCCTCTTCCCAATAAACAATCGAAGGATGGCTGCGATCGCGGATAATCATGTCGCGATGCAGCTCCTCCTTCAACGTACTATCGTCCACCGAAGGATTGGTGAAGGAGCCCTCTCCGTCCCCACTTGGCTGGATGATCATGACGCCGTAGGCATCTCCCGCCTCGACAAGCTCTTCGCTACTCGTCGAGTGGCCTGGCCGCAGGACATTGCCACCCGCGGCGGCTAACTGAGCGATATCGCGCCACTGCGGTTCATCGGGAACAGCAGATCCCAGCCCCGGACGATCGTAGCGCTGCCCGGCGCCCCATAGATACGTTGCATGACCATTGAAGTAAGGAAAATTAGCATCCCAGGTAATCGTGCGGATCCCAAGCGGGGTCTGTGCCGAGTCCACCACCACGCCATCCACACTGACGATATGGTAGACCTTGTACATATACGGCTTCCCATAGATCGAGCCAGCCGGGTACCACAACGTCGGATTCGGAACTGTAATCTGTTGCTGGAACATCGGCGCCGGTGTTGAAGGAAAGGTGTCCGGCGTCATGGGCGGCACCGATTGAGTAATCGGTGGAGCAGTTACCACTACTTTTCCGCTCGCATCCACAATCTGCGTCGTCAAGGTAACTTGCTGTGCCGTCTTGGTCTCGTTGAGAACGTTGGTCTGCACCTCAACCACCGCCGAGGCCGCGGTCGCGGTCCCTTCAGCAGCGGCAACTTCCGATACTGTTCCGGCGTAAGTGCCCCAGGTCTTCTGGTTGGAGTACACGTTGACCGGGATATGAACCGGATTGGTTACATATAAAAAGACGTTGCGGAACAATCCAGCCATCGCCTGGCCGAAACGAAAGGCCCCGCCGAAGCCAGGCTGCTCGAACCACGAATCCCCTCTGGAGACATCAACCGCAATCACATTGTCCGTGACGCCGTCGGCATGCACATACGGCGTCAGGTCGAGAACCACGGGTACGAAACCCATCACATGGGTCGCCTGCTTATTCGCAGGAACGGCGCTGATGCCGACCAATAAATTGCCGTTGATAAAGACCTGAACGGCCGTGTGCGAACCTTCGAGATTGAGCAGGAACTTCTGCCCCGCATACTTCGAATCCACCTTGAAGTGCAGACGGTACCAGTTATTCTGTCCGTTCAAAGACCCCTGGCCACCACCGGAGGTCTGATTGATGAAGGTGCGCGACATGTTCGCTTCATAAGGAAGCCCGACCTGGTGCCACGCGGGATCGGAGCTCTCCGAGAAACCTTGGCTCGAATACGTGGGCGAGTTCTTCGTATTCTCGAACCACCATTGGCTCTGCGGCGCGTTGGAGTTTGAGGCCGCGTTGGCGACATACTCCGGAACGCCCGCCGCCAGATTGATCGTAAATCGTTGCGAGAGCGGCAGCGACGTCTCCACCTGCTGCGCTCGCACGCCGCTCGTGCAAAGCGCCGCAAACAGCAACAAGAGCATCGCGATACGCGTCTGCATCCTGCCACCCGTCAAGAGTCGTGCGGCTAAATCAATTGGGCCGAATCTTGATCGAAACTTACGAATAGCTTGAGCGAAACAGGAAGACAGCAGCGTGATGAGGAAAGTATCGAGAAAAAGTACCAGCGTTGCTGCCTTCGTGCGAGGGAATTTCATCAATTTCCTTTCAATTGACTCTGCAAAATAGATAAATAGTTCAAGGGGCTACTTCCACACTGATGCGCGAGTCGCCGGATTTATGACAGCATCCAGCGAACGGCATTCGTAGCAATGCGGCGACTACATGGTGAGGAAGAAAATGTAGTTCAGAAAGACTTGTTTGGTGTTCCGATCAATAGACACCGTGAGACACCGTGCTCTGTTGTTTATTCCGATCTTTTTTGCAGATCACATCCGCAAATCTCGGAGTCAGCGTCTGTCATTCAAACATATCTACTGAACGGTGGGTATGAATGTGGAGTCAAAGAGAGTCAAGATATCGAATCTTCCCAAAAAGGAAATCGTGACACTCACGCGCGTACTCGTCGGCCGATGCTGACGGTAGTGGATTATCTTTATCAATTTCTTACGTACTTAGGAACTACTGATGAATCCCACGGGAGAATGAGGTGGCGGGCAGGGAGCGTACTCGAACACAGTGGTAGCTTTGTCGCTAGGCGTGGTGCCTTCGATCTTCTATCGTTCTCTACATCGGCACGACTTCAATCTTCTTTAGTGCGGCGACGTATTTTTTCCGCCGCCGCCTTGGGAAAATCGTCTCGAGACAATCTACCCATAGCATGAACCATCGGCCCATAAGCCGTGGACAAAAACAATGCTGGGCTCTGCTGGATAGACATAAAGATGCTCCTTAGTTCTTGAAATAGGACAGGGGTTCGGATTTGTCCGGGGATCATTATTGCAAATTCGCATGTAGGCTTTTGCCCGTTTCGTTACCTGAGAGAAGGAATGCTGGCGGCAGCCGGAATATGTAACCCATAATGAAACGTATTAGAATAGGCAATCATGGGCGTCAGAAGATCTTTAAGCTAGCTTCTATCCCTTGTCATGAGTTCAGTTCCTACACCGACCGCGTCCGCAAGCATATAAGCTCGCCACATCTTCGCGGACAACCTGGCTATGGGAATCTGCATATTTTCATTGGCCTGAACGTTCTTATTAGGACAACGAGTCATCTTCCCGAACGAAAACAGAAAGAGCGAACCCTCTCTACATTCGTGGGCGACGATCAGCCAAACTCCAATCTGACCAAGCCCTTACATTCCCTACCCCTAAAATCTCCAGCAAAACACCTTGTCAAGGGCCAAATCAACCTAACCTTCTTCTACTCATCGAGATACAAGTGGCACTTTAGTTTTGGTCCACTCCGTAAAATAGAAGTAGAAGTAAGTTCATCGAGAGTCCGCTCAGTGCGGCAGCACCACAGGTCTTTTTAAATTTCATTCGTCCGGCATACAAGCGGAGGAAAAGACCAGCAAGGCAGGTCTCGCCAACTGAATCAAGCTGGCTTCACCGAACTCCCAAGCTAAGCCATCTCCAACCAAGAATTTGCCTCAATTTACCGGGGGGGGGGTCACTACGCCGTCTCTATATACAGACGGGCTACCGTCACCGCCCGGAGCCTAACTCCGCCACCATGGAACCAATCTCCACCACCGCCCCCGGATGAGCCAACGCCAACGCCCTCTGCCCCATCTCCATCCGCCTGGCATCGTCCCCCAGCAGATCCACCAGGGCAGCCAGCAACCGCTCCTCGTTCAACTCCGCCTCGACAATCATCTCCGCAGCACCAGCCGCCACAAACACATCCGCATTCTTCCTCTGGTGATCGTCCGCAGCCTGCGGAAACGGCACCAGCACCGCCGCCCTTCCCGCAGCCGCCAACTCCGCCATCGTGCTCGCACCGCTCCGGCAGAGGATCAGATCCGCCGCACCGAACTGCTCCGGCATATCGTCCAGATACGGCGTAACCCGTATCCTCTCCGAGACCACACCCAGCCGCTCATACGTCGCCCGAGTCGACTCCCCATGCCGCCCTCCCGTCTGGTGCACGATCTGAAGTCCTGGAAACCTCTCCAGCACCCGCTCCGCAATCCTCGGAATCAGTTCATTGAAGACCCGAGCCCCTTGGCTGGCCCCAAACACCAGCAGCCGCTTCGCCTCCCCCGCCCCCCGCGGAGCAATCGAAAAAAACTCCGCCCGCACAGGAGTCCCTGTCACCCGAGCCCCACGAAAGTACCGCCTCGTCTCATCGAAGTTCACCGCCGCGGCATCAACCCACCGCCCAACCAGCCGATTTGCCAGCCCAGGCACAGCATTCGGCTCAAACGCCAGCGTCGGAACCCGCAACAAAATCGCAGCCATCATCGCCGGCCCCGAAGCATACCCTCCCACTCCCACGACCACATCCGGCCGGAAGCCTCTGAGCAGCCCCACACACCGCCCCACCCCCAACGGCAGATCGAACAAGGTCCTGACCCGCGTCATCAAAGAAACATTCTTCAACTGCCCCACGCGGATCAACTCCAGCGGAAACCCCGCCTCCGGCACCAGCCGCGTCTCCAGCCCCCGAGCGGTCCCCACAAACCGCACCTCGGCCCCATACGCATCCCGCAACTCCCGCGCAATCGCCAGCGCCGGAATCACATGCCCACCAGTCCCGCCACCAGCAATCAAAACCCGCAACCCGAAACTCCCCCGCCCACTCTCTGGACCTTGGACCTTAATCGATCTCACGCGTCACATTCAACAACACACCCATTCCCGCTAGCGTAATAAACACGCTCGTCCCGCCGGAGGAGATCAACGGCAGCGGAATTCCCTTCGTCGGCAGCAGCGCCAAGACAACACTCATGTTGAAGAACGCCTGGACCAGAATCGCCGTAGTGAGACCGAATGCCAGAAACCGCGCAAACGGATCGGTCGAAAGCACCGCAGCCCGTAAGCCTCTGTAACCCAGCGCCACAAAGAGCGCCACAACGCATATCGCCCCGAGCAATCCCAACTCCTCGCACACATTCGCGAAGATGAAATCCGTGTGCGGCTCCGGCAGATAGAACAGCTTTTGCCTGCCTTCCATCAACCCCAGTCCTCGCAGTCCACCTGTTCCCACTGCAATCAGCGACTGTAGGATGTGGAATCCCGCTCCCCGCGGATCGGCCTCAGGGTTCAGGAACACACGTATCCTGGCCAATCGCCACGGGACCATCAGAAGCATATAAGCCAGCGCCGGCGTCGCTGCCATCAGTGGAATCGATAGATGCCACACCTTCGCCCCCGCCAGGTAAAGCATCAACACAGTAACCGCGACACATACGATCGCAGTTCCTAAATCCGGCTCAGCCGCGATCAGAACAGTCAGTACAGCCGGCAGCGCTACGGCCTTCAACACAGTACCTGTCAGATCGTCCATCAGATGAATTCTGCTCTGCAGGAAGTACGCGAGATACAAGATAAGGACTGGCTTAGCAATCTCCGACGGTTGAAAGGTGAACAGCCCCCCAAACCGGATCCACCGGTGCGTGTGATGCGAACCCGGCATTGCAAATACAGCTAGAAGCAGCAGAAGCTCAACCACCATGGCTGAAGAGACGAACTTCTGATTGTTGTATTTGCGATAGTCCACCTGCATCAAAATTGCCATCGCGATGAGTCCGAGCAACACCCACAATGCTTGCTTCGCGACATAACTATACGGAGAGCCAAGTGTCGCCTTCGCCATCACCGCCGAAGCCGAAAACACCATGACCAGCCCAAACAGCACCAGCAGTAACACGATGCCGAAGAGCCACTTGTCCACCCCGACTCTCTTCGCCATTCCTTACCTCATCCTTGTCTCTTTGCCATTCGTAGCTTACTTTTTGCCGTTCCTTAGCGTGCCTTTGTCATCCATAGCTTGCTTTGCCACTCCGTAGCGAAGCGAGGAATCAGCTTCACTTACAGAGCCGCAACGATCTCGCGGAACACACGTCCGCGATGCTCATAGTTCTCAAACTGGTCGAAGCTCGAACACGCTGGAGCCAACAGGACCACATCGCCTGGAACCGCAGACTCAGCCGCATCCTGCACAGCCACCTGCATCGTTCCCGCTGACTTCATCTTCACGACTCCCCGCAGTTGGTGCTCAATCTTTTCAGCCGCTGAACCAATGGTGTAAACAGCCTTGACTCGCTCCCGCAGCAGCTCTGCCATCTGCCCATAGTCCGAGTCCTTGTCCTTCCCACCCAGAATCAGGTGAATTCCCCCATCGAACGACGCCACAGCCTTCATCGTCGCGTCCACATTGGTCGCCTTCGAGTCGTTGTAGTAATCCACTCCCGCAACACTCGCTACAAACTCCAGCCGATGTTCCACTGCCTTGAACTGCGCCACAGCCTTCCGTATCACCTCGGCAGAAACTCCCGCGAGCCGCGCAACACACACCGCAGCCAGCACATTCTCCACATTGTGCGCGCCCTTCAGGGGAATCTCACTCACCGGCATAATCGGCTCCGCCTTCCCACCCTCCTTTGGCAGGAACAGCACGCTCTCCCCATGTACGAACGCCCCTTGCTTGATCGGTCTCCGCGCACTGAACCAGAACACCTGAGCGTTCGTCTTTCCCGCGACCATCTGCGTGGCCTTATCCTCCGCATTCAGCACCAGAAAGTCTCCCGACCCTTGCCGCTCCGTAATCCGCGCCTTCGCTGCCGCATAGTTCTCGAAGCTTCCATGCCGATCCAAATGATCCGGAGTAATGTTCAGCACTACCGATATCCATGGATGAAACTTCTCAACCGTCTCCAACTGGAAGCTCGAGACCTCCAATACGCTCACCGACTCATCCGAGCTCTTCTCCACCAGGTCGATCACCGGCAACCCGATGTTCCCACCCACCAGCGTCGGCAGACCTGCTGCCTTCAGAATCTCTCCCACCAGAGTCGTCGTGGTCGTCTTCCCATTCGACCCCGTAATCGCAACGATCTTGCCCTTCAGATACCGCGAGGCCAACTCCAACTCCCCAATCACTGGCAGCCCAAACGCGATCACCTGCTTCAACTCCGGCGTATCCATCGGCACACCAGGAGACACCACGATCAGATCCGACCGCCGAAACGTCAGCAGCCCATGTCCTCCCGTCTCCACCATGATGCCGGCCTCCAACAGCGCCGGAATCTCCCCTGCGAGCGCCACAGCATCCCGCGAATCGCTCACCGTCACCCGAGCCCCCTGCTCCCGCAAAAAATGCGCAGCCGAGATCCCACTCTTCCCCAACCCCACTACCAACACCCGCTTATTCTTCAAATCCATCGGCTACCTCGATCCGGTCATGATTGGTAAAGCGTCTTAACGCAGCTTCAAAGTAGTCAGCGCAAACAAGGCAAACACGAGCGCCAGAATCCAGAACCGCGCGATCACCTTGCTCTCGCTCCACCCCATCAATTCAAAATGGTGATGCAGCGGAGCCATCTTGAAGATCCTCTTCCCGTTCCGCAGCTTATAACTCCCCACCTGCAACATCACGCTCAACGCCTCAAGAATAAACACGCCACCGATAAACGGCAGCAGCAACTCCTGCTTGATCACGACCGCGACCGTCCCAATCGCACCTCCTAGCGCTAGCGACCCCACATCTCCCATAAACACTTCGGCCGGATGCGCGTTGTACCAAAGGAAGCCGATACTCGCCCCCACCATCGCCCCGCAGTACACCGTCAGTTCGCTCACCATCGGCATGCGCTGCAATTCAAGATAGTCGCTGAACACCACATGACCACTCACATACGTCAGTACCGTCAGCGCGCCGGCAGCAATAATCGTGCAGCCAATCGCCAGCCCATCCAGGCCGTCCGTAAGATTCACCGCATTGCTGGAACCCGCAATCACGATCATCACGAATACCACGAAGGGAAGGTACTCCAGCCAGTGCATGTGCGGAATATGCCCCATCCACTCCCACACCAAATCTGGCCGGAAGCGCTTTGCAAAAGGCACCATCAGCCGCGTCGAGTACCCACCCCGCACCTCCATCTTTAGCAGAGCCACCGCAACCCCGGCACTGGCAATGAACTGCAACGCAAGCTTCTGCCGGCCTGTAAGTCCCTTATTTCTCCGATGCACCACCTTGATATAGTCGTCTGCGAACCCGATCGCACCGAACGCCAGCGTCGACAACATCACCACCCACACAAACGGATTCGAAAGATCCGCCCACAACAACGTCGGAATCAGGATGGAGATGCAGATCAGCACCCCGCCCATGGTCGGCGTTCCGCTCTTCTTCTGATGGCTCTGCGGCCCTTCCTCGCGGATGTACTGGCCGATCTGGAACTCCCGCAGCTTATCGATCACATACGGCCCGATCAACAAACCGATCAGCAGCGCCGTCAGGCTCGCAAATACCGTGCGAAACGTCAGGTAGCGGAAGATACGAAAGAGGCGAAAGTAGGGGAACAGCTTCTGGTACAGCAACCAATAGAGCAAGACGTCTCCGCCCTCGACTTAGAGTCGATCACGTCATATGAGGGATAGGCCTGCGAACCGCTAACCCCCGGTCACAAGCTACCCGCTATCTTAACAGGGACGTCTGCCGTATCCACCCAACATTTTCCACCGCGAACCAAGCCGCATTCGCCTAAATGGGCAAGGCCGCCAGCGCCCGCTCCAAACGCACCCCACGCGAGGCCTTAAGCAGCACCGCATCGCCCTCCCGCAGATTCTCCACGAGCCACGCCCCGGCAGCCTCCGGCCCCTCCACAAATACCGCTGTAACCCCACCCTGCCTCGCCGCCTCCACCAACCGCTCCGCGGCTCCCCGCACCCCTACCACCACGGAGACCCCCCGTTCGGCCATCCGCCGCCCGCACTCCGCATGCAACTCCGCAGCAGCATCCCCCAGCTCCAACATCTCCCCGGCAACCACGACATGACGCTTCGCCGGCACCGCCATCAACGCATCCATCATCGCGTCCAACGCCCGCGGGTTCGAATTGTAACAATCGTTGATCAGTGTGGCCCCCCGCCACTCCAAAATCTCGCCCCGCTTGTCCCCTGCGTGCAACTCCCCAACCGCCGCTGCACACTCACTCAAGTCCATCCCACTCCGCACCCCCACTGCAATCGCCGCCAGAGCGTTGAGCACATTGTGACGCCCCAGCAGACGCAACTTCACAGGAGCCCGCTCCCCCTTCACCACGACATCAAACTCCATCCCGGCAACTCCCACCTCCATTACATTCTCCGCGCGCACCTCGGCTCCTGGCCCCGTCCCATACAGCACCGCACGGTCCCCCATGTCCCGCCCAAACCCCTTCACCCATTCATCATCGCCATTCAGTATGGCAATACCGTCGTTCGGCAGCGACGCGATCAACTCATACTTCGCAGCTGCAATCCCTTCCACTCCATTCGCAAAGAACTCCACATGCACCGGCGCCACGTTCGACACCACGCCCCAGTCCGGCTCCGCGATCTTCGCCAGCGCCGCGATTTCGCCCGCATGATTCATCCCCATCTCGATCACGGCGACCTCATGCTCCGCCTCCAAACGCAGCAGTTGCAGCGGCAACCCAAACCCATTGTTCAGGTTCCCCGCCGACTTCAACACCTTGAACCGCGCCCCCAGGACCTGCGCCACGGCATCCTTCGTGGTGGTCTTGCCTGCCGATCCCGTAACCCCAATCACTCTCTTCCCCCAGCTCCGACGGACCGCATGTGCCAACGTCTGCAACGCGCACAGGACACAATCCGGGCCCTCGGCGACCTTGAGCAGCTTGGTCTCATCCACCTCCGACGGAACCACCCATTGATTGCCTACCACCGCCGCTACCGCGCCATTCGCGAGCGCGGCTGCAACATACTCGTGACCATCCAGCCGCTCTCCCGTCACCGCGAAGAACAGCTCGCCAGCCCCGATCGTCCTCGAATCGATCGAATACCCGACTGCCTCGGCAGTCGTATCGAACTCCCCATCCGCGTGAATCCAATCCGCAACCAAACCCAATGTCAATTTCACCGAATCTCATCTCCAAAGAGCGCTCGCTCTTATCAGCCTTGAATCTCTTGAATCACCGCTACGCCGTGTCTTACCTTTCAAGCTCCGCCAAGACCCCAGCCGCCACCGCCACGTCATCGAACGGTACCGTCCCGCCCTTCAAGATCTGCACCTTCTCATGTCCCTTGCCTGCAATCAAAACGATATCCCCCGCCTTCGCCGCCCGAATCGCGGTCGCAATCGCGGTTGCCCGATCCTCCTCTACGATGCACTCCGTCCCGGTCTCCTTCACCCCGACCAAGGCTTCGTCGAGGATTGCAGCGGGCTCCTCGCTCCGCGGATTGTCGCTGGTCAGCACCACCAGATCGCTGCCCTCGCCTGCAGCCCGTCCCATCCGCGGCCTCTTCGTCCGGTCCCGGTCCCCGCCACACCCAAAGAGCGTGATCACCCTTCCACGCTGCTCCTTCACCAACTCCCGCGCCAGCGTAATCAGATTCCGCAACGCATCGTCGGTATGCGCATAGTCCACCACCACCGTCACACCGTTCCTCGATGGCACAACCTGAAACCGGCCAGGCACCTGCCTCAAACCCTCTGTTGCAGCCGCAACCTGCTCTAACGCCAATCCCCTGGCCAGCGCAGCACAAGAGGCGGCCAACAAGTTGTACACGTTCACCCGTCCCGTCAAAGGAGAATGTATCGCCAGATCTCCCTTGGGCGTCTTGAACAAAAACCTCGTCTCCCCGGCTGCCAGCACAACATCTTCTGCCCGATAGTCTCCACCGGCCAACCCGTACGTCATCACATTCGACCGCCCCGCGATTCGAATCACAGCCTCACCAACAGCGTCATCGGCATTCACCACCGCCACCCGAGGAGCCGGCGCTCCCTCCCCCTCAAACAACCTCAACTTCGCGGCAAGATAAGCCTCCATCGTCCCGTGATAGTCCAGATGATCCTGCGTGAGGTTCGTAAATATCGCAACATCCACCGGCAAACCCCACACCCTCTCCTGCTCCAGCGCGTGGCTGGACATCTCCATCACCGCCTCCGTCGCTCCTACTTTCACACCGTCCGCAAACACCCGCAACGTGTCCGAAGCCTCCGGAGTCGTATGCTCCGAGTCCCTCACCTCATCCCCCACATGCGTCTCGATCGTCCCAATCAGCACGCACTGCCGCCCGACGCTCCGCAACATCTGTTCCAACAGCAAAGCCGTCGTCGTCTTGCCATTCGTCCCCGTAACCGCACTCAGAGCCAGCTTCCTCTCCGGATGGCCCAGTATCGCTGCACTCACCTCCGCGAGCGCTCGCCTTCCCCGCTCCACCAGAGCCGCTCCCACCTCAGGATGCATCAGCCGCAGTACGTCATACGCCTCACGCGAATCCGTCACGATTGCAGCCGCACCCTGCGCAATCGCCGACTCTATATATCGATTCCCGTCCGCAACGCCACCCCTCATCGCGACAAATACATCGCCGCGCTTTACGCGCCTGGAGTCATACTCCACCCCACCAACCTCGACCAACCCCCCAGCCGAAGCGAACTCCGCCACCGACACCCGCGCCATTGCATCCATCCACCGCATAGCTCGATTCTAAGCCCCCAAAACTGCACTAGCCCGATGGACCTTGAGCCTGCTTATCGAGCGAACCGCACCACAACCTCGGTTCCCATGGGCACCATGGTCCCCGCCGCAGGAAACTGCTCCCGCGCCAACCCACTTCCCACAGGCTGGACCCGCAGTCCCGCTCCACCCGCCCGTTCCACAACTGTCCGCAGTGCTGCACCACCAAACACCGGCACTGCAACCTTCTGCGTAGCATCTACCATTACCGCGCCGGAGCCCTGCGCCTTCGAAGAAACCTTCGAGGCCGGAACCGAAGCCACCGTATCCTCCGGCATCCCCAACCCGCTCTCGCTCCTCGTCCTGAAGGCGGCCAGCACCTTAGCCGGAATCAGATTCGCCATCGTCGAACTCTTACTTCCACTGACCCTACTTACAGCGGGCGCGCTGGGAGGCGGCGCTACGCTCGTGACACTCTGCGTGGCTGCGGCAGCAGCGTTCGCCGGAGCCCGTAGCGGGTCGTCTGCCGGCAAGTTATTGATCTCGGAGAAGAGCGAGTCCAGATCCGCCACCTGCTCCGAAGGAGCTCCATCTACCGGTTCATTCTTCACCGAAGCCAGCAACTCCTTCTTTGTCTTCAACGGCTGATCATGTGGGACGCCCAGATATTCGAGAACCTGTTGCGCCACATCCGCGAAGACCGGTGCACTTACAGCGCCGCCATAGTGCGCCAAGTCGCCACCTGCGGTCGGAGTGTCGATCACAACCGCCACCGCAATCGCCGGATTACTGACCGGTGCAAATCCCGCAAAGCTCGCCACCAGCTTCGTGTGCGAGTATGTGTGCGTCGCTACATCGATCTTCTGCGCCGTCCCGGTCTTGCCGCCCGCGCTATATCCATTCAGCCGCGCCTTGGAACCAGTGCCCTCGTTGACGGTGCCCTGCATCATCATCCGCATCTTCGCTGAAGTCAGCTCCGAGATCACCCGGTGCGCCCCATCGGGCAGCGTCGCAGGCAACTGGTTCACCGGATGGAACGCCACTGGCTTCAACCGCGGATCGCCTTTTAACTGGTCCGTCGAACCCAGCAAAACATGCGGAGGCATATAGACTCCACCATTTGCAAGCGTGCTCACCATCGTTACCAGTTGCACCGGCGTAACGCCGATCTCTTGCCCGATCGCCAGTGACAGAATGCTGGTCGCCCCCCACTTCTTCGGATTCCGCAGCAGACCGCGTGTCTCGCTCGGCAGCTCGATTCCACTTCGATCACCGAAGCCGAAAGCTCTCATATAGTCGTAGAACTTTTGATTGCCGACCTTCAACGCCATCTTCGCCGCGCCGACGTCGCTTGAGTGCTCCAGCGCATACTGCACCGTTACCACACCGAAGTGGTCGCTCCGGTCGTCGTGCAAGGTGCGGCCATACATGGTCATCGCGCCACCCTGGCAGTCCACCATGTCTGTCGGCTGGACTCCGGCAGAATCCAGTGCCGCCGAATACGTCACCAGCTTGAAGGTCGACCCGGGCTCATAGATATCGCTCACCGCCAGGTTCTGCAGCACACTCGAATCCATGTGCCGCTGATCGTTCGGGTTGAAACGAGGCGAGACCGCCAGCGCCAGGATATGACCGGTATGTGGATCCTGTACCACCACCGTGCCATGCAGAGCCTTCACCTTCTCCATCTGCGCATCCAGCGCCCGCTCTGCCATGTACTGAATATTCGCGTCGATCGTCAGCACCAGGTTCTCACCCGGCATCGGCTGGCTCTCTTCACTGGTCAGCGCCTGACGCTTGGCGTCCACGCCAATCACCATGTGCCCGGCGACGCCATGCATGTCGTCGTCGAACTGCTGCTCCAGACCGCCCAATCCATTGTCGTCCGCGCCGACATAGCCTAGCACCTGCGCCGCCAGATCGTTGTTCGGATAGAACCGCTTGAACTCCTTCTGCAGATACACGCCCTTCAGATTCAACTCACGCACCCGGGTCGCCGTATCCGCGTCCAGCCGTCGCGCCACCCATGCAAAGTTGCGCGATGCAGTGAACCGCGCCAGCATCTGCTGCTTCGAGGTAAAGTTGTCCCGCGCATCCGAGTGCACGATCCCCGCCAGCAACTCCGCTGCATTTGCCCGATTCGCACCCAGCTCCGAAGGCACCGCATACACGCTGTCTACCGACACCGTCATCGCCAGCTCACGCAGATTGCGGTCATACAGCAGACCGCGCCGCGGAGCCACCTCGAAGGTCCTCTGCTGTTGCTTCGCCGCGGTCTCGACGTAGTGTCCATGACGAATGAGTTGCAGCCATCCCAGCCGCAACCCAATGATCATCGTCCAGCTAAAAAAGAAGAGCGCCACCCAGACGAATCGCATCCGCCGGATTGGAGCGGTCATCGTCTGCCGTGGCGGCTTATGCATATAGAAAGATCCTTACGACAAAATCGTTTGCTTTTGAAGGTTATTGCTTAGATCTCAAACCTCGGCTTTGCTGATGAGTCCTACTGAATAGCCAGCGTCGGAGTTACAGCCTGTGCCACCACAGGAGCGTTCGCATCGCCACCCTCAGGCCGTACAACCTGTCCCGGCTGTGGTGCTGCGAGTCCAAGATCCTTGGCCATCCGGTCGATCCGCTCAGGGTCCGTCAACTGAGCCTCGCTCAGCCGCAACTGCCGGTTCTGCTCGCGCATCTGCTCGACCTGCAGCTTCTGGGCCTCCACCTGATATCCAACCTCGATCGCCGTGAAGTGCTGCCACACATAGACCATCACCAGCAGAAACAGCAGACCCATCACCGAGGTGAACGAACGCATCTCGCGACGCCGTTCCGGATCATCCGCCTTTACGATGCGGCTGTTATCAATATGTTTTGCGAAGAAGACCTCAGGCGTCGGTCCGCGACGCGCCTTCTTCTGCGACTCGAACAACAAACGGTTCCGCTCGGCCAGAGACTCCCCACGACCCCGCGACCCAGTTCGCGAACCCATCATCTCCATCTGTTGTCCTGCCATCGCCGTCGTCGCCATCACTACACCTCAAGAAACTTACTTTGTGCTCTCCAAACTTACGAAACCGGACCAGGGTCGCTATGGAGGAAGGGACTGTTTGGAACGGTTGTCTTTCGCCTGAAAGAAGGTGGGACAACCCTGGCCCGATCACTTGTTTGCCTCTTCTTGCTCCCTGTACCGCTCAACTCTAAGGAGAGGCTGAAATCTAAACTTGGTTTCCTACTCCGAGCCCTTGGCCCTAACCCCTGCGCCCTGGCTTCTCCGCCGCTCGCATCTTCGCGCTTCGACTGCGCGGATTCCTCATCTGCTCTTGCTCTGCCGCAACCACCGGCTTCTTCGTCAAAACCTCTAAAACCTTGTTCCGTCCTGCTTCGCGGAACGCATCTTTTACCAGCCGGTCTTCCAGCGAGTGGAAGCTGATCAACACCAGCCTTCCGCCCGGCTTCAGTAGAGATACCGCGCTCTCCAGCAGCGATTGAATCTCTCCCAGCTCGTTATTCACTCGAATCCGAAGTGCTTGAAAGGTCCGCGTCGCCGGATGAATCTTCTCGCCTTTCATTGATGGGGCCTCGGCCGATATGATTCGAGCTAACTCCACTGTCGTCGATATCGGCCGGGCCCGCACAATGGCTCTGGCGATTCTCCGCGACCTCCTTTCCTCTCCGAATTCGTAAATCAGGTCGGCGAGCTCGTTTTCGTCCTCCTGATTTACCACTTGCTCGGCCGTCTCACCGCTGCGCGTATCCATCCGCATATCGAGCGGTCCATCGGTCCGAAAACTAAATCCTCTGTGCCCCTCGTCCAGTTGCAGGCTGCTGACTCCAAAGTCAGCGAGCAGGCCATCCAGGCTCCCCGGTTTAATCCGGCTCTTCGCCTCGGAGAACGCCATCGGCTCAAACACCACCGTTGGCATCTCCTTCCCTTCAGCCTCCAACTCGGCCTTCACTTCTTCCAGCCGAATCTTCGCCGCTGCCATCGCCTCCGGGTCGCGGTCAAAGCAGATCAGCTTGCCCTTGCCGCCCAGCCTCTTCGCAATCTCCGAAGAGTGCCCCGCCAGACCCAGCGTCGCATCTACGATCACGCCGCCCGGCCGCACATTCAAGTACTCCATTGCTTCTTCTAAAAGAACCGGCACATGTTGCGGTTTAGCCATCTCGTCCCGCCTTCTGTGCTCCCCCTGGGGGGCAAAATCAAAATCCGTCTTACAAACTCTTCGGCATCGTCTTCTCGGCAAACGCCGCCAGATCGCTCGCCGTCAACTCGATCGTGCTGCCTGCGCCCATTACCTCGGCCTTGAACAGCTCTGCGTTCACGACCTCCAGGTGATCCTGCGAACCCAGTACATTTACTTCGCCCTTCACCGTCGCCGAATCCCGAATCAACTGCGGAATCAACAACCGGCCCTGCCCATCCATCTCCGCCATCTGTCCGTAGTAGTTCGTTACGTCCAGGAACTTCTTCCTCACCGGGTCCATCGGGGAGAGCTTCTGCAGCGAGGACTCGATCGCCTCCCATGCCTTCAGCGGATAGAGCTTCGCCCGCTTCCCATCCAGACTCGTGATGTAGAACTGCGCCCCGTAGATCTCATCCACCTCACGTTTGAAGTCCGCCGGCAACTTCAGTCGGCCCTTCTCGTCCACGCGCGTTGGGTGATTTCCCCGGAACATTAACAACCTCAATCCCTAACAACACTCAAAAGCCCTTCATCTTGACGTCCAGCAGTACAATTCTTTCAAGATGTACCAAGTTTGGTCCCAAATGATCCATTTTTGACCACTTGACTCCACTATCCTGACCCGACGCTTCCCCCCTGTAAAGTCCTAAATTCCGCAATTCTCTGCATAACTGGGAGCTAAATGTGGAAAACTCCGCCCCTTGTACTAGATAGGGTCGACCACACTACCTGAAGTGTTGTACTGTTTGGTTCGCGTCATACCTGATACTTGCGGCCCCACCCGGGCATCTGATAGGCGAATCAAAAGCGAAAGTCCACCCTTTAGATTAAATCCAACCCACCCAAAGAACGCGCACCGACAAAAAGCTGCGCTATAACAAAGTTTCAAATAAGGACATTAACGCAGAGTTCACGCTTCAGCTCTTATCAACACTTATCCCTTAGATCACCGTTACGCCTTACCTCTAACTACCCGCTGCTTCTTCCTCTGCAGCAGCCACACCAGGTAAGCCAACACCAACAGATTGATCACCAGCAGACCCAGCCGGAACCAATTAGGCCGTCGCGCCAGTTCATAGAGCTCCCAGGGCAAGAACGAGATCGTCAGCACCAGCGTCAGATACTCCGCCCACACCTTCTCCATCAGCAGCCCTACACCCTCCGTCAGGGCCAGCGCCGAGTAGGCAAATGTGGCAAAGCCAATCTCCCGCAACCGGTGTGCATCGATCAGATCGACCTTCTCCAACAGGATCGATACGATCCGGCTCTCCGGATCGAACCGCAGCGCTGTCGCCAACTTCAACAACTCGTCGCCCAGATCTTTGTGCAGCAGATGAAGCGCACCCACTCCGATGCAGAAGAACAGCAGCGCCTTGCCCAGCTTGAAGAGCCCGATCAGCAACAGCCCACGATCACGCGTGCCGCTTGAGCCCTTCTCTCCTCGCGCGTCCGCAGGCTTGTCCTGCGGACGGGAAGTACGTCCGGGCGCCTCTGCGATCTCGATACTGGACGGTTGTTTAGCCATGACCCTATGACCTTCAGTTGACGGGGAGCCGCACGAAATGTCAACGCCCCTTCGGTTGCAGTCTATCCAAGCTTCCTTGCATCATGCGCCGAAGGCTCTTACAACGTCTATCGTCGGAAGGTGAAAGCTGGCCGCCCGACTAAAGCTCGACACCTGCCTCCGATCCATCCCAAAAATCGCTCCTGTACTCTGATACCAGGCTGACCGGCCCCGAGACCTGACTCCTGCCCTATGCCCCACATCTTTCACTCCGAGCAGTGGCTTCCCTACCCCGTTGAGCTCGTCTTCGCCTTTTTTGCCAACCCTGAGAATCTTCCCCGCCTCATGCCCCCATGGCAGAGAGCCCGCATCGAAGAAGCAGCCTTCGCGCCCCCGCCTCCCCGTCCCCTCGCGCCAGACCCAGCTCTCCGCCTCAAAACCATCGCCGCCGGGGCCGGCACCCGCATGACCATCAGCTTCCGCCCCTTTCCCTACTCTCCTATACGCGTCCCCTGGGAGGCTGAGATCTCCGAGTTCGTCTGGAACGATCACTTCTGCGACCTACAGCTCCGCGGCCCCTTCGCATATTGGCACCACTGCCATCGCCTCCTGCCCAAGGCTCACACCAATGCCTCCGGCGTCACCGTGCAAGGCACTCTGGTCCGGGACGAGATCGAGTATGCCCTCCCCTTCGGCCCTCTAGGTGTCCTGGCGCAGCGTCTCTTCATCGTGCGGCAACTCCACAGCACCTTCAGCTACCGTCACCACCGCACCGCGGAACTCCTGCCCCTCATGTTTCCCCGTTAAAGAGAAAAGGGCCACCGAAGCGGCCCTAATATCAAAACCCACCAAATTCTACCGAATCGCCATCCGCCGGCTCTCCATCGCCACCAGGAAAGACCGCGCCTTCTCCAGCGCGCCCTCTGCAGTCAACCCATACTTCTCCCGCAGAGCCTCCACCTTACCGTGCTCGATGAACGAATCAGGCCATCCCACCCGCACCGTCGGAACCTGCAGCTCCAGGGCATTCATCGTCTCCAGCACCGCCGATCCGAATCCTCCCGCCAGGACGTGGTCCTCCATCGTAATCACCAACTCGCTGCGGCTCCCATACTCCGCGACGCATTGCCGGTCGATTGGCTTTGTAAATCTCGGGTTGATCACCGCCGCCCCAAATCCCTCTGCCTTCAACATCTCCGCCAGCCGCATCGCCTCGGGCAGCATCGCGCCCAGCCCGAAGATCGCGACGTCCACCTCGCCTTGCGGCTCGTAAATCACCTCGGCCTTGCCAATCTCGATGGCAACCGGCTTCGCCTTTACAGGCGTACCCGGTCCCGTACCCCGTGGATATCGAATGGCGCTCGGTCCCTCGTGCAGCAGAGCCGTATACATCATGTCCGCCAGCTCGTCCTCATCCTTCGGGACCATGTGGACGATGTTCGGAATCCCGCGCAGATAGCTGATGTCGAAGAGCCCATGGTGCGTCGGCCCGTCATCTCCGCTCAAGCCGCCGCGATCCATGCAGAAGACCACCGGCAGATTTTGCAGGCACACGTCATGCACGATCTGGTCGAACGCCCTCTGCAAAAACGTAGAGTAGATCGCACAGAAAGGCCGATACCCCTTCGTCGCCATGCCCGCGGCGAAGATCACCGCATGCTCCTCTGCGATCCCCACATCAAAGTACCGCTTCGGATGATATGGCCGGAAGAGATCCAGCGCCGTGCCGTTGGGCATCGCCGCCGTAATCGCCACGACCTTGTCGTTCGCGGTCGCCAGCCCCGTCAGAGCCTCGGCAAAGATCTCCGAATAGGTCTTCTGCCCCGTCGGCTTCGTCTCGCCCGTCTCTGCGTCGTACGGCCCCAGACCATGGAACTTCTTCTGCTTTTCAATCGCTGGCTGGAACCCGCGTCCCTTCTGGGTAATCGCATGCAGCACCACTGGCTTGTTCTGCTGCTTAAGGAACCGGAAGGTGTCGATCAGCAACGGCAGATTATGTCCGTCAATCGGTCCGAAGTAGCTCAGCCCGAACTCCTCGAACAACATTCCGGGCCCAATCAAGCCCTTCGCGGCCTCTTCGGCCTTCCGGGCCACATGCCGCACCGTCTTGCCGCCGAACCGCTCCAGCAATCCCGCCGCCCGGTCATGCAGGCTCGAGACCGTCGGATTTGTCACAATCTTATGGAAGTACTCCGCAATCGCGCCGACATTCTTATCGATCGACCACGCATTGTCGTTCAGCACCACAATCAGCCGCTTGGTCTGCGCTGCGATGTTGTTGAGTGCCTCAAACGAGATGCCGTTGGTAAACGCCGCATCTCCGGCCAGGGCGACCACATGCTCGTCCCCACCCGACATATCTCTCGCCACCGCCATCCCCAACGCCGCAGAGAGTGCCGTACCGGCATGGCCCGCGCCGAAGCTGTCGTGCTCGCTCTCCGTCCGCAGCATAAAGCCGTTCAAGCCGCCCGGCTGGCGAATCGTGTGAAACAGCTTCTCCCGTCCCGTAAGCAGCTTGTGGACATAAGCCTGATGGCTCACATCGAACACAAAGTGATCTTTCGGGGTATCGAAGACATAGTGCATCGCAATCGTCAGTTCCACAACCCCAAGGTTGGGTCCGATGTGTCCACCTGTCTTCGCTACCCCGACGATCAGACGTTCACGTATCTCCTCCGCCAGCAACTCCAGCTGCGTTATCGATAATTGTTTTACGTCTGCAGGGGAAGTAATCTGCTCGAGAATCGAACTCATCCGGAATCCTGTTTCTGCCGCCCGGAGCACAGAAGCCCCGGCGCCGCACGCCGCTCGTCAACCGAGCCGGCGCAGTGCCACAGCCAACTAGTATATCAATCTCTTGCGCTCTTTACCGCACGTTTTCTAAGGCAACCCCGGCGAATCGTCTTTCAATCTAAGCCTCAATGATTAGGTCGATCTGGATCGTGGCGGCAATCATCTGCGGAATTAGCGTCCTCGCAATTTGCATCGCCCCTTTGGTCGATCTACCCGCAACCAGCCTTCGCACAGACTATCTCGCCTACCTGGCGATCCTCTTAGAAGGCTGCTTCCTCATGGCCATATCCGCTAGAAACGCCAACCTGCGCAAGGCCGCCACCTCCTTTTATCCGGAACCCACTCTCTTTCACGAACGGCGGACAGCTTATCTTCCTGCTCCGCTGGACGTCAATAACGTTCTTCGTCGCTAACTTCTTCCCCTGCTCCTTCGTCCTGAGACATTAACTACAATTACGCGAGAGCGTTCAGGGAGAGCAATGAAGTCTTCGGAAGTTATGCAGGCCTGGAAGTCCATTCTTACGGGAAGGCGTCCTTCCCTGTCCATCGAAATTACGCGCGAGTGCCCATTGCGCTGCCCAGGATGCTACGCCTACGATCCGGCTCACCTGGGAGGCGATGGCAACGTAACCCTCCGGCAACTATCCGACTACAAGAACGACGAGCTCGTCAGAAACGTCCTTCATCTCGTCGATATCCATCAACCGCTCCATGTCTCGATCGTCGGCGGCGACCCTTTGGTCCGCTTCCGCGAGCTCGAAGCCATCCTCCCCGAGCTCGACCGCCGCGGCATCTACGTCCAGATCGTCACCAGCGCCTTCCGCCCCATCCCTGCTCATTGGGCAGACTTCAAGCGCCTGAGCGTCGTCGTCTCCATCGACGGTCTACAACCCGAGCACGACGTCCGCCGCGCCCCTGCCACCTACGAGCGCATCCTCAAGAACCTCGCCCAGGCCAAAGTCACCGTCCACTGCACCATCACCGGCCAGATCGCCAGCCGCCCCGGCTACCTCGAAGAGTTTCTTCGTTTTTGGACGGAGAGGCCCGAAGTCAATAAAGTCTGGATGAGCCTCTTCACCCCGCAGATAGGCGCCGAAGGCCCCGAGCTGCTGACGCCCGCCGTGCGCGCCGCCGTCATCGAGGAGCTTCTCCGCCTCCGTCCCCTCTATCCCATCCTCGACATGCACGAGCTGGCCATCCGCGAGTACATGGACCCGCCTAAATCCCCCGCCGACTGCATCTTCGCCCGCACCACCCACAGCGTCTCAGCCGATCTCAAAACCGTCATCACACCCTGCCAATTTGGCGGTCAGCCGGACTGCTCCCAATGCGGCTGCTTCGCCTCCATGGGCCTCGCCGCTGTCGGACACTACAAGGTAGCGGGCGGTCTCACTGCCGGTCATTTATTTAAAGCCTCCGATATCGTTGGACAAAACGTCAGCAGACTCCTACATTCCAAAAAGCAGAGGTCTTTACATTGATAACTTCCTATCTGACTCATCAGACAATTCAAATTGAAAGCGAAGATCTCGCATCGCCCCTCTGCCCAGAGGAAACAGACCTTCGTCGACAGCTCGTCCACTTCGGTAGATGGGTTCACCGTCTCGGCTATACGCCGGGCACCGCCGGCAATCTTTCGGTCCGGCTTGATTCAAAGCTCATCCTCGCTACCCCAACAGGTTGTAGTAAAGCGCTCCTGTGCTCCGACGACATGGTCATCCTCGACAACGAAGGCCATAAGCTCTCCGGCGCGCGCAACGTCACCAGTGAGATCGGGATGCACCTCGCCGTCTACCGCCTTCGTCCGGACGTTCAGGCTATCGTCCACACCCACCCACCCATCGCAACGGCCTTCGCGGCCTGTCGCAAGGCCCTCGACCAACCCATCTGTTCAGAGATCCTGATGACCACCGGCCTGGTTCCCCTGGCCTCCTACGCGACCACCGGGACCGAAGAGGTCAGCGCCAGCCTCGAACCCTTCATCCCCCACCACGACGCAATTCTCCTGGCCAACCACGGCCTGCTAACCTACGGCACATCCTTGCCCGACGCCTTCATGAAGACCGAGACGGTAGAGCACTTCGCCCAGGTCAGCCTGGCGGCCCACCAACTCGGCGGAGGCACATCCCTCCAGGAACGCGACATCGAGAAGCTAAAACAGGCACGGGCGCGTTATAAGCAAAACGCTGCCCAAAACCCACCCTGTAACTAGCATCTCCGAAGACGCTGAAACGCCATGCTCTGAGCGATATGAGCAATCCGCAAAACTGCGTGTACTAAACCCGCTCTAAAACCACCGCAAAGAAACCATCGCACGGATGCACCCCTGGCATCGTCCGCAGTACTCCGTCCCGCATCGCCGACCCCAGCTCCACCCCATCCTTTAGAATCCCAACCGCAGCAAGCCGCCCCACAAGACCCTCCACCGGCACCCGCCGCAGCCCCGCCTCTTCGACGACAGCCTCCACCACCCGTTCACACTCCTCCGGCTCCAGCGAGCACGTCGAGTACACCAGCCGCCCCCCTGGAGCCAGCCGGTCCAAAGCCCCCCGCAAGATCCTCTCCTGCCGAGCCGCCTGCCGAGCCAGCTCCTCCACCTTCAGAATGTGTCGAATCTCAGGATTTCCAGCCAGCGTCCCAGTCCCGCTGCAAGGCACATCGCAGAGAACCAGGTCGAACTCCCCCTTCAGCCTCTTCGCCTCAGCGGCATCCGCCACCCCACACTTCACCCGCTCGGCGTACGCAAACCGCCGGAGCCGAGCCGCCGTCTGCGCCAGCCGCTTGGCACTCACATCGGTCGCCAGCAACTCCGCCTCCCCCAGCCTCATCGCCAAAATCAGCGTCTTCCCACCCGGAGCCGCACAGCAATCCCAAACCCGCGCCGGATGATCCAGCCCCGACGGCATAGCCGCAGCCGCAATCTCCGCCACCAGCCGCGACCCATCGTCCATCGTAGGCAGAGTCGCAGAGGGCGACTCGCCTTCAGCCAACTCAGCCTCCGCAAACATCCCACCCTCGCCATGCTCGTGCTGATCCGCCTCGCAGATCGCCAGAGCCGCATCTCTCCCGTACGCCGCCACCCAGCGCTCCACCATCCACAGCGGATGCCCCAACCGCTCCGCAAACGCCGCCGCCGATTCGAAGATCCTCGTCCCCGGCCTCTGTGCGGACGCGACCTTCCGCAGCACCGCATTCACCATCCCCGTTGCATGCGGCTCCCCTGCGGCTCTACACAACTCCACGCTCTCGCTCAAAGCCGCATGCGCCGGAATCCGGTCCATATGCAGCAACTGAAAGACCCCCATCCGCAGTGCGATCGCCACCGGCTCCGCCAGCCTCTGATCCGGCCTCTGCAACAGACCCCGCACCCGGGCATCCAACGCAATCTGCCAGCGCAGCACCCCCATCACCAGCGCGGTCGCAAGATTTCGATCCTCCGGAGACAGACCGTCCGTCCGCTCCGAGTGCAGCAGCTCATCGCTGTGTCCCTTGCCCTGCCCCACCAGCAGCAGTATCTCGAACGCAGCCAAACGTGCTGGAGACACCTTGGCCCGCGCCTCCCCCGCCGACAGCGTCGGTCCAGCAGCCGCCGGACGCTTCCTCACCCTCGCACCCTTACCTTGAGTCGAACCTTGCCCTGCGCTCACAGCCCCAACCGTTCGCCACTCCGGACCTGATACCCCCGAAGAAACTCCGCTGCACTCATCTTCTTCTTGCCTTCCATCTGCACCTCGATCAACTCCAGCACCGTACCCTCTCCACACCCCACCCGCATCGCATCGCCCTCCACTACCAACACTCCAGCCTCACCGCCGGACTCATGCGGTACCAGCTTCATCCGCTGCACGATCAGCTTCTTCCCCCGCAGAATCGTATGCGCTCCCGGCCACGGCTGAAACCCTCGCCAACGGTCATAGATCTGCTTCGCCGTGCACGAGAAGTCCATCCACCCATCCTCCCGCGTCAAAATCGGAGCCAGCGTAGCCAGTGAGTGATCCTGCGCCTGCGCATACAGTCTTCCCGCCTCAAGTCCCGCGAGCGTCTCCACCATCAACTCCGCTCCTACCGCCGCCAGCGTCTCATACACCTGCACCGCCGTCTCCTCCACTCCAACCGGCACCGCCCGGGCCAGCAGCATATCCCCTGTATCCAGACCCGCATCGATCCGCATGGTCGTCACGCCCGTCGTCGTCTCGCCGTTCGCCACCGCCCACTGGATCGGAGCCGCCCCCCGATACTTCGGCAACAGACTTCCATGCAGGTTGATATTCCCCAGCCGCGGCAGATCCAGCATCCACTGCGGAATGATTCGCCCGTACGCCACCACCAGAATCGCATCCGGGGCAATCCCATCCAACCGCTCCCGGAACTCGAAGTTGTTCTTGATCTTCTCCGGCTGCGCCACCGAGATCCTATGCGCGAGCGCGGCCCGCTTCACCGGCGGAACCTGTATCTCCATCCCTCGCCCCGCCGCTCGGTCCGGCTGCGTCACCGCCAGCGCAACCTCATGTCCGGCTGCAATCACTGCCTCCAGCGTTGGCACAGCGAACTCCGGTGTTCCACAAAAAACCAGCTTCACAACTCACCTCAGTCCCTCTGGAACCTCTACCGCACGAAGCAGAGCCACCTCTACGAATCCAGCCTCAAGCAGCACGAAGCGCTCCAATACGGCACGAAGTGCCTACCACTCGCCGTTCTTGATCAGCTTCTTCATCTTCCGAATCACCAGGTCCCGCTTCAACCGGCTCAACCGGTCGATAAACAAGACCCCGTCCAGGTGATCGATCTCATGCTGAATCGCCCGCGCCAGTAGCTCCTCGCCCTCCATCTCGAACCACTCGCCGTTCTCATCCTGCGCCCGCACCTTCACCCACTCCGCGCGCGTCACCTTCTCCCGAATCTCCGGCAGGCTCAGGCATCCCTCCTCCTCCACCTGCCTTCCCCTGCTCTCGATAATCTCTGGATTGATCAGTATGATCTTCTCCTTCGGATTCTTCTTGAAGCTCACATCGATCACGCACAGCCGCTGCGACAACGAGATCTGCGGAGCCGCCAGCCCAATCCCCTGCGCCGCGTACATGCTGTCGAACATCTCCTCCACCAGTTGCTTCAGCTTGTCGTCGAACACCGTCACCGGCGCTCCAACCTTCGCCAACACTGGCTCCGGCCACTTCACGACCTCGTGGATCTTACCCGTCTTCTTTGTCGCCGTCGCCATCAATAAGCCTTTATCTGCTCGCAGTATCCCTTGAAGTTCCGCTCCATCTCGCGTAACGAATCCCCGCCAAACTTCTCGATCACCAGCCGGGCAACCGTCAAAGCAACCATCGCCTCCGCTGCCACGCCCGCCGCTGGAACCACACACACATCGCTGCGTTCGTACGCAGCCTTCACCGGCTCCCGGGTCTCGAAGCTTACCGAAGCCAACGGCCGCCGCAGGGTCGAAATCGGCTTCAGATACCCTCGCACCACCACATCCTCGCCGTTCGAGATCCCGCCCTCAATCCCCCCGGCATTATTCTTCTCCCGCGAGAACTTCGTGAACGCCTCATCAGCGCCCTCGTATCCAATCGCGTCATGCACGGTCGAGCCCAGGGACTCCGCCGCCGTCACTCCGCGCCCAATCTCCACCGCCTTCACCGCCTGCAGACTCATCACCGCCTGCGCCAGCAGCCCATCCAGACGCTCATCCCAATTCGCATGCGTCCCCACACCCGGAGGCAGACCATGCACCACCACCTCAAACACCCCGCCAATCGTGTCGCCGGTCCTCAACACGGCGTCGACTTCGGCCTTCATCGCCGCCTCGCTCTCCGGATCGACGCAGTTCAGCAGCACCGTCTCCTTCGACGCCAAGGCCGCAATCTCCTCCCAGGACGCGGGTCGCTGCAGCTCTGCCTTCCCTACCCGGATCACATGGCTCGCCACCTCAATCCCCAGGGCCCGCAGCAGCATCTTCGCCAAAGCACCCGCGGCCACCCGAGCCGCACTCTCCCGCGCACTCGCCCGCTCCAGAACATATCGTGCATCCGGGAAGTCGTACTTCAACGCGCCCGCCAGATCCGCATGCCCCGGCCGCGGCGAAGCGACCGCCTTATGCTTACTCGGATCGCCCGTCTCCACCGGCAGAATCTCTCCCCAGTTCTTCCAGTCGTTGTTCGCCAGCGTCATCGCAATCGGCGCACCGATCGTCTTCCCGTGCCGCACGCCGCTCAGGATATGCGCCGTATCCCGTTCAATCCGCATACGGCCGCCGCGGCCATAGCCCTGCTGCCGCCGCCAAAGCTCACGGTCCAGAAACTCCTGCTCCACGGAGACACCCGCGGGCATCCCGCTCACCATCGCCACCAGGCTCTCGCCGTGACTCTCTCCCGCTGTCGAAAAACGCAACATTTCTCTCTCGTAGACCCGGCGCAGCCAGCTCAGTTCAAACCTAGATTGTAACAACTTCACTCTCATCCACCGAAACCCGCTATGGGATCAACTTCGACCGTGCATCGCGCCCCATCCAGCATTCATCCAAATAAGGTCGGGCTAATCACCCACAGGAGAATCGCCATCGCAACCCAAAGCACCAAAGGCAATGCACTCGTCGTCGGCTCCACCGGAATCACTGGGGGCAATCTCGCGACCCACCTCGTTAAAAACGGCTGGCGCGTCTTCGGCCTCGCCCGCAATCCCAGGAACACCCCCGGCATAGAACCCGTAGCGGCTGACCTCCTCGACCCAACCGGCCTCCGCACCGCCCTCGCCGGACTCGGCATCACCCACACCTTCATCAGCGCCTGGCTCCGTCAGGACACCGAGAAAGAAAACATCCGCGTCAACGGCGCGATGGTTGAAAACCTCTTCGCCGCCCTCGAATCCCACCCCCTCAAGCACGCCGCCCTCGTCACCGGCACAAAACACTACCTCGGGCCCTTCGAGGCTTACGGCAAAATCCACGTCGAAACCCCCTTCCGCGAAGACACCCCCCGCCTCCCCGTTGAAAACTTCTACTACAACCAGGAAGACATCCTCTTCGCCGCCGCCCAGCGCAAAAACTTTACCTGGAGCGTCCACCGCTCGCACACCGAAATTGGCTTCGCCGTCGGCAACGCCATGAACATGGGCGTCACCCTAGCCGTCTACGCCACCATCTGCCGCGAGACCGGTCAGCCCTTCATCTACCCCGGCTCCCACTTCCAATGGAACTCCCTCACCGACGTCACCGACGCGCGTCTCCTCGCCCAGCAACTCGAGTGGGCAGCCCTCACCCCTGCCGCACACAACCAGGCCTTCAACACCGTCAACGGAGACGTCTTCCGCTGGCGCTGGCTCTGGCCCCAGCTCGCCGCCTACTTCGGCATAGAGTCCGCGCCGCCTCCCGAGCCCGTAGCACCGCTGGAACCAAGGATGAAAGACGCCGCTGCGATCTGGGAGAAGATCGCAGCCAAATACAACCTCGCCGAACCCAACGTCAACCGCCTCGCCTCCTGGTGGCACTCTGACGGAGATCTAAGCGTCCCCCTGGAAGCCATCAACGACATGACCAAGAGCCGGCTCCTCGGCTTCAACAACTACCAACCCACCCCCAACTCCTTCTTCGACCTCTTCAACCAACTCCGCGAACTCCGCCTCATCCCCTAGCACAAACGAAGCAGCACAATCCGGGTGCCCCATCTTCGCGACAGTTTCATCGTCGCTAAGGTGGGCATCGGGCAAAGCCCGACCGTCTTCCTTCCACAAACACAACAGCCGGGGTGCCCCATCCTGAGGGCGCCTGATCGCCCGATGGTTGGGGAACCCAAACCTTCTACCAACCATAACCGCTCGCATCCACCACAACCCTCTTTTCCAGACCATTTACCGCTACGATAAACAAAGCAAACATGGCCGACGCAAAGACCCTCTCCCCCGAAATCCTCCTTCACATCGCGAAATCCCTCAACATCTCCCTGCAGTCGCTCCTGGCCGTCATCGGCCTGTTCGACGAGGGCGGCACAGTCCCCTTCATCGCCCGCTACCGCAAGGAAGCCACCGGTAACCTCGACGAGGTGCAGATCCGCGACATCGAGGAAAAGCTCGCCTACTTCCGCGACCTTGTCAGCCGCCGCGAGACCATCCTCGCCTCCATCCTCGAGCAGGGCAAGCTCACCGACGACCTCAAGGCCCGCATCGAAGCTACCTTCGACCGCTCCGAGCTCGAAGACCTCTACCTCCCCTACCGCCCCAAGCGCCGCACCAAGGCCACCATCGCCCGCGACCGCGGCCTCGAGCCCCTCGCCGACTATCTCTGGGCCCAGCTCCCCACCGCCCAGCCCCTGGCCGAGTTCGCCGCCACCTTCGTCGACGCGGAAAAAGAGGTCCCCACCGTCGAAGACGCCCTCGAAGGCGCCCGCCACATCGTGGCCGAGACCATCAGCGAAAACGCCGACCTCCGCAAAGCCACTCGCGCCCTCACGTACGACGAAGGCATTATCTCCTGCAAGAAGTCGATGGACGCAGTCGACGAGCAGGAAAAGTTCAAGATGTACTACGACTACCGCGAGCCGGTGAAGACCATCCCCTCCCACCGCATGCTCGCCATGCGCCGCGGCGAGACCGACTCCGTCCTCTACTTCCTCATCGAGCTCGAACCCCTCCGCGCCACCTCCCTGCTGCGCTCTCGCATCCTCCGCGCCACCGGCGACTGGACCCCGCACCTCGAGCTCGCCATCGACGACTCCTGGAAGCGCCTCCTCAACCCCTCCATCCAGGGCGAGCTTCGCCTTGAGCTCAAGAAGCGCTCCGACACCGACGCCATCCAGGTCTTCCGCGACAACCTCCACAACCTCCTTCTCGCCGCACCCGCCGGGCCCATCTCGGTCCTCGGCATCGACCCCGGACTCCGCACCGGCTGCAAGGTCGCCGTCGTCGACGAGACCGGCAAGTTCCTCGCCCACGACGTCCTCTACCTCCACACCTCCAAGAACGCCGCCTCCGGCGCAGCCGACACCCTCGCCGCGCTCATCGCGAAACACAACGTCCGCGCCATCGCCATCGGCAACGGCACCGCCTCCCGCGAGACCGACGCCTTCGTCCGCGACTTCCTCCGCGACCGCCACCTCACCAGCCTCTTCTCCGTCACCGTCTCCGAGGCCGGAGCCAGCATCTACTCCGCCTCCGACGTGGCCCGCCAGGAGTTCCCCGACCTCGACCTCACCGTTCGCGGAGCCATCTCCATCGCCCGCCGCCTCCAGGACCCCCTCTCCGAGCTCGTCAAGGTCGATCCCAAGTCCATCGGCGTCGGCCAGTACCAGCACGACGTCGACCAGCGCCAGCTCCAGCAGTCCCTAGAAACCGTCATTGAGTCCTGCGTCAACCGCGTTGGCGTCGACCTCAACACCTCCTCCTGGACCCTCCTCCGCTACGTCGCCGGAGTCACCGAGCGCACCGCCCTCAACATCGTCGCCTACCGCGACGAGCACGGAAAATTCCGCTCCCGCACCCAGCTCAACAAGGTCCCCGGCATCGGCGCCAAGACCTTCGAGCAGGCCGCCGGCTTCCTCCGCATCCGCGACGGCGAGAACCCCCTCGACTGCACCGCCGTCCATCCCGAGTCCTACCCCGTCGTCGAGCAGATTGCCCAGTCCCTCAACACCCCCATCGCCGACCTCATCCAAAGCCCCCAGCTCCTCACCAGGGTCGACGCCAAGCAGCTCTCCGCCGGCTCCTTCACCGTCTCCGACATCCTCGAAGAGCTCCGCAAACCCGGACGCGACCCCCGCGATAAGTTCATCGCCCCCAGCTTCTCCGAGTCCGTCCGCGAGTTCGCCGACGTCCAGCCCGATATGATCCTCGAAGGCGTCGTAACCAACGTCACCAAGTTCGGAGCCTTCGTCGACATCGGCGTCCACCAGGACGGCCTCGTCCACATCAGCGAGCTCTCCAACCGCTTCATCAAAGAGCCCTCCGAAGCCGTCAAAGCCGGTCAGATCGTCAAGGTCAAAGTCCTCAGCGCCGACCTCAAGACCAAACGCATCGCCCTTTCCATGAAAGCCCTCATGGGACCCGCCCAAAACACCCCACGCACCAAACCGCAAGCCCCCAAACCACCCGCACCACCTACTATGAACGAAAAGCTGGCCCTCCTCTCCACCAAGTGGAAGGTCTCCTAACCGCCACAAAAGCGGGTGCCCCACCCTATTTGCGGTCTCATCGCAAATAGGGTGGGGTATCGTGCGTAAGCACGACCGCCTTCCTCCCCCAGTTCAGCAACTCCGAGCTGAACCCCAATCCTACCCAAGCCCAAACTCCGTTGCATGTCTTCAACCCCACCACAACCGCCCGGGCGCCCCATCCTTCGCGCCTTTGTCTCTAGCGAAGGGTGGGAGACACAAATCACCCCCCGGTCTCTCCCGAATCCTCCGTCCTCTTCTGAACGATCAACTCCCCAATCGTCAGCCTATCAATCGTAAGTTCCTCCAACCGGCCCTCCACCAATCGCAACCTCCGTATCGCCAAAGCCCCAATAGCCAGCGCACCAATAGCGGCACTCCCTATCGCCAGAGCTCCAAGCGCGGTTGCCCCGATCGCCATCGAACCGACCGCCGACGCACCGACCGCCGACGCACGACGTTGCGTCAGACCAAGTCCGGCCAGCTTCCGCATCAAAAAAAATCCCATAAAGCCCCCTCTCCAAACTGCAAAAATGACTACCCATAATCTAGCCCCCTTCAACCATCTCTGCAGAATATGGACGCCCTGTTCCGCCCATAGACCGAGCGGAACAGGGCGAGCCGATAGTCTACGACTGCCGCAGTACGAAACCCTACTGCACCTCGATCCCGCTAAGCTCCGGTTGATCCACCGCACCTCGCGTCAGGCTGAGCACAATCTGTCCTGAGCTGTTGGCAGTAGTGTTGAACTGCTGAACATTCGCAGTATAGCGAGCGCCCGCAGTGGCGATGATGTCGAAGTTACTCAACACCGGAACGCCATTAATCGCCACATTGAAGACCCGCTGTCCCGCCGTGCTGAAGTAAATCTCCGCGAAGTGCAGACGCACCGTATGCGTGCTGCCCGCCGTGAAGCCGGGAATCGTATAAGTGATCACACCCGCACGATTGCTCTGGTACACCGCCTGCGGAGCAGGATTGGTAACGCCGCTGGTTACGATTGCATGGGTCGTAGAAGCACTACCCCCACCCGTGAAGTATTGATCGGCTATAAAAGGCGGTACCGCTGCGCCGCCGACATTGATATCCACGTTGGTGGTACTCGTCGAACATGCACCGTTGCCCACATAAGAGCCAAGATTATTAGCCGACGCACCAGCAGGAGTCGGCCCGCCAGTGCCGTTGATGATGTTGTTGATGCCGCCCGAACCATTCAACTTAACCGTGACCATATCGGTCATGTTGATGCCCGTTGTATTCGGCACATGGATCGCGTTGTCCTGGAAGATCGCCACCCCTTGATTGAAGAAGGAGTAGACCCCCAGGCCATAAGCAGTATGGGCACAGACCGCAGACGTAACTTCGTAAGACGGATAGCCATTCATAGCACCGTCCATCCAGGATCCCTGGCTGGGCACATCGTAAGGATCTTCGCTCTGGTAGAAGATCGTCTCGCCGCCATTACCGTTCCACTGCACCTGGCTCTGTTGATAGTGTTCCACTGCCAGGCCAAGCGCAGTGACATTATCGCCATTGACGACCAAGCCGTGCGCCGCGGTATTGTTGGCCCATCCGACACCGGCGCCGTGGTCCGCGCGCCAGGCCCAGATGTTATCCAGGATCACGTTGTTGCTGTCGATCTGCAGGCTGGTGGTCGCGCTGCCTGCGGTCGCGCCGCCGATGCGAAAAAACACATCGCTAAGCGAAGTAGGGTTGGCCGCATGGGTAACACGCGCCGCACCTGAAACTCCGACCTGCAACAGGACAGAAGAATTAGTGATACCAGCATCGATCAGAAGACCCGCCAGTTGCACTCCATCGACATCCGCGACCGTCATAGCCGGCGTGCCGCTCTGCGGTACCAGCGTCGGATAGCCAAGCCCGAGGACAACTGTATTGGGATGGGTAATCGCAATCGGCGCGGTCAGGCTATAGATGCCTGGCGTCAAAATCAAATTCTTGCCCGTGGCAAGGGCCGAATTAATCTGCGCCGCAGTATTGGCCGGAGTAGCGATGAAGAAGGTGCTAATGGCAAGCGAGGAGCCAGTACCCAGTCCACCACCCGCCCAGCTCGTGCCGCTTGAGCTCGTCTTCAACGCAGGAACGAAGACGTTATAGTTCCCCGCGCTATCAACGTAAAGATAAGGCTTCTCGCGAACCACCGGAGTGGTCGCAAGGGTCGTAACGTTCGGAAAGTTCTGTGCAGGCGCGCCCGTCACACCGGAGAAGACAAAGTTCCAGACGAATCCGGCAAAGCTCCCAATGGTGCTGTTGCGCGTGTACCACTGCTGCTGAGAGCACTCATTCAGTTGTCCATCGATCGTGCTATCCGCGATAAAACCACCGCTCGCAAACCCGCAGCTTGCATTGGTCAACTCCAGATTACCCGCGACGTGCATGCGCCGAAAAGCCGCCCCCTGCGCGACTGCCCAGCGATCCGTCCCGCCTGTAGGCACGTTGATCCGAAGATTTTCGAGCGACCTCCAGAAGTTCGTAGTGACGTTGCCACTGCCATCAGTCACGTCGAGATAAAGCCCGCCCCCATTCAGAACCGTGGCGTCAGGCGTAGTGCCCAGGCCCGCGACCGAGAGATAGAAGCCGACCTGATGGCTAACGCCAGAGTAAGTACCAGGCTTGAAGAGAACAGCATAACGATTCGTACTGAACTGCGCACTGGCAACGGAAGCATTCGAGATCACATCGAGCTGCGAGTTGATCGTCGCTCCAGCCACACTCGGATCGAAGACATAGACGTTCGGCCCGAAGATGGTGGAGTTGAACTGTGCGAAGGAAGGAACGGCTGCGGAGAGCAGCAGCGCGAGGGCCGCCCCGAAGAAGCGGAAGCTCCTTAGGGATGAAACACATTGACTCAAAATGGACATGGTTTCCTCATGACATGGATCGTTCTTGGAACGGTGAGCGATGCGTTTGGGTTCAGGGAGGAGAAACCAGAGATTCAGTCGTATACAACCGTCGTTCATTCAATCTCAACGTCGCGGATCTTGGATCCTCTCATCAGTTCGCAGGCGTGCGTAGATGAGTCTTGCCCAAGCTGGGAACCTTGTGAGATGGAGAGCCGCGCGAATTAAGCGTCAGAAGGAGTGCACCGCACTACAAACATGCGGCGCGTTACAAAATCCCTATCTGCGTCCATCACGGCTGGCCATAAGGACAAGATTGGTTCGGCAACACTTAGAAAAAAAGATGACAGGGAGGAGATGGAGATCGTTCTCGTCGGGAATCGCAGAATTCAAGCTCAGCCACAAAGGTTTCTGTAGACTGAACCGGCGAAGGAAAGACATACAGGAGTGGGCTCAAGGTAGAACTCCATGGAGCGAATTATTGGAGACGAGTTAGATCTCTGGATCCAACTCGCGACGAAGCCTACCCTCGCCGGAAGGAGTCTGTCAACCTCAGGATGCGTCGGGGAGGATTAGTTTGAACTTCCAGTTTCACTCCCTTGCCGACGTTCCTCAATCCCCAATCGAACGAATGACCCTCGCCGGATTTCCTCCGGCAAGAGTATTCGGGGGAACGTCCTTGGTGACGACCGAACCTGCCGCAACGACCGAATTCTCTCCGACTGTTACGCCCCCTAGGATGGTCGCGCCTGCTGCAATCCACACGTTTCTGTCAATCACGATGGGCTCTCCGATTGTGGCCTTGCGTCGCTGCGAGGGCGCAAGCGGATGACCAGTCGTGATGAGGCTCACGTTCGGCCCAATCATCACATCGTCGCCGATATCAAGACCGCCAAGATCATAGAAAGTGCAGTTCTGATTTACGAAGACATTACGCCCAATGCGGATCTCGTCCCCACCCGCGGTAAAAAAGGGAGGAATCAGTAAAAAGCTCTCGTCAACTTTTTTACCGATGAGTTCGCTGAACAAAGCCCGAACTTCGTCCGCATCATCGAACGTCAAACGATTAAGTCTGGCGGTGATCGCCATCGCTCGTCTGACGTTTACCAGCATGGCCGCTGACTCCGGCGTCCTGTTGTAAATGATCTTGGTCCGATCGTCGTTCGGCATTCGTTATCTTCCTCGGCTTGGGGCTAAGCGTACGTTCGGCGCACGAAAGCCGCGCCAAGCTTCGCTGAGTATAACCACAAGGCGGAAGGCTCAAAAACCCGGCCAGAGCGGCAAATTTTAAATAACCCACTACCATGCGTCGCAGCAGAGACACCCGCACTTAAGAAAGATAGGCTTCCATCCCTCAATTACTTTGCGAGAGCACTGCGCACCGGAGAAACCTCAAGGGGCGGATTCAACTCGCCATCTCCTCTACGCACAGGAAGCCGAAGCGCCGCAAGCACACCCAACGCATGGATCGCACAAAGCACCGTGAAGGTAGCTGCAAAGGCATGCGGCGTCTCCGCCGCCCCACCCCGCATCCTGCTATGCAGAAAGATAGCCAGCAACATAGTCGCAACCGGCCCACCCAGTCTCTGCAAAATATTGATGGCGGTCGTCGCAACAGGAATCATCTGCTTCGGGATCGAAGCATAAGCAGCCGCGATAGAAGGAATGTTGATCGCCCCCATCCCCAGCCCCCGTACAAAAAGAGCGACGCAGATAACCGGCAGCGGAATCGTCCGCACCCCGAAAAAAGCAAACGGAAGCGTACCCAGCAGCGCCAGCGTAGCTCCGCTGGCCGAGACCGCTCGCGGTCCAAACCTCTCCGTCAGCGTCCCCATCATCGGATACGAAAAGAGCGCCCCAAACCCCGCCGGCGCAAGCACCCAACCCACAGCGCTGGGCGTAATCCCCCGCACCGTCAACAGGTACAGCGGCAACATCATCTGGCCACCAAAGATCGCTGCATTCGATAGAAACTGCGTAGCCGCAGCCGCCGAAAAACTTCGCCGCCGAAATAGATAAACATCGATCAGCGCCGAGCTGCCACGCTCAAGCCCATGCCGAACAAAAGCAGCCAAAAGACAAAGCGCGGCCAGCAGCTCCACCACACTAAATCGCATCGTAGCTGGATTCGAACTAAGCCGCTCCGTACTATGCAGCAGAAACACCAACCCAGGCGACAGCAGCAGAAACCCCTTCAGATCGAACGTTCTCCGCTGAGTCTCATGAGCATCCGTAGGCAGAATCCACCACGCCAACCAGGTAGCCAGCACCCCAATCGGTAGATTGATAAAGAAGATCCATCGCCAGCTCGCATGTTGCAGAATCGCACCCGCCACCACCGGACCAAGAATCGGTCCGATCAAGATAGGCATGACCATAAATCCCATCACCCGCGCCACATGCCGCCCCGCAGTACGCGCAATCATCATCTGCGCCATCGGAGCGATCAAGCCACCCGTCATCCCCTGCAACACCCGAAACCCGATCAGCCCCGTCGCAGAGGTAGCCACGCCACACAGCAACGAAGAGATCGTGAAAGCCACGAAGCAGCCAAGATAAACCCGCTTCACTCCAATGCGATCCACCAGCCAGCCGCTCAACGGAAGCATCAACGCAAGCGCCAGCAGATATCCGCTCGTCACCCATTGAATCGTCGTAAGCGAGGCATGAAGCTCGCTGCCCAGCGTGGACAGCGAGACATTCACGACCGTCGAATCGAGGCTGGTCATCAAAGGCCCCAGCAGCACGACTCCCGCGATCTTCCACACCATCGGATCCAGACGTTCTCCAACATCCGGACCGTTGGCCTCACGCCTCATTACGACAGCGCTTCCAACACATCGCTCACCTTGCGAACCCGCCCCATGCGCGGAAAGATACTCTGCACCACGAAGCCGTGCGCCTCCGCGCTGATACTCGTCATCGCGTCTTCAACGAAAACCAGCTCATAGCCCCGGTCGAACGCCGCCCGCGCCGTGGACTCCACCCCCATATTCGTCGCAATGCCACCCAACACAATGGTGCGAACCCCTCGTCGGCGAAGCAACTGATCGAGCTGCGTTCCATAGAAGGCTCCCCACTGCCGCTTCACAATCAGCAGATCCTCCGACTGATATCCACTCTCCGGCACGAGCTGCGATGCAGCCGGCGGAGGTGGCGGAGCATTCGGATCACGCGACGGCGCATCCACCGGCAGATTGAGAAGCTCAGCCAACTCCACCCGAACATAAACTACCGTGCCGCCCGCCTGCCGAAACGCCGCAGCCAGCTTCGCGCCCTGTGCGGCGACATCCTTACCCGAGTACGGAGAGAGTTGCGCCCCCACAATGCCATGTTGCAGATCGATCAGTACAAGCGCGCTCGTCTTCGGATCCAGATTCAAATTTGCCATGAAAAATATCTCCCAATATGAGGATTCCCTCACATTTACTTCTCCTATAATATGAGGATGCCCTCAGATCTGTCAAAGCCTCCGCGTCGTATCCCGCAGCAGCAGAGAGGAGAACGTCGCGTCGTCGATCTACTCGAAGCCTCTTCGGCAGTCATCGCCGAAGTCGGCTACGACGCCGCCACCATGACCCAGATCGCCGAGCGCGCCGGCGCATCCATCGGAGCCCTGTACCAGTACTTCCCCAATAAAGAAGCCATCGTCATCGCTCTCCGCACCCAGTACGGAGACGAGATGGAGACCCACCTAACTCCCTTGACTCAGCAAGCCCACACCCTCAGCATCCCCCAATGGGTCGACCGCATCTTCGAAGTCCTGGTCGCCTTCATGGACAGCCGCCCAGCCTACATGGCTCTGCTTAGCGTCCCCACAAAGTTCAAGCGCGACCCCGTCGCAAGAAACCGCCTCCGCGAACACTTCTCCACCCACTACCGCAAGAAGCAGCCAAAACTAACCCCCGAAGACGCATTCCGCATCGCCAACGTAACGCTGCAGATCGTCAAAGGAATGAACCCCCTCTACGCCGAAGCCAAACCAAAAGAACGCCAAAAACTAGTCCAGGAGTTCAAGCAAGCCCTAACCGCCTACCTGGAATCAAGACTAGCCTAAGCCAACCCGCAGTCCCGCCTACTCCCCCTTCAAATAAGCCCGCGAATCCAGCACCGGCCGCTCCAGACTCCTCACCCAATCCGTCATCTCTCCCGGTCCTTTGCCATTCGCCTCAGCCTTGGCGAACTCGTTTCGCATCGCCTGCATCTTGGCCTCAAGATCGTCCAGCACATTCAGCAACAGCGCCTCCGGAGTCATCGGCAGCTTCGGCGATCCAAACTCATACTTCCCATGGTGGCTCAGAATCATATGCTCCACCAGCACCCGCAACCTCTGCGGAAACGGCTGCAGCTCCCGCACCTTCTCCACCAGCATCCCCTGCGCGATGCTGATGTGCCCAATCATCTGCCCCTCCAACGTGTACGAGAAGGAGTTCTTCCAGCTCAGCTCCCTCACCTTCCCGATGTCATGAAGAATCGCCCCCGTCACCAGCAGATCCGCATCCACCTCCGGATAAAACGGAGCCGTCGCCCTGCACACCCGCACTAGCGTTAACACATGCTCCAGCAGTCCCCCCAGCCACGCATGATGCAGCACCTTCGCCGCCGGAGCCTCTCGATACGCGGCCCCCAGCTCCGGATCATCCAGAAACGAAAACACGAGCCGCTTCAAATCCTCATTGGCAAACTCGCTGACATACCCGCGTAGCTCCGCCCACATTTCGTTCACATCAAACTTCGTCGCCGGCATATAGTCTGCCGGATCGATCTCGCTCTCCGCCGCATTCCTCATCTTCGTCAGCGTGATCTGGAACTTCCCCTGGTACTTCGAGATCTGTCCTTGCACCTTCACATAGCAGCCCTCCGCGCAGTTCGCGACCGCCTCCGCGATGTCGTCCCACATCCGCGCCTCGATCGCCCCCGTCTTATCCGTCAAGGTCAGCGCCAGAAACTGCCCACCCTGCTTCTTCTCCCGCACCTGGAGCCCCGACAACGCAAAGTACGTCGTCACCACCGCGTTATCGAACCGCGCCGCATCCGCTATAAAAAAGTCTTTCATCGCATCCAGAATACCCCCACACCTCTCCCCGCCAAAGCCGCCGCCACCCGGCACGGTTCTGGACCACGCACACAAGCCGCTTTGCTAAAGGAACCAAGAGATGGAGAATTCTCCGCCTCGCGAGACCACTCAGTCGCGAAAGATTAAAAAGAAGCACCCCTTCAGTACATTTCGGAAGCGCATCAGCAGGGATTCGAATTTTAGTTTGATCTTTTGCAAAGTCTGGAAAGGCTAAGGGTAGAAACACCCAAAAGAAACTTATATTTCCTCTTACTTTGTGAAAAGAAAATCGGTAGTCCGGAAATAAGAAGATAGTTTCAGTGTTTCTCCAGAAGAAAGTTCCATCACCGATCCTGGCGTCTTCTGCTGTGTGCTTCGCGAAGGCCGTGATAACAACTTACGTTTCTATAGTGAGGGTTGAATGTCCTTTAAGAAGGTGGTTGTCCTGGGTGCCGGTCCGCTTGGACTCATGGCGGCGATCGACGCACGGCAGCACTTTGTACGCAACGTCACTTTGGTCGAAAAACGAGGTGCCTATACACGGCCCAACGTCCCTGTTCTCGATAAGAGCACAATCACGCATCTCCAGAGCATCAAGGCAACCCCATCGAGTTGGCGCTCTGGAAAGGCGGGCGACCCGATTGCCTTCTCCAAAATTGAAGACGCTCTTCTCACGCGGGCGAAGGCACTAGGGATCAAGCTGGAACGAGGCTGGATCGCCGAAAGGATCAGTGGTCGGGATAAGAATGACCATGGCCGCTATAAATCGATGACGCTGACTCTTCGCGCGTGTGATGAAAAGGGCCGCAAGATGACTATAGGAGGCGCGCTCAAAGTAATCGAAGCGGACTTTCTCGTCGTCTCCGTTGGAGGAGGTGCTGCTGCCGATCCTCTCATTACGAATATATTAGGTTTCGCTTTCCAGAAGCTTGCACCGAAAGACTATGGAGCCTATGGCATCTTCAATCCAGAAAAGGCATCCCTTACCTCTGATGCTAATCAGCTTCAGAGAAAAAATGAGGCCCAGAAGCTAGCGAACGGGGTCATCGGGAAAAAAACACCCATTCCAACAGAAGATCACAACTATCTGCTCGCTACCTTGCGAAACTGCTCCGCCGCTGACTTCCAGAGGCTACAGGCGGCTCCGGCCGACCTGAGAAAAATTCTTCTAACCGTAGGTCAAACTACAAGTATTTTGAGCTCTCTCAAACAGGTTGAGAAAAACGTGGCTGTCTTCGAGATCTCGGTCCAGCGTGCAACCCAGTTCTACAGCCAGCAGTACCCGGCTGTTCTCCTCGGCGACGCCGCGGTGACTCCTCATCCTGAGCAAGGCAGTGGCGTTGCCGCCGGTTATGTAGGTTTAGAAAAACTGCGGCAACTCTTTCAGGAACTCAAAAAGCTCGACCGCTCCGATGATACTGAATCATCTTTCAGCAACTTCAATTCGCAGATGGATATCGTCACGTCAAAGAAGGCCTTGGAAGGGACCTTGGCGATTCTAACCAACAATATCCAAAATTTAAGGAATTACATCGCTCGCGTCAGACAGCAACAAAACACACTCTCATATCCTCAGGCAAAGCGGTATCTTGGCGAGTTCGCCGAGCGCCTTCAGACGCTCCAAAGCAATATGGAGAGCCATAAAGTAGAAACCGAAAAACTGCTGGGTTCATTCAATGAACCTGATCTCTCCAAAATAGGAGCAGCATTAGGAAAATTGTGGAGCAGCATCAAGAACTCGCACGATGAAATCCAAGGCCTGATTGGGCAAACCGATCTGATGTCCGAGAATATTGAAAATATACGAAGGAGCAGATTCGGAACGTAGCGTAATGGCGGGAAGTTTCTTTCCCATCCGGTGTTCTATCGGAGGACAAAGAAGCAGCGCGCGTACGGCGTCCACCGGTCTTCTCCGTCGAAGACTATCTAGAAAAGCAGAGTTTCACAGGCCTTCCACGTCGAAGGCTACCTAGGAGTTCTTAGTGAAAATTGCTTTTGTCTCCGTTCCAGTCCCTGGGCATCTAAATCCGACCTCCACTCTCGCACGGCGACTAAAAGCTCGGGGAAACGACGTTGTATTGATCAGCGCTCCCTCGACCGAGCCCTTTGCTCACGCAGCCCAACTGTCCTTTGTTCCATATGGCGAGAGCGTGTCAACGTCCTCCACCGTTCAGGAATTCCGCCAGCAAATAGGCAGCTTACACGGGCTGGAGGCTCTTGCACTCGTCTGGAAAATCCTCGCCTGGACGCACAAAGGTCTGGCCGACGACCTCTTCCGCGTACTTCGAGAGGAGCGGATCGATGCTGTAGTCCTCGATGAGGGGCAGGCTGGGTTGGCTCTTGTACCCATGTACCTGGGCATGCCATACGCCACCATCTCAAACTCCTTTCACCTGGACTTCACCGGAGGCACGCCCCTATGCATCTTCGATTGGCCGCATGATTCCTCTCCCCAATCGCTGGCCAGAAATCGTGAGGGGCTACGCAAGACCAACCACATCTTCGAGCCCAGCAGGATCGCCGCGCGCTCCTACGCCGAAGGAATCGGCCTGGATCAACGCATCGATTGGAACGATCCCTTTGCCCTGATCTCGAAACTTGCCTGGATCACGCAATCGCTAAAAGAGTTCGACTTTGCAGGGACGGAATGGCCCTCCCAGTTTCACCATACCGGCCCGTTCCACGATGGCGCCGGTCGGATCGACGTGGACTTTCCCTGGGATCGACTCACCGGCGAACCTTTAATCTATGCATCCATGGGAACAGGCCACAACGGAATCCAGGAAATCTTCAATACCATCGCAAAGGCAGCGGGCACACAGCCGGGCACACAGCTTGTCCTCTCCATTGGCCAAACTGTGGATCCGAAGATGATCCAATCCTTGCCGCCCAACTCCATTGTCGTGCGCAGTGCGCCGCAACAGGAGCTTCTCGCGCGATCGTCACTTTGCATTACGCACGCTGGCCTGAACACAACGCTCGAATCCTTGATGCACGGAGTGCCCATGGTCGCAATCCCCGTCACCAACGATCAACCCGGAAACGCCGCAAAGATCGCCCACACGAAGACCGGAGCCTTTGTTCCCATCGAAGAGCTATCGGTCCCACGGCTCTCCTCTCTCATCGATCAGGTCATGGGGAATCCGAAGTACAGACAGAATGCCATGCGAATGAAAGAGACCATCGCCGAGACCAATGGCTTGGAACGGGCCGTCGACCTCCTCGAAGAGGCCTTTCATCTCTCCTCTCAAAGAACTCCAGTTCCGTCCCATGGCTCCGAACATCAGGCCCCATCTACCCGAGCCTCCAACGGCTAAAACGGAACCCCTCCGCGTCGCTCGTCCTGGGAGAGTTCCCTTCGGTTCGTAACCCGCAACCATCTCCTCTGTTCGTGCTCCTATAGTTTGTTTTCGCAAATTCCTCAGCAAAATCGCATGTCAAGCCCCAAAACCACCCAAACGGTTGATTCCAAAAGAAATAAAAGTGACACGTTAGTTTTGGCCGATCCCATAAAATAGAACTAGAGATCAAAAAAAAGCCCCCAATCCATCGGGGGCTTTTCCAGTTTTGTAGGAAGAGAGGAGAAAAATCGCCGTAACTCAAGCTGGCCGTCGTATTTGCGCACAACCCATTTAGAATGAGCCGCTTACAAGCAGTAGTGTCCCGTAAGCCGCAGAAAAGAAAGCGCTTATACCCAAATACCCCCAGGGGGGTACCCCCACCCTCTGAGGCAAAGAAACGGGAGCAGCCGAAGCCACTCCCGTTCGTAGAACCATGAAGCATGGAACCTGCGGCTAGTTTGGAGGAGGCGTTGGAATCGGCGCACCCGGAGTAGCGGGAGTGGTATTCCCTTGCGGAGGGGCGCCCGGAGCAGACGAATTGGCCGGAGGAAGCGTCGTACCGTCCGACGCGGGCGCCGTCTTCGTGGCAGGCGTCGTGATACCCGGATTAATCGGGTTCCGGTACGGAGTCGCCTCGGGAGCAGGTGCCGACGGATCCTTCGGCTTCTGCTGCAGCCTCTCCTTCGGAGCGCCCTTCTCCCGCTTCTTCTTCTTCTTCTTCACGGTGTCGCCGTTCAGGCCCAGCGGAGCAGCCTGGGTCTTCTGCGTCGCCAGCTCCTGAGTATCGGCTGGAGCAGGAGTCGCGACGGCCTTCTCCTTGGCTTTGGAAACCTTCACCGCCTTCTTGGTCGCTGCAACCTCCTTCGCCCGGGCACTATAGCGAACCTTGCCCGTCACCGGAGCCTTCGGCGCCAGTGGATCGGGATCGGACGTGGACGAGAACTGAGATACGGTCTCCGCCGGAGCGATCGCCGCACCTGGAGCCGCTGAACCACCCGGCCCGGTTGCAGCATCGTCCCGGTCTGGCCGGCCCAACCCGGCGTCGCTAGCTAGATCCTGCGGTGCAGGCGGCAGCGAGTTCCGGGGAGCCTGTCCGAACCGGACCTTCTCCTTCTTGATCTTCTTCTGCTTGCCCGGCGCAGGAGCCTTACTATTGCTGGCAGTAGTCGTCGGAGTGGTCGGAGTTGCAGCAGCGGCAGCGGGAGTTCCAGCAGCCGTCGTGGCGGTCGAAGCAGCACTAGCTCCTTCAGCCCCAGGTGCCGGAAGCGCAGGCACAGCCGTAGCTGGACCAGCCGCGGCAGCGGCCTTCTCTGCCGGAGTCTCTCTGTTCGCCGTGGAGAACCTTCCGCCTCGGTCGAACCGCTGCTTCTCCTGCGTCTTCTTCTTCTTCACCACGGGAGGCGTGTAGGCCGTAAACACCGGCTTGGTCTGCTTGGAACTTGCCCCAGCGTCGACAAAGCCTGGCTTGATGTCGATGTAAGCCTCTTCCCGCAGTTTGGTCAGATAGGCACGCAGCGCGGGCTGCATCTGTTGCATGTACAGCGCCTCTTGAATCTGAGGTTCGACGTCTTTCATGGGCGGAATGCCGCTGGCCTGGTGTTCCGTCACCTTCAGAATCACGAATCCCTGACGGGTTCGGATCGGAGCGGTCGCGTCGCCTGCCTTAAGTACAAAGGTCTGATCTTCAAGGACTTTAGCCAGCGCGCCGCGCTTGAACAGTCCCAGATCGCCGCCCTGGGAGGCCGTTGGGCCGCCGGAATAGCTCTTCGCCAGATCCTCGAACTTGCCGCCCGCCTTGACCTTGGCGGAGATATCCTCCGCCTTGGCCTTCGCTTGGGCAACAGCATCGTCCTTGGCGTCCGGGGAAGTCGGAATCAGGATCTCGCTCAGCCGAACCTGCTCCGGCTGCTCGAACTCCTGCTTATGAGCCTCGTAGAACGCCTGCTCTTGTCCCTGCGTCGGCTGCAGCCGGCGCCCGACCTCGTCCCGCACCACCTGCTGCGTCAGGATGCCGTTCTTGATGTTGCTCTTGAAGTCCTCATACGAGACGCCCTGCGAACGGGCCGCCTTCTCGAGGTCTTCCATGGTGTCCAGCTTGTTCTGCTTGCGGATCTCGTCCAGCCTGCGGGTCATCTCCGCATCGGCATTGAGCCCGAGCTCCTTCGCCCGCGAGAGCAGCAATTGCTGGTCGATCATGTCGCGCAACAGCGTCTTCTGACGATCGGCGGCGTCCGCAGAACTGACGTTGCTGCCCTGCTGCTGGATCTCCTGGTTTAACTGCTGCTGGCTTCGCTCCAGGTCGCTTCGGCTGATGATCTGGTCGTTAACCCGGACGACGACGTCCTCCACCACCGTGCCATTCGGCGTGATCGCCGCCGGAGCCGGCAACGGAGCTGTGGGCTGTTGTGGAGCACTCGCAGGCGTGCTGTAGGGGCTTTGGTACCGTGGTGCCTGCGCTGACACCACTCTCGGCAAAGTCAGCAGGACCAGCCCGCACACCGCTGCAAACTGCGAAATTCTCAAGGTCATCGTCACTCGTATTCTTCAGATCGGCATCAGGCCACATCTGTCTCGCAGCCAAATCCCTGCGAGTCTCAGCCCCTGCCGTTGGACGCCACATACAACCCGACGGTATCCACCTGTATTCTAACCGCCAGAACACCATCCTGCGAATCCCACCTCCGTATCCAGTCTTTCCCTCCTCTTCGCTTACCTCCCGGTGCTATACTCCGTCCAAAGTAGGACTGTATTCGCACGGGCTGCTCCGCCCTCTACCGCACCACGACTGCCGTCACACGAGGTCATAATCCCGCCCATGGCACCCCGCTCCCGTCGCGCACTTTTTTCCGTAACTCTCTTCCTCGGTACTTGCGCCGTCTTTGGCACGCTCGTCAACCAGAAGGTCGCGGCTCAATCCGCCACCGATGAGTCCACTCTCCGAGATAGTCTTCGCTCCTTCACCAGCGTCTACTCCCTCGTCGAGCAGAACTACGCGGATAAACTGGACTCCGATAAGACCGATAAAGCCATCTACGATGGCGCGATTCCGGGAATGCTTCACACCCTCGATCCTCACTCCAACTTCTACGATCCCAAGGCCTTCGCCCAGATGCGCGAGGACCAGCACGGGAAGTATTACGGAGTAGGAATGCAGATCCGCCCGCAGCCGGATAAGAACGGTACAACCAAGATCGTCGTTCTCAACCCCTTCGAGGACACACCCTCTTATAAGGCTGGCATTCGTCCCGGCGATGTCATCGTCTCCATCGACGGCAAATCCACCACAGGCATGGATTCCACCGCTGTCGCTTCCCTCCTCAAAGGACCCAAGGGAACGCATGTCTCGGTCACCATGGAACGCGAAGGCGCTCCCAAACCCCTCGTCTTCGACCTCGTCCGCGACGAGATTCCCCGCTACTCCGTAGATCTGGCCTTCCAGCTCAAGCCTGGCGTCGGATACATCCACGTAACCAACTTCATGGAGACCACCAGCCGGGAAGTCGGCGATGCCCTCGATAAGTTCCAAGCGGCTGGCGAACTCAAGGGCCTCGTCCTTGACCTTCGCGGCAATCCTGGCGGACTTCTCAACGAAGCCGTAAATATGTCCGACAAGTTCCTACAGAAGGGCCAAATCGTAGTCTCGCAACGCGGCCGCGCCTTCCCGGACCAGGTCTACCGAGCCGCCCACGGCGAACAGGGCTCGAATAAATACCCCATCGTCGTCCTCGTCAACCGCAACACCGCCTCAGCCGCTGAGATCGTCTCCGGAGCTCTTCAGGACCACGACCGCGCCCTCATCGTAGGTGAGACCACCTTTGGGAAGGGCCTCGTCCAGACGGTATTTCAGATTACTGAGAACACCGGTCTCGCCCTTACCACCTACCACTACTACACCCCCTCCGGACGCCTGATCCAACGCAACTACGACCATGTCTCGCTCTACGACTACTACTACGTCCGCGACGCAGGCAAGGAGCCGAAGGACAAATCCAATCTCGAAGTCAAACTCACTGACGCTGGACGCACCGTCTATGGTGGAGGGGGAATCAGTCCCGACGAGAAGATCGATAACGTGAAGTCGAATCAATTCCAGGATTCACTTCTCCAGCACTACGCCTTCTTCGACTTCAGCAAACACTACCTCGCCACTCACACCGTCCAGAAGGACTTCGCGGTTGACGACACAGTTTTACAGGAGTTCAAGGCCTTCCTCAAAAACAACAACATCACCTACACCGATAACGACATCGCCGGCGTAAGTGATTGGGTCAAAGAGAGCATCAAGAGCGATATCTTCACCTCGCAGTTCGGACAGCTCGAAGGCCTCAAAGTTCGAGCCCAGTGGGATCCTCAAATCGCCAAGGCAATCACCTTCCTGCCCCAGGCGGAGGCCTTGGAAGAACACCTGAAACTGGCACAGAAGACCACCACGACCGCCAGCCGCTAGACCCGTTGTTCGCTGCTCATTGCACAATGCCGCCATCTCGCGGCATTGTGCATTTAACGCAGACACCGTCACTTTTCCGGGTCGAAATCACCGACATCTCATTGAACCGGACTGAAAGTAGCTTATCTGCACCGCCACCGCTCAGGAATGAACATCATTGAAGAACCTCGTTTGGGCGTCGTATCATAGATCCAAATGGCTTTTCCCATCAAAGTTTGCGTCAACTGCTCGGAAGAGTTTCAACTGAAGCCCGATAAACCTGGCTTCGCCAACCGTTGCCCCGAGTGTAGCGCTCCAGAATCAGCCGATCCTACGACGAAGCACCGCATGGACGCCGATGAGCGTAAGACTGTCACCGAAGCAAATGAAGCTCGGAGACAAGCGATGCGGGAACTTCTCTACCGCAAAGACAGCTAATGCCCTCCAAGGGACATCCTTGGCTGGAACTCAAGCCTAAGGTCCATAGAAATTCAGCTATTGCTAGAGGGATGTAAGGTGGGTTCAAAATCTGGAGCGGGAGACGGGGATCGAACCCGCAACCAACGGCTTGGGAAGCCGCTACTCTACCATTGAGCTACTCCCGCTTCGGAGCTAATTATACTCTGGCGTACCAGGAGGATGCGACCGTCCCTTTTGCTCGTGGCATCCGCAAAAGGCGCTGCCGGCTCTCTCCGAAGACGGTGTAATCCGCCCATGCCTTTCCTGAAACGCTCCTCATCGTTCGTAGGCGACACTCGCAGACCTCGTCTACCGTAGTTGTGCCCACTGCACACGAAAGCCTCACGAATTCGGTTATTCTTTCTTCGACTCCTTCTAGTGCTTCAAGATGCAGACCGGAACTCATGGCTACCCGAAAACAGCCCATCAAGAGCGTTACATTGGCAGACGTCGCGCGCGCCGCTGGCGTCGCCCCTATGACGGTCTCACGCTTTCTCAACCAGCACCCCAATATTTCGGAGAAGACAGCACGCAAGGTCAGCGCGGCTATCGAACGTCTCGGCTACTCGCCCAACGTGGCCGCCCGCATGCTGATGGGCCAGCCCTCTAATGCGATTGGTCTGATTGTTCCCAATCTTGGCGATCCTTTCTTTGCAGAAGTAGCGCATAACATTCAGGAGATCGCTCGCGAGCATGGTCTGCTGGTTTGGGTCGCCGCTTCAAACTCGAATCAAGAGACCGAGTTCGCTATTCTTCGCCAGATGAGGCAGCATTGCGTGGACGGCATGCTGCTGATTGCCACCCCAGGAAAACTCAAGTTTGAGCACGGCAATGGTACCCCCATCGTCTTGCTCGACCGCCCGGTCGAGAACAGTGGCTGCGATGTCGTGCTGGTCGAGAATCGACGCGGTTCCATGGAAGCCGTCACACATCTTCTCTCTCACGGATACAAGCGCATTCTCTGTATCAGCTCGGACTGCGAAAAGATCTACACAACTCAGGAGCGCATCGCAGGCTACGAAGACGCCATGCGCAGCCATGGGCTAAAGTTCGAGGCTATCCTCCAGGCCGAGACGGCCGAATCCATCCGTATCTATCTCGAACAGGCCCTCGCAGGTGCCGCACCGCCAGAGGCGATCTTCACCACCAACAACGTCACCACGAGTCATGTAATGGAAGCTATCCAGGAGCTCAATCTCTCCATCCCGGACGATATGGCTCTAATAGGCTTTGACGACTTCGAATTGGCCTCTCTCCTCCGTCCCAGTCTGACCGTCGTTCGCCAACCTGCGGCGGACCTTGGCAGACAAGCAGCGCGTCTCCTCTTCAAACGAATCTGCTCGGATGAGACGTTGACGTCCATCTCTCTCTTGCTGCCGGCCACGCTAATCCTCCGCGCCTCCTGTGGCTGCCCGGATTCTAGGTTTTTATCATCCTCTGTACAAAAAACTCGCATACGAGGGATCGCTACAACGATTCCACTGCCTGCACTGCGCTAGACATACTGCTCCTCCGTAGGTGAGCGCGTAAACCCCGAGCTTGCAGGGATCTCAGAAGCGTCCTCTCCACTCCTCAATGGAAGACCGATGATATAGCTGATGGGCAGCATCCCTCCACGCTCCTCGCCAACCTTCCACAGATAGTGCTCTTTTGGGGACGCTCCCTTCAATTCCGCGACCATCTCTTCCAGCTCCTCGGGTGCATAGGCGCGAAGACAGGAGATCAGCCCATCGAATCCGATTGCCAACGGAATTACAGGGACAACGTAGGTCCAGAACAGACGCGACCAACAAAAGGGCCGAATACGCGGAGTCAACCACAACACCATGAGCGGTGTCATGCAGACCAATAGTACGGTCTTCACGTTGCGTCCCGGTACCTCGAAGATCCCAATACCCCGGCCGTCTTCCATCGCATCGTGGAGCACGCGCCGCGCGTTCGCTGGGCCGAAGTGGTGGAACGAAGAAAACATAGTCCTGAAGCCCGACAGTGTCGCGGGCACATGTAATGCATCGACGGGTTGCGAGATTGAACCGATCTTCGAGTTTGATCGGAGACGAGCCCGCTTGAACGCCTCAAGATTCGGATACCTGTCACTTAACCTTACGCGGACGGGCAACCGGAATGCCTGTTCCAACTTTTCGGCCAGACGCTGCCAGGGTCCACCACCACCGGAGCAAAGATCCAGCACCTCCACCGTTCCGGCGCTCGCCAAAGCATCGTGGAGCAGAGACGTGATTGGACCATAGGAGTTGCCGAGCTCCCACAGCGCCTGTAGTGCATCCGTGAACAGATTACGTAAGTGATCAGGAAAGCGAGGATGGTCATGGATCTCAATCAACTCAATACGCCGCAAGGTATCTCCCAATCGTTGTATCTATGTCAGCACTTACCGTTTACAGCCATAGCTCCGTGAAACCTGTGAGTTAGACGTGTGCGAGAAGGCTTGCTGTAGCCTCTCACATCCGAGAATTGATTAGGAGAACAATTTCTTCAGGGGGACACAAACGTCGCTAATTGTAAGCAGGAATGAAGCAACCGGGCAAGAAGGGGAAAGACTGGTTATCGAGGTAATCCAGGCACCGACCAGGGATACAGAGCCAGACAGCGCCTCACTCAAGTACTCACCGGAACAACAATCCTTGAATCCAAGAATTAGGCGAAATCAATTTTTGAATGGCTCTCTCCTGCCTGGGTTGAAGTTTCCCATCCATGGTTCTCGTAGATTCCAGTAAGGCAGCATCAAACCTTCATGCATCGCATTGGCACTGCCGGCTGGTCCATTCCCCCAAGCGAAGAGCAAGAAAGAACTCGCCTCTATCGCTACTCGCGCACTCTTTCCTGCGTTGAGATTAATTCATCTTTTTATCGTCCACATCGTACCGCTACATGGGCTAAGTGGGCCAAAGAGACTCCGTCGAACTTTCGCTTCTCCATAAAAGCTCCTAAGACAGTGACTCACGAAGAAAAACTACACAATACAGCTCCTTTGCTCAAAACATTCTTCGAACAGATTGAACCCATGCGCGAGAAGATGGGTCCCATTCTTTTTCAGCTTCCCCCATCGCTCTCCTTCGATTTCGCACTTGCTGAAGACTTCTTTTCTTTGGTGCGGGAACTCTATCAAGGGGAGGTCGTCCTTGAGCCACGCAATACAAACTGGTTTACCACCGCGGCGAATACACTTTTCAAAAGATTTGCGATCGCCAGAGTGGCCGCCGATCCTCCCAAAGGCGATCCAATAGCTGCTACACCCGGCGGGGACACTAAGCTCGCTTATTACCGCCTTCACGGTTCGCCACGTACTTACTATTCAAATTACGAGGACAAGTTTCTGACTGCGTTGGCTGCCGAAGTCAAATCTCACGATAACGTCTGGATTGTCTTCGATAACACCGCACTCTCACACGCGTATGCAAATGCCCTCAGACTTCAGACGTTGATTGAGATCTGATGTCTCTCTTCTGGATCTCGATGGATCTATATGGTGGTGCCCATAGAACTATTGCAGTAAAGAGCACCCTGCCCTTACTTCTTCGCCATCCCCCTGTTCCACAAGCGCAGGTCTGCCGCACGAAGTTATCAAACGTGCGCTTCTTGTGCTGCTCTTGATCCATCATCGATAAAAGAGGTCAGCATTTACGGGACGTTTATGTTCGCAGCAGATACTGGCAATAAAATTGCCGCTCAGTTACAAACCAAGGAGGAACTACCATCGTGAAAAGTTCATCGAGTTTGCTTCTCCGGGCCCTCATACTCATTACCGTGGCTTCAGCCGATCGAGCCGAGTCGCAGGTAAACCTGCTTGCAAAAGGTACACTGACCGCCAGCAGCGCCGGAAGCTATGCTGACCTTTCGGGTCTGACAGGAACACTGGAGAATGGAGTTTCCGCCAATCTGCTAGGGGGACTCGGCTCAGGGATTGCCTATGTCTCTTCCGATCGTTTCCTCGCCGTGCCAGACCGCGGGCCTAACGCCGTCTCCTACAACGCGGCAATCGACGATACAGCCAGCTATATTGACCGCTTCCAAACCATCAAGATGAACCTGCAGCCCAATACAACGGGCTCTGGTCTCCCCTTTACCATCGCGCCTACGCTTGAAAAAACGACTCTGCTCTCGAATCCAAGTGCCCTGGTATACGGTTCGGGGGCCGGGTTGGGAGTGGGTTCGGGCGCGCCTTCGGTTAACTATGTGGGCCAATACTTCTTCACTGGACGGTCGGATAACTTCGATCCGAATCAGAACTCGGGCGATCCAACCGATGCTCGTCTGGATCCGGAGAGCATCCGCCTTGCAAACGATGGGATGAGCGTCTTCATCTCTGACGAATACGGTCCATATGTCTATCAATTCGACCGGTTCAAGGGAACCCGAATAAGAACCTTTGCACTGCCGAGCAAGTATTACGTCAGCAACCTTAGCCCTGTTGGAGCGACTGAGATCGCCAACAACACCAGCGGACGGACCGCAAACAAGGGCCTTGAAGGTCTGGCTATCACCCCGGATGGAAAGACTCTGGCGACGATCATTCAGGCTCCCTACATTCAGGACGCGAATCAGGGCGGCGCAGCGGCAAATCTACTGCGCATTCTCACCATCGATATCACCTCTGGAGTCATGCACGAGTACGCCTACAGTCTCACAACCGGATCTGGCGTTAGTGAGTTACTAGCCCTGAACAACCATGAGTTCATCGTGGATGAGCGCGATGGCAAAGGTCTGGGCGATGGCTCCAAGGCAAAGATCAAGCAACTCTTCAAGATCGATCTCACAGGGGCTACCGACGTCAGCAACATGGATGGACTCACGGCAGCCAATCACGAGGTGTCCAAGACGCTGTTCCTCGACATCGTCAACGTCCTGACGGCCAGCGGATTCACGACCGGTACCATTCCTGCAAAGATCGAAGGCATGGCCTTCGGTCCTGACGTTACCGTAGGCGGTGTCACAACCCATACGATATGGGTTGCGAATGACAACGACTTTCTGCAGGACTACGGTGGAGTGACCAACTCTAATCCGAACCAGTTCTTTGTGTTCGGCTTTAAGGACTCCGATCTGGGCGGTTCGGTGTTCGTACCACAAGCTCGAAATGGGTATCTAAATTAGCCCAAGTAGTTCTCGGCTGATGTGGAGTCCGTTTGCGGACTCCACATCAGTAGCCATCCGCAGACGACAATAAGGCCTTGTATCGCCGGTTTATCGCTTGTGCCCCGACGACCGAGCTTATGAGTGAAACATGATCATCCATCCAGCCATTACAAAGCGATCTCCGGCCATCCTGAGAAGCCAGCCTGAAAGCTGATTCAGACGTTCAAACGCCGGCGTATCTGGGTAGCAGCAGCAGCCAAGATGCCGGAGCCGAGCAAGAACAGACTGGAGGGCTCGGGAGCAACCGCAGAAGTGTTTGTCAGGGTGAAGGTGACTGGCGCGTCCTCGAAGTCCCCGTCGGAGCCCAGGCTGATGGCTTCGTATCCGGCTACCGTAGAGAAGATATTGACCGAATACGTGACTCCAGCTAGAACCTGAGTAAAAGCAAAGCCATTGACATCCAACAATCTCGAAGCGGTGGGAAAGAGCAGATTATCGTTTCCGAAAAAACCATCGGCCGCGATAAGGCCAGTTATACCGCTTCCACTCATTGCGTTGATGGTATAAGAACCATCTCCATTGTTCGATGCTGTGAGCACGCCAGATCCACTGAATCCACCACCAGAGCCGATAGCGTTGAAGTTGAAGGTATCAGCCTGCGCAGCAGCAGGCAGTAGAAGGAGACCGGACAATGCAAGGGACAAGAATGAAAGACGCAAGAGACCTCCAGATGATGACTCACCGAGAGTACCGTCCCGAATAAGAATGAAATGTTAAACGCAAGATAATTCTAATTCTGAGGGTATCGCCCCTTACGGGTTTCAATATCGGGATCAAGCCGTCCTGGTTGGCGGACCAGTCTTCCATATCTCGGCGCAATATTCCCGTATCGTACGGTCGGAGGAGAACTTCCCGGAGCGAGCTGAGTTGAGCATCGACATGCGTGTCCATCGATCGTGATCCTGGTAAGCCTCGCTAACGCGTTGCTGTGTGTCCACGTAGGACTGGTAATCGGCAAGAAGCATGTAGGCATCCTGCTCCAATAAAGACTGAACCAAGGGCCGAAAGACGTCGGCGTCGCCTTTAGAGAATCTGCCTGAGGAAAGGCCGTCCAACACCTCTCGCAAGAGATCGTTCTGTTGATAGAGATCGTAGGGTCGATAGCCGTTCTGCTGCTCCCGCGTAGCCTCTTCCGAGGTCAACCCGAATAGAAAGAAGTTTTCTTCCCCAACCTCATTTCGGATCTCGATGTTGGCACCATCTAGTGTCCCAATAGTGACTGCCCCGTTCATTGCAAATTTCATGCATCCTGTCCCAGAGGCCTCCTTCCCTGCTGTAGAGATCTGTTCGGCCAGGTCAGCCGCCGGGTAGATGCGCTGACCGAGGGTGACATTGAAGTTCGGGAGAAATACGACCTTTAGTCTGCCTCTTACGTCAGGGTCATTGTTGACCAAATCTGCGACCGAGTTGATCAGCTTGATGATGAGTTTCGCCATCACATAGCCGGGCGCCGACTTGCCACCAAAAAGAAATACTCGAGGAGCCATCTCAACGTCTTTATTCCGCTTGATCTGCAGATAGAGCGTCAGGATATGGAGTACGTTAAGATGCTGCCGTTTGTACTCGTGTATCCGTTTTACCTGAACACTGAAGATCGCATGAGGGTCAGTGACGATTCCGGTCGTCTGTTGAATGTAGCCAGCGAGATCTGCTTTGGTATCGCGCTGCATATCGCGCCAGCCCTTCACAAAGGATGCATCTTCGACAAACGGCTCGAGCTTCCGAAGTTGGTCCAGATCGGTGATCCACCCATCTCCAATGGCCTGCGTGACCAAAGCAGCCATGCGCGGGTTGCAGAGCGCAATCCAACGCCGCGGCGTTACCCCATTCGTTTGGTTACTAAACCGTTTGGGATAGAGCCGATAGAAACTATGGAGCAGATCTTCTTCGAGCAATCTCGTATGCAGTTCCGCTACGCCATTTATCGAATGGCTCCCCACCGTAGCAAGGTTTGCCATGCGCACCGAACGATCCCCGGATTCCTCGATCAGAGAGACATCTCTGATCAGATCGAGATCGCCAGGATAATCATGTTCCACCTCCTCTAAGAATCGGCGATTGATCTCGTACACGATCTCCATGTGACGCGGCAAGAGATGGCTGAAGAGCGGGATCGGCCAGCGTTCGAGCGCCTCAGGCAATAACGTATGGTTCGTATAGCCAAAGGTCTGCTGCGTCGTATTCCAAGCGCTATCCCAGTCCAGATCGTGCTCATCTATCAACAGCCGCATCAACTCGGCGATACCGATCGAAGGATGCGTGTCATTCAATTGCACTGCCCACTTCTGATGAAACTCTTTCAGGTCTCGGCCCTGCTGCAGATGTATGCGGATCATGTCCTGCAGCGAGCATGAAGTAAAGAAGAACTGCTGCATCAATCTCAGCTCTTTGCCTGCAATCTTCTCATCGTTTGGGTAGAGCACCTCGGAGATTGTCTCCGACATCATCTTCTGTTGCACTGCTCCCAGATAATCCCCAGTGTTGAAGCGTTCGAAGTCAAAGGATTCTGTCGCCTGAGCCTCCCACAACCGCAAGCGATTGGCGACACCATTGCGATAACCAGTCATAGCGGTATCGAATGGCACCCCCATGACCGCGTGCTCGGGCACCCAACGAACCCGGTATTTCCCCTGCTCGTCCACCCAAGCTTCCGTATAGCCACCAAACTTCACCTCAACGATCGAGTTGCTGTCACGGATGTCCCACGGATTACCGAACTGAAGCCACTTGTCCGTTAGCTCCTTCTGCCAGCCGTCTTCAATCGTTTGTTTAAACATGCCGTACTCGTATCGGATACCGTAGCCGATTGCAGGAACGGACAGTGTCGCGAGCGAGTCCATGAAGCAAGCAGCGAGCCTTCCAAGACCGCCATTTCCCAGGCCAGGCTCAGGTTCCTCTGCGATCAAGTCGTCCAGATTAATGTCGAGATCGACTAGCGCCGACCGCAATTCTTCGGTGATGCCAAGATTCAACAGGTTGTTGCCGAGTTGAGGACCTAGCAGAAACTCCGCCGAAAGATAGCCAACCACCCGAACATCCTTAGCGATATAAAGTTCAGAGGTATCTGTCCAAGCCTTCATCATCCGATCGCGCACTACTGCCGCAGCAGCCAGATACCTGTCCCGAACAGACGATCTCTCCAACAACCTGCCGACCGTGCAATTCAGATGGTGGATAAAAGCTTGCTTGAGATCGGCATTGGAACTCATATCGTGACTTTCGATATTTTCAGACTTCGAAGATCCACCCACCATGTTCGCTCCCATTTTGATCGAGATAGTTCATTCTCTTACTTATGCTATCTATATAGTCCGCCATCTAAATGAACAGCATTTGAATGCTTTTGAGATGCAAAGTCCAGCAATGTGCGTTCGCCCCTATTGCCCGGGAACCACGGCAGCCTCACCGCAATGATCGCACGAAGCCATTCTCCCAAAGCACGAACCATTCCTGCCTAACAACGGCTAGTGTCGAGGAAAGACTGTCAGTAAGATTGTCTATCAAGACAAGACTCGGCAAATCGCCATTCGCCTACTTTCAGAATTTAGGTGTGGAGCACGCGCAATTCTCTTCTACACGGTAACAACCTCAAAGCGAACAAAGCCGAAGTCAGTTACACGACGCAGCGTACGAACACTCTTGCGTGAACGATTGGGACGGAGAGTGCGTGAGCTTCGCGCAGACCTGCGCCGTTGACTCGTTTACTAGAGATAAAGTCTGCTACACATTTAGTTTAATGCGACGATTCGTTAGTTCCGCGCTTCGTCAACCCTGCCCCAAAACACGTTCATTGCGGCTTTGAATACTAGCTTTCGTCTTCGCGGTCGCTCCAGGTCCAGGCTCAAAGCGCACCTCACGAAATGACAGTGAGCGACCTCCTTTAGCACGTAGTTGAACAGGTTCGATCGGCTTCCCGTAGAATTTTCGACTATCAGAATCGGAACTTTCCCGTTGGGCGCGAGCCATCGATCTCCCCATTGCATGAGGGAAAGCATCACTGGCGTCAGCTCCTCTCCTTTTTGGGTCAATCGATATCCATCCGTGTTTGCCCGGTCCTCTAACGGAAACCGCTGGATGGCGACGAACGACGAACGATCTCATCATCACCGTTCGAGTTTAACAGAGAGGTCAAAAATCTTCTTGTCGATGGCATTCGAAAGTACCCTTCCTGCAGGATAAGCGACTAGCGGATTTGTCAGCCCGGAATGCTCAGGGCGAACGTCATTGGCGCTCTTGTTTCTGGTTCAGACCACACGAGCCGGCAAAGTTGTGCATGGATAACGTTTTCAATACCTCTGATCCTCTATCTTTGCTGTTTGATCGCCGTGATCTTTGCAAGATGATACTCGTCGTGCTCCGCGATGAAATAAACGAGATCGATTACTCGCATTTGCCGGTTGAGGCGTGGATGAAATGCTGTCCGTTCGACTAGCGAATCATCAAGAGCGTCGAAGCGTTCTACAAGTCTCGACCTCGCGTCGCGAAATCTAGCCAATAACTCTCGAATGGATTTGGCGTTGTGATCTGCTTGCCAGGTGGCTCTGTTGGTCTCTTCCCATGCCCTGAGTTGCAAAAGGCCGTTTGTAAAGTCATCCAATCGCCCTGACATGAGGGGCTCAATGTCTAACAAGTGTCCGATATTTTCCTGAATAGACCAAGAGGTCCCCAGCCGTTTGGCCAGCAGGGAGACAGGCACATCCCTTACGGCCTCTTCCGCTCGTGCCGGCCCTCCACGGATTCTTTCAACGAGATTTGGGTACATCCATCTCGGGCAATCGAAGTTAAAGCTTCGTTCAATCCAGGGGAAAACCGCTAGCATTGGCAACGCTCCTCTTCCACATTTTATCGGCCGTAACATTCACGGACAGGGTCATAGGCTCCCGACAGCCGTTGCCGACTCAAGGCTGCACCTCGAAACGTCAATTTTACGATGCCTTATAGACTGCTATCTCCCTTCTGCGTCAGTTGGGAACATGCACTCCACGCGCAGTTCCTGCGCGGTGATGCACTGGGGCATCCCGACTGTTGTGATCAGAGAAAAGTAGGAGAAACGCTGATTGTCTCGTCGAAACGTGATGGGCAGTACAGGACTTTGGTATGTGAGCAACGGCTTCAACCCTGCAACCCCGGGATATTGCTTCAACCGCTTCAGCAGTTCTAGGAGTTCCGAATCGAGCACCTGTCCTACCGCTTCCCGCCGCACCCTTTGCAGCAGGCCGGCCGCGACCCTTTCCCACTCTTCGATAAAGGGCCGCATCCCCCCAGGGTCGAACATCAGGTCAAGGAGATTCCGCGGCTTTGGTCTATTGTCCAGATCGACGAATGAACCGAAGAAGCGCGGTGCAGCCTCATTAGTTCGCACCACGTTCCAATGGCGATCCAGCACGAGCGCAGGATGCGGCTCATGTTGCTGCAGCATCCGATCGATTGCCCGGATCACGATCGCCATTTGCTCGCCATCCATGCTCGGCTCGCTGTACTGTGCGGCGTATCCCGACGCAAGCAGTAGAACATTTTGTTCGCGTAGAGGAATGTTCAAAGCTTCGCCAACGGTCGAAAGGAACTCCCGACTGGGAGCACTCCGCCCTCTTTCCACAAAGCTCAAATGACGCTGCGAGATGCCGGTATCCATAGAGAGATCGAGCTGACTCTTGCCACGCTCCTGTCTCCAATAGCGCAGCAAGTCGCCGAGCTGAGGAATTGCGTGGCTAGAATGCGTTCCCATTACGATCTCCTCTTGTCAAAGTTAACCGGACGACGGGGTCGACCAATAGCTGACTTGTGGCGATTTCATCTATACCTTTTAAGCTCGCCAAGTATACTGCTGAAAGGGGGCATCCAGTGGCGGATTGGCGATAGTTGCAAAGTAGTTTGTGATCGTCGAAGCTGCCACGATAGCGATAACCTCCAGAATCTGTTCCTTCGTGAAGCCGGCAGCAATGAACGTATCGAGTTCCGAGTCGCTCAAGTGCCCACGTTTCTCAATGAGCCCCTTTGCCAGAGTGGAAAGTGCAGCAAACCGCTTGTCCGTGGGCATGCCCCGCTCTCGAATCTCATCAGTCTCTTCCAAGCTCACTCCCTGCTGGTGCGCCAGCGCCGTATGAAACGCTACGGCATAGGCACAAGAGTTCGCCACTGCATCTGTAAGAAGAACAATTTGAATCTCCTGCTCAGTGAGGCTGCTGCTGTGGACCTGCTGAAATACGCCAACGAGAGAGTTGATGAGTTTCGGCGAATTTGCAATGGCGGCCGCGATATTTGGTATAGCACCAAACTTCTGCTGAAGAAGTTCAAGCCCATACTTCGAGTTCTCGGGCGCCGAAGCAAGCGTGTGAGTCGGATAGTTTGGCATGTAATTCTCCTCTGTGATCTGTAGCGTCGCAGAAGATTCTGTACGACTACTGACTTAGTATCGAAGAGAAGCAGAGGCACAGCAATTACCTCTTAGGTAATATTTTGCGAAGCACTTGTATGGACACATCGGCACCACATGCTGACTCGACAATCACTTCTTGCTCTTATCAAGAACCGGGTTACACAGGATGAAGAATCATATGGACGTTCGGAAGACACAATGCAGTCGAAAAACTCACGACCTTTTGGGGAGAGGCTATTTCGATCCCTACCGTTTTTAGCAGGGCGTTACAAGACGTGTTGAGTATTCTTTTCGGCGCACCCTGTCCGATCTGTACGCTCAACGGCGAAAAGGCCAACATCTCTGCTAATAAAGTCATTTCTTCAGATGGCGTGCCACCACGTTTCTTTGGGGAGGGCCTCTAACCGCTCATTGTGGGTCTTCGCCTTTACTGAAGCAACGGATAACATAGCTTCCACTTCCGTCTGTTCTCGCGCATTTCCGAAGGTCGCCAACGCTTTCTCGAAGTTCGCTCTACACTGATCGTGTCTTCAAAATATTGGTTTATCCGATTTGGATCGCGTCAGTCATATGCCCATCCCTGAAATCTGCATATAAACGCCATTCGTTGGGCTCGTGAAGACGTCCTATCTAGAAAATCAGAAGCTTAAGTGCTTAGATCGATTGCTGCCTTCGTCCCACCACGACACGCTAGCAGTGGACTTGCCCGATCGATCAGGTTCGGAGAACCAAGTAACACTTATGGCTGGCCTCCGCCCCCACCTGCACCATAGATGTTGCCGGTGGTGTAGCTGGCGTCGTTCGCGGCGAGTTGGACGTATATGCTTGCGAGCTCAGCTGGCTGCCCTGCCCGGCGCAACGGATAGGTTTCGCCGAAGTGAATCAAGTGGTCCTGGGTAGCTCCGCCTGAGACTTGCAGTGGCGTCCATATCGGACCGGGCGCAACGCCATTGACACGAATGCCCTTAGGACCGAATTGCTTCGAAAGGGACTTCACGTAGTTCATAGTCGCAGCCTTCGTCTGAGCATAGTCATAGAGGTTTCCCGCGGGATCATAGGCCTGTTCGGAGGTGGTGGCAATGATGCATGAGCCTGGGCGCAGATGCGGAAGTGCAGCCTTGATGATCCAAAACGGAGCATAGATATTGGTCTTCATCGTCGCGTCGAAAGCCTCCGTAGTGAGTTGGAGGAGGTCTTCACATTGCTGCTGACGCCCAGCGTTGGACACGATGATATCCAGCCCTCCCAGTGCCGCCAACGCCTTCGCGACAAGATCCTTACAGTAGCTCTCCTCGCGTAGGTCGCCGGGGATGGGGATAGCTTTGCGACCTTCGGCTCTGATTAACTGAATGACTTCGGTTGCATCGGGCTCCTCGGTGGGGTAATAGCTGATGACAACATCGGCACCTTCCCGTGCATAGGCGATGGCAGCTGCACGTCCCATGCCGGAATCGCCACCCGTGATGAGCGCTTTGCGACCAGTGAGGCGCCCCGAGCCCTTGTAACTAGTTTCGCCGTGATCGGGGCGAGGATTCATCTTACTGGCGAGTCCGGGCCACGGCTGCGATTGTCCCGGATACGGCGGTTTTGGATACTTTGCCGTCGGGTCGGCAAATGGTGCAGCCGTAGCGCCGCTAGCCGTCTGGGCGTGCGCTGAAGGAGCCGCAGCCGTAAGCGCCGCGCCAGCGATGCCTACTCCCAGATGGGTGACAAGATCACGGCGCGAAATCGGGTTCTCGGAACTCATTCTGTTATCTCCTATTGGTGAAGGTTGCGCCCCATTGCATATAGACGCGTGTCCTATCGCATCGCAGTCGTTGGGTTCGTCTTGCTATTCCTACAGACGTACTGACATAGACGCACAAATCCCCGGTCGCGTGGTCTGACCCTAAACCGGCCGAGTCCAGTCACATCGCTCCCCCCGTGCCACGTCCAGAAGAGATAAAAGACAATCTGAGGCCAAACCTAGGAACTGCCACAAACCGTCCAGGTTTAGCTCATTCTGTGTTTTGTGAGCGCGTATCAGAACACGGGACGTGAGGCGCGATGGAGTCAACTGCGTGAAGTGGAACTTGCGTCACGGATCAGTGACGCTGAGCTGTATATGCTGCGGATGCTGCCGCTCTTGCCGACGGGCGTTTGCGCCACGGTGACGTCACCTTTTATTCGTTGGATTGGCTGGTGCAACGACGCAAACATAGGGACCGTCCAGCTTCAACGTGAGATCTTTTCCAGCGCAAGATCGCGTGTGCGTGGCCCCATAAGCCCGATCACCGCCATCACGATCAGCATTGCCGCCGCAATGAATAGAAACACACCGGTGGTCCCGAATTCTTTTAAAATGCCCGCAATGAAAAACGATGTGAAAATGGCAGAGAAGCGGCTCCATGAGTAAACGAAGCCCACCGCACTCGTTCGAATGCTTGTAGGAAAAAGCTCGCTCTGATAGGCATGAAAGCTATAGGACATGATGTTGCTCGCGAGTGTAAGTCCCACGCCCAAGGCGATAAGTACCAATCCAACCGAAATCTGGCTAAACAACAGGCCGCACACTACGATGGCTGCGGCAGTCACCACAATCACCGTCTTGCGTTCGAACTTATCACCGATAAACAGTCCGATCATCGGCCCGACGGGTGCAGAGATAGCGATGATCGATGAATACAGCAAGCTACTTGTGACCGTGATGCCCTGCTTGATAAGCAGCGTTGGCACCCAGTTGGCGAATCCATAGAAACCGATCGTCTGGAAGATGTTAAAGATGCTCATCATTAGGGCGCGCTTCCTGTAGGGTGTCACCCACATGTCGCGAAAGGTGCGGTCCAGGACCACGAGTTCGGGCGCCGCTGGAGCTGGAAGCGGACCTCCATACTCTTTTGCTATGACGAATTCCAGCTTGGACACCAGCTGATCCGCTTCCAAGAGCCGACCCTGCTGCGCGAGCCAACGTGGGCTTTCGGGCAAAGCGCGCCGAATGAACCAGACAAAGATTGCACCGTGCGCACCGATGATGACAACCCAGCGCCATCCGTCCAGGCCGAACGGCTTGTGGGGCACAAGTAGATACGACAGAAAAGCCACGACCGGCAAGGACATAAACCCCACTGCCTGCTCGCAGGCAAAAGCCCGTCCACGAATCTGCTTGGGGACAAGTTCGGAGATATAAGTTCCGATCGTCACGAGTTCTACGCCAATGCCGATACCTGCCACAAAGCGCCAGAAGTTCAGACCATTAGCCGTGGTCTGGAACGCCATGATCAAGTTTGCGCCCGTATATAGAAGCAACGAATACGTAAAGATCGCGCGACGGCCAAAGCGGTCCGCAAGGGATCCGCAGCCAAGCGTGCCGATGAAAAGTCCAGAAAACATGGAGGCAATAAAAGCCGCCACACCCTTCAAGCCAAACAAGCCAACCGTGGTGGGCGTCAGGATACCGCTCCTAATGAGTCCCGGCGCAACATAGCCGGAATACAGCAAGTCATAAAGCTCGAAGAAAAATCCGCAGCTGAGCAAGATGACAAACTTCCACATCGTCCGCGTGGCGGGCAGCCGATCTAGGCGCGCGGAAATCATGCCGGCGGACAGCGAAAGCGCTTCAGTAGGAACGTATGTGGACTTCGATATTGCCATAGATCTTGACTCCTCAGTAAGGATTGTCGATGCCCACGCACGAATCTGTCTACTACCGCATTGGAAGAAGATTGTTTTGTAAAACACCACGGATTGCTCGTGCGCAGAAGAAACTTCGGCTGTTGCGCATAACCTGCTGAACTCTTGAGGCTGCGCGCTATGGTACAAGTGGACGTTCATACGAAGGAAACATACCCCGTTCGCTTTAGGCTATTCGCGCTGGCAACACTTCGCGTCGCTAAAATGGACTAGAAGTATTTCGATATGGCCAATCCTCGTCATCTTCAACGCGCGATTGATCGATCCTCAACGGAGATTTTTTTCTGGAAGGCCAAGAATCGAGAACGCTGTCTGATAGAGCCTCATGTGCAGCGCCGCCACAACGGAAGCCAGCTACGTTTACTTCCCTCGGCCTCCAAAGCGCAGTCCGCCGCAGAAGTCATCGCATTGAGGGTTGATCGGACAATTATTCGCGCAGACTTAGAGCACCATGCTTCCATCTTGGGAGCAAATCGCCCGCCTCAGGACAGCGCGTGGTTTCTCTCCTCTGCGAGCGCAGAGGAGAGAAACAGCCCAGGTTGTCGTTCGAGTATTCTCGACTTAGGCCTGGAATGTCACCGTAAGAGTTGCTTTTCCCAGCGTATGCTTGCCCATTAGGAAACCCACCATCGCCCCACTGGACTCGGCGTCAACACCTAGCTTGTCGATGCTGAGAGCGTGCACAGTGAATATGTACCGGTGTGGAGCGCCAGGCGGTGGCGCTGCTCCTCCGTATCCAGCAATTCCGAAATCCGTTCGCGTCTGTAAAGCACCTCTCGGGACAGAGCCGTTTCCGGAGCCTGCGCCAGCAGCTAATTCATGAACTTCATTTGGAATGTCGACGACAATCCAGTGCCACCAGCCCGAACCAGTCGGAGCATCCGGATCATAAACCGTGACCACGAAGCTCTTCGTGCCAGAAGGTTCGCCCTCCCAAGCAAGATGGGGGGAAATATTCTTACCGTTGAACCCGAATTGGTTAAGAACATGGGCGTCAGCTAAGATCCCGCCGTCCCGCAAATCGTTACTAAATATACGAAAGCTCATACATCTCCAGGCGCCATCAGCGCATTGTATTTTTAGTTAAAATGGGCCGTTTGAACCTCGGATCATTCGGCTTGTCATATCGTATGATCGGCGCTAGATTCCGTATTGGATTGCGCTTGCGTCATTAGGGCTTCTAATAGCGGTTTATAGGGGCGAAACGATCGCTTGTCTATTTCTCAACATTGAAAGCGCCGATAGCTGTACGTGCGGAAATCGCGATAGGTGATAAATGAGCACTCGATCCTTCTGAAGCAACTGCTCGCATTGCTAGGGTAGGTGCAAACAGTGGATGGAGTTCGATCAAAACGGCCATAGAGTCTCTCAAAGACGCCAAACCTTCTCGAGAATCTGAATGATCAGCCGCACCCAGAAACGCACCGTCAGTTCTGGTGCGTCAGGACGGAACCTAGTTGTTTGGAAGGTCTAGTTACAAAACCAGTTGCCGCCATCAATGATCGTCATCTTGGCCAGGATAATTCGCCTGGCCTTGAACATTGGCGCGTTCGGACTACTTAATGGCCAGATCTATTGGTTCGCATTCGAGAATGCCGGGATGAGACTAATTCGCCAAGTTTCACTTTGATCGGCGAGATGAACGCCGCCTGTAGTTCCTCATTGAAAGACCACTCCTTAATCCACTGTCATTCAAGCATGTGGCTGAGATGTGCAAGAGATTCCCGTCAAAATGAAATAAAATTGTAAGATGGCAATGATTAGCAGCGTCCTGCATGCCGAGGTGGAGAAATCGAAAGAGGAAGTTACGTTTTGGAATTTCGATTCCCCTGGAGTATGGAATACTGAGCAGCATTCTCACACAAAGGGACAACTTTTCTCGCTCCAATCCGGACTGACTATCGTTGAAACTGTGATGGGTAATTGGATGCTGCCGCCGCATCGTTGTTGTTGGATACCGCCGTCCAACCGTCATTCGATGCGCTCTTGCGGCGACATCGCAGGGTGGTCGATTTATCTAACTTCCGATCTTTGTGATCTTCTCCCCAGTCGTCCGGTCGTGCTGGCACTATCCCCTCTGCTCGATCAAATTGTGCGTCGCATCGGCGACTGGAAGCAAAACGCGCCCACATCGTCCTTTAGGCGCCATCTTCTCGCTGTACTCTGCGAGGAGATACGAAGTGCGAAGATACAGCCCTTGGCTTTGCCAATGCCAAGCGACCCTCGGCTAAAACATTTCGTGAAAAACATGGCACATCGGCCGGAGAATGAGCGCACGCTCGATTCCTGGGCAAAAGTAACGGGTATGTCGAAGCGATCTTTACTTCGGAATTTTCGGATGGAGACTGGAATCACGATCGGTCAATGGCGACAGCATCTGCGCGTCCTGACCGCCGCTGAGAAGTTGTCCAGCGGCAGCTCCGTTACTCAGACATCCCTCGCGGTCGGTTACCTTAGCGTCAGTGCCTTCATCAAAACATTCAAACGTGTCATGGGCATTACTCCTCTTGCTTACAGCCGCGTCAAAGATAAGCCTCCTAGCAATAGTGCCACCTTAAGGGCAGGTAGGAGCTGATCCACGAATCTGGTGATATCTATTCGCAGCGTTCCTCTCGGGCACTAGTCATCACGCGGTCGGCGAGCGGGCGTGTCAATGACATTTGGCGTGAGGGTCCGTACGCTCGAACCAGGGCAATTCGGATCAATTGGGCATAACGTGCAGAGCTCGACATGCCGGACTGTTGCCCGAATATGAGGCATCTCTTGGACCGTTATTCGGTCTTCGGAAACAGACGATCGGACACGAGGAGAGCGACCCTAAGAAGATCGCGCAGGCGATTCTCAAGCTTGTTAGCAGTGGCAAGGAATCGCGTCGGTTAGCGTTCGGCACAGATGCTGCGGGCCAGCTGAAATAGTGGATGAAACGCAGGCGCAGTAAGCCGAAGAATGGCAGCAGCTGACGGAATCAACCGTCAGGGACTAAACCGCAATTTGTTTCCAAAGCAGAACCAAAGAGGAGCTATGAAAGCAATCGTGATTCATGAAGTCGGCGGACCCGAAGTTCTCCAGTTGCGGGAGACACCCGTACCGAACCCCCTAGCCAACGAAGTCTTAGTCCGTGTTGAAGCCACCGGGGTCAACTTTATTGACCAGTATGTCCGCGAAGGGCGTTATAGCAATCGGCCGCCGTTTATTCCTGGCCAGGAAGCTGCTGGAACCATCGTTTCACTCGGCAGCGAAGTTACAGGACTGAGTGAAGGGGAGCGAGTCGCTTGGTGCAGTATCGTAGGCACGTACGCTGAATATGCAGTGGCCCCCGCGGACCGTATTGTGCCGATTCCTTCGGGAGTAACTTCTATGCAGGCCGCCGCAGTCCTGCTTCAAGGCATGACTGCACACTATCTTTCGCATTCTTCGTATCCAATTCAGATTGGAGATGAGATTTTGGTGCATGCTGGGGCAGGCGGAACTGGGCTTTTGCTCACACAGATGGCGAAGGCTCGCGGGGCGCGTGTTCTAACAACGGTCTCTGGTGGAGAGAAAGCGGACCTATCTCGTAAGGCGGGCGCCGATGAAACCATTCTTTATAACCAGTTGGATTTCGCTGAAGAAGTGAAGAGGCTTACCGACGGACGCGGATTGGCAGTCTTCTATGACTCAATTGGAATGAGCACTTTCGACCAATCACTAGCCTGCCTCAAAGCCCGGGGGACACTTGTGCTCTATGGATCGGCAGGCGGAGACGTGCCACCGCTCGAACTGATGAGACTCGCCTCTCTCGGATCGCTCTACGTCACTCGTCCGGTTTTGAGGGACTACACGCGCACACATGAAGAGCTGATGACGCGGGCCGCCGAAGTTTTCGCAGCTGTCGCTTCCGGCACCTTAAGACTTCGAATCGAGAAGACGCTTCCGCTCAAAGATGCAGCTCGTGCCCACATCGAACTCGCCAGTCGTTCGACCACAGGGAAAGTGCTTCTCATTCCGTAATCTTCTATCACCAGGGCGAGGATGCTTGTTACTCATCCGGATGTAAGAACCCATTTCGAGGAATCTCGAAAACGTTTTTTGTAAATTCGCAGCCACAGTCTTGTTGGCACTTTACCAGCTGCACTGTATTTACTTCCAACCACGAAGCTCCTCAGCGATGTAGCTCGGTTTTAAGGCTCAAACGGAGGCTTACGGATCACGATACTAGACGCCAAAGACTTGGCCGCTCTTGGAACTCTCACTGATGACGTTTCCCGCCCTTTCAGCGATACCCGCTGCTCCCAAGCCATCGGTATGTGTAAGAGAGGGGATCTAGGTTCCGCTTTGCTAACGTCTATAAGGTCTGAACCCTGGCCATTGCCTCTCTATCCAGTCATTGAACAATGAAGGCCATACATCTTCATCGGGGATACCGACGGAGAGGCCGGAGCCGTGTTCCCCGTGACGGAAGAGATGAACTTCGGCGGTGACATGTTCTCGGCGGAGTGCATCCGCGAATAAGATACTGTTTTGTGGGCTGATTTTTTGATCGTCCATGCTCTCGAAAAGAAATACCGGCGGAATAATCGGCGTGACGTTCTCTTCTCCAGACAGGTAGTGCTGCAACTCTTTCAGTTTATTGCCATGAAAACCCATCAAGAGATGCTTGTACGAGCCCGAAGGTGGCACCGCCTCGGGATTCATCGAGATGACAGGATATCCAAGGCCTAAGAGATTCACTTGGGCGGAGCCCGTGTCGATCGCATCTGTTGCCGTCGCGCCAAAGGATGCGGACGGATGGAGTGCAAGCGTACTCGCCAGATGGCCACCGGCAGAGAAGCCCAACAGCGCGATGTGCGAAGGATCGATACCCAGGTCGTGGGACCGAGCACGCAACAAGCGAACTGCACGTTGACCATCCCATAGCGGGATTGGATAACGGTAAGTACCATCTGATTGCACGAGTCGATACCGCAAAACGAAAGCAGTGACATGCAATTGGGTTACGAAGTATTCCGCCACCGAGGCCTGCTCTCGCTTATCTGCCAAATTGTCGTATCCCCCTCCGGGAATCACCAGGATTGCAGGATGGACCTTGCGGGAGGGGTCTACGGGCTGGAAAACTTGGACGTAGGGCACATCGCGACAAGAGTCATCCCCGACGGCTCCGGGCGCTGGCGATTGCCATAAACGGATCTCAGTAGCATCACTGGCATCGAAGCAAGGATTGGTCTTTGGCTTGGAAATGCTTTCCCGTTCACGGCGGTGCCGCTGTGCCTGCATCGAGAGTTGTGCGCATGAGAACAGAAATAGAATGAGGACGAATCGAAGTCTATACATGGAGGAGGCTCCTTATCGGGAATCGTTTTAGCCACTAATGCCATCGCGCATCACTATAGACGCGAATTTAGATGACGTTTCATGGAGATAGTCCCTAACCGAGAACGAGTGGAGTCCTCACGGGCCGAGCATCTAGTCCTGTGAAGCTCGACGGGGCCTCCCGGTCCGTTCCGGTTGAGGCGGTAGCCATAGAAATCTGTTCAACAGATTTCAAATGAGTCTTCATATCCCCGGACCTAACGGACAAATATCGTTCAAATGGTCAGTCCTATCATGTGAATTCGCCCGCTGTCCCGCCTTGCCAAAACGCCAGAGGCTCGTCGCGTATGACGGGTAGGAGATATACCCCGCCGCGCCGCCTTGGTAGTAGGTATCACGGTCGCCTTCTGCGATGGGAACATTCCTTGAAAAACGCTCAGGCAGATCCGGATTGGCGATGAAGTGTTTTGCGAAGGACACCAGATCAGCATTACCACTTCGCACGACCTCATTCGCCGATTCCAATTCAAAGCCGGAGTTCGCGATGAGCGTTCTTTGGAAAATTGGCCGGTAGCGTTTGTACGTACCTTCTTGCAGCACGGCAACTACAGAACGACTGACATCATTAATGGGACGCATCAGATGCAGGTAACCTAATGCAAATTGATCCAACTGTTGAATCAGATAATCGTAGGTGGGAAGCGTGTCGTCGTTTGCAACTAAAACGCCTACTCCGTTCTGTCCGGGACTCAACTTGATGCCGACCTGACTTCTCAGCCAATGACCGGCAATGGCACCTAGAATTTCGATAATCAGACGCGCTCGCCGCTCAGGCGATCCACCATACTCGTCATCTCGAAGATTAGTCGCAGAATTGAGAAACTGCGGAAGCAGATAGATATTCGCGGAATGCAATTCAACGCCGTCAAAACCTGCGACCTTTGCATTCTTCGCTGCCTTACCGAAGTCATCCACGATGGATTGGATATCATCAACACTAAGGCTTCGCGGAGTCACCGTATCCTTGAATCCGGAATGCGTAAACACTTTGTGTTGGGGATTGATAGCTGAAGGTGCCACAGGAACCTCCCCAGCGAGCAAGTCGGGATGAGAAATTGATCCTGAATGCGCGAGTTGAACAAAGATTCTTCCATCACGCGCATGTACGGCGCCAGTAAGCCTTTTCCATGCTTCAACCTGTGAATCGCTATAGATGCCGGGAACTCGGATCCCACCAACGGCTTGAGGACTAACATATGTCCCACCCGTGATGATAAGACCAGCAGATGCACGCTGGGTGTAATATTCGGCTTCCACATCCCCAGGAGCACGATCGGATGAATCTGTTCTTCCGCGTGTCATTGGCGACATCACAATCCTGTTCGGCAGTACAAGCGAACCGAAGGTGTAAGGCCCGAGAAGCGGCTGAGCTTCTACGATTTCACTGGCACGTTTGGCGCTTGTCTCATTTTCAAGGTTCACTTTCTCTCTCCTTTTCAGTGCGCGAATTCCCGTGTGTTTTGGATGTGAGAAATATCGCGACGATACTTTAAAGTATCGTTTAAATACTATCGTGTATCATAGCGGTATGGAGAGAACCAAATCGCCGAGGGACCGGATTCTTGAAGCGGCAGCCAAACTGTTCCACAGAGAGGCGACCCATACCGTCACTTTAGATCGAATTGTGGCAAAGGCCGGCACGACTAAAATGGCCTTTTATCGGCATTTCGAAGGTCGAGAAGCTTTGGTCGCAGAGTGGCTCACCGCGATTTCGACACAGAGTGAAGCACGTTGGGAATGGTTGGCTGCTGAGCATCCATACGATCCGATCGCCCAGATCGTTGGCTGGGCTCGATTTATTTCGAGCCGATTGCCATCAGAAAACCATCGAGGCTGCCCGTTCATGAATACGGCTGCAGAGCTTTCAGACCCAAACCATCCGGCATGGGGTGTTATTCGGGAGCATCGCGACCGAGTGAGGCAACATCTGGAATCGCTTTGCAGAAAAGCCCATCTTTCTAACCCGGAGCGACTGTCGCGAGGGATTCTCTATGTAGTCGACGGCGCACAAAGCAATGCCTCGAATCTCGGTGCAGATCTCGTGGGAGAAGACATGGTGGAGATGGTTAGTTCCCTCATCGGCCAACGGACGTCCTTGAGAAGTACATATGGTCGGGCGGTTCTGCCTGCTAAGCGGCCTCGAAAAGATAGCATTCGAACAGTTGGCTAGCCACTTGAGGCAAGCACACATTGATCCCTTGAACGTTGGTGACTCCTTCAGTGACTCATCCTTGCGAGCCCAGCTATCAGTGTCCACCGCCTGTCGAGCCTGATTGCCTTCTCGAGCCAAGAGCGGTGCCATACTCGGGCGCATGTGGATCGTGGTCACCGAAGCTTAGATTAGCAATTGCCATCTTATCCGGCCTCTGAGCAAGCACTGGTTGAGCGACAGGGCTTTGTAGAGGGACGCTTATCAAGGAAGATCATGTCCTCCGGCTTGGTGCATGGTCGCCATTGCGGCAGAGTTCTGTGCTCGATTCGGAAAGCATGAGTTCGCGGACACTCCTTGGGATAAGGGATCTAGAAGATAGCCAAGCGACGAATAGACCCTCCGCCGTTTCACTCTGGCGCTTTCAAGCAAATCTTTGTCCAGATTGATGAAGAGTGGCCAGTAGCCAACTGCTACCTTATGAGCTGGATCGGACAACTGCGTTACTGATTCGGTTTTAAAGAAAAGGAGTTCTTGTCATGAGTGATGTTTTGCAGACCATCCCGGCCGTCGAAGGCGTTCGTAAAGTTAGTCGAGGAGAAGGTGAAAAATTCGATATCGCGGGTGCTCATCTCACCTGGAAAGTAAAAGCGGAAGACAGTGCATACTCATTCTCTGTCAACGAAATGACACTTGCCCCGGGTGAAGGTGTTCCAGTGCACAGTCATACCTCGGCGGAATCGTTCTACGTACTGTCAGGCATCGCCGACTTTTTCCGCGTGAGTGGCGGAAAAGAGGACTGGGTTCGCTGTGAGGCCGGTGACATCGTGATCCTTCCTCCAAACTCGCTGCACGGCTTCTATAACCATGGGTCTTCCGATTGTCGTGTGCTTGGGATATCGACAGCGGTTCATCAGACTTTCTTTGATGCCGTCGCCGACGCAGACCGAACCTCTAGCTTCGCGTCCATCCCTCCAGCGGAGGCTATGGGCAAGATTGCTCAGATCGCACGCGAGAACCACATGTATTTCGCCCCAATCGATGTCGGGTCAAGCTAAACGAAAGATACAGCTCGTAAGTCCACCACAGGAGGAAAGGCATGGGGGGTAAGTTAGATGACAAGGTAGCGCTAGTTACAGACGGGAGCTCAGGCATTGGCTTCGCTACGGCCAAACAATTCGTCAAGGAAGGCGCTTTCGTTTACGTCACGGGTCGGCGACAGGCGGAACTCGATGTCGCAGCGAAGTTTTTGGGAAACCACGCGAAGGCTGTGCACGCCGAGGTCTCCAACCTTGCCGATCTGGATGCGCTCTACGCCCAGATTGGGCGAGAGCAGGGTCGATTAGATGTGCTAATCGCCGATGCGGGTGAGGCCTTGTACGCCCCTCTCGGGCAGATAACAGAACAGAGTTTTGACCACATCTTCAACACCACGGTGAAAAGCGTTCTGTTCACAGTGCAGAAAGCGCTTCCCCTCATTCCAAACGGGGGAGCAATCGTACTGAAGGCCTCGACGATTTCAATTAAGCCCGTTCCCGCTTTCGGCATATATTCGGCGGTCAAGGCAGCCGTACGTTCTTTTGTTCGCGGTTGGACAAAAGATCTGAAGGACCGCAAGATTCGGGTGAATGCCGTCAGCCCCGACCTAACCAATACTGAGGGACTGAAAGATCTTGCTGAGACGTGCGATAAAAGATACCGCTTCGAAAACCCGGCGGCCATTTTTCCACTTGGCCGGTTGGGATTACCTGAAGAGATTGCGAAGGCAGTTGTATTTTTGGCCTCCAATGACGCAAGCTACATCACCGGCGTCGAACTTTTCGTCGGCAGCGGGAGAATCTGGATCTAGTTTCCACTGATAGGCGTTCACGCGAGATAACCTCTATTTGCCTAAGAAATCCATCATGCTTCATCGCAAGTTGTCAGCGGTGACCGCCGGACTGTCACTTTCAGGATTATTTGGCGTAGTCGAGGTCCTAGTCATACCTTGATTACTAGAAACGCGAAGAGCGTCTCTAAGAGGATTGGCGCGTCATCATGTTTTCACACCTCTCGTACCGCAGTGTAATGGCGCCATAGAAATCTGCTCATAATTAAGTCGGATTGCACCTATTACGAACTGCCTAACTTGTTTACCGAACTTCGGTACCGGTGCCCTCCGCGCAGGGCGCTACATAAAGGATTTGGCCTGCCATGATACTTGCTAATTCATTGCCTGGATTTCGTATTGAGATTAATCCACCTAAGGTTGATCTTGCGGATCTAAACAGTCTTTTCGAGATTGTGGGAATGGGGACGCGGTCGGTGGATGCAATGAGAGAGGCGATCAAATCTTCTACAGAGATCGTCGTTGTGTATAACGATCGAGATATTCTCGTAGGATTCGGTCGATTGATTAGCGATGGAGCGTACTATGGCACGTTGTGGGATATCGCGGTCCATCCAAACTTTCAAAAACTCGGAATCGGCAAAATGATTGTTGCGCGTCTCTTGGCCAAGTGCAGATGCCTTCAGTTAAGGATGGTAGGGCTTTTCACAGCGTTACACAATCGGCGGTTCTACGAGAGTTTAGGTTTTACGATGCTTGATTATATTCACGCTATGACACTGGATTTAGACCAATTTGAACATTGAAAGAGGAATAGTATGGACCCAAATTTGATTGGAATCGTAGTCGCGGAATTTAGTCCGGATATTAGCGAGGCAATGCTAATGGCAGCTCGGGATGAGACAACGATTCTAGGTGTAGAGATAGCGATAGTTTCACATGTGCATGGTGCTTATGAAATCCCTTTGATAGCTGACGCTCTTTTGAGGAAAGAGCATGTTACATCCGTGGTCGTTCTTGGGTTTATCGAAAAAGGAGAGACCCAGCATGGTGAAGTGATGGCGCATACGGTCAGTACCTTACTGCTAAATTCTTCTCTCCAACACGAAAAAGCTATTGGTTATGGAATTATTGGTCCAGACGCTTCATGGGATCAGGCTAATACCCGGAAGGAGCTTTACGCGCGAGCAGCCGTTCGTGCCGCTATTGCATCCACCAGCGTCCTTCGGGATATTCGAGAAAAGAAGAGACGGAGATATCTCCGTCTCTTCTCAGTGCGTAATGAATAAGACTATTCAGATATGTCATAAGGCAAGGATTAAAGATGAGTAGATCTTGGTATTACCAGTGCATCAAGTAGTCCTTCTCCAGACAGCAACTCGAAAATACCGGAGGGACCGTCTGCAATTGCGTGCTCCCATTAAGCATCTATTGGGGTGAAGCGTAGGACTCTGCTCTCCTACTCACCTACACAGCCAATCCAAGAGCGATCACAAAAGTGAGAAGCGATCTTCTGCATTGAGTTACCGAGAGTCCCGTATCTAGGGAAGGACAAAACTTTACTGCGCAAAGATGAGTTTTTCGGTGCGAAATTGGAATCATTTGAGTGTTTTTAGCCTGTCCATCGCATGCCGAGCCGAGATGGTTGCCGATGCGGCATTTGCGACGGCCGGGTGGAGAAGACGAGCAAGTGGGTCGTCGAGCCGAACGTGAATCGACTCTCCTTCGACTACGGCTGCGATCCGCAGTAGCTCTCTTTCGGTGAACCCGGTAATTCTGTCGTAGCGGCTAAGATCGAGCCGCCTTTTAAGGTAACGTAAGCGACAGCCGGTTACGGATGCTGAAATGGTCTGGCACTTCATCGTCAATGTGTCCTAAACGCATACGGCTATCGACAGCTCGTTTTGGATTGGCTCCACGATCAGTCTCATCTCGCCTTGCTGGGATCCGTAAGGGCGACGATTGGGTTCCTGTGGAAGGCAGCCAAGGTTCGCGCTAAAGAAAAACGATTGTTGGCAGAAAGTTCGGCAAGAACCGCCCGGATGTGACGGCCTATTTCACTCTCTCCGATGACGGAGGTACTGTTTGTACGCTGGCCAACGTCGGAACGGGAACGGGCCATATCAGTTAAGTTCCGTCTTCATACGCCAGGCGACTATGTGATTTTTCTACGAACATGTTGCTCTCCTTCACCGGCAGGGGTCGTAGTTGGCGGCAGAAAAGGTAGAGTTCTGCTGTCTCACCGCAAGCCAAGCCGCGGATTGCAGATTGGCGGCAGCGTCTGGCGAGATGCCTAGACTTGCAGCAGCCAATTCAGAGTGCCCCAACGTTCTTGCATCCGTGCCAGTAATGCGTTGGAACAAGACAAGCGCATTCAGATAGGCACCATAGATGCTTGGGTGATGAAAGCCCGGATCCGTCGGCACGTCCCGCGTCACGGGTGAGCTGCCCTTCTGGTAGTTGAATGTTAGCGAGAAGCCCGTTGCAGACCCACCATACGGGTCAGGATTGGCCATTCCCTGCGACCAAGCCAATGCCCACGCATCGCCGGTAGGAGCGATCCCGGCGATGTTCTTGTTCCGCGTTGCTGCGCTGAGATAGGCATCGTGGTACGCAGAAGTAAGGGTTCCAAGCGCGGAAAGGTATGCAGCATCAGAGAAGGCCGACTGCTCGGTGCTGAGGCTATAGGCCATATCAGCCGGCGCACCCGTTTCGTAGAGGAACACCTTGGCGGCGGGAGCTGCCGCGTGAACCCCTGCCTCGATGGTGTCGATCGCTTTGCAGAACGCAGTAGGATCACTGTGGCTGTCCAGCGAGAGGTTCGATGGAATAGGCTGGAACGTCGCTTCCTGTAGAACCACTGCGGTCCAGCTTGGTCGCGTGATGACGTCGCTTGCGGCGGAGTAGTTGTCTGCCAACGAAGTCTCTGAGATCGCCTCGATGTGTACATCGTAGGGAAGCCCAGCTTCGCTCGCGAATTCCGCAAAAATCCCCGGGATGCCGCCCCACGGCCCCGTCTCGCCAGCGCTTGACTCCTGCCTTGCTGTCACCACGGTGCCAAAGTTCTCGTCCACTACGTTCGTAGAGGCAACGGTGGAACCGATGCCACCCGTTCCCGGAGTATTGTTGTACGTCCGTACCGGCAGGTAGCGTCCGTGAGTGAAGCTGTCACCGACGAAAACAATATGCTGCAGAGCGGGAGGTTCCTTCGTCTGGGTAGGAGGAGTGTTCGTCACCGTCGAGCAGCCAGCGAGAGAGAACAACAGTGCTGCAGATGAAGCGAGCAAGGCCGAGTTGAATCGTGTAGTCATGTGTTTCCTTAACCCGGATGTGAGGCCGGAGTTGTTTGCTTGGCGATGATGTAAGTGGACATGGTGAGGCTTTGAACTACCCCAAGTAAGCCCTGTATAAAAAGAGGCACAAGGTCTTTCCAGACCTGGTACCGAACTTCGGAGAGCGAATCTCCACATCATCGGCAAACAGGTCGAGAATCGTCGGATCGCCAGCGTCTCCCTTCAAGAAGTATTCCTTGATGAGGCGGATTTGGTCGGCCGCCTGGGTTGAGGTGTCCACTGTTTCTCCTTTAGTTTTGGTCGCTAGCTGCAGCGTACGCCAGCGTTGCTGCTTACTTGCTGTACTCGTCGTCGCTGACCTTGTCCATCCAGGTGATCGCGCTCTCGTCCAGCTCTCTTGAATGGCGATATGGGTCATGGCGGTGGTGGGCGCGGCGCCGTGCCAATGTTTCTCGCCGGGTTCGAACCACAATATCTCCGGATCGAATCTCTTCGATTGGGCCGGATTCGGTCTGTGCCCAGCCAGAGCCAGCAGTGACAATCAATAGCTGGCCAACAGGATGCATATGCCAGGCAGTGCGAGCTCCTGGCTCAAACGTCACCTGAACACTGTGGAGACGCGAGGGAGTTGATGCTTCGTAGAGCGGATCGACACGCACGGCCCCGGTTAGATAGCTGGAAGGCGGCACTGTCGATGCTTGAGTTCCTACACGTTTGATCTCCACGAAGACACCTCTCTCTTGTTGCTGCCGATTGCGTAGCAGCTGATACATAAAAGATTGCAACCAACGCTCTCTGGATGCATCTTTTCTTATGAGTCACTACAGAAAAGGTAGCGGCTCACAGGTACAGCAGCGTGAGAGCGATCGCATTCCGCAAATACGGGGGGCCGGAGGTACTGGAGATTACTCAGTTGGCCGACCCTGTTGCCGCTCCAGGGGAAGTCGTTGTCGATGTTCATGCGGCCAGCATTAATGGAGTAGACGCCAAGACACGCAGCGGGACAGGAGCTTACAAAGCATCCTTCCCACACGTACTCGGCAGGGACTTCTCTGGGGTGGTCAGCTCAGTCGGGCCGGGAGTATCTGATCTCGCGTGTGGAGAGTCGGTGTTTGGCGTCCTCGATCAAGGAAGAGACGGTACCTACGCTGAGCAGCTTGCGCTGCCTGCCCATCTGGTGGTCAGGAAACCGCATTGGCTCTCGCACGCTGAGGCATCGGCAGTAGCCTTGACGGGCATTACAGCTGTTTGGGCCTTAGAAGATACCGCTCAAGTGCAACCCGCCGACACCGTTCTAATCCATGGTGCGGCCGGTGGCGTCGGATCGTTTGCTGTTCCACTGGCGCTTTACTTGGGTGCCCAAGTCATCGCGACCGCCAGCGCGTCCAATCGCAAATTTGTGCAACGCCTGGGAGTCGAACGTGTCATCGACTATGCAACGGAAGACTTCCGTATCGCTTCCCCTCCGTGCGATGTGGTCTTCGACACCGTGGGCGGACAGACACAGGTGCAGTCCTACGAGGTTCTCAAACCTTCCGGACGGCTCATCTGGATTGCTCCTGCGTCCCAGAATTTTGTGTCGCCTAGAAAAGATGTGCGCGCGGTGCGACCAGATGTTCGGAGAGATCGTCGCCACCTCGAACGCGTGCTGGAACTGCTGGAACTAGGAGCAGTCCGTACTCCCCCTATTCAGACTTTCGCGTTGGAGGATGCTGCCGAAGCACATAGGGTCGCAGAGAAGCGACACGTCGCAGGCAAGCTGGTTCTTACTCGCTTCGATAACAACACGTTAAACGTTTGAGACGAACGTTGCCCAGCGATCTCTCACCGCACCTGAAAGGAATTTGCATGAGCACAGAACAGAATGTCGATGGGACAGAGGCTACCCTAGCTTCTTACACACTCGGGTCGTTGAAACTGAAGAATCGCATCGCCATGGCACCATGACCCGAGGAAGGACGAAATCACCGGAGAGCGCGCCAGGAACTCTCGAAGCTGAGTACTACGCTCAAAGAGCCTCGGCAGGTTTGATCATCACAGGTGGAGCGTATATCAGCAAGCAGGCCATCGACAGCATTCGCGTTCCAAGTATTTACAACAATCAGCGGGTGGAAGCATGGGCGCGGGTTACGTCCGTCGTTCACAACAATGGCGGAAAGGTCTACGTTCAAATCGCGCATTCGGGCTCTGTGTCGCACCTCCCCGGGCGATTTTCTAGAAACACCCCCTTCGCTGAAGGCAATATGGCTACCTACTATCAGGGTGGCCCAGACGGGTGCACAACCTATCCGTCCCTTGAGGAACAGGAGTCGTCTACGGCGTCACTCTAAAAGAAGGGCCACGCGAGAGAAGAAAGGTGCAGAGATGGGACGAACGCGCGAATTTGATGTAGACACGGCGATTGAAGTTGCGGCGAAGCTTTTCTGGGAAAAGGGGTACGAAGGAACATCCCTTGCAGATCTCACGGGAGGCATGGGGATCAACCCGCCCAGCTTTTACATCGCCTTCAAAAGCAAGGCCGCTCTTTTTCGTCTGGTTCTGCAACGCTATCGGGAGCAGTACCTTGGATTTGCAGCTCAGGCACTCGAAGAAAAGACCGCCCGCGCGGTCGCAGAGCGACTCTTGTTTGGCTATGCAGACCTCCTGTCGTCGCCAGATCACCCTCCGGGGTGTCTGGCAATGAACAGTGCATGGATAGCTGATGGGGACGGTATACGCGAAGAGCTGAAAGAACATCGTGAATTCCGAAAGAAGGCTCTGCGCAAACGTTTCCAAAAGGCGATTGCTGAAGACGATCTCCCTGTAGGTACCAGCGCAGAGGCTCTCGCAAACTACGTCATGGTGGTTGCTTGGGGTATGGCTCTTGAGGGGCAGGGTGGCGCAGGGAGAAGAGAACTGAGAGCGCTTGCGCGATCGGCGATGAACGCTTGGCCATCCCATAGTGACTCTCTCGCGGCCCCTTATACAAAGCGGAGCCGCGGCGCCAAACATGCCTCTGTGGCTTCGGTTGGGTAATTACCGGATCCAACAACGTCTCGCGGCGTGTCTGTCGTGCGAGACGACAACACAAACCAGCATGCATGTGCACAAACCAAGGGGATGAGAATGGACGAGTTGCTTCACAGGATTCCTTCAGTGGAAGGAGTTCGCAAGATCGGTGTAGATGAGGGTGAGAAGTTCGATGTTGCAGGCGCGCACTTTGTCTGGAAGGTAAAGGCCGAAGACAGTGCCATGTCCTTCTCGGTCAATGGGCTGACCTTGGCCCCCGGCGAGAGCGTACCGGTTCACAGCCATACGTCGGCAGAGTACTTCTCTGTCCTTACCGGTGAGGCTCACTTCTTTCGCTTCAAAGACGGAAAGGAAGAATGGGTCCGTGGTCCATGCAATCGGATAATCAGCATTACTTACTGCGCTGTGGAAGGTATCTTGACCCGCTTTGAGAGTAAAGTACTCGTGGTCGTTCCAGGCTAGACCTTCGACGGGAATGGCCTCCCCGTTCACCGTGATCGATCCGGCTGCCTTTAATCGAGGAATCGAGTAGTACTCGAAGAACTCAGAGCCCTGCCCATCCGAACCGTCCAGTTCAAACAAACCTTTGTCGCCGTGCAGAACAGGGGGAACCTGAGGTTGCAAGAACAGGTTTACTCCGAAATCGTCCTGCCGTGCCTTGAGCTGAAATACTCCCAGCGCCGAAAGCGGCTGCTTTAGCTGCCAAGGCCCCAGCTGAATGGACCATGGCTTCTCAGTGATGCTTGCGAGCGGGCTTTTCTCAGGAGCGAGAGACTTGTGGAAGAAGAACTGCTGCCCGTTGATGTCGCTGACGGCAAGATCGGCAAAGATCACCGGCTGGACTTGGGGTTCGCCAGCTGGCGCGCCAGTTGGCTGATTGGTGCGGAAAAACGTGAGCTCAAAGCCGTATTCCTTATTATTCCGTGAATGAAGATTTCCCGTGAAGTACCACCACTCCGTCTGGAAAGTGGGGTGATCGTACAAATCCTGAGGAAACTTGATGACGGGCGGTTTCCGATTTGCTTTCGCGACTACATCCGTCGATGATGTCGCTTGCAATGACTGTGCCTCCGAGTTGGCTATAAAGCTGGTCAAAAAGAGGATGGACACGGCGATGCCGACAGCTTTCATGATGTTGCTCCTTAGATACGGTAGTAATTTGAATTGAGCAGAAACTTACATAAGAACAGGAGCGGTCGTTTCATTCGAATTCTGCTCTATGGAACTTTCCTTAACGGCCTTGTTTGCGCAAACGATCAGTGGGCATGTATGCGGTGGGAAGAAGGAGACTGCTTTGGATCTGCGATCACGGTCGCACGTAATCTCTGAGTTCCTTGTCGCTTATCAGCGCCCCACACTCACAAGTTGATTGTTGAAGTCTTCCCCGTTGCCGCCTCCTATCTTTGTGCCCTCCGACTCCACATTGCTTACCTTCTCCACGTCCAACCGGTAATTCCTGACCACTGCCCGGCCCGTAAACAACAAATCCCCTGCCTGCAGCATCCTCACCATCACCTCAGTCTCCTTCCAGCTTTTCCGGTGAGCCAGCCACGCCGCTCCTTCGGTAACTCCGACCACACCCACAGAGAAGACCAGCATGACGGAGGAGTGATTGACGATAGCTCCTGGGAGGATCTATTCCTCGTAACATCGGCAGCGGGCATGGAGGAATCGTTCAGTTGAATTCCAATCCATGAGCCGAACGGGAGTTGGGCGCTTCCCATGGCTAGATCGGTGCGGCTGGTCCACCATGCCGCTGACTCGACTCGTTGTCGCTGGACAAGGCTCGCTTCGTCGGTGGTGGAGTGAGCCCAGATGTGGGAGCGGTCAGCCAACTGTGGCTGCGGGCCATCCACCAAGCGTTGGGCATGACTTGGAATGGATAAGATTGCTACGATAGCGACCGCTACTGCCCAACCCGCCCGGATCAAAGCAAACTCCCGATCCGTTTGAGTTTAGTCACGGTGTATCCATTCGATTCTGGGTTAATGTCTATGCTTTCCCCGAGCATCATTTCTGCTCTGATCGCGACCTTGCGCGGCTCTAAGGGTGCGATTTTGGGCCGAGGTGCACTAGCAGATGGAATCATGACGGGGGTCGTGCAGCTGCCGGCTCTCCATGGCCGCAGTGAATAAATTACATATTGCCTTTTGGCGTCTCCGGGTACGAATTCTTCGCTTCCGAAGGAACGGAATCATTAGGTTTCGCTTAGCGAATGGCTGGTTATCAACTGGCATTCATCGCGCTTTAGACTGCATGTTCTAGCTTGATAAGCTCTGCGGCGCGTTCACCTATGACGACGCATGGGGCCATCGTGTTGCCGGATGTTACACGCGGCATAATTGATCCATCAGCGATACGAAGATTGCTCACGCCGTAAACCTTAAGTCTGCCATCTACAACCGACATAGAATCGCGCCCCATCTTCGCTGTAGATGTCTGATGACAATATGTAACGGCTCTTTGTCGAATGAAGTTTTCGAGCTCAACACCCTTTAGATTTCCCGCCATTAATTCGCGCTTATTGAACGGTCGAAGTGCATCTGAGTCCGCCACATCACGGCATAGTTCAACGGAGGCGATGGCCGCCTCAAGGTCTTCCGGATGCGACAGCATATTTGCTTCAATTTGAATTGGATCGCGCGGGCCTCGGCCTGTCAGACGGAGGGACCCTCGACTTTGCGGTCTTACGCCCCCCGGGGCAAGCGACCACCAAGAATTCGCTGGCAGGCCCAGTTCGTTCATTTCGCTCCGAATGGTCCCTCCATCGCTCTGGGCGATTTGGATATTCGGCGTATCTAGACGAGGATGGCTTTTCCAGGAGAGAACCGCCCGGGCGGCGTTCGGAATCACCGTCGGTTGTCGATATTCCCAAATACATCCAAAGATCACGAAGTGGTCTTGAAAAGACTGCCCTACTCCTGGCAGGTGCTGGACGAGAGGAATCCCGAACCTCTTGAGTTCGACTTCATCTCCGATTCCAGACTGCATTAGGATCTTTGGAGTATTGATCGCACCGGACGACAGGACAACCTCGAGGCCCGCGCTGATGCGGCGAATATCGCCTCCATAGTCTATCTCCCCCCCCGTGGTCCGATTAGGCGGTGAGTGCTTCGGAGTGTCCAGCTTCTAGCTGCTCGATGAGGCTCTGCACATTGGCGCTAATGATCTGCTGTGCGGTCTGTCTCTGGTTGGTGGTTTGCTGTTGTGAGTATGCAGGCTTCCGGTTTTTTCTACCGGAAGGTGGGTTGCCAGCGTTACTGCTGGCTGCGTCATTGCTGTCGGAGTATGCGCTGTTGTTGATGTTGCTTTGATATTCCATTGTTTTTGCCTCTGTCTGCCCGATGGGCGTTTCTCGTTTCTCACAGCGCAGCGGGACAAAAAACGATCCATCGGGAGACAGAGCAGAGCGAGGAAGCAAGGGTGGGGAGACCGGAGTGGTGGCGTGGCAAGTGCCAAACACGCACCTTCGTTTGGCACGCCACCAGCGCTTATCCGAACGGACTCCGCAAGGCCCGTTCTATGGGCCGCCCACCCTTGCGAACCGAAGTGGGGCCAAGCCGCGCGACAGCGCTACCCGGGGGTTGCTTCGGCTTGTTCTCCAGGGGATCCGCAATGGAGTTGCGAGCAAAACATGTGGAATAAGAAGATCCACAGAGTTGACTGGCGAAGAGCGTAGACACAAAGGAACTTGCTGCCTCTGTACCTACCGGCCTCCAAAGCCCATTCGGGTCGTTGGGCAACTTATGTCTGGCCGTTCCGAAAACTACCTAATCGCTGTATGCTTCGTGCAACTCTATACAAGGGCGACCAGGACCTATGAAATTTTCGGAAATAGCATCTCGCCTCAATAGCGTCGGGGTTCCATTCTTTACCGTGGGCTGGATACCCAAGAAAGCAGACGTGGCTATCGCGAAGAAAGTGATACGTTTTCTTGAAGACCGGCGGATGTTGTTCAATGCCTGCGCCTGTGAAGATCCTGGGCATTGCGCCCTTTCGGCAATTGAGATCCGAAAATTTATGACCGATGAATTGTCTGAAGTCACGGAGGGTTCCGATCTCTACAAACATTTGGCCGCGATCCGTTCGGCCTGCCGTAGCTTTTTGGACAATACTCCAGCCTCCGGGCAAGATCTCGATTTTCAAGATCGCTATTCTATGCAGACACTCCAGTTCTTTATGTCGCTTGGAGAACTTCGCGCGACCGTTGGACATCATGTCGCTCTGATGGCTGTGAAATGGGAGATCGATGTTGAGAAGGATTTAGCGCAGGTGCTACCCAAGGCATGAACTATCCTGTTCTCATCTCTGGCTTGGCGCTTTGGGACGGCTTGGCTATCATGGAAACGGAAGATCAACGATTGCCATCCAAGTCTAAATCGATCGTTTTAAGGGCAACGAGGAAAGACGAAGCGACCTTCGCCGAGGTCGTCCGACTCATTTCTGCGTCTCGCGAAAAGGCTCTGCAAGCGGTTAACACCGCTTTGATCGATCTCTACTGGGAAGTGGGAGCGACGATCAGCCGTAAGATCGAAGCGGCGGAATGGGGCGATGGTGTCGTCGACCAGCTCGCTGCATATATAGCCCGAACTCAACCAGGGCCACGAGGCTTCACTAGAGCCAACCTGTTCCGGATGAGGCAGTTCTACGAGACTTACCAAGGGGATAAGAAAGTCGCACCGCTGGTACGACAATTGCCGTGGTCGCATCACCTCATTATCCTCGGGCAGAGCAAACGCCAGGAGGAAGGCGAATTTTATATGCGCGTGGCCATTCGGGAGCGGTGGAGCAAACGAGAGCTGGAACGTCAGTTTTAATGCCGCCCTGTTTGCGCGGGTTGTGCTTAGACCACCAAAAGTCTCGCCAGCGGTGCGACAAATACATCCGGAAGCCCTCAGTGTCTTCAAGGCTGCCTACAGCCTGGAACTTCTGGGCCTCTCACCGATTCATGCTGAGGCAGACCTGCACCGCGCTCTACTGGACAAACTAAAGAACTTTCTCATCGAGTTGGGGCGCGATTTCTGTTTTATCGGCTCCGAATTTCCCCTTCAGGTCGGTGGACGCGATTTTGCGCTCGAGCTGCTCTTCTTCCATCGAGGCCTTAATTGTCTTGTCGCGATTGAACTGAAGGTCGGAGAGTTCGAACCGGAATATCTTGGGAAGCTTAACTTTTATCTGGAAGCGCTGGACCGCGATATACGCAAACAGCATGAGCAACCAGCCTTAGGCCTCCTGCTTTGCGCCGGCAAGAATGATGAAGTTGTGGAGTATGCACTCAGTCGCAGCCTGTCACCGGCCTTGATTGCCGAATACCAGACGCAACTCCCTGACAAAAAGCTTCTCCAGGTCAAACTTCACGAGTTTTACCTTCTGAACGCATTGCCTGAGGATCGCTCTCCTGTTGCAGTTAAGAGACGAGTTCGTGGCAAGCGCGTCTAGATCTTCCGTAAGCGACGGAGCTATAAGAGGGAAATGTGATTGAATGGAAGCCCGGTGATTTCGGTGACTAGGAACCTCATAGTTCAGCGTATCCGACGGGAATGGATGACAAGTGGCCGGTTTGTCCAGCGGGGATGGATCTCTTGCGCCAGTTTGAAGAGGCCCGTCCGAACGATTTATGCCTTTCTCCAAGCGCAAGATTTAGCCGATCTTCCTTCATAGCTCTGGTTTCTATGGCATCCCGGAGTGGGACACCTTTACTGCGCATTGCGAGACATGCGAAGACCGCAAAGTGTAATGTGTAGCAGTTGTAGAATCTGACACCGAAGACGTAGTGGAGCATGACAGTTCGGTTCCCGTCCGCAAAGTCGTTCTCGTACATATAGACGCGTTGTACGCCTTGGTCGAGGGAGACCCCCCATTGCTACGCGGTAACCCGGGCCGTCATCGTTCGGGGTGGCAATGGTTCGGTGGTCTGTGCCACTTCGTATGAAGTCCGATTCTATAGTGTCCGATCTGCAATGTTGGCCGTACGACCCAAGCGCTTCTATCCAGAGGCGATCTTCATTCCGTCTAATTTTCCTGGGTCCAAAGCGGATTCTCCCGCTGCACCACATAGCGCATCCAGGACAAAAAACAAAGCTTTCACAATATTAGAATCTGGAGATATTTGTAGTAATGCCGCTGTCTGCAATTTCCTCTTCTTGCCAATTCTGGAACGTAAGGGCAAACTGGCTACAAAGACCACAGGAGAGAATGACCTGTCGCAACTCCGATGTTGAGCTCTTAGAGGAGAAGCCTTCGCTGTGTATCGAAAGGTTCCGCGGGCTGAGATCATTCTTGTTCATCTGCGCGATCTCCATCGGCAGATCAGGCCGTCGAATGACCGTGAGCGCTATGCCTTCGAACGGCGCGAACTGGTAACCAAAAACCTTATTTCGAACCTGCATCGAACGGGAGTCCATCCCACATTGAGCATGCTGCTCGAGATCGCGGATATGTTCTCGTTGACGATCGAAGCGGCCCACCGGCTGTTTGGATACGATCTGGGTGGGATTCGAGAGTACGATTCGCTCTTGAATGGAAGACGGACCCATATTAAAGGTTTGCATCAGCGTCTGCGCCCCGGAAAAGTCCATCGTTCCCTGGGCGTGCGCAACGCCAGCTAATGACAGTGCGACAAGGGCCGGCGCAACAGGGCGCAATCCGCGAGCCAACTGTCGCGGTGAAAGTGACGCCACTCTTCCGCTACGAAGACAGGCCTTACATAAAAAGATGGATGAACTTCTAAGAGACATTGAAACCTCCATCGACTGAGAACAGTCGTGACATGTGGAGATCATGAGACCTACTCTCCGTTCCGTCCAATACTTGTTATCAATCGGGTGATCGATTCCATTGATTGGCTCTCTTAAAAAACCTTGTCGGTCAGTAGCGTAAGTTGGGCAGATTCCTGTTTTGCTTGTCTTGAAGGCGAGCCGGTCTTCGTCGCAGTTTGCTTTTCGTCTTTTTTTAGCTGCCGTTTGAACTTGCGAACCAGGATGGGAAGCGTCTTAGGATGACATTCTCGGTGGTAGATCACGACAGTGTCTACCGTCCAGTCCACACCGGCGATGGGACGCGTCGTCAACTCGTTCTCAAGTGTCGTTCCCTGCCGAATAAGAGCTAAGCCATAGCCATCTTTCACGAGTGTTTGCATTTCGCTGGGATGCGACGCTCGAGAATACTCTTCTAGCTCGATACCCGCATCCCCAAGCAACTCCAAGAGCCTCGCATGAGCATTGGGGTGGCGTTGGGGGTGGTATAGGATCGTGAGGTTTTTCTGCAGATCCATTGGCTGTAAGGCCGCCTTCGAAGCCAACGGATCATCTTTGCGCAGACACACAACAATGCGGTCACGGTGGATCTCCTCGATCCGTAACAATGCATGCTTGATGGGATGGGTAACAATCGCGGCGTCTAGGACACCGGCAACTACGTTCTCTACGAGCTGCAGGGTGTCGTCTCGTTCTGGACGAATCGCCCAACTCGGGATGAGTTCTCTGTGCATCTGGCAGAAGCTTTGAAATAGAGCTCGATCCACCAATGGAGAGCAACCAAACCTCACGGAGGCAATTTCCCCACGCTCGATGGCGGCCAGAGCCTCGAAGGCCTCGTCTCGCGCCTCCAGAACAGACTTAGCGATGAACTGGAACGCCACCCCCGTCTCGGTAGGCCTGATGCGCCCATCCTTTGACTTCTCATAGAGACGGAGAGAGGCATATTCCTGAAACTGCTTCGCCTGAATGCTTAGGTTGGGTTGCCCTGTGTTAAGTTGTTCTGCGGCGGCGCGGAATCCTTGCAGTTCCAGAATCGCCAGCAGGTACTTAAAATGTCTAAACTCGGCCCAATCATACATAGCGCACCCGTCTCAAACGAATGGCAATCTTGCGCTAATCTACAAACCTAAAGAGAAACAACGTTTCCAATTCCCTGTGGAAATTCTGGCAAGAGAACGCACCGCCATCAACAGAAATAGTGCATTTGGCCAAACTTACTCCAACGGTCTCCCAAAAAACGCGTCGCGTAAGCCACGCCCATCAATGAAATCAATCACCCGATCAATAAGAAATATTGGACACTTCGTCTGTTCCAGAACAGGCTAGGGGCATCTGGCATCAATTGATACCAGCAACTCAATGTAGAGACCGAATGGAGGTCGTCTTGTCTTCATCATCCAACAGCATTTCATCGCGTGATACTGCTTCTAACGAGATCTTCCTAACCTCTAAGGAGGCTGCGCGAATTGCCAGGCTGCATCCGGTCACGCTCTTGCGTTGGGCAAGACAGGGTAAAGTTCCCCATCGCCGCTTGAGCGCGCGCAAGATCGTCTTCCCGCTGGCGCAACTGAAAGCATGGCTTGAATCGGGTTACACTGACAGCACCGTTCGTGCCGCCTAACCCGAAAGGATCAGGTGACATGATGCACAAAAGAAGCCGCTATCAGGCCGGATGTTTGACAACCGAAAACAGAAGCAACGGAGTCGATGTTTATATCTTTCGCTGGCGGGAGCCCGTCAGAAACGGTAAGAGCATGCAGCGGAAGGTCGTTCTCGGCACCGTCAAAGAATTAACCAAGACGCAAGCGCAAAAGAAGGCAGACGAACATCGGCAACGGGCCAACGCACCTGAGCCCGTTGCACCCGTTATCGCCATGACCCTCACCGAGCTCGTAGATCATTACCAGGAACGCGAGTTGGGCGAAGCCTGCGGAAAAGCGATCAAGGTCGTCAAAGCATACAAATATATTTTGACGAACTATATCGTCCCAAAGTGGGGTTCACTCAACCTTCAGTCAATCAAGGCAGTCACGGTCGAAGATTGGCTCCGCTCGTTGGCAAAGCCAACGGCACAAAAGCCAAGATTCGGGAGGTGTTCGGAGCTGCCTTCCGGCACGCCATGCGTTATGAATTGTACCCAAACAACCCCATCGCCAATGTGAGGCAGGTGCGGAAGAGGACGATCGAACCGTCGATTCTGGAGCCCGCCGAGATCGCGGCTATCCTGCGCGAACTCGGGGGCGTCGAGCCGGTGAGGACGGCCTTTCTTCTTGCAGCAGTGATGGGAATGAGGCGAAGCGAGATCTTCGGTCTCAAGTGGGCTGACTTGGACTTCGAGCGTGCGATCCTGCATGTCCGACGTTCCTACGTGGATGGCATCATAGGGGGGACCAAAACGGACTCCTCACGACGCCCCCTCCCGATTCCGGAACAGGCACTCAAAGCGCTCCACGATTGGAAGCGGAAGTCCGACTTCACCGCCTCCGATGACTGGGTCTTTGCCTCTGAGTTCCACTTCGGAAAGCAGCCACTCTGGCCCGGTACTCTTTGGCAGAGGAATGTGGCTCCAGCTATCAAACAGGCAGGAATCACCAAACCAAAGCTGGGCTGGCACACGCTGCGCAGGAGCTTCGCTTCCCTGCTGCTGTCTGAGGGAGCAAGCCTTCATGTGAGTATGGAGCTCATGCGTCACTCGACTCCGAGATGACGCTGGGGACCTATGCGCAGACGGTGGGCGAGGAAAAAAGGGAGGCGTCCAGCAAGGTTGCCCTGCGGGTGTTCCCTAAGGCAAAAGTCGCCTAGCTGGGGCTAATGTTCCTTTATTGTTCCTTCGCCGATCCGGGACCACTTATTGTTCCCGGATTTTCAACCTAAGGGATTGATTCTATGGTGGAGCTGAGCGGGATCGAACCGCTGACCTCCTCGTTGCGAACGAGGCGCTCTCCCAGCTGAGCTACAGCCCCTAGTCCCCCTTGCTCAAGGTGAAACGCACTGCGTTCACACCCGAACAACATCACCGAGTGTATCAGCACCTGGCCCATCCCTCCAACCCCGTTAAGCCAATCCCCCGACGCGACCCGTCACCTCGGTCCCGGCGGCCAGTGGCTTCTCCACTACGTGCCAGACCTCGCCGTCCTCATCCACGGTCACGCTCAACACTGGAACCACCAGCCGCGTCCCGCTCCGCGCCACCGCCTCAAGCACACCGATATCCCCCACTCCAAAGGCACTTCCGCTCACCGTCATCTGCCATCGTGCGATCCCCTCCACCCGCGATTCCAGCCGAATGTCGGTCACCACACCGGCAAATTCTTTCGCCGTCGCTGCTGCACTCACTTCCCCACCGCCGCGGCCAAGGCCTCCATCTCGCGTCTGCTGCCGACGCAGAACGGCGTCCGCTGATGAATCCCTTCCGGCTTGATATCCAGAATCCGCCCCGTCCCGCTCGTCGCCATCCCACCCGCCTGCTCCGCGATAAATGCCAACGGATTCGCCTCGTATAGCAACCGCAACTTGCCCTTCGGCTGTTTCGTCGTCGGCGGATACAGAAACACTCCACCCTTGAGCAGCGTCCGATGGAAGTCAGCAACCAGGCTCCCGATATACCGCGAGCTGTACTCCTTCCCCAGCGCCCCCATTCGCAACCCTTCGACATACTTGCGATACGCCTCCGGCCACCCAGCCGCATTCGCCTCATTCACGCTGTAATAGCTGCCCTGCTCCGGCATCTTCATCTGCTCGTTGCTTAGCACGAACGCGCCAATTGTAGGGTCTAGCGTAAATCCATGCACTCCATTACCCGTCGTATAAACCAACACTGTAGAAGGTCCATACACCACATACCCCGCCGCCACCTGCCGGAATCCCGGCTGCAAAATCGACTCCTCCAGCGTCCCCAACTCCGCCGGCAACCGCCGCAACACACTGAAGATCGTCCCCACATTTACGTTCACATCGATGTTGCTCGATCCATCCAGCGGATCGAAAACGATAATGTACTTACCAGTCTCCGCATCCCGGTTAAACGTCACCGGCTCCTCGTCCTCTTCGCTCACCAGAGCCGCGACGCTGTCCCGCAGTCCGAGGCAATGCAGCAAGGCCTGGTTCGCATACACATCCAGCTTCTGCTGCTGCTCGCCTTGCACATTCTCCGCGCCAAATGCCCCGTAGACATCGCTCAGCCCAGCCGACCGAATCCGAGCCTCAACCATCTTCGCCGCCAGCGTAATTCCGCTCAGCAGCCAGCTGAACGTCCCCGACGCCTCACGTCCCGTCGCCTTCAAGGCCGCCTGTTGCTGCTGCAGGATATGCTGTTGCACCGTCGTAATCATCGCCATCGTGGACAGTCTCCGCTCTTTGAAAAAACCCGCGCCAACACAAGCCGCAGAAGTCAGCCTAGCATCGCCAAACAATCGCAGCCAACCCAAATCGTGCGAATTTCGGCTCGCTAAGCCGATTATCGAAGCATCACACCGCTATAGAAAATTCCCCGTCCCAATGCGCACGAACAACCCAGTTACAATGACCCATGCCCTCACGTAGACGTTTCCTCCATGCCGCAGCCGCGGTAGCCGCTGCTCCCGCTCTTCTTCTGCCTCGCGATCTCGAAGCCCAGCGCCCGGCCTCCGCGCCCGTCACTCCCGAGAGCCTGCCCCCCGCCATAGCCGCTCTTCCGAATCGCCGTACCGAGGCCACTCCCATCACCCTCGCCGAACGCGATCAACGCCTCGAACGAGCCCGCACCCTCCTTCACCAGAACAAACTTGGCGCCCTCGTCATCGCCACCGGCACCTCCCTCACCTACTTCACCGGACTTCGTTGGGGACAGTCCGAACGCTTCTTCGCCTGGGTACTTCCCGCTACCGGCGCTCCCTTCGTCGTCTGCCCCGTCTTTGAAGAAGGCCGTGTCCGCGAGCGCATGGAAGCCAAGCCGGCAACTCTGCCCAGCGCATCCACCACGAAGGTCTACACCTGGAATGAAGACGAAAGCCCCTACGCTCTTCTCGCCAAGGCTCTCAAAGAAGCTGGCCTCACCACCGGCAAGATCGGCGTAGAAGAACGTACCCAGTTCGTCTTCGCGGATGGCATCGCCCACGCCAGCCCCGCTCTTACTGCAGTCAGCGCCATCCCTGTCACCATGGGCTGCCGCGCCATAAAGACCCCCGCCGAGCTCGCCCTCATGCAGCTCGCCAATAACATCACCCTCGCCGTATACGAGGCCGCCTTCAAGTCCGCCCAACCCGGCATGACCACGCGCCAGTTCACCGGCCTCGTCGACGCTGCATACGGCCGCTCCGGCGTCCAGGGGGTAGTCTCCTGCCAGGTAGGTGAGTTCTCTGCCCTCCCCCACGGCTCGCTCCAGCCGCAGGTCATCCGCGAGAATGAGATCATTCTCATCGACGATGGCTGCACCGTCGAAGGCTACCAATCCGACATCTCCCGCACCTTCGTCCTCGGCAAAGCATCCGACAAGCAGAAGAAGGTCTTCGACATCGTGCATAAAGCCCAGGCTGCAGCCATCGCCGCAGCTCGTCCGGGGCTTCCCTGCCACGCCATCGACGACGCGGCCCGTAGCATCATCACCGCTGCCGGCTTCGGTCCCGACTACAAGACCTTCACCCACCGCCTCGGCCATGGCATCGGAATGGACGGCCACGAATGGCCCTACCTCGTCCGCGGCAACCCTACTCCTCTCGTCGCAGGCATGACGTTCTCCGACGAACCCGGCATCTACCTCCCCGGCGAGTTCGGCGTACGCCTCGAAGACGACTGGTACGTCACCGAAACTGGCGGCAAACTCTTCACCCCCCAGAGCCCCAGCCTCGAAGATCCCTTCGCCAAGGCTTGATTCATTGCGCCAAAGAAAAACGGCAGGAGAGCAATCCTCTCCTGCCGTTTCATTTGCATTCCAACAGAACTACGGCTGCGGCAGCACCAGCACTTCCACCCCACTAGCGGCACCGGCACTCCGATAGACACTCTCTGTAGCCTTCTTGAAGTCCTCTGGCTTGGCATTCGGAATATCCACAAACGTCTGCGGATTCCGGTCCACCAGCGGGAACCACGAGCTCTGCACCTGCACCATGATCCTGTGCCCTGTGCGGAAGGTGTGGTTCACATCCGGCATCTCGCTGTTCACATTCACCATCTTTCCCGGCACCAGCGGAGTCGGCTTCTCCCAACTATCCCGGAACTTCGCCCGCATCGGCTCGCCCCGCACTAGCTGTTGATATCCACCCATCACAATCGGGGCCCCGCCAATCACCCTCTTGTTCCCCGCCTCTACCCCAACGGCATTCGGATAGTCATACGGATACACATCGATCAGCTTCACCACAAAGTCCGAGTCCGTTCCCGTCGAAGCGATCTTCAGCTTCGGCCGCACTGGACCTGTAATGGTTACATTCTCCGTCAGTGGCTCCGACTCATACACCAGCACATCGGAGCGCCGCGAGGCGAACCGCTGATCGTCGTCCATATACCGCTGCGGAACCGTCGCCGTCGTGTACTCAACAAACGGTACCGGGTGCGCCGGATCGCTCACATACTCATCCACACCGCTCTTCTCGGTAGGAGCTTCAAAGCTCAACCGGCCGCCCTCACGAAAGTACAGCATCTTCGCCGTAGCGGGCTTCGGTGGCCACGCGTCATAGGTCTTCCACACATTGCTGCCAGTCTCAAAGACATAGGCCTTGGGCAGCGGCCCACCGTTCCGGCCCTTCAAATAAAACTCGAAAAATGGAAACTCGATCTTCGCTCGATAAAACGCCGCGGTCTTCGAGTTGAACGTCACATCCCCCAGGCGGTCGCCGTCCGTCCGCGACCAGCCGCCATGCGTCCATGGCCCAATCACCAGCGTATTCACTGCCCCAGGATTGAACTCGTCGATCGCATGAAACGTCTTGAACGGCCCCGAAAGATCCTCCGCATCGAACCATCCGCCCACCGTCATCACAGCCGTGTGGACACCCTTCATATGACGCGAAATATCCCGCTTCTTCCAGTAGTCGTCATAGGTGGTGTGCGTGACCTGATCATGAAATAACCAGTTCTCGCCATTCAAATAATCCTTCCCTTTATCCAGGTTCCCCGTTGCCCCCGCGGCCAGCAGCGTCGTATACGTATCGGGGTTCTCCTTACTCGAAGCAGCCGCTCCACCACCCGCCCCGCCTGCGGGAATCAGCGGATTCTTCTGCGGCTTGAACCCGCGGTAGAATCCATAGTTCGCTCCCAGCATGAAAGCTCCGCCATGGTACCCATCATCGTTGAAAAACAGATCCGTCATCGGCGCCTGCGGACTAGCCGCCTTAATCGCCGGATGCGAATCGATGATGCTCGCCGACGTGTAGAATCCCGGGTAGCTGATCCCCGTAATCCCCACCTTCCCGTTGTTGTTCTCCACATGCTTCAGCAGGAACTCCACCGTGTCATACATATCGCTGGACTCATCCACATCCTTGGGCGACTTCTTCTCATCGATGTGCACGTTCATCTCTTGAAACACACCCTCGCTCACCGTCCGTCCCCGTGCATCCTCGCACACAAAGATGTACCCCGACTCCATCAGCTCCGTGCTCGGCCCAAGCCTCGCCGCAAATTTATCCTCGCCATACGGAGCGCAGCTATAAGGCGTCTTCGTCATCAGAATCGGATAAGGCCCTGCATCTTTGAACGCGCCCGCCACCGGAACATACGCGTAAGCAAACAGCTTCACCCCATCCCGCATCGGAATACGGTACTCATACTTCGCATAGTGCGTCCGCACAAAATCATCCGCCACAACCGCTGGAGCCTGCGCCTGCGCTCCTATCGCTATTACAGCCAACCCACATACTGCCGCTACACGAAGCTTCGTCTTCATTGGTGTCCTTCAGAAAAGTGGAATATCCAGAGTCTACGCAGGACAGGTCAAAATCAAAAGACTTTCTTGCAAATGCCTTCTCATTACACATCGCTAATTCCCAATCTAGATCTCCCGTCAACTGCGAAGGGTCTCGCCCTACCGCCCCACAGGCACCCCATCCAACCCCATCAACCGCCCCACCGGATAGACCCCTACTCGATTCGCCGCAAACCAGGGCGTCCGCTCATAGAAAAATGCCAACCGCGCGGCGGCGCTCCCGGCAAACATCGGATCGCTCGCGACCTTCCGCTCAAACTCTGCCTTCAGCTTCGCATCCTTCGCCATCATCTCCCGCGCCAGCTTCTCCAGAACATAAGCCTCGCCATACTCTTTCTGCTCGAAGATCGTATCGAAGAACCCCCACTGCAGCGCCGAATCCGGACCCGCCGGCTCCAGCCACTCGACCGCAACTTTAGAGAGCCGCTGATTCAGCCTCACGACCACAGACCCCGCCGAATACGTAACCGCTTCTCTTACAATCACGCAGCTCCCATACTTCCCCGCATCATGCGTCGCCTCACCATTAAACGTCGGATGCCTCCCCTCAAACGGAGGCCCTTGCCACACCATCCCCCCGCATTGATACCGCTGCACTTCCCCCGTCCACGCCGTCGTCGTCCGCTCCATCGCCACCTGGTGCGCCGCCAGCACATCGATCACTTTCACCCACGCCGCCGGAATAATATAAGCCGCTGGCAGCGTAGTCTCTGCCGTCACCTTGAAGCCCGTCTGGAACGGCAACGACACATTCCACGGCTCCCGTGTATACCGCACCGACATCGTCCCCGACACCTCGCTCAACACCCGCTCGTACTTGTACCCGCGAAACAGAAACGGCGTCGTCTGCCCACCCCATCCCAGCGCCAGCGGATACTTCACATTGTTCAGCGGATGCGCTCCCATCCCACTAGCCTCTGCGTCAGCCGCAGCATTCAATGCGATCACCTTATCCGCATCCCGATTCATCAACTCCATCAGCCCCGCCAGAATCTCGTAGTTCCCCGTCACCCGCGTCTTGTAGTCCTTCAACATATGCAGCTCGACCAGCATCCCCGGCCGCCCTTCAAGGACCGTGTACCCCGTCGAAAAACGCGGCGGATCGTCATTGAACCCGAGACCCTCTGCCGGATCGTTGTCGTTCACCAGATTGATATAGGTAGGCGCCGCCAGATGTCCATGCGCATTCACATACCGCTCCAACGTCGGAGCTGCCACATCATCCACCCACTTCACCGTAGCGCTCGGAAGATTCGGTCCATCGTCGATCGTGAAGGTCACGTCGTACTGATAGTCCGCCCCATCCGTCACATGGTCGTCGACAAAAAAGTCCGGCAGCCACCGATGAAACATCGCCAGAAACGCCCGCGTCTCCGGAGCATCCGCCTTCAAATAATCCCGGTTCAAGTTCAGATTCGTCCCGTTCCCCCGCCATCCCATCTGCGCCGGCCCATCCTGATTGATGCGGTTATACGCACCCCTCCGCTCATGTCCATCGGCGTTATACATCGGGATAAACACGAACACCGCCCGCTCCAGCAGGGCCGCCTTCGTCTTCGAGATCACCATATCCCGCAGCAGCGCAAGACACGCATCCTTCCCATCCATCTCCCCTGCATGCACCGAGTTCTGCACCAGCACGATCGGCCGTTTCGCCGCATGCAGCGCAGTCGGCTCGAAGGCCCCATCCTTCGAGACCACCACCACGTCCAACTCCCGCCCCTCACCCGTCTTCCCAAACGCCTCGATCCTTACCTGCCCCGCCGCCGCACCTTGCACTCGCCGCAGATACGCCATCGTCTCCTCATAGTCCGGAGTAGTCGCGTAGCAACTCTTTTCCGCCGGAGTAGCCCACTCCCCCATCGTCACAACACAGTCTTTCGCTACCGTCGAACGCGGCTGCAGACTTGCATCCCCAACCGTCTGCGCCCAAGCTGAACTACCAACCGCTACCATACCCATCAGCAAAATAAAATCAGCTCGCATAACCGCTCCTTACCGTTCACTAACAAAAAGGGCGCGATTCAAATCGCGCCCTTTCTTCCAAACAAAACCCTCTACAACTACTCTACCGAGACCTCACGCCACGAATCGATCCCGCCTTCTTTCGCATACTGATCGATCTCCTTCAACTCCTCTGGAGAAAAGTCCAACCGCTTCAGCGCATCCAGCGAATCATCCAACTGCTTCACATTCCGTGCGCCGATCAAGGCCGTAGTTACCCTCGGATCACGCAGCACCCAAGCAATCGCCATCTGCGCCAGGCTTTGTCCCCGCCTCGTGGCAATCTCGTTCAACGCCCTTACCCGATCCAGGTTCTCCTTCGTCAAGTAACCCTTCTCGAAGCTCCCCTCAGCCGCCGCCCGCGAGTTCTCAGGCACACCATTCAGGTACTTATCCGTCAACAATCCCTGCCCCAACGCCGAAAAGGCAATACAACCCACACCCAGTACATCCAGCGTCCCCAGCAACTCATCCTCAATCCAGCGGTTCAGCATCGAGTAGGAAGGCTGATGGATCAGCAGCTTCACCCCCTCCGCCTTCAGAATCTCAGCCGCCCGCCGCGTCCCCTCCGGCCCATACGAAGAGATCCCCACATACAGAGCCTTCCCCTGCCGCACGATCTGCGCCAGCGCCGCCATCGTCTCCTCGATCGGCGCATCCTTCCATGGACGATGCGAATAAAAGATATCGACGTAATCCAGCCCCATCCGCTTCAAGCTCTGATCCAGCGAAGCGACGAGGTACTTCCGCGATCCGCCAATCCCATAAGGCCCCGGCCACATATCCCAGCCCGCCTTCGTAGAGATGATCAACTCATCCCGCAGATCTCCGAAGTCCTTCTTCAAAATCTGCCCGAAGTTCTCCTCCGCCGACCCATAAGGCGGCCCATAGTTATTGGCCAGATCGAAGTGCGTCACTCCACGGTCAAACGCCCGCCGAACCACCGCACGCCCCGTCTCGAAGACATCAGCTCCGCCGAAGTTTTGCCACAGCCCCAGCGAGATAGGTGGCAACGCAATCCCCGAATGTCCGCAGCGACGAAACGTCGCCTGCTCGTAACGCTTTGGATCAGGTACGTAAGTCATGAATCGAGCTCCAGGAAAGAATTTGCAGCACGCATAAGACTAAGCCAAACCATCCTGTAGAAAACTCGGTTCAGGCTTAAGCCGGATAACTATAGGCCGCAACCAACCCCGACAACCTCTTCCGCACATCCGCAAACTTCGGATCGTCCGCCAGATTCGTCAGCTCCATCGGATCGGCATGCACGTCGAACAACAACGCCCCATTCGCCGCATCCTTGCCATACTCCGCATACCGCCACTGCTCGGTGCGCACCGCTGTCCCATGCACCGTCGTCCCATCCTCGCTCCAGATGCTGTACGCAGGCTCCTCCCACGCAGCACGCGGATCGTTCAGCAGCGGCACCAGGCTCTTACCCTCCACTCCATTCGGAACCTCCAGCCCACACAACTCCGCCATCGTCCGGTAGATATCCAGCGACTGCACGATCCGCGTCGAAGACCGCCCATTCCCCTTAGCGCCCGGCATATGGATAATCAGCGGAACCCTCGTCCCCCCCTCAAACAGCGAACCCGCCTTCGACCACTTGCCCTTCTCTCCCAACTGGTACCCGTGGTCCGCAACAAACACCACCGCCGTATTCTCTCGCAGACCCAACCGGTCCAGCTCCGCCAGCACCCGCCCCAGATTCCAATCCGCCCACGAGATCGACGCCAGATAAGCGCGAATGACCTCCTTCGCCTCCGACTCCGAAGCCCCGCGCCCAATAAACAGATCCGCGTTCCGCATCCGTATCGAAGCCTTCGGAAACCCCGCTGGAACCGTAGGCCAAGCCGCAAAGTCCCGCGGCAGATCGATCTTTCCCACGTCGTACATATCGAAGAATCGCTGCGGAGCCGTCGGCGGACTATGCGGCTTCGAGAACCCGCACCCGATAAAGAACGGCTTATCCTTGCAAGCTCGCAGATTCTCAATCGCCAGATCCGCGACCATGTAGTCCGAAGCCCCCTCGCCATTCCCCTTCAGCACCAGAATCTCATCCGAGTGCGCCGCCCGCGCATTATCTTGCGGCAGCACCGGCAACACGCCATCCGCCATCGGAATCTGCACACGAGGGATATCCATCTTCACCCCCTCCTGCGTCGGATGCAGCGACTCGACCTCGCCCTCAAACACCGTCCATCCCAGGTGATCGTCCATCCCCGCGTGAAAGAGCTTCCCACTTCGCAGCGTCGTATACCCATGCTCGCGGAACAACCTCGGCAGTGTCACCATCTCCGGATGCAGCTTCGTCACACTCGTCGAATTCCCCAGCACATTCGTCAGCTTCGGTGGATGTCCCGTAAACAGCGACGACCGCGAAGGATTGCACAGCGGAAACTGGCAGTAGTTCCTATCGAACCGCACTCCCTGCGACGCCAGCTTATCGATGTTCGGACTATGAGAGTGAAACCGGCTCCCATAGCAAGCCAGCTCTGGCCTCATGTCATCCGACATAAAGAACAGCATATTCAGCGGACGCTTCCTGCCCTTCGCCACTGGAGCCTTCACCTCCACATCTGCACTCTGCGCTCCAGCCGGAATCGCCGTCGCCAGTGCAGCCCCTGCCGCCTTCGTCAAAAAGTTTCGCCGCGAAGTCTTACCCGCCTCATTGTCCTGCTCACTCATCAATCGATCTCCTCAGCTATCCTGCTACTCGCACACAACGAAATCCAATATTCGAAGCCGAACTATCCGGCGTATTCGACGTCCGCGCCGCCACACGATACCGGTTGCAATACGAGGCATGGCAAAGAAAAGACCCACCCTTCATCACCTTCGCCTCACCCGAATCCGGCCCCACAGGATCGCTCCGCTCCTCGCCCGTAAACCCTCGCGTAAACCAGTCCGCACACCACTCCCAAACATTCCCCGTCACCGAGTACAACCCATACCCATTCGGCGGAAAGCTCTCCACCGGGCAAGCTTCCGCCCAACCATCCTCCGCCGTATCCACCTGCGGAAACTCCCCCTGCCAGATATTGCACATATGCCGCCCACCCGGCGTCAGCTCATCGCCCCACGGATAAAGCTTCTGCTCCAACCCGCCCCGCGCAGCAAACTCCCACTGCGCCTCCGTCGGCAGCGCCTTACCCGCCCACTGTGCATACGCCGCCGCATCGTTCCACGACACATGCACCACCGGATAATCCCCCCGCGCCGCAACATCGGACCCCGGCCCTTCCGGCTCCCGCCACCACGCCCCCGGAACCTTGCACCACCACGGAGCCGCCGCCACCGTATCCTCTACCAGCTCATCCAGCCGGTCCAACGGCAGATGCATCCAGAATACGAACGACCACTCAAAGCTCTCCGCCTCTGTCCGATATCCCGTCGCCGCAACAAACTCGGCAAAATCCTTATTTGTAACCGGATAGGTATCTATATCGAACCCGGACAACCTCACCCGCCGCACCGGCCCCTCCCCATCGGCGGAAAAAGCATCCCGGTAGTCCGTCCCCATTAAAAAATCCCCAGCCAACGCCACCATCGGCCGCCCATCCCCACCACCCACGCCGGGCGTCTGCTGCTCTATACCAGCCCCCCGCCGAGCCGCAGGAGAGCAGCAAGACCCCGCTCCACTTCCATCCAAAATCTTCGCCCCGCTATCAAGCCCCATACAGCCCTCTACCACCAGACGTCGCCCAACCGCAGCAGGACTCAAATCCTTCGCCCAGAACCCTAAGCCAGACGCCCTAAGTCAGATCATCCGTATTGAAGGGAGTCAGCTTCCGCCCCAAAGCCGAAGTATCCCTCCCATTTCCTACCAGACTCTCCACCACCGCATCCATGTCATCCTCTGCCGTCGCCGTCATCCGCGCCAGCCCATCCTCCTCCGCAATCGACTCCAGCAACACCGTCGCATACGCCACAGCGACACCATCCTGGTTCAAGCCCTCCGGAGTCTTCGCCTTGATCCCGACATCGCTCGCCTTCACCCCCAGCAACGTCGCCACGCTCTCCCGCATCTCTCCGGCAATCGGCACGATCTTAGGCCGCATCATCACCAGCACTGTATCGATATTGACGATCCGATACCCCGCCGTAGCAATCTCCTCCAGCGCGGTCCGCAGAAAAATATCTGACGCCGCCCCCTTCCACCGCGGATCGCTAGGCGGAAAAAACGTCCCAATATCCCCCGCCGACACCGCCCCCAACAGCGCATCCGTTATCGCATGCAACAGCACATCCCCATCCGAGTGCCCGGCCAGACCTTCGCTATGCTCAATCTTCAGCCCGCCGATCACCAACGGCACCCCCGCCTTAAAAGCATGCGAGTCAAACCCGAAACCAATCCTCATACCCATACGCTATCCTCGCACTCCTTCGGAGCGCAGCAAAACGGACGACAGTCTTTTCTTTCTGTCGTTCTTCATCTCAAGCCGTCGAAACTTGGCAGTCGATCCAAAATTCATCACAAGACCAACTTCAATCTCCGACGCCCGGAGATAGTGCAGTAACTGAGCCTCATGTCCTTTGCTGATCAGTTCAGCAGTCTTCAATTCCAAAATCACCTTATCTTCAACCAGCAGATCTGCCCGAAATATCCCAACCAGACTACCTCGAAAACTTACCGGAATCGGTGCTTCAGAGGTCACCATAAGCCCCGCCTGCTGAAGAGCAATTCTCATTGCCTCTCGATAAACCGACTCAAGAAATCCGAACCCCAATTCGTTATAAACCTCGTAGAAAATGCCGATGATCTTCTCCGTCGTCAGATCGTTCGCCCCCGCAAACACCTCGTTGGAACCTTCCCTCTCACGATGATCGATCAATCGCATCTTCCTCTAACAAGCCTCAACCAACATCTGTCAACGGCAAGCAACCCCATTCCACACCTCAGCTCTTATCAGCTTTTTATCCCTTTCATCACCGTTACGCCTTCTCCCGACCCAGGTAAAACTCCGCCAATTCAATATCCCCCGGCTGCGTAATCTTAAAATTCCGTGCCGACCCAGGCACCACCCACACCTCTACTCCCGCCCTCTCCAGCACACTGGCCTCATCCGTCCCCGAGAACCCGTCCGTCTCCGCCTCCGCAAACGCCCTTCGCAGCAGCCCAAACAGAGCCCCCTGCGGCGTCTGCGCATGAATCACCCTCTCCCGCGGAATCGTACTCGTCACAATCGCCCCATCCGCCGTCCTCTCCACCTGCTTGATCGTATCCACCGCCGGCATCCCGACAATCGCCGCTCCATGCCGCGTCACCGCATCGATCGTCCGTTCGATCGTCCCCGGATCGATCAGAGGCCGCACCGCATCATGCACCAGCACGACATCGTCGTCCTCGCACTCCAACGCTGCCAGAGCATTCCCCACCGACTCCTGCCGGTTATCCCCACCCTCCACCAGATGCACCCGAGGCCCAAGCTTGAACTCCTCCACCTGCGCCAGCACCCGTTCGCGGTCGATTCCCCGTACCGCAACACAAACCGCATCCACCCGCGGCACCGCCAGAAAAGCCTGCACCGAGCGGATCAACACCGGCACTCCACCGATCTCAAGAAACTGCTTCGGAGCCGCCGCCGACCCCGGCATACCGGTGGCCATCCGTGTCCCAATACCCGCTGCTGGAAGAATGACAAATACTCGCATAACCAACGGAGTATACAAGATGCGCCCGCCACACTCGACAACCGCCGCCCACTCCAGCCACCCCTGAAGCGGGCATCTGACCCAAGGACCTCTACTTCGCCGCCACCGTCAGCGTCTTCAACCGCTCCTTATTGATCTTCAGCACAATCCCCGCATTGCGATCCGCCGCCTCGCTCACCTTGTACTCCGCCGCACTGCCCAGCACCTCCGCCACCTCCGAAGGCGTCAGCTTGTAGTCCTCCGTAAGCCACCGCACCATATTTGAGGTAGCAGACCGAAACGCCTCATCCAGCGATCCGTCCAATCCCATCGAAATGATGTGCGTGGGAGACTCCACCCGCCGCCCTGAGATCCTCTTGCCCGGAATCACATCCACCGTAAACTCGACATCCATCGAGGTCTCCAGCGCATCGCCCGTCGTCTCGCCATCGCCCTGCGCCGCATGCCCATCGCCAAGGTATAAAAGCGCCCCCGGATTCTGCACCGGCAGATAGATCGTCGCTCCCTCCACCAACTCGTTGAAGTCCATATTGCCGCCCCATCCACCTGAGTCCCCCGTACCCGGAGCAGCCTGCGCGGGACCCGGAGCCACCGCCACACATCCCAGCATCGGTCGCATCGGCACCGTGTAATGCGCCATATGCTCTCCTGGCTTGGCCGGAGAAGCCGTTCCATTCGCCAAATCCAGACTCCATCGAACGGACTGGCCAACATCCTTCATCTTCACCGCCACATCGCCATCCATGCCTCGGCTCACAATGCCGTCCGTACTGATCGCCCAGTCCCGGTTCAGACGCAGCCGCGTCAGATGAACTACCAGCGTATCCCCAGGCAGCGCCGTCTCGATATAGAAAGGCCCGGTCTGCGGATTCCCTCCCATCACCCGCCGCTCCCCCTTCGCGTCGGTCCCTCCCGCATCCACCGTATTGGTATGGACCGTATCGCCCGGCGCAATCCGAAGCACCGGCTTATTCAGAGCCGAGAACTGCCGGTAGAAGACCGTTGGAGTAAACTCATGTCGCTTTGCCTCCCCGCTAGGCCGTGCAGGAGCCAACTTCGCGGTAAACGAAGCCTTAGACGGAGTATCTTGATTATCCGCATCCTTGAACACCACCGTACCCGTGAGAACCCCGTCTTTAACGGTCCCATTCACCTCATCCGTGCCACCACGCTCATCCTTACCCACAAAATGAACCGCTCCCCCACGGAGCGAACCCTCGAGCTTATCCCCGCTAAACTTCCCACCCAACTTCTCTCCCTCTTGCTCCAGGTCGAGACGGAAATAAATCGGAGTTCCGTAATAGTCCGCCGTCACCACCCAACGCCCGGTAAGCGGACCCTTCGCATCACTTGCCTGATACCCCTGCATCGGCGCAGAGATCGCAAAGAGCCCCAGCAGGCCCCCAAACAACACCTCGTGTCTCATGGAAGCTCCTCTTTACAAAGAATCGAGATATAGAAATATCGACAGACCATCAAAGCACAGAATCCAGTCGCCCAACCATTGATATACGAAGGCCTCCGTAGGAGTCAACGAAAACATTCGTACATCCACTGCATCCTGCACCGATCGACGCTTATCCCTGCGGCGCTTCCCCGCCATTCAATCTCAAGATCATCTCGTTCGTAGGCTCAAACCCGTTCCGCGCATACAGCGGCTTCCCAAACTTCGAAGCATGCAGCGACACCACCTTGATCCCCCGCCGCCTCGCCTCGTCCACGGCCGTCGTCAGCAGCTCATAAGCCAGTCCTTCTCCGCGAAACGCCGGATCGACATAGAAGTTCAGCAGGTAAGCCCGCACCGGCTCTGGATCCATCCAGTGCGGCGGAAAGTCAATCAGCCACATCCCCGCCCCGGCCACTACCTGCTCGCCCTCCTGCACCAGCCACCCAACATAGCTGCCATCGGTCAGCCTCGTCCGAACCCAGGGCACGAAGTTCGCCACCATAAGCCGCATCTGCCCCTCGTCCGATTGCCCGGAGTCCACAAACATCCTGCAACGCTGCTCTGCAATCAGCTCAGCGTCTTCGGCCACAGCCAGTCTTGTATCGAACATCGCTGCAGTATAAGGCCCATCCCACCCAGAGCAGCCGTTAAGATGAAAGACGATGCCGCCTCCCACCCTGGCCCTCTCCCGAGAACACATCCGCCCCGGCGATCGCCTCTGCGTCGCCATCTCAGGCGGAGCCGACTCCGTAGCCCTGCTCCTCGCCCTCCATGCCGCCAACCAGACCAAGCACTCCGCCCTTGGCGTCGGCATCTCCGCCGTCCACGTCAATCACGGTCTCCGCGACTCCGAGTCCGACGCCGACCAACACTTTGTCCAAGCCCTATGCACCCGCCTCGACATCCCCCTCCACCTCCATTCCGTCAGCATCCCTGCCCGCCTCGCCGAAACCCGAGCCGCCGGAAGCCCAGAAACCATCGAAGAAGCCGCCCGCACCGTCCGCTACGACCTCTTCACCTCTCTCCTCAGCTCCGGCGAAGCGGATAAAGTCCTAACCGCCCACACCCTCGACGACCAGGCCGAGACCGTCCTAATGAAACTCCTCCGCGGAGCCTGGACCGAAGGCCTCGGCGGCATTCATCCCGTCATCACCCTTCCCAAGGGCAAAATCCTCCGTCCCCTCCTCCAAACCCCCCGCGCCGAGATCGAGACCTACCTCCAGGCCCTCGACCAGCCCTGGCGCGAAGACTCCTCCAACACCGACTCCGCCTACACCCGTAACCGCCTTCGCCACACCATTCTCCCCCTCCTCCGCGCCGAAAACCCCTCCCTCGATCACACCCTCTCCAACCTCTCCGAGCTGGCTCGCGAAGAGGAGGCCCGCTGGCAGACCGAGCTCTCCCGCCTCCTCCCCCAGCTCCTGCTCCCCGGCAAACCCGTCCGCGGCGGGGGCCGAGCCGTCAGCACCGCCCCTGGAGCCTCCTCCGTCGCCCTGGAGCTCGAACGCCTCCGCACCTTGGACCCTGCCCTTCGCCGCCGCGTCCTCCGCGCCGCCGCCCGTCAACTGGGCGTTCGCCTCAGCTTCGATGAGACCGCCCGCCTCCTCGCCCTCTGCGGCTTTCTCACCCTCGCCACCGTCTCCGCCAAGCCCGGAGCCACCCTCCAGCTCTCCAACCAGCTCCTCGCCGAGCGCTCCCCCCGCGAGCTCCGCCTCTCCCGCCAGCCCCGTTAGACATTAATTGCTGGAACATCACCTCTATCAAACCCTGAATTCGCCCGCTGAGAGTAGAATTCAGGGTAGGTGTCGGCGCGGGAAGTTACTTGGGGGTAGAGCATCTCTATTCCATTTTTGGAACCTTCCCTTCCCGATGTCGTCTAATGGTGATAGGCACAGCGAAATATTTGCTTGTGCCGGGTCCGACACCATCACTGTGCATCACATAAGCAGTATCGGGACCGGAAAATGAGGAAATAGGCTTTGAACTCTACCGTCAAACAAATTCTGATCTGGGTCTTCATGATTGCGTGCCTGGTCTTCCTTTGGCAGTTTGTCGTCAAGGGCACCGGTGCAGGCCAGGACAAGACCATTAGCCTCACCCAGCTCCTCAACGACGCAGACCAAGGCAAGATCTCTGAGGTCAACGTAAACGGAGCCGAGGTGATCGCGAAGTATCGTGGTGACGAGAAAACACAGTTCCACACCACGATCCCGGGGAACTATCCCGACATGTACAAGACGCTTCGCGAGCACGGCGTCAACATCACCATCAAGGATCAGAACTCGAACGCCTGGCTGGGCTTCCTCATCCAGCTCGCGCCCTTCGCTCTGCTTCTTGGCCTCTGGTTCTTCCTTCTCCGCCAGATGCAGTCCGGCGGAAACAAGGCCATGAGCTTCGGCAAGTCACGCGCCCGCCTGCTCTCCATGCAGCAGAAGAAGATCACCTTCAAGGACGTCGCTGGCGTAGACGAAGCCAAGGAAGAGCTCAAGGAGATTATCGAGTTCCTCCGCGAGTCCCAAAAGTTCCAGCGCCTCGGCGGCCGAATCCCCAAGGGCGTCCTCCTCGTCGGACCTCCGGGCACCGGTAAGACCCTCCTCGCCCGCGCAGTCGCTGGCGAAGCCAACGTTCCCTTCTTCTCTATCTCCGGTTCGGACTTCGTTGAAATGTTCGTAGGCGTCGGCGCCTCGCGCGTCCGCGACCTCTTCGAGCAGGGCAAGAAGAACGCTCCTTGCATCATCTTCATCGACGAAATCGACGCAGTCGGACGTCACCGTGGCGCAGGCCTCGGCGGCGGACACGACGAGCGCGAGCAGACCCTCAACCAGCTTCTGGTCGAGATGGACGGCTTCGAAGCCAACGACGGTGTCATCCTCGTCGCGGCCACCAACCGTCCTGACGTGCTCGATCCAGCCCTCCTCCGTCCCGGTCGTTTCGATCGCCGCGTCATGGTCGATCGTCCCGACATCCGTGGCCGCGAGGAAGTCCTCAAGGTTCACTCCAAGAAGGTCCCCATGGCCGAAGACGTTGACCTCAACGTCCTCGCTCGCGGCACACCGGGCTTCTCCGGAGCCGACCTCGCCAACATGGTCAACGAGGCCGCCCTCACCGCCGCCCGCTTCAATCGCAAGTCGGTCCACATGTATGACTTTGAAGTAGCCAAGGACAAGGTCATGATGGGCGCGGAGCGCAAGTCCATGCTCCTCTCCGACGACGACAAAAAGGACACCGCCTACCACGAAGCCGGCCACGTCCTCGTCGCCGCCCTCCGCGAGCACTCCGACCCCCTCCACAAGGTCACCATCATCCCCCGCGGCATGGCCCTCGGAGTCACGATGCACTTGCCCGAAGAGGACAAGCACACCGTCACCAAGGACTATCTCGACACCCAGCTCGCCGTCCTCATGGGCGGACGCTGCGCCGAAGAGATCTTCATGGGCCGCAAGACCACCGGTGCCGGCAACGACATCGTCCGCGCTACTGAACTCGCTCGCCGCATGGTCTGCGAGTTCGGAATGTCCGATATGGGACCCCTCACCTACGGCAAGAAGGAGCAGGAGGTTTTCCTCGGCCGCGACCTGGCACAGGCCCGCGACTACTCAGAGGACACCGCCCGCAAGATCGACGCCGAGGTCCGCAACTTCGTCGACACAGCCTACAACTCGGCCTACAGCATCCTCAACAATAACAAGGACATCATGCACCGCATGGCCACCGCCCTGCTCGAGCGTGAGACCTTGGATGCCGCCGAAATCAAGCTCATCATCGAAGGCAAGGACCTCCCCGCCCTCAAATCCCCCCTCGCCCAGGCCGGTCCCCCGTCCGACGGCGACACCCAGAAGGTCCTCAAGCCGGAAAACCCGCCCCGCAAGCCTGGCTTCAACGAAGGCCAGCCTTCGCCCGCATAAGAAACAACGCCCTATCCACTAAAAGAGGCAGCCAAATGGCTGCCTCTTTTTATTTCACCCGAAGCACCACCGCCCCCCGGTGCCCCATCCTTCGCGCCCTTGTCTCTCGCGAAGGGTGGGATGTAACTCTTCCCCAGCGACAAATCCCACCATTCCGCGTCTGAGTAGTCGTCGCCCGAATCGATCTATCACCCTCACCACCCCGATACCCACACGAAATCCACCTAAATCCCCTCCCTCACCAATGCGACAATAAAAACAAGACGAATGCGCCTCCGCCTCTTACTTCTGCCGCTCCTCCTCAGCCCTCTGGTCGGCTGCGGCTACCATCAGCTCGGCGCGGCCACGCACCTGCCCCCCGACATCCAGACCCTCGCCGTCCCCATCTTCACCACCAAGGTCCAGGCGTACCACACCGAAGTAGCCTTCACCCAGGCCCTCGTCCGCGAGCTCAACACCCGCACCAAGTACCACATCCTCAACTCCGACACCCCCTCCGCCGACGCCACCCTCCACGGCACCATCCTCACCCAGACCGTCGCCCCCCTCACCTACGACTCCTCCTCCGGCGAGACCTCCAGCTACCTCATCACCATCACCGCCAAGATCCTTCTCACCGCCCACGACGGCCGTGTCCTCTACGAGAACGACAACCTCCTCTACCACGAGCAGTACCAGTCCACCCTCGACCTCAGCGGCTTCCTCCAGGAGAACACCCCCGCCGTCTCCCGCATCTCCCGCACCTTCGCCACCGCAATCGTCAGCGATCTGCTGGAGTCCTTCTAATGGCCTCGCTCAAATCCTTCGCACCCACCGACCGCTTCGTAGCAGAAATCGCCACCCCCGCCATCCGTCCTGGCTACGTCCTCCTCGGCGACGAGATCTTCCTCTACGACCGCTGCCGCAAAGCCGTCCTCGAGACCCTGGCGCCCATCTCCACCCGCGACTTCTGCCTCCACGACCTCGACCTCGCCGAGACCTCCATCTTCGAGATCCTCGACCAGGCCCAGACCCCGTCCCTGATGGCGCCCTTTCAGGTCTTCTTCATCCGCAACCTCAAGACTCTCTACGGCCGCGGCTCCAAAAAAGACGAGTTCGCCGCCATCGATGCCTACTTCCGCTCCCCCAACCCCGCCGCCCTCCTGATCTTCGTCGCCGACCACCTCCGCATCCCCACCGACCTCCGCAAAATGGACTACCAGGACAAGGAACGCTACGAAAAGATCCGCGAGTCCCTAGGCGACTGGTGCAGCCTCGTCGAACTCGCACGCGTCGAAGAGAACGACGCCATCAAATGGGTCACCACCGCCGCTGAAGCCCAGAACATCAAGTTCGACCCCGACGCAGCCCGCGAGCTCGTAGACGCCCTCGGAGCCGACATGATGCTCATCTCCAGCGAGTTCGAAAAGCTCCTCCTCTACGTCTCCGCCCCCATCGCTCCTACCCAGGAAGCGCCCGATCCCTCCAACACAGAGAAAAGTGCCCTCCCGAGCGAGCCCAGCGAGTCGAAAAATCTACCATCCACCCTAGCCCGCAACCGAGTAACCCTCGGCGACGTCGAGACCATGGTCCTCGCCGCCAAACAGCGCTCCCTCTACGAGCTCACCGACGCCATCAGCCTCCGCGACCGTCCCCGCGCCCTTCTCCTCCTGCACGGCCTCCTCAACGCCTCAGACGGAGGCGAAGACGCAGCCATCGGCCACCTCTACATGCTAGCCCGCACCTTCCGCCAGATGCTCATCATCTCCGAGAAGAACGTCCGCGACTCCCGCGCCATCTGGCAGGTCCTCTGGCAAGGCTTCCGCATGCCTCCCTTCGCCGCCGAAGACCTAATCAAGCAAGCCCGACGCTACAAATCCCGCCGCGACCTCACCCGCGCCATCCGCCTCGTAGCCCGCGCCGACCTCGAGCTCCGCAGCTCCCCCGCCAACAAACTCCTGGTCCTCGAGCGCCTCATCCTCGACCTCGCCACCGAGCCCAAACCCAACCTCTACGACCCCACCCTCCAATTCGCCATGGAGCTATAAACTCCGCAGTGAGACGCCTTCGACTCCCGTTCCCACAAACGGGCTCATTGGCACGCCACCCTCCTTCTTGAGAAAATCTCTTAGGATCTTTTTCGCTCAAGCCTTCAAAAGCAGCATCTTATCTCTCAAGGTCGCGAAGAAGAAGGGTCGTTCGCGAGATCCGTCCTCCTTTGAATCAATGAACTTCACTACTCTCCCTAACGCCAGAGTGAGCAGAACACCGACCCATACGATCCTCCTATGGGCACAATTCGGCGAAGCACTGCGACACCCTGGTCGAACAGGAAGGTTGGATACTGAATGCAGATCGCGGAATCGAACGTCGGCAAGACATCGAAAAAACGAACCGGCTATCTTCCAACACTGGATGGATGGAGAGCCCTCGCCATTTTGGGTGTTATCTTCACCCACGAAAGCTTGCATACCTTTGGCCCCTTCAATACTCGCTGGCTGTACGAATACGGTGATAGAGGCGTAGATACATTTTTTGCGATTAGCGGTATCTTGATCTGCTCGAGGCTGTTGGAAGAGGAAAGCCAAAACGGCTCTATCTCTCTTCGGGGCTTCTACATTCGACGTTTTTTTCGAATATTGCCCGCTGCATTTCTCTATCTCTTCACAGTGGTGATACTCGGCCTTCTCGGATACCTCGTCGTGCATCGCACAGAGATCTTTGCAGCTATCTTCTTCTACAGAAACTACACTCGCCTTCTTGGCCGAGCAGCATTACCTAATGTTGCAGTCTTCACGGGACATTTCTGGTCGCTCGCTGTAGAAGAACACTTCTATTTCATCCTCCCTGCACTGCTCGTCTTCACCAAGAAACGTTTCCGTGTACCAGCCTTACTTTTTCTGACCGCACTGGTCTTAGCCAACCGAGCCTACCAACTCCGTACTCGTCCGTGGCTCACAATCCGGTGGCACACAGACATTCGTCTCGATGCATTGTTGATTCCGGCGATAATTGCCATCCTAGTCTATGGAGTGCGAGACAAAAAGCCTCTCTTGAGAGCTGCGAAGTGGTGGCCATTGGTACTGCTAGTGGTGATCTCTCTCATACCAGTCAAGCCATCGAACTGGCAGATCGCCGCCATGTCTGTTCTCTTGCCCATAATGATCATGGGATCGATTCTTCATCCTCACAACATTCTTGGAAAGATTCTCGAACATCCGGTCCTCCGCTATATCGGTCGCGTCTCATACAGCCTCTATCTGTGGCAGCAACTGTTTGTGATATCGCATTTCTTCACGACCAAGCCTCTCGGAATCCTCCAACAGTGGCCACTCAATTTAGGATTCTCCTTCCTCTGCGCCCTCGCCAGCTTCTACCTGGTAGAGAAGCCCATGATGCGCCTCGGCCACAAACTCGCTCCCCCAGCCACGCCCGGCCGTGAAGATCTATCGGCGGCCGATACGGCCCCATCAAGCGCCGACGGCAAAACACCCGTCCTAACCTAAACACCCGGTTGGCCACCCTTCTTGCAGCTTCATCGCAAATAGGGTGGGGCAACATGCGCAAGCACGACCGCCGAATCCCTCTTCCCAAATCCACCCACAAAAGGCATAGTGGTACGACCACCATGACCCCCACACGCGCCTCCCTCATCCTCCTCGCCCTCGCCGCCCCACTCCTCGCGCAAGACACCCGCACCGTCATCGAACCCACCCTTCCCCCCATCTGCACCACCCTCACCGCGCAACTAACATCCCCCATCTCTCCCGAGAACGAGGCAAAACTCGACACCGCCCGCATCCAGAAAGCTCTCGACAACTGCACCAGAGGCCACGCCGTAGCCCTCCGCGCCGACGCCACTCACAACGCCTTCCTCTCCGGCCCCCTCGAACTCCGAGCCAACGTCACCCTCCTCGTCGAAAAAGACGCCATCCTCTTCGCCTCCCGCGACCCCAAACTCTACGAGACCGCCCCCGGAAGCTGCGGCCTCGTCAACCAAGAACGCAACGGCTGCAAGCCCCTCCTCTCCGCCAAACACATCTCCCGAGCCGCTGTCATGGGCGAAGGCGCCATCGACGGACGCGGCGGCGCAACCCTCCTCAACAGATCCGTCACCTGGTGGGATCTCGCCGAACAAGCCCGCCCCTCCGGACGTCAACAGGTCCCCCGCATCCTTGTCGCCGACTACGCCGACGACTTCACCCTCTACCGCATCACCCTTAAAAACTCCCCCAACTTCCACGTCGTCTACAACCATGGCGACGGCTTCACCGTCTGGGGCCTCCGCATCGACACGCCCAAGCGCGGAGCCCGCAACACCGACGGTGTCGACCCCGGCAGCTCCAAAAACATCACCATCACCCACAGCTTCATCCGCACCGGCGACGACAACGTCGCCATCAAAGGTGGTGACCCCATCTCCCACATGACCGTCGCCCACAACCACTTCTACTACGGACACGGCATGTCCATCGGCAGCGAGACCAACGGCGGCGTCAACAACATCCTCGTCACCGACCTCTCCCTCGACGGCCCGGACAACGGCCTCCGCATCAAATCCAACGGCTCCCGCGGCGGTCTCGTCCGCGACGTCACCTACGACGACGTCTGCATCCGTAACTCCCCCAACCCCATCACCCTCGACTCCAGCTACACCGCCAACGGCCCGCTCCAAGGCAGCTCGCCCCCTACCTTCCGCGACATCACCCTCCGCAACGTCCGCGTCTCCGGAGGCGGCAAGATCACCTTCAACGGCTACGACCACACCCACCGCGTCGCCGCCACCCTCAACAACGTCCTCACCACCGACTCTACCCCCTACACCTACCTCCTCCAGCACGCCGACGTCACCCTCAACTCCTCGAACCTCACCCCTCCCACCGGCACCGACTCCACCACCCAGGGAACCCCAACCCCAGGCACCCCCGCCTCCTGCTCCGAAAAGTTCGTTCCCTTCCCCGAAAAATAATCTCTGCCCTTATCTGCTTTATCCTCACCAATACCGCCCCACTTCTGCATCAAACCTGCAACACCCAAAGGAGCCCACCGAATGCCAGAGAGCCACGCAGAAGAGTCAGTCTGGCAACGAGCCGCACTCTTCCTCCTCACGCTTGGCATCCTCGTCGTCGGCGCCCTGGTCCTCTACCCCTTCTTCTCCGCGCTCGTCGGAGCCGTCGTCCTGGCCGTCGTCACCCAGCGCCCTTACGACTGGCTCGCCATCAAAATCCGCAACCCCTCCGCCTGCGCCCTCGTCGCGCTCCTGCTGGTCATCCTTAGCGTCATCATCCCCAGCTTCTTCCTCGCCCAGGACCTCACCCAGCAAGCCTTCCATCTCGTCTCTGCCCTGCGCGACGACGCCAACCAACAGAAGATCACCAACTTCATCGCCAACCACCCCGCCCTCGCCTCCCGCCTCCAGAACTTCACCGACTCCATCGATATCAATAACGCCGCCCGCGCCACCGCCGCCTACCTCGGAACCCACATGGGCCGCGTCCTCGGCAGCTCCTTCCGCGTCATCACCCAGCTCGTCGTCATGCTCTTCATCCTCTTCTTCCTCTTCCGCGACCGGCTCCTCGCCCTCCGCTTCCTCCGCTCCTTCCTTCCCCTCCGCGACGACGAGAGCACTGAGCTCCTCTCCCGCCTCGACGACACCATCTACGCCACCGCCCTCGGACGCCTCGTCATCGCCGGCATTCAGGGCATCCTAGCCGGCCTGGGCTTCTGGCTCCTCGGAGTACCCGCACCCTTCCTCTGGGCCTTCACCACCGCCGTCATGGCCATGATTCCCGCCTTCGGAGCCGTCCTCGTCTGGGCTCCCATCGCCCTCTTCCTGGGCTTCAACGGACACTGGGGCAAAGCCGCCATCCTAGCCGTCTGGGGCGGAGTCATCGTCAGCACCATCGACAACATCCTCTACCCCATCCTCGTCGGAACCCGCCTCCGCGCCCACCCCGTCACCATCCTCATCTCCATCCTCGGCGGCATCTCCCTCTTCGGAGTCACCGGCATCATCCTCGGCCCCGTCACCTTCAGCATCGCCGCCACCCTCCTCGACTTTTGGCGCGCCCGAACAAACCAGCCAGCCCACTCATGAAGTTGTCGCTGCCTTCATGAGTGCTGTTGTTTCTTCCTTCCTCTCCCCTACAAATAAAAATTGTCATTCTGAGCGAAGGTACTCACAGTCTCACCACGAGTTACGCAGTCGAAGGATCTGCGGTTGCACTTGTTCTTGTCTTCGCCGTTGTTGTTGCCGTTGTTAGTTCTTTCTCACCCTAACAAC
>NZ_JAAVUR010000016.1 GCF_018449545.1 Granulicella sp. dw_53 | reverse complement strand
GAGCAGGCGAATTTCAAAGGATTCTCCAGGATGAAGATGCAGCAGGATGCGGCTCGCAAGCGACCCGTTCACTAGTGAATATTATGAATGACACAACGACGAAACCGAGTCGCCAAGCAAAACCACTCATTGGTGTGACCTCATCGTCTAGGGAGAATAATTGAGTTCAATATTTGCTACTCGTTCTTCTTGATTGTGTTTTTGGTCCATTTTCGGTCGAGGAGATTCGAAACGAGATCACACAAACTGTCCTTTCCTGCCATCCAGTTCCAGGAGTACTCCACCGTCGGACGGATTCATGTTGGACCACCACGTCATCGTACACTGCCCCTTCTGGACCACGAATCTCATCGCATCAACAGCGCCACACCGCTCGCTGCAGATGGAACATCACCTTCGAATCGCGCTGCTCGCGCGGTCTCACATCGCGGTCAGGATCTTAGCTAACGAGTTTGCAGAGGTAAAGGGATTGCCCTGGGACTTATCACGCCACCAACATAATCGACGCGCTGAGCTGCGTGGACATGATCTTCCCTGGCTTCCTCTTCATCCTTGGTGTGCCAATTCCGCTAGCGATCTAAATTCGCTTAAGAAGAGCCACTTCGCCGGTGGCGCAGGCAGCTTGCGAAAGTATGGCGGTTGCTCATAGCAATGAGTTTGTAGTGATCTTCGAATAGGTTCATCAAATGTTTTTCAATATAGTGACTGTTGTCCGTGATTGGCTCAAGAGGTGATGTGGTGCTCTGATCAACAGACCGATGCCTTTCTTGGTGTAATGAGGATGTTGTCGATCAATCGAGTAGTGCCTACCCATGCGGCGACAGCCACCAACGCACCGCAGATGACATCGTTCAATGGTTCCAGAGTTTGCGGATCGACGATCTCCGCGTAGTCCAGGCGAATGCCGTCCGCGGTCTGCAATTCCTGCAGCAACAGGTCGTAGAGAGGAGAGGCTGCATGCTGTCCCTCAGCGACTGCCCGTTCAACTTTGCGAAGCGAACGTGAGAGTACCAGTGCTCGCTTCCGCTCTTCGGCGGTCAGGTAACGATTTCTTGAACTCAGCGCGAGACCGTCCTCATCTCGAATCGTAGGGCAGACCACGATCTCGAGATCGAAGTTCAAATCGCGCACCATGGCCTGAAGGATAGCGACCTGAGCGGCATCCTTTTGGCCGAAGAAGGCTCGATCCGGCTGAACGATATGGAAGAGTTTGGTGACGACGGTGGCGACACCGCGGAAGTGACCTGGACGTGAGGCACCGTCCAGTCGGCCACCGATCTCCGGAACATCGACCCAAGTTTGTGTGCCCGCTGGATACATCTCTTCGACCGTTGGAGTGAAGAGCAGATCCACTCCCTCGCGTTCCAACATGGCACAGTCTTCTTCAAAGGTTCGCGGGTATTTAGAGAGATCTTCGTTCGGCCCGAACTGCAGGGGGTTCACGAAGATGCTCGCCGCTACTCGATCGGGGCTCTTTCGAGCAGCCCGGATCAGCGATAGATGCCCTTCATGGAGCGCGCCCATGGTTGGGATCAGAGCGAGTGTTTGGTGTTCAGCTTCGCACCGGATGGCTTTGCAGAGCCGCCGCATTTCATCAATGGATGTCACTAAGCGCATAGATCAGCGCTTACCGTTCGCAGGTTGATGAGCACCAGTCAATTCAATCGAAACTCCAGCAGGCATGTGGTAACTTTCCCGATCGTTTGGAAAGCTTCTGGTTCTTACCGCCTCGCGGAAATCTTCAAGTCCGTTTCGAATCAAGGTGGCCGCATTCCCAAACGATCGCACAAACTTGGGCGGCTGGCGAAACGAGAGCGAGAAGAGATCATGGAAGACCAGAATCTGCCCGTCGCAGTCTGGTCCGGCCCCGATGCCGATGGTGGGAATCGTCAACAGGGAAGTGATGGAGGCTGCCAACTCGCGAGGAATCCCTTCCAGGACCAACGCAATTGCCCCTGCCGCCTGCAGTGCGAGGGCATCTTTGCAGACTTGTGCGGCAGTGGCCTCCGACAGTCCCTGCACCCGGTAGCCCCCCATGCGGTGTACCGACTGCGGTATCAGTCCAATATGCCCAAAGACCGGAATTTCCGCAGTGGTAAGTGCTTGCACTCGCGTCGCCTGCGAAACTCCCCCCTCTAGCTTTACCGCCTGGCTTCCCGATTCTTTGACAAATCGTAATGCATTGCGCACCGTATCTTCCACTGAGATCTGATAGCTGCCGTAAGGAAAATCTACAACTAGCATCGCCTGTTGTACGGCCCGCCGGACTGCACGTGCATGGTGCAGCATCTCCTCCATGGTGACGCTGAGTGTGTCCTCGTACCCGAGTACTGCCATTCCGAGGGAGTCCCCCACGAGCACGATGTCGATACCAGATTCGTCGGCGAGACGAGCGGTAGGGTAATCATAGGCTGTGACCGCCGCGATAGCGGTGCCGTTCTGCTTTTGGGAAAGCAGACTTTGCGGCGTAACCTTGTCCGCGCGCATGCGAGGTTCCCCGTCGCGAGGTCCAGTTAAACTCATCTTCCTCCAGTGCCACTCCGAAACTCCGGATGCAGCCCGAACTCGAAAAGTATACGCGGAACTCCTAGAATTCGGCAGTCGCGCCTTCACCACACAAGTGTCACTCAAAGCTGCCAATATTTTTGACGGTGAGATTCGGAGTTGCACCCTGGCGCTAGGCCTTGGATGGAAGCGATGATGAGTTTAGGCCGTTCTGCCCGCTTCTCGCAAGCATTTCTTATAGCTACCGTCTGTAGAGCGTCACGCAAAGTGCCAAGGACATTGAGGGTAGATCGTCCGGGTTGATCTACCTCTTAGGTACTTCCATACATCTTAGCTGGGCCACACTAGAATCGTTTGCGCCTCCACGCCATTCATCTGGTTTTTACGAAAGGTCCGTAAATTCTAGGTGTGGGGAGAGGTATGAGCACGGCGACACTCGATACTGAGCTTTGTCTGGACGGCGGTGCATCGGTACTCCCCGATGACTCGCGGTGGCAGCTGACAGTTCGGGTTGCGGAAAGTTCGCGGTTTAAAACTTCATCCTTGTTGTCCCAGTTTCTGCTCTTCATCTGCGAAATGAAGCTTTCCGGACGTGAGGATGAGCTGACGGAGCAAATCATCGGGGAACGCGTCTTCCGACGGCGGCCTGGATACAGCACAGGTGAGGACAATATTGTTCGTACCTATGCGCATCGGTTGCGAGCGAGGCTTGAAGAGTATTTCGATAGCGCTGGCCAAGCAGAGACTATGCGGATCCAGATTCCGCGAGGCGGATATGCACCAGAGTTTGTTTCCTGCGATCTAACCTTGGCCTCCATACAAGGGGCAGCAGTGAAGGATATCGAGCCAACGCAGAGCGTGGCCGAAGTAGAAGTAAAGGAGGCTACTGCGCAGAGAGTGGAGCCCCTGGCGAGAAAACGGGTTTCGCGCTGGATCGTCTTGGCATCAATGTTATTGGTCGCGGGCCCGGCAGTACTATGGTGGCGGACTCAGCAGCCTCCCCCCTCTCCCGCGCATACGCTTTGGAAGCAAATGTTTTCATCGTCTTCCCGAACCTACCTCGTCACAACGGACAATGGTCTTGGCGTTCTCCAGGACCTTTCGGGCAAATATGCGAGCTTGAACGATTACCTCGACGGCAGCTATTTCGCACAATTCGACCAGAATGATACGGAAGAGCATCGCAAGCTAAGCCGGTTGAGCCGCGAACGTCTGACGAGCGTACCAGACTCAGCCGCTGCCGCTTCGCTGCTTACACTGCCCGAGGCGAAAGGCAAGACAGTTCTTTTGCGCAATGCCCGTGCTTTGCAGTTAAACGATCTGAAACAGACTAATCTGGTGCTTTTGGGTTCCACCTACGGCGACCCGTGGGTCTCCCTTTTTGAGCCGCAGATGAACTTTCAAATGAACTATCATGCAGATCCGGATACATACGAGTCGGAGATCGTTAACCGGCATCCACGTTCAGGCGAGCAGGCTACGTATCGGAACAGCAGTACGGTGGCACCCTATACTACCTACGCCGTGGTCGCGTTAGTGCCGAACTTAGACAAGACTGGTTGGGTGTTGATTGTGGAGGGACTCACGATGGCGGGCACAGAAGCCGCGATTGAATACCTCATGCACAGCGACGCGGAACCGTTTCTGAAGGAGGCCTCGAACGGAAGCGGAGGATTGCGCCCGTTCGAAGTGACACTGAAGACGACAAGTTTCGACTCTGAATCCTCCTCCTCCACGCTCCTGCTAAAGCGAATTTACTGAGACTACGGCCAGCCTTCAAATACGCCCGCAAAGTATGACGCGGTGGGTCCCTCTCCATGCCTCTCCGCCGAGGGAGCAGGGATTTTGCGTCTCACTTGGCTTTGTGACAGTCGCATGAAAATTGCGTAACCGGTCTGACTTCGCATACATAAACTGCTTGAAATCAATAGGAAGTAACGTTAACGGGCACGTTATGACACTTCCGCGTTTGCCAATAAAGCCAGAGACTCGGCTCATCACCGTCCGAACTGAGATGAACTCCGTGTGCGGTGATTCCTTTGACTCGAGGTTACTGATGAAGCGACGCGATTTTCTTGCTCTGACCGCTCTAGGTTCTGTTAGCTGCCTTTCACCGCGCTTTGCGGTGGCAAAGACCCTAGCATCGGCAGGTCCTAGTGATTTTGATTTTGTCTTCTTTACGGACACACACATTCAACAAGAGCTCGACGCGGCCAAGGGGTGCGCGATGTGCTTTGAAAAACTGAGTGGCCATGGTGCAGACTTCGCGATCCAGGGGGGCGACCATGTGTTCGATGCGCTGGGCGTACCGGTGGAGAGATCAGAGTCGCTCTATGACCTTTACGCCCAAACGGAGAAGCGGCTAGGCATGCCAGTGCACCATGTGATCGGGAATCATGATGTAGTAGGCGCGTATTCAAAAAGTGGATTGGCCGTCACCGATCCGCGGCAGGGAAAACGAACGTATGTCAGTCGTATCGGGAAGACATACTACAGCTGGGATCACAAGGGATATCACTTCATTGTGCTGGATTCGATTCAGTTGACAGACGATCGCAATTGGCAGGCAGGCATCGATCCGGCACAGTTAGAGTGGCTGTCGAATGACCTGAAGTCGATCCCCAATGGAATGCCGGTCATTGTGGCTGTCCACTGCCCGATTACAACCGGCGCGCTGGCCTATAGTCTGCACGATATGAGCAAACCTCCCAAGTATCAGCAGGCATTTGTGAACAACGCGTGCGACGTAATTCCTATTCTGACGCAGCATAATGTGCTGGTGGTACTGCAGGGCCATATTCACATCAATGAGACTGTTCTTTACAAAGGCATCCCGTTTGTGACGTGTGGTGCGGTTTCGGGCGACTGGTGGCGTGGTAGCCACTGGGAAACACCGGAAGGCTATACCGTGGTGAGTCTCCGTGGCGGTAAAGCAACGTGGCGCTACGAGACCTACGGCTTCAAGACGATCTCGCCTCGAAACGACTAGACCGACAACCTTTAATTCAGACCATTTCCTACGGAGTCCTGCATGTCTCGCATTTGCTCGTTGCTGTATTACAAAAGGACGTTACAACGTCTTCTGTCCGCTCCAATGATTGTTCTCATGTTATTTGTTCTGTCTGGGAGGTACCCGCTGCTTGCACAGTTCACTGCTGGCTCAGTGACGGGCATTGTGAGGGATAAGGCAGGCGCCCCGGTCGCCAGCGTTCCCGTCACTGCCGTGCAGGTGGAGACTGGTCTCACGCGCAACGAGACCACCAAGAACGATGGCATTTACAGCCTCGCCGACCTGCCAGTGGGCGACTACGACATATCTGTCTCCGCACAAAGTTTTTCGACTCAAAAGACGCGGGTCACTGTGACTGCCGGGCACATCTCACGTTGGGACCCGATGTTGGCGCCTGGGGAAACAACTCAGGTGGTAGACGTGTCAGCCACAGCTGCAAATCTCGAGACAGAGAGTCATCAACTGGCCGACACGATGTCTTCTTCTCAGATCGAAAACCTTCCAGCGAATGGACGCGATGTATTTGCTACGCTTACGACGCAGACGAACGTGGCGCCATACACTGGCTCCGGCAATAGCAGGTCGGACATCAATTTCTATGGTGTTACGGCGAATTCACTTACCATTGGCGGCAATGCGTGGGGTATGGCGTCGTTCCTTGAAGATGGAGTAACGAACTTCAACCTGCTCACGAAGACAGCGAACATTCAGCCCTCGATCGAAAGCGTGCAGGAGGTAACGATCGTCCGAAACGGTGCTCACGCCCGCTATGATGAGCCCAATGTAGTGAACGTGGTGACCAAGGGTGGGAGCAACGCCTTCCATGGCCGCCTGTATGACTATCTGCGTAACGATGCACTGAACACCTTTGTGAAGAACAACACCACGAAAGCCCAGCTTCGCTATAACCAGTTCGGCGGGAACGTGGGCGGTCCTGTGATACGCGATCGCCTCTTTTTCTTCTTCGACTACTCGGGGCAGCGTCAGTCCAGCCAATCTATTCTGAATGCCAATGTGCCGACCGCGCTGGAGCGTTCAGGTGATTTCTCGCAGAGCGGCGTGACGATCTATGATCCAACGACGTACGATTCGCGTACCAAGACGATCAAACAGTTTTCGAATAACAAGATCGACCCGTCGCGTATCTCGGATTTTGCGAAGCGGTTTCTTGCCTATATGCCATTACCTACGGGCAGCCCGATCCCCGGAAATAACTTTTATTCCACCGGAGCGGCAACCACGAATTATGATCTCTACCTTGGGCGCGTGGATTACAACCTGAGCAGCAAGGATCTTATCTACGGTGCTTACAGCCGGTCGAATCCGGCGGACTTCAGCCCGAGTTGGGGATTGGAAGGCATCTTCAATACCCTTTACACGCGCGATGCGAAGAATGCCTACGTGGAAGAGATCCATACCTTCTCGCCGCATGTGGTGAATACGGGACGCGTCGGCTACAACTACAGCAACATCCTAGTGAAGATCAGTGGCAATGGCCGGGAGAATTACTCACAGGAGTTCGGGCTGACTGCGCTATCGCCAGCCCCGCAGCAGTGGGCGCCCCCGATCGTGTATTTGAACTCCCATTCGAGTTTGGGCAATGCGACAGCTCCGGAGGGATCGACGCAGGATCTCTACCAGTATGCGGATGAGTTGAGCTGGGTTCACGGTCGCCACACGACGGTATTCGGCTTCCAGCTTGACCGCGTGCAGTTCAACGCAAACTGGACGGTCTACAACAACGGGCTGTTTCGCTTCAGCGGAATCTATACGAACAATCATGCTGCTAACCCGACCGGGGGAGAGGACATCGCCGATTTCCTGTTGGGGCTACCCTATAACGCCGAAGGCGCAGTGGGAGCAACAGTGGGGGCGTTCAGACAATACAACTTCACTCCCTATGTGCAGGGCGACTGGCGCGTATCGGACAAGCTGACGTTAAATCTCGGCCTACGCTACGACTACTACGAGTCACCCGCAGATGTACACAATAACTCGCACGTCTATGACGTAGCGACAAACACCACGCATACCGGCACGTTCCACCAGAACTATCTGAATGTGGCCCCGCGGTTGGGCTTTGCCTATGCGGTGCTGCCGGACACGACGGTGCGTGGAGGCTATGGCGTCTACTACGCTCTGCCTCTTTACAACAATTACCAGTTCCTCCTGTCGAATGCGCCGAACTACTTCCTGCAAAACAACACGTACACTAACACTCAATTGGTACCGACGTATGCGACCTTTGTAAGCAATCCGTCCGGATCGACGCAGGCCCCATTTACGACTGCGCTCAACATGCCTACCCCCTACGTTCAACAGTGGAACCTTGCGGCCCAGCATGCTTTCAGCTCGAAGCTAATGGGAGAAGTAACGTATTTGGGAAGCAAGTCGACGCACCTACAGATCCGCCACAATCCAAACCAGACAGCGCTGTCTGATCCCGCGAACCCAACACCGATCGCAGCACGTAGGCCCTACTCGTGGGTGGGCGAGGTCCTGGAAGCAGCTGATCTCGGATCTGGCGGCTATAACGGTTTGGAGCTTTCGATGCAAGGTCACTATGCATCGGGCGCTTCCTTCAATGCAAGCTATGTTTACTCGAAGGCGTTGGACATTCTAACGACAGAGGAACTCTATCCGGAGGCTGGGTTGGATCTGGCGAGGGATTGGGGGCTTGCCGACTTCAACCAGAAGCATGTGGCGAAGGTGAGCGGTGTCTATCCGCTACCTTTTGGCCGGGGGCGCCGTTGGCTGAATGCCAACCGGTTTATGGAGGAGACCGTTGGCGGATGGAATGTCAGTGGATTCCTGGTCATGAACGGCGGCATGCCTTTCTACGTCTCTGCTACCGATAACTCCAACACGGGTTCCTACCACGCGATGCGCGCGAATCAGATTTGCGATCCCACGTTGAAAAATCCGAGCGTGAAGATGTTCTTCAACACTGCTTGTTTTGTGCAGCCGGGTACATATCAGTTGGGGAATGAGCGACGCAACAATCTAATCGGGCCTCACAACACCGACACAAATCTCTCCGTGATGAAGAATTTTCCAGCATTTCGTGAGCAGTTTCTTCAATTCCGGGTGGACTTCTTCCACGCCTTCAATCATCCTCTGTGGTCACAACCGAACGCCTCCACGACGGCGACGAACAACGGACAGGTCACTTCATTTGGAGGATCTCGCGCCATTCAGGGGTCTCTCAAATACTCGTTCTAAACGGTTTGAGAGCCACAGCAACTAAACCAACCTTACTGACCAGGAGAGTACTATTGTGCAAGTTTCTAAGAGAACCGCATTCTTCGCGCTGATGATGACACTGCTTTCCTCTTACGCAGTAGCACAGGTGGGTACCGAGAATGCGGCGATCGTGGCGGACCCTCAAGATATTTCGTGCGCCAAGCTGACGGATGCGAACACTTGGACCAGTTTCCATCCGATATGAGTAATGTCGGCACCGCGCACACCACGTTGGCCAACTTTTTGGCGAACAATCTGGATGAGACGGCTCCAGAACTGACGAGCTCAAACCACCCGTCAACGATTGGATATGACAACGGTGTAGAGTGGGCATCGGGTGACCAAAGTACGTCGGTGTGGCACCCCCAGGGCATGACGGAGCTTACGGTGAACGGGCTCAATGTTCATCTAGTTGGCTGGAGCTATATCAACACGGCTCCCCCGGCAGGCGAACCACAGGAATATCCCAACGGCTCTCGACTCTCCATCATGAACACACAGGCACTTAATAACGCTCCCTACCGAGATGTGATTCTAGTGCTGCCTACGGGCAGCGGCACATACAAGCCAGCCATCCAACACGCGGGTGGTTTGGCGGTATTTGGACATTATCTCTACACCACGAACACGAGCAACGGATTTCACGTCTTCGATCTCGATAACCTGATCGCTGTGGACGCGGATAACACGCTTTGCAAGGAGTCGGATGGTGTGACTGGGATCTTCGGCAAAGTTGGATCGAAGTGGTGCGCGGATGGCTACGGTTATATGCTTCCCGAGATCAGCGAGTACCATGCCAGTGATACTTGTAACGTGAAGGTTGCGTATGATTGGGCCGCACAGGATCCACGTCCTTCGACGCCGTTGCTACTCTCGGGCGAGTACTGCAACTTGGCCGGTTATGGATGCGGCTCAAACAGCGTTGGTGACCGCGCTCTTTACACCCGGATGTTCCAATGGCAAATGGACGGCGACAAACTGAAAGCTTCTTCGGGCGTCGCGACGCCTTCGCAGGTGTACTACCTCAATCAAAGAAATGTGCAGGGCGCGGCTCCGGACCAAAATTCTGGCGCTCTAACAGACAGCTACTGGCTATCTTCATTGCGTCATGACTCCTCCCTCATAAAAGTAAGTCCCGCTTCCTCAGCTAAGTACTGGAGTGTAGACAACCTGGAAATACCCTGGGAGCCGGAGGGGCTATTTTCTACAACGGCGAGCCACCTGTGGATTCTGACCGAGGGCAACGACAATGCTTCTGGCGGTATCAATACAAATCCGTCTACAGGCGGTCGCGTTCTCATCTATATAGATAGCACTATGATTGAGTAGGTTTAGCCAACCAGCTGATACTGCGAGCCAGGGATGTGGGCCGTTTTCAAGCAGTAAATCCGGCATTGGTCTTTACTCGATCTCTTTCCAAGGTGGTAACGAGGGCTTGAAGTTTTGGAAGGTCCATGGGGCGACCAAGATAAAAACCTTGAGCGATATCGCATTGTTCTGTTTTCAGAAGAGCGAATTGTTCCATTGTCTCGACGCCTTCGGCCATTACATGAATGTCGAGTCCATGGGCCATCGCAACGATGGCGCGTACCACTGCCAGATGGTTTCTCTGTGTCGTAGAGTGGCATATCAACGATTTATCGATCTTGATCCAGTCGACAGGGAAGCGAGTAATGTAAGAGAGATTGGAGAACCCGATTCCGAAGTCGTCGAGAGCGAGCTGTACACCCAATTTGCGAATCTCCGATAAAACATGGTGGATATGAAATGAATCGCCCATTAGAATATTTTCGGTAATCTCCACGGTAAGGAGATGGGGCGAGCGGCCACTTTGAACAAGGGCTTCATGGATCATTTGACATAGATCTTTGTGGAGAAACTGGCGGGGCGACAGGTTGACGGCGAGCGAAAGTGACCGATTCACACTTCGTTCCAAGAGGCCGATTTGGCGGCACGCCTCCCGCATAACCCATTCACCGATAATTACGATCAGGCCAGCCTCCTCAGCTACCGGGATGAATTCAGCAGGACCGATGCTGCCAAGTTGTTTACTGTTCCACCGTAGCAAAGCTTCAACCCCGGTGAGCTCGCCGGTGGAGAAGCTGATCTGGGGTTGATATTCCAATTCGAACTCGTGTAGCTCCAGAGCGCGTCCCAGGCCGCTCTGAAGCTGACGTTTCCTAATTGTGGCGGATTCCATCTCAGTCGTAAAGACTCGGAAGCAGTTTCTGCCATCCGCTTTCGCGTGGTACATCGCTGTATCGACGCTCTTCAGCAAGACATCGGCACTGACTTCTCCGTCAGAGATCGCGCAGACGCCAACGCTCACCGAAATCGGTATTTCCTCTTCCCCGATCGGAATTGGCACCGAGAGGGCCGTGATGATCTTTGCCGCGACCATTTCGGCACTTTCTGCCTTGTACAAGTCGGTGAGTAGAACGACAAACTCATCCCCTCCCATTCGCGCAACAGTGTCAATCTTGCGCACCATGGCGACGAGGCGCTGCGAAGTGACGCACAAAGCCTGATCGCCGGCGTGATGACCAAGGGAATCATTGATCTGTTTAAAGTTATCGACGTCCAGCATGAGGAGCGCAATTCCCGTCTTGTAACGACGGGCACGGGCCAATGCAATTTGAATTCGGTCGTGAAGCAACATGCGGGTGGGGAGTCCGGTCAGGGCGTCGTGTTGAGCAATGTGACGGAAGCGTTTTTCGCTCTCACGAATTGTCTTCGTCTGCTGATCGACACGCTTTCTGAGCACAACGACCCACCCGAGGACCGCAGCCGTAATTGCAATGGTTAAGGCAAGGAGAAAAAAGATCCGGGCTGCGGTCCACCAGGAGGGTATGGCAAGGATGACCACATCCTGCGGCGAACGCAATAAAATCCGAAACGAAGTTATGACAGTTTGCCCTCTGCCGCGCGACGTCATTTGGGTGTCTATCTTCACCGAGCAGATTCCGGTGATACGAAGCTTGCTGCCATTGTTGATCGCTGGAATATGGGACTCGATTGAGCCTTCTGGAAGGATGACAGGGAAGATAAACTTTCCTGACGATAACATCAGGGTTCCTTCTTTCGTATCCAATTCGTGTCCGATCAACTGGCCTTCGATTTGGACAAGGGACGAGTCATGATTACCTCGAAAGGCTTCTTTGGCGGTGATTACCGAGGGTAGAACCGGATCGTTGCCCCCTAGGGGCTTGAACACGGCATTGATCAGGCTGGGCTTATATCCTCCCGGAATCGCGAAGCCGAGGATGTCGGCCGATTCGCCAAGGGTGAGATGAGTGTTCTGAGAAGACAGCGCACAGAGTCCTTGAGTCTCATCCTGTATGCAGAGCATTTTCCCGGGCCACTGGAGTGTCACCCGTCCGCGAACGTGGATGCGGTGGGGCAAAGTAGCAGTTGGAGTGAACACGGAGAGACTTTTGATGGGGCGTGGGGGAATGCTGAAGGGATTCGATGGTGCGACATCTGCGATTGTCACTGCAGTCATGTCAGGAAAGAAGACGTGAAAGCCGGTCATCTGACCATCAGCATTAAAGAGAGGACCGGCATTGCCGCGGATGCGAACAGTCGCATCGATCAATCCGTCGTAGTCTACCCCGGGGGCTTTTGCTGTCGTGGCACTCATCGATCCGTCCGCGGTTGCAACTTCCACTATAACGTGGGTTGGGGTCTGAAAGACCGATTGCACTACACCCTCGATCTCCACCAACTGAGCATCTTCTGTTCCTGTGAGCAAGCGGGTAAAGGTCATTGGTTTTGCTTTAAACGAAACATTGGAATGACCAACAAAGAGAATGGAAGGATTTTCAAGGACTGGCGCAAAGTCTCCAGTTCCGCTCCGGCCGTGGATATCCACGATCGTGCCGACGGACGGTGGCCCCGAAGGCCAGATATGTTTTTTGGGTAACCGTACAAAGATTCCGGCAGTCGAATCGTGAACGAAAAAGATGTCATCGTCATAATAAGTGACTGTGGCACGGATGTGGATTGGATAGTGCAGCCGGGCCTCCGAAACCGGCAAACTGTGCGCCTCAAGAGCGGTGGTGAGGGTTCTCAGTTTGGTCGCTACGGGGGCGAGTGGCTGCGCTCCAGCTTCTAAGAAAGGGAGCAGGATAGCGAACGCCAGACAGGCAGGATGCAAGTCCCACCTTTGCACTCGAATTGAGTCTGCTCGGTTCAAGTATGATCCAGTTGAACTAACCCTTCGCACCATGGAATTTGCTCTAAGACACTACCCGCGAGGTCCGGCTACGGAGTTGGACCGAGTCAAGGCGAATAGCACAGCAAGCAACTGTGAGCTTCCTATGTTCCCAAATGAGTTAAAAGATAAGACGGTGGGAATTAGTATGGTGATTCTTCGAGGATCTGTTCAGGATATGTCGCACGGACAGAAAAACTGCTTCCTGCTGATGTCCGTTCATTTGCGTCTTCAATCGAGAAGACTGGGGGGAGGATGGCTCTACGGAATGCCTTTACCTTAAATAATTCCGCAGAATATTGATTTCTAGAGGATGGATGCAGCGGATTGCTCTGCCAAGATCAGAATCCATATTCTTCACAGAGTCCTACGTTCCCTTCATCCGCAGAAGTATCTAGGATGTGAAGCAGTATTCGGATACTGCGCTAAACGATTACCCGTTGACAAGCAAATTTCGTGGCTAGCTACTAATAAATTCTTACACTTGGTTCGTATCATTGGTAATGAAGAGAGAATAGGCACCTTGCTATCCATCTGGGTGACGGAACAAGCTTAATGCGTTGCTTCCAGCAGCAAAGGCGCCTGCACTTAGCAGTTAGCGGTAAAGAAGCGGATTTTATTCCAAGCAATTGAGCTTAGACTTATTGGGACAAAAGTAATTAGCATCTCGCCGAGCGCTTTATGGTGCCCAGGTCGTGGCTAGACCCTACACATAGATAAATGGTCACAATCCAAGGAGATCCGATTTTCAACCCATGGATGACTGGCATGTGCATAATCTTGCAGCTAAATATTAGTCCTCGCCTACTTTGTCCCTACGTCGTCTGCCATACATAGACTGTGTCGGCAAGCAGGGTTGCGGGCTCTGGCTTCGGCGCCACGAGGATACTGCAGCACTCGAAGCAAGCTTCCGTATTTATCTTCTCGAATTGGATTGTCGCTGAGATTTGCAGCTGGACGGCTCTTCAAATAGATCGGCATTGCCGTCTTGAATGAGCCGCTGCGGAGCACGAGAACGGTCCTCCCATTTGTCAGCCCGCTCGGGTACCGTCCTGATGCGCGGGAAAGCGCACATTGGCGACAGTCCCGCCAGCAAACGCAATGCCCGACCCAAGGGTGGTGGCGACAAGAACAATGCGTCAGCTCATCTATGTAATCCCGACCATACGGTACGCTGCTTACTCTAGTCTTGTGACGAGTGCCTGTCAGTGGCGGTCATTTGTCACTATTCCGTAAGGGATGACGGTCTTCGAATCCGACCCTCTGATAACAAGCTATTACAAGCAAATGACTTACATTTCCCCTCTATCGGCTATAAAGTTTTTTATTTTGGCGCGTTGCTTGCTCAACAATGTAACGCTGAGTTTTAAGTGTCCTGTCACGTTGCGATTGAAACGAACCGTCTGTCAACCCAGTTTGCGGCGGGATCAGCGGATAACTTAACCAATGCCAATTCTTGAGTCAAACTACAAAACTGTGTGGTTGTTGAAGCACTTACCAGTCATCACACCAGCTATTAAGGATATAAGGCACTTCCTCGCGCGTTGAGCAAATACCACGGCAAATTTACGTCTAGCCGGATGATTTTGCGAGGTGGCCCTGTGTTAATCGCGAACCATACCCGCGCGATCTATCGTAATGGTTTTCATCCGACAACTTGACGACAGCTCATTCGGATACGTTTGGCAAATTGAAGGCTTAGTTCGCAGATTCAGTGTTTTTAGATATCCAATCTAAAGCGCGCAATTGAATCTAGTGAGCGCCAACGGTGAGCTGTTACTTTTCATAGCACGCATAAGCTTAGGAGCACATATGAGCTTCAGAACTGCCACCTTAAATATTCTATGTGTTGACGATGAGGTGATCGGTACGCGGTTGCGAGGAGAGATGCTGAAGGAACATGGTTACTCAGTCGTCCTCTATCATTGCCCGTTGGCTGCTCTTCAGTGTGACCTCTCTATCTTCGATCTGGCTATTCTGGATTTTCATATGCCCGGGTTAAACGGCCGCGAGCTGCTTCTACGCATGCGGGCATTAGGAGCCAAATTTCCAATCGTCCTGCTGACAGGATGCGCAGATGCACTCACGCATGAAGAATGTGTCCTATTTTCCCGGTGTCTTGATAAGGGAATGTCTATCCAACTCCTGCTTGAGACCGTCACGGAATTTCTGGATCCGAATCAAACTCCTGACTAAAACTGCCGGCGGCAACGGTGAGACATTTCGCTACTCGCGCAGATTGGCGTCCAAGGTTAGGATACGAAATACGCGATGCTGCGAAGGACGAAAAATGAACAAAGTACCGGTGCAAGTGTCGGAGAGCAAATCGATGCAATCCCTCTTACGGAAAGATCCCGCTCAGGAATCTATAACAGTAGGCAGCCCATTTCCATTGGGCTCCACGGTTACTCCCATGGGTATCAACTTCTGCGTCTTTTCATCTCACGCGACCCACATGTGCCTGCTGCTCTTCAATTCATGCGATGCGCCTCGTGCAAGCAGGATCATACATTTAGACCCGTCAGTCCACAGGACTTCCCACTACTGGCATATTCATGTGGGGGGCATAGGTGCAGGTCAAATCTATGGCTATCGTATGAGCGGGCCAAACGACCCGAAGGGAGGACATCGCTTCGCTCCAGAAAAGCTGCTGCTAGATCCCTATTGCAAATCCGTCTCAAGCAGCCTTTACCAAAGGAAAACGGCAATCCAACCCGGAGACAATGAAGAATCCTCTCTACGGAGCGTTGTTGTCGATCTTGGCGTCTATGATTGGGAGGCCGACGCTCCTCTGCATACGCCGTATACCAAGACGGTCATCTATGAAGTCCATGTCGGAGGGTTTACCCGTAATCCAAACTCGGGAATTTCAGAAGCGAAGCGAGGTACTTATGCTGGACTCGTCGATAAAATTCCCTATCTGAAGACGTTGGGTATCACAGCGGTAGAGTTACTGCCGGTCTTCCAATTCGACTGGCAGGACGCCCCGGAAGGCCTTGAAAACTATTGGGGGTACAGTCCTGTAAGCTTCTTTTCGCCGCACCAAGGTTACAGCTCAAATCCAACTCCGATGGGCTGTCTTGATGAGTTCAGGGATATGGTGAAGGCGCTGCACAGGGCGGGGATTGAGCTCATTCTCGATGTCGTCTACAACCACACTGCTGAGGGAGGAGTAGACGGCCCCACGATCTCTTTTAAAGGCATCGATAACAAGTTCTACTACATGCTCTCACCGGATTTTTCAGCATACGCAGACTACACCGGCACTGGCAATACCTTGAACACAAACCAATCAGTTTTACGACGCCTAGTGCTAGATAGCCTGAGATTCTGGGTATCGGAGATGCACGTCGACGGCTTTCGGTTTGACCTCGCCTCCATTCTCAGCCGCGATGAACACGGCAACCCGATCGCGAACTCCCCCATTCTATGGGACATTGATGCAGACCCGATATTGTCTGGAACAAAATTGATGGCGGAGGCCTGGGACGCTGGGGGACTTTATCAAGTCGGTTCATTCGGTGGGGATCGCTGGAAGGAGTGGAATGGCAGATTTCGCGATGATATTCGAAGTGTCGTAAAGGGAGATCACAGTACGGTGCAAAGTTTGCGCATGCGTCTTCTGGGCAGTCCTGATCTCTATTTTCACAGGTATCACCTGCCGGAACAAAGCATTAACTTCGTGACGTGTCATGATGGCTTTACTTTGAATGATCTTGTCTCATTCGACCACAAGCACAACGAACTGAACAAACAAGACAATCGCGACGGCTCAGACGACAACCGTTCCTGGAACTGCGGACAGGAAGGAAATACATCTTCGCTTGAAATTGAAACGATCCGATCCAGGCAGGTGCGGAACTTCCTGACCCTGACATTGTTGTCCATGGGAACTCCATTTCTGCTCATGGGAGATGAGGTAAGGCGTACGCAAAAGGGAAACAATAACGCTTACTGCCAAAACAATGAGATCAGTTGGTTCGATTGGAGTCTCGTCGACAGGCATCGCGATCTCTCCCAATTTGTGCAGCATCTCATCCGGCTAAGAAAGTATTTCTCGCTAGGATTGAACGGCAATAGGCTATCCCTCATCGAATGTATTGAGCGAGCACGAATTCGTTGGTCCGGAGTCCAACTATCGGGGCCGGATTTATCCGAAGACTCGCACAGCTTGGCAGTCACTGCATACCTTGAATCTGGCAGTGCTGTTCACATCATGCTGAACTTCTATTGGGAACCCTTGGAATTCACCCTTCCTCCCATTACAGACCCCACTTACCCGTGGCAAAGGATAATTGACACCTATGATCCAGTCCCTGATGGGAGACTAAGCAACAGCAAGCGCACCATCACAGGGCCAACGTATAAAGTCGAGTCACGCTCGATCACTTTGTTGGGAAGTGGAACGTTTGAGTATTTATAGCTTCCTCGATATGGAGTGATCTCTAGAGGTACATCGGTCTTTGTTTAATCGTAGGACGAGAAAGCCGGCAATGGCGGACAATCGTCGACACTTCCGTCACTTGTGCGGGATGCGAGTTTCTGCAGAACAAGCCGCATACCCAGTTGATGGAGGCGGTGGCGCGAGTGGTTATCACGGGCAATCTATTTGCTGGTCCAGCGCAGATTGAGAATGCCCCAAAGTACGATGTGCAGATCGGACTCGATGCAGCATCTGCATGATTAGGTTTGGGGTGCAAGGATAAGTTCACCGTTCTTTTCGGAGCGTGGGAAAGGGAGTATGAGTCAAGCCGTACATCGCGCCCGAAGGGTATCAGCACTACGATGGAACGCAAATGCCCTCAAATCCGCGAATATGATATGCTCGGCGACCTCAGGCAAAGCGCATTCTACTAAGTAAACGAAAACTACAGTCATCATGATGAATGACTAATGCTGGCCAAGTCGCTCCAATGTGAATCCGCGCGTACATTTGTCTCAAATTGAGAACCGCGATTCTACTTGTAAGCTCGATTCTTCCAACTTGCGGCTCCTCCTAGCAACAGCCTCGACATCGCATACCACTGGATGGCCAGCAGTAGCACAATCCCCATGGGATGAAGGACGGCACTCCGCCAACTCTGCCGAAACCTTATTGCCGCGAGCGCCCGCGGCAGCCACCCCCCAACCATTCCTATCCCCAGAAAAATCCAACACTGTAGTGAGATTCCTCCCGCCCACGCGAACCCAGCTACGAGCAAGAACGGAAGTACCTGACCCATCAGAAGCAACAGGGTCACCGGCACAATCCGCACGGGAGCAGCTATTCCCTCCGTAGCATTCTTTGCCAGACCAAACCAGACCTGCTGCGCATTTCGATACATCCTGCAAGTAGCCAAACGGGTAAGATCTGCCAGATCCGTATGGTATCCATGCTGTCGAAAGAGCCGAGGGAGCAACAACCCATCATGCATCGTCATTCTGATCTCCGCATGGCCGCCGCACTTCCAGTAGTCCGTGGCGCGCACCATCATGAACTGTCCACATCCCGCTGCGTACGCAGGATCGTTAGACCGTCGCATTCGTCCTAACGGAAGAAATCCGAGTACCACAAAGTGAATCAGCGGAAGGAGCAGCCACTCCAGCCATGTCTCTGTCACTTGCCGGGGAAACCCGCTTACTAACCCCAGGTTCGAGTCTCGCATCAGGAATGCAGCCATTCGCGTTAGCGCCGCCGGCTCTAGCCTCACATCCGCGTCTACAAAACACAGTAGGGCGCCCCGTGCAGCATGCGCTAACTCCCAACATGTATGCTGCTTCCCGTTCCACCCGCGTGGCAGTACTGGTGCGCGTTCCAGCCTCACACGTCCATCCGCTGCTGCCATCTCTTCAACGATCGCCGCTGTCTGGTCGGTCGACTGGTCGTCCATCACTACCACCTCAAACATGACCCCGGTACTCGCCAGCACGCGCTCAATTGCGTCTCCAATTACCGTCTCCTCATCCCGTGCCGGAATCAGCACCGACACTACGGGCAAGGCAAGCGCCACAGCCTCTGGCTCTCGATACTTCCGTAGATTCAGGCAGAACAGCACGGTCGGGACAAGCGCACAGATCATCCCCGCAATGGCGAATGGCTCAAGCACCGCGGTTTCTCTCCTTCTCAAGTGCGCTCGCCACTGCCGCAGCAGGCTCTGTCCAGTGCGACCGACGTGATATCTTCGCCTTCAGCCATTGTCCGAACCCATAGACCCCACCCGTGCCCGCTCGTCCCACCTCCAAGCTCCGGAACTGCGTCGCATCACGCAGGAGCGCTCGCGACTTCAAATTCTCCATCGCCGCCTCCAGCCCAGCGACTAGTCGCTGCTGAACTGGACCCTCCTCTTCCCCTGCGGTCACCGACACGGCATCTCCAAATTCCAGTAAACATTCCGGCAGCCGCTCATCCCAGAATGGATATTCAATCGCCAGCGGCTGCACCGTGCAGCCTCCCTCCCTCGCTGCAACCCGCACCGCCAGCGCCGCCAACCCCCGCTTTAACTCCAACGGTCTCTCCCGTGCGTCCACAAACCGACCCTGCGGAGTCACCCACAACACCCCTCGCGCACGTAGAATCTCCTCGCCGCTGCGCAAGAACTGGATCGCACCCCGCGCCGTCTTCATCTCTACTGGAAAGATGCCCACATACTTCAAAATCCGATACCGCTCAAGCTCCTTCGCATCCATCGGTGCATAGTGTCGCTTCGCCTTCATCAGTCGCTCCGCGAGCAAGAAAGACACCATCGGGTCCCACCACGATCCATGGTTGGCATAGATAATCAAAGGTCCGCCGTCCGCTGCCGCTGCTGTCAATCGTTCTGCTCCCAACAGCCGCACCCCGTGGAAGTGACGCCGCACGTAGCGGTGCACGATTCGGCGAAAGAACCAAAGCATCAATCGCGATATGGTTGGAGCCTTCATCCTCACAGCCTGCTCATGGCTTGGGCGTCCTGGTCGAGAGAATCCGCCGCAATCCACCCCGACATCATTACCATCGGCATCCCTGGTCCGGGATGCGCCGCTCCGCCCGCGAGGTACATGCCCGGCAACTCCTTGCTTCGATTCGCTGGTTTGAATGCCCCCTGCCACACCCCATGACTCGATAGCCCATAGATCGCACCGTTCAGGACTCGGTAGCGGTCGTGAATATTCTGGGGAGTCAGGGCATCCTCGAACACGATTCGTTCCTCGATGTCCTCCATCCCTGCCGTCCGCTTCAGCTTGTTCAGGATTACCCGCCGATATTGTGACAACATCTTGGTCCAGTCATGGTGTGGTCGAAGGTAGGGTGTATGCACCAGCACATAGAGTGCCTCTCCCTCTTCTGGTGCGCTGGTCGGATCTGTTGCCGCTGTAGCTGCCAGGTAGCACGTAGGATCGGGAGCCAACTCGCCCAAATCGTAGATATGGTGAAATTCCTCATGCGAATCACGGGAGAACACGAAGTTATGGTGAGCCAGATGTGTATACCGCCGATTCAGCCCGAGGTAAAGCACCACACCGCTGCACGCGGGTTCGTACTTCCTCTTATGTTCGAACTTTCGCGCTGCAGCACCACCCACCAACTCCCGATGGGTTCGTACAGCGTCCTCATTCGAGACGATGCGATCGAAGGGATGCACCTCGCCTCGAGTAGTCATTAGACCCGTCACCCGGCTCCCACCCCCACGCGTTGATGTGGCAGTAAGGATTTTAGCCACATCCGTTTCGGTGTGGAATGTCACTCCCAGTTCCGTCGCCAGCTTCACCAGTCCCTCCGGTACAGCTCGCGTTCCACCGAGTGGATACCAGATTCCCTCTTCCATCTGCATGTGGCCGATCGAGCATAAAATAGCGGGCGAAGCATCCGGACACGAACCGACATACTGCACAAAGTGATCCAGCATCTGCGCCGTGTTCGCATCTGGTATGAACTCCCGAATCGTTCCTGATACCGTCTTCCCCATGCGCATGCGCATCACGTCCTTGAGTACCTTAAGGTCGAATGCGCCTCCCACGTCCATCGTGTCCTTGATCGACCCAATGGACCTCCAGAAAAAAAACCTTTCGCTAATCGAATGAAGCTGCTCCGACATCTCCAGAAACTTCTTATAACCCTGGCCCATCTGCGGCCACACCGCATCCAACTGTGCCTCCATCTCGAGCGCATCGTCTTTAAGATCCAGCCTCGCACCATCGTCAAAGAAGCAGCGCCACTGCGGATCGAGTCGCGCCATAGGCACATAGTCCTCCATCCGGCGTCCTGCTTCTTCGAAGATTCTGCGCAACACTGATGGCTGAATCAGAATCGTCGGTCCCATATCGAAGCGAAAACCCTGCGCCTTCAACTGCGCTGCCTTCCCGCCCAGCCAGGTATTCTTCTCGAAGACCGTAACCTGGTATCCACGCGCCGCCAGGGTACAGGCCGCCGCCAACCCTGCCAGTCCCGATCCGATCATCCCGACCTTCAAGTCCGTCGCTTGCATGGTTCCTTCCAATCAACATAAGTTACAAATTATGTCTCGTCTCTCTATCTCTGACGCAGATTACTTGCCGCTTTGAGTATTCGAGTCAAACCACGCAACCTCTGCACCCAACCCCGAGAGTGCATTGCCTCAATCAACCCATCAAACGTCTCCACATGCGCGGCAGAATCTGTAGGCTCATATTGCCGGGTCGTTGTGCTTCGTTTCGCTGTAATTACCTTTGCTGCCGTCATCTCCAGCAGCCCTTCTGCTCCCTGCGTCACTCCGAAACCACTCAATCTTCTACCGCCGAAAGGCACCCTAGGATCGATCGTTGAGACGATCACATCGTTGATCAGCACTGTTCCAACGTTTAGCCTCTCTGCAAACCGTCGTGCCTCTGACTCTGCTCCAAAGATCGACGCAGTCAATCCAAAGGGGCAAGTTTCCTGCGCTGCTACCACTTCGTCCCAAGTCGACACCCCGATCACCGAGAGCACCGGTGCAAACACATCTCTCTTCGCAATTTCCATCTCGGGTTTCGCATGGAGTACCAGAAGGGGCCGTACCGCTACGCCCCCAATATCTCCTATCACTTTAGCCCCATCTGCCTCAGCCTCGTCCAGCAAGACGGCCAACTCCTGCCATAACTCAGATGCCAATTCCACCTTGGGCACTGATTCAAATGCCTTGGTCAAGCCAGCAATCAATTCGTTCGCCTCTCCGAACACGAGGACTCTCCGTGGAGCCATACATGTGGCCGATCCATTCAGTCGCATGCCGAACGTCAACGCTTTCACCACTTGTCCCACATCGGCAGAAGGGAGTACTACCACTGCATCGCAGCCGGAGGCTTCTACGACACAAGGTATTAATCGGTCCGACGCCGCTCGCAGGACCGTTCGCGCATTCTCTGCGGATCCGGTGAAGATCACCTTGTCAACGGTACCGTGCAGTGCCGCCACACCTGCCCCAACACTATCCTCAGTAATTCGCAACAACATCTGTGGGAGCCCTGCCTCATCCATCGCTGCGGCAAATAACTCCGCGACAGGCTTTCCACCGCGTCCCGGTTTCCACACCACGGCATTGCCTGTGGCAAGAGCCTGCAAGGTCTGCACGCCCGGCACGAACAATGGGTAATTCGCAGGCCCAATCACTAACACGGTTCCAAAAGGCACGCGCCTGACCTCGCTGTCGGTACCCAAGAGCCACAGAGGAAGTCCTCGCTTGCCAAGTCGTTTCACCTTCAAAATCTGTTCCGCGCGCTGCTCTAGAAATTCCGCTGCCGCTAGCAATGGCAACAATTCTGCGGCGCGTGTTTCTACACTATTCCTCGTAAGCTCCCGTGGCATCGCTGAAGCAAAAGCTGCTCCCATTTCAGCCAACGCATAGCGAGCACGGCGAACAACCTTCAGCCGTTCGCGCATCGGCCGCGAGGCCCATTGCCTCTGAATTGACCTAAGTTTCGCGTCGTCTTCTCGATCAATCATCACCAGATCGTCCTCGCATCCAGTATGCGTCTCATTGTCTAGAACCGCACTCTTCATTCTCAAGCGACCCCGGCCAACTCGCCCCGAACAATTTCATTCGGGGCAGCGTCCCACTGCGGCGTAATCTTCAAATCTTCCAGAAGTAACCGGGAAGTGATGCGTGCCGATTCGAAGATCACCGGCAGCCCGCTCCCAGGATGCGTCCCGCCGCCCACCAGGTACATCTGCCCCACATCCTCGAAGCGATTATGGGGTCGCAAGTGCAGCATCTGCTTCAAAGAGTGCGCCATGCTGAACGTTGCACCCTTGTACAAATCGAACTCGCTCGCCCAGCCCGCAGGAGTTACAATTTTCTCCGTGCGAATCCGACCTCGCACATTTCTAATACCGATCTTCTCCATCTGTTCGAAGGCCAGTTCGCGGAATCGCGGAGTCTCCTTCCCCCAGTCCACGCCGCCAGCTTCATGTGTTACCGGAAGCAGGACATATAAGGTACTTTGTCCCTCTGGGGCCAGTGTGGCGTCCGTGACGCTCGCGTTCTGCACATAAAACGAAGGGTTATCGCTCAACCGATGCAGTTTCTCAATGTCCCGTAAGTTCTGTCTGTAGTTGTCTGCGAGATAGATCGTGTGGTGGGACACATCGTCGTACCGGCCGTCGATTCCCAAATACATCATGAACGTGGAGCAGGAGTAATCCTTCTTTGCCAGCTTCTCATTTGTCCACCGATGGCGCAGATGGTTCGGCACCATACGCCTCATCGCGCCCGCGAAGTCTGCGTTCACGATCACTGCATCAGCCCGCAGGCTGTAATGCGCTGTCTTCACCCCAATTGCTTTGCCTTTTTCAATGAGCACCCGCTCCACCGGCTCATCTAGCAGAATCTCTACGCCCATCTGTCGGGCTAACCGAGCCATTACATTCGTTACGGCGCCGCACCCACCTGTTGGATGGAAGACCCCGTGTTCATACTCCAGGAAAGACAGGATCGAAAACAAGCTGGGACAGCGAAACGGACTCATCCCCAGATATTTCGATTGGAAGCTGAACCCTAGACGTATCCGCTCGTCCTTGAAGTGCATCTGCAGGTCTTGATCGAGCGACCTCCACGGAGCTAGCAATGGCAGCAGCTTCATCATCCCCGGCGTCGCCAGGTCTCTCCAGCTTTCAAATGGACGCTGCAGGAACGGCAGAAATTCCTTTAACTTCATCCTGTTGAGCGTGATGAATTTATGGAATCGCGCAGCATCCTCTGCTGAAATTGCAGCAATCGCCTGCGTCATCCGTTCCACATTGGGGGTCGCTAACAACTCACCTCCCGCACCGAATACCAGCCGATATTGCGGATCCAGTCGTGTCATCGGAACCTCGGCGTCCAGATCGTATCCGCACGCCCCAAAGATCTCCTTCAATACCTGTGGAAAGAGGAAAAACGTAGGCCCCACATCGAAGCGGAATCCATCCTGCTCCATCGTTGAGGTCCGTCCGCCCACCTGGCTCCGCTTTTCAACGACTGTGACTTTTACCCCGGATTTCGCCAGCAGCATCGCTGCCGCGAGACCTCCAGGACCTGCCCCTACGATCACCGCGTTTCGCTTTTGCATGAAAACCGATGCGCCCTTATCGCCGTTAAGCTGTATGTCTTTGCAAGCTTGTCTCGTGATTATAGAAAGGAAGGCGGAACCCAACTGCGTGAGTTGTAGTGTGGTGAAGTTTTAGGTGCTGCAACTTCATCTGACAGTAGCCGATGCAAATAAGGCTTACAGGCCAAGTCACCAGGGAAAGGTTCGCGATACTCCCCTATTGGGGGAATCATGCGGACCAACCTTTTCAGCAGTAGATGTGAACCGAACGCTCTATCCACTGGGCTTCTGACGACCTCCGTGCTGTCTCCATAACAATTGCGGATTTCTGGTCCAGAGATGCCCGAGGACATGCGTCTGAGCCAGTCTTTATCTGTGGGCACGGTTGTAGGTATAGTGGGGTGCAACGTAAGTACGAAATACCCCACACCTTGAAGGCTGATTATGGGACTCACAATAGGGAAAGATTGAGAATGGAAATCCAATTGCCAAGCCGCACAAGCCGACTGACGGCGGAGACCTGTGTCTCCTCATCGTTCTATCAGGCGCAAAACCCTCGCGGCCAACGCTACTGCTTTGAAGTAGCTCATGTTCCACTTCAGCAATAGGCAATAAGGTAGCTATGTGTTCTTTTACCGAAGAAAACTGCCCGATATTTCACGGTGAGGTTTCGAATGCATTCCAAGTTACAAATCATTAATTGCCGATCGAAAAGTCTCTTTTTGATTTTGAGTATTTTGTTTGTAGGCTCGTCCGTTAGCCGGGCTGCCGAGGCGCCCAGGATCGTCGAGAAAGGCGGTAGACACGCCCTGATGGTCGATGGCGCTCCGTTTCTTGTCCTTGGTGCCCAGATCAACAATTCCAGTTCATGGGCTTCAACACTGCCGGAGGTGTGGCCGGCTCTTAAAGACATGCATGCAAACACTGTAGAAGCGCCAGTCTATTGGGAGCAGCTTGAGGCCTCGCCGGGCAACTTCGACTTTTCTACCGTCGACATGCTGGTACAGCGGACTCGGGAGAACCACATGCATCTCGTGGTGCTCTGGTTCGGCACATGGAAAAACGGGAATATGCACTATGTTCCCCAGTGGGTAAAGACAGATATAAAGAAGTATCCTCGCGTAATCAATCAGGCGGGCGAACCGATCGACGTCCTCTCAGCGAACTCGCGCGCCAATCTCGAGGCTGATAAGCATGCCTTCACGGCTCTCATGCATCACCTCGCCGAGATCGACTCTACTGAGCACACCGTGATCTTCGTGCAGGTAGAGAACGAGTCGGGCATCATCGGCTCACCTCGCGATTTTTCACTGTCGTCGAATCGCGAATTTGAGAGCAAGATTCCTGCCGACCTTCTTCGTGCTGCGGGCAAGAGTCCAGGTACATGGCGTGAGGTCTTCGGTGGAGATGCGGATGAGGTCTTCCAGGCCTATTACCAAGCTCGGTATATCAACGAAGTGGCAGAGGCTGGGAAGCGAGAGTTCAATATTCCGTTGTACTGCAACGTGTGGCTGTCATATCCGATTGCCGAACTGCCGGAGCGACAGGTCGGAAACCCTGGAATTGGTTGGCCGTCGGGCGGTCCTGTCCAGCGATTGCTTTGGCTATGGAAGGCGCTGGCGCCAGCGCTCGATGTGATAGGGCCGGATATTTATTCCGACGACTTAGGCTTCTACACTAACGTTCTAAAGACATATGCAACTGCCGGCAATGCTCTCTGGATTCCGGAGACAGGGAATAGTGATGCATATGCAAGCTACCTATTTCTGGCTTTGAACTACGGTGCGATCGGGTTCTCTCCATTCGGGGTGGATCATACGGGCTGGACCTTCTCCGAGGGCGAGGGGCCGAAGTTGCACAGCGAGAACTTTGCACTGTTGGAACCGATCTCACGAGAGATAGCTCGTCTGAACTTCGAAGGAAAGCTGAAGGCCGCTGTAGATGCACCTGGACAAGCAGAACAGGAACTGGACTTCGGCAAGTGGAAAGCCTCCGTGCGCTTCGGGTTTCCTCAGCCGGATGGCCGGCACGCCCCTGGCACCCCAGCCCACACCGGACGCGCCTTGGTGGCACAGCTCTCATCGGATGAATTTCTCGTCACGGGCATCGACGCGAGTGTCGCCTTCCATACAGAAGGCAGACTGCCCGGTCTTCGTATGCAGATTCTAAGTGCGGAAGAGGGCACGTTCGAGAACGGCGTGTGGAAGACGTCGCGGCTATGGAACGGAGACCAGACGGACCGCGGTCTCGCCTTTCGAAAACACATCAGAACCGTAGTCAAGATCCATCTGGGCACCTTCTAGAGTCCTGCTCGGGGGACATGTGCTCGGCAGTCGATCGAGCACTTAGCCAACTCGAGTTGCGAATATATCTGCTTAAGCGCAACAGAAAAATCCTAAGCAAGGGTACGGCTTGACACTCGTAGTCTCCAATAACTATTTTGCTAGAACCTTGCCCGCGCAGCATTTTCCTGCGCGGTAATTGCTAGCTGACCTAAAAAGAGGCGAGGGTAATCGCTATCTCTCGCTCATCAAATCGACTGAGCACTCAATCCCAAAGGTTGACTCTATGCTGAAGTCTATTCTTCTGAGGCTAGTAGCAGTTCATTCTCCTCAGTAGAGACGATCATCTTATCAGTAGTGGGACCCCGACAACTGATAGGTACTTCTCGATACATTCGGCGAATTCGGAATAGCGCAGCGTTCTACTGGAAATGTTTAGCTGATACCGCGTTCCACCATGACCACCAGCCGCTCTCCCAGCGTCAGCACGATCTCACGCGGCATCTTATGTAGCGGCCCCTCAAGCACCAGAAGTGCCAACCCGTGAACTGTCGACCATGCTAAATACTCCGCATCTTTGCGGTCCTTCCTGCTGAGCAAGCCGCTCTCGAGCATGCGATCGAGCGCCAGCGAAAGCAGTTGAAACGGGTTCAGCCCCATGGACGCCGTGTTCGCCGAGTTTTGCTCATATACAGGCGGCGGAACTGAGAAGGCCGTGCGAAACATTCCCGGCTCCCTCATTGCGAATCCTAGATACCCCATGCCCACCGCCCGCAGGCTCTTTCTTGCGAACATCTGTGGATCGCGTGCCACCCTGGGCTTACTCATCTCTTCTTCAATTGCTGCTGCAACCCGTGAAATGCACGCCGATCTTACTGCATCCAGCAGTGCCGCCTGATTCGCAAAGTGCCTGTATGCCGCGTTAGGAGAGACCCCTGCCTGCCGTGTTGCCTCCCGCAGAATGACTGCATTGGGTCCTCCAGCACGGGCCATGTCGAGCCCGGCTGTGACGAGCGCGTTGCGCAGATCACCGTGTCGAAAGGTCTTGCGCTTCTCAATGGAGACGGTCTTTTTCATTGTTTGTTCAAAATAGAGTGTACCGCGGCGAGAACGATTATAGACAGCATCCACTTCTCAGTGATAGCGTATGTGGACGATGTCTACTTCATAGCAATATATCGCAAATGGAAGGTGAGAAATGGCAGACGGATTCATCTGGTACGAACTCGTAACCAACGACATGGACAAAGCAGTCAACTTTTACAAGAAGGTAGTCGGGTGGGATGTTAAGGACGCCGGTATGCCTGGCTTTACCTATATGATCTTCGGCCGAGACGGCAAAGACGTTGGTGGCATGATGACCTGGACTGGCGCGGGCGCGCCTGAGCTTCCGACTCAGTGGATGGGGCACATTCACACCGCTAAGCTCAAGGAAGAACTAGAGGCTGTGATAGCCGACGGCGGAACGATCGTAAAGCCCGCTCAGGATATCCCCGGTGTCGGTCGTTTCGCGATCGTGTTGGACCCGCAAAAGGTGAAATACCTGCTCTTCGAACCCGGCAAACAAGAGGCTCGGCCACGTCTTGATCAAATGGCAGTGGGCAACGTTGGCTGGCATGAGTTGCTCACTGATGACGCAGCAAAAGCCTTCGATTACTACTCCAGGCACTATGGCTGGGAGAAGGATTATGCGCATGACATGGGCGCCATGGGCACATATCAGACCTTCCGGACCGACATGCCTCTTTACGTCGGCGGAATGATGAACCGTAAAGGTCCCGGGATGCCCGAAGGTATTCCGCCACACTGGCAGTTCTACTTCACCATCGACGACATCGAGGCCGCGCAGAAACGTGTGATCGAGGCCGGCGGTAAAATACTTCTGCCTCCAATGGATGTACCCGGAGGTTCGCGCATCCTGCAGGCCACAGACGATCAGGACGGTCACTTTGCGCTGATGCAAGGACCAAAATCGTAATCACGACGTACCTCATACCTGGCGAAGCCGTTCTTCAGTCACAGGAGAACGGGTCCCCTAACTTGCGGGGAGGGCTGAAAACCTGAGAGGAGAGAGCAAGTTGTCCGAGAAGATGATCACCTGCCTGTGGTTTGACCACGGGAAAGCCCGCGAAGCAGCCGAATTCTATGCCGCCACCTTTCCCGACAGTCATGTCGGTAAGACGAGCATCTCACCCACGGACACGCCGTCGGGTCCGGAAGGTCAAGAACTCATCGTTGAATTTACTGTCTGCGGGCGCAATTTTCTGGGACTCAATGGCGGTCCAAAGTTTGTCCCCAACGAGACGGTCAGCTTCATCATCCTCACAGAGGACCAAGCCGAGACCGACCGCCTGTGGAACGCCATCGTCAGCAACGGCGGTCAGGAAAGCATGTGCGGTTGGTGCAAAGACCGTTGGGGTTTTTCGTGGCAGATCACTCCGCGTGCGCTGCTGGCGGCAACACAAGACCCGGATCGCGCCGCAGCTAAGCGTGTGATGAACGCAATGATGACAATGCGGAAGATCGACATCGTCGCAATCGAGGTCGCACGCGTCGGCAAGCGGTAAGAAGGCGCAATAGATGTCCCCGCCGCGGGTACCGTAAACGCTGGACGCTGGATACACGCGTTATTGGAATAGACTCTGTAGGACTCGCGACAAAGGGAGTGCCGAATGGCCGACAACAGTATCCTAATCCCCGCAACAGAGCTCGCTGCAAAAACAAGGCGCACTTTCCCAACGAGAGTCTCGAATATCGTCAGGCTCGCAACCAGCTCCTTTCCGAGGATCGTTACGTCGAGCACGTCGCAGCACTCCGCCGCTCCCTTCCCCCGGTGGTGAAATGTCCGAAGACTATGTCTTTGAAAGCTCCAACAGCGTGGCTCGCCTCTCACGGCTGTTCGGCGAGAGGTACGCTCGCTATCTACAGCACGACGTTTGGACCGCAGCGTGAGAGAGCATGTCCCATGTGCCCCGCCATGCTTACGTCATGGGAGGGCACTCCCAGAAACCTTAGCGAACGCGTCGCTCTCAAAAGGCGCGCGATGATCTCGGGAGAGAGATGCGCGTCAAAGGCTGCGATTAGCCGGTGTTCGTTCTGATACCGAAATGCTCGATCCGAGATGGCGTCAGCCGACTTCCCGGACAGGATCTGAAGAAGATTGCGATTGAACTGGAGGTTCGTCCCCAGCAACCTGCTGACGACGGCCTCGGGGATCCGAAAACCTCAACCGTGCCCGAGCGAACGCATGGGCCGTTCTGCAAGCTCGGCGAAAGAAATTCCTAACGATTGCAGTTCAAATATAGTTGGTATTACACTTACCAGTAGGAGTATTACCATGCAGATCACGAGCAAGGGCCAAGTGACGATTCCTCTGAATGTTCGTGCCCGGTTGGGCCTCTTGCCCCACACGGAGGTTGAATTCGAGCTGGTTGGAGATCACGCACGCATACGCAAGGCGAAGCCGACGCCCGGTACAGGCGCTCGGGGCAATCGAGCTCTCGATGCACTCCGGGGTTCTGCGGACACCCGCATGAGCACCGACGAAATCATGGCGCTGACACGGAATGACGGACAGCGCCGCCGGAAGAACAAATGAAGCCAGCGTTGGTCGGATTACCCGCGCGGCTTCGCAACTGCCGAGGCGTCCTGGTGGACAGCAACATTCTGCTGGATGTCGCGACAAATGATGTGATGTGGAGCGAATGGTCAGCAAATGCGCTCGCCGAGTGTACTGAGCATTCATCGCTGATGGTGAACCCGATCATCTATGCCGAGGTATCGGTCGGATTCTCGACCATAGAAGCGTTGAACGCCGCTCTTCCCAGCAGCATCTATCAGAGAACACCTCTTCCATGGGAGGCCGGATTCCTGGCGGGCAAGTCTTTCTTGGCGTATCGCAAACGTGGAGGTGTGCGAAACACCCCTTTACCCGATTTCTATATCGGAGCACACGCGGCAATTGAGAGTCTTGCATTGCTCACGCGCGACGCTGCGCGCTACAAAACATACTTTCCAAAAATCGAGATACTCTCGCCCGTGAAAGATCCTCTGTAGCAACGTTAGGAAGCTGTCGAGACAACGAACCTGTGGTGGATCAAGAGATTGTTGTCCTCGAGTCCTACTCTGGAGATGGGTGGTTGTTGGTTGAGACTGGCGTGAGGTCTGTGCCAGTTGTATTGGTGGGTGAAGGATAGCAGTGCGGCGGTTCTTTGCTCGGAGTTTTGATAGATCTGGGCGTAGGCCCATTCTCTGAGCGCGGTTTGGATGAAGCGTTCCGGCCTTGCCGTTGGTGCGTGGGGTGTAGGGTCTGGTCTTGCGGTGCTTGAGTCCGAGCGCATGACAGGCGTTCTGGAAGTGTCTGCCGACATAAGCATGGTCCGTTGTCTGTGAGTACGCGGGTGGGGTGGATGCCGAAGCCTTTGAACCATGCGGTTGCGGCGGCCAGGAAGTGTGTCGATGATTCTTCCTTCTGGTTGGGATACATGGCGGTAAAAGCAAGTCGGGAGTGATTGTCGATAGCGATGTGGAGGAACTCGGCGCCGATGCCCTTGACGCTGTCGCGGCGGTTGCCGATGGCCGCTGGATACGCACCAGGCGCTTGATGTCGAAGTGGACCATGTCGCCCGGAGCGGGATGCTCATAGCGCACGAGCGGCGGGCGGGGTTCGAGATCGCGGATGCGGCTCAGCTTCAAGCGGCGCAGCACGCGGCTGACCGTGGCCGGGCTGAGGCCAAGCTCACGCGCGATCCGCATCCCGGTCCAACGCCGCCGGCGCTGGGCCTCGACCCGCGCGATCAGATCGGCCGGGATCTGCCGCGGCGAGCATCGAGGACGGCAGCTGAGGTCGCGCAGGCCAGCCTCGCCCTCGTCGCGAAAACGCCGGACCCACTTCGCCGCGCTCTGCCGGCTGAGCCTGAAGGAGGCCGCGGCCTCCTTCAAGCTCAACCGGCGCTCGAGGACCGCCATGGCAAGTTCTTTACGCTGATGAATCGTCGTTCGGGCATGATAGTGATAGTCCATTCGGTCTCCTGGAGTGTTGCTTGTTCGCAACTTCAGCATCCCAGTTCTCGATCGAATGGACAACAAACTCCTGAAAAATCACAGCTAGACACGCTCTAACGATGCGCAACGCTATTTGCATCAGTGCCTTCTGGGGAAGGCAGACAGCATGATTGCCGTGAGAAGTGGGTCATGAGTAGGATACGCAGAGCACAATGATCTCAATGCGCTGCCATTTTCTAGCCTGTGAGGAATAACAATGGCAACGGATTGTTTCACTGACTGACAGCGAAACACTGGAAATGCAGTTCGTCGATCAGAGCTTATCCGGTTCATATATTTAGTTAGGGCGGGGAGCGAGAAGGCATCATGGACGAAGTTACTTAGTCAAGAGGAGGAGCGGGTGCAATCCGCGTTGAAAAAGATGCCTGGATTACAGCTAATAGAGAGCGTTCTTTCACCGGAGGAATGCAATGCGATCATTGTCTCCTTGGATGAGTATGGAAGATCTTATGATATCCCGCTGATATATCGTCCGGAGCGCAAACGATCTCTCAAGTACAGCGTCATCAACGGCGAAGACATTCAAAAGAGACTGCCGACAATTCAAAAACTTTACGAAAGTATCCTTCCAACCGTGCAAAGCGTAACGAATCAGAACGTCGTACCTTTGCAAAATCGCATCGTCGGGGTAAATATCAACTTCACCCCTCCCGGGGGAGCATATCGGTGGCATTACGATCGAAACGCCGTGACTGCAGTTCTTTATTTGAACGAAGTGGACGGTGGAGAAATCGAAGCCTACCCCGACTATCGCTTTCTTCTAAAAGGGTCAAGGTCATCTAGATTACAGGGTTATGTAGACCGCTTGCTGCAACTTGGCATATTTCTTCGGCTTAGGCGCAAGCACATAATTGCACCCAAACCGGGTCGACTCGTAATCATGCGTGGAGATCGATGCTTGCATAGTGTGCGAACCGTCTCAGGCAGCCGGGACAGGATTTGCATAGTCATGTCGTTCGACTTCGCTAACGCAGTTTTTCCTCAAGAACTCGCACTTGACTCCTATCTCTATTCGTCGCAAAGGTATATCGCGAAACGTGACCCCAACTATTCATCTAGATGAAGCAGGTGGGACCGTTGCGTGAAATTGTCATAGGTAGCTTAGGACTTTGGGTCAGGGAACGAAGATAGCGAGCGTAATGGAAGCTTCAAATCATGAAAAGACGCTGCTGTATGCCACGTCGGGGGACAGCGTTTCCTGTTGTGTTCAAACTCCGGACTACGCGCTGATCTTTGCTTCGTGTGTCTTGAACTCCTGATGTGCTAACAGATGACGAACGCCTCCCATATGATCGCCATCAACCCTGTCACAAACAAGGTATACATCCTAGAATAAATGAACTTCTAAAGTGGTCACAGCCATTCATATGGTGACTAAATGGCTTTAACTCAAGATGAGCTGCGCGGAATGGAATTTCGTGAAGCACAAGCAACGATTACTCAAAAAATGTTTTGATCCGCTCTATGGATTCAGTATTTCGCAGATAGTTCATGCCCTACAAAGTTCTCGCTTGCTGAGCATTTGGTGGATGGTCCAGCGACGGCTGAAGCGATTGCCCAAGCAGGGGGGGAATGCTGACGCGACGAATCGTCTTCTGCGTGCATGTACGCCCTTTGGCTCTACGAGTTATGACCGATCTTCCGGCTTCTCGGCGACTCTGTAAGAGCGCTTCGAGCGGAATCATCTTCCTGAAGTCGTTCTTGTGGGTCGCACACGACCACAATGGGGAGCCCGTTGGAGGGCCAGGATCTTCGATCAGTCGGGGCTTCATGTGGAGCGTTGCCATCGCTGCCGACCCCGACTATGGCATCTCGTTCGATAAGAAATGGCGGCTCTATCTCGTGGGACAGGAACGCTTATAATGGCGGGCCAGGTTATCCGGTGGTGGGAGCTTCGTCCGCTGCACTGTAACGGCGTGCTGGATCGAGGTGGCAGCCATCGACGGGATGGAATGGCCGATGACAAAGGCAATCCCGTTGGGTGAGGACGTCATCGAACTCATGCTGCTGTTCGTGGGGCCCGTCGTCTATGGAGTGATGGCGAACCTCTGCTACACGCTTGGTTTAACGCTATCTCTGTACGTTGTTGGGCTCACATGGGTCAGTCTCTGTATCGCCACTGCCTTTTATTGGGATATCGATACTCACCAAGCGAACTTCGGCTTGTTGCAGCCTAAGAATCCCCGCGACATGAGTGGATCGGGTTCTCGTTAGCACTCCGATATCGATCTGTTATTCAATCCTGTTCCCCCGACGGAATTGATCGCAAAAGCGTGAAGAATGGCGAATGATGGAAGCTAGCCTTAGCGAAGCCAAAGTTATCGGAATCGAGTGTTCACGGTGAAAGTCAGTCATTCGATCTTATTCATCGCGATATGCATTCTCTCAGTCATGCGTTCATCCGCACAGGACCTCAATCTCAGTCCCACAAGGCCGACAATCGCCAATAGCGCCACTGTGCAAAGCGCTGATGTCCTCCAGGTCGAAACCGGTTATGATGCCTATCCACAGCGCACACCTGGCAATCAGCAGACAGTCGATACTCTCATAAGCTATACGCCTTCATCTAAGCTCAGGTTGGATTTTGGGTGGTCTGCCTTCAATCATCAGCAGGACGATAGCGGAACGACGAATGGAGTGGGGACAATCGCACTTGGCGGAAAGGCTGTGATTTATAAAGAGCAATATCACCAAGGTGCCCCTGGCCTTGCTGTGCAGTATGAAGCAGAGCTTCCCACAGCTTCCGAGTCAGCACTCCAGGGCTATGGTCAGCAACTCACTGTGCTCGTGAATCACCATTATGGCAAAGATGGGAAGGTCGACGTCATCCTGAATGGTTCCCTCGTACAATTGGACTGTCAAACAGTTCCCGGCTGCGCTTATGGGGGCCAACAATCATTCGCGCTTAGCTTCCACGCCCAAAAACAGACTAGGTTGTATGCTGAAATTTTCGGCCAGAACAACTCACAATCGAATACGCCGCCTGGAACTTACGTCTTCAGTGGATTTTACCGTCAGCTTAGCGAGTCATTCGGCATAGATGGCGGCCTACGTTTCGGGGTCAGCAATCATTCGGCGAGCTTCGGCACCACAATTGGTGTGGTTTTCGGCAAGCGGCTTAGCCACGGTAAATCGAACTGAAGACAACCGAGGGTGGGAGGATACTCCGCTCGGAGACCCATACGGTAACTTGTTTCGGATAGATCGCTACTTCATAGAGTTCGCTTCCAAGGCCTCCGTAGTTGATCAGCTTACAGAATATTCACGGCACGCGCGGCGAGAAGCGCAACGGTTGCAAACGAGATAAGCGATTGCACCATCATCAGAACCTTGGCCCAGGGTGAAAGAACCGGTGAGTCAGTAGGCGAGAACGCGGTGCTGGTGTTGAAGGCTAGAAAAAGATAGTCTACAAAGTTTGGACTCCAGCATTGCTCCCCCATGGAGCGTTTAGCCTGCTGATCGAGGGTCATCTGCGGAAACAAGAACGCTCCGTCGCTATGCACCCCGCGCAGTTCGCGGGCACGAGGGCCACCTGCGTCCAATCTCCAGTACCAAGATGCGAACACGAGGATATTGGTGATCCACAAAGCGGCAGCGGAGCGCAGCAGATCCTGAGGGGACTCTCTATGCGAAGGCAGGGCTGCCACGAGCAAGTAAAGTGACCAAATCATATCAACAGTGACGACGCCGGTTACGATATATCCGAGGACCTTATTGAGATTGTCTAGCCCACGCTGGCGCGACCACACCGTGGGCACCAGCAGCAATCCGACGATGGCAATGAGAAGCCAGCCGGGACCCGCCGATAAGGCTTCTGGAAGAGCCAGCCGCAATCCACCTACAGCGAGCAGGGCAAGAATGGCTGGCCAGCGAGGTTCGAGATGCTGCGGCGGATTGGCCATAGTCCATTCTCCACCACGCAGACTAGACCGTGAAGATAATACGTCGAACGCTCAGGGATTTGCTGACTGTTTTCCAAGCGGGAGAAATAGTAACCTGTTACCGGCGAGGGCAGGTAAGTCCCACCCGCCCTCGTCCGACATACTCACTGGATCTTTAGAAGCTGTAGCGAAGGCTGGCCTGCATCGATCTTTGGCCGGTCTTGCTGGTCACTCGACCAAAGGTCGAGCTAGTTGGATTCACATCAGGAGGCGAGAGGTTAGGGTGGTTGAGGAAATTGAAGGCTTCGAAGCGGAAGCTGAGGTATTGCTCTTTGAACGTATAGAAACGCTTCTGTACTCCCGCGTTGAAGTTCTCTACGCCAGGAGTCCGTATGATATTTCGGTTATGTTGCGGCGTAAAACTCCCGTTAGCTGGAGCAACAAAGGCGGCTGGGTTGAACCAGAAATTCCTATCGGTTGTACCAGCAGAAAACGTGCCTGAGGCGCGCAAATTCGCACCAGGAACGGTTGAGTAAAACTGTGCGCCACCACCTGTTCCCACACCGGCAATATCCGCCGAGGTGGTGACTGAGATCGGAACGCCAGTCTGGAAGTTGTAAATCTGAGTAACCTGCCAGCCACCAAGGAGCTCTCGTGCCAACCGGTTGTTTCCGTGAAATGGAATCTCGGCGATTCCGTTGATCGTGACCGCATGACGTATGTCGTAATCGGCAGTGCCACAAAGATACTTCGGATCTAGAAAATTAGGAAGAAAGTTTTTCTGGAACGATCCACAGTCTGTCGCATGCGCGAAGGTATAGGCCGCTCCGAAGCTAAAGCCCTTCTGGAAGCGATGATTCAAATCCATCTGGAGTCCGGAGTAGGCGGATCCGGATCCCTGCGTAACGAGCGTGATCGGACCATAGCCTGCGTAGGGACGGTAGGAGTTGATATTCAGTTTTGCCGTGGCAGCAGCCATCACTGACCCGACAGGGGCCTGGTTTAGATTCGACTGGAATTGACCGTGCAGTCCCCGGCGACCAACGTAGGCCACGCCGAGTATCGTGTGGAGCGGAAGCTCACGTTCAATCGAAAGATTCCAGACATACGCTTCGGGTTGTGGCGAGCTGCGATCGACACGACCGGAGATGGTGGGGAACGAACCCGCCGCGCCTCCACCTGGGTTATCGGCGCTGCCGCCACTGATTCCTGCATACGATTGCAATGGCGGTGCGCCGCCCTCAAAGACGCCGTCTGAAACGCCCTGACGGCTCATGTAGCGGCCAAAACCCGACCGGACGACCGTCTTCGAATTCACCGCGTATGCAACACCGATGCGCGGCTGGAAGGTGGTGTAATGCACATCGATGTAGCCGCGCGGAAGATTGTGGAAGAGAGAATTGGCTGTCCCGGTCGTAGCTAGCGGGACGTGCTGCTTGGCGCTGTCCGTAAAACCATTACCGAAAAGCACTGTGCCATTGAGGGGATCCCCTGTCCCGACGATGGGATTTCCATTGCTATCCAGCTTTACTGCGTTTGCTGAACTATAGAAAGCCGGATCAAAAGTGCCGATATTATTCCAGAGGCTATAAAACGGATTCACGATGGAGTAGCGTACACCGTAGTCTATGTGTAACTTGTGCGTCGCCTTCCAGGAGTCCTGCACGAAGAAGTCGAACATGTTTGCGCGATAGGGTGTCTCTGAACGCTGCCCTACCTCAGCATAACTTTGGAAGATGCCCAATGCGGCATCCGCTGTATCAAGACCGGTACCAGCCGGATTCAAGCTGGAGAACTCAAACTTTCCGTTTTGATTATTTGTCTGTCCAGGAACGGTGTTTTGGCCGGAGATCTGGTCATCGTCATTTTCGCCGGCTCGCTCGTAGAGCACGCCGGCGCGCAAGGTATGGTTCCCTACGATGTGGGTGAAAGTGTCGGCATAATCGAACACCTCGCCCTGCGAGTGGGAAGGATAGGCGCTTCCATCCATCGTAGTAATGGCACTGTTATCGAATTGAACCGTTGGGATCTTGTTTGGCAGGTCCTTTCCATTCGGAAAAAGGAACGGATAGTTGATGCCGTACCTCGTACGGTCATAGAGTCCGGTGCTCGTATCGATCGAAAGACGATCTGCACCATGCGCCGCCGTGACTAGAACTTCATTAATCGTGTTCGAGGTGAAGGTGTGCACCCAGTCCAGAGACACCGTCTGGTTAGGCCGGTTGAAAATTCGTGGCACAAGGTCATAGGCAGCCGAGAACGGATTGTCCTCGTAGTAGTAGAAGTGCGTGAGCCGGAAACGGATGTAGTCCTTTGCCGTTGGAATAATGTCCAGGTTGCCACTATCGATCTGCTGAGTCTGCGGATGCTTTGCGACCTGCAAGAGGTTCTGCGTGCCCACCAGGAAGCCAGGTGTTGGCGACGGGAAAGCGGTTAAGAGACCAACGCCGTTCGGACTAAGGCGATTTTTCGGGATGATATTGCCGGGAAAACAGGCTGGGCCACCGGTCTTCGGGTCGCACACCCCAATAGCCTGGGGATCGCGTAAGTGGGTGGCAACGGAGGAGAAGTCACCAGTTCGGAAGGCCGGATTCGGCACCGTCACGGGCGCGGTGTTTGTCGCTGGAAAGTGGACGAAGGCTTCGGAGTAGAGAAAAAAGACCTTTCCCTTGGGTAGCACATGAGGGATATAAGCAGGGCCATTGACGCTGAATCCAAACTGGTTATAGGTGAACGGAGCCACGTAGTTCGACTTCACACTCTTTGGCAAAGAAGGATCGAAGTTAGCCGTGGCATGATTGCGCACCCATGTGTTCGCATTCAGCACCGGATTCTGCAGATACTCATATAGCGTGCCGTGAAAGCGATCCGTACCGGCGCGCGTGATAATGCGTACCTGCCCACCCACAGACCGGCCATACTCAGCCGGATAGTTCGACGCCAGTACCTGAACTTCCTGCACATTCTCCAGATCCACCACACCCACTGAATCTCCGCTGGCGCGCACGCGCACCGCGATCGCTCCATCATAGGTCACCAGATTGTCGCGTTCGCGTGCTCCGTTGATATTGAGACCGCCCAGGCCGGTGCTGAACTGGAAGTTCGAGACGTTCCCCGTTGTGCTGGTTACACCTGCCTTAAGTAAGGCCAGAGTAATAGGGTTGCGGCCACTCAGGGGGAGCAGTTCGGCCTGCTTGCTGGTGATCACCCGGCCCAGAACAGTACTGTCCGTCTGGATGCTGGTCTCCTGCGCCGCTACCTGCACCGTCTCACTGGTACTGCCTATGGTTAACTTTAGATTGGCAGTAGTCGAAACCGCCGGGTCAAGATTGTTCCCCCTGCTCGTCAGCATCTGGAAGGTCGGCGCCTGCACCATAATGGTGTAACGCCCCGGCGAGAGGCTGGGAATGGTGTAATACCCGGAGCTGTTCGTCTCCGTTTTATGCTCCGCCCCGGTCGCTTCGTCGATCACTGTGATCGCCGCGTCGCGGATCACTGCCCCGGATTGGTCGGAGATGGTGCCAGAAACACCTGAAAGATCGGACTGTGCGAGCAGAGGCATGCCATAGCACATCAGAAAGCACAGAAGAAATAGGAATACAGAATGCCACTGCTTCCGCTGTAGGGAGAAAAAGGTACGCCAGGAAATCATCACGTAGGTAGCCTCGGAAAAAATTGAGCAAGAGTAAGGTGCGCGCATGGGAAGTCAGATTCGAGTCTCTGTACCACCACGCATGGATGCCCAGATCATCGGGGAGACATCCGCACGCCACAAGGTGGTCAATCCTGTGTAAGGCGCATCCGAACACGTAGACCATCGCCAAGAGAAGGACTTACAAGGGCGCTTCGCGAAATATTCATCGTCATGTAATCGCCCTTCACCCGTCTACACACCCGTGTAAAAAGGGTTTTATTACCCTCCTCCAGCTTCGGGGCCATTCATAGCATTCACTTTTTACGAAGCGTGAGTCGATCAGTGGGATGACTGCGGAGATCCGTAGCGTTTGGCCAGTAGGGCCCCCGCTTGGTTTCTTTCGCGCTTCCGTCCCAATCTGCCGCCCTCGGGTGTTGACCCGTTCAGGTACTGCCGGCAAGTCAGTCCCGAGCCGCCTGTTCCTCTTGGTTGTGGAACGGCAGAGCCAACCTAAAGGGGTTGCACTTGTCGTATGCCCGCGCGTTCCGACATATCCTGCAGGAGTTTAATTGGAAAATCTGCCAGGCCGGACGACACCATCGCCTCTCCACCCTCCGAATGCAGAGGCCCAAAGGCTAAACACATTCCTGTTTTGTCCCAGTGGCCCCGGCCCTGCGGCAAAAAGTTTCTCAAATTCGCGGATTGAGGAATGTGCCGGTCACCCAGACCGAACTGTGTATGCCGGAAGATAACTCATCACTCTCTTTCAGCTTCTAATCCAACCGAGGAGAGTTTATGTCCTACGCTAAATCTCTTGCTTTGTCGGTTCTTACGATCGCTCTCTTGCCCAGTGCATCGGTGGCGCCAGCACAGGTTTCCATTAACATCGGTGCTGCACCCGTATGTCCCTATGGATACTATGATTACGCTCCCTATGATTGCGCACCATACGGCTACTATGGGCCCGATTGGTTTGCTGGCGGTCTGTTCATCGGGGCTGGGCCCTGGTTTCACGGCCCCCACGGCTTTTATGGCCACGTCGACAACCGTTATGATCCTCACTATGGCTACAGGGGACCGTTGCCAGGTCGTGGGGAGCAGCCCTTCAATCACTTCCATGCAAATGAGGCGAGAGATGGTCGGGGACACATAGGTAATGCCGGTCATGACGGTGGCGCCGAGCGCGGTCTGCCCGGAGCTCGAGAGAATGGTCATGGCGGCGATGGCCACCGCTAAGTGCCTGCGCTTCAGAAACGGAAGGGTGTGTGTATCAAGCGGAGACTTGATACACACATCCCGCTGGTCATATTAGTTAGACGCGGACGAGAATTGATATCATAGTGAACCACTTTCATGGCTCCGATACCTACAAGGTTCTGCCAGAATCGACTACCAAAACGTCACTGCCACGACCTCGGGTGCTGTGGGAGCTCCGTCCACAACGTGAGTCTTCAAAACGAACTGCAGATTCTTCTGTTTCCATTCCTTTGGAGCTTTGCCGAGCTCCTTATTCATTTGATCCGGTCGAGTCAGAAAATATCCGGCTGCGCGACTGCCGAAGCTGGAGATGCCCGCGGCAGTCACGAGAAACTGGCCCGTCTCCGCATCCAAAACTCTCGAGACGATCGCAAAATCCTCATCGGTTTTGCCGTCGGCTCCAAGCTGGGGCAGAGTCCAGCTTCGTTTGCTTCCAGTCTGCTCTTGAACAAAACGTACTGAATCTCTTTCCACGAAGACGTAAGGCATTCGCATCAATGTTCTTTCTGTCCATCGGTTCGAGAAGGCGCCGATCAGGACACTTGGAGAGTCGGATAACTCCGAGTATGAGGTCTCGGTCGAGATGCGAAATTCCGTCGTTTTGCCAAGACTTCCAAACAGGGCGCTCAATAGAGAAGCCGCGTTCGCATCTCCGGCGCCCACGAACTCATTCTTCACTGGAATCAGATCCGATCCCTTAAGCGGGGTTTCTGCCGGCTCGATGATGGCATTCCGCGCCTCTTCCGGGGAGAGGCCCCGGCGGTGTGTATAGGCGGTTCGAAAAGACTTCGAATAGTTGTACGCCACCGGACTGCCGATACAGATAAGAACCGGTTTCGAGCTGCGAACGGCGGGAGCCCAGAAAGCCTGAAAGGGAGTCTCGGTGGCAGGCTCCGACGTCCTTACCGACGGATTGAGCCTGCGATGGCCGAAGAATGCCATCAGCAGAACGAGGATAAGGAATCCCGCAGCCAGAGTAAGCTTGGCCATCGGGAAACGACGCTCAAGATCGGCAATTCCATTACCGCATGTTGGGGTGATCTTCCCGCTTTTCTCCGCAATGCCGAACGAGGCTGGGGGTAGGGAAGGCGTACTGCGTTCGGGAGGCAGGAAGTGCGGTATGTACGAGCCAGAAGGAATCTCGATGCGGCATGCAGGTACTGCCTCTGCGACTGAGTAGTACTGGACTAAACGTCGCCGGACATCGCTCGCGCGCACCCGCACTACGGAGTCGCCGTCGGTCTGGTAGGCGGGGTTGCGGCCAAAGACCTCAATTCCGATCATCCGCTCTTTCAGTACGTCGTACTGGCCATCGAGAGCGCGGTCCACAACAAACTGTAAGAACTGTTTACAGCGTGGACTACCATGGAAGGCAGGACTCTTCAGGATGCGGCTCAGCTCCTCCTGGGCCTTTAGTCTTAGCTCTTCGCTCTCTGCAATCATCGCCTGATCTTTCTTCGCTAGTATCATCCGCGTCTGACGAACTGAATCTTGAATCCCGTATCCGGGAGAACCGATCCTTCGTGGTCCGGGGCGTCATCGTGACCGGTTTGTGAAGCGTGGACATCGTGGAATATGTAAAAAGACTCGCAGAGCGTTGTAAACACTGAATGAATTCGTGAACAGACGATGAGTCAATATCTGCGTAAGCTACCGGCTCGTGAACGTATATCTATTTAGATCCAATAACTTGCGACTCCGCGTAACCGTTACGAACCGCGTTGAGCCTACTTTTCCTTGACAGCCTGCGAGACAGTCTGAATGTCCGACCGCTTCCCGCATCCGTGGCGGACCCTGGAGTGCCGACGTGCTGACTTTGATCTCTAACCGCTCGACCAGTTTTCGTTTCAAGAAAACTGCCCCATGGTTCCGCTATGGTTGGATCCGGATGGCCGTGCTATCCGCGACGATGTTACTGATTAGCCTCTTCGTGCTGCCGTTACGTCCTCTTCGTGCCTGGGGCGGAACTGCACATTCCTTTATCATCGATGCCGCTCTGACCTCTATCCCGGCTCAGGATCGAATTGCCATCCGCCTTGGTAGTGAGGTCCGACACCTGCGCAATACCGTTCAGATGGGAGATTGGGTGAACTCGCTTATTGTGGATTGCGAGAATTGGCATGTAACCACCGAAGACTTCCCGTTGATCGGCTCCGAATATTTCGGCAATGACTATCTCCTCTTCCCCAAGGCTCCCCACACCTACTCGCACGTTATGCCACAGGTGGCCGAGACATATACCCCATTTTTTCTCCGCACGCTCCAGGCCCTTCGGACAGAAGACGCCACCAATGCGAGCCGCTGGATGGGAACCCTGCTTCACTTCGTAACGGACTCCGGATCGCCATCCCATACCATCCCCGTTCTCGGCCCCAATCACACAAAGATGGAGAACTGGCTGGACGCTTCGACCATCGATCTGCGCAGCTACCATCCGATGCTGCTCGGCCGCACCGACGTTGAAGCTTTAGCGGGCCTACAGACTCGTATGGCGGGGCTGATCGCAAGAAACAAGATCATCGCCCAGAGAATGGTGCCTTACGCCCAGGCGGACGACCGCGCCCACCTGGAACCGCTCGCTATGGATTGCGCCACCGAGACAGCCAAGGTTGCCGCCGATGTTATCCACACGTTGCTCGTCCTCACTCCTCCCGTTCCAGACAGCCAAACCGGTACTCTCGTTGTCACTGTGACCGCGCCATTCCTTCCGGAGCATCCCCTCCTGCCCGCCAAGCTTGTGCTTTTAGGTACGGACTATAGCACGCTTAGCGAGTCGGTCAGCGCGGGCTCATTCGACTATGCGGGCTCCTTTCACGTCTCCCATCTTCCCCCCGGCCGTTACCACGCGGCGGTAGAGCGCCCCGGCTCCGCAACCCTCTTCCCCGGGGACTTCGTTCTCGAAGCGGGTCATGAACTCGCATTGGACTGGAAGCTGGTATCCGCACACCGAAACCTTGTGCAGAATTCTGATTTCGCTCTGCACTGGGTCCGGCCGGACGCTCCGGACCACTGGCACTACGAACCGGCAAAGAAGAGTTGGATCTCCGATAATATCCCGGTTACCGTCGGGAATCATTACCTCGCGTCCGTGGCTTCCACCGGAACGACGCAGGTCCATCTTGAATGGATGGCACAGCACTGGAAGACAACAGATGATGCTGCCATCTCACTCAACAACACCAACTCACCGGTTGACGTGCTGGTGCCCGCAACTGCTGTCTATGTGCGCTTCGTCGTGGATGGTGTTGATGGCCCCAATGTCCACATTCGTTCGCTCTCCTTCGCTCGATCCTCCGGATCTGCCGACGGTACGAACTCCCGTTCCCAAGTCCTCCTTCCACCTCGCCATTCAGATAACCCATAGCATGCGCTTGCAACGATCCCGTGCTGTACGACCCTGAACCTCTGTCGCACAGCTTGGCTTCACTCTTACATCTTGGTAATACGCAGGACCTGCAGCTTTGATCAGGTCCGCGCCCACGGCACTCTTTCAGGAGTTAAAAATGAAGTCACTGGCAGCCCTCCGTTCCTTGTGTGCAGCAGTCCTCGCGACCATGATGTGTCTCTTCGGTCAAGCCGTGGCTCAAACGGTGACGCCTCCCAACGTCCCGGGTATGGCCGTACCCTTTCCTTATCTCTATCTGAATGGTCCCAGTCACTGGGGCTTCATGGCTCCGCAGAATGCGAACCCCGCGCAGTCCGGATTTCTGCAGTCAGTGCCTGTCACCCGTGTCGTAGGCGGCCAAGGCGTTCACTGGGGAGACATTATGACTGCGCCGCCAGTTGCTGGCGACGGCAACGCCCACTATGACGTAGGCCTCAAGGGTCTCGGCATGAACTACGATACCTCCATCTCCGGAGACTCCGACTGCTCAACCATCACCAACCAATACTGGTGGCCCATGGCGACCTGCTTCTCGCAAAACGGCCACTACAGCTCTCAGCCTAACGACATTCTCTATACCTTCTACACCGTGCCTGCCTGGGCCTCCGTCATCAATGGCACCCACGGCAGCCCACTCAATGGCTGGAGCGTAGCCAGCAGCTCTGCCAGTTGTGCTCCCAGCACCACCTGTCGCATTACCCTCAGCACGACCGGGTTTCCGGGCATCTACAACGGGACCGTTCTCGTCTACTCTGTTGCCGGCACTACGTTCAACGAGACCGTCACCGCAGTCGACAACACTGTCCCCACGGCTCCTGTCATCACATTCAGTCGAGGCGGCGGAGGCTCCACTGGCACCGCCAGCAATAGCTTCCTCACCTTTACCAATTCAGAGCCTCCCTCTGACGCCGACAATGCCACTGAGACTTGCGTTATGCCCGACGGCAACGCCGCTACCGGCCATTGCTTCTTCAAGGAGTACGTCACCTGGATGATGATGCATACCTGCCGGGATGCCAGCGGTCACTTCGGAGGTGTCACTGTGCGATATGCGGTTGGAGACACGAACGCACTCTCCACTTGTGTCATCCACTATTGGGAGGGATGGAACGAGTTCAACTCTGACGGTTTCTGGCGCGGCAACCACACCCAACTCGCACAGATGATGAACGACGCGGCCTACATCATCCATCAGTACTGCAACAACTGTTACGTCGCGGCCGGAAGTGTGACAGCAGGTGGAGACGCCGGGCACTTCAATTCAAATGTACCTAAGACGGATGGCTCCGGAGTCTACATCGAGGCCCTCGGCCAACTCCTCCACGACTGGCAGGGGCTCCACGCCAGTACCAAACCTGACATGCTCTCCATCCATCCGTATCCGGGGTATGACAACATCTATATGCCCGCGATGCCCGAGACGAACATGCCTATCCAATGGGATCCGTCGGTCGCGCCTTACTCCACGGCACTCGCAACCAACTCCTGTGCCACCACCAACGTGGCAGGATGCATCAACATCTGCACCTATTCCACAGGATACAAACCGACTAGTGTGACGGGCTGTACTGCATACATTGAAAACCCCCGACCGGCAGGTACTGCAAGCGATGCGTGGGCCGGTGCGGCCGCTGCCGGTTGTGGCACCCAGACCACCAGCTACACCACCTACGTAAAAGCCTCCATCTACGCCGCTGACCCGAGCCCTCTGTTGCACTGTCGCGACTCTTTCGTCAACGACTTCAAGGCCACACGCGCCATGCTCAGCCAACTCTTCACCGTGGGTGATCTTACCTCCAGTTGGATCAGTACCTCGCTCCCGATATGGAATACCGAAAGCGGTTGGGGCAGTGGGGCCGAGACCAATTTCCTCGGCGCCAATGCTGTTTCCCTTACCGACCCGCACGATGCATCCCTCACCACCTTTGTGCAACAGTCCTATGCGGCACGCATGGGCATTCTGGCCGCCGAGACCGACTCTGCACTGAACCTCTGGTATCAGTGGGATATCTTCCACGCTAATTCGGCCTGTTCGGCCGGTGTAGGTGACTGCAATGCCTATCCCATCGACCTTCAATCGCCATGGCAGGATATGAGTCAGAACTGGGGGCAACTCGGAAGTCTATTCACTGCAGGCGCCACGAACACCACAGGTAGCTTCAAACCCACCCGCGCCGCTTACACATGGAACCGCGTCGAGCACTGGCTCAACGGAGCCACCTTCTCTGGCACAGCACCCATCGGAACACGCGTCAACAGCACCTTCTACAACTACGGCACTGTCATCTACGATGGCCAGAATATTCACACTGTTAAAGTCGCGGGCACCTCGGGATCATCCGCCCCGACCTGGAATAAGGCACTATACGGAACGACGGTCGACGGCTCGACCCTGGTCTGGGAAGACATGGGCGATGCGAACTGCCGTGATCTCAGTACCTTTTCCTCCGCGAACGTGCTCAGTCCGAACGTCTTCGCCTGCTATATCGCCAAGACCGGCGGATACAAAGGAACCATCGCCTGGTACACCCCGTTCGATAGTGTCTACGTCATGACGGAGCCAATAGGACAGAACTGCCTCAAGGACATCGATGGCGGCGTCTTCACCGAAACCGCTGGATCGACCCATCACGTCTACAACCGTCCCGTCTTGTTCGACAACTCCAGCTGCGGCGGCCCTACAGATGGCCTGCCGGAATCGGACTATACCCCGTAACGCAGAAAAGACCACCAATACAGCGAAATCAGTAGGTCATCTTCGTGATTCTAAGGCGAGGAATGACCGCCGCCGCGGATCGAAGAAGCGCGCGTAAGGATGAGCATCGCCACGGGTGCCAGGAGAGAAATCTAAATGCGAAGTAGCCTAATGAATGTCTTTTCAAGACGGGATTTCATCATCGCTGCCCAGGCGGCTCTGATGACCACCGCCGTTCCACGCGCTCTCGCCTCGGCGGTCGAGACTAAGCGCGAGATCAGCGTATCGAGTCCAGGGGGCAATCTCTCGGTATCGATTGCTATCGATTCCCAAGGGCAGTTGAGCTACAGTGTCGCCGAGGGCAAGATCGACGTTCTGATGTCGTCACCACTCGGACTCAAGGTTGACGGCATAGACCTTGGCCGAAGTGCGAAGTTGTCCGGACCTCCCAGCACGCGGAAGATTCACGACGTATACAACGTCTTTGGAAACCACGCTCGTGCCGAGGATTTCGCGAATGAGATCAGGATTTCCTTGGAGGTCTCCGGCAAGCATTTTGAGCTTGTGGTGCGTGCGTATGATGACGGAGCTGCCGTTCGCTATCTACTGCCGGACGGAGCGAGACACATCGATGGGGACTCAACAGGCTGGCGTCTTCCGGAGCGGATCGAAAAGATCGTTTGGGCAAACTATGACCCTGTCTACGAAGGGTTGAGTCACGCTACCACGTTGTCCGAGTTTCCCGAAAATAGGGTGGTGATGGGACCTATTCTGGTGAAGACGGAGCACCACTATCTGTCACTTTCGGAAGCCGATTGCCAGAACTTCTCGGACATGAGCATCTCGCGCGAGGGGAATCTTCTTCGTGCAAATTTGTGGTTAGAGCCCAAGGGCTGGGACATCCAGACGAGTGTCATGGACGGACGCAAGGATGTGCTTCATGGAACGTATCTTGGACGACCTGCCTCTCCCTGGCGCAGTACAGTGGTCGCGCGGGATCTTACAGGTCTGATCAACTCCGACCTCCTGACCAATCTCTGTCCATCACCCGCGCATGGGGCAAGCTTCGACTGGGTCAAGCCAGGCCGATCGCTCTGGTCATGGTGGAGCGTGGAGGATCCCCCCTATGCGGAGATCAAGGATTGGTACGATGCCGCGGCCAAGCTCAAGTGGGAGTACTACCTGATCGACGCGGGCTGGATCAAGTGGATTTGCCCCGGCAAAGATTGCTGGGCGATGCTGAAGGACGCCTCCGACTATGGCAGGAACGTCGGAGTTCTTTCCATCGTCTGGGGCCAATACACTGAAATGCCTTCTCCGTCGGCTCGCAGGAAATGGCTGGAGAACGCGAAAGCCAGCGGAGTTGCAGGAGTCAAACTCGACTTCCCGCCAAAGGGCAGCGCAAGCAGCATGAACTGGTGGTATCTGGGAACGCTGCGTGACTGCGCCGACCTGAAACTCCTTGTCGACTTCCACGGCGCGGTCAAGCCAACCGGCCTGCAGCGCACCTATCCCAACGGCTTGACGCGAGAGGCTGTGCGTGGCAACGAATACAACATCAGCCGCTACAAGCGCATTCAACCGTACACGGAAGATGTCACGCTTCCGTTCGGGCGCCCCCTCGCTGGACCAGCGGACATCACGCCAGTCATCCTGAACCCGAAAGAGTTGGTTCCGTCTCACTTTACCTGGGCGCATCAACTGGCGCAGGCAGTTATCTATCTCTCTCCAATCACCGTGTTTTGCGATCAGTACAAGTATTACCTCGAGAGCCCGTTTCGCGATCTGCTCGAAGTAATTCCAACGGTATGGGACGAGACGCGCGTCCTCTCCTGCACAGTAATCGGCGAGGTGGTTGCCTATGCTCGCCGCAAGGGCGATACCTGGTGGATGGGAATAATTAACGGCGCCACACGGCGAGATGTAAACCTCTCTTTTGACTTCCTCACCAAGCTCGGCATGGCAACCCTGATCTTCGATGACGTGTCCGTAGATGCTGCCGTCGAACGACAGCAGCGCGTAGTAAAACATGCAGACATGTTGATGATCTCGCTCAGACCAGGCGGTGGCTTCTTTGCGCGTGTCACTTCCGCCGCCCCCGGCTCAAGTTACAGGCCCTAATCAACGTCACGAGATGCTGCGTGCCATCTGACCCAACTTATTGCAGGCGAAGTATTCATAGTTCGTATATGTCTTCGCCTGCTTCGTCTTCTAAAAGCGTTTTCGTACGCAAAAGATTTTGTGTTGACAGCCCCAGTCTTTCTGTAGTCAGAGCGCCTTCAGAGAACCCTCATTGATATGCGGCCGTCAACGCAACAACCCACGATGTCCTTACAAGAGATTTATAGTCCGCGCGTACTGTCGAACAGACGTTCGGAAAATTCGGGAGAGCCAAATGAAATCAATGAAAATGGTCCATCGACATGCGGTGTTCCAATCGCTCGTTAGCCGGAGCGTCCAGCCTTGCTGGGGTAATGCTTTCCGCTTTTTCCTCGTCCTGCTAGCTGCCTTATTTCTTCCTGTCAGATCGGAAGCTCAGGTGGATACCGGGACGATTCAGGGAACAGTCACCGACCTCGCTGGCGCGGGGGTTTCCTGGGCCGTTGTGACTCTTATAAGCGAAGGAACAGGCCTCGTAATGACCGGAAAGAGCGATGGCAAGGGACTCTTCACCTTTTCCCCGCTGCACGTCGGACTTTACTCGGTCTCGGCTCAAGCCAAGGGCTTCGGCACGCTCACACGCGAGCATCTGCGCCTGGATGTGCAGCAGACTCTTGTTGCGGATCTGGCATTGAGGATCGGTGCCACAAGCGAAACCGTAGACGTTACGACATCTGCCCCTGTGCTGCAAACGCAGGATGCCTCCGTCGGTCAGGTCTTCGAGTCGCACGTCATCAACGCCCTGCCTTTGAACGGGCGAAACTTCACCTTTCTTGCCCAGCTTCAAGCAGGCGTTACCACATCGGTACAAGACTCGCGCGGCTTCGGACTCAGCGGCTCCTTTGTTGCCAACGGAACTTTGTCTTCGTTCAATAACTACCTGCTGGATGGCATAGAGAACAACAACACAACAGTCGACTTCGGAAACGGCAACGCCTTTACCGTACTGCCACCGCCTGATGCGATCGACCAATTCAAAGTTCAGACGACCAACTATTCCGCGCAGTTTGGCCGCGCCGGCGGAGCAATCATCAACGCTGTTCTCAAGTCCGGCGCAAATCGCTTCTACGGCAGCGCCTGGGAATATCTTCGCAACGACATCTTCGACGCGAACGACTGGTTCCTGAACAACACCGGCAAGGCCAAGCCGTCCTTCAAGCGTAACCAGTTTGGCGCCACGATCGGCGGTCCCATATGGCACGACAAAGTCTTCTTCTTCGCCGACTATCAGGGTACCCGTGTCAGCCAAGGGCAAGCATTTGTCAGCAGCGTTCCCACGGCACTCGAACGCTCGTCTGGGTACACGAACTATACGGACCTGCTCACTTTCCAGACCGGGACACAGACTGATAATCTAGGCCGGACCACGCCCATCGGCACGCTCTTCGATCCCGCTACCACCCGCACTACCACCACCGGAGTCATCGACCCCGTTACGCATACAGCAGCGAAGAAGAGCGGCTCGGTTCGTGACCCCTTCCCAGGGAATATCGTTCCCGCAAGCCGTATCTCTCCCGTGGCGACGAAGCTTCTCAATCTATTTCCAGCGGCAAACGCGAGCGGCATCGTTAACAACTACATCAGTACTCCTCAGAAGATCGATCCACTCGATTCGACCGACGCACGCGTCGACTACAACTTCTCTCCCACCGATCAGGCGTTCGTGCGCGGCAGCTATTCGTATGAGCCGAAGATCACGCCGGCGCCGTGCGAAGGAATCGCTATCTGCGCCGGCAGCTCACAGACCGGGCTCGAGAACGACCGGGTCATCAGTATTGCGCTCGGAGAGACCCACGTCTTCTCGGCCCATACTGTGAACGAATTCCGTATCGGTTATAGCCGTATCCACAGCCCGCGCACAAACTTCTTCTCCGGTCAGAGTGGCATCAACGCGCAGTATGGCATCCCAGGCATTACCTTCGACAGCGCTCCATATGGCGGCCTCACCCAGATCAAGATTGCAGGTCTATCCGAACTTGGCACGCACAACAACATCCCGCAGGATGAGATCGGCGCCGAGACCCAGTACAACGACAACGTCACAATTGATCGCGGGAGTCACATCATCCGCTTCGGCGTGGAGTACGAGCGCCTTAAGACCTCCATCCTCTCCGCGCAGTATCCCCATGGCAACTGGACCTTCTCCGGAGGCCTTACCAGTAACCCCGCGGGCAACGCGGCCAGTACCGGCATTGCGCAATTCGCGATTGAGCCCATCCCCTCCACGGTCCCCGGCGGCTACCCATATATCGGCGGATCCAGCCAGATTCAATACTCCCCCATTACGCAGCAGGATACTCGCCGGCCTTATCTTGGCGTTTACGGAGAGGACGTCTGGCGTCTCACCCCAACCTTCACGGTTAATGCTGGTCTGCGCTACGAGTACTTCAGCATGGGCACGGATCACGGCGGCAAGGCGTCGAACTTTGTCCCCGCCGATGGAAGCAATCCAGCGCAGTTCATCATCGATGACCGCAGCAAGGGAATCGTTCTCTCGCCCACCTTCCTCTCGCTGCTCAATAAGGATGGCATCCAACTCGCCTACACCTCAGACCATCATCTCTCCAACTTGCCTTCCGTCAATTTAGCGCCTCGCCTCGGCGTAGCCTGGCAGATCGCCCCCACCGTCGTGATGCGGGTCGGCTACGGCATCTTCTATGCAGGCATCTACAACCGCGGTGACGGAACGAACTTCGGTAACTCCTATCCCTTCGCGTACAATGTCAACGTCACTTCCAACAGTCTGACGAACGGGGCGCTTAGTACTGACGGCTCCATCGGTCCGCTCGACAAAGGTTTCACCAATATTGCGGTAGATCCAAGCGTCGTTCAGGGTTCTACCGTCAGTCTCCTCGGTATCCAGCGGAACGCCCATGTCCCCTATGTGCAGGGCATCAACTTCAGCATGCAGGCGCAGTTGACCCCAAGTATCTCCTACACCGTTGGCTATGTCGCTACCTTTGGTCGCCATCTCGAAAACAACATCCACACCAATCGTCCGTCAGTCGTAGTTCCCACCAACGTATCGCTGACGCAATCGATCGCTGGTGTCATTCAGCCGTACGCCTCGGACTGCACCGTTGTCCCAGGCGACACCATCTCTCGCAGAGCAGACAAGATAACGCCCTGTTCGCTCATTCCGTACCCTGACTTTCCGTCTAACTCCAACTACTCGAACTATGAAGGAACCACCAGCTATAACTCGCTCCAGACGACAATTCACAAAGCATTCACCCACGGTGCTGCGTTCCTTGCGAACTACACCTGGTCGAAGGCTCTTGGTGACGCCTCCGATACCAGCGTCTTCACCACGACCACCTACCGCGCTCCTTATGTCCTGGGCTGGGGGGAGAAGGGCGATAAGAGCCTGCTCACCTTCAACGTCGCCCACGTAGCGCATATTTCTGGCACCTATGATCTTCCCTTCGGAATCAACCGCCAACATCTTAACCACCCCGGCGTAGCCGAGTCCTTCCTCGGCGGCTGGTCACTGAATGGAATCATTACTCTTCAGAGTGGCCAGCCCTTCACCGTATCCGGGGCAACCAGCACGAACAACGGTGCAGGCAACTACGCTCTCGTTGACACCTCGAAGCTTTATAACGGCGCGCATACGGTTAACCATTGGGTGAACGCGGCGGCTTTCACCAACGCACCTGTCGCCACTGGACCGAACGACCTCTTCGCCTTCGGTGGTCAAGCGGCACAGGCAAACGGCCCGAACTTCCATCGCGGAGACATAGGGCTTCAGAAGCAGTGGCACATTCCCTGGAGTGGCATCCTAGAATTTCGCGCCGAAGCATTCAACATTACGAACACGCCGAACTTCGGGCAGCCTGGCTCCCTTACACCCACAGCGAGTAATTTCGCCTCCATTACTAACACGAGAAACACGCCGAACGATTCACGCCAGCTTCAGTTCGCAGTGAAGTACATCTTCGGCCACGATCTGTAAACAGCGGCAGGATGGCTCTCCGCGAGCCATCCTGCTTCCTCAACCAAATGGACGGAGATGGTGAGACAGAATAGGATGACATCTTCCTCTCATTCCTCTCAAAAGCCTTCGAGAATGACCTTACCGTGGGACCGGCCGCTCTCTATCAGCGCGTGGGCTTTCTTGAGATTCTCCGCGTTGATCGGGCCGAAACTATGGGCGAGGGTCGTGCGAATGGACTTGGCATCCACCATCGTTGAAATCTCATCGAGGATCCGATGTTGTTCGGCGATATCAGGCGTGGTGAAGGTAGAGCGGGTAAACATGGATTCCCACCGTAGTGACGCTGCCTTGCGCTTGAGAGGCACGGCGTCTAATACCTTGGGATCGTCGATCACACCGAGCCGCCCTTGCGGAGCGATGGCCTCCACGAGCGCGGGATAGTGAGTCTCTGTTCCGGTGAGGCTGGCAATGAATTCGACCCGCGGAATCCCAGCAGATTCAAGTTGGTCCACGATCGACTTGGAGTGATCGATGACATGGTGCGCGCCTAAATCGAGACACCACTGCCGCGTCTCAGGCCGTGATGCAGTGGCGATAATTGTAAGGTTCGTCAGCTGGCGTGCTAACTGAAGCAAAATGGAACCGACCCCGCCGGCTCCTCCGATGACGAGCAGATTCTTCGGGGTCTCTGCTGCACCACGCTTTGCCTCCAGACGATCAAACAGGAGCTCCCACGCAGTAAGGCCCGTCAACGGAAGAGCAGCCGCCTCAGCGAAGCTTAAGCTCTTAGGCTTTCTGCCAACGATGCGCTCATCGACAAGATGCAATTCCGCATTGGTTCCTGGGCGAACGATCGATCCGGCATAAAATACCTCGTCTCCCGGCTTGAAGATGGAACACTCCGATCCAACCTGCTTGACAATCCCTGCAGCATCCCATCCAAGCACCTTGTACTCGGTTCCTTTCGGAGCCGAGTTGGCGCGCTCTTTCGTATCCACGGGATTGACGGAAATGGCCTTTACCTCGACCAACAGATCGCGTCCGCTGGCGACGGGTTCTGGGATGACAATGTCCAGCAAAGACTCTGGGCTGTCGATCGTTGACGGCGTTTTATATCCGACGGCTTTCATGTTTTTTCTCCTACACAAAAGCATGCCAGAATAAAGGCATCAACGTAAGTACGCATACAAAGTGTATGTAGTGTTCAAAAGTGAACCGTGGAGACCGATGGATGAAAAGGAAAAGAGCTATTCCTGTGCGCTGGGTTGCCCCGTCGAAGCTACGCTTCACAGAGGTCAATCGCGACCGTAAAACGGCTGCATAAGCGGCTTGATCCTTTGGATGGCATGGTGGGAAGTGTTGAACGTCACACTGGAGCCTCATTCGACCACAGGAGTGGCAACGGGAGATGAACCTGCTATGGCCAGACCAAATAGTCCTACAATCCCGAGTGCCAAACGTATATTGAGAACTGTAGCCACAGCACCGATCAGGGGAGGCCCGGCAAGAAATCCGAAGTACCCAACCGTCGCTACTGTTGCTATCGCGGGCCCAGTTCCCAGCACACTATTCCGTCCTGCCGCACCCCATATTACCGGAACTATATTGGCAACCCCAAATCCTGCACAGATGAAACCAAGGATGGCAGCCCACCAAACATTCAACGCCAGAGCGAATGAGAGCCCTCCAAATAGCAATAGCCCAGAGGCCCGCAAGATCATGACGGGGTTAAATCGCGCGATCAGCCAATCTCCTGCAAAGCGTCCGCCAGCCATGGAGATCGAGAATACGGCATAGCCGATGGCGGCTTGTGCCAGGCTGACCCCAACGCTGCTTTTGAGATAGACTCCACCCCAATCCGCCATTGCGCCTTCTGCGAAGAGTCCCAGAAAAGCTATTCCAGCTAAGCGAAGGAGGTGCGGATCCGGCAACTGCCATCGTCCTTTCGAGCTTGTATGCCTTTCTTCCTTTAGAAGAAAAGCGCCTCCCATCAGCAGGAACACCGCGAGAATCAGAGCTGTCCAGGAGAAGTCTTCGTGTGTGCCGCTGCCGTGACGAAGAGCATAACTAGAGACGACGGCTCCGAGCAGTCCACCTACGCTCCAGAACCCTTGAAAGGAACTCACGATCGGTTTACCGATCTGTTCTTCGACCCAAACTCCCTGAGCATTGACAGAGACATCAAAAGCACCTTTTGCCGCTCCGAAGACAGCTGCATTTATCACAAGCGGCCACAAACTATGTACTGAGCCAAGCCATGCTATCGCGAGAGCATAGGCAGCACTTGCAATCCAGACAATCAGCCGGCTTCCGAAACGTGCAATGGCACGGCCTGCAAGCGGCATTGTCAGGATCGAACCCAATACAAGGGACAGCAAGACCTCGCTTAGCGACAGAGAGGATAGGTGAAGACTCTCCTTGAAAACTGGGATGTGAGCAGCCCAGACACCGAAGCCGACGCCATCAAGAGTGAAGAAGAGTGCAGCTGCCCAACGCGCTTTTTCCGACCGACCCATTGATCCTGTATATCAGATCTGAATGACGAAGGAGCGTTGGGAATAAACGGTTCCAGCTGTCCCATGCCGCTAGACCTAATTTGACTTGATCAACACTTCGTAAACAACGAGGATACCTAACATTATTTCTTGTCGCCTGGAAGCCGCAGACCAACCATGGGATGAGAGTAAGTGCCGCTCAGGTGGACCGGTGCCACGGTTCCATTTTGTTTCTTCTTGAAAAGCGGATCGACGGGCTTAAGAAGAAAGGATTTGATGCCGGTGGTTGCATTCGAAAGATTCGTATCCATGCGTAGAGTCCCCATCACGTCTACCTGTTTATTCAGCAGATTGAAAGTGCCCGAGCCATCGGCATTTGCGCCGGGGACTGCAAAGAGCAAATCCGTGAACTTCGCCACGCCATCCCGTAAAACCACACGTTGAACCTTCAATTCAGAGAGAACAGTAGGAGCAACCATATCTGCATTCTTTTTCTTCGGAGCAGTCCCACTAGCCCGTTGGCTGAATCCGTCTATGGTCTGTTGTGTTTGAGAGTGAGTAAAGTGAAGGTCGCTAAGGACAAATGTACCGCTCATCTGCAGAGCCTTCAAAAAGTGTTCATGTTCCGGAGGAACGAACGCGTCGCCATGCAGCACAGCCGCACCCGTAAGAGGCGCCCCATCACGCGCGAACATACGCATAAGGTCCTGGATTCGGCCGCTCTTCACTTGAAACGCAAACCGCGAGCCCCGCTTCCGATCGATATCTCCACTAACATCGATCCTTGTGCGATCGGCAACTGCTTGAACCCTATCTAAAGCGACGCTTCCTTCCATGCCATTCACATAGGCATGAAACCTGGTCGCGAGATGTTCAGGCTGACCCTCGCCCACACGAAAATCAGGGATATCTGTACTTCCGGTGATCTCCACGCGGGAGAGCAACCCATGAAATGAATTCTCGCCTTGCAGTTTGCCTGAGATGCCATGGAAGACTCCGAGATCAAGGTCCGTAAGCGTGGATCTTCCTGACAAAGGAGTACTCCCCAGATCGCTACGCTTCAATGGCCCAAGACGACCTTGTGCTCTCAGCTCACCAACCGGGATAGGATTTCGGAAGGCGACCTCATAAGACATGGGCTTTGATCCCGATACGTCCCTCAGAGTAAGAGTATGGATGAAGAAGCGCACGGGCGGCTTACCCCGTTCAGCCGTCACCTCAAGCTCAGACTGGTCGGCAGTAATCTGATCAACAACAGTGGTATTGGGACCGGAAGAACCAGACAGATATTTCGTACCATTTCCCTCCGCTCCAGAAGGAGGAATCTGTACGTGCAGTCCTACAAGACTCAGGGCGTGAAGATGCCGTGGCGCGAAGATGAAATCAAGATAAGAGCCAGTAGCAGTCAACGTGTCCACGGTGGCCAGTGGCGGGATATCGGTAGAGCCATGCAGACGCAGGACTAGCTTATGAGCGACAAACCCTGGGTGCGGAAAATAAAATCTCTTGTAACTGCCAACCTGCAATGTACTCGAGAAGGTCTGCCCCAGTGCTGGCAGCACCTCACGGCCTCGATACGGCCAACGTCTCCACAAGTAGACACCGAATACGCTAGTCAGCACGACGAAACCAACGATTGCGACTAGACCCCAGACGCGTCCTGCCCTAAGTCTCACGGATCTCACAACGTGCTAGTGAAACGGAATTGGCCCACATCAAAGATGTGATGTGCCCAGCCGCGAAGTGGTTGTGCCGTATATCTGATCGAAAGAGATCGGACAACTCGCTCACTCCATGCGGATTGATGGCGCTGGAGCTGCTTGCTCGTTGGTTGGACATCCATACCGGCATTCGGAAGACAAAAAGGCTCGAGTACACGGAAGAATATTCTGTATCGACACCGAGAACGACTTGTCAGCCGTATACCTCACAGCAACTCGTGGAGACGAACATTTAATCCGCGAGTCGATTTAGTAAAAATGCCATATTCGTAGAGTGGCAGTCTCGGTCAAAACTCGCCGGGCAGCAATCTCTTAGGAAGGCGACTCTCGTAAAGTAGTGCGCGGGTGGCCAAAACTCATCAGGGTGAATTGCTTGCGGATTAATCTATGTGCTGCACTTGTAGCTGATCCTTACTTTGCCGATTGCCTAAGGAAACTGATCAACTGTCCGCGCACATGGCCTATATGTGCTTGCATAGCAACGACGGCTTGTTCTTTGTTTCTTTCTTCAAATGCCGTAAGAATTGCCATATGTGCTAGGGGAGCGGAACTGGACGAGAGATCATAGGTCTGGCACCGAAAAAGCCAGATCTGATTCTGAATATTCGCGAGAATGCGCGAGAGCTCCATATTTTCGGTAGCCCTGGCAATCGTGCCATGAAACTCCATATCTTCTTCGATGTGGCGGATCTTATCGTCAGCTTTCAAGAATTTGGAGGTGCGCTTAATGCTTGATCGCAGGTCTTCGATCAGCTGCGGGCTGATTTTAACGATAGAGACCGCATAGGACTCAAGGGCCTCACGCAGGTTATAGAGATCCTCGATTTCCTTGATGGAAAATTTCCGGAGATAAGCACCACGCCGTGGTTCAATGCGGATGAGCCCTTCGTTTTGGAGCCCATTGAGTGCCTCCCGGACAGGAGATTTACTGATCCCAAGCTGTTGAGATAGGAATTCTTCCGTTAGTCGGACATCGTGTTCCAGCTTGCCTTCGAGAATATGCCTCTTAATGCTCTCATATGCGAGAGCGGTTAAATTCTTCGGCGCCGATAACTTCTGCAATTCTTCAATAGCTACTTTTTCCACCAGAGACACCTTCGCGACATTCGTCATCGTCATCGACAGTATAGGCTGAGTTTTTGATGGGCAAGCATTACATTGTCGGTTCGTTACGGTAGCAAGCAAAGAAGAGTTGACTCCATGGCGCTAAGTCGGCGATTCGACCCTATCGCATTGGACACAGATCCTTGCGTGTCATTTTTGCAGAAGCTCCTTGAGGGAACCGAAGGTCAGCTTCGAGAATGGTCTTTACTATTTTCTGACTGCCGGCAGGCGTTTTTAAATCGGGACTGAAACAACAATAAAAAACTGAAGCTCTTAGTAGTCGCTTAGTCAGACTGGAGTGAACGCCAACTTGGTCTACAAATCGAGTCGCGAAGAGTCCACTAATTTACGAAGAGCTGTTTGACAATGCTCTGATATCTGATATATCTAATTCATGCGTTTTTGGTGGTCACATTTCGGCAATCCCCTTGTCGCTCCAAGCGCACCTATCTTTGCTTGTCGATGTCTCGCGTAATCCTCTCGACCCCTCAAAATCCTTAGACCAATCTGCTTGTTGTTGGCGTGTAGTTCGATGTGTAGCCTTCTTTTTGAGGAGACACCTATCGTTCTACGCGTGGCTGACATGCTCGCCACCCGATTTCGTACGGAGTTTTTCTATATGCATTCGAGCATCTCTATCGCTCATTTTTCCTGGCTACGCTTAACTTCGCCTCGGCCCAGTACATCACTTAGCCAGAGGGAACCTCTGATTTCAAGCCTGGCACGGATCAAAAGCTCACTCGTTGGACGCGGCATACTACTTACTTCGAAAGGTTCTCCCTTGGATCGGATCGCCTTCGCTATCCAGGGATAGATAAAACCACACATTGAGGGAAGCCTGAAGTTCTCGCGCGAGCGTGCGTCGCAGGGTATTGCCGCTACTCGGGAGGATAGATCTTGTTCGGTCGGGGTATGCACTATGTGTGGAACAAAGAAGCGGCTTATTGCCAACGTCTTCTCGAAGGCATTACGAAGATGAACTGTTCTACCCGGGATCGATCCTTGATGCAAAGCCTCGTATTTCTCCTGTGAGCAGCACCCGTTGCTTTTCGACCTTCTTAAATACAGTCTCAAACGTTCCAAGAACCCGGAATCGCTCGTTTAGTTCCAACCTTTAGGGAGCCAGTATGCTAATTTATCGGTCAGTTCGTTCCGATGCGAAGTATTTTGTTTTCGGTTTAATCCTTTTCATTCTGAGTATTAGGCAGGCCCTGCCTCAGGCTGCAACTGGAGGGGGTTTGCGTGGTGTAGTAACGGACGCCTCCGGAGCGATAATTCCCAATGCGGAGTTCACTCTTAGATTGCCGGGAACCGGCGCCGTCCGCATCCAAAAAGGAACCAGCGACGGTCTATATTCTTTTCGCGATATCGAACCAGGGATCTATACACTAACCGTTTCGGCATCTGGATTTCAGCAGCAGCGCTTCGCAAATGTCACGTTCGTGTTGAACGAGATTCGTGAATTGAATGTGACGCTCTCGGCAGGTTCAATAAGTCAGGTCGTTGAAGTGCAGTCCGATCAGACTAGTGTTGTCTCGCAGCAAACTACTGTAGGAACTTTGATCGACGGAGCGCGGATCCGGGAGTTGCCTCTCAATGGGCGCGATTTTCAGAACCTTATCTTTCTTGCTCCCGGCGCAAATCGTACGGCGGGCGGTACAGGGCAGGGCTCAGGTGTCTCAGCTGGAGGTGCACGTCCGACAGACAATAATTACCTGATTGATGGGGGCGATGCAAACGATCCTCGTCAACCGTCAGGCGCTGCCGGCAACAGTGGCAATGCGACGAGTTCTGTTCCGCTGGATGCGATCGCTGAGTTCAGTGTCATTACAAGCAACGCGTCCGCTGAATTTGGCCGTAGTTCAGGTAGCGTAATTAATGTAGTTACGAAGTCCGGAGATAATAACTTCCACGCCTCAGGGTGGGAATACGTAAGAAACTCTGTTCTCAACACGCGAAATTTCTTCAATCCGGTGGGCTTCAAGTCACCTTTCAAGCAGAACCAGTTTGGATTTTGGGCAGGTGGTCATATCTTTCGAGATCGGACCTTCTACTCCATTTCATACGAGGGTTTCCGCCAGCGTTCGACCAATGCGACCCAGGTGCCAATTCCAACCGCTCAGTTCATCTCTGCCCTTACGAATCCTCTATCCAAGGCTCTTTTTTCAGCGGCGTATCCCTCAGTTGCTGGCCCGGTCGGATTTGTAACGACAGACACTTCAACATGGTCAACCACGATCAACCGGAATATTGCTAACAATTTGGATTCAGATACAGGCTTCGTCCGTATTGATCAGAAAATTTCAAACAAGAACAACATATTTGCTACTTATAGTCTCGTCGATGCCGTGCCAACGGCAATCACCAATAGTGGTAATCTTCCAAACTTCGGCGTAGGAAATACGGTTCGTCCGAGCCACATTGTCGTCCAAGATAATCATATCTTCACGTCCAACTTATTAAATACCGCGCGTTTCAGTTTCCAGCGCACACCGAATGCCTCCCCTACCGAAGCACTTACATCTGCTGATCTGGCAGCAGGCGCCAACCGAACCCAAGGACCCAATGCAGGAGGAGGGTTTTCGGCTGGTGTCGGCGATCCCAATGGCTTTCCGACCTTGCAGTTGGCATCGGCCCGATTCAACACGATTGGCATTCCAAGCAATCAGCCTCAAAGCAAGATACCAGTTGTATGGACCTATCAGGATGCTGTCTCCTGGCAGCGCGGTAAGCACGAAATCAAATTCGGTGCGCAAATAACCCGCATCTGGGATAATACGACTTTTAGTTCCACCATCCGTCCCAGCATCACTGTTCTCGACACGACGAGCGCAACGGCTACTGGCAGCATGACTGCTGCGCAGGCATCTGCAGCACAAAACTTCGCCAATATTAATAATCTTGCTCTTAGCTCACAATCGCAATCCTTCTACATCCAGCCTTCGTTCCGTCAGTATCGACTCTGGGAACAGGGCTACTTCGTTCAAGACAGTTATCGCGCAACAAAGAAGTTGACCGTCGATATAGGCTTGCGATATGAGATATTCAACCCTTTCACAGAAAAGAACAACCTGCTATCGAACGCCTACATCGTAGACGCCAACGGAAATCCACAAGCTTGCAAATCATTGCCCTTCGATAGCGGCTTGTCTCAAGTCGCTGCGATCAATCCTGCGACTCATGGGATTGGCAACTACTGCTCTCAGTTTGGCAATTTTAGTCCGCGTGTCGGTTTTGCATTGGATGTCTTCGGTACGGGACGAACGGTAGTTCGCGGTGGGTATGGCTACTTCTATGATCGCGTCTTCGGGAATGTTTACGGCAATGCTCGTTTCAATCCGCCACAGACGCTAAGCACGACGATCTCCACGGGAAATTACACCGGCGCAGTGGCTTCGAGCGCGGTAAATTCGACGCAATCGTACACACTGACGACAATCGACCCCAATCTGAAAAATCCGGTCACGCAACATTACAACCTCGCTATCTCACAACAGCTCGATTCGAGCACCGCGTTGACTATCTCCTATGTGGGCGCTGTAGCGCAGCATCTGATTACAACGACGCGGCCAAACTTTGGAACATCCTTTGCGGATGCTTTCCGTCCATCCAATCAAGGGGCCGTAGTTAGGACGGCGGCAGATATAAATAGCGACATCATTCGTCCAATGTTCAGCTCTTTTTCCCACCATCAATCGAACGGGACCTCGAACTATAACGCGCTGCTCCTGAACGTTCGCCGGCAGATGCATGGCGGTATCGGCCTTGAGGCATCTTACGGCTGGAGCCACAGTCATGACGTGCTCTCTGACGATGTGTCGTCAAGTACGGACTCTGCAACACCGGCAGCGACATTGGAGAATCTGATTGCGCCATATATGGCTACCGGAAGCGGGTGTCCGGCTGCGCAGGCTGCCAATGCATCCTCTGCGGCGAAGTTGACCGCCGCGGTACAGTGCGCAGAAGGGAACTTTTCTCTTAGCCAAGCTCAGGCTCAAACGATCTTCCAAACAAAATATGTCAAATATGCGAACATCAAAACTAACTACGGCGACTCATCGTTTGATGTGCGACAGCGCTTTGCTTCGAGCGTGACCTATCGTTTGCCCTTCGGACACAACAGCATGTTCCTGAGTGACGTGGGTCCTGCGACGGACCGTGCCATCGGAGGATGGGGACTTGCCTCCATCTTCGATACACAGACTGGAGTACCCTTCATACCCACTACAGGTACGGACGCAAATCGGGACGGAGACAATACAGACCGCGTTATTGTTACAGGCAAGGTATCGAACAGAAAGGGAGTTCTCACCAAGAATTTTTCAGGCCCAGTGCCGGTTGTGAACTATTTTGCGACCTGCGCGACAGGGTGCCCCTTCGGGACGGGCGATGGCATCGTCGATCCATTGCTGCGTATGCACCGCGGCTACCTTCGTAATCCGGGTCTCTTCAATTGGGATTTGCAACTCAATAAGCAAACGAATCTTACGGAAAAAGTTAACATGCGTTTTACGGTAGATTTTTTCAATGTTTTGAATCACACTAACTTCAATAATCTGACCTCAAGCATCGCGAGTTCGCAGTTTGGCCAGTCGCTTTCAACTCGAGCGCTCGGACAGACTCAATCACGCCAGATACAGTTCGGGTTGAAACTACACCTCTAAGCTAAAGTCAGCGGTATTCATACCGTCGCGCTCGCGCCTCACAGTAAGGAAAGGCTGAACCATTGCGTTTTCTCCGTAGCCCACTATTTCATGCTTCAGTCATCGTCCTATTCTCTTTTTACTTTTCCAGTGATGCCGCCGTTGCACAGGAAGGCCACCTGACTCTGCAGGATCTGCTCTCCTTAAAGCCAGTCATTGAATCGACCCTCTCCCCTGACGGCAAGACAGTAGCTCTAACACGCGATGGCCAGATTGTCCTACTGCCGACCCAAGGGGGCTGGCCAGTGCAACTGACCAGCACTCAGGGCGAAAAGTCTGGGCTCGACTGGTCTCCCGACGGCAAACGTATAGCCTATGCTAGCCAGGGCAGCATCTGGATTGTCTCTGCGAATGGAGGAACTCCACATCGTCTTACAAACGCCCCCGGAGGCGCTGGTGACCCACGCCAGGCGACGGACCGCGCTCCCCGTTGGTCTCCCCAAGGCCGGTGGATTCTCTTTCAGAGTGGACGGCGTGGAGTTAACAGCCTTTTGGTTGTTAGCGATGATGGCAATACGACAAGCTATCTGACCTCCACAAAAGAGGCAGCTGAAGATGGTCACTGGTCTCCCCGTGGCGACGAGATTGTCTACGTCACTCGGGAGAAGGAGTACTTCAGCGGCCGCCTTAATTTGCTCAGGTTCGACTCCCGCGGCGGTCAGCCTGTTGGTGCTCCCGTTGTGCTCTATACATCTCCCGTAGATCGCGGTGGTGGATGGTCGATCCGCAGTGCTGCTTGGTCTCCAGATGGCCATACTCTTGCCACTCTCCTCCAAAATTCGGGATGGAGCCATCTGTACCTGCTTCCAGTAAAGGGCGGTGAGCCCAAACAGATTACCGAAGGGGCCTTCGAAGACGAAGATCCGGTCTTCTCTCCCGACGGTAAGAGTATCGCTTTTATATCCAACCGTGGTCTGCTCGAAGCTACGAATCTTTGGACCATCCCTACGAATGGGGGCGAAGCACATCAGGTAGCAAAATTTGATATTCCCGGTCTGGTGTCACATCCACAGTGGGCGCCTGACAGTAAGAGTATCTACTTCAATCATCAATCTCCCGTAGAGACCTCTGATCTCCTGGTGCAGGATCTCGCAACGCAGTCGCGACCAAGACATCTTACAGAGACCACGCCGAAAAACTTTTCCGCATCCGCACGGGTTCCGGAACGTGTTACATGGAAGAGCAAAGACGGCAAGGAGATCGCCGGTCTGCTCTACACGCCGCGCAACATAAAGTCTGACGTGAAGTTGCCTGCTGTCCTATGGATCCATGGTGGTCCAGAGTCGCAAGATGTGTTTCGTGCTGATGGATGGGCACAATTTCTTGCGCAGGCTGGCTACGTGGTACTCGAACCCAACTATAGGGGCAGCAGCGGCTACGGCGAGGTCTTCCGCAACCTAAATGTCGAAGATTCGAACGGTGGAGAAGTCGATGACGTAGCTGCTGGCGCACAATATCTAGTCGCCCGCGGCCTCGCCGATCCCACACGGCTTGCCATCGGAGGAGGAAGTCACGGAGGCACGATGGTAGCGTACATGGTAGTGCACTATCCAAATCTATTTGCCGCCGCCATCGAGTTGTATGGTGTTGTGGACCGTCAACTCTTCGTTGAACGGACTAATCCGCCTTCGGCAATCCGTTGGATGATGAAGATGGGCGGAACTCCAACAGAGAAACCTGAAATCTATCGTCAGGCCAATGTTTTGCTACAAGTCGACAAGGTCAAGACGCCTCTCCTCATCATGCATGGAGAAAATGATCCGCAAGTTCCTCCAGCGGACTCCGCGTTTTTCGCAAAGGCTTTGAGGGAGCATCACAAGACTGTTTTCTATTTCACCTATCCGGGCGAGTTGCATGGATTTGCTCAACCATCACATCGTCTGGACGCATGGCAGAAGCAACTTGCCTTTCTGGAGCAATACATCAATCCGAAATTTGGTACTACAACAACCTCCACCGAAGAAGTAGTCTTTGGCGGATCAGACAAGCAGGCCAACGCTCATAATGAAAATCAATAGGGCATCCATCAATGTATCGGCATAGTCTTGTCGTGATTTCGTCCGAGATGCATCATGTGTGGCAGTCCTTTACTAATCACTAAGGATCATGTGGTGGTCGATGGTCTTCATGAAGACAGTGCACACCCTGGCTACCCGACATCATTTGATCGGTGTCCGGGCAATAATTGTCTGGGCTCGCGTTGATCTGGAGTCCTCGGCAAGCGTTGATTCATAGTCGCCGCGATTATTTCCTGGACTTCGTGAGGGACGCATCTTCAGAACTGACCAGACGCACAATTCGCAAATTGCGTATCTGCATATGGTTCTTCGTTGTCCGGATACCGAACCAACCCTTGGTATAAGGCTGTTGGTCGATCATCTCGAAGATCCTTTCCGTATCACGCCAGTACTGGATGATATGTTCGTCCGCGATCAAGGTGATGGTCTGCACTTTATTAGGAACGATCCCTTTGGACGGCTGCTGGGAGACGGAGAGGTCGTTTTGCGGAAGCAGTGGGCGTTCTGTTTCATCGCCAATGTAACGGCGAAAGCGCGTGGTGGTGTTACCGTTGCCGCCAAGGCCCACGTAATACATGCTGAGGAGGTTGTACTCCGCAAACTTGCCGGATCGCTCATGGGCAAACAGATCGTCCGGCGCCCTCGGGTCTGTGGCCATCCAGAAGCTGTTCAAATCACTGACGCGATCATTTGGCCCGCTGGCAGAGACGACCGTTGCTTCGTACTGAATCATCACCGGTCCGTCCAACTCCTGACGAAACCAAACCGTTACACCCGCCGGAACATCGATGTCGAGGACGCCATCTTTTCCAGTTACCGCTCCGGGCTTCTCCATCTCCACACGCCAGGAGCCCAGACCGTGGGTAAAGTCATCTGCGTAGAGCACCTTGCCAGCGTGCAATCGTTTATCTGGAGGAGTTGCCTGACACCATACCGTGACTGCTGCCATTACCAAAATGATGGCACATACGGCTACACTCCGGATTCGTTGCAGCAAAAGAGTACGCTTCATAGCTCCGTGACCCGAGCATAGCAGCTTGCCCGCCTCTATTCTGATCCCTGCCTGGAGAACCGGAGATGCGCATCGTTCTATTCTTTCTCTCTTGCATTGGTCTTCTTCTACGCGCACTCGCATAAGCCGTGAGCGTATAGGCGGCACGTTTCTTTCATCACTGGCAGACTGTCCGCCCCGATTATCGAACGCCATCGCTTCCCAACCGCAGCAATAGCAGCAGATAATAGGCGGTCAGTACCAACTAACTAAACTTGTTTCGGAGATGATCTGTGAGGCAAACAACTCGCCGGGAGTTCCTGAAGGATGCCGCCTTCGTCAGTGCCGCGATCTCTACTTCCTCCCTCGTCGACAGTAGTCTCTATGCCGAGGCGGTCCCCGCTGATGGAATCGCATCAGCGGGCCCGACCACCTTGCGTCCCGTCGACCTGCGTTTGCTCAACAAGGAACCAGCTACGATGCCTGCCGGAATCAGTTGGGGTGTCCCCTGGCCACAAGGCGCCGTCTCGCGCAACTCAGGTTTTCATCTGAGTTCACAGGAGCGGAACCTGCCCTTGCAAAGCTGGCCACTGGCTTACTGGTCGGATGGCTCGATCAAGTGGACTGGCTTTGCTACGGTATTGCCCGGCAGCTTCCAGGGTCCCGTTACGCTCTCCCCCGCCCCCGCCCCCGCCCCCGCCTCCGCCCCCGCCCTCGCGGGTGCTCTCAACGTCACCAACAACGGCAAATCTGTTCTCGTCGACACAGGTGCGCTCAAGTGCGCGATCCCGCTCAGCGGTTCCAATCTCATCAATTCCATCAGCATCGCCGGAAAAGAAGTCGCCAGCTCCGGACAACTCGTCTGCATCTTGCAGAGCGGACCGGCTAATCATCCCGAAGACTCCCCGCAGCGAGAACGCTTCCTGTCCAATGTGAAGCAGGTCACGGTGGAGCAATCCGGGCCTGTCCGCGCCGTCGTCAAGATCGAAGGCATGCATCGCGGCGCCTCCTCGCAACGCGAGTGGCTGCCCTTCACCGTGCGCCTCTACTTCTACTCCGGCCAGACCTCGATTAGGGTCGTTCATACCATCATCTTCGACGGCGACCAGGAGAAGGACTTCGTCCGCGGCCTCGGTCTCGAGATCGACGTTCCCATGCGCGACCCGGCGCTCAACCGCACGGTCCGATTTACCGGCTCCGATGGTGGACTTTGGTCCGAGCCGCTACAACCTGGTGGCGGCAACGCTGCGCAGGAGTCCGGCCAGCCATTTAGCCCTCCCCCTGTCTTTGGGCAGAACGCTGTCTGGAACGACTTCAAACTCATCCAACCCAGTCCCGACGGATTCACGATCAGCAAGCGTACTGGCCCGGAGAGTACCTGGATCTTCTCTGCCTCAGGAACACGCGCCTCTGGTCTGGTCTACGCAGGCGACCTGAGCGGCGGTCTCGCCATCAGCATTCGCAACTTCTGGCAGTCGTTTCCCACTGCGCTCGAAGTGCAGAACGCCGCCAGTCCCAGCGCCAAACTGATTGCATGGCTGTGGTCTCCAGACGCGCCCGAGATGGATATGCGCTTCTACGACACCCACGGCCACGGCCTCCCCGCTGCTTACGAAGACGCGCAACCTGGCCTCTCCACGGCCCACGGAGTCGCCCGCACCAGCGAACTCACCCTGTTCGCCTCATCCGCCTTTCTCGGCAAAGCTGATACGGTCGCGATGGCTACCGTCGGCACCCAGCTCCCGTTGCTCGCGGCCACGCCAGAGTACCTTCACTCCACCGGTGTTTTCGGCGTCTGGAGCTTGCCCGACCGCTCCACTCCATTCAAAAAATCTATCGAGGACGGTCTGGACTCCGTCCTTGCCTACTACCAGCGTCAGGTGGACGATCGCTCGTGGTATGGCTTCTGGCAGTATGGCGACTTCATCCACTCCTACTCCGCTGCGCGGCACGTCTGGCACTACGATTGGGGCGGTCACGCGTGGGACAATACCGAACTTGGCGCACCGCTCTGGCTCTGGTATAGCTACCTGCGCAGCGGCCGTGCCGACCTCTTCCGTCTGGCCGAGGCTCATGCCCGCAATACCAGCGAGACGGACACCTACCATCTCGGCCCCATGTGCGGTCTTGGCTCTCGACACAACGTCGTCAAGTGGGGCGACGGCGCTAAGGAGGCCCGCGTTAGCCAAGCAGCCCATTGGCGGCCTTTCTACTACCTCACCACCGACGAGCGCACCGGCGACATCATCCGCGAAGCTGCTGAGCACTCGGGCATTAGCGTCGGCAACTTCGATCCGATGCGCGAAGCCGAGCCCAAGCTGGCCGGTGAGCCGCCCGTACGCATCCGCATTGGCCCGGACTGGTTCGCCCTGGCCGGGAACTGGATGACGGAGTGGGAACGCACTGGCGACAAGAGTTGGCGCGACAAGATAATGAATGGCGTAGATTCGATTCTGGCGATGCCGTATGGCCTCGAGACCGGCAAGCCGGAGGCCAATTCGAAGGCGCTGGCAGCCACCGTCGGATTCGACAACGCGACCGGAAAGCTTACTGCAATCCTAAATCCGCAGACGAACGCGCTCGTGCCGGCCAACTATAATCTCGCCACCATCCAGGGCGGCGGTGAGGTCATGTTCGAGCTGGTGCCGCTGCTCGGACGCAAGGACTTCGAAGATGCCTGGCTTGAGTTGTGCCGACTTGGTATTGCACCGTCCGAGGTATGGGACAAGGATCGAACCACGCACAACGAAGGCGCCGAAGCTCAATACGTGCCGCCCGGGCAGAGTGGACCTCGTCTCGCCGCCTATGTCTATGCCAAGACCGGTAACATTGCTTACGCCAGGAAAGCGGTCGCCATGCTGCTCTCCCAGGGTGGAGGGATCGCGAATCCATCCATGGTGTCTGGCTCGAACTCTCTACGCCCCGTTCAGGAGGACCCTAGGATCTCGACGAATGAGGCCTCGCAGACCGCGTTGCAATGCATCGAGGTGCTCGAACTCTGCAAGGACCAGCTACCCATCGAGGCCGCCGTGCGTACCACACGGGACTTCCGTAGCCGTTCGGTCGCAGTGCCAAGGTAGCCAACATTTCAAAGAGTGCTCGCCATCGTCGGCACACACTGTAGGTCGTGCTCACTACCTTCTTGGTCTCTGCCGGATCTCTGCTTGCCTATCGAGGCAAAAGCATTCCGTAGCGAATCTGTCGAACATTGCTCTGATCGATCCCTAACATTCGGCATCGAACCTATTATTCTCTGTAGTTCACTTTTGAGGCCTTATGAAGATTTCGCTCAAGCTAGTCTTGTTGCTCGCATCCCCGCTGAGCTTCACCCCCCTCGCATTGCCGCAGAATAGAACGGCTATAACGACACGGCCGCACCGCAAAGCGACGAAGAAAGCGTCGGTTCCTTCCCTGGAAACGCAGATTCAGCAGATGCGGCAGGACCTCCAGAGCCAAATTGACGAGTTGAAGTCTCGACTCGCCGCACGCGATGCTCAGATTGAGGCCATGAGTACCGGTACGCAATCAACGCAGGAGAAGGTGGCGACGACGGCTGCAAGGGTTGAGGCGATCGATAACTCAGTGCATGACAATGCCACGACTATGAGCGGGCTCCAATCGACTGTGTCGACTCTACGGACGGAGAGTAGCTCCAACGCGATCACAGTCAAAGAGGTTCAGACCACACAGGTGGAGATCCAAAAGAGTATCGATGAGCCAGCCTCAATCCACTACAAGGGCGTGACACTTACTCCTGGAGGTTTCCTGGCCGGCGAAACGATCTGGCGACAGCGGGCCATGAACGCCGATATTTACACCAACTTCAACGCCACACCGTACATGAACTCCGGCGAGGCACGGACCAGCGAGTTTCTACCGACCGCCCGGCAGTCCCGTCTCTCTCTGCTGGTAAGTGGCAAGGCTCCCTTTGGAACGATCCGTGGCTACTTCGAAGGCGACTTTCTATCCGCCGGTATCACGTCGAACAATCTGCAGAGCAATAGCTACACCTTACGAACACGGCAGGCTTGGGGTCAGGCCGCGTTCGGGGACTTCAAGTTCACCGGCGGCCAGATGTGGACTTTGATGACAGAAAACAGAAAGTCTACCAATCCCGGAGAAGAGGCAATTCCAATCTTCTTTGACGGAAATCTTCATGTTGGCTTTACGTATGTTCGTCAGACGGGGTTCCGCTTCCAGGATTCCATCACGCCAAAGATGACTGTCGCGGTTGCACTGGAGAATTCGCAATACCAGTTTGCCGCTACGAATGCGCCGACCAACTTCTTCTTTGGGAACGCAGGCTCGCTGGCGGGCTTGGAGAACTCGGCAGCAAACTACACCAACCAGGTTGCGCCGGATGTTATCGCTAAAGTGGCCTTTGATCCGGGCTATGGCCATTACGAGATTGGCGGTATCGCTCGGTTCTTCCGCGACCGATACTACCCCGCCATCACGACTGAGGCAGGAGCGCAGAACGACACCAAGCTCGGTGGCGGCTTCGTCGCAAGTGCTCGCTTTCCCGTGACGAAGAAGGCCGATCTCGGTCTTCACCTCGTTGCGGGTACCGGAACGGGCCGCTACGGTGCTTCGCTTCTGCCAGACATAACGGTTCATCCTAACGGTACACTTGCCCCGATTCGCAATTCGCAGACTCTTTTATCTTTTGAGGTTCGTCCAAAGAAAAATCTCGATCTCTTCAGTTACTTCGGCACAGAATACGCGCAGCGTACTTATTACAGAAATCCCACAACCGGAGAGTTAGTAGGGTATGCGCCGCCGACTGCCAGTAATGCCGGCTGCAATACGGAAGCTGTACCGACAGCAGGGACTGGCTTTGCTCCAGGGACAGGCATATGCCTGGGAGCCACACGAGCGATCATCCAAGGTTCAGTCGGGTGGGTCTACCGCTTTTACAACGGACCGGCTGGAAAGCTTCAATACGGCGTAGCTTACAGCTACCTCACACGAGAAGGATGGACCGGTATCGGGGGTAGTCCCAAGGCCACGAATAATATGGTCTATACCAGCTTCCGCTACTACATCCCATAGGACGAGAAGGCTCGGATTATCAGCCGCTCGAAGGGAATCGATGCAAGCAGCGGTAATAGGTGCATCGGTAAGAGAAAAGCGCAGCGACCTTCGGGCGCTGCGCTTCCTGTTCGCTAATTTCAAACAGCCGGACCTCTCTTCCTAGAGAGGATGAGCGGCAGACTTGTTTGTGGCGTTGCTGCTGCGGATGAAGGCGAGTAGTTCGCGCGTGAAACGTTCTGGCCTCTCCCAATGTAAGGCGTGACCGGTCTCCGCATAGGCGGAGAACTGCGCGTGCGGGAGGGTGCGGACGAGGAGATCCTCATCGGCGCGCTTGAAGATAGAGTCCTTCTCGCCCCAGAGAACGAGGGTAGGGATATGGATATTCTTGAGGTCCGAGGCGGGGTCTTTGTGACCCTGGCTAAGACCGCGCCAGGTGGCGGCGGGAACCCGCTGGGCCTCAGCGACCCACAGCTCAAAGTAGCGCGCGGGTACGGGGAAGTAGATGGTGCTGGCCTGGAAGTCGCGCGCAAAAGTATAGGAGATAGGGTCCTTCAGCGTGCTGAAGGAGCTGAGGACGGAGGTCTGTTCTTTGGATGGATCGACGAGACCGGGGCCGGAGCCGATGAGGACGAGGCGATCGAGGTGCCCATTGTCGAGCTTAGCGACCTTTTGGGCGACAAAACTACCCAGCGAGTGACCTACGAGCGTGGCGTGGTGGATGTTCTTTGCGTCGAGGAAATCGAGGATGTCCCCGGCAAAGTCCATGGAGCTGAAGCCTTTTTCAGGATGATCCGACAGGCCGTGTCCGCGCAGGGTAATGGCATAGACGTGAAAGCGGTATGGGATGAGAGGGAAGACGCGGTCATACGAGTGCCAGGAGTCGCCTGCGCCATGTAGCAAAACGATGACTGGGCCCTTGGGATCCCCCTGCTCTACGTAGTTGAGCGTGATGCCTGCCTTTGTTGTGTGCAACAGGGAGACAAGACCATCCTCCGAGCTTTGAAGGCGCGCGACGGTGGCCGTCTGCGCAAAGAGTGGTTGCGGGGCGAGGGGGTGGCTAGTCACGACGGCAAGCAGGGAGAGGCTACGGAGTGCATTACGCATGAAGTTCCTTTCAAAGAAAGTGGAGGAGTCTAAGTTTTAGCAGATCGAAGAGTGTGCGGTTGAGGTCAACAACCGACTTTTGCGTGTTGCGGCGCACGGCAGAACGGGTTTGCGCGACAATGACCGTGTCTAGAAAATGCGGTGGTGGTCCGATTTCCGACCAACGCGGTAAGGGCCGTGTCGAAACAGCCAGAAAAACAAAGGAAAGTATCCTCCCTACGATATTCCGCCGTTGGGACGGACTCATATTGGATCGCCACGCCACGGCATCGTATACTGACCCTCCTGGACCATGAGCACTATCGCATCCACAGCGCAACACCCGCTTGCTCCACAGACGGTACTTCATCGTCGAATCGTCTCGCTTGATATCCTTCGCGGTCTCAACGTCGCGGTTATGATCTTCGTCAACGAGCTTGCAGGGGTAAAAGGATTGCCCTGGTGGACGTATCACGCCCCCAGCAAGATCGACGCGATGACCTACGTCGACATGGTCTTTCCTGGCTTCCTCTTCATCCTTGGCATGGCGATTCCACTCGCGATCCAAGCTCGCATAAAGAAGGGCGATAACACACTTGCGCTGCTCGGACATCTCGCACTACGCTCTGTCGCTCTGCTTGTGTTCGGTATCATCCTGGCCAACGGCTCCCGCGGAAACCCAGCTCTTATGTACGGTATGGGGCAATTCGCCTGGGGGCTCACTGCGCTCCTCGCCGCGTGTCTCGTCTGGGTCGTCTATCCAAAGACCGAAGATAAACTTCGTCGTAATCTCTATCGCGGCCTGCGTTTCTTCGGGTTCGTGGCCTTGGTGGTGCTTGCGGCCATCTTTCGTCACAACAATCGCGATGGCTCCATAGGCTGGCTTTCCTACGACTATCCGGAGATTCTCGGTCTCATCGGTTATACCTATTTCGCCGTCTCCTTGCTCTACCTCGTTACCCGTCGCTGGCTTTGGGCGCCCGCTGTCTGGTTCGTTGCCTTCACGGCCTTCAATGTCGCATGCTCAGGCCACTATCTCAACGTGCACCTGCCTTGGTACCGTTTCCCCCTGCAGAACGGCTCCATGCCATGCATTGCTTTCGCTGGTATCACCCTCACGACCATCTTCTTCCTCGAACCACGTTTCGATACCTTCCGCAAGAAAGCAATACCTGCAACCATCTTTGGTGTGCTCTCACTTCTCGCCGCGCGCCTACTCTCTCCCTTCGGCATCTCGAAGATCCGCGCCACTCCGACCTGGTGTCTTTACACGATCGGCGCAACAGCACTTCTCTTCACGCTCCTGTTCTTCATTTGCGATGTGAAACAACACACCAAGTGGGCCTTCTGGGTTCGCTCCGCCGGGTCCAATACCCTCCTCACCTATCTGTTGCCTGACTTCTGGTACTACATCCTCGGCATCACGGGCTTTACCTACTTTGAAACCCACTTCAGCTGGGGTCTCGGGGGCATATCGCGTGCAGTCGTATTCACTGCATTCATGCTCTCAGTCTCCACTCTGCTCACCAGGATGAAGTTGCGTCTGCAGTTGTAAGAGAATACATGTTTGATATCCCATACCCCGCTCTGCCACTGTCTATCTACTATTTAAAAAATCACCCGAGTTTCTAATAAGAAATGACCAAACATCGCGGGACCGAATGGCCTGTCTCGTGATCTACCTCGAACGAACTGTCAGTTCAATAAGAGTCTGGAGGATTGCATTGTTGTAAACCGAATTGGTGCGCTCCCGGTGGAAGTCGTGGGTTCGAATGCTACCTTCGTAGACATCATAGATGCCCGTGGTCAAGAGAGACATGAAAGAGATTCGTGACGATCAGGACGATCCTGAAGAAACGTTGTCGATTGGTACACCATAGAAATCCAAATCGCAGAATCCCTGCGATGTATGTATATTTATGACCTATACTTCAGCTAAACAGGATCTAGGAATGGCAACTGAGCGTTCCCCGGCCATCATGAGATGTGTTCCCATTCCCCTTCGTTGAAGGGGATCGCAAGTACATGTGCGGCCATAAGTGGAGCACTCCGTCGCAGTCCATTTAAGAGGTTCATCAATGCAAGAGCAGGCCTTTAAGCAAAAACGATCGGTCGGTCTGAACGTCATCCACGGTCTCCTTCTTTCAGCGGTAGTGTTTGCGACTTTGGTTTTACTGTGGAATTTTCTTATCCGCACTTACTACTTTCCACGCGCTGATAATTTTGCACTTCTGGTTAACTCTTGTCCGCCCTTTCATCCGAACTATTCGGAGTGGGTTTTGAAGGGGTTTCATAATTACCTCTATGTGTACCCGGACCTTTCGGAACACTCATCTAACTTCATCCGACCGATGGTGAATTTTGTCTTTTTTTTGAATTGGGCGATCTTCGGAGCCCATTGGGCTGCATATTTATTGGTGAATTATTTAATTATTGCTCTGTTAGGTGGAATGACCTACTTTATTGCGGAGCAAAAACTGGGTTTGGGATGGCGATTAAGTGCAGCGACCGCTTTGTGTGTTGTTGTCGCGCCTTCGATCGATACAGCGTCGCTCCTTGATCCTACTTTTGCATTTGATCTACTATGCGGACTGCTGGTGTTGTGCGGCGTACTTTCACTGATTTCAGATGCCTTGATCTCATGTTGGATATTTTTGATGTTGGCCATCTTTACAAAGGAGGCTTCATTATTTGCCCCGCCTTTAGCTGCGGCAATCGTCTTCCTCCGGTTCGATGAATTGGGATTGGCAAAACGATTTCAGATTTCATTGGCTTTTCTGCTTCCATTGTGCGCGTGGCAATTCTTTCGCTGGTTTGATTTCCGAGACGAGCATGGTCTCTACGTTTTGATGAATCGAAGCTCGCACGGGGTGGTTCGCACGATGGTTGCGCGCCTCTATGAAGGCATGTTGACCTGGCCTGTAGCCGCAATGGTATGGGACAACCCGTCGATACTCCAAAAGCAAGTAGAGCGATTTGCACTGGGGATCAACGTAGTCTTCTGGATAGTCGCGACAGTATTGGTTTGGAATAGCGCACAGAAGTTAGTGGGTGTCTTTCGAAAAGGCAAGGTTCGAATCAGCGATGAAGTCTATCCCGTGTTCGCGATCGGATTTTTTTGTGCAGGAAGTCTCTTTATGCCACTGATCTTGAATCTTCCCCGAAGATTTGGTGGCGTTTTCTATCCGTTATTCTTCCTGAGCCTCGCGCTCTGCGTGCATCGAGCGAAGGGCAATGTGCTGAAGAGGGTTGCTGCGTCACTGATGGTGGCAGCAGGTGTTTGTGGAGCCTACCTTATATGTTCCAGCTACCAGAAGCAGGTGGGGGCTGCCAGAAGCAATTGGACCATGGCGCGAAGGTACGTTGAATTGCTGTCCTCCCTCCATGAGCCCGTTGTTTTCTCTTTGGACGATACAGTTGCGGGCTATTCTTCCAATCAATATGTAGCGGCCTTCGCAGGATATCGAGGGGACATGATCCGAGTGAATAATCTGCATGTCGATTTCCGCTGTCAAGGTAAGCTGGATTTCGAAGCGAGCGTTGATGCGAGCCAGATGATTCGTTTAGTGTCTCGATTTCCTGGTCAATGTGGAGGTTATGGTTTCGATAGCCTCTTTCCGCCGCTTGACTCTGGGATGTTGGACCTGACGCGGACTTTGCCCCAAGGTACATTGCACTATCATTTATCGAGTGAAAAATCGGAGATTTCGGCACATAGCAAAGAGATGTTGGTCGAGATTTCGCCAAAGGTTGAGTCCGGTGCGATTTTATATCCGGACTTCGACAATCTGAGCTACAAGGTCATTCCGTTCAGGTTGACCGGTAGTTCACTTGCATTGAATGCGCCGGAGGATCGGCCACGATAGTCAAACCGATGCGTAGTCCGAAATCAGCTTCCCATGCCTAGAGCTAGTGTGTCTGATACCCGACGGTTATTGGCTCAAATCAAATCCGGCGCGGTAACTCTCAAGAGATGACGTGCTAAACTTTCGGGCATGCCTCTTATCATTATCCTTATTCTCCTGTTAGTTCTTTTCGGCGGTGGCGGATACTACATGGGTCCTGGAATCGGCTACTACGGCGGTGGCGGCCTTAGTCTTGTCCTAGCTCTCGTGGTTATCTACCTATTGTTTGGCAGAAGTCGTAACCGATTGTAGAAACGGAAGGGAAGCGTCGCGCAGGCGAGATCAGCCTCCGAAAGAGGCTGATCAGCGTCGTGCACGCTGCTTTAAGCAGGGCAAGCTAAAAGGTGTCCCCGACTCGCCAGTTTTGGCCGGCAAGCGACGCGAACGGAACTTCTGCCCTAGCTATTGAGCCAAGCTTGCGATCAAATGCATCCGCCGACAATTGAGACAACAATGATGAAAGTCAAAGCCAACCTTTTCGGCTCTCTCCTCAACCAAAGAGCGACCCTTTTTGCAAGAACTGGGGTCTGAAGGAATGTACCTTCTTGGGTGTACACAGCAGGAGGCCGGATCTCGTTGACGTTCGAAGACTTTCGAACTCAGCTTAGAATCTAGGAAGGCGGGCATTGTCCACAGATGAGGATGACTTCTAGATTCCAGGCTTATTTCTTCGCAACGGGTGTAGGTTCTGCTGCGATAGCACTCTCGTGGATTTCAAGCGCGCCCTCCTCATGTTTTCTCTTGGCGGTCGTGATTTGCAGCCTCTATGGAGGGACCGAATGCGGCATCTTTTCGGTTGTTCTTTCTATTGTAAGTTTCGATTATTTGTTCCTTTCTCCTCAGGCCCCGCTCACTGAGCATTCCAGCTATCCGCGTGTCGCCGCCTTTATTGCTACAGCCGTGAGCATCAACCTCATCATTGCAGCCAAACAACGTGGGGACAGAGTCCGTAGCGAAGTGGAAGAGCAACATAGGGTCATTACTGAGACATCCCTCGATGGTGTTCTTTCCATCGGGCATCAAGGCGAGATCTTATTAGTCAATCCCTCTGCCACGGAGATCTTCGGCTGCTCCGGCGCTGAGATGATAGGAAAACCTATCGTCCGCTTTGTACCGCGGTTCCGAGGTGACAATGCAGCATCGGTTAGCGAGATGACTGGCCTTCATAGGAATGGAACTGAATTTGTTGCCGAAGTTACCTTCGGCAGAGTCATCGGAAGCAGTAAAAGTGCAGCCGTCATCTTTGTTCGCGATATTACAGAACGCAAGCGGGCCGAAAATGCCCTCCGGCTAAGCGAATCCTATTTAGCAGCAGCCCAGAGGATGAGCCGTACGGGTAGTTTTGGATGGCATGTTTCCAGCGGAGATATCGTCTGGTCAGCAGAAACTTTTCGAATTGCCGGTGTCGATCCGAACATAACACCTACTTTAGAACTGATTCAAGAAAGGATTCATCCAGAAGACAGGGCTGCGGTAAGAGAGACAATGGAAACTTCGTCGAGACAAGGGGCCGATCTGGATTTTGAGCATCGTTTTCTATTGTCTGACGGCTCTGTCAAGTTCGTTCATGTTTTAGGAAAGGCGGTCCACGATGAAATGGGAGACCTTCAATATATCGGCGCCGCAATGGACGTAACTGCCAGCAAGCTCGCGCAAGAATCTTTGCAAAGGTTTGAAGAAAAGCTGACTCAAGCTTCGCAGTTAGCTACCCTCAGCGAAGCATCCGCATCGATTGCACACGAAATCAACCAGCCGTTGACGGCCATCATAGCCAACGCGCACATGTGTGCAGAATCTCTTTCAGCTGATAGCGTCGACGTTGCCAACACGCGCGAGCTTGTTCAGGAGATCTTAGATTGTAGCTACCACGCGAGTGAAGTTGTACAACGAATGCGCACCCTTTTCAAAGGTGGTGATTTCAAAAAAGTACCGCTCGATATCAATGACATAGCGAAGGAGGTTCGGAATCTTATTCGTAGCGAGGCTCGTAAAAGAAAAATTGGCGTAGAGATCGATTTAGAGCCCGAACTCCCGGAGGCATGGGGAGATCGTGTCCAGATCGCGCAGGTTCTGGTGAATTTATGTATTAACGGGTTTGACGCGATGGACTTAGTCATGGACGGACCACGAAAATTGTATGTGCGAACAAAGGTCCATGACCATGTCACAATTCGAGTCGAGGTACAAGACAATGGTGTCGGACTTCATGATCCGGACAGAATCTTCGAGGCATTCTATACGACGAAAGCCAATGGCATGGGGATGGGACTTCCAATTTGCCGCTCCATCATCGAGCTACATAATGGTCGTCTTTGGCCACAGCGTAATGAGGGTTCTGGAACCACCTTCTGTTTCACGATCCCTGCGCTCAACAGCACTATGAGCGCATCTTGAACGCGTCGGGGAAAGGCCCGGCTAGTCTCGACCAACAATGATATATAGATGAGAGACAGGCCGGCGTGGACGAAGATCGTCGGCGGTTTCGGCAGGGATGCTTAGCTCGACATCGCCGTTGTGAATTTCTCCCCTTCTCCGACTTGCTGCCGCCACATGGCGTAGTAAAGGCCCTTTGCCGCAAGCAATGCGTCGTGGCTCCCGCGTTCCGCGATCCGGCCTCTTTCGAGGACATAGATACAGTCGGCATGCAAGACAGTGGAAAGCCGATGGGCGATCAGGATGCTAATCGCGTGACGCCTTGCTGCCACATCGCGAATCGTCTGGCTGATCTCCTCTTCCGTCAGGGAATCCAAAGCCGATGTAGCCTCATCGAAGACCAGCAACTCAGGCCGCCGCAAAAGGGCGCGCGCAATGGAAAGCCGCTGCTTCTCTCCGCCTGAGACCTTGACGCCCCCTTCGCCGATCACGCTGTCTAGCCCGCGGCTTCCGCGTTCCAACAAGCCCTCTACCGAAGCCTGTTTCAAGACCTCAAGACATTCCTCGTCTGTTGCCTCAGGTTTTACAAAGCGGAGGTTTTCCCGGATCGAGCCGGAAAACAGTTGAGAGTCTTGAGTGACGAACCCAATACGCTCGCGCAGGTCTTCAATAGCAATCTGGTCCTCAGGCGTTCCGTTGTAATAGATGTGTCCGCTCTTGGGTTGGTACAGTCCAACGAGCAACTTCACGAGTGTGGTCTTGCCCGCGCCGGACGGTCCCACGAAGGCTATTGTTTGTCCACGCGACACGTCGAAGGAGATCGAACTCAGTGCCGGAGAGGATGCCGATTGATGTTGGAAGGACACATCGGTGAATCGCAACGTCTCGAGAGAAGAAAGCGCTACCGGATGTTCAGGCCGTTGTTGCACCGGCATCTTCAGGATTTCCTCGAAGTTGTCGAGAGACGCTTCCGTCTCGCGATACGCGTTTACGACATTGCCCAGCTCCTGCAACGGCCCGAATACGAAGAAGGAGTAGATAAACAGCGAGAAGAATTGACCCACGGTAATCCGCTGCGAGTAGATCAGATAGAGCATAAGAAACAGAATTGAAGTTCGTATAAGATTGACGAAGCTTCCTTGAACGAAACTGAGGCTGCGGAGATAGCGAACCTTCTCTAGTTCGAGCTTGAGAATCTTCTCGGTAGTCGCGTTCAACCGCTCTATTTCCTGCTGTGCCAGGCCCAGGCTTTTCACCAGCTCAATGTTGCGTAGCGATTCCGTTGTAGACCCGGAGAGAGCATTGGTTTCGGTCACGATACGTTTTTGAACATTCTTGATCCGGCGGCTTAGGAGAGAGCTGAGGCCACCGAGCAACGGAACTGTGAGAAGATACGCAGGCGCAATGGACCAGTGGACTTTGGCAGCATAGATGGTGACGAAAATCAGCCCGACGACCGTCGTAAAAACCATGTTTACGAGCAACGCAAGGAATTTCTCAACATCGCTGCGGACCCTCTGCAGCTTGCCGAGGGTCTCACCGCTCCGCTGATCCTCAAATAGCGTGTACGGCAAATCGAGGGAGTGGCGAATGCCATCCGTATAGATTCGAGCACCTACTTTTTGGGTAATGACATTGACGAAGTAATCCTGGAAGTTCTTCGCGATGCGCGAGACCAGCGCCACGCCAACTGCTGCGGACAGCAACAGGCCAACTCCTCGTAGAAACTGGGCGCTGGTATATTCGGCATGTCGTGTCGCATAGGAGTCGATGATGTGACGGAAGATCAAAGGATCAAGCAGTGAAAAGACTTGATTGATCGCCGCAAGACCGAGCGCAGTGAGCGCCAGCTTCCAAAAGCCTTTTAGATATTTGTAAAGAATTGCCATAGATCGAGAATCCTTAAGAGACAACTTATTCAAACCGTTACACACACGAGAACCTATAACGGCTTTCCCGCTCACCTGAAAGTTGAGTCCATGGGTGAAGATTTGACGCGAGAGACTGCCCAAACGCTCCAAAAATAAAGCGTTGGAGCCGGTTCATCCGCTTCTGGAGCTCCAAGTGCGACCTCAGTATCGTTGACAGGCTCGCTGTTTTGGATATGCTATCCGGAAATCTACTTCTGATCGCTGGCAGCAACGCGCTAACGCCACGATCTAGTCCGCAAGGATGTCATGAACGCGGAGGGCGTAGGCGGTGCCTTATGAACAGATCGACGCCGGTGATTAGGAGGGCATGGATGTATGGCTACTATAAACGTAGATCTGCCATTCATAATCACAGTGATGCAGTCATCTATCGATGAAAGACCATTTCATCTCACTTGGAGCTAACCTGCTTAAAAACCTAGTGGGCCACTTCCCAAGGAAAATCACATATCTTGTTTCTAGCGTTTCTAACGTAGCTCAGAAAAAAACTAAACAACGAAACGTGAAACCGCGGTCCTTTGCGCCGAGCGGATCTCCCGAATTTGGATAATTGCCCTCCCGCAAGCAGGGCCATGTGTTTGTGAAGAAGCATTCCTTAGATCGATACCTGCTGAATCGGTCATCTCTATTTGGGCCTAGAAGATCAAAGCCGACTCGCAGTCATCAGAACATGGCATTCGAGAGGGCAGGCCCGTCGCCGGAAGGAAGACACAACGCCCATAATTGAGCATTTCTTTGATGGAGTCGCCATTGGGCATGACCCCGTTGAAAACGAACAGAGTTCTGTGGGTTTATACCATGCCGGATCACCTCAGGGGACCTAAATCAGATTCGCTGGAATCGAAGACCACGGCGGCCTTCAACGTGGTCCGTTCGCAGCTCGATGAATATTTCGAACGCGAGCGCGGTCACTTCGATTTGCCGATTGCACCGCCCGGAAGGACCTTTCAGCAATCCGATTGTGTTTATCTATTGCAATCACACTGTTTGTTGCTACAACTTCTTCGATCTGCGTTGCCACACGTAGTGGTTCTTCATGTGACCAGAACCTTAGTACGGTCCGGCCTTCCTCACGGAGACGTTTTGGCGTGTCCTCGTCTCGACTCTTGTTGCCTCGAATCTTCGTTGCCCAATAGCTCGCATTAGTCTTGGGTGGCGCATGATGTTTAGGGCATCCACGCCAGAAGCAGCCGTCAACAAAAACCGCGACTCTTGCATTGCGAAAGACCAAGTCAGCAGTTCTCCTGAGGTATCGTAGCGGGCGCGCCGAGACGCGATAGCGCATCCCTAGCGCATGTACAGCTGATCGCACAGCGATCTCAGGCTTTGTGTCTCTGGACTTGTTCCCTTGCATCACGACGTACAGTTGGGGTAGTGGCCCATGAGCCCATAGGTAGCCGAGATGGAACGACGGTGTCGTGGGGGGGGTAATGTGTCGCTGTCAACCATCGCCTCCTCCTCTCATTTCTATTGCAAGCGTTCTCATAAGGTAACAACTTCAGCCGCTCATCTCACTCCGTTCCTTGCTCTCAAAGTCCAACCTCCTCGAGGAAACCTGTGCTCGAGTTCGAAAGCAAGATACGGAGTGTCTTTCCCCCGACAACGAAATAACTTTCGAGATGCAGAGACGAACGCCATACCGGCCTTCGCCAACATCCGCTGCATAAGGAGAACACTATGTCGAAAGAACAAGAGAATAAAGCCATCGTAGGTCGTTGGTTCACCAGCTTCTGGGGTTCTACGTGGGACCTCAGCATCATTGACGAACTCGCCGCACCGGATATGCTCTTGCAGTATTCGTTGCACGAGCCCCGCCGCGGACACGATGACATAAAGGCGTTCATGACTGATTTCCGCGCTGCGTTCCCAGACCTTAGCTTCGGCGGAGCAGCAGATCTCATCGCCGAAGGCGACTATGTCGTTGGTCGGTGGGTCGGTGGCGGCACGCACAGCGGGCCCGCATTCTCCGACTTCCTGGCAGGATCGTTGCCGGCTGCGACGGGTCGCAAGATGCACTTCACTGGAACGACGGTGCTGCGCCTTGAGAACGGCAAGATCGTCGAAGAAATTGGTCTCGACGATGGTGTCACCGCACTCACTCAGCTTGGTCTTATCCGCACTGTTTAACCCGAGACGCAGACTGTGGGCATGTGATGTCGCGGTCTGCTGCTCGTTCTGGTTTCATCGAAGACCTACACGATGCCGGCTGCCATCTTGTTTGTCATGAATCCGAGAGCGCCTTCGGGATTGGCTTCAATAGGGAGATGGCTGATTTCCGCGTCAATACAGCCGTGCCCGAGCCCCATTTCGCCCGAACCCATTTCCCTAGAGGACTCACGCCAGATTTTGGTCGAAGCCGCCGCAGGTAACTCCATATAATCTCTCCCGCAAAATGGATATGGGCGTGCTCACGTACGCACATATCTATGCCAAACCTGGATAAGAGACTCTGCCGCGATCACGCGTGTCAACGGATCTCCCCACTTCGCTGGTGCACACCGTGCTTAACTCGAAGCGGTGTTGTGCACGTAGCTGTTCTCTAGGGTCGTCAATTGTATTGCGTCACTCAAACTACAGCTGTCCAGAAGCGTGCCTCCATTCGACCCTGGGAGCCAAAATGTCTAGGATCGTGGGGAGTTCTGTTGTGCCTAAGAGATTGATTACGGGCTTAATTTCACCCGGGAAGCGGGGCTGGAACTGCTAAGAGCATCAGTGATGCCTAAACGTAGCCGGCCGGATCACGCTACGGACACCTTTGAGGAGTCACGACGGTTTCCTATCGTTGCGGTTCTAGCCAACGGGCGGGTCGTTTCAGATCGCAATCTCTTTATCGCAATCGAACCGCGTCACGGAGCTAAGCATGCGAATCGCACACCAGAGGCACAGTTAAAGACTTGCTCATCCCCAGTTTCAGCGTGTTGAGCTTAGTCGAGGTCGTCTTAAGGTTAACGATGGAGGCCAAGGATTCTAGCCACTGCACCAATCAACGTGGAATCAATGCTGAGGTATAAGGCTAAGATTGAGGCTGCGCAGAAAGCTCGTTAGCGAAGGCAAGGAGAGCTCCTAAGAAAGCAAAAGCTGCTGAGTCCTTTTGTCACGCACTTTGGTGAAGTACAGGCTCAAGGCGAAGGATTTCCAGCTGTTTCAGAGAGAGGACAACGTCTTCACAGCAAGCTGCGGCATTGGGAGCGGTGGTGCCAGCAGCGATAGCTTTGACGATCTGGGCATGAGTCTCTGGCGTAATCTCTGCCCGTGACACGAGCTCCAAAAAGACCCTCTCGTGTGCGTACTGGGCGACGACAGGCTCAGGAGCGTTGCGACCGCCCAAGATAACGGCATTGACTCGAAACTGACCCAGAGAAGTGTGGCCGAATGCAAGCTTGATATGCATGATATCCACCTTAGTCTATGACGTACCTTTGCGTCATGAGGCGGCTGTGTTGTCCAGCCAACAGATCAATATCACTACACCGTCAATTCACTCACATGACGTAAGAAATCTTCAGGGGGAACGGAGCAAGAAAGCCTGTAGATCTCTATGTTTGCCTTCACCGATATGCCACCAATCGTCTGGTGCTCCTCAGTTGAGACGGTGTGACTAAGAATAAATAGATCGTAGGGAATCTGAGATTGAGTGATATATTCCTTGAACTCATCAGCGGTGGTAGCAACGTCGGCAATAAAGCCCGCAATTTGAAGGAGTAAAGTTCTTGTCTCCAGCAGCCCTTCTTCAGGGCCTAAGATGAGAACACGGCGTGAATTGGACAGTGAGCTAAAAAACATTGCTGAAAACACCCCTCAGATGTTCGTCACCCGTTTTACTGTTAGGTGCCTGACATAGCCTTTTAAAAAAACAACCCTCATCTACCCAGTTACATCTCAGGTTTGACGACACCAACGCAAGGCAGATTCACGTTGACCACCAACCTTAGAGGCTGCTTGCGAGACGTAGATCAAATCGCAAATGAACAGAACCTTCATCAGATGGTTGAAGCTCTGGTCAATTTGGTTTATCTCATTGAGCTTGAACTTGACCATCCGGCCAAGGTGTTGGAACTTACGCGAATGGCTGACGGTCAACTCCGTCGTCTGATCAAGATTGTTCACGAAAATTCAATCGCCCTGTCGATCCATCGGCGGAATAGAGAACATTATGCAACGTCTGTTGATTCTGAATTCGGAACAACTGGATGGCGACCAACTGATCGTTCATTTCTCGGACGGAACTTACGCCATTTACACACCGGAACAACTAGCAACACTTGCGCCCGACAGAAAACTAGAGGAGCCAGAATCGGAAAATTCAAATCCTTGACTCGTGCCAGCATAGCCACTTGTCCTCAAGGCGTCTACTGAATCCGCTCTTTGCCTGATTGAAAGTCGTACCGATTTGGGAAATAGGATCCGTAATCGGTCGAGTCTAGTTCACCCTGTTTATTTTCTGTTCGACAAATCCAATCGCCCTTAATACGTCGGGATGAACATCTCTCTTAAAAACCAGCATTGTGCAATTGCAACTGAAATCTTCAGACAGAGCTTCCTCTGATTCTTCAGGGCTGATCAGGTCAGCGCATAGTAGTTCACATATACAAAATGACTTGGTCCGGTAGACCTTCAACCAACTACGGGTCGGTTTGCCTGGAGCTAATACGTGAACTCTGTAGCCTTCTGCTGCGGGGACGATGAGTAGACGGGTATCCATGCCGGGAAGTATAGAACAAGACAGTGAAAGCCTCGCGTCTATTGTGTACCAGGGGAATAATCCGGTTGCGTTTGGAATTTGCTGCTATTCATTGCAGAGAAATCAACCCTTGAAGCCACGTTGAACTTTTGTCTTTGTTGGGTTTGTGCATGGATCGTGGAAGATTGCTACTTGCTGCAAAAGGGCCAAAAACATATTTCCAGTCGGGTGTATTAACTGGGGTTGCCATTTCTCCGTTGGTTCGTGCCGGCATCACCTCATGGCCTCGATAGGGCGACGCTCTACAAGATTAGATACTGAGTATGCTCCTCAGCATGACCAAGCCAGCGATTGCGTCGAGGGATTCTCTTCCTTGGGTGAGGATCAACTTCCTGCGAGTGCAGCACTCGATCAACAGTGATTAAGGTCAGCGCTCATTGATATGTCCTGCGTTGTTATTGACTGAGATGGAACGGTCGGTATGAAAATATATCAGTCGCATATTCCTTCTGCTTCAGAAGGCGGAATCTGTACGTGCAGTCCTACAAGACATACGGCGTGAAGATATCCCGGACGAGATAATCAGGGTGCTTCAATGACTGGCTCGGATTCTTCTGCGCCCTAATGAGATTCGAGACTTGGCGGAAGCTTCTGGAGTAATGGAAACGGCAAACTTTGGAAGCCTCTGTTTCCTCGCTTTTGACAGGGAAGGTCGATCATTGAAAGCAATGAGCGCCTCTCCTCAGGACCACTACGTTCAGGCACGCTATCTTGAAGGATTTCTCGATCCACCTAACGACAAGCTTTTGGTGCTATGGCCGCCCGCCGTCCTGCCGCCTATTCCGCAGTTCCCGATAAGCTTGCTCGCTAACGCGATTTCTATCGGCTATGTTTGACGATAAAGGTCGCGACAATAATGAGAGTACCTAGGATAACGAGCAGACCTGATGTTTGGAGAAAAATCTCTTAGCTCTCCGATGAAACCGAGGGGGAATGATGCGTCGCATATGATTCGACACCTCATGTTCACGGCAATGACTACTCTTCCGAGCGCGAGGTGCGGGAACCAAGGAGCGGCGAGCGACCGAAGATCGTCCTTGGGTTTTCGAGCTTTGGCGGGTCGGAAATGCCTTCAAATACTTTATCTGCGGGCCAATCCCCGGCAGCGTAAGCCCGGCGATCGCGAAGATTAGTTATGCCTTCCTGCCAGGCCAGAAGCATCCGCTTCCCGATGTCCCTGAACTCGGGAAGCTGGGACATCCTTTCACGGACCAGAGGCACGGTGTCGGCAACCGCATCACTGATGCGCTCCAATATGACCGATTGCTCGCGTAAAGGTATGCCGAATGTGCCCGCGATGAACTTGGATAGACTCTTGCCCGGCGTCCATGTCTTCTTGCCGAGAAACGATATGCCCGGCGGATTTCGCTGATAGCCCGCGTAGACGCTTGTCGTCAGGAAATCGTAGGCCGGAGAGAGGTGTACATCAGCATGCGAGGTATAAAGCAGAGCGACGTTTTTTGAGTGACAGTCGGCATTATGCAGAGCGTAGGTCAATAAGAGTGTTTCGGTCAATCGTTGGAATGTTTCGTACTGACGTGGACCTGGTACGTGATCCCGCACGGCGCGGGCGATCCGCTCCCACGTTGTCTCATACTTTTGTGCGGGACGCAGACCAAGCAGAGCGCAGAAATCTTCCATCCCCCAAAGTGGCTGTCCCTCATCATCCACATCGAAGCGGTACACCACGAGGGCATTGCCATCCCGTGATACCTCGACCTTCGCGCTGGGAAGCACCTTTCCTATGACCTGCATACACAAGTACTCATTGAGTGCGGCAAATGGCAACCGCCCCGAAGAGCCTTTGATGATGTGACGACGGGTTAATAAAGTAGCTTTTTGATGGGGACCGAGCTGTTTGCCGGAACCCGTGGCATCTGGCGCCGCCTCTTCCTCGACATCCAGAAACTTGGGCAGGACTCCGGAGACACCACTGGTCGCGTGTTGCCGGACCAGCTCCGCGAAAGCCTCTTCTGAGTTGTCCCCTTGCAACAGTTCGGCGACCTCAATCGACTTGGCGGATTCTTCCAGCACTGCACCGGCAGCAGCTACCTGAATGCGTCCCACCATATTCCTGCCAATCACAGATAAAAGAGCTATTGGGCTTGCCCCAATATGGGGACCGAATTGCTCCTGAAGCACCTGGAGGAGATATCCTTCCGGCAGGTTCATTTGCAAAACCGGAGGAAGCTGGTCATCCCAGATGTAGGATTCTGTGCGAACCGGCATAGTCAAAGAAACAAAATCGTCTGTCGTCGTATTGGGAAGGTAGTTGAGCACACTCTTAAAGTCGCCTACAGACTCAAGCACGGCGACCTCGCGGCCAAGGACATAGACGGAGAGTTTCACGCGCTACCCCGTTCTCGCCTCAGTTCATCGAGCGAGCCGGACATGCCGGACTTCACGAATGTCACTTCCATGCCCAAGACTGCGAGAACGGAAAGAAGCTTTCGCGCACCGAATTCGGAGACCTGCCCTCGTTCAAATCTCAGGAGCAGCTCCGGCGTGATGCCTGCTTGGACCGCTACGTCCTTCTGCTTCAGCCGGAGTTCCCGGCGGGTAGCTGCTACGACTTCGCCGAATTCCTGAAGAGTTTTCATAGTTGAAGTATACGTCAAATTTTCAGACAAAATCAATAAAAATTGATGTATAAATCAATCGATTAATTGGAATTGAATGTCATCAAGTTTAAGCTTTGTAAAGAGATCGGACGGTTTCCCTATGGCAGAGCAAGCGTATATAGTCGAAGTTCAGCCGGATTATTTAATCGCGCGCAAAGCCACCTCAGGCCCTAGAGGCTTCTATGAGACGGCTGTAGAAATCAAGGGGCTTTTGGTTTTTCTTTTCATAGTCTTTTTGCTCTTGTTTTCGCTTTTGTCGATTGGTCTCTTGTTTGGGTTCCTGTCGGACTTCTATCCACACTCGAAGAGGGCTCTTTTGAACCCGGTGCTTGTTGGGGTCCGATGATGAGGAATCGAGGCTGCTATCTGTTAGTCGGCCTTTGCTGGCCAGGTTCTAGAGCGCAGTCCCCCGAACACGAGATGGAATCGTCTGGAGCAAAGTCGTTTTTTTCCCTTTTTCCCTGTGTATTCTTGGTGCGGGTTCAAGCCGCGACGATGGCTTGCGTGGAAGATTGGGGGAAGGATATGAAGGTCTGACGATTGCGCCACATGCTGTGCAGCAACACGGTCAGTTTTCCCAATCGGTTTTTGGTGTTTGAGGCTCCATCTGTGGACGCTCGTCGATGAGTTGCGGACCGGCATTGATCCCGATCCGCAACGTCGATTTACACTCCTGCAGGCACTGCTGGAGATTGTGCCAAGAAAGCCAGGCCAAGGGCCTCAAGCAGTTTCGACTGCACTGTCGCCGCTGCTCCATTGATTAGATCCGCGCCGAAAGCTTGACCCACGACCACACGGTCAGGGCGCGAGCCGTTCGACTGCGTTATCAGATCGGCGATGGCTACTGCCACATCGTGTGGATCCGGCGCATTCTCTCTCTTGAACCCATCCAGGATCGTCTGGAGAATCTTCTCGGGTATAGTCCCGATTGGCCCATAGGCAGCAACGCGTCCGACGTCACCGGGATATTGTGCGCTGACGAACATGTTCGTTGGATAGGAGCCCGGCTGGATCAGAACCACGTCGATGCAAAACTGCGACAGTTCGTAGCGATATGTGTCATTGAGTGCCTCGACCGCAAACTTGGAAGCAGCATAGGCGCCATTGAACGGTACGACGACGCGCCCAAATATAGAGCCGATATTGATTACCAGGCCTTCGTGCTGACTGCGTAGCGTCGGTAGCACGGCCCGCAACACACGCTGAACGCCGATGACATTCACATCGAAGAGCTCGCGCAACTGATCTGAGGTAAACGCTTCGGAGACGTTCAACGAGCCGAGGCCGGCGTTGTTGATGACGACGTCGACTCGACCGGTCTCGGCGAGGACCAAGTCGACGCCCTTCTGTACCGACGCGTCGTCGGTCACATCGATCTCTCCTACATAGATGCCCCTTGCACGCAAAGCATTAGCGTGGAGTCGGTTCCGGCCAGCAACGTCACGCATTGAAGCGAATACAGTATGGCCTGCAAGAGCAAGCGTCTCTGCGGTGTCGCGGCCGAAACCGCTACTCGCGCCGGTAATAAGGATAGTTTTGGACATATTCAATTCCTTTCGTTTGTGCGAGAAAGATGCGAGATTCTCAGTTTTATGAGGAGATGTCCCTTTATTGCCTTTTTAGAGGTCGACCGACATCTATTTAGATTTTGGATGACATCTAAATTGGAATGGACGCAGAATTTCCGATTAAATGCGCCGCGAAAGAGGATTGAGCATGAGGAAATCGAGACAAGAGACTGCCGAAGGACGGCGACGTATCAAGAATCAGGTACGGTGATGAGGAAGCCCGCGTTCGTTATCGAATCGATGGCCGAGTCGCCGAAAGGCAATTGTCATCCGGGCCTTAGAAGACCCCAGGCTTAATGCCGCAATCGCGACCTTCGCCCAGCCACCATGGCGACTCGGCGGACAAATGCCCGTTCGCCGCTTTGGAAGCGAGGTAGCGCGAGGCGATCTTTGACCCCGCGAGACCGCAAGGATTGGCTTCTTAAATGGTCGACGCCATTGCCGGCCACCTTGATGGGTATGCCGCCTATCGTAATTCTTGAAGCTCTCCCACCTCTTCCGGGTTTTTAGCGGATATCCTTCGAAGGCCTCAAAAGATGCTTCCGCGCCTCCCGAAGTATGGAGTCTGAGATCTCTGGATCAGTGACAACGCGCGCCATGACTACAGCTCCAATCATGGACGAAAACATCCATAGCGCCTCTTTTTGCGCAGCTGGTCGACTCATCCCACCGAGTTGACCGGCGATCAAATCAACCATCTTCAGGAATCCCGTGGTTGAAGTCTCACGTACCGATTGGTCGTCCCGCGCCATCTCGCTGCACAGAGCAGCAAAGGGGCAACCGGAAGCCACGTCGTCACGCAAATTCGTAGAAAGATATTCCTTGACTGCGGTTTGGAGCCCGCGTTTCGGTCGTGCGTTCGACAGCGTGCGACGCCAGGATTCGATCATCGAATCGATGCTAAATGCGACCGACTCTTCAGCAAGTTGTTCCTTCGATTCGAAATGCTTATAGAAGCCGCCGTGGGTCAAGCCGGCTGCGGCCATCAACTCAGAAAGCCCGGTTTTTTCGATTCCGTTTCGGCGGAACTCCTCTGATGCAGTCTCGATGATGCGTTGCCGCGTTTCGGCGGTCGTCTTCCTCGATTTCCTCATACTTCAAACCTCCCGGGCTGACCGTCAGATTCCGGCCGGTGGAGACTTCTTAAAAGTGCTCCATTTCAACTTAGATGTCATCCAACATGTAAATGATGTTTAATAACTCGAACCGCATCAGGGAAAAGTAGATTAGAAATCGCCTCAATTTTCCAGCGCAACGAAAGGAGATGTCCATTTCCACCGCGACGTTGTCTCATCGCGATCCCGCCGAGGTAGTCGCCGAGTGGGAAGCTCCCACGCAGCTCGTCTCGAGATAATCCAACATGGAATTCAACCAAGAGAGCGACGGAGCTTCATGAAGAACCTTCTTCAACCCGAAACAGCGGAAGAGATAAGACGGCGCCTGATGCTCCTCCGGCCTGACAGCGTAAGGCAGTGGGGCAGCATGTCCGTCACCCAGGCCCTTGCACATTGCACCTGTAGCGTACAGATGGCGATGGGCATCATCCGGCCGAAACGTGAACCGTTTCCCACAAACATCGTCGGTTCACTCTACAAGCCGCTGTTTTTCAGACGGGAGATACCTTTTAGGCGTAATTCGCAGACAGCGCCGGAGCTTCTCTCTGCACACTCTACCGCGTGCGACTTCGAAAGCGAGCGCACGAAGCTGCTGACCACGATCAACAGTTTCATCACTACGGCACCGCCATCCCGCCCTCAGTATTCACATGCCTTTTTTGGAAGGCTCACGAGTCAGCAGTGGGCTGCACTGGTTTATCGAAACCTAGACCATCATTTACGACAGTTCGATGTTTAGAGCGGCTTCCGCATGACCGGACCGAGCACCCACTACGAGAACACGAGGTCTTGTGCGAGAGGGGGACCATGGTTTGGCGCGGAGAATGTCGCGGGCGACGCTACTTGAAAGCCTCTGTTCAGCGCCGGTCTTCTGGTTCCCAAGCCCAATCCGGCTGTGGGCCCGTCAGTATGCGTGGTGTTGCCCCCGGGGGTGTCACAACACTTGCAACGTTTTTCTGTAGGGCAGCATGCGCTTGTTGTGTCTCCTGAGGAAATGTCTGAATCTCCTCATCCAACTGCGTTTGTAATTGGCGGACGATTTCAGGGTGCTTTTTCGCTACGTCGTAGGACTCCATCGGATCCGTGTGGAGGTTATAGAGTTCTGGTTTCGGAAGCAGATAGTTTCCTGTTGATCCGGGCCGGTCGTTGATGTAGATTTGCCCGTCACTTTGGGCCACGCGAAGCTTCCAAGCTCCGACGCGAATGCAGTGCACGACCATGTTGCCCACCGGCGTAAAGTAGAGTACTGGTTTGGCAGGTGCGGGGTCGCCGTGCAGGAAGGTAGCACTCGCATCGAAGCCGTCCAAAGGCAATCTTGATTTGGACAGACCACACCAATGGCTCAGAGTAGGAAGTAAATTCAGATGATTTGACCACTCGCCGCTAACCGTTGCCGCAGGAATGTGGTCGGTCCAGCGAATGAGAAATGGCACGCGGACGCCGCCTTCAAAGGTAGAGCCCTTACGCCCACGGGTTTTGCCCGCCGAACCCTGGAACCACGGCCCATGATCGCTAGTAAAGATGACTACCGTATTGTCGGCTCGGCCACTCTTCGCTAAAGCATCCATCACCATGCCCACGCTCCAATCGATCTCCTCGATGGAATCTCCCACATCGCCAAACTGCGAGCGGCCTTTGAATGCCTTCGATCCGCGTGCGGGATCGTGCGGGTAGGAATACGCGAGATAGAGAAAGAAAGGGCGCTTATCACCGTTCTCCAAAACCTTGAGTGCCTCTTCGGTGTAGCGCGGGGTCAATTCATCTCGATCAGTATCCCGGTCCAATGAGGTGACGTTACGCATCAACGGCAGGGGCTTCATGTCGTCGCTATAGGGCACTCCGTAGAAGCTGTGAAAGCCTCGATCTGTGGGCCAATAGCCGTCGACATCACCCAGATGCCATTTGCCGATGGCATGCGTCTGATAGCCAGCATCCTTGAAGAGATTTGCCAGCGTCCGCTCATTCTTATCGACGCCTTTGGAGTGAGGAAACAGGGCGCCCGGAGTATGGCTGCGCGGGGCATAACGACCGGTGAGCAGAGCCGCCCTTGAGGCCGAGCAAATAGGGTGCGCCGAATTGTGTCTCATGTACCGCGTACCCTGAGCGGCCAGACGATCAAGATTCGGCGTAGGAATCGCGGAGCCGTAGCAACCCAGATCGCCGTATCCCAAGTCATCGCAGATCATCAGAACCACGTTCGGTCGCGTCTTTGCTGCATCCTGTTGAGATCCGATATCGGGCGTAGGCGCAGCAGTTGCTGTGCGGAGGGCGGGCGCCATGAGGCTGGCTGCCATACTCTTTACAAAGGTGCGTCGGTCCTGGCTCATCGATCCTCGAAGAAGTTAGAACGGGGTTTACATCGTGGGACGTGGGAGTTCACATCATCTTCCAACGTGCTTAGAAGGTGAGTTTAGCGGCAAACTGATACTGTCGAGCCGCGGATCCCGGTGCCGTAGCAGTGCTGACACCGAAGTTGTTTGCACTGGTAGCGACGAAGCGGCCATTTGAATCGGGTGTGCTTGCGTAACTGCTGATGGCGCCACTGGGCTGCGCGAAGTTCGGCGTGTTGGAGATGTTGAAGCACTCCGCACGGAATTGCATTGCCAGCGTCTCGTGAATGGGAAAGGTCTTGAACAGTGATAGATCGGCTCGACGCTGGTGTGGGCCGTAGACAATGTTACGGCCCGCGTTGCCCGCGGTGCCGATGGCCTGCCGCGCAAACGCCGCCGGGTTCAACATTCCTCCTGTGGCGCTGCGGCTGGCCGAGTACAGGGGAACTCCGGGAACGCGATCCGGGCGATCACTGGTGACGGTCGGCAAGTTGATGTAGGCGCGTCCATTCTGCGTTACATTGCTGGTAATGGCGTAGGGTGAACCCGTCTGCCAGAAGACAAGCGCGTTGACCTGCCAGCTCCCCAAGATCATCTTCGCCACCCGGCCACCCTTGAAGGGGATGGCATAATTGGCGGTCGTAGCGATGCGGTGGCGGACATCGAGCGTGGAGTTTCCATAGTCATATCGGCTAATGATGGCCGGCTGCAGACCGTAGCCAGCATCACCCTCGGTGCCCTGGTTGTTGGTATTGTCCATGGCGTGTGCCATCGTGTAGTTTGCATTCAGCGTCAACCCGTGGCTCAAGCGTCGCTCAAAGCTGGTTTGCAGGGAGTGGTATGCGGACACGGCGAAGCTGCCGAAGAACTGGATTGTGTTCACATTGGGCAGTTGTGGGGCATAACGCAGCGCGGGTACAACGGCGCTGCCGCTGGGTGCGGGCAAGTTGTAATTACCGATCTGTGCATTCAAGTGGCGTCCTAATTCGCCCACATAACCGAGCGTGATGACGTTTCCGCCAAAGTCACGCTGTAACAGCAGGTTGAACTGCTCCACATAAGCGTTCTTGTAATTGTAGGGTTTCGCCCAGACGGCTCCGCTGAGGGCAGTGGTAGAAACCGTTGCCGGAAAGGCCACAACACCCGCCGAGATCGGAGTAGTTGAAGTCAGCGTGCCTGTCGCAAATGCGTAAGGGGGATTTTGCAGATAGAAGGCGTTCTGTACATCGTTGGCGTAGAAGCTCATACCGAAGCCACCGCGCAGGACCAGCTTTGGTCTTGCCGTATAGGCGAAGCCAAAACGCGGAGCGAGGTTGGCGTGGTTTGTCTTCACCCCACCCGTACTGTTCACCGTTAGGGTCGCGGCGTTCAAATCCAGATTGCTGAAAAAACCTTCCTTTTCGTTGGGAGCGGTGAAGATGTCATAGCGCAGCCCAATATTCAACGTGAGATTAGGAAGCGCACGCCAGTCATCCTGGACAAACGCGCTCTCTTCCCACGTACGGACGTGTGGGCGTCGTGTGAGCCCCTGCCGTTGGTAGCTGAAGGGCTGGCCTCTAAAGAAGTTAGAGATAGCCGCGATGGGCGTCGAGCCGTTAAAGCTGATAGCTGGCTTGCCATAGTTCTGTTGCAGATTGCTGACAAGGCGACGGATGACCGCATCGCCAACTTTGATCGTGTGGTTCTTGCGCGCCCAGGTTATACCCGCCGTGTACTGGTAGGCGCTTTCATTCAAGAGTATAGGTAGGAAAGTGGCGTCGCCGAGACCGGTCCAACCGCCACCGGGACTTACCGGCGCGAGACCGTCGCAGCCGATGCAGCCGTTGGCGTTCGGGATGTTGTATGCACCACCGGTATTGAAGGCTTGTCCGGCATTTAGCTGATTGACGTGATCCAGAAAAAGGGTGTAGCCAGTGCGCAGATCCAACAACAGGTTCGGCGTGATGGCATGGGTGTAGCCCAACTGACCATTGTGCGTCGTGATCTCCGATAGGCCTGGATACGTGCCCGCCTGACCGCCGGGACCGAGGTTGCCTACAGATGGAAACTGGCCCGGCACGAACGTGTTCACTTTGTTATAGCTGTAGCGGCCGAACAACGTATCAGAGTTCTTGAAGTGCTGATCGATGCGTAGATCTCCGAGGGTCGTGTTCTGTGAGCGCGCGGGATTGTAGAGATAGTTATTAGTCGGCACGCTGGTGCCTGGCGTGAAGCTGCTGCCTGCTTGATTGGGATGGGGATAAAGCTTGAAGTAGGCCAGCGCCGTCGCGTCGATGCTGGTAATCACCGGACCGCCAACATCGGAGAGATCCCCTGGATGATCAACTTCATATGCGGTCGGCACTGTGGAAGTGTAGACCGTGCCAGTGGCGTCCACCTGGCGGAACTCTTCCAAATCCGCGAAGAAGAATGTGCGACCCTTCACAATCGGCCCGCCGATGCTACCGCCGAACTGGTTTTGGCGAAGCTCCGGCTTGCGTGGCAGCACGCTGGTTCGGGCAAAATAGTTGCGTGCGTCTGTAATGTCATTCCGGAAGAATTCGTACAGAGAACCGTGAAACTGGTCGACGCCCGACTTGGTGAGGATGGTGATGGCGGCGCCGGCTGTTCGGCCCACTTCGGCAGTGTATGTGTTCGTGTCGACACGAACAGTCTGAATTGCCTCCACCGATGGGCGGAGCAGTATGAGTCCTTTGAATCGCTCGTTGTTGTCGAGTCCGTCGATCAGATTATTGTTCACCAGTTCGTACTGCCCGTTGGCGGACACTGAACTGGACTGGCGACGGTCGTCAGGACGGGTTCCGCTGGTCAGCGAACTCGGCGCGCCCGCGTTCACCCCGGGTGCCACCTGAATTAACCCGTAGACGTTCCGGCCGTTCAGGGGGAGATCGCTCACGGCCTTGGAGTCGATCGTCGAACCAACGTTGGTGTTGTCGGTCTGAAGTGCGGAGGGCTGAGCGGTCACCTCCACGGTTTCACTGCTGCCGCCGATGGTCAAGGCAACATCCACCCGGTCACGGTCACCTGCTACGAGGTTCAGCGAGGGATTGCTTATCGTTTTGAAACCCGGACCGGTCACAGTCAGCGAATAGGTCCCGGGCTGAAGTTGGGTGAAGGTGTAAGCACCGTTATCTCCCGAGTGAGCCTCTTTCGAGATATGCGTCCCAGTATTTTCAATCCGGATGGTCGCGCCGGAGACAGCCGCATCGCTTGAGTCAGTAACAGTGCCCAGAACGTCGCCAGTCGCTACCTGGCCCCGCGCGCCGACAGTGCTCAAGCAGAGCGCCGCCGATAACGCCACGGACGCTCGCCGTGCTATTGTCGGTGCCGTCATGGAGAAACGAAGGGTGTAAGCCGGGTCAAATGGGTGCAGCGAGTGAAGACGGTTCAACTGGTGCCTCCGAAGGTGTGTGCGCGCATTCGGCCCGCCGGGTAGTTCAATGGCTACACTCCGACGAACGGTGCGGTTACAAAGCGCCCCCAATCATGGGGAGCGTAGATATGCTTGACCATGGGAATTCTCGGGGAAGATCAACAATTCCCGGGGAAACGGGCCATAGGTTACTGCCGCAAAGTAAGATAGCGACTTATGGCAGCTACTACGAATCCTTCGGTTACCCTGGGAAAACTTCCCCCTGAGCAGCGCGATGCAATGCTGCGGCTACTGGAGAGCAGCACGTTTGCTTCGGCGCCGCGTCTGAGATCGATGTTGGCCCACCTCATGCATGCGATGGAGGAAGGCTTCAGTGACGACGTCACAGAGCAGAGCATCGGCCAAGCCGTATTCGGTCGACCAGCCGGGTATAACGCGAGCGAAGACAACATTGTGCGGGTAACAATTCGGCATCTTCGCAACCGCCTCGACGACTACTACAGTGCAGAGGGTGCGGCGGATCCTATCTCTCTTGTCATTCCCAAGGGCAAATACATTCCCTTCTTCGTCGTCCGTGATCTCTCGGGTGCCCCTACGTCACTGCCCAAGGACGGCGACCCTACTTCAGACGACCTGCCCGAGCCCACTCCACCCCTAATCACTCCTTTGGAAACTGCTTCGATAAAGCAATCTTTCCGCTGGGTTTGGCTCGCCGCCATTGTCATCATATTGGCGTCGTTTGCCGCAGGGTACGCTATCAGATCGGCTACTCCTTCCCCTGCGCCAGCCAGCGGTGTACTGGGAAAGCTGTTCCTTCCAGGGGACAACATCGCTCTGGTGGCCGTAGACGCCAACCTTCAGGCCTATAGGCAGATCTTCGGGCGGCAGGTGAGCCTGGATGACTACATCCATCGCACTTACGCTAAAGAAAACCTCGAGTCGCAAGACCCACGCCTCGAAAACGCACGACGCTTCGCAACCGGCGCGAATGAGACCAACGTATCGTCCGTAATCATAGGGGCAGCCTTTCGTCAGGCCCTCGACGGACGGCGACTCGTGATCAAGCACCCGCATGACGTCTCCGTCCGTGACTTCCAGAATCAGGGCAACGTTATCCTCCTCGGAGGGCCGTGGAGCGATCCGTGGGGCCAACTCTTCGAGACTCGCTTCAACTTCCGTCTGGTCCCCGAAGCCGACAATCCTTCCAGCTCCGATGTCCACAATCTGCAACCTGCCGCTGGTGAAAATGCAGACTATCGTCCGCATATGGATGGCAATCTGACCGTCAACTACGTCCGCGTTGCTATTATCCGAAACCTGGACAATACCGGACACGTCATTCTTCTAAGCGCCACCAGCGCCGAATCATTGGAAGCTGCCAGCGAATACCTCCTCTCCGAGGAATCGAGCAACGAACTGCTCTCTAGATTCCATGTAACGTCCGTAAACGCGTTACCTCCTGTCGAGCTATTGCTGGAAGCAAAAGGTCTCAATGCAGCTCCGGGAAACCACCGGATCCTCGCTGTACGTAACGTCCCCTAGCGCTCATCGAACGAGAAGTGTTGCTCTGCAGCTCTGCGACGTCATGTACGCCCTATTGGGTTAGGCACAGCGTCAGCTGTCTCGAACAGGGTTGTCATTCCAAGTAAACTTGCGTTCTCCCCTAGTAGTGCTGGCCTGACATCCACGATGCCCCACGGTGTCCAAGCATGCCGCTGAATATATTGGGTTAGGGACGGTAAGATGCGGGGAGAAGCCTTCACGGCCCCACCACCCATGATGACGGTATCTGCATCATAGGCATGGATCAGCGTGATGGTCGCTGCTCCCCATACGCGAATACAGTGTTCTAGCAAGGCAATTGCTCCCGGATCTCCCTCCTCGCTTGCCTTGCCTAAACTGCGAAAGTCAGAATAAGTCTGCCCAGCTTTTCGGGATAGTGACATAAATTCAGACCTCCTACTGATCTCATTCAACCCCCAGGTTGAAGCTTCAGTCTCTACACAGCCGAGATTTCCGCAAAAACATTTGGTCGGCTCTAAACTGATACTGAAATGCCCGCCTCTCGCGCCAGCGAGCGAATAGCGGCCTTTTACCAGCTCGCCTTCCATGATTGCCGCAGTGCCGAACCCTGTCCCGAGAAGAATCATTACAACATCATTCGCTCCCTTCGCGGCTCCCCCCACCGACTCACCGAGCAACGCCAATCTAGCGTCGTTCTCAAGTTGAAAGGGGAGTCCGAACGTCTCCTGGCACCACAACTCCAGATTTAAATTCATCGCATCGTTATATTTTTCACCGATACACCAGACTCTATTCCGCCTTGTATCTACGAGTCCACAGAAGGCAAGACCGACTCCGCAGCACTGCGACATATCTATGCTTGCGCCCAACATAAGCTGACGAAGTATCCCTTCGAGACTCGGAAGAAGAGGCCGCAACAATGCACCCGAGGCAACCGGGATCGTTTTGCTCGCGACGACGCCGGTCCTGTGCACAATACCGCAAGTCGCGTGTCCGCCACCCAACTCAATCCCCAGGATGTATTGGAGTTTTGACATGCCCTATTCTTCGGCCGCCATCAAAGTTGGAGAATACTCCCATAGTTGTTGAATCTCCTCTAGCGATTTTCCCCGCGTCTCAGGAACCATCTTCCAAACGAACAGCAGTGACAGCACTGAAAGCGCTGCGTAGATCAGGAAAGCACCCGAGACTCCAAAGCGTTTCGTTAAAGACAAGAATGTAACCGTCACCAGCAACGTAGCAGACCATAGACTACCGGTGGCAAGGGATACCGCTCTACCTCGCACTGCATTAGGAAAGACTTCCGAGATGTAAGCCCACATTCCAGGAGCCATGCCGACAGAAAAAAAAGTGACATACGATAGGACACTCAACACGACTAACGCCGCACTAGTACGCTGCAGAAAGAAGCAGGCCGCCATGGAAACTAGCGATACAGCCATACCCGCCGATGCAGAGATCAATAGAAAGCGTCGGCCTAACCTATCGATAATAAAGAGGGAGACGATAGTACCTATAAGGTTTACCGCACCCACTACAACATTGATAGCAATCGATGCAGTTGCACTCTGACCGCTAAACCGATCCTGAAACATAATAGAGCCATAATAGAGGACCGTATTAATTCCAGTTATCTGTGAAAAGACTGCCAATGCAATAGCGATGAGCATCGGACGCCGCAAAGGCTTCGTCCACAGCGTCTGTCGTAGTCCGAACTCTGCCTGCAAAGCCTCGTTCACTTCGTGAATCTGCCTGTGTGCACTCTCCGGTGAAGTAATGGTCGCCAAGATCCTTTCGGCATCGACGGTACGCCCTCTTTGAATCAACCAGCGCGGGCTTTCAGGTACAAAGAAGAGTCCACCCCAAAGTGCAATCGACGGTATTATTCCAATGCCGAACATCCACCGCCAGCAATTCGGTCCTGTAGAAGCCAAAGCCCAGCTCACGCAATAGGCGATCAGAATACCAATAACAATTGCCAGTTGGTTCATCGTTACGATCCTGCCTCTGCGATCGGCAGGCGCAATCTCGGCTAAGTAAAGTGGCGCCAGGACTGATCCCGCGCCGATTGCAATACCACCCAAAAATCTGGCAACCGAAAACTGTTCGAGCGTTTGAGCAAGAGCCGTCGCGCCCGATGAGGCGGCAAAGATCAGAGCGGAGGCAGAGAGCATTCGGCGGCGGCCGTATCGATCGCTTAACCTGCCTCCTATTGCAGCACCTACCATCGCGCCAAAGAGCAAGCTACCCGCCGCTATTTCGGTGTCCCAGGCCGAAAGATTGAACTGCTGAACCAATGAAATGAGAGCCCCATTGATGACTGCAGTGTCAAATCCAAAAAGCAGGCCGGAGAGCGACGTGACGAGGGCAAGCTTGAGCAGGAAGTTATTGGAACCTTCATGCTTTTTATCAATAAGACCAGCTACTTGAGTCGCGATGCCATTCATTCTGGGTTCCCAGAAATCTCTATTGGTATAGGTGGGCTATGCTCTTCCGATAGGCTTCATAAAAGTCTTCAAGTGCGTCTTCGGGCTTTTGTAAGTTGGGAAAGTGATGGCTTGGTAGGACAACGGGCTTTACGCCGCGTGCAATTAGTTTTTCTGCTGTAGCCGAGCGAACCATATTGATTGCCATTGCTCCAGTCAGCGTGGAGACTGGTCCAGTCGGCCAGTCGAGCCCCTCTATCTTTTGGGCACAGTCGCCCGGGGGACACTGATTATCGATGACTACATCTGCCAAATCAATCAACTTCTTGCCTGATGGATGGTTTGCAGAAGATTGTTCGGAATGTTGACGAGAGACCAAGGCAATTACCTTCAATCCTCTAGCTCGCGCACCCATCGCCATCTCCACGATAAGAGGTCGAATGCCGCTCGTGGAGACCAGAATGAACGAATCGTTCGGGCCAAACTTGAAGCTCTTTAGAATCTCCTCGGCTAGACCCTGATATTTCTCGAGAGCGAGAGGAACTCGTAAACCATTCGATCCCACAATGGCTGCGTGGTTTGAGAAGGCGAGTTCGACGAGAGCAAAAAATCCAACCAATCCGCCCTGCCGGGGGGTCATCTCGTCACACATGAAGCGAGAGTGTCCGGAGCCGAAGACAAAGACGAGCCCCGCGTTAGCGATCGAGCTCGCGCAAATCTCCGCAGCCGCGTCGACACTTGAAGCTTGCGTGGCACGAAACCGATGCAAATGTTCCATAGCGATATCAAAGTAGTTGGCTGCCGCGCTCATTCCGTTTCCTAGTTTGGATTTATGTGGATTGCTCTTCACTGACGCCTCGCGATTCTACTCATATCAATTCGCGTTCGTCAAATTATATGATCGTATACTTGACAAACGTTCATTTTTATTGACATTCTGTTCACTCTGTATGGGAATTTATAGAGACCTGCAACCCATTGCGAAAGTCGACGTCGTCGTCGTCGGCTCCGGCTCTGCCGGATCTACTGCCGCGATTGCAGCGGCCAGGCAAGGCGTGAACGTCCTACTCTTGGAGCGATACGGATTTTTGGGAGGCACCAGCACGGGTGTGTTGGACACTTTTTACGGCTTCTATACGCCTGGGGCGGAAGCCCATAAAGTTGTTGGCGGCATAGCAGACGATGTTATCGCTCGACTCAAACATCTGGACAGAATTATTGAACGCCCAAACACCTATGGTGCAGGCTTGGGCATTACTTACCATCCGGACTATCTGAAGTGTGCGTGGGAACAGCTCGTCCAGGAATCGGGCGCCCAGATCCTATTGAATTGCTGGGTGCAGGACGTCAAGCTTATAGAGAACCGACTCACTAGCTTGATCGTAGCAACCAAACAAGGCCTGGCATGTATTGAAGGAAAAGTCTTTGTCGACGCTACTGGCGATGCTGATCTTTCTTATTGGTCCGATGTGCCCCTTGAGTTAGCTGGCGATCGCCACGATGCTCAGTCGCTCACGACCACGTTTCGCATGTGCAATGTTGACATCAAAGCGCGCCGCACTATCGATAAGGCTCGATTTCACGAGCTCATGAAAGAAGCCGCATACCACGGCTATGAACTTCCTCGCCGGGAAGGCAGCGATCACATCACGACGGTGGACGGTGTGTTGGCCACGAACATGACTCGGGTCAGGTCATTTGAAAAGCGGGCCGCGGGCGTCGTCAATGCTACTGATCCTGCATTTCTTAGCGCTGCGGAAATCGAGGGGCGCAGACAAGCTCTCGAATATATTCGCTTTCTGCGTGACTGTGTCCCCGGATACGAACAGGCCAAACTGGCCGCATTTGGAACGCAGATCGGGGTTCGTGAAACAAGAAGAATCATCGGCGATTATGTCCTTACTAGGGAAGACGTTCTCTCTGCCCGTCAGTTTGACGACCAGATTGGGTTGTGCGGTGCGCCCATTGAAGAACACGGCCCGGGCGATACCACCAAGTGGGAGTATCTACCCGACGGGGAATGTGTGGGCATTCCATATCGCACACTGCTTGCGCAGAAGCTGGAAAATCTCTTTGTCGCGGGCCGCTGCTTTTCTGCCACGCATGACGCGCACGCAAGCGTGCGTAGTATGGCTCAATGCATGGCGATGGGGCAGGCTGCGGGTAGCGCCGCGGCGTTGTGTGTACGCAACAATATCGACAGCCGTTCGCTACCCTTTGCTCTCTTACGCGACAGGCTTCTTTCGTCTCACGCAATTCTAGAACTAAAGGCAGGACGGATCGCATGAGCATCATCCGTACCGTACTTGGGGACATTGCCACAGCCGACCTCGGAGTCTGCTACGCCCACGAACATATCGTGATCGATCGCAGCTATGTAACCCAACACTACCCAGACTTCCTGCTCGAGGATGTCGACCGCATCGTGACGGAGCTCCACTCGTTTCGTGCGGCTGGTGGTCGCGCGATGGTAGATTCGATGCCTTGCGGCGGAGGCCGTAATGTGACCAAGCTCGCGGCTGTCTCTCGCCAATCCGGCGTTCACATTCTTTGTCCCACCGGAGTTCACCTGCAGCAATACTACCCACACGGTCATTGGACCGAACGAGCCACCATTGAGCAGCTTTCGAATATCTTCATTGGGGAGATTGAGCTTGGGATCGACGCGAACGATACAAACGGGCCAACTCTAGATCGGACAGGCCATAAAGCGGGTCTCATCAAAGTCGCCAGTGGTTTGGACGTTATTGGAGCCCGTGAGCAGAGAGTCTTCGAGGCCGCCGCCATCGCACACAACAAGACAGGTGCTCCTATATTGACGCATACGGAGCAGGGAACAGGAGCCTTACTCCAGATTGAACTGCTATCCCGAATGGGCGTTCAACCATCTCACATTGTGATATCTCATCTCGATCGTAAGCCAGATCCTACTTATCATCGCGAAGTTCTCTCCACCGGAGTATTTCTCGAATACGACTCCGCCTTTCGCTGGAAGACTGAGGATAACCCTACGCGAGATTTGCTCGTAAGCCTCGCCGGCCATGGTTATCTAAATCAGTTGATGTTGGGAATGGACGCGTCGAGGCCGCGATACTGGACCAGCTTTGGCGGTTCCCCAGGCCTCTCCTTCTTGCTGGGTACATTCTCCAGGGAACTGCGTGATCAGGGCTGGACTGAGCAACACTTGAACACAGTCTTTGTAGAGAATCCTGCTCGCGCCTATAGCATGTCAGCCGATCCTCTTGATAGAACACCAAGAGAGGTAATCAATGATCAAAAACTCTCCAAAGCTGGAATGGGTTAGTCCCGAAATTGCATGGGACAAGATAGAGAAACTATGAGGCTCAAAGGCAAAACGCTCTTTGTAGCAGGCGCATCCGGAATGGCCGCCAGCACAGTACAACTCGCGCTGGCTGAAGGTGCACGCGTATTTGCTGTCGACCGGAATCCCGATGCAATTAGGTCGTTGGTCTCGACGGTTTCTTCCTCGTCCGATTCGATGCACACTTACTGTGCCGACCTGGCAAGTGAGGAAGGGGTCGAGCTGGCTTTCAAAGAGTGCCTGCATGTATTCGGTGAATTCGATGCAGTGTTTTATGCCGTTGGGATGAGCGGGCGCCAATTCGGCGATGGAACGCTTCACGAGTGCACGTTCGATGGTTGGGAGATTACGCACCGCAATAACTCCACCTCCGCATTTCTAGTCTCGCGTCGTGCTCTTCAATATTTTCTGAGTCGAGATCCGGTCATGCCAGCGAATCTACGCGGCACCATACTCAATATGGCGAGCGTCTTGGCTTACTCCCCTCAGAGGGATTTTTTCGCCACTCACGCCTATGCGGCTAGCAAAGGCGCAGTTATCGCAATGACGTTAGCCGCTGCCGCGTACTATGCTGCGAGTAAGATCAACATCAATGCGATTGCTCCCGGACTCGTCGCAACTCCTATGAGTGTTCGCGCGCAAAACGATCCCACTGTCCTCGAATTCTTGAAGCATAAACAGCCACTTCCCGGAACTCTGCTCGATGCAGAGGAAGTGGCACAAGCAGCAGTGTTTCTCTTGAGTAATGAAGCAAGGTATATTACCGGTCAGGTGTTGGCCGTGGATGGAGGATGGACGGTGAGCAACTAAAAATTCTCAGTCCAGTTGGCGCATCAGACGCGCCGAACTTCAATGCCTTGGTCGATGAAAGGTCTCACAAGCTCTTCCGATGCCTCCACCCCAGTGATGATCATGTCGACCAGGCTAAGATTGGCCACGACGTGCGAAGCGACTACCGAAAATTTTGTATGATCCGCAACGACGACTCTCTGTCGAGAACGTTCCCAAAAGACCCGGTTGACAGCGGCCTCTTCTTGATGAAAATCCGTCAATCCATTTTCGATGCTGATTCCATTTACGCCCAGGAATAATCTGTCGCAGATCGTTTGCCGCGCGGACTCGATTGCTCCTGATCCAACGAGTGAGAACCAAGTCCCTCTCATGACTCCACCTGTCAGGGTGACAGTCAGATTGCTGCGGCGGCCAAGTTCCATTGCCATATTAACGGCATTGGTGAATAGCGTAACCCGGCGGTCCAGAGGAACGCTGCGTGCTACCTGGGTTGTTGTAGTGCCAGCGCTGATTGCGATCGTCTCGCCCTCTTGAATCAACTCTGCTGCCGCTATCCCAATCCGGCGTTTTTCGGGACTTTCTTTCTTGATCTGTTCCTGAAAGGAAGAGTCGGTCGAAAAGGCCTCATAAAACAGAGGTTCCAACGAGGTAGCCCCACCATGATCACGGCGCAAGAGACCACCAGATTCGAGCATACGCAAATCCCGTCGAATCGTCGGTTCCGAAACCTCAAACGTCGCACATAGGTTTTCCACGTCGATACGGTCGGAGTTTGTCAGAAGAGTGACGATTTTTTGAAGGCGCCGTCGCCGCGCCTCATTTCCTCTTAGCTCCATGTAGCGAATGTATCAGGAATGCCCGACTTGCGGCATAACGATCAAAAACGCTGATTGGTTTTGGGATTTGATTTCCCAAATATGGCCAACTCTCGATATGCTCACCAAAATAGACCGTTTTTACCATAAACAATCATTTATCTTGACTATTTTTATTTCCGTTCAATACACTGCGTCGGTCTTGAAAATCGAATAGGCATACGGGCTGAACGCGCGCGCTTTTTCTTGACTTCACATCGCGCTATGTCAGTTCGAGTGCGTCGTCACCGGAGCCAACGGTCGGGAAGTTGATTCGTTTACCCGCCTGCACTGTGAAATAGCTTGCTGGCTATCGGGACAATCTTTTGGGCCAATGCAAGGCAGAAATTGTATTTTTGGGGAGGTTTGATGATCAGTGTCAAGCGTGTCGCAAACGCAGCTATAGTGGCTCTTCTTCTGCTGACCGCAATCGTGCTTCCTTCGTCGCTCAGAGCGCAGATCGATGCGGGAGGAATTACGGGAACAATTACAGATAGCTCCGGCGCGATCGTTGTCGGTGCCAAAGTTACTCTCACAAACGAAGATACGAGGGTAAGTTTCGAGACCGAGTCGACACGGACAGGTACCTACAATCTTGGGTCACTCAAGCCTGGCCTCTACACATTGAAAGCGACCTCAAACGGCTACTCCACTTATGTCACGGAGCACCTCGGTGTTCACGTACAGCAAACCCTAACTGTTGATATCGGTCTCACGGCCGGTGCTGTTTCACAACAGGTAGTCGTGACTACGGCGACGGCTCTACTGCAAGCTGAGAACGCTGCCATCGGTCAAACCATCGGGACGGAAAGCGTCAACAATCTGCCTTTGAACGGGCGAAATTGGGTCTCGCTCGCCCAGCTCTCTGCGGGCGTTTCGACTGCGCCCGTGGGCCAGCCGACAAGTAACGCTGGAACGAATGGGAGTGCCTTTTTCTCGGTCGGCGGAGTAAGTCTCTGGCAAAATGACATCCGTCTGAACGGAATCAACAACAATGTTGAGCTCTTTGGCGGCGCGTCAATCGGGACAAACGCAGCGATTACGCCTCCGCCGGACGCCATTCAGGAATTCAAGATACAAAACGGGGACTACAACGCCGAATTCGGTCATTCCACGGGTGGCATCGTGAACGCAGTCACGAAGTCCGGCACCAGCAGTCTTCATGGGAATCTTTGGGAATATCTTCGCAATGAAGCCTTTGATGCAAACGACTATATCTCGAATCTGAACAAAAGACCGAAAGCCGAATACCGCCAGAATCAATTTGGAGGAACGATAGGGGGGCCGATCTACATCCCGAAGCTTTACAAGCAAAACGACAAGACCTTCTTCTTCTTCTCGTATCAGGGAACCAGGATTATTATTCCGGCGTCATCGACAGCCTCTGTTCCAACTGCCACGATGCGAAATAGTGGCTTTACAAACCTTCAAGATATTCTTACCTACACAACGGGTACCAAGACAGACGCGCTAGGTCGCACCATTGCCCTTGGTACGATTCTGGATCCTGCAACCACCCGCATGGTCGCTGCTGGAACGACGGATCCCGTATCTCTGCTGCCCAATAGAACAGCAGCAGCCATCTACGTCCGAGATCCTTTCTACAGTGGAGGCAGTGTTGCAGGCATAACGGATTTCACGGCAGTCAAGAACTCTCTCAATCTGCTGCCAGCGAACAGGCTCGATGCCAACTCCATTAACCTGCTTAATATCTATCCTTCGCCCACCAAAGCGGGTGTGGCGAATAACTTTTTCTACAATCCAAAGCAAACGCAGAATGCGAACCAGTATGACCTCAGAATTGACCATAACTTCAGCACAAGGGATCTCGTCTTTGCCTCGGTAGATTGGAACAATACGGCTTACGAAATTCCTGGAGGGCTTCCCGGAATTGCCGTCGGTCAGAATGGTGCACTCTCTCCGAGGTACCCAGCTTATGCCGTCGCGGTAGGTTACACGCGTGTATTTAGCTCCTCCCTGGTGAACGATATCCATGTGGGGCGCAACCACATTAACCAGAACTCGCTTTCGTCCTTCGGCAACACTCCCGGCATCCCCGCTAATTTTGGAATCCAGGGAATTGCACAAACCGCAAATAATGGAGGACTCCCGCCCATTTCTCTTAGCGGACTCACGGCTCTCGGAGTTCGTGGCTATAATCCCACCTTGTCTTCTATTGGCAGCATCGAAGTCGTGGAAAATCTGACGAAAACGCTCCGCAGTCACACCTTCAAAATGGGTTTTCAGTTTGATCACATTTCGGGAACTATCACCCAGCCCCCATACGGACGCGGAAATTTCTCATACACCGGCCAATATAGCGATGTGGTCAACAACAACAGTACCCTCTTGGGAATGGCGGATTTACTCCTGACGCCGACGCGTTCTACGGTTCCCAATGGAGTCGACTACATCGGCGGTCTGACAAATTACAGTGGATCTAACTTCGCGCAGACCAGTTACACACGCCACTATATAGGTGCTTATGCCCAGGACGATTGGAAAGTAACGCCGGATCTGACACTCAATCTAGGCTTACGTTGGGACTACTTTCCTCCCTACTCCGAGGCTTCCGGTCGACAAGCCAACTTCATCGCGGACGGTGGCAACGGGTCCACTGGCACGCTTTATATTCCAACAGAAGGATGTGCCACACCGAGATCCGCGTCCTTCGATACACTGCTGGCATCCAGCAATATTCAATTGAAATGCGTTCCAAAATCGGCCCTTGGCCAAACACAAATTACCAACTTCTCTCCTCGGGTAGGCTTTGCCTATCAGTTTCTTCCCAAGACCGTCATCAGAGGAGGCTACGGGGTCGCCTATGGTGCTCTCGCGAATACGGGCTATAGCGGAACGTTGGGTGCTAACTATCCCTTCGAATATACCGTCACCTATAACAGTAGCAACTCTTACACGCGCTTCCTGGCCTCCAATGGCCAAACCGCTACTGTGCAAAATGCTTTTGCGGCGACAAACTATAACGATCCGAGTGTTCTAAGCGGTTCAGGCCTCAATCTCATAGGCCGTCAGCTCGACTATCACACGCCGTATCTTCAGGTGTATAACCTGACGATACAAAATCAGTTCACGTCAAAGGATTCGATTCAGGCCGGATATGTCGGCAGCGTTGGCCGCCACCTGAATGCAGGAGCAATGGGACACAACTCCACCTCGCAGATACTCCCGCCGGGAACGAATATTTACAATTACATTCCTTTTCCTAAGTTCAGCTACAACTCCAACTATGAAACGACAAATGCGGTTAGTAGTTATAACTCGCTTCAAACGACGTACGTGCGGCAAGCAGCCCATGGGCTATCCGTCCTCGCGAACTATACATTCAGCCGCTGCCTTTCGAATCAGGCAACAATCAATTCCGTCCCTGGAACCTATAGGGCGCCGTGGCTACCCGGCTTCGGCATCAACGCGGACTACACATTGTGTGACACCCATACAGCACATATCACGCACCTCTCGGGAACATATGAACTGCCCATCGGGCTGCACCGAGCGGTCTTAGGGAAGGTGGGCAGGTTGGTAGACGCCATCGTGGGTGGGTGGTCCACAAACTTCATCGTTACGTATCAAAGCGGACAGCCTTTCAGCGTTACGTGTCCAACGGCAACTACAGCAAACTTCGGTTGCTTTGCATTAGTTAAGCCTGGAGCCGACATCTACGCTGGTGGACACACGCAAGGGCATTGGCTCAACGCAAGTGCGTTCACAAATCCACCAGTGGCTACAGCAGTTGGTCAGAGCGACTACTCCCCGCTTGGTGCGAAACCGATGCAGGCGCTTGGCCCCGGTTACTTCGATATGGATGCTTCGTTCTTCAAGGAATTCGTCATCCTGCCAAGAGAGCTTAGACTACAATTCCGAGCCGAGTCCTTCAACGTAACAAACAATGCGCAGTTGGGACAGCCAGCGTCGGGCAGCCTGAATTTTCTAAATGCAACTACTTTCTCTACGATCACTTCGCTGCGGGGTGGTCCGCGCCGGGTCCAATTGGCACTCAAGTTGGCGTTTTAGCGTGACATGATCGAGGGCCAACTGGGCTCGAAAGGAGAATCAGCGGAAGAATGCCAATACACACCACAGTGATTCGTCGAACAATGCTCGTTCTCCCATTACTGTGTTTTCATCTTGCATTGGCGGCAACATCTACTTCGAATAAGGTCGGCGCCAGATCGATGGGCGCAAAGAGGTACATTCCCAAACTCTCCGATTTCAGATTGGAAGGCGATCAGATAATTCCAGAGATCGACAGCAGCAATAACCTTGTCTTCAGCGGTTCAATTTCAGCTATTCCAGGAGGTTTGGGAGTCGACCGTTTTACGGCGCCTCCGCTCACAGTTGTGATGCAGCAAAAGATCGGGGTAATAGATGAAAAGACAGGAGCTGCAATCGTTGACGGGGAGCCGTCCAACGGATTTAGGAAGACTGCCAAAGAAAGAAGTGTATGGGAGCCCGGATCATGGACAACATATACACAAGGATGGCCCTTCTCGCTTCGAACAAAAATAACAGCGCTATCCCGATATCAGGGTTATATCGTTAGCGTAGCGGTTATAAATCATTCCAAGAGAACCGGCCACTTCGGTATAGGAAGCATCCAGCAGCCAAGCATTGCGAGTCCTCGCGAATGGAATTGGAACGCCGCCTTCCAACGAAACATCGATACACCCGTTACAACGCGAGATGGGGATATCGTTGTTCATCAGAACAGCGGCGGTGCGGTTGCAATCGCCTTAAGAGACGCGTCGATAAGAACCTTTAGCTCCTTGGCCGCGGCGAAAGCTGCTTTCACGCCATCGGGAGCAGGGAACCAGGAGAAGCCGGACGCGTCGAGCATTGCGAGCCTCGTATCGACCCGCCTCACCGCTGGGCCTGGCGCAGAGGCGATCGCATCGATCGTCGTCTCGACCGCAAGCGATGGGGCAAAGGCTCTCCAGGAAGCAAACGAATTGGTTGCAAACCCCGCAGCCAAGATCTCCCAAACTCACAACGATGCTCAAATCTCCCTGGAACGGTGGTTCCAAAGATTACCGGCCGTCGCCTCGTCGTCGCCTCAACTCCTCAAATTCTATCGTCACGCAGCTGCGCAACTGCTCTTCGACCGGTGGAGAGTAGGGAAAGCATTTCATCTCGACCCCTGGTATCCAACCTCAGGTCTCGATTCGGGTGCGATGAACACTTACGCATGGGACATCCAATATTCGGCGCTCGCATTTTCTCTCTTGGATCCTCCTTCTCTTAGACGGCTTCTTATTGCCCTGCCAGCGGCGCCTTTGACAGAGCATTTTTCAATCGAACCTATCATGGGAAAAGGCATAGGAACTTACTACGCATATAACTCCTACGCATATATCAACTCCGTGGATCAGTATTTATCCATCACCGGAGATCGCACTCTTCTTCAGGAACAAGTCCAGGGAAAGACGGTGTTGGAGTGGATGATTGCGCTCGCCGAGTGGGGCGAGAAAGAAAAAGATCCTGATGGCAATAATCTGCTGGACTACGGAGAAGATAAAAACCTACTTGAACTAAAGAAGACGAAGGGAGGGCCCGGATACTCTAACGAAGTGCCCAGCCCAAATGGAGAACGAGTCTATACATATCAAACGGTTGCAGACCTTATGGAGCAAGTAGACTCCGAACGATATAGCAATAAGATCTCCCACTTTCGAGCGATGGCAAAAAAGGTGACTGAGGCGATCAACAATATTTTGTGGCTTGAAAAAGAGGGTTGGTACGGGACGAGACAGCGCGACGGATCGGTAGTTCCGGTTTACTCAATTCAGATCTTTGACCTGCTCCGCATACCTGGTCTGGTCCCTGCGGATAGAGCGAAGCGCCTCATTGCACATCTGAAAGACGATGAGTTTGTAGCACCGTGGGGCATACGGTCTATGTCCGTTAAGGATCGCCTCTTTGACTATAACGATCACGACTGGGCAGGCGCGATGAGCTATGCCGGGGACGGGCCGCAGTTGAGCGCGGATCTTTTTACGTCCGGCTTCCTCTCTGAGGGATGGCTGGCCCTGGAAAAGATCTTTTGGTGGCCCGATCACATGGCCGTCTATCCGCAGGGGATCGCTAATGATAGCTATACGTCGCGGTTTCCGGCGGCCGCTCCGTTCGGCGGTCGAATCACCGCTGGCCGTGCGAATATTGTCGCCGGTGCGGCGGGCGTGGAAACCGTGCTCCGGGGACTCTTCGGCCTGGAGTTGGGAAGAGATGGATCGATCGGTTTCTCAAACAATCGGCCACCCGCTTTGAAGAATCTCGAACTAAGCTTTCCTTATTCTGAGCGTGTATGGACTGTACGCCCAGCCTCTGATGGCTTACACGTCTCTTCTAGCGATGGTTTTGAGTCGGCATTTTTGCGAGACGGCGGCAGCATGCTTATTAAACTTCAGGGCGCCAGCATCGATGTATGGCTGCGCTCACGTTCAGATGGTTCTGGGCACCTCACTCTAAACCTTCATGGGATCGAACAACTCCTGCACGTTCACGAATCGGCACAACTGGTATTTCGACGGAATGGCATTCTTTTGCAGCCAGAATTGAGTAGAAAAGAAGTGACTCTTGATACAAGAACCTCTCCGAACGAAGAGGAGCATTTGGAGATTCGAGCAATAAGAGCAACAAATTGACGAAAATGCCTGCTGGAAGAGAACTTCCTTCGGTTGGAAGTGCAAGATCCTTTGAACCTGACCGTTGCTCGCCAAAAAGAAGAGTGTCAATCTGAGGTATGAGGGTGCAGTCAAAGACGGTGGCACATTGCTGTCGGTCCACTGTGATACATCTGAGCAGATCGACACCGCCAAGGAAGCCCTAAAAGAGACCGGAGCCCATGATATCGCTTCCACCGGCGAGGAAGCCTCACAAAAGACCAACTAGAGTGGGTACGCTACAAAAGGGATCTCATAACACTCACTTGCCATGGCGTTACCAACTGAGCAGAATGCACCGATCTACCTGAATTCCATCGCTTCAAATAGCTGCCATGTGGGTGACACGGTGACAGAAAGAAAGGCGGCCTCACAAATGAGGCCGCCTTTTCTTAGGCCGCGGTCGTTAACCGCTTCGTTCAGATCACTACGGCTATTACTTCTTAAGGTCCGCAGAAGCCTTCGCCTCGTCCTCTTTGCTCTTCATGGCCGAATACTTCTCTTTGCCGGACTTAGGCTTCTTTGGTGCTTCGGGCTCCTGGGCGCTTTGTTTCATGATTGCAGCTCCGGCCGCTGTAATCTTCTTTGCCGCAGCTAATTCTTCTTTCAGGTTCGAGTTGAGCAGCTTCGCAATCTTGGCCATTCCCAACGTCGTAGCCATCGAGATGCATGCTTCGTAGCCGGCAATCTCGTAGTGTTCCGTTCGAAGAGCTGCGCCAATAAGTCCAGAGTCAAAAGAAGCGCCCTCTTCGTCTTTCTCAAGGGCATCTTTCCCTTCTTCGATGACCCCTTCCATTCCATTGCAGTGTTGTCCGGTTGGCTTCTCGCCCAGTTCGTTAAAGACTCTCTTGAGGCGTTCGACCTGGAACTTGGTCTCATCAAGGTGCGCTTTAAAAAGCTGTTTGAGTTTCGGATTCTTCGCCCCCTTTGCAAGTTTTGGCAGGGCTTTAACCAACTGATTCTCCGCGCTGTACATATCACGAAGCTCTTCCAACAAAACGTCCTTTAGTGCCATAAGCCTACTCTCCTCGGTGAATGAACCTTTTGCGATCCAAGAATAGCAGGTGACAGAGTAGGACCTCGCCGCAACCCTTCTTTTGAAGACCAAAGTTTGCGGGATCTGATTTCGACAGCGTTAGGCGTGTGACGCAAAGCCCTCAAAGCAAACGCTAGGTGGTACGGGTCGGCGGAGACTTCAGCGCCAGTGGACAGCACAGTCCAACTACGATCCGTCGGTGGTGTTACAGCCAAGGCTGGCCCTCGCAATGGAGGCGGAGTAGGGGACGTTCGGAGTTCGATCGCCGCTCTAGGAACGATTCGACTCTGATTCCTATCGATGCGCTACAGGAGTTCCGTGTGCAAGTAGAGTGCCGGGAGGACCGTTTCTTGGGACGCGGGATCAACCACTTTCACAGAAGTGCCTTCGATCATCCGCGTGCAACTTCCTCAACAGCAGTGATGGTTCAAGCGCATTATGAATGCAACACCCTTCTCGCAAGCAGAGAACAACTTCGGCGGTACCGTTGGAAGTCCGGCTTGGGTTCCCACCTCTATGACCGCAGAAGCCAAACCTTCTTCTTCGCCTCGCGTGAAGGGCTCCGTTTGACGCAACCTACCGCCGCCACGATTTAGTATTTCCCAGATCATTCATGCAGCAACGGGCGGTTGAAGCCGTGCGTCGGCACAGTTCGTGAGCTTCACGCGCAAGCCGATGCACCAGCAGCGAGCAGCAGAGACGCTTGGCAACTCAAAGAACTTTGCTGCCACATTTCTAAACAGTGTGACCACATATAAATAGTCATTTACGTGCATTTGACAATTTAAATATAGTCAAATAAGCTTTAGATGACCATAAATAACTTGTCATTTGATGACAACATGCGCAATGAATTCAAAGACCTTCGACTAAAACAATTGGATCGCAGCCTGGAGCCATATCAAGCTGCGCGGACCGCTCCGCGTCCGTCGAAGGGGTGGATACGCAGCATCCGCCAGGCGCTTGGTGTCTCATCGGGCGAACTTGGGCGCAGATTGGGGACGAGCCGCCAGCTCCCGTTGCAACTTGAGAAGGGTGAAGCGGAAGGCCGCATCACGTTGAAAAGTCTACGCGCCGTGGCCAATGCGCTCGATTGTGATCTCGTCTATGCTCTCGTTCCACGAGCGGGCAGTATGCAGGATCTGATCGAAAATCGCGCGCGCGTCGAAGCAAAGAAGAATGTCCTCGGAGTAGAGCACTCGATGGCGCTGGAAGACCAAGCTGTCGGCAGAATTCACGAGGCGCTCGAAGCTGAGACGCGCCGCCTCGTTAGAAAGCGTGAATCGCGATGACGCTCTTCACAATAGCAGACGGAAATACCGCGCTGTCTCCCGAAGAGCAGGACGACCTCATCCCCGATCTCACGACGAAGGAAGAACTCAATGAGTGGGAGCGCCAGAACATCCTTGAAGCCTACGGGTGGGCGCTCAATCTACGAAACTTGAATCGGCAGGATCCTTTTGCAGAAGCCTATATAAGAGAACTGCACCTGCGGATGTTCGATCAGACGTGGAAATGGGCTGGGACCTATAGGATTACCGAAAAAAACATTGGCATTCCTCATTACCAGATTCGTGAGGCACTGGCGGCTTTGTTGGGGGACGCTCATTATTGGGTCGAACATCAAACCTTCGAACCGGACGAACTTGCCATTCGGTTTCATCATCGTCTCGTCTCGATTCACCCATTTGCTAACGGCAACGGCCGTCATGCTCGGCTGATGGCGGATGTGGTGGTGAAGAGATTGAACAGGCCAATCTTCACATGGGGTCGCGCGGACATCGTGCGCGTCGGCGATTTTCGTCGCGTTTATATAGACGCGCTTCGGGCTGCCGATAAGAACGATATCCAACCGCTTCTCTCCTTTTCTCGTTCGTAGATACGACGTCCCGAGTACCCGGATTCGGAAAAATATCAATAAATACCAATCCATTGCCACTTTGACTTAGGTCGGCTTCATCGGGCACGAGAGACATTGCTTTCGTTCTGCGTTCTCGGACTTGAGGTCGAGCATTGTCAACCATCGGCAGCTTCCAAGATTCCATCTGAGCCCTACGTGGACGGCGCGCGAGCGGCTGCTCATCTTTGCCTGTCCCGTAAGACTCTTCTTCGCCTGGCCCGTCGCGGCGCGGTACCTGGGTATGGGATCGGGAAAGGACCCAAGCGGATGTGGCGATTTCGTCTCTCCGAACTCGATTCCTGGATGCAATCAGAGGTAACATCAGGCAGCGACGAGGGCCGTTCAGCAGAAAGGAAGAACTTTCTATGAATCGGCCACGATATCAATTGGGTACGTTGTACTCAGAACCCCGCAAGAGCGGACCGGATGTATGGGTCTACCGTTGGCGCGAGACCGACGAACAGGGCAGGCGAACACTGCGCAAGCAGATCGTCGGCACGGTTCGCGAGCTTCGCACGCAAGCCGACGCGCAACGAGCGGCAGAGACGCTTCGGTTGAGCGTCAACCGGTATACGATCGACCACGGCGGATCTGTCGTTACGGTCCACAAACTTGTGGAGCACTACCGTATGAAGGAAATGCCAATGGACACGCACGAGGGCAAGACCCGGGCAACAAAACTCGTGTATCAAAACTGCTTGAAACTCTACATTGTTCCGCGCTGGGGGGACTATCCCCTTCGGCGAGTGACCAGCGTGGAGGTGGAAGACTGGCTCAAGACTCTGAAGCTTGCTGCTTCAACTCGGACCAAGATTCGCAATCTGATGAGCACCATCTTCCGTCACGCGATTCGCTGGGGCTTCCTCGGGCAGCAGGAGAACCCGATCGCCCTGGTGAGAGTCAAGGCGGGACGAAAACGGGTGCCGGATACGCTCACGGGCGAAGAGTTCCGCGCGCTGATGGCGGTTCTTCCAGACCGCGAGCGGGTCATGGGAGGCATCTGCGCTACCACCGGCCTTCGCGTCTGTGAGGTGCTGGGCCTCAAATGGGAGGACATCGATTTCGTCAGGAAGACGGCCAACGTTCTGCGTTCGTACGTCTCTGGGAGTATCGGTCCTTGCAAGACGGAGGTCTCGCAGCAGCCTGTGCCCCTGGATGCGATCACCCTCCAACGTCTGATCGCATGGCGCGGTCTCTGTGCCTTCGGGGCGGATACCGACTGGATCTTTGCCAGCGAGAGACTCTTCGGTAAATTGCCGGTCTGGCCTGACATCCTGCGCAGCAGGATCCTGCAACCCGCGGCGAAGAGGGCAGGAATCACCAAACACATCGGCTGGCATACCTTCCGTCACACCTACAGCTCGTTACTGGCTGCCACCGGAAGCGATGTGAAGGTGGTGCAGGAGCTGATGCGGCATGCCAAGGTAAGCACCACCATGGAGGTGTACACCCACGCAGGAATGGACAAGAAGCGCGTCGCTCAGAGCAAGGCGGTCGATGTGCTCTTCAACCGAACGCCTCAACAAACATAGGAAAGAAAGAGAAGAATGGGAGGGTGCCGCACTGCAGGATGTTCCCACATCGTTCCCAGCCACTTGGCATCTGTTCCCAGATTCTTACCACAAGTAATTGAAAGGATATGGTAGGCACGAGCGGATTCGAACCGCTGACCTCTACCGTGTCAAGGTAGCGCTCTAACCAACTGAGCTACGCGCCTGCATGCGTCATTTCAGTCTAAAGCAAGCTACCTATTCGGGCAACCACGCTGCTTCTGAGTCCTCCTATGAATTACGATTGGCTCACCCCATCGTGCCGTTCCTAAGCCAATTCCGCGCCGCGCCGAACCTGCTCACGCTTCTACGGCTCTTCATCATCCCGTTTCTCGTGATTGAGATCCTCGACGCGCACTACCGCATGGCCTTCGCCCTCTTCCTCCTCGCCGGTATCTCCGACGCCCTCGACGGCCTCTTAGCCCGCTGGCTCTCGCAGCGCACCACCCTCGGCCTCTACCTCGACCCCATCGCCGACAAGCTCCTCCTCAGCACGCTCTTCCTTGTCTTCACCCACGTCGGTCTCATGCCGCGTTACGTCACCGTGCTCGTCTTCAGCCGCGATCTCGGAATTCTGCTCATCGCAACCCTGCTCTTTGCCACCGGAACCCTGCGCGACTTCCACCCCAGCTTCTTCGGCAAGCTCAACACCCTCTTCCAGATCATCACCCTGACGGCGGTCCTCTGCGAACGCATCTTCGCCTTGCCGCAGGTCGCCATGCTGCGCGACGGCCTGGTCGGCCTCATCGCTGTCCTCGCGCCGCTCTCCGCGGCTCAATATGCTTGGATCGTCATCCGCAGGATGAGCGCCCCGGCGCAGACGCAGGTCTAGCAGCAAGCAAAGCCTCTTGCAGCCAGAAAAGAGAACCTGTGAACTAGTCTTCGGTGGACTCTGCCGCCGCCTCTTCCTCGATCGCCATATCGCTGTACTCTGCGGAGTCGAAGACCTCTCCGCAGCTTTGGCACTCAACAAATTCTGCGTCGTCCTCGCGGGCGACAACTTTGACGATGGGGTGTTTGCACTGGGGGGTCATGGGGGAGGTGTGATTGATGAATTCTCCTCAACCCCGGGCAGCTTGTCAATCCTGTTTTCTTTCTTGCAGTCTGCCTTTAGCCTATTTCGGCATCGCGGAGATCCCGGTTGCGTCCTATTTCCCTACGGACTACACTAAACAAGACTGTAGGGTCGGGTGTTTTCTAGCCGTCTCTGCACCAATGGGGGACCACGATATGCTGCGCCTGACCAAAAAAGCTGATTACGGTCTGATGGCTCTCAAGTATCTCGCGGAGCAGTCAGGCCCCGGCGCCACGCAACATGTGGCGCAAAGCGCAAAAGACATCGCTGAGGCGTATCACATTCCTCCTCAGCTGCTTGCAAAGATCCTCCAGACGCTGGCGAAGGCTGGTCTCTTGGTCTCGCACGCCGGAACCAACGGAGGCTACGCCCTCTCCCGTCCAGCAGATGAGATCTCTGCCTTCGAGGTGATCCGTGCCATCGACGGTCCACTTTTCATCACCAGTTGCATCACCATCCATGGAACTTGCGACCTTGCTGGCCATTGCACCATCAAAGAACCACTGCGCAAGGTGAATGACAGTATTAAAGACCTGCTCAGCGCCATCAGGATCGCCGATCTAATCGAGGTTCCCGATCCCGACCACGTCGAGAGAGCCCCGGTGGGCGGTGGCTTGGTGACCATCGCTGTCTAGCGGTCCTCGCCGGAGTTTTGCATCTGCCCTCTGCAATAGAACTGCTATCGAATTTAGGAGCAACAATGAGCAATGAAATGAGCAATAACGGAGTCGTCATCACCGAGTCTTCGGTCCCGCTGCCGGAGGGAGTCCACCTCCCCATCTATATGGACAACCACGCCACCACCCCCATGGACCCCCGCGTCCTTGAGGCCATGATGCCTTACTTCGGGGTGAAGTTCGGCAACGCCGCCAGCCGCAACCACTCCTTCGGCTGGGAAGCAGAGCAGGCCGTGGAGAAGGCTCGCGAACAGATCGCCAAGCTTATCGGTTCCTCCGCCAAGGAGATCATCTTCACCTCTGGAGCCACGGAGTCCAACAACCTTGCACTCAAGGGCATCGCCGAGATGTACCGCGAGCGTGGCAACCACATCATCACCCAGGCCACCGAGCACAAAGCCGTCCTCGACACTTGTAAGAAGCTGGAAAAGCAGGGCTTCCGCGTTACCTACCTGCCTGTCCAGGCCGATGGCCTCATCGACATGGAAGACCTCAAGCGCGCCATAGATGACAAGACCATCCTGGTCTCCATCATGTACGCCAACAACGAGATCGGCGTCATTCAACCCATCGCCGAGATCGGCAAACTTTGCCACGAGAAGGGCGTCATCTTCCACACCGACGCCGTCCAGGCCGTCGGAAAGATCCCCGTCGACGTCCAGAAGGACAACATCGACGTCCTCTCCCTCTCCGGCCACAAACTCTACGGGCCCAAGGGCGTCGGCGCCCTCTACGTCCGCCGCCGCAACCCCCGCGTCCAGATCTCTGAGCAGATCAACGGCGGAGGCCACGAGCGCGGCATGCGCAGCGGCACTCTGAACGTCCCCGGCATCGTCGGACTCGGCGCAGCCTGCGAGATCGCCATGAACGAGATGGAAGCCGAGGCCAAGCGTGAGATCGAGTTGCGCGACTACCTCCGCGCCAAGTTCGAAAAGGCCCTGGACCACATCCATGTCAACGGCAACATGGACCATCACCTTCCCGGCAACCTCAATATGAGCTTCGTCTACGTCGAAGGTGAGAGCCTGCTCATGGGAATCAATGACATAGCAGTCTCCTCCGGCTCGGCCTGCACCTCGGCCACCCTGGAACCCAGCTACGTCCTCAAGGCCCTCGGCCTTGGAGACGACGTCGCCCACAGCTCCATCCGCTTCGGTCTAGGCCGCTTCAACACCAAGGCCGAAGTCGATTACGTCTCCGACAAGCTCATCGACGTAGTCCTCAAGCTTCGTGAGCTCTCCCCTCTCTACGAGATGGTGAAAGAAGGCATCGACCTCACCAAAATCGAGTGGGCTGCCCACTAATTTTTTTGAGGAACTGGCTGATGAAAGCAATCAACTCGGAATTGAAGCGCAAGATGGCTTTGGCTGGGGGCATTTCCTTTGTAATGTTCGGTCCGACTCAGTTCAAGGCCATGTTCGCTGACCACTCGATGATTCCGTTGTCGGTAGCATTCCTGATCGGCGTATCGCTCATGTTCTCGGCCTTGCCCTTCGGCGTCGAATGGGGCAAGCAAAGAGCAGTAAGACAAGCTCTTGAGACAGATCATTGGCGAGAGAGCTACAAAGCCTCTCCGGAATCACATTTGCTTCATCTGAACTGAACGACGAACGATATTCAACCCGGCGCACCTAAAACGCCGGAGTATCATCTAAACAAGAGACGAGGAGCACATCATGGCATATAGCGACAAGGTAATCGACCACTACAACAATCCCCGCAACGTCGGTCAGATGGATAAGGCCTCCACTGAAGTCGGCACCGGTCTCGTCGGCGCGCCGGAGTGTGGCGACGTCATGCGCCTCCAGATTCGCGTCAACCCTGAAACCAACGTCATCGAGGACGCCAAGTTCAAGACCTTCGGCTGCGGTTCGGCCATCGCCTCCAGCTCCCTCGCCACCGAGTGGGTCAAGGGCAAGACCATCGACGAGGCCCTCGCGATCACCAACACCGATATCGTCAAGGAACTCGCGCTTCCTCCAGTCAAGATCCACTGCTCGGTCCTCGCGGAAGACGCGATCCGTGCAGCCATCGGCGACTGGAAGAAGAAGAACAACGTCACCGAGACCGCAGGCGCACCTGTGGCCGTCGCGGCTCACTAAGCACCTCGCTTCACCCCTGATACGGCGCGGCGAACATTCGCCGCGCCGTATCGCATAGGGAACGTTATCCATAGTTCCAGGGACGGCCTAAGCCTCCCGAAAGAATCGAATCAGTACGGGGCCCAGCCCCCGAGGTAAAGACTTTGGCAACAGTTCAACTCACCACCGGCACCCCACCGCCGCCCTCCGCCAGCGCGCCCGACCCGCTCGCCGGCGTCACCCTCCTCACCCCGGACGGCATGTCCCCCGAGGCCGCGGTGAAGGGAATTCGCCTCACCCCCAAGGCCCTCAAGCGCATCCGCGCCGCCATGGCCAAGGAGAACGTCTCTCCGGAGCAGGGTGGCCTGCGCGTCGGCATTCAGGGCGGAGGCTGCTCCGGCCTCAGCTACAGCATCCGCTTCGACTCCAAGGCCCGCGACCGCGATCGCACCTTCCTCTTCGACGACACCGCCTCCGCCCCCATCCGCATCTTCGTCGACCCCAAGAGCTTCATCTACCTCACCGGCATGGTCCTCGACTTCGAAGAGACCCTCATGCGCCAGGGCTTTAACTTCATCAACCCCAACTCCACCAAGAGCTGCGGCTGCGGCTCCAGCTTCTCCTCGTAACCAGCCAGTCAAGACTCGAAAAAGAACCCCTACACGGCCACGCCAAGGTAGGGGTTCTTTTCGCTGCTGTCCAAAGAAAGCCAGCCGACCGTAGAAATTCAAGGCCACTTAGACCATCGAGAAGCGACCAAGCCGATCCCAACCTCAGCCGAATAGCACGAAAGTATAACCGAAATAAGCGTCTTTCTCGTCGCTATGTTGTGTAGGCAACGTTACGCCCCGTCAATTTCCTGAATAATTATCTTGGACGCCGGGCCCTACATTGTTATCCACTCTACTGCCCACCCTCGTCCCTCTGTTTTTTGTCGCTGTACTTTTTGTGCTCCTCCGACAAAGCCGTGAAGACGATCGCATTCGCTTCTGGATCTACGCATGGCTGTGCCGCGCCGTCGCCATCCTGACGGTGCTGCCGTTCGGATCCCCGCGCACGCTCCACACCATACAATTCCTCTCCGCGATAGGCGGGCTCGCCGCCAACATCTGCTGCATCCTCTCATCCCCCGCCCTACGCAAGGACACGCGCCAAATCTACTGGGCCGGCATCGGCCTCGGAGTACCAACCTTCGCCTTCGCGGTCTTCGTCTTCTTCGGCAACGGAAGCCACTGGCCGCTATATCTCATCCTCGCACTCGGATTTAGCGGCGGCTCCGCAGCGGCCGTGCGCAGGTTCCGTTACGACAGGCTCAAACTCATCCCTACCCTGGCGGTATGCGCCCTTAGCTGCATCCCCGTGGCCCTGACCGTCTCTCATGGGAATAGCTTCGACGCCCTCTCCCTCGTCTTCGTCCAGATGGTCCTCGTCAACATCATGATGTTCTGGTGGAACTACACCGACCGCTCCGCCGGCCTCTACGTCACCCTCGGCGGCTTCGTCATCTGGATCCTCTCCACCCCTGCGGTCGCCCACATCGTCCACCGCGAGCTCTTCTCCGAGGGCACCGTCACCGGCGATCGATTCGTCGGCATCGGCATGGTCATGATCCTCATCCAGGAGAGCCTCAAGAGCGCCCACCGGCTCACCTCCGATCTCAAGTCGCTCTTCACCCACAGCCCGCACATGATGTGGGTCGTGGATCCGGCAACCTTGAAACTCAAAAGTGCCAACCAGGCCGCCGCTGCTGCCCACGGCTACTCGCTGGAAGAATTCGAGAAGCTCCGCCTGCACGATCTCGTCGATCCCGCCATCATTCCCCAGATACTGCACGAGATCAAGTCGACTCCAAGCTCTACGATCGCCTCCCCGCACCTGCGAAAAGATGGCACCCAGTTCTTCATAGACATTGAGGCACGCGAGATCGTCATCGGCGGACAAAATCATCGTCTGGTCATGGGAGTCGACGTAACAGCCCGCGAGGCGCTCCTCAAACGCCTTACCTACGAGGCCTCCCACGACCACCTGACCGGCCTGTACTCCCGCAAAGGCCTCCTCGCGCTCGAAAACGACTTCCTCGAGGCCAGCCAAAAGAAGGGCAAAGGCGTAGCCCTCGCCTGCATCAGCCTCCGCCACTTCAAGGCCGTCAACGACACCTACGGCGACCACACCGGCGACCAGTGCCTCAAGGCCATCGCCCAGCGCATCGAGACCTACGTCCGCCCCTGCGACATCGCCGGACGAACCGCCGGCGACCACTTCGAGGTCCTCTTCGGCGAAATCAGCGACACCGCCGAGGCCGAGCGCCTCTCCACCTGGCTCCTGGCCTCGCTCGTCGAACCCATCGTCATCGGCGACATCTCCATCCGCATGCGCGTCAGCATCGGCCTCGCCACCGCGCCCGAGGACGGCGACGACGTGGCCAAGCTTCGCAGCCGAGCCCAGACAGCCATGTGGGAGGCCAGCAAACTCGGCATCAGCGAGGTCTGCCGTTTCCTGCCCGGCTACGCCGCCGACGAAGCCAAGGACCTCCGAATCGTAGCCGCCATGGAAGAGATGCTCAAGAACGGCACCTTCGAGGTCCACTACCAGCCCATCTGCCAGCCAGACGGCCACATCTGCGGCCTCGAAGCCCTGCTCCGCATGAACCCTCCCAAACTCGGCAACATCAGCCCATCAGTCTTCGTCCCCGTCGCCGAAGAGAGCGGCCTCATCCTTCCCCTCGGCCAGTGGGTCCTCGAACACGTCTGCATGCAGATCAACGAGTGGAAACGTCAGGGCATCCCGCTCGTTCCAGTCGCAGTCAACATCTCCGGCCTGCAGTTCCGCCAATCCGACTTCTCCAGCCGCATCCTCGGCACGTTGAACTCCTTCAACATCCCCAGCCGCCTCCTCCACCTCGAGCTCACCGAGTCAACCGTCCTGCAGAACATCCCCGACGCGCTCGAAGAGATGCAGAGACTATCCGCCAACGGTCTGCGCTTCTCCATCGACGACTTCGGCACCGGCTACTCCTCCCTCGGAAGACTCCAGGAGATGCCCATCTCAACCCTCAAGATCGACCGCTCCTTCATCCAGGGCATCACCCACGAAAACAGCACCATGGTCGCCTCCATCATCTCCCTCGCCCACGCCCTCGGAATGAAGGTCATCGCCGAGGGAGTCGAAGAAGAAGAACAGTTAGACGTCCTAAGCCGCCTCAACTGCGACTTCATGCAAGGCTTCCTCTTCTCAAAACCCCTCCCGCCCCGAATCCTCGAGCCCCTAATGAGCTCCGGAAGCTGCCTCACCTCCACCGACTCAACAGACGAGAACCTCATCCAAATCGGACCATCAGTAGAGAGCATGACCGTCCCACCAAACGCGTAGCACCCGCAGCAACTCCCGAACTCCACCCTCCGCGAAGAACATGCAGGTTGATCCTAAAATGGAAGTCTGCCACCAATAAAGTGACATATACCTACTTGGACCGCTCTTCAGTACCGGAGAGAAGGTATGCCCGGAATCCACATGCTCTCTCGCTCTCAACAACCGTCGGACTCTCTACTGAAGCCTCCATCAGCGCTCTTGAAAGTAGGTAGTCTCCCTCTATGACAAATTTGCAGAACAGGACTCACGGTCAGGATTCAATGAGTGACTCGTCCTGTTCTCACCAGTTGAGAAATACTTGTGATTTGTCCGTAACTCAGTCTCACTGACTTTAGGCCGACAAGATGAGTCCGCTAGATATCGACCATAAATGACCTTGGAGTCAGACAGTAAGACTATGGCGCCGTGTTCTTAGTAAACATAGTCAAGACACCAGCAACTATGAGACAGCTCAATCCGATTACAAAACTCAGCCCAGCTCCAAACGTCAATCTGACAGCTTGTGATTCCATGCGGCGATAAATCTCAATAGAAGCACCTGAAACAGCCTGTCCACCCGCCAGAGCTATTAGGCCTAATGCAAGTCCGCAAAGAACGATCGCAATAATAAAGGCGACCCAGGAAGTTAGGAGAGGCCACCGTGCCATCGCTTTGTACCCTACGATCTTCTCTGCAAATGTGACCGAAAACACCAAAATACCCGAAACAAGTGTCAAGAACTGCTTGCACAAATCTTTGAGTTCAGCATAGTCGTAAATCATAAAACTCTTGGCTTCATCTGGAATTTGCCATTGCATTTGGTGTCCTCGATGGCCGAATAATACTCTTGATGTACATGGTCCCTAACCTAAATTATGCGTCGATTCCCGAATTGGTCGGCCAACAGAAGCAATCAGGTTCACGCGTAATCGCCGAGTCAATTTTCGAGGATGGGCTGGTTGGAAACGCGCATTGGCCTGTTCTCGTCAGTTGAGAACACTTGGGCGGATTGCTTCCGATATGCCGACTTCACGTTCTCAATACAACAGTGGCGATGTGCAGCTACGATGGAGGTATGGTGTTCTCGATCACAGACAACCTCGCAAGAACCTGGCTCTCCTCGCTAGTTTTGCTGTTGGCTGCTGCTTGCTTACGTGCACAGCAGAGTAGCCCAATGGTTCCTATAGAAAGCTATGTCCGCGTGAACGGTGTGCAGTACGCTCAAGGCAAATCAGCTCCACTGCTTGCGGACATGTACCTCCCAAAAGATTCGGGGCCGCATCCGGCCATCGTCTTTATCCATGGTGGCGGTTGGACGGGGGGCAGCCGGACAGGTTGGAGTAAGCTCATTGCGCCGTTTGCGGAGCACGGATATGTGGGCATGGCGATCGATTATGACCTCAGTCCGGGAGTTCGCTTTCCGGTCGCACTCGAAGAGTGCAAGGAATCCATCCGTTGGCTCCGTGCCCACGCGAGTGAGTACCGTGTCGACCCGAACCGTATTGCCGTCGCTGGTGGCTCTGCCGGAGGCGAGCTGGCGGCACTTGTGGCATTGACCAACGGCGATCCGCGCTACGAGTCCGGTACGTTCAAGAACTTCAGTTCAAGTGTGAAAGCGGCTATTCTTTACAGCGCCGACCTTGATCTAACGAAGTTTTCTGAGACAGACGACGCGATTCTCCCTTATCTGGGAGGCTCGTGCTCGGCGCAACATGATCTTTGTCTTGAGGCTTCTCCACAGTTTCATCTCGGTGGCAAACTGCCTCCCATCTTTGTCGGACAGGGGAACGCAGATGAGGATGTTCCATACTCCCAGTTCACGAGCTTCGTCGCTGCCTATAAAAAAGCGAACGGAAACATCACTCCCTTCACTGCGGAAGGGGGGCCACACGCCTATGCCGCGGAGCCTCAATGGTTTCAAGCAAATGCAGATGCGGCCTTGAGTTTCCTCAGAAAGAATTTGTAGCGCACCCAGAGCGCTTCTGGATTAGTCCCGGTGAACGCCTTTCTCGGAAGTAACGGCTGTCGTTTGATGAGAAATCGCCGAGTATCCCATTTGATCGTTGCATGTTGGAAACATGCATTGGCCTGAAGTTAGCAGTCGACTTCTGCGGCCGCCTGCAGATAGCTTGCCCTAATGACTTGCCGATAGTGATCGGTTGTCCTGACACGAACCCAACGGATTGGATTCGCGGTCTCTCGCCCTAGCGGAGCTAGAACGGGCACCCCAATTTGGTGCAGAGTGGGAGTTGCGAACGCTTAGCACGGGCCACTCGCCACGGGGTGGGTTGTGGTATTGTGGCTTCAAGTCACCGAGCAGGAGGCACGACGTGCCAGCACCTGAGGGCTGCAGCGAACAACGTCTAGACATGCTGATCCTCGAAACGCATAAAGCCACAACCGCATTCTTCGACAGATTGTTACTGGTGAATGGTGGCACGCTTTCATTAATCATCACTGTAGGCAGCACAGCATTGCTCACATCTCAACATCCGCTCACACTCGATGTTGAGTTGCGGCAGCGAATTTTAGTTGGATGTTACCTGTTTGCTTTGTCTTTTTTCTTTTGCTTGCTTCACAACTATTTGAAGCTCCCAGGCATGGCCACAGCCTTGTCGTATTCGCTCCTCAGGGAACAAGCAATGGGCACTTGGCAGAAGGTGATTGCCTACATTTGCACCGCACTGGGCATCATCGCGGGAATGTTAACGGTAGCCGGGTACTTTCTGCTCGTGAGGGTGTTAGGTTCACTGCCGATACCGGTACATCAATAGCGATCAAGATCAAACATGCAATGTACTGTGAGAACGGACACCGCGTTGCATTCGTCGCCCTGAATGGGGGAGCGTGATACACGCCCAAGTGTAGAACAAATAACTCTCCCTCAAAATACATGAGGCAACTGTTTACGCGATGCAAAGCTTCTGCGGCATCACTGAGCGCATTATCGCCGACGCGCTCTTCGATCAAATTATCCTACCGGGGGCAGCTAAAGCCCGCGTCCGCCGCTGTCAAGTCCTCAAAAGCCGCTTTTCTCCGTAATTCAATCAAAACAAACAAGTTAATAAATAAAACAAAGTGGCATATTAGTTATGGCACGCTTGATAAAATAGAACCAGCAACGAAAAAAGAAAGCCCCGGACATTCCGGGGCTTTGCTCTTTAACAATCGAAGGGACGTAACTCAAGCTCCTGCACGGATTTGGCCGTAAGCCATTTGCATAGAGGATTTTAGCGCAGGCTCCTGCCCGTATCTCGTTGCAACGAATCCGTTTATCCGCAGGCAAGGGGGGCACCCCCCCGAGGGAGGGCTACTTAGCCTCAGCAGGCTTCGCCGGCGGGGTCGCCATCACGATCTGGTTGGTCGCCTTCAGGTGGTAGATCTCCTCCAGGGTCTTCTTATAGACATCCATAGGAGGCAGAAAAACCCGCGATCGCCGCGCATCCAGCCCACCCGGGTCTTCCACGGCATACATCGCCATGCCCCCGGTGATCAGCTTGAACTGCGACCCATACCGCTGCAGCTTGCCCTCGGACACCAGCTCCTTGTCGATCACCAGTGCAAGGCTGGAGCCATCGATCTTGCCGCTATCCGCCAACTGCTCCAGCTGCGGCAGCAGCGAGAGCTGCCACGCATGATCCCGCGAGTGGGTCAGGATAAGCATCGCCGCATTGGACGCCTCGATGCCGACCAGCGCAATCGTAGGCCAACCCTGCTTGGCAACGATGTCCTTCAACTGCTCCGTGAGCACTGCGTCGATCTCATTCAGATTGGTCGCCACTTGGAGATTCTTCTTGTCCTTCGGCGTACCATCCTTGAAGCCGCGAGCCTCCTGGTCCTGAACCACCATGTTCAGCAGCCGCGTACGAAGCGCGGCATCGGTCCCCGGACCATTCGTCTGGATCAGCTCCTCGTGCCGCCGCTTCAGCTCAGCCTCCCACGCCGGAAGAGCGTCGCCCTGACGGGCCGCGCCAGCCGCACCACTAGGAGTTTGAGCAGCCAGCACAGAAGGAGCGAACGATGAAGCGAACAAAACGGAAGCGAACAGCCAGGACAAGGGACGGCACATAACAACAGTGTAAGTTCATTTCCAGCGGATTTGCCTCAAATCGTCTAACCTTAGAGACCGATGAGTGATATTTCCAACACCGATATCCAGACCGATTTCTTTACGTTCTTCTCCCTGCCCCGCAAGCTTCAGCTCGATACAGCATTGCTGGAAAAGAACTTCTACCTCCTAAGCCGCAAGCTCCACCCCGACCGCTTCGCCGCCAAGCCACTCGCCGAGCAGGAAGCCGCACTAGCCCAGTCGTCGCTCCTAAACGACGCCTACCGCACCCTAAAAGATGCAATCCTCCGCACCCAGTACCTCCTGACCCTGGAAGGAGTAGAGCTGGAAGAGCAGTCCAAAGCCGCCACCGAGGCAGCCCGCGCCACCGGCACGCAAAAGAAGCAAATCGTTCCGCCCGAGCTCCTCGAAGAGGTCTTCGAGTTGAACATGCAGCTCCAGGAGATGCGCGCAGCGAACCAGATGGGAGAAGACGAGCCCGAACTCCGCCGCGATCTCCTCACCGCCAAAGACGCCTTCGACACCAAGATGGTCGAAACCCAGGCCGAACTCGAAGCTCTCTGGTCCGCTTGGGACACAGCTCTCGACGCCGGAGACAAAACCGCTCAAACCAGCGCTCGCGACGCCATGGTGACTTTGCTCAACAAACGCAGCTACCTGCGCAACCTCGTCCGCGACGTCAACGAAGCACTTGGCCTCTAGACTCGCTCGGCAGTAACGATCCGACCAACCTGCTCCAGATGGTTGATGTCGTGTCCAGCCATCGTCTCCACGATCGTCCAGAAGATCATCGTTCCGCGCTCCGGATGCGTCGTCGGACGATGCTGATCCGCCTCGGACACAGTCCCGAGCAGCTTCATGTTCCAGTTCCTGGTCGCCTCGAACATTGCCATCGCCGACGCGAAGTCGTACGCGCCATATCGCTCCGCCCAGATCTCCTGGTCGAACGGCTGGATCATCGCATGCTCCTGACTGAGCGTCTGCCGCAGCCGGAAGCCGAACGCCAGCTCGCAGTCCGCCATATGCGCCACGATCTCGCGGATGCTCCACTTGCCGGTCTCCGGAGCCATGTCGAGCTGATCCTCGGTAAGCTGATCCGCAAGCTCCTTCAACCGGTTCGTCGTAGTAAACAGCACAGGAACCGGATCTTCATCACCAAGAAACTTCTCGTACGGGTTCAGCTCCATGCCCACCAAAATACCACGCCCATCTGCCTATTCAGGAGTTTTCCACGGATCGTAGGTTCCAATGGACCAAATGTGACCTTCAAGGTCGCGGCAGGTAAAAGCTCTGCCTCCATAGTCCATATCGGCGATATCCATCAGCATCGTCGCGCCAGCAGCCTTCGCCGCAGCGTAGACCTCGTCAGCGTCGTTCACAATCAGGCAGGCAGATTGCGTTCCGCGCATCCCGATCTCGTCTGGCTGAGCCATCAGCTTGCTGTAAGCGCTGCCATTCTCGACCGATCCCAGCATCACCATGCCGTTGCCGAAGCTAAGCTGAGCGTGCATAACGATATCGCCTTTGCCCAGATACACCGCATTCTTCTCGAAGCCGAAGGCGCGGCACAACCACTCGATCGCCGCCAGCGCATCGCGGTAGCGGAGAGCAGGGATAACGGTAGATCGACAGTCTTTAGCGTAGTTATTCATGGACGAGATGATGCCACCATAGCCTCAGCCGTGTCATGGGAAAAAACCGCATCATGCATCGACCTCGCGGCCCTGCACATCCTAAAAGAGTCGAACGGCGCATCCAGTTAGCCTTCTCTGCACTTTAGTCGGTCAACTGTAGGACAATGGAGGAGGAACAGTGTGCCGTAAGAGATAGAGCGCACAGACGAAGGGTCTTTCGGAATGCCAGAGGAACGCGTAGTAGGAATCGATCTCGGAACCACCAACTCTCTCGTCGCCTACATGGAAGGCGATACGCCCGTCGTCATCCCCGGCGAGGACGGCGAACGCCTCGTCCCCTCGGTTGTAGCCTTCAACACCGAAGGCCCTAACGAGGGCTTCGTCGTCGGCAACGCCGCTCGCGCTACGCTCCTGGCCGACTCCGCCAACGCCGTTTACTCGGCCAAGCGCTTGATGGGCCGCGATATCAACGACGTACAGGACGAGCTGAAACTCTTCCCCTTCAAGCTGGCCAACGATCTCCAGCCCGGCGAAGTCCTCCGGCTGAACGTGGGCGGCCTGATGCTCACCCCGCCCGAGATCTCCGCCTACGTCCTCCAGCAACTGAAGAAGAACGCCGAACGCTTCTTCGGAGCCCCGGTCACGAAGGCTGTCATCACCGTCCCCGCCTACTTCAACGACGCCCAGCGCCAGGCCACCAAGGACGCGGGCCGCATCGCCGGCCTCGAAGTCCTCCGCCTCGTCAACGAACCCACCGCCGCGGCCCTGGCCTACGGCCTCGACAAGAAGAAAGACGGCCTCATCGCCGTCTATGACTTCGGCGGCGGCACCTTCGACATCTCCATCCTCAAGCTCCACGAGGGCATCTTCGAGGTCATCGCCACCGGCGGCGACACCCACCTCGGCGGCGACGACATCGACAACCTCCTCATCGCCATCGCCCTGGACGACATCGCCGGCGATCTGGGAGCTGAGACCGGACAGGCCGCCCGCAGCAACGGCGAAACCATCCAGGCCCTCCGCAAGGCCGTCATCGAGGCCAAGATTCGCCTCTCCACACTGGAGGCGGCCACCCTCAACGTCAAGCTCCCCGACGGCAAGCTGTACCTCCGCGATATCACCCGCCAGCACTTTGAGCAGATAGCGGCTCCGATCATCGCCCGCACCGCCGCTCCGTGTAAACAAGCTCTCAAAGACGCCCAACTCGACCCCTCGCAGATCGACGAGGTCGTGCTGGTAGGCGGTTCTACCCGCATCCCCGCCGTGCAGGCTCTGGTCGACGACCTCTTCCAACTCGCCGCCCGCGGCAAGCGGCCCCACACCGAGCTCAACCCCGACGAGGTCGTGGCCCTGGGCGCAGCCGTTCAAGCCAACATCCTCTCCGGAGGATCCGCTGCCACCGAGGATCTGCTGCTCCTCGACGTCACTCCACTCTCCCTCGGCATCGAAGCCCTCGGCGGAGTCGTCGCCAAGATCATCCAGCGCAACTCCACCATCCCCGCCAGCGCCACGGAGCACTTCACCACCGGCGTCGACGGCCAGACCAACGTCGCCATCCACGTCGTCCAGGGCGAACGCGAGCTCGCCAAGGACTGCCGCTCGCTGGCCCGCTTCGACCTGAAGAACATCCCTCCGATGATGGCCGGTCTACCCCGCATCGAGGTCAAGTTCCTGATCGACGCCAACGGCATCCTGCACGTCTCCGCGCGCGAGCAGCGCAGCGGCCAGCAGGCGGAGGTCGAGGTGAAGCCTACCTACGGCCTCACCGACGAGCAGGTCGAGAACATGATCCTTGCCTCCTTCGATAACGCCGAAGAGGACATCCAGCAGCGCCAGGTCATCGAGGCCAAGAACGAGGCCCATACGATCCTCACTGCAGTTGAAAAGGGCCGGTCGCACGCTGCCTGGCAGCAACTGACCAGCGACGAGATCGGCACGATCGAGATCGCGATCACCGAACTCAAAGCTTCCGTCCTGGGCGGCGACTACCATGTCATCCGCAACGGCATCGAGCGCCTCGATAAAGCCACCCGCCGCTTCGCCGAGATCATGATGGATACCGCCGTCACCGGCGCCATTACCGGCCAGACCATGCAGTCCGCTGGCGAACAACTTGGAACAGGGCCCTCCGCTCCTCACCCTTTTGCGCCAGCCCAGTTCACCGCTGCGGCGGAGCCAGATAAAATGGATCAATCACCCGTACCAGTTACAGAGGCCCAGGCCGGAGAGTCGACGGAAGACTAACCCATGTCCCAGATTCAACAAGAACCAGTAGATACCTTAAAACCCGCAGCCGAAGGCATGGTTCGCGTCACCTTCCTTCCCCAGAATCGCACCGTGGAGTTCCCCTTCGACACCCTCCCCTACGAGGGACATGGTCTGCCGATGAGCTTCCTTGACGTCGCCGAGAACTACGGCATCTTCCTCGACCACGCCTGTGGAGGAGTCTGCGCCTGCACCACCTGCCACATCCACGTCAAAGAGGGCGCTTCTGGCCTCAGCGAGGCTGAAGACCTCGAGCTCGACCGTATGGAGACCGCCGCCGACATCCAGCTCAACAGCCGCCTTGGCTGTCAGGCGGTCATCGAAAAGCCAGGCACTTACGTCGTAGAGATCCCGAAGTGGAACCGCAACTACGTGCAAGAGGGCAAGCCCTCCCACGGGCCCGGCAGCTAACATAGAATCACTGCCAAGAGCCTTTCAAAATCACACAGCAAGAGCCTCTCCTCCAGATGAAGATCGTATCGGCACTCCTTCTTCTCTTTGCTATTACTGCGCCTAGTGCGCTGCAGGCACAGGCGCATGCTGGATCGGACTGGACCCGCGTCCAACAGATCGATCCAGGGACGATGTTGCACATCGCATCGCAACATCGTCCCGCCATCTGCAGCTTTGTCTCCGCGGAAGCGGACTCCCTCACCTGTACTCAGACCCGCAGCCACTTCTTTATCCGTGCCACCCAGACTCTGCACTTCACCAGGCAGGAGATCACCTCCATCAAGCTCTCCCGCAAGCCGCTCTCGCTGCTCGCTGGTGCAGCGATCGGCGCTGGTGCTGGAGCAGGTATTGGAGCGGCAGTCGATGCCAGTTCCAGGAGCCAGGAAGACCCCCATCTCGCGACCGCCCTGGGCGTTATCTTCGGTGGTATCGCTGGCTCGGCCGTTGGTTCGAAGCTGGACTTCCTCGCAGGCCCGACCCTCTATCGCGCTCCCTAGACGGACTTAGCTCAACCCTGCACGATCCCATACTTCGCATCGAGAAACCGCTGCAGGTCGCTCGGAAGACTGCCCGCGAGCTCCTGCCACGTCAGTAGCTTCAGCCGCCACGCAAACGCCGGAGCATGCACAGCCGCCATCACCGAATACCACATCTCCACCAGGTCTCTCCGCCGTCCGTCGCACAGCACGCAGAACGCTGCCTCGCTCGCATACGCGGCCAACACATTGCGGATCAGTTGATATCCTTGCACCATTCCCACCGGCGTCCAAGGCAACCGGCTCACATCGAAGACCGCCTCGAAGTCCCGGTACCGCTCGATCAATCTGGGCCGCGACTGCTGAAAGCCCGTCTCCGTCAGCTTCGCCTCCAAAAATAGATCCCCCAGGCGCATATCGATCTCCGTCGTATCCACACGGCCACTCTTCAAGGGAACGCCAGGACGAATCCCGAAACACGGCTGACTCGCAGCATCGACACCTAACAGCCGCGCCACAGCAGGCAGAAGTCCATCGCCCGAAGCCACACCCGGATGGCAGAAGATATTCATTAGCAGTGCATCCGAGCTGTTCACGGAATCCAACTCCATCCACTGCCAATCTGCCCTCGCCCTCACCCGCCTGGAAGCCGTATGGACCTTGGTCAGACGCCGCGCCCACTCCGGATTCGCGCAGATGCCCTGGTACGAGGCCGGATGAAAGTTGCCATGCCGTCCCGCCTCGTCCCGCCCGAACATCACCACCGGACTCGACCCAGGCGAGAGCTCATGCAACAACTTCTCAGTCCGCGCCAACACTTGCCCCCTCGCGCTTAACTCCCGCCGCAGCATCGAAGCACTATAAGAAATCACACCCTTTGGATGCACCGTCGCCCTCATCCCGACAGATCTCTCTCTCCGGCGCGGCAGAGGTAAACTAGCATCCAGAGGACTAAGCCATGCCCCGCGAAATCGACTGGACCGACACCGAAGAGATCGGCATCCAACTCCAGGAAAAATTCCCCGCAGTCGAACCTTACACCGTTCGCTTCACAGATCTCCACCGCTACGTCACTGAGCTCCCCGGCTTCATCGGCGATCCCGCCAAATCGAACGAAGGCGTCCTAGAAGCCATTCAGGCCGCATGGAATGAAGAGTACGAAGACGCCAAGTAAATCCACTACAGCAAAACCATAGATAGCTGGTGCCTACCTTTGCGGCCGTCTAATCGTCGCAGGGTGGGCATCGGGCGAAGCCAACCGTAAGCACCGACTCGGCGGGGAACCTAACCTTTGCGCCGAAGAATCTGCCCTGGCAGCTTCGACCCCATCGCCACCAATACCCCCAAACCAAGCCCTCCCCAAACTATCGTGCCCGCGCCAATCATCAACACATCCCCCATATGCCCTCGTGGCACATGCAGATAGCGCACGCAAGCCGCGGCTCCCAGAAATCCCGCACAGGCGGCCAGCAAAGCGCGCCCCAACTCGCCACCCTCCATCCCGCTCAAGGGAACCAGGCCCCGTCGGCTTAACTGCACCGCCAGCGTTACCGTTAGGGCAAGGATTCCGATATCGGAGGCAACCGCCAGCCCAATGATCCCGAAGCGGTGAAATAGCGTGCTGTAGATCGGAATCGAGACCAGCGTGACCACCCAGCCCGTAATCGCTGGTACTCGCATATTGCCCGCCGCATAGAACGCCCGCGCATAGAACCCCTGCGCCGCCCACAGCGCAATCGAGAGTGCGAAGATTACGAAGTAGCTCGCCGTCTCCGCCGCATCCTTGGGGCTGAACGACCCGCCGCGGATCAGATCCACGATCGGCGCCGCCAGCGCCACCATCCAGCCCGCCGCCAGCAACGACACCGCGATCACACGCGAAGTCGCACGGTTCACCGCGGCTCCAAAGTCCGTCAACCGGCCCTGGCTGAAGAGCGCCGCGAAGAAGGGCAGGGAAGCGACCCCCGCCGCCTGCCCCAGAATCCCCATCGGCGCATTGAACAACGTCTTCGCCACGCTAATCCGCGAGATGCCGCCTGTATCGCCAGAGGCAAAGTACGCCAGAATCCACTTATCCGCCATCGCCAGCGAGACGCCGATCATCAGTGGCAGCGACATCCGCAGCCACTCCAGAAACGCCGGATCGCGCAGATTGAAGATCGGCTGATACCGTAAGCCACTTCGATATGCTCCTATGGCATTCATCAGCAACGATCCAACGAACGCTCCCGCCAACACTCCAATCGCCAGCGAATACGCTCCCAACCGCGCCGAGAAGAAGAACGCGCCGGCGATGATCCCGACGTTGTAGAGCAGCGGCGTCACCGCCTGGTACAGAAAGATCTTCCGCGCCATCAGCTTCGCCCCAAGCACTCCACCCGCAAACCACAAGAGCGAGCCGGGCAGCATGATCCGCGTCAGCGAGGTACACAATGCTGCGCGCTCCGGGTCGAAGTCGCGAAAGGCGACGTGCGTAAACGCCGGTGCGAAGATCTCTCCCAAAATGACACCGAGCGTGACCACCACCAACATCCCGTTCAGGACAACCGAAAGCGCCCGGTCTCCACCGGCCTCGTCGCCGGCCTGCTTGTAGCGATTCAGAATCGTCACCAGCGAGACCGAAGCCACTCCCCCCACCAGGAAGTAATTGATCATGTCCGGCAGTTGGAACGCGGCGTAGTACGCATCCGTCACCGTGCCCGCGCCGAACAGCAGCGCGATGTACTTCGTCCGCACCAGCCCCAGCATGCCAGACAGTATGTTCGAAGCCATCAGCAGCAACGTCGCCGAGAAAGCCGTATGCGTCGCCGAGGGCCGCAGCATCCCCAGCAGGCTGCGTCTCGCCGGCAGCACAGGGATCGGATTGGAGAGGAGTGGCTCGCTCAAAAGGGTATCGTCTCGCAGAGAAGCTTCCGCTCCACCATTCTACGGTCGCGCACCTTGGATTGATCGACGGAACTACCCAGTGACTTCAGGACGAGCCTTCAACGTCCCTGACGGGCCTTCTCTCGCGCTGCCTTATGCCTGGCCTTCCGCTGCTTGGCACGCGAAGGCTCAGAGATGCGAGCCACCGTGAAGCTCACCCTCTGCCGCTTGCTGCATCGCAGGCATCGCACCGGATAACGCATCAAGAAGAGATACTTCAGATCTTCCATCCGCAGCGTGCTTCGCCGGAACCCCTGCGACCGGCAGAACTTGCATTGAATCGCAATTTGGCGCGCTACACTGGCGACAGGAATCAGACTCTCCTCGTAGGAGGAAAAAGAGGGCTGATGCATCGATCTTCGCTTCAGTGAACTGCTGCCAGGGAGGGTCATCGTTCGGGCCTGAATTATTTTCTGCTATCAGTTTGTCTGATGCAATGGGGGCGTCTTCAGTCTTCCCTGGGACTGAGATTTCCGTCGATATTTGAGCCGAATAGATCTTTCCCCACGTCCCTGCTCTCCAGGCTTGTTCGCAGTCCAGCAAGGCGGGGTGCCTTGGGCTGCCGGAACGGTGTCACCGCTCCCCGCGCGCTCGCCGGCTTCGAGAGCATCGCCAGCAGATCCTTCATCTCCTTGTGCAGCTTGCGCAGCCGCTGCTCGTCGACGCCTCCGGCGCCTTCTGGCATCGCCAGCGCTAACTGGGAGGTGCTCTGCTTCATCTCGCTCTTGATCGCCTGCCGGGCCCCGGGGATCGTATATCCCTCGTCATAGAGCAGGCATTTAATCCGAAGCGCTGTCTCTACATCCCGACGCCGGTAGAGTCTCTGTCCCGTCCCGCCCTTGTTCGGCCGCAACTGGGGAAACTCGCTCTCCCAGAACCGCAGCACATAAGACGGCACCTCGCACAACCTCGCCACCTCGCCGATCCGGAAGTAAAGCTTATCCGGAATCTCCGAGCTCGCCGAAGTACGCCTGCGGATTGGCTCATGCTGCGCCATGCCAGATGACTCCATCTTCACGCCGCCTGCGAGATCGCCTACGCCCGGCGACGGCCAAAATACCCGCTCTGCATAAAGTATAGGCCACCTCTGCCTCCGCTCCAGTGCACAATTCGAGCCCTCCCGTCACCTTTTATTCCCTCCACCCGCCTGCGTAAACGGAACATCCCTCCCCGCGACAGCGTATCGTTACTCGAAGCTGCTTTCTCGAGGGGTGGAATCATGAATTTAAGACGAACTCTGGCTACTGCGGCTCTGCTCACCCTGACGATCACCCTCGGCTGCCGTATCGAATCGGACAAGCGCGGCGAAAACGATAACGTAAAGATCGCCACCCCCTTCGGCGGCATGTCCGTCAAGACCAACGACTCCGTCGTCATCGACGGCATCGGCCTGCCCCCCTACCCTGGCGCGGAGATCGTCAAAAAGAAGGACAAGGACAACGGCGCCGCCGACGTCAACCTGAGCTTCGGAAACTTCCAGCTCCGCGTCAAAGCCGCCAGCTACCGCACCCCCGACGCCCCCAGCCAGGTCGCGGCCTTCTACCGTAAGGCCCTGGGCCGTTACGGCGATGTCATCCAGTGCTCCAACAACAAGCCCGTCGGAACCCCCACCCGTACCGCGGAGGGCCTGGGCTGCGACAACGACAAGGAGAGCCACGTCTCCGCTGGCGACGAGGTCTCCGGTAAAATGGAGCTCAAGGCGGGCTCCAAGCTCCATCAGCACATCGTAGCGATCGATCCCGAGGGTAGCGGTACCAAATTGGGCCTGGTTGCTCTGGATCTGCCGGGCCACATTACACTTGGCGACGATAAGGGTGATTTCAAGCAGTAACGGCCGCGGACTGCGCCTTCGGTTACCGGACCGGCTCCTTGCCCCACTCTTCTTCGTCGCGTAGCTTCTAGATATGCAAGAACATTGCCATCGTTGCGGCGGTGATCTCCCCCGCGGAGATGAAGTCACCCCCTTCTGCCCTCATTGCGGCTCACCCCAGCTCTACCTCCAGGAGTACGATCGCCCCATCCTCGCCCCGGACGCCGATTCCTCCGAGACCACCGGCGCACCCCCACCTCCGCACCCCCAGTTGATCGAATGGAAGACCGCCATCCGCTGTGCCGCGCTGGTCGCAGGCATCGCCTCTGTCCTTAGCCTGGTGGCGACCCGCGTGCCGCTGGTCTCGCCCCTCAGCACCCTCACCATCCTCACTGCCTCGATCCTCACCCTGACCCTCTACCAGCGCCGCCGCCCCCGCGCCCGCATGAACGCCTCCGTCGGCGCACGCATCGGTCTTATCGTCGGAATCTCGCTGGTCGTCTGCCTGGCTATTTCGATGGCCATCGCCGGTCTTATCGCTCGCTTCAGCCTCCACTCCATGGCCGCCTTCGACGCCGAGCTCGCCCAGCAGATGCGCACCCAGATCGAGCACGCCGCCGCTGCCAACCCCACCTCGCCCGAGCTGCTGCACTACTTCCTGACCCCCGAGTTCCGCGCCGGCATGATGCTCACCGGCATCGCCATGCTCGCGCTTCTGCTTCTCTTCCTCTCCACCGTAGGCGGGGCCGTCGGCGGTCTCTTCCGCACCCGCCGCACCCCTGCCGCCTGAAGCTCAGCCCCCTCCCATCACCCCTGCCCCTGCTGGTATCATCACCCCAATCACCATGACTGACTCCACGACGCCCAGCACCCCACTCAAGTCCCCTAGGCTCCGCGAAAAGGGCCGCCTCATGTCGGCCTCCGAGATCGAACGGACCCTCGTCCGCCTCGCCCACGAGATCGTAGAAAAGAATGACGGCGGTTCCAACCTGGGACTCGTCGGCATCAAGCGCCGCGGCGTCCCCCTGGCCAAGCGCCTCGGCGCACTCATCGAAAAGATCGAGAAGCACCCCGTTGACGTCGGCACACTCGACATCAGCTTCTACCGCGACGACCTCTCCACCGCCGGCCCCCGCCCCACCGTCACCCCCGGCGACGTAGGCTTCGACGTCAACGGCCGCGACATCGTCCTCATGGACGACGTTCTCTACACCGGCCGCACCATCCGCGCCGCCCTCGACGCCCTCTTCGACCACGGCCGTCCCAAGTCCGTCCAGCTCCTCGTCCTCATCGACCGCGGCCACCGCGAGCTTCCCATCCAGGCCACCTTCACCGGCCGCTCGATTCCCACCTCCAGCCGCGAGATCATCGAGGTCAAACTCAACGAAGTCGACGGCCAGGAACAAGTCCTCCTCGTGGAACTCGTAGACTAGAAACCAGCAATCTCAAACCAACAACAAACCCAGCAACCTCAAAACAGTGTCATCCTGAGCGAAGTCGAAGGACCTGCGGTTCGCCCGTACCTGCACCAATCTCCAGGAACCCATCCCAAGCCGCCCGAGCCCCTTCATGATCTCTGCCACGCCCCACTCCGGCTCCCTCCTCACCATCGACGGCCTCCCCATTTCAGAAGTAGCCTCGATCCTCTCCCTCACCACGCACCTCGCTAGCCTCCCTGTCCCACAGCGATCCGCCATCCTCACCGGCCGCCGCATCGCTCTCCTCTTCTACGAGTCCAGCACCCGCACCCGCACCTCCTTCGAGCTCGCGGCTAAATCCCTCGGAGCCACCACTACCCTCGTCAGCGACAAATCATCCTCCATCGAAAAGGGCGAGTCCCTCAAGGACACCGGCCTCACCCTCCGCGCCCTCGGAGCCGAGTGCATTATCCTCCGCCACCCCTCCTCCGGCTCGCCCTTCCTGCTTGCCCGAGCCACTGGCCTCCCCGTCCTCAACGCCGGAGACGGCATGGCCCAGCACCCCTCCCAGGCCCTCCTTGATCTCCGCACCATCCTCACCCGCCTCCACCTCGACCCCTCTACGGTCCACGCAAAGTCCCTCTCCGGCCTCACCATCACCATCACTGGGGACATCCTCCACTCCCGCGTCGCCCGCTCCAACGCCATGCTCCTCCCCCGCCTCGGCGCACACGTCATCCTCTGTGGCCCCGAGCCTCTCCTGCCCGAGACCGCCCACGGCCTCTCAGACGACATCGAAATCACCCGCGATTTCGACCAGGCCCTCAGCCGCTCCCAGATCGTCATGATGCTCCGCATCCAAAAGGAGCGTCTCGCCGGCCTCGACCTTGATCTGGCCCACTACATCGACCACTTCCAGCTCAACGAGTCCCGGCTCGTCACCCACGCCCCCCAAGCCTTGGTCCTCCACCCCGGCCCCATGGTCCGTGGCCTCGAAATCTCCGGCGAAGTAGCCGACGGCCCCCAGTCCGCCATCCTCGACCAGGTCGCCAACGGCCTCGCTATCCGCTCCGCCCTGCTCGTCCGTGCCCTCGGAGCCCAGGCTTGACCGCCACCGCCAGCCGGGTGCCCCATCTTCGCGACAGTTTTATCGTCGCTAAGGTAGGCATTCGCGAAGCGAACCGCATTCCTTACCCTTCCACAAGAGTTCTGGTGACTCGTTCTCAAAGTTTCGCCGTGAAGCTCCAGCAAATCAGCGCCCCACACCATGACTAATACCCAAGACCTCCTCATCCTCGACGCCCGCGCCATCGATCCCTCGACCAACCTCGACGCCCCCCGCGACCTCCTCCTCCGCGAAGGCCGCATCGCCGCCATCGAGAGCCCCGGCGCTCTATCCTCCATCAAAGCCGAGACTATCGACGCCACCGGCCTCGTCCTCTCCCCCGGCCTCATCGACATCCACGTCCACCTCCGCGAGCCCGGCCAGACCTGGAAAGAGACCATCGCCACCGGCACCCGCGCCGCTGCCGCCGGAGGCTTCACCACCGTAGTCGCCATGCCCAACACCGTCCCCGTCAACGACTCCGTGGACAGCCTCAACTGGATGTTGGACCCCGCCCGCAAACCCGCCATCCACCTCCTCGCCATGCCCGCCGCCACCCTCGGCAGCCTGGGCCAGGACCTCTCCCATTACGAAGCCCTCGCCAAAGCCGGAGCCGTAGGCTTCACCGACGACGGCAAGCCCATCCTCGAAGACGCCATGATGCGCGCTGCCCTCGTAGCCGCCGCTCGCCTCTGCCTTCCCATCTCCCAACACGCCGAGGACACCCGCCAGAGCCCCAGCTCCGGCATGAACGCCGGTCCGCTCTGCTTCCGCCTCGGGCTACGCGGCATGACCGTCGAAGCCGAGTCTTCCATCGTAGAGCGCGACATCCAGTTGCTCCGTGACATAGAAAAGTCCGACAAGCTCCGCCCCCACCTCCACGTTCAACACGTCTCCACCGCCCGCGCCCTCGAAGCCATCCGCTCCGCCAAAGCCGAAGGCCTCCACGTCACCTGCGAGGCTGCCCCCCACCACTTCGCCTTGACCGAAGAAGCGGTCATCGGCGGCGGCCCGAACTATAACGCCTGCTGCCAGGGGATAGAAGCCTCCTACAACACCAACGCCAAGATGAACCCGCCCCTCCGCGCCGAGTCCGATCGCCAGGCCGTCCTTGCCGCTCTCCTCGACGGCACCATCGACTGCATCGCCACCGACCATGCCCCCCACGCCTCCCACGAAAAAGAGGTGGAGTTCGAGCGCGCCCCCAACGGCATCACCGGCCTCGAAACCGCCCTCGGCCTCGCCCTCCGCATCCTCCACCGCGAACAAGGCCTCTCCATCTCCCGCGTCCTCCAACTCATGAGCACCAACCCCGCCCAGCTCATCCAGCTCAAAGACCGCGGCAACCTCACCGTAGGCAGCTACGCCGACCTCATCCTCTTCCACCCCACCGCCGAGTGGACCTTCCAGGCCGCAGCGTCGCTCTCTAAATCCAAAAACACCCCCTTCGACCAAACCCCCATGCTGGGCCAGATCAAAGCCACCCTCAGCGAAGGCCGCATCGTCCACCGCTCCTAAGCCCTTCCCAGCGGCACACTGACCACCCTTCACTTCTTACTAGCACCCACTTTTACTAGTACCAACCTTCACTAACACCGACCCTCACTTGCACCCCCAC
>NZ_JAAVUR010000015.1 GCF_018449545.1 Granulicella sp. dw_53 | reverse complement strand
TCAATCAGCGCCGGCATACGAGATTGCCATTGTCATTGTCGACCCCACTCCCGCGTGGACAACCGTTAGTCTGAGTTGAGTGCTGCGGTAGTTTCCGTTGCTATCTTTGCACTGCGCGGCAATACTCTTTTGGTCATTAGCGACGATGATGTTCTTGCAGCTATCGATATAACTTCCGCGTGGGATGGCGCGGCCACTACCCCAACCTTGCCGGGCAAAGCATTGAAGACCACCATCACGATTGAATATCTCAGCGCCGCATGCACGGATATCAATCTGACTGGTAGTGAAGTTGGGACTGTTCTCCGGTTTGCAGTGCGCCGTCAACACAGAATCCTTAAAGCTCTGGACTCCGCATGTCTTTCGATAGCTCCCGTTGGGAGGATCGGCCGCGTGTGCAACAGCCGAAAAGCTCGCAACAAAAAGAGCTGTAGATAAAAGCATTGAGGTAGGTGTCATGGTAATCGGTCTCCTAACAGCCGATCACTCTACCACAGCGCATTAGGACGCAATAGCTAATTAGTTCTAAGACATTCCTCCACTCAGTCCTGGGTCTGTGAAGCCACGGTCACGAACGAGTTGCGAGCCAATCCGGAATTGGGAAACTCGCCTGGGATCACGAGGAGCAGTTACAGAAAACAAATAGCACGCGTTTATAAATCTTCCTAAACTCGCCGCACACTCTACCGCTCGCCCCTCTGCCATGCCTCATACGAGATCCGTGGCATCGTCATCAGCGCATCCCTAGTGTGGACATACAAACCCTTCCCATTCATCCTCCCGACCTGATGCATCTCGTCCGCCTTCACATAGGGCCCTGCGGAATCGATAAATTGATCCTCCACATAAATCCCCACCACCCTGCCCAGAACGATCCGCGTCTCGCCAATCTCGATCGTCAGGTGCTCCACGCACTCAAACGCCGCATGCGCCTCCGCGATCCGTGGCACCTTCACATGCTGCGACGGAGCAGTCGTCAGCCCCGCCAGCTCCAGTTCATTCACCTCCTCTGGAAACTCCGTAGAGCAGATATTCATCTTCTCCATCAGATCCTCCGTCACGACATTCACCACGAACTCACCCGTCCGTCGAATATTGCGCGAAGTATCCTTGGGCACCAGAGTCCTTCCAGGTCGATTCACGATCCCCAAACCCAAAATCGGCGGCTCCCTGCAAAGGTAGTTATACGAACTGAACGGAGCAGCATTCATCCGTCCGTCCACATCCATGCTCGTCACCAACGCAATAGGACGAGGAGCCACTAAACCGACCAGCAGGTTATAAACCGTCTGCATCGGGACCTTCGCCGGATCAAATTCCATTTCACTGTCTCCATTCTTGAGCAGCCAGCCTAGACAGCATCAGCCAAGTTGTAAAGAATTCCCCCCACACCCCACTTTCGGCTGGGCGGAGTCGGGTTTGCTGGACGGCAGCTCGCAAACACTGGACAGACTCGGAACAACGCGACGCCTCCCTCAAGCCCTGGAACAACTTCTACAACCTCCAAGGGCCTCATGGTAGCCTCGGCTACTAGCCGCCCATCAAACGGAGCCGACAACGGTGCAACGTCTCGATCCCACCCCCCTTGCCTGGGCGTAACTCGAATGGTTTCAATCAGCTGGCAGGCCTTCCCCTGGCTAAAATATTCCAATCATTAGGATTACGTCCAAATAGGTGTTTCCAAATGACTTACAGACGATGAAAAGCACCCGGTGCATTGGGGGCTTTTCATCTCTTGTTCTATTTTATGGGTTTGACCGAAACTAACGTGCCACTTTTATTTCTTTTGTTTTGATGGGGTTAAGTTGTTTTGGGGGTTGACATTTGATTTTGCTGGGTTTTTGGGGGATTAAAAACTGAGGTGAGAACACCGACAATAGATCTTTCGTCTTGGCTTCGGATGGGTACCCTGTATGTGGCTGTGGGAGAGCGGAGAATCCCACCCTTCGCGAGAGACAGAGGCGCGAAGGATGGCGTACCCGGGCTTGGGGGGTGCGTGAGAGAAAGACAACGGTGTTTGGGTTGGGTGGAGGGCTTGGTTCAACCGGAGTTGTGGGCTGGGCGAGGAAGGCGGTCGTGCTTTGCACGATACCCCACCCTATTTGCGATGAAGCTGCAAAAAGGGTGGGGCACCCGTTTTTGTGGTGGTCCCCACGTTTTGGTAGTTGCAGATTTTTATGGGGCTTGAGATTTTGTGGGTCGGATGTCCAGGCTTCCGTTTTCGGTTGTTAGGGTGCTGTTACGCGGACTGAGACGCCGATGCCTTGCAGGTTGATGGTGGTTCGCACGGTGTCGGTGTCGGTGTTGATGATGGTCATGACGCTGTTGCCGGTGTTGGCGACGGTGTCGGCAGTGACGACGTAGACCTTGCCGGTGGGCGTGCCCGAACTGGAGGCGATGTAGATGGGGTGACCGGTTACGGGGATGGTCGCGGTGACGGTGTTGGTGGTCAGGTTAACCACGGAGACGGTGCTGTCGGCGAAGTTCGCCACGTAGGCCCGAGGGTTGGTGACGTCTTGCAGGACGGTGACCATGACCGGGCTGTGGCCGACGGGGACGTTTGCCAGAACCTGTCCGAAGCCCGTTGCGTCGATGGGATTGTTGACGTCGCAGAGTGGATTGGAGACCTGGGCCGCAGCGTTGCAGAGCGGGATGTTGACGATGCTGAGAGTGCCGGGGTTGGTACCGTCTCCGGCGTTCGCGACGACGACCTCGGTTCTGGTCGGTGCGAGGTCGGCCCAGATGGGATTGACGCCGACGGGAATGGTGGTGTTGGGCGCATCCAACTGGTTGGTCTGCGCGTTGATGACGCTGAGGGTGCCATCGGTCTTATTGAGGACGAAGGCTCGCTTGCCATCTGCCGTCATGACGCCATAGACGGGACCACGGCCGACAGCCAATACGCTGGAGAGTGTGTTGGTGGTGGTCTCGATTCCACTGACCTCTCCGTTGGCCACGCCGGGATTGGCTCCCTGGCTGATGGAGTAGGCACGGGGAGCGTTGGTGGCTCCGACGACGTAGACCACGTTGGGCGCGACGGTGAAGGACTGCTTGAGGGCGAGAGGCAATCCAGTCAACTGAGCGACCGCGTTGAGACCCGGCTCTGCGATGTAAGTATTTCCACCCTGATTGAGGATGCTGACGGGCTTGGCGCCGGTGAGGAGCGTGGTCTGAAGGACGTCCTTGGTCTGCAGGGTGGTGGAGATATCGAAGGAGGTGACGGTGCCGTCGCCGTTCAGCGTATAGCCATTCGTTCCAGTGGGGTCGACCGCAAGGTAGTAGGGCGCGACACCGACCTGCGGCGTTACCACGATGGTATCTCCGGAGAAGTTGACCAACGTCATGAGCCCGGGGGTTCCGGCGTTGGGCGAACTGGAGATTGCCACGGCGTACTTCGTAGGCTGGAGTGCCGGGCCAACGGGGTTAATGGCTGTGACGACCGGGCGGTAGTTGTTGCCGCATCCGACCACAGAGACCAGAGCTGCGGCCGCCAAGGCGAACCGGCCGGCGGACTGAATCATGTGCCGGTATGCCCGCGGCCTGGTGGTTCCTGATGCTTCGATTCTTGCTAAGTGCAAAACTGCTCCTGCGTTGCAACCGTTAATGGCTATGCTCTAGGGTTGATTGTAAATCACGGCGGCTAAGGGCGGGAGATGATGGACAGATTGTGGCGAAAGGCGATACCGGAGGCGCGGGACGGGGTGCAATCGCGGGTCCTGGTCTGGGTGATGGGAACGGTGCTGGTTGGGCTGAGTGTCTGGACATTGCTGCTGGGCTGGCCGATGACCATTCACTCTCCGCTGTTCGGGGCTGTGGCGGTGAGTGCCTGTTTTGCAGGGCTGGTTTGGAGGCTTAGATCCGCGACTCCTGGGGGCGCGGTCAGCGGCGGGATGACCTGTCTGTTGCTGATGTTCGGGACGGCGTCCTATGGTGATTCCATTGCACGGACCGCGCTTACGCCGCTGCTGTTGCTGTTTGTCCTGACCTTTGTTTCGACTCGGGCTGGACGCAGGAAGAAGGCCAAGGCAGGGCTGGCGGAGAGCCGAAGAGGCAGAAGCGCCAGCCAGGTGATCGCCAATCTCTCGGCTGCGGCGCTGTGCGTTACGCCGGTGGCTTATGTTGGGATTCATGCCTGGGCACGCTTCTTCGATAGCTCCGTGCCGGTGCAGCTTTGGATCGAAGAGGCGATGAAGGTGATGTGTCTGGCGGCGCTGGCGGAGGCTACGGCGGATACGGTTTCGTCCGAGATTGGTCAGGCTTATGGTGGGGCTCCGGTGATGCTGCTGAGTCTGCGGCGCGTTGAGCCGGGGGTGGATGGGGCGGTGACTCTGCTGGGGACGGTGGCAGGCGTAGCTGGGAGCGTGCTGGTCGGGGTGGCGGGAGCGTGGGCGATGCATCTTTCGGCTCGGGTGGTGGGGATCTCGGTGGGGGCTGGGGTGTTAGGTTTGTTCTTCGATAGTGTGTTGGGTGGGACGGTGGAGAGGAGAGGGTGGCTGGGAAACGATCTGGTTAATTTTTCTTCTACGGTGTTTGCTGCGGGGGTGGCTGGGTGGGTTTATTGTTGGTTGGTTTTGTAGGGTGTGGTTGGGGTCAGTCGTAAATGGGAAGAGGGAGAGTGGGCTTTTCTCGATCCCACCCTTCGCTAGAGACAGAGGCGCGAAGGATGGGGCACCCGAGCGGTTTGGGTTGGGTGAGGAAGGCGGTGGGTTTTGTCTGAGGTTTCCCCATCTAGGCGGCTGTGAGGTGGGAAGGAAGGCGGTCGTGCTTTGCACGATACCCCACCCTATTGCGGTGAGACTGCAAAAGGGTGGGGCACCCGGATTTGGGGCTTCCTGATGTTTAGTCGTCGTTCTTGCCGTCCAGCCAGTGGTGCATCCAGGTTTCGTTGATGTGGAGGCGGAGCGAGGTGTAGCTGAGGATCTCGTGGAAGTAGCGCATGGCGAGGTCGTAGTTGCTGATGTGTCCGAGGGAGGGGCGGGGGGAGGTCAGGACGGTGAGGCCAGCGTCGCTGCAGAGCTCGCGGATGCGGAAGAGGTGGGTGGCGTCGCTGACGACGACGATGAGGTGGAAGTCGTTCTCGCGGGCGATAGAGGCGAGGCGGTGGACCTGCTGCTCGGTGTCGATGGAGTGGGTCTCGGCGATGATGTCGGAGAAGGGGATGCCGTTGGCGAGGAGGTAGTCGCGGCCTACGCCGCCCTCGGTGTTGCCGGAGTCTTTATCGCTGCCGCCGCCGAGGGTGATGACTACGGGGGCGATCTTTTTGCGGTAGAGGCCGACGGCGTGGTCGAGGCGGGCGTGAAAGACGGGCGAGGGGCGGCCGGAGTACTCTGCCGCGCCGAAGACGGCGATGGCGTCGGCGGGCTGGGCCTCGTCGTCGTGGGCTACGGCGTCGATCTGGAGGTAGACCCAGACGCACCAGCCGAGCGCAGCCAGAAGCAACAGCGCCAGAAGAAGGCGCGGAAAGAAGCTGGAGCTTGGGCGGGGATCGGATTTTGGAGCCATGACGTTGCGGATGACTCGAATGGTATCAGTGCTGTAGCGCCAATGCGATCTCGTGGGTGGGGATGGCTCCCTCGCGCAGGATCATCCAGGAGTTGCCGCCGCCGGAGAGATCGACGATGGTGGTGGCGGTGGAGCGGGCGGTGGGACCGCCGTCGACGATGAGGGGGATCTGGTCGCCGAGCTGGTCGCGGACTCCGGCGGCGTAGGTACACTCCGGGAGGCCGGAGAGGTTGGCGGAGGTGGCGGTGATGGGAAGGCCGAGGCGGGCGACGATGGCGCGGGGGATAGCCGCCTCGGGGACGCGCAGGGCGAGGTTGCCGGTGTTGGCGGTGACGCGCAGGGGCAGCTTGCCGCCGGCTTTGACGATGATGGTGAGGGGTCCGGGCCAGAACTTTTCGGCGAGGCGGTCGAAGGCGGTGTCGAGGGAGCGGGCGAGCTCGTAGGCCTGGGCGACCTCCGCGATGAGTAGCGAGAGGGGCTTATGGCGGGCGCGGGTCTTGATGTCATAGATGCGGTCGACGGCGCGGAGATTGACGGGATCGACGGCGAGGCCGTAGAAGGTGTCGGTGGGCAGAGCGACGACGTTGCCGCTGTTGAGGCTCTTGACGACGATTTCTATGAGCTCCGGCTCGGGTTCGTCGGGATGGATGCGGAGGGTCTCTGCCGTCAAATCTGGCTCCTGTGCCTGGTGGGGTCTGTTGTCGCGGGGAATGGGGCTCCGCAGTTCCGCTCCTTAGCATACCAATGCCGGGGCTCGGGCGGGGGATGTGTCTGCGGGCTGGCTGCCTGGCAGCGTAAGATTCAAGCAATGTCTGAGCGAGGATTTGCCCCGAATTTGCCTGTGATTACCAGCCGAACGAACAGTCGTGTGAAACAGCTGCGCGCGGCTTTTGCAGGGCATGCGCGGTTGAGCGGAGGGTTGGTCGCGATTGAGGGCGATCATCTGCTGGAGGAGGCGCTGCGGAGTGGGATGGTCTTCAAGACTGTCTTTCTGGCTGAGGGGCGGGAGGTTCCGCGGATTGTTCCGCGGGGGGTGGAGGTGTTGCGGCTCACGGAGGAGATCTTTGCGAGCACGGTGGAGACGCAGTCTCCGCAGGGGATAGCGGCGCTGCTGGTGCCTCCGGTGCGGGAGCTGGAGGATGTGATGGTAGGGGTGCCGCTGATTCTGGTGGCGGCGGGGTTGCAGGATCCGGGGAACCTGGGGACGCTGGTGCGGTCGGCGGAGGCGTTTGGGGCGAGTGGAGTGTTGACGACTCCGGGGACGGTGAGTGCATGGAATCAGAAGGCGCTGCGGGCCTCGGCGGGGAGCGTGTTTCGGGTGCCGGTGGCTGGGATGGATTTAGAGGCGGCTGCGGGGCTGAAGGCGCGGGGGGTACGATTGCTGGCGGCTGTGGGGGCGGATGGGTATGGGGTGAAGGCGGCGCAGGAGGAGGACTTTACCGGGGCTTGTGCGGTGTTGATTGGGAATGAGGGTGCGGGGTTGGCTGCGGAGTGGCTGGAGATGGCGGATGGGTTGGTGACGATTCCCTGCCCGGGGCCGGTGGAGAGCTTGAACGCTGCGATTGCGGGGAGTCTGTTGTTGTATGAGGCTTCGCGGCAGCGGTTGGCGGCGGTTGGGGGTGGGCGATGAGTCTGTTTGGGGCGGAGCCGATGGCGGCAGCGGCGGCCCATGCTCGGCAGGCTCCGCTGGCTGAGAGGATGAGGCCGAGGAGTTTGGCGGAGTATACGGGGCAGGAGCATCTGTTAGCGGCCGGGAAGCCGTTGCGGTTGGCGATTGAGCGGGACGATCCGGCTTCGATGATCTTCTGGGGGCCGCCGGGCGTGGGTAAGACGACGCTGGCGAAGATTATTGCGCAAGTGACGGAGGCGAGCTTTATTGAGTTCTCGGCGGTGCTGTCGGGGATCAAGGAGATCAAGCAGGTGATGGTGGAGGCGGAGAAGGCGGCGGGCTTTGGGTCGCGGACGATTCTCTTTGTGGATGAGATTCATCGGTTCAACAAGGCGCAGCAGGATGCGTTTTTGCCCTATGTGGAGCGGGGGACGATTCGGCTGATTGGGGCGACGACGGAGAATCCTTCGTTCGAGATCAATGCGGCGCTGCTGTCTCGGTGCAGGGTTTATACGCTGGTGGCGCTGACGGAGGAGCAGATCGTCGGGCTGTTGCAGCGGGCTTTGGCGGATAGCGAGCGTGGGTTGGGGGCGATGGGTTTGGAGGCGGATGCGGAGGCTCTGGCTACGATTGCTTCTTATTCGAGTGGGGATGCCCGTAATGCGCTGAATGCTTTGGACGTCGCAGCTTCGCTGGCAGAGGGGCGGGGGGAGCGGGCGATTACGAAAGCGCTGGCGGCGGAGGCTTTACAGCGACGGGTGTTGCTCTACGACAAGAAGGGGGAGCAGCACTACGACATCATCTCGGCGCTGCATAAGAGTGTAAGGAACTCGGATGCGGATGCGGCGCTGTACTGGCTGGGGCGGATGTTGGAGGCGGGCGAGGACCCGATGTATGTGGCGCGGCGGGTGGTTCGGATGGCGGTGGAGGATATCGGGCTGGCGGCTCCAGAGGCTTTGAATCTTTGCCTGAGCGCGAGGGATGCGATGCACTTTCTGGGGCAGCCGGAGGGTGGGCTGGCATTGGCGCAGGCGGTGGTGTATCTGGCGCTGGCGCCGAAGTCGAATGCGCTTTATACGGCCTATGGTGCGGTGCAGGCGGATATCGAGGCTACGGCGGCGGAGCCGGTTCCACTGCATCTGCGGAATGCTCCTACGAAACTGATGAAGGAGTTGGATTATGGGAAGGACTATCAGTATGCGCATGACGTCGAAGGCCGGGTGGCGGATATGGAGTGTCTGCCGGCGGGGTTGAGGGGACGGCGCTACTATCAGCCTACGAATGAGGGTAGAGAGAAGCTGCTGGCGCAGCGGATGGATGAGATTGCTCGGATCAAACGGGAGAAGAAGGCGGGCGGTAGTGGCGGAGAATGATGGATGGCTCTTGCTGCCTGCTTACTTTTAGTCGGCGGTGCGGGCTATGGGTTTCACTTCTGTTTGGCTTGGGAGCCTTGCTTCCAAAGCTCGAAGGCCTTGAGCATGTTGGGGTGGGTGAAGAGGGTTGTGTAGGCGAGGTCGCGCTCGACCGGGCCAGTGATCTCGCACTTGATATCGCTGCGCCGGACTACTTCGGCGGCGGAGATGTGGATCTGAAGGCAGTGGCGACTGGCGTCTTCGATGGTTGCGCCGTAGACGACGCGGTCGATGCCTGCCCACAAGAGGTCGGCCATGCACATGGGACAGGGCTCGCAGGTGGTGTACAAGGTGTATCCGTGAAGCGAGGACGATCCTAGTTTTTTGCAGGCGAGACGGACGGTGCGGAGTTCGGCGTGACTGCTGGGGTCGTTCTCTTGTCCGACGGCGTTCACAGCTTTTTGCAGGAGCTCCCCGGTCGCTGTGTTGACGATCAGCGCGCCGAAGGGGATGGGATGGTCGGTGGTTAAAGTCTCCGCGGTGAAGCGAACGACTTCGGCCATTCTAGCGGAGTCGAGCTCGCTCTGAGAGGTTCCTGGGGTTGGGCTTGACTCTGCTACGCGACGGTCGAGTTCGTCTCGGTTTGTCTCAGCCGACGATGTGCTGGGTGGGACTGCTGCGATCCCTACCGCTGCTAATCCTTTGAGCATGGTTCTGCGGGATAAGCCTTCTGCGGATCGGTATTGCTCGCTGGGATCCTGCGTTGGCAATTCACTTTTCTTCATGGTCTTACTCTCCCGCTAGATAAATTTACTGGATCGTCTTTTATTCCGGCGGGAGGTAAGGGGTTCTAGAGAGACTCAGTCGGCGTACTTTACCGAACATCCATAGGCGCGGGTGGAGGCGGTGGATACGGGTTTTCCAGCCATTGCGGATCTGAGGGCTTCCTCGAGGTAGTTATGTGCGCCCTTCAGGTCGGCTTGGTCGGTGGTGGGCTTGTCGTCGATTGCGCCTTGGTAGATCAGCTTTCCGGTGGGATCGATGACGAACATGTGCGGGGTGGTCTTGGCCGAGTAGAGACGGCCGATTTTGCCGCTGGGGTCGAGGATGGCGGCGGTGGGAGCGGCGTTCATCTTCTTGAGGTATTCGTTCTCTTCAGTTGGGGAGACGAAGCCCTGTTGGCCGGGAGCGGAGGAGATGACGGAGAGCCAGACGACGCCCTTGCCGGTCCACTTCTTCTGGAGCGACTCCATGCTTCCGCTGAGGTAGTGTTTTTGATCGAAGGGACAGCCTTGATTGGCCCACTCCAGCACGACGTACTTGCCCTTGTACTGCGAGAGGGAGTGGGTCTTGCCGTTGGAGTCGGTGCCCTGGAAGTCCGGCGCCGTGGAGCCCGGAGCGACGGCGAGGGCCGATGCGGACAGGAGGAGGGTGAAGGTTGAAGTTGCGACCCATTTGCGTATTGACGAAACCATGGGATCCTCCGCGATTGGAATGCGTGCTGGGTTATGAGACGTCTTCGAGGTGCAAAAGTCAAAATCTCCGGTAATTTTGCACTTTATTTGAGATCTTTGGCTAGAGCGTCGACGACGATGGACTTGGTAAGGACCTCGGGCAGGACATCGGGCATGGCCTGAGAGCTGGTGGGATAGATCACGTATGTCGGTACGCCGCTTCGATTTACGGCGGCGAGTTGTTTGGTGATCTCGGGGTCGTACTGGGTCCAGTCGGCTTTAAGAAGCGTGACGTTGTGGGCGGTGAACTGCTTCTGGACCTCGGCGGACTTGAGGACCAGCCGCTCGTTGACCTGACAGCTAAGGCACCAGGCGGCGGTGAAGTCGATGAAGACGGGGTGGCCGGAGGAGCGAGCGGAGTCCAGTGCTTGCTGGGTGTAGGGCTTCCAGACGAGCGTTGTGTCTTTGGGCTGGTAGAGCGGAATGGCGATTGCGATGACTGCCAGGACCAGAGCGGTGATGGCACTGGACCACTTGGCGGGCCATTTGCCGAGCGCCCAGCCGGCGATCGCCAGGATGAGGAAGCACCAGAGAAGGCGGGCCAGGTGGTCGACGCCGCCAGCGGAGGCTGCTCCACCGGAGTAGAGGTTGCCGTAGACCCACGCCAGCCAGATCGCGGAGCCGAAGAGGAAGATGGAGGTGAACTGCTTGAGGGTCTCCATCCATGCGCCGGGACGGGGCAGAAGGCGCGTCCAGGCGGGGTTGAAGCTGAGGAGCAGATAGGGTGCGGCGAGGCCTAGACCGAGCGCGGTGAAGACGGCGAAGGTGATGCCAGCGGGCTGCGCAAGGGCGAAGCCGATGGCCGCGCCCATGAGCGGAGCGGTGCAGGGTGTGGCGACGATGGTGGCCAGGACGCCGGTGAAGAAGCTGCCGGTATAGCCCTGCTTCTGGGCCAGTTCTCCACCTACGCTGGTGAGCGAGAGGCCGAGGTCGAACTGTCCGGCGAGCGAGAGTGCGAAGAAGAACAATCCGGCCGCGAGGACGGCGATAAAGGTTGGGGATTGGAGCTGGAAGCCCCATCCAGCCTGGCTGCCTCCGGCGCGAAGCACCAGCAGCGCGGCGACGATGACCCAGAACGAGACGAGAATGCCGAGGGTGTAGACCAGGCCATGGCTGCGCAGACGGCTGCGGTCTTCGCCGGAGGACTGGACCAGCGCCAGGCCCTTGAGGAAGAGCACCGGGAAGACGCAGGGCATCAGGTTGAGGATGATGCCGCCAAGAAAGGCCAGTCCGATGGCTGTCACGGTGGTGACGGCGCTGGCGTTCTTGCTGCCATCGATGACAGGGTTGGCAACAGGCACCTCTCCGGGGACGACCGGGGCGGTGACGTCGTAGGCCTGGGTGTCACTGAGGCGGATGAGACCGTGCAACTGCGCGGGCAGGGTCTTGAGATCTTCGGAGCGTTTTACGCGGATGCGGATGCCGTTGGGAATGACCTCGGCGATCTGGTCGGCGGCGTTGTTGATCTGCTCCTGATCGAAGGGGTAGAACTCGGCGTCGGATTCGGTGTCGCCAGTGATGAGGGTTACGACGAAGTCGGTCTTGCCGCCGGCTACGGTGTACTTCATGGAGGGCGGGAGCGGCTTGGGGAGCAGCGTCAGTGCGGTGCCAAGGGCTCCTACGGTCTGAGGCGGCGTGGCGGTGGGTGTCGCCTGGAGGTTGAGGCCGAGGTGGGCTTTGCCGGGGATGCAGACCTCACGGCAGACGAGCCAGTTGACTATGGCATCGAGATGGATTGGGCCGGGTTTGACGGACTTTGCAGCCGAGAGCTGGACGGGAAAGGCGACGGTGTCTTCGTAGCCGAAGTCCATCAAGGGGCCGAGCGGAAGGCGGCTGGGAATGGGAAACTGCATGGGTCCGGCGGTGATGCCGGCGGGAAGGGTCCAGGTGATTTTGGGCGGTTCGCCGGAGTCGCCCGCGTTGATCCAGTAGACGTGCCAATGCTCTTCGAGGGTAATTACGAGACCGGCCTGCAGGGTACCGCCGGGCGCGATGGAGGGCGAGAGCGTGACCAGCTCCGCGGTGAGGTGCTGTGCCTTGACCGGGCCGGGGCCGCCGTCTCCGACGACGGCGAGCTGAGCCTGGGAGAGCGGCGACGCGATCAGCAGACCGAGGAGGACAGCGAATGTTCTAAAAATTGTGCGAAGGGTCATCTTTAACGATTGTATGGGTCCGACTGTGAGACGTGGGTGGAAGCGGCTTGGTTTCGTGCGATCCCGACCATTCGGTCCCGATTGGAGCATTTCAGATCCGGTTGCGGCGATGTTCGGTCATGATGCAGCGGTCCATCACGACGCGGATGCCTCCTGCCTCGGCCCGGGCGGCGGCCTCGCGGTTGACGATTCCCTGCTGAATCCAGAGGTCTTTGAGGCCGAGTGTCAGCATCTCCTCGACGATGGCTGGGATGAAAGAGGGGAGGCGGAAGACGTTGACGATATCGGGTTTGACGGGCAGGCCGGTGAGGGAGGGGTATGAGGTCTCGCCCAGGACGGAGGCGATGGCGGGGTTAACGGGAAAGATCTGGTAGCCGCGCTGCTGCATGTACTCGGAGACGTAGTGGCTTGGCTTGGACGGGTCTTCGGAGAGGCCGACGACGGCAATGGTGATCTTTTCGGTTTCGGGATCGCCGAGCATGTCGCGGATCAGTTCAGGTTCGTTCATCGAGTCTCCAGGCCGGTTACTTGTGCCAGGCGCCGAGCAGGCGGCGCAGGACGATAAGTTCGCCCAGATGATAGGCGGTGTGGTCGGCGATGAGGAGGGCTTCGCGGAGGAGGTTCTGGCCGTCGCCCCAGCGGAAGGGCTTGAAGAGGTCGGCGGAGGGGTTTTCGAGGAGCGCGATGAAGTGCTTGAGGTCGCTGTGGACGGCGGCGATGGATTGGTCCCAGGCCTGGGCGGAGGGTGGCTCCTTTTCCTTGGGCCAGTAGTCGTCCGGCCATTGGATGGGGTGGTAGCCACCGGTGGGAGGGGCGCTGAAGTTGAGGATGTCGCGTTGGGTGATGCGAAGATGCTCCAGCAACTGCCAAGCGGAGTACGGAAGGCTCTCGGGAACCGTGCCGCGCAACTTGGCGGGAAAGTCCCTGACGGCGTCGTCGAAGGTGGCGTGGGCCTGACCGCCGTTGAGGAGCGCTAGAAGCTGTTTTCGAAGCTCTGTGGTTGCGACGGGCTCTGCAGCGGCTTTGCTGGGCATATGCGGGTTCAACCTCCTGATGCAGCTAGTTGGATGCCGGGAGCTATCCCGGGATGCACCAAAGAGGTTGGACGTTCGTCAGCCGAGGTCGTCGTCCTCCGCGGTCTGTGCGGGAAAGTTGCCCTCGCGGCGCATGCGCAGGTAACCGCGGATGAAGGGCTCGAGCGCGCCGTCGAGGACCTTGTCGACGTCGCCGACCTCCACGCGGGTACGGAGATCCTTCGCCATGCGGTAGGGCTGCAGGACGTAGCTGCGGATCTGGGAGCCGAACTTGATGTCGAGCTTGGAGTCTTCGAGTTTGCGGCTGATGGCTTTTTTCTTGTCGAGCTCGTACTCGTAGAGGCGGGATCGGAGGAGCTTCATGGCGCGCTCCTTGTTCTTGTGCTGGGAGCGCTCGTTCTGGCAACCGGCGACGAGGCCGGTGGGGATGTGAGTGATGCGGACGGCGGAGTCGGTGGTGTTGACGTGCTGGCCGCCCTTGCCGCCGGAGCGGTAGGTGTCGATGCGGAGGTCGTCGGGCTTGATGTCGATGACGATGGTGTCGTCGATCTCAGGCGAGACGAATACGCTGGCGAAGCTGGTGTGGCGGCGCTTGGCGGAGTCGAAGGGGGAGATGCGGACGAGGCGGTGGACGCCGGTCTCGCCGGAGAGCAGACCGAAGGCGAAGTCGCCGGAGATGGTGAAGGTGGCGGATTTAATGCCAGCCTCGTCGCCGTCCTGGACCTCGTTGATCTCGACCTTGAAGTTCTGACGCTCGCCCCAGCGGATGTACATGCGCATGAGCATCTCGGCCCAGTCTTGGGACTCGGTGCCGCCTGCGCCGGGGTGGACGACGACGATGGCGTTGAGCGGGTCGGTCTCGCCGGAGAGCATGGTCTTCGATTCGAGGGCTTCGGAGAAGTCGATGAGAGAGGGGATCTCGCGGGTGAGGTCGGGCTCGGTATTCTCGCCTTCGCGGGCGAGCTCGAAGTAGGCTTCGATGTCGTCGGAGCGGCGGGCGAGCTCTGCGTCGTCGGCGAGGAGGGTTTCGAGGCGCTTGCGCTCGCGCATCAACGGCTGCGAGCGCGTGGCGTCAGCCCAGACGGTAGGGTCGGAGATCTTTTCTTCGAGGATGGCTAGTTCGCGGCGGAGACGGGCGGAGTCAAAGATACTCCCGCAGTTCGCGGACTCTGTCGCGGACCGGGGAGTAACGGAATTCGAGGTCATCAAGCATAAGGTTTGATTCTATTGCATCCTGGCGGTGGAATCGTGGCGACGCAGGAGGCCGTAGGTGAGGGCCAGTACGGAGATGAGGACGCAGGTCCAGGCGAAGAGGTCGCCGTGAGCGGTGTAGAAGGTGATGTCGGTCTCGTAGCCGAAGGCGACGCGGAGCGCGGTGCGGATGTGGCGGGGTGCAGCGGATGTGACGCGGCCGTAGGGGTCGATGGCGGCAGTGACGCCGGTGTTGGTGGCACGCAGGACCCAGCGGTGGTTTTCGATGGCACGCATGCGGACCATGTTGAGATGTTGCCAGGGGGCGCTGGTGTCGCCGTACCAGCCGTCGTTGGAGATGTTGACCAGCACGTCGGCTCCCTGCTTGGCGAACTGACGGACCTCGTCGCCGAAGATGGATTCGTAGCAGATGAAGGTGCCGTAGTGGTGGTCTCCACTGGAGAGGACGGTGCGGTGGGTGCCGGAGTCGAAGGTACCTACTTCGCCCAGGAGGTTTCCGGCGAAGAAGAAGAGGGATTTGAAGGGGACGTACTCGCCGAAGGGGACCAGGTGGATCTTGTCGTAGCGGGCGGTGAAGGTACCGTCCGGGGCGATGAGGTCGGCGGAGTTGTAGAGCGAGTAACCTCGCTTGGTCGCCGGGTTAGGGTCGATGCCGATATTGCCGGCGATTACGGGGGTACGCATCGCGTGGGCCAGGGTGGACATGGTACTGCGGAAGGCGGGGTCGCGCTCTTCAAAGTTGGATGGGGACTCGGGCCAGACGATGAGGCTGGTGGGCAGGATGGCGTGGAGGCCTTCGACGGAGTTGTTCTGGCCTCCGGTGGGGTCAGCGCAGCGGGTGGCGGGGAGCTCGGGGATGCCGTTGCAGCGCATCGCCGGCGGGAAGAGGCTGAGGCGGGTGAAGGAGTCGAGCATCTGCCGGGTGGACTCTTGTGTGTCGGTCTGGGTGCCGACGCTAAGATTGTGCTGCACGAGCGTGGCGACCGCCGTGGTTGGAACGTGTGCGGGGGGCTGGACGCGGCGCAGCACCGCCAAGTAGAGCAGCACCAGAACGACTCCCGCGACGGTGAGGATCGAGCGGGTGTGGCGGCGCTCCTTCAAGCGGATGCGGACCAGCCAGAGCGCGTTGACTCCGGCGATGACGAACGAGAGGCCGTAGGCTCCGGTGAGGGGGGCCAGCCGGCTCAGGAGAGGGTTGTCGACTTGTGCGATACCTAACAGATCCCAGGGCAGACCGGTGATGCGGGCGCGGGCCAATTCCACGGCAACCCAAACAAACGGAACTAGTAAGAGGGATCCCTGGATGTGCAGCCGGGAGCGGCGGAGAGCTGTAACTATAGCGGCGAAGAGCGCGTGGTAGAGGCCGAGATAGAGGCAGAAGAGTACCAGGATTCCGGCGGCGATGGGCTTGGCCAGGCCGCCGTAGAGATACATGGTCTGGTAGATCCAGTAACAATTTCCTAGATACCAGACAAAGCCGCAGGCATAACCCAGAATCGCCCCTTGAAACGGAGTAAGTGGGTCTCCTTGCCGGTTTGTCCGGGTAAGAGCGGCTAGAAGCGGAAGCAGCGCGATCCAGCAGAAGGTGGTGCGCCACAACGGCACAGGTCCGGCGATTGGAAACGGAAGAACCTGAAGCACGCCGGAGAGCAAGGCCAAGGCCCATAGCCTTGCGGGAATAAGTCGCATCTCAAAGCGAAGTCTAACATTCACATGATGACGGTACGGTAACTCGTAGCCCCTCAACGTAGCTCGGGAGGTTCCTATTGGCAGGGCGCCCGCTCCGAATCAGGCAGCCGGGCTTTACAAAGGGGATACAATCTTTGTGGCATGGAATTTTTTATTCAGTTAGTCGCAAGGATTGTCGTCCCACTGTTCTTTATCGGAATGGCTGGTTCGGCAATCGTAATCGCGGTCAGCGTGGTTGGTGACCTGAAGGAGCTGCTGGAAGAGGACGAGTAGATCGTTGCAGGGTGGGGTGCAGCTAAATTCTCCATAAGACATGATCCATCTCTTCGATTCAATTCTGATGGCTGAACGAGTCTCTTGCAGGGACAGCCTTCGGGAATGGAACAACGCACTGCGCTCACGATAATGGACATCAAGCAAAGCATCTCCAAACCGCAATCCAATCGAGTCCGTCTGGTGGTGGCCTCGTCGGTCATGCTCACCTTCATCTCCTTTTGGCGGGCAGCGGCTATCGTTCTGAACGATCTTGGCTCCTCGGCCTTCTATGCCGGCGGTATCGCGGAGGAGGCGGTCGGTAAGTCGGCTCCCTGGTTCATCCTGGGCGTGATGCTCTTTAGCTTTGCGGTGCGGAAGGTCTACGTCGAGAGCTGCAGCATGTTTACTCGCGGCGGCGTGTACCGCATCGTCAAGGAGGCGCTGGGTGGGACCTTCGCCAAGCTAAGTGTCTCTGCGTTGATGTTCGACTATGTGCTGACCGGACCTATCTCGGGCGTCTCCGCCGGACAATACATCATCGGTTTATTGAATGAAGTTTTGAGGCTCTGTGCGGACCGGCATTGGATGACGTTGCTGACGGTGCATGTCGATGGCACTGCACGCCAGTTTCCGATCAACGGAAGTTCAGCCTGTATTGCGGTACTAGTTACGATCTATTTCTGGTGGCAGAACACCAAGGGTATCGAAGAGTCGAGCGACAAGGCTCTGAAGGTCATGAAGATTACTACCGTGATGGTAGTTATTCTGCTGGCCTGGGGAATCTTTACCGCACTCTTACGCGGCGCGCATCTACCGCCTCTACCTATCCCTGAGAACTTACATTTTTCCGACGATGCGATGGGTTTCCTGAAGAATACCGGCTTCATGAAGACCGTTGGATTGTTCGGTGTACTTATGGCGTTTGGCCACTCTGTCCTGGCGATGAGCGGCGAGGAGTCGCTGGCGCAGGTAAATCGCGAGATCGAGCATCCGAAGCTGAAGAATCTGAAGCGCGCGGCGATCGTTATCGCGATCTACACTTTCTTCTTTACCGGCCTCGGCTCCATGCTGGCGGTGATGCTGATTCCGGATTCGGTCCGCGTGCCGGTCTACCGCGACAATCTCATTGCCGGAATGGCGATGTATATGGCGGGTCCGCTGGCCCTGCGCATCGCCTTCCGTGTCTTCGTCGTGATCGTGGGATTTCTAATTCTAGGTGGAGCGGTCAATACTGCCATCGTAGGTTCGACCGGCGTACTTATGCGCGTCGCCGAAGATGGGGTACTCGCAGACTGGTTTCGTAAGCCGCAGCGCCGTTTCGGAACCAGTTATCGAATAGTAAATCTGGTTGCGGCGTTACAACTGCTCACGATCATAGTTACTCGCGGAAATGTAATTATGCTCGGCGAGGCTTACGCCTTCGGTGTGATCTGGAGCTTTACCTTCAACTCCCTCGCCATGCTTGTACTGCGCTGGAAGTACCATGGGGAACGCGGCTGGAAGGTTCCGCTGAACCTACGGATTGGAAAGACCGAGATACCCCTGGGGTTACTTTCGGTCTTTCTCGTCCTGCTCACAACGGCGCTCGTGAACTTGTTAACTAAAAAGGTAGCCACAGTAAGTGGAATTCTTTTTGCCGCTAGTCTCTTTGTGATCTTTTCGTTGTCGGAGCGCGATAACAAGCGTAGACACGACATGACCAAAGAACAGATGCGCGAACACTTTCAGTTAGAGCACCAAGATACTGTTGGCAGAGAGTCCCTGGAGATTCGCCCCGGCGCCGTTATTGTTACGATGCGGGATTCCGCTACTCCCTTCGCGTTGAAGTGGGCACTTACACGTACCGACACTGAGGAGCAAGACCTGGTTGTACTGGCTGCGCGCATGATGGGGGCCGGAGGTCCAGACTATGTCGACGCGTCAGAACAACTCTTCAGTGAACACGAGCAGATGCTATTTACCAAGGCTGTCTCGGTCGCGGAGAGTTTTGGAAAACATATCTCTCTGCTGGTGGTGCCAGCGGGAGATATCTTCGCGGCATTAGTACAGACGGCTAACTCGCTGGATGCGGCAGCTGTCGTCTCTGGCCTATCTACAAAGCTCACCGCTCAGGAACAGGCTTACCACGTAGGTCAGGCTTGGGAGGCGTTACCAGAGCCTAAGCGCCAGTTCACTTTCTATGTGGTAAAGCCCGACGGGGATTCTTTAAGCTTCCACATTGGACCGCACGCGCCGGCTATTCAGCCCGATGAGGTGGAGTTAGTACACCGTCTATGGTTGAATCTACGACGCGCGCCAGATATGCAAAATCTTCACCATAGCGACATTTTGACCTATGCACTTACTCACATGGCGAAAGAGTTTGCACAGGACAAACAAGCTACTTTGCAAGGACTGAAACAATCTGTCGAAGATTCGACTAGACGTCGCGGACTAGGTAGCACGGCACGTTACGAACTATTAGATGAGGCTGGTCCAGGATATTCCATTCGTACGGCACAACCTGCAGTAAGTTTGCCGGATAACGATGTAACAACTCCGAATGGAGCAGTTAAAAAGTAGAGGAAATATTCCTACCTTTTTTAGTTTTATTCCACTTCTCATTTACAAATCACCAGATACTTCTGTATGGTTCAAGAGTGGTACTTCGTACAATTGATCATTTCGATCAATGACGGATGTCCGCCTACAGGAGGTAGTACGTGGCCCTAAGTGGGATCATTGCAGAGATCGACGCTGAGATAGCGAAGTTACAACAGGCCCGTGCGGTGCTGGCCGGAACTCAGGTTGGACAGTCCGGACGCGGTAGACCTAAGGGCAGTAAGAACGTGAAGTCAGTTGCGACCGTAGCGGCGTCTCCTGCGAAGAAGTCGGCAAAGCGCAAGCTTAGCCCCGAAGGACGCAAACGTATCGCCGACGCGATGAAAAAGCGTTGGGCAGATCGTAGAAAGCAGCTCGCAAAGGGCTAATCGTACAGGGTTCCTGTTTCGAAACGGGTTTAGAAGTGTAAAAAGAGGGCGCGCGCCATAAGTCATTGGCACCGCCCTCTTTTGATTGCTTCCTTCCTTCTAAAATTCGCAGGAATTTAACGAGTAACAATGACCTCGCGAAGACTGTCTTTCGCCAGAAAAAATTTGTAGCTACTAAATTCGTTCAACATATTTTCAATCTGACGATTGTTATAAGTACGAAGGATAGGATAGCTCCCGGCCCGCTGCATCTCGACCGCATCTGTCTCCGTCAGGTGATAGCGTGAGAAGGCCGTCTCGGGACCTTCAGCCTTGGTATGGAAGAAGGCAAGCATCAAGCCGCCCTCCTGCATGACGCTATGAATTCGGTTGAGTACCGCGGGTAGCAGTATCTCCGGCAGATAGTCTGCTGTATCCCAAAGAATGACTACATCGAAGATGCGTCCCGAGAAGTTGAGGTTCGAGGCTAGAAAGCCGTCGACGTCGAATCCGGCGGGCTCACCTGGTTCTCCTGCGGTGATCCATTCCGGCTTAGCAGCCTCCTCCACCAGATTCGCCATGTAGATACTGTGGCCGATGCTGGTGATGAAGTTGATATTCGTCGAGGAGGTAGGGCCGATGTCGAGGATGCGCAGCGACTCTTCGCCGCGCAGATGCTTCAACAGCTCCTTCCATCCGCTGGAGTGACGGGGAATTCGCTCGTTGCCCTGGCCCTTGGAGTTACCTGAATTATCGTTACCGCCGAAGAGGTTGCGCATCGTCCTCGCTTCCCTCCTGCCTAAGCCTGTGGCTCGAGCGCGAATGTCGCGCTGGGCTCTGCGGCTTCCCTCGTGGAGTGCTTCTCAGAGGCGGTAGTCAGCTCGACGCGGCCCTGGATCAGGGCGCTCTCTTCGATGGAGAGCCTGCTGGCGACCAGATCGCCACTGACGACGGCGGACTGGCGCAGATCGATGCTCCCCGTGGCCCGAACATTGCCTGTCAGTCGACCGAAGACGACCAGATCACGAACGTTCAGGTCTGCCTTGACCCTTGCATTGGGTCCGAGCGTAAGACGGCTCTCGGTCAGCGTAATGGTTCCTTCAAGGTCGCCATCTAAATACAGGTCTTCGTTGCCGGAGAGTTCTCCTCGAACGACGACCGACTTCCCGATGGCGGTGGAACCCTCGTTTGGCTTCATGGGCTTCTGTTCTCCCGGTGATGTGAATCTGATTTGGTGCGTCTTGCCCGAACTATACGCAAGCCTCCGCCGCAAGGCAAACGCAGAGGCATTGTGGCGAGGCGGCAAACTTTGGCGCGTCGGCGTACGTCTTACCCTAGCAGTACGCTGTCTCAATTGGGCAATCGAAATGCAAAATGCGAGACAGGAGGTTCCGGTTCTGTTTCATTGCGGCGGGGAAAAAGACGGCGGCTCGAGGCGGATTCCTGCGGGACGCCGGGAGAGCCAACTCAGCAGTTCTATTAGCGCACGTACTCTGTCTTCTTGGCGGCTGCGGAGTTGGTGCGTCGGGGTATCCATTCTCTCCGCGCTTACGGTCATTCCTTCCAACAGAGAACTCGTCGCGCGTGCCGCGCAGGCTCCAAGTAACTCCGCCGATCTGGCGGTAGAGCCTCGTAGCTGGGTCGTCGATGCGGCCGCGAATGAGCTGATCGACCTGCATCATCGCGACTCCTATTTACGTTATCGAATGCATGTTCGCGACGACAAAGGGGAGCTGGAACGCGACGTCATCGAAAGCAAAGATGGAAGTGTTGCCAGGCTGGTCTTGAAAAGCGGCCGAGCCCTTACAGAGGATGAGGACAAGGCTGAGCGCGACCGGCTGAACTCCATGATCATTTCGCCGTCGGACTATTTCAAACACGTCAAGAACGAAGAGTCGGGCCGAAAGCTTGCGGACTCCATGATCCGGCTGCTGCCCGATGCCATGATCTATACCTATACTCCGGATCAACCGCAGTCCGGGGCAAATCATGGAGCGGTGGAGATTGTGATGGACTATGAACCCAATCCACATTGGAAGCCTCCGACGACGACCTCCGCTGCGCTGACCGGGCTCAGGGGCAGGATGTGGATCGACGCGAAGACCCGGCAACTGGTTCGGATGGAGGGAACCATCTTCCAAGGCGTGAACTTTGGCTGGGGGATGCTGGCCCATATCTATCCGGGGGGCAAGCTGGTGCTCGAACAGACGGATGCAGGTGGGGGGCGGTGGATCTTCACGCACTTTATCGAGCAGGTAACGGTACGCGCTTTGATGGTGAAGACGCTGAACGTTCGCGCTAATGTGGATGCGTCTGCCTTCCAGAGGCTGCCACCGCTCAGTTATCAAGATGCGGTTCGAATGTTACTCAACACGCCTTTGCCGACGCGCTAGGCTGTCTCGGCTTCACGATTTAGACCGTGACGCGGGCCTTGGCGTGCAGCGAGGTGCGCCGCACGGTCAGAGACTCGATGCGATCCTTCAGGATGGGGTAGCCGGAGCCAGAGGTGGTTGGGACGAGGATCTCACCCTTGGCGCTCACCGTAATTGGGGGATCGACGATGTCCTGTGCCCAGTAACGGCTGGAGGCGGAGACATCGCCTGGAAGCGAGAAGTTCGGCAGCGAGGAGAGAGCGATATTGTGAGCGCGCCCGATGCCGGTCTCCAACATGCCACCGCACCATACAGGGATGCCGCGCTCTGCCGCCGCGTTATGGACTGCTATGGCCTCGCTGAAGCCTCCTACGCGGCCTACCTTGATGTTGATGATGCGGCAGGACTCCATATCAATGGCAGCCAGCGCGTCGCGGCGGTTGCGGATCGATTCGTCCAGGCAGATCGCGGTCTCGATCTGCTTCTGTAGCATGGCGTGAAAGTAGAAGTCGTCGTACCAGAGCGGCTGCTCGATCATCAACAGGTTGAACTGATCCCAACTGGCGATGTGGTCGAAGTCTCTCATCCGGTACGCGGAGTTGGCGTCGCAGCTCAGCAGGATCTCCGGCCAGCGTGCGCGGACTGCCTCGAAGATGCGCGTATCCCAGCCGTGTTTGCACTTCAATTTGATGCGCTGGTAGCCGGCGTCCAGTTCGGTGGCGATCTTGTCCAACAACTGCTCCAGCGAGGGCTGGATTCCGATCGAGACGCCACAGGGAATCACCTTGCGCGTTCCTCCCAGCAACTCAGAGAGAGCAACGCCCTCTAGCTGCGCCTCGAGGTCCCAGACTGCATTTTCGATCGCCGCCTTGGCCATGCGGTGGCCACGGACGGGCTTGAAGAGATCCGGACAACTCCCTCCGCCGGAGAGCTCAGCCTCCAGCAGGCGCGGGGCAAGCTCGGTCTCGGTGATGATCCAGGCGGTGTCGATCATCTCGTCGCTAAAGTAGGGGTGTTCCCCGGCGACACACTCGCCCCAAGCCGTCAGACCATCGGACTCCAGCTCAATCAGCAGGATGCGTCTCCCCGTGGTGAGCCCGAAGCTGGTCTCAAATGGGTACGCCAGGGGCATGTTGATTTCGCGCAGGTGGATGGCATCGATCTTGAGCATGTGCGGTTTCCTGTCCGGGTAATGTGCAGGCGTGGCGATGGGGATTAAGGCAGAGCGCCAGAACATCGTACCGCGAACCCACAAGAAGTATTCAACTGGAAATAAACGATTAGAGACATTTTACCTGCTAAGGGAGGATGTCCGCTACGTTTGGAGCGATCTCCGCCGAATCGATAGTACCCAAGAGAAAATGCCCATCTCCATTGCTTTCACGGCGGTAGCCTACAATGGCAAGCCCGCGGCTGAAGGCAGACTGCAGCGCTTCGCGGTTCGCAAGCTGGCGGGCGCTGGCCAGATTTCGAGTCGCCTCCGCTTGTTTCCACTGGTATAACTCGTGCGGGACGATGACCTCCTCCGAAATCGCCTGGGTTTGCTGCTCGGGCCCGGTTTCGTTCAGGATTCGCGTCACGCGGGGAGAACGCAGCCACCATTCGGCGTAGAGCCGGTCGGTCGGCAGACCGCCCTGCAGCGGCGAAGAGGATGGGCCATAGAAGTCGGGTTTGTAACGGCGGGAGATCGCGCCCAGACGGGCGATGTTCAGGTGAGCGTTCTTGATCTCCAAGGGATCGAAGGTCCACTCCATCAACTCGAAGCCACGGGCCAGGGCATCGTCGCGTTGGGCGAGCTTCAAACGGCGCCCGAGGCCCAGGTTACGGTACTCCGGTAACACTGCCAGCATATGCGAGTGGAGGTAGGGCTGACCGTTGCGATATCCCGGCAGACCCATGGCAAATCCGACGATCTTTTCGCCGTCGAAGGCACCTAAGACCTGTCCACCGATACGGTCAGCCAGCAAAAATACCCGCCGCGGAATTACGTCTCCTTCGCTGTATCCCCAGACTGCGACCTGGAGATCCACACAGATCTGAAACTGTGCCAGATCGTGCAGAGAAGCGATGCGAATCGAAGGTGTTTCGTCCCTCTGCTCCGCGTGTTCCTGCACCACTGGCGTTTGCTGCATACTCATGGCCTTTGCTCCTCAAGCTTGTTCATGCTCTCGCGTTCCTTCAACTTGGCTTCGTTCCACAACGCTTCCAGATCCGGTGGGGAGAGCGCTTCGAGGCCCTCTCGACCGCCTCCAGCGAACTCCATGGTGGCGAAGCGTTTGCGGAACTTCGCGTTCGCAGCACGAAGCGCGGACTCCGGGTCGACCTTCAGATGCCGTGCAAGATTGACCGCCGTGAACAGTACATCCCCTAACTCCTCCTCGATCGCTGCGTTCGATACTGTGCTCTTCGATTCGGCGGAGGCCGGAAGTTCGGCCTTTAATTCTCCGATCTCCTCCTGCAACTTCTCGAAGAGCCCTGCTGCGTCCGGCCAGTCGAAGCCTACCTTTGCTGCCCGTGAACCGAGCTTCGACGCCTCCAACAAGGCAGGCATGGATCGGGGGACATCGTCCAGCATGGAGGTTTGCGTGTCGGCAGCGGAGACTTTCTCTGCGCGTTTGATCTGCTCCCAATTGCGTAGAACGGTGGCAGAATCGCTCACTTCCTCTCCGGCAAAGATGTGCGGGTGACGACGGATGAGCTTGGCGTTCAACCCAGCCGCGACGTCAGCTAGTGTAAAGTAACCCGCCTCGTCGGCCATCTGCGCGTAGAAGAGCACCTGAAGCAGCAAATCGCCAAGTTCGTCACGAAGATCCGGCCAGGCCCGGCGCTCGATCGCGTCGAAGACCTCGTAGGTCTCCTCCAGCGTGTGCTTCTTGATCGAGTCGAAGCTCTGCTCCCTGTCCCACGGGCAGCCATCGGGCCCGCGCAGGCGAGCCATGATCGTAACGGCTTCCGCAAGGGGCGCAGCGGCCTGACGCGCCGATTCGCTGGGGGCTCCGGGAGGCTCCGTAGCTGGATCGGACGAGACGAGGTGCTCTGGAGAGCGAGGTGCCATTCGTTAACTTTACCCGACAACCGTCCGAAATCGGGCCGTGCAGATATTCCCTCACTAAGTCGAATTTCCAGTATTCTCTTCAAAGAAACAGTTCAGGAGAAGCAAGCATGGAGCAACCGGTGAAGAAAGCACGGGGAACTAAGTGGTGGTTGGCTCCGCTGGTGTTGCCGTATGTTGCCCTGCTCTTCCCGCAGATCTATGCGCGGTCGACACCTGCGCTCTTTGGGTTTCCGTTCTTCTACTGGTATCAGTTTTTGTGGGTGATTCTTGCATCGGCCATCATGGGATTGGTCTATCTCAAGATGAGGCTTAGCTCGAGTTACAAATAAAAAGCCTGCCATCTGAAAGATCAGACTGGCAGGCTTTGTTGTAACTGGTTGGAGGCTAAGTAAAACTACATACCGCTCGGTTGACCACTACGAGCCGTCGTACCATTGCCCGAGGTTTGATTCGAGAGCAGCTTGATCTCCACACGGCGATTCTGGGCACGGCCTGCGGCGGTGCGATCACTTGCTACCTGCTGATCCTTTCCGATACCTACCAGATAAAACTTATGCGGCGGGATGTTGTACTTAGTCGCGAGATAGTTCACGACGGCATCGGCACGGCGCTGGCTCAACTGATAGTTATAGTTCGCGTCGCCCGTAGAGTCCGTGCCACCAGTTACTTGCAGGATGTAACCGCGTGCGGACTGCACCGTCGTGGCGAGGTCGTCGAGCTGCTTGCGGTCAGCGGCAGTTAGAACCGATTTGTCGAAGCCGAAGGTTACATTCACCTCCGCCAGGGGCTTGTAGTTATCCAAGTTGGCGACGACACCGCTTAGGCTATCGACCCGGTTATATGCCTCCTGGGCCGATTGATTGGCGGTATTAGCAGCCTGTCCTGCCGCGAGGGCATGCTGATCCGCAGTGCTCGCTGCACTTTGTGCTCCAGCGATGCCGCTCTGAGCACGCTGATCCGTATCTACGATGTTCCTGTGATCCGCCGCTGTCTTGGTATCCAGTTCATTGGTCTGCTGGATGATCGGGGTCGTTTGGGACTTCACATAATTCTTCGTCGAGCAACCTACCGTAAGTGCCAGCACAAGACTGCCTGCGAGGACAGTACCTGCCGCCGTAATCGCTCGATGGACAACCGACTCCCTACTTTGATTTGGAGCTTGGATCATACTGGGATTCATCGCGTCATCTCCTTATAAAACCGTTCTTTCAATGGACTTCCAATAAAAAGCTGTCTCTTGCAACGCTTCTGGTGATGCAATTTCCATGCCAAACAAAAGGTCGACTTAAGTGCTTTGCATTGTTGGATCTACGGGAATTTGCAAAGATTTGCGCCGTTTCGGGACTAAAACGGCTCGGAACTTTTGGGGGACTATAGAGTCAAATCTACCGGATCTCGTTGGAAGACTCCTAATCCGTAACTCACTCATTCTGCACATAAGCCTAACGAACTAAACTAGGAATACGCCTTCCCCCTTGGCGCTGCCAGCTACATGGATCTGCTCGAGAAAATACGCACGCTCCCCACCCAACCGGGTTGCTACCTCTATAAGAACGCGGAGGGAGAGGTCATCTACGTCGGTAAGGCGAAGAATCTGCGGGCTAGGGTGCGCTCCTACTTCCTCGAAGCCTCGCAGGCTAACGCCAAGACCGGCTCCCTCATGCGCGAGGCGGTCGACCTCGAGTACATCACCGTCGACAACGAGCGCGAGGCGTTGGCGCTTGAAAACAACCTCATCAAGCAGCGCAAGCCCCGCTTCAACATCCTGCTGCGCGACGACAAGACCTATCCCTACATCAAGCTCACCATGGGCGACCGCTACCCCAAGGTCTTCGTCACGCGAAAGCTCCGCAAGGACGGAGGTCAGTACTTCGGCCCGTACTTCCCCGGCAACCTGGCTTATCGTCTCGTCGACCTTATCCATCGCAGCTTCCTCATCCCAAGCTGTAAGGTCGACCTCTCACGCTACCATCCGCGCGCCTGCCTGCAGTACTACATCAAGCGCTGCCTCGGGCCTTGCGTCGAGGGGCTGACGACTCCCGAGGTCTACAAAGAGACCATTCGCGATGTGCAGCTCTTCCTCGAAGGCCGCACCGGAGAGCTCGAATCACTGCTGACCAAGCGCATGGCGGCAGCGGCTCAAAACGAGCAGTTCGAGCTCGCCGCAAAACTACGCGACCAGGTCGTCACCGTCCACCAGATGCAGGACAAGCAGCGCATCGCGACCACCGACAACGAAGACGCCGATGTCTTCGGCTTCCACTACGAGAATGACATGCTGGCCGTGAACCTCTTCCACATGCGTGGAGGCAAGATCGTCGACCGCCGCGACTTCTTCTGGGAGGAGCTGCCCGAGTCACTCTCGACTCGTTTGAATGAGGGCACCGAGGGCGGGACCGCGGTCGAGTCCGTACCGCGTCTTGAACCGGACCCCTCGCAGCCTGCCCCCGAGGTCGCGGAAGACGTCCCCGTCACGCAGCACTCTGGCCTCACGGAGCTCAACGGCGCATTCTCTCCGGCTGCCTTCTTCTCCGCGCTGGTCAAACAGCTCTACCTCGATCAGAGTTACGTACCACGATCGATCCTGGTGCCGGTGGACTTCCCCGACCGCGCCCTTCTCGCCGAGCTGCTGACCGAACGCGCCGGCCACCGGATCGAGATCGCCGCACCGCAACGGGGAGAGAAGCGGTCGCTCGTCGACCTCGTCTGCCAGAACGCCAAGCAATCGTACGACCAGCGCTTCCGCGTTCTCCAACCAAGCATCAAGGCCATTCAGGAGTCACTGCAAGAGGCCCTCACGCTGGAGGAGCTGCCCCGTCGCATCGAGTGCTTCGACATCTCGCACATCCAGGGCGCGGAGACAGTCGCCTCCATGGTCGTCTGGGAGGACGGCGCCATGAAGAAGGCCGACTACCGCAAGTTCCAGGTAAGAACCGTCACGGGAGTCGACGACTTCGCCAGCATGCGCGAGGTGATCCAGCGCCGCTATAAGCGTTTGCAGGAAGATAAGAAGCCCTTCCCCTCCCTCATCCTGATCGATGGCGGACTCGGGCAGTTGCACGCGGCCTACGCGGCGCTCGAAGAGATCGGCGTCACCTTGCAGCCGCTCGCCAGCATCGCCAAGCGCGAGGAGATCATCTACGTCCATGGGCAGGAGGACGACCCCGTCGTGCTCGATCGCCGCTCTCCTGTACTGCACCTGATGCAAAAGATTCGAGACGAGAGCCACCGCTTCGCCGTCACCTACCATCGCAAGCGCCGCGAGATGCGGGACCGCGACAGCGAGCTACTCGCCATCCCCGGCGTCGGTCCGCGCACGCGGCAACGCCTGCTGGAGCACTTCGGCAGCCTGCGCGGTATCCGTCAGGCTCCGCCGGACGCGCTGACGGCAGTGGTCAATGCGGCTACTGCGGAGAAGATTCGCAGGTACTTCGACGGAGACGTTGCGAAGGCGAACGAGACGTTGACCGTATTGCAATAGCTCCTACTGAGCGTCGTCGCTCGAAGCACTGCCGCCTGCCTTGAAGGTATTGCAATTTGCCACAGTCCCACCCTCAAGCCCTCGGCGGAACCACATCTGTCGCTGCGCGCTTGTGCCGTGAGTAAAGCTCTCCGGGCTCACAGTGCCACGCGACATCCGTTGGATATGGTCGTCTCCTACCGCGGCCGCGGCCTTCAGGCCCGCGTCGATGTCGGACTCGTGCACGATCTTCCGCTCCTCCGTGCTGTGCGCCCATACTCCGGCAAAGCAGTCTGCCTGCAACTCCAGATCTACGGAGAGATGATTGCGCTGTGCGGGATCCTGGCTGCTCAGCCGCCGCACCTGCGACTCGATGCCGAGGATCTTCTGCACATGATGTCCTAACTCATGCGCCACCACGTAGGCCTGCGCGAACTCGCTCCTTCCGCCTCCGAGCTTGGCCAGTTCGTCCCAGAAACTTAGGTCGATGTAGACCTTCTCGTCCGCCGGACAATAGAAGGGTCCCGTCGCCGCCTGCGCGGTCCCGCAACCCGAGTAGGTTCTTCCCCGGAAGAGCACCAGCTTTGCCTTCCGGTAACGCACGTTTTGTTCCGCGAGAATCGCTGGCCACGTCTTCTGAACATCGTCCAGCACGAAGGACACGAGATGCGCGGAGCGATCCTCCTCGGCAGACTCCGACAATCGGCCACCACTCTGCGCCGGTGCTGAACGTGTCTGCGGCGCGGCTCCGCCCCCGGAGAGGTAGCTGCCGATGTAGTTCCGTCCCGTCACCAGGCTAATCAGGATCAAGACGACGAAACCGACGATTCCGAGACCGCCTCCGCCAAAATTGAATCCACCGCCGCCCGAATCGCTGCGCCGATCCTCTACATCGTCACTCATTCCACCCGAGTTCCAGTCCATACTTTTGCTCCGATCCTGAGATACGTTTGAAAACCCACCGCTCTGTCGCCCGTGTAGCCGTCGCTGCGCCGAGACATACTCTGAGATGCAAACTTAATGGGAATAAATAAATTCTATCTATAACCGTGGAACTGTAGGCTGCCTGTCACCGTATGCCATGCTAACCCCATGGAGACTCAGCAAATGCCCGGAACCCGCACGACCGTAGTTCGACCGGCAGATCCGACGCTCTCAGCCGCGCTACGACTTGCCTTTCTCTTCAGCGCCTTCAAGCTGGTATTCCATATCGTAACGAACCTCTGGCAGGCGCACCTCGGCTACGGCTACTTCCGTGACGAGATGTACTACATCCTCTGCGGACGGCACTTCGCCTGGGGGTACGTCGACCACGGCCCTGGAGTCGCCATTCAAGCCAATCTGGCCCTGGCTCTCTTCGGAAAGTCGCTGGCTGGAATCCGCATGCTCTCCGCAGTGGGTGGCGCGGGAAGGGTGTTTCTTACGGGAATGCTCGCATGGGCGCTGGGCGGACGCCGTCCCGCACAGGCGCTGGCGATGATCGGGGTTCTGGTTGCTCCACAGTATCTAGGCACAGATAGCTTCCTCTCCATGAACTCTATGGAGTCCTTCTTCTGGATGACCTGCCTGCTCGCCCTGATTCTGATCGTTCGTGCTGGAGACAACCGCTACTGGCTGCTCTTCGGGCTCTCCGGCGGACTTGGCTTGCTGAACAAGCCATCCATGACCTTCTTCCTTGTCGCGCTTTTAGTCGCCCTGCTCCTGACTCCGCAGCGCCGTCTGCTAGCCAGCCGGTGGGCCGCTGCTGGAGTCGCACTTCTGATCCTTATCGCGCTGCCCAATCTCCTCTGGCAGATCCACAACCACTGGCCGACGCTTGAGTTTCTCCACAATGGGCAGGTCGAGAACAAGAACATCAAGCTCGCGCCGATCCCCTTTCTTGGCAAGCAGATCCTCAACCTCCATCCCGTCACCCTCCTCATCTGGGGCGCCGGACTTATCTGGCTGCTGCGAAATCCGCTGGCAAAGAGCTGGCGCTGGCTTGGCCTAATGTTTCTTTTCTTCCTCGTAGGAATGATGGCCCTGCATGCCAAGGACTACTACGTTGCTCCGGTCTACCCCATCCTCTTCGCCGCAGGGGGTATCGCCTGGGAGAGGAGATTCGCCTCACGCCGTGCCGTCGCGGACGACCGGGTCTTTGCCTTCCCCATCCTGGAGTCTGCGCTCTTGTTAACAGGAGCGCTTATTCTGCCGATGGCAATCCCTGTGTTGCGTCCCGATACGTGGCTGGCTTATACCAAAGCAACCCACCTCTACGATACGGAGGGCAACACAGAGAACGCGTCCAGCGGCCCCTTGCCGCAGTTCTACGCCGACCGCTTTGGCTGGCAGGAGGAGGTGGATCAGGTCACCCGCGTCTATCAAGCGCTCTCTCCCGCCGATCAAAAGATCGTCAGCATCTACTGCTCGAACTACGGCGAAGCCAGCGCCGTCGACTTCCTCGGCCAGAACCTTCCCACAACGATCAGCGGCCACAACAGCTACTACCTCTGGGGACCGGGCGATGCGACAGGAGAGCTCATGATCGTCATCAACGGTGCAAAGCCAGAAGAGATGCGCAAGTTCTACCGCTCCGTCGAGGTCGTCGGACAGATGGGGACGACTTACTCTATGCCCTTTGAACACCGCAACATCTACCTCGTCCGTGGCCGCATAAAAAACGTCCTCGACGATTGGCTCTCGTTCAAGATGTATATCTAGCCGTCCGATGGGAAAAACAGGCCATGTGCTAACCTGCCTCAGACCACCATGGCCCAGCTCGACGAAGCGCACGAACTTCCCCGCGTCCTGAACGCCTCTCACGCGACCTCCATCGTGGTCGGCATCATCATCGGCAGCGGCATCTTTCTGGTGCCTCGCGAGATGATGGCCGCCGTAGGCTCCTCCGTCACGGTCTACGCCGTCTGGATCGTCGGCGGTCTGCTCTCCCTCTTCGGTGCCATGACCTACGCCGAGATCGCCTCCTCCCGCCCGAAGTATGGCGGCGAGTATGCCTTCCTGCGCGAAGCTTACGGAGACCTGACTGCCTTCGTCTTCATGTGGACGCAGGTCACCATCGCCAAACCCTCCTCCATCGCGTCCATCGCATCGGGCGTCGTCCGCGTGTTGGGAAACTTCTCCGCCTTCTCGTTTCTCTCCGGCACCGTCGTGCCCCACGTCGTCTACGGTCAACTCGTCGCCATCGCCTTCGTCTGGCTCATCACTGGCCTCAACATCCTCGGCACACGCAAAGCCGGCAACACCCAACGCGTCCTGATGGGTCTGAAAGTAGCGATGGTCCTTACCGTCGTTGGACTGTGCTTCTTCGGCGGCCACGGCACCACCGCCAACTTCTCCACACACTACGCGGGAACGCGCGGCGGCTTCTCCGGATTCATGGTCGCCCTCATCGCTGCCCTCTGGGCCTACGACGGCTGGTCCGACGTTACTCACACCGCCGGCGAGATCCAGAACCCGCAGCGCAGCCTGCCCTTCGCCCTCATCGGCGGAGTCAGCATCGTCGGCGTGCTCTACATGATGACCAACGCCGCAATCCAATACGTCCTGCCCGCGACCGCCATCGCCCACGCAGACCGCCCCGCCGTCAACGCCATCCTCCTCAGCGCAGGTCCCGCCGCAGCGTGGCTGTTCTCGATCGGCCTGGCTATCTCCTACGGCTCGACCTTCATCGGCTCCTCCCTCACCGGAGCCCGCATTCCCTTCGCCGCAGCTCGCGACGGCCTCTTCTTTCGCGGCCTCGCCTACGTCCACCCCCGCTTCAAGACACCCTCCCGAGCCCTGATCCTTCAAGCCACTCTCTCCTCGGTCCTCCTACTGCTCATCAATACCTTTCAAGGCCTCTTCTCGCTGGCCATCTTCTCCGAGTGGCTCTTCTACGGCGCGGTCACCGCCTCCGTCTTCGTCTTCCGCCGCCGCGAGACCGCCGCAGAAAGGGCGACCCGCCCCTACAGCGTCTGGGGATACCCCGTCGTTCCGGCGCTCTTCATCCTGGCAGCGCTGATACTCCTGGTCTTCTCCTTCGCCGACCAGCCCCGCAACTCCCTCATCGGCACAACGATCATCCTGTTAGGCATCCCGCTGCATTACCTCCTGCAGCGGCGACGGACAGCCTGACTGCCATCACAAATCAATTCCCGAAGACGGACGCTCGTTAGGGCGCATCAATGGCACTCGAAATTGCTGCTGAAGGTCGAGAGACTTCCAGAACAAAATCTCATCTACCCAACCTCCCTTAGCCTCTCGCCCAGGACCTAATCCTCACAGCTCCCCTCGACGAAACGGTGCCTTCTGCGGCGGCTGTAGTCAACTCCGGCCATGTACTCGCGACGATCAGCGTTCCCATACCCTCCAGAAGTCCGGATTTCGCAGTTCCTGACAGTCAGGAACCGTATCTGTCTCTCACGTCGCCGATCTCGAACTATAAAAATGCGCCCGATTCGATAAGACCTTCTTCCCCGTTGCGAACGACAGTCTGTATCTTCATCTTCGCTTTTAACTTCCCATAGCCCTGGTTGTCGATTTCCCTTTTAGGAGAGCTCAGAGTGAACAAACTGCGATTCATCGCAATCATACTAACCATCACCATAGGCATGGTGGGAGCGGTCGAGGCATCGGCGCAGAACGCAAAACTCTATGCGCAGTTTACCTCTACCCCAATCACTGTCGACGGCGTAGCCGAGACGGCCTGGAACAGTGCCACTCCCTCCAACATCGCCATCTGCATGAATCCCACCCTAACCACCCAACTCACAGACTGTCAGACGTCCGGGACTGTCCAGGCGGTCTGGAACGGTCCGCTTCTGTATCTGCTGTTCCAGGTTAATGACACCAACGTCACCACCTCGGCCGCGGCCGTTACAAACCGGTCCGGCGTCCAGATCTTTGTCGATCAATATGATGACAAGTTTCCGAAGTTTGAAGAAGACGACACTACCATAACCGTCACAGCGGCTGGGCAACAATCCGGAAATGCCACCAACGCCGGGTTGACCATCTATCCCACCGCCTGGTCCCAACATCTCAAGTCCTATGCGGCTGCGCTCACCCCGACCGGCTACACCATCGAGATCGCCTGGTACATCGGCGATCGTCCTCTGGTAAACGACACGAAGATCGGGATGGACTTCGCCATCTTTGCCGCCTCTAAGACGACCAATACGAACCAGTATCAACTCTTTTGGAGCAGCGGAGCCAACAAAGGAACGGACAGCAACACCATGTGGGGCGATGTCGTTCTCGCCGGCTATGACGGCGCCAGTGCCATGCAGTTGAACACATATATGCTGAACATCAACGTCGCCAAGGCGAACGCCCTCGTTCGCGGCGTATGGAAGGATGAGACGGCGCTTAACAAAGCGCTCACGGACGCAACCAATGTCCAGACGACCGCTACTACTCAGGCCCAGATCGATACCGCCAATCTAGCGCTCGACGCCGCTCTCCGCGGTCTCCGCAGAACTGGGAAATACCCCGATCCCTACGACCTGCCAACGGTCAACAACCTGCCTGATCCATTCACCTTCTTCGACGGAACCAAGGTCAAAAACCTTGCAGATTGGAATAAGCGAAGCGCCGAGATCATCGATCTCGCCCAGTACTACGAGTTCGGCTACATGCCGCCGGCACCCAAATCGCTCACCGCCGTCTCCACAAGCCAGACAAGCGGGGCGCTCGCCTACAAGTCCATTGCCCTAACCATCCAGGACAACAACAGGTCCGCGTCTTTCACCCCAGTCCTCTATCTTCCGACCACCGGACAGCCACCTTATCCCGTCATCGTGGAGGAAGACTTCGCTTCTTCTCCCTTATTCGCTCCACCCAACTCGGCGTTCCTCAGCGGCGGATACGCTGTGCTCAGTATTCCAACCTCGGACTTCCCTTCCTTCGGCCTCCCGGGTGTCGCCAGTGACGACGGCAACCACACCGGAGCTTTCTTCAAACTTTACCCTTACGCCCTCGACACCGCTGGAGACGACCGGGGCGTCCTACTCGCCTGGGCATGGGGTGCCAGCCGTGGGGTCGACGCCCTGCAGTACCTCGCGGCAAACGATCCCTCCTATGCGAATCTACTCAACTTGAACAAGCTCGTCGTCACCGGCTTCTCGCGTTACGGCAAGGCATCGCTGGTGGCTGGACTTCTCGACAGCCGCTTTCTGGTCACTGCTCCCGGCGGCTCTGGAAGCGGCGGCGCGGCGCCCTACCGTTACGACTCCTTCGGCAACACCCCCTTTCGGCAGGCGCCATTTGGAAACGTCTACCCCTGGGGCACGTCGCCCGGAGCGGAGGCCATGGGCGATCACGTCCGTCACCAGACCCACAACTCCAACGAGATGATCCGGCGCTTCCTGAACGATATCGTCCCCGCCGCAGTAGAGCCGCGTATGTACAAGACCGATACGTGGGGCTATGGAGGCAGGATGCCGTTCGACCACCACGAGGAGATCGCGGCCATCGCACCCCGCGCCGTCCTCATCGACAACACCAACGACGACTACGCCGATAACGCAGAAGGAGATGCGATCGGATACGAAGGCGCGATGCCTGTATACAAGTTCCTGGGCGCTCCACAGAACCTTGCGCTGGACCTCTTCATGGGCGGAGGCGGACACTCGCTGAAGCCCTCACAGGCACAGAACATCGTGACATTCTCTAACAGTGTGCTCTTCGGGACCGCGTTGGACTCGGCCACGAATACCCAGCTCACCACGGATCCCTACCTGAACGCCGGCACCTATACCACTTACTACGGCGGCTTCTCAACGATGATGCCATGGCTTACCGCGCTCCCTCATGCAAACCTATTGACCGGTCTGAGCGTAAGCGCAGGAGCTCTCAGCCCGGCCTTCAGTCAGGATGTGACCAGCTACAACTTCAATGTCCCAAGCGGCGTTTCAATAACCACAGTGACCGCCACAGCCGAAGACCCGAAGGCGAAGATCACCGTCAACGGCCTAGCCATCATCAGCGGTCAGGCTTCGGCGGGCCTTCCGCTCACCATTGGCTACAACACCCTGAACATCATCGTGACCTCACAAGACGGCGTCGCGAAGACCTATCAGGTCGTCATCAACAGGAACGATCTCCTCACAACAACTACGCTGGACTCCTCGAACCTCAGCTCCAATCTCAACGGCTCGGTCACCTTCACAGCGACAGTGACGGCGAGCACAAGTCTCAACGCACCCGCCGGCACAGTAACGTTCCTCGATGGCGGAAGCGTCATCGGAACTGGAGCTCTGACCGCCACCAGCACCACCGCGTCCAAGGCCACTTACACCACAACGGCACTCACGGCAGGTACCCACACGATTACGGCGACGTTCCCGGGAGCTCTCGGATTCAATTCGTCGAGCTCCGCAGCCATCACACAGATTGTTACGGCGCCTGCCTACCAAGCCGCCTTCTCCCCCACCACCATCACAATCGCACGCGGGTCAAGTGGAACCAGCACGCTTACCGTAAAACCGATAGGCGGGTTCACAGGGACCGTGACCGTTGGTTGCGGAACACCACCCTCTCACATGTCCTGCAGCTTCTCCACCTCAACCCTTACCTTCACCGCGGCTTCGACGGCATCGCAAACAGCAACCATCACCATCGGGACAACCGGCATGGCTGGGCTTCAACTTCCACAGTCACCAGACTCCACGAACTCCCATCGCACCATGTGGGCCTTCGCGCTTCCTTGCATCGGGCTGGTCGCACTGTTCCGCCGCCGCAGTTCCGGGTTGCGTAACATGCGCCTTCTCGCCGCGATACTGGTGTGCTCAGCGGCTGCAATGCTCGGAATCTTGGGCTGCGGAGATGGCGGCAGCAAGCAAGCTGCCGCTGGAACGTACACGATGAATGTGAACGTCACCGCCAACAACGTCACCAGCAACGTACCTCTCACAGTCACCGTGCAATAGAACAAGGCGAACTGCACAAAGATGGGCCAAGCTGGTTTAGCAGCCAGCTTGGCCCATCTCTCTTTTTGAGAATAAGGTTCGATGCAAAGAATAGTATGGAGCTTGCCAGCACCAGAACCGAGATCAAAACTTCTCGTCGTTTGCGACATCGAGAGTCCGGTCACGGCCATCTCTCGCGCCGAAGGTCCGGAAGGAACGTGTGTTCCGCAGCCGAAAAGCATCGACGGATCTCGCGCTGCGTAATCGGAAGACATCCAGCCCATCGACGTCCTCGGCCCAGAACGCGGGACGCACATCAGGCTTCTCGGTAGCAATCTGCACGTTCGTAAACTCCAGGTTGCGTGCATGCCGAATGAAGAACCCACTGGCGGGAAGAGTCCCAAACATGTCTGCCTCAGGGTAGGCCTTCGCCGCCTCAGGTGGAGTCCTCGCAGCCCACTCCGCTGAGCCGCCTCCGAGTTGATGCAGATAAACGTCGCTGATCTTGATATCCTCGATCGGCGCATCCGCCAGTCCCGCAATGATAGAAGGGTACTCCGAGACAGCGCCCGAGCTGGTGATGTTCGATAGCAGAATGCGCCGCATGACTCCGAGCCCTACACCCTGCGGTCCGCGCATTCGTGCACCGAGACGAAGAAAGATCGGCGAATGAACCACGCCACGCATGCTAATGTTCGTCACGGTAATGTCTTCGATGCGCGCACCGTCGACTGTCTCCAACGCAAAGCCGCGGCACCGGTCGAGGATGCAGTTTGAAATCGTGATGTTCTTGAAGCCGCCGTTGGACTCCGTACCGCACTTGATCCGTCCCACCGCCTTGCGCACCTCGGAGTAGGCATGCACCTTCCAGGTGCCATCCAGCATAGTGCCGTACTCGTAAGCTCCGGTCACATAGCAGTTCGTGATCGTCACGTACTCCGTGACCCGCGCATAGCCGAGGGCGAAGGAGCTCTTGGGACAGATCGCGTCGTCCCAGGGCGAATTGACGGCGCAGTTCGCGACACGCACGTTGCGGCAGCAATCGATATCGACGCCGTCGCGGTTGGTGTCGATGGTCAGGCCATCGATCACAACGTTATCTACTCCGGTCAACAGGATCGCAAAGTGCCCGCCCATCAATATGCTGAAGTCGCGAAGGTTCACGTTCCGGCAGTTCTTGAGAGCGATCGCTTTGTTCCCGACTCCAGGACTCTCAGCTCGGGGTAACTCGTTTGCCTCGCCGCGGCTCAGGCCTTTGCCCCAGATCAGTCCAGTTCCACTGATGGAGATATTCTCGAGGCCATCGCCCCAGATAAGGCTGTTAGGCCAATGTGCATGACCGAAGTCCTGGTACGCCGCCCATGCCGGCGGAGGGCCTGCAGCATCGTACCCGCCACTCGTCGTGCCTGCATCAGGAACCGATGCCGCAAGGATCGTCGCTCCCGCATCGAGGAACAACGAGACGTGGCTCTTCAGACGAATGGTGTAGCACGCATATACCCCCGCAGGAAAATGCACCGTACCGCCACCCGAAGCAGCAGCGGCTTCGATGGCGCGATTGATAGCCGGAGTATCGATCGCCTTGCCATCTCCCACAGCGCCAAATACTCGTACGTCAAAGCGTGTGGCCGGTGCACCCTGTCGCGGCGCCTCCGCAGAAGCCTCCACAGCCGAAGGCAGCAGAGCAGCAATGGCGCCCGTAGTTCCGTTGCGAAGAAAATCTCTGCGAATCATCGATACTCCTGTTCGTGCAAAATTAAACTGGATCAGACGCGCCTGGCATCATAGGCATCGCGTATGGCGAAGAAAGCCTCTTTAGGCCGATAGTCGCGGTCAAACGGAAGCGAGCGTTGCGGTCTGTTGGGCTGTTTGCGCTGGTGGGTTGGACCGTTGTTCAACCACGTAAAGCGATCGCTGAAGTCCCATGTAAGTACGAGCTTCACTGCAGGGTTCGCTAACGCGACATCGAGGAATTGACGGTAGGTCTTCGCGATCTCCGCGTCTCGCTGAGCCACATCATCGGTCTTGATATCGTCTTCATTGACGTCAAGCTCGGTCAAGTAGATCTGCAGCCCCATCTGCTGAACGCTCTCCATAAACTCGGAGAGCCCCTTTCCTATCGTGTAGGGCTGTGCGGCTTTGATATGGCTCTGGATACCGAAAGCATCCAGCGGAACCCCGCGTTGCTTCATGCCGCGAAGTAAGGCAAGGATCTGTTTTCTGCGTGCGCCATCGTCTTCGTTGTCATACTCGACACCGTAGTCGTTGTAAGTGAGCAAGGCATGGGGATCGGCTGCCCGCGCAGTATGAAAGGCGAGGTCAATATATTCAGGCCCCATCTGCTCGAACCAGAACGACTTGCGCAATCCATCGGCTCGCCCATCCTTGGGAAGGATCGCCTCGTTCACCACATCCCAGGAATGCATGCGTCCAGCGAAGTGTTTGCACACCGTCCGGATGTGTTCCACGAACAGTTGACGCGTGTCTTTGGCGTTCTCCGGTAGCTTGATCCAGTCGGGAACAGACTCGTGCCAGCAAAGTGTATGGCCTCGAACGTGGATATGGTTGCGGTCCGCGAACGCAAGCAGCGCATCTCCTGGCGCGAAGTTAAATTGATCTCGTGCTGGCCGCAGGCCAACCCACTTCAGTTCGATATGCGGCACCAGGATGTCGCATTGTTCGCTTAAAACGCGAGCGTACTCTGGGTCCGTCGAGATCTTGTCGACGTGCACCGCGGAGCCCGACAGCAGACCCTTCTTCCGTGCATGAGCGCGAAGCGAGCGGCGGCCCTTTACATCATCTAGAGAGCCCAGTAGACCCGCATGCGGAGCCATGTGATGAACGCAACCCGTCAGCAAAGGAGACGCCATCGAAAGCGCTCCCAGCGCTGCCGTACCCTTCAACCCAGCTGCCACAAAACTTCTTCTACTGACCATCTTATGCACTCCTACGCAACCCGGTCTTGGCCGGCAGCGTTACTCGCCATGCGAGGTTAGAGACGTATCCGTTGATTCGGCAGCAAAGAGAACGACTGCACCGCATGACCGGGGAGCTTCAACGAAACCTTCTGCGGTTGCTCATGAATACCTAACAGAGCAACCGGCTTCCCTGCCTTGTCCGTAACCAGGCGCGCCGTGCCCGATTGCACACTGCCAACGATTTGGCTATTAAGTTTAAGCACAGCACCCCGGCTCTCGTACTGCACCTCCGCAACGCGGCCAGCATCGGTCGCAATGCGAAAGTGTGCTGCCTCGGCGGCGGGATGCCCAGGACGAATATTCCACTGCAACTCCTCCACCTCTTCGCAAACTCCGGCAAGTCTCCAGGTGTACTCCATCATCACCAGCGACGCCGGCGAGTAGCTTGGCATATCTTCCTTGGTGAAATCGCCACTGAGCGGATCGAGTTGCTGACGGAACGTCATGTCGCGTTGCAGCGCGTCGCACCAACGATCCATCATGAAGCTGAACTCCGCGGAACGTCCATAGTGATCGAACCAGCGGATCGCACGCAACGCAGTCAAAGCCTGCGATGCTCCTCCCCACGAGTTCCGCGGGATCGGCCGCACAAAGCGAGGATCGTCCAACGCCACCGACGGCAGTGGGAAGGGAGCCCAGAACGCCTTAGGGTTATGAATCTGGCGTGTCCACAGCTCATCGAAGAGCCTCTGATCCACCACATGCTCTCCGCACATTCGGCTAAGTATGTCGGATCGAACCTTGACGAAGTTGTTCTCGGCATCGAGATCGTAGAAGGTAGCATCCTCGGACACGTAGAGCTTAGAGAGGATGAGACCGCGAATTCGTTCCGCACTGTCCATCCAGCGTTGAGCCTCCGCAGACTTCCCCAACGCCTGCGCCATGGCCGATAAGGCAACGCGCGCACCGTACACAGTGGCAGATAAATCCGGGCAAAGGCGCGGAAGACTAGGCAGTGGAGGATATCTCTTTGCATCCTTACCCGGACATTGTGGAGGAATCCCCTCCCACCTCGGACTGTTATCGTGGCCCGTGTCGTAGGTGCAGAAGCCCTCGACCAACCCCGTCCCGCGAGTATTGCGATACTTTCCGAGCCAGTCGTCCCAGCGCGAGCACGACGCATAGGCCGTGCGAAGCAACTCGTCATCGCCCGTTGCGCGTGCAAGCTCCCAGGCCGTCGCGGCGATCGGAACCACCATCTGGATCTGACCGAAGCCCGTCTCCGTCAGCTTATTATTGGCAGGAATCTGTCCGTCCGGACGCTGCAGAGCAAAGAATGTCATGTGGCTATTGCGCGCCACGTCCTTTCGAAAGTGCCGATACACCAGCGACTCATGCGGTCCGCACTCCTGCCAGATTCCTGCATAGTCGGCGCCTTCGATAAGAATTGGCTTGTCATACCTCGGCATCACCCGCACGTTATGCGCGAGCACGCTCAGCGCCTTATCGTATGCGCCCTGCCATCTCGCATTCGATGTGCGAAACTCGGGTGCCGCGCCGGAGACCTCCACAACCTGCCCAAGAGCAGGCAGCCCACTCAGAGCCGCAAGCGATGCCACTCCTCGCTCCATGAAGACCCGTCTGCTTATTCTGGAAGGCACGTCACACCTCCTCACAACACTGCGCAGTTTGAGACTCCGTCGTCCAGATACTGTAAGTCATTCGCATATCTTATCCGCCACCTACGGCGCCACCCTGCTGGAGCCGTTGATCTTGAAAGGAAGAAAGATACCAGCATCGTGCCTTGGCTGGCTTCCCCCGACGTAGATCTCGTACTCCCCCGCTTGAACGCTCCGCGTACCGTCTTGCGCAACCAGACTAAGTTGGCGAGGATCGATCGTGCACTGTACGGCCCTTGTCTCACCCTTGCGGAGATGTACCTTCTCGAAGCTGGCCAGCGCGTGGAGAGGCGCATTCGCCTTCCCCTTGGGCACCAGGTACACTTCAACCGTCTCATCGCCATCAACATCTCCACTGTTCTTTACCGCTACGCTCACGGAGAGAGGCGCACCAGCCTGCAACTGTGTCGTAGAAAGCTTGCCCGAAGAGTAAGTAAAATTCGTATAACTCATACCGTATCCAAAGGGATAAAGCGGGGCTCCTGCAAAGTAGCGGTAAGTACGATTTTTCATAGAGTAGTCATCGAACCGCGGCAGTTGATCGGTTCCCGCATAGAAGGTAATCGGCAGCCGGCCGGACGGATTATTTTCGCCGAGCAACGTCTCAACAATGGCCGTTCCCCCATCCTGCCCTGGGTACCAAGCCTCTAGAATCGCAGACGCCTTCTCGGCCGCGCCCTTAAGCGCAAGCGAACTTCCATTCATCAGAACGATGATCAGTGGTTTACCCGTAGCCGCAAGCGCCGTAACAAGCTCTTGCTGCGCTGCGGGCAGTTCGATCGTGTTGCGATCTCCACCATCGAAGCCGTCCACATGCACCGGCATCTCTTCGCCTTCAAGTTCAGGACTCAAGCCCAGGAAGGCGATCACCGTATCCGACTTCTCTGCCGCGGCGACGGCCTGCTGACGCAGTACTGCAACCGGAGGCTTCCAATTGAAGGTCAAGCCAGCTCCAAAGTGCGGTGCATCGTGCGTATATTCGATCCGGATGGCATGCGGTAGTACGTCAGTAAATGTCAGGTCAAACGGACGAGTCGGAGCCCGTCGTCCGTGAGTAGCAGGATGGTTGAAGTCGTAGGCCAGCTTTCCGTCCAGCCAAACCTTTACCGTCTCGGAATCCTCGCAGGTGCTGCAGTGCGCCATGGAAAATCCAAAGCCAATCGTGCCAGGCGCGGGCGGAGTCAACGTGCCGGTCCAGCGCACCGAGAAGTTTGTAGGCGAAACTCCCTCCACCGGCGCCGCACCGTTCCAGTCGAAGTCGATGTGCCGGTCGACTCGGCGTGCAACCGGTTCGCCGCTAAGGCCGCTGCCATTGAAGAACTCCGCCTTCAGCCCGTGCTCCCCCGCTCCGGAAGAAAAGACCGTCTCAGGGACAGGAACCGGCAGCCCCTCAACGTATGGTGCCCCTTGGGCATACTTCACGCGGCCTGGAAAACGTTCCTCCAGAGCCATGAGCGGCATCGCCGGATGAGCCGCAATCGCGTTGTAATTCCCCTCAAGCGCAGGCAACGCCGCAGCGTTCGGCCCAATGACGGCGATCGAGCGCAACGACTTGCGAAGAGGCAATGCACCCCGTTCATTCTTCAGCAGAACCATGGAAGCGCGTGCGCTCTGTAGCGCAAGCGCAGCATGCGCAGGCGAATTGTTCTCGCTAAAAGGAATGCTGTTGTAAGACATCCGCTCCACCGGATCGAACATACCCAGCCGGAACCGTGCAGTGAAAAGCCGCTTCACCGCAGCATCGAGCGCAGCCTCGCTAACCAATCCTTGCTGCACCGCCTCCGTGAGCGCGGCGTATTCTTTACCACAACTCAGATCCGTACCAGCCTTCACAGAAGCTGCTGCGGCGTGTGCCATATCGACGGCGAACTTATGCCCCACAGCAACATCGGTAATAGCCGCGCAGTCCGAGACGATATATCCGCTAAAGCGCCAGTCGCGTTTCAGAGTCTCCTGCAACAGCGGTGTGCTGGCACAGGCCGGCGAACCATTCACAGAGTTATACGCACACATCAGGCTGGCAGCGTGCGCATCGACGATCAGCTCGCGGAAGGCAGGCAGATAGGTATCGGCAAGATCGTACGCCGAGATCACCGCATCGAAGGTATGCCGTTCGGACTCCGGTCCGCTGTGAACTGCAAAGTGCTTCGCCGTAGCCACCGTCTTCAGAAACCTAGGGTCAGTTCCCTGCAGACCGCGGACGAACGCAGCCCCAATCTCTCCGGTCAGGAATGGGTCTTCGCCATAGGTCTCCTGTCCCCGGCCCCAACGCGGGTCGCGAACGATATTGATGTTGGGAGACCAGAGCGTGAGGCCATAGTAGATAGAGTGATTCCCCTGCCGCTGCGCTTCGTTATACTTTGCGCGTGTCTCGGTCGAGATCGTATCGGCAACACGATTGATCAGCTTCTTATCCCAGGTAGCAGCTAGGCCGATCGCCTGCGGAAACACCGTTGCATAGCCCGATCGAGCCACACCATGCAAGCCTTCATTCCACCAATCGTATTGCACAACATGAAGCCGCGGAATCGCCGGCGCTTCACTCTGCATCTGAGCAATCTTCTCGGCCAGCGTCATGCGATGAACCAAATCCTCAACACGTCGTTCCACCGGAAGCGATGGATCCAGATAGGCATCGCCACTCGCAGCCGTCTGACCATGCACGGGCAGCATAAATAGAAAAGAGACAAGCAGAGTTGCAGCCGGAACGAGTTGCTTTCGAATCAATGCTGGTACCAAAATCATGGATTTCCTTTTGTGCTCTGCCCAACGCGCTGAAGTAGCGTATCCCATGCCATTGGGCTCAACGGGCAACTCGCTTGAACTCATCAGCAGTTGAAGATATAACCGATACCAATTCGACGTCGGCATCCGCTTCGTCAGCGTGCTTTATAGGATTGAAAGGAGAGGGCCACAGCACAGTGCCGAGAAGCATGCTGTGACCCTTTTGAGAGCGCCTTGTCCAAGCAACCTCCTAGAAGAGGAGCTTGAGGGAGAGTTGCGCGATGCGAGGATCATTGGCCTGGGTAATGCGGCCAAAGGCCGTGTTGGGCTGCGATAGCTGTGGATCCATGAAATTCGTATGGTTCAGCACGTTGAAGTACTCTGCACGAAACTGGAACTGCGTACCTTCATGCACTGGGAACAAGCGCATAAGGCTTACATCCCAGGACGTAAATCGCGGCCCAACAAAGCTGCCTTTGACGATATTTCCATACGAGAGCGGCACGTTCACCGTGGCTGCAGGATTCTGCGAGAAGCTCGCCGGGTTCAGGAACGATTTGCAAGATGCGGAGACTGACGCACATGCATTGCCACCGTATGGGTTCTGCCCATTCCAGATGGCACGATCACGATTGACCCCGGTTCCGCTTACATTCGCGCCGGTAACGGTCAGTGGATCGCCACTACGCAGTTGGAAGATACCGTTCGTCTGCCAATTGTTCGCGACGTAACGAACGATAGAGTTTCCATTCGTCATCTTGGGGAGCAACCAGACGTACGAGATCGCGATCACATTGCGGTGATCGTAGTCCGAAGGGCCGCGATCGAGCCGTTTGTAGTCGCGCTCGTAGACCGGAAGAACATACGAGGAACCAGGAACCACAGCCGTGACAGAGGATCCGAAGGCGTTATCATCAATCGCCTTGGACCAGGTGTAGTTCAGGAACCCGGTAAGTCCGTTAGTCACCCGCTTCTGCAGCGAAGCCTGCAGCGAGTGATATGTAGCGTTGCCACCCGTATCTACAGTCGCGATCTGCTGCGTGTAGTTCTGGACGTTATTGGTCGAAGCGAAGACCCGCTGACCGACGTTCGGGCCCTGATTGTAGATAGGGTTGATGTCAGTCGGATTGATCTGGTGCGAGCTCTTCGAAGCAACATAGGCGATGCGGCTTGAAATCGTGTTCGACAGTTGCTGCTCCACCGCCAGATTCCATGAGTAAGTGACAGGAATCCGAAAGGTATTCGGATTGAATGTGGTGAAGCTGGAGTTCTGGTAGTTTGCAGTGGTGAAGTAGTTGGCGGGCGGAGGTTGCGGTGCGGGAAATACGTTACCGCCCGGGATGTTCGCATAAGGGTTAGAGAAGTTGCCCAAACTAGCCGCTGCATACGTAACGTTGACCGATGCAACATAAGGCACCGAGTTAGCGAAGATGTTATTGAATACTCCCGGCAGACGTGTGTCATAGAACTGCCCGATGCCACCGCGAAGGCTGGTCTTGCCATCGCCGAAGACATCGTACGCAAAGCCCAGGCGCGGCATGAAGTGGGTATAGACCGGATCGACCATATTGTGAACAAAGCCCATATCGCCCGGGAAGAGTAGTCCGGCAAGGGCGGTCGGGTGAGTCGTGGAGATCTGTCCTGCAGCGCGTGCAGCCGGGCTGAACATTCCCTCGCGGCCAAGCTTCTCTTCCTGAGGTAAGAAAGGCTCATATCGGACGCCAAAGTTCAACGTCAGGCGTCGACTGGCCTTCCAACTATCCTGCGCATAGTAGCCGGTCACCTTGTAGCGATTGTTGAAGAACTGCCCGGAGGCCTGCTGGAAGGTCGTAAGTGCACCCAGAAGGTAGTCGGCCATTGGATCGGCGATAGTTGCGTTGCTATCGAACTTGAAGGCTCCCGGCTGCTGGAACTGGTTATCGACGTCCACCTTGGCGAGTTCTCCGTGGAAGCCGAAGCCGAACGTGTGGTTCCCCACGACCCAGCGAAGATCGTCGGCGAGCGTGTAGTTATTACGGCGGAAGGTCGCCGCAGGGTTATCCCCGATGGTGAAGAAGTTTACGAGTTGGATCTGGTTGATCTGCTTGAAGGCTGGTTGCCAGATATTGACACCCAGGTCATTGACATCGGGCGCCCCCGCGACCGGACCGCGACTCGCATTCTCGATCTGATAGCTCACGATGATGGTATTGAACAGCTTGTCCGTGAACGTGTGGGTCTCAGAGATCAGAGCGTTGTGGTATCGGATGCCAGCCTGGTCAGAGTAGCTGAGTAGATTGGTGGTATCGAGGACACCAGCGTTGTCGAAGCTGTCGTAGTAATACCGCAGGGAGAGACGATCCTTAGAGCTAAGGACCTGGTCAACACGCCCAAGGTACTCGATAAAGTTCTGATTGACGGGCCGGAAGAACTGGGCCGTCCCGTCGGTTCCTGTGATCTTGGGAAGGAACTTGAGCAGCGCGAGCGAAGACTGGTTGAAATCGGCAGGATTGACCTGGCAGGTAAAGGTGGTGCCGGTCGGAGTGCAGGGGTAGGGAGCCAGAGTCTTGGGATTCCTGATCGCGGTGGGCGAGGCCAGACCGGTAAAGGTTCCCGCAAGCTGTGCCGGTGTGGGAAGGGTCGCCGTGCCGCTGACGCCGTTGGTACGAATGCGCGTCGACTGGACGCCAAAGGAGAAGAAGGTCTTGTCCCCTCCGTGGTACAGATGGGGAATGATCACCGGGCCATTGAGTGTGCCGCCGAACTGGTTCCGTTTCAGCGGATCGACAGTCTTGACTCCGTTCACATAGCTGAAGTAGTTGGCGGCATTGAAGACGCGGTTGCGGACGTACTCGAACGCGTCTCCGTGAAACTTGTTTCCGCCGCTGCGGGTGACAATATTGACCACCGCGCCGGCGTTCTGCCCGTACTCGGCGCTGTAGTTACTCGTCTGGACGCTGAACTCCTGCAGTGCGTCCGGGAACGGAAACGGAGCGTTGACATTCGTATATTCATCGACGTTATTGCCGCCGTCGAGCATGTAGTTCACCTGATTGGCTCGGGTCCCGTTGATGGTGACCGTTACCGCGCCAGGGAAGGTCTTCGTCTGACCCTGATCGATATTCAGATTGGAGGCGTTAACCACACCCGGGACCAGGGTCGTAAGGGCAGCGGCGTTCCGGCCATTGAGTGGAAGATCGTTGACCCGCTTCTCGTCGATCACCTGGGCGAGCGTACCCGTGGTGGTATCCACCTGGGGCGGAGCCGAGTCGACGTTCACCGTCTCCGTACTGCTGCCGATCTTCAGAATCACGTTGACGGTAAGCGCCTGATCAGCCTGCAGGGTAACGTTCGTCTGCAAAAACCTGGAGAAGCCTGTGGAGGTGACGTCGATGCTGTACTCGCCCGGAACCAGCGAAGGGAAGACGTAGGCGCCGTCACCGTTCGCCGTGACCGAGGTCTTGGCCCCGGTAGCAACCTGGCTGGCAACCACGGTGGCATTCGGAACAGTGGCGCCGGTGGGGTCCGTTACAGTTCCAGAGATCCGAGCCAGACCCTGGGCAAATCCATACAGCGGGAGAAGAAAGACTACGGCGCACAAAAGTGCGGACAGGTGAATCAACTTGCTGCGGTGTTTCATCGAGGTCTCCTGAATATCGTGCCTACGGGAGCTTTACTTTGAGCAGAAACCGTCCGGCGACAGGACGACCCGCAGGCAGACTCTGGCGCGACTGGATGGACGGTCTGATCTTTTTGATCGTTCCCGGCTCGCCTTGCCCCGAATTTCACAACCGGAAAAAGGGTTTTAGCTAAGCGTGGAGTTTCTACAGAGCCGAAGAGACAACAAAATAGACAGGTACGGTTCCTGACCGTCAGGAATTGAGAAATACGGGGAGTTTTCGCTTTTCGACTCAGATTTGGACACCCAGGACGGGCGTCATTTTATTCTGCGGAGACCGCCAGAACGCGGGGTGGTCCAGGAGTGTTGTCGGTCACCGTGGTGCCCAGCACAATCTGGAGATTTCGATGAGGGTCTGCCAGTGGCGCCACCTTCGCCACCTCCCGCATCAACTGGGCATCGCTGAGGAGCTCCCCAGCCGCCTCCGTGCCATACGTATAAAGTCCGCCGATGATGATCACCACATGCCCCGTCTCGGAGTTCCATATCCTGGAGATGAGGGCATAGTCCTGAACCGCAGGCCCGTCCGCCCTGCCCTGTTGACCGGTGGCCTGGTCCGTCGCCCAGCTCCAATTTCGAGCCGTCGGATTCTTGGCATCCCTTATATAGATAACGTGTCTCTGATCGTCCAGAGCCAACGTATATTGCAGTTGCCGCGTAAGGCGCAGGCTCCACTCATTGTTGAAGGCGCCAATCAGCACCACAGGCCCCTCCCGAAGATCCGAAAAAGAGGTCAATCCCTCCTTCCGGATGATGACCTTCTTCCCATGCGACTGCAAAATCGCGAACACATGGGCAAACGTCACCGCATCCGAGAACGGCACAGTCAGCGCACTGGTCTTATGGACGATGGGGATCGACGTCCCCTGATCCCCCTCCGGCGCGGAGGGCGTCGGAGGCCCATTCGGCACATTACCGACCGCAAGCAGCACCGATCCGGGAGACTCCAGCACCGGCATCCAGAACAGATCCGAATCGTTCCTCGAATGCAGCCGGGCATACCCGTACCCCGCCGTCAGGACCAGAATCAGCAACGCCACCACGCCAAAACCCACCCTGAGCCCCATACGGCTCAGCAGGTTTACCGGCGCCGGAGGCAAATCCTGGGCAACCGCAACCTCGGGTTCCACGTCATGAGGCGAAATCTGAAAAGAGAAATGAGCCGCTTCCGAACTCCCAGCCACCTTCGATACCACCGGAGGCGCTTGCGGAGGCAGTGTAAACCTTGGAATATAAGAGCCCGGCACCAGGCTCATCCGCAGTTCGGACCGATGCCGCTCCTCGTCATAGTATGTGGCAAGTCTCTTGCGAAGTTCGACAGCCGCCGTACGCACCACATGGTCGACGTTCGTATCGTAGGAAGGCTCCCGCCCAAAGACCTCCACCCCGATGGTGCGTTCTTTGATCTGGTCAGCCGAACCCTTCAGGGTCTGCTCTACAACGTAGGTAAGAAATTGGACCGATCTCTTACTGGATCGAAAACCTTGATCTTGGACTAACAGGTCCAACTGCTGGCGGATCGCCTCGGCGCTGAACTCCACGCTGGGACCATCCGTCGCTTCATATTTAAGCATAGTGAATCCAATGAACAAAAATCTAGCATTTCGCTTCTATGCTGTACGGACTAGAGGGTGATGAGCGCCTATCGCAAATCGAACTACACACATTTTAGGTTGATATCTCTGGAATAGATTCAAAAACGATGGGAATAGTGGGCCGTCACCCTGGACCAAATGCCGAATCCCTTGGATGAACTCATTGGGAGGCCGACGGAACGCGGTCACGCGATCCTCGAGTTGAATGCGCACATAGCGACAGTATCAGAAGAGCACGCAAGCCTTGTCAAGCATTCAGTTTTAGGGAACACCCCTGATTACTTCCGAAAACATGGCCTAGGAGTTCGGTCTCTGGCGAATTCTCACCAGAGACCGAGCCCCAATTTTCCACGACAATCCCATCAACTGCGGTTCTCGATCACCCGTTCATAAACCCGAACATACTCGTGCGCCGGCTTCTCCCAGGAGAAGTCCTGCGCCATGCCGCGCCGCATCATCCGAGTCCACTCATCTTTATTCTTGAAGGTCCCCAGCGCCCGCTCCAATGCATCCATCAAAGCCCAAGGACTATAGCCCCAGAACTTGAATCCGTTGCCTCCTCCGAACGGCTGCTCGTCGATCGTATCTTCGAGGCCTCCCGTCGCCCGCACCACCGGAATCGTCCCATACTTCAAGCTGTAGATCTGGTTCAACCCGCAGGGCTCATAGCGCGACGGCATCAGGAACATATCCGCCCCAGCCTCGATCTTATGCGCCAGCACATTGTCGTACTTCACCTGCACCCGTACCTTATCCGGATAACGCCCCGCCATCTCCGTCAGAAGGCGCTCGTAGTACTCCTCGCCATTGCCGATGATCACCAGCACCATGTCATGCTGCACCAGCCGGTCCATAATCTCCACGATGAAGTCGAAGCCCTTCTGCGTCGCAAACCGCGATACCACCCCGATCACCGCCGTCTCATCGGAGATACCCTGCAATCCGAAGGCATGCAACAGATCGCGCCGGCACTCCTTCTTGCCGTCCAGCTTGTCCATGGTGTAGTGCGCCGCGATGTGCGAGTCCGTCGCCGGGTTCCACTCGTCATAGTCGACACCGTTCAAAATTCCAAACAAATCCCCGCTGCGTCCCCTCAGCACATCCTGCAAGCCGTTGCCAAACTCCGCCGTCTGGATCTCTTCGGAGTACTTCTTGCTGACGGTCGTAATCGCATCGGCGTACACGATACCGCCCTTCAGGAAGTTCAGCGTATCGTTCTGCTCCAACTTCTGGAAGGTGAACATATCCCAAGGCAACAGCAGCAACTCCGTAGTCCGCGGCGGAAACCACCCCTGATAGCCCGCATTATGGATCGTCAACACCACCGGAACTCTGCGCATCACCGGATCGAAGTAGTACGTCGAGCGCAGCAGCACCGCGATCATCGCCGCCTGCCAGTCATGCACATGGAAGACATCCGGCACACCCAGCACCTTCGTCGCTTCGATTACCGCCCGGCTGAACAGCCCGAACCGCTCCGCATTGTCCCAATAATCCCCCGACGGCGTCCCATAGAAGCTCTCCCGGTCGAACATCTCCGGCGAGTCCACAAAATAATGCTGCACACCCTCTTGCACCCCGCCATCCAGAATCCGGACAAAGCGGTTATAGGAAGGAAACGGAATCGTAACGCTGGCCAGTACGATCGGTGCATCCGACACCGCCTTGGCTACCTGCCGGTAGTACGGAAGAAACACGCTGACCTTGTGCCCGAGCTTGACCAGCGCCCTCGGAAGAACTCCCACTACATCTGCCAAACCGCCGGTCTTCGCCCATGGTGTGCACTCCGAGGCCGCAAATACAATATGCATCCTTCATCCTCTATCCTGCCGGGAGCTCTTTGGCATACATCCACGCCATCTTCCCGGCCAAACCGTTAGTCTATACAAGCCGTTCCACGATTGGATGCACATGCCCCCTAAGCCGAAGCTCGGACAGAACTTCCTCGTCGACGACTCTGCTCGTCACGCCATCGCCGATGCCCTCGGCGACATCACGCAGCGCACCGTCATCGAGATCGGGCCCGGACACGGCGCGATTACCGACATCCTCGCCGGGCGCGCCCAACACCTCATCGCCATCGAACTCGACCATTCTCTCGCAGCCGAGCTTACCTTCCGCTTCCGCGACCGCAAAAATGTCGAAATAATCGAGGCCGATGTCCTCGAGGCCGACCTCGAAGCCTTGATCCCAGCCGGCGAAACCGCCGATGTCATCGGCAACCTGCCCTACTACATCACATCCGATATCCTGCTCAAACTCTTCACCGCAGGCTCCGCCGGCCGCGTCGCCCGGGCAGTCCTCATGATGCAGCGCGAGGTCGCCGAACGCGTCGCCGCAGCCCCGGGAGTCCGCGACTACGGCCTGCTATCGGCCACCGCCCAGATGAACGCCCAGGTCGCCTCCCTCTTCACCCTGCCGCCAACCGCCTTCTCTCCTCCGCCCGACGTCTTCTCCACCGTCCTGCGCCTGGAGTTCGCACCCCGCTTTACAGAGCTTGGTGTGGACGCCGCAGGCTTCGACGCCTTCCTCCGCCAGTGCTTCAGCCAGAAACGCAAGACCCTGCGCAACAACCTCCGCTCCGCAGGCCACACCCCGGAGGCTCTCGCTCAAGCGTGGCCGCACTCCATCCCCGAGCAGGCCCGAGCCGAAGGCCTCGCCTTGGAACCCATGGCCGAGCTATACCGCGCCCTCAACAGTATTCAGAAAGAAAATTAAACCGAAACGACCAGCACCCGCGAGCTACTGCGCAGCCGGAGCGTTCTGCTCCAGCATCTTCGCCGCCTTCATCCGCACCCGCTGCATCAGCTCAGAATCGTCCGCGATTTTGCGTAGCGTCACCGATATATTCCCCAGCTCCAGCGCGTTCTTCGCCTCCACCGCATGCTCCAGAGCGAGCATCTCCGCATCCAGCCCCAACCGGTCGAATCGCCGCTCGAAGTCCAGCCTGCGCCCCACGTCCATCGTGTACGCGATCGCGTAGAAGGTATCGGTCAACGTGCTCACACCCTTCTCGTCCGAGTAGTTATAGGTGCAACTCCCCGCGCCATCCGCCCCGCTATAAGTGAGCGTCTTCTTGCCCGTATCGGCGATGTTCTTTGCCTTGGTCCCGCAGAAGAGATTGAAGTGATTCAGCGCCCGTGCCGCCTGAAAGATCTTCGCCGTCGTCTCCGCCGTCAAGCTGATCGTGCGGTCGATCTTCTTCACGCTCACCTGCTGCAGCACCGAATCCGCCGACCGCCGCTCCGCCTCTTCCGCCTGATACGTGCCGCTGCCATCCTCATGCAACACAATCGTAAAACGAGGCACCTGCAGACCGTTCCGGTCGAAATCAAACGTCACCGTCGGAGAGCTGGAGGGAGCAGGAGTCGAAGCACCACTCGCCGCAGCGCTCTGCAACATCCCACTCGCACTCGCGCCACTACAAAACGTCAAAGCAGCGACCAAGATCGTTCCCAGCCCGGCCTGCCTCTTCAACGTCTTGCTCCTTGCGCCAGCAACGTCTGCGAAGTATGGATATGGCAGATCGCAATCGCCAATGCATCTGAGGCATCCGCAGAGTCCGGCGCCTTATCTAGCTCCAGCAGCCGCATCACCATAAACTGCACCTGCTCCTTCGCCGCAAGACCATACCCCACAACAGAGCTTTTAATCGAGAGCGGAGCATACTCCGCCACCGGCATATTGCACGTCGCCGCGGCCAGCATCGCCACGCCGCGCACCTGTCCCAGCTTCAACGCTGACTTCGCATTCGCCGAGAAGAACACCTCTTCGATCGCCACCGCCTCCGGCTCATGCAGTGTCATCAACCCGACCAGCTCCGCATACACCTGAGCGAGCCGCTGCGGAGTCTTCTCCTTCTTGTTCAGCCGGATCGTCCCCGCCGCAAGATGGATGAGCCTGGGCAGACGAGCGTCAAAGTCCACCTCGACCACGCCATACCCGGTGAACTCCGTGCCGCAATCGATACCAAAGACCCGCATGGCCGAAGTTTACTGCATCCACCCCTGCAAATCGGCTATCGAGCTGGATTCACTTTCCCGCTCAGCGCGAGATCCCCTCCAGCGGAGAGCTCGCTGTTGCATACAGCTTCCTCGGCATCCGGCCCGCCAGAAACGCCTGCCGTCCCGCCAGCACAGCGTGCTGCATCGCCTCTGCCATCAGAATCGGATCCTGCGCCCCAGCAATCGCCGTATTAAGCAGAACCGCATCGAAGCCCAACTCCATCGCCAGCGCCGCATCCGAGGCCGTTCCCAAACCCGCATCCACAACCAGCGGAACCTCGGTGATCAGCTCCCGCAGAATCCGCAGATTGTTGATATTTGAGATTCCCAACCCCGTCCCAATCGGAGCTCCCAGCGGCATCACCGCCGCCGCGCCCGCATCGATCAGCCGCTTCGCAAACACGATATCGTCCGAGGTATACGGCAGCACCGTAAAGCCCTCCTTTACCAACACCCGCGTAGCCTCCAGCGTCGCCTGCACATCCGGATAAAGCGTCTGTTGGTCCCCAATCACCTCGATCTTCACCCAATCCGAGAGACCCACCTCGCGCCCCAGCCGCGCCGCGCGGATCGCCTCATCCGCCGTATAACAGCCCGCCGTATTCGGCAGCAGGAAGTATCGTTGTGGATCGATATAGTCCAGCAAAGACTCGCTCGAACGGTCCAGGTTCACCCGCCGCACCGCGACCGTGACCATCTCCGCGCCCGACGCCTCGATGGCGGCCTGCATCTCCGCGCCGTTCTTGTACTTTCCGGTTCCAACGATCAGCCGTGACTGAAATGCCCTGCCTGCGATGACGAGTGGTTGCATAATCCCCATTCTAAAGCCGCGAATACGTGGATTTCCACCCCTGCCCTATCCTCCGCCAAAACGCAGACGGCCCGCGCTCTAGGAGCATCGGGCCGTCTGGCGGTGAACTGTGGGGATTGACCTGAGGCGTCCCTACTCGGACATTGGGCCTCGGCGGAAAACGTCTTGATAACGCCAGGTCTAGAGCAAGGACGCTCTAAGCCTCAGTCACCTCACGTACATTGTTGATGCAACTGTTACTGTCAATTTTCATAGGCTGGATCATCCTCCTTTCCCGTGTAAATCCACACTACTACGCAGACTCATACGAATCAAGTCCCTGAAACCTGACGCCCGCACATCCTCCTCTCGGCAAATCCGCATCCAACAAAACGATTTGAGATTATCAAAATCCTTGAAGGAAACATCGAAGGAAAGGTGTTCATGAAACCTGCAACCATCATTGGAATTGTCTTGATTCTCCTTGGCATCGTTGGCTTCGCAGTAGGCGGGGTCAGCTTCACGCACGAAAAGAAGGACGTCGACATCGGACCCGTACAAATCGGACACAAAGAGACCAAGACCATGCCCATCTCGCCCATCCTTAGCACGGTCGCTCTGGTCGCCGGTGTAGGCCTCGTCGTCGTCGGCAGCAGAAGCTAGTTCATCCGGCCTTCATTTTGTTTTCTGTAGACTCAGAGATGGCGCAATGACCATCTCACTCTCTCATAGACTGCTCTTGGGTCTCTTCATCCTGCTTGCGCCACTCTCCGCAGTGGCGCAGGCAGATGCCCCATTGCCGGACGCCCCGGAAGCCACCGAGCCCCTCACCCTCTTCCCCCACTCCGACACCGCCCGCTACTTCATCGCCGGCCAGGCCAACATCATCTTCCAGGCCCATGGCCCATTCCACTCCCCCTACGAAGACGTCAACAGCCTCGTAGGCCGCGGCGAGTATAAGACCTCCCTCATCGGCACCCTCTACCTCGGCCTGCAGGTCTTCCGAGCCCCCCGCGCCGCCACCGACCTCATCCTCGACGTCGAATCCGCCGGAGGACGCGGCATCTCCCAGGCTCTCGGCCTCGCCGGCTTCACCAACCTCGACGTCGTCCGCAACCCCAGCCTCGGCTCCAAGCCCTACATCGCCCGCGTCCAGCTCCACCAGACCATCGGCTTCACCAGCAAGCTCGTCGACAACCCCCGCACTCCCTTTTCCCTCTCCACCAAGGTCCCCGAGCGCCGCCTCGAGTTCCACATCGGCAAGATGAGCCTCCCCGACTACGTAGACCTCAATACCATCGGCACCGACAGCCACCTCCAGTTCATGAACTGGACCGTCGACAACAACGGTGCCTGGGACTACGCCGCCGACACCCGTGGCTACACCTACGGCATCGTCTCCGAGTACATCGACAAGTCCTGGTCCGCCCGCTACGCCCTCGCCCTCATGCCCACCGTGGCCAACGGCATCGACCTCGATTGGAACCTACGCCGCGCCTCCGGCCAGAACTTCGAGTTCGAATCCCGCCACCCCCTCCTCAATCCCAAACGCAAGACCACCCTCCGCGCCCTCACCTTCGTCAACCACGCCCACATGGGCCTCTATCGCGACGCCATCAACGCCTTCCTCTCCGGCCAGGACCCCACCCCCAACGTCGACGCCCACGCCCGCTTCAGCACCGTCAAATACGGCTTCGGCCTCAACGCCGAGCAGGAGCTCACCTCCAACCTCCGCCTCTTCGGACGCTTCGGCTGGAACGAGGGGGCCCACCAGTCCTACGCCTACACCGAGGTCGACCAGACCATCGCCGTCGGCGGCGACTACTCAGGCCGCGCCTTCTCCCGTCCCAACGACAAGATCGGCCTCACCTACGTCACCAACGCCATCAAACACGACCACCAGCGCTACCTCGCCCTCGGAGGTCTCGGCTTCCTCCTCGGCGACGGCAAGCTCAACTACGCCCGCGAAGACATCATCGAGAGCTACTACAACATGCACACCTGGCGCGGCGTCTTCTACGCCCTCGACGCCCAGTACGTCACCCACCCCGGCTACAACAAAGACCGCGGCCCCGTCCTCGTCGAATCCGTCCGCATGCACGTCGACTTCTAGCCCACACTTTCTAGCCCACACTCCTAATTCCGGTGACGAAACACTTTCAGCAGTGATACGCTCTCCCCCATGCGCCGTCACGCCCTGCTTCCGCTCCTCCTACTCGCCACCACCCTCCACTCCCAGACCCCCAGCACCACCCCCGACGCACCACCCCAGACCGCCCTCCCCACCGACGCCCCCCTCAACCCCAAACTCCCCACCCTCTTCATCGTCGGCGACTCCACCGCCCGCAACAAGACCGACCTCGGCTGGGGCGACCACCTAGCCCCCCTCTTCGACACCTCCCGCATTAACGTCGCCAACCGCGCCGTAGCCGGACGCTCCTCCCGCACCTACATCAACGAGGGCCGCTGGACCGCCGTCCTCGCCGAGATGAAACCCGGCGACTTCGTCCTCATCCAGATGGGCCACAACGACGGCGGAGACCTCGGCGGAGCCAAGCCCCGCGGCACCCTCAAAGGCATCGGCGAAGACACCAAAGACGTCCCCCAAACCACCGGCCCCCTCGCCGGCCAGACCGAGACCGTCCACACCTACGGCTGGTACCTTCGCAAATACATCGCCGAAACCCGCGCCAAACAAGCCACCCCGATCCTCCTCACCGTCACCGTCCGCAACATCTGGACCTCCGGCCCCGACGGCAAACCCCACATCGAACGCGACATGGGCTTCCGCGACTTCGAGTACCAAATCGGAGCCGCCGAACACGTCCCCGTAATCGACATGGCCACCGTTGCCGCCGACGGCTGGGAAACCCTCGGCCGCGAAAAGACCGTCACCTACTTCCCCATCGACCACACCCACACCAGCGCCGCCGGAGCCGACCTAAACGCCCACTCCGTAGTCACCGCCCTGCGCAACGCCCACTCCCCACTCGTCACATACCTAAAACCCTAGCACTCAACGTTGGAACTTAACCCCGGCAACCTCGGCTTTGAACTCAGAATTTCAGCCCCCCCCAAAAAAATGTCATCCTGAGCGAAGTAACTCGCAGCTTCATCGCGAGTTACGCAGTCGAAGGACCCGCAGTTCGCTTTTCGTGGCAGCCTATCATCCATTGCAAGTCGCCCTACTCCGGCAAGCTGTAATCGAACACATAAGAATGCTTGCCACCCTCCATCACAATATCCATCTTCCCCACCAACCCCACCAGCTCCCCCGTTCCCGAATCAGGAACCACCGTCAACACCAACGTAGGCACCCCACGATTCATCGTCCCGGAGTGCTGCAACGCGAACGTGCCCTTCTTCCCACCCAGAGCACCCGTCACGATCTCCATCGCCACATAGCCGCCCGACCCCGCCGCCGAACCCGCCGCCAGCATCTGCCCCTTGCTCGTCGCGTCCAGCTCCCCATGGAAGGTCTTATCGATCAGCATCCTCGCAACCCCCGCGCCTCCACCACTCTCCTCCGCCGCCTGCGGAGCCAGCTTCACCTCAAACGCTCCCGTCACATGCTTCATAGTCATCCTCTCCCCCGGTCTCCCGGACAAAACCTTCCCCGAAGCCGTACCGTCTCCGGTTTGCGAATACCCAACCGGCCCCATCAAGACCAGAGCCGGCAAAACAACTCCAGCCGCCTTCTCAAATAGCCTCTTCAAAGCCACTCACCCCACTCGTTACTATGTCAGCAAGCCCCAACGATACCCCATGCCTCCCGTCCCGCACCAGACCTTGTCACGTTCCCCTAACCCCAATGCACCCTGACCATTTACACTAGAGCTTGGGGCGAGTGCGCCCGAAGGACACCAGTTTGCTCAATTCAGTCATCGCCAAGGTATTCGGAACCAGTAACGAACGCGCTGTAAAACGAATCCTGCCCATCGTGGAGCAGATCAACGCCCTCGAGAACACCATCCAGGCGCTCTCGGACGACGAACTGCGCGGCAAGACCATCGAATTCCGCCAGCGCATCGAAGCCGCCCGCAGCGCCATCGAAGACACCAAAGAAAACGCCGACGCCCGTTATGAGGCTGAAAAGACGGCTCTCGACGCCATCCTCCCCGAGGCCTTCGCCGTCGTCCGCGAAGCCGGCAGGCGCATCGTCCAGATGCGGCACTTCGACGTCCAGCTCATAGGTGGAACCATCCTGCACCAGGGCAAGATCGCCGAGATGAAGACCGGCGAAGGCAAAACCCTCGTCGCCACCCTTCCCTGCTACCTCAACGCCCTCGCCGGGCGCGGCGTTCACGTCGTCACCGTCAACGACTACCTCGCCAAACGCGACGCCGAGTGGATGGGCAAGATCTACGGCTTCCTTGGCCTCTCCGTCGGCGTCATCGTCCACGACCTCGACGACCAGCAGCGCCGCGAGGCCTACGCGGCCGACATCACCTACGGCACCAACAACGAGTTCGGCTTCGACTACCTCCGCGACAACATGAAGTTCGAAATCAAGGATCAGGTCCAGCGCGGACACTACTACTGCATCGTCGACGAAGTCGACTCCATCCTCATCGACGAGGCCCGCACCCCGCTTATCATCTCCGGCCCTACCGACCAGACCACCGACAAGTACGCCCGCGTCAATCTCATCATCCCCAAGCTTGAGCTCGGCGAGCTCGTCGAGACCCTCGAGAACAAGACCTGGACCGGCGACTACGTCGTCGACGAAAAGACCCGCTCCATCACCGTCACCGACGACGGCTGGGAGAAGATCGAAGAACTCCTCGGCATCGGCAATATCGCCGACCCCGAAAACTGGGACCTCAAGCACCACGTCGAGACCGCCATCAAGGCCCACTCCCTCTACAAGCGCGACGTCGAGTACGTCGTCAAAGAGGGCGAGGTCATTATCGTCGACGAATTCACCGGCCGCCTCATGCCCGGCCGCCGTTGGTCCGACGGACTCCATCAGGCCGTCGAAGCCAAGGAAGGCGTGGCCATCCGTAAGGAAGATCAGACCCTCGCCACCATCACCTTCCAGAACTACTTCCGCATGTACAAAAAGCTCAGCGGCATGACCGGTACAGCCGAGACCGAAGCCGCCGAGTTCGACAAGATCTACAAGCTCGAGATCGTCGTCGCCCCCACCAACCGCAAGATGCTCCGCATCGAAAACCCTGACGTCGTCTATCGCACCGCGCAGGAGAAGTACTTCGCCGTCGCCGACGAGATCACCCGCCTCCACGAACTTCGTCAGCCCGTCCTGGTCGGTACCACCAGCATCGAAAAGTCCGAGCTCCTCTCCGAAATCCTCAAGCGCAAGGGCGTCCGTCACGTCGTCCTCAACGCCAAGTTCCACGAGAAGGAAGCCGAGATCGTCGCTCAGGCCGGACGTCTCGGCATGGTCACCATCGCCACCAACATGGCCGGTCGCGGTACTGACATCCTCCTCGGTGGCAACTCCGACTTCATGGCTCGCCAGGACCTAGTCCGCAAACAGCAGGCTCGCTCCGTCTCCGCCGCCGAAGGCACGATCTCGCCCGTCGCCGGACCCGGCATGTTCCGCTTCTACTACCAGTCGCAGGAGTTCGAGACCACCCAGGAAGCCTGGGACAACGCCGTAGCCGCCCACGCCGCGGCCGCCAAGTCCGAGCACGAAGCCGTCGTCGCCGCCGGTGGCCTCCACATCCTCGGCACCGAGCGCCACGAGTCTCGTCGCGTCGACAACCAGCTTCGCGGACGCGCCGGACGTCAGGGCGACCCCGGTGCCTCACGCTTCTACCTCTCGCTCGAAGACGACCTCATGCGCATCTTCGCCCGCGAGTGGGTCTCCACCCTGCTCCAGCGCCTCGGCATGGAAGAGGGCGTCCCCATCGAGTCCGGCATGATCTCCCGCCGCATCGAGGCCGCCCAGAAGGCCGTCGAAAGCCAGAACTTCGAGTCCCGCAAACACGTCCTCGAGTACGACGACGTCATGAACAAACAGCGCGAAGCCGTCTACGGCCTCCGCCGCCAGCTCATGGAAGGCGTCGACCAGAAACAGCTCATCACCGACGACTACCTCTCCACCATCCTCTCCAACATCCTCGACGAGGCCATCCCCGAGAAGGCTCATCCCGACGAGTGGAAGACCACCATCCTCTTCGACCAGCTCTACGACGTCTTCGGAGCCCGCTTCGACCAGGAGCCCGAGAAGGTCGACATCGCCTCCCTCAACCGACACGAGCTCGGCGAGACCATCTACGACCGCCTCCGCTCCCGCTACGACGTTAAGGAGCAGATCCTCGGCGCAGAGCAGATGCGTTACCACGAGCGCATCGTCATGCTCTCCGTCCTCGACGGCCTCTGGAAGGATCACCTCCTCGCCATGGACCACCTCAAGGAAGGCATCGGACTCCGTGGCTACGCCCAGCAGGACCCCCTCGTCGCCTACAAGAAGGAGTCCTTCGAGATGTTCGAAGCCATGATGATCCGCTTCCAGGAGGACACCGCCCGCCACCTCTTCCGCATGCAGATCATCGGACCCGACGGCACCCCCATCGAGACCGCCGAGCAGCTCGCCCGCATTCAGAACACGCCTCCTGTCATCGAAGGAGATCTGGGCGGCGGCGCGCCTCCCGCCCAACTGCCACCCCCCGCATCCTCAAACGGGGCATCCCGCGTCCCCTCCAGCACCAACGACCGCAGCGCGACGCAGCCGCCCCCACGCCAGCCCGTCCCCGTCGTCCCCACACGCGCTCCGGCCACCACTATCGACGCCCTCGAGCGCGAGTTCCACAAGAAGAAACAGCGCGAGCTCGACCCGGCCCGCGCCGCCAGCTCCTCCGCCGCCTCAGCCAGCAACGGCAACGCCCCACGCCTCACCGGCGAAAAGGTAGGCCGCAACGACGACTGCCCCTGCGGCTCCGGCAAAAAATACAAAAAGTGCCACGGCGCCAACACCTAACCCACCCCACACCCCCTCAGGAAGCCTACGGAAATCTCCAGGGAAGCACCCAAATCCGGGTGCCCCACCCTTTTGCAGTCTCATCTCAAATAGGGTGGGGTATCGTGCAAAGCAGGACCGCCTTCTTTCCAAACCCACAACCGCCCGGGTGAGGAACCTCAGACAAAAGCCCGAACGTTTCTTCACCCACCCAAAGCCCGGTGCCCCATCCTTCGCGCCTTTGTCTCTAGCGAAGGGTGGGAAGTAAACCATCCCCCAACCCCAACGCCGATTCCCCACCACCCGAACCCAATTAGCCCAAACCCAACAACCACTTACAACCATCTCCCCCAAAAACACCAACAAAACAACCTGTCAACCCCCAAATCCCACTAACCCCAACAAAAACAAAGACATCCAAGTGGCACTTTAGTTATGCTCCACCCACTAAACTAGAAGTAGAAAGTAAAAATCCGCCCAGCACGGATAGCACCACTTAGCTCTTTCCCAACTCAACCAGCGGCATAACCCAAGCCAAATCAATATTTTGAGCACAACCCATGTAGATAGAGCCACTTACAGCAGACCCAATTCGGCAACCCGCTCAAAATAAATCACTTATGCCCCAAAGGGGGGAGGGGGTAGCCCCTAATTACTTCCACCCCGGTCAAGATCATAGAGCAACAACCGAGCCTTGGTAGCCAGAGTCTTAGCACCCTCCGCATCTCCGGAGTCCAAAGCCTGCTGCGCCTGCCGCTGAAAGTTCCGTATCTTGCTGATCTGCGACCGCTGCGCACTCACGGTCTTGGCTGGCAGCGCCTTCAACCGCCTATCGTTCGAGGCGATCAGGTCAGCCGCCTCCTGCCGCCGTTGCGGACTGGCATCGCCACCGGCAGTAAGCTCGCCGATCGCTGACTCCTCCGTCGCCCCTTCGGCAGTCGTGACCTGCGCCGGAGGAGTATTCGCCGCAGGAGCCGTAGCCGCGCCAGCCTTCGGAGGAACCCGTCTCCGAACTCGCGGCCTGGATGCGGCAGCGGCGATAGGCACCGGCGGAACCTCGATCTCCGGCGTCTCCACCAACGGCAGATCGTCGGAAGAGGCAGGCAGCCAGGCAATCGGCGCCTGAGCTTGTGGCAGAACCACGGGCTTTGCCTTCTTATGAAGACATCCACTCAACCCTAGGGGGACCACGGCGTAAAGCAACGCCAGCCTTAGCCCCCTCATCCTCGCGTCCTGCAGGTTCAAACGTTCTCCTTACTCAACGAGCCAGACTCGCTTCGAGCCATTCCTGCTGTGATCTTGCGTCCTTCGCCAGTCGTTCCTGCCGCGAGCGGAACCTTCAAAGTAAACGTTGTGCCGCGATCCGCAGCCGCCGGGTCCGCATTGGACCGCACATCCATGGCTCCGCCATGCATCTGGAGAATCCGATACGTAGTAGCGAGGCCGATGCCGCTGCCTTTAGGTTTAGTTGTGAAGTACAGTTCGAAGATACGCGGTAACACCTCCGCAGGTATACCCTCTCCTGCATCGGCGACCTCGACCACCGCAAACTGCCCGTCCCGACGCACCGCGACACGTATCGCTCCACCTCGCGGCATCGCCTGCATCCCGTTGAGCAGCAGGTTGAGCAACGCCTGGCGCATCAACTCGCCGTCCACACGGACCAGAACCGCCTCTCGCGACAGATCCATCGTCACCTGAACGTTGTTCTCCGCCATCTCCGCCCCGGTCAGCTCGATCACGGAGTGAACCACCCGCCGCATATCCTGCTCATGCAGATGCAACTCCATCGGACGTGAAAAATCAGCCAGCGTCTGCACAACCCGGTCCAGCCGCTGCATCTCGCCTACCAGAATCTCGACATGCCGTTGCGCTCCCCGGAAGAGCTCACCATCCATGCTGCTAGCCTTGCTCTCCCCAGCAGACAGCTTCCCTCTCAGCAACTCCAGGTGAACCACCATCGCGTTGATCGGATTCTTCACCTCATGCCCAACGCCCGCAGTGAGCCGCCCGATCGCCGCCAACCGCCGCGAGACCTCCAACTCCTGTCCCAACTGGAGAGCCGACTCCGTATCCCGCAGAGTCAACAACGTCCCCATATTTCCCTCGCCGCCGCGCCCATCGTTAATTCGATCCAACGAGATCTGAACCTCGCGGCCATCCTCCAGCGTGACTCCCTCGGCGATCACCTCACGGCCACTCGCAAACGCCTCTAGAACCGCGGTCCCCAACGCCGTCTCCGGCGCGAAGATCTCCTCCAGCCGCCGTCCCACCATCTCCCCTTCCTGCCGGCTCACGAAGTTCTCCACTGCATCGGACACCATCACCGCCCTCCGATCCGCCGTGAACAACAGCACTCCATCCCGGAGCGTATCCAGCATCTGGTTCAAATTGGCCTGCAAGGCCGTGTATCCAGCCTCCTTCGTTCGCATCTGCTCGCCGAGCCGGTCGATCGTCTTCGTCACGCGCACCACGGCATCGCTCTTCTCCTTGCCCGCGCCGAGAACGGGCAAGTCTGGCTCCGCCGAATTCAGTCCAAGCTCAGAGGCCAGAGTCAGCCGTTCCAGCCGTCGGCTGATCTGCTCAATTGGAAGCAACGCAAGGTTAGCAAGCAATCCGGCAGCCAAAATAGACGCAAACCCAGCAATCGCCGCGAATATAAACGCCGCCCGCAGCCAGGGAGCATAAGAGTTCTTCAGGAAGGTCGATCGCACCCCCACATGAACCACCAGAAAGGAGCGTCCATTCCGGTCAAGCGACTGCGTCAGATCCAGAACCCGCGGCCTTCCAAACACCTGCCTGGTCTGGTAGACCACTCCTCCGTCCCGCACAGACTTCAGTCCATCCCGGTACGAAGCCTGCTGATTCAAAGTGTCTGGATCCGTACTCACCAGCGTCATTCCATGCGCGTCCGTCACGCTCACGTCCTGCACCTCGGTCGAGTAGCGAACCACCGCATTCATCACGTCCATCAGCGCATCGTTGCTGCGCAGCGCGTCCAACACCGCTTCATGCAGCGCATCCTCGCTGCGGTCCAGTGGAGGATGCTCTTTGATTCCGGTCTCCACCGCCTGCCGCGTCATCAGCAGAACCTCGTGCGCAAGCACATCGTTCGCCGCGACCGTCTGTTCGATCCTCTGTCGCAGGAGCTCAGCTACAAAGAGCGACGAGAGCAACACCACGATCGCAAACGTCAGCGCCGACACCGACAACACGAGCTTGGTCTTCAGCCGCATCCATTACTCCGCCGCATCGTCCGCCGCAGCGCTGGAGTACTCCTTCAGCTTGTTCTGCAGCGTCTTTGCACTGATGCCCAGGATCTCCGCCGCCTTCGTCTTGTTGTTATGAGTCGAGTCCAGCGTCCTCAGAATCAGTTGCCGTTCCGCCTCGTTCACCGTCGTTCCCACCTCGACGTGAACCGTCTTGCGATCGTCCAGCATCCTCTGAGCCTCCGCCTTGATCGCCTCCACGTCGCGCACACCAGACTCTCTGCCTGCTTGCCGAGGCCGCGTCGTCAGCGGAGAAAATCCCACCTCCCCAAAGTGAGGCGGCAGATGCTCCACCCCGATCAGACCCGATCCCGCCAGGATCGTCGCCCGCTCAATCGTATTGCGCAGCTCACGCACATTTCCCGGCCAGCCGTAGTCTTCCAGCCGCTTTAGCAGGTTGTCCTTCATCCCGGAGACCATGCAGTGATGCCGCTCGTTCATGTCCTGGATCATCTTCTCCGCAATCGCCTGAACGTCCTGCGGATGATCCCGCAGCGGAGGCATCTGGATGTTGAACACATTCAGCCGGTAATACAGATCCCCGCGCAGCTCGCCATTGGCCACTGCCTCCTCGGGATCCTTATTCGTCGCCGCAACCACGCGCACATCGACAGGAGTCTCGACCTTGCTGCCCAGTCTTCTCAACTTGCGGTCCTCGAGCACTCGCAGCAGCTTGGCCTGCGTCGCCGCCGGCATCTCGCCAATCTCATCCAGCAGCAGAGTGCCTTCCTCCGCCAGCTCGAAACATCCCGCTCGGCGCTCCAACGCGCCCGTAAACGCGCCCTTCTCATGCCCGAAGATCTCGCTCTCGATCAGCGTCTCCGGAATCGCCGCACAATTCACCGCCACGAAAGGCTTAGTATGACGTCCACTGAGCTCGTGCAGAGCCCGCGCCACCAGCTCCTTACCAGTACCGCTCTCCCCCGTCACCAGCACACTTACATTCGAAGGAGCCACCCGTTCGATCAGCGAGAAAATCTCCTTCATCTGCGGAGAAGATCCCACCAGCGGCCCCAACCTGCCCGTATCCCGCAGCTGCCGCCTTGTTACCTCCAACTCCAGGTCCGATTCCCTCTGCCGGCTCGCATTCTGCAGAATCGTCCTGAGCCGGATCGGATCTACTGGCTTGGGGATATAGTCATACGCGCCCTTCCGCATCGCCTCCACCGCCGAGTCGATCGACCCCTGCGCGGTCAGCATCACCACGACCACCCGTCGCGGCAGCTCGCCGATCCGCGCCAGCAGCTCCATTCCATCCATCCGCGGCATCTTCAGGTCTGTCACCACAATCGAGGGAGACCACTGCACGATGCGTTCCAGCCCTTCCACTCCGTCTGCAGCGCCCTCCGTCCGGTAGCCCCAGCTCTCGATCAGCTCGGTCAAACCGGTCCGTGCGTGCAGCTCATCCTCGACAATCAGTACCTTTTCCAATCTTCCTCCAGCCATACAACGCCGCTCAGGGCCTGTGAAAATCCCAACGGGTCCAGCCAATTCTCCAGATTTCGCACTGAGTGGCCCGATATTCGCGATATCCGTTGGATGCAAGCCAGCCTACAGTGTACCGTTCCCTCCTTGGTATCCTTTTATCCATGCTAGATCCAGAGATCACAGCCCAAGCCTACCTCCAGCAACGCACCCAAACCTCCGCCGCCCCTCTCCTCTTGGACGTTCGCGAACCGTGGGAGTTCCAGACCGCCAGCCTCCCCGGTGCGCTCCTCATGCCCATGGGCGAAGTCACCTCCCGCGCCCACACCGAGCTCGACCCCGACCAGCCCATCGTGGTCCTCTGTCACCACGGAGCCCGCTCCCTCTCCGTCACCATGTGGCTGCGCCAGCAGGGCTTTGACCACGCCCAGTCCCTGGCCGGCGGCATCGACGCCTGGTCGCGTACCATCGACCCCACCATCCCTCGCTACTGAGGCACACCACATCCTTCAACGCGGGATTCATCATTCAACACTAGATTGAAGCCCTCTCCCATGTTAGGGTCAACACACAAAGCCAGGCACTTGGGAGCAGTCATGAACAAGCAGTTCCGCGCCTCCGTCATCTCAGCCATAGCTCTGATGATGTCCTTCGCCTCTCTCACCAGTTACTCCCAAGCACAGTCGCCGACTTCGGCCCCCGCCACCGCGGCGGAGTCATCCAAAGCTGACTTCAACGGAACCTGGAAGCTCAACCCCACCAAGAGCGAGTTCAGCCCCGCCCCGCTGCCCAGCGCTCAGAGCGAGGTCATCACGCTCACCGGCGACGATCTCACCATCCTCTTCACCTCCGAGTCCACGGACGGCAAGCAGAAGTCCACGAATATCTTCAAGCTGGGCGGCCCCGAAGCTCCTGCCGCGAAACCGGAGATCAACGAGACTCCCCTCGCCGTTCTCAATGCCAAAGCCGAGTGGAAGGGCAGCACCATCGTCATCACCCAACACGTCACCTACCAGGGAGGGCCAGGAACCATGGCGTTAACGTATAGCCTCTCCGCCGATGGCAAGACCCTTACCAAGGCCATGAGCATCTCTCTCGATGTGGGCCAGTACGATCTCAAGGCCGTCTACGACAAGGTCTGATTGCCGGTCGAATATAGGGTCGTCATTTGGCCCGAGGATGGGTCTCGTCGTACACCCGCTGCACCTGGCCTACCGTCAACTGCGTATAGCGCTGCGTCGTCGACAGCCGCTCATGCCCCAGCATCTCCTGGATGGCTCTCAGGTCCGCGCCCTCTTCCAGCATATGCGTCCCAAAGGCGTGGCGCAGCGTGTGCGGATGCACATCCGCCGCCAGACCACGGCTCAGCGCAATCGCCTTCACGATCCGGCCCACACTCCTGGTCGTCAACCTGCAATCTCCGCGCATCCGCAGATTTGTGACCAGCGGCCCATCCTGGATCAGTTTGCCCTTCCCAGCCGCAGCGAGCTTCGCCTCGCGTAGCGGCAGGAAGATCCGTAGCGCCGCAGCAGCCTCGTCCCCGAGCGGAACCAACCGTTCCTTCTTCCCTTTTCCCCGCACCAGGATGGCATCGTCCTTCCAACGGACGTGCCCCATGTCCAGTCCTACCAGCTCCGAATTCCGTATCCCGCATCCATAGAGCAGCTCGAAGATCACACGGTCCCGCTCCGGCCAGGCAGCCGTCTCTTCTTTCCCCTTCTTCTCCGAACCCTCGACCGACCCTTCCAGCGAATCCAGAACGCGGTTGACCTCCTCCATGCTCGGCACGCGCGGCAGATGCATCGGACGCTTCGGGGTGCTCACCAGCAGCGCAGGATTCTGCACCACCTTCCCTTCCTTCGCCAACCACTTGAACCAGCTTCGCACCGCCGCCAGCGCCCGCGCCGCACTCGCCTTCGTCAGGCCGCGCTCATACAACACCGCTAGATAAGCCCGTATATGCAGGTGCTCTACCGCCGCGATGGAGCCACCCGTTCCCAAAGCCTCTTTCAGATGAGCGGCGAAATTCCTTACCTCCCGCGCATACGCCCGCACCGTATGCTCAGAAGCCCCTCGCTCGTTCGCCAGCATCGCCAGGAATCGCTCTGCCAACGCCTCTATCTCACTCACAGCCTCGGACATCTCAACCCCTCGAGCGGTAACCAACTCAGTTCGCCCAACAGCTAACTCAAACCACTAACTGCATGTGTCTCGATTCCTAAGAACTACCGTCATTCCCGCCGCGCTCAGGCGCCATGATTCGCTCCCTGCCTCATCTTTCCCCTGGGATGATGCATCCGATGAACCTGCTTTAGATGTCCCAGAGCCACATGCGTATAGACCTGGGTCGTCGCAATATCCGCATGACCCAGCAGCGTCTGAACGCTCCGCAGATCCGCCCCATGTTCGACCATATGGGTGGCGCAGCTATGCCGCAGCTTGTGCGGACTCGCCTTCTGCCCCGGCCCCGAGACCGCCCTTACCATCTCCCAAACCCACTGCCGTGTCAGCGGCTTGCCTCGTACAGAAAGAAACAACGTGCGCGGAAACGGCCTCGCCTTCACCAGCCCTGGCCGGCCTATCGAGATATAACGCTCCAGCGCCGCAATCGCTCTCACTCCCAGCGGCACAATGCGCTCCTTATCTCCCTTGCCTCGAACCTGCACTCTGGCTTGATCGACATGCAGATCCTCCTCCCGCAACGAGCAAATCTCGCCTACCCGCAGACCGCCCGCATACAGCAGCTCTAAAATCGCGTGGTCCCGCAGCGCCAGGCCATCCGCATCCGCCGCCCGCGCCGCCGTGCCCGTCCGCTCCAGCATCTCGGCGACCTCGCTCTCGGCCAGCGACTTCGGCAGAACCTTCCAGCTCGCCGGAGACTCTACATTGACCGTCGGATCGTGGGTGATCCTCTTATCCAGCAGCAGCCACCGGAAGAATCCCCGCAGCGCGCTCAACTTCCGCGCAATCGACCGCGAATCGACCCCATTCGTCCGCAGTCCTTCCATAAATCCACTGACATCCGCCTGCGTCGTCCCCACGAGCAGGCCGTTGCGCCCCTCCACATGCTCCGCCAACTGCTCTAGGTCGCGCTGGTATGCCTCGCAGGTCGCCGGCCGCATGCCCTTCTCCACCTGCAGATAGGCACAGAACTCCCGCACCACGCGAACATTCCCCGAAGCCTGGCCCGATTCCGTCATAGAAGACGATTATCCGCGCTCGCAGCCGTCTGCGTCGCTTCCACCGAATCCACAGTATCCGCCTTGCCAGCATCCCATTCGCTACTTGCAGACCGCCCAAGTACGTTGCAAGTGGAGCGGATTCAGACTCCAGCCGGAAATGAGACCTCAGGCAGACTCTCAAAGCTCGGGTGGGCAAACAGAAACCCCTGCATCAGATTCACCCCGCACCCCCGAACAGCCCTGAACTCCTCGACCGTCTCAATCCCCTCGGCGATGATGTCGATCTTCATCGTCCGGCAGAGATCCACCATCGACCGCACGATCGCCAGCGCCGCCGGCCGCTCCTGAATCTTACGAATCAACCCCATATCCAGCTTCACGATCTCGATCCGCATATCCGCCAGCACATTCAGCCCCGCATAGCCCGCTCCAAAATCGTCCATCGCCATCCGGAAGCCATGCTTCCGGTACTCGTCGACGATCCCCAGCAGATGCTGCCGGTCCACAATCTCCTCCGACTCCGTGATCTCGAAGATGATCCGGTCCAGCGGAAACCCCAGCCTGGTCGCCGTCTTCAGCGTCAACTGAATACAAGCCGCAGGACTGTACACCGCACCCGGCATGAAATTAATCGACAGCATCGCACCCGTCTGCTGCAGATTCAGCTTCACCGCCAACTCGATCGCCTTCACCCGGCAGCTCTGATCGAACCGGTACCGGTTCTCTGCCGTCACCCGCTCTAGAATCGAAGCCGCAGACTCGCCCTCCAGACCTCGCACCAGCGCCTCGTACGCAAAGATCCGCCTCGCGTTTACATCCACGATCGGCTGAAACGCCATGCTGAAAGGAAATGGCTCTTCAACCCCTCCCGAACAGGCGCCACAACCCGAACCTTGCGGCATGATAGTCATAGCTCGATACTATGTACGCAAGCCAACTCTCAGCGTCACCCAACATACATAGCGGGTAACACTTTCGAATTAGTCCTCTAGCCTCGCCCGGAAATCCCATCTCCACGCCGCTGGTAAACTCAAGACAGTTATGTTTGAAAACCTAAGCGACAAACTCCAGCGCTCCTTTAAGAACCTCCGCGGTCAAGGCACCCTCTCCGAAGAGAACATCGCCGACGCCATCCGCGAGATCCGCCTCGCCCTCCTCGAGTCCGACGTTAACCTCAACGTCGTCAACGACCTCGTGGACCACATCCGCGCCCGGGCGCTCGGTACCCAGGTGACCACGGCCCTGTCGCCGTCAGAGCAGATCGTCAAGATCGTCCACGACGAGCTCGTCAACGTCCTCGGCAAGGACACCGCCCGCTTCAAGACCTCCTCCCAGCCCCCCAGCGTCATCCTGATGGCCGGCCTGCAGGGCTCCGGTAAGACCACCACCTCCGGCAAGCTCGCCCAGTGGCTCAAAAAGTCCGGCCACCGGCCCATGCTCGTCTCGGTCGACGTCTACCGCCCCGCCGCCCGCGAGCAGCTCGCCATCGTCGCCCGCTCCACCGGCTCCAACATCTACGAGGGCGACCTCAAGGGCGAGACCCCCAACTCCGACCTCGTCCTCCGCCTCGCCAAAGAGGCCAAGCGCGACGCCGCCAACTTCGGCTGCGACATCCTCATCGTCGACACCGCCGGCCGCAACCAGATCGACGCCACTCTCATGGACGAGATGGCCGCTCTCAAAAAGCTCCTCAACCCCTCCGAGATCCTCTTCGTCGCCGACGCCATGACCGGCCAGGACGCCGTCAACTCCGCCAAGGCCTTCAACGACCTCCTCACCATCACCGGCTCCGTCCTCACCAAGATGGACGGCGACGCCCGCGGCGGCGCTGCCCTCTCCATCCGCCACATCACCGGCGCGCCCATCAAGTTCCTCGGCACCGGCGAAAAGCCCGACGCCTTCGAGCCCTTCCACCCCGACCGCATCGTCTCCCGCATCATGGGCATGGGCGACATCGCCACCCTGCTCGAACGCGCCGAAGAAAAGCTCGACCGCGGCAAAGCCGAGCAGTTCGCCAAGAAGGCCCTCTCCGGCGACGGCTTTACCCTAGAAGACTTCCGCGACCAGCTCCGTCAGATCAAAAAAATGGGCTCCATGCAGTCCATCCTCAAGATGCTCCCCTCCATCGGCCCCTTCGCCGGCATGGCCCAGGCCGCCGAGAACGTAGACGAAGGCCAACTCACACGCGTCGAGTCCATCATCAACTCGATGACCAACAAGGAGCGCCAGGACCACGAGATCATCAACGGCAGCCGCCGCAAACGCATCGCCACCGGCTCCGGAACCACCGTCCAGGACGTCAACAACCTGCTCCGCCAATACGCCCAGATGCGAAAGATGTTCAAGACCATGGGCAGCGGTGGCGGCCTGAAAGCCCAACAGCGCATGATGAGCCAGATGCAAGGACGGCAGAAGTTCGGCAGATGATCGTTTGACATAGAAAGCCTTACTTCAATGCCTGATCATAGCCATTTACCCAACTTCCAATATTGCAAAAAAGGTATAATAGGTCATGTCATGGACCGTAGAGTTTTTCAACCAGGACGTGAAGTTGTCCCTCGATGCCTTGCCCCTTGATATTCGCGCCAGCTTTCAACGCATCGTGGAGTTGATCCAATCCCATGGTCTGGAGCGTGTGCGTGAGCCATACGTCAAGCACCTTGAAGGAGCGCTCTGGGAGATGCGCATGAAAGGCCGAAGCGGAATCGCTCGTGCCGCGTATGTCACCGTAGTTGGCAAACGCATCGTCGTCGTCCATGCCTTCGTAAAGAAGACGCAGAAGACGCCAAGGCGTGAGATTGAAATCGCCCTGAAACGGGCCAAGGAGGTTCTATGAAAAGCCCAGCAAAGCGTAAGTTCATTCCCGTAGGAGAGTCCTTCACCCAATGGAAGAAAGACCCTAAGTACGTCGCCTCCTACGCCGCGCTCGAAGAGGAGTTCGCCTTGGCCTCTTCCCTGATCAAAGCCCGCAGCGCAGCCGATATGACCCAGGAGCAAGTCGCCCAGGCCATGGGAACAACCCAGGCGGTCGTCGCGCGGCTCGAAAGCGGCAAAGCATTGCCCTCCACTCGCACTCTGCAGCGCTTTGCTAAGGCGACCCGCACACGTCTGCGTATCACCTTTGAACCCCAACTCAAGGCCACTCGTTGAGATAGCTCGCATGGAAATCACCATGCATCTGGCTATCTGCGGGTGCAGCTCAACGCTTCTGATACGGATGGAAGATATAGTCCTTCGCCTTCACCGCCACATGGCACTTATGCCCGCAGTCTGAAGGGCTGGGATCCGCCGTGAACTTGTCCGATGCGGCTGCGTAGTTGAACAGCGCATAACCCCATCCGCCGCTCTTCGGAAATCTCTTGCTGTCCTTTTCCATAACGAAGGCCTGGCTAAAGATATCTGGCACATCCACGACAAAGGGAGCATCTGTGCTCTTCTTCGGCTTCCACTGGAGCTTCACGATCCGGGAGCCATCCGGGAAGGGCTGACCATTACCCGGAACGCCGTCCTTATACGCCTTGATCATGATTGGATTGGCGACGATCACCTTGAGCACTTCGTCGGTGCGGGCGGACGAGACCACCGCCCAGTCCTCGTATCCCTTGAAGTCGGAGAACGCAATTCCGTCCGGCGATTTCAGCGTGTACTTTTCCTGCGAGTGAACGGCCACGCCGCAGAGGAGGGCGAGCACTGCCGTAGCTCTTGCAACTGTGAGCATGCTTTTGCGCTTCATGGCTGATCTCTTCTCAAAGAGGATTTCCACTGGGGGCCGAATGCGGCAAAGCATATCACACTCAACCACGTCCCGATTCGTCGACGCGAGTCTCGCATCCACTTGCAAAAGATAACGCAAGGTCGAAAGAATAAAATGAGCGGACGCACGTTCCTAACACAAGCTGGGCCGGCAGATCCACCCGGCCCAGCCCACCCCCACCAACTACGCCTTCGCCTCGCGATATATCACATGCTTCCGCACAATCGGATCGTACTTCCGCAATTGCAGCTTCTCGCTCTTCAACTTCGGATTCTTCGTCGTCGTGTAAAAATGCCCCGTCCCCGCCGTCGATTGCAACTTGATAATCGTTCGCATTCCTAACTCCCTCTCTGCTTGCTGCCCTTAGCCATCGCAGCGTCGTAGCCGATCTTCCCAATCGTCCGTAGGGCATGCATGCTGATTCGCATCCGCACCCACCGGCCCTCCGACGGCACCCAGATCCTCTTCCACTGCAAGTTCGGCTCCCACCGCCTCCGGCTCTTGTTATTCGCGTGGGATCTCTTGTTGCCGCTCATCGGACGCTTGCCCGAAACCGCACATACCTTCGCCATTCAGTCCTCTCTTTCTCTCTACCGAAACACCGCTTGCAACCTGGTTAAGCCTCGACCGCCTGCTCCCGCTCCATGAACATAGCGGCAAATGGATTGTCGAACAGCCGCCAAGCCTCCGCGCCCCCGGCCATCTCCTCCTCCGTCAGCAAAGCCGCATCCAGCCGCGCCTCTATCTCTGCGCGGTCCATCTCCACCCCAATGAAGACGATCTCCTGCCGCCGGTCGCCCACCTCCGGATCCCACACCTTGCCGACATAGTCCGCCAGCTCCGGATCGTCCAGATCCTCCGCCGAGTCGGCCGCGAGCCACAGTCCCGAAGGCTCCACCATCAACGTGCGCCCCGCCACCGAGAACAGGATCGTCTCATCAGGGTTCGAAGCCAGCCACGCAAACCCCTTCGCCCGCAGCACCTCCGGAAAGCCCTCATCCGTCAGCGTCTCGAATCGCCCCGGATGGAACGGCCGCCGCGCCCGGTACACAAAGCTCCCAATCCCGTACTCCTCCGTCTCCGGAATATGCTCTCCATTCAGCTCCTTCACCCAGCCCGGAGCCGTCTCCGCCTTCTCCATATCGAACAGCTCCGTATTCAAGATCACATCCAGCGGAACCTTCCCCCGCACGCAAGATACGATCCGCGCATCCCCATTCAGATGGCCGATAATTCCAGCCAGCCGAGCCAGATCCTCGGCGCTCACCAGATCGGCCTTGTTCAACACGATCACATTCGCGAACTCCACCTGATCGATCAACAGATCGCCGATCGTCCTCTCATCCTCGTCACTCAACGCCACCCTGCGTTCGCGCAGATCCTCCAGCGACCGGAAGTCCTCCAGGAACGTCACCGCATCCACCACCGTCACCATCGTGTCCAGCTTCGCGACCTCAGCCAACGACCTGCCCGTCTCATCGATGAACGTAAACGTCGCCGCCACGGGCATCGGCTCAGAGATGCCCGTGGATTCGATCAGCAGATAGTCGAACCGGTCCTCCCGCGCCAGCCGCGACACCTCCTGCAGCAGGTCGTCCCGCAGCGTGCAGCAGATGCAGCCGTTCGTCATCTCGACCAGCCTCTCCTCCGTGCGGCTCAACTGTGCGCCGCTCTGCTCCACCAATCTCGAATCGATATTGATCTCGCTCATATCGTTAACAATCACAGCCACACGCAGACCTTCGCGGTTATTAAGAACGTAGTTGAGCAAGGTCGTCTTGCCTGCCCCTAGAAAACCGGAGAGCACTGTCGTCGGAAGTTTCTTTTGCATACGGATCACCTCTACCCACAAACCTAACACTAATGATAATTCAAATTCAATAACACTTCCAAAAATGTCCCTTTTAGGAAAGTCCTCCAGAATGGAGTTGAGACTGGCTTCGCAACACGTTAGGATAGATCCGACATGTCGACTGCCATCCAAACTCGAAATACACGTCAAAAAGAAGCGATCCGCGCGGCCTTTCTAGAAGCTGACCGGCCCCTCTCACCCGAAGAGGCTCTGATCGGCGCGCAGAAACAGGTCCAGGCCGTCAGCATCGCAACGATCTATCGCAACATCGCCAGCCTGGTGGAGGAGCAATGGCTTACCACAGTGGACGTGCCCGGCCACTCCTCCCGTTACGAAGTCGCAGGCAAAGCCCATCACCACCACTTCCAATGCACCTCCTGCAACACAGTGCATGAGCTCGCAGGCTGCGTCATGCAGACTCGGCCGAAACTACCCCGTGGCTTCACCTACACAGCCCACGAGTTCTTCGTCTACGGAACCTGCGCGGACTGCAAAAATAACAGCTAACGGCAGTAAAGATTCCAGGCTTCGTTCGAACTAGCCTCGAGTCAAAAACAGCTCGCTCCAAACGAAAGCGCCCACCTCATGCCGAGGTGGGCGCTTCAATCGTTCAATGCGGGTAGGTCTTACCGGTGTCCTCCACCGCCATGGCCGCCGCCACCGCCGTGGAATCCACCACCACCGCCACCACCATGGAATCCGCCGCCACCGCCACGGAATCCGCCAGCGCCGCCACGGAACCCACCACCACCGAAGCCACCTCGTCCTACGCCGCCGTAGCCGCCTCGGAAGCCGCCAACTCCTCGTCCATAGCCGAAGCCACCGCCGCGAACGCCACGGAATCCGTAGCCGCCGAAGCCGCGTCCATAGAAGCCGCCGCGGAACCACGGACCAGCACCGATGAAGATGCCGCCGTTAAACCACGCCGGACCATAGTAACCATAGGGAGCACACGCATACGGGTAGTAGTTGTAATACCCATACGAGCAGGCGGGCGGCCCATAACCGTATCCGTCATATGCCCCCACCCCTGGACCCACCCCGATGCCCACAGCAACCTGCGCATGGGAGTAAGCCACTGGGATAAACAGAATTGACAGTAGCGCGAGATACCGTAGATATTTCATTCGATCCTCCTCCTCAGAACCCGGCATCAATTCCGTAATCCTGAAGGGCCCAAACGCCTGTTCGAGCCTATCCATTAGAACCCACCCTAACCGGAAATGTTGCTCGGCCTCCCGGACACCGAACCTGCAAACCCTCACCCGCCAAGGCTTTCCGTATTCCAGACGACTCTCAGGTAGGAACACGAGCATAACAATCCCACCTAGAAGTTGACAACCAGAACCCTCCCAAAAACGCACCAAAATGGACCAGCCTCGCCACCGCCCGCTCCGGTCTCTCCAAATCAGAGCCGTAACCCATTCCAGGCGAAGGATATAGACAATTTGGCCAAAGAAGGGGATGGAACACAATCGCTTCTCGGGTAAAATCCAAAATGTCCCCACATAGCATAAGATCGTCTCCACCGAGAGCACTTCCCTCTGCGCGTCCTCAAAGCCGTATGAATTCAATCGGCATTGAAATCCGCAGAAAAATCGAGCAAGCGAAGGCCTGGGGAACACGCTGAGCAAACCGCACTTCGAAGATGTGTCGCAAAAGAAAGCGATCCTAGTACGCTCCCCCACACCCCCATGGAGACCGCCACCGAAGTCGCCGAGCGCCTCCGCTCCTCCATCGAAGCGACCGAGATCCTCTACGGCCACATCCAGACCCGCATCACCGCCAGCTTCGGACTAGGACAGCTCCAAAGCTCCTCCAACACCTGGGAGCACCTCTTCATGAGCTGCGACAAGGCCCTCTACGAGGTCAAGAGAGCCGGCGGAAACCTCTCCGAGCCCAGATCCAGCAAAACCTCAAAACTCACCCTCCTGGGCCATTGAAACCGAATCCATCAAACCATCCATATCCTCATGTAAAATAAGACCGAGCGGTCTCATCCGGCGAAAGGCCGACGACACCGACACACATGACCACAAAGCGCCGCATCGTAGTCACCGGAGTCGGTCTCGTAAGCCCCGTAGGCATAGGCACAGAGCAAACCTGGCAGGCCCTCCAGCGCGGTCAGTCCGGCATCGCTCCCATCACCCTCTTTGACGCCACCGGCTACGCGTGCCAGATCGCCGGCGAGGTCAAGGACTTCGTCCCCGAAGACTTCATCGATCGCAAAGACATCAAGAAGATGGGCCGCTTCATCCAGTTCGCCCTCGCCGCCACCGACTTCGCCATGAAGCAGTCCGGTCTGCAGATCCTCCCCGAAACAGCCGAGCGCACTGGCGTCTACGTCGGCAGCGGAATCGGAGCCTTCGAGGTCATCGAGCGCGAGCACACCAAGCTCATGACCGCCGGGCCCGGCCGCGTCTCACCCTTCTTCATCAACGCCTCCATCGCCAACCTCGCCGCCGGCCAGATCTCCATCCGCTACGGAGCCTCCGGGCCCAACCTCACCCCCAGCACCGCCTGCACCACCGGAGCGCACGCCATCGGCGAAGCCTTCCGCATCCTCGAGCGCGGCGACGCCGACGTCATGATCTGTGGCGGCAGCGAAGCCGCCGTAACTCCGCTCTCCATCGCCGGATTCGCCGCCATGCGCGCCCTCTCCACCCGCAACGACGACCCCGCCACCGCCTCCCGCCCCTGGGATGACGACCGCGACGGCTTCGTCGCCGGGGAAGGCGCAGGCATCCTCATCCTCGAAGAGCGCACACACGCCCTCCGTCGCGGCGCCACCATCCTCGCCGAGCTCGTAGGCTACGCCGCCAACTCCGACGCCTTCCACACCAACGCCCCACCCGAAGACGGCCGCGGCGTCCGGCGCGTGATGCAGCTAGCCCTTCAGGACGCCTCCCTCGAGCCTCACACCATCCAGTACCTCAACGCCCACGCCACCTCAACCCCCTTGGGCGACCGAGCCGAAGCCACCGCCATCGGCGTCACCTTCGGCGACCACACCCCAAACCTGCTCGTCAGCTCCACCAAGTCCATGACCGGCCACCTCCTCGGCGGAGCAGGCAGCCTCGAAGCCGGCATCACCGTCCTCGCCCTCCGCGACCAGCTCGCCCCACCCACCACCAACATCCAGCATCTGGACTCCGCCTGCACCTTCCAGGTCGTCCAGAACCAGGCCGTCGCCGCCCCTATGCAGTACGCCATGACCAACTCCTTCGGCTTCGGAGGAACCAACGCCTCCCTCATCTTCCGCCGCCACGAGATCGACTAGCCTAAACCTCCTTCACCATCCGCACGATCTCGATCGTCTCTCCACCACCCACAGGCACGTTCGCTCGACTCACCTCGCGATACCCCTTCAGCGTATAAAGGGCCACGCCCGTCAGCGTGCTCCCCATCTCCAGCCGTCGAAACCCCGCCTCCACCGCCGCCCGCTCCGCAGCCTCTAGAATCAAACTCCCCAGCCCCATCCGCGCAAACCGTGGATGCACAAAGATCGCCCGAATCTTCGCCGCATCCACCTCCGGGTCCAGCCGCTCCGGTTCGATCCTCTCCATCTGCTTATCGCCGCCATACAGCGTCTTCCTGAAGCTCCACCCGCCGCACCCCGCCAGCGTCCCATCCTCCGCCACAGCGACGAAGTAAGTCCCATCCGCGATTAACTGGCTGTCCGTCGTAAATACCGTAGCCAGCGCCCCTTCAATCTGCGCCGCGTTATAGTCGCCTGCCTGTAGCATCCGCACCGACGCATCGATCAACGCGGCAATCTCCGCAACGTCCTCTGTCTTTGCTACTCGCAGCTTGAAGTCCATTCCCAAAAGTGTAAGTGCTTGGATCCTCCGCACATATTTTCGCAACTCGAAACCTTAAACACAGCCTTTCTGCAAAATCTGCATCCTACCTTTCATACGGTCCAACAGAACCTCAATAAATCGACCGCAACGGAGAAAGAAAAAATGCTCCTTTTACTGATCATCTTGATTTTGGTCTTCGGCTTCGGAGGCTATCGCATGGGTCCCGGCCTCGGCTACTACGGCGGCGGCGGTATCAGCCTTATCCTCGTCATCGTCCTCCTTCTTCTTCTCCTTCACGTCATTTAGGCCCGGAAACTAAGGCGGCGCGGGCAATTGCAGGCCATAAGGATCGAAACTGCTTGTCGATCGCGCAAGGGCGGTAATACACTCCCCCCATGTGCCGACAAGCCTTCAAACTCCTGACCGTCCTGCTACTCTTGCCCTTCGCCGCCTCCTCGCTCCGTGCTCAGGACTGGGCTAAGGCCAACCTCGAAAAATCCCCCCGCCATCGCGAGTGGGTCCCCATCAAGCATGGAGACCGCACCGTCAACACCTACGTCGTCTACCCCGAAATCAAAGACAAAGCCCCCGTCGTCATCCTCATCCACGAGATCTTCGGCCTATCCGACTGGGCTCGCGAGATGGCCGATGAGATCGCCGCCGCCGGCTACATCGTCGTCTCGCCCGACCTCCTCTCCGGAGCCGGACCCAACGGCGGAGGCACAGACTCCTTCACCAAGATGGAAGACACCACCAAGGCCGTCTCCAGCCTCAACGCCGATACCGTCACCGCCGACCTCGACGCCGTAGCCAACTACGGCAAGACCATCCCCGCCGCCAACGGCAAACTCTTCGTCACCGGCTACTGCTGGGGCGGCGGCAAGTCCTTCCTCTTCGCCACCCACCGCCACGACCTGACCGCAGCCTTCGTCTTCTACGGACCGCCACCACCCGACGCCGAACTCAAGAACATCACCGCCCCCGTCTACGGCTTCTACGCCGGCAACGACGCCCGCATCGGAGCCACCATCCCCGGCACCATCGACGCCATGAAGGCCGCCGGCAAGAAGTATGAGCCCGTCACCTACGACGGCGCAGGACACGGCTTCATGCGGGCAGGCGAAGACCCCACAGCAGCCACCGGAGCCAACGCCGCCATGGCCCCTGCCAACAAAAAAGCCCGCGACGAAGCCTTCGCCCGCCTAACCTCCCTCCTCAAACAGCTCAACCAGAAGACCGCCTCCACCTCTCCACGCAGCGCACACACCACAAAACCCGTCACAGCCAAGGCCACCAAAGCCATCCTCTGCCACGATCCAGCAATGAACATGTCAACAATGTAACCATCAACCGCCCAAGTCACCCACCAAAACAAAACAGAGCAGCACAAAAGCGGGTGCCCCACCCTTTTTGCAGTCTCATCGCAAATAGGGTGGGGTATCGTGCAAAGCACGACCGCCTTCCCTCCCAAGCCCCAACCCCCCAAGCGGGAAACCTCAGACAAAACCAACCCGTTTTTTCTTCATCCCACCTCAACAGCCCGGGTGCCCCATCCTTCGCGCCTCTGTCTCTAGCGAAGGGTGGAAACCACAACCTCTCCCCAGCCAAAACGCGTCAAACAAGCACAAACATAATCTGTCACAAACACCCCCCACACACACAAATTGTCATCCCAAGCGAAGTAACTCGCAGCTTCACCGCGAGTTACGCAGTCGAAGGACCCGCGGTTGCATTTGCAGTTGTCCTTGTCGTTGCAGTTGCCGTTGTCTTTGCAGTTGCCGTTGCTTGTTTTACGCCGTCATCCTGAACGAAGTGAAGGACCCCTGTATTGGCAGTTGCAGTTTGGATCAGCATAGGACTTCAGCCCCACAAAAAAGAACCAAAACCAAAAAGAACTTTCAGCCCGCAAACCCACAAACCCTCCATCCCCACCGCGATCCAAACAGCCAAGCCCTCGTACAATAAAAACCAGAAGCCATGCCTCTTCAAGACCTCCTAGACGCCATCACCACCAACACCCGCAGGCTCGTCCAGCCCGAGCGCCTCGCCGTCTCCGAACAGGCCACCGTCGACCTCTTCAACTCCGGCATCGAAGACCGCATCCTTCCCCCCGGAGCCCAAGCCCCCGCCTTCTCCCTGCAGGACGCCCGCACCGGCCGCACCGTCAACTCAGCCGACCTCCTCGCCCTCGGCCCCCTCGTCATCAACTTCTTCCGTGGCCGCTGGTGCCCCTACTGCGTCACCGAGCTCGAAACCTGGCGCGAGCTCCAATCCGAGGTCCGCGCCCGCGGAGCCCTCTTCGTAGCCATCTCTCCCCAGACCTCCCGCCAGAACGACTTCACCCTCCAGCAACACGCTCTGCCCTTCCCCCTGCTCTCCGACCCCGGCGCCACCATCGCCGAAGCCTTCGGCATCGCCTACTCCGTCCCCGCCCCTCACCGCCGCTACTTCCAATCCATCTTGATCAACATCCCCCACAACAACGCCGGCCTCAGCTACCACAACGCCACCGAAGCCAGCTGGCACCTCCCCGTCCCCGCCGTCTTCGTCATCAGACAAGACAACACCATCGCCTTCAGCGAAGGCCACGCCGACTTCCGCGTCCGCCCCGAACCCGCCACCATCCTAACCACCCTGAACAACCTATAACCCACCAACACAGCGAAACCACAACCCCAGGCCTATAAAAACTGGGCACTAACTCAACTCCTAAAGGAAGCCACAAAAGCGGGTGCCCCACCCTTTTGCAGTCTCACCGCAATAGGGTGGGGTATCGTGCGAAGCACGACCGCCTTCCTCCCCTCGCCAACACCATCAAGGATCATTCTCCTCACTCCACCCAAACCGTCCGGGTGCCCCATCCTTCGCGTCTTTGTCTTTGCGAAGGGTGGGATCACAAACCTTCCCCAGCCCCAACAGCCGTTACTCGTTCTACTCAACCCGCTACTCCATCCTTATGGAGCTATCTTTCACGAAAACCCCAGCAAAATCACATGTCAAGCCCCAAAACCACCTAACCCACATCAAATGAAAGAGATCCAAGTGGCACTTTAGTTATGCTCAACTCACTAAACTAGAAGCAGAAGTAAATATCCGCCCAGTGCGGAGAGCACCACCCGATCTTTCTAAAAGCAACGGCGAAAAATCCACCCCCAAGCCAAATCAAAAGAAGATTTTGCGTCAAAAACCCGGGGGAGGGGGTGCACCCACACAAACAAAGATGCCCGCCCCAAAGGGACGGGCATCTTCACCGCCAGCAGGCTACTTATTCTGCCGGTACTTCTTGATCAGGTGATTCGTAGAGGTATCGTGCGATCCATCCGGATCACTAGAACTCTCCAGCTCCCCAAGAATCCGCGTAGCCAGGACCTTGCCCAGCTCGACGCCCCACTGGTCAAACGAGTCGATATTCCAGATGGCTCCTTGCGTAAAGACGTTGTGCTCATACAAGGCAACCAGCTTGCCCAGCACCTCAGGAGTCAGCTTCTCGGTAAGAATCGTATTCGACGGACGATTGCCCTCGAACACCCGATGCGGCACCAGCGCCTCCGCCGTTCCCTCCGCCTTCACCTGCTCCGCTGTCTTGCCAAAGGCCAGCGCCTCGGCTTGCGCAAAGACATTCGCCATCAACATGTCGTGATGCCGTCCCAGCGGATTCAGCGTCTTGTAAAAACCAATGAAGTCGCAAGGAATCAGCCTGGTCCCCTGATGGATCAACTGATAGAAAGAGTGCTGCCCGTTCGTCCCCGGCTCGCCCCAGTAGATCGGTCCCGTCTCGGCAGTCACATGCGTTCCGTCGAGAGTTACATGTTTGCCGTTGCTCTCCATCGTCAACTGCTGCAGGTAAGCCGGAAACCGCTTCAAGTACTGCTCATACGGCAGAATCGCCACCGTCTGTGCGTTGAAGAAGTCCGTATACCAGACCGTCAGCAAGCCCAGCAGCACCGGCAGATTCTTCTCAAACGGCGTGGTCCGGAAGTGAACATCCATCGCATGGAATCCGGCCAGCACCGCCCGGAAGTTCTCCGGCCCAATCGCCAGCATCGTCGACAACCCGATCGCCGAATCCATCGAGTATCGTCCGCCGACCCAATCCCAGAACCCAAACATGTTCTCGGTATCGATGCCGAACTTCGACACCTCCTTCGCGTTGGTCGAGATCGCCACAAAGTGCTTAGCAACCGCCTTCTCGTCGCCACCCAGCCCCGCCAGCGACCACTCCCGCGCCGAGTGCGCATTCGTCATCGTCTCCAGCGTCGTGAAGGTCTTCGAAGCCACCAGGAACAGCGTCTCATCCGCCTTCAGGTCCTGCACAGCCTCGGCAAAGTCGCTTCCATCCACATTCGAGACGAACCGGAACACCAGATCGCGCTGGCTGTAGTGCTTCAACGCCTCATACGCCATCACCGGACCAAGATCCGATCCGCCGATCCCAATATTCACCACATTGCGGATCTTCTTGCCCGTATGTCCCTTCCACTCGCCGCTGCGAACCCGGTTCGCAAAGCCAGACATCTTGTCCAGCACTTCATGCACCGCCGGAATCACATCCTCGCCATCTACAACGATGGACTCGGTCTTGGGCGCACGCAGCGCAACATGCAGAACTGCACGGTTCTCCGTAATGTTGATCTTGTCCCCACGAAACATCGCCTCGATCTTCTCGCGCAGACCAGACTCTTCCGCCAGCGCAATCAGCAGCTTCAACGTCTCGTCGTTGATCCGGTTCTTCGAGTAGTCCAGAAAGATCCCAACCGCCTCGGCGGTATAACGCTCGCCGCGCCCCGGATCCCCATCGAACAACTGCCGCAGATGGGTCTCGTGGATCTGCTGAAAATGAGTTTGAAGGGCCTTCCACGCTGCGCGTTCGGTCAGAGGTACGAGTTTTGTTGCCGTCTGCATACGCTTTGCTTCTCCTTTTGTTAGTACCGCTCCGTTAGTACATGGATAGTTTAGTGCCGGAGTGGCGAACGTTCGATGAAATGCTTCCATTCTCCGTCCATCGGCCTCTCGTCAGCGCTGCCGCTTGCCTTCCACCTATATGTGCGTTTACCGTAGGTATAGTCCGGCTATCGCACACCGAAGCCGTTTCGTGCTCAGAAGAAGCACGTAGAAAAGGACGCCTCACCATGAGCCTCCCGCTTCGCCGCACTCCGATCTCCTCCGAACCAGCCCCTCGTCTCTCCGCTTCCCCTGCCGCAGTAGCGCCCTCCGTCGAGCCAACAGCACCAGCAACGACACCAGCCGCTCCTCTAGCACCTCCAGCCAAAGCGACTCCCGCTTCCTCGCTGGACATCTACGCTGGCGATCCCAATTTCATGACCTCGCTCGCCCGCGGTCTCATCGTCATCCAGGCCTTCACCCAGCAATCCCCTCAGATGACCATCTCGCAGCTAAGCATCCGCACCGGCCTCTCCCGCGCCGCCGTCCGCCGCTGCCTCTACACCCTCACCAAACTAGGCTTCGCCGGAGCCGAGGATGGCTCCCGCTACTCCCTCCGCCCGCGCATGCTCACCCTCTCCCACACCTACACCGCTTCGAACACCCTCTCCACCGCGGCCCAGCCCATCCTAGAGCGCATGTCCGCCGCCCATCGTGAGTCCTTCTCCGTCGCCACCCTCGACGGCGATGACATCGTCTACGTAGCCCGCACCACCGTCACCCGCGTCATGGCAGTCGACCTCCACATCGGCAGCCGCCTCCCCGCCTACTGCACCAGCATGGGACGTGTGCTGCTCGCCTATCTTCCCTCCGAGCAGTTGGAGCAGTACCTCGCCCGCGTCGTACTCACACCTCACACCACCCGGACAGTGACAACCGTCGACAAGCTCCGCCTCGCCCTCCGCAACGTCCGCCGCAACGGCTACGCCCTCGTCGACCAGGAGTTCGAAGTCGGCCTCCGCTCCCTCGCCGTACCTGTCTATGCTCCTTCCGGCAGAGTCGTCGCCACCGTAAACCTAAGCGGCAACGCCCCGCGACTCTCCGTCCTCGAGATGCAGAGCCGTTTCCTCACTCCTCTTCGCAACGCGGCCAACGAGCTCGGCATCTACCTCCGCTAGTCTCTGAAAGCAAGTACTTAGCCCCAAACCCCACCGTGCCTGGACTCAGCCAGCGTGCAGCCCCGTGTCGCGCTCGCCTCCCTCCGAATAAGAGGTGATTCACCAACCCTCAATCCAGATACAATATTTTTAGTGTCACCTCTTCCTCACTTCGCAGCGTCTAAAACAGGTACTAGAGCACTGCGCTAAGAGAATCAATGACCGTCAACGGATCCACCATAGCCGTCTACGAAGAGGAAAGCACGATTCAAACACGATCAGCCGCTCTTGTCCCCCTGGTACGCAGAGCATCCCTCAACTATTGTTTCGTTCTTTTGCTCCTGCCGCTCTTAGCCATTCCCGCCTTCATCGCCCTCGGACGCTCCGACTTCTTCATGCACCATGGAGCCAGTGTCTGGGTCCGTTCGAACGACTCCATCTTCCAGATGACCAATCGCAACTGCGACGTCCTCATCTTCGGCGACTCTACCGCCATGACCGGCATCAATCCCGAGGTCGTCGAGAGCAATACCGGCCTCAAGACCTGCAACATCGCCGTCACCAACGCCGTCCTCGCCGTCACCGATAACCTCACCCTCAATCACTATCTGGCCCACAACGCCAAACCTAAGGTCCTGCTCGTCCAGTTCAGCCCAGACGGCTTCCAGCGCGAGAGCAAGACCTGGCATCGCACCATCTACGCCGAGGGCCTCCTCGAACTCCTCCGTCACGGCACTCCCCAACAGGCCCACCGCATCCTGCTCACCCACCCGCAAGAGTCCATCGCCTTTGCCGGATACTCCGCTGGATTCAGCGCCTTTTACGTCATCAAAGATGTTTGGTTCCACGCCACCCATCTTCGTTCCGAAGAGGACACCCTCACCGTCCGCAACGGCTTCTTTACCCCTCCCGCACCGCCCCGAACCTCCTGCGACACCGCCGCGCCGCTCTCCGGCTCCTCACAGGCGACAGACTTCTCCCGGGCCCTCGTCGACGACTACCACTCTCAATACGATCAGCAAAGCGGAGTGGTTCTGGTCAACGTCGCTCCCATTCCATCCTGCGATCAAAATCTCGCGGTCTACAGCTCCGAGTTGAACGGCATCACAAGCAACGCCTTGCTCTCCCTTCCCATCGGACTCTTCAACGACAGCCGCCACTACACCGCCGTAGGCTCCACCATCGTCTCTCGCCTCGTCTCCGAGGAGCTCAACGAGGTCGCCGTCCGCAATCCTTCCATCGTCGCCCACACGCCAACATCTCCTCGGGTCATCGCCTCCCTCCGCAACGTTCGTTACCCTCCTATCGGCATTCGTTGATCCCAATACCTGCTTTGTTCGCCATAACCCTGTACCCTTCGAGCCTGAACTCCAATGCTCTTTAACTCCCTCAGGTTTCTCTTCCTGTTCCTGCCCATCACCATGGTGGGCTTCCACCTCCTCGGCCGATACGGCCGGCGGCCAGTCATCGTCTGGCTTGCGCTCATGTCCGTCATCTTCTACGCCGCATGGAACGCGGTCTTCGTCATCTTTCTGCTCGGCTCCATCCTGGTCAACTTCCTCGTCGCCAGCGCCATCGATGCCTCCCCGTCTCAGAACAACTCGCTCGACTCGCCTGACTCCCTCCGCCGCAAACGCTTACTCTTCCTCGGAGTAACCCTCAATCTCCTGGCCCTCTTCTACTTCAAGTACCTCTTCAAAGCCCTTCTCCTCGTCAAAGCGCTCCACCTCGCCAATATCCACCCGCACCCGATCCTCCTGCCCCTGGGGATCTCGTTCTTCACCTTCACCCAGATCTCCTACCTCGTCGACCTCGCCCAAGGCCAGGCCGAGCGCCAGGACTTCCTCTCCTATCTCCTCTTCGTCACCTTCTTCCCTCACCTCATCGCCGGCCCCATCCTCCACCACAAGGAGATGATGCCGCAGTTCGGCAAGATCCGTCCCGAAGACACCGCCACCAGCCTCGATCAGGCTCTTACGCCCGTCCCACTCTCTCGCCGCTTCGCCCTCCATCCTGAAGACGTCTCCCTCGGCCTCACCTGGTTCCTCATGGGCCTCGCAAAAAAAGTCCTCATCGCCGACAAGCTCGCCCCCACCGCCGATCTCGCCTTCTCCCACGCCGGCACCCTCTCCGCCGCCTCCGCCTGGACCGGGCTCATCGTCTACTCCATGCAGCTCTACTTTGACTTCTCCGGCTACTCCGACATGGCGCTCGGGCTCGCCCGCATCTTCTCCATCCGCTTCCCGCTGAACTTCGACTCGCCCTACAAGGCCACCAGCGTCACCGAGTACTGGCAGCGCTGGCACATCACCCTCACCCGCTACATCACCCTCTATCTCTACAACCCCATCCTTCTCTCCGTGCAGCGTCGCCGCCTCGCCACCGGCAAGAAGATCTCCCGTAAAGCCCTGACCACTGTCAGCGGCTTCACCGCCATGGTCGCCTACCCCACCTTCATCACCATGTTGATCACCGGTCTGTGGCACGGTGCCGGTCTACAGTTCCTGATCTTCGGTCTCATCCACGGCGTCTACCTCACCGCCAACCAGGCATGGCGCCACTTCCGCCGCCGCGAACACAACGCCCCGGCAAACGCCCCTCCCACCGGAGCCGTTCGTCTCGCCCTGATGCTCGGCGTCTACCTCCAGGTCACCTTCGCCCTCATCTTCTTCCGCTCCGACTCGCTCCACGCCGCCTTCGCCTTGCTCGCGGACATGGCTGGCCGCCACGGTGGCTTCGGACAGGTCAGCTCCCTCCTGGAAGGAGCCCTCGCCTTCGCCCTCTTTCCCGTCGTCTGGTTTCTCCCCAACACCCAGCAAATCCTCGGGCAAGAACCTCGCCGTCCCATCGGAGAATCCATGGTCCATCCCACTCCCACTGTGCTCTCACGCCTCCGCTGGGCCCCGAATATTCGTTGGGCCGTCCTGATGGCAGTCGTCTTATTCGCCGTTCTGGCGAACCTCGATAGCACGTCGTCCTTCCTCTACTTTCAGTTCTAGATCGTCAAACTCCCAGACGCGGCGTTCAGCAGTAGAACCCTAAGGCTAAAATCGATTCACAGCGAAGGTCCTTCCCCTAGAAAGGGAATGGATGAGGAACCAAATTTGGAATCGGATGGCAAGACCATAGCTATACCGAATCTTCGTAACTTGAGTCTTCTACTCCTCACCCTTTTCATTGGGGCGGCTCTTTGTCTAGAGACGCAGGCACAGGCGCCTCCCGCCGCCCAGCCAGGCGCTCTCCCCGACTCACCCGGCCAGCATACCGACGGCAGCATCAGCGGCGCTGTAACCGACACAGGAGGAGCCGAAGTCCAGGACGCCAATATCACCCTGGAGAACATCAACTCCAAAGTACAACGCACAGTCATCACCGACGCCGCTGGAGCCTTCCGCTTCCCTACCGTTGAACCCGGCACCTTCAGACTCACCGTCACAGCCGCAGGCTTTAGGCCTTGGGTCGCAACCAGCCTCATCCTCCAAAAAGGCCAAAGCTATGAAATGCCACCAATATCATTACAAATAGCCTCCACCAACACCAACGTCGAGGTCGTCTTCTCCCGCCACGATCTCGCCCAGGAGCAGATGAAGGCCGAGGAGAAGCAGCGAGTCCTCGGCTTCTTCCCTAACTTCTACGTCAGCTATGTACCGAACGCAGCTCCACTCTCATCCGGCCAGAAGTTCCACCTCGCGCTTAGAACCTCGGTCGACCCCGTCTCCTTTGCAGGCTCCGCAGTGGTCGCGGGCATAGAGCAATCTCTCGACACCTTCAGTGGATATGGCCAGGGCGCGCAAGGCTACGCCAAGCGCTTCGGAGCTTCGTACGCGGACGGCTTTATCAGCACCTTGATTGGCGGCGCGATTCTTCCATCGGTCCTCCATCAGGACCCCCGCTACTTCTACAAAGGCACCGGAAGCATCCGCTCCCGCGCCCTCTACGCCATCTCAACCGTGGTCATCTGCAAAGGCGATAACGGGCGCTGGCAACCGAACTACTCGAACGTCCTCGGCAACCTTGCGGCAGCAGGAATTTCGAACGCCTACTACCCCTCGACCGATCGCAACGGTGCCGGCCTGACCATCCAGAGCGCCTTCCTCGGCACCGTCTCAGGCGCGGTCGGAAACCTCATCCAGGAGTTCTTCATCCGCAGGATGACCCACAACCTGCCGCCTGTCCAACCAGCCAAAACCCAGCCATGAGCAATTCTCCTGTGGGTGGATAGGAGAGGCTTCGAATCGATGGCCGTTTATCAAGGAAACCGGCACCGCTAAACTTCATCCACCCCACAGCTATAGGGGAATTGCTCTAGAAGCTCAATTACGCTGGGGCGACACACCGCACAAACGAAGCCCCATGCTCCGACTCCACGATCACCTCACCAACCCCAAACGGAATCACCACCGCCTGTCCCGGCAGTAGCTCCACCTCATCGCCTGGAGTGATCACGGAGACGACGCCCTCCAATCCCACCAGACATCCCGGCCCTTCCATCCGCACCGTCAACGGCTCCAGCTCTTCGACCTCGAAGCGGTCCACGGTGAAGTACTGCTCCTCGATCAGCCGCGTAAACCCATCCATCTCTCGCGAAGCCACCTTGCCCGCCCGCGTCTTCATCTTCATCACCTTTAGACCCTGCTCCAGATGCAGCTCTCGAGGCCGCCCATAGTCGTACAGCCGAAAGGTCACATCGCAGGTCTGCTGCGTCTCCAGCAGCACAACCCCGGGCCCGATCGCATGGACCGTCCCCGCATCCACGAAGATCATCTCTCCGGGAGAGACCGGCACCCACTCCAAAAGCGACTCCATGGTCCCATCGGCGACTCCCGCCACCATCTGCTCCGCCGTAACCCCAGGCTTCAACCCCAACGCAACCGTCGCTCCCGGCAGCGCCTCCAGCACATACCAGCACTCCGTCTTGCCTCTCGCCTGTCCCATCGCCTGCGCCTGCGCGTCATCAGGATGCACCTGCACCGAGAGCTTCTCATTCGGAAACAGCAGCTTCACCAACAGTGGAAACTCCCCGCCGCCCAGCCCGTCAGTGAACTCCGCCGCGACCTCCTTGAAGCTTCGCCCTTCAAGCTCCCCGGTCTCCACCAGACACTCCGGCCCCGTCAGCCAGGCCTCACCCACCAGCTCCGTCGTCCCAGTCTCCTCATACCAGGGCCGCAGATCCGGACGCCCCCAGGGCCTCGCGCTAAACCATGGCTTCAATCGAAACGGCGAAACTCCATTCCCGGTACTAACCTCAATCATCGGCATCCTTTACTGTCCTCTCCCTGCGATCGTTTGCGTCCGCGATCCATCGGCCGCCATCGCTCTCTTTCTAGAATAACGTCCCGGAAGATTCTCCCTTCCAGGACCGACGCCAGACCCCAATATCCCATTACAAAAGTCTTACACCCGCTCTCTTTCAACCCTGTTAGCGTCTTCTTAGCGACAAAGCACAAACGGTTCTGAAACAACCCGAAGGAAAAATCGAATCCATGACGCCGATCACGCTCACACCCCAGGAAGAAGTAACCTCCAAGCCGAAGCCTGTCCTCGCAGCCGTAGTCGAGGTCAAGCAGAAGATCAAGCAGGATCTGCGCATGGGCCGTGCTCATCAGCAGGGCCGCATCAACTGGATCACCAGCATCGCCATGGGCCTCTTCCACGTCGGCGCTGTCGCCTCTCTATTCTTCTTCTCCTGGACGAACCTGGCCACCTTCTTCATCATGTACTTCCTCGCCATCAACGTGGGTATCGGAGTCGCCTATCACCGCCTCCTCACCCATCGCGGCTTCAAGACTCCCAAGTGGGTCGAGTACTTCGTCAGCATCTGCGGCTGCCTCGCCCTTGAGGGCGGTCCGATCTTCTGGGTAGCCACCCATCGCGTCCATCATCAGTTCTCCGACCAGGAAGGCGATCCCCACACCCCCCACGACGGTACCTGGTGGTCTCACGCCGGCTGGATCCTCTCCGGCCGCGCCCTGCACTCTGAGACCGCGCTCCTCGGCCGCTACGCTCCTGACCTCACCCGCGACTCCTTCCACGTCTGGCTCAGCAAGTATCACTACGTTCCTCTCGTCGTCACCGGCCTGCTCCAGCTCGCCCTCGGCGGCCTCCTCGCTGGCCCCGGACACCATCTCATCGGTGCGATCGGCATGCTCCTCTGGGGAACCTTCCTTCGCGTCACCATCGGCCTCCACGCCACCTGGCTCGTCAACTCCGCCACCCACCTCTGGGGCAAGCGCCGCTTCGAGACCAAAGACGACTCCCGCAACTCCTGGTGGGTCGCCGTTCTTACCGGCGGCGAGGGTTGGCACAACAACCACCACGCCCACCCCGTCAGCGCGCGCCACGGCCTGACTTGGTACGAGTTCGACATCAACTACTACTGCATCTGGCTCCTCAGCAAGATGGGCCTCGCAGAACGGGTTCAAGTCGCACAGTTCGACAAGGACAACCCAAAACCAGCCGGCGCATAACACTCCATTAGCCGCAATCCAAAGGCCGTCCCCGCAAGGGAGACGGCCTTTCTCATGCCACCCTCTATACTTTCATCAACGATGAACATCACCCGACGACGCGGAGCCATCGCCTTCTTCATCACCCTCGGCGCGCTGCTCGTCGGCGTCGCCATCACCCTCAACATCGGCTGGATCATCCTCAACGAGCGCACCGTCGCCCTGGCCGTCCTCGGCGTCATTCTCTTCGCTCTGCTCATCGCCGGCCTCGTCCTCAACACCATCTTTCTGGTCCGCGAAGTCCGCCGCAACGAGCGTCAGAACTCCTTCCTCAACGCCGTCACCCACGAGCTCAAAACCCCCATCGCCAGCATCCGTCTCTACCTCGAGACCCTCCAGCGCCGCCAGGTCGATGAAGCCCAGCGCCAGCAGTTCTACTCCATCATGCTCTCCGACTCCGACCGCCTCCTCGCCACCGTCGAGCAGGTCCTCAAAGCCGGAGAGCTCGGCCAGCGCACCCGCCAGCTCAACCGCGTGCTCATCGACATGGAGTCGCTCGTCACCGAGTGCATCGCCATCGCCCTCCAGCGCCACAATCTTCCTCCCGAAGCCATCGTCCTCGCCCCCATCCCCGGCGCCGTTCGCCTCCACACCACCGGCATCCCCGAAGACCTCCGCACCGCCGTCCTCAACCTCCTCGACAACGCCGTCAAATACTCTCCCAGCGGCGTCCACGTTCGCTGCTCTCTCGCCATCACCCGCTACACCCGCGTCACCCTCCGCATCACCGACACCGGCATCGGCCTTCCCCCCAACCAGCTCAAACAGATCTTCAACCGCTTCTACCGCGTCCCCGGACGCGACATGACCAAGATCAAAGGCACCGGCCTCGGTCTCTTCCTGGTCCGCAATATCGCCCGTCAGCACGGAGGCGACGCCACCGCCGCCAGTCCCGGACCCGGCCTCGGCGCCACCCTCACGCTCACCTTGCCCCTCACCAATCCAACCGCCCCCGCGACGCCGATTGGTACACTATGAACATCCTCCTCCTCTGGAAATACTTCGCCCTCGCCTTCTCTGCCCTCCTGCCGCTCGTCAATCCACTCGGATCGGCATTGCTCTTCGTAGGCTTGGTCGGCTCTGCTCCAATCAGCGTCTATCGCTCGCTCGCTCGCCGAATCGCCGTCAACACCATCATCTTCTTCGCCGTCATCGATCTCATCGGTTCGACCATCCTCAACTTCTTCGGCATCTCCTTGCCCATCGTGCAGGTCTCCGGAGGCCTGGTCATCGCCGCCATGGGCTGGTCTCTCCTGAATCAACAAGAAAGCCGCGCCAACTCCGAAAAGATGCAGGCAGAGGTAGACTCCGAAGCCCAGGACGTCCCCGGAACCCTCGCCCAGAAGGCCTTCTACCCCTTCACCTTTCCCCTCACCGCCGGCCCCGGCTGTATCGTCGTTATGCTCACCCTCAGCGCCCACGCGACCCAGGTCACCGTGACCCACACCCTCCTCGCTCACGCTGGCCTGCTCCTCGCCGTCATTCTCATGAGTGGCCTCATCTACCTCTGCTACGCCAACGCCCCCCGAATCACCCAGGCGATCGCCCCATCCACCGCCCACGGCATCCTCCGCGTCATTGCATTTATCCTTCTTTGTATCGGAGTCCAAATCGCCTGGAACGGCCTGGAAGCCCTCATCTCACCCCTCCTTCAACATCACTGATGCTTTCCTGATAGCTCAATCAAGCAATAGTCCACGTATCACCGGTCTTGCCCAATACAGGTAAATACGCCACTCCTCACCATCGACTCTGAAGCGTTCATCAACTAAGATCACCACATGGAAAGACAGATCGCGATCCTGAGCCAAACCGGAGACCTGCCACTCCCGGCCGAGGCCCAGACCACATTAGGTCTGCATCCCGGATCCCGCCTCGCCGTCAGCGTGGAGGACGGTCGCATCGTGCTGCAGCCTGTATCGATGGATGATCTCGACGAGCTCTGCGGCATCTTCTCCACCAATCCCGGATCATCCGAAGAACTACAGCAGGAACGCCGCAAAGACCGATGGTGACCTTCGTACTGGATGCCAGCGCCGTACTGCGTTTCCTCGATGGCGAAGCAGGCGCTCAAAGAGTCAAGCAAATCTTTAAATCGGCGCAGGATGGCTCATGTCGAGTCGTCATCTCCGCCGTCAACTGGGGAGAGGTAATAGGCGTCGTCGCGAAGCGACACGGCAGGCAGGCAACCCATGACCTCCTCACCAGGTTCACCCAGCATAGCCTCGAAGTGATCCCGGTCACCGCAGAACGCGCCTCCAGGGCCGCACTCATTAAGGTAAGCAGAAACATCCCCTACGCGGACGCATTCGGCGTAGAGCTGGGCGGAGAATCTCCTGAACACCGGTTGGTCACCGCAGACTTTGACGCGAAGCCTGCAGACCAGGACATCGTCATCGAATTCCTGCCAGCAAAGCCCTAACTAGGAATCCAGCCTAATGACCTCCACCGCCCCCCTCATCGCCGTAGTAGAAGATGAAGACCACCTCGCCCAGGGCCTGCTCTTCAACCTCCAGGCCGAAGGCTACCGCACTCACCACGAAGCCGACGGCGACGCCGCCCTCGCCTGGCTCCTCAACCCCTCAGAAAAACCCGCCGCCGTCCTGCTCGACTGCATGCTCCCCGGAACCGACGGCTTCACCATCGTCCAGACCCTGCGCGAAGCAAGCATCTACACACCTGTCCTCCTGCTCACCGCCCGCTCCCGCCCCGAAGACATCCTCCAAGGCATCGAAGCCGGAGCCGACGACTACCTCCCCAAGCCCTTCGACCTCAACATTCTCCTCGTCCGCCTCAAATCCCTCCTGCGCCGTACCTCCTGGCAGCAGCAGCCCCCCGCCTCCAACGAACCCCCACCCATCCCCGACGCATACTCCTTCAACCATCGCACCATCCGCTTCGACACCCTCGAGCTCATCGCCCCCGATCGCACCACCCACCTCACCCTCATGGAAGCCGACCTCCTCCGCTTCCTCACCGACCGTGAGGGTCAGATCGTCTCCCGCAAAGACATCCTCGAACAGGTCTGGCGCGTCCACGAGGACACCGACACCCGCGCCATCGACAACTTCATCGTCCGCCTCCGCCGCTACATCGAAGACGACCCAGCCAGCCCCCACCATCTCCTCACCGTCCGCGGCATCGGCTACCGCTTCCTCGCCCACCCCTGACCTGCCACAAATCCGGGTGCCCCACCCTTTTTGCAGTCTCATCGCAAATAGGGTGGGGTATCGTGCAAAGCACGACCGCCTTCCCTCCCTAGCCTCCAACCGCCCGGGAGGGGACCTCAGACAAAACCAACCTGTTTTTTCTTCATCCAACCCCAACCGCCCGGGTGCCCCATCCTTCGCGCCTTTGCCTCTAGCGAAGGGTGGGAACACGAAAACCCGAACCTACAATCACCAATACCTAGCCCAAAACACCATCGCAGGAGTATATTGACCGCAATTCGGCCCAGGCACTAAACAGTCTTTCTTCTTCCAGAAGGAGGCACGTCATGTCGAAATGCACCCTCCGATACATCTTCACCATCCTCATGTACGCGGGAATCTTCGTCTTCCTCATCCCCTACATCTCAGGCAAAACCTCCGCCGCGATGATCTTCCTCATCGCCGGCGTCGGCATAGCCGTAGGCTGCGGCCTGATGCGTTGTTACTTCTCAGAGAGCGACCCCACCGAGCAGCACCTCTCCTCCAAGCCTCTACCCTAGCCTCAGTGCTGAACCGTCCCCACCAACAACAGGTCGATCTGCACCTCTTTGTTCACGCGCAGCATCAACGTGCTCGGGTCCTTCAACCCCCACTTCACATACGGCACAGAAAAAGCTCCCGTCGCGTGAAGTTGATTGCCACTCACCTGCACCTCGATCGGCACATCGATCTCATGCGGCGTCCCCAGCAGCGTGAACACGCCATGCACCTGGAGCGTTGAGTCTCCCATCTCACGGAACTTCCCCGTAAACTTCGTCGGCGCAAAGCTCACCGTCGCAAAGCTCTGCGCCTTCAAGACGTCCTTCTTCATGCGATTGTCCCGCGATGAGCTGCCGCTCTCCCCGCTCAAAGCATCCACCACGATACTTCCCCCAGCCTCCCCAGTAGCCGAATTGAAAGTCACCTCACCCTGCCGCACATGAAACGTCCCATGAACTATATGCAGCACATCCTGCAGCGTGAAGTGAACCTCGCTCTTCACGGGATCCACCACCAGCTTCTCCTGCGCATGTAGACCCAATGGCCCCAGCAGCACTCCCCCAACCAGTAGCACAGCACGAAATAATTTGAATCGCAATTCCATAGGCAATGGGACGCACCTCAACCCAATAGAGTTACCAGCATCCTCTCACGCTGTGAACCTCGGCTGCTCCATCCCATCAAAACCCTCCCGGCACGATACACTTAACCCCAGTCCAAGCATCTCCACCATGCGCATCATCACCAGGTACATCCTTCGCGAAGTCACCTCCCACGCCTTCCTCGGCGGGGCTCTCTTCACCTTCGTGCTCTTCATGAAGGACCTCGGCCGCATCCTCGAGTTCGTCGTTCGCGACTCCGCCTCGCTCGGGGACGTCGCCCGCATCTTCCTCTTCACCCTCCCCAACGCTCTCGTCCTGACGATCCCAATGGCCGTGCTCGTCGGCATCCTGCTCGGCCTCTCCCGCCTCGCCGCCGACTCCGAGATCACCGCCATGCGCGCCTCCGGCATGGGAGCCCTCGACTTCGTCCGCATCGTCTCCCTCGTCTCCGCCGCTGCCCTCGGCCTCGGCCTTCTGAACTCCCTCTTTCTGGCCCCCTACGCCGCCGCCTCTCTCCTCACCTTGGAAGACTCCCTCAAGTCCTCACAAGCCTCCTTCGAGATCCAGCCTCGCGTCTTCTACGAAGACTTCAAGAACTACGTCCTCTACATCCAGGACGTCCGCCCCGCAGCCGGAGCCGCGCTCTGGCACCACGTCTTCCTCGCCGACATCTCCGACCGCGGCAATCCCAACATCACCACCGCCGACCAGGCCGTCGTCGTCAACGGAACCCAGCTTACTGACGCCTCCGTGGCCAACCCCCAATCCCCCCAACAGACCGTCCCCACCATCCGCCTCCACCTCCTCAACGGCGGCCAGCACACCACCTCCACCACCGACCCCAACCAATACAACATCTCCACCTTCACCACCAACGACCTCCCCATTCAGACCGGAGCTCAGGAGGACGCCCACCTCGGCCGCGTCGACACCCCCATCCTCGCTATGCCGCTCGCCGAGCTCATCCGTAATGGCCGTCTCCCCGACACCAGCTCCGATCCCAACGCCCGCAACTCCCGCGTCTATCGCATCGAGTTCAACAAGCGCTTCTCCTATCCCTTCGCCTGCCTCGTTCTAATGCTCGTTGGCGTCCCTCTCGGGCTCTCCTCCAAACGCGGCGGCAAATCCACCGGCTTCGTCCTCACCATCCTGCTCGTCTTCGTCTACTACTTCCTCTCCTCCGTCGGAGTCGCCTTCGCCAAGACCGGCAAACTCAGTCCCTTCCTGGGGGTCTGGGGCGCGAACCTCATCTTCACCGCCGCCGGAGCCCTCCTCCTCTACCAGATGTCCCGTGGAGGAATTGCCCTCGGCCTCTTCGCCGTCATCGGCCAGTGGATCAGCAAACAGATCGCCAGCCTCACCGCCCGCAACAAAGACACCGAGACCGCACTTCCCTCCACCAACATCGCAACCATCCTCCGCCGCCTGCGCGGAGTCCTCGGCACCCGCTTCCCCCTCATCCTCGACGACTACGTCATGCGCGAGTACATGACCAGCTTCGCCCTCATCCTCGCCTCCTTCTCCACCCTCTTCATCATCTTCACCTTCTTCGAGCTCATCGGCGACATCATCCGCAACCGCACCCCGCTCGTCACAGTCGGCGACTACCTCATCAACCTCATCCCCTACATCCTCTACAACGTCACCCCGCTCTGCTCTCTGGTAGCCGTCCTCGTCACCTTCGGCGCGCTTAACCGCTCCTCCGAGCTCACCGCTATGAAGGCCACTGGCATCAGCCTCTACCGCGTCGTCGCGCCTGTCCTGGTCATGGCGCTGCTCATCTCCGCCGCCCTCTTCGCCTTCGACGACTTCTACCTCCCCGCCGCCAACCGCCGCCAGGAAGCCCTCCGCTCCATCATCAAGGGCAAGCCCGCCCAGACCTTCCTTCGCCCCGACCGCAAGTGGATCTCCGGCCAATCCTTCCCCACCGAAACCGCCTCCGCCTTCCCCGGCACGCCGCCCAGCTCCTCATCCGCCTCCAACCCCACCCGCATCTTCTACTACCAGTTCTTCGATCCCGATAAAAACGTCTTCGCCAACCTCACCGTCTTCGAGTTCGACCCCGCCTCCTTTGTCCTCACCCGCCGCATCTTCGCCACCTCCGCCCACTGGGACGAGCACGTCTCCCGCTGGGTCTTCGAAAACGGATGGCAGCGCACCTTCAGCGGCGAGTCCATCTCCTCCTACCAGCCCTTCAGCATCTCCACCTTCCCCGAGATCCACGAACAACCCACCTACTTCAAAAAAGAGGACCTCCAGTCCCAGCAGATGTCCTACGGCGAGCTCTCTCGGTACATCTCCGACCTCAAGCAATCCGGCTTCGACACCAAACGCCTCGCCGTCCAGCTCAACCGCAAAATCGCCTACCCCCTCATCACCTTGGTCATGGCGATGCTCGCCGTCCCCTTCGCCCTCTCCATGGGCAAACGCGGCGGCCTCGCCGGCATCGCCACCGCCATCGGCCTCGCCATCGCCTACTGGGTAGTCGACGGACTCTTCGGAGCCATGGGCAACGTCAACACCCTCCCCGCCTTCCTAGCCGCCTGGTCCCCCGACCTCCTCTTCGGCTTCACCGGAGCCTACCTCCTCCTCCGCACCCCAACCTAAACCCCAGCACAATCCGGGTGCCCCACCCTTTTTGCAGTCTCATCGCAAATAGGGTGGGGTATCGTGCGAAGCGCGACCGCACTCCTCTCCCGGGAACCATAGCCCGGGTGCCCCATCCTTCGCGCCTCTGTCTCTCGCGAAGGGTGGGATCGAACAAAAGCCCGACTGACTCCCAGCCACACCACTCACGAAGTCCGAAGGGAGACCCATTCAAAGGTCCCGGAAAAAACCACACAGGTAATCCAATAAAAATCCAACACAAACACCCACACCCCACCCTCCCTACCCAAATCCGTCCTAAACTAATCTCACAATGACCTCGAACCGCTCTGCGCTCGTCCTCCTCGCCGCCCTTACCGCTGCGGCCTCCGCTCAAACCACTCCCGTCACCCCCAAAAAGCCCGCCACAACCACCACCACGACCCACCACACCACGGCCACCGCCACCAAGAAGCCCGCAACCACCGCCACCCCCGTGGCCGACCCCAAAGACGCGCCCCCCAACGTCCCCAAGATCACCGGCACCCCCAAGCCCCTCTACACCCTTCGCTACGTCGACACCGTCATCGGCACCGGCCCCCTCGCCGAACCCCGCAAGTTCTACACAGTCCACTACACCGGCTGGACCACCGACGGCACCAAATTCGACTCCTCCGTAGACCGCGGCACCCCCATCACCTTCCCCTACGGAGCCCATCAGGTCATCCCCGGCTGGGACACCGGCTTCCAGGACATGCACGTCGGAGGCAAGCGCCGCCTCTTCATCCCCTACCAGCTAGCCTACGGAGAGGCCGGCCGGCCGCCCGTCATCCCCGCCAAGGCCGACCTCATCTTCGACATCGAACTCATCAGCATGTCCGACACCCCACCCGCACCCCCAACCAAGCCGGCAGAGCCCACCAAACCAGCCGACTCCACGAAGCCGCCAACCGACCCGGCCAAGCCCGCCTCGGAGACAGCCAAGCCCCCCACCGATCCCACCAAGCCAACGGTAGACCCCGCCAAACCCGCCGACTCCACCGCCCCAGCAAAACCCCAGGGCCTCTAACCTCCAGAAACCGCAAGCCCCGGGTGCCCCATCCTTTTGCAGTCTCATCGCAAATAGGGTGGGGTATCGTGCGTAAGCACGACCGCCTTCCTTCCCCATCCCCAACCGCCAAGTGCCCATCCTGAATGGGCCCCACCCACCACCCCGCTATACTGAATTCGCACCCAAACCACCCCCGCGCGACTCTAATCTCCAAGGCCAATCTCTATCAAAATGCTAGATCGACTCCGACCCTTAAAACCCTATCTCAAGCGATATAGAAAGAACCTCGCTTGGGGCGGCGTCTCCGTCATCTTCTACAACGTCATCGCCGTCCTACTTCCCCAGGTGGTCGGCCACGCCATCGACGACATGCGCCACGGAGTCACCGAGCAGAAGATCGTCTTCCACTCCCTCCGCATCCTCCTCATCGCGACCCTCTCGGCGATCTTCCTCTACATCACTCGTCAGGTCATCATCGGCGCCTCCCGCGAGATCGAGTTCGACCTCCGCAACGACCTCTTCGCCAACCTCGAGCGCCAGCCCCCCGCCTTCTACCACACCCACCGCACCGGCGACATCATGGCCCGCACCACCAACGACCTCGCCGCCGTCCGCCAGCTCCTCGGCCCCGCCATCATGTACAGCGCCAACACCATCGTCTTCACCCTCTCCGCGCTGCCCTTCATGATCCGCATCAGCCCCTGGCTCACCCTTTGCGCCTTCGGCCCGCTCCCCATCGCCTCGGTCCTCGTCCAGTACTTCGGAGCCCGCATCCACAACCGCTTCGAGCGCATCCAGGCCATGTTCTCCGACATCTCCGCCAAAGCACAGGAGAACTTCTCCGGAGCCCGCCTCATCCGCGCCTTCGCCCAGGAGGACGCCGAGATCGCCTTCTTCGAGACCGCCAACCTCGAATACATCCGCCGCTCCCTCCACCTCGTCCGCCTCATGGCCATGCTCTGGCCCACCCTCGAGTTCGTCCTCGGCCTCTCCCTCATGATCACCCTCCTCGTCGGCGGCCACGAGGTCATCCACCACCACATCTCCGTCGGCGACTTCACCGCCTTCAGCATCTACATGGTCCGCCTCACCTGGCCCATGATCGCCATCGGCTGGGTCGTCAACCTCTTCCAGCGCGGCACCGCCTCCGTAGTCCGCATCGACGAGCTACTCAAACAAGAGCCCGCCATAGCCGACACCCCAGAAGCTCTAAGCCGTCATCCTGAACGCAGTGAAGGACCTCTGTATTCCGGCAATGGCCCCACAAAACCCTCCCCAAAGCCACAGCCCGCTAACCCCTACCCCCTAATCTCTAACCCCTCCTTCTCCGGCGAGATCACCTTCAAAGACCTCACCTTCGCCTACGCCGACGCCCCACCCGTCCTGCACGACATCAATCTCCACATCCCCGCCGGCTCCTCGCTCGCCATCGTCGGGCCAACCGGCTCCGGCAAGTCGACCCTCGTCAACCTCATTCCGCGCATGCTCGACGCCGCCCCCGGAACCGTCCTCATCGACGGCCAACCCATCCGCAGCCTCTCCCTCAACACCCTCCGCAGTAACATCGGCTTCGTCCCCCAGGAGACCTTCCTCTTCTCCGAGACCATCCGCCAAAACATCGCCTTCGGCACCCCCCAAGCCACCGACGCCGAGGTCGAAGACGCCGCCACCATCGCCCACATCGCCACCGAGATCCTCGAGTTCCCCCTCGGCTTCAAGACCATGGTCGGCGAGCGCGGCATCACCCTCTCCGGCGGCCAGAAACAGCGCACCGCCATCGCCCGCGCCGTCATCCGCAACCCCCGCATCCTCATCCTCGACGACGCGCTCGCCAGTGTAGACACCTACACCGAAGAACAGATCCTCAACGGCCTACGCCGCGTCATGCAGGACCGCACCACCATCTTTATCTCCCACCGCATCTCCACCGCCCGCAACGCCGACCAGATCGCCGTCCTCGTGGCCGGACGCATCGTAGAACGAGGCACCCACGACGAGCTCCTCCTCCTCAACGGCTACTACACCAGCCTCTACGAGAAGCAGCGCCTCGAAGAAGAGATAGCCGTAGCCACCTAGCAATTCTTCAAATCCACTTACAACGACTTACAACAGAAGACTTACAACCACCCACCCAAATTTGTCATCCTGAGCGAAGTAACTCGCAGCTTCATCGCGAGTTACGCAGTCGAAGGACCCGCGGTTGCACTTGCTGTTGCCTGTTTTACGCATTGTCCGCTCAACCCAAACAGCCCGGGTGCCCCATCCTTCGCGCCTTTGTCTCTCGCGAAGGGTGGGAACCAAAACCCTCCCCCACCCCGAAGCCTCTGCCAACCTCCAACCAGCCTCAAAAAATCAAGCCAACCACCGCGAACCAACCGCCTCACAATCATTCAAAGACACCGCACCCCCAGGCACAAACCTCTCCTCCCGCGTCCGCAACTCTCGCGGCAGAATCTTACCCACCTCCGGGTCCCGCGCCGCCACCACCCACGCATCCCGAACATTCAGGACATTGGCAATCACCTCCTGAAACTGCTCAGCAGACCCAGAGTGCGAAGCCTCCAGCGTCAACGTAAACATCGCCGCATAAAAATCCGACAACGCCGACGCCGGAGCCCCACCCACATCCGGTCGCAGCCTTGCCTGCAGATACATCAGGATGTCCACCACCTTCTTCACCGCGACGCGCCGTCCACGAACGTCGCCCTCCGCCGCGCACGCCATCGCACGGTACAGAAACCGAATCGCCGCATCGTAGAGCGCCACCACCAACTCCACCCCCGTCGCGCCCGCTAAAGCCTGCTCCTGGTATCCGCCGTTCATCATGCCTCCCCTACTTTTGCTGGTTGAAGCCCGTAACAGCGCTATAAATTTGGTTGATCTCGTTCAACTGCTGCGGAATCGACTGCAGAATCTGATTCGCTTCATTCAGCTCCGTCGTTAGAGTCACCTTCTGGGCAGCGATACGGTCCTCCTGATCGCTGATGCTCTGATTCAACGCCGCCTCTTGTGCACTGTTCTGCTGTTGCGCGAGAGCCACCGCGCCTTGCGTCGAAGACGAGCCCAGCGAGTTTAGCGTCGTAGCAAAATTCTGCCCGAAGCTGCCGGCATTCTGCAGGAATCCCGTGACGTCTGCGAAGTGACTGTTCAACGCGGTGCTGAGAGCATTCGCATCCAACGTCAGCGTCCCATCCTTGTTCACGCTGATCCCCAACTGCGTCACGCTGCTAATCGCTCCGCTCGCTCCTCCACCGAGCAAGGCGCTCGCCATCTGGTTTTGGATCAGCGCCAGCGTCGAACTTCCGGAGAGCGGTTCAGCCGCGCCCGAGGCATCCTTGCCCTCCTGGCCATTCAAGTCGGCCACCACCGCGTTATACGCATTCACAAAGTTGCTGAAGGCCGTCGCAATCGCACCGGTGTCGTTCGCGATCACCACCTGGACCGGCTCATCTTTATTAGCCGAGAGAATTTGAAACGTGACCCCCGGAATCGCCGTGGTGATCGTATTGCTCGCGCTGGTCATATCGATGCCATCGACGTTCAACTTCGCATCCGCGCCCACCTGGCCGACATTAAACCCGAGCGACGCACCCGTCTTCGTATCCGACAGCGTGCTATCAATCGTAAACGTGCCAGCACTTCCGCCAGTATTGCTGGTCAACGAAAGCCGCGACCCGGACGTATCGCTGATAATCCGTGCGGTCACACCCAGATCCTTGGAATTAATCGCCGCCGCAAAGCTCGCCAGCGTATTGCTCGAGTCGTCTGTTGTAATCTCCTGGCTCGTTCCGTCTGCCAGAGTAATCGTTATACCTCCGGAGATCGTATCGGTCGCATCTTTCACCGCATCCGAGACCTCCGACGCCGTCGACGCAAGAGAGGACACCACCACCGTGTGACTGCCCGCCACCGCCGTCGCGTCCGCCGAACTCAGTCCCAGGATGTTGGTGTCCGAGCTTGAGCCCTGCATCTGCGACAACGCACCCGAAAAGTCCGTCAGGGCCTGCAGGTTCGTGGTGAGCGTCGCCAGATCTTTACCCAGCGCCGACAACACCGTGTCCTGCGACTGCAAGGCAGACAACTGATTCTTCCATGGCGTCTCGATCCCCTGCTGAATCGACAGGATTGCAGACACCGTCGAGGCAACGTCGAAGCCGTTCCCGCTGGTAGCCGAACCAAAGTTAATTCCAACTGTCCCCATTGACGCCTCTCCTCCCCTTCATCGGCAGCGAAACGGCTGCCCATGAGACCTACTGCAAGTTACGATCCAGAACGAACCCGGATGGATTAGCAAACTCTAAGCTAAGGAGAAGTCGGCTGCGAGCGGCAGATTCTCCGCTCGCAGCCCTTCTCTTCCGACTATTGCAGCAGCTTGAGGATCTCCTGCTGCACGCTGTTCGCCTGCGACAGCGCGGCAATACCGGTCTGGCTTAGCACCTGGAACTTCGCCATGTCGCTGGTCGCCTGACCGTAGTTGGTCGAACGAATGCTGCTCTCCGCCGAGGTGAGGTTGGTGGACTCAGACGAAGCAACGTTGGAAGCTGCCTGCAACTGGTTGATGTCAGCGCCGATGACGCCACGTTGATACGCTACATCCGCGATCGCTTGGGTGACACTCGTCAAGATACCCGTAGCTGTATTCGCATTCAGCGTTGCGTTGGTCGAAGTAGCAGAGAAGTCGACTCCAGCGCCGTTGGCGTTCGGGTCAGTCGTTTGAGACAACGTCGTGCCAGTGAAGCTCAGAGTGTTGGCGGTGCCCGTAGGACCAGTGATAATCAGCTTGCCAGCGTCGGCGCCTGTACCAACGCTCGCTACCAGGCCTGAAGTACCAGCCGCGTACTGTGTGTTCAACTGCGTCACGGCGTCTGCCAACGTCGTCCCGGCAGCGATCGTCGAAGTAACCGCTGCTCCACCCCCTACGGTGACGCTTAAGGTACCGGAGATCGTGTTCCCAGCGCCCAACGCATCAAATGTCCCTGTACCGTTCGCTGTAGCCGTCGGAGCAACCACAGTAGGAGCCGCCAGGGCAGTAGTCGTAGATGTCCCTGTCGGCGACGACACACCTACGCTGTTCAAGGTAAGAGCTCCGATCACCTCGTTGTAAGTTGTCGCACCCGAGGCGGTTCCGTCGCTGACAAAGACTGTCTTCGCGGTATTTGAAAATACTTGGTTTCCGTTGAAGTTCGTGGTCGATCCGATGTTAGCGATCTCGGTCAGGATGTTCTGATACTCCTGGTTGGCAGAGCTGACCTGGCTGCTGTTCAAGGTCTGGTTGGAAGCCTCGGTTGCCAGCGTTACAGCGCGATCCAGCAGGTTCGTCACCTGCGCGAGCGCACCGTCCGCCGTCTGCAACAGCCCCACACCGTCGTCGGCATTCTGGGTCGACTGTGTCAACGCAGCAACGTTGGCATGAAGACCGTCTGCTACTGCCAGGCCGGACGCGTCGTCTGCGCCGCTGTTGATACGAGAGCCGGACGAGAGCTGCTCAAGAACATTCTGAAGGCTGTTCTGGGATTGGTTGAGATTGTTCTGCGCGTAAATCGCCGCGATATTATTCAATACACTCAGGGACATGGTGGAACGCTCCTCTGTTGCTAGATTTGTGGCCAACCGCGTCGCCTGTTCCCGGGTGCTTTGCCGAATCCTGTAAAAGCTACCATCGCTGTCACAAAAACCGGATTACACTGCGAAAGGCTCTGCGTTCTCCCCCCTCATCGGCGCACCCTACCCTCCCATTAGCTCCGTCGCCATCCTTCGATCCAAAGGTACTGTTACCTCTCAGAAGCTATTGGCGCCTGCTTTTCAGCCGATACAGCCCACAGAAGGGATCTTCCTTATGATTCAACTCACACGGCTCAACGGCAGCCGCCTCGACGTCAACTGCGACCTCATCAAATACGCCGAAGCCTCTCCCGACACCGTCCTCACCCTCGTCACCGGCGAGAAGCTCGTCGTCCTCGAATCCTGCGACGAGGTCTCGCGTCAGGCACTGATCTATCGCGCCGCCATCCTGCGTGAAGCATGGCCCGAAGCCTCTCCCGCTCTCACCGCCAAAGCCTCCTTCGACGCCCACAGAGACGCGCTCGACCAGGCCACCGAACACTCACGCTAACCAACAACTATCTAAGGAACCTTCATGGACTTCGCCAGCATCGGTGGAATTCTGCTCGCCGCCTTCGGCATCCTCTTCGGCATGACCATCGAAGGCGGCAGCATCGCCCAGATTGCCCAGCCTACCGCCGCCATGATCGTCTGCGGAGGAACCTTCGGTGCCGTCCTGCTCCAATTCCCTCTCTCCACCTGCCTCGCCGCAATCAAGCAGGCCGCCAAGATCTTCCTCCACAAGAACGAGGACGGCGAGGCCGTTCTAGCCCAGATCGTCGCCTTCGCCTACAAGGCCCGCAAGAGCGGCATTGTCTCTCTCGACTCCGATCTCCCATCCGTACAGGATCCGTTCCTCAAACAAGCCCTCATGCTGGCCATCGATGGAACCGAACCCAGCGAGGTCCGAAAGATCATGCAACTGGAGCTCGACAACAAATCCGAGCTCGAAGAGAGCATCCCCGCTGTCTTCGAGGCCGCCGGAGGCTACGCCCCCACCGTCGGAATCATCGGTGCCGTCATTGGCCTCATCCAGGTCATGAAGAACCTCGACAACATCGACGAGGTCGGCCGGGGAATCGCGACCGCATTCGTCGCCACTATCTACGGAGTCGCCGCCGCCAACCTGCTCTGCCTTCCCGCAGCCGGCAAACTCAAGTTCCGCCACCGCGAGGAGCAACGGATCAAAGAGATGATGCTCGAAGGAGTGATCTCCATCCTCGAAGGCATGAATCCCCGCATGGTCGAGACCAAGCTCCGCACCTTCCTCTTCCACGCAAAACCCGCCAGCGCTCCGAAGCGACAAGAGGCCACCGCATGAGCAGGAAAAAGCATAAGCCCCACGTCAACCACGAACGCTGGCTCGTCTCCTACGCCGACTTCATCACCTTGCTCTTCGCCTTCTTCGTGGTCCTCTTCGCCTCCAGCCAGTCCGACCGCAAGAAGCAGTCCCAACTCGCCGCCGCCATGCAAGCCGCCTTCATCACAAAGAATATCTTCGAGCCCCACTCCAAGACCCCATCACTCACCCCAAGCTCTGGCTCCTCCATCAACTCGCGGCCAGTTCCCATTCAGCCGCCCTTGCCCACCGCCGAAGATCCCATCGTCCAGCCCGCCCAGGAGACCGCCAGACAGATCGAAGCCCAAATCTCCAAGCTGCTCCAGGACAAAACCATCGGAGCCCACATCCCTCGTGGCAGCGTCAACGTTAGCCTCACCGATCAGGGAATCGTCATCTCCCTCCACGAAGCCGGCTTCTTCTCCTCCGCCTCCGCCGAGGTCAACCCGTCCTCAGTCCCCTTCCTGGAGAGACTCGCAACCACCCTCCACCCCGGCCCTCTACGCGTAGAAGGCCACACCGACAACGTCCCCATCCACACCACCCAGTTCCCCACCAACTGGGAGCTCTCCACCGCCCGCTCCACCACCATTGCGCGCCTGCTCCTGGAGCACAGCACCATCCACCCCGCCAACCTCTCCGCCTCCGGCTACGCCGAGTTCCACCCCATCGCGTCCAACGCCACCGAAGCCGGCCGCGCCCGCAACCGACGCGTCGACATCATCCTTTTGCGATCCCCAACACCTTCACGATAATCTTCTTCGCCCGCTGTCCATCGAACTCCGCGTAGAAGATCCTCTGCCACCGGCCCAGATCAAGCCGCCCCCTCGTCACCGGCAGCGTGGTCTCATGGTGCAGCAGCAGCGACTTCAGATGCGCATCCCCATTATCCTCGCCCGTCTGATGATGCTTGTACCCCGGCCAACGCGGAGCCAGCTTCTCCAGCCACACCCCGATGTCCTCGATCAAGCCCTCCTCGTTGTCATTCACATAGATCGCCGCCGTAATATGCATCGGTGAGACAAAGCACAACCCATCGTCCACCTCGCTTCGCCGGACGATCTCTTCCAGCTGCGGCGTCAGGTGCACCATCTCATACCGGTCATCCGTCGTAACCGTCAAATACTCCGTATGCGCCTTCATCTCTGCCATATGTGTCCTCTATCTTGTTCCGTCAATTGAAACCATCCTAATGCCGCAAACAAAAAACTCCATTCCAGTAATGGCATGTCTGAGCCAAGCAACGATCCTGAGTCTTACATCGATTTGGTCTGGGAGCAGATCGACATCTATAACGGAGCAGAAGCATTCCTAAACAGCTACGCCGGGGCTGCACAGCCCGCCGGACTTCTATATGCAGCTCATTTTGCGCAATCTGAAATATGTAATGGTGGATTCATGCAGTTGTTTTTGAACAGCACCGGTGTTCTCTCTCTAGAGGCCGCAGAAGGATTTCGTTTGATCGGTATGCAGCACACGGCTGATCTACTGGTCTCTGCCATGCAGACACTTGGAGACCCGTTTCCTCGCGACCGAAAAGAACGTCAGAGCCGCCTTGAAGCTGTCTCAGAAGCTGCTCTGAATGAACTTGCCAAGCGTTTTTATGTCGAATTAGAGACCGAGAATGCTGGGTTTGATTCTGCCATCAGTATTTTTTGCCAAAAGCAGAACGCCTAAGTGACTTTCAACCTATCTGACCGAACCACTAAGTGATGATCCTCTACGTAGCCACCACCAATCCAGGCAAGCTCCGCGACTTCGCCACCGCCACCGCCGACACCACCCTCGCTGATCACATCACCATCCTTCCCTTACCCGGCCTTCAGAGCATCCCAGCCCCCATCGAAGACGAGCCCACCTTCGAAGGCAACGCCATCCTTAAAGCCTGCTTCTACTCCCTCCACGCCCCCGGCCACATCGTTCTCGCCGACGACTCCGGCCTCGAAGTCGACGCACTCGACGGCGCACCCGGAGTCCGCTCCGCCCGCTACGCCGAAGATGTGGCCTATCCCACCATCGACTCCACCCTCCCTCTCGACACCCGCAACAACCTAACCCTCCTCCAAGCCCTCTCCTCCACGTCTGCCCCCCACACCGCCCGCTACAGATGCGTCCTGGCCGCAGCACGCGACGGCGAAACCCTCCACACCGCCTCGGGCACGATCGAAGGCGAAATCCTATCCACCCCGCAAGGCGCCGGAGGCTTCGGCTACGATCCCCTCTTCTATTTGCCCGAGCATCACCTCACCATGGCCCAGCTCGATCCGATCACCCGGCTCACCCTCAGCCATCGCGGACGCGCTCTCACCGCCCTCCTTCGCATGCTCCATATCTAATGCCAGATCTCCCAAATCGATTGCACGGATTTCAACGAAACCACAATTTCGCACAAACGTAACGATAACCGCACAAAGCCCCTCAGTTTCCTTGACGCTGGTTCGGCCACAGCGGAATAATCAGCCTGCTGCTCCATTCCTGCAGTAGCTTTGTAGTACCGTCACTTCAGTTCAAAGATCAGGACTTTCCCGGCCACATCCCCGGACTTTCCGGTCCAGATTCAAGGAGCCCTTTATGGCCACCACCGCACCGCCTGCCCCCTCCTCCGCGCCGCCACTCCGTGGTGTGCAGCCGCTACGCGCAGGACAGGGCAACTCCTTCCTCTGGCGCAAGCTCCACTCCCTCTCCGGAATCGTCCCCATCGGTGCCTTCCTCATCGAGCACATCGTCTCCAACTTCGAGACCATCAACGGCCCCCTCGCCTACGCCCAGCAGGTCAAGTTCCTCAACTCCCTCCCCCTCGTCCGCGTTCTGGAATGGGCCTTCATCTTCATCCCGCTGGGCTTCCACGCCCTCTACGGCGTCTTCATCGCCTTCCGCGGCCGCGCCAACGTCAACGTCTACCCCTGGGCCGGAAACTGGATGTATATCTCCCAGCGCATCACCGGCCTAATCGCCTTCGCCTACATCATCCAGCACGTCTGGCGTCAGCGCTTCTCCGGAGTCAGCCTCCCCGAGCACCCCGGCGCAGCCTTCCACAAGGTGCAGGTCGAGCTCTCCAACCCCTGGATGCTCGCCATCTACGTCATCGCCATGGTCGCCACCACCTGGCACTTCGCCTACGGCATCTGGCTCTTCGCCGCCAAGTGGGGCATCACCCCTGGCGATAAAGCCCGCAAGCGCTTCGGATACGTCTGCGCAGCCTTCGGCACCGCCCTCTGCATCATGGGCCTGGTCAGCATCTACGGCATCGTCGGCCCCAAGTACCAGAACGCCCCGGAAGACGTCATGCCCGAGCAGCCCGCTGGCATCGTCCTCCCCGCACCCAATACGCCGCCGCCAAACTCCACCAACCCCGATCCGTCCGTCCTTCAGAAATAAGGTCCTCGGAGTTTGCCACCCCACTTTAGTAGCAGTCATTCAGGATTAGCAGCCCTTGCACAATAAGCAGTCTTTCAGGGATTAGCAGTGGGCTTTAGCCCACTGAAATAAGCACCGCAAGAAAAGGGCTTTAGCCCCGGGCCTTCTTTCGCACAAGGCGAAAAGCCGAGAGGAAACAGCATGGCAGCATCACCCCGCATCATCGTAGTAGGCGGAGGACTCGCCGGACTCGCCGCCGTCATCAAGATCGCCGAAGCCGGCGGCACCGTCGACCTCTTCTCCATCGTCCCGGTCAAGCGCTCGCACTCCGTCTGCGCTCAGGGCGGCATCAACGCCGCCAAAGACCTCAAGGGCGAAGGCGACTCCGTCCTCAAGCACTTCGACGACACCGTCTACGGCGGCGACTTCCTCGCCAACCAGACCCCCGTCAAGAACATGACCGCGCAGGGCCCCGCCATCATCGACCTCCTCGACCGCATGGGCGTCCCCTTCAACCGCACCCCCGAAGGTCTCCTCGACTTCCGCCGCTTCGGTGGAACCCTCTACCAGCGCACCGCCTTCGCCGGAGCCACCACCGGCCAGCAGCTTCTCTACGCCCTCGACGAGCAGGTCCGCCGCCACGAGTCCGAAGGCAAGGTCACCAAATACGAGGGCTGGGAGTTCCTCTCCGCCATCCTCGACTCCAAAGGAGCCTGCCGCGGCATCGTCGCCCTCGACCTCCGCACCATGGAGACCCGCACCTTCCCCGCCGACGCCATCATCGTCTGCACCGGCGGCAACGGAGCCATCTTCGGCAAATCCACCAACTCCGTCGTCTGCACCGGCTCCGCCCAGTCCGCCCTCTACCAGCAGGGAGCCTTCTACGCCAACGGCGAGTTCATTCAGGTCCATCCCACCGCCATCCCCGGCGAAGACAAGCTCCGCCTCATGTCCGAGTCCGCCCGCGGCGAAGGTGGCCGCGTCTGGGTGCCTCGCGACCGCAACGACAAACGCGTCGCCCGTTCTATCCCCGAGGCCGACCGCTACTACTTCCTCGAAGAGCGCTACCCCAAGTACGGCAACCTCGTCCCCCGCGACATCGCCACCCGCGAGATCTTCAAGATCGTCTATGAGGACAACATGGGCATCGACGGCCAGCCCATGGTCTACCTCGACCTCACTCATCTACCCAAAGAGCGTCTGCACAAGCTCGAAGGCATCCTCGAGATCTACGAGAAGTTCGTCGGCGATGATCCCCGCGAAGTCCCCATGAAGATCTTCCCCGGCATGCACTACACCATGGGCGGACTCTGGGTCGACTTCAACCAGCAGACCAACATCCCGGGCGTCTTCGCCGCGGGCGAGGCCGACTACTCCATCCACGGAGCCAACCGCCTCGGAGCCAACTCCCTCCTCTCCTGCATCTACGGAGGCTTCGTCGCCGGTCCCCAGGCCATCGCCTACGCCAAGGCCCTGCCCAAACAGGAGGGCGACGGCGGCCACGCTGCGGAGCTACAACGCCAGAAAGAAAAGAACCAGGCCCTGCTCTCCTCCACCGGCACCGAGAACCCCTTCAAGATCTGGCGCGAGCTCGGCGAGACCATGACCAAGCACGCTACCATCGTCCGCTACAACGCCGGTCTGGACGAAGCCGACGCCAAGCTCGTCGAGCTCCTCGACCGCTACAAGAACATCAACCTCTCCGACAAGAGCCAGTGGGCTAACACCAGCTTCGCCTTCACCCGCAACCTCTACAACATGCTCGAACTCGGCCGCGTCATCGTCCAGGGCGCACGCCTCCGCGACGAGTCCCGCGGAGCCCACTACAAGCCCGACTTCCCAGACCGTAACGACGAGAAGTTCCTCAAAACCACCAAGGCCGCGTTCGTCGGCGGTGCACCTGAGATCACTTACGAGGACGTAGATATCAGCCATATCAAGCCGCGTCCGCGCGTCTATACGTCTACCTAGCATCCAATGCCATACATTCGCCACAAATCCGCTGATGAAAGGACATCCAGTGCGCGTGCGCTAGTGAAAGCGTTGCTGCGAGAGATGCCTGGCGTAAGCAGTGTTCATCAAAACGAATGTATACATCGTGTGGCTTTGTACAAAATTACGGAAGCCGACTGCAAGTACAAGTTTCGGACCAGGTACATGTCTAATGCTGCACTAGAATTTGCTAAGACCCAGACGAAAATTGGCAGTGGCGGGGTCTTAGTCCATGAGCATGTAACGGAGAGAAGCAAGATCATCAGCAGCCTTCTTAAGGCTTCTCCTGAAGAAGTCGACGCGATACTCGACAGCGTTGTCGCATGCGTCGTGACGAAAGAAGAACACAAAAAATTGAACAACTCGAAGAAGGCGCACGGTTGGGAGCGATACCGAGCGGCAGAAATTCGAGTGCGCGATACGCTCACGGATTCTCAACATATTTAGCTTTAGTTTCAAAACAGGTGAAACCATGCCAAGCACCATCAAAGTCGAAATCAAGCGCCAGGCCACCCCGGACGCCGCCTCCACCACCGAGAAGTTCGAGGTCCCCTATCGGCCGAACATGAACATCACCTCACTCCTCGGCGAGATCGCGCTCAACCCCACCACCATCTCCGGTCAGGCCACCACGCCCATCTCCTACGACTCCAACTGCCTCGAAGAGATCTGCGGCTCCTGCGCGATGCTGATCAACGGCAAGGCCCGCATGGCCTGCTCCGCTCTGGTAGACAAGCTCCGCACCGGCGACGAGCCCATCACCCTTGCGCCCCTCTCCAAGTTCCCCGTCGTCCGCGACCTCGCCGTAGACCGCTCCGTCCTCTTCCAGAACCTCAAGGCCGTCAAAGCCTGGGTCCCCATCGACGGCACCTACGACCTCGGCGCTGGCCCCCGCCAGATCCCCCAGATTCAGGAGCAGCGCTACCCCCTCTCCAACTGCATCTCCTGCACCATCTGCATGGAGGTCTGCCCCCAGTTCAACGACTCCACCAACTTCGTCGGAGCCGCCACCATCGCCCAGGTCAAGCTCTTCAACATGGACCCAGCCGGCTCCGTCCTCAAGGAAGAGCGTCTCCGCGCCCTCGCCGGCGACGGCGGCATCCAGGAGTGCGGCTTCGCCCAGAACTGCGTCGAGGCCTGCCCCAAACAGCTCCCCCTCACCGAAGCCATCTCCGACATGAGCCGCGACGTCATCGTCCAGGGAGTCAAGGACCTCTTCACCAGATAACCCCAAATCCTTGTCAAGCCCCCGAAAGCCGTTCTATCCATTCAAACCATTGAAAAGAATGGCGATAATAAAATCAGCAAAGTGGCACGTTAGTTTTGGGCCGCTTGATAAAATAGAACCAGCATCGAAAAAGAAGACCCCAGCCAGTCTGGGGTCTTGCTCTTTAACAATCGAAAGTCCGGTAACCCTATGTGAGTCCGGTAACCCTATGTGCTGCACGTATTTGGACGTAAGCCCTTTCCTTAGACCTACTTGGCGGCAGAGCTTCCCCATATCTCACTGAAACGAAGCCGTTTATCCGCGGGCAAGGGGGGTGGGGGTCAGGCGGAAAGACATGCGGTAGCATGGCTGCATGACGGATCTCACCCGCCGCCACTTCCTCACCCTCTCCGCGGCGGCAGCAGCCTACTCCTCGTTGCCCCTGCAAGCCCAGCTGCCAACGCCCGGCAACCTCCGTCTGGTCTTCTTCACCGACACCCACAACCAGCCCGAGCTCTCCGCCAACGAAGGCACCGCCAAAGCCCTCACCAAAATCAAGTCCCTAAAACCGGACCTCTGTATCCAGGGCGGCGATCACGTCATGGACATCACCGAAGTCCCCCGCGAGCGCTCCCTCCTCCTCCTCGACCAGTACCAGAAGACCGAGCACATCCTCGACGGCATCCCCATCCATCACGTCCTCGGCAACCACGACGTCTTCGGACGCGATCCAAAATCGGGAATCTCACCCTCCGATCCCCTCTACGGCAAACAAGCCTTCGAGCAGCGCTTCCACTCCAAAACCTACCGCTCCTTCGACCATCAGGGCTATCACTTCATCCTCCTCGACGCCATCGGCATAACTCCAAACCGCGAGTTCGACGCCATCCTCGACTCCACCCAACTCGCATGGTTAGCCGCGGATCTGGCCGCAACGCCCGCAACCATGCCCATCATCGTCGTCAGCCACGTCCCTCTCGTCAGCGCAGCGCCTCAGTACGCTCCTCCGTACAAAGGCAACACCAACCCAGCGCTCCACAGCTACCTTCTTGGCAATGCCTTCCAGGTGCTACCGTTGTTCGAGGGGAAAAACGTCATCGCTGTCCTGCAAGGTCACACGCATCTCAACGAAGTCGTCTACTGGCGTAACATTCCCTTCATCACCAGCGGAGCCATCTGCGGCAACTGGTGGAAAGGCTCCATCCTCGGAACTCCCGAGGGCTTCACCGTAATCGAACTCTATCGTGGCACCGCCCATTGGCACTACGAAACCTACGGCTGGCAGACCGTGGCTCCACAGCCCGATTCGCTCCGCCCCATCGCCAACCCGCGCATAGCGCCGCAGCCTAGCCACACCTGAGCGCATCCAAACATTCCGTAGCTAGCACCCAAACAGGAGAGATCATGATTCAACTCGCAGACGCCCGCCGCATCATCGCCGCAGCAGAGAAGAAAGCCGAAGAGCTCGGCCAGCCCATGAACGTCGCTGTCGTCGACGAAGGAGGCAATCTCATCGCCTTCGAGCGTATGGCCAACGCCTGGCTCGGCTCCATCGACATCTCCCAGAAGAAGGCATGGACCTCCCGCGCCTTCGACATCACCACCAAAGACCTCGGCGACAACTCCCAGCCCAACCAACAGTTCTTCGGCATCAACGCCTCCAACGATGGCAAGGTCATGATCTTCGCCGGCGGTATTCCCATCAAGAAAGACGGCAAGGTAGTAGGCGCGATCGGCGTCAGCGGCGGCTCCGGAGTTCAGGATCACGCTGTAGCGGAAGCCGGCGCGGCAGCCTTCTCCAAATAAGCTAAAAATCAGTTACAGGATATTCACCAGGGAGCGCACATGCGCTCCCTTTCTATTGCAACGATCCTCCCGCGGTTGGAGTCCAATGCGCAGAGGTAAAAATAAAATGGCAGAAAACACCGGAGTCGTCTTCCTGGGACAAAACAAAGTCGAAGTTCAGTCGATCGACTTCCCCAAGATGCAGAATCCCGCAGGGAAAAAGATCAACCACGGCGTCATCTTGAAGGTGGTCTCAACAAACATCTGCGGATCCGACCAGCACATGGTCCGCGGCCGCACCACCGCTCCCACCGGAATGGTCCTCGGCCACGAGATCACAGGCGAGATCATCGAGAAAGGTTCAGACGTCGAATACCTCGACGTCGGCGATCTCGTTACGGTTCCCTTCAACGTCGCCTGTGGACGTTGTCGCGCCTGCAGAGAGCAGAACACCGACGTCTGCCTGAACGTCAACTCCACCCGCGCAGGCGGTGCCTACGGCTATGTGGACATGGGCGGATGGGTCGGAGGTCAGGCCGAATATGTCATGGTTCCCTACGCAGACTTCAACCTCATCAAGTTCCCCAACAAAGACCAGGCCATGGCGAAGATCAAAGATCTCACCATGCTCACCGACATCCTCCCCACAGGCTTCCATGGAGCCATCACTGCAGGCGTACAAGTCGGCTCCATCGTCTACATCGCAGGAGCAGGTCCTGTAGGGCTCGCTGCAGCCGCATCGGCGCACATCCTTGGCGCTGCCCTCGTCATGATCGGAGACATGAACCCCGAGCGCCTCAAGCACGCCAAGAGCGTCGGCTTCATCCCCATCGACCTCACCCAAAGCGATAACCTCGGCGATCTCATCGCCGCCGTCGTAGGCAAGCCAGAGGTAGACGCCGCAGTCGACGCGGTAGGCTTCGAGGCCAAGGCGCAAGGCAAGGACGGTGAGGAGGCTCCAGCAACTGTACTGAACAGCCTGATGACCGTGGTTCGTCCTGCAGGCGGCATCGGCATTCCCGGCCTCTACGTGACGGAAGATCCGGGCGCCAAAGAAGAAGCCTCCAAGACCGGCAACCTCAAGTTACGCTTCGGTCTGGGTTGGGCGAAATCACATCGCTTCTCTACAGGTCAGACCCCCACGCTTAAGTACAATCGACAACTGATGCAGGCGATTCTGCATGATCGTCTTCCGATAGCAAAGATCGTCAACGCCACTGTCATTCCGCTCAGCCAAGCCGCCGAAGGTTACAAGGCCTTCGACTCCGGCGTAGCTAAGAAGTTCGTGCTCGATCCTCACGGTCTCCTCGGCAAAGCCTCATAAATAAATCCAACAAGAAAGCCCGCCGGAATCCGGCGGGCTTTCTTGTTGATAGAAACAAAAATAAACTTTGTTGAAACTTACTTCGTAAACATCGAATTTCCAGGAGTAGTCTCCTCGTTCGAATGAATGCGATTGGTGGCCCGTTTTGCACCCTCCATCGCAACTTTATCCATCTTCTGCTCTTCGGTTTTGCCGGCATTGGTTAGGCTTCCGGGCTTGTTCTCAATCGCTTCATGAGAAGGACGTGCCCCGGTCTTCGTTGCGTTAATTCCTTGTGCCATACATCACCTCTGCATAGACGGATGGCATCTCCTCCACCCAAGGTTGCCCGCCGCCCACAGAGAACGCAGCCTCACCCAGCTCCACTTAGTAGAATGAAAGAGATGATCGTCTCCCCCGAATCTCTCGCCATCCACAACTCCGCGCTCGTCCTCGACACCCACGTCGACACCCCGCAACGCTTCGTCGACGATCACTGGGACTTCACCGGCCCACTCGACGGCGGTCACCTCTCTCTCGACACCGCTCGCCAAGGCAACCTCGCCGGAACCTTCTTTGCCCTCTGGCCCGAACCCACCCAATGGCGTGGCCGCTACGCCCACCGCACCTTCGCTCTCCTCGACGGCGTCCTCGAACAGATCGAACGCCATCCCGAAGCTCTCGCCCTCTGCACCACTCCAGCCGAAATCCTGGCCGCCCGCGCCGAAAAGAAGTTCGCAGTCCTCCTCGGCATAGAAGGCGGCCACGCCATCGAGAACAACCTCGGACTCCTTCGCATCTTCTATCGCCTTGGCGTCCGTTACATGACCCTCACCTGGGCCAACTCCAACGAGTGGGCAGACTCCTCAGGCGACATCAACGATCCCGCCATTCCCCACCACAACGGACTCACCGCCTTTGGCCGCGAAGTGCTGCGCGAGATGAATCGCCTCGGCATGATGATCGACGTCTCCCACGTCTCCGATAAGACCTTCGCCGACGTCCTCGAAGTAACCCGCGCTCCCATCCTCGCCTCGCACTCCTCCGCACGGGCTCTCACTGCTGCTCCCCGCAATCTAACCGACGATCAGCTTCGCGCCATAGCAGCAACCAACAGCGTGGCCATGGCCAACTTCTACCCCGCATTCATCGACGAGACCTGGCGCACCACCTGGAACGCCCAGCGTTCCGAACGCATGCTCGCCCACAAGGCGCTGCAAGCTGAATACACCGCGAAGAACCAACCCATGCCCCACAGCGCCTCAGATCGCCTCGACCGCTCCTTCGCTGCCCGCCTGCGCCGCGCGCCCTTCGTCTCGCTCATCGATCACATCGACCACATGGTGCGCATCGCTGGAATCGACCACGTAGGCATCGGCACCGACTTCGACGGCATCCCCTCTACCCCTGAAGGCATCGACTCCGCGGCGGACCTCCCCAAGGTCACTGCAGCCCTCCATGCCCGCGGATACAACTCTGAAGATCTCCACAAACTACTCGGCGGCAACCTGCTCCGCGTCTTCTCCGCAGTGCAAGCCGCCGCCGGTTCTAAGTCGTAAAATTATTTCTCCGCAATCAAAGTGATCTTGTGGATCTGCGGAGGCTCCGAAAAATACTCATCCGCCTTCGCCATGAGAGCCTTTGCAATCTCACCATTCAGGTGAGCATCCCGTCCTGCCTCGTCGTCAAAGGTGTCGAAGACTCCAAACACGCCAACCTTGTCCTCTTTGAAGCCAAACCAGCGAATCGTGCCGGTCTCCGCCAGCGCCATCTCGCCGCCCTTCTTGAGGAAAGCCTCAACCTCGGCTTCTTTACCCGGCTTCGCCTTCAACTCCGCATACAACGCTAACTTCGCCATGAAATTTCTCCTTGCTCATCAGATGCGCTGCCGCCTTCAAAAAAATTATGAAATCTCGTCTCCAATAAGACATAAGAAGAAGCAATGACCCAAATCTCCTTTAAGAATCCATGAAATCCGCGGTCGCGCCTTATCTAGGCGGCGAACTTCTCATACCTCTCCTCCCATCCGCCTTGCATCCAACGCGGAGAGGTGAACATGAAAACCCATAAACCATCTGTCCTTCGCGGCATCGCCACCGGAGTCGTAGCCGGAGTAGCGGCCACCATCATGATGGATCAGTTCCTCAAACTCTCCTCCCTCAGCCAGAAGGCCCTGGAAAAGCGCCACAAGCTCGCAGAAGGCGAATCCCCCTGGGAGATCGCCCACGAACAGGCCCTGCAGGAGGCCCAGGCAGCCCAGCAGGAGGACTCCACTGAGATCGTCGCCCGCAAGCTCTCCGAGGCCGTCGGCAAGCCCCTTCCCGGCCACGACAAGAAGGCCGCAGGCCAGGCCGTACACTTCACCTTCGGAACTCTGATGGGCATCGTCTACGGCGTCACCTCCGAGATCCTTCCCGAAGCAACCGCCGGCGGCGGCACCGCCTTCGGCACCCTGCTCTTCCTCGGAGCCGATGAGGTCGCCGTCCCCGCCCTTCGCCTCGCTCCTCCACCTACCGAGACCGCTCCCTTCGACCACCTCCAGCACTGGGCCGCCCACGTCGTCTACGGAGGAACCCTCGAGCTCGTCCGAAGCCTCGTCAGCCGTCTTCTTCGGCCACGCCGCTTTGCGCGACTCCCCTGGGTGCGGTAGCCTGTCTCTTGGAGCTTCGCACCGCATGATTCTTCGTTCGCTCGCTTTTGTGCTCGCGCTTACCGCCTCCTCCATCGCGCAGACACCCCAAACTATTCCTCCTGCAACCCCCGCCGCTGCGGCAGACCAGTTGCCGGACGCTCCCAGCACCACCAGCCAGGCCAAACCACCCGTTGTTCCCACCGGCCCCACCGCTGTCATCGACACCACCATGGGACGGCTCACCTGCAAGTTCTACGACGCACAGGCTCCCATCACCGTCGCAAACTTCATCGGTCTCGCGAACGGCACCAAAGACTGGACCGACCCTACCAGCCTCAAGAAGATGCATGCGAAGCCTCTCTACGACGGCACCACCTTCCACCGCGTCATCCCCGGCTTCATGATCCAGGGCGGAGACCCAGCCGGCAACGGCACCGGAGACCCAGGCTACTTCTTCCAGGATGAGTTCGATCCCAACCTCACCTTCGACGAGCCAGGCCGCCTCGCCATGGCCAACTCCGGCCCCAGCACCAATGGCAGCCAGTTCTTCATCACCGAAGACGCCGTTCCCCAGCTCAACGGCAAGCACACCATCTTCGGCCAATGCGACGCTCATTCGGTCCTCCTGGTCGCCTCCATCGCCCGCGTCGCGCGCAACGAAAGCGATAAACCCGTCACCCCGGTTGTCATCCAACACATCACCATCGTCCGCGAAGGACAACCCATGCCGCCCCTTCCCGCTACGCCAGCGACGCCCGTAGCCGAGAAGCCCGAGGCCTCCAGATAGTTTTCAACTAAAATTCTCTCTTCATTCGAGCAGGGCCGGCCTTCACCGCATCACTGATTCGAAGCCGCCCGATACCAACGCAACACGCTCACAATCAACCCGAACATCAACCGCAAGGAGCACACCTACATGCCAACCAAGCCCGGCACCTACGCCACATTCAAGACCACCGAAGGCACCGTCGTCTGCGAGCTCTTCGAGACCGACGCCCCCGAGACCGTAGCCAACTTCATCGGCCTCGCCGAAGGCACCAAGGAGTGGAACAGCCGCAGCAAGAAAGGCCCCAAGCTCTACGACGGCTCCGTCTTCCACCGCGTCATCCCCAACTTCATGATCCAGGGCGGAGACCCCGAAGGCACCGGCATGGGCGGTCCCGGCTACAAGTTCGCCGACGAGACCAAGGGCTCCAAGCACGGCTTCCAGCAGCCCGGCAAGCTCGCCATGGCCAACGCCGGTCCCAACACCAACGGCAGCCAGTTCTTCATCACCACCGCCGACACAAGCTGGCTCACCGGCAAGCACACCATCTTCGGTGAGGTCGTCGAAGGCTACGACGTCGTAGAGAAGATCAGCAAGGTCTCCCGCGACGGCATGGACCGCCCCAAGACACCAGTAGTCCTAGAGTCCGTAACCATCGAACGCGTAGCCTAGTCACATCGCAGCAAAAAAATAAGGCCCGCTCACCAGAGCGGGCCTTATCCGTTTTAATCCTTTAATCCGTCAAAATCGGTGCTATCGGTGTCGATCGGTGTTAAGTTTTTGCCTTAAGCCACACCAATCACAGTGCAAAGCTCCTTAACCGAATCCGCACTCTTCTGCAGCGCGACCTGCTCCTCAGGCGTCAGCTTGATCTCGATGATCTGCTCCAGCCCCTTCGCGCCCAGCTTGCAAGGCACCCCGACATACAGCCCCGAGATTCCATACTCTCCCTGCAGATAAGCAGCGCAAGGCAGAATCTTCTTCTTATCCTTCAGAATCGCCTCGACCATCTCTACGGCAGCCGCGCTCGGAGCATAGTAAGCCGAACCTGTCTTCAGGTGCTTCACGATCTCCGCGCCACCATTGGCTGTACGCGTCTCCAGCTCCTTCAGACGATCGGGAGCGATCAGCTCCGTAATCGGAATTCCCGCCATCGTCGAGTAGCGCGACAGCGGAACCATCGTGTCTCCATGGCCGCCCAGAACAAAAGCAGTTACATTCTCGACCGACACCTTCAGCTCCTCCGCGATGAACGTCCGGAACCGCGCCGAATCCAGCACGCCCGCCATTCCGATCACCCGTTCGCGCGGCAGACCTGCCTGCTTGAACGCCGTCTGCGCCATCGCATCCAGCGGATTCGAGACCACGATGATGATCGTATTCGGCGACGCGGCAACTACCTTCGTCACAACATCGCTCATGATCTTATAGTTCGTATTCAACAAGTCATCGCGGCTCATCCCCGGCTTGCGAGCAATACCGGCGGTGATCACAACAATGTCGGAGTTCGCCGTATCCGCATAATCATTGGTCCCGATGATGCTGACGTCCCGCTTCTCGATCGGCATCGCCTGCAACAGATCCAGCGCCTTGCCCTGCGGCACGCCCTCCATCACATCCAACAGCACGACATCCGCGAGCTCCTTGGCTGCAATCCAATGAGCCGCCGTCGCCCCCACATTCCCCGCCCCCACAATCGTTACCTTCTTACGCATTCTGCTATCTCCCAAAGAACTTCAATTAGTTTCCAATCACAATTCTATGGCCACAGACCCAAAACTCCGAGCCCACACCCAGTTCCGCTTTTATCGCCTTTAAAATCCCTCTCATCACCGTTACGCCTTATTCAGTCCGCGGCGACCCCTTACCCCATATTCTCAATCATCCGCGTCGCAAACTCACTCGTCTTGGCCTTGGTAGCGCCCTGCATGCCGCGCTCGAAGTCATACGTCACGAACTTCTGCCCAATCGTCTTCTCCATGGAAGACTCAATAAGCCGCGCCGCCTCCGTCCACCCTAAAAAGTCGAACAGCATCACACCCGACAAAATCACCGAACCCGGATTGATGACGTCCTTATCCGCATACTTCGGAGCCGTGCCATGCGTCGCCTCGAAGACGGCATAGCCATCGCCAATGTTTCCGCCCGGAGCGATCCCCAACCCGCCAACCTGCGCCGCAGCCGCGTCGGAGATGTAGTCGCCATTCAGATTCGTCGTAGCCAACACGCTATAGTCCTCTGGCCGCAAGATGATCTGCTGGAAGATCGAATCGGCGATACGGTCGTTCACCAGGATCTTCTTCTTCCACTTCCCATCGCCATGCGAAGCGCCGATCGAAGCGATCACCTGCTTCACCTCCGCCACAACGCCCTCGCCAAACTCCTTCGCGGCAAACTCAATGCCCGGCTCGATCAGCGCGGCATTCTCCTCCGCCGTGAGCTTCGGGTTCGCCTCAAGATTCCCTAGAATCCAGCTCTCCCGCTCCGTCACCGTCTGCTCGCGGAACTCCTGCGACGCAACCTCATATCCCCACTCGCGGAAAGCGCCTTCGGTGAACTTCTGAATATTGCCCTTGTGCACCAGCGTCACCGTCTTGCGCCCATTATCCAGCGCATATTGAATCGCCGCCCGCACCAACCGCTTCGACCCCGTAATGGAGATCGGCTTCACACCTACACCAGAGTCCAGACGAACCTTCTTCTTCGTCCCCTTCAGCATCTCATCGTTCACAAATGCGATGAACTTCGCCGCCTCTGGAGTCCCTTCGCGGAACTCGATGCCCGCATAGATATCCTCTGTATTCTCCCGGAAGATCACCACATCCAGCTTCTCCGGATGCTTCACCGGACTCGGCACACCCGCGTAGTACTTCACCGGACGCACGCACTGATACAGATCCATCAACTGCCGCAGCGCAACATTCAGCGACCGAATCCCACCACCCACCGGCGTCGTCAGCGGCCCCTTGATCGACACCCGAAAGTCCACCGTAGCCTTTACCGTATCGTCCGGCAGCCAGTTCTGCGTCTGGCGATATGCCTTCTCCCCGGCCAGCACCTCGTACCACTTCACCGAGCGCTTACCCTCGTAAGCCTTCTCCACCGCCGCATCGAACACCCGTTGCGACGCGCGCCAGATATCCCGCCCCGTGCCATCGCCTTCGATAAAAGGAATGATCGGATGGTTGGGAACCGTGTAGCTTCCGTTGACATACTCGATGGCTTGTCCGTCAGTGGGGACAGGGATTCCGTTGTAGCTGGATTGCATAAATGACGCCTCCAAGGCATATTTCAGAATCCGAAACTAACATCCGCGGAAGAGACATGGCAACGCCATTGATCGTTTTACGCCGAATATCGATCAACCAGGACTGAATATCGCACATCTCCGAGAAGCACCACTCATGCCCCATGAGCGGAATTTACCTACCTCGAAAGATAGTAGTCGACCGTCGCCACCACCCGTACCTTCTTCATGATGCTTGCATCGGCGTTGCCACCGCCTCCGCCTCCCGGTCCATCCTCACCACCCGCTGCACCCGCGCTGCCGTCTGCGGCTGAGATCGAAAAGAAGCCTTGGTTCGCAGATCGAATCGACCCCACCTGGCTGCCTGAATCCGCTGCGAACCGGTCCGCCGAAGCCCTCGCATTCCTCGTAGCCTCGGTGATCATGTCCGGCTTCAAAGCATTCAGCCCGTTGAACACATATTTGATTCCCTGCCCGAACCCGCCTCCAACCACGATTCCCGCCTGCACCAGCTCCGCCGTCTTCTGTCCCGCCTTCGCAATCTTGTCGACATCCGTCGAAGCGACGGTCACTGTCTGCTGCACGATGTACCGTGGGCCATTGTTGTTGTTGCCGCCATACTCGTTGGCGAGCTTATCTGTCACCTGGATCTGCCCTACCGTGATCTCCTGCTGCGTCACCCCCTGGTCGCTGAAGAACTTCAGAACCGCCTGCTTATCCGCCTCACTCTTGGCGAACACTTGTGGCAAGTCACTCCCAGCCTCCTTGAAGCTCACCGGCCAGATCGCCGTATCGGACTTGACCGTCCTCTCCACCAGCCCCTTTACGGTCACATAGCGGTCCCCCAGCTTCATCTCCTTCACCTGAGCCCCTAGCAGCCACCCACCCGCAATCAAGCCCACCATCAGACATACACCCAACACCGCCGCAGGTCGAAGATCCCCATCCCGTCCATCCATATTCATCACCTCAGACGCGACCAGAGTGCAGCATTGCCACGACAACGTCAACTCAAAAAGAAAAGGGCCAACCTGTACAGGCTGGCCCTTCGCTCTTTTAGAACAGGTCGTCTTAGAAGATATTCCAAAGCAACTGGTTGTAAACGTCGTGGTGGAACTGAACCTCCGACGGCTTCACAATCGTACCCAGCAGCCGTGCGCAACGATCCGCCGAAGCCTGCTTCAGATCGGCGTAGCGCGCCTTCACATCCTCGCCCAGAATCTCCGTCGTCCAGTCAGCGCCACGGAAGTCCTCGATCGCGGTGTAGACGTTGTCCGGTAGATACCGGTCCGCCTGGCGCAGGTTCTTGATCTTCGAGATGTTGCCGTCCAGACCCGTCTTGAAGATCGAGTACAGCACCATGTAAGGGTTCGCATCCGGTCCAACCGAACGAACCTCGACGCGCGAGCTCTTCTCGTTGCCGATGGGAATACGAACCATCGAGCCACGATCCGTCGCCGAAGCCTTGATCTGGTTCGGAGCCTCAAAGTGCGGATCCAGCCGGCGATATGCATTCACGCTGGCATTCAGCAACAGGCAAAGATCGTTGCCATGCGTCAGGATCCGATCCGTAAACTGCCACGCCATCCGCGAGATCTTCTCCTCGCCCTTCGGATCCCAGAACAGGTTCTTGCCGCCCTTGGTGATCGACACGTTCGTGTGCATTCCGCTGCCGTTCACGCCCGTCACAGGCTTCGGCAGGAAGCTCGCCGTCATGCCCATCTGCGTCGCGACCTGGCGGCAGATCAGCTTGTAAAGCTGAATCTGGTCAGCCGCGGCAACCACTTCGCCGTAGGTGTAGTTGATCTCGAACTGCGAAGGCGCCACCTCAGGATGGTCCTTCTCGTTCTCGAAGCCCATCGCCCGCTGCACTTCCGCGGTCGTATCGATGAACTCGCGCAGCGGGTCGCCCGGCAGCGAGTGGTAATAGCCGCCCTTGTTCACATACTCGAACGAACCCGTCTCATGGAAGGTCCGCTCCGCGTCGATACCCTCGAACAGGAAGCCTTCAATCTCGTTCGCCGCATTCAGCGTGTAGCCGTTCTTCGCGAACTGCTGGTCCGAATACTGCTTCAGCACGCCCCGGATATCGCCCGTGTACGTACCGCCGTTCTTGTCGATCACCTCGCCGAACACCAGCACCTTGCCCGCGCCGAACACATCCGCCGGCAGCCAGTAGAACGCGCTCCAGTCGATCCCCAACCGCAGATCGCTCTCCCGCTGCGCCGTAAACCCGCGAATCGACGAGCCGTCGAACGTCAGGTTGTCATAGCTCTTTACCAGGAACTTCTTGTCGTAGTCCAGCATGTGCAGCCGGCCTTCGAGGTCGCTGAAAACCACCGTCACAGCCTTGATCCGGCGCTCGTCCGTCAGGTACTTGATCCGTTCCTCCTGGATCACGTCGGCCGCCACGCGCTTCTTGCGCTGCTCCTTGGCTTGGAGGTTCAAATCCTCGAGTTCAGCGTACGGAAGCTCCAAAAAATCACGAAATTCGCTCAAAATACCACTCCTTCTGCTATGAAATACACTTCGGCCGCACACCGGCGGGATAAAGGTTCAGTTGTGCCTCAGGGAGCGCCTATTCGACGTGGAATGGCATTCCGACTAGTCAAAACTAACAGAAAAATCCACAGCAAAAAAGACGCACCGCCCGAAAGACCCGCTTTCCAGCTGAATTACACGCCTCTTCAAGAGCCTGTGATAGCGTTTCGCTGTTGACGCTTATCGGGGACAGGAGAGTGTTTTATGACGACCTTTGGCAAGCTCGAATCGGTATCCATCCGCGATGGGTGGCCCCGTGAAGATACTGGATTCACCAGATGGCTTGCCGAGGAAGAAAACCTTTCTGCCTTGGGCGATGAGCTCTGCATTCCGCTTGAACTTGTCGAAACCGAATCGGGAGTCGGTTCATATCGTCTCGATATACTAGCTAGACGGGTCGATTCTGACGAAAGTGTAGTAATTGAAAACCAATTCGGGTCGACTGATCACGGCCATTTAGGACAATTGCTAACTTATGCCTCCGGTGTGGGTGCCGACGGGACTGGTGCCAGGACAATCGTTTGGATAGCCGAACGATTTACCGAACCCCACCGCGCAGCGTTGGATTGGCTCAATAAATCGACTGAACCCGGCATTCGATTCTTTGGAGTGGAAATTCAACTCTGGCGGATAGGAGATTCTCCCTACGCGCCGAAATTTAATATCGTCAGCAGACCAAATGACTGGCAGAAGCAACTCACTCAAGAAACTGCTGTACTTACAGAGACATCTCAACTTTATCAAGAGTTTTGGAAAGAATTCATTACGTTCTGCGAACGAGAGCATACCTCACTCAAACTGCCATCTTCACCACCAAGCAGATGGTGGTTATTTGTTCCGATTGGTAGAGTTGGTTTTCATGTCAGCCTCAATGCAGTTAAGAAATTCAAGAGGCTCGAGTGCCAACTATGGGTCGCCGGACCTCAAGCTAAGACTGAATTCAGAGAACTGCTCTTGTCGCGAGAAAAAATAGTTGCTGAATTGGGCGACCAAGTCGGCTTTGATGAAAATGCTCCGAATAGATGCAAGATCTATGAAACCTCGGTCGGAGATATTACTAATCGTGAAGAGTGGCCCCAAATTCACAGCTGGTTAAAAGAGCGAGGAGAACGGTATGTTTCTGTTCTGACTCCACTCGTGCAACAGCTAAAGCTACACTAAAAGGATGCGAGCCCGCAGCAAATTTCGCTTCGATCACCTGATCTGTCGAAACGGGCTAACGTCAAGGATATTCGGCTCAATGCGCGGCACCGGCAAAATAATAGGCGACGTCATAAGCCCAGAATGGGATGAGCCGTGTGACGCCGAATTAGGCATTGCATACCACGGCGAAAATGGCCCAGTTTATTGGATTGACAACGAGCTAAAGGAAACAGACGAGCAATGAAGCAGACCAACAAAAAGATCGCCCTTATCCAGATGTCCTGCGCTCCGGACACCGCCGCCAACCTCGACAAGGCCGCCGACCGCGTCCTCGAGGCCGCTCGCCTCGGAGCCAACATCGTCTGCCTCCCCGAGCTCTTCCGCGCCCAGTACTTCTGCCAGCGCGAAGAGCACGCCCTCTTCGACACCGCCGAGTCCATCCCCGGCCCCTCCACCGCCCGCCTCAGCGCCATCGCCCGCGAGCAGAACATCGTCATCATCGCGAGCCTCTTCGAGCGCCGCGCCCCCGGCCTCTACCACAACACCGCCGCCGTCCTCGACCCCGCCGCCACCGCACAGGACAACATCGCCGGCATCTACCGCAAGATGCACATCCCCGACGACCCTCTCTACTACGAGAAGTTCTACTTCACCCCCGGCGACCTCGGCTTCAAAGCCTGGACCACCACCCACGGCAAGATCGGAACCCTCGTCTGCTGGGACCAGTGGTACCCGGAGGCCGCCCGCGTCACCTCCCTTATGGGCGCGAACACCCTCTTCTACCCCACCGCCATCGGCTGGCACCCCTCCGAGAAGGCTGAGTTCGGCGAAGCCCAGTACTCCGCCTGGCAGACCATGCAGCGCGCCCACGCCATCTCCAACGGAGTCTTCGTGGGAGCCGTCAATCGCGTCGGCTTCGAGCACGGCGACGTCGTCCACAACGGCATCTCCAGCCCCGGCCCCGAAGGCGCAGGCCTGGAGTTCTGGGGCGGCAGCTTCATCGCCGATCCCTTCGGCCGCGTCATCGCTCAGGCCAGCCACGACAAGGAAGAGATCTTAATCGCAGAGATCGACCTCAAGCTCCTCGAAGACACCCGCCGCAACTGGCCCTTCCTGCGCGACCGCCGCATCGACGCCTACCAGGGCATCACCAGCCGCTTCCTCGACTAGCCGAGGAAGCGGACACTGCAAAACGAAAGTACGTTGCTCCACTCAAAACTCTGACCATAAGCCACGAAGTCAGACAGATGCATGCCCAACCATCATCGTGATGCACTGTCTTCGATAAACCGACAGGGCGGTGAAGGAGTAAGAATCATTATTAAATAATGCGTTATTTGCTGTGAGATTTTGGTAAGCCGGATTATTACGGTAGGCAAGATCCTCCATACCGCAGAACTTGTGACCAGCCTCGTGAATGATGATGTTAGCCATCGACCATTTGTCAAACTTCGGAGGTTTCAGAAGATCGAAGTCCACATGAATACTGTCAAATAAGTGAGGGGCTGGAACAAACCGGTTGTTAATATGATCTGGCTTCGCAATCGTAAAACCGCGTGGTAGAAGTCTCCGGCCGTTGGCGTCTACCGGTAGCCTGCTCTCGTGTTCCTCTGAGAGGAACATCTTATACGCATCGGAAATGGTGATGGGCCCATTTAATCCCGTCGATATCAGGCCAAAGTTCCAAAGAATGACGTCTAAAGCATGCTTCCAAGTCTCGGTGGAACCACGAGTGATTGGAGGGAAATGAAAGTGGCTTTCCAGGATGCGGCGGAAAATTGGCTGCAGATCGAAGGGCGGTCGATTTCCATGTTGCAGTTCGTTCACTGTCCGTAGCACCATCATTCGGGCTAGTTCTAATGTTTCTGCAAGATGTCGGCGTTGGATATCGTTCGGAGGATGAATTGAGTGATAGTTCACCTTCAGGCGTGGATTAATAACGACTCCGCGGACGTTGAGCGTAGGCATACGGCGCCCTCCCTCTTCTTTCTAGGGACGAATCGTCAATCCTGAAATCACTCTTGAAAGATTGAGTTCTTCTACGAGAGATTGTGTTCGGAAGCGATCATCTTTTATGGGTTCTTCTGCGAACAAAAACACAAACCCATTCGCCTTATTCCATCCACAAAACAAACCCACTCGCCCACGGGTAGCCACAACATCTGTCCAAGGAATAGAAACAAGACACTCTATGTGTTCATCCCCAGAGCACCATCATTTCGTGCGTTCTCATTCGGTTTCTGAACTTGACTCTCCCCGAAGCGCTTCTGGCGCAAAGTGGGCATCTGCACACGCCCCTAAAGGGCCAATCGGCAGTCTCAACGTCTGAGCTTTTTCAATTTCGGCCTGTTTTTCCTTGTCAAGCCCTAAAATCGACTAACTACAGCCCCTTCAACACTTACGAGTGGCACTTTAGTTATGGTCAAAAAGTTATACTTAACAAGAGTGAGAAAGTTGGTTAGCCGTCCGGCTTTCTCTTTAGAATGAATGGTTTACTGTCGAAGTTTTTCGTTGAAACGTGGCACTCAAAGTACCAGGCTAAGCTGTCTCCTTTGAGGACTTTACTCACTTTTCCCGGGGGGAGGGGTGGGCTACCAAAACAGCACCAAGCGAACAGGCGAGGCGCAAACCGGAGAAGAGACAGGAAAGCAATGACCAGCGCCGCCAACTACCGTATGCCCGCCGAGTGGGCTCCGCACGCCGCCACCTGGATCGCCTGGCCACACAACTCCGACGACTGGCCCGGAAAGTTCCAGCCCATCCCCTGGGTCTACGCCGAGATCGTCCGCCACCTCTCCCGCGTCGAAGACGTCCATATCCTCGTCAACAACGAGGCCGCCGAGCACCGCGCCACCACCATGCTCAGGCGCGGCGGAGCCAACCTCGCCCGCCTCCACTTCCACCAGTGGCCCACCGACCGCGTCTGGCTCCGCGACTCCGGCCCTATCTTCGTCAAGAACCCCCAGGGCGAGCTCGCCCTCACCAACTGGAAGTTCAACGCCTGGGCCAAGTACGACAACTGGCGCCGCGACAACACCATCCCCCATCAGGTCGCCCAGCACTACGACATGCCCGAGCTCTGCGCCCAGCTCGACCTCGGCAACGGTCAGCCGCCCCACCGCCTCGTCCTCGAAGGCGGCAGCATCGACACCAACGGCTCCGGCATCCTCCTCACCACCGAGGAGTGCCTCCTCTCTGAGGTCCAGCAGCGCAACCCCGGCCTCGGCGACCAGGAACAGACCCGCCAGCGCCTGGAACAGGCCTTCCAGCAGTTCCTCGGCATCGAGCAGACCCTTTGGCTCCACCGTGGCTGCGCCGGCGACGATACCCACGGCCACGTCGACGACATCACCCGCTTCGTCGCCGAGAACACCATTCTCACCGCCGTCGAGCCCAACATCCACGACGAGAACCACCTTCCCCTCGCCGAAAACCTCGACCGCCTTCGCACCGCCCGCAACCTCGAAGGCAAGCCCTTCGAGATCGTCCCTCTCCCTATGCCCAACCCTGTCACCTTCGAGGGCCAGCGTCTGCCCGCCAGCTACGCCAACTTCTACATCGCCAACGACCTCGTCCTCGTCCCCACCTTCAACGACCCCCACGACCGCCACGCCCTCAACATCATCGCCAACTGCTTCCCCACCCGCGAAGTCATCGGCATCCACGCCGTCGACCTCGTCTGGGGCCTCGGCACCCTCCACTGCATGACACAACAGGAGCCCGCCTGATGGCGCAGCAATCGCATCTCATCCTCGACTCTAAGAAGAGGAGCCTCGCCATGCCACTACGCCGCCTCGCCACTTTGCTTCTCGCAACCATCCTCGTACCAGCGGCTCTGGCACAGCAGCCAGCCGTCGCCCTGCACAACGCGACCCTTATCGACGGCACCGGCGCCGAGCCTCGCCCACACACCACCATCCTCATGGGCTCCGGCCTCATCCTCTCCGTCCAGCCGGACGGGATGCCGCTCAAAGGCTTTATCAACGTGGATCTCCACGGTGCAACCGTCATTCCGGGCCTCATCAGTGCCCACTCGCACCTCGGCCTGCTAAGTCATAACGCGTCCAACTCAGCTACGGCTTACACCCCGGAGAACGTCCACGCCGCGCTCGACCAGTACGAGCACTACGGCGTCACTACCATCATCTCCCTCGGCCTCAACCGCGATCTCGTCTACGACATCCGCTCCCAGCAGCGCACCGCCTTCCGCAACGGCACAGCCACAGGAGCTCTGCTCCTCACCGCAGGCCGCGGCATCGGAGCCCCCAACGGAGCACCGCCCATCGCCGCGGCCCCGGATCAGGTCTACCGTCCCACCACCCCCGCCCAGGCTCGCCAACAGGTCGACGAGCTCGCCATCCACCACGCAGACATCGTCAAAATCTGGGTCGACCCGCTCCACGGCAAAGCTCCCGCCATGGATCCGGCCATCTACACCGCCATCATCGAAGAGGCCCACAGAAACCATCTCCGCGTCGCGGCCCACGAGTACGCCCTCCAGGACGCCCAGCAGCTCGTCACAGACGGCATCGACGTCCTCGCCCACTCCGTCCGCGACAAACCCGTCGACGAGCCCTTCATACAGTCCGTCCTCCGGCATCACACCTGGTACATCCCCACCTTCACCGTCGATGAGAGCTTCTACATCTACGCCGACCATCCCGACTTCATGAAGAGCCAGTTCTTCCGTAAGGCTGCAGGCTCGCGACTCCTCGGAAAGATCGAAGACCCAAGCTACGCCACCTCGATCGCAGCCGATCCGTCCACCGCCGTTCATCGCCAGGACTTCGCGATCGCCCAACGCAACCTCAAGACCCTCTACGACGCCGGAGCCCTCATCGCCTTCGGCACTGACTCCGGAGCCATGCCCGGACGCATCCCCGGCTTCTCCGAGCACCGCGAGCTCGAAGACCTCGTCGCCGCTGGCCTCACCCCGCTCCAGGCCATTACCCTCGCGACCGGCCGCACCGGCCAACTCCTCCATACTCTGGATCCCACCGTCAACCTCGGCCTCATCGCCCCCGGCTACTCCGCCGATCTGGTCGTCCTCTCCGCCGACCCTCTCGCCGACATCCGCAACACACGGCACATCCAGTCCATCTACCACGCAGGCCGCGGCATCCCTAACCCAGCCCCCACCGACTAAAAATGAAACCCGACGCGATGCTCGATATCGACTACCTCCGCGTTGCCATCGCCGAAGCCCAGGCAGCCGAAGCCGCAGGCGAAGTCCCGGTAGGTGCAATCGTCGTCTCCCCCACCGGAGAGATCCTGGCCCACGGAAACAACCGCGTCCTGCGCGACAGCGACCCCACCGCCCACGCCGAGATAGTAGCCCTCCGCCAGGCCGGCCTGATCCTTCAAAATTACCGGCTAACAGGCTGCACCCTCTACGCCACCCTCGAACCCTGCGCCATGTGCGCCGGAGCCATCCTCCACGCCCGCATCGCCCGCCTGGTCTACGCAGCCCCCGATCCCAAAGCCGGAGCCTGCGGCTCAGTCCTCAGCGTCATGAACCACCCTCAGCTCAACCACAAGGTCGAAGTCACCTCCGGTCTCCTGGCAGAAGAGTGCGGAGCGCTCCTTAGCAATTTTTTCATACAGCGACGCAAGCGCCCGCTGCATCCTACGCCAGAAGGAGACCTCACCGATGGCGACGAAGAAGTGGTCAGCAAAGGTTGATACCGAGTCCACCGATCCTCAGGAAGGTCTCTTCAAGAAAGGCGCTTCGACGATCGCCAAGTCGCTGGCCTCGCACAAAGTCTCCCCTAAAGGCCCCGCCTCTGGCATGCGCATGTTGAACTTCTACATCAACCGCGCCGGCAAGAATCTTCCCGCCTCTCGCATCAAGGTCCTCGAACATGCGAAAGAGATCCTCTCCGGGATCATCGCCTCTCAAAGAGAAGAAAAGCTCGCCGCGAAGAAGGCCAGTAAGAAAGCCGTAAAGAAGACCGCGAAAAAAGCAGCAAAGAAAACCAAATAGCGTTCGCTTCAGAAAGGCCACACCAGATGTCCTCTCGCCTCGCAGGCAAAGTTGCGATCGTTACTGGCTCTTCGTCCGGCATCGGTCAGGCTATCGCTATCCGACTCGCCTCGGAAGGCGCAAACATCGTCGTCGACTACCGCAGCCATCCCGAAGGCGCAGACGAAACCAAAATCCAGATAGAAGCCGCGGGCTCCAAAGCCATCGTCGTCCAGGCCGACGTATCGAAGATCGCCGATACCCAGAACCTCATCGATCAGGCCTACTCCCAACTAGGCCGCTGCGACATCCTCGTCAACAACGCCGGAGTCGAGAAGAGCGCTCCTTTCTGGGAGGTCACCGAAGCCGACTACGACACCGTCCTCGACGTCAACCTTAAGGGAGCCTTCTTCCTCACCCAGGCCTTCGTCCGCCGCCTCCGCGACTCCAAACAGCCTGGCCGCATCATCAACATCTCCTCCGTCCACGAGGACATGGCCTTTCCTAATTTTTCCTCGTACTGCGCCTCCAAGGGCGGTATCCGGATGCTGATGCGCAACCTCTCCGTCGAGCTCGGTCCTCTCGGCATTACCGTCAACAACATCGCACCAGGAGCGATCGCCACACCCATCAACAAGTCTCTGCTGAACGACAAACCCAAGCTCGACGCACTGCTCAGAAACGTCCCATTGGGCCGCATGGGAACTCCGGAAGACGTCGCCTCCCTCACCGTCTTCCTAGCCTCCGACGAAGCCTCTTACATCACTGGTTCCACCTATGTTATCGACGGCGGCCTCATGCGCAACTACCATGAACAGTGACCACCTCATAGAACGGACAACCCCAACCATGGACATCACCGTCTACTCCGCCTCCTGGTGTCGCGACTGCCGCGAAGCCAAGAAGTTCCTCGACAAACACAACCTGCCCTACACCGAGATCGACATCGAAACCACCCCCGGCGCCGCCTACGCCGTAGAGTCCAACGTCGGCAAACGAGCCATCCCCCAGTTCGTCATCGACGGCAAATGGGTCCAACCCTATAAGCCCGGCAGGGGCTTCCTCTACGCCGAGATGTCCAAGCTCTTCGGAGTAACCCACCCTTAGGGCAACTTTTCGTCTCTCTGCTCGCCCCAGATCTCTCCGTCCAAAACTGCAACCGCCTCCGTGGCGGTCTCCTTTTCAAGCGTCACCTCTGCATTGCTGAAAGGCCAGCGCAGGCGGAGCACTCGTGTGCGATCGCTCTCTCGCAGCGTCTCCTTGCTTCTTGCCGATAACAGATCGTCGATCGTAATAATCCCCACGAACTTGCCTTTAGCATCGATCACTGGATAGCGTGTCAGCTTGGAATCAGCCATCGCCGTCGCCACCTTTCGCAACGTATCTGTGGGAGCCATCGTCGCCGGCGAGACATTTCCATCCTCCACCAGCGGTCTGCTCAGGTCCGTCTGCTTCGCGGAGATCATCATCTGCGACCGCGTCAGCAGCGCGACCATTCGCCCTTCGGTATTCAGCAGCGGAAACAGTCTTTGCCAGTGAGACCAGGCGTCCGCGCCTCTCGCCTCCATCGTCCGCAACCAACTCGCAGCGTCCCGCCTGGTCGCATTCGCCGGCAAGGCGAAGACACTCGTGTGCATCGCCTGCGACACCAATACCATCTCCAGTGGATCGACTCCATACTCCCGGCTCAGATGGTATCCACGCCGCGCCAGCCGCTCCGTCAGAATAGAACGCTTCTGCGACAGCACGGTCAGCCCATAGGCCGTCACACACGCCAGCAGCAGCGGCAGCATCAACCCGCTGTTATGTGTCAATTCAATCGCCAGCACCACGGCCGTCAATGGCGCGCCGATCGAGCCCGCCAGCACCGCCGCCATGCACACCAGCGGCCACGCCCCCGGAGCGATTCCCGGCAACACATGCGCCAGCGCCACTCCCAGTCCCCCGCCGATCATCAACTGCGGCGCTAGAATACCTCCCGACGTTCCCGAGCCTAGCGAGGCCGTCCAGATCACGCTCTTCACCACCAGCACACCCAGCACCAGCGACCACTCCATATTGCCGCTCAGCATCTGTTGAATCGTGGCGTATCCCACACCCAGCGCCGGAGGAAACAGCCATCCCCCCAGACCGATCACCAGTCCACCCACCGCCGGCCACCACATCCAATGGATAGGCAGCTTTTCAAACGCCTCCTCGAAGAAATGAACTCCCTTCGTCAAGAGCAGCGCCAGCACTCCCGCCACCAGCCCTGCTAACACCGCGCAGGGCATCACCCAGTGGCTGATCGCATCCGGCGACGTCGCCACCATCGGAAACACCGGCAAAGACCCCAGCAGCAGACGCCGCAACGCTGCCGCCGTCACACTCGCAACCGCAACCGGCACCAGGCTCCGCGGTCTCCACTCGAACAGTAAGAGCTCAACAGCCAGCAGAATCGCGGCCAGCGGAGCCAGAAAGGTCGCCGACATTCCCGCCGCGGCGCCCGCCACCAGCAACGTAGAACGCTCCGCATCACTCACCTTCATCAACTGGGCCAGGAGCGATCCAGCCGCCCCGCCCGTCATAATAATCGGTCCTTCCGCGCCGAATGGCCCACCCGACCCAATCGCAATCGCGGTCGCCACCGGCTTGAGCACCGTAATCTTCGGCGAGATCCTCGCCCCCCGCATCAACACCGCCTCGATGGCCTCCGGCATCCCATGCCCTCGTATACGGTCCGATCCGAAGCGCGCGATTAAGCCCACCAGCAACCCACCAATCACCGGCAGAAAGATCGCCTTCCACCCCAGCTTGTTGAATGCAGGATCTGCAAACGCCACGCTCAACCGGTGGTAATAAAACACATTGGTCGCCAGAAAGATCAGCCGCAGCAACAACCAGCTCAAGACCGCGCCAGCCCCACCGATGATCACGGCGATACCGCTCATCATCACCATGCGGCCGTCTGCCGTATAGTCGCGCAACTCGCTCTTTGCTATATCACTCACTGCGATCTCTTCCTCCCACCGCGACGTCAGCGGTCAACAAATTCCCCAACGCCTCGAGCAGACCGGGTCCTTGCCGCTCCAACTCAGCCCAGTGACTCCCCACAAGTCTCTCCAGCAGCGTCTGCCCATCCGCCGTCAATGTAATAAGCGCTCGCCGATGATCTGCCGCATCCTCCGTCCGGGAGACCAGCCCGCTACGCTCCGCACGTCCCACCAGCTCAACCGCGCTGTTGTGCCGCAGCACCATGCGCTCCGCGATATACGAGATAGAAGCCTGCTCCCCATCCGGCGCCGCGGCCACCACTTGCAGCAACTGGTACTGCTGAGCAGACGTCCCCGCGGCCTCCGCAGCCTCTTCGCTGAAGCTCAAAAACCGCCGCAGAAGATACCGAAACTCCGCCAGCACCTTCACTCTCTCGTCCAACTTGCTCTTAGCCGTATTCCGTCGCGTCGCCATAGGTCGTAATACGATTATATCGCTTGACGACATAAATAGACACGCGCCTACAATCCAGACGGTAAAATGGATCTGTCCTATCAAATACAAGTACAAGGCAGGCACACCACTTGATCGTCCGCTACACACGCCCGGCAATGGGAAAAATCTGGTCCGATGAAAACAAGTACCGCTCCTGGCTCACCGTAGAGGTCGCCGCCTCGCAAGCCCTCGCCGCCGCGGGCATGGTTCCGCAAAAAGCCGCTGACATCATCCGCGACAAGGGCAACTTCACCGTAGACCGCATCAACGAGATCGAGGCCGAAGTCCGTCACGACGTCATCGCCTTTACCACCACCGTCGCGGAGCATATTGCCGACCCCGAATCCTCCCGCTGGCTCCACTACGGCCTCACCTCCACCGACGTCGTCGACACCGCGCAATCCCTCCAGCTCAAGGAAGCCTCTGCGATCATTCGCGCCGGTATCGTTGCCCTCTCCGAGACCCTCAAAAAGCGCGCCCTCGAGTTCAAGCACACCCCTATCATCGGCCGCACGCACGGCGTCCACGCCGAACCCACCACCTTCGGCCTCAAGCTGCTGCTCTGGTACTCCGAGATGCAGCGCAATCTCACCCGCTTCGACGCCGCCGCCGAAGACCTCCGCGTAGGCAAGCTCTCCGGAGCCGTAGGCACCTTCGGCCACCTCAAGCCCGAGCACGAAGAGGCCATTTGTAACGCACTGGGGCTCAAACCCGTAGCCGTCGCCACCCAGGTCGTCCAGCGCGACCGCCACGCCGCCTATGTCGCCGCCCTTGCCATTCTCTGCTCCACCCTGGACAAGATCGCCACCGAGGTCCGCCACCTCCAGCGCACCGAGGTCCGCGAGGCCGAAGAGTTCTTCTCCGAGAAGCAGAAGGGCTCCAGCGCCATGCCCCACAAGCGCAATCCCATCACCTCCGAACAGATCTCCGGCCTAGCCCGTGTCGTCCGCGCCAACGCCCAGACCGCCTTCGAGAACATCGCTCTCTGGCACGAGCGCGACATCTCCCACTCCGCCGCTGAGCGTGTCATCCTCCCCGACTCCACCATCCTCGCCGACTATCTTCTCGCCAAGACTGAGAACCTCATCACCAAGCTCCTCGTCTACCCTGCACGCATGTTGAAGAACCTGGAGTCCACTGGCGGACTCATCTTCTCCGGCCAACTCCTCCTCTACCTCGCCGAGTCCGGCATGTCCCGCGAGGACGCCTACCGCCTCGTCCAATCCCACGCCATGAACGCCTGGAAGAACGAGCTCATCTTCCGCGACGAGGTAGCCAAGGTCCCCGAGATCACCGCCCGCCTCTCCCCCGAAAAACTGGCCCACGCCTTCGACTACACCCGCCAGCTAGCCAACGTAGACGCCATCTTCAACCGCGTCCTCAACGCCTGACCATGTCTATAGCCCGGTGCCCCACCTTCGCGACAGCATCCTCTTCGCAAAGGTGGGCATCGCTCGTCAGCGCGACCTCTGTGAAGCTACGATGCCCCAAACCCTCATCCAAATCGTAGACGCCGCCCTGGCCTCAGCCGCCGCCCGCTCCGGACCCCACCTCGTCTGCAAACCCGGCTGTTACCAATGCTGCGTAGGCGTCTTCCCCATCGCGCTCGAAGACGCAGCCCGCCTCCGCGAAGGCCTCGAAGCCCTCCAACAAACCGACCTGGAACGATCCCAACGCATCCAGACCCGCGTCCAGGAATCCCTGACCCGCCTCGACCCCTGGTTCCCCGGCGACCTCGCCACAGGCATCCTCCACGAAGACTACGAAGCCGCCATCCTCTTCGAAGAGTTCGCCAACGACGAACCCTGCCCCGTCCTCGATCCCGCCACCGGCACCTGCGACCTCTACAGCACCCGCCCCATCCTCTGCCGCACCTTCGGCCCACCCATGCGCACAGAAGAGGACAACCTCGCCACCTGCGAGCTCTGCTACATCCACGCCACCACCGAAGAGATCGCTGCCTGCGAGTTGGACCCCACCATCCCCGCACAAGAGACCGCCAGCAACGAAGCCTTCAACGCCACCCACAACCTCCACGGCGAAACCCTGATCGCCTACGCCCTACGCCCAAAACAAAAATAAACAATCAGCCCAAAGAAACCACCCCCAAAACATCCGCTCTTATCAGCCTTTAATCCCTTCCATCACCGTTACGCCTTAAGGCCGCGGAACCACCTCACCCGGCTTAGCAACAAGAGGACTCTCCCCCGGCAGCACCACCGGAACCTTCGGCCCACCCGTCATCTCGGCGTCGTCTATCTCGAACATCGCCGCATTCTTCGGCAGCCTCATCCGTCCCTCAGCCAGGTACGCCACCACCACCCCGCCCGTAAACTCCGGACTCAACACCGCCAGCGGCAGCAGATACCTCTTGCTCTTCACCAGCGACTCCGCCACCCCATCCACACCATGGCTCCGCGCCACCGTCCCCGGCACCTGCGGAATGACGAACGCGTTCATCTCCAGCTCCGGATGCGCCTTGCCGTACTTCACCAGCGACCGGGCTACCTGCTTCGGAGTCATCAGCCCCACATCAGCGATGAAGTTCCGATGGATCGCATGCGGCAGATACGTATCCAGCACCACCCGCGAAAAGTCCGCGCAGTTATGGAAGAGCAGGTTGAAGTGCCCCACATTGCGCTTATCGTTGAAGAGCGCGATAAACCGCTCATCCTGTTCCGCTGTGCTCTTCACCTGAAACCCATGGATCGTCCGGTCATACGAAGACCCCACCAGTTGGACCCACTCACCCTTTGGCGTCTGCCCCTTCTTGTCATCCGGAGCCAAAGCCAACATATGCTCCCTTCGGTACGTGTCCCGCAACGCCGCTACCTGGGCCTTATCGACCGTCTTGGGAACGTAGTTCACATCCTGCACCGCGTACAGGTACGGAATCAGCGGAATTGCGATCCAATCCAAGCCATCGATCTTGTGATATCGGCTTATGACGACACCATATTCGCCACTGCGGCAAGGCCGAAGCTCCGTAGGCGAATTCGCGCAAATATGGTTCAGATAGACGGCGGCATGACCCGTAGGATTGAACGCGCCGAACTCCCCATACGGCTCCTCCATCAGCAACGCAACCGACCCATACGCACGCGCCCCAGCCAACATCGAAAAAAACGCGCAGATCCACACGAAAATACTGCGCCTTGCGCTCCCGGCATGCCGATCGCTCACTTACGTCGCCTCCATAAACTCATAATGCTGTGGTAGCCCTCCATCTGAACATTAAACCTCCTCCGCTGCAAAAAGTCGCAGCATCGGCCGCTCTCTATCGACGATAATCAATCTGTGACCGCCCCCCCAACCCTATCTTCCTCGTTCAACATCACCTTCGCTGTGACCGGCGCCAGCGGCTCCATCTACGCCGCCGAGATGCTTCGCGCCCTCGACGCCGACCCCCGCGTCTCCCGCGTCAACTTCATCGCCTCCGAGAGCGCTCTCCGCGTCTTCGCCGAAGAGCTCCAGATTAGCGGTCGCAACGGCCTCCCGGAAAAGCTCCTCGGCGCATCCTCCTCCAAGGTCCACCAGCACTCCGACACCGATATCGGCGCCGGAATCGCCAGCGGCAGCTACCCCTCCTCTGGGATGATGATCCTCCCCTGCTCCATGGGCACCTTGGCCGCCATCGCGAACGGCCTGGCCTCCAACCTCATCCAGCGCGCCGCCGACGTCTGCCTTAAGGAGCGCCGCCCCCTCCTCCTCTGCGTCCGCGAGACCCCCCTCAACCGCATCCATCTCCGCAATATGCAGCTCGCCGACGACGCCGGAGCAACGATCTTCCCCGTCATTCCCACGCTCTACGACCTCCCGCAATCCACCACCGAGATGGCCCGCCAATACGTCAACCGCGTCCTGGCCCACCTGGGTCTTCCCCAGCCCGGCGCCTACCAATGGCAAGTCGACTAACCCACCCCACTACAACCTCTCCCCTAGCGGGCACCCATCCACCACCTACTTCATCTGCCTGCCATACTCCTCCCAAAACACCGTATGGCCCATATCGAAACGTCCGCCGTCATACTTATCGCTTCCTCGCACATGTCCGATACCCAGCAACGCCACCACCCAGTAGCTTAGGGGCAACTTCAACACCTCATGCACCTTATCCTGCTCAAAGCCTTCCATCGGAGCCGTATCGTAGCCCATCACCTCGGCCATCAACAACATGTGAGTAAACGCCACCATCACATGCTTGTTCAGCCAACCCTTCATCTGTTCACTATTGAAGCTGGAGAAGAAATTAGGAACGCTGCTTCGCGCCTGGTCTGCATAGCTCTCCGGCATCCCGCCTGAACGTCCCCGCTGCAGCATCAGATCGAGATCCTTGCGCCAGCCGTCCGTATCGCCGCAAGCCACGATTACAGCCGACGCCTCTTCGACCTTGGCTTGGTTGTAACTCGCTCCTCGCAGCCTTCTCTTCTGCTCCGGCGACTGCACCACAACAAACCGCCACGGCTGCATGTTGTATCCACTCGGAGCGCGGAGTCCCGCATCGAGAATCCGCAGCAGATCCGCCGCCGGAATTGGGGTTCCGTCAAAGCTGGGAGTAGCCCGGCGCCCCATGATCGCCTGGCTCAAAGTCTTTTCGGCGTTTGCCATCGTGCCTCATCTCGTCCCGTTGGGGGATCTCTCTGATTCGTGACCTAAGAGGCTTTCATCCTCTTCCTAAGATGCCATCCGGCGAACGGCGAGTCTGGGAGCGACATCGCCATCCATTCAGTTCAAATAAACTACTGGATCTTACTTCTCCATCAACATATCTTCCATCTCGCTTTTAGGCGATGGCCTAATCGTTCTATCGAACCTCGTTCATCGCCTGCTCCGTCACGAAGGGGTTTTGACCCGCCGTCTCGGCAAAGAGCCAGACGCCGGCGAACGCCTTCCTCAGCTCCGGATACGCGCCTACCAGGGCGTTCATCGCATCCGCATTGCGCTTTCGTGCCACCGCCGTATCTAGCGTCGCTTCGACCTTCAGATGAGCCACAAGGAAGACCTTCTCCTTCCCCAGCGAGTCATCCACCCCCAAACCGGTAAAGTGATACTCCACCCCATCCGCCCCCTTCACCACTAAAGGAGCCTCGGCACTCACCCCCTCCGACAGAGCGGGAGGAGCCCCGGCGCTCTGCTCATTCTTCAACTTCTCCAGGTGGCTGCTCTGCACGAAGTTCGCCGGACGCAACAACGACTCCGCTTGCTGGTAGTAGAGCCACGCACTCCACTGCTCCTTGCGCTTCACCATCTGCCGCGCCTCGGTCCAGTACCAAAGCCCATCATGTCCGGCAGCCAGGCTCGCTCGGGGATAAAACCCCGCCATGGCCCACCTCCCCTGATCCTCTCGTAGTAAAAAGGAGAGTCTCCACGGAGTGGCGCTCTTGGTCTCGACGATCGCAAACCCATACCGTCCCGGAGGCAGTTGAGGGATCAAAAAATCCACCTCCGCAACCGACTTGTTCAGATTGCAGAAGAACTGCGCGTCCGGAGCACTTCCATCCGCTCCACGCTTCAGTTCCGAGCCATCCAGCAGATACACCTGATCGACGGTCAAAACAGCACCCTTCAGCTTGGGAGCGGTGCTTCCGACCACACCCTCAATCCCGCTGAAGTCCTTTCCCAACTCGGCTACCGTCGCGCCCCGCAGTCCGGCTACATCCGCCGCCTGTACCTTGGTCGCCAGCCCCATCGCCGCAGCGGCCAACCCGTCGCGGTCCGCCGGCTTCATCTGCGACTGCGTCGTGCAGACCTCTGCCTCCACCAACCTCGGCATCAGCAGTCCGGCTGCCAGCAATAGCACCGTCACTTTACTCATAGAAAACACACTCGCATCGGATCAGTCTAGTACAACTCGATACTTCTCCAGCGCAACCGACAAATTCAGATAAACTCCAACCAGTGGAACGACAGTTGACCTACCGAATCTCTGTGCGTCCTACCTTCACCGATGCAACGTCCAGTTCCAATCCGCGCGCTTACGCGCATCACCCTCGGCACAGTCCTCTGCGCTCTCCTGTCATCGCATCTTCTGGCCCAGCAGACGCCGCCTCGCCAACCAGCCTCAGCGCTTCCAGTAACCGCTCCCACTACGCCCATCGTGGCAGCGCCACCAGCAGCCGCAATGGCCTCTCCAGCAGCTCCGGCCCATCGCGCCGACGTCGCCTACCTCTCTGGCCAGCTCTCCGTTATCGCCAATAACTCCAGCCTCAACCAGATCCTCCGCGAGATCTCCCGCCAGACCGGGATGAAGATCACTGGAGGAGTCGCCGATGAGCGCGTCTACGGTACTTACGGACCCGCCGCTCCCGCCCAGGTCCTTGCCATCCTGCTGGAAGGCACCTCCAGCAACATACTCCTAGTCCAAGGCACCAATCCAAACCCTCTCCAACCCACCAAGGTTCCGGTGGAGCTGGTTCTCACGCCTCGTCACGGCGGTCCCACGCCTCCCAATCCCAGCGCATCGGGCTCCAACGACACCGCTGAATCAAGCGACCCTGCAGCCGGCGAGAGCTCCAACTCTTCCCGTAATCCACCTCCGCTGCCAGCCAGCAACATCCCCGATCCTAACGGCGCAGCGGGAGCTCCGCCTGCGTCTGGCGACGCACCTGCGACAGACGATAAGTCATCTACGGGAGCCAGAACTCCGCAACAGATCTATGAACAGCTCCTTCGCATGCGGCAGCAATCGACGACTCCTGCTGCAGCGCCGCAGCAATAGGACCATTCGAGAGTTGGTCAAACGAAGAATTTAGTCGTTTAAATGAAGACACCTGAAGTCCGACTGCAATGTCGGGACTTCAGGTGTCTTTGTACTTTGTTACAGGAATTTGACTTAGGCTACGACTTCGATGCCCATCGAGCGAGCGGTACCACGGATGCTCTTGGCAGCGGCGTCGACCGACGCGGCGTTCATATCGGGCATCTTCTGCGTGGCGATCTCGCGAATCTGCTTCTCAGTGACCTTGCCAAGCTTCTCCTTGTTCGGAGTGCCTGAACCCTTTGCGATACCAGCAGCCTTGAGCAGAAGCACAGGAGCGGGAGGAGTCTTGGTGATGAAGCTGAAGGTACGATCCGCATAGACCGAGATGACGACCGGGATGGTGAGTCCGGCCATTGCGGGGTCCTTGGTGCGCTCGTTGAACTGCTTGCAGAACTCCATGATGTTAACCTGAGCCTGACCGAGGGCGGGACCGACGGGCGGTGCAGGAGTGGCCTTGCCGGCCATGATTTGAAGCTTTACGTATCCAGTGATCTTCTTCGGTGCCATTGCGGTAAATCCTCTTTATGCTTCCAGCGGCGGGCTGCTTGCCTACTGCTTATGATTTTTGGTGCTGAATCCAGTGCTCGCCGTCAGTGCTGCGCGGCGGGTTGAAACAAAACTTAAACCTCGACCTTGTCGACCTTGGAGAACTCGATCTCCACCGGGGTGGAGCGTCCGAAGATGCTGACCATGACCTTGAGGGTCTGGCGATCTTCGTTGACGTCGTCGACGGTGCCGGTGAAGTTGGCGAAGGGACCTTCGTTGATGCGGACCTGCTCGCCCTTCTCAAACTTGACCTTCATGGAAGGCTTGTTGGAGGTGGACTCGGAGCGGAAGAGGATGGAGCTGACTTCCTGCTCGGAGAGGGCGACCGGATTGTCGCCGGTGCCGAGGAATCCGGTGACGCGAGGGGTGTTCTTGATGACGTGCCAGAGGTCGTTGTCCAGCTCCATCTCGACCAGCACATAGCCGGGCAGGAAGACACGCTCGATGGTGTACTTCTTTCCGTTGCGCAGCTCGGTAACGGGCTCGGTCGGAATCATGATGCGGCCGATACGATTCTGCAGGCCAAAGGCCGTGATGCGGCTCTCAAGCGACTCACGCACCTTCCGCTCGAAGCCGGAGTAGGCGTGAATGATATACCACTTGAAGTTCTCGTTAACCGGCGGGGCAAGATGCTCCGTGGGCTGTTCGCCCTCGGGGTTCAATGCTTCCGGATTCTGCTCTTCTACCGCCATCGTTATGCCTTCTTCGCGCATCTGCTGAACGTTACTGGTGCTGAATGTTACAACTCTATTTTAGTGCTGCGTCGCCTTGTGCAGGAGAGCTTCGATGCCGCGACCGATGATGTTGTCGACCAGCCAGAAGTAAGCGGCGAAGACGAACACGGTGATGATCACGGTAAGGGTCGTCGCCTGAACTTCCTCGCGAGAGGGGCTGATGACCTTGCGCATCTCGCTGCGGACGTCCTTGAGGAAGGAGTTGAGGCGCGCCGGAGTGGCCTTCAGGTTCTCGATCCCGGTGTTCGGGGTTTGTTCAATCGCTACGGTCTTGGCCATATGCTGCCTCTAAAATCGTTCGTTCTGTGATGCTACTAAAACTCTGAGTCGATTATGCCAGTGACTGCGGCCTGGGCGCAGAGCAAACTGGCGGGGGAGCTCGGATTCGAACCGAGAAGTTCGGTTTTGGAGACCGACAGTTTAACCGTTGAGCTTACTCCCCCGAACTGCGGGATGAGGTGACTCGCGCCTCATCCCAAACCGGCGGAGTTACTTCGTTTCTTTGTGGTCCGTGTGCTTACGGCAGGTGTTACAGAACTTGGAGAACTCGAGGCGACCGGTGGTCGTCTTCTTGTTCTTCGTGGTCGAGTAGTTCCTGTTCTTGCACTCGGGGCATTGCAATGTAATGATTTCGCGCATCTCTATATCCTATCCGATTTCGCGAAGATTCATTCTACGCCGCGAAACCGCTCAATTTATGCAGACCGGACAGCGTTTCCACTCTCCGGTCCAGGCATGGGACAGCAAG
>NZ_JAAVUR010000014.1 GCF_018449545.1 Granulicella sp. dw_53 | reverse complement strand
TCCCCCTCCCCCCCCGCCCCACACCCCCTCCCTTTCACCCGCCCCGCCCCCCCCCCCCATCCCCACCAGCCCCCGCTTCACCAGCGCCCCCCGCGTCGACTCCGGCCCCCCCGCCGCCACCAGGGCAGAAGCCTGCCGCAGATCCCTCGCCCGCATCCGCCCGCCCACCGCCGCCAACTCCGCCATCACGGCAAGTTGATTCTCATTCAACCGAGGCAAACGCCCCCCGCCTTCCGCTGTAGGCCCGCTAACCCCTAACCCCTGATCCCTAACCCCTGCCGTAACCCCTGCCGTAAGCACGGCGACCCTCTCCAACCGCCGCGCATCCCTCTCCTCCGCCATCGCCTCGCGCACCAGCCACTTCTTCCGAACCATCCCATCCAGCAAGCTCTTATTAGCGCCCGTAGCCGACCGCAGCGCCCCCGCCTTCGTCGCCTCCCCACCCTCCAGATAGTTCAGCACCGCATACTCCCTGTTCTGCTCCTCCGCCGTCAGCTTCGACCGCCGCGAAGACCCCTTCGCCGCCCCCTCATACAGCACCTTGCGCCCCGCCTCACCGATCCGGTAGATCATCTGCCGCTTCACCTCCGCCCCCAGCGGCAACATCCCCCTCAAAACCTCCCCCAGCGGAGCCACATAGTACTGTGCAATCCACCCCGCAAGTTTCATCAACTCATCCGGCAACAGCGCAGCCTCGTCCAACACCTGCTGCACCGGCTTCACCTCGATCCCATCCGCCGGAGCATCCCCATGCACCCGCACCACCACCCCCATCAACCGCTGCCCCCCAAACGGCACCAGCACCCGCGCTCCCACCACCGGAACCACGCCATTCACCCCATAGGTAAACAACTGGTCCAAAGGCACCGGCAACGCAACATCGCAGTACAAAGGCATCCATCCAGCTTAACGCGAGTTCGCCCCAAAACTACGCAAGCCGCCGCCAAGCCCCATTTCTCCGGCAAACCAGCCTAGTGCACCTCAGGAAGCAACGTAACGATCCGAAACTGGTGCGGAAGGTCATAGGACACCAGAATCTGGTAGATCCCCTCCGGCGCATCCTCCTCCAGCGGCAGATCCTTCGCAAGGCTGTTCAGAATTCCATGCGGCTCCACATTCCACTGCACCGCATAACGTCCCATATCGCCCTCTCGCACCTTGCTGAGCGCCAGTTCGAACTGCGCCACCGCCGCAATCAGGCCATCGCTATGGCTGCTCATCTCCTCCAGAAACGCGGGTGCCTGCGTCTCCCGAAACGGCGAAATATTGTGCCGTTCAATAAAGCTGCTGAGCGCCGCCTCCAACAGGTTCCGCCTCTTGAGTAGGTTGAACGTGAGCCGCGCCGTCCGCTCCAGCACATAGATACGCCAGAGAAAGATATTTCTCTGTGCCTCCTCCAGATCCTTCGACGTCGCCACCCTCTGGATATAAGCATCGTCACTATCCCCCGCCTGATAAGTCGATCGAATCAAGCCCAGAAGCTTCCGTTGGTGCGCCGCAATATCCATCTCTCACCCCGTAAACGCATCGCGCAGTCGTGCCAGTTGCGCGGCAATGGCGTCATAGCCCAGGCCGGGCACCGCCTCCGGCATGAACTCATAGATCACAACCTCGGCATTCGGTGACTGTCGAACCACCTGTTGCGCCAGCGCCACCGTCGAGCTCCGCGTCAACTGCGAATGCACATCGAGCAGAAAACCGTTGTGCTCCACCCCGCACGCAACATGTAACTCTCGAACGCACTCTTTGTTCAACTCTTGTAAGAACGCTTGAACGTCGAACCCATGATTGTGCGCATCGCACTCCAGGTTGTACACATCGAGAATCAGGCCGCACCCCGTCCTCTCCGTCAACGCATTTAAAAAGCCCGCGTCGTTGTAATCGCCAGGAAAATCCGGAATCACATGAACGATGTTCTCCAGCAGAAACGGCATGCGGTAGCGATCCTGAATCGCATTCACCCGCTCGCACACCATCGTCAACGCCTCTTCGGTCTTCGGCATCGCCAGCATGATTCCCAGGTGCTCTCCATCGACCTTCGTATATCCCAGATGCTCGCTATGCCACGCCACATCGACCTGCTCGGTAAAGTCATCCAGAAGATCCAGGTAAGTAGGAGACCAACCTTCATGCGAGCCAATCGAAAGACCGACGCCATGTACGATAATCTGCGCCGCGTCGCCTATGTCGCGGATCTCTTCCATCACCTCTTCGCTCAAGGCAATCTTCCCGTCCTTCACCTCGGCGATAGTCTCCAGCGTCACTTCGATATAGTCGACAAGGGGCAGCATGCACTCCAGAAGACTTGGGTCGCGCCCCTCGTAAGTAGCTCCTAGAGCTACTTGGGAACGTGCTCCACCTTCAACAGACCTGCGATCGATAGCCATCTCATGTAGCATGCTCGGCTCCTTGTCGACTACATCTTGCAACGCAGAAATGGCCCGTTTTACTCATGAATCATGACACCTGCCTGGATATGTGGAATCTGGGTCAACTCCGTCAGCGCGGGATCTCCCCGCACGAAGCTGATATCGAATCCAGTCAGACCACAGTTACAACCACCCTTTGTAATTTGCTTGATCGATCGGTCCAGCGCGGCGTGAAGGTCTTCCAGCGTGACCTTGCCCTCTGCGACCACAACCTTAAGGTGGCTGCTCTTTACTGCAGTTACTCCGTTTTTTATCTCCATCGTTCTTCTCCTTGGTAGTAGGTTCATCGCGAAGATGACGCCGACACTCCCAGGAATCTACGACTAGGTCGTGCCTTGGCCCGCTCCGATGGAACGCAATTGTACGCCGCATTCCGGAGCCATCTCAAAGTATTTATCGAACAAAGGACCGGCGTGGAGTTACAGCCGAAGCAGGTCAAGTTACAGCCGAAACGTAGGCCCGCCGCACCTGCTGTTGTAACTCTTTCGGACACGTATCCTACGACTCTTATCGCAAGGTCAGTAGATCAAGAAGATCTATCTCCGCGACATCGCGCTCTCAAACACCGCATTCTCAAACACTCCTGCATTCAATGTTCCAACCTTCCGAAGACCGCTCGCGAATTGCAGAATAAACTTCTCTCTCCTTTGTCTATACAGGTGCGAGACACAGGGCATCGATACAGCTAACACGCTTTGTATCGACAGTTACAACCGTTCGACTTTAAAAGGGAGAGTTCCAATGTCACATAAGTCCCGCCTCAATTCGTACACAGATCATCCAAACATCACTACCCTTATTCAGCGAGTAGCCATCGGACTGGCATTAGTCATCTCCATCCCTGGAAGGCAAGCTTCAGCACAATCGGAGGACACCAAATTTTTGCTTTACAGCGATTTCCTGACCAATATCCGGACTGCGAAGGCCAGCGACTTCGTCGCCCAAACAGGCGCCAAAACAACCCAGGTGTCCTTGGAGAGCAAGACCGTCTCTACGTCCGCATCGAAGGTCAAGAGCGAAGCCGCCTTCGAAGAGATGCGCAAGGCAATCCTAGAAAGATATAGCGGGATAGAGACTGTAAACCACACCTTTATGGTCGGAAACCAGCTCTACGACTGCATCCCTGTCAATCAGCAGCCTACGCTCCGCAAATACCACATCACCAAAGTTGCTTCAGTGCCACCATCGCTCGGGCCTGCGGCCAAGCAGAATCAGGAGCTCGTAGGTGCCGATGCTGGCACGTTGCTGGCTCCCTCCGCACCTGAATTCGATCAATACGGCAACCCCACGCATTGCAATGTGAACATGATTCCCTTACTCCGGCCCTCACTCGAAATGATGACCGCCTTTCCAACCTTGAAGGACTTCTATACCAAGCATCCATCCGCCCGTCAGATCGCTCTATCGAAGCAGCAACCGACAAATGCAGTGCTAACCAACGCCTCCTTCCAGCCTCCGGTATCGGCATCAGGAAACGATGGACTCACCAAGGGCGCATATATGTACCAGACCGTGGACAATCTCGGGGGCAGTACCTTAATCGCTGTCGAAAACCCGGAAGTGAATACAGCGGATGGCCAGATTATGTCCACCTCCCAGGTATGGTTTGAAGCAGGCATGGGCGACACTCTTCAAACCGTCGAAGCGGGTTGGGCCGTCGATCCCAGGCGGCTCGGAGATGCAAAGTCTCACTTCTTCATCTACGCCACGTCGGATAACAACCAGACCGGCTGCTTCAATAATCTCTGTAATAACTTCATCCAGGTGAACGCATTCGCGCTCTTGGGCCAGGAGCTCAATCCAAGCGCAAACCCTGACATAGCGGCAGTCCTGCCCCTGACGTACATGCAGGTAAATGGCGACTGGTGGCTCCTCTCCGGCCCGGAACCTTTAGGCTACTTCCCCAAAGAGAGCTTTAACGGCGGTCCGCTCACCCGGCACGCGCAACAAATTACCCTCGGCACGGAAGGAACCGGCTCCACCAGCTGGCCTCAGGAAGGCAACGCCTGCCTCCCCACCGACTCCGACTGCAGCGCTTCATTCCAGGCCAACCTCCAATACATCGATCCCTCTGGGAATATGGTTCCGGATAAGCTCTCACCCATCGCTACGGCATCCGCCTGCTACGACACCGATGGCCCCTCTACGGATGAACAGATCAAAGGATACTTCTACGTAGGCGGACCCGGTGGACCGAACTGCCAGTAGACCGATACATCGCCGGAGACCACGAAAGGCCCGCACGTCTGTGCGGGCCTTTCCTCTGCGCAGAGGAGACGAATCCCATGTCCACATCACCTCGAGCGCGCAAATTCGATCACCTTGTGGAAAAAGACCGCCAAATTCTTGTCAAGCCCGAAATCGGCCTAACTATTGACCCACCGCGAGATAAAAGTGGCACTTTAGTTATGGTCGACTCGGTACAATTAAAACAGTGAATGAGAAAGCCTAAGCCTTCTCCCACACAGCGCAGAACAGCACATTCATAGCCCCGTCACGAGATTCGAATCACCGCCCTTCGCGGTCATCGAGCCTCCCGCCGGGGCTAAACCGTTTGTAATGAACTATTTGGACGTAACGCAAATAGAATGAAGATTTTGAAAGGAGAGGCGCAGCGCATCTGATTGCAAGTAAACGGGTTACCCGCGGGCAAGGGGGAGGGGGGGTCGCAGGGGACTCAGGCACGGCTAGAAACACCATCGGACCGGGCGGCCCACTTACTCGGCCAGCCCGACCATAGTCCATCTGTCACTCTGCAGCAAAATTGTTGGTCGTTCCGTAGCGAAGCGAAGGAATCTGCGGTTCACAATGCTCAACGAACCCAGAAGCCACGCGCCCATCATCTTGTAATCGCGGCTAGTATCTCTGGTGCCGGTGATGGTTGAAGTCGAAGCGATAAACGATAGCGCCCGTTGTCGCCTTGGAATTCAGGTGTCCGATGCCGAGGATTGGCGTCGAATACCGCTGTATCTGAAAGTCCGCCTTCAAGGAGAAGTGATTGGTAATATCCAGATCCGCGCCGATGCCTGGAGAGTACACCAAGCCAGTAGTCCTGATGTAGAAGATGGAACCAGTAGCATCAGGATAGGGGCGCGAATAATCGACAGCCCCACGTCCTACCAGAAAGTCGACGTAAGGATGGAGGCGCCCAAAGTCCTTCTGCACCTTCAAACCGGCCACGACGTTCTTCTCACTCGCAATGTGGCCTTTCTTGATTGGAAAGGTTCCACGCACTTCAATGGATGGATTGAGGCGAAAGAAACTCCGAAACCCGAGATCAGCTCCAGCCGTGACATCGAGGTTCTTTCCGCCCAGCAGACCAGTAAAGTTCCCAGTTCCGCCACCGAAGACTGAAAGCTGGTAACCTTGGGACGCAGTCGGAGTAGCTTGCGCGTGGCCATAAACGGCAATCGTGGAAACTAGAACAATAAACCCTAGCCTTACTGCCCTTAGACTTCGAATCATCCGGCTCCTATCTGCTCTCTCTCAGAATCGCTCAAGTTGAGCTGCCCGGAGCCTCTGAATTGAAAGCTCCTCAATCCAGTCTCTCTCAAGATAGCCCACAACCAAGTGCAACTTAAGTTTTATAAAGACTATTGGACAAAATTAATGAAGCAGGAGTAAATACCAGAGCACTACGCTTTGGCCTTCAACCCTAGCTCCGCCATCACCATCTGTAGATCCTTCCAGGCTTCGCCCTTCTGCCTCGGATCGCGCAGAAGGAACGCCGGATGATACGTTACCGCCAGCTTTGCCCCTCGGCAGCTATGCCAGCGTCCTCGCAGCCCAGCCAGCGACTGCTTCACTCCTAAAAGGTATGATGCAGCCGTCGAGCCTAACGCAACAACAACCTGCGGTTGCACCACATCCAACTGCCTGAGTAGGAACTGTGAGCACGTATTCGCCTCCACCGGCTCCGGAACCCGGTTTGCTGGCGGTCTGCACTTCACAACGTTCGCGATGTACACCTCTTCACGCTTCAAACCCATCGCGTTGATCATATTGTTGAGCAATTGGCCTGCTTTTCCCACAAATGGCACGCCAGACGCATCCTCATCGGCTCCGGGACCTTCGCCCACGAACATCAATCGAGCCTTCGGATCGCCATCGCCAAACACGATCTTCCGCCGCCCCGCATACGCCAGCGGACACCGCGTGCAATCCCCAATCTCCTCTTGAATCCCCTTCAAAGCCTCGGCCCGGTGCTCCACCGCCACCCGAACCTCTGGCAAAGGCGCCAGATCATTAAAACTAACCAGCTTCAAACCCAGTCCCTCAACCGGACTCCGCGCAACAGGCCGAGTCACAGCCGCAATAGTACGTTCCACCACATCAACAGGAGCCGAAACCCTCTCCAGTTCAACCGCAGCAACCGATTCGGGCCAAACGGCCGTTCCAGGCTCTCCCCTGCGATAGAAGTCGTACACGCCCAGATCACGAAAGTATTCGACGTAGGCCCGCAGTTGCCTCTGTACATCATCTGCCATCGTTCTATGCTACGCGATTGCTTAGTTTGGGAGAATCAGCGGAGGTTCGACCAACTGCACAGGAAGCACAAACTTCACATGCCCCTGTTCGATCTCGTCCTGCGCGACGCGGCAAGCCTTCATCGACTTCGCCACGATCAGCGGAGCCGCACCCGACTGCAACTGACGGGCACGACGTGCGGCACCCTTTACCAGGCTGTACTTATTGTGGAATGCACTCTCAGTGGTCATGCGTTTCCCCCCGTGGCTAAATTGTATGCGTAGCTCGAATCTAACTCAGTTATGGGAATCTTGCAGAAAATTCGTAAAGAAAATTTACCTGGCATGAATATGGAAGGTATCCAGCGCCTCTCGCAGACGAGGCGAAACGGCATCCGTGCGGCAACTCGATGCGATCGCCTGAATGCCATCCCCGAGACCGCGCTCGCATAAAACGATCGCCCGCATCTCCGCGACCGCCTGATCCAGGACATCATTCACCAGCGCGTACTTATAGCTTCGAATCTGCTTTAACTCATGCTCTGCTTCAGCGAGCCGCTTCTCGATCACCGCCTCCGAGGTCATCTTCTCTGCCTCGCTCCGGTTTCGCAGCCGCATCTCCAGTATCTTCGGACTCGGAGGAAGGATAAAGATCGACACTGCCGCAGGCAGCTTCTGCATCACCTGCATCGCACCCTGCACATCGATATCCAGCAATAGATCCTTGCCCAGCCTGCGCGCGTGCTCGAGCGCGGACAACGCCGTCCCATAGTAGTTCCCGAAGACCTCAGCCCACTCCAGAAACTCCTCCGCGGCGATCATCGCCTCGAACCGCTCCCGGGTCGTAAAGTGATACTCCCGTCCGTCCTCCTCCGACCCTCGGGGAGCCCGAGTCGTATAGGAGACCGAAAAGTCCAGCCCTTCCACCAGCGTCCGAAGCTGGGTCACCAACGTCGACTTGCCCGACCCCGACGGCGCTGAGATGATAAAAAGAATTCCTGCCATGCCCCTCTAGTCCACCCTCACCAATCCAATGTCAGTGTACCCGCGCAATTGCCGCTCCTTGCAACTCAAATCTCTCCCAAGACTCTCTTCGGCCATCACTCGAGATTCTGTACCTGCTCCCGCGCCCTCTCGATCTCTGCCTTCATCTCCAGGCCTAACTCCGTGATCCTCAGCCCATTGCTTCCCGTCGCTCCGCTGGTCTTCGAGAGCATGGTGTTGGCCTCGCGATTCAACTCCTGCAGTAGAAAGTCGAGTCTCTTGCCCAGTTCGCCCCCCTCATCCAGCATCGCCAGGAAGCGCTCCACATGCGTCCGCAGACGCACCACCTCTTCCTCGATATCGCTGCGCTCAGCCAGCAGAGCGGCCTCCGCAAGCAGCCTCTCCTCGCTAACGGGAACACCTTTTGTGAGCTCTGCAATCCGCCCCCGCAGCCGCTCGAACTGGACATCGCGCACGCTGCCCCGCAGCTCCGCGACTTCGACCGCGAACTCGCCCAGCCTCGCCATGGAGGCCCGCAACTCCGTCGCAAGCGCCTCACCCTCCTGCGCCCGCATCTCATCCAGCCGAGCCAAGACAGGTCCAAGCTGCTCTAGAACCGCCTGTTCCAGCCCAACCATATCGTCCTTGTTGAGACCGTTCTCGGCACTCATCACCCCAGGAACACGCAGCAGCATATTCAGATCCGGCTCTGCGGCGACTTCATGCAGCGCAGCAGCATCCCTATAGGCCTGGACATAGGCATCCAGCAGCTCGCGGTTCAACTGAATCTGCCCGCCAACCCTGCGCTCGACCTGCAACGTTACCTCGACGTGTCCTCGCCGAAGCCGCTCCTTCAGCATGCGCCGCATTTGAACCTCGAGCGCATCGCACTGCGAAGGCAAGCGCAGGTTCAGATCCAGAAATCGATGGTTGACACTCTTGACCATCAACGTAAATCCGCCCTGCCCTTGCAACAAACCCTGCACACTTGCGAAGCCAGTCATGGAGAAGATCGCGCTCATGCAATTCCCTCCACACCAGTCGCCATCACCACATCATCGCTCTCACCGGGCGCCAGCTCATCCCCGCTGAACTGCAGATTGTAGAGCCGCTGGTAGGTTCCTGACTGTTGTAGAAGCTCCTCATGCGTCCCGATCTCAGTAATCGATCCGCTCTCAATCACGGCAATTCGAGTCGCTCTCCTCACCGTGGAGAGCCGATGTGCGATGACAAATACCGTTCTGCCCTTCATCAAATTGGCCAGAGCCGCCTGGACATATTGCTCACTCTCCACATCCAGAGCCGACGTAGCCTCATCCAAAATCAGAATGGGCGCGTTCTTCAAAATCGCCCGCGCAATCGCCAACCTCTGCCGCTCTCCTCCACTCAACCGCGTCCCCTTCTCGCCCACCCTTGTGTTGTACCCTTCAGGCATGTTCAGGATGAACTCGTGGGCCAGCGCCATGCGGGCGGCCTCTTCCACGCGGCTCATCGGAACATCCGGCTGCCCATAAGCAATATTGTTCCTCACCGTATCGTTGAAGAGAACCGTCTCCTGCGTGACCTTTCCGATCTGAGCCCTTAGGGACGCGATCGTCACATCCCGAAGGTCGTGTCCATCGATCAGAATGCGTCCCTCGTTCACGTCGAAGAAGCGCGGAATCAGGTTCACCAGCGAGGACTTTCCAGCTCCGCTCGGCCCCACAAAGGCGATCACCTCGCCCGGCTGCACCGTCAGATTGATCCCGTGCAGAACCTGCTTTACCTCTCCATCGCCCTGGTAGGCAAAGCCGACGTCCTCGAACTGGATGCCGTCCTTGAACTCCTTCAACACAAACGCACGCTTCTTTTCGCGAACATCATCCTGCGCATCCATGAACTTAAAGATCTCTTCACTGGCGCCCAGCGCCTGCTGGAAGCTGTTGTAGAACATCGCGAACTTTCGCACCGGATCGTAGAGCGTAAACACCGCGAACAGAAACGCGATGAAGTCGCCCTTCGTCATCCGGTGGGTGATAATTTGCGCCCGACCGATCCACAGCAACAGCGCGATCGCAATCGACCCGATCGCATCCATCAACGGCGAACTGATCGCCTGTACGCTCACCGACTTCAGGTTCGCGCGAAACAAACGTCGCGCAGCCCGCCGAAACCGGTTCATCTCCCACAACTCCATCCCAAACGCCTTCACGATGCGATTGCCTGTGATCGTCTCGTGAAGAATGTTCTGGATCTCTGCGAGTTTGTCTTGCCCCTTCCGCGTCGTCTGCCGTACACGCCGGCCGATTCGCCGAGCCGAAGAGATTACGACCGGCACGAACAGCAACAGCACCCAAGCCAGCTTTCCCCCCAGAAAGATCACCGCGCCGATCATAAAGATCAGCGTGAAGAGCTGCTGTAGAAACTCTCCCAACACACTCGACATCGCGGTCTGCACCCGCTCGATATCGTTGATCAAAGTGGAGAGCAGCGTCCCCGTCGTATTCTTCTGGAAGAACCCCACCGATCGCCGCAACACCGCGTTATAGAGATCGTTCCGCAGGTCGGTGATCATGCCGAAGCCCGCATAGTTCACCAGGTAAGTTCCGGCGTAATCGCACAACGACTTGATGACCGCGGAGACCACCAATGCATAGGCCACCACGGTCCACGCATTATGTAACCGGCTCGGAACTAGAAAATGTAGATTGAGCTCACGCGCCAAGTGTGGCACATGGAAGATCAGCACATCACCCCAGGGAGACTCCGGGCTCAGCACCTGGTCGAAGATCGGCTTGACCAGCATGATGCGGAAGGCGGCCATCGCCCCGACCGTCGCCATCAAGACCACAGACGCCAGCGAGTACAGCGCATACGGTCGAACGTACAGAAGCAATCGCCAGATGCGCTTCAAGCCATCACACTCCCGATCGTTCTCGTCATCCTGCGCATCCTACTATTCTAGTGCGTCCCTGGCCGGGATCACACCTACCGCGGCATATCCCGGTGTGCCGTCTTCACGCGATATCCATTTGCTATCAGCCGTTTCTTCATCTCTTCCGCGATGAACACCGATCGATGCTGTCCGCCGGTACATCCGAATGCCACCGTCAGATAGCTCTTCCCTTCCTTGATGTAGTGCGGCAGCAGGAAGGTAAGCATATCCGTCGTCTTATCCAGAAACTCCTGCGTCTGCGGAAATTGCCGTACATACTTCGCGACCTTGGGATGCTTGCCTGTCAGTTTGCGAAACTCCGGAATGAAGTGGGGATTCGGAAGAAACCGCACATCGAAGACCAGATCCGCCTCGGAGGGCACGCCGTTCTTGAAGCCAAAGCTCGTCGAAGAGATCGTAAGATTCCGGTCGCTCTCCTCACGCTCGAACTGTGCGTTGATGTGGGCCCGCAGATCGTGCACATTGAACTTCGTCGTATCGAGCACGATGTCCGCGACGTTTCGGATCGGATCGAGCCGCTTCCGTTCTGCCTTGATCGAGCGGAGGACCGTCTCGCTGCGTCCCATCGGATGCGGCCTGCGCGTCTCCGAAAAACGCCGCACCAGCGCATCGTCGCTGGCCTCCAGAAACACCACACGCGTCGGAAGGATCTTGCGCACCTTCTTGAGGATCGCCGGAAACTCATCCAGCCGCATCCCCTCGCGCACATCCACGACCAGCGCGGCGCGTTGGCCTTCCTTCGACTGCCGGATCAGATCCGCGAACCGTGGCACCAGGTCCAACGGAAGGTTATCGACCGAATAGTACCCAAGATCCTCGAAGGACTTGAGCGCCGAGAGCTTGCCGGAACCGGACATGCCCGTCAGGATGACTAACTCACCCTGCGGCTTCGGTCCCGGCGCCGGTTGCTCGGCCTTTGGCTGTAAAACCCTTTTCCGTACAGACTTCTTCGCTTGCTTCACTTGCTTGCCTGCCATGCCGAAATCCTAGCACTCGCGGAGACACTGGGCTATTTCAGCGGCAGATCACCGCAAATTTAGCCCGCTGAGAGAATGTGAGGACCAAAGCCTCCCGGCTAAGGAATCTCGATCAATTCCATCTTTCCGTCGCGCTTCCGGTGAAGAACCATCGCCTGACCGAGGTGGTCGCGGAAGACAAATACGTCGCGATCGCGGAACGCCGCCTCCTTCACCGCCTCCTCCAGCGACATCGGCCGTAGCGCCACCGAATCGGAGGAGCGGACCACATGCGGCTCCGGCAAGGGCGAACGAGAGGGAAACGAGTGCACCAGCATCGGCACTGCCTTCCGTCCGATGCTGCTCTTGGCCGCGGCCTTCTTCAGCGAGACCTTCACCGTCTCCACCGGCTCGACGACCTCCTCCAAAGTGCCCTTCGGCCCCTTGGCTCCAGCCTTGGAGTGCCGCTTGATGGTCGTCGTCTTCTGCTTATGGCGAATCGCCTGCTGTTCGATCTTGCTCAATGCGTCGTGCAGGACCACGACCATCTCGGTCCCCTCGCACTTCACCACCAACTTGTCGGTCCGGGTCTTCAACGTGATCTCGGCGCTCTGCCGATACTTCTCCGTCGTCAGAATCACATGCACGCTGCAGGCGCTGCCAACAATCTTGGCAACACGATCCAGTCCGGCATCGGCCATCGTCTTCAGCTTCTTCGTAATGGTTGTTTGTCTACCGGTGTACTCAATTTCCATGCACTCACCTCGTACCATCTAAAATACGCTGTCGGTCAGCGTACACGACGTTGGTGTGTACTAGGAATCTGCATATCTTCGCGGTACTTCGCTACCGTTCGGCGAGTCACCTGAATTCCCTGCCGTTGCAGCTCCGCCGCGAGCTGATCGTCCGTCAACGGCTTGCGCTCGTCTTCGTCTTCGATCAGCTTTTTGACCTTCCGCTTCAGAAGAACCAGCGGCAGATCCCCGCCCTCCGGCCCATTCACGCCCTCGGAGAAGAAAAACCGTAACTCGAACACGCCCTGCGACGTATGGACGTATTTGTTCGCCACCGCGCGGCTCACCGTGGAGGGATGAACCCCAATCTCCTCCGCCACCTCTTTGATCATCATCGGCTTCAGAGCCTCAACCCCATGCTCCAGAAACTCCTGCTGCCGCCGCACAATCACGTCGCAGGTCCGCACAATCGTGTTCTTCCGCTGCTCGATGTTGCGCAGCAGTTGGATCGCGGACTTGTAACGCTCCTTGACGTATTCTTTGACCTCTTTTTCCGTCTTCTTCTCCCGCAGCATCTTCCGATAGCCCTGGTTCAATCGAAGCGCCGGCATATCCTCTTCGTTCATCAGAACGACGTAAACATCGTCGCGCTTCACAAACGCCACGTCCGGCTCGATCAACCGGGTCTCCGTCTCGTTGTACTGCTGGCCGGGCCGCGGATCCAGCGTCCGGATAAACTCCACCGCCGCCATCACCTCTTCAGCGGAGCGCCCGCAGGATCGGGTCAGCTCGCGCATATCCTTCTTCTGCAACAGCGGCAGGCACTGCGACACGATGTGCGCGCCAATCTCGAAGAGATCGGACCGGTCATGCACCTTTCCGTTGGAAGTGATCGGCGCCTCGCCTTCATAGCCCGCGCCGTTGCTGCTCGCGGCGTTCTTCTGGCGCCGCTTCAATACCAGCGCCGCCTCCGCCCGCTGCGCGTCGATCTGGATGAGCAGGCACTCCTTCAGATCTCTCGCGCCGACTCCTACAGGGTCGAGATAGTTCACGATCTTTCGCGCCTGCTGAATAATCTCCAGGGCCGAGACTCTCGCCTCATCCGCGCCGGCTGCTAGATCCACAGAAGCTGCACCGTTGGTCTTCTCGAGCTGCTCCTCACCCGAATGCGAGAGCTCGCCATCCCGGGGCTTCATGCCACGTTCGAAGGGAATAGGCTCAGTCCGCGTAGAGGACAGAAACTGCAGCAGCGCATCGGCGAGCTCTTCATCGCTGGCCACCAGGTAACCCGTCTCGTTCAGATTGCCTACCACCAGGTCCGTCGCAAAGCGAAGCGCAGGCGTCAGCGACAGCGATCCCAGTTGCCACGCAAGATGGTCGCTCAAAGAGCTGGGCTGAGAGAGAAAGTTCTCAAAGGAGGGTTTGTCGTACTCTTCGAAGTTCGAGGCGGTCTTGAACCCCGGGTCCAGGTAATCCTGAAAATAGCTTCCAAAATCGATCTCATCAAAAGGATCTTTTTCGACCCGTTCCCCTTCGGCGGCGACCTCCTGGGCGGAACGCTCCCGGTCGCCCTCTTGTCCGGATCGCTCGTCGAGCGTCAGAGAGGACTCTTCCAGCTCCTCCAGCACGGGATTCTCCACCATCTCCGTGTTGATCATCTCCTTCAACTCAAGCTTGTTCAGCGCGAGGACGCTGACCATCTGCACAAGCCCTGGCGTGAGCACCTGGCGTTGCGAGACCTTCAAATTCAGCTTGGGTTGCAGCTGCACGTATCTACCTTTCTGAACACCCCGGAGAATTTTGCGGAATAAGGTGTTTTCGTTTGGCGCTCATCGTGCAAGCGTGGCTACACAACCTCTTCAACTCCAGGCTTCGCCACAGTCTACACAACATCGCTTCCGCTTGGCTGTAAGTCTACCCTCAGACCTGGGCTCTACGGAGTGCATCGATAGCAACCGGGTACTGCAACGGAAGTTGTATGCCAACCTCCGCCATACCCAACCATATAACCTAATCCATGGAAAATTTATCACCCAGGTAGATTCGTCGCACCTCAGGATCACGCCCCAGCTCTCCAGGCGTTCCCGTGCGAAAGATCTTGCCTTCGTTGATGATATAAGCTCGATCCGTCACGGCCAACGTCTCTTTCACATTGTGATCCGTGATCAGCACACCAATTCCGCTCCGCTTTAACCCGAATATAATTTCTTGTAAATCCAGAACCGCAATCGGGTCAATACCGGAAAAAGGCTCGTCCAGCAAGATGAAGGCTGGCTGAATCGCAAGGCACCGCGCGATCTCAACGCGTCTCCGTTCGCCTCCGCTCAGCGCATATCCCCGGGTCTTGCGGACGTGCCCAAGGTTCAACTGTTCTATGAGTTTCTCTGTACGCGTCCTGCGGCTCTCCCAGCTCAGATCCTGGGCCTCAAGGACGGCCAGGATATTATCCTCTACCGTCAGCTTGCGAAACACCGAGGGCTCCTGCGGTAGATAGCTGATTCCATGGTTCCGCGCCCGCAGATACATCGGCAGCCGCGAGATGTCATGCTCGTCCATCAGCACACGGCCCGCGTCCGGCCGCACCAGCCCCACGATCATGTAGAAGCTCGTCGTCTTGCCCGCCCCATTCGGCCCCAGCAAGCCCACCACCTCGCCCTGCTCGATCTTCAAGGTCACGCCTCGAACTACCTGGCGGCCACCGTACGACTTTCCAATCTCTTCGGTCGACAACGTCCTCATAAGTTACTGTTTCACCCGCGTCTCGGTGCGAACCCTCTGCCCCGCGGCGCCATTCACTCCATTCGAAACCACAACACTATTATCGCCCGCATGGAACTGCAAAGACGCGCCCGTTACCTCGCCTTGTGCCTGGTCCATCATCTTGGGCGGCGTTCCTGGCACTCCCGTCATCACAAAAAGCCCGTCAGAGGCTGTATACACCAACCGGTCTCCAGTCGCCCGCCGTCCCGGCTGCGTCATCTCCACCCGCCCCGAAGCCACCATCCGCTCGACGCTGCCCCCCATAAAAGCGCCCTGCGGCGGAGCCTTTTTGCCGGCATCCCCTGCCTTCGCCGAACCAGCCGCCTGCAGGAAGACCACCGCCCCCTGCGCCCGCATAGTCCCATCGGCATCCTCCACCAGCACTCCCCCGTCAAAATCCGCCCGCCGGGCAAGGTCGTTGTACGTCATTACATGACTCGTCACCCGGACCGGCACCGGCTTCTTCGCCGTCTCGCCCTTCTTTGCGACGCCCGGGGTGCCTGGGGAGGCCGTACTCACGAACACAGCGTGCACCCCCATCCCCTTATCTCCATCCTCCCCACGAGCCACCATACGCCGCTCCCGCTGCTCGAACTGCAGCACCGGAGCCATCACCTGGGAGTCCCCCTGCCACAGCCGCGCCGGCCTCCCAGCGACCCCATAGAAGAACGCCTGCCCGGCATCGTGCTTCAACTCCGCCCGCACCGCCAGAATATGCACCGGCTCTCCCGCGGCTGCCGCCGGTTGCCCCGCCTGTTCGGCCTGCTGATAGGTCGCCTTCACACTCCCATCCGCCGCCGCATCGCCCGTCTGCTGATCCATCACCACCCGGTCCGCCCATATCACGCTGCCTGTATCGGACACCTCTACCGTCCCCGTCAAAGTCACCTTCTCCGTCGAGCCGTCATAGACCGCCCGGTCCGCGGTCGCTCTCTGCTCCTCGCCTCCACCCGGACTTCCCTTGGCCTTGACCACCCCGCCCGGCTTCGCCACCGGCAGATTCGTCATCACCACATGCCCCTGCTGCACCGCCGTCGAAATCTCGTCCGCTCCCTGCCCAATCGCCGTCACACCCTTCCCAGATCGCGGCGGCCCACCCGAAACCACCTTACCGCTACGAAACTCCGCGTCCACCGTATCCCCCGAACTCGTCTCCGTAGCCCCCGTCGTGCTTACGCGTCGCAGCACCGTATGCCCCACCCCATGCACATTCTTGACGTGCGCTCCCCCGTCCCGCGTCTCGAAGAGGGCCGTCAAGACATCCCCCGACATCGCACTCGTCGTCGGCCCCTTCGCCGCCTTATCCCCGGCCACCGGCGGATTCACCACCGTCAACCGCGCATCCCCGCTCGCAACCGCCTCCCGTAGCTGAAGCCGCTTATCGCTCCCCGAACTCACCGCCAGCTCCAGCCCCTTCGAACCCAGGTCGCGCTCGCTCCAAAGCACCGTCTCCGTCTCGACCGCTCGTGTCCGCTCATGCACATGCACCCCACCCGTCAGGGTTACATGCTCTAGCAGACCCGCCTTGTTGAAGCGCCCTCGAGCCTCCTCGGCCTCACCTCGAGCCTGCCGCAGCGGCTCATCCGCCGTATACCGAACGTCGCCCGTAAGCACCGCGGTCTCCGGCTGGCTCTGCGGATTCAACGTCACCTCTCCTCGCTTCGCTGTCACCTCACCGCCAGCGCTATCCGACAACGAGACCTCACCCTCACCCTGGCCCCTCTCCACCGAACCATCGTGCCGCAGAAACGCCACCACATGATCCGCCTTCGCAACCCGCGTCCCCGCCCCTCCGCCCAATATCGTATACACCGCCCGGGCCAACACCACCTGCTCCTTCTGCCGGTCCAGCTCCGCCCTGGAGGCCGTCAACACCACCGGCTCCCCCTCCTTTATCCCGTTCATCTTCACCGCCGACTGCAGCACCAGCATCCCGGTATCCGAGTTGTACTCAGCCCCCCGCGCATGTCCCGTCATTCCGTTGTACACAAACTCCAGGTCCTGGTCCGTCGCCGCCACTCCCAGCTTCTGCAAAAACACCAACCCACTCGTCTTTACGTGGATCAGATGCTCATCCTGCCCGTTGCCTTTGCCCCCATGAGCATCATGCCCCGCGGCAGAGCCCACCTTGGCACTCGTAACCACCGGAGCAGGGGCCTGCAGATCGATATGCACTACCCCCATCGCCCGAACTACCCCGGCGTTCTGGTCGTACTCGAACTCGCTCCCGTAGATCCTGTCCACTCGGTCCGCGCTGCCATCCCCCCGCCCATACAGCACAATCCCTACATCCTGCAGAGTGACCTTCCCATCCTTGTGCTGGAGCGTCTTTGCCGCATGGATCGTGTAGATCGTCTTTCCCTTCACCGACTGCGAATACGTAACCCCATTCGTCTCCTGACGAATATCGATTCCCAGCTTCCGCGGCAGATCTTTAATGAACCGGTGCGCCCGATAGTGGGCATATCCCAAAAATCCGGCGATCACCAGCACCAAAAGGGCCGCCCCCGCCAGCAACCAGATCCGCAGCCTCTCTACTGAAACAATCATGTTCGCGCCACTACCATCATCTCACTCCCATCGCGTAAACCCTATAAACTGGAGTCATGGCCGATCAGCTCTACCTCAGTCTCTGGTTCCCCAACTTCCGCTTCGAGGCCCTCCCCGCCGCCCTGACCTCCGTGCTGCGCCAGTTCGCCCTCGTCAGTGGAAACCCCGAGGCCAAGCGCGTCGTCGCCGCCACCGTCTACCCCATCAACTTCACCGAATCTCCCACCTACCAGCGCATCTACGTCAACGACGACCGCTCCGAAGACACCTCCGACTCCATCATCGAGAACGCCGTCGCCGAAGCCACCGAGCACCTCCACGACGACATGGCCGTCGAGTTCGAGATGCAGTGGAACCTCTGGTCGCCCGAGCTCGGAGCCATCGCCTCCCGCCGCAACCAATCCCTCCCTGATATCGACTTGGACTCCGAAACGGGCGAAGAGTCAGCCGACGCCCAGCTCGACCCTCTCTGGAAGCTCCGTCCCACCACCGTCCGCGTCCTCGGCTTCGGCCCCCAGTTCGACGACGCCGGCTTCGAGCAGAACGGCCACATCCGCGTCGACTTCGGCCTCGACACCCCCTGGGTCATGGACGACACCCTCGAAGACGAAGCCCTCGACGAACTCGCCCAGAAGCGCATCCAGCAGAACATCGAGATGCTCCTCGCCTTCACCCTCTCCGTCGAAAAACACTGCGGCATCTCCAGCCGCCTCCTCTGGACCGAGTCCGGCGAACCCCTCGCCGAAAAGCTCATCGCCCGCCTCCAGCGCCTCAACTAACGGTCACTGCGCGGCGCTAATCACTTACGGATGAAGTCAGAGGAAGCCTCCTTATGGATCCTCCGTTGCACTCCGGGGCTCCGCACCTTGCAGAATCAACTCCAAACCCTCCCGAAAACGCCGGTCGTATCGATCGAACAGGATCGCCGATGTCTGCCGGAGAAACGGGAACACCGCCGGATCAAGCCGTGCGTTGCGCTCTTCGATGGAGTAGCGCGGAGACCGCTCGCCAGGGCGTGGAAACACAGCTTGCTCTTCCATGACGAAGCTCAGCGTGTAGTTGTAAATCGTGCTGTACAGAACGACCGAGGCTCGCACCGAGAACCCACAGGCAAGCATCTGGTTGCCGATCTTTTCGACCGTCTTCAGGTACTCCACATCGGTGAGCCTCGTTCCTGCCACCATGCGAGCACCGTCACGGTAGGCAAGCAGCGTCTTCCGTAGCCCTTCTCCAAAGGTAGAGGCCCACACCCTCCAGTCGGACGTCTTCCGTGCTGGAACGAGCTTGCCTGCTCCTTCCGCAAGAACCGTAGTCGCCATCTCGTCGAGCAGATCCTCTTTGCTCTTGAAGTGCCAGTAGATCGTGGCCGCCTGAACATTCAACTCAACCCCGAGGCGGCGAAGCGTCAACTGCTCCAGGCCATCCTCGTTCAGCAGCTTCAGCCCCGCTCGTGTCACCATGTCCCGGTTGATCTTCATGGAATCCAGAATAACAAGCTTGACTTGTTTTTATTGAACGGTGTTAGATTTATTCTAACGTTGTTCAATTTTACATATCACCGCCTCAATAATGAAGGAGGGATTGCATGAAAGCAGCAGTTGTCACCGCAGCAGGCAAGACACCCGTCTATGGCGATTTCGATAGACCCGTTGCAAAGACAGGGGAAGAACTCATTACGGTGCGAGCGTCCGCACTGAGCCAATTCTCAAAATCGCGAGCGTCTGGCTCGCACTACAGCTCGAACGGCGACTTTCCTGCAGTGGCGGGGTCAGACGGCGTCGGTTTAACCCAGGATGGACGGCGAGTCTACTTCGCCTTGCCCCAAGCACCGTTTGGCGCTCTCGCGGAACTCTGTCCCGTTCCCTCCGATCAATGCCTGGAACTCCCCGACTCTCTCGACGACATAACAGCAGCCGCAATCGCAAACCCCGGCATGTCGGCTTGGACCGCACTAGTGGAGCGGGCTCACCTCGTGGCCGGTGAAACGGTTCTGATCAACGGTGCAACCGGAACCGCCGGTAGGCTCGCCGTTCAACTGGCGAAGTATCTGGGAGCAGCAAAGGTCATCGCAACAGGCCGCAACGCCGAAGAACTGGAAGAGGTCAAGAAGCTTGGAGCAGACGTCGTCATTCCGTTCACTCTAGGTCTGCTACACCCCTCGGGAGCAAAGGACTACGAAAACGCTCTGAGACAGGTCTTCGTCTCCGGGATCGACGTCGTCATCGATTACCTCTGGGGAGAGAGCGCAAAGACATTGATCGTAGCCATCGCAAAGACCGTAGAGGACGCCACACCGGTCCGTTTCGTTCACGTCGGCGGAGCTAGCCGCGAGGAGAACATCGAGCTACCGGGCGCCGCACTTCGCTCCTCTGCGATCTTGCTCATGGGGAGTGGAGTGAAAAGCGTGCGCCAACCCGTTCTATTGCAAGCGATCAGGGAGGTCTTCGCGGTAGTTCAGCCGGCAGGCCTGAAGATTGCAACCAAAGTGGTGCCAATCTCCGAAGTCGAAAGAGTCTGGGACAACGCAACTGGCAAGCAACGCATAGTCTTCTCGATACCCTGATCCATCCCGATGGTCGCTGGAGACACGCCGTCAAAACCAGGGCCTCTCACAAGGAGGCCCTCACCCATGCGCTCAACTGAGACTCAATGAGCCGACGCCGCCCGCCCCGCCCGCCATCGCTCCACCAACTCCCGCGCCGCCACAGGCCACTCTGTATAACGAAATTCAAACCCCGCCTCCAGCAGCCGCCCCGGCACCACCCTCCGGCTCTTCAACACCAACTCCGACTCCGTCCGCATCGCCCACGTCCCAATCGCAATCATCCACTCCGCGGTCGGCAACCCGAAGCCGATCCCCCACGCCTCCCGCATCGCCCGCATGAACTCCCGGTTCGGCAGAGGATTCGGAGCCGCAAGATTCACCGCCCCTGTAAACCTCGCATCGGCAATCAACAGCTCGATCGCACGAACAAAATCCGTCTCATGAATCCACGAGACATATTGAGTCCCCTTCCCATTCGTGCCACCCAGCCCACGCCGCACCAGTCCGAGAAATACATCGAATACCCCACCCGCATCCGTGCTAAAGGTCATCGCACTTCGTAGCGCCACCTTCCGAGTCCGTGGTGTAGGAGTCGAAAAGAAAGCCTCCTCCCACCCCTTCGCAACATCGATGGAAAAATTCCACGTATCCGGCGCTCCCGGCTCGTCTCCACCTAACTCTCCAGTGAACTCGTCCATCGGACGGTCCAGCGCATGCCGATAGATCGTCGCTGTACTCGAATTCAGCCACACCGCCGGTGGCCTCTCCAACCCGGCAATCACCTCATTCAGCAGCCGAGTAGAAAATACGCGCGAATCAAAGATCTCTCTCCGGTTCTCCGGCGTATAGCGGCAGTTCACGCTCCGCCCCGTCAGGTTGATGCAGACATCGCTTCCCTCGAGCTCCCGCACCCAATCGCCCGCCGTCCGCCCATCCCAAACCACCACCCGCCACGGAGCCACCGCAACCCTGCGGCTCAGCACCGTCACCTCGTCGCCCTTCGCATGAAAATGCCGCGCCAGGACCTGCCCCACCTGTCCGCTTCCACCCGGAATCACAACTCGCATGTAGCGAGTCTACCTTCAGGTCTCTACATACCGTCGCCAATCCTCCGACTCCGCCACCCGCTTTATCTCCAGATTCCTCTCCCGCAGCAACGTCGTCATATACCGCCGCAGCAACACCACCTCCGCGACTCTGCCAAGCACAGGAATCGGAGCCGCAAAACGGAACACATCCCTCATCTCCGTAACGCCACCCTCCAACTCCCGGAAGAAGTGATCGTGCTGCATCGAGCGGAACGCCCCGCGCACCATCGTGTCCTGAAAGTATCGCGGAGCATCCATCGCCGTAATATCACTGGTCAGCCTCTGCCGAACCCCAAAGTGCCGCGCCCGCCACGTCACCCGGTCTCCCAGCCCCAGCAGCCCGGCCGTGACCCCACCCTCGGCCACGGCCTGCTCACCCCAGTGCACATTCCCCAGCACATGCACCTCGACGCTTCGTGCGAGATCGAAGCACCGCTCCATCGGTGCTTCGATCCTCGTCACCTCTTCCAGCCGGACCACCTACTTCGCCGCCCGCCTCTGCCGCCCGCTTATCAGGTAGACAGCCGCCCGAAGCTCAAGCAAAGGATCGTCCGAAGGCTCAATCCCATCCACCCTCGGAATCGGGTCGAAGATGATCTTCTGCTGCTCCGCCGCGTTGTCCGCCACCGGAGCCGTCAGCTCCATCCGGCCCAGCTCCACCACCTCGCGGCTCGCCGGCCAGTGGATCGTGGCATCGTCCACCACATCTCCCTCGTCCGCAAGTTGAACCAGAATCCGAAACCCAACCGGCCCTGCCGCTACCCGCTCTCCGATCTCATCGAACAGATAATTCGGTCCCTTGGCAGCCGTCGCAGCCTCGTCCAGATGGTCGTTCCCAGCATCGGGAAGAATCCTGTACCGCCCAAACCGGCTCACCCCATCCTTGTTGGTAAACTTCATCGCCGTAACGCCAAAGTACGACTCCCGCGCAAAGCTCGAAGGCGCGGGCTTCGGCGTCTGCACAAACGCCAGCGCCGCCGGATGCCCACCCAGGAACTTCTCCACCGGAGAAGGATTCGCCGGATCCGAAGGCTTCGAGGGATCGGAGGTCGCCAGCGCTCTCAAAAGCTCCAGAAACTCATCTCCGGTCCGCGTCGGAAACCCGTCCGTCGAATGGCTCACGATGTCGGTGTGAACATGCTCCGCCAGATTGAACCGGATCGCCAACCCGCGAGGATTTGCATTCGGATCGTTGTCCGGAATCAAGGGCAGCCCCGTAGAGTTCGAGAACCGCACCGTCACCGGCGTAGACGCGCGCTCAATATGCGGAGCCCGCGTCACCTTGGACGCTCCCGCCGAAGGGGTAAACGTCCCCGTCAACATCGTGCCCTTCGCATGCGCCGGACGAAACCCCGGATTCAATCCAAATATCTGTTGGAACTGTGCAACAAGGCTCTCGCTAAGTGCCAGCAACTTTTCATCGGTAGGTAGAGGCATGGTGAATCTCCTTCATCTCCACTCTACCCAAATTCGCCCACCCAACCTGTGAATCCCCGCCTACAGGCCCGCCGTAACAATCTCCGAAAAATCCGCGATCCCCGAGAAGTCTCCCAGCACTCTCTCCAGCAGAGCCAGCCGATTCCCCCGCACCGCCGCATCCGGAGCCATCACCATCACCGCCTCGAAGAACGCATCCACCTGCGGCCGCAACGTAGCAATCGCCTCCAGCGCAGCTGCATACCTTCCCTGCTCCCGCAGCCCCTTCACCGCCCCAGCCAGCTCCGCAGAGCGCTCCGCCAGCGACCTCTCGCTCGCCTCCGTCAGCAGAGCCCCATCCACCACTGCGCCTGCCGCAAACCCCTTCTCCCCAGCCTGCGAAAGAATATTCTTCATCCGTTTGAACGCCGCCGACACCGCCGCAAAATCATCCGAGCCGCGCACCGACGTCACCGCCTCCGCCCTCGCCACCGCATCCCGGACATCGTTCGCGCCTGCAGCCAGCACCGCCTTCACGACGTCATAGGCCTGCCCCTTCACCTCGCGCAGATAGAACTCCAGCCGCTCCGCCAAAAACACCTCTAGCCTCGAGACCAGCTCCTCCTTGTGCCCAGCCGCTGCTTGAGCGATCTCCCCCAGCGTCAGCGGCAAAGCCACCGCACTCTCCGCCAGAATCTTCACAATCCCGTTCGCGGCCCGCCGCAGCGCAAACGGATCCTTCGACCCGGTAGGCTCCAACCCCAACCCGAACATCCCCGCAATCGTATCCGCCTTGTCGGCAATAGCCAGCACCGCCCCCTCCACCGTCCGGGGAACACTGTCCTCCATCGACTTCGGCAGGTACTGGTCGTAGATCGCCGTGGCCGCAGCCGCGCTGAACCCCTGCGCCCGCGCATACAGTCCACCCACAACGCCCTGCAGCTCCGTAAACTCCTTCACCAGCTCGCTGGTCAGATCGGTCTTCGCCAGCACCACCGCCTCGTCCAGCGCAACCACATCCACTGCAGCGCCCCGCAACACAACCAACCCCGCCAGCGCAGCCGCCACCTTCTTCACCCGCTCCGACTTCGCCGCATAGCTTCCCAGATCCTTCTGGAACGTCACACTCTCCAGCAGCTTCACCCGCTCTACCAGCGGCACGCGCTGATCAAACTCCCAGAAGAACCGGGCATCGTTGAACCGCGCCCGCAGCACCCGCGCATTCCCATGCCGAATCACCTCCAGCCCCGCCTCATCGGCCTCCATATTCAGCACCGCCAGAAAGTGCGGAGCCAGACTCCCCGCCTTATCCTCCACCGCGAAGTAGCTCTGGTGATCCCGCATCACCGTCACCAGCACCTCCTCCGGCAGCTCCATATAAGCCGCCTCAAATCCACCCAGTACCACCGAATCTCTGCCCGCCGAACCCTCCACCGAAGCCCACTCCGTCAAGTGCGTCAGCTTATCGACCAGCCCATGATCCTCCCGCCACCGCAGCCCATCCACGCTCCGGGTCGCCCGGTCCAGAGCCTTCCGAATCCGATGCCGCCGCGCCTCCACATCCACAATCACAAAAGCCTTCTCCAGCGCCTCTACGTAAGTCCCCGGAGCCCACACAGCAATCTCCCCATCCCCAAACAACACCCGGTGCCCAAACGTCACCTTCCCCGCCGTCTTCCCCGCAAACTCAACCGGAACCACCTCACTCCCCAGCAGCGCCACCATCCACCGCACCGGTCTCACGAACCTCTCCGGCTTCCCCGCCCGCCAATACATATTCTTCGCCCAATAAATCCCCGCCAGCTCCTTCGGCAGCTCCGCGGCAATCACCTCCGCCGCACTCCGCCCCGCCTTCACCGAAGTCGCCGCCAGGTACTCCCCCTTCGGCGTCGAAACCGTCTTCAAGTCCTCAACCGCCACGCCAGCCTTCTTCGCAAACGCCACCGCCGCCGGAGTAGCCACCCCATCCTTGAACGCAATCTTCGCCGAAGGCCCCACCAACTCCTCCGCCACATCCTCTTGCCGCTCCGCGACCCCAGCCACCGTCACCGCCAGCCGCCGCGGCGTAGAGAAGCCCCTGCTCTCGACACCGGCCCTCACCAGCCGCTCCCGCTCCAGCATCGCCACCACGCGCCGCTCCAGCTCCGCCTGCGCCCCTGCGATCATCCGTGCAGGAATCTCCTCCAACCCAATCTCAAACAAAAACTCAGCCATAACCGTCCTATTCTCTAATCCTGAAACCAATCCAAGTGCCCATCCTGACCGCAAGCGATTAGAGAAGCACCTTCACCCGCAAACTAGAACCCGCACCAAAGCCCGGGTGCCCCATCCTTTGCAGTCTCATCGCAAAGGGTGGGACGTAAACCCTCAAACCGCCACACCCTCTTTCGCAACCTCATTCAGCATCTGTCCCTGCGCCGCATAAGCCTTCGCCACGCCCACCACCAGCATCCGAATACGTGCCATCACACCCACGCGCTCCGTCACGCTGATCGCCCCACGAGCATCCAGCAGATTGAACATATGCGAGCACTTCAACGCCAGCTCATACGCCCCCAGCACCGGAAACCGCTTCAGCTCCAAAGTCTCCATCCCCTCAAAGCCCTTCGCCTTCTCCAACAGCCCCAGACACTCCGCCTCGTACGAGTTCAAGTGCTCCCAAAGCCGCCCCACATCCGCATAGTCGAAGCTATAGGCCGAGAACTGCTCCTCCTCCGCCAGCCGCATCTCTCCATACGTCACTTTGCGGCCCGTATCCGGCTCCACCGCCCACACGATGTCGTAGATCGAGTCCACATCCTGCAGGAACCCCGCGATCCGCTCCAGCCCATACGTAATCTCCCCGCAGATCGGGTCCAGATCCATCCCCCCGCACTGCTGGAAGTACGTAAACTGCGTAATCTCCAACCCATCCAACATCACCTGCCAGCCGACACCCCAGGCGCCGCCCACCGGCCACTCCCAGTTGTCCTCTTCGAACTTGATATCGTGTTCCTTCAGGTCGATCCCGATCGCCACCAGCGACTCGAGATACATCTCCTGCACCCGCTCCGGTGGCGGCTTCAGAATCACCTGCAACTGCGTATGCCGAAACAGCCGGTTCGGGTTCTCCCCATACCGTCCATCCGCCGGCCGCCGCGAGGGCTGCGCATACGCGATCCTCACCGGCTTCGGCCCAAGCACCCGCAAAAACGTATCCGGAGACATCGTCCCCGCCCCAACCTCTACGTCGTACGGCTGCTGCAAAACGCAACCCCGGTCCGCCCAAAATCGCTGCAAAGTAAACAACAACTCTTGAAACGTCAACGCCTTCTTTTTATCCAAGACCATCTGCTGATTGTAGCGAATCGGACGAACGCGATTTACGAAATCCGCCCCAAGGCCCGCGCACTCATCAGCCTCCGCTCCAACCCGCGCTCCAGCATATCCACTGCGAACCGCCGCAGCTCCGCCACCCGCTCCCTCGGCCACTCCTCCACAGCCAGCCCCTTCACCGTCCCCCGAAACATCCGCATCGCCTCGCCCACCGCCTCCGCCGACAACGCAACACTCCCACCCCGCCGGTCGTCCTCGCACGTCACCCCATCGCTCGTCGGCGAATACCACACCGTCCCACCCCTCAGATCCAGCCCACACACATTGCAATGCCCCAGCTCCGGCATCCAACCCATCAGCCGGTTCATCCACAGGCAGAAGTACGTCACCGGCATCCACACCCGCCCCACCTGCATCTCCTCCATCGCCGCCACCGCCAGCCGAAACACCGCATCGTCCACCGCCCCTTCCGGCAGCTCCTCCAACACCTCGGCCACCAGCTCCAGCGCCGCCGTGCGTTCATAGTCGATCGGCCTGCTCAGCGGCGACGAGACAATCTCGAACGAGTCCATCCGCACCAGCTCCTGCTTCGGCCTCTCCGAGTACGAGGCCCGCACATGCGTCATCGGCTCCAGCGCCCCGCCGAACCGCCGTCGGCTCCGCATCGCATGCCGAGCCACTCCCTTCACCCGCCCCTGCTCCCGCGTAAACAGGCTCACCAGCAGGTCGGCCTCATGGAAGGGCCACGTCCGCAACACGATCGCCTCACCCACATGCTGAATCATCCTCTACCGCCCAAACTGCCGCAGATGATGGTCCGTATGCAGATATCCCCACCGCATCCAGTCCTTCTCTGTCATCGACCCCAGGATGGGGTGCGTCGCAGCCCAGTCCGATGCGCGAACCATCCGCTCCATCTTCTCCATCGCGGAACACCGCAGCACCTCGAACTCCTCGCCACAGCTCTCCTGCACAGCGCGCAATAGGTCCGGCGGCGTCGCATAGTCCTTCGGCCAGCGAAACCCCGACCGCAGCGCCATCCATTTCATCACCGTCGGTGGAACACCCTTCACCGGCTCTACCATCCGCTCCCCCAGAGCCATCTCAAAGGCGTGCCCCAGATGCCGAACCATCTTCGTCGCAGTCATCCGTCCCCACAACGCTCGATCGTCGACACTCACGCTTCGCAGCCGCGCCGCCGTCTCCGAGAGCACATCCGCCGAGGCCAGACTCTTCATCGCACCCTCACCCCAAAAAGCAAAACGCGCGACCAGATGGCCGCGCGCCTCAACTCAAACCTTAGAATCTATCGGCCAAAATGAGTCGCGTTCTTCTCCTGGAAGGCCGCCCATTTCTCCGGCAGATCGTCGCCAGCGTAGATCGCCGAAACCGGGCAAACCGGAACGCACGCGCCACAGTCGATGCACTCTACCGGATCGATGAACAGTTGCTCGGTATCGCCGTAGCCCGTCTCATCCTTCTTCGGGTGGATGCAATCCACCGGGCAAGCGTCCACGCATGCCGTATCCTTCGTCCCGATGCATGGTTCCGCAATCACATAAGCCATCTCTAAACTCTCCCTTTTGCCCTCATCTGAAAATCAATTTTGCAGTTGAGCTTTGTTAAGAATTCTAACAGCACACCCTTCCCTGCCTGCAAATAGCCTCCGTAAGCCATCGCACAGACCGAACCCCTCGCTTAAAACATCAACCGAATCAATGGGAAAAACCACGCAAAAGCGACTAAGTTGTCTCAATTGTTCATTGACCCCTGTTCTAGAGGACGATAATCTGCGCCAAGAGGCTGATTCCCTAATCCCGAACGCCAGAGATGAGAGGGAAAAAATGAACATTCGTCGCCAATTCTTTAATCGCAGCACCGCTCCAAGTGGAGCAGCTCTATTGACCCTGCCCAACCTTGGCAGACTCTCCCCTGCTAAACCAGACACCCACAAAAGAAGATCCAGCAAGGCCCTGGAGCTTGCCACCCAGGCCAGCGTCCTGGACTCCTACAAACACAAAGATGGAGATCCCCAAGCCTACGCCGCCAGCGCGACAGCCAGCATCCGTCTCATGGCCGCGATGTTCGAAGACCAAAACGAGGCCGGCGTCACGGTAAGGGACGAGGCCTATCTCCTCAGTCACCAGGATACGGTCCGTCACTTCGAACCGACCCCATCCTTTCTGCAATCATTGCAAGCTCAACTGATCGCCCTTGGAGCGGAGGAGGCGGAGATCACCACCCAGGACATCCTCGTCCACACCTCTCCCAGCCAAAGCAACCTGGAAGACCACTTCGAGCAGGTCAAAGCATGGGGGCTCGGACTCTTCTATAGGAACGCCGTGCAAGCCATATCGTCGAAGGCCTTGGGAGAGTTGTCCACCGTCGCATGCTCGCCAGCCTATAAGTCAAACATGGACCCCTTCAGCTCAATAGAGGCGGATCACGCCAATCGAGACACCCTCCAGTGCGCAACCATCTTCGCAAGCCTCACCGAAAACACCGCCGCAGCCACAGTATTTACCCTGTGGTCGCTCGTAGAGCGTTTGTAGGGAGACACAGTTGCTGAAATCCCATTGATTGAGCAGTAACGTTCCCTTGGGATCATGATTACTTCCGAGAAGCCGACATTTGAGGAATAATCTGAGATTGTGAATGACATTAGCGATTTCTTGTGTCAACCGGGTCCCATACGCAGAAGCAAGGATAGAGTTCGCACCATCGCGAGTTCCGAAACGAGAAGGTATCATTCATCGGGAGCTCAGGATAGAAGCGCGCATCTTATATATCAAGGGTTAGAAAGGTTAGGTTGCTTCGAGTGCCAAAAGATTCGCGCATCGAACTCGCGGCAATTGATGACCAGCTATTGGATGGTCTTGATTTCTGTCGCAAAGTATATGACCTTTTCGACCAGATACGCCGAGAACCTGAAGGAAAAAGCCGACTAAGACTACGCAAGTCGAAAACCGATAAGCGCCTTGTTGAAGAGTTGCTTCCCTTGGCTCGATACATCCAAGCGCGTTATCAAGCGGGGAGACGAATCAAGGTTCGATGGTTGAGCGGATCACAATCGTACGATGCCGTTCTCTGGTCTTCTGGCTCGCTCGTTGAGCACGGAGACGCGCCGAGGAGAGTATTCGTAGAGATCACCAGGTCCGTTCATCGAAACGACTCTGATAGCCGTCGACGGCTGGATCAGCGGGGGAACTCCTTCGGGGTACGAGGAATCCATCGAGAAGGAAAAAACATCATCTCCAAACCGTATGTGTTCAGTGGGGGTGAGAACGCAAGGATCTGGCTGAACTGATTCTTGCAAGCCTCAACCTAAAAGCCAATAAAGCGTATCCTCCTTCGACCGTGTTGGTTGTAGATTGTGTGCCAACCTGTTCTCTCCTGATTGAAGATGAATGGAAAGATGCAATAGAACAGGTTAAGCTTGCGAAGCCAAGTATTCCTTTCCGTGAGGTATTTATTTTAGACATGCAAATGGCGACTCACACGGCGACGTTGCTTGGCGATCGACAACCACCAGCGCGACGTAAGTGGTAATTCTCAATGTAGGTGGTCAACATGCGGCCTAACCAAACACTAATGTCGCTTCGCGCGTGGTGGTACTCGCGAATTGCCAGGAACACAACGCCTCCTACGGACGTCAAGGATTATTTGCTGGATCGCGTTGAGCGGCAACGACAGGTTGTAATTTGCAAGGGCGCTGTCGCTGGGAAGACGATCTCAACCGAAGCTGCTCTGAAGCATGTGCTGGAATTGAAGACTAAGTACGATGGGCCCAATCGAGAAGAGTATGTTTCTGAGATAGACTGCTTTGCCAATGAATTTCGGGAGAAGCACGGCCCTCTTATCCCGGTCGATCAAGCCTACGCGATATTCAAAGAACTGGAGGTCCGATTTGGCCGGGTCGAATAGGAGGGTGTTACTTGTCGTGAGCTGGCCTACGCCGTTTGTTCTCAACGGAATTAGTAACGATAAATGCCGTTGCTGGAAGTGATCTTCGGACGCAACGCTATCCCATAAAAGGCAACGCGTTGCGTACAGGCTGGTTTTTTGTAAAACCTATAAGCCGCAAAGAAAGGAATAAACAAATAGATGATGTGTTAACCCAAAATGGTAAACATCACGACGCATTACATTAACGGCCAGTTCGTCGAGTCGAAGGGCCAAGAGAAATTCGGCCTCATCAACCCTTCATCGAATCAACTCCTCGGACATGTAACCCTCGGGAACGTCGAAGATACGCAGGACGCCATCGCAGCCGCAAAAGCGGCATTTAAAACCTTCTCCACCACAACCAGAGAAGAACGATTGGATTGGTTGCAGCGGCTCTACGATGCCTTGAAGGCGAGGGCTCAGCCTCTCAGCGAGGCGATGGTTGAAGAGTTCGGTGCGCCGGTAAAAAAATCGCCTATAGCTGCTGCGTTTTCGACAGATGAGTTTCTTCACGTAAAGAAAGCCCTCTCGAACTTCAACTTCGTTCGAGAGATGGGCAACGCAAAGGTCATCTTTGAGCCCCTCGGCGTCACCGCCGTGATCACTCCCTGGAACTCCAATGCCCTCTTTATCTGCAGAAAGATGGGAACAGCCATTGCCGCGGGCTGTACGACCGTCATTAAGCCGAGTGAGATGAGCGCAATCCAAACCCAGGTCCTCGTAGAGGCCCTCCACGAAGCGGGTCTTCCTCCCGGTGTATTCAACGTCGTCGTCGGGCGTGGCGATGTCGTTGGGGCAGAGCTGACAAGACATCCGGACGTGGCAAAGATCTCGTTCACCGGCTCTACCGCAACCGGAAAGACGATCGCCAAAGGCGCCGTCGATACGATGAAACGAGTCACCCTCGAGCTTGGCGGCAAGTCCGCAAATATCATCTTGGACGATGCAGACTTCGCCAAGGCTATTCCCCTGGCCATCATGAATGCCTTCCTGAACAACGGAGAAGCTTGTAACGCCGGGACCCGCCTCCTCGTACCCGAAGATCGCCTCGACGAAGTGAAGAAGTCCATCAAGCATGCAGTGGAGCAGGTCAAGGTCGGCAACTGCCTGGACGAGGACACCTTTATAGGACCTCTGGTCAGCAGGAAACAATACGAGCGCGTCCAGGGCTACATCAAGAGCGGCGTCGAAGAAGGTGCGGAGCTCGTAACCGGCGGCCTCGGACATCCACAGGGCCTCAGTCCGAAGTCCCTCGAAGAGGGAAACTTCGTAAGGCCGACCGTCTTCGCCAACGTCACTCGCAACATGCGCATCGCGCAAGAGGAGATCTTCGGCCCGGTCCTCTCCATCCTGACGTACAAGACGGACGAAGAAGCCATCGAGATTGCCAACGATTCAATCTATGGTCTCTACGCCTATATAAGCTCGTCAGACATGGAGAGAGCGAACCGCATCGCTTCACAGCTTCAGGTTGGAAGAGTTTCGATCAACGGCGCGCCACACGATACCGGAGCACCCTTCGGCGGATTCAAACAGTCCGGCATTGGAAGAGAGTATGGCGAGATAGGCCTCGAAGCCTATCTCGAACCAAAAGCAATCCTGGGGTCCTGACCTTCTCAGTCTCCTTCCAGAACCTCAAGCTCGCATTCCAATCAGACCAGCAACACATCGCCACTGAGCTCTCTCAGTGGCGATCTCTCGTTTATCGTCCTGCCTCAGCCCTTCTCCTCGCAAACTCCGCCGGCGTAGGAATCGTCTCCAGCTCCCGCCCTGCGAACATCTCGGTAAAAAGGTGCTGCAGCTCCCCAAGGATCAACCCATTCGTAGCCAGTACCTCGCGGCTATCCAAAGTGAACTTGCCGCCATTGAAGTGCGTCACCGTCCCACCCGCCTCCTCCACCAGCAACACGCCCGCCGCCGTATCCCAGGGATTCAGATTGAACTCCCAGAACCCATCCAGCCGTCCGCACGCCACATACGCCAGATCCAGCCCAGCAGAACCCACCCGCCGAACCCCATGCGACCGCAGCGTCACCTGCTGATAAAAGTGAACGTTCGGATTCTCATGCCGCTTCTGGCTCGGAAAACCCGTAGCCGTCAAAGACTCCTGCAGCTTCGCCGTCTTAGACACCTGAATCTGCCGTCCATTCAGCCACGCCCCCTTACCCCGTTCCACCGAGAACATCTCATCCCGCAGCGGATCGTAAGTCACCCCGGCAATCAGTTCTCCATCCGCATCCGCAGCTAGTCCCGGAGCCCGCCGCTCCAACCCCAGCAGCACGCAGAACGACGGAAACCCATGCGCAAAGTTCGTCGTCCCATCCAACGGATCGACATACCACCGGTACTCGCTCTCCAACCCATCGCGAGTGCCCTCTTCCCCATACACCCCATGCCCCGGAAACGCCGCCTTCAGCTTCTCGACGATCAGCGCCTCGCTGGCCCGGTCCGCCTCCGTCACCAGGTCGACATCGCCCTTGTACTCGGCCGTCACACCCTTCTCGTAGAACCCCCGCAGCAAAGTCCCCGCCTGCCGCGCAATCCCCTCAGCTACATGTGCAAACTCAAACTTCTTCCTGGTGCTCTTCATAATCGCCTCTAAGCCAAGCTTAGTGCATCTCAGCCGAAGGCGCGTTCATACCGTCAAAAGCCTTCACCGGGCATCCGCATAATATCCCGTCCTGTAACGCAGCTCATACGTCCCCCGCAGCGCCGTATCCTTCATCCGCACCCGTATCGCCCGGTAAGAATTATCGCGCTCCCGCTGCGGCGCATAGTACCCCAGCAAATACTGCGTCCGCAGATCCTCCGACACCTTCCGAAACGCCGGCTCCAGATCCTTCGCTTCTTCCACGTAGTAGTACTTCCCGCCCGTATCGCTCGCCATCTGGATCAGAGCATGCTCCCCACCCGTATTCCGCCCCGCATCCGCCGCCACCGGCACAATGATGATCGAGTACACCATCGCTCCCGCCCGCTGAGCCTGCTCCAGAGCCTGCCCATACCGCGAACCCTTCACCGTATCCTCGCCGTCGGTAATCAGTACCATCACCCTGCGCCGCCCCGCATCCGTCCGAGTCGTCGCCAACCGCTCCGCCCCCAGATAGATCGCGTCATACAACGCCGTCGCATCCCCATGCTGCAACTCCCCCAACCCCGCATCGATCTGCTTCACCTGATTCGTAAACGGCACAATCTCCCTTACCGTATCCGAGAACTCCATCAGATCCACCTCATCCTGCTCCCGTATCAGCGCCTTGACGAAGTGCTTCGCCGCATCCTTCTCCAGCCGCTCATTCCGCAGCACACTCTCGCTCCCATCGATCGCCAGTACCACCGACAGCGGCGACACCGACTCCCGCTCGAAGATCGAGATCTTCTGCACCTTCCCATCCTCCAGAATCTCGAAGTCCTCCTTCCCCAGCCCACCCACCGGAGCTCCCTTCGCATCCACCACATTCACCGGCAGATTCACCAGCCGCGTCTGCACCCGCAGCGTGGGAATATCGCCCTCCCCCAAACCCTGCGGGGCGCGCCGCTCAATCGGAGCCTGTCCAAACATCCCGCCTTCCGTCAAAAGCGCGGTCACCACGATCAGACCAGCCAGCTTCATCCCAGCATCTCCAGATCGTCCCCGGAATGCACCGCCATCGCAGCCGGAAACGGCTCCCCATCCGCCCACACCGCTCCATCCACAAACTGTTCCTTCTTCCAGATCGGCACCGTAGTCTTCAACGTATCGATCAGCCACCGGCAAGCATCGAACGCCGCCCCCCGATGCGCCGAAGCCACCACCACCAGCACGCTCGTCTCCCCCACCACCAGCCGTCCCAGCCGATGCACCAGAGCCACATCCCGCACCCCGAACCGCGTCACCGCCTCCGCCGCCAACCCCTTCATCTGCTCCAGCGCCATCTCCCGGTACGCCTCATAGTCCAGATGCAGCGTCCTCCGCCCCCGCGTATTGTCCCGCACAATCCCGTCGAAGACGCACACCGCCCCATCGGCCCCAGCCTTCATCTCCGCGACGATCGCCTCGGCAGGAATCGCCTCATCCACAATCTCGATCCTCATAGCCCGCGCCCCCCACTCACCGGCGGCAGCAAAGCCACCTCATCCCCATCCCGCAACACCACATCCCCCCGTGCATACTCCTTGTTCACCGCCACCGCGATCGAATCCCAAAGCTGCGAAGCCTCTGCCACGGACGCCCGCTGAAATGACGCCCGCTGAAACGCCAAAAACTCCGCCACAGACAATCCTTCCGCCAGCTCCACCTCCACCTCGCGATGGCCGGCCAAATCCCTCAAAACCCCGAAATAAAGAACCCGCACCCGCATCAACCCAGAATACCCGAGCACACCTCTTGGACTCCCCATCCCAGCGAATATCACTCCCAAAACGAAAAAGGGCCAGAGCGAACCCCGCCCTGACCCTTCCTCGCCTTCAACTACCGCTAAATCAGCAGATCAGCTAAACCAGCCCGTCCCGCAGAAACCCTCTACAAAGCCCCACAAACGGCCCCGGCTGCTCAAAGATCAGCATATGCCCGCTCGTAATCTCCTTGTACTGAGCGTTCGGAATCAGCCCCGCAACCTCGCGCGTCAACGCCGGCGGAATGACCGTATCCTGAGAGCCTCCAATCGCCAGCACCGGCTTATCGATGCTCTTCGCCTGCTCCCGGACGTCGGACACGCAGTTCAGCTCGATCTGCCGCTTCATCCCCTCCCAGTTGGTTGAGCTAAGGATATTCTCGACAAACTGCGCCACTCCCGCATCGCCGATCTTCGCCACAAACGCCGGACTCGTCGACATCAACAGCAGCAGAGTCGCCATGGCTCGCCGGTCGCTCTCCACCAGCCCCAGCGTCGCCTGATTCATCACCCTCAGCCTGCAATCGTCGTGCGTCGGCCAGGCCGAAGCCAGAACCATCGACTTCACCGCCTCTGGATACTCCGCCGCAACCTGAATCGCCACCTGCGCGCCCAGCGAGTGGCCGACAAGATCGAACTTCTCCACCCCTGCCGCCCGCGCAGCCGCCACAACCTGCGCCGCCATCGTCTTCAACGAGAGCGCTCCGCCTCCATCCACCGTCCCACCAGAGCCCGCCAGATCCGGACGAACCACGGTCCAATCGTCCGTAAACTGACCGATCATATGATCCCAGCAAGCTGCAGAATCGCTTCCCGCGCTATGCAAAAGAACCAGCCCCGGCCCCTGTCCATCCACCCGAAAAGCAACCTCCGCTCCCCCCGACTGAACATGCTGAACGCCATTGCTAATAGTGCTACTTGTCATAAATTCTCCTTCCACCGTTAAGAAGGACACCCATTCCACCCATGTATTCCATCGCATCAACACCCCCACCCATCAAAAAGCCCGGTAAACAGAACAAAAAGAAGAGAGAAAGCAAAAAATAAAAAGAAGAAAAAAAGAGCAGAAGAGAAGGACAGATGAAGAAGAAAAGAAGAAAAAGAAAATCAGCAACCCGAAAAACAAAACAGGAAAGGCAAGACCAAATCGGTGCCATCCGTGAAAATCGGTGTTAAGCCTTCCTCCAATCAGCCCCACAACCTCAGACAAACAAAGTAGCCTCCCCCGGATACCAAACCCTCCCACCCTCCACCCGGGCAAAGTCCGTCATCGCATGAGCCTTCACCGTGCTCCGCCCATCCGCCTGCACGAACACATCCTCCACTCCAAACCCACGCGCAATCACCGCATCCGCAATCAACGACCGGTGACACCTCCACGGCACCGCCTCCGCGCACATCACCGCCACTCGCTCCAGCTCCGGCTGCCCTACCAGCCAGTCGATCTCCCCTCCAAACGCCGCCGTCTGCATATAGTCCGCATACCCGCGAAAGCTATCGGCCCTCCAGCCTGTGTTGATGCTGTCCTTCCGCGTCGCCCTCCGCCCACCCAAACCCTCCCGCCACGCCGTACGAATCCCCGCAGCCTCCAACACCTCAAACAGCCGCGCCTGCCCAAACTGCGGATGCCGCCGCGAACCCGGATACCGCCGCACATCCACCAGCAGGCGGCAGTCGTTCTCCTTCAACGCCCATAGAAAAGCCTCGATCTCCAGCGTCGAGTGCCCAATCGTCATCATTCGCCACACACCTCCTGGGAAACAAAAAGAGCGGCCCGGCAATCGCCGAACCGCTCTCTTCGATGCTTCCTGCTCGTTACGGGATTACACCGTAGCGTGCAGTACCTCTTCGCGGACCTCTTCATCCTGCACCAGCTCGCTCGTCGTCTTCGGCAGAGCAACCGCCAGCACATCTTCAATCCGCGTCGCGTAGTGGATCGTAACGCCTTCGATCTGATCCGGCGTCAGGTCCTCATCCACCTGCTGCTTGCAGTCCTTCGGCAGGATCACATCCCGCACGCCAGCCCGCTTCGCCGCCAGGAACTTCTCCTTGATCCCGCCCACCGGCAGTACATTGCCGCTCAGCGTGATCTCACCCGTCATAGCCGTCAACGGATGCACCGGAGTATCCGTCAGCAGGCTGACCAGAGCCGTAGCCATAGTCACACCAGCCGAAGGTCCGTCCTTCGGAATCGCTCCCGCAGGGACGTGGATGTGCAGATCCGTGTCCTTGGTGAAGTCCTCATCCAGACCCAGCGCAGCCGCGTTCGATCGAACCCACGTCAGCGCCGCCTGCATGCTCTCCTTCATCACATCGCCGATCTGCCCGGTAATCGTGAAGCCGCCCTTGCCCTTCATCTTGTTCGCTTCGATAAAGAGCACGTCGCCTCCTGCTGGAGTCCACGCCAGGCCAACCGCCACGCCCGAACGCTTCGTCCGCTCCGCGATCTCCGTATCCACGCGAACCTTGATGCCGCCCAGGAACTCGTGCACGATCTCCGGTGTAATCACCAGCTTCGTGTCCTTGCCCTCGGCGATACGCCGTGCCAGCTTCCGGCACACCGTACCGATCTGCTGCTCCAGCTTTCGAACGCCAGCCTCACGCGTATAGTGCCGTGCGATCAGGTGGACGCTCTCCTGCGGGAACTCGATCAAGTCAGGATTGATGCCGTTCTCCTTCGTCTGCCGCGGGATGAGGTACTTGATGGCGATGTTCACCTTCTCCTCTTCCGTATAGCCGGTCAGCTCGATGATCTCCATGCGGTCCAGCAAAGGTCCAGGAATCGTGTCTAGCTGGTTGGCTGTGCAGATAAACAGAACCTTGCTCAAATCGAACGGTTGATCGAGATAGTTGTCGCGGAACGTGTTGTTCTGCTCCGGGTCCAACGTCTCCAACAATGCGCTCGCAGGATCGCCACGGAAGTCGCGGCCCAGCTTGTCGATCTCATCCAGCATGAACACCGGGTCCTTCACCTCCACCCTCTTCAGGTGTTGGATAATCTGTCCCGGCAACGCGCCGATGTAGGTCCGGCGATGTCCGCGAATCTCCGCCTCGTCATGCATGCCGCCTAATGAGATACGCGAGAACTTGCGATCCAAAGCCCGTGCGATCGAACGTCCCAGCGAGGTCTTACCGACACCCGGAGGCCCGACGAAGCACAGGATCGGCCCCTTCATGTCCGGCTTCAAACGCCGCACCGAGAGGTAGTCCAGAATGCGGTCCTTGACCTTCTTCAAGCCATAGTGATCCTCATCGAGAATCTCCTTCGCCTTCAGGATGTCAACCTCGCTCGAAGAGGTCTTCGCCCACGGCAGCACCGCCAGCCACTCCACGTAGTTCCGCGTCAGGCTGTAGTCCGCCGCCGCCGGGTTCATCCGGCTCAGCCGTCCCAGCTCCTTCAGCGCGTCCTTCTTTACCTCGTCCGGCATGCCGGCGTTCTCGATCTTCTCCTTCAGATCCGCAATATCCTTCTGCGTATCGTCGAGATCGCCAAGCTCCTTCTGGATCGCCTTCAACTGCTCGCGCAGGTAGTAGTCCCGCTGCGACTGCTGTACGGAGTCCTGCACCTCGCTCTGGATCTTGTTGCGCAACTGCTGCACCTCAAGCTCCTTCGCCAGATGCTTATTGATGCGCTCCAATCGCGCCGTCACATTTGGCATCTCCAACAGCTCTTGCTTGTCGGTCGTCGTCAGGAATGGCAGGGAAGACGCGATAAAGTCCGACAACCGGCCTGGCTCATCGATATTGATCGCTATCGTCTGCAGATCGTCCGAGAGCGTAGGCGAAGAGGTCACAATATTCTGGAACTGGCTCACCACATTGCGCTGCAAAGCCTCAGCCTCGGGCGAAACGCCCGGCTCGGCCTCGTCGATGACCTCGTACTCCGCGGTCATAAACGGCGTCAACTGCGTGAACTCGCCCATCTTCACCCGCTCGTTGCCCTCCGTAAAGACAAAGAGACTCTGGTTCGGCATCTTCACGACCTTGTGGACCGTGGCGCGCGTTCCAACCGAGTACAGATCCGCCGCCAGCGGCGAGTCCTGGCGCGCATCTCGCTGCGCGACCACCAGGATCGACTTCTCCTCGCCCAGGGACTGAATCAACTGAATCGAGCTCTCCCTTCCCACCGTCAGCGGTAACACCGCGTGCGGGAAGAGCACCGTATCGCGAACTGGAAGCACCGGAATCGCCCTCGAAGCCCCAGAGCTCTCCCCAGTGTTCTCAGATTTGGTCGCGCTCGGCTTGATTACACTTACAAAGTCGTTTGGCATTTGAGTGCCCCCCTATCAGATTTCTTACTATTCGATGCTCAAGTCTGCCGATGGTCGCAATTCTACTCCAGAGGCCAAACCACAGCCAACCTCCCCGTCATCGGCATCACAAGAGCTCGCATGATTAACACACCCATCCACGAATTTAACGACCCTTCACCAACAATTAATAAAAACCTCACCACATCATCCAAACAACTAGCCTTCTAACCCCTAATCCCTAGCCCCTAACCCCTGCCTTTCCTGTCAACCCCCTCAAACAACCTAACTCCATCAAAACAAACCAAATAAAAACAATTAAAAGTGGCACTTTAGTTTTGGTCGTTCTTTTAGAATAGAGACAGAGATTAAGAAAAGACTGAAACCAGAAGCCCCGGCCAGCGCCGGGGCTTCTACCTTTAAACCCCTAACCCTTTACCGGAGACGAATTTGGACGTAACCCTTTTAGCAGCAATCGCTTACAACCCAAGTCCAGCCGTAACTGTATGCAAAGAAACCACTTGCGCCCGGTCAATGGGGGGTACCCCCTCGAAACCTTGGCCGGAAAGGCTAGGCAGCCCGATACCGCCCCAACTCCTTGACCATGCGGCAGTGTCCTCGCAGCGCCAGCAGGGCCTCATCTGCCATCTCAGGCCGCCCAAAGCGTACGTCCACATAAAAGACGTACTCCCAGGGACTTCCGATCACCGGACGCGACTCGATCTTGGTCAGATCGATTCCCGTATCCGCCAAACGCTGCAACGCAGCCACTAAGGTCCCAGGACGATGCTCAATAGCAAACGCAAGGCTCATCTTGTCAGGGCTTCCGCCCATATCCGGAGCATTCCGCCTCTGGGCTCCCTCGCGCGTCACCAGATGAAAGCGTGTGTAATTCTCGGCGTGGTCTTCGATCCCGGCCACCAGCACCTCCGCACCATACTCCGTCGCAGCTAGCTCCGGAGCCACACCGGCGACATCGCGTAGCCCCTCAGACATGAGATGCTTCACGCTGCCGGCGGTATCGTAAAACGAAACCACCTTGAACTCCGGGTGAGCCGTCAGAAACCGCCTGCACTGCGACAAGGCCACCGGATGTGAGATCACCTGTCGGATCGCCGCGATCTTCACGCCCGGCATCGCAATCAGGTTATGTCGGATCCGCAACAAACTCTCTCGCACGATTCGTACCGGGAGCTCGAGAAGAAGATCATAGTGCTCCGCAACCGAGCCATGCAAACTATTCTCGATCGGCAATACCGCCCCATCCGCATCGCCCGAAACAACCTTCGCCAGCACCTCGGCCGAGACAGCGCAAGGAACGATCTCCACTTCGCCGAGCATCTCCCGGGCAGCCATGTGGCTGTTCGAACCGAACTCACCTTGTATCGCAACCTTCAAGTTATTCCCTCAAAGAGGCCAGAAGAACCTCCTATTTTCACCAGAGTGGCAACCTATGGGGTTTCCAGGGCAACTTAACTTACGAAGGCCGCAAGGTCCTGGATTTATAGCCCATGGTAGAAATTATTGCCGGGCCTGCATTAGGAGAAAGAACCGCATGCTTTGGACAATCACAATCATTCTATTCATTCTGTGGGTTCTCGGTCTCGTTAGCAGTTACACCCTCGGTGGATGGATCCACATACTGCTGGTACTCGCCATCATCGTTCTCATCTTTAATCTACTCTCTGGCCGACGCGCACTCTAGCTTAACTTCGATCCTTCGAGGTGCCGAATAAGATCTCAACATTCGGCGCATCAAATCATCGACGTCCCTGCTTTCACAAGGAGTAAGAACATGAACAAAGACACAGTTGAAGGAAAAGTCGAACAGGTAACAGGCAAGGTAAAACAGGCCTTCGGTGAAGCCACTGGAAACCAGAAGATTGCCAACTCAGGCGCGGTAGACGAGATCAAAGGCGCGGCACGCGAAACCTGGGGCAAAGCCAAGGACACCGCAAGCGACGTCTCGGACTCCAAACGCGCCGACGCCAAAGTCGAAGCATCTCACGCAAAAGCAGAGAGCGATCACACCGCACACGACGTTCGCTCAAAGGTTACCTCCACCGCTCAAAACGTCAAAGACAAAATCTCCGACAAAATAGACGACTTCAAAGAACGCCACACCCACTAAACTCAACATAAGTTTTAAACGAAAAGGCCCGCTAAAAGCGGGCCTTTTCTACATGCAATCGTCTTAGCGCTTACTCAAAACATCAGCCGCAACAAAGCCAAAGAAGAGCACAGAGATGATTCCATTCAACGTAAAGAAAGCAGCATTCATCCGCCGCATATCTTTAGGAGACACAATCGAATGCTCGTAACACAGCAACACAGCTACTAAAGCAACACCTACAACTGCAACCTTCCCTAAACCGAAGAGTGCAATCAACCAGACCAGCATCAGCAGCATACCAACATGCATCGCTCGCGCAATCCAGAACGAAGCCTCCACCCCAAACGCCTGCGGAACGCTGTTCAACCCAACTCTTCGATCATGCTCGAAGTCCTGACAAGCATAGAGAACATCGAAGCCTCCAACCCAAAGCAACACTGCTCCAGTCAAGGCCACGATCCGTACATCGAGCGATCCACGCACTGCGATCCAGGCCGCGGAAGGCGCAATCCCCAGCGCAAGTCCAAGCACCAGATGCGACCAACGCGTCAACCGCTTCATATAGCTATAAGCCAGCAACACCAACAGAGCCAAAGGAGCAAGCTCCAGCGACAGACGATTCAGCATCGCAGCAGCCAGCACAAACACCAACGAACCAACCAGAACGAACCCACCCACGAAACCCGAGGTCAACGTCCCAGCCGGCAAAGCCCGCATAGCAGTCCGCGGATTCGCCGCATCCAGATCCCGATCCACCAGCCGATTGAACGCCATCGCCGCACTCCGAGCCGCAACCATACAAACCACAATCCAACCCAACACCCGCAGCGGAGGCCAACCACCAGCAGCCAACACAGCCCCAGTCAGTGCAAACGGGAGTGCGAACACCGAGTGTTCCCACTTGATCATCTCCAGCGTAGACGCAGTATCCTTCCAAAAAGTGCTCATACTCTATCGTAAATAAGAATTGGCCCGCACCGCTATTCGGTACGAGCCAATCTCTCCTTGCAGATCGCTACTTTTCGGGCGAACCGCCTGCTACCTGCAGATTGTTGATCACCTTGAAGACTCCCGGAACTCCATTCGCACGGATATTCGCAACGTCCTTATCTGCCTGGTTATCGACAACACCAGAGAGCGTAACGTTGCCATTCACCACCGTAATCCGAATCGGCTTCGCAGGATCCAGTGCATATTTGTTCAACTGAGGAGCACCGTAAATAGCCCGAGCTTCTGCCAGCCGAATGCGATCATCCATCGGAGACAGCGGAGCAACCTCGATGTTATCCACCAGGTCCTTCACCCCCGGATAATTCGCCACCAAGCTGACAGCAGAGTCCTTATCCGTAGGACCATATGCCACTCCACCCAAAGTCACCACGCCGTTCTGTACACCAATGGTCAAGGCATTAAAGGCAGTCGTCCCATAGCCAACGCGATCGTAGGCTAGCTTTTCGGCAAGCTTGTTTCGCAACTGAACATCATCGATTGCGGTTCCGGGACCTCCCACCTCGATCATGTTCTGCACAGCTTTGACATTCTTACGATGGTGAGCCTTTTGATCGGCCTGTTCTTTATCGCTGTAGAGATCGACGGTTCCAGTCAGAGTCACAACACCGTTCTGTACCGTAGCTTTTACATCCTTGAATTTCTTGTTATCCAGAGCCTTAATGACATCGGCCTGAATCTGGGCGTCATTGGAACCAGCAGTCTGTGCGCGACTCGATGCGGCGCTCCCGGACATCAGGATGATTCCAAACCCAAGAACAAAAGCACTCCTCCAAGCCCTCTTGAGCTTAGAAGATGCGTTCCCAGTCTCCCTTTTACCATTCATGATGATTCTCCTTTTAATTCTTTTTAGATGTGATTCTACTGATCAGCCGGTTGGGTTAGACGCGAATGCCGTGCTTGATGTAGCTCATCAGCACAACTATCGATATCGTTTCCTCAGCTTGTAAACAACACTGAAGACTCCCGTTTCGTCCCGTGTCGCCACAATCGACACATTGCGGTTCACATCGTACTGCAGTTGGATCAACTGCTGTGCAGAAACATTAACATTCGTCGCAAATGTCGCCGTGAGCTGCCTTGAAAGCTGCTGTTGCACTGTAATCCTGGCGGACGAGGTACCCAGCGTCCCGATAAATGCCGGATCGATCTTGACGCTCCCTACTCCAAACAACTTCTCTACCCTACTGCTCACCGTCGCGTTCAACGCGCCGCCTAGGAGAGAACTGGTCGTAGGATCCGTTCCCGCCTGCACCTGACGCTCTTGGTAGATCTGCGCTTCTTCCTGCGTCCGGCCCAACGCCAATAGCGCAAAGACATCGGCCTCACTGAGAGGAGGTTCGGATCGGTAGGTCGGCTTGAGGCTCGTTGAGGTGCCATGCAAGCCGACCGTGATGTCATAACTCTCCACCCTGGCGGTAGCGTCCAGATCGATGATCGGATCGATTCGCACTGGATTGGTGAAGTAGATATCTCCACGCTGGAGCTGGTATTTAGTTCCTGCAAAGGTCGCACTTCCATCCGTAATCTGGATGCGTCCCAAAACCGAGGGGACAGAGATCGTGCCACGGACCGTCAGATCCACGGTCCCGGAGAGCTTGGCATAGGAGTTTTGAAAATCGAGCTGCGGAGAACTCGTAACGCGAACATCCAGCCGAATCTTATTCGCCGCCGCATTGGGATCAGGTGGCGCAGAGACTCCACCCATCCCCGAAAAAGCGGCGAAATCAACGTCCGGTCCTATCCCGAATCGTGTAAGCAACACATTGCCGCTCAGCAGTGCATTCTGCTGAGTCCCTTGCAGCTTGAAATTTGCATTCGCAGTTGCACTTAGACCGTTGTAACGCACCCGAACCACATTGCCCGTCGCGGTCAAATCTGCGTAAACGCCGTTTCGATAACGAATGGAGCCGCCGATCTTCAACTGGCCGCCCCCTGTCGTCGCCGTCAGGTTTTCTACTTGCAACCGGTCCTGATTGAAGATGAGCGTCCCGTTCATATTGCTCAGACCATTCGGCACGCCATCGATGGAGGCACTGACCTGATCGAACTGTACCTTTCCAGTCAACGCCGGATTCATCACCTGGCCGCCCGCAACGACTGAGAACTCCAACTTGCCGCTCGTAAGGATGTCCGGATCGAAGTTGTGCAGCAACGCCATACTCAACGTGCCCGTCGCTTTAACATCCAACTTCCCTCCCTTGGGATCGGTAATACCAAGGATCTGAGCGGTGCCGCTCGCTCGCAGATCCGTATCCAGACCTGTGATGTGAACCTGCTCCAGCCTTACTGCTCCTCCTTGCAGGCTGAGCTTCAGGGGCTCCGCGGTCTTCAACTCCACACCTTGCAGCTTCACGTCGAAGTCGTTGAACTCTGCTCGTCCAGTCAAGTCCTTCGGAGTCTTCAGCGGGCCGCTCACCGTCACTACACCTCCCAGTGAAGACTGCACTGCGATGCTTCCCGGCGCAAAGATCGCCAAAGGCTTATTCACATCGAGACCGGCAAAGCTCAACTTCGCCTGGGTATCGAAGTTCCCGGTGAGCTGCGTCTGTCCAGAGCCCTCTAATTTAGCTCCAACCAAACTAGAGGTAGTGGTATAGAAAAGATTCTTGCCCTCGCTATGGATATCCGCAGCTACCTCTCCGACCGCCTGGCCATTCGCCTTAATACCGGTAAGCTTGATCCCAGCCTTCAATCCCGGCTCCGTCAGAGTCCCGTTGGCATCGGCGATAATACTCAACGTTCCATCAGCGTTTATATTCGTCCGCTGCACAGCCTGAAACTTCGAAAGCTGTAGGCCATTCCCTTCAAGATGTCCATGCAGGCGCTCAGAGTTCAGGTCATACCCACCGTTTCCTGCGATCTGCATTCCATGCAACTTCACGACGACCCGGCTCGCCTCAATTGCACGGCCCTGCACACTAAGGTCAGCTGCGGCGGATTCAAAAGACTCACCGTACGCTACGCCATTGCTCAGGACCACTCGTCCACTGCCCGTAGGGGCCTGAATTGGGCCGGACGCATGTGCATGAACTTCGATCATCCCGGTGACCGGAATATTCAGTTGCTGTCCAGCGATCTGCAGCACGTCCGTTAGCTGCGCATTCTCCAACTGAACATTCGTATCGACCGCCGAGTTGTCATCCCACACATACGTCACCGCGCCACGGCGAGAGACCACCTTCCGCGGTCTCGCCGTCCCAGATAGATTCAGCACCGCAGTACCGCGCTTGATGGTCGAACTGGCGACCGCCAAACCGGCAAAGGGTGAATACTCCGCGTCCGCCACTACTGAATCGATCAGCACATCGGCGGCAGTTCCTAACTTTGCCTCCACCCGATTGGCTTCGAGGTGCCCCTTCACATCCAGATCCTGGATCTCCCCCTTAGCCGTCCCATTGAACTGCATCGCGCCATGAAGCACCACGGGAATCGCGGCCGTTCCCTTCTTACCATTCGCTTCGAAGCCAAGCGTCTGAAGAAGTTGGTTGTACTCCCCCAGATCATGCACGATGAGATCGACTCGAAGTGACGTCAACGGATCGCCTCTGTTCACGCCCAAAACACCGCTTCCCTCCAACGAGGACTGCGGCGTCTGAAACGCTACACGCTGAATATTGACGACCTCAGTCTTACCCGTATAGTGCGCCTGCACCTGTCCCGTCACCGGGATGTTAGAGAGTGCGCCCTTGCGGCTCACGCCAGTAGGCGAGAGCGTTAGAGTGCCGTCAACCTCAACGGTGTCGGCGATATCGGCAGTAGAGCCGCCCCACTCGACCTTTACCGGACCGCTGACAGCCGTATCGAAGCCCAGATCACCATAGTGCTCCGGCGCCGTTACATCCATCACCGTTCGCAAGGGAATCTTCGTCAGAATCGCATCCAGATACGCATGGGCGGGCTGCACCTTCGGAAGCTCAACCGTCCCCGTCACAGGAGCCTTCACACCGACTGCGCTAGCTGTCTTGTTCGCCGTCGTAACCGCGGCCTTAGTAGTGGCAGAAGCCGCCGGAGCACCGCTCGGCACCTCGCCCAGCCAGTTCATAATCCGCAGGCTACCCTCTGCCTTCCCTCCTCCTGGGAGCGTTCCCGTCAACGTCGTCAACAGAAGCTCGCTCGGAGTGATATGCAGTTGGCCGCCGCCATTCACATCATGCAGCCGGACATACTCGTCGCGATACGCTGCATTGTGCACCTTCGCCTTACCCACCAGGAGATAGCCCGACTTGCAATCCGGATCGGGCGTCAGAACCTTCATGCTTGGCTTCTCATTCTTCGGAGTACGTTGCCAAAACTTCGGACGTTGCTGAGCGACCGCAGGGGAAGTCGTGCAATTGCGTCCGTTCAGCTCAAGGTCCACCGTGCCGGCATTCAATCCATCCACCCCGGTCAGGATAGAGATCTGCGGAAGCTCCAACGTGCCATCCACTCTCGTCTGCCACTCCGGCTGAACAAAATGGGAGATGCTTCCTGTTGCAGTCAGAACCGAAGCCTTGCCGGTGTGAAACTCAAGCTTCTTCAGCTCCGCCACATCTCGGCCCAGCTCCGCTTCTATGTGCAGCTTCGACTGCGCCTCAGGCTCCTTGGCCATCTTCGTCCGTAGATCGTTCAGGTCAATCGTAGCCCTATATCGATCGTCCGATGAGATGTAGTTGACTACAGCGTTGAGATCATTCGCTGCCAGGTCGAACGGAATCGCCCGGTTGTTCAGCAGAGCCACTCCATTCGCGATCTCCACCCGCTCTGCCTTAAGATCCAGCAGAGTATCCGTCAATGGAGTTTTACTGATCGTCGGATGTTTCGGTACTGGCTGATTCGTCTTACCATCCTTATCGATGATCAGATGGAACTGCGGGCGGTCAACCCGCAGGTAGTTCAACGAAACATGCGAAGCCATTCCTGACCCAGAGCTGTGTTGGAAAAAGTTGAACAGCTTGATCCGCAGTTGAATCTTCTGAGCAGCTAAATAAGGCGCCTCTCCCGGACCCTCCAAACCATGAATCACAAGCCCATTCGCCTCCACCGCAAGATGGCGCAGGTTGAATCGGATAGAGCCCAGCTCTACCCGGCCACCCGTTGCATCCTGGAGCACCGTTACGACTTCTTTGCCGACCCGGTCTTGAAAGTCCTTGGTCGTCGTATACCAGGCAAAGGTGCCAAACACGATCACCAGAAGCAGCAGCAATCCGCCTATGGTCCAGGCGACAGCACGGCCAATCCTCGTAGCCAGGGATCGCTTTACCTTGGCCTCGATGCGATGCAGACCAGCCTCGATCTTTTCGATCGTATGACCGACCTTCTGCTTCGAATCTTCGCGCTTCGGCTCCTGATCGTGTTCGTTCACTGTGGCGCCCCATCCTGCTGAATCGTCCGCACAGTGCCTTGGGCCCGCAACGATTTCAGCCAATCTCCCAGCAGGTTACTCACCCTCTGCTGCAACAGTATCTCTTGGATTCTGTCCGCGATCGTCTCCATCTTCGGTGCGACAGATCCTTGCTTCGCATACTGCGGCAGCAGCGTCTTCTCGTAATACTCCCGAATCTCATCATTGGTTATCTGGATGCCCGACCGAAAGCGCAGCTCGATAAATCGCAGCACCTCCATGCGCTCCCTCCACAGCTTCTTCAGCTCTGGCATCGTGAAGCCCTGGTCAGTTACAAACCGACTCCAACCGGCATCCGTCTCGCAGTGATACTCTTTGCAAGCCGGAATCGCCTTTCGCAGCGCGGTCAATTGCTCTTCGACCTGCTTGTCCGTCACCTCACCCTCAGGCTGAAGTTGCGCCTGCCGCAAAATCAGAGCGCGGTTGATGAGGCGTTCAATAATCTGCTCCCGCCCAAACCCTCTACTGGCATCACGAAAGGGCTGGAACGCGATCAGCCTCCGTTCCTGGTCGACGTCGCTCTCTAAAATGACATCGTCATTTACGACCGCGATGACACGATCCAGTTCAACTCCGGAAACCGCCTCTTGGGGCGCCGGAGCCTTACTCCCCTGAGTAGCCGGATCTGCAACAACAGGATTCGAGGTCTGAGCCCAACTCGCCATTCCCACGCAGAGAAGCGCCAGCACCATCGCCCACCGGCGGCAATGCCTTTGCTCGATCCTCGCGCTCCATCGCAGTTGTCGCATCAGAAACTCTCCCCGATGCTGAAGAAGAAGCCGAAGTGATTCGCCTGGCCCACATGCGGCAGACTATTGTTGAAGTCGTAGATCACCGGATAAATCGGCGGATTGAGATTGTAACTAAAATCGACCCGTATTGGACCCACCGGCGTCCTGTATCGCGCTCCAAGCCCAATCGCATGCGAAAAATAATTGAAGTTGCAGGTCCCAATAGAGCCGGAGACATTCTTACAAGTATCGCGATCCGGCTGTTTGAATCTTAAGAAACTCGGCAGCACCTGGCCGGCACTTTGAAACACATTGCCCATGTCGTGGAAGATGACGAAGTTGACGCTATCACCGACGTAAGGAAGTGTCGGAGCTGGAAGCCGCAACTCAAGCGTGTTCACGAAGGCTGCAGTTCCGCCCACAGGAAAGCCCGTCTGCAGATCGCGCGGCCCAGCGCCATTGATTCCAAAGCCGCGATGCGAGGAAGCGCCGCCCGCATACAGCCGCTCTGGCAAGGGCACTGCGACACAGCTCGGATTAGTCTTCAACAGCGCCACAAAGCAAGTCGAGGTCGGATCGGTAGAGGCGTTGGGATTGACACCAAACGTCTGTTCGAATCCCACGCGCGTATTGCGAGCCAGCACATATTTTCGTTTGCCAAACTCGTAGTACGTCGAGTTCGATGCATCGATTCTGTTGAAGTCCGTCTGCGATCCAAACTTGGACGAAGCCAGAAACTCCTGCACCGACGTATACATGCCCTTGGTTGCATCCAGGGGTCCGGGCTGCCTCGTATCGTGGAACCAGGTGATCCCCGGCCCACCGACACGCACAGGCTGCGAGAGCAGAGGAATCAGATTCGCAGATACCTGCAGGCTATTCGGGTCGACTTTAACACGCCGGTATTGGAAATCGTAAAGAAAAGTATCCGCCCGCTTCACCTTATGCGTCACTCTGAAATCGAACTGCAGCGTCGACGCCTTGAAGGTAGTGATGTTCTGCACATTGGAGTATCCACCCGAGACCGTCGCCGCGAAGTTCTTCTTTCCGAGCAGGTGTGGGTTCTGGAAGCTCAAGGTCGCAATCTTCTCCAACAGTCCATACGTCGTATGCAGGGTCAAAGAATTCTGCGAGCCACGCAGGTTGATCCTTGTTACATCCAGGGTGACCCGAGGGCTGACTCCCGCGTTCCCCTCCTGCGAAAACTGTGCATTGGGCGGCAGCCCCAGCTGAATGCGCGAAGCCTCCGAGATAGTACCGGTACCAGGCTGGCCCGTCTGCGCCTCAAAACCGAAGCCGTACGTCACGTCCCAGCGCCGCGCCTCTGTGAGCTGAATCAGGACATTCTTGCGCGGAGCATTTCCCATAGGGTTCTGCACCGCGGCAATCACCTCATTGAAAAGCGCAAGGTTGTAAAGATTACGTTGCGTCTCCAACAACGCGCTCTGGTCGAGCGGATCATTCGGATGCACCAGCACCTGGCTTGCCACCACCCGTGGACGCGTATGGCTTATGCCAGACGTCAAGACATGGTTGACAAAGACCTGCTGCCCCTCTGTGACATTCAGAACCACATCCGTCACGCCTGCATTATCGTCTTCCTTCGCCTGCTTGATCTCCACGCGGGCTTGATCGAAGCCATGGCTGACGTAATAGGCCAGCACCGCATCGCGATCGCCCGACAAGGTAATCAGAGAAAACGGTTGCCCGGACTGCGCGTTCAAGAGCCCCTTCAAGTCCTTCGTCCGGCTCGCATCCACGCCCGCCAGATCGACCGTACCGAACTTCTGCTGCGGTCCTTCTTCAATGGTGTACTTCACATGGATCTGCGCGGACTTCAGCGCTTTTCCGTTCTGCCCTTCATCCGTGTCATCGACATCGGTCGCTACCTTGGCCTGGTCGAATCCATTGGCCCGGTAAAGCGCACGAATCGAACTCACATCGGAATTCACCAGCGATTGGCTATACCGTCCACTGCGTTGGTAGTTGTCCGCCTTCTGTACCCGGAGCCGTTCCCGTAGCAGGTCTTCCTTGAAGTATTTGTTGCCTTCGATCACCACGCTGATGACCTTATGCTTCACCCCGCGGTCCACCGTGTATACCACCCGTTCGGTCGGCGTATCTGCACCCAGCACCTTCACATCGACCGACGCGTCGAAGTAGCCCTGCTGCTCCAGGTACTCGCGAATATTGTGCAGCCCTTCGTTTAGCAGGTCATTATCGATCGTGCCCTCTTCAAAGATCGGCACCAGCAGATGCATCCTGCTCTTCGAGAGCTTCACGCCCTCCACTACTACCTTTACCTCTGGCCCCTGCTTCGCTAGAAAGTCGTAGTCCAGTTCTTTTCGCCCTGAGTCATACGTCTGCTTCTGCAACGCAATCGTCGCCTCGAGGCGGTCTTTCTTCTGGTACTGTGCCCGCAGCCGCGTCAGGGCGTTGCCGACCGTCTCTCGCGTCACCTTGCTTCGCGCCTTCAGCTTTCCCTTCTTGCGAAACTCCTCGGTGGTCAGGCCCGCATCGGCTCCTTCAACCACCACCTGTCCTACACGCGCCTGCGCCCCAATCGTCACCGTGTAGGCAGCGTCCACCTGAGCTCCCTCCACGTCCACCACGGAGGTCACGGTCACCTTCGACTCGAAGTACCCATTCTGTTGCAGAGACTGCTGAATCCCCTCCACACCGGCTTGCAGCGCCGACTCGTTGAACGCCGTTCCCGGCTCCAGCTTGGTCGCAAACTCCAACAGCGATGTCAGCCGCTCGCTCTTCACCCCAAGGATCGTCACTCGCCCCACGTAGTAACGCACCGTACCCGTATAGATCAGCCGAACCGTATCTCCTTCACGAACGCCCCGCACAGAGATATCTCGATACCGCCCGCTCGCAAACAGTCGCCGCATGCTCTCGCGCACCTTCTCAGGATCGAGCGCCTCGCCAGTCTTCTGTGCCAGCTCCGCCGGCAGCGTGTCGGCTTCCTCAAACGTCACGCCTTCAAAATCGATCTTGCTGACGCGCAGCCCGCGCCACGACCAAATCGACACATCGGTCGTCCGGGGAGGTACCGCTTGACTCTGTTCCGGCGTAGACGCGGGAGGAGCCCCAGCGAACCTTGGCGCCACCATCTGCTGCCCCGGAGCCACGGGAACGCCAGGCGCCGGATTCGAAGACGGGCTCAACGACGGAAGCGTCTGGCTCGAGGGCGCAGGAACAGCGGCCGGAGTCCCCGCAGGAACGCCTTGTGCTGTCGCAGCGATACACGGCACCAACACGAAGGCGCCAGCCGCCAGGCCAGCTGTCCCCCCGCATATGGAAGCGATCCACCGCGATATCGTTCGAAATCCTGGAACCCAGCCCGGCAAATCCGACCTCGTCTTCCTTGCTTGCTTCAGCTCAACTGCCCATCTCGCATCCAGATTCGTCAACCGTTCCCCAAAACGTCGCAAAAAAAATATTGAGTGAGTTGGGAATAAGCTCCAATCCTCTCCGATGTATAGGAAGGCTCTTACGTTGGATGCAGAAAACCGATCCCCTCCCAGGCCCCCGGATGCCGAACCAACTCTTCTTCCCTATACTACGAAGAAGCGGCGTCTTTGGGATTGTCAAACTCGCGCCCTCTCTGCCCATGTCTCCTATCTCGCAACTCACCGTTGACTCCTCCCAATCCACCGCCGAACCCTCGGCATCCGATCGGCCATCTTACATCGTCGACTCCGACCGTTATTCCCGTCAGATCCTCTTCCCGGGCATCGGCGCCGCAGGCCAGCAACTCCTCTCCACCTCCCACGTCGCCATCGTCGGCTGCGGAGCCACAGGGGCGGCCACCGCCTCGCTGCTGGCCCGCGCTGGCGTAGGAACTTTGACCCTCATCGACCGCGACTTCGTCGAACCCTCCAACCTCCAACGCCAGGTCCTCTTCGACGAGGCCGACGCCCGGGACTCCCTCCCTAAAGCCGAGGCCGCCCGCCGCAAGATAGCCCTCTTCAACTCCACCATCACCGTTCACCCCCGCATCGCCGACCTCATCCCCGCCAATATCGACGAGCTCCTGGCCCCCAGCGGCGGCCGTCCCGTCCAACTCATCCTCGACGCCACCGATAACTTCGAGACCCGCTATCTCATCAACGACTACGCCATCCGCGAATCCATCCCCTGGATCTACGCCGCCGCGATCGGCGGCTATGCGGCGACCATGAACATCCTCCCCGCCCCCTCGGAACATCGCACCGCCTGCCTCGCCTGCATCTTCCCCAAGCCACCCTCCGGCCCCGTCGAAACCTGCGACACCTCGGGCATCCTCTCCACCGCCGTAAATCTAGCCGCCTCGCTCCAGGCCACGGAAGCCCTCAAACTCCTCACCGGCCAGCCCCACCTCATGCGCCGCACTCTGCTCTCCTTCGATCTCTGGAACCTCGCAGGTCAGGGCAATCTGGATCGTTCCGAGATCGCCACCTCGACTCCTCGCCCTGGTTGCACCGTCTGCGGCGAACGCATCTTCTCGCATCTCGCCGGCGAAGGCCGCCCCCACATCACCCTATGCGGCCGCAACTCCGTTCAGATCCACGAGCGCCACCGCCCCGTCGATCTGCCCGCCATGCGCGAGCGCCTGACGCAGAACTCCGACCTCACGGACGTCCGCTCCAACGATCTCCTCCTCCGCTTCCGGACCCGCCGCGGAGACCACACCCTCACCCTCTTCGCCGACGGACGGGCCGTAATCCAGGGCACGACCGACATCACCCTCGCCCGAACCCTCTACGCCCGTTTCATAGGTTCCTGATATTGCTCCGCTTTCCTCGCATCATCGTGGAAATACAACCTTTGCACCCGTCGAAGCTTCTTAACAGACTCAGGTAAATAACACCTCGGCCTTCGCTTTGCGATAGTCTGAGAACGAGAAGAGGCGATGACCGTAACGATGAGCTCAGAATCCAGCCCAGTCAATTTACAAACGCCTCCCGCGACTCCCCCGGCCACCGAGCCGAGAGCCGCGCAAGGTCTCTTTAAACGTAATCCCCCCATCGCCGGAGAAGCCGAAGCTATAGAAGCAGCAAAGGCCGGCGATCCGGAGGCATTCTCCAAGCTCTACGCCCTCCACAAGCGCCGGGTCTACACCCTCTGCCTGCGCATGCTGGGAAACGTCTCGGAAGCCGAAGACATGACCCAGGAGGCCTTCCTCCATCTCTTTCGCAAGATCGGCAGCTTCCGCGGCGAATCGGCCTTCTCTACCTGGCTCCATCGCCTCACTGTCAATTTGGTTCTCATGCAGCTCCGCAAAAAGGGCCTGCAACTTGTCTCTCTGGAAGAGACCATCAATCCCTCAGAAGACGACGCCCCCAAGCGCGACTTCGGTAGTCGCGATCCCCATCTCACCGGCTCCGTCGACCGTGTCACCTTGGAGCGTGCCGTTGCCTCCCTTCCCCCCGGCTACCGCATGGTCTTCGTCCTGCATGATGTCGAGGGCTACGAACACAATGAGATCGCAACTATGCTCGAATGCTCCACTGGTAATAGCAAATCTCAACTGCATAAGGCCCGACTCAAGCTTCGCGAACTGCTCCGTGAATCCGGCCAGTCGCTCCAGCCGGCCGTTCTGAAGGAGGCTGTGCGATGAAGAACTCCCAGCAACTCGAGTCAACGATGTCTTGCGCTGAGTTTCAGGAGCAGCTTCCTGAGCTCTTCGCATCCGGAAACGGCGGGGTCCCCTCCGATCCAAATCTGCAAGCCCACCTGGACACTTGCGAAAACTGCTCCGCCCTGGTTCGCGATCTGCAGTACATCGCCGATCAAGCCCGCATGCTGCTCGAACCCGCCCAGGACGAACCCAGCGACGATGTCTGGAGCAACATCCAGAACAAACTCAAATCCGAACAGGCCGAAGGCGGTTTTCCCTCTTCGCCTCCCCTGCCTAGCTAAAAGCGAGCGTTTTGACTTAAAGATTCGCTTGCAACTCACTTCTACCGCGTGTACGCTACCTCAAGCATGTCGAAGAGCTTCCAGTCCGTGTTTTTTACCCTCTGCTATTGGCCCGTATCTGCGGCCGGGCGGAGTTTTCGCATGAATCTCTGAGAAAAAGCTAAACGCACTTCAGAGTCTTCGATCTTCCCGAGCCGCGACCCCCAAAAGGTCGCGGCTTTTGTTTGCAGTTGCAAAGAACTGGTTTGAAAGCAGCAGAAACTACTAAACTACGGAGAACGACCATGATTTCGACCGAATCTCAGCCCCCGTCGCCCGAGCCAGCCACCCAAACCGAGACCATCGCCGCTGAAACCCCCTCCCTCCCGCCATCTCTGGAGCGCATCGTCCTCACCGGCTTCATGGGAGCAGGAAAATCCACCGTAGGCCGCCTCCTCGCTGCCCGCCTCGGATGGACCTTTCTCGACCTCGACGCGCACCTCGAACAGCGCACCGGCTCCACCATCCCCGACATCTTCGCCGTCCATGGCGAGACCCGCTTCCGCCGGCTCGAATCCTCGGCCCTGGCCTCAGCCCTTACCCATCGCTCCACCGTCATCGCTCTCGGCGGAGGCACCCCCGAAGGCCTCACCAACCGCCTCCTCCTCGAGCAGACCCCCGGCACCTTCACCATCTTCCTCGACGCACCATTTCCCACCCTCTTCGACCGCTGCGTCCTCCAGGACATCGTCCGTCCCGTCCTCGCCGACCCTGACGCCGCCCACGCCCGCTTCGCCGCCCGTCATCCGCTCTACGTCCGTCTCGCCGGCCTATCCCTCGAGACCTCCAACCTCACCCCCCAGGAGACCGTCGAAGCGTTACTGAAAGCCTTGAAAAACCCGGCTCCGCGCAGACGCTAACGCAACGGACGGCATCATAGCCACTAGTCCCTCGCAAAGCTGCGAGATCCCGCGTCATCAGACAGGAGCACGCGCTGTCCAAACTCATCTCAGATCCTCCCCAGTCCGACTCCTACGACCTTGAGCCCGCCGCTCCCGCAAAGCAGCCGGAGGCAACACGCATCGCTGTCCGTGGACACATTCTCTTTACCTTCGTCATCCTGCTGCTTCTCGCTCTCGCATGGAAGCTCACCAAGGAACTGGAGATCCTGTACGTCAGCGCCTTGTTCGCCGTCGTACTCATGCCCATCGTCAACAGCATCTCCAAGCTGCAGATCCGCGGCCGTCACCCCTCCCGGCCGGTCTCGATCCTGATCCTCCTCGTAGGCGTCATCCTCGCCTTCACCTTGTTCTTCACCTTCGGCCTGCCGCCAGTGCTGCGCGACCTCCGCGAGTTCACCACCGAACTACCTCAACGCATCCCCGCCGTCGTAGCCAAGCTCAAACGAATCCCCATGGCCGACCACATCGGCATCGAGTCCGTAGCTCAGCGCACCGAAGGCGCCCTCTCCGCAACAGCCGGATACCTCTTCACCTCACTCCCCGCCTGGCTGAGCCACATGTTCGACATCCTCACCGCCCTCTTCCTCTGCGTCTACTTCATGCTAGAAGGCGAGTACGCGTACCACTTCTTTCTCTCCCTCTTCAGCCGCGAACATCGCCCTCGCCTCAATCAGACCCTCCTTAAGGCCGATGTCAAAATGAGCAAATGGCTCCTCGGTCAGGGCCTTCTGATGCTCATCCTCGGCGTCGCCAGCATCGTCGTCTTTGGCATCCTGCACGTCCGCTACTTTCTGCTCCTCGGAGTCCTCATGGGGCTCTTCAACATCATTCCCGTGGCCGGCGGCATCTTCACCATCCTGCTCGCCGCCCTCGTCGCCGCCTTGGACTCCTGGACCAAGATGGCAGGCGTCCTCATCTTCTACGCCATCTACCTCAACATCGAGAACGGCTTCCTCATCCCCCGCATCATGCGATCCAGCGTGAATCTCATGGGTCTCACCATCCTCGTATCCCTGCTCATCGGAACCGCCCTCGCCGGCATCGTCGGCGCTCTCGTAGCCGTCCCCACCGCCGCGCTCATCACGGTATTGCTGGAGGAGTACGTCGTCCAGAAAGCCTGATCCGCCTATAAACCTCCGCCCTCACCTTTACCCTCTGCCCCTTTACCCGTTACCCTGAATCAAGTGGCCGACCTTACCTTCTCCCAACCCGTTCGCCGCAACCTGGCGACCCCGATCCTTCTCGCCGTTGTAGTTCTGGTCATAGCGGGCGGCCTCATGCTCCTCTTCACCCCCCATACCACCGCTGACGTTGCGGTCAAAAAGACAGCCGTCTACTCCGCACACACCGTCTTCAAGTCCGAGTCCACCATCGTCGGCCGCGACACCGCTCAGGACGACCTCTACGTCCTCGTCACCCTGCACATCGACAACCGCCTCAGGCTTCCTCTCTTCCTCAAAGACTTCACTGCGACCCTCACCCCCTCCAACCCCGACGGAACCCCCGCCGAAGACGTCACCGCCAACGGAATAGAAAAGCTCGACATCCCCAACCTCTACGCCAGCTTCCCCGCGCTGAAATCCCTCGTCGGCCAGCAAGGCGTCCCTCTCCTCCTGCGCGAGACCCGCATCGACCCCGGTCAATCCGCCGAAGGCATCATCCTGCTCCACTTCCCCGCCAGCCAGCACGCCTGGGAGCAGCGCAAGTCCGCCTCCCTCAGCATCGCCCTCTACCACCAGCAGCCCCTCATCGTACCCATCCCCAAGTCATGACTCGCCGCCGCTTCATCGCCGACACCTGGTCCCCCGCAACCGGAACCGCCACCTCCGCCACCCTCATCGGCGATCAGGCGGTCCATCTCGCCCGCGTCCTCCGCGCCGAACCTGGCCAGATCTACGACGTCGTAGCCAACGGCTTCCTCCACCGCGCCGAAATCGTCAGCGCATCCGAGCAGCAGGTCGTCTTCACCCTCCATGAAGAGTTGGAGTCCGGCTCCGCCCTCCCGCTCCATCTCCTCATCGCCATCTTCAAATTCGATCACCTGGAATGGGCCATAGAAAAGGCCACGGAGTTAGGGATCGCCAAGATCACCCCGATCCTGGCCCGCCGCACCGAAAAACACCTGAGCCTAGCCGCACCCAAGCGTGTCGAACGCTGGCGCCGCATCGCCCTCGAGTCCTCAAAACAATCCCGCCGCACCGACATCCCCGAGATCGCCGAACCCGTCACCCTCAAACTTGCCCTCGAACGAGAGACCAGCCCCACCCGCATCCTTCTCTCCGAGACCGAGCAAGCCACCACCCTCCTGGCTGCCCTGCAAACTTCATCTTCCACCTCACAGACAGCCCTGGCCATCGGCCCGGAGGGAGGCTGGGCGCCCGAAGAGATGTTCCTCTTCGTAGATCGCCAATGGTTACCCGTTACCTTGGGCCCTCGCATCCTCCGCGCAGAAACAGCGGCGATTGCTGCTATAGCAATCGCCGCCACCCAATTGGGCTAACCCATATTTATTTATTCAGATTTAGATATTTAGATCACTTCTAGCGATAGAAGTTGAACACGATACCGGCACGCGCACTGTAGCTATTCAGCCAAGTATCGTCGTCCTGTCGCTGTCCGATGTACTCACCCGGGATCAATTCAAATCCAAACCCGTGAGCAAGCTTGTAATCCAATCCGATTCCAGCCTTGGCGACTGGGTTCCAATCGCGCGAGTTGTTCGCCTTGGTCGTCAGACGAATCTCTCCGCCTTCGCCGAAGACGAACGGAGTGATCTTCGAGTGGGGTGCGAACGTGACGCGGGGGCCAGCAGCGATCAAGAAGCGATTCTGTCCGGGATAGATTCCCCGTGCATAAAGGCTCGTAAAATCCGCCTGCAATCCCAGGTACTTCGTGAAATTAATCTCCGGAGTCGCCGTCCAGCCCATCAGGCTGCGATTCTGACCCGCGAGACCAAAGGTGTCAGCGTAGGTAAAGGTAGCGGCAAACGAACCGATCGGAGCCCTCTCGCGGCGAAGATCGAAGACACTAAAATACTTTCTCCTGGACTCCCCGGAGCCTTGGCCAGCAGGTTGTGGTGCCTCCGCCACAGTCGCGGTCGCCACGGCCGGAGCAGAAGTCGAGGACAACTCTGGCGTTGTATCTGGCGTTGTGGCATTTGTATCTGCAGGACCCTGCGCATACATCGCCGTAGACGATGCAATCACTAAGCTCAATAAAAATTTATGCATGTTTTCTCCAACACTTCTGACCCTCGTCAATTCCCGGTAAACGTTGAAGGAAATTGACTTAACGAATCTTCGTGCATGCTAGGATGGATGCCCCACCCCGGGCATCCGTTGCTTTTTTCAGGATCATTACTGGACCATGGATATTCGGTAAAAAGATACCGGCACACCGTAAACCGGTATATGTCCTCATAAAACAGAGAGTTGGCTCCCATCGCCGGAGAGCGTCGTTTCGCGCCCCGAACCAATTGTGTAACCCCCGGTTCCTGCCCTCTTTGCATCCCCCGGAGCGATATAAGATCCGGCTCTCGTGACATGCCTCCGGAGCAACGGAAACCCACTAAAAGAAAAAGCTCTCCCCATCTCACGGAGTCACCGTGACACGGAAGGAGAGCCTCTTTGATCCAATTAGATCGATCTAACTGACCTTTTAGCTGAAGATGTCCTTGACCTTCTCAAACAGTCCCCGCGAGTGCGGGGTATTCTCGACCACCATCGTCTCGCTCAACTGACGCAGCAAATCCCTCTGCTGCTTGTTCAGCTTGGCCGGCGTCTGAACCCGGAGCTCGACGATCATATCGCCCTTGCCGTGCTCATTCAGGTGCGGAACACCCTTGCCACGCAGCTTGAACGTCTTGCCGCTCTGCGTTCCTTCCGGAACCTTGATCGTCGCCGGACCCTCCAGCGTCTGGATCTCCAGCTCCGTACCCAACGCCGCCTGAGGGAAAGAGATCGGCATCACGCAGTGCAGGTCATCGCCATCCCGCTCGAAGAACTTGTGCGCCTTCACATTCAGCACAACGTAAAGATCCCCTGCGGGGCCCGCAAACTTCCCAGCCTCACCCTCGCCTTGATACCGGATGCGAGTATCCTGCTCCACGCCCGCCGGAACCTTCACCAGGATGCTGTGCTCCTTCTGGACCCGTGTCTCGCCCTTGCAGGTCATGCACGGATCGACGATCAGAGTGCCCGTACCGCCGCACACCGAACACGTCCGCGCAACCGAGAAGAACCCTTGCTGGAACCTCTGCTGGCCACGTCCGCCACACTGTGTACAAGTCACAGGAGACTTACCCTTGGCCGCTCCCGTGCCCTTGCAATCGACGCAGGTCTCCATCCGCCGGATGGTGATCTCCTTTTCCTTCCCGAAGACCGCCTCCTCGAACTCCAGCGTCATGTCGTAGCGCAGATCGCGTCCCCGCTGTACCCGCGAAGCCTTGCGTCCGCCGCTGCCGCCCATGTTGAACATCTCGCCGAACAGGTCGCCGAAGATATCCCCCAGGTCCTGCGCATTGCCGCCGGCAAACCCGCCGCCCGCAAATGGATTTCCGCCGCCTCCACCGCCATTGAACGCCGCATGGCCGTACCGGTCGTACGCGGCCCGTTTCTCCGGGTCGCTTAGCACCTGGTAAGCCTCGCTGCAGGCCTTGAACTTCTCCTCCGCCTCCGGATTGTCCGGATTGCGGTCGGGATGGTACTGCATCGCCAGCTTGCGATACGCGGTCTTCAACTCCTGGTCGGAAGCATCCCGCGAAACCGTCAACAACTCGTAGTAATCAATCTTCGTCACGTCTGCCGTCGCACTCATCTCTCAGATCTCTCTTCCAAAAACTGGCACCGAACTCATACAGATCAAGAAACCTCTAATATGTGTCTTCGCCACAACCAGCCCACAGCATTTTACCCACTGGTGAGGTGTTTAGTCTGAAACCTGGTCCGGATTCTCTGCGATCCGAACTAGCGCCGGGCGCAGTAGCTTCTCCCGTATCTTGTAACCGCGCCGAATCTCCTCCAAAACCTGATGGTCGGGGAACTCCTTGGTTTCGATGCTACCCAGCGCCTCATGGATTCGTGGGTCGAACTGCGCTCCCACCGTCTCCACCGGCTGCACATTCAACCCTCGAAGTGCCTCCTCCATCTGCTTTAGAATCAGCTCCACACCGCTGCGAAGCTGCTCTACGGTACCATCCGCCCGCAAGGCCAACTGGAAGTTGTCCATCACGCCCAGAAACGGCTCCACCGTGCTGGAGATCGTATAGTCCCGCGAATCGGCGCGCTCCCGCATCTCACGCTTCCGCGCATTGTCGAACTCGGCCTGCAGCCGGGCCAGCCGGTCCAGCAACTGGTCCCGCTCCGCCTTCACCTGTTCGAGCTCCGCCTGGCCCACGCCATCTTCCTGCGCCTCTGCCACACGGTCCTGCGGAAACTCGTCTCCCGTCACCATCTCCGGCTCTTGAATGTCCCGTCCGGTCTTCTCATCCTGCATCTGTTCTTCGCTCCTCAAATCTTCCGCGCCTTGTGAGTCTGCTGGCGCATCTTTATTATTTCCTTCTCTATTGTTGCCCATTCGCGCCCATCGCGCGAGTCGGCCCAACTCTTCTTCAATTTTCATAGACCCCACTCAGTCCCAACTTTAGCCTGTCGCTCAAATCCCCATCTCATCCGCCATCGCTGCCCTCATTCCACTGGATGCAGCATCCTATCGAAGACATTCGCAATGTAACCCACAGCATTCATCGTGTTTTCGTAGTGCATCCGCTTCGGTCCAATCACCCCCACCGTCCCGCGGCTCTCACCCGCCATCCGCGCCGGAGCCGCAATCAGTACCAGTCCCGCCATCTCCGGAACCTGCTCCTCCAGATCGAATACCACCCTCACACTCTCCTGCCGGGCATCGATATAGGCATTCAGCAGCTCGACCAGCCGCTGCTTCGCCTCCAGCGCAGCCAGCACATCCCGCAGCCGCTCCCGGTCCTCGACGCTTCCCACCCCCTGGCTTCCCACCAGGTTCGCCACACCCTCCACATAAACTGTTCGATTCGCAGAGTCGCTATCCGGAACCGCCTTCACCCAAAGCTGCTGCACCGACCCCAAAAGCACCTGGTACTCGCTCCGCTCCCGGTCGATCATCCGGGCCACCTCGGCCCGCACCCGCTCCACGCTCCACCCGCGGAAGTTCTCATTCAAAAAGTTAGCTGCGGTCTCCAGCTCCAGCGTCGACAGGTCCTTATCTCCAATCCCATCCAACGCCAGCACCCGGTCCCGCACCAACCCACTCTTCGTCACCACAACCGCCAATACCCGCCTGGTCGCCAGCCTCGAAAAATGCACATGCTCCAACAGATCCCCATCCGCCACCGCGGCGATCGCTACCCCCACGCCACTCGACAATGTGGCCAGCACATGCGAAGTCCGCTGCAACAAAGCCTGCGTCCCCGCTACACCAACAAAGCTCAAATCGATCTGCTGCCGCGACTGCACCGAAAGCCGCGTAGCATCCACCCGAGGATTCGCCCCCCCGCTCAAGCCCTCGACATACATCCGGAACGCCCGCGCCGTCGGAATCCGTCCCGCCGACGTATGCGGCTGCTCCAACAGCCCCGCCTCCGCCAGCTCCACCATCTCATTCCGAACCGTAGCCGAACTCATCCCCGCGCCGTCGCCCTTCTGAACGCGGCCCATCGACTCCGCCACCTTCGCCGACCCCACCGGCTCTCCGGTATCGATATAGCTCTCGATAATAGAGGTCAGAATGGCCCGCTGCCGCGTCGTCATACGGTCTGCATTCGCCATCTCTTACCTCCATCTGGGCATCGGTCCATATTCAGCCCTCAACACAAGCTTACGCCGTCCGTCAAGCCAAACGGCGAATCTCACCCCGAACCCCACGTTAAATCCTTATGTAATCTCCAACACACTCTCGCTGTTGGCAGCCAACTCCTTCGCCCTCGCCGCAACTCTAGCCGCCACCTGGAAGAAGTCCTTGCCCAGCTTCGACTCCGGCCCCGCCAGCGTCACTGGCAGGCCCTTGTCTCCGCCCTCCCGAATCGCCGGATCGAGCTCAACCGCCCCCAAAAACTCCAGTCCAAACTGGGCCGCTGTCCGCTCCGTCCCACCCGCGCCAAACACGTCGATCACCTCTCCGCTCGGCAGCGTCATCTGCGACATATTCTCCACCAAACCAATCACATCCACCTTCACCTGGTGAAACATCTCCAAAGCCTTCCGTGCATCCTGCAGCGCCACGCTCGACCCCGTCGACACTACCACCGCACCCGTCAACGGCACCGTCTGCACCAGCGAGATCACCACATCGCCCGTACCCGGAGGCAGATCCACAATCAGAAAATCCAGCTCCCCCCACTCCACCTGCTGCAGAAACTGCCGGATGATCTGGTGCAGCATCGGACCCCGCATGACCATCGGCTTATCCCCCGGCGAGATCAGCCCCACCGAAATAAACTTCACCCCATGCGAAAGAATCGGCTCAATTCGGTTCTCCCCCACCACATTGGGTTGACGCGTCACGCCCAGCATCATCGGCACATTCGGCCCATAGATATCCGCATCGATCAGCCCAACCCGATAGCCCAGCTTCCCCAAGGCCACAGCCAGATTCACAGCAACGGTCGTCTTACCCACCCCACCCTTGCCGCTACCCACTGCCACAACATGCGCAACTCCCGGCAAAGGCTGCGGCCCCTGCGGTGCTCCTGCTCCCATATGTCCCATATCGATCTCCCTTACTGCCCGTTAACTCAATCTGTGGATAAACGCCTAAATCCTCTACACATACCAACCCGCCGGCAGAGCGGCGCGCATCTCCTTGCGCCTTTGCGTCTCACCCGCCCGCATCTCCCGCCGCCGCCCTGCATCCTCATACCGGCGCCTCTGTTGCTCGGTCTCCGTAACCAACTGCGGCACCACCAAACCCTTCCCTGATGGATCCACAGCCACATACGTCAGGTACGCCGAAGACACATGCTTCAGCCGCTGCTCCCGCACATCCTCCACCATCGCCTTGACGCCGACCTCCATCGAAGTCCGGAACGCCCGATTCACGCTCGCCTTCAGAATCAGTAGATCCCCAACATGCACCGGCGCCACAAAGTCCAGATGGTCCATACTCGCCGTGATCGTGATAGCCCGCGCATGACGGCTCGCAGCCATGGCTCCAACCAGGTCGATGTACTGCATTAGCCGTCCACCAAACAGATTCCCCAAAGCATTCGCATCCGCCGGAAAGATAATCTCACTCCGCTCCGACTGCGACTCCGCTACCGTCCGCTGAACTCCCTCATCACTCATTCCTACCATTCTAAATTGTTACAGCCACCCACACCTCCTCCCGACCATGAGCACCATAGCCATCCTCAAAGAAAGCCGTTGCCTGTCTTAAAATCGGTATCATCCGTGCAAATCGGTGTTAAGCCTTCCAGAACTTGCCAATCCCCCACCCACGTCGCACCATAACCCTATGGACAAGATCGCAGCCCTCAACGAAATCCTCCAGCTCGACCCCACCAACGCCTTCGCCCGCTACGGCCTCGCCATGGAGCACATCAGCCAGGGCCACCCCGACCTCGCCCTCACCGAATTCACCACCCTCATCGGCCATAACCCCGACTACGTACCCGCCTTCCAGATGTCCGCCCAGACCCTCGCCAAGCTGGGCCGCACCGAAGAAGCCCTCGCCCGCCTCCACGAAGGAATCGCAGCCGCCAACCGCACCAATAACCAGCACGCCCTGGCCGAAATGGACGCCATGCGCGAGGATCTCAGCATCTAACCCAATCTCTTGGGAGCCACGATGCCCGTCAACCTCACCTGGCAGCACATCGCCCTTCGCATCCTCCTGGCCCTCGCCGCCAGCTTCCTCATCGGATACGACCGCGACGAACACGGCAAATCCTTCGGTATCCGCACCTGCATGCTCGTCTGCCTGGCCGCAACCCTCGCCATGATCCAGGCCAATGCCCTGCTTGCGACAGCCGGCAAGCCGCCCACCTCCTTCGTCGAGTTGGACCTGATGCGCCTCCCCCTAGGCATTCTCTCCGGCATCGGATTCATCGGTGCCGGAGCGATCCTTCGCCGCGACGGCCTCGTCCACGGCCTCACCACCGCCGCCACCCTCTGGTTCGTCACCATCCTCGGACTCCTCTTCGGCGGAGGCCAAATCGCCCTCGGGATCACCGGAACCATCCTCGTGTGCCTCATCCTCTCCGCGCTCAAACACTTCGAGAAGCGTCTTCCCACCCGCCGCACCGCCACCCTCTGCATCGAGCTGGTAGAAAATCCCAACCTCACCGAAGACGAGATCCGCACCACCCTGCACCGGGCCGGCTTCTCCATCTCCACCTGGAGCACCTCCTACACCGGCCCCGCCCTGCGTACCTTAGACTGCGAGCTCCACTGGCCCACCCAGTCCGGCGCCGAACCCGACACCCCGGAGGCCATCCGGAAACTCGCCAGTTCTGTCCCGATAACGAAACTCACCTGGAAAACCTGACCCATAACTTTAGCCAGATCAACACCCCGAATCCATCCCTCCTCGCCAAACATCTATACTTCCTCCATGGCGAACTCCCTCCCAACGACCTTAGGCGCACTCCGCAGCTCTGAATTCACTCCCGCCCGCCTCGCCCGCTCCGTCAAAGACGAGCTCCGCGAGAACCTCATCGCCCGCCTGCGCACCAACGGCAAATCTGGAGCCCCTCTCTTCCCCGGCATCGTCGGTTACGAAGACACCGTCGTCCCCCAGATCGTCAACGCCGTCCTCTCCAAGCACAACTTCATCCTCCTCGGCCTCCGCGGCCAGGCCAAGTCGCGCATCCTCCGCGCCCTCACCACCCTGCTCGACCCCGCCTGCCCTTACATCGCCGGCTCCGAGCTCCGCGACAACCCATACGCCCCCATCTCCCAGTTCAGCCGCAACCTCATCGCCAAGCACGGCGACGACACCCCCATCGCCTGGCTCACCCCCGACGAGCGTTACGTCGAAAAACTCGCCACCCCCGACGTCACCGTAGCCGACCTCGTCGGCGACATCGACCCCATCAAGGCCGCCCGCTCCAACCAGGACCTCGGCTCCGAGCTCACCATGCACTACGGGCTCCTGCCCCGCGCCAACCGCGGCATCTTCGCCATCAACGAAGTCCCCGACCTCGCCGGCAAGATCCAGGTCGCCCTCTTCAACATCATGCAGGAAGGAGACGTCCAGATTAAGGGCTACCCCGTCCGCCTCCCCCTCGACGTCGCCATCGTCTTCTCCGCCAACCCCGAGGACTACACCGCTCGCGGCAAGATCGTCACCCCCCTCAAAGACCGCATCGGCAGCGAGATCCGCACCCACTACCCAGAATCCATCGACGAAGCCATCTCCATCACCACCCAGGAAGCCTGGAGCGGACGCAACAAGGACAAGGCCGGAAAGCCCTCCACCGACGGCATCGAGATCCCCCACTACATTCGTCAGATCGTCGAACAGATCGCCTTCTCCGCCCGCGAAGACAAAAAAGTCGACAAGCGCAGCGGCGTCTCCCAGCGCCTCCCCATCTCCACCATGGAGTTGGTCATCTCCAACGCCGAGCGCCGCGCCTTCCTCCACGGAGAGACCCTGGCCGTCCCCCGCGTCGGCGACATCTACGCAGCACTCCCCGGCATCACCGGCAAGATCGAGCTCGAATACGAAGGCGAGATGCGCGGAGCCGACACCGTCATCCGCGAGATCATCCGCACCAGCGTAGCCAGCGTCTTCGACCAGTACTTCGCCGCCACCAACACCCAGCAGATCGAGCAGTGGTTCAATCTCGGCGGCACCGTCCAACTCAACGACGCCCAGGCTGCCGCCGACAGCCAAAAAGAGCTCCAGCAGATCCAGGGCCTCTTCGAGAAACTCTCCCCCCTCAAGATCAACTCCAAGTCCTCCGCCGAAGTAGCCGTCAGCGCAGCCGAGTTCCTCCTCGAAGGCATGTACGCCCACAAACGCATCAGCCGTAGCGAAGAGCGCAGCTTCACCGCCGCCGAAAAGAAACAACGCAACAACGACGCCGCCAACTACGCCGAAAAGATCCGCGACCGCGACTCCGAACGCGACGAATACGCCAAAAACCGCACCCGCCGAGGCTTCAACTAAACCCACCTCCCGGCTTCACACAAATTCTTATCATTATTGGCCGATGATAAGAATTTTCCGCGGCAATGATTTACTTGAACATAATCACGTATATATTTCTGTTGTACAGGAACTGTGCAGGAACCTGTGTCAATTCCAGTAGAGTCGGACTCTGTTTGATCGACGGTTCCAACATACTTCCAGAAATCGATCCCGGCTGGTTCTTACTTTGGCAAATGGTCCACGAGCACCTGAGGGTCGCCATCGAACCAAACCAAATTACAAACAAGGCTTGATATCTTCCATGCACCATCCTCTTTCCTGACTTCCACTTCGTAACGGCTATTCATCATCAGATGTCGTGAGCGGTTATTGTGCGGGAAATGCTGAGCCTCTACCGCCGCAGTCATATGGCCTGTATCGCCATTTACCCAGACGCGAGAAGTGGATACCTTATGAAGGGTATCCAGAGGGCCCACTATGGCAAGGACCGTCTCTACGGCTGCGTCGCGGTCGTTGAAAACCGGGAAACTCAGCCCCATGATTTGACCCGCTTTTTGATAATCCACATGACAATCACTAGTTAGACTGCTCATGAGCAGGGCTGGATCATTATCGTCGATTCCTGTCACAAGTCGATATAGAGCATCGATGATTTCTACGCGATCAGGATAAGCTGCATTGATAGGAAGATCGTTTCCCATGGGTCATTTACTCCTATAAAGACGATAGCGGCTTCATGGCGGCGTGGTCTTCTAGAAAAGCCTACGATTCTGGGTTATTACTACGAATTTCGGCGATAGTGCAGTGGTGTTTTGCCAATGTGAGACCGAAAGAGGTCGATCATGTGCGTCTGACTCGAAAAGCCGCACGCCGCTGCCTTTAGCCCTACGAAAAAAACCACCCCAAAGGGGCATTAGCCCCAGTCTCCCACCCAAGCCTACAAAGGAACCTTCCCATAAACCGGCCGCCGTCCACTAGGCCCCATCAACCGCAAAGTGACCACAACGGCAGGCACCAGAAACACCATCGACCCAAAAACCCACATGATCGAAGCCCCAAACACCTGGTCATCGAGAGGCGCGATCTGAAACGGATTGGGATGGTCCAGATAAAACCCATACACCGGTCTCCCGCAAAACGCCAAAAAGGCCGAGAGCAAGGTGTTCACAATATCCGCCGCAACCAGGTAGATCAGAATACCCCAGCTCTGGGGGTGAGCCGGAGCAGGCCAAGGCCGCAGAATGCACCACCAGAACAGAAGAGAAGTGCTGAGAAAACACAGATGCTCCACCGCATGCCACCCCTCATGCTCCAGAGCGAAGTCATAGGCCGCCGGAACATGCCACCCAAGGTACATAAGATTCATGGCAAGCCACGCGACGACCGGCGTAACCAGCCAATGTCCCAGCCTGCGCAAGAACGTCAGTCGAAGCAGCGGACCGAGCACGGAACGCCGCAACCCCAGCGGAACTCCTCGCAACAGTGGAACCACCGGCAAGCCATAGAGCAAAAGCGGCGGGACAGCCGACATGATCAGCAGATGTTCGACCATATGCGCACTCAACAGCGCATCGGCAAACTCATCCATCGGCGAACCGATCGCCAGCCACAGAACTCCGAGGCCTGAAAGAAAGGATGCAAGTCGAACCTCGTCGAACTGCGCAGCGCGAGTCCGTCGCAGAGCCATCCAGCCGCGCACATAGACGATCGCAGTAATTGCAATCGATAGCGTGAGCCAGACCGGAAGAGACCAGTCTGCAAGCATCTCGTTTACAGGATCGGCCATGCTTTAGGGAGTCTTCCCATCCGGCGCAGAAGCAGCAGGAGGCGCGGGAGCAACAGGAGCAGACTGCTGATCCGCATGCACCAGGCTGCGCGACGCATCCACCGCCGGAGCAAGGTCATTGCCACGCAGCGTCATAAGAAATTGCATGAGAGCCTTCGTCTCGGAAGGATTAAGCGCATTGCCGTAAGCAGGCATATTGCCGCCGCCCTGCAGCAGCTGCCGGATGATCTGATCCTCCGTCAGGAGCGAAGCAACCGCATCCAGCGACGGACCGCGCTGGCCGCCCGCTCCATCGAGAACGTGACAGTTGCGGCACTGCTTGTTCTGCAGCACCAGCGCGCCTTGCCGCTCCAGCGGACTACGGCCCTGCAGATACTTCGCCGGAATCGCATCGCTCGTCCAGGCGTTCATGATCGGACTCCACGGCGTATACGTCCCGAGATGCGTAAAGATGCCAAGCGATACCGCGATGACCGAGACCATCAGCACCGCCACCGGACGCCGCGCCCAGTGACGTTCTCCCTCCCCCATAATCAGAGGCAGAAGCAACATGCCCGCAATGGCGAGCACAGGAACCACCAGCATGACCGGCGTCTCGATCGACGGCGGAAGAAAGGCAAGCACCGCATAGATCCAGAGGAAGGCAAAGTCCGGCTTGGGAGCCGTCTGAATGATCGTCGGATCGGGCGGTCCCCCCGGTCCAAAGGGTCCAAAGAAGAACGCGCAGGCCATGACCGCGAAGAGAATCGAGGCAGCAAAGACCGCATCCTTCCACGCCGCGTCCGGAACGAAAGGAATGCCCGTCTTCTCCGTCATCTCGTGATACTCGCGCTCGTAGGTCGCCTTGCTGACAATCCGTCCCGGCATCGGCCACTCGCTGACGCCATGCAGAAGAGTCATCCAGATGTGCAAGCCGACTCCAGCCAACAGCATGCCTGGAATGACGAAGACATGCAGCGTAAAGAACCGCGACAACGTAGCGCCGCCAATGATGGGACTTCCCAACATAAGGTGAACCAGCGGAGCCCCAATGAACGGGATGCGGCTCATAATCGAAGCCCCGATGCCAAGGCCCCAGTAAGCATCCTGGTCAAATCGCATCACCTGCCCAGTGAAGGCCATGCCGAGCGTCAGAAGAAGCAGCACAACGCCGATGATCCAGGTCAGCTCGCGGGGAAACTTGAAGGAGCCAAAGAGGAAGACCTGCACCATGTGGATCAGCACGATGGCAATCATGAAGTCCGAGCCCCAGCCATGCAGCGCACGCAGATACCAGCCCAACGCCACGTTGTGGTTCAGCAACTGCAAACTTCCCCAGGCCTCGTTCGCAGATGGGCTATAAACAAGAGCCAACAGGATGCCGGTCACAACCTGCAGCACAAGCAACACACTCGCGGCGCTTCCAAAGACATACCACCAACTGGCATTGTTGGAAGGCGTCGGATGCCCCGCTGCCGTCGCTATCGGCTTGATCAGGCCGAGCCGGTGCTCGAGCCATTCATAGCCCTTCAGCACAACCGAAACACCGCGCTGCTTTAGGCTTGCCATGGAGTAGTCCTCGTCTCGTCGGCTGCAGCAGGCTCGATCTGGATCAAAGGCTTCTTGCCACATGAGGCCTGCGTTGCAAGCGTCGGCATATCGCCCGCGTGGATGACCAGAGAATCGCCATCGACCTTATAGCGATACTCAAAGAGCCCCCGCTCCGGAGGCCCTGAAGCCCTCGCCCCATCCTCATAGTAAGCGCCGCCGTGGCAAGGGCACATAAACAGCTTTGACTGTGCGAACCATCGCACTGGGCAACCCAGATGCGCGCAGTTGACCGCAAAGACCTGAAACTGCTGCGCGGAGATCCGCCGAACCCAGGCCGCGACCTTGGCGGTTTCGCCATCGCCAAGACTCGAAACCGGACTTTGAAAGTCTACGAGACGCGTCTCTCCAACCGGAAAACCGCTGGTCGATCCGAGGCTGACCCACGAGCCGACATCTGAGCTCTTCTTCCTCGCCGGTCCTAACAAGTAACCCACTAAAGGAACGCCCAGCACACTCCCGACCACGACATTCAGCATGACCGAAAGCTTGAAGAGAAAAGTTCGGCGCGAGTGCGCAGCCGCCTTACCCTCTGGTGGTAGATCGTCGTTGCTGGACTCGCCAGGGTACTTGAGAAGTTCACTCATCCGTCTCTCCACATCTTTGGTCCAATCTAAGGATGCCGTTGCTGATAAGGCTGGCCTGGGTTCGCAACCCGATGCGAGACAAGCCATGCAACAGTATCGGTTACCTCTTGGTCCGTCATCGCTCGAGCGCCAGAGCCCGTTAGGTCAGAGCGCCAATCCGGCATTCCCTGATCCGGTTCGCCGGCGATGACGATACTGCGCAATCCCTGCTCGCTGACCAGCGCGAGATACGCAGGATCGACCAGCGACCCCGTACGAAGCTTGTCCTTGCTAACTCCTTCGCCACTCTCGCCATGGCATCGCGCACAGAAGACCGCAAAGCTCTTCTGTCCCTGCACCGGATCGCCCGGAGCATGACCCGCATACGCCGGCGCCGTCTGGCCAGAGAGAGCCGCCGGACTTCCCCAAGCCTTCATCATTCCCTGAGCCAGATCGCCAATCTGCTGATCGGTCAACATCCCACCAACGCTCTTGCCAAAAGGAGGCATCATCGTTCCTGGAACGCCGCTGCTGATAACGCGTCGAAGATTAGAAACGTCCGCGATCGCGAGATAAACAGGATTAGCCAGCGAGATAGCGGCCCCATTCTTGCCCTTGTCCCCATGGCAAGCGGCACAATTTTGACCATAGAGAGTTGCAAAGTCGTGGACGTCGTCCGGACGCCCACCTTCCGACTCTGCCTTTGGCTTTCCAGGCGCGCTGAGGCAACCCACGTTAGCAAGTAACAGGGAGCAAGCCAAAAGCGAATACATGAGGGAGCGAATATTCATTTGGGACTGTCCCTCTCGTCCGAATGTCTCGCCTCGTCGTAGGTCCTCTCAGTCAGATCGCTATGAATTCCCGCTCGTATAGCGAACGGCAGCGCCTGGAACTGTGGGGTTCGAACCTTGACCTGCAGATTCACCACGAAGCCGCAGACCAGACCAAACGCAATCTGCGAGAGAACAAACCAGAACCAGTCGATGCGTTGATTCAGAATCGGACTAAGAATGTTGAGTGCTGAGTGGAGAATCCCGGTAAACAGCAAAGGCGATATAAAGCCCGCCGTAAGGATCGGATATCTCGGAAACATAGGCAGCATCGCGCCATACAAGAGCCCAACCAGAAGCGAGGTGAGTCCGTGGATGGCGAGCGCCGCCAGAAAGCCCTGCAAGTGAAACTCACTCAGAAATGCATCGCTCGCTCCCGCCCAACTGATAAAGCCTCCTGCAGCAAGCAGGTTCATCGCGTACCAGATGCTGTGATATCGCAAAATGCTGAAGAGCGCCGCAGGAATCGTCATCGCAATGCCACCCGCGATGCCTCCCTTGATCCCCGTAGTGATGTGAAAGGTCTCGACTGGCAGGATCTTCCGGTGTGTCACAGCGAGAGCCTCTCGCTCACTCAAAGTGCGCCTGCTGACGATTTGGACCTCTTCCGTACGAACAGCAACAGACTCGTGCGCCTCATGTGGGAGCACTTGAAAGAACCAACCGAGGCCGCCGGCAACTGTAAGCACCAGTCCCAGCAATCCGACCACAAGATGCGTCACCATGCCCGCCAGGATGAGCGAGACGCCGAGGGCCAGAATCATAGGCCACGCAGTCGGCGCAGGAAGCTGTATCACATGCGCTTCGTCGCTCCGGTGATCGTTTTGCATGATGCCTCCTTTAATATCCAGGATCTATCTTCCCAACACATAGACAACAAGAAAGACGACGATCCACACTGCATCGACGAAGTGCCAATAGAGTGACAGCACTTCCAACCGTTCCGTGTGATTGCTTGTCAGCCCCCCTCGCAACGAGAAGAGGAGAGCAAGCGAAAGCATGAAGAGACCAACCACGACGTGAGTCGCATGCAGACCTACCAGCGAGTAATACGTCGTCCCAAAGAGATTGGTCTTGATCGTGAGTCCATCATGATAGATAAGCTGATACCACTCACGCGCCGTAGCAGCCAGAAAGATGCCGCCAAGCAGAACAGTGAGTCCGAGCCAGAGCGAACACATCCCCCGCTTGCTATCGTGCAACGCAGAGACCGCAAAGTGCACAGTCAGGCTGCTCGACAGCAGACAGATAGAGCTGAAGATAGGAAGCTCAAGAACCTCACGCGGCGTCGGTCCGCTTACGCTCTTGCCGATATAGAAGACGTAAGCCACAACAAAGATAATAAAAATCGCAGACTCGGCCAGGATGAGACAAGCCATCGCCACGATGCCGCGCGATGGCAACTTCCAGACTTCGGTCGGACTATGAGGAATGACGGCTGTTTCGCTCATGAAGACTTACCCTCTTTACTCATAGTTACCGTCCGGATCTTCCGGATGCTTCAGGTCCCACAGTGGACGTCGGCTAGCGACACTCGGAGTAACCGCGAAGTTATACTCCGGCGGTGGCGAGGTCGTCGACCACTCCAGCGTCCACGCATCCCACGGATCGGCTCCTGCGATAGCTCCCTTGAAATAGGATCGGACCATATTGAAGACGAAGAGAAGAGTCCCTGCCGTCTGGACGATCGCTCCACTCGACACGATCATGTTCCACATCATCCAACCGCGATCCGCCTCATAGGTGTAGACGCGCCGCGGCATCCCCAGCAGGCCAGGAATATGCATGAAGTCGAACGTAAGATGGAAGCCAATGAGGAAGAGCCAGAAGTGCCACTTGCCAAGCCTCTCATTCAGCATGCGGCCCGTTATCTTTGGATACCAGTAGTAAAAGGCCGAAAAGATCATGAAGAGAATCGCGCCCACCAGCACATAGTGGAAGTGCGCGATCACAAAGTAAGAGGCGCTCAACTGCCAGTTGAAAGGCGATACGGAGAGCATGATGCCGGTGAGGCCCGCAATCAGAAACTGAAAGAGAAAGCCGATCGCAAACAGCATCGCAGTGGTGAACTGAATCTTGCCTCCCCACAACGTGGCTAACCAGTTAAAAATCTTAATACCCGTGGGTACCGAGATGATCATCGTAGACAGCGTGAAAAAGGTGTTCGCTCCCGGCCCCATCCCTACCGTAAACATGTGATGCGCCCAGACGCTCAGGCTGATAAAGCCGATGCAGACCGAAGCCGCGGCCATCGCCGGATAGCCGAAGATCGCCTTGCGGGAAAATACCGGGATGATCTCGTTGGCGAATGCGAACGCCGGAAGAACGAGAATATAAACTTCGGGATGCCCGAAGATCCAGAAGAAATGCATCCAGAGCACAGCGGACCCGCCGGCCTGCGTGTCGAAGAAGTGCGATCCGACGTAGCGGTCCAGCATGAGCATGATCTGTGCAGCGGTCAATGGGCTGATGGTCACAAAGACCATGAACGAAGTAATTAGGTAGAGCCAGACCAGCAACGGCATGCGGCTCAACTTCATTCCGGGGCAGCGCATGCAGAGAGTCGTTGCGACAATGTTTACAGCCGTTCCTACAGTCCCAACGCCGCTAAGCAGCACTGCGAGCGTCCAGTAATCCGTACTATGGCCAGGTGAGAAGACGTGAGCGGTAAGTGGAGCATAGGCAAACCAGCCAACGTCAGGCGCGCTGCCCGCTCCATACAATCCACTGCCGCCGACATAGCTGAAATAAAGAAGAGTGCCACCAAACGCCGATATCCAGAAGCTGAAAGCGTTCAGGCGCGGGAACGCCATATCGCGCGCGCCAATCATAAGTGGGATGAGATAGTTGCCGAAGCCGAATAGGATCGGCATACCGACGAAGAAGACCATCGTCGTGCCATGCATGGTGAACAACCGGTTGAAGGTCTCTGGCGAAACGAAGTGGTTGTTCGGAATCGCGAGCTGGATGCGCATCAGCACGGCCTCAAGGCCACCGATCACCAGGAAGATCAGCGCATAGACGATGTACATCAGGCCGATCTTCTTATGATCGAGCGTTGTCAGCCAATCATGCAGAACTTGAAACAGTAGACGTCGCGGCGGGGACGCTGGCGTCTTATCAAGGATTGCGGTCACCGGAGTTTGAGTTGCCATAAGGTTCCGTTTCCAATCTCTACTTGAGAGTCATCAGATAAGCAGTGACAGCATCAAGATCGTGATCGTTCAAATGCATCGGGGGCATCAGCGCCCCGGGTTTGAGGTGCGATGGATCGCTCACAAAGTCGCGAACGTTCGCGGGTGTATTGACGATTGCTCCAGAGGCGATTGTGTCTCGACTTGCGACGTGCGTCAGATCAGGCCCGAACCGGCCAGTCGCGACAGTGCCCGCCACGGAATGGCAACTGATACAAGCGTTGTGCTGAAAGACGGTCCGCCCCTCCGCGACCGCGGCGTTCTCTTCAGCCGGCTGCTGTTGATGCTTGATCCATGCCGCGAAATCCGTGGGACTATCGGCGTAGACGCGCAGCAACATCTTGGCATGCTGCGTACCGCAATACTGTGCGCACTGCCCGAGGTAAAGGCCAGTTGCCGGCGGATCGATCCACATCGTATTGATCTTATTTGGGATCAAATCCATCTTGCCTGCGAGACGAGGGATCCAGAAGCTGTGATCGGTATCGGCAGACGACATCGTCAAGTAAGTCGGAGTCGGATGTTGCGGATCGCTCACTGGAATATGCAGTTCATTTGCAGTGACAACACCAAACCCAGGATAACGATACTCCCACCAGAACTGATGGCCGATCACTGTAACATCCATCGCTGAGACCGGCTTCGGGGCGCTCTCCGTGGCGAATATGACACGAGCCGTGGCGAGAAAGAGCATCACCACAATCAAAATTGGAATGACAGTCCAGGAGAGCTCAATCTGATTACTCCCGTAGATCTGCGTCGGCTCTTCTGTATCCGAAGCCCGGCTCCGGTAGCGAATAAGAACATAGACCAGTAACCCAGCTACCACTAGAAAGATAGCGGCCGTGATGCTGAGCACTAACATCGACAAGCTATAGATGGCGTGCGCAGGTGTTGCAGCCGGCGAAAAGACACTAGTCGACCCATGAGCTGAGTCGAATGGAATGCTTGCGGCGAGGCAACTCCCTATCCTATGCGTAGACATATGACTCCCGGAGTTTATCTGGCGGGCCCAGAGCTCTCAACAGTGCGCGAAAACGACAGCGACGTAACTTGATTGTAGTATGTGCGAAGTTGCCGTCTTTTGATAAGAGCAAAAAACATGAGGCGTCGCCAATAGACTGCACCTTACGAAAACAAATCCGAATAGATCGAAGCGAAGTTATAGGCTTAAGCCGATAACAAGAACGAGACAATGCAAAAGCTATAAAAGCAAATGGTATGCAGAACGATCTAGGCGAAGAAATAATAGCCGACCCGGGAAATCAAGTTACCGTAAATAGAAGAAGCAACCAAGGACGATCCGACTGACGCTGAGCCTAACATACGTGACCGCTGGCAAATCTTCTCAGATAAAAATTTGTGAAGTTATTCTCTTCGATCGTCCCGAAAAACGATGATAAAAAAAGAACACTATTCCAAAAACTAAGTCACCCGCAGAGTAAGTCGAAGCTGCCTCCGAAGGAACGTTTTAATAAATGTTACTACCCATCGGCCTCGGATACTGTTCCATCCTGCCTGCTCGCATCAAGTTCAACCGTTCTTGAACATTTGTTTGATGCCCCGCAACGCCTGCCGTGTCCGTTCCTCGTTTTCGATCAGGGAAAAACGCACATGACCATCCCCATGGTCGCCAAACCCTATCCCAGGGCTCACAGCCACCTTCGCCTCCAACAATAGCTTCTTCGAGAACTCCACGGATCCGAGCGCCCGGTACTGTTCCGGAATGCGCGCCCATGCAAACATCGTCGCCTTCGGCAGTTCGACCGGCCAACCCAATTTATTCAGTCCCGGGACGAGCACATCCCTTCTGCACTTGTAGATGTTGCAGATATCTTCCACGCACTGTTGCGGACCTTCAAGCGCGGCAATCGAAGCTACCTGGATCGGCGTAAACGTCCCATAGTCGAAGTAACTCTTAATCCGCGCCAGGGCCGCCACCATCTTCTTATTGCCGACCATAAACCCTACGCGCCAGCCCGGCATGTTGTAACTCTTCGATAGAGTGAAGAACTCCACAGCGATGTCCTTGGCCCCCGGAACCTCCATCACACTCGGAGCGCGATAGCCGTCAAACGTAAGATCGGCATAGGCCAGGTCATGCACCAGAAAAATCCCTAACTCCTTGCAGAGGGGCACCAGTCGCTCGAAGAACGAAAGCTCCACACACTGGGCCGTAGGGTTAGCCGGAAAATTCAAAATCAAGATCTTCGGTCGTGGCTGCATGCGCGGCAGCTCATCTTCCAGCTTTGCCAGAAGCGAAGCCTCATCCGTGCCATCGAGCGCGATGCTCTGCACCTTCGACCCCGCAATCACCGGCCCAAAGATATGGATCGGATAGCTTGGATTCGGTACCGCCACCGTATCGTCATCGTCCAGCATAGCCAGACAGAGATGAGCGATTCCTTCCTTGGATCCTATCGTGACGATCGCCTCGGACTCCGGATCCAGCTCCACCCCGTAACGTGACCCGTACCAGTTACAAATAGCCTTCCGCAGCCGTGGAATACCACGCGACAACGAGTAGCGATGGGTCGCGGTCCGCTGCGCCGCTTCAATCAACTTATCCACAATGTGCTTTGGAGTCGCCCCATCGGGATTCCCCATCCCAAAGTCGATGATGTCCTCGCCCCGCTTACGTGCCGCAGCCTTCAACTCACTCGTTATGTTGAACACATACGCTGGCAGCCGTGTCAGCCTTCTAAACTCTTCCATAACCCCTACTCATCGCCCCCATCGTTCCATCTACTTCAAACTCAGTTCGCAACCATGAACCACACCCGCCCATCGGGCAATCTACTTCGCCGTAAAGACCACCTGAACCGGCAGCGTCTTCGGCGGATAGCAAGCCGCATTATCACAAGCCTGATATCGCAACGATCCATCCAATGTATGTTCGCCGGCTACAGCTACAACCGGTACCTTCACAATAAAGTTCCCCGTATACACATCGAGCTTCTCGTTCGGCTCAAAACTGAAGCTATACGGCGTGCCCGCCGGATACGCAATCTCCGCGGCTTTGATTCCATCCACCGGCTGTAGCTTCAAGGCCGTAGGAATCAGCAGCTCAGACTTCGGAGTATGTGAGTTCACATGAAATCCCTCCCGCACCTGGAAGCGCAGCTCCAACACACTGGGCCTCCCCGCCTTGATCACCTGGGGTTCAGCCGCGTAGATCACGTAGCCCTTCGGCTTCGCAGGCACTCCGTCCAACTGCTGCGCAGACCCAATTCCAGATCCAAGGAACGTCGAACTCAAAGCGACGCCCGCCAGAAAACCCCCAGCCAGCCTCACAGAGCACCCGTCCCAACCGTCTTCATCGCGGTCTTGCCTTCACCGGACAAAGATGGAACGGAACTCATCTGCATCTTCTTCGGTTCGCTCGGAGCTCCGCCAGATGCGATCGTCTTTTTGATATTCGCTTCGATATCGTCCTTCGTCCCAAGCCCGGCCGTCTGCACCACCACCACACCGTTCTTATCCACGTAGAACGACATAGGCAGCACATCCAGGCCGCCGTATGCCGTCTGTACCTTGCCGTCCGTCAGGAGGATCGGATACGTCACCCCGGCCCTCGTCGCTACCTTGGTGATCGCCTCTTTGCCGGCGTCCACATCATCTGCCAAACCGAGTATCTCAAGCCCCTGCCCTGCATACTGCTTCCGCAGCTCCTCGAACCACGGCATCTCCACCTTGCACGGCCCACACCACGTCGCCCAGAAGTTCACCAGCACAGGCCGGCCTTTATAGTCGCTCAGCGACACCTTCTTCCCATCCAGACTCACCAGGGTAAATCCCGGCGCCGCCTTGCCCGTCATCTTTGGTCCGTCACCCTCACCTGGACTCACCGTCGCTCCACCCTGCTCCGGGACCAGCACCATCTTGTTCTCCTGCGCCCTCTGCATCGCCAGCTTCCGCTCCCGCAGATTATGCCAACCCGCCCATAGCATCAGTGAGATCCCCACCACCATTAGCACAATTACCAGCGCCATTCGCTTCACGTCGTCCGTCCTTCTGGCACCGCAGTCCGCTTGCATGCCCGTTCTCTTTAAGTCTAACGCCAACCTCGCAACAACGCCGCCGCAAACTCACTTCGCTCCTCCGCGATCAACACCTCCTGTATCCACAACTCAATCCCGCATCGTTTGCCCCTCTGCTAGCATCGTCATGCCGGACCATCATGCCGAACGAAAGCCAAATCCCCATCCCGCCCTCTGACTTTATCCGCATCGAAGCAGCGGCCCTCCTGGACCTCGCCCTTCGCCTGGACACCGTCATGCTCGCCCCCTTCACCGCCGCCGTCGATCTCCTGATCGGTGCCCCCCCAACCCATCGTGTCCTCCTCACCGGCATCGGCAAATCCGGAATCATCGCCCGCAAGATCGCCGCCACCCTCCGCTCCACCGGCACCCCCGCCCACTTCCTTCATCCCGCCGAAGCAGTCCACGGAGACCTCGGCATGGTCTCCCCGCACGACACCCTCATCGCGCTCTCCTACAGCGGCGAGACCGAAGAGATCCTCAACCTGCTCCCCACTCTGAAGCGCCTCCCCACCACCCTCATCGCCCTGTGCAGCTCACCTCACTCCACCCTCGCGCAAGCCGCTGACGTCTTCCTCGACGTCAGCGTCTCCATCGAGGCCTGCCCTCTGAACCTAGCCCCCACCGCCTCGACCACCGTCATGCTCGCCCTCGGCGATACCCTCGCCCTCGAACTCAGCCGCCGCCGCGGCTTCCACGCAGCGAACTTCGCCGATCTCCACCCCGGCGGCCGCCTCGGAATCCGCCTCTCTCGCGTCCGCGATCTCATGCACGCCGGAGACGCCCTTCCCCAGGTCGCACCCGATACCCCCATGTCCCAGGTCATCTACGAGATGTCGCGCAAAAAACTCGGCATGACCACCGTCCTCGACTCAACCGGCGACCCAGGCAAGCTCCTGGGCATGATCTCCGACGGCGACCTCCGCCGCCTGCTCGAACGCGACGGCAACCGAGCCCTGGATCACACCGCCCGCGAGATCATGAACTCTGCTCCCATCACCATCGACGGCAGCGCCTTCGCCTCGACAGCCCTGGCAATCATGGAAGAAAGAAAGATCACCTCCCTGATCGTGGTAGACACCAACACCCACGCACAGGGAGTCCTTCACCTCCACGATCTTTGGATCCCACCCACAACCTGACTCAGTTCGCTCTCTCGGAGCCGGTTCTGAAGTTCAGAACATTTCCATCCTTCAAAGGGAGACAATCCATCCTCTTGGAGAGCACGACCACCTTCTCCACCAGCCGTTCCGGATCGGACTCGATCAAGCCATCGACAGGGACGCCCTCATAGTTCTGCCCCCACAAAGCCCCCGTAATCACCTGCAGTACATGCACGCCCTCCGGCCTGCGATGTGCCGCTTCGGCAATCTCAATAGACTCCTCCAAACTCAAACTGTGGCACAGGATCACCAGGTCGAACCTCGTCGTCTGCAGCAGCCTCACGCCCGCCTCAGGTTTGGCTTGCGTCACCTCAGCCTTGGTCCGGCGAAGCACTGCGGATCGAGTGTCGAGAAGCCGCTCATCGCGGCCTATTGCCAATATCGATAGCATTACTTCTCCTCGGGAGCCATCGACGGCGCTTAAACTAGCCCTTGCGCCTAGCCTAGCGGGTCATCTAAAAACAGTCTGTCTTCTGGAAAACAAAGCTCGCATTAAAGAATGTACGCAGGCTTCTGCCCTTCACCCGTGCCCAGAATCCTATGGTATGAACTCCGCACAATCCCATAGCACTCGCAGGCAGTTGCCTCCAGCTTGGGACGGTCCAGCAGTTGAATCTTCCCACGGCTGTAGCTGATCAGGCCATCCCGCTGCATCACACCCGCCGCCACCGTCACCGTCGACCGCTGCGTCCCCAGCATCTGCGCCAGGAACTCCTGGGTCAGGTGCAAAGTATCCAACTCCGTCCTGTCCGCCGAAGTCAGCAGCCAGCGCGCCAGCCTCGCATCTACAGCATGCATCCGGTTACATAGAACAGACTGCGAGACCTGCACCATCTGCAAATAAGAAAACGAGTGGACCAACGCTCGCAGCACCCCGCCCTTGAGGAACTCATCCCTCATAATCGAGGCGCGGATGCGCAACCCCTCGCCCAGTCCCTGCATGATCACCGAGTGCGACATCTGCGGCTGGTCCAGCAACGCCGGAAGCCCCGAGAACCCTTCCCGCCCGATCACCCCGACCTCCACCGACTCGCCCTTCTCCGTTAAGGCGTCGGTCGAAATGAGACCCGTATTCAAAAAGTAGACATACTCAATGGGAAGATTTGGCTCCGACAAACGCTTCCCCAATGGAAGGTCCACGGGCACCAGAAATTTAGCCAAGGCTGCATACTCAGCGTCAGGCAGCTGCGACAGAATTAGATTTCGTGGCCTTAACGTTTGACCGGGCCCAGATTGTCCAGTTGCCACTGATTGTCCTTTTAAGCGAGAGATCTTCTCTCTGGCCGCCAAGACAACGAACCCACTAAGCGCGAGTCGAGCATGTGCGATTAGGTCGACTCTACGCTTTTTGCCGAAAAAGTCTGTCTTATATACAACATACGAGCATTTCTCCCTTGCTCATTTGTGTTCCCCATAGCCAGCCTTTCACCCTTCCGCAGCGTCCCAAGCTCACGGTTTAGAATGGACTCTTCATCTCGAATGCCCGCGCGGATCATCGTAGCCGGCCGGAAAGTGCCTTCCTTGTCCATGCATCGCTGGTCTACTCTCTTCATCCCCACCCTCCGCGAAGCCCCAACCGACGCCGAGGTCGCCAGCCACAAACTCCTGCTCCGTGCTGGATATATCCGCCAACTGGGCGCCGGAATCTACAGCTACCTCTTCCTCGGAAACCGCTCCGTCAACAAGATCGTCGCCATCGTCCGCGAAGAGATGGACAAGATCGGCCAGGAGTTCCTCCTCCCCGCCCTCAATCCCAAAGAGCTCTGGGAGGCCAGTGGTCGCTGGTCGGTTATGGGCGACAACATGTTCCACCTCAAGGACCGCAAAGGCGCGGAGCTCTGCCTCGCCATGACCCACGAAGAGGTCATGACCGATATCGCCCGCAAAGAGATCCGCAGCTACAAGCAGCTACCCCAGATCTGGTATCAGATCCAGACCAAGTTCCGCGACGAGCCCCGCCCCAAGGCCGGCCTCCTCCGCGTCCGTCAGTTCATCATGAAGGACTCCTACTCCTTCGACATCGATGAAGCCGGCCTGGACACCAGCTACAACCGGCACTACGACGCCTACGTCCGCATCTTCAACCGCTGCGGGCTGGACTTCGTCTCCGTAGAAGCCGACTCCGGTGCCATGGGCGGCTCCGGATCGCAGGAGTTCATGGTCTACACTGACGCTGGCGAAGATCTCATCGCCTCCTCCGCCTCCGGCTACGCCGCCAATCTGGAGAAGGCCACCAGCCGCCTCGCACCCGTCGAAGACCTAGCCCCCACCGGCGACGGCGCCCCGGAGCTCATCCACACCCCCGGCTTCCGCACCATCGACGAAGTCGGCGGCTTCCTCAACGTCATCTCCCACCACCAGATCAAGACCATGGCCTACATCGCCGAGCTTCCCCCGGCAGACCACGCCAAGCTGGGCAAGTCCCGCCCCGTCGTCGTCTTCCTGCGCGGCGACCACTCTCTCAACGAGGCCAAGCTCGCGGCCATCTCCGGCGGCGAACTCCGCCCCATGACGCCAGAAGAGCTCGCCACCACCTTCAAAGCCCCCGCCGGATACCTCGGCCCCCTCGGCCTCGAAGCCGCACCCCATCCGAAGAAGCCCGGCACCCTCGTCATCCTCGACAAGGCCCTCGAAGGCCGCACCAACCTGATCGCCGGAGCCAACAAAGAGGAGTACCACCTCCGCAACGTCACCCCCATGCGCGACTTCAAGCCCACCCTCACCGCCGACGTTCGCAATATCGTCGAAGGAGAGCTCGACCCCATCGGGGGCGAACCCCTGCGCCTCGGCAAAGCCGTCGAGATAGGACACATCTTCAAACTCGGCTACCGGTACTCCAAGGCTATGGGAGCATCCGTCCTCAATCGCGACGGCAAGGAAGTCACGCCCATCATGGGCTGCTACGGCATCGGCATCGAGCGCATCCTCACCGCTGCCATCGAGTCCTCCGCTGCCGCCAACGGTGGCGACGCCTACGCCCTCCACCCGTCCATCGCTCCTTTCCAGGTCGTAGTCACCATCACCAACATCGGTGACCCCGCCCTCCTCGAAGCCGGCGAAAAGATCGCCGCGGACCTCACCGCTGCCGGTCTCGACGTCCTCCTCGACGAACGCGACGAACGCGCCGGAGTGAAATTCAAAGACGCGGATCTAACTGGCATCCCTTTCCGTATCAACATAGGCAGAGGAGTAGCCGAAGGCAAAGTCGAACTGGTCAACCGTCTCGAAAATAAAAATCAAGACGTCCCTCTCACAGAAGCCGTCCAACATCTGAGCGAATTGATCTCCTCCGTACGCTAACCCCTAGGCCCTAAACCCTACCCTATGCCTGTCAAAGTCAAATACGGCAACACCGCCCGAACCGCCAACTCACAGCAGGGTATGCGCACGCGGCTCATCCGCGCTCTCCTCATCGCCGCTCTCGCCATCCTGCTCGTCGGCGCTGCCGTCTTCGGCTACTTCTACTTCAAATATCAACGGGTCGTAGACGACCGCCTCGCCTCCGGCCCCATCTTCGCCAGCGTCTCGCAGATCTACGCCGCGCCCCGCGAGGTACGCACCGGCCAGAAGCTCACCGCCGCCTTCATCGCCCGCGATCTCCGCCAGGCCGGCTACAACGCCAACTCCGAACTCGGCACCTTCCAGCTCTCCGGCGACACCATCGTCATCAAGCCTGGTCCGCAGAGCTATCACGCCACCGACGGAGCCACCATCAACACCACAGGCGGCGAGGTTCAGTCCATCACCGCGGAGAACGGCGCCGCCCTCCGCGGCTACTCCCTTGAGCCCCAGCTCATCACCTCCCTCTCCGAAGACAAGAACCGCACCAAGCGCCGCCTCGTCACCTACAGCGAGATTCCCCCGCGTATGGTGCAGGCCTTAACCGCCATCGAAGACCGTAACTTCTTCGAGCATGGTGGCATCAACTACCTCCGCATCGTCAAGTGCGCCGTTCAGGACATCCTGTCCCACCGTCTCAACTGCGGCGGTTCCACCCTCACTCAGCAGCTCGCTCGCGGCTTCTTCCTCTCTCCCGAAAAGAAGTTCACCCGCAAGTTCATCGAGATCATGATTACCTTCCAGCTCGAAGCCCGCTTCAACAAACAGCAGATCTTCGAGATGTACGCCAACCAGATCAACCTCGGCCAGCGCGGCAGCTACGCCATCAACGGCTTCGGCGAGGCCGCCCAGGCCTTCTTCGGCAAACCCCTCAGCCAACTCGACACCGCCGAGTGCGCCCTCCTCGCCGGAACCGTCCAAAGCCCCAACCGCCTCAACCCCTACCGCCACCCCGAGCGCGCCATGGAGCGCCGCAACCTCGTCCTCTCCTCCATGGTCGAGACCGGTGCCATCACCGCCGCCGAAGCCTCTCGCTCCAAAGCTGAGCCCCTCCACCTCACCACCCCCAACGTCGAGGCCAGTGAAGCCCCCTACTTCGTCGACCTCGTCCACGACCAGATCGTCCAGCGCATCGGCGACTCCGACACCAGCCACCAGAGCCTCCGCATCTACACCTCGCTCGATCCTGAACTCCAGCGCGCCGCCTCCGAGGCCGTCGAGGTCGGCATGCGCGAGGTCGACGAGCTCGTCCGCAAACAGCACCGCACCCCCAAGGGCCAGGCTCCCACCCCCATCACCTACCCCCAGGTCACCCTGGTAGCCCTCAACCCCCATACCGGACAGGTCCTCGCCCTCGTCGGCGGCCGCAACTACGGCATCTCCCAGTACGACCACGCCGTCGCCAAACGTCCCACCGGATCCATCTTCAAGCCCTTCGTCTACGCCGCCGCCTACAACTCCTCGCTCAACGGAACCACCCTCGGCGACGGAGGAGTCTTCACCGCCCTCACCCAGCTCAACGACGAAGCCACCACCTTCACCTTCGACAACGGCCGCCAGACCTACTCTCCGCGCAACTACCACGACGAGTTCCACGGCAACGTCACCTCCATCTACGCCCTCGCCCACTCGCTCAACAACGCTACCATCTCGCTCGGCCAGCAGATCGGCTTCGAGAACGTCGCCGCCCTCGCCCGCTCCTCCGGCATCACCGCCGCCCGCGGCACCCCCTCCGTCTCGCTCGGAGCCTACGACGCAACCCCGCTCGACATGGCCGGAGCCTACACCGTCTTCGCCAACAACGGCGTCCACATCAACCCCTGGCTCCTCGCCTCCGTCCGCAACACCCACGGCGACATCGTCTCCGACTTCACCCCCGACGCCAAACAGGTCATGGACCCCCGCGCCGCCTTCCTCACCCAGTCCCTCATGGAAGGCGTCATGAACTTCGGCTACGGATACGCCGTCCGTCAGCGCGGCTTCACCGCCCCCGCCGCCGGAAAGACCGGAACCTCCCACGACGCCTGGTTCGCCGCCTACACCTCCAACCTCATCTGCATCGTCTGGGTCGGCAACGACGACTACACCGACGTAAAACTCTCCGGAGCCATCGCCGCCGCCCCCATCTGGGCCGAGTTCATGAACCGCGCCGTCAAGCTCCCCCAGTACTCCGACGTCAAACCCTTCTCCGCCCCCGAGGGCGTCAGCACCTACCGCATCGACAAGGCCACCAACCTCCTCGCCGACTCCTCCTGCGCCACCAGCACCTTCTCCGCCGCCTTCCTCGACGGCACCGCCCCCCAGAACACCTGCAGCCAGATGACCGAGTCCCCCCAGAACTTCGTCCAGAAGCTCTTCGGCATCGGCGGCCACCCGGAAGCCACGCCACTCCCCGGCAACACCCCACCCCCCACCGCACCCATCCAGCGCCAAAACCCCAACACGCCACCAGACGGCAACGCCCCCAGCCCCGCAACGCCAGCCGAACCCCAGAAGAAGAAAAACATCTTCCAGAAAATCTTCGGCGGCGGCGACAAAAACAAACAACAACCCGAACCCCAACCCACCCAACCACCCCCACAATAACCACAGCCACCAAGCCCCCACAAATTTGTCATCCTGAGCGAAGTAACTCGCAGTCTCACCGCGAGTTACGCAGTCGAAGGACCTGCGGTTACACTTGCCGTTGCCCGTTTTACTCACTAACCCCAACCAAAACCGCCCGGGTGCCCCATCCTTCGAGCTTTTGCGAAGGGTGGGAATCACAACCCTCCCTTACCCCGAAACCAATCTCAAACCCACACCAAGCAATCAAACCTGTCAAGCCCCCCAAACCCACTAAAACCCCACAAACCAATAAAAACAAACAAGATAAAATGAAAACAAAAGTGGCACGTTAGTTATAACCAGCTTGATAAAATAGAAATAGAAAACAGCCCCCAAACTCGGGGGCTTTGCTCTTTAACAATCGAAATCCCGTAACTCCAGCCACTGCACGTATTTGGACGCAAGCCCTTTCCTGAGAAGCACTTAGCGCACCTTCCGCCGAATATCTCACTGAAACAAATACGGTTACACGCAGGCAAGGGGGGGAGGGGGTCCCTAAGCTGCCCCCACCCAGGGCTGACACTCCGGACACCAATAACTAGACCGCACCTGCACCCCCTGCTTCCGCATTACCACCGTCGCCCCACACCGGCGGCACTCCTGCCCCTCCCGCCGATACACCCACAGCCGCTCCTCCCGGTCCATCGCCCGCGTCGTCCTGCGATTCCCCGAGTAGGTCACAATCCCCTCGCCCTTCCCATCGACAACATTGGCCTTCATGTACCGATGAGCCACCTCCACCATCGCCTCCATCTCCCGCGCAGTCACCGTCCGCATCGTCCGAAACGGATTCACCCCAGCCGCAAACGCCACCTCGCTCTTATAAACATTCCCCAACCCAGCCAGCACCCGCTGATTCAGCAGCACCACCCCAACCTCCGCCTCCGGATGCGCCGCTCCATACTCCGCCAGCCGAGCCACCCCACCCTCCACCGAAAATCCCTCCGCCAGAATATCCGGCCCCAGCTTCGGTACCTGCGCACTCCGCTCCAGCGACTTGGCCGTATGAAACTCCGCGATCGGAACATTGAAAGCCACAGCCTCCCAATCCGCCGTACGAATCACCACCCGCATCCGCGCTCGCCCCATCTGCCACCGCTCCCCCGTCCGGTAAAGATGCCAGCTCCCACTCATCAACATATGCGTCACCAAAACCAAATCGCCCGAGAAAAAGATCAGACACCACTTCCCCCGCGACTCCACCCTCTCCACCACTCGCCCCACCAGCGAAGCATCATCATTCACCCGAGCCAGCTTAGCCAACCCAGTCTCAAACCCAGTCACAACCTTCCCACCCAGCGCCCTCTGCAAAGCCCTCGCAGCCCGATAAATAGTATCCCCTTCAGGCAATTCCCACCTCCCAAATCACACTAAGCAGTCCGCACCCCAACCCTCGCAACTCCCGGTAACTGCGGCAAACCCCGCCTGACATTGAAACCCATCGCTCCCGCCACAAACCCCGCATCTAGCAAAGGCTGCGCCATCACACTCTCCGCCACAGCAACGCCATTCACAGAAGAGATCAACATCCCAGCCCGCCCCGTAGCGTCATCCTCGTCCCTCTCCCCCTGCACCCTCTTCACGAAGAACTCCGCCAACGCCCGAGCCACCTGCGAGAGTCCAGGCTCCTCCTCCGGCAGAAACACCTGCACATTCGGATTCCCTCTCCGCAGATACGCCACCAACGCACCATCGCACAAGATCACCCTCGCCCCCACGCTCCGCGTCAACGAACTCCCCTCATCGCCGCCCGCAGGCCACCGCAACAAAGCCCCATAAGGATTCGCCGGATCGGTAGCAGCCAACATCAGCATCTCGGCGCTCTCACCCTCCCGCTGCATCCGCAGACTCCGCAGCAGATCCACCGCAGCAGGCATGGCAAACTGCGTAGCTCCCAGGTCCGCGGCAAAGTATCCTCGCCGCACCTTGCCACTCTCCTCCATCGCCTTCAGCACGTCATACACCGCACTGAAGCCTCCCACCAATCCCTCCGCATGCGCAGTCTCCCGAAACACCACCCCATAACGCGTCAACAACTGCGTCGCCATCGCCAGACTCCAAGCCGTTCCCGCAGCCCCCTCCGCAAACGCCGCAGCATTCAGACCCCAACGCCCCTGTCCCGTAGGTGGAGTGGTCCGCCGCGACCGGAATCCAGCCCCCTGCTGATGCACCCTTCGCCCTCGCGAAGCCGTCGCAGGCCGCTCGCAATAAGCCCGCAGCGCAGCCATGCCATCGTTCGTCACCATCCCCTTCCACACCAGCCCCCACAAAGCCTCCAGTGTCTCCCCCGGATAGCCGCCACCAATCCCATCATGTAAATCCTGAAAGAACGAAGCGCCTCGCCCCTTCAAGAACGCAACAATCGCCTCCTCCTTCGAAGCCCCCGCAACCGCTCCACCCTCCGAACCCCGCCAAAGCACAGGCAACCTCTCCGCAAGATAAAGCCCGACCCTCCCATCCCTCTCCCCAATCGCATCGAACCCCACCCAAACCACCTCGCCCGCCGCCACCAGCATGTCCAGATCGGCGCTCTTATATCCCACCACCCGAGCCGGCAGAATCTCCGTCTCCAACACCGAAGCCGGCAGCGGAGCGCCTTGCAAATTCTCGATCACATCCAGCAGCGCATCCAGCCCCCGCCTTGGCTGCACCACCCCCTGCCAGCGCGTCAGCAGCCGAGCCAACACCCGCTGCTCCACCGGTTCGACCTCCTTCCGCAACCTCGCCAGCGACTTGCGCCGAACCGCCCGCAGTACCTCCACATCACACCACTCCCGATGCACCCCGCCCGGCCTAAACCCACCCTCCACCACCCGACCCGCCTGCACCAGCCGCTGCAACACCGCCTCCACACTCGCCGCTGGCAAACCAAATCGCGCAGCGGCCTCATGCGTCGTAAAAGGCCCATGCGTCCGCGCGAAACGCCGCACCAGATCCACCATCGCCTCCGGCGACTCCTCCAGAAACGCTCCCGGCAACCCCGGCGGCAACGGAATCCCCACGGCATCCCGATATCGCGCCGCATCCTCCACCGCGATCAATCGTCTCTCTCCCGCAACCTGAACCTCCAGCACCCGCCGCGCACGCATCAGTTTGGCGACAGCATCTGCAACCTCTTCCGTTACACATCGACGCAACAGCTCCACCCGCGTCAGATCCCCCAGCCGTAACAACAGATCGTGCACACCATCCATGTTCCGCGCCTTGTAACTCTCCACCAGGCACTGCAACTGCTCCTCCGTCTCCTCGATCGCCGCCAGATCCAGCAGCTCCCGCAGATCCGCATCACCCATCAACTCCCGCAACTGGTCCTGATCGATCGACAGTGCCTGCGCTCGCCTCTCCGCCAGCGGAGCATCTCCGTCATAGATGTAGTTCGCGACATAACTGAACAACAACGCCGAAGCAAACGGACTCGGCGTCCGCGAGTCCACCGTATGCACCCGCAGGCTGCGGCTCCCAATCGCCCGCAGTGTCTCCATCAGCGCCGGCATATCGAAGACATCCCGCAGACACTCCCGGTAAGCCTCCAGCAAAATCGGAAAACTCGCATACCGGCTCGCGACACTCAGCAGGTCATACGCCCTCTTTCTCTGCTGCCACAACGGAGTTCGCCCGTCCGCCCGGCGCCTCGGCAGTAACAGCGCCCGCGAAGCACTCTCCCGGAACTTCGCCGCAAACAGCGCCGTCGATCCCAACTGCCGCAGCACCAGCTCCGCCGCCTCATTCGGCTCCAGCATCACCGCCTCGACATCCGGCGGCGTATCGCTCTCCGGAAACCGCAGCACAAACCCATCCTCGCTCCACATCGTTTCGACGTCGCTGCTCCCGCCACTCGCCCGCAGCTTCGCCGTAATCGCCATCGCCCAGGGAGCATGAATCCTGCTTCCGAACGGCGTCAGCACACACACCCGCCAATCCCCCAACTCGTCCCGCACCCGTTCAATCACGATGTTGCGATCGTCCGGAACCACTACCGTAGCCAGCTCCTGATCCGCCAGATACCGCAAAGCATTCTCAGCGGCACCCGGCTCCAGATCGTGCTCCGTCGTCAATCGAGCTATCGCCACACTGCGTGGCATATCGCGCAGCTCTCGCACCAGCGCTCCGATCCTTCGTCCGAACTCCAGTGGCCGCCCCGCCTGGTCTCCATGCCAGAACGGCATCTTGCCCGCCTCGCCCGGCGCGGGCGTCACCAGCACCCGGTCATGCGTAATCTCATCGATCCGCCACGTCGAAGCGCCGAGGATAAACGTATCCCCCGTCCGGCTCTCGAAGACCATCTCCTCATCCAGCTCACCCACCCGAATCGGCTTGCTTCTCTCTCCAGCCAGGAACACGCCATACAAACCCCGATCTGGAATCGTCCCGCCATTCAGAATCGCGATCCGCTTCACCCCCTGTCGCGGCGTGATCCAGTTCTTCGTCCGGTCCCACGTAATCCTCGGCCTCAGCTCCGCGAACTCATCCGACGGATACCTCCCCGCCAGCATATCCAGCACCCCATCGAACATCCCGCGCCCCAACCCCGCAAACGGAGCCGCCCCTCGCACCAACGCAAATAGAGCCTCATAACTGATCCCCGGACTCTCCTCCTCGCTGCTGGCGTGCTTCCTTCGCAGCTCCGCGTCCACCACGCCAAGCGGAGGATGCGCAATCACCGCCACAATCTGCTGCGCCAGCACATCCAGTGGATTCCGCAGAAACCGCGTGGACTCCACATGCCCCTCATGCATCGCCCGCGTCACCGCCGCGCACGCAATCAAATCTGCACGATACTTCGGAAAGATAATTCCCGCCGAAGGCATCCCCACCGAGTGCCCCGCCCGCCCGATCCGCTGCATCCCACTCGCCACGCTCGGCGGAGCCTCAATCTGAATCACCAGATCGATCGCTCCCATATCGATCCCCAGCTCCAGCGAGCTCGTCGCCACCAGCGCCTTGATCTTCCCCGCCTTCAGCAACTCTTCAATCTCCGTCCGCTGCACCGCAGCCAACGACCCATGGTGCGCCCGCGCAATCGGCTCGCCCGCCAGCTCATTTAGCGCACCAGCCAGCCGCTCCGCGATCCGCCGCGCATTCACAAAGATCAGCGTCGAGGTCCGCCCGCGAATAATCTCCAGCAGCCTCGGATGAATACTCTGCCAGATGCTCGTCCTCTTCGGCCCCTGGCTCGCAGGCCCACTCGGCTGCTCCTCAATCTCGCCCAGCCGGGCCATATCCTCCACCGGAACCTCAACCTTCAGCTCCAGCACCTTCCTCGCCCCAGCATTTACCACCGTCACCGGCCGGTACAGCGGCGCATCCACCCCAACATCCGGCTTCACCCCATCATCACTAGCTGCACTCATCAACACAGCATCAATCCCGACACCAGGCTCAACACTCTCAGGCAATCCTGCAACAGCATCGGTTACATTTCCATCAACCCCATCCCCCAAGCCCGCTAACCCCTGATCCCTAACCCCTAATCCCTGCCTCTCCCCTGTCTCGGCTCCGCCGAGGAACCTGGCCACCTCCTCCAACGGCCTCTGCGTAGCCGACAAGCCAATCCGCTGCACCCGCCGTCCCGTCAACGCCTCCAGCCGCTCCAGCGACAGAGCCATATGCGCCCCGCGCTTACTCGGCACCAGCGCATGAATCTCATCCACGATCACCGTCTCGACCGACCGCAGCCCCTCCCCCGCCTCACTCGTCAACAACAGATAAAGCGACTCTGGAGTCGTAATCAAAATATCCCCCGGATGCCGCGCAAACCGCGCCCGATCCTTCGGCGAAGTATCCCCCGTTCGCACGCTGATCTCCGGCATCCGCACGGCAACACCCTCGCGCGCAGCCATGTTCGCAATCCCCGCCAACGGAGACCGCAGATTCCGCTCCACATCCACCGCCAGCGCCTTCAACGGCGACAGATACACCACCCGGCACCCTCGCACTGCATCCATCGGGGTTCGTAACATTAACTTGTCCAGGCACCACAGAAACGCCGTCAGCGTCTTGCCCGTCCCGGTCGGCGCCAGGATCAGCGTCGACTCCCCCCGCGCAATCGCCGGCCACCCCTCTACCTGCGGAGCCGTCGGCCCATCAAACACCGCTCGAAACCACTGCGCCGTAATCGGATGAAACAGCCCCAGCGCAGTCTCCGCCGCATCCACTGGCGCAATCGCCTGGGCTTTGCTCTTACCCGGTTTTTTCGTCTTCGCAGGCGGCATAACACTCCATACTCTCAGCAGCATACCGCCGCCTCCCATACGATGCTTCGAAGCCTCGACAAGTTCATCCGCCCTGCCAAATCCCTCTCATCCCCGCGCTCCGCGACACAACCAACACCTCACTTGCCTTCCCCTCTGCCACCCGGTACCCTCACACATCATGCCGACTCCAGACACCCAGGTCGAAGCCTCGCCCACCCTCACCCCATCCCAGCTCACCGACCTCAACGACCGCGCCGCCGCCGTCGCCCTGAACGCCCACGCCCCCTACAGCCACTTCCGCGTCGGAGCAGCCATCCTTCTCGCGTCTGACCCCGCAACCAACATCCTCCCCAACACCATCCTCACCGGCTGCAACGTCGAAAACGCCTCCTTCCGCCTCACCACCTGCGCTGAACAGTCTGCCATCGCCGCCGCCGTCGCCCTCTACGGACCCTCCATCCGTCTCGACACCATCGTCGTCGTCAACCTCAACGGCGCCGTCTGCCCACCCTGCGGAGCCTGCCGCCAGACCATCCAGGAGTTCAGCACTCCCACCACCCGCATCTTCTTCCCCGGCCCCAACGGCATCACCGTCGAAGCCTCCATCGCCGACCTGCTCCCCGCAGCCTTCCTCTCCGAATCCCTCCTCCCCGACACTCCGCAATCCATATGACCAAATCAAGCAATACCATCCACGCCGTCGACATCATCCGCCACAAATGCGAAGGCCTGCCTCTCACTACCGCTGAGATCCAGGCCTTCATCCGCGGAATCGTCGACCGCACCATCTCCGACGCTCAGGCCACCTCTCTCCTGACCGCCATCTTCCTCCTCGGCCTCAACCCGCAGGAGCTCGCCGACCTCACCTCCGCCATGCGCTTCTCCGGCGAGGTCTTCGACGCCACTCCCCTCCACACCTTCACCATCGACAAGCACTCCACCGGCGGCGTCGGCGACAAGACCTCCCTGCTCATCGCCCCCATCGTCGCCGCCGCCGGCCTTGCCTCTCCCACACCCGCCGGAGTCCCCGGCATCTGCGTCCCCATGATCTCCGGAAGAAGCCTCGGCCACACCGGCGGCACCCTCGACAAGCTCGAAACCATCCCCGGCTTCAACACCCAACTCACCCTCCAGCAGTTCTTCGAAACCCTCAAGAGCTGCGGAGCCTCCCTCATTGGCCAAACTCCCACCCTCGTCCCCGCCGACCGCATCCTCTACGCCCTCCGCGACCACACCGGCACCATCGAGTCCCCCAACCTCATCACCGCCAGCATCATGAGCAAAAAGCTCGCTGAGTCCCTCAACGCCCTCGTCCTCGACGTCAAGACCGGCAGCGGCGCCTTCATGAAGTCCTACGACGACTCCCGCCACCTCGCCAACCTCATGGTCCAGACCGGCACCCTCGCCGGCACCCGCACCGTCGCCCTCATCACCCAGATGGACCAGCCCCTCGGCCGCTTCTCCGGCAACTGGGTCGAGGTCTGGGAGTGCGTCGACATCATGAAGCAAGTCCGCCACCCCCTCTCGGCCGACCTCATCGAACTCACCAACGCCCTCTCCGGCTGGATGCTCCACCTCGCAGGCAAAGCCGCCACCCCCGAAGCCGGCGCAGCCCTCTCCAACGAGATCCTCAAATCCGGCGCGGCCTACCAGGCCTGGCTCAAGATAGTAGAAGCCCACCACGGCGACACCAGCGTCTTCGCAGATCCCGCCGCGTTTCACAAACCCACTGCCACCCGCACCTTGAAAGCCGAGACCTCCGGCTACCTCGCCTCCATGGATTGCACCGAAGTAGGCTGGGCCGTCCAACGCCTCGGAGCCGGCCGCCTCCATCCCGGCGACCCCGTCAGCGCCCACGCTGGCATCGAGATGCACATCAAACTCGGCGACAAAGTAGAACCCAACCAACCCCTCATCACTCTCTTCAGCGAAGACCCCACCCTCCTCACCGAACCCTACGAGATGCTCCGCGCCACCCTCCAACTCTCTCCCACTCCACCCACCCTCCAACCCCTCATCCGCGAGACCATCACCGATGCCACTTCAACCACCCAATAACCTCACCGAAAAACAAAAGATGCTCAGCGGCGCCCTCTACAACGCCGAAGACCCCACCCTCATCGCCGACCGCCTCCACGCCACCACCCTCCTCCACACCTACAACACCACCCCACACGACCCCGCGACCCACACTCCCCTACTGAAAGAACTCTTAGCCTCCTGCGGAGAAAGAGCCACCATCCGCCCACCCTTCTTCTGCGACTACGGCTACAACATCCACCTGGGCATCGGAGTCTTCCTCAACTTCAACTGCGTCCTCCTCGACGTCAACCTCATTGAGATCGGCGACCGCACCCAGATCGGCCCCTCCGTCCAGATCTACGCCGCCGACCATCCCCGCGACCCCGAAGCCCGCCGCGCCAACCTCGAAAGCGGCCGCGCTGTCCGCATCGGAGCCAACGTATGGATCGGCGGCGGAGCCATCCTCCTCCCCGGGATCACCGTCGGCGACGACGCCATCATCGGAGCCGGCAGCATCGTCACCCACGATGTCCCCGCTGGAGCCACCGTAGCCGGCAACCCTGCCCGCCCCATCGGATCCAGAAAATAATCCAAGCAAAATGTATCTCTGAATATAGATTTACAATCTATATTATAAATACGAGGTGCACCTTGCTAGACAATCAAACGCAGATCATCAAATCGACCGTTCCCGTCCTTCAAAAACACGGTGAAGAGATCACCCGGGTCTTCTATCAGCAGATGCTCGCCGCTCACCCCGAGCTCAGAACCATGTTCGACCCCGAAAATCAGAAAGATGGCAGCCAGGCCCGTCGTCTCGCAGGCGCCATCCTCGCCTACGCAGCCAACATCGACCGCCTCGTCCAACTCAACGCCCCCATCGACAAGATCGCCCACAAACACGTCGGACTCCACGTCCTCCCCGAGCAATATCCCATCGTCGGTGAGCATCTCCTCGGAGCCATCAAGACCGTACTCGGCGACGGAGCGACACCCGAAGTGCTCGACGCCTGGGGCGCAGCCTACAACCAGCTCGCCGACATCATGATCGCCCGCGAAAAGATCCTCTACGACGAAGCTCATCTGACCGCAGCCGACTAAGCCTCACCACCTTAGGACATCGTTCAAAGGCTGGATAATAGTCCAGGATCGATCTCCAACTATGCAGCTCACGCGTTTTTCCGATATAAGCCTGCGGCTTCTCATCTACCTGGCCAGCCGTGATCGCGTCACCTCTGTAACGGTCACGGCACGAGCCACATCGACCCTCTTCCATGTCCCTTACACCCACATGGTCAAGGTCGTGCATCAACTCGGCCAGCACGGATTAATCGTCACCACCAAAGGCAAGGGCGGCGGTCTCCGCCTCTCCCGCCCTCCCGAATCCATCCGCATCGGCGAAGTCCTGCGTCTCACCGAACCCGGAAACGCCGTCGTCGATTGCTTTACCCAGCCCTGCCCCCTGCGCTTCGAGTGCCTGCTCAAACACGCCTTGGACGACGCCTACAACGCCTTCTTCGCCCACATGGACAAGTTCACCTTGGCGGATATAGCCACCATGCCGGCCCTCAAAACCCTCGTCCAACTCACCACTAGCCTTTAGGCCCGAATCCCGCAAACCATTCGCCCCACTGAATTAAAGTAGCCCGTTCAAAACCCGTGCAGGAGCTCCCCGCAACCCTCCGCCTCTTTCTGCGTCTTAAGAGGCAGTGGAGACCATGTGCCGTTTGATCCTCCGAAGCAACTGACCTCCGTCCTTCGATTCGCCGGGCTTCCACGCAAGACGGAACGTCGTCCCGAGCTCGATGCCCTGCGCGGTCTCTTCCTCGTCTGGATGACCCTCACCCACCTCCCCACGCACTTCAGCGATCTGGTCAACCAACCCTTCGGCTTCGTCTCCTCCGCCGATGGCTTCGTCTTCCTCTCCGCGCTTCTCGTCGCCCGCCTCTACATCCGCAAGGCCGCGGAGGACGAGGTCAAAGTCCGCACCAAGCTCTGGAAGCGGGCGTTGCGCATCTACGGATATCACCTCATCCTCCTGACCCTCGCCTTCACCTTGGCCGCCGCCTTCGCCGTCGCCCACCACAAGCTCGCTCTCACCAATCTGCTCAACTTCTACCTCGCCCACCCCGTAACCGCCATCCTCGGCTTGCTGCTGCTCATCTACTGCCCACCCCTGCTCGATATCCTGCCCATGTATGTGATCTTTCTCCTGATCACACCCTACGTCCTCGCCATCGCGGCGCGGCGCGGCTGGAAAGAGATTCTCTACGCCAGCGGGGCCGTCTGGCTGCTGGCTCAGTTCGGCCTCAAAACCTGGATCCACAGTGGTGTCGTGCACCTCACCCACCTCCATATCCCATTGCAGGAGACCGGAGCCTTCAACCTCTTCGTCTGGCAGATCATCTGGATCAGCGGCATGGCGCTGGGAGCAGCTTCGGTCGAAGGAAGACTCCCCTTCGCCCGACTCCCTCGCTTCGTCTTCCCGCTGACTACGGCAATCTGCCTCTTCTTCATCGGCGTGCGTCACGACTGGCTGGGAAGCCATCTCACTCAGGAGCGCCTCGCCCTGTCGCTCGACAAATGGCAGATCGGCCCCCTGCGCCTGATCAACCTCATCGCCTTCACCTGCGTCATCTACTGGGCTCGCGGAATCGTCACCCGCCTGGTCCTCATCAAGCCTCTCACCACCCTCGGCAAGGCATCGCTCGAGGTCTTCTGCGCCCACATCGTCTTTGTCTTCGTCGGTTTGGCCCTGCTCTACGGACAAGTGGCCGAACTCCACGGACTCTCCGCCGGACTGCTCGTCGCCTTCACCTTCGCCGGACTGCTCGTCGTCGCCGTGCGCGAGATCCGCCGCAAGCGTAAGGAGCAGGCTAACCGAGCAGACAGCCGCCCACCAGTCTTCGACTCTGACCCGGCCTTGAAGCCCGAGTCAGAACCAAGACATATCTAAAACACGCTCCAGGTGTGGCGAAACAAAAATTGGAGGTGCAGAACCTGAAAGTACCAGACCGATTCATCTTCGAGAACGCGAACCCAGACGCTCCTTCTTGGGCGCCGCAGTGGCGTGCATTCCGTGCCAGAGCCAGTCATAGCATTCTCTAAGAGAGGTGGCGAAGTCCCCCTCAAAGAGCGAAAGCCAGTTCGTCGTTCTCGGATCATCCGGGCTTTTGGAAAAGGCTTCGCTCACCGCCTTCGGTGGATGATAGTACTGCCACTGAGTCAACGCTGAAAAATACATTCTTACTAGGAATTTACGGAGATCTTCGAGCGAGATCCCCGGCTCAGCCCGATGCCAGCGTTTGGCCAGTTCATCGGTTCCAACGAAGTTGAACTCCTTGAATCCCAGAGTGAAGTCAGACGAGATATTGGCCTCGAGGATGCTCGGGCCGATCGACCCCAGATACATCAGAATGTCGTTCTGGCAGCATTTGACAAAGCAATCTCGCATGGCCTCGGCTGAGTACTCGGGCCCATCCAGAATCTCTGAGATAGCGTCCATCAGCTTTTGGATCTCCCGCCGGAGAAGCGTGAGAAAGATCTCTTCTTTCGTCTCGAAGTAGTGGTAAATAACGCCCTTCGTTACTCCCGCTTTTTCCGCGATCTCTTGGGTTGAGGGGAGAGGAAGAAGCTGTTTTTTCAACAATTTCTCCAGCGCATCGACGATGGACTTCTTTCGACACGCGAGTTCTTCCGGGCTTCGGGCTCTTTGTTTATCCATTTGGGGTTTTTAAAGCGATTTGGTCGATCCATTCCAGAGTATCAGCGAGGCTTTCCTGAATTGGTCGCGCTTGCCAGCCCATCCCTTCTTGAAGCCGCTTGGAGGCAAACAATTGTTTCATACCAAGATATTCCTTGATGGTCGCACTCGTTATGACTCTCGGCGCTCCCGTAATTCGATGAAGAGTGGCATCGAAAAAAGGCATGAGCCGCGCAAACGCGATCGGGACAACTTTGTCAGAGGTCTTGGCTTTGGGCCTCAGTCTTTTGATCTCTCCCAGCATCTTCGAAAAACTCCAGGTCTCGCCGGTGGCGATATATCTTCCGGAAGCTTCCCTATGCTCATAGACACGGATATGGGCGTCCGCAGCGTCGCGAACGTCAACGTAGCTGAGCGACATAGGAAGGGCCACCGGAATCTTTCCGTTTAAGGCGTTTACGATGAAGTCGATGTTAGGGGTGGGTTCGGCGAAGTCCGGACCGAGCATGTTGCCAGGCAGCACGCTGACCAGATTGAGATGGAGCTCTTCAGCAAGCTCCCACGCGCGTCTTTCGGAGAGTGCTTTGGAGCGCGTATAGGGTTCGACGGCGTTCAAGTTCCAGTCATCTTCATCTTTCGGAGACTGCCCCGGACGAGTCGTTCCGACCGCGGTGATGCTGGAGGTGTACACCACTCTCTTGACTCCTGCCGCGGCTGCCGCGTGAAGCGCTCGCTCGGTGCCGAGGAGATTGGGATCGACTACCGATTTAACGGGATCTTTCGCGGTCATGTCGAAGACTGCTGCGACCTGGAAGAACCCTTCCATCCCGCTTAGGGCGCGTTCCATCGAGACTTGGTCTAAATTGTCGGCTTCGACGATCTCGATACCGAGTTTTTGAAGGTGAGGGAAGTTCGAAAGCCGCGAGAGCCTGCGCATCGTTCCCCTAACTTCGTATCCTTTGATTTTCAGTAGTTTTGCGATCGCATACCCGAGATGACCAGTAATTCCGTTGACCAAAACCCTCTTCATAGCTCTCCTTAATTAACCAGCAGTACGCTATTAACATACCATTGGTCAATTAATCGAATTGGAGAAATTTCTAACTGAACGCGCAATATCGAACGGGTCGCAGCCTTGAAGGTGCGACCCGCGATTCAACGTTGCGTTTGCCAACGATCTTGCGACAGTTGGAAGGGTTTCGACGGCTGTTGCGAGGGACCGCCGCCGAACCTCTTACGGCTTCGTCATCTTCAGATCCGTAACCGTCGCATCCGTGTTGTGCGCGAAGCGAATCCCGTACAATCCATCGGTCGACTTCAGCTTTCCTGCCGTCACCAGCGCTGCCTTGTCGTAGGTCCCGACGGTCGTTCCGTTGATGATGCACGACACCTTGTCACCCTTAACCTGCATCGCAATCTCCTGCGACACTGGCTCTCCCGCTCTCGCCGCCTTGTGAACGGCGTCGTTCTTCTCGCCCCTGCCGTTCATCTGGAACGCCTCCGGACCGAATCCCCGCACGATAAAGCTTCCATTCCCATACGCAGCACAGTAGAGGAAGCTCTGGTCCGCGGTCCCCAGGCCGTTCCCCGCGATCACAATCATAAGGATGCGGATGCGTATTCAGGTTCATAAACTTCGGCTCGGAAAACGTCGCAGAGACGGTATAGTCGCCCTTCGCTACATCCTTCGGACTCCAGTAAGTGATCGCCGGACCCGTAGTTACGTGCAGACTCTTGCCCTCCATCGTTAGCTTGGCGTCATTTACGGTCTGCCCCGCCTTCTCCGCATTGGCATCGACCTTGCCTTCCCATCCAGCGGCACTGATCCCGCCCCCAGCGACCTTACGGTTAGCCTCCGGAGACTCCTGCGCATAAACCATCTGACTTAGGACAAAAGAAACAGCAGTAAGTTGCAACCCACGACGCATAGAAAACCGCATAGAAAACATGGCACAAAGTCCTTTCAAGAGAGAAGACACAACCGCGCCGCGATTATAAGCCTCTCGCAAAGCGATTGGCATACATGGCTAACCCCGGCTCTATGACGACTTATCCGGCAACCCGTAGCTACAGGATCGGCACAAGCAGTCTCTTGGTGTCTTTGAGACTTTTTCTATCGAAGAGCTTGGTAATAGAGCGCGGATCATGGAGCCAATTCCACCCAAGTCTGGCCGCCTGGCCGTATTCTTCTCTTTCGCGGCGACAATCGCCGAATGGAGCGCAAGATATCGCTGAACGCTCTGCGGCGTCACGATGCCAAGATGAAGGGCTATCTGGTCCTTCAGATAGACGTTTGAGCTGTAGCGCTCCTGGTGCGGAGTGACCTGCTGGTTGCTTCCAGCATCGTTGGATACGCAACGATATTGGGAACAAATATAGCGCCATTCGATGGGAATTGGGTGATGCGGTCGAAGATCGGGAAGTAAAGAAATCGGTAGGAAAATCGCAGGCTTACGGCAAGGAAGCGATAGGTGATTCTCTACCTCATTGGCACTTATTACAAAAGAAAAATTTAATTGAATGCGTTTGTTACTATGAACCGATGATTCGTCGAATCAAATCTCTTGTGCGACAGATGGTGGCAATGACACCCTTCGAAGTTCGGCGTACGCTGCCGGCTGCCACGCTGGAACCGCTGCATCTGGTCTTGGATAGCTACTATGCGCGCGGAGAAGAGGTCACGATCCTACAGGTCGGGGCATGCGATGGCATCACGAACGATCCGATCCGGCAATACGTAACAAGAGGTTCTACCCGAGCAATCTTGATCGAGCCGAATCCCTTCGCATTCGCCCGTCTGAAAAAAAATTACGAAGGGCTTCCAAACGTCACCCTCCTTCAAACTGCAATCGGAGATAAGGACGGAGAAGCTCACCTCTACCGAATCAAGAAGAACGCGACAGACTCTGAGACCGATCAAACACTTCAGGTCGCCTCGTTCTATGAGAAACATCTGATGCATCACGGCAAAAAATCTCATGAGATCGAGCGGATAACTGTACCTTGTCGTTCACTTGCCTCTCTTGTGGCAGAACTGGGTCTGACAAAGATCGACCTTCTCCAGATCGACGCCGAAGGCTTCGACGCGGCCGTCGTACGCATGGCGCTGAATATGCCGGTGCAGCCTGAATGTATCAACTTTGAACACATTCACCTGAAGAAGGCGGATCGTCAGCCACTCTTCGACGACCTGAAAGCCCACGGCTATCTGCTCGGCTACGACGATTGGAATATCCTCGCGCGGCAAACGCCGCACGAGGAGACGAAAGTCCATTAAAAACTAGCCCTTGACACCGCCGATATAATTAACTCAGAAGAAGTATCAGAAGTCAGGATCCGGCCAACCGCCGGATCTTCGCATTTAACCTCGGCCAGAGGTCCAGGCCGAAACGATCTTGTTCGAAGAATTTAGCCCATTATGGGGGGAGGGGGGTCACATGGAGTTACACATCACGATAACGCCGCAACCCACCATAGCCACTCCAACCCCTCTCTCCAGTACACTCCCCATAACGCTCAAACAAATTCGCAGTTGGAGATCGCCTTGGCACGTTTCACCGGACTTCTAGGCCTTATTACCTTCCTCGGTCTCGCCTACGCCTTCTCCACCAATCGTCGCGCCATCCGCTGGCGCACAGTAGCTTGGGGTCTCGGCCTTCAACTCCTCTTCGCCTTCCTGGTCATCAAGTGGAACGCTGGACAGGTCATCCTCCATAAGACATCGGTCGTCATTACCTCGCTCCTCGCCCACTCTGCCGATGGCTCATCCCTCGTCTTCGGCCCACTCGGCGATCCCAAGAGCGCACTCGCCATCTTCGCCTTCGCCGTCCTTCCCACCATCATCTTCGTCAGTGCCTTCTTCGCCGTCCTCTATCACATCGGCCTCATGCAGCAGGTCATCCGCTTCGTAGCCTGGATCATGCAGTGGACCATGGGAACCAGCGGAGCCGAAAGCACCAACGTCGCCGCGAGCATCTTCATGGGTCAGACCGAAGCGCCTCTCACCATCCGGCCATTCCTCGCCGGAGCCACGCGCTCCGAGCTCATGGTCATCATGACCTCCGGAATGGCCCACGTCTCCGGCGGCATCATGGCTGCCTACATCAGCTTCGGCATCAACGCCCAGGATCTCCTCTCCGCCGTCATCATGACCGCTCCCGGAACCATCCTCGTCGCCAAAATGCTAGTCCCCGAGACCGAAGTTCCCGCGACCGCCGGAACCGTCACCATGCCGCCCAACGAAGAGCACAAGAACGACAACCTCATCGCCGCCATCGCCCGCGGAACCATCGACGGCGGTCAGCTCGCCTTCAACGTCGCCATCATGCTCATCAGCTTTGTCGCCCTCGTCGGCCTCTTCAACGCCATCATGCTCGGTATCTCCAACTTCGCCTGGGCTCACGGGCATATTCCCTTCCCACACTCCCTCAACGCCATCCTCGGAGTCGTCGGAGCCCCGGTAGCGTGGCTCATCGGCATTCCCTGGCACGAGGCCCGCGCCATCGGGAATCTCCTCGGCACACGCACCATGATCAACGAGTTCGTCGCCTTCACTCAGCTCGGCGCGATGAAGGCGACTCTTCTCCCCCGCTCCTTCTCCATCGCCACCTTCGCCCTATGCGGCTTCGCCAACGTCGGCAGCATCGGGATGCAGATCGGCGGCATCGGAGCCCTCGTCCCCAACCGCCGCAACGACCTTGCCCAGCTAGGTCTCCGCGCCATGCTCGCCGGCACCATGGCCAACCTCATGTCCGCCTCCATCGTCTCCATGCTTTTGAATTAGGAAAACGGAGCGAACTAACAAAAGCATCGGCAAATTCCTCATCGGGAAGACGCATCCGGACGTATATACTGCAGGCTCCCCCCACAGAGAACCAACAGGCCCTGAATTCATTTCTTCCTTTGGAGAAACACATGGCTACGACCGTGCTGCGCCCGATTAATCGGCGTTACGACCGCATCTTCTTCTCCCTCATGACGATTCTCATCCTCGCAACCGTCCTGATCGGATTCGCCCGCACTTATTACCTCGCCGGACTCGTCCGCGCTCCTCTCCCGAACGCGCTCATCCACATCCATGGAGCGATCTTCTCCAGTTGGCTCATCCTTCTCACCGTCCAAACTGGCCTCATCTCAGCCCGCCGTCTCGACCTCCACAAACGCCTCGGGCTCTACGGTTTCGGTCTGGCCTGCCTCATGGTCATCCTCGGCACTCTCGCCGCACGCGACTCCCTCCGCCGCGGCTTCGCAGTCCCTGGGCTCGATTCAGCCACCTTCTTCATCGTCCCCATCACCGACATGATCGTCTTCGCGGTGCTCATTTACCTCGCCTACCGAGCCCGCTTCGACTCCGCAGCCCACAAACGCCTTATCCTTATCGCCACCGTAGCCATCCTGGACGCGGCCATCGCCCGCTGGCCCTTCGCCTTCATCGTCCGCAGCCATTGGGGAGCAGATATGGTCTGCTATGCCTTCCTGGTCCTGCTAGCCGCCTACGACCTCTTCACCCTACGCAGGATTCACCGCATCACCTTGTGGGCATCGGCCTTCGTCATCGTCGTACAGCAGTTCAGAATCCCCCTCGGCATGACCAAGGCCTGGCACAGCGTAGCGAATCTCGCGCTCGGCAAGTTCTAGAGGAGACGATTCTACGCGGTGTAGCTTCGCCCTAGGCCCAGCCCTGCAAGCCCTCTTCGATAGGCGATCGAACTTCGGTCCGCGGGGAAATGAGCTTCGGCTTGGAGGTCGATCGGCAGGTCCTCTGGGAACTGCCGCTCCACGATGGCAATATCCTCGGCGAACACCTGGTAGTTGAAGTCGAGCGTCGCCTGCAGCGGCGCATCCTTGTCGAAGTTTCGGCAGATAGGAACAAAGAGCCGCGTCTTTCGGGCCGAGACAGGGGAGGCGACGTTCAAGATGTGAAGCCGTGCATCTCCTGGAAAGAATACCGTCAGCTTGGCGGTAAACGGAAAGAACACCTCGAATCGCCGCCTCCACAGAAAGCCCGGAGGATTCAAGTGCTTGAACTCGTGAGAGTAGTTGCTGACCGTGCTGATGTAATCGGCCACGAAGCCTGTTTCGGTCTTCACCACTGGATAATCCGGCACGACAGGATTATCGGGCTCTCCAAAGCTTGCAGTATGAACGAACGCGAAGTGACTTACATCGAGAAAGCCTTCAACCTGGCGTCCGGCAGCAGCGTTGATCGCAACGCTGTCGGGGAGCACGTTGAGGTAATCAGGATCTTCCCACTCCGTCATCTCGGGGAGCGGAAGCGGGCCATCGTCTACCAGACGGACCCAGACCAGCCCGTAACGCTCCTGCACGCCGAACATATCCAGCCTTAGACGGGGCGAGATAGCGCCATTTGGATGCGCAGGAATGCAGGTGCACTTCCCGTTTCGGTCGTATCGTAGACCGTGATATTTGCAGATAATCTCGTCGCTCTCGACGTGACCGAGACTCAGAGGCACCCCCCGGTGATAGCAGATATCCCGTGCCGCGGATAAGGTGCCGTCAGAGAGCCGATAGACCACAACGCGCTCATCCAAAAGGGTCGCAGCATAAGGCTGGTCCGTGATCTCGTGCGAGAAGGCCACCGGATACCAGAACGGCGCGAGCGCACGCCAGTCGGACTCGGAGAACGTACATCCACGCGGGAGAATGCCAGCTTGCCGCGATTCAGAGGTTGTCAGTTCAGAGGCCGGAACGAATGCAGAAGTCGTCATAGTAAATATTAGACACATCTGCAGCCTTTTTATTCTACGAATCCGCCCACTCGTCGCTAGACGCCCCCGTGGCGATCCATAAGCGCGCCGCCATCGGATCACCCGCCCCGAAGTCCAGCGGAATATCGCCCATGCTACGCTCAAGAGAAATGCCAGCAGTGTTGGAGTTGATTCGAACGCGAACTCGTGCGCTTCACTCCCAACTGGAAGAGCGCATCGATCTCCAGCGAGCCTTGAGCTCCCGCGCGGAATATCGCAGTCTACTGGGCAGCCACCTTGGCCTCTACCGTCCATTTGAAAGCATGCTCGCCGCACAGCCCTCTTCAGTGCGCGACCTCATTCAATGGCCGGAGTGCAGCAAACTCCCACCCCTGGAACGTGACATGCAATCCCTTGGAGCCACGGTAAATCAGATCGAACAGATCCCCGATTGTCCTGGTCTGCCAAAGCTCGACACCCTCGATGCCGTCCTCGGAGCGCTCTACGTCATCGAAGGCTCAGCGCTCGGCGGCCAGATTATCTACCGCCAGATAGAAACAAGCCTCCACCTCGACAAGGACTCTGGAGCGTCCTTCTTCTTCGGCCAAGGCACAAATACCGGATCTAACTGGAAGGCCTTCCTAGGCTTACTGGAAGAGCACGTCAGCTTTCCGGAACAATCTGCACAGACAGCCTGCGCCATGTTCCAATCCTTTGAGCATTGGTTGATACACCGAACGACCTCACAGGAGCTTCAATGAGTGATTTCATCGTCAATCTGGATAACTGCGCCCGCGAGCCCATCCACATTCCCGGCGCCATCCAGCCCCATGGCGTCATGTTCGTTCTGAACGAGCCCGACCTCTCGATCCTGCAGGTAAGCAATAACACCGAATATTTCATTGGTCTCTCTCCCAACCAGCTTTTGGAGAAGGGGCTGGAGAGTTTTCTGCTTCCCGCCCAGGTCGATCGCGTCCGCTTCGCCTTGAACACATCAGACCCGACTGAAAATAATCCTGTCGATCTTCAACTGCGCTCCCGGCAGGAGGGTATCGAGTTGCAGGGAGTGGGGCACCGGTATGACGGCTTCTCCATCCTGGAGCTCGAAGCGGCCGTTCCCGCAGACAGCACTCACTTTCTCGACTTCTACAAGACGGTCTCGAAGACCACCGGCCGTCTGCAATTGGCCCCCACTCTGAAGTTCCTGCTGGACGAGGCTGCCGAAGGTCTGCGGGAGGTCACCGGATTTGACCGTGTGATGATCTATCGTTTCGCCCCGAACGGCGAAGGAGAGGTCGTCGCAGAGTCGCGAATCGCGTCCGTCGAGCCTTATCTCGGCCTCTGGTATCCCGCCAGTGATATCCCGGAGCAGGCTCGCCGCATGTATGCGCTCAGCCCGATACGCTCCATCCCCGACGTGGCCTATAAGCCTGTACCCCTTACGCCTGCCATCAATCCGGTGAGCCGCAGGCCGACCGACCTCACCTACGCTGGCCTGCGAAGCGTCTCCCCCATCCATTGCGAGTACCTCACCAACATGGGAGTCCTGGCCTCGACGTCCATCTCCATCCTGCGGGATGGCAAGCTCTGGGGATTGATCTCCTGCCATCATTACTCGCCCAAGGTGGTCCACTTCGAGCTCAGGAAGGCATGCACCTTCCTAGGTCAGGTACTCTCAGGCGAGATCGTACGCCGCGAGATTGAGGAGGAGTCTGCCTACAGCGCCCAGTCCAACGCCATCCAGGCCCGCTTCCTGGAACTCATGGCCGGATCGTCCGATCCATTGCTCGCGCTACTGAAGTTCACCCCAAACCTCTTGAACCTGATCCCAGCGGCAGGGGCTGCCATCGTCGTCGGCGATCAGGTGCAGACACTAGGCATCACGCCCAGCTACACGGAGCTGCTCACACTCGTCGATTCTTTGCGAAAGATGAACGTCCCGTCTACCTTCTTCACCAACTCCCTGAAGAACAACTTCGCGGCAGCGGAGAAGTTTACCCAGACGGCCTCGGGAGTGATCGCACTGGAGATCTCACGCCATCCCCTCAAATGCATCCTCTACTTCCGCCCGGAGATCGCTCAGACAGTTACATGGGCAGGAAATCCCGACAAGCCCGTCCTCCCCACGGAGGACGGCTTCCGCCTCGCACCCCGTGCCTCGTTTGCAGCCTGGAAGGAAGAGGTCCGAGGAACGGCATCACCCTGGACCGCCAGTGAGCGCCGCGTCGCCGACGACCTCCGCAACCTCGTCACTGCCGCATCCTTTAGGAGGAACGCAGCGACGGCAGGATAACCCCGGAGTTCCCAGGTTGCACTGGCTGTGGAGGACGGATCGCCTCAAACGGAAGAAAGATGGAGATCACCGTTCCGGACGAACCCACGCCCGTCGAACTACGGAGCGAGATCGTGCCGCCATGATTTTCGATGAGATCCTTGCTGATCCAAAGTCCTAATCCAGTTCCGTTAATACCTTTCGTGGTGAAAAAAGCCTCGAAGATATGCTTCCGGTTCTTCTCTTCAACCCCATGTCCCGTATCGCCGACTGTGATGTGTACGCCGAGCCGCTGGCGAGTCTTCCAATCCGTGGAGGATCGCAGCCGGACCCGCAGTCGTCCTCCCTGCGGGGTGGCGTCGATCGCATTCCCAATGATGTTGGCGATTACCTGGCGAATCTCCCCGGCGAAACAGTTAAGGGGTGGCGTGCCGTGATACTCGCGATGGATCTGGAGGCCGCCCGACTTGATACGGGGCTTGTAGATTGCCAGTACCGAATCCAGGACGTCCGCGATCCGAACCGGGACCGCCGCACTGGATTGCTTGTGGAAACGCAACGCCTGGGTCGTAATCTCCGCGATCCGAGCCAGTTCGTCCTGCGCGGAGTTGAGATACTCACGCGCCGTTTGATCGAGCGAGGGATTGTTGATTAGCAGATACACAAGATTTGTCACAGCAGCCAGAGGATTGTTGATCTCATGCGAGATGCTCGAAGCCAGCTTTCCTACCGCCGCCAGCTTCTCCGACTGACGCAACGCCGTCTCGGTCTTCCTTTGCGAGTCGATATCGGTGGAGGTCCGGACGAACGCTGTCAGGCTGCCATCGGTATCGAAGACTGGTAGGCCTCTGCCCAGGTGGTAGATATACTCTCCGTCGTGACGACGGAGCCGATACTCCGTCTCAAAGATTCCTCGCTCCGCAATCGCCCTTTCCCAGACCGCTAGAGAGTGCTCCCGGTCTTCAGGATGAACGAACTCAATCCAGCGCCGGCCACTGATCTGTTCCAGCGGAACTCCGAAATACTCCAACGTGCGAGAGGTGGCATAGTTCATATCGCCGTTCGGATCGGCCCACCAAATCAGAGCAGGTAGAGCCTGGGTCAAAACCTCGAATCGACCGTCGCTCTGAATTCCGGACAATTTCTGCGGCGTCACATCGACCGCGAAACCTACCATTCCATACGGCGTGCCGTCCTCATGCTGCAGCAGCGAAACCGAGAGATGGATGTAGATGTAATTTCCCAGCTTCCTCTGGTGCCGGAGCTCGCCCGAAAATCCACCCGTCTTCATTACCGCCGGGATCAGCGTCTCAGTCAGGAACTCACGATCCTCCGGCGGATAGAGGATTGCGACGTTCTGCCATTCCAACTCCTCCGGAGTATAGCCATAGACTGTCGAGACAACCCTGTTGCATCCCGTAATCACCCCATCCAGATCCGTAAAGATCACACAGTCGTGCATCCGATCCAAAAGGGCAGAAGGCAGCGAAAGCCGCTTAGCCTGGGTCGCCGCAACAGTTTGCTCGGGAGTGTGTGGGATGTCCACAGCTTACGGGACTCCTCTCTGGATTCATGTCTGCGCCTGACGCAGCAGAATAACCCCAGTCTATAACGCATCTCCTAAGCTATTTGTCGTTCACCTAACACTATCGTTGCAGCAGCTGCGTCAGATAATCCAACGCACGGGGATCCTTGGGCTGTCCCAGCCAGAATACCGCCTGCTTCCGCACCGCGGGATCCTTCCCCGTCTGGGCGAGTTGGATCAGTTGGGTCGTGGCCTCATCCTGTGGCAGACGCGAGATTGCGAAGACCGCCGACTTCCGCAGGCTCGCCTCGGGATCGTTCTCCGCCATCTCATGCAGGTCGCCAAGCACCAATTTGCCGCCCTTCTGTGCCATCCAGAACTGGGCCTGTTTTCGCACCCGCACCGAACTATCGTTATGCGCTATCCGTACCAGCTCTGGAATCGCCTCCGATTCCTTGCTCAAGGTCAGGTCGAAGGTCAGCTTCTCCCGGAACGCATCGTCTGCGTCCTCCCTCGCCCAGTGCTGGATCGCGAGAAATCCATCGTGCCCTCGCTGATTCGCCAGCCAGAAAGCTGCCTTCTCTCTCAATTCCAAATCGCTTCCCGGCGCACCAAGTCCAATCAAAGCCGGCGTAGCCTCCGGCGCCGCGTGAGCCGAGATCGCAAAGACCGCTCCATCTCGCAGCTTCTTTGAATCCTTCTGCTTTGCCAGCGCCGTCAACGTCGTCACGCTGTCCTCCGCACCTACATTCGTCAACCAGGCCACCCGCATTCCCCCGGCATCGATGGATCGCTCGATATTCTCCACCCGAATCTTCTCGACTGCTCCAGCCGTGACTCGCAGGAAGATCATCGCCTGCGCGGGAGCCTTCCCTTCCTCCTCATGGCTCTTCACCACACTCCCATGATCGCCTTCAAGATAGGTCATCCCGCCGTTGTCCCTTGCAGAAAACCCTCGCGTAGCAGGAATGCTATATCCCACCCACGCCGTAGCCTTCGTGCTCTTCAATGCTTCGAGCTCTCCAGCAAGCCCCTTGCTCGCAGGCCGACTTGTAAGCTCTGCATGAACGATCTGCGGTTGCTGAGCGCTAACCGCAGCGCCAGACAAAACTACTGCCATCACAACCATTCCGATAAATTGGCGCATGGATCTCTCCTTCTTGGTCAGTAGACAGCGAGTTGCAACGACTTACTTCAGCAGCTCCATCATGTAGTCGGTCGCGGCCTTGTCATGCATCAGCGCAAGCTGCGAGACGATGTTGCGTTTTACGTTCAGGTCCTTCTCGTTGCGCGCCAGCTCCACCATCCTCGGCGCATCACCCGAGATGAAGAACGCCGAGATGATCGACTTCCTGACGCTGGCGTCCGACGTGCTTCGATACACCTCCGCCAGCGTATCGTTCGCCCTCTTGCCTTGAAAGACCGCCATCGACTGGATCGCCTCGCGCTGCAGCTCCGGATCCATCTTCCCCAGCACAGCATCATGCAGCACGGACTGCGCCTCCGGAGACCTGCTCTGCGCCAGCACAAACAGCGCATGCTTCTTCACCCTCATCGATTGGTTTCCGCTGAGCATAGCACGCAGAACGGGAATAGCCTTCGCTGGATCCTGGTTCAGCAGCGAGTTCAGCGCCAGAAGCTTAAGATCGTCATCCGAGCCTCGCTGAACCGCATCTCGGCCATGCCGTCTCTCACCATCCATATCCGGCATGGGAGGCATAGGAAGAGATGGTGGCTCAGGCAGCTCTACATCGACATCAAAATCGCGCCGCAAGGGGATCGATACCGCACGGCAATCTGTGTTCCACGGACTCGACGCATACTGCGACCGCAGCTGGTTGCACGTAGCCAACGCTAGTGGCCCCTTGCCCAGCTTGTTCAGCGTATAGGCCTTCCAGTACAGAGCCGCATCCGCCCGCTTGCCTTTGGCGTTGATCACCTTATCGAAGGACGCCACTGCCTCCGGCCATTGCTGCTGCTCCAGAGCGCGGCTGCCTGCGGCGTACGCAGCATCCTCCTCCTGCGTAGAGGATGTGCTGGAACGCGAGGTCGAAGTCGAGCTCGAAGTCGATCCATCGCTTCGGACCGCTCGCTGGCTCTGTGCCGCCCCCTGTTCCGCCAAGAGCGCATGCAGAGGAGAGACAGCCGAGACAAAGAGAAGTGCGCAAGGGAGAAGAGTAAAACGCGTCATAGTTTTCATAGTGTGTGGCCCCGATTGTGCCGCCGTATTGGTTCGATAGAAGTTCATTGCCCCACCTGTCCGTTCTGCCGCAGAATACGAAGATCCAGTAGCAATCCATCTGTATTCATCTCGACTCGTAGCTGCAGCGTTCTGTGCTCGCTCTCACCATCCGAGGTGTGGTCGATCGTCGTCAGGACGCGCCCCAGGTTATCGAGCACCGCAGCCTCGGCTACATCGCCCTGCTCGTGTGCCGTATGGACATACACGGCATTCTTCAGCAGCAGGTTGTGTGCCTGGCTGCGCATCGTATTGTCCAGCGGCCCGGAGGCGTGGTTTACCTCTGTCAACAATCTCTCCGCCGCATCCAGATGATTTGCAATCGCCGGATCGGCCGGCCGCGTCGTCAACGGTCCACGGCCATTGATCGCGTAGTTCGGCTTCGGCACAACTTGTCTCCGGACATGTACTCCGAACAGAGCCACCACGACCAGCAAAGCCGCTGCGACCAGTCCCGCAGAGCCCCACACCCAGCCAGCACGCAGAAGACCGAAGCGCCTCCGCGGAGCAGCCTCCAGCACCGTCAGATTCCCACGCAGCCACTGCCAATTGCGCTCCACATCTGGAGCCGGCACCGGCTCCGCGGAGAACACACGCAACGTCTCCGCGATCGCATCCGACATGGCGGCACACACCACGCACTCCTCCAGGTGCCGCCGGATCTCACCCTCATTCGCCCCCTCATGCAGCTGATATGCGATTAAATCCTCTTCCGAAAAGTGCTTCATACCTGACCTCCTGTTACCGGCGCAAGACATTGGCGCAGCTTGCCAACCGCGCGAAAGACCGCCTGCTTGGCCGAGTTACTCGTGACATTCAATGCAACCGCAATCTCTGCGATCGGCAGCTCTTCCATATGGCGCAGCGTAAACGCCGTCCGCTCCATCGGCGTCAACGAGTCCAGAGCAGCGTGCCGCAACGTAATCGCCTCTTGGTCCAGCAACAATCGCTCCGGCCCTGCCTTCTCATCCGCAAACTGGATCGTCCCCTCCGCCTTCGAGGCCTCCTCCGCGATTCGCGGTCCATGCTGGCTAAGGTCCCGGCTGCGCCGTTCCACGAGATTGAAGGAGGTATTCATAGCGATCCGCGTAATCCAAGTCGAAAAGGTCGAGTCCTGCCGGAAGCTAGCCAGCTTGTTGTAGGCACGCAGAAAGGCCTCCTGCGCCGCCTCCTCCGCGTCTTCCTGGTTCCCGGTGATTCGAAAGGCGATACGATGCACCGAATGGAAGTAACGCTCCATCAGTACGCGATATGCGTCCCTGTCTCCAGTCAGCACTCGCCGAATCGCATCTGTCTCAACCTTGTCCATTCGCCCGATTAGACAACCAATCCACCCACCGGTTAGGTCGTCAGCAAAGTTTTTTTACAAACTCTCCCCGCCACCCAACTGAGTCCCATCCTCTTCCCCATTGTGCCGGGAAGGGGAGCCGTCAGACCCACTGCCCGCCAGCGACCGCCCCAATCACCAACAACGGCTCCCGCCCTGCCGCTACTGCCTCTGGCAACACTACATCCAGTCCCTCGTGCGACAAATCCTCCTCACAGGCAAAGAATCGCAGGAATGCACGACGTTCCCCCGTCCTCTGGTCCCGGATGGTTCCGCGCAGCATCGGATGCCGCTCCTCCAACGCATCCAGTACAGTGCGCACGGTCGTCTGCCCCTCAACCTCCAGCGTCACCTCACCCGACACTCCGGCCAACGTCCGCAGATGCCCCGGCAACTCCACCCGTATCATGCCGGCAACGTCTGCACCTCGACAGACAATACAGCCGGCAGATCTCGAACAATCGGAGCCCAGCTCTCACCCGCGTTCGGCGAACAATACACCTGCCCACCTGTCGTGCCGAAGTAGACTCCACACTGATCCAGGGAGTCCACCGCCATCGCATCCCGCAGCACATTCACGTAACAGTCCTTCTGCGGCAATCCCTTCGTCAGTGGCTCCCACTCATTGCCTCCTGAACGGCTCCTGTACACGCGCAGCTTGCCGTCCAATGGAAAGTGCTCTCCATCGCTCTTGATCGGCACCACGTAGATCGTCTCGGGCTCGTGGGCATGCACATCGATGCAGAATCCGAAGTCGGTCGGCAGATTGCCGCTCACCTCATGCCAGTTATCTCCTGCATCATCGCTCCGCATGACATCCCAGTGCTTTTGCATGAACAGTACCCCCGGCCGCTCCGGGTGCATTGCAATGTGGTGGACGCAGTGCCCTACCTCCGCCGCCGGATCGGGAATGTGCTGCGATCGCAGCCCCCTGTTGATAGCCTTCCACGTCTCTCCGCCATCGTCGGTTCGAAACGCCCCCGCCGACGAGATTGCAATGAACATTCTCTGCGCATCCGTAGGATCCAGCATGATCGTATGAAGACACATCCCTCCGGCACCCGGCTGCCAGTGCGGTCCGGAGCCGTGTTTGCGCAGACCGGAGATCTCACCCCAACTCTTCCCACCATCTGTCGACCTAAAAAGCGCCGCGTCTTCTACCCCTGCATACACCGTATCCACGTCCGTCAGTGAAGGCTCCAGATGCCACACCCGTTTGAACTCCCACGGATGCGCCGTTCCGTCGTACCACTGATGCGTGCCCGGCACACCGTCGTAGGCGAAGTTGTTCCCTACTGGCTCCCACGTCTTTCCACCGTCATCCGACCGCTGCATCACCTGCCCAAACCATCCGCTGGTCTGCGACGCGTAGATCCGGTTCGGATCCACCGGCGATCCCTTCAAGTGATACATCTCCCACCCGGCAAAGTGCGGCCCGCTCACCTCCCACTTCTCCCTCTTCCCATCCGAGGTCAGTACAAATGCGCCTTTGCGTGTTCCAACCAGCACTCGAACTCTACACATAGAATCTCTCCTCTTTGTATAAGTCTTGTGACTCCAGCATCCCGCGACGCGAGATGCAACCATCAAGCAAAAAGCAACCGCCGTACCCTTCTATCCCGCAGATATAGGCCCAGCCAGATCAGTACTCCCAGATAGACCGGAAAGAGTGTCTGACTCCAAAGTGGATCGCCCAGGCGCAGATGCGTCAAGATCGCACCCCCCAGATACCCCGTCAGTAGAATCGCCCCGACCACCATCGTTCTGGGAATTGCGTACAACAAAGTGCACACCAGCAGTACCACCCCAATCGGAGTGATAATCTCCGCCGGCAGCGCCAGCTTCGCGCAGGCCTCCAGCACAGGGAGTGGCTTCCAGAACTTCGCCACTGCATCCATCAGCAGAAGAAGAACGATCACCGCGCTGATGCCGCGTCCCGTCCACATCTGCGCCTTCGATACATCCTCTGTCGAATTCGTCCTCGTCGTCGTTTCGCCAGCGTTCAGGACAGTCATACGCGACCTCCTCCTTACAACGTTCCTGCTCACTCCATCTAACCTGGCCCAAACTTCGGCAGAATCGGAGTCGGATCCCGCTCCTCCCATCGCCTTCGCGTCTCCGCCAACACCCAATCCCGGTTCTTCGCCATCTCTGCCATCACAGCGCAAGGTGCTCCAGAGTCTTCATGTTTCGCGCCCCAAAGCAGAAGGTCCAACAGCACCGGAGCGAGATCGATCCCCTTCTCCGTCAATCGGTAATTCACCTTCCTGCCATCAGTCGCTTCGACCTCCGCCATAAGAATCCCGGCAGCTTTCAGCCGCCGCAGACGGTCCGCCAGAATATTCGTCGCGATCCCCTCTCCCGAAGCCAGAAACTCCTTGAACGTCTTATTCGACCGCACCATCATGTCGCGAATGATCAGCAAAGACCAGCGATCTCCAAACATGTCCAGCGAAAGGCTCACCGGACATCCCGACCGCCGCTTCCCTGGAGCTCGCTTCGCCACGCCGAACAAACTAGCAAATCAAACTTGCAATGTGCAAGTATTTCTTACATAGGCCATTCTCCCCGTGGCCGAGCCACCTCGCTTCATCCGACGAAGCTCCCTTTTCCCTGTAACCTGAAATACGAAACCCACATGAGCGATCTCTTCTCCCAAGCCCAATCCGCAGTCGAATTCATTCGAAGCCAGACCACGACCCAACCTACCCTCGGCATCATCCTTGGCTCCGGTCTCGGCAACTTCGCCTCCCAGGTCGAGAACCCCATCGCCATCCCCTACGCCAACATCCCGAACTTTCCCATCTCCACCGTCAGCGGCCACTCCGGGCAGCTCGTCCTCGGCACCATCGCCGGAGTCCCCGTCGCAGTTATGCAGGGACGCGTCCACGCCTACGAAGGCTACTCCATCTCTCAGGTCAGCTTTCCCACCCGCGTCCTCGGGCTGCTCGGTTGCAAAACCCTCATCGTCACCAACGCCGCCGGCGGCATCCGCGCCGACATCCCCCAGGGCTCACTCGTCGCCATCTCCGACCACATCAACCTGACCGGCACCAACGCCGCCCTCGGCCCCAACGAACCCCGCTTCGCCCTCAGTCCCGGCTCCGGAGAGCGATTCTTCGACATGACCACCGCCTACTCTCCCGCTCTCCGGGCACTCGCTGTCGCGGAGGCGCAAAGGCAGGGCTTCACTTTGACGGAGGGCGTCTACCTCGCCGTCCTGGGGCCGTCCTTTGAGACCCCCGCTGAGATCCGCGCCTTCCGCATCCTCGGAGCCGACCTCGTCGGTATGTCTACTGTCCACGAGGTCATCGTCGCCCGCCACATGGGCCTCCAGATCCTCGGCCTCTCCCTCGTCACCAACATGGCCGCCGGAGTCACCGGAGAGGCCATCCACCACGAAGAGGTCATGGAGATAGGCCGCCGCGTGGAGCGCCAGTTCACCTCCCTCCTCACCGCACTCATCCCTCAGCTTGGAGCAAACAGCTAAGAGCTGGCGACCGACCATGCAGCCTCCAACTCCCAAACGTCAGCCTCTCGTCATCGCCATCGCCGGCTGCTCCGGCTCCGGTAAGACCACCCTGGCCCGCGAGCTCACCACCCAGCTCGACGCCACGCTCTTCCCTCTCGATCTCTACTATCGCGACCTCTCCCGGCTCCCTCACGACGCCCGCGAAAAACAGAACTTCGATCACCCTGACTCCCTCGAGAGTGAACTCATCCTTGAGCACGTCCGAGCGCTCGCAGCCGGCCATCCCGTTCAACGCCCCGTCTACGACTTCTCCACCCACTCCCGCGTGCCCAACCGCTCCGAGACCGTCACCCCAACCGCCGTCGTCATCGTCGAAGGCATTCTCGCCCTCCACTACTCTGAGCTCGTTCCACTCTACGACTTCAGCATCTACGTCAACGCCCCCAACGAGGTCTGCCTCAACCGCCGCATCTATCGCGACATGCGTGAGCGTGGCCGCACCGAAGAGAGCGTCCGCGCCCAGTTCGAAGCCACCGCTAAGCCCATGGCCGACCTCTACGTCCTGCCCTCGCAGACCCGAGCCACCATGACCGTCGAAGGCACCGACTCTCTCGACTGGTCCATCGAGCAGGTCCTACAGCGCCTCCACCAGCTCCGCCTCACGCGCTGACCCCTCATACATCTCCAACACCTGCTCCCTGGCTGCCACGGCCAGTACAAAGCGATCCTCACGATCTCGCACCTCCGTCCCGAACTGCAACTCCACCTGAACATCCCGGAGCTGCAAAAAACGTAACAGATGCGGTACCAATCCCATCTCGCCCCACCAGCAGATGTCCTCTTCCACGCTGCCATGCTCAACCGAATACCGCAAAGCCGCCGTCCGCAGGGCGACACGCTCGTTTAACACCGAATGAAACAAACCTCGTCGAAACGCCAGCACCTCACTGCCATTTGTGGTCGTTCCCTCTGGAAAGAACAACGCCGGCAATCCGCTCCGGTAGGCTGCGGCCATCGCGGCATTTACTGCCGGATACGTCGTCGGCCCTCCGCCACGCGTCACGTACACCGTTCCAGCCTGCGTCGTCAGTCCACCGAGCAGTGGCCAACGACGCACCTCACTCTTCGCCACCATCACGAACGGCCTGACGGCGTTCATCACCACCACATCCAGATAGCTCAGGTGGTTCGACACCACCGCTCCATCCTGTGGCACCTCTCCACTCACGCGACACTCGATCCTAAGCATCGCCACAATCTTGCGGCAGAGCTGATGGATTCGCATCGCGCCCTCCAGAGCGGTCTTCGGCCTGCGCAGAGCAAAACCCACCGCCGCAGCCAGCAACAGCCACAGAAGTTTCATTCCGCGCAGTATGGAACGCAGCATTACCGTCCTAGAAACCGCGCCGCGACCCGCGGATGCAGCGTCTCAAGATCCAACAATGTCAAAAAGTCGATCGTCCCGAACTCCCGATCGATCGCCGGAACTCCGCAGATCTTCGCCCCAATCGTCAAATAAGCCCGCAACAGCTTCGGCACCTTAATCTCGTCTACTCCACCCGCCATCTCAGGCATCTCGAACTCCGCCGTCGGCGCAGTCCGCAGCTCCGGCTCGACCCTATAGCGCTCCAGAGACTTGTACACCGCATATCCCATCTCCGGATCCTGCGACGTCAGCGAGCAGCAACCCATCATGTACCGTCCGCCGTTCACCAGCGCATAGCGCGCAATTCCACGCCACAACAGGTGCAAGACCTCCGGCGACCGGTGCTCCCGGTGGATACAGGCGCGGCCCAACTCCACGATCTGCCTGCGCATCCCCTCGTACGGCCCAAAACAGAACTCCTGTTCACTGTAATATCCAAAATTCTCTGCGGCTACATTGCCCATCTGGATCCTGTACGTCCCCACGATCTCCCCCGTGGTGCGCTCCTCCACAATCAGGTGATCGCAGATCGCGTCATAGCGATCTTGATCCTTGCCATCTGCATATGCCGACATCAATCCTTCATGAAGCTCCAGGTTGAAGATCCTGAACCGCAGCCGATAGACCTCTGCCCGTTCATGCTCCGTCAACGCCAGCCGGGCGACGTACGCTCCCATCTCCAACCGTACATCTTGCCTTGGTTGCAGCTCCGGAAGGAGAACTCCGGGCACTAGAGACACAACGGACGACTCGCTGGCAATCAGCATCGACGCTCCTTGTAATCAGGAATGTGTGGTTCGATGTGATCTTGTGCGGCTATCGTTTACAGCAGGTCTATAGAACGTGAAGATTCGTTGAACAACAAATGGTGCATCTAAACCTGGGCTGTCTGCCGCCCCATCTGTGCCAAACTGGCCCTTTCAAGTGCGGAAACGGCGTTATAAGCCTCCACCGCCGCCTGCTTCCGGTGAAGCAAATCGCTGGAGAAGCGAATCGGCTCCTCCGCAAACCGCACCACCGCCCGTACGTTCCGCAACGCCAGAAATCGGAACACATGCGGCCACATCGGCGTGTCGCCCCAATACGCAACATCGTCGGCGACCGTCACTCCAGCCTCATTTCCCTCGCCCAGCTCATACGACACATAAGCCGCCGTCACCGGCTGCCCTGCCTCCATCGCCTGCGCCAGAAGGCCGGAGTGGAACTTCAGCATCGCTTCTCCATTGGTCGTCGTACCCTCCGGAAAGAACACCACCGGCAGTCCCGCCTTGGCCGCCGTCTGCATCCCACCCGACGCCCTCCGTGCCGATCCCCCACGTCCCCGCTCCACATACACCGTTCCTGACATCGTCGTCATCCAGCCCACCACCGGCCACCGGGCGATCTCCGCCTTGGACACGAACACACAGGGATGCAGCGCCGCGAACACCACAATATCCAGGTAACCCAGGTGGTTCGAGATCACGGCACCCGCCTCCGGATACCTGCCCACTACCTCAATCTCCACTCCAAACCGCTTCATCGCCCTCGCACAGAACCGGTGCAGCCAATCGGCACGCGCCTGCCGCGTCGCCGGACGAGTCACCAGCAACTCCGTCCCTGCAACGACGAACATTCCCCCCAACTGAAGACTTCGTCCCACCGACCTTAGAAATCCTGCCAACCCGCCTCCCGGCACAACCTTTTACACCTGGCCAACCGCAACTTACTCTTCGCAGTCTATCCTCTAGCAGTGACCCTGGATCAAACACTCCCGCAACATGGCTGGGCCTATCGTCAAATCGCCCTCCCCGTACTGGCTCTGCTTCGTCGTGGAACCTCTCCCGAAAAGCTCGCCTGGAGCCTCTCCGCCGGAGTTCTCATCGGCATCAATCCCATCCTTGGGTCCACTACGGTGCTCTGCTTGCTGCTGGCTTTTATCTTCCGGCTCAATATCGTCGCTTCGCAGATCACCAATCACCTGGTCTATCCTCTGCAACTTCTCCTGGTGATTCCGTTTATCAGCCTGGGCAGCCGTCTCTTCCACACCTTGCCGATGCCCTTGTCGGCCAAAGAACTCCTCCATGCCGCTCGCGAAACCCCGGTCGCACTCATTCGTCAGCTATGGCTATGGGAGAGTCACGCTCTCGTTGTTTGGGCGATCGTATCCGTTGCGTTAATCCCCGTCCTGGCGTTCAGTCTTATGCCGTTACTGGGTAGGCTCCTTCTCAGAGTCCAGCACCACGACTACCCCGTACTCCCTGCACCCAAGGACTAACGCACCCGCTATTCACGCCTTATTTAATTTGGCTTGTAGGGGGGAACCGGATCCCCAGACCGCAACCACGCCGTATAAATCATGTTCCGCAGTTCGATCGCCCCGTCTGCCAGCCGCGCATCGGTGAACGTCTTTGCCTCGGGAGTTCCCGCGCCCGCGAACCCGCCCGCCTTCTCCAGCCGGTAGGTTTCTTCCACGAAGGTGTGCGAATGCCGCAGATACCGTACAAAGTCTTCGAACGGGTCCGCCAACACCATCGGCTTTGTCGGCTCCACCAGCGGCGCCACATCTGCCGCCTTCACGTTCAAATGCACGTAATCCCCTTCCACCAGCCCATGGAGTTTCTTCGACGTCGAATATCCGTTTGGGTTCTCCCCGATCCACCCGTTATAGTTGATCGTCGTGTGCAGCGGCTGCGACCCATCCGCCACAAAATGTCCCAACTCTCCCGCCAGAAAGACGATCTCGTTCTCCGCAGGCTTCGTGTCCCGCTTCGCGGCCAGCTCCCGCCGGTAGTCCCGCATCGCGCTCAACAGGCTCACGTAATACTCGTAGGTTGAATACGGCAGCAGCCCTGCATTCTGCGCACTCAAATCCATATTCGGATGCGCCGCCTGCGCAGCCGCCAGAGCCTTCATGTACTCATACCGCCTCCGTGGCAGCGGTCCCCCCAGGTCGGCTTCTTCCAGATTGATGTCATGCTCTGGCACCATCGTCGAGAAGAGCGTCGGGTCCCCGTTACGGAATTGGTCCGGCTGCGGTCCGTAATAATCCATCGCGTCCTGCGCCGCCTTCGACCGCAAAAACTCCGGCACATCGCCAGGCAGATAAGTTACCGCCAGCCTGTTGATCATCGAATGCCCGTCATGTCCCCACGCCAGCACACTCGTCGCCATCATGCACGGCACTAATGTCACCGCTACCGCCAGTCGAACCAAACCACCAAATCTCATCATCCCGAAAGTATAACCAGACTCGATGAATCGTTCGCGATCTTAAACCACCACCGCCGCACCGACCTCCGCTCCACTCCCAAACACTTGCCGATACCGTTCAATCTCGCTCGCTGGCCCCGTGGCCTTCCGCGCATTGTCGCTCAACTTGACCGCCGGCCGCCCCTCTACCGTCATCAACTTGCACACCAGGCTGATCGGCCCCAGCGTGTCCTCGCCCCGCGGATGACAGCCACGAAAATCGTTCGTCAACAAAGTCCCCCAACCCGCACTGAATCGAATACGCCCCCGAAAGTACTCGTGTAATCGAACGATGTCCTCCACATCCAATCCATCCGAAGCGATCAACCGCTTCCCTCTCGGATCGCGTCCGCGCTGCATCAGCCACCCAATGTACTCATCCCCCGCGACAACCGGATCCTTGCTATCGATCCTCTGCCCGGTCCAGTCCGCCACCCAGTCGGGAGCACCTTGCAAAAATTGCGTCGTACCAAACGTGTCAGGCAACATGATCAGTAGCGACCCGCCATAACTCCTCTGCCACAGCTCCAGCACCTTGTACTGCGAAGCCCGCAACTGTTCATCGCTTCCCTCCGAAGCCATCGCCGCCAAAGCCATCGGCAACTCATGCGCATTCGTACCAATCGCCTCCAGATCATGCTTGTAAGCCAGTGCCGTATTTGAGGTCCCTGTAAACCGCTCGTCGCCGTTTTGATTCAGGCTCACCCGCATCGCCTGCACACAATACTCCTGCCACAAAAAGCTGTGCCGCCGCCGCGTTCCAAAGTCCGAGAGCTGCAGCCCCTCCACCTTTCGCAGCCGCTCGATCTTGTCCCACAACCTCGTCTTCGCCCTCGCATACAAGACATCTAGCTCCAACTCACTCAACTGCCCCAGCGCCGACCGCGTCTTCAACTCGCTCACGATCGCCAGCGCATAGACCTCCCACATCGTCACCTCGGTCCACAGCCCGCTGAACCGCAGCACCAGTTGCCCATCGTCCTCCAGTACCTCATAACGGCTCAGTTTGAAATCCTTCTCCAGCCACTCCAGGAACCCCGGCTCGAAGATGCTGCGCGTCGCATAAAACGTATTGCCCGCCAGCCACACCATCTCCGACCGTCGAAAACGCAGTCCCCGCACATGCTCCATCTGGTCGATCAGCGCCGCCACGTCGACGCGCTCTGCCAACCGCACCTCGACGGTCCGATTCACCACCTCGCTCGTCACCTGCACCGCTGGAAAGTTCTTCCAGATGAACTGCAACATCAGCAGCTTGTAAAAGTCCGTATCCAGCAGAGACCGCACAATCGGATCCAGCTTCCAGTTATGGTTATGCGCCCGCTCCGCAAAGTTGACATTCACGTCGAATCACCTCATACCCCACCATCCGGTTAGCCTACCAACCCAAACCCCAAAAAGTATCACTCTTTCCCAATGAACCGCGCGCCCGCTCCCTGGCGCCTCCTCCAAAATTCATCGAAAACCCGCATCAGTCCAGCCCAAACGTTGCTATCCTAGTAAAGCCATGCCAACGAAAAAGGAACTCCTCGCCCACCCCATCCAGCACCTCGATATCACGCAGCACAACGTCGTCCCTCTGGTCGACGCTATGGCTCACATGGCCTACTCCGCGCGTGACACCGCCCGCGCCGCCAACATCTACGACATGATGCTCCGTGATACCGACTGCGGCGTCATCCTCTGCCTCGCCGGCTCCCTCATCTCCGCAGGTCTCCAAAAGATCTTCGTCGACCTCCTCCGCAATAACATGGTCGACGCCATCGTCTCCACCGGCGCCAACATCGTCGATCAGGACTTCTTCGAAGCCCTCGGCTTCAACCACTACATCGCCGGCGACGAGTACAAGTACGGAGCGGGCGACGCCGACCTCCGCGAGCTCATGATCGACCGCATCTACGACACCTTCATCGACGAAGAAGAGCTCCGCATCTGCGACGAGACCACCCACCAGATCACCAACTCGCTGCCCCCCCGCCCCCACTCCTCCCGCGAGTTCATCCGCGAGATGGGAGCCTACCTCGCCAAAAACGGCAAGACCCCGCAGGATGGTGGCCGCGACTCCATCGTCCTCGCCGCCTACGAGAAGAACGTCCCCATCTTCTGCCCCGCCTTCTCCGACTGCTCCGCCGGCTTCGGTCTCGTCGCCCACCAGCACGCCCGTCAGGGTAAGCCCCACGTCTCCATCGACTCCGCCAAGGACTTCTACGAGATCACCCAGCTCAAAATCGCCAACCCCACCACGGGTCTCCTCATGATCGGTGGCGGCGTCCCCAAGAACTTCGCCCAGGACATCGTCGTAGCCGCCGATATCCTCGGAGTCGAAGCCTCCATGCATAAGTACGCCATCCAGATCACCGTGGCGGACGCCCGCGACGGCGCTCTCTCCGGTTCAACCCTCAAGGAAGCCAGCTCCTGGGGCAAAGTGGACCTCACCTACGAACAGATGGTCTACTCCGAGGCCACCCTCGCACTGCCCCTGATCACCGGCTACGCCCTCCACAAACAGGCCGCCGCAGCCCGTTCCGGCAAGAACTGGGCGGAGATCCTAGATAAGGTCTCAGAGACCGTCTCTGCGTAATGCAACTTTAGTCTCTAAAACTCGTAGTCCATGCAAAAAAGGCCGCCTCTTACCAGGCGGCCTTTTTACGCCTAACCCTAGCTGAATCTGCTCTTTCGCTATTGTCACTACTGATAACCCACCAAGGTGTTATTCCCGCTGTCACCCCATTTCTGTCATCCTTTTTTGCAGTAACCAGGAAATTCTGCAGCATGCATCTGCGCTTTCAATAAAGGAACCTGCCGCCGATATCACTTGCATTGCTGCCTTTAACAAGTCGGGCTGGGGCCTCAGGAAAGACTTCCCCGCATGAAGTTCCCCGGCGGGTCACCATTTCATGAATTACCATTGTTCAGCAAAGAAAGTTACTGCACAGGTCACCAACAAAAATGCATATCCTGCCAATCCTCTGCTATCTCTCTTTGCTCAGCACCTGCGGCGTCCTTCTATTCGCCTTCATGCGCGCCCAGCGTTCTATCCGTGAACTCGCCCAGCAGCTCACCTTCGCCCGGGAAGAGCAGCACCAGAATAAGATCCAGCTCACCCAACGCTCTGAGCTCGATACCCTCAAGGATGAGTTCATCTCCACCGTCTCTCACGAGCTGCGCACCCCTCTCACCAGCATCCGCGGAGCGCTCGGGCTCCTCTCCTCCGGCGTCATCGGTGACGTCGACGCCAAGGCCCAGAACCTCCTTCGCATCGCAGTCACCAACACAGACCGCCTGATTCGCCTCATCAACGACATCCTCGACCTCGAACGCATGGAGTCCGGCCGCGCCCCTCTCCAGATCCGCCGCTGCTCTCTTCGCGAGATCGCCCAGCAGGCCATCGAGTCCATGACCGGCATGGCCGAAGCCAACACCGTCCACCTCGAGCTCGCCCCCCTCACTCCGGCTCAGGCCGCGACCGCCGACTCCCTCTTCTTCGATGGCGACGCCGACCGCATCCTTCAGGTCCTCACCAACCTCCTCTCCAACGCCGTCAAATTCTCTCCTCCGGCCTCAACGGTCCGCATCTTTACCGAGGCGACCGCCGACTCCATCCTCTTCAAAGTCTCCGACGAAGGCCGTGGAATCCCCGCAGACCAGCTCGACACCATCTTCGACCGCTTCCAGCAGGTCGAACCCTCCGACGCCCGCCAGAAGGGTGGCACCGGCCTCGGCCTCGCGATCTGCCGCAGCATCGTCCAGCAACACTGCGGTTCCATCTGGGCGCAGCGCAATCTCGGCCCCGGAACTACCCTCTACGTGATGCTGCCACGCACCGTCCGATCCACCGATATCATGGCCGAGCAGCAGCTTCCCCCCGTCGCACAAACCCAAGGCGCCATCCTGGTCTGCGATGACGACGAGGGTATCCGCACTATCGTCAACCACCACCTCACCCGTCAGGGATACACCGTCATCGAGGCCGCATCCGGCGAAGAAGCCCTCGTTCACGCCGCCGAGAGCCACATCGAAGCGATCCTCCTCGATCTCTACATGCCCGGCCTCAGCGGTTGGGAGACCCTCCAGCGTCTCCGGAACACCCCAGCCACGGCGCACATCCCGGTCGTCATCCTCTCCGTCCTCTCCTCCGCCCTGCGCCCCCAGCTCACCGGCGACGCCCAGGGCTGGGTCCAGAAACCCTTCAACGAGAGTCTCCTCTTTGCAGAACTCGGCCGCGTCCTCCACTCCGGCGAAGGCCCAGCCCACGTCCTTCTCGTCGAAGACGACGAAGACCTCGCCAGCGTCATCATCTCCAGCTTTCAGGACGCCGCCGTCTACCTCGATCACGCCTCCTCCCGCCAGCAGGCCATCCGGCACTGCATCACCCGCCGGCCGGACCTCCTAATCCTGGATCTCACCCTCCCCGACGGAGACGGTTTCTCCCTCGTCGAATGGCTCCGCAACCAGCCCAATCTCAGCACTCTCCCCCTGGTCGTCTACTCCGGACGAGAGGTCTCGGAGCAGGATATGGCCAAGCTCCGCCTCGGACCCACCGAGTTTCTTACCAAGGCAAAGGTACAACCGCAGGAGGTCGAAACCCTCGTCCTCTCGATGGTTCGTAACCTCCGGTCCAACAAGCTTTCGGACTTCGCCACCGTCTCCTAAGACTCCTATTCCGGCAAACGACCCTCTTCAGTAAACTCCGCAGACTTTCTTCGCATGAGAGAATTACAACGCTCATGCGAAGAATTCTTATCATTGACGACGAAGATGATATTCGAGAGGTTGCTGCTCTTGCCCTCGAAGCCGTCGCCGGTTGGGAGATCAGCACCGCCAGCTCGGGTGCCGAAGGCATGGCCCTTGCGGTCAACGCCAAGATTAAGCCCGACGCCATCCTGATGGATGTGATGATGCCCGAGGTCGACGGCCCCACGACTTTTGGTCTGATGCAGAGAAATCCAGCCATCTCCAACATTCCCGTGCTGCTCCTCACCGCCAAAGTTCAAGGCGTCGATCAGCGCCGTTTCGCCAATTTGGGAGTCAGCGCCGTCCTTTTCAAACCCTTCGATCCCTTAACCTTGGCCAAGCAGATCTCCGAGGCCCTGGGCTGGAAGGATTAGTAACTCGCACAGTTCCCTATTGGTCCGAAGTACCGCAGACTGGACCATCAACCCCTCTCCCCAACCCGCACTTGTCGTCTAGAATGGCAACCGATGACACCGGACGCCGCAGCTGAAACCGCAGCACTGATCGCCGAGCTCTGGCAACGCCACCTCCCTGCCCTCCTCCAGCGCCTCGATACCCTCGACCGCATTGCAGCCAGCGCTGCCGCCACCCCACTCTCCAGCGAGGACCGCAACGAGGGACTCGGCATCTCTCACAAATTGGCCGGATCTCTTGGGATGTATGGTTACCACCACGGAACGGAGGTCGCCATGCAGCTTGAGCTCCTCTTCCGCTCCGATCCCTCCGTGGATCAGGATCGCCTCGGCCCGCTCACCAAAGAGCTCCGCGAGGCGATCTTCCCCACCCGATAGTCTCTGCTCTAACGGCTCTGCCGCAGAGTCCATCCCGCCAGATCCACCGCCGCCGCAAACCCGTCGTAGTCCAGGGGCAGATTGTTCCGCCGGTCCACATACTCGTTATAGAGCCACGGATCGACCACCGCATACACCGTGCCCTTCCCTACCTTGGCAACAGCCATCATCACATCGCTCTTCGGCTCCGTCGTCGCAGTCAATACTGCCTTCGCCGGTCCCGATACCGTAATGGTCGAGGTGTCCTTCAGATATGCCTTGTGTGGCTGTGCAAACACTCCCGTTCCCGCAGGAATCATCAACGTCCCCGCTGGAAAATCATCATTCACCACATGGTTCCGCAGCACCGCGTTGAAGTGGATTCCGAACCGGTCGGTCAACGTATTGAAGTGCTCGAACTCCGCATTAGGCCCGTCGTTCTGCATCAATAGCAGCACGCCACCCGCCTTCACCCACGCCTCGATTGCATCCCCACTGGCCTTGTCCATGTAGTTCGGCTTAGGATTCTTGATCGGAATATCCGGAGAAGCCATGATGAAGACCTGCGCCTTCTTCAGCCGCGTAGCCCCCTCTGCTGTACCCGGAGCCACCGTCTCCTCCTCCAACTCCGCCCCATACCGTTGGAATGCCCTGCCAAAGAACGCAAATCCGTTGTTCGTGTCATCGTCCCACTTGTAGTGAAATAGCTCCGTCTGCCCCGCAGCATTCTTCCGCGTCTGCGAGTTGAACCACGCGTCCACCATCACTACCTTGCCCCGTGCCATCCCTGCCGTCGCGCTCTGTTCCATCTCAGATCCTGCCAGGAGATACGCCCCTACACCCTTCGCATCCTGGTCGATGATCTTCTCCCCGATGTAGTACTCATACGTTCCGCTGCGATACGGCGAACCACCCAACCCACCTACCTTCACCGTCCCATGCAGAGTCACAGCCCCATCCGCATCGGCCGTCACAAACCTCTTCTGAACACCCTCCCATCCACGCTTCGCAACAGCCTCATCCGCGATCGGCAGATAGCCCATCCGCGCCCCCTTCGCCAGCGCATACACAAACATGCAGCTCGCCGAAGCCTCCGGATAGTTCCCCGCCTTCCCTGCCTTATCCATCACCTGCCACCAAAGCCCGGTCTGCTTATCCTGATACTGCACAATTGCCGCCGCCGTCCGGTTTAACGCCGCAACTAACTTCGCTCGCTCCGGATGGTCCTTCGGAAACCAGTCCAACACGTCCACCAGCGCCATCGCATACCACCCGATCGCCCGAGCCCACAGCTCCGGAGACAACCCAGTCGTCTTGTCGGCCCACGCCATCTGCTTCGACTCGTCCCACCCATGCTTCAGCAGGCCAGTCTTCGGATCGCGCATCTTCCCATCCATCAGCAGCAGTTCCTTCGCGATATCGTCGAAGTCGCCTCGCTCCTGAAACGTCGCAGCATAAGCAGCACGAAAGGGCCCTGCCATATAAGCGCCATCCAGCCACATCTGGTTCGGATAGATCTGCTTATGCCAGTACCCGCCACTCGCCGTCCTCGGCTGTACCGCAAGCTGCTCATGGATAAACTTTGCCGCCTTGTAGTACCTCTCCTGCTGCGTCACCCGATACACCAGCATCACCGCCCGCCCCATCTCGATGTTGTCCAGCGAGTGCGCCTCCACCGAATAACCCTTGATCTCCCCATCCGCCGAGACATACTTGTCCACCGCCGCCTTGATGTACTTGAACTCCCGTCCATCCGCCGTCGTATGCCACTCCGCCGCCAGCCCATCCAGCAGAACGCCTTCCTCATACGCCCACTTGCCCGGATTGTTCTCGGTCGAGACCAATCCCGCCGGCCACGCCTTCATCACCGTATCCGCCATCTTCGCCGACGCAGACTCCTGCGCGCCCCCCACCCTCAAACCCATCGTCAGAACCACACCCAAACCAACCAGAACTCGTCTCATGTCTCTCCCAGACCCTCGCCTTCAAGCCTGCCAACCAGCATATCCTTCAACGTCCACCCCGTGAACCCACATGAATCACAATCCAATCGAACACCACATCAATCAGCATGTCATTCATCCGTGCTAATCCGCGAAGACCAGCGGTCGCCTTAGTCAGTCACTGCAATCAATTACAACTAACAGCAGTCCAAACCCCCAGCGGCGTCCCACTAGCGCCCGTCACGCCCACGTCCAGAAAACTCCCCGCGGTTATCGGAACGCTCCCCGTCGCAGTGCAGCTCGACCCTGGCGCTGGCGCACATACCAACGCGGTAGTCATGGCCCCCGGCACTCCATGACGCAACGTCGCCGTAATCGTATTCGTCTGCTGCGAAAACACGGAGAATGAGGTAACGGTACAAGCTGTTGGCACCCAGGTCAGCACTGAAGCATCCTCATTCACACTCATATTCGTATTACTCACCGAATAGAAGTTGAAGTTGAACGAGATCGCGTGATACATCGACAACATCGAAGCCCCACTTCCACCACCCCCGCCGCCACCGCTGGTTCCCGCAGCGCCTTGCGGAATCGTAAAATTCAACACCGCCGCCGAGGCCGTACCACTGTTTGTAACTGAAGCCAGCGTCCCTGCCGCTGCCGTTGTCACCGTTCCAACCGCCACCGTAGCCGCGGCTCCCGCAGGCCCAGTGGCGCCCTCATCGCCACGCTTCGCCAGCACACCCCACGCCGCAGGAAACATGTCCGGCTCAAGCCCCGAGGTAGTCGCCGCCGCGATATACGTCGTCCCATCGAGCACCACAGCATCCCCAATCCTGTACTCGGTTCCAGCATTCCAAGCTCCTCGATAGACCACCCCTGGAGGCCCCGTGCCCCCCGTCGCACCGGCAGCGCCCGCGGCACCGTTTGCGCCAGCCGGTCCGGTAGGTCCGGTCGCTCCAGTCAGACCCACATCCCCGGCAGCCCCTTGCGCCGCCAGCAGGCTCCAGAACTCCGGACTCGCCGGCGGCGTATGCCCGGCATTACTGGCCGCCACTGAGATATAACTCGAGCCCATATACGTCACCGCATCGTTCAGCCCATAGTTCACGTTTGACGCGTACAGCCCCCGATAGCTCAGCCCCGCCGTACCAGCAGCCCCAGTCGGTCCAGCCGCCCCCGCAGGTCCAGCCGGACCAGTAGCGCCCATAGGACCAGTAGTACCCGCCGGTCCCTGTGGCCCGGCCACGCCCGTCGGTCCCTGTGCTCCCGCCGGCCCGGACATTCCTTGCGGACCTTGCGGCCCCACTGGCCCTTGCACTCCCTGCGCCCCGGCAGGTCCAGTTCCACCCTGCGCCAGCAATCCCCAGTCCCCGGCGGATACATCAGGAGTATTTCCCTGATTTGAATCCACCAGCGACGTATAGCTCGACCCTTGAAACGCCACCACATCGCCTCGGACATAGTTCATGACCGACGAGTACGCCCCTTGATAGCTCCCTAAGCCCCCTCCCCCCGAACCGGCAGGCCCTGCCGGTCCCTGCGGTCCTACCGCGCCTGTATCCCCCTTGTCCCCCTTAGGCCCCACACCTCCAGTAGCACCTACCGGCCCTTGAACCCCCGCCACACCCTGTGGTCCCTGCAGCCCAGCCACTCCCGAAGGCCCCTGCGGTCCAACCAGCCCTTGCGGCCCCTGGGACGCCAAATCCACCTCCAACTCCGCAGCATGCCCCGTCAGGTCATTCTCTTTGCTGTCGAACTGAACGGCCGCCGACGCCGACGCCAGCGACACACCATGATTCGTCCCAGGATCCGCCATCCATCCCTGCACAAGGCCCGTAACATCCACGACCAGGTAAATCCCGGCCGACGTCACCGAAGCCGCCTGCCCGCTACCCAGCGACGGACGCGTCGCATACGTGACGCTGTCCTCCGCCCAATCTCCCATCACCGGCTGCACACTTACTTGACCGGCCGTATCCACCCGGTTGCAATAGACCTTCAGCACCGCCTTCGACACCTGCGTCGCAGTGGTTCCCACCGGCAGCGTGCCGAGATCGAACCTCAGCAGCGCCGTATACCCATTCCCCACATATAGGTTCGAGATCGTCCCGCTGTTCGCCGCTGGCAGAGCCTGGTTCACATGCGCATCGGCGACCAGCGTCGCCTGCACCGCAACCGCCGACTTTCCACCCCACACCATCATCAACAACCACGCGCCCTGGCGCAGCCGTCCCATCAACAGGCCCATCCATCCTCACAACGCTAGAAGCTCAACAGTGCACGCCGCAGCAGCCACCCATCTCGGAGACCGCAACTCAAAAAGGGAACCCTTCGTTTGTAGGGCAAGTCAAGCCCGAATACAAGTTTTTTCGTGCTCCATCTCCGAACTGGAATGAAAGTCGCCTTGGCGCGTTATTCCAACCGTTACCCGCATCCCATATATTGCAAAGAGTGCATCCCTTCGCACGAGGAAAAACACCGCATGAGCTCTCAGCCCGTCAATACCCCCGGTCAGCGTCCCGTCCCAGCCTCTCTCGTTAACATTCCTCGCCTCATCACCGCCTACTACGGCCTCCGCCCCGACCCCGCCATCCCCGGCCAGCGCGTCGCCTTCGGAACCTCGGGCCACCGCGGCAGCGCCTTTAGCAGTTCCTTCAACGACGCCCACATCGCCGCCATCACCCAGGCCATCGTCGACTACCGCAAGGAGGAGAGCATCACCGGCCCCCTCTTCCTCGCCCAGGACACCCACGCCCTCTCCGAGCCCGCCTTTTCCACCGCCCTCGAGGTCCTCGCCGCCAACTCCATCGACGTCATGGTCGACGATCAGCTCGCCTACACCCCCACCCCCGCTCTCTCCCACGCCATCCTCACCTACAACCGTGGCCGCAAGTTCAACCTCGCCGACGGCATCGTCATCACCCCCTCCCACAACCCACCCGAGGACGGCGGCTTTAAGTACAACCCACCCAGCGGCGGCCCAGCCGACACCACCGCCACCAAGTGGATCGAGAACCGCGCCAACGACCTCATCGCCGAGGCCCTCGCCAACCCAGCTACCACCAGCATCAAGCGCATCCCCTACAGCAAAGCCCTGGCCGCCTCCTCCACCCGCCGCCACGACTACATCACCGCCTACGTCAACGATCTCGCCAGCGTCATCGACTTCGCCGCCCTCGCAGGCACCTCCCTCACCTTCGCCGTCGACCCCCTCGGCGGAGCAGGCGTCCACTACTGGCCCCGCATCGTCGACAAGTATCGCCTTCCGTTACAAATCCTCAACCCCGACACCGACCCCACCTTCCGCTTCATGACCTGCGACTGGGACGGCCGCATCCGCATGGACTGCTCCAGCCCCTACGCTATGGCCTCCATGATCACCAACAAGGATCACTACGACGTCTCCTTCGCCGCCGACACCGACCACGACCGCCACGGCATCGTCACCCGCACCACCGGTCTGCTCAACCCCAACCACTATCTCGCCGTCTGCATCCAGTACCTCTTCACCCATCGCCCCGGTTGGAACGCCAGCATCGGCATCGGCAAAACCCTCGTCTCCTCCAGCATCATCGACCGCGTCGCCAAGGGCCTCAACCGCCCCATGCTCGAAGTCCCCGTCGGCTTCAAGTGGTTCGTCGACGGCCTCATCGACGGCACCCTCGGCTTCGTCGGCGAAGAGTCCGCCGGCGCCACCTTCCTCCGCTCCAACGGCCAGGTCTGGACCACCGACAAGGACGGTCTCATCCCCGGTCTCCTTTCCGCCGAGATGACCGCCCGCACCGGCAAAGACCCCGGCGAACTCTACCGCGACCTCACCAGAAAATACGGCGACCCCACCTACCAGCGCATCGACGCCGCCGCCACCAAAGAACAAAAGGCCAAGCTCTCCAAACTATCCCCCACGCAAGTCACCGCCAAAGAGCTGGCCGGAGACCCCATTACCGCCATCCTCACCGAAGCGCCCGGCAACAAAGCCCCCATCGGCGGACTCAAAGTCACCACCGAAAACGGCTGGTTCGCCGCCCGTCCCTCCGGCACCGAAGACGTCTATAAGATCTACGCCGAATCCTTCAACGGCCCCGACCACCTCAAGCAAATCCAAACCGAGGCTCAACAACTCGTCAGTGCTGCTTTTGAAGCCTAGTCCACGATAAATTAGGTAGGATACCGTTATGGCTAGAAACTTCAGTTCGGAAGAACACAAGGCGGGCCTTACGCTCGTAGTCAAGCCTATAGATGATCCTGACCGCCCTGTAGACGCCGAACAATTCTTACAAGCTGCAACAAAGTGGCTTGCATCTCTTTCTTCATTCGCATCAGGTAGCGGACTTCATGTGCGTTGGGAAATTGCAGAACTTAAACGTTCCTCTGCATTGCTTGAAGTTATTCCAGTTGATATACGAACGGGAATCATTGCTAACTCTGTAGCGAAAGATTGGAAACGGATAGTGAAAGAGATTGAAACGACCGGCATACCTCCGAAAGATCTCAACTCGACGACGATTCGAGACATGGAACAGTTTTCTTCTACTGCAAATGGACTAAGCGTTGTCATTAGCGCGGGTGAAGACCCTACTGTGCAACCAATCACCGTGAGCACACAAAAGAGATTAAAAGAGGCTATTGGCGCACTCCCGTCGGATGAATATATCCAAGAAGGGACGATCCGAGGCCGATTGGCTGTGCTTAATAGCTGGAATCCAGAGGAACGATGGTTCCGCTTACGGATACCTCTGGCACCTGAAAAACAAGTACGTTGCGCCTACGCCGATGAGGGGTTGATATCAGATCTCGGAGATACGTTTGAAAAACTCGTCGATGTGACAGGGTTATTGCACTATAAAAAAGATGAGATTTGGCCTTCCGTAATCGAGGTTCGTTCAATCCGAAAGCTACCAGAACTTTCACTTAGCGAATTTCTTACGATGATGCGACCAATTCCAACACCTGATGGTATGGACTCTGTGAAATATATTCGGAGTCTCCGTGATGGCGAATAAATCGCCTGCTCTAATCACATGGGATTCCTGTTGCATATTGGGTCTTTTCAATCGAGAACAAGATAAGATCGCTGGCCTAACTTATGAGTTGAGGGAATGCGATGAAGGTCGCGCCCTTCTGGGGATAGCGTCTGCGACGCTATCCGAAATTACGCGATTAGCAGATGGTTCGGCTGCACATCCATCTCTTGAGCTGTTCCTACAATTTCCATTCATACAGTTACTCAATAGCAATCGCGAAGTCGGCCTACTTTCCAGCAAGCTAGGCCACCGCTTCGATTTGCGAAACGATCCTGAGATTCTAGCCAAGGCTATTGCGTTCGGCTGCCCATCCGACCAAAAGAGACTCAAATCTAAGGACTCAGAAATCCTCTCGACCGCCATTGTCTACAAAGCGGCTCGCCTCACAACCTACGACCCATTCCTGCGTTTCCTCGGTGCAGAGTTTATTCGCTCGGAGTTCGGTCTAGAAATTGATGAACCGGCTTCATCTCTTTTGTTTCCTACGTAAGCTCTAGCGAAATTTTTCTTACTTCGCTCCCACCACATCCGGCCCCAACTCCACCTGCGTCTTCACCAACTGGTCCGCCACTATCCTCCCAAACACTGCCTTCCCCTTCTCATTCAAATGGGTGCGATCCAGCTTTGGAGCCGCACTTCCAACCGCAGCAGCCTCCGCCTTGGCATCTGGATGCACCTCCGCATCGAAGCCGTCCGCCTCTTCCTGCGTCATCCCATTCAGCAACTTCGTCGACATCGCATTAAGATCGATCATCGTTACATACTCCTCCGCAGCCACCCTCCGCGCCGCAGCCGAATACTCCTTCAAGTCCTCCACCACCTTGCCATCCTTGTACGTCCTCCGCGACAATGACGTCACCACCACCGGCACCGCACCTATCGCCTTCACATCCCGTATGTATCGCCGCATCGTCTCGACATATGTCGTATCCGCATCCGTATGCCTCGCCGCATCCGGCTTCTGGTCGTTATGGCCAAACTGGATCAGGTAGTAATCCCCCTTCTGCTCCAGAGCCTTCGCCCACGCACCCTCATCGATAAAGCTCTTCGAACTCCGCCCGTTCAGCGCAACATCCACGCACATCACCTGCGGAGTTAGCACCGCACAAAAGCCCGGCCCCCAGCCGCCACCCACCGCCACCGTCGAATCCCCCACCAGCACAATCTTCGCCGGTCCACCCTTGAAGATCTCCATCGCCCGCGCCCCAGCAGGCGGCAACGCCGCAGCCTCCGGACGCACATACCCCTTCAACTCCGGCACCGCCTTCCCCAGATCCACCGCCACCATCCGCCCGAACACATACGACCCCGCCCAGTTCAAATGTGTCTTATCCGGAACCGTCTTTCCATCCGCATCTTTCTTCGTAATCCCCAACTCCGCACCCTTCACCTCGCCGATCCCATCCAGATAAGCGATGCTCTCCGTCTGCAGATCGATCAGCGGAACCTTCATCTCTCCCGCCACCTTCTTCATCGTCGCCGCATGCGCCAGCAAGTCGGAGTGCACCTTTCCATCCGCCTCAAAGTACCTCCGCGACAGCGGAGTCACCAGCACCGGCTTGATCCCCGCCGCCCTCGCCTCCTCCACATACCGCCGCAGATTCGCCTCATACTCGGCCATCGTCACTTGGCGGTCGAGGTGCTCCTTGGTCTCCATATCGTTATGCCCAAACTGGATCACGACGTAGTCCGGCTTCGTCTCCAGACTCCGCTCCCACAACCCCTGCTCCCGAAACGTCTTCGTGCTCGCTCCACCCTTCGCCATGTTCACGCAGTCCACCGCCACCGTCAGGTTCGCGCAGAACCCTCGCCCATACCCCGCGTTATCCGTCTGCGTCGAATCCCCAATCAGGTCGATCCTTACCTTCGTCCCCGAAGGCCGCACCGCCGCCGTAGCCTTATCGAACGCCCGCCCCGGATCGCCCTGCGCTATCGCCATAGCACCCGAAACTCCCCACACCGCCACCGCCGCTCTGGTCCAACCAATCATCGCTCTCTCCTGGCCGAACCAGCATATCCGACTCCGCATACAAGGAGGGAGGCGTACCTCATCAGGAGCAAGCTAAAACCCCTCATCGTTCTATAATCGAACACCTGTGCGATTCCGCATTGACACGTCCGCTCAGAAGGCAAAAGATTGTCTCTCAGCAGTTCAAAGGACATTCCCGTACATGAAGACAGTCTCCATCAGCACCCCACCCACCACCAATAAGCACCTCATCCGCTGGGTGGAGAAGATGGCCGACCTATGTCAGCCGGCCACCATCCATTGGATCGACGGCTCCCAGGCCGAGTACGACTACCTCTGCGACCAGCTCGTCGCCGCAGGCACCTTCACCAAGCTCAACCAGAAGCTCTGGCCTGGCTGCTTCTACGCCCGTTCCGCCCCCAACGACGTCGCCCGTGTCGAGGACCGCACCTTCATCTGCTCCCTCTCCAAGGACAACGCCGGTCCCACCAACAACTGGGAAGACCCCTTTGTCATGCGCAAGAAGCTCAAGCAGCTCTTCCGCGGCTCCATGCGCGGGCGCACCATGTACGTGCTTCCCTACTCCATGGGTCCCATCGGCTCGCCCATGTCCCAGATCGGCGTACAGCTCACCGACTCCGCCTATGCCGTCGTCAACATGCGCATCATGGCCCGCATCGGCCTGCCCGTTTTCAACGAGATCGACAAAGACCAGAAGCGTGTCGTCCCCTGCCTCCACAGCGTAGGAGCGCCACTAGGCCCCGGCGACAAAGACGTCCCCTGGCCCTGCAACGACGAGAAGTATATCGTCCACTTCCCCGAGACCCGCGAGATCTGGTCCTACGGCTCCGGTTACGGCGGCAACGCCCTCCTGGGCAAGAAGTGCTTCGCTCTCCGCATCGCCTCCAACATCGCCCGCGACGAGGGCTGGATGGCCGAGCACATGCTCATCCTCGGCGTCGAATCCCCCAAGGACAAATCCGGCCGCTCCGAGAAGACCTACGTCGCCGCCGCCTTCCCCTCAGCCTGCGGCAAGACCAACTTCGCCATGCTCATCCCTCCTGCTGGATTCGAGGGCTGGAAGGTCTGGACCGTCGGCGACGACATCGCCTGGATCAAACCCGACGCCTCCGGCCAGCTCCGCGCCATCAACCCCGAGGCTGGCTTCTTCGGCGTAGCCCCCGGCACCTCCGCCAAGACCAACCCCAACGCCATGGCCACCCTCGCCACGAACTCCATCTTCACCAACGTCGCCCTCACCCCCGACGGGGGAGTCTGGTGGGAGGGCATGACCGACACGCCCCCCGAGGAGTGCCTTGACTGGCGCGGCAACAAGTGGACCCCCGAGATCGGCAAAGCCACCGGACTCCCCGCCGCCCACCCCAACGGCCGCTTCACCGCTCCTGCCAGCCAGTGCCCCACCATCGACCCCGACTGGGAAGCCCCCGAAGGCGTCCCCATCTCCGCCATCATCTTCGGCGGCCGCCGCCCCACCACCATGCCCCTCGTCTACCAGGCTTTCAACTGGTCCGGCGGAGTCTACACAGGCGCCACCATGGGCTCAGAGACCACCGCTGCAGCCGGAGCACCCGTCGGCAAGGTCCGCCGCGACCCCATGGCCATGCTCCCCTTCTGCGGCTATCACATGGGAGACTACTTCCGTCACTGGCTCAAGATGCAGCGCACCCTCACCGCCACCCCGCGTATCTTCCACGTCAACTGGTTCCGCAAGGACCAAGACGGCAACTTCCTCTGGCCCGGCTACAGCGAAAACATGCGCGTCCTCAAATGGATCGTCGACCGCGTCCGTGGCCGCGCCCAAGGAAAAGAGACCCCCATCGGCTGGACCCCGCACTTCGACGACATCAACTGGAAAGGCCTCGACTTCCCCCGCGAGACCTTCGAAACCCTCCAGAAGGTCGACCGAGCCGCTTGGCGAGTGGAGGTCATGGGCCACGAAGAGCTCTTCCTCCTCCTCCACGACCACCTCCCCCCGGAGATGATCTACGAGCGCGAACTCCTAATCTGCCGCCTCTAAGCGACCCCTATCCCCCATAAACCCCGAAGAAAACCCGCAAATCCCGAATAAGGAATCCATACTTTCCACCCCGTTCCCCCCTTGACTTCATACCCTATTCCGGCTACATTAGGTGAGTGGCAAGACTCCCTTCGGGTTGAGTCAGTCATAACGAAGTCCACCCACTTCGTTGCTTTACCGGAATACCCACGCATCAGCCCCCACCGCGCTGCGTGGGTTTCCTTTTTAAACCACCGCTTTTACTACATATGAATCTCAGCGCAAACACCTATTACCCGCTACAAAGGGCCTGAAGCGGACATAACCATCCATCCCCAAGCCCTGAACCTCGCCAAAATTTATCCTTGCAACTTACGTCGAACCACACCAGCAGCGCCAACAATTCCGGTCAAAACCAAAGCAATGCTACCTGGCTCCGGAACCGGCGTCACCGGAATATCGGGAGGCGTATTCCCACCGCCGCCACCGCCGCCGCCACCAAAGATCGGTGTCCCCGGAAATCCACCATTCGATCCTCCGCCGCTACCCGAGCCCGACGTAAAAGGAGGCGTGTCCCCCGTAGGAATGAACCCTCCGTCTCCAGTGCTAGCCAACTCTACCGGCTCATACGGCTCCATCTCAGAGAGAAACTCTGCCGGAGAAACCTTTCCTTCTACCAACCGATCGCCCGGCTTGATCACTGCCGGCAGATCGCCGCAAGCGATATTGAAACGATCCAGAATCTGTTGCCGCGTATATCTAGGTCTTACGAAATGCGCTGGATGCGGATGCGGAGCTACGGGCTTCTTCACATAGTTCGCCAGCTTCGTCTGCGCAAGGTGCTTCGCTCGCGCATGGGCCGCCTGAATTCGTTTCAGCGCCTTCGTCTGCGCCAATTGGACCTTATAAGCCGCCATCCAGCGCTCACAATCGGTCGAAGCTCTCACGCCGGTTTCAGTCGTCGCGGCGATCAGCAGTAGCAGGAGCAGAAGTTGTATCTTGCGGCGCATAAATCACCTTTTAGCCCAGAGCAGGGAAAGTTACATTTGAAGTTACATTTAGTACGATGCAATCCAAGTGCCAAACGTAAAATCAAACAATGCCATGTTTTGCATAGAACAATCCAACAAATCTTGCATACAGAGAAAAAGTTTTCTCTTTCAAGTCCATCCCTTTTCACATCTCAGCTATAGGAAAATCAACTCAATTCAAAGGTTTTCGCTGTTTTCGATAACTCTAAAGTACCCTAAGCGCCCACTTAGCCGAAATAAAAAAATGAGGAATCTGCAAGGAACCACCAGCCGCAAAGTTTTGCCTGCTCTCAACCGCATGCAACTCATGGCGTCATCCTTCACATTCTTATGATGGAAAACCGTAAACTATAGCCATCGCATGCCATTAGAATCCCCAGACACCGCACCTGCGGCCGAAGCTGTCTCCCCCATCCCCACTGCTTCAGGATTCGCTCCCCTCCGCATCCCTCTCTTCCGCGACCGCTGGATCGCCTCGACCATCTCCTCCATCGGCACCTGGATGCAGGACACCGCCGGCACCTGGCTGATGACCTCCCTCACCGCCTCCCCTCTGCTCATCGCTCTCATGCAGACCGCGGCCAGCCTCCCCGTCCTCTTCCTCGGACTCCTCGCCGGAGCCACAGCAGACATCTTCGACCGCCGCCGCCTCCTCATCTTCTGGCAGGTCTGGATGCTCGCCAGCGTAGCCATCCTCGCCATCCTCACCCTCCTCGGACACGTCTCTCCCTGGGCCCTCCTTGCCTTCACCTTCCTGCTCAACATCGGCTCCGCCATGAACAACCCCGCCTGGCAAGCCATCGTCCCCGAGCTCGTCCCCCGCGACCTCATCCCCGACACCGTCTCCCTCAACTCCGCCTCCAACAACCTCGCCCGCGCCCTCGGCCCCGCTCTCGGCGGACTCATGGTCGCCGCCTTCAAACACACCGACACCGGCACCGGAGCTGTCTTCGTCCTCAACGCCGTCTCCTTCGCCGGAGTCATCTGGGTCCTCGTCAACTGGAAGCGCACTCCCCTCTTCAAGTCCACTCTGCCCGCCGAACGTATCGCCGGATCAATCCGCTCCGGCCTCCGCTACGTCCGCTACGCACCCGACCTCCAGGCCTCCCTCATCCGCGCCTTTACCTTTACCTTCTTCGTCTCCGCCATCTGGTCCCTGCTCGCCGTCGTCGCCCGCCGCGACCTCAGCCAGGGAGCCTTCGGCTACGGTATCCTCAACGGAGCCCTCGGCCTCGGAGCCCTCATCGCGGCCACCCAGCTTCCCCGCATCCGCCGCCGCGTCCCCGCCGACCGCATCATCGCCGCCGCCACCCTCTACAACGTCGCCACGCTCCTCGTCCTGGCCTTCGTCCACAAACCCGTCATCATCATCCTCACCCTCATCATCGCGGGCTTCGCCTGGACCAGCACCATGGCCACCCTCAACACCTCCGTCCAACTCTCCGTCCCCGCCTGGGTCCAGGCTCGAGCCCTCGGCACCTACCTCATGACCTTCCAGGGCGGCATGGCCTTCGGCTCCATCCTTTGGGGCTTCGTCGCCGAACACACCACCACCCCCATAGCCCTCGCCTCTGCCGCCGGCGGCCTGCTCATCACCCCCCCCCTCGCCCCCCGCTACAAGATCCTCCAAGGCCCCGCACCCGACTACACCCCCTACCAATGGAAGCGCCCCGCCCCCGCCCCCACCTCTCCCGCCGGAAAAAACGCGCCCCTTACCGAAGGCCCCGTCCGCATCTCCATCGAGTACGTCGTCCCCATCGACCGCTACGCTGAGTTCACTCACGCCATCCACCAACTCCGTGGCGTCCGTCTCCGCGACGGCGCCATCCGCTGGGGCATCTTCCGCGACGCCGTCGACCCCACCCACCTCAACGAGACCTTCGTCATGGAGTCCTGGCTCGACTACCTCCGCTCCCGCGAGCGCGTCACCCTGGCCGACCGCGAGATCCAGGACCGCGTCTTCGCCCTCCACCACAACCCCGGCCTCCTACCCGGCTCAGCACCTATCCCCCCAAAGATCACCTACCAGCTCTACGCCCGCGAGATCGCCAACCCCACCCCCGCACCCCCCGAATCCTAACCGCGATTCAGCCACAATCCGCCACAAATCCGGGTGCCCCACCCTTTTTGCAGTCTCATCGCAAATAGGGTGGGGTATCGTGCGAAGCACGACCGCCTTCCTTCCCCCACCAAGACATCCCGAACGCCCATCCATCACGCTTTGTCTCTAGCGATGGGTAGGAACGTAGTTCCTCGTACAGCAACATTGAGCGGTAACTGGACACCACCATCTCATTGAAATACCTTTTCTTGGCGGATTGATTTAACTCACCGCCAGCGAAAGAGACCACTATCGATGCCTACTCTGGACCGCAGGACCTTCCTCAAGACCGCCAGCCTTGCCGCGGCGGGTACTAATCTCCACCTCCTCGCAGAAGCGCCACACGAACTCGCCCTCACCGCCGGCCAGGCATCCTCGCCCAACAATCAGATCCAGTTCGCCCTCATCGGAGCCGGTATTCGCGGCCAGTCCGACGCCGCCACCGCCGCCCAGGTTCCCGGCGCGAAGATCGTCGCCGTCGCCGACGCCTACGATGGCCGCCTCGCCCACTCCAAGGAGCTTTGGGGCAACGATATCTTCACCACCCGCGACTACCGCGAGATTCTTAGCCGCAAAGACATCGACGCCGTCATCATCGCCACCCCCGACCACTGGCACCGCCAGATCGCCGTCGACGCCATGAAGGCCGGCAAGGATGTCTACTGCGAAAAGCCCATGATCCACATCTACGCCGACGGCCCGCAGATGATCGAGACCGCCCGCACCACCAACCGCATCCTCCAGGTCGGCAGCCAGCGCGTCAGCAACATCGTCTACGCCAAGGCCAAAGAGCTCCTCGCCGCCGGAGCCATCGGCCAGCTCAACATGGTCACCGCCCGCTGGGACCGCAACTCCTCCACCGGCGCCTGGAACTACTCCGTCCCCCTCGACGCCGACAGCCAGACCTGCGACTGGCCACGCTTCCTCGGCTCCGCCCCCAAGATCCCCTTCAACGCCGAACGCTTCTTCCAGTGGCGCAAGTGGAAGGACTACGGCACCGGCGTCGCCGGCGACCTCTTCGTCCACCTCTTCAGCGGCACCCACTACATCACCGGAGCCCTCGGACCCACCCGCGCCATGGCCACCGGAGCCATCCGGTTCTGGAAGGACGGCCGGGACGTCCCGGACGTCCTCCTCGGCCTCTTCGACTACCCCGAAGGCTTCAACCTCAGCCTCCGCGTCAACTTCGTTAACGGCGGCGAAGAGAGCGAAGGCCTCACCTTCACAGGCTCCGAAGGATCGATGGAGGTCTACAACGGAGCTGTCGTCGTGGCCCGCACTCCCCGCGAAAAAGAGCCTGGCTACACCGTCAGCACCTTCACCAACGAGATGCAGAAGCGCTACCTCGATCAGTACCGCCAGAAGTATCCCGTCGAAAACCCCACCGGCCCCACCAGCGCAACGCTCGAAAAGTTCGTCGCACCCAAAGGCTACAACGATACCTACGACCACTTCCGCAACTTCTTCGACGCAGTCCGCAGCCGCAAACCCGTAACCGAAGACGCCGAGTTCGGCTTCCGCGCCGCCGGAGCCGCCCTCTTAAGTAACCTCAGCATAGAACGCAACAGTGTAGTTCAGTGGAACCCCAAGACGATGAAACTCGCCTAACCTGAGCCACGATACCCGCAGCGCATCGACACACCAATAGAATGTGACTAACTTAGTTACAACAAGAAACGGGGAAGGCGATCATGAATCGCCTTCCCCATTCCTTTCCAGCTAAGAAACCTACTAAGCCTCTTATCCCGCTTTGATCCCTTCAATCACCGTCACGCCTTAATCGGTGTCATCGGTGAAGATCAGTGTTAAGCAGTCTCAAGCTAAACACCAAAGGCAAGGTCGATCAGAGTCCGCTCTTCCATCTCGTGCGCCTTAGCCGAACCGGTAGCCGGGCTAGCCGCTGCTGTACGCTTCACGCTGAGCACTGCCCGCTGACCAGCCATGCGTCGCAGCTCCGGCATCACGTACGAAAAGGCGCCCATGTTCGCGGGCTCTTCCTGGACCCAGACAATCTCCTCTGCATCGGGATGTTCGTCCAGAGCTGCCTGCAGCTCAGTCTCAGGCCAAGGAAAGAGCTGTTCGACAAAGATGATGGCGACGCCCATGTCCTTGCGCTTCTCCCGCTCCACACGCAGATTATGTCCGATCTTGCCGCTGCAAACCAGCAGCCTCCTCGGGTTCTGCACTGCGTGATCGGGAAGAACATTCTGGAAGCGCTCCTCCGCAAAGTCCGCCACAGACGACGAAGCGTCCGGATGCCGCAACATGCTCTTGGGCGTAAATACCACCAGCGGCTTACGCCACTTACGCATCGACTGCCGACGCAGCAGATGGAAGTACTGAGCAGCCGTCGAGGGCTGGCAGATCTGCATATTGTCATAAGCAGCCAACTGCAGGAACCGCTCGATGCGTGCGCTCGAGTGCTCCGGCCCCTGGCCCTCGTATCCATGCGGCAACAGCATCGCGATACCGGAGAGCAGACCCCACTTGGCCTCACTCGCCGAGATGAACTGGTCGATGATGATCTGCGCGCCGTTCGCGAAGTCGCCGAACTGAGCCTCCCACAGCACCAGCGCCTCGGGATAGTCGCGCGAGAAGCCGTAGTCGAAGCCCAGCACCGCCGCCTCCGACAGCAGCGAGTTATAGACCTCGAACTTACCCTGGTCCTTGCTCATATTCGCGAGCGGAATGTACCGAACCTCGGTCTCCGTATCCACCATCACCGCATGACGCTGATTGAAGGTACCTCGCTGGGAGTCCTGTCCTGTGAGCCGCACCGGGGTGCCCGTCTCGAGCAGCGAAGCATACGCCACCAGCTCGGCCATGCCGTAGTCGAAGGGACGCGAACCGCTACCCATCTCCTCGCGCTGCTCAAAAAGCTTCTTGAGCTTCGGATGAAGATGAAAGCCTTCAGGGACCTTGGTCGTAGCATGAGCCAACGCAGCGATCTTATCTGCAGGCAAACCAGTCTTCGGCTCATCATCGGCCTGCAACTCGCCGCCTCGATATCCATTCCAGTAATCAGGCAACTGCGAAAGATGAGGAATGTGATCCGCCTTCGTCGCAGTCTTCTGATCTTCCAGCAGAGCCGCTTGAACAGCCTGAACCTCAGCCGCCGGATCGACACCGACCTGCTTCGCATAGAGCTGATACAGCGGAGCGCGATCCTTGATGATCGCGTAACGGCGAGGTTGCGTCACCGTTGGATCGTCGACCTCGCTATGACCATGTTTCCGGTAGCCAACCAGATCCACAACGATGTCGGAGCGGAAGCGATGCCGATACTCCGCCGCGATTCCAGCGACGCGAATCACCGCATCCGGATCCTCCGCATTCACATGGAAGATCGGAATCGGCAGCCGCTTCGCAATATCCGTAGCAAAGCGCGAGGAGTTCGACTCTTCGGGAACAGCAGTAAAGCCAAGCAGGTTATTCACGATCACATGGATCGTTCCGCCCACGCGATAACCAGGCAGCGTAGCCATATTCAACGTCTCGGCCAGAATGCCCTGGCCCGCGAACGCAGCATCGCCATGCATGATCAACGGCAGCACCGCAGCTTCACCATCCTTGCCGATGCGCTCTTGCTTCGCTCTTGCACGTCCCAGCGCGACCGGATCGACCGCCTCAAGATGGCTCGGGTTCGAGACCAGATGCAACGCGATCGTCTTTCCATCCGGAGAGACATAATCACCAGTCGCACCCATGTGGTACTTCACATCGCCGCCGCCCATCGTGCTGCGCGGATCGACATCTTCAAACTTAGTGAAGATCTCCGCTGCGCTGCGGCCGATGGTGTTCGTCATGACATTCAACCGGCCACGATGGCTCATCGCGAGAATTGCTTTTGTAACTCCGCAGGTTACACTTGCCTCGAAGACTCGATCGAGGAAAGGAATCAACACCGTGAGACCTTCGAGCGAGAAGCGCTTGGTTCCCAGATAACGCGACTGAATCACCTGCTCGAAGAGATCCGCACGAATGAGCTGCGTGAGAATCTGCTTCTGATTCTGCTTCGGAGCCGCCTGTTCCATCTGCTCCTGCAGCCACTGCCGACGCTCCGGATCGGCGATGTGCATGAACTCGGCAGCAATCGTGCCGCAGTAAAAGCTTCGTGCCTGAACCGCGCTCTCACCCTCCGGCGCGGGAGTCGGAAACGGCTCCGGCGGAAGATACTGGCCCAAGGGATCAAGCGAAGCTTGGAGATAGCCCCAGCGCCGGAAGATATCAAAAGTTGCTTCGCGTTCGTTGCTGTCGATCACCGGAGCTGACGGGGTTAAAGTTCCTGCCTTCGTGGCCATTCCATCCTCGATTCCATTCGATTCGCGCGAGGAAGTGTTCTTCCTCGCATTCATTATTATGCTAGACCTTTTGCACCATAAGCTACAGTGGCAAGCTGGAAGCTTGCGATGATCGCACGACTCAAGAGTTGTAACCGTGAACCACAAGGTCATTGCGGCTCGGCATCTCCTGGCTTCTCTTCGACCGTGCTCACGCCGGGAAGGATGGTCGAAGTGGCCTTGAACTTCCTGTAGTCGGACATCTGCACCAGAATGCTGCCGTTGAAGCTAAACAGAAGGAAGGCTCTGGCTGCGCCTTGCGCCTGGATTCGGGCTGGAAGCCAGACTTCGCCGTTCACCTTCCGTTGCTCCAGGCCGAAGTTGGTGTCTTTGCGGATGTTGACCACCAAACCTCCGCCGATCTTGAAGGCATTCAGGAAACGGCCTTCGGTCTTGCGGATGACTCGATCCTGTTCGTCGATCCAGATGGTTCCGACGAGGTCGCGGACGACGTCTTCGGCTCGATTTCGGGTCTTGGCCTTTGGATTTCCGGTGTAATCGACCATGATCGTGTCTCGATCGTCGAGCTTCACGCGTCGCGGATTGGTGAAGCTGCCGAGTTCCAGGAACCTTGAGACTGTGATGTCATCACCTCCGCGAGGATTGGTCTCCTTACCTTGGGAGTCGGCTTTGTCCTTCTTATCACGAGCTTTAGCGACTTCCTTGTCGATCCGTTCGCTCTCCTTCTTCTGCTCGTCGGAGGTCAGTTCTTTGCCATCTTTCCTGACGAGTTTGCGGACTGGAACTCCGCCGATCCAGAAGACGTCATATTCTCTTGTCGTCGTCTTTTTGACTGCGTCGTGGCCGTCCCTCTCCTGCTGGGTCTCGACGGAGTGGTAGAGGTAGTCCTTCTGGATGGCCTCTGCTGCCTTCTGGTGCGCCTCGACCTCGTACATGAGGGCTGCGACATCCGGGAGGGGACGCTCCGCTTCCTGGGTTTGGCCAGCGGTGCTCGGAGCGGCTGGCTCCTGCGCGAGGGCTCCCAAGGTGAGTGGGAGGAACAGCGCCAGTACCAGCATGACCGCTCGGCTTCGCATTCTTACCAATATATAGACGGCTCTAGAAATGGCGCGGAAGCGAATTTGGCTTTAAAAGCGCACAGGAACAGCCTAAGCCGTTCCTGTCGCAGAACTTGTATTCGCCTTGCAGGTGCGATTAGAGCTTAGAGGGGCTGAACGTCAGACGCCTGCCAACCCTTGGGTCCCTTTACCACGTTGAACTGCACGGCCTGGCCTTCTTGGAGGCTTTTGAAACCGTTCGAATTGATCGCCGAGTAGTGAACGAACACGTCCTCGCCGTTCTGACGGCTGATGAAGCCAAACCCCTTGGCATCGTTAAACCACTTCACTGTTCCCTGTTCCATGTCCGTTTATTCCTTATTGCTTTAGAATTTGCCGCTAGATCCAAATCGGGGTTCAACGTAGAGCCGAGTGCAGAAAACCAATCTGTTTCAAACGATGAGTGAAGGTTAGCACGTTTGGCAAATATTCCAAGAAAAAAATACAAAATTTACCTAGTGCACCATTTAGTGTGCAGTGGGGGCGGACTGGCGTGTTTTATCAGTAGTTTGACGGGTGGCGGGAGGTAAATGGGAGCGTACGATTTCTTCGGCTTTGGCCAGAACCTGCTCGAGAGTCATGGCTGTCGAGTCGAGGATGACGGCGTCGGCGGCAGGTTGGAGGGGAGATTGCGCACGGTGACGGTCGCGGTAGTCGCGCTCCTTCATCTCCCGGACGATGGCCTCTTCGGCGAGGCGGTGCTCGTCGGCGGTCTCGGGATCGGCGGGAGCGCGGTCGGAGCCAGCGGGCTCCGCGTAGCCCTGAGTGGGGAGGATTTGGCGGAAGCGGCGGTTGCCGCGGACCTCGGGTGCGGCGTCGAGGAAGATCTTGACCTCTGCGTCGGGGAAGACGGCGGTGCCGATGTCGCGGCCTTCCATCACTACTCCTCCTGCGGCTCCGAGGGTGCGTTGCTGGTCGACCATCCAGGAGCGGAGCTGGGGATGGACTGAGATCTGGGAGGCGGCGGAGGTGACGTCCTGCTCGCGGATACGGCGGGAGACGTCGGTGTTGTCGAGGAGGACGCGGTTGCCTTCGATCAATGGTTCCAAGGTGATGCGGGTGCGGTCGGCGAGTTCCAGAAGCGGAGCTTCTTCGTCGAAGGCGTAGTCGTTGTCGATGGCCTTGAGGGCAAGGGCGCGATACATGGCGCCGGTCTCGAGGTTGAGGAATCCGAAGCGGCGGGCTAGGTGGGCGGCGAGAGTGCTCTTACCGGCTCCGGCGGGACCGTCGATGGCGATTACGGGACGGTCGCGCTTCTTCCCTGCTGTTTCGTTCGGCTGCATTCCTCTCCTTTGGCGGGGGGTGCCCCCCTTGCCTGGGTGTAAGCGTATTCGTTGCAATGGCTTAGGCGGAGCCAGGGCCGGCAAAGTATTCTCAATAAACGAGTTACTTCCAAATATGGGCAAACAAAGGAGTTTTGGCTTTAGGCCCCCTTTGGTCGCTTCGGATCGAATGTGGAAGTTTCCCTATATCTATTGTAGAAGATTCGGGTGGGGGATCATGCCACTTGTTGGAGATATTTGTTTTCGTTCTAAGGGGTTTATTTTGTTTTGTTTATCTGGGTTGAGCGGTTTGTTTTTGGGTGTTGGGGGCTTGACATGCGATTTTGCTGGGGTTTTGGAACTACGGAGTTGTTCGGGATCGGGCGGTTCGGAGGAGGAAGAGGTTTTCCTGAGGCGGTTTGGGTTGGGGAAGGAAGGCGGTCGTGCTTCGCACGATACCCCACCCTATTTGCGATGAGACTGCAAAAAGGGTGGGGCACCCGGATTGTGCTGCTCCGTATGGTGGCGAAAGGTTACTCGGATTTGCTTTCTTCGGGCTTCCATTTGCGGGCTGGGGGGCGTTTTCCGAAGGGTTTGGCGTTGTTTTTGAACTTGTCGAAGGTTCCGGCGGGTTTGCCGGTTCCAGCGGACTTTCCGGCGTAGCTGCCGGATTTGCCCGCGTAGCCGGATGACTTGCCTGCGTAGCCGCCGGCGGATTTTCCGTAGGGCTTCTTGTCGCCGAAGCTGGAGGATTTTCCTTCGTAGCCTCCGGATTTACCGGCGTAGCCACCGCTCGACTTCCCTGCATAGCCGCCACTGGATTTGCCCGCGTAACTTCCGCCGGATTTGCCTGCGTAGCCACCACCTACTGGTTTGCCTGCATAACCACCGGACGGCTTTCCGGCGTAGCCGCCAGAGGACTTGCCTGCGTAGCCGCCGCTCGGTTTTCCTTGATAGCCGCCCGACTCAGGGCGTGCTGGGCGGTCTGAGTTGAACGGGCGTGCGGGACGGTCGGAGTTAAAGGGCCGGGATGGGCGGTCGGAGTTGAAGGGGCGCGATGGGCGGTCTCCGCGGGGCGCGTCGAACTTGCGGAAGCGGGGGCCGGTGGATTCGCCTGCGGCTCCTTCGCGCGGGGGGCGTGAGCCGCCGAACGAGGGGCGTGCCCCGAAGGATGGACGGTCGGGACGGGCTCCGAAGGAGGGGCGTTCCGGACGAGATCCGTAGGACGGGCGGTCGCTGCCGGAGCGAGGGGTGAACTCGCGGGGTGAGTCGCCACCGGGGCGGGGTGTGAACTCGCGGCGGGGGGGACGGCCTTCCTGGTCGCGGCCGAAGGATGGGCGTGGAGAGAAGCCGCCTTCGCGTTTACGGCCGAAGGTTCCGGGCTTGGAGAAGGTCTTGCGGGGAGCGAAGTCGCCGGGGTTGCCGCCGGATTCGGCTGCGGGACGGGGAGCGAAGTCGCGGCGCGGAGGACGGGAGTCGGTGCGATCGCGGCTGAAGCCGGGTTTGCTGCCGAAGCTGGGGCGGCTGCCGAAGCTTGGCTTGCTTCCAAAGCTGGGTTTCCGGTCGTAGCCTGGTTTGCTGCCGTAGCTGGGTTTGCCGCCAAAGCTGGGCTTGCGGTCGTAGCTGGGGCGCTCGCGCTGTTGGTAGGCTGGCGGGGTGGAGGCTTCGCCGGTCTGCGCTTCGGAGGAGTCTGAGGTGTTGGAGGCTGCGCTGGCTGCGGCGAGGCGGTCTGCCTTCTCTTCCGCCCAGGGCTTGGTGAAGCTGGGGCGGTCGGGGCGGTTGGACTCGCGGGTGAAGGGGCGGCGCTCGCGGGGTGTCGTCGCGGCTGCGCCGAAGGGCTTGCGGATGAAGCCGGTGCCGAACTTCTTGGGCGCGGGGACGAACTTCTTGATGCGAGGCTGCGGGGTGCCGTCGTCTGCTACGGTCAGTTCGCCCTCGGTGGTGACGACCAGGCCGCCGATGTCGTCGACGGGCACGGCCTCGGTTTCGGAGGCTGCGGGAGCGAGGAAGGCGGGCAGATCGCCGGAGACGTGGAGGACGGTTCTACCTTCGACGGCGATGGTCTCCAACTGGCGAGCGCCGAGCAGGGCGTGGATGACGTCGCGGATGCGCGAGCGGGCGGCGAGCGGGGAGAGGAAGACCTCGATCTCTTCTTCGGTCGCGACGATGGCCTGGGCGAGGTAGAGGGTGATGAGGGCGGAGAGGGCGGTGGGCTGGCCCGCGTTGGAGCCAGCCTTGAGCAGCTTGGTGAAGCGGGTGGTGGTCAGCTCCCAGAGGGTGGCTGCGCCTTCTTGCGGGATGGGCAGGACGCGGAGGTGTTGCCAGAGCTCGGTGAGGGCGCGAAGGACGGCGGTCTCGGTGACCTCTTTGCCAAGCTGCGTGGCGAGGTCGTAGGCAGAGAGGCCGGGGATGAGGGAGCCGGCGCCGATATCCTTGGAGCGCTCGGTGAGGAGGTTGTAGGTGGCGAGGGCGAGGGGCGAGACCTTGCTGGCTCCGCTGGTCTCGGGGGGAAGCTTCCAGGACTTGTCGCCGCGGAGGGTGAAGATGTAGGGGAGGACGGCGGTGGCGACGATGAAGTCGGGGGTTTCGGTACCGACGCCGGTGGGGTTACCGAGCAGGTTGAGCGGGACGGCTGCTCCTTCGGCGATGAGACGGGCGAGGAGAGTGCGGGCGGCTTCGGTTTCGGCGAGGGTGGGGGCTGCGTTGGCGACGCCGAGGACGGCTTCGACCATGGACGGCGCGGGTGAGGGGAGTTGAGACGCGCGGGGAGCGAAGAGTGCGAGACCGGCGGCGTTGATCCAGCTACGGACGTTCTCGAAGGTGAGGAGGGCTTCGCCATCCTGGTGCCACTGCTTCGTGCGGGAGGCGGCGAGTTGATCGGCCGAGGGGATTACAGAACTGGAACTCAAGGGGTACTACCTTCCTGCTGGGGGACTCGCGTCTGCGGGCTGCAGCAATCCTTCGACTCGCGCGCGGAGGTCACATAGACCAAGCGGGGACTGGGGATACATCTAGATTTTCAAAGCGAACGTTGGGCGGCCCGGAGCGTTGAGACGCCGGCTGCACTTATGTCTCTTAGGATACAGGAGTGTGGGGCGGTGTGCGGGGATGGATCTGGATTGAAATGAAGATGCAGCCGGTGTTCACGCTCAGAGCCTCGGGGAGGCTCTGAGCGACCGTTTATCTTGGCTCTTGTGCTGACAATAATGGGCTGCACGTTCCGGTGCAACCGCGGGGTTTAGCCCAGGAACGGAGGCGCTACGGTCGTGACAGCAAACCTGGCTGCGAGTGCCGGCAGATCCAGTTGGTCCATGGGAATGGTGGCGATCATTTTTAACGCTTCTTCGCAGCCGCCGGGCATGGCCGTCATCGCCAAGCGGACGGGAGTGTCGGTGGCGTTTCCGAAGGCGTGCTGGATTCCGCGAGGAAGGGTCATCGTGTTTCCAGCTGTGACGTCGAGGGTCTGGTCGCCCAGGATGAGGCGTACCGTTCCTTCCAGTACGAGCAGGTACTCATCCTCTTTCGAATGGACGTGGATCGGGGTGCTGTGACCGGGGTGGGAGACGATCTCGGTGACGGAGTATGCGCCGTTCGTTGCTGAGGCCGGGATGCGAATCAGGAAGCGCTCTCCGGGGAATGCTTCTAACCACTCACTGCTTAGTTCTGTGTCCGGTGTCTGCGTCTTATCTGTCATCGTTCAGGATCTCCTCTTGGTTGTGTTGCGGATTGTTGTTGCGTTTGGCGGTCTGAACTTTTTGGGTGGACGCTTCGATAGTTAGACACGGTTTGAGGGGTTAATATTCCTCGGTTGGTTGGTTTGTGGGGAGAACTGGATTGGAAAGGTTGTGGTTCCCCAACCATCGGGCGATCAGGCGCCCTCAGGATGGGGCACCCGGACTACTGTGACTAATGGAAGGAAGGCGGTCGTGCTTCGCACGATACCCCACCCTATCCGACGATGAGACTGTCGGAAAGGATGGGGCACCCGGAGTTGTGGTGCTTTGTTAGGCGGAGAGTTTTTTGATGTAGTCGGCGTCTATTTTGAGGGATTCGTTTTGGGGGATGTCGTAGCCCTCCTGCTCGACGAAGGCGTGTTTGATGTGGGCCTGGCTGGCGGTGGCGAAGATGGGGCGGTAGTCGATGACGCCGCGGCCAAGTTCGGTGGGAGTGGGGGTCTTGCCGTCGGCGTTAGGCCTGGAGGCGACGAAGTCCTTGATGTGGAGCATGACGATGCGGGTGGGGTAGCGTTTGAGGCAGGCTACGGGGTCTCCGCCACCGACGACGACCCAGCCGCAGTCCATCTCGAAGTGGACGTCGGGGCCAGTGAGGCGGACGAGCTCGTCGAAGGGGATGGCTCCGTCGGAGAGAGGATGAAACTCTTCGTAGTGGTTGTGGTAGGCGAAGGTCATGCCGGCGGCCTTGATCTTCTGGGACCACTGGTTGAAGTGGTCGGCGTTGTACTTCCAGTCGTCGAGGGTGTGGGGGCCTTTGGCCTGGGCGTTGGCGGGGGCTTTGCCGGGGCTGGCGCAGACGATGTACTGGAGTCCGAGCTCCTGGCCGAAGGAGACGATCTGGTCGAACTGGGTGCTCATGAGCTGGAAGTTGTAGTGGGCGCTGGGGCAGGCGAGACCGGCGTTCTTAAGGGCTTTCTTTACGTCGGCGGCGGAGTGGTTGTAGAAGCCGGCGGCTTCGACCTCCTGGTAGCCGAGAGAGGCGAGGGTGTCGAGGGTGGACTCGAAGTTTTTGGCCATGTCCTCGCGGACGGAGTAGAGCTGGATGCCGATGGGCAGGCCGAAGGGGCTGGCGTGGAGCAAGGTGCTGGGCGAGGCCGCGGCGGTAAGGAGGGCGGCGGAGGTGGTTTTGAGGAAGTCTCGACGGGTGGGGGTGAACATGGTTCGCGCTGGTCTCCGATCGGTTCGCGTGTCGTTACATAGCCGTTTTTGCGGCGCACCCATCGTACCTCTGTTTGTTGAATTGAGTGGTATCGGTGGGTGCTAGAGCAATTCTCCTGTGGGTGTATAGGAGAGGCTTCGAATCGATGGCCGTTTTTTATCAAGAAAAACGGCACCACTCAACTTCATCCACTCCACAGCACCAGGAGAATTGCTCTAGGTGCGCTGGAAGGCCTTGGCGATGTCGCGGTGGGAGTAGCGGAGGGCGATGGGGCGGCCGTGAGGGCAGGCGGTGGGGTGCTCGGTTTTGGAGAGGGCTTCGAGGAGCCAGGCGATCTTCTGGTTGTCGAGGGGTTGGTTGATCTTGATAGCGGCGTGGCAGGCTATGCTGGCGGCGATGCGGCGGCGGCGGGTGTCGGCGTTCTCGGTCTGGCGGGTGGGATCGGGCAGGGCGAGGAGCTCTTCGATCATGATCTCCAGCTCGCGGCCTTCGAGGCCTACGGGTGCGGCTTTGATGGCGAGGGTGCGTGGGCCGAAGGGCTCGGCTTCGAAGCCGTTGCGTTCGAGCTCGTCGGCGATGGTGGCGAAGATGACCATCTGGGCGGGGAGCAGGTCGATGAGCAAGGGCATGAGGAGACGCTGGCGTTGGACCTGTTCTGTGTCGCGCTCGCGGAGGACCTTTTCGAAGAGGACGCGCTCGTGGGCGACGTGCTGGTCGATGATCCAGAGGCCCTCTTCGTTGACGGCGAGGATGAAGGAGTCGCGGAGTTGGCCGAGGGGCTTGAGGGTGGAGAGGGCACTGAGGGTGTCGGCTACGTGTGGGCTGCCGGAGGTTACGGCGTCGGTGTAGGGATCGGCTTGGGGATCTGCTGCGTAGCCTACGGGGATGGTGTGGCCGGAGAAGGAGAGGCGGGTCGGGGGACTCGGGGCGGGGGGGGGGGGGTGGGTTGAGGGGGGGGGGTTGGTGGGGGGGGGGTTGGGGTGGGGCGGTGGGGGAGGGGGGGTGGGGTGGGGGGGTG
>NZ_JAAVUR010000013.1 GCF_018449545.1 Granulicella sp. dw_53 | reverse complement strand
GGGGGGGGGGGGGAGTGGGGGGGGGGGGGGGGGGGGGGGGGGGGGGGGGGCGAAGGGGCGGGGGGGGTACTCGATCTCTCCGGCGGCGGCGGGGTCGGGTATGGGGGGGCTGGGCTGGGGAGCGATGACGGTGACCTTGCCGTTAGCGGCGCGGAGGGACTCGATCTTGGACTCGGCGAGGTTGCCGGCTCCGATGACGAGGCAGGGGCGGCCGGTGAGTTTCAAGAAGATTGGGAAGAGGTCCATAGCAGTGCTCCTCTTTGATGATAGCGGGAGGTGGAGGATGCGCGCGCGGGACCGCTCTTCGCTCTGTGGCGAAGAGCGGTCCTGGGAGTGCGGCCTGGTTATTCGCTGGGGGCGTGGCGGCCTGCGCCTACCGGTGGGGCGTCGCGTTCTACGGGGTCGATGACGGTTCCGGCGAGCTGGGCGCGGAGGGTGTCGTCGTCGGTGCGGGAGAAGTAGGAGCGGAGGTCTTCGCCTTCGGTGCGGGAGGCGAGGTAGCCGTTGAGGAGGCGTTCGATGGCGGCGGGGCAGTCTTCTGCGGCGGCACGGTAGCCCAGCGGACGGGCGGTGCGGGCGTATTTGCCTACGGCTCCGCCGACGCAGAAGTAGAAGGCGTCGACGAGGGCTCCGTTCTTCTTGATCTTTTTGCCTTCGAGGCCGATGTCGGCGATCCAGTGCTGGCCGCAGGAGTTGGTGCAGCCGGTGACGTGGAGCTTGATCTGCTGGTCGAAGCCGGGGAGGCGGTCTTCCATCTCGGAGACGAGCCACTTGTTGAAGCCCTTGGTCTCGGCGATGGCGAGTTTGCAGAACTCTGTGCCGGTGCAGGCGATGGCTCCGCGCCAGAAGGGGGAGACGTCCACCTGGAGGCCGAGGGTGTTGAGCTCGATGACGAGCGCGGCGGCCTCGCGGTTGGGGACGTTGGGGATGAGGATGTTCTGCATGATGGTGGCGCGGAGCTGGCCGTTGCCGTACTTGTCGGCGAGGTCGGCGAGCTGGATGAGCTGTTCGCCACTGAGACGTCCGTTGAGGACGGAGGCTCCGACGATGGAGAGGCCGGGCTGCTTCTGGGGGGTGATACCGATGTGGTCGCGGTAGACGTCGTCGGGGACTACGTCGGAGGCGGCGGGGTTGGGGTCGAGCTTGTAGCCGAGCTTGGCCTCGATGGCTTCGAGCATGGACTCGGCGGTCCAGCCGTGGCGCATGAAGAGGTACTTGATACGGGCGCGGGTGCGGTTTTCGCGGAGGGCGTCCTGCTCGCGGAAGGTGCGGACGACGGCGAAGACGACGTCCAGAGCCTGATCCTGCCGGATGAAGGCAGGGATGCGGACGGCGATGTGGGGCTCGGTGGAGAGGCCGCCGCCGACGCGCAGGGTGTAGCCGATCTCTTCCACGCCGTCGATGGTGCGCTTGATGGCGGTGAGGGCTACGTCGTTGATCTCGGGGTAGGAGCACCAGAGGGGGCAGCCGGTGACGGTGATCTTGAACTTGCGAGGGAGGTTGTAGAACTCGGGGTTGGCGGTGAGCTGGTGGGCGATCTCGACGGCGAGGGGACTGGCGTCGATAAGCTCGTGGCCGTCGAGGCCGGCGATAGGGCAGCCGGTGACGTTGCGGACGACGTCGCCGCAGGCTCCCTTGGGGCTGAGGCCGACGGCGGTGAGGGCGTCGACGACTTCGACGAGGCCGCCGAGGGTGAGCCAGTGGAGCTGGATGTTCTGGCGGGTGGTGATGTCGGCGAGGTCGCGGGCGTACTTTTTGGTGATCTGACCGATGACGCGGGTCTGGGCGCTGGTGAGGATACCGTTGGGGAGGGCGATGCGCATCATGAAGAACTCAGAGGCTTTACCTTCTCCGTTGGCTCCTCCGGTGACGCCGAGGCCGTCGCCCTGGGTATAGACGCCCCACCACTTGAAGTAGAGACCGGTCCACTCGGGGAGGACGGAGTCGCGGCCCTGCTCGGCGAACTGACGGACCTCGTCCCAGGCGTCCCACGGGTTCTTGGCGAGCTTTAGGCGCTCGGACTTCTGGGCTTTGGTCTCTTTGACGGGAGGGGCCGGGATGGTAGCTGCGTCGGTCATGGCTGGTGTTGGTTCCTTTGGTGCGGCAGATATAACAAAGCCCACGTTTTTCGTGGGCGCGGGATGCATTTGCTGTATTTCGGGACTTTAGATGGTCATCGAAGGTCGGCAAAGGCAGTGACGCGCGGCATCGTGACAACAGATGCAACAGTTCGCGAGGTACTGCATGCGTGAAGCGACCATTGATATTAAGGTTACGCGGGAGAGGAGTTGGCGTCAAGGTTGGACGGCGATTGCAGCGGGCCGCTGTGAGGCGGGGAGGGGAACTTTGTAATCCGCCATGACGATCGATTCCGTCTCGGTGGCGGTCCTCCTGTTTGAGAGCATGAGTTTGGAGTCTGCGGGAGATTCACCGCGATCCCTCTCCTTTTGAATCAATACTTTTCCAAAATAGAGAGGGACGGATGGATTGGCTTACTTTGCTCCAACGGAGAGCTGTCTCCGGAACTCCTTTTCTACTCCGGCGATCCACTCCTCGGTTGCGATCTGCCGCTGCAGGAGGGATGCTTTCATCGCTGCGACTGGATCGGCTATCGCCCGATCCTCTCCGGGTGCAGGGAAGGGAATTCCCTCGATCAGCACTGCCCCTTCTCCGCTCCGGATTCTGCCCATCGTCTCCTGCGCCACACGGTAGAGCGCCACCGCGTCGCTTGCGTCGACCGGAATTCCGGGAACGCCGCAGCTTAGTGCTATATCGCTGACTCCAGCCTTCCCTTTGTCCTTGCCGAGCTTGGCGCCGGCCAACAAGACGAAGATTACGGACAGATTCTGGGCTGCGGCGAGAGTGAAGGCGCGCCGCCATGTCCCATTCGAGACTTCTTTATGTTCGACGAAGATGACAACGCCGTTGGGACGGTTCAACCGCTTCAGGAGCAGTGCGGCACCCAGCCCGGCGAAGAGGCGTTCCTCTGCCTCTTTCACGAACGGCAGCAGACCCGTCGGAAGAGGCTTGGTCTCGCCCGTGCTCTTCGCCTGCTTGCTTTTGGTATCGCCGCTAAGACGACGCAGGATCTCGGACAGCTTTGCGCCCAACAGGTACTCCATCAGCTCACCGGGTTGCGAGTCGAGCACAACGTCACCGTCTCCTAATCCCTGGGTTACGCTGACACGGCAGGCCTCCTGCCCGTTGGTGGACTTCAAAGCAATTGCACCCTTTGCCTTGCGCCCGGCTCGCAGCGCGTACTCTCCGAGCAGCCGTGACTCTGCCATCTTCTGGTACATCTGCCGCAGCACCACGTTCGGCACCAGCGGATTCTCAAAGACTGGCACGCTTTTGACTGCTGCGCTCTTTACGGCTTCATCGCCGTTGGTCTTTTTTTGTTTCTTGGCCTTGGCCCCACGCTTCAAGTTCCTGCTATCTGCTGTCGCACCCATCGTCAAAACGCTCCGTACCCAGAGAAAGTACGAGGGTTCCAAAGGAACCCTCGTTTACCGCGATCATCATCTAATCAAGTTTGCGACTTTACAAGTTTATGCTCGTGCCGGATCTGCTGCTTCGACGTCCAGTCCAAGCTCCGCCAGAGCTTTCTGGGCCGCCTTCGGCTTGAACTTGCCTTCACGCGCCAGCTTGGAGAGCGTTGCGCCTGCGATAGCCTCCGCGCTGACCTCGAAGTGCCGCCGCAGGTGCTCGCGATTGTCGCTACGCCCGAAGCCGTCCGTGCCCAGAGCGACCAGACGCGCCGTCGGTCCGGCATTCAGCCAAGGAGCGAGCTGATCCGGCAGCGCCTTCATATAGTCGCTGGCCGCGATGATTGGGCCCTGCGTTCCAGCCAGAGTCTTCTGCAGATAGTTCTGCCGCTCCTTCTCCGCCGGATGCAGCCGGTTCCAACGCTCCACCGCCAATGCATCGCGGCGCAGTTCGGTGTAGCTGGTCACGCTCCAGACATCGGTCTGTACGTTGTACTTTTCGGAGAGAATGGTCTGGGCACGCAACACCTCGTTCAGGATCGGACCGCTTCCGAAGAGCTGCGCGACCGCCTCGCCGCTGATGGCCGGCTTCAGCTTGTAGAGCCCGCGCAGAATGCCTTCCGCGGAGCCCTCTGGCATGGCGGGCATTGCATAGTCTTCGTTGTACATCGTGATGTAGTAGAAGACGTCCTCGGCCTTCTCGTACATGCGGCGAATGCCATCCTGAATCACGACGGCCAGCTCGTACACAAACGCCGGATCGTAGGTGATGCAGGTGGGAACGGTGCTGGACAAGACGATGCTGTGGCCGTCCTGGTGCTGCAAGCCTTCGCCGAGCATGGTGGTCCGTCCGGCGGTTCCGCCCATCAGGAAGCCCTTGCCTCGCGAGTCCGCAAACGCCCAGGCCATGTCGCCGATGCGCTGGAAGCCGAACATCGAGTAGTACATGTAGAAGGGAATCGTCGGCACCTTGTAGTTCGCGTAGGCGGTTCCGGCGGCGGTGAAGGAAGCCATCGAGCCGGCTTCGGTGATGCCCTCCTCGAGGATCTGCCCGTCCTGCGCCTCACGGTAGTAGAGCAGCATATCCGCGTCGTGCGGGCTGTACTTCTGCCCCTCGGGCGCGTAGATGCCGACCTGCCGGATTGCCGACTCCATGCCGAAGGTACGGCCCTCGTCGGGAACGATGGGGACGACCAGCTTGCCGATCGCCGCGTCCTTCATCAGATGACGCAGGATGCTTACGAAGCCTAGCGTGGTCGAGACCGAACGTCCGTTCGATCCACCGGTCCACTCCGCAAACGAGGCCAACGCGGGCGCGGTGAAGTTCAACGCCGGTACTTCGCGCTTGGGCAGATAGCCGCCCAGCTCACGCCGCCGCTCCTGCATGTAGACGATCTCCGGGGCGTCGTTGGCTGGGCGGTAGAAGGCTCCGTCCTTGGCTGCCTGCTCGGGGACCGGGATATCGAAGCGCTTTACGAACTCCGCCAATCCGTCGTCGGTCAGCTTCTTCTCGGAGTGCGTGGCGTTCCTGGCCTGGGCGGTTCCGAGGCCGTAGCCCTTCACGGTTTTGGCCAGAATCACGGTTGGGCCACCCTTGTGATCGATCGCCCGCTTGTAGGCGTTGTAGATCTTCGCCGGGTCGTGGCCGCCGCGATGCAGCCGCTCCAACTCCGCATCGGTCTTGTCTTTTACCAGTTCCAGGAGCTCGGGATACTTTCCGAAGAAGTGCTGCCGGAGATAGGCTCCATCCTTGGCCTTGAAGGTCTGGAAGTCGCCGTCGACGCACTCTTCCATGCGGCGCAGCAGCAGTCCGGTGTGGTCGCGGTCGAAGAGCTCATCCCAGTCCGAGCCCCAGATCACCTTGATGACGTTCCAGCCCGCACCGAGGAACATGCTCTCCAGCTCGTCGATGATGCGCTTGTTGCCGCGCACCGGACCGTCCAGGCGCTGAAGATTGCAGTTCACGACGAAGATCAGGTTATCCAGCTTCTCCCGCGCACCCAGCGAGATCGCTCCGAGGGTGTCCACTTCGTCCGTCTCGCCGTCGCCGACGAAGGCCCAGACTTTGCGGTCGGTCTTCTCGATCAACCCGCGATGCTCCAGATACCGCATAAAGCGGGCCTGATAGATGGCGTTCAGAGGTCCGATGCCCATGGAGACGGTCGGGAAGTTCCAGAACTCGGGCATCAGCCAGGGGTGTGGATAGGAGGACAGGCCGGGGGTGGAACGCAGCTCGTGCCGGAAGTTCTTCAGCCGGTCGTCGTCGAAGCGTCCTTCCAGATAGGCTCTGGCGTAAACGCCTGGAGAGGCATGTCCTTGAAAGTAAACGAAATCTCCCGGCTGCTCGCCGTACTTTGCATGGAAGAAGTGGTTGAAGCCGACCTCCAAAAGGGTGGCGAGCGACGAATAGGTTGAGATATGCCCGCCGATGCCGGCGTCCTTCTTGTTCTGGCCATGCACCATCGCCATGGCGTTCCAGCGAATGAGCGCCTCCACGCGGCGCTCCAGGCTGCGGTCGCCCGGGTAGGGAACCTCGTCGTGCTTGGGAATGGTGTTCCGGTAGGGCGTAATGAGCTCGCTGGGCGTCGGCACTCCGGCCTCGCGTGCGCGCAGCTTCAGCGCTCCCAGCAGTTCCGCGCCCTGTTCCCAGTCGCTGGCGATGACGTCGTCGAACGCCTCAATCCACTCTGATACCTCTTCAAGAAAGTCCTGCTTGGCGGGTGTTTCAAGCTTCGTGGTCATAGGGTTTAAGTAGTCCTCGCAAAACTGGCGCTTATACGGCCATAACAAAGATAAATCCTGGAGGAAAGAATCGTCATCTCCCCCAGCCGCTATTCGGAGGCCATTTGCCCTTTAAGTCGAATAATCCGCGTTAATCCGGACATACTCTTCGGTGAGGTCGCAGGTGATGTAGCGGCACTCCGCCTCGCCCATGCCGAGATGCATGGAGATGGTGTACTCCCGCCGGAGCATTACCTCGTGGGTCGCGGCCTCATCGAATCCGGCTGCGCGCATTCCGTGCTCAAAGACTGGCTGCGCGCCGATGGCAATCGTGATCCGCTCGGCCTCAATGGCCACGCCGCTCCGCCCGGCGGCGGCCAGGAGCCTGCCCCAGTTGGGGTCGGCGCTGCTCCAGGCTGTCTTGCACAGGGGGGAGGTGGCGATGGTCTTTGCGACCAGCTTGGCATCGGCCTCATTGGCAGCGCCGGAGATGTGCAAGGTGACCACATGGCCCACGCCTTCGCCGTCCTCGACGATCTGATGCGCCAGCGAACCGCATACCAGCGCCAGAGCGTTAGCGAAGGCCTCCTGAACGCGCTCGTCCAGCTTGACGCCGCTGGCTCCGCTGGCCAGGAGCAGGACTGTATCGTTGGTTGAGGTATCGCCGTCGATGGAGATGGAGTTGAAGCTCCGCTCTACCGCTGGGGCGAGCAGCGCATTCATCTCGGCGGGCTCGGCGCTGAGGTCGGTAAAGAGATAGACCAGCATGGTCGCGTGGGGTGGTCCTGCCGGCGCGACCAACTGGGGGTGAATCATTCCGGCGCCCTTTGCTGCTCCGAAGATGCGGACCTCGACTCCTTCGACGTCGATCACCGCCCGGGCGACCTTCATCTTGGTATCGGTCGTCAGGATCGCCTGCGCGAAGGCCTCTGCGTGGTCCTGGGTCGAGCCCAGGGCGGCGGTGAGGGTAGGCAATGCGTTTAATACCTTCTCTGTCGGGAAGGGGACGCCGATGATTCCGGTGGAGGAGGGGACGACCTCATCGAAGATGCAGCCGAAGCTCTCGGCGGCGGCAGTGCAGGTCTGGATGCAGGCTTCGATGCCTGCCTGGCCGGTCGCGCAGTTCGCGTTGCCGGCGTTCACCAGCAGTGCGCCTACTCGTCCGCCGGTGCCCAGCAGATGTCTCTGCCCTACGGTTACGGGAGCGGCTACTACCTGGTTCCTGGTAAACATCGCCGCGGCCTTTGCTCCTTTTGTTGCTACGGCTGCCGCCAGGTCAGGCTTTCCGCTGACCTTGATTCCGGCTGCTACCGCACCCCACGTAAAGCCCAGCGGCAGAGCAGAAGAAGAGGTTGTGAATCCATCGCTTTTCATTATTTCTACTCTATCAAGCCGGTGTTCTTTCGAGGCAATTCGCGGAGTCGTGGGCTACGGTGCGTTCTTCCGGGTATCCTTAAATCCAAGTTTCAAGAGGCCCACTCCATGCTGCTGAAAGACCTTCGCACCGCCGTCCTCGAAGCCAACCTTGAAATCGTTCGCCGGGGACTTGTCCTCTATACCTTCGGCAACGCCAGCGGCGTCGACCGCGAGCAGGGCCTTATGGTCATCAAGCCCTCGGGTGTGGACTACGACGATCTGCGGCCCGAGCATATGGTAGTCACCGATCTCCAAGGCACGATCGTCGATGGCGCCCTTAAGCCCTCCTCCGATCTCGACACCCACACGCTGCTCTACCGGGAGTTTCCTTCCATCGGAGCCATCGTCCATACGCACTCTGAGTTTGCTACCAGCTTTGCGCAGGCGGGGCTCTCTATTCCGGCGCTTGGCACTACCCATGCCGACTACTTCTATGGGGCGATTCCTTGCACCGTTCCGCTCTCGGATGAGGCTTGTGGTGGACGTTATGTCCATGAGACTGGGGTTGCGATCGTCCAGCACTTCCAGAACAATGCCATCGATCCGCTTGCCGTTCCTGCCTGTCTTGTGGCTGGACATGCGCCTTTTGTGTGGGGGAAGGATGCTCACGATGCTGCGCATAATGCGGTTGTGCTCGAGGCGGTTGCCAAGATGGCTTATAAGACGCTCACGCTGGTGCCTGGCCATCCCGGAGTCTCGCAGGCGCTGCTTGACCGGCACTACTTCCGGAAGCATGGGGCTACTGCTACCTATGGGCAATAGAGAGGGCTAGGGTTTTTCTCCGTCCAGGTCGATCCGTTCCCGCTCTACCTCGAGATGATCGCCGGCGTCCCGCATCTGGTAGAGCTTGCCGCGTGCGCCCTTGAAGGGCCGGTGCAGCACCATCATTAGCTTTCCGTCGAAGGTCTGGAAGAGCATTCCGTGTCCGCTGTCCTGTCGCACGAGGGGCTGGAGTTGGATCCAGGGTCCCTTCAGTTCGCCTGAGGCCGAGCGTGCCACCGTCTGGACGTAGTGACTTCCGGGGGTGTTGTCGCTCTGGTGTTCGTAGCTGGACCACAGCATCAGGAGATGGCCGTCCTTGGTGCGGAAGAGTTCGGGTCCGTCGGTTACGTAGCGCGATCCGGCTTTGGTTGGCATCGCCTGCTCGTCGATCCACGGAGCGTCCGAGGCCTTGAAGAGCGAGATGGGTGCGCCGCTGGCTGCGGTCAGGTCGTCCTTCAGGGGCACCGCCTCCATCGTTCCGTCCGTCACCTGCAGCCACTCGTGCGCGTAGACCATCCATGGCTTGCCAGCGCGGTCGATGTACAGTGTTCCATCGAGTGTCATGAAGTCTGCTGGTGGAATTGGCCCATCGTCCTTTACTGGCACAAATGGACCCTCGGGCGAGTCGCTTACCGCGATGATCGTGCCGCGCATATAGGTCTCGTGCCCCAGGGGAAGCTCTTGGGGCAACGTCTTCTTCTCGTTATGCAGCGTGGTCAGGAGATAGAACTTGCCCTTGTAGGCATGGACCTCGGGCGCCCAGCCTCCTTGCTCCGCCCAGAAGCCCTCGGGCACCGTGAACACAACCTTCGGTGGGGTCCAGTGCTTTAAATCCTTGCTGGTATAGACCATCGTTCCGACTCGCTTTACCTGGGTGAGCGGCTGTACGTTCGAGGTGTAGAGGTAGTAGGTTTTGGTAGGCGCGTAGGCCAGGATGAAGGGATCGTGGAGCGGCATCTCCGGCAGCAGCATCTCGCTGGCCTGCTTCCTCGCCTGGGCACTGGTTTGGGGCATCTGCGCCAGAGCACCAGAGGAGACCATGCCCGCAAACGCGCAGGCCAGCCCAAGGTACTTTATAGAGACTCGAAGCTTCATAGTCGTCGTCCTTAGCAGGGAAGCAGCTTGCACCGTCGAATGCAAAGAGGCGGCGGCTAGAACTCTACCTTCAAAGTTCTGCCCGCCGCGCTGCTCTCTCGCGCCATCTCCAACAGCCGGACCACACGGAATCCGTCCTCTGCTTTTACGGCCTGCTCCGCCGTGCCGTTGATGGTGTCGCGGACGTTCGCGTAGAAGCCGCGATAGTCGCCCGGCTGCGTCTTCACTGTCTGGGATACCAGGGTTCCAGGATCGGCGGGCTTCGGAGCTACCGTCAGCCTGCCCCACGCGGAGTCCTTCTCCTCCAGCCAGGTCTCGCTGGAGCCCATCTTCGGGACCTTTGCTCCCGCTACCAGGGCTGGCTCCTGCGGATCGAGGCCGTATTTTTTGAAGCTTCCCCGCGTGCCGTGCAGAAGAAACCGGGGCGCGGCATCGCAAGCCAGCAGCGACGACCGGCAATGCGCCAGGAGTCCCCGACCGTTGATGGTGTAGCTCAGCGTAATGTCGAAGGCATCCTCGATCGCCGTGTCGTCGCGGTCGCGTCTTACGCTGGCCGTGATGGTCTCCGGAGCGCCAAAGAGCGCGAGGCATTGGTCTACGAGGTGCGGTCCCAGGTCGAAGAGCATGCCGTTCGCGTCATCCCCGGCCTCCTTCCAGGTATTCTCCCGCGGCATCGGCCGGAAGCGGTCGAAGTGCGACTCGTACGTGACCAGCCGCCCCACGGCGGCATCGGTCAAAATCTGTTTCACGGTCAGGAAGTCGCCATCCCAACGGCGATTGTGGAAGGGAACCAGCACCAGGCCTTTCTTCGCCGCTAGAGAGACCAGCTCGGCCGACTGCGCGCTGGTCGCGGCAAACGGCTTGTCGATTACGACGTGCTTCCCGGCCTCCAGCGCCTGCTTTGCGAGGGCGTAGTGCGTCTCGTTCGGCGTCGAGACGACCACCAGTTGCACCGCCGCATCGGTCAGGGCCTCGTGTACAGACCGCAGGATTTTCGTGCCCGGGTACGCCTTGGCGGCCTCATCGCCCTTACGTTGCACGATCGCTTCGAGCTTCAGTCCTGGCACCGCCGAGACAAACGGAGCATGAAACACCCGTCCGCCCAGTCCAAATCCGATTACAGCCACCCCAACATCAGCACTCATCGAAAGCTCCTCTTCCCATCTCTATTGATCTGTTCGTGCGTCTTACGACTTAGTAAGTCGCATCTTGAGTTCTATTAAGACCTAATCAACGTTAGTAAGACGCGTTTTTTATGGTGGTCCCTGAAATTTGTGATGCTAGGCCTAGCCGTTGACTGTTTTCTTCAACGACTAGATTTAGCACCCGCGATTGCCTTACCCCTAGCCACCTTGGATCATCTTCAACGCTGGATAGATCCGTCGATACTCCTGGTACGCCGCGGCCATAACGTCCGTATGGTGCGGCGGAATTACCTCCGCTACCCGCACCGTCGCGGCGCAGGCAGCCTCCACGCTGCTCCAGACCTCCACGCCGGTTCCGGCCAGCAGAGCCGCTCCAAAGGCTCCGCCCTCTTCCGCCTCCAGTAACTCAACCGGCTGGCCGTAGACATCGGCCTGGATCTGCCGCCACAGCTTGCCGCGAGCTCCGCCTCCGCCCAACCGGATCGACCGAACCGGAATCGCCAGCTCGCCGAAGAGCGTAAAGGTGTCCTTCAGGCTGAACGCCACGCCCTCCAGCACTGCGCGCACAAAATGCCCACGCTTGTGCGAAGCCGTAATCCCTACGAAAGCCGCTCGCGCCGTCGCATCCAGATGCGGTGTCCGCTCGCCGAAGAGATAGGGAGCCCACATTAGTCCATCGCTTCCTGCAGGAACCTGGGCCGCCTCCGCGGTTAAATCGTCGTAGGAGGCTCCGGCCGCAAAGGTGTCGCGAAGATAGCGCAGGCTCAGCCCCGCTCCGTTCGTCACTCCCATCACATGCCACAACCCCGGCGCCGCATGACAGAAGGTGTGCAGCCGTCCCAGCCGGTCCTTGGTGGGGGTATCGGTCGCCGCAAAGACTACTCCGCTGGTTCCGATGGTCGCCGAGACCGATCCCGGAGTCAGGATTCCCATCCCGACCGCGCCTGCTCCCTGGTCGCCTGCTCCTGCCGCTACGGGAGTTCCTGCCGCTAGTCCCGTAACTCCAGCCCCCTCCGAGCTGATCCGGGCACAGATCTCCGGTCCTTCAAAGAGCCGCGGCAACCAGCTCATGGGAATTCCTGCCAGCTCCGCCACCTCCGCGGACCAGCGCCGGGCGGTGACGTCCAGCAGCAGGGTTCCGCTGGCCTCCTGCATGTCCATCGCAAACTCGCCCGTCAGCCGGTACCGGACGTAGTCCTTGGGACAGAGCACATGCGCGATCTTCGCGAAGATCTCAGGCTGGTGCTCCCGGACCCAGAGGAGCTTGGTCAGGGTAAAGTTCGGTAGCGCCGGATTGCAGGTCAATTCGATAAGTCTCGCGAATCCGATCTTCTCGGTCAGCCAGTCGCACTGAGGCTGGGTTCGCTGGTCGGCCCAGATGAGGGCAGGGCGCAGCACCTTCCCTTCGGTGTCGAGCATCACGCAGCCGTGCATCTGGCCCGTCAGGCCGACGGCCTCGATCTGGCTTCCAGTCAGCTTGGCGGCGGCCAGCACCGCGACGATGGCCTCTTTGGCCGCCCGCCACCAGTCCTCCGGCTCCTGCTCGGCCCAGCCGATATGTTCGGAACGAATCCCAGCATGTTCACTCGCGCAGGAAGCCACCACACGTCCCTCGCGGTCGACCAGAATCGCCCGCGTGCCCCCCGTTCCGACATCAATTCCCAAAAACATCGTCCCTCCTAAGGACCTGCCCGTTGTTCTTCCGCCCAGGAAGATCCGCTGCCTCCTCCAGAACGTGCTCCAAGAGTGTATCCTCAGCGGCTTTTGCAGGAAACCTGACCGCAGAAACCGAGCCAAAACTCGCGATGTACCTCTCCGGTCAAACGGAATGTGATATTTACCGAACTTTTTGCACACAAGCTCAAAGGGTGCGCATCGAAAGAAGTGCAGGCCACGGAACGGTGAAATTGGAACAGCCAAACTTCAATTGTCCAGAGCCGTGGCCACCTACTCCAACCAAGGTGCATTTACCATCAAAGGTATGAGCGACAGAAAATCAGTGCCAGGCGGCTATCGATCGCTTAACGGCACCATCTCTCCCCGGGCAATCGTCTGGGGCGCGCTACTCACATTTGGCGTATCTTCGTTCTCGGCCTCCGCTCAGGCGCCGGGCTCTGGAATCCCCCAGAACTCGAAGCAGCCCACCGGCGTCATCACGCCCGCTGACAGCTCGACGGTCGCGACCGGCCAGCAGCAGCTCTATAACTCCACCGGGAACAACGGCGCTCAGGTTACCTCGGACTCCTTCAAGGGGAGTCTCGTCTCGGGCAAATCGACCGGAACGACGATGGACCTCTCCCTCGACGAGGCCATCCAGCGCGGCCTGCGCCAGAACCTCGGCCTGATCCTGCAGACCTCCGCGCAGAAGAATGCCAACGGCCAGCGCCTCGAACAGCTCCAGGCTCTCCTGCCGACCGTCACAGGAAACATCAGCATTGAGGTCGAGCAGCTCAACCTCGCCGCCTTCGGCCTCAAGTTCCCCGGTCTGAACCCCATCATCGGACCCTTCCAGGTCGTCGACTTCCGCGCCTATCTTACCCAAAACCTGGTCAACGTCTCCGCGCTGGAGAACTACCTCTCCGCGAAGCACAACTTCCAGAGCGCGAAGCTGACCGCTGAAGACGCCCGCGACATGGTCGTCCTCACCGTGGGCAACGCCTACCTGCTCTGCATCGCGGACCAGGCCCGCATCGAGGCGGTCAACGCCGAGCTCGCGACCTCCAAGGTCTCGCTCGACCAGGCCACCGACGCCCACGACGCCGGAACCAGCCCCAAGCTCGACGTCCTGCGCGCCCGGGTCGACTACCAGAACGAGCAGCAGACCCTGATCTCTACGACGAATCAGCTCGCCAAGGACAAGCTCGCGCTCGCCCGCACCATCGGCCTGCCCCTCGACCAGGAGTTCCGCCTGACCGACAGCGCTCCCTACGCGGCGCTCGACAATCCCGATCCCGCCGGCTCCTTCGCCCAGGCCCTGAAGACCCGCAAAGATCTCCAGGCTGCTGATGAGGCCGTCAAATCCGCGAAGGCCAACAAGACCTCGGCCTTCGCCAGCCAGCTTCCGGTCCTCAACTTCGCGGGAGACTTCGGCGATCTGGGCACCACCCCCGGCCACTCCCACAGCACCTTCACTGGGACAGGACAGCTCAGCGCCCCCATCCTCCAGATTGCCAAGACCCGCGGTCAGGAGCAGGTCGCCGAGGCTCAGTACGAACAGGCTCAGGCCCGCCTCTCCGATCAGGTTCAACAGGTCAACGCGGACGTCCGCGACAGCATCCTCGACGTGCAGGCCGCTGCGAAGCTTGTGGAGGCAACGCACTCCAACGTCGAGCTCGCCACTGAGGCTTTGAGCGAGGCGCAGCAGCGCTTCCGCGCCGGCGTCGCCGACAATCTGCCCGTCTCGCAGGCGCAGTCGCAGTCGGAGCAGGCCAACGACCAGTACATCAGTGCTCTCTACCAGCACAACATCGCCAAGCTGTCCCTGGCGCGTGCCCTGGGCGTCGCGCAGACCAATTACAAAGATTATCTCGGAGGGAAGTAACCGTGACTGAACAAGCAGAGCAGCAGCGAGAACAGACTGCACAACCCGGAAACAACCAGAGCAACACCGACAACGAAGCGCCGGAAAAAGCCTCTGGCCGCAAGTTCATCATCATTGCGGTCGTCCTGGTGCTGATTGTTGCCGCGGGCTTCTTTTACTGGCGCTCGACCTTCTCGGAGGACACCGACGACGCGCAGGTAGATGGCAATCTGTATCAGGTCAGCTCCCGCGTGGCAGGCCAGGTCATCAAGGTCTACGTTGACGACAACCAGACCGTGCAGGCCGGTCAGCTCCTGGTCGAAGTCGACCCCAAGGACTACCAGGTCGCCCTCGAGCAGGCCGAGGCCAACCTCGCCAGCGCCGAGGCCCAGTATATCCAGGCCACCGTCAACGTCCCCATCACCCGGATCACGACCGGAACGACCGTCACCAACAGCCGCTCCGATGTCCGTGGGTCCAGCGCTTCGGTCGCCCAGGCGCAAAAGCAGATCGAGGTCGCCCAGGCTCGCGTCGATCAGGCGAAGGCCAACGCCGAAAAGGCTCGCCTCGACGTGGAGCGCTACACCCCCCTCGTCCAGAAGGACGTCATCTCCAAGCAGCAGTTTGACGGCGCGGTAGCCACCGCTGCCGCCACCCGCGCCTCGGTCCTCGAGGCGGAGGCCCAGGTTCTCTCCTCGCAGGAGGCCCTCCGTCTCTCCCAGCAGCGTCTGGCCCAGTCCAACGCCCAGGCCCAGCAGGCTGCACAAAACGGCCCCTCGCAGGTCAAGGCCGAGCAGGCCGCCGCCAACGCCGCCAACGCCAACGTAAAGCAGGCGCAGGCCAAGGTCGATCAGGCGAAGCTGAACCTCTCCTACACGCAGATCAAGGCGCCCGTCGCCGGCATCGTCAATAAGAAGAACGTCCAGGTCGGCGGCAACCTCAGCATCGGCCAGGATCTTTTGACCATCATCCCCCTGACCGACCTGTGGGTCACGGCCAACTTCAAGGAGACGCAGATCCAGAAGATGCATCCAGGCCAGGAGGTTGTCCTCAAGGTCGACGCACTTGGAGGCCGTAAATTCCACGGCAAGGTCACCCAGATCGGCGGCGCGACCGGCTCCAAGCTCAGCCTCTTCCCGCCGGAGAACGCCACTGGAAACTACGTGAAGGTCGTTCAGCGTATTCCCGTCCGAATCGACTTTACCGACCTGAAGGATGAAAACAAGGACTTTGCCCTAAGGCCCGGCTACTCCGTCACCCCGGACGTCGGCGTCAAGTAGCAAAAAGTTCTTACGATAAAATAAGCCTTCGGCCAGGCGTTAGAGAGCATCGTTCTAACCTCCTGGCCGAAGGCTTTTCCTGTCGTCTGCGTTCATCGTAATAAAACAAACCGTGCCGCGGCATCTGGCATCGAATCGGTTGTAATAGAAATCTCGAGGTGAGACATGGCTGTATCCATCAAAAAAGCAAGTGTAAAAGATCTCTCCACTCCGAACTGGCACGCACAGGCCAAGGAGGTCCAGAAGTACGGCGAAGTCGCCCAGGATCTCCCCCACCCCCTCGACGCCAAGGTTCGCGCCGACATGGTCGGAAAGCTCAATCAGCTGCTCGCCGACTCCATCGTCCTTCGTGACATGTACAAGAAGCACCACTGGCAGGTGGCTGGACCGACCTTCTACCAGCTTCACCTCCTCTTCGACAAGCACTTCGACGAGCAGATCGAGATGGTCGACACCATCGCCGAGCGCATTCAGCTCCTTGGCGGAGTTACTATCGCCATGGGCGCGGATGTCGCCGAGATTACGCAGATTCAGCGTCCTCCGCGCGGTAAGGAAGAGGTTCCGGTACAGATCTCGCGTCTTCTGGAGGCCCATAAGATCATCATTCAACAGTGCCTCGACATCTCCGAGGCGGCTGACGACGCTGGGGATCAGGGAACCAACGACCTCGTCATCAGTGATATTCTGCGTCCCAACGAGCTGCAGGCCTGGTTCATCGGCCAACATCTGGTCGAGATGCCTCTGGTGCTCGCCGAGTAGTCCACCGCCAAAACAACGGATCGGACGATACCCGGCCTGCTCTGGACAGCAGGCCGGGTTATCATTTAAACGATCAAACTAGCATCGAACGCTTCTTCGCGCTCATCTATCGAGTACTGCCACGAGAGTCTGAGCCATGCCTATAGCAATCGTCTTCTTCGTCCAATACGCCTACGCGATCCTCTTCCTGTGGGTATTGGTGGAGCAACTCGGCATTCCCATCCCGAGTATTCCCATCCTGCTCACGGCGGGAACCCTCAGCGCGACCCATCGCGTCAGCGGCACCTATGCGCTCCTCGCCGTCCTTTTAGCCTGCGCGATCTCCGATAGCCTCTGGTACGCCTTGGGCCGCCGCTATGGCGGCAGCGTCCTCCGTCTCCTCTGCCGCTTCTCCTTTGAGGCGCAGACCTGCGTCAGCAAGACGGAGGGTTACTTCACCCGTCGCGGCCCGGTCACTCTGCTCTTCGCCAAGTTCGTCCCCGGACTCTCCACCGTCGCCGCGCCCATCGCCGGACAGACCGGCATGCCCTATGGCCGCTTCCTCATCTACGACATCGCCGGCTCCATCCTCTGGGCCGAGGCCTACCTTCTCGCGGGCCGCTTCTTCGGCGATATCGCCCAGCGCAGCGCGCCGTTCTTCCACTTTCTCAGCCGCTTCGCCTTCTTCATCGTCGCCCTCATGGTGCTCGGCTTCATCGTCTACCGGGTCTTGAAGCAGCGCAAGTTCCTCACCCAGGTTCGCGCCATGCGTCTGGAGCCGGCAGAGTTGAAGCAGATGCTCGACACCGCCGCCGAACACGGCAACATCCCTCCGTTCATCGTCGACCTGCGCCATCCTCTCGACTACCTGCCCGACCCGCGCGTTCTGCCCGGAGCCCTCCGCATCGGCCCCAACGAGCTCACCCAGCACAGCGAGGTCATCCCCCGCGATCGCGACGTCATCCTCTACTGCACCTGCCCCAGCGAGGAGACCAGCGCCAAGGTCGCCCTGCAACTCCACAAGATGGGCGTCTACCGCGTCCGTCCCCTGCGCGGAGGCTTCGACGGCTGGAAGCAGGCCGGCTACCCCCTCGAGGACTACGTCAAGGACGTCCCCACCTCCCCCGCCGGAGTTGACCTGGTAAAAACGGTCTCAGGGGTAGTAGTCACGGCTCCATCCCTGCCTGTCCTCGTAAGCAGTCAAAAAAAGTAATCAAAGCTCAACAAAATTACTAAAACAAATAAAGAAGGATAAAAATCGATAGGAGTGGAAGCGAGCCCATCAGCCCAATCCACTCCTATCAGGAGTTATCCCTCGAATCACCGTTACGCCTTAAATCGGTGTCATCGGCGGTAATCGGTGTTAAGCCTTCCTCTCCCTAACTCTGCAGCTTGAAGTTCACGGTGATCGTCGTCTGCACCTCCGTCGGCTCGCCGTTCAACTTGAACGGCTGATACCGCGCCGCACGGATCGCCTCCATCGCTGAAGCCCGCAGCATCTCCGGCCCGCTGACGACTCGTAGCCTCTCGATCAGTCCACCCTTGGAGATCACGGCCTCTACTACCACCGTCCCCTCCACCCTGGCTGCCTTCGCAATCACCGGATAGACCGGCCGAATCGGTGCCATCAGCAGTCCCGCCGAAACCCCGGACGAGATATTCAACGGCCCGCTCCTGGCTCGTGCTGGAGCTACCGTCACGACTCTTGCAGGCCCATTCCCAACCGAAGCGATCACCTCCGGCACTCCGCTCGGATCGCCCATCCCCGTGAAGCTCTGCACCGGAGCAGCACCGTCATCCTTCGCAATGTCCTTAGGGATAATCCGTGGCGGTAGCAGGGAACTGCCCTGCACCGGAATCGTCGGAATAGACGACAACGCGGTCGCCGCGGTCCGCTCCACCGTCACTGGCTTCACCTTGGGAACCCGCAGCTTCGGCAGAAGAGCGTGCGGCGCATCGTCACGGAACGGTATTCCTTCGGGATGCAGCAGAGGTAGCGCGATCAGAACCGCAGCCAGTCCAACCTGCACTGTGATGGAAGCAAGAGCAGTCCAACGCTGCCCCGCCGACGCATGACTCTGCTGGGAGATCACAAGACTTCGCTCAAACATAAGGCACCCTCCGAAACTCCGAATCAGGTGCGCATCTGCGAGGAATGCGTCCACTACGTTAGACACCCAGACCCACCAAAGGTTCCATAGAGCCAAGAGACGAATCCGGGTGCCCCACCCTTTTTGCAGCTTCATCGCAAATAGGGTGGGGTATCGTGCGAAGCACGACCGCCTTCCTTCCCCAACCTCAAATCTTCGGGTTCCCATCCCGAGCCCACCCGATCGCGCGATGGTTGGAGAACCACAACCCTCCCTTGCAGTTGCTTGTTCTACGCCGTCATCCTTCACTCAGTGAAGGGCCACTGTATTTGCCATTACTGTCACCATTGGGATTAAACCTAGGACTTTAGCCCTACGAAAGCCTCAAAAGAATCCTCTCGACGCGATGAACCCATAGCATTCAAACCAAACCTGAGCGATGATGGACACCATGCCCGGCGAAACCCTTGTGCCCTCACCCCGCGTCCTCTCGATCGACGTACTCCGTGGTCTCACCATCGCACTCATGATCCTGGTCAACGACGCAGCCGATGGCAACCACGTCTACTGGGTGCTCGAGCACGCTCCCTGGAACGGATGGACCCTCACCGATCTCGTCTTTCCCACCTTCCTCTTCCTCGTCGGCTGCTCCATCGTCTTCTCCATGGCGGGCCGCCTCGCCCGCGGAGCCGACCGCCCCCGCCTTGCCCTTCACGTTGTGCGTCGCAGCGCCATCATTCTTCTCCTCGGCTGGTTCCTCACCCTCATGCCGTTCTTCCATCTCACCACGCTGCGCTTCTACGGTGTCCTCGCCCGTATCGCCGTCTGCTACCTCTGCGCCGGACTCCTTTTCATCTGGGTCCAGCGTCCTCGCACCCTCGCCATCATCACCGCGGTGCTCCTTATCGGTTACTGGCTGCTGATGCGCTTCGTTCCGGTTCCGGGCGCGGGTATCCCAACCCACGATGTAGCGATCCTCGACCCCGACCAAAACCTCGTCGCCTGGCTCGACCGCCATGTTGTTGCCTTCACGCAGCAGTGGTTCCACACCGGCCGCCTCTACGAGAAGGTCCGCGACCCCGAAGGCCTCCTGAGCACCCTGCCAGCAGTAGCCACTACGCTCCTCGGCATCCTCACCGGCCTCTGGATGCGCTCCACTCAGACCGCGACCCGCAAGTTCGTCGGCATCCTCTCCTCAGGAGCGGTGCTGGTCGTCGCAGGCTATCTCTGGTCCCCCTGGTTTCCCTTCAACAAGAAGCTGTGGACCAGCTCCTACGTCCTGCTCTCCGCAGGCTTGGCGCTCCTCGCTCTCGCCCTGCTCTATTGGCTCCTGGACGTTCGGCAAGCCCAGACCCGCTCGAAGCTCGTAGCCGCCCTGATCTGGCCCTGGCGGGTCTTCGGCTCCAACGCCATCGCCGCTTACACCGTCTCCGTGGTCTTCATCAAAGCCCTCATCGACATCCACGTCGGGACGCAGCCCAACGGAAGACCCCTCGCCGCCATGGGCTGGGTCTACCGCAACGTCTTCGCCCGGAACGGATCAACCGAACTAACCTCCCATGGATTCGCTCTGGCCTTCACCATCCTCTGCTTCCTCCCCATCTGGCTCCTTTGGCGCAAACGCATCTTCCTCAAGGTCTGACCCCCACCGCCATGAAGCTCCACCCTGGCCTGATTGCTCCGCATCCCAGGCGCAGCCAAAACCCCTGCGTCGAATAAGGTCACAGCACACTTACAAGCTAAACTGAGAAGTGTCGAATCAGTAGAGACGAACATCAGAAAGCAGAACAGGGGAACAGGGAATTGGCCTACACCGATCTACGCGAATGGATCTCGCAACTCGATAAAACAGGCGAGCTGAAACGCATCAAGCAGGAGGTCGACCCCATCCTCGAGATGGCGGAGATCGCCGACCGCGCCTCCAAGCTTCGCCGCAACGGCGTCCAGTCTGGCGGCCCCGCGCTCCTCTTCGAGAACGTCAAAGGCTACCCCGGCGCCCGCGTCCTGATGAACCAGTTCGGCAGCGAGCGCCGCATGAACCTCGCCCTCCAGACCGACTCCCTCGACGCCATCGCCGACCGCATCCGAACCCTCATCAAACCCCAGACCCCCACCAGCTTCATGGACAAGCTCAAGATGCTTCCCATGCTCGCCGAAGTCGGCAACTTCTTCCCCAAGGTCGTCTCCGCCAAAGAAGCCCCCTGTAAAGAGGTCGTCCACCTGGGAGACAAGGTCAACCTTCTCGACCTCCCCATCCTCAAGACCTGGCCCCAGGACGGAGGCCGCTTCATCACCCTCCCCTGCGTCGTCACCAAAGATCCCAAGTCCGGCAAGCGCAACGTCGGCATGTACCGCATGCAGGTCTACGACGGCCAGACCACTGGCATGCACTGGCAGCGCCAGAAGGTCGCCGCCGAGCACATGCGCGACCGCCTCCGCGCTGCCTCCACCGACACCACCGCCGCCGTCGACCTTATGGCCCTCACCGCCGGAGGAACCACTTCCGCGGCCTCCCTCGACTCCATCCACCACACCACCCTCACGAAGATCCGTGGCGACCGCATGGAGGTCGCCGTAGCCATAGGCACCGACCCCGCGACCACCTTCTCCGCCATCGTCCCCGCCCCACCCGACGTCGAAGAGTATTTAATCTCCGGCTTCCTCCGCCAGAAGCCCCTAGAACTCGTCAAAGGCGAGACCGTCTCCCTCGAAGTCCCCGCCCACGCCGAGTACATCCTCGAGGGCTACGTCGAGCTGGGCGAACTCCGCACCGAGGGACCCTTCGGCGACCACACCGGCTTCTACACCATGCAGGACGACTACCCCGTCTTCCACCTCACCGCCATCACCCACCGCAAGAACCCCATCTACGCCGCCACCATCGTAGGCAAGCCGCCCATGGAAGACGCCTGGATGGGCAAGGCCGTTGAGCGCATCTTCCTGCCCCTCATGCAGCTCACCCTACCCGAGATCGTGGACATCAACCTCCCCTCCGAGGGTGTCTTCCACAACCTCATGATCGTCAGCATCCGCAAGTCCTACGCCGGCCACGCCCGCAAGGTCATGAACGGCATCTGGGCCATGGGGCAGGCGATGTTCACCAAGTGCATCATCGTCGTCGACGAGGACTGCGACGTGCAGGACGTCGCCGAGGTCACCCTCCGCACCACCAACAACATCGACCCCGAGCGCGACATCCAGTTCACCCTTGGCCCAGTCGACTCCCTCGACCACGCCTCCCGCCTGCCCAACTTCGGTAGTAAGATGGGCATCGACGCCACTCGCAAGTGGGCCGCCGAAGGCTTCAATCGCCCCTGGCCCCCCATGCTGGCCATGGACGCCGACGTCAAAACCCGCGTCGACGCCCTCTGGAAGAAGCTCGGGATCGAGTAACCAAAAGCGGCTAGGCCTTCACGGCTCCCATCGGCGAGATCAGCGTAAACGTAACGCTCCCCGAGGTGCTCCGCTTATGCGGAGTATTCCGCGGAATCACCAGCGTGTCGCCCTTCTTCAACGTCACCTTAGTGGCTCCTTCGGAGATCGGAGCGAGCCACTCGCCGGGCTTGGTGTTCCGCCCGTTCTTCGGGGTTCCACCCACCTCATACACCGTGGTTCCCTCAAGGATCTGCAGGATATGATCCCGGCCCTCATGCCACTCGAACTCCTTGGCGCTCTTGGCCGTCTCGGTGGTCAGAACCATCGTGAAGGGCAACGCGTCGGACTTGACCAGGCTCTTATCTCCAGGAGCGGCGTGCAGCGCCTTCTCCGCATCCTCAATCGACTGCGCGGTGAACACCTGAAACGGAACCGGGGCTGTAGCGGAAGCACTCTGTCCGCTATCGGCAGGCAAAACCGAGGCTGACAAGAATTGGTCAGTAAGAGAAAGGCTAACCGCTGCGGCGAGAGGGGCCGTGCGTAGGAAGGTGCGGCGAGTATGTGCGTTGACCATGTGAAAGTGAACCATAACTCCCGTGCGAAAAGCTAGACCCGCTTAAAAACTTTGCCGCCTCTCGCTTGCACGTCCACGAACCGCATCCGAATGCATGACAACAGGGGACATTGACCCTATGCGTGGCAGATTGTTCCGCAAGGCGATGCAGGCAGCAGTGAACCGTGGCTGGCGCGGATTCTTCGTGCTGGCCTTGCAGGGCGTCGCCCGCCGGCTGGGACTACGCAGCGCCCCAGCGACCCCAGAGCCCCAAACAATCTCCACCTTGCCTGCCGACAGCCTCCATCCCTTCGACGTGGAGTATGGGACGGATACGAGCGGGCTCGTATGGGGCGAGGACCTGCCCTCCGCGCATCGCAACGCTCTTTGGAGCACGGCCTACTACGGCGTCTCCCCGACCGGCTTCCGGCAGGTCATGGAAACCCTCGCCCTCGACTGGACTCGCTTCACCTTCGTCGATCTGGGCTCAGGGAAGGGACGGGCCTTGCTACTTGCCTCACGATTTCCGTTTCGCAGAATCCTCGGCGTGGAGCTGGTTCTGGAGTTGAGCGCCGTCGCCGCGGCCAACATCGCCCGGTTTTCAGCCGACTGGAAGAGGTGCGATCGCATCGAAGCGAGAAACGGCGATGCGACGGCCTTCGACTATCCTGCGGAGCCGTTAGTCATCTATCTCTATCATCCGTTTCTAGCTCCGGTGCTCAAGCGCTGCCTCCGGAGTCTGCGCCGCTCGGTAGAGCGGCATCCACGAGAGGTGTACATGGTCTACTTCAATCCAGCCTTCTCCGGTGTGGTGGAGAAGCAGTGGCCGGAACTGAAGCTCGTCTGGGAGCGCACCTTCTCGATGACAAAGGAAGATGCAGCGGCGGACCGGTTTGGATCGGCGGAAGAGAAGGTCGTGCTGTTCCGGTATGCGCCCTAAAAGAGCACTCAAATCATGAGCCAACAAGCTACGGGAATGGAAAGCCAGCGCTTCGCGATTTCCTCAAGTCCAATGGAATTTTCCTCGAATCTCCTTGTTTCTTCTGAAGCCGTTATAAACTGAGCAGCAACGGAGATCTCATGTCGTCGTCGACCCACCCCCTCTCTCCCGCCACGTCTTTCGAATACACTCAAGCGACCGACCGTACTCGAACATCGGCACGAACGGGCTCCATCCCCTGGTACGTGTGGCTCGGCGTTGCGGCGATCACCTCCGCCACCATCGGTGGAACTTGGGACGTCTCGTGGCACCGTTCAATCGGACGCGACACCTTCTGGACCCCGGCTCACGTCGCTATCTACGCTTGTGGTGTTCTGGCTGGCGTCATCTGCAGCTACTTGATCCTCGTCACGACCTTCAACAAGTCCGCCCCGCTCAGGCCTGCCTCGGTCAACGTCCTCGGCTTCCGCGCCCCTCTCGGAGCGTTCATCGCGGCTTGGGGTGGCATCGCGATGCTCACCTCTGCTCCCTTCGATAACTGGTGGCACAACGCCTATGGCCTCGATGTCAAAATCGTCAGTCCACCCCACACCCTGCTTATTCTGGGCACTCGAGCTGTCACAGTTGGCGTTCTCTTTCTCATCCTCGCCGCAATGAATCGTGCCTCCGAGGCCGGTCGGACTGACTTCAAGTCTCTCCAGCGGCTCTTTCTCTATGCGGGCGGAATCCTCGTCACCGGCCAGATGTTCTTCCTCTTGGAGCCCACCCGCAACATTAGCCTCCATTCGGTTCTGGCCTACTTCGCAATGTCCATTGCTGTTCCTCTTGTGCTTGCAGTCATCTCGCAGGCTTCGCGTTACCGCTGGGCCGCTACCGCCATCACTTCGATGTACATGCTCTTCGCCATCGCGGAGATCCTGATCTTTCCTTTATTCCCTGCATCGCCGAAGCTCGGCCCGGTATACTTCCCGGTCACGCACATGGTCCCCACGAAGTTTCCCGTCCTCCTCTTCGTGCCCGCGCTCGCCCTCGATCTCTTGTGGCAACGCACATCCTCCTGGAAGTTTTGGAAGGTTGCAATCGTCTCTGGCGTTCTCTTCGTCGCCGTCCTCTTCGCAGTGGAGTGGCCCTTCGCTAACTTTCTGCTCTCCAAGGCCAGCGAGAATCGCTTCTTCGGCACCATGTACTTCAGCTATGCCACACCCGCAGATAGCTTTAACCGCATGCGTCGGTTCGCTGATCCCGATCACGGGATGACACTTTATTTCGGACTTCTTCGCTCTGCAGTAGTTGGCGCGATCGGCACCTGGATTGGCCTGAGCTTCGGCCGTTGGATGCGGAGCGTCCAACGATGAAGTCGCTCCACCGCGTTCTAGGACTTCTACTACTTCTTCTCTCTATCCCACAACTCGCTCATGCCCACGTCGGCAGCAAAGATGTCTTCGAAGAAGCGACTGCTGGACCTTATAAGCTCTACGTGACCATTCGGATGCCAAACGTCATCCCCGGTCAGGCGGTCGTAGAGGTCCGTTCCAGCGGCGCACCTCTCAGTGGCGTTCACCTCACCCCTCTCCCGCTCACCGGCGAGGCATCGAAACATCCGCCCACCTCCGATGTCATGAAGGTCTCGGCGGACGATCCCGCCTTCTACACCGCCTCCACCTGGATCATGGCCGCTGGCTCCTGGCAGATCCGTTTCGACCTCGCGGGTGCTGCCGGCGACCGTACCACCTCGGTCCCCGTCCCCGCCGTTCCCATCTCCACCCTCCACATGGGCCGGGGCCTCGGCTCTCTCCTCACCGTGCTTGGCCTCTTTCTCGTGCTTAGCATGGCCGGTGTCGTCGCTGCCTCCGTCCGCGAGGCGCGGCTCCAACCGGGACAGAAGCCGGACGCCTCGCGTCGCCGCCGCGCCGTCTTCGCACTGGGAGGCAGCCTCGTCGTGATGGCTGTGCTCCTCTACGAGGGAGCACAGTGGTGGAACGTAGATGCTGCCAGCTACGACCAGAACATCTACCGGCCCATGCAGGTCACGCCGCAGCTTACCGGCAGTCGTCTCGACCTCAACATCAAGCGCTTCGAGTCAGAGGACGTCCACCGCGTTCGATCCAACAACGACTTCCTCCTCGACCACGGCCACCTGATGCACCTCTACGCCATCCGTCAGCCCGGCATGGACGCCGTCTTCCACCTTCACCCAGATCTCGCGGCTCCCGGCGACTTCCGTCTCGCCCTGCCCGCGATGCCCCCCGGCAACTACGCTCTCTATGGAGACATCGTTCACGCCAACGGCTTTCCCGAGACCCTCGTAACCACGCTGACCATCCCTGCCGGTCTGCCCCCGGCGCCTCCGGGCGTCGACGACGCAGCTGCACAGACCCAGCCACTCTCCGCGAATCTGCTCGGCAGCTCCTTCCGCCTGCCGGACGGCTACACCATGGTCTGGGACGCGCCTGCGAACCTCACCGCTGGAACCGCCTACAGCTTCCACTTCCACATGCTCGATCCCAACGGCAAACCTGCCACGGACATGCAGCCTTATATGGGCATGGCCGGACACGCCGCCTTCGTCAAGACTGACGGCACCGTCTTCGCCCACGTCCACCCCGAGGGCTCAGCCGCGATGGCCGCCCTCATGCTCGCCAACCCGTCTGCTATGGGTAATCCGGACTCCATGGCCGACATGCCCGGCATGACCGGGATGTCCCATCCACCGGGAGCCACAGCAAACTCCACCGACAACACCGTCGAGTTCCCCTACGGCTTTCCCACCCCTGGCCGCTACCGCATCTTCGTCCAGATGAAGCACAGCACCACCGTAGAGACCGGCGTCTTCGACGCAACCGCCCGCTAGAGGCTCTAACGGAGCAGCACACCGCGGGTGCCCCATCCTTTTTGCAGTCTCATCGCAAATAGGGTGGGGTATCGTGCGAAGCACGACCGCACTCCTATCCCTACCCTCATCGCCAGGGGGTGTCCCCCCTTGCCCGGGCGTAAACGGAATGGATGCAACGAGATGCGAGGTGGAATCCCCGGCAAATTATTCCAAATAAAAGGGTTACGGCCAAATAAGTGCAGCGGTTGAAGTTACGTGCTTAAAGAGCGAAGCCCCGGTTTAGCCGGGGCTTTCTTCTAATTCCTGTACCTATTTTATCAAGTTGTCCATAACTAACATGCCACTTTGGTTTATTTATTATCTCGTTTATTTTTATGGGTTTACTGGATTATTTCGATATTTGACGCTTGACAGTTTTGTCGGCGATTTTGGGTTGGCTGAGTGTGATGGGTCGGGATAGAGTGTCTGGTTACCTGGGTGGTTAAGCTGCCTCTAGACAGGACCTGAAGATTTGGGTGGTTGGGAAAGGAGAGCGGTCGTGCTCCGCACGATACCCCACCCTATTTGCGATGAGACTGCAAAAAGGATGGGGCACCCGGATTGTGCTGCTTCGTTGGGATGGCGACTGGCTCAGACGAGGTGGTCATGATCTTGCCGTCTACTCCGCTGTTTTCAAGGTGAGAGCCGTGAGATTCCGGACCCACCGCTGCGGTTTCTTATCCTCGCTGGCTACTAGTTTGAACAGGCCGTCCTCGCCCAGAGGCTTGCCGTCTTTTGCGATCGCGACGATGACGTCGCCGTTATGTTCCGAGCTCTCGATCTCGGTCGCGGAGTAGAGTACCCAGTACTTGTCCGTTCCGGTCGCGACGAGGTAACTGCGCAGCATTTTGGTGTGCGTCGTCTTGTCCACCGGGAAGTCGTACTTTGCCAGCAGATCTCCCAGCGGCACACCCGAGTAGCTCTCGTCGGTCTTCGTATGCTCGTTGTGGACGGCGATGGTCTTCTGCGGCATCGCCTGCAGCTCCACGGCCGAGAGCGTCGTAGCCTTGCCATCGACGGTCACGGTCAGGCTGGTCGACTGCGGACTCGCCTCGTGGGCGTGTGCTGTCATCGGTCTCTCGGCGGCCTGCGCATTTGCCCATGTGGGATTGGTCGTCGCCACGAAAACCCACGCTGCGACGGCAGCCAAGCGGGAGAAGGAACGGATCGCTGAGTTCATGGCTTTCAGCCTACCGCGCAGCCGTCGTATACTCAAGGAATGTCTATCGTCCGCGACGCCGCCGCCATTGCCAAGGGTATGAGCATCACCTTCAAGGAGATGTTCCAGCCAACCGAAGTCGAGAACTATCCCGACGGCAAGGGGCCCATGCGCGGCGCCAAGTTTCAGGAGCGTTTTCGAGGAAAACACCAGCTCCAGCGCGACGAAAACGGCCTCGAGAAGTGCGTCGCCTGCTTCCTCTGCGCCGCCGCGTGTCCTTCGAACTGCATCTACATCGAGGCCGCCGAGAACACCGAGACGGTCCGTATCTCCTCGGCGGAGCGCTACGCCAAGGTCTACAACATCGATTACAACCGCTGCATCTTCTGCGGTTACTGCGTCGAGGCCTGCCCGACGGACGCCATCACCCACGGACACGGCTTCGAACTGGCCTCGCTGAATGCAACGACCCTGGTCATGCGAAAGGAAGATCTCCTCGTGAGCATCCTCCCCGCCCCCAACTTCGTTCCAGGCTCCGCGCAGGATACGGCCGACTCCTTGCGCTAGCCGCGAAGCGAGAAGCGATTTTGTCGTGTAGCATACATAAGAAAGTCCCGACTTCTACTAAAATTGAAGAATAGTTCAAGACAGACACCGGTCGGCCCCTCGCAAGCCATCCTTATAGAAAGGCAAAAGGTTCGTGTGGGAGGTGCTCGTCGGTCGCTGTAGAAAGCATGGATTTTTTTGGAAGGTCTTCGGCCCGTTCTTCTACATATCTGTCGTCGCGAGATGCTTCGTCCTCTCCGCGACCAGATCCTTCGCCGCTCCGGCTACGAAGTAGACTCGACCCTCTCTCACGCCGAGGGTCTAGTTATGTTCAAGAATCGTCCCTACAACCTGGTCTTGATCGACGTGGAGGGCGAATCAGGCATCCACGACGCCGAGAACCTCTGCTCCGAGATCAGGACGCATCATCCTGGCCAACTCGTCGCCTTTGTCTGCAACTGGCGCGTCGCGGTTCTTACCGACTGCCCTGACGAGGTCCTGCGCACCGAGTTCGATCCGCAGGCCTTCGTCGACGGTGTTCATGCGATCGTCCCTCCGTCACAAGCCTAGAAGGCATACTTCAGAGAGAACTGGAAGAAGCGCGAGTCCGGAGTATTGCTCTGGAACAGGCGCGCCGCGGTGAGTACACCTCCGTTGGACGAGATGGTCGCATTGCCTGTAGTTGGATTGCCGTACCCCGGTGTGTTGAGTGCGTTGAAGATGTCCGCGCGGAAGGTCAAGTTCTGCTCCCGAAAAGAGGGAAAGGACTTGAAGAGCGACATGTCGACGCGTTCGTATCCAGGTCCGTAGGTTTGGCCACGCGGACTGCCGAGGTAGGCCAGCGCTGCCATTCCTGAGACTGAGCGGGGAATCAGAGTTCCATCGGGGTATCTGGAAGTGGTGTAGCCGATGTCGTCCGCCTTCGGGTTGGCGAAGGCGCAAGGGTTATACCAGTTGGTGACGGTACGCACTTTGGGAGCGCAGGTGATGCCTGGGTTGGAGCTGTTCGCTGAGCCACCTGCCGCGTTAGGATCGCCGATGCGGATCGCCTGGGCGGTCGCTCCGCCGGGACTGATGAGGCTGTTGGTGCCGATGGTGATCGGCTGTCCAGTCTGCGCGCGGAAGACGAGGCTGCTCGACCAGCCGCCGACGAGGTAGTTCACAGGACCACCCTTGTTGAGGAACTGGCGTCCCTTGCCGAAGGGAACCTCGTAGTTGCTGTTGAGGGTGAACCGCTGACGAACGTCGATTGGGGAGTTGGAGTAGTCGTTGCCGATGGGAACGATGTTAGTGCCGCGGTAGCCGGGGTCGTTCGTACTGCCGAGTGGAGTGGGAGCGTCGTCGAGTGTATGGGCGAAGGTGTAAGTCGCGAGGAAGCTGATGCCGTGAGAGAAGCGACGTTCCAGCTTACTCTGCAGGGAGTTGTAACTCGCTACACCGTCATAGGCGGTATAGGCGAAGCCCTGGAAGTGAGGGAAGGGCCGGAACGGATTGACCTTGTCTCCGGCTGCCGTAACGTAGCCGGTGAAACCGTTGGGGGTCAGTGCGGTCTGGCCGTTGGGGTTGGGGAACTGCTGGAGATGACGAGCGACCGAACCGACGTAGGAGAGCGTCGCTACCGTCGAGTTATTGATCGCATACTCTACCGTGAGGTTGTATTGCTGGCTGTAGGGAGTGCGTACCTTGGCCTCTCCGCCACGTAGTGTTGGCTGCTGGATAGAGTTGATCAGACCGGCGGCGAGCGCGGCGCTAAAGCCTGACGACAGCGTCATTCCGTTGTTGGGGCAGGCTCCGCCAGCGGTGCAACTGGGCGCGGCAAATCCCGAGTCAAACGCAAAGGGTACGTTGACGCCGAGGTTTGGATAGTAGCCCACGCTCTCGAGGCCACCGAAGAAGATGCCATATCCTCCGCGAACGACAGCTTTTTCAGTCAGCGTATAGGCGAAGCCGAGGCGAGGGGCGAAGTTTACCTTCTGAGGATCAATCAATTTGCGGTTGTCAGTGTACTGGACCGTAATGTTGTCCAAGGCAAGATACCGGGCGAATGAGGCAGGCAGGGCAAGACCTTGCTTGCTCTTCGGCAAGAGGTACAGACCTGTGCCCTGTCCGGCGACCGGTGCGCTGGTCATAATGAAAGCTGCCTGGTTGTCATGCCGTTCCAAGTAAGGCTCCGAGTAGTCGTAACGGACGCCGTAGTTCAACGTCAATTTCTGGCTGGCCTTCCAATCGTCTTGCAGATAGGCGGAGCGGTTCCAACGGACGTTGTCCGTGGTGAAGAGGTTGGAGATGCCAGCGTTGCCGAAGTTGCCAGTAAGGAAGTCCGCAGTGCCAAAGCCAGTGTTCGCTGTCCCAACCTTGCCGGTGTAGAAGTTCGATCCATTGTCGCTTGGTCCGCGGAAGTCGTAGGTGCCACGTCCCTGATCGGGCTGCAAGGTGCTGAAGCGGACGCGCTGAAAGTTCACGCCGGCTTTAAGGGTGTGGTTGCCCAGGACCTTGGTGATGTTGTCGAGGATCTGATAGACGTTCTCATACTCGTTGGTGACGTAGTACGTCGGTGAGCCGAAGAAGGAGAGACCGGTCACGTTGAAGGCAGGGAGTCCTCCGTTTTGTGGGCTGAACGGAATACCGCCCAATCCAAGCGTTGGGGCGATGTTGGTGTTGCCGTTTACCTGGAGGCCTCCGAAGTGGCCGTAGTTGTAACCGAAACGGAACTCATTGGTGAGGGTCGGAGAGAAGGAATGGGTCTCGCTGCCTGCGAAGTTTTCGCCGAGAGAGATGATTTGACCTGTGTCTCCGAAGCCACCTCCATCGAGGATCGGGCCCAAAGGTGGGGGATGGGTCGCGGGCTCGTGGTTATAGCTGAAGCGGGCGAAAGCCTGGTCCTTGGTGCTGGCGTTCCAATCGATGCGGACGTCCCACTGGAAGGTGTTGTCGATGGTGTTGGTTTGGCTGGTGAAGTTGTTGTACGTCTGTCCGGGGACGCCTACGTTGGGATTGGGGAAGAGGCTGAGAAGTCTGAGAGCGACCGGGTCGAGAGGGATTCCCGAGAGATCGAGACGGTTGTTGGGGATGGGCGTTGTGCCATTCGCTGCTGCGTTTGGCCGGTAGAGTTGGGCAGTGTTGCCGTTGACCAGACTTGGGTTTAGCAGCTCACTGAAGTTACCGGTCCGCATGAGTGCTGTAGGAACGCTGAGACCGCCGTGCGTCTCGCCAAAGACGATGCGGTCTGCTTCAAGATCTCCGAAGAAGAAGAGCTTGTTTTTAAAGATTGGCAGGCCGAGAGTTGCGCCGAACTGGTTCTGACGATACTTCGCGATCGGAGAAGAGCCTTGGAAGAACTCACGGACGTCGAAGGCGTCGTTGCGGATGTACTCCCAGAGGCTGCCGTGGATCTGATTGGTGCCGGACTTGATGCTGGCGTTGACGACTGCTCCGGCGGAATGGCCGAACTCAGAGTTATAGGCGCCGGTCTGTACCTTGAACTCGGCGAGCGCATCCGGTGGAGGACGCACGATGTAGCTGGCGGCGTTGAAGAAGTCGACGACGTTCACGTTGTTATCGACGCCGTCCATGATGTAGTTGTTCTGCTCGGAGCGCTGACCATTGGCAGAGAAGTCGCCTTTGCCCTGGCCGCGTGATCCGTTGGCGGGAGCGACGCCGGCGGTGAGTTGCGCGATAAAGATCCAGTTGCGGCCGTTGAGCGGAGTCTCATTGATCGTCTTGGATTCGATGACTTGTCCGGTGGATCCTTCCTGGGTCTGCAGAAGGGGAGGCGCCTCGGTGACAGTGATGGAGGTGTTCGTCTCACCTGTCTTCAGTTGCACGTTGATCTGGAGGTGATCCTGCACATGGACCTGGATATTCTCCTGCGTAGTCATGGAAAAGCCAGGCGAAGTGGCACTAATCTTGTAATTGCCGATCTTGATAGGGGAGAAAACATAGACGCCACTTCCATCGCTCTGTGCCTTCAAGGCAAATGCAGTATCCGTATTTGTCAGCGTTACCTGCGCACCTGCCACAACAGCACCCGAACTGTCTTGGACGATGCCACTTATGGCTCCTTGGTCTACTTGAGAGAAGAGGGGCGCCGATGTTGCTATAGAAAAGAACACCAGTAGAAGTACGTACATCGCCTTACGTATCTGCCTCGCATCAGCTTTTTGCCAGTGCCTAGTCATGGTTTGTCGTCCTCAGCGTTCAATCTGTGTGGTTCCATCGGATGTCGTTCTGGAGCAAAATATCGGGGAGTGGATGTAATCGATTTCAAAGACACCCGGCACACTACTTGTGGTCGTAGAGTCGTGTCAAGAAAAATATTGAATTGCAGAATTCGAACGCGTAAAAATGTAGCCGACAATTTTTCGAGCTATTACGGACACGACGCTAGATGCGAGTAGGCTCTCCGACAGGGGGCGTCGGCGGACACTCGCGTTTGTCGTTGCGCAGATTTGCGGACGTAGCCAAAAATTGGCAGCAGCCATCATTGACCCTGGCAAACTACGATTTGTATGGGAATCGATGCGTGTGTCAGCTAAGGCGGAAACCGGGAGAGGACAACGTTTTGACGCTTGCGATATATCGCTTCATTTATCGAAGCGTCAAAATGACGACGCAGTAGGGAATCGAACCTGCGGCCAATCTTCTCTGGTCTACATGCCAGCCTCGCCAGTCACCATCGGCTGCCCGGAGTGGAGGTCGACAAGCTATTGAGACTCCGCTCCTGGGCGGACGATGGCGACGTGACATCCTAGTTTGAATCTGGCGCTGTAGAGCGCCTGGCATCATTGTCCGAAACACAAAGACTATTCAAGCCTTGAGTAGAAAACGATTTCAACGAACTGTGTCCGTTTACGTATGGACCGCAGTCCGGTCTACTGCGCTAGTTCCTCTTCAAGGCACTCTCAATGGCAGCGATGACCTCAGGAGAATCGGGCTTGGTAGCTGGCTCAAAACGGCTCACCGGTGTTCCGTCGCGTGCTATAAGGAACTTGGTAAAGTTCCACTTGATATCGCCCGGTCCCGAGGGATTCGTGGTTTTGTCCGTCAGGTAGTGATACAGCGGCGTCTGGTCTGGACCGAGAACTGAGACCTTCGACATCATCGGAAACGTCACATGGTACTTGCGATTGCAGAAGGTCTTGATCTCTGCCTCCGTTCCCGACTCCTGGTTGGCAAAATTATTCGCTGGAACACCGATGACTACAAGCCCCTGGTCTTTGTACTTTTCGTACACGGCCTCGAGCGCGGAGTACTGCGGAGTGAATCCGCAGGCGCTCGCCACATTGACCACAAGCAGTACCTTCCCCTTGTAGGTCGCGAGCGAGGTCGGCTGCCCATCGATCGTCTTAAGTTTGTAGTTGTAGACCGGCTTCGCCGTTCCGGCAAACGCCGCGATAGTGGAGCCAAGCAATAACAGCATGAATCGTTTCTGCACTAGATTCCTCATTCCGCTGGCCAAGATTGGCCGGCTACGGGGATTATAAATCTTGCTTTTTCGAGAGGCGCTGCTCGCCAGGCAATGCGTATGAGTGGCGCGTTACTTATGGGTTCGTATAGCGGTTTTCCTCAGATTGCACTACTCGGTATCGGTCCTGACATGTTTAGTGCTGTATATATGGTCCATCCCCCGATTGCGAGCGAGATCCTTCGATGAAGGGCGTCGACCGCTCTCATGAAGACGGCTTCTGGGTGAAAGCGGAGAATCGGCTTCTAGCCATGATCGAATCTAGACCTGTGGCTCTCCGGGCTTTGTTCTTGACAATGCATATCTTGCTCCCGTAAGTTTTCCTTTACGGTAACGTAAACGTTATTTGATTCTCAAATGCTTTATAACGGGCCCCGCTTCAACGTGGTCCATTGTGCGACTAACTGGGATCAGGGAATGGGATATGCAAGAGCGGACGAATTTAGAAACTACCGGAAGTGTCGCCTCCAAGGAGGAGATGCGAACCAAATTGGTGCTTCCCAGTTCGCCGGATACGGAGAAAGGCCCCGTAAAGGCGTGGGAGGAGCCGGTTGTTATGTGGAGCTACATGCCAGCCGCTCCAGATCGCAATCCTTTATTCCTTGAGAAACGGGTCTATCAGGGGAGCAGTGGCAAGGTCTATCCGCTTCCGGTGATCGACAGGGTTGATACTGAGCCTCGGCTGCACTCCTGGAAGGCTGTTCACATCGAGAACGAAGCCATCCGTCTCATGATTCTTCCGGAGATCGGCGGGCGTATCCACGTCGGTTACGACAAGCTCAATGGGTACGACTTCTTTTACCGCCAGAATGTGATCAAGCCGGCACTTGTCGGTCTCGCTGGTCCATGGATCTCCGGTGGTGTGGAGTTCAATTGGCCGCAACATCATCGTCCTGCTACGTTCATGCCCGTTGAAGTTACGATCGAGCGCGACCCCGATGGCTCGGTCACGATCTGGTGCAGCGACCATGATCCAATGGTGCGGATGAAAGGGATGCATGGTTTGTGCCTCCGCCCGGGCAAGGCGTTTCTCGAGCTCAAAGTTCGACTGTATAACCGCACGCAGGACACTCAAACTTTTCTTTGGTGGGCTAACGTTGCGACGCGTGTCCACGAAAAGTATCAGTCCTTCTTTCCAACGGATGTACGCTTTGTCGCAGATCATGCCAAGCGTGCTATCACCGAATTCCCCCTGAGCCATGGCAAGTATTACGGAATCGATTATGGTCAGCGGGGCCTCGAGGGGGTTGCTGAAGAAGAGAAGCCGACGAAGTTTTCTCCGGATGGCTCTTACCCGGCGAACGATCTCAGTTGGTACGCGAATATCCCCGTCCCCACCAGCTATATGGTGGCCAACTCAAAGGGAGACTTCGCTGGTGGTTATGACCACGCGGTTGGCGCCGGTATGGTGCATGTTTCAAACCATCACATCGCGCCTGGGAAGAAGCAGTGGACGTGGGGAAATCACGAATTCGGCTATGCATGGGATCGAAGCCTAACTAACTCAGACGGACCGTATATCGAGCTTATGGCGGGAGTCTACACAGACAATCAACCTGACTTTTCCTTTCTCGCACCCGGTGAGACCAAGACCTTCAGCCAATACTGGTATCCGATTCGTGAGATCGGAGTGCCGGATATCGCAAACCTGGACGCTGCATTACGGATAGAGAGAGATGTACGTGGGGTGATCGTTCATTTGCTTGTTACGCGTGAGATATCCGATGCCATTGTCTCCCTGAGTAGCCACGGGAAGGATGTCGCTGAGTGGCGCGGGGAACTCGAGCCGAGCCGCCCATTGCATCTTGACTTTCCGGAGCTCGGAGAAGGCGAAGACCTCGAATTTTTGTTGAGAAGTGGTGGAGCACATGAAGAGATAGTGTTGCGTTTTGCTCCTAGCGAGATTGTTGAGGCCCCTGCACCATCGGTTGCAGTTGAGCCCGGACTGCCTGAGGAGATTAGTTCTAGTGACGAGCTTTATCTCATCGGGTTGCATCTGGAGCAGTATCGACATGCAACCCGGAGCCCAGAAGCTTATTGGTTGGAGGCGATCTCCCGCGACTCCGGCGACAGTCGCTCGAATCATGCCATAGGTCGATGGCACCTGAGGCGAGGAGAGTTCCAGGAGGCGGAGCAGTATCTTCGTACAGCGATTTCCCGCATGACGGAGAGGAATCCAAATCCGTATGATGGAGAACCGTATTACAACCTTGGGTTGTTGCTGAGTTATCAAGGCCGGACCTATGAAGCATATGAAGCTTTTTACAAATCTACTTGGAATGCTGCCTGGCGCGGGCCAGCCTATCATCGTCTAGCGGAGATCGATTGCAGTCGCCACGAATGGGCAAAGGCTCTCGACCATGTAGAAAGGTCGTTGCGTGCCGATGCAGATAATCTCAACGCTCGTAACTTGCGGGCAATTGTATTGCGACGATTGGGGCGTGGGAAGGATTCGGAGGACTGTGTCAGGGCAACTCTTGAGCTCGATCGACTGGATAATTGGGGGCGTTACCTCGACGCTGGCACAATTCCTAGCGACGGCCAACAGAGACTGGATCTGGCATTCGATCTCATGCGACCCGGCCTTCTGGAGGATGCGCTCAGTGTTCTCCGTAGCGACTTTGTGTCCAGGCAAGATGGATCGGAAGCGATGCTGCTCTATGCTCTCGCCCATGTCTACAGCTTGCTTGGGTTGGATGAGGAGAGCGCAGCAGCCTACAGACTCGCGGCCTCAGCGGATGCGGCTTATGTCTTCCCGAGTCGCCTGGATGAGATGGTACTTCTTCAGGCTGCAATTGAGAGGAACCCCACGGATGCCCGCGCGGAATACTATCTCGGGAACTTGCTCTATGATCGCCGTCGTCACGAAGAAGCCATCCAGCACTGGGAGAGGGCGGCGGAACTCGACCCCGAGTTTCCGACAGCTTGGCGAAACCTCGGCTTCGCATATTACAACGTCAGGCGAGATTCAAAGAAGGCGCTTCATTGCTTCAGACAGGCACGAGCCTTAGCTCCGAACGATGCCCGCATCGCTTATGAAGAAGATCAACTTTTGAAGCGAACGGGGGCCAGCCCCATATCTCGACTCAATGCACTTGGGGAAATTGCAGCTCTGGTCTCGACGCGTGATGACCTTACAGTGGAATTGGCTTCGCTCTATAACCAGGTAGGCCGGCCCAGTGAAGCGTTAGAGGTTTTACTGTCCCGCAGATTTCAGCCCTGGGAGGGCGGAGAAGGACTTGTTCTATCGCAGTATGTCCGTGCGAATTTGCTCCTGGGTCAGAGAGCACTAGCAGAAAATGATGCGGTGAAGGCCATCCAGAGCTTCGAAGGTGCGTGGAATGTGCCGGAGAGCCTAAGCGAAGCGAAACACCTTCTGATGAATTTAAGCATGGTTGACTATTGGCTCGGTGTCGCACATGCCGCAAATCAAAATCGAGAGCAGGCAATCCTGCTTTGGAATCGCGCCGCGGAGCAACGTGGGGATTTTCAGCAGATGCGGGTTCGCGATATCTCAGATATGACTTATTGGAGCGCGCAGGCGCTATCGAGTTTAGGACGTGTTGACAAGGCGCGAAATCTGTTCCAAGAGATCTACGACTATTCTCTGGAATTGGAACAGGAGACACCAAAGATCGACTATTTTGCCACGTCTTTACCTGCGTTATTGCTCTTCGACGAGGACCTGGGTCTCAGGCAGGAGATCTCTGCGAAGTTTTTGCGCGCGCAGGCTTTGCTGGGGCTCGGCAGATCAGAGCAAGCGGCGGCGTTGCTCCATGAGGTGCTCCGACTTGACCAAAATCACACTGGCGCTGCGGACCTTTTAACGATTATTGAAACGGCCGTGAGCTGAACGATGCAGATAGCTCCAATCAATTCTCGCAGCAGTGAGTCAGCCCCTGATGCTGAACATACGATTTATGTTTGGGGAATCGCTCTCGCAGCGGCGATGGGTGGCCTGCTCTTCGGCTACGATTGGGTTGTAATTGGTGGCGCTCGTCAGTTCTATGAGGCGTATTTTGGTCTCACTTCGGAGTATCTCATTGGATGGGCAAACAGTTGTGCTCTGGTTGGCTGCTTCCTGGGATCCTTTGTCGCGGGATATTTGGGAGACCGATTTGGCAGGAGGAGAGTTCTTCTTGTCTCCGCTATCCTGTTCGCCATCTCCTCGGGGCTGACCGGTTGGTCGTATTCGTTTTCGTCTTTCATTTTCTGGCGAATCGTGGGAGGCACTGCTATTGGGCTCAGTTCCAATATCTCTCCGATGTACATCGCTGAGATAAGCCCCGCACAGATCCGCGGACGGCTGGTCAGTCTCAATCAGTTCGCTATTGTGGTGGGTATCTTGTTGGCGCAAATCGCCAATTGGCGGATTGCACAGCCTATCCCTGAACACATTGCTCATGTGGCTTTCCTGCAGACATGGAACGTTCAATTTGGATGGCGATGGATGTTCTGCGCCGTGGTAGTCCCGGCTATCGCATTCACGATCATGTCTCTATTCATTCCAGAGAGTCCTCGTTGGCTGCTCTCAAAACGCATGGATGAAGCTGCATATTCGGTACTAACTAAAGTGGGTGGGCCGTCCTATGCGCTTGCCGAGGCTGACAGTATAAAGAGGACCATTCAGATGGAAGCAGGTAGTTCGGCGTCCTGGAGTGATCTCTGGCTTCCAGGCGTTCGGCGAATCGTGCTGATTGGAATGGCTCTTGCAGTCTTGCAGCAGTGGACGGGCATCAATATCCTCTTCAACTACGCTGCAGAGGTATACCGCAGCGCGGGGTATGGGGAAAACGACATCCTGCTCAACATTGTGATTACGGGGACGATCAACCTGATCTTTACTGTGCTCGCAATGTTGATCGTCGATCGAGTCGGACGTCGGCCCATGATGCTGTTTGGTTGTATCGGCATAGGCTTGTCCCACCTCTTTTCTAGCTTGGCTTACAGGCAAGGATGGCACGGAAGTGCGGTCCTGATTCTGACGCTCAGCGCGATCGCATGCTATGCGCTTACGCTCGCTCCGATTACATGGGTCTTGATCTCTGAGATTTTCCCTAACAAGGTGAGATCACAGGCTGTATCCGTAGCTGTGAGCGCCCTGTGGATCAGTTCTTTTGCTCTTACTTACACATTCCCACTTATCAATCGAGCACTCGGGAGTTCTGGAACTTTTCTTGGTTATGGCATTGTGTGCATCGTAGGTGCGCTCTTTGTTTTCTTCTACGTGCCAGAGACAAAAGGGAAGACGTTAGAGCAGATCGAGGCGAAGGTTCTTTCCAGTCGCTAGGAAATGAACTAGGAATTTATGTATCTGGCGCTTTGCTTTGTTTGAGGAAACGTACACGAAAATGTGAGCCGGATCGCCAGATTTCCTAATATGCCACGCGTTGGCTCCATCGCAAAAATTTAAATGCACTTGACAGTCTTTATATCGAAGGCATACGGTGATTTCCGGTAACGTACACTGCCACCCAGGGAAATCTTGATTCGTGACAAGCAGAGTTGAAAGTGTCCGGTCCTAAGAGACCTGTGTTGTCGGAGTTCATAGATTGATGCGGGGAGGAGTAGGAAGATGAAGAAGGGCAGCTTTCAAAAAACTAGATATCGGATCACGAAGAGTTGGGTGGGGTTGTTATGTATTGTCGGGATGGCTTTTTCAAGCCGAGTTGGAATAGCCCAGGTTGATCAGGGCGCAATTACAGGGATCGTGCAGGATAATTCGGGGGCTGTAGTTCCGTCAGCGAAGGTGGTTGTTACGAATGTCGATACGGGCCTGGTGCTGGGCGGCAGTACCAACGGGAGTGGTGTCTATGTGTTCTCTCCGCTCAAAATTGGAAATTACACCGTCAGCGCTTCAGCGCAGGGCTTTCAAACAACGACGCAGCAGAACGTCCATCTCGATGCCCAGCAGCGACTGAATATTGTCATCGCTCTCAAGCCTGGCTCCGTTTCTGAGACGGTGACTATCACTGACGCTCCACCCCTTCTCGAGACGCAGACGAGCGGAGTATCACAGGTAATCAGCAGCGAGACGATCAATAACACGCCGTTGAACGGCCGTAACTTCGTCTATATTGCCCAGTTGACGGCGGGTGTTGCTCCTCCCTTCGGAAACACGCGCGGATCAGGGTCGGGAGACTTCGTTGCGAACGGACAGCGGTCGACGCAGAACAACTTTATTCTGGATGGAGTCGACAACAATACTAATCTCGTCGACTTTCTAAACGGCTCCACCTATGTTGTTCGTCCGCCTCCAGATGCCTTATCGGAGTTCAGTCTCCAGACAAGTAACTTCAGCGCCGAGTTTGGGCATTCTGCCGGTGCGGTGTTGAGTGCCAGTATTAAATCCGGCACCAATCAGATACACGGTAGTGTATGGGAGTATGTCCGAAATACGAGCCTGGACGCAAAGAACTGGAATGCACTGACAATACCCGTGTACCACGAGAATCAGTTTGGAGCGACACTGGGCTTTCCGATTTGGAAGAACAAGCTCTTTTACTTTGGTGATGCAGAAGCAAACCGAATCGCCTTCAGCAATCCGGGGGTCTATTCCGTACCCACAGCACTGATGCGGCAGGGAAATTTCTCAGAGCTGCTGAACACAAATCTCAATGGTCAGAGCGTTCAGCTTTACCAGCCTAACTCAGGTGGTGGTGCCGCCAATAAGTTGTCATGCAACGGCCAGAATAATGTGTTTTGCCCTGGCCAGATCAACGCGGTAGCACAGCGCATCTTGAATCTGTACCCCTTGCCCAATACAAACGGTGGAAAGACGTTTAGCAATTATGTTGTCAATACTCCCACCCACAACAATACGTTCCAGTGGGATCAGCGTCTGGACTGGAATATTAGCGCGAAAGATCAGGCCTATGCGCGTTACAGCTACGTACATCAGATCACGGTCAACGGCCTGCCGTTGGGCAATCCTCTTGATGGCAGCCCATATGGTGGTCAAAATGACGTCAATCTGGCTCAGAATTTTGCAGCCAGTGAAACTCATATCTTCACGCCGTCGCTTACCAATGAGTTTCGCTTCAGTTTCAACGCGGGCAGATTCTCTTTTCTTCAGCCAAACGCTAATACCAATCTCGCGCCAACCCTCGGGCTGGGAGGCATTCCGTTTACGCCGAATGAGGGAGGCCTCCCACTGGCAACAGTCTCCGGATTAAGCAATTGGGGATCACAGGGAACGTCGAATGAATCTCAGAATGTTTATCAGATCCTCGATAACATTTCGAAGACTTGGGGAAATCACTCTCTAAAATTGGGTGTTTCGTTCCAGGCGATTCGATTCTTTGATCGGTACGCGCCATCGAATCTTGGTAACTACAATTTCAATGGGCTTTACACCAGCGATCCTAAGTCAACTACTACTTCGGGCTCTGGCATTGCGGACTTCTTAGCTGACCAGATGAATTCGGGATCCATCTCGAGCGCTCCAAACATCAATGACGCCCAATGGTATGACTCTGTGTATTTGCAGGACGATTGGAAGTTATCTTCGCGACTGACACTCAACCTCGGGGTAAGGTATGACTACTACGAGCCCCTCAAAGAGAATTCGGGAAGGCAAGAGAACTTCATTCCCGGTTCTCTGGGGATTGGCGCCGGAACCGGTACGGTGATTCTCCCTAAGAAGATTGAGAATTCTGTCGCTCTCGGTAGCGTGTTCCTGGGTATTTTGGCGAAGGATGGTATCGGGGTTCAGTACGTCGACAACGAACGCCTCGCAAGCGGTCAACTGACGAACTTTGCGCCACGCGTGGGACTCGCCTATCAGTTAGATCCACTTACCGTGATCCGCGCTGGCTATGGAATCTTCTACGGAGGACTGGAGAGCAATGGTGGAACGAACATTGGCGACAACTTCCCATTTCGCGGCCAGATCAACATCAATCCCAAGTCGTGCAGCCTTGGGAACTGCCCATCAAACGGCATTACCCTGGAGAGTGGGATGTCGGCCTTTCTGGGCAACGGCATCCTGAACGCAGTAACCTCGCCCGGTTTTCATGCCGTTGATCGTCAGATCAAGACGCCGTACACGATGAACTATAACCTATCGTTTCAGCGGCAGATGACTTCCAATTTGGCAACAACCATTAGCTATGTTGGAAACTCTTCGCGCCACCTCGGAACGTATGCCGATCCCAATGCGGTTCGAGCATTGTATCCAGCTGGAACTAGCACACAGCAGTTCCAACCCTTTCCGGATCTTGGGGGAATCGGCACAATTCGTTATGGCGGTGTGAGCACATATAACTCGCTCCAGGCGAAGGCGGAAAAGCGCGCGTCGCACGGCTTGAGCTTCCTCGCCACTTACACTTGGGCGCATGCCATGGATGATACCGGTTCCGCTGGAGGCCTCTCCAGCGGCATTGGAGACCGTCAACGCGCTCTTATTCCAATCATCGACGAACTGACTAATTCGGTCTACGACGTTCGGAACCGTTTCACGCTCAACGGCAACTATGTTCTCCCATTTGGTAAGGGACGCGCGTATCTGAACCATTCCGTATGGGCTGACGAAATTGTAGGTGGATGGTCGTCGAGTCTGACCTGGGTCGCCCAGAGCGGTACGCCTTTCACCGTATACGCGAACAACACTGGAGCGGCCGGCGCCACTGACACGAGAAGAGCGAATCTTGTGGGAAGTGCGTTCGCACCCGGTGGCTCACCAGACCCTTCCAATCCATCGCTGGCTGCTGCGGATTGTCCAACCTCCGTAAGGAACCGTACAAACTGGTATAACCCTTGCGCCTTTGCGAATCCATTGTCGGGCAACCTGATCACCACTCCCGTGACAGATCAAGCGACCGTGATTCAATATCTGGGCGGGAAGTCCAACCAGATCTATGGGCCGGGATACTACGGTATCAATATGTCACTGTTCAAAAACTTCAGAACGTGGCGTGAACAGTATCTTCAGTTCCGCGCAGATGGATTCAACGTACTGAATCATCCAACCCTCGGCAATCCGTCGACAACCAACAACAGCGCCAATGCGGGCAATATCACTGGGCCAAAGACATTTCAGAACAACACCCCGGATGCTCGTTTCTTTCAACTGTCACTTAAATACGCGTTCTAACTCATGAGCTACGCCCATAAAGTTGGAGTAACTCGAAAAGGGGTGAAGGGCCTGGGCGAAAACTCCCACCCTTCGCCCCGAACTGCTGCCTCCGCGCCGCTGCCATTTATCGAAAGGCTGTTCCTATGAGTTGGTCCTTGAAGAATTCGCATCTTGCCTTGGTTTTTCTCGCGACAACGCTGGCTTATGAATGCTTCGCGCAGTCGATCCCAGTGACCCTGTCGTCGCCGGATCAGCGATTGGCTATCCAGTTCACGACAATCGCTGCAAAGGAATCATCTTCTTCTGGCGGGAAGCTCGTGTACTCCGTGACATTTCGCGGGAAGCCGGTGCTTGATCAATCGGCCCTCTCTTTAGAGTTGGTTGGGCAACCTGCGCTCGGAGCCAATGTTCACCTCGTTGAGGCGGTCCCGGCGAAAGGGAGTGACGACTATAGCTTGCTGGCAGGCAAGGTGAGCAGCGTTCACGATCAGTACAACAGCGTGTTGCTACGAACCTCCGAGACTGGCGAACCTCACCGATTATTGAACATCGAAGCGAGAGCCTACAACGATGGCGTGGCCTTCCGCTACGTATTGCCCGAACAGGATGCAATGAAAGAGGTTCGTCTCAAGCAGGAGAATACCGAGTTTCGTATTAGCACCGATGCCACGACGTGGGCGTTGGCGCTTCCGAACTACCGAAGCAGCTATGAGAGCGAATACGTGAAGCTACCTATCACGGCCTTTAGCAATCAAGGTGGCGTATCGAGCAGCTTTCTCATTGGTATGCCTTTGTTGATGCATTCGCCCGGTATCGCGTGGATGACTCTGACGGAAGCAGATCTCGAAGGCAATTCCGGTATGTACGTGACGAACCCTTCGGGAAACTGGGCTGGTCACTATTTCGTATCGAAGCTTTCACCGCGGTTCGACGATGCTAACCTTGCTCTCTCAACGACACTTCCGCATCACTCTGCATGGAGAGTCCTCATCGTTGGAGACGAGCCGGGAAGGCTGATGGAATCGAACATTGTCTCCGATCTTAACTCTCCGAACCGCGTGCAGGATACGAGCTGGATTCGTCCTGGCAAAGCTTCCTGGAATTGGTGGGCCGGAGATATCGGACCGGATGGGAAAGCCGCTTACACAACGAAGAACATGGAGTACTACGTTGACTTCGCGGCTCAATCTGGCTTTCCGTATATGCTGCTCGATGCCGGATGGGCGGACGGGCGAGACATCCTGAAGCAGCGCGGCAACGTCGATGTGCCGGAACTTGTTCGCTATGCTGCTGCGAAGCACGTCAAGGTATGGATCTGGCTCTATTCGACGTCTGTGATGGATCAAATGAAAGATGCCTTCCCGCTCTTCGAAAAATGGGGAGTGGCCGGCGTCAAAATCGATTTCATCAATCGTGACGATCAAGAGGGGATCAAGTTCTACTATGACGTGGCTAGCCTGGCGGCGGAACACCATCTCATGGTGGACTTTCATGGCGCCAGCAAACCTTGGGGTATTGAAAGAACCTATCCGAACGTACTTAGCTATGAAGCAGTCCTAGGAGCAGAGAATAGTAAGGTGGCGAGACGAGACTCTCCGGTCGATCGGACAGTATTTCCTTTTACGCGCATGGTCGCGGGACCGCTCGACTATACGCCCGGTGGCTTCAACAATGTAACCGAGGATGAGTTCGTCGGGCGTGACCAAAGTCCCATGATTATGGGCACCCGAGCCCAACAATTGGGACTCTATGTTGTCTTTCAGACTCCGTTTCAGATGGTGTCTGACAGTCCCCAGGCGTATGCTAATCAGCCAGCCTTTAAATTCATTCAGGATGTGCCGACTCAGTGGGACGCAATGCACGTAGTGAACGGCGAGCCCGGGGAGTTCGTGACGATCGCCCGCAGCCATGGAAAGGAATGGTATCTCGGAAGCATCACGAATTGGACCCCTCGCGAGCTTCATGTGCCGCTCGACTTCCTTGGCTCGGGACGCTATACCGCGGAGATCTACGAAGATGCCGCGGATGCGGGAGTGCATCCGAAAAATGTCGCGATCAGAAAGCAGACCGTCCATAAGGGAGAGCAGTTGACGCTGCATTTAGCTTCGGGAGGGGGATGCGCTATCCGCTTCATCCCTGAGGCAGGGAAGTAAAACAGATCAGCGAGACCGCCAGACTATACCTGCGCGGTCTTACGATCGTCCCGGGTCAGCAAGACCGTCTAACCGATCCGTGAAGAGCGGGAGATTGCTGCGGAAGATAATATGCGGTGCAAGACGAATCATGGGAGAGGTCTTCCTCTCTTCGAGCAGATGGGTGATAAGGCTCTCGAACGCGACCTTGCCCTGCGTGTATGGGCGCTGGTACAAGGTCGCGAGAATCTTCCCAGTCTCAATCATGGGAACCAATTCCTGGAAAAGATCGGTAGTGACGACCTGGATCTTCCCAAGCAAGTCTTCTTCCTCAAGTGCGCGGAGGACAGGGAGGCTGTTCGCAGTGCTGATATACAAACCCTGCGGCTTCGTTTCTCCGTGGAGCAAGGCGATGGTTTGCCGGTACGCTTCCTTGGGACGTTCATGAGACTCGACCACAGGCAACAAACTGAGATGCGGAGCAAGCATGGCAAGGGTCGCGGCGAATCCCCTAAGTTTCTCGGCATGGTCGAACGTCGTCAACTCGCCAGTGATTGTCGCAACATGCGTCTTTCGCGAAAGTTTGTGGGACAGGAGTTCCGCGGCCAACGCGCCGCTGCTGTAAGCATGCGCGGAGACAAGACCGATGCGACGGCTGCCTGGGGCGTCGCTCGCGACACAAAGCACCGCAGTACCATGAGCGGCCAGTCGTTGAATGATCGACTCGAGTTTCCTGGGATTGCCGGGGGTAAAGATGATCCCGTCATACTTATCCTTCAATCTGGCTTCGAGCAGTTCCAAGTCGCCTTGTCCGAGCCGTGGATACTCGTAAAACGTGACTTTGATATGCATGCCGACGGTCGCGTCTGCGGCGGCGCGAATACCCGCACGCAACGGGTCAAAGAAGTGAGAGATCTGCTTCGGAAGAACAACGGCGATCTCCAAGCGTCGGTTCAGTTTCAGTGCTTGAGCAGCGAGGTTGGGCTTGTATCCCAATTTCTCTGCCATCTGAAGGACGCGTGCTTTGGTCTTTGGACTAACGCCCGTTCGCTCGTGCAGGGCTCGATCCACCGTGCCAATCGATATGCCAAGGGCATTGGCTATGTCTTTAATTCCGGAACTCTTGGAAGGGTTGTTCATAGGTCTCAATGTTCGAGTTATAGGCACGTCATTTATGTTGCGACGAACGATTCGTATAGTTTGGAGCAATTGCTCACGCCGAGCCTATCGGCAAAAAACACCACTCGTCAATGCTCGCACGATTAGCACAGCATGTAGGGAATAATTTCAGACTCGAGCGTGCTCGATAACGTCGAAGGAATCTGGTTTGAGGGTAAGAAAAATGGACTCTACAGAGAGAGCAATGATAGTTTACAGGCGGTCCAATGCGGGGATGCCCAGCGGAAAACTGGCGCAAGCCACCAGGCAGTTGTTCCTGATTCTGGTAATGGCAATATCGGGAATAACGAATCCGTTGCAGGCTCATTCGCAAGCTGGCGGCACGTCGATTCGTTTCGACAAGCAAACAAAGGTTTTTCGCATAGATGCTGCCGGGATGTCTTATCTCTTCGGGATCAACGAAAAAAAGGAACCGCAAACTATGTATTGGGGGAAGCGGCTACCCTCAATGGACAGTTTTGCTGCGCCGCACTCGGACGGCGGGCTCTCTTCCTTTGACGACTCGATCAATACAACGCGGCACGAGTTTGCGGGTTGGGGAGGCGGTCTCTATGTCGAACCGGATCTGAAGATCACGTTCCCGGATGGAAATCGCGACCTGGTGCTGGAGTATGTTTCTCATGCCATCGCTGGGGACCAGCTAACCATTTTGCTCAAAGACATATCTCGAGAAGTCTATGTCGAGTTGCTCTACCAGGTAGACCCTAAGACGGGCATCCTGCGGCGATCTGCACAGCTCCAGAACAAGACAGCAGAGTCCTTGACTATCGAACAAATGGCGTCCGGCACTTGGAATCTGCCGCGCGGAGTCGACTACAGATTGCGATACCTCACAGGCCGCTGGGCGGGAGAGTGGAGTCTACATGAGCAGATGATCCAACCAGGAAAGACCATTCTCGAGAGCCGTAGAGGTTCAACGGGCGATCAAAACAACCCCTGGTTCGCAATTGACCGTGCCAGTTCGAACGATCAGGATCAGGGTGATGTTTGGTTTGGCGCTTTGGGATGGAGCGGATCGTGGCAGATCAGTGTGGAACAGGATCAGCTACAGCAGATCCGCGTAACTGGAGGGCCGAATGCCTTCGACTTTGGCTATCGATTGGTGCCTGGCCAGCATCTTCAGTCGCCTGACTTTTACGCTGGTTTTTCGGACAAGGGAGTAGGCGGTGCGTCAAGGCTCCTGCACCGCTTTGAAACTTCCAGCATCCTCCCGCACGCGCCAAGCCCGAAGCTTCGTCCGGTTCTCTACAACTCCTGGGAAGCGACTGAGTTCAAAGTGGATGAAGCGGGGCAAGAGACTCTTGCGGAGAAGGCTGCCACGATCGGTGTGGAAAGGTTCGTAGTCGACGATGGCTGGTTTGGCAAACGAGTGAATGACCGTGCGGGTTTGGGTGACTGGTATGTGAACCCGGTGAAGTTTCCCCACGGACTAAAGCCATTGATCGATAAAGTGCATTCACTCAACATGGACTTTGGTCTATGGGTCGAACCGGAGATGGTGAACGCAGACAGCGATCTCTACCGAAAGCACCCCGACTGGGTGCTCAACTTCACCGGCCGGCCACGTACAGAGGGCAGAAATCAGATGATGCTCAATCTGGCTCGTCCCGACGTGCGCGAATATATCTATCAGTTTCTCGACAAACTCCTGAATGAAAATGATATCGCTTTCCTGAAGTGGGACTACAACCGCAACTGGTCCGAACCCGGATGGCCAGCCGTCGCAGTCGAAGATCAAAAGAAAGTGTACGTTGACTATGTACAGAATCTCTATTCGATCCTTGCGGAGCTGCGAGCGAAATATCCGAAGGTAGAGATTGAAAGTTGCTCTGGTGGCGGCAGCCGTGTTGATCTTGGGATTATGAGACTGACGGATGAAGTCTGGACCTCGGACAATACGGACGCCTTCGACCGCCTTCTGATGCAAGATGGCTTCAGCTATGCTTACGCTCCAGGTGTAATGATGGCGTGGGTTACGGACTCTCCCACCTGGGTCAATCAACGTGTGCTCTCGCTTGAATATCGTTTTCTCTCCGCTATGCAGGGATCCCTTGGTATCGGAGCGAATCTCAATAATTGGAAGCCAGAGGACTTCGCTACTGCGAAGAAGATGGTGAATCAATATAAGCAGATTCGCGAAACCACACAGCGTGGTTCGCTCTATCGGTTGATTTCACCCCAGAAGGGAAGCGAACAGTCTGTGACGGAAAGTGTCTCCGAAGATCAGGGCCGAGCTGTCACCTTTGCGTTTCTGCACTCGAGTCAAATGCTTTATCGATACCCGCGGATACATCTCAGGGGACTGAGACCGGACCAGCTGTATAAGATCACCGCTCTCGATGGTAAGTTATCTGCGAATACTCCATCTGTTGCCAGCGGCGCTTTCTGGATGCAGCAAGGAGTGGACGTTGAACTGCGGGGAGACTTTCAAGCTGCGGCCTTCTCGCTCGAATCGACTAATCGCTAGTTCTTTTTTTGATGACTCTTCGTCAGTCTGACTCGTTCGTTACTTTGGTGTCACAGGAGCTTCGGTAGGAGGTTGGGCAGGAGGTGTGGATGGTTTTGCCGGATCGGGTGTGGGAGGCTGGCTCTGTGGGGCTGGCGCAGGGTGGCCATCGGGAGCTGTGTTCGAGTCGGGTGATGGCGCTGGTGCAGGTGCAGGGTTCTCAACGGGTGTGGGGAGCGTCATGGTGGCCACTGCATCGGGGTTATCGCGTAGTTTGAGGTAAAGCGTCTTTCCATCTGCCGGTGTGGGCACGCTAAAGGTGCTCTCGGCGAATCCGGTTGGCACTTCGGCTGGCTTTGCGAAGTCTTTGTCTGCACCGAAGGACTGAACAAGAAACATGTTAGTACCTTCGACGGTACAGGTGGGCGCGTCTGGGGTGGTGCAACGGATGACTGTGATTTGTGGCGTGCGGACGAGGGTGCCTAGCGAGGTCCAATCGCCCGATGTGCCATCTTCCGCGACTGGGCGCATCTGCAGCTTCCCGAAGGCAGACTGACCGAAGGCGGTGAGTGGGTTTAGCGTGGCGATGGCGGTGTGTTCGTCCTGCAATATGAGATTGCTGGCAGCAATCGATAGGCTTGTATGGACCAGGCCGCTTCCTGTGGAAACTTCGACGGTCTGTGTGCGAGGAAATACCTCTTTCGTTTGCACGACAAAGGTCAGCTTGCTGCTAATTGGGATCTCATCTTTCATTCCCAAACTGATAGGAATGGCTCCACTTTGTTGTGTCGGAGTGTCGTTGAAAGAGAGCAGTGTCAGAGCTGGACGGGCGCCTTCGGCGGAGATTTTTACGGTCATCGTGCGACCGTCTTTAAGCTTTACCGTCGCATCTTTGCTCTCGCCGAGCGAGACTCCGGCCTTGGCGTCAAGATGCACGGTCTTGTCGTCATTGCCGCTGGGTGCGGGGGTGAAGGCTTGATCGGCGATTTGTGCTGAGACGACATCCTTAAGGCCCGCTCCGGTGAGTATGGCTTTGTTGTCGCCTTGGTGAATCTTGATACCCTCAAGGTGAATGTCGCCGGTGTATGCGGTTAGCGGGACGTTATTTTTGTCGGAGCTTCCATACTGCTGGATGGCGAGGGAGTAGCCGCCGGGCTGCACCTTTTTGAGCGGGACCTCCAGATCGAGAGTGTTGTTTGCATCCTTGCCTTCGTTGGTTCCTGCAGGCTTGAAGGTGACCTCAACGTCCTTGTCCTTGTTGTTTGAAAGCGCGATATGCTCGACGCAAGCGGTTCCATCGCCTTTAATCGTGAGGTGATTATCCTGTCCGGCGAGGAGTTGGGTATCGCCAACGATCTTCCAGTTTTTGCCATCAACCTGCTGGAGGGTGAGGGTGGGACCTTCAAAGGAGTCGAAACCAAAGTAGCCGCGGACGGTGCCGGTGATGGTGAGATCGCTGCTTGTGCCGATCTTCACGTCAGTCTTCGCTGCTGCCGCGCTGTCATCGTGTCGTTTGGTATCTTGCAGTGACTCGCGTTGCTTTTCTTTTGCGACGATGAGGCCGCCTTCGAACGCTTCGGGAGTAAGTGGAATGTCGGTGGCAGCTCCGGTTCGGTTGAGGTGCAGAACGAGATCGTGAGCGAAGCTGGTGGAGAAGACGAGAGGCGCGCCTTCAAGGGGCAGAATCATTCTTGGCTGCAAAAGGCATGCGACCTGATTGATGTCGTGAGGATGCAACGGCGGCAGCTTGGTCTTTTGGATTGCGGGCAATCCGATAACGATGACGGATTCGGGTTTATGGAACGAGGGTGGAGCATTGAGCTTCAGATTAAGCGTGGAGCCCTGAGGGAAGCTGATTGCAGGAATGTACTGGTACTGCGCGGTGTGCATCAGGGTGACAAGATGGACGAGGTCCACTACGGCACCCACGTAGGCCGAGTAGAGGCCGGCTCCTCCTGGTTGTGTATAGGAGGCGGCGTTGATGAAGTCCGACGACGGGCCAGTGGAGAGAGATTCGGCGATGCTCTGGCCGTGGCCGTCGTCGAGCAGCACCGGAGCGCTGGACTGGGTGAGGCAGTTCACCTGCTGCTCGACGGACTGTTTGAAGCAGTCGGCGTTGGGCTTGAGAGCGAGTGTAGAGGCCAGCTTTGCGGAGCGATCCTGAATGGCTTTCTGGTCGTTCTGGGGAACTGTCTTCATCGCGGCGAGATAGCGTTCGATGCGCTGCTGCTCGAAGGAGGCTTCATTTAGATCGACATCGGCACGAATGAAGAGACCTGGTTTGCCTTTCACAGCGGAGCGCAGGGTATTGAAGTCGCCACCGGTTTCAGGAGCGACGAAGAGAATGGCCTGCTCGGCTTCGGCTGGAACAGTAATCGTCGTGCCTTCAGCGGTCTTCTTGTCCCAGGTTTCGATCTTTGTGAACCAGTCGTCTGGCGGCGCGTTAGTGGTGCCGCGAAGGAAGGTGACGATGATGAGCAGATGGTTGGCCTGGCTCGCTGGGAGATCAGCCTTCACCCATATTTTGTCGCCTCCCTGCAGATTGGGAACTTCAGCGATCGGCAAGGTGATGGTTCCGCGAGTGACGCGAACGTCGATTTTGGGACCAACCAGGTCGAAACGTGCATTGTCCGCACGAAGGGTCACCGCCAGGAGCGCGGCGAAAGAGCAGGCTGCGACTTTCGAGAACTTCATTTCTTGTAGGATGCTGGCGTTATCCCGGGGGTGGTTACGAATGAAGTGAAATCTCAATACAGGACACATGATCGCAAACGAGGATTCTCTTCCTGAGCTAGTCAGCCGTTGAACCTAAATTAGAGCAGAATAGAGCATCTTTTTCTGACTGGAAGTATGAAGATCTGTGAACCATCAGGCAGTGGCCAGGTGAGCTTCATGTGCAGCTCGAATGTCATGTGGATCTCGCCCCAGGCACTTTAGAACACTCGAATATCTTCTGTTACTGCGGACAGCGCATCAGTTAGGAATAACTCGCGGTAGTTCATAGCGGCTAGAAATCTGCAGTTTGTCTTGTTTCAACGCAATGAAGGTCAAGGAGGAACGATGACTTACTGGAAAGCTTTCACGTCTGTAGCGATCGGTGCTGTGTTTGTCTTCAGTACGGCAGTGACACCGGCTCAAATTGCGATTGGCATCGGAGTTGCGCCTGTGTGTCCCTACGGGTATTACGATTACGCGCCCTACAGTTGCTCTCCCTATGGCTACTACGGCACGGATTGGTTCAATGGCGGAGTGTTTATCGGGGCTGGGCCTTGGTTCCACGGCTCTCGCGGCTTCTACGGCCACGTCGATAATCGCTATGATCCTCGCCACGGTTATGCTGGGCCAATGCCGGGGCGCGGAGATCGCGCTTTTAATCACTTCCAGGCAAACGAAGCACGGGACGGACAGGGCCATGTGGGAAATGCAGGCCACGACGGCGGACGTGAGCACAGCGCGGGGGCGCAAGGCGGAAATCGCGGCGGTGGTGGGGATCGCGGAGGTGGCGGAGATCGTGGAGGCGGTCACCGCTAGGTCTATCTCATTTGTAAGGGAGGGAATCTCGTGTTCATGCGGTTCTGTAGGTTGACCACTCGTTGATTGGGCCGCCACGGCCTGGTGTGGGTGAGTTCGCGCTCCATGGCGGTGGGCTGGCCCCCCTGGGGGGGCCTTGCCTACACCCCCTCCCCCCGGGTTTTTGCGCAAAATCTTCATGGGATGGGGCTTGGGCCTGGACTTTTCTTATCGCCGTGGGCTTAGATCTGATCGATCTTGGGTGGATGACTTGGCAAGGAACGGCTACTGTTTCGCACTGAGCGAACTTTACTTCTACTTCTATTTTAGAGAGTGGATCATAACTAAAGTGCCACTTCGATCTCTCAGATTTGAAACAGGTTAGCTTGTTTTAGGGGTTGACAAGGTGTTTTGCTGGTGTTTTTGGGGCATAGGTTTGTAAGTGATAGTTTGGATTGTGCTTTGGACCAGGGATAAAGTTTGTCAAAACTTTGGAGGCGGCTTTGGATTTCATCGAGACCATCACGCAACGGAACGACGCATTTGTGAGCGCTAGGCACTCGGCCAGTTTGAAGATCATACCGTCGACCAAGACCATTTTGATTGGGTGCCTGGATCCCAGAGTCGATCCGATGGACGTGCTTGGACTGAAGCCGGGCGAAGCAGCGATCATCCGCAACATCGGTGGCCGGATGAACCCTGCACTGGTCGAGACATTGATCTTGCTTCCAGCCGTTGCGAAGGCCGCAGGGCAAGAGATGGGTCTGGGATGGAATCTGGTTATCCTCCATCACACCGATTGCGGGATCATTGGTTGCTACAAACTTGCTCCTGATCTTCTCGCAGCTCACTTAGGTGTGACGCGGTCTGAACTCGACTCCATGGCGATCACGGATCCGCGTAAGGCAGTAGCCATGGATATCGCAGCCTACAAGGCTAACCCCGCTCTTCCGGCTGGTTTCATGATCTCTGGCCTTGTGTACGACATCTCCACCGGCAAGATTGAGGTCGTGGTTCCTCCCAGTCGTTTGCGTTTGGAGAGCTAGGCGGATCATCCTCAGAGCAATTGATAAAAGGCCATCGATTGGGAGTCTCTCCTATATACCCACAGGAGAATTGCTCTAGGGTGACAGTGAGCCTTGACCACTGTTCTGTACTTTGTATTTCAACTCGAAGCGGATGGCGTGCAGAGGTTTCCCTGACGGAGTGCCAGATCCAATAGCCTTATCCAGGGATGCGAACGGAACTATCCTGTCGCCTTTTGATACACCACTATCATCCGACATCTGTTCTTGCCTGGCCTTCAACTTGGGAAAATAGTAGAAGCCCGGAAGATTTGCGGGAAGTGAATGTTCTCCGCTGGTGATCCGCACGTCGGTCACTCGAACATCGGCGTCCTCGTAGAGGATTCGATTGGTATGGGCAGGATCAGTGCCAACTAGTGAACTGCTTGATTTGAGTTCGGAAGAGTCTGAAGCAATTCCGCACCCGGGATGTTTCAGTTCAACCCGCAACCCGACGAACATGTGCCGGCTTAGGTTTTGAGTGGAGTAAGGCCCAGATGGGCTGATGCGGATAACCTTCGGTTGGAAAGGCTTCTCTTCTTCGTGTTCGAGTGGATCCGTTATATCGGGCGAGAAGGTCTTGCTGCGCACACTATTCCGAAGATAAAGAATCGCCGGCCGCGTGAAGCTATGCATGGCCTGGGCGCCATGGGGAGGGATAGTCGCTTCCAACACCCGCACGTCTTCAGTTTCATATAAGAGTTTGAAGTTCTGTGGAGATTTGGCGAGGCCATCGTTGGGATCGACTGGGATGTTCTGGCAGATTTGACCTACCGCTCCTCTACCAAGAAATAAGAGAGCACCAAAGAAGAAGACTTTGCCGAACGATCGAAAGGCTTTCCCCCTGTCCCGTTCCTTGGCCAACTCCATCTCTGTATTCTGTTTGGCGGTCTTCGATGCTTGAAAAGCAAATCCTATGTTGCCCATATCTTCCCCTTTCTACTCCGTTCGTTGATCCTTTCGGACTTGACCAAAATCTACGCATGGCCCACGGTCAACCTGGTTCATTGCCACACGGCATTTTCCCTAAAGACATATTTCAGATTGTCCCTGCAGACATGAAGGTGCAATGTTTTCCTTCCTGGCCGAAGGCGATACGTAAGTCTCACTCATTCTCTGCGCATTCGTTGTGGGCGGTTGACGACAAGAGCTCTTCGGAGAAATGGTTTGACTGATGAGATGGAATGCCCTGAGACTCTAGAACGATTTCGTTTGACAGGCTGAAGTCCTGGTTCCAGGATAAGTAGCTGGTATTCATTCTCCGATCGAAATGTATAAGGACGACCTTTATGTCTGATCCCGCTCTCTTCAGTCGGATTCGCATTGGTGATCTCGATCTTGCAAACAGAATCGTGATTGCCCCGATGTGCCAGTACTCCGCTGAAAACGGATGCATGAACGACTGGCACTTGATTCATCTCGGCCAGCTTGCGCTTTCGGGAGCCGCATTACTCACGATCGAGGCGACGGCGGTCCTTCCCGAGGGGCGCATTACCTATGCCGATGTCGGATTGTGGAACGACGAGACGGAAGGGGCTATGCGTAGAGTTCTCGAAGGGATTCGACATTGGTCGAAGATGCCTATCGGCATTCAGTTAAGTCATGCAGGCCGGAAGGCTTCCATAGAAGTTCCCTGGAAGGGAGGAGGACAGTTCGCTCCAGATGCCCCCCTGGGTTGGCCTACGGTAGGGCCGTCGCCGATCCCCTATGCGGAAGGGAATGCCTCTCCCACGGCGCTGGATCAAAGTGGACTGCGTGCGGTGAGAGATGCCTTTGTCGCGTCTGCTATTCGCGTGAAACGACTTGATCTCGACCTGATCCAACTCCACGTAGGACATGGATATCTGCTGCATCAATTTCTGTCCCCGTTGTCGAACCATCGTGAAGACGAATACGGCGGCTCTCTCGAGAAGCGGATGCGTTTTCCGTTGGAGGTTTTTGATGCGGTTCGGCATGTGTTCCCACCTGGAAAGCCGGTGAGTGTGCGTGTTTCGGCTACAGACTGGGTCGACGGAGGTCTGGATATCGATCAGACGATCGAGTTCGCGCGTGCGCTGGAGCGGCGCGGATGCAGTGTGATTCATGTTTCCAGCGGGGGAAGTGATCCTGCACAGAAGATTCCGCTGGGGCCGAGCTATCAGGTGCCACTCGCACGGGCGGTGAAGGCGGCTGTCGGTATCCCGGTTGTGGCCGTGGGACTGATCACTGGCTTTGAGCAGGCAGAGTCCATCGTCGGAACCGGAGATGCCGACCTGATCGCATTGGCGCGCACCGCTCTTTTCGATCCGCGGTGGCCCTGGCATGCCGCAGTTGAGTTGGGTGGCACGGTACATATGCCCAACCAATATTTACGCTCGCAGCCCCGACAGGTCAAAGCTTTGTTCGAGAGCGAGTAGCTGTTTTCTTTTCATGCCTGCTGGCGCCAAGTGGTTGGCGTCACGCCGGTGCTCTTGCGAAACATCTTCGAGAACTGGCTTACATCTGTAAAGCCGATTGCGGAGGCGATCTGGCGGATATTCCACTCAGGCCGCACGAGCAGCTTCTTGGCGCTTTGCATCCTCTTCTTCAAGATGAATTGATAAGGGCTTTCGCCTAGACTTTCCCGGAAGGACCTGGCGAAGTGGAAGAGGCTGAGGCCGCTGAGGGCTGCAAGCTCTTCTAAGCGAATGTCTTTATCGATATTCTCTTCGATATAACCAAGCACTGCCCTGATATGAGAGCGTGACAGGCCACCTTTCAACTGCGGAATGTAACTGGCTGTCTCTCCGTACTTCTTAATCAATGCGACCGAGAGAGACATTCCGAGTAGATCTCCGTAGAGAGAGCCCATGAGCCAACCAGATTTCATCTCGCGGTTCATTTCAGTCAGCAACAAAGACAACTGCTCGTCGCGAAGAGACCAACGAATATCGAAGTCGCAGAATCCTCTGATGCCCATTTGTTCCGCTGCTTCTTTGAGCATAGCGGGCTCAATCGAGGCGACGACTCTTTCTGTAGAGGCATGCCAGATGACGCTGTCGCGGGTGCCGGCTGGGAGAAGCAGCATGCTTCCTGGAGTCGATCTCTGCCGACCTGATCGTCCGGAGCAGAACCATTCCATATCGACTTCTCCGCCTGTCTGAAGGTGGAGAGCCAGCGTTTCGTGATCGTGGACGGGAATCTCGCAGCCTTGGTGATGATGTCTCTCCACGACCAGACCAGTCCAAGGCGAACGCGCGCAATCCAAGACAGGGCTCTCCGGAAATGGAGATACCATGCTGGCTCCGACGCGGACGTAAAAACGCTTAGCCGCAGAAGATGTGGAACCTTGCGGGGTGCGGCTGTGTTCTCCGATTTGGCGTTGACTTGATTTGCGGTCTTCCATTTTATTTCGATTCGCTCTGCTGATAAATCCGCAAGAATCCACTAGATACAGCAAGGATGCCTGCTTGCATGGTTGCCTTCTCTATTAATTCTAAGGAAGGGGTGATGATTATGGGATTCATAGAGTGTATTGTCGATGCATTCATTACGCCGGGAAACCAAAAGTTTACGAGGCGTGGTGAGGACGCAAGGCAAGACGCAGCAACCTTATTCACCTGCTGTAGGCGAGGTCTAAGCGAGAAACCCGGTGGATAGGGATTCGCGCTCAAGCTGACTCTAGCTGACTCGCTGTTGACCATCGACGACTTGGTTCCGGCCCCTGACGAACGATAATACGCTCGGTTTCTCTTTGAGCCGATGAACAGATACCTCTCCTGCTTGGCGGGGTCGGTCGTTCGTCGCTCAATCATCCATATCAAAATTAAAAAGGAGAACGACATGGCAACCCAAACCGTAGTTCCAGTAAGTGAACTTCCAGTTCACTATGGCACCGCTAAGATCGATAACCTGGATGTCTTCTATCGCGAGGCCGGACCGAAGGATGCTCCGGTAATACTGCTGCTTCACGGGTTTCCAACCTCTTCGAATATGTTTCGCAATCTGATTCCACGCTTGTCGCAGTCTTTCCGAGTGATCGCGCCGGACTATCCCGGTTTTGGAATGAGCAGCATGCCCGATCACAAGGAGTTCGCCTATACCTTCGAGAATCTGATGAATGTGGTTGATGGCCTGGTCAATCACCTTGATCTGAAGAAGTATTCGATGTACGTCATGGATTACGGCGCGCCGATCGGCTACCGGCTGGCCTTGCGGCACCCTGAGAGGGTGCAGGCGCTTATTATTCAGAACGGAAATGCTTACGATGAAGGGCTGCTGGCTTTCTGGGACCCGATCAAAAAGTATTGGAACGAACCGTCCCAGGAGAATCGCCAGGCCATTCACTTCCTGACAGAACCGAAGGCGACGAAGTGGCAGTATGAGAATGGGGTGAGCGATACGAGCTTGCTTGATCCGACCACCTGGACTCTTGATCAGCTCGGAATGGATCGGCCGGGGAATGACGAGATCCAACTGGATCTGTTTTATGACTACAGGACGAATCTTCCGCTCTATCCGGAGTTCCAGGAGTTCTTCCGGAAGTACCAGCCTCCGACGCTGATTGTGTGGGGAAAGAATGACTTCATCTTTCCGGCGGAGGGTGCTCCACCCTATAGCCGCGACCTCAAGAATATCGAGACGCACATGCTCGATACGGGACACTTCGCAATCGAAACACATGGTGCTGAGATTGCGGAGCGCATTCAGGACTTTCTCCAGAAGAACAACATCAGAGGCAAGTAGGACGATGCGAAAGGGAGCGAGCCGGTGCGATGTCGGCTTGCTCTGTCCTTTTGAGATAAAGCGTGAGGAGGACCGGGTGTTGTGCGTCTGAAATGGCCAATGCATTTCAACCTAGCTCGTTAAGCGAGGACGTATGCACAAAAAGATAACTGCGGACGATCGGACTCTATCTCCCATCAATCGCCGAAGGTTTGTGCAAGGATTGGCGGTCGGGGGAGCGGTGGCAGCTCTCGGCTGGGGTGGAGCGCCTGTCTTCGGAGAGACACAGACTCGGACACTGGATACGCTCACCGGAAGCAACTTCCAATTGATGATTGACGATCTGCCTGTGAACATCACAGGGCGACGACGAGTGGCCACTGCGATAAACGGCTCCGTGCCGGGGCCGACCTTACGTTGGCGTGAAGGTGATCTGGTTACCCTGGCCGTAACTAATCGCCTGAAGGAGCGAACCTCCATCCATTGGCACGGTGTTCGTGTGCCTTCGGAGATGGATGGAGTTCCGGGGGTTAGTTTTGCTGGAATTCCGCCGGGTGAGACGTTTGTCTATCGCATACCCGTTCGTCAGAGCGGGACGTATTGGTATCACAGTCATAGTGGGGCACAGGAGCAGACTGGGATGGCTGGCGCGCTGATCATCGAGCCGAAAGATGGCGAGACGATCGCGTACGACCGGGATTATGTGATTTTTCTTACAGACTGGACGGATGCGAATCCGGAGACGATCTTTAGCAACTTAAAACAGGACAGCGAATACTACAACTTTCATCAACGAACGGGCAGGACCTTCTTGTCCGATGCCAAGGCGAAGGGGTTGGGACCGACGATCTCTAACCGGCGTATGTGGGGGCGGATGAATATGACGCCCACCGATATTTCTGATGTAACGGGATCGACCTATACCTACCTTCTGAACGGCAATACTCCCGCTGCGAACTGGACAGGGCTTTTCAACGCGGGAGAGCGGGTACGTCTTCGTTTTATCAACGGATCTGCGATGACCTTCTTTGATGTCCGTATTCCGGGTCTGACGATGACGATGGTGCAATCCGATGGCAATGATATTGAACCGGTTGTGGTGGACGAATTTCGGATTGGGAACGCGGAGACCTACGACGCTATCGTAGAGCCCCGTCAAGATATGGCCTATACGATCTTTGCTCAGGCTTACGATCGCACTGGCTATGCGCGGGGAACACTCGCTCCAAGGCTGGGTATGGCCGTCGAGGTGCCTGCGATGGATCCGCGGCCCGCACGCACCATGGTGGACATGGGCATGGGGATGGCCGGGATGAAAGGCATGAAGATGCCTAATGCGAACTCATCGGGGACCTCTTCCAAGGCGATGCCAGACATGCCGGGGATGGGCGATTCCAAGGGTGATCCAATGCCGGGGATGGGGACTGATAGCCCGCAACGATCGGCGATGACCGACATGGACGATAGACGTGACGAAAGCGCTATGCAGCCTATGTCAGAGATGGAGATGGGTAACGCAGCAGGAACGACACCCTTTCCACAACCGGGGCCGCACACGATGCCTCTTCTTCACGCTGCAACTAGCTTAGAGATCGTAAGGGCGAAGCGGGCACACCTTCATATTGGGCCGCAAATCGATAACCTTTCGATGGCCGTCAGTGAGCGGCTTAGCGACCCGGGAGACGGTCTGCAGGGAAACGGACGACGTGTGTTGACTTACTCCGATCTTCGGGCACGTTATCGAGGTGTCGATGGGCGTCCTCCTACCCGGGAGATCGAGCTTCATCTGACAGGCAACATGCAGCGCTATATCTGGGGGTTCGACGGAAAAAAGTTTACCGATGCGGGACCGATTGAGTTGAAGCTCGGTGAAAGGGTCCGTTTTATTCTCATCAATGACAGCATGATGGATCACCCGATCCATCTCCATGGGTTGTGGAGTGAGGTGGAGACCGGACACGGCGAATTCAATCCTTATAAGCACACCGTGATCGTCAAACCTTCCGAGCGGGTCAACTACCTGGTGAGCGCCGATACCGCCGGCCGATGGGCGTTCCATTGCCACCTGATGTACCACATGCAAGCGGGCATGTTTCGAACGGTGGTGGTGTCATGAAAGCGGGCGCGAAGGGCCACTATCGGAGACATGGCATAGGATCCATATCGCATGTTGCGGTCGTCCTCGCTGTCGGTATGACAACATGCTTTTGGGTGCCAGACGTACGCGCGCAAACGCCCAGAGCACCGGACACCCTGCCTGCTACACCAAAATCGACTGGATGGAAACCGCCCGTGACTAACCAGGTCTTCACCCACTTCCTGTTCAATCAACTTGAAGGTCGTACGGGCGGGGCTGGCAGTGAGCTGCGCTGGGACGGTGAGGGCTGGATCGGCACGGATATGAATCGCTTGTGGATCAAGTCCGAAGGGGTATTCGAAGACGGCTCTGCGAGCGACGGCGATCATGAATTGTTTTACGACCGGCCGATACCTCGACTGCGGTACTTCGACGCTCAAGTTGGGATCAGAGAAGACCTGGATTCAGGCCCGAATCGTACCTGGGGCGCGGTGGGCATCGAAGGGTTGGCCCCTCACTTCTTCCAGTTGGAGTCTACGTTTTACTTCCGCGATAGCGGTCATGTTGCGGGCAAGGTCACTGGCGCTTACGACCTGAAGACAACCCAACGTCTTATTGTTCAGCCCCAGTTGGAGATGAATTTCTATGGGAGTCCCGATCGAGCCCGTGGGCTGGGAACTGGTCTCACTGATCTCGATACCGGCCTTCGGTTGCGTTACGAATTTAGCCGCAAGCTGGCTCCGTATATCGGCTTTGCGTATACCAACCAGTTCGGCAGTACCGCTGCTTATTCGCGTCAAGCTGGGGAATCTGTGGCTAATCCCAGATTCATCTTTGGAGTTCGTGTCTGGTATTAGGAAACTCGTCAATCGATCGAGTTTGCGGTATCGGCTGAAACATGGTCGGTTGGAACGCGACGTACAGGGCCACAGCTTAGTAGCGGTAAATTCCTGAAAGATTGGAGTGAATGGTGGACGCGGTAGGGATCGAACCTACGACCAGTCGATTAAGAGTCGAATGCTCTACCAGCTGAGCTACGCGTCCAATTTGGGTTTCCCACGTTGTTGCGGGGGCCGTTGAGTGACGCTTGCGGTCGCAAAGAGGTGCTTGCTGCGCTCAACTGACTTGTTAAAGATAGCACAGCTTGCGGCTGGTGAGAACGCCGCAAGCGTGCTTCTTGAGCGGAATTAGCCGATGAAGTCCACATGAGCGCGGTGAGGAATGATGCCGCGGTCGAAGCCCATATCCAAGATCTTACGAATCGCTTCCTTGCCGTCGGCGCCGTAGTCCAGGGTGCGTTCGTTGACGTACATTCCGACGAAGCGGTTGGCCATGGTGGTGTCGAGGTCGCGGGCGAACTGCATGGCGTAGTCGAGAGCGGCTTCGCGGTTGTCGAGGGCGTGCTGAATGCTGTCGCGGAGGGCGTTGGTGGTGGTGAGCATGGTCTCTTTGCCGAGCGAACGGCGGATGGCGTTGCCGCCGAGAGGAAGCGGAAGGCCGGTCTGTTCGCGCCACCACTGGCCGAGGTCGAGGAGCTTGACGAGGCCGTCGTTGGCGTAGGTGAGCTGGCCCTCGTGGATGATGAGGCCAGCGTCGAACTCTCCGCGTACGACGGCGGGGATGATCTCGTCGAAGGGAACAGTGACTGTCTCGATGTCGGGGGCGAAGAGCTTGAGGGTGAGGTAGGCGGAGGTGAGAGTGCCTGGGACGGCGATGCGGGTCTTCTTGACCTCGTCGAGGGTGAGCTTACGAGGGGAGACGATCATGGGGCCGTAACCGTCGCCCATGCTGCCGCCGCAGGACATGATGGTGTAGTTGTCCTGCAGGTACGGATAGGCGTGGAAGGAGATGGCGGTGACGTCGTAGAAGGCCTCGTCGATGGCCTTGTGGTTGAGGGTCTCGATGTCGGTCAAGGTGTGGGTGAACTTGAAGCCGGGGACGCGGACCTTGTTGGTGGCCAAGCCATAGAACATGAAGGCGTCATCGGAGTCGGGGCTGTGGGCGATACTGATCTCTTGTACGGTAGTTCCTGTGGTGGTCATTGTGTTCTGTTTCCTTCTGGAAGCTTTACGTCTTGGTAAGATGCACGACAAAGGTCTGCGGACTTAGAGATCAGTCGCAGATACGGTGCGGCGTCAACGATGGATGATTGGAACTTTAGGAGCGGGCCTGACGCCAGCGCTGCGTTGCGCTGAAGATTCCAGCAGCGGCTGTGATTTTGATGAGTTCGCCGGGGATGAAGGGCGCGATGGCTACGTGCCACACGGTGGTGGTGTGAAGGTGTGCGAAGTAGGCCATGGACGTCGCGCCGAGGACGAAGATCGGAAGTGTCGCGACGATTCCGCCGAGGATGCCATTCGTAAAATTGGAGGACGATGGACGAAGGCTGCGGGTGAAGAGACCGGCGCAGGCGGCGGCGAGAGGATAAGAGAACAGGTAGCCTGCGGTGGGACCGATCAGGCGGACGATTCCAGCGGGTCCGTAGGGAGTGAAGACTGGAAGTCCAGCAGCGCCTTCGGCGAGGTACAGGATCATGGAGCAGAAGCCAGCGACTGGACCGAGGAGCGTGCCGATAAGGATGACGGCGAAGGTCTGGAGGCTGAGCGGAACGACCGTGAAGGGTAGCGGCAGAGAGGTGTGCGCGCAGATCGCTATGAGAGCCGTGGCTGCTACAGAGAGCGCCAGACGAGCGGGCAGGGAGTTCTGCAGCGCTTTGGAGGGCTGAGCGATCGGCAGGGAATTAGGCAAAACGGATTGCATACTGCAGGTCCTTTCGACGGCTACTAATACTTAATACTTGCTTGAAGCTTTTACTTAATAATTGCTCGAAGCTTTCATCCGGCCGTTTGCATGAAGGCGGGGCGGTTGATAGGGATCGGTGAGATCGCCCATATCCTTGTTGAAGTATGTGGGATCCAGCAACTCCATGTTACCGTGCCGCGTGGGCTGCGGTGGCTTGCGGAGATCCGTATTGGGAACGAGCATGCTTTTTGGCGGCTCAACGCGATGCACGATGGTGCGCTGTGCGCGAGTCGGTTGAGGCGGCATGCTCCATTGCTTGTTTGCTGCGATGTCGCGGACGGACTGGTTGAGCTCGGCGATACGGGTGCGCTGGACTGGCGCTTCCGGAGTCAAGGCGATCCTAGGAGCGGCGGGGCTGAGAGCAGCGATCTCGGGGGCTGCGAAGAGATGTTGCTTGAAGTCTGGCCGCGGCAAGGTTGAGCGAGTCGCCGGAACGATGGAGAGCTTCGGGCGAGGACCTCTCTTGATGTGTTTCGCAAATGCGATCGCGACCCAGACTACGCCGAGGAAGCTGAGGATCGAGATGGCGAGGAGCGTTTGCATGTCTCAGGTGCAAGGATACCAAGGCGCCGCAAATTCGTGCACTTTATTCGGATGAATCGACGGTAAAGCCGTGCAGGGTGAAGTTTAAGGGTATGAACTAGATACCTTCGGGGCTGCAGGGGGTTTTCCACTTGACCCGCGTGTTCTCAGTGGTTGTACTGAAGAAGATGGCGAAGTCTGCGACAACACGGAAAGAGAGCCTGCTTGCCTCGGTTACGAGGCGTTGGCAGGAGCACGGACTGGGTTGGCGCAAAGTTGCAACCGTTGCAGCGGCGGTGGTTGCAATGGGACTTGGATACCATGTGATGTTTGGGCAGAACGGCCTGACGGCGTATGAGCAGAAGCGTCAGGAGGCTCGGGCGCTGAACCGTCAGTTGCAGAGTCTGCAGCGGGAGAACGAGCTGCTGAAAAACCATGTGGACCGGTTGCAGAGTGATCCGAACGCAATCGAGCATCAGGCGCGTGAGGAGCTGCACTACACGCGGCCAGGCGAGGTGATCTACACCATGCCGGATGCTCCTGGGAAGCCTGCTAAGACGCCTTAGCCCGGGTGCCCCTGCTGGGTGCTTCAGGAAGCAGATGCCAACAGAGCATCCCAGGGCATAAAGCCCGGAGATGGTTTAAGTTTGAGAAAATAAAGGGCATAGGCGAGTCGCCCATGCCCTTTCGATGCATCACGCACAAAGAAGTAAGTCCCTTGTTGCGGGTTATAGAGCGCGCATGAAGACTACCAAGTCCTTCTTCTCCTGTTCGGTGAGCTTGGTGCCCAAGACGAGGTTGAAGTATTCGACGGTGTCATCCAAGGTAAGGAGGCGGCCGTCGTGCAGGTAGGGTGGGGTGTCCTTGATTCCGCGTAGTGGGAAGGTTTTGATTGCGCCGTCGCGGGCCATCATCATGCCGTTGACCATGTGCTGCTTGTAGAAGCGCTCGGCGTGCAGGTCGTGCATGGTGTTGTCGGTGAAGTACGAACCGGAGTGGCAGGTCGCGCACTGTCCCTTGCCGAAGAAGACCTCCTGGCCGTGGAGTTCGGCGGGGGTGGCCTTGGTGGGGTCGAGCTTGCCGTCCCAACCCAGCTTGGGGGCGGGAGGGAAGTCGAGGATCTCTTCGAACTCGGCCATGAAGTGGACCTGGCTTCCACGATCCAGCACGTTTACGCCCTTCTTCGCAGCGATGACGTGGTCGCCGTCGAAGTAGGCGGCTCGCTGTTCAAACTCGGTGAAGTCTTCGACTGTCTTAAGGGCGCGCTGGGAGCCGAAGAGACGCTGAATATTGACGCCGCGCAGGGCGGGGGTCTCGATGCGGTGGCGGAACTCCTGGGGGCGAATGTCGCCGACGAGATGGAAGGCTCCGTTGGTTCCGCCGTTTTGATGGCAGTCCAAGCAGGCGACTCCTCGGCTGGCTTTGTCGGAGCGGCGGTCGTTGGTCTGGTTGAACTGCTGCTGGGGAAAGGGGGTCAGCAAGAGGCGCAGACCTTCGATCTGCTTGGGGTTCAGGATGCCGCTGAACATCTCGTAGTAGTTGTCGATGGTGACGAGCTTGCCCTGCGAGACGTCGCCGAGGTCGGGTCGAGTGCTCAGGTAGATGGCGGCAGGGAACTCGGCGAGGAAGCGGTCGGGGATGTCGAAGTCGAGGTCGAAGCGGGTGAGGTCGCGATCTTCCTGTTTCTTTAGTTCATCGATCTCGGTCTTTGGAAAGACCATGCCGCCCTCGGGATGGTTTGCGTGGGGCAGGGGCAGGAAGCCCTGGGGGAAGATTCCTTTCTGGAGGATCTGATCGGGTGTCTGGCGGGATAGCTCGGTCCAGGTCACGCCCTGGGGCAGCTTGACGCGCACACCTTCCTGGATGGGCTTGGTGCGATCCATGACGACGCCGGCGGCGGGACGGTCGCTGAGGTCGTAGCGTTCTGTCAGTAGATCCATCTGGCGTTGCATGATTGCAGGCTTGGCGGCGACCATGCGGCTGTGGATTGAGGCGAAGGTCTCTTTGTCGTCTACAGGCTGATAGCTATTCTTTACGGGTTGCGCTTCCTGGCCCGCGGCTGAGACGATTTTGCCTGTAAGCAGGCACGCCCCCACGATGCCGGCGGCGATCGGCCCGGCGGTTTTTATGACTTGTTTCAAGGTGCTCATGGACCCTCACTCTGTAGTGGTAGATGAAGTTGGGGAAGACGGGTGGACGCTTATGGCATGTATCGCCTTGCGACACGGATGCAAAGAGATAACTGATGTCAGATGATAACTTATATTGTGTTGGAAAAAGACGAGGCGATTGCCTTCGTGCTCTGTGACGTAGTTTGAAATCTTTCTCAGAGCGTGAAGTGTTGACCAGTTGTGGCTTTCAGCCTATGCCGAGCTCTCGCTTATTCGGCTTGTCCTATATCGAGACGATGTATTTTTCCTGTTGAGCCGAGCTGGAATCTGAAGTAGCTCCGGAAGTCTCCCCACGCTTCCGTGTGAAACTCGCCCTCGATGTCGAGTCCGTTGTTTTCGATTTTGTCGATGGAGGTGAAGCGCTCGTGACCAAGGGCGTCGTTGGTGAACTTGTCCAGGTTGCGAGGGTTGCCGTCGTCGTAGAGTTTGGCATTGGGTTCAAAGAGAGCGGTCCAGGCTTCGCGATCTCCGTTTTGTAGCGCTTCGATTGCGGCTTTGACAGTGGGATTTTTTAGGGAATTGGTTTGCATGCGCTTCTCCTTTCTGTGTTGGTTTTATTATGTCTGGAAAACTGTAACAAGATATTGGGCTGTGGGAGAGCAGAGAATCCCACCCTTCGCAAGAGACAGAGGCGCGAAGGATGGGGCACCCGGGCTGTTGGGTTTGGGAAGGAGTGCGGTCGAGCTTTGCCCGATACCCCACCCTATTTGCGATGAAGCTGCAAAAAGGGTGGGGCACCCGGTTTTGTGGCTTCCGGTGGAGGTGTGCTGCAACTTGTTCGTTGCGGTTGTTTTTTTAGAGGGCGCGGAGGATTACTACGGTTTCGTCGTCGAAGTGTGCGGTGCCGGATTGGAAGGCGGCTACGGCGTCGAGGATCGCTTCGGCGGCGGTGGCGGCGGTCGTGGGCTGGGCCTGGGTTTGAAGGACCTCGGCGAGACGCTCCTCGCCGAACATGTCGCCGACCGCGTTCTGGGCGTCGACGATGCCGTCAGAGAAGAAGACGATGAGGTCTCCGGGTTGGGTGGAGAGGGTGAACTCTTCGTACTCGACGTTCGGGAAGAGGCCGAGAGGGAAGCCTTCGGCGTGAATGGTGCGGACGCAGACGCTGCTGGTGACGACTGGCTCTGGCGGGGGAACGGGGTCCTTGGTGCGGGTGGTGGGGAGGCAGGGGACGGACGCGTTCTGCACGGTGGAGACGAAGAGAGGCTGGACGGAGCCGGCGTTGGCGATCTGAAGGGTTTGATTGGAGTCGTCCCAGACGGCCATGATCATGGTGACGTATTGGGAGTCGAGCTTACGCTCTTGAAGCTGATCGTTGAGCGCGGCGAGCATGGCGGCGGGAGAGAGGTGCTGGTTGGCGAGCGAGCGCAGGATGCCGCTGACCAGGGCGGCGTAGAGAGCGGCTGGGGCGGCCTTGCCGGAGACGTCTCCTACGGCGAGGGCGACGCGTCCGGGGCCGTAGTCGAGGAAGTCGTAGATGTCTCCGCCGATGGAGCGGGCGGCCATGAACTTAGCGGCGATCTCGGCGCGTTCGAGGGTGGGAGGAAAGGGAGGCATGAGCCGAAGCTGAACCTGTCGGGCCATCTCGAGGTCGCGCTCCATGCGCTGCTCCTCTTCGTGGATGCGCTGATAGAGGCGGGCGTTGGCAATCGAGATGGCGACCTGCGCGGCGAGGGTGGAGAGCGTGCGCTGGTGGTCTTCGGTGAAGTAATTGACGCGGGTGTGTTCGAGGTCGAGGACGCCGATGACGTTGCCCTTATAGATGAGCGGCACGGAGAGCTCGGAGCGGGTCTCGGGGTTTTCGGAGACGTAACGGGGGTCTTTGCGGACGTCGGGTGCGAGAACTGGCTCACGGAGTTGGGCGGCGGCGCCGATAATTCCTTGACCGAGGGAGACGGTGCGCTCGCGCGCGATTCGCTCACCGTAGCGGGAGGAGAAGCGATGTTCGAGGCGTTCGCGGCGTTCGTTCCAGAGGAGGATGGTGAACATCTGGAAGTCGATGACGCGCTTGACGAGGTGGCCGATGCGCTCGAGGAGGTCGTCGAGGTCGAGGATGCTGGTGATCTCGCGGGAGATCTCGTTGAGGACGGTGAGGGTTTGGGCCTGACGGGAGACGCGGGTGTAGAGGCGGGCGTTTTCGATGGCGACGGCGACGCGGGAGGCGACGAGCTCGAGCAGGCGCTGGTGATCGGTGGTGAAGAAGGAGGGGTACTCGGACTGGATGTCGATGATGCCGATGACTTTGTTCTTGATGATGAGGGGGACGGCCAACTCCGAGCGGACGATGGGGTTGCCCTCGATGTAGTGCTCGATGTAGTTGCCTGGGGTGCCTACGTCGTGGATGAGGATGGACTTGCGATGGAGAGCGGCTTGTCCGACGATGCCGCGGCCGAGCTTGATGCGCATGCGCTCGGTCTCGGGGCTGTGGCCGGTCTGAAAGCGCATCCAGAGCTCGTTGGTGCGGTCGTTGAGCAAAAGGATGGCGAAGATGCGGAAGTCGATGACGGCACGGGCGAGGTCGGCGACCCGGTGCATGAGGGTATTGAGATCGAGGGTGGCGTTGAGGGCGTCGGCGAGGCGGTGGAGAAAGTCGATCTGGAGGGGCTCGACGCGGATGTTGGAGAGAGCCGGGGTGGGGGGCGCGGGTTCTCCATCGGGAGGAGGCGCGGGCCGGTAGTCCCCTTCGAAGTGGTCGCCGGGATGAGGGGTGTCGCCGGGATGAGGGGTGTCGCCGCCTGCGGCAGTGGGTCGGCGCGGTTTGTTAGCGGAAGACATTGAAGTCTTGATGATACTACCCGGGCCCATGTGGACGGCTGGCGACGGGGGTATCGTCGCGGAGGCGGGCAGGGTTGATTTTAGTAGCCGGAGGGTGCGTTGTCGGAGGGAGCCTGGCCTGCCAGTTCGGCGAGGATCTTGACGCTTGCGCTGGCTCCGATGCGGTTGGCTCCGGCATGAAGCATGGCGGAGGCGTCGGCCAGGGAGCGGATGCCGCCGGAGGCTTTGACCCCGGCACGATTTCCGGCAACGCCGCGGAGGATAGTGATGTCGTCGACGGTGGCTCCACCGTTGGCGAAGCCGGTGCTGGTTTTGAGGAAGTCGGCTCCGGCGGAGAGGGCGATCTCGGAGGCGCGGAGTTTTTCTTCAAAGGTAAGGAGGCAGGTCTCGAGGATGACTTTGACGATCGCTCCGGAGGCGTGGGCGAGTTCGGCTACACCGTGGATGTCGTTGAAGACGGCTTCGTAGTCGCTGGGCTGGCCGGATTTAAGCAGGCCGATGTTGAGGACCATGTCTACGTCGTGGGCGCCTTGTTTGAGGACGCGGACGGTCTCGTCGCGCTTGGAGCTGGAGAGGGTTGCTCCCAGGGGGAAGCCGATGACGACGCCGACGGGTACACCGGTTCCGGCGAGGGCGGAGGCGGCGACGGCGACCCAGGTGGGGTTGACCATGGCGCAGGCGAAGCCATGCTCGGCGGCTTCGTGGCAGATCTGGAGGACCTGGGTGCGGGTGGCGTCGGGTTTGAGGAGGGTGTGGTCGAGGACGGCGGCGAGGTTCTTTCGCGAGGACAAGGTGTAGGCGGCGAAGGCTGCGGCGTCGAACGAGGGGAGGGTGGAGGCCATGATCTCGGGGCTGGTTCCGGGGGTTGGGAGGGTGCTCAAGTAGTTCTCCTTGCTGCAGCTTACGGCGGCAGATCGGTAGTTGCGGGCGAAGTCTGCCGAGCTCTGGTGGAGGGTTCTGGCAGGGGCCTGTAGGACCCGGTACTTTCTATCATACGGCGGTGGCGGCTGGTTTAAGGGCAAGGTGGGCGGCGTGGGCCAGGTCGGTTTTAAAGTGCTCCAACATCTGGTGGCGGGCCTTCTCGTCGGGGGCGCGGAGGATGGCGGAGGGATGGAAGGTGGCGATGACTTTATCGGCGAAGGGAGTGCTGTGGACTTTGCCGCGGTCGCGCATGAGTCCGAAGGAGCCTCCGAGGAGGGATTTGGAGGCGGAGGCTCCGAGGCAGAGGACGACGCGGGGCTTGAGGGTGGCGATCTCAGCCTGGAGCCAGGGGCGGCAGGCGGTGAGCTCGGAGAGGCGGGGGTTCTGGTGGATGCGGAGCTTGCCGCGCTGCACGAATTTGAAGTGCTTGACGGCGTTGGTGACGAAGAGGAGAGAGCGGTCGATGTCGAGCTCGGCGAGGGTGCGGTCCAGGAGCTTGCCGGCTGGACCGACGAAGGGGAGGCCCTGGAGGTCTTCCTGATCGCCGGGTTGTTCTCCGACGATGAGCAAGGGGGCGTGGGCGGGGCCGCGGCCGGGGACTACCTGGGTCGCGTGGCGGTAGAGGTCGCAGCCCCGGCAGGTGGGGAGCGCCTCCTGGATGGAGCGGAGGGTTGGGTGAGGTGGGACGAAGGGCTCGGCGGATTGTTTGGGTTGGGTACGTGGGGCCATGGGCAGGACTCTGGGCTTGGGTTTAGGGACGGGGTTGAGGGGGATGGGGGTTGCGATTTCGGCGTAGTGGGTGCGCCAGAGGTCTTCCAACTCTTCTTCGGATGGTGCGGTTTCGCGTGGTATGCCGGGGGCGGAGGTGAGGGTCTTCGAGACTGGATTCCAGGAGATGATGGCGTCGGGAGTGAGGATCGTCCAGCGGAGGATGGCGAAGCGCTTGGCGAAGAAGGGAGCGGCAAGTGGGAGGATGCGATGTTCGGGCTGGTACCAGGCGATGAAGTACTCACAGTCTTCGTCGGGGGCGGGAGGCTGGTTGGGTGGAGGTTCGGCTGGGAGGCATTGTTCCAGTTCGGTCTTATTCGTTCCGAAGGGGGTTGGAGTGGCGAGGACGAGGTGGTGAGGCTCGGGTTGGTTCGGGCTGGGTGGAGGGAGGGTTTCGTCCAGGACTACGGGACGATGATCGGAGAGGACGAGCTCGCCGGCGCGGAGGACTTTGCGGAACTGCACAAAGACCTGCATCTGGTGTATCTCGCGCTGGACCTGGGCGGAGAGGCGGAGGAGCTCCGCTACGTCGGGGTCGGATTCTTGACTGAGCAGGACGCGGTCGGTCTGGAGGCGGTAGAGAATCCGATAGAGGAGGTTCCAGCGGTCGGGATTCCGATTGGCGGCGGCGAAGACGGCGGTTTCGAGGAAGGCTTGCGAGGTGTGAGGGCGGGGAAAGGAAGTTCCGGTGGGGGCCTCGCCGGTATCGAGCGAGAGAGCGAGGGAGGCGGAGGCTGTGGCGTCCTGGAGATCGAGATCCTGGGGCGCGTAGCCGGAGTGAAGGGCCTCGCGGGCGGCTTCGCGCCAGGCTTCGAAGTCGGGTTGGAGGAGAACCTGTCTCATGGAATGGTCTGGCGTTTGGATGCAGGAATGGTAGATTTTTCTGGATCTTGCGGAGAAATTTAAGGCTAGTGGGAAAAGTTAAAACGTTTTAGGCCGATAGTCCTTCTGTGCCGCACCCTGAACAGCCTATGTCGAATACACTCACGGCAGCACCGTAAAACCACATTCGACCCTTCGCTCGCTTGAACCGCGTTCGTTCGGCGAACTGAGCGGTGGAAGTTGGGACCCTATGCACTTGCTTCAGTCCATGTTGACTGCGCTGGATGCCACGTCCATTTTAATTGTCGGCTTTATCCTGCTCTTTTGCTGCAGCCTAGGGCTGCTGGTGGTACGCCTGACGAATCCACGGCTGCTGGGGCTGGGCTGGCTGGGTTCGGGCTTCGCCTCGGGTGGCGTGGGGGCTTGGCTGCTGACGATGGGTGGGCAGGTCCCGCCGTTTTTCTTCGTAATCCTCTCGGATTTTCTGATTCTGCTGGGTGTCGTGCTGATGCATGTCTCGACCCTCTCGATGAGGAAGTGGGGGCGGGTGTTCCCGCGATTCGGGGCGTGTCTGTTGCTGATCCATCTGTCTGGCTATTTATGGATGACGTATGTCTCCCCCTTGAGGGCGGGGCGGATCGTCTTGATGGGTTTGCTGGTGGTGGCTCAGGTCATTCAGACGGCTGTGCTGTTGTTTCGAGAGAGAAAGCGCAGCGTACGATTGCCGGCGTATTTGAGCGGAACGATCTTGTGCTGCTTCATCGCGGTCAACTTGTTGCGGAGCTTTCTGTTGATCTTTCATGCATCCTTTATGAATCACGAACGACTCCTCGCGCTGCAGAAGGTGGTATTTCTCTCCTACCTGGTTACGGCGATGGGGCTTGCGTTCAATTTTTTCTGGATGACTACTATCGATCTCGCTGACGAGCTGGAGAAGATGGCGAGCAAGGATCCTTTAACGCGGATCTACAACCGAAGGGTCTTCCGGGAGTGGTGTGAGCAGGAGCTTCTAAGAAGCCGGCGTAGTGCGCGACCGTTTTCGCTGGTGATGGCAGATCTGGATCATTTCAAGCAGATCAACGACCGCTACGGACATCATGGGGGAGATGAGGCCTTGTGTGCGGTGGTGGAGAAGATGCAGGATTCCGTCCGGGGAGTCGATGTGCTGGGGCGATGGGGCGGCGAGGAGTTCGTGGCCTTACTTCCGGGGGCGGATGCGGAGGCCGCGGTGCTGGTGGCGCAACGGGTGAGGTCGAATATTGAGACGCTGATTCTTCCGAGCTGCCTAGGTTCCTTCGCAGACGACAGGGAAGAGATGCGTATGACGCTGAGCCTCGGCGTTGCCACTTACCGGGGAGGGGAGGACGACCTGGATCAGATGATTCGACGTGCCGATGCGGCGCTGTATGGAGCGAAGGCGGCGGGGCGAAACCGGGTGTTAGCTATGGCTTAGGGGCTGCGGTGTATGGGTCGATTCGGGGTGGGCGACATCTAACAGGGCATGGCAGATTCGAAGGTGGAAGGAAGTTTGCGGTTGTCGGTACTGGACCAATCGCCGGTACCGGCCGGAAGTACGCCGGGAGATGCACTGCAGAACTCGATTTCGTTGGCGCGACGGGTGGATGCACTGGGGTACACACGGTTCTGGATGAGCGAGCACCATGCGATGGATACGCTGGCGTGTACGGCTCCGGAGGTGATGCTGGCGAGGATCGGCGCGGAGACGCAGCGGATACGGATCGGGTCGGGCGGGATCATGCTGCCGCACTACAGCGCGTTCAAGGTAGCGGAGGTCTTCCGTATGCTGCACGCACTGTATCCGGGGAGAGTGGATCTGGGTCTGGGGCGGGCTCCGGGGGGCGGGCCGGTGGAGGCTCTGGCGCTGCGGCGGGACCGGAAGGCACGGCAGGAGGATGACTTTCAACAACAGGTGGCGGAGTTACTGGCTTATTTTGAGAGGACCTTTCCGGCGGGCCACCCGTTTGCCGGATTGAGAGTGTCTCCGGAGGTGCCGGGCGCTCCGGATGTGTGGATGTTGGGGTCAAGCATGTGGAGCTCCGCGGCGGCGGTGGAGTTTGGATTGCCGTATGCCTTTGCGCATTTCTTCAGCCCGGTCCATACGCGGGCTGCGATCGAGGCCTACAAACGGAACTTCCAGTTGGTGGATCGTCCTGGAGCCAGGCAGGCGCCGGAGGCTACAGTGGCGGTGGGTGTGATCTGCGCGGAGACGGAGGAGGAGGCAGACTATCTCGCTTCGAGCGTGCGGTTGTTGCAGAGACGGATTCGTCAGGGGGATCGCCGGCCGATTGCCGCGCCCAAAGATGCCCTGCAGGAGTTGCAGGTATTTGGAGATATCGCTGTGGAGGAGGGGGAGTGGCCGCGGTACTTTGTGGGAACTCCGGAGAAGGTGGCGAACCAGTTACTGGCGATGGCTGGGGAGTTAGGGATCGGGGAGCTGGTCGTGAACACGATCGTCTGGGATCATGCGGCTCGATTAAGGAGCTATGAGTTGCTGGCTGCGAGTCTGGGAATTCGTTGAGGGTTGTTGTTTCTGGAGTTCGGCAGGATCAATTTATTTTTTGACAGAATGGACGTCCCAAAAGTGACGGCTATAAGGGACAGGCTTGCTTATTTTAGCTAAACCACCTAGAATGAATATGCGGACTTGCGTCTAGCGGCAGAAATTTGCCGTGGGAGTCCGAGTCAACAGACTTTTATTGAAGAGGGAAACACCAATATGGCAAAGCGTCGTGGAAATCCGAATTGGGGTAAGCCTGAGCCTATAGGGCCGGTTACGCCAACGGTGACATCGTTCGAACAGGTCGTGAAAGAGTATAAGTTGACGCCGGACCAGTACATCCGGTCGACGCGGCTGCGGGAGTGGGCGCGCCGGAACAAGAACTCGAAGTACATCCCAGAGGCGTTGCTTGAGGCGTGGGGATTTGAGATTGAGTCCACGCTGTAAACTCTGAGACGATCCTTATATGAGACGCCGCCCAGATGGGCGGCGTCTTTTTTGCGTCCCGGTATGATTGTGAGGAATCGGATCTAGGTTAGGTTTACTAGCTGGAGGTTGAGATGTTCGCAGATGTGAAAGACGCGATCGCGGAGTTTCGAGCGGGACGGATGGTGGTCATCGTCGATGACGAGGATCGCGAGAACGAGGGCGACCTGACGCTGGCGGCGGAGTTCGTGACTCCCGAGGCGATCAACTTCATGGCGAAGTTTGGCCGCGGGTTGATCTGCCTGACGTTGACGGAAGAGCGCGCGGACTATCTGCGGCTGGGGCCGATGACGCAGGACAATACCTCGCGGTTTGGAACGGCGTTTACAGAGAGCATCGAGGCGCGGGAGGGTGTGACGACGGGGATCTCGGCGGCGGACCGGGCGCATACGATCCGTGTGGCGATCGATCCGGCTTCCACGGCGCAGGATCTGGCTCGGCCGGGACATGTCTTTCCGTTGCGTGCGCGTAAGGGTGGGGTGCTGGTACGGGCGGGGCAGACGGAGGCTTCGGTCGATCTGGCCCGGATGGCAGGGCTGGTTTCAGCGGGGGTGATCTGCGAGATTATGAACGACGACGGGTCGATGGCGCGGGTGCCGGACCTGATCAAGTTCTGCGAGACGCATGAATTGAAGATGTTGACGGTGGCGGATCTGATTCGGTACCGGCTCCAGAATGAACGGTACATTCGCCGGGTGGCGGAGTCGGTGATGCCGACGGAGCATGGCGACTTCCGGATGATCGCGTACGAGAGCGAGGTGGAGGGTGGGGAGTCGCATGTGGCGCTGGTGTTTGGCGAGGTGAGCGGCGAGGATATCGTACCGGTGCGGGTGCATACGCATTGTTTGGCGGGCGATGTGTTTTCGACGTCGCTTTGTGACTGCCGGGCGGTGATTGGGGAGTCGTTGCGGATGATTGCAAAGGCTGGGAAGGGTGCTCTGGTTTATCTGCACAATGGGACCAAGGGCTTTGGGATCGACCGCACTTTGGAGCCGCACCGGATTGTGTTGCACCGGGAGCAGCGGGCGAGGGAACGTGGTGGGGAACGGAACGAGAGGACGCTGCGGCAGGTGGGGTTGGGCGGGCAGATTCTTTCCGATCTGGGGATTCAGAAGATACGTCTGTTGACGAATACGCCGACGCATGTGCCGGCGCTGCAGGGGTTCGGGATCGAGATTGTGGAGCAGGTTCCGGTAGCGCTGGGGCAGAAGGCTAAACGCTAGCTGGTTTGGGCTGCCGGCTCCGCGGGCGCGAGACGAAGCAGGGAGGTGAGGCCGCGGCTTTCCATCTCCTGCTCGAAGCGGGCGTGGTCGAGGTGGTATTGGATGGCCTGCATTCCGGCGGCGATGGCGGCCTCGATGTTGTCGAGGCGGTCGTCGATGAAGAGGATGTTGGCGGGTGGGGTGTTGAGGCCTTCGGCGGCGTGGCGGTAGATGGCGGCCTCGGGCTTGGCGAGGTTGAGGGTGTGGGACCAGACGCGGTGATTGAAGTGGGCGAGCCAATCGAAGCGAGCAAGTAGCCCGGCGGACATGGCGTCCCCGATGTTGGAGAGGATTCCGGTGGGGAAGCCGGCGCGCTGGAGGGACTGTGCCCACTCGAGCATTGGCAGATTGAGCTGGCCCCAGAGGTCGACGTCGGCTGCGATCAGGGCTTCGATTTGGTCGGGGGTAAGGAGGATTCCGGCGTCGGTGGCGACGTTGCGCCAGTAGGCTAGGCCGGTAAGGTCGCCGCGATCGTAGGGGTGGCGGTGGGCCCAATAGCCGCGATGGAGGAGCTCTTCGCTGAGGCCGGTGATGGAGCGCATCTGCGCCCAGGCTGTGGGATCTATGGGGCCGGAGAGGACCATGCCGTAGTCGAAGAGGACTGCTTTTACGGGAATCATTCTGGAGATGATTTTACAGGTCGGCAGGCTGAGGGATTCGGGCGATAGCATGGGAGGGTGAGAGAGCAATTTTCGAAGCGAACGGGTTGGGATGTGGGGGAGAGTGCGTACGCTGCTGCGGTGCGTGAGGCTCGGGCGGAGGAGCTGCTTGGCGGGCGGAGGTTGGTTGACCTGACGGTTTCGAACCCTACGGTGTGTGGGTTTCGCTATGACGCTGATGTGGTGTTGGGTCCGCTGGGGGATGTTGGGGCTTTGGTCTATGATCCTGATCCGCGGGGGATGTTGGCTGCCCGGGCAGCGGTGGCGGAGTATTACGGTGGGCATGGGGCGAGGGTTGATCCAGATGCGGTGGTGCTGACGACGAGTACGAGCGAGGGGTACGGGTATCTGTTTCGGCTGCTGTGCGATGCGGGGGATGAGGTGCTGGTGGCGCAGCCGAGTTATCCGCTGTTCGACTTTCTGGCCGATCTGGAGGATGTGCGGCTTCGGCCTTATCCATTGTTTTATGACTATGGATGGTGGATCGACTTTGCGGAGCTGGAGCGGAGGGTTGGGCCTCGGACGCGGGCGATCGTGGTGGTGCATCCGAACAATCCTACGGGGCATATGACGCGGGCGGCGGAGCGGATGCGGTTGGAGGAGATCTGTCTGCGGCATGGGCTGGCTTTGATTGTGGATGAGGTTTTTCTGGACTATCCGGTGGAGCTGGAGGAGACGGGGCTCTCGAGTTTTGCGGTCGGGCCGCATCCGGTGCTGACCTTCGTTCTTAGTGGGATGAGCAAGATTGCAGGGCTTCCGCAGATGAAGGTGGGTTGGGTTGCGGCGTTCGGGCCTGAGGAGATTTTGGGCGAGGCGTTGGGGAGGCTGGAGGTGATTGCGGACACCTTCCTGTCGGTGAACGCGCCGATGCAGATGGCGCTTCCGGCGTGGCTCGCTGGGCGCCATGGAATTCAAGGGCAGATTCTGGAGAGGGTGCGGGGGAATCTAGCGGCGGCCGAAGGGGCGGGGTTGGATGTACTTTTGGTCGAGGCGGGGTGGAGTGCTATTTTGCGGCTGCCTCAGCGAGGTCAGGGGGAGTTGGCTCTGGAGTTGTTACGGACGATGGGGGTGGTGGTGCATCCGGGATTGTTTTATGGCATGTCTGAGGGGAGCAGGGTGGTCGTCAGTTTGATCTGCCCGACGGAGGATTTTGGGGAGGGAGTTCTGCTGCTGGGTGAATGGAATGGTTGAACCCAGATAGTTACTAGTTCAACCGATGCTCCTATAGTGTTTCTTGAGATTTAGTTCTCAAGTTATTGATTTATAGATTACTGAGGAAAGGGTTGTCTTCGCGTTCTTCGCCGATCGATGTTGCCGGACCATGTCCCGGGATAACGCGGACTTCGTCGGGAAGGGTGAGGAGACGGTCGTGGACGGATTGTAGAAGCTGGGTGGTGTTGCCTCCGGGGAGGTCGGTGCGGCCTACGGAGCCGGCGAAGAGGGTGTCTCCGGCGATGAGGAGGGCGTGTTCGGGAAGGTAGAGGCAGGAGCTGCCCTGGGTGTGTCCGGGAGTGTGGAGGACGGTGCCGGTGAGGCCGACGATGGAGACGGTCTGGTTGTCGGCGAGGTCGGCGTCGGGTGGGGCGACCTCAGGGGTGGCGATGCCTAGCCAGCCGGCTTGAACGTCCATCATCTTGACCAGGGGAAGATCGAGCTGGTTGTAGAGGATGGGGGCTCCGGTGAGGCGCTTGAGTTGCTGGGCTCCGGCGATGTGGTCGATGTGAGCGTGGGTCACGACAATCTGCTTGAGAGTGAGTTGGTGCCGGGCCAGGGTGGCGACGATGCGGGAGATGTTGTCACCGGGGTCGACTACGATGGCCTCGCGGGAGGTTTCATCGCCGAGGATGGAGCAGTTGCACTGGAGGGGGCCGACTACGAGGACTTCGTGGATCATGGTTTGGGGCTCTCTGGGGATGGGGCGGTTTGGGGCTTGAGGGCGGCGATGCGGTCGTACTCTTCCTCGGTGAGGCTTACAAAGGATCCGTGACGGAGACCGGCGGGGAAGGTGATCTGGTTGGTGGCGTCGGTCCAGGGAGAGGTCAGGTCGGAGGAGAAGAGGGCTCCGTAGTGTTGGGGGGTACGGTAGTGGTCGTAGTAGGCGAGGAAGCCGCCGTGGACTGGAATGATGGCTGCTCCTTCGGACCAGGTCTCGGAGATGGGTGGGCTGATGTGGGTCCAGGGGCCTTCCGGGGTGGGGCCGTCGGCGGTCTCGAGGTACTTTTTTAGCGGGGTTTTGCGTTCGTCTTTGAAGATGAGGACGGATTTTTTGTCGCTGCCGGGCTGGATGAGGCTGGCGTCGATGACGCTGTAGCCGGGATCGAAGAAGATCTTTGCTGGAGTGAAGGAGGTGAACTGGGTGGTAGTCGTGGACCAGATGCGGTGATTGAGACCGCCGTCTCCTGAGTCGTCGCCGGGGAACCGGCCCGGGATGGTGGAGGACCAGAAGATGAGCCAGCGCTTGTGGTCGGGCTCGTAGGAGAGAGCGGGAGCCCAGACGTTGAGGGCGGTGGGTTCGTTGGCCATGACTGGAAGTTGCTGGTGGCGGGTCCAGTGGATGAGGTCTTTGGAGGTGGCGTGTCCTACGACGGTGGGCGTGCGCCAGGACCATGTCCAGACCATGTGGAAGACGCCGTCGGGACCGCGGGCGATGAAGGGATCGCGCATCAGCTCGTTGGGTTCGGTCTGGGGGACGACGGGTTTGCCGCCGTTGGCGAGGATCCAATGATAGCCATCTGGAGAGAGGGCGTAGTAGACCCCGTCCTCGCTGTTGCCTTTGAAGCCGACGAAGAGCCACGGAGTAAGGGCCGCTATGTCTGTCCGTTGGGTCTTCGCCAAGGGTGGGATGGGGGATTGCGCCGAGCCGCAGAGAGGCAGGAGCAGAAGTGCGGCGGCCAAGGGTGCGACTCGGAGGAGCTTCGGCATGAGGTGATTATCGTTACGCATAAAAAATGCGCAAGCCATGGGCTTGCGCATTCGGTATCTGGAGCCGGAAGGCTACTTCTTCGCGGGGGTGGTCTGCGTGGTCTTGGTGCCGGAGAGGACCGAGTGGTCGGAGTTGGCACGGGCCAGCATGATAGTGAGGCTGATGGAGGTCAGCATGAAGCAGATGGCGGAGTAGGTGGTGAGCTTGGTGAGCAGATTGGCTGCTCCGCGAGGTCCGAATGCTGTCTGCGAGCCCTGGCCGCCGAAGGCACCGGCGAGATCGGCCGACTTGCCCTGCTGGAGCAGGACGACGCCAATAAGGAACAACGAGACGACGACGTGGAGGATAACGACTAGATAGACCATCGGGTTGAGCTTGAGACCTCAGTTTTGTACCGGAGAGAAGTCCGGAAGATGTGTGGATTGTGCGGGGAAGGGACTTAAACCCTTCGGGTAGTAGCGCCTCAATCTATTGGTTAGTGTACCACTCGCTCGGAGCGTCCAAGCTGCACCCTCGACGGTAGTGAGATATCTCCGATGATTCTTCGCATGGGTCGGACGTTTCGGCTTGACTTGGATATCGGACCAAAGTAGTCTGCGATCAAGTGAGTGCTGCGGAGTCTTTTGGCGAAGCCCGCAGCGACTCAAGAGATCGATCAGGTTGGCGTGCTTCTTACTGTTGCACGTCCAGTCACAGGGAGCGACAGTATGAGTGAGGCGAAGAAGTGGAAGATCCAACGCTCGTTGGGTCTCGAATTACCAGGATTGGGTAAACCCGGAGCATTAGAGAAGCGCAACTATCCGCCCGGGCAACATGGGAAGAGCCGCAAGCCGAAGATCTCCCAGTTCGGAGCGCAATTGAAAGAGAAGCAAAAGCTGATCTTTCATTACGGCATCCGCGAAGAGCAGCTGCGCCGGTTCGTACGGGATGCGAAGAGCATTCAGCCTTCAAACTGGATTGAGGCTTTGATTGGGCTGCTCGAACGGCGGCTGGATAATCTTGTCTTTCGGCTGGGCTTTGCGCGGAGCATGTCGGCTGCGCGGCAGCTGGTGTCACACGGCCACATCCTGGTGAATGGAAGGCGAGCGACGATCGGCTCGATGGTTCTTCGCCCCGGTGCGGTGGTTCAGCTTACGGAGAAGGCGAGCCAACTGGCGGCGATCGAGGCTGCGCGTAAGGCTCCCCGGCTCCCGATGCCGTCTTTTTTGCAGTATCAAAATCCGGATACGACCGATCGAGGAATTCTGTTGATGATTCCGGACTCGAGTCATATTCCGTTTGAGTTCAATGCGAATCAGGTTGCGGAATACTACGCCAAGCGCGGAGTTTAGATCTGTATCGCTAGCTTTGGACCTTTTGATGGGCACGAGGAATTTTCAAGGAGTATTCATGAAGGATTTCAATATCATTCTTGCCGACCGTCCTGGGCTCGGCCGCGTCCATATGTGCGAGTGCAGGTCGATTCATCTGAAGCTGGGACCGGTTACGGTTACGCTTGCGCCGGAGGCGTTCGCACAGGCTGGGCTCCTGATACGGGATGCATTGGAAGAACTCACCAAGATCGTTGCGGATGAGGAGATCGATTCGGACTCCTTTCACGCGCATGACCCTCGTCACCTACGATTCACTCATTGATATTTAAAATTAATAACGAGGTACATGATGAGGCGGTACCTGCTCTGTGCGGCGATTCTTGTTTGTCTCTTAGCTGGAAGCTGCCTGGGAGCACAAACCAGCACTTCAGGTAAGCCGGAGGTGAAGGCCAGAAGGGTTGGCGTGTTGCTGCTGGCGCATGGCGGCCGCCTCCTCTCCTGGAACGAAGAGGTGCATCATGTCGCCGACCAGGTGGATCTTAAGATTCCAACGGAGATTGCGCTGGGGATGGCGACGAGATCTTCCATCCAGGGAGGTATCGACCGTCTGACGGCTCGGGGGGTGACTGAGATCGTCGCGGTTCCACTGTTTGTGAGCTCTCACAGTTCGGTGATCGATAGCACGGCGTATCTGCTTGGTTTGCGTCCTACCGCGCCTGAGGAGTTAGAGATGTTCGCCTCAATGGATCATGGCGGGGGTATGACGATGGATCATGGTACGACTACCCATGATGGGACTTCGACGGGCGAGGCGTCCAAGCCCATCCGTTCGAGCGTTCCGATTCGGATGACTCCTGCGCTCGATCATCACGCTTTGGTAGCGAGCATCCTGAAAGAAAGGGCTGCCACTATCAGCCAGGACGCCAAGAGAGAGGTGGTCATTCTAGTGGCACATGGCCCTGTTCCGGACGATGAGAATGTGTTGTGGCTGCAGGATATGAAGATCCTGGCGGATAAGATCCAAGGCGAGACGCAATATGCTGGCATCGAGTTTCTGACGTTGCGCGACGATGCTGACGATAAGGTTCGGGACTTGGCTACGAAAGATCTGCGTCATCGGGTGGAGCAGGTGAATCTCTCGCAAAAGACTGCTCTTGTTGTTCCGCTGCTGTTGTCTTATGGAGGAATCGAGGACGGGCTACGCGAGCGGCTACACGGGTTGGAGTACCGGATACCGTCTCAAGGGCTGCTGCCGGATGGCCGTATCGTCGAGTGGGTAATAGCTTCGGCGAAGTAGAAAATGCTGGGGGGCCTATGTGGAGAGAGTGGAGGTCATACTGTCTCCATCGACGACATGGGAGCCTCGATGTCTACCAGTCTTTTTTCTTCGTACATGCGTAGATCGGCGATCTCACAGAGCTTTGTTGCCTCCGTTGCGTCGTGCGGAAAGAGCGCATAGCCCACACTGCAACTGAGGCTGTAACGGCCTCCTGACGCCGCTCCGACGGAGGAGACTGCTACGCGCAGACGTTCGGCGATGAGATCGTAGTTTTTTGACCCGGCTTCATCGTTTGAAATGACGGTGAATTCGTCTCCTCCGCAACGCGCGAGTGTGTCGGAGGCGTGGACGGTTGCGCGCAGCTCCTGCGCGACGAGCTTGAGGGCCAGATCGCCCTCATGGTGGCCGTATACGTCGTTGATCTGCTTGAAGCCGTTCAGGTCGAGGATGAAGACCGCGATTACGCTATTGTGGCGGCGGGAGTGGTCGATGGCTCGGCTGAGGCGGTCGTCGAAGAGTCTGCGGTTCGGCAGACCTGTGAGGGAGTCGTGCAAGGCATCCTGTTCGCGCTGGCGGGTCTGGTCTTCGAGGAGAACCAAGAGCATGCCAATAATCACGAAGAACTTTTGCATATCCCAGATCTGAGAGAAGAAGGGATCGTAGACCTCCACGTTGCGTACCAGAGGGTGCAAGAGAAGGCAGAGAGCCCAGATGGCGAATCCGCATACGATCACGATTCCGCCCATTCCGTCCCGCCTTACGCGGTCGCGGAAGGATGCGGCGACCAGCATATAGATGTAGGCGAGACCGTAATAGACCGTCCATCGAAGGGTGCCGCGATGAGCCATGGCCAACATGGGAAGCCACATTGTGAGATGGATCGCGATGAGCCGCGATTTGTACTTTATGTCTGCTGGAACGCCGACCAGGATATAAGCCATGCCCAACAAAACACTGGTTGCGACTATAACCACGTAGAACGTTGGCGAGGTCTCCTCCAGACCATACGCGGTCGTAATCAGCAATAGGGGCAGGGAGGGAAGCAAAAGGATCGGCAGACGGAGCGTACCCGGCAGAATATCCTGATGCGAGGCGCTACCGAAGGTTACTGCTGCGAGCAGATACGCGCCCAGTGCAATTGCGTGAAGGCCGGAGTGGAAGAACTGGGAGTTTTTGTAAAAGGCGACGGCGACGCTCTCCGTGAAGATGAACGTTAGGCCGAGCAGCCATAGATTGACGCTCTGATCGCGATATTTCGTGCGAGCCCAAGCTAATACACCCATGAGGATTAGCATGCCGACGAGATCGGGAAGCGGGAGGATATTGATCATTCAACGAGCCAGTCGTAGTTCCGATAGAGCTATAGCCAAAGTCAGCTGACCCAGGGTGATTCTATTGATGCGCTGCATCCGGATAAGTTAGATAATACGGGATTCTTCCGAAGGTTTTTGCTCGCGAAGGCCGCGTCGTTTTGAATTGAGTTAGCGATCGACCAAGTTTGCGAAGTTCCGTTATACCATCGCGCATCTTCTTTATCCGAGAATGTCGCTGAGCTTCTTTGTGCGTAGTTTCACTTCCGTACTCGACTGGCTTTGGGGGCCGGTCTATAGCGATTTTTCGGGGCTATTGGGGTATCTTTTCGGCAACTTCTGTGAACGTTTCGACGAAGTGAGCAAAACGGAGCAGATTATAGCCTCTTTTTAAGCTAATTCTGTCCTAATTGGAAGAATGCGAGGGATTGTCCGTGGCGAAAATGAGGTAGAGATCTTATGGCGGTAGCAGCGTAAGATACCGCTTTACCTTGAAGCGGCTATTTGATGGGTAGTTTTCTGCCGTGCGCAGCGACATGCTGGCTGGAGGAGGCATGGTTCATGCCATTTAAGCCGCCTGGTGTTGGTTCCTCAGTTGCCTAGTTGCTGCAGTCCAGTACTGTCTGATGGAAAGGACTTATGAATGGGGCATCTACCTGCAAGAGGATCGTTGCTCACCAACGAGGGTGCGAGCCGCCCCGAGGGACTGCCGATGGGAAGCATAGGTTTATCTACAGAGGCTATGGAAGGGCGTTCCATAGCCTCCGAGCCTAAAGCAGTTCGGACCTTCGAAGAGAGACTGGAAGCCGCGGAGCAGGAAGCACGCGCCATTCATGAACGATGGAAGGCCATTCAAGAGGCTCATTCCTCCAAGCCTACCCTTACGCTCGTGACACAAATGCATGTAAAGCCGGTTGATGGCCTGGCGAGAGCATCGCAGGTTCAATATAACCACGACATCGAATCCGCCGACGAGGAGATCCTTTCGAACCTCGAAGAGGTTCAGCAGTTCAATAGAGCGCTCGAAATAGCGCAAGAAGAGGCACGTTCCATCAATCAAAGATGGGGGTCCTCCGAAGAGGTTTTACTCACTAGCCCCTTCGATACCCAAGACCTGGATTTGGTGACGTCGATTATGGAGGTCGTGCGCGAGCCGCTGCTTATTTTGGATAACGCGTTATGCGTTAAGAAGGCCAACCGAGCGTTTTACCGGACGTTCAGCCACATCGAAGAGGATACGGAGACTCGCTTCATCTACGATCTGGCGCATGGCGCGTGGAATATCCCAGTTCTGAAAGAGCTGCTCGCGAAGGTACTGCTTACTCATCGAGCTTATGAAGAGCTGGAGATCGAGTCGGAGTTTCCCCTGGCTGGGCGCAAGACACTACGTTTAAATGTGCGGCGGCTCAGTGGTGGAGAGATGATCCTCATGTCGATTCGCGATGTGACTCCACGCAGACGTACCGAAGTCGAGTTGCGCCGTGTTCAGGATGAGCTGCGGCAAGGGCAAAAGATGGAGGTCATTGGCCGGTTGGCTGGAGGAGTGGCCCATGACTTCAATAACATTCTGACTGGAATCCTGGGATTCAGCGAAATATTGATGGGTAGCCTGGAGAAGGGAAGCGATTCCTTTCGTCAAGCGATGGAGATCAAGAAGGCAAGTGAACGAGCGGCGGCGTTGACGCAGCAGTTACTGGCGTTCAGTCGCCGCCAGGTACTTCGTCCACAGGTCGTCTGCTTGAATACAGTGATTCTGGAGCTGAAGGAGATGTTATGCAGATTGATTGGCGACAACATCGAATTGAATCATGTGTTCGATGAAGATCTGGGAGCGATGCTTGCCGATCCGGGGCAGCTGGGGCAGATTATTCTCAACCTTGCGCTGAATGCTCGGGACGCGATGCCTGAGGGCGGTACGCTGTCCATTCGAACTGAGAATACCGGCGTGAGTGAAGGCGGGCGGCGTATTCGAGGCCTGGCTGCGGGCAGTTATGTCAGTCTGACAGTGACTGATACTGGAACGGGTATGGATCTCGAGACGCAACAGCATATCTTTGAGCCCTTCTATACAACGAAGCCACAGGGGTCGGGCACTGGTCTTGGATTGGCCACAGTATTTGGCATCGTCGAACAGAGTGGGGGAACAATTCGATTTTTCAGTGAGGTAGATTCCGGAACGACCTTCTGGATCGACTTTCCCCGCGTCGAAGGAACTACCTCCGTTGAAGCGCCGCGGGAGCGCACGGAGATGCTGCGAGGAACTGAGACGGTGCTGGTTGTAGAAGATGATGATCTGGTTCGGGATCTTGTGGTCCTGATATTAGAGAGGCAAGGCTATACGGTTCTGGAGGCGACCCAAGCCAGCCAGGGATTGGCGTTATGTCGACTGTATCCAAATCAGATTGATCTGATGATTACGGATTTGCTGATGCCAGGGGGAATGGACGGGCGGCAGTTGGTGGAACAGGCTAGCAAGATTCGCGGGGGGATGAAGGTCCTTTTGATGTCAGGCTATACGACGGATGCCTTGGTGCTCTATGGGGTGGGGGACGGGGCTGCTCCGTTCCTGCAGAAGCCCTTTACGCAACAACAACTCGCGGGCAAGATACGAGATGTCCTTGATGGCGGGCTCTCGTCTGCTTTGGTGAACTGAAACGATAATGGTGGAGATAAGTCGAGTTTGCTGAGGCTATTCACGGGCCTTGAATGAAGGCGCTATATACTACGAGGTAGAACGCACATGCAAGTAAAGGAGACAAACATGTTTCTGTCCTCTTTTTCCTGCCCTCGTTGTAAGTCCCGGGATGTCCATCGCTCGCACCGCCGGGGTATGGACTGGCTCCTGTCGGGGATGGGTTTCAGGCCTATCAAATGTCTTTCTTGTGACCACAGGTTTTACGTGCGTTATTCAGTGGTCAAAGGATTGGAGCACCCCGAGGCGGAGGTCGAATAATTGCTAGGGGCTGCCCAAGCGATTATTCTGAGAGAGTGAGATTTTTTGTAACTCTTGTCTTTCGTAATATGAACCTAAGAAGACTCAACCAAAGCCCAGTGAACCTTATAGCTAGAGAGTAGAGCCGACTTAGATGGCGCGTCTTCAACGCCACAACACCTGGATTATTGTTTTGCTCGGCGCGTTGTGTGTCGTGACTCCCTTTGCGGTCGACATGTATCTGCCGGCTTTTTCGACTATAGCCGCCGAGTACGGGTCGACTACGCCGGAGATCTCGCTCTCGCTTTCGACTTACTTCGTGGGCTTTGCCCTGGGGCAGATGCTTTATGGTCCGCTGCTGGATCGTTTTGGAAGAAAGCGACCACTCTATTTTGGACTAACGATTTACATCCTATGCTCGGTCGGTTGCGCGACGGCTCACAGTCTAAAGGCGTTTGTCTTACTGCGATTTTTTGAAGCGTTGGGTGGGTGCGTGGCGCAAGTTGGCGCCATCGCGATGGTGCGGGATTTCTTTCCGGTGAAGGAGAGCGCGAAGATCTTCTCGCTTCTTTTCTTGATGATCGGTGTTTCGCCGCTGCTGGCGCCGACGATCGGAAGCCTTCTCATCTCAGGGTTGGGATGGCGGTGGATCTTTGGGCTACTTGCGATCATCGCGTTTGTGATCCTGACGGTGACATTTCTATTCTTGCCGGAAGGGCATGAGCCGGATCATTCGGTCTCGCTTCGTGCGGGACCCATGTTGAGAAGCTTCTGGGGCATTCTGAAGCAGCGGCAGTTTTTGACCTACACGCTCGCGGGCGGGTTCTCTTTTGCTGGACTCTTTGCCTTTGTGGCCGGATCGCCCATCATCTTCATGGATGGTTTTCATATGGGGACAAAGGCCTTCGGGATTGTATTCGCGGTGCTGGTGATGGGCTTCATCGGCGGCAATCAGATGAATGTCTTTTTGTTACGCCGTTTCACAAGCCAACGGACCTTCTTTGTCGCGTTGGTGGTACAGGTTCTTACAGGAATACTTTTCTTTGCTGGACGGCTCAGCCATACGGTGGGACTGGCGGCTACGCTGGTGTTGTTCTTCGTCTTTCTTTCCTGCATCGGCCTGACCTACCCGAACTCGGCTGCATTGGCGCTTGCTCCCTTTTCGAGCAATGCCGGCCGGGCGTCGGCGTTGTTGGGTTGTCTGCAGACGGGCACAGGAGCCTTGATTTCCATGGGCATCGGTATGTTAGGAGCGGGGTCCGTGGTGTCGCTGCTCTCTTCCACGGCTCTGGTTGCGCTGGCAGTCCTTCTGGTGGGGCGAAAGGGCATCAACCAAGTAATGGAAAGCGAAGAGCGGGATACTGTTGTCTTGCATTAGGTTTTCAACCTGCGATTCAGGATGAGAAGCCGCCGTCTGCCTTGAGGAGTTGTCCGTTGATCCATGCTCCTTCGTCGGAGAGGAGAAAAGAGACAAGATTCGCGATGTCCTCAGGAGTTCCGAGTCGACCTGTCGGTTGGCGGGCAAGGCATGCGGTTCGGATGCTTTCGTCCATCCAGCCGGTATCGATCGGTCCCGGATTGATGAGGTTGGACGAGATCTTCAGATCTCCGAACTCACGGGCCGCCGCTAGTACGATTCGATCCAATGCTCCTTTACTTGCTCCATACGGTAAGTTTCCCACGGTGTGATCGCTTGTCAGTGCGACGATTCGACCTCCCGTCGGGGGGATCTGCAGGGCGAACTCGCGAATGAGTTGCCAGCTTGCGCGGGTGTTTACCGCGAAGTGGCGCTCGAAGCTCTCCAAGGTTGTGCCGAGGATGCCTGACTCGACCGATTCGCAATGGGAGAGCACAAGCGCGGAGATAGGGCCGTGTGCGCTTCGCACAGTGCTCATCAGCGAGGATGCGGCGGCGGAATCTTCGAAGTTAGCAGAAGTGGCAGTTACGCGTGCACCGGCTTCGGACAATTCATTCCTAAGAGCTTCTACATCGGAGGTTTGAGATCCCCATGGCATGCGCTCGTCGTAAGCGGACCAGTACGATAGCGCCACATCCCAACCGTTGGATGCGAGCTTCCGCGCGATTCCAGCACCGATTCCGACTGTGCGCCCGACTCCCGTGATGAGAGCAGTTGGCCTATTCATAGACAGATCTTAGATGAGATAGCGCCGGTCTACAGTTGGAACGGCATCTTCGACTTAAGTTGCGCGATTGGTTTACATGTCCTTGAGATCGGGGAGAATTGGGCTCTTCCACTGCTCCCGAAAGGCTTTCTCGGCGGCGGTTGCCGGTGCTCCAGGACTGGTTATCTTGAGTGTCTGCCAGAGACCGTAGAGGGAGCGGGAGTTGTTGGGATGCAGCTTCAGGTCTTCCCGGAAGGCACCATCGGCGGCGGTATAGTTGCCCTGGAGATAGAGTGCGGCACCGTAGGTTTCGCGTGCGGAGATGTACCAACCGGGCGGCTCGTCGTAGTTGAGGAGGTCTTCGGACTCGACTCCCAGCAGGGCGAACTGAGTTGCTGCATCCTTGAGACCTTTGGTGCCGGCGATGCGTTCGAGCATGCGCCAGTGCACGACGTTGAGGATGTCGGTGGCGGTATTGTTGCCCCAACCGAGGCCTACGCCCTGCACGCAACCCTGGGCTAGCTGAAAACGGGCTACGTCGCTGTCTGTCGGCTGGCCGAGTGAGGCGTGACTCATCGCCTGGCCGAAGTACCATATGGCGGAGGCGAGCTTGAGGTGCAGGTGGGAGCAGAAGTTCGGATCGGTTGGTGAAGGCATGTCTGGCTGCGGCGGTGGAAGGTTGGCGAGCATCTGCCACTTGCCGAAGTGGACCATCATCATGACCTTGGTGGTGAGGTAGTGCTCCAGACCAGGTTGAGTACCGATATAGGTGAGGGTGTTGGCTTCGAGTTGGCTGGCAAGTGGAAGGACCTGCTCCCAGAGGCCCTGGTTGTTATAGCCGACATCTAGGAAGAGCATGTCGTGGCTATAGTAGTGGCCGACGAGGAGTTCGTTGCAGGTCGGAGCGAAGGGAGCCGACGCGCAGGCCTTCGCCCAGGGTTGGTCTGCGGTGACAGCTTTCAGGTTGGTTTTGACTACTCCGTCCCAATCGCCGAGCAGAAGGTAGGTGTGTGAGGGCATGTGATTCAGGTGAGGGGTGATGTAGGGCGCTTTATGAAAGAGGAGATCGGCGGAGCGTTTGGACTTGACGGCGTCGGCGACGGGCGCTTCTTCCGAGGCGTGGATCAGGGCGTGATTAAGCCCGATGTGCTCCGGGAAGAGACGGAGACCGAAGTCCAGTGCCGCGATGGCTGCAGTAATCTCTGCGGAAGGGCGGCCCCAGATGGTCCACCAGAGCCAGGGGCGCAGACTCATGAGGCTGAAGGCGTAGAACGTGGATGAGTCAGGATCGGTGGAGCGAAGTTTTTCGTAGACCTCCTTCATTGCGAGTGCATAGTAGACGCTGAGCTGTTGCGGATCGCGGACGGGAGCATCGGCGCCGGGCGTTGGCCGGCTGGCGTAGCGGGAGGTGAGGGCTGTGATGTAAAGTCGGTCTGCTGCAGAGGCAGAGTTGAGCAGGCTATAGGCCTTCGCGCTCTGCTCGACGGCGAGGCGCATGCAGGGGTCGTCGATGGGGATGTTAAGGTCTCCACCTGCAGCGAGGGCAACTCCCCAGTACGCGATGCCGAGATTCGGATCGGCTACTGCAGCCATGTGGAAGGAGCGCATGGAGGACTCAGAGTCAAAGCCGTAGAAGAAGGTCAGGCCCTGGTTGAAGTACTGCTGAGCTTTGGGGTTTGTCGTGTTGACATGGTGAAGAGGTTTCCAGACTCGGCCTGCGGGTAGAGCTGGATAGGAAGGTCGAAGCGGCCGGGAACGCAGTCGGAGGGGCCTCCCACAGCACTGTGATCGTGCATTGCGAGAGAGTGCTGGCCATAGGCAGAGGTAGAGATGGCGAGAGGAAGCAGCAGAAGGAGTGCAGGAGGGAAGCGCTCCACAGGTGGCCTTTCGTTGGAGACTATTCTCGTGTGTTCGTGTGGGAGCGTGTTCCGCACATAGCTCCGGCGCGAGCCTGGAAGCTCGCTGATGGCGTTGCTTCCTTGCCGCACAGCTTGATGCGCCTTGTAGCCCATCATTTTCAAGTCAAACTGGGAGTAGATGACAGCAAGTGGAGCTTTTTGCGACGCATCCGGATCGATGCTGCGGTGTGCGGAAAGCATAACCTATCCTTTGCATCCCTGCGCGCCGCCCTTGTAATTTTTCCAATTTACAACGTGCAAGCTGGGTATCGTAGGAGACAGTTTTGTCTGTGGTTTTTACGTAGTCAACGTTCCCTCTCTGAAGTAAGACGAATGAAATAATGGCTTCAGGAGAAATTCATGAGTGTAGGTAAAGTAACGTTTTTGGGTCTTGGTGCCATGGGATCACGCATGGCCGCCAATCTTATCGCTGCAGATTTTAGGCTTTCTGTGTGGAATCGTTCCGCGGGCGGGAGCCAAGGTATAGCGGCATTAGGCGCACATGTAGCGAACACCCCAAGGGAGGCCGCCGAAGCGGCGGATATTGTTATCTCGATGGTTACGAATGATAAGGCGTCCTCAGAGGTTTGGGGCAATAAGGAGACGGGAGCACTTGGAGGTATGACCGCGGGTGCGATTGCAATCGAGTCCAGCACGGTTACTCCGGAGTGGATTGAGCAATTGGCGAAACTGAGTGGGGAGCGAGGGATTCAGTTGCTGGATGCGCCCGTCTCCGGGTCGCTTCCGCAGGCGGAAAGCCGACAACTTGTCGTGATGGTTGGTGGGGAGAAGGCTGTGTATGACAAGGCAGAGCCGGTTCTCTCCGCGGTTGGTTCACCGCATTATATTGGTGGGAGCGGACATGGCATCATCATGAAGTTGGCCGTCAATGCGCTTCTCGGCGTCCAGATTGGGGCGTTTGCTGAACTACTGGTATTTGTTCAGAAGAATGGGTTGGATGTTCAACGTGTGTTTGATGTACTTGCGACAATGCCAGTTGCGAGTCCTACGGCTGCTGGCGTCGCGAGGCTGATGTTGAATAAAGACTTTGCTCCGAGGTTTACGAACGATCTTATCGCGAAGGACTTTACGTACTTTAGCGATCTAGCCAAGCGCAGCGGAAGCACAGTGCCGGTCTCCGACGCTGCTCGTGAGGTCTTTGAAAAGGCCTTGTCCGCTGGCATGGGCGCGGAGAATGTATCGGCGATCATTCGGATGTACACGCAGCAGTCCTCTTAGTCGGCTTGCGATAAGGTGACGCGGAGGGATGCTCGATAGCGATCTCCGCGATAGCGGGAGAGGGCGAATTCCAAGGGGCTTCCATCGGAGGCCATGAGGGTGCGGCTAATGCAGAGCAGGCTTGCGCGATTCGGAATAGTGAGAAGTTTCGCCTCGTCTGCTGCTGCGAGCATAGCCTCGATGGTCTCATCTGCCCAGCCAAACTCTATACCGTAACGGTCATGCATCGTTTCGTAGAGGGAGCAGGTGGAGAAATCAATCGATTCCAGGCCTTGAAATCGCTTGAGGGGAATGTTGGACTCTTCAATTGCTAGTGGAACTTCGTTGGCTAGACGGAGGCGGCGAAGGTAGAGGATACGGTCGCCGGGAGAGAGCTTGAGCCGTTCGGCAAGTTCGGGGTCGGGGCTCGATACCTTTTGCTGCAATAAGCGCGAGGATGGTGTGATACCTTTTTTGCGGATCTCTTCCGTGAAGCTTTCGAGCATCAGGATGCTCTTACTCAGCTTCGGCTTCATGACAAATGTGCCCCGGCCCCGTTCGCTTACGGCGTAGCCTTTAGCCTTCAGGCCTTGAAGGGCCTGGCGTGCGGTCATGCGGCTGACCAGATAGCGGCGTGAGAGCTCTTCTTCACTTTCCAGCATGTCTCCTTCCTTCAACTCACCCGAGGTGATGCGATTGAGAAGTGTCTGCTGAATCTGGTAATAGAGCGGGACAAAACCCCGTTTATTGAGAGCATCCATAGCAACCGACATAGAAGTGGGTCGTCCTCGCCTAGTGAGTTGGGCTGAAAAGGAGTTAGCAGGGGTCATCATACAGCGACGTGCGGATGTAACTCAGTCAACCCAGATACAAAATATATCTTGCATCAGAGCCATGTGTACATGTATATACATTTTTACAACCATGAAATACTGCTCGATTTGGGCAGGGGGCCTGAGCCGTTCTAAGCAAAGTATTCGCGAACTCGGCATAACCAGACCTACACTGAGCTTGACCTGGTAGAACGATTCGTACTTGTTCACCCCTTCTACTGTCTCCAATTTATGGGGACATGAAATGAGGTTCGACATGCGCGTTCCATCCACTTACTCTGTCCCATTGTGTCTTGTCACGTTTGTGCGCGGAGCGTTAGCCGTACTGCTGCTAACCTACACCGCTGTTGCAGGCGGGCAGGTTACAACGGGAGATATTCTTGGCACTGTGCGAGATGCAAGCGGCGCGACGGTGGCGGGCGCTAAGGTTGTCCTCACACAGGTGGATCGGCAACAGGAACGCACTACGGTTACAAATGCGGCAGGGGAGTACACCTTTACGTTGCTGCAGAATGGAAGTTATAGCGTTGTGGTTGAAGCCCAGGGCTATGGACGCTACGAACTGAAGTCGTTTCTCTTGAACGGCGGAGATCGCAGGCGCGTGGATGTCGCATTGTCGGTGGCCGGCACCCAGCAGCAGGTCGAGGTGAGTGCAGCGCCACCTGCTTTAGATACAGATACTACGGCACTGAGTACGGTTGTCAACCAGCGTGCGGTGGAAGATCTTCCGCTAAATGGCAGGAACTTCGTGCAGTTGGCTCAGTTGGCGGCGGGTTCGAATGAAGGAACGCCTTCGGCGATTTCGAATGGAAACCGACCCGACGATCGCCGGCAGACCTCTTCTGTTGTGGCGAATGCGCAGTCCGATACGCTGAACTACGAGATGGTGGAGGGGGTCGACAACAACGAGGGAACGGTGGGTACTATCGGCGTTCGACCTTCGGTGGAGGCTATTGCGGAGTTTCGTGTGCTGACCAACATCTATCCTGCGGAGGTTGGCAAGACGCCGGGAGCGGTGGTCAACCTCATTACAAAGTCTGGAACCAATTCGTTCCACGGATCGGTGTATGAGTTTCTTCGGAACGACTTTTTCGATGCCCGAAATTTTTACGCTACGCGAGCCATTGTAGGCAAGCAGCCTGAGTTCCGGCAGAACCAGTACGGCGCGAGCCTTGGTGGTCCGGTGTTTCGTCGCAAGACCTTCTTCTTCGCGGACTTTGAAGGATATCGCCGTATCGATGCCACGAATGCGTTGGTGAACAATACGGTTCCGACTGCTTATGAGGTGGCGCACCCTGGTGACTTTTCGGACCGCGGCGGTCCGACCCTGACCACATCTCAGATCAATCCTGTAGGGGCCAAGTACTTCGCGTTGTATCCTGCTCCGAACAATGGCTCATTTTTTACTTCTTCCTATCCTCAGACGCAGAACAGTACTACGGCCGATGGGCGCCTAGACCATAGATTCAATGAGAGCAATACTATATTTGGGCGTTGGACTTATAACAATGTAAATACAGTTACGCCCACGGCCTTGCCTAATGTGGGCGGCGTCGACCCAGGTGGATCAGTATCATTTCCCGGACCCGCTTCGCAGCAGGCCCAGCAGGCGCTTCTGGATTACACGCACATCTTCAGTCCTACCCTGGTTCTGGAGTTGAAGGCCGGATACACATATGTGAGTAATGTGTCCTTGCCGTTGAACTACGGTAAGAATTTTGGCAATGCGTTCGGCATTCAAAACTCGAACGTTGATATCTTCACCTCCGCATTACCTTCAGTTGCAGTTACAGGGTATGCCCCGTTGGGAGATTCAAATTCGCTTCCGTTGTTCGATCGCGACAATATCTTCCAGTACAGCGGAACGTTAACGCAGGTGAAGGGACATCACTCCCTAAAGTATGGAGCGATGTTGATACGACGTCAGATCTTCAACGAGCAGCCTACCTCTGGTGCTGGCTCCTTCAGCTTTACGACGAATCCGGCGTCTACTACTAACTCCGCCATTACCCCGCTGGTGAACCTACTGGAAGGAAATGTATTCCAGGTGTCGCGGGTCGTGCAATTATTTCCTCGATATCTGCGTAGCTTTGAGCCTAGCTTCTTTGTGCAGGATGATTGGCGGGCGGTTCCGAATCTAACCTTCAATATAGGCCTGCGCTACGACATCATCACGCCCGATGTGGACACTGGAAACCACATCTCACACTTCGATCCAGTGTCGGGAACGTTTCGCGTCGCGGGTCAGAATGCCTCAAATACCGCTGATATCAAGACGTATTACAAGTCGATTGCTCCGCGCTTCGGCATCGCATTCAATGTCCTTCCCAGGACGGTATTGCGTGCCGCGTATGGCATCGTATTCTTTCGCGACAACACAGGTCCTTCCGTGCCATTTGCCGATCCGCCGTACGTCGGAACATACTCTCCCAACGTGAATACGACTACGTTCTCTACTCCGCTACCTCTACCTACGCAAGCCTCCACGACGTCACCTGCAGGTGCGTTGCGCGGTATGCAGCTTAGCTATGCGAACTCTTATGTTCAACAGTTCAATGCTAACGTACAGCAGGATATTGGTTTCAATGCAGTTGTAACCGTTGCCTATGTGGGAGAGTTTGGACATGCGCTGCGAACCAGCCCGAACGTAAATCTCGGACCCTTGGGGCTCACAGTAGCGAACGCCTACACTACGTTGCGGCCTTTCTATAAGCAGTTCCCAAACGTAACAGATATCTACAATATCCAGTCGAATGGCTTCTCCAACTACAACTCGCTGCAAACAACTATTGTCAAGCAGGCGGGCCATGGCTTGACGTTGCAAGCGAACTACACTTGGGCCCATGCGCTGGGCGATACGCAGGGCTTCTCGCAGGGTGGTCTGTACACCAGCGCGGACCCTGCCAATACAAAGACTGTAGAGTACGGCAACAGCGAGCTTGACGTTCGCAACCGATTTGCGATGATGTTGAACTATCGGATTGGCTTTGCGGATCAATGGAATGGATGGAAGGCTGTGTGGGCGAAGGGATGGCAGGCGAATGCGATCGATGTCTGGGAGACCGGTCAACCCTTCACAGTCTTGAATTCGAGTCCGCGTACGAATGCGGGTATCGGTTCGGATAGGCCGAATCAACTCCGAGTGCCACACGTTCGCACAAAGACGAATGCGATGTGGTTCGATACTGCTGCCTTTGCGGCGCAGCCCCTGGGACAATTGGGGACCACGGCACGGAACAGTATTTATGGACCCAGCTTCCGGCACTTCGATGTCTCACTGTTCAAGGATTTTGATCTGACAGAACGCGCGAAGCTCCAGTTCCGCACGGAGGCGTTCAATATTTCGAACACTCCGAACTTCGGTCTGCCCGGTTCAACACTGGGGACTTCAACGTTCGGGGTCATCAGTTCGTTACGAACCAATGCGCAACCACGACAGTTGCAGTTGGCTCTGCGGCTCTCCTTTTAGTGTTCTGGAATCTTAGGTAAGGAAGCAAATCGGAAGGAGAAGAGATGAAGCTGCTGATGCTTTCACTGTTTGCTTCGATAATCGCTCTGCCTGCACTGGCAGAGGTCGAGACAGGTATTGATGTATTGGAGTCGGATAATTTCGCGCCATTACGAGAGATGGTCGCAAAACACGGCGGACACCTTCGCCTGGGACTTATGACGGATCAGGCGGGCTTGGATATCAAGCAACGGCGTACGGTGGATGTGTTGCAGAAGGATGCGGTGACCGCAGTGCCTGGCTTGAGTCTCGTGGCGCTTTTCAGCCCGGAGCATGGTATCAGTGGTGTCTTGGACCGGTCGGGGATCAGCGACACGAAGGACGAGGCCAGCGGACTTCCAGTGACTAGCCTCTTTGGAAGCGATGAAGCCTCTAGGCATCCGACAGAAAAGCAACTTGAAGGTGTGGATGCGGTGGTGATCGATCTGCAGGATGTCGGAGTTCGCTACTACACTTTTGAGACTGTGGTTGGCTACTTTGTGGAGGCCGCTGCGGCATATCACAAAGAGGTAATTGTTTTGGATCGTCCCAATCCAATTGCTGGCCTCGATGTACAAGGGCCACTTACGACGGCGGGTAGAGAAAATTACATCAGCTACTATGCTGAGCCAGTACGACAGGGTATGACGATGGGCGAGTTGGCAACTTTCTTCAATGGAGAGAAGCATCTCAATGCCTCGCTGACTGTAATCAAGATGACGGGATGGCATAGAAAAGATTGGTTTGATCAGACGGGATTGCTTTGGATAAACCCGTCGCCGAATCTGCGCAGCTTGACGCAGGCGATTGTGTATCCGGGCATTGGCTTGTTGGAGGGAAGCAATTTGAGCGTAGGACGCGGGACGGACACTCCCTTCGTGCGGCTTGGAGCGACCTGGATTCACGGCGTTGAGCTCGCGGCCTATCTAAATGCGCGAAAGATTCCCGGTCTTAGCTTCATTCCTGTGTTCTTCACTCCGGGGGGCGAGCAGAAGTATCCCTATCATGGCGAGCGGTGCGAGGGCGTTGAGATCTTGGTGAACGACCGAAACATTGTGGATGGTCCGGAACTCGGAATGGAGGTCGCCTCGGCTATTTGGAAGCTTTATCCTTCGAGCTTCCAGATCGATCGGGTCGACCGGTTGCTCTTGAATAAGGATGTGCTGGCACAGATCAAGAACGGTACCGATCCACGGAAGATTGCAAGTGGGTGGCAGGCGGAGCTTGATTCCTTCAAGAAGCGCCGTGCTAAGTATCTGCTCTACAACTAGCGGCCATACATTCCTCAACGAGAGACGGAGCCTTTGTATCTCCGCGGACTAAGGTGCGACAGAAGACCATTCTTTGCGAATGCGTGTAGCGATAAGACCTGCGATCAGGAATCCTGAGGAGGTAAGCATCAGGCCAAATGCCATTCCGCGGCTTTGGGCTATATAGCCTACGAGGAAGGGAGCAGCGGCACTTGCGATTCGGCCGAGGTTGTATGCGAAGCCCATGGCACGTCCTCGAAGCTCGGTTGGGAAGGCTTCGCTGGCGATGACGCTGAATCCGCTGAAGTAGCCCGAGCCCCAGAATCCGACGAGCGGCCCAAGCAGAAGGACCATCATAGGAGTGTGAGCTAACGCATAGAAGGGAACGAGGGTGCCTGCAACCAGAAGAAAAGTGATGTACACCCGCTTCCGGCCGAATCGATCGGCAAGCATCCCGAAGCTGATATAGCCGAGGAAGGTTCCAACCTGCATGAGCACTGTGAAGGATGAGGTATGGAGGATGTCCAGGCCATGACCGCCCTTCGAGACGGGGAGTGAAAGGAACGATGGGACCCAGGAGAATAGGCCCCACCAGGCAAAAAGACTCGCGGCGTTCATCGCTGTGATGACTAGGGTGCGGCGGCCCAGGTCCCCTTGAAATAGACGACGCGCCGAGACCTTTGGTGCGTGGTTCCAGGTGTCTGGTTCTTTCACCTTCCGACGGATCCAGATGGTCACAAGGGCGGGGAGAAGACCGACCAGGAAGACGGCGCGCCATCCGAAGTGAGGCATTACTACTGCGACGACAGCAGCCGCGAGAGCATAGCCGATCGCCCAGGCGCTCTGAACAAGACCAAGCGCTTTGCCGCGATGTTTTGTAGGCCAGGTCTCCGCAACGAGGGCGGCCCCTGCGGCCCATTCGCCTCCCATACCAAGCCCGAGGAGCATACGGCAGAGCGCAAGTTCAGGCACGTTTTGCACGAAGGCACATAGCCCGGTGAAGACGCAATAGATGAGGATGCTGAGGGAGAGCGCCCGCGTGCGTCCGAGGCGATCTGCAACGAAGCCGAAGAAGATACCTCCCGCTGCGGCCGCGATGAGGGTCAGGGACATTACAAGGCCAGCTGTAGCTGAACTCATATGCAGATCCCGCTGGGCTGCTGGAATCACCATCGAGTACAGCATGACGTCCATGCTGTCGAGCATCCATCCAAAGGATGCAGCGAGTAGCGCGTTACGGCGGAAGGGCTCTCGCGCAAGCTCCCAGAAGGACGCCTCTTGCCCAGGTGCGTACGCGTTAGTGAGGGTCCCTGCCATTGACCTATCGGTCTCCTGACTAGTGCTGGGGTTGAGAGGGCGTTGAGGTAGTCGGCTCAGGCGTGGGGGTTGGATTGGTGTTGAGAGGCTCCCCGGCTATGCCTGTCGGTGCTGCAGTCTTCGAACCGTCCGGTGGCGTAGGAGCAGTGGGTGCAGTTGTGGGGTGTTCCTCGGGCAGCACTGGGCGATCACGATTCACCTGCCACTGTATGCCGTCGAAGAACTCCTTCTGTGTTCGCTTCATCTTGAATTTACCGTCTGAGAGGTATTTTAGATGGGCGTGGTCGTACGCAAGCCCTGCCCCCGCGACGAGATGCAGCCATGGGCCGCGTGCTGTCTCATCTGGAGCTTCGGTATATCCGTCGTCGTAGGTTACATCAGGAAAGCGTGCGCTGAAGGCAGGCGAACGTGGCCCCGGAGTGCTGCCCGTGACCGCCATGTAGACGCGAACGCCTTTATAGATGGGCTGTTGAAAGGCGCGCTGATCCCACTGCTGTCCATAGCGGAAGTAGTTGGCGTTCATGCGGGCGTTCATATCGAGTACTCCAGGCGCCTTTGACATGGAGTCAACAATATAATCGCGGAGCGTGTAGGTGACGGTCTTGCTAAGAGGATGATCCTCATCTTCGAAGTAATTCAAGCTGGTAAACCATCCACGGGGAATCCACCAGGCGCGTCCCTGTTCGGCGCCGGTACGGGTGATAACCCAGGCGGAGTACTCAGAGAAGGGTTGTACCCATTCGTGTGACGGGTATCCGTGCGGATTGAGAAAGCCATCCGGAAGCCAGGCCTCCCAAAGCTGCCGTCGCGTCCTCGACTCGGGATAGACCGGATCCTGGTCCCATTGGCCCGTGACCATGTCGGCGGTGAGGGAGGCGTGATACCCCGCATGCAGCATGTTGTCCGGAGTGATCTTTGCAAGGTCCATTGCCAATTCCGCGCCGTCCGGGTTCGTTATGGGGTGCAGCACTACATTGACTTTGTTGAGCGACTTTCGCGTCTCCGGATTCAATACCAACTCTTCGGCCAGCTTTTGTATGTGGCTAGTGCTCGAAACTTCGTTTGCGTGCTGTCGGCCTGAATACACGATGGCCGCTTTGAGTGTGGTCTCCTTCGCCATGGAGCGAAGTGCAGAAGGTGTGGGCAACATGACATCCGCGGCCCAGATATTGTTTCCAAGGTAGCTGCGTCCCATCCAATAGACGTTTACGCCAGGGAAGGTAGAAAGGCGCGAGAGAAGCTGCTCATTCTCCTCCAGACCGATCGGCTGATCCCATTGGACGTAGGTCTTGTCGGCCTTTTGTGTGGCGGGCTTTACGTCGGCGATCTGCGGACGAGGATGTTCCGGTTGCTTTACCGCGACCTGAGCGAAGGCAATCTCATGCTTTGTGTGCTCCGCTGGATGGAGCTCAAGTGGAAGTAAGAACTCGACGCCAAGCGATGCGAGATGGGGATAGGCAAAGCGAGCTCGATAGAGTCCAGCAGTATGGAGCTTTTCAATCCATGCTAACTGCTCCTTTGCTTGTTCCGCGGAGAGTACGGTGTGCTCGAGCGACTCCTCGTTCACCAGGCTTCGCCACTCTTCAAATTTGTCATCGGAGCTCGCGACTGGAAGCTGCCAGATCAGCGAAGAGACGGTGTCGGAACCGGCCTTGACGCGTGCCGCGACGAGCCTGGGATCGCCTGTCGTGATGGCTGGAAGATCGCGATGACGCTCTTGCTCGACCGCGTTTGGACTCTCTTTCCATGTCATCTGAACGCGGGGATGGGCCGCGTCGTTGGCGTAAAATTCGATCCTTACGCGGCTGTCTTGACCCTCGTCTGAGAGATGTGCCACAGGGAGGATGCGGCCCATGTAATCCATCGCCCCTGTCGAAAAAGTGTTGCCGAAGATGTAAAAGCCGTTCTGCGTGGCGAAGAGCAGATCTTCCTGTAGACCTTCGAGTGCGGAGATGCGCTCCTGGTCGAGTCCGAGCTGATAGTCCGGCTCGCTCATGTGGAAGTCGATCTTGATGGTATCGAAGAGGGGCTGGTACTCGAGCTTCGGTTTGCCGTCGTTCTGCGCCAGGACGGAGTTGTAGATCTTGGGCAGCGTCTGGTTCTGGTAGTGATCCCAAAACTCTTCCAGATCGGTTGCGATTCGCTCGTTCGCAATGGACTTGTCGTTGGCGGAGATCTTAATCCATCCCGTCTCTATACCAACCTGCTCGTAGTTGCTGAACTCCTTCGAGTAGGGCTTCGGCGCGAGATGCTCGGTGAACTCACGCGTCAGGACCTCAGTGCCGTCTGCACCGTATACGTGGACGCGATATGTAGGACCTGCATCGGATGGCATCTTGGCGAGAGTCACGCTGGCCAAAGGCAACTTCAGCTTTGTCGCGAGCATGGCGTCAACGGGATAGAGCTCCTGCACCCAACGCTCTTCCGAACGCATGGTAGATCTTCGATTGGGATCCATATAGGGAGCAAACTCGATCGTTACCTTTGCGACAGACTTGCCTGTAAGAGCAGGTGCAATACTATCCATCAACCAGCTATAGCCTTGTTTGTATGCGCAGAAAACTTCGACCTCAGCGTCCTTCGCTCCGGCGCTCGCAAGCATCGTTCTAAGCTGTGCCGTAAGCTTGATGCGTTGTTCGGGTCCTTCGCTCACGCCGGCTTCGAGCTTGAGGTGAGCACCGGAAGGAAGTTGCTGCATCGCTTTTGTCGCGGCAGCAAGCAATCGTTTACCCTCCCACTCCAGGGTAAGATCCTCGGCGAAGGTCGGCGCCGCCGGCTTGAAAGGGATGATGTCCGACTGGAGATGCTGGGGAACCTCGCCGGCACAGCACTTGATTCCGGCGTGGAGATTTCCGGTAATGACATCGATTTTGTCGGCGTGTAAGTTCGTCGCAAGTAGCTTCTTCGCGAAGCCCTGGAGAGCGGGGTCCGACTGATCGACATCGATCTCGGCATGGACACTGGCAAGCTTCCCTGGATGCTGCTTGGCGAGTTGTCGACTCCATTGGTCAAGATGATAGAGTGCGGCCGTCGCCTGACCGATGTCTGACTTTAGCCCAAAGAGGTGGCGCAGGTCGTCACGAATCTCTTCTGTGGATGCGAAGCGCTTGTTCGCCTCCCACAAGTATGGAAGATGCTCAGAGGCATAGCTAAGTGCGGCTGAGGCTCCCGCCTCATCGCCGCGAACAAAGATCGCATCGGCCTTGCCAAAGCCATGTTCCACCACGCGCAACTCACCCTCGGATGAGGGAAGTGCAGTCAACTTAGTGGAGGTCTTATAGGATCCGGGGGATAGCTTATCTAAGTCCGTATTGCCTGTGGCGGAGAGAATATCTTTCAAGTGATCCGCCGCGGGAGAACCATCCACAACAATCGAAGCGCCCTGGATCTGCGAGGCGGCGAGGCCCGCGTCCGGGAAGGCGATCGGCAGCGTGATCCCGACGGTCTCAAGTCCGATGCGAGCGGCCAGGTTGGCCATAGCTACGCCTTGTATGCCGGCCGGCACATAGAGCTTCGCGGCGGTACCGGAGGGGATCGGCTTCTTGGCGCTTCCTGTCAACAGCCCTTTGATGGTGTACAGACGTGCAAGATCCAGCGATCGGGTCTCGCCACCAGATGTATCGGGCATGGCCGGAAGCGCTGCAGGTCGTGCAGTTATATTGCTGCTGGCCAGAGTAAGCGGGGTATCGCCGATCATGATCTCGACCTCCCGGGCCGACGAGAACGATACTGGCGTTCCTTCTTCGGGACGGAGCAGTTTTCGCACTGCGATCGCATCCGCGTTGCCTTGAAGTCGCAGCACAGCGCGACGTGGTCCCGACGCCCCCTGTGCGAAGACTAGCGCCGTAAGCTCCACCGACAAGCTTTGTTTTGCCTTGGTGAAGGCATCATTGGCGTTCTTTGCGAGCGTCAGTATCTTGTCTCCGGGGATAGCCCAAAGATAGGGAGCCCGTGCCGCATAGGCATCTGCAGCAGCAAGAAGACCGACAGGATCTGGTGCAATCAATGCAATGCCGCCATCCACCGCGACCACCGCACCTTCACCTAACCCCAAGGACCCAGAGATTCGTTTCACTGAGACGACGGCTTCGAGGGAGAGCGAGCCCAGGCCGATCCAGATGTTTTTCGCGGTTGCTGGGCAGCCAGGAATGGGTTTAACCGCACCCTGCACGACGATCGGTAGTGTGAGCGCGGAGCTTTCGTATCCAACCCGTGCCGCCAAGTTTGCTGCTGCCGCATTCTCCGCGGCTGAAGGCGTCGTAGGAACGATTATGTGCCCACACACAGCATCCGGAATGTTGTCTCCATTGGTGTCCTGAAGAAAAGTCCCGAGATGAAATGGATTCTCCAGGAAGCTCTCTTTCTCCGTAGTTCCGGGAGGCGTTCCCCCAGATTGAGGTCGGACGTTTGCGGTGGCAAACGAAGCAACGAGTAGGACTGTAGCGGCGAGAGTGTATCTCTTCATTGAGTCGGATCCTCATTCGCGGGTTTTGCATGAGTGGAGGGCGGAAGGGCTTTCGCAGGACCGGCAGGCTGTGGCCCCGCGTGCCGCGCAGCCCTCAGATATAGGACGGCATAGGTGCCGAGCCAATGCGAGCCGAGATAGCCAGCCTCGAACAGCGCTCCAAAGCCATGGCTGGCGTTGAGGGCGGCCAACTGGTGGAGCACTGGAACGCGCGGATCAGCAGGCGGAAGCGCATCGGCGATCTTCGACATCGCCATGGCGCGTTGGAAGGCGAGTCCAATCAGGTGCGATTTGCCCGCGAACTCTTCCTTCGAAGTGATCGACGAGACATCAACGGCCTTGGCTAGTGTCTGGAACTCAGGCGAATCAAACTGAGGAAGAAACGTATCGATCCACGCGGAATATTTGGCCGCAGGAAGAATGCGGATCATCAATTGTGCTTCGGCGAGACATGGAGAGAGAAACTCCGTACCGCCTGGCTCGAATGCCGTTGGGCATTGACGATCCGCCATGAACAATCGCTTCGCGTTGCGGAGCACGGCGTCGTTGAGTTTCTGGTCCGGCACGGTATCTACATAATCCAACACCAGCGTCATTGAGAGCGCAGTGTTCGGATGGACGCCAGCCCGCGAGGCGTAAGGAAGATGGTCAAAGTACTCGATCAACTTGCCCGAGAACATTTGAACAAGCGGTTCTAGATTCGTTGCGATCTTCGCTGCATCGGGATCGTTCCAGGTCTTCAGTTCGGCATCGAGCTTTAACAGCCAGGCATATCCGTAAGGTTTTTCGAAGGCCTTGGCCTGTTTGAAGAATTCGAGTTCTCCCGCGATATTCTTTTGATCGAGATGCTCGATCAGCTTTTCACGCATAAGTGAAGCCAACGCAAGGTTGGGATAGTCCTTAGAGAGCGCCACCATCATCCACATCGAGTTAACTGCTGAATGCCAGTCGTAACATCCGTAGAAGGCTCGTGTCTTGTCGTAGTCGGCAGGGAGCTGAGGACGCGATCCGTAGAGCCAGAGGTATTGCGCACCCTCTGGGGCAGCCTGGGGATGGTCGATGCAGGAGAGGGGCCAAGCTGCAAGAGCGACAGCTTCTTCGGGCCCAAACTTTGGGACGGTTGCGTGGGGAAGAGTGCGGCCATAGGCGGCCATGCGGTTCGAAAGATCGGTGTGGACTTGCGCAGACAACGTCGAGCCCCATGGCAGGAGACACAGAGTCGTTATGCAGGCTACACCGATCTTCGGCAGTTGTAGGGTCATCTCAATCTTTCTGCTTTGATCGTCGGATCGATTGCATCCCGTTGTACAAATAGTAGAAGGGAATTAGAAGATGAAGCGGGCACCTAGCTCGCCTTGTTGCATGTTGCCTGCCGCGGATGCCTGGCCGAAGGTCGCCGATGTAACTGTCGTGGTGATCGTGGAGTTTGTGTAGTTGACATGGCCGAAGAGATTGAACCCCTGTCCATAAAGTTCGAGACGCTTACGCTCATTCAGCCTTATCGACTCCAGAAGCCTGAAATCGAAGGACTGGTAGTTGCTGTTCTGAACTGTCGATGCATCGATCGCGGCGAGGCCTCGCGTGGCCCGGTACGCATTGATCGCGGTAAAGGAGACGTTGCGATTGACCTGATTGCGCGTGGTTCCGGCTACATACTGGCTGGTCGAGTCCAAATTGACCAAGCCGCTATAAGCGCTGAGAGGTTGTGCAGAGCGCACGGTTAGGATGCCGCTGGCCACCAACCCGAAAGGAAGTTGCACCGCGCCACTTGTAACAAGAGAGTGATGCCGATCGTTGCTGCCAGGCCCCCAATCAAGGCCAGGGTTGAGCGGATTCGTAACGGTTGCCTGGGGATTGTTATCTCGCGTTGAGGATAGTGTGTACGCGACGGTATACATATACCGGTGCGCCATACGCTTATCCAGACTGACAAAAAGTGCCTTGTACTTCGCCGCTCCGATGGGAGCGCGAAGATTGATGATATTCCAGCCCGCAACCGGACGAGGCGTCGCGGTGCTGTAGTTGAGATCAACCGTTCGGTAGTCGTGGAGGCTATAGCTGTAGAGTCCATCGACACTTAGTGAAAGGTTATTGCTGATCTGGCGCGAATATCCCACTGAGTATTGTTGTGCGTAGGGATTCTGGAAGTTCTGCGCCATAAAGGAGACGGTAGGCTTGTTCGCGCTACAGAACTGCGCTGCTGTCTTTCCCGCGAATGGATCGGGATAGCTTGGGTTGGCGATGCTGATGGAGCAGCTCAGTAGGTTGCGTGGCTCGGAGAAGTTTTGCAGGGTCTGGATGTTGTTGTAGTAGATGCCATATCCAGCGCGAATTACATCTCGCCCCTTGCCCGAAGGGTTCCAGACGAGACCCAGGCGCGGCGCGAAGTTATTGCTGTCTCCACGAGTCTTCGGATTGTTCATGAAGGGAATCGCTGCCTGTGCAGGGGTCAAGTTTTCACGCTCGTTGAACGAACCGAACTGCCGCTCCCAACGTAGGCCAAGATTGAGCGTGAGGCGTGACGCTACCTTCCACTCATCCTCACCGTAGATACCGAGCGGTGTCGTCGGGATCTTTGTGGATAGAAAGGGAATGGTCTGCGTGTAAGACGTAGGATTCTTCAGAGCGGCAATGCTGGCTGCATCTTTGGGATTGAAGGCTTGGTCTGTGCCGAAGGTCCAGGAGCCGTTGTAGTTGCTCGCCGCGCCATCGGTGAACGGTATATAGCTCACATCGAACCCGGCGCGCAGATTATGCTTGCCCCGCGCGTAAGATACGCTGTCGAGTACCTGGAAGCGGCGCTCAACACCAGTATCGGCGTAGCCGAATCCGTAGCTAAAGCTTGGAAAGACGTAAGCCGTCTGCAGATTGTTCAGGACAGTCTGCGAGTAATTTGTGGGATCGCTAGGAATGGGGGCGTTCGGCGGTCCAAGCTGATACGACGCATACGCATACTGAAATCGCAAGTCATTAAGGAGGGAAGGAGAGAGCGTCCACGTATGGCCTGCGACGATGGACTGCCGTGGGATCTGGCCGTTGTAGCAATTTCGCACCGTCCGACCGCCACAGCCCTGGTAGGAGAGGAGATTCCACTCCTGCGCATAGCGTACGAACAACGCCTGCTTATCGCTGAGTTGATGATCGATTCGACCTGTGAGCATCTGATCGTGGCTGGGCTTGTCGAAGATGCCATCATTGCTCGCATACAGGGGCGAACCAGTTGCGATCGTGTATGTCTCGGTTGTTTGGGTCCGCTCGAATGCCGCGTAAAAGTGCATCCTGTCTTTGAGGATGGGACCACCAATGTCGCCGCCGAACTGATTGCGATTGAAGTCGGGGTTGGTCGTCTGGAATGGAGTAGGGCGGTTCATGAACTTATTACGGAAGAGTTCAAACGCTTCGCCATGAAAGCCGTTTGTGCCGCTCTTGGTCACAACCGAGATCAGTCCGCCCATGGAGAGCCCAAACTCCGCTGGATATTGGGTAATGTTTACCTTGAACTCCTGTACACCGCCTTGGGGAAAGTTCTGCCGTGGCTCTCCCATCTCAGCGAAGATGTTCGAGACGCCGTCCACGACAAAGCCGTTCGTATAGTAGCCGGAGCCTCCGGCAATCTGAACATTGTTATAGAACGATCGGGAACCATCCTGGCTTGTACCCGGTACGAGCAACGCAAGATTCAGATACTGGCGTGTATTGACGGGGAGTTTGTCGATCTCGTCCTGGGTCACCACGCCACCGACCGTGTTGGACTCGACGTTCACTTGTGGAGAGTAGCCGTCCACTGTAACGCTCGTGCTTGCTGCGCCGACCGGTAGGCCGATCTCCTGCTGAAGATGACCGTCAAGTTCAAGCGTAAGCTTAGTGACGGTCTTCGAGGCAAATCCGTTTGCCGACGCCGTGATTTGATAGTGAGCGGGAAGGAGCGCCAGAAAGCGATACGTCCCGTCTTTCGTCGTCACGGTGTTCGTGACACCCGTATCGGTATTCGTCAATGTGACCTGCGCGCCAGGAATCGGGCTTCCGGAGGGATCGGACACACTCCCCGAGATATCTCCAAACGTATTTTGCGCCGAGGCGAATGAAGCGGCGGAGAAGATCAGGACAAGGACAAACCAAAACCTGTTTCCAAGGGATAGACGCATTGCATCCTCCTGGCGCTGCCGCTTCACGGGGCGCCATATTTATGTAATTTTCACAACGGTGTTTCTTGCTTATACCGTCGTGCATACTATGTGTCAACATATTTCTAATCAGGCGGTGAAATTGGATTATATTGAGATGAATGAAGAAATCGGAGCTTTCTCTGAGGCTCCTATTGTCGCGAGAACGAGTCCTGTATACAGATCGTATGTAGAGGTGGATGGGTATGACGGAATCGCTCCGTATCTATGTGGCGCTGAGAAACGACATCATTAGCTGCGAGCTCAAGCCAGGCGCCTCTCTCTCGGAGTCTGAACTCTGCGCCCGTTATAAGGCGAGTCGAACCCCTATTCGCGAGGCATGCCGCCGTTTGCAGGAGGAGGCACTTCTTCAGATCGTACCTTTTCGTGGATACTTCGTCGCTCCGCTTACCTTCGATGAGTTTCGCAACCTGAACGAGATGCAGCTTGTGCTCGATCCTGCGGCTGCTGCCATGGCCGCTGAGCGTGCCACCGAAGAACAGATCGCCAACATCGAGCGCTGGGCAAACTATGTCTACCACGCAGGTCAGAAGAAGAGTTACGAAACCTTCCTCGAATGGAATCGTAACCTGCACGTTGAGATCGCGGCCGCCAGCGGGAATGAGCTGATGGCCGAGATGACTTCGCATCTGCAGACACGGCTCATTCGTTATTTCTATCTTGTTATCTCTATGTCAAGCTACGGCAAAGAGCTCGTGGACGAACATCACGCTATCGTCCGTGCTATCAAGGCACGCCGACCCGATCAGGCACGCGACCGCGCAACGGAGCATGTTATTCGCACGATCGAACGCACGTCTCGCGTCACCATCCCGAGCGTGGGTTACTCTCGAGATGCCGCGTCCAGTCCGGCCGGCAGCACTTCCACTCCAACTCCGTCGCGAGCGTCTGGCGGACATCGCACAACCCACTAGCTTGCCTGTAGGATTTGATTTTGCACGAGTCGAATGGAGTCTTGGTCGTATGCGAATAGCAATTGATAGCGGTGGCACCTTCACCGACTGTGTCTACCTGAAGGATGGTGAGGTGCAGGTGCTGAAGCTCTTTTCCACTCCTCAGGATCCTGGGCAAGCCGTCCTGCAGTGTGTTACACAAATTGCTACAGGTGGCGATACTCTCGAGGTCCGGCACGGAACGACGGTAGGGACGAACGCCATGCTTGAGCGCAAAGGCGCGAAGGTCGCTTTTGTAACTACTGCTGGCTTCGAGGACACTATCGCAATTGGACGTCAGGCCCGCACCAGCCTCTACGATTGGTTCCGCTCGCCGCTTCCGTGTGTCATTCCGCCGGAGTTGCGCTTCGGCATACAGGAGCGTACCAGCCCGGCCGGGGAGATTCTGACAAGCCCGTCACTACAGGCACTTACTGAGTTAGCCGCAGCGATTCGCCGAAGCGGCGCAGAATCGATCGCCATCTCGCTTTTGTTTTCCTTTGCGAATCCGCAAAATGAACTCCTCATCGCTGAAGCGCTCGCGCCTCTTGAATTGCCCATCTCCATCTCCCATCAGATCCTGCCGGAGTTCCGCGAATTCGAACGTGGTTCGACCGTTGTTACAAATGCTTACCTCGCTCCCAAGGTCGGTACGTATCTGCGGCGGTTGGAAGGTGCTTTGACCGAGGGGTTTCCCGATAGTTCCATCCATGTCATGCAATCGTCCGGTGGAATCGTGTCAGCACGTCTTGCAGCGAGGGAGCCGGTTCGAACCGTCTTGTCCGGACCCGCCGGCGGTGTTATCGGCGCATATCAACTCGGCCGGATGGCGGGCTTCGACAAGATTATTGGCTTCGATATGGGCGGCACCTCCACCGATGTTTCGCTCATGGACGCCTCTGAGGGAGGTCCCCGTACTACCAGCGAGGCCGTCGTCTCTGAGATGCCCGTCAGCGTCCCCATGCTCGACATTCATACTGTCGGCGCGGGCGGTGGCTCGCTCGCACGTTTCGACCAGGGCGGCATTCTCCACGTCGGGCCGGAGTCAGCCGGATCCATCCCCGGCCCCATCTGCTACGGACGCGGCTTGAAGCCAACCGTGACCGATGCCAATCTCGTTCTAGGGCGTCTCGATCCTGAGCTCTTCCTGGGCGGCGGTGTAAGGCTAGAGGCAGATCGCACCCGCGAGCTGATGGATCAGGCCAAAGAAAGACTGACTACGGTTGAGCAGTTTGCCTCCGGAATTCTTTTGCTGGCAGAGGCGGCCATGGAGAAGGCGGTGCGTGTCATCTCGATCGAGCGCGGTTACGATCCACGCGAGTTTACCCTCGTCAGCTTCGGAGGCGCGGGTCCGCTGCACGCCTGTTTCATGGCGAAGTCATTGAGGATCAGACGTGTTCTCGTTCCTCGTATGCCAGGCGCGCTGTCTGCACTGGGCATCCTTATGGCCGACACGGTGCGGGATTACTCGCGAACCGTGATGCTATCGCAGGCGACTCGCGAGGAACTTCAAACCTTCTTCCTCGAACTCGAAGAGCGTGGCAAAAAGGATCTCCTGGAAGAGGGATTAGAAGGCAAGACTCTTCGTTCCGCCGACCTTCGCTATGCGGGTCAGGGATACGAGTTGAACATCGCCGAGACGCCAACCATATTTAGCGATTTTCACGACACACACGAAAAGCGATATGGATACGCGAACCGCGACGCGGAGGTCGAAGTCGTCAACGTACGCGTACGTTTCGTCGTTCAGAATAAGCCCGTTCACCTTCCTGTGAGTCGAGCAAAAGCGGGCGACGGAGCCCAGGCGATCCTCAAGTCTCGTCGCATCTACTTCTCCGGCGCATGGCTGGAAAGTACGGTGTATGGCCGGGACCTACTGGTTGCGGGAGATACAATCTCGGGTCCAGCACTCATTACCGAGTACAGCTCAACGACCGTGCTTCCTCCGGGTTGCGTGGCAACCGTCGATCTCTACGGAAACCTGATCGTTGAGGTGAATTAATCGATGCCACTTTCCACTGATCTGCATCAAGTCTCTGATACATCCTTCTTCGGGACGGAGAGCGATCCGATCGAGCTAGCAGTCTTCAAGAGCGCCACTCATTCGGTAGCGGAAGAGATGGGCGCCGCACTCCGCCGTACCTCCTTCTCTCCGAATATCAAAGAGCGTCGTGATTACTCCTGCGCAGTCTTCGATGAAGCAGGACACGTCATCGCCATGGGCGACCATATGCCGGTCCACCTGGGATCGATGCCTATGTCCGTCAAAGCCGTAATGGAGGCGATGAAACTTCGTCCGGGAGATGTCGCCATCCTGAACGATCCCTACGCTGGTGGAACCCACCTGCCGGACATCACGATGGTTCTCGGCGTCTTCCCACCCACTGCACCTGAGACTCCTCTCCTATATATCGCTGTCCGCGCACATCATGCAGACGTGGGGGGGATGTATCCGGGCTCCATGGGGCTCTGTCGCGAGATCTATCAGGAGGGCCTGCGCATTCCGCCTGTGCGCATTCTGGAAGAAGGTACTTTGAACGACAGCATCCTTCAGATGATCCTGCATAACGTTCGCACTCCGGATGAACGTCGTGGCGATCTTATGTCCCAGATCGGAGCCTGCCGCGTCGGCGAGATCCGCCTTCACGAGCTGATAGAGAAGTACGGCATCCAATCCATCCGCAAGCTTTCAGCCGATCTCATGGACTACTCCGAACGGCTCATGCGCGCTCAACTCGCAGAGATAGCAAGCGACAGCGTTACCGCGGAAGACTTTCTCGATAACGACGGCTTCAACGATGTCCCCATCTGCATACGAGTCACGATCAAACTCAATGCAGAGGATCGCTCGGTCACCGTAGACTTTGCTGGGTCCAGCCCGCAGGTAGCCAGCAGCATCAACGCTGTCTACGCCATCACCTATTCGGCGGTCTATTACGTCATGCGCTGTCTTCTCCCCGAAGACGCCCCAGCAACTGCAGGTCTGATGAGACCGGTGCAAGTGATCACAGAGCGGGGAAGCATCGTCGACGCAGAGTTGCCCGCCCCTGTCGCGGGAGGAAACGTCGAGACCTCGCAACGAATCGTCGATGTGCTGCTCCGAGCATTAGCTCAGGCCCTTCCTGGGCGAATTCCGGCGGCAAGCTCGGGAACGATGAACAACCTTACGATTGGCGGCGTCGATACCCGTACGGGGAAGCCTTTCGCCTACTACGAGACCATCGCCGGCGGTATGGGCGCACGACCGAACGCGGATGGCGTCTCCGGCATACACACGCACATGACAAATTCGCTCAACACACCGGTTGAGGCGCTCGAATATGCCTATCCCTTCCGCGTCCGTTCTTACTCCTACCGGCCGGACTCCGGTGGGGGCGGGCTGTATCGTGGAGGTGATGGCATCATCCGCGAGATCGAACTCCTGAACTCGGCCAAGGTGACCATGTTGATGGATCGCAGGATCTTTGCACCCTACGGACTGGCCGGCGGATCTTCCGGCGCACTTGGCAAGTCGCTGCTTCTTTTGGACGAGAAAGCAACTGCCCTGCCCGGTAAATGCAGCTTCGACGCGCCTGCGGGTGCCGTGATCCGTGTTGAGACGCCAGGAGGTGGCGGATGGGGAAGGCAAGAGGAGTGACGCCTGACTCAATACGGCCCAGCACGTTCGTCAAAACATACCGGGCCGGCCATCGAGGGTGACACAACATCTCTGCGCTAAGTGCCTAGACAGCTTTGCGCTGGAACGTCGTCTTCTTCGTGTTGGCAAAAGAGTCTTTTGCCTTAAACGAGGCCACGGACGCTCCGGGAACTGGTTTCGCGCCACTGTTTATCTGGGCGGCCTTTTCGCGTGCTGCCTGTAGCTTCTGCGCTTTTCGGCCTAGACCGCCAATCTTTACTCCGTTTGCTTTAGGAATAAAATCACTCATATAGAAATTTTCTCATGCTCCGAGGATTCTGGCCTGGCAGGTTGCGATCCAATGTGCATTTTTGACGGTTACTAACCGGGACTCGATGCTTATTCATCGAAAGGGAACGAACGAATGAGCTCGCTGATCTCCCCGATCTCGGCTACGCATCGCCTCGCGCCTGCCTGAAGCAGAGCCTCTGGAAGGGTATAGCCATAACCGGCAGCGATGAAGGGGACGGAGGCGCGCTTTGCTGCTTGAATATCTCTGATCTCGTCTCCCACGTAAAGGGATTCCGCTGGTGCATAGCCACTCTTGGAGACCAGCCTTCGAAGCTTGTGTGCTTTGCCGAAGATCGATGTTCCACACTCGACCAGGTTGAAACGAGCCAGATTGCGAAGACCAAGGACGGTGGTCACGTTCTCAATCGAATTCGATGTAAGCATCGCGAGGGTTAATCCCATCTCGTGCAGCGTCTTCAAGGTGTTCTCAACGCCTGGAAAGAGGCTTACGGTACTCATCTGCTGTGCCATTGCCTTCCGCATCCACCGAGTAATGGATGGCACCTTCAACAGGGGCACATGGTGATGCGACAGGATCTGGCGAGCATCCAGACTGCGCAGATACGTCATGTTTTTCTCGTCGAAGTGACTGAAGCTGTAGATGTCGGCAGCTTTGTTGAAGCAATTCAAGAACAGATCCAAGGTATCTGCAATCGTTCCATCTAGGTCGAAGATGACAAGGCGCGGCTTAACAGTCATCCTTCCAATGTATTTCAATCAATATCGCTAGCGGCAGTATCGTTCTACCGCTTCACGCAAACGCGATGATGATGCCGGGTTCTCCAGACGCGACAGGGACGGCGGTGTTGAGCATAGGTGCTGCTGGTAAACAGCAGAATTAGCGCTGACAAGACGACCTTTTTCATAGGATTCTCCTGCCGATAGGATGCCACACCGAAACCTCACAGGTTATCACTAAGGCTAAACGTCGGTTATGATTTCAGTCTTTTCTTTGAGCTGAGCTTTGATCCTGGTGATTCTTTCCTGGATCAAAGCAGTGGTCTCGCGCCAATCCTTCATCTTCGTAGTCGTAAAACCGGCGCTGAATTTAGGGGAATGGGGGTTTTTTGCAGCGGACAAGCGCACAGCCTCTTCCAGCTTTGCCTCGAAATATGTCAGGCGTTCCTGTAGGTCGATCTGACTCATAAGCTTAAGGCTACCATTCGTGTTAGCAGATAGGTTAATAGTCTGGTTATCGAGGCCGTACGAATTCGACGATTATGAGCAAAGCGATACATCTTTTGTGTTTCGCCCGGCGTAGGCTTCGGCAATCCGTTCGATAGACGTTGAAGGCAGCGATATCAATTCTGCCGACAGGTCTGCTGGGTTACAAATTCCTCTCTCAATGCACCGCTGACCTATATCGCTAGGTCGGAACGTCAAGCTGGCTTCCAGCATGTCGTTTCTCCATCGCGACTATAGGTTTTCACCGGTATCGAGTAACACGAGAGAGGTACTCCTAAATGCGTCTCCATTCCGCGCCCCGTCGTTCCATTGGCATCCCTTCTCTCCGAAGCAGACTGAATAAAGTGTTGATTGCGGTAGGCATGCTGACGTCTACGGCCATGCTTCACGGTCAAGAGATAAGCTTCGCCGGTTTGCAGACAACCTTGACTGTAACTGCCCTGCCTTCCCCAACAGCGATCGCGATCGACTCGTCCGGCACTCGCTATCTGGTGGACAACAATTCGACCGACATCACAGTGTTGAATGCAGTAGGCACTCAGACCCTGATCAGCTCTACGCTCCTCAATCCCAGTGCCATCACATTGGATAGCGCAGGAAATATTTACGTAGCGGACTATGGAAACAACCGTGTCCTTAAGATTCCGGTAGGAGGCGGCGCGCAGATTCCAGTAGGAACTGGCCTGTTGCAGCCAAATGGCGTCGCCGTCGATAGCCTGGGGAACGTCTACATCGACGATCAGGGAAATAGCCGCGTTGTGAAGGTGACGACCGGCGGTACTCAAACACAAGTTGCGGCAGCCTCCATCAACTATCCCACGTCAGTCGCGGTCGATTCAGCAGATAATCTTTACGTCCTGGACTCTGGAAACCGGACGATCGAGAAGGTCACGCCCGACGGAACCTTCTCCATGGTCATGCCTCAGAACTCACTTGAGAACTATCCACAAGCTCTGGCATTAGACAAAGTTGGAAATGCTTATGTCACTAACAGCGGTTACCAAACCGTCCAGATGTACTCTCCAAGTGGCAAGGTTCGTTTCTTAGGGAACGGGATGTCGACCCCAGCGGGTCTTGCGATCGACAGCACAGGAAATGTGTACGTCGCAGACTACAGCGGCGGCTCAGTCAAGATCATCTCTCCGGGCGCTGTAGCTCTTGGGTCTGCCAACTTGTGCCCAGCTTCCGCCACTCCATCACCTTGCAGTCAGACCGTCACGCTTAACTTCAATGTCGATCCAAACAGCGACTTCTCCACGGTTACAGCTCGCGTGGTGACACAAGGGACTCTGAATCTGGATTTTGTTGTGACAAGTGATACCTGCACCGGGTTGTTGACCCAAGGCAGTACCTGTTCTGTAACAGCTACCTTCAAACCTTTGGCGCCTGGCATCCGGCTGGGAGCGGTACAAGTATCGGGTCTATCGGTACCGAGCAACAACTTTGTCTCACCGCGGGGCTCTGGCACGAGAAACATAGTCCTCCCCAGAGGCGAACCGCCAGCGGCAGGCCTGCTGGCAACGGTGTATCTACACGGTCAAGGGATTGGACCGCTCGCCGGCTTCGACGCGGGAGTCATCAACACATTACCGATAGCCCTACAAACCGGCGGCTTTCCTCGTGGGATAGCAACCGATAGTGCCGGAAACGTCTACACATCAGACAATCAGAACTGCGTCGTCCAACAGTTTGCAGTTGCGACGAGCCTCACCAGCACCATCGCGGGAAGTGGAGCGTGTGGTCCTCTAACGGGGAACGGAGGGCCGGCGATCGGAGCCACGTTCCAGGATCCCCTGCGGATCGCAATCAGTGGAAGCGGTGACATCTATATCGCCGACGACAGCAGCTGTGTCATCCAAAAGGTGGATGCTCTCACCGGAATCATGACGACGGTAGCAGGCACTGTGGGCGTCTGCGGTCACACGGCAGATGGCGTTCAAGCTACGAGCGCCACCCTGACCCAACCTGGAGCGGTGGCGGTCGACGGGACTGGCAACATCTACATCGCAGATGTAGCTGAACATCTCATACGGAAGGTAGATGCCAGCACCGGTATCCTGAGCACTGTCGCTGGAAATTACGTCAGTGGGATAGGCTTCAGCGGCGATGGAGGAGCAGCCACAAGCGCTCAATTATCCTCTCCGGACGGTATCTCTCTCGATAGCCTCGGCAACCTCTACATCACCGACAATGGAAACAACGTCGTCCGTAAGATCACGGTCGGTACCGGCATCATCACAACGATCGCTGGCATAGCTCCCACAGATGCCGGTGCTGCTCCTGGATCGACCTGCGGTTATTCGGGCGACAATGGCCTCGCGACACTCGCCGCCCTATGCGATCCCGAAGGTGTCTCTGTCGATGCTGCGGGAAACGTCTATATCGCCGATTCATCGAACTTCATCGTGCGGAAGGTCAGCGCGAACACAGGTCTGATCACCACCGTCGCCGGTGTTTATAACGGTGGTGGCAGGACTGGAACGGAGGCGTACACAGGAGACGGTGCGGCCGCCAATCTAGCAGGCCTCAGTTACCTGGAAGACGTCACGGTGGATGGCAGCGGAAACATCTACATCGCCGACAGCGATAACAACGTCGTCCGCAAGGTAGCCGTGGCAAACGGCGTTCTTAGCTTCGGAACCGTGACCGTAGGCGCCTCCTCTCTCGCCAAGGACGTGATGGTCACGAACAACGGAAATGCTTCGCTGAATGTAAGTAGCTTGCTGGCTTCAGCCAATTTCAACCTTTCGGGCGCACATACAACCTGCAGCGCAAGCTCGACCCTAAGTTTGGGCGCAAGCTGTGTATTGGGCGTTGAATTTCTTCCCACCGCAGCGGGAGCACTTAACGGCACTGTGACCCTCGCCGATAACGTCGGAAACGATCCAACCTCGATGCAGTCGGTAACGGCGAACGGTACGGGCACCTACATCCTTCAATTGAAAGGTATCCCCGCAACGATAGCCGCAGGAGGGAACCTGGGCACCATTCAGGTCTTAGTGGAGAGTAGCGATGGCACTGTGGTTACGTCTGCCAATGCTCCGATCACACTAACCATCACTGGACCCGGCGGTTATTCGCAGACGGTGACGACGACATCCGTGAACGGTGTTGCGACCTTCAATTTGAGTAGCACAACCTACCCCGCGGTTGGGACCTACTCCGCGACAGCATCGAGTCCCGGCGTCACTTCCACAGTCCCGGTGCAATTCATCGTGACGCTTCCTGCTACGCAACTGGCCCTGACAGGAGTCGCCCCGACGGTCGCCGCAGGAGGGAATCAGGGCACCATCGGCGTCTCGGTCGAGAGCAGCGACGGCGAAGTCGTTCCAAGCGCGAACTCCGCGATAACCCTGACGATTGTAGGTCCCAACGCTTACTCTCAAACCGTAACCGGAGTAGCGGCCAATGGGTTGGCGGTCTTTGATCTCAGAAGCCTCAGTTATCTCACGCCCGGTAGCTATACGATGACCGCGTCAAGTCCAGGTCTCACATCCGCGACAGCGCCCTTTACTGTGACACCCCCCGTGGCATCTCAGTTGGCGGTCACTGGAGTTGCGCCGACCTTGACCGCTGGAGGGAGCCAGGGCACTGTCGGAGTTGCAGTACAGAGCAGCAATGGCACTGTCGTATCCACGTCTAATGCCTCAATCACACTGACGATTACCGGGCCGAACGGATTCTCCCAAACCGTAACAGCCGCGGCAGTCAATGGATTGGCCAGCTTCAATCTAAGTGCCATACCGTACCCCACTGCCGGCAATTACACGGTCACGGCATCGAGTACAGGTCTGACATCAGCAACAGCGCCGTTCGTAGTAACACCTATAACAGTACAAGCCACAAAACTCGCTCTTACAGGAGTTGCAGCCACCCTCGTCTCAGGAGGCAATCTCGGAGTAGTCAACGTCGCGGCACAGAGCGCAAATAGCGCCGTCGTTCTAACAGCGAACATCCCCATTTCTGTGACAATCACAGGTCCAAACGGCTTTACCAGGACTGTAACCGCAACCACTACAAATGGTATTGCCGCAGTGAATCTTAGCGGTATCAGTTATCCAACCGCAGGAAAATATCTAGTCACGGCTTCCAGTACAGGTCTCACCTCCTCGACTGCCACCTTCGTCGTTACGGCTGTCGTACTGGATTTTTCGCTGAATCTCGCCGGCACGCCATCCACGCAAACGGTAGTTCCAGGCGCAGCAGCGGTCTACGTCTTCACCCTGGCTCCGACTAACGTTGTCTTCCCAGGAGCCATTACGCTCACCGCCTCAGGACTCCCTCCAGGAGCGACATACAGCTTCGTGCCGCCAACGGTAACGCCAGGCCCCACCGCCGTTAGCACAACTCTTACAATACAAACCGCGAAGCCTGTAGCAATTGCTGGCTCTATCGAAGGTCTGGGAGGTATTATCCTCGCACTCTTGATTCCGCTGACCGTCTCGCGCAGAGTCCGTAGGGCATTCAGTAAAGTCCGCCTCTTGACTCTGCTGGCCTACGTCTTCTCTGCAGGAGCGCTCATTGGATTAAGCGGATGCGGATCGAACAACGGTTTCTTCGGGCAGCCGCAACAGACGTTCACCATCACCATCACAGGAACCAGCGGGTCTCTACAGCATTCAACTTCTGTCGTTCTCAACGTGCAATAACTGAAGGAGAAGATAATCATGCGCAATTCGCTCCGCAATCTGATCCTATGGGGTGTCGCAATCGTCCTCGTCGCAACGCCGGCCCTGATAGGACAAACAACCTCTCCGTCCCACAAAGAGGTTGACATAGCGCTGACCTATGCTGCCCAAAGAAGTAATCTCACCACGGGGAACGTCTTTTGGATGCAGGGGGGAACCTTTGAACTATCTGCAAACGTCTCCCATGGGTTCGGCCTCGCGATGAACATTGCTGGTTCTGAGGCGTCGAACATCCTCGGTACTGGCATCGATCTGAACCTGCTGACCACAACCTTCGGCCCGCGCTACACATGGAACAAGCGCTCAGGAAAGTTCGCTGTCTTCGGACAAGGTTTAATCGGCGAATCGCATGGATGGAATAGCCTCTTCCCAGCCACTGGTGGAGCTACCTCTGACTATAATTCCTTTGCCTTGCAGGTTGGCGGTGGCGTGGACGTTCGCCTTAGCCGGCACTTTGCAATTCGTGCGATCCAGGCGGACTGGCTCCGCACGCAGTTTCCGAATGCCACAACAAATGTTCAAAACAACCTCAGACTCGGCGCAGGTGTAGTCTTTCGGATCCCACAGTAGCTCTAGTTTCAGCGCGACCGATCCAGGATGAGATCGAAACACTGCCTGCGGCAGCGTCTCTTCGTGTACGTCTCAATACGAGAAACCTATCGCCAAAGGCTCCTTATTCCCGCTACAATCTTTCCGTTATTGAATCGTCTCAATCGGAAGGCACGAACTTAATGTTTGCATCGCGTTGCTCCCGTATACGTTTCATGTGCCGCTCATTTTTGCCGGTCACCGTGCTAAGTGCCTTGCCTTTAGCGCTTCCTGCTGCTCTCATCGCTCAATCCGTGCCGTCGGCGCTGGAGTCTCCTGCTGCGCGGCCCCCTCAGACGGGTTCGCAAGGGGAGAAGCTCCTGGGCATGCCGAAGTTCCATGACCCCACGCCATATGACATCGACGAGCACACCGGATACAAGCAGATCTTCGACGGCAAAAGCTTCACCGGATGGGACGCCGACCCCAGCATCTGGCGCGTAGAAGACGGACTTATGGTGGGGGAGACCCTCGACGGCAAGCCCAAGGGCAACAACTACATCGTCTACCGTGGCGACAAGACCCGCGACTTCGACCTGAAGCTGCAGATGAAGATCGAGAAGGGCGGCGGCGGTGGAATACAGTACCGCAGCCTCACCGGTGTTCCGTGGACGCGGCCGCAACCCGCCGGCCAACCACCTTATGATCTCAAGTTCATGCTGACCGGTCCACAGGCCGACTTCTGGTTTCCAGTCCGTGCACAGTCTGCGTCGTACACCGGTCAGTGGTACTCAGAAAATACGATGCAGGGAATCCTCGCCTACCGCGGCCAGGTAACACAGGCCCTGCCAGGCCAGACCAATCGCCTCGTCGCCAACATCGGCGACAAGCAGGCGCTCGGTGGCTATGTGAAGGTGAACGAGTGGAACGACTATGAGATCATCGCCCGCGGCGGCGTCATGATGCACATCATGAACGGCCAGTTGATGGCCGTCTTCATCGATGACAACAAAGACTCGGTCAATAATCAGCCGGGACTAATCGGCTTCGAGATCGAAAGCCAGCCGTGCAAAATCTCCGTGCGGGACATATGGCTTAGGAAGTTCGACTAGAGGACTACCTAAAGTATCTTCAGATACTCGATGATCGCCCACCGTTCCGCCTCCGTCAGTTGCGGTCCAATCACACCTTTACCGGACCCATTCCTGAACTCATGCCCCGCATTCGAGTTTCCCGGATGCGGATCTCCCGGCTGATCTGTAGAGAACAAGAAGCCGCCATCAATCTTCGATTGCTCATACCCAACCCGCTTCGGATCGAACTCGCGGCTCCCTCGATAGAACGTCTTCGATCTCTCCTCAACCGGAGACAGCAACTCATACAGATTGGGCACAGACCCGTTGTGCAGAAACGGTGGCGTCGCCCACATTCCTTCCAGCGGTCTCGCGCGATAGGCCAGGGGAGCCGTCACTCCATCCTCCCGGTAGCCGTTCCACTCCATCCGCTGCTCCTGCGAAAAGTTCATCTTGTCGTACTCCAGATCGCGGACCTTCGCAGTCACCAGGCGCAACCCAACGGTCGCGGGCACGGTTCCCAGTCCAAGCGCACCCGTCACGGCAGTGCGGTTTGCCCAGTCGATAGCCTCGCGAGGATCTGTACCGATCTCCTCGAGTGGAATGAGCTTCAGCTTCAGAAAACGTCGGCCCGCGAGGCCCGGCTCCCAGTACGCAGCATCCTGTATGTCGGGCGACTTCACCGACGGCAAATGGCACTGCTCACAGTGTTGCTTATAGAGCGACGCTCCCTGTGCTGCCTTCGCCCGGTCGATCGGGCCCAACACATCCTCCGGCCACGCCGGGGCCTTCAACCCCTCGAACATCTTTTCGCCCGCCAGCAACTCTTCGATATCCCAGAGATCTTTGACACTCACCGTCGACTCAAACAGCTTGGCCCGATCGGTAAGATTCACCCGGGCCCGCACCCCCAGCGACTCACCCACATTGCGCGACATCGGCTGCTGGATCGAACCGTTGTACTGCACCCATCCAAACCAGCTCGTGTACCACAGCGGCGGCAGCTTCACCGGCGCGTTCGCTACCCGCAGGTTAACATTGTCCAGTTCCGTGCCGAAGACAAAATTCCCAATCCGCCCCAGCGCATCCGTCCTCCCAAACCCTGAAGAAGCATAGAGCTTTCTATCTTCATCCAGTTTGAACTCAGTTTGCCCCGCACTGATGAACGCCCGCAACTGCTCCCGGAGCCTCTTCTTCTCCTCGCTCGATGCATCTTCGCCCAGAACCCGCTTCGCAAATCGCCCAAAGCGAAACGGAATCTTATCCGTAAATCCGACCGCATACGCGACCTCGTTCTGAAAGGCCGAGAGGTCCGCTGCCGCCGATCCGCCATCGATCCGCACTCCTTTGCCTCGGTACTCCACCTGCCCTGTATGGCAAGCCGCACACGTAAATCCCACCACATCCAGCGCGACACCCGTATGGGGATCGACGATAGAAGCCTTCGCAAACCCCACCGGCAGACCATCGGGATTACCCGCATCCACACCGTTCGGCAGAAACCCGAATCGCGCCATATAACTCGTCTCGGCAAACATCGGAACTGTCCCAAACACCTTGATCCCCGGCTGCTCCAGCGCAAGGAACCACTTGTAGGGCATCACTTCGGTTCCTTGTGGCGTGTGGTAAAAAGTCTGTCGCTGCGATCCGCTCCAGTGCTGATCCAGGAACCGGACATCCACCGGCTTATACGCGGGCAGATCCTCGCTTGGACGCTTGGTAAACAGCACCTTCAGTTGCGACACCTGTTGGCAGCCAACCATCAGTTCCAGACCGGCGCTAAGCGCGATAACACTCACAAGACGCTTCGTTCGCATCTTCATGCAAGCTCCTGGCGAAACATAGATGTAGAGAAGGGACCCCACCACAGAGTGCACATTCTATTGCGCCGCCAGCTTACTCCGTACCGACAAGAAAATCACGCAACATTATTTATCGGTAGTATTTCCGGCCCAGCCGAAGAATCCGGCGCGCAGAATATTGCCATTACAATGAGCATATGCAGCCAGAACGCCCAGGGGAGACCGATACACTCGACCACGCCGCTTCAGTCTTCGTCGGGGTGCGCCCCAGGTTGTTCGGAATTGCGTATCGCATGCTCGGAAGTTCGGCCGAAGCCGAGGACCTCGTGCAAGACGTCTGGTTGAAGTGGCAAGCCACGGATCGCAGTGTGGTCCTGGATGCGGCGGCATTCCTCTCTACCATGACCACGCGACTCGCCATTAACGTCGTCCAGTCCGCCCGCTCCCGTCGCGAAACCTACGTCGGGCCGTGGCTTCCGGAGCCGGTGGACACCAGCGCCGACCCCGAACTGGGAGCAGTACGGGGTGAAGCACTCCAATTCGCGGTACTGTTGTTGCTGGAAAAACTCTCGCCCACGGAACGGGCTTCGTATGTTCTCCGGGAAGCCTTCGACTACCCCTATCGGGAGATAGCTGACATCCTGCAACTGAGCGAAGCAAACACCCGCCAACTCGTCACTCGCGCCCGCAAACATATCGCCGACGAGCGTAGCGCCCGCGTCACCTTCGCTGAGCAGCGACGCCTTCTCGAAGCCTTCATCGCCGCGGCCCGCAAAGGCGATACCGCCTCCCTGGAAGCTCTCTTCGCATCCGATATCGTTTCCTACTCGGATGGCGGCGGAGTCGCGCGCGCAGCGCGAATCCCGATCCTCGGCCGCGCCCGCGTCGCCGAGTTCATCTCTGCCTTCGCCTCCCATTTCTGGACCGGTGTGACGCTATCCTGGATTGAAGCCAATGGACAGGCATCCGTGCTCCTCTCGCGGGACGGTGTCGTCTTTACCTTAGCGACGGTTGACGCCTCACCCGAGGGCATCGACCAGATCCTGTGGATGATGAACCCTGCCAAGCTCGCCGCGATCTCATCACCAAATGTCGTGCCTGGGCCACAAAAAAACTCCTCCAGTCACTGAGTGGCCGAAGCAAAAAACAATCGCAATAGACCTCATTCGCAGAATCGTGTCACAAAACGATCCCGTGCCCTGTCATAGCTGGTACACGAAGCCGATCTGCTCGGTGAGTGCCTCGGAGGACGAGGGAAAGGAGTCAAAATTGAAAAGAATATTGATAGTGCTATGCCTCATATCCAGCACGCTCATGGCGCAGGAGACGAAGGTCACCTCACTGCTGTCGAAAGACCTCACGGACATCCCCGGCAAGGAAGGCCTGATGATCACAGTAGAGTATCCGCCCGGCGGGTCCGATCCCATCCATCGCCACAACGCGGATGCATTCCTCTATGTGTTGGAGGGCTCCATCGTGATGCAGGTGAAGGGCGGAAAGCCAGTAACGCTGACGCCAGGACAGACCTTCTATGAAGGCTTCGACGATGTCCATATCGTCGGCAGGAACGCAAGCAAGACTAAGCCCGCAAAGTTCCTCGTCTTACTGGTGAAGGCCAAAGGCGCGCCGGTATTGGTGCCGGCGAAGTAACGCAACACCCAGGCAAACTCGCATCGGAACCACAAATTAACCGAAGACGATCTCGGATCAAACTCGTCCAGCAACGGACAAGCGAAAGGTCACCATGAAAATCGTAGTAATTGGCGGAAGCGGACTTATCGGAAAAAAGCTCGTGAACAAGCTTCGCGAACACGGGCACGAAGCAGTAGCGGCGTCACCCTCCTCTGGCGTCGACACCCTCACCGGAGCAGGACTTCCCGAAGTAATTAAAGGCGCTCAGGTCGTCGTCGATGTGGCGAACTCGCCATCCTTCGAGGACACAGCCGTATTGAAGTTCTTCGAAACCTCAGCCCGAAATATTCTCGCCGCAGAAGCCGCCTCTGGAGTACGCCATCACGTAGCTCTCTCCGTCGTCGGCGCCGATCGTATGCCTAACGTCGGCTACATGCGCGCCAAGGTCGCTCAGGAGAGGCTGATCCAGGCCTCATCCATCCCTTACACCATTCTTCGCGCAACGCAGTTCTTCGAGTTCATCGGACAACTCGCCGACGGGAGCACCAACGGAAACACGGTTCTCCTGTCGTCTGTCGTCATGCAGCCCATCGCAGCCGATGACGTAGCCGCCGCACTCGCCCGCGTAGCTCTGGACCCGCCCGTAAATGGAATCGTCGACGTAGCCGGCCCCGAGCCGCTCGGCCTCGACGAATTCGCTCGTCGACTCCTAAGCTCCAAACACGACCCACGACAAGTGACCACGGACACCCAGACAATCTACTTCGGGGCAAAGGTGGACAAGAACTCTCTAACCCCCAGCGATAACCCGCGCCTCGGCCCAACCCGTTTCGAGGACTGGCTGAGTCACTCCACAATCCAGAAGTAAGCCAAATCCAGCCATGGTCCGTCTAACGTAGACCGGACCATGGCTGGGCCTTTGTGTGCGCCCACTATCAGTTGGAATAAATAAGTAAGCTCAATGTTTTGTCTCCAGTGAACGGCTATCGAAACAATCCATAGCAGCCAATAGCACATCCAATGCTCAGATCGATAAGATCGTAGTTGTCATAAGACACGACTACGATCTCACGATGGCGCCTATGAACTCCATCTAGATCCTTCACAAAGGGAAGAAGACATCAATGAGAAAGCTACACGTTATTTGTCACATGAGTGCGACGATCGACGGCAGGATCGACCCCTCAGCAGCGAACCAGATCGCCACCCCCGGAGACTACGAAAAGCTAGGCAGCCAGCTTGGCGGCGACGCCTGGATCTGTGGACGAGTCACCATGCAGAAGCACTTTGCTGACGCCGAGCCATTCGTACCAACTGAGAACTCCCCGTCCGCAGGCCCGCAAGCTCCCTATGTCGCGACGCGCGCCAAATCCTACGCCATCGCAGTCGATACGAAGGGAAGCCTCCGCTGGAACAAAAGTGATTTCGATGGAGATCACCTCGTATGTGTGCTCAGTGAACAGACCACGAAGGCCTATCTGGATTACCTGCGCGACCGTGGCATCTCTTATCTTGTCTGCGGCAAAAACTCCGTCGACCTACCCGCAGCCCTGGATCTGCTTGGCGAACACTTCGGCATCCAGACCCTTTTGCTGGAGGGCGGCGGACACATCAACGGCTCGATGCTGCGCGCAGGCCTTGTAGATGAGATCAGCCTCATCTTGCAGCCAGGTATCGACGGACGTTCCGGCATCGCCACCCTCTTCGATGGAATCTCCGCGGACTCCAAGGAGCAGGACGATTTCCGAGCCGTCCCCTTGAAACTCAAGTCAGTAGAACAACAGAGCAACGATGCGCTTTGGATACGCTACCAAGTTATAAAACCAGCGCAAAGTTAAGCTATAAGAACCCATCGTTATCGAAGTGCATAAGCACTTACAGCATATCCAGGGAGGGGTCTCGTCATCCCTGACATCCTCTCTGAGAGTTCCTTCCTAAGCACCGCGACCTCCGCATTCCGGTGTATCGCTTGCAGAAAGTCGCAATACTCAAACGTAGCCGCGATCACCATTGGATTGTTCTCTCCCAGTCGCTCCCGCATGATGCTCAACCCGTCCTTCATCGACTGCTCGGCCTCTGCAATCTGCCCCATCTTCCACTGTGCCGCCCCAAGCGCCATCGATACATGTGCCCGCTCCAAGGAGTTCAAAGAAAACGCGCTCTCAACCAGCCGTATAGCTCTCTCGGCATGCTGCAACGCATCCTCCTGCTTCGACTGCATGCACTCGGCATACGTCAGGCTCACTAGCGCGGATAACTCCGAAGTAATATTCGACCTCCTATCTGCGGCTCCCGTCGCCGACAATATCTCTAGCGCTCTCCGCGAGCCTCTCGCCGCATCCTTATAGCGATGCTGGGAGAGTGCAACCTCAGCCATATGCTGTTCGCTCTTCGCGATGTCGATCGGGTTTCCGATCTCCGTCCGAATCTCCAAGGCTCTCTTCCTGACCTTCTCTGCCTCAGCGATTCGTCCGTACTCCAAGTACAACGCTCCCAGATTGTCCAAAGATGTAGCATAATTCGATCTGCTCCCAGGATCCTTCGCCAATAAGTGCAGAGCGCGCTCATACGCATCCAACGCCCTCGCGCCATCCGCCGCATCTTGATATTGAGACGCTAGTACCGACCACATATATCCGAGCTTCGCCGTAGACAATCCCGCCCGCTCTCCAGCTTCAATCTTCTGTAGTTGCTGCGCGATTCGAACGGATATCCCATTCACGCCGGAAGTTACATCTTGCGCCAGCGCAGACGAGTGGAGTAAAGATCCAATAGCTACGAAATACAAAAAGAAAGCACAAGTAAGTCGAAGACTTAGCGTGAATGCCGATAGACGGGTTTTGATATTCATGGCTTTGACCTCGGAATCAGTGGGATGAGTTATCAAATGCAATCCCATAGTGTGCCGGCATAGAAAAAGCCACTACCCTTTTTGTGCCAATAACCTGCTTTCAATGGCGAATGGTACACACAGCTTGGTAAGCCGCCGATCCGGGGCCAGTCAGGAGTTTGTATGGACAAACGGCATACAACCCTCTCATTCAGAAGACAGCACGAACGTTCGCCCTCCCCAGAGTGCTGTTCACCACCGCCGGAAGCATCTCAGGCCAAATTGCGTCGGTTAGGCGCGATTTTTTGTGCCAGAATTGAGCGAAGAGCATAATCTTCAAACAAAGTTGAGATCCAGGATGCGCATCGTGAACATGCAGTCGACAGTTCGATACACGCGCTTCGGCACGTTGTTGTTAGCCTGGACGTTGCTCGGCAGCATCACGTTCGCCCGCCATCTTCTCCTGATGTGTAACTCGCACGAACGCCTTCTGATCGGCCTCGCCGGATGGCTAACTTCCTTCTACCCCTGGGCCTTTCTTACGCTCCTGGTATTTCGCCTGGAAGAGCGATTTCCACTCAGGCGGTCGGCATGGTTCCACAATCTAACCGCTCTCGCCCTCGTGGGGATACCCTTCGTGTGCCTTGCGCACGTCATGACGGTTGCTTTGAGCACGGCCTTGTGGCGAGCTGTTCACGAGTCGATAATGCCCCTGCCGACCCTGTGGTCCATCTCAAACTGCGAGCTGATGATGCAGGGGATGCTCTATTTTTCCTCCGTCATAGGTGCATGCATCCTCCGCAATTTGATTGATCTGCAGGAGAGTGAGCGTAGAACCGCACAACTAGCGCTGGAGCGCGCAGAGCTTGAGAGCAGCCTGCGCCGGGCGGAACTGGCAACACTCCGCATGCGTCTCAATCCTCACTTCCTCTTCAATAGTCTGCAGAATATCTCGACGCTGATACGTCACGACCCAAGGATCGCGAGCAAGATGCTTACGCGTCTGGGGGATCTGTTGCGTTCTTCCCTTGGCAAAGGAGCGGAGGTGGAGACCACTCTCTCCGCGGAGATAGCCTTGACCAAAGCGTACGTCGCCATGGAAGAGATGCGTTTCAGCAACCGGCTCTCGGTCTTGTTTGAGTTGGAACCCGGACTGGAACAGGCAGTGGTTCCCAGCTTTATCCTTCAGCCTCTTGTAGAAAATGCGATGATCCACGGACTGGGAGGAAAACAGCAGACCGGCCAGATCAAGATAGGCTGCCTACGCAGATCCGGTGAGCTGGTGTTGACCGTAACCGACAACGGCATCGGCCTGTCGAAGCAGAATCTCGAAGACCTGGAGATGGGCATCGGGCTCGGATCGACCTGCGAACGTCTGGCACGGATGTACTCTGACCAGCACACATTTTCTATCCATCCACTCTCGGAGGGAGGCACAGAGGCGCGCATCGTCCTTCCGTTACGAATGAAGGATGCACCTCCTGAGGCGTCTTTGCATGAATTCACTTCGTTTGCTCATCGTTGACGACGAGCCCTTGATCCGCGCCGGTATTCGCAACGGGCTATCGTCCATCGAGGGAATCGAGATCGCACGGGAGTCTTCTTCCGTGGCTGAGGCCATGCAGGCTCTCGAGTCAGAACAATTCGATCTGGTCTTGCTGGACGTGCAGATGCAAGATGGCACCGGACTCGATGTGGTGCAGGGAATTGGCCCGAAACGCATGCCGCCCGTCATCTTTGTCACTGCCTACGACGAGTACGCGGTCAAAGCGTTTGAACTGAACGCGGTAGATTATCTCCTCAAACCATTCGACGATGAACGCCTATGCCATAGCGTGCACCGTGCACAGGAACGCATCGCCGAACAGCGGCAGGCAGCACTCGCCGATCACCTGCAGGCGCTGCTCGACACGCGTCCCCGCCGATGGCCGGAGCGCATCGCGGTCAGACAAAGAGAGCAATTCGACCTTGTCCCGGTCGAGTCGATCGACTGGATAGAGTCGGCCAATAACTACGTCCAGCTACATTGTGGGCCAAAGCAATACCTGCTTGGCGAGAGCCTAACTCACATCGAGAGCAGGCTCAATCCCGCCAAGTTTCTTCGCATCCATCGTTGCCGCATCGTCAATCTCTCTCGCATCCTCGCGATTCACCCGATGCTCAGCGGCACCTATGAGATGGAGCTACGAAGCGGCATACGTCTCGCTACAGGCAGACAGTATAAGGACGCCGTTCAGGCTCTTCTTCATAACTAAGCACCTGAGATACACACGGCTGTGCACGCGCAGCGGTTTGCCTCATACAGCCAACCCGCGATGAAGCATATCGGGCCAACTCCATCGCGCAACCACCACCCTCCAGCTACAATTTCAGCAGATGTCTCTTGCTAAACGCCGCATCCTCATCACCCGCACCCGTCAACAAGCCTCCACGCTCGCAACCCAACTGGAAGCCCTCGGCGCCACGCCGATTCTCATCCCCACCATCGAACTCGCTCCGCCCGAGTCCTTCAGCGCCCTCGACGCCGCCCTCGCCGCGATCCGCTCCTACGACTGGCTCATCTTCACCAGCGCCAACGCGGTCGACGCCTTCCACCGCCGCGCCCAGTTCCACCATCTCACCGCCATTCCTCGCCGCATAGCCGTCATCGGCCCGGCCACCGCCCGCGCCGTAGAAGCCATTGGCTTGCAGGTAGACCTCATCCCATCCCGCTACGTAGCCGAATCCTTGGCCGAAGCCTTGCTCCCGCAGACCGGCCTCTCGCCCGACGCTCCCGCCAACATGCTCCTCGTCCGCGCCGAGCAAGCCCGCGACACACTCCCCGAAGCCCTCACCGCCGCCGGTGCTCACCTCACCATCGCCGACGCCTACCGCAATCAGGTCCCACCCGACGCCGTCCCAGCCCTGCAACACCTCTTCGCTTCCCCACAGAACTACCCCGACGCCATCACCTTCACCAGCGCCTCCACCGCCACCAACCTCTTCGCTCTCCTTGAAGCCGCGGACCTCACCCTACCGCCGTCAGTCGCCCTTGCCTCCATAGGCCCCATCACCTCCAGCGCCCTCCGCGACCTCGGCTACTCTCCCCACCTCGAAGCTACCGAAGCCACCATCCCAGCCCTGGTCCAAGCCCTCCAAACCCACTTCGCAAAATAACAATGCTGCCGAAATTTTAGGCCCCACCACAAAAACGGGTGCCCCACCCTTTTTGCAGCTTCATCGCAAATAGGGTGGGGTATCGTGCGCAGCACGACAGCCTTCCTTCCCCAGTCTCAAAAGCAAGATCAGACCGGCAGCTAGTGCGAGCTCCAGGTCTTATCCGAAGAATTACAAAGCCTCTCCAGCGTGCAATCCGCACACCTAGGCTTCCTCGCCACGCAGATCTGCCGCCCATGATGAATCAGCTCATGTGAGAACGCGATCCACCGTGTCTGCGGAATGATCTTCACCAGATCCCGCTCCACCTTCACCGGCTCAGTCTCCTTCGTGAGCTCCAACCGCCGCGTCAACCGCAGCACATGCGTATCAACTACGATCCCCACCGCAATCTCAAACCAGCTCCCGAGCACTACATTCGCCGTCTTCCGTGCCACCCCCGGCAGCCGCAGCAACTCCTCCATCGAGTTCGGAACCTTCCCTCCAAACTCCTCCGTCACGATGCGCGCCGCGCCCTGAATGTTCTTCGCCTTCGCCCGAAAGAACCCCGTCGTCCGAATCAACTCCTCGATCTCTGGTAGGGAAGCGGAAGCCATAGCCTTCGGCGTAGGAAACGCCTTGAACAGCGCCGGAGTAACAAGATTCACCCGCACATCCGTGCACTGCGCCGAAAGAATCGTAGCAACAGTCAACTCCCACGCACTCTTGTGATTCAGCGCGCAAACCACCCCGGGATACGTCTTCGCCAGCGCATCCAGAATCGCCGCCACCCGCTCCGGAGCCAGCGGCCGCACCGTCTTTCCGCGTTTAGCCTTTGGAGCCACAGGCTCGCTCTTTGCAATCGCCCGCGCCTTCGCCCCTTCGGGTCCCATCCCGACCCGTCTCACTGGTTGAATCACCTGCTTCGTCGCCATCGCACCCTTATCCCAGACGGTTCAACATCTCCATCGCCGGCAGCCGAACGCAGCTGAAGATCGGCGTGTCCTGCAGCGTATACATGCTGATCTCCGTCTCCCGAAGCTGCTGCACCAGGTCCAGAAAGTCTTCCGGAAAGTTCGTCTCGAACGCCACCACAAACTCCTGGTCATCGATGCCGAACGAATAAGTAGTATTCAGCTTCACCCGCGGATACAGCAGCCCAATCCGAATATGCTCATCCATCAGCCGCTTCCGCTCCGTCATCGGCAGCAAGTACCACGGCCTCGTCTTCCAGAACGGATAGATGAAGATGTACTTCTGTCCACCCGGACGAATCGCCCCGCGTCCTTCGCCTTCGCTCTCATCCTCACGGTCGATCTGGTACTGCGACCGCTTCGTCATCGCCAGGAAGTTATGCGGCGAGTTCAAATACCCACCCAGCGCCGTCCCTAATAGCTCGCTGCGCATCTGGTTCAGCTCATCGACGGCATACCCAATCGACCAGACGCACATATCGACATCGCCTCGCGTCCCGATCGTCGAATACGTCAGCGAAAGAAACTCTCCCGGCTTGTTCCACTTGGCCAGCGCCGCCGCAAAAGCCTCCTTCTGCGCTGCCTTCTCCTCTGCCGGAAGACGTCTCCACTCCGGCATCACCTTATAGAAGCTGAAACACACAATCTGCCGCTTCACCGGTGGCTTGGAAGGATCATGCGGCGCCGCGCCATAGCTGCTAGCCGGACGTCCCGAAGTTACCGGTACCGCTGCTGCCGAAGCCGTGCTTTCGCCTGTGGAACTCTTGGCCTCTGTGGCCGGTACAACTGCGCTCTCTGCCATAAAATCTCTCCTCAACTCCGGGAACCTGTTCCCACTTGCGTTGTGTTAAAAGGGCGTATAAGAACGCCACCTACCATGCTAGCTCATTCCCGCTTCACGCTTCACCCGTATACTGCAACTGCATGTCTGAGCGAATCATTACCGTCCTTGCGAGCTTCATCATTGCTGTCATCTCTGCCGGTGGCTACTTCGGAGTAGCGCTCCTCATGGGGATCGAGTCAGCCTGCATCCCTCTCCCCTCCGAAATCATCATGCCCTTCGCCGGATACCTCGTCCACACCGGCCAACTCAAGCTCTTCTGGGTCGCCACCGCCGGAGCCATCGGCTGCAATCTAGGCTCCATCCCTGCCTACTGGCTCGGTGCTTGGGGCGGACGTCCTGCCATCGAACGCTTCGGCCGCTTCGTCCTTCTCAGCCGCCACGACCTCGACCGCGTTGAGCACTTCTTCCAGCGCTTCGGTGGCATCACCGTCCTCGTCGGACGCCTCCTTCCCGTCGTCCGCACCTTTATCGCCCTTCCTGCCGGCATCGCCCGTATGCCTCAGCTTCGCTTCCACGCTTATACATTCATCGGCTCCTGGCCCTGGTGCCTCGCTCTGGCCTGGGTCGGCATGAAGCTCGGCGACAAATGGGAGACCGATCCTCGCTTCAAAGCCATCTTCCACCGCTTCCACCTCGGCGTCGAAATCGTCCTCCTCGCCGGTATCATCTGGTTCGTCTGGACACACTGGAAGAATCGCATTAGCGCCGACCCGGCATAGTTATCGGTTACGTAAGCCTTTGCGCATCAAGCATTTGCGCCCCCTTGCGCCTGTGAGCAATACTGAAATCTCCGCACGTAACGGAAATTGACTCACAGAAGGGTAACGCCAGGAATGTCGACTCAAGGAGCCGCCTCGCAGGACGCGGCCAGCATCAAGCCTGCAACAGGAAAACTCGGCATCATGATCCCAGGAATGGGAGCCGTAGCCACCACCCTCATCGCCGGCGTGGAAGCCATCCGCCAGGGTCTCGCCAAGCCCATCGGCTCCATCTCCCAGATGGGGACCATCCGCCTCGGCAAGCGCACCGACGGACGCAGCCCTCTCATCAAGGACTTCGCTCCCCTCGCCAGCCTCGACGACCTCGTCTTCACCGGCTGGGACATCTTCGGTGGCAACCTCTACGACGCCGCCAAGACCGCCCAGGTCCTCGACCGCGACCAGCTCGAGCAGATCCGTCCCTTCCTCGAATCCATCGAGCCCCTGCCCGCCGTCTTCGACCAGCACTACGTCAAGCGCCTCACCGGCCAGAAGGTAAAGACCGGCAAGAACAAGTGCGACCTCGCCAACCAGATCCGCAACGACATCGCCGAGTTCAAGACCCGCACCGACCGCCAGGTCATGATCTGGTGCGGCTCCACCGAGATCTACCTCGAGCAGACCGCCGTCCACCAGACCCTCGAAGCCTTCGAGCGCGGCCTCGTCGAAGACGACCCCAACATCGCCCCCTCCATGCTCTACGCCTGGGCCGCCCTCAAGGAAGGCATCCCCTTCATCAACGGCGCACCCAACCTCACCGTCGACATCCCCGCCCTCAATGAGCTCTCCCGCAAGATGAACGCACCCATCTGCGGCAAGGACTACAAGACCGGCCAGACCTTCATCAAGACGGTCCTCGCCCCCGCCTTCAAGACCCGCATGCTCGGCGTCTCCGGCTGGTACTCCACCAACATCCTCGGCAACCGCGACGGCGAAGTCCTCGACGACCCCGACTCCTTCAAGACCAAGGAAGTCTCGAAACTCGGCGTCCTCGAACACATCTTCCAGCCCGAACTCCACCCCGACCTCTACAAGGACCTCTATCACAAGGTCCGCATCAACTACTACCCGCCCCGCGGCGACAACAAGGAAGGTTGGGACAACATCGACATCTTCGGCTGGCTCGGCTACCCGATGCAGCTTAAGGTCGACTTCCTCTGCCGCGACTCCATCCTCGCCGCGCCTCTCGCCCTGGACCTCTGCCTCTTCATGGACCTCGCAGCCCGCACCCCCAGCCTGCGCGATTTGGGCATCCAGGAGTGGCTCAGCTTCTACTTCAAAGACCCCGACACCGCCCCCGGCGTCTACCCCGAGCACGACCTCTTCATCCAGTCCATGAAGCTCAAAAACACCCTCCGCCACATTATGGGCGAAACCCTCATCACCCACCTCGGCCTCGACTACTACACCCACGCCGAATAACAAACAAACAGCAGCCCAAGGAAAGCCACAAAACCGGGTGCCCCACCCTATCCGACAGTCTCATCGTCGGATAGGGTGGGGCACCGTGCGTAAGCACGACCGCCTTCCTCCCCCAGCCCAATCACCCAGTAAAATCAAAGACAGAAAAAGAGGCACCATGCCCAACTCAAACTCCTTCGACCTCTCAGAAAAATTCGAAAAAGTAGTAGAACACTGGCGACCAAAAGTAATCGCCGAACTCAACGGTCAAGAGCTAAAGATCGTAAAGTTCGAAGGAACATTCCCCTGGCACCAGCACGAGCAGGAAGACGAGATGTTCCTGGTCTGGCGAGGAAACTTCAGAGTAGAGTTCCGGGACCGAATCGTAGAACTAGGCCCAGGCCAGGGCATCGTCGTCCCCCGCGGAATTGAGCACAGAACAGCCGCCGACACCGAAGCCGAAGTCCTGGTCTTCGAACCCGCCGCAACGCGAAACACCGGCAATATCGAGGACGAATACTTCACAGCCCCCAACGGCGCTCACGTCTAAAACCTCACAAATCTCCGGGTGACCCATCCCGAGGGTGCCTGATCGTCCGATGGTTAGGGAACCAATACCCTCACCGGGCGAGAACACCTTCCCCAGCCAAAACGGAGCAGCACAAAACCGGGTGCCCCACCCTTTTTGCAGTCTCATCGCAAATAGGGTGGGGTATCGGGCGAAAGCCCGACCGCCTTCCTATCAAAGCCCCAACCGACCGGGTGCCCCATCCTTCGCGCCTTTGTCTCTCGCGAAGGGTGGGCTGTAAACTTTCAACTCAGCCGTACGAGCATTCTCCCGCCGCCACCAACCCTACTCCGTCACAGCCAACAACCTGGCCCAAAGCGCCTTAGTCCCCACATCCGTCTTAGCCGAAACTGCCAGCACCTCATCCACCCCATGCTCCCGCTTCAACGTGGCGATACTCTTCGCCAGCACATTGTTCGACAGCCGATCCCCCTTAGTCCCCACCACCAGATAAGGCCGCTGTGTCTGCTTGAAGTAATCGATCAACTGCTTATCGCTAGGTTGTGGCGGAATATTCGTATCCACCAGGCAGATCGCCAACGCCAGCGTCTCCCGCTCCGACAGATAAGGCTCAATAAACTTTGGCCACTCCGCCGAGATCGACTTCGAGATCTTCGCATACCCATACCCCGGCAAGTCCGCAAAGATCATCGTCGGCCTCTGCTTCATCTTCTCGCCCGCGCCTTCGTGGAGCGCAAAGAAGTTGATCGCCCGCGTCCGCCCCGGCGTCGACGACGTATGCGCTTGCTTGGATCCCAGCAGCGCATTGATCAGCGACGACTTCCCAACGTTGGACCGCCCCAGAAATGCAATCTCCGGCGCGCCAAAAGTCTTCGACTCAGCAGGGAAGTGCGCAACATCGGTGGCCGACAGCAGAAACACAGGACTCAAACGCATCCTTTGAGTCTACCGCTCTTATCTGAAAGCCAAAAAAGCGCCCTACGCAAGATGCGGAGAGCGCTTCTTCAAAAACATGATAGCTTCGAACTACCGCACGGTTAGAGGAGCCGTCAGCGTAAACGGCACCCTCGATTCAGCCGGAATGATAACGTCCTTATTGCCGGTATAAGCCGAAGCAGCAGTACCTGCACCGGCGCCAGCCAGACCGCCGATCAAGGCGCCCTTGCCACCACCCGCCAGACCGCCGATGATCGCGCCTAAGCCGCCGCCACCACCGATCAACCCGGCAGTACGCTTACCCTTGCCAGCCTGGGTCTTCTCATACTCAGTCGTCCGGACACTCTGCCCGCCGATCGAAGTCAACTCGAGTGCAAGGTCGCCCGCCCCCTTGAACCGTCCCCGGCCCTTCGCTGCAGCCACCGTTCCCGAAACCCGCGTCCCTCGCGGAAACACAACGCCACCTCCGGCATTTTGGAGAGACTCAGCCAGCACACCGCTAAAGCTGTCTCCCGCATTGTTCTTGCTCGCGCTGATCGTCTCCGACATGGAGACAACCACCCGAGTCCCGCTGGGCACTCGCCGAACCGTTGGAGCGGGGCGCGGTGCAGGTTGAGGTGCAGATGCGACCGGAGCAGGAGCTGAACTCTGTACCGCTGGCTGGCTCGGCGCGGGCGGCGGAGGAGCTGCGTTCTGTGCAGCGGACGTCCCAGCCGGATAAGTGACTGACCCGTCAGGATTCGTGATCGACCCATCGGAGTTCTTGGTCCCCTGCGCCTGGCGCGCCTGGGCTGTTCCCGCCGGATAGGTAACCGACCCATCGGGATTTGTGACCGAGCCATCGGGGTTCGTCACCGCGGCTGTCCCAGGAGCAGCAGGGGGAGGACTGCTCTTGCATCCGCCCAGAATCATCCCCGCGCCCAACGATAACGCCAATAGCAGTTGAGTCGTTTTCACGTTCATAAATTCGTTCTCCTTAGAAGCATCTCCGCCAACTCTTTGAAAAGTCATAGAGCATCTCAAAACACCAAGCAGCCAAACGGAGTGCGACATACATCCTCTCAGATGGCGTCCTACCTTAAGCCGTTGTTCTGCATCGCTGATTTGATTCCGCAACCAGAAATCGAATCACCAGCAACAACCTGCCCGCCCTCGACGAATCGCAGCTCATCATAACCCTAACGCTGACAGAGATTTACAGATTCTTGGCGACAGTTCCCGGGCAAAACAGGTTGTCAAGCCCTAAGTTGAGCTAACCCTATCATTATCAGGCAGATGAAAGTGGCACTTAAGTTATGCTGCACTCACTAAAATAGAAGTAGGAATCAAATCAAGTCAGAACACTCGCAGGGCACATCCGCTAAGTGCGGAGGTGAAGTAGTTCTTTTTCAATTCGTCATCGGTCGAAGCAATGTCCTGGCTGAAGTGGCATAACCCAAGCACCATCAATGGTTATGCAGGAAACCCTGATGCAGGGCATGGGCCCCATAGTCCTAAGCTAAATGACCTAAAATGAATATTTTGGGTCATTTAGGGGGGGAGGGGGTCTGTGAGCCGTACCCCGGGACACATCCCGCGCCGTCAAACCAATTACGTCAAACCAATTACTATGTCTAGCGTGGAAACCATATCTTCGGAAGCATTTCGTCTCGACGGCAAGATCGCACTCATCACCGGAGGGGCCAGCGGAATCGGTGCCGCAACCTGCCGTGAACTAGCCCGCGCAGGCGCGCAAGTCCTCATCGGCGACCTCAACCTCACAGCAGCCCAGACCCTGGCCACCGAACTCCCCGGCGCAAAGGCCATCCAGATGGACGTCACCAACGCCACCTCGGTCGGCGCCGCCATCGCTCAAATTCCTCAACTCGACATCCTGGTCAACAACGCCGGGATCGCCGGCGTAGGAAATATCACCAACACCACCGAAGACGACTTCGCCCGCGTCATGAACGTCAACGTCCACAGCGTCTTCCTGGTCACGCAAGCCGCCTTCCCGCTCATCCTCGCCTCCCACGGCAGCATCGTCAACCTCGGTTCTGTCGCCGGAATGGTCGGCGTCAAGCAGCGCCTCTCCTACTGCGCCAGCAAGGGAGCGGTCCTCGCCATCACCCGCCAGATCGCCGTCGACTACCCGAAAGAACTCCGCATCAACTGCATCGCCCCCGGCACCGTCCAAAGCCCCTTCGTCGAGGGCTACCTCGACAAGTACCACTCCCACGAGAAGGAAAAGACTCGCGCGGAACTGGTCGCCCGCCAGCCCATCGGCCGCCTGGGAACCCCCGAGGACATCGCCTCCCTGGTCCGCTACCTCTGCTCCCGCGAAGCCGAATTCATCAACGGAGCCGTCATCCCCATCGACGGCGGTTGGACTGCGGCATAATCCCTCCTCTCATCCCGCATCGCATCACTCAACGAAAGGGAAGCTCCGCTCTTGAATGAAATCCTGATCACCGGCGCCCGCGTCATCGACCTCCGCTTTCCCACCTCCCGAGACCACATCGGCTCCGACGCCGTCAACAAAGACCCCGATTACTCCGCTGCCTACTGCATCCTCGAGACCAACTCCGCCCTCGAAGGCCACGGTCTCACCTTCACCCTCGGACGAGGCACAGATCTCGTCGTCCAGGCCCTCGAATACCTCACCCGCTACGTAGTCAACCGCCCCTTGGCAGAGCTCACCAGCGACCTCCGCGCCTTCGGACGCCAGCTCACCGACGACACCCAGTTCCGCTGGCTGGGCCCTGAGAAAGGCGTCATTCACCTCGCCACCGGAGCCCTCATCAACGCAGTCTGGGACCTCTACGCCAAGGCCGAATCCAAGCCTCTCTGGCAGCTCCTGGCCGACATGGAGCCCGAGCAGCTCCTAACCGCCGTAGACTTCCGCTACATCGACGACGCTCTCTCTCCCCAAGAGGCTCTCGATATCCTCAAGCGAGCCAACAACACAGGCAAACCAGCCCGCCTCGCCAAGCTCCAGCAGAGCGGTTATCCGGCCTACACCACCTCGGTAGGCTGGTTTGGCTACTCCGAAGAGAAGATTCGCCGCCTCTGTAAAGAGGCCCTCGCCGAAGGCTGGACTCACTTCAAGCTCAAGGTCGGAGGCGATCAGGAAGAGGACCTTCGCCGCGGCCGCATCGTCCGGGAAGAGATCGGCTGGTCCAACAAGCTGATGGTCGATGCCAACCAGAAATGGGGAGTCGAAGAAGCCATCCGCCGCACCCGCCATCTCGCCCCAATTGACCCTTGGTGGATGGAGGAGCCAACCAGCCCCGACGACATCCTCGGCCATGCCCGCATCCGCCGCGAAGCCGCACCAACCCGCATCGCCACCGGAGAACATGTCCAGAACCGCATCATCTTCAAACAGCTCCTGCAAGCCCAGGCCATCGACGTCCTCCAACTCGATAGCTGCCGCGTCGCCGGAGTCAACGAGAACCTCGCTATCCTCCTCCTGGCCGCGAAGTTCAATATTCCAGTCTGTCCCCATGCCGGCGGCGTTGGCCTCTGCGAGTACGTCCAACACCTCTCCGCCTTCGATTTTCTAAGCGTCTCTGCGTCTCTCGAAGATCGAGTCATCGAGTTCGTCGATCACCTCCACGAACACTTCCTCGATCCCGTCGTCATCCGCAACGGCCACTATCAGCTTCCCACTGCTCCTGGATACAGCATCCAGATCAAGCCCGAATCCCTCACACGCTTCGCCTATCCCAACGGTGAAGCCTGGACAGAACCCTGGAACGAATCCCAGGGCGAATCAAGGAGCAACGCATGAAACTCGTCACCTTCTCCACCCGAGCCGAAGCAGCAGGAACTCAATCCAAGGATCCCGCGACTTCCGTTGCATCTGCCACTCTAGGCATCGACAACCCAACTCCAGGAGTTCTGCTCGACAACGAGGTCGCCGATCTCTCCTCCCTCGGTTATCCAACCCTCCTCAAGCTCATCGAAGCAGGGAAGCCAGCCCTGGAAGAGGTCGCCGCGAAGCTTCCCAAAGCCTCTCGTATCCCCCTCTCCGCTGTGACGCTCCACGCTCCTATTCCCCGTCCGCCCCGTGTCTTTGCCATCGGCCTCAATTACCATAAACACGCCGTCGAATCGAACCTGCCCGTTCAAAAAGTTCCAACTGTCTTCCTCAAGCTCTCAAGCTCCGTCATCGGACCTGATGTCTCCATCATCCTCCCGAAGATCAGCACTGAGCCTGATTATGAAGCCGAGTTCGCCTTTGTCATCGGTAAGCCCGGCTATCAGATTCCGTTAGAGTTCGCCATGGACTACGTGCTCGGATACACTATCGTCAACGATGTCAGCGCCCGCGACATCCAGCTCTCGACCAGCCAGTGGAACCTCGGCAAATCCTTTCCCACCTTCACCCCGATTGGTCCCTCCATCACTACCGCTGACGAGGTCTCCGATCCTCACAACCTTCGCATCTCCCTCACCATCAACGGCGAGACTCTGCAGGACTCCAACACCAGCGATCTCATCTTCAAGATCCCCGCGCTCATCGCCTATATCTCCAGTATTACGCCCCTCGAAGCCGGAGACATCGTCAGCACAGGTACTCCCGAAGGAGTAGGTCTCGGCCGCACGCCAAAACGCTGGCTCAAGCCCAACGAAGAGATCGTTATTACCATTGAGAAACTAGGCAGTCTGCGCAACTCCACGATCGCGGAGCCATGATCTCTCACCTAAACTCGATTATTTAATTCAACTCATTATGGGTCCGCAGAGTATCTCAAGCCCACCTTGTCCCGTCTTCGCCCGCCTCCGGCTGGCGCTCTTTCTGCTGCTTGCCGTCAGAGCCACGTCCCAAACGATTCCCGCAGCTCCACTCATCCTTCCATCCGCCATTGTCTTTGACGCTCAAGGCAATCTTTACCTCGCCGAGACCGCCAATCACGTCATTCGCAAGCTCGCTCCGAACGGCGTCCTCACCGTGATCGCCGGAACTGCCACCCAAGGCTTTTCCGGCGACAACGGCTTTGCCACCGCAGCGCAACTCGACTCCCCGCAAGGTCTAGCGCTAGACGCCAATCAGAATCTCTACATCGCCGACACTCATAATCACCGCATCCGCCGGCTCAATCTCTCCACAGGCATCCTCACCACCATCTCAGGCAGCACTCCAGGCTTCAGCGGCGATGCAGGTTTAGCTTCCGCCGCTCATCTCAATCTCCCCACGGCTCTTGCCTTCGACGTCAACCAAAACCTCTACATCGCCGACTCGGGCAATCACCGCATCCGCCGCATCGACATCACTACCGGTCTGATCACTACCATCGCTGGCAACGGCACTCAGGGCTTTTCCGGAGACTCTGGTCTTGCCGTCACTGCCGCCATCGACTCGCCGCAAGGGCTTGCCGTCGACGTATCCCAGAATCTGTACCTCTCCGACACTCACAACCATCGAATCCGGAAGGTCACCGCTGCAACTGGCTTGATTACTACTATCGCCGGCAACGGAGTTCCCGGTCCTCTGACTCTTCCCCATGGCATCTCCCTTGACTCCAGTGGCAATGTCTACATCGCCGACACCAGCAATCACCGGATTCGCCGCATCGACGCCACAACTGGCTTGATCGCCGTCCTCGCCGGCAACGGCGTGCAGGGCTCTGCCGGCGATTCTGGCCCCGCTCTATCGGCTTCACTCGACAGTCCTACGGCCGTTAGCGTCTCCCCCGCAGGTCTTCTTACGTTCTCCGACGCCCACAATGGTCACATCCGCCAAGTCTCTGCAGACAATACCATCCAGACCGTTGCGGCTCTGGGTTCGTCCATTCCGCCTCCAGTCCAAACTCCAACTGACTTTACTCTCACCACTACTGGCATTGCCTCCCAGACTCTTCTTACAGGAGGAACTGCGAGCTATGCTTTTGCCACACAGACCCAGGGAACGCTCAACAGCGCTATCACTCTCTCCGCGAGCGGCCTTCCTCCGAATACTGTGGCCACATTTAGTCCTACGTATCTTCCTCCAGGACCTGTCTCTAACACCTTCACCCTAACCCTCACTACCCTCAAGGCTGCCGCGACATTGTCTTCCAGATGCAGCGATCCCTGCGCTGCTTTCGAGGCCTTGCTCTTACCGCTTCTATGGGTTCGGGGCTCCCGCCGTCACCGTTCCATTGCTCTGCTGTCGCTGCTTATCGTCGCTATTACAGGCTGCGGGGCTCGCGTAAACTCCGGTAATTCCCAATCTTCGGCCCCACCCAAGATTTACACAGTAACTGTTACGGGAACTGCAACGAGTCCAGCCGGTGCGGTCCTCACCCACTCCGCCACGGTTACCGTAACTCTTCAGTAGTCTTTGGTCGTAATTGCGTTGCTAAACCGGCCCGATCAGACGTAGCAAGAAGAAGATCACCACGCCGGTAAAGAACACCAATGCCATCCGAATTCCGGGTTCGCGGTTTACCTCTGGAACCAGGTCCGTCGCGGCCACGTACAGTGTCACTCCGGCGGCCAGCGGCAAACCCTCCCGTACCCATGTCGGTTGAAGGCTAATTGCCATTGCCCCCAGCACTGTCATCACACCCAGGAAGAGCGCCGAGTTCAAAGCCGCCCTGCGACTCTGTCCTCCGGCGAGCATCACACTGGCTACGGTGAATCCTTCGGGTATCTTGTGCAGGAAAACCGCAAAGAAAAGCACCCATCCCAGCCATCTTGAGACCACAAAGCCCGACCCGATCGCGATTCCATCGAAAAAAGTATGTGTGGCTAGTCCGAGCAGGACCTTATAGCTCGTCCGTCCCGATACATGAGAGTGCTCGTGTGACTCCTCGCCGAAGTGGAAGTGCGGCACTAACGTATGCTCCAGCAGATGGACCCCGCAAAACCCTACCAGCACCAATAAAGGGCCCCAATGTGGATTCACCTCCAGACCTTCCGGCACCATCTCCAGAAGGACTGCCGCGACCATAAAACCTGCGCCCAGCGCCATGATGTACCGCAACGCCCGTCTTGACGGGGCTCGTCGCACCAGCAGCGCGCCACCTACATAATCCGCCAGCCCAGCCCCAAACCCGAGTGCCAGAGTCAGCCAAAACGTACTCCCGAACCTGCTCATTTTCAGTCGCCGCGGCGAGTAGGAAGCTGCAAGCCGACGCCATCCTTCATCAAAATTCGCCCGGCGAGCCAGAACACGATCCATTCATGTGTCATATCTTCTTGATTTTACCCGTCTCGGGCCACTGAGATTCACGCGATAACAGATAGACCACTCCCAGACCGCAGAACAGCACCAGTCCTTCCAGCCGCTCCGACAGGATATGCAGGCGTTCAAAGTCCAATCGAGACGGATTCGAGACGTCTGCGGCATTCACATTTCCGCCCGCATTGATCCGATCAACCTCCATCGCGGGAAGAATCCTGAACTGTGAGTATGCAGTGCCTATCAGCATTACCAGGGTCAGAGCCAGTTGGATCGCGAAACTGACTCGTGCCGGCACCTCGGCCCAGAGCCAAAGGCATGCGGTTGCCAGGCAAAAGACACCACCACCGATGAGGCCGATCCAGTGTAGTACCCGTAACGTTCCTCCTACCACTAACCCGGCATCATGGGAGTTCGTCAGGCTATGGAACGCAACCGGAGCCACGACAAACGCAAAAAAGATCAGTCCTCCGACCCAGGCAACTATCATTAACAGCCGCAAAGCCCGTAGTACAGTCTGTATCAAATGTGTACCCCCAAACAGTGGAATTCAGTCTGAATTGGTAAATGCCGCGAAATACTGCCGGAAGCCATCTCCGTCCGGCCATAGAGAACCTTGCGCCATGTAAGCATATGCGAGGATTGCCATTACAGGCGACCCATGGCATCAGCGTACATCAACGGATTGTGAGATGGCGTTAGACGTTTGAGATGTCACATTCCAGGCGAACCATTTAGCGCATGAAGCGTGATCCGACCCACGCGCATCTCATGGACAAAGGATGGTTAGCATGATCCCCAATCAGCGCGAGATCTTAGAAGATGAAACCTCTTCGAGACCCTTGCGTGACCGCAGTACCGTTGAAACGCTGGTGAGCCGATTCAAAGGCGATGAGGCCCATACCGCAAAGGATGTCCTTGCGGTGGAAGAGCCGCTCGAGATTCAACTCGGGTATGGGCCGGCGGATTCGCGGCGGACCAAGTCCATATCGGTTACCATGCGAACTCCGGGACACGACTTTGAGCTGGTTGCAGGATTCCTTTTGACGGAGGGGGTCGTCAGTGATTATGCGGACATTGGCGAGATCAGCTATGTTGCAGGCCGAGCCTCGGACCTACGGTCCGAAGAACCTTCCCTTTCAGAGGATTTGATCCTGCCCTATCAGCCCGAACGAAATGTAGTGCGAGTCGACCTCGCTCCTGACGTTTCAGTCAGTTTGGCTAACCTGGAGCGCAATTTCTATACGACGTCCAGTTGCGGAATCTGCGGGAAGGCCTCTTTACTCGCTCTCCGCACCGTTTGTCCGCCAAGATATCTCAACCGTTTTCAAGTATCGGCTCATGTTCTGTGCTCACTTCCGGACAAGCTGCGGGCCGCACAGGAGGTCTTCGATAGAACAGGCGGCTTACACGCGTCTGGAATGTTTGATGCTGAGGGGCATCTTCACTCGATTCGCGAGGATGTTGGGCGACACAACGCGGTGGATAAGCTACTGGGTGCAGAGTTTCTTGCGGATCGGACGCCGGTGCACGATCGGCTGCTTTTTTTATCTGGCAGAGCGAGCTTTGAACTATTACAAAAGGCCCTGATGGGAGGAATTCCGATGGTCGTCTCTGTAGGCGCTCCTTCGAGTCTTGCCGTTCAAGTTGCGAAGGAGTTTGATATGACCCTGGTTGGGTTCTTGCGTGGCGATCATTTCAATGTCTATCAGGGCGCAGAACGTATCGTGGGTGATTTTGGAGTAAAGGAAAACTTATGAAGTTGCGTATCAAAGGAAATTCAATTCGGTTGAGGCTCTTGCGTTCAGAGGTCACAAAACTGATCGAAATTGGCCGCATTGAGGAGACGATTCATTTCAGTTCTGATAGTCGGGCCATGTTGACTTACTCGCTTGAGACCGAAGCAGGGCAAGCTGGCGTGCGAATTCGCCACGAGTTTCCTGAAGTATCCATTGTTCTTCCAGTGGATCAAGCTAAGTCCTGGGCGGAGACCAATCAGGTTGGGATCTACGCGACCGTCGATATTGGGGAGCATGGGGAGTTGGAGATCATCGTGGAGAAGGATTTCGCCTGTCTGGACCTGAGTGACGCTGAGAATCACGATACGTTCGCCAATCCAGAGATCGGCGCCGCTTGTTGAGGGTTCCTCGGAAGCCTTGCGCAGACTCGATGAGGCGCTGTAGGACATCTTCCGGGAGTTCTTTTCTACTATTCGTTGACTTTCGTGTTGCCTGTCGTCTCATGCCAGGAACTCTAATCGAGCTGGGGTCTGTCCGTGCCTACCGGGACCTTTCATTGTCCCTAGTGCTCTTGTGTATCTGGCAATGTGCCAAATTGCAAGTTGAGGGACCCTCAGCCGAAGGATCGCTTTTTTATCGCACGCCAGTCCGTCAAAATTCCACATAAGCGCCAAATCTCAATTTCTGTAGAATCATAGAGTTGAGATTTTTGGCGCGTCAACGAAGATGCAACTCCCGGAGAGCTAAATGGCGAATGTACTGGACGTAGTTCGCAGGAACCAAGAGTCCCTGCTTCAAGAATGGTTGGAAGGAATTAAAGGCGGTATTCGAAGACGGGACTTGATTGACGACCGGGAGTTGAAGTCACAAGCTGCGGAAGTTCTCACAATGATCTGTGATGCTCCGGGGGAAGCTGCGCTGGATAATCTGAATTCGCCACCTTGGCAGCCCCTTAAGGATCTGTTGGCAAGCTTGTCTACCACTCGAGCGGTTCAAGGGTTTACTCCATCAGAGACGGCAATGTTCATCTTGTCGCTGAAGGGTCCTATTTTTGGTCTGGCACTGAAGCTGCATAAAAATGATGTCGATTTGCTCTTCTCTGAGATCACTGCAGTGGACGACTTCATCGATAAGCTAGCGTTGCATACTACGGATAGTTATATTCACGGACGAGATCAGGTGATTGTCCGCCAGCAAGAAGAGATGCTTGAGCTCTCAACTCCGGTTGTGACGCTTTGGGACGGTATCGTCGCGCTTCCTTTGATCGGGACGCTCGATAGTGCGCGAACCCAAATTGTGATGGAATCGTTGCTCCAAGCGATTGTGCAGACAAACTCCCGCTTTGCCATCATCGACATCACAGGCGTTCCCACAGTTGATACGCTGGTCGCGCAACACCTTCTGAAGACCATCACTGCTGCACGGCTTATGGGAGCTGAGTGTATTATCAGCGGAATTCGACCCCAGATTGCACAGACCATCGTCCACCTCGGAATTAATCTTGAGGATGTGATTACGAAGGCTAAGCTCTCGGATGCCTTTCGTTTGGCACTGGAGCGCAGCGGTCGCAGCGTGACGCGTAATAGCAAATCTAACGGCCCGGTTCTGTCTGGCGCGCGGGAGCAGTAAATGGAACGAATTCCGATCTTGAGGATGGGCAACTTTCTTTTGGTTACCATTCAGGTGGACATGCATGACAAACTCGCGCTGACGCTTCAAGACGACTTGACGGCGAAGATTGCCGATGTCGGCGCAAAGGGCGTATTGATCGATATCTCGTCTTTGGAGATCGTCGATTCGTTCATCGGACGCACCCTGGCTAACATTGCATCGATGGCGAGGGTCTTGGACGCTCAGACGGTTGTTGTCGGTATGCAGCCGGCGGTGGCCATCACGCTTGTGGAGCTTGGCATGTCGTTGCCGGGCATCCGGACGGCTCTTAACGTTGAGTCTGGGATGGAGTACCTGAAGGAAACGGTTATCGACTATCGGAATGGTGAGGACTATGACGGGGATAGTGAACAAGACTGAAATGCTCCCCATCAAAGATTCCTCCGATGTGGTCTTTGTGAGGCAGCGGGTCCGTGTCTGGACGACACAGCTTAAATTTAGCCTCGTAGAGCAGACGAAGGTGGTGACGGCTGCCAGCGAGTTAGGACGTAACACGCTGGAACACGGTGGCGGGGGAGAACTCGAGATCTCCGAGGTCGTGGATGGCATCCGCAAAGGCCTGAGGCTGAAATTTTCGGACAAAGGGCCAGGAATTCCCGACATTAAGCTCGCTCTCTCGGATGGATATACGAGCAAGCAGGGGATGGGTCTTGGGCTTGGCGGGAGTAAGAGGCTGATGAACGAATTTGAGATTGAGAGCACACCAGGTCAAGGGACGACTATTACTGTGACGCGATGGAAGTAACTCTGCCGATGAGCGTAGTCGTTCCGGTCAGCTCGGCTGATTCCAGCCAGATTGGCCATGCTCGCCGCCAGGCGCTCTCCCTCGCCAATGTCATGGGATTTACTGAATTGCGGCAAGGGCAACTTGGCATTATCGTCTCCGAAGCCGCCGGTAACATCGCGGCACATGCTGTACAAGGAGAGATCGTGCTTCGCCCCTGGCGTTTCCGAGACGACTCAGGAATAGACGTCCTGGCGTTGGACAGTGGAAAAGGCATTGTCGATATCGGCCGATCCTTTGAAGATGGATTCTCAACCGCGGGCACACCTGGTCAGGGTTTGGGTGCGATGTCGCGGCTGTCCTCCGCTTTGCAGGTCTATTCCCTCGAGGGGCAGGGGACCGCTCTATTCGCTCGCGTCGTGCAGGAATCGCCCTCCGCTAATACTTCGGGAAGTGACTATATCTTAGGTGCGGTTTCACTACCGATTACTGGTGAAACCGCTTGTGGCGACGCATGGAGCGCAAATCACACCACGGAACGAAGTCTCTATATCATTGCAGATGGATTGGGCCACGGGCCGTTAGCGGCCGAGGCTTCAAAGGAAGCTATTCGTGTTTTTCATGAGACGTCACATCTCACGCCAACGCGTATTCTCTCTGAAGCGCACGGGGCATTGACGAAGACGCGGGGAGCCGCAGTGTCAATCGCTGAGGTCGTCCATGATAAAGGGGTTGTTAATTTTGCCGGTGTCGGTAATGTCGCCGGAGCGATTTATCACTCTGGCAAGGTTCGCAGCATGGTCTCGATGAATGGGACACTCGGCCACTCGGTAGGACGGATGCAGCATTTTTCCTATCCATGGGAGAAGGGGTCCACACTAGTCATGCATTCGGATGGCATGGCGACCCGTTGGAATCTGGAAAGTTATCCAGGACTGGCATCGCGCCATCCGGCGCTCATCGCTGGGGTTCTCTATAGAGACTTCTGCCGGAAGCGCGATGATGTCACAATACTTATCACACGCATTTAAGCCTATGGACGATATCTACGGATTACCGCTTCTTACGATTCCTTTGAGGCATGACCGGCATGTCGTTCATGCGCGACAACGCGCCCGCGATCTCGCTGCATCACTCGGCTTCGAGCATCAGGATCAAATCCGTTTGGCTACTGCTGCTTCCGAACTGGCCCGCAATGCCTTTCGGTACGCGGAAGGTGGTACGGTTGATTTTTCAGTTAGAAACTCTTCGCCTCAAGTATTCATGATTTCTGTCACCGACAAGGGACGCGGGATTTCCAACCTGAATGAGATTCTGGATGGACGCTATATCTCTAAGACCGGCCTCGGAATGGGATTGATTGGCACGAAGCGGTTAATGGATCATTTTCACATCGCGTCCTCCCCAGAAGGCACGCACGTTGAATTTGGAAAGGTACTTCCACCGACTGCAGCCCGGGTGACCCCATCGAGCATAAAGGCGATCTCAACGAAGCTTGCGGGCGGGAATCCTGCCGATCCCTTTGGGGAGATTGAAAGGCAAAATCAGGAGCTCCTTAGAACGCTTGCCGTGCTTAAGGAAAAGCAGGAACAGCTCGCGGATTTGAATCAGGAGTTGGAAGACACCAATCGGGGTGTTGTGGCTCTTTACGCGGAGTTGGAACAACACGCGGATGATCTGCGTAGAGTTTCGGATCTCAAAACCAGTTTTCTTTCGAATTTGTCGCATGAGTTCAGGACGCCGCTCAACTCGATCTTGTCCCTAAGCCGCTTGTTGCTGGGACGAATGGATGGAGAGCTGACGGTTGAGCAAGAGAAGCAGATTACATTTATTCAGCATTCTGCAGGTGAACTATCGGAACTGGTCAACGATCTATTGGATTTAGCCAAGGTAGAAGCGGGTAAGATCGACGTAAAGCCAAGGTATTTTGAGGTCTCTGATTTTTTTGGCGCACTACGCGGAATGTTGAAGCCCCTACTCGCTGGGAATAGTTTGGATTTAATATTTGAAACAACACCGGATATCCCGACACTTTATACAGATGAAGGGAAGATATCGCAGGTACTTCGCAACCTCATATCAAATGCACTCAAGTTCACTCGCAAGGGACATATCCGGGTTACGGCCGAAACGAAGTCTGGCGGATGGGTAGTCTTTCGAGTCGCCGATACCGGGATCGGCATTAAGGTAGAAGATCAAGGCCGTATTTTCGAAGAGTTCGTTCAGATTGAGGGCGAACTTCAAAACCAGGTGAAGGGAACTGGCCTTGGGCTTCCATTGTCGAGGCGGCTTACAGAGCTTCTGGGTGGCAGCCTCGAGGTGGAGAGTCAACCCGGTCTTGGGTCTACCTTTACAGTCCAAATCCCCGCATATTTTGGAAAGGCTATATCGGAGCCTCCGGCGATCCCTGTGCTGGATGAGAACAACAAGAAAGCGATCGTACTGTTCATCGAGGATAACCGCGAGACCAGCTTCGTGCACCAGTCCGCGCTGAAGAATAGTGATTACCAGGCTCTTTCTGTTGCTAATATTCCGGGTGCAAGAGCAGCCATGAAACAAACCAAGCCGGCTCTCGTGGTACTCGACCGTTTGATAGATCAGAAGGATTCTCTCTTCTTTATCGATGAACTCAGATCTCAGGGTTATTTGGGGCCAGTGCTTGTTGTCAGCGTCATTGACGATCCGAAGGGCGCCATGAGTGCGGGTGCAGCGGGTTTTCTAGCGAAGCCCGTTCCACCGTTCACGCTCCTCAACGTTGTACGTGAGCTGATTGAAGGCAAAGCATCAAAGACAATTTTGCTCGTGGACGACGATGAGGTGACACGCTACCTTGTGGGTGGTGCTCTTGCAAGAGGGGGATATCGTGTCTTGGAAGCGCACGGCGGCCGCGAAGCGATGAGATTGATTCAAGCAGAGTTCCCAGATGCGATTATTCTTGATATCGCCATGCCTGACATGAATGGCTTCGAGGTTCTACGAGAGATTAGAAGTATCGAGTCATCGAAGGCTCTTCCTGTAATTGTTCATTCTTCGAAGCAACTTTCCGTAGTGGAAAGAAAGAGCTTGTCAGATGCTAAAGTCCTTATTTATCCCAAGCAGGCCTTCAGCCGCGAGGGCGGTTCGCATGGACTATTACAGCTCCTTGAAGGGATAGGAACTGGGCTTTGAGAGCTGACAAGGACTTAGTTTTAGTAGTGGATGACAGACCGGCTAATCGCTATGCGGTAGTCCATGCTTTGAAGCGGGCAGGCTATGAGGTGGCGGAGGCGGAGAGTGGAAGAGAAGCACTGGAACTAGCGCAACAGGTTCCGTCGCTCATCTTGCTCGACGTTAAATTGCCGGACATTCTTGGATATGAAGTTTGCAGGAGGCTTAAAGCAAACCCTCGTACTAGCCACATTCCTGTTCTGCAGCTATCGGCTGCCTTCGTCGATAATGAGAGTAGGGTGTATGCGCTTGAAAGCGGGGCGGACGCATATCTTACTCAACCGGTAGAGCCGAACGTCCTCATCGCTACTGTTCGGTCTTTAGTAAAACTCCATGAGGCCGAATCTCTCGCGAAGCTTTCAGCAAAGCAGTGGCAGTCTACTTTCGATTCGTTGAGCGAAGGCGTTGCGATCATCAACAAATCCGGATTGATCGAACGATGTAATCGAGCGATGTCTGCTCTTTTAGAACGATCCCATACAGAGATCGAAGGTCACCCCCTTTTTGACGTACTCAAGACGGCTTTGGATGTTGAACTTTCGAATGAGGACGAGGCAGAGGTTAGTGAGTTGAGTTCTAAGTCTCGCTACTTTCGAGCGCGAATCGAACCAGTATTCCTGGACGCAGTCCGAACCGGTAGCATCTTTGTCCTGGCCGATATTACGCGACAGAAGATTGCAGAGCATGCTGCACTTATGAACGAGCGTCTGGCAGCGACGGGACGTATGGCTCATACGATTGCTCACGAAATCAATAATCCGCTTGAGGCAATTACTAATCTGCTCTATTTGTTAAAAGGAACGACTTTCGATTCGAAGAGCTGGGTGGAATACCTCTCTTCCGCTGAAGACGAGGTAGCTCGTGTCTCTAGAATCACGAGACAGATACTGACTTTTCATCGAGAGTCGGCTCTTCCCGTCGAAGTTGATCTTCAACAATTGCTTGAAGATGTTTTGGCCCTGAATAATAGGTCTATTGTTGAGAAGAAATTGCGAGTCAGGACGGAATGGCGTTCCGCAATTGTCGTTAATGGTTTTCCTGCGCAGTTGCGACAGGTATTTTCAAATATCTTACGCAACGCAATCGACGCGTCCTTCCCGGAAGGTGAGATCCGGATCAAAGTGTCTTCTTCCATGATTTATGGAGCGAACAAGGAACCGGGTGGACGTGTGACCATCGCAGACAATGGAATCGGTATCCCCAAGCAGAATCGGGACAGAGTCTTTGACGCATTTTTTACAACGAAAGAATTGAAGGGAACAGGCGTGGGACTTTGGCTCAGTTCCACAATCGTTCAGCAACATCGCGGTCGTATCCAGGTGCGGAGCACGTCCGAATCCGACCGATCAGGAAGTTGTATATCCGTTATCCTTCCTCTCCGAAACGCTGCATCTGCTTAGATGTGTTCCTAAATTCTTGGCCGATTACTCCTCAAAACTCGCCTGAGCATTTGCGTTCCAAGATACTTTTACTTCCTTGGTCATCCTTAAAACAATACTTTAGGCATAGTGGCAGAGGACCGAGTACGTCGATTCACAGTGAGGCAATACCCAATTTTCTTTTCAGACTTCAACGCCGAAACGGAATTTTCACTGTTAATATCATCTGGAACAAAATTATAGGAGCGTCATGTCTCTCAAACCCAATCGCCGTAATTTCATTATCGGAAGCGGTCTCACAGCCCTTGCTTCGACGAGGGCCTTCGGTGCAAGCAATACTCTGCGCGTAGGCGTAATAGGGGCGGGCGGGAGAATGAGGAATCTGCTCGATGCGGCCGATAATCTGGGTTCTTACGAGATTGTAGCGGTAAGCGATGTGTATGCTCCTCATTGCGAGGCCGTCAAGGTACGGTCCAATGGTCTCGCTACTACGCACGTCGATTATCGAGAGGTCCTTGAGAAGAAAGATATCGATGCAGTCATTATTGCGACGCCTGACCATTGGCATGTTCGCATCGCTACAGACGCCGTTGCCGCAGGTAAGGACGTTTACCTGGAAAAACCGGTTACTCATACCATCGAAGAAGGAACGCCGCTCATTCACGCGGTTCGTTCCAGCAAACAAATTTTTCAATGTGGCATGCAGCAACGTAGCTGGAGTCACTTTCGCAACGCGGTCGACCTTATTCAGGGAGGCAGCCTCGGTAGAGTTCTCCAAGTCAGAACTTACTGGTGGCAAAACTATAATGCCAGCTGGGTTTCAAAACCTATTGACGTAAGTCAACTTGATTGGAAGAGCTGGCTCGGATCTGCTCCAGATCAGCCGTTTAGTCTTGAGAAGTACAGTCATTGGAGGTGGTACTGGAACTTCGGAGGCGGAGCAATGACTGACTTGTTCAGTCATTGGATCGATGTCGTTCAGTGGGCGATGAAGTCCGACCAGCCTGTCAAGGCGCAGTTCCTCGGCGATAAATATGTCTTCGAGCAGTGGGATTGTCCGGATACCATCCAGGCTGGATTTCGTTATCCCGGCTTTGATGTCGTGTATGAAGGCATGATGGCGTCTTCTATCGATGACGGTGGTTTGGAGTTCCGAGGTACAGAAGCGACGTTGAAGCTGACGCGGGCTGGATTCAGCCTGTATCGGGAACGAGTTAAAGCCGATCAGAATCCTGTTCTTTCAGAACATAGCTTCCGGGACGGTACGATCTCTCATATGGAAAACTTCTTCGAATGCATCAAGAGCCGCAAAGAGCCAAACGCGCCTGTTGAAACTGGAGTTGCCGCAGCGCGTGCAGGACACATTGGTAATCTCGCTTATCATCGAGGCGGCCAAGTAGTATGGCCCCTCAAGTCGTAGGCCTTCTGAGGTCAGGTTCTGTGTAGAGCCTCATTTTATGTGCAAGACTGTAGAGAGCTTGATGTCGTTAGAGGCGCTTCCGACCATAAGACGGACTGGCTCTGTCTCGACCTTGAAGGTTCCCTTTGTCTCATCCCAGAACGCTAAGGTGGAGGCTTTGAGAGGCATCTGTATCGTGCGGGTCTGACCCGGCTCGATAGTAATCCGTTGAAAACCTTTAAGTTCTTCCTTTGGCCTTTCGACCTTGGAACCTAAGTGGCTGACGTAGAGTTGGACGACTTCGTCGCCGATTTTTTGTCCTATGTTACTCACGTCGACGCTGACCGTAACTGTTCCATCTTTCGCTAGTTGCGGCGAACCGATTTTCAAGTTGGAGTACCGGAACGTTGTGTAACTCAATCCATAGCCGAACCCGTAGAGCGGTTGGCCTTTGAAGTACATGTAGGTCCGGCCGTTACGAATGTTGTAATCCATCATGGGCGGCAGTTGTTCGATAGACGTAGGCCAAGTCGTGACTAAACGACCGGCGGGGTTGTAGGCTCCAAAGAGTACCTTGGCGATCGCGGTGCCTTCGTCTTGAGAAGAGTGCGCCATGTGTAAAATCGCGGGAATGTGAGCTTGGGTCCAATTGATAGTGAAAGGAAAACTTGAGACCAGGACGACGATGGTCTTCGGATTGACCGCATAGACCTGCTTGATCAATTGTTCCTGATTGAGGGTTAGACTTTCGCGGTCACTCCCTTCTCGACCATCGCTGGGAACGGTGCAGGGAAGAGTCCCGCCTCCGTCGGCTGTGTCGTGCCAGTCCTTAGCCATATCGGGTCCACAGGTAGGATCATTGCCGACGACAACGACTGCGACATCGGAGGAACGCGCCGCGTTTATTGCGGCCTGGTTGGTCTCATCGCTAGCGTAGTTGATCTTTACATTGGGACCGGCTTCTTGCTTGATTCCTTCGAGAGGGGTTACGGCATAGGGTGGAAATCCGCCGTACCAGTCCCAGTGGATGGAATCGGCAAGCGGTCCAATTACTGCGATGGACTTAAGCGAATCTTTCTTGAGTGGAAGAAAAGAGGCTTCGTTCTTGAGAAGAACCAGTGATTCGAGTGCCATCTTTTGCGAAATGGCTTTTTCCTTTTCGGTATTCCAAGGCTCGGGCGAATCTTTAATCTTTGAGTATGGGACCATCTCAGGTGGATCGAGCAGACCCAGACGCGTGGTTATGCGGAACTTCGGTCGGAGCAGGGCATCTATTTCGGCTTCGGTCACTATGCCGTCTTTGAGCGCAGCTCGGGTCTCCTCCTGATACGTATCCAGGAATTGATTAATGCCAGCTTTTAGGCAGGCAACGACCGCTTCTTTCTGGTTGAGAAAGGCCTTGCGGGGATTCACGAGCAGCTTTACAGCACCTCCATCACTGGACAGAACACCCACACCCCATTGCTTTTGGACGATTTCCTTCAACGCGGGGTTGATGACCATCGGTATGCCATTCCAGGCGTTATAAGAGGCCATGACGCCTTCGGCTCCGCCATCGAGAAAGCCCATACGGAACGGTACAGAGTAGTACTCCCAAAAGAGCCGCTGGTCGAAATCAGAGGATGAGCTTGTCCGGTACATTTCGTTGCTGTTGGCCAGGAAGTGTTTGAGTAGTGCGGCTGCCTGCCAATACTTGGGGTCGTCCCCTTGAAGACCTTTGACGAAGGCTGTGACCATTGTTCCATTGAAGAAGGGGTCTTCACCGTAGACCTCCTCGCTGCGTCCCCAACGTGGGTCTCGGGCAAGATCGGCCTGCGGTCCCCAAAGCATGAGAATCTGTCTATTGTATTTTTCAGTTTGTGAGATGAAGCGAGCTTCATAACCTTCCACTGCTGCTGCTTCCCGCACAAGATGGGGATCCCATGACTCCCCCATTCCAGGTGGTTGAGGGAACTGCGTTGTATGAACGATAGGGCCGCCATAATTGCCGCGCTGCACTACTCCGTGAATACCCTCTGAACTGCCGAAACTTTTTACTCCAAGGCGAGGCACGGCAGTCTTCGTGCCGAGACAGGCAATCTTCTCGTCGAGTGTCATACGCGAGAGGAGATCATCGATTCTCTTTTCCATGGGGAGTGATGGGTCGTTGAAAGGTAGGGTGGCCTGTTCGGCTGTTGCGAGAGCACATCCAATGGATCCAAGGATGACTAGGCACGTTACACATATAAGCTTCTTGAGCTTCGACAGTTCTCGATTCATCCTATCCTCGTAGGGATTCGCTCATGCTGCAGGACCAAAATGGTGCATGTAGTTTTGGCTCTCAATATTTCATGCGTTATTTCAAAGGACTAAAACAGTTTTGACAATAGGCCGAACTGTCTGTGAGAAGACTAATTGGCAACCGGCTCTGACTTGATCGTGGCCTGAAGATTTGGAATCGGGGAGGAAAAATTAAAGCGGTCCAATAACCATGCGAGTGCGAGCATTGTCAGGAGACATGCGCTCGGTAAGAAAAGTGCCATGCGCAGCGATGCGACTTGAGAAAGAATGCCCAGGAACAACGGTAGGGCAGAGGCACCGACTCCACAGCATGTCAGGACGAAACCACTCTGTCGCGGAGAGGGATCCATACTTAGCAACGACGAGAAGGCGACTGGAAAGATCGGACCTAGAAAGGTTCCGCAGCAAGCGGCAACGATGGAGAGAGAAAGCATCGTCCCGCTACCTAACAATCCGAGACTGCAAATCAGTGCGCCACCACACAAGATATACATCTCCCATCGCTGATAGAAGCCGCGTAGCAGTATGTTTGCAAGTGCTCGACCACCGGCTACCCCAAACCAAAACGCCGAGGTACAGAGAGGACTGATGGTATTGGGAATGCCCGCGGAACGATGGGCAAAGGTGGTAAGCCATCCGGAGAAACACGTCTCAGCACCCCCATAGAGAAAAAACATTGCTCCAAACAGCAATAGAACTCGAATCGGGAAACTGCTGTGAGGAATATTGGTCGTCGCGTTTACAAGTTCTAGGTTAGAACGCTGTACGACTACGATCTTGGAGAGCAGTGTAAAGCCGAGGAAAGATGCTGCTACAAGAAAGAGAATCGAGTTTAGGGCAACAACGCGTTGCAAGAGCTGTGTAAGCAGCATTGGCGAAAGAATGGCGCCGAGGCTCCAAAGAGCGTTCCCCAGAGATAGGCGGGATACCCGGCCTTCAGCATCTCTGCCCAACGTTAGGTTGATGGATGTCATAACTTGTCCAAGTCCGAATCCGTAGACCAAGAGAGAGGTGATTGCCAATATCACGGGTGGGTTGTGGCCGCTCGTGAGTGCTAACGCAACCGATGCGATGCCAAGACAGGAACTCATCGAGCCTCTGGCGATCATAGTGTGGTAGTGACGAGAGGCGAATAGGGATCCAAGCGAACTGCCAAGAAATTGGGCTGCTAAAAGAGCACCTTCTTGCCAATCGCTCAGGCCCCCAGCATGACTTATATGCGGCAACAACGGACCGAGCAGGACGACACCCATCCCATTCAAGAAAAAGCCGCAATACAGAAGCCAATAAGGATAAGATTCATCCGCGCTCCTTGAATTTATGAGTGTTGTTTTGGCCACGCGAGCAATATCCCGGTTTAGAGTCTGAGTCGCATCCGCCGGATGCAAGTTCAACGAATATATCTGAATGACCCTAAAACTCGCATTGATATTCTTAGCGAATCACGGAGCATCATCAATCGTAAGACGCTACATTGGAAGCGAATCTTTTTGCTCGAGAAGATACTTGTTGTTAGGCATCGAATGAACTCGATACGAGCAGGTTATTCCGGCCGGGTAATCAAACGAATCATTATTCCGGTGCAGACGCCGGCAAACTTAGCAGATATACGCAGGCCACCGCAGATTCAACACAACAACGATGCAACGGTACCTCACGAACTTGAATCTTCATTTGAGAAACATTTTTTTTATTGACGTTCGTTGATTCGGCGATCTATGCTTTCGGCGATGGCCAATGCTAAATCGATTTAGCGTGAGAAATTTCCTCAAGCTTTCCCTTTGCTTCAAAGATGCCGGTTTATGAACATGTCTTAACAATCTCACTCACACGATATATTGAAATCCCTCCCACTCTCGCTTCCTGCCGATACCAAAACCGGTGCCTAGACTCCAAAGGCATGATCTAAACCATCAGAGACGAAGCAGAGACCATTTAGAAAGAGGCCCTTATGAAGTCCATGCACCTCCCCTCGATCTTGCAGAGAAAAACCTTATTGCTGATTTTTCTGGCGATTGTGGGGATCTCGCAGCATGTTCTATCTCAGACCACTGCAAGCCTCTCGGGAAGCGTGCAGGACGACAGCGGAGCAATCATTCCGAATGCACATATCGTGTTGACCAATACTGCTAGCCAGGATAAGCGGGAACTCGACAGCAATGGCTCCGGTTACTTCACCTTTGCCGGCATTATTCCTGGTACCTATGTTATCGAGGTCTCAGCATCGGGTTTCCGGGGCCTTCGCCAAGCAGATATTATGGTTAATCCTGGCGACGTGCGCAAGCTACCCAATCTTGTCCTCGCGGTCGGTGCGGCAACTGAAAGCGTAACGGTGCAGAGCAGCGCCAATGAAATTGCTCCGGAAGACTCTGGTGAGCGTTCAGCCTTGCTGAGCACAAAAGACATCGATCGCCTGCCTATCCAAAGCCGCAATATGTCGGAGTTGCTAAAGATCCTTCCCGGCGTCACTACCACTGCTAGTGGCACTGGCAACGGGGCGGGATTCGACTTCTCAGATGCCGGATCTTCAGGTTCAGCAGTCGGCAATGGTTTGAACGCGAATGGTGCGCCATACCGTGGCGGCACCGCTTACCTTTTGGACGGCGCCAGCATCATCGATCCCGGGTGTGCCTGCTACTCCATCGCGACGGTGAATCCTGATATGACCCAAGAGGTCAAAGTCCAGACCTCCAACTTCGGAGCAGATGCGGCACAAGGGCCGGTTGTCATCAACATCATTAGCCGTTCCGGCACATCGGACTTTCATGGCCAAGGTTATCTCTATGTTCGTAATGGTGTTCTTAACGCCAATACCTGGCAGGACAAGAACAGCACAACCCCAACACCTCGTCCGGAATCTTCCTTCTATTATCCAGGCGGCAGCATTGGCGGTCCCATTCTTATTCCGCATACCAACTTCAATCGAAGTCACAAGTTGATCTTTTGGGCTGGCTTCGAGGCCTTCAGGCAGAACCTTCCCGCTGCTTCGCCATTGACCTCTTACGTGCCAACCCCTGCCATGCGTGCTGGTAATTTTAGTTTGAGCGATCCGGCTAATGCTGCGCTTTGTGCCAAGAGCTCAGGCAATGACTTCTGCCAGTCCCTCACCGGCGGATTTGCTCCCGATGGTACGCCTCTGACGGGAACACAGATTCCGGCGCAGTATTTGGATCCAGGCGCTCTCGCTTTATTGAAACTCTTCCCGGCCTCCAATGTTGATCCTTCGACCAACGCCGCCGGCTACAACTACTTTCTGCAGCCCAGCAACACTCACAATGGCTATATCTACCGCGGTCGTGTTGACTACAATCTCAGCGATCGGAATAAGGTTTTCGTTAGCTACCAGTATGGTAGTGATTCCGAGACCACAGTAGCCCACATCTACTTTAATCCCGCCAACGCAGTAGCATTTCCCGGTGGTCCTCTTATTAGCCCGGTCCACTCTCACGTACTCAGCGGTAGTTTTATCCATGTCTTCTCCTCGGCAGCCACGAATGAGCTTCGCATTGCGGCCGGTTGGCTCGACAATCCCTACTCGGCCGCCAATCTCAAAGCAATGTATGCCTCGACGCTTGGGTATCCCTATGGAAGCGTCTATAGCACGGCGTCGTTGTTAGTGCCTTCCATTAACTCACCCGGCGCCCGTACCCTGCCGGACATCTCGCAGCCCGACATCTTTCAGCAGGATGGAACTTTCAACTCGATCAAGAAGTCGCCTTCCGTCTCAGATGACTTCACGATCGTCTATCGTTCCCACACTTTTAAGATCGGGGGGTACTGGAGCCGCGCCGCGAATAAGCAGGGTACCTATGGATCTGCAAATGGGTCACTCTCCTTTGCGAGTGGTGCGAAGACGGACCAGATCACCGGCTTAACTATTGGCACAGTGAATCCGCTCGCTAATTTTCTAATGGGAATCGCGGGGAACTCGACGACAAACCCGGCCTTTAGCCAAAATAGTGTCAACCCTATCAGCGATATGCACTACACCACGGTGGCTGGCTATATTCTGGACAATTGGAAGGTCGCGCCGCGCCTGACTCTTAATCTCGGCCTGCGTCTCGAGCACCTAGGCCGCTGGCAGGATGGCACGGGTACGGGCCTGGCTGTATGGCGGCCAGAGCGATACGCATCCGATCTGGCTGCAGGTAAGGTCTATCCTGGTGTCTCCTGGCATGCGATTGATAAATCTATTCCAAACGGCGGATCGCCCGTTCAGACTCTATTTCTCGAGCCACGTCTTGGACTAGCCTATGACGTTCGAGGAAATGGTTCCACCATCGTGCGTGGCGGTTGGGCCGCTTACCGCTGGAATGATCAATACAACGATTATGCCGGGCCGCTTCAAACTGCGCTCGGAGTCAAGACGTTCAATACGAACAACAATCAGGCAATCACCCTCAAAGAGATCGGTGCGCTTGGTGCTAATGCAGCCAGCCTCGGAACTCTACCATCGAGTGTTTTCGCCACGGATGAGAGCGATGACAAGACCGGTGTTACCTATGCCTATAATCTGACTATTTCGCAGCGTTTGAGCCACGCGATGCTTCTAGAAGTCGCCTATGTCGGAAATAACACCCAGAACATTCTTATGGGTGGTCAGAGTAACGGCTCCGGTGTGGGTGGCGCGAATTTCGTCAATCAGAACAAGATTCCGCTGGGCGGTCTATTTAAGCCCGATCCAGTCACAGGGGCACCCGCTCCGGTAGATCCAGAGAACGTGCCCAATATCGTCGACTACTTTCCGTTCTCCAAGGGCTATGGGACGAACGCTATCTCGGTGAATTCCCATTTGGGTTATGCCAATTACAACGGTGCGCAGTTCAGCCTCGTCAGGCAGACTGGTCGTATTACCTTCAATGCCAACTATACTTATTCTAAGTCCTTGGGGATCGTGAGCAGCACTCTCGATGCCTTCAACGTTCGAAACAACTACGGAGTTTTGAATATAGATCGTCCGCATGTCGTCAATACTTCCTATGCCTTCGACCTTGGGTCACCAATTCATGGCAATCGCTTAGCGAGTGGTGCAGTGAACGGCTGGACACTTTCCGGTACTACGACCTGGCAGGCCGGGGGCAACCTGCAGGCCAATACCAGCCAGAATCTCAATCTGACCATCCAGAACACCACACTGGGGCACACGATCGGCTCTTCGACTTATTACGGAACTCCGTCCAACAGCGTACTTCCCATCCTTACATGCAATCCTACCGCGAACCTGAAAACCTACCAGCACGTCAATCTTGACTGCTTTACGGCACCACAGATTGGACAGGTCGGCATCCGTCAGGCTCCCTATCTAAGCACGCCGTCGTTCTTCGACTCGGACCTCGGAATTTACAAGACCTTTCACATCACCGAGCATCAGGCTGTGGAGTTACGCGGAACTGCCTTCAACTTCCTCAACCATCCCCTCCCTGGATTCAGTAATGCCGATCTCGTCAGTTTGAAGTTGCAGACCGCGAATAACAGCAGTTTTACCTCGCAAGTGCCCAACACTAACCGGGGCATTACAGACGCGAAGTTTACCCAACGCACCATGTTGCTTGCAGTAAAATTCAAATTCTGACGTGGGATTTAAGTTCGGTTAGTTTTCCTCTTCGGCGAGATTGGAGGAGACGGCTAAGGCATTGATGACTGCAGCCGTCTACTCCTGTTTATGTCGTGAACTGGAGTGTGGCCTATACATGACATCTAAACCCGGAATTACTCTTTGACAGTTTTCTGATATCTGATATATCTAATGCATGCGTTCTTGGTGTTCACATTTCGGCAATCCTTTTGTCGTTCCCGGCGCAGGTAATTTTGCTTGTCGATGTTCCAAGTAATTTCTCTATTCTTTAAATCCCCCAAAGATGATCTAGCCGTCGTCAGTGTGTAGTTCGATTTGTAGCCTCTCTTGAGTAGGTGCTTATCGCTCTGTGCGCGGTTGACGACGGTTGTCACCCAATTTCGTACGGAGTTCGTATATATGCGTTTGAAAAGCTTTACTGCTCTTTCTATGTTGGGAATACTCTGCCTCGCAGCCTCAGCCCAGCACATTACCTCACCTGAAGAGTCCTTTGGTTTCAAGCCCGGCACAGATAGAAAGCTTGCGGATTGGACACAGCTTACTGCTTACTTTGACAAGCTCTCACACGAATCGGATCGTATTCGTTATCAGGAACTGGGCAAGACGACGGAAGGGAGGCCGTTTGTTTCGCTGACGATCTCCTCAGCAGAGAACCTAAAGCACGCCGACGATTATCGCGATATCGTACGTCGACTTGCAGATTCTCGTATAACTTCACCTGATCAAGCTCAGGAGCTTACAAAGCGCGGTAAAGCCGTCCTTGTTGTTACGTGCAATATCCATTCGACTGAGATTGCTAGTTCGCAAAGTGCTGCAGAGTTTGCTTATCGATTGGCGACGGGACGAACCCAGCAGATACAGGAGATTCTCGACAACGTCATTCTGGTTCTCGTTCCGTCGTTGAATCCAGACGGAGAGCAACTGGTCGTCGACTGGTACAAGAAGTATCTCGGTACTCCCTATGAAGGCAGTTTGCCAGTGGTGATGTATCACCACTATGTCGGACATGACGACAACCGTGATTGGTACGGCTTTACGCAGGTAGAGACTCAACTTGCGGTCGACAAGGTTATTAATCCCTGGCATCCGCAGGTTCTTTACGATCTGCACCAGATGGGCGCGCGCGGCCCGCGCATCTACTTGCCGCCTTGGGTGGACCCGATAGATCCAAATATTGACCCGCTACTCGTGAGCACGATGAATGCACTCGGTACGGACACCGCGCTCGAAGTTGCACAGAGTGGAAAGTCCGGTGTGCTGATTCATGGCGTATATGATCTCTGGTCTCCCGCGCGTCACTATATGGCGTATCACGGCACTGCTCGTGTCCTCACCGAGTCAGCCAGTGCAAACATCGCCTCACCTATCGAAATTCCCTTTGACAAACTTGATCGCGGTATTGGCTACGATGCGAAGGTTCGTACCTGGAACTTCCCCGACCCATGGAAGGGTGGGACATGGCGTCTGGGAGACATCGTTGCGTATCAACTCGACGCCTTCTTTTCGATCGCTCACAACGTCGCGTTGAATCGCGAACGCTATCTAACTAACTACTATCAAATTCTGAAGAATGCGACGGAACAGAAGTACGGCGGTCCCTTCGCATATGTAATTCCGTCTGAGCAATCAGATCCAGCTTCGACGGCACGTCTGATCAGTATCCTGCGTCGCGGCGAAGTCGAGATCAAGCAGGCGTCGACGGACTTTGACGCCGGAGATCAACACTTCAGCAAGGGAAGCTATATTGTTCCTCTCGCTCAGCCATATGGAGCATTCGCGAAGACATTACTCGAGGTTCAGAACTATCCGAACATTCGCGAGTACCCCGGAGGCCCTCTCCAACGGCCCTATGATGTCACGGCGCAGACTCTCCCTTTACTTCTTGGGGTAAAGGCTGTTGAAATAGCACATTCCTTCAACGTGGAGGGGGTGCCGGTCGATCATGCGATCATGGCTCCCGGCACTATAGAGTCCGGAAAAGTGAAGTACGGATATCTGTTGGACGACGGTTCTAACGGCTCGCTATTCGCGCTCTTTGGGCTGCTCAAGCATAACGTGCGTGCTTACCGCCTCACGGGTCAGCCTTACTCACCGGGGACCATCTACCTTCCGGTACAGCCGCATTTGCAGGAAGCTCTCACCGCTGCAGCAACACGTTGGCCGGTGCACTTCAAGCTTACGACTGCGCCGGTAGTTGGCTCCAGGCTCGAAGTAAAGCTTCCACGCATCGCTCTCTATCAGAGCTGGGTCGCGTCAATGGATGAGGGCTGGACACGCTGGATCTTCGATCAAAATGAAATTCCCTATACGCGCGTAGTAGATGCCGATATCAAGAAGGGTGACTTATTCAAACGTTTTGATGCAGTGATCCTGCCGGATAACTCTTCGGCCGCAATTACCATAGGTACTGGGGGCCGGGGAGAAGGAGGTGGCGAGCCATCACTTCCCTCGAAATCGACTACTTCAGTAGCCAAGGTCGATTCTTCCACCTCGTCTGACTCCAGGGAATTTCCAGCTACTCCTCCTGAATACAAGGGCGGCCTCGGTGATCAGGGCCTGGCTGCACTCCGCGACTTTGCACAGGACGGCGGCACTATTTTGACGCTCAACCGAGCTTCCACTGTTTACGCTAACAATGACTCTGCCGAAGTAAAAAATGTTCTTGCAGGACTTGCGAACAAGGACTTCTATATTCCCGGATCCATCTTGGAGGTGAAGGTCGATAGATCGAATCCAATCGGGTTCGGCCTTCCGGAGAAGCTTCCGATCTTTTTCGAACTGAGTCCTGCGTTTCAGGTGCAGGGAAGTGGACACTCCATCGCAAGCTACACTAGCGATAACCCACTGTTAAGTGGGTGGATCTTGGGCGGCAAGTACCTCAATAACACGTCTGCACTCGTCGAAGAACCTGTAGGAAAGGGAAGACTTGTCCTCTTCGGATTCAGACCCCAGTATCGTGCGCAATCCGAAGCGACATACCGGCTCTTCTTTAATGCTCTACTTTATGCGAGCTCTATTCCGGCCGTGCCGCTTGAGAGCAAAACCTCGAAGGGTAGTTTCAATGCTGCTGAGCGGGGTGCGCGATGAGAAAGGGATCATACAGATTCAGGATAGTGCTAGGATTTGCGACATTGCTGCTTGTGGAGAACTTTGACCCATTTTTGTATGCACAAGGCGTGCTTGCAGAAGTTCATGGAATAGTGACGCACGCCTCAGGAACTGTTATTCCGGGTGCCACAATTACGGTGATAGATATTTCGAAGGGATGGACCAGAGTGTTGCACTCGAATGGGGATGGGATGTACGCACTACCTCAGTTGGAGCCGGATATGATTTCCATCTCTGTGGAGACCCCAAACTTCAATCGCCAAGAGCAGCTTGAAGAGTAGGGCTTGCGACGAGGAGCGATGTAGTGTGAAATGCCTAGTTACCATTAGGCTAGAAGTCCTAGCTTCCTGCGATTCGCATAGTAGTTTCATGTCTTCAAAAAATAATTTGTCCTGAGAGTCGGTGTACACTCGTCGCATGTTTTCCCTTCTGCGCATCGGCACATGCATAGCTATATTGGTTACCACGATGGCGGGATCTCCACTTGTTGCTCAGTCGAACTTTCCACAAGAAAATCGGGCTGAGCGGTTGGAGTGGTTTCGCGATCAAGGCCTTGGCCTATTTATTCATTGGAGTGTTGACTCACAACTCGGTCTGATCATCAGCCACACGCTCGCAGGCGCAAGCCCCGAGTACGTGGACCGCTTCTATCGCGAACTGCCACAGACCTTCGACCCGGTTCACTTCGATCCTGATAGCCTGGCGCGACTCGCTCGAACCGCGGGCTTTCGTTACATGATGTTCACCACTAAGCATCACAACGGTTTTTGTATGTGGGACACGAAGACGGTCACGTTTAACAGTATGCATACCCCGTATGCCAAGGACATTACTGCTGAGATGTTCTCCGCCTTTCGTAAGCAGGGGATCGCTCCGGGCGTCTACTTTTCTCCGGATGATTTCCTCTGGCTCCATCAGAACGGTAAGCCAATCGAGCGCCTTGTTCCACAGGTGCAACCCGGCGCTAATCCTGGCTTGATGCAGCTCGATAAGGACCAGATCACCGAGTTGATGACACACTATGGCCCGGTGGCTGCTGTCTTCTTCGACGGTGAAGCCAAGGAACTTCGCGACATTGCGTGGAAGCTGCAGCCAGACACGGTCGTTACACGCGGAGCCATCGAGACGCCGGAGCAGAATATTCCTGGAGCGCCCTTACCGGGGGCCTGGGAGAGCAACATGACCATCGGCACGGCGTGGGAATTTCAGCCCTCCGACGAGCACTATAAATCCGTCCACGATCTTCTGCGTATTTTGATTCAGACCCGGTCTAGAGGGGGAAATCTCCTGTTGAACGTCGGGCTAAAAGCTGATGGCTCTCTTCCTTCGGAGCAAGAGGATCGCCTGCGTACCTTCGGGTCATGGATGTTCCTTAACTCGGACGCCATCTATGGCACGCGGCCTTGGGTGGTTACCAATGAGGGAGACATCTGGTTTACGAGATCGAAGGATAAACATACGCTCTACGCAATCCTCGACAGCGACGATGATTCGCCGGTGTGGAAGCGGGGTACCTGGCGTGAAGTTGTCCTAAAGACCGTGCGGACAACTCCTGGTACTACGGTGGGTCTTCTCGGGCAGGATGATCAGACAGTAGAGTATCGACCGGACCTACATCCGTTGAGTACAGCACACCAGGAGGCAGACGGCCTACACATTCGCGTCATGCGGGCACAACGTCTGCGGGATAGCGACAGTTGGCCTTACCCTTCAGTAATCCGTCTGACGAATGTGGAAGAAGCGTTTACGCCACCTATTGTCCATACTTTGCCGGCGCAACTTGGAGATGGCGTGGTGACATTGCGAGGCAGTTGGCAGGACGGAGCGGATGCTCCAGGAGCAAGGTTTGGATTCGAGTACAGGATTATTACAGGAGAGGATACCCGATCGCGGTTACACGGTTGGCAGCATCTTCCACTCGAGCTCGCAGAGCACCCTGGTCAGTTCTCTGCGACTTTTCATCCCGAGCCAGGCCAACTATATGAGTACCGGGCGGTCCTTCAGCATCCTTTACTTACGATCTTCGGGGAAGACCTTCCGGTTCCTAAGCGTTAGTTCGGATGCCCGAGGAACCTTATAAGTGAGTGTTCTACAAAAAGAGCCCCAATCCCGGCCATAAGCGGGACTGGGCTCTTCCTTATGTTGAAGGAAGTTACTCGGTGCTGCCCGCTTTCTTTTCTGCGGGTGGCGCTGGTGTGCCCGCGTCCAGATGAGCCCAGTTCAAGACGTCATTGAAACCTAAGAAGTAGCTTCCTTGCGTCTGCCAACGCCAGAAGGGCCGCAGAGCGAAGAGGACCATGTGCCCTTTGCCTTGCAGTAGATCTACGATGAGAGCAATGGGGTGTAGAAGGCATCCAAAGGAATCGTCGCGGGACAGGTAAAGCTGTTCGAGTGGCCCGCAGGAATCGACATCTGATGACCCGAAGGGAGGATGTGCGGTCCTGAGATGGTGCCTTCATCTACCGCATCTGCGAGCGCCACATCAATGAAGCCGTCGGTTCCAAGCACTCGCACACCGACAATACCGGACTTCAAGGCATAGGCGACAGCTTCCTGCGCGCGGAGCGTCTGGAGACCGTAGGATGCGCTCGATCCATGGGTTCTCGGGCCGCTCCAAAGATGAATGTGCGAATCGATGAATCCTGGGACGACAGTGTATTTCGAGAGATCGAGCTCTGTGGCTCCGGCTGGAACCGCCAGGGACTGGCCAATAGCCGTAATCCTGCCGTTGGTGACAATAATCGAGGTTGGTCCCTTGAGGGGATCTGAGACTGTAGTCATCAGCTTGCCGCAGCGCACGTAGAGAGTCGTGCCTGTAGGTTCCGCGGCGTGCGAGATTGTCGGGAGAAGGGTGATTGCCAAGGCTAAGAGATACGGGCGGGACATCTTCACGGGCTAATTCCTTTCGAGTATTGACACTGGGACGGGAAGCTAGATGGGAAATTGCAGCGTCGGACCGAAAAGGGTGGGGGATCCACTCGAATTAGCTGGTATGTCGAGCGATGAAGTGTCGAGTGCGCAAGAAGACCTCTTCGCCGATGGACTTCGAAAAGAGAAATTTCTCAACTCTCTTGTGCATAACTCAAATTTCAGTGGTGTTGAAAAGAGCATAACGCAGGATCCCGATTTAGGCGAAGCAATTTCCACCGTAATTGCGGAGACGCAGGGCGCACTTGTGGAAGGGAAGTCCTAATGAATGCATTGACAGGAGTTGAGCGACGTATTAGAAACTAGTCAAAGCCTCATCTCAAAAACAGCAGATCGTTCGTTGCCTCGCAACGACTAGTCTCGGTTCTAGCGAAAGCTCCGCTGTGCGCTCTCTGTTTTCCATTGGTATCGGTTTGCCTTTTCCTACGACTGACCGTTTTCTTTTCGTCACAAGTTACGAATTTGAACGATGGGGGAACTATCCGATCAATGAAACGCCGACTCTCTGTTCTTCTGATGGCTCGCAAATGCCTGGCCTATTCCGTCTTCCTTGCTGTTCTTTCTCTGTCACGGCTGCTGCATGCTGGGCGGCAAGCTTCTTCCCCTGGACATCTTGTAATTCCGGCGGCATTCCTCCTCCTGTGCGCTGTTCATCGCGTTGAAGCGAAGGTAGCCGCGACACCCGATACCATCCTTGCCCGGTCTGACGTTCAGGCTGCGATGCAAGCGATCAAGAGCAACGAACCGCACTTTATCGACGAACAAGTGCGGATCTGCGAGATCGCCTCGCCGCCTTTTCATGAAGAGAAGAGGGCAGCAGAGCTTGCGCGCCTTTTCAAGGAGGCCGGCCTGGCAAATGTCCGTATCGATCATGCCGGAAATGTCTTGGGCGATCGCCCGGGTGCGGAGGCTCATCCGCACCTCGTGCTCGCGGCCCATCTAGACACCGTTTTTCCGGCGGAGACGGATGTTCATGTTACCCGCAAAGGCAATATCCTCAAAGGTCCCGGAATCGGCGACGATTGCCGTGGTCTCGCCGCGCTTCTTTCTGTGATTAAGGCAATGAACGACACCCACATCAAGACGCAGGGCTCGCTAACTTTCGTCGCAGATGTGGGAGAAGAAGGTCCTGGAGATCTGAGGGGAATGAAAGAACTCTTCGGGACGACGATGAAGGGTCAAATCGACTACTTCCTCTCAATTGAGCCGGGCGAGGCCAATCGCGTCACGAACGGAGGTGTAGGTAGCTATCGTTACCGAGTCACCTTCACTGGTCCGGGAGGCCATAGCTACGGCGCCTTCGGAATTGCAAATCCGATCCAGGCTGTAGGCCGCGCACTCGCCCATATCGACGATCTTCAAGTTCCCACTGAGCCTAAAACGACCTTCAACGCTGGCCGCGTCGGTGGAGGAACCTCCGTCAACTCTATTCCGTTCGAGGCATGGTTTGAGTTCGATGAGCGCTCTCCCGACACTAAGTCGTTAGATGCTCTGGACGCGAAGTTCAAGGCAGTCGTTCATGCCAGTCTGGACGAGGAAAATGCCCGCTGGAAAGACAAAGGCAAGCTCAGCGTCAAGATCGAAGAGATTGGAACTCGGCCGGCTGGACAGACTGATCCGAACACTGCCATTGTGACCACTGCGATAGCTTCGATCAAATCTCTGGGCCTGCAGGAGGCCACATTCGGATCCGGCTCGAGCGACTCGAATATACCCATGCATCTGGGCATCCCCGCGATCACCATTGGTGGAGGAGGAAAGGATCAGGGGGCGCACTCCTTGAATGAGATCGATGATGTCACAGATTCATGGAAGGGGCCCCAAAACGCTCTGTTGATCGTCCTCACACTGCTCCAGTAAGACGTTTTCGTACTTCAACTCACTTCGTACCTTAACGCATCAAGCACTGTTGCAGGGAGGCAAAATGGATCCGAAGAGGGAAATTGCTGCGGTCAATCGTCGTGAGTTCATCCAGGGGGCAGTGGCCGGGGCGGCCGTACCTTTGTCGAGCTTTTCTATGCGATCGCCTGAACCGTTATATTCTCATTTCGCACCTATTTACTTGAATCAAAAGGATTCTGCCCTATGTGTAAAATGATTGCCCTCTTTACCCTCGCTGCCACTTCTGCGTTCGCAGTCGACGGTGGCCCTGCCACTCCGCTCCGGGGCTATACCTCGGAACACTCTGCCTTAGAGATTCAGTGGGAACAGAAGTTTCGCGCCATGCCAGATACCGCCCGCCTTCGTGAAAACATGCGCCGTCTCTCAGCTCGTCCCCACCACGTCGGGTCGCCCTACGATAAGGACAACGCGGAGTGGCTGCTTGCGCAACTCAAATCTTACGGGCTCGATGCCAAAATCGAGGTCTTCGACACACTCTTTCCTACACCGAAGACTCGAAAGCTAGAGCTCCTCGGTCCTACTAAGTTTGTCGCAAAGCTCGACGAGCCGGCCCTCAAGATCGATCCCACCTCCGATCAGAAGAAAGAGCAACTCCCCACTTACAACGCCTACTCGAGTGACGGTGATGTCACCGCTCCGCTCGTCTACGTCAACTACGGTGCGCCCTCCGACTATGAGCAGTTGGAGGCCATGGGAGTCTCGGTGAAGGGCGCCATTGTGATTGTTCGCTACGGTCAGACCTGGCGCGGCATCAAGCCGAAGCTGGCCGCGCAGCACGGAGCTGTCGGGTGCCTGATCTACTCTGATCCCCGCGATGACGGCTACGCACGCGGCGATATATACCCTGATGGTCCAATGCGACCGTCGGACGGAGCGCAACGCGGCAGCGTTATGGACATGCCCGTCTATCCAGGGGATCCTCAAACCCCCGGAATCGGTGCTGTCCCGGGTGCAAAGCTCATCCCTCTCGCCGAAGTCCAGACCATCACCAAGATTCCTGTAATGCCCATCTCCTACGAAGATGCCAAGCCCCTTCTGCTCTCTCTCGGTGGTGAACTCGTCCCGGAAAATTGGCGCGGCAGTCTGCCCATCACTTACAAGACCGGTCCCAGTATCGCGAAGGCTCATTTGGCACTAGTCTTCAATTGGGATCGCAAGCCTCTCTATGACGTCCTCGCCCGCATTCCTGGCTCTACCTTTCCCGATCAGTGGGTCATCCGAGGAAACCATCACGACGCCTGGGTCAACGGAGCAGGCGACCCTATCTCCGGCGCCAGCCCCGAACTCGAAGAAGCTCGCGGTCTCGGAGAACTTCTGAAGCAGGGATGGCGCCCTCAGCGCACTCTGCTTTATTGCTTCTGGGATGGCGAGGAGCCAGCTCTTCTCGGCTCCACGGAGTGGGTCGAAACCCATGCCGAAGAACTTTCGAAGCACGCCGTTGCTTATTTCAATTCCGACGGCAATGGCCGCGGCTACTTTCGCGCGGAGGGTTCGCATTCGCTTGAAAACTTCATCAACAGTGTCACCAAAGACGTTGAAGACCCTGAGACGAAGATGTCGGTTTGGAAGAGGGAGCGTCTGGTCTCCTTTTCGCATGCTGCAACGGAGGCACAGACCGAACTTCGGTCACGTTCCGATACTCGCATCGGAGCTCTTGGATCTGGTTCGGACTACACCGCTTTCATCGACCACCTCGGAATCGCCAGCGTGAATCTGGGCTTCGGCGGCGAAGATCAGGGCGGAGGGCAGTATCACTCTATCTACGACGACTTCTACTGGTACACCCACTTTCAAGACACTGATTTCGTCTATGGCCGCGCCCTGGCTCAAACCGCAGGCACGATGATGATGCGCATGGCTGATGCTGATGTTATTCCCTTCCAGTTTGGGGACTTTGCGGAGACCATTCATACCTACGTAGTTGAAGTGAAGAAGCTGGCCGACACGATGCGCTCGCAGATCAAGGAGCGCAACACCGAAATTGCCGACGGAGTCTATAAGGCTCTCGAGGATCCAAAGAAGAAAAGGATAGCTCCGCCTGTGGAAGCACTCCCGCCCTACTTCAACTTTGCCCCGCTCGATCAAGCCTCCGACGACCTCACTGCAGCTGCTGCCGACTACGACAAGGCCCTTGCAGCAAATGCCTCGAAGTCCTCTGTGAATCCGGAACTCATCCGGGCCGAACGAGCCCTCCTCGATTCAACTGGTCTCCCCAATCGGCCATGGTTTCAGAACATGATCTATGCACCTGGATTTTTTACTGGCTATGGTGTCAAAACTTTACCCGCGGTGCGCGAGGCCGTCGAGCAGAAGGAGTGGAAGGGCGTCGATGTGGAGATTGCTCGCACGGCAGCGGCGATCGAACGGGAATCTGTTCTTCTCAGGGCAGCAACTCAGACGCTCTCGGCTGGGGGGCAGTAGGCCCCGGAACGACACTTCCGGCCCCAGGGTTTGCTGCGTCATGGCTTGAACTCCAGCGGTAGTTCTACTTCAGAACGGCTGGAGTTGCCGGTCCGTAGAGCAGCCCGTTGAACAGGAATTTGAATGTTGAGTGTGGTTGTCCGCGGAAGGTGATCTCGGGTCCGTAAAGGATCACTTTGCCTTTGCCCGTTTTTGCCTGGGCCACGGCGATGCTGTTGTTCAGATATTGCTGTCCCCATGCCCATCCGCTATCCAGAAGGTCTCCGCCGGCGTACCAAGCTCCCGTCTGCACTCCGTGAAACGACGCATCGGGATCGGCCCGGAACGCTGGACTTCTATCGAAGAATACGTCCACCTTTGCTGGCATGCCATACGCACCGGGCTTTCGGTGTTCACCCGGGTACGCATCAACGATCCCGGGATATAGAACTTCTCAGGAGAGACATTGACCGTCTTGCCTTTAACGATCTCTGTTACTGCATTCACTAACGGCAGGTGGAAGGACTCATAGATGCTAGTCGAGCTACCGATCGCTAGCAGAGTCCCGCCCTCTTCGACAAACTTCTGTAGCTGAGGAATAGTCTTCTCAGTTGTGATAGCGCCGAGCCAAGGGAGGGACTCCGCAGGAATTGTCTCTGGCTTGGGTTGACGCGATGCCAGCGAGGAACCGGCTAGGCTATCCCGACCCTGCGCTGTGATAGCTCCATCGCTGAAGAGAATGTCATCGTATTTCTTCTTCAGATCGCCTACATCTAGCGTCTGTGGGTACACTACGGTAGAGGGAAACTCGAACTGCTCCAGCAGCCAGCGAAACCATCCAGAGGGCATCAAGCCGCCATATTGGTCATAGAGTGCGATTCGCTCCAAATGAAGTTGCAGAGCATCGCCCTCGGGTCTCTTTGCCACAGCAAAGGCATTGATGCCTAGTTGTGTCGTCACTGTTTCGAGGATCTTCCGTCTCAGCAGAGTAGGGAAGCCAGATCGTTCCCGGAGCCATCTCCTTGCCGCCTACATTTGTCTTCGTAGTAAGCCAGTACACCTGTTGATTTGCCTTCAACAGACGATTGGTCAGGGTGAAGGCATCGTTGTAGGAATGGCTGACGATTAAGCCAGCTACCTTCGTAGGTCCACTAATCGTACCCGGCAGTGGTATCGCCAGATCAGTCGTGATCTTTGCGAATGGGTCGGTAAAGGGCTCCAGTTTGCGGTCGAACTGCACGCCCATTTGGAATGCCAACGTCCAACCGGTCGCGTCGTAAGGACGAGTAGGGGGTTCACCAGGGTACGCAAAATCGTTCGGATGATCCTGTGGCTCAAATAGATCGAGCATCTGCGGTCGAAAAGCCCGCGCGGCGATGACGACATATGATCCCTTTGGATAACTTTTGCCTGCAACGGTAAAGTCCGCGGTCGCCTGTTCGCTGTATGGGTAAGTGCCGCCGAAGTATCGTCACGCCACTTTTCATCAACGCGTTGACGAACTTGGTTGCAATCGGAAATCCGGTTGATCGGCCGGGATAATATAGCCACGCGGATCACGCAAGACCTTGTCATATAGATCCGAAGGAACCGTCTTCGCTGTCTCGAACGACGACACGAATGGTTCCGGTTTTCCGCTGGGCTTGGCCTTGGCCGCCGCATCTTCCAGAGCTTCGATGCTATTACACGAAATACGCCATTCAAGATGCGAACGCCGTGAGGTATTCGGACGTTTGATTGAAGAGACTGCGACAGGACGCACGCCGCTAGATCAGCGATCTATGAGAGCGCGGCGAGTGAATTTTAAGGTGCAAGAAACAGGAAAGACTGTTTGCCTAAAACGTCATCCAGAATCAAGTCCAAATCGGTATGAGGCGTGTGAATAAGTTATGAATAACAGTGTTGCAACAAAAAAGACAACGAAAATAATCAGCAGACCTGAGCCGCGAGCAGGAGCGTGATGGCGTGCCGGTGTCATTCCGCTCTGAACGGATGCTCCGCGGTCTGTTGGACCGGCAGACTGCATGTTGCGCAATCAGCGTGGGCAGGGATCTCGATCACATCGTCCTCAGTTTTGTAAGTCTGGTGTTCTAGCACAGCCATAAACTCGCGCTTAAGGGCATCCACCTGATTAGGGCTCAGACACTTCTCATTGCTCACGCAATAGAAGCGCATCTCCCCGTTGAGGGTGTAGGAAACTAGACCGAGTGCCCTAGTCTTAAAAGAATGCAAGTAAAGGCGAAGATCTTTCAGTCGAAACGGCGCGTCACTGTCGTCGATCACAACGTTGCCGAGGTTGGATAACGCGAAGCTGTTACATCTGTTGAATGTTAACGCATCATTCAGACGAAGGATCGATTGTACTTGTCCGCTCGTCAACGGTCGAAGCATCTCAATGAAGTGGAAGCGGCGGGGAATGTTGAGTAATTCCTGAGCGATCTGTCTAGGTATCTCTTCATGGATCGAGCGCGCGCGATCCCAGAACTCCTCCTCCAAAGCTTGCCCAGTGCGTACCTTGAAGCTTCCGCCGCCAAAGAACACTGTGTCACTCTTCAGCGCGGGGAAGCGTCCTCTCCGTGGATCTATCTGATTGCCAATCCACTTTGGCAAGTTATCTTTTCCGAAGGCAGCGAAGAGTGTCCGGTCCAACGCAACTACGAGGGCGGCGTGCACAGAGACGCCCTCAACCTTGCAGCGCTTCCTCAGTGCGTCTGACATTGCCCTATTAGCCTTCCACTCCAGGTAGTGTTCGTTATTTTCCGGGGTTTGAGGTGACTTCGGAACCAATCGCAGGAGGCTATTCAGCAGACTCACCTTCAATCTGGTCTTCCATGGTTGCGGAGGTTGGTAGTTGCCAATAATATCCTGTGTGGTGATCGGCTCATAAGGGATCAGTTCTTCATCGCTATGAAGCGACTTTAATATCTCTCTAACAATAATGAACATACTCATGCCGTCGCATATGCGATGCGAGGTCGTAAGTAATAAATCGCTCTCACCCTCCGACTGTAGCCAGACCACACGTAGCTGGGGTAAGTCATATGCGAAGGCGGTTGCCAGTTCAGTTTGACATTCCCGACGGTAGTCATCTTCAGATAAGCGTGGAACGATCCGTAATGGAATCCCTGGTGCACTATCCTCTTCGTAGTACAGTCCGTCGTATTTCTCACGAATCAGCGTGCGTAGTGCTGGATGCTTGCGCTGTACACGGGCAATAGCTGAGCGAAGCTCATCCAGGTTCAAACTGCCCTCCAACCTGACAAAATACAGAATGTTTCCATCGAGGATGTGCTCAATGTTGGATAGCTTGCGGCTCATCATTCACCTGTTGTCACTGACGACCTTTAATTGATGGAGAGCTGATTGTTTCCGAACTTTGTAGCGGTATCAACCATTACGAACCAATTCAGCGGCCATCATTGGAGCCCCTTTGATATCCCCTGTATTTATAGGACTGAACTCGCGTTGTAGCAGGGCTATGAATTCTAGCTTGAGCGAATCGGCCTCGTTACGGCTCAAACATTTCTCGTCACTAACACAGTAGAAGCGCATCTCTCCGTCGAGAGTATAAGGAATCAGACCAAGCATCCTGACGTTGAAGGAGTGGATGTATAAGCGTAGATCCTTCACTCGAAAAGGAGCGTCACTCTCGTTGATCACAATATTCCCGAGATTGGATAGCCCGAAGCGGTTCCAACTACCGTTGGCGAGTTCGGACAACCCGAAGCGACTCGATATGCGATTGAACTTAAATGCATCACCTAGTCGCACGATCCACTGGATCTGTCTGCTTGTTAGCGGACGAAGCATCTCGATTAGATGGAAGCGGCTAGGAATATTCAGTATTTCGCGTTCGACTTCGTTGCGTATTTTTTCGTTCACTCCTCGCACTCTCGCCCAGAATTCCACGTCCGGTGCTGGCACTGTGCTTATCTTAAAGTTGCCACCACCAAAGAAGACCATGTCACTCTTCAGCGCAGCGAAGCGCCCTCGCCGTAGATCGATGGGATTTATGATCCATTTCGGTAACTTCTCTCTCCCGAATACTGCGAACAAGGCACGCTCCAGCGCAACCATAAGGAAGGCATGAACGGAGACGCCTTCAGCCTTACAGCGCTGTTTCAATGTATCCGAAAGCAACTGATCAGCCTTCCATTCCAGATGGAATTCCTTATTTTCTGGCATTCGGCTAGAGCTTGGAATCAGCCTCAAAAGGCTATTGAACAAACGGGCCGCCAGTTTGCTCTTCCAAGGCCGCTGAGGCTGGTAGTCGCCGATAAGATCTCGTGTGGTGACCGTTTTGTAGGGGATCAGTTCTTCATAGCTATGGAGCGCACGCAATACTTCTTTGACGATAGTGAACATGCTCATGGCATCGCAGATGCGGTGCGAGGTTGAAAGTAACAGATCGTTTTCAAGCTCTGAGCGGAGCCAGACCGCACGCAGTTGGGGCTGGTCCGATGCAAATATGGTATTTAGCTCCGTCTGACACTCGCGTTGGCAATCATCTTCCGACAGGCGAGAGACGATCCGCAGAGGAATCTCCGGCGCACTGTCTACCTCGAAATATGATCCATCCGGTTCATCGCTAATGAGACCCCGCAGCGCAGGATGCTTTCGCTGTACGCGGGAGAGTGCTGACTGAAGCTGGGACAGATTGAAGCTGCCCTCCAGCTTGACAACGTAAATGATATTGACGTCGGCGACCTGCTCAATGGCGAACAGCTTTCGTCTCACGATCTGCCTCCTGCCATCCTTGACTCCAAAGGAAAAATCATTTGGCGACTGCGGTGAGCAAGCTAGAAACTTCAGTTTCACTCTCGTCAGTCTTTATGGCCTGTTTTAGGATCGCCATGAACTCACGCTGAAGCGTATCTGCTTGGCTGTGGCTCAGGCACTTCTCATCGGCTACACAGTAGAAGCGCATCTCGCCATTGAGCGTATAAGTCACCAGGCAGAGCGCTCTAAAGGTGAAGGAATGCATGTAGATACGCAGGTCCTTCACTCGAAACGGGGAACTGCTGTCATTGATCACGATGTTGCCGAGATTGGACAATGCGAACATATTCCAACTACCGTTGAACTTCAACGCATCCCCCAGACGTACGATCGACTGGATTTGTCCACTCGCCAGCGGATGAAGCATCTCCCAGAAACGAAATCGACCCGGAATTTTGAGCGTCTCTTGCTCAACCTGTCTCTGTATCTCGGCATAGATTGTGCGCGCTCTCCCCCAAAACTCAATGTCGGCAGTTTGTTCGATGCGCGTTTTGAAGCTTCCACCTGCAAAGAACACCGTGTCGCTCTTCAGTGCTGGAAAGCGCCCTCGACGTATGTCCATTGGGTTATCAATCCATTTCGGTACTTTATTTCTTTCAAACACAACGAATAGAGCGCGTTCCAGCGTGCACATCAGGGCGGCATGCATTGAGACGACTTCCTCCTTACAGCGCTTCCTTAATACGTCCAATAATGCGCCATCGGTCTTCCACTCCAGATAGCGTTCGTTATTTTCCGGCGCTCGGCGCGAGTTTGGAATGAGTCGTAACACACCATTCAGTAGGCTTACTTTGAGTTTGTTCTTCCACGGTTGCGGAGGCTTGTAGTCCCCGATTATTTCCTGCATCGTAATTGGTTCGTAGGGGACCATTTCTTCGTCACTATACAGAGACCGTAATATCTCCCTGACAAGTATGAAGATACTCATGCCGTCGCAGATCCGGTGCGATGTCGTAAATAGCAGGTCACTCTCCAACTCAGATTGCAACCAGACCACGCGCAGTTGAGGCAGTTCATGCGCGAAGACTGTGGTCAACTCAGTCTGGCACTCGTGCCTGTAACCATCTTCAGACACGCGGGCCACAATTCTCAATGGGATCTCTGGAGCGCTATCCGCCTCGTAGTACAACCTATTCCTCTCTTTACGAAGCAACGAGCGTAAGGCGGGATGCTTGTGCTGCACACGAGTAAGAGCTGAGCGAAGCTGATCAAGACCTAAATGACCTTCCAGTCTGACGAAGTAGACCACATTTCCGTCAAGAATCTGTTCTAGAGCGGATAGTTTCCGTCTCACGATTTACTCCCAGTCGCCATAAGCGACGAACTATCCTCAATGGCGATTCGTTTGCGTCCGGATCTTTTACAGAAGGAGGCTATGTAGGGATGCTGTCGCTCGAATGTGCCAAGTCTGCCCAATACTCCATCAAGGTAGCCGCAAGCAATCGCGGTCACTTTTTCGAGTTTTTTTGAATCGAACCACAATACTAATAACCCCTGCTGGATCGCCATCAGACCGCTAACCCAATGCAATCCAGAATAAGAACGATACAGGTTCAAGCAATGCACCATATTACGCGAGACATAGTAGCGTCTCCATGCTGCATGATGAGTGCTGAATAGCTTGCCGCGCCGTTCGATATTCCCGTTGGACTGCCGCAGCGTGACGGCGGCGTTTACGTACACCGGCACATTCTGGCTTACGGCTCGCAATGAGTATTCGATATCAATGTACTCGATAAAATAGTCCTCCCTGAAGGCTCCAAGCTTGCGGTAAGCTGTGGAGGAGATCGCCGCCCCGGATGAAATGATGCACATGGTGGGAAACAACCCCGTGGTCTGATAATCAATATGAAAGGGTTTGGGAAAGGGCTTGCCCGGCAGGATGACGGGCATGCACTTCTGCAGTTTGATCTCAAAGATCTTTGGGCCCAGCAGAAACGTATCGGTGCCGAGTCCAATAGTAGCTTGCATCATGTCTGCGAAGAACGATGCATCGATATCAGAATCCTGATCCAGCAGGAAGATCACGTCACACGGGCGCGCCAACAGAACTTCGGCACCCTTATTGTAGGCTCCGGCGAGCCCACCCTCGTTGCGATTCGGGAGTACCTGAATGCCTTGTTTCTGGAGGTTCGCGTGTAGGCTCGAATCAATCTCAGGCGAGTTGTCGACAGCAACAACGTTTGCGCAGCCCACACGCGCTTTGGCGAGATTTTCCAGAAAGGCTCCGGAAGGCTCGTAGAGTACAAAGATTAGACCAAAGCTCTTCATATCGTTTTCTCCCGCACCATGGGCAGATTGGAGGCGAGATCAACCTTGTGCTCCCCGGATATCGTTATGCAGGTATGAAGTATTTCCATGGCCCGTTCTTCAATCGCCAGGGCTTGCTCGCGAGGTAGAGACTGTTCGTCGGATACGATCGCGAATTCCATTTCTCCGGCAAAGCTTGAGATGATTACCGTGTTGGCCGGAGTGGGCGATACCATGACCAAGGGGCTGTAGATCTTCTCCAGCCGGAAATTCTGGTACTCCTGTGGTAGATCCAGGCGCCCCATATTAGACAGCGTGACGTGACGCACCACAGGTGCATTGTCGAAATAAGTTACAAATCTCGCATATTGGTCATGCAGGGCTTCCAAGCCGACCAGATACTCATAGAAGCCGATGCCTAGACGGTCAATACGGCGTGTCAGGTCTGCCTTGGTCAGCCGTACCCGTGCCCAGAATCCGTCGTCGACAATATCCCACGGTGGAGGCAAGCCCTTCATTCTCAGCGTCACGCTTGGTGCTAGCCCGAACATCACATCCTTGCGCATCTGCGGTAAGAATCTCCGTGCATCCACCATGCTGTAGGTCTTTCTCAGTGCTTTGATTCCACGGACATCGCGAAACGCTTGCATGAAAGCCACGCTTACTGCGGCAAGTACGGTAACGCCCTCCGCCCTGCAGCGCTCGATCAATACCCGCGTAGTCGCCTCGTCGACATGCCAGCGATGGAAGTACATTTGCTCCACGGATATAGGTATATTTATTCGTTTGCGACTACCGCGCCCCTTTAAGAAAAGAGCTAATCTGAGCAACCCCACCTTTCTCCGCACGCGTCGGCGGAAGCGCCGGCTTTGCAGCACGGCTGCGGGAATAATGTCTTCAATTGCACCAAGCGTCTCATAGGTACCTAGATCCCGTTCCGGCCGATCATAGGCATAGAGGCATTCACGCAGAAGGTTGATGCCAGAGGCACCATCGCAGATGCAATGATGACCGACCAGTATTAGCTCGTTTAAATCTTCTCCACGTACCCACACGAATCGTACTAATGGCGCGCGGCTCGCATCGAACGGCGCCATCCACTCACGACGTATCTCGATTTGCCATGCGCCCTCGCTGTGGCGCTCAACAATGCGTAAAGTGATTGCCTCAGGACGATCCTGAAGTACGAAACGAGGGAAGCCGTCCATATTGTCGATCACGCAACGTAGCAGCGGATGCTTGGCCTGTACGCAAGCCAGGGCTCGACGCAATCGCGTTTCGTCCAGCCTGCCGAGCAGTTTGACAGTAAACACAGAGGTAAACGGTGTATGTCCCTCACGGAACATCGTTCGCTCCGGTAATAGTAGTGGCCGCGATCGCCTGTTGCTCTGAGCGACCGATATCATATTGGCCTTGTCCATACATTCGGCGTGTTCGACTACATTCATCGCTCTCCTCCGTCCCAGATGCGAATAGCACGGTGATTTTCTTGATGTATTTCATGCCATGTTTTTTATTCGAGGCTGAACCACAGCCTCGGACGAAATCTTAGGCAGTAGATTCCACGCATACAGGCAGCGGAGTGCTTCGCCAATGCTGTCCTCGGCGCGTACCGCTTGTCCCAGTGTTGCCGCTGCCTGGAGCATCGAGGCCTGTTGCGTTGTTGTCAGCGCGAAGGCCAATGCATCGGGGGTTAGGTTCTTACGCTCTAGTGCTAGCGGTGCGACGCCTAAACGATTAAGACGATGTGCCCAAAAAGGCTGATCGCCAAAAAACGGCACAATAACCGATGGAATTCCTGCACGCACGGCAGCTGCAGTTGTACCTGCGCCACCGTGATGTACCGCGGCGGACATAAGTGGAAACAGGCCGTCGTGCGGAGCATGGCGCAAAAAGAATATTTGTTCGTCGTGCGGACCCTCGTCACCGTTCAGTGCCCCCCAACCAGTGGCCAGAACGGCGCGCTGTCCACTCTTTTTAAATGCGTCGAGCACGGTTTGCGTAAACGCCGCCGTGTTGCTGCTCACCATGCTGCCGAAGCCGACATAAATTGGCTTCGATCCAGCAGCGAGAAACTGACTTAATGCTTTAGGTGGATCCCATGTAGGCTGATCCAAAAACCAATAGCCGGTGACTTGAGAGCTGTCTGGCCAATCCAACGGCCTTGGCAGTACGTGGCTGCTGAAACCATTGATTATCTTTGCTGTGTGCAACTCACGAAAATAGGGACCATACCACTGGTATAAGGGTAGCCTCAGTTGTGGCCGAACAATCTCATTGATAGCCGGACGCATGACATCCCATAACAATTTAAAAATGAGATAGTGCGCTCCAAGACTCAGTACACCGGGCATCTTGCGTCGTCCACTGCTCAACATTATCGGTGGCAATATTCTAGATAGAGTCAGCGGCTGTAAGCGGGCAATTGCGAACGGAATCCCCAATGCTTCGGACAACGCCTTGGCGAGCATAATACTGTTACTAACTCCAATCAGTAACCCTGCACCCTCGCATGCTGACAGTCCCTCTTCTACCCAGTTGGTTGCCCAAATCGCATAGCGCTCGCGAAAAATTCGGGCCATCGCACGTAGGTTTAATCCTTGGTCTGCGATAGTGACATCGGCTTCCAGCATGGCTTGAAAGTCAGCTGTCAATGGGGAGAACTCCAACCCAGCGGAGCGCACTAACTCAGCAAAGTTACTACTGGTAGCGATGCGAACAAGATACCCTGCGCGATGAAGACCCTGTCCCAAAGCGACGCAAGGGCGGACATCACCTTGTGTTCCGATGGTGAAGATTACGATAAGTTTTGTGTGCGCTTGCTGCGATTCAGGCATAGACCGGGATGATTACTTCCTTTTCTTGTTGAAGAGCTGAAGGCCTCCGCATATGCTGACGGTCCAGAAGAGAGAGCCGCTGCTGCAATATGTTTCCTATCTCGGCCGCAGGAACTGGATCTAGCACATTCTCGTGATGACAAGCGAGTTCATGCACCTGGAACACACCGCCCACAAAGGGGCGCCATGCCGACGGATTACGATCGAGTATTCCATCCAGATCGCCCGTGACTTCCGTAGCACTGAAATAGAGGACATCGACATCTATTTTGCATGGTACATGCTGACGTGCCAGTTTCAGGTTGTTGAACATCACCGCCGCCAGGTGCTTGATGAACTCTGGATGGCTTTTTATAATTTCTTGTGACAGCCTCATGACTCCCTCGAGTTGGGGAATCGAACGTGCATTATCATGGCGCAATAAAAACTCCCCCAACTCTTTCAATGTTGCTGGTATGTTTTCGTGAACAAGATCGATGCCCAGAAAACTCAACGCCATTTTCACCTCGTCTGCTCCAGTAGGTGGACGGTCATTCTCTTCGGAGGCGAACAAATAACTGTCAATCATCGATAATAGCTCTACCTCCGAACCCTGAGCCTGCATCTGCGCGGCGATGGAGTGACCAAGCAAGCCTCCCAGTGAGCGTCCGATCAATCGATACGGTCCCTCAGGCTGGATACGTCGGATCTGAGTCAGATAGTCTGTCGCTATCTCTTCGATACTGCTCGGCAGACTAACACCGCCTCGCAGCCCCCGCGATTGCAATCCGTAGACCGGAATCATAGGATCCAGATGCCGCAGCAAAGCGGAAAAGCCCAGACTGACACCAATCATTGGGTGGATACAGAAGAGTGGTCGATGCGCGACCCGGCGCAGTGGCAGCATGACACTTAGCGGCTCGACAAGGTCGCTGCTAGTGAGGCGATCGATCAACGCTGCCAAAGCGCCAACGGTAGGTGCCTCGAACAGGCTGCCCAAGGCCAGCTCCGTCTCGAACAAGGTGGGAAAAAGTGCCGCCAACTCGGCCGCATTCAGAGAATCACCTCCCAATTCGAAAAAGTTGTCATGCAGACCCACCCGCCCGACCTTCAGAATTTGCTGCCACAATTCCGCAAGTTTCTTCTCGGTTGGAGTTGCTGGCTCAACATAAATATTTCGATTGGCCCACTCCGGTAAAGGCAACGCCTTGCGATCCAACTTTCCATTCGGTGTCAGCGGCAAAGCATCCAGCACGACGAAACTGTCCGGCATCATGTAGCTGGGCAAACGACCAGCCAGGAACACGCGTAGCGAGTCTATATCAATGAACATGCCGTTTGACGCTACCAGATAACTAGCTAGAGAAACTGTGCCACCGTCATGATGCGCAGTGACAGCAGCTTCGGATACAGTCTCGTGCTGTAGTAACAGGCTCTCGATTTCGCCCAACTCTACCCTGTGGCCGTTGACTTTTACCTGGTCGTCCACACGTCCTATGAATTCAAGTAGCCCACCGTCAATCCAACGTACCAGATCGCCAGTACGATACATACGGCCGCCATTATCGCTGAACGGGTTCGCAAGAAAGCGTTCTTCATTAAGTTTTGCCCGGTGTAAATAGCCCTTGGCTACTCCTTCTCCTCCTATGTATAACTCGCCGGTCGAACCGGTCACGACCGGCTGACGGTATTCGTCTAATACATAAACTTGGGTATTAAGTATCGGACGGCCTATTGGCGGTGCTATCGCTCCAATCTCGCCTAGTTCGAAAGCAGTCGACCAGATCGTGGTTTCGGTTGGTCCATAAAATTGGGTAACTCGTGCGGCCATACCTTTGAGCCGCACCGCTAACTCCGCGCCCAAAGCCTCGCCACCGACCAACACATGTACATCCTCGAGTTTTGTATCGGAACTGGCCAACAAGATCCGCCACAAAGAAGGCGTAGCTTGCATGTGGGTCGCACCGCTGCGCCGAATCAACCGTGCTAGCGCCGGTGGGTCATGAACAGCCTCGCTGCCTGCCATTACCACACGAGCTCCGACTGTCAACGGTAGGTACAACTCGAGCCCAGCTATATCGAAGATCACTGTAGTTACTGCTAGAAACCGGTCTCTGGCCGTGGGCATGAGTTCGTATCGCATACCTTCGAGGAAATTCGCCAGATTGCGATGTGTTACCTCCACTCCCTTCGGACGTCCCGTCGATCCGGAGGTATAAAGCACATAGGCAGTTCCATCTGAAGTGCTTAAATCCGGTTCATGTTCCTGGGTACTCAGCGACGGATCTATATATTCCGGCCGCAGCAGCGTCAAGCTTCTGCGAGCGAAGCGTTCATGCATCTGGGGTGGAGCAATCAGCAAAATCGGTGAGGCGTCATCCAACACCAACATCGTCCGCTCGATCGGGCTATCTAGATCGAGTGGCAGATATGCCGCCCCAGTTCGCATAATTGCTAGCAGAACAATCAACAACTGCTCACTACGTGGCAACGCAACGGCAACTATGTCGCCAGACTCCACTCCACTGGCGATCAGTTGACGGGCTTGTCGAACGCTTCGGTTATGCAACTGACGATAACTTACTACGGTGTTTTCATACACGACTGCTGGCGCGTCCGGGGTTACTGCTGCCCAATGCGCAACGAATGCAGGCAGACGGGTATCTTGCAGCTCTGAAGCCGTGGCATTCCAGTCGCAGAGTAAACGCCGACGTTCCTCATCACCTAAAATATCAAGCTGTCTTAACGGCACGTCTGGCTTGGCAAGCACCTGCTCGATAAGGCGTGTCAACCTTCGTCGGTGCTCATCCAACTCATCTAGTTCGTAGAGTGCCGGATTGGCATCCAGGTCGAAGCGTAAGCCTGTGTCCGTGCCTCGGTCATACATGAACACCATTAGGTCCTCGGCTGAACTATTCGACAGATTATGTGAGATGGTCGCGGCGCCATCAAAATTGAGATGGTAGTCGAATGGTTCGATATTCACACCAAGCCATGCAATGTTCTGCTCTTGACCGATGCGGCCAAGGTCGCGGCGCAAATCTTCATAGCGATATTGCTGATGGCGTAACGCTTGCCGCACAGTTCGCGAGACCTGTGAGAACAGTTCAGCGGCGGTTATCTCGGGTGTAAAGTATAGGCGGATCGGCACCGCATTTACCGATGGTGCAAGAGAGCGCCTCAGCGCCGCGTTGATGCGTCCCGAGACCGGCATAAGGAAGACCAAATCAGTGACACAGGTTACTCGTTGGTAGTAGGCGGCAACCAGGCTGATGAGGACCTGAGGGAGGCTAGCCGCAGTGGCCTTGCCAAGCTCCGCGAGTTGCCGGACAGTGTCAGCGGACAAATGGCCAACGCTACGGCGCAGGTCGCTACTTAGACCATGCCGGCGATGGCTACGCGATAGTGTCAACGCTTCAGGGAGTTGGGCCAGTTGTTGATGCCAATACTCCCGATCGCGTTGGAATCGTTCCGAATCTCGATAGGCAGTCTCAGCCGCTATCAACGTCTCCACCGTGCAAAAGGAACTGGCTATCGGCTCGCGGTCCTCGGCAAGTGCGGTATATAGCTCCGCCAAGCGCCGGGCAATCAGACCTCCACCGTAACCATCTACTCCTATGTGATTAGCCCGGTGATACCAGAAATAATGATCATCCGCGGCCTTTAGAAGAGCGGAAACCCACAATGGATTATTGGCTAGATCAATGGGCCGAGCCAATTCGTCCTTCATCCACGCCTCTATCGCGGTGCGCGGATCGTCTTCGCGACTCATATCTATGTACGGGAAATCGCCTTTGTAGAACGGCAGCACCTCCTGCTTGGGCTTTCCATCTTGCTCAGTAATACGCACGCGCAGTTCTTCTGCCTCGGCTACTAATTGACGGAGTGCAACGCGGAATATCTCGGGCTTAATCGGACCGCATATCTCCACCGCTTCGGCAATATTCATGTTGGCGCTAGGCGTAATTTTTTGACTGAAATACAAGCCACGCTGAGCAGTAGTCAATGGGTAAGAATAACGCTCATTCGCTTTCATCGAAGGCCCCCGCACACATCTCATCGGATTTGTTCCAGGACTGGACGAACGTGTTTGTATCGAGTGAAGAATTCCTTTGAATGAAATTTTTATAAAGGTTTTTAGATCGCTTGGTGTGAAAAAAACAAGTCAATTTGTAACTGAATAACTCCAGATAACTCGCATTATTTGTGCTTTTCATAGGAAACAACAAGAGTTTCAGCGGCGCAGACGATGTTTTAGTTGTGGTCTTCGAAAAATATTTTGTAGGTGGGTAAATGACATCGAGCAATGGCGTCTCTATAGAGAGAGATGCTCTTGGATACCAAGCTTTAGAAATGTATGTTTTTACCTTAGTCACTCGATTTAAGACAACACACCGTAAAAACTCCAACGAGTTATTCATCTACGACTCCCCGGCCCAGAAATATATCGCCTACGTAAATTAATGAAGCAAACAATCTAGCTCACGGAAAATTTACGCATGGAATTGCACCACAGGGGAGAGTCATCCAAAAGGCAGAATGAAAGGCACTCAAAAAAAGTACAGTAATAAATAAAGTGGTTATTTTGTCGCACCGAAATATCTCACGAAAGATATTGAGTAGCAACTTAAATATTCAAGAAAATGAGCACCGTTAAGATACTTTCGCTGGGCTATAAAATATAGCGTATTGGTAATGGGTAAAATGACTCATCTCTAATGAGTGGAGTCACCTATTTGTTGCGAGGAATAATACTCATTCATCGTCAGAGAAAGAGATGCTGTTGCAATATGACTGACGACGATCGGGAGATTTTATGCACTCGCGCGCCGGTGAAATTTATATCTTCCGTTTAAGCATGTGGGTTTACCATCTGCAGGAAGCGAAAAGTCGAAAGTAAATTATTGCTGCGATTCAGCTCTTTATAATTGGATCGAGCCATTGTCAATTTGTCCAAGAGGCAAGTCCACCCGATCATTATTGTGTTGGCGAGAAGCCGAGATCGCCGAATTTGTCTCCCCAAAGGCAACGAATTCGAAAGCTGCACAAATAGGGTTCGAATAAGGCGTGATGCGACGAAAGCCTCAATTCGCAACAAGCCTAGAACCCAGGGGATTACAGTGAAAGGGGAACCTGGTATGCACGCTATCGGATTAATGTCAAGGGAGTACGCTCATTGGACGAAGACCTACAATGTAGGCAGTGAAAAGAAACACTGGGTTGAGAGCCTGAACTCGTTGGGCTGACAAGAGGTGTAATAGAGGCCGGAGCACACGAATTTACGATCTTTGTCGTCACCGCAGTATCGGATGCCTAAGCAGTCATCTGCTCTGCACAGATGTTCTCAGTACTGTCCCTTCAGTAAAGTGGGGCAATTGCGTGCAGCGTGAAATCATCGCCCATTCAGATTCGGACCTCGATTTATTGACCGCAGAAAAGGACTCGCCCCTGAGTGGTTTTATCGTCAAGCCTTCGGCGCTGCACTGAAAATTTCTACTAGGCGATCGGCGATGTACTTATCCTCGCCCTCTTTCAGCTGCCACATGGCAAAGCCGAACTTCGTGGGGTCCGGCTGGCGATGGTGGTGTTCGGGCTGATTAGCAGGAGCTTCTGGGTTGCGTCCGCGCATACCGCCAGCGTCGGCATTCAGACTGCCAATGCCAACAGGTTTGGTCTCAGCAAGTTGGTGTAGTACCTCCTGCGACGTGATCCTCAGCTTAGTCTGATCGATTTGCCAGCTATACTGCGGCGTTACATTGCCCAGGGCAGTCGGATTGAACTCGCGCGGCAGGGCCGCCACACCAAACTTCGCAATCGCCTTTGTGATGACCTCGGCGCGAGCATCGTAATTCTTGACGACCTCGTCGTAGTCCTGATTGACGAAGAGTTCCAGAGCCTTGAGCAGAGCGAAGATCGTCTCCTTGCCCACCTTGCTAGAGCGGCCGATGCGATCTTCCTGCGGACTCATATTCATCTGCGCCCAGCGGATCAGCTTCTCTTTGCCGATCAGAATGCCCGAGGCCTGTGGCCCACAAATATCCTTGCCGCCTGAGAAGGCAACGAAGTCCCAGCCTTGCGCCGGGTACTCCCACAGGCGCTCCTTGGGGGGAACGTCGGCCGAGGCATCGTTGAATGTGTAGATATTGTGTGCCTTTGCAATCTCGATCATCTCGGGCCCGCTCACCTTACCGCGGTCCGACTGGATGTTGATGTAATGCATAGCCAGTGTCTTCGGATTGATGGCGTTGATCATCTGTTCCTTCGTCTCAACTTCCACGAGTGTTACGCCCGTCTGGCGAACCTGGTGGTCGAAGTTATTGCGATGGGCTTTCTGAATGATGACCTCGGTCTTTGGAAAGCCCGTCAGATCAGGACAGGCTTTGAGACGTGGCTCAAGGTCCTCGGTCAACATGCCGGCATAACCCACCACAATGCCTGCAGCCACTCCGCCCGTCACCAAGCCGGTATAGCCGGGAGGGGTTTTGCAAAGCTTTTCGATATAGCGGCCAGCGGCCACCTCAAGTTCGTTGATCAGCACAAAGTGCTGGTTGCCCTGGCGCATCAGCTCCATCACCTCGGGCTTCATCACAGAACCGCCGATGACAGTGACCGTCCCGACGATGTTGACAAGCGGTGTTACTCCCAGTTCTTTATAGACATCGCCCGTCGATCCTAAGCCGCTCTTGATGGGAACGATGGGGTGGCCGTCGATGCCATGCTTCTCATCCTTTTCCTTTTTCTCCGCGACAGCCGCATTAGGCGATAACAGGCTACCAGTTGCCGTACCAAGTAGTGACAGAAAAGAACGACGATTCCAACCGGACTTCAAGATCATGTGTAACTCCTATCCATTAATAACTAATAACCAGTTCGCCGAAGGGCTGGACGGATTGACAACTATCGCACTGACAGTGGCTTCAATCGTGAACCAGCCGGAATCCAGTAGACCGCCACGCAGGACCGCGATGGAGCTTTACTGGGGGTGAAGTATGTTCCATATATTTTATCAATACCCGATAGATATCAGTGTCTAGTCATTTGCACAGCGTGGAAGGGAAGAGGCGGGTGTGTCTCTGGGGCTTTGCCGGGAAGGCGTACTGCTTCCATTCGAGGTATCGGGGTGGCCTTAGAAACTGCCGTCGGAGGAGCATAACAGCATAGGCAAATCGAGTGAGAATGTGGTTCAAGCAGTATCCAGAGAGATTTTTCCTCATCGAAGCAAATCGGGATTGAGTACTTGGGCGCTATCTGCGTTCGATTTGCACGAAACTGAATAAGTTCAGAACTCTTTTCAAAGAGTTTGGACGATTGGCCGTCAAGTATAGATGGAAGGGCTAAAATTCGGCGGCCCCCGGTCGGGTAATGGCGGCGCGTATGGCGGAGTCTGGAGCGGCGGGATCGAAGGTAATGGTGTTATTGGTGCTGCGAATGCCGAGTTGGCGCCACAGTTGGGGGAGATCGACAGGCACTGGAGCGGTGGACCAGCGAGCGTACATCTGTTGAAGGACGTGGGTGCCGGTTGCGGTGTCTCCGATAGCAAGCACTTGGGCGATAGGCCACTCCTTGTCGATTGTGCCGCCCGAGCGGAGGATGGCGCGGAGAGCATCTTGCAAGCCGAGTCGGTTGTGGGTCTGACGGCGGATTTCGATGTCGGCGACGAGGCAAAAGAGCGCACCACCCCAGTAGGTACGCCCCCAGGTGTGAGTGTTGTTGAGGCCGTGGTCGCCTCGTTCGGGTTCGCCGTTGATCATGCCTCGGAGCATATCGGCCCAGATACTTTCAGGGGGCATCTCGCCCGCTTGCACGCGGGCGATCGGTTCGACGTAACTGGCTATCCCTTCTTCAAGCCAGTGCTGGTCGTCCGGCAGCGAAGGTAGGGCGGTGTGGACAAGTTCGTGGGTGATGATCCAGTCGGAGGTCAATTCTTCCCGTGTGACCGACTGGCCGATATGGAGGATGAGGAAGGCTGGGAAGCCTTCTCGGTCACCCCAGGTAGTACCGTGCAGGTCGCGGTTGGCAGTGGGGAGAATAAGGATGCGAGCTCTGGAAACAGGGAAACGTCCATAGTAAAGGGAAACGGCGTGGACGGCTTGCTGGATGCGGTCAGTGATGGCAGTGCGGGGGAGATCCAGCAGACCATCGGCGAAATCGACTTGCAACGTAGAGGTGCCGACGGTGAGCGTTCGGGTGAACGCGACGTGCGGCTTACGGTGGACATCTTGCTGGGCGCTCAACATAGATGTAGCAAGTAGAGCGAGTGAGCAGAAAGTTCGGCTGATATTGCATTGCATCGTCTGTATCCCGCATACGTGAACTGCCGATCAACTGTGTCGCTCCTGAGTGCAAGGGTGGCTGCAATCGGATCGTACCGTCGCAAATGTAGCCGGATTTACGTTGCAGCGATATTATCGCGTCAGCGGTAACGCAGTCACCCATTCTGAGGAGAAGGTAGAAGCGGGTAGACCTGCACTGTTGTAAAGCGCAGGTGGAACGACATTTGCCCAGGCATAACGGACGAAACGCCGCCGCGAAACAGAGGGCGCCGACACCACTACGGACTCGCCCTCGATCTTCGCAACGGCAGAAACAAAAACGTGGTCC
>NZ_JAAVUR010000012.1 GCF_018449545.1 Granulicella sp. dw_53 | reverse complement strand
CAGCGATCCCTATGGGATGGCAGAGGGATGGATGGCACGGGGGGATGATGACGCAGGGGAGAGGTAAGAAAACCGACCCGCCGGGGCCGTACGTCGAGTCGCTGGTGAACCCGTCTAAGACGGCGGGATCCTGCCGTGGCTCTTTAGGCGTTCCTGACTGGAGGACTGCACACCGAGCCATGTATACGAGCTAGATCCCTGTTCAATGAATATTGGTTCAACCAGCGTAGGTCGCGTACCTGCTTAGCAGGCCGGTCTCTTGTGAGGATGCTACCGGGGTCGGAGAGGAATGGCAAGCGACGATGGGCTGTGGGATAAATTGAGTGGGATCGTATCAAAAAGAGGGATCTAGTTGCTTGCAAGTTTATCTGAGGCGGGAGTGGCCTTTGCTTTGGCTTTGGCGATCAACTTTTTGAGCTTGCCCTCTACATCTGAGCCGGAACCGAGCATTTCGGCGGTGAGGACGCCATCGGAGTCGATGGTGAAGTAGTGGGGGATGGCTTCGACGCCGAAGCTCTTGCTGAGTTTGTGGTCGGCGTCGCGGTATTGCGTCCAGGTCATCTCATTTTTATTGATGAAATTTTTCCATTTTGACTCGTCATCGTCCCAACTGACGCTAATGATCACGAGGGGCTGGCCGGCGAACTCCTTGGCGATTTTTTTGAGGTGGGGGAGCTCTTCGTTGCAGGGACCGCACCAGGTCGCCCAGAAGTCGATCAAGACGACGCGGCCGCCCATGGCGTCCAGGGCGAAGCGTTGTCCGTCGAGGGCTACTACCTCAAAGGCGGGGGCGAACTTGGCGGTGGAGAGGGCAGGGTTTTCGGCGAAGTGCTGGGCACGGAGGTATGCGGGATCTTTGGGGGAGATGCAGGAGAGGCACTGCTTGAACTGCTCGCTGGCTGCGTCGAGCTGGCCGAGGCGGGCGAGGATGCGGCCATCGAAAAAGTGCGCGGTTCCGCTCTTGGGGTCGCTGGCGATGGCGGCCTTGAAGGAGACATCGGCGGCTTGAAGGAGCTCGGTCTTTCCCTTTTCACCAGCTTGGCGGAAGAGGGCCATACCCCGGTCGAGCTGGGCGGTCGCCTTCTCTGCCGGTGAGGTTGCGATGGATTCGAGCTGGGTGGCGGTGGAGGCGGCTTCTTTATATTGGCCGAGGTTGACCTGGACTTCGTAGAGTTCCTTGAGGCAGCGCGGGTCCTGGCCGGCGGCTAGCTTGTTGGCTTTTTTGTAGGCTTCTTCGGCGAAGATTAACTGGCGGCCCTTGGTAAGCTGTCTCGCGTCGCTCATGGCGGAGAGGTATTTGGGGTTGGTCTGGTAGGCGGGCGCGGGCGTCTGGGCGGAGACGAAGATGCAGGCCGAGGCGGCGAGGCATAGAGCTACCAAGCTAAAGGCAGGCAGGCGGAAGAACAGACGAGGCATGGTGTTGCTCCGGGCGCGACGGGTCTGGGTAAGAACCTTATGATCGTCGCCCGAAGCCGGAAGTTCAAGTAGATTCTGCGTGAATCTACTAGCCTACCTTGCGCTCGTTGAGGACTTCATCGAGCATTCCGGCGATGGAGCCGGCGCGGGAGCGGAGGTTGTTCTGGGACTGATTGATGCTGCCCGCCAGGGTGTCGTAGCGCTGGCGGAGGGTCGCTAGCTCGTCGGCGATATTGAGGGCGGCGAGGACGGCTACGCGGAGGGAGTCTACGGTGCCGCCGTGAGCGGAGACTGCGCGCATCTTGGCGTCTACGGAGCGGGCGAGGGAGTCGATGTAGGCGGGATCGATGCCGCGAAGATGGTAGACCTGATCGTAGATGTCAACGCTGACCGATTGGGATGTGTCTGGCGGGGTGACGGTTTCGTCCATGCTTCCTCCTGGGCGCATCTAGAGGAGTTCGTCCATCTGTTGCAGCATTTTTTCGACGCGTTGACGGACGGCGTCGCGTTCCTGATTGAGGGTACTGAGCTGAGACTGAGCGGTGCTGAGGGCTTCGGCCTGGGAGACGCTCTGCGCCTCAAGCTGGGCACGGAGACTGGCAACCTCGGCTTCGGCTTCGGCACGGGCTTCGCGTTCGCGCTTGACGATCTCGATGGCGCGGAGAACTTTCTGCTCCAGGGCCTGGAACTCTTCGGAGGTAATCCCGGGGCTGATGGTGGATGTGCTCATATCTATCCTCAAGTATAGACGTTCGAAGCGTGGATTTCCGGGGCGAATTGCCGGTGGAATCTAGCTGGATGCGCATTTCGCGCAGGTTGTAGCTCAGGCGCGGATGGAGCCGCCGAGGTGGGTGAGTGTGGCGATGATCTGAGATTGCCAGTGCGAGAGCTCGTCTTCGTTGAGCGTGCGCTCGTGAGACTGGAAGACGGCGCGCAGGAGAAGAGAGTAGTGACCTGCGGCGACGGCTTTGCCCTTGGCGTCGCGGAAGATCTCGACCGGGGCGAGGCGCTGAAGCTCTGGAATGGCAAGGGCGTGAATGGCAGCGGCGATGGTGTGCCACTGGGTGGCATCGGGGAAGGTGAAGGAGAAGTCGCGCTCGACGGCCTGGAAGCGGGAGAGATCGTGCGCGGTGACTTGCCTGAGGGGTAATGCGTAGAGCACGGCCAGGTCGAGCTGGGCGAGGTAGATGGGCTGGCGGAGTTTACGGCGCTGGGCTTCGGCGCGGGTGAGCTCTCCGAGGCCGCCGATTGGAGTGTTGTTGAGCAGGACGGTGGCGCTACGGCCGGGTTGGAGCCAGTCGGGTGCCTGCAGGGTGAAGGATAGAGCGGCTGAGCCGCCGGTAAGGGTGAAGAGGGAGATTACGGATTCGATGACACCCTTGAGCTCGAAGAAGGGGGCGTCCTGCGCGGAGTGCAGAGTGGTTGATGACGAGGCACCGGTGAGGCCGAGAGAGAGTTGTGAGGACTCGTAGACTTCGTTGGTATCGCCTGTGAAGATGTGGCCCTGCTCGAAGAGGCGGACGTCTTTTACGTCGCGGTTAAGATTGTGAGCGAGCATGGTGACCATGCCCGGCACGAGCGAGGGACGGAGGAGCGAGGCTTCGTCAGAGAGGGGATTCTCCATGGCGATGGTTCCCTTCCCTGCGGTGCTGAAGAGGTCGCTATCGGACTGGGAGGCGAAGGTGCTGGAGATGGACTCGCTGAAGCCGAGGGCGAGCAGGCGGGTGCGAACGGCTGCTTCGGCGGCGGAGGTGGGGTGGGCGATGACGATGCCGGGGGTAGGGAGAGTGTTGGCGAAGCGGTTGTAGCCGTAGACGCGGGCTACCTCTTCGATCAGGTCGATCTCACGCTCCAGATCGAGACGCCAGGAGGGGAGCTGGACGGAGAAGAGGTCTTCGGGGATTGTGGAGACGGAAGATAGAGCCGAGGCGGCTCCGCCGACCTGTGGGTCACGGTTGAAGGCATCCAGGGCGGCTGCTGAGTCATTTTTTGAGCTGCTAAGAGGGGTGAGTTCGCAGCCGAGCGCGGTGAGGTATTGGACGACGATCTCCTGGGTGAGGCCCTCGGGGCTAAGGGTGGTTCCGAGGTGACGCTGGACCTGCAGGACGGAGAGCTGGATGGGGGGACGGCTGGCGGTGCGGGCGGCGATCTCTGGGATGAGGATGTCGACGAGACCGCCTTCGAGAGAGCCCCCGGACTGCAGGATGAGCTGGGAGACGAGAGCGTTGGCGGTGGGGCAGGCGTTGAAGTCGGCTCCGCGCTCGAAGCGGTGGGAGGCGTCGGTGTGAAGGCCGTGACGCCGGGCGCTGCGGCGGATGCTGGCCTGATCGAACCAGGCGGCTTCGACGAGGATATTTTTGGTCTGCGGGGTGATCATGGAGTCCCAGCCGCCCATCACTCCGGCCAGACCGAGGGCTTTGACTTCGTCGGCGACGACGAGGTCATCGGCTTCGAGGATACGTTCGATGCCGTCGAGGAGTTTGAGCTTCTCACCCTGGCGGGCGAGGCGGACGACGATGCCGCCTTCCAGCTTGTCCAGATCGAAGGCGTGGGTGGGGTGGCCCATGCCGAGGAGGACGAAGTTGCTTGCGTCGACCGCGTTGCTTATTTGCTTTTGGGCGAGCAAGCCGAAGTAGTCCGCGATGGAGCCGGTGCTGGGAGAGATGGTGATGTTGCGCAGGACCTGGGCGGTGAAGCGGCCACAGAGATGCGGGGCTTCGATGCGGACAGGGAAGGGTGTGGAGGCGGGAGGTTGCGAGGCTGTCTCTGGGAGCAGAGGCAGAAGGGGAAGATTGTAGATGGTGGCGGCTTCGCGGGCGATGCCGTAGTGGTTCATGGCGTCTACGCGATTGGTGGTGATGTCCATCTCGAAGAGGTGACCGTTGTTGGGGCCGAGATGGTGGACGCCTTCTACGGCGATGCCGCGGAGGGTGAGGTCGTCAGCTAACTGAAGGTCGTCAGCGGGTATGTTGGGGACGTAGGTGCGGAGCCAGTTTGTGAGGATCTTCATGGGCGACTTTTCTAGTCTAACCAAGGAAGTGATCGTAGAGCGGGTGCGGAGTACAGAATGCAGATTGGCGGATGAGGAGCAGGCAAGAAAAATGGCGTCCTGACCGCGATGATGCACGCGAGCAGGACGCCACTGTAGAGACCGAAACTAGACTGCGAGTTTGCGGCGAATCACACCAACGATACCGAGCGCTCCGGTGCCGAGCAGCGCGAGAGAGCCTGGCTCGGGAACGGGAGAGACCGCTTGAGAGATGGTGATGGTCGAACCCTGAGAGAAGCTGGAGTGGCCGTTCGCCACGCTCTCGATCAGGTTCTGGTTGTTGTTGTTGTAGAGGCGAAGGCTCGAACCATCGGCCAGCAAGAACGACACACCCGAACCATCAAAGGCCTTGTTGCTGTGGCTGGAGGTCGGGAAGAAGAGGAGATTGTCGTTGCCGTTGAAGCCGCCAACGGCGAACAGGCTGGAGATCGATTCCGTAGCGCCGGCTCCGACGTTAGAACCTTCGATGATGGTGCCGGTAACGCCGGTGATGAGGTAGACACCGGTGCTCTGGAGGGTGGTGGTGAACTGGCCAGAACCGGAGAACTGGTTGGCAGATGCAGGGTTGCTGGGGCTATTGAAGCTGAAGTTGAAGATGGTGTCAGCGAAGGCAGAGGTGGAGGTCATAACGGCTCCGAGAAGCAAGCCAAGTGAGAGCAGAGACATCTTTTTCATTAAAAAACTCCGTGGGAGAGGACTCCAATTGTGTACTTACAAGTGATACGTAAGCACGTTGGTGGCCAGAGAGTTTTTGCCTCATTTGCCTCAAAATGGAGGCAAGTGATCGGGACTAGGCAAAAGATTGCTTAGTCCATGGCAACTCCGCGAAGTTTTTACCCACACGAGTGGTTCTTAGGCGAACTGCTCCAGAAAACGCATATCTCCCGAAAAGAAGTGACCTATGTCGGAGATGCCGTGTTGGATCATTGCGATGCGTTCCACGCCCATGCCGAAGGCGAAGCCTGTGATTCGGTTGGGATCGTAGGCATCGTCGTCCAGGCCTAGTTTGCGACGTTCTTTGGTTACCGCGGCGAAGACAGCGGGATCGACCATGCCGCAGCCCAGGAGCTCGATCCAGCCAGAGTGCTTGCACTTACGGCAACCCTTGCCACCGCAGAAGATACAGGAGATCTGGACGTCGGCGGAGGGCTCTGTGAAGGGGAAGAAGCTGGGGAAGAAACGGGTTTTGACGTCTGAGCCGAAGAGCGCCTTCATGGCGTGATCCAAGGTGCCCTTGAGGTCGGAGAAGGTGATGTTGGTATCGACGCAGAGGCCTTCTACCTGATGGAAGATGGGGGAGTGGGTGGCGTCCGCGGCGTCGTTGCGGTGGACTTTGCCGGGGATGACGATGCGGATGGGCGGGGCCTGAGCGACCATGGTGCGAATCTGGACGGGGCTGGTGTGAGTCCGCATCAGGAGACGGTCGCGGCTGGGACGGTTCTGCTGGTTCGCGATGACGAGGGTGTCCTGGGTGTCGCGGGCGGGGTGGTTGGGAGGGAAGTTCAAGGCTTCGAAGTTGTAGAAGTCGGACTCGACCTGGGGGCCGAGGTTGGTGCTGTAGCCGAGGTTATGGAAGACCTGGACGATCTGCTCCATGGTTTTGAGGAGGGGATGGGCGATGCCGGGGGCTCGCTGGGTGCCGGGGAGGGTGATGTCGATTCCCTGCTCTGTGTGCGCAGCTGAATCTGCGGCGGCTGGAGCCTCGAGAGCGGCTTCGATCTCCTGCTTGAGCCGGTTGAACTGGATTCCGAGGGGCTTGCGGGCTTCGGGTGGGGCGGATTTGAGCCAGGCCTCGCTGATGAGCTTGAGGCGGCCTTGCTTGCGGCCGAGCCAGTGGAGACGGAAGCTCTCGGGATCCTGGAGGAGGCTGGTTTCGCTGCGAACCTCTTCGATGAGGGTGGCGAAGGCGGCTTCCAGAGTGGCTTCGTCGTAGGCACGGAGTTGCGGGATGGTGTCGTTCATGATGAGTGAATTTCAGGATAAATGAGTTGCGCGAGTGGGGCAGGGATTGAAGGAAGCCGTCCACTGCCAAGTTAGAGGGCGAGGAGGATCACTATGACTACAAGGACTCCCATGAGGAGGGAGCGGCGGTCGGTGATGGCGTAGACGACGGGGTCTTCGTCGAGTTGGCCGCGAGAGGCGAGGAGCCAGAGGCGGCTGAGCCAGAGGAGCAGAATGGGGACGAGCAGCCAGAGGCGTTTGGTGTGCATGTAGAGTTGGCCCGCGTCGGCGTTGATATCGGAGATATACAGGGTGAGGACGACGACAGAGGCGTAGGCGCTGGCAGAGCCGAAGCTGCGAAGTTGTTCTATATCAGAGACATGGTAGTCGCGACCCGTGACGGACGCGCCGCCGCGCTCGCGGAGGTTTTCGAGCTCGGAGAAGCGTTTGACGAAGGCCAGCGAGAGGAAGAAGAAGATGCTGAAGCCGGCGAGCCAGGTGGAGACGATTACTCCGGTGGCGGCGGAACCAGCCAGGATACGGATGGTGTAGAGGCCGGAGAGGACGATTACATCCACCAGGACGATGCGTTTGAGATAGAGCGAGTAGGCCAGCGTTGTAACGAGGTAGATGAGGAGCCACTGGACGAACTTGTATGGCGCAAGCAAGGCCCACTGAGGCGAGAGACGTGCCACAACCTGCGGGATCAGGAGGGCAAGGATCATCGATGAGGTAAGGAAGAGCAGGACTACGGCGACTCCTGTGATGGCGGAGAGGTCGCCAGAAGCGAAGGGGCGGCGGCGCTTGGTGGGGTGTTTGCGGTCGGCGTCGAGGTCGAGGAGGTCGTTGACGATGTAGGTTGCGGAGGCGCACAGTCCAAAGCTAAGGAAGGCGACGACGGCTCCCCCGACCAAGCCGCGATTCCAAGCATGGGCGAGGAGAAGCGGAAGAAAGATCAGGAGATTTTTCGCCCACTGGTGGAGGCGGAGCGCCTTGGTCCAGGCGGGCATGGCGGAGGCCCGCTCGTTGAAGATCCGGACGGGGACGATGTTGGCGGAGCGAAGGGCCGCGCGGAGACTGGAGGTCGGGTTGGCGACCATCGGTTGACGGCAGTGCTGGAGAAGAGGGAGATCGGGCAGGGCGTTGCCGATGTAAGCGAATTCTTCTCCGAACTGTTGACGGAAGGCGGCAAGCTTATTGTTTCCAGCGAGATTGAGGGTTCCGTTGGAGGCCAGGACGCCGGTGAAGAGGCCGAGGTGATCGGCGATGCGATGCGCTAGGACGGAGTCGGCCGCCGTGGCGAGGTAGATCGGACGGTGGGTAGCGTGCTGCTGCGAAAGATACTGGAGGAGTTCGCGGTTGTAGGGGAGGTGAGTTACATCTAACGTGACAGCGGAGGTGATATGCCGCTTCAAGGCGGCTTTGCCTTGGAGGAGCCAACCGGGGAGCTTGAGCAGTGCGCTGGGATGGTGCCGGGCGAGGGCAAGAGCAGAGTCAACCAAGGTATCGGATTTGACCAAGGTGCCATCCAGATCGACACAGAGAGGCAGTAGAACGGTGTTTTCGAGCAGGGTAGCCGAAGTAGGCAAAAAGAGTGTCCTTCTTTCGTTAATACGCCGTAGATGAAGAATTGGCGGGCAGTGCGAAAAATAAATAAGACCTGCCAGGATGCAAAATCCCGGAAACTCTCGCGAGTTGGCCAACGTCATTATCATTTATTCTGAGACTTCCAAACGTAATCCATCTGAAGCACATTTGATCCGAATCAAGAAACGGTGAAAGCGCTAATGTCGTCAGCCCAGTTAAGCGAACACGAACCCCCCACGGCGTTGCCAAAGGCAACCCCACCAACTCCCACGTCAGAACCCGAGGCGCCGAAGGGTTCGCCAATGACGAAATGGGTGGTCATTCTCGTCATTGTGGCGGCGGTAGGTGGAGCAATTTGGAAGATTCGCAAGAACTCGCAAGAACAAGCTACGAATAACACCCGGTCCATGGGCATGGGAGACAGGCCCACGCCGGTGATGACCTCGCTGGTCGAAAAGAAGACGATGCCGATCTACCTGACGGCTTTGGGAACCGTGACCCCGTATTACTCGGTGACGATCAAGACTCGAGTCGACGGGGAGCTTCTGCAGGTCAATGTCCGTGAAGGCCAGTCGGTGAGAAAGGGTCAACTGCTCGTGCAGATCGATCCGAAGCCTTATGAGGCGGCGCTGGCGCAGGCAGAGGGAATGCTGGTGAAAGATCAGGCGACTGCCGCCAATGCGAACGCCGAGGCAGCCCGGTACACGGCGCTGCTGAACGCTGGGGTGGTCTCCAAGGAGAGCCAGCAGCTTCAGGTTTCGGGTGCAGGGCAGGCACAGGGCGCGATCGCGGCGGATCAGGCGGCGATCCAGGCGGCGAAGGTGAATCTTGCCTATACGCGAATTGCATCTCCCATTGATGGAGTGGTTGGACTGCGGCAGGTAGATCCGGGCAACATCGTCCACGCGTCGGATACGACGGGGTTGATTTTGGTGACGCAGCTTCAGCCGATTGCAGTGATCTTTACGCTGCCGGAAGATCAACTTCCCCAGGTACAAGAGGTCATCCGACATGGTGGAAAGGTTGCGGTGGAGGCATACGACCGCTCGAATACGACCCACCTTGCAAGCGGGACCCTGTTGACTTTGGATAACCAGATCGATACGACGACTGGGATGGTAAAGGTCAAGGCGATCTTCGATAACAAGGATGGCGGTCTGTTTCCAAACCAGTTCGTCAATGTCCGGTTGATTCTTCAACAACGGCCTAATGCCATTGTGATTCCCGCACAGGCCTTACAGACGGGATCGCAGGGAACTTTTGTCTATGTGGTCAAGGCAGGACTGCCACCGGATAGTGCAGCAGAACCCAATGGCGGCTCGGGTGCTCCGGCAGGCGGTGGGAAGCGGCGGAAAGCTACTGCTGATTCTGGTTCTGCTCCCGCTCCTGAAGCGGGCGGCCAAGGTGGAGCGGCAAGCGCGCCATTCTATGTTGAGGCTCGTACTGTGAAGGTGGATCTCACAGAGGGTACACAGATCATCCTGGCGAGCGGCGTGAGTCAAGGAGAGCAGCTCGTGGTGGACGGACAAGAGAAGCTACGAAACAATGCCCGCGTGGTTCCGCGTAACGCTGCCGCGCCAGCGGGCACCGGCGGAGGGAAGAAAGTCGGCCACACGATGGCCGACTCCCCTCAAAGCTCGGGCACTAACGCAGGACCGGGAGATGCGGGAAGGACAGGAGGCACACGTCCATGAGCCCATCACGGCCATTTATCCTCCGGCCGGTGGCCACCTCACTTTTGATGGTGGCCATTTTGCTTGCCGGATTTGTTGCCTATGAGCAGTTGCCGGTGTCGGCGCTGCCCCAGGTGGACTACCCAACGATCCAGGTGCTGACCTTCTATCCGGGCGCCAGTCCCGAGGTGATGGCGTCCTCGGTGACTTCGCCGCTGGAACGACAGTTCGGACAGATCCCTGGCCTGAGCCAGATGACTTCGACCAGCTCTGGCGGAGGCAGCGTCATTACGTTGCAGTTTTCGTTGTCCGAGTCGATTGACATTGCACAACAGGACGTACAGGCAGCGATCAACGCGAGCTCAAGCTATCTGCCGAAGGACCTGCCCAATCCACCGGTGTACAGCAAGGTCAATCCGGCGGATTCGCCCATCATGACGCTGGCGTTGAGCAGCGAGACCCTTCCATTAACCAAGGTTGAGGATCTTGCCGATACGCTGATGGCACAAAAGATCTCCCAACTCTCGGGTGTTGGTTTGGTTTCGATCGCGGGCGGGCAGAAACCCGCGGTTCGCGTCCAAGCAAATCCGACGGCGCTGGCGAACTATGGCCTGAGCATGGAGGATATGCGGGCGGCGTTAGGCACGGCGAACGTCGACCAGGCCAAGGGAAGCCTGAACGGAAAGACACAAGCGTATACGATCGGCGCGAACGATCAACTGCTTAACAGCGCTGACTACAACGGCGTCATCATCGCCTACCGGAATGGCTCTCCTGTGCGCCTCTCCGATGTGGCTAACGCGGTCGATAGCTCAGAGAATCTCTACCAGGCGGCGTGGATGGGTACGGCCGCCCGGGAGGCTGGCAAAGCGGCGGATGGCACGCAACAAGCGGCGCAGGATGCAGTGCTGAAGCCTGCCGTGATCGTGAACATCCAGCGGCAGCCGGGAGCAAACATCATTGGGGTGGTCGATGAGGTGCAGAAGCTGCTGCCTCAACTTCGCAATTCCCTGCCGGCCAGCGTGAAGCTGGATGTGTTGACGGACCGGACGAATACTATCCGGGCCTCGGTAAAGGATGTTCAGTTCGAGTTGATCCTGACGATTGCGTTGGTCGTCATGGTGATCTTCCTGTTCCTGCGTTCCCTGGCTGCTACGGTCATACCTTCGGTGGCGGTACCGCTCTCGATTGTGGGTACGTTCGGAATCATGTACCTGCTGGGATACAGCTTGAACAATTTGAGCCTGATGGCTCTTACGATCTCCACGGGATTCGTGGTGGACGACGCGATCGTAATGATCGAGAACATCGACCGCTATCTGGAGATGGGGGATAGTCCGCTCGATGCCGCATTGAAGGGTTCGGAACAGATCGGCTTCACCATTGTGTCGTTGACGGTTTCGTTGATCGCTGTGTTGATTCCGCTGCTGTTCATGGGTGATATCGTCGGCCGCCTCTTCCGCGAGTTTGCCGTTACGCTTGCTGTAACCATCCTCGTGTCGGCGTTCGTATCGCTGACTCTGACACCGATGATGTCGGCGAAGCTACTGAAGCACAGGCCCGCGAGCGAGCAGAACGCCTTCTATAAAAAGAGCGAGGAGTTCTTCGAGTATGTGATCTCGAAGTATGCCGTCGGAGTACGTTTTGTTTTGCGGCACCAGACGATGACGTTGTTGGTGACGCTGGGAACGTTTGTAATGACGGTGTTTCTCTACATCATCGTTCCGAAGGGCTTCTTTCCCGTTCAGGATACGGGCGTGTTGCTTGGCATCACCGAAGCGCCGCAGACGATCAGCTTTGAGGCGATGGGAGAGCGTCAACAAGAGCTGGCGCGCATCATTCTGAAGGATCCGGATGTCGAGAGTGTATCTTCGTTCATAGGAATTGACGGAACGAATACGACCCTCAATAGCGGACGTATCCAGATCAATCTGAAGGACCGCGAACAGCGATCGATGACGGCATCGGATGTGATCACACGGCTGCAGCCTAAGGTTGCGCAGGTCGACGGGATTCAGTGCTTCCTGCAACCGTTGCAGGACCTTACGGTGGAAGATCGTGTCAGCCGTACTCAATATCAGTACACGTTAGAGGATGCCAGTGCGGATGAACTAAATGTATGGTCCAACCGGCTCCTGGCCAAGCTGAGACAGATACCGATTCTTAGCGATGTAGCAAGCGATCAGCAGCTAAGCGGGTTGAATGCAAACCTGGTGATCGACCGTGACACCTCATCCCGGCTGGGAATTACGCCGCAAAATATCGATGACACCTTGGACGATTCTTTTGGACAGCGGCAGGTCTCGACGATCTTCACCCAGAAGAACCAATACCATGTGGTGCTTGAGGTCGCTCCGAAGTTCCAGCGGAACCCGAGGGCACTGGACAATATCTACGTGAAGAGCTCGAATGGGACGCAGGTGCCTCTGTCTACGTTCACTCACTTCGAGGCGCAACAGACTCCTCTGGCATTGAACCACCAAGGGCAGTTCCCGGTGGTGACAATCTCGTTCAATCTTGCTCCTGGCAAGTCCATCGGAGATGCGGTTGCCGCGGTGAACAAGGCAAAGGCAAGCCTGAATATGCCGCCTAGCGTGAATGCACGCTTCCAAGGATCGGCGGCTTCGTTCGAGGCGTCGCTGGCGAATGAACCGATCCTGATTTTGGCTGCGCTGATTGTCGTGTATATCGTGCTGGGAGTTCTGTACGAGAGCTATATCCATCCCATCACGATCTTATCGACCTTGCCTTCTGCTGGTGTAGGCGCGATTCTTGCCCTGCTGATCTTCCATGTGGATCTGAGTGTGATTGCGCTGATCGGCATCATTCTTCTGATCGGTATTGTGAAGAAGAACGCCATCATGATGATCGACTTCGCGCTAGAGGCAGAGCGCGACCAAGGGATGCAACCGGAGGAGGCGATCTATCAAGCTTGCCTGCTGCGATTCCGCCCGATCATGATGACGACGATGGCTGCGCTGTTGGGCGGAGTTCCGCTCGCGCTGGGAACGGGTACTGGAAGCGAGCTGCGCAGGCCGCTGGGTATTACGATCATCGGCGGACTGATTGTGTCGCAGGTGCTTACGTTGTTTACGACGCCGGTGGTGTATCTGTTCTTCGATCGGATTGGAAGACGGTTCTTCCATACGGCTGAGGCGGATGCAGAGTTCCGGGAGCGGGAACGGCTTGAGCATGAGCACGCTGTGGGTGCGGACTGATGGCAGTTGACCTGAAAGGTTTACATTTTTCGGCTCCGTTTATCAAACGGCCGGTGGCGACGTTTCTGCTGTCGGCAGCGATCATCATGGCTGGAGCGGTCGCGTACAACCTACTGCCGGTGGCGAGTCTGCCGCAGATTGAGTTTCCCTCGATCTCCGTGAACGCTTCCCTTCCGGGTGCGGATCCTGAGACCATGGCTTCGTCCATTGCAACTCCGCTGGAGCGCCAGTTCAGCCGCATTGCGGGCATCAACCAGATGACTTCGTCATCGTCCACGGGCAGCACGTCGATTACGATGCAGTTCGATCTGACGAGAGACGTGAACGGCGCGGCAAGAGATGTGCAGGCCGCGATCAATGCGGCGCAGAGCCAGTTGCCTGCGAACCTGCCTTCGAATCCGACCTACCGCAAGATCAATCCGTCAGAAGCGCCAGTGTTGATGCTGGCCTTGACCTCGGACACGTTGAGCGTTCCGCAGCTCTATGACGCTTCGGACAGTATTCTTGCCCAGAAGATTGCGCAGGTTCAAGGCGTCGGGCAGGTCTTTACTGGAGGAAGCGCAAAACCTGCGGTGCGGGTGGAGGCTAACCCCACGCTCCTGTCAGCCTATGGTGTGGGTCTCGAGGCCTTGAGAACGGTCATCGGGCAGGCGAACGTGAATCAGCCGAAGGGCTACTTCAACGATGCGGAACAACGTTCGAGCATCAGCACAACGGACCAGCTCTTTGGAGCGGCGGCTTATGGCCCGCTGATCGTCTCGACTGACAGAGGCGCGGTGAGTACGGCGGCTGCGAGTTCCGGATTGCCCGCGTCGTTAGCGAGCGCGGTCGCGGCAGCTTCGACGACAGCTACAGCTAGTAGCACAGCGACCACCGGAGCTACTGTAGGCGCTGCTTCCGCGCATGGGGTGGTTCGAATTCAGGACGTTGCCGAAGTGATCGACTCGGTCGAAAACATCTATACGGGCGGAACGATCAACGGCAAGCCTGCGATTCTGATTCAGATCTTCAAATCGCCCGGGGCGAACGTCATCAGCACGGTCGACAACGTGGAAGCACTCTTGCCGACGTTGCGTGCGTCCATCTCTCCCGCGATCAACCTAATGGTGGCGATGGATCGCACTACGACCATTCGTGCATCGGTGCGGGATGTGACTCGGACGTTGCTGATCTCGATCGTGTTGGTCATTCTGGTAGTGTTCGTGTTCCTGCGTGAGGTGCGATCGACACTCATCCCCAGCGTTTCGGTCCCGCTTAGCTTGCTGGGGACCTTCGGCGTGATGTACATGCTGGGATATACGCTGGACAACCTCTCGCTGATGGCGCTGACGATCTCGACGGGCTTTGTGGTGGACGATGCTATTGTCGTGATCGAAAATATCAGCCGTCACCTGGAGGAGGGTTTGACTCCGTTTGAGGCGGCGATGGTGGGGTCGAAGGAGATCGGGTTTACCGTCGTCTCCATGAGTACCTCGCTGGTTGCGGTCTTTATTCCGATCCTGCTGATGGGCGGAATTGTGGGGCGTTTGTTCCGGGAGTTCGCGGTCACCTTGACGGCTGCGATTATGATGTCGCTGGTTGTCTCGTTGACGACTACTCCGATGCTTAGCGCCAAGTTTCTTGAGGCTCACAGCAAGCGCAAGCATGGGCGCTTCTATTACATGGGCGAGCGGGCGCTGGCTTGGCTCGCGGGTGAGTATGAGCGCGGTTTGCGTTGGGTGTTGCGTCGCCAAGGTCTGATTCTGACGATTACCATCCTGACGATTGTGCTGAACGTGTATCTCTTCATCCTGGTTCCGAAGGGATTCTTCCCGCAGCAGGATACGGGCCGAATCGGCGGCCAGATTCGCGGGCAACAGGATGTATCGTTCGATACGTTGAATAGAAAGATGATTCAGTTGGCCGCGATCGTGCAAAAAGATCCGGGCGTTCAGAATGTAATGGCATTTGTCGGCGGCGGTGGTCCGGGTGGAGGAAGCGGAAACACGGGCAACCTCTTTATGGCGCTAAAGCCGGATACAGAGCGGCAGAAGTCGGGCGATTCGGCTGAGGTGATTCTGAACCGGCTGCGGCCGAGAACGGCTGGGATACCGGGCGTTCAGCTGTATCTGCAGTCGCAGCAGGAGCTGAATATCGGTGGCCGGCAGTCTGCTACGCAGTATCAGTACACGCTTACGGCGGATAACCTCGACGAGCTGAACGCCTGGGCGCCGCGCTTGCTGGCGAAGATGCAGACGCTGCCGCAGTTGAAGGACGTTGCAACGGATCAGCAGGACAAGGGGCTGCGAGCGCAACTCGTGATCGATCGCGATACGGCGAGCCGGCTGGGCGTATCGGCGTTGGCCGTCGATGCTACGTTATCCGACGCGTTTGGGCAGAAGCAGGTTTCCACGACTTACAAGCCGTTGAACCAGTACCACGTCGTGATGGAGGTTGCGCCGCAGTTCCAGGAAGATCCGGATGCGCTCCGAAATATCTATGTGAAGAGCACGACTGGCGCGATGGTGCCATTGGCTGCGGTGACGCACGTCGAGACGCAACGGATTCCCTTGTCGGTCAACCACCAGGGGCAGTCAGCGGCGGCGACGCTTAGCTTCAACCTGACTTTGGGAGCTTCGCTGAGCCAGGCGACTACGGCGATCGAGCAGGCGAGGATCGACATTGGCATGCCCTCCACGGTGCAGGGCGGCTTCCAAGGCTCTGCGCAGGCGTTCCAGGCGTCGCTGTCGAGTGAGCCGTTGCTGATCCTGCTGGCGATGGTCACGGTCTACATCGTGCTTGGAATGCTCTATGAGAGCTTCATCCATCCGCTGACGATTCTTTCGACGCTTCCCTCCGCGGGGGTTGGGGCCATTGTGGCGCTGCTGCTGTTCAAGGTCGACCTGAGCGTGATTGCGATGATCGGCATTATTCTGCTGATCGGCATCGTGATCAAGAACGCGATTATGATGATCGACTTCGCTCTGGTGGCGGAGCGGGAGCAGGGCAAGACGCCGGAGGAGGCGATCTTCCAAGCCTGCATGCTGCGTTTCCGGCCGATTATGATGACTTCCATGGCGGCGATGCTGGGCGGACTTCCGCTGGCGCTGGGGACGGGTACAGGCAGCGAGTTGCGACGGCCCCTGGGCATCACCATCGTGGGCGGCCTGATCGTCTCGCAGGCGTTGACGCTCTTCACGACTCCGGTGGTTTATCTGTTCTTCGACCGGCTGCGGGGTAAGTTCGCTAAGAAGAAGACTACCCGGTTGGCGGTTGAGCATGAGCCGCATGCTGTTGCTGGCGACTAACTAGTGGCTGCTGCGTTGGCCTTAAGACGGCGACCGGGGATTTCGTGGCTGTCACGGATAGAGGCGTAACGGTGATACTTGGGATAACAGCTGATAAGTGCGCTTTGGGATCTTTGTATCTTTTGTTTAGGCGTTGACTGTGTGGGTGGGGTTTGTTTTTGTTGTGACCGGCAGTTCTATACGGACTATCAGGCCTTCTCCTGGGCGTTGGTGGGCGCTTATGGTTCCGTGGTTTGCGAGGACTGCCTGTCTTGCGATTGCGAGGCCCAGGCCGGAGCCGCCGGCGATTGCGTCCGAGGTCTGGTTGGGGAGGGTGACGAAGGGCTCGAAGATCGTCTCTTCCTGGCCTGCGAGGACGCCAGGGCCGTCGTCCTGGATCAGAATGACTCCTGTGTCCGGCCCGATCTCCCGATAGTAGGAGACGCGAACGCAGCCTTCGGAGCGGGCGAAGCGCAGGCCGTTGCGAAGAACGTTGTCGAGGGCTCTGCGCAGCAGGTCCTGGTGGCCGAGCAGTTGGAACGGTTCACTCCTGACGATCGTGACCGATTTGTGGAATTGCTTTGCTTCGAAGCGGGCGTCGGCGCACGCGTCTTCTACGAGAGTGGCTACCTCGAACCGCTCCACGTCCCGGCTCAGCTCGTTCCCGCTCTCCAGACGGGCCAACAGCAGTAGCTCCTGCACAAGGCTGTTGAGTCGATCCGCTTCGGAGCCGATGCGATTGAGTTCGTGTTCGAGTTGAGGGCCGGCCTTTCGTTTGGCCAAGGCCAGGGAGAGATTCAGCCGAGTGAGGGGGGAGCCTAACTCATGCGAGGCGTGGGCCAGAAAGTTACGATAGCGATCTACTAGGGACTCGATCCTCGAGGCCATCTGATTGAAGGTTCTGCCTAGTTCGCCTAGTTCATCCTTGCGTCTCGATAGGGAGGGATGAACTCTTACCTTGAGGTCGCCGTGCCCGAACTGCTCTGCCACATGTCCGAGGCGAGCGATGGGGCGGACAAAGTAGGCCGTCAAAAGGCAGGAGAAGACGCCGGCCACGAGAGCGAGCCGACCTAGTCTCTGAAAGTAGGAGAGAAATAGCTGCCGGGTAGAGAGAGGCACCGTCGCGAGGTAGATGTAAGGGGAGGACGATGCATCGGCGGGCAAGGCGACGAGCGTCTTGGTGGGAAGAGTCTGCATGAGGACGCTCTTTCCGCCTTCGGCCTGGCGGACCAAGTGGCGTTCCGCTGCAGATAGCTTTTTCCCTGAGAGATTGGCCAGGGGCACTTCTTTTGGTCCGAGAAGAATTCCTTGATGGCAGGTTGAGTCCTGTTGAGGCGAGGCCTCGGAGCCGCCGTGTTGATACCTCTCGAGCGCGGTCTTTGCGCAGCTCTGCAGATCGCTGAGTGGCAAGCTTCGCAGCCTATCGTCCTGCAGAGGGGAGGAGTCCGTCGACAGTAAGAGAGGAGATATCGCGATCACCACGATGGTCGCGACCCAGAAGCTGACGAAGATGCGGAGGAAGATTCTCAAAGCGTTGTCACCCCGCTGTCCCTAGGACATAGCTGTAGCCGACGTTGCGAATGCTTTTGAATCTGTCGAGACCATTTTCGTGCGGGCCCAGTTTTTTGCGCAGGTTGTTCACCAGATTGTCTACGCTGCGATCCAGTCCGCTGGGCTCGCGACCGAAGATGCGAGGGATGAGCTCTTCGCGTGATAGAGCTTCGCCTGGCTGGCTCAGAAGCAACTGAAGTAGATGAAACTCCGCTCCGGTGAGATCGAGTAGACGACCGTTCAATGCGACGGAACGCTCCTGTTCGTTGAGTGTAACGTCGCCTACTGAAAACCCTGCTGGCGCTTCTTTGGGATGAACTCTTCTCAGGATGGAATTGATGCGGGCGAGAAGTTCCTCGGGCTGAAAGGGCTTCGGCAGGTAGTCATCGGCTCCATGTTCGAGCCCGTGAATTCGGTCTTTGGCAGCTCCGCGAGTCGTCAGCATAAGGATGGGTGTATTCGATGTGCTTCGAATACGCCGCAACACCTCAAAGCCATCTATGCCGGGAAGCATTACGTCGAGGATGATGAGGAGAAAATATTGTTGCCGCGCGACGCGTATGCCGTCTTCGCCGGTGTTTGCAGCTGTGATGGAGAATCCTCCCGGCCCGCAATATTCTGTAAGCAGGACGGCTAAGGAGCGGTCGTCGTCGATCAAGAGGAGAGGAGATACCGGGGCCGGGGGAGTCTGAATCGTGGGACTTGTCACAGATCTATTGTCGCGCTTTAGCTCAGGGTGCGGTTGTCGAGAAGTGTCATTTGCCCGGAGCTTCATCTTATGTATGCCCCTGTTGCGTTTTCTATTCGAGACGATGCGTTAGATAAAAGGTATCGCATCGATTCCTACCGGTCACCCTCGACACTTCTCGACATCGATGCCAAGAGCTGAACGTCAGACTAAGTGAATGGTTTCGACCCATTCTCTTTATTCTCCAAATGTACTCTTCAAAGCCCCTATTGCACTTTCCAGGAAAGGATTTACCTTTGCTCAGACTCAATAAAACCATTGCTCTTTCGGTCTTCACTGCCTGTCTCGCGGCTTCAACTCCCGGAGACGCTCAGGCTCCAGAATCGACAGCTACGGCTGAAGTTCAAAGCTTAGATAAAGGGCTTGCCGATGTTATTTACCTTGCTGGATTGCCCGATGCAAAGCCACGTATCAAAGGCGTCTTAATCCTCACTCCAAACGCTTTAAGTTTTACAAGTGAGGGTGTTCACGCGCTGATCCCGCTTAAGCGGATCTTCGCTGTCTCCATTGGAGATGAGCGGGTCGAGAGAGGAGGCACAACCGGCCAGATTGCCCGGAAGATTATTCCTTATGGAGGAGGAGCCGCGCTGGGAGCGGCTTCGCAACATTCTGTCGATCTGCTTACTATCGAGTATCGCGATCCGCACGATGGCTATCATGGGACGGTCTTTGTGCTTCCTACGAAGCAAGCATTGGCTTTGCAGCAGAGAATGCTCGCACAGATTCAGCCACCGGCTACGGTGACGCCCCAGGTCTGTCCGGCGGGTGCAGCTGCTCCCAATTCGGTGTTGCTGGCTCCGATCGTGGTCGAGGGCGTGGACTTACCGGCAGAGTACCGGGTTCTGCTGTATGAGCACCTGCTTACGGCGCTGCGGCAGTCCCGTCCTGCGGATACGTTCTTCCGCGATGGGGATGTCTCTGCTGGACCGGGATGTGCGGCCCTCACCTTGCACCTCTCCACCGATGACTTCAAGAAGGGCAATCAAGCGGTGCGTGCTTCTACAGGGCCGCTAGGGTTGTTTCTTGGCACGACTTCGCTGTCGTTCCGACTGAAGCTCGATGCCCCAGATGGAAAGCTTATCCTTGAAGCGAAGTTGAAGAAGAGCAAGCGAGGAGACTCCGACAGCTTGAATCTGGCGCAGAGTATCGCCAAGGATATATCCAAGCGAATCGATAAGGCTCTGAAGAAGAGTAAAGCGAGTGGTTCGACGGTCTAAGTTGTAACTAACTATGTGACGAGCTTAGGAATGTCTTATTTTTGGTCCGTACCTTTTACTCTCGATGTGAATCTGGGAAGGACGAACTCCTGGGCCAGAGCGTTGGCGAGTCGACCGGCTGTTGTAATCAAGGCGTTGTTGAAGACCAGGCCTGGCCCACGATTTGACGCGGGGTAGTAGAGATTGGAGAGTGCGCCAGAGGCCAGGTCGCCTCCTACGCTGGAGTAGTTGAACTGCCACCGGCCGTTGTCTCCCTTTGCCATGAAGGGGCTGGAGAGAGCATGGAGTGCGCGGGACTTTCGGGTGCCTTCGCCCTGGTAGAAGTAACGGGGATCCTGATGTAACAAGGTGGGCAGGATGGCTCCGCCGATCAGGATATTCGAGACGCCGCCTGCATATGTGGCACCGAAGCGCTGGCCGTAGCCCTTCGCTCCTTGCACATAGTTGGGAGTACCTATGGCCTGATCGATGCCTGCGACGAATGCAGCGGCGGAGATGGTGACGATGTCGGTGGATGCGCGAAAGGCGAGTTGAAACTTCAGCCGGCCAGAGAGAGGCACGAAGGTCTGATCGTACGAGGTGTAGAAGTTGGGGATGACACCGAAGACTCGCTGTTGCTCCGCGTTCTTGATCTGCAGGATCGCGAGCTTATCGGGATCGACTGCGTTCACGGATGTCTCTACCGCTCCGACCATGAGCTTGATGTTGGTGAGTTCCAGCGACTGGCCAGGGGTGAGGATCAGTTCGGGGGAGGTCCAATCGGCGAAGCCCTGAGCATGGATGGTGACGTGATATGGAACTGCGGGATGAAGATCGCTGAGAGTAAAGGAAGCTGCATCGGTCGCCGTGACGGTGTGGTGATCGGCAGGGGTGGGGCCGTCGATGCTGATGGTGGCACCGGGGATAGAGGCCTCATCGGTGTCGGTGACGGTTCCGACGATGCTTGCAGACTGTGGTACGGGGCCTGAGACCTGTTGACCAGGAAGATTTATCGCGGTGAAGCAAAAAAGAGGCACGAAGAGCAGGGCCTGTTGGAGACGGATCTGAAGAAAAGCCATACATAGCAGACGGCGCGGGTGGCCTAACGATTCCTTAGTCGACACTTCTCGACAGATCAAATCTTGGTTGCTGAGCCATTTATCGCACTAATTCGCATCTGAGTGCCAAATTTATGTCGAAAACGGCTCTCAGGTTCATGGATGCACGTATTGTCTCTCTGTGCGCGCGACTATGCCCTAGTGCAGCTTGAGGCGGTCATGATAGATAGCCTTCGTTAATGCATTGTGAGGTAGAGGACAGTCTGGTCACGTTAGGTGAAGAAGAATCCCAGATCGGGACGCGTTGCATATGACTGAGACTAGAGGTGAACAGATCTAGCATTTCGACGTGACTGCTATTGCCAAGTAGTGGAAAGTATTGGCCACTTCATACGTGGTTCATCTTTTCCCGATACGTTCATTCATGCTAAATTTTTCGCTGTCTTTGCACCCTTTAGGCCGTGGGACTGTGTCATTTTCGGGTCCCTTTGTGACGTTTAAGAGGAGCTTGCTCCCATTTTTGCTTTTGCTTTTTCTGGCGACCTTCCCTGCAGTTGCACAGTTCGATACAGCCAGCGTTTTGGGGACGTTGCGTGATCCTAGTGGAGCGGTTCTTCCAAAAGGAAATGTAGTTCTGACGAGCCTGGCCACTGGGACGCAGCGGACCGCCGTGACTAACGATTCGGGTAATTACGAGTTTGGTTCGGTCAAGCCGGGCGACTATAAACTGACCGCCGAGCTTGCTGGCTTCAAGGTCGCTCTGGCCGAACACTTTAGCGTCACCGTTGGGGCTCGCCAACGTGTCGATCTGACACTTGAGGTTGGAGGCACGTCCGATACTGTTACGGTCTCGGGAGCTGCAGCGGTGCTAGAGACAGATTCTAGCGATCGCGGCGAGGTCATCAGCCAGCGAGAGATCGTCGGGCTTCCACTGAATGGCCGCTCCTATGCGGATCTTGCGTTGCTTGTTCCGGGTGTCAGAAAGTCTGTGCTCGAGAATCAGACGCTTTCGAGCCGGGACTCTTCGTTCAATGTGAACGGGCAGCGTAGCGAGCTCAATAACTTCATTCTGGATGGACTGGACAATAACCTGTACGGCACAGATAACCAGGGCTTCTCGAACCAAACGATTCAACCCTCGCCTGATGCGGTCAGCGAGTTCAGAGTCGTTACGGACAACTACAGCGCGGAGTATGGCCGCGTTACGGGAGCCGTCGTCAACGTTACGACACGAAGCGGTACGCGCCAGTTTCATGGTAGCGCTTGGGACTTTTTACGAAATACTTCGCTGAACGCGATCGGTCCCTTTCTGCCGCCAAAGAACGCGCTTACGGGACAGTTTCAAAAGCCTGTCTACCAGCAGAACCAGTTCGGCGGAACTATTGGTGGGCCTCTTAAGATGCCCATCGGGATTCTCCGGGACAAGCAGTTCTTCTTCCTCGACTACGAAGGGGAACGTCGGGTGACCAGACTGCTGGCGACGGCGACGATTCCTGATGCCGATCAACGAGCAGGACGCTTCAAGACAGCGGTGATGAATCCTTATACCGGTCAGGTGTATGCGGTCGATCCGACGACTGGCTTTGCCCAGGTTCCGGCCAGCCAGATCAATCCGCTCGCAACGCTTGTGATGGCCGCGCTCCCGTTACCGAACGTCGCGGGCGCTTCGAACAACTTCGTCTCGCTTCCCCGTGGCTCGCTGAACGATGACAAGGGCGATGCGCGCTATGACGGTTACTTTACTCCCAAGCTCACCAACTTCTTCCGCTACAGCGAGCGCAATGTGAACATCTTCGATCCACCGAATATTCCTGGGGCCGCTGGCGGAAACTCCAACAGCGTTGTCAAGATTCACGATCAGCAGATTGCCTATGGAATGACCTATGCCGCGAGCAATAACTCGCTGATCGATGCTCGCATCGCCTTCAGTTGGGTGCAGGGGAGCAAGGCTCCTTCGCAGATCGGACAACCTAGTTTGCTCGCGGAGGCTGGGATTCCAAATATTCCTACCGACCCGCGCATTGCTGGAGGCCTTAATACGCAAAACGTGAATAACTTCAGTGGGTTTGGCCGTCAGACGACCAGTCCGAATGTGCAGAATCCTTTTGTGATCGATCCCAAGTTCAACTACTCGCTGCTACGGGGTGCGCATAGTCTTAAGTTTGGCTATGAGTATCAGCGCATCGAGGTGACTGATGACGACTTCCATCCGAAGTATGGGAACGATACCTATTCGGGTGCGTTCAGCACACCGTTGACGCCAGTGGCCAACCCCTCTAATGTTCCCGCTCCCAGCAGTGCGTATATCAACGAAGATATTGCTCTGACGGACTTCTTCTTCGGTGCTCGAAGCCATTACGAACTGAATAATACTCATATCGCCGTCATCGAGCAGCGGCTTCACCAGTGGTACGCACAGGACGACTGGCGCGTCGCCCATAAGTTGACGCTCAATATCGGTCTACGCTATGAGCTTGGAACACCTGAGTGGGAGGCCAATAACCAGCTTGCCAACTTCGATCCTGCCACATCGCCTACTACCGGCAAGCTGATTACGGCCAGTTCGGGATCGATCTACAACCGTGCCCTGGTCAATATGCAGAAGAACAACTTCGCACCGCGCCTGGGCTTTGCGTACCAGGTACAACCGAGCACGGTGATCCGCGCAGGATATGGCATCAGCTACACGCATTTTGTACGTGAGGGTGGAGAGAATCTGCTGGTCTATAACGCTCCCTTTACCTTCGATGCCCAGGTCAATCAACGCGGTCCCCTGGCTTCTAACGGCCAGCCGCTCTGCACCAGCGACACGCAGAATCCTGCGAGTTGTTTCCGTACTACGATGCAGGGGTACTCCATCGGCTTTACAGATGCCTCGAACTTCAATCCGCTGATTGCGCAGCCGCACTATCAGCCGAAGAACGATCCGAACGGTTATGCCGAGTCATGGCATGCGAGTGTGCAACAGCAACTCGATGCGAATACGGTTCTCGATATCGCTTATGTTGGGGTCTCGGGCAAACATCTTCCGGTGCTGGCTGACTATAACGAGGCGCTGCCGCAAAATGCCTCTTGCCAAGCGGCGAATGCGACTACCTGCAAGACTGTGCAGCAACGTCGTCCGCTGCAGAGCTTTGCGGGCATTGAAGTAGCCTTTGGTGCAGGCGACAGTATCTATCACGCGCTCCAGGTCAAGCTGGAGCATCGCTACTCCTCTGGACTTTACCTGTTGAACTCCTTTAGCTGGTCGCATGCCATCGACAACGCATCCGGCACGCTTGAGAATACTGGTGGAGACTCTAACTTCCTCACCTACACGAATCCAAACTACGATCGGGGCCGTTCGGGCTACGATCAACCTCTCAACGATACGACGTCAGTGATCTACGATCTTCCTTACGGGCGCAATCGCCGCTTTGGCGGCGATGCCAATCCGCTCCTGCGCGGGGTGTTGGGGAATTGGCAGTTCACCGCGATCCATACGGCGACCAGCGGTCTACCGGTCACCCTTACCTACAACGCTGGAGGATACAAGCTGGGACAACTTCCCTCCGATGCCTTTGCACTGACGGCGGGCGCGTCGTCTTCGGGAACGCTGTATTCGCAGCGTCCTAACCAAATGGGCGATGCCATCGCGCCTAAAACCAACTGGGTGAAGACGGCTTCGGCGTTGAACGGCTATCTCAATCCGGCGTCAGTCTCGCTACCTACCGATCCAAGCCATCCGCTTGGGAACGCTGGCCGCGGTTCGACACATGGTCCTGCTTTCTCCCAGTTGGACCTTGGCCTGCATAAGGTCTTCCCGGTATGGAAGGAGTCCACGAAGATCGATTTTCGCGCGGAGGCCTTCAACGCCCTCAACCAGGTGAACTACCAGACGCCAGATCAGACGGTGACTGACGGAGCTTATGGATCGATTACGTCGGCCTATCCTGCCCGCCAGCTTCAATTCGCTGTCAAAGTCTTGTTCTGATTCCAATCCTTCTTATGCACGCCAACCTTATGGCAAGTCCGGTCTTCGCCGGACTTGCCATTTCTTTATGCTGGTTCACATTTGCGTCGATCTCACATTTGCTGTGTGGATCGCGGCTCCTTCTAACGATTCGTCGAGATTCCAGGCGAGATGATACCCGCTCCTCTAAAATGGTAGAAGTACTTCATAATGAGAATTCATGCGTAATTCCGCTCGAGCCGTTCTTCTCGGCCCTCTTCTGAAAGGTGTTTCACGCTCCTTCTATCTCACCCTGCGCGTGCTGCCGGTTGGGATGCGCGATCCTATTGGCCTTGCATATCTTTTGGCGCGCGCCGCGGATACGATTGCGGACACATCGCTTATCCCGCCGGGACAACGATTGGAGATGCTCTTTTCGCTTCGAAGCCAGGTTAACGGCTCTTTAGATGAAGGAGCGCTTGCGCGTATTGCGGGGGAGGTTGCCAGCCAACAGAAGCAGTCAGACGAGAAGGTTCTACTCGAATCGCTCGGCGCAGCGCTGACCGTGCTAACGCAATTGAGCGAGACTGATCGCGAGGCGGTACGCGATATTGTCACGACGATTACAAAGGGCATGGAGTTCGACCTGCGTACTTTTCCCGACGAACAGTCTGGGCAGATCGTCGCGCTACAGAGGTTCGAGGAGCTTGACCACTACACTTATATGGTCGCGGGATGCGTGGGGGAGTTCTGGACGAAGATGACCTACGCGCACATGCCTAGGACATTCAAGGACAGCCCCGATACGATGCTGGAACGTGGCATTCGTTTCGGCAAGGCGCTGCAGATGACAAACGTTCTGCGGGACTGCAGCAAAGATCTGCGCATCGGGCGCTGTTACCTTCCCGCCCCGATGCTTGATCGATTTGGTTTAACTCCGCAAGACCTCTTGTTCCCGGATGCGTCGCTCCTGGCACGACCGTTGATGTTCGAACTTGTCGGGAAGACACTCGATCACTTCCGTGAGGCAGTTGAATACGCGCTCGCTATTCCGGAGTACTCCATCCGACTGCGGTTGGCTTGTCTGTGGCCGGTCCTCATTGGGCTAGAGACGCTATTGGTCCTTGTGCACAACGACGAATGGCTGGACCCGGCAAAGGTATCGAAGATACAGCGCAGCGACGTATACCGGCTGATAGCGTATTCCGTGCCGCTAGTGGCATCCAATAGACTGCTGCGTATCTGGCTTGAGCGACTGATGGGAAGAATCGAGGCCCGGCTGAGGCTAACCAATGCGTGAAGGATGACTAAGCGGCTTTTGCCTTCTTCGCAGCCTTTTTCGCCTTCGCCCAACGAGCCTTTTGAGCAGCAGCGATCCTGGCTCTTCCTTCGGCGGTCATCGCGCGCTTGGCCGGTGTAGCAGCGAGGATCCTTGATACGACATCGTTCACTTTAGGACGACCCGAATTTTGTTTGATAGCAGAGCGCAACAGCAAAGCCTTGGCTTGCTGCAACCTAACGATCTCCGCATCGATTTGTTCAATGATTGCTTCCATGTTCATGTTCCTCCATATCTCATGCTAAACGAGAAAGAGGATGGAAAACTATGGAAGGTGAGCGTTCGGAGATTTGAATCCGTATATAGAACCATGGAGCGCGTCAGTTATGACCTGCCGACGCGCTCTCATTCTGGCTTTATCTCCAATACCCACGACGATAGTAGTACCGGCCGCCACGGCGATAGTACCCATCGGGTATCCATCGTGCACCACGCCGCGGCGGAGCTGCATAGTGTCCAGGCGTCCACACATAACGCGCTCCATCCCAGCGGTGATATCCACCTTGCCAGACCCAGCCCGGACGCGGCGGAGGTCCATAGTGCTCCACGATTGGCGGTGGAGGTCCAATTCGAATTGCAATCTGTGCCTCAGATACGCCCGACATCATCGAAGCAATAAACGCTACAAGGATCAGTTTCTTAATCATAGATTCTCCTTTCAAGGCGTTGAATCCGACCTTCGTTAATCTCAACCCAACACCTTTGTAATTGTCTCGTACTGAAGCCAATGTTATTCGGCGATGCGGGGTTAATTTATGGGAGGTCTACTTCGCTCGTATCTAAATTGTTACTGACTATGACGATGCTTCGAGGCTGGTATGTTCATGACAAACTTCCACTGATCACTCTCACGAGGAGAAAGCCGCGCTCAAAAGTTTGGGTCGAAGTTGAAGTAGATCGGGTTCGACAATCCGACCATATTTCCGCTCATCGCCATGGATTCGGGGACCTGCGGATAGGCTGTTGGAGGGCCCTCGACCGTGACACGGTAGTAGGTTCTGCCGAGTAATGCCGGGGTGTCCGTGAACTCGACCATAGGTATCTTACCGATGGCCTGGAAGGTGCCGAACTTGTTGCCGTCCTTCACTACATTCACGGTATAGGACGCGGTTGGAACTGTGTTTCCTGTGAGCTGAACACGGAACTTGACGGGCTTGCCTGTTGACTTGGTGTTGTCGCCCATCATCATGTCCATCTTGCCGTCCTGATCGAGATCAGCGTAGAACTCGACGCGAGGGGCATATGGATTCGCGCTGACGGAGACTCGACCGCCGGTAAGGGTGTCTACGACTGCTTGCGAGGTCCGCGCGGGGGCAAAGACCCAGGTAGTCGGCGTTCCAATGTAGTTGGATTTAGCCTGAAAACTATTTTTGGTTGCCTTGTCGGGCGTCTCCGGAGCGCCGTGATGGGCGTCGCTTCCGCCTCTACCGGTCAACTTGCGACCCGATGAGAGCATGTCGTCCCAAATCATGATTGCGTTGGCATTCTTCGGCCAGTAAGAAGAGTTCCAAACTTCGATCGAGTCGACCATATCGTAGGAGTATCCAAAGTGATCCTTTCCGCTGGGATGGTTGGCCGATAGATGGATTCCAAGTTCCTTCTTCACCGCTCCGACTACCACGTCGCGTTGATCGCGAACGTCGTATAGCCGCTGGTGATCGTATGGTCTGGCAGAGAAAGCATTGCCGTGGCCGCGAGTCGTCGTCCATTCCGCGCCGTACAGAAGCAGGACGGAATCTGACTTGAACTCGGGATCGGTCCAGGTGTTGTGCGCGACGTCGCCGAGTACGTGGTTGTCGTGGTCCGTGATGCAGAGGTAGTCCATGCCGACGGATTTGGAGAAGGAGATGATCGTTGCGACGGAGTTGTTGCTGGATTCCTTGCTATGCCTGGAGTGCACATGGAGGTCGCCTTTTAACCACTCACCTCCGGTCAGGCTGGCGATGGGTGGCAGCACACCGATCTCTATTGGCGCCCATGGATCTGTGTGGCTTGACTGCCCTATCGCCAAACTTGTGAGACAGCCTGCCATGATCAAACCAGCCACGAAAACACTTCTGTGCATATTCAATTCCTTTCAGGAGGTACCTAGGCTATGTTCTATCTGCCTTGCCTTAGTTCATGCGGCAAGTGCGGCAGCGAATTGTTTTGAATGAAGGATATTGGCAAGAGTCTTCCCACAAGGCTGAAGACGTTGCGAGATCGAATACCTAACCCTTTAGAAGTTGATATAGATCGGATTGCTGAGCATTTGGGTCGTGTCGTTAGCATCCACCACTACGAAGCGAAGCCAATGGCGGCCTTCTATCCCGGTCCAGTGGAAGCCTGGGGTGGCGTCATCGGCGCTTAAAGTTTGTGGGTTTCCGGCGGCTTTGCCGTCCACGAACATTTTGAGTTGAGAGCCATTGCAGCCTGCGACGTGAATTGTTAGTTCGACCTGTTCTCCGTTTTCTGCGCGGAGGGTATCTCCCATGTGAGCAGAGGTCTTCGAGGTGTGAGCCTCTATCTCAAGGAGACGATTCCGCGAGCCGGCGAGATCGATGAAGACATGACCAGCGCGAATGCCTGCCAAGATACTGGCGACGGAGAGGTCCTGTGCCATGACGGCAGTAGTAGGATGCCCGATCGCCGTGGGGATATCGTCGCCATAGGGTGAGCTGTGGTTGTCAGATCCGCCGATGGCAGTCAGACGATGGCCTTGCGCGATCTGCTCGTCCCAGAAGCGATCCATGACACGGTTGGCATTGACCACCTCGACTCCAGCGAATTTACTGAGGTCCGTAGGAGTTGGTGGAGTCCATCCACATCCGCGGCAGCGTTCGTCCGTAGGGGACATCGGATGGTTGATCGATACGATGCCGCCTTGTGCAAGGATGTCCGCTACGACCTGATCGATTGTTCGGCCACCCTTTTCCGCGACGCGATAGTCGACATATTGCGTGATGCCGAATGCGTTGAAGTGTCCATAGAACGTGGTCATCTCGCGGCCGGGAATCAGAAGCATCTTGCTGAAGTAGGGTTGGAGCTCACGCATCTCTGCGTAGTGAGCCAGGGAGTTGTGGTCGGAGATGGCGATAAAGTCGAGGCCACGGTTGGCTGCCGCCTGGGCAGTGAGGAAGAGGGGGCACGGAACTCGCACGCCACTCTGGTTGGGGCACGATCCATCACTATGCGCCGTGTGCATGTGCAAGTCGCCTCGAAACCAGCGCGCATGAGTATCGAGAGGCGTCAGGGTGAAACTGGAGTCTTCGAGAGGAGAGTTGAAGCGGATCTCGGCCCGATAGTGCGAGGTGATGTTCGGCCGAATGCTGGAGACTGAGATGAGCAGCTTCCACTCCCCCGGCGGGATACTGCCCGGGATGTAAGAGGCTGTTGCATCTCCGGGGCCGATGGTGAAGTGGTCCTTGTTGCTGCCACTTTGGCCACGAAATCCGTTTGGATCGTGAATCCCGATATTCAGCGTGGTCTTCTCTTCTCGGTGCGTATAGGAGAAGTCGACTGTGATGCGGTGTACACCTACGGGAACTTTGAACGGGACGAAGAAGTGCGTTCGATTCTGATCTGGAGTGACATCCCCTTCGAGCACCAGACTCGGAGTTGGCTGCTGTGCGGGCAGAAGACGCGATGCGAGAAGGAGAAGAGATGCGGAGAGCAGAAGACGGACAAGCTTCATTCGAAGTGCCTTTGGATACGGAATAGAAGAGTCGAAGTGTTTGGAGCCTAGCTGCATTTAGTTCCCTGGCTGCAGATTCCGCCTCAATGACGACATTATTGATGCGCTCGGAGGTGCCCGCCTGTAAAACGAACAGTCTCTAACAGGCAGGCTGTATTTCTCTTTACGAATTCGTTAGAAGTTGAACTTCGCGGCGAATTCGACGGTGCGACTTTCGTTGACTGTTGACGAGATCACACCGACTGAAGCGGGATTGCTGATGGCAGAGCTTGGAGTCCCGAAGTTGGGATGGTTGAAGACGTTGAATACCTCACCGCGAAGCTGCAATCTGTAACGTTCTCCGAGGCTCGTGTTCTTTTGCAAATTCATATCCCAGTTCTGGTAGTGCGGACCCCACAGCATGTCGTAGCCGGAGTTACCAAAGGTATAAGCTGGAGGCGCAGTGAACGCTGCTGGATTGAACCACTCCGCATTGCTCTTATGCGCGGGATAAAGAGGCACACCCGGCACTCGATTGGCACGGCCACTGGCACCGTAGGTCTGACTGCCTGGTGCGGTGTAGGTGACGGAGAAGGGCTGCCCGCTCTGGAACGAGCTGATACCAGCCAGTTGCCATCCGCCGACAAGTTTGTTTGTAAGACCACTCGCCCTAGCGAACAACATCTTGCCCTGCCCTATTGGAAGCTCGTACGCATAGCTGATCTCCAGGGTCTGCGGAGTGATATTAGAGATGTTGCCATAGGAGTCGCCGATGGCCGTTGGGTTTTGATGATTTTCGACGCCCAGCACACGAATCCACTGATACTCGGCATTGATCATGAAGCCATGCCTGTACTGCTTATGTAAGCCCACTTGCAATGAGTTACCGGTAGTGTGATAGATCGGATCGAAGGCCAACGTTATCGTCGAGAAAGGTTGGAAGGGGCGCCGGGACTGCTCAACCGTCGGTCCGGGGGCTGAATAGTTTAGATCGGGTTCCGTGTTACCAGGACCGCCATGATTGTTCTGGTGGATGGTACGCTGGCCGACGTAGCCGATGCGGAGGTCTACTGCGCCAGGAAGTTGTTGCTCAATCGCGAGGTTGTACTGCTCAGTGTAGGGCGTGATGGTCTTGTGCTGCGCTATAGTCGTCGGGTTGGCCGGAACGGAAGCAGTGGCGGCAAATGGCGCGTTCATCGTAATGGTGGGCGTGTCGCTGTTCGTATACGTCAGAGCATTTACGAAGGGCAGGTTGCTGAAGCCGCCGCCATCGACGTAGGCAGAAGGCAGGAGGTTGTAGTATTGGCCGATTGCGCCACGAATGACTGTCGTTGGTCGAATCTGATAGGCAAAGCCGAAACGTGGCGCGATATTTGTCTTGGGTTGGCCAAGATAGTCAAACATGCTGGTGGGCAGACCCACCGACGGCGCAAGCACCGTGTCAGGAATGTAAAGCGGATTGGTCATGGCCGGATACGATTTTGCGAAGACTACAACTTTGCCGACGCTGGGCACGAAGAGAGATTCAGTGCCATACGGATTGTCGTGGAAGCGTTGCAGATCATAACGGATGCCATAGTTCAGTGTCAGTTTTGGCAGCGGCTTCCAGTCGTCCTGGATATAAATGCCATATTGGCTGGACTTGAACCGCACGATAGAATCGTGCGGGGTCGAGTTGGAGGTGGTGTCCGGATCGCCCAAAAGGAAGTCGGCGTAGGCGATATTGGTGAACCGGCCTGTGAACGTGAAGGAGCCGTGCGAAGTCGAGCTATCCTGCCAGGAATCGTTGTAGAGATATGAGACACCCGCCTTGACGGTGTGCTTGGGAAAAACTTTGGTGAGAGCAGTGTTTCCCTGATAGGTCTGTTCAAGATTCTTGGAACCGGCTTCGGTCACCGCTGTAATGTTGGTAATGTTCAGAGTTGGTGCACCTTCAAGCAGTTGTGAGCCAAGGCCTGGGATAATCGAAGAGAAATCCGTCTTGAAGTTCTGAGCATCGCGAAAGAGCGGAAGATGCAGGTAAGAGACATAGCTATCGAGCAGCAGGGTGGGCGAGAAGGTGTGAGTCCAACCGACGACAAAGATCGAGTTATGTTCTCCATCTCGCGCCACACCGCCGGCAAGACTAGAAGTTCCTACGTCAGAAAAGGGACCATAGAAAGCACGCAGCCAAGTTCCGCGAATCTGATCGTGATCACTGATCTTATGATCGACGCGCAGATTGAAGCGAGTCACTTGCGTCGTATGGGCGATTAGTTCAAAGGTATTGACGCCGGTGGTCTGCGTGGTCGACTGGGGGAAAAGAAGGTTCTGCAACTGAACGTCGACCGGATTGAAGGGAACGTTGATCTTGTTTCCAGGGAATGGTTGCTTCGTCAGCGGATTGATGATGACTGTGTTCGGTGCCCCCGAGGTTGCGCAGCTCCCTCCAGCGAGAAAGCAACTGAAGTCACCATTGCGTTCCGCCGCTGTTGGCTGGGTACTGTTCACCGAATTCGATTGCGTGAGATGAAACCCTTCGTAGCTGGCAAAGAAGAACGTGCGATCTCTTCCATTGTAGAGATGCGGAATGTAGACCGGTCCATTAAGATTCGCGCTGTACTCATTGCGCTGGTAAGGCGGACGGGCGGGGGCAGAGGCACGGGATGTAGGAACCCACTGCTTCGCAGCTGTTCCCCTGCTGCGATTGAACTCCAGCACCTCGCCATGCAGCGCATTGCCGCCACTGGCGCTCACAACGATAACCTGGTTCGGCTGATTGAACTCCGCGGGCGCGCCCTGGGTGATGACCTTGAACTCGGACAGGGCGTCGAGTGGTGGCACTTCGCCCTCACCTCGTTGTAGCTCGACCTCCTCGTTGGTGACGCCGTCGAAGGTAAACCCTGCGTTGCCGTAAGAGTTGCGCTGATTGGTCCCGAAGGCCAGCGTCACACCACGGACGGGAACCTGATCCTGCGCGGCGACGTCCTGAACTCCAGGAACAAGATTGATGAGGCCAAGAATACTGACGTGTCCGTTCAAAGGTGTGTTCTGGATCGTCTGGCTGTCGACGACCAGACCGACGGATGAGGTCTCGGTCTGGATGACGGGAGCTTCGCTTGAGACGTTCACGATCTGCTGGTTCGAGCCGATAGAGAGCTGGGCGTCGATCTTCACCACCTGATCGATCGTAAGCGTGAGGTTGTTCTGCTGAAAGGACTCGAAGCCAGCCTTGTCGACCTTGACGCTGTAGGTTCCTGGCGATAGCTGCGTGACGGTATATGAGCCGACGTTGGAGGTTGTTGCCGTCCGAACCGCATTCGTATCCACGCGACGGATTGTGACGACCGCCCCAGCGATCGACGCTCCACTGGAGTCGCTCACCGTTCCCGCAATCGTTCCGGTGATTCCCTGGCCTAGCAAATTCGATGTCGTTAGCGCGAGTACAAGTAGTAGGTTGGCAAGAAAAGCGGAGGATCTGGTGGACCTATTTCTTGGTGGCACTCCCGCCTTATTCTTTCGCTGTAACATTCCTGTAAAAAAAACCTTCACGAAGTTCTCCTCTAAGCAACACAAGGCGTGGATCTCTCATGTATGCGAGAGCGATATCCACTTGCAGTCCTGGTTGAGGCGAGTATTGGTCAGCCGCCACCTCTCCGCTAGGGGTTTCCTTGTGCTTAGAGGTCTTAACACGTCGTCGACGCGCATCTTCTACGAAATCAGTCAGCTGAGACTGGTCTCTTTCGTCTCCGAACACGGGTGTGCGATTGCGTTGACACACTGAATTTACAGAACGTTCATCAAAACGAACTAAACTCTTCTGAAGATGTGAGCTCGAAGTAGACGATACGGATGTTGCTGCCGGTACCGTATACCGATGCAGGAATATATTTTGGGGTATGAGCACGTCTGCGGCAGGTATCGATAGTCACGCCGCTGCGTAAGTTGGCATCAGCGCAGTGTGTTACCGCAGGCATATTCGGACTGCTCGTGTTTGTCTGTGCGCTCTCACCCTCTGGATTTGTGACGTTCCAGAGCAGCGAAGATGATGCAGGTTTTTATATGTTGCGTGCAGCGATCCAGGACTCCAACGCTTCCAAGAGTGGAATTTGCTCGGATCGTATGTGCGTTCTGGCATTGCGCGATGAGAACCAGGAGCCCCGATCGATCTCCGGAATCTCCAGTCGCTTACCGGACTTGGGTGGCCATTCAATTTCGCAGATGTTGCTCTTGAGTTGAGTAGGGTCGCAGTCTCCTTCAACGGCCCAGGCGATGACTACCTTTCCGCTCTTCTGTCGAATTGAACCTAGCTCGATGAAACTGCCGGTTGCTATGAACCCTGTCTCTTCGAGGAACTCCCGTTGTGCCGCCGCGAGTGGCTCCTCGTCATTCTCATACTCCCCCTTGGGGATTGTCCAAGCGCCTTGGTCCTTCCTAGCCCAGAACGGACCGCCGGGGTGAACGAGGAAGACTTCGACCTCGCCTTGGCGCTTTCGATACATGAGCAAACCGGCGCTGCGTTTCGAGGATTTCTTCATTGGTTGTCGAATGAGAGCATTTGATTGTTTGTCATGGTCGTGGCCTCTACCAAAGTCCCGCGTAATTTGATGCGATGATGGCACTTAGAATGCAAATTTTGCTGCGAGTTGTATGAGGCGAGGCGCCGCCGCGCTTTCGATCTGCCCAAAGCTGGGATCCCCTCTCTGTCCGTCCACCGCCGCGGGCCCATAGAACTGCGCATGATTGAAGACGTTGAACGCCTCCGCGCGGAACTCAAGCGATCTGGCGTCCGACAGCCGCAGGCCCTTTTGAAGGGTCATGTCAAAGTTCTCAATCCCAGGACCATAAAAGATTCGGCGTTTCGCGTTTCCAAGCTGACCGAGATTCTCTTCAGGAAACAGCGCGGTATTGAATGCCGGGCGGCCATTGCGGCCGTTGGTATTGATCTTGAGCGCCCCTGGCAGGTACTGCGGAGTATCGAGCAGATAATTGTTCGCTCCATTGCCTAAAGTTCCGAGCAGCGAGTTGTCCGTGTTATCGAACAGCGTTACAGGAAAACCGGTGGTGAAGCGGGTTGTTCCGGAGAGACTCCATTGGTCTGTAAGGCGGTCACTCTTATGCAAGAGCTTGGCAACGGGAAGTGCCAGCGTGTAGCTTCCGACAAAAGCATGCTTCATATCCCAGGCTGAGATAGTACGGCTCTGGCGCGGATCGATCGAATTCAGTTGCTCGCCGAGATTCGATCCCTGATCGATCGACTTCGCATACGTGTAGCTCAACAGGAATTGCGATCTATGGTGCTGATAGCGAAGAGTGATTTCGAGAGCGTTGTAGTTTGAATTGGCGATGGAGCTATCCGAGGTATTCTCTCCGTAGTTCGATCCTTGACCGAAGCGGGTTCCCTGGATCGTTTCTCCCGCACCGTTTGTATACGGCGAGTCCTCTCCGAAGGGACCGCAGCCGGGAAGGCTCAAACAGAGTGCCGGATTACCGGGATTAACCGAAACAAGTGCAAGGATGCGGTGTCCCTGGTTTCCTACGTAGCTTACGGTCAATAGAGTGTCTCCCGTAATCTGCCGCTGGATCGAAAACATATAGTTGCTGGTGTAGGCCGGGCGATTGTTATGGTTGAAGAACGGGTCAGCCGCAAGAGGAAGGAAGTTGGACCAATTGACCGAGGTATCAGGATTCGAGGCGGAGACGTTGTGCGACGGAAAGGGGAACGGAAACCGCTGCCCGTTGTCGACGCCCGTCGCAGCAGTTATGAACGGCTTGGCCAGCAGCGGTGGCCCGGGACTGAGATAGTTAAAGCCGAAGGGAGGAACAGCGTACATGATGCCCGCCGACAAACCCTGAAACGCAGTATAGAAGAGGCCGTAGCTCGCTCGGATGCTGCTTTGTCCGTTGCTTCCGAAGATTCTGCTCCAGATTCCCTGTTCAAACCGGGGTGAATAAGCCAAGCCGACTCTGGGCGCAAAGTTCTTGTAGTCGGTAGGCGCGAGTGTCTTCGGTACGCCGGGATCGCCGGCAACAACCAATCCTGAAGGCGCTCCCGGATAGAGGGTCGACTGTGCCCCGGGTATATAGGTCTGGAGCTGGTTGAACTTCTCCCACCAAGGCATAATGAGGTCCCAACGAAGGCCGACATTGATTGTCAGGTCCTTTCGCGCGCGCCAACTGTCCTGTGCATACGTGCCGAAATAGTGATTCCGAAGATAGAACGGCTGACCAGAGGATTGTGTGTAGTTGCTCGGAGTACCCAACAGAAAGTCCGCGTATGGATTCCCGGTCTCGGTGCCGTTGATGTTGAAGGTTCCGTTGAAGGTAGCATTCGGATGGTTGTTCACCTGATCCGCATGGAACTGGGCCCCGAATTTCAACGTGTGCGAGCCCATCGCTTTGGAGATTCCATCGCTCACGTACCAGGTATTGTTCACCTGGGTTAGATTGGTGATCGGCACTCCCATGACAAAGGTCGGGAAGGTGATGTTCTCTACTCCCTCGAACTGGGGCGCCTGAACGAAGATTCCAGAGTCATCCGCCGATGAAAACCCTTGCGACGCCAGACTGACACCGAGGCCGCCCTTCGGTTGACCGATAATGTTCGCATTGCGGAGATAGCCCACATGAAATTCATTGACGATATTTGCGCCAATGACCTTCGTATCTCCAAGCGAGAAGAGTTGCGCCCGTCCGATCGTCAACGCATCGAAGCCGGGAATACTCGCTCCGGCCACAGAACCAGGGTAGGGGTTATCCAGCCGGTAATCGTCGAGAAAATAATAGCCGGATAACTGGCCGAGCCTGCTATTGAGATCGATGCGTACTGATCCCTTATCATCGCGAACCGTCTGCGAAAAAGCAGACGTAGAAAATTGATCCGAACCGGAATTAGGAGAAGGGATATATTGCAGCAGATTTTTTGCAGGCGCGGACCAGGCGCGTTGGGGGATGACTCCGTTCGGAAAAACCGCAGAATATGCCTCTCCCGCCGTAACCGCGTAGCCAAGCTGCTGTGTCAAGAGGGATGCCAGGTAGGGACCGCTCACGTTCCCGGTAAGCATGCTCGATTGAGTGCTTGGATAGACAAAGTTGCCGCTACGCTGCGCGACCGTCGGTACTGAAATATTCCCCGTCGAAACACCTTGAGTCGTGCGCGTTCCCTGATAGTCAGTGAAGAAAAACAGCTTGTCGCTCTTGATCGGTCCGCCGATAGCACCCCCAAACTGGTTCTGCTCAAAGGCCGAGCGCGTTGGATCAAAGTATCCCCGTGCGTCCAGATTTGTATTGCGGAAGAACTCGAACGCTCTACCGTGTAATTGACTGGTTCCCGATTTGCTGATGACAGTAACGATTCCGCCGTTATAGTTGCCATACTCAGGATCGAAGTTCGTCGTCAAAACCCTGAACTGCTCGATCGAATCAAGATCCGGGATGATCGAGGTACCGCCATTCATGTGCTCCTGGACATCGATTCCGTTCACCAAAAACCCGTTGGCTGACTCGCGTTGACCGTTGATGGAAAGATTGCCAGGATTCAGATCGCCGGATGGATTGATACTGCCTGTAACGCCCGCCATGATGACGGAGTTGGACAACAACGTCGAGATGGGAGCCACTCCCGGCTGAATCGCCAGCAGGTCGGTATAGCTTCGTCCATTCAACGGAAGCGCTGTCATCTGGGCACCCGACACCACCTCGCCCAGGTTGGTCGCCGCTGTCTCGACCTGCACTCCGGTCTCGCTCGTGACTGTCACTGTATCCGATCGCGAACCGATGGAGAGACTGACATCCACTCGGATCGCCGAGGCAGTGTCTACCGTTAAATTTGTCTTCCGCTGCGGCGTGAACCCGTTGGCTTCGATAGTGAGGTCGTAGTGGCCGACTGCAAGATTGGGAAAGGAATAGAAGCCCTGTCTGTCAGAGGTCGTTTGATACGTCGTCCGCTGGGCAGTATTGACCAGTTTCAGGGTTGCCCCCGGAACCATAGCACCGCTCTGATCTGCGACCACGCCGGAGATGCTACCGCCCGTCGCTGCCCACAAGGGCATTGCTACAAGAAAAAGAAATACGATCGATAGAAGAGAAACGTAAACAGTGCTGGGTGGAGAATTCAAACTCGGTCGGAACAAATGCGCCTCACAATCCTGAATAGCGGGAAAGAGGCACAAAAGCTCAAGGACCAATGAGCGATCGCTTCCCGTTTCCGCGCGGAGAAGTTTCACAAATTCATCCTGGGTAGGTCTCCTGATTTACAGGCGGAGTCGATGTTGCCAAACTCCTGACTTTCCGCCTTCCCCGGTGCAAAACCGAGTGGCCAATGGAAAGTCATTGTTCCTGATTACAGTGGCGGGACCACGCCGGACTCTCACCGGCTTCCCTTTTATGCCCTCGCGGGCACCCAAGATGTTATTTACTCTAATGCAATTTAGCACATTGCAAGTCTTAAGGTGTCAAGGTATTGTCAACATCATCAGTGTCTTAGCCGATGAAGAGGTCATTGCGAATCAGCCTCAATGTGATGTTTTTGCGGCTTATTGTTGGATTCAATCCTAGCGGTTCATTCATCGATTTGCTAAATCTGTAGTGGAACACGCCGGTACAATATTGGCATTAAACTTCCACTTTAAGTTGCAAGATGCTGCACTCAAAAGCATACAACTCTGATCCTGAAACCCGTAACCTTGGTGGTCCAGACGACTACTAACGGCGGTCAGAATCTTTTCAGTGGCCATAGGAATGCTCCTAAAGACTGTGTAGGAAGTATTTAGAAGAATTCCGGGAGAACCACTTGATTCAGTTTCATAAAACGTTTGTCGCCATAACAATCGCCTTCGCGGCCCTAGTCTCAGCAAATGCCTCTACCATCACTCTTGGAAGCTATGGAACGACCGCGGTCAATCCAGGTTTTGACAACACTGCTACGTCCTATCTTCCACTCACTTCAACAGTCAATAGTGGGACAGGTGCCACCTACAACATCAGCGCCGGGTCCACATGGCACGCTGCCCTCCCCGGTTCCAGTTACGTTTCGTTCAATTCGGGTACTGGTCCCACCGGTAGCGTCGTTGTACCAAACGGCAACTACGTCTACACCACCTCGTTTAACGCTATTGGAACAAATGCATCCACAGTGGGGACCCTTACCGTTCTCGCAGACGACACCGTCTCCATCTTCCTGAATAACGTGCTGATCCTTCAGGCAGGCGGCCTCATGGGCGCGGATAATAGTTATGCTAGTTGCTCGGACACAGGGCCGAACTGCCTTACACCTCTGACCTTCTCCTTTTCGGGTATCTCCGAAGGATTGAATGAACTCACATTCGATGTAAAGCAAGTGAACCTCGTGAATGAAGGTCTCGACTACTCGGGAACCATTTCTACTGTCCCCGAACCTGCTTCATTGGCTCTCTTTGGGACGGGAATGTTTAGCGTCATTGGTTTGATGCGTCGCTTTCGAGGAGCAAAATAACACTGATCAAAATGGTCACTGGCAGAAGCTAGTTTGCCGGTGATCATTTTGATTGATCGCAACTGGAAAGACCATCTTCCTTGCAACACCTTCTTTTAGAGGCGCCCACAAGAGCTGGTCCGTGGATCGAAGGATCACGGATACGTTGCTGCTCTCTTCGACAACCATTGGAGATGTAGAGCAGGAGAAGCAGTGCGAAAGGAGCGCTAGCTTCGAAAGCGTCACGGCACTACAAACATTCTTTGTCATACAGGTCCGGGAGAATCGCTCGAATCCGACCTCTCGAATCCGACCTAATGATGTCCCCAACGGCGAACCAGCACAAGAGGATTGCGGCCTCAACACCCTGGGACACACCTACTGTGCGGCGCGCTTTTGCCTCGTCGCGTCCGTTAAGATCCGCCGTCCCCTATTTGTTTATGCGGCTGCCTCTACGCGGTCTCGAAGAGCTTGGCGACGCGCGAGCAGATCGAGCCGTATCCGTCTCAGCTCCCGTAGCTGCACTCTATCTGACGCGGTCACGGGATTTCCCACCGTCCACCGCTCAATCTCGTCTTCTGTGGCTTCGATATTTCTTTGGTTGAGGGTCAAAAGACGGTCGAGTCGGACAATTTCGGGGAGGAGTGTTTTGGAATTTTGCGAAGTTCGCACGTACTTTAGCGGCATAGATTTGATCTGTTCCTAAAGAATGAATTCGAGAAGTTTAGCCAGATTCAAGAAGTACGATGCAACCTCAAGTGCAGTGGCTGCCTATAGTTGTGGCGACATCCTTTCGGCAAAGACGAGAGGAAATATCTACCAATGAGCCGACAAAAACTACCAGCCATCGATACCGAATTACCTGGTGATCCACGAACTGTGTATTAAGCGGTCAGTGACGGCGGCCTGTGAGAGATACCTAGACGCTTCGGCTACAGACCGCTTCGACAGATTGCGAGATGCTCGAGATTTGAGCAAGGCGTTCCACGACTGCACCTTTTTGTCATGAAGATTACGCTGTGCACTTCATCCGTCGTAACTACCCACCGACCGCACTTATTGTAGTAATCTCGTCCAGATTTGAAGATGGGCGGGGTGGAGAGGCGAGCCTCGGCAGGGCTACGATCTAGCAAGCTGCATTTTATTTTGAGGTTGAGACAACTTGAATAGCTTTGTTTTGCCAAAAGTCTGCGTCGGCTGAGAGAAGGCGCTTCGAGGCATTCTCGATATGAGTACGTGCGGCAGCCGCAGCCGCATGTGCATCGCGTTTAGAGACCGCTTGTGCAATTGCCTTGTGTTCACTGCGGGTTTCTTTCGCAAGCTCTTCCATACGGCGCTCGTTTGCCCTGGTTACGGCGATACCGCTGTAAAACGAGCCGCCAAGAAAGCGGATCAATTCGAAGAACATAGGGTTTTGCGTGGCCTGTGCGATGGAGAGATGAAACTCGAGGTCCTCGGCGACCGCGTCACCGCCTGCATCGCTGGCGTGATCGATTGCCTTGAGTGCGCGTTGAATAGCGGCCATCTGATCCCGCGTTCTGCGTGCGGCTGCCAGAGCTGCTATTTCAGCGTCGAGTCCGAGCCGTAACTCGAGGATATGCAGCAAAGAAGGTAGAGGATTGGTTGCATCGATTCCTAACCGAAGAGGGACGTCCGTTCGGTCTGTTCTTACGAACGCGCCGCGACCTTGGCGTGTATCTATAAGGCCCTCGGACTTCAGACGAGAGATGGCCTCGCGCACAACCGTTCGACTGACGCCGAAGCTGGCGGCCATCATCTGCTCCGAGGGAAGCTGAGCACCGGCTGGCAGTTCCTTGCCCACGATCTTCCGCATCAGTGCTTCGGAGACACGGTCGGCTAGTGTCCGGGTCGAGGATATCTGCTCCGAGGCAAAGAGCGCGATCCATTCCGATCCCTCCCGCTCCGAGGCCGTTTTCGTATTAGGTTGTGAAATGGCCATGTCCTTTAAGCGTATCGCAACTGGTGAACAATCCGACCCAGACTTACGTCCTAGCGGGACGGTTTGGGTAGAGGTGCTATTGCACTGTCCTCATGAACCTTTACGACGAAGTAAGTGAAAGTATCTCCGGGAGCGAGCCGCAGTTGGTGCGGCACGTTTGCCGGTATATGCACAAGATCGCCACGTTTTAGAGAGACGACCGATGCGCCGAACAGACCCGAACCACGATGTTCGCCCGGCTCTGTGACTTTATCATTCTGCATCGACCCTCCAGTCCATAGCTGAGCACTTCCGCCCGCTACGAAAAAGACATCGGCAACATGCTCATGCAGTTCGGATTGACCGTTATCGCGACGAGTAATAAGCATGGTGTAGTGATTCGGGTAATGTTCAAGGACGCTTGGGGTTTCGCCTGGTTTTAGGGCGGCCTTTGTTGACGAGGCTGTCAACTGCTCAGCCGTATAGACATCGATCTTGCTGGTCTGGGCGCTTGATACGGTAAGCGCCATGAAAGTAAATGCCACAACAGTGTTGAGGGTAGCAAAGGTCATGCTCTCTCCATGAACTTGATCACGTCGTAGCGGGATAACAACCCCGCTACGACGTGGCAGTGGGGCAGACTAGAAATAAAGTTTAGCTGCAAGTTGGATTTCGCGAGAGGTTCTTTGGAAAAGAACCGGCTGGCCAGCGGAGGATATCTTTCCTGCATTGACACCCCCGATTTGAGCGTTGGGGTTGTTGAACTGAGGGATATTGAAGACATTGAAAGCCTCGGCCCGGAACTGCAGATAGTGAGTCGCCGATTCGTTGAGGTGGACGGTCTTGAAGATAGATACATCGAACTGCTTTGTGCCGGGGCCGTAGAGAATATTACGGCCAGAATTGCCAAATGTGAAAGCGGGCGGTGCGACAAAGTCCGCTGTATTGAACCAGGCGAGTGGGTTACGGTTTGCTAATTTGCCGGAACCGATGCGATTTGGATATTGAACGCCGGTACCATTGTTGAGGTTTGAAGTCGCCATCGTGGGAGTGTATGGCGATCCTGTCTGAAAGGTATCGATACTGTTGAGTTGCCAACCGCCAACGAGGAGATCTGTTAGCAGACCAGCATCTGGGAGGAATGTGTGGCCGCGGCCAAACGGAAGCTCATAGGTTTGGCTTAGGACGAGACTATGACGAAGGTCGAAGTCAGAATTGCCATAGTAGCTGGAAAGAACATAGGGATTCTGATAGGCAACGCTTGAACCAGTGCCGCTTGTGTTATCGAGGCTGTGAGAATAAGTGTATGCGCCTTGTAAGTGAAGTCCTTTAGAGGCGGTATAGATATAACTGGCTTGAAACGAGTGGTAAGAGGAACTACCGGTCGGATTGTTTTGAGTGCCGTCCGCGAGGTTCGGAAACGGCCTGCGTGCGGCTACCGCTCCGCTCCCGGGTGAAGCAAGATTGATGTTGTTCACGACGAGAACGTGCACGCCCGTCTGACCTACGTAAGCGATGGAAAGTACGTCTTTCTTGGTGAGTTGCGTTTGCAGGTTCAGATTCCACTCGTTCGCGGAGGGGTTCTTGTAGCTGCGAGGATAGTAGACGAAGTTCGTACCGGCTGTCGGATAAAGGGTAGGACGTGCCGCAGGAAATCCGGCCGATATGGGAGCCGCGGCAGCGTAGTTGCCAGAGTTATTATTGGCGACCAGTGAGCCATGGAAAGGTGCGTTGACTGCCTGGTTGACGTTGGAGGTATTGTTCTGAAAAGCGTAGAAGATGCCTACTCCACCGCGCAGAACTGTACGGCTATTTATGGAACATGAGAAGCCGAAACGTGGACCAAAGTTTGTATAGCGCCCGTCTGTGATGTGATTGCCCGGGAAGGCGGGATCGGTTCCAACCGGAATGAGCTGACCGCCGTTCAGCGGCGAGAAGCCAGCAAGCCGGTTTGAGCGCTCAGTCCAAGGAGTGACGGTATCGTCGCGAAGGCCAAAGTTGAAGGTTAGTTTGGGACTGACACGCCAGTTGTCCTGGACATAGTAGCTGGTTTGAAAGCGAAGCAGGCTAAAAAATTGATTGACGTCGAGGGTTGAGCTAATGGGCCGCCCAGAGAGAAAGTCTGCGAAGCCATTGCCGGTGTAGACGCCAGAGAAAGTCATTTGGCCAACGGGGTAGGTAGGAGAGAAAAATGCGAAGCGGCGACTCTGGAAGTCAACGCCAACCTTCAACTCATGGTTTCCTTTGATGAGAGTGAATGCCTGATCCACCTCCCAGTTGTTGTTGACCTTCTGAAGACTTCCGGAACCATCACCAAGGCCGACTGTACCGCCAGAGATACTGATATTGGTAAGGCCAGTGCCACTGCGATTGGCGTTCGGTATGCCCAATTGCTCGGCAAGATTCCCCATTGTAGAGTCGGTATCAATGATGAGCTCGGTCATGCGGGAGTAGCCAAGACGGCCTTCGTAGAACTTATTGCCTCCAAAGGTGCGGCTGTATCCAAGCACCCCCTGCCAGGCTGGGATTTCAGTGGCCCCAGGTCGAGAGGGACCACCGCCGACGGCAGGCGCTGGAAGATAACCGGGTGTAATCGTGTAGGGGTTTTCTTTACTGAAGCGCCCGAAGATTGTGGTCATATTCGAGTGATAGTCAATGCGGGCGTCACCCTGGTGGATATTATTGATGACGGGGCCATTGAAGAGGAAGTTGTTTGAGATTCCGGGCGAGGTCGGTGCGGGATACAGCGCGGCGAGGTTCGCTGAGGTGGGGTCGATAGAGGTTAGCCGGTTGAACGGCAGCGGAATTTTAGCGGCACCCGTGGATGCCGCCGTTCCTGGTACATAGATCTGTTGCGCGGCCAGCTGAGCTGCCGGGGCCATGCACAGACCCGCTGCATTGAAACCGGCCGTGCACAGAGCACCGAAGTCTCCAGCTCGAAAGGCTGCTGTTGGGACTGTGCTGGTATAGGTTTGTGCCTGGTTCTGACGCTTCCCTTCGTAGTCGATGAAGAAAAATAGCTTGTCACGTCCATTGAAGAGGTGAGGGATGACGATTGGACCAGACAGGTTCGCCCCGAACTGGTTCATATGGAACGGTGGAATCGGCTTGGTTGGGGAGTCAAAGTAGTTCTTGGCGTCAAAGATATTATTGCGGACGAACTCGTATAGCGTTCCGTGCAGCTTGCTCGTTCCTGAGCGGAAGGACACGTTGATAATAGCCGGACTACCGCCGAAGGCTGCGGGTGCCGCGCTGGTTTGAACCTTGAATTCACCAATGGCGTCGACTACTGGAAACAGGATGAGATCATCTGCGTCATTATCCATGCTTTGGATTCCATCGAGGAGGTACACCGTATCTTCAGGTGGATTACCGCCGATAACTGCACCGTTGGTACCGCGACCGTTCGTGTATCCCTGGGAGACAGAGTTGGCGGAGTTTCCACGATTATTGACCCCGGGCGCAAGATAGACCAGTTGCGTAAAGTTGCGGCTGTTCAGCGGCAGACCCTGAACCTGATCCTGCGAACGGACATTACCGAGTTCCGAGGAGCCTGTCTCCAGATTAACCGCTGTCGAAGTCGCGTCCACATCCACCGTAGCCGTTGCGCTGCCAACATTGAGTGAGACATTCGCTTCTACACGCTCCGACACCGCGACGTTCACACTGCGGATCTGATCGCTGAAGCCACTCAGTGTAACTTTGATCGTATAGACGCCAGGTTGCAGACCAACGAAGGTGTACTCCCCCGTTGCTGAAGTTGTTGTCTTTCTAGATGAGTTCGTCGAGTTCTGAGTGGCTTCTACCGTAGCGGCCGGCAGGCGTGCTCCCGATATATCCGTTACCGCACCGGTGATGGAACCCACTTCAAACTGCGCGTTGGCGGTGACCACACTGAGAAAGAAGAATGCAAATGAAAGCAAATGTGTTCGATGCTGCATGTTGTACCTCCAAAAATATGAATTTCGTATATTGCGAAGAGCTTCGACCGAAGAGCTGTTCAAGAGCGAACCTTATATTTGTCGATGAAGTCGCGGCGGAGCTCATTGCCCATGCCGGGATCCTCCGGTGCCGGAATTTCTCCATTGACAAGTCGTAGAGTCTCCACATGTGTCGTATCGCTCTTCAGACTGCCGGACTCCATGTAAATGGCGTTCGGCATCGCGAGTAACATATGCATGTTGGTGGGGGCTCCTCCATGGCTCGCGAGCTCTACATTGAATGCATCAGCGATCGCTCCAATTTCCATCCACTCCGTAACCCCGCCTGCTCGACGGTTATCGGGCTGCACTACATCAGCACCGCCTATGCGTAGTTGTTCAAGGAATTCATACTTGCCGTAAAGGTTTTCTCCAGTTGCAATACGGATGTCGAGTTCCGCTGCGAGCGCTCCGTATTCTTTCTTTGCGTGCGGCATCATCGGCTCTTCATACCAGAAACAACCAAGCTCCTGATAAACGCGGCCGCGTGCGAGAGCATCTGTGAAGTTGAACTTCTGGTTGGCGTCAACCATTAAGCGGCGATCTTTGCCAAGCAGTGCCTGCGCAGCCTTGATCCGCTTGACATCGTCATCGAGGGTGTAGCGACCCACCTTGATCTTGACGGCGTGAAAGCCTTCTTCTAATGCTCCTTGAATCTGTTTTTGAAATTGTGACAGGTCGTCGTCGTTATCGTAGTACCAACCACACATGTCATAAGTGGGCAGGCTCGAACGATAGCCTCCCAGCAGACGATAGACAGGCATCTTGGCAACTTTGCCGACGATATCCCACAACGCCATATCGACAGCGGCCATGGCACAGGTAACAAGACCGGAAGTACCGCTGTACTCGGCGGCCCGCCACATCTCATGGCGCAGCCTCTTGGACATAGTGGGGTCCTGGCCTATCAACGCCGGCTTGAGGAGGTTCTGGAGGATACCTTCCACTATCCCGGGACCGCCAATCTCAGCGCCGAAGGAGATGTAGCCCCAGCCCGTGATGTTGCTGTTGGTCTTCAAGCGCAACACGACTCCGCCACCTTCCGATCCAAAGCGATGAATCGCGTCCAAAAAGGGTTTGCCCGGAGGCATGCGAAGCAGTTCAGTCTCCATGGAGGTAATCTTTAGTCCTTCAGTTACCTGCGCGGAGAGAGTCTGCAGTTGTGAGGCAATAGGAAATGCTATGGCCGCAACGGTCGAGGAGGTGAGAAAGTTTCGTCTGTTCAAGATATAGATCCTCAAGTAGAGCTATTTGGATTAAAAAGCGAGCACTTTACGGGACTCGACCTTGCCTTCATCAAGCGTGATACCGAAGCCGGGACCCTTTGGGACGGAGAAATGCGCACGCACCGGTACCGGCGGATTCGCTTCAAAATGGTAGTAAGAGCGCATCTTGATCACGAGGTACTCTGCCAGCGGAAAAGTCATGGGCGACTGACTGAGAATCACATGCAGTGCCGCATGAAGGCTGTGACCGTGCGGAATAACAGGTACGTCATGCACGCTTGCGATGGTACCGATCTTGAGTAGCTCTGATATTCCGCCACACCATTCAGGATCGGCCTGCACGACGGAGAGCCCGCCAGCATTGAGATAGCGCTCGACCTCCCAGCGGCCATAAAAGTGTTCCCCCGATGCGATGGGAATGGATGTGCTTCGACGAAGCGTGCTGAAGGTCTCAATCTTCTCAGGGTGTGTTGACTCCTCCATCCAGCGAGGGCGGTATCGTTCAACTTGGTGCGCCCACTCAAGCGCATAGGTCAGGTCCCAACCACTGAAGGAATCGAACATGATCTCCACGTCGTCGCCTAAGGTCTCGCGCAAGATGCGAACCAATTCCACATTGCGGCGCATGCCTTCAGGTCCATCCCCCGGGCCATAGCCCATGAACCACTTCTGATTACGGAAGCCTTCATTCTTTAGCGCCAGACAACGCTTCCTCACCGCATCTGGTTGGAGCGAAAACCCCAGTGTGCTCGAATATGCTTCGACGGATTCCCGTGTAGGGCCTCCAAGGAGCCGATAGACCGGAACGTTGTAGTAACGTCCGCGCAGGTCCCAGAGGGTATTGTCGACTGCGCTGATTGCCATCATGAAGATGCCATCGCGAGAGTGGCGATTGGACCGATACATCTGATCCCACAACTCTTCACCGGCCAGTACATCTTTGCCGATCAGAAAGGGGCGTAACTGTTCACGAACGACGAAGGCAGCTTCCCGGTCGATGGGGCCGTAGAATCCGTCTAAGCCGCCCGCAGTATGAATGTACAGGTAGATCGCAGATGTTTCGATCTGCTTACTTGGTCCAGACTTATCTTCATAGACCTTTGCCTTATAACCGTCGTAGATGGCAAGCGGTGTGACCTCTGGTTGATTGTCCACAGTAGGGGTCGCGTCGTAATGTCCCTTGACCTGGATCAGCTCCAGGTCCGTGATCTTGAGGGTGTCTCCTCTTCTTGCCTCTGTCCCCAGAGGGGACTGTGCGAGAAGGGTGCGGAACGGGGTAGCGAGGATAGCGCTTGCCACGAGACCGCCCAATAGCTGCCGGCGGCTCATAGCCGCAGAGCTGGGAAAACGGGATGCGGCATATCGTGAATGCTGTTGCATTGACCGTGGCCTCATACGGAAGTTGGGAAGCGCAATCTTTATACGCACATTGTGTCCGCGCCGTCAATAACATTTCATATAGTAGGCTAGACTGGTTGTCATACAACTTAACTTGCCGAAGATCATTTCTATCGGTATGCTTGCGCTGTCGAACTCAGATCCCTGTCGATTCTCTGTAAAAAGTTATTTAGTATGCCGTTCCCAATGAAGGAGACTGCACAAATGCGTGACGTTGGGGAACCCGAATCCCGGCCACCAAACTTGAAGGTATTTGTCTCCCGGCGATTGCCAGAGGCCGTGGAGCGCAGGGCCGAACGATACGAACTCATTATGAATAAGGAAGATGTAGTTCTTAGTCCAATGGAGTTAGCAGAGGCGGCGCTGAATTGCGACTATATTGTGACTTCAGCGATGCAACCGATTCCCCGCTCTGTCTTCGAGCGGCTGAAGGGAACGCTGAAAGCAATCGGGACATTGTCCGTGGGTTATAACCATATTGATCTCGAAGCAGCCCGCGAGTGTGGTGTCGCCGTCTTCTATTCTCCGGGGGTGTTGTCTGAAGCATGTGCAGATCTCGCCGTGATGCTGATGCTGAATGCCGCACGGCGCGCTCATGAGGCCGACGCTTTGATGCGTTCCGGTAAATGGACAGGCTTTGCACCTACCCAGTTGCTGGGGATCAGCCTGACTGGCAGACGTGCGGGTATCCTCGGCATGGGACGGATCGGGCAGGCTGTTGCCCGACGACTAGCGGCATTCGGAATGAAGTTGCATTATCACAACCGAAGGGCGCTCTCTCCGGACGAGAGTATAGGCGCAACCTATCACCCCACAGCGGAGGCTTTGCTAGAGGTAAGCGACGTTCTATTCCTACTCGCGCCGGGAAGTGCGGAGTTGGTGAAGTTCCTGGACAGGCGGCGGATCAGCTTGCTTCCTGCCGATTCCGTTATCGTTAATATTTCGCGTGGCGAGACGATCGATGACGACGCTTTAATAGAGGCGCTCCAAAGCAATCGTATCTTTGCAGCAGGGCTCGATGTGTTTACCGACGAGCCTAACTTCGATCCTCGATATAAAGCATTGCATAACGTCTTTCTTACACCTCATATTGCCAGCGCCACAGTCGATACGCGGAATGCCATGGGCTTTTTAGTTCTTGACGGGTTTCTGGCCTTTGAGCAAGGCCGAAAGGCGGACAATCAGCTATGCTGACCTCCACTATAAGTTCGGGTGGGAACGCCTCCGCATTGGGGCTGCAGGATGACGGTCTATTTCGCGAGCAGTGTTTCATCGATGGCCAATGGTTGGGAGACCCGGTCGATGAAATACTGAATCCACACGATGGTAAGGTGCTTGGTCGTGTTCCTCGCTTCGGCGCCGAAGAAACGAGGCTGGCGATTCGCGCCGCGGAAGAGGCGTTGCCAGCGTGGCGTTCGCTGAGCGCGAAGGAGCGCTCGGATGCTATTGGCAACTGGGCCGACCTTTGCCTTGAACATCAACAGGATCTCGGAAGAATTCTGACACTGGAGCAGGGGAAGCCGCTGGCTGAGGCTCGTGGCGAGATCGTCTACGGCACCTCATTTCTGCACTGGTTCTCCGGTGAGGCAAGGCGAGTCTATGGCGATACAATTCCCGCCAATGCACGGCATCGCCGGATCGTTACGTTGAAGCAGCCTATCGGGGTGGTTGCGGCAATTACACCGTGGAACTTCCCCAACGCGATGATCACGCGCAAGGCAGGCGCAGCGTTGGCTGCGGGCTGCACGATTGTTGTGAAGCCCGCGCCCGAGACTCCCTTCTCCGCGCTGGCCTTGGCAGAACTGGCCAAGCGTGCAGGAATTCCAGCAGGTGTGTTCAACGTAATTACTGGAGACGCGATAGAGATTGGACGGGAGCTTACATCCAGCACAGTGGTTCGTAAGTTGTCCTTCACTGGCTCGACCGAGGTGGGCCGCATTCTTCTGCGTCAGTGCTCGGATACGGTTAAGAAGGTCTCTCTGGAGCTTGGAGGGAACGCACCGTTCATCGTCTTCGACGACGCCAACGTAGACAAAGCGGTTGAAGGGCTGATGGCCTCGAAGTTCCGCAATGCAGGCCAGACCTGTGTATGTGCGAACCGAATCTATGTTCAGAACGGAATCTATAACCTCTTTACAGAGAGGCTGGCGGCAGCCGTCGACAAGCTACAGGTAGGCAACGGCCTGGACGAGGGAGTGACTATCGGCCCGCTGATCAATCACAGTGCCATCGAGAAGGTAATTTCGCACGTCGGGGATGCGGTCGCCCGTGGAGCCCTGATACACACTGGTGGGCAGCCACATGCGCTGGGTGGTTTGTACTTCCAACCCACAATCTTGACCGAGATCTCAGAGGGCTCCGCGCTCCTCGACGAGGAAACCTTCGGACCGGTGGCTCCATTGATCCGTTTCTCGACGGAAGAAGAAGTGATCGCTCGAAGTAACAATACCGAGTCCGGGCTAGCAGCATATTTCTATACGCGGGATATCGGACGAATCTGGAGAGTCTCCGAAGCGCTCGAGTATGGAATGGTCGGAATCAACGAAGGATTGATCTCAACAGAGGTTGCGCCTTTTGGGGGCGTGAAGCAATCCGGATTGGGACGTGAGGGTTCGAAGTACGGCATCGATGACTATCTCGAAGTGAAGTATCTCTGTTTCGACATTTCGTAAATGAAGGTGAGGAAGACAAGATGAAATTGCAAGGTCAGGTCGCGATTGTCACGGGTGCGGGCAGCGGGTTCGGTGAGGGCATTGCAACGCTCTTCTCAGAAGTGGGCGCGAGTGTTGTGGTCGCGGATATTCGGAGTGAATGCGCGGAACGAGTCGCTGCCAGGATTCGGAGCTCTGGAGGCAAGGCCACCGTCTCCGTCACGGACGTCACGAAAAATGACGAGGTGGCCGCAATGGTAAAGCTGGCCGTGGACACATACGGCAGGCTGGACATCGTGGTAAATAATGCCGGCACCACGCATAAGTCGCAACCCATGCTGGATGTGGATGAAGCAACGTTCGATCTCGTCTACGCGGTCAACGTGAAGAGCCTTTACCTCTCTGCAAAAAACGTCGTGCCATTATTCAAGGCGCAAGGGGGTGGGGTGATGATCAACATTGCATCGACTGCGGGCGTTCGTCCGCGCCCTGGCCTGACCTGGTACAACGGCTCGAAGGGAGCCGCGATCCTTTTGACCAAGTCCATGGCTGTTGAATTGGCGGCCTTCAAGATCAGAGTGTGCGCTGTGAATCCGGTTATGGGTGAGACAGGGCTGATCGCCGACTTTCTGCCCGGGGGGCAGGACACCCCCGAAGCACGCGCCAAAGTTATCAGTGGCATTCCATTGGGACGGCTCTCCAGGCCATTGGATGTCGCAAAAGCAGTCGCATTTCTTGCCAGCGACGAGGCCGACTTCATCACTGGAGTTTGCCTCGAGGTAGATGGCGGCCGCTGCATCTAGAAGTTCAGGATGGTGTTATGAAGTTCAACATCGCAGTCATACCCGGGGACGGTATTGGGAATGAGGTCGTCCCCGCAGGTCTCCGTGTCCTGGAGCGTGTCGGCTCCCTTTTCGGGATCGAGTACGTCTTCGAGCACTTCGATTGGAGCTGCGAGTACTACCAGAAGACCGGGCGCATGATGCCGGCGGACGGCATTGCGCGGCTCCGCGATCACGACGCCATCTTCTTCGGCGCGGTTGGATTTCCCGGAGTTCCCGATCATATCTCGCTATGGGGTCTTCTGATACCAATCCGTAGGGAGTTCGATCAATACGTGAATCTACGGCCAGTACGGCTGCTTCCCGGGGTACAGGCTCCAATTCGCGCACAACCAGGAGACGTCGACTTCTGGGTCGTGCGCGAAAACTCAGAAGGCGAGTACTCGCAAGTAGGTGGACGAATGTTCGCCGGAACTGACCGCGAGACTGTAATACAGCAAGCAATCTTTACACGCCGTGGAACAGATCGAATCCTCCGCTACGCATTCGAATTTGCCCGCAAACTGGGGCGCCCCCATGTCACCTCCGCAACTAAGTCGAATGGACTCTTTTACTCCATGCCGTTCTGGGACGAGCGCTTCCATGCGGTCAGTCAGGAGTTCCCGGACGTCAAAACGGATCAGTACCACATCGACATTCTTGCCGCGCGTTTTGTTATGTCACCGGAGCGCTTCAGCGTCGTAGTAGGAAGTAACCTATTTGGTGACATTCTCTCGGACTTAGGCCCTGGAGTTACAGGTACGATTGCGATCGCGCCTTCCGCTAACATCAACCCAGAACGGATCTTTCCGTCCATGTTCGAGCCAGTCCATGGGTCTGCTCCTGACATCGCGGGTATGGGAATCGCGAATCCCATCGGGCAGATCTGGTCTGCCGCAATGATGCTGGATCATCTGGGGCAACATGAAGCTGCAGATCATATTCTTAAGGCGATCCAACATGTCCTGCTGCAACGGCGGGAACTTCTGACTCCCGACATGGGGGGCAACGGTACCACTCAGACGCTGAGCGACGGCATCGTGGACTCGCTGGAGCTTCCGCTAGGAGACCTCGATTGATAGATACTTACTACAAGGATCTGGCCATACCCGAAGTCGAGACCAAGCGTTGGCAACTGGCTGTCAGCGCAGGTGTCTTCGGGTGGCTTCTGGATGCGTTCGACTTCTTTATCCTGATCTTCCTCTTCGATCTAATTGCGGCGCACTTCCATGTACGCAAAGAGGCTGTTGTTTACACCCTGACGCTAACCTTGGCGATGAGGCCGCTTGGCGCTTTATTTTTTGGCGCCCTCGCAGACAGATACGGTCGTAAGTGGCCACTGATCGGCTGCGTGCTTTACTTCTCCGCGGTGACGGTGCTGAGCGGACTTGCTCCAAGCTTTACCTTCTTCGTCATAATGCGTGCGCTTTATGGATTGGGCATGGGAGGATTCTGGGGTATCGGAGCATCCTACGCAATGGAGAGCGCTCCACCTCGAATGCGCGGCTTGTTGAGTGGGATGATGCAGGGGGGCTATCCTATGGGATATCTCTGCGCGGCTGTCGCTATCCAGGTCGTAACTTTGCAACACGGGTGGCGGGTCTTCTTTTTTCTAGGAGCTCCAGTGGCTCTACTCGTCGCGCTACTGACATATCTTGCCCCGGAGTCCGGAGCTTGGGGCGCACAAAAGCTAAGTTCTGTTCGAGAGATCTTTCATGCAATGCTGCCGCATGGACGCATTTTTATTTACCTGCTGATTCTTATGTCCGTTATGTTGTGTCTTTCGCACGGGACACAGGATCTTTATCCCGATTTTCTCAAATCGACTCATCGCATGAGTAGCAAGCGAATCGCAGGCATGAACGCGTTGTATGCCGTCCCTATCCTCTACAACATTGCAGCAATTGGGGGAGCTCTTCTCTTCGGCTCCCTCTCTGAGTGGATGGGACGACGCTATTCCATCATGCTCTCGCTCGTATTGTGCCTTATCTCCATTCCTGCCTGGGCCTTTGGGAACACCGTGCTTGTTCTGGTTTTGGGTTCGTGCCTGATGCAGCTACGAGGACAGGGCGCATTCGGTGTTATACCGGCCCACATCAACGAGCTATGTCCAGCCTCCCTTCGCGGTCTTTTCCCAGGCTTCGTATATCAGCTCGGCGTCCTGGTTGCCTCTCCTGCAACGATCCTAGAATTGAAGCTTCGCGACCTATTCGGATATCAACTGGCACTCGCGGGTTTCGCAACATGCGTTGTTGCTGTTCTTCTTGTGCTTTTTTACTTCGGTCCAGAGGCCCGCGGTAAGAGCTTCCTTCAGGACACTTCCAGGACCTCTGAAGTCTATGTGGATTGATGAAGTGTCATCTTCCAAAGCTCACTTGTTTGTATAAGCGTCAATGAATGCTTCCATCCACATGAGCTTCCTCGCGAAGCCTTGCAAGGCGCTATGCCCTCGCTTTGGATGGCAAGAAGACGTAGTCCGAAACCTACAAGGTGCTCGCCGTTATAGACAAGCCTACTGCTGGCCCAGCGAAGTAAAGTCTATTGATCGCTGCGAGATGGTTCACGGCTGGCTCACGCGACAGTCGACCCAGTTGCACCTTCTCTATGAACTGCGTCGTCGCCAACGTCGATGCGTGTCTGAATCCTTCAGGTTACCTGCGCCACCGTCAGAACTTTGGGCATGCAGGAACCATCGGTAGGATAATCATCGTCACTTTTTCCCTCGGCTCGCTGTCGTATTTACCGCACCCACCATCGCGTACTACCCATGCCTTGCGGGGAAAACGAGCAGACAGGGATTCAGATTTGTTAAATATTTCTCCCTGTTGGGACGGGAGCATATCAACCTGACCGGAGAATACCTGGCGCAACAGCGCCAGCATCCGCGCCGGTAAGTTCAGACCCACTACGAATGCTTACCGTACTTAAGATCCGTTTCTGAGACCACCCCGGCCTGTTTTTGTATTACATCGTCCTCATCGTGGCCGTCGCCTGGGCCGGATACCAGCCGGGCCCTAACCTTCTCCTTGCTCATTGCTGCCCTGAGCTTCCCGCTCTATCTGGTGGCAAGAGCGGCGGGAAATAAGCGCTCTCCATGCCATAAATCTTCAACACCTCATTAATATTGAATTTCATTGAAAACATTGAAGCGAATATAGGTCATTTGACCTATAAAAATACCAGACATTAGCCCGATTGACGCAACATCTTCGATAGTTTGAAATCGATCCACTGAGAAGCAATTGTTTTTATATTAACCGCGGATTCACCCGCGACGAGGCCCGGCTTATCTATAAGTACCTCGCCCCCGAGACCGCAGAAGACGTCGGCAGCATTCTCGCCGTCGACTCCTACGGCAGTGCCATCAACCGTCCTGAGTTCACCAACCTCACCCTCTACCCTGACGCCCACCTCACCGACAAGGGTCCCCTTTACCACAATCAGCAGTACGAGGACTGCTACACCAGCTACCCCGACTTCAACATACTCGCCTGCTCTTCTTGGTCCCAGTTGTACTACGGAGAGCAGGGACTCTATCCCTCCCTCCAGGAAGCGAAGGGCGCTACTAGCCCAAACATCTTCCACCACGCCATGTCCATTCGCGCCTGAAAAGTCCAAGTGCGCGCCGTTTGAGTTTGCAGTCCGATCTTTCGCAATCTGACGTTTTTATACGGAGACGCCTTGGGGCGACCGATCCATTCGACCCTCTACCAGTCGCACCCGAGCGCCGCTGGAGCCGCGCGCCCTCTTCCCGCATCGTGCCAGGTTCCTTGCCCGGTGTTTCAATGGACAACGGCTCTCCAGTCAGTTTGAAAATGTCATTTACTTCCCTATAATGCAGCAGAATCCCGCTCAGGCGATTTCGCTGCATACAGGAAAGAACTCTCTCAAGGAGGCAATGCAGCTGAAAGCACGATCCCACCGGTAGCGAGTCGAGAGACCCGGGCCGACAACCCGACTCCGCTCTCACGGTCCAAAGACAAAAAGACAAAACAAGGCTGGGAGAAACACACATCGCATCGTGATGCCTTTCCCACCCGGCCAATAGCCAAGCAGTTTTTTTTGAGGAGACTAAAGATGCAACGAAGATCTATCGCTCTCAGTATTCTGATCGCCTTCCTACTGGTGGCCTGTTCCGCTATTTCCTGGGGACAGACAATTACCGGAAGTGTGAACGGTACAGTCACCGATTCGTCGGGCGCCATTGTCCCCAACGCCAAAGTCACCGCCAGCAATGCGGATACCGGCGTCAACACCGACACCACAACCAACGGCGACGGCATCTACAACATCCGCTTTCTGCAGATCGGCCGTTACAAGGTCACGGTCAGCGCCCCCGGCTTCGGAGACTCGATCTATGGCCCGTTCACCCTTGAGACCGGCCAGAACGCCAAGATTGACAGCCACCTGAGCATCGTAGGCCAGCAGCAGAAGGTCTCGGTCGAAGCCGAGATCGCGCCGCTGCTCAACACCGAGAACCCTACCCTCGCCACAACGCTCGATAGCCGGGCGATCGAGAACATTCCTCTCGTCAGCCGTAACCTGACCGCGATCACGATGTTTCTTCCCGGCTCCGTCAGCACCCAGCCCAACAGCTTCGTCAGCAACGCGGCCGTCTCCGGTCCGCTGAGCGGAAACAACCCCAACGGTGGCAGTAGCAACGCCTCCGTCTCCGTCAACGGCAACCGCCAGCAGGCCAACCAGTACCTGCTCGACGGTATGAACATTAACCAGACCCTCGACGACGAAATCGGCTATAACCCGAGCGTCGACGCCATCGGCCAGGTCCAGGTAATCTCAGCCAACGCCAACGCCGAGTATGGCAACGTCAACGGCGGCGACATCCTCTATCAGACCAAGAGCGGAACAAACAACTGGCATGGAAGCATGTTCTACTTCCTCGGAAATTTCAACCTCGACGCCAATAGCTGGGTAAATAACTTTACTGGCGTTGCGAAGAACTCCTACACCCGCAACCTCTTCGGCGGAACCTTCGGCGGCCCCGTCGTGAAGGACAAGCTCTTCTTCTTCGTCGACTATCAGGGCGGCCGCTTCCACTCCGGCGGTCAGTCCGTGGCCAGCGTCTATACCCAGAAGATGCGCAATGGTGACTTCTCGGAACTCCTGAACCCGGCCATCATGGGCGCAGGCAAGACCGTTCAGCTCTACGACGCAACCCAGCCTGGCCTTCCCGCCTACGCCAACAACCAGATCCAAGTCACCAACCCCGCAGCACAATACCTCTTCGCTCATCCGGAGCTCTATCCGCTTCCCAACGCCGCTCCAAACCCCGGTTCGCCGACCCAAAACAACTACCACGGTCTCCAGAAGCAGCGGAACTACGGCGACCAGTTCGATGCGAAGGTCGACTGGAAGATCAGTGAGAAGGACAACATGTTTGTGCGCTACTCGCAGGATGATAGCGGCCAGACAACCCAAAGCGCCCTGATCACCAGCTTTAACAGCGCCCCCACCTTTCCCTTCCGGGGTGTGGCCATCAACGAGGTCCACCAGTTTAACTCCTCGCTCGTCAATGAGTTCCGTGCCGGTTACAGCCGTATCCAGGACAACGGGGCGGTCCTGCTCGATCCCAGCGGCGCCTTTGGCCTGAACGGCAACAGCCTCCTCGGCATCGGCTCCAATAACCCTCAGGCACAGGCCTTTGCTGGCTTTTCCGCTCTGGGCATGCAGAACTCGAATAGCCCCCAGGGCTTCTCGGCCTCCAACGGATCGAGCGATTTCACCCTCATCGGCAACGCCAACCTCGGTACCAACTTCACCCTCAACACCTTCCTCTATGGAGACAACCTCACATGGTCCAAGAACCGGCACACCTTCAAGTTCGGTGCCCAGTTCCTGCGTCAACAACAGAACAACTTCTACCCCGGAAACGACGGCTCCCTCGGAGGCCTTTACTTCCTTGGGGCCGGCACGTCGAATGGAACTAGCGGCGGATACACCGGAGCCGACTTCGTCCTGAACCGCGCCAGCTTCGTCAGCAAGGGCGGCGTCTCCGGACCGGTTGGAATGCGCTCCTGGCGAGACGCTTACTTCGCTCAGGACGACTGGAAGATCGCCTCGACCCTCACCCTCAACATCGGTGTCCGCTACGAGTACATCCAGCCCATCTACGAGGTCAACAATAAGATGTCGACCATCGATCCCAACAACCCCTCGGTCATTCTGCTCGCTGGCTCTGCGCAGGCTAAGGCCGCAGGTTACAACCGCGCCCTCGTCGATCCCTACTACGGCAGCGTGATGCCCCGTATCGGCTTCTCTTGGCAGGCACAACCTCGCCTGGTCGTCCGCGGCGGATACGGCATCCAAAACTTCATGGAAGGCACCGGAGCCAACCTCCGCATGACCACCAATCTTCCCTTCCAGGGCTCCTATCAGGCCACCGGTGTTCAGCCCAATGCCGTGGCCGGAACCCCTGGTCAGTTCTTCAACGTCCAGAGTGGTTTCGGAATCCCGAACCCCACCGGCGGAGCTAGCGGTGTCGTCTATAACGTCTGGAACAAAAAGATCAAGCCCGCCTTCATCGGCGAGTACAGCTTGACCCTCGAGTACCAGATCAGCAACACCGCCTCCTTCCAGATCGGCTATCTGGGCGAGTCTGGACAGCACCTCATCACCGCCAACCAGAGAAACCAGCTCCAGGCTCCGTGCGTCCTCAATGGGGTCGTTCAAGCATTTCCGAGCGCCGGACAGCCACAACCAGCGGGGTGCCCCAAGGCCCCCTTCCAGGACGCTCCCGGCGTCGGCTACACCGGAGTCATCCGCTTCACAGACTCCAACGCCATGATGAACTACAACGCTCTGCAGGCGAGCTTCCGTCAGCGTCTGGCCCACGGTCTGCAGTACACCGCAAACTACACCTATAGCCGCGCCATGACCAACAGCATAGGCTTCTACGGCGCCCCTAGCGTCAGCGTATCCAGCGCCTACGCCGAGAACGTCTATAACCTCCACAACGAATACGGCCCGACCGGACAGGACGTCCGCAACGCCCTCAACTTCAACCTTGTCTACGATCTTCCCCTTGGCCGCGGCCGCAAGTTCGGTGCGAACATGCCGCGCGCTCTGAACGAAGTAGTGGGCGGATGGAAGGTCGGCATGACCGGCGTTGCCTACTCCGGCTTCCCCGTCAACATCAGTACCTCAAATAATAACTCGGCTGTTAACGGCAACTCTCAGCGCCCGAATCATTATCGTACGCTGAAGGTTGTCAATCGCTCCATCAAGAACTGGTTTGGTACGGACCCATCCGCAGTTCCTTGCACCACGCCTGGCGTTGACAACGGCATCTGCGCATACGGTCAGCCCGCGCTCGGAACCTTTGGTACCGCTTCTCCCGACTCCGAACGTGCGCCGAGCTTCCAGACGTATGGAGCTTCGGTCACCAAGGACTTCACCGTCTGGCACGAGCACCAGATCAACTTCCGCGCGGATGCCGACAACGTGCTCAACAGCGCGTTTCTCGGCAATCCGCAGAACAACATTCTCGACAACCAATTCGGCAACATCATCAATCAAGCCAATCCGATCCGGTCCAACCCGCGTCAGATGCAGCTCTCCGTCAAGTACCACTTCTAACCATCCCTCAACAGAAAAGGCACGGACTCGAAAGAGTCCGTGCCCCCAGGGTTACGCATGAAACATCTGGGGATCGTTGAAGGTATAAGTTCCACGGCTCAATCTCAAATTGCTAGAAAGTATCTGGCCAGTTGACTGATCACGGAGAAAGCACTCAATGAAGCTGGTGCATTGAGACTACCGTGGTCGCCAAAGAGCCTAAGAAGAAAAAGTGAACCGTCAAACCTATTTCCGCAGAATATTTAAACTTGATCGATGATTTTGAGGGCTGTTACCCCTTAAGGCAGACAGCCCTCAGGTATTGACCCACATGGACGCGCTACATTCACCAATTTCCCTTGAGCCCTCTGGGCTCCCATCGATGCTGGAAATTTCCTCGACATCCACGAAAAACAGCCGTAAAGATGGCCCGCGCTCACCTGCTCCCTGCGCTGCATCCGATGCAAGCGATCCTCGCCCGACTGACCGATCCCATGCACCGGATTGCGGTCCTGATCGCAGCGGTGACGGGACTTCGCGCTCTGAGATTAGGGAACTTTAGACTGGCTATGGCTCAGATTGGAAAGGGGTATGTCAGGCAGATGCAGACGCGCCTGAAGACTGAGGGTGGCCGCAAAAAAGTTCCCATTCCGCAGGATCTGGCCGAGCCTTAATCGAATGGAGAGACAAGTCTTTATACCCAGCCGACGACCATTCGGTATTTGCCTCAGCAGCCAAGGAAGGCACCTGTTTGGCTAAGCGAGGTACTTCAAAATTACGTCCAGTCAGCCGCTTTAGCGGCAGGGATCACCAAGCGGATCGGCTGGCATACCTTCCGCCGAAGCTAAGGGCGAGGACGTCAAAGTGGTTCAAGAACTCCTCCGCCATGTCAACTCCTCGATCACATTGGAGTTGTATTAACAAGCTGGAGCCGACGCCAAAAGGACTGCACAGGAGGGGCATGTCGGCAGTCTGTTTGTTGTACCCAAGGCCAGCTAACTCTCGCTCCTTTAAACCACAAACCCCACCGGAAGCAAGGGCTTTCTTTTTGCTCGACTGCAGGCGCGGGTGGACGCTACCATCGCTTCAGTGCCTTTTAGTGCCCTAATTTTGAGTATTTCTGTGATCGCTTAGCCGTCTCTAATTTCTGGCTATACATGACCTTAGGTCTGGTGGGAACAGCAGGATTCGAGCCTACGACTTCCACCGTGTGAAGATGTAATGTAATGTGCCGGTCGATGATACTAAAGGAGTTATCTACCGGTTGAGCGGGTGAAAACCGGCATTCTGGGCGTTGTTTGCTACCAAAATGCTACCAACTATAAGCAGTGGGCGGAGGGCTGACCGTGGCGGATCAGCCCTACTCAATTTGGGTAGGAATCTCACAAGTGAAGTGCGGTTGGGGGCCAGCATGCAGTTCTTAGCGAACTCGCGTTGGCATCAACCGGCGGCGATCGGATGAACCACCTCGAGGAAGACGGCGACGATGTAGCCTCGCCTGACACAACAACCTGTCGGTGGCATCAATTGGATCTCAACTCCAAAATCGAATTAATCGGCAATACCGGTGGGTCATTGGGCAAGCGGAGCATTGAATTGCCAGGAGTGTTCGGGTCGACTGCCTCGAAGACCGAGAGTAAGGTGCTCGGGCTTGTTCGTAGACAGCCATTCCGTATTCATCCTTCGGTGTTGTTGCTAACATACTTCCCTGCGCGTGAAAAGGAAACCATCAGGAAAGTAACAATGGTCGTACCTGTATTGATGACCAGTTGCCATGTGTCCGAGAAATGAAAGATCGGCCCGATGGCAGCCCAAACGATGATCGCCATTCCGGCCCCGGCAAACGCCCATTTCGAACCCAACCAGCCTGAAGCTGACGCTGCGAATCGTCCGAATCCGTCGTTGGCGCTTCTCGTCTGCGCTTCTGTGGGGGGAATCTTCATTGACCCTCTGTGACTTGCAGAAGCCGAGATGTAATTGGTCCGAAGCCAGCATCCTATTGGATGCGCGAATGCAGAAACTATGGCGAAGACACTAGGACACTGACCCAAATCAGGCATAGTTGCCTTGATTCGCCGCCCTCTGTCCTAAAACGTCCCCTCTTAGGACAGGAGTATATTTTCCTGGGCGGACGGTAGGCCGCCGGTTGTCTGCATCGAACAACTATAGAGTAGCCAATTGGCGAATGGAGAAATCATGGCACACGCAGGAAACGCAAACTTACTGGTCGACGATCAACTTGTTGATTACAAATATCCAGGAAGCCGCGAAGCCAACTCTTCGGGCGTTACCTGGTCCGCCGTCCTCGCTGGTGGTGTTGTAACTGCTGCCCTTTCGCTCATCCTTTTGGCGCTCGGCACAGGATTGGGACTCGCATCCGTCTCCCTGTGGTCCGGTGTGGGCGCTTCTGCATCTGCCATTGGGACCGCGGCTATTCTTTGGCTCATCCTTACTCAGATCCTAAGTTCTTCGATGGGTGGCTATTTGGCTGGGAGATTGAGAACGAAGTGGATGGGCATTCATACGGATGAAGTCTACTTCCGAGATACAGCACACGGTTTTCTAGCCTGGGCAGTTGCATTGGTGGTGACAGCGGCATTTCTGGCTTCCGCTGCCACCTCTCTTGTGGGTTCAGCACCGAATAAGAATGCAGCCGCTGTTACAAATGCAGGCCAACCGATCGAATCCGGGCTCAATGCCTACTTCGTGGATTCTCTTTCGTGCTACTGGTTCAAAGCCTGAAGTTCAGTTTCCCGGGAAGCGGCCACCATCTTTGCGACCTCCTTGAAGCAAGGCGATCTTTCTGCACCCGATAAGACTTATCTCGATCAACTGGTAATGTCGAAGACCGGCATGAGTCAGAGTGAGGCCGATACGAGAGTCTCAGATACTTTTGCAAACGCTAAAGCGTCTGCCGAGGCTGCCCGTAAGGCGGCCGCATATACCTTGCTTTGGACTTTTATTGCACTGCTGATTGGCGCCTTCTGTGCCAGCCATCGGGGGAAGGCAACGGGATCATGTTGTAACCGTTTGAGATCCAAACACGAAGTCCTGCTTGCAAACACAAGAAAACGAATTTAAAAGGAGTTTCCATGCGTTCCATCTTGCTTCTATTACTCGGCGTACCCATCCCTATCGTCATCCTGATTGCGATCTTTAGTCATTGATCTCATTCAATTGATTCGAACGGCTAACCCATGAGGCATTCGTTTCATCGAACTGTCGCTGGAGTTCAGGCGAGCTGTCTCCGTTAGCTATAGCTTAATGGGCAAGTTTCCGAACGTCCCAAACCAAGAGGAGATAGGTTGTGGCATGGAAAGGGGAAAAGACGCTCTCGAAAAAAAAGAGGAAGGCGCTTCATTCGATGCTGGCCTAATTGGGGCTGCCTTACGCACCGAGCATTATGAGATAGCCGACTATGAGGACTGTATCTCCATCGCGACGGCATTGGGAATGTCGAAGGTCATCAAACTGCTTCACTCTAACCTCAAAGAGGAGTTGGCGACTGCAAAGAAGTTCACCGTAGCAGGCACTCCAACCATGAAGCAAAGCGCGGAAGCCGATAGACCGGAAAAGAGAAATACTTGGCTAAAGAGCAAGGGGATGAGGCGATAGCGGCTCCGGACCTCAAGAAATCCGCCTTGATAGCACGCAATGACGTGTTCAAGCAGCCTCCTTCAGGAGGCCGCTTTGTCTGCGTGATGCTTCACTTTCGGTTGTCTACAATCGGTTTCGACTTCTGCCAAACAATAGGTAGATAACCACGAGGGCGAGAATAAGACTGAGGCCGCCACCGCCGTAGTAGCCGATTCCGGGCCCCATGTAGTATCCGCCGCCGCCGAAGAGCACCAACAAGAGAATAAGGATGATGATAAGAGGCATGCCCGAAAGTCTAGCACGCCGCAGACTGAGGGACGCCGCATGGGCCCAAGAACGAGTCGAATATCCATCGGCGTCCAGACATACTAACTGAAGGTTTGGCATCTCATGAACTATCGGAGTCGACCTCACGCTGGCCTTGTTCCGCGCTGAAGCTATCCGGTCCAAGGGGATTACAGTGAAGAAGACATCGGATCTAAAACTACCTACTGCAAAGAAGATCAGCGAGGGAACTGGCAACGGTGGCGAGTTCCACCAATTCAGTGGAAGAACACATCCCGAACTAACGACCCAGCAAGGGCAGCCGATCTCGGACGACGAGAACTCACTCAAATTATCGAACACGAGCCGCCCCGGCCCGGTGCTTCTTGAGGACTTCGTTCTCCGCGAAAAGATCAATCACTTCGATCATGAACGGATACCCGAGCGAATCGTTCATGCGAGGGGTGCGGCGGCTCACGGATACTTTGAGCTTACCGATTCCCTTGAGAAAGTCTCGAAGGCACGCGTCCTCAGCAAGGTTGGCGAAAAGGTGCCGGTCTTCGTTCGCTTCTCGACGGTTGCAGGAAACGCCGGCTCTTCTGACCTGGCCAGGGACGTTCGAGGATTTGCGGTGAAGCTCTACACTCAGGAAGGAAATTGGGATCTGGTCGGAAACAATATCCCCGTTTTCTTTATTCAGGATGCAATCAAGTTTCCTGATCTGATTCACGCAGCGAAGCAGGAACCGGATCGCGGATTTCCGCAGGCGCAAACCGCACACGATACCTTCTGGGACTTCGTTTCCCTGACGCCCGAGAGTACGCATATGTTGATGTGGATCATGTCGGACCGTGCTATCCCGCGTTCCTTCAAGAATATGGAAGGTTTCGGGGTGCATACCTTCCGTCTGATCAATGCCGCTGGCGATACAACGTTCGTCAAATTCCACTGGCGACCGAAGTTTGGGCTCCAATCGGTTATCTGGGACGAAGCCTTGAAGATCAGTGGCGGAGATCCTGACTATCATCGCCGTGATCTTTGGAATTCGATCAACGATGGCAAACTCCCAGAGTGGGAGTTGGCAGTGCAATTGTTCGACGAAGATTTCGTGAACAAGTTTGAATTCGATGTACTTGACGCGACCAAGCTCATCCCTGAGGAGCAGATTCCGCTTCGCGTCATTGGGCGCATGGTCCTCGATCGCAATCCTACGAACTATTTTTCTGAGACGGAGCAAGTCGCATTCATGACCCAGAATGTGGTTCCCGGTATCGATTTCACCAACGATCCTCTTCTTCAGGGACGTAACTTTTCGTATCTCGATACACAGCTCTCTCGGTTGGGAAGTTCCAATTTTGCGCAGCTTCCGATCAATACTCCCAAGTGTCCCATGATGAACTTTCAACGTGACGGACATATGCAGTTTCAGACCCCTCCGGGGCGTGTCTCTTATTCGCCTAGTTCGCTCGAGCCGAACACCGCAAGAGAGAACCCAGACACCGGCTTCACTTCGGCAAAGGAGCATATTGAAGGGGATAAGTTGAGGGTCCGTCCTGAACTGTTTGCAGATCACTTTAGCCAGGCGCGTCAATTCTTCTTCTCGCAAACTGAAACGGAGCAGAACCACATCGTTTCCGCATTCATCTTTGAGCTCAGCAAAGTAGAAACGAAGGATGTCCGTGTTCGCATGCTCGGACAACTTGCAAATGTGGATATGGGGATAGCAAAGCGAGTCGCTGATGGCCTCGGTATGCCGGGAAAAATTGAAAAGGTCGCTACAACCGTCCCAGCGCGCACGGACCTTCCCGAATCTCCTGCTCTAAGCATTCTAAAAAAGGCGAAGACATCATTAGAAGGCAAGGTGATAGGTTGTTTGATTGCCGACGGTACCGATGCCGCCACGGTGGTCGGCCTTGGTAAAGCTGCTAAGAAGGCAGGGGCCGATCTCAAGATCATTGCTCCGAAGATAGGTGGGGCAGTCGCAAAGGATGGCTCAGTCATTGACGCTGACTTCCAATTGGCTGGCGGTCCGTCGGTCCTCTTCGACTGTATCTTCTTGGCACTCTCTGCGGACGGCGCTTCCACCCTGTCGACTGAAGCTGCTGCCGTTGCATTTGTTCATGATGCATTTTCCCACTTGAAGGTAATCGGCGCTACATCGGAAGCTCAGCCTCTGCTGGACAAAGCTGGAGTCGTGACCGACAAAGGGGTAGTGATTGGCAAGAACGGGTTAGCCGCAGAGCGTTTCCTCAATCAAGCTGCGATAGGGCGGATCTGGGAAAGGGAGCCTTCCGTTCGAACGGTGTACTAGCGCGACTCCGACCGGGCAGCCCCTCCACGTAACCTATTGCGCGAATTGCCCGTTCAACCTGGAGGGCCCCTAATTAAAGGGGCCTTCTTATGTTTCTTCGATATTCCTGTCTAGCGAATTTCTGTGGGTTCCAACGGAGCCCGAATTAGTCGTGCTAGGCAGTATCAACATATAGACTTTGCAGTTTGTGCTGGATTTGTTGTTCTTGTTTTATGGGGATCAGTCGTTACGAGTTGAGCGATGTGCAATGGGAACGGGTTAAGGATGTTCTTCCTGGGCGGGTTAAAAGCGTTGGCCGCACTGCAGCTGACAATCGTCTTTTCGTGAACGGAGTTTTGTGGGTTCTGCGTTCCGGTGCCCACTGACACGATCTTCCGGAGCGCTACGGAAAGTACAAGAGCCTGCACAAGCGCTTCAGCCGTTGGGCGGCGAACGGGGTTTGGGAGAAGATCTTTCACGAGCTGTTGCGCGATCGCAAGAACCAGTACCTCATGATCGATTCGACCATCGTACGGGCTCACCAGCAAGCGGCCACGGGCCGCAAAAAGGGGGCGAAGACAAGGCTCTGGGGCGTTCCCGAGGAGGTCTGACGACCAAGATCCATCTGCTTGCCGATGAGTTGGGCTTGCCGGTGGACTTTGCCGTGACTGCCGGTCAGGTCCACGACTGCACTCAGGCCATTGGCCTGCTGGCACAACACAAGGCTGAGGCCGTGCTGGCCGATAAGGGTTACGACATCAATGCCATCGTTCAGCACATCGTCGGCATGGGAGCGACCGCCGTCATCCCGCCCAAACGCAACCGTAAACAACAACGCGAGTACGACAAAATACTGTACAAGCAGCGCAATCGCATCGAACGATGCTTCTCCAGACTCAAACACTTTCGACGCTTCGCCACGAGGTACGAAAAACTCAAAACCAACTTCAAGGCTCTCGTCGCACTCGCCTGCTCATGGCTCCACCTTCAGCTATATGTCGATACTGCCTAGTGATTCAAGATCTCGCTTCCCATGAGACTGGCGCAGATATAGTTCAGCTTCATGGTAGCGCCGGGATACATCTTGATTCATTGAGAGAGGGTGTGGGCCGTAGGCTCGCGCAAACCGCTGCAGCGTGTCTGTGCAAGCCCGATCGATGACGTGACGCAATTCCAATGCACGAATCTGTGCCGCCACGCGGTTCTCCGGTTCCACGTCAATCTCTCTCTCTCGACCGGCAGTTTCGAGACAAGACTTCGCCATCCAGAGGTTGGCGTGAATCGCACCAAGATGAGCCAAGGTATGAGGATCTTCTCGACTACTGGTCATGGCGAAGTCAATCAAGGCAGCTACGCCGCCGGCCCAGCATGCTGCGGCCCACACGCACCGTGCCAAAAACCCGGCCGATCCAAATACCATCCGGGCTCACCAATCAGATCTCTGACTCGTCGTGCGTGAGCACAGGGGCCATTGCCTCAAACACACCATCATTTCTGATCAGCTTATGGAAGAGAATCGCTGCGACATGCATCAGGATGGTTGCGAAGAAGGCAAAGGCCAGATAATAATGCGCATGCCACAGCAGCGTATGCAGGCTGGGGCTTACGGGCAGGATGGATGGCAGATGCACGCTACCGAACAGAACCACGGGGTACGAGGCCGCGGACAACATACCCCAGCCGATCAGCGGCATACCGATCATTAGCGCGTAGAGGACGTATTGCGATAGTTCTGCAGCAAGCCTCATCGGCCTTGGCATGTCGGCTGGCAACACTGGCGCATGAAAAACAAAGCGGAGCGATAGACGGATAAGCGCCAGCACCAGAATGGCAATGCCGAGCGGCTTATGAATCTGCACCAAGGTCAGGTACTTGCTGGTGACGGTGGAGACCATGCCTACCCCGATGAACAGCATGGACAGAATGCAGATTGCCATGAGCCAGTGGAGCAGTCGCTGCGGTGCGGTGAAGCGTTTGCGGCTCGTTGTCATTGCTTGCCTCCTGTCGCGTTACGCGGATAGTACTTCTCTTCGGCTGTGCGGCTGTTATAGGATCGGGAATAAGCCGCTGAGCGGGCGGAGGGGAATGGATCGTCCGAGGTCGTAATGCCGGCGGGAAGAACGGTCGGATCGTAGTTGATGTCGCGGCAGGGGCCATCGGCTTCCGGCTCGATCTGCTGCACCGTGAGCGTGCCGACATCCACTGTGCGGCGGTCGACAGGCCACGCCTTGTTGGGGTCTGCGGTGGGGTCGCCGGGGTTGGAGAGCGTTACTACCACGCTCCAGCGTTGCGGGCTGGAAGCAACACGCTGGGTGATCTCCTGATCCAGAAAATCGGGGCCGCGTTTGGCCAACTCATCCGGCAAGATGGAGACGGGTTGCGCTGCAGGAACCAGGGACCAGCGTACGGTGTGCTTGGCTCCGGAGTTATCAATGAACACGAAGGAGTTGAGGCTGTTGTAACGCTCCTCAGCGTAGCTTCCTGTCCAGGGGGCACTCTTAGCCCAGCCCAGGAACGTGGTGAATTCAGGATGCGCAGCGATGAAGTTCTTCATTGCATCCGGCTCCTTGCTGCTCGAGGCCATTTGCAGGTCATAGAAATCCTGTACCGTGGAAACGGGAAAGATTGGCGCGTCGATCATGGCGCTACGCCACTCCTGCCCATTCGGCGGAGTGATACGAATGCCGATGCCACGCACACGCACCATTGCATCGGCGGCATTCGGATTCGGAGTGGCGAGGTTGAAGCGTCCCACCACCGGATACTGGCCAGCCACAAAGACCTGCGCCCTGGAGAGCTCCGAGCCGTTACCGTTGGCTTCAAATGTGCCGGTGAAGCAGATGCCTTTGGCATGGTTGCGACGGTGGCCCAATGCCGGGCCTCCCGGAGGCGCCAGAGAAGCTACCAGCTTCTTTGGCGTCAACCGCTTAGGCGTGAGCCATCCCGCCGTATATGCAAAAGAAATGACCACCACGCCGACAACCGCAGCAATGACCGACAACCGCGTAAGCGGCAAATTTCCTGGTGATAAGGGTGACTGGGGCATTGAAACCTCTTTTCAGTCGATTCTGTTCTTCTACAACGATTACGTAGCTGGAGACTCAACGTGCAAGTACACGGTGAAGGCGGCTCAAACGTTCGCCTGTCATCTGTTTCAACGCATCGTGAAGAAAACTATATCCGATCTCAATGAAATTTGACTCGGTTTTGGGCGAAAGCCTACTAATGCCAGGCGAGGGATTCGAGGCTTCTGCTATCGCGACCAGAACTGGAGACCGCACTCACTAGGTTAGCAATTTTATGCGAATCGCATTGAGCATAAAAAGGCGGAAAAAAAAGAAATGATCAGGCATTATGAAATCTGATGGGATTTAAACTAAGCGCTCAATTGGTTTCTCGCTGGGGACCTCGTCCGGGATTCAGGCCAATGCCACTTGCGAATAACTCCCTTTCCAAACAACTGTCCCGGGAACCATTGAAGAACGGCTGGCCTAGCCTCTGAGGAAACTTTGGTGCCATCTCGAGCTTCCCTTCCGCATGTTATCTGCCCATTTTGATCGCACCTTGCTTCATCGCCCTCAGTGAAGCTGGCGAAGATAGGCGGTCAACGCCTTAAGATCTTCCGGCTTGAGATCCACAGACTGCATTCCTCCAGCGATCATCTTGCTGTCTGGTGCATGGAGGATTGCGTTCAACTGCGCTTCCGTGTACTTCAGAGCAACGCCAGTCAGTGGGCCCGCCGCTGCTGTGCCGACGCCACCTTCCCCATGGCAGGAGTTACAGGATTGAGATTGGAAGAGCGCATGCCCTTTCACAACCGCAGGACTAGCCGAAATCAGATTTGTAGAAACACTGCCTGCAGAGGACTCTGGAACAAAGGGCTTAGCCATGAAGGCGTGTGCATCGGCATCCTGTGTATGCATCTGAGCGGCCATCACCGGATCGCTATAGTCATCTCGATAACTTGCAATTCCCAGGCTCGTATAAGCGATCAAGAAGAGAAGGAACGCGCCCACGGAGATTGGGCGCTTCCAGGGGCGGCGCTCCAGACGCCTGTCGAGAAACGGAGCGGCAGCAAAGATAAGCGCGAGCAGGGCTGGAAGCATAATGCCGCCCACCAGGGACCATCTTCCGCTGAGATACTTCAACCATTGAAACGCAGGTCGGTAATACCACTCGGGACGTGGAAGAAAGTGGGTGTCTGCGGGATTCGCCGCAGGCCCCAGGTCCATGGGAATCGTCTTCGCAATGATGGCGAGAATACCAATCAACACGACGGCAAACGCCGCATCCATGAGCACCTGGCGCGGATAAAACGGAACGGACGGAAGGCGTGGAGTAACCGGATCTTCTTTGATTGGTCCTGCGGCCCCCGCTTTACGAAAGAAGAAGATATGGCCCGCGATGAAGGCGATCAGCATCCCGGGCAGAACGAAGACGTGCAGCACAAAGAAGCGGGAGATCGTCAAGGTACCCATCTGATCCCCACCGCGCACGAGCTTCTGCAGGATTGGGCCGATCAGCGGAACTTCGGCGATGAGATTCGTCCCGACGGCCGTGGCGAAATAGGCCTTCTCGTCCCACGGAAGCAGATATCCGGTGAAGGCCATGCCAAGCATCAGCGCCATCAGAATACAGCCGGAGAGCCAGAGCAGTTCTCGTCGTCCTTTATAAGACCCATAAAGCACCGTCTGGCCTATATGCAGGCAGAGCAAGATGATAATGCCACTTGATCCATAAGCATGAATGCTGCGGATGAACGATCCTGACGACACGACCTTCACAATGTAGGAGACGACGGTATGCGCGTGGTCAGCCGAAGGAACGTAATACAGTGCCAGAAACACTCCCGTGATGACCTGCGACATGAAAAGGAAGAGCAGCCCAGAGCCAAAGACGTAGGCCCAACTTGCCCCTCCATGAATTGGCTCATCAAGCGACTCATGCAGGATGGAGTCGATACCAGTACGAGTGTCCAGCCAGGTATCCAGGCGTCCGACGAGATCGGACTTGCTGTTCGGCTCCGGTGTTGGTTGCTTGGTCATGATTCTCCTCGCCTAAGCCATCGCTTCTTTGTTAGAAACCAGTTGACGAAAGTATTGGTAGCGGACTTTCAGCTTGCCGTCTTCCACCTTTGTCTCGAGTGCGTCCATCGAGCGAGGTGGTGGTCCTCCAAGGCGCTCTCCTTCCGCCGTAAACGAGCCGGAGTGGCACGGACAGATGAACTTGTTCTGTTCGTCTTCCCAGCGGACGGAGCAGCCTAGATGGGGACAGATCGGCGACAGAACGCGAAGCAAACCGCCTTTGGCTGGCAAGACATACACAGCAGTCTGAGAAGAGGTGGTCTGCCAGGCATCTCGGCGCTCCAACGTAATAGTCTTGGCGACCGGTGCGGTAAGCGAGGCAAAGTCTGCCACAGGACCGACATCCGACCACGATGCGTCGCTCTCATCCTTTCGCAATGGGTAAGTGGCGAAACGGAAGAGTGGGATTGCCAGCAGAGCTCCCACGACAGTTCCGCTCACCGCGAACATGGCCATCACAAAAGATCTTCGCCCTGTCGGTGTTGGTCCTTTGACTTCCTCGTTTGCTTCAGTTGTCATTTCCATCCATCTCTCCCATTCCGTTTAACCACGTTCCGTCGGCTTGCCTGCGCCGGATATTGCGTCGATATTTACTTTTGCAGCTTACGTATATAAGCCACCAGAACGGTCATATCCGAATCCGTTAGCTTACCGGCGAAGGCCGGCATCTTTGCTTTGCCGTTCTTGATCGTTGCAAGTAAGTCTGCATCGGACTCCTTAATGACTTCGGGAGAATTGAATGGACGGGCACCCATGGCTTTCCCAGCAGGGGTGTCCCCCAGACCTGTTGCGCCATGGCACATCTGGCACTTAGCAGCATAGGGATTGGCAGCTGGGCTTTGAGCTCCGCTGCTGGAATCAATAGCGAAGAGTGTCGTCATAAGGACGGTTGCGATAAGAGGGAACGACATAGCTGAATCTCCTTTTCAGTACCTAAAGTTAGGAATCGGGTTAGAACGCATAGTGAACAGCGAGCGTGCAGACATTGCCATGAAAGCTGCGCGGGAGAGTGGGACCGCTGGGGCCGCCTTCTCCATAACCGTAGTAGTTGTAATCTCCCTTCCAGCTCCAATTGGGGGCGATATCCACGGCTAAATTCGCGTAAGGCGTATGAAATTGGGATCGAAGCGATCCGGGAACCTGGCGAATATTGATCGCGTCCGTTGTCCCGTTGACCGCACTTACCCGATAGCCGCCGCCAAGATGGACTCTCTTGAAGGGGTTAGCCATAAGCCCGAAGGCAACGAACTGCGTAGGAGCGTTGTAGTAGCCGGTATTCGCGAATGGGGTAGCGGCCGCGATGCAAACGGCAGGCGCGACTCCCGCGTTGGGCGGTGTCGGAGTAGAAGCGTAACACGAGATTGTGCTGGAGAAGACGTCATCATATGAGTAGTTGAGGTCTATCGACCATCGCTCATTGGGTGAGATCGAGGTTCCGAAGGAAAAATCTCGATTGTGTTCGAGATGATTGACCGTCTCGACATTGTCGCGGCTCTCACGAATGTTGATCGTTCCAGCCATAGTGAGCCAGGGATGTGGCTTGTAAGTGGTTCGCACGATGTAATGCTGCATTTGTCGAGGACTGATGCGGGTAAACGACTTATCTGCATACATGGCCTCGAGGTTGAGGTTAACGCGCAACAAAGGAGTGGGTCTCAATGCTGCTCCAAACAGCGCCCAATCCTCATGGATTGGAATGAACTCCCCTCCTGCGTTTGTGATAATGCGACTCCGATAACGGAAACCTGCTGTCAACCGAGCATGTGACGTTGCGTCCCAGGCAAAGAGAAAGGTGTCGGTTTTGCTCTTTTGGTTGAGAAACTGGTGGTCAGTGGTAGTTGTCGTAGTGGCTGCACCAGGAGCAGCGAGCAGTGTTGTGCCGGTGTAGTCGGTCTCGGAAAACGAGTTCGTCCCAGGTACGCGAAAATTCCAGAAATCATAGGTGTTGGTCGCAGAGAGCTTCGGCGTGATCTGCCACGTCGCGCTAAGGTCTCCATTCACATTGATACGCCGTATTCGTGCAGAACCCGTGACAACCGACTGCCGAAGCGCAGAGCGGGAGGTGAGGCCGTTGAAGATCTCGTTGTAGTTGTTAAGGGTGCTAGTCGCGCCACTATAAAGGATGCGCCCATTTAACTTCAGTTGGGGGATGGAAGCGCTCTGAAAGCGAAGTTGCTCTGTGGGCGATAGCGTCCGCGTCGGCGCGGAACGACTGTAGCCTAGGAATGCATTGCAGGTCGGGTTGACGGTTCCATTCGCATTGAACGGTGCAGCGCAAGGAGCCGCCCACACTGACGAGAGATCGACTCCCAAAGCAACCGGCGTCCCGTTCGGAAGCACGTTATTGAGACCCGTCAGTTGCCATCGCGTGTCCCCCTTGTAATGCATGACGAACTCGTCGTAGCTGACCGTGGTGTGTGGGTCAACCTTCCAGTCCAGTCCGGCGCTCCAGGTATCCGTGCCATTACGCCAGAACTGGGTGAGCAGACCATCCGCTCCCTCGTGGATCGTGCTATACGAAGGACCTTGGCTGATAATGTGACCGTAATCAATCCGGACACTGAAACGCGCCAGTGGCGCCAAGGTGAGATTCAGATCTGTCATCCGTCGAACGGTGTTGAATCGATGGGGGGAATCGACAATGGGAATGTATGGAGTGGAAGTCGGTGGAATCAATGGATTCGCCAGCAGATCATAGTCTGAATATTGGCGATCGCGGCGATAGCTTCCACGGAAATCATAGAGCTTTCCCTTCGAAAAATTGAGGGTGGAAACGCTGTTTGGATCTCCGCCATAGCCGAAGCTATCCGTAGACAATCGATCGAATAACCGGATATGACCTGGACCCGTTCCAACCAGGTTCAGAGAAAAATTCAGAATGCGTGGTCCAGACTGGATGTTCACTAAGGTGTCGTACATCGAACCACTGCCTGACCGCGATACGATGTGCCCACCGAAGTCGATTGATTGGTGAACGACGTACCCGTAACGGATATTGTCCAAAGGCGTCGGCGGAGCAGCGGTGGGCGGTGCTGCGGTCGCAGCAGTAGGAGGAACGATCAGTGCGGAGGATGGAGTGGCCTGTGCCGTGGCGATCAAACACCCGCCTCCATAAGCGGCTAGGCACAAGGCCAAAGTCACAATCCCGCCACAACGTAAAATTCGCAGATATGACAGCGCCTGCACCGATTTCGTCATATGCGGTCTTCCCTTATTTGAAGAAATCTACGTTGGCATTGGAGCCATGGATTTGGGTGTGACACGTCGTGCAGGATTGATATTGATTGGCTTGATTATGGAATGACGGCGTACCTGGTGCGCTAAAGTTCATCGATGCCGTATGGCATTGGAGGCAAAGTGAGTTAACGTTATTTCGTGTCAGGAGCCGCGGATTTGGCGAGCCATGCGGAAAATGACAAGAAGTACAGCCTTCCGTCTTGAGCGGCGGATGCTCATAGACGAACGGGCCTAGCGCCTCTGCATGACACTTGGTACAGACGGCATTCTGATCCGCACTGGTCCGCAGAAGCTTATCCTGTAGCGTGCCGTGGGGATTATGGCAATCGCTACAAGCCAGTACCCCCTCGTTCACCTTATGGTGGAATGGCTGAGAGAAGGATGCTTTGACGTCCGTATGGCATGTGTAGCAAAGCTTAGGCTCGGCGATTTTGAGCAAGTGCAAATCCGTTTTGGCATTGTGATTGCTGTGGCAATTTGTGCAACCGACACCCGCCAAACCGTGAGCCGAACGATCGAAGTTCGCGTGCGTCCCGAGATGGCAAGAAAGGCATTTCGCGTCCACGACTTTGGGTGTCGCGGTTAGGAAATCGAAGATCTTAGTCTTGTCGCCGCCTGACTCCACATGCGCTTGCCCCGGACCGTGACAACTCTCACAAGTGACTCCTTTTCCGCCATGCATAAGAGCTAACGCGGAGTGAGGATTCGAGTCGAACTTCTTCGATAGATCGGCGTGACATAGGGCGCAGGTCTCGGAGCCGACTAAACTATTTGGGGTAGGTGCCGCGTCGACAGGCTTCACAAGAGCTGCTTGGGTTTGCGGCGCGGCTTTGACAGCATCCGATTTTAGAAACAGGGCCGCCAAAGCGAATCCCAGCAGCGCGAGAGTCAACCAGCGTCTCATCGCCACACTCCGGAGGCTACATAGTTCCGCGTAGACTGCGCCTTTCCGAGTTGTGTTTGTTGACAAGGAAAAGCCATCGCACCTCGACCGCGTTACGGAGTTGCAGCGAGTATGGGCCTACCACGCTGAGAATTCTGTGCAATAAAGCTCATTCCAGACTGCATTTATCGACGCCATCGCGAGCCCCACTTGGAGCATGCAGATTTGTCAACACGGTAACGGCAGAACTCACTCTCTCGCTCCATAATCGTCTCCTTGCGCAGACAAGTCTGTGATGGCCGTCACAATAACCTGTGAAATCTGTCCCGTCTGCTGCATACGCCATCTCTTGGTTCGCAGCGACACAGGATTCATGGAGAGAGGCCGATCTTCGCTCCGCATTTGCATCTATCCGCTCGAGCTTCTGATCGCCCTCGAAACTGCCGCGAAACGAAATGGACAAGATTCTCATCTCCCTTCCTCTCAAAGAAGAGTTGCTAAGAGAAATGAACGAACACTCGGGGCGAGATCGTTTCGGCAAATGCCTCAAAAGGCGAGCTGCTCCCGAAGATCCGCTTTGCCCGGGGCGTCATAACCAAGTCGGAGGAGACTACCACCCTGCAAACTTGAGCCGAAGTAGAGCTAACATCCTTCGGATTTCCCCGACATATTGGAATTCGGACAGTAGGATTCGGTGACTTGCTCTAGAATTTCGCGCCCCGCACTATCGAACTAGCCTTTGTCGTTTTCCCGGGATGCGGCTGCTTTCTTTTGCATCGAACTTTTAAGCGAAGGGAGGAATATTCGTTATGCCACCACCAAAGAAAACTGCAAAGAAGGCCGTCAAGAAGGCCGCGGGACATCATCATGGAAAGCACCATGAGGCGAAGGATTTGCGCCGCGCCTATGAACACATAGGCCGCGTGGAAGTGCTCCACGCGTCTCTGGACTTCCCTGCCCTAGAGGGGGTTGACGCGCTAACGAAGCTAGCCGAGGATGAGCTTGAGAACGGCTTCAACAAGAGTGCAGCCGAGCTGCTCAGGGCATCTGAACATCTCAGCTTTGCTGTGCTCTCCGATGATCGCTCTAGTGGTGGCGATGTCTCGACAGCACTAGAAGGCGCGATCAAAGAGCAATTTGATGAGCTACTCCAACGCGCCAAAGACCACTGGGAAGATTTCGAGAAGCGATCCAGCGTATTGGCTGTGCTCTACAAGAGTTCGCGGAAGAACGCAGAGCATACTCTGAGGAATGGAGCCTATCGTCGCGCGTTAGAGTTTGCACGCGCCGCCGAAGCGCTATCTCATGCGCGACAAGACGATCAACGAAAGCTCGGACTCGGCTTTAAGAAATTACAACTGGAAGGTGCCTGATTGTGATGTTCGCTTTGCTCCCTGCACAATACGCCATCGGGTGTGGGGATCAGAAGCCATTACAACGGGCCATCAGCATTCGCCATGGACATCAATTCCGACAAGAAGCAAAGCCTGCGCGCGCTGCAGGCAACAAACTTCTTTCTCGCTGACGTACAAACCGGGTTGGGACCTTTTCTTGCGGCATATCTGGCTGGAGCGGGATGGGAGCCCGGTCGCGTCGGAATGGCATTGACGCTCGGTGGCATCATCACGGTTCTGCTGCAAACTCCCGCGGGCGCCATCGTGGACCAGATGAAATCGAAACGTCTAATTCTCGTTATCGCGTGTGGCGTTTTGGTGGTTGGAGCGACTCTCCTGAGCATCACTGCCGCCCCCGTGGGCGGTGTACACATCCCAGGTTCTTATCGGGGGCGCCGGACCATTCCTCGCACCGACGTTGGCCGCAGTTACGATGGGAATAGTCGGCGTGAACCTCTTTGATCGCCAATTCGGAAAGAACCAATCGTTCAACTCAGCCGGAAACGTAGCATGTGCGCTCCTGATCGCTGGTGTCAGCCACCTGTTTGGCAACCGCGCGATTTTCATTACCGCTGCGGTACTAACCATTCCTACCGTCCTCGCCATCCGAGCGATCAAGGGCAGCGATATCGACTATGACCTCGCAAGAGGCGGAGCGAAGCTGGTCGGCGGAAAAGAGGTTCCAGCACGATCGTCTGCGATGCAAACCCTGTTGGGTGACAGAATACTGCTCGTCTTCCTGGCTTGCGCTTTTCTCTTCCACTTTGCCAATGCAGCGATGCTGCCACAACTTGGCGAGATGCTGTCGCACGGGGCACGGGCGACTGCGGCCCCATTCATGTCCGCCTGCATCATCGTAACCCAGGTAGTCATCATGTGTTCAGCCCCTGCTATTGGTCGATTTGCCAACTTGCACGGTAGGAAACCTCTTCTGCTTCTCGGCTTCGGCGTCCTGCCAATGCGAGCTGTTTTGTACACCCTCACCCACAACAGCGGAGGTCTGATTGCAATTCAACTCCTCGATGGAGTTGCAAACGCCATCTTCGGTGTCGTCTCCATCCTTGTAGTAGCTGACCGAACTCGGGCTACCGGCCGGTTCAATCTCGTCCAAGGCAGTCTTGCAACAGCAGTGGGACTTGGGGCCGCTCTCAGCACGACGTTTGGCGGAAAGCTAATTCAGCACTTCAGTTATCGCATCTCGTTTCTGTCGCTGGGAGCTATCGCTACGATTGCGTTCGTCCTGCTTTGGACCGCAATTCCCGAGACGCTCCCAGACCGACACGAATCCGGCACCGATATTTCTAGCCCGACCACTTCTCAGGAGTTTCCAGCATGAACACGTTTGCATCGAAGCGTTCTTTGAACCCCAATCGCCAGAAGTTGCCGGTGTGACTAGTTGGGTTCACTTTGGGCGATCTCCAAATGACTAAGGTCGTGAACAGAATCAACTTGACATCGCAAAGATTGTGAATGAAGTCAATGAAGCCTTTGGCGATTCTGTGAGCTTCGTCTTCCTGCCTGGAGACGTAGCCGATGATGGCAGCCGCTCGGCCGACGCAGTCGTGCGTGGCGAGCTGGACCGTCTGGGGGTGGTGGTGTCGGTGGTGACCTTGCGGCTCATGGTGTTGTCTCCTTTGGTCTGCTTTTGCACTTCCGCGTCGAACGCGGCATGTACATGCCGAACGCCACCTGGCGAAGGTGTAACGTGATGTTCATGTAAATGATAATAAAGGAGTTATCCACCGATTGAGTGGGTGAGAACCGGCGTTCTGGGCGTTGTTTGCTACCAAAATGCTACCAACTTCAAGAGTGGGCGGAGGGCTGACCGTGGCGGATCAGCCCTACTCATTTTGGGCAAGAATCTCATAGGTGAACGGGCCAGCATGCCAGTTCTTAGCGAACTTGCATTGGCATCAACCGGCGGAGCGCTCGTATGACCACCTCGGAGGGCGACGGCGGGACGGACGATCCTTATGGTCGAAGAACGGATCTGCCGCAAGAGGAAGGAAGTTGGACCAATTGACCGAGGCATCAGGATTCGAGGCGGAGACGTTGTGCGACGGAAAGGGAACGGAAACCGCTGTCCGTTGTCGACGCCTGTCGCAGCCGAAATAAATGGCTTGGCCAGCAGAGGCCGCCCAGGGCTGAGATAGTTAAAACCGAAGGGAGGAACAGCGTACATGATGCCCGCCGACAAACCCTGAAACGCAGTATAGAAGAGGCCGTAGCTCGCTCGGATGCTGCTTTGTCCGTTGCTTCCGAAGATTCTACTCAAGATTCCTTGTTCAAACCGTGGTGAATACGCCAGGCCGATTCTGGGCGCAAAGTTTGCGTAGTCGGTAGGCGCGACTGTCTTGGGCACACCGGGGTCGCCGGCGACAACCAGTCCTGAAGGTGCTCCGGGGTAGAGAGTCGACTGTGCGCCGGGTATATAGCTCTGGAGTTGGTTGAACTTTTCCCACCAAGGCATAATCAGGTCCCAACCAAGGCCGGCATTGATTGTCAGATCCTTTCGCGCGCGCCAAACGTCCTGCGCATACATGCCGAAGTAGCGATTCCGAAGATAGAACGGCTGACCAGAGGATTGTGTGTAATTGCTCGGAGTGCCCAACAGAAAGTCTGCGTACGGATTCCCCGTCTCGGTGCCGTTTGAAAAATAATTCAAATCATGGCCTATTGAAACTATAAAGTGGCCACCGCATCTCCTTTGCTGTGATGCCATTCTTCGGCGCCGCTAGCAATTTTTACGACTATAAGTTGGCCGAAACATTTCTAACGGACCATAACCTGGCACATTCGAAACCGAGTGGCGCTGATGGATTCCTGGATAGGCTTCGACTTTAGTTCAATGAGTGACTCGGCCCGTTTGTGTTAGTGGAGAATTATTTTCAATTCGGGAGCGATATCAGAACAGAAACCTCGGTTCGAAGCTACTTGCCGAATTGCATACGATTGTCGAGACTTGTGAGTTCGGGAAATGCGTCAGGGATGGCATACCGCAAGAACTCTGTCTTACTTGTCCCGTTCTGATCGAATGTATCTTGTCGCACGAATTTATTCCTCTGATAGTGGAGATAAATGACATCGAGATAGCTCAGCAGAGTAACGGACTTAGTTACGCTATGAATTTCACTAAGGTAATCGGAGAGTGGAAAGCTTTCTGGCAAACCGAAGTACTCTCTCGTTGCCGATCGATCCCCAATTGAAGTTCCCAATGCAATCCCCTTATAGAGTGGCAGTAGTTCATTTGTGTGCACTCAATTACCGCGCTTCGATCCGTTGACACTCAGTGTGAACAAGTGACCGTCTGGTCCATAAGTGGCGCATACCACCATAAATTCTGGCGGGGCACGAAAGACCCGAACAATAGTAATCGCGCTCAGTTCTCCCGGCCGATCTACTGCTCCAATCATCTTTACAGGTCCTGAAGCTGTCCCGTTAGACGATAATTCCACGTCGAAGGAGATAGGTTATCCGCGCATAAACCGTTCCATAGACGCCTTTCATGAGAACCTGCAGGCTACTTTTCGTCTTGACGAACGAAGCCGGATCGGTGAATAAGATCGGAGAATCGACTGTTTCATCTGGACTAAAGTGAAGAATCACGAAGCCGTTCACAGCATTCCTGCGTTGATAGAAATTTAGTCCATGCGGCGGAGACTGCTGAAGACGACCTTCAAAAGTGACCTTCAGAGTATCGGGGTTAATATGGACAATGCTGAAATTTTGGGTCGGCCCCGTACAGTCGACCAGACCAAGCAATGTCAGAAATACAGCCGTCACAATTGCTTCACGGGCGCTAGGCTTGTTCATTTCATGTCTTCCCGTATTCCTCAGCGACCGCCGTGTCTAAACAATCAGATTCTTGCACCGAAGCGGCTGCACGGACCCATTGCCTCAACACTGTTCATCTACGCTAACTCAACTCACAGATCTCTCCGCAATTGTCAGATTGACCCCGCTGGAGCTGGCTGATGCGCCACTTATCAGCATGATAGACAAAACGAACTGCAAACAATATGAGGCCCGGACAGCATAACGCGCGGGATGAATCTGTAAGCTGCCACCGGAGTCTCCAGGATTCACGAATCCGAGGTAGATTAGTAGAATTAGTACAGTGGAGTCCGTCCATCTGCTTTCGCAGCTCGAAGAGCTTTTGCGCTTTCCGGGGGAACGTATTTGTCGACGGTTTGCTGGGCAAGAGGATCATCAACATATGCAAGAGGTTGGGCCATCGTTCTTGCTACCGCCGCCGGAGCTTTTCTAATAGCCGCAGCTATCAATGCAATCGAATCTTTATCCTGAATATGAATTAGGCCGCGTGTCGCTGCAACCTCGATGAAATAGTTCGGCGACAAAAGGGCTTGCCTAAGCAATGGGATCGCTCTTGGATCTCCCGTCGCTCCCAACACGGAAACTTTTCCCGGAGAAATAGAAAGTGCCTCCTACAGCGCATCCTCCGGCGACAGTTTGTGTGACTCAACCCAAGCAGTAAATTCAGGCGAAAGCTCGTTCTTAGCTTCACCTTTCGTGTCGAAACTCATGGGACATGGCGTGTCGCTTTCGACTGCCGGTGTGACATATTGCACCAGTGAATTCCAATACGATTCGTCTGAATGTTTAAATCTCACCAGTACTTGAGCGATCTTCGCTTTATTGTCAGGATCCGGACTTTGCGCGAATTGATGTTGTAAATCAGGGATGGCTTCTGTAGCGCCTGCATGTGCGATCTGTTCAAGGTCGCGTATAGACTGCGTACCGGTTTTTACCTTCGCTAGTGCATCGGACACCCTCGCCTTGTCGACGGGCCTGGCCTGCGTGCCCGGCGAACTCTGGACTTGTCCATTGACGGTACTGGCTAACAGGGCGCACCACATGAATAAACGCACGACGTTGCTTGCGGTATTTCGGTCACGTACATTTCTCTTTGCTAACATTTGGATCTCCCTCCCATGTTGAAGTCCAGACTATATCAAGGTATTTGAGCAGGTACGATTTGATAGGACTGGTCAAGTTGAACGAAATCACTGACGTTGGCTTGAGGCACTACGGCGATCCGTTGCCCATTCTGATATATGGAGTAGGTTGGAAAAGTACCATGAAGACTCACGTCAGGGTTTCCCGCCGCATCGAAAGAGATCACACTCCAGATCCAAGGCACAGTCCTACCATTATTAATAGTTTGGCTTGCGGATTGACCATATGTGCCGAGTCTCCCCTCAACGAGCTGATAGGATCTTCCGGAAGGAGATGTACTGGAAATCCCATTGCTTGGGTGAGCCTGACCTGATCCTATTACGCGGCTTAGAATCCCTCCAAGAAAGTTACACGGGTCAGGAGTAATACCGAGCCTGTAAGATCTCCGAAGTGAAGGAGCCCAGAACTCCATCCATTCGTGCCACGAGGCAAATATTGAAACGACTCCAACCTAATGGCCATCAGCTCCGAACCTCGCTTTCACTCTTTCTTGGCTGATACGAAGCTGCCTCATTAATAGGCCGAGGTCGCTCTCTTCCCGCATACCACCGTCGATCTGCTTTTTCCCTCCGTCGGTCAATGCCACGGTACGATCCCGATCATCCGACACCGAAACGAGTTTTGAGGCTTCTAAGAAGGCGAGAGCGTCGGCGCATCTGCGCCGGAGGGTGATCGACGTCTCCAAGCCATGAGTAGACCGCCGCAACGCGGAGAAATGCTGCACGAGAAGTGCCGCGACGCAGCGCCCCAGTGCTACCGTACAAAATGGTGTTCGTCGCGCAATGATCATCACCGATATCGCGAGCAAGGGCATATAAAAGAGCGTCCATCGTCTCCGGTGCGTTGCGGCGTGGTGCGACGTCATTGGCTAAAGCCAAACGAACGTCCGACGTGGCAGCGCTCACTAGGAACTCATCTACGTTCATGCCGTACTCACGTTAACGTTGGTGATGGCCCCAGATTGGGCAGCAAGCGAGAAGAGCAGTCCCATTACGTGCTCTGGAGTTAAGGGCGTACCCGTAATTCCGGAGAATTGCTTCGCCACTTCCTTTGCTTCCTCCACCATCCGATCAATCGTTAGTCCTGCTTGCAAAAGTGTAGTAGTTTTCTGTTCCAGAAGGATGTAGTCCGTGCTCGCCAGGAAGTGCCGCTCGACCGTTCGCCAAATATCCCAACTTGTCTTGAAATCACAGATCGGGACGATGAGGTTGTCCAGGCCGTTCTTGGAGCAATACCGTTGCAACCGAGACAGCGTCTTCACGGTGTCTCTGGTTGTTCCCACCTTGAGTTGCTCATACGCCTGGGCGGACAGACTCAGGATGCCCAGCAATTCCGCAACGACGACGCCCTTGTCGCGTTGCAACTGTGCCCTCCGGGGTAGGAACGACGGTCGATGAGTGTGCCACTTTAGTCCATACTTTCCCCACGATTTCTCGCGCTATCTGCTTTGCCTGTCGTTGGAGAAGCTCGATTTCGCTGAACTCTACTACCACGTCGGCCAATTCAAGGAGTGCAAGCTCCACATTCTCCAAGTGCCCCTGATCGATATGGACTTTCAGTCCACGCAACCATTCGAACAATTCAGTTGCCGAAGACGCGATCTGTGGATCGGCAGCTGCGTATGCTCTCGCAATGTGCTCCAGGTCGAGACGCGCGGTGGCCGTGAGAGCACTTTCGACCGCCGAACGGCCAATCTCTTCGAGGAACTCGGAGAGTATTGGATCCAGGCCGGCGTTTGTGACGAAGGCCAATCCTGCACAAGCCGTGGAGAAATTCTTATGATGCAACAGCATCAACGGCAGGATCCCGTCGAGCCTAACTGCGACGGGCTTTTTGGGAAGGGTTTTCGCTTTGGTCTTCGACACTCCGAAGAACTCTCGGAACGACCACGGTCCCTGTGAGGATTTCCGCCCCTTTACCTGATGAAACTCGTAGCAGGTGGGCGGCTCGCCAATTTCGATCACGTAGTCGTCGTGCCAGTCACAATAAACGCAGACATGCTTCGGACCGTCGACCAAGAGACCGAGCGCGGCACGCGCCGTACGCTCATATTGATATTCGTATTTGCGTCCAGTTTGGGCACCGACGCGTTCTCGTGGTTCAATCTCGCCGAGTCGTGCAGCTCCGATCGCCATTTCCGCCATGCCTCCGTTGCCGCCACTGGGTACAAACGATGAAGCGATAAAAGCGCCGGGCTTCACCGCCTGAAACGAGAAGTTTTGATTGCGAAGTAATTGTAACGTTCGCTGCGACCCTGGAGAGGCCCGTTGCCGAACTGACGGGCGTTATAACGGCCGAGAGCCTCCAGTGACCTGACCTTCTAAAGGCCTAGTTCAAAGTTCCGATGCAAGCAGAAGGAAGGTATCGCCATGGATACGTCTCCCATTCGGCAGTAAGCTAGGCTCGCCGGAGGCGCTTACCGAATCGCGTCTACTCGAGGGACTCGCGCTCTGCGCCTGGTCGACTGAGAGCTTCCATAGTCGTGGCACGAACGTTTTTTGCCACTGTTGGAGTCAGCGAGTGGCCGCGCAGGATGTAATCACGATAGGGCTTGATGACGAGCTTTAACATCTTGGCTTGTGTCTTCGGTCAGCGAGGCTGCTTGGCTAACCTGATAGTTTCGCTAGAAAAATTTAGTCCGGACAATTTTCTGTGCTCAGCATTGAGATAGAACCTGTAAAATTCGGAATCAACATCCGCAGAAACTATTCAGAACGCCTCCATGACCATAAGGATGAGGTTCGTAATGAAATTGTCAATCATGGTGCTGCTAGCAATCGCCACTGTGACATGTTTCAGCTCCGCAAGCTACGCTCAGGTAACGGTGAAGCGGGCCGGAATCATTTTCGAGACTGGCGATGACGACAAGGATCAGGACTCCAGGCTCCAAATCTCGATTGCGGATGAACAGAACGCAGTTTTTGGAACGTATAACCTCCTTGAAAGTGCCGGGATCTTCAATGACCATTCCACTCGCACCTTCACGCTTCAACTGAGCAAGCATCCTCTCAAGAAAGCTCTCAAGAAGGGTCACCTATTTCTCAGCTATCTCCCCAGCGGCACTGATCAGTGGAAATTCAAGTGCACCATTGTCATCGATTGGTCTGACGGAACTGAGAGTAAACAGACCTTCGAAAATCTCCAGTTGAAAGACAAGCAGAAACTCGATCTCGTCTTCGACAAACTTAAGTGACGGCCTCTACCCATGAGAACGAAGCTCACAATTCTGGCGATTCTGCTGCTCGGGCTCTCGTGGCTCCTGTCCAAGAACATCGGGCCGACACTGACAGGAGTTTGGGCGAAAATCTTATGTCCGAACGTCCCGACGGGTCAGCCCGTCGGCATGACGATCGCTAAGGGACTTCGGCAAAACTCCGTCGACGGCCATGTGAAACCTGGCGCTGTTGTCCCGCTTATCAGTTTGGTTCGGGCGGACGGCGGGACCACCACGATAACGCTCCTCGAGGGAGATCTGCAGGATACAGGAATAGAACCATCCGACACATGGAGCAAATTATCCCGGCCGATGGCGATTTTCAATTCCGTCGACGAGAAACAGTCGCTGTCCGGCGGCATCAGCGGAAAAATCGGAACAGGGTGCGCCCTCGAATCTCAGGGCGACCTTGGAACCCTTCAGAAGGGACAGGTCAACTACCTTCCCTGCACGGGACCCTACACCAAGCTGGGTGTGACGACGGTGATCAACTCTGCCGTCGTCGTCTGGACGAACCCCGAGACAGAAGACCGCGCTTGCTGGAATACCGTTACGGATTCGAAGGATTCTTACGAAGAATGCATCCAGACGGCGGTTTCTGATTCGCTCAATGCGGCGTTCTCGGCTTCAGGAGCCCACAAGGACATACATGCTCTCGTAGTCCCCGCGCTGGGTACAGGCGTCGGGAAATTAAGCAAAGAGCGCTTTTACAAGACGTTGAGCTCAAACCTGCTCGACGTTCTCACGGCGAAAGATGGGCGCTCTCTCCCGCAGACGATTTACCTCCTGACCTGGCGAAATGAAGATGCCGCTACGTGGGGAGAAACGCGGACAGGGATATCCAAGAGCATCGCCACCATCTACAACACCTGGATTGAATCCGCACACACCACTGCGGGAGACGACCGACTTCAGCTTTGCGGTGTGTTCATCGGTATGGCTCTCCTGCTTTTGAGTGCGGCCTGGATACCTCACTCCACGCAGGTCTATGCTGACCTTCAGCAATTGCGCGGCCAGAACGCGATTACCTACTCGTTCGGATGGATCGCAGCCGCCTTGGGTCTGACAAGCGTCCTCAAGTACCTGTCAGCCGGCGTTGATGACCCCACAATTGCAGCTTGGATCACCCTCGGCATCGGATTCGCCGCCGTTTTCCTGTGCGGGCCTCTGCTCAGAATATTTAAGCAAACAAAGACGGCACTTGAAACACCAGCAGTCGACCCGCCTGCCCTCCCGGTCGATCCGCCCGGAATCATATAATTTCACCCATGCTGACTGACATACTTATGGGCGTCGAGATGGTCGCAAAGGCCGTGACGCAATTTTCGTCGCCCGATGCAAAGAGACAGCGAATTGCGCGGGAGCTTCTGCGTCTCTACATGGAACCGTTGTCTATCTCAACGAAAACTCGGAAGCTCCCTACGCGAAACTTGCCCAGGCGTGGGATGCGTATCGTCAAGCAAGCCTGTCGTCTGCAGCGGAGGTCATGTTGTCGCCAGACGCCGCTGCCGATATGGAAACCGTGCTGCAAGAGAAGAGGTCAACCCCTACCTACCCGTAATCCGTATGAGCGAAGGTGTCCTTCGCTACCGCGTGAGCGAAGTTGAAGAGTTCGTCAAAGAACGGGAACGCCTCTCCTTATTGGGCCGCAAACGTCGGTAAAATAGGAGCGGCCCACTGTTTCCCGCACAGAAACAGAGGAATTATGGGTAAATCGCAACAGGCAGGATGGGTCTCGATTCGCGGGAGGTACTGGTACGGGTATTACCGCGAGACTGTACTTGATCCGGAGACCAATGAAGAGCGGGTTAAGAAGATCCCGATCCGACTTGGTCTCAAAACACAACTGAACAAGCTCAAGGCACGTCTCGTGCTGCGAGAGGAAATTACCAAACGCAATGGGCAGATCCCCGAAGGTCGAGTTCTCAAAGATGGCTCTGTGACCTTCGAGTGGTTTGTCCGAAACCGCTATTTTCCGCTACGGAAGGGAGACTGGCGGCCAGAAACGGCGGTCACCAAGATGGACCAGATAGAAATCGACCTTATTGGCAAGTTCGGCGAGTATCCGTTGGATGCGCTCGATAAGTTCGTGCTGCAGACGCATCTGAACGCGCTTGCAGAACGCTATTGTCAGGACCGGGTCAAACAGGATCGGTCCTACTTGAAGTCGATTTTCGATGAGGCCATTGAGCAGGAGTATCTCACCAAGGACCCGACCCGCAAGCTGAAGACCCCAAAGAATCTTCGTCCCAAGGACAAACAGGTGCTGAGTTGGGAGCAACTTTGGTCGATTCTGGAGATCGCTTCCCGAAGAGACCGCCTCCTGCTGGCGCTGGATATGACGGAGGCGCTTCGGCCGAGCGAGTTGTTCGCTCTGCGCTGGCGTTCCTTCGATGACCAAAACACGCTGACTCTCACCGAAACCGTGTACCGGAGAACGCTCAGACCCTTTGGGAAGACTCCGGGAAGCCTCACAAAGGTTCATCTGCCGGACGGATTAGCCAACGAACTTCTCCTCTGGAAGGTGGAGTGCAAGAAGGCCTCTTGTAAGGCATCGTCCTGCCAAGAGGCCAAGCATCGGAAGAGTTCGCCGGATGCGTTCATCTTCCCGAACGCAGATGGCGGATTCATGGATGCGGACAACTACCGCTTCCGGGTCCTGAAGCCACTGGCCGAAGCTCTGGGCGTTCCGAAACTCAACTTTCAGGTGATGCGCCGAACAATGGCGACGCAGGCACAGAAGATGGGATCGGTGAAGGACATCCAGGCGCACTTGCGGCATTCACGACCGGATACCACGGCCAACGAATATATGCAGTCGTTGCCAGCAAGCGTCCAGGAGATGGTCGGCTCGGTGTACTTGATGTTGATGAAAGGAGGGGAGGAAAAACAGTCAATTACGGATTTGCCACAAAATGCCACAAACTTTTCTGAAACGTTGCCTGTAAGTTATTGATAAATATGGTGGGCACAGCAGGATTCGAACCTACGACTTCCACCGTGTGAAGGTGGCACTCTACCGCTGAGTTATGCGCCCATCTTCTTGCAGCTCCGCTCATCTGGTCATCTGACAACACCGGAGATAACGACAAACGAAAAACCTGCTCCCAAAGAATACCATCACTATCCCACTCCAACTAGCGCTCGTTTAGCAGCTTAAACCGTTCGCACAAGAGCATATCCCTACCCCGCCTGACCTTCGGACGGCATACAATCGTTTGGAAGAATGCCCTCCCCTCCCCCCAGTCCCCGCCGTCCCATCCCACCTCCGACGCCTGCTCGAGAGGAAGAGGACAATACGGCCGAATTTGACCCGGAAACGCAACCTGGGACCGAAGACGGTGTTATGGAGGATATGGCTTCGCTGGCATTCAACCCGACGCATTCCGGCCATGAGGCAGACAAAGCGCTCCTCGAAAACCTGGAGACTGTTGAGAAACTCCATCTCCAGGGCGACTTCGGAGAGATGGACGATGCCGCGATCATGCTGGAACTCAGCGCCGGGAACATGGCCGGCTTCGACTTTCTCATCCAAAAATATCGGAAGCCGATCATTCATTTCATGTACCGTATGGTTCGCAACCAGGCGGTAGCTGAAGAGTTAGCCCAGGAAGTCTTCCTTCGCGTCTACCGCTCACGCGAGACCTACCGCGCTGAAGCCCGCTTCAGTACTTGGCTCTACCGCATTGCCACTAATCTCGGCGTCAACCATGCTCGCGATAACCGTCACGAACGCAATGCATCGACCGTCTACCTTGACGAGGCTGACTCAGAGACCGGAACGACTCCAGACGTAGCCGATACTACCCCTGGAGCCGAGGCTAACCTCCTCCGACGCGAGCGTCTCAACGCGATTCGTCAGCACGTTCTCGCATTGCCGGAGCGGCAACGTGTTGCAGTACTTATGCATAAATACGAAGGCATGGACTACCGTCAGATTGGCGACGTGCTCAAATTAAGCGAGTCGGCCACAAAATCTTTGCTCTTTCGCGCCTATCAGACACTGCGCGAAAAGCTTAAACCATTTGTATAGTTTCGCCACGTCTCGGTTGAGCGACCTCGCTCCGACCTTGAGGACAAAAGACGGGTAATACGCGCTGGCTGCGCAAAAGGAAGGGACCATGATGAACTGCAAAGAATGCAAGACCTTGCTGCCGGATCTCCTGCTGGATCCTACCGCGCCCGGGAATGCTGTGGCACGCGCACACTTGCAATCCTGCCCGAACTGCGAGGAGGAGTTCCATTCCCTCCAGGCCACCTTCGATCTTCTCGACGTCTGGCAAGCACCTGAGCCCTCGCCTTACTTCGATCAGAAGCTTGCCGTCCGCCTCCGGGAGGCGCAGACAGCTCCGCCCGCTGGCTGGTTTGAGCGGCTCCGCGACCGCTTGCTTCTGAACACCGGTCGTCAGTTTCGCCCTGCTCTTACCGGAGCTCTTGCCCTTGTTCTCGTCCTCCTTGTTGGAGGCGGCACCGTCGCGGATCTCTCCAGCCACCATGCTCCGAAACCCTCTGCCACGATCAACGATCTTCAGATCCTCGATAAGGACGCACAGGCGTTACAGACTATGGATCAGCTTCTCCAGGAAGATAATTCGACCGACGATTCTGCTACTCCACCACTTACCTAGTGGAGAAGAAACTGCGATTCTCAGCAAATATTCTATGCAGAGAGGAGTCCACGAAGTAAGCTCGTAATCGGACCTATCATCTTCTTCCATTTCGGGACCCCTCGCTCGCGCCTTCGAAAACCCCATATGCAGCCAAACGTCCCATACCGGCGCATCAATTCCTCGGCACTTGTGTCTTCGGCCCTTGTGGTCCTGTTATTGCTTTGCTCCTCTGTTGGATTTGCAAGACAGCCCCAGCAGGGAGGACGATCCGGCGGGGCCAAAAACTACGGCGGACCCAGACCAAACATGGGTCCCCGGCAGAATCAGGAACATCTGGCACAGTGGATGGCCAGGCATAACAATATGCCCCTCGAGCGCCAGCAATCTGAGCTTCAGAAAGAGCCCGGATTTCGCCAGCTTCCCCGGCAGACCCAGCAGCGCATGTTGGACCGCCTCACTCAACTTAACAACATGCCCGACCAGCAGCGCCAACGCATCCTTGAGCGCAATGAAGCCATGGAGCGCCTCACCCCTCCACAGCGTCAGCAGTGGCGCGATGCAATGCAGCAATTCAGCGGTTTACCCCCCGACCGCCGTCGCCTTGTAGGCCGTACCTTCCGCGATCTGCGTGAATTGCCCGACCAACAGCGTCAGGCCGTTCTCGGCTCGGATCGCATTCGCAGCCAGTTCACGGACCAGGAGCGTTCCACCCTTGGCAGCCTCTTGGCTGTGGAGCCTTACCTCCCCGCCCCGCATTCGACTGACAACATTCCCCCCGGCAGGTAGATTTCCCTTTTCGCCCGCTTGACGTACACCGCTAACACGTTTACTATCACGCCTGTGACCCCTCTTATCCACTTCTGTTGTTGCAGCCGCCCTCAGCTGGCTCACACGGACGTGTGTCACACCCTCTAATTATTCCCTCTAAATAGAGCATTTCCAGGCCTCACCCCATCCAATAAGAAGTAAGAATCGAGTCCTTGTATGAAGCTCTTTGCCAGCTTTTTTCTGCTGTCCGTTCCCTTCTTGGCCCATGCCACCTCACCTACAATCGCTGGCACATGGCGAGGAACCGCTACAGTACACGGGCAGCAGGTTCCACTCACCCTGAGTATCGCCGGAAGCGGCAATAACCTCAAAGCCGCCCTGATTAACGGTCCCGAGCAGTCGCAGGCCTCCAGCGTTACATTGGAAGGCAATCATCTTGTCGTCGCCTTCAACTACTTCGCCCGCAAATTCGACGCGACCCTAATCGACGGAACGCTCTCCGGCACCTTCGGCACAGTGGCCGCCAACTACCCCGTCACAGCAAAGCAGGCTGCAAAACCCGTCGCTGCAAAACCCGCCCCCAACGCCCCGGACATCCACGGCGAATGGGAGATCGCAACCAAAAGCTCCAAAGGGGAGGCCGCCTGGCAACTCCGCGTAAGCGGCGATTCCAAATCTGAAATACACGCCGTCATCCAACGCATCGACGGCGACACCGGTTCGCTCTTTGGCACATGGGATGGGCAGACCTATGCAGTCTCGCACCTCAGCGCCGCCGGTCCCGCGCTTTACTCTTTAACGCCCCAGCCTGACGGCACGCTGCTCGTCTCCAACCTTCTGCGCGCCGACATCAAGCCCAAGCCCGAACAACAGAATCTCGTCGCCCGACGCCCCGCTGAAGCACGCAAACAGAATCTTCCCGCCCCCACCGACTCCGCGCAACAGACCTCCGTCAAGGACCCGTCCGTACCTTTCGCCTTCAGCTTTCCCGATGTCTCCGGCAAGATTGTCTCCAACACCGATCCCCAGTTCGACGGTAAGGTCGTCATCGTCGCCATCGGCGGCTCCTGGTGCCCCAACTGCCACGATGAAGCGCCCTTCCTCGTCAATCTCTACGAGCAGTTTCACTCCCGCGGTCTGGAGATCGTAAGCCTCTCCTTTGAGGAGGAAGAGCACCTCAAAGATCCAGAGCGCATCCACGCCTTCATCACCCGTTACGGCATCCCTTATAACGTCTTGCTCGCGGGACAGACCGACCAGCTCAACGAAAAGCTCCCCCAGGCAGTAAATCTCAACTGCTGGCCAACCACCTTCTTCCTGGGCCGTGATGGCTTAGTCAAAGAAGTCCACGCTGGATTCGCCGGTCCCGCCAATCCGCCTGCCCACGAGGCACTTAAGCAGGAGGTCACAGATCTCATCGAACACCTGCTCGCCGAGCCCGTCCCCGTCCGCACTGCAAGCGCGACGCAATAACTCGAAACGGGCTGAGTGCATCGACTCAGCCCGCCTCGTTCCCTCAATTTTTAAAGAAGTTCTTCGCCAGAAACAACACATTCGCAGGCCGTTCTGCCAGCCTTCGCATGAAGTACGGATACCACTCTGTCCCGAACGGAATATACACCCGCACCCCAAAACCCTCCGCTGCAAGCCTCCGCTGCAAGTCCCGCCGCACCCCGTACAACATCTGGAACTCGAAGGCTGCCTTGTCGACGCCCTGCTCCTGCACGAATCTCCTCATGGCATCGACAATCACTTCATCATGCGTCGCAATCCCGCAGAAGACCCCCGACGTCACCAGCCGCTTCATCAGCTCCACGTAGTTCGCGTCGACATCCGCCTTAGACGGATACGCATGATCCGGCCCTTCCTTGTAGGCCCCTTTGCAAAGTCGTATGCGAATCCCCTCGACGAGCAGCCTCTCAGCGTCCGCCGCCGTTCGATAGAGATACGCCTGCAACACCGTCCCAACTCGTTCCGGAAACCTCCCATACAGCCGTTCCGTCATTGCGATCGTAGCCTCGGTATACGGAGTCCCCTCCATATCGATCCGCACAAAGGAGTCCGCCTCTACCGCGTGAGCCACCATCTCTCCAACGATTTGCTCAGCCAGCAATGGATCAATATCCATTCCCACCTGGGAGAGCTTCACACTCACATTCGCATTCAACTTGCGCTCCGCAATCGCGTCCAGCAGCCGGTGATAAATATCCGCCGAAGCCCGTGCCTCCGCCTCAACGGTCACACTCTCGCCCAGGGAGTCCAGGCTCACCGCAATCCCTTCGCGGTTTACCTGTTCGCACGCAGAGAGCGCCTCCTCCACCGTCATCCCGGCAACAAAGCGGCCAGACATTCTCCGTCCCAACACGGACCGCTCCGAAAACGCACGCAACCTCTTATTTTGTGAAAGTGCAATAAACAACGAACGCAGCAAAAATACCTCCGAGCTCAGGAGCTTGGCCTCATTCATCCGAGGTCAACTCATAGACCAAGAGGTATTCTCCCACGCTGCTCTACCGTTCTAGATATCGAAATGCTAAAACCCAAAGCTGTGTGTCTTCCATGAGACCGCTGGCGGCATACCGTATCCATACCAACGTTTACGCCGCCACGAAGGAACGATCCTTACCGTCTGGCTTCGGCGCTCACCTTCACCACCTGCTCCACCTGCGGAGTCACCATCGCACTGGTGTCCTTCATCGCCGCAATGGCTGCATCGTAGCGTCCAGCGACCGAGTTGGCGCGAATGATTGCCATCTCCTCGAGCATCTTCATCCCATCCTTCAGATAGCTCATCCGGCTGCGCTCGTCGTGCCCCCAGGTCACCGGCACCTCACGGATCGTGTACTTCAACTTGCGGGCAATGAACAAAATCTCCGGATCAAATCCCCAGCGTTCGATCGTCTGGAGCCGAAAGATCACCTGCGCCGCCTCACGCTTGAAAGCCTTGAATCCGCACTGCGTATCCTTGAACGGCAATCCCATGATCGTTCGCGTGATCCAGTTGAAACATCGCCCGAAGAACTGACGATATAGCGGCTGGTGGATCGTTTGCCGCGTCCGGTCCATCCAGCGCGATCCAATCGCTACATCCGCCCCGGCTACAATCGCTGCGATCAACCGTTCCGCCTCTTCCATAGGAGCGGACAGGTCAGCATCAGTAAACATCACAATATCGCCCGCCGCCTGCAGCAGTCCGTTCCGTACCGAATAGCCTTTACCGCGATTTCCAGGATTTCTCACCAGGTGGAGCCGTGGATGCACACTCATCCATCGCTGCACAATCTTTACAGTATCGTCCTTGGATCCGTCGTCCACCACCAGGACTTCGGCATCCCACCCTTGCTCGGCAACGCAACCCATCACCCGCTCTAGAGTCTGCTCAATCCTTGCGCTTTCGTTGTAAGCGGGAATCACGATACTTAATCTTGGATGCGCCATAGGAATCGCCAAACCAAACCCTGCCGAAACTTCGTCGGACCTCTCTGAAACTCACAAGCAATGATAGGGGAATCGGCGTTGCGAGCCGAGCTTCATCATACTTTACCTATTGGACGATTCACCAATCTTTTAGAGACAATTTATTCTCTGTTGCTCTCTCGTCTAGCCGGAAAGACCTCAAGTCCCGCAGTCGAGCCAGTCTCCACACGAAACCCTGAACTGCTCAACCCTGTTCTCATCGCGCTTTTGCTACACTCCACACCATGGCCGAAGAGTTTACGCCCCAGCCCCCGCCACCTCCCCCCGCCCCCTATCCGGGGTCCGGTCCGGTCTACCCAGGACCATATGCGGTTCCTCCATCCGCGTACGCGCCCCCTCCCTACGCGCCGAATCCATACGCTCAGGCCGCCTACGGCCTCCCCCCTCGGCCTCGCCGATCCGCATGGTTCTACATCTCGGTCATCGGCGGCTCCGTCGCAGCCATCTTTCTCGTCATGACTCTCATGATCTGGGTGACCATGCGCTCCGTCTCAGGCTCCCCGACCACGCTAGGTCTCAGCGGAAGCCAGATCGCTGTGATGGATATCGACGGCGTCATCCTCGATGCCGAAAAAATCGACACCCAACTCCGCAAGTTCGGCGACGACTCCAACGTCAAGGCCATCATCCTTCACATCAACTCCCCCGGTGGCGGGGCCGCCGCCTCACAGGAGATCTACCACGAGGTCCTTCGCATCCGTCAGGAGAAGCATAAGAAGGTCATCGCCTCTGTAGAGTCCGTGGGAGCCTCGGGCGCCTACTATATCGCCAGCGCATGCGACAAGATCTACGCCAACGACGCCTCCGTCGTTGGCTCCATCGGCGTCATCATGGAATGGACCAACTACGGAGAGCTCTATCGCTGGGCCAAACTCAAAGCCATCGTCATCCACGCTGGAGAGCTGAAAGACGCCGGCGATCCCACGCACGACGTCACCCCCCAGGAGCAGGCCTACTTCCAGGGTCTCGTCGATAACATGTACGCCCAGTTCATCCACGACGTCGCAACCGGCCGGCACACCACCTACGAAAAAATTAAGCCGCTCGCCACAGGCCAGGTCTGGACCGGCCAGCAATCCCTGACGCTCGGACTAATCGATAAAGTAGGCGGTTTCCGTATCGCCCTCATCGACACCGCCCGGGACGTTGGAATCTCCGGCGAGCCCTCTATCCTTCGTCCGAATAAAGAAAAAAGAGGACTTATCGCCGCCCTCTCTGACAGCGAGGACCTCTTCCCCAACCCCAGTCAATTTCTCAACCACGCGCCGGGTTTTTATTTTATGTGGAAGTAAGTCTCTTCGCCTCTCCATTTAGCTATGATTCAAAAGGAGATGCTGTGGCCTATAGGAAGATTTTTTCCGCTTTCCGCATCCTTTTAGGGTCGCTGTCGCATCTCACCTTCTGACGAAAGGTCTGGTTTGACTTGACTCTTCCGTTTCCATAACCCGCGCATCCCGTCTACAATCAACATCATAGTCAAAACACGACGAGCCAGGCACACTGAAGTACTGAAACATTGCATCCCTCACCCTCCAATCTCCCAATTGCCCCGGCTTGCACGAAAGGACTCTTTATCATGACCAAAGCTGATCTTGTCGACAAAGTAACCGCACTCGGTGACCTCACCCGCCGCGACGGAGAAGTCATCGTCGACACTCTTTTCGAGTCCGTCATCGGCGCTCTACAGGCCGGAGACAAAATTGAGATTCGCGGCTTCGGTAGTTTTCGAACCCGTCAACGCAACGCCCGCATCGGCCGCAATCCCAAGACCGGGGAAAAGGTCGACGTCCCCGCTAAGCGTGTGCCCTTCTTCAAGCCAAGTAAAGAGCTCCGGGACACAGTGAACCCCTCCGGCGCAAAGTCTGCGCCGACTTCAAAAGCCTCTTCTTCAGAGGTCGACCCCCATCATCCGCCCGCCATGTAAGTAGCTTGACCGCAAACTGAATTCATCTTCACCATCGGTCCTTCCCGGCATTTCCGCTCTTGGAGGACCGTAACTTTCTTCGCCACATCGTCCTCTCAAACGACCCGTGCCCTAGCCCCTCTGAGGGACGTGAGCCCTTATTCTTCGACTACCCCCACCACGCTCAACATCCGTCCTGTAAAGCCCTTCTCCGCCCGGTGTGAGAAATATCTGCGCCTTCCCGAAGCATCCACCGCGCAAGCCGTACACTCCCCAACAACTGCGATTCTTTCTACCCCTGCCTCAGCCAACTGCCGCCGATTTGCCTCCCATAGATCGAGCCGCACCTCTCCATCCGCCTCTCGAAACAACGCTTCCGCATATCCAAACGCTGCGTCGAACTTCCCCCGAACCTCATCCCCTACCGCATAGCAGCAAACCCCAATGCTCGGTCCGACGGCTCCTACAAGATCCCCCACCTCACACCCGTACTGAGCTCGCATCGCCTCAACCCCTCGCTCGACGATCCCCGCAACCGTCCCCCGCCACCCCGCATGGATCGCCGCCACGACCCTCCGCTTCACATCTACCACCAGCACCGGAACACAATCTGCCGTCTGAATGCCCAACAGAATTCCCGGAACCCTCGTCCTCAGTCCATCTCCCTCCAAGACAGCTCTACCCTCCGCGGTCTGGAGCCTGCCCTCCGCCGCACCATCTCCCTCTCCGACCGGCACCGTGACCGCCCCATGCACCTGCCGCACCGTCACCAGATCCAGATGACCCTCGCCCTCCACTGCCCGCACCAACCGCCGGCGATTCTCTGCTACTCCAGCGTCGTCATCCTCCTTCGTCCATCCCAGATTCAGTTCGCCCGGCCCATAAACCATCGAGACTCCCCCACCGCGCGTACTGAACCCATGCCTGAGCCATCCGTACTGCGCCCATTCAGCTACCTGGACCAATTCAACCTCTTGGCTCACGAGAAACCCTTTCCTTTCAACACAAAATCTACAATTTGACTTTAATCAGAGGATTTTTGCGCTCCCAGTCCATTCTATTGTCAACTTTCCAGAGCTTTTTTTCTCCGAGCTCCCCTCTCAGGGGGAACGATCTGCAATAATGGCGCGTACTGCATAGGAAGTTGAGCTCTAAAAAGCTGAAAGAATGCCGAATACCGGGAATAAATCGACGAAGCGCTCTGCTAAGCACGTATTAGCCGTTTTTCCGACGATTTTGCTCGAAATCTCTAACTTTTCAGTATCTTCACACGTCTAGTCCAGATGCTACGGCGAAATTCGCCGCATCCAATACCAGAGCGATACGGGCCCCGCGCCGGAACCGACCGGCACGCCCACACACTGCTCATAGATTTGAATCCTAACCGGCGGGTCCGTACTATACCGCGACTGTACTCATGAGATCGAACGTGCCAACTGTTGTCCCCCAGTTTCTTCGTCCCCGTATCGGCAAAGTCTGTGTCGCGATCATTGGAACCACCCCCGCAGAGATGCTCGAAAAAGCCTCTGCCGTGATCAAGGACACCCCTTTCCTCGAGTTCCGTTTGGATTACCTCGAGAAACCCCTCCTTGCGTTGCCCAAAATCAAGCAGTTCCTGGCCGACAACACCGCCGTCACAGCCATCGCCACCTGTCGACGCACCGCCAACGGCGGCAAGTTTGATGGAGCTGTCGCCGCCCAGCTCGACGTCCTCACCAAAGCCGCCGCCTCCGGCTTCCAGATCGCCGACATCGAGATCGAGTCCGCCGAAGCCCTCAAAAAGGGCGACCTCCAGAAACTCCGCGAGACCGGTATCGCACTCATCCTCAGCTACCACGACTTCGCCGGCACTAAGGATCTGGACGCCACCTTCGCCCGCCTCCAGCCCTTCGAGCCTGACTTCTACAAGATCGTTCCCACCGCCAAGACCCTCTCCGATAACGTCACCCTCATCCGCTTCCTGGAGCGCATGAGCGACCACACCAACATCATCGGGATCTGCATGGGCGACGCCGGAGTCATCTCCCGCGTTCTTGGCGTCCGTGCCGGCTCAGCCTTCACCTTCGCCGCCGCCTCCCCAGGGGAGGAGACTGGCCCCGGCCAGATCGCCTCTCGCACCCTCCTCGACACCTACCGTATCGATCAGGTCGACACAGCCACCAAGGTCTACGGAGTCGCCGGAAATCCCATCCGCAGCTCCCTCTCGCCCATCATGATGAACACCGCCTTCCGCCGCGAGACCGTCAACGCCGTCTACCTCGCGCTCCAGGCCACCAAGCTGCCCGATCTTCTCAAGCTCGTTCACGAGATTCCCATCCAGGGCTTCAGCGTCACCATGCCCCTCAAGCAGGAGATCATGGCCCACCTGGAGAAGACCGATCCCCTCTCCGCCAAGATCGGAGCCTGCAACACCGTCCTCCGTCAGGAGGGCAAGCTCTACGGCTTCAATACCGACGTAGCCGGCATCACCGGCCCGCTCGAGAAGCGCCTCTCCCTTCGCGGAGCCAAGGTCCTCGTCCTCGGTGCCGGCGGAGCAGCCCGCGCCGCCGTCTTCGGCGTACGCGACAAGGGTGCCGACGTCTTCATCCTCAATCGCACCCCCGAGACCGCCCAGAAGCTGGCTCGGCAGTCCGGCTCCAAGACCATCAAGAAAGAAGCGCTGCCCAAAACCACCTTCGACGTCATCATCAACGCCACTCCCATCGGCATGGCCGGACAAAAGGGGGCGCAGATGCTGGAAGCCAAGGATCTCAACACCAAGCTGGTCTTCGACCTCGTCTACAACCCACTCGAAACCCCGCTCCTCCGCCTGGCCCGCCAGCAGAACATCCCCATCATCACCGGCATCGAGATGTTCGTGCAGCAGGGCGCTCGCCAGTTCGAGATCTTCACTGGAAAGCCAGCTCCTGAGGAAGAGATGCTCCGGGTGGTCATCCACGCCCTGCGCCAGCAGGCCGAATCCACCACCGAAGCCGCTCCCGCCGTAAAAGCCAAAAAGAAGGCGTAGCCTCCACCTTCAAGCACCACTGCGGATCATCCACCCTACGTCGCCTAACGGCGGAGGGTGGGATCTATCTGAGCACCTGCAACCTCATCCCCCTCCCGATAAAAACTTCGAAAAATCTATCGAATCACCTGACAGCGCTTCACCCTCACAAGTAAGCTGCCAGCAGCCGGACTTCGCTTGCCTCGTCCGGCCCGGGCCTCCCATACCTCCGATGTGAAAGGAAATACCATGGCAAACCCCTTCGTGCATCTCGAACTCAACACCCCCGACCTCGCCAAAGCCAAAGACTTCTACGCCCAGCTCCTCGGCTGGAAGTTTGAAGATATGGATATGGGACCGGCCGGAACCTACAGCACCTTCAAACCCGACAACGGCCCCGGCGGAGGCATCATGTCCATGCCTGCAGCTCCTACCGCCTGGCTCGCCTACGTCGGCGTCGAAGACATCCACACCGCGACCGACAAGGCTCGTTCCCTTGGGGCTCAGGTCATCCGCGAAGCTCAGGAGGTCCCCGGACACGGAGTCTTCAGCATCGTCATCGACCCTACCGGAGCCTCTATCGCCCTCTGGCAAGCGAAATCCGCCTAACCTCACCCAATTCACACAAGGTGTCCCACACTTCGCGGCTACTCACGGAGAGTTGGGACACCATGTTTTTATCGCGAAGAAGGCCTCAAACGAAGCAGCACCGCATGATACGCTGCGAGAATCATGGCTGAAATCGCAGTGCGGGAGGCAGTTGGGGCAGAGGAGATCGCTGCAGCCCGCAGACTGATGCAGGCCTACGCAGCCTATCTCGCAGCAAATCCGGCTGGAGCGGCGAACATCAATATCCAGAACTTCGAGCGGGAGTTGGCAGGTCTGCCAGGCCAATACCAGTCTCCCGAGGGAATCCTCCTGCTTGCCTGGGTCGATGGGGTAGCGGTGGGCTGCTGCGCAGTGCGGATCGTCCGCAAGCATCGAGTTCCGGAGCGGGGGTGCGAGATGAAGCGGCTCTGGATAGAACCCAGCGCTCGTGGTCTTGGGCTGGGACGGCGGTTAGTAGAGGCGGCGATAGCTTGGGCAACCACGGCAGGCTATGAGGCCATGTATCTCGACACCGTTCCCGCAGCGATGCCTCAGGCGAACGGAATGTATAAGGCGATGGGCTTTGAAAGCGTAGAACGATACAACGACAACCTGGCGGAGGATGTCGTCTTCTTTCGCCGGAAGCTCTAGCAGTCTGAAGCGGGTATCCGCATCTTCAGGCCACGGGGAATTCCTACGGCCAGAAGCTGTTTAGTCACTAATTATTAATCCACAAAGTATTGCTCTCTTTGGTTCAACGTCCCAATGGGGTTCAAGTAAAGGTTCAAGAAGGGAAGGGCGAAATCACTGAATCGAGGGGAGATGTACCTGCGCTGGTACAAGAATCGGTAGTCGCTTGAAGTTTCTCATTGACCCGGGCGTTGCGGGTAGTTACTTTGTGGTCAATGGCTGATACGCAAACAATCTCTTCTGTCCTGGCGAGTAGCACACCTATGGATAATGGCTCCATCTCAATGAACATCGGAACAACGATCCGAGGATACCGGCTACAGAAAGGGATGTCTCAGGGTGACATTGAGAAGAAGACCGGACTCCTCCGTTGTTACCTGTCCCGGGTAGAGAACGGCCACACCGTCCCCTCGCTGGAAACCCTGCAAAAGATCGCGCGAGCATTGGACCTCCAACTCTCGGAGTTCTTCGCCGAAGAGGTCGTGGGCAAGGAGATGTCCGGCCTCAACCTGAACGAGGATGAAATTAGGTTTCTAACCCAGGTACAGCGCTACTCCGCCCACCTGAGCGAGAGCGACCGCCGACTGCTGCTGGCGATGGTACGAAAGTTCGCCCAGACCTCCCTGAGCTAACCATCAAGGGAAGAGGCTGAAAAAACGCCGCCTCCAGGGCGGCGTCTTCGTGTGAGCTAAACTCTGGGTGCCTACTACTTGAGGTTGGAGATCCAGTACCCGAACAGAGCCAACAGAAAAGTCGACACGGCAAAGGTAAACTTCTGCCTGCGGAGATAACGCACACGCCCTGAGGTCATCCGCGGAACGAGGGGAACTCCCATCGCCAATCCCGAGAGAAAGCCTCCGAGGTGGGCGAAGTTGTCGATACGAATGATGTTCGTGAAGACCGTCGCCAAGCCGATCACCAGATTGAGACCAGCGAACTGCATCACCGAACGCCGAAGACGTTTAAGCTCAGTCCACGGAATGGGCAGCTTATGGTTTGAAAGCAGAACGATGAGAATTCCGGCGATACCGAAGACAGCTCCCGAGGCACCCGCACCCACCGACTCATGCTCGCGGAAGATGACGTTGATCGCGAGCGAGAGCAGATTACCGGCGACCCCGGTAAGGACATAGACAGCAGCCAGCCCGAACGGCCCCAGCAGCGGCTCACCAAGCAGCCCAAGGTTCCAGAGGCACCACATGTTGGTGGCGATGTGGATCAGGCCGACGTGAACGAAGATAGCCGTCAGAAGACGCCACCATTGGCCGCCAAGAATATAGTCAGGATTCGTCGCCCCGTATTGAAGCAACTGATTAGTAGTGGGCTCCTTGGGGGAGACGCCATGCAGAACCATCCAGACGAAGACGGCAACATTGATGCCCACCAGGATATAGGTCGCAGGAGCCGAGAGCAGATTGCGGCCCCGGGACTGAGTCCGCTCGACCGGACCAACGTTCCCCTGAGCGCCATAGGCGTCCGTCCCCTCACGAGGGGGAAGAACTTCGCCTTGAGGATAAGAGGAGGGAGACATCTTCGTTATTAGTACGCTAACGCGGTAGGCAGCGGATTACAAATTCCCAACCGGAACCAAAGCTTAGTGGGATACTTCTCCCGGATTTAAGCCGCAATCTGCGCCGGTCGGGTATCTCGTCCTAAGCCGCGTTCTTGTTGAAGCGATCGCGAAGGTCGGTGAGGATGTGAGGCGGAATCCGCTGCTGGACCAGTTGGCCCAGAAAACCGGGAAGCGGTGTAGCTACGGCGACCAGAACCCAAAGCAGCGTCGAAAAGACAAGACCGGTAATGGCGATGGCTTCCAGCGAGATGGCGACAACATGGGCCTGATGGAGCGGGATAGGAACATGCAGCGTTCCCCCATGCGTGACCAGCTCCACGCGATGGATAACCACAGCAGCAAGAAAGAACGCCAAGATGGAAAGGGTGCTTACACTGAGGAGCAGAACGTCGATCGTGCGTGCGACTCGCTGGCGGCGGCGGCAGGAACTGCACTCTGAGAGATGCAGCTCATAATCCCGACCCATGGCCGGAGAAAGACCCGAGATATCGTAACGCCAACCGGCGAGGATGTCACCGACTACAGGATCGGTGCAGGAGAGTGCGCGTGTACGCACAACGCGACTGTTCCCTTCGTACTTTTCCTCCCGATTTGGCTTAGGCTCGGGAAATGCTAGTGCGGATTTTCGCATCGTTGTAATGTCTCAATTCTATCTCTTTTGATAACGAGGAGGGAGGGAAAGATGCACTTCCTTGGGGGGTATCTTGAAGGATATAGGCAGAAAGATCGGCTCTAACCTACTCAATTAGAGGCAGATAGATTCAAGCGGAGCGCCCTGCTGTGCCAGCAGCACACGATTCCCTAAGAGGGAAGGATGCCCAGTAAGAGCCTGTTCCGCAGCAAGACGGGCCAACTCAGGGACATTATTGCTCTCCGAAAGATGGCCAAGCACGATATAAGCCGCTCCCCCGTCGTAGTCCTTCTGGAGAAACTCAGCTGTGGCGTCGTTGGAGAGGTGGCCAACGCGGGAGAGCACCCGCTGCTTCACCGACCAGGGGTAAGGGCCATCGCGCAGCATCTCCAGGTCATGGTTGGACTCCAACAGCAAAACATCGATGCCCTTGAGGGCAGCCTTGACGTTGGGAGGCATGTAGCCAAGGTCGGTAGCAACAGCCATGCGAATATGCTCAGTCCTCGACTCGAAGACGAAGCCGCAAGGGTCGGCAGCATCGTGGGGAATAGTGAAAGGGGTAATGTCCAGATCCCCGATGGAGAAGTTCGTCCCCGCGTGAAAGTACTCCACTGCGGGCAGAGCCGCAGGATTGGCCTTTACCTTCGGCGCGGAAACAGGATCACAGTCAGCATCCGCTTCGTCAGGATCGGGAGGAAGCTCCAGGGTAGGGTTGGGGTCGTCAGAGCGCAGCGAATCGCAGGCTACAGCAGCTTCGGCTGAGATCTGTGCGATAGCCTCTGCCTCCGCAGAGGCGGATTCGGCAGCCGCGGCACTGGACGCAACCAGCGCGGCGCGAGCCTCTTTTTCCTGCTGCAGATGATCGAGCCATTTGGCATACGTCATCGTAGTGCGTGGAGTCACCATGCGGACCCAGGCACGATGAGTAGGCTCAGTAAAGAAGACCGGAATATTGAGCCGGCGCGCCAGCACAGAGAGCCCGGTAACGTGGTCGATGTGCTCGTGAGTGATGAGGATGGCATCCAGCGTATCGGGATCCTCACCGACAAGAGCCATGCGGCGGAGAAGCTCCTTGCAGGAGAGGCCGGCATCGACCAGAACCCGTGTGCGAGCGCTGGAGATGACGGTGCTGTTGCCTTTGGAGCCCGAGGCTAGCACGGTCATGCGCATTTAGTTAACATACGCCCCGTCCTTGTGGGAATGGGGGCGTATCGGCAGGTGGGAATTTGGATGGGTACTGTCTACGCCTTCGGCCGGACCGGAGCCAGAAAGTTCACCGTGCTGCGCAGAACCACCTCATTGCGCTGATTGAAGGCCAGCGTGCGAGTCCGGACGATTCCATAGTCGGCACGCGAGCTGGACTGGCGTACGCCCAGAACCTCGATCTCGGTACGGATCGTGTCACCAGGCCGAACCGGCAGAGTCCAGCGCATCTCTTCAACGCCGGCGCCGATCATGCCGCCCGCAACGGTAATCGACTGCACCCGAAGGCGCATGACGATCGCGGCAGTCAGCCAGCCGGACGCGGCCAGGCCTTTGAAGAAGGAGTTCTCGCCGGCGGCCTCGTCGAGGTGAAAGGGCTGGGGATCGTACTTCTGGCCAAACTCCTTGATCTCCTCGGCGGTCACCTTCGCGCTGCCGATGGAGTTCATGGTCTGACCTACGTAGAAGTCTTCGAAGTAAAGCTCTTGCGGCATGATTTCTCCCTGAGACTGCTACCCAGTGTACCGATGCAGGTTAGTAGGTGTAAAAGCCGCGGCCCGATTTTCGGCCAAGCCATCCAGCGTCGACCATCCGTACCAGAAGTGGACAAGGGTTGTACTTCGCGCCTCCCAGGCCTTCGGCAAGCACGCGCATGATATCGACACAGACGTCCAACCCGATAAAATCCGCCAAAGTAAGCGGCCCCATCGGATGCGCCATCCCCTCACGAAAGATGGTGTCGATCGCCTCCGGAGTCGCAACCCCCTCCATCACCGCGTAGCAAGCCTCGTTGATCAGCGGCATCAGGACGCGATTAGAAACAAACCCCGCCGCATCGTTGACCTCCACCGGAATCTTGCCAAGCTGCTCGGAGAGCGCCTTGACGGCATCGAAGGTAGCCTGAGAGGTCTGGAGGCCTCGTATGATCTCGACCAGCTTCATCACAGGAACCGGATTGAAGAAGTGCATGCCGATGACCTGCATCGGACGCCGTGTCGCCGCGGCAAGCTTCGTGATCGAGATGGAGCTGGTATTTGACGCGAGAACAGCCCCAGGAGCGAGAAACGAGTCGAGAGTACGGAAGATCTGCGCCTTGACATCGAACTTTTCAGTCGCCGCCTCAATCACAAACTCGCAGGGCGCCAACGCCTCAAGGCTGCTCGCCGGAAGAATGCGAGCCTGCGCGTCAGCGGCCTCCTGAGAGGTGAGCTTCGATTTAGCCACCTCCCGGCCCAGATTACCGGCGATGGCAGCAAGACCACGCTCCAGCGCCGGCTGAGAGACCTCGCACAGAATTACATCGAAGCCGGCCCGAGCGCAGACGTGAGCGATGCCATTCCCCATCGTCCCCGCTCCGATGACACCGATGGTCTGCATGACGGCTGAGTGTACCAAAAGAGCGGCTTAGGACGAATGCAGCTTACGGCGGTCAGGCCCCGCAGGAAAGGCCAGAAGCAGCACCGTGATATTGTCCCGTCCGCCGTGCTGGTTGGCAGCCGCAATCAGAGTGCCGCAGGCGGCAGCAAGATCAGGCTCCGTCGCCGGCGAGGGGACATCGGCGAGAATCGTAGCAATCTCAGCATCGGTAAGCTCCCGATTAAGCCCATCCGAGGCCAGCAGGTACAGATCGCCGGGACGAACACGCAGACCCCGAATATCGGCATCGGCGGAGGACTGCGACCCGACCGCCCGCGTAATCAGGTTACGCATCGGAGAGCGGGCAGCCTCATCCGCCGTAATCTGACCCGCCCGCACCTGCTCCTCCACCAGAGAGTGATCCTCAGTGAGTTGCGCCAGCTCCCGGTTACGGTAGAGATAGCAGCGACTATCCCCGACGTTCGCAAGCCACAGAGTGGGAGGAGTCGGGCGAATGGTAATGCCAGCAGACTCCGGATCGACAGCAGAAGTGGCAGCAGTCGCCGCCGGGACATGCAGCAAAGCCACCAGAGTAGTCCCCATACCGGCCAGCTTCGGATCCTGCCGGGATTTTTGGAAGACAGCGTGATTGGCCGCCTGCACGGCAGCGTTCAACCGTGCCTGCGACGACTTGGCAGAGACAGACACAGGCTCCGCGGAAGAGACCGCAGCGATGAACGTCTCGACCGCGAGTTGACTGGCCACCTCTCCCGCCGCGGCTCCGCCCATACCGTCGCAGACGACGAATGCGCCGCTCTCCGGCGAGGCGGCACAAGCGTCCTCGTTGCCGTGGCGGACGCGGCCGGGGTGCGAGAGCATGGCGTAAATGGGATGGCTAACAGACAAGGTCAACAGAGATAAGGCTCGCAGAAAACAATACACGTTCCCGCGCCTGAGACAAAGGCTGGGTTAATGTTGAGAGGGGTCGAGGAGCAAAAATGGAACTGAGTACAAACCGAATCGTGCACGGAGACAACCTGCAGGTTCTACGCGAAATGGAGACGGGATCGGTCGATCTGATCTACGTCGACCCGCCCTTCAATACCGGGCGAAGACAAACGCGTCCGCAGATGAAGACCATTCAGGATGACGCCGGCGACCGTGTAGGCTTCGGCGGCAGACGCTACCGCACGGAGCTGGTAGCCGTCGCCGAGACAGGCACCGCCATGGAAGGCTACGGAGACCGCTTCGACGACTTCCTGGGCTTTCTGCGCCCGAGGCTGGAAGAGGCACATCGGATCCTGACCCCACACGGCAGCCTCTTCTTCCACATCGACTACCGCGAGGTGCACTACTGCAAGGTAATGCTCGACGAGATCTTCGGGCGCGCCTGCTTTCAGAACGAAATCATCTGGGCCTATGACTACGGCGCACGAGCCACCAAACGATGGCCCGCCAAGCACGACAACATCCTCTGGTACAGCAAGGACGCTGAACGCTACACCTTCAACCTCGAAGCCACCGACCGAATTCCCTATATGGCTCCCGGCCTGGTGGGAGCCGTAAAGGCGGAGAGGGGCAAAACCCCGACGGACGTCTGGTGGCACACCATCGTCTCCCCGACAGGCAAGGAGAAGACCGGCTACGCCACCCAGAAGCCTCTGGGAATCCTGGAGCGGATCGTGCGCGTGCACTCCAACCCCGGAGACCGTGTGCTGGACTTCTTCGCCGGAAGCGGAACCACCGCCGAGGCCGCAGCCAAAAACGGACGCTGCTTCTGCATGGTGGACGAGAGCGCGGAAGCGATCGCGGTAATGCAGAGGCGACTCGCTCAATGGCTATAGCCTCTCGCGTCTGCACGGGTAGAATTCTGATATGAAGTATTTGATCGCGTTACTGGCCTTTGCAGGAATGGTGGTGAGCGGATTGGCGCTGCGGGTGCACTACCAGGATCCAAGTCAGGCTCCCCCCTGCGCCGTAACCGAAAACTTCGACTGTGGTGCGGTCAACCATAGCCGCTTCGCGGTCTTCCCTCCCCGAACCTTCGACGAAGACCCCAAGGCCGGCAAACACATTCCCGTAGCCCTGATCGGCATCCTCGGCTACGCGCTGATGGCCGGCTTCGCCCTCTGGGGACGGCTCTGGATCGTGCTCGAACTCGCCCAGATCGGATTCTTCTGCGCCGCCCTGCTCACCTACCTCGAAGCCTATGTGCTGGAGAAGTGGTGCATCTACTGCCTCTGGTCGCAGGCCATCGTAACGGCGATCCTGCTCGTGACAGCAGCGACACTCCTCGTGCGCTGGCGGCAGCGTCGGGCGGCGGTCGTCTAGACTAGTTCCCTATGTGGCCAAAACTATTAGCGCAGTTGTTTGAATTGCTTCCGCATATCACACGGCTCGTGCCGATGGCGGACAAATACTTCTCCTCGAAGGCCGCAACCGAAAGAGCCAATGAGGCAGCCCTGGCGGCCATGGCCGAGGGAGTCCGCGGCGATCTCGGACAAGTCACCAAGGCCCACGTAGGCCTCTACCGGCAGTTGCAGGAGCTCAGCGCGCAACTGGCGGTCGTCGGCGAATCGGCGGAGCAGGCACGGAAGGCAGCGAGCGGGCAGGAAGACCGGGTTCAGGCCCTGGAACGTCAGGTAGCCTCCATCGGCATCTGGATAAAAACCGGAGTATCTCTCCTGATCGTGATGCTGGGAGTCGTGATCTATCTGCTGGCACGGCCGCACTAGCATTTCCGCTTCATGAAGAGGTGAGTGTACCAGGAACTCCGTTACAGTCCCTTGTGGATGTGGCTGGTCTTTGCCGTTGCTCCTAAACAACTAACCCACCGTCGAGGCCCTGGGAGCGGCATCAGAATGCGAAGGTTGCCGAAATCCCCGTTTTGCGGGAACTAGAGAAGGCCGCCATCAGGATGCTGAATGAGAAGACGTTCGATTGGAATTTGGGTGCTACAAATCACTTGATCACATGCAGCGTTCGATTCCAACGGGTCTCGTCGAAGATGTGGATGAGGATGTGACCCACGAAGCCGATGCGCTCGCCTATACTTTGCTTGTTCATCTGGTCGGCTGGGGTCTCGAAAGACCAGTAGACGAACATGGGGCGGCCAACGATGTTCTCGCGTGGAACGAAGCCCCAGTAGCGGGAGTCGGCGGACTCGGTGCGGTTGTCGCCCATGGCCCAGACCATGCCGGGGGGTACGACGATATCGCCGTCGATAATGTGGTTCGGGAGGTCGACGGCCCATTGTGCGGCGTGGTTTGCGGTGGCTACTTCAGCGATGCCTGCGATGTCGGCGGGAAAGTCGTCGCGGGAATGCTGGAAGGCGTGCTGGGGGTTGTCATCGTATACAGGCATTCCGGCGTACGGCTCGTTTTGTGCCACTCCGTTAAGGTAGACAACTCCGTTGCGAAGGTGAAGGTGATCGCCGGGGAGGCCGATGGCGCGTTTGACGAGGAAGAGGTTGGGGGTTTCGGGATTAGGCTTGAGGAAGACGATGATGTCGCCGTGATGCACGTCGCGATAGAAGGTGAAGGGTGCCCATTTGCTGGGCGGGGCCAGTGCGATGCGATCGACGAGAACGTGGTCGCCGATTAGCAGGGTCTTGACCATCGAGCCGGAGGGGATCTCGAAGTTCTGAAAGACGAAGGTCATGACAAAGAGGCCGATGGCGAGGACAGTGCAGATGGAGGCGAGGGATTCAAGGGCGGTCTCGTGCTGCTCTTCAGGTTGCGCAGTTCCGGTAGCAGCTTCGAGTTCCACTTGCGTGCTGTTCATCCATTTCTCCGGCGGCTGCTGGTAAGCCAAGTGTATCGCTGAATGGGTTTGCGGTTCTATTGTTGTACCCAAAAGATTGACTTTCGATCCACTTCCCCAAAAGTCACGTTTTCGGCAACATCTTTAGCTTGGATTGCCTGCGGCGGGATTTGAACCCGCATGACCGAGAATAGTCGGCGGCGGGAACCGCTGTGTCTGCCATTTCACCACGCAGGCCGTTCGAGTATATTCCGTTAGCAGTTCCCCGCAAGTCAGGTTTTCGGCAAGTTCGGTCTATACGATGTAACGCATGTCTTTCGTCTGTTTTGCACCAGAGGCATCGCCGTTGTGAGGCCGGCGGAACGGCCTTCAGCGTAGAATTATGAGATGGGAATCAGCCGGGAACAGGCGCTGGACTGCTTTGCGAGCGACGATCTGATCGGGATCGGGATGGAGGCCGACGCAGTACGGCGGCGTCTGCACCCCGAGGGCGTGGTCAGCTACATCATCGACCGCAACATCGACTACACGCACTTCTGTACCGAACACTGCACCTTCTGCGCGTTCGATCATCCCTTAACCGGAAAAATGACGGGCAAGCTGGCCGCTGAAGATTACATCCTCGAGTTCGACACCCTCTACGACAAGATCCGCGAGACCGTGGAGATGGGCGGCACCGGCATCCTGATGCAGGGCGGAATCCATCCCCACCTGAAGATCGAGTGGTTCGAGCAGCTCTTCACCGGCATTAAGCAGCGCTTCCCTTCCATCTGGCTCCACTGCCTCAGCGCCAGCGAGATCCTCGCAATCGCCGAATACTCCCAGCTTTCTGTGCTCGAGACGATCATGCGCCTGCGCGATGCCGGTCTGGACTCCATCCCCGGAGGCGGCGCGGAGATTCTGGACGACGACGTACACATCAAGATCGCACGCCTGAAGTGCCGCACCGAGGACTGGGTCAACGTCCATCGCACCGCGCATTCGCTCGGAATGCGCACCACCGCCACGATGATGTTCGGCGTAGGCGAGAACATGGAAAACCGCGTGAACCACTTCGAGGTGGTCCGGCGGCTCCAGGAAGAGACCGGCGGCTTCACCGCATTCATCCCCTGGAGCTTCCAGCCCCAAAACAACGCCCTTGGCGGCCAGGGCTTGGAAGAAGCCACCTCCGTGGAGTACCTGAAGACCCTGGCCATCAGCCGCATGTACCTCGACAACATCGAAAACGTGCAATCGAGCTGGGTGACCCAGGGTCTCAAAGTCCTTCAAATGGGCCTGCGCTTTGGGGGAAACGACGTAGGCAGCGTAATGCTCGAGGAGAACGTGGTGAAGGCCGCGGGAACCTCGAACGCCACCACCGAGGAAGAACTGCGGCGGATCATCCGGGACGCCGGCTTCAAGCCGGTGCAAAGGGATACCCTCTACCGGACGATGTTCCTCAACTAGCCATTGCATCGATAATTATGCTGCAAATTGTGAAACCCCGGGCAGCGCAACTCTATCGCGTAGAATCGTATGGATTCTGGATGTGATTTTCGGAGCCGTCTCCCTGTCCTCACTTATCTCCATATTGCCGGCCCTGGTCGGAATCTTCGCTGCCCCCAAGGGGTTCACGCACTATCTGAAGACCCACTACGGCGACCGCACGTTTGAGAACCTGTATCGCTGGAACGCCTTCGATACAGGACTCCTGATCCCCTACTTCATCGTCATGGTGATCCTGGCCTTCTACGGCATCCACCGCTACCAACTGGTGTGGCTCTACTACAAGAACAAGAAAAACGCCCCAAAATGGGACGAACCGCCCGCTACATTTCCCGAAGCCGATCTTCCCTTCGTCACCATCCAGCTCCCCATCTTCAACGAGCAGTTCGTAATCGGGCGTCTGATCGAGGCGATCTGCCGCCTGGACTACCCGCGCGATCGCTTCGAGATCCAGGTACTCGACGACTCCACCGACGAGACAATCAAGGTAGCCAGCGAGATCGTAGAGCGATACGCAGCCGGATTCGTAGGAATGCCGCCACAGCCCATCGTCTATCTGCACCGGACAAACCGCAGCGGCTACAAGGCCGGAGCCCTCGACAAAGGCCTGGACGTAGCCCGTGGCGATCTCATCGCCATCTTCGACGCCGACTTCGTCCCTCCACGCGAATGGGTGATGCAGGTCGTCCATCACTTCGCCGAGCCGCAGATCGGCATGGTGCAGACCCGCTGGACGCACCTCAACCGCGAGTACAGCTTCATGACCCAGGTCGAGGCCATCCTCCTCGACGGCCACTTCGTGCTGGAGCACGGCGGCCGCTCCCGCGCAGGCGTCTTCTTCAACTTCAACGGCACAGCCGGAATGTGGCGCCGGGAGACCATCTCCAGCGCCGGCGGCTGGCAGCACGACACCCTCACCGAAGACACCGACCTCAGCTACCGCGCCCAGATGGTCGGTTGGAAGTTCAAATACCTGCAAGACGTCGAGTGCCCCGCCGAGCTCCCCATCGAGATGACCGCCTTCAAGACCCAGCAGGCCCGCTGGGCAAAAGGCCTGATCCAGACCGGCAAGAAGATCCTGCCCCGCGTCATGAAGAGCGACCAGCCCTGGCGCACCAAGCTGGAGGCCTGGTATCACCTGACGGCAAACATCAGCTACCCCCTCATGATCGTGCTCAGCGTGCTGCTCATGCCCGCCATGATCATCCGTAGCTGGCAGGGCTACATCCAGATGCTCCTCATCGACCTGCCGCTCTTCATCGCAAGCACCATGTCGGTCTCGACCTTCTACCTAGTCAGCCAGAAAGAACTCCACCCAAAGACCTGGTACAAGACATTTCTGTATGTGCCCTTCCTCATGGCTCTCGGCGTCGGTCTGACGATCACCAACACCAAGGCCGTCCTGGAAGCTCTCTTCGGCATCAAGAGCGCCTTCGCCCGAACCCCCAAGTACAGCGTGCAAAAGAAGGGCGAGAAGAGTCAGGCGCAGAAGTACCGCAAGCGCCTGGGCATCGTGCCCTGGATCGAGCTCGCCATCGGCTGCTACTTCGCCTGGACGGTCTACTACGCCGTCTCCACCGAGAACTTCTTTACCGTACCCTTCCTCTTGCTGTTCGTCCTAGGCTACTGGTATACAGGCCTGCTGAGCCTGCTACAGGGCCGCTTCGAACGCAACGGCACCAGCGGTCAGGCCATGCACGAGAAGCCGTATCCGGTGGGGATCTAAGATGTCATGGCATGATCGACTCTATCTAACGCTCGGAATCTTTCTTGCAATATTTCCGCTCGTCGCGAACGTGTTCTTCCTGGAGAAGCGAAAGACCTACCTCCTCGTGGAAGGACGGCGCTACCGGGTCGCCCTCGCGGGACTCATCCTGGCGCTGATCGCCTCCATCCCTTCCCCGCTGTTCTTCATCGCGCTGGAACTCCCCTGGGGCCTCAAAGGCGAATGGCTGCCATTGGTAGCTGCCTTCTGCATGCCGCTCGGTCTCGTCTCAGGAGTGATTGCCATTGGAATGCTGGCATTCGCCAGCGGCAAACTGCGATGGATCGGAATTGCCACCTCCCTTATTAGCGTTGTTCTGCTATACGTGATTCTGCTGGGCCTAAGTAACTAATCTCGCAACACAACAAATCTAGCCCGCGTCGAAGGGATGTCTGCCTGTGCAAGTTCTTCTAGGAAGAGTCTGTGGTGGTCTGTTGGCGTTAGCTCTGGCGTCAGGAAACGCCGCCTCCGCATTGGAATCCGTACCTAAGCCTGAGTACCACGCACGCCGTCAGGCGCTGGCCGAAAGCCTGAAGGGCGGAGCCGCCATAGTCTTCGCAGCGACAGAGCCCGTCCTGGACTTCATGTCCTACCGCCAGGACTCCGACTTCTACTACCTCACCGGCTGGAACGAGCCTGGAGCAGCTCTGGTCGTCATCGGTCCCGGTCCCGAGACGAAGACGCGCCTGGGAGACGTAGTTCCCGCGCACGGATATCGCGAGATCCTCTTTCTTCCAGCGCGCAGCCTGGTCACAGAGAAGTACACCGGCATCAAGATGGACGAGGCCACACCAGGCGTCACCGGCGCAACCGGAGTAGCCGAAGTGATGGCCGTAGCCTCCCTCCCGACGGTGCTCACCAAATTCATCGGCGAAGATCGCCGCCGCGGGCAAAATCTTTGGACGCAACTGGACGTCACCGCATCCCGGGCCAGCATCGACTTCGTCGCGGCTTCGCTAGGCATCACAGCCTCCACCGTCAACGACGTGCGAACCCTGACCATGGGACTGCGTTCAGTAAAGTCCGAGGCAGAGATCGCCCTGCTGCGTAAAGCCGCCGACGCCTCGATCGCCGCGCAACGCGCCGGCATGAAGTCCATCCGCCCCGGCGTCCGGGAGCGCACCATCGCCGGAATCGAAATCGAGACCATGATGGCAGAGGGATGCGAGCGCCCAAGCTACGCTCCCATCGTAGGCTCCGGAATCAACTCGACCACCCTGCACTACGCCGCCAACGAAGACCTCATGAAGCCCGGCCAGGTAGTGACGATCGACGCAGCGGGCGAGTACAGCATGTACGCCAGCGACATCACTCGCACCATGCCCGTAAACGGAAAATTCACCGCCCGCCAAAAGGAGATCTACGACATCGTCCTGGGCGCGCACCGAGCCGCTGCCGCTGCCTTCGTCGCAGGCAAGATGAAGATGGGCAACGTAAGCGAACGAACTCCAGAAGTAACCGACACCTTGGACAAGGTGGCCTACGACTACATCAACACCCACGGCAAAGACCTGAAAGGCGAGCCGCTGGGCAAGTACTTCCTGCACGGCCTGGGTCACTCCGTTGGAATCGACGTACACGATCCCATGGACTACACCAAACCTCTCGACAAGGGAATGGTCTTCACCATCGAACCCGGAATCTACATCCCCGAAGAGCAGATCGGAGTGCGCATCGAAGACGTCTACTACGTCGATCAGACAGGCCATTTGGTGGACCTGATAGCCAAACTGCCTCACGAGCCGCAAGAGGTCGAAGCAGCCATGCACCACTAGAGCAATTCTCCTGTGGGTGTATTAGGAGAGGCGTCGAATCTATGGCCGTTTTTTATCAAGAAAAACGGCACTTCTAAGTTTCATCCACTCCACAGCAACAGGAGAATTGTTCTAAACAGCATGCCCGGCCTCACTAAGGCGAGGTCGAAGGCGGACTCGAAGGTGTACTGGGACTCGTAGTAGGAGATGTGCCGCTGGTAGGCGTCGTAGCCCCACCCAACCCCGGACTGACGTTGGACTGCGCCGACCCCAGGCTGCCGGCACTCGTCGAAGCTGGCCCGCCGCCAAACAGACTCGACTTCGCCTTCAACTGTTCGATCCGCGGATCGTAGATAAACTCCCAGGTCCCATAGGTCGTCTGCTCGTTCAGAACCAGAATCGAGTTCCCCGGCGCGGCACTTCCTATCCCCACAAAAGGCGCCCCGCTTCCTTTGAAATCCGTAGCCGATTGACTCGAGATTCCCGAGCCCCCAGTTGAGCTGGAAGACCCCGGCTGCGATGATCCCGGATTGGAACTCCCCAGCCCGGAGTTCCCAAACGCAGAAGGGGAACTTCCCGGATTCGATCCAAAGCTGGAAGACCCCGCACTACCCGAACCGAAAGCCGAAGACCCAGAGCCCGAAGAACTGCTCGAACTCGATCCCCCCAAACCACCCGTCGGATAACTCGACGACCCGCCGCTAGTGGAGCCCGTGGCTCCCGCCCCAATCGATCCACCGGAAGCCAGCCCCGCCGCACTCCCTAGCCCGGACGCCAGCCCCGACAGCGGCTGTCCAAAAAATCCCTTCACCGTAGTCTTTGCCTCGCCCACATGGATCAGCCGCCAATCCGACTTCCCCGTCATGGGGTCGAGATACTTCTGCCGCAAAAACCGGATATTGTTGCTCTTCTCCAACTGGTCGATCGAACCCGGATAATTTCCGAACTTCTTGTAATAAAGCTGCACCGCCCGCACATACTGGTTTCCGCGATGTACCGCCTCCACCTCGCGCTCCCGCCGCAACTGCTGCGCCACCCTCGGAGCCGCAACCCCTAGCGCCAGCAGTACCAGGAAGATCGCCACCACCAGTGCGATCAGCGCAAATCCATCCTCATTTCCATCTCGGCGCATCCTGCACCTCTCAATTCATCTGCAGTGGGAGCGTCTGCCGATTGTTGTTGGTCATATCTTCAACCACAATCGAGCTCGCCGCCACCGAGATCACCTTGTACCTGCGTTGCACGATATCTCCCGCCGAAGCGACAAACACATCCTCGCCATGCAGCAAAAACGCCTGCCGATTCCCGTTCCCCGACGTCGCCGTCCCAAAGAACTTCAGGTTGATCGGCGGTGGCGGAGGAGGTCCGCTCGGGGCGACATACACCGGAACCACCGGCCCCTTCGGACGCGCCGCCGCAATCGCCTTGGGAATCTCCATCGGCACCGACGTCGCCGAGAAGATATTCCTTCCGCCTCCCGAATACACCAACGCCTCCGTCACCAGCATCGGCCCCATCTTCAGCGTTGGATCGAGCTGCAACGACGCCGAAGCCACCTGCGGAACCTTCCCCGCCGTCTTCGCACCCGCGGCAGCCGGAGCCGAAATAACTACGGGAGCCGGAGCCGCCGTTGGCGCGGAAGACCCCAGCATGTCCCCCAACTCGTAGTACAAAATCCCTATCGCCAGCAGGGCAAACGCTCCACCCGCAATCGCCTTCTTCTTATCGTCTGGAGTCAGCTTCATCGTGCTCCGCCTCCCGCCGGTGCAGCATCGGAACCATCCGTAGCCGCCTCATCCCCCTGCTTCGCCACACCCTCGGTCCCAATGGGAGCCCGCAGATACGTCGTCAACCCCATACGCACCCCGACCGCTCCGCTCTGCTGTCCCGTCAGCGATACGCCCCGGATCAGGAAGAACATCTTGTCCCGCTCCAGTCCGTTGATAAACAGCACCAGCGACCGGTAATCTCCGGTAAGGCTCGCATCCATCCGAACCTCGGTCAGTGGGCCGATTCCCCCCGCCAGCACCGGAGCCTCCGCATATTGGCCGCGAGTCAGCTTCACATTTTGCTTCTTCGATAAAACTCCCAACTCTCCCGCAACCTCGCTGTAAGAGAAGGGCAGCCGATGACTGTAGAACTGATCCGCATCCAGCGTCGCCTGCTTCAACTTCTCATCCAGCCCAGCCAGCGGCTTCGCAGCGGTCTCGGCGGAATGCATCGCCGCGGTCTGCTGCGCCAGCGCCCCGGCATCCTGGCTCTTCGCCGCCTGCCACGCAAAACCCATGCGCACCAGCAGGTAGACGCAGATTACCCCCAACGCGGCAACCCCCGCGATATGCAGATTCTTGAGCGTCAACAGCTTCTTGGTACGCGCCGTCATTCGCTGCGTACTCGCCGCCGTCTTGTCCAGCGTCACCGTCATCGGCGCACTCCCTTCTGCTTCGGAGCCATCGGCGTCTTTACGGTGTTGCGCGACTTAGCCACAGTCATCTTCGTATCAGCCGCCTTCAACACCTTTGCAGATACAGTCGGCAGAGGGTTATAGCCGCTGAAGATCTCGAACTCCACAGATCCAGGAGCAGTCACCGTAGCCACGGAACTACGCCCGGTCTCAGCCGCCTGCGCAGCCTCACCCGCCAAACGCGCTGCAATAAATCGCTGCGAGGTCTCCAGGTTCCTCAACAACTGCACCGCCCGGTCGCGGTCGCCGCTCACCCTCAACCGGATATTCACCGTGCCGTCCTTCGCGATCTGCGGCTCCAGACTCGTCACCTGAACCCCGGTCGGCAGCACCTTCTCAAGGTCCATCATCACCGCCGTCCAACTAAAGCTCTTCCGCGCAAACACCGCATTCAAAAACTGCGATCGCTCCAAGACCCCTTGGTTCTGCGGCTGTCGCATCCGCGCCTCGTTGGCTTGCTTCTCCTGCTGAAAGGCGAGCGTCTTGGCCTTCAACGCATCCATCTGCGCCTGCGCCACCTTGGCCTTCGCTTTCAGCGCATGCAGCCCGAAGCCCATCCCGATGGCCAGCACCGCCAGCACACCCATCGTCAGCCGCAGCCGCGCAATCAGGGGACGTAGCTCGACAAACGGTCGTGTCGCGAGATTGACAGAGATCCGCATCAGCTCGTCAACGCTCCCCTCACCCCTGCCAACCAACCGCGTGGCACAGTCGCCGTAGCCGCGCCCGCCGCAAACATCCCCGGCTCCATCATCTCCCGCACTCGCAATCCTTCCAGTCCATGCGTCTCCAGCACCCGCTCCAAAGTCTCGGCGCTCCGTGTTCCCGCCGAGAGCAGCACCTGCGGCGCAAACGATAAAGTGTCCTCAAAATAAGCCGCCGCCACGCTGACCGCCTGCGCAATCTCCCCGGCAGCCGAAAGCTCAACCGCCACCGCAAGCATCCCGGCCTGCATCTCCGCCTCGACCTCAATCCGGTCGCGCTCTACACCCTCTACCTCAACAGCCTTCGTCTCCGTCGAAGCGCTCATCTCCAGCGTCCGGTGCAGCAGCAGCACGCCGCCTCGAACAATCGCCGTCGTCACCTGTTGCGTGCCGGCATTCACCAGCAGCGTAGCCGACTCCGCATCCTCCCCGGAGTTCGACCCAATGCCCAAACCAGCCAGCGCCGCCAACGTACTCGGGATTACCGCCCCAGGCAGATACCCCGCCGAAGTCACAACACCCTCATACTCCGCCAGCACCTCGCGCGGAATCGCCACTGCAACCACCGTAACCAATCCCTTCGCGGCCGACATCGTCTGATAGCTCACCACCGCGTCGTCCACCTCGAACGGCAGCAGCTTCTTCAATCGGAACCGTACCACCGGCAGCGCCTCCGCAATCTTTCCCGGCAACGAGTCGAAGTCCAGCAGCAGAACCCGTACCGCCGCATCCGGAACGATCACCGTCACATGCCTGCTTCGCCCCGCTCCCGGAGTCGTTCCACGTCCCGCGACCGCATCCAGCGCCAGTCGAACCGCGGCCGAAACCTCCGCCCGGTCGACGATATTTCCCGCCTTCAACCCCGGCGCCAGCGCACTCTCAGAGACATTCGCCCGCGAAACCGCCGTCAGCAGCCCCGCCGCATCCTCCGCGCGCGCAGCCACTACACCTTCCGTACGAACCTCGACCGCCAGACGCGGCCGCGTCCCCAATGCCTTCGGTAAAAAATCCATGCCGTCCTAGACTATCCTGTTCCGGAGCCCGTAAGCCCCGGACCTTCATTCCGCCAGTCGCCTCAAGTCATTCTCCTGTAGGTACACAAGAGAGCTGCTCTAGCGCCCCGCTTCGATAAACGTAACCTTGTTAATCTCCCGTAACGTGGTGATTCCCGCCCGGACCCTCTCCAGCGCAGAGTCTCGCAAGAACCCCATCCCCTTCTCCTTCGCCTTCTTCCGAATCTCCGATCCCGGCTTCTTAGCCAGCAGCATCTCGCGAATCTCGTCATCCAGCTCCAGCAGTTCATGGATCGCCGATCTTCCGCGATACCCCGTTCCGCCGCACTCGATGCATCCCGCTCCCTCGCGAAAATCGAAGCCTCGCCAATCCGCCGGCTCCAGTCCGCTTGCGATCAGCTCCTCATCGTTATATCGGACATTCTGAACACAAAAATCACACACCTGCCGCACCAACCGCTGCGCCAGGATGCAGTTCAACGCGGACACGAAGTTATACGGCTCCACACCCATGTTCAAAAAACGTCCCAGCACGTCGACCACGTTATTCGCGTGGACCGTCGTAAACACCAGGTGGCCCGTCAGCGCCGAGTTGATCGCAATCTGAGCCGTCTCCGCATCGCGGATCTCGCCCACCAGAATCTTGTCCGGGTCGTGACGCAGAATCGACCGCAGCCCCCTCGCAAACGTGAGCCCCTTCTTCTCATTCACCGGAATCTGCGTGATCCCGCGAATCTGGTACTCCACCGGATCTTCGATCGTGATGATCTTGTCCTCGTCGCTCTTGATCTCATTCAACGCCGCATACAGCGTCGTCGTCTTACCCGAACCCGTCGGCCCCGTCACCAGCACCATCCCGTACGGCTCCTTGATGTACCGCCGGAACCGCGTCAGATCCTTCTCCGCAAACCCCACCACATCCAGCGAGAGCTTCGTGAACTTCTCGCTCATCGACTCCTTATCCAGCACGCGAAGCACGGCGTTCTCGCCATGCACCGTCGGCATGATCGACACACGAAAGTCGATCAGCCGCCCCTTGTACCGCACCCGGAAACGCCCGTCCTGCGGCACGCGCCGCTCCGCGATATCCAGCTCGCTCATGACCTTGATACGCGAAAGAATCGTCTGATGATGCTCCCGCGCAATCGGAGCCATCGCCTGCTGCAGCACGCCGTCGATGCGGTACTTCACCAGCAGCGAGTCGTCGAACGTCTCCAGGTGAATATCCGAAGCCCGCCGCTCCAGCGCCGTAAAGATCGTCGTATCCACCAGCCGGATAATCGGCGAGATATCCTCATCCGCCGTCAGCCGTTCGATCGAAATATTGGCGTCGTCATTTTCATCGTTCGACAACACATCAAACGCCAGACCCTCGCTCGCCTCATCGAGAACCCGCTGACTCTGCTCCGTCTTCTTCAACAGATCCGTAATCTGCGAGAGCGTCGCCACCCGGGTCACCAGCCGCTTCCCCAGCAGCCCCGAGATCTCGTCCAGCACCATCAACTTCGACGGATCGCTCACCGCGATCGCGAGCCGCCCCTCCATCTGCTCCAGCGGCACGAAGTTGTACCGGAACATCATGTCCACCGGCACGCTCTTAAATAACTCGTGCTGAATCTTGAAGTTCTTCAGATCGACAAAGTCGGCATGATAGCGCCGCGCCAGCGCCTGAGCGCGCTCCACTTCATCACTTCCCGTCTCATGGATCGGTATCGCTAAAGGTGTGGCCATATCTCGTAAGACTCCCCGCCGTCCGCTTTGGACAGCAAAATATCACAGCAACCTACAGTCATACTCACCCTCGGCGGCCTCCCCGTCCATTCCCTCCGGCCCCGTATCCCCTTACGGAACATACTCAGGAGCGCCAATCGGGTGCAGCGCCGTCACTTGCGGCAGATAGATCATTGCATCGAATGCGTCCGCCGGAACCGTCCAGTTAGGCTTCGTCGCATCTCCCGCCTCATACGTAATCGCTGGATACAGATGCGTCGCCTGCATCGTCTCCAGCCACTCCGACCACGCAGACCCATCCTGCGGGTCCCGCAGATCCACCAGCAGCGGTCCCGCCTCCCCCAGCGCCGCCGCAATGCTCCCCGCCGCCGGAGCATCGAACTTCGCCGCATGCAAACGCCTCGTCGCCATCGGACCTGTCGTCGGCTCAAACGCCCGCATGTACCCCGTCCCATACTCTTCGCCCAGGAAGAAAGCCCTATCCCCCAGCGTCCGCGCCAGATGATACCCCACCGTCTGCACCTTATCGCCCGCCAGCCGCCCCGGCCTCAGATGAACCGTATGCGTCACGATCACGCTTGGCGCACTCGACTCCGCCACCGCCGCCAACGCCATACGTCCCATCTCGAACTCACGCAGCCGCTGCCCTGCCTCATTTCCATTCGGCCCCTCGCCACGCATCTCCGCGGCCCGCCGCCCGCTCCGTACCGACATCACCGACCGCCAGGCATCGTCCTTCGCCGTACCCGCCGGCAGACCCCTCAGCACCGCCAGCAGCTCCACCAACGCCTTGTCATAATCCGCCGAGGCCGCCTTCTCCTCCGCGCTGGACGTCGCCTTCGCCGGCCCCTTCATCTTCTCCGCCGCCTCAGCCCCGACCCTCAACCGTTCGACCAGCGCCGCATCGATCTTCATCCCCGCCATCAGCTTCGCCAGCGCCAACTCCCCCGAAGTACCCGGCTCCACATCCATCCCCACCACCCGCACCATCTCCTTCGGATGTGCCTTGTTCCACTCCGCGACCCATCGCATCATATCGGCCTCTTCGACCGTGTTCCACAGAATCCCCAAATGGCTCCCAACGATCTCGTTCACATCCCCCACCCCACGCCGGACATACGCATCCAGCTCCAAGCCCTCCGCATACCCCAGCTCCAGGATCAGCGTCCGCATTCCCGCCCGCTCCACCAGGAACCGCACCAGCTTCGCATTCTCCAGGCGGCACTCATGCGTCCCATGCGTCGGCTCACTCACCAGCACCAGCCTCTTGCCCTTCACCATCCCCAGCAGAGGCTCATAGTCCGCCGCGCGATACGGTCCATCCGCCGCCGTAATCGGCGTAGCATGCGCCATCAACAGGCCGCGCGCCTCCGCCTGCCGCGCTGCGATCTCCGCCTTCGCGGCAGACTCATCCGTCGGCACCTGCGCTCCAGCGCTCGCACCCGCCCAAACCACCGCCGCCACCATACACAACCGACGCATCGTCACTGGCTCACGCCTCCCGCACTCAAGCTGAAGATCGGCAAATACAGCGCAATCAAAATCGTCACCACCACAAAACCCATCACAATCAGGATCAGCGGTTCAATCAGGCTCATGGCAGCCGTAAGATTCGTCTGCACATCCTCCTCGAAGAACTCCGCCACCGAGTTCAGCATCTGCGGCAGCGCACCTGTGCTCTCGCCCACCTCGATCATCTCGATCGCCAGCTCCGGAAACACCTTCGTCGCCTGCAGGCTCTCCGAAAGGCCCTTCCCCTCCCGCACCGTCTCCACGCTCCGGTAAACCGCAATCCCGATCTGCCGCGAATCGATCGACTTCGCCGCCGTCTCCAGACTCGGTACCAGCGGCAAACCACCCGTCAACAGCGTCGAAAGCGTCCGCGAGAACAACCCCACCTGGTACTTTAGCCAAACATTTCCAAACACCGGCAACGCAATCCGAACCCGGTCCACCGCAATCGCTCCCGCATCCGTCTTCACCCACCGAAACAACAGATACCCCAACACCGCTGCCACCACCAGCACATACAGCCCATACTGCTGGGCCACCCGCCCAAGATCCAGCAAAAACATCGTCAAAGCCGGCAGCTTCGTCCCCAACTGGTCATAAAGCTGCGCAAACCGCGGCACCACAAACGTAATCAGAAAGATAAAGAGCCCGATCACCATCACGATCAGCAGCGCCGGATAGATCAAACTCGCCTTCAGCTTCTTCCGGAACGTCAGCGAAACCCGCTGAAAGTCCAGAAATCGCTGCAAGACCTCCTCCAGGTTTCCCGACCGCTCCCCCGCCAGCAGCGTCGTCGTATAAACCACCGGAAACCCGCCCTGCGCCTCGAACGCCTGCGAGATCGACTCGCCCGTCTTCACCCGCGCTCCCACATCCTCCAACTGCGCCCGAAAATCCAGATTCTTCTGCCGCCGCCCCAACAGCTCCAGCGACCCCAAAATCGGCAATCCAGCCTTAATAAGCGTCAAAAACTGCTGGTTGAAGACCAGGAAGGTGTCCAGCTTCACCTTCTTCTTCCGCCCCCCGCCCCCCATCACGCCCCGCGCCTTCACGCTATAGACGTAGTACCCCGCCTGCGTAAATCGAGCCCGCAGCTCCTCCGCAGTCGCCGCCGCATGGGTCTGCTCCTGCACCCGCCCCCGCTCATCCGCCAGCCGAACCACGAACTCTGTCATAAACCCCTAAGACCGGACCAACATACATAACTCCGTACATCTTAGACGCTTCAACCGTTGGTTCGCCCAAACACCACCTTATCCCTCCACCGTTACAGCTTCATGCTCCTCGACATCTTTCAGCCACGCATAGTCGTAAGCCTCATGATCCATTATGGGAACCCGGACAAAATTCTCCGCCAGCGGAGGCGACTGCGTCTGCCACTCCAACCCCGTCGCCTGCCACGGATTATTCCCCGCAATCGCCCCATACCGCAACGACCACACCAGGTAAAACACCGGCATCAGGTATCCCACCCCCAGCACGGTCGCCCCCGCCGTCGACATCACGTTCAACACCTGGAACTCCGGTGGATACATGTGATACCTGCGCGGCATTCCCAGGTAGCCCAGCACGAACTGCGGCAGAAACGTCAGGTTAAACCCAATAAACGTAGTCACCGCCGCCAGCCGCCCAAGACTCTCCGGATACATCCTCCCCGTCAGCTTCGGCCACCAGAAGTGCAGCCCGCCAAGAAACGCCATCAGCATCCCGCCCACCATCACGAAGTGAAAATGCGCCACCAGGAAGTACGTCTCGGTCAGATGAATATCCATCCCCAACGACCCGAGAAACACCCCCGTCATCCCTCCAATCGTGAACAATCCGAGAAAGCCGAAGGCATACAGCATCGGCGTCTCGAACGTGATCGAACCATTCTGCATCGTTAGAGCCCAGTTGAAGATCTTGATCGCCGAAGGGACCGCCACCAGCATCGTCAACAGGCTGAACACCAGCGTCGAGTAGTTCCCCACCCCCATGATGAACATGTGATGTTCCCAGACAAAGAACCCAAACATCGCAATCGCCACCGACGAGAAAGCCACCGCCGAATACCCAAACACCCGCTTTCTACTAAACGTACTGATGATCTCCGAGATCACCCCCATCCCCGGCAGGATCATGATGTACACCGCAGGGTGCGAATAAAACCAGAACAGATGCTCGAACAGCAGCGGATCGCCACCCGTCGTCGGGTCGAAGACGCCGATGTGAAACGCCCTCTCCAGCGCGATCAGTGTCAGCGCCACCGCCAGCACCGGCGTGGCCAGCACCATAATGATGGAAGTCGCATAGTGCGCCCAGATGAACAACGGCAACCGAAACCACGTCATCCCCGGCGCACGCATCCTGTGGATGGTCACAATGAAGTTCAGCCCGGTTAGGATCGAGCTGAAGCCCGCGACAAACACTCCCACCGCCGTAGAGATGACATTCGTATTCAGGTAGTGCGTCGACAGCGGCGCAACAAACGTCCATCCCGTATCCACACCCCCCATCACCATCGCGCCCAGCACGATCACTCCACCCAACAGATACAGATACCAGCTCAGCAGATTGATGCGTGGAAACGCCAGATCCTTCGCCCCAATCATCAGCGGAACCAGAAAGTTCCCCAGCGAAGCAGGCACCGAAGGCACCAGGAACAGAAACACCATGATGATGCCGTGCATCGAGAACAGCTTGTTATAAGTGTCCGACGCCACCAGATCCGGCATTGGCGTCAACAACTCCAGCCGGATCATCCCCGCGAAAAATCCCCCGATACAAAAGAAGAAGCTCAACGAGATCAGGTACAAAATACCGATGCGCTTATGATCCTTCGTCAGCAGCCAGCTAAGAACTCCCTGCTCGCTGTTCAGGTAGTTATATCGCGGCAAAACAGCCCGGTCCTGCGGCGGAAGTCTCAAGATCGTATCGGACACAAATCCCTCCAGCGGGCCGCTCACGCATCTGCGTTCCCAGCAAGCGGCGCCTTGAGATCAGGCTAAGGAAATGTCTTCATTCGTTCTTGGAAGTTATTGCTCTGCAAGAGTTACTGCAGCCGCGAAAAAGAACTCGCAGCTCCATCGAAATGAGTCCGAATGCGTCCCGGCGTAACACCCGTATACCGCCGCACGGCATTCGTCAGATGAGCCTGATCGTAAAAGCCCGTCTCCAACGCGACATCCTTTGTCTCCATCCCAGCGAAGATCAACTCCTTCGCATGGCCGACACGCAATTGCATCTGGTAGGCATGGGGCGGCAAGCCGAACTGAGCGCGGAACCTCCGCAGCAGATGGTACTTGCTCAACCCCGCAATCTTTGCCAACGCATCCAACGCCACCGGCTCGGCCCAGGTCTCATGAAGATACTCACGCACCGAATCGAGGCTAGAAGCGCCAACCCTCACCTCGGAGCGCGCCTTGGTTGTAACAGAAGCCACCTGCAGCAAATGCGCAAGCCCAACGGCAAAGTGCGACTCCCGCTCCAACCTCGAGACTGAATCTTCGAGTCTCTTGTGCAACTGTAAAAACTGATCCGCGCCCCACGCATCCACAACCAGCGGTCGTTCGAATTGAAGCTCCCCGCCTAAACCAAGCTCCCGAGCCGAGGCATGGATCGTCTCCGGCGACAGGTACAACACCCGGTAGTGCCACCCCAGCTTCGGATCCAGGGCCTCACAATCGTGAATCTCCCCCGGATTCACCATCGATAAAGTCCCCGGCTCCACTACGTGCTCCACCCGGTTGTGCCGCATCAGCTCCGGACCCTTCGCCGTGGCGGCAATCATGTAGGTATCGTGCCAGTGAGGAACGAACGCATGGTGCCGGAAATCGGCTCGCAGCAGTTCAACGCCTGCCAACTCCGGCCAGCGCAACAGAAGCAGGTTCTCCCCCGGCGCACGGCCATGCTGCACCCGCCGTTCCCCCGTCGCCTCCGCCCCATCGTTTGCCGCAACTCTCATCCCGTAGCCACTTCCCCCATTGTCTCCCGCGCTCGATCCCCTGTTTTGGAAGAAATTGCTCCCCCAAACCCAAATCGACGAAATTAAGCCCCCAAACGCAAAAAGGCCCCGCCTCATCAGCGGGGCCTTCTCCAGTCCACCTGCTCAATCTTAAACGCTGAAGCTGGAACCACATCCGCAGGTGCTCTTCACTGCGGCATTCTCGAACTTGAAGCCAGCCGCCTCAAGCGTCTCCACGTAATCCACCGTGCAGTTGCTCAGGTACATGGCCGAGGTCGCGTCCACAAAAACCTTTAGATCGTCGAACTTATAGACTTTGTCCATCATGCCGCTCTGGTTTTCGAAGCTCATCGAGTATTGGAAGCCTGAACAGCCGCCTCCAACCACACCAATCCGCAGACCGGCGGGAACCGGTTCCTGGGTCGCCATAATCTCCCGAACCTTGACGATCGCGGCGGGGGTCAGCGTCACCGGCGTCGTTGAGCTGGGCGCTCCGGTTACGACTTCGGGGGTAACGGTAGGGGTCACAGTTGCTGTCGACATTGGCAATTTCTCCTGGTTGTTTCAGTCCACTTATAAGTGTATGCGCCCACTCACGCCGCCGCAAGTACTCCTCGCGGCCTTGAACGCCTTCTAGAGGAGTAGATGCAGCCCCCCAACATCGGATGCACCCCACCCCCGGAATCCTTCGGGCAGGATCAAAAATCCAAATCCAACCCTATCCGCTACCATCAAATGACTATGAGACTCCTCCGCTACATCGCGGCCGGCTTTATTAACTTCTTCAGCATCACCCAGCCGCCTCCCGAAGCCGAAAACCGCGCCGCTCTATATATAGCCGCCATGCTTCTGGCCGTACTCGCCTTCGTTGCAATCGTGATCACCTTCGCCGCCCACATCTTCAGCAAATAGTTAATTTTCTCCTCAAAAACCCGCAATTTATCTGGAAAATTCTCTCTTTACAGGCGTATGATTCCGCCGGACCGCCCCTCTTGCCCTCCGAGCCCGCGAAGCGGACCCGCCCGGTACACCGGAACGGTCGACATCGGCTCCCCGCCTCAAAGAAAGAGGATCTCGCGATGAATCCCCTCCATGCCATCCCCACCATGCTAATCATCTGGGCGGTCGTCACCGTCGCCTTCCTGCTTCTGCTCGCATATCGCGGACAGATCACACGCTACGAAGAAGACCAACTCTTTCTCAACGGCAGCAGCTCCAACGAAGAACAGCAACAGAACGAGATCGTACGCAAGGTCAATCGCATCGCACCCTTCGTCCGTATCCTCGGCGGCGCCGCCAGTCTCGTCACCGTCAGCATCGTCGGGCTCTGGATGTACGATGCCTGGACACGCCTCCAATAACCGGTAAGCGCCAACCACTGGCCTGCTGCGCACCGCCGCGACAGGCCATTCCCTCCACTCTCACTGCTCCAAACCGGGCGTAACATCCTCGCAACCCGGTGTAACAAGAGAGGCATACCTCCAATTGGTCATTTGCAAGCCACTCGCAGGAAGATACTCTTATCTCGAAGTTACGAAACCCTGATCTTCCTTTGCATGCATCCTACCCAGAAGTAGGGTACAAGCTTCTATTGACCCAATGACTCTCGCCAGGCCCCTTCAACCGCTCCGAGCACTTTGCCCCGAGGGGGGAGGAAACTATGAACCTTACTGCCGCCATCAACGCTATTCCTCTCATGCTCACGATCTGGGCAGCCTTCACCGCCTGCTTCGTCGCAATCCTCACCTATCGCGGCCAGCTCACCCGCTACGAGCAGGACCGCCTCTTCCTCACCAACATCAATCCTGAGGGCGAGCGCCGCCAAAGCGAGATCGTTCGCCGCATCCAGCAGATCCAGCCTTACGTACGCATCCTCGGCGCCATCACCACCCTCATCACCATCGGCATCGTAACCATCTGGACCCTGGACGCCTGGCAGACTCTCAACTCCTAGGAATGGCAGCGTGGAGACCGAAGTCTCCAGATCGCTCAGAAGCTGATCTTCGCCGCAAGCTGCATACCTCGCGCATTGCTGTCGAACACCTTCTCCGGATGGTTAAAGAGAGGGCTGCTCACCGTCTGAAACTGCGTCGAGATATTTGCCGCATCGTTGTTCCTCTGCACACCGTTCAAAGATCCAGGCAGATACTGCGCATGGTTCAGAACGTTGAATGCCATCGCCTGGAACTCAAACGCCACGCCCTCGGTAAGATTCAGCCGCTTGCTCAACGTCACATCAATGTTGTCGATCGGTCGTATCGGCAGCGTATTGCGAGCCGCCGTAGGCAACGTCCCCGCACCCGCCTGGATATAAAACGCATTCGGATTATCGGCGACATACCCCACCAGATTCGCATCGCACTGCGCCACTCCCGCCGGACACCGTCCAGCAAGTGTAGTGCTATACACCCCACTCACGCCCGACCCCGTTCCCTTCACGCCATTCGGATTCACGATCGGTCGATCGATCGTAGGAGAATCCCCATTCAAATTGGAGTTCACCCCCGACAACACCGTCGCGTACTCCGGAGACTCATAGGTATAGATCGGCGAAATCACCCAGTTCCCCACTCCATTCTTCATCAGCCAGTTCGAATGCTTGAAGTAGGGCAGGTCATACACCGCTGCAATAGTAAGACGATGCGTACGGTCCAGCGCCGAACGGCTATAGTCCGCCGCAACGTTCTGTGAGTCCTGCGGACGCCGTGGAGTCAACGGAGTAGAAAAGAACTCCGCCGTCGCATCGTCCATCGTCTTACTCCAGGTGTAAGCAGCATTCAATAAAAACCCATGCTGAAACCGCCGTTGAAGCGAGAGCGAAAGCGCGTTGTAGTTCGACTTCGAAGAAGGCGTGTAAGCCGTAATCCGCGTCGTAAAACCGTTAGCCATATAAGCCGGAACAATATTCGGCAGATCCTCCAGATCGGCCAGCGTATTGGCGGTAGGACTGGTCGCAATACTAGTGCTCCCCGTCAAATTAGTCGGCAATTGATTCATCGCAGTAACCGGCGATTGAACATTAGGATTCACCTGCGTCGGCAGATGAACTCCCCGCGTCCCCATATAACGAATCTCAGCCGTGTAATCCGCGCCGAACACGCGCTGCACCCCCAGCGACCACGTCTCCGCATAGGGCACCTGCTGGTTCGGGATAAACCCCGCCGTAATCGCCCGCAGCCCTGCAGGATCGCTCGGCAACGGAACCACCGAGGGCAATCCGCCACGCGCAAGAAAGTTCGGATCGCCCGATTGAGGTTGCCCTGCATCCCCCACGGTGTTGGTGGCGGATAACTGCGGAGGCAGACTCAATACCCCGAAGTTATCGAACAGAACGTCATACACCATACCGAACGCGGCGCGGATCGAAGTCCTGTCGTCCGGCGCAAAGTTTACTCCAATGCGTGGCGCAAAGTTCGTGTACTGCGGCCGGGGCGCGTGGAACTCGATCAGCCCCGGAACGCTCGCCGCGGCGTTGAGTTCCTGCAGCCGCTCCCCCGTCGGCACCGAGGTGAACTCATACCGAAGGCCATAGTTGAAAGTAAGCCTTGGGGTAGCGCGCCAGGTATCGTTCGCATACCCATACAACGCCGTCTGATCCCCATAGTAGGTGGCGTTCCCTGTAGAGCGCTGGCCCGAGCTCGTCGGCGCCAGATCGTGCAGAAACTCCGTCAGGTAGTTGTACTCGTAGTCCCCATTCGACCGTTGTGTGAACCGCTGGGGTGAGATCGCCTTGCGGCCATCGAAGCCCACCGCAAAAGTATGTCTCCCTTTCGTCCACGAAAGATTGTCCGTGAACTGATAGAGATTTTGGACCGACAAATTGGGAGCGTCCCCGTCAGGTCCATAGGTAAGCTGCCCTTGATCCCCAAACAACAGGTTCGGAAAGGCATCCAGCCCCGGATAAGTATTGGTAGGCGTGGGAATCTGATCTCTGAAACGATGAAACCCGATACGAGCCTCATTCATCAGGTTCGGAGTAAAGGTATGAATCTCGCTCAGAGCGACGAGATGATTGATAAGTGGCTCCCGCTGATAGAAGAACGGCAGTTCGGCAGACGTGTCCGGCGACGAATCATCGCTGTAGAGATATCGCAGACGCAGACTATCCCTGGGCGAGATCGTCCAGTCCGCGCTCGTGGTCAGCGCCTTCGTCAGATCTTTTGAAGGTCCCGCCACCTGGTAGTTGCCTGCGGGAATATCGACCCGATTCTGCGATCCGAAGACCGGCCCCAGACTGTTCGCCGCATAAGGGATAACCCCCGTCTTAGCCGTGTCACTATAGATCGCAATCGTCTGCGGACCCGAAGCCTGGTTGAAGCAGGCCGCATCGTTCGCCGCGTTGATCTGGTTCGTCACCGCTGGGGTGTACATCGCAAGTTGAGCCAGATTGTTCGCATTCAGGTTGTAGGCACCGGCAATCGCGTTGAGTTGCGCCAGTCCTGCCACCGTCGGAACACAAATATTCTTCTGAAGAATCTTATTCGTCGTATGCCGCTCGAAATTAGCAAAGAAGAAGACCTTATCCTTCAGGATCGGACCACCCAACTGGCCGCCATAACGATTATCGTCAAAGCCCGTGTTTGGAATCTTCTGCCCCGCAGGCGCACTCTCCGCATTTAGATTGCGATTTTGAAAATACTCATAAATCTTTCCATGAAACTTGTTCGTCCCATGGACGACATCCACGTTGAACTGTCCTCCGGATGAGTGCCCAAACTCTGGCGAAAACTGATTTGTGATCAGGGAAAACTCGCCCACCGCATCGTTCGGAACATTCACATTCGGTCCCGTGGCCACCTTATCGTTGTTGTCGATGCCCTCGATGGTGAAGTTGTTATTGCGTTGCCGCTGCCCACCCACCGAAGGCCCGACGCCAGTTCCAAGCCCACCCGTCGACGCTACATTCGGGCTCAGCAAGGAGGCATTCAGCACGCTGTTCACTCCCATCGTCGTGCTCGGGAAGTTAGACAGCTCCTGTGTTCCAAAGCTCTGCGTCAGGTTCATCGAAGTCGTATCCAGGTTGGCCTTCGCCTCTGCCGATACATCGACGCTGAGGGTCGTCCCGCTCGGCGCAAGCGTAAGAGCCACGTTGGACCGCTTGTTCAAGTCGATGCGAACGTTCTTCAGCGTGTAGATCGCAAACCCCTTCGCCGAGGCGCTCACATCATAGTTACCCGGCAGAAGATTCGAGACGCGTATCTGTCCGCTCGACGTTCCTCGAACTGTCGTCTTGACTCCCGTATCCACATTGGTGACCACAACCGTTGCGTCTGCAATAAACGCACCTGTAGAGTCCACCACCTTGCCCGTCAAATCGCCGCTGGTAGCCTGCCCCAACGCGATACCTGCAACCAGCAACAGAACGCCAAACATACCTGGGAGGTATAAGTGCTTCATCTGAATTGAATGTCTCCTTCAAGTCCTGTGTTACGTCCATTCGGCGCAAGAGAACCTCTCAGCGGGCGGCAACTACAAAACATTGCTCGACTCGCACCGGTGGCGTGGGTGAATGATTGAGATCTGATTAAGGGGCAATCAAAATCGTGCAGAGTCAACCGCCGCACGAACTTGTAGCTCTCTGAGCCCCATACGGTCTAAGAAGAGAAGATGATTTGTTCCTGGCGGTAGACGCATCAGGCTTCGATCGAATCTGCTCCCTAACTCTCGGCCACTGGCTTGCGCCAGACCATCCATTGCAAGTTTCGAGGTCTATCCTAAAACACCGGCAGAGCTGACAGCGTCGTCTGTATAACCGACGGCAATACAGGCTTGGATTCACCTTCCTCTCAACTTCTTGCTTTTCCCCAGCAAAATCGCATGTCAAGCCCCCAAAAATCCTAAGCCGCTCAAAACAAAGTGAATAAACTTAAATAAAAGTGGCACTTTAGTTTTGGTCAAATGGATAAAATTGAAGTAGAAGGAAAGATCCAAGCAGTTAAGGCCCGGCCCAAAAAGCCGGGCCTTCGCATTTAACACGCCTGGCAGAGGGTTCTCGAAGTCCAAAGCCAAGCCTCATCATTCGAAGAATTTAAGCAAGAAACCCCGGGGGAGGGGGTCCACACCATGAACGACACCGCCGACCGCCACCAGTGCCGCCACATCTTCGCCGACGGCCGCCACTGCGGCAGCCCCAGCCTGCGCCAGCAGCACTTCTGCTACTTCCACCATCCCACCCGCCGACCCGTCCCAACCTCTGTACGAAACGACCGCCGCAGCCGCCGCGCCACCTTCGAAATCCCTCTGCCGATAGACCGCACCACTGTCCAGCAAGCGATCGACATCGTCATGCAGCGCATCGCCTCCAACGACCTCGACGCTCGTCGCGGCAGCGTCATCCTCTACGGCCTCCAGATCGCCAGCCTCAACCTCCCCAAACTCACCCCGGCCCCAAACCAAAATCCAGAGTGAGTCGCGGGTCGTCCACAACCAGCAGAAGAGGCCGGAGGCATCGCTGCCTCCGGCTCCTGGTGACCGCACTGCACTTGTGGATTGTGCACTTCTATCGTGTCGTAGCCGCCGTGTGATAGAAAGACAGTTCTGGCGATCCGATTGCCAGCCGCCGAATCACGGCGGAATTTATCAGAAAAGCGGCACCCCAGCGGTGTTGGCGTGGAGATGTGATGGCTGAAGCTACTTGCGATATTGGATTGATTGGGTTGGCGGTGATGGGACAGAATCTAGTCCTGAACATGAACGACCATGGATATAAGGTTGCCGTGTTTAACCGGACCGTCTCCAAGGTGGATGAATTTCTGAACGACGAAGCCAAGGGGACGCAGGTCGTCGGTGCCCACTCGGTGGAAGAGATGTGCTCGCTGCTGAAGACGCCGCGGCGAGTGATGATCATGGTGAAGGCCGGGGATGTAGTCGATCAGACCATCGAGCACGTCCTGCCCTACCTCGAAAAGGGCGACATCATCATCGATGGCGGAAACTCTCTGTTCACCGACTCCAACCGGCGGACGAAGGACCTCGCAGCCAAGGGAATTCTGTTCATCGGAACCGGAGTCTCCGGCGGAGAAGAAGGAGCTCGCTTCGGCCCTTCGATCATGCCTGGCGGCAACAAAGAGGCATGGCCGCATGTGAAGGAGATCTTCCAGGCGATCGCCGCGAAGGTAGAAGATGGAACACCGTGCTGCGACTGGGTCGGTCAGGATGGCGCGGGACACTATGTGAAGATGGTCCACAATGGCATCGAGTACGGCGATATCCAGTTGATCTGCGAGGCGTACCAACTGATGAAGGATGGACTGGGGATGACCGCGGACGAGTTCCACGATGTCTTCACGGAGTGGAACAAGGGTGAGTTGGATAGCTATCTAATCGAGATCTCAGCGACCATCTTCGCCAAGAAAGATGAAGATGGCACGCCCATGCTGGACAAGATCCTGGATACGGCTGGACAGAAAGGCACCGGAAAGTGGACGGCGATCTCCGCCCTCGATCTCGGCCAGCCCGTGACATTGATTGGCGAGAGCGTCTTCGCTCGCTGCCTCTCTGCATTGAAAGATGAGCGCGTGGCAGCTTCAAAGGTTCTGAATGGACCCAAGAAGGTGCTGACCATCTCCGAGAAGAAGGAGTTCATCGAGGATGTGCGGCGAGCGCTCTACTGCTCGAAGATCGTAAGCTACGCGCAGGGTTACATGCTGCTGCGAGCGGTCGAAAAAGAGCAGAACTGGGAGCTAAATATGGGCGGAATCGCGTTGATGTGGCGCGGCGGCTGCATCATTCGCAGCGCGTTCCTGGGCGACATCAAAGCCGCCTTCGACAAGAATCCCAAGCTGCAGAATCTGCTGCTCGATAACTTCTTCTCAGACGCGTTGAACAAGTATGGCTGGTCCTGGCGCAAGGCCATCATCCACGGAATCGAGATCGGCGTCCCGCTGCCGGCATTTTCCACCGCCTTGGCGTTCTACGACGGCTACCGCACGGAGCGTCTGCCCGCGAACCTGCTGCAGGCACAACGAGACTTCTTCGGCGCCCACACCTACGAGAGAGTCGACAAACCACGAGGCGAGTTCTTCCACACAAACTGGACCGGACGCGGCGGGCGAGTCTCTTCGTCAACGTATAACGCCTAGATTGCAGCAAAAAGCGAGGCGCGGAGATTCTCCGCGCCTCGCCTCGTTTAACCTTGCAGCATTAGAAGTGCAACCGCGCTCCAAGCTGAACCAACCGCGGGAAGCCCAGCGTGCCGGTGATCTTACCCGCAGTAGAGCTATCCGAAGCAAGGTTAGGCCCATTGAACTGCGGCGTATTGAAGGCATTCAAAGCTTCAGCACGAAACTCCGCACCGACCCGCTCCGTAAGATGGAAGTCCTTATTGAGTGAAAGATCGGAATTCAGGTAGCCCGGACCATAGCAGTTGCTCGTACGCGGCTCGTTACCATAACTTCCGGCTGGGGTAGCAGTGAAAGCCGCCGGATTGTAATAAGCGTTGATCCGCCCCTGAGGACTTCCGGAAAGGCAAGGAGACACGCCGGCAACCCTCGACGGACGCGTACCCTGATTGCCGAACGCTGAGTTAACATTCGTCGACTGCGAGATAGGAAGTGGAGCGCCATCTTGAATGATCATGATGTCGTTGAACTTCCATCCTCCCACAGCAAGATCCATCCAGCGATTCGCTCCACTTAGGAACTGCTTCCCGCGACCGAAAGGCAGCTCGTAGGTGACCGCCAGGGAGGTCCGCTTTGGAATGTCATTGATGGAGCGCGAGTACTCTGGGTTCAGATTGTAGATATCCTGCGCACCATTATTGTTTGAAGGCAAGGGATTCAAAGTGCTGCTGGCTCCCCATAGATTGTCCCAATTGGAAGACCAGGTGAAAGCCGCCAGTACTGTCAGTCCTTGATTGAAACGCTTCTGCACCTTCACAGCAAGCGAGTTGTAGTTGCTAACACCATCGCTCACCGAATCGGTGATGGTGGTGAACTGCGGGAAAGGTCGCACCGTCTGGTTATAGGCTTGGGTAGCAGAGCTCCAGGAACCCGTGCCGGCATACTTGAACGGCACCTTCGCGGTCAGTGCTGCATTGCCCAGCCCGAAGTAATTATCCGTCAATTGGTTGATGTTGATGTTGTTTGGCTGATTTCGTGAATGACCACCGACATAGCCAACCTTCAAGGCGAACCCATAAGGCAACTCTTGCTGAACGTCAGCAGAGTAAGACTGGTACAAAGGAGCCTTACGCGCTTGGTCGATGACCGTAAGTGAACTACCAATGCTGGTGCTCAGACCAAGTGCGTTGCCAGTCGGAGTCGTGCTAAGTGTTGGGAACGGATTGGACAAGCTGATCGAAGGAACTGCGCTTTGCGACGGGATCGTATTCGTCAACACGTAACCAGGAGCAAACGCAGCCGAATTGCTGTAAACCAGCGGCTGGTAGAAAAGCCCATATCCTCCTCGGACCACAGTCTTTGGAGTAATGGAGTAGGCGAATCCAGCACGAGGAGAGATCTTGTTGGGAACCTGTCCGGTCGTCGTCGAATAGCCACCTTGTCCCGCGAACTCGACGCCGCCAACTGCCGATACATTGGAGCCAGCAACAGTATAAGAAGCAGAGCGGTCAAAACCGACGGAGTAGCGATTGTTGCGCTCGTGGACTCCCGGCTCATGTTCATACCGAATGCCGAGGTTTAGCGTGAGCTTCGAGGTCGTCCGCCAATCGTCCTGCAGGTAGAACGCGTTGTAACCCGTCGTTATCGCGAGCTTCGTCGGCACGATCAGAGAACCCGTCAACGGATAACCGAGAAGCAAGGAAGCAGCAGTTGCACCTGTGCTTCCAGTCGTTGCCGAAACCCCGGAATTGGTCAAGGTGCTATCGAAGGTAAAAGCACCACTCGTGCTGCTCAAACTCGTAAACGTTAAGCTGATGGCACGATAGACATAACCAGCCTTCACGTTGTGCTTGCCCAGACTCTTGGCAATGCCCGCCACGAAGTTACGGGAGAAATAGACCGCCGGCCCTGAGTTCGACGTTCCTTCGTTCGACAGGCCCGAGTCACCCGTGATCGCTGGAAAGCCGGTCTTAGACAAAGCGGAGACGTAATTGGATGGAAAACCCAATGTCGCTTGATTGAAGCCCTTGCTAATATCCTGCGTGTCATTGGGGAATCGATTGAAACCAAACCCGATCGTAGCGACGGTAGTCGGATTGATTGTGATCGTATTCTGAATACCCATCGCATCAACCTTCCGGTAGAGAAGATACGACGTTGAGCTTCCGGCGAAGTTCTGTAACGCATTGCCGCCCGGTTCTTTGGAGCCGTAATGCATATAGTAGAAATCTGCATTCCAGCGTGTGCCGAACTGATGATCTAACTTGCCGATGAACTCGTCGGCCCGATCACCAAGAGTATCCCCACCGTTGAAGTTGAAAGACCCATAACCAGAGTAAGCAGTGTTTTGTTTCGGATAGGTGTTCAAGATCGCCTGTCCAATTGGGTTGATGCGGCTAGCAGGAATCTTGTTTCCATCGAAGATAGTTCTAGGGCTAGTTAATGGATCGTAGATGCAGCGTCCCGCCGCTCCTGCCGGAGTTAGCGGACCTGGACCGCAGGTACCGTTGGGAAGCTTCGTCCCAATCTCGGAGAAATCTCCAGTCAATTGCAGAGGAGTAGGAACTATGAACGAATTAGCAGCAGTGAGAGGAGAACGTTGTCGATAGCCTTCCTCTGTCACCCAGAAGAAAGTTTTATTCTTCCCGCCGAGAAACTTAGGCAAAGGAATCGGTCCTCCCAGCGACCCAACATAACTATAAAACTCCGCCGCGCCTCTAGGGGTAGTCGGCTGGGTTACTCCAGTGACAGGATCTTTGTACGCCGTCCGGTTGTTGAAGTATAAGTTCGCGCCCCAATTTGTCTGGCGTGTCTCCCCTTGGAGTACGCCATGAAGTGTGCTTGAGCCAGACCGCAGCGTGGTATTGAACATACCGCCGCTGGTGCGGCCGATCTCCGCATCGTAGGTGTTCTGTTGAACCTTCACCTCTTGGACCGATTCAAGCGAAGGAATGATCACCGCGCGGTTGCTCATATCGGTGATTGGGATGCCATCCACCGAGTAGTTGTTCGAGCTCAATGGTGCGCCAGCAATCGAGATGGTAGAAGATCCGCTCTGATCCTGAAAGCGCACGAAACGTGGGTCGCCGACTGGGGTTACGTTGTTATCGAGCTTCGAGAAGAGAAATGGATTACGGCCAGGGTTCGGAAGGTTCAGTAGCTTTTGAGAGTCGATAAGCTGTCCGTTATAAGAAGTTCCATTCTCAACGATTGGCTCGGCCGCGGTTACTTCAACGGTCTGCGAGGCGGATCCAAGCGCAAGCTTAAGATCCAACGCAATCGTATTGCCGGAGTCGACACGTATCGCCTTGTTCTCGGACTTCATGAATCCGTCTGAAGTCACGATGATCGAATAACTACCAGGATCGACGGCGCTGAACACATACTCTCCTGCGCCATTGCTTACAGTAGTCCTGGTTATCTTGGTCGAGTCAGATACCAGGCTCACAGTGGCCTTGGTGACACTAGCACCTTGGGAGTCGGTCACAGCTCCACGGATCGTTCCGTAGTTGGACTGAGCACTTGCACCCACTGCCAGCGAGAGCATCGCCAGCGCAATAAACAGATTGTGGAAGGTCCTCTTCAAACGAATCACGATAAGCCTCCGGCAAAATAAAAACGTCGTTGATAGTTCCAAATGCACCTCAGGGCGGCCATTTAAATCGGGCCTCTGGATGCAAGTGGCTGTATTAAAACCAAAATTTGGAGAGGATTATCAGGCGCAGCAAAGCCGAGTTGCCAAGGATGGCAGCTAAGTCGGGCGACAAAGACACCTTTGCGCCAACCTAAGTAAGGAGTTACGAAATACAGCCTGAATAAACTATTGAGTCTTGTATCTGCTCTCCGGCGACGTTGACGGAGTCAAGGCGAAAGCAAATTTGAACTACTCCCGGCGGGAGCCGGTACAGCTCCAGACCTGAATGATTAAGGTCTAGATACAGCTAAATACACTTCGGTTCTAAGGCCGTAAGAATCTTCGGGCCTCACTGATGTGAGAATTAGCCTTTTGGTGATGTGGTTGAGCCTAACGAAGTGTGTTGATGATGTCAACATAAAAATCGCCATTCCTAGACCTACTCCACATAGTCCTTCCTATCCTCTATTGTTTTCCTACTTTGAATATTTCTATTCTTCGGGCAGAAGATTCAGTTACAGTAATTGCACGTTGGCTCAGGCCCATCCACTTTCATCTAAATAGCCTCCCCCAACTGTCTCGAACTTCGCCTCAGTATTACCAAGGAGCTTTAATGACAATGTCTAACGCCTCCTCTTCCGTCTCTCGCCGCTCCTTCATGCGCATGGCAGGCATCGCCGCTTCTATCCCGGTATTATCTGAATCGCACTTTGCCTGGGCCGCTCAGCAACCCACAAAGCCTGCGTCTAAACCGGTGTCTCAGCAGCAGATGATGAAGCAAATGATGATGTCCATGCCCAAGGACGCCGTGCTCATCAACGCGAATGAAAACCCACTAGGACCCTGCGAGGCCGCGCGTAGCGCAATCGCCTCTGTCGCGTCCAAAGGAGGCCGCTATGACATTCTCGAGATGATGAATCTCGTCGACGTCTTCGCTAAACAAAATAACGTCGATCCCGACTACATCGCCGTCTACGCGGGCTCCAGCGAACCCCTCCACTACTCTGTTCTCACTTACACCAGCCCTACGCGCTCCTTTGTCGCCGGCAACCCCACGTACGAAGCCGGAGGACGCGCTGCCGAAATTGCAAAGGCCAAGGTCCTGCAAACACCGCTCACCAGCACTTACTCACACGACGTCAAAGCGCTGGCCGCAGCCGACTCCAGTGCGGGCGTCATCTATCTCTGTAATCCCAACAATCCCACCGGCACCATCACATCCCGCAAAGATATCCTTTGGCTCCTCGACAACAAGTCTAAAGACACGATGCTTCTCGTTGACGAAGCCTACATCCATCTCTCCGATGCTGAGTCAGTTACCGACCAAGTAGCCAACCGCAAGGACATCATCGTCCTCCGCACCTTCTCCAAGATCTATGGCATGGCAGGCATCCGTTGCGGCCTTGCGATCGCCCATCCGGACGTCCTTCGCAAACTGGAATCGTGTGGTCAGAATGCAATGCCCATCACCTCCTCTATCGCCGCACGCGTCTCGCTTGAGGACACTGCCCTTATCCCTGCCCGCAAGGCCTACATTGCGGAGGCGCGGAACGAGACTCTCAAATTCCTTGCCGCCAACAACTACAAGGTGATTCCTGGCTCACAGTCCAATTGCTTCATGATCGACACCGGCCGTAAGGGTCGCGACGTCATGGCGGCGATGGCTCAGAAGAAGGTCATCATCGGCCGTACCTGGGCCATTTGGCCGAACGTCGTCCGCATCTCTGTGGGCACCAAGGAAGACATGGCGAAGTTCCGCACGGCCTTCAAGGAAGTGATGGATACACCTCCCACGTCAGCCTATCTGCATACTCCCTTCGAAGATGTTTCCTTCCCTCAGCTTTCGTAATCAACTACCACTGAAGACCCCAGCGGCTTCCTCTGCCGGGGTCTTTTCCTTTAGCATCGAAGACTCGCCGCATTTCTATCCCTAAATATCTCGTCGTCAGAAAGGCTACAAATGCAGTGTCACCCCTGCGTCCTTGCCGTCACGGCAATCTGCTTCGCCTTGCCCCTCGCCGCACAATCCCGCACTCCTCCCGCCAAGCCCGTAACTCAAGCTCAGGTCGATCGAATTACCCGCGACGCGATTCTCATCGACACACACGACGACGTCACCTCTCTTACTGTCGCAGGCTATGACATCGCTACTCCAAACAAATCTGCCCAGACCGATTTACCCCGGATGAAGGGCTTTCTCGGAGCTGAATTCTTCGCCATCTATGTCGGGGCCGAATACGTCAAGGACAATCACTCCGCCAACCGCGCTCTCCAGATGATCGATACCACTCGCACCGACATCATCGCTGGCCACCCAAACGACTTCGTCTTTGCCACCACCGCGGACGGCATCGAGCGCGCCCATAAGCAACATAAGATCGCCGCCCTTATGGGCATCGAAGGCGGCCATGCCATTGAGGACTCCCTGCGCCTACTCCGCGACTACTATGCTCTCGGCGTCCGCTATATGACCCTTACTCACTTCAATACCAACAGTTGGGCCGACTCCCAGGGAGACATCGACAACCCCGAAGTAGCACACCACAACGGACTCACTTCATTCGGGAAAGATGTCGTCCGCGAGATGAACCGCCTCGGCATGATGGTCGACATCTCCCACGTCGCAGACAAAACTTTCTACGACGTCCTGGAGACGAGCACCGCACCTGTCATCGCCTCGCACTCATCCTGCCGCGCTATCTCCAGCCATACTCGCAATATGACCGATGACATGATCAAGGCCCTCGCAGCAAAAGGTGGCTCAATTCAGATCAGCTTTGGCTGCGACTTCCTCTCTGAGCGCTACCACGAAGCGTCGAAGCCCATCATGGCCGAACTTCGTCCGCGTATATCTGAAGCGATGAAGCTTGAAGATCCTACAGCACGCGCCGCAGCCATGGACCAACTCGAAGCCGAGGCCAACGCCAAGCTTCCTCCTGCTACCCTCGCCGATGTCGTAGCCCATATTGACCACGCCGTCCAGGTGGGTGGTATCGATCACGTAGGCATCGGGACAGACTTCGATGGAGTTGGCTGCGTCCCCAAGGATCTGGATTCCTATAACAAATTCCCTGCCCTTACCCGCGCCTTGCTCGAAAAAGGTTATACAGCCGCTGACATCAAGAAGATCTATGGCGGCAATCTTCTTCGCGTGATGCGCGCCGTCGAGCAAGAGGCCCGACGCGAGCAAGCCGCCAATATCAAGCCGCCTGCTCTCAACTCGCCGGTGAAGTAGCACTCATTGTGGCAAAAGAAAGAGGGCCACGAGGCCCTCTTTCTTTGCAGCAAATAAGCATGTTGATCCAGATTACTATCGACTCATACGGCAATCGTGTAGCTACTTTACTTGCCTTTTACAGCAATGACTTCGATCTCCACCAGAGCCCAGGGAGCGACCATTGCCGCCACTTGAACCGCTGAGCGCGCTGGCTTATTAGGCTGCTCTTTTGTCCCGAAGAACTGCGTGTAAGAAGCCTGTAGTCCTGCAAAGTCCAGCTTTCCGCCGTTTGCCGGATCGCCCGCCAGGAATACCGTCATCTTTACGACGTCCTTCATATCCAACCCCTGCTCCTTCAGCAGTGCCTGGATCTTCGTTAACGCGGAGAAGGATTGAGCCTTCGTATCTCCATAGACAGCCGCAGTTCCCTTTGCCGGGTCTGCGGGCGTCACTGGGGAAGCCAGCTGTCCGCTCAGGTACAGCGTATCGCCAGCCCATACTCCGTTCGCAATCGCCGCAGAGGCATTCGGCTGTAGATGTTTCACGACAACCTGTGCCTGCATCCCACATGGAACAGCCACTAAAGCCGCTCCCAGAACTACATTCAAAATCTTCATGCACACTCCTCCAAATAGCTCATCCGCAAACTGGCCTTTGGGCTCGAAGACCTAAGCCGATCCTAGGCCTTCGCAGCTTTTACCTTGTCGCTGATCATCTCGATGGCCCGTCGACCGCTGGTCGCCGCACCTTCCTGCCAGCCCACAACGTGACTGGTATGGTCGCCGGCGAAGTAGATCGGCCCATCCGGCGACGTAAGGATGTTGTAATCCTTCTGCGGAATGCCACCGATCCACGATCCTTCATTCCACTTCACCTGCCGCCAACCGCAAAAGACCGGTTTCTCCAGATCCTTACCGTGCCCTGGATGCAACTTCTCTACCTGCGCACGAGACTTTGCAAACTTCTCCTCCAAAGTGAGCGCCGCAAAGTTCTCGTAAGAATCGTCCTGATAACCCGAGACGATGATGCCGCGCTCCGCCATCAGATTGCACGATGGATACCACACTGGATTCGGCCCCTGCGCCATAAAGGAGAGGCCACCGTAGATGTTGTAGTCCGTCTCCCAGAACCGCTTCGATTCCCATGGGATCTTGTAGGAGCCACGATAGACAGCCGTATCTACAACACGTTTGTGATCGGCGTCCAAGTCGGCCTTGATCTTGCGCAGAATCGTCAGAGGCATCGCGCACACGGCATAATCGGCCTCGATCGTCTTGGTAGCGCCAGCCTTCGTATAGGTCACCTTCACGCCCTTGGGCGTCTTCGCTATCTCGGTTACTGGGGCGTCATACACCACGATCGGTCCCAGGGACTTCGCAAATGCATACGGGATCTGAGCCATTCCACCTACCGGCTCCATCATCGTTGCTTGCCAGTCCCACGCCTCTTCGTACAGCATCCCGGTCCAGAAGTTCGCATCCAGTAGCGTATGCATCGGGACCGTCTCAGCATCGATGATCATCTCCTGAGATCCAGCCCCCGGATACTGTTTGATCAGCGCGCGATCTGATCCCTTGTAAACATTGGTCCGGTCCAGCGGACCATAGATGCGTAGAAACGCGATCATTCGTTGACGGTCCTCGACCGTAATATCCTGGTCCAGCGCGCCGCCCTTGATCGCTTTGGAGAGCAGTTCGCTAACATGTCCACGGGTATCGTTGACCGCCTGTCGCTGCACATAAGGTTTGCCGCCATTCACCGCATCGTTCTGCAGGAATGAGGAACGCGACGTATTTACCTGCACCTCGAGTGGAACCTTGAGCTCCCGACAATAGCCCAGGATCGTCCCATGGACGGAAGGTAGCCGCGCCGGTCCCATGTTCTGGTACAAGCCTTCGCTCCAGGTTACGTTCTGCTTGGTTCCATCGATAAACTCCACCACGTCGCCGTTCTTCGCGCTCCAATTGCGACCGCCCGGGCGATGTCTCGCCTCCAACACCGTAACGTCATAGCCTAACTTGCGAGCTTCATAGGCCGTTACAAGTCCGGCGATTCCGCCTCCAAGCACTACTAGCTTCGTGCCCTTACCTACGCCCGCCGCAGCCGCGATCGGTGTCGCCGCAGAGGCCTTCATCGGCATTAATCCTAACGACTGCATGGTTGTAAATGCGGCGCTATAGCCGCCAGCTTGCCCTACGCGCATCAGAAAATCGCGTCTCGAGATTCCCATAATCTAAAACACCTCATTCGAAATGGAGTTGCTGAACCCGGTGAATCTACAAGGGCGCAAGTCGACGCGGACCCGCCTGAAATAAAGGTGAAGGTCTGCTCGCGAAACACTACGGCCAGTCAAAATCCTGCCGTTGTTACGTTGCAGTCCTTCAGTGGAGGGACAACAGAGGAGTGACAGTTTTAAAGCCAGAATCTGTAAATTTTTAGTGTGTTGTTCTGATGGTATCGCAAACACGGGTCTTCGTCTTGTCCTCGCACAAGGTAAAGCCGTATCTGCCTATCGAGGAAGCGAAGCGGCAGCTACTCATACCGTAGCGAAGTCATGGGAGTTACCCGTGAAGCCTCGCGCGCCGGATAGTACCCGAAGAAGATCCCGACAGCAGCCGAAATACCGAACGAAATCAGTACCGACGCGACCGAAACGCTCGTCGACCATTGCACAAAACTTGAGATTGAGTGCGCCGCCACTACTCCGATCAAAATCCCCAGGGCTCCTCCCGCAACGCTCAGCCCAATTGACTCGAACAAAAACTGCCGCATCACATCGCCAGACCGCGCACCCACGGCGCGCCGTATCCCGATCTCCCGTGTTCGCTCCGTCACGCTCAGCAGCATAATGTTCATGATGCCGATCCCTCCCACGATCAGGGAGACCGCCGCAATACTGGCCAGTAGCGCGCTCATCGTTCGGCTCGCCTGATCGAGCGTCTTGCCCAACTGATCCAGCGTCACCTTTTCCAAACCATCGACATTGCCGACCACCGCCTTCGCAATGTCCGTCCGCATCCCACCCTTGCCCAATGCCTTACGCGCCTGGCTACTCACGATAAAGTCATCGGGCATCGTCTTCGTAATTCCGTGCCGCTCACGCAGCAATACCGTCGTCGCCCTCAACACCTTCGTTACATCTCCCGTGGAAGCGGTCGTAATCGTGATCGTGCTCAAATTGTTTCTCTGTAGGAGCCGCTGCGCCGTCGTGATCGGGATATAGATTGCATCAAATTGGTCATCCCCAGCAGCAGCCGTCACCATCCACGTACTGCTCGCGGCCACTCCCACCACCTCGGCCTTTTGTCCGCCGAGGGTAATCGTCTCGCCTACTGGATTCTTATTGCCAAACAGTTTTTCGCTTGCGATCGAGCCCAGCACCGCAACGTTCTCACCTTTCCTCTGCTCCCGCTCGTTGAAGAACCTCCCATGCGGAAACACCCATGCCCGCTTGATCCCCGGCAACGAAGCATCATCCCCATGCAACCTGGTAAACCACTTCGCATCTCCCACCGCGGCGTGCACATTCTCGTGCATGCCCGCCGAGACATACTGCACACCTTTGACCTTCTTGATCTCTTCTGCATCCCCGAGTGTCAGCGTCGTCGCGCCACCCAATCCAGCCTCATTCTCTCCGGCATGCGCGGCTAGCTGGTTTGGATTGTCTTCCGGCGCAAAGATTCGCAGTAACCGAGCTCCTTCCCTCCGATCCCAGGCCGCAATCCGGAGGCGCGCGGCTTCCTGGCGCTGGGGATGATACGCCGCTGGCTCCTCAGCCTCACCATCCGAGGTCCACTGCTGCTGTGCCTTATAGTTCCCCGAGGTTACGACCACCACATTCATGCCAGCAGCTCGCACCTGGTCCTGAATCGCCCGCTGTGCCCCGCTCCCCAGGGCGATCATGGTTAATACAGTCGCGACCCCGATCGTCATCCCGGTCATGGTCAGAATGGTCTGGAGCTTATTGCGGCGTAGAGCGCGAATCGCAATAAAGATGCTTCTCTGCGCGGATCCCATCTGAAGGAACATAAATCAGTCTTCTCCTCATAACTCTCGCCTGCCGGTAGCGATCTGACCGCTGCGCGGAGGAAAACAGCACAGTCCCACCTCATCGCCAGATACCGGAGATGAGGGCTTAAACTGAGCTTCAAAAGAGAGACCACGGGGCTCTACGTCTGCTAGGAAGACAACACTGTCCTCGCATCGACAGGCTAAAACAGATTAGCTTAGATGCAAGAATTCTATTCGCTTTTCTTTATTTGTACACGCTCAAAGTTGGGCGGCCGCCCATTCCACACCCGACGACCTTGATTTCTTAATCTTTAGGTGAAGCAACCTCTGATAAATCAGACCGATTCCATACCGCCATAATCTTGGGCGATACATATTTCTCGAGGGGTTTGAAATGCGCCTGTTTCGCTAGATGAAAATTCTGAATGGCATTCTTTTGCAGGTCGTCATATCTGTTTTTATTTTGGGCGTCGGATAAAAACGCTTCGGACATGAAGGTCGCCCCCAGATAAAAATATGCTGGACCTTTGAGGACTCCTCCTTCTTTCAGATAAAGCGTGATAGCATCACGCGCTTCCTCGAAGTGAGATTGACCATAACTACGAACGCCCTTAATTAGCGTATCTTCCACTTCTTGTGGATCAGCCTGCATCGCGTCGAGCAAACGTTGTCTCGCTAAAACCGCATCCTCCTGCTGAGGGTCGATAGCCAATACCTGTTCGTAGGTCGAAACTGCAGCTTTGGCATCCCCACTCGTTTCGCTCTCATGTGCTTTTGCCATCAACTCCTTAACTTTTTTGGAGCTATCTAGAGCCACATTGGCAGCGGACTTCGCTTTATTCCTCTCAACTTGAGCCACCGGATTAGATGGAGCTTTAGCTTCTGTCTTATCCTTGCTTTCTGCCACCTGCGGTTTAGAGCTATCGGTAGAAGCAAGCATCGAGGAGATGCGCAGTAGCTTATCGCCAGGGTTGCCGGGGCCATTATTTTTGATGGCTAGTGCAAAGCTATACTTCTGCTTCGCAGCAGCCAAATTTCCACTTTGCATATAGGCATCCCCCTCCTGGATTGATTGGTTATAGATGCGAATATTTGTAACAATTTCCCGTGTGCCAGCCAGCAGATCTGCCTCCTTGATAGAAGAGGCGAGCTCTAATGCTGCAGCAAAGTTCCCATTTTCGTACGCCGCCTGTGCGGCCGCTAGAGTTCGTCCATCAGTATTCGCTGGCTGTGGTCCAAGATTAAGCGACTTCGATGCTTCCTGAATTATTCTTTGCGCTTCCTCATGGCGAGGTCCAAAGTAAATCTTCTTAAGATCGCGAATGGCACCGGCATAGTCTTTGTGATCGAGTTCAAACTTACTCGTATTAAAAATGCTTTCGTACTGCACCAATTGATCCGCAGTGTATCGCTGCATACTATCGCATTTTTTGCCGTACTTATGTGGATCCAGCTTCGCCGCTTGGCAGATATAAGCAGTGGCATGATCGAATTCTTTCTTCGCCATCGCCGCTTTATATTCGGAATTGAGATTTCCCGCATCGTCCCCTGCATAGAGGAAAGCCGACGTAAAAATAACAAGAATCAGCAAAAGCTTCTTAGATATATAGATCTGCTTCATGGCTGATCTCCCACAAGAAGCTGCTTGATATCCGGCTCTGGGAAGGTGCTCGTACACAGATGCTGCGACTGGGTAAGCTGACAGTGCTCCATCTGAACGATCTTATCTACACCCACAAAAGTGACTGTATAGTTTCCAACCGGAATTCCTTCCAGACGTAAAGGTGTATTGTGATCGCTGGAAGGCAGGGCCACGATATGCCCAGTTTCATCTGCGATCTGTTGAACAACCGCCCATGGTAATGCATTCAGCTCCAAATACGTGGATGCAAAAACAGGTTTTTCAGAAGAACGCACTCGATGCCGCCGCAACATAGAAGTAGCGATAATCACAACGAGCAAACCGGCGGTAATATATAGCCACCTGCGGAATCTCTCTTTCGTAATGAAAGAAAGTAAGGTACCAGTGGCATGTGAGCTTTGATTGGTGTTCTTGGCCGCCACCTTCAACAAGCGCTTTCTATCCGCACGCACTTCTGGACCCGCAAATGGTGCGGCACTCTCAGAACGGCGCAAAACTTCTCGGGCCTCCTGCCGATCATTTCGTGCCAGTGCTTCGTTTGCGCTATCGATAGAAGCGGTAAGCGATGCGTTCGCAGCTAGAAGCCGCTTGTTTTTCAACTCGCCAATAGATTGGCCTACTTTGTTTGAGTCGCCATATTTTCGGTGCACTGCTTCGAGCGCATCTAGACTGTGGGGCCAATCATTTTTCCCTAGAGCATCGTCAAAAGAAGCAACCGCTGCTTGGATCGCCCTGTCGATTTCAGCTTCTTGGGTCAACTCTCGCAGCAACGCACTGATCTGACTATTTGCAATTATCTCGGGTGGCTGGCTTTCCAAAAAGCGAAGCGCCTCCTGCAAGTCGGTGGCGGCTAAGGACCGAGTACGGGATGTTACTGCCTCGAGACGCTGCGAGGCCTCCCGTATCATCTGGCGGGCATGCTCGAGCAACGCTTTAAGCTCTGCGTCTCCTATGTTTGCTACGACCGGCTCAAGTTTCGCAATGGCGGCCTCATACTTCGAGGCGCTTATGAGCGCCTGCGCCTCCTCGCGCGCTTCACTACTCTGGCGTCGCCGCAATATTACTTGCTGTTCTGCTCTCGCAAATTCGAGCAGCAGCATAACGTCTTCCGACTCTCCACACCGAATCAGCGCGGATTCCAATGTCAGTACCGCATTATCAAACTGCATAGCGTCAATCTCGACATGCGCCTGCTTCAGACATTGAGCAAGTAATTCATCTCGCTTGAAACGCTGGATATGTTCCTCCAGCCGGGACTTGAGCTGGACTAGCCGCTCAGCACCGGGCACTTGCTCTAACGCCTTCTCAATGACTGCCAGCGCTTCCTTCGGAGCACTGGAAAAGAGGTCCTGAGCTTCTTGCGCTGCGGCGTGTGCAATTTGTTGAGCCTGAAAATCCCGTTTCTTCTTCTCTGTTTCTACCTTAAGGCGTAACAATGACGCTTCAGTAGGTAACTTCTCTAAGGCACGGTTTAACTGTCTGAGTGCTCGATCAAAATCGTCCCGATGAAGACAATCCTGTACCTCCGCTGCCACTTGCTCGCTGACCTTACGCCGAAGTTCTTGATCCTGTCGATTAAGTGCCTCATGTAAGAGCTTTTGTACTTCAGGATGGGTAGGGTCGAGCTCGGCTGCCTCTCGCAGACCCGAAATGGTCTCCGTATAGCGTCTGGAAGTGTAATCCTCGCGGGCAATCTGCAATAATTTCTGAAGCTTTCCTTCGTTCTTACTCCGCTCTACCTCCCGCAGTATGGCGGCGTATGCATTACGGAGTCCGGTATCTTTCTCATCGAGGGTGAGTGCTTGACTAAGAAAGTCTTGCGCGGAGATCAGATCGCCGCGTTCCCGAGCACTTCCAGCTTGTTGCTGGAGTAAATTTACCTTGTCCTGTCTATCCTTCAAGGATTGAGCATTATTCAACTGCTCAGCAAGCTGAAAGACGTTATCCGTATCAAGTTTGATCGCTTGTCGATAGAGCAGAACCGCTTCTTCGTACCGTCGGGAATGGATCGCCTCGTCTGCTTGCTCGACGAACTGCCGCAACTGTTCAGTTTTCTGGGTGCGATTAAGTTGATCCTGTACTTCCCGCATCATGCGCCGAACATCGATATCTTGAGAATCAATTCGCTGTAGGTCAAGAAGCACCATCCGTGCATTGGCGAACAGACCTTCCTCGATTAAACGTCTCGCGGAATTCGTTAGCTCACCCACCCGCTCTTTTTTCAAGCGGTCTAAGATAACTCGCAGGTCGAATGCCATCTCCTCCGCGGTGCTATAGCGGTCTTCGGCATTCTTCGCGAGCGCACGTTCGACAACAGCAATCAACTCATCGGGCAGATCGGGGCTGTAGTCTCTTAGTGGCGTGTAAGGCTCACTAATCACCTTGTATAGGGTAGAGACATTCGTTCCATCAAATGGAAGCTGTCCGGTAATCATCTGGTAGAGCATTACCCCCGCGGACCAGATGTCTGCGCGACCATCGCTTAGCTCACCCTTTAATCGCTCTGGAGCTATGTAGTGAAATGTTCCAATAAGGGCATCTGTCTTTGTGAGACGTGTCGTCTGGTCAGCCAATCGCGCGATGCCGAAGTCGACGATCTTTACCTTGCCGTCAGGCTGAATTATGAGGTTTGCTGGTTTGATATCGCGATGCAACACTCCATTTTGATGCGCATAACCAAGACCAGAACAGAGTTGCTCAATGGTCGACAGGGTTTCCACCAAAGAGGTTCTGCGACCAGAACGAAATATCTTTTCTAACGACTCGCCAGCAACAAACTCCATTGCGATGTATGGATTGCCTTCATGCTCTCCCAGCTCATAAATCGTTACAATATTCGCGTGATTCAGCATGCCGGAACGCGCTTCAACATAAAAGCGCTCACGCAGCTCGGGGGTGGTCTCTGTAAGGGTCTTAATGGCAATCTCACGACCGATGAGCTTGTCCTCTGCCTTATAGACGATGCCCATACCACCGCGCCCAAGCTCAGACACTATGTCGTATCTGCCAATGCGTGTAAGCGTGCTGGCTGACAGTGGATCACGACTCATACTCAACTGATGCCCTCAGACCTTCAGATATCCTGATTGGAGAAGTTGAAATCTAACCATCAAGCGGATGCCCTCATGCTTTTGCCCATAGAACAACACGAGAGGTCCTCGTCTTAACCACTCATCCTCCAATGAGATAACCCACGAGCGGCCAATATATTCCCGGACGATCGCAATATTCGGTTGCTAATCGATATCGCGCTCCACCAGAAACCGATTGGTAGCGTGTTGCCAACCAGTGCTTCGAAGCCCCAAGGCAGTCGGCCTGTGACTGGATTGTTCCATTGCTGGAAGTGCAATCGATACTGAAGACAATGTGGGAATCTAATCCCCCGCGTATCAGATTCCCACGCCCCCGCTCATGACGAGGCCCGCTACGAGCCCACCAAATCCAACCGATCCAGATGGGGGCAGTCCTATCTCGCCGATCTCGCAAGTAGGAGAACCGGTGAGAATCGCGCCGCCAAGGAGCGTCTGATCACCCATTCGAGCTGCAGGCAGGTTATAGATGAATACGCCGGTTGAACCTCTTATGATTGGATCGTCCCCAATAGCTGTGCATGTTACTTGGGCAGTGACCATAGCGGCGGGGAGGAAGTCGATAAGAACGGTGAGTTCTCCGGATGGGAGGATAGGACCGCCTCCACCTGGGCAAATATGGGTATCTGTCGCTCGAGCTGCAGGTGGCATATATCGATCTCCTCTCCCCGATCTTGTCTACGTTATTGGTTACAAACTTGCTCTCAAAGAACAACTTCTAGATCCCGTAGAAAGGCATCGTAGTCGGGACGCACTGCGCTTAGTGCAGCTTCAGGAGTTGTGAGTGTCGCGACGCCAACCCAGCGATTGAATCGGACATAGGTCTGCGCATGAACCATTGGCCCTATCTTGTCAGAAATATGCCGCACCAAGAAGAGAAATGCTTCGTCCGCCCTGTCAAAGGATATCGGCTGCGGACCGGCCATGGCTGGGGAACCGAGATAATATTTGACCAGCTTTGCTTGTTTTTCAATATAGGAGATAAGCGTATCTTCGCCTTCTAGCACGTCCTCTCGAAGACAGACATTTGCATTGGAGCGCGAGGAATCAGACGTGCTTTGGCAGATTCCAAAACCGACAATATAGGTCCACCCCTTTGGCAGCATTTTAATTTGCCAATGTCCGACCTTTTTCACGCCGGGGTCTGTCTCGAATTGTTCTACGGATCTCGTCAAGTTTCACCAAACCCTACATCTTACCGCCTCTTGTTCCATCGTCGGCTTCATCGGGAGCAGTAGGAGTTTCTGGACTACCGATCTCTACAGGACTGCCTGAGCTAGGAACTCCGCCGCTGTTGATCAATACCATTATTCCAGAGATGGCTACTCCCGTAGGGCCGATGGTGATAAAGCCCCCCAAACCTTTGAGGCAAATCTCCGTGCCGCTCTCGATCACGAGCTTTGTGCCAGACTTGATATAGACTTCTTCACCGACATCGAGAGAATAGTTTGTTCCCACCCTCTTTCCATAACTTTGTCCTATGTCCAACGAATAATTTTGTCCGACGCGCTCGGTCAATTCTGTCCCAATATCAAGATCAGCGCTCGCCGCTATCTTTTCAATACGATTTGCCCCAATGTTGCTATGTCGATCACCAGCAATCTCATCATACTGACCGCCTTTGACGATGAGTGAGTCCTTCCCCCCAACGAATCTGCGGTGATCCACTTCGATACGATGATCCATGTCTCTTTCGGCATTGATGAAGATCTGCTCGGATCCAATCTTGTCCTCAAAGCGAAGCTCGTTCGCATTCGCAGCGGAGCCATTTTTCGACGAACGCGTTAACACCCCTGAGCGCGTATACTCCGTCGCTGGATTGTACTTGGGCTTATTCACGCCGTTGTAAAGTGAGCCAACGACGATGGGAGAATCCGGATCACCTTCGATAAAGTCGATCAAGACCTCGTCGCCGATACGCGGCCAAAAATATGTGCCCCAGCCCGAGCCAGCCCACGCTTGTACAACCCGAAGCATTGTATTGTCGACTTGGTTCGGCGGTCTGGTGCGATCCCACCAGAACTGCACACAGACACGGCCATACTTGTCTACATAAGAATCTTCCCCGGCCGGAACAACAACCTTCCCCGTGACCACTCCATGGACGCGCGGCTTTGGAGTAATTCGCATTGGACGGTAGGCAAGCGAACCAGGCTGTGCCGTGAAGATATTGCGGTATGGCCCCTCCACTCCAATGGAATCCCCGCGAAACGGTGGCTGCTGCCGGGCGCTGTGTTCCACGCTTGTTACAAGATATTTGGCGTTTAACGCAGGATCTGGGTGCCTCGTCATCTGAAAGGCGAAGCCTGCCAAGAGACGACTTACATGGGATTCACCTGTGACTTCGACCGATCCACTATCGCTCCGATCGCGTGCGACATCCTGCAGTTGGCTCTGGAATGCTTGGATCTTTCCGTCGCTGTTGTCAGTCTTCGCCCACGCGGAAGGACCATCGGCATAGTCGTACCACTCATGGTTGTTATCGCCGGTATTTGCTCTACTCGAGGATGCATGGCTACTTGCTTGGCGAGCAAATTGAGTAAATCGGTACTCCCATAGCGTGTGCTTCCCCGTGACCAAAGCGGAACGCACCGCGAACTGATACACATACATGCCCTGAAAATCCCCACCTTCCCTATCCGTCTCAGGCAAGTAATCGAAGGTACTTTTCTCCGGACATGGTGCCAGTTGCGCGGAGTCATCTGCAAGCACCAGAATATGATCATTCTGGGTGTGCGTAAAAAAGAAGAAGATGCCGTGTTGTTCTAGAAGGCGTGTAAGAAAACTATAGTCAGACTCGCGATACTGGGTGCAATAGTCTAGTGGCTGATATGTAGCCTTGGTGTTATCAACGGGTGTAATGCTATAACTACCGAGCACTACTTTCGCAATTTCAATTACGGTTTTGTTCTGAAATACACGCGTTTGCGTATTGAGCGTCAACAGCCACAAGCTTGGCACAACTTCAGCCTTGTAGACCAAGACTACCTTCTCATTAGCCTCCAGTTGCGCATCGTGACTCACCAACTCCAAACTACGTACAATTCCGTTGAAATATCGCGGAGGATCGTTGCCATGGTTGATGCCGAGGGTAATACGTTTTCCTATCAGCGACGGTGGATCTATCGGGCGCTCCGGAAGGCTAAGTAGGTCAAGGGTCAACTCAGTAAGCAAGGAAATTGCTTCGCGCCCTTTAAATCCGTTTACCAAGACAGCGTCCTTTCCTAGAGGTGTGGTAAGGAAAAGAAGACGCCCATCATGTGTAAAGTTCGCCATAATTTATCGCTACTATCTTTCTTTCTAAAGCCTTTAGTAATACTCAATAAATCCAACTAATGGACATTTGACGAGGAACTACGTCGTTGTAAGGAGCTCGGATCCACCGAACTCCGTTGCGATGGCCTCACCTGAATCCCATCTGTAACCAAATGCTCCCCCTTCGCCCACATCTACAGCGACGCTGTTGCCACCATCCCCCGTAGCCATCCGCGTCAGCAACTCGCGAGAGATCTCTGGAAGCATGGTGTTTGAAAGAATGTTGTCCACATTGCGCGCGCCGCTTTCCACTTCAGTACAGCGCCGCGCAATCTCTTCCAATACCGCGTCACTATATTGCAGAGCGAGTTTGTGGTTCTCACGCAGGCGTCGTTCTATCTTGCCGAGCTTCAAGCGAATGATCTGCTTAAGAACTTCATCGCGAATCGGCAGATACGGAACAATTTGCATACGTCCAAGAAATGCCGGCTTAAATATCTTGTTTAACTGTGGTTTGATCGCATTCACCAACGCCTCGGGAAACGGCATCGTCTCTGGATCCGCGGTTAAACTCATCATAGTGTCGGTTGCGGCATTGCTGGTGAGTATCATCACCGTATTTTTGAAATTGATGGTGCGCCCTTCACCATCCTCCATACTGCCTTTGTCGAAGACCTGGAAGAACAACTCCAGTACGTCGGGATGTGCCTTCTCCACCTCATCGAGCAACACCACGGAGTAGGGCCGGCGGCGCACTGCTTCGGTCAGCACGCCTCCCTCGCCGTAGCCCACATATCCAGGAGGCGACCCCTTCAGCGTTGAGACCGTGTGAGCTTCTTGAAACTCAGACATGTTGATCGTGATGAGATTGCGTTCCCCGCCATATAACAGATCAGAGAGTGCTAGAGCCGTCTCTGTTTTGCCTACGCCACTAGGTCCGACAAGCATGAATACACCTACCGGCTTGCCTGGGTCGTCAAGACTGGCACGCGATGTAATGATGCGTTGTGCGATGACATCCATGGCATAGTCTTGACCAATTACACGTCTGCGTAGGTGAGTGGGAAGCGCCAGCACTGTCCCGAGCTCATCCTTCACCATCTTCCCAAGTGGAATTCCAGTCCAAGCCGAGACTACTTCTCCTACCATCTGAACATTCACTGCGACTCGCATCATTGGCTTTTCCCCTTGCACTTCAGCCAGTTCTTGTTCGAGGGCTGCGAGCGCCTCGCGGGAAGGAAGGGGTGAAGCTCCATCTGTCGCCGCAGAATTTTCACTAATCGAACCCACGTTTTCGTCTGCATTTTCCAACGCCGCGTGCATAGCGCGAATTCTTCCAACCAGTTCTACCTCTCGTTCCCACTGTGCGGAACTGGCCGCGAGCTGCGCCCGTTCGTCATTCAATGCGTCCGCGATCTCGCGCAGTCGCTCCCCATGATTTGCCCCGACTGTCTCCTCGCGTCGCAGCACGCGTGCCTGCGTCTCGAGGTCCGAAATCCTGCGTTGTGCATCTTCAATGGCCCCCGGCGTAGTGTTCTGGCCGAGTGAAAGACGTGCACAAGCCGTATCAAGCACACTAACAGCCTTATCCGGCAACTGCCTGCCCACCATATACCGATGCGACAAACGAACAGCCGCCGTCACCGATTCATCGAGAATGCGTAAGCCATGATGCTTCTCAAGTGCTGGGATGAGCCCGCGCAGCATCATTGCGCACTGCAACTCTCCAGGCTCTTCGACTTTGACAATTTGAAAACGTCGCGCCAGCGCTGCATCCTTCTCAAAATATCTTTTGTACTCCGACCACGTAGTAGCCGCGATAGTGCGGAGTTCCCCGCGTGCCAGAGCAGGTTTTAGTAGATTAGCTGCATCGTTCTGTCCAGCTTGACCGCCGGCGCCGATCATCGTATGCGCCTCGTCGATGAAAAGAATTATCGGATGAGGTGAAGATTTCACTTCTTCGATCAATCCCTTAAGCCTGTTTTCAAACTCACCCTTTACGCTTGCCCCAGCCTGCAGCAATGCGAGGTCCAGCGAATGAAGCTGTACATTGCGCAAAGGTGGTGGAACATCACCAGCAGCAATACGCAAGGCAAAACCTTCTACCACTGCGGTCTTGCCCACGCCGGCTTCTCCTGTGAGGATCGGATTATTTTGGCGGCGGCGCATGAGGATGTCGATCACCTGTCGAATCTCAACATCCCTCCCAAGTACGGAGTCGATCTTTCCCGCAGCGGCATTCGCTGTCATATTCACGGTGTACTGGTCGAGATGCGGAGTGCGAGGTTGCGCGCCCTCTGCATCCCTTCCAGACGTACGCGCGAAACCACCTGGGTCCACCGGCGAGGCACCCAGAGTCACCAACTCTTCGCGAGATGCGTCTACAATGTCAAAGAAATCTCGTCTCAAAGCTTCAAGTGAGATACGCTGCAACTCTTTACTGATCTCGCGAGTTGTTCGAGCGAGTTCGTCACTCGTAAATAGCGCCAATAGAGTAAAGCCTGAACGGATCTGTCCCGCCTCATAATCGAGCGTTGCGAGCGTCCATGCTTCAGTGAACATGTGTAATAACTGCGGGCTGAATGTGGGTGATCGAGCATTGCCAGTCTTGAGTTTGTCAAGCGAACGTTCGAGTTCGCGGGTCAGGCGCACGCGGTCCACACCATACTGTTTCAATATCAGAGCAATATCGGTGTCCGTACCATCGAGCATCTTCAGCAAATAGTGCTCGATCTCGATGTCATAGTGCGTACGCGCAACGCACAACCCCGCAGCCCCCTCCATGGCGCTCCGGCATGTGTCGTTCAGTTTCCCAATCAGCGATTTCAAGTTCAAGTTCGGCTCCTCTCTTGCCCATGGTTATGGGCAACCATCAATCAGTGCAGGCGATACACAGCGTCTTCTGCATCCTGCAGAAACGGTTTATTCTTCAACCAGCTTTCGAACCCGAGCCTGCCCATTCCCTCTTGCTCCGATGTAAGCAACATTCCTGGGACCTCATCACGGGCAAGCACCAAACGCACCGCAAAATCAAATTCGCCATGCCCGAAGAGCCTCAACCACGCCTCGAGTTGCTTAGCTGCCGCGCCTCCGGGAAGAAAATCTTGATATTTCTTAAGTGACATAGGCCCCAACCGAACTGTCACCGTGCCATGCTGGTCCCACACCGCGTCGCCGACAATCGTTCCAATGCCCAGACACTCCGACTGCAGGCCAGTATCGTAGAGATACGTCATATCCTCTTCGGGCAAGAAATTCCAGCTCCCGGTAAACTCTTCGATACGTACAGGCACCTCGAAGAAGTCATTCAATAACTGCTTCAGAGATTGCGCGGTCGGTACGTTACGTCCCAACAAGCCCGCATAGTAAAGCATCGCTTCATCGGGCACTGCAGTACGGTACAGCAATTCAGCCGTCCCAAAACCAAGCAGACTCTGAAGGCTCGTCGTGATCTGGTCTTCACTATCCCGCCCCCGTGACTTGTCCAGTTCGTATCCGATAAAAAAACGATACTTCTTCCAACTGCGGTAGAACAGTGCAACAAAGCGATGATTGAAGAGGTCAAAGAAGTCGCCCGGCGCGTGGTCTTTTGCACGTATCCGGTCTAAAAGATGTTCCGCATACGGATGAGGTAAAGGCCCATTGATGGTGGTCAGGCCCAGGAAGTTGACCTCCATACGAATGGGTTGCGCATCGGCCTCATGGAAACTGTGCACCTCGCTTGCAGGAAAGGTAAGCGAGGTGCGCGACGAAAAACGAACTACTTCACTTTGAGGAGAAACAAAGTAGCCTACCGGCATCCGCTCGGGAAACAACCGTTCGAGCATCCGCACAGCCTGGAAGAAGTGGACAGAGAACGGCTCCTCGCGCAGCATACGAAGGAGCCCATCGTTATTCTGTACACTTTGGTTCTCTACAGCAGCACTCGACTGCCCGCTCGCGGCATCCATGTCCCTAGTCCCTCCTTTCTCAGGTTGCTTTCTGCCCGCAGTTGGCAAAAACTGTTCATCGAAACATAAGAACCGAGAAATCTCTCAAGCACGCTTGCAAACAAGTACGCCCCGCCGTTAGCAAACTGTCTCTCATCGAGTTCTATCTCAACCCGTACACCGCGCGCTGGAGTATTGCCATAGTCCGCGCGCATGATGGCAAAGTGTCGCTTGCTGCGCATTGCAACAACTCCTGCCACCTGGGACTCAACCTGGGGAGACTGAGAGAAGTTATGAATACGGAGAATTTCTTGCAGCGCACCCAGACCTTCTTCACCAAGAGAAAGATAGTTGAGTGATAACTGCGAGATAAGCCGCCAGAGCTGTCCCTTTCCAGCGGGTGGATCGAGAGAGCCTGTGGGTCGATGTAGCGCGCGAATCCGCTGCACTCCAGCAAAATTTACCGCCTCGAAATCACCCTCGATAGCTCCAAAACTTAGTCGCGACGGCAAGTCGTGGTTGGAACAGGTACAGTGCACTGTTAGTACTTCTGCTGCCGGCTCAGTCAATAGACCATTGACATCGACAAGCGAAAGAAAGACAGAAGACGGCTCTCGCTCTTCAAACGATGTATAGCGTCGGTTCGCATGCCAGAAGATACCCTGCTCCATGGCAAGCGTGTTGTAGCGATAGGCATAGAGTGGAGCAAGCAATGTGGTCTGACGTTTACTCGGACTGGTTGCAAGTACATCGTCAATCGAGAAGATTTCCATCATGCGGGTATAGCGTGCATCGGCAGTAACACGATACTCATGCTGTGTCTGTGTCAGAAGAACGGGTTCAGCGGCCTGCGAAAACAAATTGATAGCAGGTGTGCAGCCAAGACGAAGCGTCTCTGTCGAGACACCGACTTCCAAGACCTGCTGGCGCTCTGGTCTGTCGAATCGGCCAAAGTGAAATAAAAGCTCGATCTCATCACCCGAGAATGCAGACATAGCCTCCAATCCGGTGATATCGAAGAACAGAAACTTCTGCGGAAATGCAAAATACTCCTGCAGCAATCGGTAACCGTCAAAAGAACGTCGCGGATACGGTAGAAGGCATTCGTCTTCCTCAAACCCTACAGGCTTGAGCATCGAGGGAGAGATAGAGATGACCCGCCCATCAACTACGCGAGGGTCACGCAATGAGATTGAGATACACTTGCTCGCCAACAATTCATACAACGTGAAGACTAAGTTGCTATCGCCTGCGAGGTAGAACCGTAGTGAAGAGATGCCGAGCGTTCCAGGTTTTACGTCTTTACCCCCGCGAATCACCATACGCAAAGCCGCCGCAGCTCCCGCAACTCTTACGGGGCGAGGCAGCTGTTCAGGAGTGCGCCAGACACACTCCGCCACTGTGATTGGCCATAGCTCAACGGGGTACGTGGTACGGAAACGGCAGGTCATACCGTCTATGGTTCGTCGTGTATTAAGTGCTGTGCCCGTCGGCAGTGTAAATGCGGCTCCCTGCTTTCCCGCGCTCTCGGATTCGACCTGGCACTCCACCACGGTCATCGCCGGGATAGGACGTAGATAGTGCGGATAAATCAGATTAAGGAGAGAAGAGGTAAGCTCCGGCAGATCGTCATCCAGCCGCAAGTGCAGCCGTGCCGCGAGAAAAGCAAATGACTCAATCAAACGCTCGACATGAGGGTCTTCGCATCGATCAGGTTCGAGCAGTAGCCTGCTCGCCACGCGCGGATACTTACGGCCAAACTCCGCACCCATATCGCGAAGGAAGGTAAGTTCTCGTTCGTAGGAGTCGAGCAGTTCGGGACGCATATCTTCAATCCACCTGATACTCGCCGGTGGCGAGGTCTAGCACTGTATCGAACACGATCTCTTCTGGCAGAGGCTTCATCTGCATAAGCGCTCCGATGTGGAACCGCAACTTCTTCCGCTCTAAGTCACCTTCCTGAAGACGCACCTCCACCTGCCTCAGCCTCGGCTCGGAGTGTTCTACCATCTCTGCGATTCTTTGCTGGAGGCGTTGCTGATCATTGCTGGAAGCAAGGCTCAACGAACCAAGATCAAGCAGCCCATAGTAGAGGACTGTATGCCGCGCCAGTGGGTAACCTTCGATGCCCGCTACGGGCGGTCGGCGCGTATTGAGCAGCCATTCGAGATTGCGTTTGATACTATCCCGCAGGAAACGAATGGACTGTATGCGCGTCACCGGCCAGTCTTCAACCGTGCTCAGCCGGTCAAGTATCGATTGTGCCACCAACAGTTCAGGTGCTCTTGCCATGGCTCATATCCTTCCTCAGCTCGCTATAGGTGGTGCAATGGAGAGAGCTACACTTGGATCGATCGCACATAAACGTTCGAAGATGTGCTGCGTGTCGAGCCTGCCGATAGGAGCACACTGCAGAAGCAGCAAATAAGGCCGTGCAGCCGTCCCAAGGGGTTCCCAACTTTCAAGCTTTCGCTCCTCTACTTCACGAACAAGGCTTTGCAGCACAGGCACAGCAACAGCGAAGTTCTCACTCTGGACACACAACTCAGCTATTTGAAGATTCCGGCCATATCGTAGACGTCCGACCGGTTGATGTGCGGCATCACGCGCTAACAGATGGATAGCAGTCTGTATCTCCCCTTTGGCTGTAAGAGTCTGAGCAGTGACAAATAAGTCTTCCTCTCCCGCAGTCTCGGAAGCTTCGACCTCAACTCCTGATGCGAGATCAAATACGGGCAAGGTAACAGGAGTCATTACTGCCTGATCATGATCCTGAGCCGTCCCTACAACGGGAGAAGGAGCAATCTCTTCGGTAATCCAACGCACAGTCTCCGCATTTGCAACCGGGGTGTCATCATTCAACATCCAGCCCGGAAAGTTTGGCTCATCGTGAAGCAGTTGCTGCACAACACCTGCTATGGATCGCTGCTGCAACTCCCAACCTAGCTCACGGCAACTAGTCCAAAGATAACGATAGAGGTCAAGCCACCCGCGGCCCCATGGAGAACCAAGCGCTTCTAGGGCTTGCCGGTGAACTTCCATCGAATCTCCTGAGCCGGCTGCACTTTTGAGTGACTGCCTGAGTTTCGTGGGAGGTGCGACAAGATCCTCGTGTTGAGAACTTGCGATAACTACACGCAACTCAGCGAGGCGCATTGAACTTCGCAGTAGAAACGGCAAAGGACTATCCGGCTCTTGAGTGTACATATAGGCCACGGCCGTCTCGATGCGACTCAAAGCATCACTCCAACTTTCAGGTGTCGCGGTCTGGCCGCCGCCTTTAGTCGATCGCTGTTTTGAGTCTGCCCTGGAGCGTACGATCGGAGACTCCTCACCCCTTTCCTCTTGGGTTGAGGTCGACTCCCATGCAACATAACCTTCTTCCTCGTCAGTTGCGGCACCTTCACTTACAACATCGTCGTCCGGCGTATTTTCATCGGAGCCCGGTTCCAACTGGCGTTTGTCTCGTAGCAGCGATCTGACAAGGTTCTGAACCTCCTCGATAGCGTCCCGCAGAGCGCGAAAAGAAGGTCCATCCTCTCCGTAATGCTCTTCACAATAGACATTCAACTCACGTTGTGCTTCCTCAGCTAAGGACAACGATGCTTCGAGTTCTACATAGAATGACTTGGGTGTTGCTGCAATCGCCTCGTCTAGCGCCTCGCTCGTCAACTTTCCACTCGAGATGGCTTGCTCCCGAAGCTCACGCTGCTGTTCGTTGTCGTTCGCATCTTCTTCCCTGCCGACAACGCGAGCCGCTTTATACTCATAAAAACTAATGGACTGTCTTGTGAGCCCTGCGGCATAAACAAGTGTTGCATATCGATTTGCGGCCCACTGAAGAGGAACTACGCGCAGCCCTAAGTCGCCTTCATCAATCTCTGGATATAAAACTTCCCAAAAATTCTGCTGTAGCTCGAGACAAAATTTCAACACTGGCGCAAGTTGAGAAATACCTTCCAACTTGATGAGTGCTTCCCCAAGCCAGGCCGCGAGTTGGAGATCTTTACTTTTAGTAGCCAAAGCGTCGCTAGCTAACTTCGCGACTAGTTTAAAGTCGGCGCGTTTGGCCTGCCGCTCCCAGGCACCAGCAGGAAGCGACTCGTCTTCTTCGGTGCGGGCCTCCTTGATTTGATCGTAGACCCGGTCATACCGAAGGCTCGAACCTGCCGGATTATCTCCTACGAGAGGTGCCAGCAAATCCTCACGCAGCGGCACTATTGATCCCCTCCAACGGAAGACACCCCATGCGTGAACCTGAGATCACGCACCGAAAGAAGGGGGTATTCTTCACCGTCAACAAGAAGACACTTCTGTCCAAGAGGAAATTCGCCCCCTTTATCCGAAGTCTGCCAAATTGTTGCGCGACCCAGTCGTACCTGATCATCGGTTGATGTTGAACTACCTGGAGCAAGTGTAGGAATCAATACTTCACCCAGATCCTGAAGACGAAAATCTGCTGTTGTAGTAAGCATGGCAGAAGCCCAAAATAGATCGCGGAGCCGCTTAGGAGGAGCAATCTCAATCCGATCGATATATCGAAAAGGGACCAACGTATAACTGCCCGCGATAAAGACCTCCAGGTTCGCTCCAAATCGCGGGTCTTCATCCTCTATAGAGGAAAATACACTCCCATTCAATGAGCCCAAAAACGAACCTTCTTCCTGATCTCTCTCGGGAAGTTGATTATTCCGTAAGAGATCCTCCCGAGTTCGTTGGGCATGGAGCGCGGCCCGATAAAGCATTGCACCTGCAAAGGCATCTTTATTCGCATCTGCAAGGACATTGAGCTGCTTTTCGGCACGGTCATATGCGCCAGCGAAACAAAGAAGCTCAAAGAGAAAGGTGCGGCGCCCGGCATCATCCGGCCTCATACGCAACTCAGTGTCCAGTGCTTTAATGGCTGCATCCAGCTCTCCTGCCTTATAAAAGGCGAATGCATCCATGGTTGCCATATCTAATCCTGTTTTTGCTTTGCAATCGTATATGTAATGGGCTCAGTCTGAACGAGATTATTACCTTGCTGCTTCCAGAACTGAAATTTGATCGTCGAGAAGTACATCTGGAATGGATTTATGTTGAGCTTTCCCGGATCGCCCATACTGGGATTTACTTGCGTGAGATAAATTCCTGTAAAGCTAAGCTGAACAAAAAGCTTAGGGCCCCCTCCGATAGTCTTCAGCCCAGATACAACGGCAGTAGTATATGGATTTCCATTGATGATGCCTTTGACTAACTGCGGGCCGCCAGAATCCCCTTGCATGGTGAGACTGGCAGGGGTGAACACAGGTTTCCCTGCAGCCGTTCCAGGTTGATTGGCCGTAGACATAACTGATAACGAAAAACTCGTCAATGTAATCTGCTTTGTAAAACCTTGGACGTCGGAGTCGCCTTGGACCCCAGCAAGATTAAGAAACCAATTAGTAACAATTTCTGACATGACTTCTCCTTGGTGGCCTCCTTGAGAAGAGGCATTCTCCAATAAGGATTCGCGATTAACTTCGTCGCGCATCTCTTTCTGCTCGACAACGTAACATCAATGCCCGTTCTATCCAATAGAACTATGGGGCGATGCGCTTCCACCTATAGCACTCACCTAAGAAACTTTCTGCGCTAGAAGATCATAATGAACGGGTCCTGTTGAGGAGAGATACCCATTCTTTTCTTCAAAGTACTCAAATCCGATTTGTTGAAAATTGAATGTACAAGAATCAACATTTAGTCCTTGGTCACCCATACTAAAAGAGAGGCCAGTCAAATATGCGTTTGTATAAGTAAACTGAACAAATGGGGCAGGGCCCTTTCCAATTGTCTTGAGTCCCGACACAAGGATAGATGGGATAAGTTGGCCATTCACAATCGTTTTGAAGAGCAGGGGTGCAGCTGAGTCTCCGACCATGTGCGCAAATGCATTCTGGAAGACTGGCTGTGCGGGGGCTGAGCCGGCTGAAGCTTCGGCCGAAATGGGTTGATCGAACGCATCTAATGCTACTTGCTTTTCATAACCTTGCGTGATGGCATCCCCTTGAATGCCATCCGCTTTCATATACCAATTAGTGTTCGTTGCCATAAATCTTCCTTATCTTTAATTAATTTGGTTCAAAATATTAAGTGAAAGTGTTGTGATCGTGCCTAACTTCGCGCCGACTCGGGGAGATCCGCAACAAGGCGAAGCGATATAGTCAGCTCATCCAACTGAAAATGCGGCTTAAGAAAGGCGACAGCGCGATAGGCACCAGCTTTGCCTGGGACTTCCGAAACTTGAATGGAAGCCTCGCGTAACGGCAAACTGGCTTTGGCTGCCTGAGATGCATTGTCGCTCGCAAGTACATAGTGGGAAACCCACTGGTTCAAGAACCTCTCGCATTCTTCACGCGACATAAAGCTGCCAAGCTTATCGCGCATAATCGCCTTGAGGTAATGTGCAAACCGCGACATAGCGAAGATGTAGGGGAGTTGTGCAGAGAGGCGCGCGTTAGCATTCGCTGCGTCTTTGTCGTAGAGCTTGGGCTTATTGCCCGACTGCACACTAAAGAACGCGGCATAGTCCGTACCCTTACAATGCACCAGAGGAATCAACCCTTGATCGGCAAGCTCCTTCTCACGACGGTCCGTAACCGCAATCTCCGTGGGGCACTTCAACGCGACGTCGCCTTCGTCAGTGCGGAACGTATGCGCGGGAAGCCCTTCCACCAACCCACCGCCCTCAACGCCGCGAATCGCAGCACACCAGCCATACTTTGCAAACGCGCTGGTCAAGCGAGCTCCCAAGGCGTAGGCGGCATTACCCCATAGATACTTTGAGTGGTCCGTACCATCTACTGCTTCTTCATAGTCGAATTCATCAACCGTCTTGGTCTCCTTACCGTACGGGAGACGCATGAGAATATGAGGAAGCGCCAGCCCTACATAGCGCGAGTCATCCGATTGACGGAAGCTCTTCCACTTAGCGTACTCAGTAGTGTCAAATATCTTTCCGATATCGCGAGGATTCCCAAGCTGGGTGAAATCTTCAAGGTTGAGCAATCCAGCAGAAGCCGCGGACAGAAAAGGCGCATGCGCAGCGGACGAAACCTGTGCAACTCGCTCCAGCAATTCGATATCTTCAGCCCCTCGCCCAAACTCATAGTCCCCTATAAGCGCAGCAAACGGCGCACCACCGAAGACCCCAAACTCCTCCTCATAGACCTTCTTGAACAGAGCGCTCTGATCGAACTCCGAGGCACGCTGAAGATCTCTAAGTAGATCCTTCTTCGAGACATTGAGCACCTTGATCTTGAGCATGTCATTCGTTTCGCTCTGATCCATCAGGTATTTAATGCCACGCCACGTTCCTTCCAGTTTCTGAAAAGAAGGATGATGAAGTACCTCATTGAGCTGAAGCGAGAGGAGCCGGTCAATCTGGGCGATACGCGCCTGAATCGTAGCTTCGGCATCTCGACTGATAGTCATGTGGCCTTCAAGCACTTGCGCCACGAATTCTTTGATCATGTCGCGGCCGCGCTCCTGACTCGCCGGATCCTTGCTAAAGCGGCCCTGGGCAACGATCTGATCGAGCAGGGATACTTCCTGCGCTGATACCTCAGGCGCTTCAACATTCACAGTGGAGCTAGCTCCCGTCTCTACAGTTGCCTGCTTAGTTGAACTCACTCGGTACCTCCCTTAGCATCGACCTCTTTGCGCAATTTTTCACGTATCTCGGTATTGGAAACAACATCCAGCAGCATCTCATCGAGCTTGTCATTACCCTGAAGACTTCCACGCAAATCCGAAAGCCGTTTACGCAGCTCTAACAGTTCGCGCAAAGGCCCAATCTGTTTCGCAACATTTTCCGGAGAAAAGTCGTCGAAAGATTCAAAGGTGAGATCCACCTTGAGTTGCGCTCCGTCGCCAGTATCACCCAGTTTATTCGCGACCGAGTAAGCCAAATGTGGCTCCAACCCCTTAAGAACCATGTCAAAGTTATCGGGATTGATCTCGACAAACTTTCGCTCCTTGAGCGCAGCAAGCGGCGTCTTTGGTTGCCCAGTCAGATCTCCGAGTACTCCCATGACGAATGGAAGCTCCTTTAATTCAATCGCATCGCCAACTTCAACATCGTAGGTAATCTGAACACGCGGCGAGCGAACGCGATCCAGTTTATGTTGAGTACTCTCTCTTGCCATAAACACCTCATCAAAATGAACTATTGGGCAATGCAATTACATTTTTTGAAATTGGGTGAAAATTAGGACTGCGATTTATAGAATCTTCCTTCGCACACTAACTGCCCGATCTCTACCCTGATTTCTCTGCCGTAGATCTGTTGGTAGATAAATCCATATGGTCGCGATTTATTCCCACAGGTATCACTTAATTCTTCCTCCCGAACTCTTTTGGAGTTAGACAACTCGACGAGGCACATGTCACGAACCTATTTGAGATTTATGATCAAAAGTGAATGGTATTTAGTTGACGCTCGTTTCATGAGATCACCGCCGTGTCGTATACAAATACCGCGCAGATTGTAATGCTCATTCCTTGACCACTACAGTGGTCAAGTTTTAAAAATGCGCAAGGAGCGCTCGTGATGTCTAAATTGCTTCCTGTAGTGTGGACGAAGGGCGTCTTTCTATCACCCCAGCACCTTCAGGCACAAGATCGCTTCTTTCAAGAACTACTGGCATTTCGGCTCGGCGGGCTCACCTTTTGTGGCTGGGGTTTCACAGAGCTCTCCATCGACGGCAGCGGCATCGCAAGCGGCATTTTAGCGATTACTTCCTGCAGCGGTCTTTTTCCTGATCACCTTGCGTTCGATACAGCGCAGGGTAGCCCTCTACCCCGAGCGCGATCTCTTGAAGAGTGCCTTCCGGAAGGGAAAAAGCAGTGTGCGTTCTTTCTAGCCGTACCACAACATCGTGAAGGCGGCTTGAATATCGGCTCGGAACGCGGAGGCCTGAGCACGCGCTTCTTCTCTGAGTTGCAATTGTTCAAAGATGAAACGGGGCAGGCCTCCGGCGAACGTCCTGTAGCACTTGCTCGCAACAATCTCACGATTCTGGCCGAAGGTGAAACGATGGAAGGCTCCGTACTTTTGCCGCTTGCGCTTGTGGAGCGATCCGAAGCAGGGCTTTATCAGCTAAGTTCTACATTCGTCCCACCGTTGCTCGACATCGCCTGCAGTAGTTACCTCCTCGACATTCTAAGAGGCATCGTAGAACTGCTCGTCGCACGCAGCAACCAACTCGCAGGAGCACGCCGGCAACGCAACGAAAGTCTGGCTGATTTCAGCGCATCCGACATCGCAAATTTCTGGCTCTTATACACCCTCAATACGGAATTGCCCGGACTGCGTCATCTGCTAGGACACACTAGAGTACATCCCGAAACGTTGTTTACAGCCATGCTTCGACTTGCTGGGTCTCTCACCACCTTTTCCAGCCAAATCGAGGCGCGCGACCTGCCACGTTATGACCACGAAAACCTTGGCACCTGCTTCTCTTTATTGGATTCACTATTACGCGATTTACTTAACACGGTTGTACCCAACAACTTCATAGCCGTCCCCCTAAAGACGATACATCCGACGGTATACGCCGCTGCAATTGATAAGGACGAGTATCTTCGCACGGCACGTTTTTACCTTGCGGTATCCTCCACGATAGGACGCGGTGAATTGATCACGCGCTTTCCCCTACTCGCGAAGGTCGGTTCAAGCACTCAGATTGAAGACTTGATTCGCCAGGCGCTTTCTGGTCTTCGCCTCGTCCATGTGCCCGTTCCACCTCGCGCCATTCCGGTACATCTCGACTACCAATATTTTTCAATCGAAGCGAGCGGATTGATTTGGGAGTCAGTCGTACGCGCACGCAACCTCGCCGTCTACGCTCCAGGCGAACTCGGCGATCCCAGAATGGAGCTAATCATACTTCCGCAATAAAGCATTCAAACCAATACTTTGGCAGAGTCGATGTTGCTGACGCCGACCATAAACCTAGCGAAATAAGAGTTAATGACTGTGACGCAAAAGCAATAATGAAGCTAAGATGACTAGCAACGCCAGCAACACTCCATTGATAATGAGCAACCACGGCGTAAGCTTCTCTAGTTTGGTACGAGCTGAAACTATAGGCGGAACAACCGAAGGAAGGTGTGGCACGGTCGCAGCCGGGACAACGGGCAATGCCGCCGCAACATGATTAGGTTGAGGCGCTGGTTGAGACACAGGGACCGGCAGAGGGGTATCGCTTGCTCGTACTGCGCTGCTTTGTATGATCCGCGTGAACTCACTTGGTCCTGCCGATGGAATATTACTAACTCCGGAGCTTCTTTCGGTAACAGGAGACTGGGAGGATGGCGCTGCTGCAGACGCAGATCTGTTCTCAGACGATTCCTGAAGGCTTCGGAGTAACTGAGTGAACTCCCCCGGACGCGGTACATCGACTGGAGAAGATTCACTCGGAGGCTTTGTGCCAGAGAAGTTGGGGAAGGCAATTCTTTCGTCCGAACCTTGGGTAGGCGGTTGAGAACGGTACGGACTCGCCGGTGAAAACGGTGCCTTAACAGGCGCATCCCTGGCCTCTACAGGCCTCTCACTTCCAAGTGCCTTGAGTAATTCAGTAAACCCTCCCCCCGCGGGTTGACTAAACGCCGAACCAGCAGGGGATGTGTCATTAGAAGATTCGCCAACATCAAAAGGGGACGGCGTAGCCCGCACCTCGTGCATCTCGACCGAACCGTGAGAAAACTTAGCGGACGACTCTGCGGCTGCAAACGGGGAAGTCGGAGGAGCAGCCTGTGTGCGCTTTGCTTCCGCAGAGAAGGAAGCCCCAGACGAATCTACCCGCGATCGATCACCTTCGCTCTCCATCGGTTTAGTTAGGTCCGATGTCTCGTAACCAGAAGGGCCCAGTCTCTCTGAACGAAGTTGAGATACAGCAGAAGATGATGATTGAGAAGAGTCCGCCCACGCAGAAGCAGAAGATGCCGTTCTATCTGAGATAGATGCGCCAGTAGGTTCAAGAGTCTGAAAAAATTGAGTAAAGTCCCCGGCCTTTACCGGAGATGTAGTTGATGAGTTCGAAACTTGCTTTTCATCAAGAAAGGCCGGCGGCAGAGTTCGTGGTGGAGGTAACTTCGTGAAGATACGGGTGAAGTCTCCAGGACCTTCGTTGCGAGGTTCCTGCTTCGAAGGAGGAGTCTCGAAGGAAGCCGGAGTCGAAACACTACCGTTATTAGTTTCAGGTTCCAAGGATGTTCGAGAGTCTTTCGCAGAAGCTCCCTCTATCCGGGAGAAGAGCTGGGTTATGCTTCCTTCTGCCGCCGGCGGTGCGTTTTGGATATCAAGCTGCTCCAATAACTGTTCGAAAGAGGCCTTCCCTCCCTCAGAGCTCGCGTTCTCGGAAAAACGTGTCTCATTCCGTTCGAGATCGAGTTTGGCATTTTTCTCACGCTCACCCATACTCATCAGCCCCCTTAGTTCATCCCCAGGAAAACTTGCCATCTGAAGATACCTATAACTACAACTACGTACGATCCGCGCGTAATGCTGCCGCACGTTAGGTATCAGTTTGCCACAAAATGGAATGGACGTAATTCCCGACAGTTCGCGCATGCATTTATAAGCCGCACCAAAAAGGGTAAAGTAGGTTTTGTATGAAGCGAAAGATAGCAAACCGAATTGGTATTACATTCAGTTTCACCTCATCAACTCCACATACGAGAAGAGATAGGAGCGCTATCTAAATGAAGTCTCTTTCCAAAGTGGTTTGGTCTGAGGGTATGTACATCAGCCCTCAACACTTCCAAGCGCAAAGCCGCTTCTACGAAGACACCATCGATTTCGTCACGCGCAGTCTGTGGGCTGAACCGTGGGGCTTACTTCACGCTCGCCTCGACGGCGATGCTCTGCGGAACGGCCGTGTTGTACTGCTTGAAGCCTCCGGTATCTTCGAGGATGGTCTCGCATTTGAAAGTAACGGCAGAACGCCAGTCGCGCCGCCGCGTAACGCCGATGAGCTGTTGCTCCCCACGGAGGCCTCTATCCTCTTGCACCTGGCGGTACCAGGCATAAGAGCATCCGGTCAGGTATACGGCTCACTCGACGCAACGAAGGAAGAGCGGAATGAAGATGCGATCAGGTTTCGCACAATAGCAAGAACTTTGCGCGACAATACAAATGGCATCGACGAACGTGAAGTAATTCTTGGCGAGGGAAATCTCACCTTGCTCACCGAACGTGAAATCACTCCACAGATGTCGACGATTCCATTCGCTCGTCTGCTCCGCGACGGCAATGGCGGATTACTATACGATCCCGAATACATCGCCCCTACACTGCGCATGGCCGCTAGCCCACCGTTGATGCTGATCGGCAAGCGTTTGATTGAAAGCCTCGCCGAAAAGTCTGGCCCTCTATCACGCTCCATGCAGCGGCGTGGCCGTTTTGAAGCCGGAACCGCCCCCCTTGATGTAGCCACATACTGGTTCCTCCACGCGCTATCAACTGCTGCGCCGGTATTGCGTCATCTGTACACAACACGTCATGCGCACCCCGAACAGCTTTATCTGGAACTATCACGATTGGCAGGTGCGCTATCCACCTTCGCGACCCAAACATCACTCGATGAGCTGCCCGCCTATAACCATCGCGATCCTGGACCAGCTTTTCGAGCTCTCGATGCATATATCAAAAAGCACCTCGAACTCATAGTGCCGACAAACACTGTAACTCTGACCTTCACCTCAGACAAACCATACTTTTACGAAGCCGACGTCTTGGATGAGCGATGCCTCCGGCGTGCGCGATGGGTGCTCGGAATTCGGGCCAATCTTGGGGAAGCGGATCTCATGGCCAGTGTGCCTCGACTTATCAAAGTTTGTTCCGCACGTTTTGTACCCGAGTTGGTGCGGCGCGCGCTCCCTGGGCTTGCGTTATTGCATATTCCCACGCCTCCCGCCGCCATTCGTGCTGAGGCCGACAAGCAATATTTTTCCATTGATCTGTCCGGACCTTGCTGGGACCATATTCTGCAAACTCGACGCGTCGGAATATACATTCCTGGTGAGATTGCTGAACCGGACTTCGATCTCACGGTGATAGTCGAACCCACACCCTGACTAAATTCTCTTCTGGCTAAAAAAGAGAAGAGTTGAAGACTCTCGCTAGAGGGAGATCTTCGTTCTCCCTCGCTGAAGTTAGCAATCTTGCCTCCTTCATATTTTCCCGGGAATAGAATGCCGGCCGAAGTGTTTTACCAATGCAGGGGATCTGATTGAGACAAAGATAAAAAATCAGTGAGCCTCATTCGCGTATAGCGACCTATCTTTCATCAGAAGTACTTAAAAAAATAATGCTTTCTGCGCCGACTTCGACATGTCGAATTCCATGGATTCATTCGGAAGCCTCTCCTTCCTCCAGCCGTCTGACTAGGGAATGAACGATGGAAAAGCAAAAAACATCTGCGTCGGTTAATTCTTCAGCTGTCGCTCCACCATCCGCATGGTCTTCTGCAACGACACCTACCATCGCGTCCCTATTCAGCGAAGCCCTCACTGCCATCCTGCGTGTGCGTTATGGCAAACAGACCGTTGGCGATGCGCAAGTCTTTCGTGACCACATGCGTAGGCTCCTGCAAAGTGCCATGCAGGAAGCACGCAGCCTCGGGTACTCAAGCCCACACATCCAAATGTCAGTCCTTGCGACCGTAGGCTTTCTTGACGAAAGTGTCCTGAATCTTGCCAATGCCGCGCCTGCGGATTGGGCACGTCGGCCGATGCAGGAAGAGCTCTTCGGCGGACACATCGCCGGTGAGACGTTCTTCCAAAACTTCTCTACATTGCTGCGTGAAGAAAACAGCGCGGAGGTAGCCGATGTGTTGGAGCTTCACTGCCATTGCCTGATGCTGGGCTACAAAGGGCGTTATGCCTTCGGCAATACAGGAGAATTAGCGCAGTTGCTTCGTGCCGCGCAGGAAAAGATAGCGCGGATTCGTGGAGGCTCAGGAACGCTGCTGCCGAATCCAGCCACACTGCCGTCGCCCACTTTGACTGGACGCGACCGTTGGAGCCGCCGCCTGATGATCACTGCTGTTGTGCTCGCGGCGGTGGTACTGGTCTTCTTCATATCGTTCGCTCTTCTACTCAGAACCGGAGCTACCCGAATCGCACAAGACGAAATAAAAGATCATGCACCTCAGAACGTGACCCAATGCAGTCCGGCCGCAAGCGTTCGGGTCGAGTGGCGAGGATAGCGAAAATGGGAAGCAAAACTGAGAGCATGAACGCACTCAACGCCTTGATGCACGAAGCCGAAAGTAAGCTTGCTGCTGCGGGCCGAAAGGGCGGAACCCTCCACACACTGCCCGTCCTCTATCTGCTGGGTGATGCGAACTCTGCAAAGACGACGAGCGTCCTGCGCACAGGTTGGAACGCTGAGTTACTCGCTGGTGAGACAGTACGCGACGGAGAGGTCTGCCCCACCGCCACGCTGAACCTATGGTATGCCGACGGCGTGATCCTCGCGGAACCAGGTGCAGCATTGAAGAATGACTCTGCGCAATTGCGACGCCTCTTCGCGAAGACTCGGCCTGGCTCCTTTCGAACGTCTTTTCGCGGCCAGGCGCCTCTGCGCGCGGCCGTGGTCTGCGTAAGCTCGGAACGATTGCTCGGTACGAATGCGAACGCGGAACTTACGACGCTGGCCACACAGACCGGTGAACAGTTGCGCGAGCTCGCAAAATTTATTGGTGTCACGATTCCCGTCTACGTGCTCTTCACCAAGGCGGATCGCGTTCCCTGCTTCGCCTCCTGGGTGCGCAACTTCTCGACGGACGAAGCAAGCCTGCTCCTAGGCGCGACGCCTCGAGACTTCACCATACTTGCAGGAAGCACCTGGGCTGAGACAGCCTCCGCATCTGTCCTGCAAAGCTATGATGGTCTACTATCGGACATTCAGGGAACGCGGCTACCTGTACTGGCGCGTGAGACCGATGGTCCCCTTGCAGCGGAAAGTTATGAGTTCCCGCGCGAGATGCGCAAGCTGCGCAGCTCTCTCGCCGCATTTCTGGTAGAACTCGTTCGACCAAGCCAACTTCATACCAGTCCACTCCTGCGCGGTTTTTACTTCACCGGTGTTCGTGCGCACGTAGTGGAGCAGGTGGTCTCGGAGGCCGCCGCGCCCCCTAAAGCCATGGCACAGCGGGATGCTGGCGCCACGCAGATATTCTCTGCACTCAGCCCTGCAGGACATGGCACGCTAACGCAGACGACCACTCCACGCACCATCTCCCAAAAGACAGCTCAGTGGACCTTTCTGCCGCGCTTCTTCCCGCAAGCTGTCCTTCGCGATGCGGCGGCACTCGCAGGCAGCGGAACGACAAGACAAGCATCCCTGCTCCAACGCATCGTCTATGGAACGACAGCCGCTCTGCTTCTTCTGTTCCTCGTGGCTCTCATCGTCTCTTATGCGAACAATCGCTCAATAGAACAGCAAATACTCGCCGCAGACCGTCAACTTGCTCACAGCGAGTCTGTAAGCGAACCGGCCGCTCTCGCGACGATGCCTCAACTTGAACAGCTCGATGCTCTCCGAAGACAGTTGGCACAGCTTGAGCAATGGAAGCGCGACGGCGCCCCTTGGAGCTACCGCTGGGGGCTATACCATGGCAATGTACTGCTTGCGCCCGCCCGCCGCCTGTACTTCGAGCACTTTCGTGCGCTGTTGCTCACTCGAACACAAAACAACCTCATCAAGGAACTTGGCGCCCTACCTGCAACTCCACTACCAAATGCAGACTACAACAGCACCTACGAAGCTCTGCGGGCATACCTGATTACAACCTCTTTCCCTCAGTACAGCACCGCCTCATTTCTCTCTCCTGTGCTCGTAAAACATTGGCAGAGTGACGCAGCCCTGACCTCTCCCGACCAACGCATCCTTGCTGACCACCAATTCGCCTTCTACGCGGAAGAGCTCACCTTGGCCAATCCCTACTCCATTCAACCTGCAAATGCAGCCGTAAGTCAGGCGCGTAACTACCTCGCCGGCTTCGGCGGGTTCGAGCGTATTTACCAAAGCATATTGACCGCAGCTAGCAGGCAAGCTCCATCGATCGACTTCAACACCCAGTTCCCTCATTCAGCGGAGACGGTATTGGAACCGCACATCGTATTAGGAGCATTTACCCCAACTGGCTACACCTTCATGCAAAATGCGCTCGCGCACCCCGAAGCATACTTCCGCGGAGAAGCCTGGGTGCTCGGCGACAAAACACCAACCACCATCGATGCGGCTTCACTGAAGCAGCAACTCGCCACTCGATACCTAACGGACTACCTGACGACATGGCGAGCGTTTTTGAGCCAGGCACGCGTCGTTCGCGGACGCAGTTTGGCGGACGCAGCGACAAAACTCGGAATCGTCTCCGGAACGAACTCTCCACTACTGGCGCTCATCCATACAAGCTCCTACAACACCGCCGTCCAAGATAAGGCGATCGCCGACGCCTTTCAGGCCCCGCAGACGCTTGTCCCCCCGGCAAATAAAGATCAATACATCACTCCTGGAAATAAGAGCTACGTAGACTCACTCCTTACACTGCGCGGCAGCATTCAACAAATATCGGCAAACCCCTCCGGCGCGATCGATCCTGTCGCTGCGGCGCCCGTCTCTGCTGCCGCCTCGAGCGCACACCTCGCGGCGCAACAAACGGCACAGGCCTTTCATATCGATGCACAGGCCCACACCGACTCCGTGACGCTTGCTCTCATGGAGGCCCCGATAACATCCGTGGAGGCGCTCCTCCACGGACTCGGACCCGCAGCCGCCAACGCAGGAAGCAAAAGCTTCTGCGCCACATTCAACGGTGTGTTCGCTAAATTTCCATTCAACTCCACCAGCTCTGTTCAGGCCACTCCCGCCGAAGTCACAGCGCTTCTCCAACCGAACTCAGGACAGCTATGGCAGTTCTACAGTGCAAACCTGAAATCGTTGATGGTACAACAAGGGACCCATTACAGCGCGGTGCCCAACGCGACGATGCAAGTGAACCCGGCCTTCCTCCGCTTCTTCAACCGCGCCGCGGATATCTCGTCCGCGTTCTTCCCTTCAGGGGCAACGGCGCCATCCCTCACCTTCACCCTCCACAACCTACCCAGCAACGGCGTCCAAAAATCAATGCTGAAGGTGGATGCCCAGGCTCTTTTATTGAAAGACCCTCCCAAGCAGTTCACCTGGCAGGCCGCAACAGCAGCGAACGCAGGCCTTACTGCAAACGATCTGCCACTCACATTCTCCGGTCCGTGGGCAGTGTTTGAGATGCTCGACAAGGGAAAAGTGGAACGGAGTCCCGCACCCAACGTCTACGACCTAAGCTTTGCATTGGAACTCGCCAACACACCCGTTCGCGCTCCAGACGGCACACCTATCGTCGTAGACTACGAGCTCTCCGGACCGGGCGCCGCAGTGCTTGCTCCAGGTGCTATGAATGGCTTGCGCTGTGTGGACACAGTCGCCCGCTAAGCATTCATTGAGAGCGCCTGCCTTCTACCCTTCCCACAAAAGAAGAAGGCAGGTAACGTTGTCGGCCCCTCCACGAGATCGCGCAAGCTCAATCAAAGCAGCACACGCAGCCTCTGGCGTCACAGGCGGTTTAGCAATCGCCGCAATCTCCTCGTCGCGCACATAGCGCGTTAGCCCGTCGCTCGTGAGCAGAACCCTGTCGCCCACCTCGAGCTGTGCCGCAAAAAGATCGGCTTCCACAACAGCTTCAATACCGATCGCACGCGTAATCGTCGACTGCAAGAGCGAGTTAGCCGCATCTTCGGCCCGCAAAGTACCCGCTCGCACCTGCTCTGCGACAAAGGAATGATCGAGAGTAATCTGTGTCGATGCACTCTCCCTCAACAAGTAAGCGCGGCTATCGCCGATGTTCGCGATCACTGCCGCCGATCCTTCCACCGCAATTGCTACGAGCGTTGCACCCATTCCAGCCAGGGAACTCTCGCGCCGGGCGCGCTCATACACCGCAGTATTGGCGCTGATAATCGCATGGTAAAGAGCATCGGAAATGCCCAGCGGGCTGATCGTTGAGTTACGCAGCAGACGATAGGCAACAATGAGCTGTTCAACCGCCAGTTGACTTGCGACCTCACCACCTGCACAACCACCCATCCCGTCGGACACCGCAAAAATACCAAGTGACAGATCGTATGCGAATCTGTCTTCGTTGTTCTTCCTGTAGCAGCCTATATCTGTCTGAGCTGCCATCTTGATTCGCTCGCCCATCCGCCGGCTCTCTCCGTGGCCCTCAAACCCCACTTCAACGATCAACATGTTTGTGGTCTAAGCCGCGCTGATCGACGATAGCTTTCGCGCGAATGGACCTATACTCGGTTCACAAAATCAACATTCAACTCTAAGACAATGGCTAAAGTCATGCTCTATGCATGAATCTCGCGATTGATCTGTAGTTACTCTAAATCCACTGAGAAGTCCGCACAAGTCGCGCAATATGAGCGAAATCTAAATCTTCGCCTCCGTGAGTAGGAACTAGCATGGAGCCGTTCTAACACTAAACAAAACTACCGAGAGAATATTCATCCGCTCAATCGTCCTTCAATCGAAATCGCGCTAAGAATTCTCCTCAGCGCCATAACATCCTCTGCTTCTATATGATAAGTTGCGATTATCCGAAGACATTAAATCGTCTCTGAAATGCAATCGATTCTTCGCCGTCATCGAGAAAGTTAGGTTCTGGCTTATATGAATGCATTGCTTCTCTCCGAGTACAACAAGCTTGAAATGATGGACCTTCCCATTCCTTCGCCCGGGCCGGACGAGCTTCTTATCCGTGTCGCGGCCTGCGGCATCTGTGGCAGTGATGTTCACGGCTACGACGGTTCTACAGGAAGACGAATTCCTCCCATCGTAATGGGCCATGAGGCAGCAGGCACGGTCGAAGCGGTAGGCTCTGAGGTAAGTGCCTATAAAGTAGGCGACCGGGTCACCTTCGACTCCACAATCTACTGCGGCCGCTGCAGCTACTGCGTCAAGGGCGATGTAAACCTATGCGATCAAAGACAAGTCATGGGTGTCTCGTGCGCAGAGTATCGTCGTGCAGGCGCCTTCGCTGAATTCCTCACGGTTCCGGCTCGCATCGCCTATCGGCTACCCGATACCTTTTCGTTCGCAGAAGCGGCGATGCTCGAAGCCGTAGCAGTAGCGCTACACGGCGTCGCCGTATCCGAGATGGCCGGCGGAGAGACAGTCCTAGTCATCGGAGCTGGCATGATCGGTCTGCTGCTCTTACAGGCCGCGCGAGCCGCTGGCAGCTCTTCCGTCATTGTGGCCGATGTAGACATCACGCGGTTGAAGCTTGCCAAGGATCTTGGTGCAGATCAAACCATCCAGTCCTCCAGTTCCTTAGTTGAGGAAGTCTTACGCCTGACGAATAACCGTGGAGTGGACATTGTTCTTGAAGCCGTAGGCCGCGACGAAACAATCTCGGCAGGCGTGGACTGCGTCCGCAAAGGGGGAACCGTAACCCTCGTCGGGAATATCTCGCCACAAGTAAATCTGCCTCTGCAGAAAGTGGTCTCTCGTCAGATCACGCTGCAAGGTTCCTGCGCCTCCGCAGGCGAATACCCACAAGCCATTGAGCTAATCTCGAACGGCAAGATAAAGGTTGCTCCGTTGATTACAGCCGTTGCCCCTTTGACGGACGGGCCAGCCTGGTTCGAACGGCTGCACTCACGCGAACCAAATTTGATGAAGGTCGTCCTGGATCCCCGCAACAAAGAAGCTGAACTCAACGTAGGCAATCCGCGATGACATCCCCTCTCTTCGATCTAACTGGACAAGTCGCACTCATTACAGGCGCGAGCAGGGGCTTAGGCCAATATCTAGGACGTGCTCTTGCCGGAGCAGGGGCCGATCTTATCGTTACCAGCCGTCACGCCAACGACCTGCTTCCATTCGTCGTCGAAATCGAGGCGATGGGCCGTCGTGCTATTCCACTCCAACTGGATGTACGGAATCAGCAGAGCATCGAAGCCATGTCCATCGCAGCGGAAAAGGCAGTCGGACAAATCCACATCCTGGTCAATAATGCTGGATGTAATGTAAGAAAACCTGCCTTCGACGTCACCTGGGATGATTGGAACCTAATCCTCGACACCAACCTCCGCGGCAGCTTCTTCGTCGCCCAACAGATCGCCAAGCGCATGGCGCCCAATGGATACGGGCGGATCGTCAACATCGGATCGGTCACAAGCGTCTTTGGCTACGCCGGACTGGCGCCTTACGGAGCAAGTCGCGGAGGAATCCGGCAACTCACCATGAGCCTCGCCGACGATTGGGGCAAGTACGGCATCACCGTGAACTGCCTGGCTCCAGGATGGTTCGAGACCGCCCAGAATAAGGTCTTATATGAGAACAAGGAATGGGTCGATTACTTGGTCGATCGCATCCCCTTGAAACGTCCCGGCGAGCCGCACGATCTCGATGGAGCTGTAGTCTTTCTGGCATCTGAAGCAAGCCGCTACATCACCGGCCAAACCCTCCTGGTAGATGGCGGCATCTCCACAGGTTCGATGCGCGCCACGGTACAACCTCCCCGCCGATAGGCTTTCTATACATCGGTTCTGTCTCGATCTATATAGATCGAGACAGAACCGCTGCTAACCAACCGGAGACGGCACCGGCTCAATCTTTCCTAATAGGAAAATATAACTAGCTATCCCGATCAAAAGATAAATCGCCGAGATAACAAAAGCGACAGTATAAGAGTGAGTTGCGGCCACGACATATCCAGTAACGATCGGAGCCGCAATACCCGAGAGTTGGTTGGAGAAATTTACGATGCCGCCAACCGTACCGACGCTCTCGCGTGGAGCGATCATCGATGGGATCGACCATCCCACTGGCGCCGCAGCCGAAAGTCCTCCGATCGAGACGCTGATCCAGATCAAAGCCCGCGTAGCAGTATGCGCATTCGCCGCGCCAAGAATACCCAACCCACACGCCGTGCCGCCAATAAGGATCGCCTTCCGCACGCGACTGGCATCCCATCCTCGGCGAATAAGACTGTCAGCAAGCCAGCCGCCGATCAGATCCGTCACGGTAGCGAACAGCCATGGCACCCCCGTATAGAGAAACGAGTGCAGCAGATCGATGTGCAGAGCAAAGGAGAGATAACTCGGCAACCATGTCAGTAGAAGATAGAAGACATAGTTATAGGAGCCAAAGCCGAGCGCCAAACCCACCACCTTACGCTGACGAATAAGGTAGCCAAGCGATACAGGCCGAGACTGTTCATTCTGCACAACAGGAGACTCGAGTTCACCGCCGATATAAGCTCTCTCTTCCTCGGTCAACTCCGGATCATCCTCTGGATCGCGATACACCTTCGAGAAGAGGAAAAAGTAGAGCAGGCTAATAACACCCGTCGCGGCGAAACTCCATCTCCAGCCAACCTTCAGCAGCAGAATGCCGATAAGAGGCACACCAATCGCGGAAGCAAACTTCGCCGCCGCATCGAAGATAGATGTCGCCAGCCCTCTCTCACTCTGCGGAAACCACTTCCCTATGGCTTTAGCGTTCGCCGGAAAGGTAGGCGCCTCACCCACGCCCAACAGGAACCGCGCAGCGAAAAGTCCGCCAATTCCGGGCGAGACAGCGGCCGCAAATGATGCCACACTCCACAGAAAAGTGCTGATGCGTCCGACACGCCTCACACCAAACCGGTCGAGAAGCACCCCAATCGGCAACTGACACATCGCATAGGTCCAGTTGTAGGCCCCGGAGAGATAGCCAAAGGTAATGTTTGAAACTCCGAAAGCGGCATACAGAGCGTTATGCGACACCGAAAGATTCACACGATCGAAGTAATTCACCAGGACCCCTAACCCAAGGAGCCATGTAATCCGCCATCGACGTGCGGGAGTCTGTCGCCTGATTAAGAAGAATGCTCCTCGCAGTGGATCGCTCCGATCTTGGTCTCGCGACCATGTTCCTATTCAACAATGAAATTAAGCGTGTTTGGTCGTGGCCCGTAAGGGTATCATCTGGGGTAGACCGCTCGAAACGGTATTAATTTGCAGGTATAAAAGGACCTGAGACGATGCTCTGATCCATCGTTCGATCAGAGCCGAACACCACCCGGACAAACACAGCACAATCTCCCTGGAAGACCGAATAGAAACGGCCGACTACAAATTACTTTCATGGGGCTAAAGACCACGACGAACGAAGTCTCATTTCCTGTAACGTAACGTACAGTACGAGTATGATCATCTCCTAGGTGGCCCTCACGTCCATAGCCACAAACCCCAACTACGAGACGCCTGCCATGAAACTTACTCCCACCTCGAACGTCGCAGCCTGCTCCGCTCTGCTCGCCGCCTTCAGCCTTCTTCCCACCCCGCTTCCCGCCCAGCAAACCATTACCGGCCAAGCCGCCTTCGCTGGCTATGGCCAGCAAAAGCCCGGCGTACGCCGCAAGATCACCGTCGCCGACCTGCCCGAGCCCAACCCCAGCGAGTCTGTCGATAACGGCCCAACCCTCGTCGTCCGGCCCAAGGGCGCGTTACCCATCGCACCAGCGGGCTTCAAGGTCCAGCTCTACGCCGGTGGAGACGCCGCCACCCCCATGCAGCGCTCCGAAGACAAGGAGCAGATCCACGCCCCCACCTCCGGAACCTTCGTCATGCCTCGCATCATCCGCACCGCACCCAACGGCGATCTCTTCGTCGCCGACTCCCAGGCCGGCTCCCTCCTCGTCCTGCGCGGCGTAACACCAGCGGGAAAACCGGTCTCCATAAGCACCTACGCCAACGGCCTCGACCACCCCTTCGGCATCGCCTTCTATCCTGCAGGCCCAAACCCGCAATGGATCTATATAGGCACCGCCACAACTGTCGTGCGCTTCCCCTATAAGTCCGGCGATCTCAAGGCATCCAGCAACACCCCCGAGACCATCGTGCCCGACCTGCCTGGCTACGCGCAGCTTCGTGGCGGTGGACACTGGACCCGCGACGTCGTCTTCACCGCTGACAGCAAGTACATGCTCGTCTCCGTCGGCAGCGGCTCCAACGCGGACGACCCCGATACCCACCCAGGCGAGTTCCACCGCGCCGACATCCTCGAGTACACACCCCAGGGCAAGTTCGTGAAGGTCTACGCCTACGGCATCCGCAACTGCGTCGGCGAAGCGATCAATCCCATCACCAGCCAGCTATGGTGCTCCACCAACGAGCGCGACGCCCTCGGAAACAACCTTGTGCCCGACTACGTGACATCCATCAAGGAAGACGGCTTCTACGGTTGGCCCTGGTACTACATGGGTGGACATCAGGACCCGCGCCTCAAGGGAACACACCCCGAGCTCAAGTCCAAAGTCATCACTCCCGACGTGCTCGTTCAACCCCACATGGCTTCCCTTGGAATGACCTTCTACCCTACCGCCAAGGTAAACTTCCCAGCCCAGTACGACGGCGACGGATTCGCCGCCGAGCACGGGTCGTGGAATCGCGCCAACCCCGGCGGCTATGAGGTCATCCGCATCCCCATGCACAACGGCAAGGCCACAGGAGAGTACGAAGATTTCCTCACCGGCTTCATCACTCCCGATGGAAAGATCTGGGGTCGCCCGGTAGGCGTCGCCGTCGGCAAAGACGGCGCGCTCTACGTCACGGACGATGGCTCTCGCAGCGTCTGGCGCGTAAGTTACACCGGAAAGTAACTCACAAGAGAAATGGCGTCACGACAACAGTCGTGGCGCCATTTCTGCCTAGGAAATCCCAGCCACCTCCTAACTAGGAGTCGGCGCATTTTGCTCGATAAGATTCTGACTCTTAAGCTCCGCCCAGAACTCCGTCGGAATCTTAGTCTGCATAGAAGTGTAGTCAGCCAGAATCTGTTGCTCATTGCTCACTCCAACCACCAGCGCAGCAGCAACATCCGGAGCCGCAGAAAACTGAAGCGCCGCCGTCCGCAGATCGACGCCATGGTTACCCGCAACCTCACGAAGCTTCTTACGCTTCTCAAGAAACGCAGGCGGAATCTTATACGACTCTTTTCCATAGTTGTATCGTGGACTGCCCGAAATAAACCCTGCATTCAGCGACGATCCAACGACAAACGAAACGTTCTTCGCTCTCGCAGCAGGAAACACCTGATTGAGCGCATTCTTATGATCGATCAGCGAATACTGAGAAGCCAAAAGACACACATCCGGATCGGCAACCTCGAGCAACCGCAGAATCGGCTCTGGCGTATTCACCCCAAGCCCCCATCCCTTGATGAGACCCTCCTCCCGCATCCTGGTCAGTTCCGGAAACGCACCCTTCCGTGCGATCTCGAACTGCTCCTGCCAATCGGTCGGCAGATACTTGTTATCGGAAGAAATATCGTGCACGAAGACCATATCGAGGCTGTCGATGCCAAGCCTCTGCAAGCTATCTTCAATCGAACGCCTTACACCAGCCGCCGTGTAATCGTAGACCACATCGTTCGGCGACGGAGAGAACGGATAATACTCTCGATTCTTAGCCGTCTTGGAAGCCTTGAGCAACTTCCCCACCTTCGAGGAAAGAATGAACTCACTTCTCTCTTTGTTATGGAGAAAGCCGCCGTACCTCCTCTCCGCCAGCCCGAGTCCATACCAAGGAGCGACATCGTAGTACCGAACGCCCGCACTCCACGCGGCCTCGAGAATGTTATAAGCATCCTTGTCCGTGACCACCCCAAACTCATTCCCGACTGCAACGCCTCCCATGCCAAACTTGAAAGGTGGCTTATAGTGCCTCTTATTTTCATTGCTCATAGTCTTCTCCACATTGCTGGTTCCATCCGTGTCTACACTCGCGGAGGCCGAGGCCATCTTAGGCATAAGCGCCATGAACGATCCTTTAACCGCCAAACTCAAAAAATCTCTCCTGCTGTTCATACGCACTCTCCAGCACTCTCGACATTCCACACCTCAACCGAGATCCTTCACATCTGATGCAACATTCCAACCTGCGGTAACGTAACGTACAGTACAGTCGCACTCGAAAAATGCTTGCTCTAGCACCTAGACGAAGCTTCTCGCGATAAACTTTCGTAATCCGGTAAAACAATGGTCCCCATCAAAAAGCGATCTGAAGTACGAAACTCCAAACTGAGCAAGGTAGCCGCTGATCTCTTCCTGAAACACGGATATGAAGGCGTCAGCATCGATAGAATCGTCGACCTCGCAGGCGGCTCTAAAAGCACCGTCTACACCGAGTTTGGTGGCAAGTGCGGCCTCTTCATCAGCAGCATCGAAAAACTCTGTGTTGAGATGAACGAACCTCTACGGGCGATCGACTACACCGGACTAGGCCTCGAAGCCAGCCTGAAGAAGCTCGCCTTTAGCATCCTGAAGCTGACCACCGCGAAGCGCTCAGTTGAACTTCATCGCCTCGCGATCAGCGAAGCAGCCAACTGCCCCGAGGTAGGCGAGGCCTGGTACACCCACGGCCCAGCGCGAACGGCCTCCTTCATACAAGCCCTGTTGGAAGATCCCCGGCAAGAACTGCCCGCCAGCCCAATCCCCATCGAACGCACCGCAGTCATCCTCCACGACGCACTCACCGGCGACGTCCTCTACCGCCTCCTCTCCGGAGTCGCAAAGCGCGAAAGCGAGGCTGAACTCCACCAGCGAGCCTCCACCATCGTCGATCTGGTGCTTAGAAACATACGGGACACCCCCACCAACGGAAAAAAGAAACGCCCTTCAGTCACAAAACGCCCAACCAAGTCTTAAAACCGCCACAGACACCCACAACAGACGGCATTGCACTCCGCACACCTTTGCCAGTAGGCTGTTGATGGCGAGCAGTCAACTTCTACAGCAGGGAAACTGCTCGGCTATAGATCTCCAGAAGCAGTTTCACAGCGAAGAAGTCGCAGCACCGAAGCGGGAGTGGCGAAATGGCAGACGCACTTGGTTTAGGTCCAAGCGGAGCAATCCATGGGGGTTCGAGTCCCTTCTCCCGCACCAACTCTTCAGTCGGAATTGTGCTGACGGACGAAGCAGATAGAAGCTTCCTCCCAGCCCGTAGCCCCATCACCAACGTTTGAGCTGCAGGCGGGGCAAGCGATGGGGCCTCTCATCCATCCCGTCGCATCAACCCTCCATCCCATCGGAAAGTGAAGTTGAATCACATGAGCCAGTCCCCCAAGCCCGAAGCCAGTCCGGCTCAGCCCGAAGTCAAGCTCACCCCCACCGCCGACTATCGCGACGGCTATGCCAACAGCGTCCAGGTCCGCATGAGCGTCTGGGACTTCTTCCTCGTCTTCGGAACCATGAGCCAGAGCACACCCGAAGAGGTCCAGCTCAATAACTTCCAGGGCATCTATCTCAGCCCCCAGCAGGCCAAGGCCCTCTGGAACGTCCTCGGCCACAACCTCGCCCAGTACGAACAGACCTTCGGCAACCTCGCCCTCGAGCCTCAGCTTCCTCCTCCCGCCGGCCCCGTCCACTAGAGGCGCGGCACTCCATTCAAGCGACGGACAGCGCATCGTCCGTCGCGCCAGCAAAGCCCCATACCAATCTCCTCTGCTCCAAGCCTCGCCTTCCCCTAAAATCAACACAACGTCGACCTACTGAACGTCGAGACGCCACGAGCCACCGCCTTCATGCCCGATTCAGCGCCGACTGCAACCCGTCTCCACGCTCGCAACGCCCCCCAGGACATCCCCATCTGGATGCTCTTTCCGCTCTTCTTTGTAGTCGTCTTCCTCTCCCACCTCACCCTCCTCCGCCTGCCCTACTTCTGGGACGAGGGCGGCTACTACATCCCCGCCGCCTGGGACCTCTTCCGAACCGGAACCCTCATCCCCCAGTCCACCGTTACCAACGCCCACCCTCCTCTGCCCTCCATCCTCCTCGCCGGATGGTGGCACCTCTCAGGCTTCTCCATCATCGGCACCCGAGTCCTCGTCTGCATGGTCAGCGCCGCGGCCCTCCTCGCTGTCTTCCGCCTGGCCCGCAACCTTAGCGGATCAGCAGTAGCCATCATCGCCACCCTCCTCACCGCCCTCTACCCCGTCTGGTTCGCCCAAAGCACCCTCGCCCACGCCGACATCTTCGCCGCCGCCTTCACCCTCTGGGCCCTCTCTTCCTACCTCACCCCCCAGCACCCCGAAGAAGATCCCAAAGCTCTCAAAGCCCCCATCTCCGCTACGTTTCCTACCCAACTCTGGACCGCCACCCTCTTCTCTCTCGCCGTCCTCTCCAAAGAGACCGCCATCGTCACTCCCCTCGCCTTGGCCACATGGGAGGTGTTCCAACTCGTCCGCACCCGCAAGCAGAAAGCCCAACGCATCACCCACCTCACCTGGGCCGTCACGCTCCTCATCCCCATCCTTCCCCTCGTAGCCTGGTACGCCTTCCACTACTCCCGCACCGGCTTCATCTTCGGCAACCCCGAATTCCTCCGCTACAACGCCACCGCCAACCTCGGCCCCTACCGAATCCTCCTCTGCCTCTGGCATCGTCTCCTCCACCTCACCACCCACATGAACCTCTTCGTCGCGTCCCTCTGCACCATCGCGGCCCTGCTGGTTCCTGTATCCAAATTGAAATACCCCGCACTTCCCCGCCCTGCCTTGCAAGCCATCGCTGTGGTCCTCCTAAGCAACTGGGTCGCCTTCTCCATCCTTGGCGGAGCGCTCCTCACCCGCTATCTCCTTCCCCTCTATCCCCTCATCCTCCTCTTCTGCGTCGCCACCTGGCGCCGCCACGTTCGCCGCTGGATCGCCCTCGCCGCCCTCACCGCCGTCGCCTTCCTCGCCGGAATCTGGATCAATCCCCCCTACGCCTTCGCCCCCGAGGACAACCTCACCTACCGCGACATGATCGTCCTCCACCAGCAGGCCATCAACGTCCTCAATCAACGCTTCCCCCAGGCCACCGTCCTCACCGCCTGGCCCGCGACCTCCGAGCTCTCCCGCCCTGAGATCGGCTATACCAGACGCCCCTTCAAAGTCACCTCCATCCAAAACTTCTCCATCGAGCAGATGCAGCTCGCCGCCGCCGAACCCGGCAACTACGACACCGCCCTCATCTTCTCCACCAAGTGGGAGCCCGCCCAATCCCTCAACCTCGGCAAACAGAACGAGCCCTCCGACGCCAAATACTTCGACTTCCACCACGACCTCCGCCCCGCCGAGGCCGCCGCTCTCCTGCACGGTGAGGTCGTCTGGCAGGCCCATCGTCACGGCGAGTGGGCTGCCGTCCTCCACTTTCCCCGCATCGTCAACGCCCGCCTCAACCCCTCGCACTAACCCTCTATACTCAATCTGTGCCGAGGACCTCTCAACCCCGCCCTATCCTGCAAGCATTCCTGCTCGCCCTCATCACCTTCACTGTTCTTCACCCGAGCCAGAGCCGAGCCCAGACCCCATCCCAAAGCCCCCAGGCAGTCCCCACCTCCGGCCGCCTCATCCTCGTCCTTCCCTTTGAGAACAAGTCCGGTCAGTCCGCCCTCTCCTGGATCGGCGACTCCTTCCCCGACACCCTCAACCAGCGCCTCAACTCCGCCGGCTTCCTCACCATCACCCGCGACGATCTCCAGTTCGCCCTCGACCACCTCGGCCTACCCGTAGACTTCAAACCCTCCCGCGCCACCACCATCCGCATCGCCCAGACCCTCGACGCCGACTACGTCATCGTAGGCAGCTTCAACGTCACCTCCTCCGCCAACAATCAGACCCGCATCTCCGTCCAGTCCCAGCTCCTCGAGGTCAATCGCCTCACCCTCTCCAATCCCCTAACAGACTCCAGCGAACTCTCTCGGCTCCTCGACATCGAGAACGCCGTCGCCTGGAAGATCGCCCGCCAGATCGACCCCCACTTCAACGTCGCCCTCCAGACCTTCCTCGCCGCCTCCACCGGCGTCAAGCTCAGCTCCTTTGAGAACTACATCCGCGGCATCGACGCCTCCGCCCCGCAGGAGCGCATCAAGCGCCTCCAGCTCGCCGTCCAGGAGACCCCCAACTACTCCGCCGCTATCCTCGCCCTCGGCAAAGCTCAGTACATCCAGCGCGACTACGAGCACGCCGCCATCACCCTCGCCAAGGTCCCCCCCACCGATCGTCTCGCCCTCGAAGCCAGCTTCTACCGCGGCCTAGCCCGCTTCAACGCCGCCAAGTACGCAGAGGCCGAGACCGCCTTCGCCTTCGTCGCCGCTCGCCTCCCGCTCCCGGAGGTCGTCAACAACCAGGCCGTCGCCGCCAGCCGCCAGGGCCACGACGCCGTCGCCCTCTTCCAGCGCGCCTCCACCGCCGACCCCAACGACGCCGACTACCACTACAACCTCTCCGTCTCCCTCCTCCGCCGCGGAGACTTCGCCGGAGCCCAACGCGAGATCGACCTCGCCCTCAAACTCCATCCCAACGACACCGAAGCCGCCAGCCTCCGCACCCGCATCTCCGCCGGCAGATCGTCCCCCAGCCCCCCCGCCGGCGCCACTCCCGCCACCAACACCTTCGAGCCCCTGGAGCGCATCCGCCGCACCTTCTCCGAAGCTCCCTTCCGTCAGGCAGCCTTCCAGCTCGACCAGCTCCGCTCCGCCCGCATCGCCACCCTGCCCGCAGCCGAGCAAGCCAACCATTACGTCCAGTCCGGCCAGGAATACCTCGCCCAGGGCCTCCTCCCCGAAGCCGAGCAGCAGTTCCAGACCGCCATCACCGCCGACGGCCACAACTCCGCCGCCCACGCCGGCCTCGCCCGCATCCGCGAGCTCAGCGCCAGCGCCGACGAAGCCCGCACCGAGGCCCAGACCTCCATCCGCCTCAAGCCCAACGCCGACGCCTACCTCGTCCTAGCCCGCCTCGACCTCAAGGAAGAAAAACTCCCCGCCGCAGCCTCCGACGTCTCCAACGCCCTCCACATCGAGCCGAAAAACAGCGCCGCCCTCGGCATGAAGCAAGCCCTCCAATCCCGCGGCCAATCCCTCCCATAACCTGCTATCCTCCCCCCTCATGAGCCGCTCTCTCGTCCCAACCACAACCGCTCAGGTGCCCCGTCCTTCACAGCACCCTCGCATAGCGTGGGACGACCAACATCCCAGCCACCTTCGCCCACTCGTCCCAGCCCCAACAACCCGGGTGCCCCATCCTTCACAGTCCCATCGTGAAGGATGGGATCGTAAACGCTTCGGCCACAAAGCAAGCACCGCCATCCTTAGCACCCTAGTAGTCCTCCTTCTCTGCGCCTTACCCCTCAAAGCCCAAACCCCGCTAGTCCTCCGCCTTACCCTCCACGACACCATCCAACCCATCACCGCCGCCTACCTCCAACGCGGCTTCGACGAAGCCGCCCGCCGCCACGCCGCTCTCGTCATCGTCTCCCTCGGAACCCCCGGAGGACTCCTCGACTCCACCCGCACCATCGTCCAGTCCATCGAGACCTCCGCCGTCCCCGTAGCCATCTACATCTCCCCTTCAGGCAGCCGCGCCGGCTCCGCAGGCTTCTTCCTCCTCGAAGCCGCAGACATCGCCGCCATGGCGCCCGGCACCAACGCCGGAGCCGCCCACCCCGTCCTCGAAGGCGGCTCCAAAGACAACCAGATGGATCCGATCCTCAAGCAGAAGATCGAGAACGACACCGCCGCCTTCCTCCGTTCCTACGTCACCCGCCGCAACCGCAACGCCGAAGCCGCCGAAGACGCCGTCCGCAACTCCAAGTCCTACAGCGACACCGAAGCCCTCTCCCTCCACCTCATCGACACCATCGCCCCCGACGAAGCCGCCCTCATCCGCTCCCTCGACGGCAAGGAAATCCACCGCTTCAACGGCAACACCTCTACCCTCCACCTCACCAACGCCACCGTTGAAATCTTCGCCCCCTCCCTCCGCGAAAAGCTCCTCACCCGCCTCGCCAATCCCAACTTCGCCGTCCTGCTCCTCGTCCTCGGCGGCCTCCTCATCTACCTCGAGTTCAACGTCCCCGGCACCATCGTTCCCGGAGCCCTCGGAACCCTCTCCGTCCTCCTCGCCCTCTTCGGACTCAACCTCTTGCCCGTCCGCCACACAGCCGTCCTGCTCCTCGTCGCCGCCCTGCTCCTCCTCATCCTGGAGCTCAAGTTCACCAGCCACGGCATCCTCGCCGCCGTCGGCATCGCCTCCCTCATCTTCGGCCTCGCCACCCTGGTCGACGCCCCCATCCCCGAGCTCCGCGTCCACCTCGCCATCGCCGTAGCCGCCGGCCTCGGCTTCGGCGTCATCTCCTTCGGACTTGCCTGGCTCGCCCTCCGCGCCCGCCGCAGCAAAGTCCTCCTCGGCCCCGAAGCCATGATCGGCCGCCTCGCCATCGCCCGCACTCCCCTCAACCCCACCGGACAAGTCGAAGTCCGCGGCGAGCTCTGGCAGGCCCACCTCCAGGGCTCAACCCACCTCCCCGCCGGCTCCCCCGTCCTCGTCACCGCCATCCACGACCTCACCCTCCTCGTGGAACCAAAACCCTGACCAAAAACCCGTCCCGCCCCGCCGCAGAGTAGACTGGAAACACTAAGTTTTCGCGTAAGGGAGTTCCGACGGAATGTTGAATGTGTCTCGCCCGTGGTCTGTAAGCAGCCTCTTTCTCTGTGTCATCACCTGCCTCGCCGCCCCAGCCGCTCGCGCCCAGGCAGCCCCCGAGACAACCTTGCAGCGCCACCTCTCCCGCCTCGACCTCGGGGTCACCGCCATCGGCCAGATCACCGGCGACGTCTCCGGCACCAACTACCTCAACCAGCCCCTCACCGAAAAGGCCAGCACCACGGTCGGCGTCCTCGTCAGCCTGCGTTACATCAAGTCGCCGCTCGTCGGCCTGGAAGCCAACTACTCCCAGGCCCGCTACACCGAAAACTTCTCCCAATACATCTTCGGCGGCGCACAGACCAAAGCCTCTGAGTACTCCCTCGGCTGGGTCTTCCACGCCCCCACCTTCTTCGGAGTCCAGCCCTTCGCCGCCGTCGGTGCTGGCTCTCTCGCCTTCCGCCCAACGGCTGGTGGCGGACAAGGCCTACCCACCCAGGCCCGCGCCGCCTACTACTACAACGTCGGCGTCGACAAATCCGTCTTCACCCATATCGGACTGCGTGCCTCCCTCCGCCAGGTCTTCTTCAAGGCCCCCGACTTCGGCCAGAACTACCTGACCATCAATCAGCGCACCAACACCCTCGAACCCACCATAGGCTTCTACCTCAAGTACTAACTGCACCCAGAAGCACCATCCCCCACAAAATAAAATCTCCATCCCTTCGCTCACCCAGCGAAAGGGATGGAGATCCACGCCCACAACCCTCGACCATCAATACCACTTCCCAAAACAGGAATCCCCAACCACACCACCACGCTGCCGACCTCCCGGCCCGTCTCAACTACCGCTCCACCTCCGTAACTCTCGTCCCCCGCACAGTTCGCCCTCCCCAAACAAATGCGTCTCGGAATCCTTGCGAGATGAGGAAGAGAAAACGCCTCTCCAATCCCGCGTCACGCCATCTTCCAACGCAAAAAATCGACGCGACTCCTCCATCGATCTCGTTGACAAACCAAAACCTCAAGGATACTTTTGTCCTCCTCTGAGGACATCTTCAGCACCCGGCCTGTAATACCCCGTGATAGTTAGCTTCGCTCAAGCCCACGACCACTTGCGCGAAAGAAATCGAGGACACATGGCCTACTGCACAAAATGCGGAAACCCCATAGCCGAGGGCGTGCACGCCTTCTGCGGTTCATGCGGCAATCCAACCTTGGACTCCTCCTCTCCCGCCCAGGATCTACCGCCCCACCAACAAACAACCAGCCAACAGGCAGCCAGCCAACCGGGAATCGGCACGCCCGAGCCAGCGCTCTCGAAGAAAGCCCGAGCAAAAAAATGGGTGAACGGATACTCCGTAACCGGCGCGGCGGTCGCAGCCGCCGCAATCATCCCCGGAGCCACCTCCCTTGCTCTCCTCACACTGGAGACCACTATGGTTCTGCACATCGGCCGAATCTACCGGGGAGAACAATTCAGCAAAGAGGACGCCATAGCCGTCGTCGGCGCGGCAGGCTTCATGGGAACCGTAGGTCTGGGAGCAAAGGTCGCCATGGAAGGGCTCACCTTCTTCCCCGTAATCGGATGGGCAATCAAAGGCGGCATCGCCGGATCAGTCATAAAAACCCTGGGCGAGCTCATCATCAAATACTTCGAAAGTATCGAACGCTCCTGACCACACAAACGAACCCAACGACCAGAGTCTCTTTGAGTGACACATCCTACATCCCGGCAGGAATAGCTTTGGATTGTTGGTTTGAAGTCCGATTCATCCAATAAAGCAGCCCGAGGTTGATCGCGGCAAATACAAAGGGTCCATACGCGCGACCGGGGTCGTGGAGACGCAAACCAATAATCCCATCGAACAATTGGACCAGGGTCATCGCTACTGCAAGCGTTGCCATACCGGCCCGCGAACGTCGTGCAATCGCATAGATTGTCGCCAACGGGAGTGCAACACTACGCGAAGCCGCATAAAGGGCATATTCATGTCCGCCCGCCATACGAAGCGACAGCAACGAAAAGCCTGCGCTCACGATCGCACTGAAAAGAGTGAAGCCAGCGCAAATCCAATATGCTCGTCCCAGACCATCGCCTGATTTCATAGGTAAATTGTAGCCCGGCGTCCAAGAAACAATTCATTCTGTTGGCAGGGATAGTTCACGCCCTTGAGCTCTCGTTAGTCCTCAAAAAGCGATGGCGCAAGCTGCCAACTTACCTCCAGTGGAGTTCGATGGATTCAAAGGACCACTACAGGATGCAGGCTCACATGCAGGAGCGGCGCGATTGCCGACTCATCGCGGTGATGCCGCCGAGAGCGGAGTAGCCGCCGTAGCAGTGCCCTGCTTGGACGGAGGAACAGCCCGGAGACTAAAGCTCGCAATAGCAGCAGGGCTGGAGTCCGGACGTACCTGCAAGGTGCCGAGAACCTCGATCGCCAGGGGAGTCTGATCGCGAAGCCGGAAGACGAGCACCCCGGGCTGGACCTCTTTGGCAGAGAGCAGGTTGAAGCCGCCAGTCTGCTGCCGCAGCTCGATCTGTGCAGCGGTCGCCGAAGCGAGCGCGACATTGGGCAGAGCGTTGCCAAGCGCGGGATAACTTGCCTGGTTGAAGGCGGCGAGCCAGCCGTAAAGGAGGCGGCCAGCCGGAGTGTCGGGGATAAGCCCCACCTGGTCACCGAAGCGGGGCAGGTGAACAAGGATGGTGGGATGAACGCTGCTGACATGGTCTCGACGGCGGCCGGGCACAGGAGCGTCGGCAGGATCACCCAGCACAATGGTATCGATCTGGGATGGATCGTCTTTATCGTCGGCAGCCGAGTCAACTGCGGATGTAGGGCTGGCCGAACGCGCAGCACCGGAGGTGAGAGATACATGTCCGGCATGACCCAGGGCATAGAGCACCGACGCGAGCACACCGACGGCAGCCACGATAGCCAGCAGAATAGCTCCGGGGCGCACCGGCTCGCGGCCCGTGAGATAGAACCTGGGAGCGGTGAGCGGAGGGACCTCGGTGCGGAGCGGCGGCATGGTTGATTGATCCTTGGACATTCCGAGCGGGCCGGGTCGGAGCAGGGACGGCAGACTGGCCGCCACTCGTAGTGTAGACGGGCTGACAAAGGGCGGTGTGAGCGGATGGCGGGATCGGCAAGAAAAGGAGAGAAGCTCTGCTTTGCTAGGAGTGACTCCGATTCCCGTAACTCATCTCGCGATAAAGTAGTCCGATTGAAGGAGGTGGAATTTCGTTACGAGCGCCTTTTTCTTCAGCCAGTAGAGCGCACGCCTTGAGGACAAACATGCTTCGGCGCATACGCAGTGGATCACCGCGCCTTCAGGACTAACAACGCAATACCCAGGCAAATGATCGACGCCGAGACCACTCTTCGCCCTGTAAAGGCCTCTCCGAGAAACACACGTCCCAGAACGATCGCCCAAAGGACGCTCGTCTCACGCAGTGCGGAAACGATCCCCACATCGACATAGCGTGTAGCCCATAAAACCAAGGTGTAGGCCGTCAGCGAGAAGAGGCCGGCTCCGGTAGCGCGTGGCAAGCCCCGAACGCTGATCAGCCGAACCGGGGCTCGCAGCAACAGCAGCACCACCGGCATCAGGAGATAGCTGGCAAAGACCCACGCAGTGTAGGAGAGCGTGTTCTGGGACCGCTGAACTCCCATGCCGTCAGTCACCGTGTACGCCGCGATGGTTGCTCCAGTAGCTAGAGCCGAGAGTGTGGCGCGCCTGCCAGACCGCGCTCTTCCGGTCGACAAAAAAACGATACCGGCAGAGATCATCGCCACACCACAGACGGCGAAGACATTGGGCCTCTGATGCATCAGGAGGAAAGCTCCCAAGGTGACCAGAAGTGGAGAAATTCCGCGAGCGATAGGATAGGCGCTGCTAAAGTCGCTCAGCCGGTAGTTCTGCAACAACAGCAAGTTGTAAGCAATATGCAGGATGGCGGACAACGCTATGCACACCCAGGCCGACCCAACTGGCAAAGGGACAAAGAAAACACAAATCAACGCCAGCGCACCCATGGAGAGGGACATGTTCGCCATGAACTGCGAGCGGTCGTCGTTGCCCTTGAGCTGTGCGTTCCAGGTAGCGTGAAGGATGGCGGAAAGTAGAACCAGAGCTACGGCGTAACCGTGCATGAAGCGACCTCGGAGATGGGTATAAGGCACACCTGCGGCCTTACAACCACCCCCTCTAGCCTTTTATGCCTCGGGTGCCAGCCGCTTCGCGGCTGCTGTAGCGCTCGGTCCTGACCCGTTCGGTTACGGCGGAACCCTAGCCACCTCAGGTTGATAAATCGATAGTACCGATACCGCGCCAGCTTCGCAAAATCAAGCCCGAAAGAAAGAAAGGAGATAACTTTCTTTCTTCATCTTCCCCAGCAAAAACGCATGTCAAGCCCCCAAACAGCCTAAGCGACTCAAAACAATCAAGATAAAAGTGGCACTGCAGTTATGCCCCAACCTCTAAAATAGAACTAGAAGATAAAAAACGCCCCACCGAATAGGTGGGGCGTCGCCACTTAAACATGAAAAGAAAGGAGCAAAACCGATAACCCGAGCCGATTCTGCATTTTGGCCATAACCCATTG
>NZ_JAAVUR010000011.1 GCF_018449545.1 Granulicella sp. dw_53 | reverse complement strand
GCTTGTCTCCTCGTGTTGGCCGGCGTCTAGACCGGCGGTTCAGGTCAATACATCGTGGTACTAAATTCGGGGTGAATCAGTAGTACGCGTACAGCTTGAAGAACTTCTCTCTCAGCTCGGGAGCGACCTTCTCCAGGCTGGCGAGATAGAACTCGCGAATCTGGCCTTGATCGCCGTTACCGAGGCGGCTGTACTCTCCGGCAGTGGCATCTCCGAGCAAGCCTTGCTTCAAGACCGTCTCGAAGTCGCGGATCCTAAGGCCGGCCCGAGAGAGGGATTTGAAGAAATCCGACGCCCGGTTCGAGGAGAAGGAAGACTCGATCGCCGACTTAACGGCGAGGAAGACCGGAGGATCAGCGACGACAAGTTCCGGCTTCTCGTAGATTGTGCTCAACGTAAATCTCCTGCGTACATCAATCTCCTGAGCATATCGTGCTGCTCAGGCCTTCAACTATGGAGCGGGAGACGGGAATCGAACCCGCGACCAACAGCTTGGAAGGCTGTGACTCTACCACTGAGTTACTCCCGCCCGGTGAATCTAATCTCTGGAGCTGACGGAGAGGCTTGAACTCTCGACCTCTCCCTTACCAAGGGAGTGCTCTACCACTGAGCTACGCCAGCACTGTATTACGCGTTGCAAACCAACCTTACAATCCTACCTTGAACGGAGCCGTCCGAGGACGACGCGGAAGGCAAAAAAACCTAACAAGATCCAAGTAAGCGAACGGTACTTCCCGGCGTCCATCGTCTGCCAGGAGATTACCGCCAGGAATCCAAGGACAGCCAGGGCGATAACCATTCGACCGCTACCGGCAGGACTCAGATCCACGACTCACCTGTACAACACCACAACGTAAAGCGACTGCAAAATTATGGTGCACAGGGGAGGATTCGAACCTCCGTAACTCGAAGAGTGGCAGATTTACAGTCTGCTGCCATTAACCGCTCGGCCACCTGTGCACTTTCTGCCTGCGATCCTGATTGCAACCCTCGCTCAACCTATCAAACCCACGCCTCGACTCCGACTGCGAATCGATCGAGTGGAAGCTACCTTGAAGGAGTGACCGGAGGCCTGCGCTGCCAGGACGGCAAACAGTACAACCAAATCCGTCTTTCTGTGCTGCGACTTCCTTGTCGCTACTACATGAAACGCATTCAAACCCTGTCATCTGCTGGCCGAAAAGAGCTGGCGGATGTTGGAGCTGACGAAGGGATTTGAACCCCCGACCCTCTGATTACAAATCAGATGCTCTACCAGCTGAGCTACGCCAGCCCAAAAAGCCAGAGCTCGAAACAGCCTTGCATTTCACCTGAGACCGCCCCCTGATAAGCCCCAGCCGTAAGACGCGCACCAGTGCTTGCGCAGAGTGCGCCGCAGACTTCAATTTAGCATAAGAACCCAGGCCGGGCAACCACCATACCCTGTGGATTCAACGCCCTCTGCCGGTCGCAGTTCTACCGGGAGGCGAGGGTATTTGGGCGGCACTGGATGTCCCTGAGAGGGTTTGCCGTGGGACCCCCTCCCCCCCTTTTTGAGGCAAAATCTTCATTTAAATCGGCTTAAACCTGGACCTCTTCGATGGAGCTTGCAGCGGGAGGTTTGCCGGGGCCGAGACCTGAAGCGACGAATTGGCAAGGAACGAGGAATCTATCGCCTGGGCGATGAAGTGAAGTGGCGCATTCGCCTATTTTCCACTTCTACTTCTATTCTAATGAATCGAACCGAACTAAAGTGCCACTTGGATCTTGCTGATAAAAAGCTAGTTAGATAGATTTAGGGCTTGACATGAGATTTTGTTGGAGATTTGCAAATGCGGTGATCAGAAGTGGCGATCCAGATAGGGTTAGAGTTCGGAGGAGAAGGCGACGTACTGCAAACGAGCGCCCTTCTACCGATGTTTGCAGATCCGTTCTGGAACTGGTCTCGATTGAAGTTCCGACCGCTCTCTTTTCCGCATACAGCCGCGTCCTAAGATAGAAATCCACACCCCATCAGCGTCAGGAGTTATTTGCATGAATCTGTTGTCCCGAATTCCTCGCGCCGTGCTCGCCGTTTTGCTGCTGGTCGTTTTGCTGCTCGTCGGCGGGCGTAGCGGTTTGGCGCAGCAGAACTCCACAGAGGGACCTCTGATGGAGGTCGCACCGAAGACGCTGTCCAATGACTCGATCGTGAGGATGGTCAAGGCGGGTCTGGGGGACGAGCTGATTGTGCAGACCATCCAGGCGCAGCCGGGGCGCTACAACACGGATGCAGATGCGCTGGTGGTCCTGAAGGAGGCGGGGGTCTCGGACCGTCTGATCACGGCCATGATGAACAAGAGCCGACGGCAGATTACGGCGGCGCATGAGGCGTTGGCGCCGGTGACGCCGGAGGTGAACGAGATCGGCGTGTACTACAAGGACCGCAACGGCAACTGGGTGCCGGTGGAGCCGGAGATCGTCCACATCAAGTCGGGCGGATGGGTCAAATCGACGGTGACGCACGGGATCATCAAGCAGGATCGCAACGGTCACATCAACGGACGCGAGTCGAAGCTGGTACTGCAGAGGCCGATTCAAATCCTGATCTATGTGCCGGAGGGGATCTCGGCTACGGAGTATGACCTAGTGAAGTTTCGACTGAACTCGAATAGCCGCGAGTTCAGGACGCTTACGGGTGGCGTCTTCCACTCGACCGGAGGCGCGGATCGGGACGAGGTGAAGTTCACGCCGGAGAAGACGGCTCCGCGGACCTATCAGTTCACGATGGATCAGAAGGTCGACGGCGGGGAGTATGGCATTCTTCCTCCCGGTACGGGAAACGTGACCAATGGCGGGAAGATCTACACCTTTGCGATCGTGGAGTAGGTCTGCAGCATAGGCGTTGGCAGGCGGGCCCATTGCCGTAGACGCCGGGACAGAGTAGAAACAGACTGGATGCGAAAACGGACTCGCTACTCACTGCTCCTGATGCTTGCCCTGATCGCCGCGCTGGCAGTGGCGGTTTACCTGCGGCAGAAGGCTCCTCCCGAGGTGGCGCGGCTGTTGCCCGAATCGGACGCAATTGTGTACGCGAACGTGAGGCCTTTGCGGCTGGCGACGCACTTCGACCGCACGGCGGTTAAGCGGAGCCCGGAGTTTCAACGGTTCATCGATGCGACGGGCGTGGTTCCGGAGAGGGATCTGGACGAGGTGGCGTTTGCGCTGCACCGGATGGACGATCCGCGAGGACCGAATGGGCCGGTGGCTTACTCCGAGGTGTTCTCGGGGCGGTTCGATGGCGACCGGCTGGGGCGTTATCTGGCGAGCATTGCGACGGCGCGGGAGAGCTACGCCGGGCACACGATCTATACGATTCCAGTAGGCGATGCCGCGACCGGAGGTGGCCGGGAGCTGCGGGTCACGCAACTGGGCTACGACATGGTAGCCGCTTCGAATATGCCGACCGTTGAGCAGATTCACTCCATTCTGGACAGGTACCGGGCGGCGGCTTCGCCGTTCGCTGGATCGTCGCTGCTGTCGGCGCGCTATGGGGATATTCCGCTGCTTTCGAGCGCGTGGGGAATCGGGCATGTGGGGCTGCCGTTCTCGGAGGGCGGACGCATCACGGTGCTGGGGTTGCAACTGCCGCTGCCGGAGGACACGACCTTTGTAGCGAGCTTGCAGTATCGGGGCTCGGTGCGGATGCGCGTGGAGCAGATTGCGCCTACGCCGGAGGATGCCGCGAGGTCGGTGGAGGCGCTGTCGACCCTGCTGGGGATGTTTCGGTCCATTCAGAGGGTTCAGCAGGGCGCTCCAGCGGATGCGGCGATGGCACAGGCGATCGACTCGCTGAAGATCGAGCGTAAGGATGACCGTGCGGTGTTGACGGCGAATATCCCGATGGACATGTTGAAGCAACTCACGACGCCGGCGCGAAGTGCAGATGACACGAACGGTCTGCGCTAGGCATACTGCTTATGCATCGCCCCACATATCACAGAGAGATTTCTGGAGACCATTGCGCATGACCGCCAATCCTTCGATCCACTCGACTGCCCGCGTCGTTGCAACTGCCACTTCTTCGATGGCAGCTGCGCTGTTTCTCACTTCGTTGATCGCGCCTTGCATGCAAGCTCACGCGCAGGGAGCGGCTAAGACGATCACCGGGCAGGCCGCCTTCACGGACTACACACAGGAGCATCCGGGGGTGCGGCGCAAGATTACAGCGGCTGATCTGCCGGAGCCGAATCAAGGGGAAGCGGTCTTCAACGGACCGACCGTGGTGGCGAGGCCGGAGGGTGCTTTGCCTATTGCTCCTCCCGGGTTCAAGGTGGAGTTGTATGCGCAGGGCTTTCGCGTGCCTCGCCTGCTTCGGACCGCACCGAATGGCGATATCTTCATGTCGGACACTGGCGCGGGAGAGGTCAAGGTGTTTCGCGGAGTGGGTGCGGATGGCAAGGTTGTGACGAGTGAGACGTTTGCCAGCGGCTTGAAGCAGCCGTTCGGCATCGCGTTCTATCCGCTGGGGCCGAATCCGCAGTGGGTCTATGTGGCGAGCACGACGAGCGTCGTTCGCTTCCCTTATAAGTCAGGTGAGTTGAAGGCGAGCGGCGAGGCGGAGACGATCGTTCCTACGCTTCCAGGCGGCAGAGGCGGACATACGACTCGCGATGTGGTGTTCTCGAAGGATGGCAAGCGGATGTTCGTTTCTGTGGGATCGGCGTCGAACGTCGACGATACGGATAATAATCCGACGGAGTTCCATCGCGCCGATGTCCTGGAGTTCGCGCCGGATGGGAAGTTCGTGAAGGTCTTCGCCAACGGAATTCGCAACTGCGTCGGCGAGGCTATCAATCCGACGACGGGGCAGTTGTGGTGCTCGACCAATGAGCGGGACAATCTCGGCAACAACCTTGTGCCGGACTACATCACCTCGGTGAAGGAGGATGGGTTCTACGGATGGCCGTATTACTACATCGGTGGACATCAGGATCCGCGGCATGCGGGGAAGCATCCGGAGCTGAAGGATAAGGTCATTGTTCCGGACGTGTTGCTGCAACCGCACTTTGCGTCGCTGGAGCTGGCTTTCTATACGGGCAATCAGTTCCCTGCTGCTTATAGCGGCGATGGGTTCGCGGCGGAACATGGATCGTGGAACAAGTCCAAGCGAGCGGGTTATGAGGTGATTCGCATTCCTATAAAGAATGGTGTTGCGACCGGCGAGTTCGAGGACTTCCTGACTGGCTTTGTGACTCCGGATGGCGGAGTTTGGGGTCGGCCAGTGGGAGTGACGGTTGCGAAGGATGGATCGTTGTTCGTGAGCGATGACGGCTCGAAGAGCATTTGGCATGTCAGTTATGTGGCAAGAAATAACTGACGGAAGGCAGGAAGAAGGGCAGGCTGACCTTGCGGTCAGCCTGCCCTTTTTTCATTGCAGAGACGGTTAGCTTGCGGGTGTTCCCATTCCCAGGTCGGCCAGCGTGGTGCGGAGGTACTTGTGGGGGTTGACCGGGGTGTTGTGGATGCGGACCTCGTAGTGGAGGTGATAGCCGGTGGTGCGGCCGCTGTGGCCGACGTAGCCGATGACCTGGCCGCGGATGACGGTCTGGCCTGCGACGACGGCGAAGCCTGACATGTGGCCGTAGACGGTCTCGATGCCGTGGCCGTGGTCGATGACGACCTCGCGTCCGTAGCCGTTCTGCATGTCGGCGGACTTTACGGTGCCATCGCCGGTGGCGCGGATGGGCGTTCCGTTGGGCGAGGAGATGTCTACGCCGGTATGGAACTCGCCTTCGCCGTTTCCGGTGACGGGATCTTCACGCTGGCCGAAGCCGCTGCTGATGGGTCCCATGATGGGCCACATCGTTGGGGCGTCGGCGTCGAGTGGGCCCAGAGAGCCCAGGCCGAAGCGGAGGCTGGTGCGTGTGGTCGCCGAGGAGTTGGCGAGCGCGGGAAGGGTGCGGACCGCGGAGCCGCTCATTGCGGTGGTCCGTAGGGCGTAGAAGGCGTCGACTGACTTGTAGTAGCTGTTGTCGTCGGAGACGGCGATCGTTGGGTCGGTCAGCGCGTTGGCGGCTGGCGCGACTCCTGCGGAGTTGGCTTTGGCTGCCTTGCGGCTGGCTGCTTCCGGGTTGCCGGTGAAGCGGCCCATGGGAACGGCGAGCTTGCTGGCGGTGAGTCCGTAGATCGCGGAGACCTCGCTGGCTAAAGAGCCGAGAGAGGCGACTTCCACATCCTTCTCGTGGGCTGCCTTCTCCAGGTGCGCGTAGTCCTTCTGGAGCGAGTTGTGGTCCTGGCGAAGCTGGTTGAAGCGAGCGGTCTTGATGAGCATCCGCGAGTAGGAGCCAGCGAGTCCGGTGATGGTGAACATCCCGATGGCTGCGGCCGCGACGAAGATGTAAGCGTAATGGAGAGGAACGGGAACCTTGTTCAGGTTGCCTTCGTCGTCCCGGCTTACGAACATGATGTAGTAGCGCTTCTTGAGACTCAACCGAAAACCTGAGCCCTGATTTGACCGCCGAAAGGAGCTGCGCGGTTCGGAGGGACCGTAATCCGTCGAGGGAATGAGCTTTGGTAATCCTCATTCCCGAATTTGGATTCGACAATCCCTCTGGGCTTAGGTCGATCGTATCAAACCGCTCATCTCAGTGCAACCCACGCCAATCGGCTATGTGACTGGAATTGCTGGCACTTTTTCGACACCATTTATTCTTCTCACACGATGAAAAAGAAGCAGAAACAGCCCGGAGAGCTGGCACTGATCGAGCAGATTCGACGAGGCGAGACGGCTCGCGGCCGGGGGATCGTGCTGGGAATTGGAGATGACTGCGCGATTTTGCGGCCAGCGGTGGGGTCCGAGGTGCTGGTGACGACCGACTTCACGCTGGAGGGACGGCACTTCCGGCGGGACTTGCATCCGGCGGAGTCGGTGGGGCACCGCTGTCTGGCGCGTGGGCTGAGCGATCTGGCGGCGATGGGGGCGGCTCCGCTGGCGGCGTTTCTGTCGCTGGCGCTGCCAAGGGAGATGTTGGCTACTCCGAAGGGACGTGGTTGGGTGGAGGGGTTCTTTGGGGGTTGGCGAGGGTTGGGAAGACGTTATGGTGTTCCGTTGGCTGGCGGCGATACCGCGGAGTCGCCGAATGGGCTGGTGCTGGCGGATATCGTGCTGGTGGGGACGGCTCCGGCGGGGACGGCCCTGCGGCGAAGTGGAGGCCGGGCGGGCGATGCGCTCTATTGCACGGGACGACTGGGCGGGGCGGCGGCGGAGTTGGAGGGTTTGTTTGCGCGGGGCAGGATGGCTCGGGTGACGGATGTGGAGGAGCATCCGCAGCTCTTTCCTGAGCCCCGGCTGCGGGTGGCAGAGGCTCTGCGGCGGCGTGGGCTGGCGAGGGCTTGTCTGGATCTGAGCGATGGCTTGTCGACCGATCTGGCGCATCTGTGTGCGGAGTCCGGAGTGCATGCGGAGGTGGAGGAGGCTTGGTTGCCGCTGCATCCGCTGACCGCTCGGATGGGAGAGGCACGGGCTTTGGAGCTTGCGCTGCATGGCGGGGAGGACTATGAGCTGCTGTTCTCCGCGGATGCTTCCGTGCGGGTGCCAAGGAGGATTGCGGGGGTTGCGGTTACGCGGATCGGGCGGTTGACGCGGCGACGGCGGGGGGAGGCTGTGGTGACGCTGGTGCGGGGGGATGGACGACGGGAGGCTTTGCCGGCGGGGGGATGGGAGCACTTTGCTGGTTCGGCTTGAGGGTGGTTTGGGTTATGGCTCCTCTTGCAACTTTTCAAGGTGAAAGCCTCTAGTGGATTGGGGCTTTTGATCCGCAAGCTTCGTCTAGCTAAGTTGCTTCTCTTCGTATGAGGAGAAGACCGGTTGTTATGCAGTGCGGCTTCATCCCGGCGTAACATGCCAGCGACCTGACGGCGTGCGTCAACAATATGCTGACATCCTCGTGACATCTTCCGATATCTCTCTTCGTAGACTTATGTTGCCTCTGGCCTACAAGCCGTATCGTCAGGCGCATCCGTGGTTTAGTTCTCATTTGAAGGTTCAGAGTGGCACTTCAATGCCACAACGATCGAGGAGGAGATTTTGGCTTTTGCAGAGAGCGCCGAGCGGATGCTGGCTCGGCTTGTGCAACTTGAGAAGAGTGTGACCTGCGGGCAGGAGTCGAGGCAGAACTATCTAGCGATGCATGGACGCCGGTTCGCCGATATTTTGAGTCTGTGCAGGAGAGAGGTGCCGAACGCTTCGGCGCGTGTGCTGGATATAGGGAGGTGTGAGCTGACAGCCTATTTGTCGGGCTTCTACCGGAACATCCAAACGCTGGGCCTGGACCCTCTTGTAGATGACGGTGGTCATCGCGAGGTGAGTGCAATGGGGGATGTTCCGCACATCACCTTTGACTTTCTGGACGCGCCTCATGTCTCTCGTTGGCCAGAGGGCGACCGTTTTGACTTGATTGTGTTTTCTGAAGTGCTCGAGCATCTCCATGTGGCTCCGGAGTTTGTACTCACGTTTCTTAGCTCCCTGCTCTCTGAGCGCGGCATTCTCGTGTGTACGACGCCCAATGCCGCGGAGATTGGAAAGCGAATTCGGATGGCGATGGGGCGCAATCCGTATGAACGCTTACGGCTCTACGAGATGAATCCTGGACATGTGAGGGAGTATACGAAGCGGGAACTCGGCGAGATTGCGAAGAGCGTTGGGTTGAGTTGCAGGGACCATTCTTATTTCAATTGGATTGAGGATAAGGATGGGAATCCGATTAAGGCGCTTCTTGTACGGCTTATTCGGGCTTATCCTGCGTTTCGGCCTTTTCAGATGTGCATTTTGGAGAGGTTGGCTTCTGCGGGTAGTGGGGAGTAGGAGAATGGGCGGGGGGATGGTTGTGGTTCCCCAATCATCGGGGGATCAGGCGCCCTCAGGATGGGCACCCGGGCTGTCGGGGCTGGGTGGAGCGACGGTTGTTCTTCCCTTCTCTTCCCGGGGCGGTTGGGGTTGGATAAGGAAGACGGTCGTGCTTCGCACGATACCCCACCCTATCCGACGATGAGACTGTCGGAAAGGATGGGGCACCCGCTTTTGTGGCTACCCGATGGGGAATGGGCTGGGATATGGAAGTCTTGGCGTGGTTGTGCCGCTAGACTTGAGGGACGCTGTTGGGATTTTTTTATGGGGGTGTGGGGTGCGTGAGAGTACGAAGGTGGTTCGGTCTACATTGACGCCGGCGGTGGCGGGTAGGGAGATGCAGCTTGGGCCGGTGTTTGCTGCGCCCTATCATGTGCCGGGTGATCCGGCGGGGGTTCCTTATACCTATGCGCGGGCGCACAACCCGACCTGGACGGAGTTAGAACGGGTGCTGGGGGAGATGGAGTCGGATGGAAGTTTTGAGGCGAAGGTGGTGGTGTTCGCCTCGGGGATGGCAGCGATTGCGGCGGTGTTCGGGGCGGTACTGCGGCCGGGGGATGCGATTGTGATGCCGTCGAACTCGTACTATACGGCGCGGGTTCTGCTGCGGGAGTACTTCGTGCAGATGGGAATCGTGGTGCGGGTTCTGGATGCGGAGGCTGAGTTAGAAAAGCTGTTGGAGGGTGCGCGGCTGCTGTTTCTGGAGACGCCGAGCAATCCCACCATGGAGGTAAGTGATATCGCGGCGATGAGCGAGGCTGCGCATCGGGCTGGCGTGCTGGTGGCGGTGGACAATACGACGCCTACTCCGCTGGGGCAGAGGCCGCTGATGTTAGGGGCGGATCTTTCGGTGGCTTCGGATACGAAGTCTTTGAGCGGGCATGGGGACATTCTGCTGGGGCATGTGGCGGTGAAGGATGCGGCGTTGCTGGCGAAGATCGACCAGTGGCGGACGCTGACGGGTGGGATCTTGGGGCCGATGGAGGCTTGGCTGGCGTTGCGGTCGATTCCGACGCTGCCGCTGCGGTTGGAGAAGAGTTGCGCCAATGCTTTGGCGATCGCGGAGTTTTTGGGGACGCGGAGTGAGGTGGAGAAGGTAATGTATCCGGGGCTGCCGACGCATCCGGGGTATGCGGTTGCCCGGCGGCAGATGCGGTACTTTGGGGCGGTGGTGAGTTTTGTGTTGCGGGATCAAGAGGCTGCGGAGGCGTTTTTGAGTAAGGCGGAGTTGTTGACGGATGCGACCAGCTTTGGCGGGGTGGTGACTACCGCAGAGCGGCGGGCGAAGTGGGGTGGGGATGCGGTGGCTCCGGGGTTTATACGGCTGAGCGCGGGGTGTGAGGATGTGGAGGATTTGATTGCAGATATGGCCCAGGCGCTAGATGGGCTGCCGCGGGCTCTGGATGGGCTGCGATGATTGTCGATGCGTTTCCGCATGGTTGGGCTGCCGAGGCTTTGAAGGTTCCGCCGTTGATTGCTCCGGTGCGGCAGTACACGTATCCGCAGCAGATTGCGGGGGAGGAAGATGCCCTGGGGCGGGGGGCATTGTTGTTGATGGTGCGGCCTGAGGGTGGAGGGTCGTTTCTGGCGACTTGTGCGTTGGGGTTTACCGATCCGTCGATGCCTACGGCGGTGTATGGGTGTCCGAATCCTGATGAGTTGTGTGCCGTGGCAGGCGGGTATGCGTATGTGATCGATACCTTGCGGCCGGAGCGGTCTACGCATATTTCGTTGAAGCCGGTGGTGCGGGTGTTAGCTGTTGAGGGATTGCTGGTGTTTGTTGGGTTTCACTCGATGGTGGCGTGGGGGTTTGCGGGGCTGGCTTGGGAGACACCGAAGTTGAGTTGGGAGGGTCTGCGGTTGGGTGAGGTGGAGGATGGGGTGTTGCATGGGTTTGGGTGGAATTTGATGACGGATAAAGAGGTGGGGTTCACGGTGGATCTGCGGACTGGGGTTTGTTTGGGTGGGGCTTTTAGCGGCAAGTAAGCGGCGGTGCTCGTTAGAGTCTTACCGAGGGAACGTTATAGGGTGCGGGTAACGACGGAATCGGACAGGAAGAATGCTACCGGTTGAATGCTGAAGCGGATCAAAGTGGCGTTCTGTCCAACGGGAGCGGCAACGAAAGGAACCCTCGGTGCGGTCGTCGGGAGTAACAGTGAGTTTGACTTCCCAAACCCTTCGAGGAAGGTGATGAATTAGTTCGGCGTCTTCAATGACTGCGCTCCCTAGTTGGCCCCGCAATCCGATCCACCACCGGTCGACTAACGTAAACACAACGACTGCGATACTAAGGACCAGCGAGGCAAAGCAAAGGTACTCCCCGATCAGAAACCACTCCAGAGCGGCCCGAGAGGGAAGATTGTCCGACCGGAGAGCGTGAAGGCTAATCATCCGTAACCTCTGGAGACGCGTAGAAGCTGATGGCGGCGTCGCCTTGTTTTAGGAGGCGGTAGTGTTCGAGGGCGCCGTAGCGGGCGGAGAGTTTGGCTTTGCTGCTGTGTTCAGCCATGACGATGGCGGTGGGGGTGAGGAGTTGGCGGCCGCGGGTGCTGCCTAGGAAGCTTAGGGTTGATTCGTACTCGGAGTCGGACTCGTAGGGTGGGTCTAGGAAGATGAGGTCGATGGGAGCAGGGAGTTTGCTGAGGAGTTGGAGCATGGCTCCCGTGCCTCGGTCTTCGAGGGTGAAGTCGCGGGTGATCTTGAGGGACTTAAGGTTGTCGCGGAGGGAGGCGAGGGCGGGGACGGCGTTCTCGGCGAACCAGACGTGGGATGCTCCGCGGCTGAGGGCTTCGATGCCGACGGCTCCGGTGCCGGCGTAGAGATCGACGAAGCGGGAGCCCTCGATGCGGGGTTGGAGGATGTTGAAGAGGGTCTCGCGGAGACGGTCGCTGGTGGGGCGGGTGGAGGTGCCGCGGGGGGCCTGGAGGAGGCGCGAACGATAGGTGCCGGCGATGACGCGCATCGGGTTATGGTACCAAGGGCTGGCCAGAGCGTTGAAACGGGAGTGGGTGGGGCAGCATACAATGGAGGCATGCGCGGGTGGTCTTTTCCTATCGGCAGATTTCTCGGGGTGGATGTTCGCATCCACACGTTCTTCCTGCTGTTGCTGGGAGTAGCGATTAGTTATGCGTCGGTGGGCGGCGCGACGGGTGGGCGAGGCTTTGGGCTGTGGCTGCTGCTGGTGCTGGCGGTGGCGGTGCGCGAGACGGCACGGGCGATTGCCGCGGCCTGGTACAACCTGGATGTTCGCAGCCTGCTGTTGCTGCCGTTTGGTGGGTTGATGGGGTACGGCTCGACGGAGGCGACGGAACGGGCCTCTACGCCGGAGATGCAGAAGCGCATGGGGATTGTGGGGCCGATTGCGAACCTGGGGTTTGGGGTGTTGCTGGGCGCGCTGGTTCTGGTGGTGGCTCCGCAGGTGAATCTCTTTGAACGGCCGTGGATTACGCCGACGCATCTGCTGCGCGCGGCGGTGTGGGTGAACCTGCTGCTGGGCGCGGTGAATCTGCTGCCGGCGGCTCCGCTGGATGGCGGACGGGTGTTTCGCGGGGAGTTTGCGAAGTCGCATGGCGGGATCAAGGGTTTGAAGATGGTCGCGAACATCGGGCAGGTGGTCTCGTTCGGGCTGATCGTCGCGGGCATCCTGGTGCCGAATGTGTGGCTGCTGATGATGGGTGTGTTCGTGATGATCGGGGCGCGGATGGAGGATCAGGGGCTGCTGCTGCAGACGGACGTAGACTCGGTGCGGATGCGGGATGTGATGCTGCTGGAGTTCAGTACGCTGTCGGCTTCGGCGACGCTGGACGATGCGCTGGTTCAGTCGGTTCACTCGCTGCAGGATGTGTTTCCGGTGGTGCGGGGGACGAATCTGGTGGGGGCGGTGTCGCGGCAAGGGATCATCGATGCGCTGCAGTCGGGCGGCAATGGGTATGTGCAGGGAGTGATGACGCGGTCGTTCCAGATTGCGCAGCCGGATGATTCGCTGGTGAAGACGCTGCGGAGGATCGTGTCGGGGCAGGGTGCGCAGTTGGTGCCGGTGCTGGATGGGGACCGGATCGTGGGGATTATCACTCCGCAGAACCTGGCGCAGTCCATGACGATGCTGAACCAGAGACGCAGGATGCGGGAGCGGGAAGCCGACAAGAGCAATGATGAGTGATGAGGGATCCGCGGAGACGTATGTAGGGAGCGTCGACAAGCCTCTGGCTCCAGGGCTTTATCTGGTGGCTACACCGATTGGGAATTTAGAGGACATTACGCTGCGGGCGTTGCGGGTGCTGCGCCTGGTGGACCGGATTGCGTGCGAGGATACGCGGCAGACGCAGAAGCTGCTGCACCACTTCGGCATCAAGACGCCGACGGTGAGCTATCACATGCATAACGAGGGGAGCCGCAGCGAGGAGTTGGCGGCGGAGTTGAAGGCGGGCGGACGGATTGCCGTGGTGAGCGATGCGGGGACGCCGGGGATCGCGGATCCGGGAGGACAGATTGCTGCGGCGGCGATTGCGGCGGGGGTGGCGGTGTATCCGGTTCCGGGGGCGAATGCGGCGATCAGTGGGCTGATTGCGAGTGGGCTGCCAACGGAGGGTTTCACGTTTCATGGGTTTCTGCCTTCGAAGGGTGGTCAGCGGAAGACGGTTCTGGAGGAGCTGCCGCGCGGGAGTGGGACGCATATTTTTTATGAGGCTCCGCACCGGATCGAGGACACGCTGGCGGATGTGGAAGCGGTGTTTGGAGCGGCGCAGCATGTAGTGATTGCGCGGGAGCTGACCAAGCTGCATGAGGAGTTTTTGCGGGGGGCAGTCGCTGAGATACGGGCGGAGCTGGCGAAGCGGACGGTGCGGGGGGAGATGGTGTTGATGCTGGCTCCGGTGGCGGTCGAGGCTGCGGCGCTGAAGGGCAAGACGAGCATTGGGGCGGAGGTTGCGGCTCTGATGGCGGCGGAGGGGTTGGCGGAGAAGGATGCTTTGAAGCGGGTGGCGCGGGAGCGAGGGATCGGCAAGAGCAATGCTTACCGGGAGCTGCAGCGGGAACAGAATCGTCTGCGTTAGGTTTTGAAGTTGGAACGTCTTTGGAGGTGTGGATGGACCGGTTGAAGTTCTTTGGGATGTTGGTGTTGGGGCTTGGGGTCTTCGCGCATGCGGCGGAGCAGAAGGGCGGAGCCGCGAAGATCGAGCGGATGTATGTGTTTGGGGATAGCTACTCGGATATCGGGGAGGGATATCGGGATGGAAATGGGCCCACGGCGGTGGCGTATCTGGCGGCGCGGCTGGGGTTCAAGCTTGAGCCTTCCAATACGGCGAAGGTGCGGGGCAAGAGTCTGGACTATGCGGTGAGCGGGGCGCAGTCGGGGAGCGGGGAGGGACGGCCTCTGCCGGGTGGGATGATGCTGGGCTATGGGATGAAGAACCAGGTGGCCGACTTTGCGGCGAAGGTGCAGTCGAAGGAGATCAAGTTCGATCCGAAGAAGACGCTGTTCTTTATCGCCGGGGGGTTGAACGACAGCCGGCTGCCGGATGGGACGACCGCAACGAATGAGAAAGAGGAGATTCGGACGCTGTATGGGCTGGGGGCGAGGCGGTTCGCGGTGGCGATGCTGCCGGAGGCGATTCCGGGCTTTGGGGTGACGGGAAAGCGGCTGAACCCGAGCCTGAAGGCGATTCCGGAGGAGATGCAGGCGGAGTTGACGGACATCCACATCAGCCTGAGCCACTGGGGTTTGTTCTTCGACGAGGTGCTGCAGCAACCGGAGCCGTACGGAATTACAAATACGACGGACGCGTGCGCGGGGAGGGCGATCCGGAGTGAGGACCCGACTCCGTGTGCGTGGCCGGAGACGTACTACTACTATCACTCGCAGCACCCTTCTACGGCGACGCACAAAGCGGTGGGGGAGAAGCTTTATGCGGAGGTCATCGGCGCGACGGGTGCTCCCGCGCAGTGAGGTCCGCGGAAGCTGTTCCCTGCCCTATGCTGGTCTATTCTCTGCCTTTGACGCGGTCGTACTGGTAGACGTCGCTGGTGGTGCCGAGGGACTCGTTGTAGAGGCTCGTAGAGCCTGCGGCCTCCTTGAGCTCCTCGCTGAACTCGTGGATGGCACGGAGGTGGTCGGCGGTGGCGGGGATCTCGAGACGGCTGGTCTTGAGGAACTTCTGGTAGCCACGGTCGAGCAGCCGGGAGATCTCTCCGCCAAGCAGCCAGCCGGGGCGGGAGAGGATCTGGACGGAGCCGTCGGAGGCTGCGGCGATCTCTGCCGCGCAGCCGTATTTCCTTACTTGGAAGGCGTTAGGGGTGCGCTTTGCACCCTCCTGGGCGGGAGCAACATCAAACCGTTGGCTACCTAGTATGGAGAGCACATCGTTGAAGCTGCGCAGGGTTTCTTTCTTTGCCATAATTTAGACTCGAAGTTAACTGTCGCACATCCGCAGTCCGGCTTCAAACCGGAAGCCAACGGTGGATGACTTTGCAGAAGGAATATTCAGACGTACGAATGTTTATGTTATGGGACAGACAATGATTGTTGCTGCTAAAGCGCTGGGGACGAGCATTCTGGACCGCATCGGGAATACGCCGTTGGTGCGGATGGAAAGGCTGACCGAACACCTGCCCGGCGTACAGATTCTAGGCAAGGCTGAGTGGGTGAATCCAGGTGGGTCGGTGAAGGACCGGGCGGCTTCGTCGATTGTGCTAGACGCACAGCGGCGCGGGCTGCTGGGCAAAGGCAGAGGATTGCTGGATGCTACCAGCGGCAATACCGGCATTGCGTACGCGATGCTGGGCGCGGCCATGCGCTTCCCTGTGACGCTGTGCATGCCCTCGAACGTCTCCGAGGAGCGGAAGCGATACCTGGCGGCATATGGAGCGGAGATCGTCTGGACGAACCCGGCGGACGGGTCGGACGGAGCAATTCGCAAGGCGAGAGAGATGATCGCCGCCGAACCTGAGCGGTACTACTACGCGGACCAGTACGGCAACGATGAGAACTGGAAGGCGCACTACAGAACCACCGGGAACGAGATCTGGGAGCAGACTGAGGGCCGTGTGACGCACTTTGTCGCGGCCCTGGGGACGAGTGGAACGTTCATGGGAACGACTCGGCGGCTGAAGGAGCTGAACCCGGATATCCAATGCATCTCGATGCAGCCGGACTCTCCCTTCAACGGGCTGGAAGGGCTGAAGCATATGGCGACCGCCATCGTCCCGGGGATCTACGATCCTAACCTCGCCGACCAGAACATCGAGATGGCGACGGAGCGGGCCTATGAGATGGCCAAGTCTCTGGGACGCAGCCAGGGGTTGCTGGTGGGTGTCTCTGCCGCCGCGGCGACGGCTGCGGCGCTCCAGGTCGGCGAGGTGGAGGCGGCGCGAGGTCGTGAGGCTGTGATCGTCACGATCCTTTGCGACGGGGCGGACAAATACATGAGCGAACGTTTCTGGCGGGAGGGGTAACATATGTTGAGCATCGACTATGCAAACTACGAAGCACTGCGGGCACATGGGGAGGAGACCTATCCCAACGAGTGTTGCGGAGTTCTGCTAGGCAAGAACGAGGCCGAAGGCGATGGCAATCGGGTCGTGACGCTGGTCCGGGCGGGCAATACACGTACGGACGCCGCGCATAACCGGTACAACATTGCGCCGATCGAGTTGATTCGCATTCAGCGGCAGGCTCGGGAGCAGGGTTTGGATATCGTCGGCTTTTACCACTCGCACCCGGATCATCCGGCGCAGTGGTCGCCGACGGACTTTGCCGAGGCCCACTGGCTCGGCTGCTCCTATGTGATCACCAGCGTGGAAAAGGGTAAGGCGAAGGTGACGAACTCTTTCCTGCTGATGGGCAAAGAGGAGGACGAAAAGCAGTTTCACGACGAGAGCATTGAGATCTACATGGCCGACAACCAGGAAAGTTTGCAGGAGAGCAAAGCATGAAGATTCACATCCCCACCCCACTGCGCACCTATACCGGCGGTAAAGAGACGGTAAGCGTCTCCGGCAGCACGGTAAACGGCGCTTTGGACCAGCTGACGACGGAGTACCCGGAGCTGAAGCCGAACCTGTTTACCGCAGACGGCAAGCTGCGTTCGTTCGTCAACCTGTACCTGAACGAGGACGATATCCGCTACCTGCCGGCGAAGGAAGATTCGCCGACTGCGGAGAGCGATGAGCTAACGATTATCCCTTCGATCGCGGGTGGCTGTTGTCGGTAATACTGTAGGACTTCTTACGTAACTTGATCGGATACAAATTTCGAAGATTTCATATTTTGTGTATATAGCCTGCTGGAGCGGGCGAAGGATAGGCTTCCATGGCAATAGCAATTGAAGAAGAAGAGGTAGCAGCACTTCCGAAGCTTTCGAACGATGAGATCGCGCGCTACTCGCGCCACCTGATTCTGCCCGAGGTAGGCATGGAGGGGCAGCAGAAGCTGAAGGCTGCCAAGGTATTGTGTGTGGGCACGGGCGGGCTGGGCGCGCCGCTGGCGCTGTATCTGGCGGCGGCTGGCGTGGGTACGCTGGGTCTGGTGGACTTCGATACGGTCGATGCCAGCAACCTGCAGCGACAGATCATCCACTCCACCGCGACGGTCGGCAAGCTGAAGGTCGACTCGGCGGAGATCATGCTGAATGGCCTGAACCCGAACATGAAGGTGGTCAAGCACAACGTCATGCTGACCAGCGCCAACGCGCTCGAGATCTTCAAGGACTACGACATCATCGCGGACGGCACGGATAACTTCCAGACCCGCTACCTAGTGAACGATGCCTGCGTGTTGACGGGCAAGCCGAACGCGTATGGCTCGATCTTCCGCTTCGAGGGCCAGGCCAGCGTCTTCGCGACCAAGGAAGGTCCTTGCTACCGCTGCTTGTATCCTGAGCCGCCACCGCCGGGACTGGTTCCCTCCTGCGCCGAGGGTGGCGTGCTAGGAATTCTGCCGGGACTGATCGGCGTGATTCAGGCGACAGAGGTGATCAAGCTGATCCTGGGGATTGGCGAGCCGCTCGTAGGCCGCCTGCTGCTGGTCGATGCGCTGGGCATGGGCTTCCGCACGCTAAAGCTGCGCAAGAATCCGGACTGCCCGGCCTGCGGCACGCATCCGACGGTAACGGAGTTGATCGACTACGACCAGTTCTGCGGCATTGAGCCGCCGTCTGCGGTTGGGCCGCTCGAAGTGGCGCAGAACAAGGCTGTGGGCGATGCCGCTGTCGTCGATGGCATTCCTCAGATCTCGGTGCAGACACTGAAGCAGAAGCTCGATGCGAAGGAGAATGTCTTCGTGTTGGACGTCCGCGAGTTGCATGAGTATCAGATTGCGAACCTTGGCGCTCCGCTGATTCCGGTGGGGACGCTTGCGGGACGCATCGCCGAGATTGCGGAGCATAAGAACGATGAGGTCGTGGTCCACTGCCGGTCGGGAGCGCGCAGCCAGAAGGCGGCGGTGATTCTGAAGGAAGCTGGATTTACGAATGTGTTGAATCTGTCCGGCGGGATTTTGGAGTGGGCGGATAAGATCGATCCGAGCATGCCGAAGTATTAGGCTGGTTGGATGTATTGGCGAACGGCGCATCCTTTGGATGCGCCGTTTTGCTTTTCTCTGCGCTTATTGCTGATTGTCCGGTTCGAAATGAACAGAGACCGGAAGCGCGGCACTGTGTTCTATCCGGTACTTTGCATCGATCCTCCCAAGCTGTCTGCAGGCATGGCATTCGTGATCCGCCCTTTGCGCCTCGCTTTGCAACTCTGCCTTCTCTGGATGGAGCGCCCAACAATTTGGCCTATACGTGCTATTTGGTGGCAGGACGCCATCGATAGCCTTTTCGAGAGGCGAAAAGTCCACTGCGTATGCTCCGTCTTTATCGAACCACCAATAGCCGTCCTCACAGCCTCCGCCGTTTCCACTGTCCGGATCATACGTTCCTAGAATGGCATTCGGCCCAGTGCCGTAGATCACCGCTGGCTTCATTGGCCGATTAGTACCAAACCCTGACTGCATCTCGTAGATTGCGACGTACAGATTCCCCGTTCCGACTTGTACAAGCAGACTCTTCCATTGGGTCGGGGGCATCTCTCCTTCTGACCAGCCAGAAGGGATCACCTGTTGAACGGGATAGATGTTCATGAAGACTTGCACGATCCGATGTCCGGCGAGGGTGCCAAGATGTGTCACCTTTTGTTCGACTCGGTAGTCTCGCGCAGTGATGGTATGGCCATCAGAGGTTGCTCTGCCGAGCATCAGCTCTCCGCTTGCGTCCAACCGGAGCGGGTTTGGGTCCACCAACTCAGGGGATGCGGGACTGGGGTGTCCAGCGTGTCCCCTTTGTCGGTCATGACCCTGCGTTGGACCTGACCGGTAAGAGCTATCGGTGCGGCGATGAGCAAAGCAGTAGCTAAGAGGCGATGCAATTGAGTTGACGGCAACCGATACCTCGCTGATTGGTTACAGTTCGTCGGGCTTGTCTTCGATCTGGAGCATCTGCAGGCAGAGGGGGCGCTCTAGCATGCAGTCCATCTTGGCGAGTGAGGCCAGGGCCTGTTCGATGGTGGAGGTGAGGCAGGGCTCGGTGGTGACGACGAAGGGCAGGCGGTGCTTGGGGTAGCCAGGGCGCTGCAGGATAGAGTCGATGTTGGCTCCGACCTTGGCGAGTGCGCCTGCAATGGCAGACACTATGCCGGGCTTGTCGTCCACGACGAAGCGGAGGTAGTGGGGGGCGAGGAACTCGCCGGTGACCTTGCGCTTGCGGACAGGAAGCTGAACGGACTTGCAGCCTTGCGCGACCGCTAGGAGGTCGGAGACTACGGCTACGGCGGTGGGCTCGCCTCCGGCTCCATGGCCGGAGAAGACGACGTCGCCGCCAAAGCGGCCGCTGACGACGACCATGTTCTGGGTGCCGTGCGACCAGGCGATGGGCGAGGCCAGGGGCACGAGCATGGGTGCGACGCGGGCGTGGACGATGGCGCCCTCGACCTGGGCGCGGGAGACCTGGCGGATGGTGCAGTTGAGCTCCTTGGCGTAGGAGAAGTCGATGGCTTCGACGGTGGAGATGGTCTGGGTGGGGACGGAGTCGGGGTCGAGTTCGGCGTGGAGGGCGATGCGGGAGAGGATGCAGAGCTTGGCGCGGGCGTCGTAGCCGTCGACGTCGGCGGAGGGGTCGGCCTCGGCGTAGCCCAGGTGTTGGGCGTCGGCGAGGACGGTGGCGTAGTTCGCTCCGGTCTCCATGCGGCTGAGGATGTAGTTGCAGGTGCCGTTGACGATGCCGCTGAGGCGGGTGACCTGGTCGCCGCAGAGGCCTTGGGCCATGCCGGGGATGACCGGGACGCCGCCGGCTACGGCTGCTCCGTGGACGAGGTGGACGTTGTGCTGCGCGGCGAGCTTGGCCAGTGCGGCTCCACGATAGGCGATGAGCTGTTTGTTGGCCGTGACGACGGATTTACCGGAGGCGATGGCCTTGCGGAGCCAGCCTTCGGCGGGGGTGAGGCCGCCCATGAGTTCGATGACGACGTCAACGTTAGAGGAGAGGATCTCGTGGATGTCCTCGGTCCAGATGACGGAGGACGGGACGGACTTCGCGGCGGGCGACTCAAGCTTGCGGGCGATGTTGCGATTGAAGATGTGGGTGAGCTGGATGCCGGGAAACTTCGATGCCGCGAGGACCGTGGCGACGGAGCTGCCGACGGTTCCGAAGCCGAGGAGGGCTACTTTGACTACGGCTTCGGACGGCTTGGCGTTGGTGGGGGCGGTCTTCTTGGCTGCGGCTTTGGTCGGCTTCTTCGTTTTGGTTGCCATGGCGTTCTAGTAGTCGATTCTGCTGGCGTACGCGCGCCATGCGTTGAAGCTGGAGATAGCCTGATCCCGCAGCAGGTTGATGGTGGGGATGCTGCGCTGGCCGTGGGGGAGCGCGACCTCGTCGTAGAGGAAGGCGTCGTCGAAGCCGGCGTCTGCGGCCTCCTGTGCGGTACTGCCGTAGTAGATGGCTCCGAGGCGCGACCAGTAGATGGCGGCCAGGCACATGGGGCAGGGCTCGCAGCTACTGTAGATCTCGCAGCCCTGCAAGGTGAAGGAACTGAGCTCGGCGCAGGCGTTGCGGATGGCGACGACCTCGGCGTGGGCGGTAGGGTCATTGCTGATGGTGACGCTGTTGGCGCCCATCGCGAGGACCTCCCCGTCGCGTACGATGACGGCGCCGAAGGGTCCTCCGCGGCCGGATACGACGTTCTCAGTGGCCAGGGCGATGGCCTGCTGCATGAAGACTGGGTTTCCCTGCATGGACTGCGTATCCTTGGTATCCTCGGCGGCTAAAAGTCGCGGATAATCAAGATTATGGCACAGGCCTTCCTTTCAAAACGAGTCGTTACGCCGCAGGGCACGCAGCCCGGAGCGTTGCTGGTGGAGGCAGGCACGATTGTAGCTGTGTGCAGGGCCTCCGAGGTGCCGGGAGACGCGGAGGTCATCGACTATGGCGCGGCGGCATTGCTGCCCGGGCTGGTCGATACGCACGTCCACATTAACCAGCCGGGACGCACGGAGTGGGAGGGCTTCTACACCGCGACGCGGGCCGCAGTGGCAGGGGGCTTTACGACGCTGGTGGATATGCCGCTGAACTGTCTGCCCGAGACGACCACCGTGGCGGCTCTGGAGGCGAAGCGGGAGGCCGCACAGGGTGAGGCCTGGGTCGATTGGATAAGCTGGGGTGGGGCGGTGGCCGACAACCAGCAGCATCTGCTGCCGCTGGCGGCGGCCGGGGTGCCTGGGTTCAAGTGCTTTTTGATCTATCCGGGGTGCGATGGCTTTACGATGATCGACCAGCAACAGCTTGAGGCCGCTCTACCTGCGATTGCTGAGTCGGGGCTGCCGCTGCTGGTACATGCGGAGCTGGCAGGGCCGATCGATGAGGCGATGCTGCGGCTGCGCGATGCCGACTGGCGAAGCTATGCCACGTATCTTGCTTCGCGCCCGGATGAGGCAGAGCTGCAGGCGGTTCGGCTGATGATTCGACTGTGCCGCGAGTATGGGTTTCGGCTGCATATCGTGCATCTCTCTACGGCGCTCGCGCTGCCGGAGCTGCGGGCTGCGAGGGCGGAGGGGCTGCCGATCACCGTGGAGACCTGCCCGCATTATCTGCACTTCCATGCGGAGGAGATTGCCGACGGTGCGACGCTGTGGAAGTGTGCTCCGCCGATTCGCAGTGGGGAGAATCGTGAGGCACTGTGGGAGGCGTTGCGTAGGGGGGAGATCGATATGATCGTGACCGACCACTCGCCGTGTCCACCAGAGATGAAGGGAGTGGAGGCAGGGCGTTTCGATCTGGCCTGGGGCGGGATTGCGGGGCTGTCGGTGGCGCTGCCGGTGATCTACACGGAGTGTCTGCGGCGGGGCTTTGGGCTCGATGAGGTTGCACGCTGGATGAGTTCGGCGCCTGCAGCGCTGGCGGGGATCAGTGCGAGGGCAGGACAGTTGATGGCTGGGCGGGAGGCGAGTTTTGTGGTCTTCGATACGGAGGCGAGCTTTACCGTTACGACGGATAAGCTGCACTTCCGGCACGCGATCTCGCCCTATCTTGGCGAGACGTTGCGGGGGGTGGTGGAGGCGACTTATCTTCGCGGCGAGGCTATTTATCAACACGATAGCTTCGCCTCCCTGCCCAGAGGCCGCGAGGTCAGGCTATTCTAAAACTTATGGCTGAAGTGCTCACCCAATGGAACTCGCTCGATCAGGACGCCGCGGCCTTAGCGGTGCTGCCCTGTTGCGGGTCGCGGGCCTGGGCTACTGAGCTGGCCGCCAAGAGACCGATTGCAGATGAGGCGGTGTTGCTGGCTGAGTCTTCTGCGGTTTGGGGTGCTCTGCCGCAAGAGGCGTGGCAGGAGGCCTTCGATAGCCATCCGCGTATTGGGGAGCAGAAGGCGCAGGGGCGAGTGACGGAGGAGTCGTTGCACTCCTCGGCGCACGAGCAGTCGGCCGCGCTCTCCGCGGATGACGCGGCCAAGCTTGCGCTGCAGGAGGCCAACCGCCGCTATGAGGAGAGGTTCGGGCGTATCTTTATCATCTGCGCGAGCGACAAGGGTACGAGCGAGATTCTCGCGGCGCTGGAGGCCCGGATGAACAACGACGCAAACACCGAGTTACAAGAAGCCGCGGAGCAGCAGAGGCAGATCACCGCACTGCGGCTGAAGCGCTGGCTGGAGGCTGCATAATGGGCATCTCGACGCACATTCTCGATACAGCATTGGGCCGTCCGGCGGCAGGGGTTACGGTGTCGCTGGAACAGTTGAAGGGCGAGGTTTGGACTGCCTTGAACGAGGTCTCGACCGACGTCGATGGACGCTGCAAGTATCTTCTGCCGGAGGATGCGAAGTTGGAGACCGGGACCTACCGGGTGCACTTCGCCACCGCTGGATACTATAAGGCTCTCGGGTTGCAAGGACTCTACCCCTATGTCGAGGTCGTCTTCGAGATCCTCGACCACACGCAGCACTATCACGTCCCGCTGCTGTTGACTGCAAACGGCTACACAACCTATCGAGGGAGTTGATTCAATGATTGAACTTGTTGCAAATCGTTATGGAAAATCCCGTGTTCGTTTAATGAAGGTGACGCGCCATGCGCACGGAAATGACCTGCGCGAGTGGACCGTGCAGGTGATGTTTCAAGGCGACTTCGAGAGCGCACACACCCACGGGGATAACAGCAAAATCCTGGCGACGGACACCATGAAGAACACCGTCTATTCGATCGCGCGGAGCTCCACCGCCGTCTCCATGGAGGAGTTTGCGATGGAGCTGATCGACTTTCTGCTAAGCCGCAACCAGCAGGTAAGCTCCGTGTCGGTTCGCATCGCCAGCACGTTGTGGAAGCGGATGACGATCGACGGCAAGCCGCATCCCGACTCGTTCATGCGCGGCTCGGACGAGTTGCAGACGACGCTGGTGGAGAAGACACAGGGAGGTTCATTCAAGATCGTCTCCGGACTTGAAGATCTGGTGGTGATGAAGACCGCAAAGTCCGGCTTTGAAGGGTTCATTCAAGAGTCGCTGACGACGCTGAAGGGGACCAACGACCGCCTCTTCTGTACCGCGGTTCGTGCGGACTGGACCTATAACAGCACCAGTCTCGACTTTGAGGCTATTCGCACGAAGGTTCGCGAGAGGATGCTGAAGACCTTCGCCGAGCACGATAGCAAGTCCGTTCAGCAGACGCTCTATGCGATGGCCAGGAGCGCCTTGACGGATGTGCCGGAGATCAGCGAGATCGAGATCCGTATGCCAAACAAGCACTGCCTACTGGTCGACCTGTCGCGCTTCGGGCAGGACAACCCCAACGAGATCTTTCTGCCCATCGATGAGCCGCATGGCTCCATGGAAGCACGCGTCGTACGCAAGCCGTGAATCTGTAGCGGCTTGTCTTTCCATCCATTGTGCCTATGAAAGTTACAGAGGTTACCAACACGGAGCGGGGCGAGAGCATCATTCGACGGTGCCGCGAGATTGCGGCCTGGACGGATGTGCCGGGCGAGACGACGCGGACCTTCCTTTCCCCGTCGATGCGCGGCGTTCACGATCTGCTGCGGGCGTGGATGGAAGAGGCGGAGATGAGCGTCGAGGTAGACGCCGTAGGCAATCTGCGCGGTCTATATCCGGCGCTCCGTCCCGATGCTCCGCGCCTGGTTATCGGCTCGCACCTGGACACCATTCCGAACGCGGGCGCCTTCGACGGCGTGCTGGGCGTGGTGCTCGGAATCGCGCTGGTGGAGGAGCTTCGCGGGCGACGGCTGCCGTTTGCGATTGAGGTGGTTGGCTTCTCCGAGGAGGAGGGTGTCCGCTTCAGCAAGCCGTTCCTAGGCAGCATGGCGTTCACCGGCACGCTGGACGCCATGCTGCTGAAGATCAAGGACGTGCATGACGTGAGTCTGGGAGAATCGATTCTCAGCTTCGGGCTCGACCCTGCCGAGCTGCCAGCGGCCAAGGTCTCGCCGAGGGCGTTCGCGTATCTGGAGATGCATATCGAACAGGGGCCGCTGCTGGAGAGCGTGTCGCGACCGCTGGGAGTAGTCGAGGCCATCGTCGGGCAGAGCCGCTTGTTCGCGAGCTTTACCGGCAAGGCCAACCATGCCGGCACCACACCGATGCGGCTACGGCATGATGCCCTGGCCGCCGCAGCGGAGTGGATCGTCGCAGTAGAGCGTATCGCCTCCGTACGCGACGGGCTGGTCGCTACTGTCGGCAACATCAGTGCCCTTCCCGGCGCGGGCAATGTTATCGCGGGCGATGTGGCAGCGACGCTGGATCTGCGCCACGCGGATGATGCCGTACGCTCCGCCTCGCTCGACAAGATTCTGCTGGAGGCGCAGCAAGCGGCGGACCGGCGCGGCGTCAAGTTCGCCTGGCGCGAGACCATGGATCAGGACGCCGTGCCAATGGATGAGTCTTTAACGAGCCTACTCGAATGCGCGATGCTGGCTGCCAATGTACAGCCTGTTCGCATGATGAGCGGAGCGGGGCACGATGCGATGATCGTTGCGGCGCATCTTCCTAGCTGCATGTTGTTTGTACGCAGTCCAGGCGGCCTAAGCCATCATCCGGCAGAGTCTGTGCTGGCGAAGGATGTTGCAGCAGCGCTGACCACCGGTATGGAGTTTCTTAAGTTGCTTGAAGCGCGATCCACCAGCACAGGACACGAGGCATAAGGACGACGATGCATAATCTTGGACACACCCGCAGCAGCCATCAACGCGACCACCTGCTGCACACGCCGGACTGCTTCGTGCGAGCGCCACTGCCCGGGATGAAGCTGGGCACTGCCATCGTGCACGTCGCTCCCGCGGCAGGGGCCGCCTTCACGCAGTACACCGCGGAGTTGGAGCCAGAGGGAACGTTGGGCTCCACTGCGGCGCAACGCTTCGTCTATGTGTTGGACGGCAGCGTCGATCTTGCGACTGGAACCAGCTTTCAGACGCTCAACGCGGGTGGCTATATGTATCTGCCGGAAGGCACTGAACATACCCTGACCGCGCGGGAGAGAACGCGGCTGGCGGTGATCGAGAAGATCTACCAGCCTCTTGAAGGAGTCACTGCGGCGACGATGCTGGTCGGCAAGGAGAGCAGCATTGCGCCGGTGGCCCTGATGGGGGATGTTGACCTGGAGGTTCGCAGCCTGCTTCCTGACTCACCTTCGTATGACTTCGCCGTAAACACAATGACCTATCAACCGGGTGCTGCGCTGAGCATGGTCGAGGTCCATGTGATGGAGCATGGGTTGCTGATGCTGGAGGGCGGCGGCATCTATCGGCTCGGCGATGCTTGGTATCCAGTTACGGCGGGCGATTTTATCTGGATGAGCCCATACTGTCCGCAGTGGTTCGGAGCGCTGGGCAAGCAGCCGGCAAAGTATCTGATTTATAAAGACTGGAACCGGCACCCGCTCAGCTAATTTCTATATGTATCAGCAGGAGTCACATATGCAGATCCTTATCGACGAAGCAAGACTGAGCAGCGAACTGGAGACCCTGGCGACGCTTACTCACGTTGAACCAGCGGCCAACGGCACGGCGGTGACTCGCGTCGTCTTCTCCGAGGACGATCTGAAGGCCCGTAGCTGGCTGAAGGGGCTGGCCTCGAAGGAGGGGTTCAGCGTCCGTGAGGATGCAGTGGGCAACACCTTTATCCGCTGGGAGGGCACAGAGCCGGAGCTGCCGGCGGTCGCTACGGGTTCGCACATCGATGCCATTCCACACGCCGGCATGTATGACGGAACGGTGGGAGTGCTAGGCGGACTGGAGGCGATGCGTGCTTTGAAGCGCAGCGGGATGAAGCTGCGCCGGTCGATCGAACTGGTGCTGCTGACCTCGGAGGAGCCAACGCGCTTCGGTATTGGGTGCCTGGGAAGCCGGCTGCTCTCTGGTGCGCTCGATCCTGCTCGAGCCGATGATCTGAAAGACCTGACCGGGGAAGAAGGCTCTACTCTGGCTACAGCGCGCAAGGCGGCGGGATTTACCGGGCCGTTGGCCGCAACACGTCTGCCTGCGGGCCACTATCACTCCTGGATTGAACTGCACATCGAGCAGGGCCCGCTGCTCGAACGCGAAGAACTTCGACTAGGCATCGTCACTAGCATCGCCGCGCCGGCGAGCTATCGCTACACGATTGAGGGTCTCGGCGGACATGCGGGTGCGCTGCTGATGCCCGATCGCAAGGATGCGCTGTGTGCCGCGGCGGAGATGATTCTTTCGCTGGAGAAGCATGCACTCGCCACCGGCGCGATCGATACGGTAGCGACGGTGGGAACCTGCGAGGTCTATCCCGGCGCGGTAAACAGCGTGCCCAGCAAAGTCGTATTGCAGATCGATCTGCGCGACACCGAGCTGGAACGGCGCGAAGGCGTGATCCGCGCGGTGCGTTGGGACCGCGACGAGATACAGCGTCGCCGGGGCGTCACGGTGTGCGAAGAGTTGATCAACGCCGACTCCCCCGCCCAGAGCGCGCCTCCCGTCGTGGCGTTGTTGAAGGAGATCTGTACGGAGAGCGCTACGCCGTACAGAACGATGGTCAGCCGTGCGTATCACGACTCGCTCTTCATGGCTCGTATCGCGCCGGTTGCGATGATCTTCATCCCATGCCATCAGGGTGTGAGCCATCGGCCGGACGAGTATGCGAAGCCGGAAGATATCGCTTTGGGCGCGCATGTTTTGGCCGAGGCGTTGGCTCGATTAGCATCCGAACCCGGATCGGCAGGGTAAACTGCTGAAAGAACAACGCATGGCAATCGAATCCATCAATCCCGCGAACGGCCGCCTGCTGCGGCACTTTGAAGCCTTCTCCGATGAGGTCATCCGCCAACGAATCGCAGTGGCCGATGACGCCTTCCGCGCCTACGCCACCGTCCCGCTGGAGCATCGCGCTCTGTGGATGCGTAAGCTCGCCGCGATCCTGGAGCACGAGACCGAAGAGTTGGCCACGACCATCACGCTGGAGATGGGCAAGCCTATCCCAGCCTCGCGGCAGGAGGTGCTGAAGTGCGCCTCCACCTGCCGGTACTATGCCGATCACAGCGCACGCATCCTGGCGCCGGAGGCCATCTCCATCGGCTCCAACCATAGCTATGTGCGTTGGGATCCGCTTGGCATCGTGCTCGCGGTGATGCCGTGGAACTTTCCCTTTTGGCAGGTCTTTCGTTTTTTGGCGCCGGCGTTGATGGCCGGCAATGTGGGCTTGCTGAAGCACTCTTCGAATGTGCCGCAGTGCGCGATTGCGATCGAGTCGCTGGTGCGGCGTGCTGGATTTCCCAGGGGAACATTTCAGACGCTTCTGATCGAATCGAAGCAGGTCGAGATGGTGCTGGGCGATGAACGGGTTGCAGCCGTCACCGTGACTGGAAGCGAGGCGGCTGGACGCGCCATCGCCGCGCAGGCGGGCTGGCTGATCAAGAAGTCCGTGCTCGAGCTGGGCGGCAGCGATCCATTTATTGTGATGCCATCGGCGAACCTCGACCTCGCGATCGAAACAGCCGTGCAGTCGCGTTGCGTGAACAACGGACAATCCTGCATCGCCGCCAAACGCTTCCTCGTCGCGGATGAGATCTACGATCAGTTTGAGTCCCGCTTCGTCGCGGCGATGGAAGAGGTTCGCATTGGCGATCCGATGAAGGACAACACCGAGGTCGGACCGCTGGCGACCAAGCGCCTCGTCGATGAACTAGAGGCGCAGGTAAAGACGGCGCAGGCTGCTGGAGCGCGCATCTTGACCGGGGGCGAACGCATGGTCGGCGCGGGCAACTACTTCGAGCCAACGGTTCTGGTCGATGTGCCGCGTAGCTGCCCGACTTATCGCGAGGAGCTGTTTGGGCCGGTTGCGATGCTCTTTCGCGTGACCGACTTGAGCCACGCAATCCAACTGGCGAACGATACGCCCTTCGGCCTCGCCGCCTCAGCGTGGACGCGGGAGCCCTCCGAGCAGCAGCGCCTGGTCACGGAGCTACAGTGCGGGCAGGTCTTTCTCAATGCGATGGTGTCGAGCGATCCTCGACTGCCCTTCGGTGGCATCAAGCGTTCGGGCTACGGACGCGAGCTGTCGGCGGCGGGGATGCGCGAGTTCCTGAACGCAAAGACGGTGGTCATCGCGTCGCCCGGCGCTCCAACGCCGCATGACGACTCGCGGGAGCTGATTCCCTTCCCGGATCGCCGCGACATGGATACGCGGGATAGCGACTAGCTCCGCAAAGCTTTTCTGCAACTTGTACTCCTTTTCGGCTAAGATACGGCGTCCTTGCGAAGCGGTCTCGTCTCGCGCTGGACACGGCATCCCGAGAGGAATCCATGGCCCATCTCGAATACTTCACCGGCTTCGGCAACGAGTTCGCCACCGAGGCACTAGCAGGTGCACTGCCCGTCGGTCAGAACGCACCGCAGCAGGCTCCCCTTGGCCTCTATACGGAACAGTTGAGCGGCACGCCGTTCACCACGCCTCGTCTGCTCAACCGCCGCACCTGGACCTACCGCATACGGCCCTCGGTGATGCACAAGCCCTACGAGCGCATCGCGAATGGGCTGCTTCGCTCGACTCCGTTCCACGAGGTCGAGACGACTCCGAGCCAGCTTCGCTGGGATCCTTTACCGCTACCCACCGAAGAGGTCGACTTTGTCGATGGACTCACGACGTTAGCCGGAAACGGCGATTTGACGATGCACTCCGGCCTGGCGATCCACATCTACACGGCCAACAAGAGTATGACGGATCGCTTCTTCTACTCTGCGGATGGAGAACTGCTGTTCGTGCCGGAAAAAGGCCGACTTCTACTTCATACAGAGCTGGGCATCCTCGAGCTTGCGCCCGGGGAGATCGCCATCGTTCCGCGTGGGATCAAGTTTCGTGTTGAGCTGCTGGACGCGGCTGCACGAGGCTACCTATTGGAGAACTACGGCGCGACGCTGCGCCTGCCGGAGCTGGGCGCGATCGGGGCGAATGGGCTGGCCAACTCTCGCGACTTCCTCACTCCGCATGCTGCGTATGACGACCGTGACGGCGCGTCGTTCCAGGTGGTAGCGAAGTTCCTCGGCAACCTGTGGGCGACGGAGTTCGACCACTCTCCGTTGGATGTCGTTGCGTGGCACGGCAACTATGCCCCCTGCAAGTACGACCTGACACGGTTCAACTGCATCAACACGGTCAGCTTCGACCATCCTGACCCATCGATCTACACGGTGCTGAGCTCCCCGAGCGAGATAGCCGGAACGGCGAACGTGGATTTCGCCATCTTCCCGCCGCGCTGGCTGGTGGCGGAGCATACCTTTCGGCCACCCTGGTTCCACCGCAACTTCATGAACGAGTTCATGGGGTTGATCTATGGCGAGTACGACGCCAAGGCGGAGGGCTTCGTGCCGGGCGGCGCAAGCCTGCACAACTGCATGAGCGGCCACGGCCCTGACGCTGAAACCTTCGCACGCGCCAGCAGCGCGGAGCTGAAGCCGGTGAAGCTGGACGGGACACTGGCTTTTATGTTCGAGACTCGTTTCGTCTGCCGGCCCACGAAGTTCGCGATGGAGACGGCGGCGCGGCAGCATGAGTACTACACCTGCTGGCAGACGCTCAAGAAGAACTTCTCGCCAACGAAGTAAAGCGATCTGCACGAGAAAAGGGCGCGACCGAAGATTCGGTTGCGCCCTCTTTAGGATCAGTTCAGGGTTAGAAGTTAAAGGCAGCCTGCAAGGTGATCCGCCGCACCGCTGTAGCGGAGCTGAACGGTCCGGTCGCCAGTGTGGTGAACTGCCCGAAGCGCGGCGAGCTTAGCGTGCTGGTGGGAGTACCGTACGGAATCATATTGAAGAGGTTGAAGGCCTGCGCTCCGATGGTGAAGTTGTACTTCCGCCCAGTCGAGACACCGCCGCCGGGACCGCCACGGCCACCGCCGCCACCCCCACCGCCACGTCCGCCACCACCGCCGCCACGGCCACCGCCGCCCGGGCCACCTGGACCGCCGGGGCCGCCCATTCCGCCACCGTCGCCACTCGCCGCGGCCCCAGTCTTCGGACCGAAGCCGAAGACACGGCCGACGCGCAAATTGAAGGTGACGTTCGCTGGGCCGGTGCAGTAGTTGATCGGCACAGGCGTCAGGTTGCCGGTCTGCACCGAGCTGAAGTCAGAGGCATGAAAGCAGTTTCCACTGCTGCCATTGGCGAAGAAAGGACGTGCGTTATAGATAGAGGTGCCCAACGGATCGAGGCCGGTAGTCGCATTGTAGGGAGTGCCTGACTGGGCGATCATGAACGGGCTGGCCGTAATCCTGAGAGGCAAGGTGACGTTTCCGCCGACCACACCCATGTTCCGCTTGGCAAAGGCGGCTCGTCCATAGTCGACCGCTGTATTCGTATTGCTGGTAGGAAAGAAGCCTGAGCCCGAAGTATTGGCATTGGCAAAACTCAGCGCGTAGAAGCCGAACAGCGTCACCTTCCTGAAGCGGGCATTGGTATTGACCAGCAGTTGCTGCTGACGATAGACGCCACCCGATTGGAACTCGTAGTCGTAGGGGGTAGATGTGTTATTCGGATTGAAAAAGTTACGACTCATATATTGGTGAACGCCGCGGGCGTTCAGGTAGTTCACCGAGACGGTCGCAGCGCGGCCAATCTGTTGATCGACCCCGATGGCCGACTGCATCGTGTAAGAGCTGCGTAGGCTAGGACCAAACTGACTGTTGCCAAGACTGTAGATCGTCGCTCTGCTCGCAGCAGCGGTTCCGCATCCTGCCGGACTGGTCGGGGTGCAGGCAGCGCCAGGATTGATGAACGTCGCCTTGGTCTGGTTCGATCCATTCAACTGCAGTGTGGTGAGAGTATCGGCAAGCGTGAAGCGGTCATAGAAGAGACCATAGCCGCCACGAATCACGGTGGTGCTGGTCTTGCCTTTGCCCCGGGGTACGCCGTAGGCGAACGACACGCGGGGCGCGAGATCGTGTGCACTATTGATGACGTTTTGCGCCTCGTACCTCAAGCCAAAGCTGATCGTCAGATTGGCCTTCGGCTTCCAGTCATCCTCGGCATACAGGCCGACATCCGTCAGGCGGCCGTTGACCGACGGGATATTGATATTCGTGATGCTGTACTGTCCGGGATTGCCGCATTGATAGGAGGAGATACTGGCATTTGCGTTGGCGCAAGGCGTCGTGACCCCGGCAGCGCAGTTGCTCGGCCTGGTCACATTGCTGCTCGTATCGGTGCAGGGGTCCAGCAGGTAGGAGTAAGTGAAGGTCCCGTTCTGTCCCGCAGTGGAGGTAAGTGACTCGTTCGTCGTCCGGAGCCGCCCGCCAAGCCGGAGGAAGTTCTTCTCCAGCGAGATCGAGGTATAGTTCTGCACCTCAATATGCGTCGAGGTCGAACGGACAGTACCCAGGCTCGAGCCGCCGGCGGTAAAGATGCCTTGAACGGACAAGGTAGGAGCCGTGCTCAGAGGATCTTGTGTCGAGAAGTCTCGCTGATACTCGAATCGCGTCTCGTTGATGACATGCGCGTTGACGATCTGCGTATCGCTGATCTGAACAGTGTGCTCGGTGGACTCCGTGTTGTAGCCCACGGTCGGCAGGTTGGTATTGCCGATGCCGGCGTTCTGCGCGCCGGTCACGTTGTACTGGTAGCGAACCGTCAAGGTGTTCTTCTCGCCCAGCGCCAGATCGAAGCGCGGAGTGATATCGCTGCGCGTCTGCGGATGTGCTACCGCGCGGGCCACGCTCGGGAAAGAGGTGAAGTACGAGCAGCCAGCGCTGTTGGCAAGTCCGGGAGCGCATGGAACTGTCGAGTCCGCGGAGGTCGCATAGTAGCCGCTCGGATTGACGATGCTGTTGTCCTGAATCGTCCGGTGCGATCCACCCACCGTGAACGAAGACTTATGCGTCACCGGCCCGGTGATGCTGCCGAGGATGAAGATCGTATGGTACGGAGGCTGAGAGTTCGCGGAGCCAAGAAACGGGTTCGAGGTGTTGAACGACTTATCGCCACCCTGAACGCTGATGTTGCCATGAAACTTATCCGTACCGGGCTTGGTGAAGACCTCGACGCGGCCATAGCCGAGCTTGTCGTACTGCGCCGAAAACGGATTCTGGTTGATGCGGATCTCACGGATGGAGGACTTCGGTGGTAGCTGTCCGCCGGTAAAGCCGTCCACGTAGATCTGTCCGCCGTTGGGTCCCGCGGCCGGTCCAGCCAGCGCAGTCAGCTCCGAGGAGAGCTCATCGGGATCATCCGAAAGCGCATCCAGATCCTTCCCCTTGATGACCGTGGAGCTCGCATTGCTATCGGCGTCGACGCTCACCTGCGCGGTCTGCGCCGTCACCTGCACCTCCTGCTGCTCCGTCTGGATCGCCAGCTTCACATCCACGGTGAGCGCCTGATTCGCCGTAATGCGAATTCCCTGCCGCAGAAACGAGGCGAACCCGTTCATGGTCACTGTCATCGAGTAGGTGCCCGCAGGCACACCGCGAATGACGTAGGTTCCATCCTGACCCGAGGTCGCAAGTAGCGGGCTCCCCGAGACCGGCGTCAAGGTGACGGTCGCTCCAGGAATGACGAGCCCATCCGGATCGTTGACGAGGCCTCGAACGGTAGCGCCGGCCTGTTGGGCCGATCCCTCCTGAGGCGACAGGAGAACCATGGCAATGAAAAAAGCAAAAAAGAACTTCAAGGCGGAACGAAGTGGCATTACTACTCCTAAAGAGAGAATCGGATGTCGTTATTGTGCGAAGTGGGAGCTATTGAACACCGCCGCCTTCTGGCGCGCTGCCACCTACACTCCACGGAGAGAGCGTCATAGGAGAACCACTTGGCGTGGCTGCAAGAATCGGCTCAACTCCCGACAACAAAGTCACCGCTGTCACGGAAGGGCTGGTAGGCGAGGCCTGGGAGCCAACGATCATCACGGCTTCTCCAACCTTGAGGTCGGCGAGGGTCTCGTTCGGCAGCCGCGAGAGCATCTGCGAGAGATCCATCCCAGCCGAATGGCTTCCGCCTCCGGGACCGCCCTGACCCGGGCCACGAGGACCCCCTGGCCCTGCACCGGCTCCCGCGGGAGAGGCACCGCCGGCAACAGCGTTCGCAGCTTGAGCCCCACCCGCCGCCGGAGGAGCGCCAGCACCAGCCGCACCGCCCTTGGCACGCGCCGCAAACATCGCCGCCGCCCGCTCCGGCAACCTGCGCAGATCGGAGCTCGGGGTGATCTTCACCGTCATCATCTTCTTGGTGGTCAGATCCTTCAGAGTGATCGAGCCATCGGCGGCGCTCAGCGTCGCGATGGTTCCTGAGAGATTCTTGAAGGAGCCGCTTACAATCTCTTCGGCGGCGATGGAGGTCCCATCCTCAGACTTCGTCCCTCGCACGCGAAGCTGGTCGCCAGGCTGCACCTCCGCCAACGTACCCGGGACGGCGTCCTCAAACTTGATCGAAGCTCCCGAATAGCGGCGGAAGATGGTGCTGTTGGTGGACTTCACCTGCACCTTCTTGGCGCCTTCGGTCACAGTAAGCATGCCGGTCGCAGTGTCGACAGCGTTGACCAGACCGCCGCTGCCGCGTTTCTGCCAATCAGCCTGCTCCTGTGCGTGCTTCTGTGCAATATCGGTGGACTTCATCAGGATGACGCGGGATGCGGTGAGTTGATCGGCGGCATCTCCGGCCTTGCCTGTGACGAGCACACGGTCGCCGACGGCGATATCCGACAAGGTGCCCGGGGTAGCGGTCTTAAGATCTGTACTGCCCGGTGCAAGCTGCACGACGCGAACCGCATCTCCCAGCGTTACCGTTACCGCTTGACCGGCATCAGTGGTCAGCATCAGCGTGGTTCCGGCAATCGACTTCACCGTTCCGATCTGCCTTGCCGCAGCCGCGGCGGTTGGCGCTGCCGATGCCTGCGCGACGGCGAACGGAGTCAAACTTACGGTGAACAACGCGGGGAGCAGCACCAATCTTTGCAGAGCCGCTCGCGTTACGCCAGATACTGTTGCCATCGGGTAGATCCTCAGGGTAATTTCAGCTTGCGTTCAATCATTCCAGTCAGACCCGCCCGGCCTCTTCCAATACGACCGCAGCCAGGCCAACATCTTGACCGGCATGTTGTTTCATAGACGTAAGAAAGCTGTGAGAGATACGAAATCCGCAGAATAAAAGTTTCGATTTCGGGTAGCGTTCCGGGCACAGAAGAGCTGGGCAGCTTCCGAACGGAACGGGGAGTGGACTGGGTCTGGAAGAGTGTAACGGTTACTCTACAGACCTGGCAATCCTATCCTCAACGGCATTCGTATCTACCTCAGTAGGCGCGAGTTGCTCTTCGGCTTAGTTCGTCTCTCGAGAGACGATGGCCAGGGAGTTCAAGGGGAGAACCACCTTCCCATCTTCTATATAGATGTCGGCGCAGGACGCCAGCACCAACGGAGATCCTTCAGAGTCCGGAAGGCTCACCGTCTCTTCACCCAGGTTGCAAAATATCCTCACCAGACCGCGTGTCATCACCAGCGTACGCTTCAGTTCGTCGTACTCGACCTTCACATGGCCAAGGTCGCCGTCGTTCAGCGACGAAGACGAGCGGCGCAGATGGATGAGTTGCTTCATCCACTGAAACATCTCTTCATGCTGTCCCTGGTGGACCTCGTCCCAGTTCAGCTTCGACCGCTCGAAGGTCTCAGGGCTCTCCGGGTCAGGGATCTGCTCCGGGTTCCATCCGAAGGCAGCGAACTCGCGCTTACGTCCCTCGGAGACAGCCTTGCGCAGCTCCCCGTCCTCGTGATCGGCAAAGTATTGAAAGGGTGTGGAAGCGGCATACTCCTCACCTTGGAAGAGCATGGGGATGAACGGCGCGGTGAGGATAAGACCGGCGGCGACCTTCGAGCGGTCCATGCCGATGATGTGCTCCAGCCGGTCGCCAGTCGCGCGATTCCCTACCTGATCATGATTCTGGATGAAGCCCACAAAGTGATGCGCCGATAGGCCAGCCACGGGACGCCCATGCGACCGGCTGCGATAGCCGGAGTATGCACCGTCGTATACGAAGACCTGATTCAACGCCTTAGCCAGATCCGCGAACGAGCCGAAGTCGTCGTAGTATCCCTTACCTTGCTCTGTATGCAGGATCGCGAACAGCGCATGGTGGAAGTCGTCGCTCCACTGCGCGTCCATGCCATAGCCGCGTGCCTCGCGAGGTGTAACGACGCGAGGATCGTTGAGGTCGCTCTCGGCGATCAACACCAGCCGCCGTCCCAGAGTCGAGGACAGTACGTCGACCTCGGCGGAGAGCTGCTCCATAAAGTGAATGGCAGAACGATCCACGAACTCATGGACCGCATCCAGACGAAGACCGTCGACGTGGTAGTCGCGCATCCACATCAACGCGTTGTCGCAGAAGAAGCGCCGCACCTCGTCGCTGCCGGCCCCTTCGAAGTTCACCGCGGAGCCCCACGGCGTGCGATGCAGATCGGTCAGGTAAGGACCGAACTTGTTGGCGTAGTTCCCTACTGGTCCGAAGTGGTTGTAGACCACATCGATCAACACTGCAATGCCATGTTGATGGCAGGCATCGACCAGCCGCCGCAGCGCATCCGGCCCGCCGTACGTATGCCGCACAGCAAACAGCGCGACGCCGTCGTATCCCCATCCAAACGCGCCGGGAAACGCCGCCACCGGCATCAGCTCGATGTGGGTGATGCCCAACTCCACAAGATACGGTAGACGCTCGATTGCCGCATCGAAGGTTCCTTCCTTAGTGAAGGTGCCGATGTGAAGCTCGTAGATCACAGCTCCGGTTAACGGCGGTCCCTGCCACTCCGCATCGGTCCACTCGAAGGCCTTGTGGTCGACCAGACGAGACGCCGAGTGCACTCCGTTCGGCTGCCATGCCCCACGCGGATCGGGATACGCCGTCTCATCGTCATCCATCAGGAATGCGTAATCGGTGCCTGGTCCAGCCTCCTCAACAGTCGTGCGCCACCAGCCTCTGCTATCCGGCCCCGCCATCGTGTACGCTCTGTCTTCGATCTTGAGGGACATCTTCTCGGCCTTGGGCGCCCATACCGTAAACTCATGCATTCTTAGAATCCTTTATCTCTCCGGTATTCTCCGGACTCTCTTCCCGCACCAAAAGGGCTACAGGAAACTCCCGCAGCAGCCCTTCGACGGCTACCTTGCCACCTTCGACCAACTCACCCGTCAAACGATTTCTCCACTGCCCCTTGGGCAATGCCAGCGCCGTGGAGGCCCACTTGCCATCCAGCGTAACCACCAGCCGCGGCACCACCGTCACCACACTGTCGCCGCGCAGATAGGCCAGTACATGAGCCTTCTTGGAGCCCGTCGCCTTGAGCGCGCGATAGCCGCTCTCCGCGCCGAACCACTCAGGATGCTCGTTGCGTAGCTGCAGCGCGTGCCGGATCGTCCAGAGCTTGGGCATCCCGTCGTTCATGCGTTCCATCACCTGCGCCGCCGTCATCGTCCGCATCTCTTCCAGCAGCTTGCAGCGGAGGACGTAGTCCACCGGCCTGCGGTTGTCGGGGTCCACCAGGCTGAGGTCCCACAGCTCGCCGCCTTGGTAGAGATCGGGCACGCCCGGCGCAGTGTGCTTCATCAACGTCTGCGCAAGCGAGTTCACTCGACCGGCAGGCTTCACCGACTCGACAAACTGTTCCAGCTCCTCAAGAAATGGCGCATGCTCCAGCGTCCGATCGATAAAGCTGTTCAATGCATCTTCGAACTCTTTATTGTTCGCCACCCACGAGGTCTGTTGCTTGCCCTCGCGCATCGCCTTCTCCATGTAGGCACGCATGCGGTCGGCCGTGACAGGCCAGGCGCCAATCAACGACTGGTAGTAGAAGTACTCCGTATTGCGATCGACGATCGAAGTCCCATCCGCTCGTGTGCCGCGCAGCTCCGCATTCAGACGCGACCAGCGATGGACTGCCGCACCGAATCTGCCCGGCATCTCCGTCAACACCGCCAACCGTGAGCGTACGTCGTCGCTGCGCTTGGTGTCGTGGGTAGAGAGCGTCGTCATCGTCAGCGGACGTGTCTTCTGCATCGTGCCACAGTAAGAGTGAAAGTCCTCGACCGAAAGACCATCGCGGCCCGGATCGCCTCCCACCTCGTTCACGCCGGTCTGGCGGTTATAGCAATAGAAGGCAGTATCTTCGACGCCCTTCGCCATCACCGGTCCGGTGAACTGCTGAAAGCGCATCACGAACTCGGTCTCCTGCTTGCCCCGGACGACCATCGTCAATACATCGCGCATGAAGTCAAAGAGTCCACCATCAATATCAGGACGTTTTGCCTTCGCGCAATCCGTCGCCTGCGAGATGACCCGCCGGTCCAGGTCGGTAATCTCATTGCGCTCCGGAACCACATAGGTCCGGTAGATAGGAAAGCACGCCGCCACCTCACGGATCGCACGCCGCATCTCGGCTCGTGTGTAGTCGCGCTGATTGCGATTGCACTCGCAGATCTCGACGAAGAGCGACGTCAGCCGATTCACATCGCTGGCCAGCGACTCCTGAGTCACGTTGATCTTCTTCTCGTGCATGATGTCGGAGTAGGTCGGAGACCCACCGATAAAGTCGGAGTACACCGCACTCAACTCCGCCATCCCTTCCGACCGCACCAGCACACCAATCGCAACGTTCAAAAAGTCGTAGCCGCTGGTCCCTTCAATCGGCCAGCTCTCCGGCAGATACTCTCCCGGCTCGAGAATCTTCTCTCCCACGATCCACGCCCCGGGCGCACGCTCCCGCAGACGCTCGAAGTACTGCAACGGATCGCGAAGCCCATCCGGATGATCCACCCGCACGCCATCGAGCACGCCGCGCTCCAGCCAGTCCAGTACCAGAGCATGCGTCTCCTCGAACACATGCTCGCGCTCCACCCGCAGACCGATCAACGTATTCACATCGAAGAAGCGCCTGTAGCCAAGCTGCTGATCCGCGGCCTTCCAGTAGGCCAACCGATAGTTCTGTTGATTCAGAAGATCGTCCAGCGCATCCAAATTCGCGTTCAGCTCCATCACCGCACGATCGATCTGCCCGCAGACGCCCGGCTCTTCCGCACACAGACGAGCCAGCAGCGCATAAAGCACCTTCTTGTCGCGATGACGCGCCAGAATCGTTCTGCGGTCCACGTACTCCGGAGCCGGAAGCCGTCCAAACGACGCCGCCAGAAAGCTCAGCGTCTCGGACTTCGAGTACTCCGCGGCCCTCGTCAAAATCGTCGGCAGCGTAGGCGGAGCGACAGGAAGCGTCTGCCCAGCACACTCCACCTGGAACAATCCTCCATCCCGCACAACCTTGATCCCGCCAGCTTGCAACACCCTTCCGTATTGATCGGAGAGGATCGGCACCAGTACTTTGTTACGCAGACGTTCTTCCTGCGGCTGCCAGTCGATATCGAAGAACGAAGCATACCGGCTCGAAGTCCCGTTCTCAAGCACATCCCACCAGAAGCGGTTCTCGCTGCCCAGCGACATATGGTTGGGCACGATGTCCAGCACCTGCCCCAACCCCACCTCGCCGAGCTTCTTCGTCAGGCGATCGTGCCCGGCCGCTCCGCCGAGCTCCGCGTTCACCTTCTGGTGATCCACCACGTCGTAGCCGTGCGTACTGCCCGGCGCGGCCTGCAGGTAGGGAGAGCTATACACATGCGAGATACCCAGCTCCCGCAGATAGTCCGCGATAGCGACGGCGTGGTCGAAGGTAAAGTCTTTATGAAATTGGAGTCGATACGTTGATTTAGGGGTGCGTAGCATGAGTCGTCAACCGATCAGGTTCGGCACAAGTGGTGCAGGTTCAGCAGATATAACCTTAGAGTACCGAGGGCACCTTCGGGTTGCACTCACTTGGATGCGCAGCGCCTGCTCTCTCCCTTCCCGTCTAAGTCCTTTGATCGCCGTACGCCTGCGGCCGCCACGTTCCCGAGATTGTGAACGCAGCATGAATCAGAGCGATGTGCGAAAGCGCTTGCGGAAAGTTTCCCACAAGTCTTCTTCGTACTGGATCGTACTCCTCCGACAGCAGCCCCACATCGTTGCGCAGCCCCAGCAACCGCTCATAGAGCGCCTTCGCATCCGCCTTGCGCCCGATCAACCAAAGATTACTCACCATCCAGAAGCTGCACGCCAGAAAGGCTCCCTCGCTGCCCTGCAGCCCATCGCGAAAGTTCTTCGTGTTGTATCGCAGCACGAACCCTTTCCTCATCAGGTCCCGCTCGATCGCTTCCACCGTCCCGCGAATCCGCGGATCTTCCGGAGGCAGAAATCCTACCAGCACAATCCTCAGACACGAAGCATCCAACTGCGTCGATCCATACGACTGCACAAAACTGTTCAGCCTCTTATTAAACCCCTTCGCGCACACCTCGCGATGGATCATGTCCCGATTCTTCCGCCATCGTTCGACATCACCAAAACCGTCGAACCGTTCGTAGTTCCGAATCGCCCGGTCGAGCGCAGCCCACGCCATCACCTTCGAGTGGGTAAAGTGCTTGCGCCCTCCTCGCGTCTCCCAGATCCCCTCATCCGGTTCCTGCCACACCTTGCAGACATGATCGATCAACGCCGCCTGCAACGCCGTAGCCGAGATCCGCTCACGCCCCTTCGCCTCCGGAGTCCTCGCCAGCGCCGAAGCCAGCTCCCCAAAGACATCCAACTGAAACTGCCCCGTCGCCCCATTCCCGATCCGTACCGGCTTCGAACCCTCATACCCCGGCAGCCAGTCCGCCTCCCACTCCGTCAACTGCCGCTCCCCGCGCACTCCATAAAGAGCCTGCACCTGATCCGGCGCACCAGCGATGGTACGCATCAGCCACTCACGCCAGGCCACCGCCTCCTCGTCATAGCCCGCTGCCAGCAGCGCCAGCAAAGTAAACGAAGTATCCCGAATCCAGCAGAAGCGGTAGTCCCAGTTCCTCCCGCCCCCGATCTGTTCCGGCAGCGACGTCGTCACCGCGGCGACGATACCGCCGCTCGGCCTGTACGTCAGTGCCTTCAGCGTGATCAGCGACCGCCGCACCGCATCCTGGTATGCTCCCCGGTACGTCCCCCGCTTCGCCCACCCCGACCAGAATCGTTTGGTGCTCCGCAACGCCCGCTGAGTATTCGGCGCAGGAGGAAACTTCTCAATGGAAGATCCGCCCGTCAGCACAAAGCTGACCACCTGATCCGCCTTGACCGTAAACTCGCTCACCGTCGTAAGCCCCTCGCCCCGCAGCGGAGCGGAGGTACGCAACACCGCCATATCGTCACCCGCGATCGCATTTAGGCCGGACTTCGCATGCGTCACCCAGGGAACGGTCCTCCCATAGTCGAACCGCAGCGCCAGCTCCATCCTCATCTTCACCCGACCCCGCACCCCACGCACGATGCGTATCAGGTGCGAGCATCCACTTCGCGGCGGCATGAAGTCCGTGACCAGAACCTCGCCCCCACGGGTCACGAACGTCGTCTCCAGCACCAGCGTGTCGTCGACATATCGCCTACGGGAACTCTTCACCTTGGCCGTGGGCGCAAGGCTCCAATAGCCGTGATCCTTCGTCCCCAGCAGCGCCGCGAAGCAAGCTCCTGATGAGAAATCTGGCCAGCAAAGCCAGTCGATCGATCCATGCTTCGAGACCAGCGCCGCAGTTTCGCAGTCGCCGATCAGGCAATAGTCCTCAATAGGGGATCCATGCAGCGCCCTGTTCGTCTTCCTCTGTCGTGCCACCACTTAACCTCGTCCAGATCGGTACGTCAGCAACCGCGCACCCCAAACCTTGCATCTCTACTATCTGACGCTCGAGGGAAATGGGTTTTGAAGTTACTCAAAACATTAGGATGCAACGCTCGCCCTGAAAGAATGTATCTTCGCCCCAACAAGATGGACGCGGAAGATCATTCCCTCCCTCAAGCGCGCACAGCTTCAGGAGCGCATAAGATAAACCCGTGATGCAAACTCACCTGCCTCCTCTATCCGCGCAGAAACATCGTGAGTAACTGCATGTAGTCCGGACCATAGGTTTAAGATGATGAACGTCCCTGAATTGTGCATCCTTAATCAGACCTTCCCCTCGTAGCACCAGGAAAGACGGGATACCCCGATGGCCCTTACTCCCAGCAACGTCGACGCCACCACCGACTCCCCGGCTAACGCCGCAGAACCTGCCAAAGCTGCCTCCATAGCCCCGGACACCGCCGGCACTCTGCTCATCGGCCTCACCTCGCTTCCACCCGAGGCCCTCGAAGCCACCCTGACCAACCTCGCCCTCGCCTTCTCCGCCCCCACCTCGGGTCAAAGTGGAAACCGGAACATCCTCGTCACCACCCCCGACGCCGGCAATCCCATCCTCACCGGTGGCTCCTTCGGCAACCTTCGCCTGATCCCCTACACTGCTGCAACGCCCGCGGTCGGAGCGCTCTATCTCACGGCGGCGGACTACCTCAACACCTTCAAGGTGGCGCAGGAGCACAAGGTAACCGCCTGCATTCTGCTTGGACCGGAGTCCCAGTCCCTCACTCCCGTTTCGATCCGCGCCCTCGCATCCGCCTTGATGGACCCTACCGGCAAGGCCCCCACCGACCTCGCTGTCCCGCGCTACAACCTCGGGCCCCACGAAGGCCTGGTCAACTCCGCCATCCTCTATCCTGTCACCCGAACCCTCTACGGAGCGCAGCCGCGCTATCCCCTCGCCATCGATCTCGGCCTCTCCCTTCGCATGGCCGAGCGCCTCGCCGCAATCGCCCAGACCTTCACTGCCGCCGGACAGAACGATGCCATCCTCTGGCCCGTCGCCGAGGCTGCCGCCGCCAACTTCGTCATCACCGAGGTCGACAGCGGCCCCCGCAGCCTGCCGCAGCCCGCGTCCATCGACCTGAATGCTCTGCTCGCCCAGGTCGCCGGCTCCTTCTTCAACGACATCAACCTCAAAGCCAGCTTCTGGCAGCGCGTCCGCACCATCCAGCCCCTGCGGGAGGTCTCCATGCTGCGAGCCCCCGCCGAGGGCTGGCCCGACGTCACCCCGATGCTTGCAGCCTTCCAGCTCGCCTACACCAACCTGCACGAGATCTGGGCGCTCGTCCTGCCTCCCAACTCGCTGCTTGGCCTCAAACGTCTCTCCCAGATGCCTGTGACCAGCTTCCGCATGAGCGATGCTCTGTGGATCCGCATCGTCTACGACTTCGTCCTGGCTCATCGCCTGCGTACCATCAACCGCGGACACCTGCTGGGCGCGTTGACTCCCCTCTACCTCGCCTGGGTCGCGTCGCACATCATCCTCGCCGAAAGCGGGACCGCCCCAGAGCAACACATCGAGGAGTTGGCGACGAACTTTGAGAATGACAAGGCCTATCTGGTGTCGCGTTGGAGATGGCCGGATCGATTCAATCCATAAAAAGACAAAGAGAGCTTTAAAAAGAAAAAGACAAAGAGAGCTTTAAAAAAAGATTTAAAGACAGATAGTTCTAGAACGACCAGCCTGGTTTCCAGTCGCCCGCAGCACCCCGTAAGGAGACGACATTATGTGGCAACAAGTTAATTCCGCACTCAGTGAGTCCGCCCACCGCGTACTCTTCAATCTCGCCAGCTTCCTGCCTGGCCTGGTCGCCTTGTTGGTCGCCGTCCTTCTCCTTACCCTGATAGGTTCCGGCCTCGCCGCGCTGCTGCGCCGCGTCCTGGTCGCAGTAAAGTTCGATGAGCGCCTCTCCCGCAACCAGGCCGCGGCCGCCATCAGCAACATTCAGGAGTGGTCCCCCGCTCACAGCCCCACCGTCCTGGTGACCAGGGTCGTCTTCTGGGGCTGCGTTCTGCTGGGCGTCATCGTCGGCATCTCCGCCTTCAACGCCTCCTACTCCGACAACTCGAACATCTCCGTCTTCATCCTGCCCTATCTCACCCACTCGGTAGGCGCGGTCATCCTGCTGCTCATCGGAAACCTCATCGCCCGCTTCCTCTCGCGTTCGGTGCTCATCGGAGCCGTCAACGCCCGTCTCCAGTACGCCCGCTTCCTCTCCCTTGGGGTCAAGTGGCTGGTCCTGGTGCTTACTGCGGCGATGGTCCTGGATCACCTGCAGATCGGCGGCACCGTCGTAGACCTCGCCTTCGGCATCCTCTTCGGAGGCATCGTACTCACACTCTCCCTGGCTATCGGACTCGGCTCGCGCGACCTCGTCAGCCGCTCCATCGAAAAGAGCACCACCGACGGCCCCGTCACATACGATCCTCCACCCAGCCCGGAAGCACCCCGTCCCCCGACACCCATCGATACCCTGCGCCACTTCTAGGATCGCAACAGCTTGTAGTCTCTAGCTAGAGTCATAGCGCAGGGGTCGGCAAAATCCAGTCCGATCCCTTGAGTGTCGGCGAGACCCGAAGCACCTAAAGGAAGTCTCAAAGCACATGCAGCAGCAGGAAATCTACGCTCAACTCACCGAAATCTTCCGCGACGTCTTCGATGACGACACCCTCGTCCTGACGCCCAGCCTCACTGCGGCGGACGTACAGGAGTGGGACTCCTTCAACCACATCAACCTGATCGTAGCCGTAGAAGCCGGCTTCAACATCAAGTTCCAAACCGCCGAGCTGGAATCCCTGCAACAAGTAGGCCACTTCGCCGACCTGATCCACCAAAAGCTAGCCTCCCAAGGCCGCTAGACAAACAAAAAACATCTCTCCGAATATCAAAAATTTGTCATCCTGAGCGAAGCCTCTCGCAGTCTCATCGCGAGAGGCGCAGTCGAAGGACCTGTGGTTGCACTTGCAGTTGCTTGTTCCACGCCTCTACTCTCCTCAACTCAAGCACAACAGCCCGGGTGCCCCATCCTTCGCGCCTCTGTCTCTTGCGAAGGGTGGGAGGTAAACAATCCCCAGCCGCACCGTTGTTCCTCACCACCGAAACACTTCGGGGGCCTATCCTCCTAATCACCCGACGATTGAGGAACCACAACCTTCCCCAACCAACATCAAAGAACCTTAGCCACGACAGCAACCTCACGAGGCCGCACCCGCCCCGCCAAAAACCCATAAAGCGAAACCCCAGCAAACCCCACCGCCGGCACAATATACCCGTCCGCCAGACTCCCGCTCCGCTTAGCAATCCAACCCAGAATCGGCGGAAACACAGCCCCACCCACAATCGCCATCACCAGGAATGATCCAGCCAGCTTCGTACTCGCCCCCAACCCCTTCAAGCCCAGCGCGAAGATCGTAGGAAACATGATCGACAGAAAGAAGCTGCTCGCCACAATCGCATAAGCGCCCAGCATCCCCGGCCGCGTAATCGCCAGCGCGATCAGCAGAACGTTCGCCGCTCCATAAGCTCCCAGGATCTTGCTCGCCGGAATGTACTTCATCAGCGGCGTCGTCACAAACCGCCCCACCAACATAGCGATCAAAGTCGCCGTCAGATACCCAGCAGCAGTCCTCTCACTCACATTCGTGTACTGCTTCATATAAGGAATCAAGCTGCTCCAGGTCGAGACCTGCGCGCCCACATTGCAGAAGTTCGCCAGCACCGCAAACCAGAGATGCTGAAAGCGCAGCAACTGCTTGAAGCTCCCCTGGTCCTCCGCAACCGAATGATCTTCATGCTCGCCCCGCAGCGAAGGAAACTTCATCCGCGAAAGCACCAGCGCAAACAGCAGCACCACAGAACCCAGCGCCAGATAGGTCGGCACCACCCGCATCAACTCCGTGTGCAGATAAGCCGCATACGTCCCAGCCTGCCGCATCGCCGCAACCTCCGGCTCGCGCAGCTCCACTCCCGAAAAGATAAACTGCGCCCCGATAATCACACCCAGCACAGTCCCCGGCGGATTGAACGACTGCGCGAAGTTGAGCCTCCGCTCCGACGTGGCCGCAGGCCCAAACTGGGCCATAAACGGATTCGCCGCCGTCTCCAGCACCGACGCTCCGCAACCCACCGCGAACAACGCAATCAGGAATGGCACATACTGCCCGCTCACCGCCGCCGGCCAGAACAGCACCATCCCGCCGCCGAACAGCACCAGCCCCAACACCATCCCCGCCTTGTACCCCCACCGCCGCATCACCAGCGCCGCCGGAATCGCCATGCAGAAGTAGCCAAGAAAGTTCGCCGTCTGTACCAACTGCGCCCCGAACTGCGAGAGCTCGAAAGACTTCCTAAACTGCTGCACCAAAATATCCGTCAGGTTGTTCGACATCCCCCACAGAAAGAAGAGCACAGTGACCAGTACAAATAACGTCATCTGCCCAACAGGAAAGACTGACTGCCCCACACCCGCATCTTTGTTCGTTGCATTGGTCGACGTTGACACCTGCATTCGTTACTCCAATCGTTACGACATCCCTAACTCACCTGCACCAGGATCTTGGTAAAGTCCGCAGGCCGAGCGCTCCACTCTCCCAGCATGCGGGCAGCATCCTCCATCGAAACAATCGCGCTCACCGTGTCGTCCACAGGAAAACGCCGCGCCTCCAGCATATGAATCACCTGGCGAAAGTCATCCGGCAAAGCATTCCTGCTGCCCAGAATATCCAGCTCCTTCTGCACGAATAGTCGCGTCTCATACGACACCGGCTCCTTGGCATACCCGATGTACACCACGCGCCCGGTAAATGCGACCTCCTCCACCGCCGCTCGAAACGTAACCGGCAGCCCGATCGCCTCGATCGTCACATCCGGCCCCTGCCCTCCGGTGATATCGGCCAAACGAGCATGCAGATTCTCCCGCGCCGTGTTGATGCGGTGCTTCGCCCCGGCCTTGCGCGCAATCTCCAGCTTCGCATCGTCCATATCGATCGCAATCGTCTCCGCATCGCGAAACGCAGCACCCGCAATCGCGCCCAACCCAATTGCTCCACAGCCGAAGACCGCCACCGAGTCCTCCGCCTGAACCCGTCCCCGTGCCACCGCATGAAAGCCCACCGTCAGCGGCTCAACAAGACACAATTCCTTCAACGAAAGATTCGCAACATACAGCTTCTCGCGCGGCACGCTGATGAACTCGATCATCGCTCCATCGCGCTGCACTCCCATCGTCTGGTTATGCTGGCAAGCGTTCACCCGCCCTCTCCTGCACGAGGGACAAATCCCACAGCTCGTATAAGGAGACACAGTAACCGCCGTCCCCGCCGCGAGATCTCCGCCACCCTCCACCACCAGCGCCGCAACCTCATGCCCCAGCACCCGGGGAAACGTCACCATCGCATTGCGTCCGCGAAAAGTATTGAGGTCTGTGCCGCACATCCCCACCATCTTGACCTGCAGCAGCACCTCACCCTTCTTCCCTTCGACCTCGGCTACGTCGGCCACTCCAGCCACGCCCGCCGCTTCCATCCGAAACGCCTTCATCCACTCTCCCGCCGTTCTCTTCTATTCTCCTATGGACGCAACGCGAATCCCTAAAGTTGATACACATTGATTGCGGTCCCACCAAAGACCGCATCGCGCTCGTTCTCCGTAAATCCGGCAAAGTAACTCCGCAGCAGATCGAACCACTGCGTGTACCCACTCGCCACCAGACACACCGGCCAATCCGAACCCACTATCAGCCGCTCCGCCCCAAACGCATCCACCGCGACATCCAGATAAGGCTTAAGCGTCTCCGGGGTCCAGTTCTTCCAGTCAGCCTCCGTAACCAACCCACTCACCTTGCACCAGACATTCTGACGCAACCCAAGCTCCCGCATATTCTCCGCCCAGGGCTCCAGAATCCCCGCCCCAATCTTCGGCTTCGCAATGTGATCCAGCACAAACACCTGCTCCGGATACTCATCGACGAACTCGATCGTCTGCAGAAGCTGCCGCTCATAGACCAGAATGTCGTACACCAGTCCGCTGCCGCGCATCGCATACATCCCAGCATTGAAGTCCGCTCTTAGAATGTAGTTCTCGTCCTCCTCCGACTGGATCAAATGCCGCAGCCCCTTCAGCTTGGGCCGGTCCTCGAACTCCTCCATCACCCCCGGAAAGTCCTCGCCCGCAATCGGAGCCCACCCCACAACACCGCGTATCGCCTCGTTCTCCTCTGCCAGATCCAGCAGCCAGCGCGTCTCATCCAGCGTCTGCCGAGCCTGCACCGCCACCGTCCCGTCAATCCCGGCGCCCGCAAGCTCCGCCATCAGATCCTTCGGCAGAAAATCCCGCCGAATCGCCTTCATATCCTCATCCAGCCATCCATACTCCTCAGCGTTATACCGCCACAGATGATGATGGGCATCAATCTTCTCTACCACTCCGTCTCCCTGCTGCGCCCAGCGCAGTCGTCCAATAAGTCACATAGCAACAGCGACAAGTTGCTGCCAAGTCTAACGTACTCACACCAACCCCGTCAGCCTTCAGCCTACCCCGAATCGACGCCACCCCTGATTCGTTCTATCCTTACCCGATATCCGAAACCCTTACCCGATGCCTGATCTCCTCCAGACCGTAGGCTTCTCTCCCATCCGTAAGGAAGGCGCCGCCAAGGTCCTCGGCCAGGCAAAGTACGTCGACGACCTCTCCTTCCCCGGCATGTGGTTCGGAGCCACCGTCCGCAGCTCCATCGCCCGCGGCCGCATCGTCTCCATCACCTTCGATCCCGCCATCCCCTGGGATGAGTTCGTCATCGTCACCGCCGCCGACATCCCCGGCCAGAACACCATCGTTCACCTTACCCACGATCACCGCTGCCTCGCCTCCGACCGCGTCAACCACCCCGACGAGCCCATCCTCCTCCTCGCACACCCCGACCGCGCCGTCCTCCCCGCCGCCGTCGCCGGAGTTCACATCACCTACAAGGAGCTTCCCGGCGTCTTCACCATCGAAGAGTCCGAGGCCCCCAACGCCCCCGCCATCTGGTCCCCCGCCCCAGCCGACCACCAGCACTCGACCCAGAAAAACACCTTCAAGACCTACCTCATGGAGTCCGGCGACACCTCCAACCTCGACCACATCTTCGCCACCGCCGACTACATCGTCGAAGGCGAGTACCGCACCGGCGCGCAGGAGCAGCTCTATATCGAGAACAACGGCGTCATCGCCGAGTACTCCGCCACCGACGGCGTCACCGTCCACGGCTCCCTGCAGTGCCCCTACTACCTCGTCCACGCCCTGGAGCTCGTCTTCAACCTCCCCGAAGAAAAATGCCGCGTCATCCAGACCGAGACCGGCGGAGCCTTCGGCGGCAAGGAGGACTTCCCCTCCGTCATCGGCTCCCACGCCGCTCTGCTCGCCATGAAGTCCGGCCACCCCGTAAAGATCTGTTACGACCGCGCCGAAGACATGGCCGGCACCACCAAGCGCCATCCCAGCCGCAGTCGCCACCGCACCGCCGTCAGCAAAGACGGCAAGATCCTCGCCGGCGAAATCGATTTCGCCCTCGACGGCGGTGCTTACGCCACCCTCACCCCCGTCGTCCTCTCCCGCGGCACCATCCACGCCCCCGGCCCATACCATTGGCCCGCCTTGCGCGTCCGGGCTAAGGCCATGGCGACCAACCTGCCGCCCCACGGAGCCTTCCGCGGCTTCGGCGCGCCACAAAGCATCTTCGCCACCGAACGCCACATGAACAAGATCGCCAAGGTCGTCGGCCTCTCCCCCGAAGAGCTTCGCCGACGTAACCTCCTCGGCATCGGCGACCACACCGCCACCGGCCAGCTCATCACCGACACCGTCAACATGCAGCACCTCCTCACCCGCGCCCTCGACGAATCCAGCTACCACGCCAAACGCGCCGAGTTCGCCCGCACCAACCCCTCCTCGCCCATCAAGCGCGGCATGGGCTTCGCCACCTTCTTCCACGGCGCAGGATTCACCGGCTCCGGCGAACGCCGCCTCAACTCCCTCGTCCACATCGAGCTCACCCCCGAAGGCCGCCCCCAGATCCTCGTCTCCGCCACCGAGTTCGGTCAGGGCACCAACACCATCCTCTGTCAGGTCGCCGCCGAGACCCTCCACCTGCCCTACGAAGACGTCCTCATCGCCCAGCCCGACACCTCCCACGTTCCCAACTCCGGCCCCACCGTCGCCAGCCGCACCGCTATGATCGTCGGCAAGCTGGTCGAACGCGCCTCCCAATCTCTCCGCAACACGCTCTCCCCATACCTGCCGTCCACTAGCGAAACCTCCACAACCCCCTACACCCCAGCAGAGTTCCGCTCTGCCGCTCTGGCCTACCTTGCCGAACACGGCACCCTCGTCGCCAGCGCCCGCTACGAAGCCCCCGGCGACATCCTCTGGGACGACGAGAGCTACCGCGGCGCAGCCTATCCCGCCTACGCCTGGGCTGTCTACGTCGCAGAGGTCGCCGTCGATACCACCACCTACTCCGCCACCTGCACCGACTTCTACGCCCTGCAGGAGGTCGGCAAAGTCCTCCACCCCGTCCTCGCCAAAGGCCAGATCGAGGGCGGTGTCGCCCAGGGCATCGGCTACGCGCTCTACGAGAAATGCGTCTGGCAAAAGGGCCACATGGCCAACAACCAGATGACCAACTACATCATGCCCACCAGCGCGGACCTGCCTCCCATCCGCGTCGCCTTCGAAGAGATCCCCAGCGTCCACGGCCCCTTCGGAGCCAAGGGCATCGGTGAGCTCCCCATGGACGGACCCGCCCCCGCCATCCTCAACGCCATCGAAGACGCCACCGGCATCGCCTTCACCGAAATCCCCCTTCTCCCCGAAGACATCTTCGAGCGCATGACCAGCACCCCCGAATCCGGCAGCGAAGACCTGGAACCCACCAACGCCGGCCCCTACTTCAGCGAGACCACCGCATGACCCCCGTCACGAAAACTCACACCCAGCCACAACCGCGGGTGCCCCACCCTTTTTGCAGTCTCATCGCAAATAGGGTGGGGTATCGTGCGAAGCACGACCGCCTTCCTTCCCCAACCCCACAACCCCCGGATACCCCATCCTTCGCGCTTCTGCAAACGGTGGAAAGTAAACCTCCAACCCCCACCTTCCTCTCCCCAAGCTAAGCCCAAAATGACCCAAATCACCTTAACCATCAACGGCGAAACCAAAACCATCGAAGCTCCACCGATGAAGCGCCTCCTCGACCTCATCCGCGAAGACCTCCACCTCACCGGCACCAAAGAAGGTTGCGGCGAAGGCGAGTGCGGCTCCTGCTCCGTCCTCATGAATGGAGAACTGGTCAACTCCTGCCTCGTCCCCGCCCTGCAAGCCAATGGAGCCCGCATCTGCACCATCGAAGGCATCAGCACCAAAGGCCGCCTCCACCCCATCCAACAGTGCTTCCTCGAAAGAGGCGGAGCCCAGTGCGGCATCTGCACCCCCGGCATGATCCTCGCCACCCACCATCTGCTCGAAAAGTATCCGCAACCCACACTGTTACAAATACAGGAAGGCCTCGCCGGGAACCTCTGCCGCTGTACCGGCTACACCCGCATCTTCGACGCAGTCCAACAAGCCATCCTCAAAACCCAACAACCAACCAACAACTAAGACATGCGCTCGAACCCCTCCCACTACGAACTCACCACCCCGGCCACCCTCGAAGCCGTCCTCGACATCCTCGCCTCGGATCTCGGCCCCTACACCCCCATCGCCGGAGGCACCGAGCTGATGGTCGCCCTGGGAGCCGGCCGCCTCGCAACCCGCAAGCTGGTCTCCATCAATCATCTTCAAGAGCTACGCTTCATCGCCACCACCCCCGAGACCCTCACTCTCGGCTCCGGAACCACCTTCACCGACCTCCGCAAAGATCCCGTGATCGCCACCGACTTTTCGCTCCTCAGCCAGGCCGCCAGTTGGACCGGCTCCATCGCCAACCAGAACCGCGGCACCCTGGGCGGCAACATCGTCAACGCCTCCCCCGCCGCAGACTCGCTCCCCGCCCTGCTCGCCTACGAGGCCGAACTCACCCTCGTCTCCGCCCGCGCCACCCGCACCATCCCCTACGCCGGCTTCCACCTCGGCTATAAAAAAACCATCCTCCGCCCCGACGAATTACTCCACAGCATCACCCTCAAACGGGACTTCCGCGAATACGCCCACTACGCCCGCAAGGTGGGCACCCGCAACGCACAAGCCATCTCCAAAGTAGCCATCGCCGCGCTGGCCCGCCTCAAAGACGGCCTCATCCAAGACATCCGCATCGGAGCCGCCAGCCTCCGCGACCGCCCCATCCGCCTCACCGCCACCGAGCGAGTTCTCCAAAACCAACCCATCACCCGAGAAACGATCGCAGCAGCCCGCGCAGCCCTCACCTCCGAAACCCAACCCATCGACGACATCCGCTCCACCGCCAAATACCGCGCCGCCGTAGCCGCCAACCTGCTCGAAGAATTCCTCCACCAACTCAAACCCTGACATACCCCATTCATCTCACCCTGCCACAAAAGCGGGTGCCCCATCCTTTTTGCAGTCTCATCGCAAATAGGGTGGGGTATCGGGCAAAGCCCGACCGCTTTCCTTTCCAGAACCCACAAAGCCGGGGTGCCCCATCCTGAGGGCCTTTGTCTCTCGCGAAGGGTGGGATCTACGCTCTCCCCCGCCACAAATCCAGATGCCCCACAAATTTGTCATCTTGAGCGAAGCCCCTCGCAGTCTCATCGCGAGGGGCGCAGTCGAAAGACCTGCGGCTGCACTTGCAGTTGCTTGTTCTTGCCGTTGTTCTCCCCAACCCAACCCCACAAAGCCCGGGTGCCCCATCCTTCGCGCCTTTGTCTCTCGCGAAGGGTGGGATCTACGCTCTCCCCGCCACAAATCCAGATGCCCCACAAATTTGTCATCTTGAGCGAAGCCCCTCGCAGTCTCATCGCGAGGGGCGCAGTCGAAAGACCTGGGGTTGCACTTGCAGTTGTTTGTTCTTGCCGTTGTTCTCCCCCCAACCCAATCCCACAAAGCCCGGGTGCCCCATCCTGAGGGCGCCTGATCGCCCGATGGGTGGGGAACCGATACCTTCCCTGTGGCACGCACTTGCTGTTGCTTGTTTTGCGCCATCATCCTGGCCTCTGGAGCGAGCGAAGGGAAGACAGCATAACCGGCCGTTGGAGCTGAACAAAACTTCCCTTCCATCTTCCAAACCCCAGCAAAATCACATGTCAAGCCCCCAAAAACACCAACTCACTGATTCCAAACCAAATAAACCAGTGGCACTTTAGTTTCCCTCCATTCCATAAAATAGAACTAGAGATCAAAACCCCGGCAATTTTGCCGGGGGTTTTGCCGTTGAAAGGAGCGAAGTCGTTGCGCATCACGTATTTGGACGCAAGCCCAATCCTTGCAATCAGATAGCGGGAATCACACCCGCTATGTCGTTGCAAGGATTACACTTCCACCCAAATACCCCCTAGGGGGGTACCCCCCTGAATCAAGGGGACCTAGCCAGATAGAACTGGTAGTGTTTGACGCGGCCCAAGTACTATGGAGCCAATCAAACAAGACGCACGGCAGCAACGGGTAGAAGGGGCAGCATGATGGAGCGTCGGCAGATCACGAATCTGGCTCGCCAGGGGAGACTATCCGCCCTGGTGACCCTGGTGCGAGTCGAAGGCTCCTCCTACCGTCGGCCAGGAGCACGCATCCTGGCAACGACGGACGGAGAATACGCCGGAACCATCAGCGGAGGATGTCTGGAGGGCGAGCTGGTCCGCAAAGCCGCATGGATGGTCCGCAGCGGAGCGGTCATCAAGCAGTACTCAACCCTCTTCGACGACACCGCGAACATGCCCTATGGGCTGGGCTGCGGTGGAGTAGTCGACCTGCTGATCGAGCCCGTGGACACGCCGGAGTTTCAAGCAGCAATAGAGGCCATGGAGGCTTCGCTCCGTGGAGAGTCCAGCGTGATGGTGAGCTTCCTCCCCGATCCCACCTCCAGCAGAGGTCTGCGACGATTGGTGCTGGCCTCCGACGGCCACGTAGTCTTCGCGAGCGAAGGTCTGAAAGAGACAAAGATCGAGTGCGCACGCACTCTGGCACCGGGATACGAGTACGAGGGACGCTTCGTCGAGGAGCTTCGACCACCCCAGCGGCTTGTAGTGCTCGGAGCAGGAGAAGACGCCAGGCCGATGGTCAGCATGGCTTCATCCCTGGGCTGGAACGTTGTGGTCGCGGATGGCCGCGCCCAGTTGGCAAGGGCAGAACGCTTCCCTGCAGCATCGAAGGTGGTATGGATCACAGGCTCCTCTCCAGAATTATTAGTAGAGCAGCTAAGAATCTCCTCCGAAGACGCCGTAGTCCTGATGACCCACAGCTTCGAACAGGATCGGGAGCTGTTAACGACGCTTCTGCCCATCGCGCCACGCTATCTGGGAGTGCTCGGAGCACGCCACCGCAGCAGTCTGTTAGTCAGTGAAGCAGCGGCCAGGATCGGACTGTCGGTAACAGAGTGCTGTGCACGGCTCTATGCGCCGATCGGTCTGGACCTCGGAGGGGACGGTCCAGAGGCGATCGCCCTGGCAGTAATCGCCGAAGCCCAGGCCTGTATCCAGGGGAAGTTAGGAGCCTCGCGCAGGCTATCCGCAACCGACGTAGCGGAGCAGATCGCGATAGGAAGCACCAACCAGTACCTCCACCAGCAATGTGCCTTGGATGAGGTCGCCACGCAGTGAAGGTCGCCGGAATCATCCTGGCCGCCGGATCCTCCCGCAGACTTGGCCGTCCAAAACAAACCATCGTTCTGGCCGGAGAAACGCTCCTGGAGCGAACGCTTCGCGTAGCCCTCGAAGCCGGACTGAATCCCGTCTATATCGTCGTCTCCAGCGAACAGAACACCAACTTCGGACTCGAAACCCTCCCAGGCTGCACCACAGTCCTGAACGAAGCCGCCGAAGAAGGAATGGCCTCATCGATCCGCGCAGGAGTGAACGCCGCCGCGAACGCAGGCGCAGAAGCAGTCGTAATCATGGCCTGCGATCAGCCAGCCGTCACATCCGAGCATCTGCGCAACCTGGCCAAAGGCGGACAAGAAGTCATAGCATCGGAATACGCTGGACGCCGCGGAGTACCAGCCTACTTCCCAGCCCAAGTCTTCCAAGAGTTAACGACTCTCCAAGGCGACACAGGAGCCCGAAACCTCCTGCAAAAAGCCACCTACCTGAACCTCCCAAACGGAGAACTGGACGTAGACACCGCAGAAGAACTCCAACGAGCACAAACCCTGTTCGAATAGATCTTCAGCCAACGACAACACCTACACAGAACCTATGACCACCAGCAAGACACACGGAGAACCAACCCAGCCTGTGCACGACCCACTTCCACTCCCACAGCCAATCTCTGCTAAACTGAATCAGTCGGTAAGCGGACCAGCAGGCCACCCAGGCACCTGAGCAATACGGATCGCAACAAGTTCGGGGCGTAGCGCAGTCTGGTAGCGCACCTGGTTCGGGACCAGGGGGTCGGAGGTTCGAATCCTCTCGCCCCGACCATTTAAACTCTTTTATTATCAGCCTTTACCACTAGAAGAGGCCGTTTGGGATAATCAAAGCTAACATCCGCTTGGCGGAAGCTTTGTTTTTGAGGTTGTTTCAGCGTCCTAGCAATGATGTCTGCGGTCGCGTCGTCCCACAGCATCAGCCTCGCCCTTGGTCTTGAATCCTTGCGCATCGTTTGGCGACGTACCCATCCAAAAACTCGCTTCAATGGGGTTTGAGCAAGACTTCGGCAGGCTGCTTAGGCAGGGCGGCATTAAGACAGAGCAATATCGAGACGGCAGGCGGTGCTATCTCCTAAGGCGGTCAACGCGGTAGCTGCCTTGGTCGCCCAGGCATTGGACAAGGCTGTGCGGTGGCGATTGATTGAACGTAACCCGATGGCGGAAGTGCAGCGTGCCACTGCTCATTAGAAGGAAGTCGAGATCATCGAACCGTAAGCGAGGTGAAGAAAGACCCGCGGTCCGAAATCATTTGCCCCAAACTCTTTTCGCGATGATTGACGAATCGGTCGCATTTCCCTGGAGGTTCTTAGTCCCGATCAACAATTCAAATGGAGGAATTGACCCGTCGGAACCGGCAATGGATTTCAACCATTTTGAAAACAGGGCTCCATTCAGAACAAAGTTGCCAGCCGATTGTGTTCCCGTTATCCATAGTCCACCCAAGGACAACACCATACCCTGCCCGCCTGGATTAGGAAGGTAGGCCACATCTCCATATACAACAGAAGCTCCAAGAGTCCCTGGCTCAGGCTTGGGAATATATTCTTTTAGTTCGCCATCATGGGGATGACGATTAGCGAAATAGAACCCCCTCTTACCGTCAGGGGCCAGAACGAAGTTCATCGATGGCTCAATGAGTGAAACCCATGGGTTCGCCTGTCGAGACCCGATGAGAATGAGGTTTGAATTGCCGGCATCTGCCGGTCTGAGATCACGAGCAAAGATGGTGGTTGTGCGTTCCGCATTCCATTCTGGCAGATGAGATAGTTGCGATGACAAGGTAAGGTCAACGAAGCTGCTATAGCGCCGTGAAGCCAGATCAAAAGTTAGCTCCTGAGGTACCTCAGAAGCGATAGTCTTTGCTCGATTAGGATCGCGATACACGCCATCGATGTAGTCGGAGAGAGTGACCACTTGGCCAGTCACCGTTTCATAGAGTACTAGTCCGCTATCACCGGAAACGATTAGCGTTCGTCCGTTAATTGGAAACAGCTTACTCCAAAACCTGTATTCGATTTCAGTTTGCGTTATCTCAGAACGTCCCGCCGCCAGCGCTGAGTCATGGCGAAGGTGAAGCACGCCTGCGATGAGGGCAGCAGAAATGGCAAGGCCAGCAAGAAAAGGTCTGATCCATTGACGACCAAATATCTTGTTTTGGGGCAACGCTTCTGGCAACAGAATAGGCTCAAGAGGGTCGGAGGCTGCGAAGCCAGATGGCCTTTCCTCTAGGGCGTCCTCCTCGGCGCAGGCTTCTGCTGCCCGGGGCGCTTCGCTCTCCAGAGTGTAAAACCGGGGAACGTAGCCGCCTCTGGGTATCTCGATCCGCATCGCTTCATGAGCGCCCTCGGTGCTGAAGTAAGACTCGAGCTTTTGGCGTAGTCGCGTCGCATGGGATCGTACGATCCCATCCACAGCCGGATCGTAGTTTGGCGATCTTCCATAAACTTCTATCCCGATCCGCTGTTCGTTGATCGCGTCGGCTCGGTTCGAGATCGCCATCTTGCAGACATACAGCAGAAGCTTGGGCAGTTGCTCCGACCGTGCAAAGGTTGAGGACTTTGCGACGCGTCGCGCAAGCAACCAACGAGCGTCCTGCGAATGGGACTTAGGCTCACTCTCGATACTTGTGGCTGATATAGACACGCTTGTTCTCCCAGTAGAAGCCAGTTGCGTGAACGGTATGTAAACCAGGGTCTTGCAACAGTTGCAACCAACTATTGTGAACCCTCTGTAAATCATTTATTCAATGCCACTTGGCGCCGAAATCCGGCTTTCACTGTGAAACACCGGAGTGAATTCTTCAACAGGGCCCTACAGTCACGGTAGCCATAGCTTGTCATCATTCGATCGCCGTTGACCACACTAAGCCAATGTCGCATCAGTCGGCCCCTGCTTGGAGAGCGGCCGCGTTCTATTCGAATCTTTCAAACACATCACCGGCAATCCTGATTTCTTTCGGTTTATGGAGGGCAACATCCCGATGAAACATACAAGACTCAAGTGGATTCAATTTGCGTGCATACTCATTTCGCTCGCTCTATGTCAAAGCGGGCTCAGCCAGAGCACTGGAGCAACTCTTCTTGGCGTGGTCCGGGATTCCGGAGGCGGCACCGTCAAGGGGGCCGTGGTGGCAGCTACAAATACTGGAACGAATGCCCGGACTACCGGGCTCTCCAATGAAAATGGGGAGTATTCAATTCTTAATCTCCAGCCTGGAACTTACAGATTGAACATTCAGGCAAAAGGCTTTCAGTCCTATGAGCAGACCGGCATAAAGCTCGACCTGGATCAACACGCTACCCAGGATGTCGCACTTGAAGTGGGACAGCTTCAACAATCAGTGACAGTTAATGCGGACGTCTCCGGACTGGATACTGTTTCTTCCATCGTCAGCGACGAAGTCAATGGAGTACAACTTCGCAATCTACCCCTCAATACCCGTAATCCTTACTCCTTGCTGGCCCTGGTACCGGGTTTCGCAGGATCAGTCGGGGACGACTATAACGCCGTTGGCTTCTCCGTGAACGGTGGTCGCCAGGGATACACCGACACGCTTGTGGATGGAACGCCCGCCGGCTTTCCGACGGTGAACGGCAATGCGGGCATCGGCGTCTTTCCCTCGATCGACGCTATCGGTGAATTTCGTGTCCTGGCGCAGAGCTATCCGGCTGAGTTTGGCCGCTCCCTCGACGGTATCGTCAATGTCGTCTTCAAATCCGGTACAAACCAATTCCATGGAACTGCCTTCGAGTTCATTCGCAACAATGCTCTCGACGCCAACGACTACTTTTCCAATCAGCATGGGGTACCACTGCCGCCGTTTCATCGCAACCAATACGGAGGAGTCTTAAGCGGCCCGATCTACAAGAACAAGACCTTCTTCCTGGTGTCCACCGAGCTGTTGCGCCAGAACTCTTTCCAGTCCGTGACCACGACCGTTCCGACGCAAGCGCAGCGGAATGGCGACTTCTCGCAGACCTTCGGCGCCAACGGTCAATTGATTACCATCTTTAATCCCTTTAGCACCCGAGCCAATCCGAACGGCTCCGGCTTCATCCGCGATCCCTTCCCCAATAACGTGATTCCTAAAGGAATGTTAAGCGCCGTGGCGCTGAAGGCTCTCACCTATTTTCCCCTTCCCAACACCCAAGGAAATCCAATCACGAACGCGAACAACTATTTTGCCAGCGGCAGTCAGATCAACCAGATCACGTCCTGGGATGTTCGTATAGACCACAGCATCAGCGACCGCCAGAAGGTCTTCGCCCGATACTCGAACCGCGTCGTTGACAATAATCCCAATCCGCTCTTTCCGGCTGCGCAAGCGGTTGCCGAAGACCTCATCGACAATCAGGACTTTGCTCGCGATCTGACGGTAGGTTATACGACCACCCCCAGTTCCCGAATGATCTTCGATGTGCGTCTGGGCTTTTCACGAACCCTATTCAACTTCCTCAATAAAAGCCTTGGCTTTCAGGCGTCGAGTCTTGGCCTGCCGGGCAGTCTCGATCAGGCGGGCGGCACTGCTCTCTTCCCGGTCTTTTCGCCAAGCGGCTACACGCATCTCGGCGACGCTGGCAACCGCCATAACGCCTTCATGACCTATAGCCTGCTCTCCTCTCTTACCTGGGTACATGGGCCGCATACCTTCAAAGCAGGTTTCGATGGACGCCTAATCCGGGTAAACGATCATGAGAGCAACGACAGCTCAGGAAACTTCACCTTCGGGACCAACTTTACACAGGGGCCCAATCCAAACGCCGCCAGCGCGAACACTGGCAATGGGCTGGCGACTATGCTGCTCGGCACCGGCACGGGCGACCTCACTCAAAACTTCAAGGACGATGCATCACAGAGCTACTATTTCGCGGAATATCTGCAGGACGATTGGCATGTGAACCGGAAGCTAACACTGAACCTAGGCATCCGGTATGACCTGGATACGCCACGCACCGAGCGCTTCAATCGCATGAACTACTTCGATCCCACAGTCTCATCGCCACTGTCGTCTGTAGTCTCGGGGTTACAGGGTGGCCTTGTCTTTGTCGGGGTCGATGGCAAGAGCCGGCATCAATACCATATGGATGCCAACAACTTCGCTCCGCGCGTGGGCTTTGCGTACGCTGCCACTTCGACAACGGCAGTTCATGGAGGCGGGGCAATCGTTTACGGACCATCGGCACAGGCTGCAGCCGGTACCGTCGGCCCGTATGGCTTTCGTGTGCAGAATACCTGGGTTAGCTCGCTTGACGGAATTACGCCCTTTAACACTTTAGACAACCCCTTTCCTCAAGGGTTTCAGGCACCTCCGGGAGCTTCAGATGGCCTGACGACGGGCGTTGGCGGCCAGATCGAAGGTGTACTGCAAAATACACCCACGCCGTATGTCATCCAGTACAACCTCGACGTGGAGCAGACCCTGCCTCATGGGCTGACCTTCGATATCGCGTACGTTGGAAACCGCGGACGTAAGCAGCAGCAGAGCAGAGAAGGCGGTATCGACTTCAACCAGCTACCGAAGGGGGATCTGGCCCTGGGATCCGCTCTGAACAGTAGTGTGGCGAATCCATACTTCGGCTCTATTAGTACCGGCGCGCTGGCAGCCGCGACCACCTCGCGCGGGCAGCTGCTCGAGCGATATTCACAATTCACCAGCGTGCTTCCGCTTTTTCTTGCCGGTGGCAATAATCAATATGACGGACTGCAACTCCGCCTCAACAAGCGCTTCTCGTCTGGATTCCAACTGCAGGGATCGTACGTCTGGTCGAAGAACTTCGACAATGGTACGACCCATCAGGACAGCTTCAATCCGATGGGTGACTACGCGGTCAGCTCACAGGACGTCAGCCAACGCCTTGTCGTGAGCTATATCTACGAACTGCCAATTGGGCGAGGCCGGCTTGTCGGCGGTCACATGTCGCGGCTTGAGGACGTCGCGCTTGGCGGTTGGCAGGTCAACGGCATCACGACCATCCAGGGCGGCACTCCGCTGCAGATTAGTGCGAGCAATACTCTATCCAACTTCAACTATCAGACCTTGTACGCAAATACGAACTTCCAGAACGCATCCCTCTCTGGAGATATTCACAATCGGCTTAATCGATACTTCAATACGTCGGACTTCAGCCAACCGGCGCCTTTTACCCTTGGCAATGGACCCGCGTACTACAGTAATCTGCGCTCCCCGGGCCTCGATAGCACAGACCTTTCGGCCTTCAAGGAGTTTGGCTCTGCGGAGCGGCTCAAGCTGCAGTTCCGTGCCGAAGCGTTCAATGTCTTCAACCATGTTCAATTCGGTGCCCCCAACACAAGTGTCACTGATGCTAGCTTCGGTCAGATCACGAGCCAGGCAAACTCTCCACGGCAGCTGCAGTTCGGACTCAAATTGTTGTTCTAATCGCATCTACGGGAGCCGTCCCCAACGGCTCCCCACTTCTTCGCGTGGATAAGATCTACACGATTGCGGTGCTGCATATGAAGCCGCAGAAACGGATTCTCTTGAAACAGATGTCTCTCCTACTGTTGACAGCCGTTGTAGGATGCACTGTCGTACTGGCACAAGCTCCCATTAATAATGGAGCTAAAAAACCGATCGTCATTCTCATTACGATTGATGGCTTTCCGGCTCGTGCGCTCGAGGACCCGCGTCTGCCCATGCCAACCCTGCGCGCTCTAGCTGCACAGGGCGCAGTTGCGATGGCCATGCAGCCGATCAACCCCACTGTAACCTGGCCGAACCATACCTCCCTCATCACCGGAGTGAATGCGAGCCAGCACTACATTATGGCAAACGGCCTTATTACTTTTCCCACGGATGGCAGCGCTCCAAAGATCGAGCCATGGGTTGACAAGGACAAACTGGTCCATGCCCGAACGCTCTATGAGGCGGCGGCTGAGAAAGGGCTTACCACCGGGCAAGTCGATTGGGTGGCGATCTATGGTGCAAAGGGCGTGCAGTGGCAGTTCGGCGAGAAGCCCGATATTCATGATGTGATCCCTCAAGAGCTGATCGCGCATGGCATTGTCACCAGAGAGCAAGTCGAGAAGTTCGGCGAAAAGAGTAGCGCAGCATGGCGCGACCAGGTTTGGACCGATGCCGCAGTCGATATCATCGAAAAGCACACTCCAAATCTGCTGCTATTGCACCTCCTCCAAAGTGATTCTACCCAGCATCAATATGGCCCGCTCACCCCAGCGGCGTATCTTGCATATGCCTACGCTGACCACTGTCTGCAGCGTGTCGTTGATGCAGTGCGCAGTGCTGGCGCATTAGATCGTACAACCTTCATACTCGCCTCGGATCACGGCTTCGCTACCTATACTCACACCATTGCTCCCAATGTTGCTCTTGTAGACCAGGGACTGATTCGGAAGGAGGGCAACGGGTACGTTGGGGATGTCTGGGTCAAGGCCGAAGGAGGCTCTGCATCACTTTATATACGCAATGCGAGCCGCCGTGCGCAGCTATTGCCGAAGCTGAAGGCATACTTCGCTGGTTTACCCGGAGTTTCGCGGGTCTATACCAACGATGAAGCGCAGTACATCGGTTTGCCTTCGGATACAGCTTCGGATCAGGCACCGCAACTCTACCTTACCGCCGCGCCGGACTATGCCTTCAGTGATAGTGTCGACGGGCCGCTTATCAGGAACAACCCTCCGCGCGGTCAGCATGGATATCTGAACACCATGCCCGACATGCAGGCGCTCTTTGTCGCCTCCGGCGCGTCGATCAAACCTGGGATCCATTTGGGCACAATCTCCAACTTGCAGGTTGCTCCGACGATTGCCAAGATTCTCGGCGTACAACTTCCGGACGCCATCGAACCGCCATTGAGCCAGATTCTCCGCTGAGAGCAGTAATCGCTCGCTGACGTGATGTTCGTTCTCGGTATCGACAGTTTTGGCGGACAGAATCGCTATGTGTAACTGGGTGAAGAGATACCGGCGCCGTCTTGGCTCGTGGTTGCGATCTGATTTTCCACCTATTGTGTGAGGTGACTTTTGTAGGGTCATATCGTCCATTCCTCATACCAAAATTGAGAAGGCTGCGCTTTGCGCGGTTGCGTCATCGGGTGCCAGGATGTCAAGAATCAGTATTCAATTAGCGAAACAAGTGCGCGTTCGGAGCCGATCCGCAATTAGGCGGTTTCGCTGGGGATCCTTATTGGCGATAACGAGTCTTGCCCAGGGATTCGGACAGTCCACAAGCGTTGCTGCGCACCCGTATCTGGGCTGGAGCAGTTTCAGTTCACAGACCCAATCAAATGGCTTCCTGACTCAAGCCAATATCGAAGCGCAATCGGACGCGCTGAACTCTTCGGTCCTCGAAGAACACGGCTTCACGTACATCAACATCGACGACGGCTGGCAGAAGGGTTACGATTCTAGCAGGCGCCCCACCCCGAATCCAACACTTTTCACAGACATCGCGGGTTTGATTTCGCATATTCACCAAAATGGGCAGAAGGCTGGGATCTACTGGCGGCCCGGCATCCCCCAAGAGGTCCTTCAAGCTAACCCTCTCATTTCTGGGAGCACGCGCTACGTGAAGGATATCCTCGCTGTGCCCAACGCTCCGGGAAACGTTTTTGCGGCGTCCGACGCGACAGCGGCTCTCTCCAACTACAAGATTGATTTCAGCAACTCGGCCGCACAACTTTATGTTAATTCGATCGTGAACCTGTTCGCGTCGTGGGGTGTGGACTACATCAGGCTGGACGGTGTCGCGCCCGCGTTGGGTGTGTTGACCGTGGACAACCAGCAAGAGGTTCAGGCCTGGGCTCAAGCAATTAGCAAAGCAGGACGCCCCATGTGGCTCACCGTATCGACCGGAGTCGAGCTGAGTGACTTCAACACATGGGGAACCTATACCAACGCCCGTCGCATTGGAGCGGCGATCGAATGCAAAGGCGCATGCAGTACCCTCACCGATTGGGCCCTGACTTCGGAACGATGGTTTGATCTGATAGGTTGGCAAACGTTCGCCAGCTTTCAAACAGGGTGGAACGATCTAGGGCCGCTCGAAATCGGAACCCTAGCGTCTACCGGCTTATCGAGTGTGGAGCAACAGTCGGCGATCACCCTGTGGGCCATGGCCAATGCGCCGCTCTATCTTGGTGGCGACATGGGCGCCATCGATACCAATGGGACGAACCTCCTGACAAACGATGAGGTGCTTGGAGTGGACCAGACGGGAGCGCCTGCGACCCAGCTCGCCGGTGGACTTATGCCGGTATGGGTCAGCGATCTGGGCAATGGAGCGTTTTACGTTGCGCTCTTCAACCTCAACGCTTTTCCAGCGGAGGTTGCAGTGAGGTGGGAAGATCTTGGCTTTATCGACGCATCGAACGTCCGCGATGTGTGGAACCGCAAGGACCTTGGTGAATTCAAGCAGAAGTTTTCAAGCGTCGTCCTGGGCCACGGCGTTCGGCTCTTGCGCGTCACCAAATCCGGAACTGTGGACCAACAGAAGTCCCAGGGGTACTTGGCGTTCCTGGGAGTGACGCACGGAAAGACAGCCTTTATTCGTTGCCCTACCACCTGCGCTTCCGGGCACGAGGTGGTCAAGCTAGGGCTGGAAAAGGAAAATTACGTCGACATCCAAGGAGTGCATGTAGCGAAGTCTGGAATCTACCGCATGAAAATCGATGCCGCGACGAATGGGCCGAGCGATCTCTTTTATCAGGTCAATGGAGGTGCCGAAACCGCCGTGAAGATCGGCGGCAGCAGCTTCAGCATACCGTCGAACACGATTGTGCCCGTGTTCTTGAAGGCTGGAGATAACATTATCCGGTTTCAGAATCCTACTGGCATCGCTCCCTATCTCGACCGCGTCACGATCATTGGCAACGGAGATCTCCCGAACTCTCAGATAGTGGTCTACGATGCCGAAGTTGGCGTCCTTGAGGGGAACGCGACGCATGCTCCCTGCGTGTACTGTTCGGGAAACACGCAGGTTATCACTCTCGGCGGAAAGCCGGACAACGATGTTCTTTTCGACAATGTTGTGGCTCCCGGCGCTGGGATGTACATGATGGAGATCGATTTTGTGACAAAGGGGAGTCGGTATCTTTGGGTCACGGTCAATCACGAGAAGCCATTTCAGCTCAGTCTCACAGGAGATAGCGATTCACTACCCACAAGCGTGGTCGTCCCCATATCGTTAAAGGACGGCAAAAACAGCATCACCTTGGGCGGCGGGAAAGATGATGCTCCCGGAATCGACAAGATCGTCATCGGGCCTCCCGTACCGGCCAGTAGGCTTGTCATGGGTTTCATTTCTCGTAGAGGCTCATCGGACGATCGCACTTGGACGTTGGAGCTTGCCAATTTAGGGAAAGAAGACTTAAAAGCGGCGCAACTCAACTCGCTTTCTTTCGTGCAAGCAAGCGGAAAAGGATCTTGCCAACCTTCGCTTTTGACGGCATTCCCGATCACCGTCGGCGACATTCCCGCTCAATCATTCAAGACCTTTGAGGTTTCGATGGATTTCTCGCAATGCGCTAGCGATGCGCGATTCAACACCAGTGCTTCCTATTCATCCGACCTTGGGGCCATTGCAGCTGGTGTCGTCGACGTATCGCTCGAGCGGTAATTCAGGCCGAAGACCATCTACGAAACACCGTCCGGCCTACTGATGATGTACCGCCAGCGAGCGCTTTTACCGTAGGGCGGCCTACCATCGAAAGCCATCCCCAGCATGGGTGAGCGTGCCTCCTTCGTATGGCATGATCGGGACGGCTGTGCCGTCGATCTGCACCACGGCTACATGACGAACTGGGTGGCGCTTTCGGCATCCTCAACCGGCAGTGTGCCAGCGATCGCACTGATACTGCGTGGACAATTCGCAGGCGAGGCACTCTGCAAATAGGGCTCCATTGGAGGTGCCCATCGCGAAGAACCTGCTGCGGTCTGCAGGATACTTCCTTCTAACTGATGGCAAGCCAACTTCTTAGCGCTTTGGGTCCTGCCTCCATGACGGGACGGAGTAACATTGATCACTCACCGACATCAACCAATGTTTACTGCATTGCGATTCTCAGTTCATTTCTTCAGCGTAGATCCAATGACACCCTCTGGTTGCGATGATGATTGAGTCGAGTAACTTAGCAGCAATGACATTTGCCGGATTGACATGGAATTTTTTCGGCAGGATCGGAGCTAGAAGTCGAAGCAGCGTCAATACCGCTCCCTCTGTAGCCCTTGCTTCATTTCGTTCTCCGTCAATGAGGCTGGGTCTGCAGATCGTAAGGGATCGGAATCCGATTGCCTGGATGTCCCTCTCCACCTCTCCTTTGGTTCTGTAGTAGAGGCTCCTTGAATCGGGAGATGCGCCCATGGCAGACACAATCGCATACGTTTCTACGCCGGCAGTATGCGCAGCTTTGCCCAATGCAACCGATAGTTCGTAATCGACATAATGGAACGCTTTCTTCGAGCCTGCTTTTGCCTGGCTTGTTCCCAATGCGCATATGACCGCATCCGGCTTGCACGACATCAGAATCGGAATAAGCTCCTCCAGGCATGCCCCGACCGGGTTCACTAGTTTTTCGTCCGGTGGCAGTGGCTTTCGTGTTGGTGCAATCACTTTTGAAATAGCGCCATTGGAGAGAGCGAGTTTCAGTGTCTTGCTTCCCACCAACCCGGTAGCACCCAGCAGTAGTAGTTTCATCGTCAGGATCTCCCATCCAAACATTCGAACTAACGTGAAGCAGGAAAGATCGTTTTGGTCAGGGCTTTATTCGCCATGTATCCACCACGCTAATTTCGATCTTGCCAGCCCAATCGAGGACACGATACGAGATTGGAATTGTTCTCACCGGTGCTCATCGTACCCTCAAGCATCGACGGCGTCGATCTCGTGTGTCCTGCTCTAGACAACTCGTGCGATGGCGAGGGCAACAGAAAAAGGCGAGTCTTGGCTCGCCATGGCTGGCCAGACCACGCCGTTTTATGCATGTTGCTCGCCCTGAGCTGCGTTCGATACGGCTTCCCATTTATCCCAGTTGTTCATCCGCGCCTCGTAGGCCGCTTTGAATTTCGCAATCGTTGTCGAAGTCGAACCGAGCACTAAGCGAAGGGGCGGCTCCTTGGCATCCACGGCGCTGAAGATCGCTGCGGCGGTTGCTAAGGGATCGCCAAAATCTTCGGGTTTGAACGACGAACGAATGACCTGGCGTATCGGGTTATAGGTCTCCATGGCCGACGGCGATTTCACGCCTGAGCGAAAACCCGTGGTGAAGTGGCCCGGTTCTATGATCGTGACTTTGATTCCGAACGCTGCCACTTCGCCCGCCAGCGCTTCCGACATCGCTTCGATGGCAAATTTGCTGGCAGTGTAACTTCCACCGGTCGGGAAACCGATAATGCCGCCGATGCTCGATACCGTCAGGATGTGACCGCCGCCCTGTGCCCGTAAGATCGGCAGCGCGGCCTGAACGACCGAGAGTGTCCCAAACACATTGGTGTCGAAGTTGGCTCTGACCTGCTCGGGGTCCAACTCCTCGATGGCCCCCATGTAACCGTAACCGGCGTTGCACAGAATGACATCTAAGCGCTTGAAATGTGCGACCGCTTGACCGACCGCCTTGAAGACCGCATCGCGATCCGTTACATCGAGTGGTAGAACCAGGACCTCATCCCCGTAAGTTTTGACGAGATCATCGAGCGCCTCCGGATTTCGTGCAGCGGCGACAACCTTGTCGCCGCGTTTCAGGGCGGCTTCTGTCCAGACACGGCCAAACCCTCGCGATGCACCAGTAATGAACCAAACCTTTGACGACGGCATAATAGAGCTCCTTGTGCAACAAAATTGCACTAGGTGTAAATTATCGCACTCAGTGTAAATTTGTCAATAGAACTCCTCTGCCGTCAAACTGAACAAGGTGGCTAAACCAGAAAAAATCCCGAACGACCTGCGCGAACGCAAACGCCAGTTGACGCTTGACCGGATTGCCGAAATCGGTCTGAAACTCTTTGTCGAAAATGGTTATGAGATGACGACGCTCGATGCGATCGCAGCAGCATCGGGAATATCGCGGCGCACGTTCTTCTACTATTTGAAGTCGAAAGAGGATGTTCTGCTGGCGCATGAGGGCGGCAAGTTCGCGGACGCCCTGCGTCCGACCTTCCTCAAGCAATCGCCGAAGCAATCGCCAATCGCCGCCGCCCGGAAGACCTTCCTGGCCCTTGCCTCGACGTATGAGACCAAGGAGTCCATCGTCGCGGACCGAATCCTGCGATCGATAGAAACGCTTCGCCTACGCAAAGAGGCGCTTCTTGTTCAGGCGGAAGAAGTGCTGGCGGATGCGATGTACGAATTGTGGCCGGATCAGACTCGGCGGCCTACTCTACGCATGGACGCCATGATGGCCGTCGGGACGCTTCGGATTGCCAGAGAGAACTGGCGGCAGGAAGACGCGGCTCATCCGTTGACGCACTATATCGACGAGGCATTTGATCTTCTCGAACACAAGTCGAAGCGATGATCGGGAACCCATCGCGGCGTCCATAAAGATTAAAGCGCGGCTGTTCTTAGAGCCTACCCTGAAGCTCTCACGAATCTCTAACGCGTAGATTGACCTCGACGGTCTTGACGGTTCATCCGGGCGTATTCGGAACACTGCCCCAATGCTCCGAAGTGGGTCGCCGGCCACGCCGGGATCTGCCGGATGCGCGAAACCAGCGGCTCACCCAACCCGATCAGTGGCTTTGATTAGCTCCCCGGCACGTTCTCCGATGATGACGCACGGCGCCATGGTGTTTCCGGTAGTTACGCGGGGCATGATAGATCCATCTGCGATGCGAAGATTCTCCACTCCGTAGACTCTCAAGTGGCTGTCCACAACCGACATGTCGTCGCGCCCCATTTTGGCAGTACAGGTCTGATGACAATAGCTCAAGGTGGCATTCCGAACAAACTGATCTATTTGGCTTGCTGTGAGTTTTCCTGGGACAACTTCGCGTTTAGCAAATGACCGAAGGGCCGCCGAGTTGCCAATCTCGCGGCAGAGTTCCACGCTTCGAATGAGCGCCTGTACATCGTCAGGATGTCCCAACGTATTCGGGTGAATTTCCAATGGATCTAATGGACCCGATCCTGTCAGCCGGATATGTCCTGTGCTCTTCGGCCGGACAAGTGCCGCAAACAGTGTCCATCCCCGTTGTGGCAGCGGGTAACTGCCGGTTATATCGGGACTCGGGTAGGGAAACTCCAGCAGACAGGGTTGCAAATCGGGTGTAGGAAGTGAGGGGTCACTCTTCCAGAAGAACGTTGCTTCGCAGCCGTTATTGCGCATAACGATATCCTGCTCCGTCTCCCAAATGCAGCTTGCTCCGACGTGATCCTGGAGGTTCTTGCCCACACCTGGAAGATGCTGGACGACCGGGATACCAAGGCGTCGGAGTTCTGCTTCATCTCCCACTCCGGATTGCATGAGCACCTTTGGAGTGTTGATGGCTCCCATCGACAGAACTACCTCACGGTCAGCACTGATGCGGATCGCCTTCCCTTCATAGACGACCTCGACACCAGTTGCACGCTTACCGTTAAAAAGAACCTTGCTAACGAGCGCGTTCGGAAGAACGGTTAGATTTGGCCGATCCATGTAGGGGAAGGTATAGGTACGAAAGACGGAGAGACGCTTTCCGTTTCGAATTCTTGTGTCGACAATAGAACTACCGCCTGCACCCTCCACCATGATTCCATTTGGACTGTCGAAGGTAGGAATTCCGACACTTCTGGCCCCCTCCAGCATGGCAAGCGCCATGGGGTGAGGGTCTGGCGCAGGCTGTACGAACACGGGTCCTCCCGTTCCTCGGTGGCTTGGATCCGGTGAACCGTGCCAGTCCTCGATTCGTTTATACGTGCGGAGTATGGATTCGTAGTTCCAGGACGGATCGCCGGATTCTTCTGCAAAGAAATCCCAATCACTCTTGTGCCCGCGCGACCAAATCATTGCGTTGATACTCGACCCACCGCCAAGTAACTTGCCCATGGGAAGGCCCATAGATCGGTTGTTCAAATGCCGAGAAGGACGAGTTGTAAAGGCCCAGTCGCGTTCCGATCCAATATTGAACGGCCATTGGTTTGATTCCGAGACCGCAGAAATCTCGTCGTCGCCGCCCGCTTCCAACAGTAAGACACTGGCGTAGTCGATCTCAGCGAGGCGGCGAGCCACTACCGAACCAGATGATCCGGACCCACAGACGATAAAGTCGTAGGAGGACAGCAAGTTCGATCTCAGACTCGCCTGGTTGGCTTTGACTTGGCGAAGAAATACTTCTGACTCGAATTTGTATATCTGCTCGTGGTTCTTCATATCACTCCTTGCTCTATCCTGGAGCAACGGTGACAGAATGGGATTTCAGAAAAAAGCGCAGGATTTCAGATTAGTGCGACTTGGTGCGACCACGATGTTGAGACTGGATATATCTCAGTCGTCCTAAGAACTTCTACGAAAGTATCCGGGAGTGACTCCTAATTTCTGCCGGAATAGGCTCGTCATGTGTGCCTGGCTTGAAAATCCACACTCCACTGCAATGCCGGCTATGGATGAACGCTCCCGCCTTAACAAATGTTTTGCATGGTTAAGACGACGGTCCACCAGATAGTCATGCGGAGTTACCCCAAACGACGCATAAAACATCCGAAGAAAATGAGCTCTGCTATACCCACTTTCTGACGCAAGGGTTTTCAGAGATAATTTCTGAGTGAAGTTGTTTTCTATCACGTCTTTGATCTTTCGGAGTATTGCCGGGGGCAGAGGGGAAGCTTGCGAGTGAAGCCGCCTCGACAAAACGGAGGCGCTTGTCAAAAAGCGAACGGCTAGCGCTTGCGCAAGGGATTCCGCATACAGTTGGCCGGACGGAGCGCCGGTTTCCAACTCTTCCATAAGTAAGTCAAGTAGGCGAGTTGTCGTGGCGTCGCGCACCGAGAGACTAAATACAGGGACATCGGATAGTCGATGGCCTACCTCGCCAGAAATACCTTCGGTGAAGCTCTTGTCGAACGTACAGCAGATCAACTCAGCATTAGTAAACAAGCGCACATCGGGAATGGGTCCTGCCGGCACTATCGTGATATCTCCTGGCGCCTTTGAATAGGAGGCAAAACCTCCACGTCGCGTGCTTCGTTCGCCACGTACCGCGAGAGAACCCACCTGCCAAATAGAATGCTTATCCAAGGACGTTGGAAGCAGGGTTCCGGGAGGGCTGATGCTCTTTTCTACAACGAACCCTTCCCATGGAAGGTGGGCACTCGATTCGATCACTTTCGTTGGCCGGTACGAATCGATTGCAGTAGAAGGCACAGAATTCATCATCTTTATTGTATCTGTCACCGCAAACCAACTTGAAGCTCTTTCCAAGCTTTGGGCGATGAGGTATGAGAGCAGGATGATCCCCGATCTTCAAACGACGTTCCCCCCAGTTCAGTTCGTGGCTACGATACACTCGCCGCTTCATCTCCTTAGAGGGAGCAAAGCATTGAATGCGTTACATTTACACACTCTAGCGTGCGACCTTTGGATCACAAACAGCACTCCGTTCAACAGCTCGCGCAGATCATGCGAGTAATGGTTCGAATTCCTACTTCAGGTCAGGCGGGTGTCTCTCACTGTGGTTACTCTCTTGGAGGTACTCGAAAGGGTCCAATAGCGGGGAAATCCCGCTTGGAACGTGGTTTTAGGAGCGGTCCTTGCCACGAAGTTTCAATTAGTTACGTACTGCTGCCGAAATGTACAGGAAGAAGCTCAGCTTTCCGCCGTCCGCCTCCACATTCTGAATGTGGAGCTTAGACGAATACATCTTCTGCATTAGGGTCCGTTAAGGCCATAACGGAGCTGGATCTTCTGAATTACGATCATAGGCCAGGCTGCGGGCATTGCGGCGGCCATCGCAGTCCACGACAAACTACCCGTAGCCCAAATATCAATTCCAGAGCTGCAAGGCAGGCTTCGCCACGGTAAGACCGTCCTTTCACATAAGTAATTGTCGTGGCCGAAACATCACAACGAAAAGATGGTCCTTGGAGCGGGCGACAGCTCAAAATAGTGACTGGATTGGAGTGCTTATCGTGGGCGAACGATGTACGTCTCGATCTCTTAGGAGATCCAAAGTGAGGTCGCCGAGATAGGTTTCTAATCGATTGAAAGCTGGCTCTTTTGGACGTAACGCAGGGGAACGCCCCCGAACCGCAGATGCGGCATGGGCGTAGGCTCGCGATCGAGCCCACGCGTGAAGCGGGTCATTCATTTTTGATGTCTCGCGGCAGCCACCGTAGTGGAGCGCACCGGAGCACCAACGTCCGGATTGATCGGCTTCTGCGCTTGTTCAAAGAGAGCAGCCGGGATGTCTGGGTCGACCGTTCGAACCGGAACGCCGACAGGCACATTCTTCGTCAGTGTTCCCACGGTGAAATGTGGCCAACTCAAACCGTTGAAGTTTAGCAACACCTTTTGTGAGTACTGGAGTTGAAAGAAGTTCGGTGATCCGGCCACAAGCTCGATCCAGAAGGTGCAGTCCATTACTACTGCGGCGGCATTGGGGCCACCCCCTGGTGCGTTGGCGCCAGCCAGAAATGCGGTGTTGGCGGTGCCACCTCCATCGATCGGTGCGGGAGCGACCGTGGAAACATGCAGAGTCGTGGTATGCAAGATTGTTTGCCCGAGCAGTGCCGCCTGTAGTACGGAGTTCGGGTTGTTGACCATCGTCTGTGTGATGCCATTGATTTGTGGCGATTGCGAACGAAAGACGCTTGGAGTGGCAAGAGTCTGCTCAGGGAAGTTTGTGATGGGTGCTCCAGGATCGCCGATCGGAAAGGGGAAGATGTCGACGTCGGGAATGGCGGGCGGCCCAGGAACGTCGAGGGTGCCGGTCCCCTGGGCGAGGATCGTGGTCCCGTGGGGAATCGAACCCATTCTAACGACTGTGGCCACCTCCGCAGGATTAGTGGTTTGCGGAACGACAGCCCAGATGCCTGGTTCAATGTGCAAGGCAGCATGTACGTTCGCGTCCTGCACCTGTTGGAGATAGGTGATACCAAACATGTTGATATCGGGCTGCAGTAGTCCGCGGTTCGGGATGGGGCCAGCGATCACGTCGAACTGAATGGCATCGTTGGTTAGATTCAGTTCAAGAAAGCGGTCCTGAGGTGGAGCCGGAGCAGCGGAAAAGAAGGGACGCCAGATGACGTTGAAACCCTTGCCGCTCCAGTTCCCTACAAGTTCTGTGATGGGATCGAGCGGGTTGGTCGAACCGAAGGGAAAGTGATTGGTATCGGCGATCGGTGGCAAGGGCCGAAAGACAAGATCCTGCTCTAGCTTCATAAAGCTCTCCATGTACTAGATGATTTTGGTATTTGGCCCTGAGTGCGTGCTATGGATACTAATCGTCGAGTCGGGTTTGTGTGCCAACTTTTCGCGCCCGAACAAAGCCGCATAGTAATTTGGGAAAGTTTGCAAGAACTTGTTGCGCTCTGCCAGTTGCGCTGTTAGAAAACACCTGTACGTTAATTCACGCACCACCACTGGGCCACAGAGTAATAGATCTCAGTCGACTATTTCTCGAATAGTCGGAATAGGTGCATCATGGCAATCGGACTCATTGCCTGGGGGCGTTTTTTCGATAGAGCCGGAAATAAAGTTACCGTTCCGGCACCACCCACTGATCCCGGCAAACCCTGGCTTTGGGATTTCCTCCGCGGCGTCGCCCCCATGCTCGGAGCGAGCTTCGATATTGTTCAATTGCCTCCCTGGTCGCTGGCGCAGGGTGGTACTGCTCCTGGCTGCGATGGCTATGGTGTCTTTCAACGGCGCAATTTAAACGGCACGCGTTACGGATCGCTCGAAAGTCTTATGAGCGCGGTTGCCGCGCTCAACACGCACGGATGTCAGACCTATGCTGATCTAGTGCTGCACCAGATGAGTGGAGAAAACGGAGGTCCAGGGATCTTCCGTTATCCTGGTGCGGACGGCGTGACGATAAACGGTCGCGGCCAGACCACTCCCGGATGGTTTCGCGGCGGACCGGTCCCGCCGTTTTGCCGCGAAGACGATGTGCCCGTCCCTATAGACGACAACCCTTTCGGTCGCGAGTTGAGTTATCAAAATTGCCACCCAGCAGGTGTAACCGAAGGCGATGCTATCGATTACCTGAAATGGTCTCAAGCTCGAACCGGTGCGGTGGGGTTCCGCTTTGACGATACGAAGGGGACCTATGCGCCGGCCGTGCGACGCATCATGAATGCTCTTCCCGAGGCGACTTTTTACAGCGAGTTCTTCGACGGCAACCCCGCAAATCTGAACGGATGGGCGACATCGCCTCCGATGAATGGCCGTTCGGCTGTGGAAGACTTCACACTGCATTTCCGCATCCAGGCGGCCTGCAACGATTTTGATGCTACGCAGTTGGTAGCGGGCTCGGCGGGCTACTGGCAGATGAACCCCGGGCTGGCAGTCGGTTTTGTCGACAATCCGGATACCGATACCAGTGCAGGCCAACAAGTGGTTTCCAATAAGGGTCTAGCGTACGCGTATATGCTGTCGCTCCCGATGCGGCTGGCGCTCGTGTATGGAAAAGATTATTTTTCCAACGGAGTCTGGCCTGGAGCCTATGGGCTAAAGCCGCTGATCGACAATCTCTGCTGGATAAACCGGATGTTCGCGATCGGCAACTATGTTGTCCGTTGGGTCGACCGCGACGTGCATGTCGGCTCTCGCGACGGTGACGGCGGCCAGATTGGGCAGAGCGGTGGTTTGCTAACGGCGTTGAACTTCAATACACTGACCCCGCGAACTATCACATGCGGTACTCCGTTTGGGCCGAACCGCCATCTCCATGATTACACCGGCCACCACGGAGATATCTTCACCGATAGCAACGGCAATGCGACGTTCACAATTCCGTCGAATGCGTTTTCACGGGGCGAGTCTTTTCTCTGCTTCGCTCCAGCCGGTGTGAACCATCCCTTCCCTTCGCGAACGTTTCCAACGACGCAAAGATACTTTGGTGCAGCCGACCTCGATGTACGACCCGCTGTGAACTCAGAACAATTCCTGCCTCAACGCCTACATTGCACCAAGGGTTCCGAAGTATCGCTGCGGATTAAGGCGCAGATACCGATAGGCGCTTCTCTAATGGCCACCGTACGTTCGGCTGCGAGTGGAGACACTGTTTCGACCGCACGCGTCGGCGGCGGGGCGAACAATCACATCGGCCGCACAAAGCAGGCGGGATGGCACACGGTCTCGATAGAAGGCTCCGGATTGACGGACGCCGGACAGAGTTTTGAACTCGAAGTGACGTATATGGGGGTAGAAGGATGAGGAAGACAACGGTATTCTCAATAATTCGATGGGTGTGCGGCGTGGTGGTTTGCCTTGGATGTCTGCCCTTAGCAGCGCAGACAATGGTCCCTTGGCTCACACGGTCCGCGGACAACGGCAGATCAGGATGGAACTCACAGGAGACTCAGCTCACGCAGGCCAGCGTGGCCAGCAGGGGTATCGCGCGTGTCACAATCATTCCGCTCGTCGGTGACGCGCGCGGCATGGAAGCGCAGCCGCTCATCCTGCCCGGCGTCCTAACCCAGCGGGGCACGCGCGACGTCTTGGTGCTGCCCTCGATGGCAAACGTCGTGCGCGGCGTGGACGCGCATGATGGGTCGAGCATTTGGCAGACTACGTTGGGTACGCCCGTCACCGGATCGAAGGCGATCGACATGTGGCAGATCAACCAGTTCTGGGGGTGCATTTCGACTGGTGTGATTGACCCGGACCTCAAGCGGCTTTACCAAGTTTGCTGGGTGCTGCCGAACGCACAGGGAACGCCGCTGCCTGCTGGCGCGCCCAGCACCAATCCCAACATCGCGCGCTACTTCATGTTTGTGCTGAACATGGGCGACGGAAGCCTCGCCACGGAGCCGGTACTCATCAGCGGAACGAGCAACGGGCAGTCGTTCGTAAATCCGAAGTTCCCGCGCAAGCAGCGGTCGTCGCTGGTGGAAACCAATATCAACGGCGTAAAGACGGTATTCGGGTGTTCTGGCACCATCCAGGAGACAAGCGCTGGTGCCGCCGGCTACTGCTTCGCGTTCGATGTCGCTTCCAACACAATGGCAGCCATGTTAGCGATGACCGAGGGCGAAGGCGCGGGCGTATGGATGGGCGGCCAAGGAGCGGCAGCCGACCCTAACGGCGATCTCTACGTCACGACCGGCAACGGGGACTTCGACGGTGTCCGACAGTTCGGTGAATCGTTCCTGAAGATTAGATATACGCCTGCGAGCGCAGGTAACGCCGCCAGCCTGAAAGTCGTTGACCACTGGACTCCTTGGACGGATCTCGCACGCAGCGGAGGTGTGGCACCGCCGAAGAACAAGGTGGCCGGAGTGAGCGCACCTTCCGATGCGATGAGCATGCCGGTCGGCGGGGGCATGAACATGAACCTACGCAACGCGAAGGTAGTAGGCGAGATCGCCAACGACGGCAAGTTGACGGTGCGCGTGGTGCCACAGGCGATGGCGCAAGGGCAATGGGCGGATGAGGATTGGGGCTCGGCAGGACCCGCCTGTATCTTTTCGTTGGGTCTGTGTGTCGCAACCGGTAAGGACGGTATCGGCTACCCGATCAAGACGGCTAATATGGGAGGCACGAAGCCGGCAGATCTACGGAATCCAGCAACCAACTGCGCGAAGCTGGCCGCGCCTCCCGTTTGGCTGACGGTAGATCCCGGTCCCGTGAGTCCCTGTCCACCCAATCCAATGACCCTCAACTTCTTTCCATGGGGCGACACGGCGCACATGCACATGACACCCGTGCAGTTCTTCGACCCCCTTCTGAACTCCTGGACGATCTTCGCTTGGGGTGAGAACAACCAGCTGCATAAGTGGAAGGTGAGTTCCACCGGCACACTCACGTATCTGGCTCAGGGCAATGAATTCGCCAGCGCGAATGTGCGTGGGGCGTCACCGGGAGGCATGACTGGTGGATTCTGCTCGGGTTCTAGCAACGGGTCCGATTTGAACTCAGCGATCCTGGCGTGCACCATCCCTTACATGAATGCCAATCAGGTCGTAGGCAACGGAAGACTTCTGATCTACGATCCCGTACACCTGGCTGCAAATGGCACGTTGCAAGTTTTATGGGACTCACAGGCTCACGGTGTGCAATTCCTATTCAACAAGTTCGACCCACCTGTAATTGACGGCGGCCACATCTACGTGCCGAATTACAACGGAGGTGTCGATCTGTATACCTTGACCCCAGCGCCATAAGGGACCCTCGACTCCTGTGCGATAGTCATCGGAGGCTCTGAACAGACAGAGTCTACCGAACTCATAGTGTTTGACCCATTTGAATGACCCGCAACGTATGTCGCGACGACGAAGAGCCGCACACAGTTCCCGGGAAACCGTATTGATCCTTCGCGGTTTGATCCCGCAGCTGTTAAGCTTCTGCAGATTCTGCCGCAGGCGAATATTGCCGGGAATGCGAATACCTTCCGCTACAACAATCTGCAGGTCAGCATTCAGCACCAGTACGATGTGCGCTTCGACTATGTTGCCTCGCCTAAAGACAGCATGTTCTTCCAGTACACGAATGGCCGCGCCGATGTGGGCTTTCCAAAGACACCGGTCCTGATCGGCAGCACGTTCAACCCGCAGGCCTTTGCCGGGGCGAACCGGAACAATCATGCGCCGTCGATGCAGGCGACGTTCCAGGAGACGCACATGTTCTCTTCGAACGTAGTGAACGAACGGGCGCTGGGCTACACGCGCTTCATTCTGCTGGTGACTCCGCTGGATAGCGGATACAAAACGTCTGCCGCGCTGGGCCTGCCGGGAGCGAACGATTTCGAACACCGATGGCACGGGTCTGGCCAGTCTTACGATTTCAGGTTTCAGCGGATACAGCGCCAGCTTCCAGCCAGAGATTGTGCACCAGAACACGATTCAGATCTCCGATAACGTGCTGTACAACTATGGCGCGCATGCATTCCGTTTTGGCGCGAGCGCGGTTCACAATAACTTCGGCTTCAACCAACTGTCCGCGCCTTCCGGCGCACTGAGCTTTACGGGCGCGTATACGAATAATGGTTCCGGTACGGGCGGCTCTGGCTTTGCGGACTTCCTGCTGGGGACTCCGGTGAGCTTGACAAAGTCGATTCTGCCTCAGGGTACTCCATATATCAGTTACACGGAGTTTGGTGCATTTGCGCAGGACATGTGGCGCCTGACGTCCCGGCTTACGGCGGTGGCTGGACTTCGATATGACCTGTTCACATCGCCGATTGATCGCAAGGATCGGCAGTCGAACTTTATTCCAGATGACGGCGTCATCGCTGCGACGCCCGATGGAAGAGGAACCATTGCCCTGGCCAGTCAAGGTGGGTACAGCCGTGCCATCATCCAGACCCGCAAGCTGAACTTCATTCCGCGCATGAGCTTAGCATGCAAGCTAGGCGATAAGAACGTCGTCCGCTCTGCCCTTGGCGCATACTTCTTTGACGAGCAAGAGACGGGATCTTCGGCACGTCTGTTCCTCAACTATCCATTTGCGCAGACGTTCTCGACGACCTGCGATGGCGTGACGCAATGCTTGTCGACGTCGACGGGTATTCCGCTGGTGCCGTCTGCGCCGAATGTTCCCACCGTGATGTATTTTCCGCAACGCAACCCGACGCCGTCTGTCTACCAGTGGAATCTGACGCTGGAACGTCAGGTGACGAACTCGCTGGCGGCGCGGGGATCGTATGCGGACTCCAAGGACACGCACCTCGGTATCACGCTGAACGAGGATGTCGCGATCCCTGGCCCTGGGTCCGTGCTGGCGCGGCAGCCTTATGCTGCATACTCGTCGATTTCAGCGTGGGAAAACCGCGGCGTCTCGAGCTACAACGCACTGCAACTTTCGGCCGAATAACGCGCGTGACATGGACTGCAGTATCTCGCAGCCTATACTTGGAGCCGCAGCCTGGATCAGGGACCCGGGGGGCAACTCCTCTTCCAGCGAATCCCGCATGAACATTTAGAACCCACGCAATCTTTCAGCGGACTATGGCCTGTCCGACTTTGATCACCGTCATCGTTTCACGTTCAGCCCGATCTATCAGCTTCCGGTCGGTCGCGGCCACCAGTATACAAAACACACCAATGGATTCGTTGACGCCGCGATTAGAGGATGGGACTTGACGGGAATCGTCACACTGCAGAGCGGCGCGCCGTTCTCAGTGTTCATGTCGTCGAACGCCTCGGCGAATACTGGAACGTTTCTCCGTCCGAATCGCGTCTGCAACGGCAACGAGCCTTCCGACCAGCGGACACTCGCGGCGCACAGAGAACGCGGTCCGACTCCCTGAGATGACCGCGCCCCAATTGACAATAGAATGAAATACTTGCGAACCGGCGAGATGACACGAAACGTTCAATTAGAGCTTCGAATCCTCTCGCCCCGACCATTTAATCAATTACTTAGGCAACCTTCGATATCGGCGAGACACCAACTGGGATTTCGGATGATTTCCCATGCTTAGTTGTGGCTCCTATGAACGTAGGGAGCGAGCGCTGCATACCCATATCGCTGGAAGAATTGTGGACCGCCCGCACACCATGTAATTGGTGTAGAGAAAGTACGTGACGCGCGATCTGACTGGCATATTCAGTCTGACAAAGACATACTGGTATGCGAGTGCACTGCACATCCGATAAGCTGGTTTGCCAATGTCATTAGTAGATAGCAATCCTCCCTGCGACCTTACCCGGCTGGCTATTTTAATCCCTGCCCGGCAACCTGATCTGACCTTGCTGTCTTTGGTTTCTGCGCTTGTAGATTATGGCTTTGCCTCCATTCTTATTGTTGACGATAGCGGCTCAACGGAGTACCAACCGCTCTTTGAGCAGTTAAGCGGGATCGCCAGCGTGCAGGTGTTACACCATGCCGTAAATCTAGGCAAAGGGCGTGCGCTCAAGACGGGTATCAATCACCTTCTTGTCCAGCTGCCAAAGTGCAACTGGTTGGTGACTGCAGACGCAGATGGTCAACATCGAGCCGAAGATATTCGGCACGTAGCTCAAGCGACGAAAAAGTCTGTCGACAGGATGGTGTTGGGTGTTAGAACCTTCGGGGAGGACGTGCCTTTGCGTAGCCGATTCGGCAATGTACTAACACGCAATATTTTCCAGTTCATTACTGGCACTAAACTCGTTGATACCCAAACAGGGTTACGCGGTTTTTCCCGTAGCATGCTTCCAGAACTAATGATCCTTGAAGGAGAACGATACGAGTATGAGATGACTGTACTGGTGCATCTCTGTCGCCTACGCGGCAAACCGCTTGAGGTGCCAATCCAGACTATTTACCTCGACGGAAATAAATCTTCGCACTTCAATCCCTTTTGGGACTCGATGCGCATTTATTTCATGCTCGTTCGTTTTTACTTCTCTTCTTTAATCGCAGCGGGAGTAGATTTCGCGGGCTTCTCGGCTACATTTGCCATTACCCATAATTTGCCTATAAGTGTCGCTGTAGGGCGGCTGAGCTCGCTAGTTAACTTTGCAGTGAATCGACGGTTCGTCTTCCAAAGCCGGGGCTCTATTCAAGGTATGCTGCTGCGCTATTATGCATTGGTGGCTGCGATAGCAGCGCTTAGTTATTTATTAATATGGCTGTTGACCACGTATTTGCGATGGAACGTCTATGCCGCGAAAGTTGCGGTCGACATATTGCTTAGCCTAGTAAGTTTCTCGGTTCAACGCACATTTGTCTTTCGACGGCCACCAGAATTATCTTGACGCAAGAACTTAAGGACGTTCTCTTCTTTTCTGCGCCAGGGACCAGGCAAGATTGTTTTTAGCTAGTTGAAAGTCCGGCTTGAGCGCTATGGCTCGTTCTGCCGCCGTAATCGCCTCGTTCCAATGATGCAAAGCTCCCTGACCAGCAGCGATGTTATTCCACCCCTCTGCCAATCCGGGATTCAGACGTACTGCACTCTGGGCGGCCTTAATGCTCGCCTCATATTTGCCTTCCCTATTGAGCCGAAGCGATGTTTCGAGATACTCGATTGCCGACTCTGGCGAATCAGAACTTCCTTTCTCTCGCGCGTACAAGCTCAGATTATTTCTGGCAATCTGCAAGTTCGGCTGTAGCCGAAGCGCATTCTGCTCATTGCTAATGGCATCGTCCCATTGGTGCATTGCTCCATAAGCCGCTCCAATGTTGTTGTAGGCTTCAGCGGAATTTGGATTTAGTTTGAGTGCGTGACGGGCAGAGGCGATCGACTGAGAGAAATGACCTTGTCGAAACTGCATCATCGAGAGATTGACCCAAAAGGAAACATCCTGAGTAGGCGGATGTGCCAAGGTCTGTGTTGCCAACACATTGTCTGGTGCAATCGAAAGCATGTCTTGCGCGGTCTTTCGCGCGGCAACTTCGTCCCCCGTTCGGTTATAGGCGTCGACGAGGACTTCTCGCTGAAAGATGCGTTGTGGATTGAGCGCAACGGCATTTTGTAGTTGCGTAATAGCCTCTGGTGAACGGCTATGCAGATTAAGCCAACGACCATAGAACGCATGTGCGGTATCGTCGTTGGGTGCCAACGAGATTGCTCTCTGGAAGTGTCGTTCCGCTTCGCGGGCGCGACTCTGATCACCAGCATCCGCTAAAGCACCATTGACGATACCAAGGTTGATCTCCAGAGTAGGATAGTTTGGACTATAGAGAAGAGCGCGCTCGAAGTACTCGAGTGCTGTGGCATACAAGCCCTTATTCATCTGGGTGAGACCATAGATCATCAAGCCGCGACCGTTATGCGGGGATTTAACGACATCGTCGTACCATAGCGACTCTTCGTCCTTCCAGACAACATTGCGTACATGAACGCCAAACGCATAGCTGGTAAGCACCAGGCATACGGTGGCCACAACTACGCGACGGAGCCAGAGTCGATTCGTTACTTTATGTTCTAAATCCAGATAGTGAACGAGCAAGAGCCATATAGACCAAATGACAGCCAATATCAGCCCCACGAAAGAAAAAAACATGCGATGGTCGTTTTCAACCTCGGACAAGGGATAGAGAGAGGTCGGAAGTTGTGTGAGGACGAACCAACACAGACCGAAGGAGATGGGATAAAAAATGCGACGTCTGGATGTAAACCAGATACTCAAACCTAAAAAGATCAGGAGGCATAACCCCGCCAATGCACGGAGGTTGAGATGAGCAAAGGGTGCTAAATCTGTATCTACGTTGAGTTGTAAAGGAAAAAATAAAGCGCTTATATAGCGAAGCCAGACGAAGGGTTGGGTTAGACGGTAAGCCCATGGCGAGATAATAGATGGGGAAAATGATCTAGGCGTCATCGTCCACTGTAGCCAGATGAGAAGAGCACTTAGCAACAAAGAGGGGATTATGGCCAAAAAGCTCTTCTTGATCCGCGATATCACTGCCTCAAAAAAGAAGACGTAAAGAAAAAGAAGAACGGGAAATACTATAGCCGGAGGCTTGGAAAGTAACGCAAATGTAAGTGGAACAAGGTATGTACCAGTACGACGTAGAGACTTATACCGAGCAAAAATATACAACGCCGCCACACAGCCAAGTGTGCAATATAGATCACCTCGCTGGATGACATAGTTAACCGTTTCGGCCATAGCGGGATGCAATCCATACCAGGCGGCGCCAACTAATGCTATCCATCGATTAGCAACCGAATCTCTGACTTTATCCAATAACAGGTAATAAAACTTGGCTATTAGAGCTATTTGGAGCAGAAATAAAATGAAAGTAGTGATGTGAAACCAAAAGAGTTTGTAACCTCGGCCGAGCATGTAGTCCCAAGCTAGCGAAGCAGAGACAAACGGTCGATAAGTCCGATTTGCGGGAAGTACGCTAAATGTTGAGGCATTAGTAAAAAAATGCGGTACGTTTCTCAAACTTCGAATAGAGGGATTGTCTGTAACGGTATGGAAGTCGTCAAAGTGAAACCCATTTGTCATTGAATTGGAATAAACAAGGCAAATTGCCAATAATACGATTATTCCCAGGCTCCTCTGCTTTGTAGATAGATTCATCCGGCACAAGCCCTTTCCTACTTTCTAAGTCGCTCAATAAATATAGTTACTAATTTTCAAATAAACATGGTGACATATTGCATCTAGCCTGTATGCTAAATCGCGTCTCAAGGATTCATGTTTCTGGTATCGCAGTAATTCACCTGATGCACGCTCTTGTGGATCGGTGATTCAAAAAATGCTGGTTCGAGTTGTCTCAGAAGATCAATCCCTTGGCTAATCCTAGCCCGGGCAAGAGTAACAGCTCTCTGAGAAGGAGTGTGCGTTTTGAAGCGTCCCTCAATCGTTCTTCTATCCGCCACCTTCCTAACCCTCGCTCTCACCGCTTCTATCGCGAATGCAACCGAGGTTGCTCTCATCGGGGACGCCCACGTCAACTCGACGCGTACTGCGACCAACTACGGCACGATTGCCAACTTATATGTTGGAAATGGCAACACAGGACTTCTCCAGTTCGAGTTGGGTTCGCTTCCAGCAGGCATTATCTCCAGTCAGATCTCGCATGCCACATTGACCCTCTATATCAATCGCGTCAATGCAGGCGGCGTTGTGAGTGTCGCTCCCGTAACGTCGGCATGGGGTGAATCTAGCGTCACTTACGCGACCACTCCGACTCTAGGAGCTGCGACCAACAACTTTACAGCGTCGTTAGCCGGACAATACGTCGTGCTCGATGTGACTTCTTTGGTGCAGGGTTGGGTAACAACCCCCAGTAGCAACAATGGTGTTGCGCTCACTTCTTCAGCAGCGAATATTCTCATCGACAGTAAAGAAAATGACGAGACAGGACATGCGGCCACTCTCGACATCACTATTACTTCGATGGGCGCGACCGGCCTAACTGGCGCAACAGGAGCCCAGGGCCTTCAAGGAATTACGGGCACCCAAGGCTTGCCTGGAGCCACAGGCGCTGCAGGGCTTCAAGGTAACACCGGTGCAACTGGCCCAACGGGTGCTACTGGTGCAACAGGTGAGACCGGACCATTTCTGGGTGGTAACTACTCTACAGCCACGACTTACCCGGCTGGCTCGGTTGTAGTTTCAGAGGGCCTGAGTTATCTGGCAATCCAGACAACAACGAATGAGCCACCAGCATCGACGCCTGCATCCTGGGTAGCGACAACTGGTGGCGTCGCCGGAGCGACCGGCGCAACAGGTGCGACTGGAGCCACTGGACTAATAGGACCACAGGGGGTACCTGGAACAACAGGAGCCACAGGTCCAACAGGGAACGTAGGCGCTACAGGAGCAACCGGAGCGACTGGGCTGATCGGAGCCACGGGATCCACTGGGGCCACAGGCGTTACGGGCGCAACAGGTAACACGGGCACCACGGGAGCCACAGGTGCAACCGGCGTAATTGGTGCAACTGGTGTAACAGGAGCGACTGGCAGTACGGGGGCAACAGGAGCCACAGGCGTCAACTTCACGGGGGCGTATAGTTCGTCAACGACATACCACTTGAATGATGTTGTGACCTTCAACAGTACTCTGTACATCGACACCTTCAATGGTTCCATTACCGCTATTCCGCCCACTACCGTAGCGGAGTGGAGTGTCTTGCTTCCGCAAGGGGCGACCGGATCTACTGGCGTAACAGGTTCGACAGGGGCTACCGGTGCGACAGGCGCTGGTACTACAGGACCAGCTGGAGCTACTGGTACGACCGGCGCTACAGGCGCAACTGGCTCGGCTACCGGGAACACAGGGGCCTTACCAGCCGGGATTCCTTACTCCGTGTCTGCCCACCAGATAAGCTCCAACATCATCTATAACAATCCGGCATCAGGTGGTGGAAATTCTGGTTCGGGTATCAATCTGGGTGAGTTCACCACGACGATTACACCAAGTGCATGCACGCCTTCCTATACCCTTTATAACGTCACTCCATTTACCAGCTTGACCTTCCAGCTTTATACAGCCATTCCCGCATTGATCTCTGCAGCGAGCGCTACCGGCAATGCAAATACTGCCGGCACTTGGAGCTTGGGAACGACCGTAGGGGGTGTTTGTTCCATCACCAGCGCCGGCGCAACCGGAAGCATTCCCATCTCTCCCTCGGCAACTTGTACCGTTACCGGAACCTCTGTTGCAGCAGGGACTCCGCTTACTTTAGTAGTCACAGGCGGACCTAGTGGAACTGGTACTTTTACTTTCTACTCATTTTTCTCCTGCGACTAGTCTCTGAATTTTCAGTCAGGCGCTGCCGACAATAACCAATGTTGAATAACAGGGCAACTCATTGGAAGGATGATTGGAAATGGAAAACATTTATTGTTACGGTTCTTTTCTGGCCTTTGAACTGGGGCCCGCCAAGGCGATAACAGACATTCTCTTATCTAAACAGCAAACAATCTATCTGCAAGTGAAGCGATCATCAGAGTAGAACGATGCATGATGGCATGATCAACGGTTGGAGAGAGTAGCGGGCTCAATCGAGCCGGTAGGGGTTAACGAAACACAGTGAATAAGTTTCTTGTGTAGCGCATACCGCGAAGATTGGAAGGAACAGGATGAGCGCCTTGACGGGATTAAAAGTGCGAAGCAAGAGACTCATAACGATGGCGCTCTCGCTGGTCTTCGTCCCTCTACTGTACTCGCAAGGAATATTGACCGTCACACCTGGCCGCAGCATTTCAACGACCGCTGGCACGGGTGTTCTTGGTTATACCGGCGACAATGGCAACGCCACGGCTGCAACTCTTGCTTCTCCCAAATCGCTGGCGTATGACAAAGCTGGCAATCTATTCCTAGCCGACGCCAGAAACCATGTCGTTCGCGAGGTATTGAAATCAGGTGTCGTCATTACCGTCGCCGGTTCTGGCGTTGCCGGATTCAGTGGTGATGGGGGCCAGGCAACCTCTGCTTTCCTGGACACTCCAATAGGGGTCGCGGTCGATGGCAACGGCAACCTCTACATTGCGGACTCTCACAATCACCGCATCCGTGCGGTAGTCAACGGTACGATAACTACAATTGCCGGAACGGGAGTTCCAAACTTCTCGGGAGATGGAGGTCCGGCGACGGCAGCTACCCTCGCGCTGCCAAGTGCGGTCGCTGTTGATGTAAGCGGAAATCTCTATATCGCGGATACAAACAATCAAAGAATTCGTAAGATCAGTGGCACCATAATCACCACGATTGCGGGCAACGGCGAAGAATCCTATGCGGGAGATGGCGGCGCTGCCACCGCAGCATCGCTCGATCTGCCCACCGGAATCGCCGTCGATCCGGCGGGAAAGATCTATATCGCGGACCGTCATAATCAACGCGTCCGCATGATCGCATCGGACGGCACAATCTCTACTGTCGTTGGGGCAGGTATCGTCACATTCGCAGGCAGTTTTTCGGGCGACGGCAGTGCTGCGGCCTCTGCAACATTGGCCAAACCAAGCGGCGTATGGGTAGATGCGGCTGGAAGCCTCTACATCGCAGACACAAATAACCAGCGTGTTCGCCAAGTCGGAGGAGGTTCCATAACTACAGTCTCTGGGACAGGTGAGCAGGGCTTCGGTGGGGATGGTAGCGCTTCTACGAGCGCGGTATTAAACGCACCTAATTCTGGCGCTGCCGATGTACTAGGCAATATTACGATCGCAGATACCCTGAACCAACGTATCCGCAGTGGTAACCTTCCTATTCTTTCCTTCCCGGTCCAGACTATCGGAGTCGCAAGTACTCCGCAAACCGTCACCCTATCTAATGCCGGTTCTGCTCCGATCATCGTCTCTTCCATTGCCTTTACCGGCCCCTTCTTAGCGAGTAACACCGGAACCTGCTCTGCTTCGCCCATTACACTGGCGGCAGGTGCTAGCTGCACTGAGAATGTAGTCTTTCAACCGACAGCTCAGGGCATGACCAACGGTTCTGTAGTCTTTAGTGGTAATGGAGTCGTTCCACAAAGTGTTCTGTTGACTGGTGCTTCGTCACAGTCGACTACTACGATCTCACTAACCTCCAGTTTGACCTCAACCTTTGCCGGCCAGCCCGTCACCTTTACGGCGACCGTTAGGCCCATCGTAGCGGTGACTCCTACAGGAGCTGTTTCCTTCTATGACGGCACGCTGCTGATAGGTTCGGTCCAGATACTTAGTAACGGCACTGCCGCACTGACGACGAGCACGCTGAACTCTGGGACACACAGCATCAAGGCCGTCTACGCAGGGGATTCAAACTTCAGCACGAGCACCTCTTCAGCGATCCTGCAGTCTATTGCTGACTTCAGCTTCGCTGAAACCACACCCACGGCAGGTCAAACTGTCGCCCCAGGTCAGGCAGCGACCTTCGCATTTACGATCTCTCCAGTAGCCATAGCATTCAACTTCCCCATCACGCTTTCTGCGACGGGACTGCCTCCCGGTGCTACTGCGACCTTTACCCCGCCGACAATCACTTTGGGAACTACCGCTACGAGTTTCACTATGAAGATTCAAACTGCCGCCAGCACCGCATTACTTCATCATGGAGAGCTGTTTGGTGCTGGCACAATTTCACTTGGCCTGCTTCTGTTGCCCTTTACGCGTCGAATGCGACGTAGCATGCGTGGACTGCGACCGCTTTTGCTGGGCTTTGGAGCCATACTAAGCTTCGCGGCTATGGCAGGCATCAGTGGTTGCGGTAGTAATAGTGGCTATTTCGGGCACCCACAGCAGGCATACACCATCAATGTCATCGGTACTGCGGCTAATGGCAACGTAACATTAGTGCACACGATTACCGTTATGCTGACGGTGCAGTAGAAAGTCCTCCGGGAGAATGTCGCACTCGATAATCTCCCGGAGGGCAGTTAGAACTGCAGCTTGAGGGCAAACTGAAGGACACGGGCTGGGAAGGTTGTGGCAGAGGTGACCGCTCCAAAGCTAGAGGATCCCGCGCCACTCTGTGGATAGGCAAAGTTGGTCTGATTGAGGATATTGAACGCTTCGGTACGGAAGTCGAGCGACGTTCCTTCGACGTAAAGGGGGAAGGTCTTATGCACACCGAGGTCCAAGTTGTAGTACGGATCGAACCGGACTGAGTTACGTCCGGCATTGCCATACGGGTGGTTGACGTCAGGGACACTGACGGCTGCGGGGTTGAAGGCCATGAGCACAGTGTTGCCGCTGGCTTTGGTTCGTTGCGACTTGGGCAGGACGACCGCCGCGCCGGTGACGTTCGGACGATACGCCAGAATATCGCTTACATCCTGGAAGGAGTTTTCAGTGTAGGTAAGGTTTACCGGGAGACCGCTGCTGGCAGAGTCGATCGCCGTGAGCTGCCAACCGCCGAGCACTTCCTGCATGAGCAAAGGAGCTGAGCCGCCAAACGCACGTCCCTTACCGTAGGGAAGATCATAGACGATGGTCAGGACCTCATTCAGGGGCTGGTTATAGCTAGAGGGGCCACGATCTCCAAGCGGATTTGCTAGGTTGATGCGCGAGTTGTCCCCAGTGTTTGCATCGAGATGCCCCGAAGCATTGTCCTGAGCGCGTGACCATGTGAAGGAGTTGAGCACGTAGAGGCCGTGGCCAGCATGGTGCTCGAACTTGGTCTGCAGACCGTTATACGTCAGGAAACCAGAAGGAAGCGTCTCCTCGATGCCCGTGAAGTTTTTGATGGGACGGCGAGCCTGAAGGTTGAGGCAACCTGAGGTGGTTGTGGGGTTACAGGTAGCGGTGAGAGCATTGGGCGCAGCTTGATTCAGATCTCCGAGGACCTGAAGCTTTACGCCGTGTTCGCCAACGTAAGAGACCTCGAAGGTCGTATTGCTAGTGACCTGACGCTGTACCGTCAGGTGGTAACTCTGCACATAGCCGGTAGGTAGGTTCTTGGGTAGGTAACGTGTCTCCGCAAGAAGAGTACTGAAGTTCGCAGAGGTGGCGAAGTTGGTCGGGAACCCTTGCTGTGTGGTGCGGAAGCAGGTATTGAAGGGTTGATCTGTTGAGGTACACACAGGATTGGTGGTTCCAGCTGCTGCGGAGGGTGCAAAAGGAGCGGCCTGAACGCGATTGGTGTTGACGATAAAAGGGCCGTTGTAACCGAGCATGTTCTCGCCGCCTTCGCGATTGAACTGTGCGAAGCCAAGCCCATAGGCTGCGCGGATGACAGTCTTGGGGTCAGCCTGGAAGGCGAAGCCGAATCGCGGCGCAAAGTCGAGCTTTGGCATGTTCACCAGAGCGCGGCTGTAAATGGAGCCGGGCTTGGCCTGGATGAGGGTCTGGGTATCGGGATCGTAGTTGGAGAGATGGTTGTCGGATTCCCACTGTGGAGTCACGAGTTCATAGCGAAGGCCGGCGTTAACTGTGAGTCTCGAGTTGACGCGAATGTCATCCTGGAAGTAAAGAAAGTGCATGCGCTGGTTCAGGTGGATGACGGCAAAGTTATTGAGTTGATAGCTGTCGTCGGCGCCGAGAAGGAAATCTGCGAGGGCGACAGCCTCTTTCGTTCCTGTATCGAGCTTGGAGAGAGTGTTAATGTTGGGATTGGTATAGCTGAAGCTTCCGTTATAGGTGTTCTCGCCGAAGTTTGGATTGAAGTCGCTGATCGAAGTGAAGATAGCTTGGTATTCGTAACCCAACTTATAGCTGCTACGACCGTGGATCCAGGTGTAATTCAACTTAGGATTGAAGATGTAAGGATTCTGGAACTGAGGATTGCTCCCTTGGCTTCCGAACTGCGTGTAGCCGTTTACGCTCTGGTCATTTAGGCTTCTGACGACCTGGGGGTCGGTTGGAAGGCCGGTGATTCCGGCCATTAGACTTGGCATTCCTGCGCCGTAGGGACTCTTTCCACCGTCAGTGCGAGTAAAGCCGAAACGTGCGTCGAGGATCGAGTTCTGAGTGAAAGCATGGGTAACTCCACCGGCGATCTGCTGGTTGAAGATCACCACAGTTCCGTTGCTGCTGCTGCCACCGGCGGGACCTTGGATAGACGGTGCATCCTGAATGATGCCTTGATGTTCGCTGTATCGGACGAATGCGGTGGTTCGAGGACTGAAAGTCTGGTCGACACGAATATCACCCTTGTCATCCTTAATCGTGCCTGCGGGTAAGGATGCGTAGTTATTGGACAAGGCCGCGGCTGTGGGGGTCGGAAGAGCCGCAAGGACGCGTTGGGCGAAGGGCGACGCGTCCGCGAAGGGGATGACACCGTTGGGGTAGGATTTTCCAGTAAGCGGGTTGACCAGCGGAACGGGGTTGCCAGGTTGCTCAATACCGGCAGCGTTTGTGGTGAGGAAGGTAAATCCACCGTTGGCTCTTGCGAGAGCGCTGGTTCCGTTCTGGTTTAGCGAAGGAACCGTCGCGTTGAGCGTAGAGTGCGTGATCTGGCGGACGCCTTCATAATCGGCGAAGAAAAAGGTGTGGTCCTTCCAAATAGGACCTCCGACGGTGCCACCGAACTGGTTGCGGATGAGTATGGGCTTTTGCGGTTGCCCGGTGAGGGTGTTGGTGGGCGGGGTGAAGGGGCCAATAGCGTTGAGATCAGTATTGCGGAGATAATCCCATGCCTTGCCGTGGAATTTGTTGGTGCCGCTGCGAATACTTACATTGATGACGGCTCCAGCAGAGCGCCCATACTCGGCGCTGTAGTTGTCTGTCTCGACGCGGAACTCGTCGATGGCGTCAGGGGAGGGTGGAATGGCCTGGTTTGAAAAACCCTGATTTGAGGTTCCATAGGAGTTGTTATCGAGACCGTCGAGGAGGAAGTTATTGAATTCACTACGCTGTCCGTTGACGTTAAAGGATGCGTCTCGGCTACTGGTAGTGGCATTTTCGAGAAGGTTTCGGCGAACTCCGGGCACCAGAGCGGCGAGGTCTGCGTAGGCTCGCCCGTTAAGCGGTAGGTTCTCAACTTCACGCGTGCCGATGACCTGGCCACGTTCGCTGGAGTCGGTCTCAAGAAGTTGGGCAGCGTCGCTGACCGTGACGGTCTGGCTCGCCGAGCCTACCTTTAATGCAACATCAACCCGCTGACGAGCGTTGACGGTGACGCGAAAGGTCTGCGTTATGCCAAGGTCGAAGCCATCGGCCTGGGCTGTAACCTGATATTCACCAATTTTTACGTCGGTAAACTCATAGGCACCTTGAGCGTTCGTCTTTGCGGTCACAACGGCCTTCGTCTCCTGATTTGCCAGAGAGACAGTTGCATTGGGGAGTGCTCCGCCTGAGGCATCCCGTACATAACCCAGGACGGATGCGGTTTCGAATTGCGCAAATAAGGGTGAGGAGTTCAAAACCGGGAGAAAGATCATCACTGCAAACAAAAAAAGACGCTTCACAAGTAGCTCCAGACTGCTTTTTATCCGTGTTAAGTTTTGTTCCAGGTTGCGTTTCCGAATGACTGTAGAGTCGGGACTCCAACGTCCGCGCTACCCACATTTATCGAGTACCGCCAAGTTGATAATGGCCATATCCGGACAGTCGCAAAAGGGTACTCCGCGTGAATGGTAGGCTCACCCTGTAAACTCACCCCTCTCTCACCCCCCTGTATTTCTAGGGGATTGGATAAGGAGGCCGAGAACGGTTAACTGAAGTTTCACATTCAAAAGCTATGCTTGGCGTATGGTGAATCCGCGCGAACGGCCGTATGGAAAGCTAGGGGAGCTTCACCTAAAGCCGGAGGGCAATGCAGGTCCTGGTTCCCGCTCGCCAAGCGGAGCAGGCGTGTCGGGTGAAAGAGCACCGACCATGCAGATAGAAGAGCTCCCATCGCGGGAGGAGTGGCAACTGGCGCTCCGCATCGTCGCCAGCAAAGGTTTGTGCAAGTCGGACTTACTTCAGAAGTTTTTCCTGTATGTCTGCGAGCAGCAGCTTATGGGAAACTCACATGGGATCACGGAGCAGCGTATCGGTACGCTGATCTTCAACCGCGCGGCGGATTACAATCCAGGCGAAGATAACATCGTCCGAAGTTACGCACGCTTATTACGAAAACGCCTCGATGAGTATTTCCAAGGGGAAGGACTCGGGGAACCCATTCGAGTTATTATCCCGCGCGGCGGGTATGCCCCCGTCTTTCATCGAGCCCCTGATGCTCATAGGAAGGATTCCAATTCAGGTCTTTTCAGCAATACTCTTGTCGAAAAGGTCGTCTCAGAGATCCACTCCAACAAGACGGGGTACACCCCAAAGAGTGCAGCGAGCGTGGATCTTGCAGTCTCCGCGCCACGTTGGCGATCAGCGTGGCTTTTAATCACGGTAGGGCTGATCGCGGGAGTTCTATTTACATCAGCAACATGGGCCGGAATTCGGACCTTGCAAAAGGCGAAGACGCAGGGACCAGCTCATCCGATTTGGGCAGAACTATTCCAGAAAGGCCAAAACACTTTGATTGTGCCTGCCGACAGCGGGCTTGGTATCCTGCAAAACCTTACAAAACACTTGGTCACTTTAGAGGAGTATGCGAACGAAACCTATCCCACCGAGATGAAGTCATCAGCGGGGCTTCAACTGGAAAATTTGAACGACCTACGCCATCAGCGGTATACCAGTGTCGTCAGTTTGGACATAACTGTGATGTTGACCCAGCTTCCCGAATTTGCTGCCAATCGATCCCAGATTCGTTATGCACGAAACGTCACCATAGAAGACCTGAAGAGCTCTAACGTAATACTGATGGGTTCGACCCATACAAATCCCTGGGTCTCCCTCTTCGAAAAAGATCTCAACTTCAAACTCGAATATATGTCCGAAGTGGATCAGTCATTCGTACTGAACGAACGCCCAGTTGGCACAGAGCAGAAGAGATATCTAAACGGTACGGCGGAAACCTCCAACCGTACTTATGGTGCGATAGATTATCTGCCAGGCCTTGAAGGAAACGGTCATGTCCTGATCATTCAGGGATTGAATATGGCAGCAACGCAGGCTGCTGCAGATACTCTGTTTGATCCCCAGGAGATGAGTTCGATTTTGAAGCAAGCGGTTCGCTCAGATGGCTCATTGAAATCATTCGAGCTGCTGATCGAGACTAGCAGTATCGGTGCGTCCGACCCTGGTGCACAGATCATTGCAACTCGCTTCTATCCTTAAAGCGGAGCGGGGGGACAAAAGATCTTTACCCCGCCTACTGCGGTGTATCCAGAGGATGTCTGCTCTTTTCATAGAATTCGTCCTGCAATTTGAGACTCGCATCATCTGCTTTGATGGAAGCGATGGCTTTGCTCACCGAGTCAACCCACCATTTCATCTGATACTCGCCCAACTCGCGGGTCGCAGCCGTACCGTCGCCGGCATAGTGATCGGGAAAACGTGCGTACCACCAGATACCGGTGTAAACACCTTCTGACAAGCTTTGACGATGTTGGTCTGCCCCTGATTCGCTTGCGGCACGATCCTGGTGCAGGAGATCGGGTCTGACGACCATCATTTTAGATGTTTCGCTTTCGCCTGCATGCTGGTCAGTCGATGTCTTCTTTTTTGGACCGCCCGTTGTCGGAGTACGCTGATCGAAGATGTAGACCACGTAATCGTGTGGCTTATCCAACTGCGATTGACCGAAGTACGGCAACAAACTAGCGTTTCCGCCGTGACCATTCACGATCAGGATTTTCTTGCAGCCATTGCGGGCCATCTCGTCCGTAGTCGCTTGGAGCAATGCCAACTGCAGATCGCGGCTGTAGGCGATGGTACCGGGCTCATGGCGAGCCTCGGAGATTTGCCCAAAATAATACTCTGGAAAAACCACGGCATATTGCTGTTCGGCCGCATGCAGTGCTGCATAACGCGCATTGAGCAGATCGGAACCAATCGGCATGTGTGGACCGTGTTTTTCCAGAATGCCGAACGGCAACAGGCATGTACCCTGGGAACGCTTGATGGCCTCGACAAAGTCCGGGCCCGTTAGTTCTTCCCAATGAACCGACAGCTTGGCGTGCGATGAAACCGTCTGCGCTTGCGTCAGTTGCCCACCGCCGAAGGCCACACAAAAAAGTAAGTAAATCGTTGCACCGTAACTTCTGCATCTATTGCGATTCATCTGGATAATCACTCGGTCCGCTCTCTCCCTGCGGGATTCTAGCATGGAGACATGGGGGCCCGTTGACCTCTTCTGGCCCCAAGAATCGCCGAGTCAGCGACACCTCTCTGAATAGTTCATCTTCCAGGAACGACGGCCGGAAGGTCAGAAATAGAGTACTGACGCTGATCCTTCAGTATCATAAGAGAGTCGACCGGAAACCCGGCCCTGAATTGAGACAACTTTGACCAGCAAGAAGGCTTCACTCGAAGCCACTCCGGATCAGGCGCAATCTCGCCGGAATCGCGGAAAGCCAGTCCGTCGTAGTCTCGTCGAAGCAAGTGAGGCCCAGGACGCGGCGCTCCTCGCTCGCGAACTGCGTACTTCGCAAACTCAGCAAGAACTTGCTGTGATTGTAGTGGTTGAGTTCACCGGAGAACTCCGCAAGCGTAAGCAGCTTACGGCAGCCGCTCGACTTGCCCGCAGCGCGGCTGCCGCCATGGCTTCGGAAGAAGATCTTTCGAGCCCTGCAGCCTCCACCGTTGACTTCGATGCCAGCCGCGCAGAGTTCGAAGAACTCGCCCGATCGGCGGGTGCGACCATCGCCGCCACCCTAGTCCAACGCCGTCAGAAGCCCGATCCCTCCAGCCTCGTCGGCCAGGGCAAACTGGACGAGATTGTTGAGGTCGTGACCTCTACCAACGCTTCGCTTGTTCTCTTCGACCACGACCTTACCCCCTCACAGCTTCGTAACATCGAGGCCAGGCTACCCTGCCACGTCATCGACCGCTCGCAGCTCATCCTCGACATCTTCGCCCGCCATGCCAAGACTCGCGAAGGTCAGCTCCAGGTAGAGCTCGCACAGCTCGAATACCAGTTGCCCCGCCTCGCCGGACGCGGTCGCGCCATGTCGCAACTCGGCGGCGGCATCGGAACCCGCGGTCCAGGCGAAACCCAGCTCGAGACCGATCGCCGAAAGATCAACCTTCGCATCGACCACATCAAGACCCAGCTCGATGCCGTCCGCCGCATCCGCCATCAGCAGCGGCAACGCCGTGAGGCAGTCCCGGTCCCCGTCGTCGCCCTCGTCGGTTACACCAACGCTGGCAAGAGCACACTCTTCAATGCCCTCACCGAGGCTGGCGTGCTCGAATCGGCCCGCATGTTCGCGACTCTCGACCCCAAACTCCGGCAACTGCAGCTTCCGTCTCGCCGCAAGATCCTGCTCTCCGATACCGTCGGCTTCATCCGGAACCTTCCCCATACACTCGTTACGAGCTTCCGCGCCACACTCGAAGAGGTCGAGCGAGCCGAGATTCTGCTCCACGTCCAGGACGCCGCCAGCCCGATGCGGGAAGAGCAGAAGACTCAGGTTGAAAGAGTCTTAGCCGAGCTTGCAGTCTCCACCAAGCTCGTTATCCAGGTGCTGAACAAGATCGATCTCGTCTCGCCCCAGGAACGCGCCCACCTCTCCAGCGATCGCGAAGCGATTCCCGTCTCTTCGCTTCAGCACACCGGCCTGGAGCAACTGCTGGCTGCCATCGATGCCGCACTCATAGTTGATCCACTCGTCGAAGCCAGCTTCAAGCTCCCGCAATCGGAAGGCTCCATCCTCGCCTCGCTCGAAGGCGGAGCTATCATCGGCGAGAAACGCTTCGAAGGAAACCTGGTCTTTCTACGAGCTCGCGGACCAGCATCCCTCCTTAACCGCTACCGCCGGTTCCGTGAGAAACAGGATCTCCTTAACGAACACCTACGGGCGAAGCAGACCTAACCTTTATCAGCGCCACAAATATAGCTGAATACCCGAGACATAAAGCGCTGTAGTGCCTGATATTTAACTACAACATCGGCGCATGCAGGAAGCTAGCGATAACAGTCATTTGCGGCGTGACACGCAGACTACTGTCTTGTACCAGCGCCCCAGTTGCACGCTTTCCCGCAGGTTGAGTGTGGAGACGCGCTAATGTGGCGCCGCCCACATCAAAGGGCGAGTGGCCATTCCTTGACATGATGGCATGGCAGGTGTCGCAGGTCGCCGGTGCTCCCTTAGCCTGGTGACACGCGATGCATGTGCCCATGCTCGTGTCCTTCTCCAGAGCAATGGCGGTGCGCTCTGCCACTGCTCCGTGGCACTCCTCGCACTTGCTCCCAGCGGAAGTATGAGTCTTATGGCTGAAGGTCACGAAGGAAGGCACCCGGTAGACGCGGACCCATGGGATTGAGTCTTCGTTTTTGGCGGCCTCCGCGAGACGCCGGATGTCCGGCTTATCGGTCGCGATGGAAGCATGGCAAAGCATGCACTTGGGTGGCTGCGGCATGGCCAGCGTAGCACCGTTACCACGCGGCTCATGGCAGTCGTTGCATGACATCTTTGCGGTCTGGATGTGCAGCTTGTGGTTGAAGGCGATGGGCTGCGCCGGAGCAGCCTCGGAAGGCGCGGCCGGCTTCTGGCTCCGCATACCAGCATCTTGAGCGTGGATGGCTACGGTAGATCCAAATAGTACAGCAAGCATCAGCAGGAACTTCTGCATGCGAACCCTTCCCCGAGAGCAGGGTGTCGTTCCCTTAGAAACGGAACACCAATAAGTTCGGACTACGCAGGGAAACGTTAGACGCTGCCCTTGCGCATCTCCTCTGCCAGATATTCGGACGCGCGCATGGCGAGTGCGCACATCGTGATTGTGGGATTCTGCCATCCCGCACTGACAAAGACGCTGGCATCCGTGATGAAAAGGTTCTTCATATCATGGCTCTGATTCCACTTGTTCACGACACCCTTCTTCGGATCATCGCTCATACGGGCTGTTCCCTGCTCGTGGATCGAGTAACCCGGCGGATTGAACTCGTAGTTTTTCACCAGAATATCGAAACCAGCAGCTTGGGCCATTGCTGCCATCATCTCTATATAATCCTTCGCCATGTTGGTTTCGTTAGCGGTGTATTTCGTATTAATGTTCAACGTTGGAATGCCCCACGCGTCCACGATCTGCTTATTCAGCGTGACTTGATTCTCGTAGTGTCCGAGTGTCTCGCCCATGATGTTTGTGGAGAAGCTGCTGCCGTTATAGCTCTGCAGCTTCTGCTCGAGTTCTTTGCCATAGAAAGGCAGGGCGCGCGCGTCGAAAGGCCCGTTATTGCAGGAGACATTGACAGCATAGCCCCGGAGAAAGCCGCTGCTCTTTGTCTCCAGATTGCGGAAGCGTGGAATCAGAGCACCGCCTCCCATCAGGCCGCGGACCGCTTTACCATCACGCGCCTCCGGAACCGAGCAGATGATGCCTGCTCCGTAGATCTGGTCGCACAGGTAATGTCCAAGCGCACCGCTGGAGTTACATATCTCCGAGAGCATCAGCAAGCGGGTCGTCTCAAGAGTTCCCGCAGCAACGACAACGACCCGTGCCTTCAGAACCATCTCGCGGTGCGAATGCCGATCCAGGAAGAGGACGCCGTCTGCCAGGCCAGTGTTCTTGTCCACCGTGATCTGCCGTACGACCGCATTTGGAATGGTGGTGAGCTTGCCAGTAGCGACTGCGTCTGGAATGAGCAGGTTGAGCGATGCAGCCATTCCGTCCTTGCCCAGCGACGACCGCGGCTTGGTGACTGGCACGCCCAGCTTCTTTCCGGCGTCGACAAATCGCTGCATGGCGCCAGACCATGGAGAACTATCTTCGATAAATTTGCCGTCCGGGTACTGCGGCAGGCCGTCGGTGTGCCCTGTAACACGGAAGATCTCCTCCACGCGCGGATAGTATGGAGCCAGATCCTTCAGCGAGATAGGCCAGTTTTCTCCGAAGCCGTCATGATCCTTGCTCTTGAACTCGTAGTCGCTATGGCGGAAGGATTGGCGTCCCCAGAAGGGCGAACGTCCGCCCACGCTGCGCACCCGGACCCAGTTATACGGCTGTTCCGGCGGGTGATGATAAGGAATCACCTTCTCATCCACCCACTGGTTTGCATTGAACTCGCTCGACTGAAACACATGCGGAAGGCGGCCCGGCGCATCGAAGCCACGATAGGGCAATTGGTGCACAGGTTTCAGTTCGCGGTACTTCTCAAAATCCAGCATTGGGCCCGCATCCAGCATCGTGCAGGAGATACCCTTTTCCGTCAGAATCTTTGCGGCCATGCCGCCAGTATGTCCCGACCCGATAATCAGGACGTCCACCTTCTTCTGTGCCATGCTCTCTCTACTTTCTGAGGCAAAAATTTCTTAGGAATGCTTATGCTTCGTGGTGGGTGCAGCCTGGGCCACACCGTGGTTCACCCATGTCTGGATTCCCGGATCAATGGGATGCCAGTAGAGACCCACCCCCGGTGTACGCTCGCCCACCGCCTCGGCCGCAATGGCCCATGCAGGCGAGTTGATGGTGGCCGTGCGAATATCGCGGTGCGCCAGGTTGATGAAGCGGGCTTGATCTTCCCGCGGGGGATGGTCGTTCATCCATCCCTTCAGATGCGGGCGGATCACTGCGTCGGCCTGCTTCGCATCAGCTTTTGCAAACGGGACGTTGAACTGTCTCATGCAGTCGGCGTTGAGTCGATCGAGTCCGATGTTGTACATGGCCTGCTGCTCATCGGGCGAGGCGCCGATGTAGAAGTCCAGGAACTCCGCTGTACCGGTCTTGATAGCACTGGGGTAATCGTCGCTGGCGGGCATGATGATCTCGCACAGATGCAACAGAGTTGCATAACGTACGGGCGTGAAATACCGTGCGTCCGTCATGGCGACTGCATCGGGCTGCGAGATTGGGATGTTCGGCGTGTGGAATCGTGCCATCGCCTCCACACGAGACATCGCCTGCGGGCTGGAAGCCGCAGAGGGCTGTACCGCCATAGTGCCCTGATCCGCAGCATTTGCAGCCGGAGGCGGATTTTGCGCCTGCGGTGAAGGATGTTGTTGTCCGAGTGCACTGCTCGCCGTTGCCGTAGCTACTGCTAGGCCCTTCACAAAGTCGCGCCGTTTCATGCGTGAAATCCTACGGTGTATCGATAATTACAGTCAATCCTCTATGAGGTCGCGAACATAAATACTTATGTCACGCTCCCTACGCACGAAGACAAATATCGCTGTATTGGTACCGTTTGCGACGGTGGTGAAGCAGAAAACGCTGGAAAAGGAACGATATGGCGATCTTGCATTAACGAGCTCCAGAGTTTATCCCACGAGAGCCGGAGCAGAAATTCATGCAAGAGCGGCTTCGGCGGTGAAATTAAAAATGGAGTAGATGTCGATTTTCCATCTCCCGAACGACTACCTGATAACAGAACGACCGGTTACGGCGCTCTGAGCCTAGAAATAAGGAGAATTTATGAAATACATCTGTTTGGGATATATCCAGCTGGGCAAGTTCGAAAATATGTCTGAGAGCGACCGCAACGCCATGCTGGACGAGTGCTTCACCTACGATGACGGGCTACGAAAGAAAGGACATTTTGCCGGTGGCGAAGCCCTCCAGCCTCCGAACACTGCGATGACCGTGTATTGGAAGGACGGAAGGGTTGCAGTGACAGACGGCCCATACGCGGAGACGAAAGAGCAATTAGGCGGAATTTTAGTGCTTGAAGCGCGAGATCTGAATCACGCAATTCAGCTCATCTCCCAGCATCCTGAAGTAAAGGCTGGACCGTTCGAGATACGTCCAGCCGCGGATTTGAGCGAAATGATTAGGAGAGCGAACAGCGACGTCAAAAGGACATCCCTCAATGAAGGCGGTCACAAGGGGAAAGAGATAGGATCATGGAGGCCGAGGGGTGCGCCTCCTGCGCGCTCCCTGATTTCAGCCACCAGTAAATTATCTCTTGGCCGCGTTGGCTGCTCCCCAGAGTGACCCTGGATTGACGCGCTTGGGATGGAGTTCCAACATGGCATCGTAAAGCTGCCGTGGTGTTGTCGTAGTCTCCTCCAGTCGATTGAAATCCCGGATATACTGCTGCGTCTCGCCGATAATCCCAGGATGATCGTCGTTTTCCGGAATTTTGTGGCCGGCGATCACGGCTTGTGGCTTCAAGGCCTCAAGCTTATCGAGCACGGAGATCCATTCCAACCGGCTCTTCGTATCGGTCTCGCCAAGATAAGGATGGATTCCGTTGTAGACAGCATCCCCACCGACAATGAGTCCGATCGATGGAACGTACAAGCATGTTGAGTAAGCTGTGTCGGTTCGACCAGCATCCACCACGATTAGCTTTTGACCCTCCAGCTCCAAGTCACCTTCGAGCGGTTCAGCGGCTAAAAGACGTTCCGGAATCTGATCAGGAAAGAGCCTGCGCCAGAAATTATCAATCGAAGCGGGCGCGAGACTTTCGCTCATAGCCTTTACCACCCCGGGAGTCGCGACAGCCTTCGCGTGTGGGAAGCGCTCCAGAAGAGACGCGAGACCAAAGAAGTGATCACCATGAGCGTGAGTAACATAAATAGTCGTAAGATTTTTACCACTGGCAAGAACCCGATCTAGCAAAATCTGCGATTGTTCGATCGTAAGAAAGGTATCCACAAGGATGGCATCCCGCTCCCCGTAGATGAGAGTGGAAGAGTTCGCTACCCACATCAACTCCTCTTGGCCGGGCGGCAGATCTCGACTAAGGCCAGGGCGTTTTATCGTGAAGACATCCCACTGCAATGTTGTGTGATCAGCTTTACTGAGGCTCATCGTTGCTCCTATTTGATTTACGCCACGGTCATCGCTTTTAGATCATAGCGTTCACCCGATTGAGAAACCCCGGGCTGTAAGTTTATCAAAAATAGCAGACACCATTCGGGCGCAAGACGGACGAACCCTCAATCAAGGAAAGGTTGTTGACCTACAATCCCATTGCATGAACGAGGCTGTAGGTCGCGTGTATTCCAGGTTAACTTTTCGGCCAGGAGACTGAATCAATGGGGAGTCTTCGCTTTGGCCTCGCTCCATTGTTGTACATCATTCCGGTTATTGTCTCAGCGCAAATTCCCCAGCCAATTCCAATCCAAACTGCGCAAGCCTATTTCGCGGAAGCCGCCATCCTTTGTGAGGTTGATCTTGGACAACTCTGGGGCGTCTCGCGCTGCAGTCCGATAAGGTGAGAGAATGCGCAATTAAGCGCTCACATCCGCAGCCATGGACGTAGCGGAGAGCGCAGCAGCGCGACGTTCGCGATGACGAAGCCAGAAAAGCACGCTCCAGGTAAGCACAGCGAGACCACCGTCAGTGAAGAGACTTGCAATGGCCGCCCCCTTCCAGGAATACCGCGGAATCAGATAAAGGTTCATAGCAAAGTTCGAGCCAGCAGCAATGAGTTGGCAGAGCAGGCGGAACTTCTGTTGCCCGACACCAGCAATTGCATCTCCGGCACACAGGTGGAAGCAACGGAAAAAAGGAATCAGACAGAGCCACCGCAGCGCACCCACACTGGGAGTAAAGCCCTTTCCAATAAGAAAAGGAATGACAGGGGCGAACAAAAAGGCACCGACCGCAGCACTAAAGCCTAGCACCGCAGTTCGTTTCAAAATCTTTACAGCGAGCGGCTGTACTGCGGCTACTCCCTTTACTCCCTCTCGGAAGAATCGCGGAAAGGCAGCGGCCTCAATCGATTGGATAGGAATGGTCGCGATGTTGATGACACGATACGCCATCGAATAGATGCCGTTGGCAACGGTCATTCCGTAGTGCCCCAGCATGACCTTATCGAAGTCATTGTAGGCCGAGGTGGTTGAACCCGAGATCGCGAAGATAAATCCTTCCCCGCCTCTCTTGAAGAGCAGGCTGGGTTCAAAGCGAGGCCAACCAAACCGTCGGGTGACGAGAACAAACGCGGCAATTGACGCGCAGATGGAGATAATAAGCATCGCGATGGCCCATTGCTCAGCAATCGCATGGTGCATAACGAATAGCATGGAGCATACGAGCAAAAGACGAAATAGACTCGTGAGCATGTTGATCGTAGCAGTAGGCCGCATGCTCTCGATCGATTGAAATGCTTGAGCCGCACATGTCGTCAGTTGACTGCAGATGCAATCGGAAAAAGCAATAAGAGTCAGTAGAGACGCGCTGTCTGGGCCTACCAGCCAGTGGCCGGTGAAGTGCAGAATCAGCACGATCACCGACCCGTAAACTGCGGTCGACATTAGCACATTGCCCCAGTACTGAGGGAAGAGCTCTCGATCCTGACTCACATAACGGACGAGGAGTAACCCTGATCCCATGGTGCTGTATTGACTGACAACTGCCACCAAAGCAACAGCACCCGCAAGAACACCATACTGCGAAGCATCCAGAAGACGCGCAAGAAAGACAAAGTAGAGCGCCTGAATCACGAAAGAAAATCCCTGACCTGCAAACATCCAGATGGCGTTGCGGGCAAGCGTACTCTCACGAAGTCGTTTGATTTGTTTTGAAATCATAAAGAGAGAGAACGACGGATCTCCTGAACCTGGTTACGGGCGATAGCCCATGTGAAACGCTCTTGGAACACGGCATAACCCTGTTTGCCCAGGACCGCACGGAGTTTTGAATCCTCTACGAGTTGACGCAATGCAGCGGCAAGCTGTTCTGCGGATCCGCGATCGACCAGTATGCCTCCGCCATCTGCAAAAATTTCGGAGGCTCCCCCGCCCCGAGTGCTGACCACAGGAAGCCCCGAGGCGAATGCCTCTACATTAACGAGGCCAAACGGTTCGTCCCATATGGAGGGAGAACAGAATACATCGGCGTCCCGGAAGAGATCTCCCAGGGCTGCGCCTGAACGATAAGGAAGAAAAGTAACAGTCGCGGGAGCATTCGCCTTCAGTTGATGTACGTACTCTGTCTCCCGACTATCGCCGAAGTTGACGGACCCAACGATACGTAGCTGAAGCTCAACCCGCTGCTGCTCAAGGAGCTTCATTGCATCTATCAGCACATGAAGTCCTTTATCTTTTACAAGTCGTCCGGCGAAGAGCACAACGGGAATCTCTCGTTCTTGTCTTCGATCGGCCGGAGGATAAAAAATCGTCTCGTCGGCTCCGTTATAGAGCACGCACGAATCGCCGAGAGAGGAAAACCTCCGTTGCGCCTGTCGCAACAAAAACTCGCTAACAAAGACAAGCTTGTCTACACTGACCTGCCGCATAAGCTCCTTCGGCCATTCAACAAGATGAGAGTTATGCAAGTGCAGAACAACCCTGCCACCTGCCCGATGAATCTGGGGAGCAAGCGCGATCGCGAAGTCTGGCCGATTATGAATCCACACGATGTCCCCTGGCCGTAGGCGCTTCAGGAATTGCCTGAATACCAATCGAAGCACTCCGGAATGCATCAGCCATGGGGCATGAAGAAGGTAGTGACGAAGACGTTGATAGCGGGCCAGCTTGGGGAGCACGAGGACAGCATCGGAAGGAAAATTCCAAGACATATCCGCAGAGGGACAAACAACTACCACGTCAGACACATCGCGAAGTACATTCCCTGCCCAACGCGAAATCGCTCCACCATAAAAATCGGAGAACGGTTCGGCTTCAGTCAAGAGATGATAGAGAACGCCTGTCACCAGAACTCCACAAAATCAAACCCACAGAAGTGGGTGCTCGAAGGGATATGTCTCAAACATGTGACTGACACAAACGAGCGAGAATCTAACTCCAGGTTCAGCTGCCAATAACAACGATGCTGTCACCCATGCAAACTGATCAACGCTAGGCGCTGTGTAGGGCGGAGCCGTGTACCTCAACGCAGGAATTCCCTCGTCTTGGCACATGGCGCCACCTCACACTAGATAATTGAAACCCTGCGATGGTGTCTTATACAGCTGCAAGCTCACGCACATGATGCCGCGTCGGCCTACCTACACTGAAATAGGTGATCCCGTGTTCCAACATGAGCTCTGGATCGTAGAGATTGCGGCCGTCCACCACGACTGCATAACGCATGAGCCGGTTCAAACGCTGTAGGTCGAGATGGGCAAACTCCGACCAATCGGTGAGAATGAGTAGGGCTTCAACATCCTCCGCCGCAGCATACGCGTCAGGCATATAGCGCAGATTCGATCCTGAAGGCAGAACCTTCTCTGCTCGCGTCATACCAGCCGGGTCGAACGCTTGAATCGAGCATCCTTCAGCAAGCAACATCTGAACCAACTCAATCGCTGGGGAATCGCGAATGTCATCGGTCCCGCCCTTGAAGGACAGGCCAAGCACTCCAAGTTTCTTTCCTCGAAGGGTCCAGAGAGCCGAACGCACCTTGTTGAGGAAACGCTTCTTTTGCTCCGCGTTAATATTCTCTACCTCGGTCAAGAGAGCGAAATCGACCCCCAGTTGCTCGGCAACACTCCGAAAGGCCGCAACGTCCTTCGGGAAACAAGAACCGCCATAGCCGAGACCTGGCCGTAGAAATCGCGGTCCAATGCGACTATCCAGGCCAATTCCCTTTGCGACCTGTTCGACATCCGCATTCGCCGCCTCACACAGATTCGAAACAGCATTGATGAACGAGATCTTCAAGGCCAGAAACGCATTTGAAGCATGCTTGATAATCTCTGCACTCTTGGTGGAGGTAAGTAAGAGTGGTGGTGGGACATCGGAGTTCCGAAAGCCGTCGATCGCGGCAGCCTTGCGATAGTAGCTTCCACTCGTCAACGGTTCGTAGATCTTCGACAGCACCTTGGCAGCACGATCGCTATCCGTACCCACAACAATTCGATCGGGATGGATAAAATCGGTAACTGCGGTTCCCTCTCGCAGAAACTCTGGGTTGGAGACGACATCGAAGAGGTGTTGATCCACACCGTTACGCTCCAGTACCCGTCGAATCCACTCATTTGTGTACACGGGAACCGTACTTTTTTCGACGATGACCGTATACGTTGTGAGCGATCGCGCAATCTCGCTGGCCACCGCTTCGACATACGAAAGGTCGGCCACCCCGGACTCTCCTTGGGGTGTTCCGACTGCAATGAAGATCGCATCGGCTTCGCGAGTCGCTTCACTTAGATCACTGGTGAAATGTACCTTCGAATTCCGATACCGCTCCAACAACTCAGGTAAGTGGTCCTCGTGGATGAGGCTGTCCCCACCCCGCAATGCATCGACTTTTCGCTGATCGTTGTCAACGCATACAACACTATGCCCCATCTCTGCGAAACAAACGGCGGCAACCAAACCGACGTACCCAGAACCAACCACAGCAATTCGAATCGTATCGCTCATAACGTTCTCACTGGTCTCATTGAATGTTGGGAATCAAGTTGTCTACCGTATCTGGTGATACTTCAGCCGGCTTTTATCATCCGGATCTTGCTGGGTACTGTCTCCCCTGCAGCACTGGCCGCAGACGGAATATTACGTGGCGTGAGAGCATACAAGACCGCTTCCATCCGGTTCGACACCCCGAGCTTGTCATAGATGCGGAAGAGGTGATTCTTGATGGTGTGTTCGCTCAACCTTAATACCGTAGCCAGTTCATAGTTGCTCAAACCATCTGCCAGGAGATGAAGAACCTGCTGCTCCCGAGCAGTAAGAAGGGGCCTTCCCTTGGAGTCAGTGACGTCTGTGGATTTCGGACGAGACACGGAGGACACGAGGTATCCCAACTGCTCATTACTCGCCCAAATCTGCCCTTGGTGTACGCGTCGAACGCTCTTACACAGCAGGTCGAATCGTAGGTTTGTATTGCAGAGAATACCCCTCACTCCTGCTCGAAACAGAGATATAACCTCCGCATAACCAGGTTTCTGCGTGAGAACTATCACCTTTGCATCTTGGTAACGAGTCGGGAGACTATCGAGAATGGTGACAGCACTACAAATATTTTCTTCTCGTGAAGATCCCAGAAGGATCACGTCGGCTGTGCCGCTCTTCGAAATATCTAAAAGATGTTGTACGTCGTTGACCGGTTCGATGATTTCAATATCGGGAACTGACTCAAATGCACTATGCAGCAGATCGGTTAGCATTGTTGGCAAATTCGCCATGAAAAGTCTAATGTTAGTAACCGCTTTTTTGGTTTCCGCGAGTTCGTTCATGAGCACCTCCGGCTCCGAGGTTGTGGCCTGTAAGAGAACCTGTTGGCACCTTGAGGGTGTCGGCTCAAATCCAAGTTGGATCGAGTGTTGAGTCAACTAAAAAAAAGGTTATTTGGATGCGCCCGGGTTGTCCAGAGTATGAAGGTAGTGGTACTTATTTCCTATCCCTAGCCGATGATTTACACAGCTTTTCCTTATAGTTGCAGGCATAGTTTGCCATAAACTGAGCCGGAAATTGTCATCTGGAATTGAAAATCATAGAGTTGTGACACGATCAGTTTGATCTGCTGAAGAACAATCGCGGATATTGCTCGCGATTCGCCAAAAGCGCCTCGTTCTCAGCCATGAAAATGTCTTCTGCAGCGATAACGCAGAAACTAGGCTGTAACATAACTCTCCGCTGAACCTCTGCAGCTGCGACACTCCTAGCTCCAATTACGGTGGGAGCTGGAACTTGCCGCCGCAATCTACAGTTCAGCTCTAACCATTGTCACCAGACGTTCCCTCGTGGCATCAAAACTCTCTGGCGCACAATCATTCAGATCTGTCTCTGGAAGCCGGGGAATCCCTATCTCTTCCGGCATATTGTCCCTAACCCAGCGATACACTCTCCACCGTCCCCATAACGGCGCCACAACCATCACCACAAAAGCAAAGATCAATATCGCGTGCATGCCAATCCCCCTGCCATCAGTGATGGTTATCGGCACCAAGGGCGAAGTGAAATAGTCGCATCGCTCTAATTCATCGATTCCCGTTCACGTATCGCGATGTAGCCAAGGTCCCAGCCCCCTAACTCTCTGATTTATCGCTTTTATTGGCATCCATCAGCAACAGCTCAAGATCTCATCGCGATTCTCATCCCGATATCAACCGATCGGGATTCGCTGGCATGAGAAGGGCGATTTAGACACTTCTCTTCATTGTCGCCGTTGCAGGGGCACCCTACTATCGAGCCAAGATGTCCCTCGATGACCTTATTTGGTTTACCTGAATGAAATTTCACCAGAAGGCACGATGACAAGAGGTTTCCCTCATGACACCTTCAAACCGCAAAACAATCTTCGAGTTGGTTCAAATTGTTGATATCGGGCTTTTGTTCGCCAGCCTTGGTATCGCTTATGTGCTAACTTCCCACCGCCACGTCTTCGATCTTCTAAATTCCCTCGAGACGCGCCACCCTGTTCAAGTATTTGCGGCTACAATTTTGCTCGTATGGGCTTGGCATGGAGCTCTGCGATCCTGTGGATTTTACCGGTCACGCCGGCTGGACGGCTACCTCAGAGAAACTCTGGACGCCTGCTCCGCCAGCTCCCTATGCACTGTCTTTAGCTTTATATGGCTTTGGGCAGTCTCCTCAACCTCGAGACACGTCATCGAGCTGGGCATCATCAGCATGCTCTTCGGAATTTTAAGTTTCGCCGCCCTCATGCTGACCCACCTCCTGGGTCGAGTCACGATGGCCGCGTTGCGCGCTCGTGGACGAAACCTGAGGCACATCCTGATCGTCGGTACCAATATCCGAGCGAATGGTTTTGCTCGAGACATCATTCTTCATCCGGAATGGGGCTATCGGCTGCAGGGATTCGTCGACGACCAATGGTTTCACGAAAAGACGTCCAGCGCTGGAACTTTGCTCGGCGGCTTCGATACACTTCCCAGTCTGCTGCGAACGCTGCCTGTGGACGAAGTAATCGTGACGCTGCCCCTGGCAGCGTTCTATCCTCAGGTGGAAGAGATCGTCGAACTATGCCGGCGTCACGGAATCGCCGTTCGTTCGATAGGAAAGTTCTTTGGTCTCGATGAGTCGAAGCGAATCGCCCTCGTAAGAGGCACGATAGGCTCAATCACATTACACGATGAATCCTGGGATGCACGCGCAGCCTTGATAAAGCGTTTGGTTGATTTTGCTATCTCCTTCATCATGCTGCTTGCACTCGCTCCGATTCTTCTGATAGTTGCGGCATTGATCAAATTCACATCCCCGGGGCCTATCTTCTTTAGACAAACCAGAATGGGATATGGCAAACGGCCCTTTCAGATTTTGAAATTCCGGACGATGGTCCAAAACGCTGAGAAGCTGATCGCTCAGGTAGAGCACCTCAACGAGACGCAAGGGCCGACCTTCAAACTGAAGAACGATCCCCGCATCACTGCTCTCGGCAAGTTACTGCGTAAGACAAGCATCGATGAACTGCCTCAGCTCATCAATGTGCTGGTCGGGGATATGAGTCTCGTCGGACCACGACCATTGCCACTGCGGGACTATCAAGGATTTTCGGAGGATTGGCACCGCAGGCGTTTCAGCGTGAAGCCTGGTATCACCTGCCTCTGGCAGGTCATGGGACGGAGTTCGATCGGCTTCGATGAATGGATGGCTCTCGATATGAGGTACATCGATCAGTGGTCAGTTTGGCTGGACATCAAAATCCTCTTCCAAACGATCCCAGCCGTGTTTCGCGGCTCCGGAGCGGTATAGCTCGTTCCCCACATGTCACAAGTGGCATGTGGGGAACAATAAGCTGAACTACAGGTATAAAACGAGTCTCGAGCGCAGGAAGTTTAGTAGCGTTCCGAATGCACCAAGTTGGATCTCCCGCCATCAGGCCATCAGGTCTTTCCTACAGATTTCGCTCTTGGCAGCCCAACTATGAGTAGTAAGCCTACAGCCAATTAACGCAATCAAGTTCCGTCACAACAGCTCTCTGCTTCGTTCGATTGCCCTCATGCGGTCAGTCCGGTAACGCGCTGTGCACTCCGCCGAACGCCCTCTTTGAAGTACGAGCCGTAAGACGACGTCTCGATCCATTGCAAGTTTGCAAGAGAACCATGCCCACATCCCGGATACAAAGAGACAGTCAGTTCGCAGAACCCGACCGATTGCAATCCAACCTTCGTTCTCCGACATAAGCCCAACGCACAGCGCCGAGGATTATTGCCACCCTCCACCGAGCGCAGCATAGAGCTGCACCAGAGAGCTTGCTTCCTGCTGTTGTGCCTGAGCCAGAAGCAACTGTGCATCGTACAACGCAGTGTCGGTAGTCAGGACCTCCAGATAGCTTGTATTTCCACCCGCATAGCGTAGCCTGGCGAGACGGACGGCGTCCGCAGCAGACGTCACCTGAGCAGCCTGCTCCTCACGATGCTCTCTCGTCTCCTTGTAAGAAACAAGGGAGTTCGAGACGTCCTTGAACGCATTCAGGATCGTCTTTCGATACCCGAGAAGCATCTCCTGCTCCTGCGCTTGCGACAGATGGTAGTTGCTCCGAATACGGCCGCCATCGAAGATCGGCTCCGTGACCGAGCCGGCAGCCAGCCAGTAGGAGTTCTGCCCTGTGAAGACAGAATTGAGCTGACTACTGGCCGCTCCTCCCAGGCTCGTAAGGGAGATCTGCGGAAAGTATTGTGCACGCGCCACTCCAATGCGGGCGTTAGCTGCAATAAGCTTTGCTTCAGCCTGTTGAACGTCCGGACGCCTCTCCAAAAGCTGGGACGGAACCCCCACTGGGATCTCCTGAGGATGCGGCTGATCCGCAAGGGGCAACCCGCGATCGATCATGCCTGGGTTGCGGCCCAGGAGGATGCTGATAGCGTTCTCCTCAATTGCAATCTGCCGTCTCAGGTCAGGCTGGTTCGCCAACGCCGCGTGAAGCAACTCTTCTGCCTGCCTCACATCTGCAAGAGACGAAGCTCCATGCGCTTCAAGCGACCGTGTAAGCTTCAATGAATCCTGACGAGCCTTAATCGTGTTCTGAGTAACCTCGAGTTGGGCGTCCAGACTGCGTAAGTCAAAGTACGACTGTGCCACGCCTTGGACCAGCGTAGTAAGAGTCGCTCTCCTGCCCCACTCGCTGGCTAGAAGCTCCGCCTTAGCGGCCTCCGTCTGTCTGCGGTACATTCCCCAGAAATCGAGGTTCCACGCACCGGATGCACTGGGCCCGCCGCCTACAAAGAAAGAATTTGCAGGGGTCCCGTCGCTATTTTTGCCTGCCAGCGATGAGGGAATTTGGATAGCGGTGTAGCTACCTCCACCGCTAACAACTGGATATTGCTGTGACCGGGTAATGCCAAGCTGTGCCTGAGCCTCGAGTACACGCTGGGCGGTAATACGAAGATCGAGATTGTTCGTCAACGCCTCTTGCACAAGACGTCGCAGGGTAGCATCCTGAAAAATACTAGACCATTGCTCATCAGCGAATGATGCCGCAGACGAGTTCGGCGCAACATCCGGAGCCAGTGCTCCATGGTAAGCTTGCGGCACATCGACGGCCGGTCGTTTGTAGTTGGGCCCGACATTGCAACCCACCAACACAAGAACGGCCGCGAGTTTTAGTAGCGTTTCAATACTTCGTCTCATCACAATGTCCTTCCACTTGTCTTCGGCAGTTTGATAGGCACAGCCACTGCTCATTGCACTTCGACACTCTGTCCCTCATTGAGAAGGTCACTTGGACTCGCGACCAGAGATTCAGAACCCGTAAGGCCATCCAGGATCTCGACCTGTGTTCCCATATCCCTTCCGATAGCGACCGGAATGAAGTGAATCTTCTTTGCCTCGGTGACAGTCACCACATGCATGCCTGCCCGATCAATGACGAGAGAACTGGTGGGGATAATAAGCGAAGCCCGTTGTTGTCCTAGCGTGAACTTAATTTGCGCATACATGCCCGGAAGCAGAGAACCATCGCGATTATCGACCTGCACCTCGGTCAACATAGTCCGCGCCGCACTGTTGAGAGAGCTTGCACTGCGTACCACCGTTCCCGTGTACTCGCGGCCAAGACGTTCTTTAACGTCGATGGATGCCTTCTGACCATCCTGAATGTTGACGGCCTCCGATTGAGGCACATCAACCTGGATGCGCAGCGTCTGACTCTGTGCGATGGAGAAGAGCGGCTTCCCTGCAGCAGCACCTCCCGTGTTCACCAGATCTCCGCGTTCTACATTGCGTTCCGTAATAACACCATCGAATGGAGCAACGATGCGCTCAAACCCCTGCATCTGTTCGAGGCGCGAGACGTTCGCCCGATTCGCCGTCACATTGGCTTCAGCCGCGGTAATGTTCGCGTTTGCGGCAACAACATCCGCAACCCGTGCATTGTTCGCCTGGACCGCTTCATCGACAATCTGCTGCGAGATAGCATGCTCCTCTCCCAGCGGAAGATCACGCTCCTTGGTAAGGCGCGTGATCTCCGCATTCGCCTTGGCCTGTTCAAGCGACGCCTTAGCCTGCTGGAGCGATGCCTGAGACTGGGCAAGCGTCGCACGAGCCTGCAAGAGTTGCTGATCGACCTCGGGCGAGGAGATGACAGCAAGTAGCTGTCCCGCCTTCACCTTCGAACCAATATCGACGTTCCGCCGTTCAACATAGCCATTGGACCTTGCATACACGGCTGCAGTGTAAAGCGGCTGAATGTTACCCGGTAAGAGCAACTCAGACGTAGGCTCCCCCTTCTTCGGGTGAACCAGGGACACGATCGGATGCGTCACAGCCGACTCGTTGACGGCGGCGAGAGCCTCCCGTTGCCGCGCCAGGCGGGGAAAGATGCCTATGGCGAGGAGAACAACGAATAGGGCAACCACTCCCGTAATTCGGATGACGGTCCGGGTAGACACTCCCTGACGCTGCTCTGTGGGTCGGATATCAATTTGCTGTGTCATACGGCCTCCTGGGGCTTATTGGCATTTCTTCCATGAATCAAAGTGAACATCAAAGGAACGAAGAACAAAGTAGCGAAGGTCGCGACGCCGAGGCCACCGATAACAGCTCGCGCCAGCGGCGCATTCTGTTCCCCTCCCTCACCCAGACCGAGCGCCATGGGCAGCATTCCGATAATCATCGCGAACGCCGTCATGATGATGGGACGAAGTCGTGTGTGGCCGGCAGTCACCGCAGCCTCAAGCGGAGCCGTGCCCTTCTCCATAAGCTCGTTGGCGAAGGTGACCAGAAGAATCGAGTTGGCGGTCGCTACTCCGATCGACATAATCGCTCCCATGAGACTGGGAACATTGAATGTAGTCTGCGTGAGAAAGAGCGCCCACACAATGCCGCAGAACGCTCCCGGAAGGGCACAGATGATGATGAACGGATCCAGCCAGCTCTGATAGTTCACAACCATGAGCAGGTAGACCAGGAGTGCCGCGAACGTAAGACCAAGTCCAAGCCGGTCGAACGCCTCATTCATACTCTCCACCTGTCCGCGCACCACGATCTTAGTTCCAGGAGGAAGATTCTTACTCTCCTCTGTCACGATTCGATTCACTCGCTTCGCAACAGAACCCAAATCGCTGTCCTGAGTATTCGCATAAATATCAAACACCGGAGCGCCATTATGGTGATTGATAACAACCGGCAGAACGGCCGGTGTTAGCGTCGCCATATTGCCCAATATCTCAGTGCGGTCATTCATTGTGTGGATCGGGATAGGCGTGTTCTGCAAGGCATTGATAGAGTCGATGCGATACTGCGGCGTCTGAGCCGCCACAGCATAGGTGATACCCATCTTCGGATCCAGCCAGAAGTTCGGCTGCACCGCCGCGCTTGAGCTAAGGGAGATGTAGATACTATTCGCGACATCTTGCTGCGTGAGACCAAACTGCGCAGATCGCACACGATCGATATCGAGGTGAAGATCCGGAGCATTCACCACCTGGTGCATATGAACATCAACCGTCCCAGGAACAGTCGCAAGCCTCTCTCGGAGACGGCGTGCGATCTCATAGTTGGCCGGATCATACCCCTGCACCTGAACATCGATCGGCGACGGAAGACCGAAGTTGAGAATCTGCGTCACAATATCCGCAGGCTGGAAGAAGAAGACCGCATCCGGGAACTGCTTTTGAAGCTGTGACCGCAGTCTCTTCACATACTTCTCCGTCGAGCCATGATGCTTCTCATTGAGCGCGATCAACACTTCGCCATCGGCGCTACTGATGGTCGCTCCATCGCCAAAGGCATAGTTGAAGGTCTCAGGACTAAGCCCGATGTTATCCAGGATCAGCTCAGTCTCATTCGCAGGAATCGTCTTGCGAATCTGCTCCTCCACCTGGCTGAACAGCACCTTAGTAGCTTCAATACGAGTTCCAGGCTGAGCCCTTATATGCAATCGAATCTGGCCGGCATCCACGGACGGAAAAAAGTCTCTGCCAACAAACGGCAAAAGCAGGAACGCCGTGGACATCACCCCAATTGAAACAAAGAGGGAGATCCGTCGATGATGCAGAATCGTCTCCAACGTCCGTGTATAACGGCCCTGAACCCAAAGATAGCCTTCGTTGAAGCGATCATTGATCCGGCCAAAGATGGAACGCGATTTAGGCTCCTCCGCATGCCCACTCGTCTCTGAACCAAAAGTATGTTCGGCGCCCAGGAAGAAATTCACCAGTACCGGAACAAGTGTTCTGGAGAGAACATAAGACGCAAGCATGGCAAACACCACGGCAAGCGCCATCGGCGTGAACAGATACTTCGCCGGGCCAGTAAGAAAGATCACCGACACGAAGACGATGCAAATGGTCAGCGTGGAAACCAGCGTAGGCGTTGCGATCTCCGATGCACCAATAAGCACCGCCTCTTTCAGCGGCTGCTCATCCATATGACGATGGATGTTTTCGATAGTGACCGTCGCATCGTCAACCAGGATGCCAATCGCCAGCGCCAAGCCTCCCAGGGTCATCGTGTTCATCGTCTCCCCAATTGCACTGAGAACGATGATCGAACTAAGGATCGAGAGTGGAATGGAGATGGCAATGATCAGCGTGCTCCGCCAACTCCCCAAAAACAGCAGAATCATCAACGCCGTCAAGCACGCAGCGATGACTCCTTCACGCAAAACACCCACAATAGAAGCTTTGACGAAGATGGACTGATCGAAGAGTTCCTTGATGTTCAGTCCCTTCGGCGCCGCCGCTCGCGTCGTAGGAAGAACGTCGTTCTTGATCTGGTTGACGATATCGAGCGTCGATACCGATCCCGTCTTCATGATGGCAAGCAGAACGCCAGGCTTGCCATTGGCACGAGATGAATTCTGCTGCACAGCCCAGCCGTCTCTAACATGCGCAACGTCCCGCATATAAACCAGAGATCCGTTGACAGTCTTAATCGGTACATCGTTCAACATCAGTGCGTCGACCGGACTTGAGTTAGTACTTACGGAATATTCACGATTCCCTACTTTAGCCGACCCAGAAGGAAGTGTTACGTTCTGAGCATTGATAGCTGCAGTTATGTCGATCGGCGTCAGCCCCTTCGCAAGCAGCGCGTTCTGGTCGAGGTCCACCATAATCTGCCGAGCCACGCCACCATACGGCGCGGGCAGCAAAGTACCCGGAACAGTAGACAATTGCTGACGAACACGAAAGAGTCCGTAGTCATACAGCTCTGATTCGGAGAGCGTATCACTGGAAAGCGACAACTGAATGATCGGCACCGTCGACGCGCTGAAACGCAAGATCCACGGTGGGTTTACGCCTGGTGGCATGCGGAATCGGATCGAACTTACGGCTGCTCCGATCTGCGACATAGCCGCATCGATACGGACCTGTGGCTGGAACGAAATCTTAATGACGCTGGCGCCGTTCACCGTCTGCGAATCGATAGCCTTCACATCATTGACCACCGCCATGACAAACTCGCTGAAGGTCGTGATGCGCTGTTCCATCTCCTTCGCCGGCAGGCCGGAGTAAGACCAGATGATCGTAACTACAGGAATATCAATATTTGGAAAGATGTCCGTCGGAGTCGTAGCAATCGAAGTGAAGCCGAGCACGAGAATCAAAATCGCAGCCACAATAAACGTGTAGGGCTTATTTAACGCAAGTCGAACAATCCACATATATTAATCTCTCCATCTGTAGGGCGCTTGAACACTCGACGAGTATTTAGATTAGTATCGAAATAGTTCGATTCAAAATGTGCTGGAGCATCTCACAACAATCGATTTACCAACAACACGCAGAACCCAGTCTTATTCAATATGAAAAAAATGACGGACTTCGAGGTTGCACAGATTGGAAAAGCCCTGGGAGACCCGAACCGTCTCGCAATCTATTCACAGATCGCAGAACACGATGAGCTCTTCTGTGGCGAGATGCACGCGAAACATCCGATCTCCTCGGCTACGCTCTCGCATCATCTCAAGGTGCTGCACGATCTGGAACTAATCACCTCTCGCAAAGAAGGCCTCAACGTCTACTACCGCGTCGTTCCTGAGAAATTTGCTGAATACATCAAGTTCTTGACCCGGATCGGCCCGAAGGTAAGTCGCTAGTAGCGGTCCGAGCCACAGTAATCCATACGCCTTCCAGCGTATTACCAAAATTTATTTACCAGTCACGGTCTCGCACAGCAGACAAGGAATAAGCGCGCCACCATCTTGTTTTCCCATCAGAACAATTATTGCGATGACAGAATGAATCGCGTTGATCGAGAGATCAGAAATCCCTTGATCGGCAAACTTAAATTTGTCGACTTGCATTAAGGAACACCTCTCCCACCTCGCAGGATGGCTAACATCCTGCAATTTTTATGTCCTCTTTACGGTGACGACCAATGAACATGTATGCCACGAATGGAATCGATGATCCATCTCGATGCCTTCGCCCTGAAGCTGAAAAGGCGTTAGCCGACTATCTTCCGCACGAACTTCTGACCACATGGGTCTCTCTCAAAAACGAGAATAAGCCCATCCCTCCTGTCGCCCTGTCGTTCCTCCGACTGACCGACCCGGCGACAATCTAATTCGTAGCTCTCCGTCTCGTGGACCACCCTTGGCAAAGCCTCTTCAACCCGGTCGAGGCGTTACCGCGACCCTTCCCATATCTCTATGAGAGCTACGTTCGTTGCATCGGCAATCTCTCGCGGCACTTTGACCAGACCCAGGAGCTGCTTAGCCGGGGCCAGCCGTCCGCATAGCCACGCTCGACACCACACATTTGTGCATGCTGACTGCTCCGGAAGAAACTGTCGAAACTTTATTGGATCTCGCAGGCGCCAACTAAACTCCACCTCCGAATCGTTGAAAGATGCTGGCTGCCCCGCAGAGAAGCCGAACATCTTCCCACGAAAAGGGCACTCCTGCTGGATCCACCTCCAACAGAAGGACGTTTAGGCAAGAATAAGTAGCCTCCCGCATTGCATCCTCTCTTTGCCTGCCATACACTTAGGCATAGCCCAAGGAGTGGGCGGTTAGCTCAGTTGGTTAGAGCGCCTGCCTTACAAGCAGGATGTCGGGGGTTCGAGTCCCTCACTGCCCACCAAACTCCCTTGAATCAAAAGAGTTGAACCGGCGAGCAGAATCACCATTGCCCTCCATTTCGCTTGTAAGCCATCGCACACAACGCCATCTGTTCACGACCTCTTGGACTCTTGATCGTCCGGTCCAAGCTCTAGATCGCCTCCATGCCTCCCCGCCTCATCCTCAACGCGGACGACTTCGGCCTAACCCCAGGCGTCAACCGGGCTATCGCCGAACTCCACCAGGCAGGTGTCCTCACCTCCGCGACCCTCATGGCAACCGGCCCCGCCTTTGACGATGCCGTAGCCATCGCTCACGCCAACCCTACCCTCGGCGTAGGCTGCCACATCACCTTGGTCGATGGCACTCCCGTGGCCCACCCTCAAAGCATTCCCACGCTGATAGGCAGCGATGGCAAAACCCTCCGTCCCAGCCTCATCGACTTCACCCAGGCCCTGCTTCGTGGCGATATCCACGAAGACGACATCGAACGTGAAGCCTTAGCCCAGCTCCAAAAACTCCAGCGCGCCGGAATCGACGTCACCCACCTCGACACCCACAAACATACCCACCTCTTCTCCGCCGTCGCCCGCCCCCTGCTCCATCTCGCCCAACGAGCCTCCATCGGAGCAATCCGCAACCCGTTCGAGCCCTCCTTCACCCGGGCCCTGGGTCACGGCGGCCTCCTCCGCCGTCTCCAGATCTACGCGCTCAACAGCCAGCAAGCCCGCTTCATGCGCATTCCGCAGATCGTTCACAATCACGTTCTCACCACAGACGGCACCCTCGGAATCTCCGCCACCGGTCACCTCAACGCCAACACCCTAGCCGAGACGCTGGCCGCCCTCCCCTCCGAAGGCCTCTTCGAGTTCTGCTGCCACCCCGGCTACAACGATCCCGATCTGGACGCCATCACCACCCGCCTCCGCGGCACGCGCGATGTCGAACGCGAAGCTCTGCTCAAGGTCTTGCCACAAAGAATATTGCAACCCGGCGCTCCCGAACTCATCCACTACGGAGACCTTGGCTTCATGGGCGCTATGCGCAAGCTGGGACGTTTTCAACCCAATACTGGGTACGAGAAAATTTTATAAAGAAATAAAAGAAGTCCTTAGACTTTCAGCCCTCAGTTTTATAGAAAGAGAAGTTCTTAATTTTAAGAGCTAGGCAAACGACCTCATGTCTCCCCGCAAGATCGGTATCACCTGCTATCCCACCTACGGCGGCTCCGGAGTCGTCGCGACTGAGCTCGGCATCGAACTCGCCGCCCGCGGCCATGAGATTCACTTCATCACCTACTCCCAACCCTTCCGCCTCACCGGTCGCGAGGCCAACATCTACTTCCACGAGGTAGCGGTCTCGAACTACCCGCTCTTCGAGCACCCGCCCTACGATCTCGCCCTCGCCACCCGCATGGCCGAGGTCGCCGAGTTCTACTCCCTCGATCTCCTCCACGTCCACTACGCCATCCCCCACTCCGTCAGCGCTATCCTCGCCCGCCAGATGATCCAGACCCAGATGCTCCAGCGCCAGCCCGGCGACACCCCTGGCCGCACCCTCCCCATCCTCACCACCCTCCACGGCACCGACATCACCCTCGTCGGCCTCGATCCCTCCTACCTGCCCGTCACCCGCTTCGGCATTACTCAGTCCGACGGAGTCACCAGCATCTCCAGCCACCTCCGCGACCGTACCCGCGAAGCCTTCGGCATCACCTCGGAGATCGAGGTCATCCGCAACTTCGTCAACTGCGACGTCTACGTCCGCAAGCCGGAGCTCGTCGCCGCCATGCGCCCCCGCTTCGCAGCTCCCGAAGAAAAACTCCTCGTCCACCTCTCCAACTTTCGCCCCGTCAAACGCGTCCTCGACGTCATCGAGGTCTTCGCCCGCGTAGCGGCAGCCCTGCCCGCCCGCCTCATGCTCATCGGTGACGGCCCCGACCGCTCCGCCGCCGAGTTCCTCGCCCGCCGGCTCAAGGTCCAGGACCGCATCCACTTCCTCGGCAAGCAGGATAACGTCAACGAGCTCCTCCCCCTCGCCGACCTCATGCTCATGCCCAGCGAAATGGAGTCCTTCGGCCTTGCTGCCCTCGAAGCCATGGCGTGCAGCGTTCCCGCCATCGGCACCCGTGTCGGTGGCGTCCCCGAACTCATCGAAGACAACAGCAACGGCCTCCTCTTCGAAGTAGGCGACATTGAATCCATGGCCACCGCCGCCATAGCCCTGCTCTCGGATCTACCCCGCTACGAAGCCATGTCCCGCGCCGCCCGCAAGACCGCCCAGGACCACTTCTGCACCTCCCGCATCATCCCCATCTACGAGGACTACTACGAGCGCGTCATCGCCCGCACCGCATCCTCCACCAGATGACTCGCCGTACCTAACGCCGCCCTCGCCGCCTCCGCCGCCACCCGCGTCCAGTTCTCCGCGCCCGCATCCAACACCGGCATCATCAGAGTGACCTTCGTTCCCCGCCCTGGCCGGCTCACCATCTCCACCTGAGCCAGCTCCCCATAGAGCACCTGCATCCGCTCCCGGACATTCCGCATACCGATCCCCGTCCCCGGCTTCACCAATCCATTCCCCGTAGCCGATTTCCGCTCCGGATCCATCCCCACCCCGTCATCCTCGACCTCGATCAGCAGCCGCCCCCCCTCCGTAATCCGGCTTCGCAGCGTCACCGTTCCCCCGCCAATTCGCGGCTCCAGCCCATGCTTGATGCTGTTTTCAATCAGCGGCTGGAGCAACATCCCCGGTACGACGACATGCAGCGTATCCGCCGCGATCTCCTTCACCACCCTCAGCTTATGGCCGAACCGCACCACCTCGATATCCAGATAATCGTCCGTGAACGCCAGCTCCTCGCTGAACGGCACAAACGCCTCACGATCCTTCAGTAGCACCCGCAGAATATTCGCCAGCTTCACGATCATCTCCCGCGCCAACTCCGGCTCCGACCGCACCAGCGACGTAATCGAGTTCAGCGTATTGAAGAGAAAGTGCGGATTGATCTGCCGTTGCAGCGCATCCAGCCGAGCCTCCAGCAGCAGCCTTCCCTGCTCCTCCAGCTTCTGTTGAATCCGGATCGCGTTCCATATCTTCAGCGGAATCCCCACCACAATTGGAGCCGTCGCACAGATCGCCAGCTCCACCCACCAGTCATCCGATCGCAGCTCAAAGAAGTGCCGCGGATAGAACCGCGCCAGCATACTCGTCCCAAGCTGCATCGCCGTAATCAGCAACAGAAGCAAAATCTGCCGGTCCAGATGCGGCCGCCGCAGATTCCGTGTCACCCAGTGGTAGATGCTCAGGTCGATCATCGGCGAGAACGACCACACCTCCTCGGTACTCGCGAACCGCCCGAACGACCCCGCAATCGCCGCCACCGCCAGATTCACCGGCAAAGCCCAATACTCGTGGTGCAGCACCGCCGGAATCGCCAGCACCGCTCCTCCCGCCATCCCGGCCAGCGGCCCCACCAGAATCCCCAGCAGAATCGTCGTCTCAAACGAGATATCCGCCGCCAGAAAGTTCGGCACCGTCACCCGTACCCACACTCCCAGCGTTAAAGGCACGCAAATCCACGCGATCAGCCCTACCGTCTGCTTTGACGTCCGCTCCCGCGTCAACAATAGCCGCTTGAAGGTACTAGACCGCGCCAGCGAACTCGACACCGCCGCCGCCACTCCCAGCTCTATCAGCAGCGTTACCAGGATCAGCTTCGGATCGAGCTGTGTCATCCCACTACTCTAATCCCGCCGTCGAAAAAACAACACGACACCACCAAGAGCGACCTCAAGGCCAACCAGCCGCACCACGCTCAAGACACAAACGCCAGTTACACCGTCACCACTAAAAAATTCCCCGCCAAACCCCGTCACCTTTTTTGTCAGCATTCTGTCACCCGCTCCATGTCCTGGCATCAAAACCACATCCGCCTGAGTCTAATCTCCCATGCAGCCGGAACCGTATAATCAGCTAATGCCCTTCTCCAGCGTTCGTAAGCTAGCCGATGCAGACCTTCCAACCCGTTGGGGGCACTTTCGCATCCTCGGCTTTGAAGGCATCATCGAAACGCCTGAACCCTGCAACGCCGCCATCCCAGCTCCTGCCGTCCGCGTCGAATCCGCCGTCGCTCTCGTCATGGGAGACATCCACGCAGCGCCTCCCATCGTCCGCATCCACTCCCAATGCCTCACCGGAGACGTCTTCCACTCCCTCCGTTGCGACTGCCGCCAACAACTCGAACTCGCCCTCGCCACCATCGCCGACGCCGGCGCCGGCATCCTGCTCTACGAGAACCAGGAGGGCCGCGGCATCGGTCTCATGGCCAAACTCCAAGCCTACGAGCTTCAGGAGCAGGGTCGCGACACCATCGAGGCCAACTTGGAACTAGGCTATAAAGCCGACTGCCGCGCCTACGAGCTCCCCGCCGCCATCCTCAAGATGCTCGATGTGGAAGCCGTGCGTCTCATCACCAACAACCCAGAAAAAGTAGACGCTCTTGTATCCGCTGGAATCATGGTCGTCGAACGCATCTCCGCGCTCGTCCCCGAATCCGACGAAAACGCCCGCTACCTCGAAACCAAGCGCGAAAAGATGGGCCACCTCGTAATCTAGCCCATCTGCAATCCCCGGAGGCGCTTAATCCTCAAGCCCAACCTAGAACTTCTGGATTAAGCGCCGCCCTCACAAAACCAACCAACAAAACAATCCGCTCTTATCAAGCAGTAATCCCTTTCATCACCGTTACGCCTTGAAATCCGTCCTAACCTGCGAAGTCCGCACTCGTCAGTTCTCTGCAAGATCCCATTAAGGCCGCATCAGCGCACTAGCCGCCCACATCACTGGAGCCTGCCCGTGAAAGTCCCCGGTCCGCCTCCGCCGCGCAAGATAATACGGCAGATCGTTCAGCTTGCCAGTCCCCTCGCACACGCTGGTGATGTCCTGATTCTGGTCGATATACCCCACCACCGCAATCCATCCCCGCCGAGCCGCAGGCCCGTACATCCTTGCATCCAGCCAGCCATGCTTCACCCCGGAGATCAACGCAAAGCTGAACATCGCCGAGCTTGAGCTCTCCGGCCACGACTCTTCTTTATCGATCAGCTGCCGCCACATCCCATCCTTCCCCTGATACTTCAGCAGTGCCGCCATCATCTCCCGATAGCCCTTCAAAATCCGCGCCCGCTGCGGATGACCCTGCGGCAACTCGCTCAACATCTCCGCCATCCCGGCAGCCACCCAACCATCCCCGCGCCCCCAGTAGAACGGTACATCCGGAGCATGGAAGAACAGCCCATTCGGCTGCTGCAGCTTGTCCAGATACGCGGCCATCTCCTTCGCATCGCGGTCCAGATACTTCTTATCCCCGGTCGCCCTGTAAGCCTCCAACTGCAGGATCGTCAGCATGTACATATCGTCGATCCAGTACCGCGTCTCCGCCGACAACCCATCCGGCTGCGGATTCTCCCACTGCCGGTCCGCCCAGCTCTTCCCATAGCTCAGATACTTCGCATCCTTCGTCTGAATCCCAATCTCCAGCGGAACGATCCCAAAGATCGAGTCATCCACATGACGTCTCTGCGGAATCAGCTTCGCCTCCGCCCCGCCCGGCATCAGAGGCTCAAACTTCTTCACCAGCGCGGCCTGCAGCGCGCTATCGTGCGTCAGCTTCGCAAACGTCAAAGAGCCATACCAGGTCGCCACCTCCGAGTAGTGCAGCGTCGTATTCTTCGCGCTGATGTACTGGTGCGGACTCGTAACAAAGTGCTCCGCAACCCGCTTCCCCACCTCATTCGGAGCCACCCCAGCCGGCCAGTTGGTGAAGTAGCTCTGCTGCGCCACACCCGCTCCCGAAGCCGCTAACAGACTGCCCACCAACACTACCGCACGAACCATCTTCATACGTAAGTCTCCTCTGCGCTCATTTAACCCTTGGCAGGAGCATCTTACCTTAGCCACGCATCCCCATGACGACCTTGGCCGTGGTCACCGCCTGTCCCGCATGACGTTGCGTATGCTCCGCGCAGTGCACCAGCAGCCCACCCACCGTAGTTGGAAGCTTCTCCCGTCCCACCCTGCGCGCCTCGAAATACCCCTCCGGAGCAAACCGCCTCACCCGCGTCACCGCCACCTCCATCCCCTCGGCAAACTCCAGCAGCGTCGCGTCCCGCCCACCCGTCTCCATCTCCGACCGCAGCTTCTTCAGCTGTGCCATACTCAACGACGCCCCCTCCGCATAAGTCAACAACCGGTCGAGACTCCGGGCCATATGCCGCAGATGAAACCCCACCGGAGCCACCCCATAAGGTCGCACCTCCATCTCTGCCTCTGAAAGCTCCCCGCACCACTTCGCCACATCCTCCACCGCCAACTCCAACGCATGCAGCACCCCACGCCGCAAAGGATCCAACTCCGTCAACCCACCCCGCAACCAAGGCTCAACCATCTAGATCCACCTCCCCTCATCCCCGCCACAAATCCGGGTGCCCCACCCTTTTTGCAGCTTCATCGCAAATAGGGTGGGGTATCGGGCGAACCGCCCGGGCGCCCCATCCTTCGCGCCTTTGTCTCTAGCGAAGGGTGGGATTCACAAAATCCCGAACCGCTCATTACCACTAAGACCGCAACCAACAACCATCACCGAGCACTCTGAAGTCGAGCGTCATAGATCTTCATCTGCTTTGTAACAATCTCAGTAGCTTTTTCCAGCCCCACCCGCGTATTGGGGTCAAGTTCAACCCAACGTCGCACAAGCGATTGGGTCTGGATCGACGCAGGATCAATCTGGCCATCCTGTCCCACCATCGCGGCCATAAGCAGCGTGACCGTCTTCAAATTCGTGTCTATTACCGCCTGACGAACCCTGTAGCCAATATCAATGCAAGCATCGAGATGCTCAGCATCACCATAGCCCCAGCCAATCTGACTGGCAACGCAAGCCTTCGTCGTCTTGTAAAACGTAAACATCGAGAGCACATACTGCCCTCTGTCTTCAAAGTTCTGATAATTCAGCTTGAGCCAGTCAGGACTCGTTACATCAGGGATGTATATCTCGATGTCATGATCGGATTGAACCATCAGAGGCGTGGTCCATAGCTGAGTCTCATCGTAAACCTGAACAGGCTTGCCGAAGGCTCCCCGCTGAACAACCTGCTGCCCAAAACCCGCCACCGGGAACAGCCCAAAAAGCAGCACGAAGGTGTTAGAGACAAGGAAGCCTCGGAGTCTATGGAAGTGCATGTCTTTAGCCCTTACTCTCTTTCATCGCAGCCAAGCTAAATATACATGCGCCAGCCCCGATTTGAGAGGCAAGATCACCCCGCCACCCCACTCCAGGACCATCCTTTCCACCGAAGCATTCACACCACCATCGCAAGTTCCACAGCGGAAAAACCCACTCCCCACCCAGCCACAAAAATCACCCCTAACCACAAAAGCGGGTGCCCCATCCTTTCCGACAGTCTCATCGTCGGATAGGGTGGGGTATCGCGCAAAGCACGACCGCCTTCCTTCCTCCGCCAACACCGTCAAGGTTCGTTCTCTTCAACCCCTCCCAAATCGCGCTCATCCACCCAATCCGCAGTCACCACTACAAACCCTTCCCTCGCCGAAACTCCCGCACCACATCCCCCACATCCCGATGCTGCCCATCCACCGCATCGTTCATTCCCCGCACCTCATCCGCCGTCACCCTCCCCGCCAGCTTATCCAACGCCACCTGAATCCCCGGATGCTTCTTCAGCGAATCCTCCCGCACCAAGGGCACCGCGTCATACGGCGGAAAGTAATGCTTGTCATCCGCCAGCACCGTAAACCCCAGCGCCCGTATCGGCCCATCGGTCGAGCTCCCCGCCACCATATCCACCTGTTCACTCGCCAACGCCCGGTACAGCAACCCCAAATCCATCGTCCGCGGCTGTCCCGCGAACCTCAACCCATACACCGCCTCTAGCCCCCGCAGCCCGTCCGGCCGCTCCTGAAACTCATACCCCACCCCCAGCCTCCACTCAGGCGCGACCTTCAGCGAATCCGAGATCGTCTTCAACCCCAGCCTCTGCGCATCCGCTCCCCGCACCACCATGGCAAACGTATCCTCAAACCCCAGCCCCGGCTCCACCCGCACGCCGTACCGCTCCTTATAGAGCCGTGCAACAGTCTCAAAGACCCGAGCCGCATCCCGCTGCCCCGGAGGAGGCAACGGCTGCTTCAAAATCGCCGTCAACGCCGTCCCGGTGTACTCCACATACCCATCGATCCGCCCGCTCACCAGCGCCTGCTGGCACAGATAACTCCCTGCCAGATAGAACCGCCGGCCCACCCGCTCCCCGGTCACCGCCTCGATCTCCTGCGCCACCAGCTCCCCGAGCACCACCTGCTCCGTAAAGTTCTTCGCCCCAATCACCACCCGCGAAGATCGTGGCGGTGCACACCCCACCAACACCTGAAGCCCACACAAAACCAGAACGGCGAGCCACGTCGCCGAAACACCTCGCACTTGACAAAAACGGCCCCCAGAAGCCCCCCCACGAAGCCCCACCCACCCCATCCTCACCCCGCGACCCATTTTTAAGTACAAAGCTAACCCTTCTACTTCGAGGAATTTAGTTAAATAAGGGGGGAGGGGGTCTGCCCCAAAGCCCCTCATACCCGCCGCACCGCAAGCCGACCTTCCAGCCACCCCAAGCCCGCATCCGCTCCCAAAGCCAGCAAAGCCGCCGGAATCGCCCCAGCCAGCACCAGCCCGTTATCCACCGACGCAACTCCCCGGAAGATCAGCTCCCCCAATCCACCCGCCCCAATCGCCGCCGCAATCGTAGCCACTCCCACACAAGTCACGGTAGCCGTCCGCAAACCCGCCAAAATCACACTCGCCGCCAGCGGCATCTCCACCTTCACCAGCCGCTGCCACTGCGTCATCCCCAACGCCTCCGCGACATCCACCAGCGCCGGATCGACGCTACCAACGCCCGCATACGTATTCCGCAAAATCGGCAAAAGCGCATATCCCGTCAGCGCCAGAATCGCCAGCCGAGCCGCATTCTCCCCCAGCCAAGGCACAGGCAATAGCAGCCCAAACAGCGCCAGACTAGGCACCGTCTGCACCACATTTGCAAACGCAATCACAGGTCGCGCCCACGCTCGCCTCCGCGTCAGCAGAACTCCCAAAGGAAATCCGATCGCAGCCGCTAACACCATCGCACTCAGCGTCAGCCAAAGATGCTCAAACGTCAGCCGAGCGATCTCCCATCCGTGCGAGTGCAGAAAGCCCATCAATTCCGCACCGCCCGATGCACCGCCCCAACATACTCCTTCACCGCCACGTTCTCAGATCCCAACACCTCAGCCGCAGCCATATCCGCGACGACCTCGCCAGCCTCCAGAAACACCACTCGATCCGCCAGATAAAGCGCCTCATCCAGATCGTGCGTCACCAGCAGAACGGTCTTCTTCACCCGTCCCAACAGCTCCCGCAGCATCGTCTGCATCTCCGCCCGCGTAATCGGATCCAGCGCCCCGAAAGGCTCATCCATCAGCAACACTGCCGGATCCATCGCCAAAGCCCGAGCCAGCCCCACTCGCTGCCTCTGCCCTCCACTCAACTGCCAAGGATACCGCTCCCGCAATGCCCCAAAGTCCAGTCCAGCCAGCCCCAGAACCTCCTCTGCCCGCCGAGCGATCTCAGCCTTCCCTCGCCCCGCCAGCTCCAGCGCCAGCCCAGCATTCCGCTCCACCGTCATATGCGGAAACAGCCCCGTCTCCTGAATCACATACCCAATTCCCCGCCGCAACAACACCCAATCCCTTACCGTCCTGGCCGCCGAAACCTCCTTTCCCACGACTGACACCGACCCCTCCGTCGGCACCACCAGCCCATTCACCATCCGTAAAAGAGTAGTCTTGCCAGACCCACTTCGCCCCAACAGAGCAGTCGTCTTCTCCGCCTCCAATTTCAAGGAGACTTCACGCAGCAAAACATGCCCATCTGCCAGCATGTAGCTCACCTTCGCGAACTCAACGCCAACATTGGGCATGTCTATAAATCCTGAGAGCGGTCAGCCAAACAGCCTACTCAGCAGCCTCCGGAGCATGCTCTGCCCCACCCTGCTCACCTGCAACGGCAGAATCAGGCGCCGACACCGGCAGTGCGCCAGGCTGGCCCTTCACCCGCACCACCGTAATCTTCTCGAAACCCTCTTTGAAACTAGGTGGTTTCAGGCGCTCCGCCATCTTTAGCATCACCTCGTCGGTCACAGCGCGGTCGCGTTTGCTGTTCCGCTCCATGCAGACCGCCAACGGCACATCGAAGAAGACTGCCTGGACCTCATACCCGAAGCTCTTCGCCATCTTGATCCACTGTTTCCGCTCATGCGGCGAAAGGTTCGTAGCATCGACGTAGTTCCACGGCATCTTGGCGATCAAGCGCGCCCGCAGCAAGCTCCGCAACGTGCTAAAGACCAGTCCCTGATAGCGCTGCTCCGTAATATCGTCAAACAGCAGCGTCCGCAGCAGGTCGCTCGACAGCGGAGTCACGCCCCGCCGTTTGTACCAGGTCGTCTTACCCGAACCAGGCAGTCCAATCGTAAGAACCACATAGCCTCGAGGAGACTTTAAGGCAGTCTGCTCCGCCGGCGGCGTGCTCAGCGAATCCGGCTGCGTCTCCACCACCATGGTCTTCTCAGGCGCGGCGGGCTCAAACGGCGTCGCAATCGGCTCCGGCATGGAGGCTGCTACCGGTTCCGGTACCTCAACCGTCACACTTGCTAGAGGTGCCGCCGGACGGGCCGGCAAAGCATCAGGATAGGTCGGTCTCAGGGGAGCTGGTTGGTCGACAGGCAGCTCCTGCCCGCTTTTGCCGGTGGACTCCGACTCGTTCGGTCCACGTCTAGGGCGTCGTCTCATTTTTTCGCTTATCCATTCGCGCAGTTCGCGCATGTCACGCTTGTAACACAGCCCGGAACGCCCCCGCAAATCCCTGCACCACACCGTATACCCCACCTGTCCCATCGCCGCTTCGATCGGCATCTACCTGAAGATCCGCGATCGCCCTTTTTTTGCCGCCCCAGGTCTACAATCATCCCAATGCATTAATCTCGACAGGAGTTTCAGCGAACATGGCAGTTAAGGTAGGTATCAACGGCTTCGGCCGCATCGGACGCAACGTCTTCCGCACCGCACTAGGCAACCCTGATATCGAGTTCGTCGCTGTCAACGACCTCACCACCCCGGCCACCCTGGCCCACCTCCTCAAGTACGACTCCATCCTCGGCAATCTCAAGCAGGAAATCACCTACGGAGCCGACTTCATCGCTGTGGACGGCAAGCAGCTCAAGGTCTTCGCCGAGCGGGACCCCTCCAAACTCGATTGGGCCTCCGTCGGCGCACAGATCGTCGTCGAGTCCACCGGCTTCTTTACCGACGCCGAAAAGGCCAAAGCCCACCTCGGCAGCACCGTCAAAAAGGTGATCATCTCCGCTCCCGCCACCAACGAGGATCTGACCGTCGTCCTCGGCGTCAACGATTCGAAGTACGACGCGGCTAAGCATAACGTCATCTCCAACGCATCTTGCACCACCAACTGCCTCGCGCCCGTCGTCAAGGTCCTGCACGACACCTTCGGCATCGCCTCGGGCATCATGACCACCATTCACAGCTATACCAACGATCAGGTCATCCTCGACACGCCCCATAAGGACCTCCGCCGCGCTCGCGCAGCCGCCCTCTCCATGATCCCGAGCTCGACAGGCGCCGCCAAGGCCCTGAAGCTCGTCATCCCGGAGATGTCCGGCAAGCTCGACGGCTTTGCAATCCGCGTTCCTACCCCGAACGTCTCGGTCGTCGACCTCACCTTCGTCTCCGAGAAGCCGATCACCGTCGACAGCATCAACGCTGCCATCAAGTCTGCCTCCGAAGGCGCGCTCAAGGGCATCCTCGGCTACACCACCGAGGAGCTCGTCAGCTCCGACTTCAGGGGCAATCCTCTCTCGTCCATCTTCGACTCCCTCCTCACCAAGGTGGTCGGCACCAATACCGGTAAGGTCATTAGTTGGTATGACAACGAGTGGGGCTACTCCAGCCGGGTCAAGGATCTCATCCTCTTCCTGGTCGCTAAAGGTCTCTAACTTCTGCAGCATCTAAATCGACGGCCCGCGATTAACCATCGCGGGCCATCGTATTTAAATCCTCACATCGCCTCTGCATAACTGAACGGTCTTCCGGTCTGGTTCTTCCGGAAGTAGCTGCAGATGATCAGGCTGGCGATCGCCGCATAGGCACACCAGACAGAGGTGAAAGCGTAACGCTTCACTGCCATGACCACCAGCAGGATCGTCAAATTCGCCGCGCCAAAGGCAATGAGCTCCCGAATCCCAGAAAAGAAGAGCGAACCGCACGTCGCAATTACATATAAGACAGCGACCCAGGTCAAATTGGTCGCGACGTTGGAGTACACGATGCTGTGATCCATCGCATAGACCTGCAGTGGATACGCTGTCAGTCCCCACAACATGTAAAGCGTAAGTGCCGTTCCCAGGACAACGAACGGCATCATTCGCCTTCTTCGTCTCGCGGTCGGCTCCATCAAGAGGACTCCCAGCGGCAGGAGAAAGGGCAAAAGCCCCTGCGCGAAGAGCACGAACGCCGCACCCGCATTATGAGTTACCTTCGGCGAAAGAACGCCATCCAACCCCAGCCACACGAAACCTTCTGTGAACTGATGAATCGCAAACAGGATCGGAAAGGAGGCGAAGAGTAGCTCCCGCCTGTGCTTTACCTCACGAATCGTCACCACGCCGATCACGCCCAGCGCCGCGCTGCCTACGAAGTTCGCTGTTGCCGAAAAACACATGCTCTTCCTCCAGGCAGTAGTGCGGATCATACCCTACATTCCTTTCTTGGAACGTCGGGAGCGACACATACATTGCACGCGTCGACAGTACCTTTCGACGATTTAAACTCGACTATGAAACGCTCTAAATTCCAATCTCGCCTTCTCAAACCTCAAAGAATCTGCATCCGCACCACTCAAATTTCCAGCCGGTCATCAATAATCCTGAATCGGACGTATCTGTCTTAGAATCTCAAACAATGGCAGCGAGTCCACCTGCCGGGATCGAGAAACCTCATGGGCAGCCGTTTCCATGAACTAGCCTTCACGCCTCTCGTCAAACAACAGCAACTTCAACACAATAGCCGTCGCCAGTACGAGCGTATGGAGAAGGCTTCCGCTGCGGGGAATACCCTCGGCCCCGACGAGCAAGCCTTCCTGCAACTCCGGGACAGCTTCTACATGGCCTCCGTCAGCGAGACCGGTTGGCCTTACGTCCAACACCGCGGCGGCCCAAAGGGTTTCGTCAAAGTCCTCGGCCCTTCCCTCCTGGGCTTTGCAGACCTGCGCGGCAACAAACAGTACATCAGCCTCGGCAACCTCGAGCACGACGCTCGCGTCGCCCTTTTCTTCATGGACTACCCCAACCAGACCCGGCTCAAAATCCTAGGGCGTGTCGAAGTCCACGAGCAAAGTGCGGAGAATGCGGCTCTCATACAATCTCTTCGTCCAGACGACCCGTCGGCCATCGTCGAACACGCCATCCTCATCCACGTTGAGGCCTTCGATTGGAACTGCCCCCAGCACATCACCCCACGCTACACTTTGGAGGAGTTGCAGGAGGTTCTTGCCCCAATTCGTCTCAAGCTCGAACAACTCGAAGCCGAAAACGCCCGGCTACGCCGCCTCACACAGGTCAATCCTCAGCCACAGTCTCCAGATCCACTCCCAAGTCAAACGAAGAAAAAAGAGGATGCATAGTCTATGACCCAGCGCACCAACGTCCCTGGCACCAGCCCCTTCGAGCCTGTGATCGGCTTTTCCCGCGCTGTCCGCATCGGCAATCAGGTTCACGTCTCCGGAACAGGCCCAGTAGGCGCTGATAACGCAGACATCGCCGAGCAGACCGACCAATGCCTTACTCTCATCGCCGCCGCTCTCAAGAACGCCGGCAGTTCCATTGAGCACGTCTACCGCACCCGCATGTACCTCACTCACGCTGAAGATTGGGAGGCAGTCGGCCGCATCCACAATAAGTTCTTCTCTCTCATCCGTCCGGCAGCCACGATGGTTGTTGTAGCCGCGCTGCTCACCCCGTCCTGGCGTGTTGAGATCGAGGCCGACGCCGCGATACCCGACTAGCGCAGTCCGAACCAGGCCCAACATCCTGAACGCTCTCTCCGGCGTGCTGGTTCTCGGCGAATCTCTACCCCACTCGCCAATCTCCGCTTCGCGCCGTATCCTCATAGCTGACATGAAACTATCCATCCGCGACCTCGAGCTCAAAGACAAGCGCGTCCTTATACGCGTCGACTTCAACGTTCCTCTCAAAGATGGTGCGATCACCGACGACACCCGCATCCGGGAGACCATCCCGACCATCGAGTACGCGCTGCGCCACAAGGCCAAGGTCATCCTCGCCTCGCATCTCGGGCGCCCTAAGGGCAAAGTCGTCGAGAGCATGAGCCTCCGCCCAGTTGTCGATCGACTTCGCCTCCTCCTGGATCACGTTATCGATCAGGACGAGAACGTCGCCTTCTCCCCGGACTGCGTTGGCGACGTCGCCTCCGAACTCGCCGGCAATCTAGAATCCGGACAGACGCTGCTCCTCGAAAACCTCCGCTTCCATCCCGAAGAAGAGGCCAACGACCCCGCCTTCGCGCGCCAGCTCGCCAGCCTCTGCGACATCTTTGTCAACGACGCCTTTGGCAGCGCCCACCGCGCCCACGCCTCCACGGAGGGCATCACCCACTTCGTAAAACAGTCAGCCGCCGGTCTCCTGATGGACAAGGAGCTGACCTACCTCGGCAAGGCTGTCACCGACCCTATCAAGCCCTTCGTCGCCATCATCGGCGGAGCTAAGGTCTCCGACAAGATCATGGTCATCGATAACCTGCTTAGCAGGGCCGACGCCATCATCATCGGTGGAGGCATGGCCTACACGTTCCTCAACGCCCAGGGCCAGACCACCGGCAAGTCCCTCGTCGAAGCCGACAAGCTCGACATCGCCAAATCCGCGCTGGCGAAGGCAAAGAAGAATGGCGTGCGTTTTCTCCTCCCCATCGACCACGTCCTCGCCGACAAGTTTGCCCCCGACGCCAACGCCACCCCCTTCGACGGCGACGGCCCCTTCCCAGCCGACCTCATGGCCCTGGACATCGGTCCCAAATCCATCGCACTCTTCTCGAAAGAGATCGCCGACGCGAACACCATCATTTGGAACGGCCCCATGGGCGTCTTCGAGATGCCGGCCTTCGCCAAGGGCACGAACGCCATCGCCCACGCCGTCGCCGACAATCGCAACGCCACCACCATCGTCGGTGGAGGAGACTCTGTAGCCGCCGTCCAGCAATCTGGCGTCGCCGAGAAGATCACCCACATCTCCACCGGTGGAGGAGCCAGCCTTGAATTTCTCGAAGGCAAGACCCTGCCCGGCGTAGCAGCCCTTACGGATAAATAAGGGCTGCTTCTTCTCCGTCGAACCCGCGTGCGCCAGCGGTTCATTCTAGGAGATTGCGATGCTCTCTTCCCTTGAAGCCATCAAGATGGAATACTGATCCCCCATGCGCAAACCACTGATTGCCGCCAACTGGAAGATGTATAAGACCCCGGCCGAGGCCGCAGCCTTCGTCCAGGCCTTCGACCTGCTCGTCGCCCACCATCACCATGCAGACATCGTCCTCTTTCCCTCTGCCTCTTCGCTCGCCGCGGTCGTCGGTACGCCCCGCTCCAAACACATCCAAATCGGCGGGCAGGACATGCACTGGCTCAACGAAGGGGCCTACACTGGCGCGACCTCTCCCTTGATGCTGAAGGCCATCGGCTGCACCCACGTCCTCATCGGACACTCCGAGCGACGCCAGTACTTCAACGAGACGGACACGACCGTCAACCTCAAGCTCAAATCCGCTCTCGCCCACGATCTCATCCCCATTGTGTGTATCGGCGAGCATCTCAACGAGCGCGAATCCGACCTTACCGCCAAGGTGCTTGAACTACAGGTCGCCGTAGCCCTCGAAGGCATCGATCCAACCACGGCCCATTCCATGATCTTTGCCTACGAGCCCGTCTGGGCTATCGGCACAGGCCGCACCGCCACTCCCGCCACCGCGGAGCAGGCACACAAGCTCATCCGCGGCCAGATTGCGGCTTCGCTTACGCCGGCAATCGCCGCCTCCACCCGAATCCTATACGGAGGCTCCGTCAGGCCTGAAAATGCCGCCACCCTATGCTGCCTGGAGGACATCGACGGCGCCCTGGTCGGAGGAGCGAGCCTCGACCCCAACAGCTTCGCCGAGATCATCATCCAATCGAAAGGGTGATCCGGCGGTCATTGATCTGGACTAAAAAGGCCCACGATTTTTATCGTGGGCCTTTTCATGTTCATGCATATTAGTAGCGACGATAGTGTCGGCGATGGTGATAGCGGCGTGGCGGCGGATGCCGGTACCGCCTGCGATGCTGTGGCCCAACCTGGACCACTACCTGTGCACTTGCCGTTGGCGGATAATCCACCGCCAACCCGAAAAGTAGAACGAATCCCAGCAGCCAGCGTCCCAATCGAGCGTTCAAGTCGATCTCCCTTGCATCGGTTTTTTCACCAATATCTGGTTAGATGCAAAAGAAAGATTCATGCCAGCGAAATTTGTAATCTGCCCGATGCAGCCATTTACCGTACTACGCCGGCCTGAGCCACCGGCCAGTAGACGAACGCAGCCTTGCCATAGATTAGATCCCGCTCGACCGGCCCAAAATCCCGGCTATCGCTCGAGATCGAACGATGATCCCCCATCACCCAGTACTCATGCTTTGGAAGTACTGTCTCCGGTTGCGAACGACTGTCAGAGAAGCGCGCCGGCACATAATCCTCGGCAATCATCTTGCCATTCACATACACCAGACCTTGCTCGATTCGCAGATCGTCGCCCGGCAACGCAATGACGCGCTTGATGTAGCTCTTTGAGTGGTCGTGCGGATAGAGAAATACCACCACATCCCCACGATGAATCTCTCCCACCCGATACGCCAACTTGTTCACAAATAGTCGATCCTGATCTTCGAGCATCGGCAGCATGCTCGTCCCCTCCACCCTCACAGGTTGATAGAGAAACATGATAATGAACGCCGACACGACGACCGATACGACCATATCCCGAAACCAGGAATGAACTGCGCTCTTCCTTTTGCCTGGGGTATCTTTGCCTTCGTTCGGTTCGCTCCCACCTTGAATGACTGGCGATTCCGTCGTTTGCTGCCCATTCTCGTCGTTCATCTGCATCTTTCTATTTTGCCTGATTATTTAGACGTACCTGAAACTCCCGGGCGAACCGGGCTCAAACCCAACCCCGGCACCAGCACTTTACCATCCAACCCCTCGGGAGACCATGCGTCTACGATCTTCTTCGCCAGCCGGGCGATTAAAACCTCACCTTCATTGTCTACCGTCCAGCTCTTATCTGCATTTTCATACGTAAAGATCGACAGCACCATGGGCCCGCTCTTGCCAGCTACGATCGCTACATCCGCTCTCACCCGGTCCAGACTTCCTGTCTTGTTGGCGATCCCCGAGCCCGTCTCGCTGGCATCCAGCGCCTCCAGATACCGCGGAACCGTCTCCCGATAAAACTGTGCGCGAAGCATCTTCAATGCTACGTTGCAGATCGCCACGTCTTTTGCTTCTATGTCGGCAGCCTTTGCCCCGGTTACCTCTACGTACGGCCCTTCCAACTGGCATCGTCCAATCCGTTCCATCACCACCGCCATCTCCCGCGGCGTCGTCTTTCCTAACCCGAACCTCGGCTGGTCCGCAGGCATCGGTCCCGTCGCTGGCTTACCGATCTTCTTATAGAGATGCGTATCCTTTAGCCCTAACCAGCTGATCCGTGCATTGATCGCATCCAGCCCAAGACGGTCAATCGCCAGGTTGGTGGCTGTGTTGTCGCTCAGGACGATCATCAGAGTCAGCACATCCTTCAACGTCAGAGAGAGCGGAGCATCCATTAGCCCCAAAATCCCCGATCCACTGACTCCGTCCCCCTTTGCCAGGATCAATCGTTCGTCCCAAGCAGCTTTACCTGTCCTTACCTCCTCCATCGTTTCGAACAGGATCGCCAGCTTGATCACAGACGCCGTCTGCACGGGTTGATTCGGGTCGAGCGCCACCACGCGCCCCGTATTCAACTGTGTTGCATACAGCGCGAGCTTGCCATGATGTTGGTCTGCTAAACCTCGCAGCTCGCGTTGCAACGCCTCATCGGGAGTCGAAGCAATTTGAGCCTTCGCCGTACCTTCGGACCACCCTCCCAAGGTCACAATACCCAGCGATGCCAGAACCGCTGACTTTCTCATCCATTCTAAAAATCGATCTCTCACCAGCGCGATTCGCATCATGTATCTCACCCCAGATCACAAAAGCACTCAAAGCACAGGCAACACTTGACTTATCTAGGTCATCTCATACGTCAGAGGTACCTGCGAAAGCCATGACCGAGAGGTTCATTCTCCATAATTTTGGGACATAGGTACAGACATACTCTATATTTGGCATCAGAACTCCTAAATACGGAAAAGGTATACCTAACGTCATCGTGTAAAGCACATGGTTTCTTAACGCTTTGCCTCATTTTAAGAGCTAGAATTGGCTCGTAACTAACTGGACTATCTTATGGCAACCATTACCATGCTCGAGCAGGCACCCCCGCCGAAATCCGTCAATAGAGGACTATCGGACCTCTCGGAGCTCACGACTGAGACAGCAAACGTAGCTTCCGAAGGCTTCGACACCAAATCCGCGCTTGAAATCGCCCGCATCATCAACCACGAAGATGCCAAGATCACTGCCGCTGTCAAAAAGGCCCTTCCCGAGATCGCCATCGTAATCGACACCGTCGCTCGGTCGCTTCGTGATGGAGGCCGCCTTATCTACGTAGGCGCCGGATCCAGCGGACGTATCTCCTCGCTCGACGCCTCCGAGTGTCCTCCAACCTTCTCCACGGCCCCATCTCAGGTGCAATACATCATGGCTGGTGGTCCCAAGGCCCTCGCCAGCGCCTCCGACGTCAACGAGGACTCTCCCGAGATCGGCCAACGCGATATCGCCCGCCGCCGCCCCACGCGCAAGGACATCGTCATCGGCGTCTCCGCCTCCGGACGTACCCCGTACGTCGTGGGAGCCGTAGAGTATGCCCGCGCCCGAGGCGCCAAGACAGCCTCCGTTACCTGCAACCTCAATACGCCTCTCTCCGAGGTTTCCGACACTACTATCGTCGCTGAAGTAGGCCCCGAGGTCGTCTCAGGCTCGACGCGCATGAAGGCGTCCACCGCTCAGAAGATGATCCTCAACATGATCACGACTGGCGCCATGACCCGCCTCGGCTATGTCTACGACAACCTCATGGTCAACGTGCACATGAAGAACGCTAAACTCGTAGAACGTGGCATCCGCGTCCTCATGAAAGTCTGCGACATTGACCGCGACACCGCCATCCGAACCATCAAGTCGGCAGGAAAATCCATTCCAATCGCCGTCGTAATGCTCAAGGCCAACGTCGATAAGATGGAAGCCGTTCGCCGTCTCGCTAAATCCGACGGCAACGTTCGCCTCGCCATCGATGATTCTCGCCTCGAGCTCTAAGAGCCAAGGGCGCTGTTCCCTATATCGAGCCACCTAAACCATAGCCGGAACTCCATCGTGGAGTTCCGGCTATATGCATTATGAAGCTGGTTGTTTTAGGTATTGAACCGCCGAATGTCCACAAAATACAGCCTGACTACTTGCGCGACCGCGTGCCAGTATCCGCTGCCGAGCGATTCTTCCGTTTACGGATCGACTTGCCGTTAGCCGACTGCGGTTGCGAGCGGCTATAACCAGAGTGTCGCTGCAATACCAACGCAGCAGCACCCCGCAGCCGCGCCAGTTCGACATCGCTCGTAACGGTGATCCGGGGCGGATCGCCTGCAAGCACATGGCCTGCGAGCTCGGCTTCCACCAATGGCCCGAAACGCTCCCATGAGGACGTAAGCCCACCAGTAAGTAAGATCACTTCAGGCGAAAGAGCCGAAGTGATGATGCGCAAACCCTGACCGATATAAGACGCCTGCCGGTTGAGAGCTTGTATCGCATCCGAATCACCGTCCTCGGCAAGATTGAGCAACTCCATAATGGACGGTCGCGGAGACTTGGGACAGAGCTCTGCGTAATAACCGATCGCCGCGCTCGAAGACGCATAGACCTCCCAGCAGCCATACCGCCCGCATCCACACAGTGGTCCCGATGGATTCATGGAGATGTGACCGAACTCCCCCGCGAGACCCGACTTCCCGGTGACGAGTTGACCGTTGGCCATGATCGCCGACCCAACTCCCTCTGAGATCGTCACAAGCACCGCGTTACGCACGCCATCCATTCTCCCGAACCAGAGTTCAGATAAGAGACACGCGTTTGCCGCATTGTCCATCTCGACCTGTAAGGGAATCTTGCGCTCGATCGCTTTCTTCATGTCGTACAGGGACCACGGAAGATTGGGTGCGAGAATCAGACGCTGAGTGACCGGGTCGACCCGTCCTGGAAGACTAATGCCAATCCCTTCAAAGGACTTATCAGGATGCTGTGCGATCATCCGCTTCATCCCCACGATAATATTTTCGACACCGCGCTCCGGCTCCTTGGCTAGTGGCAGTGTCTCCCGGGACAAGAATCTCCCGTTCAAGTCCACGACAGCAATGATCGCCTGACTGGGGCGGATGTCAGCCACAACGATAACCATGGCGGCATTCAAAGCTAGAAGAGTCGGACGACGCCCGCGAGGACGGCGTGCGGCCGCACCTTCCGTAATCCACTTTTCGTTCAGAAGCTGCTCGACGATAGAAGAGATCGTGCTGGGCTGCAAGCCCGAAAGACGAGAGAGGTCAGCACGCGAGATTGGCTGTTTGGTCCGAATCAACTCAAGCACTACATCGCGGTTGATATCACGCGCGACCTCGCTGGAGGCCAACTCCGCATAAGCTAAATCAATTCTCTGGATACCTTGGGTTCTACGTCTGGGATTCGTCATCGTTTAGGTATAAGAACCATATACTGATTCACTTGCTCGCAATAGTTACCATGCACACAAATCTCTAACGCAAACAAATGGACTGCATCGAGCCACGGATAAATCAACGCTTTGCGAAGCAATAACAATTGTGGATTGTAATGCAAAATATTATCTATTCCATCATGGGAAAAGGAATGTCTATCAATGCTGGCATTCTTGCTCTAGTTTCCCCCCCAAGAACATGCTGTTTCTTTCGTATGCAAAATATAACCGATAGCACCAGACCCGTTGATCGCATCTTCCGCCAGTTCAAATCTATTCATCTTTGCGCGACTTCGGTGAAGCGTCGTGGGTCAAGTCCAACATACGCGAAGTTGAACCATCTGCTTGGCCCGACTTCGAGAGAGAGCGGCCCGTTCGCGAATCCATCTAGCCATAGATCGCGTCATCCCATCGGCTGCCACACCGCCAGGCTCCAGAAGACGCTGTCCGACAGTCAGAGCACGGAACATAGGGACACTTGTAAAACCATCAATCGTTATCGCTAACTCTGTATTTACAGCAAATACTTTGCTCTGTAGATAATCTTTGCCAATTCTGTGATTCTGCCTCAACAGAAGATCTAGAGCAGGATATTTCGACGCCGTAACAGGCTACGCGATAGCGCGATTCACCCTTTAGATATACCTGCTTTTCCGAAATTTAACACTGAAAATTGAATTTCTACAGCACGACACTGGGGATGTAATTCCTCCGATCTTACAGTCGAAATTTTTCCTTGACATCGTCTCTTCGAACTCGATAAAGTTCGCGACGCATAAAAAATACAAAAATGGCAGCACGCAAGCTAGGAATACGGTAGCCTCCCGCTGGCATCTTCGGAGAACAAAAGTGATACGTCGGATCAATGGCAAGGCATCAAGCACGTCTTCAAATACGCTGTACTGGAGCTTCACTCTCGTACTGCTGCTGTCCACAACGTTCGCTTCCCTCACAAGAGCATACGGCCAGATACTTTATGGCACCCTCACCGGGACCGTCACCGATGCCAGCAATGCCGCGATTCCAAACGTCGAAGTCACTGCGACGAACCAGGCAAATGGCGAGACCCGCACTGTCACCACCAACGGTAACGGCGAGTACCTGATCCGCAATCTGCAAGCTGGTCCCTACACAGTTTCAGTAAGCTCGAGCGGCAGCTTCGGAGCCTACGCGCAGAAGAACGTGCCGCTCAGTGTAAACCAGGAGGTGCGTGTCAATATTTCGCTCCAGCTTGCCAACGTGCAGTCAGAGGTGACAGTAACCATGGCTCCGCCCGTACTCCAGACGGAGAGCGCCGAAGTCAATCATGAGATCTCTCAGGCCCAGGTCGCCGAGTTGCCCATCAGCGGCGGCCAGGGACGCAACTTTCAAGCTCTCTATTCGCTCATTCCTGGCGTAGCGGCACCCACGGAGCAAAACTCGACGGCCTCGAACCCATCGCGCGCCATGTCCATCAACGTCAATGGCGTCGAAGACATGAGCAACACGACGCGTATCGATGGCGCTGTGAACACCTACGGCTGGCTTCCGTACCTCATAGCCTACGTACCTCCGGCGGATTCCATCCAGAGCGTCAACATCGCCACCAACTCCTTCAACGCCGAGCAAGGCGTCGCCGGCGGTGCTTCCATCAACGTCATCATCAAGAGCGGTACCAGTCAATTTCACGGTAGCGTCTGGGAGTACAACCAACTCTTTAACTCCAACGCAAGAGCCTACGTCAACACGGCACAAGTGCAGCCGACCGTTCCCAAAAATATCTTTAACCAGTTCGGCTTCTCCTTTGGAGGGCCCGTCTATATCCCGAGGATCCTGACGGGAAAGAAAAAACTCTTCTTCTTTCAGGACTTTGAACGCACCACTCGGCGCCAATTGATCACCGGCCAGCAGACCGTCCCAACACCGGCTATGTTAGTTGGCGACTTCTCTGCTGTCTCCTCCACCACCACTCTTTACGATCCCACGCCCCCCGGTACGCCTGCTGGCACCTATCTTCCGGTAGGTTCGCGTCCCACCTTTATGTCCGAGTACGGATGCAATTGCATTCCGGCCGCCCGTCAATCTCAAGCAGCGGCACAGATGCTGGCGCTTCTCCAACCGATCTCGGCGTCCTTACCTGCTCCAAACGCGACTGCCCTCGCTGGTGGATTGATCAACAACTATAACGGCGCCGGCACCCTCGCCTACAATCGCAATACTTCGGACTCGAAGGTCACCTACAACCCCTCGGATAGCACGAGTGTCTTCGGGCGCTACAGCGTCGAGCCGTTCACCGTTACAGATCCGCAAGAACTGGGCGCTGCGGGTGGCGGCACGTTCGACGGCGGACAACCCGGCGCGGCGGTAGGCCGTATTCAGAACGTTGGACTTGGTTTCTCGCACGTCATCACCCCAAGCTTGGTCATCGACGCGGATGCTGGCTACACCCGTCAGGTCTCGGGAGCGCAGTCCGCAATTGACATCGCCTCGGGCAACTTCGGCCTAACGACTCTTGGCATCCCGGGAACCAACGGTCCGTCCCTTCAGCAGGCCGGACAACCGGTCTTTGCTTTTTGCAATACTGGCAGCACAAACGGTAACTGCTTTTCATCTCTCGGTAATGCAAACGGCGGTAATCCGTTCTTGTTCCGCGATAACCAGTTCACTGCCGATGTGAACTTAAGCTGGACTAAGGGTCGGCATGCGACGAAGTATGGAGTTACTTACTACCACTTCCTTCTGAATCATTTTCAGCCGACAAGCGGATCCGACATCAATACTCCTCGTGGCGGCTTTCGCTTTCAAGGTGGTATGACGACGAACAGTGCCACACAAAATTCCTACAATGCTCTGGCCGACTTCCTCCTCGGACTGCCAAACAACGGCGGAGGTCTGGCAGTAGCAAAGGCAACGCAGTTGACCAATCCCAACTCCTTGCGTTGGTCGGAGTATGCTGCTTACGCACAGGATCAATGGACTCTGACATCCAAACTCACGCTCAACTACGGCCTTCGCTACGAGTTCTACCCTGCGCCGTACCGCGATAAACAAGGCGTGTTCCGTCTGGATCCCACGCTACCGCAGACCGCGAACGTCGAGGCGGGTGGCATTAATGGGAACCCGCAAAACGCTGGTATCGACGTAGGCAAGGGGATGGTGGCTCCGCGCATCGGGATCGCATACCGCATCACGGAACGGACGGTGATTCGCACAGGTGGCGGTATCACGTCGGATCCGGATAGCCAACGTTTTCTACGTGACACGTTTCCTGTCGACCTGGCTCAGAACTATAGTGGAACCGCCGCCGGAACCATCGCGGTTGATTCTGCGAACGGCAATCGGGCGTTGCCGCTCAGTGTCGGTATTCCTGCCTCTGTCTTCCCCGACTTCTCCAGCGGCTTTACATCACTCCCGGTCAGCGGATCTACCAACACCGCTCCAGCAAATTACCGCCGCGGATATATCGAGAGCTGGAATCTGTTCATCCAGCAGGACCTTGGCAACAAATTTGTAGCGAACATCGGCTACGTCGGAACGCACCAGATCCGCCAACTCGCCGGTGTCACTCTCAATGCGGCGCCGCTGCCCAGCGCCTCCACGACTTGCATGGCCAACGGACAGTACAATCCCTCCTCCGGACTTACGGGTCCCTGCGTCGGTACAGGCCTGCCTGGCTATGCGGTCAACCAGATTATCAATCAACAACACTGTAACGCGACCACTGGCTATGCCTGCTACAACACCGGCGGTATCACCATGAACGAGCCGCTCTTTAGTTCGAACTACAACGGCATGCAGAGCCAGTTGACGCGGAACGCGGGCCGTCTGGCTCAGTTCGGTCTGATCTACACCTGGTCGCATGCGTTCAACTACGAAGACAACGGAGGCGGCTCTGGCTCCGAAGGTACGAAGTTCTCTTATCCTGCATACTTCAAGTTGAACCGCGCCACCGCTGGATATGATCGCACCAACAATCTGCAGTTCTGGAGCATCTATCATCTACCCTTCGGCCGTAACCAGATGCTGGCGAATCACGGCATCACGAGCGCCATCTTAGGAGGCTTCCAACTGAATGGCCAACTCAGCCACACCAGCGGCGCACCATTCTCGGTGAGCCCATCGGCCTCGGCGATCAACTCTCCGGGCAATACAGAGTATGCGGATCTCGTCGCACCGTACCGTCAACTCGGCGGCCACAACCGCACAGTGGGGAACAGCGCCGTCAGCGGAGGCTTGCCTTGGTTCGATCCTGCTTCATTCAAGGACCCAGTTGAGCCAGCGGCGACACTGGCCGGAAATCCTACCGCTGTAGCACCGCACTTCGGCAACACCCATCGCAACCAGTTCCGAGGACCTGGCGTGACAACGGTCAATGCAAGCGTGTTCCGCGGTTTTCACGTCCATCGTGAGAGTGAGTTCCAGGTTCGCGTCGAGGCATTCAATCTCTTGAATCATCCTCAGCTCACGACCAACCCTAACGCTACAGTACCCACACCCGCAACCGCTGCCAGCAGTACGTTCGGCTACATCACAACCTTCGGCAATACACGGACGCTTCAGTTCAGCGGACGTTTTAACTTTTAGTCCTCATTATGCTTCGTCAAAAAAAGCAGCTCTTAGGAGCTGCCTTTTTGCCGAAGCATAGTCTCTTCTCTTCCACGAAAAACCGTCTTAAACTTCCTGGCTTCGAGACACGCTATCCAACTCACTTACGAGCACCTGGGCTTCAATGATCTCGCAGGCTCTAACGAGGGGCTCCAGCTGTGCGATCGAGTGCTGAAGCCGTTGAGCGTTCGCCTTGTAACGCGGATCCTCCAAGACCTTGGAGGCCGCGTTACGCAGACTCTCTGCGTTCAACTGATCGAGTTGGATGACCTCGCCCGTCTCCGTGTACTGAATGCGGGCGGCTACGCCTTGGTTATCACTTCCAATGGGAAGTGCAACTAGAGGCACACCGAACGTCAGGGCATCCAGGGTTGTGTTCATGCCTGCATGCGTTATACACAGAGCTGCTCTGGCTAGAAGCTCGTTCTGTGGTGCATACGAGACGAGTATGACGTTGTCTGGAATCTCCCCAAGAGATGCTGCTTCCAGGTGGCTGTTTCCGAGACTCAGGACAAGCTGACAATCCAGCGTCGAGCATGCATCCATGATCGTGCGATAGATCCAACCTATTCCTGTATGAAGCGTTCCCAGGGAGCCGTAGACGAGGGGTTTTCCGTTGAGTCTCTCCCAAGGGAAAGGTACAGCCTTCAGAGCTGCCGAAGACACGAATGGTCCTACATGATGGAGACTTGCCGGAGCATTCTGACGGGGAAGATCGAAGTCAGACGGCATAGTCGTAATCTGTGCCAAGGGAGACAAGCTGTCCTGCAGTATGTGTTCATATTGCGGCAGGTCCCAGCGCTCTCGATAGGCATTATCTGCATTCTGCCATGGAGTAAAAGCTTGATAGATTTTCTCCCAAGCCATCTGATTGCGCGCTCTCCCTTGGTCGCTCGGATCATGGTTCATCGGAAAGGACGGTGGAGGAACGCTGGAGTCCGGATGCGAAAACACCACGTTTGCGAGGAGCGCATAGGGAAGCTTGAGATAGTGAGCTATCGTTGCTCCTCCTGGGTAGAACTGATCGATGACCAAGGCGTCGAGATTCTGCTGCCGAACAATTTGCGGCAGTTCCTTGAAGGACAGGTCCGCGAGCGTAAGCATGCGCTGGATGAAGTTCTGTAGTCCGGCGGCTCCTTGGAGTGTACTTGTAACTTTCATCATCTCTGGCGCGGAGCCCCGCGGATAGGTGCTCTCCCCAAAGGGGATAAAATTCAGGCCTGCATGAAGCACCTCATCCCGCACGTCGAGGATGTTGAAGAAGGTCACCTTATGGCCGCGATCGTGAAGTGCACGACCCAATGAGAGCGCGGGATTTAGATGTCCCGATGCGTAGAGCGCGAAGAATCCAATGTGAGCCAAGTCGTCTCCTGAGTGTTCTTAAGGCGCCTTGAACTTCGAGGGCGACCTTGCACTTCACCGGAGAGGCCTCAATGCAGAAAAACATGAGAAGGTCTCCGACGTATTTGAATGAACAACTCAGCCGATGATTTATTCCACTTCGCGCGATTCTGGCTGTCGCACCTCTCAGTGCGACCGGCTTCTTGAGACGCAGATTTCTTGCGGTCTCAGGGTTTGCCTATTGGCTGCGGCGCATCCCCTCGGCTCCTATCTTGATTCCGACGGAGACGGTCCGTGGAATTCCCAAGGTCAAGATTGGCGTTCGCCCTGCCTGGACCGGATCTCCCGAGACGTTCTGTACCGATCCATAGACTCGCAGCCTGTTCTTCGCTCCGATGGCGAAGCTGTGCTCTCCGTAGAGATCTACCTGCGCGTAGCCAGCCAAGCGGAAGACGTTCGCGGAGTCGTCAAACTGCTGTCCGCTGGTACGCAGATCCACCGCGAAGACGCCCAGCCTCTGGCGCTCCATCCGGGCCTGCGCGGATGCTGTATTGCGCGGCACCTGCGCGGTCCACTTCCCTACCAGAGTCGGATCGGCTTGAAACTTCGTCACGGTCGAATCCGCGTACTGATAGCCTGCGCTCAGGTTCAACCACGACGCTGGTCTTGCGTCTGCCTCTACCGTGAAGCCCTTGCTGGTCAGTTGGCCGAGGTTCTGCCTTTGCAGCAGTACGCTCGTCGGAGTGGAGCTCAACGTCACCGCGGCGACAGGCCGATTCACCTGCGTCCAGAAGTAGCTTGCCCGCAGCGAACCCAGCCGCGCGCGCGTCAGCAAGGTTCCAACCTCAAATCCCGTCGCACGCTCTGACCGCAGGTTGGCGTTGGCCTGCGTCGTCTGCTGCCCTACCTGTCCGGTTCGGTAGAGCTCGTTCATCGACGGTCCACGAAAGGCACGGAAGCCCGAGGCCGTTAGCGATATACCGCCGCGCAGCTTTCTGACCACGCCTAGCCTCGGATCGAAGACGAACTCGTCTGTCGCTGGAAGCGTAGTTCCCACGCCGCTTGTCACCTGCCTTGCATCGAAGCTGTGGAAGCGATCTACCCGTGACGAGAGTGCGATCGACCAGTTCTGGGGCTGCCACAGCACCTCGCCGTAGACACCTCCCTGCCGCTGCCTGGCGCTGATGCTTATCGTCGCCTGATTGACGTTGTTGGTTACGGGCGTCTCGTCGTCGGTGGCGCGTGTATCCATCAGGTCTCCGCCGGCGACGAAGGTTAGAGTCTTGTAGGTCTGGGCCCATTGGACGGCTCCGCCCAGCTGCTGTGTCGGGACGCGCTGCAACCGCGTCAGCCTTTCGGTGGCACGATTCGCCGCGATGGAAGAGAAGCTCTGGCGATATCCCTGCTGGGTTCCGTAGACGCGAAACATCAGCCTGCTGGCCTTCGGCAGAACCCAGTCTCCGCCTCCGACGTAGCGCCAAAGCCGCGTCGCGTTGGTGGTCACTGGTGTTCCGTTGCTGCGCGCTTCGTTGTAGATGTTGCCGCGAAGAAAGACTCCATCATCGGTTCCGAGTTCGCGGCGAAGCTCGATGCGTCCGCTCTGGGAGTGCACGTTCGAGGGAACATCTACCGCTCCTCGTACTTCGGGCGCGGTGAGGATGTATCCGTCGGTCCGAAACAGCGTGGAGGCCACCAGAACCTTCGTCGGTCCTGCTCCTGCCGTCACCAGTCCATTCAGGAGCGAAGTGTTGCGATTCGCACCGGAGAGGTCGAATGCGTAGCTGTTGCCCTCCGGACGGACGGGAGTCACGTCGATCACGCCGCCTATGGCGCTCGATCCATAGAGATCGGAGGCTCCGCCTCGCATCAGCTCTACTCCGGCTACGGCCAGTTGCGGAGCTTCGTTCCAGTGAATCCATCCGCCGAAGGCGTCGTTCAGTGGAACCTGATCGCTCAGCACCAGCGTCCGGCTTGCGGCCGTCGATCCGAGGCCGCGCAGCGAGGTTCCCTGCGTGGTCGGATTTGCGACCCATGAGCTGGTCCTGCGAAACAACTGGTATCCGGCGACCTGACGCAGCTTGTCGTCGAGTGCCAGACCGGGAGCCTCTGCGAGCTGCGTCTGGGTGAGAGAGCGGACACTGCTAGCGGTGGCGTCGAGGGCCAGTGGCGTTCGCGCTGCCGTCACTTCTACGACCTCGCGGAGCGTCGCGGGCTGCATGACGATCGTCAGCTCCGGTGCGGTTCCCAGCGGCTGCGTAATGGTGCCGAATCCTTGCCGAGTCAGTTGGACGGTCGTTGGAGCTGTTGGGTCGATCGTCAGGTGGACGCAGCCGCTTGCGTCGCTTATGGCTTCTGCCGGAGTCGCATTGGCTACACGGACATGAGCCTCTGCGATTGCGCGTCCGCTTGGGTCGCGGGCACAGATCTGGAGAGCGCGTTGCTGCCCGCAGGCGAACGGGGCAAGACTGCCCAAGAGCGACACGGAGATGCCCCAACGCCAGAAGTTTTTCATTGTTTGTACGTGAACCAGCATATCCCGCCCAAGCTATGCCTTGTTTATGCTGAGCATAAGGTACGTTGGTCCGGCATATAAAGTCGCAGCAACCGATGAATCGGGCTCGATACTGCGTCCTATCGGGCGACTTCATGTGTTTCGTCCCATCTCTCCGTGCGGCGTGTTACTCTTCCGGCGAACGCACCTTCGCAGCCATGCGCATCAGCCGCAGAAGCTTCTGCTCCAATACGGCTCTCGCTCTGCTCTCGCCGAGCTTTCTTTGTGGTCAGGCACGTCCAGTTGCGCCGGGCAGCTCCAGTGCGCGGGCCGATGTCGCTGCGATCGATCATGACCGTATTCTGGCTGCGGCGAATCGCTTTCTCGCCCAGGCTCCTGCTCCGCTTAGCGCCATTCCAGCTCCCGGCAGCCCGGGTACTCCGCAGGAGTTCTACTCGGAGGCGGAGTCCAGCGCTCAGAAGTCTCCTCCGTTTACTGGCCATAGCGATGCTCTGCTCAACTTCAGCATCCAGGTTCCTGCGCTTACCGCTGCCTTCGTCCTGACCGGCGATCCGCGCTACGCCGACCACGCTATCCGCCATCTCCGTGCGTGGTTCATCGATCCGGCGCAGCGTATGACGCCTAGCCTTGCGTATGCGCAACTGGTTCCGGGAACGACTGCCAGCCGCTTTCAGGGCGTTCTCGAGACGGTGCATCTCGCCGAGGTCGCGCAGGCGGTTAGCTTCCTGGTCCGCTCGGAGAGCCTTGCGGCTGAAGACCTGACGGCTCTCTACGCGTGGTTCGCCGCGTACCTGGAGTGGCTGGGCACGGCTCGCGTCGCTCTGCTGGCTCGGGACCAGCGGGATCACCACGGCGTCTCCTGGCTCCTGCAGGCTGCGGCGTTTGCGCGGCTTGCGCCGCAGCCTACTGGCGGGACGCGCAAGGTACCAGTTCCTGCGGCGCAGGCTGAGGCTCCGCCGCCGAACGAGATCATCGGGCTTACGCAGCTTCGGCATCAGTACCGGACGATGACCATCCGCGCCCAGATCGTCGCGGATGGCAGCTTTCCGCGCGAGATCGCCTCGCCGCTTCCTTACCGCAACTCCCTGTTCACGCTGGATATGCTGGCTGGCATCTGCGACCTGCTCTCGACGCGCTTTGAGAGCGCGTGGGAGTACGAGCTTCAGGATGGTCCGGGGATGCGGGTGGCTGTTGCGCATCACTTCCCTTACATCGTCAGCCGCGGCTCCTGGCCGTACCGTGCCGATGGCAACCGCTTTACGGTGCTCCCGCTGCGCCAGCCTAGTCTGCTTCTCGCGGGCCGGGCGTACAGCCGTCCCGAGTACGTCGACCTGTGGAAGACGCTCACTCCCGATCCGCCGGACATCGTGCTCCAGCGTACCTTCCCTATCCGGCAGCCTCTGCTGTGGGTGAGGCGGGCTCCGGCGCTCTAGCTTTCGGCAGGTGCCGGGGGGTGCCCCCCTTGCCCGCGTCTAAGCGTAGATATTGCAACAGATAGGCCAGGTGCCGCGCTGCAAATTCTTCTAAAGAAACGGCTTGCGTCCAAGTACGTGCAGCAGTTGGAGTTAGGCGTTTCGTGGGTTAAAGAACGAAGCCCCGGTTGGCCGGGGTTGTGTTCTTTTGATTCTGTTGTTTCTATTTTACTAAGCGGTCCATAACTAACATGCCACTTTGATTTATTTATTATCCCGTTTCGTTCTATTGGGTTAGGGCGTTCAGACGGTGTTTGAGGGCTTGACAGAGTTTGAGGACAAGCCTGATCCAAGACCCTCGCTTTAGACCTTTGCCGCGCGGAACTCTTTTACGATGGCGAGATACTTCCGGGCGCTCTCGGTGACGATCTCGGGTTTGCCTTCGGCCATCGCCTTGGCGTTGACGAGATCGGCTCCTACGCCCAAGGCGAATGCGCCCGCCTCCAGGAAGTCCTTCGCGGTGGAGAGGGAGACTCCGCCGGTTGGAATGAGCTCTACCTGGGGCAGAGGCGCCTTGATGGATTGCAGGTATTTGGCTCCGCCCATCGCGCTGGCCGGGAAGACCTTGATGACGTCCGCGCCGGCCTGCCATGCCGTGACGATCTCGGTGGGCGTCAGTGCTCCGGGCAGCACGGCGACGGTGTAGCGGTGGCACATCTCGATGGTCTTCAGGTTGAGGGCGGGGCTGACGACGAACTTCGCTCCTTCGAGGATGCACATCCGCGCCGTCTCGGGGTCGAGGACGGTTCCTGCGCCGATGAGGATGTCGGGGCGCTCCTCGGCGAGCTTGCGCATGACGTGAATCGCGCCGGGGACGGTCATCGTTATCTCGAGGACCGTCACGCCTCCGGCTGCAATCGCCGTTGCCAGCGCCAGCGCCTCTTTAACGCTGTCTGCCCGCAACACGGGAACCAACCCAATCTGCTTCAACTCCAACAGTACCGCAGCCTTATCCATCGTCCTTGCCTCTCTTTTCTTCCTAGACCTATTTTAACGTTGTACTGCCGCCGACCCGCCCAGCATCAGCTTCTCGACCTCGCTTAGCGTCGCCATCGAACTATCTCCCGGGGTGGTCATGGCGAGCGCGCCGTGGGCCACGCCGCAGTCGAGGGACCACTTGATTCCCTTGCCTTCCATGAGGCCGTAGATGAGGCCCGCGGCGAAGGAGTCTCCTCCGCCGACGCGGTCGAAGATTTCCAGGTCGTTGAAGTCGAGGCTACGCGTGACCTGGCCCTCGGCGTAGGCGAAGGCTCCCCAGTCGTTGCGGTTCGCGGTCCTGGGGCGGCGTGTTGTGGTGGCGATGACCTTAATGTTCGGGAACTCGGCGAGGATGCGCTCGGCCATCGGTCCGTAGCTTGCGTCGTCGTACCAGGGCGGACCCTGCGAGGCTTCGCAGAGCGCGGCGGCGACGTCGCCCTCGTGCCCGAAGAGCACGTCTACGTAAGGGGCGAGCCGCCGGTTTACATCGCAGGCTCCCTGGCGTCCTCCGGCGTTCTTCCATAGCGAGGGGCGGTAGTTGCAGTCGTAGGAGACCATGACGCCGTGCCGTGAGGCGGATTGCATCGCCTCGAGGGCCACGGCGGCGGAGTCGGTGGAGAGCGCGGCCAGTACGCCTCCGGTGTGGAACCAGCGGACGCCTTCCTGCGAGAAGATGGCGTCCCAATCGACCTGGCCGGGCTTTAGCTGCGAGATGGGGGTGTGGCCGCGGTCCATCATGCCCATTGCGCCGCGCAGGCCAAAGCCGCGCTCGAGAAAGTAGACGCCGTTGCGGGCCTCGCGGCCGATACCGTCGTAGTCGACCCAGCGCAGGTGCGAGAGGTCGACGCCGCCTTGCAGCATGAGGTCTTCGAGCAGGCGGCCTACGGGGTTGTCCGCCAGTGCGGTGACGATGGAGGTGCGCTGGCCGAAGCAACGGCGCAGCCCGCGGGCGACGTTGTACTCGCCGCCGCCCTCCCAGACGCGGAAGTTGCGCGTGACGGCGATGCGCTCCTCGCCTGGGTCGAAGCGCAACATCACCTCGCCCAGGCTGACCAGATCCCAACGACACTCTGCCTTTGCCCGCAGGCTCAAGCCTGCACTGCCACTCATTTAGCGGAGATCGGCGATGGTTACGCCGTCCATATCGTCGTACGCCTGATTCTCGCCGCCCATGCCCCAGCAGAAGGCGTAGTTCTTGGTGCCGACGCCTGCGTGGATCGACCAGCCTGGAGAGACCACGATCTCTTTGTCCGCCACGATGATGTGGCTGGTGGCCTCCGGCGGCCCCATCAGGTGCAGGACGCGGTGGGCTGGGTCGATGTCGAAGTAGAAGTAGACCTCGGAGCGGCGCATGTGGGTATGCGGAGGCATGGTGTTCCAGTTGCTGCCGGACTCGAGCAGCGTGAAGCCCATGACGAGTTGGCAGCTTTGCAGGCCATCCTTGAAGATGGCCTTGTAGATGCGGCGCTTGTTGCAGGTCTCGAGCGATCCGAGCTCGACGGGCTTGAGGTCGGCGAACTTCACCATCGCCGTCGGGTACTCCTTGTGGGCCGGGTAGCTGAGCAGGTAGAAGTTTGCCGGGTCTGCGGCGTCTGCGCTGATGAACGAGACTTCTTTGCTGCCCCGTCCGACGTAGAGGCAGTCGAGCTTGTTCAGCTCGAAGGTCTTGCCGTCTACCAGGACCGATCCGGCGCCGCCTACGTTGAGGACGCCGAGCTCGCGACGCTCCAGAAAGTAGTCCGCGCGGAGATCGGGGTCCGATTCGAGTGTCAGTGCTTCGCTGGTCGGGACTGCGGAGCCGATGACCGTGCGATCCAGGTCGACGTAGGCAAACTCGATCTCACCGGGCTGGAAGAGCTCCTCCAGGAGAAACGTCTCGCGCAGCTCCTCGGTGTTCATCATCTCGTAACGCACCGGGTCTGCCATCTGATACAGCCTCATACTCGTCTCCATTTGCTGCTGGTTTGAGAAACTCTACTCCGGCTGCTAGACAGCGACCGAACAGGCGATAACTTTGCTCCACCATGATAAGCGAATCTCTCTCCACACCCCGGCGGTGGCTCGATGTTTGCTCCGCCGCCCTGCGCCCGGTACATTGGCAGAACCATGCAAAACACAATGCACTCCGTTCTGGACCTCTTCCGTCTCGACAATAAGATCGCCCTGGTGACGGGCGCAACAGCCGGTCTGGGTGCAGCCGTGGCCACGGCGCTCTCCCAGGCGGGAGCCACCGTTGCAGTCCACGGCAACCGCCATCCTGCTGATGAGACCGCCGCTGCCATCAACGCCGCTGGAGGCACTTCGGCTGCCTTCCAGGCGGACCTCTCCGACACTATTGGGGCTGAAACCCTCTTCAAGCAGGTGAAAGAGAAGTTCGGACGCGTGGATATTCTCTTCAACAATGCAGGCACGATTATCCGCAACGAGGCCGTCGACTTCACCCTCGAAGCCTGGCAGGAGGTGATCCAGGTGAACCTCACCAGCGTCTTCCAGCTCTCGCAGCTTGCGGGCCGCGACATGATCAGCCGCAATGCGCCAGGCAAGATCGTCAGCATCGCCTCGCTGCTTAGTTTTCAGGGAGGGATTCGCGTTCCGGCCTACGCCGCGTCCAAGGGCGGAGTGGCTCAACTGACCAAGGCACTGGCCAACGAGTGGGCCTCGAAGGGTATCCAGGTCAACGCGCTTGCGCCCGGGTACTTCGAGACTGCGAACACGGCTCCTCTGCGGGCGGACGAAACTCGCAGCCGCCAGATCCTAGAACGCATTCCTGCGGGGAGATGGGGTCAGCCGGAGGAGTTGGTGGGCGCGGCTCTGTTTCTCTGCTCCCCGGCCAGCGACTATGTTACCGGTACTGTACTTACCGTGGATGGGGGCTGGATGGGCCGCTAGTTGACTAACGGCATCCAACGAGATGTTGGCTCATGCATCGCCATCAGGAGAACGATATGGAAACGAACGATCACCAACGCGCGGCAGAGCTTCACAACCTTGCCGCTCACGCTCACCTTGCTGCCGCAGCGGCTCATGGCAAGGAGGATCATCTCTCGGCACACGAACAGTCTCGCAAGGCACATGAGCACTCCACTCTGGCTCATGAGCACTCGCAGAAGGCTTCACTTAAGCATGGCAAGGCGGCTAGCGACGAGGCTAAGTCTTAGCCTGTACCGCCCTTCGCTCACTCGTTCCACGGGAGAGCGAAGGGCTTTGATCTTTACGGCTTTCTACGGCAGTGGCACTCCGCCTCGTTCGCTTGAGAGATACGCGGCCTCTACTGTTCGCATCGTGTCGATGGCGTCTTCGACACTGGTGGGTAGTGTTGGTGCCTCGCCCTGCACGTAGGCTTGCAGCGATCCCATCGAACCCAGGAATGCGTCCGGGAACCAGTTGCCGCTCACCGGAGCGTCTTTCCATCCGCCGTCGCCCCGAACGATGTATTCGAGTGTGTCCGGAAGGCCGATAGGGTAGTTGCGATTCACGCCCATCTGTGCGCGCATCGCACCGTTGAGGCCTTCCCACTGGACGAAGCTGCGCTGCATCTTTGGGTCGAAGTCGTGGCTGTGGTTGGCTGCGATAAAGACTCGCCTGGATTCGCCGTAGTCCAGCGTAATTACGCTCTTAGTGGCGGCGAGGTGGGCGGTGCGGGGGCTCTTCACTGTCTTCGCGTAGACGCCCAGCGGGTTTCCAAACCACGAACGCACCAGGTCTACGTAGTGGATCGAGTGATAGAGGATCTCCAGGCGAGGAGCCTTGTTGAGAAAGCTCCAGAGCTCCCAGGGCATGTGGCAGCTTAGCGCCACCTCTATGTCGTGCAGCTCGCCTAGTGCGCCTGTATTGAAGAGGGCCTTCGCGGCGAGCATGTTGGGTGCATAGCGTAGCTGGAAGTTCACGGCGGCGGTGAGCCCTTTGCGGCGGCAGATGGCCAGGATCGCTTCGGCCTCGGCCAAGGTCTCGCCCATGGGCTTCTGGGTTAGCACGGCTGCGCCGTCGGGGAGTTGCTCCAGGATCGCGGGGTGTGCGGGAGAGGGTGCGGCGCAGTCGAAGACTGCATCCTTCGGGGCGTAACGAATCGCCTCTTCGATGGTTTGCGCTACCTTTGCGATGCCGAACTTGGCGGCCAGAGCGTGGGCCTTCTCCTGGTCCGGATCAACGACTGCTAATACTGGAAATCCGGCCTTCGCGTACGCCGGAAGATGCGCGTCATGAACGATGCCACCCGCTCCAATCAAGATAATCGGCCGCGCTACCCTGGGCCGCGGAGCTACCGCGTCCCGCATCACCTGCTGCAAATCCATCCTGCATCTCCTCCGTCGATTCGACTCTTCTCCCAGTCTACTGGCTAGAGGCGGGCGCTTCGCAGACGTAGAGCGTTGGCGATGACGGTCACGGAGCTGAAGCTCATGGCGGCTGCCGCGATCATCGGGCTCAGGAGCAGTCCGAAGAAGGGATATAAGACGCCCGCCGCTACCGGCACTCCGATTGCGTTATAGAAAAATGCGAAGAAGAGATTCTGGCGGATGTTCTTCATGATGCCGCGGCTTAGGCGAATCGCCTTCACGATTCCACGCAGGTCGCCCTTTACAAGGGTCACTGCACCGGCCTCCATTGCTACGTCGGTCCCTGTTCCCATGGCGATGCCTGCGTTGGCCTGGGCGAGCGCTGGCGCGTCGTTGATTCCGTCGCCTGCCATCGCGACCACGCGGCCCTCGCCTTGCAGACGCTTTACCAGCTCGGCCTTCCCTGCGGGAGTCATGCCGGCGTAGAACTCGATTCCTAACTGCGTGGCGATCACTGCCGCGGTCTTTTCGTTGTCACCGGTCGCCATGACTACGCGGACTCCGGCTTGCTTCAGTTGTGACAGCGCCTCTACCGTTGTGCTTCGCACCGGGTCGGCTACCCCGATGATGCCCGCGACCTTTCCGTCAACGGAGACCAGCACCACTGTCTGCCCTTCGCTGCGCAGGTTGTCGGCGCGCGTCTTCCAGGACTCCAGATCGGGTGAAGTGACTCCCAGATCTGCTAGCAGGCCCTCGCTGCCGATCCCGGCGCGTCTGCCGTCGATCTCTCCGGTGACGCCCTTGCCGGTCATCGCCTCGAAGCGTGCGACCTCGGCTGTAGCGAGGTTCTTCTGCTTCATCCAACCCAGCACTGCGGCGCCAAGAGGATGCTCGCTGGCCCGCTCCAGGCTTCCGGCGATGCGCATCAGCCTCGAATCGTCCCAGCCCTCTGCGGCTACTACTGAGACCACCTGCGGCTTGCCCTCGGTCAAGGTGCCGGTCTTGTCGACGACCAGGGTATCGACCTTCTCCATCGTCTCGAGGACCTCGGCGCTGCGGACGAGAATTCCTTCGCCCGCGCCACGGCCCATCCCGACCATGATCGACATTGGGGTCGCGAGACCCAACGCGCAGGGGCACGCGATGATCAGCACTGCCACAGCGTTGATGAGCGCGTGGGCTCCCTGTGGCTGAGGACCAACCAGACGCCAGACCACGAACGTCACCACCGAGGCCAGCAGGACCGCCGGCACGAAGTATCCCGAGACCTTGTCGGCGAGGCTTTGGATGGGGGCACGGGTCCTTTGCGCGTCGCTCACCATCTGCACGATCTGGGCCAGCAGGGTATCCGACCCTACGCGCTCGGCCCGCATGACGAAGGTGCCCGTACCATTGACCGTTCCACCGACTACGCTTGCACCTGCCGACTTCTCTACCGGCATCGCCTCGCCCGTCACCATCGACTCGTCGACCGAGCTATGTCCGTCGACGACCGCTCCGTCTACGGGGACCTTCTCGCCCGGCCGTACCCGGAACCGCTCGCCGACGTGGATCGTCGCCAGTTGGACTTCGGCCTCATGGCCGTCGTCGTAGACCCGCAGAGCCGTCTTGGGAGCCAGGCCTAGTAGCGCCTGAATCGCCGATCCTGTCTGGCTCCGCGCCCGCAGTTCCAGGACCTGGCCTAGCAGCACCAGCACCACGATTATCGCTGCGGCTTCGAAGTACAGTCCGAGCCCACCGGACATATCGCGGAAGGCCGCAGGGAACAACCCGGGCGCGATCACCGCCGCGGCGCTGTACAGATACGCTGCCGCCGCCCCCAGCGCGATCAGCGTAAACATGTTTAGGCTGCGATGAACGAGCGAGGCCCAACCGCGCACGAAGAACGGCCATCCGCACCACAAGACCACCGGTGTGGCGAAACAAAACTCGACCCATCCCAGCCATCCGGCCTGCCGGAAGCCTTCCAAGGGATGTCCGGGCAGCATGTCGGCGACCATAATTCCTAGCAGCGGCAGCGTCAGTACCACTCCCACCCAGAATCGCCGCGTCATGCTCTCCAGCTCTGGATTCCCCTCGTCCACTTGAGGAGTCATCGGCTCCAACGCCATTCCGCAGATAGGGCACTGACCCGGCCCATCCCTCACGATCTCCGGATGCATCGGGCAGGTATATTGCACTTTTGCGGTCTGCCCGGGATTTGCTGCCTCCAGCGCCATGCCGCACTTCGGACAGTCGCCGGGCCTCTCGCTACGAACCTCGGGGTGCATCGGGCAGATGTATCCTCCCCGCGCCGGAGCGATAGTAGGAGAAGGAGGAGCATCCGGCATCTTTAGCAGCACAGGTTCATTCGGACGGCTGCCGTCGTACTTCCCGGGGTCCGCCTCGAACTTCGCCAGGCATCCCTTCCCGCAGAAGTACCAGGTCTTGCCCGCGTGCTCCGTGGAGCCGGCGGCCTTCGCAGGCAACACCTTCATCCCACAGACCGGATCGATATGAACCTCGTTTTGAGCTTCGTCAATCGCCGTCATATCGCCCTCCGGTGTGTGGCATTGAACAGCGGTTCATCCATTCATCCTCAAACCTCAGTCAACATCAATTTGAGACCTACCGCAACCGTCGTCCATTACAGCCCACAAGCATGGGCACCTTAAATTCTTGCCCAGTTAATGCCTTGTCTGTAGGCTGGCCGGCAGGAGCTTTTGCATGAGCGTCCGATCCCTGCTGACTCTTCTCACTTTTGCCGTTCCCGGCGCTGTCGGACAGATTGGTTTCTATGGGTCAATCACAACCTACCCGAAAGCTGGCGATGCCGCTCCAAATATCACCTTTACGAATATGCTGAACGCCCCCGGCTCGGCTTCATGGAGTGACTCCGATCTTTCCGGCCAATTGACTGTCCTCGCCTTCCTTCCTAACACCTCGCAAAACCTCGAGCCGGTCACGCTTTGGAACAAGCTGGTCGAACAGTTCGCCGGCAGTCCTGTTCAGTTCGTGTGGATCACAGGGGAGAAGGAGTCCACACTCCTGCCCTGGGTTGCCCAACATCGGATTAAGGGTTGGGTCTTTTACGACCCTGACGGACGTACGGGAAGGTCTTACGGACTGGAACAACCAACGACCGTCCTCATCGGCTCGGATCGCAGGATTCTTGGCTTCTATCAATCGCCATTACCGGACGAAGGCCTAGTGCACGCGGCTCTGGAAGGCAGGATCACCACCGTTCATCCGGACAAGGCGACTCTAAAGGCGTTTCTTGAAAACCGCCAAGTGGTCCTGGATGCCGAATCGCCCAGAATGCCGCGCCCGAATGACCACAGGCCGTCGTTTCCACCCTCCTATACTTTGCACGTCGCGCCCTCGCAAAGCGAGTCGCGTGCCAACTCCAGCAGCAATGACTACCGCAGCCTGCAGGGCTATACGTTGAAGGAACTCATCACGGAGATCTTCAACGTCAATTCGATCCGTATGGATCTTCCGCCCGCCCTGGACCTGGACAAACGCTTCGATGTAGCGCTGGTGCTGCCGGAGAGTGAGGACCGGGAGCAGATGAATCGCCGGTTCCAGCAAGGGCTCCTGGATTACTTTCATCTCACTGCTTCGCGCGAGACCCGCTCCGTCGACGTGTATGTCGTGACCGCGCCCCATCCGAAGCTCCCGGCAGTGAGCCCTTCCCTTCACTCGGGTATGGGATCTTCTGGAGCTTCCAGCGTATTTTTCGAGATGGAGGGCTCCCCCGACGAGACATTCGCAACCCTCAGACCAGTCAGCATCAATACGCTGAAGAATATAGACATGGACGGAACCGTCGATAAGTTCTGCCACACGCTGGAGGGCGTCGTAGACCGTCCGGTCGTCAATGAGACGAATTTGCACGGCAAGTTTCAATTTCAGCTGCAAACGCCATCAGACGCTAAGGGCGGCTTTCTCGAGCGCCTCAGCGATCAACTCGGCATCGTCATCCTTCCTTCCCAGGGGGTGGTGGAGATGTTGGTGTTTCGGCCACGCTGAGGCCCCACCCCAGGGACATTGACAAATCCGTCCCAACGGCTCACCCTTAAAATACAGTGATCAGCTTTACCCAGACCGCCTGTCGCACCTGCTGCAACGCCTGTTGTATGGCGTGTTGCTGTTGCGTCCAGACGTGGGTGTAAGTTCTGAGTCACTAGATAGCAAATTTCCTCTATCTTCCCTAACTCAAGAGACAAGCCACCCACCTCCAGACTCTGGATCGTGGGATTTTTTTTGGAGAAACACCGGGACCTATCAAAACCATGACAACCCTCGCAATGCCCGAACTCGACGCCATTTCCAGCCCCCGCTTGAGCCATCTTCAACAGCTCGAGGCCGAGAGCATTCAGATCTTTCGTGAGGTCGCCTCCGAGTTTCAGAAGCCGGTGATGCTCTACTCCATCGGCAAGGACTCGTCCGTCATGTTGCGCCTCGCCCAGAAGGCCTTCTTCCCTGGGCCTATTCCCTTCCCGCTGCTGCACGTCGATACCGGCTATAAGTTCAAGGAGATGATCACCTTCCGCGATAACCTTGCCAAGGAGCTCGGCCTCGATCTGCGGGTGTGGCGCAACGAGCAGGCGCTCGCCGATGGAGCCAATCCGGTCACACTCGGCACACAGCGCTGCTGCGGTCTGCTAAAGACGACAGCCCTCCTCGATGGACTGCGCGAGCATGGTTTTGACGCCGCCTTCGGCGGAGCGCGACGGGACGAAGAGAAGTCTCGCGCCAAGGAGCGTATCTTCTCCTTCCGCGACAAGGCTGGCCAGTGGGACCCGAAGAATCAGCGCCCTGAGCTTTGGAATCTCTACAACTCCCGCATCGCCCCCGGCGAGAGCATCCGGGTCTTCCCACTCTCCAACTGGACTGAGCTGGATATCTGGCACTACATCCTGCTCGAAGACATTCCGATCGTCCCGCTCTACTTCGCGAAGGAGCGGCGCATGATCGTTCGCGCCGACTCTCTCATCCCCGTCGAACAGTCTTTCGTCAAATCACTGCCGGGCGAAGAGCAGTGGGTCCGCTCCCGCCTCCGTTCCCTGGGCTGCAGCCCCTGCACCGGAGCGATTCGCTCCGATGCCGACACCATCCCCAAGATCATCGCGGAGCTGGTCAGCTTCCGCTCCTCCGAGCGCGCGAACCGCGTCATCGACCACGATCAGGACGGCTCCATGGAAATCAAGAAACGCGAGGGCTACTTCTAAATGTCGACCTTGGCTCCTATCCCGCCTACCTCTCTTGTGCTTGAAGAAGATGCAGATTTTTTGATCGATGAGTTTCTGGCCGTCGAGCAGCAGAAGGACTTACTTCGCTTCTCCACCGCTGGCAGCGTGGATGACGGCAAGTCCACGCTCATCGGGCGTCTGCTCTACGACTCGCGCAATGTGTACGAGGATCAGGTCCGGGCCGTTACCGGCACCACCATCGCTCCGGGCCAGAAGCAGCCCGCCATCGACTTCGCCCAGCTTACTGACGGTCTTCGCGCTGAACGCGAGCAGGGCATCACCATCGATGTGGCTTATCGCTTCTTCTCTACGCAGCGGCGCAAGTTCATCATCGCCGACACTCCAGGCCACGAGCAGTACACGCGCAACATGGCTACTGGGGCTTCTACTGCGGACCTCGCCATTATCCTGATCGATGCCCGCAAAGGCATCCTTACGCAGTCGCGTCGCCATGCTTATATTGCTTCGCTGCTTGGCATTCGGCACCTGGTCGCGGCCATCAACAAGATGGACCTCGTCGACTTCTCCGAGGATGTGTACAACACCATCGCCTCCGATCTTCGCGATCTCGTCGGCCAGCTTGGTAATGCCAACCTTGTTACGATCCCTGTCAGCGCGCTTGACGGAGATAACGTCGTCGAGTCCAGCGTTCGCATGCCGTGGTACACCGGCCCTACGCTGCTTGAGCATCTGGAAGAGGTTCCGGTCTGGACCGAAGAGGCGACTGCTCCCTTCCGCCTGCCTGTGCAGCGCGTGATTCGTCCGGATCAGTTCTATCGTGGCTTCGCGGGCCAGATAGCAGCCGGAACTGTACGTCGTGGGGACACCATCGTCGCTCTGCCCTCGGGCCGCACCAGCCGCGTCGCTTCTATCACTACGTTCGATGGCGACCTTGAGCAGGCCAGTGCGCCGCTCTCCATCGCTCTTACGCTTGAGGACGAGTTGGATATCAGCCGTGGCGATGTTATCTCCATCGCCTCCGCTCCGCCGCAGCACTCTACTGCTATTGAGGCTTCGCTGGTGTGGTTTGACGGAGATCGTCTTGAGACGCATCGCCCCTATCTGCTGAAGCACGGCACCCAGACTGTCAGTGCGCGTGTCACTCGCGTGATCCATCGCACCAACATTCAGACGCTGCAGGAAGAAGCTGTGAACTCCCTCGGGATGAACGATATCGGCGTCGTCGAGATCGAGTCCACCCGCGCTCTGTTCTTCGATCCCTACGCCGAGAACCGCGCTACGGGCAGCTTCATCCTCATCGACGCGCAGACGAACCATACTGCTGCTGCTGGCATGATCCGCCGTCCGCTCGCAGCCGCTTCTGTCACTCCGACTCACAAGCCGGCGCTGCTCGTCGTTCCTAACCCGGAGCAGGCTGCTGCTGTCGAGTCCGCGCTGCTTAGCCAGAGTCATCCTGTGGTCAAGACACGCGTTCAGTCGGAGTCGATCCTGCGTTCGCTGCTCAGCATTGGTTTGCTGGTCATCCTCGAAGAGACTCCTGTGGAGCAGTTCGCCGGCCTTGAACTTCATACGCTTGACAGCGCCGAACCAAACGCAGTGGAAGGCTTCCTAAGTCACCTTCGCGCAACCGAAGTGCTTCCCGCGCATCAAGAGAATCAGCCATGAGTCACACCATCACTCCCGAACCCGACGCTGCACCGCCCCCGGCCATAGTCCTCCCCGCCGCATCTACTGAAGACAAGATTCGCGACGCCCGCGCCCTCATCGCCCAGGAGCTCGCTGCACAATCGACCGACGTCACCGTCACCAGCAGCTTCCAGTCCGAGGACATCATCGTCCTCCACATCGTCCGCCAGACCCTACCCAACGTCCCTGTCATCTTCCTCGACACCGGATACCACTTCTCCGAGGTCTACGAGTACCGCGACCGCATGGCCCGCGACTGGTCCCTCAACCTGATCAACCTGCTGCCCGAGATCACTGTTGCGGAGCAGGAGTCGCAGTTCGGCATCCTCAACCAGACGGATCCGGGCCGTTGCTGCGGTATCCGCAAGGTCAAGCCGCTCTTCAGCGCGCTCGAGAACTACAAGCTCTGGTTCACCGGCATGCGCCGCGAACAGGCCAAGAGCCGCGCTGCGATGCAGCTTACGGAAGCCTTCGCTCTGCCGACTGGCACGCGCATCCGCAAGGTCAGTCCGCTGGCCGACTGGACCACCAAGGACGTCTGGACCTACGCCCGCCAGCACGACATTCCGCTGCTCTCGCTCTATGACAAGGGCTACTCCAGCATCGGCTGCGAGCCGTGCACCAGCCTTCCCCTCGACCCGAACGATCCGCGCTCCGGGCGCTGGGGCGGACAGAAGCAGGAGTGTGGCATCCACATCCAGGCCGCCTAGCTGCCTCGCGGTGTTTTTGACTTCGGCTTTGCCTGCAACGAGGGCGAGGCTTCCGACCCCAAGAAAAATATTCGTTGAGAGAGTTGAGCAGGGCCTCTCTCATTAGCCACCAGCACCACCAGAAGGTTCGTCCGCATGGAATTTCTTATCGGTTTCGTCGTAGCCATCGTCATCGCCCTTACGGGTGTCGGGGCCAGCGTCGTCACCGCGCCGTTGCTCATCCTCTTCCTCAAGGTGCCGGTGGATATCGCCGTCAGCACCACCCTGGCCTACTCGGCCATTGTGAAGCTCATCGTCGTCCCCTTCCAGGTCGTGCGCCGTCAGATCAACTATCGGATCCTCGGCATCATGCTGCTGGGAGGAGTTCCGGGTGTCATCTCGGGCTCGGTCTTTTTCAAACACGTCGCCGCACATGGACCGAAGACAGCGCTGACCCTGGCGCTCGGACTCATCATCTTCTTCACCGCGGCGTGGCATCTCTACCGCCACTTCCGCCCAGCGAACATCGTTCGCGCCGGGGCGGAGCGCTCCAAGTGGCTCGCCGCCATCACGTTTCCTATCGGGGCGGAGATCGGCTTCTCCTCGGCGGGCGCTGGTGCGCTTGGAACGGTGGCCCTGCTGGGGCTTACATCCCTTACCGCCACTCAGGTGGTTGGGACGGATCTGGCTTTCGGGTTGGTCATCGCCGTTGTTGGAACTGGCGTTCATCTGATCGGCGGACACTACGACGCGATCCTGCTTGCTAAACTGGCTGCAGGAGGAGTCGTCGGTGGCCTGATCGGCAGCGGCGCCGCCCCCAAGATTCCTAATCGCAACCTGCGCTTTGCGCTCTCTCTCTGGCTGCTCTTCATCGGGCTGCAGTTCTGCTACCAGGCAGCCACGAAGTAGCCATCGCATCCGGAGAACGTGTGGCCCCGTGGTATCCGCTTCCGCAATCGATCTTTGCCCTCGTCGCTGAAAACCCCGGCTCCCTCCTCCTCCACACTGCGCGCCCCGATCCCGCCAACCACACCAGCTATCTCTTCCTCGATCCCATCGAGATTCTCACCGTTCAGACCCTTGAAGACCTGCCTGCGCTCTTCGGTCGTATCGAGTCCGCGCTGGCTCAAGGCCACCACGCTGCCGGCTACCTCGGCTACGAGTGCGGCTATCACTTCGAGCCCTCTACCTCCACGAAGATTGAGAGCGCTCCCCCTGCCGACCTTCCCTTGGCCTGGTTCGGTATCTACGCAGCACCGATCGCCTTCGACCACATCACCGGGAGATTCACTTCGCCACCACCGACGCCGCAGACTCTTGCTGAATCTCCGGCCCGGCCCTTCGCGTCGGAGATTCACCTGCAGATCTCCGAGGATCACTACCACCAGCAGATCCTGAGGATCAAAGAGCTCATCGCAGCCGGCGATACCTACCAGGTCAACTTTACCGACAGGCTCATCGTAGAGACCGGTCTCTCGCCCGCCGATGCCTTCGCGGTCCTCTCTCGTCAGCAGCCCGTAAGCTACGGAGCCTTCCTCAACCTCGGCAGTCACCATATCCTCTCCCTCTCGCCGGAGCTCTTCTTCAAGATCGAGGCCGACAAGATTCTTACGCGTCCCATGAAGGGCACCATGCCGCGCGGCCTCGACCTCGAAGACGACGCACGCGCTGCTCTCGCCCTCCAGAACGATGAGAAGAACCGCAGCGAACACGTCATGATCGTGGATCTGCTGCGCAACGATCTTGGCCGCGTCTGCACCAATGTCCGCGTTGACGATCTGTTTACCATCGAGCGCTACGAGACGCTGCTCCAGATGACCTCCACGGTCTCCGGCGACCTGCGTCCTGGCCTGTCCTTCTACGAGATCTTCCGCGCGCTCTTTCCCGGCGGCTCCATCACCGGCGCGCCCAAGATTCGCACCATGCAGATCATCCACGAGCTGGAGTCCGCGCCACGCGGCATCTATACCGGGGCCATCGGCCATATCGCGCCCAATCGCGACGCCACCTTCAACGTAGCTATCCGTACGCTCGTCCTAAAGGATGGCAAAGCCCACATGGGCGTAGGCGGCGGAATCGTCGCCGACTCGGAGCCAGCAGACGAGTACCGCGAGTGCCTGCTCAAGACGGCCTTCCTGACCCGCGCTCCCAACGACTTTCAACTCATTGAGACGATCCTCTGGAATCCTGCGATCCTGCAGGACGACGGCCTCTACCTTCTGCCACTCCATCTGGACCGTCTAGAAGCCTCTGCCGCCTATTTCAGCTTCCCCTGCCAACGCGAAGTCATCGGCGCGGAGCTTATCGAGTACATCCATACGCTGAACGCATCCACCCCACACCGCATCCGCCTGCTCCTGGATTCGACTGGTGCCGCCACCATCACCGCGACACCCTTCACCCCAAGACCGCCAACTGGCCGCGTCCGGCTGGCCACCCAGCACACCGACTCCACCGACCGCTTTCTTCGCCACAAGACCACCCGCCGCACGCTCTACGACCAGCAGTACGCCCGGGCGGTCGCCGATGGCTTCGACGAAGCCCTCTTTATCAATGAACGCGGAGAGCTCACCGAAGGCGCCATCAGCAACCTCTTCCTGCGCAGAGGAGACCGCCTCCTCACCCCACCAATAAGCGCAGGAGTTCTCCCCGGCATCTACCGCCGTTACCTGCTCGAGACCAACCCCAACGCCGAAGAGCGCACCCTCACGCTAGAGGACCTCCACACTGCAGACGCCCTCCTGATCTGTAACTCTGTGCGTGGCATAAACGAAGTAAGACTCGACACAACAATTCGTCCGTAGCCACGAATCCCGGAACCGCTCTTATCAAGCCTTGATCCCAAGGATCACCGTTACGCCGTCCTCAATCCAGGTTAGGCCACAGCCAAGCGGCCCCACGCACTCCGCTGGAGTCCCCAAACTTTGCCTGCAGCAGCGGAGTCTCGGTCTCGCCTCCGAAGACGTACCGTGACAGACGCTTCGGCACCTCGCGGTAGATTCGCTCCACCTTCGAAAGCCCGCCGCCAAACACAAATACATCCGGGTCCAGAATGTTGATCACATGCGCCAAAGCCCTTGCCAGTCGGTCCTCCAGACGCTCCACCGCCGCGACGGCATCCGGAACCCCGGCCTCGCAAGCCGCCATGATCTCCGGGCCACTCTGCGCTCGTCCCGTTACCTCAAGGAAGTCCCGCGCTACGCCGGTCCCCGAGATCCACATCTCCAGGCACCCTCGCTTGCCGCAGTAGCAGACCGGCCCGGGATACTCCTCCGGGCTCGCCCAGGGCAGCGGATTATGCCCCCACTCTCCGCCTACGCCGTTGATTCCGGCGTGGACCTGTCCATTCAGAGCAACTCCACCGCCGCAGCCTGTTCCCACGATCACGGCAAAGACCACGCGCTTTCCAGCCGCTGCTCCGTCTGTCGCTTCCGAGACCGCCAGGCAGTTCGCATCGTTGGCTACCCGCACCTCGCGTCCCATCGCAGCCGAGAGATCCCTATCAAAGGGCATTCCATTCAGCCAGGTTGAGTTGGCATTCTTCACAAGCCCCGTGCGGCTGGAGACGCTTCCAGGAATCCCGGCACCCACCGTTCCTACAGCGCCCGTCTCCTTCTCGATCCGCTGGACCAGCCCCACCATCGCGGCGATCGTTCCCTCGTAGTCCTCGCGTGGCGTCGGGACCCTGTACCGCAGCAGCTCTTTTCCATCCTTATCGATCGCCAACGCCTCAATCTTTGTCCCACCCAGATCGATCCCGATACGCATCGCTGCGTCCTTCATCCCTTGCTTCACTTTCACTCCTATGCTCTTTTTACTGTACCTTCCCTGAAGGCCGCAGTCGCCTCAGCTCCAGCGCGCACGCAATCGCGTTCACCGCCGCCAGCTTTAGATTATCGGCTGCAAGCCACAACCAGAACCGCGTCGAGCTCTCACCCTCCGCGCCCTCACCGCTGACGCGGACCATCACGTTCTGCTGTCCCGCCGCGCTTACATTGCTGGGTGGATCGGCCTCGCGGTCCACCACATCGATCGGCTCGCCCGCCAGGGCCGCCTCGACCTGTTCGACGGTCGCCGTCTGCTCCAGCTCGATCAGCACCGATCCCGCATAGCCATGGAAGACCGGAGCCTGCACGATCTGCAGCGCCAGCTTCGGCAACGCACCACCCGAGAGCAGGCCATAGTGCGTCCGAATCCTCTGCCCCACCTCGGTCAGCCGTATCTTCGCGGCCTCGCCCAGCTCCGGCAGCAGGTTGAAGGAGACCTGCGCGTCGTACTGCTCCTGCGGCACGCTGTGGAACGACAGCAGGTTCACCGTCTGCTGGTGCAGCTCATCCATCGCCGCCCGGCCATGCTCCGAGGCCGGCTCCATGATCGTCGCCGCCACCGAGCTTAGTTGTAGCTTCGCCTTAAGCCGTCCAGCCACCACCGCCAACATCACCGCCGCAGGATGTCCCGCAACCACCGCCGGGGTCTTCAAATCCGGACCGCCTGCCCTCTCGGCAGCCGCGACTCCATCCAACCCTGCCTCGGCGATCGGAGACCGCACCAGAACGTCCTTCTCGGACTCCAGCGCATAGGTCAGGTCCACAATGCTCGCGCCTGCCCGCCTCGCCTGCTGCCAGTGCTTCTTCGTCCCGGAGGCATCGCCCACAAAAAAGACAAAGTCCATCCCATCGAACGAAGCCGTCTCGACCGGACGGATAAACAGAGGCTCATCGCCTGCCGCGGTCATCTGCCCGGCAGCCTCTTCATCGTCGTCGAGCAGCACGAACTCGGAGGCGGCCAGCAGCGACTCATGCAACTCATCGCTCAGCTCCTTGCCCGCCAGCGATGTCGCTCCCACAATTCCAATTCGATATGTTGTCTTCGCCATAAGCGACGGACCTACCTTCCCTCTTCACTGCCAGGCCCGCGCACACAGGCTCGGAACACTTTAGATGTCGGATTGCTGAAATCAGTTCTTATCACTCAGACCCGGGGGACCCGCCGCTCTCTGCTCCACGAGTACGCCAGCCGCGCCAGCACCCCCGAGATCAGATATCCGATGGCGATGATAAGCAGCATGTACTCCGAGTAGAGCGCAATGAGCACGCCTAAAACCGCGATCAATGCCACCATCTGGAAGGGCTGCTTGTTGCCGAGGCCGATCTCCTTGCCGCTCCAGAACCGCCAACTGCTCACCATCAGGAAGCCCGTCAAGATGATGAGGCACAGCCAGCCAAGGGCGACCCACTCGTTATCGATCGGCCAACCGTCGCGAAAGTGAATGATCGAAGCGATCACGCCGGCCCCTGCGGGAATCGGCATTCCGACGAAATACTTGTGCCCGGGACGTCCCGGATTCCGTGGCTGTGGATTGATGCTGATGTTGAAGCGCGCCAGCCGGCTCGCCCCGCAGATCAGGAACAAGAAGCAGACAAAGACACCCGCATGCACCAACTGACCGCGCAGCGCGGCGTGCGCAGGCATCATGGGAAGCATTCGGAAGCCCCAGATGTAGGCCAGCAGACTTGGCGCGACGCCGAACGTAATCACATCCGCCAGCGAGTCCAACTCCCTGCCGAAGTCGCTCGTCGTGCTCGTCATCCGCGCGACGCGCCCGTCCACGCCGTCGAACAATACCGCGAACCCAATCGCCAGCGCCGCCCGGTCGAAGTGGTCCGGGTCTGCAGCCGATCCTTGGATCGCCTGCACGATCGCGTAGTATCCCGCCGCGATATTTCCCGCCGTAAACACCGACGGCAGAATGTACATGCCGCGGCTCGGCTGCCGCTTCAGCTTGCCCGTTCCCGGGTCCAGTTGTCCCTCTTCGAGCTCCATCAGGCCACCACTGCCGAGCCGGGTAGCTCCGCCAGAACTGTGCTTCCGCCCTTGACCCGCGTTCCGATCTTGACCTTCAACCGCGCCTCCGCGGGCATCAGAACATCCACACGCGATCCGAACTTGATCAGGCCCATGCGCTGCCCACGCTCTACCTTGTCGCCTACCTTCAGATTGCACACAATGCGCCGCGCCAGCAGACCGGCGATCTGCTTGAAGGCGACATCGTAGCCGCCCGCATCGATCACGATCAGCGTCTGCTCATTCGACAAGGCCGACTCGGGCTTCATCGCGTTCAGGAAGCCGCCCTTGTGAAACTCGACGACCTTCACCGTCCCGCCTACCGGCGTACGGTTCACATGCACGTCAAAGACGTTTAGAAAGATGCTCATCCGCATCTGGCTGCCCGCCACCGTGTCGATCAACTCCGCCGACGTCACAACGCCGTCTCCAGGCGACACAACCTGTCCCACGCCGGTGGGAATCGCCCGGGTGGGATCGCGAAAGAACCACAGAAAAAACACCGCCAGCACGAGCGGCACAGCGGTCAAGCTGTAGGAGTGGGTCAGCTTCCAAAGGATGGCAGCGACCACCCCCAACCCCAACGCATAAAAAAATCCATCTCGAACCATAGGTATCCCGATTATAAGGCCTTGCAGATACTGGACTTCGCTCACTTCATGAATAGGAGGTGGCTCGGAGACACTTCAACCGAAGCCCCCGCCCCACCTTGCCTATCGCAACCCAGGTTCGAATCGATTCAGGAGATTCGTGAAGGACCGAAGCCCACCCGGCGAAGACGCTCCATCTCATCCTTCAAATAAAGCTTCAACTTCTTCAGCCGGATCTCCTCCAGCTTTTCCGTCTCGGTCAGATACGGCTTGCAGTTCAGCGTATCCAGCCGCCGCGCATACAGACCATGTTCCAGCTCCAGCCGATGGATGGATTGGAAGATTGAGGGATCCGGGAGAACACTCATCTTGGCGGTTTGCATCAGGCACACCTCCGGCGTCGGGCCAGACCCCCACAGAGCACGAGCCGGAGTCTCGCCGAACGCGCACACCGTACCATACCCCTACCATCGCTGGCAAAGCCCATTTTTCCACTTGCACTGCCGAAAATACGACTGAGCGATCGCCTTGAGATCGCCTAACTCAACTCCACCGCCATCAACAACGCATCCTCCACCGGCTCCCGGTAATACCCTCTCCGCCGCCCCGTCGTTACGAATCCTAACCCTTCATACAGAGCGATCGCACCCGCACTCTCCGCCCGAACCTCCAACTCCACCGCACGCGCTCCTTCGCTCCGGCACCACTCCACCACCGCCTCACACAGAGCCCTTCCCACCCCTCGCCGACGCACCGCTCCCGAAACTGCCACACTCTCTAACTCCCCCACCACCTCGTCCCCGCACTCGGCTCTCTTGCCCACTACAAAGCCGACGATCCGCCCCTCTATCTCCGCCACCAGCAGACACCGCCGGACCCCACCGTTCCCATCCGCGACTGCCGCGCGGTACTCACCCTCAGCCCAGTGCGGAGCCTCAGGCGTTGCCCTCTCCAGCTCCAGCACTGCAGGCACATCCTCCACCCCACCCGTACGAATCCTCACTCCGCGCCGCGCCCCATCGCCGCACGACTCTCCAGCCTCTGCTGAATCTCGAAGTCCGTCCGCCGCAGGTAGTTCGCATCCACCACCGCCGCATCGTCGACCTCTCCGCGCTCCAGCCGCTCCAGTGCGATCGATAACGCCGAAGCCGCCACTGGCTCGGGCACCATCGAAATCTTCAGCCCCGGCAAGCCCTCCGCAACCTTCGCCTCGCAAGCCACCACGACGCCCGAGCCGACCACCGCAGCCGCCACCTCCGCTCCGGTCAGTAGAGCCTCGCGCAGACACCGCCCACCCTCGTAAGCCCCGTAATAAAACTCCCCACGGCCCGCATCCAGCACCGCATGAACCAACCCGGCCTCGCCAACAGCATTCGCCAGCAAGGCCAGCCGCGAGACCGCGATCAACGCCACTCCACCCGCCTCGCTCAGCCCCTTGGCCGCGCTCAACCCCACACGCACCCCGGTGAACGATCCGGGCCCGTGCACCACCACTACCGCCGCCAACTCCGCCAGCCGCCAGCCCGCGCCCTCTAACAGCCGCCGAATCTCCGGCACCAGCCGCTCCGAGGCACTGCGACCGGGCAGCACTCCCTCCGCGACGACCGTCCTATCCCCGCCCTCAACCGCGGCTAGCGCCACTGTCCCCTCGGCGCCAGCCGTATGGATCAACAAAAATCGGCTCACTCAGAACCCCCGCCGACGATCTCCACCAACACCCCGCCCGTACTCGCCGGATGCACAAAGAAGTATCGATGCCCCCCAGCCCCGACCCGCACAGCATCGCTTGCCAACCGCACTCCCTCGCCCTTCAGCCGTTCAAACATCGCATCCACTCCATCCACCTTCACCGCGATATGGTGCAGGCCCTCGCCCCGCTTCGCCACAAACCTTCCAATCACGGAATCCTCCGCCGTAGCCTCCAGCAGCTCGATCCGGCTCTCACCCAACGGCAGCATGGCAGTTCGAACCTGCTCGTGCTCTACCGTCTCCTCCGCCCCAACGCTCATTCCCAACAACTCATAGAACCCCCGCGCCGCAGCGATACTCCGCACGGCTACTCCCAGGTGATCCAGCCGCAACCCGGCCTCTGCCAGCCCACGCAACTCCCGTCCCACGCCTTTCTGCTCCCGCGCAGCCACCTCCAACACCGACCCCATCAACTCCCCCACACCCTCACCTGTCGTCGCGACCGTCCGGACCACCGGCACGCTGTCTGCCTCAGACGCACCCAGCCCCTGCATCGCCCGCACCTCCGCCTCCAGCCGCTCGGCCCCCTCGCGATCCCCCTTGTTCACCACGAACACATCCGCGACCTCCATCACCCCGGCCTTCATGCTCTGCACCTCGTCGCCCATCCCCGGGACCAGCACCAGCACCGTCACATCCGCGACCGCCACCACATCCACCTCATCCTGCCCCACTCCTACCGTCTCGATCAGGATCGTCTGCCGCCCCGCCGCCTCCATCACCGTGCAAACCTCTTCCACTCCCCGCGCCAGTCCCCCCATCCTGCCCCTGGAAGCCATGCTGCGGATATACACCCCCGCGTCGCCCTCAAACCCCTGCATCCGGATGCGGTCCCCCAGCAGCGCACCTCCCGTATAGGGGCTGGACGGATCGACCGCAATCACTCCTACCGTCTGTCCCTGCCCGCGAACCCAGCGCGCCATCTGGTCCACCAGCGTGCTCTTTCCCGCGCCAGGAGGCCCCGTCACGCCAATCCGCAGGCCGCGCCTGCCTGAGAGCCTGCAAGCCGCCACCAGTTCCGCAGAGCCCGCGCCACCGTCCTCCACCAGCGAAATCGCCCGCGCCAGCGCCCTTGTCTCCCCCGCCCGCAGCCGCGCCAACATCCGCTCCGACGTATTTCCATTCACGTCAGCGATGATATCGCGCCCCCAGCCGCATCTCATCGCCATGCCTAACTTTGTCAGTGGAGGCAAGACCATCCACATCCAGCAGCTTGAGCCCTCCGGTCCGGGTCCCTTTCCCGCCATCGTCCTGCTCCACGGTGCAGGCGGAAACGTCAGCCTGTGGTTCGACCCGATCGCTCCCTACCTCTCCCGCCTGGGCATCGCCCTCTACGCGATCCACTACTTCGAGCGCACCGGAACCACCCACGCCGACGACACCATCCTCCGCGACGGCCACCACGTTCCCCTCTGGCTTGAGACCATCTCCGACGCGCTCGCCTATATCTCCGCCCGACCCAAGATCGACTCCCGCCGCATCGCCCTCCTCGGCATCTCCCTCGGAGCCTTCCTCTCCCTCGCCTTTGCCTCTACCGCCAAAAACATTCGCGCCATCGTCGAGATCTCCGGGGGCCTCGTCCCTCCATACGCGGCCAAGGCCACTTCGAGCTTCCCGCCCACCCTCATCCTCCACGGAGAGGCCGACACTGTCGTCCCCGTCGCCCAGGCCCACGCCCTCAACACCTTCCTCAACCAGCTCGGCACTCCGCACCAGCTCCAGCTCTTCCCCGCGGAGGGCCACTGGTTCTCCCCTGGAGCCCGTCTGCGCATCTTCGCCTCGATCGCTCAGTTCCTCGGCCGCTACCTGTAGCGCGTCCGTCAAATTACAATCTCAACGCGAGTCCATCTCGCGTGAGGAAGCCACTTGAATCTAGCTCACCGCAGCATCGCCGCCCTCCTCTTCGCCGCAACCTCCCTTAGCCCGACCCACTCGCTAGCCCAACTCGAAGGCAGCAAAGCCGACACCACCCCCACCAGCCATCCGGTCCCGGCCATCCAGGACACCGAGACCTCCGCCCAGCGCGACGCCCGCATGGAGTGGTGGCGCGAAGCCCGCTTCGGCATGTTCATCCACTGGGGGCTCTACTCCATCCCCGCAGGAACCTGGAACGGTAAGCGCACCACCTCCGTCGGCGAATGGATAATGAACGACCTCTCCATCCCCGTCGCCGACTACAAGGCCCTCGCCAAGAACTTCAACCCCACCGGCTTCAACGCCCACGATATCGTCGCCCTCGCCAAATCCTCCGGCATGAAGTACATCGTCATCACCGCCAAGCACCACGACGGCTTCGCCATGTTCGACTCCAAGGTCAACCCCTTCAACATCGTCGCCGCCACCCCCTTCAAACGCGATCCGCTCAAAGAGCTCGCCGAAGAGTGCCGCAGACAAGGGATGAAGCTGGGCTTCTACTACTCCCAGGATCAGGACTGGACCGCGCCCGGCGGCTCCGCCTACAAGACCGGCAATCACGACCTTCCCACCCATCACTGGGACGCAGCTCAGGACGGAGACTTCGACACCTACCTCCACACCAAATCGATCCCCCAGATCAAGGAACTCCTCGCCAATTACAAGGACTACCCCGTCGTCATCTGGTTCGACACCCCGACTGCCAACATGACCCCCGCCCGCGCCGCGGAGATCGTCGCCCTCCTCAACCAGCACCCCAACCTCATCTGGAACAACCGCCTCGGAGGCACTTACAAAGGCGACACCGAAACCCCCGAGCAATACATTCCGCCGCAAGGCTTCCCCGGTCAGGACTGGGAGTCCTGCATGACCATGAACGACACCTGGGGCTTCAAGTCCTTCGACACCAACTTCAAGTCCACCCAGACCCTACTCCGCAACCTCATCGACATCTCCAGCAAGGGCGGAAACTATCTCCTCAACATCGGCCCCGACTCCAAGGGCAACGTCCCCACCCCCGAGATCGACCGGCTCCACGAGATGGGCAAGTGGCTGGCCGTCAATGGCGAAGCCATCTACAACACCAAGTCCACCCTCTTTGGCGGCGAAGCGGGCTCCTTCAGCTCTACCGAAAAAGACAAGAACGGCAAGCCTAAATTCGTCGCCGCCTGGGACTGGCGCTCCACTACCGCCGCCGACAAGATCTACATCGAGCTCTTAACCTGGCCCAACGGCACCTTCCACCTCGACAAGCTACCCCGCAACGTTACCGGTGCCTACCTTCTCGCCGATCCCTCTCACACGCCGCTCAAGCTGACTCGGTCGGCTAACGGTCTGGACATTCAGCTCCCCAACAAAGCGCTGGATCCAATCGCCACCGTCCTCGTCCTGAAGACCCTCTAACTCACCCAGCCCCGAGCCCCGGGGCTGGCAGCTCTTCCTGCTGGTATCGGCAACCCCTGAGATCAGCCAGCGGCCATCGCGGCGAATCATATTGAAGATATCCGAGCCGCAATGGTCGACCTTGCCGTCGATCAAAAAATCATACGAAGCCCAGATGACCGCGATGTCGTTATCGATTCGGATCACAGGCTCGTAGAGACGCTCCTCCAGCCGTTGCGTCCCGCCGGACATCTTCTCCAGCCGGTCGAGAAACTCATTGAAGGGAAGCTGCAGCGTCTGCCCGTTCCTGATCAGAGTCGCCATGCCACCCGGCAGAAGCTGCGCCCGCCTCAGATCCTTGTCACGCTTCGCGATGCCGTCGAGCAGCGCTTGCGCCGGAGCCAGTACAGCCTGCTCCTCCGCCGTTGGAGGCTCCGCATGAAGCACCGTAGCCGACAGCAGCAGCACCGCGGCACAGACCATCCCCGCAACTCCGCTGAATTTAAGGCTAAAGAAACGACGCGCAGCAGATCGCGCAGGACGAACGGAGGAGGTCAAAAAAGAAATTGAAGGCATATTGGTCACTATTTAAGAAACCATTTCAGCAAAAAAATTCCCCTGGCCGAGCTAACGCCAGACGAAACACTTCATATCTGAAGAGACAAGCCTAACATCCGCTACTTCACCTTCTCCGGATCCCACCCATCCGCACCCCGCAGATAGGTCTTCGTCTCATACCGCTTCGCCTCCTCCGCCGAGAGCTGCTTCGCGAGCGGTTCCCGCGCAGCCGCATTCGCCCCCGGCCCGCTGGAGTGGAACTCGGCGTACGTCGCCGTAGGCAGCCTCGGCGCCGGAGCGCTCTTCCACTCCGACCACCCCTCCGGCAGAATATGCGCCCCCATCTCCGTATTCAGGAAGATCACCGTCGAGTAATCCCGCCACGGCCGCCCCAGATACACCGGACCCATCCCTGCATCCGCCGTCAACTTGCAGTGGTTGAAGACATACCCCGCATCCTGCCCCGTCCGCGTATTGCTCTGCGCCGTCAGATATCCACCCGCCGCATGCGCGATGCTCCGAATCTCGCACCCCTCAAACACCGCCTTCGCATCCCCGAAGATGAAGTCGACATGCCCTTCGATATAGCAGTCCGAGTAGAACTGCCGCCCCGTCACGCACTCACCTCCCTCCTTCATGCAGCCCATGCTGGAGGCATACAGCGTGTCCTGCGCCCCCAGCAGCCGCACCCGCCGGAACACCGCCCGGTCCGCCCTTACCGAGACCGCCACCGCCTGCGAAGGCACATCGCTCGTCTTGCTGTAGTCGTTCGCAATTGTCATCATCCCCGCAAAGAAGTCCTTGCCCGTCACAAACAGCGTCGCCGAACACCCCGTCCCACAGGTCGAGGCCGCGCTGTTCCCAAACACCAGCTCTACCTTCGCCGGATCGTCCGTATCCCCCCGCAACTGGATCCCCGGCTTATCCACATGCACCACCTCCCGGTACACCCCCGGCCTGATCCGAATCACCGCTCCTGTCTCCGGAGCCGCATTCACCGCCGCCTGGATCGTCGTAAACTCCGCCCCGGAAGCCCCCACCGTAATCGTCTTGACCGCTGGCCCCTTGGCCCCCGCCACCCCACACGCCATCGCCAGAACCGCAGCCGCCAGTCTCAATTGCATCCATCCTCCGAAAATCTTCGCGAAACAAACAATAACCCCTCCCAGCTCCTATCCCAAACCAGGAAGCTCTCCTCCTGTGGCTCTACCAATTTCCACCCGGGCGGCAGACACGCTTGACACCTATATCCCACCAGCAGCTATCCTCATCCTCGTCTCGACTGATATTAATTTCGCCCCTTAAACGATCTGCCAACCCCTAAGCTTCAGCAGGGATGTCCAACCACTTGCACTCCGGAGCGCCTCCGCTTATGTCGACGAAGCCCGCCACACTCTCTCGCGAAGGATTCTCCAGCGAAGCCCCTGAAAAAGCCAGTAGCCGATGGTTCGTCTGCGCGCTCCTCTTCGCCGCCACCACCATCAACTACATGGATCGCTCCGTCCTCTCCCTGATCGAGCCGCTCCTCCACAACCTCCCCTTCATGGGCTGGGACTTCTCCCTCGACGCCGCCCACCAGGACGTCTTCAACAACAACTACGGCAACATCATCATCTGCTTCCAGGTCGCCTACGGAGTCGGTCTGCTCACCGCCGGCCGCATCATCGACAAGCTCGGCACCAAAATCGGCTACGCCATCGCCATCACCGTCTGGGCTCTCTCCTCGATGGGCCACTCCCTGGTCAGCTCCGTCATGGGCTTCGGCATCGCCCGCGCCCTCCTCGGCTTCGGCGAGTCCGGCAACTTCCCCGCCGCCATCAAGGCCACCACCGAGTGGTTCCCCACCGAAGAGCGCGCCCTCGCCACCGGCATCTTCAACTCCGGCTCCAACGCCTCCGCCTTCATCGCCCCCGCCCTCGTCGCCTACGTCACCTACCACTGGGGCTGGCAGGCCGCCTTCGTCACCACCGGCTCCCTGGGACTCGTCTGGCTGGTCGTCTGGCTCCTCTTCCCCTACAACCGTCTCCGCCGCGCCTCCACCCAGACCCAGATCAACCTGCAGGAGGTCGTCTCCCCCAACGCCAACAAGGGCTTCTTCGCCCTCTTCGGTGAGCTCTCCAAACACCGCGGCCTCTACGCCTTCGCCCTCTGCAAGGGCCTCACCGACCCCATCTGGTGGTTCTATCTCTTCTATCTCCCCAAGTTTCTCAACGAGAACTACGGCCTCGACCTGGCCCACGCCTACTGGGAGATCGTCGCCGTCTACGCCGTCTCCAGCGTCGGCTCCATCGCCGGTGGCGGACTCTCCGGCTTCCTCATGAAGCGCGGCTACAGCACCAACGCCGGACGCAAGATCGCCATGCTCACCTGCGCCCTCTGCGTCGTGCCGATCGTTCTGGTTCCCATGATGGGCCGTCTATCGCCCCACAGCGCCTGGCCCGCCGTCGCCCTCTTCGCTTTGGCCGCCGCTGCGCATCAGGGCTGGTCCGCCAACCTCTTCTCCACGCCGACGGACATGTTCCCCTCCACCGCCGTCTCCACCGTCGTCGGACTCGGCGGAGCCATCGGAGCCGTCGGCGGAGCCTCCTTTACCTGGATCGTCAAGCACTACTTCTCGCTCCACCCCATGCTCATCTTCAGCATGGCGGCGATGGCCTACCTGACCTCGCTCGCCATCTTCCAGCTTCTCGTTCCGCGCCTCGGCGTCAAAGCAGCCGCCCAGCCCGCCTAGCCCCGGTAGCCTCCAACGATGGTCTTCTTCATCGTTGGGGGTCACCGATAACTCCCACTCGACCAGCACTACCAACGCTGTGTTAGTCTGGCTCCAAAATTCACCCAGGAGCGATCCGCCGCTTGAAAAAAGAGCTCCCAAAAGAGTCGCAGGACGAGGTTACTGGCCACAGCCAGCTCACCATGCAGGTCGTCGAGCACGTCCGCGCCCTCATCAGCTCCGGTGAGGTCCACCCCGGCGACCGCCTCCCCCCGGAGCGCGAGCTCGCCCGCAAACTAAAGATCAGCCGCTCCAGCCTCCGCGCCGGAATCGGCTTCCTCTCCGCCATGGGCGTCCTGAAGAGCCGCCACGGCGCGGGAACCTTCGTCTCCTCCGGCCCCCCGGCGCTCGACTCCAGCTCCCTCACTGTCCTCGGAGCCCTCCACGGCTTCCTCCCCTGGCAGATGTTCGAGGCTCGCCTCGTCCTCGAGGCCAACGTCGCCGCCCTGGCCGCCGAGCGAGCCACCGACGAGCACGTCGCCGAGCTCGCCGAAGAGGTCGCCGAGATGTACGCCGCCCTTGACAACCCCGAGGAGTACCTCATCCACGACGTCCGTTTCCACCGGACCATCGCCCGCGCCTCCGGCAACCCCATCCTCGGAGCCCTGATGGAGACCATCACCGCCAACCTCTACGACGCCCGCCTCAGCACCGTCTCCAACTCCCGCAACCTCAAAGAGTCCGCCGAACAACACCGCGAGATCTTCCGCGCCATCCGCTCCCGCAACCCCCTCCAGGCCCGCCGAACCATGGAAGAACACCTCAACGAAGCCCGCCGGGCCGAAGACGCCGAATCCGACCACCCACCCATCCCCACCCCACCCCCAGACCCCAACCCCGACTCCATCACCCAATAGCGCAAGAGTTCATTAGGGTCGTTCCCAGACCTCATCCCCATCGGAGAAGACATGCTCTCTCCTGTAGTGGGTGATCAGAAAGCCGTAAAAAGGGGCGAGGCGATTCTGTCCAGCGTGATATCCATCTGAACGAGAGATATGCTGCTGCGACCAAAGAACATACCTCGCCGGCTGACGCTCAAGCTCTCGTACGGTCCGGTCGATGTACTCCGGGCGGGTCGGTTCGCCCGTCCACAGGTAGTCCACAAAGGCGGGACTGAACAACTGCAAGGGAAGGTACACCACGGCTCCCTGTGCCTGAAAGAAAAGATCTTCTGGCCGAGTATGTTGCATGATCCAGGAGAACTTCTCATCGAACAAAGGAGAAACAGCAACTTTTCCGGCCGGTAGCAGTATGGTTTGATGAGGCGAATGTTGGTTAAAACGGATCTGCTTTACAGCTAGAAATGCGATGACGACCCAAATTGCAGCGGTGGCAACGCTGCGCCGCTTGTCGAGACGGCTCACAGCCCACATCATCAAGAGGATGGCCGGCATCGAAGCGGCATGAATGCGGTTCAAGTCCGGCCTGGTGATGATCACCAGCAGCAAGGACAATCCAAACAAGCAGATAAGAACCAGTTGCATCGTGTACCGCGCTGCAATCTCCCTGCGTCGCCTCCAGCAATGCCACAAAATGGACGGATAGATCACCAGGAGCAACAGATAGAGAAACTGGCGTCGAATCAGGGGCAACAACGGACTTCGGTTGTGTGGAGCATTGATATCGGAGAGCCAAAAATTATGCTCGGGAACAACATAGTGCAGTGGGTATGTGACCTGCAGATACCAGAGCTGTCTCCACCCAACATGCAGCAACCACGGCGTGCTTAGAACGCTCAGTGTCAGCGCAAAGGTCACGGACAACAAAAGTTGTTGCACCAGCATGCTCTGCCACGATCTGTTCCTGGAGAAACGCTCCCATGCAAGCGCAGCGACGAGAGAGGCCACACCAGCAACGCCCGTCGTCTGCGTAAAAAAGGAGGCGACGCCAAGCAACAAGCCAGCGATAGCGATCCTGGGAAGAGTCCTCTCAGTCAGGACGACGCTGAGGGCAGACAATCCAACGAACAGGCCGAACCAATGATGGGTGGCGTCCAGCCGATCTCCGTAGATGTAAACGAGAAAGAGCAGGCTGGTGAGCACCGCCAGATCCCGTTCCATGAGCCGTTGTGCCACATGAAAACAGATCCAGCATAAGGCGACGCCAAGGATAAACACCGCCGCGTTCGTCACCCATAGATGGAGACCGAAGATTCGAAAGAGCGCCAGATAGAAGAGGTCAGTTCCCGGCGGGGTGAACTGAAAAAAATCTTGATACCCTCGTTCCCCATGAAACATGCGCATGGCATACACCCAGAAAAAATTCTGGTCGCCCAGCAGAAAGAAAGGCACGTTTGGGAACGTAAACAAGTTCAAATACAAGTACGACGGAATCGCAATGAGAAAGAGCAAATAAAGCCAGCCTCTACCCCGATTGAGGTCACGGTTCTCTTCAACTTTTCCATTCATTGCCAGCGTGCGAGCCTCAGCTTGGGTTGATACGACGTGACTCAATGGGCTCCAGAGACCAGGAATCCAACTGTGGATTTAGTCTAACCGCTCAGGTCTATTGCACAGCGAACTGAGGGATTGACGCCAAAACATGTCCTACTTCTGCAACCTCCTTTACGAATTCACCGACCCCAGCACAGACCTGTGAGCGCGTGCCCACCCGACCGGCGGAGGAGCCCCAACCGAGCCGGCACAAAAGCGGGTGCCCCATCCTTTTTGCAGTCTCATCGCAAATAGGGTGGGGTATCGGGCAAAGCCCGACCGCCTTCCTTACCCTGGCCCCAAACTCCCAGTCGATTGGACGCAGTACGACAGTCTCGACGTTCTCCTCGCATAACCCAGCCGCCCTGGTGCCCCATCCTTCTCGCCTTTGTCTCTCGCGAAGGGTGGGATCACAAAAGTCCGAACCGCCCTCCTTTACCCACCCCAAATTCGTCATTTCGACCGAAGACAGGGACTTGCCGCCACAGCAGAGAACCCGCCTCTCTCCCCCGCCCGAATATCCTCACAACTCCCCACCCCTGCTAAACTGAGCCCTGGCCACCCTTCATGTCTGAAACAAATAAAAAGTTCTACCTCACCACCCCGATCTACTACGTGAACGCGCGCCCCCACATCGGCCACGCGTACTCCACCATCGCGGCCGACGTCATCGCCCGCCGCCACCGCCTTCTCGGCGACGACACCTTCTTCCTCACCGGAACCGACGAGCACGGCCAGAAGGTCCAGCGCTCCGCCGCCGCCGCCGGAATCCCCCCGCAACAGTTCACCGACCAGGTCTCGGACACCTTCCGCAATCTCTGGAAGCGCATGGGCATCACCAACGACGACTACATCCGCACCACCGAGGAGCGCCATCACCGCGGCGTCCAGACCCTCTGGAAACACCTCGAAGAGCGCGGAGCCATCTACCTCAGCTCCTACACCGGCCAGTACAGCATCGGCGAAGAGATGTTCGTCGACGGTCCCCCCGGCACCATCGGCCCCGACGGCAAACCCACCGAGACCATCACCGAAGAGAACTACTTCTTCCGCCTCTCTGACTACCAACTCCCCCTCATCGACCTCATCGAAAGCAACCAACTCCAAATCCAACCCGAGACCATCCGCAACGAAGTCCTCAGCTTCCTGCGCGGGGATGTGAATGGGATCCTGACAGAACTTAGAGACAAGGTTGTCCTTGAAAGTCCTGAAATTGAGGCTTCACCTATCGGCAAAGTTCTCCCAATAAGTTATGACCGCGAAAAAGTCGTCGCGCTAGCGGAGACCGACTCAAGGCTCTCGAAGAGCAAAACTGGTGAGTATTACGTCCCCGGAGCCCTCAAAGACCTCTCCATCTCCCGCACCAGCTTCACCTGGGGCATCCCCGTCCCCGGCAACGAGAAGCACGTCATCTACGTCTGGCTCGACGCCCTCGCCAACTACATGACCGCCGTAGGCTACGGCTCCGAAGACCCCGCCGAACAAGCCAAGTTCGAAAAATACTGGCCCGCCGACCTCCACCTCGTCGGCAAAGAGATCACCCGCTTCCACTGCATCTACTGGCCCGCCTTCCTCCTGGCCTTGAACCCAAAGCTCCAGCGCGAACCAGACACCGACAAGCCCGCCCCAACACTTACTCCCGCCGAACACGCCGAATGGGCAACCAAGTGGCTTCCCAAAGCCGTAGTAGCCAACGGCTGGCTCCTCTTCGAAGAATCGAAGATGAGCAAATCCCGCGGCAACGTAGTCCGCACCGAGACCATCCTCGACGCCTTCGGCACCCTCCTTCCCAAACCCGCCGACCTCCCCGGCGCAGTCCTAAGTGACGAAGCCTGGAAGCACGAACAAGACCTCTTCGCCTCCGACGTCCTCCGCTACTTCCTCCTCCGCGAGATCCCCTTCGGCCAGGACGGCAGCTTCAGCTTCGACGCCCTCGTCCAGCGCTACAACAGCGACCTAGCCAACGGCTACGGCAACCTAGTCAGCCGCACGCTCGCGATGGTCAGCTCGAACTTCTCAGGTTCTATTCCCGAATACGATCCACCAACCGAACCTGAATCGCTACCACTCAGCGTTATTTTCGAAGCGAAAGCAAATGGCACCGATTTCTTTGGCGCATTGAAAGATATTTGGGGCTTCATCGGAGTAGTAGATGGGAAAATTTCGTCAGATGCACCATGGAAACTTGCTAAATCTGACTTACCCGAAGACAGGTTGAAGTTAGCCGCAAGTCTCTATCACGCATGCGAATCAATCCGTGTCATCACGGCATATCTCTATCCCATCCTCCCCTACGCCACAGCCAAAGTCTGGCAACAACTCGGCCTAGGCGACATAGAAGAATCCGCCCGCAACGGCGACCTAAAAAACCTAGAATGGGGCGGCCTGAAGCCCGGCACAAAGCTAGGCCCACTCTCCCCCATCTTCCCCCGAGCCGACAAAGGACTCATCCAGATCATGACTGACGCAGAGACCAACGGCGCACCGAGCCCCACGCCCTCCAAGTTCGTGGACGAGAAGACCACCCACACCGCTCCCATCGTCGAAGACCCCACCCACCCCGCCGCCCCACCCCGCACCAGCTCCATCGGAGCCCCCAACCCCGGAGTCTCCGTAGCCGGCAGCCACGCCCTCACCACCGAGCGCCCCGGCACCCCACCCCACCAAGAAGCCCCCGCCTCCGGCCTCTTCGCCAACGCCGCCGCCCAGTCCGACATCCCCGACACCCCCCAGATCGCCATCGACGACTTCGTCAAGATCGACCTCCGCGTCGCCCAGATCATCGTCGCCGAACGCATCCCCAAGGCCGACAAACTCCTCCGCCTCGAGGTCGACCTCGGCTACGAGAAGCGCCAGATCCTCTCCGGCATCGCCGAGTGGTACACCCCCGAAGACCTCATCGGACGCCGCATCGTCATCATCGCCAACCTCGCCCCCCGCAAGATGCGCGGCCTCGAATCCCACGGAATGCTCCTGGCCGCCTCCCACGGCGAAAACGGCAAACCCATCCTCGCCACCTTCGCCGAAGACATAGCCCTGGGCTCCCGCCTCCGCTAAAGCACGCCGGGTAGCCATTATCCGTCGTTGATTCAGACCATCTGAATCAATTTGTCATCCGAGCAAAGCGAAGGATCTGTCTTTGCTCGCTTAAGTCGAAGGAGAACCGATGCCAGATTCAATGAACAATGCCCATACCCGCTGGTCCGACCTTCCCATCGAACCCATGAACCCGCTCCTCGGCCGCCAGTTCATCGCCGGCGCCCACGTCATGGTCGCCCGCATCACCCTCAGCAAAGGAGCGCATGTGCCGTTGCATCAGCACCACAACGAGCAGGTAGCCTGCCTGCTCATCGGCAAACTCAAATTCCTCCTGCACCACCCCGGCTCCGAAACTCCGATCGAGACCATCCTCAATCCCGACGAAGTCCTGGTCATCCCACCCAACGTTCCGCACGAAGTCTTCGCACTCGAAGATTCCATCAACCTCGACATCTTCTCCCCGCCCCGCGAAGACTGGATCACCGGCGACGACGCCTACCTCCGCAGCTGATCGCCAAAGCGTAACTCCATCCTTACGCCTCAACCCACAACCTACAAGTGCGGTCGTTTTACCCCTTCACATCCCCACCCACCGCCACCACCACATACCGAGCCGGAACCGCCCCCACATTCCTCACCGTATGCAAGGTCCCCAACGCAACATAGATCACACCCCCCGGCCCCACCAACTCCTTACTCTCGCCCCGCTGAAACTCCAACTCCCCCTCCAACACACAGATCACCTCCGAGTGCTCGATCCGGTGCTGCGGATTCGGAGCCATCCCCACCGGCTGCATCGAAGCATGCACCCCAATCGCCTCCCCCGTAGCCAGCGTCCCCCACAGAATATCCCTGCTCTCGCCCCCATTGGCCATCTTCCGCACCGGCATCTCCGCCAGCGCGTACGTCTTCGACTCCCCCAGCATCTCCGCCATTGGTAGCCCCTAAACCTTCGTCACGCCAGAAGCCCGCCCCACCGCCACCACAAAATAATTCGCCGTCGTATCCCCAACGTTCGTCATCCCATGCATCACATCCGACGCGTTGAAGTTCACCCCACCCGGACCCACCCGAGTCAGCTTGCCATCGTTATTGAACTCAATCAATCCCTCGCGAATCATGATGAACTCCGAGTGCCGATGCTTATGCGGCGGATGCGGCATCTTCCCCGCCGGCAGCGTCGTCTCATGCACCTCGACAAACTCCCCCGTCGTCAACGCCCCCTGCACCACCGCCCGACTCGCTCCACCATTGTCCGAAGGCTTCACCGGCAGCTTCTCGAACACAAACGTCCGCGAAGCCGACAACACCGTCTCCCCCGGCTGCGCCTGTGCTTCTGCCTCCGCCGTCAAACCACCCAACGCCGCAAACGCCGACAGCGCCACCAACACCTCACGACGATTCAAACCATCCAGATTTTTCATGCCGCCATCTTACCCACACCCCACCCCTCCGGCAACCGTTACTCCCCTTGAGCCCGCTGATAGCGCTTCGGAGCCCTCCCCATCACCCGCTTGAACGCACTCCCAAACGCACTCTCCGACTCATACCCCAACGAAGCCGCAATCTCCGTAATCGACTCCGCCCCGCCCCTCAACCTCTTCGCCGCCACCTGCATCCTCCAACGCAGCAGATAATCCAGAGGCCCTGTACCCACCAGCCGCTTGAACCGCGACGAAAACGCCGACCGCGACATCCCCGTCGCCCTGGTCAAATCCGCCAGCGTCCATCTCCGACCCACACTCCCATGCATCAGCTTCAGCGCCAGCCCGACCTTCGCATCCGCCAGCGCCCCCAGCCACCCCGTAAGCAGCCTCTCCCCAGAAGCAAGATGAGCCCGCAGCACCTGCACCAGCAGCATATGCGCCAGATGATCCACCATCAGCGAAGCCCCCGGCTCCCCCACCGACAGCTCCTCACCCAACCGCTCCAAAATCCACGAAATCGTCGAAGCATGCGAAGACCCCGCCCGAATCAGAATGACCGGCGGCAGCGAGTCCACCAGGATCGAGACCTGCTCCCTGTCGAAACTGAATCGCCCCCCGATCAGCATCGTCTCCTGACTCTCCCCATACTGCGCCCGCCCATCCACCGCCTCCGCGAAGACCGCCCGCACATCGTCCGCCTCCAACGAAAGATCGCTCCCCTGCCGGTGCGCCCGCTCCGTCGTCAACAGATAGCAATCGCCCGCCCTCACCTCGATCGGCTCCGTCACTCCATCGACAGCCAGCCAGCACAACCCCCGAACCACCGCGACGAACTTCAATCCCTCATGCGCCGGAAAAGAGACCGCCCAATCCCCACCCGTCGTCAGGCTCGCCGAGATCGACGCCCGGGGATTGAGCAGCGACAAAACATCCGAGATCGGATCCATCGCGACTCCAGGACGATCGCTATAAAAACTAGGCATATCTCAATAGATCATCTCACTATGGACACCATCGAATCGAGAGAACAAGGAGAAATCTCTGAATATGACAAAACAAGCCCCCATTCCCTCCGGCTTCGGCCCAGCCACCACCGCCCAGCAGGTCCTAGAAGGCGTCGACCTCACCGGCAAAGTCGCCATCGTCACCGGCGGATACTCCGGCATCGGCCTCGCCACCACCCGCGCCCTCAGCGAAGCAGGCGCAACCGTCATCGTCCCCGCCCGCACCCCCGACAAAGCTCACAAAGCCCTAGGCACCATCCCACGCGTCGAACAAACCACCCTGGACCTCCTCGACCCCGCCTCCATCGACGCCTTCGCCGACGAGTTCCTCCGCAGCGGCCGCCCCCTGCACATCCTCATCAACAACGCAGCCATCATGGCCAATCCCCTCACCCGCGACGCTCGAGGCAACGAGTCCCAGCTCTCCACCAACCACCTGGGCCACTTCCAACTCACCATGCGCCTTTGGCCCGCACTCTCCAACGCCGACGGAGCCCGCGTCATCGCCCTCTCCTCACGCGGCCACCAGCGCGCCGGAGTCGACTTCGACGATCCCAACTTCAACCACCGCCCCTACGACCGCTACGTCGCCTACGGACAGGCCAAGACCGCAACCTCGCTCTTCGCCGTCGCCCTCGACCGTCGCGGCGCAGCCTCCGGCATCCGCGCCTTCGCCGTCCACCCCGGCCCCGTCGTCACCGGCCTCATCCGCACCATGACCGAAGACGAGCTCAAACACTACAGCCTCTCCCGCAACGACTCCCACGGCTCTGCTCCCGCCGGCCAATCCATCGCCGAAGGCGGCGAGTTCAAAACCCTCGAACAAGGCGCCGCCACCTCCGTCTGGTGCGCCACCAGCCCCCAACTCACCGGCATGGGCGGCGTCTACTGCCAGGACGCCGACATCGCCCCCATCCTTTACTCGGAAGTCGAAAGCCCCGTCGGAGTACGGCCTTACGCAATCGACCCACAAGCCGCCGAACGCCTCTGGACCCTAAGTGAAGAACTCACCGGAGCAAGAATCGAAAGCCTAGTCTCCTAGAAGGAGACATAGCCCTCCAAAGAGTACGCATCAAATTCTGTATCAAATAGAAAGATACTCACAGAAAGTGAATGGGTTTGAACGTTTGTAAGAATAAAGAAATTGTAAGAAATTGACTTACATAATATTTACAAACAACTTACTAAAAACTACCTGAACCCTACCCTAAACCCACCTAAAATCTGTCATCCTGAGCGAAGGAACTCGCAGCTTCATCGCGAGTTACGCAGTCGAAGGACCTGTGGTTGTACTTGCTGTTGCCTTGCACTTGCTGTTGTCCTTGCACTTGCCGTTGCCTGTTTTACCCCGTCATCCTGAACGAAGTGAAGGACCCTGTATTTCGCCTTTGCCGTTGATCACAACCTCACCCAGCCACAACGCCCCAAACACAAACACCCTCAAAGATTGTCATCCTGAGCGAAGCCACTCGCAGCCTCATCGCGAGTGGCGCAGTCGAAGGACCTGCGGTTTTCTCGAAGCACCCACCTACTTCAAGCCTATTAGTGATTCCCACTGATCCACTCTGCAGCCGTTAGTTCGCGACGTCGGCCATTAAGAGTAAAGCGCATTCGAATAGTATTCGGGTTCCCACCATTTCCAGCCAACGCACGCGCCACACGTAGCATTTGATCCGAACCCGGTTGATAGTGCCCGCTATGGTCGTTGATCACTCGGATAAGGCCGGATCTCACCACAATCGTACCGGCGCCTGCAACCGGCCTTCCCCCAAGGAAAGAAGAGTGGTGTAACTGCTTTTCTAGCTTTACATCTCCGTAGAATCGATCGTCCTTGTCGAGAACAAAGATCACTTCTTCTTCTCTTAGCGACGCCAGATACTCCTCAAAGTCTCTGGCCTTAGGAAAAGTGACCCGGAGTCCATCAAAATGCATCCTTTGCCCCCTTAGCCTTTCGGCATCGAAGTACTCCACCATCAGATCTGGTTCGTTTTGCCTGGCCTCCATCCATTCAAAAAAATCACCTCCGGTGAAGGTTCGATCTTGCTGAAACTGCCGAAACAAAGGTTTCAGGTCCAGGATGGAATGGTGCATCGGATCCAGCCGCTCCAGAAAGTAGTCTGGTTGTATCGTCCTGCTTCCCGGGAAGCTACCTTCGGTCACTCTAAGAGCCTTCGTGACTGCTCTCCGCCACAACGCCTTGGACCGCTCACTCATCTCCTCTGGTAGTGGCATAAAATCTCCTCAACTCTGCCGACGCACTGCCCCAAAAGCCATCCCGGGAAAACTCTCCGGAACATCCTCTACAAGATCTCTGAAAGAGAAACCTCCCACCAACCTTTTATTCCTGAAAACACACACACACGGCCCAGATCCCTCATCTGTCACAAGCACCCCGAAAAATTCGCACAGCACCCGCAAATTTGCCACAAACACGCACATAAATTTGTCACAAGTACGAATACAAATTCGTCGCCCTCATAGCCGAGCACTGACCCGACACACCTTCGTCACAAGTACCCCGCAAACCTTGCCACAAACACCCACACAATTCTGTACAGGTACCCCAACAAACCTTGTCACAAACACCCGCATAATTTTGTGCAAGCACCCACAATTTGTCACAAATACCCACATATTTGTCACAAGCCCCTGCACAATTTTGTCACAAGCCCGCACACAATTTTGTCGCGCGACCCCCCACAAATTTGTCATCCTGAGCGAAGTAACTCGCAGCTTCATCGCGAGTTACGCAGTCGAAGGACCTGCGGTTGCATTTGCTTTTGCAGTTGTCTTTGCACTTGCAGTTGCTTGTTTTAAGCCGCCATCCTGAACGAAGTGAAGGATCCCTGTATTTCACCGTTGCCGTTGCTATTAGCAACGATCCACATAGGCCCCCACCAGACAAATCTACTTCCTATAACGAACAACAGACTCCAAATAAAACACAAGATGCTCTTCCGCGTCAGCCAAAGCATTACTCTGACGATCCAGCTCTTGCATAGCGGAAGCTCCTTCAAGCATGGAAATAATCAGCGTCGCCACCTTTCTCGGATCGACAGACATACGGACCTCCTTTGCCTCCTGGCCAGCATGAAGGATGCCCACGAGATAATCGCGCCAGCCCCGAAACGCCTTCTTTGCCTCACGCTTAAGCGGAGAACTGCCATCGTCAACATCAATCGCAGTATTCAGGAGAGGACAGCCGCCCGGAAAATCCGGAATGATGATGAAGTTGCGGATATGCAACTTCAACTTGTCGATTGCATTCGCGACCGTGTCCAGCTTCGCAAAACGTCTCTTACGGGTCTCCGACCATGCGAAGTCGAACGCCTCCAGCGCAAGTTGCTCTTTGCTCTCAAAATGGCCATAGATTGTGCCCTTTTCGAGACCAACGACCTTGACGACGTCTTGCATGGAACAGCCCTCATATCCTTTTTGGTTGAAGAGCACAGCCGCCTTCTCGATAATCAGGCGGCGACTCTTCTCCCCTTTCGATAAACCTTCGATCGATCTAGCCATCTACTGTCCTCTTTGGCCTTCGTTATATTCAAACGCCGTATGCAAAACGCCTTCTCCTCTAGTATCGGACAGATGCAACGAGCTTGGTGCGCTAAGGGAATGACCAAGGCAGTTCTACATCTTCCATGCATCGCACTTGGGCAAGTATCGAAACGGAGAAATGCCATGATCTGCAGATTAAATTCACTGGAGCTAATGAAATATTTTCGACTGGTCGGTTTAAACGTAATGTACCCACTTTTGGCTAATGCAAGAAGCAGACTCCGCCAACGAATAAATTAGAGATTTATTTCATGGCAACCACTCCTCGCATAACACTGGCAGAAACCTGTTGGTTACAGCCAACGACTCAAGTACGCGCATCACCGCTTTGGAGCCCGATAGAAGTAGGCCCAGAAGGCAAACGCCCTCTATCGCCCGCAAATACCTTCAAATTTCCCAGCAAAATCCCATGTCAACCCCCAAAACGACCTAACCCATTGATCCACAAGCAAATAAAAGTGGCACTTCAGTTTCTGCCAAACCCGTAAAATAGAACTAGAGATCAAACAGGAGAAAGGCCCGGCCCACCGGCCGGGCCTTTCTCTTGGAAAATCGCCGTAACCCAAGCTGGCTCAAGTATTTAGACACAACCGCTTTCGAATCAGCGGCTTACGGCACTAGCCTCAGCGTAACCGATTGATTCAAAATCGGTTACGCCCAAATACCCCGGGCGGGTACCCCCGGCACAACCATAGAAAGGAACCATGGCCCTCATCGACTCACACGCCCACCTGGACTTCTACACCGAAGACCTGGAAGCCGTCCTCGCCCGCGCCCGCGCCGCCGGAGTCCAGACCATCCTCGCCATCGGCATCGGCCACGGCCCAGAGACGATGCATCAAGCCCTGGACATCGCCGCCCAGCACCCCAACATCTACGCCAGCGTAGGCATCCACCCCGAAGAGGCCCACCAGGCCACGCCAGAGAACCTCAGCAAGCTCGCCACCCTCGCCGACAGCCCCAAATGCATCGCCATCGGCGAGATCGGCCTCGACTACTACCACGCCGAAAACCACCTTCCCCCCATCCAGCAGGCCGCCTTCATCGCCCAGATGAAGATCGCCGCCTCCGCCCGCAAGCCCATCCTCATCCACTGCCGCACCAGCGAGCTCGCCACCCCGCAAGCCAAGGCCAAGTTCGGCTCCGCGGACGCCTGGGAGGACCTCCTCGCCCTCATCGCCGAGCACTGGACCCCGCACGCCCTCGGTGGCATCATGCACTGCTTCTCCGGAACCCCCGATCAGGCCGCCCGCTCCATCGCCGCCGGCTTCCACCTCTCCTTCGCCGGCAACCTCACCTACCCCAAATCGACCGACATCCGCGAAGCCGCCACCCAGGCCCCCGCCAACCGCATCCTCGTCGAAACCGACGCGCCCTTCCTCGCCCCAATCCCCTTCCGCGGCCAGCAAAACGAGCCCGCCCTCGTAGCCCACACCGCCGCGGCCCTCGCCACCCTCCGCGGCATCTCACCCGAAGCTCTGGCCGCCCTCACCACCCAAAACTTCCACCAACTCTTCCCCACGACCCAGTCATAAGGAGACCCCGGCGCCAGCACTCGCGCTGCCTCTTAAAATCGGTGTCATCCGCGAACATCGGTGTTAAGCCGTTCAATCTCCTGCATAATAAATAGCGAAGGAATACATCATGGCATCCGATAACAGCTTCGACGTAGTCAGCAAAGTAGAACTTCAGGAAGTCAAGAACGCGATCGACCAGGCCACCAAAGAGGTCAACGCCCGCTTCGACCTCAAGAACTCCAAGTCGAAGATCGACCTCGAAGGCACCGAGACCATCCAGCTCGCCAGCCAGGACGACTACACCCTCAAAGCCGTCATCGAGATCCTCTCCCAGAAGCTGGTCAAACGCGGAGTCTCCCTCAAGAACCTCGAGTTCGAGAAGGTCGAACCCGCCTCCAACTCCTCCGTCCGCCAGAAGATCAAGCTCGTCCAGGGAATCCCCTCCGACAAAGCCAAGATCATCGTAGCCGCCATCAAAGACTCCAAGAAAAAGGCCAACGCCTCCATTCAGGGCGACACCGTCCGCGTCGTCAGCAAGGATCGCGACGTCCTCCAGGAGATTATGGCTCTGCTTCGCGGCAAGGACATCGGCGTTGAACTACAGTTCGTCAACTTCCGCTCAAGCTAATCCATTTTGACTGCATCATCTTCATTGTGCGGAAATCGCCACCGCACCAATAGCACAGGACTGCTGCTGATACTCTAGGAGCGAGTGAGTACTATCTCCATAGCGACTGCGAAAGAGGTCTTCGATCTGCTCCGCGACGACCTCGCGGCCATCGAGCAGGAGTTCGCCGTACAGTCCTCCTCGCCCGTCGAGGTCATCACCGACATCGCCACCTACCTCATGGCTGGCGGCGGCAAGCGCATCCGTCCCACGCTGCTGCTGCTCTCCGCCAAAGCGCTCGGCTGCACCGCCCACAGCCGCATCCGCCTCGGCTCCGTAGTCGAGATGCTCCACACTGCGACCCTCGTCCACGACGACATCATCGACGAAGCCGACACCCGCCGCGGCCGTCCCTCCTCCAACACCACCTGGGGAGCGGCAAAATGTGTCTTAGCCGGAGATTGGCTCTACATGCAGTCCTTCTCCGTCGCCCTCGAAGAGCGTAACTTCCGCGTCCTCGACCTCCTCATCTCGCTCACGCAGCAGATGGTCGAAGGCGAACTCCTCCAGATGCAGAAGCTCGGTCATCTCATCAACGAGGAAGAGTACTTCGACCTCATCTTCCGCAAGACTGCTTGCCTCTTCAAGGTCTCCATGCAGCTCGGAGCCGCAATCACGCCGCAACATGGCCTCGGCAACGCCGAAGACATCGACGCACAACTCGGTGAATATGGCCGCAATCTCGGACTCGCCTTCCAGATCGTCGACGACGTCCTCGACCTCACCGCAGCCGAAGAAGTCCTGGGCAAACCCGTCGCATCCGACCTCCGCGAGGGCAAGGCCACTCTAGCTGTCATTCACGCCCTGGAACGCGGAACCGGAGCGGACCGCGAAGCCATCCGAACCGTCCTCGCCGACCGTAGCTTCGACCGCATCTCCCACCCGCAGATCCTGGAGATCCTTCAGCGCCACGGCTCCATCGAGTACGCCATGGACACAGCCTGCGCCTATGCCGAAGCCGCTCGCCTCTCCATCGCCGACCTGCCCGACACCGAAGCCAAACGCGCCCTCCTCTGGGTCCCCGGCTTCGTCACCACAAGAGATCGCTAAAGACCCTGCAACGGCATAGCCCACAAAGGTACAGGCTCGTTCCAGTTCACTTTTCCGTGACGACCAAAGCCCACCAAAATGGGTCCGCGCTCGCTGGAGTTATCTAAAAATATCGCCAGGTCCGCGAGTGGTAAGAGCCTCTTCATATGAGCTAAAGTTCGCGGATAGCGGCGTCTCTGGTCTTCTTCAGGGACATCGTGACCGCCTTTTTTGACGCGAGCCTTCACTCTTTCAACGTTAATTTCGACGGATGTTGTCCCTACGAAGACAACCATGAGATTGAATCCGACCGCCTTCGCTCGATCAACCATTTTAAATAAGTGATTCCAGAAAGAGTTGTCTCAACAGTAAAACTCTGTCGAGCAGAGATAAGCTCCTCAGCCAATTCCAAAACCCGTCTTCCGGCTTCGATAGGGGAGCTATGGGAGCCGACAGTCTCTTGAAGAGATTTTGCAATCGCATCTGGATCCAGCAATGGATTTTGTTGAAATTTGTCCCGGGCAAAGGATGTCAACGTACTTTTCCCGCATCCGTTTGAACCGGCGATGATGGTCAGAAGAGGACGGCTCAAGCAACTTCGCTCTCACGCTCAGTTTGTCTCTTCTCTTCTTCCAATATCCACTGGAGCTTCCGGCGTTCCCACTTCACACCCTCGCGTGCAGCTTTCGCGATGCTCTCGCCAAATCTCTCAATATCGAACGTCTCGACATCGATGTGAGTGTCCATGCTCAAATCTTACTCCTCGTCTTCCTCCCGCTCCACCTCTTCCTCCGCCTCGAGCACCAAATCCTGCTCTCCCACACCATCGTCCATCAGCACCTGAATCCGGCCCTCCGCCGCATCCAACACCTTCTTGCAGGCGTTGGAGAGCTGCACCCCTTCTTCGAAGAGCTGCACCGACTCATCCAGCGCCAGCTCCCCCCGCTCCAAACGCTCCACCACCGACTCCAGAGCCGCTAACTGCTCCTCAAACGTAGCCATCTAGCTGCCTCCCGTTTCCACCAGACCGAGCACCGCAGCCGCCGCACCGTACTTGCCAAACGGAGCACTGACCTGTACGCCCTGCACGCCCAACGCACTCAATGCGCGTGAATCGGCCAGCATCTCCTGGGCAATCTTCACACCCTCCGCGCGAGCGGCCTCTGGCGAAGCGACAGCCGCCATCCGCGCCATAATCTCATCCGGCATGCTGACGCGCAGATCGTTCTTCATGAACTCCGCGTTCCGCAGACTCGTCAGCGGCCAGATGCCCGCAATCACCGGAATCCTGAACTGCTCGATCCGCTTCAGAAAGTCTTCCAGCAACCGAAGATCGAAGACTGGCTGCGTAATCGCATACTCAGCGCCCGCCTCTACTTTGAAGGCAAATCGACGAACTTCCTGGTCGATGTCCGGAACCCCAGGATTCGCTGCCACAGAGATCGTGAAACCGGTCGTCTCTCCGATCGAGTTCTTCCCAATGTCCAAACCGTAGTTCAGATTGCGGACGATATTCACCAGCCCAATCGCATCCACGTCGAACACCGCTGTCGCATCCGGGTAGTTCCCCAGCTTCGGAGGATCGCCGGTCAAACACAAAATATTCTTCAACCCAATCGACGAAGCACCCAACAGGTCACTTTGAATACTCAACACATTGCGGTCGCGACAGGTGTAATGCAGGACGGTCTCGATGCCCACCTGTTGCTGAATCTGAACGCACAGGCTCTGCGCGCTCATCCGCGCACTTGCCCTGGGAGAATCCGGGACGTTGATCGCATCGACGCCCAGCCGGTACAACATCGCAGCGCCCTCGATCTCCTTGCTGCAATCGATCCCACGCGGAGAGACAATCTCCACCAGCGTGCAGAACTCGCCCGCTGCAATCTTTGCCCCGATCTTCGAGCGCTCCGCAAGCGCCGGAGGAGCCACCTTGTTCTCCTGCTCACCGTGCGCGGTTGGAATGGGGCGCACGCCGCCTTGTTGGCCCGGCCGCTCCATCACCTCGATGCTCAGTTCCTGAGCCTCAATCGCTCGCAGGGCGCTCTTCATCGCTCGCGTATGCGTTGGAGTCGTTCCACAACATCCACCCACAAACGTCGCGCCTGCCTTCACAAACTTCCGCGCAAAGCTCGCCATGTACTCCGGCGAGGCCATATAGATATTCCGGCCCTCCACCGATCGTGGCATGCCCGCATTCGGCATCGCAGCCAAGGGAAGCGTCGTCACTTCCCGCATCCGCTCAATCACGCTCAGCACCGTCGCGGGTCCTGCGCTGCAGTTGCAACCCACGGCATCCGCACCCCACTCGGTCAGTTGCTCGGCTGCCGTCTCCGCCGATGCTCCGTCCAGACAGTTGCCCTCTTCGTCGACGGTTACCATCACCATCAGCGGAAGCTCGGGCGCCTCGCTCTTCACCGCCTTGATCGCCTGCTCCGCCTCCGACAACGAGGTCATGGTTTCGATCACAATCAGATCCGCACCCACGCCCGGGCCGCCGCGTGCCAGAGCCTTTACTTGCTCGGCAAACGCCGCTCGAGCCTCGCCTAAACTCACCTTTCCCAACGGTTCCAACCGAATTCCCAGGGGCCCTATCGCACCCGCGACAAACGCCTCGCTGGCCTGCTTGTCCCGGATCTGCTCTACGCACTCCCTGGCCAGCTTCACACCGGCGACATTGATCTCCGCAACCTTGTCCCGCAGCCCGTAGCGCTCCAGCCGAAACTCATTCGCTCCAAAGGTATTAGTCTCAATGACGACCGCGCCCGCCTGAAGGTACTCCGCATGAACCGTCCTCACCAGCTCCGGCTGCGACAGATTCAACTCGTCAAAGCACCGGTTGATAAAGACACCCCGTGCATACAGCATCGTACCCATGGCGCCATCGCATAAAACCGCGCCAGCCGCGCTCGTCCAGCTCTTGAAGAGTCTCTTCGCGCCAGTGGAAGCGCCTAACGACTCCTCGGCTACATCTGTCTGTATATCCACTCCAATAGCTTTCTGTTCCACGCTGATCCTCGTCCTGCCGGCAGCGCCAGAGCGATCTGGCCAATCCGGCACATCCTCTCATCCTATGCCACCCCGCACACCTGCTCCAAGCTCATGGGAGCCGAGCCTGTCAAGGCAATCGTTCCCGAGGCTCCACAGACCGGCTTTGTTATACTCGGGAATATAACAGTGGCCACGAAACTTGCCGCAGTGCTCAGGTTGGAGTTGTTTACGTTGAAGAATCGAAGTGTGTTCCCCCAGCCGATCTGGAGCCAGTCGTCCTGGTCCAGCCAGTTTTGTGCCCGCGCCCTCTCCGGCCTCCTACTCGCGATCGTGACCTTGACTCTCACGTCCTGCTCTCAGAATCTCTATAAATTTCCGCAGTTCACCTTCGCGAACCGCCCCATCCCTCCCAGCCTGCTCGCGAACCGCGTCATGGTGGGAGTGACCGCCAACGGCACCAGCACTGGCTCGCTCGCGATTCTCGACGGCAACCGCGACATTCGCAGCAACATCCAGAACACCATTAAGTCCTTCGCCATCTCCGGTTTCTCCGGCGGATATCCGGACCAGATCTTCAACTTCCCCGAGCAGATAACCGGCTACGTCTTGTCTGACTCCGATGGCTCGCTCACCAAAATCAACTACGGGACAGAGGCCTCCACCGGCGCAGTTGGAACCTTCGTTGCCAAAGCAACCTCCATCGGTATCTCCGAGAGCTTCGCACGCATCGTCGCCGGCTTGCAGAACCAAAGTGAGATCGAAGTCCTCGACAATGCGACAGGCAGCACCTTCTTCTTGCAACTGCCCAACGTGCAAAACATCGCGATCAATCAGGGTGGTACCGTCATCCTCGCGACGGTCCGTAACTCGAACCTTCTCTATCGCATCCTCAAGCTCAATATCAATGCACCATTTCCCCCGGGCTACATCGACTGCCAGCCTCTGAATCTGCCCGTCTACTGCGTCGTCCCTGTCCCTGGAAACTACGACCGGCCCACAACGGCCTACTTCTCCGTCGATGGCACCACCGCCTACGTCCTCAACTGTGGACCGGAGTGTGGCGGCGCGACCGCCAGCGTCAGCGCTCTCCAGCAGGGCCTGCTCACCATCGATGTCATCCCCACCTCTACTCCCTATCCCTCGCCAGTGACCGCGACGATTCCCGTCCCAGGAGGTGCTACCACCGCGGTCTCGGACGGCACCACGCTCTACGTGGCCGGGCAACAACTCTTGCCGGATGGACTCTTCGCGGGAAATCTCAGTACCATCGCGCTCGCTTCGAACTCAGTTACCGGCAAATACTCTATCTCGGACGGCAACCACTCCAAGATCCTCTTCGCCGACGACAACACCCTTTGGATCGGCTCTCAGTTCTGCGCCACCGGTGAACGCGCCAAGCTTGGCCAGAACTACAACTGCCTCACCCGCTTCGACCTCGGCGCTAAAGTGGCCAGCATCATCCCCAACGTCACCCCGGGCTCACCCACGGCCACGGTTCCCTTTCCGAACACAGATAACAATCCCTACTACTACGGCAGTCTCACCGGCCTGTGCTGGGTTCAGAACCTTCACAAGGTCTACACCGCCTATGGTGGCCAGGTCCACGCATTCATGACAGCCGACGGATCTGAGATCAATAACAGCAACATCACCGTTCAAGGCACGGCGCTCGACGTCGCTTATATGGACGCCATCACCAACGCCGCAAACTAACCCGACGCCCTCCATCGAACAGCGGACCTCATCGAGGTCCGCTGTTTTGCGTTGATAGCACCCAAATCTCCCGCCTTCGAACCAATCGAACGATCGCCACACTCTCGAAGGCGGTTTGATCCCGCGTCCAGATTTATTGTTCTCTCCCTAAATCCAACTCTCAATAGCCCACGTCATGTTAGTGAACCTGCATATTGTCGCTGCCTTAAGGAGAGTCAAAACATGGAACTACTGGACGAGTTCATTAACAAGAAGGCAATCTCACGCCGCAACTTCCTTGCGGGAGCAGGCACCACGGCAGCCGCCGCAGTTCTGGTCGGATGTGGCGATAACGGCGTCGCCATCCCCGCCACTCCTGCTACGACTACCTTCACAGACGCGGACATCCTCAACTTCGCCCTCAACCTCGAGTATCTCGAGGCCGAGTTCTACCTCCGCGCCGCAACCGGATCCGGCCTTGCCACCGCCGATGCCGGAACCGGAGCAGGTGCGGTCACCGGCGGGTCAAAGGTCCCTAATCTCACCGCGGCCCAACAACAGATTCTCAACGAGATAGCCTACGACGAGCAGGCGCACGTTCAGTTCCTGCGCAGCGCCCTGGGCTCCTCCGCGGTAGCTCGGCCCACCATCGACTTCACCAGCTCCTTCCCCGCACTCGCTACCGCGGCCGGGATCACCGGCATCACCTTCAATCCGTTCGCCGACTTCGACAGCTTTCTCGTAGGCGCCTTTATCTTTGAAGACGTTGGCGTCACCGCTTACCACGGTGCTGCTCCTCTCATCAGCACTGCGGGCATCACCGCCGGCTATCTCACGGCAGCAGCGGGAATCCTCGCCGTGGAGGCATATCACGCCGCCTACGTCCGCACCGCTTTGACCGGACGAGCGATCGCCGCAGCATCGGCTTCCCCCGCAACCGCCTATCCCTACCTCGGCTTCGCCAACTCGATCTCCGCGCTTCGCGCCTCAGTCGGTGGCGGCAACGAGACCACATTGAAGCTCCCCACAACCACCGCCACTGCCAGCTCCATCGTCGCTGCCGATACGACCAACGCAATCGCCTTCTCCCGCAGCACGGACCAGGTCCTGCACATCGTCTACGGCACAGGCGGAGGCTCAGGTCTAGCCAAGGGAGCCTTCTTCCCCTCCGGATTGAACGGAACCATCAAAGTCACAGCGGCATAAGGATAAAAACCATGGCAACTTCAGAGACCCAAAAAATAGACGCAATAATCTCCGGCCGCCGAGCCATGATGATGCTCGGTGGAACCGCCCTCGCAGGCCTCGCACTCGCAGGCACAGCCAAGGCCCAGTCCACCTCCGTCACCGATAACGACATCCTCAACTTCGCCCTCAACCTCGAATACCTTGAGGCCAACTTCTACTACCTCGCCGCCTTCGGCACCACCATCGACGTATCCAACTCCGCCTCCTCCGCTGCTGGCGCTTCGACCTACGCCCTCACCGGCACAGGCACGCAGGGAACCGTCTCGGTCAAGAGCAGTCCCAAGGTGCCCTTCACCAGCATCGCCGTCGGCTCCTACGCAGTCGAGACCGCCATCGAAGAGGGCAAGCACGTCGGATTCCTGCGCACTACCCTCGGTTCTGCCGCCGTCGCTCAACCTGCAATCGACCTGAACACGGCCTTCAACACCTTGGCTGGCGCTGCGCTCATCGGGCCCTCATTCGATCCCTTTGCCAGCGATGCAAACTTCCTCATCGGCGCTTACATCTTCGAGGACGTAGGAGTAACCGCCTACAAAGGAGCGGCTCCCCTGCTCAGCACTACAGCAACCGGTAAGGCATATCTCTCTGCGGCAGCCGGTATCCTAGCCGTCGAGGCCTATCACGCCGGCCTCATCCGTACCACGATCAACACGCTCGACCCCACCGGCGCGCTCGGCTACCAGGGCCTCACCCAGAAGGTCTCCGCCCTTCGCGCCAAGCTCTCCCTCGCCGCTCTCTCTTCCGCTGCAAACCCCGACGACTTCGGCGTTCAGACCCAGAGCGTCTCGCTCGCCGGCGGAGCCAGCCTCAGCGCGACGACCCTCGTCGACTCCGATGCCCACGTCATCGCCTTCAGCCGCAATACGACACAGGTACTCAACATCGTCACCGGCGGAGGAGCCATCTCCGGCTCCGCCACCATCAGCCCCGCCAAGGGAGTTTTCTTTCCGAATGGGATGAACGGTCTCATCAAATAGCCGATAGAACAGTAGTTCCACTTCCAATCAATCAGCCGGAGCAGCCCCAAAGCATCGAGCCGCTCCGGCATTTTTCCCAAATCGAAACGAAAGCCTCCCGCCAGAGACTACTGCCGCTTTAACCGCGCCAGATCCTTCAGATACTCCTTCAGAGGCCGCGCTGGCCGCCCCCAAAACACCTCTCCCACCCCGCGCATCTTCTTCCCACTCAAGACGCCCGCGCCGCCCCCCAAAATCACCCCAGTGCCCACAGTCGCATGCTCGCCGATCCCCACCTGCCCCCCCAGAATCGCTCCATCCTCCACCACGCTCGACCCTGAGATCCCGGTCTGCGCCGCGATGATCACATCCTGGCCGATCGTGCAGTTATGCGCGATATGCACCAGGTTGTCGATCTTCGTTCCCCGTCCAATCCGCGTCTCCCCCAGAGCCCCTCGGTCGATCGTCGTATTCGCGCCGATCTCGACATCGTCCTCCACCACCAGCGTCCCCTGCTGCGGAAACAGCAGATACCTCCCGCTCTCCGCATCCCGCGCATACCCAAACCCCGTCGATCCCAGCACCGCACCCGCCTGCACCACAACGCGGTCGCCCAGCACCGTCCCGGCATACACCGTGACGTTCGCCCCCAGCGAGCAGTCCTCCCCTACCACGACCCCATCCTCGAGCACCGCACCCGGCCCGACCTTCGTCCTACTCCCCAGCACCACATTCCCGGCCACCACAGACGTCGGATGGACCCCACCCGCCTCCCGGCGTCCCTTCAACTGCTGCGCCACCACCGCAAACGCATAGCGAGGGTCCGCCACCCACACTACCCTCGGATTTGACTCCAGCTCCTCCGAGCGCTGCCTCACATTGGCCAGCACCGCGCCCGCCTGAGACCGCAACGCAAGCTCCAGGGTCGTCCTGTCCACCGCAAACACGATCGAATCCGCCGTAGCGCCTTCAAGACTCGCCACCCGCAGGATCTCCACCCCGATCGCCGGAGCCTCCGCATGCACCCACTCCGCAACCTGCTCCAGATTCGCCATTAATAAATCCCCGTCTCGCCCGCAGGCCGAGTCTTCCACCTGCGGTGCATCCACAGCCACTGGTCAGGATACTCCCGGATATACTCCTCCAGCATCGCTGTAAACAAGGCCGTGTTCCTTACCGAATCGCCCTCTGTATCTCCCGTATCCACCGTGGCGATCTCCTCGCCAAACCGTAGCACATACCGCTGCTCCTGCTCATCCCACAGCAGGAATCCCGGCACCACCGCCGCGCCTGTCTTCTGCGCCACCCGCGCCATCCCCGAGGCTGTGCACGCCGGGACTCCGAAGAACGGAACAAACACCCCCTGCGGAGGAGTCATATTCGTATCCATCAGGATTCCCACCGTCTCTCCCGAGCGCATCGACGCAATTAGCCCGCGCGCAAAGTCATCCTTGTGGATCACCCGGTTTCCATGCAGACACCGTATCCGGTTCACATAGGCATCCACCAGCGGATTGTCCAGCCGCCGAATCACCATCCCCATCGGCATCCCCATCAGCGAGTGATAAAAGCTGGAAAGCTCCCACCCACCCAGGTGTCCCGTCAACACCAACACCCCACGCCCCTTGTCCCGCGCCCTCTGATAGTTCTCCAACCCCTCGTACCGGATAAACTCGCTCGCTCGTTCCGCGGAGTAATCCTGCATCTGGCAGAACTCCGCCAATAGCCAGCCAAGATTGCGATACTCCCGCCGTAGAATCGCCTCACGCTCGGCGTCGCTCTTCTCCGGAAATGCCAGCTTCAGATTCCGCACCCCTACCTGTCGCAGCCGCCCCAGCAACAGATAGCTCACCCAACCCACCCTCGCCCCTGCCCAACGTGCCAGCCCTCGCGGCAGCACTCGCAGCGCGTTGACGAATACCCAAACGGCGCCAAACTCCAGCGCCTGCCGGAGCGTCACCCTCTGAGTCTTGATCTTTCGTACCTGTTCTGTGCTCAAGTCCCTAGTTTACCGGGGTTACCTTCAAAAAACGACCTGAGGAATAACGCGCCACTCCCGCTCTCGTCAGCCCATAGAAAGAACCAGCGAGCAGACGCAAAAAAGGGATGGCTGCGAGGCCATCCCTTCTCTGCAACAACGTTGCAATCCAATTACTGGTTGCGTGCGCCCACAAAGTGGCGAGCCACCGTGGAAACAAACGGACGCGCCGGAGGAGGAGTCGCCTGGTTGCCCTTCAGCACAGCAGTGTAGGGAACGTTCGCGCCGTACATCGCGCGGGTGTCATCCTCATTCTGTGAGAGAACTGTTCCATCCAGGTTGATACCCGCGAACAGGCCCTTGCTGCGGGAATAGGTCAGGAACTCTGCATTGAGCTTCCAGTCCGTACCAGCCTGAGCGTTGCGGCCAACTGGACCGGCAGAAGCAGCCGCATCCGCGCCAATCTTGAACTTGTTCTTCAACATGTCCTGCAGCCCTTGGTCGTTCATCGCGATCAAGACCAGGTCAGTCGCCTGTCCGCCGATCTGGAATCCGAAACTACCGCCTGCAAGCTGTACGAACACCGGCGCGCTCCAGCCCTTGGGGGTTCTGCAGGTCGCGACGCCTTGGCCGTACTGAGCGCCAACAACGAATGCGCCCTTCTTGTAGCTCGGAATCACCACGACGCAGGAGGCTCCCGAAAGAATGCTGTTCGGAATCGTCTTATCGGGGCTGACCGACATAATCTGATTGATGACGGACGTAGCATTCGTCAACCGCTCCGCCAACTTGGCGTTCACGTCTTCTCCAAATGCCATGAGCGAGCTTGCTGCGAGGGCCAACCCTAATCCAAGTGCCTTAATCTGTTTCATAATCTCCGTCCTTGATTTCTAGGCTATGAAGCCATGCTGTTTTTTTGCGAGACGATTCTAATTTCTTAGAGCGTGACAGACTTTTTTGATTGTTGCTCCAGAGACCTTTGCCCTTTTGCTGCACATAACTTCATGGGCCCAAACAACCTAACTAGCCTGTAGGATGTGGCCTTTCGATTCAAAGTTGCTTGTTTCCGGACCTTTAGCCGTCCTTATCCGACCCGGCGTTCCACAGGACAAAAAAATAGGGGCTATAGACATCGTGTCAGGCAAGCCTGACCCAACCTCTATAGCCCTCTCCCAGGTAGTTTGTTACTAGCCAACTTTGCCCGACTTCTCCGATCCGTACAACGGTACGGAGGTATATATACCTTTGAGCAGACATGTTTACCCTTCAGTTAATAGCTCCATCTCACTCGATTTACTCGGAATCGGAGCTTTCATTCCCCAACATCTTCCGCTCCACGGCCTGCATCGTCAGGGCAATGCGGTTGTCAACCCCAACCTTCCGCATCAGCCGCCCCACATGCGCCTTCACGGAACCAGCATCGATTCCCAGGGAGAGAGCGATATCCCGGTTCGGCCGTCCCGCCACCAGCAGCCGCAGCACTTCCAGCTCCCGGCTCGTAATCTTCGGCGTCTCTAAAGCCCCAGAACCTCCCGAAGACTCGGACGATTCAAGCAGCTTCGCCAGCACCTTCCTCGGAGCCCATACCGATCCGTCCAGCACGATATCGATCGCCATCCGGATCTCGCTCTCCTTCGCCATCTGGGTCAGGTAGCCCTTGGCTCCCGCTCCGATCACTCGCTGAATGTAACTGGGATCGGACTCTATTCCCACCACGATCACCTTCAACCTGGAGTACCGCGCCCGAATCACGGTCAGCAGCTCGAAGAGATGGTCCGTGTACCCGGCGTCGATCACCACCAGCGCATATCCCGTCAGCTCCAGAGTCTCCGACTCAGCCACCGGAACCAGCTCCAGCCTCGCATCGTCGGCGAAGATCGTCTCGAGCCCCAACAATCGCAGCGGATCGGTCGCCACCAGACCGATCCGCACACGTCCCTCCGACGACCGTTCCTCATTCATAATCACTACCCGGCCCAGACGCCCGATCTCATGCAAGTAGTAGAAATGCTACTCCGACGGAACTAATTAAAGCTTTGGCAAAACAATTCCCTGCTGATTTTGGTACTTCCCTTTTCGGTCCGCATAGCTAACCTCGCACACCTCGTCGGACTGAAAGAACAGGATCTGGCACAGGCCTTCGTTCGCATAGATCCGCGCCGGCAAAGGCGTAGTGTTCGAGATCTCCAGCGTTACAAAGCCCTCCCACTCCGGTTCAAAGGGAGTTACATTCACGATGATGCCGCACCGCGCATACGTCGATTTGCCAACGCAGATCGTCAGCACATCCCGAGGAATCTTGAAGTACTCAATCGACCGCGCCAACGCGAACGAGTTCGGCGGCACGATCACGCTCGCCGCCTGCACCGTCACAAACGAGCGCTCGTCGAACGCCTTCGGATCGATGATGGCACTGTTAACATTCGTAAAAATTTTGAACTCGTCCGAGACCCGCAGATCATATCCGTAAGAGGAAAGCCCGTAAGAAATCACGCCATCCTTTACCTGCTTTTCGCTAAACGGAGAGATCATTCCGTGGTCCATCGCCTGCTCGCGAATCCAACGGTCACTTTTGATGGCCACTTTGTTGTATTCCTTCCTGAAAAAACATTTGACGACAAGCACTCTGAACACTGTTAGGCTACGTTTTGCCACACAAGTTCGCCGCTTAGGCGACAAGGCATGATACCTTGGTAGGCAATTCGATCGACCATTAGTTTCTTCATCTTACGGTAGTGCTATGACGTTGACAATCTCTCTCCCTCTTTCTACCATCTGCACAACACTCGATCTTTTCTTCGACTTCATTCAAGGACGCGCCAGATGATAAAGCAGGATCTAATACAGCGGGTTGTCGAACGCACCGGGCTTCCCAGAACCAAAGCGGAAGCCGCTGTCGACGCGATCTTCGACAGCATGAAGCAGTCCCTCGTCGCCGGTGACCGCATAGAACTCCGCGGATTCGGCGTCTTCACCGTGAAGCCTCGCAAGACTGGAATCGGACGCAACCCCCGCACCGGCGCCGAAGTCACCATCGCCCCCGGGAAGGCCGTTCGCTTCAAGCCTGGCAAAGAGCTCCACCTGCTCACGTAATACCTCTCCGGGCCCCCGCACATCGCTGACACTCAGCCAGCAGCAGCTTCAGGTCTATCGGGCCCCTTTTTCGTCGGAAACATCACATTAAGTGAACCGCATCCACATCGACCACCAGGCCGCGTCGTGGGATCCCCTGCGCCTCGGCAAATCCCAGCATCGCCCGCAACAACTCACCTAACCCTTGCCGCTTCTCCGCCTTCAGCACGAAGTGGTAGCGGTAGATCCTCTTCAGCCGCACAATCGGGGCCGCAGCCGGCCCCAGCACCCTTATCTTCTCCAGACGCCTCTGCTCGAACCACCGGCCCAGCGTCGCCGACCACCCTGCCGCCTCCTCCAGCTTCTCGCTCTGCACCACCACATTCGCAAGCGCCGCATACGGCGGATAGTGCATCCACCGCCGGTATTGCATCTCCTTCGCCACAAACCCCGGATAGTCGTGCTCCGCCGCGAACTTCACCGCATAGTGATCCGGATAGTACGTCTGCACCAGGACCTTCCCCGGCAGCTCCCCCCGCCCCGCCCGTCCCGACACCTGCGTCAGCAACTGAAACACCCGCTCCGCCGCCCGAAAATCCGGTAGCCCCAACGCAAAGTCCGCCCCCACCACCCCCACCAGCGTCACCCCATGAATGTCATGCCCCTTCGCGATCATCTGCGTCCCTACCAGCAGATTGATCTCCCCCGCATGCAGCCTCGTCAACAGCCGTTCCATATCGGAACGCCCCCGCACCGTATCCCGGTCCATCCTCCCAATCCGAGCCCCCGGAAAGATCTCCTGCAGCCTCTCCTCCCCCTGTTGCGACCCCGCCCCCATGTAGTACAAGTGCTCGCTCGCGCACTTCGGACACACCTTCGGCACATTCCTCCGAAATCCGCAGTAGTGACACTCCAGCCGCTGCCCCGGCTGCGCAATATCGCTGGTCCCCTGCTTGTGGTACGTCATCGAGATCGCGCAGTTCTCGCACTGAATCTTCTCCCCGCAACTCCGGCACATCACCACGAACGAGTACCCTCGCCGATTCAGCAGCACAATCGCCTGCTCCCCCCGATCGATCGTCGCCTGCACCTCTTCCACCAGCCGCCGCGAGAACAGCTCCTCCTTCCCCACCGCCTGAAACTCCGCCCGCATATCCACCAGCTCCACCGCCGGCAGCGGACGATCCATCACCCGCGTCAGCATCTCCACCCGCGCGTAGCGCCCCTTCTCCGCATTCGACCAGCTCTCCAGCGACGGCGTCGCCGACCCCAGCACCACCACCGCCTCATTGAACTTCGCCCGCATCACCGCCACATCCCTCCCGTGGTACCGCGGTGTCTCCTCCTGCTTATAGCTCGAATCATGCTCCTCATCCACAATGATCAGTCCCAGCTTCACCATCGGTGCAAACACCGCCGACCGCGTCCCCACCACCACCCGCGCCTCGCCCCGCCGAATCCTGTGCCACTGCTCCGCCCTCTCATCCGGAGTAAGTTGCGAGTGCAATAACGCCACCTCGCCCCCAAACGCCGCCACCATCTGCCCTGTCATCGCCGGCGTCAGCCCGATCTCCGGAACCAGCAGCAGCGCGCTCCGCCCCGCATCCAGAGCCCGCTGCATCGCCGCAAAATAAACCGTCGTCTTCCCCGAACCCGTCACCCCATACAACAAGTGCGGCCGAAAGCCCCCCTTCGCCATCGCCGCCGCAATCGTCCCCAGCGCCTCCATCTGAGCCTCATTCAAGGCATGCTCATGCGCATGCTTCTTCCCCCCATCGAAGCCCCCCTCCGCACCCACACCGCCCAGATGAAACGCCTCCGCCACCTCCTCCATCCCCCCCCGCCCCCGCCTCACCCGCCCCCCCACCGCCGACCCCGACCCCCCCCGCCCCACCCCCGCCGCCACCTTCCCCCCAGCCCTCCCCCCCCCCCGCCCG
>NZ_JAAVUR010000010.1 GCF_018449545.1 Granulicella sp. dw_53 | reverse complement strand
CGGTTCAGTGAGCCTGTCGTGAACTATAGAAACAATAGGTCAGCTTCTCGGCACCAATTCTTCGGAAAGGACCCCGACAAACGCGTTTCCATCCTGTAGCGGCTCTGGATTGGTGCGAAATCGCCAAGTCGTTCACCGAGCATCGAATAGAACGCTTCGATCCCAAATGATGGTTAGAAGCCAAGGCTACGAGAAATGCGCCACATTCAAGCAGCTCTTTTTGGAAGGATCCAATTCGGCCGGACGAAGTGGCACGTGTATCCGTTGGGGATACGTTCCAGGTAGTCCTGGTGCTCAGGCTCGGCCTTCCAGAATGCGCTTGCGGGAACCACTTCGGTCACAACCTTTTCGGGCCACAACCCTGAAACATTGACGTCGGCAATTATGTTTTCCGCAATTCGCTTTTGGTTATCTGTCGTGTAAAAGATCGCCGAACGGTAACTTGCCCGACGTCGTTTCCTTGAGGATCGGCCGTCGTAGGGTCATGTATTTGGAAGAAGAACTCCAGCAGACGGCGATAGATGAGTTGCTGAGGATCGAAGAGTATTTCGATCGCTTCGGCGTGGCCTTCGTGATTACGGTAGGTCGCGTTAGCGACTTTGCCGCCCGTGTATCCGACTCGAGTCGAAACGACGCCCGGGAAGCTGCGTATCAGATCCTGCATCCCCCAAAAACAGCCGCCAGCAAGGACTGCACGCTCGTTCGATCCATCGATGTCGTTACTCCTAGTTTTGCTTTTCAAACAATTCGAGATATTTACCGTACCCCGCTCTCTCAAGCTCATCGAGAGGAATGAAGCGCAATGACGAGGAGTTTATGCAAATAGCGCAGGCCGCCGGCGTCTTTAGGGCCGTCGTCAAAGACGTGCCCAAGATGGCTATCCACCGTGGCTTGATCGTACTTCTGTCGGACTCATGCCATGAGTGCCATCAGCACGTTCCTCTACGTTGTCCGCCTCGACCGGCTTGGTGAAGCTGGGCCACCCGCAGCTGCTGTCGAACTTGTCGAGGGACGAGAACAATGGCTCACCCGACACGATGTCGACATATATTCCCGCCTCGTCATGGTCCCAATACGCATTCTCGAAGGGACGTTCGGTTCCGTTTCGCTGGGTGACCTGGAACTCCTCAGGAGAGAGGAGAGAGATGGCCTCTTCGCTCTTTGTGTAATTGTCCATGTATGCCTCGCCGATCAGTCTCTTGCTAAATTTTACGGCGTTCGGACAGTTGGCTTCTGCCGTGTTCCTTTAGGGGCTACAAGAGGTCGACGAATCCCATTCCGCGAAAAAATCCTCTGAGAAGGGCTTCCGCTGACTCAGTGTGATCGTCAAAGATGCTCATCGTACGTGTTAATTGAAGCACAAGGGCAGGAAGTTCCTTTCCTGAGAGTAAGGTCGAAAGCCGAGTTCGCACATTCTCATCGGTTATGCGCTGCGTGTCTTTCCCTAAGAGGAAAGCTCCGGCCAAGGTAGTGTCGAAGCCAACCCGCTCCAGCTCATCAGCCTCTTCTTCGTAAAGTCTGTTGACATTTCCAGCGTCAGTATATGTTTCGATCAATCTTCGAATGTCTTGGACGTCTCGCTCCTCATGCCGATCGAGCCAGGCGAAGAGTTTGAGGACCATCAGTCCGGGGAGGGAAGCGACTGGAATGATGAGGTCTGGGCGAACCTGTACGAGCAGCGAGTTCCCGAACACATCCGAGAAGGCAGCCACATTCATGACAACATCGGCACCTGGTGGCCACGCGATTGTTCGCTCAGCCGTCTCCAGCTTTCCGAACGGAATGATATCAATGATTGTTTCGAATGATGCGCCAGTTGGCTGATAGTACAGTCGCTGGGTACTTCGTCCTTTATCTACGAATCCCGGAATTTCGAGAAACATCTGTTTCACAGTCGCGAACTGTTCCCACGAGTCCACAAGAATGGCGAAGTCTAGATCATAGGTGGCGCGGGTGACAGCGTGGCCGAACACGTGATAGAGCAGGAGATCGCGAGCGGTGGCACCTACCAGCATGTAGCGTATCTTCGCATCGCGAAGGAGCCGATCGATGAGTTCCAAGATGCTGAGCGTAACTGGATCGACGGGACGTTCAGGGCTGATGAACAATTGGTTCGAGAAAACGCTCATAGACCTCTTTGGCTGCTTCGATGTTGCGCCCATCGATGGTCGCCATCAGATCAGCGTAAACCAGGAGGGGTGGAGCGATGTCCGTCGGCGGGCCGATTAGCTCCGGGTGCCAGAACGTCTCCAATATCTCTGTATTCCCGTCCGTCGCCAAGCGCATTCGGGCTTTCGTCATAAGTGCGGTCAGAGGTGTGCCGGGAGCATAGATTAGAAAATGTTCGGCCTTTAGATAGCGAGTGAGTTTTTCGGCACCGTATTCTCCTCCCCAATAGGCTCCGAATGTTTCGAGGCCGATGTGCGTCAACTGGTCTCTATCGGCCTGATATCGTCGCGGTCTAAGCGTGGGCCGCAGGTTTGCAGGGTAGTAGGTGACCCATTCGTTGAGGAGTTCCTTTTTTCTGAGAAGGGTTCCATTCGGCGTTTTGGCCTTTTGAAGATACCCGCGTTGGGTGAGGTCGTTGAGAACTGGGCCGATAGTTCCAAGGGCGACTTTCGCAAATTTGGCGACTTCCCGGTATGGGGCGCCGGCTAATGCCGGTCTGCATAGGAGGGCGAAGACGACCTTGAGCCCTGCGGGATTGTTGGCGTGATATTGATCCTTGAAGGGTCGAGCAGGGCGTGCTTTGCCCCGTATATCGGCCACAAATGTGTCCGTCGGAAGGTACAAGTTGCCAGCTGTGTCGAGGAAGGGAAGATCAAGTCTTCGACATTCTTCAGCCAAATCGGGTGTTGCGAACGTCGTGATGAGGAGTGGGAGATACCCGGGATAGCGCTGTGTAATGAGCTCCTGCAACTGATCCCGAATCTGGGCAACGGCGAGACGCCGGTCGATTGTTTTTATCTCTGCGACGAAGAGCTGCTTGTGCCCGTTCAGGGTGATCATCACCACGGCATCAGTCCTCGGATTTGGGTAGTCGATGTCTAACGGGCGGACGTCTACCTTAACCGTCTTCAGGCCAGCGGTGGTCTGAAGGGCGGCAATTGCAGTTTGAAGAGTCTGATATTCCCGACCCGCTAGCTCCATGTCCTCTCTCTCTCTGTTCATAATTGTATCTTGTTCACGTAACGTGAACAATGAGATTAATGAACACGCGCATGAATCACTCAGGCTGGTAACGGAAGAAATGGGCTGAACCCCACAGTCAGCCCACGCCTACTGGTTAGAAATTGATTCAAATTTGATGCCAAACGGAGCCCGGAATACCGGTTTTACCGGTCCTTCCGGCTATTAACTCCCTTAGAATGTTCAGCCGTCCAGGGATCGGATGCTTCAGGAGTTAAGGCCACTTGTAGCGTGTGAAATGCTCGAAGGGTGCGGCAACTCTGGAAGCAAGAGGGCATGTGAGCATGCTTTCTTCAATACGGGAGGCACGTTCAGCGAAAGGGAATCGGGCCGATCTCCCCGGGGCAGCATGGACGCTCCGCTTGGTAACAGTTTGTAGCATTCTTGTAGCAAAGGCCGTCCACGGGCCGGCTTTGCCGACCGACCGCTTCATAAGTCCCTTACCTCTATATTTTGGATCGGGATTCATTTCGTGGAATGGAAGAGGCCATCAGATCTGACCGAAGAACTTTAGGGCGACCTCTCAAGAGGACGGCAAACCTCGCGTTGAGCGATTTTGGCGTCACTTTATGAAGTGGTGGATACTCCACGGCGCGGCGGACCGCCAATCCGCCGAGGACAACCTCGCGGGTGTTCGCCCCCCTCCCCGGCACCAAGATAGGTTTCACAAAATGAATAGGTTACATAGACCAAAGTCTCTCGGCCCGAGGAGCTTTTTTCATGGTGAAATAAACTGGTGTTACTTTGTTACCTTTTGTCGGAGGGCTGTTATGGTGACTCCACCTGGACCGCGATCATCGAAGCTTCTTTGCAACAACAGCGCGTGATTTAGCAGATCTAGTCTCGGTAGGAGCCCTCGTCCGTGTGGGCAGTAAGTACACTCGGTATTACCTCAACATCCCAACGAAACCGATTTTCGGATCAAATTGTACGTAGCGTGTTGGCTTTGCTCAAAGGTTGAGACTGTTGAGCGAGAATACAGCTTTGCGCGCGTAGTAATGCGAAGCCAGCCTCCATAAAGCATCCTTGAGGAGACCTATGTTTCTCATTTGGCTGTTTCGATGGGTATGCCGGCATCGCCTTAGCTAGTCGCTGCCCAAATAGGCGAGAGAATTACCGAAGGTAAGCATTGCCTGGCGTTGGCGTCCGTCACCAAGCGGTACTTTGTTGCTTGACCCCACGGCTTTCCACCTCGTAACACGTTTCTCTGTATTAGGTGAGAATAAGGAGGTAATGAGGGACTCCGGAGGGGCCGAAGGATTCGATATGGGCTCAGAGCTTCGTCGCGCGCACGCCATGTCATCGTCACAAGCACTTTCGTCAACTGTTACTGGCGAAACAAAAAACGAACCAGCCGCCATCCTGATTACATGGACGGCGCTCGAAGCGCTCTCGCCTGCAACCTACGACGCACCGCATGATCTCGTGTACGGCGATCGGAGCCGCGTTGTCCGCTTTGAGGATGGACCGCTGCCCTGGACCACATCCACACAGCCGCCGCCTGGGAAGCAGCTCTTCTACAGCGTCGTTCTGGGTTCGATACTGATGGACCCAGCGACCGAGGCCCTCATCAAAGTCTTCGGCGATGACGAGGCAAGAGTCCGCTCCTCGAAGAAGAAGGCAGTCGCGGTAGAGGTTTTGCTGGATAAGGATGGCGTCGCGCTTGCCGAGAAGGCGATCTCGATTTCCAGCTTTCCATGGGCGCTTCCTCTCGCACTCCAGCTTAGGCTGGAAGAGCTTGGAAGCTGGCCGACAGTAGAGGATGAGTTGCAGCGCGGGTTAGACGCGATCGTGCACAGGTTCGATTCCGACGGTAAACCCATTCCTCTGGACGTTCCAACGATGGACCGGGCTTATCAGTGGCTGGTCGAGACCTGCCAAATTCCAAATAATCTGATTGAGCGCCCAACCTTTGTGTTGCGCTACTACTATCCGGTTGGGTCGAAGGCCCAGCCGGAGGCTCGGCTTCTTAACTCTTTCTTCCTACATGATTTGGCCCGCGTTGCGCGTCATATCGAGAATGGGACAGCTCCCACCGGCGTTCTGCAATATCTTGGCGTGATTCCAGAGGCCAATTCGTTGGATGTGCTCAAGGACCATTCTTCTCTGGAGGCGGCGGTTGCTCCTGCGAAAATTCCCGCGGCCAGGTGGCCTGCCGGAGAAGGCAGATCACTCGTTGTGCTGCAACAGGCCGCGGTAAATCTGATCGGGCAAGAGCTGAACGGCAAGGAAGGGATTCTTGCGGTGAACGGGCCTCCTGGCACAGGAAAGACCACGCTGCTGCGCGACGTTGTCGCTATGTGCGTCCTTGAGCGAGCTGTGGCCATGAGCGCGTTTGATGATCCGAGTAAGGCCTTCACCAAGACGGAGGAGCGGGTTGAAGCGGGGAAGACTTCCTTTGACATCTTCCGTTTGGATAGCAGTCTGAAGGGGCATGAGATGCTGGTTGCCTCCAGCAATAACAAGGCGGTCGAGAATATCAGCAAGGAGCTGCCCGCCGAAGGTGCCGTGGCCCACTCTCGTGAGCAGCTGAGTTATTTCAAGTCGATCAGCGATCTCGTCCACGGCCCGCGCAAGCGGAAGGAAAAGGCGTCTGAAGATGATCTCGCGCCGGAGCCAGTGAAGACATGGGGTCTGATCGCAGCCGTACTCGGCAATAAGGAAAATCGATCGGCCTTCTGGGAGGCGTTCTGGTGGAACGAGGACCGCGGCTTCAGAACCTATCTCAAGACCGCAATGGGTCATTCCGTTCTGATTGAGAATCGAGATTCCGCCACGGACGTTGTCGAGAGACGAACACCCGAAGTCGTGCTTCGGGAGCATCCGCCTTCTCCGCAACAAGCGAAGGAAAATTGGCCGAAAGTGCGAGCGCAATTTCTTACTCTCAAGGCAGAAATAGATGCTGAGTTGCAGGCGCTTGAAGAGGTACGTCGACTCTGCCTTACACTGGACAAGCTCCAACGCCAGTTAGACAGCAAAGAGAAGGAACTAGAGAGCCTACACGCTGAACGTGACGAGTTTGCCGTAAGAGTGGAGACACTTCGTAAAGAGCGCGATGAAGCCTCTGCACGCCACGCGCAAGCCTCAGCAGCTTGGAATCGGCACAAGAGCTCGCGGCCTGGGTTGCTTGCGCGTCTGGCGCGTACAGACGACGCAAAGGCCTGGGCAGAAGAAGCCGCTGTTTGGCGAAGACCGGTGGACACGGCTGCGAGGGAGTTCGCAGCGTCAGAAGATGGCTACAAAAAGGCGGAATGTGTCCGCCCACTCGTTGCAGCGAAGGCGCAAGTTTTTGAAACGGATATGGAGAGAGAACGGGGACAACTAGCTGCAAGGTCTCAAGTCATCTTCGAGCACCGTACGCGACTTGGCGGCCGGATTATCGATGAAGAGAAGTTCCAGGAGGGACACTTAAGCTGGAATCAATCGACGCCCTGGGTCACGGAAGCACTGAACGACAAGCGTGAGAATCTCTTCATTGCCTCTCTGGCCCTCCACCGTGCTTTTATCGATGCCGCAGCTTCCAGTATTCTTAACAATCTTGGAGCGCTTCAGGTGTCGAACGCGGGCATGCAAAAGACTGAGGAGCGGCGCAGATTACTCGGGGATCTCTGGTCAACACTTTTTCTGGTTGTGCCGGTTCTTTCAACGACATTTGCGTCGGTCGAACGCATGCTCGGCGATGTGCCGCCGGGCACCCTGGGATGGCTCCTGATCGACGAGGCCGGGCAGGCCACGCCGCAGGCTGCCATCGGTGCGATCCTGCGAGCAAAGCGCGCCGTTGCTGTAGGAGATCCTCTGCAGATCCAGCCCGTGGTCTCGCTACCTGAGCGCCTGAACACAGACATCTGTGACTTCTTTAAAGTGACTGAACTGGATTGGACGGCTCCATCGGCATCGACGCAGACGCTTACGGATCGTGCCTCACACTATCAATCAAGCTTCGAAGCCGTTGCGGGGGAGAGACGCGTTGGTCTCCCATTGCTTGTGCATCGTCGCTGTCAGGATCCAATGTTCTCAATCTCGAATAGGATCGCTTATGCCGGCCAGATGGTGCAGGTGGTTGGTCCCAGGAAGTTGAACGTTTGAAGCTGTGCTTGGAGCATCGACATGGATCGATGTAGAAGGAAAAGCTGATTCGAAGTGGTCTCCGGCGGAAGGCAGAGCCGTGATCGATCTGCTTACCAGGTTGACATCGGCGACTGGAAACGCAGACGTCTTCGTGATCTCACCCTTCCGCATCGTTGTGCACGAGATGGCTCGTTCCTTAGAGAATCGGCCAGATCTCCTGCGCATGTTAAGCCGTGATGGCACTCAGTGGCTGAAAGACCATGTGGGTACTGTCCATGCATTTCAAGGGCGTGAGGCTGTCACCGTGATATTGCTATTGGGAGCGCCTTCCGAATCTCAGAGTGGTGCCCGAGAGTGGGCTGCGGGCACACCGAAACATCTTGAACGTCGCCGTCTCTCGAGCCAGGCAGAACCTTTACGTCGTGGGTTCTTGGAAGGCATGGAGTTCTGTTGGTCTAGCTGGTCACATGAGTAGCGAGTTCCCCAATCGAATTCGGCTCTGATGGCTTGGATTTATAACTCAATTGCCTCCCGTCGGCTTCCGCTCCAGTGACGTGCAATGTCCATTCGTTAACGAAAACACTGAACCCCTGGTGGTGCCTGAAGCCTAAATTCGAAGAGAAGTCAGCCACTCGACGAATCGGCAATGTGATTGAGTTCGATTTCAACTGATGAGAGAGAACGGTGTAGCACCATCTGTATTGACGTTGGCCATCAAACGCCTGGTGAGATCAGCCTTCTTAAAGGAATCACTGAAGAGCGAGATTGATCAGCCCAGGTTCGCCCATGACGGTACACCGTCAGACATTCTGATTCCTGCTTCTTTTAACGTCTGAGGTTATGAGTGATCCTTTCAGGTCTCGCATATGTGCCTACAAGCGCTACGTGGTAATAATAATTTGTTCTAAGATTGGCTGCTGTCCAACTCGGCCAGAGCGGAATACATCTCGCCACCGAATCGGGAGGGACGAGTTCCACCCTTGACTATTTCTGTAAATCCTCGTCCCCGGAGCAAGTTTTGGAGAGCAGAGAAGCCAAGCGGATATGGGACCCAACGGCTTGGTGCCCTATCTTCGTACTCCACAATCAACAATCGTTCAGACAACGTGCGTAGCTTTTCCACGAAAGCACCTTGGAGTTTAACAAAGTGCAGGAAATTTGCCATGAGGACACCATTAAGTGCAGGCAAAGGTAGATCGTTTACCTCCAAGTCCACGATCTGCTTGTGAATCGTTACCTCTTTATACCGATCGGGAATCTGCTTCAATAATTTCTCGTCTTTGTCTACGGCGTAGATCACGCTACCTGAGGGTAGCAAGGTTGCGAGGGCGAGCGTAAAGGTCCCTGTTCCGCAGCCAAAATCGCACCATGTCTGTGCATTCGTTCCCGTAATTTTGTCTATTCGAATTAATTCGGTTGCCTCTGAGATGTCCATTTCAATTGGGTCTACGAGTCCTGTCCTTCTATCAGGTTACCTTCGATTCATCTTGATGAAAAAACACATCCCATCAGGATTTATTTCAGATAGTGCGAAACTCCTTAATTCGTCCTCTATTGCTATTTGGGGCGTTGCGCTTTGGTGCATAGCGTTTTTCCTCAAGAGGGCAGAATCATTGTCCGGCGTTCCCGAGGTGGTGATCGGGCAATCGCAGGGTGGTTTTGCAATGGGCGTTGGTTATGCGCTGCTCGAAACGCTGCCCCCGGTTCTAAGACGGACCGGATAATGGGGAGTGGAATCTTTGGCAAATATCTCATTGCACGCGGCTCCGATCTGCCGCTGACTTGTCATTAGAACCCTAACTTCAAGCCGGGACGTATGCCCGGTCATCCCGAATGGTATCTGGCGCCGCACGAGATGGCGTGGGAAGGAAAGACCGTTCCTGAAATCTGTGCTCAGATCAAAGACCCCAAGAGGAATGGCAACCGATCCCTGCACGAGCTCGTCGAGCATATCGGCAATGACACGCTCGTTGGTTGGGCCTGGGCGCCTGGATTCGCAGGACACCGGCGCCTGGAACGCAGAAGCAGGCCGGAGCACTCGTCGAGGCCTGGGTGAGTTCGGTGCCGTCTGTCCTCAGGTATGCAAGGATCCGGCGCTGCTCGATCGTTTATGCGATCGAGCAGCCACCCGTCTGCCTAAGCTATCAACGAATGCAACCGTTCATTGAGTTGGACACTAATTGTTAGTGCTTTACGGCGATGGCGGAGATTTCGATTTTTGCGCCGCCGATCAAGCCTGCAACCTGGACTGTCGCCCGGGCCGGTTTGGGATCCGGCATGAGCTTGATATAGACCTCGTTCATCTTCTTGACGTCATTGAGATCGGTGACGTAGACGGTGACTGAGACGAGGTCAGACATTTGGAAGCCTGCGTGCTCTACTACCTTCTTTATGGCCGCAATTGTGTTTGTGGTTTGGAGGGTAATATCGGTCCCGGTGACTTTGCCCTGAGCGTCAGGCCCTTGTTGACCCGCGACGTAGAGAGTGTTGCCGGCGACGAATCCGTCGCTGAAGGGCATGCCTTTGGTAAAGTCGATGGCCTTATTCTGGGCGAAGACGTTACCCGAGGCACAGACGGTTATGATTCCGACCAAAATCAGGCCACGCTTCAGCATCAGCGAATGCAACTTCTTCATCGTTTCGTCTCCTGTATTACCGCTAAGAAATCTTCTCATTTCTTCCCGGTTTCGACACCTATCGTAGATTGTTAATCCGCAGCTTCCAGAAGCTGATATAAGTGTTGGTTTATTTCGGCTGTCCCTCATGCACTTCTGTTTCTCCAGTTCTCGCCTATTTTTGGCTTCTTCTGAAATAAGTAGAAGTAGCAGTAAGCATAGATGTGCTGTAATAGCTCACCGTGTATATCGATCTGGAGACGCCGAACTTACCGTCCACATTTCGTTCCTCCGTCTGCATTGTGGGCGGAGGCGTGGCTGGGATTCTGCTTGCTTCACGTTTGCTGCGAAGTGGAAGGGAAGTACATTTGCTTGAGGCGGGTGGGCTCGAGATCGAGGAGCGCAGCCAAAGTCTCTATCGGACAACGATGGACGGATACCCCCATACGGGCGCTGCAGAGGGCCGGTTTCGTACCTTCGGTGGCTCTTCGACGCGATGGGGTGGTCAGCTCCTTCCTTTTACGGAAGACGTACTGCACCCCCCCAAATGCCTAGGACTGCCGCAGTGGCCGATAAGTCTGCGCGAGCTAGAGCCGTATTACAGCGATCTAGAGCAGGCTATGGGTGTTCCAATAGCCACATACTCTGACGAGCTATTGAAGGAGTTTGGTCGCGAGCATCCGTTCCAATCTGAAAAGGTGAGGCTTCGCTTCTCGAAGTGTGCACCCTTCGTTAAGAGAAATCTTTCGAAGACTTTGGGCCAATACTGTCTCTCGTCAAAGACGGTAACTGTATTCACCCATGCAAACGTTGTCTCGTTGAACCTGCAACTAAACGGAGGTTCCGTTCGTAGTTTGACCGCAGTTAACTACGGCCGAGTGCCCTATACCTTTGAGGCAGAGGAATTTGTCCTTTGCACTGGAACGATCGAAGGATCACGGTTACTGCTTGCCTCAAACGGCGTTTGCCCGGAGGGGGTAGGCAATGGACGGGACCAAGTGGGACGGTACTTCCATGACCACGTTGGCGTGCGCGCAGGGGTCGTTGACCCAGAAGATCGAAGGCGTGTGACTCGGACGTTCGCTCCCTTCATCCGAAGCGGTACGACTCATAGGGCAAAGCTGGAGGCGACGAGAGAATTGCGTTGCGAGAAACGATTGTTATCCGTTGCGGCCCAATTTGCGATTGAAGAGCCGGAGGGATCCGGAGCCGACTTGATTCGTGGTCTACTTCGGGCTTTACAGCGCGGCAAGCTCGATAAGGAGACTCGACGAGATATTTTGGGGTTGCCAGCAGCCTCGGCAGAGATTGCAGGATTGCTTTTCATGGCGAGATTTCGCAACAGACGTTTCGTGTCGAAGCATGCAAAGATCGTTCTGGAGATCGACGTCGAGCAGAGGCCCGACAGGGAAAGCCGGATCCGTTTGGGGACGGATACGAATTCGTTGGGAATGCGAGAGGCCGTCTTAGACTGGAAGATATCGGTAGAGGAGCAAGAGTGCATTCGCACCTACGCGAAAGAGATCGACCTACTTTTCCGCGAACACTCCTTGGCGGTTGTACCGCCGAATCCGGAGATCGCCGTAGATGGGGGTGCTTGGTTCAGTGGCGGTCGACTCGACACGTTTCATATGATGGGCGGTACGAGAATGGGCACCGATCCTTCGAATAGCGTGGTCGATAGTTCTCTTAAGGTGCATGGCGTGAGAAACCTGTCTATTGTAAGTTGCTCTGTCTTTCCGACTGGTGGAAGTTCAAACCCGACCTTCACAATGATGGCCCTGGCCTTCCGTCTCGCAGACCGGCTTCAATCCCGTTGTGCAGTGCAAAGTTTAGGGCAGACATGACATTTTCCTGCAACATTTACGCATGTTTGCAAGGCGCTGAAACAAGATTGTGAGCTCCTTCGGAATCCGCATAGAACAGTCACTCAGCATACCGAAGCAGGCAGGCTGGGCAATTTACTGCGCAACAGTGTCTGAGACGATCTCCGTCCTGCTTTGGTAGTCCACATGCAATAAGCGTCCGTGGAAGGGAAGGCCGGCCTCGTTTGAGGCGGTGCCGACCCATTCGAATACACCACCCAAGCCATCAGGTGCGAGCCGCTCCAGAGCGGGCGAGGAGCTTATTAAGAAATTATCTCAATGCGCGATGTGTAAGAGCAGCCTGACCCTCTTGGGAATGATCTTGGCCGTTCTGGTTTCACTCGTTGGACAGGCACATGCGCAGTGTACTAATCCCGCGAACCCGATTGTTGCCGAGAACTGTCTAACGGGAAATCCATCGAGCGAATGGGATGTAGGGCCTGGAAGTGCGGGAGATCTTTCGATCCAGGGTTTTGCTGCCGACATCAGCGTAAACCAGGGAAGTACTATCTTCTTTAAGATCAATACACCGGCAACGGCATACACGATCGATATCTACCGGATGGGCTATTACGGTGGTAGGGGTGCGCGGAAGATTACGTCGATTACACCGTCGGTTTCGCTCCCCCAGATTCAACCAGCCTGCAATACTGATACGACTACGGGGCTAATTGACTGCGGCAACTGGGCGGTATCTGCTTCGTGGAAGGTGCCCGCAACGGCAGTCTCCGGAATTTACTTTGCTCATCTCGTACGAGGGGTCACGGGGGGAGATAGCCACATCGTCTTTATCGTGAGAAACGATGCGAGCCATTCCGCGATCATGTACCAGACATCCGACGAGACCTGGCAAGCTTATAACTACTATGGCGCAGGTAGTTTGTATAGCAAAGCTACGCCAGCCTTCGATCTTACGGATCGTTCCTACAAGGTCAGTTATAACCGCCCATTTCTGACACGGGGATTCGCCCAGGAATGGGATACCTGGGTATTTGGCGCAGAGTTCGCGATGGTTCAGTGGCTCGAATCAAATGGCTACGACGTGAGCTACTTCACTGGAGTGGACGCATCGCGCAACGGTACCTTGATTAAGAATCATAAGATCTATATGGATTCTGGCCATGACGAGTATTGGTCGGGAGCACAACGAGACAATGTTCAAGCTGCTCGCGATGCGGGGGTGAACCTTGCGTTTTTCAGTGGCAACACAATGTTCTGGAAGACACGATGGGAGAACAGTATCGATGGGACGAGCACCCCCAATCGCACCATGGTTTGTTACAAGGAAACCTTAGCGTTCGCAAAGCTTGACTCTCAAAGCCCTGCGGTCTGGACGGGAACCTGGCGTGACCCAAGTTTCAGTCCGCCGGCTGATGGAGGGAAGCCAGAGAACGCACTGACCGGAAGTTTGTTCATGGTCAATGGGACTGGGGACGACAACGACGGTAGTCTGAAAATCAAAGTCCCGTCGGATGACGGAAAGATGCGGTTCTGGCGTAACACGGCGGCGGCGACACTCGCGGCAACGGCAACCTACACGCTGCCTGTCGCATCGCTGGGTTACGAGTGGGAGGTGGATGCTGACAATGGATTTCGACCACCGGGTGCGTTTCATCTTTCTACATCGACCTACACACTAACAACTGATTATCTTCTGGACTATGGCGCAACCTATGGCGCCGGTGTGGCGACTCACCATCTTATGCTGTACCGAGCTCCAAGTGGAGCCCTCGTCTTCAGCGCAGGCTCAATCGATTGGTCATGGGGCTTGAACAGTAACCACGACAATCTCTTTTCCTTCGCTACCCCAGCCCCCGATTTGAACATGCAGCAGGCGACGGTGAATTTGTTGGCGGATATGGAGGTGCAACCTGCGAACCCCCAGCCAGGAATTGTGGCGACGACTGCATCGTCCGATACAACGGCACCCACCTCCACGATCAGCTTTCCAACGTCAGGTTCGACGGTCAATACAGGCAATGCCATCACAGTGACCGGAACGGCCAGCGACTCGGGCGGAGTAGTTGCAGGGGTCGAGTTTTCTTTCGACGCTGGAGCGACCTGGCACCCTGCCACGGGTCGCGCCGCCTGGAGCTATGTTTGGACACCTACCGCGGCGAGTTCATCTTCCACGCTTATGAGCCGTGCGGTAGACGACAGCGCAAACCTCGAAGTTCCCATAGGTGGAGTGTCGGTCAATGTACTACCGCAGACCTGTCCTTGTAGCATTTGGGCCCCTTCGCATGCTCCAACGGGCACAGATAGCGGGGACGTCAATGCAGTCGAGTTAGGAGTTAAATTTCGTGTGGATACGGATGGGTCGGTTCTCGGTGTTCGTTTCTACAAAGCATCGAATAATACAGGTTCGCACATAGGCCATCTATGGTCCAGCACCGGAGCCCTACTGGGCACCGCGACTTTCACCGGTGAGGGTAGTTCCGGATGGCAGCAGGCTAATTTCGCGGCACCAATCCCTGTGATGGCGAATACTACTTACATCGTGTCCTACTTTGCTCCGAAGGGACACTATTCTGCTGACTCCTATTTCTTTGCGGCCACCGGGGTTGATAATCCTCCGATCCATGCGCTGGCAAGCGGAGTGGATGGTCAGAATGGAGTTTTCTACTATCCGCCCTCTGGCACACTGGGCGGTTTCCCCTCAGGCAGCAATTTGTCAGCGAACTACTGGGTAGACGTTGTCTATACCTCTTCCCATACGTATGGGATCAGCGGATCGATCGCGGGTCCAGGTGGCGCAGGTGCAGTTGTTAATCTGACTGGCGCAGAAATTTCTGCAACGTCGGTAGACTCATCAGCAAACTATAGCTTCAGTGGCTTGGTTAACGGTTCGTATACTGTGTCTGTCACCAATACCGGCATCAGTTTCAGCCCTTCCAGTCAGCTTGTCACCGTAAACAATGGAACTGTCACCGGGGTTAACTTTACGGCTATGGTGATGAATCCTCTGAGCATCTCAGGCAAGATTACTGGTGTCAGTGGAGCCGTAATTAAACTCGGAGGGACCGCCTCTGGTATGACGATTGCGGATATCTCCGGAAATTACTCTTTTGGTGGGTTGTTGAATGGCTCTTACACACTTGCCATTTCTGCACCAGGCTTTATTTTTACTCCTGGTGCGCAGACCATCGTGCTATCGGGTGCGAGTGTAGCTAACGTCAACTTCGCAGGCCAAGTTTGCAACTGTACCTCTCTATGGCAATCATCGGCCACTCCTGCTCTGATCGATTCCAATGATGGAAGCCCAGTGGAGTTAGGTATAAAGTTCAGAACTGATAGTCCAGGCAGTGTCACAGCTTTGCGCTTTTATAAAGCGACTGCAAATGTGGGAACTCATATCGGCCATCTCTGGACAAGCTCTGGAGTTCTCCTAGCTAGTGCTATTTTTACGGGGGAAACAGTTTCAGGTTGGCAACAGGTGACGCTTTCAACACCGATCCAGATAGAGGCAAATACCACCTACATCGCTTCGTACTACGCTCCATCTGGACAATACTCTGCCGACCTAAACTATCTCGCGACAACGGGAGTCAACACACCGCCGCTTCATGCCCTCGCGAACAACGTCGATGGAGCGAACGGGTTATACATCTACACTTCAAATCCAACCGGGGCGCTTCCAACAAACACGTATTTGTCCACAAACTACTGGGTTGATGTTCTCTTTGCCGGCGCCCAAAGCTATAGCGTGAGTGGAACAATCACAGGTGGCGCTGGCAGCTCCGTTGCGATCAATGATTCCACCAATAGAGTTGCCACCGCAGATACATCGGGCAACTATACTTTTCCGGGTGTCTTCGCTGGATCTTATTCGATTACACCGACCCAACCGCACTTGGCTTTTGTGCCCGGCAACCATAATATTGCGGTCGCTTTAGGCAATGTAACCGGGGTGAATTTCACGGTACCGCAGATCTGCCCATGTGACACCATATGGGCGCCTACAACACAGCCGGCGACAATCGATTCAGGGGACACGCTTGCTTATGAACTGGGTGTCAAATTTCGAGCGGACGCTGATGGCTATATTCTCGGTGTGCGCTTCTATAAAACAGCATTGAATACAGGCGTGCATCTGGCGCATCTTTGGTCACCGACAAATACCAACCCTCTATCTTCTGCCACATTTACCGGTGAAAGCGCTTCAGGCTGGCAACAAGTGATGTTTCCGGCACCGGTTCCTGTAAGCGGTAATTCGACCTACATCGCCTCTTACTTTGCGCCGGCCGGGCACTACTCTGTAGACAGCGCGTTCTTCACAACGGCAAATATCGATCGTCCTCCATTGCATGCTTTGTCGACTGGGTTAGCTGGCGGTAACGGTGTCTATGCGCAGGGAGCAAGTAGTATGTTACCAATATCCAGTTACAACGGAAACAACTATTGGGTCGACGCCATTTATGCAACTACGACGACGCATAGTCTGGGAGGCACAATCACAGGAGTCGGTGGTGCTGGGGCTACCCTTCTTCTAAGTGGAGCGACCACGGCAAGCGTAACTGCAGACGCGTTCGGAAACTATAGTCTCAGTGGCTTGGCAAACGGAACCTACACTGTCACGCCCAGTAAATCCGGCTATATCTTCACCCCTGCGAGCCAGATTGTCACTATCAGTGGATCTCATAGTCTTGCGGTCAACTTCGCTTCCTCAGAGCCGACGTATGTTATTTCCGGAAAGATCGCGGGAGGATCAGGTCTGACTGTTTCACTTTCACCGGCATCTGCTGCAAACGTCGTGACGGATAGTGTTGGCAATTACACTTTTGCAGGCATTCCGAACGGCACTTACACAGTAACGCCGAGTGGTCCAGGATATGTTGTTAGCCCAATCAGTCAGAGCGTTAAGATCAACGGTGCGGCTGTAGGAGCGGTAAACTTTACTGCTGCGGCCACAACATATTCCATCTCCGGAACCATTCCTGGTGGAGCGGGGACACTGATAAGTCTGGCTGGTCTCAGCAATGCTGTCACAACGGCCGACATGGCGGGAAAATACAGCTTTCCCAGTGTGGTGAGCGGTGCGTACTCATTAACGCCAGCTAAAGCCGGACTGGTGTTTACTCCGACGACTCTTGCAGTCGTGGTCTCAGGGGCTAACGTTTCAGGGGCGAACTTCTCTGTGCCACAAGGCTGTCCGTGCAACACTCTATGGCAGCCCTCCGCAACGCCTTCCCTCATAGACGATGGGGATAACGCGAGCATTGAGATTGGCGTTAAGTGGCGCTCGGATACAGATGGGGTTGTATCCGGAATCCGTTTCTATAAGAGCGCGGCAAACACGGGTACCCACATCGGAAACCTCTGGTCCAGCACGGGTGTTCTGCTAGCCACGGCTACTTTTGTTAGTGAAGGTAGCTCCGGTTGGCAGCAGGTACTCTTCGCCACCCCTGTCTCTATCTCCGCAAATACAACCTATATCGTCTCCTACTTTGCTCCGGCCGGCCACTACTCGGGAGATACGAACTTCTTTGCGAGTGCAGGCATTAATTCACCACCACTGCATGCTCTCGCTACTGGCGTCGATGGTGGAAACGGGGTTTATCACTACTCTTCGGTTAGCATCTACCCGGATCAGAGCTTTGCCGCAGGGAACTACTGGGTCGACGTTATTTACGAGCCTATAGCGTCAGCGAGATGATCAATGGAGTAGGCTCCGGAGGCAAGGTGACCCAAGTTGGGGCGACTACCACCGATACCCGAGAAACTGCCGCTTCGACATGTGACCAACGGGAGCTACACTCTTACGCTAAACTTCATCTCTTCTATATTGGCGTATCAATAACCCAACCGCAGAAAATCGGGCTTATAAGATGAGCATGTCTACTTATGATGGCTTATATGACAGCGTTGGGTCCGCCATCTGCGATCGAAGCTCGGTGTTGGGCCCCGCCAAAGGAAGACCCTTTGATTTCAAATGCTCGAAGACTAGCGATAACATAATCTTGTTCCGAATTGGTCATCTGGTGGAAGAGCGGAAGGATTAGACCTGTATCGGCTATTTGATTCGTCTCCAATAAACAGCGGTCCCAATTCTTGGAGCGGTAAGGCAGTTCTCGGTGGATCGCCATAATAGCGCGACGTGTAGAGATGCCTTTCTCGAGCAAATCTTGCATAATCTCATCTCGTCTGCCGGCGAAGGGACCGACGAGGCGCAGCATGTAGGACTGATAGTTATGGCGGCAGTTCTCTGGACACGCAGGTGTCTGTATCCAAGCGAGATCGTGCAGAGCTTGGGTATATCGGGCGGCCAAGAATCTTCGTCGCGCGAGAAAGTCGCCGAGACGGTCAAGTTGGACGATACCTAACGCGGCCTGCATGTCAGTCATCCGGAAATTGAAGCCGACCTCATCATAGGCTTCGATGCTGACTTGTTTCGCGCTATGGCGTGCCACGTCGGATAAGCTCATCGCGTGTTGCCGGTTACGTCGAAGTGTTTCCGCGATCATAGGATCATTGGTGGTGATCATCCCACCTTCACCTGTAGTAAGAATTTTTCTGGGATGAAAACTGAAACAAGCCATAGTGCCCAGAGGTGCGCCAATCAATTTTCCGTCGTACTCCGACCCGATGGCGCATGCGGCGTCTTCGATAACTGTCAGACCATGTTTCGCGGCCACCTCTAGGATCAATTTCATCTCTGCAGGAAGGCCTACTTGGTGGACCACCAAGATGGCTTTAGTCTTTGGCGAGATCGCCTCTTCGATCTTGGCTGGATCGAGGTTATACGTATTCGGGTCAATGTCTGCAAAGACCGGCGTGGCGCCAGTGTAGGTAATGGAGTTTGCGGTCGCAATAAAAGAAAGGCTAGGACAGATAACCTCGTCCTCTGTGCGGATACCGGCTGCGAGTAGGGCGAGGTGGAGGGCAGTTGTACACGATGACACAGCCACCGCATACTTACAGCCGGTATATTCCGAGAATTTGATTTCGAATTCTGCCACGCGTGGTCCCTGGGTTACCCAACCGGAGCGCAGGACCTCTACTACCGCCCGTTCTTCATCGACACCAATGTAAGGACGTGCAACGGGAATCATCGAGACGAGCCTCCGGTTATGGCGGCAGACTCCAACATGACCTGATCACGCCACTGTACAAGAGCTTTGAGACCATCTTCCAGCTTTACTTGGGCTCTGAAGTTAAGCAAGCTTTCGGCTTTTTCAACAGCTGCGCGGCGGGTTTGAACGTTGTTTACTTTTCGCGCCTGAATAAACTCAGGTTCCAAACGAGAGCCGGTTACTTTCAGTAGAAGTCGGCAAAGTTCTCTCAGGCTAGTCTGAATGCCGGTTCCGACGTTGAAAACTTCGTCGGTCACATCGGATATTAGGCCTATCACATTAGCATGTGCGACATCGTCGACGTACACAAAATCCATCGACTGCGAACCGTCTCCGAAGATTTTAGGCGCCTGGCCGGCTTCGATAGCGTCAATCCAGCGAATTAAGACCTCCGTATAGACGCCATCAATATCCATCCGAGGACCGTAGATATTGAAGTAGCGAAATGCAACATAAGGGAGGTTGAACATTTCATAGTACGAACGAAGCATCTGCTCGTTGGCTATTTTGCCGGCCCCGTAGAGCGTTCGATTGTTGAAAGGGTGAGCCTCGTCCATTGGGAGATAAGAGGGATCACCATATACGGAGGCTGATGAAGCGGCCACGATTTTTTTAACCTTGTGGCGGACTGCGCTTTCAAGAACGTTCGAAGTGCCATTCACAATAACCTGTATAGCTTCGCGGGGTGATTCAGCACAGCGAGTGATGCGCAAGGCCGCTTGATGAATAACGTAATCGACACCGCGTACAGATTCATCGACCTTGTCGGCGTCGCGGATATCTCCTTCGATCACCACTATGTTGCCTTTGCTCTTTGCGCTCTCAAGGTTACGGAGATTGCCACGAACGAAGTTGTCTAATATGCGCACCTCCGCGGCCCCTTCTTGCAGCAATCGGTCAGCAGTGGCGCTTCCGACGAACCCTGCGCCCCCTGTTATCAGTATTCGTGCCCCTTGTATGGGATTCATTGAACCTCTTCTGCCGGGTGCCGGCTGAACTCTACCGATGCGTTTATTGAATTTCACGTTACCCAGATGCGGAGTGCTGTTAATGATTCCGATATCGGGTTACCCTCGCTGGAACGCCCACGAGGACTGCATATTCCGGAGCGTCGGTTGTAACCACCGCACCTGCGCCAACTATCGAATGTGCCCCAATATGAACGCCGGGTAGTATGGTTGCGTTGGTGCCGATATCGGCCCCGTATCCAATCACCACAGGCTCGATCGCGAGTGGTGTTGCGATGATAGGGATGTCAACTGGAGTACCTGTATGGGATGATCCAAGAGCCTTTGCTCCAGGACCCCATCCAACATAGTCGTCGAGAATGAGGCTTCGAGCGTCAAAGTAAGAATGAGGGCCGATCCAGACGTGATTGCCGATGCGGCAGGTACCGTCGAAGCGCCCCTGGATCATGGTCTGAGCTCCGATGAAGACTCCGTCGCCAATCTCTATCGTCTCCGGATGCTTTACAACAACTCCGGGACCAATTTGCAACGCGTGTCCGGCGGTGCGGCACATCGCACGGAAGATTATGCGTCGAAGCTGCTCCTGGAATGGGCCTTCTTCGTCTCTGTGCTGGGAGAAGAGGGTGACGAGTTCGAGGGTCGAATAGGTTCGCTTGAGATGTGCGGCATATTCCCACTCCCAGTCAGGATCATGTAGAAGCTTTGCCCTTCCAAAGACCGCAGATACTATCCTCGGCTGTGATGATGGCGAACTCTGGAGGTTAGCTGACATAACAACTCTCCTGTAGTTCAAAGGCTATTCTTTCGATCGATTCGGCTTTTAGGTGAGGATGCATTGGGAGCGAGAGGATGCGGTCTTTAATTCTCTCCGTCATCGGCAAGTCTCCTTCCCTGTATCCCAAGAAGCGATATGCTTGCTGAAGATGCAACGGCGTTGGATAGTGAAGGCCAGTTTCAATATCAGCATCGGCAAGGTGCTTGCGGAGCGCATCCCGATTGTCTGATTGAACAACGTAAAGGTGGTAGACGTGATGCCTATTATTCATCTGAGTCGGCGTTTCGATATTGGCCATTGCAAGGGCGCTATCGAATGCCGCCGCGGCGCTACGTCGTTGATCATTCCAAAGATCTAGATACTTCAGCTTGACTGAAAGAATTCCGCCTTGAATTCCTTCCATGCGCATGTTTAGCCCGGGAAAGACATGCTCATATCTCTTAGACGAGCCGTGATCGCGCCACATCCGGATACGTTGGGCAAGCTCTGCGTCATCGGTTGTCACCGCGCCACCTTCCCCGCAGGCGCCGAGGTTCTTGCCGGGATAAAAACTGAAACAGCCCGCAATCCCGAAGGAACCTGCTTTGCGACCTTTGTACTCTGCGCCATGGGCCTGACATGCGTCCTCGACGACAGAAATGCCGTGATGGTCGGCAATCTCAAGAATTGGATCCATATCCGCGACCTGTCCATAGAGATCGACAGGGATGATGGCTCGCGTTCTGCTTGTAATCGCGGCCTCGAGTAAGGTGGGGTCCATGGTGAAGGAGATTGGGTCGATGTCTATGAAGACAGGTGTGGCGCCTACTGCTGTGATGGCCTCCGCTGTAGCTATGAATGTATGTGCGACCGTGATGACTTCGTCGCCTGGTCCTATTCCTAACGCTGCGAGCGCCAAGTGGATGGCGGCAGTTCCTGTGTTGAGGGCGACGCAATATCTAGTTCCGACGTAGGCAGCAAACTCCTGTTCGAAGGTCTGTACTTCGGGTCCTAACACAAAGGTAGATTTGTCGAGGATCCGATCGAAGACATCGCGAAGCTCCTCCGAGATACCTTCATGCAGCGATCTCAAGTCCATAAACGGAATCTTCATTGTTTCTCCATCATTCTTAGAATCCGTGCCGGATTACCAGCCACAACCGCCATGGGGGGTACGTCCCGAGTCACAACGCTACCGGCGCCGACGATGGCGAGTTCTCCGATAGTGATGCCGCCGAGAATGGTGCAACTTGTTCCGATCGAGGCGCCACGTTTCACGACTGTAGTTATCACTTGCCAGTCGGCCTCTGTCTGCAAAGCTCCGCTGGCAACTGTGGCGCGAGGGTATTTGTCATTGATAAAAGAGACGTTGTGGCCAATAAAGACGTCGTCTTCGATCCGAACACCCTCACAGATGAAGGTGTGGCTGGAGACTTTTACGTTGGCGCCGATGTATGCATTTTTCTGAATTTCGACGAAAGTTCCAATCTTGCTATGATCTCCGATCGTGCAGCCGTAGAGATTCACAAATCCATAGATCTGCACATCCCGCCCCACCTTAACATCAGGAGATATACGGCGGAGATCAAGAGAGGAGGCAAGAGCGGCGAGGCCGATCTTATCCGCGCTTAAAGATCCATCGATGTACATCGGAGTTGAGGACATCTAGGCAGCCCCCTGACTGAGAGCGAGTTCTTCGGGGACGAGATGGATTAGCTTCCCACGTTGCTTCATCGAGAGAGAGGCGCTTTCAAGGATTCTAACCACTCTTAGTCCAGCCTGACCTCCTGTGATTGGCTCGGCGCCAGTGCGAATACATTCCACAAAATGCTGGATCTCCACCTTGAGAGCCTCTGAGACGTCCAACTGGGGTGCGAACATATCGCCCGAACGGTATCCGACGAGTGCCTTATAGAGAGAGTCGCTAGACCCGTTCACGGTGATTCCCTTGTCGTAGACTTTCACCTTCTCACTCGGCTCCATGTCGTCGTAGACAATCATCTGTTTGGTGCCACCAACCAACGTGCGGCGAACTTTTACGGGAGAGAGCCAGTTGACGTTGATGTGGGCAATCAGATTCTGTTCGAAAAACAGTGTGAGGTATGCAAGATTCTCGGTACCACCAAATAAGTGGTTGATTCCTGTTGCAGCAACAGCACATGGCGAGCAGGGAAGGATGTAACCCATGATGGCGAGATCATGCACTGCGAGATCCCAGATGACGTCCACATCGCGCTGAAATAAGCCCAGATTGATGCGAGTGGAGTCATAGTAGAGAATATCCCCTAGCTTTCCCGAGTCAGCAATGGCTTTAATCTTGCGGACGGCGCCTGTGTAAACAAAGGTGTGGTCTACCAATAGCGTCAGTTTTCGACGAGCCGCCTGGTCGATGAGATGAAGTGCCTGCTCGGAGGTGGAGGTCATGGGCTTCTCGACCATGACGTGCTTCCCACTTTGTAATGCGCGTAACGCGAGGTCATAGTGAGTGTGAACGGGGGTAGCGATCGCAATGGCATTAATGTTCGGATTATCGAGCAAATCTTGAAAGTTCGTCGAAACGATTACCGATGGATAGCGAAGCTTTACCTGTTCAAGACGATCGGCGCGCATGTCGCTTACAGCGACAACTTGGGTCTCTGCGACCTCAAATAAGTTGCGGACCAGATTTGGCCCCCAGTATCCATAACCAATTACTCCTACGTTAATCATCTTTCCTCCGAAAACGATCACCGACTCCGACTAGCCTTCTTAGGCTGCGCCAAGCTATCCCCATCTCCCTATGGAAACAGGCATCCCGAATATGTGAGTTGAAAGGGCCTCTTGGTTGGCGGTCAGCCTGCTTCTATAAAAGACCGATTTGCACTGCACGATAAACCTCAATGAGCCTCTTGTGCACGTCGATGACCAATGTGTCATGGAACTGCGGTGGGACAATCAGATTGGACAACAGATTGCGCCTACGCCCGGCAATCTCTTTACGAGTAGCGCAGCATCCGAGGGCAACGTTTCATTCGTCTACGGGTAGATAGCTTCTTCTTATCTATGTTGGTGTAATCGACGAACGTCTTTGGACGCCGGACACCTAGAGACTAGAGAGAAGGCGGCGAGGTTTTAATCGATCGGGAAGCGGAACTTAGAGTTGCCTACGATTATTCGATGGCTCTGTACAGCATCTTATGTAACTCTCTCGCGATCTTTGCAGTTATTAGCGAATCTTTGCACACTTTGGGTGTTGGCTATCGACCGCATTGGCTCCCATTAACCCTGGAGTGATCCCTGTCTAGTAATGTGGCGTAAGTGACGCTTTCTAAAGCGCAAATCGTTGCAAATAGTTAGCAATAAGTTGCCACGCGAGTTGGCGCACTCCCAAAACGTCTAACTCTAAGCTTATATAAAGACGGCGATGCTTTGGCCATCGGCTTGCTTCTCGACGACATAGGGTATAGGCCAAGACCATATGGGCTCCAGAGGATCAATTCGATTGCTTGACGCCATTGCGATGCTCTTTCTTTTGACATCTTGCAGCTGGGCGCAGATCGGCGTGCAAGCTGCGCTCAGTGGAGAGCCGGCGCCCGTCGAGGGACATTCCGTTGCAGCGTCAGCTGAAGATATTCCCTCGGCTGCCATTGGGTCTCAGTACATGCTTGGGGTCTCGGATGTAATCCGTGTGAATGTCTGGAAGAGTGCTGACCTGTCTCAAACGGTGACGATAGGTCCGGACGGCTTTATATCGTTGCCACTTCTAGGCGATATTTACGCGGCCGGGATGACTTCGAACCAATTGGCCAAAACTCTTAGCACACGTTTGGTCAACTTCGTTATTAATGCTCAGGTAACCGTTAGCGTGGTTGATTTCCGAAGCAGACAAGTCTTCGTTACGGGCCAAGTTGGTAAGCCAGGAGCTTATTCTCTTATCGCACCAATTACCGTCCTTCAACTTATTGCACAAGCGGGGGGTCTAAACGTATTTGCTAATCGCAAGGGCATCTTTGTGTTACGAGGAACGAAGGGCCTTGAGAAGGTCAGATTTAACTACACCAATGCCTTACGCGGTGATGTCAAACAGAATATCAATCTACTGCCAGGTGATACGGTGATTGTTCCTTAGCGGATCCCATCAGCAAATGAGCCAATAGTTTCGTCTAAGTTGCTCGCTAGTCGGCGAAGTCAGACGTGCCAAGTACCAATATTTATTCTTGCCGCAATGTTAGTGGTATATGTCTTTCAACAATAGATTGATCGGTGCGGAGGAAATGGTGGGAAAAACTCTGACGCGAACGAAGAATTCTTCGATCTCCGCCATTTATCTGTGGGAGGTGGTTAAGAAGCGCGGAGATGTAGTGATTATATCGGCGGTGTTGCTTGCCTCAGTTGGGGTAGCTGGCACATCGCTGCTACCGAACGTCTATCGTGCCACCACGACCATCCTGGTTGATCCACAGAAGATCCCTGAAAAGTATGTTTCCTCAACTGTGACCAGCGATCCGAATGCACGAATGAACACACTCTCGCAGCAAGTGCTCAGTGCTTCCAGATTACAGGAGATTATTGATAAACACGATCTTTATCCCGAGCTGCGGAAGAAGAAGTCGAGAGAAGAAGTTCTGGATATGATGCGGGAGAAGACGAAGATCGAATTAAAGCAAAGCCCCGAGCCCGAACAGGGTTTGAGCAGTTTCACCATCTCTTACGAGGACAATGATCGCGACCTAGTTGCGTCGATCACAAATATGCTTGCCTCCAGTTTTATCGACTGGAACCTCAAGGTGCGTCAACAACAGGCTCTAGGTACTACTCACTTTCTTTCGTCCGAGTTGCAGCAAGCAAAAGAGAGTCTCGAAGAACAGGAGAGACAACGCGAAGCCTTCAAGATTAAACATGCAGGTGCTACACCCGAAGAGCTTAGCGGAAATCTGCAAGCTTTGTCACGCTTGCAATCAGAGATGCAATCGAACATAGATGCAGTCAGCCGACTGGACCAAGAGCGTATCTTGCTAGCGAGAACCAGATCTGTCGAATCGCAAAATAGTCCTACCTCCGAACGCGACCGTCTTCTTCAGGAGAAGCGAAGGTTAGAGAACGAACGCTGGAATTTGAAAAGGCAATTTACTGACTCCTACCCGGACGTTCTGGCGGTCAACGAACAATTGGGCCATCTGAACTCCAGACTTTCAGAGCTACCTGTGCCTGCGCCCGATTTTGCGGACTCTAGTGATCCAGATACGCAAATGCGTCTTTCGTTGATTAGTAAAGAGATTGGTCGATACAAACAGCGGATACTAGACTTGCAACAAAGCATGCGGAGTTACCAGGGAAAGGTCGATTCGGTTCCAATTCTGGAGACTCAGATGGCCGAATTGACACGTAATTACGAATCATCGAAGCAGAACTACCAGTCCCTGTTAGAGAAGACCTTCTCCGCCGGAATGGCGGAGGAGTTGGAACGGACCCAGCAGGCGGAACGATTTACTGTTCTGGATCTTGCAAAGACACCGGAAAAACCAATCCGACCGAAGCGAATTCCTATTTTGGTAGGTGTTCTCGTCGCTGCTCTTCTTCTTCCAGCGGGAACAATGATCGGGATTCACTTGCTGCGCAGAACGGTAGACTCCGAGACCGACATAAAAGACCTGTTGCCAACCGGCATCCCAATTCTCGGAACGATCCCTCCGATTATGAGTAGAGCAGCTTTCACTCATAGTCGATTAATGAAGGCTCAAATGGTGCTCGTATCGCTGGCGGCATGCATTGTCCTGGCAATATTCCTTTTCAAAGTAAGGCCTGTTTTATGATCTCGATTCCAGGGCCATCTAAGATTAAGGAAAGTCGTGAGGGCGACGGCTCTTTTCTGCGGTCTGCCTGGAATAAGCAGGTCGTAGTGCCGAAACCCGGCAAAGCATCGTGTCTGGTTTTTCTGACGGAGCCTACTGGCCTTGCGACTGAACAATACAAGATTCTGCGCCGTCGACTCTGCAACCTTCAACCCCTGGGTGGAGTTCTCCTAATCACCAGCCCAAGTCCTGGCGAGGGGAAGACCTTGACGTCGACTAATCTCGCATGGAGCCTCGCGGAGGCCGGCCAGAAGACATGCTTGGTTGACCTGGACTTAAGGGCTCCGGGAGTTTCGAATGCGCTTGACATAAAAATTGCGGAGGACGGTATTGAAGACGTGCTCAAGGGAAAGCGAACGATCAAAGAAGCTCTTCGGCAGGTCGGCGACGGCTCGTTGCATGTGCTCGGGGTGAGAGAACGGTGTGCTTCGATGGGCGGGCTCCTGTCTTCAGCACTGATAACTCCGCTATTATTTGAACTTCGATCCATGTTCCAGTGGGTAATCCTAGACTTTGCACCTATTATTCCCATGGCAGACGTGGGGGAGGTTTTGCCATGTGTTGATGGGGCTCTGATGGTCGTCCGCTCAGGAAAGACGAGCAAAGACATGATTGCGCCATCACTCGAGATCTTGGGCTCAAAGCTCTGGGGTGTTGTGATGAACGATGCCTTAATCAAAGGAAGTGCATACTACGGGCACTACGGGGTTCACCGAGGCTAGTCTGACTGCAAGACTAAATGGTTGGCCGTTGGAAAAGAGGGAAGCATTGATTATCGGGCGACCTCGCTACCTCTTATTCCTGATTACTCTAACTGCTTGCCGCGCTTTCAGCGGTGCTCAAGAAGTGAAGCGAGTCCCCAACCACGGCCAAAACGCCCGGCAGATGCCGATGCATACGAAAACTGAGATGTCTCAACAAGATAAGCACGGTGTCGTCCGCGCTTATTTCATTGCGGCAGATGAAATTGATTGGGACTATACCCCCCATGGAAGAAATATAATGGGTATGCCTTTCCCCGAAACTGGTGATACTGAAGCCGGTCCACCCCTCAGCCATCGGATCTACCACAAGGCCGTGTATCGCGAGTACACGGATGCGAGCTTTAGAGTGCTCAAGATTCGTCCGCAGCAATGGGAGCATCTGGGTATTCTTGGCCCATTGATTCGTGCGGAGGTTGGCGACTCCGTCCGTACTGTGTTCAAGAACAACACTCATCTATCAGTCACAATGCACCCTCATGGTCTGGAGTACAAGAAAGATGCAGAGGGAGCTTTATACAACGACGGGACCGCTGGAACGGTGAAGTTGGATGACACGATTGCACCAGGCCATACTTACACTTATATCTGGACTGTTCCGGAGAGAAGCGGCCCCGCAGCTATGGACGAGAGCTCCGTGCTTTGGATGTACCACTCACATTTCGTAGAGTCAACAGACATCAATACAGGATTGGTCGGTCCCATTATCGTTACGAGACGCGGTTCGGCCCGCGCTGATGGTTCTCCGAAAGATGTGGACCGAGAGTTCATCGCGGACTTCTCTATCTTCGATGAGACCGATAGTTGGTTCTTTGAGCGTAACGCTGGAAAGCAAGCGAGGGCTCTTCGCTCGAACGCCCTCAACCCTGCTCTTCGGGAAGAGCACGCCCTCTACACAATCAACGGCTACTCGGAGGGTAACCTTCCCATGATGACGATGAAGAAAGGGGAGCACGTCCGTTGGTATCTCCTCTCCAGTACGAATGAGGATGATATACATATGGCTCATTGGCACGGAAATACGGCCGTGTGGAACAAGATGAGGATGGATTCTGTATTCTTGGGGCCGATGGCGATGGCCACAGCAGATATGATGCCGGACAACGAAGGAATCTGGCTCTTCCATTGCCACGTTGCCGACCACTTCAAAGGCGGTATGGTAGGTCGTTACGAAGTGCTCCCTTAGCGGTCTATGTAATTTAGTGTGGCACGTCGTCGTTATTATAACGACATAGACGTCGCGCGAAGATTCCTCTTATCGTTCGATCTATCTAATCCAATTTGTACTAAGTGGCCGACAGGGTGCAGGAATAAGTACAAAATGTTGCATACTTCTGCCCCGCGGTTGTTCACGAAATGTACGTGATGCACAATGCTCGATAAATCTACCTCTATCCGTCATGATCACTCTAGAAGGGCTCATGCCTCTGATCGATTTCCGATACTGTCGGAGGTAAATAATTTCCGGAACAAGGCGTCTTTGGGCCAAATTGGCCTGATTCGATCGGGGTAATTCAAGATGAAGAAGAGACTTTTGCTCCTTAGACTTGGGCTCGTCAATAAGGCGCACGGATTGACAAAAGGGAAGTGAGCCCGCCCGACTGGCACTCGAATTGCTTAAGTATGAATGAGAAAGCATTCTACTTAGATTCAATTTTCCACAGTGACTTGCCGTAAGTCACCAACGCGAAGCGCGGCTTCAATTTGCAAAACCGCCAAGAGGCCTCATGAGTTGCGTAAGTGGTAAGTCGTCCAGCTCTACTATTAATTGGAACCACAATATAAGTCATGATCTTCACTGGCACGCTGTCTATACCTATCCGCGCCACGAGAAGGCGGTAGCGGGTGAGCTACAAGCTCGGTCTATCGAGATATTCCTCCCGACGACGGTGATTCAAAGCCGCTGGAAAGATAGACGTGTTCAGATTCACGCACCGGTCTTCCCAGGATACGTATTCACACGGATAACTTCCTACCAGCGAAGCAGAGTCTTAAGTGCTGCGGGAGTTATACGGATGCTATCGTTCAACGGTTCCCCGGCTCCTATCGACGACTCGGAGATAGAAGCAGTGAAACTTTGTCTTGAACGAGGCGCTATGTTGAAGCTGAACCCCTCCTTCGAACTTGGGGATCGAGTACGGGTACGATCGGGAGTATTGGAGGGATTAGAGGGAAGGATCTCCCGTTGCAAGGATGAACGGAGGTTGATCGTTCCGATTACACTGATCAACCAGTCCGTAGCTATCGAAGTAGACGTTGAACTGCTGGAGCCGCTAAGCATTAACTCCTGAGCGTTATGAGTCGCTAGGTTTTTTCTTATAGTCATGCAGTGGCACCAAGGAAGGTGCAAGATCTTCGTAATATCCAACTACTTAAGGAGCACGTTGATGGCTACACAGAAGTCAACAGCCATGCCGTGGGTTGAGAATGTGTTCAACAAAGGCATTTCTACGAAGTCATCGGAAACAGTACTACGGGCAGTCGTGCTTGAAGGGGCAGCCTTCGTGCAGATGTTAAGGTTCGAGCGTCGCCGTACGGAGAGATCCGGACGGCAGTTCATGCTCGTGCTTCTCAATAGCAAAGAGTTCGGTACCAAGTTGGGTAGTAGACTGATCAACGGTATCGCAAAGGCGATCGGCTCGAATACGAGGGAGACAGATGTTCTGGGATGGTACGAACAGGACCTCACACTTGGTCTTCTTATGACTGAGATCGGTCTAGCGGACGCGACGACGGTCGAGACAGTCTCGCAGAAGATCTCCGACGCTGTCAGGAACGCGGTGAGCCCGGCTAGCTTCGACCGGTTGAAAGTAACCGCCCGCCTCTTTCCTCAAATATCCGAGAAACAGGTATGCGCTAAAGAAAATCTGACCTTCTACCCGGACCTAACCCGGTGTCCTGCCGCCAAGAAACAGACTCTGGTCACCAAAGGGGTGATGGACGTCATCGGGAGCATAATCGCCCTCATCTTGTTTCTGCCAGCGATCGTGATCATAGCTTTGCTGGTGAAGTTGACCTCGAAAGGACCGATCATCTTTTGCCAGACTCGTGTAGGACAATACGGGAAAGAGTTTTGCTTCTTGAAGTTCCGCACAATGTATGTTGACAACGATTCGAGAATTCATCAGAACTACGTAAGCGACTTGATCGCGGGTAAGGATGATGTTCGGGACGCAAAGGGAATCTATAAACTGGTAGATGATCCCAGAATCACCCCTGTGGGACGATTTCTGAGACGAACTAGTCTTGATGAACTTCCTCAGTTTGTGAACATCCTACGTTGTGATATGTCCCTCGTGGGCCCCCGCCCCCCCCTCCCATATGAATACGAGCGCTATCAGATATGGCATAAGCGGCGTGTGCTTGAGCTGAAGCCAGGTCTTACAGGATTGTGGCAGGTGGAAGGTAGATCACGCACAAACTTCAATGAGATGGTGAGGATGGATTTGAGATATGCGAAAGCTAGGTCGTTCTGGGTTGATTGTAAGATCCTCCTTCAAACACCTGCGGCAATGGTCTCAGGTCGCGGCGCCTGCTAGAGCCAAGGCAGAGTTAGCCTTTCTTTGATTCTGCCACTCTATGTCACTTACAACACTAGACCGGGATGATCCAATTACTACCTTACCTCCGCCTGACATGGTCAAAGCGGCAAAGGCTGGCGAGAGCACCTATGGGCAGATCTTGAAGTCTTCCGCCCTGGTAGGCGGCTCCTCGATCTTGAACATAGCGATCGGCATCTTACGCACGAAGGTGATGGCTATCCTGCTTGGTCCAGCAGGATTCGGTCTACTCAGTATATACGGGTCGATCGTGATTCTCACGCAGACGCTGGCCGGCATGGGCATCAATAGCAGCGGCGTACGCCAGATCGCGGAAGCAACCGGATCTGATGAACGCACGCACATTGCACTAACGACCATCGTGCTGCGGCGGACATCGATGGTATCCGGTCTGCTGGGTGCGTTATTACTGATTCTTTTCTCCCGGCAGGTTTCGTTGGTCACCTTCGGAAACCTGCAGCATGCCACTGCAATTTCGGTTCTGTCGGTGGCTGTTTGCTTTGGCCTTATCTCAGCTGGGCAAGGTGCACTGATTCAAGGAATGCGACGGATCGCAGATCTTGCAAAGATGTCGGTGTTCGGAGCTTTTCTTGGAACACTGTCCAGCATTCCGCTTGTTTATTTTTTTAGGGACCGCGGGATCGTGCCATCTCTAATAGCGGCTGCGGTCATGACGTCACTTGTATCGTGGTGGTACAGCAGTAGGATACGAATCCAAGTGCCTTCCATTACAAATGGAATGATGATGCTGGAGGCAGGTGCACTTCTAAAGCTTGGATTTGCCTTTATGTCAAGCGGCCTTATGACAATGGGAGTTGCCTACGCCATCCGTATCACCGTACTACGCAAGGTCGGCCTCGAAGCCACTGGCTTGTATCAATCAGCCTGGACGTTAGGGGGTCTCTACGTTGGATTTATCCTTCAGGCGATGGGAGCCGATTTCTATCCTCGGCTTACAGCACACGCGAAAGATAACGTCACTTGCAACCGATTGGTCAATGAACAAGCGCATGTTGGTCTTCTGCTCGCAGGTCCAGGGGTGATTGCGACTCTCACCTTCGCACCGCTTGTCATCGCTCTTTTCTATAGCGTCAAATTTCAAGTGGCCGTTGGTGTGCTGCGCTGGATATGTCTCGGGACAATTATTCAAGTCGTGACGTGGCCCATGGGCTTCATCATCATTGCGAAAGCGCGGCAAATTTTGTTTTTCGCTTGTGAGTTGGCTTGGACTGTGGTGAGTCTGGCTTTGGCCTGGGTTTGTGCGAGCAGGTTCGGCCTGAACGGTGTCGGGATGGCATTCTTTGGGTCGTACGTCTTTCATGGATTTCTGATCTATGCTGTTGTTCATCGCGTCAGTGGGTTTCGGTGGTCGGTGGACAATAGACGTAATGGATTTATTTTCCTGTTCGCAATAACCCTCACGTTCTGCGGATTCTATGTTTTACCGTTCTTTGCGGCGGAGTTGCTAGGTTGTCTCGCAATTGTCGGAATATCGATCTTTTCCGCTAGGACAATGATCAACCTCGTTACACTGGACCAAATACCGTTTCGCCTGCGACGTCTACTTGCTCGCTGTGGCATGGTTCCAACGGAATCTGCTCTATGATAAAGCCGCACACGAGGCCGCTGAAGGTGACAGAAGAACTCTCAAATGTAGTGAATCTGGCCTCAATTAGTATTCCTGATGTTTCCGTCATTATCATTAACTGGAAGTCGAAAGCGTTCGTCAAAGCTTGTCTAACTAGCATCTACGCAAACACCAATGGCCTAACGTTAGAACTGTTCGTTGTCGACAACGCCTCTTTCGACGGATGTAGGGAAATGTTGCAGTCGGAATATCCTGATGTCATTTTTATCCAATGCGAACACAACCTAGGATTCGCCAAAGCAAATAACTTGGCATTCGCTCGCAGCCGTGGTCATACTATCCTCTTCCTCAATCCTGATACGGAGGTCCAGAAGTCTGCGATTCAGGAACTGGTGGCCGGTCTAGAATCTCTAAAAGGAGCGGGTATGGTGGGGGCGCACTTGCTGAATTCGGACCTGTCAGTACAAACCACTTGCGTCACCGCTATTCCCTCAATACTCAATCAGACTCTGAATCTGGACTATCTCCGCCGCAGGTTTCCGATGTGGAGGCTATGGAAGATGCAGGCGTTGTTCCAGGAATCCACATTGCCGGTTCAGGTGGAAGCTATCTCTGGAGCGTGTATGCTGGTCCGCCGGGAAGTGATTGACGATGTTGGAGCGTTCAGCACGGATTACTTCATGTACGCGGAAGATATGGATCTCTGCTTAAAAGTGGTTCATGCAGGCTGGAAAATTTTTTATATCCCTAGCGCGAAAATCGTACATCACGCCGGCGGTAGCAGCTCACTGCGGAAGGAAAACCATTTCAGCAATATTATGCTTCGAGCATCGCTTGTACAATTCTTTGCGGTACACAGGGGAAAGACCTATGCCGGCTTATATCGTGTAACCTTGATCTTCACCTGCGTGCTTCGACTTCTTCTCTTAGTGGTTGCTTCGCCACTACTGATGATCCGCCACCGGGGTAGTCTACTCGTACGCGCTCTGGGCAAATGGAGCCATATTCTTGTCTGGTCGATGGGTATGAAGCGGAATGAATATCGACGGCAACATATATAGTCTTCGAGGCGTAATCAAACGAAGCGGCTTGTTAGGGAGATGCAGGAAACATAATTTATTTCAAGCTACGTGTGGCGAAGTGATTCCGAAATATTTCCCATCTAGATCAAATGATCTTAATTCTCTGTCTCCACCTCATCATCGTATTTAGTCTAGTCTCCGCAAGTCGACGAAGAGTCGAGGATGCGCTTCCTATCTTCAGCTTCTTTTTGGTATTGATGCCGCTGGAGTCAAGATTAGTTATCCCAGGCCTGTTTGACGTAAATACGATGAGAGTCTCGCTATTGACTCTGCTCATCCTGTATCTTCGCCGAGGCGAAAGAGAAAACCATGACGCTATCCCGCTGAAAGGTCTGATGTTGTTACACATCGGCTGGACCATCTGCTCAACGTTCTATTCCTTGTCGGTTGCCACCAGTGCTAAGCAGCTAATCTCCCAGGTACTCGAGTATTACTTGCTATACTTTTTGCTAGTCAGAACCATTACAAGTGTTAGGACAATTCATAGGATCGTGTTTGCAATGATGATGGCGATAGGCGTCTGTTGTCTCTTCAGCCTGCTGGAAGTCTATGCCACCTGGAGCATACTTCGGATATTTCCCCAGAAGTTGTGGATTACATACAATGGCGGTATTGATCCAATCTATATCGAATGGGGAAGAGGTCTGAGGGTTCGTTCCACCTTTCCACATCCCATCTTGTTCGGTGATGCGCTGGCAATGAGCATCCCTCTCACGCTCTACTTACTCAGCGTGTGGGAGCGGCAATATCAGCGAATACTTCTCTGGATGTCACTCGGTCTTATGTTCTGGGCAATCTACAAGACGTCCAGTCGGGGGCCCTGGATAGCGACTGGAATGTGCTCCATGCTTCTCTTCGTTTTGATTCGAAATGAGATCAGGAAGTATCTGCTAGCGATTGTTGTTGTTACTGTGGTTGCACTGTTGGCACGCCCAGGTATCTGGTCGACCATCGCAGGTTTGTATTCAGCTTCGACAGACCCGACAAGTCCAGTCGGATCTTCCTATCTCTATCGTGACGCACTTAACCAGGCCGTCCGAAATGCAGTCGATAAGGACCCCACGAGAGCTCTTCTGGGTTACGGCCTGGGAACATTTCGCGAGTTGGGCCTCGATATAACGTTCTTCAATTCGGTACATCGTTGGTTTACCTGTGACAACAATTGGGCCGCGTTCCTATACGAGACCGGTTATGTAGGTCTAATGATTATAGGTGCGCTTTTAGCCCGGACCCTAATTATAGCGTTCAAGAATTACCGCCACCTGCCTGCTCCTGACAACTATCTAAGCGGGGTTATCTTCATTGCTTTGGGAGGGTTCTATTTTCTTCTGCTGAGCGTAGCCGGATACAGTTGGGGGCAGCAAGGATACATGGCGTGGATCTTGATTTCGTTGGTGGTAAGCCACTCAAGAGTTGCACCGGAGGGGTTCGAGGAGTCGGAAGATGACGATGTTGAAGAGTCCCAATCACACTACGAACTCCACGCCGCATAAGACTCCGGCAAAGTATGAGGCGCTCGTTGAAAATGTAGCTTCGGAGCAGAAGGGCCGTCCACTCCGAGTTTGCATGTTGGCATACGCATTTTACGAGAGCGATACTCGCATTCTTCAATACGCAACCGCACTGGCGCAACGTGGGGATAAAGTCGATGTTATTGCGCTACGCAAAGATCCGCTGATGGCTGAATGTGAAGTTTTGCACGGCGTAACAGTTCACCGCATCCAGTTCCGTACAGTAAACGAGAGCGGGATATTGGCCTACATAGGTCGCATTCTCCGCTTCTCCTTTCATTCTTTGCTCTTTATGTATAAAAGCCAGCGAAGACAAACGTACGATATTGTGCATGTTCACAATGCACCCGATTTTCTGGTCTTCGCAGCTTTGTGGTCTAAGTGGAAGCGCACGCCGATCATCCTGGATATTCACGACTTACTTCCTGAGTTCTTCGCGAGTAAATTTAAAGTTGATCACAAATCTTTCATCTTTGGCCTCGTAAGGCTTATTGAGAGATATTCCACTAGGTTCGCCACTCAGATCATCGTTGCAAATGATCTCTGGAGGGATCGCCTCGTGGGCCGATCCTGTCTCGGAGAAAAATGCGTAGTTGTCAGGAACCGCCCGGACCTTAGCATTTTCAAAAAAATCAGGGACAGAAAACAGATTAAAGGCGCCAAATTCATGCTGACTTATCCAGGTTCTCTGAATTGGCACCAAGGAGTTGACATTGCCATCCGCGCCTTTGCGGGCATCGCAAACCGCATCCCGGATGCAGAGTTTCATATCTATGGTGAAGGTGCAGCCAAGCCTTTGTTGATTGAACTTGTGATGGAACTAGGTATGCAAGAACGCATCTTATTCCACGGTTACTTGCCAAGCAATGAAATTGCAAAGGTAATGGCCCGAACCGACTTAGCTATCGAGCCAAAGCGTTCTAAGTCTGCGTTTGGAAACGAAGCGTTAAGTACGAAGATTATGGAGTTCATGGCCTTGGGCGTTCCCATCATAGCCTCACGAACCAAAATTCATGCTTATTATTACGACGACTCCATCATTCAGTATTACGACAACGATGATGAGACACTTCTGGGCATGCAGATCTTACGATTGATTGCCGACCCATATCTATGTATGAGGCTGGTCGAAAACGCCTCGGCCTATGTTCAGAAAAATACATGGGACGCATGCAAGCATGAGTATATTCGGCTCGTAGATAATCTAGTTTGCTGAAGAATGAAGCTGCTCGCCAATGAATATTATGACAAGATATCTCATCGTTACACCGGCGCGGGACGAAGCAGAGTTCATCGAGCGAACCATCCTTGCTGTTATCAGCCAGAGTGTGCGGCCAATCCAGTGGATCATCGTCAACGACGGATCAAGCGATGAAACAGGGGCCATTGTTGATCGCTATGCAGAGCTCCATCCATGGATTACAGCGGTGCACCGTCCTAACCGCGGACATCGCGAGGCAGGCCGTGGAGTGGTGGATACCTTCTACGACGGGTACGCTCGGATTATCTCGCCCGAATGGGATTTTTTGGTCAAGCTAGATGCCGATCTCAGCTTTCCGATTGACTACTTCGAACGCTGCTTCGCCGAGTTCAGCGCGGACCCGAATCTCGGAATTGGCGGGGGAGGTATCTATCATGAGGTTGCGGGAGAGCTGAGATTAGAGTCCAACCCGAAGTTTCATGTTCGCGGGGCGACAAAGATTTATCGGAGGAAATGCTGGGACTCGCTAGGAGGGCTGTTGCGCTCCCCAGGATGGGATACGGTAGATGAACTGAAGGCGAACATGTTGGGGTGGACGACGCGTAGCTTTCTAGATCTTAAGGTTTCGCACTATCGCTTCACCGGTGCCGCAGATGGTGCATGGAAGAATTGCGTTAAAGATGGGCGAGCAAATTATATTGCTGGTTACCACCCAACCTTTATGCTATTGAAGTGTATCTCCAGGTTGGTCAGAGCCCCGTATTTATTGGGCTCAATCGGATTGATATTTGGCTTTCTAAGTGGCTATGGGATGCGAACCCCTCGAGTTCAGGATCGATCTTTGATTCTTTATATCCGAGATCAGCAAGTACGACGCCTGCTGCTTCAAGACAGCATCTGGAAATAATGGCGGTATGCCCCGAAGAATTTATTGCCGGCAACGGATTACGGAGAAGAACCGGTGACTAGATGTCCAACAAGCACATTATGATATTGGCGCTTAAGCCTGTAATTATGGGTATCCATGAAGAGCGAGAGTGAGCATGCAGATATCAGACGCTAATCAAATAACAACGGGCAATCGGAGTGAACACGTAAGGGATGTCTTTGAAGATGCTAAGCATTATCTTAGATCCCGAGGGGTCGATGTAATGTTTCGCACTGAAACAGTGCGCTGCCTTGCGGCCAGGCTAGATTGGAAGCGACTGCTGGACATCGGATGCGGTGACGGTTCGATCTCGCTGCAGTTGTTGACACCAGAATCTCACATGACTTTGTTGGATCTGTCTGCCAGCATGGTGGCTCTTGCCAAAGAAAAGATTCCCCAGACACTAACGAATAATGTCATAGTACACAATGAGAATTTTATGACCGTTTTGCTCGACTCGGCCCCTTTCGACCTCGTCATCACAGTAGGCGTTCTGGCTCATGTTGATTCCCCCGATACGTTTCTAGCAAAGATCCGACAAAACCTGCGACCGGGGGGGAATCTGATTATAGAGTTCACTGATTCGCGCCACCTTGTCGGACGCGTAGGTAGATTTATGGGCCTCCTTAAAGAGATCGTGGCTCCGCCAAAATACCAGACGAACAAGGTATGCTACACCGACCTGGTGCCGCTGTTCGAGAAGCACCATCTCGAGCTAGTATCTAAATTTCGCTATTCTAGAATTCCTCTACCTGGGCTGGACAAAATTATCAGCAATGGCCTTCATTACTGGTTGACGAGGCTCATCTTTAATCACTGTGGAAACAATACCAATGCCAGTCTCGGCAATGAGTACATCTGCCTTTTGACGGCGAAATAATGGTTCGTACAGGAGAATTTGTGACGCGCCAACTAACATCTCATAACCGCGACGCGACCTCTATGAATGTGTGCGAACTGGATCCCCTTACCGATGATCGTTGGCCAGATTTCGTCGCTCAACATCCGGCATCGTCTGTATTTCACACGAGGGCGTGGTTGACTGTTCTGAGCTCCTCTTATGGATACAAGCCGGTTGCATTCGCGACTGTTCGATCAGGAAAGATAATCAATGCCGTGGTATTTTGTGAGGTAAAGAGCTGGTTCACGGGGAACCGATTGGTGTCGCTTCCATTTTCTGATCACTGCCAGCCTCTGGCTTACGATCTGGATTTGGCAGCAATACTAAACCATCTCGAACGACGCCGCATAATGCGCAGGCTCAAATATGTAGAGCTCAGGCCGTCGACGTGTTACGGTATCGATCTCAAACGCGGAGCCCTCGACATCAGTCGGCGATTCAGTTTGCAGAAGATAGATCTCAGGCCAGACTTAGATACCCTTTACAGCGGCTTTCATAGCAGTTGCATACGTAGGAAGATCAAGCGTGCAGAACGCGAAGAACTGATATACGAATCAGGTCGGTCTAGCAGTCTATTATTGCGGTTTCGTGAACTTCTTCTTCTCACTCGTCGTCGCCACAAGCTGCCACCGCAGCCCGCTTCATGGTTCCAGAATATTGTCCGCAGTTTGGGGGATAGCGTAACCATTCATCTTTTGTCAAAAGACACCGTGCCGGTTGCGAGCATCATGACGTTCACGCACAAGAAAGTCTTAACTTACAAATATGGTTGTTCCAACGCCCATTTTAGTAACCTCGGTGGCACCCCCCTTCTGTTCTGGAAGGTAATTCAACAAGCTAAAGAGACGGCCATGGAGGATCTCGACCTCGGACGTTCTGACTTCGATGATCCTGGACTCATCAAATTCAAAGAGAATCTAGGGGCTGCATCGTCCGAACTCGTATATTTTCGCAATCCTGTTCCCGAGCAGAAGTTAGCCTTACGGAAGCCCGAAAAACGTGACTGGGCGAGGCAGGCGATGACCCAACTCCCCGACCCATTATTTGCGGGAGTTGGTAGGCTGCTTTACCGCCATTTAGGATAGTGCCGCCAATTTATCTTCTCTCGATTTCATGAATCAAGCGTTCCTAGATTATTACCGATGCCCCAGCTGCTTTGCCTCCTTTGAGATGGCAAACGATGACTTAATTCAGTCGCAGCCTGGTTATTTCAAATTCGGTCCGGATCTGATCTGCTATGGCCGATCTGCTCTCAGCACCGGTCAGAAAGCTACCGATTCTCTCCCTGATGCGTTCGGGGAAGTGCAAAGAATTGGAGCTGTGTGGATACTTCCATTCGACCCGACGGAGGTAGCCGACAACCTAAGATATGAGCGCTACGTTGTGAAGGGCGACGAAGTGGCATGGAAGAAGCTTATCCGCAAACTCTACTATGCGCTCAGGCCGGTCCTACCGGTCGCCTTCCGTCGCCACCTACAGAGAGTATGGTTAGAACGCGGAGGCGAAAAAACGTTTCCCCAGTGGCCGGTAGACCGAAGTGTCGATCAGATGTTCGAGAGACTGATGGCGCTCGCAGCGCAGTCTTCTCCCGATAGTCGGATTCCATTTATATGGTTTTGGCCAGAAGGAAAATCGAGCTGCGCGATCATGACTCACGACGTCGAAACCGCCGCGGGGTTGCGGTTCACGGGAAAGCTTATGGACATCGCCGAGGCCTATGGGATCAGAAGCTCCTTCCAACTCATTCCCGCCGCAAGGTATGTAGTAGATACGGCAACCCTGTCCATGATGAAGGATAGAGGCTTCGAGGTTAATGTCCACGATCTTAAACATGACGGACATCTCTTTGATACTCATCAGCAATTCCAAAAGGCAGCGTCACGAATTAGCGATTTTGCGGTCGAGTTCGGCAGTAAAGGATTTCGTGCCGGCGCCTTATACCGTAATCAGGAATGGTTCGATGGATTCCGTCTTGCGTACGATATGTCGGTGCCGAATGTAGGGCATCTGGATCCTCAATCCGGAGGTTGTTGTACAGTGATGCCGTATTTTGTGGGAAAACTTCTCGAAATTCCTGTTACGACAACCCAAGATTATTCGCTATTCAACATTATTGGGACTTACTCCATAGAGCTATGGACAGAACAGATCGAAAAAATATTAAAGCAGCACGGTTTGATCAGTTTCATTATTCATCCAGACTATCTAGATTGTCCCGAGGCCCTCGAAGCCTACAAGAAGCTGCTCGATAAACTAGTGGAGCTAAGATCAGGTGCTGAGCTTTGGATCTGCCTTCCTGGTGAGGTGGATAGTTGGTGGAGACAAAGAAGCGAGATGACCTTGGTGGCCCACGAGAACTGCTGGCGAATCGAAGGCGACGGTGCAGAGCGTGCGCGTGTAGCTTATGCGGACGTCCAGAACGGCGAAGTGCGCTATACCTTCCAATGACTATGAACGATCTGAAGACAAAAAAAGTACAGAGGTCTGTGAGTTGGATATTAGGTTGCGTTCTTCTAATCTCTGCCGCAGGGCATAAGGCATTCGCCATAAATGTTCTGTACCTGGATAGGTCGAATGGTCAACTCGATACGCGCCAGCAAATCGAAACTGTGTCCCATTTCTATGGACTTGATGTTGACTGCAGGTTCCTTGAGAGCCACGCAGATATCTCCGCGGCCCTTCGGACAATTGCCGATGCCAAAACGATTGCGGTCATCATCAGTGCAGAAGCACTGAGCACATTAAACAGAGACGAAGTCTTCAAGCTCACGCACAGGAGACGACAGAAGACGCCAATCCTCATAGCCGGTATCAACGCGCATACCAGTTCCTCTCTTCTTTACCTCTGGTCATCACGAAAAATCTCGGGAGCGCGAAGCTCGCCTACGCAGAGTGGTAGCTGGTACGAAATCGCTCCCCGCAACGATGTGACACAACAACTAGGTAGTAGCAAATTACCACTGAACCAAAGACAGGTTAACTCCTTAATTGTCGAAAGAACTTCGAGCCTGATCGAAGCGCGGTCTGTTGGATCTTCTTTGCCCGTGTTCGTGCGCACCTTGCATGATGACAACGAGGTATTCTTTTCGGCGGAGGTTCAAGCTTACATTCCTGCAACTCCTAATCCCTATCGGCAGCAGGCAATCTTCGCTCCTATTGCTTCGCTGATGATGTTTATCAAGTACGCTGCTGATGAGCGGGCATGGCACAGCCCTGGCGATTATGCCAATTTCACCATCGATGACCTCTGGCTAAGGGAGCCTTACGGACACGTTAATTTTGAGGATCTCTTGCGGGAGGCGCAGATTCATAACTTCCACGCGACCATAGCATTTATCCCGTGGAACTATGATCGAAGTCAGCCCGAAATGGCATCACTCTTTCGCGAGCACACTGACCGACTCTCGATCTGCGTCCACGGCAATAATCATGTTCACCAGGAGTTCGGGTCTTTCGACAAGCATCCTCTGGACACACAGGAAAAGGACATCCAACAAGCCCTCGCTAGAATGGATAGGTTTAAGCAACTCACAAAGGTCTCGTATGACCCAGTGATGGTCTTTCCGCATTCCATCTCCCCTGAAGAGACCTTGGCGGCTCTTAAGCGCGCTAATTACCTTGCTACAGTCAACTCTCTGAACGTTCCATCGGACGCTACAACTCCACCCGATACCGACTTTGCACTGCGTGCCTCTAGCTTGCACTTCGCTAATTTCCCAAGCCTGAGACGCTATTCCGCTGAATCAGATGTACAGAGAACCCAGTTGGCGATTGATGCGTTTCTCGGAAACCCAATGCTCTTCTACGCTCACGAGAGTTTTTTCGCCTCTGGGATCAATGCGTTCGACCCAGTCGCCGAAATGGTGAATCAGTTGCAGCCAGATACGCAATGGCGAAGCCTCGGCGATATTGTGCAGCACCTCTATCTAGAAAGGCTGCGCGATGACGGAAACGTTGACGTCCGTATTTCCTCCTCATCTATCCATCTGTCTAACAAACATGAACGGGACGCCATTTTCTTCGTTGAAAAAGAGGAAGATTTCTATCCACTTCCGACTGTCTTCGTCGACGGACAAAAATATCCGTTTGAGAGAGATGGAACAAAGTTACGCCTAAGACTCCCGATCGCAAAGAGAGAGAGTAAGTTAATTGAAGTCAAGTATCTTAGCAATGTAGCTCCATGGAGCCTTTCTAATCTTGGGGCTCCACCGAGAGTTACTGCGATTCGTCTTCTCTCGGATTTTCGTGACAATGTGGTGTCAAATACCAGCTTTGGCCGCAGACTTATTCGCTCCTACGCCGATGGCGGCAGCAGGTGGAACCGTAGGATTGTAGCTCTAATGTTATTTCTGGGTGCTCTGATCTCAGGGGTGTACATTCACAAGCTCAGAAAAGTTCCGCTGATTCGGCCGGTCAGCTAGTATCACCAGTTCCAAACAAGGCCTGGATCTCATGATAAACACCACGCAGGTTGCTTTGATATGCGAGGTTGCCACATTGCAAATTCTTCGGATTCGTTCGTTCTTACTCGCGACATCGATTCTTTGTTTTGTGTTCCCCACGGCTGATAGCTTCGCCGCGAACTACTACGTTCGCAAAGATGCCACAGGTTCCAACAAAGGAAGTGATTGGACAAATGCTTGGAATGAGATGAGTATGATCAATTTCTCCAGACTAAGCTGTGGAGACACGGTTTGGATCGCGGGTGGAATTTATTTCTCCTCGCTCCAGGGAAACGCCCTCTGCACAGCAGAAAATCCGCTTACTATCAATCGTGTGTTGGCCACTGATGAAGTTCCGGCAGCCGCAGAAGGATGGAATACCTCTTACGATGGTACGGTAATTATTCCCAAGATTGATATCCCTGGACCGTCGGCTTACATCGCGATAGATGGTCGAGTGGCTAACGGTATTCAGATTTTGATTCCAGGAACAAGTGGAGATGGTATTAGTGGTGGTGAAGGAACTCGAAGCGGAGTGAGCCAGCCTATTGATCATATAAGCTTCAAGTACATTGAAGTTTACGGTCCTGCTTGTGTAACGAACGCCACCTGCACCAATGGCGGCGTTAATGGTGTAAATATTATGCCGTTCTGCCATGGAGTCAACCGAACCAACATGCTCTTCGATCACATGAGCATTCATCGTATAGGAGAGGCGTTCCGGGGTTGTGGTTGGGATAACAGTGTCGTCCAATACTCCCTCATCTATGACACGCACAATGATGGTCAGCAGCATGAAGACATTCTGTACTCTAATCCCCCTTACCAGAATGTTACTTGGCGCTATAACAAAATCTTTCAGTCTCCCAACGACGGTCTCTTTTTTGAATATGGTCTCGGTGCAGTGAATTTTGCCTTCTACGGGAACGTCGTCTACCACTCTGGAGGCTGGTTGATCTGCTTCAAGGCCGGTGTAGGGGCAAGCTTTGGACCAGTCTTCGTCTATAACAACACCTTTGAGAATGATGGTAGCTATGGGGCTTATCAACCTGGTTGGCTTGGCTTCTCGGGTATGGCAGCCGGAAGCGAGGTCGCCAATAATATCTTTGAAAATGTCATACCTGCTGCAGAAGACGCGCCTCCCAATGCAAACCATAATGCCTATAGCCTCAGGGGCAATAAGGATAGCGGAGTAGGATCTCTTTCCTATAGCGTCGAATCCTTGGGTGCGAGTCCAATGTTTCTCAACGAATCTCCTGCGAACCCAATGGCAGCAGACTTCCACCTCACATCAACCGGTGCCGCTATGTTTGCTGGAGGCAAAGCCCTCCCAACTCCTTACAATATGGATCCGGACGGACATGTACGAGGAGCCGACGGAAAATGGACTATAGGAGCCTACCAAGCATTAGAAGTAGGCCCGTCGTCTTCGGCAAACTTACGTGGCGCAGTTCATTGAGGCTTCCGACATAATTTAAAAATAATCGCAGCAACTACTGGTGCACTTCTCTTTGTGCATTCAGAATTCCCGGTTAAGGGATCTGCCCATGTATGAGACTGAAGCAAACTTCAAGATTGTTCCGTTGCGGTTGGCCCCTCCAGAAGTGGTTACTGGATTTGGTGGTCTCAAAGGTAGAGTGCTTGCTCGGACCGTATTGTCTTGGAGTGAGCACTGCACAGAGTGTGCCTGGCCAACATGTTACTCCAGCTGCGATTTATATAGTCCGCGTGAGGACGGAAGATGTCGTAGGTTTGTTGACGGTATGGTTCGAGTAGAATGCCCTGAATCGGTAAACGGGTATTTTCTCAAAATACGCTTTAAGCAATGGGGAAAGCTCTGGGCACCCGGTAACCTCTCACTCCGCACACTTCAAAGTGCAGAGTCCATCGAGAGACGTGATTACCGTTTCGGCACCGTCCTGCACCAGTTGCCGCTGCCGAAGTCAATTAAAAATTTGATCGTTGGGAAACGTTACGGCATAAAGAAACGGCTGTCGAGACGAACATCTCGCACCTCCGAAGTGCCAACCTCGCTTGTACTGGAGTGCTACAACCCAGCTGAGACAACTGTGGCTCTATCCCTTACTGTTCGATCAGCTGGCAAGAATGACAATATTCCTTTTCAGAAACTGGTTAGCCTCGTACCGGGTTCTAATCTCATTAAAATACCGTTTGTCGACATCGCGAGCGTTGTCAATCTTAGCTTTCCCTTCAATATAGAAATACTTCCCAACGACATCGATGAAGAAATGACGTTGTACTTTGGCCTTATGGAGTTCATACAGGAGTTACAGCAGGACGTTATCAAATGTGTCGTGTGGGATCTGGATAACACACTCTGGGATGGAGTGCTCGCGGAAGATGGAATCGCAGGGCTTCGCCTGAAGCCCAACATCATCAATATTATGGAAGCCCTCGATCGACACGGTATCCTGCAATCGCTAGCGAGTAAGAATGACTACGACCACGCAATGCAGGCGTTGAAGCATTTCAACATAGGACATTTCTTTCTATACCCACAGATCTCATGGTTCCCAAAGGGTGATGCAATTAATGCGATCGCCCGCCAATTAAATATTGGAGTTAAGACCTTACTGTTCATCGATGATTCAACCTTTGAAAGACAGCAGGTTCGCTCCTCTTGTCCAGAAATCCATGTGATGGACGCAAAAGACTATTTGTTGCTAACATCCATCGTTATTGATAACCAAGCTCCCGTAACGGAAGAGAGCAGGGGCCGCAGGAAGTTGTACAAAGTTGAGAAGGATCGCAACGAATTCGCCCTTGCCTTCAGGGATGACTACAGATCGTTTCTGAAGCAATGTGATATCAAATTGACAATCGATTCCCTCAATGCACAAAACTTAGAGCGGGTGCATGAGCTCACACAACGTACTAACCAGATGAATTTTTCGGGCAATCGTTATGATCGGAACAGCCTATGGAAGATCCTCGAGTCACCCCATCTTGAGAGCTATGTCCTCACTTGCACAGATAAATTTGGTAGCTATGGGATCGTCGGTTTCGGCATAGTCGACAGTCGCAAACCCCTGCTGACAGACCTCATGTTCAGTTGCAGAATTCAATCAAAACGGATAGAACACGCATTTCTGAGCCACATCATGAAGGAGTATCTGAGTCGCGACAACAAAGGCTTTTATGCTAACTATCGGAAGACGCCACGAAATGAACCTTCTGGGCGCGTCTTCGCGGATCTGACCATGGAGGATCTTGGTGTGGTCGATGGCGTTACGTCTCTCTTCTTTCCGGCCGATCGGGAGGTACCCCATGACGGTATCATCGAGATCCTCGCGCAAGACCAATACAGCTCCGTAAGTGTTAGAACATGACCTTTCGCTCTCGGTTGGGACTTCTACGCAGTGAACTACTGAGTTCAGTACACAGGCGGCCTATGCTTTTGGGCGACCGTGGACCCATCGTATCGTTCTGCTTCGATGATTTTCCACGGACTGCCTACACAACAGGAGGCACGATCCTTAAAAGCTTCGGGGTGCACGGCACTTACTATGTGGCACTGGGGCTCATCAACACCACCAATACATTGGGAGATCAGTTTACTCAAGCCGACCTCAATTCCTTATTGGAGGACGGTCATGAGCTGGGTTGTCATACTTTCAATCACAGTTCGTGCCGCAATGTCTCTGCAAGTTCTTTTGAGATGGATGTAAGAAAGGGACGGGAAGCAATTCGACAGCATATTGGTAGCGATGCAAGCGACTTCGCCTACCCGTATGGTCATGTCTCCATGAGGTCAAAGGGAATCATTGGTGCCCAGATGAATAGTTGCCGTGGAACTTATGGCGGAATCAATGAACGGGTGGCAGACCTCAACCTTCTGCGAGCAAACAGCCTGTATGGCGATGTGGAGGGATGTGCGAGAGTCGAAGCTTTACTGGCAGAGAACGTCCGAAGCAGCGGATGGCTTATCTTTTACACACATGATGTACGCAAAAATCACTCTCCCTTTGGTTGTACTCCCGTTTTTCTGGACCGGGCAATATCGCTAACCGTAGAGAGCGGAAACCATATTGTTCCGGTCAAAGCCGCAATCGATATATTTGGTAATGCGCTGCCAGAATAAGGCTAATCCGCCAAAAATCACACTCGTAATCACAAATGAAACATCAATGTTATTAGTTGGTTTATTCTGAGCCCACCCTTCTAATGTACCTCTGGCTTTATCTGATGCAGTGATCTTTAGCGGGGCGAAGAACCAGCATATCTATTGTCTCGTCCCAATTTCAAGCCGCAGCTAATCTTCTGGATTGAGACGGTCATAGTATTTAGTTTTCATAACAGAGGGGAGGAACGGTGAAATCCAGGATAGAACGAGGTGAAGCAGAACTCAACAAGCGACCTCTGCCATTCCGCCGCCTCTGGCGAGTTAGAAGTGCAAAAGGAATTACGGAGCGAGTCCGACGAGTGTTGTCCGAGTGGCTCGCTCCTCAAAGAGTCGTGTCCCAGGTCCGCAGTTCAGACTTAGCTGCAATCGATCTGGCGCATCCCTTTCAACCCCCAATTCCCCCCATCTTACTAGGGCGCCCACTTATTGCGAACTGGGTCACGACTCCACCGGCACCTGGATCAGGTGGTCATACTACACTGTTTCGCATGATTCGTTATCTCGAAGCCCACGGCTACACTAACCGCGTTTATTTTTACGATGTATACCAGGGAGACCATAGTTACTACGAATCGGTTGTGCGTAATTACTACGGCTTCAATGGTCCCGTTTCAAACGTGGACGGCGGAATGCAGGATGCTCATATAGTGGTAGCAACGGGCTGGCCCACGGCATACCCGATCTTTAACTCGAGATGTGCTGGAAAACGATTCTATTTTGTGCAGGACTTCGAGCCTTACTTCTATCCTGCTGGAAGTATAAGTTCCTTCGCTGAGAGTACATACAGGATGGGTTTTCATGGCATCAGTATCGGAAAATGTTTTGCCAATAAGCTAGTCATCGAATTCGGCATGTCTGTCGATACGTTTACTTTTGGTTGTGACATCTCACAATATCGTAGATCAGAGACATCCCACCGATCCGGCATAGTCTTCTACGCTCGACGTGAAAACGCCCGCCGCGGCTTTGAATTAGGCCTTCTTGCTCTTGAGATGTTTGCAGCTCGAAGACCTGATATCGACATCCATATCTATGGCGACAGAATGGGACATCTCCCATTCCGTTTCGTCGATCACGGCCGTATTACACCAGATGAGATTAATCGCATCTATAATCTCTGTTTCGCTGGGCTAAGTCTCTCGTTTACGAACGTCTCGCTTGTTCCTTTTGAAATGCTTGCCGCAGGGTGCATTCCCGTGGTCAACGATACGGTTCAAGTCCGGGCTGATCTCGATAGTCCGTTTGTTCGGTATGCCCCCGCCTTCCCGATGGCTTTGGCGGCATCACTCGAGGAGATCGTCTCATGCATAGATTCAGATGCATTGTCCGTTGCGGCTGCAGCCAGCATGCAATCCATAACATGGGACGAGGCCGGAGCTACAGTTGATGCCATTCTGCGCCGGACCCTCGAAGCGTCGATGGATAACTCCATTTTTCCGGGGTCCATGGCTAAAGTTTCTATGTAAGGCATCCCTGTCGGCGAATAGTCCTGCCGGAAAACATCTGCTTTTTGTTCTGGCCGTCGTTTTTGTCTGACTGTAGACGAATCTGCTTGGCATTGCATGCGCCCCAGTCCACCAGTCGACATCTCTAACACACTATTATTCTCAATAATTTATGAATAGATCGAAATATGTTGGTCTCTTAGGTCTGCTGATTGCCGTATTGATGACTAACCCCATGCTGGGACAGGCATCGGCTGACATCTCTGGAAACACCTCTGTTTCGACTACTGCTCCATCATCTGTCAGTTCTGACTCTGAGAGTGGGAAGGGGGAAGGAGAAACGCAGGTTCGGTATATACCGTCACTCTCTGGTGCGTCCCTGATCGCTCTGGGTGACAACATCCCCAGCCACATATTTGGGGGAGCGACTACAACCGCTGGATGGGACAGTAACCCAAACAATACCAGTAGAAGTGATACCGGTGCTGCATCCAAATTCTTTACACTCAATCCCTATATTGAGTTTGTATCAAATACTCCACACACGAAGTCCGTGGCGCAATATCGGTCGACAAACACATCTTACGGATCTCAGTATGCATGGCAAAACATGAACTTGGCCTCCGCTAACGTCGTGGTTGATGTGAGCCAACGCCTGAGTTGGGATATGAATGCCATGGGAAGTTATGGGCGGGACTCTGCTCGGTTTCTGGGATCGGACCAAACTGTGGCAGTGGGTGGAACAGCGGGAACAGGGCCCAATTCTGCCACCTATCTTCAGAATGCGGGCATCGTAGCGCACGGGGACGCCAACATCGGAGTTCGGTACAAGAGTTCCGAAAGAGATGCGATTGAGGTTCGCGCGGGAGAATCTTATAGCAACTACAGCGGACTCAACATTACGAACAGGATCAGTACAATCGGCATGACCTATTCCCGGAATATCTCCGATACCTTTGGGATGTTCACGTACTTACGTGAATCGTACTATCACGGATATATTCACTGCTCGAGCTATGGAGTCGGAGCAGGCCTGAGATGGCGGCCGAGCGAAAAGACCCAAATCGATATAAGTGGCGGTCCGCAACTCAACACATCAGAATGCGGAAGCCGGCAGGGACTTTCCTACGCGGTGTCTTTCAGTAAGAGACTCACTGGTAACTCGCAGTTCTATCTGCTCTCCGCACGAGCTCCGAACACGGCCGATATTGGACTGGGTGTCTGGCAGGAAAGTGTGTCAGGTGGATATCAGCGGCAAGTGTCGTCCAGGGCTGAGGCGATATTCAATGTCAGCTTTGTAGCGAATGACACCGTGGCCACAATTCCTTCCTTTCACGGTACATACTTCGACTGTCGCTATCAGGTGGACTTTGGCCATGGACTGCAAGGTGTCTATAGCTATCGCGGATATTTCTCTGCCTCGGATGGAAATTCGCTAAGCCGAAATGTTGCAACCTTTGGACTGAACTGGGCTCCGAAGGCAAATCGTTCGCTTCGGTAAGCAAATGCTGTTCCGCATTGCTCTCTAGCTTTGAGGAAAGAGATAAGAGAATGAGGCAAGGGAATGAATCGTCCGAAAGTTAGCTTTGTTGTTCCGTGTTATAAATTGGCACACTTGCTCTCTGAATGTGTCCATTCGATTCTGATCCAGACTTATACAGACTTTGAAGTCCTGATTATGGACGACGATTCTCCTGATGACACAGCCGTTGTAGCAGCTTCAATCGAAGATCCTCGTGTGAGATATATCCATAACGAGAAGAATCTTGGCAATCTTAGAAATTACAACAAAGGAATCGAACTTTGCCGCGGAAGTTACATCTGGCTTATATCGGCTGACGATTACCTTCGTAAAGATCACATCCTTGAGTGGTACATGGAGGTGTTGGAGCGGGACTCTCATGTAGGGTATGCATTTTGTCCTGCTATCGAGGTGATGGATGGACGTGAGACCCATGTTCTTCCTTATTCCTTTTATGGCGAGAAGGATGTGATCGTTGATGGTTGGTGTCTGTTGAAGAAGTTGTTGGTAAGCAATTTCATTGTGGCTGGCTCCGTTCTGGCTCGGGCAGAATGTTATCGAACTATTGACTACTTTCCCTTGGATGAGGGGATGGAATGGAGCGGCGACTGGTATCTGTGGTGCGTGTTTGCATTGCGGTACGATGTTGCGTATTTCGCTGAGCCAATGGTCTGTTATCGCGCGCACAGTCTCAGCATGACGACTACGCTCGCTCAAGATGAAAATCTCTACAAGTGCTCTGCGGGAGATCTTGCGGTTCCCTTGAAGGTCCGGCAACGTGCTCTTGAAGCAGGATTGCAGGAGGTGGCTGACTGGTGTCTCAAGGCGATTGCCAAGGAGTACTCTCAGCAGGTGAAGTCGAAGAGGTACCAAGGCTCGACCTGGTCGCTCAGCCTAGAGCAGTTGGAGCAGTCGCTCTGCGCGAATATCCCGCTGGAGTCGGAGAGAGAGTTGATTCGCGCTCGGGCCTTCGATGCCATGGGCGACAACCTCTGGTTGAGCGGCGATTCTTTGCAAGCCAAGCGTTGCTATCTCGACAGCGTGGCTAGAGATCCGTGGTCGATTCTGACTTACGCCAAGCTGTTCTTCGTGTGGCTGAGGATCCCGGGGAGCCAACTTCGGGAGCTTCGTCGATATCTTCGCACCGCTATTGCCGCCAGATGACAAGTCCCATTGTTTCCGTCGTGATGAGCGTGTTCAACGGAGGACGCTTCTTGTCGGAGGCTGTCGAGAGCGTTCTCAGCCAGAGCTTCGACGAGTTCGAGTTCATCATCATCGACGATGGTTCGGATGACGAATCGCTTGCGCTTCTCGATCGCTACCGAAGCCAGGATTCCCGAATAAGGCTATTTGCTCAGAGCAACCGAGGCTTAGTCGAATCTCTAAATCGTGGCTGCGACCTTGCGCGGGGAAGATATATCGCGAGGATGGATGCCGACGATGTTGCCCTCTTAGACCGCTTGAAGGTTCAGGTTGAGTTTCTTGAGAGCCATCCTGAGATCAGCCTCGTTGGGGGCGCTGTTGAGTTCATTGACGCGGACGGCAAGGCGTTACTCACGGCTAGACATCCTGAGAGCGACTTCTCGATCAAGCGGCAGTTGTCGGACTGCACTGCGTTCTGGCATCCTACTGTTCTCTATACGAAGGATGCGTTTCTGTTCGCAGGTGGTTACAGAAACATTCCCGATGCCGAGGACTACGATCTTTGGCTGCGAATGGCTGACCACTTCGAACTGGCGAATCTGAAGCAAGTAGTCCTTCGATACAGAGTTCATCCGGAGCAGGGTTCGGTCCTCCGATGCAGGAAGCAGGCTCTTGGCACGCTTGCGGCGAAGGCATCGGCTGCGGCGCGGCGAAGCGGAGCTTGCGATCCGCTGGCGTTGTCTCCGGAGATTACAGCCGCTGCTCTTGCCTCCATGGGTGTGGACGACAGAAGTATCCACACGGCCATTGGGAGGGCGTACCTCTCGAGCGCCCGAAATATGTATCGTCTGAGGGCCTTTTCTCTGGCGCTCGCGATGTTGGCAACATTGCAATCCGCTGACTGTGAGCGGGCTGACGGTTGGGTCATTGCAGACTCCTATCTTTACTCGGGACGGATCTACTGGTCACAAGGGCGATACTTCAGGGGCCTTATGCAGTTTGTAGTGGCGATCTTCCGACGGCCTATCCTCGTTGGACGGCCACTCCATGCTGCGGTCAAGTCTCTTGGTGCAGCCTTCTCTGACGCCTTCTAGGGTGTCACCAGACCCCTACCCCCCCGGGGGGGGGGTGGTGAGGTAAGTGCTTTATAATCAGTCGCTTGCTGGATTTAGGCTCCGGTAAGCGGCTGATTCTACTTGAGTTGCGCCCAAATACGTGAGCGGGCTTGGGTTACGGTTGTTTGTTGCATGCAAAGGCCTCGACGGGGTTGCCGTCGAGGCCTTTTTTGTTTCTCTAGTTCTATTTTATGTGATTGACCGAAACTAAAGTGCCACTCTTATCTCTTTGAACGGCAATGAGTTAAGTGATTTTGGGGATTGACATGCGTTTTTGCTGAGGAATTCGAAACAAAGTTTTTGGGGGATCGATATGTCGCTCGATTGGGCTGTTTTTTGACTTACCAGTGTCACGCGAATCTCACTCTATATATCTGTTTTGCTTCCAATGTAAAAGCGACGCTGCCGTCGGAGTTCTTTCGCAATGGGGTTTCACCTTTGCCGGTGATGCTGGCGATGTTTTGTTCCGCTGGTGCACGGAGACGATATTCGCCGGAGAGGTCTGGCCGGATGGTGGCGGCTGTTGCCTTTCCGTTTGCCCAACGCAGATCTATCTCGACTGCGCCGCGTGCCCTGAGACCTTTCACTTCGCCGGAAGGCCATGCGGATGGTAAAGCGGGCAACAGGTCGATGACGTCCGTATGGCTTTGCATGAGCATCTCGGCGATTGCCGCAGTGGCGCCGAAGTTTCCGTCGATCTGAAAGATGGATGTCTTGCCGGCGGGATGTGTGTCGAAGAGATTCAGGTTGGTACTGTGCTGCATCAGCATCGAGAGAGATTCCCAGGCTTTGTCGCCGTCGCCGAGGCGGGACCAGAACCCAATGGCCCAGGCGCGGCTCCAGCCGGTGTATGCGCCGCCGTTGGCCAGCCGCCGCTCCAGCGAGATACGTGCTGCCTTTGCAAGCTCGGGCGTACCGCGTGGCGTGATCTCGTTGCCGGGATACAGAGGATAGAGGTGGGACATGTGGCGCTGACCTGGGGTGCTCTCGACGAAATCGATGGACCACTCCTGTAGCTGACCGTGACTGCCTATGCGATATGGGATGAGTTTGTTGCGTGCTGTCTCAAGCTTTGCGGCGAAGTCGTGGTCCAAGGCTAGTTCTTTCGATGCAGCGATGCAGTTCGTAAAGAGCTCCCGGATGAGCGCCATGTCCATGGTGCAGCCGGCGCTTGTCATGGCAGGCTTGCCGTCGGGCGCCATGAAATCGTTCTCGGTCGACTCCGAAGGGCATGTTGTTAGATGTCCCTCACCGTCGTCGATCAGCCATGCCAGGCAAAACTCCGCCGAACCTTTCATTAATGGGTATGCACGCGTTCTCAGGAATTCGCGGTCGCGGGTAAAGCGGTAGTGCTCGAAGAGGTGGGCGCAGAGCCAGGGTCCGCTCATGCCCCAGTTGGCCCACGTCGGTGCGCCGACGCCCATTCCTACAGGGTTCGCGGCGCGCCAGATGTCTATGTTGTGATGTGTGACCCAGCCTGGCAAGCCGTACATCTCCTGCGCAGTGCGGGTGCCGGTGTCGCGGAGACCTTCGATGAAAGTTATCAAGGGCTCGGTGCAGTCGCTGAGGTTGCAGGTCTCTGCGGGCCAGTAGTTCATCTGGACGTTGATGTTGGTGGTCCAGTTGCTGCTCCATGGCGGCTGCACCTGATAGTTCCATATACCCTGTAGGTTTGCTGCCTGTGTGCCAGGACGTGAGCTGCTGATGAGCAGGTAGCGTCCGTAGTGGAAGTAGAGGGCGAGCAAGGATGGATCGGGTGCAGATGCGAAGTTCGCCAGACGCTGATCGGTCGGTAAGGCTGCCTGGTGGTTTGGGCCCAACGTGAGTGACACGCGGTTGAAGAGCCTTTTGTAATCCGCTATGTGGCGTTCATGGAGTGTGGAGTCGCTGTGGGTGAGGGCGGAGTCGAGTTGGCGGCTAGCCAGTTGGGTTACGACGGCCTGTGGCGTGTCGGGACTCTTATCGAATCCGCGATAACCGGTAGCGGCGGTTAATACGATGGTGCATGCTGTCGCGCCCTTGATGATGAGGCTGTTTCCGGTTGCGGAGATATGGCCGCCCTGGATATTCGCCTGTAAGGTCGCGGCGAAGTACATCCCCTCGCCTGCGACGTCAGAGAAGACGGCCGGATCTTCACCGCCAGGATGACCGGCGCCGGCGATGTGCTTTGGGGCTTTGCCAGTTAACAACAGACGGTTGCCGCCGACTGTCTTGACCGACTTCTCGAGTGGGCCGTCCAACCATATGGTCGCGTTTAATTGGCCTGGTCTGCTGGCAGAGACGCGCAGTACGATGGCCTGATCTTTTGCGGAGGAGAACGCTATGCGTTCGAACTGGGTATCATCTACTGTGTAGCGAGTGGCCGCGATGGCGGAGGCAAGGTCGAGTTCGCGACGATAGCCTGTTACCTGACCGGTGTGAGTGCAATCGACGTGGAGGTTGCCGAGCGGCTGGTATGCCTCTGCGAAGAGTCCTTGCATCTTACGGCATAGCTGGTCGGCGAGATGATAGTTTTTCTGCTGGAGGACGGCTTCGCGTATTGCAGAGAGGTAGTTCTTCGCGTCGCGGTTGTTGCCGTCGACTGGAAGACCTGACCATAGCGTGTCTTCGTTTAGCTGCAAGGTCTCTTTTGCGGGATCGGTGGGGACGGGACCGGATGTGGGTTCGCCCTTTGCGTCCTTGACCGCGTTGGTGTGGATGGCGCCTCCGCCGAAGACCATCGCGCCGAGACGTCCGTTGCCGATGGGCAAGGCGTCTACCCACTGCGATGCCGGCTGGGTGTACCAGAGCTTGAGGTCGTCTGCATCGTTCGGCGAACTCTGACTAAAGCTGAAACGTTTTCCAACCGACAGAGTTGCTGCCACGGTAGAGGCTGAGACGAGGAGGCTGCGGCGTGTGATTCTAGCCATCGGATGCTACCTTTCTTACGAGAGAACAGCTGGCACGGAGTATTGTGTCAGTCGACAGTGTATCCAATGCAGAATATATGTCGTTGTACTCGTAAGAGGTTCTGTAGGATAGTGATCGCTTGTGACGCGATGCGTAGCTTCGATTGCTCCTTGGCTTCACCGCATTTTTAGTGAAGTTGGTTGAGTAGCTTCTTCTTAATGCTGGCTGGTGTAGTGCGCTGGAGTGATGAGATTTATTCGGTGCGCAGCGCTTCCATGGGTTCGATATTTGCCGCGCGTCGTGCGGGGATGAAGCCTGCGATGGCCGCGGATGCCGACAGGACGGCAATTGCGATTGCAAGGCTTAGAGGATCGTAGGAGCGGACCTGGTAGAGTTGGTCGGCCATGGTGTGGGCTCCGAGCATTGCGATGGGAATGCCGATTGTGAGACCGAGGCCGGCCTGGAAGATCGCTCCCCACAGTACCATTCGCACGACGTTTGCACGGTTTGCGCCGAGCGCCATGCGCAGCCCGATCTCGCTGGTTCTGCGGGCTACCTGGTAGGAGGTGATGCCGTACAGGCCTACCGATGCAAGTATCAGGGCGAGTGCGCCGAAGAGCATCGTTAGCCGCGCGATGAGGCGCTCCTGGGTGAAGTTGCCAGCGACCTGATCGTCGAGGGAGTGGAGGTCGATTACGGTCAGGTTGGGATTGATATTTGCGAGGGTGCGACGTACGAGCGTGTCGAGATTTTGCGGAGGCCGTTGAAAGTGCAGAGTTACGGAGTTGATGAAGAGCGAACGGCCCTCGGCCATGACGAAGTTCGGTTCGGTCAGTCCCGCTAGTTGCTGGGTCAGGGGACGGAAGTACATCGTTCGCACTTCGCCGCGCGGATTGGTGTATTTCGCGTCCTCTACGATGCCGACGATCTCGAAGGACGTGGCATACTTTTGATCGAAGACTCCAAAGTGCCGTCCGAGTGGATCTTCTTTGGGAAAAAACTTCTTCACGAATGCCTGGTTTACGACTGCTACCTTTTGCGAGGTGTCGGTGTCTTGATTGGTGAATGCTCTGCCGCGAAGGACTGGCTGGCCTACGGTCGCAAAGAAGTGTGGACTTACTCTATCCCATGACGAGCCATTGTGATCGTTGGGGCCTGGTGTGGGATGTCCATCGACATAGATTCCTTCGCCCCAGTTGTTGCCTTCCAATGTGCTGTAGAGGGCGAGGCCTGCGCTCTGGACGCCGGGCATGGATTCGAATTGTTGCTCGAGGGATTGATAGAGCGCGGGGAGGGTTTCGGCGGTGTAGCCTGCGCCTGCGGGGTCGAGGTGCAATACGTAACGGTTGGAGGTTTCTAAGCCGAAGTTCTGGTGCTCCATGTTTCGCAGACTCTTGGTGAGTAGTCCTGCACTTACTAGTAAGACGAGTGAGAGCGCGGCTTGAAAGACGATGAGGGACTTCTGCGGCAGCGATGCACTATCGCGTGTGGAGCGGTTTGCACCGCGCAGGGCTTCGGCGGGATTGGAGTGCGATGTGATCCAGGCGGGCACAACGCCGAAGATGACGCCGGTGAGGAGCGAAAGCAGAAAGGCGAAGGCCAGGACAGGCAGAGACGGGCTCGCATGGATGGGGAGCTGTGGCGCGTCCGGAAATGCGAGCGTAAGAATCATGCGTGTGCCTGCATAGGCTACGGCTAAGCCGGCGAGTCCGCCGAAGCAACCGAGGAGAACGCTCTCTGTGAGCATCTGGCGGATGAGTCTAGTGCGTGCCGCGCCGAGCGCCATGCGAATGGATGTGTCCGCTTTGCGTGTTGCGCCGCGCGCGAGGAGCAGGTTGGCTACATTGGCGCAGGCGACGAGAAGCACGAGCGCCGAAATTATCATGAGCAGATGTAGTCCTTTGCCGGTCTGGCGTTGCAGGTTCTCGATGCCTGCGCCTCCAGGGACGATGACTACGTGCTGCTTGGGGATGAGTGTTGCGCCGCCGTTGCGCAGGTAGCCTGGCTGTGTCGCGAGCCACTGGCGGAGGCTGTTGGACATCTTGCTCTGCAACGGTGCGATGCTTACGCCTGGCTTGATTCGGCCCAGCACGTAGAGCCAGTTGCTCTCGGGCACCTTTAGGATGGTGTTTCTTCCTTCGATGAGGGGTTCGTCGGCGAGGGGAATCCATATCTCTGGTGGATTGCTTCTGATGCGGTCTCCGAAGAATCCTGCGGGAGCGATGCCGACGACGGTGACGGGCTTGCCCTGTAGATAGAATGTTGCGCCTACGACGTGTGGGTCGCCACCGTAGTTCGACTGCCATGCCTGATAGCTCATGACGACGGCGGGAGCCGCGCCGGTGGTGTCGTCGTCGCTGGTGAGGGTGCGGCCGGCGAAGGGTCCGATGCCGAGAGTCTTGAAGTAATTGCCGGAGACGTACTCGGTGCGTGCGGATTTGGCGGGCTCTGAACCTCGGCGTACGCTCATCTCGTTGCCGCCTGACTGCATTGCCGCCAGGCTTTCGAACTCTGGTGTTGTCTCCTGCAGGTGTTTGTAGAGTTCGTAGGAGTAGAGGTCGAAGTCTCCGTTGTCGTTGATGAAGCCGCCGTTGACGCAGCAGTCGTCGAGGTCGCCTACGCGGTAGAGGGTCTTGGGGTCGGTGACTGGTAAGGACTTCATCAGAACGGCGTGCACCAGAGTGAAGATCGCTGTGTTCGCCCCGATTCCCAGCGCAATCGTAAGAACTACGGTCACGGCGAAGGCTGGCGACTTGCGAAACTGACGGAACGCAACGTAGACGTCATGCATGAGGTCTTCTCCTGGCGGTCTTATGCTTGTTAGGCAACTACGCTGGAGGTCTTCAAATAGTTCACTCAGGGCGCGAATTCTTGCTGAATTAGTTTTTTGGTTCGAGGGAACTTATTCTCTTTGGTTTGCGTAGCTGTTCGGATGTGCAAGAAGCACCTTCTATTTTTTTGTGGGCTTGTTATTTTTTCTTGTGTGGTTTTGCGGGCTCAGGTGGTGCAAGCGTCTCAGAGCGATAGGCAACCGCGGGGTGTGCTTTGGACGCCAATGCGGTCTGCTGATTCGAAGATTGATGTCGGGGCTCTAGAGACGCTGTATGGGTAGATGGTGCAGGACGAGCATCGTGACTTGAAAGGGATTGTGGTGGTGAGGGATGGTCTGCTGGTGAGCGAACGCTACTTTAATGGCGATTCGGCTGATACTTTGCATGACATTCGGTCTGCAACTAAGAGTGTCACATCCCTGTTGATGGGGATTGCTGTTGAGAGGCGGCTTGTTGGGGACGTCGATGATTCGATTGCTGTGTACCTACCTGGTCTGCCGAAGGATGGTAAGGAGAAGATTCGGATCAAGGACCTGCTGACTATGCGCTCAGGATTGGATGCGGATGACGACGATCCGTCGACGCCGGGCAATGAGGGGAGGCTTGATGAATCTTCTGATTGGATGAAGTCGGTGTATGCGGTGCCGGTCAGACGTGCTCCTGGGGAGACGTATCTTTACTGCTCGCTCAATGCTTTCCTAGTTGGGGCGATTGTGGAGAATGCCAGCCATATGGCGCTCGATGAGTTTGCGAGGGCGAATCTGTTTAGTCCTTTGGGTATTCTTGATTTTCGATGGCGGCATGTGCCGATCAATCGAACGACAGGACAAGGGAATCTTGAGATGACTGCTCGTGCTGCAGCAGCCATTGGTCAATTGATGCTCAATGACGGTGTTGTGGACGGGAGCCGCTTGTTGCAGCACGATTGGATTGTTAGTAGCCTGGCGAGTCAGGTGGCGATTGGGGAGAGCGATCCCTACGCCGACTCTTACGGCTCTATGTGGTACACCAAGGCGGAGCAGGTTGCGGGGCGCGAAATTACGATTCATTTTGCTTCCGGAAATGGCGGAAACAAGATTTATATTGTGCCTTCGTTGCACATGGTAGTTGCAATTACATCGAGTGCTTACAACAGTCGCTGGGGTCAGCGGCGGTCGCAAGAGATCCTTTTGAAGATTCTTGCGGCATCTTCAAAGTGAGAAGTTCTTAGTCGGGAGTGGGGATTTATGCCTGCTGTGGCGGTCTCTGTGTGTGCCACAGCAGGCGTTGGTTTGTTGGGAGGAATTTTGATTTGGGCTTAGGCGTATAACAGCTCGTTGTCTTGTTGGGTTAGATCTGTCGCTTGGTCTAGTCCGAAGGCGGTTTCGATTACATCGGCAGCCAGATCAAGTCCGCGAGTCTTCGCGATTACTCTTTGAAAGTAGCGGGCTCGGTCTGCGTAGCTTGGATTCTTCAGAACGGTTTGTATCAACTCTGAGAGGCTATCTGCGGTCAGATCTTGAATCTCAAAGAATTCACCGACGCCGTGGTATGCGATTCTGGTTGCGACGCCGGGTTGATCGAATGCGATTGGGAGTGCCACCATTGGCACACCTTGTGCCAATGATTCCAGTGCTGTATTCAGTCCGGCGTGGGTTAGGCAAAGCGTCGCGAGTTTGAGCAGTTCTATTTGAGGAGCCTTGCGGACTACGATTACGTTGGATGGAATGGGACCCAGATCTGCGGGACTAATGTTGCGGCCTACCGAAAGTACGGTCTGGATGCCAGAGAGTTTTCCTACTGCTTCGAGGATGATCTTGTAGAGGTAGTCCAAGCCGTTTACGAGCGTTCCCAACGACGCATAGATCAATGGTTCGCCGGTTAGTTTCCTCCAAGGGAAGGATACTTGCTCTCGTCCAGCATCGTCGTGGAAGGGGCCGGCGTAGATAAATTGGTCGGGCCATTGGACGCCTGGAAGGTCGAATTCTCTGGGTGTCTGGGTGATGATAGCGAGTTTGGACATGGTGGAGGCGGGATCTTCCCAATCGATTTGGAGTTCCATCTTCTCGGCGTAAGGTATGGCGGCTGCCAGGATGGGCGCTGCTATATTTTCACCGATCCACTTTGCTCCCTCGAGGTTCCTGGTGACGGCTTCGGGTGTCGTCTCGTGGGGCCAACTAAAAAAGGTGGGCGGGGTCTCTCCAGAGAGATCGAAGTGGAGCACGTTCCAGATATGCACGTAAGGTATGCCGAGATGCATTGGAACGAGTTCGAGGTAGAAGTAGACCGTGTCGAAGACCAGCGCTTCGATGCCCGTTTCAGCGAGTATCCCTGGCAGGTATTCCAACGCCGTTCGGCAGAGTCCAGGCTGTACTTCGCGGCTCGAATATTGGACGACATCGAGGCCCTGCCGCTTTGTAACTCCACTCCAACTATCACAACCGAAGGGGTATTCTTTTTCGCAAAAGGGTACGAATTGCAGGTCCGCAGCGCGAACGGTGGGTTCGACATCTGGAATGCCGATGAAGACCACGTCGTGTCCACGCGAGGCAAGCTTGCGTGCAAGCGTGGTCATCGGATTCAAGTGCCCTGACAAAGGCATACTGATAAAGCCAATTTTCATTTGCTGTTCCTCTTTGGTCTGTGACTACTTCGATCTCTGGGTGGAAGGCGGAAGTGCGCCTGGAGAACAGGGCTGCCGCCAAATAAAGGTTGAGAGAACTTCAATGACTCGCGGAGCGCTTGCGACGTCATTTGATCCAATATATCAAATCTATCAAATTTAACGTTTTAATCAAATTTGAAAAACGTGACTTTCTAAACCTCGGTCAAATAAAAAGAGATCCCGCATGTTGACAACCATGCGGGATCTCGAGTTGTGAAGAAGGACTTGTTCGCTTTTACGGCCGAGTTCGCATCCGCGATTTAGGAGATGCGAACGAAATGAGTCGGGCTAAAAGGCGTAGCGGAGGCTGAATTGAAGTTGACGCTCGGAGGCGTAAGTTGTGCCCTTTTGCGTTACACGTCCAAAAGTACCGCTGGTTGGGTTGACGTCTGGGTCGTTTAGATTGGGGTGGTTGAGGTAGTTGAACGCCTCTCCTCTGAAGACCAGTGCATGATTATCGTGGCCGGGGATGATGTGCATGGATTTCTGTAGCGCGGAGCTGAAGCTATTGAAGCCAGGGCCGTAGATGTTGTTGCGGGAGCCGCGTGGTGCGAAGGTGCCCAGTGGCGCAGGAGCGTATGCGGCGCTTTCGAACCACTGTGCTGTGCCGTTTCCAGCAAAGGCGTGAGGGAGGTTGGGCTTGCGGGTCTGCACCCAGTACTGGTTGCCAGAGCCGGGGCCAACGCCTGCACGGTCGTTTCCGTTGGAGATGCCATTCGAAGGAGGGCGACCGGATTGGGCCTGGATGGTGCCGGAGAACTGCCAGTTGCCAAGGGTAGAACGCAAGATACGATTGTTGGCATGGGTTGCATATGGGATATCCCATACATAATTGAGGACCATTACATGGCGTGTATCGAAGTCACTTGGACCGTAGTTGATGCCGATGTTGTAGACGTTGGGGACGTTGGTTCCGTTGGAGGAACCATAGTCCAGGCTCTTGGACCATGTATAAGCGACTCCTGCCAGGAAGCCCTTTGCAAGGCGCCGTTTCAGGTTGGCCTGCAGGGCGTGATAGTTCGAACCTCCGACGTTTTGCGCTTCGCCGATCGTAGAGTAGCCACGGAAGGGACGAAGTGCATCGGTGTTGCTGATGGTTGGGTTAGCCTGAACGGTTCCGGGCTGGAGCTGGTTGACGTTGCCGAGCTGTTCGAGATGAATGCCGCGGCGGCCAACGTAGCTCATGGTAAAGGTCGCGAATCTCGGGAAGTCCTGCTCGAAGGTTAGATTCCAGCCGTAGGCCTCGGGGCTGGGATAATCATAGCGCTGGGATGTAAGTGCGATTGGCGACGCATTCGTGCCAACGCCGCCGGGTGCGTCTACATTGCCGCGAGTGACGGTGGATGAGGGCTGAAACGGAGCGTTGCCGCCGACCTGTACGACGTCGCTGATGCCGAGGCGCTGGATGTATCGTCCGAATCCGCCGCGAAGGACGGTGCCGGGTGTGAACTGATACGCGAATCCAAAGCGGGGCTGGATGTTCGAGTAGACGGTAGGATGGTAGTTGCTGTCGTAGCCGCGGAAGAGGCGAGCGTATCCGTTGTTGAGGATGTCGTCGGAGACGTGGCCCTTTGCGGAGCTAGGGAAGCCGCTGCCAGGGATGACGACGCCGTTGAGGGGATCACCGCCGGTGACGAAGCCAGTGGTGGGATTGACGGTAGGTGCGAGGGCTGGGCTCCAGTCTCTCTGACTGAAGAACGACTGGTTGCCCCAGAGGGCGTGGTAAGGCATCATGACGCTGTAACGTGCGCCTACTTCGAGGACCAGCTTCGATGTGGCGCGCCATTGGTCTTGCACAAAGCCTTCGAACATGTTGCCGCGGAAGAGGGTATAGGAACGCTGACCGATCTCTCCGTAGGTATCGAAGAGGCCGAGAGCAGCGTTCGCAATTGCGGCTCCTGTTGTTTGCGTTCCGGTTACACGCCGGTCTGTGAAGAGGAAGAGTCCGTTCTGGTTGTTGGTAGTACCGGGCCTTGTGTTGTCGACGCTGATCTGGTCGAAGTTGTTTTCGCCAGCGTACTCCCACAGACCGCCGAATTTGAGAGTGTGGTTGCCCCAGACCTTGGTGATGTTATCGGCGATGTCATATACCATGCCGCCCGAGCGCGATGGATAGGGACCGCCATCGAGTGTTCCGAAGTTGCCTAACTGGATGGTGGGAATCTTGTTGGGGATGGTCTTGGTTGCGGCTGGGTAGAGGTAGGGATAGTTGATGCCATACTTGGTGCGATCGAAGCGGCCCAAGGATGTGTCGATGCCGATATCAACGTGATCCGCGGCGGCCGACACGATAAACTCATTCACGATCTTCGGACTGATGGTCCAACTGTAGTGGAAGACGCCGATCTGATTGGGGCGATTAAAGATACGTGGATTGAGATTGAAGTTTCCGAAGTGTGGCTCGTAGTCGTTGTAGTTGTAGTTGAGCAGGCTAAAGCGGAAGTGATGTGCTTCGAACGGTATAAAGTCTACGACAATAGTGTCCTTGCGCTGCTTCTCGGTGTATAGCGCGGAGTCGATCCAATTGTTTTGAGCATTCCCAACGAGGTTAGCCGCAGGATAGGCACTCAGTAGTGCGAGGCCGTTCGGGCTGAGTTGATTTGCCGGGATGGTATTGTTTGGGTAAGGCACGCCCGTGGTGGGGTTCACTATTTGGACGGGGGTGTTATAGAAGATATTCGGACCAAGCAATTCGCTGAAGTTACCGGTGCGCATGAGCGCAGTGGGGACCTTCTGTTGACCGAGGTCATCGTGGTTGTAACGCACCCACTCCTGGCCTAAGAGGAAGAAGAGCATGGAGCGGTTCTTGTTGAAGTGGCCGGGGATGTAGACGGGACCGTTGAGGTTCCAGCCGTACTGGTTGTAGCGAAAGGCCTGCCGGGGAAGGCCGGTGTTGTTGCGAGCCCAGGTGTTGGCGTTGAGTGCGGTGTTGCGGAAGTATTCGAAGACGCTGCCGTGGAAGTTCGTTGAGCCGCTCTTGGGAACGATGCGGATTTGGCCGCCGGAGGTGCGACCGTATTCAGCAGGATAGCTGGTAGTGAGGATCTGAACCTGCGAGGTCGAGTCTACGTCCGCAACACCGACGCTGGTGCCATTGGAACGCGTGCGCACCATAGGGGCGCCGTCGAGCGTGATGAGGCTCTCCTGCGAGCGAGCACCGTTTACGTTGATGCCGTTGTCGAGGCCGAAGTTGAAGGCAGCCATCGAATTGTTGCGAACGACGCCGGGTTCAAGCTGCGAGAGGTAGAGCGGATTGCGCCCGTTGAGCTGAATGGACTTCACCTGTGCTTCGGTGACGAGCTGGCCGACTGAGGCGCTCTCGGTCTGCACGGTGTTCACGCCTGCTTCAACATTCACTTCTACTTTGGCGTCGCCGATGCTCATGGCGATGTCGATGCGCCGGCCGATGCTGGGATCGAGGCGTACATTGCTGAGTGTTGTTGTCAGGAACCCAGCTGACTCCGCACGGATGTTGTAGTCGCCCGAGGGAAGGTTGGTGAGGGTGAAGCTGCCGTTTTCGTTGCTGGTGATAGAACGATCGGCGTTGGTTGCATTATTGCGAACCATAATCTTGACATTGGGGAGAAGCGCACCGGATGGGTCAGTGATGGTGCCAGAGAGGGATGAACTATCGGACTGAGCGAAGAGCGGAGATACGGCCGCAAACAAGCAGATTGCGACCAACAGAAGGGCGAGACGAACGGCGAGCCTAGTGTATTTCAATGCAGCCTCCAAAGTGAGCGCTAACGAATACGCTGCAGAAAACTAATATGATTGCGCTATCACAGCGGACAACGGTTTACACACCCGGGCATTCCGTTGTCAATATGAAGGGTGATAAATTTGTGAATAATCCTGAAATTCGATCTCAGGTTAGGGAGCCTTTTCGATAGGCCTTCCACGAAGAAGACAGATAAAGTGCGAAAGCCTTCTCCCATAAAACGTGCGACGCTTGAGGATGTAGCGCGGGCTGCTGGAGTGGGGCCCATGACTGTATCTCGCACGATCAATGGTCATCCCTACGTCGCAGATGAGACAGCGAGGAGAGTTCATGAGGCAATTCGCCGTTTGGGGTATCGTCCAAATCACGCGGCTCGGATACTTACGGGTCAGCTATCCAAGTCCATTGGACTGATCGTCCCCGATTTGGCAGACACGTTCTTTTCTGTCGTCAGTCATGCGGTACAGGAGGCTGCGCGAGAGGCTGGCTATCTCGTCTGGTTGGCGGCTTCGAACGGCGATCCTTCCATCGAGGAGGCGCAGGTCGAACAGATGGCGAATCATCCCGTGGATGGGATTCTGCTGGTGCCGGCGGACAGTCGCGCCAGATATTTGAAAGCCGCGGCGTTGCGATCGACTCCGATCGTTACGATTGATCGGCCCATCGAGGTGGCGCAGACCGACTCGGTCGAGGTCGAAAATAGAGCGGGAGCGCGGATGGCGGTGGAGCACCTCCTCAGCCATGGCTACAAGAGAATCGCATGTGTGGTGATGAACTCCCATTTGCAACCTGTCAGGGAGCGTATTGTGGGCTATGAAGAGTGTTTGAAGAGTACGAAACTCTCTCGCATCAAGAAGGTGATGTTATCGAGCGAGGTGTCGGCTCCAAAGGCCTTGTCGGCCCTCTTTGATTCGCCTGATCGTCCTGATGCTTTATTCACCGCGAACAATGCCTGCACGATCACGGTCATCAAGATACTCAAAGCAATGAAGATTAAAGTGCCCAGGGATGTCGCGCTGATTGGATTTGATGATGTTGATTTTTATACTTTGCTGAACCCTCCGTTGACTACTGTCCGTCAACCTGCCACCGAGCTTGGACGCGCGTCCGCACGTTTACTCCTAAAACGGATACGAGGGGAGTCCTCGTCTTCCATTGCTAAGACGGTGCTGCCGGTGACGTTGGTTATTCGGGAGTCGTGCGGGTGCAAGAACAGGAGATAGAGAGTCGTGCATGTCTACTTCTCTTACTGTCTATTTGTGCTCGCGGGGCGCGTCCCCGATAGCTACGCCGACCAGTGAATCGGCTGAGCCGTAATACAGAAACCAGCGGTCGTGAAAATGGACGAGGCCTTCCAGGAAGGTTGTGCCTGCGGCGTATTGGCCACTTCGCTCCCACGGGAGTTCGGGTTGAATGAAAGGCTTCGTGGTGCGTTCGAGGAGATGGTTTGGATCGTCCGCGGAAAATAATGCCTGGCCTGCCGAGTAGGCACCGGGATCGAGCTTCGGATCTCCGTTTGTGACGGCGTTTTTTCCGTTGTAGAGCAGGACGATGCCGGCTGCAGTAAGTAGCGGTGGAGGTCCGACCTCGGGGAGACCGCTGTCGAAGTGGCCGGGCCGTGGCTCGAGCAAAGCTACTGGCGTTCCGTCGGGCGTCTCGACGGGAGTCCAGTGGAGAAGGTCGGTCGAGGTGGCGAGGCTCACCGATCCTTCGCCCCAGTACATCCAGTATTTGCCATGAATGCGAGCGGCCAGGAGGCGGCCACCGACGAGATGGGTGACGATGCCTGCGGACTTGTACTTCAATGCGGCGTACTTGCCGGTGTCTCCGAAGGCTGGCCCATACTTGGTCCAGTGAACGAGGTCGCGTGAGGTTGCTATTCCTACCGAGTATGTAACGCGGTTCCACTGTGTGTAGGTGAGAATATAGATGCCATCCTCTGCTTCAACGATGCGTGGATCTTCGACTCCGCCGGGCCACTCGCGGCTTCGCTGCGCATCGGATGCCGGGTAAAAGACGGGCGCGGGCCGCCGGGTGAAATGGATGCCATCGCTACTCTCAGCCATACCCAGACGGGAGGTATGCAGACCGATCCCGAGCGAGCCGCTGTCGTCCTCGGCGCGGTATAGAACGATTACTTTGCCATTGCGAACGATGCTTGCCGGGTTGAAGGTGTGGAGCGCCTCCCAATGAACAGGTTTCGCCAAGATTGGGTCGAGGAAGGTCGATTCTGGCTTTCGCCTGATGACAGGCTGCGCACTCTGTGGACGTTGGAACGGACCTAGTTGCCACTCGAGTCCATTTGAGTCCTGGAGATGACTGGCTTGGCGATAGTCTGCGTGGAGAGCATCGGTCTTCTTTTCGAGATACATCCCTAGGAGCAGATACGCACAGACGAAGGTAGAAAGCCTCAAGGAGCTCATGCTCGGAAGCATACGTCGGTAGTTACGTCTTGGCAAAGTTACAATCTGCAGTTGGGCGAGTTAGATTTCGGCACGCCCACCCGTCGGAAGAGGTCGCACCTCGAAGTCGATTTGCATTCTGCTTGGTTTAGCCGGTTGCTTGAGGACTTATCCGGATGGGATCCAAGTGGATCCCATCCGGATTTCTATGTGAGGTCAGTTTGTCAGGGCCGATCGAAGTTTGTGGAGCGGGTTACAGAGTCCCATTCGGCGAGCTCTATCTTGAGAGCATGTAGATCCTTGCCGATGTACTCCAAGGCGTCTGGTCCGAGGAGCAGGTGTGCGGGAGGATTCGGTGACCCTATCAGGGTGACGATCGCACGTCCGGCTTTAGCTGGATCGCCAGGTTGGTGGCCGCTCCTTGCAGCCCGCGCAGCGCGGATGGGCTCGAACACAGCATCATAATCCGCGATGCTTCGGGAAGACCGGACCATGGACCGGCCGGCCCAGTCCGTGCGAAACATGCCGGGCTCGACGGCGGTTACAAAGATGCCAAAGCTCCTTATCTCTTTGCCCAGGGAGGACGAGATTCCTTCCATGGCGAATTTGCTCCCGTGATAGTACGAGATTCCTGGGAAGGTCATCAGCCCGCCCATCGAGGTGACGTTGATGATGTGTCCGGTGCGACGCGCACGCATGAAGGGTAGGGCCGCCTTCATCATAGCGACCGCGCCGAAGACGTTGACCTCGAATTGTTGGCGGAGCTCGTCCAAAGGCGACTCTTCCAAAGTGCCTTCGTGACCGTATCCGGCGCTGTTGATCAGGACGTGAATAGGCCCAACTTCGGCTTCGATCCCACGAACGATTTCGGGGATCGCCTCCAGATCCGTAACGTCCAACACGCGTCCAAATGCCTCGCCGGGTTTGATTGCCTCGAATTCTGCCACCGCCTCCGGTTTGCGGACGGTTCCCACGACTCTATGTCCGGCCTCCAGAAGCGCTTCCGCGAACGCACGGCCCAACCCGGCATTAACACCGGTAATAAGAACTGTTTTCTCTGTCATAAGGGATCTCCTCGGATTAACGATACCTTGGGTATCGTTTCTAATATGGATATACGATACCCTGAGTATCGACTTGGATTCAAATTTCCGCTCCGATGGGAGAGAATTCATTAGGAGATCATCGTGAAGTCATTGGAAAAGCCTCAACTTGGACGCCCTCGAAGCGATGATGCCCATCAAGCCATTCTTCAGGCTGCGCTTCAACTCGTTTCGGCGCAGGGATTTCGCGCCATTACGGTCAATCAGATTGCCGCGCACGCGGGAGTGGGAAAGATGACCCTCTACCGGAGGTGGCCGAATAAGGCGGCTGTCGTCATGGATGCGCTCCTGGAGCTGGTGGGGCCTGAGACCGCCTTTCCGTCGTCTGCGCGCGCGTTGGACAGCATTCGGGAGCAGTTGGGTCTGCAGGCGAAGTTCTTTCGCAGCAGATATGGCAGGCTCATCCGCTCGCTCCTGGCAGAGTCGCAGTTCGATGAGGAACTGGCAACTGCATTTCGGGAGCGTTGGATTCAACCACGTCGTGGCGGGGTCATTCAAGTGTTGAAGACGGCGATTCAGGAGGGGGATTTAAGGAGCGATATCGATCTGGAGACCACGACGGATATGCTCTATGGCCCTCTCTATTATCGTCTGCTCCTTGGGACAGGAACGATTAACACCGTCTTCATCGACCACTTGTATAGGCAGTTCCTGGCAGGCCACCAAGTGCCCCGGACAAAGAGGACAGACGATATCGAACCCTGAGTTTTAGGCTTGGATTCGTGAATGGAACTCGCTTTACTGCAGATCATGTCTTCCAGCGCCCATCGGAGGAGCTGCGCTGCTATCGTAGTAGAGATAGCCTAAAACTTCTGGTGATAGATAAGACCCTGGCTCCAGTAATCGACTATTGGCCAGATATTCTTGGACTAGTTGTGCGTGTGATGAGGCTTGTGAGGATGTTGCGTGAAGAAGAATCTGCTGCCTATTGAGGCGATTGCCGCCAAGTTGGATTTACCCGAAGATCTATATGAGAGACGGAGCCCGGTCAGCGCGAAGTTGAGCCTGGAGCTACTGAATGATGCGCGGTTCGATCGTGGCGGAAAGCTGATTCTTGTGACGGCGACGACTCCGACTGTTTCGGGCGAGGGCAAGACCGTCACATCGATTGGGCTGGTGCAGGGACTGGAGACGATTGGTAAACGAGCAATCCTCACTTCGCGTGAGCCGTCGCTAGGCCCGGTATTCGGTATGAAGGGTGGGGCGGCTGGGGGCGGTCACTCGCAGGTAGAACCTGCGGAGAAGATCAATCTACACTTTCACGGCGACTTTCATGCGATCACATCTGCGCATAATCTGCTCGCGGCGTTGATCGATTCACATCTGTTTCATGGCAATGCGCTTGATCTCGATCCGGATGCGATCACATGGCCGCGCACGCTGGACATGAATGATCGCGCGTTGCGCAACATCATCGTCAGCGTGACGGCTGCGGACAAGAAGCAGCGCGATGGGAGCAATCGACCCAGCGGATTTCTGATTACGGCGGCGTCGGAGATCATGGCGATCCTGGCGCTTGCTTCCGGCCGCGAGGATCTGCGTGCGCGGTTGGCGCGAATCGTGATTGGACAGAACCGCAAGGGTGAGCCGGTGCGAGCGGCGGATTTGAAAGCCACGGGGCCGATGATGGCGCTGCTGAGTGAGGCGCTGCTGCCGAATCTGGTGCAGACGACCGAGGGAACGCCAGCGATGATCCATTGCGGTCCGTTCGCGAACATCGCGCACGGAACGAGTTCGGTGGTCTCACAGCGAATGGGAGTTCGGTTGGCGGATTATGTGGTCAACGAGACGGGTTTTGCATCGGACCTCGGATTTGAGAAATATATGGACCTTGTGAGCCCTTTGTCTGGTATCAAACCCGCGATTGCGGTGTTAGTGACGACGGTACAGAGCGTGAAGCAGCAAGCAAAGGGCGATTTGGGCGATTTAAAAGACGAGTTCGCAAATCTCGAAAAGCACATCGCGATCGTGCGCAGCTTTGGGCTGCCTGCGGTGGTGGCGATCAATCGGTTTCCTGACGATACGGAGGCAGAGCTCGACAAGCTACGGGCATTTTGCGAGGCGCGGGGAGCGGCGTTTGCTCTTTCGGAGGCGTTTGCATTGGGCGGCGAAGGCGCGGCGGCGCTGGCGCGGAAGGTCGTCGAAGTTATCGAATCAAATCCGAATGTCGTGTTGACGAGTGCCTACGCGAATGGCGATTCGGCGGTCGAAAAGATCACGAAGGTGGCACAGAAGATTTATGGCGCGGATGCGATCGAACTGAGTGAACGCGCGAAAGAGAGCCTGGCGAGGTTTGCGCGCTGGGGCTTTGGAGAGCTTCCAATCTGCATCGCGAAGACGCAGTATTCGTTGAGCGACGATCCGAAGCTACTGGGAGCACCGACAGGATGGACGCTCCATGTGACGGATGTGACGCTCTCGGCGGGTGCCGGTTTTTTAGTTGTTATCGCGGGTGCGATGATGCTGATGCCTGGACTGCCAAAGGCGTCCCTCGCGTTGGGAATCGATGTGGATGAGAGTGGCGAGATTACGGGTATGCAGTAAAGAATTTGATCGGATGCAGTGCCTGGAGGTTCATTTTGGTCTTGCAGGATTATTATGCAGAGGCGATGTGTTTGGGGATAGTCGCCGACCGAAAGAAGGCTGCGAACTACAAACAGAGTTGAAGCAGAGTTTTGATGATTCGAGACGACAGTTCACTCTTCAGGCACTGTAAACTGGAGATTCATGGCATATCTTCACATCCTCGCATTGATTGACGCTGACCTGGAACGGCTAAGAGAGGCGCGGTTACTTCTAACCGCCGCCGCCCCAGCCGCAAAACGAACTGAAGAGAAGGTTCAGAATCTTCTCTTCAGCAGTAAGGTACTCAAGACTCCTACGAAACGAATCTCAGTTGCTCCCCCGCGTCAAGCAGTGGAATCCAAGGTTCCGCAGAAGAGACCGTTGCGAGATCCAAAGCGGAAGAAGTCTGCTTCGACGAAACTGGACTCAGCGAGGTTGAAGAAGATCGCTCGAAGCGTATCGTTGACGCTGCCCTTTGATCTCCCACTGCCTCCCATTTCGACTACGGAATCGATTCCTGCTCTCGACCAGGAAATTCACCGGGACCAACCCTTGGAACAACAGGCACTGCCGCCAGTAGAGGATATTATCGGGACGGCAATCGACGCTCCTGTTGCCGTTCGATTGCGCAAGGTGCCTAAGAAAAGAAGAAGCACGCTCGACCAGCCGCCGGTCGCGTCTGTCTCAAGCCCTCTGGGTGGATTCGTTCCGAATAGGCCTATCTATATCCCCGCCGATCAGGTTCGACGAGATCGGCCCAAAGGACGGGAAGAATCGGGTATTCAACGCGAGAGGTCTGGCCAGCCGGCTCCTCTGCCTCTTACGGCTGAGTTGCTGACGCAACGCTGGATACAGGGTGGTAGTTCCTAGTCGCAGAAGGTTTGGATAGACAAATTCAAGTGGCTGTCTCGCGATCTGCAGAAGTGAAGTTTTATGGTAGCTTCCGCTTGGGTTGGTAGAGAGAAAACGATGGAGGCTTTCGGCGAGTCTCCTCATCGGGTCGCATCAGGTGTACTGTGACGTCGAAGATGCCCGGTAAACCCGTTCCGTGGTAACTGCTTTCGTCGAATCAGTATTTCTACTTATATGAAGTCTCAATAGTGGGCGAAGTTGGCTCTTCTGGAAAATTGTAGATTGCGGGTAACTCTGTCTTCTAGTTCAATTGAAAGCGCGTGCCTTGAGAGAGTGCATACGCTTTTCCCCATTCAGAATTCCTAGCCAGGAGAGATCATGTTTAAAGTTTCGGTAGCACTCGCGACTGGGTTCGCGCTGTTTTGTGGTGCGAACGCAGGGAAGGCACAGAAGTTGGATTTTCTCGCTACAGGCAGCCCTCTAAAAGCAGCACCCGCGGATAAGGAGATTGTGGCTGCGCTTCGGGCCACTTCGGCTGAGAGGATTCATCGCAATATCGAAACATTGGTGAACTTCAAGAATCGTATGACGACGTCCAGTATGGAGACGGATCTGCCGGCGGGCACAGGAATTCTGGCAGCCGCGGAGTATATCAAGGGGCAATTCGAGACTATCTCGAAAGATTGCGGCGGCTGTCTGGAGGTAAAGGAAGATGTATTCATTCAACCTGGTTCTTCTGCGCCCGGATCCCGTATTACAAAAGACACGAAGCTCATCAATATCTACGCAGTTCTTAAGGGCACCGATCCGGCTCAATCTAAACGCATGTATCTGGTCACTGGGCACTATGACACACGCGTGATCGATATGACCAATACGCACGACTTTGCACCGGGGGCCAACGACGATACCAGCGGAACCGCCGTAAGTATGGAGTGCGCTCGTATCTTAAGTAAGCACAAATTTCCTGCGACGATTATCTTTGCAACTGTTCCCGGTGAGGAGCAGGGACTGAATGGCAGTGCGCATCTCGCGAAGCTGGCGAAAGAAGAGGGTTGGGATCTTGAGGGTGTCTTGAACAACGACATCGTGGGTGGCAATACTACACCTGGAGAGCTTCATCAGAGCAAGACACGAGTGCGGGTCTTCTCGGAGAGCGTTCCTCAGAACGCGACCGTTGAGGAGATGCGGCGCCTTATCCAGTACGGCAACGAGAGCGATACTCCTTCTCGCGAACTTGCACGCGAGGTTCTTGATGTGTCTCGCACTTATTTCCCTGTGGTCGGTTCTGCGGTGCCGCCGGCCTCTATCAAGCCGGTGATGGAGATGCGTCTCGACCGTTACGGCCGGGGTGGCGATCATCGGTCCTTTAATGAGGAGGGATTTGCAGGGGTTCGTTTTACGGAGTGGCGGGAAGATTATCACCATCAACATCAGGATGTGCGCACGGAAGGCGGGATCGAATATGGCGACCTACTCAAGTTCGATGACTTCGACTACATCGCTAAGGTTGCGCGGGTGAATGCTGCTACCCTTGCAACTTTGGCCAGCGCGCCAGGCACCCCGCAGGGTGCGACGATGTCGGCGCGCAATCAGGATAATAACTCCGTCATGAAGTTCAGTATTCCGGATGGTGCACCGGCGGATGCGTGGTATCAGGTTGTTTGGCGCGAGACGGATGCCTCGGACTGGCAGTATGGAGCGAAGGCCTCCATGTACGACGAAAAGGTTGAAGGGACTACGCACACCATTACGGTGCCGATCTCCAAGGACAATGTCTTCTTCGGGATTCGTTCCTGCGATACAAAGGGCCATTGCAGCGCAGCCGCTGCTCCGGTCCCTGAGGTGCCTGTTCGTAACGGCCCGCGGCCGGGAGCTGGCCGCTCTTAATGTAGGCGCTACTTGAAAGGCCCAAGCCGGATGTTGGCTTGGGCCTTACGATGTTGGCGTGTGATTGATCCAGACCTACGGTACGACCGGCAGATCGATAAAGCTCGCAGTGCCGGGAGTGCGCCAGATTCGCTGCGTTGCCTTTTGATAGTCCGCAGGTTTCGCGTCGAAGATACTCGGCACAAAGGTTTGAGGGTTGCGATCGTAGAGAGGAAACAGCGTGGACTGAACCTGGACCATGATGCGATGTCCCGGCTGGAAGATATGGTTTACGTTCGGCAGGTCGAATTTATATAGCAGTGGTGTATTGGGTTTGAGCGCCTCGGGATGCTCGAAGCTCGTACGATAGCGGCCACGGAAGATATCGAGCGAAATTGCCAGTTGATATCCACTCATGGTGGTTGGCGGCTTCGGATCGTCCGGGTAGACGTCGATAAGCTTTACTACCCAGTCGCTGTCGGTCCCGCTGGTTGAGGCATAGAAGTTTACCTTGGGCACGCCGCTAACTCGTAGAGGGGCCTTCAGCGGCTCAGTCAAATATGTGAGCACATCGGGTCTGCCATCTGCGAAGCGCTGATCCTGTAGCAGCCACGTCGGCCATCCTCCATCATCCGTAGCCACGGGGCGCGCGCGGAAGGGAACTGGCTTCTTTGGATCAGAGACATATTCGTCGAACTTTTCAGCCCCGGCAGTCGGTGCCGAGAAAGAGAGGCCATTGTTTGATGCGAGGTAAAGAGGCTTGCTCTTTCCTTCGCAACCCGCATCGCAACTGAGCGGCCACGATTGGAAGCGATCCCAGTGGTCTTCACCGGTGTTGTAAATGAGGACGGGTGGTGTCGCGGCCTTGGGAGCTCCCTCCACCAAATACTGATTGAAGAAGGGAAGCAGTACGTCTGAGCGAAAGTCGGCTGTCGTGTCGCCATCCCATGTAAATGGTCCGGTGACGTGACCTTCACGATTGACCTGGCTGTGGAACCATGGCCCTATCACCAGGAAGTTCTTGTCGTTGTTCTTGTCCTTGGGCTCCCAAACCTTATAGCTGTGGTTCGCGCCCCACATATCTTCCTGGTCCCATAGCCCCTGCAGCCACATGGTTGGTACGGTTAATGGTTTCTCAGCGATAAGCTTGTCGAGCGCCTGGCTCTGCCAGAAGGCATCATAGGCTGGATGTTCTTTGACCGTGCGCCAGTAGGGGAGTTGATCCGCTCCCAGCGATCGTGCGAAGTCTTCTGCTGATCCCTTCGCGAGGAAGTTCGTGTAGTCGTCGCGACCATCGTGGGGTATCCTTGGCCCGGCTCCCCGCACTGCCATCTGCCTGACGAAGTAGTCAAGCATTCGCTGGCGAAAGGCACCATAGTGGAACCAGTCGTCTCCCATCCAGCCATCCACCATCGGGCTCTCAGGAGCAGCGACCTTGAGCGCGGGATGTGGATTCAGCAGGGCCATTACAACTGTGAACCCTTCATACGAGGAGCCGATCATGCCGACACGGCCATTCGTCTCTGGGAGATTCTTTGTCAGCCAGTCGATCGTGTCATACGCGTCGGTCGTATCGTCTGCGCCAGTCGGATTGAACGGACCGACCGGTGGTGGGGTCATCAGATACACGCCCTCGGAGCCGTACTTGCCGCGTACATCCTGATAGACGCGAATATATCCCGCCTTGACGAAGATCTCATCCGACAGTCCCAACTCATCGATCATGTGCGGAGATTCGGTATTTGGAGCAGCACCTTGAACGGCGGGGGGAGTTGTAGGTCCAGCAGCGACGAGCATGCTGCCGGCCGTGGCGCGCGCGGCAGAGGCGATGGCCGCGGCGTTATAGCAAGTGCGAGTCAGAACGATCGGTGCATTCTTAGCACCCTTTGGAGTCACAATGACGGTGTATAGCTTCGTGCCGTCGCGCATTGGAATCATCTCAACCCGTTTGGTGTAATCGAACTCCGGGTGAGGCGCCGCATAGGGCGTCTTTTTTGGCATAGTAAAACTAGCCGGGATGTCATTCTCTACAGGCTTTTCCTGCGCTACGGAGGGAAGAGACAAAAATGCAAAAGCTAGCGCGGCGATTGCAGCGCGGCTGAGTAAGGTCATCGATTTTTCCTGGATCTGATTATTGCGGAGAGATATGAAGAGCCGATTTAAATAGTTTCACAGTGCTACTCGACATCCTCCGGTTGTAAAAATAGAAAGTCCTGCTTCTCGAGCTTGGCGTAGGGCCATCCAACTTGTTATTTAGTGTTTGACTACAGAGATCGTCAGCGTACTTGGATACTGGTTGTTGTGGTGAATGGCGGTGTGAGCGACGACGCCGGTGGTCTCGTCGTAGTTGTTTCCGCCGGTATTGAGGTTGCGGTCGAAGCGGGGAAAGTTTGAGCCTGCAACTTCGATACGGATGCGGTGTCCTGCGGCGAAGAGATTCGAGGTGTTCATCGGAGAAAGGGTGACCTTGTAGACCTTGTCCTTTTCTATCCAGACAGTCTTATTGTCGCCGTCACGGTAGCGCAGCCGTTGGATGGTCTCATCGAGGTTGTAGGCGGTGCCGTCCGGAAGCACGTCGATCACCTTGACGGTTACATCGGTGTCCTTCGCGTCGGACGAGACGTAGAGGGTGGCGGTCATAGGACCGCTCACCTCCATATCCTCTTTCAAAGCCTCTGAGGTGTAGACGAGGATGTCGGGCCGCTCTTCCATCTTGCGCTGATCGAGTGCTCCTCCATTCCCGGGAATGGTGTTGGCGGCGCAGCAGACGTTGCCGCCGTAGCTAGGAGTCGGGTGGAGTGGATCGTAGGTGAAAAAGTCTGCCATGTCGGGACTTGCTTTGGGTTTGGCCTTGGACGCCGGAGAGGCTGGGGAGAATACGAGTTGACCGTCACCATGCAGCGTATTGGCGTGACCACCGCTGGTGAGAGTAAGTGTGACGGGCTTCGCCCCCTCTGGAGGCCAGGACTGGGAGTGCTGCCACTTGTTGCTGCCCATCGTGTAGTAAGTGACCTTGGGTTGCTTCTGAAGAAAGCCATTCTCCTCACCTTTGAGGAAGTGATCGAACCAGGCGTAGGTGAGGGCATCGTAGTCCAGACGCGCGTCGCCCATGTCGCGCTCGCCGACGATGGTCTTTTCCGTGGCACGTTTGTACTGGCAGTGCAGGGTGGGTGCGATGACCGCGTACTGCTGATCCTTTGCCCCGCCTTTTGCGGTTGCGCGGACAAAGTTATAGGCAGCGAGGTTTGGTCCGGTCGAGACGTCGTACCAGGTCATGAACCAGAATCCCGGGACATTGATAGGTTGGGTGTCGGGCTGCCAGATTCCGCCTTTGCGCCAGACAGGGTCGTTTGGCGTGCGTTGGATCATGGCTCCGCCGGTGGTGTTATCCATCTTGTCCGCAAAGATGCCCTTGGGACCGTTTACGTTCGAGATAATCTCCTGCTCCGGCAGGTGTTCGAAGGCCTTCGCCCAGTCGATTGGTGGCATTTGCGGAGCCAGGTCGAACATCTTCGAGGCCTTGATGAGATCGGCTTGCGAGGTTTCTTTGGGGAAGCTGGGGCGAACCTGGTTCTGCTCGCCGTAGAGCCAGTCGATGAAGAGCATTTGCACCGCACCGCCGCGATACCAGTTTCCCTGCTCATTGTAGGGGCCGACCTTGCCGACGCCGGCACCGAAGCTCTGCGGAATGATGGTGGTCAGTGCCTTGTTCCCGAGCGACGCCGCGGCGAGTTGCCACTCCGCGGTAGAAGAGCAGCCGATGAGGCCGATCTTGCCTGAGGACCACGGCTGCGCTGCCATCCACGAAAACTGGTCGTCTGCGTCTGTAAGGGGCGCGCCAAGAATGTCGTAGTTGCCCTCTGAGAAAAAGTGGCCGCGCTCGTTCATCTCGACGAGGACGTAGCCGCGTTTCACGGCGTCAAGTTCCGCCGACATGTCGCGATAAGAGCCTGTGCGTACGTCCCAGAAGTTGAAGTTATAGGGTGTGCGGCTGAAGATAATGGGATATTTCTTTGAGGTGTCCTTGGGCCGGTACATATCTGCTGCCATCCGCACTCCGTCGCGCATGGGCACCATGATCTTGCGGTCGATGATCGCGATGGCTTCGAGCTGCTTCTCGATGTCTTCACGCTTTCCGCGCAGCGTTTCCATTTCAGCGGGGGAGAGGTTCTGGCGAGGTCCCTGAGCGAAGGTCGGAATGGCAGTGACACAGAGAAGTGCAACGGTAGGCAAGCGGAGCTGCATAGGTTAGGTTGTCCTAACTGAATATGATAGCAGTGCGGTACTTCACGCCACGAATCGGAATTCAGTACTAGTCGAATCTGCGGACGAGCATGAGGCCCGAGGTCCGGTGCCCGTATGGAGTCCAAGGTGTGTTGGACAGGCTTCTCTTTGGTCGTACTGCCGCGCCTTTGATGTGACGAACAGGCTCTGCTGAAGAACCTCCCTGTTAGGACTGGTTCTACCAATGGAATGAAATTAGGAAAGCATCGGTCTTCTCCCGGCTTGCAAGAAGAACTGCCCAACCACGGATAAGTTCCGTGATGAGCATTGCATCAGGGAATCAGTTCCGGAGGTGCTGCGGTGCCTGCTCATCTGGGTGAATAACTCATGGCAACATGGTGATTCACGGGAATTTCACAGCCACAGCGTAAATCTTTAATAGGTTGCGAAAACTCAAGTAAAACGATTGTGATAATTGCCCAGCGCTAGCAGCGTTGTTGGCAGTATGGCGCGATGCAATTCCATGCGGAGATTAAAGAAATTCGACACGCTTAATTCCTCGGTGGATTCGGCCCAGCAACAACGTAAAGTGCCTCCGCGCGTGGCGTTGATTGTGGAGACATCCACTCTCTTTGGGAGGAAGCTGCTCTTCGGGGTCGCACAATATATTCGCGAGAACGGGCCTTGGTCTGTTTACTTTACAGACCGCGCCGTGGAGCAGTCGCCTCCCGCCTGGCTCAAAACATGGCAGGGGGACGGCATCATCTCTCGCATCGCGTATCCAGAGGTCCATGATGTAATTCGTGACCGTGGAATTCCAATCGTCGATCTGAACGAGCAGCTACGGGGCCTAGGTGTTCCGTTGATCTCCAACGATCATGCCGCGGTGGGGAAACTTGCGGCAGAGCATCTCCTGGAGCGTGGTTTTCAGCAATTCGCTTTTATCGGGCATACCGGACATTCATGGTCTGATCGGAGAGGCGAGGTATTTTCGCGAACTGTTCAGGCGCACGGCTATCGCTGCGAGGTTTATCCGGGGCAGGGAAAGAGCTCCGATTCCTTGCGGGAGGCTGCATGGCAGACCGATCTGGATAGTATTGCGGCATGGGCGGCGACGTTGCCGAAGCCGGTTGGCATTATGGCATGTACGGATTTTCGGGCAGTGCAACTGCTCACTGCCTGCCGTCTGGCGGATATCGCAATTCCGGAGCAGGCTGCCGTGATCGGAGTCGGATCGGATGATGTGGCCTGCGCGCTCGCGGATCCGCCACTTTCGAGCGTGAACTTGAATGCGAGGCGCATGGGCTATGAGGCCGCGTCGCTGCTGGATACTCTGATGAACGGCGGCAGCGCGCCGGTCGACGAGTTGCTGATTCCACCACTAGACATTACGGTGCGACGCTCTACCGATGTAACTGCTATCTCCGACCCTTTGGTAGCGTCGGCGATACGGTTCATCCGCGAGCGCGTCAGCGACAGCATCAACGTAGAAGATGTATTGACCCACCTGGGTGTCTCACGAACTTCACTGCAGAATCGCTTCCGCGCAATATTCGAAAAGTCGATCCATGATGTGTTGATCGATACGAGACTGGCGAAGGTGAAAGAACTGCTTGCCGAGACGACATTGCCAATTGACGCCATCGCGGCGCGATGCGGTTTCCGTCATCCGGAGTACATGAGCAGCGCATTCAAGCTGCGTACAGGATGGACCCCTGGGAGCTATCGTCGGCAGCACGGGGTCACTTCAACAAATCATAGAGGCCGAAGCGCTCAGTCCCCATAGCAGTGGCGCTCACTCTCGATTCGGGAAGTATGAGAGGTAGAACGATGACAGTCTCATGAATTGTCGAAAACCTCAAAGGGTTTGTCCGAAACCTCATTGAAAGGTACTTTTCGACGGCCTAAAGTACACATCTATAGCCGTTTGGAAAAGAAAGAGACGCATTCCGTAGCTCCTGCAAAACTACTGAAAAACACAGTTTTCTAATGCCGCTTCGTCTTTGGCGAGGCCGTGGTTTCAATGCTGGGACTAAGCTTCCAGCGGTCCGCATACAGGTTGTCAACTACATCGCCCTAGCCAGGGCCTGGCGGAGCTATGCCTTCACCTGGCCTGAAGAACTCTCTAGCAACAAAGAAAAACTGCCGAAGCGGAAGACTGTCTGCGCGGCATCTGCAGCGATTTTTTGGAGGTCACACCCAGCATGCGAACGAAGGATATTCTTCTCGACCGAGCGGCACGCATCGGCACGTTTTTGACGGTGATTGCTGTTCTCCTGGGAGCTGTGCCGATGGCAAATGCCGCGGCAGGGAATAACAACATCAAGATTATTGCCTGGTATGGCGCGGGAAATCTGTCTAAGTCAGAGTATGGACGCGACACAATTATCCTATTCAATCCGACTCAGTTTCCTATCACGATGAATAACTGGTCGCTGCAGTCGGGGGGCGCATCCGGGTCGTTTACTGCCGTCTCCTATCTGCTTCCAGTCGCGACCATCCCGGCCGGCGGCTTTTACGCTATTGCAGGCAGCGGTCCGGACTATATATCGAGCGCTGGTTGTGTGAGTGACCACTGCAATCTGAACTATCCGTACGACTACCAGTTGAAGACCCTTGAAGGAACCGCCACGAACGTCGATAACGATCTGAGCAGCACGGCAGCCACTATAGCTCTGGTCGATAATCAGAGCCCCCTGGGAGACAATTGCCCCAAGACCTCGGCTCATTTGGTGGATCTGCTCGGCATCGGCGCTTCAGATGGCAGTTCGCCAGTAACTTGTTTTGCCGGAAGCAGCTATGCCTCCTACACGCCCAGCACGCTGAATGGCGTTGCCACCGACATCAACGGAGTCGTCTATGCCTATGCCACGGTTCGTAAGAACAGGTGCAGCGATACATTCGATAATGTAAACGACTTCACGCTTGCCTTCATCGACTTCGCCAATTCCAGAACAGGATCGCAGCCTTGCCCTTTGGGTAAGCAACTCTCTGTCAGTTCGAGCGCTACGCCGAACAATCCCGGCATCCAGGATCCCTTCACAATCACGGCAAACGTTGTGCCTGCAACAAATCCCAACAGCACAAATCTAAACGTGACTGCGGACCTCTCCAACCTGGGGCTCTCTGCAACTGCGCCGCTCTACGATGATGGTACGCATGGGGACCCTGTTGCGGGGGACCACACGTACACTCTTGCAACTGCTGCAGCCACTGGAACCGTTGGTACAGTCCCGGGTTTGATTGTGACTTCCACCGACACCCAGGGCGATATCGCGCGAAGTTTGATTCCACTTACGCTCGCGCCTGGGATCGTCGCTATGACCTCACCTACCACCAGCGGAACCGCCAAGGGGGGAGACGTGCTCACGTTTCCGATCACGATCAAGGGCATGCATGGTTACGGCGGCATCTTGAACATCACTTGCACCGGTTCGCCGAACGCCAATTCGCTGGGTGTTCCCATCAGCACGCAGTGCGTCTCTACTCCTCCCGAACTTACGCTTTCCAACAACGGTACGTCTACGCTATCGCTTGCGATAGCCACGGGAACTACCCACTCTGCCGGTCTCATTTCCCAGTCCCTGCCACTTGGCCTGACCGGCATTCTTTCTATCGGATTGCTGACCGTCGGAGTCTGGAGGCGCAAGCACTTGCCCTCGGTAGTTCTGCTGGCGTTAGTCACACCCCTGATGCTTAACACGACTGCCTGTGGCACGAATGCCGGACTTGGAAACACCTCCGCCGCACCAGGCACCTACACCTATGTCGTGACCGCAACGGATTCGAATATCTCCACCATAACCAACTCGCTTACCTTCACTATCACCGTGCAGTAGGCAGTTAGAACAAGTATGCGGCAGCCTGCTCGCAATCGTACGTCCACGTCTTCCGTGAGGCGATACAGGAAATAGAAATACACAACTGGGAACTTGGGGAAAGACGCAATGCAATGGAAGATGTGCTCGAACGATGTTCGTCTAGTAGCCATAGGATTGGCTGCAATGAACCTCGCTATGCTCGCCGGTTGTGGAGTTCCGCTTTCGACGCCTGCAACCAACTACAACACTCCCGTGACGCTGCAGGGGCAGGTCTTCGCGAGCCGCAACTACATGGCAGGCGCGATCGTGAAGGTCTATGAGACGCAGCCTAATGGGGTTGCGGCCAACGGAATCTATACCGGCACCGCGAAGCTGCTGACCACCGTGACGGCGAATACGACAGGCGGTTGGAGCACGACGGACCTCAGTTGTTCCAGTCCGGATCAGATTTATGTGACGGCAGAGGCCGGCGTGCCGTATCCTTCAGGGCAAAACTCCACCAGCCTGGCAAACAATCCGAACTCGCTGATGATGACTGCCATTGGAGACTGCTCGATTCTCAGTTCAGCGACGAACACGAACAACATTACGTCGATCGTGACGAATGAAGCTTCGACCGTTGCGGCGGTTTGGGCGCTGCGAAACTTTATCAGCCTGAACGGCACGACAGTAAACATAACTAGTTCTGCTACTAATTACGGTGGCACGAACGGTGTGGGCACGCCGACGAACTTTGCCGGTCTGGCGCATGCGTTCCTTAACGCGAACAATCTGTCGCCGTACAAGATCGGCAACTTTCAGCAATACACCAGTGGCGCTGCAACTGGAGCCAATGGTGGTCTGGTTCCGGTGCAAGAGTTGAACTCCCTGGCCTATGCGCAGTATCTATGCACCATCGGCAGCGATGGAACCACGTCAGGCAACTTCAGTTACTGCACTACGCTGTATCGATTGGCGACGCCTCCCGACGGGACAGTGCCCACCAACTCATTGCAGGCGCTGCTCAATATCGCCAGAAATCCGGCGAACAATGCGATCGACATCCTGAACTTCACGTTAACGCCGATTCCACTCTCCGGCCAAAAGGGATCGCAGCAGATCAATGCGGGCGTATACGTTCCCGCTCTTACAGACTTTGGTACTTTGACGAAGGACTGGAGCGTGGCGATCTACTACCTGCCGGGATATGGAGCGACCTCCAACGGACAGGGATCCTCGGTTCCAGAGTATGTCACCATCGACGCTAACGATGATGTGTACTTCTCTAACCCAAATGCCTCCAGCAGCAGTACTGCCGGCAACATCGTCGCGCTGACCAGCTCTGGCCAAAGCCTGTGGACATCCGCCACCGACACGACCAAGTTGCTACAACCACGCGCTATTGCAGCCGATGCATCGGGGAACATCTGGGTGGTTGCCGGAGGCACTACTGCCGCAACTGCCTTTGTGCAGCAGACGAGTGCGGCCACAGGCGCTACCGTCCGGCAATATCCCTCCACATCCAACACGCTCTATGGAGTAGCGGTCGACTCGCTGGGCAATGTCTGGTACGACTCCAATACGACTACAGGCCAGAACCTGCATGAGCTGCTACGCAACGGATCGGCCTACACGGAAGCGACCTTCGCAGCTCCACCCAGTTCGCCAACGTATCAACTGTTGCAAATTCGTCCGGATAGCAACAATAACATCTGGATCGCCGGCTATAACACGACAAAGGCGGCGACCGTCTACTTCCCTAACACCGGGACAGCAACCGCTCCTACTTACGCAACAGCCCTAATGTTTGCCTCATTGCCTGGCGCTTCCTCAACCTATGGCATGACGACCGATGCGGCTGGCAACGCCTATGCAGTGACGAACGGCGCCAGCGGCGGAATCTTTAAGACGACCGTCACCGGTACTGGAAAAGCCGCTGTGCTAACCCCAACCAAAGTGGCAGCGAATCCGGCTGCGGCCTCGCGCTTTATGGATATCGACGGTGCAGGTTCCATCTGGTATATGGATGGCACCACTGGCACAAACCTTTACCAGTATCTTCCCTCGAACGGTACGACGAACTCCTACTATCCCTGCTACAACGCGGGTACGAGCACTGGTACCGGTACAGCCACCAGCACGGTACAAACTTGCACCACTGGCATAAGCACAAGGATGGACCTGGCGGTCGACTCCACTGGATCGATCTGGGTAGCGAGCTACGGTAACTCCGGCGGCGGGCGCATGGTACAGATTCTCGGGTTGGCAGCTCCCACGGTTCCATTGAAGTCTCTTGGCAAGCCGGGCGTGATGCCGTAAGGCAGCGTTGCAGGCGGCTCTTAGATTCTCAAACCACTAAAGCGGTGTCGCATTCCCAACACCCGGACAGTATTGCGTTGATCTTTGGAGGTCACACCCGACATGCGATTCAAGAAACTAATCCCCTTGGCACTGATGCTCTTCGCGCTGTGTGTTGGAAGGATGTACGGCCAATTCGAGACCGCTTCGCTCGTTGGCAGGATCACGGACTCCACCGGTGCGCTGGTGGTCGGCGCAAAGGTGACCGTAACCAATGTCGCCACCAATGTCGCCATCAGTCGCGTGACGGACAAGGCGGGCGTGTACTTAGTACCCGCGCTGCCCGCAGGTGTGTATCGCGTGGTAGCCAACATGAGCGGCTTCAATGATGCCATTACTGAGAATGTGCATCTTCTGGTCGGCACCAATCAGAACGTCAACCTGATCATGACCATTGGTAACTCTGAGACGGTAACAGTAGAAGCAAGCCAACTGGGACTCGAAACCGAGACGAGTCAAAAACAGCAGGTTGTAACCGATGAAGCGATCGAAGCATTTCCACTGCTGAATATGAACTATAGCGATCTGTTGACACTCGCCACGGGCGTGACGCAAGACGCTGCTGGACAAGACCTGGGAACGAGTAGCGTGGTCCGCGAGGGCTCATTCAACATCAACGGCCAGCGGTCGACCTATAACAACTTTCTGCTGGACGGTATGGACAACAATGCGCACGGCACGTCCAACCAGGGCTTCTCCAATCAGGTAATCAACCCATCACAGTACAGCCTCTCGCAGTTTTCGATTGTTACCACGCTGCCGGCAGCTGAGTATGGCCGCTCGGCGGGCGGCACCATCAATGTGGCGTTCAAGCACGGCTCTAACAGTATTCACGGCATGGTGTACGAATCGTTGCGTAACACCATCGCCAACTCCAACGGCTTCTTCAGAGCAGCCAGCAACTCAGGCGCCTCGAACAGAACGACCTTGGTTCGCAACCAGTTCGGTGGCAATGTAGGCGGCCCGATCATGCGAGACCGGTTCTTTTATTTTATCGACTACGAGGGTCTGCGCCAGGTACGTCAGGTGGTAAACCAAGCCAACATCTTCAAGCTAAGTGACCACCAGTTGATCGCCTCGCCCAATGCGACAGCGAATACAACCGCAGTGCTTAACCCGTTCACTGGGGAGACCTATCCCGCGGATCGCCCTCTGCCACGCTCTGTGCTCTCGCCTATCGCGCTGGCGATTCTCGATTCGTTTCCATTGCCCAACAATAACGGCGCAGGCACAACCTCCATCTCCAGCAACTGGTCAGCACTGCAGCGCTTCATCAACAGCTATGACAAGGAAGACGCCCGCATCGATGCCCAATGGACGCCGCGCATGTCCACCTTCCTGCGCTTGAGCCAGTCCAAGGAGCACGATCTGGACGGCCCCATCCTGCCCTCGCCGATCTCCGGAGGAAACGGCTACTTCCGCACTATCAACCAGCAGGCGGCGCTCGGTCTAACTCGCCAGATCGGAGCTACGCAGTTACTGGAGGCACGTCTCGGAGCTTCCTTCACCAAAGGCGGGAAGCTGCCTTACACACTCGGCGATCCGCGCACCTTTGGCATCCCGGGAACACCGACCGATCCAGCCGTGGCTGGCGGTCTGGTCACTCTAGGGCTCAGTGGATACACCGGCATAGGCCGCCAGGCGACAAATCCGCAGTGGCAGTATCCCTTCTTTCTGAACTCAAAGCTGAGCTACTCCTGGCTTTTTGGCCATCACAACTTCAAAACCGGATACGAGTTTTCGTACCTGCGTCAGACCGTACAGGACGTGAATCCCATCGATGGCGATATGGAGTTTCAAAGCTCCTTCACTGGCTACACCATCAGTGACTTCCTCTTCGGGGTACCGAATGAGGTCGACCTGACAACTTATTTTGTCGCTCACATCCGTCAAGGAGGTCACTCGGCTTTTATCCAGGACGACTGGAAGATACTGCCAAGGCTGACTCTGAACATCGGTGTGCGCTACGAGTATGCTTCTCATTTCTATGAGAAGGATGGCCGACTGACGAACTTCGACCCAAACACTACTCCATATACGGGACAACTGTTGCGCGCAAGTTCCTCCGGCTCGGCCTATCAAAAGCAGCTTATCGATCCCGACTTGAATGACTTCATGCCACGCTTCGGATTCGCACTGTCACCAAACCAGAAGCTCGTGATCCACGGTGGCTACGGTATCGGATATATGCACTACACCCGCTCCGGTGAGGTGGACAATCTGTCCATCAATGGCCCGCAGGTAAACGCGGCTGTCTACAATCAGGTGCCCAAGTTTTTCAAGACCGCCAACGTCAAAACATCGCCGACCTTTTTCTCTCTGGATCAGGGTTTCCCCCAGGGAATGGCCTCTCCGGCGAACTTCAATCTCTTTACTTCCACGGTGAAGTGGGTGCCGCGAAACTTCCGCGATCCATACGTGCAAAGCTGGTACGCAGGCTTTCAGGCCAGCGTGGGCAGGAATCGTGTCGTCGATATCGCGTATGTTGGCAACCATGGTGTGAAGCTGCAGGAGGTCGGAACCTATAACCAGCGCGACCCTGCACTGGGTAACGACCCAGTGACGGGATACTTCAGGCGTCCGTACAGCAACATCGGCGATGTGACGGAGACCTTCAACGGTGGAATGAGCAACTATAACGGGCTGCAGGCGCGCTTCGAACAGAAAAGCTTCTACGGTATTTGGCTCCTCAATGCTTTTACCTGGTCACGCGACTTCGGCAACGTGAGCGATTCACTCACTGCCTCACGCGGCTTCTCCGGCAGCCCGCAGGACTTCTACAACCTGCACAACGACTACGGTCCGTTGCAGTACGACACCCCGATTATCAACAATACCGCTCTGATCTGGACGCTTCCCCTCGGTCGTGGCAGGATGTTCCTGCGCAATTCGGGGTCCGTGGTGAACAACGTATTGGGTGGCTGGAAGATTACCGCTTACAACCAATTCCACTCGGGTCCAGCACTCACACCCAACTTCACTCCATCGGGATTTCAGCAGTTGTCCAACTCCGGCGGCGTCCAGTACCGTCCATTCTTTGGAGTGGACACGTCGGGCAGCATCACAGGTGTGCCCGGTACATCACTGCGTCAATTCGCCGTCAAGCGGTTGCATGTGCCGGGCCACCCGGAGCAGGCATTCTGCGACTCGGTGTACTCCAGCCCGACCCAGGCTGCATACAACGGTTGCGTCCTGGGCTTTGCAACTACCAACCCATCGCCGACGGCGACCAGCGGTGCGGGCTCCAGCGCGGATCCACGCGGTAACGTGCCCAACGGCCTGCTACGCGGAGACTCCTATGACCAACTGGATGCAGGGATAAACAAGACCTTCGACCTGCCCGAGGGGATGCATTTGGAGTTTCGTGGGCAGTTCTACAACGTGCTGAACAAGACTAACTTCACTCCGCCGGGAATGACTTGCTGCTCCACCTCCTTCGGGCGTATTACCAGCACGTACGGTCCGGGTCGCATCGGTCAGATTCAGGCTCGCCTGATGTTTTGAACTGACGATTTGTGTAATCTCGTTCTTTTATGTAGGCAAGTTGGTACTGGTACTCACCGAGAGCTCCAGTTGTATATAGAGATGGTTCCCAGAAGGAGGAGAAGGATGCAGACGAGACGCGATTTTCTGAAGAAGGCGGCGATGTTGAGCGGTCTGGCCGGGGCTTCGGGCATTATCCCGGAGTCGGTACAACGCGCCTTTGCCATTGCGCCTGCGCCTGATTCCACGTATCTGGATGCTGAGCACATCGTCATCATGATGCAGGAGAATCGCTCCTTCGATCACACTTTGGGAACGCTACGGGGTGTGCGGGGCTTCAATGACCCTCGCGCCATCCGGCAGGCCAACGGCAATAGCATCTTCCTGCAAACAAGCATGGCAGGCGAGACCTACGCGCCGTTCCGGCTGGATATCAAGGATACGAAGGCGACGTGGATGGGCTCCATCCCACACTCGCGCCATACGCAGGTCGACGCCTGGAATTATGGCAATCATAATGGCTGGATCGACGCCAAGCGTCCGCACAACGCCGAGTACGCCCATGTGCCACTGACGATGGGTCACTACACACGCGAGGATCTTCCCTTTCATTATGCGTTGGCCGATGCCTTCACCGTCTGCGACCAGCACTATTGCGGCGCGATGACCAGCACCACTCCCAACCGCAGCATCTTCATGACCGGGACAGTGCGCGACCAGCAGAGTGTGGACTCCAAGGTCTTCATGCGTAACGACCAGCTCGCCGTGGGTGGCATGACCTGGAAGACCTTTCCCGAGCGATTGCAGGAGGCAGGAATCGATTGGAAGTTCTACCAGAATGAACTGACTCACAGCGCAGGCATGTCGCCGGAGGAGCACAAGTGGCTCTCGAACTTCGGCTGCAACGTGCTGGAGATGTTCGGCGCATACCACAAGGAGACCGCCAACTCCGATCTGCAGAAGCGGGCCTTTGTGACCAATGTGGCCGACAAGGATTACCGCAGCCTCGACATGCTTCACTTTGAGAACGATGGCAAAAAGATCCAAATGAAGGTGCCAAAGGGTGACGTGCTGCACCAATTCCGTCACGATGTGGACAACGGTAAGCTTCCAACCGTCTCATGGCTCGCCCCACCGGAGAAGTTCTCCGACCATCCCACCTCGCCGTGGTTTGGCGGATGGTGGGTCTCGGAGATCGTCGACATCCTGACGAAGAACCCGGAGGTATGGAAGAAGACTATCTTCATCTACACCTACGACGAGAACGATGGCTACTTCGACCATGCGCCGTCATTCGTGGCCACTGACCCGAAGAATCGCGCGACAGGGCGTGCCTCGGCCGGGATCGACACAGGTCTGGAGTACACGTACGTTCAGGACGAACTGCGGCAAGGCGTTGCCCCGCAAGAGGCGCGCAGTGGACCGATTGGCTTGGGCTATCGAGTCCCGCTCATCATCGCTTCGCCGTGGACGCGTGGCGGATGGGTCAACTCGCAGCTCTTCGAGCACAGCTCCACATTGCAATTTCTCGAGACCTTCATCGGTCAGAAGTACGGGAAGCAGGTGCACGAGGCCAACATCAGTCCATGGCGCCGCACGGTCTCGGGCGATCTCACCTCTGCCTTCCGGCCGTACAGCGGCGAAAAGGCCGAGCTGCCATTTCTGGAGCGCGACAAGTTTCTTGAGACAATCCAACTAGCGAAAGACAAGGAGCTTCCTTCCAACTTCAAGAATCTGAGTCGGGAAGAGATCTCACAGGTAAACGCCGATCCACGAAGGTCGCCGCTGCTCTCGAAGCAGGAGAAGGGTATCCGTCCCTCGAACGCTCTGCCGTATGAGTTGTATGCTGACGGTGTCGCGACAGACAACAGCTTCGAACTGCACTTGACGGCGGCCAATACCGTGCACGGTGCAAAGTCAGCGGGTTCGCCCTTCAACGTCTATCTGCGTAATGTGCATATGGAGAGCGGAGCAAAAAAATACGCTGGCGATACGTCGAACATGTTAGCCGCTACCTATACGGTGAAGGCGGGCGATATACTGCGGCAGGCATTCCCAATGGCTCTCTTCGCCGATGGCAGATATGACATCGATGTGGTGGCTCCCAACGGTTTCTACCGTTCTTTCCGAGGCGTTTCCACACCAAACAGCCTCATGGTGCACACCACCTATGAGAGTAAGGGCTTCTCGCTAACCGGCAACATCGAGGTGAAGCTACGAAACACTACCAAGGCGCCCATCACGGTGGAGGTAAGCGACAACTCTTATAAAACCAGCAAGAAGACCGTGCAGATCGCTGCCGCTACCGAGATGTCCGTGGTGCTGGACCTCTCGAAGCAATACGGATGGTACGACTTTACGGTCAAGCAGCGAAATTCGGACGGCGAGTCGCACTACGCAGGCCGCGTGGAGACAAGCCGTTCCAGCTATAGCGATCCGCTGATGGGCGATATGCTCTGAGGCGCCCTACCTTGTCGCTGGATCTGTACTGGAGTGACCCTACTCTGAGCCAGAATAGAGTTTCATTTATAGACCTGAGTGCTCTATACAGGGAAATGAAAACGGCTGGCGATCTTTGAGATCGGCCAGCCGTTTTTTTGTTGCGTGGAAGGAGATTACTCGAGGGTGGAACCACCGCGGGTGCCCTTGGGGCGGCGGTTGGCCTGGAGGATCTTCTTGCGCATGCGGAGCGACTTCGGGGTGACCTCTACGAGTTCGTCGTCGGCGATGAACTCGATGGACTGCTCGAGGGTGAGTTGTTTGTAGGGGACGAGGCGGAGGGCGTCGTCGGAGCCGGAGGCGCGCATGTTGGTGAGCTTCTTCTCGCGGACGCAGTTGACGTCGAGATCGTTGTCGCGGGAGTGCTCGCCGATGATCATGCCTTCGTAGACCTCAGAGCCGTCGCCGATGAAGAGGATGCCGCGATCCTGGATGCCGTCGAGGGCATAGGTCGTGGTGACGCCCTGGCGGTCGGAGATGAGAGCTCCGGAGGGACGCTGCGGGATCTCGCCCTGGTAGGGGATGTACTCGCCGGCGATGGAGTTCATGACGATGGTTCCGCGGGTTTCGGTGAGCATCTCGTTGCGCAGACCGATGAGGCCGCGGGAGGGGACCTTGAACTCCATACGGACGCGGCCTGAGCCGTGGTTGGCCATCTTGATCATCTCGCCCTTTCTGGGCCCGAGGCGCTCGATGACAGTTCCGACAAAGTTGTCGGGGATGTCGATGGTGAGGAGCTCGGAGGGCTCCATGAGCTCACCATCGATGCGCTTGGTGACGATGGTGGGACGGGAGACCATGAGCTCGAAGCCTTCGCGGCGCATCATTTCCATGAGCACGGAGAGCTGAAGTTCGCCACGGCCGAGGACTTTGAAGGTCTCGGGGGAGCCGGTGTCTTCGACGCGGATCGAGACGTTGGTGAGCAGCTCTCTGTCGAGGCGTTCCTTGATGTTGCGCGAGGTGACGAGCTTGCCTTCCTTGCCGGCGAAGGGCGAGTTGTTCACCGAAAAATTGATGGCAATGGTGGGCTCGTCGATCTTGATCAGAGGAAGGGGCTTGGGGTTCTCGAGGGCGCAGAAGCTCTCGCCGATGGTGATGCCGGGGATGCCGGCGATGGCGACGATGTCACCGACCGCGGTCTCTACGGTGTCTTCGCGCTTGAGGCCGTTGAAGGTGAAGAGCTTGGTGACCTTGACGGCTTGCAGGGAGCCGTCGACGCGGGAGAGGTTCACTTCCTGACCGATCTTAAGCGTTCCGTTGAAGACACGGGCGATGGCGAGGCGTCCGAGGTAGTCGGAGTAGTCGAGATTAGTGACGAGCACCTGAAGGTCGCCATCAGCGGTGCCGGGGGCGGCGGGGATGGTCTTGAAGATGAGCTCGAAGAGGGGCTGGAGGTCGGTGCCGGGGATCGCGAGATCCATGGTGGCGGTTCCGGCCTTGCCGTTGGTGTAGATGACGGGGAAGTCGAGCACGGACTCGTCTGCGTCCAGGTCGATGAAGAGGTCGTAGACCTCGTTCAGGACTTCCTGGGGACGGGCGTCGGGACGGTCGATCTTGTTGACGACGACGATGGGCGTCAGCTTGGCCTCGAGGGCCTTGGAGAGGACGTAGCGGGTCTGGGGCAGGGGGCCTTCGGAGGCGTCGACGAGGAGGACTACACCGTCGACCATCTTCAGGGCGCGTTCTACTTCTCCGCCGAAGTCGGCGTGGCCCGGGGTGTCGACGATGTTGATCTTGGAGTCGTGGTACTGGATCGCGGTGTTCTTCGCGAGAATAGTGATACCACGCTCTTTTTCGAGGTCGTTGGAGTCCATGACGCGCTCGGCAACAGCTTCGTTGGATCGGAAGGTGCCGGACTGGCGAAGCATGGCGTCTACGAGGGTGGTTTTGCCGTGGTCGACGTGGGCGATGATCGCGATGTTGCGGATGGCTTGCGTGGGGTTACTCACTTCGGGTGTACGTCCTGTTCTGTATGTTTGGGCTGGGCGCTCAAGGTGGCGCGAGGGGATGAAAAGCGCGTCACCTTTAGTTTAGCTCACGCGCGTAGATTACGCGTAGTCAGAACGCTTTAGTACAGCGGCGTGGGAGCGAGTTCGGCGACGCTGGCAGGGACGCGAGCGGGCCTGGGAAGGGCGTCGAAGAGGGCTAGATTGGCCTGAAGGCGCTTCCAGTCCTTAGGCTTCTTGACGTACCAGGCGGGCTCTTGCCGCACAGAATAAAAGTCGATGAAACTTTGGTAGACGTCCGGGGTCATGGGGACTTTTGAGTCATGCATCAGGGTATCGAGGAGGCTGGCGTAGCTCAGGTCGGCGAGGTGGTATTCGCCGAACTGCGAGGGTTTACCGGTATCGAGGTCGATTTCGGGCAGGTCGGGGGCCTTCTGGAGCTGGCTTGTGGGGGTCTGGGTCGGAGTGGGGGCTTCCACGCTGGCGAGGTAGAGGTTGAGGCGGTCTACGGTGCTGTTGATGCTCTTGAGGTAGACGTCCTGCTCGTCGGCGTTGGGGATCTTGAGACTGAAGACCTTGAGGGGGCCGATCTTGGGCAGGATTCGGATGAAGAAGGCCAGGACGCGGGAGCCGATGCCGGGGTGGGCATACTGTTTCCCATATTGCTTCTCGAACTCGGTGCGCTTGAGGCGGTAGACGAACTTCTTGTGGTCGAATCCGGGGTTTTCCTTCTCGATCTGGTCTTTATAGCTCACCAGGGCTACGGTCGTGATCTTGGGGATGAGGCTGCTGACGGCGCGGCGGTAGCTGGAGATGGCGAGGTCTTCGTGTTTCATGATGGAGTCGACGCGGATACCGTAGGTCTCCTGGAAGGCGCGTTCGAGGAGATCCTTGGAGACTTGGAAGCCGATGAAGTCGCGGTAGTTCTCCTGGGAGTAGCGACCGTGGGCGACCTGGACGACGTCGAAGCCGAACTCGGTGCGGAGGTGGGCGACTTTGTCCTGGTCGTAGGTGACGGAGCGGCCGAAGCGGCGGCGGAGCTTGGGATACTCGTCGGCGGTGACCTGATTGACGGCGGGATGGCCTACGACGTCTCCGCAGTAGTGGGCGAGGGCTCCGAGGGCGAAGGCGTACTCGTTGGCGTCGTTGGACTCGCGGATGAGGTTGGAGACGAAGTCGCCGGTGCGGACGTAGTGGAGGATATCGGAGAATTCATGGCTGCCGAAGGGGTAGTAGCCGATGTCCTGGATGACCGAGCCGCCGTAGGCGTAGGCGTGAGCGGTGCGAACTTCATCGTCCGTGAGGGTGGGGAAGCGGGCGCGGAGGAGAGGGACGATGTGCGGCAGCCAAGCCATATCGACGACCTCTTCGTGGGAGAGGACGGAGTAGGCTCCAGCGGGAGACGGAAAGAGGAGCAGCAGGAGGAGAAGGATTCCGGTCGCGCTGCGAACGTTGCTGGAGAAGACTTTCATGAGAGAGCTGCTTACCTTTTCTGTCTTTCCTGCTGTTCGGGTGGCGATGTTAATTTGTCGTTGGAGGGCGCTGTATAGAAAGACGGCAATTTGAAGGATATAGATGCCGGCGTGAGAAGATTAAGCATGCGGCTGGGTTGGGTGCCGCCTCAATACTGAGCAAAAACGGGCAAAACTTACAGAGGAGACGATGGCATGTCTGACGATTCGATGACTGTACTCGATACGCATCCGTTGCACACCTCGGTGGGAGACTTCGTTCAGGGGCTCAAAGAACTGGAGCGAGATTACATTACCAAGGACCGCATCGCCGAGTATATGGCGGCGACTCCGCTGCGGGCTGAGGCGTTGAAGGACTATGTTTGGTGGCGGGACAGCCTGTATACGCGGAACCTGATCTATCGCGATGAGCTGTTCGAGGTGATGACGATCTGCTGGTCGCCGGGGCAGAGGACCGCGATTCATACGCATAACGGTCAGCTTGGCTGGATGACGGTGGCGCAGGGTGAGGTGCGGACGCATGAGTTTCACCACACGAGCTGTAATGCTCCGGAGAATCAGAATGTCGTCAATATCGATTGCCTGGGCGGGGCGACGGAGCTGCAGATCGATAAGGTGGGAACGGTGGTGTGTGCGGAGGGCTCCGGGATGGTGACGGTGGATAAGCTACAGACCATTCACCAGATTGAGAATGCCGGGAGTACAGGGTGTGTGAGCCTGCATGTTTACTCCAAGCCTTTCGATAGTTGTATCGCCTTCGATCTGGAGAAGCAGCGGTGCTACCGGCGGCAGTTGAGCTACTTCAGTAAGGATGGCAGGCGGGTTTAGCACCCCCCTCCCCCCCCTTTTGGGGCCAAATTCTTCATTTCAATCTTTTTAGGCTTGGACTTTTTGTGGCCTCTTCCTGGTTAGTAAAGAACTTTATGCTCGTCCGCTCTGGGCGGATTTAATGCTTCTAGTTCTATTTTAGTGATTCGATCGTAACTAAAGTGCCAGTTGGATCTTTCTGATTTTTATGGGTTTAGGTGGTTTTGGGGCTTGACAGGGGTTTTTGCTGGGTATTTTGTGGGTTTGGTTTGTAAGTTGTTGGGTGTGAGGGGTAAGTGATGGTCTACTTCCCACCCTTCGCTAGAGACAAAGGCGCGAAGGACGGGGCACCCGTGCTGTTTGGGTTGGGGAAGAGAGTAGACAACGACGTTGTTGGGGGAAGAGAGCAGACGGCGGCGTTTGGGTGGGTGAGGGTTTTGGTTCCTGGGGCGGTTTGGGTTAGGGAAGGAAGGCGGTCGCGCTTCGCACGATACCCCACCCTATTTGCGATGAGACTGCAAAAAGGATGGGGCACCCGCTTTTGTGGTGGGTTTTGGGTTGGGTGAAATTGGTTTTATGGGGTGGTTTTCTTTTTGTGGGTTGAGAAGTTAGTTTGGTTGGTGGGAGATGTCTCGCTATACTCAAAGTTCCTCCATGCAAACAGCCCAGGCAAAACAGTTCGAGAGTCAGGTGATGAAGCACTACCTGCTGGATCATGCCTATGACGAGATGTTTTCCGGGCCTGGGGTTCTGCATCCGCACTATGAGTTGTTGCTGGAGCACTTTTCTTCCTTGCCGGCCAACGAGTTGCAGCGGCGGAAGCAGGCGGCGGATCTTAGCTTTCTGAGCCAGGGCATCACGTTTACGGTGTATGGCCGGGAGGAGGGCACGGAGAAGATCTTTCCGTATGACCTGCTGCCGCGCATCATCACGAGCGAGGAGTGGGCGACGGTGGAGCGGGGGCTGACGCAGCGGATTACCGCGTTGAACCTCTTTTTGAAAGATATTTATAACGAGGGACGGATTCTGGATGACGGGATCGTGCCGCGCGAGGTGGTCTATAGCTGCAAGCAGTTTCGCAGGCAGATGCAGGGTTTGCAGGTGCCTCGGAACGTGTATATCGCTGTGTGCGGGACCGATCTGATCCGGTTGCAGAACGGCGAGTTTGTGGTGTTGGAGGATAATCTGCGGGTGCCGAGCGGCGTGAGCTATATGCTGACGAACCGGCGGATTATGAAGCGGACGTTTCCGCAGTTGTTCCACCAGTACAACGTGAGGCCGATCGAACAGTACACGCAGTTGCTGCTGGGGACGCTGCGGTCGCTGGCGCCGGAGGGACGTCCGGAGCCGAATATCGTGCTGTTGTCGCCGGGTGTGTTCAATTCGGCTTACTTCGAGCATGCGTATCTGGCGCGGCAGATGGGGATTGAACTGGTCGAGGGCCGCGACCTGGTGACGCATGACAACGTCGTGTACATGCGGACGACGAATGGGCTGCGGCGGGTGGATGTGATCTACCGGCGTGTGGATGACGACTTTATCGATCCGCTGGCGTTTCGCGGGGATTCGATTCTGGGTGTGGCTGGTTTGTTCAACGCGTACCGGGCGGGGAATGTCACGCTGGCGAATGCGTTTGGAACAGGTGTGGCGGACGACAAGGCTTTGTATGCGTACGTGCCGGAGATTATCAAGTACTACCTGAGCGAAGAGGCGGTGCTGAAGAACGTCGATACGTTCCTGTTGACGAGGCCCAAGGAGCGGCAGCATGTGCTGCAGAATCTCGACAAGCTGGTGGTGAAGGCGGTGGGCGAGAGCGGCGGCTATGGGATGCTGATTGGGCCGCAGTCGACGGCGGCGGAGCGGGAGGAGTTTGCGAGAAAGATCGAGGCCGATCCGCGAGGCTATATCGCGCAGCCTACGATCTCGTTCTCGCGTGCGCCTTGTCTGATTGGAGATGAGCTGGAGCCTCGGCATGTGGATCTGCGGCCCTATGTGCTCTATGGGGATAAGGTGACGATTGTGCCGGGTGGACTGACGCGCGTGGCGTTGAAGCAGGGGTCGCTGGTGGTGAATTCGTCGCAGGGTGGCGGAAGTAAAGATACATGGGTGTTGAGCCAGTGATAGGGGGCAACGATGCTTTCCCGCGTTGCGGATAGTTTGTATTGGATGAGCCGGTATCTGGAGCGGGCGGAGCATGCGACGCGCCTGCTGGATGTGAATCTGAACCTGATGCTGGATGAGAGCGCGGCGAGCGCGGACCGGCGTTGGTTGCGGGTGCTGCAGGCGTTGGGGAATCCGAAGGGCGTGGCGTGGGAGGGCGATCCGTATGCGCTGACGCGGGCCCTGACCTTCGATACGACGAATAAGGCGTCGATTATTTCGTGCATTATTTCTGCGCGGGAGAACTCGCGGCATGTGCGGGAGCAGATCTCGACGGAGCAGTGGCACCAGTTGAACAGCCTGTATCTGCATGTGACGCGGCCGGAGATGCAGAGCGATCAGCAGGAACAGCGGTTGATTGCGGGGACGGAGCAGCCTACGGAGTTTCTGCAGCGGGTGATGGAGGCGGTGCACCAGTTCCAAGGGGTGACGGACTCCACGATGAGCCACGGTGAAGGGTGGCAGTTTATCCAGGTGGGCCGGTATATCGAACGGGCGGCGGCGACGGCGATGCTGCTGGAGGCTTACCACGAGGATCTGTGGGGGTATCCGGACCGGGTGCTGGAGGGGAACGAGTATCTGGACTGGATGGGGTTGCTGCGGTCGGCGACGGCGTTTGAGGCTTATTGCAAGGTGTACACGGCCGATTTGACGCCGGACCGGATTCTGGAGTTTCTGTTGCTGGATGAGAAGTTTCCGCACTCGCTGCGGTTCTCGATCGATAGCCTGCAGTGTGCGCTGGAGGAGATTCAAGGGGATAGCGGCAAGAGTCGAGCCGAGGCGCTGCGGCGGTTGGCGGGGCGACTGCAGGCTTCGCTGAACTACAGCAGCGTGGATGAGGTGCTGAACCAGGATGTGGTGGCGTATCTGCGAGGCATCAAGGTGCAGTGCAGAGCGATCCACGAGACGATCTATGAGTTGTATGTGGACTATTCGATCCAGGCGGCGCTGGCTGGGTAGTGTAGGGGCATTTGAAGCAGAGGGGTTACGGTATCAGAGATCCAAGCGAGAGTTTTCAGGTCGGACGTAGAAGGGGTGCTGGAATGTACTACTCGATTCGCCACTTGACGAAGTTCCTGTACAGCAACTCCGTGAGCGAGAGCATGATGGAGACGCGGATGCATCCGCGCAGCGACCAGAACCAGCGCTGCTTGACGTTCCATCTGTCGGTGAGCCCGCGATGCCGTGTGTTCAGCTACCGGGATCATCTGGCGAATCATGTGCACCACTTCGATATTCCGGGGCAGCATGGGCAGTTGGTGATTGTGGCGGAGTCGTTGGTTGAGGTGCAGCCTTCGTCGCAGGTGCCGGCGTTTCTGGCTCCGGATGCGTGGCAGGATCTGGATGCGCTGGTCGAGCAGGGTGACTACTGGGAGATGCTGCTGCCCAGCGAGTTCGCTATACCGACTCCGGCGCTGGATGCGCTGGCCGCGCAGTTTGACGTGCGGCGATGCGACGATCCGCTGATGGTGCTGCATCACCTGAATCAGCAGGTGTATGAGTACTTCGACTATGTTCCGAGGTCGACGAAGGTGGACTCGCCGATCGATCTGGCGCTGGGTACGAAGAAGGGTGTCTGCCAGGACTTTGCGCACATCATGATTGCGCTGGTGCGGTCGAAGCTGCGGATTCCTTGCAGGTATGTGAGTGGCTATCTGTTCCATGGGGAGAGCGATCAGGATCGCAGTGTGCACTCGGCGACGCATGCGTGGATCGAGGCGTTACTGCCGCAGTTGGGGTGGGTGGGGTTCGATCCGACGAACTGGTTGGTGGCGGGGGACCGGCATATTCGCACGGCGATTGGGCGCGACTATGCGGATGTTCCGCCGACGCATGGGATCTTTCGTGGACGGGCGGCCAGTGAGCTTACTGTTGCGGTGAGGGTGACTCCGAGTGCGGGGACGCCTACGCTGGATCAGGAGCTGCCGGTGCCAGAAGACTGGTCGATCCTGGTGGAGAAGGCGACGCAACTGCCGGAGCAGCCGCCGCCGCCGACGCGGCAGCAGCAGATGGCCCAGCAGCAGCAAGACCACAAGTGATCGTGATTACTTCTTGATGTGACGGCGGCTCATGATGTCGAGCTCGGAGCCGGCCATCATGAAGGCTCCGGTGCCGAAGACGTAGCTTGAGGAAGCTATAAACGCTCCGGGAGCTGCGCCTACAGGCTGGATCGCGCCGAGACGGCCGTCCTGGTAGATGTGGGAGATCAGGCCCTTCCAGGCCTTCGCCACGATGGGGCCGTACTTTGCCTCATCCAAGACGTGGTGATTGATTCCCCAGGCCATGGCGTAGACGAAGAATGCAGAGCCGGAGTCTTCGGGGAGGGGATAGTGTTCGGCGTCGAGCAGGCCGGGACGCCATAGGCCGTCTTCGCCTTGCAGGGTGGCGATCTTCTCGGACATGTCCTTGAACTTGGAGAGGTAGTAGGCGCGCTTGGGATCCTTGGCGGGAAGCTCGTCCAGGGTGCGGACGATTCCGCCCATGACCCAGCCGTTGCCGCGGGACCAGAAAATCTTCTTGCCGTTCTTCTCACGCTTGTCGAAGTATGTTGCATCGCGGAAGAAGAGGTGCTCTTCCTTGTCCCAAAGCAGGTCGGCTGTGATCTCCCACTCGCGGTCCATGTACTGGCGGTACTTGGGGTCGCCGGTGGTCTTGGACATTCCGGCCCAGACGGGGGGCGCCATGAAGAGGGCGTCGCACCACCACCAGACGGGCTTTTTGGGGTCGTCGGGGAGGAGGAGGACGCGGTCGAACTGATCGCGCATGGGAGTGATGCGGGCCGCGTCTTTATGCTGGCGGTAAAGGGCGAGGTAGGACTGGCCGATGGCTTGATCGTCGGCGTGCTGCTGGCGAGGTCCGAGGGTCCAGTGGTAGTGGTCGGCTATGCCTTCGACGGCTTTGCTGTAGCGGTCGTCCTTGAGGGTCTCGGAGGCGGCGATGAAGCCGGCGTAGAGGGTGGCGTAGGTCCAGTCCTGGCTGGGGGTGTTTGCGACGCGGGCGAGTTGCCAGTCGGCTACGCGCTTTACGGCGGCCTTGATGTCGGCGGATTTGAGCGCGGGGGAGAGGTCGGCGGCGAGAGGTCCGGGGTCGGCGGGGCTGTCTCCGGGCGGGACGCGCTGATCCATCGGGATGGCGTCCTGGGCGATCAAAGATATTGCACCCAGTGATACCGCTAAGAGCGTCGTTGCCAGGCCTTGCCGTACGAATCCCATCAGTCCAATTCCTCCGCGCATGTGTGTGCGCTTACTTCGGTCAGATTTACTCCGGTTCGACCATGATGCCTTTCCCGCTCATCTTCTGGCAAATGACGTGTTTGCGAAGGGTTAGAAATTGACAGCGCCGGCTTGCAACTCCTAGGGTGGTTGAGACTTGAATCCAAGATCCCTCCAGGAGTGAACTTCAATGGCAGACCACGGCAGATCTGACCGCCGCACCTTTCTGCTGGGCAGCGCGGCGCTAGGAGCGGCGGCGATTCTTCCGATGCCGGCCCTGGCTGTCGATGCGGGAGCGGCTGGCGTCGGCACGCGGGCGGAGTGGCTGAAACATTTGCAGCGGGTGTCGGATCCGGTGCTCAAGGCGCTGAGCCGCCGGGAGTTGCGCAAGGTGATGCCGGTCGAGGCTGCGCCGGGGTTGCGTGAGGTTCGCAGCGTGGGGAGTCCTCTTGAGGCGCTGGGACGGCTGCTTGCGGGGATTGCGCCGTGGCTGGAGTTGGAGCCTTCTGCTGGCGAGCCGAGCGAAGAGACTGCTCTGCGCAAGCAGTACAGGGAGTGGGCGCGGACGGGGATTGTTTCTTCGGTCGATCCTGCTTCGCCGGATTACATGCGGTATGGCGAGTCTGCGCAGACGCTGGTGGATTCGTCTTTTCTTGCGTTGGCTCTGCTTCGTGCTCCTAAGCAATTGCTGCATCCGCTGGATGCCAAGACCAAGCAACGGCTTGCGGATGCCCTGGTGAAGGAGCGCGGGGTTACTCCGAACCACAATAACTGGCTGCTGTTTGTGACTATGAACGAGGCCTTGCTGAAGGTGATGGGGGAGGCGGGCTATACCGATCATGCGTGGGACAAGCTTCGTGTCGACTTCGGTCTAAGTGAGCACCATGACTGGTATCTGGGGGATGGGGTTTATGGGGATGGTCCGCACTTTCATGCGGACTTCTATAACAGCTTCGTCATACAGCCTTACCTGTTGCAACTTATGGATACGGTGGGGGATGCGCATCCGTCGTGGGCCGCGGACCGGAGGGCGATCACGCTGCGCGCGTCGCGCTATGCCGCGATTCAGGAGCGGATGATCGCTTCGGATGGAAGCTATCCGGTGCTGGGGAGGTCGATCACGTATCGCTGTGGGGCCTTCCACCACCTCGCGGATGTTGCGCGGCGGCACCTGCTTCCTGATGGAGTTAGCCCGGCCCAGGTTCGAGGGGCTTTGACCGCTGTGATGCAACGGACGCTGGGCGCGCCGGGGACGTACTCTGCTGATGGCTGGCTGCAGATAGGGCTTGCTGGGCATCAGCCGTTGCTGGGTGAGGAGTACATCTCCACTGGAAGTTTGTACCTTTGCAGCTTCGCTTGGCTGCCGCTCGGTCTTCCTGTTTCTGATCCCTTTTGGTCGCTTCCGTCAGAGCCGTGGACCTCGCAGAAGGTGTGGTCGGGCGTTAATCTGCATGCGGATCACGCTCAGGACGACTGAAGGAAGGGAGCATAAGTAGGTTCCCCCATTGAAATTTCTTCCCCTCCGATTTGAAACTTATTGACAGTCCTCTATTCATTGGCCTACCTTGCGTGACGGTAAAACAACACACATTCGAGCGCCACGAAGTGTTTCTGAGCTTCGAAATGGGTGCCAAACATGCAAGCGTTTTCAATTTTGGGGGATTTTCTATGTTTCATAAAATAAGTAAAGCGATTCCTTTTAGTTTCGTCCTGATTCTTCTTCTCTCTGTCTGCAATCGTTCCCTTTATGCGCAGTCCTCCTTCGGACAGATTGCGGGTAGTGTTACAGATGTCTCTGGCAGCGTCATTCCTGGTGCGACGGTAACTATCATCAACGTCGGCACGCAGGCGACACGCACCGCCACCACCGATGAGCGCGGAGCATACATCTTCACGAACCTTCCCATCGGGGATTACTCCCTTGAGATCTCCAGAAGCGGTTTCCGGGGCGAAAAACGCTCTGGCATCGCCGTTACTGCTGATGCTCACCTTACGTCTGATTTCGGTCTCGTCGTCGGAAGTGCGACCGAGTCTGTTACCGTCTCAGCGGTCGCAGGTGAGACGCTCAACACCACTTCGGGTGAACTCGCCCGCGTCATCGACGCCAAGCAGGTTGAAAATCTTGCTCTCAACGGCCGCAACTACACGCAGCTTCTGACGCTTGTTCCAGGCGCCGTTGTTACCAACCCTGACATCTTCTCTGTCACTACTTCATTGGCCTCTGGCAATCAGACCATCAATGGCAACCGCGCCGATACTGGCAACCTTACCGTCGATGGCGCCTACAATCAGGTTGCGGGTTCGAATGGCTCGCTGATGAATAACGTCGGACCTGACTTCATTCAAGAGGTCAAGATCGATACCTCGAATGCATCCGCCGAGTTCGGCCGTACCTCTGGCCCCTCATTCAACATCGTCACAAAATCAGGCAGCAATGCCTTCCATGGCGGCGCCTTCGAGTTCGTTCGCAACAACGCGTTGGATGCGACGAATTTCATTGCCAAACGAAAGACCCAGCTGGTTTACAACGACTTCGGCTTCTTCGTTGGCGGTCCGATTATTAAGGACAAGCTCTTCTTCTTCGTCGGAGAGGAGTGGCGGCGTCTACGTCAGCAGGCCATTGCGACTACTTTCACCGTGCCCACAACCGCGATGATCAATGGTGACTTCTCCGCTCTATGCACAGGCACAAACTCCAATGGAGTGGCGAATACATTTATAGGAGGAGTCTGCTCATCCACGGCGGGCCAGCTCTATGTTCCTGGCACCGCAACGCCGATTCTGAACAATAACATCGCTTCCCGCATCACACCGGACGGCAGGGCACTTGCGAATGTCTACAAGACGATCACAGCGACGGGCCTCAGCTTCAGAGACGGCGGCATTCCGAGCAACAATCTCACCCTGGCTCCTACGAACCCGCTGAACTTTCATCAAGACCTGGTTCGTTTTGATTACATGATCAGCCCGAAGCACACACTCTATGGCCGTTGGATTCACGATCAGAATACTTTGACCGATCCTTACGGCACGTTTTCGAATACGGGCATTCTTCCGACGACACCGACGCTGCGCAATCGTCCCGGACAAAGCTATCTGCTCTCCTATACCTGGAGCATCAGCCCGAACCTTATCAACCAGGCAACCGCGAATACCAGCTGGGCCGCACAGCGCATTCCTCCTGCTGGCGATCTTTGGAAGCGTGAGACCTACGGCTTTCAATACAACAAGCTTTATCCTGGTGCTGGTCCATATCCAAATGGCATTCCGATCGTAAACATTACGGGCTACGCGCCCATGCAGGGGCCAAACTTCTCTCTGCTTTCTCCTTCGACGGACATTCAGGTCGCAGATAACATGACCTGGCTCAAGGGCAACCATAACTTCAAGTTTGGTGGAGTCTACATCCGCGACCGTGTCGACCAGAATGCACGCTCGAACTATACGGGCACGGCGACGTTCAATGCCGCTCCGACGACCAGCAACTGTCGCGCGGCGAGCGGAAACACTACCTGCTACGCGTTGGCGGATGCTTTCCTGGGTAATTTCCAACAGTACTCTGAGGCCAGTGCAGATCCAGTTGGTCACTTCCGCTTCAATCAGGTCGAGGCCTTTGCGCAGGATAGCTGGAAGGCCACACGCCAGTTGAGTCTTGAGATCGGACTTCGTTGGCAGTTGATCTCCCCCTTCTATACGCAAGGCAACAACATCTCCAACTTCGACGCGTCGTTGTACAACGCTGCGCAAGCAGTTACTGTTCGGCCCAATGGAACGATCGATCCTACCTCCGGCAATCCTTATAACGGCCTGGTGCGTGCGGGCGATGGAGTTCCAGCCGATCAGGCTAAACGTGTTATCGGTGTGAATACTGCACTCTTCCCACTCATCCCGGCTGGAGCTCCCCGTGGCCTTTATAAGATGAGCGGCGCCTTTGGTCCGCGTTTCGGCTTCGCTTACTCGGCTAACAGCAACACCGTTATCCGTGGCGGTGTAGGACTTTTCTACTATCGTCCTCAAGGCAATCTGATCTTCAGCCAGCTTTCGCTTCCTCCATTCCTGCAGAACACGCAGTTCGATACTGGCAATCTTGCCACGATCGGTTCAGGCTCCCCGAACAATTCGGCTCTACAGGGAACCATCAGCGCCATCGATCCAATCAACAAGAATCCCTATACCTGGCAGTACAGCGTGGGATTGCAGCGCCAGCTTCCCAAGTCGGTTCTTCTCGAACTTAACTATGTCGGCAGCGTGGCACACCATCAACAGCGTCAGCCGAACGTAAACTTCCCTAATCTTGCGCCTGTCGTGGCAAATGCAACGGGAGCCAACACCATCTCGTCCGTGAACTTTTTCAACCCGTTCAAGGGCTATACCCAGATCAATTCGAATCGCTTCGATTCGAACTACAACTACAACTCACTGCAGGCGTTTGCGTCGAAGCGGGCAGGTATTGTGACCTTTACGCTGGCCTATACCTACTCGAAGGCACTAGGCGATTCCAGTGGCAATAACCAGACGCTAGAAAACTGGAGCAGCCTGAACTACAACTATGGGTATCTCCAGAATGATCGCCGCCATGCGTTTGTCGCGAGCTTTGTGATCCAGACACCGGACCTCAAAGGGCATAACTTCCTGCTCCGGGAGGTTGCAGGTAGCTGGCAGGTTAGCGGTGTGGCTCGGCTCCAGAGTGGCGGATACTTCAACCTCCAGTCGACGTCGACGCTTGGTCTTGGAAACGTTCGTCCTAACATTATTCCGGGAGTTCAAATCTACGGAAGTGGACATGCCGGAATTGCGGGTTATCTGAATGCAGCTGCAAGCACTGTCAGCGGTGTTGCTGCCAGAGGTGCATTCGTTCCCGCTCCAAGGACTCAGGCTGCCTTTGGAACCGCGCCTTATGGAGCGATTCTTGGGCCGGGGCTCGCACAGACCGATGCAACGCTGTCGAAGTTCTTCCCGGTTACTGAGCGTGTTCGCCTCAAGTTTCAGGCGGACTTCTTCAACGTCCTTAACCGTACCAACTTCTCTGGCGTGAACCTCAACGTCAGCAACGCAAACTTCGGCACCGTTTCGGGAGCCTATCCTCCGCGCCAGTTGCAGCTCGGAGCCAAAGTGAACTTCTAGTACATCTTCCGCCGTCGATATCGATTGCGTTTGGGATGGAAGTTTCTATATAAGTGCCGGTTGAAAGGGAAACCTTTCGGCCGGCATTTTTTTAGTTCGTGGTTCATGAAATGATTGAGGTGTTCGTACGGCTGCCATGAACCTTTCGATCCTTACATCCCCTGCAATCAGCTTCTGCCCGGAGCGCCAGTTATGATGTCTCCGCTTGGCCTCGCGCTCTTTTCCTGTGGCCTGCTCGGCTTTCGTCATGGCTTCGACTATGACCATATTGCGGCGATCACCGATATTACCGGGGTCCAGAACCGGGCTTCGGATGCGATGCGGCTTGGATTGATGTATGCGCTGGGGCATGCCGCGACGGTGGCAGCTTTAGGTTGCGCTGTGATCTTTCTGCAGCTGTCGTTGCCGCATGGGATAGACCGCTGGGCGGAGCGGGGTGTTGGCCTTACGCTGATCGTGCTTGCTCTTTACGTGCTGAGCAATCTGAGCTCTCGCAGTGGCCGTACCGCGGCGATGCCGAGATCTCGGGCGTCGTTGCTGATCGGGGCGGTCCGGTGGTCGTATCGACGGCTGGCGGCGTGGCGCTCGGGCGAAGTGGTGGCTCATGCCGCGGAGCGTTGGGATGTCAATGCGCCGGTTGCCTTTGGGATCGGCGTGATTCACGGCTTTGGGGCGGAGACGCCGAGCCAGCTTGCACTGTTTCTGCTGGCGGCAAACCTGGGCGGGAAGGCGAAGGGTTTTCTGGGGTTGGCGATGTTTCTCGGCGGACTTCTGCTGATGAATACGCTGATGACTGCTTCGGCTGCGGGTCTGTTTACGACGACACGATCCCAGGCTCGATGGATGCCTCTGTTGACTGGATTGACTGCTGTTTACAGCTTGTGCGTTGGGATTGTCTTCTTGCTGGGCGCTTCCGGGCTGCTGCCGTCGATCTCTGGTTAGGCATAGATTGCCTGGGCGGTTGCGGGGTTGGAGAGAAATGCTGTCGTGCGTTCGCGTTGTTGCGTTCAATGCGTCCGGAGATATGCTGCCACCACGACCGCAAGCACAGCCGAGAGGAACGAGGTAGTGAGCTCTTCGTGGGTTACGTAAGGAGAGCTTGCTCCATCTGTGGCTTTCTCGCTGCTCCCTTTTCTGCTCCAGAGCCGGTAGTGCGCCGCAATCGTGAATGGGTGGAAGGCGATCAAGACGTAGGCGCAGCCCAAGACCATTCGAGAGAGCCAGAAGTAAGACTCGGTCGCGATGGGTAGTACGATGAGGCAGCCTACCGTCGCGAACAGGCTCATGATGTTGATCACGTCTGGTAGAGGGATCACGACCTGCCTGTCTGCCTCCGCGGCATTTATCTGTCGGTTCACGCTCCACCCGAAGGCGAGGAACTGCAACGCGATTAATGGCGGGGCAAGTCTGTAGAGAGTTTCTGGGGTCATCGTGTCCTCTAGGCTTACAAGTGTTTATGGAAAGACTCGGCTATCCGTGAAAGGCGAGCTAAGGCGGCCAGCAAATTATCTGTTCTTCTGCGCGGGATTGGCGACCCTCTTCGCAGCGTCCTGTAAGCTGATGCGCGGGTCTTGGGATGCTGTCGGGCGGCGGCTATCAGGGTGCGTAGTGGGTGAAGACGAAGTCCCGGTCTTTGACGGGTTCGTGGCAGGAGAAGCAGGCTTTGGGGACCGCTTCGTTGGCAGGTTTACCGCCTGTAAATTGAGCGAATCCCCAGCCGCCGGTCGCGGCGTACTTTTTGGAGTCCTTGATCATGAACTGGACGTTTGTGGGAGGACCGGCGACGAACGATTGTTCGCGGCCAAAGACCTTATTGTTTTCTTCGGACGGGAGGTAGCTCCAGGCTAGCCGGGCGATGATTGTGCCGTCCGGGAAGGGAAGCTTTTCTTCGCGATAGGCCTTGATCGCTGCGTCGTTGCCTAGAATGGCGCGGATGTCGTTGAGATTGCCTGCCTCGTGGGCGATGGAGATTAATCGCCAGTCGCGGTATCCGGCGGGAACTTTAATTTCAGTGATCGGGGTGGCCTGTTCACCGGCGTGTCCAGATGCGGAGGGCGTGAAGGCGAGGACTCCGGCCACTATTGATCCTGCCACTAGCAAGAGAGCGATCCGTTTCATAGAGTGCCTCCGTCCAGGTCCTTGAGCACCATCCTTTGCATTCTACTGTTGTGCGTCGGTGAGGGTGAGACGAAAGAGTCTTGGCGGAGCTGAGCGCACGTCGTTCGTCGGTGAGACAGGTCCTAGGAAACCTTGCTTGGTGGCACAGTCGGCAGACCCGCTGCGCGCCATGCCTGGAATCCACCGACTATGTCCGTCGCGCGCCAGAGTCCGAGATCCTGCAGAGCGGCGGCTGCGAGGCTTGAGGTATAGCCTTCGGAGCAGAACACGATCACCGGGAGGTCGTGATCGGTCGCGACCGGCAGCCGTGCGCTCGATGCTGGGTCGAACCGCCACTCAAGCACGTTGCGCTCGACGATCAACGCGCCCGGAATACTGCCCTCGATCGCGCGCTGGCTTGCTGGACGAATATCAACAAGGATTGATCCTCTGTCTGCTGCCGTCTCCTGGGCTTGAATCGGAGATAGCCGTTGCAGCCGGGCTCGTGCCGCGGAGAGCATCTGATCTATGGTTACGGCGCCGCTGTGGTTTGCGGGTTTCCCCTGCTGTATGTGCCGCTGCTGAGCAAGTGTTTCAGCCCGTTCCGAAGCGCGTTCGCGCGGAACCAGTTGGTTGCCATCCAGCTCGTACTCGTTCATATCCGTGAGCGGAGGCGAATATGCGTGAATGCTGATGGCCGGCGCAAGGGATGCATTCAGGACGTCATGGGCGTAATCGGGGCCGAATGCGCGCGGATGTCCCGGATGGATGGCAAGGGGTTGCTCACCAGGACGATGCTCCTCAAGAACACCGGTTGCTACGACGAAGGCTCCCGAGGACTCACCGTGGTCGTGAAAGCCGGTTGATTGCCCGGGCAGCCAGCTGATGACCCAAATGTCGTGGTCGGGGCCTTGATAGAGCCGCTCATACCAGCGATCTTCGCTGCGCAGCCGCACTCGATCGATCCATCCATCGGAGGACGCGAAGAGGGATACGATGTTGGCGAGCTCTTCTGGCGTTCTCGTGGCGGAGGGGTCCATCGCTGCTATCCATGGGCTGCTAATGTCATGTGCGAGGTGTTCGTCTGTTGCAAGTTGCATTGGATCTCTCTCCAGAGCTGAACCGTCACGACAAGCCCTGGCACGAGTGCCGGCTGGTTGACGGATGCACGGTCAAATAATGAGGAGTATTTAGATGAACTTTGGAGGGACGTTTCAGAGTCTCTGAGATTGTCGCAGCTCACCCAACGAGGGGTTGGTGGCAGCGACAACAATGGAGCACAAGAGACTTCATGCTTTGACGCTAGCATGGCCGGAAGAAGCGGGTCAATGTTTGAGCACTCGCCAAGACGCTCATCGAAACCTCAATCATGTGCTTGTGCCTTTAGATTCGTAAACATAAGTCGACTGATCAGGACTTGCGTTTCCGGCTAAGAAGGCGCTGTCGGATTATCGTTGCGGTAATGAAAACTGAGGTAGGGACGAACCCGATTGGTCCCAGCCATCGATTCTGGATTTGATCTCAGAGGTTCACGGAGGTGCCGCCCCAGCTCTCTGGCTCGACGTCTGCGAGGGTTTCGGTGAAGTCCCAGGTGTGGCCGTGGAAGTCTTCGGCGGCGTATTGTCGTTCGCCGTATTCGTGATCGGTTGGTTCCGACAGGATCTTCGCACCTGCCGCTCGCGCCCGGTTGTAGTGAGCCTGTGCGTCTTCGATACGCACCTGCACCATTGCAGAGCGGTTGGGCATAACGTTGCCTTCGGCGATAGTGAAGCAGCCTTCGCCGGCGCGCATCTGGATGCGATGGTTCGCAATCCGGAGTCTTACGGTAAAGCCGAAGGCTCTCGCAAGCCATTCTGCCGCGGCGGCGGGGTCAGGATAGCGAAGAACAGGAATTACGGGGCAGGGTGGAACGGAACGGTTGTAGCGCATAATGGACCCGCCAAAAGTGCAGATCCAACCTAACATACGAACAGCGGTAGCAGCCTTGCGTAGATGTCATGTGTGGGCTGAGCTGAACGTTCTCGCGTGTTGAAGTGTGGGTTATGGGTCGCGGTACTCGCGGCGCTTGAGTTCGCGGACGGCTTGGTCGTGGCCTTGAAGGGCTGCTTGACGGGTCCAATGGCGGGACTGGGTGTAGTCGTGCTCTACGCCCTGGCCGAAGGCGTAGAGGTGGCCGAGCTGGAATTGGGCTTCGGCGTTGCCTTGATCGGCGGCCTTACGATACCACGCGGCGGCCTGCGTATAACTGAGGGGGACGCCCTGGCCGGTGTAGTAGAGGTCGGCGAGCTTCTGCTGGGCTTCGGGAAAGTTCTGGGTGGCGGCGAGGCGATACCAGTGGGCGGCTTCGGTGTTGCTCTGCGGGACGCCTTCACCTTTGCGATACATGAGCCCTAGGTTGTATTGCGCCCAGGCGAGGTTGCTGTGGGCGGCGCGCTGGCACCATGCGAAGGCTTCGGCGAAGTCGTCGGCGGCGTAGTAGCGGAAGCTGAGGTTGGCCTGCGCGTAGGCGTGGCCCTGTTCGGCGGCTTTGCGCTCCCAGTAGGCGGCCTGGGTGTCGTCCTGGGGCAGGCCCTGACCTTCGTCGTAGAGAGTGCTGAGGAGGTACTGCGATTCGGCGTGGCCTTGCTCGGCGGCGAGTTGGAAGTTGGCGGCGGCTGCGGTGAAGTTGCGGGCGTTATAGTCGGCGACGGCTTGGCGGTAGTGGGGGTTGGAGGCGGCGTTGGCGGCGTCGCGGCGGCCACGGGCGATGATGCCGGAGCGCGTGGAATGGAGCGTCAGCGTGCCGCTGGTAGGGATGTGAAGCAGGCCGGTTTGGGCTTTGTTTAATTTATCTTCCATGGGCTTTGCCTGGTTTATTTTCCATGGGCGCTAATCTGGCGGTCGATGAGCTCGAAGCGGCGCTGGGCGTCGGCGATCTGTTCGCGGAGGCTGGAGGCGAGCTCGGTGAGGAGGTCGCGGTGTTCGCGGGCTGCGGCTTCGGCGTCGAGGGACAATTGGGCGATGTCGCCGGAGAGCAGGGTGTGGCGTTCGGCGTCGAGGGTGGCGATGTCGCGCTCCGCGTGCTGGATTTGGCGTGTGATGCGGAGGAGCTCGGCGGCGGCGCCTTCGCCGGCGATGGAGGCGTTGATCTCGCGGTGATCGTCGAGGAGGCGCTGGAGGGTTTCGGTGTCGCCGCGGCTGTAGGCCTGGTTGGCGCGGGCCATCAGGAGGGTGAAGTGCTTCTGCTCGTCGTCGTCGCGGGCGAAGTCGGGGTGGATGCGCTTGGCGACGTCGCGGAAGAGGGTCTTGAGGCTGGGCGGCGGGTCGAACTCTTCGGCTTCGTGGGCGTCGCCGAAGGCCGCGTCGTGGGTCTCCTGGGCGCGCTGGCGGGTCTCTTCGGCGCGGCGGCGGGCGGAGTCAGAATCGTAGAGGCTGACTTCGCGCTCGGCGATGCGGGCTTCTAGCTCGTCTAGCTCGGCGTAGAGGACACCGACCTGGCGCAGGTAACGGCCTTCGAAGGTTTTGAGCTGGGCGCGGATCTGGGCGAGCTCGGATTCGCGCTCGGCGAGCGTGATGCGAATAGCGGCAAGCTGCTCGCGCTTGTCGAGGAGTGCGGCGTCGTCCGGGGTTTGTTGGAGGATGATTTCGGTTGGCATACGGCTTCCCGTGGGTGGAAGTTCTAGTTTACCGGAGTGGGCTCTGCTTTCGCCGATGGGTGCGGGGCTCGCGGGATGCGATTTGGTTGCTGCGGCTGGCGTTCGCTGGAAATTGCTATAACGCCTCGCAGGAGCGGTAGACTTGTCTTTGCATGAAGAAAATTGGCTTTCTCTCCTTCGGGCATTGGACGCCTTCCCCGCAGTCACGAACGCAGTCGGCGGCGGATGCGCTGCTGCAGTCTATTGATCTTGCCGTCGAGGCCGAGCGGCTGGGGATGGACGGAGCTTACTTCCGGGTACATCACTTCGCGCGGCAATTGGCGTCGCCGTTTCCGCTGCTTGCTGCAGTTGGCGCTAAGACGCGAAGGATCGAGATCGGCACTGCGGTGATCGATATGCGATACGAGAATCCCCATTACATGGCGGAGGACGCTGGGGCTGCGGATCTCATCTCCGGTGGGCGACTGCAGTTGGGGATTAGCCGCGGCTCGCCCGAGCAGGTGATCGATGGATGGAGCTATTTTGGCTACCGCCCAACGGAAGGCACGGACGATTCGGAGATGGGGCGGCAGCATGCGCAAGAATTTCTGGAGCTGCTGCGCGGCGAGGGCTTTGCTCAGCCTAATCCGCGGCCGATGTTTTCTAATCCTCCGGGGCTGCTGCGTCTGGAGCCGCACTCTGAAGGGTTGCGTGATCGCATATGGTGGGGGGCGATTTCCAATGCGACAGCCGCGTGGGCAGGCAAGCTCGGAATGAATCTGCAATCTTCGACGCTCAAATTCGACGAGACTGGCGAGCCGTTTCATGTTCAGCAAGCTGCACAGATTCGTGCCTTTCGTGCGGCATGGAAGGAGGCTGGCCATGCTCATAGTCCGCGGGTCTCTGTTAGCCGCAGTATCTTCGCGTTGATGGATGACCGTGATCGTGGCTACTTCGGCCGAGGTTCTCAGGAAGAGGATACGGTCGGTTTCCTGGAAGGGAGCGCACGGACGATCTTTGGCCGTGGCTATGCCGCTGAGCCGGAGATCCTCATCGAGCTGCTCAGGGAAGACGAGGCGATTGCGGAGGCCGACACTCTCTTGCTGACCGTCCCAAACCAACTGGGTGTTGCCTACAATGTGCATGTCATGGAGGCTATTTTGACTGCGATTGCGCCTGAGCTTGGTTGGCGGTAGAAACTAGTCTGGTCAAATTCAGAGTCTGCTAGTTTGGCGTGGGGCGGTCGATGCCATCGATGATGAGGATCTCGATCGGAACTTTGGTGGGGACGATCTTGAGACCGAGCTTCTCTTTGAGTGCGCCGGTGAGGGAGAGAGCATCGGAATCGTTGGTGGCGCCTGCACTGGCGAGCGGCGCCCAGGTGAGATCGGTAACGTTGAAGTAGCCATTGAAGCCCGTGTGGTCGACGATGGGACGATCCCCGATATCGGTACCGATGACGCGAGCGAGCAATTGCATTTTGATGGCGCGCCCGTTAAGGATGCGGAGGCCGTTGCTGTTAGGTATGGTCACCAAGGTACCGGGGGGCAGAGGGTCTCCGGGATGCGGGCGCATCGGCGGGTCACCAGGTTTGCTCTCCGGCGGCACGGGTACCTCTGTCATTTTGAGGCCGGAATTGCCGGCCACTAGCGCATAGACCGGCAAAACGCGAGTTTCAAAGTGCGCCTTGAGGTGGAAGCGGTCGGCGAGGAGGGACTGTTCCATCATGCGGGTTTGGTCGTTGCGGCCCTCACGGGTCATTTTCTGGAGCGCGGATTGGAGATCGTCGGGGATCTTGCCGTTGATGAGGTAGGCGTCTTTGTTGAGCCAGTCCGGACCGCCGACGATCTGCGGAGCGTAGACGGCGCCGTAGGCGTTCATAATGTAGCGCCGTATGCTTAGCGGGCTGAGGAAACCGCCTGGCGGTAGCTTGACCAGATTGCTGGCAGCGTCGGGATCACGCGGCTTGATAGTGGCGACCTCATAGGAAGGTAACGGGCCTGAGGGATGGAAGAGGAGAAGCTCGGGCTTTGGCTGGGCGATTTCCGCAAGTCTGGCGATGGCAAATCCCAGGTTTGCGGTGGCATTTTGCGAGGGCTTGAACTCAGAACTGGAGCTTCTATCGGTCGGTAAGGGCGTTTCCGGGTCTGTGTTATCGCGCATCGGCGACGGTGCGTTGGATGACGCATAGACGGTCGGTAGATCGGGTATATGTCCGGAACCGGCACTGAGCGCAAACAGGCAAAGCGTAAGCTGGGAAGTGGAGGCAATCAGGCCAAGTCCGAGCTCCACCGGAGTGAATGCGCTGTCGCGAACCGTGACGTAGTAGCCAGCGAGTAGGGACGACCGAGGCGGAGAGACTGGATTGGGAGGGGCGAAGGAGATACTTGTCGACCACTGACGGGCGAGCGAGCCGACTGCGTCGAGGAAGAGGCGGGTGGGACCATAGGTGTGCAGAGCCTCTTCGAAGTCGAGCTCCATTTCGCGAGCGAATTCATCGCGAAACGCGGCGGGATGCAGGCGCAGGAGCAGACGATAGGTACGGCGATGGAGGCTATGCATCACGACCTTCTTTCGGCGAGCCGGATGGAGCGTCGCGCATGGCGCAGTACGCCGCTGAGCCGTTCGACCTCCGCGGCCAGTACGTCATAGCCCAATGTGGTGATTTGAAACTTGCGCCGTTCGCCGGTCTCGAGGTCCTCACGCTGTGACTCTTCGACCAGGCCTGCAGCAAGCAACTTCTTCAGGTTGTCGTATAGCGTGCCGGGACCTATCTTGTACTGGCCGCCGGAGTGCCGGGCTGCCTCAAGCATAATGCCGTAGCCGTGCAGTTCCCCGCCGGTGAGCGCCAGTAGTATGTGCAACGTGGCGGGGGAGAGAGGCAAGTATTGCTGAGCATTAGATTTCATACTCGGAAAACGATATATCGGGTTCCGAGTATGAGTCAAGGTGGGAATACAAGGGAGTGGTACGTCGGCGGTAGCTGAGGGTCGCGGGAAGCTGATGAATGGGTCTTGTGGGGTAAGGCGGGTGCTGAAGCTGGGCTACTGTTAGCTGCACGAAGTTAGCCGGGCTGATTGGTGCTCGCTTGGCGGGGCTTCGGTTTGCTTTTGGCTTTGGTGTTGAGGTTGAGCGCTATTGCGGCGCGGATGAGATTCTTCAAGGCCGCGTCGTCGAGTTTATCGTCTTCGTGGATGTCGATGGCGCGGCGGACGTTTCCATCGAGGCTGGAGTTGAATAGGCCGGAAGGGTCTCGTAACGCAGCGCCCTTGGCGAATGTCAGCTTGACGATGTTCTTGTAGGTCTCTCCGGTGCAGACGATGCCGTTGTGGGAGAAGACGGGAGTTCCTCTCCACTTCCACTCTTCGAGGATCTCTGGATCTGCCTCGTGGATGATGGCGCGTACCTTCGCGAGCGTCTTGCCGCGCCAGTCGCCAAGTTGCTTGATCTTCTCGTCGATGAGTGTGGAGGCGGATTCCACTGGGACGGTCTTATTCATGTGTGGCTCTCCTTTGCAACGCGAAGAGTGCAGTGAGATTCCCGAGGCTGGCGGCTTGTCTCTTGGAGGCGTTCATCTCACACCGCCGAGCACCTGTTCCAGGGCGGCGAGGAATTTCTGCCAGCCGTAGTTTGCGCCTTGATACGCTGCTTGCTGATCGGGGCGGAAGCCGGACTGCTCCATGCGAAGGTGGGTGCCGCCCTCTGCTGGCGTCAACGTCCAGAGCACTACGGAGTCGAGCCCTAAAGAGCCCCAGCTATAGGAGAGCTGTTTTAAGTGATCGACGATGAGCACCTCGCAGTCGATCACACCATCCCAGTTCGGCATCGGTTCGTGGCGGAACTGGAACTTCCGTCCGACTACCGGCTCGAAGTCGTTGTTCATTAGCCACTGCGCGATGAGCGGGTTCTCGGTGAGGGCGCGCCACAGCTTTTCTGGCGGGTGAGGGAATACTCTCTCGATTGCGAGGGTGAGGGTCTCGTCTGTTGGGTTGCTCATGGTTCCATCCTTTCCAAGAGTGTTTCTAGACGGTCGAAGCGGTCACGCCAGAATGCACCGTAGTGACGCAGCCAGTCCACCATCGGCGCCAGTGCATCGGGCTGCGCACGGTAGTGAGTCTCGCGTCCCTCGCGGCGATGCTGTACCAACTTCGCCCGCTTCAACACGGTGAGGTGTTTGGAGACGGCTGGCTGGGAGACGCCCGCGTAGTGGGTCAGTGCGTGGACGGTCTGTTCGCCCTGCCGGGTCAACTGCTCGAAGATGGCCCGGCGAGTCGGGTCGGCGAGAGCACGAAATACGTAGTTGGCGTTGACCAGCTTCACACACAAAACCATAACCGTACGGTTATGAGTTGTCAAGCGAGAGATGATGCTATTTTCGATTGTGGTCTTACGAGGCTATCGTTCGGCTGGGCGGAATTCCTGGCTTGGTTTTCGTATGTTTGGTTACATTCCGCTTGAACTCATCGGTGGGGAATAGGATCATTTCGTCATGATCGATTGTGGTGGACGAAGGCTGGCTTTTACTGGAAGGTTATTGCCGATTGTGGCTCTGTCGTTGGCCTTTGCGTCGTTTGCGCAGACTTCGGTGTCCCCGTCAGCTACATCCCCTGGAATTGATGTCCCACCTGTCACCGATGTGTCTCTCGTCTTTGAAGTAGCCACTATTAAACAGAACAAGTCCGGCGACTCGGGTTCCCGCTCCACTTTGAATAATGGACGCTTCATCGCGAGCAACACGTCGTTGAAGAATCTTATCCAGTATCAAGCGTACGGCATTCCTGAGTCGCGAATTCTGGGTGGGCCTAAGTGGCTTAACTCGGAGAGATTCGACATCGAGGCAAAGGTAGATGCTTCGGCTCTCGAGCGGTTACGAAAGCTTAGCCGGGGCCAGCAGAGGCTTCAGAGGCAAGGGATGTTTCAACAGCTTCTGGCTGAGCGGTTCAAGCTGGCGACTCATTGGGAGACACGAGAGCTTCCGGTCTACGCTCTGGTTGGCGCAAAGAACAAGCTGAGTTTGCTTGGGTCGAAGGAGTTGGAGGGCAGCGCACACGTCTCGACGGGTAACGGAGAGTTCAATGCGCGAGGCGTTACTTTGGCGCAGTTGTCCGAGGCTCTGACGCAGGAGCTCTATAGGGATTTGGGTCGTCCGGTCATCGACCTGACCGGGATCGACGGAAGATATGATGTAACGCTCAAATGGACGCCGGAGACTGGTGCCGCTTCCATCAAGAGTGGAGCGGATGGCGGCGCTGCGCCGCCTGATGCCGGACCTTCCATCTTCACTGCAATTCAGGAACAGCTTGGGCTGAAGCTGGAATCTACAAAGGGGCCAGTGAAGGTTCTCGTCATCGATCATGTTGAGATGCCTTCAGAGAATTAGTGCTCGAAGTTCGTCAGCCCTGTGCTCTTTGCCATCTCCTGGATGAGAATGTAGGTAAATCAGAGGCCCTTTTGTGGGTTATCTCATCCCTAACTTCTCTCTGAGAATTGCCGAATTATTCCATTGCTATCAATTCATTTTCGAGAATAGAATCCTCGCCGAATCCAAGAGCACCCATCGGAAGAGGTCGAAAGAATGAACAGCAAGGTCATGCACCTTACTTTTATGAGGCAGTGGAGCGCAATTTTCCCGATCCATGGAGCTGCGATGCGTGTGCGCCTCCGCCGCGCCCAGCAGATCTTATTTGTTGCTCTTGCCGTTACGATCTTGTTTTCGGCGGGATCGGCGATGGGGCAGGATTCTACGGCCACTATTCTGGGAACTATTACCGATCCTACGGGCGCCGTAGTTGGAGGGGCGACTATCACGCTGGTGAGCGTCGAGACCAGCGATACGCGCAATGTGCAGACGAACGATAGTGGTGCGTTTACGTTTTCCAACCTGATTCCGGGGCATTACAACCTGACGATCAAGAACGGTGGCTTTCAGAATGTGAGCATGGCCAATATCACTGTTGCCGCGGGCGATCGTTATCGTGCCGATGCGGCATTGACGATTGGGGGATCGACGCAGACGATCGAGGTGAGTACGTCGGCTCCGATCCTGCAGACGGATAGCTCGTCCATTGGCGCTTCGGTCACGGAGCAGGCGGTGCAGGATCTTCCACTGAATGGGCGCAACTATATCAACCTTACGCAGATCATTCCGGGGGCGAATGAGGGGACTCCGGGCGGACTGGCTAGTGGGAACCGCCCGGATGACCGGCGGCAGACCTCGTCGGTCTCGATCAATGGACAGTCGGATGTGATCAACGATCAACTGGTGGATGGTCTGGATAATAATGAGCGCATTATTGGTTCAATTGGCGTTCGTCCTTCGATCGATGCGATTGCCGAGGTACGGATTTTGACGAACAGCTTCTCGGCTGATTCGGGGCGGGCGGCCGGAGCGATCATCAACATCATTACGAAGAGTGGAACGAATGCCTTCCATGGGTCTTTGTATGAGTTCTTCCGCAACGATGCTTTGAATGCGTATCCGTATCAGTTCGGTGCACATAACAAGAAGCCGGAGCTAAGGCAGCACCAGTTTGGCGGAAGCCTGGGTGGGCCTATCTGGAAGGACCGCACGTTCTTCTTTGGCGATGTGGAGTTTTTCCGGGTGATTCAGGGGTCGTTGCCTTCGGTGATTACTGTTCCTACGCTATATGAGGAGCAGCATCCGGGGGATTTTTCGGATGCAATTCCCGCTGGGGGCTGCGCTACGGTAGCGGCTTCGGTGGCGGATCCAACGCAGAACCAAACTACGGGCTGCGTCTACGATCCTGATCCGACTCATGCTGGATATCAGCGATCTCCTCTGCCGGGAAATGTGGTGCCCGCGGCGTTTCTCGACCCGGTGGGGGTGCAGTACTTCAAGCTTTATCCGGCGCCTAACAGCGGCACAAATCAGTTTGTGGGGAGCCGCAACAAGGAGCAGTACTCGACGGTGTATGACATTCGAGTGGATCACAAGATCAACGATAGGAATTCTATGTTCGCGCGGTATACGGTGAACGATGTTTATACGATCGCTCCTCCGGTGTTGCCGATCTCGAATGCGCTGGGTTATCCGATCGATCCGCAGAGCGGCAATGCGTTTGGGACTGCGCCGCAGTTTGCCCGCAATGCGGCTGTGACCTATACGCGTATCTTTACTCCGCAGCTTTTGATGAATTTGAGCGCGGCGTATACGTTTATCAGCAATACTTCGCTGCCGGTGAACTATGGCTTGAATCCGAATACTAAGTTCGGACAGCCGAATATCAACTTCAGCCCTGATACCTCGGGGCTGGGACCTGTGACGCCGACGGGGCAGCAGGCGCTGGGCGGAGGCGGTGGGTTCATTCCGTTGCGTGACAAAGACAATACGTACCAGGTTGCGGGATCGGTGATCTATAGCCGGGGCAAGCACTCGTTCAAGACGGGTTCGGCTTTGATCCGCCGCATCGATTACAACCTGCAGGATAATAGCGGCGAAGGAAACTTTACTTTTAAGACTGGTCTTCCTGGGTTGCTGTCTGGTGTCTTCTCTTCGGCTTCGCGCAATAACAATCTATTTCCTCCTCACTATCAGACCTGGGAGCCGAGCGTTTACTTCCAGGATGACTGGCATGTCGCGCAGAACCTTACTCTGAATCTTGGGGTGCGGTACGACGTCTTCACGCCGTTTACGGAGGTACATGATCACATCTCCAACTTCGATCCGGATCAAGGCAAGATCATCCAGGCGAATGTGAATGGGGTCTCGCGGACGGCGGGCATCAAGACGGACTATCGGGATCTGGCTCCGCGTGTTGGGTTTTCGTATACGGCGCGGCGGGGAACCGTTGTGCGGGGCGGATTCGGGCTGAGCTTCTTTCCGGCGAACATTGCCTCTCCGGCGAACCTTAAAAACCAGCCGAATGTCGCTACGTTTGGAACGTGTTCTTCGCTGACTTGCCCGGGTGGATTTAACTTGCTGCGCAAGGGACTTCCGCTTCCGACGGCCAACGATCCTAACAATCCTTCGGGAGCGATTCCGGCTTATGAGGATTTGAACTTCCGCTCGAGTTATCTGGAGCAGTTCAATCTTGCCGTGCAGCAGGATTTCTCTGGGAACGTCCTGACGGTCGCTTATGTGGGTGCGCTGGGAAGGCACATCATCAGCCAACTGGTGGATATCAACCGCACACCGGCGAGTGCGGCGAGCACGAATGCGAACCGCCGCTTTCATGCTCAGTTGCCGAATGTGACGACGATCCAGGGGCTATTCAGTAACGGAGCTTCCAGCTATCACGCTTTGCAGACGTCGTTTGAGCGGCGGTTCACGCATGGGCTGGGCTTCAACGTGAACTACACATGGTCGCACTCGATGGACAATACGCTGGCGGCGATCAGCGGAGGAAGTGGTGGCAATGGGCAGGTGATTGCGACCCAGAGCCAGGACGATCATGGCAACGGCGATCTGGATATTCGTAACCGCTTCGTCGTGTTCGCGAATTATGCGCTGCCGTATGGCAATTCCTTTACGGGGGTGAAGGGCTTCCTAGTGAGAGGGTGGCACGCCAATCTCATCAACGTATGGTCCAATGGGTTGCCGTTTACGGTGCTGAATGGCTCGAATGTATCCAATACGAGCCCGGGGGGCGCGGCTGACCGTCTGAATGTGGTGAGCAACCCCTACAGCAATATCACGCCACATCCGGGCCTGAATGCGCTTCAGTACTTCAACTTCAATGCGTTCCAGTCGCAGATGTTCGGGACGATCGGAAATGAACGGCGCAATGCCTTCCGGGGACCGAACTACCGACATCTGGACCTCTCGGTCTTCAAGGACTTCAACTTGATCCGCGAGACGAAGCTGCAGTTCCGGGCGGAGATGTTCAATGTCGCAAACCAGACGAACTACGCCGCGCCTGTGACGGCGATTACGTCGACCTCTACGTTCGGCGCACTGACCTCGACGAACGTGAACTATAACCCCCGGCTGGTTCAGTTTGCGTTGCGGTTCGAGTTTTAACTCTCTGTTCAAGCTACGAGTCCGGTGGTGCACTTGACTCGTCTCCACTGCGCCGGAGTAGGATGGGGCGGACTGATTTCTCAGTTCGCCCTGTCTTTTAAATGAGACATCCATAAAAGTTTTCTGGAGGCAAACCACGTGAAGCGCGGAATCGTAGCCGCTGTGTTTCTTATCCTGGGGGTGTGGTGCGCGCTGCAGTTGCGCTCCGTCGCCCAGGCCCAAAATCCGGCTGCGCCGCGAGGACAGCGGCAGCAGGCTTATCCGGATCGGCCCAAGGCTCCGCAGGAGATATTGGACCGGGGTAAGGCTACCTATGGGGTAAGCTGCGCGTTCTGTCATGGGTCGGATGCGGCGGGTGGTGAGGTGGGACCCAATCTGTTGCGATCGAGTGTGGTGCTTCAGGATGCGGCGGGTGAGTTGATCGCCCCTATCGTGCATGGGTCGCGGGTCGATAAGGGGATGCCGCGCATCGAGCTTACAGATGCGCAGATCTCGGATGTTTCGTCGTGGCTGCATAGCCTCAAGGTGGCGAGCCGGACTGATCCGAATGAGAACAATATCAATATCGTGAGGGGCGATGCCAAGGCCGGGGAGGCTTACTTCCAGAAGACCTGCGCTTCGTGCCATTCGGTGACGGGGGATCTGAAGGGCTTTGCGGCGAAGATGCCGACTCCGAAGACGCTGCAGCAGACGTGGCTGCTGCCGGGTGGGGGAGGTGGCCGTGGGCCGGGTGGCTTCGCCGCAGCGCAGTTGCCTGGATTGCATGTGCCTCCGGTGACGGTGACTGTGACGCTGCCGACAGGGGAGAAGGTAAACGGCGTGATGGGCCGGATCGACGACTTCTTCGTGGGGCTTACGCAGGCGGATGGAACGGTTCGCGGGTTCAGCCGGATGGGCGATGTGCCTAAGGTTGAGATCCACGATCCGCTGGCGCCGCATAGGGAGCTCCTGGGTAAGTACCAGGACAAAGACATTCACGACGTAACGGCCTATCTGGTGACTCTCAAATGACGCGAACTTTGAAGTACTTTGTTGCAGCTCTTCTAGGACTGGCACCAGGATTTGCGATGGGCCAGAGCCTCGATCCGGCGGAACTGTTGAAGCCGAGCACGGACTCGTGGCCGACTTACTCAGGGGATTACTCGGGCCGCAGGTATAGCACGTTGACGCAGATCAACCAGAAGACAGTGAAGGATCTTTCGCTGGCGTTTGTGTCGCGTCTGCAAGCGGGGCCGCAGGGGCCTCCGGGGACTCCTCCGGTGATCGTGGCTGGAGAGGGCAAGGCGGAGTTCAATACGGCGGCGAATATCAAGGGAGCGATATTACAGGTCGATGGAGTGCTGTATGTCTCGACGCCGGACAATGCGTGGGCGCTGGATGCACGCGATGGCCACGAGATATGGCACTACTACTGGAGGACCAAGGGCGGCACGCACATCGGCAATCGTGGGATGGCGATGTGGAAGACCTGGGTCTACATGGAGACGCCGGATAACTATCTGATCTGCCTGGATGCCAAGACGGGCAAGGAGAAGTGGCACAAGGAGATTGCGAGCTTCGCGGAGCAGTACTTCTCGACGATGGCTCCGATTTTGGTGGGGAATCATCTGCTGGTAGGGACGGGCGACGACCTGGATGAGCCGGGGTATCTGCAGTCGATGGACCCGGATACGGGTGAGGTGCAGTGGCGCTTCTATACGGTTCCGATGAAGGCGGGCGATCCAGGGCTGGATACGTGGCTGAATCTGGACGCTGCTTCGCATGGCGGAGGGAACGTCTGGGTGCCGGGGTCTTACGATCCGGAGACGCATCTCTATATCTTCGGAACGGGAAATCCGAGCGCGGCGTATACGTCGCAGAAGCGCGGGCAGGGCGCGAATCTGTATACGTGCTCGATTGTGGCGGTGAATGTGGATACGGGCAAGATGGTGTGGTACTACCAGAACTCTCCACATGATACGCATGACTATGACTCGGCGCAGACTCCGATTTTGATGGATGGGGTGTTCAACAGGAAGCCGCGGAAGCTGGTGCTTTCGGGGGCGAGGAATGGGTACTTCTTTACGCTGGATCGGTTGACGGGGGAGCGCCTGGTTACGGGCAAGATGTCGAAGACGGTGAATTGGGCGGCGGATACGTACGACAAGAACGGTGCGCCGGTGCGGATTCCGGCGAAGGACTTCGATCTTGGCGGGGCGCTGGTGTCTCCGGGCAACCAGGGGATTACGAACTGGATGCCGCCTGCTTATAGTCCGGATACGGGTCTGATGTATGTTCCCACGACGGACAGCTATGCGATGTACTACCTTACGACGACGGATCCGCGTGGTTCGATGGGTTTGGGCGGTAAGGATGAGCAGAGCCTGGGGAGTATGGGGAGCTATGTCACCGCCATCGACTACAAGACGGGTAAGGTGGCTTGGCAGCATCGTTTTCCGGGGGTGGCGAACTATGGGGTTCAGCCTGGGTTGTTGACGACGGCGGGTAAGTTGCTGTTTGGAGGCGATCCGGGGGGCAATCTGATTGCCTATGACGCGGCTACTGGTACGCCTATCTGGCACTCGCGGATAGGGGTGACGAACGCGCCGGAGACGTACATGCTGGATGGCCATCAGTATGTGCTGGTGGGAGGCGGGGATTCGGTGTACGCCTTCCGGTTGAATTGATTTCGGCGATTCCTTCTAACTTCAGGAGAGCTTCATGACTTATTCACGACGGCAGTTCGGGAGGCTCGCGGCGACGAGTCTTCCGCTTGCGGCAGCGGCGCTTTCCAACCCTCGGCTGCTGTTTGCGGCGGAGAAGCCGAACTCTAAGTTTGGCGGAGTGCAGGTTGGGGTGATTACGCCTTACAGCTATCACGGCATGCCGAACGATGCGAAGTCGCTGCTGGAGTTCATGGTGCGGGATGGGATCAACGCTACGGAGATTCAGGCGCCTCCGGTGGAGGAGTGGGCTGGGGCTCCAAAGACTCCGCCGTTTGGTGGTGGGCCGCGTCCGGCGGGACCGCGTCCGAAGCCGACGCCAGAGCAGATTGCGGCGCAGAAGGCACGGGCCGAGGAGATGACGAAGTGGCGGCTGTCTGCTCCGATGGCTAAGTTTGAGGAGTTTGGCAGGTGGTACAAGGGCGTAGGCATCAGTATCTATGGGTTCAAGCTGCAGCTGACGATGGACTCGTCGGATGCGGAGTATGACTATGCCTTCAACGTGACCAAGGCGCTGGGGGCGAATCAACTAACGATGGAGATGCCGGACGATATGCCGGCGTTGACGGGCAAGATCGGGAAGTTTGCGGAGAAGCACAAGATTATGGTCGGGTACCATGCGCATACGCAGGCTCTGCCGACGACCTGGGATGAGGCGATGTCGCAGTCTCCTTATAACGGCATCAACCTGGATATCGGGCACTACACGGCTGCAGGGAACCACGATGCGCTGGCGTTCATCAAGAAGAACCATGCCAGGATCACCAGCATGCATTTGAAGGATCGCAAGTTTCCGGAGAATGGCGGCGCCAATATGCCGTGGGGGCAGGGGGATACTCCTATTAAAGAGGCGTTGCAGCTGATGAAGAAGGAAGGCTACAAGTTTCCGGCGACGATTGAGCTGGAGTATGCCCCGCCGGAGGGGTCCGATAGCGAGAAGGAGATATTGAAGTGTCTGGCTTATGCGAAGACGGCTTTGGCTTAGGTTCTTAACCTTTTTACTCAGAAGGTGAGTCAAACGGAGGTTCTGTTCCGCGCCGATGGTTCTATCTCATCAATTTGTTGGCTGGCATGTTATAAATACTTCGATTCTGAAGGACAAGGAGGTTGCTCACGGATGGAATGCGGACCTCCTTTTTGCGTTTAACAAACAGTTAGAAATGTTTCAAACGATGCTTTCTCTGAGATTTCGGGAGTGAGCCTCGGGTGAGTGCCGTTGCAAGCGGAAAGCGATTTCGCACAAGTGCAAGAGGGTAGCGCTGGCAGGCCAGCGAGAGAGATTGGAAGGAGCCAGCAAGTGAAGAGAATAGGGATGGGGCTCATAGGTCCGGGTTTTATTGCACCGCATCATATCGACGCGGTGCGCAGGCTTGGATATGTGGATGTCGTGGCGATCGCTGGTTCCAGCAGCGCCTCAGCGGCGCAGAAGGCGAAGCTGTTCAACGTGGCGCGCTCTTACGGGAGCTATCAGGAGCTGATTGCGGACCCTGATATCAGCGTGATTCACAATACGACGCCCAGCTATCTTCATCTTTCGGTGAGTCTGGCGATCCTCGAAGCAGGCAAGCACGTTATCTCCGACAAGCCCCTGGCGATTACGGCCAAGGAGGGCGAGCGGCTGCGCGATGCGGCGGCTGCGGCGGGTGTGGTGAATGCGGTCACGTTTAATTACCGTGGGAATCCGCTGGTCCAGCAGGCGCGGTTGATGACGGAGAGAGAGGAGATCGGCAAGGTCTTCTTTATTCATGGCCACTATCTGCAGGACTGGATGACGGACGACACGGTGTACTCGTGGCGTTCCGATCCGACGAAGGGCGGGGTTAGTTCGGCGCTGGCTGACATTGGGTCGCATTGGTGCGATCTTGCGGAGCATATCTCCAGTGCAAGGATTACGGCGGTGCTGGCGGATCTGACTACGGTGGTTAAGACGCGGTATTCGGCGGGCGGCTCGGCCGAGGCCTTTAGCAAGGACACGACGGTTGCGCGGACTCCGGTGGAGGTGAGCAGCGAGGATCTTGCCAGCGTTCTGGTGCGGTTCGATAACGGCGCGAAGGGATGTCTGTCGGTCGGGCAGGTGCTGCCGGGGCATAAGAACGGCTTGGAGATTGAGCTGAATGGAAGGACGGGTTCGGTGCGTTGGAACCAGGAGCGCCAGAACGAGCTGTGGATCGGCCGTCACGACCAGCCGAACGCCGTGATGGGGAAGGATCCGACGCTGATGCTGCCAGGTGCGACGCAGTATGCGCACCTGCCAGCGGGGCACCAGGAGAGCTGGGCCGACGCCTTCCGGAACGTTATCGGGGATGTGTACGAGTGGGTGCGGACGGGGGAGAAGCCGGCTACTGTCTGCACTTTTTCCGATGCTTACCGGACGTGCGTGATCATCGAGGCGATGCTGAAGAGCCATGCTGCTGGGGGTGTCTGGCAAGAGGTGAACGTGTCTTCGGGCTCTGAACAAGTGGCGAATCGGCAGGAAGCCATCTACGGGAAGTAGTTTTCCTGTGGTGGGTCTGAAGCTTTGAATGAAGCGAGAGGTGAGGGTTGACCTCTCGTTTCCTGTGGCAGTAGTGGCGATGGAAAGAACAACGCAACAGTAAACAGACGGTGCAGTAGGGAAAGAGGCTTCGATGAAGTTGCAGATGAGGACACGGCTCAGCGCGATGATGTTCCTGGAGTATTTCATCTGGGGAGCGTGGTATGTGACGCTGGGTACGTGGCTCTCGGGTCCGCTGCACTTCACGGGGCAGGAGATCGGCCTGGCGGCGGGAGCTACGTCGGTGGGAGCGATCATTGCACCGTTCTTTGTGGGTCTCATCGCTGACAGGCTGTTCGCTACGCAGAAGGTGCTTGCCCTGCTTCATCTTCTGGGGGCCGCTCTGCTGTTCTTTGCCTCCTCGCAGGTTTCGTTCGGCGTCTTCTACGCGTTGATCCTGGTGTACTGTCTCTGCTTTATGCCGACGCTGGCTCTTACCAATTCACTGTCGTTCCGGCAGATGCAGGATACGAAGGCGGAGTTTGGATCGATCCGGGTGCTCGGGTCGCTGGGCTGGATTATTGCGGGCCTGCTGATCGGGACGCTGAAGCTTGAAGCTACTTCGAAGCCGATGCAGTTGGCGGCTCTCTCGTCGCTGGTGATGGCAATCTACTGCCTTACGCTGCCGCCGACTCCGCCGCTGGGCAGCCGGACCGATCGTCTCTCGATGAGCAACATCTTTCCGCGCGAGGCGATCGCTCTGTTGAAGGAGCGGTCCATGCTCATCTTTGTGATTGCCTCGTTCTTCATCTGCATTCCACTGCAGTTCTATTACGCCTTTACGAATCTCTTTCTGAACCAGGTGGGAGTGCAGAATGCGGCCGGCAAGATGACCGGTGGGCAGATGTCGGAGCTGCTGTGCATGGTGCTGATCCCGTGGTTCTTCCGCAGGCTGGGTGTGAAGTACATGCTGGTCGCGGGCATGGCTGCGTGGGTGCTTCGCTATGTTTTCTTCGCCTTTGGCGGCGTCACGGATGGTATGTGGATGTTGTGGGGCGGGATTCTGCTGCACGGCATCTGCTATGACTTCTTCTTTGTAACGGGTCAGATCTATATCGACCAGAAGGCGGATGTGGGACTTCGCGCAGCGGCGCAAGGTCTGATCACCTTCATTACTTATGGGCTGGGTATGTTCGTCGGCTCGTGGCTCTCGGGGTTTGTGGTCGAACGCTACACGCTTAAGGTCGCACAGGGCGCAGTGACGTACGACTGGAGATCGATCTGGCTCTTCTCAGCGATCGTCTCCGCCGCGGTGCTCCTCTTCTTCCTGTTCACATTTTCGGAGAAGGAGCGGCGGGTTCGTCTGTCTGCCTCGGAGGTCGACGCGCCGCTCGGGTCCAACGCATTGCCGCAGTGATAGACTGTCGTCCCAAAGCGCAGCAGGTTAATTCAAGCGCTGAATTTTTGGGACGAGGGCAATGGCATGCGATTTCGTACCCGTAGAGAATTTCTACTTAATTCCAGCAAACTCGGCTTAGCAGCCGCAACCAGTGCTTTACTGCCTCGCATGGCATGGGGGGAGGCAATGGGTCTCCCGCCGGGGATTCAGTTGTACACCGTGCGCGAGGACCTGCCGAAGGACACGCCAGGGACCTTGAAGCAGCTCCACGACATCGGGTTTCGCGAGGTGGAGACAGCGGGCTTTGGGAAGTACAGCGTGAAGGAGTTCCGGCAGCTTCTAGATGATGCCGGGCTGAAGGTGCCGAGTGCTCACCTCAATCTGAATGCACCAGATCTCGGACCTGTCTTCGAGCAGGCGCATACGCTGGGAGCGCACTATGCGACGAGCTCCAGTCTGGCTACGGGGAACATGCCACGGCGGCCAGCGGGAGCGACGGGACCACGGCCAGAGATGGCACCGCTGGGACTCGAGGGATTCACCAAGCTGGCTGCGCAGATGAATGAGATCGGCGCGAAGGCGAAGGCGGCAGGGCTGCAGTACGCGTATCACAACCACAACTACGAGTTCGAGAAGATGCCGGACGGAAGCTACGGCTACGACATCCTGGTGAACAAGACGGATCACGAGCTGGTGAAGTTCGAGATCGACTGTGGATGGATGTGTGCGGGAGGCGCGGACCCGATTGTGTACTTCAAGAAGTATCCGGGCCGATTCAAGATGATTCATGTGAAGGAGTTCGAGAAGATGGACCATGCGACGGTCAGCTTGAGCGACCGGCCCAAGGGGATGAATCTGGGGCAGGGTTTTATCGACTACAAGCCGATCTTTATCGCTGGAAAGAAGGCCGGGATCGAACATGCCTTCTCGGAGCAGGAAGATCCTTTCCCGGTGTCGCAGATGGCATCGGCCAAGGCAGCTTATGCGTTCCTGCAGGCTTCTTCTTAGTCCCATGATGAGAGTGTATCGAATTGGAACGGCCCGGCTGGTTTGCCGGGCTGTTCTATTTCAGGCGTGACCCGCGAATATTCTCCAATTGGAGATGCATTCGATTTGTGATCTGTGTCACGGCATCGCTGTTTGGAAGGGGCTACCTTGGTGATAGGCGTTCTGTGATCCCTGCATGAGGCGAGGAGCCAAGAACGCCGCGTGGAAGAGAGAGATTCCGATGACTGAGATGAGAGCTGAGAACGATACGAAGGTGTACCTGGTAGGCGGGGGAATCGCTTCGCTGGCGGCCGCTGCTTTCTTAATTCGCGATGGAAATCTTGCAGGCTCCAACATTACTGTCCTTGAAGAGTCTGGCACGCTTGGCGGGAGTTTGGACGCCGCGGGGACGCCGGAGGGCGGATACGTGATGCGGGGCGGGCGCATGTTGGAGAGTAAGTATCTCTGTACGTATGATCTTTTTTCGTCGATCCCCACTCTTGATGGAAGCAAGACGGTAAAGGAAGAGATCTTCGAGTGGAACGAGACGATGAAGACCTCGTCCAAGGCGCGGCTGGTACGGGGTGGGCGGCCGGTTGTAGCTCCGGCTCTGGGGTTGAGCGAAGTGCACATCCTGACGATCGAGCGGCTGATGCTCGAGCCGGAGGGGTTGCTGGGAAGAAGCAGCATCGCGGAGCAGTTCGATGCCGGGTTCTTCAAGACGGACTTCTGGTACATGTGGTGCACCACCTTTGCGTTTCAGCCCTGGCACAGCGCGGTGGAATTCAAGCGCTATCTGGTGCGATTTACGCATATGGTTTCGGGCTTCAATACGCTACATGGGATTATGCGCACCTTGTATAACCAGTACGATTCGATGGTGCGGCCACTGCAGCGATGGTTGCAGGAGCGGGGTGTGAGGTTCGAATACGAGACGAAGGTGACGGATTTGCATCTCAACCATGATCTTGAGGGCTACGCGGTGGATCGTATCGAGGTGGAGCGAGCAGGAGGCCCTGACTCCATCCATGTAGGACGCAAGGACAAGGTGATTGTGACGCTGGGGTCGATGACGGAGGCTTCGAGTCTGGGATCGATGGACTCCGTGCCGGCGATGAAAGGCAAGGCGGATGGTGGGGCGTGGACGTTGTGGGAGAAGATTGCGGTTGGGCAACCGCAGTTCGGTCAGCCGGGGACCTTTGCGGATCACATCGAGGATTCGAAGTGGATATCTTTTACCACCACGTTGCACGACCGTGCTTTCTTTGACCTCATTCGAAGTCTGACGGGGAATGTGCCGGGAGAGGGAGGGCTGATTACGTTTCCGGAGTCGAGCTGGCTGGCGTCCATTGTGCTGCCACATCAACCGCACTTTATCGGGCAGCCGGGGGATGTCGAGGTGTTTTGGGGGTATGGGCTGGCTGTCGATACGCCGGGAGACTTCGTGAGGAAACCAATGTCTGCGTGTACGGGGCGGGAGATTATGACGGAGATTCTGGGCCACCTTGGGTTCGTGGCTGAGACGGAGGGGATTCTTGCGAGTTGCACCTGCATTCCTTGCATGATGCCCTTTATCACCAGCCAGTTTTTGCGGCGTGGGAAGGGGGACCGCCCGGAGGTGATCCCGGAGCGTTCCAAGAATCTTGCCTTTGTGGGTCAATACTGCGAGGTGCCGGACGATGTGGTTTTTACGGTGGAGTATTCGGTTCGCTCCGCGCAGATGGCGGTGTACTCGCTGCTGGAGCTAAAGCGTAAGGCTCCGGCAGTCTATAAGGGGCATCACAATCCACGGATTCTGCTGAAGTCCTTTCTGGCGCTTCACGATATAGGAGCTGCGGCGACGTAACTTCGGTCAGGGAAGGACGACGGCGGAGCTGTCGGTTTTGTCGGCGGCGATGGCTTGCATGGCCTGGTTGACCTGATCAAGGCGGAAGGTCTGGACGGCGGGCGTCAGGTTGATCTCTGCTGCGACACTGAGAAAGTCACGGCCGTCCTGGCGGGTCATGTTGGCGACGCTGCGAAGCTGGCGCTCCTCCCAGAGGAGGGTGTCGTAGTCGAACTCCGGAATGCGATCGAGGTGGATGGCGTTGATCGCCACGATGCCGCCCTTGGCGATGGAGCGAAGAGCGGCGATGACGACGTCGCCGGCGGGTGCGAAGGTGATGGCGGAGTCGAGCTGGTCGGGAGGGACGTCGGTTGCCTCGCCTACCCATTCGGCTCCGAGGTCGCGAGCGATCTTCTGGTGGGATGCGCCGCGGGTGCTGACGTAGACGCGGCAGTCCCAGGCTTGCAGGACGCGGATCATGAGTTGGGCGGAGGAGCCGAAGCCGAAGAGTCCCACTCGCTGACCGGGGCGCACCTCCGCGACACGTAGGCTGCGAAAGCCAATGATGCCAGCGCACAGTAGCGGGGCGGCGAGGACATCGTTTAGACCGGGTGGGAGGGGAAGCAGGAAGTCGGTTCGGGCGGTGGTGTACTCGGCGAAGCCACCGTTGTGGGTGTAGCCGGTGAAGGTTGGGGCGTCGCAGAGGTTTTCGCGGTTGGTGCGGCAGTAGGGACAGGTGCCGTCGGTTCCGCCGATCCAGGAGACGCCGACGCGGGTGCCGATGGGGAGGTCTGCGGAGGGGGATTCGACGACCTCGGCGACGATCTGATGCCCGGGGATCAAGGTTTCTTGTTTTTGGGGGAGCTCGCCTACGGCGATGTGCAGGTCGGTTCTACAGACGCCGCAGGCCCGGACCTTGAGGAGGGCTTCGCCGGGAGCGGGGACGGGCATGGGGACGCCTTCGATCGTCAAAGGATCTTCTGTGAGGGGACGGGGCTTTCTTAGAAGGGCAGCTCGCACAGGGTCTCCTTACTCCTTCGGGGAGGGTCATTCGCCGTGAGTCATTCTGGAGAAGCGATGTTTTTCTCCACGCGGTTTAGATGCTTTTGCCTGATGCGAGGCTTGCTTGTGCCTGGAGGCGCTTTCGTTCTGTGAAGAGCATTCTCGCGGACAAGGCGAAGAGGTTGAAGCCAAAGAGTCCGAGGTAGCCGTAGAGGAGCCAGGCGAGTTCGTGGGGAGCTAGATCTCGTCCGAAGGGCAGGACGATCGCGGAGACAGCGGCGATGGCGGCAGCGGCGTAGCACCAGGGCGAGGAGTGATACACGGAGGTGCCTCTGGCAACGATGAACTCCGCTAAGGCCGTGCCTGCGGCTTGAGCGGCGGCCAGATACAGGAACCAGCGGAAGTCGAAGTGGTCGTAGACCAAGACGAATAGGAGGATGCCAATGATGGCTCCGCCGATGCCCTGGAGACGGAGGGCGACGCGGCCGGGGCGTCCATACGGGATCATGAAGCTGGTGATGAGGATCAGGGCGCTGTCGATGGTTCCGTATACCGCCAGACACAGGATGGAGATAATGATGGCGAAAGGAAGAAGCAGGATGGTCGAGGCCATCTCCGGGATGAAGAGGACCCCCGCTCCGGCTACAATCGCGAGAAAACCACGTATCAGGTTGGTTACCCAATACTCTGCGTACGATTCCATGTGCGCTCCTCTCCTGGCAATATCTTGCTCTTTTTCTGGCTGAAGCGTGGAGCTGTATCGAGAACGTACCTCAAGTTTCTTATCATTCTTACCATGAAAGATCAGCGCCGGAGCGAACGATGTGACGGTCATCACTTTCATGATCGACGGGTGGATGTACAACTCTTGCAGGAGCGGATCGTTGCGATACGGAGCAAAGAGACGCTTCCATCACGAAGGCTGAGGTGCGGTATGCCCGTAATCGGAGATTATCTTGCTCTTGCCGTGGAGAAGATTCTGTTTGCAACAGACTTCTCGGTGTCGTCGGAGAAGGCTGCGGCCTATGCCCGGGCATTGGCTCACCGCTTCGCTTCGACTGTCGAGATCGTGCATGTCTTTGATCCCTCTGTAGTCAGTACATACGAAGAGGCGATCATTGGCCTGCCTTTAAATGAGCGGCGGCGCATGAGTGCGGAGAGGTTGGAGCGTCTGCGAGGCGATTTCTTCTCCGTTGGGGTCACTGCACGCGCCACCCTGCCGGAGGGACACCGGCCTTCCGTAAGACTGTTGGAGGTTGCGAACGAGAACAAGGTCGATTTGATCGTCGCGGGAATGCACTCCAAGCCAGAGGTGGAGCGGATGGTTCTGGGATCGACCGCGGAGCGGCTGATTCGGAATGCGCAGTGTCCGGTCCTGACGATCGGACCGAATGCCAGGCCACCCAAAGCTGATCCTCTTTGCTTTCAGACGATTCTCTTTGCGACCGATTTCTCGCCGCAGGCTGCAAAGGCGGCGATCTATGCTCTTTCCTTCGCGGAGGACAGCGGCGCCAAGATTTACTTCTGCCATGTGCGTGGTGTCTCGGCTCATCCTGACGCGAATCAGAGCCTGTATGAGAGGTTTGAATCCGATTTGAAGCGGATGATTCCGGAGAGGTCCTATGACTGGTGCAATCCCGAATGTGTGGTTGAGCAAGGGGATGCGGCCGAGGCGATTCTTGGGCTCGCGGAGCGGACTCAGGCAGACCTGATTGTGATGGGCGCTCGCAAGGCGTCTTTCTGGCTGACGCACATCAAGCGAGGGTTGACTCTGGATCTACTGGCGGAGGCGACCTGTCCTATTTTGACGGTCTCCTGACTCGCTATGCCACCTAAGATTTCTGTACTGAAAGGTCAGTCTAGGTAAGCATGGAGGACGAGGACTCCGCAGCTTGACTCGCGAATCAGCCGTGACAGGGTCGACCAGAGAGCATGGCTGGCCAGGGAAGACCGGTGGCGCAGGCCTACGACGATGAGGTTGGCCGACTCTGCCCGGGCGATCTCCGGGATGGTCTTGGAGGGCGAGCCGTATTCGACACGGACTTTGGGAGAGCAGAAGAGGGCAGCGTCGGCTGGAACGAGGCTGAGGAGCTGCTGTTTAATCTGCTTTTCGACCGGACGGAGATCTTCGTGAGGAATGATGTCGCGAGGTTCGATGACGTGCAGGAGGGTGAGCCGGCCGTTCACGCTCTCGGCCAGCGCGGAGGCGAATTGTGCGGGACGAAGGCCGGTGGTCTCGAGGTCGGTGGCGAAGAGGATGGAGCTTAACGGGTGGTCTTGGGTGTTGCAGTTCGGTCCGATGACGAGGACGGGGCAGGACATCTTGCGGAGGATATTTTCGGCGACCGATCCGAGGGTCAGCCGCTCGATTCCGGACGCACCGTGCGAGCCGACGACGATCAGGTCGGCTTTCTGCTCGTTCGCGATGCGCTCGACGAGAGCGACAGCGATTCCGTAGGCGACGATGGTCTTGAGCGACAGACCACCGGGCTCCGCCTCGTTGGCGATCCATTCGTTCAACTTAGTCTTCAGGCGATCGAGGTTGACGGCAAGGAGGTCCGGAGGAAGCGGCTCGGCTCCGGTGCCGTAGGCCTGAGGTGGAGCGGCGTGGACGAGGAGGATCTCAGAGTCGAAGGTACGGGCGATGGCGATCGCGGTCTTTAATGCTTGCGCGGCTGGGGCGGAGAAGTCGGTTGCAACCAGGATGCGATTAAATTGAATGTTTTTTGTGGCCAGATAGGCGGGTCGACCGGAGGAAGAGCGGTCGGGTTCAATGGCAGGGACCATGATTGGACCTCCTGTGGATCGCCGTGAGGAATTGTTGTTTCTTGAAGAATATTAGACTTATCCCCTCAAGGCTGCTGTGACCTATATCACAAGATGATGGCGGTTCTTCGGAGGGCTCTTTCTTTCGTGCATACAAAGGGCGGTATGTGACTCTGAGGCATCCATTTCATGCCACTTGGCTTCCGACGGAATAGGCTCTTGTGTGAGGGCTGGGAATCTGTGGGCTGACCACGCGGATTTGAATCCGCGGGCGAAGCCGGTATGTCGTTTGAATCAGCTACATTTGAGTATGCACAGAGCTCGTCGTCCGGCCCTTGCCGGGCTGCGCAGAGGCATCACCGGACGAAAATAGGAGTAGTTTGCATGGAACTTCATATCTCGCGGGCCCTGCGACAGAAATTGGATGTCGACGATCTTCTGTTCAGCTATACCGGGAACGTTGTCTTCGGCAATGTCGCTGCCAGCCGTAAACTCGCCCAGAAGATGAATGACGCTCGTCCGGCGGGAGCTGATCCGACGAAGGTGGTTAATGCCGGGGCCCTGTTTGCTGTTGGCCTCATCGACGAATTGAACCATGCCCTGGTGGCTCGCTATCGCAGGGATATCGACCCTTCGGTGCTGACGGAGGCGGTTCGTTGGTTTGAGCGGCAGAGCGAACCGGCGAAGATGGAACGGCTGCTGCTGACCTTTACCGAGCAGTTTCCTAACGTGGCGGTCTATCGCGGGGAGGTAAGCGCGGCGGAGTGGCTGAAGGGCGTGACGGATGGGCTACCCAACCGGGAGGCGGCTCTTGAAGAGCTGATGCTGCTTTGGCTGGCGAACAGCAATCCGGCGTTCGCTCCTTTCCGGGAGCTGTTTGAAGATACTGGACTGCAGAAGGAGACGATCTACCAGACTGTTACCTCGGCGCTGCCGGATTATTTTGCGACGCGGCCTCCGGTCGATCCGGAGGTGGGGAGTCTGCTGGATGCGCTGCGAGCGCCGTTTTTGGCTTCACCAGATTCTTTGACCGGGCAGCTGGACTACATTCGAGTGCAGTGGACGAAGCTCCTGGGGCAGGATCTGCGGAGGGTGCTGCTGGCCGTGGATGTTCTACGTGAGGAAGACCTTGCTATCTGGATGCGCTTTCATCCGCCGGGGCCGGACTGGCATCGGCATGGGGCTCCGGGTTGGGGTGGCGAGGGGTTTGTTGGGGATGAGTTTGTTGGCTTCGATGAGGACTTCGCCCGGGAGGGTGAGGGCGAGTTTTTTATTGGGCCGGATGGGGTAAGGCATCGGCGCTATGCTGCCGATTATCAGGCTCCGCTGAATGAGTATGAGGCTTTCACGCAGGATCAGGCGTGGATGCCGAATGTGGTGCTGATCGCGAAGAGCACCTATGTCTGGCTGGAGCAGTTGTCGAAGAAGTATCAGCGGCATATTCATCGACTGGACCAGATTCCGGACGAGGAGCTGAAGCTGCTGGCGAGCCGGGGGATGACGGGCCTGTGGCTGATCGGGCTATGGGAGAGAAGCACCGCATCGAGGACGATCAAGCGTCTGCGTGGCGACAACGATGCGGTGGCGTCTGCGTATTCGCTGAAGGACTACGACATCGCGGAGGATCTGGGCGGCTATGGCGCGTATGAGCATCTACGGGACCGGGCTGCGGCGTGTGGAATCCGGCTGGCCAGCGATATGGTGCCGAACCACGTCGGCATCGACGCTACATGGGTGATCGAGCATCCCGACTGGTTTCTTTCCCGCTGGGAGTGCCCCTTTCCGGTGTACCGCTTTGAAGGGCCGGATCTGTCGACGGATAGCCGGGTCGAGATCAAGATCGAGGACCACTACTACGACCAGACGGACGCCGCTGTCGTATTTCGTCTAAGGCATCATCGGGAGCAGACGACGCGGTACGTGTATCACGGCAACGATGGGACGACGTTTGCGTGGAACGATACGGCGCAGCTCGACTACTCGAAGGCCGATGTGCGGGAGCATATTATCCAGACCATTCTGCATGTGGCGCGGATGTTCCCGATCATTCGTTTCGACGCGGCGATGGTGCTGGCGAAGCGGCATGTGCAGCGGCTTTGGTTTCCATTGCCGGGTGCCGGAGGCTCCATTCCGTCACGCGCCGAGAATGCCATGACGCAGGAGGAGTTCGATGCGCTGATGCCGAATGAGTTCTGGCGCGAGGTGGTCGATCGCGTGGCGGTGGAGGTTCCGGGGACTCTGCTGCTGGCTGAGGCGTTCTGGCTGCTGGAGGGGTATTTCGTAAGAACGCTGGGCATGCACCGCGTGTACAACAGCGCGTTCATGAACATGCTGCGGGACGAGGAGAATGCGAAGTACCGGTCTTACCTGAAGAAGACGATCGAGTTCGACCCGGACATCTTGAAGCGGTATGTGAGCTTCATGAGTAACCCGGATGAGCGGACGGCGATCGATCAGTTCGGCTCGGGAGACAAATATTTTGGAGTTTCAACTCTGCTGGCGACGCTGCCAGGTCTGCCGATGTTTGGGCATGGGCAGGTCGAGGGTTACACCGAGCGCTACGGCATGGAGTTCAAGCGGGCGCGGATGGACGAGTATCCGAACGAGGGACTGGTTGCGCGGCATCAGCATGAGATTGCGCCCCTGCTGAAGAATCGCAAGTTGTTTGCGGAGAGCCATCACTTCGCGATGTACGACTTTTGGACGGAGGGCGGGGCGGTGGACGAGAACGTCTTCGCCTACTCCAATCGTCTGGGCAATGAGCGGGCGGTGATTGTCTACAACAACAGCTATGGAGGCACGCGCGGGACGATTCATGGCTCCGCGGCCTACATGGATAAAGGCAGCGGGGAGCTGCGGCAGAAGGGTTTGGCGGATGCGCTCGCGCTTGCGGGTGAGGAGTCGATGGTGGTTGCGTACCGCGATACGGCTCGAGGGCTGGAGTATCTGCGGCGGGCTACGGAGTTTCACCAGCATGGGCTGAGCCTGGAGCTACGGGGCTATCAGTATGTGGTGTTGCTGAACTGGCGTGAGCTTCGATCTACGACGCTCCAGCCGTGGGACAGGCTTTGCGATGCGCTCAACGGGGCGGGTGTTTACAGTGTCGAGGAGGCTCTCTCGAAGCTTCGGCTGCGGCCGTTGCATGGGGCGCTTCGCGAGGCGATGAGTGCGGGCAATATCGAGGCTTTCGCGGAAGTCGCACAGAAGTTTGCGGAAGGAGAGGTCTCTGTGGAGGCTGCTTCTTCGCCGGAGGTTATCGAGGCGAAGGAGGTGTCTGTGCTGGAAGAGCCGGCCCCAGCCGAGAGTGAGGCGACGGTGAAGGAGTCTGCGGAGTTGGATTCAGTGACCGTTCCGCTAGCTCTGGATAGCCGGCTGCAGTCGTTTGTGGATCAGAGCAGACACTTCTTCGAGACGCTGGTCGATAGCTTTGCCGAAGATGTCCGCGAGGCGGGAGTTGATCTTTCTGCCTTGAGCTTGCCGGTAAAGGGACGGAAGACGCTGGTAGCCCCGAAGGCGGAGGCGTTAGTGAGTTCGCCGCCGAAACCGATTGCGAAGGTGGAACCTGCAGTGGTTGCCGATCCTAAGAGGCTCTACGCGGAGCGATGTGAAGAATTGACCGCCGCGGCCGTTCGGATTACTGAGCTGTCGAAGGATTTCTCGACGGCGTGGCCGGCATCCGTCTCGTATGTTTTGCCTGGCTACGAGCCCAGTATTCGGCAGGAGAGCACATGGGCTCCGGCGATTGCCTGGATTGCGCTGGACAGCATTCCGAAGCAGGTGGATCGAGTGGCGATCTTCGACCGGCTGCAGTTGCGGTCGGCGTTGGCAGAGGTGTTCACGTCCTTCGGGTTCGAGGGAGAGGGCACTTGGAGAGCGGCGGCAAAGGTACGGGTATTGCTTGCACAGCCGATCGATTCGACGAAGCCGCCGCTGCATGACAAGGAGTTCTGGAATGATCCGGACGTCCGTTGGCTCACGGGCGTCAACGTGTCGGGGGACAGAACCTACCTGAACAAGGAGTCGTTCGAAGAGTTGCTGGTATGGCTGCAGCTGCCTGCGTTGCTGGAGATTGCCTCAGACGATTCGGATCGTGCCGAATTGGTACGGGCGATGGAGATTCTAATGGCGGCTGAGTGTGCTGCGGTGCAGGCTGCCGGATATGATTTAGATATCTATCTAAATGGCTGGAATACACCAAAGCCAATTGAGGCGCTGAAGACAGGACGAATGGATGAAGCTCCAACGCAGGACAAGAAGACAGTTTCTCGCTGAGGCTTCGCTCTCTCTCGCAGGTGCGACCGTACTGGCCCAGGCTGGAGCGCAGACCCCAGCCCTGGTCGCATCGCAGACTCCGACTCCCGGCGCTCCTCCGGCCTTCGGAACCTCCCCAGAGGTGGGGCCGGAGGTCTCCGAGGCTACGTTTGCCGAGGCTGAGAAACTGGTGCAAGCTCCGCTGACCGCAGCGGACCGTGCGATGGCCGCAGCCAGTTGGAGGCGGTCGATGGCTTCGGTCTATGAGCGCAGAACCGGACCTCGGAAGGTGGCGCTGGAGGATGGCGCGGTTCCGTACTCTACCTGGAATCCTGTGTTGCCAGGCCAGGGCCGGGAGTTGGACCGCGATTTGTTTGTCAGGACCGCGAACGATCCGGGTCCGCTGCCGGGGACGGATGCGGAGATTGCCTTTGCGCCAGTGACGAAGCTCTCCAGGTGGATTGAGCGAAAGCAGATTACCTCGGAGCGTTTGACGCGGATCTACCTCGACCGGATCGCCAAGTACAACGGGACGCTGCGCTGCGTGATCACGGTGACTCCGGAGATCGCCATCAAGCAGGCGCGGCAGGCGGATCAAGAGATTGCTGCCGGGAAGTATCGTGGTGCGCTGCATGGCATTCCGTGGGGTGGGAAGGATCTGCTGGATACCGCGGGCATTCGGACGACGTATGGGGCTGAGTTCTATCGGGACCGGATTCCGAGCCGGGATGCGGCGGTGGTGGCTCGGCTGCATACGGCGGGAGCGGTGATGGTCGCGAAGCTCTCGCTAGGCGCGCTGGCGTTGAATGACGTCTGGTTTGGCGGACAGACGATGAATCCGTGGCTGTTGGAAGAGGGTTCGAGTGGTTCATCGGCAGGTCCGGGTGCGGCTACGGCGGCGGGGTTGGTGGGGTTCTCGATTGGCTCGGAGACGGAGGGTTCTATCGTGAGTCCTTCGATGCGGTGTGGGTTGACGGGTCTGCGTCCGACCTTTGGCCGCGTGCCTCGCAGTGGCGCGATGACGTTGTGCTGGTCGCTCGATAAGCTTGGCCCGATGACGCGGTCGGTGGAGGACGCGATGCTGGTGTTGAAGGCGATCTCCGGACCGGATGCGGGTGACCTGGCGAGTGTGGCGAGACCTTTGGAGTTTGACGCGAAGGCTTCCATTCAGGGGCTGAAGGTGGGTTATTTCCCTGGTTGGATGAAGGAGGCTCCGGCGACGGAGGTGGATCGACGCGCGCTTGCTGCAGTGGATAAGCTGGGGATGAAGGCGGTGCCGGTCTCGCTTCCGGATTGGCCCTATGGCTCGATGAATATCATTTTGTTTGCGGAGGCGGCTGCGGCCTTTGAGGAGCAGACGCTCGATCATCGGGTGGACCAGTTGAAGGCGCAGGTTCCTGATGCGTGGCCGAATACGTTTCGACAGGCTCGGTTTCTGTCCGCCGTCGATATGGTGCAAGCCGATCGTCTCCGCCGCAAGGTGGCTCAGGAGATGGCTCGGGTAATGGGGGAGGTCGACCTACTGCTGGTGCCTGGTCTGCGGGATGAGATGCTGACGATCTCCAACTTTACGGGGCATCCGTCGTTGACGTTGCGGGCGGGGTTTGTGCAGGTAGCTCAGGCTCGGAGCGATTGGGCTCCCGATCCGGCGCATCCTTTGCCGAAGTTCGATCCTCCACGGACGGTGCCGCATGGCGTTACGCTGATCGGGAGGTTTTTCGACGAGGGGACGATCGGGCGGGTGGGGCTTGCGATGGAGCGTGAGTTTGCAGTGAGTGCGAAGGTGCCGGAGGGCTTCGGGTCAGCGGTGTAGGTGTCTAGAGCAGATACTTTAGGGCGGCTCGGGCTGCGTGGAAGCCCGCCATGCCGTGGACACCGCCTCCGGGGGGCGTGGAAGCGCTGCAGAGGAAGAGACCTTTCCGTGGGGTGCTGTAGAGAGACGGCGTGGGCCGGAAGAGGATTTGAGAGGGGCTCATGGCGCCGCCTGAGAGGTCTCCCCCTATGAAGTTTGGATTCCAGCGTTCGAGAGCGGCGGGGGGCGAAATGACGCGGGCCAGGATGCAGTCGCGGAAGCCGGGCGCGAAGCGCTCGATCTGGCGTTCGATGAGGTCGGTGTGGTCGAGCGTGCTGCCGTTGGGTACGTGGCAGTAGGCCCAGGCTGTGTGTTGTCCGGTGGGAGCGCGGGTGGAATCAAAGAGGCTGGGTTGAGTTAGCAGGACGAAGGGTCTGCCGGAGGTGAAGGTGCGCTCCGAGGAGGCGATCTCTTCGAGCGTACCGCCGAGGTGGACGGTGGCGGTGCGGAGGCATTCTGAGGCGGTCCAGGGGATGGGGGAGCTGAGGGCATAGTCGATCTTGAAGGAGCCAGCGCCGTGGCGGAAGCGCTCGAGCTGCTTGCGGTAGGCGGATGGAAGATCGGTGCCGGCGATGCTGAGAAGCTGGCGGGGGGTGATGTCGGCGAGGATGACGTCGGATGTGGGGAGGGTAGTGACCTCGTGATCGGCCTGGACGTGCCCACCCAGGGATTCGAGGTGGCGGGCGAGGGCGTCTGTGAGGGTCTGGGCACCGCCTCTCAGGATGGGCCAGCCGCTGGCGTGTCCGGCTGCCATGAGCAGAAGGCCGACTGCTGCCGAGGTGGGAGCTTCGAGAGGAAGGACGGAATGGGCTGCCACGCCAGCGAAGAGGGCTCTAGCGCGTGGCCCTCGGAAGCGGGTCCGGGCCAGAAATGCGGCGGGTAGAAGTGCCGAGACTCCAAAGCGGGCGAGGAGGAGAGGATGGCGGGGGAGGTGCAGGATTGGGCCGAGTACCTCTTCGAGAAGTTCAGAAAGGTGGTCGACGAGGGGTTGCATGAGGGACCTGTAGGTCTGTCGGTCGGCGGCGTCGAGGTTGGTGAGGGTGTCGGCGATGGAGTGCTCGAGCAGGATGGCGGTGCCATCATCAAGGGGATGAGCGCAGGCGGCGGGCGGCTCGATCCAGGGGATCTCGATGGGGAGGGATCGGAAGAAGGGGCTTGCGACCCCCATGGGATAGACAGAGGAGCCGAGGTCGTGGCGGAAGCCGGGTAGTGTGATCTCGGCGGTCGAGCATCCGCCGCCGATCTGTGGGTTACGCTCGAAGACCTTGGTAGAGACACCGGCGGCAGCCATGGTGATGGCCGCCGCAAGGCCGTTTGGTCCAGAGCCGATGATGGTCGCGGTAGGCATGAAGCTCTACGAGCTTTAGACCTCGAGGCCGAGTAGTTTGCGGATTGCGGCGGAGTCGGTCTTGGCGTCGGCGAAGTCGTCGAAGGCGCGCCCGGCGGCCTGGATGATGTGGCTGGCGATGAAAGGAGCGCCTTCCTTTGCGCCCTGGTCGGAGCTCTTGATGCAGCACTCCCACTCCATGACGGCCCAGCCTTCGTAGCCGTATTGGGTAAGCTTGGAGAAGATGCCGCCGAAGTCCACCTGACCGTCTCCCAGGGAGCGGAAGCGGCCGGCACGATTGACCCAGGATTGAAAGCCCCCGTAGACGCCCTGACGGCCAGTGGGATTGAACTCGGCGTCTTTGACGTGGAACATCTTGATCCGCGCATGATAGAGATCGATGTAGGCGAGGTAGTCGAGTTGCTGCAGGACGAAGTGGCTGGGATCGTAGAGAAGGTTGCAGCGGGGATGGCCATTCAGGAGATCGAGAAACATCTCGAAGGAGGCGCCATCATGAATATCTTCGCCGGGGTGGACCTCGAAGCAGGCGTCCACGCCGTGCTCGTCGAAGACGTCGAGGATCGGCTTCCAGCGATCCGCGAGCTCCTGGAAGGCGGCCTCTACCAGCCCATTGGGACGCTGCGGCCAGGGATACAGATAGGGCCACGCCAGTGCACCGGAGAAGGTCGCATGACACTTCAATCCGAGGTTCTTTGACGCCTTGGCTGCGAAGTGTAGTTGTTCTACGGCCCAGGCCTGGCGGGCGGGAGGATTGTTTCGGACGGCCTCGGGGGCAAAGCTATCGAAGAGCGAGTCGTATGCGGGGTGAACGGCGACGAGTTGGCCCTGGAGGTGGGTCGACAGCTCGGTGAGTTCGACGCCTTGTTTGGCGAGGGTGCCGAGCAGGTCATCGCAGTAGCTTTGACTTTCGGCGGCGAGTTTCAGATCGAAGAAACGAGAGTCCCAGGTAGGAATCTGGACGCCCTTGTAGCCTAGTCCCGCAGCCCATTCGGCGATTGAATCAAGATTATTAAACGGTGCGACGTCACCAGCAAACTGGGCCAGAAACAGAGCGGGTCCCTTCATTGTCTTCATGCCTGATCTCCGTACTACAAGTTCTTTCTATTCTCTACCATCTCTTCCGCTTGTTGAAATGCGCACAATTTCCTACGCAAGCCATGGACTGGCGGAGTAATGGATGCCCGGATTGTTCTCGGTAACTCAGTGTTGTGGAGTAGGGGCTGGAGCAGAAGCGGGGGGTGTTCCTGCCGGGGTGGAGAGCCCGCCTCGTGCGGGTGGGGGCGGAACGGGTAGATCCATGGGGTTCATCCCTTTGGCGTAGTTGGGGTCCATGGCTGCGATGTCGGTTCGATAGCTGACGGTATCGGCGGTAGGGAAGGAGGTTGGAACGCGCTGGGTGACCTTTCCGGTCGCAGCCCACTCCACACCACGCTGAAAGGTGACGATTGCATCTACAGAGCTGAGGGCGAGTCCGTCGTGGCCATAGGCGGTGTGGAAGATGCGTCCTTTGCCGTAGGAGAGGACCATGAGTTGCGGCTCATCGAGGCCAGTGCCATGGTTTGCCGGATCGGAGTAAGCGGTTGCCAGGACCGTCATATTTTTGCCGGGGCCGCGCAGGTTGGAATAGAGCTCGTCGCCCTGGTGCATCCAGGTTTTAGGCAGTCCTTTGGTGATCGGGTGTTCTGAGTCTTGAACCGTCACCTTGAAAGGCAGGCGAGGGCCGTGGCTTCCGGCACGGCCCGGGCTGTCGTCCGATGTGAGTTTGCCGTCCTTGTAGAACCAATGGGGTCCGGACTTTTCGTTTCGTCCACGCCAGCCGCCGACGCCGATCATCTCGTTGAACTCCTGCCAGCCGCCGAAGGCATTGTCCGAGGCGTGTACGCTAACGAGACCGCCGCCATCTTTTATGTACTTTTCAAAGGAGGCTTTCAGTTCCGCAGGCCAGCGATCTTCTGGAGCGTCGTAGTTGAAGACGATTACTTTATATTTGCCCCAATCCGGATGGAAGGCGCTGAAGTCACCGCCTGCGGGAGGTGCAGTCACAACGTCCACATCAAAGAGCCCAACCTCGTCGAGTTCCTTCTTCAGGATTGGCGTGACCACCTTCCATTTGTGATACGAGGCGGCACTCTCGCCGTCGAGGATCATGACGTGGATAGGAGTAGCTGCAAAGGATGGAAGGCCGAGAAGGCAAAGGATGCCGAGGATAGTGCGGCAGAGAAACTTCTTCATGAGGTTGCTGCTCCGAGATAGGTTCTTCAGATAGAGCTTTTATTTCGATACGTCTTAGCCGTGAGTCGAGGTTGTGCAGGAGCTCTGAAGAGAGGACTTGGGGGATATTTGCTTCTATCTTCCTTGCGCTCTTGGAGGCGTACTTACACTTGCCGCAGAGTTACGGACACACCGGTACAAATGGAGCAATGGTCGCTAAGATATCGGAAGACGGTTTTACACGTCGGCTGGATTCACTGTCAATACGCAGGAATGTAAATACTCCTATTTATTTCGACGGGGGAACATAGTCTGCGAAAAGACTGGGCATTCTATTCGATCCTTCCAGCTTCGAGGCGCGTGGATTGCAAGAAAAGCGGATCGTAGTATCTTCCTGCTTCGGTCCACATGTTGACACTGTTTCCGCGCACCCGTTATAGTTTGCGACGAATAATAAAGAGTGGATGCCGTGCTGTGTGCGAATCGCGTTGTGCCTCGGTCTCCGCAACTTTTTGTAAAGTTGCATCGTTCCTTTCGCCTTGAGTCTGCCAGGCGTATGGTTCGAACGCTCATTAATGTTTTGAGAGCGGCAGAGATGCTTGTAACTCTGCGCTTCTAGAGGTAGTGTGGTGGTTCCGAGAAAAAAGACCACCAATTCGATTTTGTGGGGTAATGGCATCCGATGAAGTTCGGTCAATGGGATTTACCTGGGAAGGTTATGTTGAGCGCGGCGGTGTGGGCTGCAAGTGTTTCGCTTGCTTGTGGGCAAGACCCGGCGGCTCCGCGAAGAGCTCCATCGACGGTCGGCTCTCAAGGTCCAATGCCGGTGCATGAGACCTATACGCCCCTGGTGATTGAAGCTGGGGGATCGCTCTTCCAGCAAAATTGTGCGTTTTGTCACGGTAAAGACGCAGGCGGTGGTGAGAGTGGTCCAGACCTTACCCGCTCCAAGCTCGTGAGTACAGATATGAAGGGCGAGAAGATCGGCGAAGTGATACGAAACGGGCGACCGGACAAGGGAATGCCTCGCTTCGGGCTCTCCGATCAGGAGATCACCAGCCTAGTGGCCTTCGTGCACTCTCAGCAGGACAAGGCCATGGCCCAGACGGGAACCCGGAAAGGCGTGGATGTCTCCGATCTCCAAACCGGGGATCTCGAGGCCGGGAAGAAGTACTTCAATGGAGCTGGGGGCTGCGCTACCTGCCACTCGCCTACCGGCGATCTCGCTGGAGTGGCCACGCGTTACCAGGGGCTGAAGCTTGAGCAGCAGATGTTATACCCAAGGGACGCGAAGTCCAAGGTGACGGTAACTCCATCTGCTGGACCGGAGCTGACGGGCCAATTGGCGTACCTGGACGAGTTCACCGTCGCATTGATTGACTCGACGGGGGTTTACCGGTCGTGGCCTATCGTCAAGGTGAAATACAAGGTGGACGCTCCGGCAAAGGCTCATATTGAGCTCTTCGATAAGTACACCGATGACGACATTCACAACCTGATGGCATATATACAGACACTGCACTAGGCGCTCAGGCAAGCTGATTCAACCGCCCCGAAAGGTCCACGTCGATATGAGATTGTTGAAGGGTGCTCTTCTACTTAGCGCGATTGCGCTGCTTGCAGTCCGGCTCCCGCAAGCACTTGAGGCGCAGAATGTGGATCGCGCGATGCTCACGCGTCCGCCGAAGGATAGCTGGCCCGCATACCACGGAGACTATTCAGGAAGGCGCCATAGCCCGCTCGTGGAGATCACTCCAAAGAATGTGAAGGACCTTACGCTGGCGTGGGCTTTCCAGACGGAGCAAGCCGCCATTATCAAAGCGACACCGATTCTGATCGATGGAATCCTATATTTCACCGTTCCGGATAATATCTGGGCCATCGATGCGCGGACAGGCCATCAGATCTGGCGTTATACGGCGCCTCCTAACAAGGCCTTTCATATCGGCCAACGAGGCGTGAGCATCTATAAAGGATGGCTCTACTACATGTCTTCGGATGCACACCTGCTGTCGATCAATCCGAAGGATGGCAAGGTGAGATGGGACGTCGTGGTTGCGGACTCATCGAAGGGGCAATGGTCGACGATGGCTCCCCTTATCGTTGGCGATCATGTGTTGGTAGGGGCCTCGGGCGACTTCGATAATCTGCAAGGCTTCGTCCGGTCGATTAATCCTGAGACGGGAGCGACCCAGTGGCAGTGGGACGCTACTTTACCCGTGGGTACACCCAACAAAACTACTGGTGGAAACGTCTGGATGACTGGAACCTACGATCCTGACCTGAACTTGGTGTATTGGGGAACGGGGAATCCGACGCCGGTCCTGAACGGCAAACCGAGGCCGGGAGACAATCTCTATACCTGCAGCATCGTGGCTTTGAATCCCGAGACCGGAAAGCTGGTCTGGGCGTTCCAGCCTTCGCCACATGACACGCATGACTGGGATGCCGTCGAGGTCCCTGTGCTGGTGGATGGAGACTTCCATGGCAAGCCGCGCAAGATGCTGATGCAAGCGTCGCGGAACGGTCACTTCTTTGTGCTTGATCGAACGGATGGTAAAAATCTTCTAACGACTACTTTTGGACCTGTGAACTGGACCCTGGGCATCGATAAAGAGGGACGTCCGATTCCGAATCCCGCGAAGGAGCCCGCGCCGGATGGGCGGTTGATTGCTCCCGATGAGGGAGGGCTTACCAACTATCGATCTCCAAGCTTCGATCCGAAGACGGGACTCTTTATCGTGAGCGCCGCGCCTAGCTATAGCCTCTACTTTGCGAAGCCTGCTGATGGGACTTATGGCTGGGCTGGGGCGGACTATAGTCTGTGGAGCAAAGGCGTTCTCGAGGCGATCGATTACCAGACCGGAAAGATTCGGTGGAGCCATGAGCTGGGTGACGGCCGTTCGGGTGCCGGAGTGATGACGACCGACTCCGGACTCACCTTCACTGGCGATGCGGCTGGGAACTTTCTCGCGCTGGATACAAGCACTGGAAAGACCCTCTGGCATGCGGGTTCAGGTTCGCATATCCAAAGCCCGTCTATTACCTACGAATTGGATGGCCATCAGGTCGTGCTGACGAGTAGCGGCGGAGTTCTGTTTGCGTGGCGGCTGCCAAGCGTCTCTCAATAAAGAGCTGCTTCTTCTCGTTTCTAAGCCAGGCTTTCCCATATCTATGCTCGTCCTAGCGCTCGTCCATAGCACGTTAATAGACGGCTGTTGCTTCCAATGGAAGCCGAACAAATTTTCAACATGATTGCCCTCGCAGGGTGGGAATAAAAAGAGATCTGTAGAGTTTGATCTCCATGGAAAGATTACATGCAGCACCAGTCTACGCAGAGACTGAGTCAGCCAAGCCGATACCAGTGCTTCGCGGCCTTCCAGGAATCGGGGTTGCCTTACAGTTGCACAAAAGCCCCATCGAGTTCTTCGCCGATACAGTAAAGCGATATGGGGATATCGTCGAGCTTCGTGTTTTAAGGAAGCGCGTCCTTTTGCTTACAAACCCCAGCGATGTTGAGGCAGTCCTCATTCATAACGCCGAGCATTTTGGTCGCTCGGCGGAGGTGAAGAGTCTGCGGGCGGTCTTTGGCGACGGTCTCTATTCGAGCGAGGGTGAGCGCTGGCGAAGTCAAAGGCGGGTGATGCAGCCGGCGTTCCACCACGATCGCGTCATGCGGTACTCCTGGACGATGGTGGAGCGCATGAGGGAAAGGACCGGACGGTGGCGGCCAAAAGAGTCCTTCGACGTCTTCAAGGAGATGCTCGGATTTGCCACAGACGTTATCTGCGAGGTGACGTTCGGAGAAGATAAGGGCGCGAATGCAAAGGTGATTGCGAATTCGGTTCCGATCGTCTATGAAAACCTCGGCCCAGAGGTGCTTTATCTTTCGTTGTGGCGCAAGCTCCCGCTCCCGCGCAGCAGGCGCTGGAACCGGGCGGTAAAGGACATCACGACCTCGGTGTACAGCATGATCGCCGAGCGTCGACTGCAAGGCGGTGACAGCGAAGACCTGATGGGCGTATTGCTGGGTACGAAGGACGAGCACGGTGAGGTAATGTCGGATCAGTACGTTCACGACGAAGTGATCACCATGTTTGTGGCGGGCCAGGAGACGTCTGCGGTGGCGCTCTCCTGGGCGGTGGCGCTGCTGGCACAGCATCCTGAGTTCCAGGAGGAGGCTGCGGCAGAGATCGCTGCAGTGACGAACGGACGTGAGGTAACGCCGGAAGACTATCCGCGCCTGAAGTTCCTCAATGCGGTGGTTCAGGAGACGGTCAGGCTGTATCCCCCTCTGTGGAGCCTGGGCCGCGATACGATCCACGACACGATGGTGGGTGACGTGCCCGTCGATGCGGGAACCAAAATTTGGATCTGTGTTCAGAGGATCCATCGGGATCCGCGCTGGTTTTCTGACCCAGACTCCTTCCAGCCACATCGTTGGAGTGATGGATCGCGCAGGCCGAAGTTCAGCTATTTCCCGTTTGGGGGTGGATCCCGAAGCTGTGTCGCTCAGCACTTCGCAATGGCGGAGCTGGTGCTGGGACTCGCCGTGATGCTCTCACGCTTCCGCTTCAGGCTCGCACCCGGAGCAAAGATAGAGACGGATGCCTGGCTGACGTTACGTCCGAAGAACGGAGTACCGGTGGTCGTGGAGGCTCGTTAGGAGCTTGATTCGGGAGTTGAGCAGATGCAAACTCCCGCCCCAATCAGCTACTCGAGGATGCGAGCCACTACGTCGTAGTCGTGGGACTCGGTGATGAGGGCGCGGTAGAAGGTACCAGGGACGAGGGTCTCGTGGGGTCCGAAGTCGTTGATGAGTACCTTGCCGTCGATCTCGGGGGCGTGGAGGGGAGTGCGTCCCTGCCAGAGGAGTTCCGTCTCTTCGGATTCGCCTTCGACCAGGAGATCGATCTCGCGGCCAATCCAGCGCTTCTTGGTGCGGGTGCTGATCTTCTGTTGGAGCTTCATCAACTTGCGGCGACGAGCCTCGATGGTCCGCTTTGGTACCTTGAGTTCGGCCTCGAGGTTGAAGGCGGCAGCGCCCTCTTCGTCGGAGTAGGTGAAGACGCCGAGCCAGTCGATCTGGGCGGCGGTGATGAAGCCGCAGAGCGCCTCGAAGTCAGATTCGGTCTCGCCCGGGAAGCCAACGATGAAGCTGGTGCGCAAGACGATGCCAGGAACGATGGCGCGAGCCTTTTCGATGAGCTTGAGGAAGAGATCGGGGGTACCGCCACGTTTCATGCGCTTCAGAACGCTGGGGCTGGCGTGCTGGAGGGGAACGTCGAGGTACTTGGCGATGGTGTCGTGCTTCGCGATGGTCTCCAGGAGGCGCGTGGTGACCTTGTTGGGGTAGGCGTAGAGGAAGCGGAGCCAGCGGAGGCCGGGAAGAGGTGCAAGGGCATCCAGGAGGTCGGCGAGGCCGTCCTTAAGGCCGAGGTCCTCGCCGTAGCAGGTGGTGTCCTGGCCGATGAGAGTGATCTCGCGGACGCCCTGGGCGATGAGGTTCTGGGCCTCGGCGACGATAGAGCCGATACGGCGGGAGCGGAACTTGCCGCGAAGCTGGGGGATGATGCAAAAGCTGCAGGGATGATCGCAGCCTTCGGCGATCTTGATGTAGGCCGAGGCGCGAGGACCGGAGAGGATGCGTGGGGTCTCGTCGGAGTAGAGGTACTCAGGCAGGGCGGCGGTAGCTCCATCCCATGCGGCGCGGGAGAAACGGCCCTGCTGCTCGCGGGCGTCGCCTTCGGGACGGCTGGTCGTGGGGGCTAGCTGCGCGCCTACTTCGGTGGGATGGGAGTGCTGGTGCACGGCGCTGGGGGCGCGGGAGACCAGGATGTTGAAGGGAGAGTTCGACGGGGCAGCGACCTGCGGGGTGAGACCGGCGGCGGTGAGGATGGCCTCGAGCTCTCCGGTTCCGACCACGGCGTCTACTTCTGGGATGTTCTTCTGGATCTCGTCGCGGTACCGCTCCACGAGACAGCCGGCGACGACGATGCGCTGGGCCTTGCCGCCGTTCTGTTGCTTGTGCTGGACCATCTCGAGAATGGTGTTGACGGACTCCTGCTTAGCAGAATCGATGAAGCTGCAGGTGTTGATGACGATGATCTCGGCGTCTTCGGCGTTGGGGGTGAGCTCGCCGCCAGCCTGGTGGAGGAGACCCATCATGACCTCCGAGTCGACGAGGTTCTTGGGGCAGCCGAGAGAGACGAAGCCAATCTTGGGGCGGGTCGCGATTGCGGGGACGACAGTTGGCTGATCGAGAGTAGCGGGGGGAGTCACAGCCTTCTATTCTAGCAATTTTCTGGGTAAATTATCGGATTGGCTGACGTGAGACGTGGTAGATGCGGAGGATTACGACCTCATTCGAGGTGACGGAGAAGATGATTCGGTGGGAAAAGTAGATGAGATGGCGCAGATCTTCGGAAAAATGACTGCGCTCAGGAATTAGTGCGCAGCGTTCGGGCATCTGCTCCAACGAAAAGATAGCTTCGAGCAGACCGTTCCACCAACGTTCCGCAGCCGAAGGCTCTTCTTGCTCCGTCCGGATAAAGGTAACATAATCTTCGGCATCGGCAAGAGCTGCATCAGTAATTACGACTTCAAAGACCAAGTTTCGAACCCAACTGCTTGAGGGCAACACGGGCAGGTTTTGTTTTGCCTTGGTGCGCCTGATTGATCCCGACACGGATGGCTGCAATGGTTTCAAGTTCTTCGAGGCGGTTGAGAAGCTGCTGGTAAGAAGCGGCGTCCTGAACGACGAGTTCGGCCCGACCGTTGACGGTAAGAACAAGAGGCGTCTTCGAATCTTTGAGCTTGCCGACGTATTCCTTGGCGTGGCGTTGAAAGTCGGTAACGGAACGCACTTCTCTAAGGTCAATCATGGTCAACTCCGGCTGCTTAGCATAGTATACGCATGGAATTTCATGCGTATACGTGGCTTGCGATACCGAATAAGACCTAACAAAGGACTCAGACTCCCGAATCGGGAGTCTGAGTCCTTCTGTGTCAGTTTCAGTTTGGAACTTGGGTGAGCTAATAAGACGGTGACTTGAGGTAGGGAGTGGCGAAGGTGATGAAGGTCGGCCAGTTGGGGGCAGGGGTGTGACCGCCGCTGTGCTGCCGGAAGGCGAGGTCGCCGGCGATAAGCGGGGTTTCGATAGTGGGATAGACGGTAGTGCCGAGATCCCGTTTGCCGAGCAGACGATAGACAGGGCCCGCCGCAACCTCGGCGATAAAGGTACCGTGAGCGTCAGCCCAGCCGTCGCCTTCCGTGGCTCCTCCGCCGATGAAGACGGGGCGGGGAGCGCAGAGGGCGATGAGTTCGTGCATGTCTACGGGCATGTCCTGAGGGGTAAGGGTAGCGGCGTATTTGATGTAGTTGCCGGCCATCCAGTGGTATTCGTTGGCAGCGGCTACGTTTTCAAGCTGTTCGCCGAAGTGACGGCGGGCGAGGGTCGCTCCGCCGGCCCCGGACGAGCTGACGTAAGCGACGACGAAGCGCGGCTCATAGGCCATGGCGACGAGGGCGGTCTTGCCGAAGCGGGAGTGGCCTTCGACACCGACGTGCTTCGCATCCACGTCTTTATCGGTGGCAAAGTAATCCAGCGCACGGCTGCCACCCCAGGCCCAGGCGCGGAGAGCACCCCAGTCATCGGGCTTACGGGGCTGGCCATGATTGCAGAGACCGATGATGCCCTGGGTGAGGCCTGCTCCGTTGTCGGCCTGAATGGTGGTGGGTTCGAGGAGAGCATATCCCCAGCCTTTGGCCAGGAGCTGCTGCTTCCAACTAGGGCCCGCCGGAACGGGTGGAGGCGGTGGTGGCGGAGTTGCAGTGCTGGGCGCGGGGGTGCGGCGGGGGTAGTTCTCGAAGGTGAACTCGAGGATGACAGGAACGTGAGTCGCGTTTGCTGGCGTGGTAAGGGTCATCCGGATGTCGACGGTGATGGCCGGGTAGGCGGAGTTATCGACGTGGCCGAGGAGGTGTTTGGTGAGGGTGGGGATGCCGTCCTGGGTGTCGTGGGAGGTGCTCACGACCTGCCAAGTCACCTTCGGAGTATGGGCAGGGACGCGGCCGATCACCTCGCGGTCGAAGAGCTCGACCAGCTCCGGATGGCGTTGAGACCACCAGACTCGGGCGGAGGTGACCTTCTTGCCATCGTTGAGGGTTAGAGGATCGGGGAGCGAGACGTAGGGGTTAGCCTTGGACTCGTCATAGTTCACGGCGTTGGGGGCCGCAGGATTGTGGGCGTCGGCTCCAGCGCGAAGGGTGGTGATGTGGAGAGTATCCATGAGGCGCTGATGGTCCTGCTCTGCGGTCAACTGGACGGGAGCGGCGGCGGTCTGAGCAATAGAAGACTGCGCCGAGACAGCGGCGACGAGCAAAAGGGACAAGGGCAGGTTTTGGAAACGAGACATGCTTGAGTTCTCCAGAGCCGTGAATACCTGGCAAACGGTGCGGCTGCCAGAGTACCGGGAGAACTGCAGATGATCAAGGGGTGGCTGGAGTCAATGCCATGGGTGGAGTCGGAGTCTCGTCCACTATCTTGTAGTTTGCCGGAACGGTGAAGAGAGCAGCGTCGGGCTCGTGGCGATTTACATCGGAGACAGCGACGATCTGCTCGCCGGTGCGAGGATCGTTGTGCTTGATGATCATGTAGATGGTGAGGTCGGGGGAGTACCAGTATTCGTCGACGACGACAACCTCTTGGCCCGTTCCACTCATCTCTGCAGGGATGGTGCGGGATTTACGAATACCGCGCAGAGTCAGGGCACCCAGGGGCTGAGTGCCGATGTTCTCTTCCTTATAGAAACGATTTGCGGGAGCGGCTTTAGCGGGAACGGTATTGGGCGGAGGAGTCGGAGTCTGATTGAGGATGGTCTCGCGAGCCAGCCGGGTGAAGGGAGCCAGAGAGATGCTAAGGCGGGAAGAGGGATCGTAGATGAGGGCAGAGAGCAGGACTGGCTCTTCCTTGAAGCTGGCGGGGACGAGGGCGCGGCGCTCGTTGTAGATGCGTCCTGAGGACGTGCGGGCGATATGCGCAGTGCTGGTGCGGACGACATCAGAACCATCCGGAAGTTTTTCGTGGGAGACGATGTCCAGCTTCGCCGAAAAGGGCTGGTTCGGGACCGGCGTGACGAAGATTCCAGGGATGTTGGCTCGAACTCCGGGGTAATCGCGAGGTGTCTGCCTCTGGCCGAGGCAGAACGGAGAGAACAGGCAAGGAATGAGAGCAGCGGTGAGGGAGAGTCGCGTGGGCAGCATAATCACCTCTGAAAAGGAGAATAGCCGAGGACCGGCGATGCGGGCGGCATTTTCTTAATTTTCCTAAGAGATTCATCCCGATTAAGGAAGTTTGGCTGCTTCGGTCTCTGCATCCCAGAACTCCTGTTTTGGGTTCCGTGGGTTAAGGAAGCTGGCCGGAAGGTAAGCTGCCGCCTCCCGTGGAGTGAGTTGGTGGGACCAGGGAACCCGCGCCGAGATAGCAGCGCCGGGTCCGGTGTTCTTGAACTCGGCGTAGAAGGCTGGGGTAGCGGTGTCGGTTTTAGACCAGAGCGACCATCCGGCCGGATCGAGGTTGGCAGGAAGCTCGGTGTTCATGACGACGACGCGAGAGTAGGGACGCCAGGGACGGCCAAGGAAGAAGGTTTGACGGGCGGATGGGGTGTCGGTTGAGACAAAGGCTGAGGTGACGCGGGAGTTCAGGATGACGTAGCCAGTGGTCTGGTCGGGAGCGGTGCGGGATTGGGCAGTGAGATAGGCAGGGCGAATCTCGTGGATCTCAGTGCGGTCGAAGACGGCGGTTGCGTTGCCGAAGATGAAGTCGACTCCGCCGGTGATGTAGGAGTCGAGATAGTACTGACGGCCGAAGTCGGCGAAGAGGGTGTCCTGGTCGCCCAGGAAGCGGCAGTGCTTGAAGATGGCGCGGTCGGAGCGGACGGCGATCGCGACGGCCTGGCCCGTATTGCCGGCGGAGTTCTCAAACGTGAGGTTTGCAGCCTCGAAGCCCGGGCTTTCGACGGTGACAGTAGCGGTGAGAAAGGTTCCGCCCGCTTGCTTGGCATTGAAACTATTGGTGATCACAACGTCCTGCGGACGGGATCCGGTCCCGATGAGGGTGATGTTGGGGTGATTCTGGGTGATGACGATGCGCTCGTGATAGATGCCAGGAGCGATGTGGAGGAAGACGCGTCCGGGAGAGCCGTCGCGGTTGGGGGTCGCGTTGGGATGGTGGTCGAGGGCCATCTGGATGGTGGGGAACTCGGAGACGGCCTCGGTGCCCGTCTTGATATCGGGTGAGACCCGAACGTGGACGTCGGTAGCCCAGGCGAGAGTGGTAAGGGATGCGGCAGCGAAGAAGGCAATGACGAGAACGCGCATGATGTTGTGAGTTTGCGGCTTTTGGCAGGAACCGGCAAGGGGTAAGGCTGTCTCAGGCTTCGAGCCCCATCATGCGCAGGATGGCCAGAGCGTTCGAGGTCTGGTTGATGCCAGGTTTGAGAAGGTAATCGAAGGCCAGGGGATTCTCGGGATCGGGGCTGGCCATGTGGAGATTGATGCCGTGGAGGTCGGCCAGGTCAGCGAGTTCGGTGAGGGTGAGATCGTGAGTGGAGAGGGCTCCGATGGCGCTGTTGCGAACGAGCTGGGCGAGGATGGCACCTGCGGCGGTGCGGCGGTCGAGCGAGTTGGTGCCGCTGAAGATCTCGTCGATCAGAAAGAGAACCGGCAGTCCCTCCCGAGTGAGAGCGAGGATATGGCTGAGGCGTTCGACCTCAGCGAGGAACTTGGACTTGCCATCGGCTAGCGAGTCGGTGAGAGCGAGCGAAGCGCCGATCCGAAGGGGCGAGATGCGGGCGAAGGTAGCGCGGACGGGTGCTCCGAGGGCAGCCAGAACAGCGTTCAGACCGAGCGTTCGCAGAAGGGTCGACTTGCCCGCCATGTTGGAGCCGCTGATGAGATAGAAGCGCTGTACTGGACCGAGCTCGATCGAGTTGCGGACGGCGGAGGCGGGAAGCAAAGGATGAGCGAGGTCGGTGGCCTCGAAGGTGGCAGGATCCGTGGGAGGCAGGATCTCAGGATAGCTATAGCCCTCGGAAGCTGTGTGTTCATAGGCATAGGCTGCAAGCGCATTGAGTGTCTCAAACTCCCCCCATGCGTGCAGCCAGCGGCGGAGGGCCGGACCGTGCTCGCGCTTCCAGGTCTCAAGGGCGAGGGTCGCCTTAGTGCCGATGCAGAAGAGGAGGCTGGGAAGATAGAACCACTCCTTGGTGCGTTGTTCGAGCAGGGTGAGTTGTGTCTGGAGCTTCGAGAGGGGAGCGTGAGCGTCTGCGATCTTCGATTGAAGTCCGCTAAGTATAGGGTCGGAGAAGGCCTCCGCCTGCATAAGCGCGATGCCCTGACGCAGGAGCGCCCCGGGTCCAGCGAGGCGGTTGGCTCGCTCCATGACGGGCAGAATGCGGCTGCGGAGATGGAGTGCGACCGCGGCCTGGACGGCCAGAATGGCGGCAAAATTGGGATAGAGCGTCGTCCATAAGACAAGATGAAAACTCCCAGCGGCGACTCCCAAGAGAAGCAGCGCCATCGTGGCGTGGAGCAGGGGGCGGATGACAGGATGGGCATGGATCGCAGGCTCGTCGAGCCACGCTTCGAAGAGGGTCGCAGAGATCTGGTGAACAGGGGTGTCGCCAAGCAGCGAGATGCTCTCGCGGAGGTCGGTGCGCGAGGTCAAGAACTGGATGGTCTGCTGGCGGGCGAGGCTCTGGTCCCGGCCAGGCAAGTGAAGAAGAGCCCGGGCCAAGTGACGCTCAGCCAAATGGGTGCGCACGGTAGCAAGGAGGCTGAAGAGAGAGTTGGGGCCGAGGATATCGAGGTCGCGGTCGTAGAGGTGGGTGGCCTCACGGAACTCTTCGCCTGTGTGGGGAGCGAGCGGAGCTTCGCCGGTAGAGCGAGTAAGGCCGGCTTCGAGATGATCCTGCAGGCGGGTAAGACGGTAGGCGTGGGTGTACCGCACCTTGAGCAGGTACGGGAGAACAGTGACACACAGGACGACCGAGATGAACGCGGGATAGGCCGGAAGGGAACCCCAGAAGGTCTGGAGAGTGAGAAAGACAGTCAGCAGAATCGCAATCACAAGAAGAAGCAGCAGAGCCGAGGAGCGCCGGGCGGCGATGCGCTGTTCGGCGGCGGTCGCATAGAGACGCGTTCGGTAATGATCAGAAGGGTTGGACATGCGGGCTGCAGCCAGAATACGCGGTGGAATAGGGGAGAGGATCGTGGGGCGGTTTGGATGGTAAACTACTCTAGTGCCGGGTCCTACGCGACGTAATCCCGCCAATCCCGCCAGGTCCGGAAGGAAGCAACGGTAACGGGTCATTGCGGGCGCAGTAGGTCGCCCGGTGCACTAAAACCTGCCTCCGATTCAGCCGCGCAATGGTTGTGCTGTGAGGTATCTCCCGCCTTCAGCGGCGCTCCAGGCATCGTGCACGAGACGCTGATTCCCCAAACAATTGAATTGCGCAATACTTTTCATCGTTCAGCAATAAGCTGTCGGCGTTGAACTTAGCCGGCGAACGAGTGCAATGGAAAAGCTATATACGCCATGAATAGAGATTCATTTGTAATAGTTTTGTATGCTTGATAGTGATGAGGTGAGTATTTTGAGTTTGACGTTGAAGCCGCAGGTGCAGGTGAGGGCAAAGATCAGTTCCGTTGGGGCCTATGTTCCACCTAAGCTGTTGACCAATGCAGATCTGGAGAAGATGGTCGCGACGAGTGACCAATGGATCATGGAGCGGACCGGCATCCATGAGCGACACATTGTGGAGCCTGGAGTTGCCACGAGCGATCTTGCCGTTGAGGCTGCTCGGGCGTGCCTGGCAAAGCGGGGGATCGAGCCAAGCGAGATCGAGGTGATCATCGTGGCGACGGTGACGCCGGATATGTTCTTTCCAGCTACGGCCTGCCTGGTGCAGGACAAGCTGGGAGCGAAGGGCGCCTGGGGATTCGACCTGTCGGCGGCGTGCTCCGGATTTCCGTACGCACTGCAGGTAGGAGCAAAGCTGGTAGAGAGCGGAGTGCACAAGAAGGTGCTGGTGATCGGGGCAGACGTGATGAGCTCAGTGATCGACTACACCGACCGGACGACCTGCGTGATCTTCGGCGACGGTGCAGGAGCGGTACTGCTGGAGCCCTGCGAGGGCGAGGAGATAGGACTGATCGACTACTTCCATGAGGTGGATGGATCGGGAGCGGTGGCGTTGAATATGCCGGGCGGTGGAAGTCTGCATCCAGCTACGGCTGAGACGATTGCGTCGAAGATGCACTACGTCCACCAGGATGGGCAGGCGGTCTACAAGTTCGCAGTGCGGAAGATGGCTGAGGCCGCGGATACGGTGTTGACCCGGAATGGAGTGACAGGGGCGGACCTGGGATGCTTCATTCCACATCAGGCGAACAAACGGATCATCCTATCGACTGCGGAGCGTCTCGGAATGCCGGAGAGTGCCGTGGTGATCAATATTGACCGCTATGGAAATACAACGGCGGCGACGATTCCGATGGCGATGCAGACGGCTTTGGATGATGGCCGGCTGAAAAAGGGGGACTTGGTGCTGCTCGCCAGCGTCGGCGCGGGCTTCACCGTAGGGGCGACGCTGTTGCAGTGGGAGTTCTAGTAGGAAGGAAATAAGTATAAGCGGCGAGCTACGGCTCGCCGTTTTTCTTTTTGGATTTGGCCTGGTCTCCGCGATCGCGCTGACGAAGGCCTATTGCAAGCGAAAGTTTGCACCAAAGGTGAAGCTCGCGAGGATCCAGAGTACCTTCAGGCGGCAGCTTTGGGCGGGGAGAGCTTCGGACGGGAGAAGCTCCGCGAGGTCTTGTAGAGCTGCCAGAAGGCGAAGGCGCAGCTAATGAGGATGCCAGACCAGAGAACGATCAGGACAGGCGCGGCCCACTTGGCGGAGAAGAGATTCCAAAGACGAAGGATGTGGCGGCCATAGTAGACGCCAAGCCATGCGGCGATGGAGTGGCGGAGGGCGCGGCTCGCAGTAAAGGCGCAGAGAAATTTGTTGCGCGACATGTTGAGTGCGCCAGCAGCCAGAACAAATGGGCTGAGCGGCATCGGCGGTGGAAGGATCGCAGGGAGAGCGACGGAGAGGATCGCATGCTCCTCCATCCAGCGGGTCACGCGCTTGAAGATGCGCGGCGGAACGCGCTTCTCCAAAAACGCCATACCGCCCGAGTGCCCTACCTGATAGCTGAAATAACCTCCAAGGCCAGAGCCGAGCGTGGAGAGAGCTACCAGGAGAAACAAGTTGGCATGTTGCGCAGCCATCACGATAATCATGACGTCGGTGATGCCAGGGAGAGGCAGAGGAACGAACGAAGAGTCGACGATGGAGACGAGAAAGATGCCTAAAAGGCCAAATTGAAAGAGGAAGTGCAGCAGCGAATTCGAGTGAGTACCAGACCCCGCTAAGATGTCAGCCGCCGTAAACACGGTCGAATTACTGATAAAAGCGGCGGCTGCAGCGCTAGTCATATTGGATAAGACGTCCGTTGGAGAGGGGAAGTCGCGGTTGGACCTGAGATTGGTGCAATTCTATAGGAATCGAAGGTCCGGGAAGGCAGGAAGCGCCTCGATCTCCGCTGCATACTGGCGGAAGAGGCGAATGCTTTGGATGCAGTCTTCATCGAGGCTGTAGTAAATGTTCGCGGTGAGGTAATGGTGGATGGTGGCCGCAGGAATAGCGATGCGTGCGCTCCATTCGCGAACCAGAGTGTCGACATTGGCCAGACCGTGGATGCGGGACTGGTTGAGGTCTTCGATGAGCTCCTGTGGACTGATTCCGCAGGCAGGAAGAGCTTCGGGGCGCACAGCCCAGACGGCGGCGACCCATGGGAGCCGGGTGCGTGTCGTCCACTCGTGGGCGAGGTCGTACCAGTTGCAGGGGCCGACCTGCTCTTCGATGATCGCTCGTGCTTCCAGTGCGAGGAGGGCGTGATCGCCTATGAGGAGTGCGGCGTCGTGCTGACGGAGCATCGCGAGGGTATCGGCCGCATGCTGGACGAAGGTGGGGTCTATGCCAAAGAACTTGCGGAAGAGGATCTCGGTGTACGCGAGTGAGCTGCGCGAGGCGGTGTCGGCTGCGACCGTCTTTACGGTGCTTAGGGAGTGCGATTTTTTTACGATGAGCTGGATCGAGCGCACCTCGTTGAGCGAGGCGATGGTACAACCAGGAACGATGGCAAGATCCGGCGTGAGGGCGGCGATGGGGATAAGGCCGAGGTCGGCGCGCCCGGCGAGAAGCTCGTCGGCACAGCGAGAGGGAAGGGTGTAGTGAAGCTGATAACGTTCGGCGAGGGCAGAGGCCAAAGGCGGGTGTTCGAAGTCCCACATGAGCGGAGCGGGGTTGAGGAAGTCGATGGCGGCAACCCGGACGAGATTTGAGGCTTCAGCAGGCAAGAGTCTAGTTTATGGGATGTGGCTGGGAGAACCAAGATGCAGAGAGCTGTCGTTGGGTTTTTCCTCGATCAACAAGATCATTGGGTGGCGGAACTGGAGTGCGGCCACGGGGTGCATGTACGACATGATCCGCCCTGGATGATCCGCGAATGGGTGACGACGAAAGCAGGAAGGGAGGTGCGTCTGGGGTCGTCGATGGAGTGCAAGCGGTGCGACGAGGAGCGAGACGCATCTTGAGAATGGCCTCTATCCGTTCTCAAACCTCCGTGTACTGACAACGCTCCGCCCGTCGATATTAACGGAGAGAGCGTTATCGATTACTTCATCAGAAAGATGGCTCGCTTCCTCTGCCGAAGGTTTAGACGGCTCCCATCAGGTTGTTTCAGGAAGAAGCAGAGATAGACGATCCCTCTCCGAAGCGCGACCGGTGGTGATAAATAGATAAAGGGTCAGGAAAGAGGACAACGGAGTATGAATCTGGTTCAGCAGAGCAGGATGACAGAGCCGGCACGAGAGGTTGCGCGGTTAGCGTGGATGGCATTGATGATGACGCCGGGGATGGGAGCCCTGCGGATCAAAAGATCGATGGAGAGATTGGAACTCGCGGAGCGGTTGTTCGAAGCCTCGCTGACGGAGTTGGAAGGAGTGGGAATGCCGGCGCGGTCGGCGCAGTTCGTGGCGGACGGACGAGCACGAGCTGCTGCCGAAGAAGAGATACAAAGGGTCACGGCGGCGGGCGGTTCGGTCCTGGCGTTTGAAGATGAGGCATATCCAGAGAGGTTGCGAGAGATCTACGATCCACCTGCGGTGCTGTGGATTCGAGGAAACGTGGACCTGTTGGCTCGCCCTGGCATTGCGGTCGTAGGCACGAGGCAGCCTTCGCCCTATGGAGCAGGCATGGCGGAGTTGTTGGCGAGGGATCTGGCGAACCGGCGAATTACGATCCTAAGCGGCATGGCTCGAGGCGTGGATACGGCAGCGCATAAGGGCGCGCTCGATGCAGGAGGAAAGACGGTCGCGGTGTGGGGCACGGGGATCGATGTGGTGTATCCGAAGGAGAACAAGCGTCTGGCAGAGAGCATCGTGGCGGCCGGCGGGACGATCGTGAGCGAGTATCCGCTAGGAACGTTCCCTGCCCCGCAGAACTTTCCAATTCGGAACAGAATTCTGAGTGGAATGAGTGTCGGAGTGCTGGTGATCGAGGCGGGCGAGTATAGCGGGACACGAATTACGGCGCGGTGCGCCATGGAGCAGAACCGCGATGTATTTGCTGTGCCGGGAAATGTGACGAACAAAAATGCATGGGGGCCGAACACATTGATCAAGCAGGGAGCCAAGCTGACGGCGACCTGGGAAGATGTCTGGGAGGACCTCCCCTCGGAGATTCTGGTGCAACTGGAAGAAGAGATGGCAGTTGCGGGCAGCAGGGCGGGGAACAATGAATCGAAGTCCCAAGGAAGTGCATCTCTATTCTCCGGCAGCGGATTCGATGGGGACGGCAAGCCGATGCCAGAGCACGAGCGGATGGTATACCAACGGCTTAGGCATGATGAGCCGCTTCAACTGGACGAGCTCATCGAGGGACTGGAGGCGGAGTTGGGGTCTGCCGAAATATTTGCAGCACTGTTCGAACTGGAACTTTCGGGGAAGGTAAAACAGTTGCCAGGAAAGAACTACGTCCGCTGTTTTTGATGAACTTCGGTCCGCCGCACTCCGTATGGAGGTGTGTTTGGTGCAGGATTAGAGTTTTTTGGCGGATCGCTCAGTCGATGGTTTCGAAGGTCGGAATCGGATTTCTGCGGTACGAGAGATACGAAATGGGAGACTTTCAGTCTATCGATGTAGATCTTGGCGGCGTGTGTTTTGTATGAGTTTGTCAGTTTTGCAGAGACTGCGGGTTCGCATGTTTTGCCAAGCCGTGGTAGGTTCGCATTGGAAACGTGGAAGAAAGGGAACGGAATGCTGCGGCGCCGTGACCCTGGGTTCGAAGGGAAAGAATGGCTAAATCACTTGTGATCGTTGAGTCGCCCGCGAAGGCAAAGACGATCAATAAATATCTCGGCAGCGACTATATAGTAGAGGCCTCGCTGGGCCACATCATGGATCTGCCCAAGAACGACATCGGAGTGGAGATTGCGCGGCGAACGTTTGAACCGACGCTGATCGTCTCGCCCGGAAAAGAAAAGATCGTGGACCGGCTGAAGAAGCTGGCAGCCAAGGCAGACTTTGTCTATCTGGCCCCAGACCCTGACCGCGAAGGCGAGGCCATCGCGGCGCATCTTGAGATGCAGCTCCGGCCTATGCTCCGGCCTAAGGCGACGCTTCAGCGCGTGACCTTCAACGAGATTACGAAGAAGGCAGTGCAAGCGGCGTTCGGTCAGGCTCGCGATGTGAATGCGAATCTTGTGGACGCGCAGCAGACGCGTCGCGTCTTAGACCGCCTGGTCGGATATCAGATCTCTCCGCTGCTGTGGGACAAGGTGCGTCGAGGGTTGAGTGCTGGCCGTGTGCAGACCGTAGCGTTGCGCCTCATCGTGGAGCGCGAAGAGGAGATCAACAGCTTCAACCCAGTAGAGTACTGGACGATCGATGCATTCCTTACTCCGAAGGCTGGTGCGCAGGAGTTTGTGGCGCGCATGGTCGGAATCGAAGGCAAGGCGATCCGTGTCTCGAACGGTGTGGACGCCGACGGCAAGGAGCAATTTCTCGCGAATGCATTGCCGGACAAGGAGGCTGTCGATGAGGTGCTCGATGGCTTGAAGTCTGCCGCGTGGTCGGTGCGAGGAGTCGAGAAGAAGGAACGCAAGCGCAATCCTACCGCTCCCTATACGACCAGCAAGTTGCAACAGGATGCCGCAGGAAGATTGGGCTTCAACGTTCGCCGGACCATGGGTGTGGCGCAGCGTTTGTACGAAGGTGTCGAGATCGGCAAGGAAGGTACGGTAGGTTTGATTACCTACATGCGTACCGACTCGACGCGTGTCTCGCCCGATGCGATTGCGGAGGCGCGCGAATTTATCGGCAAACTGGGTGCGCAGTATCTGCCGGCGAAGGCGAATGAGTTTGCCGGGAAGAAGCAGGCTCAGGCGCAGGATGCGCACGAGGCAATCCGTCCGACGCATGTGGCATACACGCCGGACTCGATCCGCGCGAGCTTGAGCGAAGAGCAGTACAAGCTGTACAAGCTGATCTGGCAGAAGTTCGTCTCCAGCCAGATGACGCCCGCCGTCTTCGACCAGACCACGGTCGACATCGCGGCGAAGGCGAAACAGACCTATGACTTTCGCGTGAGTGGCAGTGTGCTGCGCTTCGAAGGCTTCCTGAAGTTCGAGGAGGAAGAGAAGCGGGCACGCTTGGCGGCCAAGGCGAAGGCCAGCAAAGAAGAGCAGGACCGTGCCGACAAGCTGGCTGCGCAGGTGGTGCAACAGGGCGGCGAAGCACAGGATGAGACGACTGCGGACAGTAGATTGCCCGAGCTCAACCAGGGGCAGGCGCTTGGACTCGAGCGGATCGATTCGCAGCAGAAGGCGACCGAACCGCCGCCGCGTTACAACGAAGCGAGTCTGGTGAAGACTCTCGAAGAGCGTGGGATCGGACGGCCATCGACCTATGCCTCCATCATTAACACGATCCAGGATCGCGACTACGTGAAGAAGATCGGAGCGAAGTTTGTTCCGACGGAGATCGGCACAGTCGTGACCGGACTACTGGTGAAGAACTTCCCCTACATCTTCGATCCGCAGTACACGGCCAAGCTCGAAGGCGAGCTCGATGCGGTAGAAGACGGAGAGGAGAAGTGGACCGATCTGTTGACCGGCTTCTACGACCACTTCGAGAAAGAGCTTCTGGTCGCGGGCGACAACATGGAGGACATCAAGCGGATGGAGCAGGCCACCAATGAGGTCTGCGACAAGTGCGGAAGTCCGCTGATTCTGAAGTGGGGCAAATTCGGGAGCTTCTACTCCTGCTCGAACTTCACCAAGGCGAAGCCCATGACGGTGGCCGCAGGGCCGTGGAAGAAAGATCAGAAGGCTGTCACCAAGAAGATCCTCGATGCCTTTAAGTTTCCAATGGTAGTGAAGGCGGTGAGCGAAGATGTAACCGACTTTGAAAAGGATGTGGTCAGCACCAAGGAACTCGCAGTAGCCATCGGAGAGGCTGCGGGCAAAGGCAAGAAGATTACCGTGGAGCAGTACAGCTGCGACTTCACGAAGGAGAACTTTGCAGCCAAGCCAGACCTGAGTGCGCCTGGCGCAGATGAGGTCCCTGAGGAAGAGTTCTGCGATAACTGCGGACGGGGGATGGTGCTGAAGAATGGGCCGTGGGGGCCGTTCATGAGCTGCCCAGGGTATAGCGAGGATCCGCCGTGCAAGACCATTCGGAAGCTGACCCAGAAGGTGCAGTCGAAGCCTCCTGTGGTCCTCGAAGAGCCTTGCCCGAAGTGCGGCAAGCCGCTCCTGCAGCGGGATGGACAGTATGGCGAGTTCATCGCGTGCAGCGGATATCCGAAGTGCAAGTACGTCAAACAGGAGATATTGGACGTCCCGTGCCCGAAGGATGGCGGCGATATCGCCGTACGGAAGACCAAGCGTGGGGATACATTCTATGGCTGCGTGAACTATCCGAAGTGCGACTTTGCGTCGAACCTGAAGCTGGTGAACGAGACATGCCCGAAGTGCGACAGTGCGTATCTGCTCGAGTACGGCAATAAGGAAGGGACGTATCTTGTATGCCCCAACAACCGGGAGTTCCTGCCGAAGCGCCGGCCGAAGAAGGGCGCTCCTGTGGAGGAGCCGACAACTCCTTTGTGCACGTACGAACGGCGCATCGGAGATGCGAAACCAGCGGAGGTGATTGCGCTGCCTGGACTGCCTGACCCAGAGGCGACTCGACCGATTGTGAGCGTTGCGTAGTACCACGCTTGGATAGGTAAACCGGAGCAAAGCCCATTCTCGACGGCGTCGATAGCCGTCAGAGAATGGGCTTTGCTTCAATTCAGCCTCAGAGAGGTTTTGCATTCTAGTACGTCTCTGTTACAAATGCCTGTAGGCTCTAGGCATCCAGAGTCTCCGGTGACGACCCATTTAAGGGGTTTTAGTGCCGTAACTTATTGAAAAGATTGCGAATCGTATCTATGGCGAAGGCAGTGTGGAACGGCCAGACCCTGGCCGAGAGCGAACAGTTTGAGACAGTTGAGGGGAATATTTACTTTCCCGACGAATCGGTAAAGCGCGAATTTTTGAAGGCCAGTTCGACGACGTCCAGTTGTCCGTGGAAGGGACAGGCCCGGTACTACACGATCGTGGTCGATGGCCAGGAAAACCCGGATGCGGCGTGGTACTACCCCGATCCGAAGCCTGCGGCGCGGAATGTCAAACATCATGTGGCGTTCTGGCGCGGCGTGGAAGTCACGAAGTAACTTCGCGACCTCCGTTCGCCCGTAATCTCAAACACCAAAATATCGCTGAACCAACCGAGCCCTTTTGCGGCAAGCCTTAGTACGCCTCCGCCTGATCGAAGGGCAGACGGACCTGGAAACAGGTTGCGCCGGCGCTGGAATCGACCGTCAGGAAGCCGGAGTGGCGGGAGACGATTCGCTGGGCTACATCCAGGCCCAGGCCTAGCCCGCTTCCGACTGCCTTGGTGGTGAAAAACGGTTCGAAGATGCGGGACGTGATGGCGTGGTCCACGCCAGGTCCGTTGTCCCAGACTTCGATAGAGGCCATATCGCCTACGACGTGGGCCGAGAGGCGAAGGACTCCGGGGATGGTGCCGCGATCCATGGCGTCGATGGCGTTTTCGATGAGCGCGGTCCAGACTTGGTTGAGCTCGCTGCCGTAGGCGCTGATGGGCGGAAGCGCGGGATCGAAGTCCCGCTCGACGGTGTAGCCCTGGAGGCGCGAGGAGAACATGGAGAGGGTGCTCTCGAGGGACTGGGCAAGCTCGATGTCCTGGACCGGCGCCTGATCCATGTAGGAGTAGTCCTTGATGGCGCTGATGAGGTCGAAGATGCGCACGGTGGAGTCGACGACGGTCTCGGCCATACGCTCGACGCGCAGGGCGCTGGCGATGGTCGCGACGGCGACGGCGACGATCTCCGGACGCAGGATTGAGGCGAGCTCGTCGAGCTGGTCCAGGGGTAGGCGAGTCTCGGCCAGAGCCGGGGCGATGTTCCAGGCTTTCGGGACCTTATGCTCCTCGAGCCAGTTCAGGACGGCGTCTTCGCGGTCGTTCCCGGCGAGGGGACTCTGCGGAGCATGGTTGCGGCTGGAGTAAGCGGCCATGCGTTCGCGGGCGCGTTTGACCCAACAGCGGTAGTCCATGGACTCCTGCTCGGAGAGGTTGAGGTTGCCGAGGCGGTACTTCTGCTCACCGTACTCGCCAAGCTCGCCGAAGAGGCTGGCTGCGGAGCGCTGAGCCGCAGACGCAGGGTTGTTGAGCTCGTGGGCGAGATTGGCCGCAAGCTTGCCGAGGGCGGAGAGCTTCTCGGCCTGCTGCTCCATGCGTGTGACCTCGCGGACGCGATCCAGCAGGATGCCGACGCAGCGCTGTCCCATCGAAGGGATCGCCTGAAGCATCGCGGGAAAGAGGTTCTCGTGGATATCCAGAACCCAGCTTGGGCCGATGGTGTATCCATCGCCTCCGTAGCCCTTCATGCGGGAGAAGGGAAGCTTGCCGGTGATCTGGCCGGCGCGGCCGATGAAGTAGGCCATTGGGCCAGTGTGGCGGCGGCGAACGTGGATCTCTCCGCGGAGGATGAAGACCATGTGGGTGGAAGGTTCCCCTTCGCGGAAGAGCAGGGCGCTGTCTTCGGCTACGCGTTCGGTTCCGTTGGTCGCGATCCAGACGTATTCGTCTTCGGTGAGTCCTTCGAGGGTGGAGATGGCGCGAAGGGAGTTGATGATCTCGGGAAGCGGAGTCGGCGTCGCGGGAACCGTGGAGGCGAGATAAGGAGATGTATCGAGTGTGTTTTGTTCGATATCGTTCTGGAGGTCGGCTTGAGGTGTGGTGGCCATGCGTTTCCCTCGGGTGGAGCTTTACAGGTCACTAGTTCTGTGACGTCCAAGGACTTGCTGTTGCCGTGGTTCGGCAAGAAGTCGAATCTAAAGGATACTTCAGCTCTTCCCTTAGAAGGAGAGCAATGAAGGAGTATTTCACCGCACGAGGGGCAGGGAGGGTTGCGGTGAAATGAGGTTATGGAATTCTGTTTACGAATTCGGACCTAATTTTGTTCCATGCCCATGGTATCGACGTTCATGGCGCGGAAAAGAAATTAGATTTTAATTAGTTTTCTTTGGATGCCTGATTCGCCGTCAGGATTCCATGTAATTCGGCTGGTACCCAGCGACGCATTGCGCTTCCATCCCTGCAATCCCTGATTCAAAGTGCTCATTTGAAGCGGCTTACATGGAATCTTGACTGTAAGGCCTTCCACCAACTGAGGTTAGATCATTCCTTCGACACAAGAGTTTATTCCCTCGTGTGTCGCTGTCTCATAAAATAAGACTATGCAGAAAACTCGTTCCTCGATCTACGTCACCTCTCTGATCGCTGGTGCGTTCTTCATGGAAAACCTCGACGGCACAATTATTGCCACTGCGCTTCCGCAGATGGCGAAGAGCTTCCACGTCGGAGCCGTCAACCTCAACCTGGGCATGACTGCCTACCTGATCACCCTGGCCGTCTTTATTCCGATCAGCGGATGGTTTGCAGACCGTTTCGGGGCTCGATCGGTCTTTGCGTCGGCTATTGCCGCCTTTACCGTCGCCTCGCTGCTCTGCGGCTTCTCCCAGACGCTGGAGCAGTTTACCTTCATGCGTATCCTGCAGGGCATCGGCGGAGCCATGATGGTGCCTGTAGGGCGTCTTATCGTGCTGCGCAGCACACCTAAGGAAGACCTTACCAAGGCGATCGCTTACATTACCTGGCCAGGATTGACCGCGCTGGTGGTCGGTCCACCGATCGGTGGCTTCATTACGACCTATGCCAGTTGGCATTGGATCTTCTTCCTGAATCTGCCCATCGGGATCATTGCCCTGATCCTGACGCTGCTGTGGATCGAGAACACGCGTCCCGAAGGCCATCATCCCTTCGATTGGACGACCTTCATTCTGGCTGGTCTCGCTTCGACCGGAATCGTCGTGGCGATGGAGAAGCTTGGCTCCGGAGCTGAACACTGGCGTCCGCCGGTTACCATCCTCGCGCTGAGCCTTTTGAGCGGAGCGCTGGCCATTGCGGCGGCCCGCCGTTCTCCTGGGACGTCCTTCATCGACCTGGAATCGCTGCGGCTGCGGAGCTTCTCGCTTTCGGTCTACGGAGCGAGCGGCTTCCGGATCGCTGTCTCGGTTCTGCCCTTTCTGCTGCCGCTGATGTTCCAGGAGGCCTTTGGGCTTAACGCCTTCACCTCGGGGCTTTATCTGCTTGCCCTGTTTGGCGGCGATCTCTCGATGAAGTCCATCGTCATTCCGGTGCTGCGGCGGTTCGGCTTCCGGCGCATTCTTATCGTCAACGGCGTGGTGACTGCCGGTTCGATGGCGGTTTGTGCGCTGCTGAGCCCGGCGACTCCGCCTGCGCTGATTGCGGCCGTGCTGTTCTTTCACGGCGGCTGCCGTTCGCTGGAGTTCACCTGCATGACCACCCTGGCCTACACGGAGATTCCGGCGGAGCGCATGTCGCGGGCTAACGGTTTCCTGTCCGCGGTTATGCAGCTCAGTATGGGCATGGGCGTCGCGATTGGAGCGGGTACGCTGCGCATGGTCGCTCATGCTAACGGGCATGCTTCTTCAGCGCCGTTATTGCAGGATTTTCACATCGCTATCCTGTGTATGGCTGTGCTCGCTTTGGCTCCGGTGATCGATGCGCTTGGTTTGGCGCATGATGCCGGTGCGGCTACGAGTGGACATCAGCCTCAGCCTGCTCCTGAGGTGAATCCGGCTTGAGTCGGTTGGGGCTTGGCTCGGATTCTGAGGCAGCTTGAAAATGTACCTCAGCGGCTAAAGCCTGGAGGCAGGTGGGGCGGTTATGGCACGGCTGAAGCCGTGCCCTTAACAAGACAGAAAGACAGAACGACTCTTGTGACCCTAAGACTCTTTTGACTCTAGAGGCAGGAGACGAATCTGCTGGCAAAGAGTGAGGCCCTTCGTTGTGCGAAGGGCCTCGTCTCTTCTGGCTTTGACTACGTTCTAGGCTTTGACTACGTTGCCGTTCTCTACCTTGACGGGATCGAGGAAGGGCATTGCCTTGCGGAGCTCGGCGCCGACCTTTTCGATGGGGTGAGCGGCTTCGGCTTTGCGGATGCGGGCGAACTCGTGGCGGCCGGTCTCGTTCTCCTCGATGAACTTCTTGGCGAAGCTGCCGTCCTGGATCTCCTTGAGGAGATTCTGCATGGCCTTCTTGACGTCGGGGGTGACGATGCGGGGGCCAGCGACGTAGTCGCCCCACTCGGCGGTGTCGGAGATGGAGTGACGCATGTACTCGAGGCCGCCGCGGTACATGAGGTCGACGATGAGCTTGAGCTCGTGGAGGACCTCGAAGTAGGCGAGTTCGGGCTGGTAACCGGCTTCAGTGAGGACTTCGAAGCCTGCCTTGACCAGAGCGGAGGTTCCGCCGCAGAGGACGGCCTGCTCGCCGAAGAGGTCAGTTTCAGTCTCTTCGGTGAAGGTGGTCTGAAGAACTCCGGCGCGCGTGGTGCCGATGCCCTTGGCGTAGCTGAGGGCGAGAGCGAGGGCGGTGCCGGAGGCGTCCTGCTCGACGGCTACGAGGGCGGGTACGCCGCCGCCTTCGGTGAAGACCTCACGGACGCGGTGGCCGGGGGCCTTGGGGGCGACGAGGGAGACGTCGACGCCGGCGGGCGGGGTGATGGTGCGGAAGCGGATGTTGAAGCCGTGGGCGAACATGAGGGTCTTGCCGGGGGCGAGGTTGGGCTCGATGTCGGCGTGGTAGACCTTGGCGGCGGTCTGGTCGGGGGTGAGATTCATGATGACGTCGGCCCATTTGGTGGCTTCGGCGACGGTGAGGACCTCGAGTCCGGCGAGCTTGGCTTTGGCGGCAGAGGGAGAGTTCTCGCGGAGGCCTACGCGGACGTCAACGCCGGAGTCCTTGAGGTTGAGGGCGTGGGCGTGGCCTTGAGAGCCGTATCCGATGATGGCGACTTTCTTTGCCTGGATGAGGGAGAGATCTGCATCTGCGTCGTGGTAGGTCTTTGCCATGGTTCGGTTGATCCTTTTCTATCGGTTATGTGAGGGGGGTACCCCCCCTTGCCTGCGTGTATCCCGTTTGGAATGAGTGGGTTGGGTGGAGCTTGCTCCCTCAAGCCGCTCATTCTAAATGGGTTGCTTCCAAATTCGTGCAGGAGCTGGAGTTAGCGGGCGGTGTTTTGTCCGGAGCTTCTTTTTCCTGTCTGGTTAAATTCTACGTTGTCGATCAAAACTAAAGTGCCAGTTGCGAAAGAGTGAAATTGTGGCGTGGTTGTTGGGGTTTGGCTATGTCAGAGGCTTTTTGGGGCTTGACATGCGTTTTTGTTGGGGAATTTGAGGTGTTTTATTTTTGGCTTAATTGATCCTTTTGGTTAGGTGAGATGACGGCGTAAGGAAAGGACAAAAACTTAAAAACAAACAACGGCAAATACAGGGGTCCTTCGCTTCACTCAGGATGACGGCGTAAAACAAACAGCGACAACAGCAAAAACAACTGCAACTGCAAAAGCAATGGCGTAAAGCAAAAGCAACATCGAGCGGGGAGATGAATCGGTAGGGTTATTCCTCTTCTTCGTGGACGTCTTCGAATTCGTTGGGGATGAGGTCGGTGGTGGGTTTGGCGAGGTTGGAGGGGGTTGGGGTGGCGTTTGGGTTGCCGAGGGCTTTCAGGACTCGGCTGGTGTGGTGGCCGCGGCGCATGGCCATGCGGCCGGTGCGGGAGACTTCGAGGATGGTGTAGTTGGACTCGCGGAGGACCTGGATGAGGCCTTCGATCTTGCTGGAGCTGCCGGTCATCTCGAGCATGATGGACTCGGGGGCGAGGTCGACGACGCGGGCGCGGAAGACGTTGGCGAGCTCGAAGATCTGGGAGCGGGAGCTGAGGCCGTTGGGCTCCTGGGGGCCGGCGGAGACCTTGATGAGGCAGAGCTCGCGGATGACGGCTTCGCTGCGGCCTACTTCGTCTACGTCTACGGTGATCTCGAGTTTGTAGAGGGAGGCGCGGATGCGGTGGGCGGAGTGCTCGGGGGCCTCGCAGACGATGGTCATGCGGGAGGTGTCGGCGCGCTCGGACTCGCCTACGGTGAGGGAGACGATGTTGATGCTGAGACGGCGGAAGAGGGAGGCGACTCTGGTGAGGACGCCGGGCTTGTCTTGGACCAGGGCTACGAAGGTGTGGAGCATGAGTGCCTCAGGGGTTAGGGATTAGGGGTTAGGGATTAGCGTGCCGTTGTTGTTCGTGGGGCTAAAGCCCCAGGCTAATCCGGTAGTGCAAACGCAACGACAAAGGCAAAAGCTACTGCAACGACAAAAGCAACCGCAGGTCCTTCGACTCGGCGCTTTGCGCCATCGCTCAGGATGACAATTTTTTCTTTGTCCGTTTTTTTGCTCTTCTGCGTTCTCTCTGTCCGTTCTTTTTGCTTTTTCCTTTGCTTTTCTGTTAAGTGGCCGATGTGAGCATGTTTACTCGTCCTCTGCGGTTTCGAGGAGGGGGTCTTTGGTGGGGCGGCGGATCATTTCGTGGAGGCCGGCTCCTGGGGGGATCATGGGGTAGACGAAGTCTTCCTTTTCGACGTGGAACTCGATGAGGAAGGGTTGACGGCTGGTGCGGGCGCGGGTGACGGTGGGGGTGACCTCGGAGCGGAGGTTGACGTGGGCTCCGTTGATGTCATGAGCGTCGGCTAGTTTGACGAAGTTGGGAGAGAGGATGGGGGAGGCGGAGTAGTTCTTGTCGTAGAGGTTCTCCTGCCATTGGCGGACCATCCCGAGGTAGCCGTTGTTGATGACGGCGATGTTGATGGGGAGCTTCTCCTGGACGATGGTAGAGAGTTCAGCGGCGGTCATCTGGAAGCCGCCGTCGCCGGCGATGACCCAGACGTCTTTGTCGGGGCACGCGACCTGCGCTCCGATGGCGGCGGGCAGGGCGAAGCCCATGGTGCCGAGGCCGCCGGAGGTGACGAGGGAGCGGGAGACGTCGTGCTTGTAGTACTGAGCCTCCCACATCTGGTGCTGGCCTACATCTGTAACGATGATGGTCTCTTTTTCGCGACCGGCGGCGACGGCTTCGCGCCAGATGTCGTGGATGACGTGGGCGGCGTAGAGGTGGCCGTTGTCGGGGAGGTTGATGATGTCGTGGACGGTGGCGTCGCCCTTCATGGCGCTGATCTCGCGGAGCCAGGGGGTGGAGGTGGGTAAAGCGGATCTCTCGGCTTCGCTGCGAGATGACAGATCAAATGATTGCGATGAGAGATTTCCTGGCTGCGAGGAGGAATCGAAGGGCTGCGACACAGGGACGAGAGGCTGCAAGCGTTCTGAGGCTTTTTCCTGCAGGGAGGGCAGGAGGAGGGTGAGGACCTCTTTGAGGTCGCCGATGAGGGCTACGTCGACCTTGACGTTCTTGTTGATCTCGGAGGGATCGATCTCGATGTGGATCTTTTTGGCGTTCTGGGCGTAGCTGGCGAGGTTGCCGGTGACGCGGTCGTCGAAGCGCATGCCGAAGGCGAGGAGGAGGTCGGCCTGCTGGATGGCGTGGTTCACCCAGGACTCGCCGTGCATGCCCATCATGCCGAGGGAGAGGGGGTGCTGGGTGGGGATGGCGCCGAGACCGAGGAGGGTGCTGGCGATGGGGATCTGGTTGTGCTCGGCGAAGGCGATGACCTCGCGCTCGGCTCCGGACTGGATGACGCCGTGGCCGGCGAGGATGAGCGGCTTTTTGGACTGGCGGAGGAGCTCGATGGCCTGCTGGATGGAGGAGGACTCGGCGCGCAGCATGGGGTGCGGGCGGAAGGCGGGGGGAGCGGCGGCCTCGAAGTTGAAGGGGGCCGAGGCTTGTTGCGCATCCTTGGTGATGTCGACGAGGACGGGTCCGGGGCGTCCGGAGAGGGCGATCTGGAAGGCGAGGCGGACGGTGGGGGCGATGTCTTCGGCGCGGGTGACGAGGAAGTTGTGCTTGGTGATGGGCAGGGTGATGCCGGTGATGTCGACCTCCTGGAAGGCATCGGAGCCGAGGACCTTGGAGGAGACCTGGGCGGTGATGGCGATCATGGGGATGGAGTCGAGCATGGCGGTGGCGATGCCGGTGACGAGGTTGGTGGCGCCGGGGCCGGAGGTGGCCATGCAGACGCCGACCTTGCCGGAGGCGCGGGCGAAGCCGTCAGCCATGTGGGCGGCACCCTGCTCGTGACGGACGAGGATGTGGTGGACGGGGAACTTGGGCAGGGCGTCGTAGATGGGGAGGATGGCTCCGCCGGGGTAGCCGAAGACTGTCTCTACGCCCTCGCCTACGAGGGTGGCCCAGAGGATCTCTGCGCCGGTGAGGGTGGGGTTCGTGTTGGTTTGGTTCGACATAGGGTGCTCCTTGGGGGCGCTTGCTGCTTCTTGCTGACTGCTTAACACCGATAAAACGGATTAGACCGATAAAGGCGGATTGCTTTGTTTACAGGGTTACTTCGCGCTGAACTGCTCCAGGCTCTCCTTGCCGGATGATTACTTTTGCTTTTTGACAAAGAGGGTAACCGCGCAGGACGGGTTCAACCCGGTCGAATAGTTTTTCTGCGTCATCGCCATAGAGATAAAGTATTGCTTCGTAATTTCCTACCTCATTGCCGTCGAACTCACCAAGACCAGTACCATCTAATTTGGCAATGAGAAGATCTTCGATCGTCGACAAGTCATTCTCGTCGTAGATGGATTGGTCGAGATCAGAGCCGTTGAGATGAACGAGGACAGCTTGTTTCGGCTGTACTCGAAGAGAGTCAGATGGCTCGCCTTTGCCGAAGAGTTTGTCGAAGATTCCCATTAGAGCCTCAAGGGCTAAAGCCCTGTCGTACTGGTAGCGGTTGCGGCATGACAAGAACCGTGCCGTGACGAAAGCTAGGTGGTTACTGCTCCTTCGCTGGCGCTGCTTACGGTGGCGGCGTATTTGGCGAAGACTCCGCGTTTGTAGCGGGGGGCGGGGGCTAGCCAGGATTCGAGGCGGTCGGCGATCTCTTCGTCGGGGAGTTCGAGGCGGAGTTCGCGGTTGGGGATGTCGAAGGTGATGGTGTCGCCTTCACGGACGGCGGCGATGGGGCCTCCGAGCTGGGCTTCGGGGGCGACGTGGCCGGCCATGAGGCCACGGGTGGCTCCGGAGAAGCGGCCGTCGGTTAGGAGGGCGACGGTTTCGGAGAGTTCGGGGATGCCCTTGATGGCGGCGGTGACGGCGAGCATCTCGCGCATGCCGGGACCTCCGCGGGGGCCTTCGTAGCGGATGACGAGGACGTCGGAGGGGTTGATCTGGCCGGCTTCGACGGCGGCGTGGCAGGCGTCTTCGGAGTCGAAGACGCGAGCGGGGCCCTGGTGGAAGAGGCGCTCGTGGCCGGCGACCTTGATGACGCAGCCCTCGGGGGCGAGGTTGCCCTTGAGGATGACGAGGCCGCCGGTGGCCTTGAGGGGCTTGTCGAGGGTGTGGATGACGGGCTGGTTGGGGGTCTCGACGGCGAGGGCGGCCTCTTCGGCGATGGTGCGGCCGGAGACGGTGATCTGGGAGCCGTCGATGAGGTTGGCGTCGATGAGGCGCTTGGCGAGGACGCGGGAGCCGCCGGCCTCCTGGTAGTCCTTGGCGGCGTACTTGCCGCCGGGGGAGAGGTCGCAGATGAAGGGGGTGCGGTTGCTGATCTGGTCGAAGATGTCCATCTCGGAGGCGGGGCCGTGGCTGTCGGGGTTGAGCTTGATGCCGAGCTCGCTGGCGATGGCGATGAGGTGGAGGACGGCGTTGGTGCTGCCGCCGGAGGCGCAGACGGCGACGATGGCGTTCTCGAGGGCCTGCTTGGTGAGGATCTTGGAGGGGCGGACGTCGCGTCTGCAGAGGTCCATGATCATGCGGCCGGCTTCGCGGCTGGCCTCGGCTTTTTCTGAGGACATGGCGGGCACGCCGGTGAGGTTGAAGGGCGAGATGCCGAGGAACTCGCCGGCCATGGCCATGGTGTTGGCGGTGAACTGGCCTCCGCAGGCTCCGGGGCCGGGACAGGCGGCGGCTTCGAGGGCTTCGAGCTGCTCGTCGTTGATCTTGCCGGCGGAGTGGGAGCCCATGCCTTCGAAGACCTGAAGGATGGTGATCTCTTTGGAGGAGCCGTCGGGCTGCTTGAGGATGCCGGGGGCGATGGAGCCGCCGTAGAGCATGATGCCGGGGATGTCGAGGCGGGCCATGCCCATGATGGTGCCGGGCATGTTCTTGTCGCAGCCGGCGATGCAGACGATGCCGTCGAAGAGGTTGCCGCGGGCGACGAGCTCGATGGAGTCGGCGATGACTTCGCGGGAGATGAGCGAGGCCTTCATGCCCTCGGTGCCCATGGTGATTCCGTCGGAGATGGTGACAGTGTTGAACTCCATGGGGGTGCCTCCGGCGTCGCGGATGCCTTGCTTGACGGCGGCGGCTACGTCGCGGAGGTGGAAGTTGCAGGGTCCGATCTCGGTCCAGGTGTTGGCGACGCCGATGATGGGCTTGTGCAGGTCTTCTTTGCTGAAGCCTACGCCACGGAGGTAGGAGCGGGCAGCAGCGCGGCTGGGGCCTTCGGTGAGGGGGATCGAGTATTTCTTCGGGTTAATCATTGTTGATGGCTTTCCTGTGAGAAGCGGGTCTTTGGGGCGGGCGGTTCGTTGAGGAGTTTGCCGGTTTGGAGGATGTTGAAGTCGGCAACGAGCTTTGTGGCCGCTGCGGCAAAGTCGCTCGGCAGCGGATTGGCGATGGAGTCCACAGGTTCAGTGAACGACCAGATCAAGTTCTGCGTCTTGATGTCACGAATATTTAGTTGCAGCACCGCTTGATGCGTTGTGAGAGTCGTCTTGCTGCCTTGAGCGGTCGTAAGTTCCAAAGAAAGCTCCGCATCGGCGGGACGGGCGGTCAGCTGGAGATGCTTGCCGTTGATGAATGCCTGACAAAGACTCTTGTATGCGATCTGGCTAAGAAAGTTATCCGGGCCACCAGCGTTAACGACGAACGCAGTTTGCGCTGTAGCAAATTGCGTGGGGAGCGGAACTGCGGCAGGTACTTGCGCGGGAAGCGGATCAGCTGCCAGCAACAGTAGTCCGATTCCCAGCACGCCTATGGCGGCGCGCTTAATGCGCTCGGGATGAGAGCCGAAGGGTTCTTTTAGATTAACCATATCGTTCTAGTTATTCGACTTTCTGCGAAAATCGCGTCTTTTTCTGATTTGTTGTTGCCGGAACCGTTGGGGTTTTTGGTTGTGGGGATATAACAGTACTCGCAGGTATCGATGTTTCCGCCACGAGTGACTGAAGATCTTTAGTAAGGGCTGCAGCCGATTTATCAATATTTTTAAAGAAAGACTTTTCTAACATGGCCCGATCTACGGGTTCAGAGAGGGACCAGAGGACGATGTGCGTTTTTACATCGCGTATGTTAAGTCGCAAAAAGTACTGGTCCCAAGAATCACCCTTCATCGTGTCACTGAGACTATCGACAAAGAGCTCCAAAGCAAGTTCGGCCTCGTTTGGAGTTGTTGTGAGATGGTAGTGGTTCCATGCTTCGAGTGACCGATAAAAGCTAGAGTATGCCTGACTGCTGTAGTCATTGTTAAACCCTCCCGCATTTGCAACAAGGATGGTTTGTGCAGTTTTTAGCTGAGCAGGTAGAGGTGCGGGACTGACCGTCTGGGCACCAAGCAGGGGTACCATCGATAGTGCCGTGGTTAGGGACAAATATTGAGTACAAGTGACGATAGTACGGAGGCAACTATCCGAATTCTTCCGAGAAGGCATGCTGTATTTCTCGCCATTGCTATTCGTCGGTTCGTTCATTGAATCCGATCTCCTTGGGATAGGTCTTGCAAAGGTGGTGCTGGTGTTCGGATTCGGGTTATGCGGTTCGGAGCTTCTTGTGTCTGTTTACTGGGCTTGCGATGGGGAGATGGGGAATGATCTTTGCCATCGCAAGGTGAAAGCGGGGCTGATTTCCGAAGCCGGGATAGGGGGTGCAGTATGGCTCGTAGGAGAGGCCTGCTTCGTGCATTGCTTTCAGGACCATTGGTTTTATCGACATGAGCAGGATGACGATGGCCTGTGGTTTGTAGTCTTTCAGTCTCTCCACGAAGGAGGAGATGGATTCTCTGCAGAGAGCTGTGCGGGGTTTGTTTTCGAGTTGGTTGACGGGTTCGGGGACCAGGTCGTCCAGGTAGAAGCCGTTCTGTTTGAAGTCTTCGAGGAAGTGCTCCGTGCCCTGGAATGCTTTCTGCATCTCGCGGTAGAGTCCGCTGTTTTGGGTGTAGAAGAACGTACCGCCGTGCGGTGCCGACTCGCCCACGAAGAGCGTGGTGATGGAGTCGGGACGGAAGCTGCGGCGGATGTTCTCGAGGCGGTTCATGTCGGTCAGGCGGCCTCGGTGCTACGGGGTTTGAGCCAGAACTCGGTGTCGTGTTTGGACTCGTAGGAGTCGAGCTCGGATTCGTGGCGGAGGGTAAGGCCGATGTCGTCGAGTCCGTTGAGGAGGCAGTATTTGCGGAATGGATCGATCTCGAAGCGGGCGCTGAAGCCCTGGTCGTCGGTGACGGTCTGGGCTTCGAGGTTGATGGTGATCTTGTGGGCCGGGTTGGTGGTGCTGCGGTGGGTGAGGGTCTCGACCTCGGACTCGGAGAGGCGGACGAGGATCATGCCGTTCTTGCCGGCGTTGGAGTAGAAGATGTCGGCGAAGCTAGGGGCGATGACGGCGAGGAAGCCGAAGTCGGTGAGGGCCCAGGCGGCGTGCTCGCGGGAGCTGCCGCAGCCGAAGTTCTTGCCGGCGATGAGGATCTCGGCTCCAGCGTACTGGGGCTGGTTGAGGACGAAGTCGGTGTTGGGCTCGCCGGTGTTGGGGCCTTCCTGGATGCGGCGCCAGTCGAAGAAGAGGAACTCGCCGTAGCCGGTGCGCTCGATGCGCTTGAGGAACTGCTTAGGGATGATCTGGTCGGTGTCGATGTTGGAGATATCGAGCGGTGCGGCGTTGGAGGTAAGGACGTTGATCGCGATCATTGGGGCTCCAGGGATTAGGGGCTAAGGATTAGGGGCTAGCCGGCAAGTGCAAATACAGAGGTCCTTCGCTTCGTTCAGGATGACGGCGTAAAACAAGCAACTGCGTAAAGCTGTTAGTGGCTCCCTGTCTCCTCTTTGGAGGAGTTGAACTTCCAGTTGCGGATGTCGGTGAAGTGCCCGGTGATGGCTGCTGCTGCCGCCATCTGGGGACTGACGAGATGGGTGCGGCCTCCGCGTCCCTGGCGGCCTTCGAAGTTGCGGTTGCTGGTGGAGGCGCAGCGCTCGCCGGGGGCGAGGATGTCGGGGTTCATGCCGAGGCACATGCTGCAGCCGGGTTCGCGCCAGTCGAAGCCCGCGGTCTTGAAGACCTGGTCGAGGCCCTCTTGTTCGGCCTGGGCTTTGACGTGTTGGGAGCCGGGGACGACCATGGCGCGGACGGTGGTGGCGACGTGGTAGCCGCGGACGACCTGGGCGGCGGCGCGGAGGTCTTCGATGCGGCCGTTGGTGCAGGAGCCGAGGAAGACACGATCGATGTTGATCTGCTCGATGGGGGTGCCGGCTTTGAGGTCCATATACTCGAGGGCGCGCTCGAAGTTCTTCTGGTCGGCCTCACTGGCGTTTGGATTGGGCAGGGGAACGGTGGATTTGACTCCGGTGACCATGCCGGGCGAGGTGCCCCAGGAGACGGTGGGGGTGATGTCGGCGGCGTTGATGTGGAGCTCACGGTCGAAGGTGGCGCCTTCGTCGGTGATGAGGGTGGACCATTGCTGGACTGCGAGGTCCCAGGATTCGCCCTGGGGGCTGAAGCGGCGGCCCATGAGGTAGGCGAAGGTGGTGGCGTCGGGGGCGATCATGCCGGCGCGGGCTCCGGCCTCGATGCTCATGTTGCAGATGGTCATGCGGCCTTCCATGGAGAGGGCGCGGATGGCGGAGCCGGCGTACTCGACGACGTAGCCGGTGGCTCCGGCGGTGCCTATCTCGCCGATGATGTGGAGGACGATGTCTTTGGCGGTGACGCCGGTGGGGAGGTCGCCGTCGATGGAGATGCGGAAGGTCTTGGGCTTGTCCTGGGGGAGAGTCTGGGTGGCCATGACGTGTTCGACTTCGGAGGTGCCGATGCCGAAGGCGAGGGCTCCGAAGGCTCCGTGGGTGGACGTGTGGGAGTCGCCGCAGACGATGGTCATGCCGGGCTTGGTGAGGCCGAGCTCGGGTCCGATGATGTGGACGATGCCCTGATTGGGGGATTGGACGTCGTAGAGCTCGACGCCGAAGTCTGCGCAGTTCTTGCGCAGGGCCTCGATCTGCTTAGAGGCGATCTGGTCGATGATGTGGAGGCGGTCCTCGACACTGCTGGTGGGGACGTTGTGGTCGACGGTGGCGACGGTGCGGTCGGGACGGCGGAGCTTGCGATTGGCCATGCGGAGGCCGTCGAAGGCCTGCGGACTGGTGACCTCGTGGACGAGGTGGAGGTCGATATAGAGGATCGACGGCTCGCCTGCGGGTTCGGCTACGATGTGCTGCTGCCAGACTTTTTCGAAGAGGGTCTTTGGTGTCGTGTTCATGGGGTGACCTTTAATTCTGAAGACTGCGTGTTGGGTGCCGCGCCGATGGTGGCGGGCGAGATCTGGTGAGGGGTGCCGTCCGGGTCTACGAGGATCGCGTGGGTGATGTTCTGTCGGGTAGAGCTGCCGGGAATGGGCTGAGCGGCCCAGCGGGTGATGGCAGAGGTCAAGGCCGCGGGGATGTGGCTGGCTTCGGTGTTGGATTCGTCCGCGGCAGGCTCGTCCGCGGCGGTGCGGAGCGGGCGGTTGGCGAAGAGCCAGAGGGTGTACTCGGCGCCGGACTGGTCGGTGGTCTTGTTTTCCTTGACCCAGTCGATGGCGGCGAAGACGACGAGGGGGTGAGCGGTGCCGAGGTCGATGAAGAGCAGGCCGCGGGCGGGACAGAAGGCGCGGACGCAGCCGTCGGCGGCGAGGTAGCGGTTGTCGTCGAGGAGGACCTGACGTGGGGTGCCGAGGAACTCGAGGACGGTCTCGGGGAGGGGCTGGTTGTCGTTCCAGAAGGTCTGGGGGGCGGTGAGGTGGTCGCGGAGGAAGGGCTTGAAGCGGGGGTCGCGGACGAGCTCGGAGGCTCGGCCCTCGGGCCCGGGGACGGCGAAGGGGGCGAGCCAGGAGAGGTCTTCGCGGGTGTCCTTGGGCTTGTGGGTGAGCTGGGGCATGTGGAACTGGGCGCGGGCCAGTGTTGTGCCTAGGAGGGTGAGGAGGGTGGCGAGTTGGAGGTGGCGGCGCATTTTTGTTTTGTAATGCGAATGCAACTGCAAAAGCGAAATACAGGGGTCCTTCGCTTCGCTCAGGATGACGGCGTAAAACTAACAACTACAAAAGCAACTGCAACTACAAAAGCAACCGCAGGTCCTTCGACTTGGCTTCGCCTGCGCTCAGGATGACAATTTATTGCTGGACTTATTGCTGGGACCTGCTGAGAACTAGCGATGATTCGTTAGTTCTTAGCAGGCGTATTGGGTTTAGACGGCGTGCATGGATTGGCGGCGGTCGATGCTTTCTACGAGGGCTTGGTGGACTAGTTTGCCCATCTGTGGGGTGGTGACGATCTGGCTGGTGGAGCCGGTTTGTGCGATGTCTGGGGTGCGGTAACCGGCGTCGAGGACTTTGTGGACGGCGGTTTCGATGGCCTTGGCGTCGGTCTCCAGGTTGGCGGAGTGGCGGAGGATCATGGCGGCGGTGAGGATTGCGCCGAGGGGGTTGGCCTTGCCGGTGCCCGCGATGTCGGGTGCGGAGCCATGGACGGGCTCGTAGAGGTTGACGGCTCCGCCGATGGTGGCGGAGGGGAGCATGCCGAGGGAGCCGGTGATGACGCCGGACTCGTCGGAGAGGATGTCGCCGAAGAGGTTCTCGGTGAGGACGACGTCGAAGTTGCGGGGGATGTTCATGAGGTGCATGGCCATGGAGTCGACGAGCTGGTGCTCGAGGGTGACGTCAGGGTAATCTTTGGCGACCTCGGTGACGGTGGCGCGCCAGAGCTGCGAGACCTCGAGGACGTTGGCCTTGTCGACGGAGGTAACCTTTTTGCGGCGCTTGGAGGCGAGCTCGAAGGCTACGCGGGCGACACGGACGACTTCGGATTTGGTGTAACGCATGGTGTTGATGGCTTCGCCGGTGTCTTTGTTCCACCAGCGCGGCTGGCCGAAGTAGAGGCCGCCGAGGAGCTCGCGGACGAAGAGGATATCGACGTCGGCGGTGACCTCGGGACGGAGCGGAGAGCTGGTGGCGAGTGCTTTGAAGGCCAGCGAGGGGCGCAGGTTGGCGAAGCCGCCGAGGGCCTGGCGGATCTGGAGGAGGCCGGACTCGGGACGCTTGTCGGGGGGGAGGGCGTTGAACTTGTTGTCGCCGACTGCGCCGAGGAGGACGGCGTCGGACTCGAGCGCGAGGTTGAGGGTGGCCTGGGGGAGAGGGGTGTCGTGGGCGGTGATGGCGACTCCGCCGATGAGGCCGGAGGTGAAGGTGAAGTCATGGCCGCCGAGCTCGGCTACAGCGCGGAGGATCTGGGTGGCTTCGTGGGTAACTTCGGGACCGATGCCGTCGCCGGCGAGGACTGCAATCTTGAGACGCATACTGAACCTCGTTTTAACTTGTTGGACGCTTGATATCCGAAACTGCTTAACACGGATAAAAGCGGATGGAACGGATTTAGGGACATAAAAAGCAGTGGTGGTTGATGGTGTTTGCTTCTCTTGTTGGTGTTTGCTATCGGGAGATTGGGACTTCAATCGGAATGGGAATCTCGACTGGGACCGCGACGGGAACTGGGACTTCGACCAGTACCGGTACGGCGACCGGGATTGCCTTGCCGGATTGCATGAGGCTTAGCAGGTCCTGGTCGTAGATTAGCTTTTTGCGGTCGGTCAGTTCAGTGAAGAGGGCGTAGACCTGGTCGAGCTGGTCGCGGTCGAGGAGGTGACCGAGTCTTTCGAGGCGGTCGGCGAGGGCGCGCCGGCCGGAGTGCTTGCCGAGGACGATGTTGGTGTTGCCGGCTCCGACGGAGGCGGGGGTCATGATCTCGTAGGTGAGGGGGTTGGCCATCATGCCGTGCTGGTGGATGCCGGACTCGTGGGCGAAGGCGTTGGCTCCGACGACGGCCTTGTTGGGCGAGACGCCGAAGCTGATGCACTCCCCGAGCATCTGGCTGGTGGGATAGAGCTGGTCCATGACGATGTGGTGGGTGTAGGGGAACTTGTCGCGGCGGACCATGAGTGCGGCGGCGATCTCTTCGAGGGCGGCGTTGCCGGCGCGTTCGCCGATGCCGTTGATGGTGCACTCGATCTGGCGGGCTCCAGCCTGGACTCCGGCGAGGGTGTTGGCGACGGCCATGCCGAGGTCGTTGTGGCAGTGGGTGGAGAGGATGACGTCATCGATGCCGGGGACGCGGGCTTTTACCATGCGGAAGAGCGCGGCGTACTCCTCGGGGGTGGTGTAGCCGACGGTGTCGGGGATGTTGATGGTGGTGGCGCCGGCCTGGATGGCGACGGTGATCATCTGGATGAGGAACTCGTGGTCGGAGCGGGTGCCATCCTCGGTGGAGAACTCGACGTCTTCGACGAAGGAGCGGGCGAGACGGACCGACTCGGCGGTATGGTCGAGGGCTTGTTCGCGGCTGATGCGGAGCTTGTATTCGAGGTGGAGGTCGGAGGAGGCGAGGAAGACGTGGATGCGGTTGGAGGGGGCGGGCTCCACGGCGCGGGCGGCGGCTTCGATGTCCTCGCGCTTGCAGCGGGCGAGGGAGGCGACGCGGGTTCCGCGGACCTCGCGGGCGATGGCGTGGACGGCGTTGAAGTCGCCGTCGGAGGCGATGGCGAATCCTGCCTCCAGAACGTCGACTCCCAAAGCCGCGATCTGGTGGGCCATGCGGAGTTTTTCTGCATGATGCATGGTGCAACCGGGGGACTGTTCGCCGTCGCGGAGGGTGGTGTCGAAGAAGACGATTTGGTTGTTTTCAGGCATAGGAATCAGTACCTTCGAATCTGGACGTTATCATAACGCACGCTTATGATGGCTAAAACAAGTATCAGAAGTTCTAATCGGACTATTCAGATTTATTAGATGAGAAGATAGTTCCGGTCGCGAGGTGAGTGTTGGAGCTGGTTCAACTTGAGACGTTTCTTGCAGTTGCGGAGGAACGGAGTTTTTCACGGGCGGCGGCGCGGCTTCATCGTACTCAACCGGCGATCAGTCAGGCAATCGCAAAATTGGAGCAGGAGCTGGGGGAGGTGCTGTTCGAGCGGTCGTCGCGGGACGGCACGCTGACGGATGCTGGGGAGGTGCTGAAGGAGTATGCCGCCAAGTTGCTGAATCTGCGGACCGAGGCGACGGGGGCGCTGACGGAGCTGCGGGAGCTGCACCGGGGGCGGTTGAATCTGGCGGCGAATGAGTACACCTGTCTGTATTTGCTGCCATTAATGGATGAGTTTCGGCGGCAGAATCCGCGGATCAAGCTGGTGGTGCAGAGGACGCTGGCGAGCCGGATTCCGGATGAGGTGCTGATGCACTCGGTGGAGATTGGGGTGCTGTCGTTCCGGCCGGACGATCCGCAGGTGAAGTCGGTGATGGTTTATCGGGATGAGCTGGCGTTTGTAGTGAATCCCAACCATGCGCTGGCGCGGATGGAGGAGGTGTCGATCCGGCAGCTTGGGAGCCAGAGTTTTATCGGGCACAGCATCACCTCGCCACAGCGGCAGAAGGTGATTCAGGCGTTTCGGCGGCACAAGACGAGGCTGCAGATGGTGGTGGAGCTGCCTTCGCTGGAGGCGATCAAGCGGTTTGTGGCGATGGGCAATGGGGTGGCGCTGGCTCCTGCGCTGACGCTGAGGACGGAGCTGGAGAATGGATCGCTGGTGCGGGTGAAGGTGCCGGAGCTGCAGATGGAGCGCAAGTTGAGGTTGGTGTACCGGCGACAGGCGAGCCTTTCGCATGTTGCGGTGGCTTTCCTGAAGGTGGTGGAGGCGTATGCGGCGCAGCATGGGGATCCGTATTACTTCCAGGCGGAGCGGAGTTTTTAGGGCTGACTGGAAGGAAGGATTAACACCGATTTGCGCGGATGACTTGGATAAAAGTGGAATTTTTTTGTGGGAGGACTATTTAGGTTGGAGCCGGAACCTTTTGTTTAAAGGTGCGTCTGTATTGATTAGATTGGTGCCGCACTTGGGATCAGCCGGCGGATCGATGGAATGAAAATTGTTCGGACAGCGATACCAGCTTAAGGAGAACTACGATGAAACCGATTCAGACGATGTTGGGACGAGCAGGGATGCGGTTGGCTTTGTTGGCGCTCTGTACGGCGACCAGCGTGGCGCCGATGATGGCGCAGGATACCTCCGCTCAACCACCCTCTCCGCAGCAAGACGGCAGCGGACGTCAGATGGGCCGTGGTGGGCCGGGACGCATGCAGGAGCGGCAGTTGGAGATGATGACCAAGCAGTTGAATCTGACTCCGGATCAGGTGACGCAGATCAAGGCGATCGACGCGGATACCGAGAAGCAGATGATGGCTCTGCGGGACGATACTTCCACTGCGCAGGCGGATAAGCGGGACAAGATGATGGCGATTCGCAAGGACGCGCAGGCGAAGATCCGTACGACGCTTACGGACGACCAGAAGACGAAGTGGGACGCGATGCTGGCGAAGCGACAGGAGCGGCGCGAGGAGCGAGGTGGAGGAGGCGGAGATGCGCCACCACCGCCGCCACAGTAGGGCTTTGAACGTGTCTTGAAGCGCGTGGTTGAGCGCATAGATGTGACCGGAGCGGGCCGGAGGAGAGAGATCCTCCGGCCTTCTTGTGTGAGGTGAGTCCCGGTGGACTCCGGTACGGGTACAATAAAGCTACCGACTGAGGCGTTTTCAGACTGGTCCGGGGAACATTGGCAGCATCTTGCCTCTGCGGGCCAGAGGTCGAAAGCATTGGACGAAATCGAAGGGGCGTAGCGAAGAATGAAGAAGATGATGTTGTTGGGCGCGCTGATATTATCCGCGGCCGCAGGGCAAGCACAGGAGAGCCGGCAGGATGTGAGCGTCAGCGCAATCGGATTGTTCGCTCCGCAGGTCAACGGGAACTCTGTTCAGATGAACACCAGCTCGACGTACGGTTTTCTGGCGAGCTATCGGTATATGCTTACGCCGAGAAGTGCTCTGGAGTTGAACTACTCCTTCGCTCAGAATCAACAAAGTTACATCACCAGCTTTATCACCGGACAGATTCACCAGCGCCAGCAGGAGCTCTCCGGCGCTTATGTGTTCAATTTGAACTTCAAGAACTTCAGCCCCTTTGCCGAGGTTGGAGTAGGCGCGTTGATCTTTACTCCAATCAAGGACTTTCAGACGACCTCACTCGATACCAAGCAGAATACGAACATCGGCGCATTGTTCGGCGGCGGCGTGGCGTATGAGCTAAGCCCCAGCTTCGATATTCGTGCGGAGTATCGCGGATTTGTGGTTAAGGCGCCGAACTTCAGCCTGGATAGCTTCAAGACCAACCGATATGAGGTTGTTTCCATGCCCTCGATTGGTGTGGCTTACCACTTCTAAACTGGACTCGAATGTGAAAAAGCCCCGGTTTTGAGCCGGGGCTTTTTTGTGTTTCCAATGTGTGTCGCCTTCGATTCCAATGAGACTGGTGAAATCTACGGTTCCAGAGATTGTGGGACCCTTGGCATCTTCCCTTCCATAGCCGGACTTACGATGCTCCAATCTGCATCGCTCCTGAGCTGAAGGCGGTGGGATTGCCTGCGGCTACTAGTCGGCCATCATCCTTGATAGACCTAACATGCAAGCGAAGCGGCCTGTTAGAATATGCTGTTTCAACTTGGTTCCTCCTGATCCTGGCCGTGAATAAATACTGCCGAGGCAGTCCCGGCAGTATTTATTCACGGGATGTCGAGCGATCGACTTCCCGTTCACGCTTAGGTCAAAGTCTTTCTTGGTCTTCTATTGTTGAGGTACCGCGGCGGGCGCTGGCGGAACAGTGGTATCCGCTGCGGGCGCTGCGTTGGCTGCGGGTGGAACGGTGTTATCGGCTGCTGGTGGTACAGCGGCTGCGGGCGCAGCCACCGGATCGCCAGGTGCTGCCGCTGCAGGTGCAGGTGCGGCGGCTGGTTCGGCTGGCGGTTTGTAGTAGCCAAGTTTCAGGTAGACGGGCTCGACTTCGAAGGGCATCTTGTCGGCCGGCGAGAGAAGTGGTTCAAAGGCAGCGTGCATGGTGATGACCTGATCCGTCCAGGGGTCGTAACGGAGGAAGCTGGACAGAGGCATGGCCGCCTGCTGCTTGAGGTCGTTCATATCGAGCTTGCCGCCTTTGGGCATCAGAGCAGCGAGCCAGAAGGTTGGGTCGGTGTCACTCTTGACGAGGCCGTCGCCAATCATCGGCTCGTTGAGGGCCTTGAGGGCCTTCACGCGCTTTTCAAGCTGCTGCAGGTAGAGTCCGAAGTACTGCTGACCGTCGGCGAGTTCCTTGGCGTTGAGAAGCTCGATTGCCTTCTTCGCCGCGGCAGTGTTGTCGGCATCCGTGTGGTGCATGGGAATGCGGTTGAAGACTGCATTGGTGGGGAAGAGCAGGCGATCGTTGAAGGCGTACTTGGTGTCGAGGCGGTGAGCGAGGATGATGTGCGCGATCTGGAAGGCGAGGACGGCATTGAGATTGCCCATCTGCTGGGCACCATCGGTGGTGACGACGGCGGTCGTATCGATGAGGCTCTTGGAGAGGATGATGGTATTGCCGATGGCAAGCGACTCAAGCGGCTCCGTGAGCAGGGTGCGCACGCGGATGGGGCGCGAGAGCGTGATGTTGTTATAGGCCAGGATATTGCCGGCGAGAGCTTCGAGGGTCTTGTCGAAGTCACTGGGGGCGTCGATCAGACCAGCCTGGAAGAGGCGCTCTACAACGTTGTCCTCTGCCTGCTGGACCCAGGCGCGCTGCGCACCGAGGGGGCTGACGTCCTGAGCATCGTTCGAGACGTCGGTGGCTCCGACGACGTCGAGGGAGGTGTTCTCGGACTCTTTGGCGGGAATCTTGAGGACATAGCCCCAGACGTGATTAATGGCTTTGAACTTGAGAGTGCGGGAGACGCTCTTAGGATCGCTCTCTTCCACGTAGAAGGAGGTGGGGAGCCAGAGATCCGGCTGCACGTTAGTGCGCCAGCTATCGAAGTGATAGAACTCGCGGTGGTCTTCTTCAGAGCCGGAGAAGTCTCCGTTGAAGCGGACGACGTTGCCGTTGCGGGTCTCGATCCAGATGCGGCCGAAGAAGCGGCCGAAGTCGCGCTTGCCGCTGATGGGGGTTACGTCGAAGACGGCGGTGGGGGTGTTGCCGAGGAAGTCGTTGCGGACGAAGCCGAAGGTGTAGTGCTGGCGATCGAAGTCGTTGGAGTCCATGAGGAGCATCTGGACGAAGCCCGCTTCATGAAAGGTGAGCTTGAGGCCGCTGCCCAGGCCGCCCATGAAGGACATGGAGTGCTTGAGGAAACCCAGCTTGCCGTCGTTGCTGGTGCCCTTGGAGGTCGACTCGTTCACCTTATAGGCGTTGTCGCCGATGATCTTGTTGAACTCGACGCGACCTAGGAAGTGTTGGTCGCTGTCGGGGACCTGAGCCAGGATGGGGTCGGGCCGCATGTTCTGGATGTAGGTTTCGACGAGCGGCTGACGGTCCTTGACGGTCTTGATGACCTCTTTTTCCCTGACGATCGCCTTGTCGATGAGCGCGTTTTGAGCGGCCGTCGGCTTTTTCGACTGGAGGAGATCCTCCTTCGGCTTCTTCTTACCAAAGAGCGGAACAGCCGCCGAGGCAGGAAGAGCTGAAGCAATTATGGCTGCCAGAAGAAGACCGGCGGTAGGGAATTTCCGGAGGATCATTGTTTTAGGCTCCTGCGATGGCCGTTTTGGCCATCTTTTGCGATTCATTCTTGATGCTAGTTCAGAAAGGAACTAACCGGGAAGTAGTAATCGCGGAACCTATCAGCTCGCGAGTTGGAAGGCTACGTTGACGACGCCGTCCCAATCGATGGGTTGTCCGGAAGCGTCAATCGCAGGCTGAAAGCGTGTAGCTTGAATAGCGCGGACAGCCGATTCCCCCAAACCATGACCCAGGTCGCTAGTGACACCAACAACATGGACGGTGCCAGCAGCCGAAACATGAATGCGTACAGATACGACGCCTTCGATATGAAGTTTGGTTGCTTCTGCGGTGTATTCGGGACGAGGCTTGAAGAGAACCTTGGGGGCGCTTCTGGCCGGCGCGGCGACGGTGGTCGGCCTGGCTATGGCCTGAACGGTGTTTTGTCCAAGATTGACTGGGCCGGCGATGCGAGTTTGAGAGTTGAGAGGACCGGTGCCGCCGGTGACCCCGAGCTTGACGCCACGGACTCCGTTGGCTGCGTTGTCGCGGCCTGCCATGTTCTGGCTTCCAGCGGAGCCCGAGCCGAGGCTGACTGCGGTTGCAGCAGGGCCGGTGCCGGTGTTGGATGCGGGCATGCCTGACATACCCTTGTTCCCGAGGTTGATGGAGGCTGTGGCAGGACGGTTGGAGAGCGCGATGGGGTTGTTCTGCTGGCCCAGCGCCACGGCCGTGGGGTGGGGAGTGTTATTGACGACCGATGCAGGCTGGGCCTGGGCCAGGCTGACGACCTTAGGAGCGGGCGGTGGCGTAACGAGCTTTGGCGGAGCGGGCTGCTGGATGATGGGAACGTGCTGCACCATCTTGACTTCAGGTGGTTTGGGGACGTCGGGGAGCTTGACCTCGGCTACCTTGATCTTGGGCGGCTCAAGCTTGACGACCGGTGGCTTGGGGAGCTTGGGAACCTTGACGGGCAGGGGCTCAATCTTCTTGATGGGCTCAAGAGAGAGCGTCTGGAGCTTCTTGCTGTTATCGATCGTATGTTTGGCGGCTGCACCAATGATGACGACGACGATAGCGATAATGATGTTGAGCGTGATAGAGGTAAAGAGCGAAGCTTTGCTCTGGCTGCCGTCGTTGAGGACGCCAAAGTGCGCGAATTGCATATTCTGCGGTGTTGGATCTTCAGTACGGAGCGGTTTGACCATGATCTTGAATCCTTAGTTGCCCCTCGCGAAGAGGTTGGAATGTGTTAGCGGCCCGGCGACAGCAGAACCGATCGGGTAACTGATGAACTCCGTAATCCCGGAGTACAGGGTCGAGAGTCCGGAGGTTTCGGAACCAACTCGATGGAACTGTGTCGTGGATCGTAATAACGACACTCAATGCAGAAGCTTAGTAAGACAGACGCTTCGTAGTATGAAAAAGGTTACTTTGGTGCTGTGCAACTATTGTGCACTTCGATGAAAAACGTACTCAATCGATACACAACTGACACACAGCAATACTTAAATTATGTTGCCGGAACCCTAAGTGATTGACACTCATACTTTGGTTGTAGGCATGAAAGACGAGAGGAAACAACCCCATGAAGGTATTGATAACAGGCGGCGCCGGCTATATCGGAGGCACCGTTTCCAGGCTTCTTTTGTCCGGTGGTCATACTGTGACGGTGTACGACAATCTGTGTCATAGCAAGCGTTCCGCTGTCGCCCAAGGTTCTGAGTTCATTGAAGGTGATTTGGCAGATAGTGAGTTATTGAAGAAGACACTGGAGGCTGGGCGCTTCGATGGAGTAATGCACTTCGCTGCGCTGATTGAAGCGGGGGAGAGCATGCAGCGGCCGGAGATGTACTTCCGTAATAATACCGCGTCTACGCTTACTTTACTGGAGGCGATGATCGCGACGGGGCATGACCGGCTGGTCTTCAGCTCGACGGCTGCCTGTTACGGAGAGCCGGAAAAGACCCCGATTCTGGAGGATGCGAAGCTGCAGCCGACGAATCCTTATGGAGAGAGCAAGCTCCTGGTGGAGCAGATGTTGCGCTGGATGAACTCGCAGCACGGGTTGCGGTATGCGAGTCTGCGATATTTCAACGTCGCTGGGGCGATTGAGGGTTATGGCGAGGCGCATGAGCCGGAGTCGCATTTGATTCCATTGATCCTGGATGTGGCGCTCGGACGGAGAGCGAGTATCAAGATCTTTGGCCGTGACTATCCCACAAAGGATGGGACCTGCGTGCGGGATTACATCCATGTGCGAGATCTGGCGGAGGCTCATCTGCTGGCGCTGGGGGCGCTCGCGGAGAAGAGCCGGGTGATCTACAACATCGGCAACGGACAGGGCTTCTCGGTGCTGGAGGTGATCGAATCGGTTCGGCGCGTGACAGGCAAGGCTATTGCGGTGGAAGAATGTGACCGGCGGGCGGGCGATCCTGCGGTGCTGGTGGCGAGCTCGGAGAAGATCAAGCAGGAGCTGGGGTGGAAGCCACAGTTCGCCGAGCTGGATGCGATCGTCGCGAGTGCGTGGGATTGGCATCAAAGACGATATGCCTAGGCTTCTAGAGCAATTCTCCTGTTGCTGTGGAGTGCATGAAACTTAGAAGTGCCGTTTTTCTTGATAAAAACGGCCTTCGATTTGAAGTCTCTCCTATACATCCACAGGAGAATTGCTCTGAAGGGGAGTGCTGCAAGGAAGAAGGGAAGGCCTAAGTGATCGAGAGTATGTTCCACCTGCACCTGCCGGTGCTGGAGAAGTTCCTGCGGCCGATTGTGGTCTACCTGTTTCTGATCTGTTTCCTGAGATTGTTCGGGAAGCGAGAGCTGGCGCAGCTAAATCCCCTGGACCTCGTGGTGCTGTTGAGCCTTTCGAATACGGTGCAGAACGCGATGATCGGGGACGACAACTCGGTTACGGGCGGGCTGATCGGGGCGTTTTCTCTGTTGATGATCAACTGGACGCTGGCACGGGTGCTGTTTCGATTGCCGAAGGTGAACAAGGCGCTGGAGGGCTCGGAGACGGTACTGATACTGCATGGCAAGGCGGATCGCAAGGCCATGGAGAAGGAGACTCTCACGGAGCTGGAGCTGCTCTCGGTCATCCACAAGCAGGGATTGAACGGCTTTGAGGAGGTCGAAAAATGTGTGCTCGAGCCGAACGGGACGTTCTATGTGGAGGCGATTACGCCTTCTGCAGGGGATGCGGAGAGAGCTGAGGTGCTGAAGGCTGTACGGGCGCTCACAGCCGAGGTGCGGAGCCTGAAGGCGCAGTTGAACGCGCAAGCGACGCTGGGAGAGGTCTAGGCGGGTCCGGTTGGCTTGGGGAGGATCTTTGCGATCTTCTCCATGGCTTTTCGATAGGACTCGGGAGGATTGGGAAGCTGGGAGTCGCGTACGGCAGCGCGATAGCCTCCCCGGTAGATGGAGTACATGACAGCCAGCGCGCAGCCTACACCGAAGGCGAAGCCAAAGAAGAACCCGAGAATGGCCGGCCAGTAGAAGGTCATGGTTATTGCAGTCTAGCGCGACGATGAGGCGGCGACGATGTTAGGAGTCCGGATTTGCGGGTTCTAGAGGTTGATTCTTTCGTTTTCCCTGTAATCCTCTTTTGCGACTAGACTGAAGGCGTTTGTGAACTGAGGTATCGACGATAGACCGAAGGGCATACCCGTGTGGTGACTTCTGTAGGTTGAGTGCGTGATGATTCGTTCAGGCAGCGCAAACGCCGTTGAGGTGGCCAAATGCTGGTAAAAAATTTGATCCTCCGACTAGCGGGTTGATTATGTTCTCTCTTCTTGGAGTGTGAAGCATCTGAATATCAGGTCGCTCAGGAGAAACAATGAATACCTTGAATCGTTGGTGGATCGCCTTCGCCGGAGTTTTGCTGCAGATGGCTTTGGGAGCGGTGTATGCGTGGAGTGTGTTTCGGGCTCCCCTCGCCAAACAGTTTCATTGGAGTATCTCCGAGGTCACTCTCACCTTCACGATTGCGATTATGGTGCTGGGGTTTGCCTCGTTCTTCGGCGGATTGTGGCTGAAGCGTGTCGGGCCGCGGGTTGTTGCGCTGACGGGCGGGGTTCTCTATGGACTGGGAGTCTTCCTGGCAAGCTTCTCGTCGGTGGGCTTGTGGTGGCTTTACCTGACGTACGGTGTGATCGGCGGAATCGGGCTGGGCTTCTCTTATATCGTGCCGGTCTCAGTGCTGTTGAAGTGGTTTCCTGATCGCCGGGGCTTGATGACGGGCATTGCCGTGGGAGGCTTTGGAGCAGGGGCGCTGGTGACGGCACCGATCGCGACTCATTTGATTCAAAGCGTGGGCGTATTACAGACGTTTGCCTATCTGGGGGTGGCGTTTTTGATCGTCTGTGTCCTCTCGGGCTACTTCATGCAGAATCCGCCCGAGGGCTGGCAGCCGGAGGGATGGGTCCCAACGCAAAAGGAGCTGGTGCAAAAGAGCGCCAAAGACTTCACTCTGGGCGATGCCTTGAAGACATGGCAGTGGTGGGCGTTGTGGCTGCTGCTGTTTCTGAATACCTCCGCGGGTATTTCGGTGATCTCGCAGGAGGCTCCGATGTTCCAGGAGTTAGCCAAGATCACGGCGATTGTGGCTGCGGGGATGGTAGGCATCGTGAGCATAGGCAACGCGGTCGGACGTGTCTTCTGGGCGTGGGCTTCCGACGCACTGAGCCGGCGGTACACGTTTGCGGTGATGTTTATCCTGCAGATCGGTCTGTTCTGGGTCCTTCCCAGTCTCCATACGGCTGCGAGCGTGACGGTGGTCAGCTTTATCATTCTCTTGTGCTACGGGGGTGGGTTCGGCACGCTGCCAGCGTTCGCGGCTGACTACTTTGGTTCAGCGAACGTGGGTTCGATCTACGGCTTAATGCTGACGGCCTGGGGATTCGCCAGCGCCTTCGGTCCGCTGCTGATTGCGCATATGCGCCAGTCGAGCGGTACCTACGCGGGCGGACTGCATGTGATTGCCGTGATCATGGCGGTCTCGGTGGTTTTGCCACTACTGGTCAGACCGCCTGCTCCGGTGAAATAGGAACGGTCTCCTCAACCGCGTCGCCGGGATGGTGGTTCCATTCTTTTCACCTAGGCAAAATGTCTGGGTTGCTGTCGTGGCACCGATTCGCGTACCTTTTTTTTGCCGCTACTTTTTTTCCGGCTGAATGATGAGGATCACGCGTGGAGATGATTGAGGAAGGTACGAATCTAGATTCGACCCTGAGAGAGAACCGTTTGTTCGCGCCACCCGCGGAGTTCGCCGCGAAGGCGAATGTCAAGAGTCTGGAAGAGTACGAGGCGATGTACCGGCGGAGTGTGGAGCAGCCTGAGGAGTTCTGGGCGGAGGCTGCGTCGGAGTTGGAGTGGTTTCAGCCCTGGTCGCGCGTTCTGGAGATGGGACCGGACGGGTCTGGCCTGGGGGCCAAGTGGTTTATCGATGGAAAGCTGAACCTTTCGCATAATTGTGTGGATCGTCATGCGCTGGGTGCGCGCAAGGATAAGGTGGCCTTGCTCTGGGAGGGAGAGCCGGGTGAGGTAAGGAAGATCACGTACGGCGAGCTGCATGCGCAGGTGCAGCGGTTTGCCAATGTGCTGAAGGGGCTGGGGGTGAAGCGCGGGGACCGGGTTGCGATCTACATGGGAATGACGCCTGAACTGGCGATCGCCCTGCTGGCGTGCGCCCGGATCGGAGCGGTGCATTCGGTGATCTTTGGAGGGTTTGCGGCGCATGCGATCGTGGATCGCGTTAACGATTCGGAGTGCGTGGCAGTCATTACTCAGGACACGAGCTACCGAAGAGGCAGCGAGGTGAAGCTGAAGGCCATCGTGGATGAGGCTTTGGTGAACTGCCCGTGCGTGAAGAATGTGGTGGTCTATCGGCGCAGCGGATCTGATGTGGCGATGAAGGCCGGGCGCGACCTCTGGTGGCATGAGTTGATGGAGAAGGCTGACGCAGAGTGCCCGGCGGAGTGGATGGACTCGGAGGATCCGCTGTACCTGCTCTACACGTCAGGGACGACAGGCAAGCCGAAGGGTCTGCTGCATACGACCGGTGGCTACTCGGTGCAGACGTATCTGACCAGCAAGTATGTGTTCGACCTGCAAGAAGAGGATGTGTACTGGTGTACCGCGGACATCGGATGGGTGACGGGCCACAGCTATGTGGTGTACGGACCGCTGCAGAACGGCGCGACCGTAGTGATGTACGAAGGAGCGCCGAACTGGCCGGAGAACGACCGGTTCTGGAAGATCGTGGACGACCACAAGGTGACGGTGTTTTATACGGCTCCGACGGCGATTCGAGCGTTTACAAAGTGGGGAGATTCCTGGGTGCGGAAGCACTCGCTGGCGAGTCTGCGGCTGCTGGGGACGGTGGGAGAGCCGATCAATCCGGAGAGTTGGATGTGGTATCACCGGGAGATCGGCAAGGAGCGCTGCCCGATCGTGGATACGTACTGGCAGACGGAGACGGGCGCGATCATTATTGCGCCGATTCCGGGGGCGGTAGGGACGAAGCCGGGCTCGGCGACGCGGCCGTTCTTTGGAATTGTTCCGGAGGTGGTTACAAAAGAAGGAGAGCCGGTCCCGGACGGCAAGGGCGGACTTCTGGTGATCCGGAAGCCGTGGCCCTCGATCGCACGGACGATCTATGGCGACTCGGACCGCTATGCCCAGGCCTACTTCAGTGAGATTCCCGGAAGCTACTTTACCGGCGACGGAGCTAGGCGGGATGCGGACGGGTATTTCTGGCTGATGGGAAGGGTGGATGACGTCATCAACGTGAGCGGACATCGCCTGGGAACCATGGAGATCGAGTCAGCTCTGGTGGCGCATACGAAGGTAGCGGAGGCGGCGGTGGTCGGCAGGCCCCACGAGATGAAGGGGCAGGCAATCGCCGCGTTTGTCACGCTGGAAGGCGGACATAGCCCCAGCGAGGAGCTGCGGCAGGAGCTGCGGCAGTGGGTTGCCAAGGAGATTGGAGCGCTGGCCCGGCCGGACGATCTCACGTTCACCGATGCGTTGCCCAAGACGCGCAGCGGGAAGATTATGCGGAGGCTGCTGCGGGAGTTGGCGAGTACCGGCGAGGTCAAGGGCGATACGACTACGCTTGAGGACTTTGGAGTGATTGCGAAGCTGCGGGAGGGCGAGGAGTAAGGCCCTATTGAGGTAAGCTATCGCCATGACAGTTCAACTCAGCTCGGAGCTGGAAGCCCTCGTGAGGAGAGATGTAGAGCGGGGACCATACCGGAGCGTCGACGAGTTTGTCGAGCAGGCGGTGACCGAATTGCATGAGCGAGAGGAGTGGCTCGCCGCGCATCGGGATGAGTTCCGCGGGAAGATCGATGAGGGCTGGGCATCGGCAGAGCGAGGAGATTTAATCGCTAGCGATGAGGTGTGGAAGCGTCTGGAAGAGAAAAAGAAGAACTGGGTGAGTCCGAAGAGCAAGTGAGCGAATACGAGTTCACCCCGCAGGCTGAAGCGGACCTCTTCGATATCTGGAGCTATATCGCCCAAGATAGTAGAGACTCTTCGGATCGGATTCTAGATGAGATTCGACGGGCCTGCTCTGTTGCTGCTAGGAATCCTATGGGTGGCACTGTGCGGAAGGAATTCACCGATAAACCTCTACGATTTTGGCTGGTGAATCCAAGGCGTAGGTACTTTCTCGTCTACGTTGTCGATAGGATTCCACTTCGAATCGTGCGAGTTCTTCATACAGCACGAGATATTTCGCGGGAGCTCTGACCGAGGTCAGTTGAGGTAGTTGCTCGGTTTGGTGGGTAGGGTGAAGTGGATGGTGGTGCCCTTGCTGGGCGCGCTGGTGGCCCAGATACGGCCTCCGTGCTGGGCGATGATGCTGCGGCAGATGGCGAGGCCCAGGCCGGTTCCACCCATGGAGCGGGAGTCGGAGGCGTCGCCCTGCTGAAAGCGGTCGAAGATGTTTTCGAGCTTGTCGGCGGGGATGCCTCGTCCCTGGTCTTCGACCTCGATGAGGGCTTCGTTCTCGTCGATGCTCTTGGCGGTGAGGCGAATCTCGCTGCCTGGCGGCGAGAACTTGATGGCGTTCGAGATGAGGTTGTTGAGGGTCTGGAGGATGCGGTCGGGGTCGGCCCAGACGCTGACGCCGTTTGCGGCGTAGAAGATGCGAATGTTGGGCCTGGGGGTGCGGGACTGCTGCTGGGTGACGGCGCGGCGGAGGAGATCTTCCGCGCTGCACATCGTGAGCTGGAGCTCGGCCTTGCCAGAGCCGATGCGTTCCAGGTCGAGGATGTCGTTGACCAGGCGCACGAGACGGTCGGTGTTGCTGATGGCGATTTCGAGCATCTGCTGAGACTTGTCGGGGCGGTTGGAGAGTGCACCTCCTGCGAGTAGGCCAAGGGCGCCGCGCAGGGAGGTGAGAGGCGTGCGCAGCTCGTGCGAGACGGTGGAGATGAACTCGTCCTTCATGCGGTCGAGGGCGCGGCGCTCGGTGGTATCGGCGAAGGCGACGACGACACCGACTGCCTGTCCTCCACTGTCAGAGCCGTTGGACTCGATCTGCGGGCGAGCGACGTACTCGACCGGAAAGCTGGTTCCATCTTTGCGCCAGAACACCTCGTTGGCGACGCGGACGGTGTCGCGGTGAGAGAGGCTGTTTCGGATGGGGGAGTCTTCCGGCGGGTAGGCGGAGCCGTCGGCGCGGGTGTGATGGATCAGCGCGTGTGCGTTGCATCCGAGCATCTCGGAGGGCTTGTAACCCAGCATCTGGGCCGCTGCGGGGTTGACGACGGTGATGTTGCCGTCCAGGTCTGTGCCGAAGATGCCGTCGCCGACGGACTCGAGGATGGAATCGGACTGGCGGGTGAGAGTTCGTAGCCGGCCTTCGACGCGAACTTGTTCGCTGATGTCGACACCGATGCCGAGGACATAGGGTGAATGGCCGGGGAGATTGATCAGCTTGTTGCGGTAGGCGATGACACGGATTTCTCCGACGCTGTCGGAGAGGTGAAGGAGGCCCTGGGCTTCGCCTGTCTCGGCGATCTGGCGGAGGTAGATGGGGACGGAGCGGCGGCGGTCTTCGGGGATGAACTCCGCGATGGAGTGGCCGATCATCTCGTCGTTGGTGCGACCAAGGCTCTGAGCTCCGTAGGCGTTGATGGAGAGCAGTCTGCCGTTGAGATCGTGGGTGCAGACCATGCCGAGGGAACCTTCGACGAGCTGACGATAGCGGGCTTCGCTCTCGCGGAGCGTGGACTCCGCGGCACGCTGGGTGGTTACGTCGATGCCGGTGGCGATGATGAAGCCGACTTGTCCCTGCTGGTCGCGGAGCGCTGTGGCGGACCAGGCGATGCGGCGGAGTGTGCCGTTGCGGTTGAGCCATTGGTTCTCGAAGACCGCTGGGAAGGCTCCGGAGCGGAGGCTGTCGAACTGTTCGACGGCCTGGGGAATGTCTTCGCGGGGGATGAGCTTGTCCCAGGCGTAGCGCCCGACGAGCGAGGGAAAGTCGTATCCGGAGGCGGTCTCGCAGGCGCGGTTGAAGCGAACGATGCGGCCAGCGGTGTCGAAGACGACGACTAGAGCGCCGACGGTGTCGAGCACGGCGGAGACGAAGTTGCGCTCGACGGTGAGGGCGGACTCGACACGCTGGCGTGCGCGCGCGGCGCGATCGATCTGGCGAATGCGCGTGTTGAGCTCGAGGCGGTTGATGACCTGGCGGCTGAGCGCTGTGAGCGCGGCTGCTTGCTCGGGAGTGAGGGTTCGAGAGGGAAGATCAAGGACGAAGAGCGCTCCGATGCTGACTCCAGAGGGAGTTGTGAGCGGAGCGCCTGCGTAGAAGCGCATGGCGAGACCTCCGACCAAGATGCCTTCAGGGGCGTAATCGGGGTGTTTGCGTGCGTCTCGGATCTCGTAGACGGTATCGCCGAGAATGGTGGTCTCGCAGGGCGTTCCACCAAGCGGCATCTCGGATATGTCGAGGCCTACGCGTGCTTTGAGCCACAGGCGGTCGATTCCGATGAGAGAGACGCCTGCGTAAGGTGTTGCACAGATCTGAGCGGCCAGTTTTGCGATGTCATCCAGTATGGGATCGGGCGCAGAATTGAGGACCTCATAGTGTGCGAGAGCTTCAAGTCGTAGTGCTTCGTCTTTTACAAGAAGTGCATTCATCTGGCATTCCGATGGTAGGGGAAATGGATGGTGCACCACACTGCTACTTTTGGGGCAGCATCGGCGCAAAGTTTGGCTTCAAAAGGCTTACGGCTTGGGCAGGGTGCAGCATTCGGCTGCTGCAGGGGGCTCGTCGGCGCTCGCATCCATGGCCACCTTCCAGTTACCATCTGAAAGTTTTTTCCATATGGTGAAGTATCGGCCGGAGGTCAGGACGGGTTGACCGTTCCTGTCGGTGGAGCGTCCTTCGTAGTGTCCCCAGGTAAAGCCCATATCGTTCGATGGGCCCATTTGGGCTCCCTGAGGGGTCCAGGTGAGTTGGTAGACCTTGGGGTCCCAGTTGGCCTGCGAAGCGATTGCAGCGCGGCCCAGAAGAGCCGGACGCCCGTTGTTGAGGGTGACTGCGTCGTCGGCAAACCAGGTGACGAAGGCTTTGCCTCCTCCGGTAGAGACGGATTGGGCGAAGCGGGTTTCGAGATCCATCAACATTGCAACCCCAGGACTGAGGGTTGGTTGCGAGAGCGGGTTGGAGGACGGGGCGGGACGAAGGCTCTCATACTTCGGTGCGTCCGATCCGGTTCCGGGAAACGGGATCTGGGCGGCCAGAGGAAGAGAGCCGATCACAAACAGTGCTGCCGCTGTGAGCCGCGTGGAGAACTCTCGGCGGGTTCGCAACCCGGTGCAGCGACGGTTGAGATCCGTTCGGGAGAGGAGGTGCAGATCTTGCATAGGGTAGTCCGCTAACGCATCCATCTTGTTTTCTGGTTCTCTCTTGTGTCTGCTCTGTTGGACGGTGATCGAGTTGTGTTGGTTGGGCCACCGTGGGATTCGTCCCGGCAAGGGGGATAACCCCCCCCCGGTATCTTGGGTATAAGTGGTTTATTTTCAATGGCTTGGGAGGGTGAATGCACTCTGAGCGATTGAAACTAAACGGCTTGCGGCTAAAATATTGAGTCAACTTCGGTTGGCGGAGATGGACCATTTCTCCGGGTTAATGGAGGAAAGCCCCTCGCGGGGCTTTTCTTACTCTCTGCTTCTATTTTAGGGGATGGAGCTTAACTACAGTGCCACTTTTATTTCATGCGTTTTCAGAGACTTAGGTGTTTTGAGGGCTTGACAAGGCGTTTTGCTGGCAAATTCGCCGTATGGGTGGGCGAAGAGGCTTTTTTTCATGGACTTGGCTGGTCTGTCTGTTTTTAACGGGCGTTTGTCTAGGAAGATTTTGGAGGGATTGGGCTCGTCGCTTGTTTTTTTGGGGGCCGAAACGTGCTTGTTGAAGAGGGCAATTCCATGTTGACCGCACGGAAATGAGGCTGTCGATTTTTATTGAGCTTTGAGTTTGGGTAGGAAGGCGGTCGTGCTGCGCACGATACCCCACCCTATTTGCGATGAGACTGCAAAAAGGATGGGGCACCCGCTTTTGTGGTCTTCGGGATTGGTAGAGGCGAACTTTACGGCGGTGAACCAGATTGTCTAGAGGTGCTTTTCTATTTTGATGAGGTGCGATGGACGATCGATGATGTCCTCCAATTGGGGAAACTTTTCGACTGAGATGTTTTCGACGACTTTGTATCCCAGTCGTTCGTTTCTTTCGATGATGTCTGGTCTCAGATTCGTTACCATGCCTTCCAGAACGGAATATCCTCTCTCGCGGCAGAACTGCTCGGAGGCTTCGTGGAGCCGACGTCCTATGCCATGCTTTTGCTTGTCAGGATGAACGGACAGGAAGCCTATATAGGCCCGGCCATTTTCGCGCAGCTCAACATACCTCAGGCCAATGATCTGGTTTTCTTCTTCGATCAGCAGGAAGTAGCCCTTTTGAAGATAGGCTCTTATGTCTTTCAGGGTGGCACGTTCCCTCCGGAGAAAGGGATTTTCCCCGGCAAAGGCAAGATTAATCAGACTGACGATCGCTTCCGCGTCAGCCTGTGTGCCGAGTCGAGAATACAGTTGTTCCAAGGGGACTGAAAGTGTTGTGTCTAACTGGGAATGAGCCATCGATAAGAGCTCCCTTTGTAGGGAGGAGAACACTTACTGTGGAAGATTATTCCCCAGAAAAACTTGTAACGACTTGGAGATGATGAATATTCAGGTTTATGTCTGATGTCATCTCTCAGCCTTTGAGGCTTGGGAAGGAAGGCGGTCGGGCTCGCGCCCGATACCCCACCCTAGTTGCGATGAAGCTGCAAAAAGGATGGGGCACCCGCTTTTGTGGTCTCGGTAGATTGGTAGAGTCCGACTCTACAGCGGTGAGAACCCAGAGCGTCTAAAGGTGTTTTTCGATTCTAACGATATGCCAGGGACCATCGATATGGTCGATAAGCTCGGGAAGTTTGTCGGCTGCAGAGACATGTTCGACGACTTTGTATCCAAAGCGCTCGTTTCTATCTATGAGGTCTGTTCTTAGATTGATGATCAGACCTTCCGCAACGCGATATCCTCTCTCGCGACAGAACTGCTCGGCGGCTTCGTGGACCTGTCGTCCTATTCCGTGCTTTTGCTTCTCGGGATGAATCGACAGAAATCCAAGATAGGCCCGGCTGTTTTCACGTAACTCGACATACATCAATCCGATGATCTGTTTTTCTTCTTCGATCAGCAGGAAGTAGCCCTTTTGGAGATACGCTCTTATTTGTTCGAGCGTGGTGCGTTGTTTTCGAAAAAATGGATTTTCCCCGGCAAAGGCAAGATTAATCAGACTGACGATCGCTTCCGCATCAGCCTGTGTCGCGAGCCGAGAATAAAGTTGTTCCGATGGAACAGAAGCTGTCGTGCCTAACTGGGAGTAAGTCATAAGAGCTCCTTCTATAAGAAGGGACACCTATGACGGAAGATTATTCCGCTTGCAATCGGCTTGAAGGACGCGGAGATGGTAAAGATTCAGGCTTATTTCTTACGGCATTTCGCAGGTGAGAGCCAATCTCATCGACAATTGCAGTTATCGGATACTGACCTCTTCGCCGGGATTGTATGCGGTAGAGGTCCGCGCAGCCAATCCGTAGTAACCGACGAGAAGCAATCCAAACCAAGCCATCAAGATGTACAGCGTGATGCGTGTGCCGCCGCTTATTGCGAACGTTATCGCGATGAACACCATTGCGAAGAGGAGAACCCAGTTGGTGTAGGGAGTACCCCATAACTGAAAGTCGCCGCGTTTGGCGCCTTTTGCTGCGAGGGAACGAACGTAGAAGAGATGGGAGAGAACGATGGAGCTCCAGACGACCATAATCAGCCAGGTGATCATGGTCAGGACATAGGAGAATATTTTATCGGGGATCAGATAGTTCAAGAGAACTCCGATCATAGAGATCAGACCCGAAACTGTGACGGCTAAAGACGGGATGTTCTGCTTATTTAAGCGGCGCAGTCTTGCTGGAGCCTGTCCCGCAGAAGCTAGACCGTGGAGCATGCGGCTCGTAGCGAATATGGCGGTATTGAACGAAGAGAAGAGTGCCGTGATGGCGACGAAGGTAACGACACTGGCAGCGGTGGAGAGTCCGGCGTGCTGCAGCAGGAGGATAAATGGACTTTCCTGGGGGTTGATCTGGTTCCACGGCAGCACCATCATGATGATGGCGAAGGAGCCCACGTAAAGGAAGAGAACCCGATAGAAGACTCCGTTGATCGCCTTCGGCAGAGTTCGTTGCGGATCATCGGCCTCGGCTGCGGCGAGCCCGATGACTTCCAGACCAGCGAAGGCGAAGATTACTACCGGCATTGCGTTGATAAGCCCGGGCAGACCTGCAGGAAAGAAGCCTCCATGCGTCCAAAGATTGGAGAGGCTGGCGGTGGGACCGAGATCGCCGAACTTGAAGAACAAGATCGCGAGGCCGCACAGCACTACGCCCACGATGGTGATCACCTTGATCATGGCTAACCAGAACTCAAGTTCGCCGAACGACCTCACACCCGACATGTTGATGACATAGAGCACCGCTACCGCGCCCAGAGCGGGAATCCATTGGGGAGTGTTTGGATACCAATGACGGACGAGGAGAGCGATGCCGGTCGACTCGGCGATGCATGCCACGGAGATGGCCATCCAATAGGACCAACCCACGATGAAGCCAGCCAAAGGGTTGATCCACTGATGGGCATAGGTGCTAAAGGACCCGGAGGAGGGATAAGCCAATGCCAACTCGCCGAGAGCACGCATGACAAGAAATATGACTGCGCCGCCCAGGACATAGGCGATCAGAAGCGAGGGGCCGGCTTTGTTGATCGCTATTCCCGACCCGAGGAAGAAACCAGCTCCGATGGCACATCCGATTCCCATGAATTGGAGATGACGATTTTTGAGGCTGTGCGATAGGTGATCGGGTTCTGGGCTTGTCTGGGATTGCATGAATATGCAACACGCGAGTGCGGGATTTATGCCTGGAAGGGAAGAAGAAGCAGAGCCCTCCGTTTTGCCGCGATGACAAAAAAATGTGGGATGGAAAACTTCGCTGCGGGGGACAAAGAAGAGGGTCGCTGCAGGGTTGGGGGGATGCTGGTATTCTGCGCAGAAATGGAAAATGAACGGATAGGGCTTGGATTGGTGTGGCCGGCGGCTGTGTTGTTGGTGGCAGGGCTGATGGTGGGGGCTCTGCAGCATGGAGCTGCGGGGCAGGTAGTGGCGGAGGTTCTGCGGTGTGCGGCTGTGCTCTTGCTGGCGTTCTTTGCCCTGCGGAGGCGGTCGGTTACGGTGTGGATCGTGGTGGCGATGGTGGCGGGGGTGGAGCTGGGGCTGGACGCTCCTAAGGTCGCGCTGGGGATGCGGTTTCTCTCGGATATTTTTTTGCGTTTGATTAAGACGATCGTTGGACCGCTGATTCTGGGCACGCTGGTCTCGGGGATTGCGGGGCATGGGGATCTGAAGCGGGTTGGGCGGATGGCGTGGAAGAGTCTGGTGTACTTCGAGGTGGTGACGACGCTGGCGTTGGTGATTGGGCTGGTGGCGATCAATGTGAGCAAGGCTGGGGTGGGGATGAGTATTCCGACCGCGGCTGCGAGTGGGGTGGCTGCTCCGATGATTCATTGGACGGAGTTTGTGACGCATATCTTTCCGGAGAACCTGGCGAAGAGCCTGGTGGAGGGGCAGATTCTGCAGGTGTCAGTGTTTGCGGTGCTGTTTGGAATTGCACTGGCGATGCTGGGGGAGCGGGGCGCTCCGGTGTTGCGGCTGGCGGAGGGGTTGAGCGAGGTGATGTTCAAGTTTACGAACATCGTGATGTACTTCGCGCCGGTGGCGGTGGGGGCGGCGCTGGCCTATACGGTGGCGCAGAGTGGCGTGTCGGTGCTGTTGAACCTGGGCAAGCTGGTGGCGACGTACTATGCGGCGCTGGGGGTGTTGGCGCTGGGGGTGCTGGTTCCGGTGCTGTTGCTGTGCCGGGTTTCGGTGCGCGGGTTTGCGCGGGCGGTGGCGGAGCCGGCTTCGCTGGCGTTTGCGACGAGTGCGAGTGAGGCGGGTTTGCCGAGGGCGATGGAGGCGATGGAGGCTTTCGGGGTTCCGCGTGAGGTGGTGGCGTTCGTGATGCCGGCGGGGTACAGCTTCAACATGGACGGCGCGGCGGTTTATCTGACGATGGCTGCGATCTTTGTGGCGCAGGCGGCGGGGATGCATTTGGGGCTGGGGGAACAGATCACGATTGTGCTGATCCTGATGCTGGCGAGCAAGGGAGTGAGCGGGGTTCCGCGGGCGACGCTGATGGTGCTGATGGCGACGGCGACGAGTCTGCGGCTGCCTCCGGAGCCGATCTTCGTAATTCTGGGGATCGATGCGGTGATGGATATGGGGCGGAGCGCGATGAACCTGGCGGGGAACTGTGTGGCCAGCGTGGTGGTGGCGCGTTGGGAGGGTGTGTTTGGAAGTGAAGCGGCGAGTGCTGTGGCGCTCGAGGGTGTGGCTTCTGGGAGCGAGGTTTAGGGCTAGTCAGCGAAATGCAAAGAGCACCCGCTGGATGCGGATGCTCTTTTTGTGTTCGGGTGTGGTGAAGGCTTATTGGGCCTGAGCGGTCTCGAGGTCTTCTTCGGGGGCGGAGAAGTGGAAGTCGTGTCCGCCGCTGGTTGAGCTTCCAAACCGGCCCGGTCCTTCGGGTCCGCCGCCTTGCATTCCGGGGCCGCCGGGGCCTCGGAACATGCGGTGATGGCCGCGCTCGCTGGTCTGAAGCTTGGTCCACTGGTCGGCGGTGAGGACGCTGCGGATGCCGAGGAGCATTCTGGCGTTGGCTTTTTCGAGCTCGGCGCGGGCCTGGGCTACGTGGTCGATCTGGGAGAGGACCTTGTTGGTGTCAGGTGGGTTGGCGTCGAGCATGGGCTCGAGGATGACCTCCTGCTTCTCGAGGTTGGCCTTGAGGTCGATGAGCTGAAGACGGCTCTTCTGGAAGATGTCGTCCATCCTGGTCTGTTGCTCGGGGGTGAGGGTGAGCCTCTGGATGACGTCAGGATTCTTCCACCACATGCCGGGAGGTCCGAGGCGGGAGCCAGGTCTCATGCCGCCACCACCGCCGCCTTCCATGCGCATGTCGCGCTTCTCGGGACCGCCGCGGCGGGGTGGAGCGGGAGCGGTTGCGCCGGGTGCGGAGTCCGGTGAGGGCGGCGCGGGCTGTTGGGCGATGGCGCAGGAGGCAGAGAGGAGAGCTACCGAGAAGAGGGTGAAGATTGGCCTGGTTGTCATGTCAGTTGGTCCTTTGGGTTGAGGCTGTTTGGGGCGAAGAAGTGTTGCTGCTGCTGGGTCCCGTGAGTGGCTGCATTGAGGAGGGGACGGCGGCAGAGAGATCCTGGTTGATGCCTTCGAGGAGCGCCTCGTCGGCCTCGAGGGTCGAGGCGGAGGTCGTCGAAGGGGCGGAGACCGAGATGGGGACGGCTTCGGGCCTTAGGAAGGGGTTCAGGCTCTGATGGAAGCCGAGGGGAAGCGCGGCGGCGAAGACCAGGGCGGTCGCCGCCCAGAAGAAGGTAGGACTGATGAAGCGGGAGCTGCGCACGGCGTAGAGGGCCGCGGGGCTCTGGATGGGGCGGCGGGCGAGTTCGCGGTTCGCGATGGTGGTGGAGGCGCTGCGGAAGCCGGAGACGGAGCTGCGCAGGAGCTCGAGCTCGGAGGCGCAGATGAGGCAGTCGCGGAGGTGCTGTTGGTGGGCTTCCAGCTTGGCGTCGAGGACGGACTCTGCGTTGGGCTCGGTGGCGAGCAGGAGGTCGGAGAGCTGCTCGTGGGTGAGGTGGCGGGGGATGAGGGGTGGAGCGACGGGCTGGGTCATAGGGCGTCCTGGGTGGCTTTGCTGTGGCGAGCCCGGATGTTGGCGAGGGCGCGGTAGAGATGGCTCTTGACGGTGGAGACGGGAAGGCCGGTGACGGTGGCGATCTCGGTGAGGTCTAGCTCCTCGACGAAGCGGAGGATGAAGACGCTGCGCTGGCGTGCGGAGAGCCGGGCGACTGTGTCCCAGACGATGGCGAGCTGCTCGCTGGCGATGAGTCGGGTCTCGGCGGAGCTGTCGAGGTGGATGAGGTGGATGGCGGGGTCGGAGACGTCGACGCTGGTGGTGGTGGCGCGCTTCCAGAAGCGGAAGCGCTCGGTGCGGGTGTGGTCGCGGAGGAGGTTGACGGCGATGCGCATGAGCCAGGTGGAGACGGCGCACTCATTGCGGAAGCTGGCGCGAGCGGACCAGGCGCGTAGGAAGGTGTCCTGGGTGAGGGATTGGGCGAGGTCGGCGTCGCGGGTGGAGACGAGGAGGAAGCGGAAGATGCGTTGTTCGTAGAGGGCGACTACGGAGTCGATGTCGTCGAATGGCGTCGCCGGTGAGTGCGAGACGGTGAGACTGATCGAGCTGAGGGCGTGTGATGGCATCTATGAGTTTCTTTTGGCCGGAACTTCCGGCGCTACAGGAACAGACGAGGCGGAGGGTGGGAAGACTACATGGGCGGGGGATTTATTTTGCGGTTTATGGTGTGGCGGGGATTTGAGGGTATTCTTCCTTAGAATGCATACGATCAAGGCGATTTATCCCGGAACGTTCGATCCGCTGACGAATGGCCATCTCGACCTGATTGCGCGAGGGGCGAAGATCGTCGACCAGCTGGTGGTGGCGATTTTGCGGAACAGTGAGAAGGGCACCCCGCTATTTACGGTTCCGGAGCGGCAGGAGATGATCCACGAGGCTACGCGCGGGTTTGGGAATGTGTCGGTGACGACGTTCGATGGATTGCTGGTGGACTTTGCGCGGCAGCAGGGCGCGAAGGCGGTTTTGCGGGGGATTCGGGCGATCTCGGACTACGAGTATGAGTTCCAGATGGCGATGATGAACCGGAAGCTGGATCCGGAGCTGGAGACGCTGTTCATGATGCCTGCGGAGAAGTACACGTATGTGAGCTCGCGGCTGATCAAGGGTGTGTTTCAGTTGGGCGGAGATGTGACTGCGCTGGTTCCTCCGCTGGTGGTGGAGCGGCTGAAGGCCAAGGTTCCGGAACGTACCCCTCCCCCCGTCTAAATGGGTAAGGTCTTCTAAAGAGGTGGCTTGGGGCGGACTTTGCAAATGGGTTTCTGATCGGCTTTTTTAACCTACCCCCCCTTTGAGAGGGTGGATTTGTCAAGTGCGGTGGGTTCGCTGGAGGGGGTTTGATGGGGAGCTTGGTGGAGCAGTTTGGGAATATCGATATTTATCTGTTCGATCAGCTTTTGCGGGGAAATGTCGCGCTGGGGATGCGGGTGCTGGATGCGGGATGTGGGGGCGGGCGGAACCTTGTGTATCTGCTGCGCGAGGGGTACGAGGTGTTTGGGGTGGATCGAAGCCGGGAGGCGGTCGATGCGGTGCAGTCGATGGCGGCCGGGCTGGCCCCGGGGCTGGATGCGGGGAACTTTCGGGTGGAGGCGGTGGAGGGGATGTCGTTCGCGGATGGGTTTGCGGATGTGGTGATCTGCAATGCGGTGCTGCATTTTTCGAGGGACGACGCTCATTTTGATGGGATGGCGCGGGAGTTGTGGCGGGTGCTGCGTCCGGGTGGGATGCTGTTCTGCCGGCTGGCTTCGACGATCGGCGGCGATTTCCAGCGGGTCGAGGGTCGGCGGTTTTTGATGCCGGGCGGAGTGCAGTGGTATCTGGTGGATGAGGCGTTGCTGATGAAGGTGACTGAGGATCTGGGTGGAGAGATGGTGGACCCGCTGAAGACTTCGGTGGTGCAGGGTTTGCGGTGTATGACGACCTGGGTGGTGAGGAAGAGTCCGTACGAGAGTTTATAGATATCGAATGACCTAAAACGACAATCTACTTGAAGAATCAAAGAATTGTCTAGAAGATGAGGGCATGGCAAAGTGGTCGAAGAGAGAGCATGGCAAGTCCGAGATTGACCGCGTCGCCGCTAAACTCCTTCCTTGGTGGACTCAGCCAAGCAGCACCCATCCAGATGATCTCGGTAAATATTACGGGATCGTACAGAACTGGCGTTCTTCCCATGCCATGCCACTTTTGGTTTTCAGGGGTCATCTCGCGCAAAGAGCGGAAAGTATTGATCCAAAACCAATCATTGCTCAGAGACTAAAGAGATTCTCTTCAATAATGAACAAGCTCGTCCGCGAGCCCCACATGAAACTCTCACAGATGCAAGATCTGGGAGGATGTCGGGCGATTGTTTCGGATATAGAAGCGCTAAATAGTCTTTTCGCACTTTACCGCTATTCAAATGACGATTTTCTTCAATCTGACGGTGGTATGAAGTGCTCGAACTATGTCAAAAATCCAAAACTCGATGGATATAGAGGGATTCATCTTGTAGGGCGATATAAGGCGCGAGCAGCAAAAAATGAGCCATGGAATGGGCACCGCATTGAAATTCAGTTGCGTACCAAATTGCAACACGCATTCGCAACTGCGGTTGAAACGGTCACAACGTTCACCAGATCGCCTCTTAAATTTGGCGGTGGCCCCGATTTGTGGAGAAGATTTTTCTCTCTTATGGGTTCTGCTCTTGCCATAAGAGAAGCTACTCCCTTAGTACCAGGCACTCCAACAGAGTATGACGAGCTCATTAGGGAACTGCGTGAAATTACGAAAACTCTAAGGGTTCTCCAGCGACTGCGCGGATGGACTAAAGCCTTGAACCGATTGCCGAAACGCGAAATGGCCGATGCCAAGTGGATTCTGTTGGTGCTTGATGTTTCTGAGGACACGATTCAAACCACAGGGTTTACCGACCCCAAAAAGGCTGTACAAGCGGTCGCAGCCATAGAGACATCGGACAACGCCGCACAACTTGATGCGGTCCTTGTAGGCGTTAGTTCTATTCGATCACTTCGGAGCGCTTACCCCAACTATTACGCTGATACCGCATCTTTTGTAGCGGCCTTGAATACTGCACTTGCAGAACCTGGTAGACCCAAAAGAGGTAGCAAATGAAAGATGAGAGTTGCGAACGCGAGAATCTCAACAAGGCAATAAAAAAATCCTTTCGTTCTCGAAACAAGATGAAGTTCCACTTGACGTGGATCCTAAGGAGTAGTTGTTGTGGGGGCGGGATTTAGGGTGGGTGCTTTATCTCGCCGGGTAAATCTGACACACTATAGGTATGAGTACAGCGACGGCAACCAAAGTGTTTGCGGACCGTATCGGCCGCATTGAAGTTTCAGCAACGATGGCAGTCACGGCGGCAGCTTTGAAGCTGAAGTCGGAGGGCGTGGATCTGGCGGACTTTGGGGCTGGTGAGCCGCACTTTGCGACTCCGCAGCATATCAAGGACGCGGCGATCGAGGCGATCCAGAAGAACTTTACGCGGTACACGAATGTGGCCGGGATTCCGGAGGTCCGGAAGGCCGTGGTGGACCGCCATGCGGCGGACTTCGGGTCGAACTATACGGTCGAGGAGTGCGTGTTCACGACCGGCGGGAAGCTGGCGCTGTTCAATGCGATCCAGGTGCTGGTGGACCATGGCGATGAAGTGATTCTGCCGGTTCCGTACTGGGTCTCGTTCAAGGACATCGTTCAGTATGCGGGCGGCAAGGTGGTGCTGGTCGAGAGCCATGAGGAAGAGAACTTCCGCATCACGGCCAAGATGATTGAGGCGGCGATTACGCCGGCTACGAAGGCGATTATCTTGAATACGCCTTCGAACCCCTCGGGGGCGGTGGTCTCGGGCGAGGATCTCGAGGCGATCGTGCGGCTGGCGCATGCGCGGGGCATTTATGTGCTGCTGGATGAGTGCTACGTGTACCTGAACTTTACCGGCGATGCGGTGAGCGGCGGTTCTTTCACGGACTGCAAGGAGCATGTCATCGTTCTGGGGTCGCTCTCGAAGACGTATGCGATGACGGGCTGGCGTGCAGGATTTGCGCTGGGTCCGAAGCCGATTATCGCGGCGATGAGCAAGCTACAGTCGCAAAGCACGTCGAATACGGCGAGCATGGTGCAGCGGGCTTCGATTGCGGCGCTGACGGGGCCGCAGGAGTGTGTCGCAGAGATGCGGGCGGACTACATCAAGTTGCGTGACCGGGTGCTGAAGGGTTTTGAGACGATTCCGGGGCTGACGTGCACGGTGCCGCAGGGTGCGTTCTACGTTTATCCAAATGTGAAGAACTTTATCGGCAAGGGCGGCGTGAAGTCGGCGACCGACCTGGCGGCGAAGCTGTTGAGCGAGGCGCATGTGGTGGTGGTTCCGGGCGAGGCGTTTGGTACGGCGGAGCACATACGGCTGTCGTATGCGGTCTCGCATGATGTGGTCGACGAAGGTGTGAAACGGATGCGGGAGTACTTCGCCGGACTGAGATAAAGACTGGGATGGACCTACTAGGCTGGAAGTTTGATAGGGAGCGAGCGGTGCTCCCTGTTAGATTCGAGATGTATGAATCCTGAACAATTGGACCTGGGAGCTCGTTTTGCGCCGGTGATTCTGGCCGGTGGCAGCGGAACACGGTTTTGGCCACGCAGCCGCAAGTCACGGGCGAAGCAGGTGCTGGCCCTGGATGGCGATCGGACGATGATTCAGCAGACGCTGGAGCGTCTGTTACCTCTGGCGAATGCCAGCGACGTTTGGGTGGTCACGAATGACCTGCTGGCTGGGCAGATTTCGGCTCAGCTTCCTGAGGTCTCCGAAGAACATATTTTGAGCGAGCCGGCGGCGCGGAACACTGCGCCGGCGTGCGCGTTGGCGGCCTTTCTGCTGGAGCGGACGGCGCCGGATACAGTGATCGGGATCTTTCCTTCGGATCACGTAGTCAATGACGGCGATCGGTTTATCGCGGTGCTGCGGTCAGCGATCAAGCTGGCGGCTTCGGGCGATACGATCGTGGTTCTTGGGGTTCCGCCGACCCGGCCTGAGACGGGCTATGGGTATATCGAGGTTGGCGCGACGGTAGCTGCGGGCGAGGTCAACGGAAACGGGATCGAGGCGCGGCGGGTGCGTCGGTTTACGGAGAAGCCGGAGAAGGAGCGGGCGGAGGAGTTTCTGGCGGCGGGGAACTTTGCCTGGAACAGCGGGATCTTTCTGTGGTCGGCGAAGACGTTTGCAGGGGCGATTCGAGAGCACTGCCCGGCGATGGCTCCGTTGATGGAGAAGATTGCGGCGGCGTATGGGACGCCGGAGTTCGATGCGGTGTTCGCGGAGGTGTATCCGCAGTGCGAGAACATCAGCGTGGACTATGCGGTGCTGGAGCCGCGGTCGAAGAAGGGCGAGGCGGCGGCGGGGATTGTGTGTCTGCCGGGCGACTTCGGCTGGAACGACCTGGGTTCGTGGTCGGCGCTGCATGAGCACCATATGTCTCGTCCGCGGTATTGCGAGGACGAGCACGCCAACGTGGTGGAAGCCGAGAGCGATGTAGTGATCGAGGCGAAGGGGAACTATGTGTTTGCCCCGGGTATGGCGGTTGCGTTGGTGGGGGTTGAGAATCTGGTGATCGTGCAGACGGAAGATGCTCTGCTGATTACGACGCGCGAACGCTGCCAGGATGTGGGCAAGGTCGTGAAGAAGCTGGTCGATACCGGACGGGTTGCGTTGACCTAAGTTGAACGTGCCTTTTTGATTTCGATACTATTAAAGTTACATATAGGGATTGAGACCTCATGGCGGATCAGAGTGCAGCAGCGCCCAAGCAGATTGTGAAGTTTGGGACGGATGGTTGGCGGGGCATCATCGCGGACGACTTCACCTATGCGAATGTAAGGGTCGCAGCGGCGGCGATAGCGAACTATGTGTTGGCGGATGAGAATGCCGCGGCCGGTGTGTGCATTGGGTGGGATACGCGGTTCGGTTCGCGGTCCTTTGCGGGCGTGGTGGCGAAGGTGCTATCCGAGGCGGGGATCGCGGTGACGATGTCGGCGCGGGAGACTCCTACGCCGGCTCTGTCGTATGAGGTGCGGCGGCGGGGAGCGGCGGGCGGCGTGATGATAACGTCGAGCCACAATCCGGCGGAGTGGAACGGAGTGAAGTACAAGGCGAGCTATGGCGGGTCGGGTAAGCCGTCGATCATGGCTGCGATTGAAGGGCAGTTGGGCAAGCCGCTGGCGCAGGCCGCGAAGGCTGGGACGGTCGAGGATGCTGACTTCCATGCGAAGTATGTCGAGGCGCTGAAGGCGTTTGTGGATCTGAAGAAGATCAAGGACTCGGGCTACAGGTTTTTAATCGACACGATGTATGGCTCGGGGCGCGGGGTGGTGGCGGGGATCTTTGCGGAGGCGGGTATTCCTCATGTGGAGATGCGGGGGGATATCAATCCGTCGTTTCCAGGGATCAACCCGGAGCCGATTCTTCCGCACATCAAAGAGACGCAGCGGGTGGTGGTGGCGGAGCGTTGCGATGCGGGGCTGATCACGGATGGCGATGCGGACCGTATCGGTGCAGTCGATGAGCATGGCAATGTGGTGGACGCGCACAAGATCTTTGCGATTCTGCTGCGGTGGCTGCTGGAGCGAAAGAAGTGGCCGGGGGATGTGACGCGGGCCTTCAATACGACGAAGATGCTGGACCGCATCTGCGTGAAGTATGGGCGGCGGCTGCATGAGCATGGGATCGGGTTCAAGTATGTGTGCGACCTGATGCTGGAGCATGACATTTTGATCGGCGGCGAGGAATCGGGTGGCGTGGGGATCAGCCGGCATCTGCCGGAGCGGGATGGGCTGCTGAACTCGCTGCTGCTGGCGAATGTGATGGCGGATGAGGGCAAGACGCTGGGTGAGCTGGTGGCTTCGCTGCAGGCGGAGTTTGGCGAGCATCAGTATGGGCGCATCGATATGCATATCGATGAGGAGCTGAAGCAGTCGGCGATTGCGCGAGCTGGAGCGATGAAGGCCGGCGATGCGATGGCGGGGATGAAGGTGTTGCGGGTGGAGACGCTGGATGGGATCAAGTTCTTCCTGGAGAACGCGGACTGTGCCAGCAAGCCGAATGCGGCGGAGACGTGGCTGCTGCTGCGGGCTTCGGGGACGGAGCCGCTGCTGCGGGTGTATTGCGAGAGCTGTTCGGTGGAGGCGGTGGGGCGGATTTTGAAGGCTGCGGAGACGTTTGTGTTGCAAGGGAGATCGGCTTGAGCAAGGGGGTTAGCGAGTTGGTTTCGGTAGAGACGCAGGGAATTCTGTTCGATATGGATGGGGTGCTGATCAGTTCGATCGGGTCGGTGGTGCGTTGCTGGCGCCGGTGGGCGAAGATGTATGGGGTTCCGAATGCCGATACCTACGAGGTTCCGCATGGGATGCGGGCGATCGAGATTGTGAAGTCTCTGCGGCCAGATATCGACCCTCAGGAGGGGCTGCAGGTAATCGAGGATATGGAGATCGAGGATACCGAAGACCTGAAGGTGCTGCCGGGGGTGAAGACGCTGCTGGAGGGTCTGCCGCCGGAGCGATGGGCGATTGTGACTTCGGCGACGACACGGCTGTTGCTGGGACGGCTGAAGATCGCGGGGCTGCCAATTCCGACACGGATCATCAGCGCGGATATGGTGGAGCGGGGGAAGCCTGATCCGGAGCCGTATCGGCGGGGGGCGGAGTTGTTGGGATTTGCGCCGGTGGATTGTGTGGTGGTGGAGGATGCTCCTTCGGGGGTTGGGGCGGGGATTGCTGCAGGTTGCAGGGTGCTGGGGGTTTTGGGGACGCACTCGGTGGAGGAGTTGAAGGCGGCTACTTGGGTGGCGGAGTCGCTGGATGTGGTTGAGGTGGTTTCGGGGGTTGGTGGGTTAGAGTTGCGGTTTTTGCCGGTGCGGTGATGGTGGGTTTGGTTTCCTAACCATTGGTGGTCAGGAGCTCTCGGATGGAGCTTCTGGGCTCTTGGGGTGGGTGGAGAAGGGCAGCGGCGTGGCTGGGGGATGATTTACTTCCCACCCTTCGCGAGAGGCAACGGCGCGAAGGATGGGGCACCCGGGCGGTTAGGGCTGGGTGAGGAGGACGGTTGAGCCTTGGAGGTTGGGGAAGGAGTGCGGTCGGGCTTTGCCCGATACCCCACCCTATTTGCGATGAAGCTGCAAAAAGGATGGGGCACCCGCTTTTGTGTCTGGGTTGAGGTTTAGTGTGCGTGGGTCAGCGGTTTAGGAGGAGGGCTTCTACTTTTTGGAGGTCGGCTTCGGTGTCTACGCCTACGGTGTCGAAGTGGGTGGGGGCTACGTAGAGGCTGAGGCCGTTTTCGAGGAAGCGGAGCTGTTCTAGGCGCTCGGTCTGTTCGAGGGTGCGGTGGGGCAGGGTGGGGAAGACGTTCAGTGCGGCTTTGCGGTAGGCGTAGAGGCCTATGTGCTTCCAGTAGGGTGGGTTGGTGCCGTCGCGGTCGTAGGGGATGGTGGCTCGGGAGAAGTAGAGGGCGCGGCCGTCGGCGGCGGTTACGACCTTGACGGCGTTGGGGTTGGCGATGTTCTCCGGGGTGCAGAGGACTTTTAGGGTGGAGACGTCGACGTCGGGGTTGGCGAAGGGGGCCAACAGGGCGGTAAGGTGCTGGGGTTTGAGGAGGGGCTCGTCGCCCTGGATGTTGACGTAGATGGCGGCGTCGAGGAGCTGGGCGACGGCGTGGAGGCGGTCGGTGCCGCTGGGGAGGTCGGGCGAGGTCATCTGGAAGGGCCAGGAGTGGCGGGTGCAGAGCTCGGCGACCTCGTCGGAGTCGGTGGCGATGAGGACATGATCGAGCTGGGGGCAGGCGCTGGCGGCTTCGAAGACCCAGGCGAGCATAGGGCGTCCGGCGATGGTGCGAAGCACTTTGCGGGAGAGGCGCGTGGAGGCGAGACGGGCGGGGATGACTCCGAGGACGGATGAGGATTGCTTTTCCGTAGGGGAGGAATCAAGTATGATTGAACTTGCTGGTGCCGTGGCGAGATCCTTCTTTCCTGTGGGGCTTTCCTAGTGGTGCTGTGTCCTGCTCTGGGTGTTACCTGGGTTGCGATGCGCCTTCGAACCGGTACTGCCAGACACCAGGGGCGGTGTAGCTCAGATGGTTAGAGCGACGGACTCATAACCCGTAGGTCGACAGTTCGATTCTGTCCACCGCCACCAAAGTCGCATAAGCGGTTGGACCGTGAATTCAGGTTCGAGAGTATCATTTTGGCAGCGGTCGTCGTCTAACCGTAGTAGCCGATCTGTTTCTAGTTTAAATTCTGTCCCGGGAGTCATCTTCGACCTATGCCAAAGCTTTCCAAGATCCTGCTTCTTGTTGCGTCGGTTGTGCTGGTGCTGACGGTGTTTCTGGGTGTGAATGCGAGCGGGGTGAGCGCCGCCTCCGACGAGGATGGAGCGTACAAGCAGATCAACGTCTACAGTGAGGTGCTGCGGCATATCCAGACGGACTATGTGGTGGAGCCGAATATTCCAGCGGTGACGAATGGCGCACTGCGCGGCCTATTGGAGTCGCTGGATGCGGACTCGAGCTACCTGACGCCTGAAGAGTACAAGGTCTATAAGGCGGACAAGGGCGGCAAGGCGCAGGTAGGGATCAATGTCTCCAAGCGCTATGGCTACGCGACGGTGGTCTCGGTGGTTCCGGGCAGTCCGGCGGATAAGGCGAACCTGAACGATGGGGACATTATCGAGGCGATCGGATCGCAGGATACGCGGGAGCTTTCGCTGGCGATGATCCAGATGCTGCTTGCGGGACAGCCCGGGAGCGAACTGACGGTGTCGGTGGTGCGGCCACGGAAGTCGCAGCCGGAGAAGGTCTCGATGACGCGGCTGGCTGCGGTTGTGGCGCCTGTGTCGGAGACGATGTACGAGAATTCGACGATTCTGTATCTGAAGCCGGGTGTTCTGGATCATGAGCATGTTCAGCAGATCGAGACGAAGCTGAAGCAGATGGCGAAGGCCGGAAACAAGAAGGTTCTGTTGGACCTGCGGGACGTTGCCGTGGGAGATATGACTGAGGCGACACGGGTTGCAAACTTCTTCCTGAACAGCGGAACGATTGCGACGCTCGAGGGCCAGAAGGTTCAGAAGCAGACGTTTACGGCTGAGGCTTCCAAGTCGATCAACGTGACGGCTCCGATCGTGGTGATTACGAATCGCGGGACGGCAGGACCGGCTGAACTGGTGGCTGCGGCGCTGCTCGATAATAAGCGGGCGGAGTTGGTGGGAGAGAAGACGTTTGGTGAGGGAGCGCAGCAGAAGACGTTCGACCTGCCGGATGGTGGAGCGCTGATTCTTTCGGTGGCGAAGTACAAGTCGCCTTCGGGGAAGAAGCTGCAGGATGAGGGTGTGACGCCCGGTACGCTGGTGGCTTCGGCTCTTGATGACGCGGCGGCGGGCGGTGGCGACGAGGACGGCATGGATACTCCTGCGGCGGCTCCGGTGACTAAGCCTGGGGTGTCGGTGGATGAACAGCTCTCCAAGGCTTTGGAGTTGTTGAAGGGGAAGACCACTTAGTTGCGAGTCCTCGGGGCTAGCTCCCGAACCGGTGGGGATTAGCGCAGGCAAACCCTGCGCTAATTCTGTTTTGTAAGCCTTATCCCGCTGAAACTTTGGGCTTATTTCGGCGTTAATTCTGAGGTTTCGTGGGGCTAAAACCCTTTGCGAATCCTTGAAGAAAGAGCGCTGAGCGGGAGTGTGCATGCTATCGTGAAGAGGCTGTGCAGAGCTTATTTAACCGCGAAGAGAAGCAGTCGGAGCGTCGCGCCGGGCGTTTTGAGGCTGAGGTGCGGCCGTGGTGGCGGCGAGCCTTCGAGCGGGTTACGCTGCAAGGGCCGGCTTACCGGACGCGACGGATCGCGGTAAAGGCCACATTTTTGGCGTTGCTGGTTGCCTCGGCGGTGTTCGGGGCGCTGTGCGGGCTGATGCTGGTGTACTCGATCGATCTTCCCCAGATGGAGGATCTTGCGCGGTACAGACCCAATACGACGACGGAACTCTACGACATTCATGGCAAGGCGTTTGGTTCGTTCGCGCTGGAGCGGCGAGTGGTGGTGCCGTATGAGGACTTTCCTCAGGTGTTGCGGGAGGCGATCCTCTCGATTGAGGACAAGAGCTTTGAACGGAACTGGGGCGTCAACCTGGTGCGGGCCGTGGGGGCGGCTTACCGGGACCTGCATTCGAGTGGACGGGCTCAGGGCGCTTCGACGCTGACGATGCAGTTGGCGAGGAATCTTTTTCTATCTTCGCAGAAGACCTATGGGCGCAAGTTTCAGGAGGTCTTTCTTTCGCTGCAGATCGAGCGGCGGTTTACGAAGCAGCAGATCTTCGGGCTGTATGCGAACCAGATCTACCTGGGGCGCGGGACGTACGGGTTTGAGGCGGGATCGGAGTATTACTTCAGCAAGCACGTCCGGGATCTAACGCTGCCGGAGGCGGCGCTGCTGGCGGCGTTGCCGAAGGGGCCGGAGTACTACTCGCCGGTGAAGTACCCAGAGCGGGCGCTTCGGCGGCGAAACCTGGTGCTGAGCGAGATGCTGGACGACCGAAAGATCACGAAGGCACAGGCCGCTGCGGCGAAGGCTGCTCCGCTGGGGCTGCACCTGGAGTCGCCGGCGAACTCTGTGGCTCCGTACTTCGTAGAAGAGGTGCGACGCCAGTTGGAGAAGGAGTTCGGGGTCGAAGAGGTGCACGGGTCGGGGCTGCGGGTGTACACGACGCTGGATCTGGATCTGCAACTGGTCGCGAACAAGGCGGTGATGGATGGAGTCGCCACGTATGAGCGGCGGCATGGCTGGAAGGGCCACCTCACGAATATCGTGCTGCAGGGGTACGACGCGGAGAGCTACCGGCATCCGGACTGGTCTCAGCCGATCGTGCCGGGAAGCTACATTCATGGGCTGGTGACGAGCGTCGATGCCAAGCGGGCGGTGGTCAAGCTGGGTACGCGGGAGACGGTGCTGACGCCGGCGGATTGGAAGTGGACAGGGTACGTGGATGGGGACAGCTTCCTGGTGAACGGCGATGTGGTCTATGTGAAGGTGGAGGCCATCGGGGCGGATGGGGTGGTGCATGCCTCGCTACAAGAGGACTCGGGTGCCCAGGCTTCGATGATGGCCGTCGATAATTCGAGCGGCGAGGTGCTGGCGATGGTGGGCGGCAGAGACTTCGCGCTGTCGCAGTTCAACCGGGCGACGCAAGCGCAGCGGCAGGTGGGATCTTCGTTCAAGCCGTATGTGTACACGACGGCGGTGGAGGCGGGATCGAAGCCGAGCGACATTATTGTGGACGGGCCGACGACCTTTCCGACGCCGAATGGGCCGTATACGCCGCATAACTATGAGGCCGACTACAAGGGAGCGATGACGCTGCTGAATGCGTTTGCGGAGTCGCGGAACATTCCAGCGCTAAAGCTGGCGAGCCAGGTGGGGATTCGCAAGGTGATCGAGATGGCGCACCGGTTCGGGGTGACGAGCAATATCCCGGTGTTTCTGCCGGTGGCGATCGGTGCGGCGGATATTACGCTCTATGAGCAGGTCGGAGCTTACAGCGTATTTCCGAATGACGGCATACGGATTGAGCCACACTACATTCGCAAGGTGACGCGTGCGGATGGGATGCCGATGCCGCAGGATGCTCCCGAGGTGACCGAGGTGGTGTCGGTGCAGACGGCGCGCACGATGATGGATTTATTGCAGGCGGTGGTGAAGTTCGGGACGGGAGCCTCCGCGGCGCAGTTGAAGCATCCGCTGGGCGGCAAGACGGGGACGACGAATGATTTTACCGATGCATGGTTTATTGGGTTTTCGCCTTCGGTGACGTGCGGGACTTGGATCGGATTCGATAACCGGGAGACGTTGGGAGAGAAAGAGACCGGGGCGAAGGCCGCGCTCCCGATGTGGATGGAGTTCATGAAGGCTGCGATTGCGGACAAGCCGAATGAGGCATTCGCGACGGCGGGGGCACCGAAGAAGGTGCTGGATGTGCCTCTGACTCCGGCGGCGAAGGCTCCGAAGTCTGAGGATGACGATGCAGATGTGCCGACGGGCGAGGCTCCTGTGAAGAAGGTTGTGCCTGCCCCGACTGTGAGTGCGCCTGCTGTGGTCCCGGGGGCTGAGGGTGGTCCGACACGGCGGGCTCCGGTTGCGCCGCCTCCTACGACTCCTGCAAAGTCTCCGGAGTAGAGGCAGAGCGGGGTGGCGGAGTCAGCAGCCGGCACAGATTGAAGAAGCGGTTGGCCTGACGGACGTCGCGGCCGATCTGTTCGCGGAGGGCCTCGGTGCTTGGCCAGCGGATCTCGGGGCGAAGGCGCTTGAGGAAGCTGAGCTTGAGCGGGGTGTCCTGATCGAGGTCGATGGGATGGAAGTTGAGGAGGTGGGACTCCACGGTGAAGGAGTCGGCTCCGAAGGTGGGGCGGTTGCCGACGTTGGTCACGGCGTCGAAGGTCTCGGCTGAGGGGCCGGTGCCGACGGTGAGAGCGGTGACGTAGACTCCGTTGGCGGGGAGCAGCTCTGGGTAGGGTGCGAGGTTGATGGTGGGGACAGTGTAGCGGGTGCCGTAGCCGCGGCCTGAGGCGGGGTGGCTTTCGATGGCGAAGGGGCGGCCCAGGAGGGCGCGGGCTTCGCTGACGTTGCCGCTGGCGATGGCGTTTCGGACACGGCTGGAGGAGATGGGACCGCCGCGCAGGAGCCGAGGGGAGTAGACGCGGACGGTGAAGCCGAGCTCCTTGCCGAGGGCTTCGAGGCTGTCGATGCCGGCCTCGGCCTGATAGCCGAAGCGGAAGTTTTCTCCTTCGTGGAGCTCCTGGATGTGGAGGGTGTCGCGCAGAAGGTCGGAGGCGAAGGCGCGGGCGGTGAGCTTTGAGAACTCAGGGGTGAAGGGGAGGACGGCGACGTTCTCGATGCCGGTGGCGGCGAGGAGCTCCAGCTTCTGGGGCAGGGGAGTGATGAGGGAGTGGCTGGCGTCGGGACGGAGCACACGGGCGGGGTGGGGATCGAAGGTGACGGCGAGAGAGGTGTGGTCAAGCTGGCGGGCGCGGGCTACGACTTCGGCGATGACGCCCTGGTGGCCGCGGTGGACGCCGTCGAAGTTGCCGATGGTGGCGACGGAGGCGCTAAGGGTTCGGGGGAGGCTGGAGAGTTCGCGGTAGATGTTCATGGGGCAATCTCGAACTGAACCTGCAGGCCGTCGTAGGCGAGGCGAATGTGGGGTGGTAGGGCGGCTTCGGTGACGGCGTGGTCGATGTCGTGTCCCATGTGGGTGAAGAAGGCGCGGCGGGGCTTGAGGAGGTCGACGAAGCCGATGGATTTCTCGAGGTGGGAGTGGCTGTAGTGGGGCTGGTGGCGGAGGGCATCGAGGATGAGGATGTCGAGGTCCTGGAGGAGCAGGAGGCTCTCGGGAGGGATGTCGCTCATGTCGGTGAGGTAGGCGGCGGAGCCGAAGCGGTATCCGGTGATGGTCTGGCGGCCGTGGGTGACGGGGATGCGCTGGAAGGTGGCTCCGAAGAGCTCGACGCCGGCGCCGGGGGTGGGGTCGAGGCGGTGGATCTCGACGCGGGCGCTGGTGGGGTAGCGGTCTTCGGTGCGAAAGGTGTAGTCGAAGATGCGCTCGAGGTCGGTGGCGGTAGGGTCGTCGGCGTAGATGGGGAGGTTTCCCTCGACGTGGAAGCTGAGGGGGCGAAGGTCGTCGAAGCCCATGACGTGGTCGGCGTGGCCGTGGGTGTAGAGGACGGCGTCGACGCGGCGGATGCCCTCGCGGACGGCTTGGGCGTGGAAGTCGGGGCCGGTGTCGATGAGGACGGTGCGGTCGTTGTAGGCGAGGCGCACGGAGGGCCGGGTGCGGCGGTTGCGCGGCTCCGCCGGGGGAACTCCGGGTGCGGAGGAGACGGCGGAGGCGCAGACGGCGCAGTCGCAGCCCAGGGTTGGAATGCCCATCGATGTGCCGCTGCCGAGAAAGGTGAGGGTGGCTTCCATTCGTTAGCGGACGATGCTAGGCCCCACGGGGCCGGGACGGAGCGGCCCCTGGCCGGGGTTCTTGGCTGCCGCGGAGCGGGCGAGCGCCTGCGTGATCTCAAGGAAGGCCATACGGAGTTCGAAGAGGGCGCTGTCGAGGAGGCGGTCTTCGTCGGTGGCGAGGTTGCCCTTGGTCTTTTCCTGGAGGATGGAGAGCATGTCGATGCTCTGGCGGGCTCCCATGAGGTCTACCTGGGGCTGCTGGCCCTCGGGGGTCGAACCGCCGAGCTGCATAACGGCGGACATATAGACGGACTGGACGAGCTGCTCGAAGCTCATGGGGGGCAGACGGTCCATGCCGGGGTTGGCGGCGCGGATGGCTGTGTCGAGGCGGTCGGCGGTGGCGTCGTAGGCGATGCGCGCCTGATCGGACTGCTCAGCCGTGGGGCCGGCGGGGATGTCTTCGTCCGATGGGGAGGGAGCAGCGGCCTGCTGGGGCTCGGGAACTGGTGTTGGAGCGGGCTCCGGGGTGACGTCGCGAGGCTCGCGGGCGGGCGACGGATCGGCGTCGGGGCGGGGCTCGCCGTCGAGGGTGAACTTGCGGCGGTCGGTGACGACAAAGGGCTTATTTTGCTCGGGCATAGTTAAACTCTCTCAGAATCATATGCGGCGCAGGTCAGCCGGCTGTAGGGATGTGAAACGGGGCAGGAACCGGGATAGCAATGCCGCCGGGGTAGGTGAGGGGGAGATTGCGATCGAGCGCCTCGCGGCGGGTGTATCCGAGTGCTAGCTGAAGGTGCTGGTTGGAGAGCGAGATCGCGCAGACGCTGGTGAGTTCGCCGATTTGCTTGCCCTCCGCTTCGAGGAGGGTTCCGGCGGCGGGGAGGGCGCCTTCGAGACGGAAGGCGGTAAAGGTGCGGTGGACGTTGCCGCGGGAGCGGATGCGTTCGACGATCTCCTGACCGAGGTAGCAGCCTTTGGCGAAGTGGAGCGCTCGGGTTTGAACGGTCTCCTGGGGGAGATCGCGGTCGCGGATGTCGGTGCCGTAGCGGGGAGTGCCTTCGAGGACTCTGAGGTCTTCGAGGGCGGTTTGTGTAACGGAGGTGGCTCCTGCTTCTTGGAGCGCGGAGGTGAGGACAGAGATGGTGGCCGCGTCGGCCCAGAGCTCGAAGCGGGGGACGAGGGGGCTATGGGCGTGGAGGATAGTGACTTCACTCGTGCGCCAGAGGATCGTCTTCAGTTGAAGTGGCGGGAGATCCGAGGCGGGTAGGAGAAGGCTATCCAGCAGGGCAGGGGCTTGGGGACCCGCAACCAGGAGGCCGGAGCGGGTGGCGGAGACGTCGGTGAGCTCGACGTCGTCCATGATGATGAAGTGGTCGAGGAGGGTGATGAGATTTGGGACCTGGGAGAGGCTGGTTTCCAGGAGAAGCGCTTCAAATTCAGCAGGTTCGGCGAAGACATGGGCGTCGCCTTGGATGCGGCCCTGGGCGTTGAGGAGGAAGCTGTAGTTGCCCTGGCCGGGTTGGAGCTCCTGGATGGAGTTGGTGACCATGCCGTTGAGCCAGCGGACGCGATCATCTCCGGTGATGCGAATCCAGCCGGTGTCTAAGAGGGGGGAGAGTGCTGAACCGCCGAGAAGGGCCGCGAGTTGGAGATCTACCGCAGGTGCCTGAGGAGTCGAGGTTTCGGGCTGGATGGTTGGGCTCATCGCGGACGGGGTATGTAACTCTGCGTACACTGTGATTATACGTGTTTCCGGAGGGGTGACTTTGCAGCAAACCTGTAACGGCCGGCGTAACGGCCTGAGTGTGTGGATTGGGACGCTGGTGCTTTTGACGGCGAGTTGCGGGTTGCGGGCTGTTGCGCAGGGACCCAAGCCGAGTGGTCCTGCTTCAGGGGATCAGACCAATTCGACGCCGATGACGAAGGAGCAGGCAAAGGAGCTCTTCAAATCGGTGGATGAGATTTTAGGTTTTGTGAGCGAGGATACGAAGCTGCCTATCGTGCATCCGGTGAAGCGGAAGCTCATCTCGCGGAGCGAAGTGAACAAGTACCTGGAGAAGAAGTTCGCGGAGGACGAGGGGGCCAGGAAGCTGGAGCACGCCGAAATCGTTCTGAAGAAGTTTGGGTTGCTGGACCGGGACTTCCATCTGCGGCCGTTCCTGGTGGCTCTGCTGACGGAGCAGATCGCTGGCTTTTATGACAATAAGACGAAGACGATTAGCCTGTTGGACTGGATTCAGCCGGAGGAACAGAAGCCGGTGCTGGCGCACGAGCTAACGCATGCTCTCCAGGATCAGCGGGTCGACCTGACGAAGTGGTCGGATGTCGAAGAGAAGGGCATTGCGAAGACTATGGAGGAGGACAACCGGCATCTGCAGACGGATGAAGCAGAGACGGCGCGGAGCGCGGTCGCCGAAGGACAGGCGATGGTGACCTATATCGACTACACGCTGCGTCCGGCGGGCAAGTCGCTGGTCGATGCTCCGGAGCTGGCGGCGCGGTTGAAGGATTCGGTGGCGAACTCGAGTGGATCGCCGGTGTTATCACGGGCTCCTCTGCTGTTGCAGAGGTCGCTCTTGTTTCCTTATGGCGATGGGTTGAGCTTTGAGCAGGCAGTGCTGGTGAAGGGCGGCAAGGAGGCGGCTTTTGCGGGGACGCTGACCAATCCGCCGTCCTCGAGCTTCGAGATTATGACGCCAGAGGTGTATCTGGCACACACGCCTGTTCCGGTGCTGCGGCTGCCGGATATCCACCCCTTGCTGGAGGCGGAGTATCTTCCTTACGACCTTGGCGTGATGGGCGAGTTGGATGTACAGATTCTGACGGAGCTCTTTGGTGGACAGGCGATCGCCGAGGCGCTGTCTCCGGCGTGGAACGGCGGTGTGTACTTTGCTGCGCAGCGTAAGTCGGCGGTGACGGCGGCGGAGCGGGAGTCAACCGCATCGTTGGCGCTGTTGTATGTGTCGCACTGGAGGAACCGCGATTCGGCGAAGACGTTTATGCGGGTCTATTCGGCCAAGTTGGCGCGGAAGTATGCGCATCTGGTACGCCGGTCCGCGGATGAGGCGGATGATTCGGAACAGGTGTATTCGACCGAAGAAGGGGACGTGCTGATCTCCATTTCGGGTTCGAGCGTCTTTGTGGGCGAGGGATTTGAGCTGTCGTTGGCGCGGAAGCTGCGGGACAAGATCGCCGCGGTGCAGTCGGATGGGCCGTTGCAGGTAGTGGGGGTCGGTCAAGCGCCACAGGTGGGACGACCGGCAGGACACGAGCTTTCATTGGGAATGGTGCAGGGGCTTTCCAGTTTTGGATTGATGAAGGCTGCGATTCCAGCAACGATATACTCGACTGGGCACTGATTCGGTGGTGTCTCCTGACATTCACGCAAGTTATAGCAATAGGAGCAGGGTAATTGAATAAAGCAGAGATTGGGATTATTGGGGGCAGCGGTCTGTATTCCATGCCTGGGCTGGAGAATGTACGGGAAGAGCGGATTACGACACCGTTTGGAGAGCCCTCCGATGCCTTTGTGCTGGGCGAGGTCGAAGGTCGCAAGGTGGCTTTTCTGGCGCGACATGGGCGGGGACACCGGCTACTGCCGAGTGAGCTGAACTTTCGCGCGAATATCTTTGGAATGAAGATGCTGGGAGTAGAACGGATTCTCTCGGTGTCGGCGGTAGGCTCGTTGAAAGAGGAGCACAAGCCGACGGATTTTGTGATGCCGGACCAGTTCATCGACCGTACGTTTGCCAGGGTAGGAACTTTCTTCGGTGACGGGATTGTGGCTCATGTCGGTTTCGGCGATCCGGTCTGCGGGACGGTGCTGAAGTCCTTTGTGGATGCCTGCGAGGCAGTGGGTGTGGTGGGCAAACGCGGCGGTACGTATGTTTGCATGGAGGGGCCACAGTTCTCTACGCGTGCGGAGTCGAACCTATATAGAAGCTGGGGCGCGGATGTTATCGGCATGACGAACCTCCAGGAGGCCAAGCTGGCTCGCGAGGCGGAGATCTGCTACGCGACCATGGCGATGGTCACGGACTATGATTGCTGGCGCGAAGGGCACGATGACGTAACAGTCGACCAGATCGTAGCGGTGCTGCACCAGAACGCGGAGAACGCGGCGAAGGTTGTGAAGGCAGCGATTACCGCGATGCCGAAGGATCGGACCTGTGCCTGTGCATCTGCACTGAAGTATGCCGTCCTGACGGATCCCAAGGTGATTCCGGCGGAGACGAAGAAGCGCCTCGGGCTGTTGTTGGATAAATATCTCTAGGGTTGTGTTCCATCTTTGTATAGCCGGCCGTACGCTGTGCCGGGCTGATTTGTTCTGATTCGAGTGGCTTTTTCAAGAGGAATATAACTTATTATGTCAATTCTCGTTGTAGGTTCGGTGGCGTTTGACAGCATTGAGACGCCGCACGGTTCAGTGGATCACTGCCTGGGTGGAGCGGCTACTCATTTCGCGTTGGCTGCGAGTTACTTCACGCAGGTGCGGGTGATCGCGGTGGTGGGGGAGGACTTCACTCCGCAGCATGAGAAGGTGCTGACGGACCGTGGCATCGATACGAAGGGCCTGGAGCGGGCTCCCGGGCTGAGTTTTCACTGGACGGGTTCCTATGTGGGGAACTTGAACGAGGCAAAGACGCTGGGCACCGACCTGAACGTCTTCGAGACGTTTGAGCCGAAGATTCCGGCGGCGTATGCGGACAGCGAGTACCTGTTTCTGGCGAACATCGATCCGGTGTTGCAGGCACGGGTACGGAGCGAGATGAAGGACGTCCGCATGGTCTGCGGCGATACGATGAATTACTGGATCGCGGATCATCGGGAGAGCCTGCTGAAGGTGTTGAAGGGCCTGGACGTTCTGCTCATCAACGATGGCGAGGCGAAGATGCTCTCGGGCGAGCAGAATCTGATGAAGGCCGCGTCCAAGGTGATGGCGATGGGGCCGAGGATTCTGGTTGTCAAGCATGGCGAGTATGGCGCGACTGCGTTCTTCTGCGACCGCTCTTTCCTTGGTGCTTCCTCCATCTCTATGCCGTTCCGTGCTCCGGCGCTTCCGCTGGAAGAGGTGGTCGATCCGACGGGTGCGGGCGATTCGTTTGCAGGTGGGTTCTACGGGTACCTGGCTTCGCAGCCGGAGTTTACGCCGGCGGTGTTCCGGTCGGCGATGTTCTATGGCGGCGTGATGGGTTCGTTTGCGGTGGAGAGGTTCGGTACGGAACGGCTCCAGTCGGTGAGCCGCGAAGAGATCGAGGCGCGCTTCCAGTTGTTCCGGGAGATCTCGCACCTTGAGTAATCAGGCCCCGAAGACGACTCCGAAGTGGACTCCCAGCGGGAGGCGACGGCGGGGTCGTCTGGCAGCAGGTGTGCTCCGCGGGGGAACACCGCCGAACGATGTAGAGGTGCTGCCAGGTGGATTGCACCCTGCAACCCGGGAAGAGATGTTTCCCATCGCGCTGGCTGCGGTGGTGGCGAGTTTCGTCGCGTTTGTAGTGTGTTACACGCGTGGTTACGTTCTGCTCTATGGCGATGCGGTCGCTCATCTGGGGATAGCGCGGCGTATCTTCGATTCGCGCAACCCGGGGCTGGCGCAGCTTGGCGGTGTCTGGCTGCCGCTGCCGCATCTTCTGATGCTGCCCTTTGTGCGGAATATGGAGTGGTGGCAGAACGGTCTTGCAGGGGCTTGGCCGTCACTGGGTTGCTACATTCTGAGCGTGATCGGACTATATCGGCTTGCGCGCCGGATGATGACGCAACGGTGGGCGCTGGTGGCCACGATGTTCTACGCGCTGAATCCAAACCTGCTCTATCTTTCGACCACGGCGATGACGGAGCCGCTGTTTCTGGCAGAGATCATTTGGCTGACCTGCCTGACGATGGAGTGCGTCGCCGCTGTGCAGGCGGAGCGCGATGTTCGGGTGGCGAAGCAGTTGGTGGGGATTGCGCTGCTGATTGTGGCGGCGGTCTTCACACGGTACGACGGATGGATCATGGGCGCGGCGGTATGGTGTGTCCTTACGTGGACTCTATCGCGCAACCCGGATTTGTGGCGGCGGGTGGTTCCTTCGTTCACGGTGTTTACCGTGCTGACGGTCGCGGGGCCGCTGAGCTGGCTTGCCTACAACCAGCATTTCTTCCATGATGCGCTCGACTTTATGCGCGGGCCTTACTCGGCGGCGGCGATCGAGAAGAAGACTTCGCCGCCTGGCTCGCGGCACTACCGTGGTTGGCATAATCCCGCGTGGGCGCTGCTGTTCTACACGCGAACGGCGCAGGTTGATACCGCGGTCTGGGAGACTGGCTTTGCTGTGATGGTCGCGGCGCTCGCCGGGCTGGTGGTTATGGTGCGGCGCGGCGTGGCATGGGCTTCGGCGCTGCTATGGGTGCCGCTGCCGTTTTATGTCTACTCGATCGCGTATGGCTCTGTGCCGATCTTCATTCCGCAGCTTTGGCCGCACTCGTTCTACAACGCACGATACGGGATGGGCCTGCTTCCGGCGCTGGTAGTCTTCTCGATGCTGGCTTTGGATTGGCTCGATGGACGGTGGAAGACGACACTGCCGCTGGGAGCGAGGCTGCTGCAGCCCGTGGCGATGTTGCTCGTAGTGCTGAGCACGATTGGGATGATGTACAAGATTCCACTGGTTCTAAAAGAGGGACAAGTGAACGCGGTGACAAGGGTCGCGTTTGAGGCGGCGGTTGCGAGAGAGTTGAAGTCGTTCCCTGCGGGTGTACCGATTCTGATGTTCAACTCGGAGCATATCGGGGCGTTGCAGCAGGCAGGGATTCCGCTGCGGCAGACGCTGAACGAAGGGGACTACGACAGTTGGAAGGCGGCGCTGGATGCTCCCGCTGCACGCTCAGAGTACGTTGTGGCAATCGCCGGGGACCCGGTCTCGCACGCTGTTACGGAGCATCCTGACGGGCTTACGGAGCTGACCGTGTTGTGTACGAGCGGGCAGCCTTGTGCGCGGATCTATCGCTCGGATGTTTATAAGCCGTCGCCAACCCACTAGGCGGCGGCTTGGAATGCTAGTATCTCCTCCAGACTCATGTACATTCCAAGCTCGTTTAATTTCAGCCAGATCGACCAAGAACTGCTCTCTACGGGCACAGCCACGCGGCTGCTGATGGCTTGTCTGCTGGGCGGAGTGATTGGGTTGGAGCGGGAGTGGCGGCATAAGGCATCGGGCCTGCGGACGAACATGCTGCTCTGCATGGGCTGCGCATTTTTTACACTGTTGTCTGCCGTGCTGGCGGGTGAAGGGAATCCCGATAAAGGCCGGGTGGCTTCGAATATCGTTCAGGGAATCGGGTTTCTCGGCGCGGGGTTGATTCTGCATACGCGGAATCGAACGCTGGGACTGACCAGCGCTGCGACGGTGTTTGTGGTGGCGTCGATCGGAATGGCGTGCGGTGCCGGACTTTATATTGAAGCGGCTCTGGCGACGGTGATCGTTCTGTTCTCGCTGTTGTGCATCGGCTGGCTTGAGGCGTTCACTGGATGGACGCGGTATTCGATGTTGTATGAGGTGCGTGGCGAGGACGAGATGGCGATGTATACGGATATCCTGCATGTACTGGATGGGGCAGGCGTCCGTTTGAATATTATCGATCGATCTACGGTCGCTACTCTGCAGAGGGTCACCTTTGCTGTAGTGTGTAACAAAAAGAAGCACGAACGGCTTATCTCTGAGCTACGAGCGAGCGCGATGACGAACCAGGTAGTCGTTTATCGCGACTCTGAGGAAGAATAGGAAGCATGATTCCATTTGTAAAAGCGCACGCGTGCGGTAACGATTTTTTGATCATTGAAGAAGCGCTGGCTGGGCGGAGGCACGCCGAGTTGGCGCGGAAGTTGTGCTCGCGTAACACCAGCGTCGGGGCCGATGGTATTGAGTTTCTGGAGCATCGGGTTGGCGGCGAGTTTTTTCTGCGGCTCTTCAATGCAGACGGAAGCGAGGCGGAGCTCTCCGGCAATGGCACACGATGCGTCGCTGCGTGGCTGGCGAAGAGCGAAGGCCTTAAGGAGGTCGCGCTGGGGACGCATGGGGGAGTAAGGACCTGCCGCGTGATTGAGGCTGCCGATCCGAATTATCTGATCGAAAGTGAGATGGGTGTGCCGCGTGTCATGCCGCGCACGATCGTGGTGGATGGGCTGGGGAACGTGGCCGGCGCGATGGTGAACGTTGGGAATCCGCATTTTGTGATTCTGGTAGATACGGAGGACTTCAGCGTTCAAGGGCAGGCGTGGCAGGAGGTTGGCGGACGCATCAGTACGAGCCCGTTGTTCCCGCATGGAACGAATGTTGAGTTTGTACGAGTGATCTCGAGCGGAGAGATCGCGTTTCGGATCTTCGAGCGCGGATGCGGTCCGACGACCTCTTCGGGTACGGGGACTTGTGCTTCGTCTGCTGCTGCGATGGTGCTGGCCGGTGTTGACCGAAGCCTAACTGCTTTGGCAGAGGGTGGCGCCCAGCGAACGGTTTGGCCGGCAAACGATCAAGTCATGCAGTTGACTGGACCGGCGGAGATTGTTTGTGTTGGCGAGGTGTTTGGGCTGTGAGCGAGACTACTGGGAGCAAGACGGTGCGGCCAGCGGCTCTGAGATTAGGAGCGAGGTTGGCGGTGCTATCGCCTGCGAGTACGCCGAAGCCTGAGCGAGTGCAGCGCGGATTGGATTGGTTGCAGGCGCTTGGCTATCAGACAGTGCTCAGCGGCCATGCTCTGGATCGTGGTCCGCTCTACTATGCGGGGACGCTCGAGGAGCGGCTGGCAGATCTCCATGCGGCGTTTGCCGATCCGGAGATCGATGGGATCGTTTGTACGCGAGGCGGATGGGGTTCGGCTGAGCTGCTGCCGTATCTGGACGCGGATTTGATTCATGCGAATCCGAAGGCATTTATCGGATATAGCGACCATACCTCGCTGCATTGCTGGCTGCAAAATGAAGCTAATTTAGTTACGTTTTATGGACCGATGGTGGCCGCGGACTTTGCGCGCGATGACGGAGTCGATCTACCAAGCTGGACGCAGTGCCTGGAGGGCGCGACGGATTGGATGCTGGGTGCGACGGATGGACTGCGAGTACTGCAGCCCGGTGTTGCGGATGGATTATTGCTCGGCGGTTGCCTTTCGATTCTGGCGCAGAGCTTGGGAACTCCGTATGCTGCGCGGACGGAGAATAGCGTATTGTTTTTGGAAGATATCGGGACGAAGCCCTACCAGTGGGATAGGATTCTGCTTCATCTGCGATACTCGGGGCGATTAGACAGCGTGCGCGGGATTGTCTTCGGCAATATGGAGCAGTGTGTCTCGGCTGAGGAGGCGGATCTATTGGAGCGTGCGATTCTTCATTCATTGCGAGACTTCGAAGGCCCGATCGCGATCGGGTTGCGCTGCGGGCATGTGAGCGCGCCGAATATTACGCTGCCGTTGAACGTACGGGTGAGACTGGATCTGTCGAATGCGGAGAATCCTCAACTGCACTTTCTTGAAGCGGCTGTTAAGGGGTAGGTTTGAAAGAGGCGATGCAGAGTACAAAACACATTCATCTGATCGGCATCTGTGGGACGGCGATGGCGTCGTTGGCGGGGATGCTGCAGCTGCAGGGCCATAAGATCACGGGATCGGATGCCGCAGCTTATCCGCCGATGAGCGACATGCTTGCGGAGCTTGGAATTCCGGTTCATGAGCCCTATGCGGAGATCAATCTCGAACCGCGGCCCGATCTGGTAGTGGTTGGGAATGCAATCTCGCGGAGCAATGTCGAGCTAGAGTATGTGCTCGATACGCGGATTCCGTTCTGTTCCATGGCGGCGATTTTGCACGATGAATTTCTGATGGGGCGGGAGTCTTTGGTAGTCGCTGGGACGCATGGGAAGACGACAACGACGAGCATGCTGGCGTGGATCTATGAGGTCGCGTCGCGGCAGGACGAGGCATGGGCGCCTTCGTTTTTGATCGGCGGGGTTGCGGAGAATTTTGGCAATAGCTTCCGGGTAAGGGCCATCGGAGATGGTAAAAAACGGCAACCATTCCTGATTGAGGGAGACGAGTACGACACGGCCTTCTTCGATAAGGGACCGAAGTTTCTCCACTACTTTCCGGATGCGGCGATCCTGACGCACGTCGAGTTCGATCATGCGGATATCTATGTCGATCTGGAGGCTGTGAAGACAGCGTTCAAGCGGTTTGTAAATCTGATTCCGCGACGCGGGCGCATCGTGGCCTTTGACGGCAGTACGAATGTAGGGGAGTGTGTCGCAAAGGCGTTTTGTGCGGTGGAGCGATATGGATTTGATCCAGCTTCCAACTGGCATGTCTCCGAACTGCGGCATGATGAGTTCGGGACACAGTGGAAGCTTGCGCGGGGTGGAGTCCATTTTGCCGATTTAAAGGTGCCGATGGCGGGGGAGCACAACGCGCTGAATGCGACTGCCGCGGCGGCTTTGGCGGCGGGGCAGGGAGTTCCACTGGAAGCAATCCAGGAGGCGCTGGCAAGCTTCAAGAGCGTGAAGCGGCGGTTGGAGGTGCGGGCGGAGGTCGGGGGTGTTACGGTCGTCGATGACTTTGCTCATCATCCTACGGCGATTCGGGAGACGTTGCGGGCGCTGCGGGAGAGGTATCCGGGGCGGCTCTTGTGGGCGGTTTTGGAGCCGCGGTCGAACACGCTGCGCAGGAATGTGTTTGCGGCGGCTCTGGTGGAGAGTCTGGCGCTTGCGGATCGGGTTGTGCTGGCTGCGGTGTTCCGGTCCGAGAGCATTCCTGTGCAGGAGCGGCTGATTCCGGAGGAGATCGTAGCGAGCTTGAATGGTGCTGGAACTCCGGCGATCGTAGCAGCGGATGCGGATGCTATCGTCGCGGTGCTGACGGAGCAGGTGCGCGAGGGCGATGTTGTTGCGATCATGTCCAACGGTGGCTTTGGCGGCATCTACGAGAAACTTCCGAGGGCGCTCGCCGCACTGGAAAGCAGAGTCTAGATGGCCAAGACGGGCAGGTCTGCTTGCGGTGCGGTATTCTGCAAAGTGGAATGTTCGCTACTCTGAAGCTACTTTTTGTCTACGTTACGCTGGGTCCGATAGCGGGTCTGATTGGAATTCCTTACACGCTGCTGACTGGAGACATCGGCCCGATGTATCGGGTGGCGATGTGGATCGCCCGCGCCGGTGTGCGTGCGGCTGGGATTCGTATTCTGGTGAGTGGGTTGGAGCATGTTCCGGCGGGTCGGAGCTGCATCTTTATGTGCAACCATGTGTCGAACCTGGATCCTCCAGTGGTGTTGCCGGCGCTTCCGGGGCGAAGTTCGGTGCTGTTGAAGAAGGAGCTGATGAGCATTCCTATTCTTGGCCGGGCGATGCGGATGGGGCAGTTTGTGCCGGTGGAGCGAGGGCAGAAGCGGGAGGCAGCGCGAGCGAGCGTGCAGGCTGCGGCTGAGGCGCTGCGTTCCGGGCTGCATATTCTGGTATTTCCGGAGGGAACTCGTTCGCTGGACGGAAGGCTTTCGATGTTCAAGAAAGGTCCGTTTTATCTGGCGCAGGAGACCCAGGCTCCGATCGTTCCGATTGCGGTTTCGGGGACGGAGTCGATGATGCGGAAGGGGAGTGCGGCGATCACTATCGGCGTGGCGCGTGTGCAACTACTTCCGGTGATTGAGTCGTCGGAGTATGCGACTCGGGAGGATCTGATGCGGGCGGTGCGAGCGGCGATTGCGGCGGCTTTGCCGGTGGAGATGCAGCCTTTGGAGCCACAGGCTACTTGACGATGGCGTTGTAGCCGTCGGCGAGGAGACGCTGGCGCATCGCATCCGCATCCTTGCGGGTGGGAAAGGGACCGACCTGGACGTGCAGGAGCTTGTCCTGGGGTTCCTGGCGGATGACTACGTTGTAGCCGCGTCGTTGCAGGGTGGTGAGAAGGACGTCTGCGTCTTCGCGGTGAGAGACAGCGGCGATCTGGACGATGATGGTTCCGGTGGAGGCTGGTGCGGCTGCTGGCGTTGGAGCTGGTTTTTCAACGGGAGCGGATGGGCGGGGTGGGGGGATGGAGGCGACGGCGGGGATTACCTTGGCCTTGGGCTCGGGGGCGGTTTCGGGGACGTCGGCTTGATCGTGGGCTGGGGTTTCGCCGGGGAGGCCGGAGGGTGGCTTGGTGGCGGAGCTTGTGGTGGGAGTTTCGGTGGCTGGTTCGGCGGTGCTGACTACGGGTTGGGCGGAGTGACGACCCATGCTGTAGCCGAGGCCGAAGAAGAGGGCGCAGATGAGGGCGAGGCCGAAGAAGATGCCGAGGATCGTCGGGGTGCCGAGAGAGATCTCGCGGTCGTGTTCGATGGGGTCGTCGTAGCTGTCCGGATTGTAAGAGCGGTCCAAGATCTCAATGCCTCTTCGTTCACTGCCAAAGTCTCTTTCTTATTTTTAGTCCTTTTTTGTGTCGCCGGTGTTTGGTACCAAGGTTCGGTTTAGCAAGTTCATCAGTTCCATGGGGAGGGGGAAGACGATGGTGGTGTTCTTCTCGACTCCGATTTCGGTGAGGGTCTGGAGGTAGCGGAGCTGCAGGGTCATGGGCTGGGTGGCCATGAGTGCGGCGGCTTCCACCAGTTTGGCGGCGGCGTTGAACTCGCCTTCCGCGTGGATGATCTTGGCGCGGCGTTCGCGCTCGGCCTCGGCCTGTTTGGCCATGGCGCGGAGCATGGACTCGGGCATGTCGACCTGTTTGACCTCGACGGAGACGACTTTGACTCCGAAGGGCGAGGTGTGGCCGTCGATGATGTTCTGGATGCGGATGTTCAAGGCTTCTCGGTGGGCGAGGAGGCCGTCGAGGTCGACTTCGCCGAGGACGGAGCGCAGGGTGGTCTGGGCGAACTGCGAGGTCTGGTAGATGTAGTTGGCGACTTCGATGACGGCCTTGGTGGGGTCGACGACGCGGAGAGTGATGACGGCGTTGACCTTGAGGGTGACGTTGTCGCGGGTGATGACGTCCTGCGCTGGGACTTCCATGGCCTCCTGACGGAGGGAGATGCGGACGATCTGGTCCAAGGGGCGGAAGATGAAGACGACACCTGGACCTGCTGCGGTCTGTTTGACGTGGCCGAGGCGGAAGATGACTCCGCGCTCGTACTCTTTGAGGATGTTGATGGAGCTGAAGAAGTAGAGAGCGACGATGGCGACAGCAAATAAAAGTGGGATGGACATGGGATGCTGCACCTCGGGCCGGCTGGATTCGCGGCCAGTGCGATTGTAAAGCAGAGGTGCGGAGGACGGCGTAACGGTGATTATTGGGATAACGGCTGATAGGAGCTGGGT
>NZ_JAAVUR010000001.1 GCF_018449545.1 Granulicella sp. dw_53 | reverse complement strand
CCCCCTCCGCCCCCCCCCCTCCCCCCACACCCGGGTTGCCCGCACTACCCAAAAAACCCACCCCCCCCGCCCCCGCCCCCCCCCCCGCCCCCCGCAAACAAACACCCCCAAACCCCCCCAAAAAAACAACCCCGCCACAAATCCGGGTGCCCCACCCTTTCGCAGTCTTATCGCGATAGGGTGGGGTATTCGCGAAGCGAAGCGCCTTCCTCCACATCGCCACAACCCTCATCCGAGCGTCACCTTCCCCAACACCACCGCTCGCCCCGCCCCCGTAGCCGAAACCACATTCCCCGCCAAGCCGTTCCACCTCAACCACCCCAACAAAGCAAAAGCCACTGCCTCCTTCGCCTGCGCCTCCACCCCCAACTCGCCCATCTCACGAACCCGAACGCCAAGCGCCCCCAAACCCTCCCGCAGCATCCCCATCAGCGCAGCATTCTTAACCCCACCTCCAGCCACCACAAACTCCGTCTTCGCCAGCGGAGCCGCCGCCCCCAGATGCCCCCAGACAAACCGCCGGTAAGCATCCACCACCGAATCCGCCGTCAACGCCGTAGCAGTCGCCACCACATCCGCATCGCTAGCTCCAGCCCCGCGACAAAGCAGGATAAACCGATCCACAAAGGCAGAACCGAACTCCTCCCGCCCGCAACTCTTCGGCGGCAGGGCAGAGAAGTACCCACCACGCAGCACCCCATCCACCACACTCTTCAGGATCCGCCCCCGCCGTCCCACCGCCCCACCCCTGTCGAACTTCTTTCCAAACAACCGCTCCATACAGGCATCGATCACCATGTTCCCCGGCCCCGTATCGAACGCCATCAGCTCATCCACTCCAGCCCCAGCGGGAATCGCCGTCAGATTTCCAATTCCTCCCAGGTTCTGCAACACCCGGTTCACCCTCTCCGACCGGAACATCACAAAATCCAGCATCGGCACCAGCGGAGCACCCTGCCCGCCCGCCGCCAGGTCTGCCGGACGAAAATCACTCACCACCGGAACCCGCAGCCGCTCGGCAATCACACTCGCCTCACCCATCTGCCAGGTACACCGCACCGGAGCCCCCAGATACCGCGAAGCCACCCCTTGGTGATAGACCGTCTGCCCATGACAACCAACCAACCCCAACCGCATTCCGGTAGCAGCCACAGAACCCGGGTGCCCCGCCCTTTGCGGTCTCATCGCATAGGGTGGGGTATCGTGCGAAGGCGCGACCACCTTTATCCCAATCCCGAAAGCGTCACAAGCCTTAGCAACCGCCTCCCCATAAACCTCCCCCAATCGCCAGTGCAGCCGCGACATCTCCGCAGGTGCTACCGGCTCCCCCTCCATCACCCGCAACACCGCCGCCCTCACCGCCTTCGGATACCCAAATCCAAGATGCCCCAACACCTTCACCCGCGGCACCCCACCCTCCCGCAGCGCAGGCACAATCCGGCAAACCGCGACATCCACCCCATCCGCCGAGGTCCCACTCATCACCCCAGCCACCACCATCGCTTTACCCTTTTCAGCTCTTACCAATGGGATCACCCCTTAAGCCTTCAACTCCCGCTGCAACTCCGCCAGCAGGTTCAACGCCTCCCGTGGAGTCAGCCCATCCAAATCTACCTCTTCCAACCGGTCCACGATCCTCTGCGACAAGGGCGTAAACATCGTCATCTGCAACTGCGGCGCCGACGGAGCCGCCTCTCGCACCTGCTGCGTCTCCGCCTTCTCGTGCAGCTTCAGAACCTCCCGTGCCCGCCCAATCACCGCCCCCGGTAGCCCAGCCAGCCGAGCCACCTCAATTCCATAGCTCTTGCTCGCAGGACCCGCCTCCACCGTATGCAGAAACACGATTCCCCCCGCCGTCTCCTTCACCGTCACTCGCAGATTCTTCAGCCGCTCCAATCGGTCCGCCAGCAGCGTCAGCTCGTGATAGTGAGTCGCAAACAGCGTCCTCGCTCCAATCCGGTCATGCAGATGCTCCACCGTAGCCCATGCAAGCGAAAGCCCGTCATATGTTGCAGTTCCACGCCCCATTTCATCCAACAGAACAAGACTCCGTGCCGTCGCAGTATTCAGAATCGCTGCCGTCTCGGTCATCTCCACCATGAAGGTCGACCGCCCCCGCGCCACATTGTCGCTCGCCCCGATCCGCGTATAGATCCGATCCACCAGTCCCAGCCGCATCCGCTCCGCCGGAACAAAACACCCGCACTGCGCCATCACCACCAGCAGCGCCGCCTGCCGCAGATACGTACTCTTGCCCCCCATATTTGGTCCTGTAATCAGCAGCACCGCCGGGCCGGCATCCGCATCCAGATAAACGGAGTTCGGCACAAACCGCCCCCCGCCGCTCTCCTCCAGCCGCCGCTCCACCACCGGATGCCGAGCCTGTACAAACTCCAGCACCCCCGAAACCTCCACCTCCGGCTTGGCCCAGCCCCGCAACGCTGCCAGATGCGCAAAGCAAGTCAGCATATCGATCTCCGCCACCCGCCGCGCCGTCGCACGCATCCGCATCGCCGCCGCCAGCAGAGCATGCCGCAACTCCGCAAAGATCCGCCGCTCGATCTCCCCGCTGCGCTCCTGCGCCGTCAGAATCTTCGCCTCATACTCCTTCAGTTCCGGCGTCGTAAACCGCTCCGCATTCACCAGCGTCTGCTTCCGCTCATAGTCCGCCGGCACCGACTTGGCATTCGCCTTCGTCACCTCCAGGTAGTACCCGAAGACCGAATTGAACCGCACCTTCAGGCTCCCGATCCCTGTCCTCGCGCGCTCCCGCTCCTCGATCGCCACCAAAGCCTGCCGCCCACTCCGGCTCAACTCCCGCAGCTCATCCAGCTCCGCATCCACCCCCACCCGAATCACCCCACCATCCGAGAGACTGACCGGCGGCTCCTCCACCATCGTCCGCATCACCAACCGATGCAGATCCTCCAGCGCATCGAAGCCTCCCGCCCCATCCACCCCACCCAGCTCGCGCCACCGCTCTGCCTTAAAGACTCCAACCGCTGCCACCACACCCGGCAGACACCCAAGCGTTCCGGCCAGCGCCATCACCTCCCGCGGCCCAGCCGAATCCAACGCCACCCGCGCCAGCAGCCGTTCCAGATCCAGCACCCCATCCATCGACCGCCGAACTCCCTCCCGAGCCCGCAGATCCCCAACCGACTCGCCTACCGCCGCCAGCCGCGCCTCAATCTCCAACAAGTCGCTAGCAGGCCGCAACAACGTCGACCGCAGCAACCTCTTACCCATCGGAGTACAGCAGGCGTCCAACGTATAAAACAGCGTAGTCTGCGCCGACTCCCCCGAAAACAGCGGCTCCACCAGCTCCAGATTCCGCACACTCACCGCATCCAGCTCAAGGCAGGTAGACCGCTCGTAGTACCGAACCCCATCCACATGCTCGACCGCACCCTGCTTCGTCTTCTGGATGTAATGCAGCAGCGCCGCCGCCGCGACCGCCGCCGCCTCATGCCCTCCCAGCCCCATCCCATCCAGCGAATGAACCTTAAAGTGATTCCTCAACAAAGGCATCGCATACTCAGCAGAGAAAACCCACTCCTCCACCGCCGTCTTCGTCCGAATCCCATCCAGTCCACCGGCCGATTCAACCTCCGGCGGAGCCACCGAGTTCGGGTGCCCCATCTTCGCGACGGTCTTATCGTCGCTAAGGTGGGCATCGTGCGAAGCGCGACCGTTCTCTTTTCCCAGCCCCAATCGTCCACTTGTCTCTACCCCGACCAGCAACCCACCCGAGGAGTACAGTAGCTCCACCGGCCTCACCCGCCCCATCTCATCCACCAGACTCGCCCAGGCCCCCGCCCCCCCAAACTCCGTAGCCCGAAACTCCCCCGTCGACAGATCCAGCAGAGCCATCCCACAGACCAGCCCCGCGCCCGACCCCTTGGCAAACACACTCGCCAGATAATTACTCTGCTCCGCCCCCAGCGTCGGATCCATCGCCGTCCCCGGCGTCAGCACCCGAGTCACCTCTCGCCGAACGATCGTCTTGGTCTGCTTCGGATCCTCCATCTGCTCACACAGGGCGATCCGATACCCCTTCCGCAGCAGCCGCTGCAGATAAACCTCCGCCGCATGGTACGGAACCCCGCACATCGGCTGCTTCTTCTCTTTATCCCGAGCCGTCAGCGTCAGTTGCAGCTCCCGCGCTACGAGGATCGCATCCTCGTAGAACAGCTCATAGAAGTCGCCGATCCGGCAGAACATCAGGCAGTCCGGATACTGCTCCTTCGCCGCGAAGTACTGCCGCATCACCGGAGTCAGCGTACTAGCATCACTTGTAAGTTCTTTTGCCACAGGAATGCTCAGAATACCGCACCCAGCCCCTTAACCTTTCATCGCCTGTTCAAAACGGCCCCGCCCACCCCAGACCTTTTCCACTGGCAACGCCAAACCTCGCTCCGCTGTCTTAACCCATACTTCGCACGCCGGAGAGCAGACGCGTGCCAAGAGGAGAAACACAACATGAGCAATGAGCTGAAAGGAAAGAAGATCGCCATCCTGGCCACCGACGGATTCGAACAGGTCGAACTCACCGACCCCAAAAAGAACCTCGAAGCAGCCGGAGCGACCGTAGAAGTCCTCTCCATCAAATCCGGCGAGATCAAGGGCTGGGACGTCAACGACTGGGGCAAGAAAGTAAAGGTCGACCACCTCGTCAAGGACTCCAAACCTGCCGACTACGACGCCCTCGTCCTCCCCGGAGGCCAGATCAACCCCGACGAGCTTCGCATCGACAAAGACGCCGTCGCCTTCGTCAAGAACTTCGTCGGCACCGGCAAGATCGTCGCCGCCATCTGCCACGCCCCCTGGACCCTCATCGAAGCCGGCGTCGTCAAAGGCAAGACCATGACCTCCTGGTCCTCCATCCACACCGACCTCACCAACGCCGGAGCCAAGTGGGTCGACCGCGAGGTCGTCCAGGACGGCAACCTCATCACCAGCCGCAAACCCGATGACATCCCCGCCTTCAGCAACAAGATCATCGAAGTCCTGGCCAAGGCCAGCTAGAGCAAAACTGAATACGGCCTCGCTCTGGCAGCCAGATCGCGAGGGACGAGGCCGCAATCCTAAATTTCGTCACCAACGATTCCATTCCAACGAAAATACATCAGCACTTCACCGCTTTGTAATCGCCTAGCGCCAAAATTGGCCCAATGACAAAGCTTCTTTCGTCCATGTTTCTCTTGGGCGCGCTCTCCGCAGCGTGCCAGTCTCTCCCAGAAAATCAAACCCACCCAACCATCCAGATCCACGCCCACCGCGGAGGCCGAGCCGCCGAGCCCGAAAACACCATCCCGGCCTTCGAGTACGCCATCCATCACGGAGTCGACGTGCTCGAACTGGACCTGGCCGTCACCAAAGACAACGTCCTCGTCGTCTCCCACTCGCCCTACATCACCCAGCCCGCCTCCGAAGATCCCCGCATCGCCGCCGTCTTGCGCAACGAGCGCCAGTGCGACGGGCCCGCCCTCGCTCCCGGAACCGCGATCCACTCTCTCACCCTCGCTCAGGTCAAGCAGTACGACTGCGGCAACACCGTCCCCGGCTTCCCCCACCAGGTTGCCGTGCCCCACACCCCCATCCCGACCTTTGAAGAGGTCCTCAACCTCGCCCCCCAAGGCAACTTCGGCTTCAACGTCGAGACCAAGATCTTCATCAACCACCCCGAGATGACCCCCAGCCCCGAGGCCTTCGTCGCCCTCATCGACGAGGCGGTCAAGCGCCACCATCTCCAATCCCGCGTCATCCTTCAGAGCTTCGACTTCCGCACCCTTCGCGCCATGAAGACCCTCGATCCCAGCATCCGCCGCTCCGCCCTCTTCGGACAGGCCCGCTACGACGTCATGATGGGCATCACCGACAGCGACAAGACCTTCACCCACGTCGCCCAGGTCTCCGGCGCCACCATCCTCAGCCCCGACGAGAGCCTGGTCACCCCGGACGCAGTCAGATCAGCCCACCAGGCCGGCCTGCAAGTCATCCCCTACACCGTCAACACCCCCGAAGGCTGGAAGAAGATGGCCGACGCCCACGTCGACGCCATCATCACCGACGACCCCGCCGGCCTGGCCGACTGGTTCCACTCTCGAACTTAACCTCCACCCGCCACAAAAGCGGGTGCCCCATCCTTTTTGCAGCTTCATCGCAAATAGGGTGGGGTATCGTGCAAAGCACGACCGTACTCCTGTCCCAGCCCTAAACTCCCAAAGCACGGAAACGACCACGCTAAATCCGCACCCCGTTACGTCCGACCCTCCACCCCCAACTCCCGCAACAAAAACGCATAATCAAAAGCAATCTCCTTCAAATAGTCATACCGCCCCGAAGCCCCACCATGCCCCGCATCCATATTGATGTGCAGCAACAGCGGCGTCCCATTCGTCTTCAGCGTACGCAGCCGAGCCACATACTTCGCCGGCTCCCAATACATCACCTGCGAGTCGTTCAGGCTGGTCTTCACCAGCATCGCCGGATACGCTCCTGGTTTGAGGTTGTCGTACGGCGAATAGCTCTTCATATAAGCAAACGCCTCTGCCTCATTCGGATTCCCCCACTCCTCGTACTCTGCCACCGTCAGTGGCAGGGAAGCATCCAGCATCGTATTCATCACATCCACGAACGGTACATGCGACAGCACCACCGAGAACAGCTCCGGACGAGCATTCACCACCGCGCCCATCAGCAGCCCTCCCGCGCTTCCACCCTCGATCGCCACCCGGTCCGCCGCTCCGTACCCCTGCGCGACCAACTGCTCCGTCACCGCGATAAAGTCGGAGAAGGTGTTCCACTTCACCATCATCTTGCCCGCGTCATGCCAGGGATCGCCCATCTCGCCGCCCCCCCGGATATGTGCATACGCCATTACCACCCCACGATCCAGCAGCGCCAGCCGCGCCGCGCTGAACCCTAAGGGTAATGGATAGCCATACGACCCATATCCATAGACATACAGCGGATTGCTCTTGTCTTTCTTGAAGAAATCCTTCCGGTAAACCACCGACGCCGGAATCTTCACCCCATCCGCCGCCTCCACCCAAACTCTGTCCGAGCCATACAGCGCCGAATCGAATCCGCCCGGAACCTCCTGCCGCTTCAGCAGCGTCGAAGCCCCACTCTCAACGTCATACTCATACACCGAAGCCGGGGAGACCAGAGACTGATAGCTATACCGGAACGAGCTCGTCTCGAACTCCCGGTTGGCATGCGCCTGCGCCGTGTAGGCCGGCTCCGGGAAGTCGATCTCCCGAGACTCTCCGATCTCGCCCCCGTCCGTAAGCTGAATCACCGTCAGCGTGGGTAGTCCAAACCGCCGTCGTGAACTAATGCAAAATGAATGAAATAGATCGAAATCCTCAAGCGGAGCTTCTTTGTCTTCGACAATCAGTTCAACCCAGTTCTCCCGTCCCGTCACATCCACCGGAGCCGTCACCACCCGAAAGTTCTTTCCCGTATCGTTCGTCCGGATATAGAAGAGCCCATCCCGGTGATCAACCGAATACTCCTGGTCATCGATCCGCGGCGCGATCAGCCGAAACTCCCCCTCAGGATCCTCCGCCGAAAGAAACCGGCACTCGCTGGTCGTATGGCTCCCGGCCTCCAGCAGCAGATACTCCCGGTCCCTCGTCTTGCCCACCCCCACGTTGAAGCGCTCATCCGTCTCATCGAACACACGCACATCCGCCGCAATCGGCTGTCCCACCGTATGCCGGTAGAGATGGTTGTGCCGCTTCGTAACCTCGTCCTCCGTTGTGTAAAACAGGGTCTTCGAGTCCGCCGCCCACACAAACGATCCCGCTCGCTCCGCCGTCTCCGGAAAATCCTCCCCCGTCTCCAGACTCCGCACCTTCAGCGTGTACTGCCGGAAGCCGGTGTTATCCGTGGAATACGCCATCAGCCTTCCATCTGGACTGACGCTCATTCCGCCGACCGCCATAAACGGCTGCCCCACCGCCAGCAGATTCACATCCAACAGAATCTCCTCCGGCTGACCCTCGTCGAACTTAGGTCCGGTAGCCAGCCTTCGGCAATAGACCGGGTACTGGCTCCCCTCCATCGTCCGGCTGTAGAAGAACCAGCCGTGATCCGGATACGGCACCGACTCGTCCGTCTCCTTGATGTGCGACAGCATCTCCTTGTACAGCTTCGCCTGCAGCTCCTCCGTCCCGGCCATCGCTGCCTGCGTGTAGGCGTTCTCTGCCTCCAGATACGCGATCACCTCTGGAGAATCCTTCTCCCGCATCCAACGGTAGTCGTCCTGGAGAGTCTGCCCATGCAGAGTGGTGGGGGTGGGTTCCTTGCGTGCAACGGGCGGGTTCACAGCGGGGGCGGTCATGATTCTTTTGGGGCTCCTGGTTGCTGATTCCGGTTGGTGTGGACTACTATCCTGGGCTGCTGCCGAATCAAGAATACAGCCACCGCCCAGTACGCCGGTGGGCAACCCGCCACCCCACAGACTCACCCAATGAACTGACACGAAACGGCGGGGAACTCAGAATCGATTTGGAACTCGGAAGTCAAAAGAAAGTAAACTCTGAAGCGTTGCAAAACGCACCACCCGTCGAAGGAGTTAAATATGACTCATATGAAATTCAATTCAATACGTACCGTCTGCATGGCCACTGCCATAGCACTTGCTCCTGCAGCCCTGTTTGCGCAAACCGACCCGATGTCGCCCGGCGCCTCCCAAACCAGCCCAAATCTTCCTCAGCAGCAACAGGCTGCCTCCACCTCTATGCAGGATTCGACGGGTGCCATGGGGAACACCGGCCAGACCATGAGAGACAAGATGTTCCTTCGTAAGGCAACAGAGGGCGACATGGCCGAGATCCAGCTCGGAAAGCTAGCCTCCGAGAAGGCCGAGAGCCCAGAGGTGAAAGCCTTCGGCCAAAAGATGGTGACAGATCACACCGCCTTGAGCGAGCAGATGAAGCCAATCGCTCTAGGAATGGGAGTGCCGCCTCCCAAGAAGCTGAGTAAAAAAGATCAGGCCGAGTTCGACAAGCTCAGCTCCCTCTCAGGAGCCGACTTCGACAACGAGTACATCGCCTACATGGCGAAGGACCACCACAAAGACCTCCGTGACTTCCGCGACGAGGCCCAGACCGCCGGCGATCCCGTCCTCAAAGACGCAGCCGCCAAGGGGCAGAAAGTCATCCAGGAGCACACCGCCATGGTCGACAAGCTAGCCAAGGACAAAGGCATCGCGACGGTCAGCCGCAAAGAGGATTGAATCAGAACCTATAACACTCAACCAATGGAGGGGCGCTTCAAGCCCCTCCATTTTCTTTCGCCACTTTCCTCAGCAAATTCGCATGTCAAGCCCCACTAACCCTTCATTCGTTGGGATCAATTCTCTAATCCATTTAGAATGAGTTGCTTGTCCTCCTAAAAAAGTCCTCCCAGATGTGGCACTTTCACCCCATCGGTTTTAGTAAACTTAAAGCAGGGATCAAAGAGCGATTCTTCCCTGAATTGGTTCCATCAGCTTCCACCAAAAGGCGTAAGCCCTTGCGCTGCACGTATTTGGACGCAACTCTTTTCGATGGAAGAATTTAACGCGGCTGCTGGGAAGTAATCCGCTCAATCGAAACGGGTTACACGCGGGCAAGGGGGGGCACCCCCCCGGTCAGGGAACTTATCCGGGACGTCCAGCGTAGAATCAACCATTGATGAAGCGCATCCTGCATGGCCTGACCCTTGTTATCCTCTTGCTCGTAACCGCAGGCGGAGCGCACGCCGAGAGGGTCAGCGATCTTCCTGCTCCAACCGGCTACGTCAATGACTTCGCAGGAGTCCTATCGCCCGCCACCAGGGAGAGCGTAGAAGACCTCTGCACCCGTGTCGACCGTCAGGCCCACGCCCAGATCGCCGTCGTCACCATCAAGACCCTGGACGGCGATCAGTCGATCGAGGAGTTCGCCACCGCCCTCGAAGAGAAGTGGAAGATAGGCGCGAAGGGAACCGACCGCGGCGTCCTGATGCTTCTCGTCATGACTCCCCGGCACGGCCGCATCGAGGTCGGATACGGCCTCGAAGGCATCCTCAACGATGCCAAGGTCGGCGATATCGGCCGCTCCATGGTGCCCGCAGCCCAGCAAGGCGACTACGACACCGCAGTCCCCTTGGGAGTCCGGCAGATCGCCCAGGTCATCGCCACCGACGCCGGCATCACCCTGACCCCCAGCCAGCAGCACACCTACCACCGGCAGGAGGCTCAGCCGGTGCAGCTCAGTCTCTGGCAGGTATTGGTCGGCGCCGGAGCGGTCCTGCTGGTCCTCATCCTGCTGGCCAAGACCGGAAACCTCGGTCTCATCTTCTTCTTCCTGGGCAGCCTCATGGGCGGAGGCGGAGGAGGAGGCGGTGGACGTGGCGGACGCGACGACGACCGTGGCGGCGGCGGAGGCTTCGGTGGCTTCGGCGGAGGAAGCTCCGGAGGCGGAGGCGCAAGTGGAGATTTTTGAGACCGAAATGTAAACCAGAGATACAGGAACCTGAGCCGCAAAGAAGGGCGATGCGAACCACAGTGATACAGTACAGCCGTGGAGCTGAGCCGGTCATCGAATAACCGAAACGTGGAACGAAAGTCGAGGCATAAATGAAAGCTCTTTGGATCTCTCTTGGCATTGTGGGTCTGATCATCGTGGTCCTGCTCCTGATCGGCGGTAGTTACGTCGGAGCCAAGAACACGATGGTGCAGAAGAATGAGGCCATCAACCAGGCCTATTCGCAGGTCAACGTCGTGCAGCAGCGCCGCCTCGACCTCATCCCCAACCTCGTCGCGTCGGTCAAAGGCTACGTCAACGAGGAGTCGACCGTCCTGACCAACATCGCCAACGCCCGCGCTGGCGTCCTCGGCGCACCGGATCGCGCCTCCCAGATCCAGGCCAACTCCAAGTTGGACGTCGCCCTCGGGCCGTTCTTCCGCCTCCAGGAGCAGTATCCCAACCTGAAGGGCAGCGAGCAGTTCACCCGCCTCACCGATGAGCTCGCCGGAACCGAAAACCGTATCGCCGTAGAGCGCCAGCGCTACAACAAAACCCTCGAAGACTACAATATCTTCGTCCGTCAGTTTCCGAACAGCATCTGGGCCAACATCGCTGGATTCCACTACCGCGACGAGTACTTCAAGGGCAATCCTGAGAACAGCACCGCTCCAAAGGTGGACTTCAGCAAATAAACCCGCTCGAAACCCATTTTGGGCATAAAAGAAGGCCGTCGCGAATGCGACGGCCTTCTCGTTGAGTCAGAGACACTTACTTCGTGAAGGAAGAAATCGCAGAAGCCTCGTCGTCCTTTACGTCGAATACCGTGTAGAGCTTGGTGATCTGCAGCAGATCGTGGACCTTCTTGGTCAGGTTGAGCAGCTTCAACTCACCGCCGCTGTTCTTTACCGTCGTAAAGGCGCTCACCAGCTCTCCGATGCCGGAGCTGTCGATGTAGTTGATATCGCCGAGGTTAAGCAGGATCTTGTTCGATCCCTTGGCCAGAACGTCACGAACAGCGTCGCGAATCGTGACACTGCCTTCGCCGAGGGTGATGCGGCCGCTGAGATCAAGAATCGTAATGCCGTCCACTTGGCGAGTCTGTACTTTCATGCTCATGTGTAGTCTTCTCCTTAAGTCCCCGGTTGCGCGGGTGTGCGGTGTTTGATCAGCGTGAGTTCGGTTCCGGGGTGTAGCTGCCGAAAGTGTACCTCATCCATGAATGCTCGAATAAGGAAGATGCCACGGCCGGAACCTCTCAGTATATTTTCCGGAGCGAGTGGATCGGGAATACTATCAGGATCCAGCCCAGGTCCCTGATCTGTGATTCGAATCGTAAGTGCATCGATCGTCGTTTCAAACGAAGCTGTGATGTGCTTGTTGCTATCGTATGCATTTCCGTGAAGAACCGCATTCACCGCTGCTTCTCGCACTGCCATTCCAATATGAGGAATCGTGTCTTCGTCGAAGCCTGCGCGCGCTGCACACTGTTCCGCCGTCTGTTCCACCTTGTTGACGCTGTCCAGCGAAGAATCAAGAGTGAAGCTCACACGGCTTGTCGTCGAGTCGGCCAAAAATATCCTTTTATCGCCCATCGTTATCGTCTATGGCAGACAGTAGCAATGATGGCAGTTTGCTTGTGTGCTTCCGGAATGTCAAGGAGAGCAGCTTTGAGACGACTTCGTTACTCACAGGTCCGGAGTTCGTTCCTTCAATGCGTTCCGTGAGTTAGGATGCGGAGACAAGCCTTCTCGCAGTCGATGCCTTATGACCAAACACATGAACCACAGAACCAGCGTCTCTGCCCTCGTCGGTGCATCCGTAAGTGATGCGCAAGGGAGCGTGTTTGGGCACATTAAGGAGTTGGCTGTTCTTCCGGTGGTCGATACGATCCACGTCCACGGAATGATCATTCGCCGTCTCTCCGCAGGGCGCAGTGAACTTCCGACATTAGTGGCACTTACGGGATTGGAGATGTCTTCCGAAGGAGACATTCGACTCCGGAAAACGGCGGAATTCGTCTCGCTTTCGACCGATGAAGACTATCTGCTGCTGGAACGGGATCTGCTCGACCAGCAGATCATCGACATCAACGGCCACAAGGTCGTCCGCGTCAACGACGTCGATCTGGTTTGGGAGTTCAGTCAGGATGGAGCAACAGAACTCCTCCTCCGAATCGCCGAGGTCGAAGTCGGGCTTCGTGGCGCGGTTCGCAGGCTGCTGAAAGGACTTCCTGCTGGAACGGTCGATCGGATCGCCCAGCGATTCCGTCCGAGCGTCATTCCATGGAACTTCGTCGACCTGATCGACCGCGATCCGGCCAGAAGAGTGAAGCTCAAGATCGAGCAGGACAAGCTGGCCAGAATGCATCCGTCCGATCTGGCTGACATCCTGGAGGAGCTCGCTCCCGCTGAACGTCAGGCTCTCTTCATCAGCCTCGATGAGGAGGTTGCTGCGGAAGCCCTCGAAGAGGTCACTCCGAAGATGCAGCAGACTCTTATCGAGTCTCTCGACTCGGATCAGGTCGCTGGAATTGTCGAGGAGATGGATCCTGGCGCTGCTGCCGATCTTCTCTCTGAGCTCTCCGATGAGCGCTCCGAAGCCATTCTGCAGGGAATGGATCCCGAGGAGCGACAAGAGGTCGAGGAGCTGCTGGAGTTCTCTGGTGACTCGGCTGCTGGCCGCATGACGACAGAGTATCTTGCACTTCCGCAAGGTTCTTCGGTTGCTGACGCAATCGCAGCTCTACACAAGTACGAGGGAGATGTCGACGCGGTGAACGAGATCTACCTGCTTGATCCAGAGGATCGAATCGTCGCGCTGATTCCTCTCGCTCAACTTGTGCTGGCTGGAGCGGAAGCGTTCCTGGACGATCTTCCTCATGGTCACATCGTAAGCTGTAATGTAGATGCCAATGGGCGAAAGGTAGCCGAGTTATTTGACAAGTACAATCTGCGAGCACTTCCGGTGCTGGACTACGAAAAGAAGCTGGTTGGCGTGGTCCATGCCGATCAAGTCATTGCGTTGTTGCGGGCCAATCGATAAGCAAGGAGCGTCGAGGTTGGGACAGCGATGAAGGGTTGGCGCAGCTGGCGGACGCGTATCTTCCTGTTCCTGGCGGTTCTGGGACCAGGATTCATCACGGCCAATGTCGATAACGACTCGGGCGGAATCCTTACCTATTCGCAGGCCGGAGCGCAGTTTGGCTACAGCTTGCTGTGGACGATGATTCCGATCACGCTGGCGCTGATCGTGGTGCAGGAGATGTGCGCTCGCATGGGCGTTGTGACAGGCAAAGGCCTGAGCGACCTGATCCGCGAGGAGTTCGGGTTGAGGATCACGTTCTTCATCATGATCCTGCTGGTGTTGGTGAACTTCGGCAATGTTGTGGCCGAGTTTTCGGGTATCGCTGGAAGTATGCAGTTGTTTCATGTCACTAAATACATCAGCGTTCCTGTTTGCGCGTTTCTGGTTTGGGCTCTTGTGGTGAAGGGCGACTACAAGAGCGTTGAAAAGATCTTTCTGGTTGCGAGCGTTTTTTACATCGCTTACATCGTGGCCGGCGTACTTAGCGGTCCGGATTGGCATCTGGCGCTGGTGGAGACGGTGAAGTTTCCGGCGCGGAGCGTGTGGAGCGACCGGAGCTATGTGTACATGACGGTCGGAGTGATCGGCACGACCATCACGCCGTGGATGCAGTTCTATCTGCAGTCCTCGATCGTGGAGAAGGGCATCACTGTTCGTCATTACAAGGCCTCACGGTTGGATGTGATCGTTGGCTCGATCTTTACTGACGTAGTTGCCTGGTTCATCGTCGTGGCGTGCGCGGCGACGTTGTATACGCATGGAGTGCGCAACATCGGCGATCCTTCGGACGCGGCGGAGGCGATGAAGCCTCTCGCGGGTCAATACGCGTTTATCCTGTTCGCGGCCGGGTTGTTCAACGCTTCGCTGTTTGCTGCTTCCATCCTGCCGCTTTCGACCGCTTATACGGTTTGCGAAGGGCTGGGCTTCGAGAGCGGGCTGGACAAGGGCTTCAAAGAGGCTCCGTTCTTCTACTGGCTATACACGCTGCTGATCTTCTTCGGCGCTGCCATTGTGCTGATTCCGGCGTTTCCGCTGGTGAAGTTCATCATCCTGTCGCAGGTGTTGAACGGGATCCTGCTGCCTGTGGTGCTGATCTTCATGCTGCGGCTGATCAACAAGCAGGAGTTGATGGGGAAGTACACCAATTCCGTTACTTTCAACGTCGTTGCGTGGCTTACCGCGGGAATCGTGATTGTGCTTTCCCTGATCCTGGTGTGGAACGGGCTGCACGGGTCTTGAGGCTGCGGGGTGACCCCCTCCCCCCTTGCCTGGGTGTAACCGCCTTTTATTTCAGTGAGATGCGCGACGGGTGGAGCTGTAAATTCTTCTATCGGCAGGGCTTGTGTCCAAATATGTGTCCGGCAAAGAGTTATGCGTTCTCTTCCGCCTGTGCGTCCCCGATTTTTTTCTCTCTGGTTCTATTTTACGAAATGGGCCGAAACTAAAGTGCCACTTTGGATGGGTATATTTTTTGGTTGTAAGTCTTTTGTTTCTTGTTATATGGGTGGAGATTGAGGTGCGGCGTTGTGTGTTTTGGGGTTGACATGGGATTTTGTTGGGTTTTGGGGGGATAAAGACTAGGGAGGGGCTGAGGGATGGGTTACTTCCCACCCTTCGCATGAGACAAGGGCGCGAAGGATGGGGCACCCGGGCTTTTGTGGCTGGGACGGAGGTTGTCGAGGTTGTTCGGGTTGTGTCCATTCCTCCGCGTTTTTGGGCGGAGTAAGGAAGGCGGTCGGGCTTTCGCCCGATACCCCACCCTATTTGCGATGAAGCTGCAAAAAGGGTGGGGCACCCGGATTGTGCCGGGGGTGGATTTTGGGTGATGTTTGTATCTGGGGCGGGTGGGTGGGTGGTTAGAGGAGGCGGCCTTCGGCCAGGTCGCGGATCAGGCCGTGGTCGGCGGCGAGGAAGTCGAAGCCGGGTAGTTCGGCTAGGGGCGCCCAGCGCATGTCGTTGAAGATGCGGTTGTTGAGGTCGCCGTTGAATTGGTCTACTACGAAGAACTGGAGGTCGATGGCTCCGCCGTTGCGGTATTTGTGGCGGATGCGGGCGACGCGGCGTCCGATGGTGGCGGCGATGCCGAGTTCTTCGTCCAACTCGCGGGCCAGAGCCTGTTCGGCGGTCTCGCCGGGTTCAATCTTGCCGCCGGGGAACTCCCACTTGAGGCTCATGGGCTGGTCGGGACGGCGCTGGCAGACCAAGACCTCTGTCTGAAGCGCTGCCGACTCTTGCTGGTTGGAGGAGTTGCGCAGGATCAGAGCCGCGACCACAAGCCGGAGTGGTTTGAGGGCTGTCGATTCACCGTTTCCGAGCTTTCGTATGGTCTCTTTCACCTGTCTACATGGTTAGACGGGGGAAGGACTGTAAAGGCTTCAGAGGGATGGCGCAGGGGCTTGGCGACAACGGTTCCTCGAGAGGCTTTTATGTCTGGAGATGCCGGAGTATGTTCGTGGCGACTTCGTCCGGGGCTTCGCGATGAGGGAAGTGACCCACCCCATCGAGGAGGATGCGTTGGTAGCCGCCGGTGAAGCATCTCTCGAGTCCTTCCGATTGGCTGGGCGCATCGCAACGGTCAGATGCTCCCTGAAGCATGAGGGTGGGGGTGGATATTGATTCTGTCTCGGCGAGCTTCTGTTGGAGGAGCTCGTATCGTGGATCCCAGGTTTCGCCGGTGCGCCAACGGGAGCGGTATGCGTTGCCTGTGATGTCGACCCAATCTGGATTGAGAAAGGCTTTTGCGGTCTCGGAGAACTCTGTCTCGTCGAACCAGCCGAGAGGACTCCAGGTGTCCCACTGAATGCGCGCGAAGCCGACAGGGTCGTCCTGGACCTTGGCCAGACCGCCTTCCACGCAGAGGAACCACTGGTACCAGAAGCGTCTTGACTGATCGAAGGATGGGACTGTGAAGAGGCCGTGGGGCTGGTAGGCGAGGGCCAGGGCGCTGACCGAGGTGATTCGCTGGGGGAAGAGGGCGACGAGGGTATAGGCGGCGCGGGCTCCCCAGTCGTGTCCAACTACGGCGAAGCGCTCGACTCCGAGGCGGTCCATGAGGTCGATTGCGTCTTGGGCGAGGGCGACCCCGGTGCCTACTCGAGGAGTGTCGGGATGCAGAAATCTGGTTGGCCCTGTGCCGCGCAGGTAGGGGGCGATGGTGCGCCAGCCTTGGGCGTGTAAGCGTTGAGCTATGGGGTTCCAGCCGCGTGGGGCGTCCGGCCATCCGTGGAGGAGAAGTACAGGTGAGCCGTCTTGCGGGCCTCCTTCTTCGTAGGCGATCTCCAGAATATCGGTGCGGATTGTCTTCAATGTTCTTCTCCGTGTCGTCGGAGTATTGGATGCGTTGGATTTGGGAGAGAACGTGTGTCGAGGGATTGAAAATGAGTGCTGTTTGGAAGGGATGACCGGAGCTAAAGCCTCGCTCAATCCCAAGACATTGGTCGTGGATTTTGAGTGCCTCGTGGAAGAGATTGGCGCTTCGGGCGAACCGCGGGTCCTTCGGCTGCGCCCCTCGCGATGAGACTGCGAGGGGATTCGCTCAGGATGACAAATTTGTTCGTTAGGGGAAGGATTTGTGAGGATAGAGCGAAAGCTAAGGTTGTTGATGGGAGAGGGGCGAAAGACAACGGCCAAGTGGTTAAGGAGCGGTTGTGGCCGCTTCTATCGTGTTTGCGCAATCAGCGTGCGCTAACGGCAAGCCCTACTTAGAGACCGTATGCCCAACTAGACGTACTCAAGTAACAATTCCGTTAGTTCGCCGGGACGATCGAGCATAACGGCATGTCCGCAGTCGACCGTGCTGGTCTTCCATCCTTTGGCCTTTGCCCGGTCGTGCGACGGTTGAAGGATTGGAGGATAGCCCGTGGCAAGAATATGGGTGACATTTTTAATGTCAGCAAACCGCTGCGTGAGTTTGATGGGCTCTTCCCAGCATGCGAGCGACTGTGAGGTGCATTGTGCGTCGACCCAGGCTGAGTCCTGTTGATTCACATTGAAGAATTCAGCGGGAGTGGGTGCGACCTTCCAGCCGTCGCCGCTCTCTTGTGTCTGTTGGCGTACGAACTGTACCCAATCTTCCCTGGCGAGATCAAAGAGGCATTCTCCGTCTTCGAGCACAAAGGCATCGAGATAGATGAGTGCGCGAATCTTATCGCTGATCTGGTCGGCGGCTCCGCTGATGACGCAGCCACTATAGGAGTGGCCGCAGAGAATCACGTCCGAGAGCCCTTCCCATTTTATTAAGTTCACGACGTCGTTAATGTGAGTGGAAAGATTGACGTCGCGCGAGTTGAGGTGGGAGCGTTCGCCTACTCCGGTGAGGGTCGGGGTGAAGACTTCGTGGCCCGCTGCCTGGAGTGCTGTGCGCACTCGTTTCCAACACCAGGATCCGTACCAGGCGCCATGTACAAGGACATAAGTTGCCATAAATTTTCTCTTTGCAATATTTCTGGATTATCGACTTCGGTGTATTAGGGAAACACGCGAGGGCCCTGTTTATTCGTCATGAGGGCGAATGATTTTAGGTGGGGATAGGTGGGTACTGAAGCTGTGGGCTGGGATGTGCCAGGGCAGAGGAATGAGGTCCCACCCTTCGCTAGATACAAAGGCGCAAAGGATGGGGCACCCGGGCGTTTGTGCTGGGGTGAGGAGAACAACGGCAACCGCGGGTCCTTCGACTGCGCCTCTCGCGATGAGACTGCGAGAGGCTACGCTCAGGATGACAAATTTATGATTGAGCGTGTGCTTAAGCGTGAGGAAGATCCAGCTAAAGCGCTGTGCTAATCCCGAAGACTGCTGATATCTGTTTAGGGTTGGGGTGGGGCTACCGAGGAGGGGTAGTAGACGGGCCAGCCCTCGTCGGCGGCGCGTTCGAGCAGGGCGGGGGTGGGGTTGATGGGGAAGGCGCGGCGGGCGATGGCGAGCATGGCGGCGTCGTGGACGGAGTTGCCGAAGACGGCGTCGGGGTGGGGGATGCCGGCGCGGAGGAGAGAGGCGACTTTACCCTCGTCGGTGGGGACGTCGGTGAGGGTCTCGGTAACGAGGCCGTTGACGACCTGCACGCGGGCGGAGAGGACTCGGTTGGCGGGGATGTTGAATCGCTGGACGCCCTCTTCGATGACCCAGTCGTTGGTGGAGCTGACGGCCCAGATGTCGACGCCTTTGGACTGGAGGGCGGTGACGAGCTCGAGCATCTCGGGGAAGATGTTCTTTTCGATGCGGGCCTGGAAGAAGGCGCGGGCGGCGGAGCGCATCTCCTCTTCGCGGAGGCCGTGGTACATCTGGACCATCTGGCCGCAGATGTCGAGCTCGGAGACCTCGCCGCGCTTGTAGCCGCGGTATTTGGCGTCGATCCAGTCGGCGGTCTCGCGGGAGACGAGGCCGGTCTCGATGGTCCAGGTCATAAAGGAGGAGCCTGCGTCACCGGACCAGAGGGTGCCGTCGCAGTCGAAGACGGCTACGGTGGGGGAGAGCTGGTGGACGGCGGCGTGAAACTCGGAGGTGTTCAGGTATTGCGTGGAAAGTGTGTTCGACACGGGAAACCTTTTTCTTTGCAACGTTCGTGCTGCTGCAGATGGCCTGCCATTTGCAGGCGGTTGGGTGATTTTACCTTATGGGTCTTATGGGATGAGGTCGATTCGATGGCTGGAGTGTTGCAGTTTGGTAATTTCGAGGCGGTGGGACGGCTTAACACCGATTGGCGCCGATGGCACCGATTTTTAAGGCGTAACGGTGATTAGGGGGATAAAAAGCTGATAGGAGGGATGGTGCTAGATGGGGGAGATGCCTTCGATGATGGTGACGCCGTCTGGGGGGGTGAAGAGGAAGTCGCTGTCTTTGACGGGGGCGTTTTCCTGCATGTCGGAGAAGGCGAACTCGGTGATTGCGCCGTCGACCTCTTCGAGCCGCATCTGTTGGATGGCGCCGGTGGGGGTTACGACCAGGGTAAGGAGCTTGAGCCGCTGGGCCATGCCTTTGGGGACGCCGGCGATGCTGAATCCGGCGGGGTCGGGGGTGACGGTGATGTGTTCGAGCTCTTTGGAGAGCTGGGTGTGGCCGAGGAGGAAGCGGAGGGGGGAGCGGAGGTCGTCGAGCTGTTTGGCGGGGATGCGCTGGGCCTGGGAGTCGCCGGGGGTGTAGAACCAGGCGAACTTGCCGTCGAGGACGAAGATCTTTCCGACGGGCTGGGCATAGCTCCAACGCATGCGGCCGGGCTTCTTGAGGACGAGGGTTCCCTCTTCGGCGCGGTCCATGCCCATGCCGGTGTAGCGCTCACGGTAGTGGGTGCGGAGGCTGGTGAGGTGGTTGTAGTGGTCGTCGACTTTGCGGAGGATGGAGGTGTCGCTCTGCGCATCCAGGGGCGCGCAGAGGACGAGCAGAAGAGCGAGGGAGAGCTTAGGTGAGGACCGCATTACTGGAGGGCGACGGTGCAGTTCGTGCCTCCGGTGGGATCCTTACGGATGGTGTTGTTCTCGTCGGAGCAGAAGCCGTTGTCGCCGGTCTTGCCGATGGCCTGGGGGACGGCGGTGATCTCAAAGGAGGTGTACATGTCCTGATTGTTGACGGTCACCTTGCTGCAGTTGGTGATGGCGAAGGTGTAGCCGGCCTTCTGGCCTGCGGCGAGGTCGGGGGCGACGAGCTGGGCGGCCTGGGCGGTGGGGGCACCGGATTTGGGGTCTCCGCCGAGGGAGGCGAGGGAGCAGGCGAAGCCGTTGGCGGGGTAGGCGGAGTTGTACTGGAGCTCGGCCTGGGCGATGGTGCGGACGGACTGGGCGGCGGAGGTCTCGTTGGCCTGCTTGCGGAGCTTGAGGAGCTGGGGGACGGCGAGGGTCATGAGGATGAGCATGACGGACATGACGATGAGGAGCTCGATGAGGGTGAAGCCTGCTTCGGGGCTGACGTCCAGATGGCGAATGGCTCGGTTGCGTAGATTCAGGGCGTTGCTGGTCGGATTCATTGGGTGTTCTTCCTCGATCTCGGTGGTTCTTACGGCCTCAGTACGATTGGTGCGTTTGCTTCACACGTCCAAACTTTACCAGCAGATGGGTTAGCAGGCCAGATGCTCGCGTTCGATCTTCATGGTTCCGAGGTTGCCGAGCAGGGTGAGGGCCATGAGCTCGGGGCGGAAGAGCTGTTGGGCGAGGCGCTGGATGGTGGCGGGAGTGACGGCTTCGATCTCACTGGTGATCTCCTCCACGCCAAAGAAGCGGCCGAAGTACATCTGCTGGCGGGCGAGGTTGGCCATTCTGCTACCCGAACTTTCGAGGCCGATGACGATGTTGCTTTTGAGCTGATCCTGGGCGCGTTTGAGTTCCGCCTCGGAGACGGTCTCTTGTTTAAGACGGGTCAGTTCGACGAGGGTAAGCTGGAGGAGCTTTTCGGTCTTGTCGACGGAGGTTCCGGCGTAGACGGAGAGCGAGCCGGTGTCGTCGAAGGGGTTCATCTCGGAGTAGATGGAGTAGGCGAGGCCCTGGTCTTCGCGGATGGATTGGAAGAGGCGAGAGCTCATGCCGCCGCCGAGCATGGTGTTGAGGAGGTAGACGCCGTAGCGGTCGGGGTCGTTGACCGGGGGCGCGGGGACTCCGAGGCAGAGCTGGACCTGCTCGAGGGATTTTTTGCGCTTGAGCGTGATGTGGGGGTTGGAGACGGGCGGCTGGCGGGTGGTGGCGGGTGTCGTGGTGGAGGCCAGGGAGTTGAAGTGGTGGGCTACCTGCTCGACGAAGGCGTCGTGGTCGAGGTTGCCGGCGGCGGAGAAGACCATGTTGCGGGGGGTGAAGCGGTCGGCGTAGAAGCTGAAGAGGGTGGGCTGGTCGAAGCTAGAGACGGTCTTGGCGGTGCCGAGGATGGGGCGGCCGAGGGCGTCGTTCTTCCAGAAGTTCTGGGTGAAGAGCTCGTGGACGAGGTAGTCGGGGTTGTCTTCGTCCATCTTGATCTCTTCGAGGATGACGCCTTGCTCGCGGGCGATGTCCTCGGGCGTGAAGGTGGGGTGGAGGACGAGGTCGGAGAGGAGATCGAGGGCGGGGGGGACGTTCTCGTCGAGGACCTTGATGTTGAAGCAGACCATCTCTTTGCCGGTGAAGGCGTCGAGGTTGCCGCCGATGGTGTCGACCTCGCGGGCGAGCTGCTGGGCGGAGCGGGAGGTGGTGCCCTTGAAGACCATGTGCTCGACGAAGTGGGAGATCCCGTTGAGGGGGGCGGACTCGTCGCGGGAGCCGGTGCCGATCCAGGCGCCCATGGAGACGCTGCGGACGTGGGGCATGGACTCGGTGAGGACGAGGAGGCCATTGGGGAGCACGGTCTTGCGGATGTTGCGGGGGGTCTGATTCAGGGTGAAGGGGGTGGTGCTGAGCTGATCTGTGGCGATTGCTGGCATGCTTCTCCTAGTGTGTCTATTGTTTCACAGCGAAGGGAGGGATTGGGCTGGGCACGGTAGACTGGAGTGTAGGCCTTCCCAAGGTGGATTTGAACGGATACATGGAACAAGAGATATCGAATTCGGAGTTGCTGGTAGGGCAGGCGAAGGCGGATGCCGGGGATAAGGCTGCTCCGCGGGCGCTGTTCGGTTTGACGCGGGCGGAACTGACGGACCTGCTGGCGGGGTTGGGGCAGAAGGGCTATCGCGCAGTACAGCTTGGAGATGCGCTCTATAAGCAGCGGGTGAGTGGGCTGGATGAGGTTACGACGTTTCCGGTAGCTTTGCGGGAGGCTTTGCGGGGTGAGGGCTACTCGGTGGGGTTGCCGGAGATTGTGCAGGCGGCGAAGTCTGTGGATGGGACGGAGCGCTATCTGATGCGGATGGCGGATGGGGAGACCGTCGAGACGGTCTGGATGCCGGATGGGGATGGTGGCGAACGGGGGGACGGGTCGGAGGCGGCAGCTGAGGAGTCGGGCGAAGAGGTTGCGGCTGAAGAGGCGGTGAGTGGCCGGAGGGTCGATACGAGGAATTGGGGGGCGTTGGCTCCGCAGGGATTTCGGCGGGCTACGATCTGTATTTCCAGCCAGGTGGGGTGCGCGGTGAACTGCCAGTTTTGCCTGACGGCGAAGCTGGGGATCAAGCGGAATCTTACGGCGGGGGAGATCGCCGGGCAGGTGGCGGCGGTGCTGAACCGGCATGGGATTCAGATTGGCAAGGACCGGATCAACCTGGTGTTTATGGGGATGGGTGAGCCGTTTTTGAACTATGCGGCGTTCATGAAGTCGGTGCAGGTGTTGGTGGAGGGGATCGGGATCTCGGAGTCGCGGATGACAGTCTCGACCTCTGGGATACTGCCGGGAATCGAGGCGTTTGCGAAGGAGACGCTGCGGCCGAAGCTGGCTTTGAGTTTGAATGCTTCTAACGACGTGGTGCGGGAGCAGGTGATGCCGATCACGCGGAAGTGGAATATCGCGAAGTTGCTGGAGGCGGTGCAGAAGATTCCGTTGAAGACGCGGGAGTGGGTGACATTCGAGTATGTGCTACTGGGTGGGGTGAACGATCAGCCGGAACATGCGCGCGAGGTGCTGGCCCTGCTGGCGGGGATCCGGGCCAAGGTGAATCTGATTGTGTGGAATCCGGGGCCGGGGATTGACTACCATCAGCCGGAGCCGGAGGATGTGGTGGTGTTTCAGAAGATGCTGATCGCGGGTGGGATTCCGACTTATATCCGCAGGCCGCGGGGGCGTGATATCTATGCGGCTTGTGGGCAGCTTAAGCGGACGGTGGATGCGCCTGTGCCAGCCGGTGCTCTAGTTGAGATTTCACCTGCGGCCAGTCTTCCTGGATGATGCTGAACCATACGCTGTGGCGCTGGGAGCCGTTGTCCATGATGTAGTGGTTGCGGAAGGTGCCCTCGTATTGTGCGCCTAGTTTGCGCATGGCGGCTTGCGATTGCAGGTTCTCGTGGTGGGTCTTGAGAGCTACGCGGCGGAGGTTGAGGGTCTCGAAGGCGTAGGTGAGTTGGAGGAGCTTGGCTTCTGGGTTGGCGTGGGCTCCGTGGTATTGGGGTGAGAGCCAGGTGTTGCCGATCTCGACGGTGCGGTGGTGGAGATCGAGGTCCATGTAGCGGGTGCTGCCTATAACTTTATTTTCGGACTTGAGGATGGTGACCCAGGGTATGACGGTGCCTGCTTGTTTCAGGGCTAGGGCGGTCTCGGCCCATTTGCGGAGGTCTTGTGGGGTGTTGACGGGGGTATTCATGTAGCGCCAGATGCGGGGATCGAAGGCTACTTGTTCCAGGGCCGGGAGGTGGGCAAGGGTTAGGGGTTCCAGGCGGATGCGTGGGCCTTCTAGGGTGGGAGTGGTGGGTTTCATCGGCTGTCTGTGTTGTCCATCGGCTTAGAAGAGCCTACCTCATGGGAGAGCGCGTAGTCCCAGGGCTCGAGATTGGGCTCTGTGGGTACAATTCAGGCTATGGATGGGAGCGGGGAGAAGGATCCGAGGATTTATTTTGCGGCGGAGCGGACGTTTCTTGCCTGGATTCGCACTGGTCTGGGGTTGATGGGGGTGGGCTTTGCAGTTAGCCGATTTGGACTGTTCTTGCGGGAGATGAGTGCCAGCCAGGCGCATTCCGTGACGGATACCCATCCGCTCTCGGTTTGGTCTGGCGTTGCGCTGGTGTTCATGGGGGTGATCGTTAATCTCAATGCGGTCGTGAGTCATGTGCGGGTGGTGCGGGAGCTGAGTTCGGGTAGTTGGGTTCCGGGGCGGGTTTCGCGGAGTGCGGTAATTCTTGCACTGGTGCTGGCGGCGATTGGTTTGGCGATGGCGATGTATTTGTTGTTTCTTCGTTAGCTGTTGAACTCAAAGTCGAATCGGTGTGGTTCGATAGATATCTGCTGAGATCACTTGAAGAAGGTGCCGCTCCGAACAAACCACAGGTCCTTCGACTGCGTCCCTCGCGATGAGACTGCGAGTGACTTCGCTCAGCGACTGTCTGTTTTTGTCAAGCGGCTGGTGGAAAAGACGGCGATGGGACTGCCTCGGAAAACGCTTTGCGTTTCCCGCTTTCCCACCATCCCTGCTGCTGATTCTTTATGGAAGAGCGAGAGCGCGGTTGTCTTGCTGTGGGTTGGGTGCGATCTGGATCTGGCGTCTGACCTCTCGTGCCTTGGCGTTAAGTCGGATGAGTAACTTGTGGCGCGCTGGAGCGCACGTCGGCGAAGTGGGCGATGAGGCCGGCGTCGAGGCTGTCGGTCTTTTCCAGCAGGCCGAGGCCCTCGGCGAAGCGGCGCACCTGGCGGGGGTTGAGGATGGCGACGGGCAGACCAAGCTCCCAGAGACGGGTGAAGGCCTGTCTTTCGTAGCCGCCGGTGGCTTCCATGGCCACCAGTTCGACGTGATGATGGTGGCAGAAGCTGGCCAGCGAGGCGATGCCGGCTGGGGTGTTGGCGAAGCTGTCCTGGGCGCCGCGAGAGCCGATACGGGCTGCAAGCGAGGTTGATGAGATATCCACTCCACAAATAATCCGGGTCACGGTAACCTGCCTTGTAAGTGCGACTGGAGAGTCGGGCGACTGTTCGGTCGGACGCAACCTGGGATGCGGTTCCTCGCTGAGCGACGGTGGCAAAACCACCTCAGGATGAACGGATGCCGCACGCCCGTGGGGAACCAGAAAAACGGTTCCCCCCTCTGACTTACAGTCTTACCGCCACTCATATAGAGATACAAGGATGACAAATTTTTAGATAGGTCCTAGTTCGTCTTTCCTTTTTGCCTTTTTAGACAGGTCCTTTTTGTAGATGCCCAGTTTGTAGACACACCCAGTCCACAAATATCTTCCTTACAACCGTCTTCTCATTGATGCCTTCCATGCTTCACCAACTAGAAGTATTGGGTGAGGTCGGCGAAGGTGGGGAGTTCTAGGAGGGTTTGGCCGGGTGGAGGTTGGTTGACGACCTCGTGCTCGAGGACCCAGGTGAAGTCGTGGGGAATGAAGATGGCGTGGAGTCCGGCGGCGAGGGCGGGGTTGATGTCGGAGCGGGGGCTGTTGCCGATCATCCAGGTGCAGGCGGCTTCGCAGGCGTGGTGGGAGGCGAGGGAGAGGTAGGCGTCGGTGTGTTTTTCGGGGAGGACCTCGACGGCGGAGAAGTGGGGCGCTAGTCCGGAGCGGCGGAGCTTGTCCTGCTGTTCTTCGGTGTTGCCCTTGGTGACCATGATGATGCGGTGGCGGGTGGCTAGGTCGGCGAGGGTGGCGTCGACGTTGGGCAGGAGCTCGATCTCCTGGTCGGCGATGGACTGAGCGAAGCTGACGATGCGGTCGTGCTTCTCCTGGGTGATGGGCTGATCGGTGAGCTGCTCGAAGCAGGTGATGAGGGACTTGCGAAAGCTGTGCAGGCCGTAGCCCTGGGCGGCGATGGTGGCGTGTTCGACGCGGTTGAGGTGGCCGCGGACCTCTTCGGCGGTGTGGATGCGGTGGTCGAGGTAGGAGATGAAGGAGGCGATGGCTCGCTCGAAGTAGACGTTGTTCTCCCAGAGGGTGTCGTCGGCATCGATGAGGAGCGTCTGGCGCACAGACCTGTGGTTTGCTTCGAGTGGCGTGTTCATGCGGCCATTATAGGGGTTTCTGGAACGACAGAGAGGATGAAGTGAGAGCGGTGGTAGACTTGCGGACAACTTTCGAAGTTCGAAAGACAGTGAACGTTTGAGTTTCTATACCTATCGGGATATTGCGGGTTGTCTGGTTGCTGCGCTGGGTTTTGCGCTGTTGGCTGGGCCAGGGTACGTTGTGGGTTGGGTGACGGATCTGCTGGGTTTTCGGGGGCGGTCGCTGGGGGAGCGGCTGACCTGGAGTGTGCCGCTATCGTTTGGAGTGGTGACGTTGCTGGCGGTGATGGCGGGGAAGTATGTCTCGCTGAATGTGGCCTGCTGGGTGGTGGTGTGGCTTGGCGTGACGGCGGTAGCCTTGGTTGGGATAGAGCTGATTCGTGGGAGGCGCTTTCGTCTGGGCCGGACGGGACGGCTGGTTGTGGCTGCCGGGTTGGGGGGCGCGGTCTTTGTGGTGGGGGAGTTGGTCGATGTGGGGTTGGGGAACAAGCTTTATATGAACGTGGCCGTCTATGACCACGCGCTGCGGACTGCGTTTGTGGATGCGGTGGTGCGGACGGGGGTTCCGCCGGGGAATCCTCTGTATTGGACGGTATCGGATGGGGGAGTGGGCCATGCTGCTCCGATGCGCTACTACTACTTCTGGTATGTGGTGTGCGCGGTGGTGGTGAAGGTGGCGGGAGTGTCGGCCCGGCAGGCGATGATTGCGAGCTGCGCGTGGTCTGGCTTTGGGCTGGCGGCGGCGATTGGGCTGTATGGGCGGTATTTTTTGACGCCTGCGAAGGATGTTGCAAGGGCCAGGCGCAGGATTTGGATTACGGTAGGGCTGCTGGTGGTGACGGGGCTGGATCTTATTCCGGCGATCGTGGCGTATCTGCAGGGAATGGACACTGATCCGGATATGGAGTGGTGGTCGGCGGGTCAGGTGACTTCTTGGATGGATACGATGCTGTGGGTGCCGCATCATCTGGCGGCGCTGGTTTGCTGCGTCTTCGGGTTTCTGCTGATCTGGATGTCGGAGGGGCGCGGGGGGAGGCAGAGGGTTCTTTGTGGGGTGATAGCCGGGGTGGGGTTTGCGGCTTCGTTTGGGTTGTCGACCTATGTGGCGGTGGCCTTTGCGATGGTGATGGCGGGATGGCTGGTTTGGGCGTGGGTGCGGAGGGATGGACGAGACCGGTGCGCTGTTTTGTTGGGCTCGGGGTTGGTGGCGGTGGTGTTGCTGGCGCCTTATCTGAGGGAGCTGCGGGCAGCGGGCCCGAATGCTGGAGGAAGGACGGCGGTGTTCGCGTTGGCTGTGCGGCCGATGATCGATCCGATCTCGGTGGCGAAGTTGCCGGGGTTCAAGCAGATGCGGACGCGGAGTGTGGGGGTTGAAGAGCAGGTTGCGGCGCTGGTGTTGATGGCTCCGGGGTATGCGGCGGAGTTGGGCTTCTTCGCGGCGGTGCTGGTGGTCGTGTTGCTGCGCAGGTGGAAGAGCCTTGGGGATGGGGAGCAGACGGCGGTGTTTCTGGTGGTGGCGGGGCTGGTGGTTTCGAGCCTTGTGAAGTCGACGGTGATTGGGACGAACGACTTTGGGATTCGTTCAATGCTGATACCGCAGTTTTTTTTGCTGCTGCTGGCGGGGTTGCTGCTGGATGGAACGATTCGCGCTCCGCGGCGGAGTGTGAGGGTGGTGTTGGCGATTCTGATGGTGGTGGGGATGGGTGGGACCGTGTATCAGGCGGTTTTGCTGCGGCTTTATCTGCCGGTGCAGGACAGATTGCAACGGAAGGGGCTGGGGGGGCTCGCAGAGAGAAACATGGCGCTCCGGGAGATTCGGCGCGATCTGGATGGACGCTCACCGAAGATGGCGGTGGTGCAGTATGACACGCATCAGCCGAGCGACTTCTTCAACTTTGCGCAGTTGCTGAACACGCCAAGGCAGACGGCGAATGCGGCTCCGGAGTGCAATGTGGCGTTTGGAGGCGATCCCGGGCCGTGTGAGGGGATTAAGGCGGAGCTTGCGCGGCTTTATCTAGGGGCGGCGGAAGATGCGGATGAGGCCCGTGCTACTTGCCACAGACTGGGTATCGATGAGTTGGTTGCGACGCAGTGGGACCCGGTGTGGAGGGTTAAGGACGGGTGGGTATGGACCTTGCCGGTGGTTGCGGAGACGGAGCGAGCACGGGTTCTTGCCTGTGGCACTACCACTAGGTAGGGATATGGCAGGCGGTGGGCAGCGGGTATGATTGGGGTCGCGAGGCGGACTTGGATCGATTTGAGACCCATAGCTTGATCATTCGTTGGGGTATAAGGCCCGAATGGACCTCTCTAGCAGGAGAAGGATGGAAGGCATAGCAGGCGCATGATTCCAGAGGTAGGCCAGAGATTCGGGCCGTACGAGATCCTCGGCAAGGTGGGGGGCGGAGCCATGGGCCTGGTGTTCCGGGCGTGGGACGCACGCCTGCATCGTCAGGTCGCGATCAAACTGCTTCACGAAGATTATGAGATGCCGGGGATGCGGGAGCGCTTTCTCCAGGAGGCGCGCGCCGTTTCGGCGTTGAATCATCCCCATATTTGCACGATCTTCGACATGGGGGAGCAGGACGGCGAGCCCTACATGGTGATGGAGCTGCTGGAGGGCGAGACGCTGAAGGACAAGATCTCGCGGGGGGCGGTGCCGGTCGATGAGATTATTGCCTACTCGCAGGAGGTGGCGGATGCTTTGGCGGCAGCCCATGCCAAGGGAATCGTGCACCGTGACATCAAGCCGGCAAATATTTTTCTGGTGGAGCACGCGCGCGGACGACCGCAGGCGAAGGTGTTGGACTTTGGATTGGCAAAGATCGGACTGGCGACGCGAGGAGGACGTGCGGCGCGGGCGTTGGATCTGACCTTGGCGGGGGCGACGGTGGGGACGCTCGCCTACATGTCTCCGGAGCAGGCCAGGGGACAGGACCTGGATGGTCGGTCGGATCTGTTTTCGCTGGGCGTGGTGATGTATGAGATGGCGACGCGGCATGTGCCGTTCCAGGGAACGACCAGCGCGCTGATCTTCGTGCAACTTCTGAACCATGCGCCGGAACCGATTCACGAGTGGAACGACTCTATTCCAAAGGAGCTGGAGAAGATCATCCTGAAGCTGCTGGCAAAACAGCGGGATGACCGGTTCCAAAGCGCAGAGGAGTTGGGCCGGGCGCTACGGAAGATTCCGTTTCGGACGAGTGGTGGGTGGTTGAAGCGAGCCGCAGCAACGGTGCCCTTGGTGAAGGCAGTGGATCCGATTGCGCGGATTAAACGACCGATGCGTCCGGTTTCGGGTGCAAACCGTTTGGGTAAAGTGGCTGCAACGCCTGAGGTCGTACCCGCGGTGGAGAAGGAGGAGGGTAAGAAGTCTAGCGGCGACAATATGATGATCCGTCCGATGCTGCGTATTCCGCAGTCTGACGGGAATCGAGACAAGGGTGTTTTGAGTGGTCAGCGGCCAGCTCCTGACCGCGCGGTTGTTGAGAAGGAGCCTTCTCATGATTCGGTGAAAGCAGTAGCCTCTGGCGGTGGCTCGGGGGAGCAGACATTGCCGGTTCCTGATGACGAACAAAATGGGGCTGCGCAGCAGGTTGATGGGATGGCTGTGGAACCGTTTAGCAGCGAGGCGGACCCTGAGATGCGAGTTAGTCCCCGAGTGCGGCAGGAGAGCGCTGGGCGACAGGTTGAAGGTGGTGCTAAGCGCGGAACGGAATCGGATCCACGGAAAGATCCAGAGAGAGCGGGGGGGCTCGCCAAGGTTCGGATTGCGATGTTTGCCGGGGTGGCGGCGTTGGTTATAGGGGTTATATTTCTGGCGATGAACAATGGCTGGTTTCGTCCCGTGGTGCTGCAGCAAGGGGATACTCTACTCCTTACTGTGGTTCAGAATCGGACGGGCGATAAGACGCTAGATGGAGTGGTGATCGAAGGGTTGGAGTTGGTGCTGGGGCAGATGCAGTATCTGACCTTTCGGGGAGGCGAGGCCTACAGGGCGGGTCTGCGGCAGGCGGAGGCAGAGGGGGCCACGAGTGGTTTGATTTCGAGCCGGCGCGTCGCGCAGATCGTGGGGGCAAAGGCTTATCTGTACGGGGAGATCAAAGGCTCGAGCCCACCTTATACGATCAGCATCGATGTGCTGAAGACGGACTCGAACGATAAGTTGACCAGTATCGAGGAGAAGGCGGAGGACAAGGAACAGATTGCTGCAGCTATCAGCAGGGTCGCGAGCCGGATGCGCTCCGATATGGGAGAGAGTGAACGGACTCTAGCCAAGACGAGCAGACCGCTAGATCGGGAGGCTACTGCGAATCTCGGCGCCCTGCAGGCGTATGCGGTAGGTGAGATCGCGTTGCAGAGCGGCCGGGTGCGAGATGCGATTGATGCTTACGAGAAGGCTAAAGCGACGGACCCCAAATTTATGCAGGCACACTTGCGATTGGCTTGGCTCTACAGTGAGGAGCGAGCGGAAGGTGCGGCTGTCGCAGAGGCACTTTTGGCGCGGGAGACGGCCGCGGGCAGGGAAGAACGATTGAAGCTGTTGGCTGAGTTCTGCGTAGCGATGAATGCGACGGGCGATTACGGCCGGGCAGCAGGAGTGATACGACGGCTTAAGGAGTTGTTTCCGAGGGATGAGGCGGGGTTTCTCTACCTGGCGCGTGTATTGCGAGCGCAGGGACATTTACCCGAGGCTCTCCAAGCGGCACAACAAGCCTACGCGGTCGACCCGTATGATGCCGATGCCTATGCCGAGGCCGAAGACGTGCTGATTGGGCTGAACCGCTTCCAAGGTGCGCTACAACTTGAAGGACAAGCAAAGCGGCTTGGGGTAGTGCGGACTGGGAATACGCTGGCTGCTGCTTATCTTGCGGACGACAAAGAGGAGCTGGCGCGGCAGACGGCAAGCATCGAGGGAGTTCATGTGGATCCTAAAGCTCCAGGTGTACGCGAGTCGTTTGGGAGGTTGGCGACCTATGGTCTGTATTTGGACAATGAGGGGCGGATGACCGCCGCAGCGGCGTTCTGGATGTCGGCGACGGCGAACGGCGCTGGGGATTCGAGTCTAAATACGGGACGGAGTGCCGTTCAGCCTTATTTTATGGCTCAAGCGGCGCTCGACCTGGCGTTAGTGCGGTCGTGCAGTCATGCGGTGAGTTTTGCAAAGGAGGCAGAGAAGTCGGAGTCGGGATTAGTCTCAAGTTTTAATGCGGGCATGGCAACGGCTCTCTGCGGGAATTCTGCTGACGCTGAGCGAACGGCGTTCGATCTGCAACGCCGCTTTCCTGAGAGTACGGCTGTGACGGGATACTATCTTGCCGATCTGAGGGCGGCGGTGGCGCTTGGAAAGAATGATCCACGAGGAGCGCTGGCTGCTTTAGGCTCGACGGCTGTTTACGATCAGCTTGCGTTGACTCCGTATCTGCGCGGGTTGGCCCACTTAAGTGCAGCGGAGCCGGCGTTGGCTGTGGCGGACTTTCAGATCATTGTGGATCATAGGGGAGCGGCATTTTTAGGGGGCAGTAATGTGTATCCAATGGCACAGATAGGATTGACAAGGGCGTATGCGGCGATGGGAGACAAGCCCAATAGTGTGGTGGCGTACAGGCGTTTCCTCTCACTGTGGCATGAGGCGGATCGTGGGCAAGGATTGCTGGCCGAAGCTGCCGCTAAAGGCCGGTAGTGTTTCTTGAAGTACGAATGGATCATTGCTGCGTTTTTCGATAGTTCAAGGAATGAATGATTGATGGCGATTTTTTTTATACAGGTTACTTTGCAGGGTCAACCGGAGATCGAGATATACAAAAAGCTGGATGCTCTGATGGAGATACATGGGTTTAACCAATCCATCTCCGGGTTGCAGGATAAGACCATCCTGACTCAGGCTTTCTATTATGGAAGATCTCTGCTGACAGCTAACTCACTTTGTGATTGGATCCATTCGCTTGCAGCAACCGGCGTCTGGCCGAATGTAGCTGTGTTAGTGATCGAAGCCTCGAATTGGGCGATGATTCGATCTAATTCCTAAGTTAGGCTGGGAGCTTCATCACGATTAGTCCCCCTAGGTATTTTGCGGGAGGGCTCACGCCTTATTGGAAATACTTTTCATCACGCTAACGTGAACTACGTTCGCTGCTTCTTGCGTGTCGTCGGGAGACGACACTTCGCTATCTTTCTCCTGTGGCAACTGATACCTTCCAGTGCATTATGAGCCTAGCACTGCCATTGTTACGGTCTGTTCTTCACTTTTTCCGAGACTTGTGGGGATTAAGGGCCTTCCGAGTAAAGACTATTTTGTCCGTTATGGCGATTGCTGCCGCGATAGTCAGCGTTGTCGCGTTCGAGAGGCAGACGATTGCGGAAACGAATCTAAAGGTTACTTATGGTTCAAACGGGGTTCAACAAGTGTCCTATGCGGGAGTCTTATTAGAGGATTTGGCCCAATATCCTTCCGACTTATTTCACATATGGCATATGAAGATGACTGACCTGCAAGGGAACCTCATGTCAGGCGGTCAGTTTGCCTGGGGCGAAACTAACAATGGCCGTAGCTGGAGTTCAGAGACGAATACATGGACCTATAACTACAGTTGGGGGTCTATTCAGGTGCAGTTCTTGCAGAGTGGAGACACTCTCGATATGCGAGTCACTGAGACCAACAAGCCCGGCTCGGGGGTGATTCTCGATGGTGCTGTGATCTATCCGTTTGGAATTCATCTTCCAAAACTTCCCAAGAGCTTTGGTAACGCGAGTTATCCCCAACTTGCCTTCAATACTACGGCTCCAAGTGTGACGATAGCTGATTATGGATCCGGCGAAGTCGTCGCTGTCGTGCCAGATGCGTCGAAGCCGCTTTACAGTGGGTTTCTTCCAACAGGTACTGGAGTTGCTTATTCTCCAATCATTAGTGGGACTGCCCCGGATGGGCTAGCGACGTTCCAGCCGCATAACGATCGGCCAGTATATCCGGGTAAAACGGACACGCTTGTCGTGTCATTGCGGTTCGCATCTTCAGGAACTTCCTCTGTAGCGCTGGCGCCAGATATCTATGCAAATTGGGCGCGGACATGGCCAGCGCAGTTGAACTGGATCGATCGCAGACCTATTGGCACGGTTTATTTAGCTAGTTCTCCGAGTGGGGAGGCGAGTAAGCCCGGGGGGTATTCTAATAATCCTCGACGATACTTCAACGAGAGGAATGAGGGTAACTTTGATATCAGGACGGTGGCAGGACTTGCTGCATTCCAAAGGCGAGTTCTGGAACAGGCTACTAATATTGTTGCGAACATGGAACAGCTTCACGCACAGGGCTCGATCACCTGGGATATCGAAGGGGAGGAGTACCCGCAAAGTACCAGTTATGTCTGTCAGCCGGATAGTATCGCGCAGATCTCTCCCGAGATGGAGAGCATCATTCTTGACCATGGTTCGCCGTATTTCGGATGGAAGCTAGATGATGCTTATTTCAAAGTAATCAGGAACACCGGGTTTAGAGTGGGAGTATGTGCGCGGCCGCAACACTTCACCCGAAATCCGGATGGCACGGCGCAACAGGTAACTCTGCCGAACGCGGATATTGCTGCCGAGTTGATCCGCAAGATAAAGTTTGCGCATGATCGCTGGGGAGCCACTTTGTTTTACGTTGACTCCTCCGTCGAACCTAATGGAGCCGTTCTTGACGCCAGTATCTTTCAGCAAGTGGCCCGGACCTTCCCGGACTCTTTAATCATTCCCGAAGAGACCACCTCGAAATACTTCGCTTACACCGCTCCCTTTCAAACCTTTCTCTTTCATGGTGATCTTGGAACCGATCCGATAGTACGTGCATATTATCCGCATGCCTTCAGCGTCAATCTGATCAATGATGTCGATGCCGCCAAATTAACTGAGAAATTGCCGCAATTGATTACATCGGTAAAGGGCGGCGACATTCTCATGGGCCATGTAGGCTATTGGGATGCAAATGATACGACGATTCTAGCTATCTATAAGGCTGCCGGTGTTTCAATGGATTCTTCAGGGATTAAATCGCCTCCAGTTTCAACTTCTACTTCGCCTCGCACGGGCAAGGGTCGCGCTAACTAGCAAGTGGACGGATTCCACGACGACGATAAATGGATAGCTCGGAACTTCTGACAGCCAGCATTCTAACTACGATCGTTCTTGAGTTGCGGCGATCCGATATTTCGATTCTCGATGTAGTGCGGAGGCATTAATAAAAGATGCTGAGGTCTGTTGCATTTGTGCTCTTTTTACGAGGATCTCCTGTAAGTGATCCAAGGTCGAAATCATAGTCTTTGGCGATTTCTCATAAGCGGAACGGCTAAGTGAAAGATAACCTGAATCGCCCAAAGGCAATGTGATTCTCCACTCGTGTTCCAGTGTGGCCGGGTCTAGAATCGTTTCAAAGCGGTTACCTTGAAACGACATCTCAATTGTCGCGAAACGCATTTCGGCGCAGGCCTTCTTTACAACCATCCAGCAATCATCAGAGGTCTTGGAATCGAGGAGAGCGCGACCGAGATCGTGCAAATATATCTCTTCGCGTACCAGCCCTAGGATGTGTCTACTCGAAAGCGCCCGAGTAGCTGCTCCGAGCTCGATGTAACCAAGATAATTTACTCCAGCCCACACTAATATCGAGAAGACTATAACTACGATGCTGCGTAGATAAGGCTGGAAGCTTTGTACTAGAGCTAAGGAGGCAGCGAGAGCGCATACTCCATATAGGATCAAGGCAGTGTCTCGTGGCTTGAATCCACGCGCTTGGACCATATGGTGAATGTGGCCGCGATCTGCCCGAAAGATTGGAACTTTGCGAAGATAGCGACGGCAGATCGCCAACCCCACATCTATGAGCGGCAATGCAAGCGCCATAAGAGGAGCTGCCATGCCCAGGAGCGTTCCGCTGCGCTGACTCCAGACTAGGCTGAAGCAACCGAGCATGAACCCAACAGTCAGGCTGCCACAATCTCCCAGAAAGATGGAGGCCGGACTGAAATTGAAGCAAAGGAAGGCAAGTAAGCACCCGGCTAACGGCATGGTCGTAAGTAGTAGGCCGGTATTGCCATTGAAAGCTGCGGCAAGAAGCATCGTGACGGTTGCGAAGAGACCTACACCAGAGGCTAGTCCATCAAGTCCGTCTATAAGATTGACCGCATTTGTGCAACCTATAAGCCATAAAAGACTTAGTGGAATGTTGATCCAAGGCGAGGCGAACCACGAATGCTCGACGGAGACTGCAAGGTCACCTGGAGCTAGATACGCACCTAAGCCCACGGCGAGACCAGCCCCGAGAAATTGACCGGCGAGCTTCTGCCAGGGTTTTAGACCTATAAGATCGTCGATAAGGCCTGTAATAAAAATAATGGCCGCAGCTGGCAGGAGAGCCCACAGTATTTCGTGGTGTCGGATGTAAACCCGCTGAGTCGCTGGCGTGAAGACAAACACAAGAATTAGCGCGCCGGAATACGCGAGGACGATGGGAACGCCACCCACGCGAGGAATTGGTTTCTTATGAAACTTACGTTCCGTGTCGGGATGGTCTACCAGGTTGAGGCGAAGTGACAAGTCACGGCACAGCGGCGTGAGAATGAAACAAAGGATAAACGCTGTGACACCCAATGCGAGAATGGTGTTCATTGCATTGCTCCAAGCATGCCCAAAGGCAATGATCAGCTTACGTGTGAATGCTGGCCAGCAGGTTCCGCAGGAAAAGCTGCGTACGTCTTTTCAGGCGAGACCTGTAAACCTGCGCCAACGATGCCGGCGATTCTTGCGACGCCGAGTGGTCGATCAAAGTGTTCAATCAGCGCTTCACGCGCGCGCTGACCAGTCGTCCAGACTTCACCAGGATTCTCTGCTAAGTGAAGCAAAAGTTTAGTAAGCGATTTGATATCGCCACATGAAACATGCCAACCGCAATTAAATTCCTTGATAATACGAGCCGGGGTTGCTTCCACCGGCCCTATGAACAAGATGGGACGGCCCGCCGCAAGTAGGCCGTAGACTTTGCTTGGAACAACAGAGCCACAGCACTCTTGACGCTGTGTCACAAGCCCGATATCTCCGATAGCAAGGCTCTCGCTGAGAGTCGCCCTTTGTACGTAGGGCCGCAATTCGACGGTGTCGAGTCCTTCGACCGTGGCGAACTTAGTAAGTTCGTCACGCCGAACTCCATTGCCTACGAAGATAAAGCGGAAGCGAGTATCTTCTTTCAGCCTGAGCATCGCACCTTTGATGGTATCCAGGTCATGAGCTAGCCCGAGGTTTCCGGAGTAGAGGATGTTGAGACTGTCAGGAGTTCCTTGTCGAGGTAATACAACGATCGCTCTACTATCGGCCCAGTTGTGAGCCACGAAGATGCGTTCGGCGGATATGCCGCGTTTCACTAATCTCGCTTTCATGCATTCTCCGAGCGCGATAATTCCGTCAGCACGATGGCGAGACCAGTCAGCGAGCAGGCCTGTAACTCTTTCACAGAGGCCTCCCGCTTTGAAGTATCCGAGGTCTATGGCAACGTCTGGATACAGATCCATCTCCCAGATGAAATGACGCGAACCTCGCAGCGTTTGAACGATATTTCCTAAAATTGAGAGCAGCGGAGGTGTCGTCAGCGTGATGACGAGATCTGGCTTCGGCAGTGTGATGCTGCGAATCGCCGCAAACAAGTAGAAGGATGCGTATGACAGGACTCGTCCGATGCGGCCCCTTGTGAAAGGGAGAGACTTAACCCGGTGCATTTGTACTGCTGGAGCGTCCTGGACGTCGACAAGGGCGTAACCACCATCTGCACTAATAGCGTAGACATCATGTCCATCACCTACCAAGCCGCGTGCGAGGTCAGTTAGGAGCTGGCTCGTCGCTGAGGAATCTGGCCAGAAAAATTGGTTGAGCAAGAGTATTCTCAACGGGTGACCTCCTCGAATCGCTCTACTTGGGCGTGAACATCAACGACGCGTCGGTTGCGGAGAAAGACTGCTGGATTGCCAGCGAAGATTTCGAAAGATGGAATTGCGCCGGACACTACACTGCCTGCGGCCGCTATCGCCCCTTCAGAGAGAGTCGCGCCTGGTAAAAGCATAGATTTCGCGCCGACCCAAGACCCGTCTTTCAGTTCAATTGGGCGGACCATCAAGCCGAAGTTGGGATCGCTCCAGTCATGATTGCCGGTGCACAGATAAGCGCCCTGAGAGATGCATACGTTGTTGCCGAGGCGTACCGAGGTGAGAGAGTCGATCCAACTCCTTTCACCAATCCAACAATGATCTCCAATCGTGATATGCCATGGGTACTTAATGACAACTTCAGAATGAATGACTACGCCCGCCCCAACCTTTGCCCCGAAGAGACGAAGTAGCGAAACCCGCAACGCAGAGAAGGGTAGTAAAGAACAGCGAAATAGCGGTAGTCCAAAAAACAACCAGGCAGACCGCCAAAGAATTGAACGTCCAGGTCGATACCATGAGTTGTTGTAGTTACGCAGCTGGATGGGCACGCTCATGATCGTCCTCCCAGCAGTTCGAAATTGAGTTCTGTGGATTCGTCCTGTATCCAGTGATAGAGTTTTGCCATCTGGTTTCCGACTGCGGACCAGGTGTAGCGGTCGGCAACGATTTTCCGGCCGCAATTGCCTATTTTTGCATTGGTGGCAAATTTGTTTTGCAGCACTTCTTCAAGTGCCTCGGAGAGAGAAAACACATCTGTTTTAATGACCCATCCCGCACCTAGGTCTTTCACTTCAGGCATGTGGCAATTCTCGGAGATAATCACTGGCACACCCATGCCCATCGCCTCTAGCGTTGCCACACTCAGCCCTTCGGAGTAAGAGGGCAGCACGAAACAATGAGCGTTGGCGAGTGCGCTCCATTTAGTCTCCTCGTCCAACATGCCTGTAAAGACCACCCTCCTCGGCGATAGGCCAAGGCCTACAATCAGCTCCTCGACAGTTGCACGCGAGTCTTCTGAGTCCGGACCAGCTAGCACTAGCACTGCGTCGGAGAAACGCTTTTCCAGTGTTGCCCACGCCCGAACCAGGATGTCGAGTCCCTTCTTGAAATGAATGCGGCCAAGGAAGAGGACGATTTTTCCGCCGCGAAGTTCTGGGAAGTTGTCGAAAAAGATTTGACGGCGTATTGTGGTGGGTATGTTAACTCCGTTCGGTATGACCGCAATAGGCTTTTGACTACCAAAACGGCGATAATCCTCGGCTTCGGCCAACGTAAGTGCGTGGAGGCATGCAGCCCCTTCGATATTGCGGCGTTCGATGAGAGCGGAATATATACGTTTTTTTATACCCTTGTTAGCTAGAGCCCAGGGTTCCAGCATTCCGTGGGCGGAGATGATGTAGGGTTTTTTAAATGACCGAGCTGTCCAAGCAGCGATGTTAGTACTGTTCTCCCACAACCCATGAATATGAAGTCCATTGATGCGGCGTACTATCTCCTGAAATCTAGCTCGCAAGTCGCGGTTCCGTAACCATTCAGCTCGGCTTGGGGGCCAGCGGGTAACTGATATCTCGGAACTGAGTAGTAAAGATGCTTGTTCTTCTTGTCTGCAAAAACCTGCGATACTAATGGAAAGATCCTGTCCTAAAGCTAACTTCGAACTGAGTTGCGGTACTACTGCACTGAGTCCACCATACTTTGGATCGAGATGAGATAAGACCTGAAGCCACCGACTAGAAGGCGACAGCAGATCGTCCATCGCCCGATATTGTTCTATAAGTTCAAGTTCATGTATCAAATTACTCATGGAGTTATCTCCCGACGACCGTGTGGTAAGTTCGACGAGTCGCGAGTGGAAGTAGCTAAACCTGAAGAAACTAAGATCGGTGTCGCAGTTAGGAACTCTTCATCTGAGCCATGTCGATAGTTGAGTATGAATGCAATCTCCTTGCCAAAACTTAGTGGAGAGTAATCTGCGATTTGAGCTGCGGATGCTCTTCCCATCTCTTTCAGACCTCCACCCGAAAGCTTTTCGATCTTGCTCAAGCAATCTGTAAGTTCAATTTCTCTGTCCGGGTTGAAGACGAGTCCATTGTGTCCGTGTCTAACAAGATCTTCAGCACAACCGCATCGGTTCGACACGATTACCGGCAGGGATGAGGCCATAGCTTCATTGACTACTAATCCCCATGGTTCGCGAATACTGGGAAGGACGAAGCAACTGGCAAAACTAAGGCAGGGTATGAGTTCTTTCGAGCTTTTGTGACCAAGAAAATGAACGTCTTGGCGGTATGCAGATGGTGCGGCGAGCGCCCTCAGTTCTTGGGCCTCAGGCCCATCGCCGACGAGCACCAGCGGCCAAGTACCACCTTGCTCGCGGTATAAAAACCAGGATCGTAATAGCCCGCTAACGTTTTTCTCCGATGCTAGGCGGCCTATAAAGAGGAAATAACGATCTGGCAAGCCATGGTCTTTTGGCCGGGTAAGACGACGAAGCTCAAGGGTGTTCTCGCGCAAACTATTGTTATCAACCACATCATAGAATCGCGTAATTCGATCCGGGCTGAATCCCAACTGAATGAGATAGCGTACATGTGCTGCACCGCCGGTGATTGCCCAATCGAATAAGGAACGTATAATCGCTGACTTAAGAGACTCTCTCCAGCTAGAACGTTTGTGGTCTTCTGCGGTGCTCTCCGTCATAAGTACAGAAGTTCGCGAATGTATCTTCGCCCACAGAGCAGCGGTAATTCCGGGTAAGGTGTAGTAACCGGGTACGAGCACTATCTTCGGATTTAGTGCGGAGAGTCGATGCCAGAGCATCACCGACAAACGAATCTTGCTCGCTTCATGCCAGCCTGCTTTAGGCATCAAAGTTTCCACGGGCAGCTCCGGTGGAAGATCTTCGCGGAAGATAAGACCAGCGTGAACTCCGATACCACCTACAAGCTCAATTCCGGCGACTTCACTCTTTATTCCCAACGCCTCTTGCAGTCCCGCGAAACGAGCACGATGGTAGGCATACCAATCGATCCATATTGCTACTACATGGCATCGATTCGGCCTCGTACTCGACTGTGGCTTTTGAGGTTTAGACATGATCGAAGTTCCTGAAAGCGGCTCTACGTGCTTCAAAGGCAGGCTGGTAACGGTTGTCCATAAATTGATGGGCTCGAATTGGCTCGTGGAGCGCCCATTTCCAGGTGAGCCAGCAGGGAATCGATAGCAAGAGGGTCCGGAAGATCACGGCTTCCATTGTTTGCATGACGAGGTAAATGGATAACGCAGAAAATATGACGAATTGGCTCGACCATGGTCCGCCTTGTGTAATTGCCTTTTTCCAGGCAAAGCCGTACAGCCAGCCGATTCCTCCAATTAGAGGAACAGCTAACCACCATACTTCGATCCATAGGTCGGCAACTATTCCTGGGGCGGAGCCATCAGCGCCGACCCATCCTAATGCGTCTCCGAAGCCTTCGCCGGTTCCGGCGTTGGTCCGAAGTTCGCCAACGCCGAAGTCCTCATATTTTGTTGGCCAGATTGCACTGGGAATAGGACGTATCAGAATCTGGGCCAAATATCGACGCATCCAGAAATAATGGCCGCGGCGCTCCGAACTAAGTACGGATCCGGCGCCATAAATCCATTCATTTCCTGTATCCGGTTTCTCGACTACATCGCTGACATCAGTATTCACATCGAAGCTAGAGCCAATGTAGATGCTGCCACGATTTGTCACGAGAAAGAGCACTAACCAGCCCAGACATAGACCGGCAAGGCCAACGGCAACCAAGGGGGGGCGTTTTGCGCGATTAATATACCAACCCATAAGAAGGATGATGGCGAGTTCGAAGGTTGGACCACGTCGAGCCATAAGAAGCGCCCCAGATAGCCACGGCAAGCCGAAAATCGCAGCCATTCCATAACTGGGCCAACGAGGTCCACCTGCTGATCTAACTGTGACGGCAAAGAGTAGTCCTACCAAGAGCAGCATGCTGCCGTCGCGCACATAACCACTGTCGTCCCAGCCACCTGAGTAAGAACTGCTGTATGCGTTGACGAATCCACCTACATTGATGATGGTGATGCCCCAGCACATAAAACCGATGAAACCCGCAATTGCTCCCCCTACTAGCAGACGTCGTAACGCTTCTTCAGACAACTGAATCTGGGGCTGGAATTCCTTCTTTGGAATTCTTACGCCGACGGTTAGACATGCGGCTACAAATGCCAGTATTCCGAGTAAGTTGAGGGTTTGTACGAAGAGAAGCTGATCGTCGTCAAAAAATCTCGCCAAACCATCCGTTGAGGCGAGTTTCCAAGGCATCCAGCCATAGAGAAATGCCAGCATGGGACCGATAAACACAAGAGGATGAAAGACGTCACGGCTACCATCTAGAGCGAAGATCACTCCAAAGATAGCGATTGCAGCTCCCGTAATGAGCATAATTTCAAACATCGGAAGCCCTCGTTATCAGGTCGGTTTGATCGAGATACCTGTGAGTGGCATTTGCTACGCCACTACGAAAACGCTCCCAAGTGAAGTGTTCTGCGCGTCTCCGCGCTATAACACGCATGTCATCTAATTGATTGCGATGGCTAAGAGCCCACTCAATTCGCTCCGCCATTAGTGCCGGTTGGCGAGGTTGGACTACGAACCCCTGAATACCGTCGTCGATAAGATCTGGTGCGGCAGTGTGAGTCGTAGAAAGAATTGGAAGTCCGCAGGCCATGGATTCTAACAACACTTGACCGAAGCCTTCCCCTACAGAAGGAAAGACAAACAGGTCTGCAGACTGGTATGCATCGATAAGATCCCTTTCACTTACCGACGGACGTATTTGGACCTGGGACATAAAAGATTTAAATAGGCTGAGATCATCAAGTACACGACCACAAACTACTAGTTCGACTTCCCTGGTTCGGAGGAGGCGCATAGTTTCCAAGAGGTACTTCACGCCTTTTCGCTGGTTGATGCGACCTACAAATAAGAGTCTTAGCTTGGAGTTGTTTGAACGTAATCTAGCAGGATCTGGTCGATATTTTTCAAGGTCTACTCCGTATGGAACAACAGTAATTCGGTGGGCGGAGGCGCCATTTTCGATAAGACTGCTTCGTGTGAATGACGAGGCCGCTAGAAAATGGGAGGCCATCTCGACCTCGCGAACAAGATGTGAGAAATCAGCTTCTGGAAGAGAGAGTTCCCACTCTTGCTTCAGAGATGCGGCACATTCGGGATGCTGCCGCAGCTCCTCTAGAAGGATACGTCTCATCGTAGTGGGATGCGGATGCACCTGGAAGAGCAAGCCCGGGCGACCATAGGCTTCGAAGGCGTCGTAGCCGGTGTAGCTGTAGCTGAGCAGCCCCGCACCCAAACGGTTCGCACGCTGGCCGGCGCTACGACCTAATTTTCTGTCGGCGGTACGGACCATACGTCGCTTCCAGGTAAAAGGAACCCGAGGGAGTTTATCCAGCAGGAGTCCACCCAGTCCGGTTGTAGGAAGTGTCATAACCTCCGTTCCGGGTAGACCTGGAGCACTACGACGGCGGAGTAGGTTCAAAATCGATGGGGGGAAAAAGGACGTTAGTGTTTTAGTCCAACTAAGTTCTAATGGCCAGAATAGGTCCGTGACTAACTTGTCGAGCAGCCCTGCTTCGGACAGGGCTAATGCAAGTTGATATGCATCCCGCGCCCCCGCGTGGACCAAGACAACTTTTCTCCTATTCACTAACTGAGAATCTCCGCGTCTTCCACTGAAATTCTGAGGAGTGGTTACTGCGGTAATCGGATTAGGAGTGAGTAGGTCCGGCATAGTAGTTTCCTAATTGGTGATTTCTAGAGGAGAGTGTCGAAGCTTTCTTTAAGCTGTGCCGCTGAAGAACTCCATGTGAATCGCTTCGCATGAAGTTTGCCTGCTTCGGAAAATTGCTCACATGCAAGTGTGTCTGTTAGAAGAGAACTGATTGCCCCGAGATGCGCATTTGGATCTTTAGGATCACATAGTATTGCCGCATTGCCAGCGATCTCCGGGATTGACGAAGAGTTACTGGCTACTACTGGTGTCCCACATGCCATCGCTTCGACGACGGGAAGGCCGAAGCCTTCATAGAGGGATGGAAACCATACAATTTTCGCCATGGCATACAGAGCGTGAAGTGCGGAATCCGAGACAAACCCAAGCAGCTTCAGTCGCTCTCCTAAGCTGTACGCGGCAGGTAGGTAAACCGGATTGTTGTGATTAACAATCACAATTTGTAGATCTGGGAATCGCCTTAGCAACACTCGAGCTGTCGTCAAGATTAGGTCGGCATTCTTTCGATAATGGAGACCTCCTGGAACGAGCACGTAGGGTCTGTTGGCTAATCCAGCTTGTGTCACAAAGTCACGGCCTTCAGTCTTTATGGGCTCAAAAAAATGCGGTGTCACACCGTTATGTACATAGCGAATACGCGAACGAATCTGAGGGAAAAAATGCGCAAGGCGATCTGCCGAAAACTGTGAGACGGTATGAAACATATCCACATGTTGGGCTAACTTATTAAACAAGAGTGACCACTTTAGGCGTTGTTTCCAATAGGACTTATCGCGAAGGTGTGCCTCTGGTTCAAAGTAACCGGCGTCATGGGCAGTAACAACAAGACGCGCTCGTTTGACAGGTACGTAGGACTCACCAGTGCAAAACACGATCTGAGCGTCGGACCAATAGCTCTCTGCCCGCGGACGATTGAACAAGAACCACTTTGTCTGTTGCCGGGAGGTATCAGTGGAGAAGGTGTGATAGCTGTAGTTAGACCATGGAGCTTGAACTTGTGGGAGGATTCGTTCGCGATCTTTCGCATCAGCTAAGACGTGCATATCAACATCAGTGCGAGCTGCGAGATGTTCGACGATTTGGCGAGCGGTACGGCCTGCGCCGGTAGATTCGTGAATGTTCCGCATATGCACGTAAGTCAATATCTTTATCTTGGCCAGTGGTGAATGCGTATCGTTCTTGATCTGACCTACGGCGTCCATGGAGGATTCCAAAACGGAGTCAGTTTTCATAGGACCTCCTCCGGAAAAAAGTGTGAACCGTACGTCTAACGATCAAGGTCGTAGACTTTCTCATATGCTGTATGGCCGACGTTGTCGGGAACCATCCATATTGTTTGCCGAGAATGACCAACGCGGCCAGCGTTAGCAGGAATAGTAAAAACATCACTGCTGTAATTGAAAGACCGTGGCCGACATATCTTTCACGCAAAAAAGAGAGAACCAACAGTACGAAAACGCCACCTGTGCTGAGAATAAATAATTTCACAAGGCCAGCTGGAACATGATCTTTACGAGAAAGCGCAAAGAGCACTAAGGCAGAAGACACGATATGTGCCGCAAAATAAACGGACATCGCAAGCGCTGCACCGCCGCCACGGTAAAGTAGAAGTGTTCCAACGCATGCAACTAATAATGCCCAAATAGTGTTCACTATGCCTGCGTATCGCAGGGATGCGATGGTTAGACGTGCGGCTGCGGGGGCATTTCCCATGTGGACCAAGGCTATTGCAAATGCTACTGCGACAGCCAGACCTGCGCTACGATAGGCTGAACCATAGAGCAGATGTAAAAGCCACGGTGCAATCACGATCCCTAAAGAGGCAATCGTGAAAGTCGTGCCGGTTGATACATAGGTACATAAGGCCATCACTCGTTGGGGAGTGCGCAAATGTTCACCGGTGGTATCGGCCATGGTTGAATAACTACCTTCAGTCAGTAGTCCGGGCAGAAGGCCGGTTAAGTTACGCAACTGACTGGCTATTGAAAAGAAGCTTATTTGTTCTAGGGTCACATCAGAGCGGGCGACCAATGCTGTGAGCCACCATCCTGCGAGATTTACTCCAACCAGGCCTACAAGCTGGACAAATCCAAAAGACCAAACCTCGCGCAACATAGGAATAAGCGGTAGGGAACTACTTGTTGTCGCGAACAGGTTCAATTGTCGAGCAAACAAAAGACAGACGGCGACGGAGACGAGCGTTATGCAGCTTTGCACGACGATCATAGGAACTGCTCGTCGGGTCGATGCCATCCATGGAAGAAGCGTGACCATTCCAGTACCGACTACCAATGAGAGCAGCACTAGGGCTGCAAGCCGTCGTTGGCCAACAAAGAACCCGCGAGCACATTCGAGCAAGATCATGCCCGCTGCCGAAATCGCTGCCCAATGCAATAGATTTGTGAGATCAGTCTTATGCAGCAGATGTGCGATTGGAGCAGCTCCAAACCATAAGCCAAACGCTGCTGCTATTGCAGAGACAAGAGAGACGATCGTAAGTACTCTGGCAAGGGTGGCGTAACCAGAGCTGTCGAACGGATACTTCCCGGAAAATCGGGTTGCCGTTGCGCCAATACCACCTGCTGCATAAGTAGAAACGTTGTTAGCGGTGCCGATGGCTAGGGAATATGCTCCAAACGTCGAGGCTCCTGCCAACCTTGCCGCAAGTATATTGGCTAAGAATCCAGCTCCACGTTCAAGGAAGATACCAAGGGCAAGTGCAGAGGTGCCTTTGAGGACATCGCTTGCTACATGGGAGGGGATCGGAGTTTCTGGTGCAACAGTGGGAGCTAGCTCCTCGGTAGAAAACTCACCTTCGATTACCGGGTCGGATAGAACGGCAGGTAGACTCATGAACTCACCGCTAAATGATCTTCCGATTCACCATTATGTTTGTAGGCGTAATAAGAGCTGTAGTAACTCGATTTGCCCTCTTTTGTTGGATTAAAATCATTGAGAACAGTCCCCACTACGGGGACTCGATCGTGATTCAGGAGACTGAGTGCGGTTACCGCTTCATCACGTTTTGTCACTCCAGATCGGAGGATGAGGATCGCTCCGTTTGTATGTCCGGCGATGATTCGAGCATCTGCCATATGTAGCATAGGGGGAGTATCCACAAGGATCACGTCAAATTCATGGGTGAGACGTTCTAACAGATCACTTAATCTGGATGAATGCAATAGTTCGACCACCTCTTCATGGCCTTTACCAGACGGAATAACAGACAGCTTCGGGAACGCTGTGGGCTTGCAGAACGACATAAGTGAAGAATCAGAGAGATTCACTTCCCCGCGTAGGACATCCCGGAGGCCAATTTCGTTCGAGACTGATAGAGCTTTGTGAAGGCTTGGCTTACGTAGATCACCATCAATCAAAACAACCCGAAGTTTTGATTTACTTAAAGCAATACCAAGATTCGAAGTTACTGTAGTCTTACCTTCACTCGCTCCAGGTGAGGAAATAACATAAATGCGCGCGCCCTTAATGGAATCGGAAAGTAGAAGAGAATGGGTTGTGTTGCGATAAGCCTCCGCAACAAGCGAAAACTGCTCATTCCAACCTACTGCCTCCATAGCATTCTTCTGGCGGGATTTGGTCACAGTTGATGACAGATCGATTGTAGTAACAATACGATTTGAGCCGCTCCGAGCGGAGATCATGTTTCCACCGCTTGTTGGGGATGGGATAACGCCAAGTTCATGGATATGGAGAAGCTGGGCACTATCACCTGGCATTCTGAGAACCTTCACATTCCGATCCTTGAAGAAGGCAATAGCCAAACCACTGAATGATCCTAAGATCAGTCCAATGACGGTCGTGGTCAGGTGTTGCGGATAGACAGGTAGATGCGGCGTGCGTGCTTCGTCTACTATACGAATCGTCGAGGCTTGCATAGCTGATGCGAAGCCCGCCTCTTTTGCACGCTGCAGCAACGTTTGGTAGAGCTGTTGTTCCGATTCGACCTCACGCCGCAAGAGGGCGACCTTCGAGCCTTTTTCAAGGTCGGATGAGACGCTTGCTTCTTGAGAATGATAGGCAAGAGTAAGCAGTTCTTCCCGATGCTTTGCCGCCATGTACTCGTTGTGGAGACGCTTAGCGCTGTCGGTTCCCGCCTTTGCGATAGTCTCTTCCGCTTGCCGTATCTCTGAACGAAGATGGATGATCTTTGGGTTTGCCTCGGTCAGAGGAGGAATCAATGCCGCGACTTGATTGCGAAGTTCTGCCAATTTAGCCTGTGCGGCGGTGTAGGTCGCGTCATTTACTACAGTCGGAGTTAATTCGACAGCCGCGGTCTCGGCTACTCTTGCTTGTGCTTCTTTTTCCATCCGATCCGCCTGTGCCTTTACTAACTCCCCCTGTAGTTGACGTAGGTGATCTTCACCAACCGTATTACTCTCCTGAGACAAAATAAGGCCATTGCCGCCAGTTTCGCTCATGAGCCGTTGTTCTGAATTCTCGGCCTTTTGACGAATATCGCTCGCCTGTCGCATTAGCCAATCGCTCGTCCGTTTTGCCTCTGAGCCGCGACTTTCCAGGTCTTGCGCCTGAAACTCGCTCGTAAGGGTGTTGCAAAAATGAGCTGCGAAGGCGGCATCCCATGAGTCACACGAGACTTCGACCAGGCGTGTAAGACCCAGTGGTTTAACTTTTACAAGTTTGATCGTTTCGTCGAGAAGTGCCGGAAAAGGAATTGGCTGAGATCCATTAAGATGCAGCGTTCGGCGAGTCTGCGACAAGAGATCTGTACGCTCTATATAGTCTTGATGCGCCTCACTCGTCAGCTTGGCACGCACACGGTCCATCAACGAATCACTTTGTAAAAGCTTGATTTGCGTTTGGACATTTGTTTCGCTTGAGGATGCTCCTGTTGGATCAATCGATCTCATATTCATAAAGTCGCCGTTGAGGCTTTGAATATCGAGCGACGTGCGGGTGCGGTAAATCGGCTGGGTCGTTAAATGTGAAAATATTCCGGCAATTGCTCCACAGACCGCGATAGTGAGGATGAGGCGACGATATCGGACTATGGTCCGATAGTATTCAACCATCAGACTGCTTCCAGTATCCCCATCTTCTGGTCGTATGGAGTTGGGCGAGTACTCCTGATTGGTTGTGTGCGATATAAGAGCGCTATATTTATACGGAGGAGGTCGCCTATCTATGCCAGCTTCGGCGGATACGGATTTCATCGGTCCTCCTCCTTTGGTACAAATGCGAGAGCTTCCTATCTCGCGTAAATTGCGACGCCTGTGGCCATCTGCAACACAGCCTCAGCCGCCCTGCGGCTACCAGACTTTGCAGCACTATTCGGAATGAACAAAATGTCATTCGCGAAGAGTGGAACGTCTGGCGCTTTCCCAGCAAAGATCTGTTTTACGTCGACCGGTATTTCTTGTGGTTTGTTGTCACTACCTGGTATAGGCCGTAAGATTTTTGAATCCTTCATTGCTGCATTTGGTGACAAGCCTTCCGCCAAAGAGAGGGCTTGAAGCAACGACATTTTTTCGTGTGAGGCTAATGGGAAGCCGCCAGCGCGCCGAACGTTGCCGATGACATAGACGATATCGCCTCTGGGAATGGAGATCACATCATTCGGCTGGATTGAAATATTATCCGCTGGGGTTTTTGACGATAAGAGATTGTCGAGGGACAGAGTCGCCGTGGTGAATGCGCCGGTCGCATCTTGAGCAGTGTTTGGGAGCGGTAGGGGCCCCCAACGCATTTGGCGTGTAACGATCACCTTGGAGCCGGCATCGTTTTTAACTCCACCAGCCAGCGAAATAACTTCGATCAGATTCAGGGGGCCTGGTAGTTGGTGTACCCCTGGAGCATTAACTTCCCCAATCACAGAGACAGGACGGCTTTGGTTGTCTGTCACGTTGATTGTGATTTGAGGATTGTCGATGTATTTTTTTAGACGTTCCGCTAGATCAGTTTTGAATTGACTAAGCGTAAGGCCGGCTACATGGATGCGCCCGATGAGAGACAGGTCGATCTCACCATTTGGATCAACCCTTATCGGCTTATCTGAAATTTCATCAAGGTCCGCTACATGGATACTCAGTTGATCGCCAGGGCCGAGCACATTTTGGCCGCGATTGAGGCTAGCCTTCAAATCAACGTCGCGAACGGCTTTACCAGCCGTATTACTTCCATCGCTTTGCAGTGCCAGAGACGTATGTCCGACAAAGCACAGAGCTGATACTTGAAGTAATAAGCAGCGTGTAATGATGTGCGATCTCATGGTAGTTGACCGAGCCTTCTGAAACGTACTTTACATCCCTTTGCAATCTCCTTGGATAAAATGTAGTCAGTCGACGATATTAGTTTTGTTTACCTTATGATCTTAATTTTAGGTAACAACTATTTTCATTATTAGTAACGATAGTTAGATTACTAACAAAGTGAATAAATAAAATACTAAGTGAAGTAGGATGGATTGGCCGGGTGCGTGCATCTGAATGCTCACAAATCTTTAAAGAGTTCAGAAAGGCTAATCTCGAATCCAAGCGCTATTACCTCTAGCAACGGAAGTGATATCGATTTCTTTCCACGCTCAACATCGCTAATAAAACTACGATCGATTCCGAACTTCCTCGCTACATCCAGTTGGGTAAATTCACATCTGGCTCGAAGCTCACGCAAGCGTTTACCAAACCTTACGTTTACATTATCTCCATTCGCTGAGATCGTTTGATGCCTAGCTCGAATGGAGTAAGCCATATTATTCGCCGGTATAAGCGAGGCATTGGAGTTTATTGTTGAAAAGCCCGGAGTCGATTCGCCCACAGCCTGTCTGCTCTGTGGATCAATTTGCCGGCCGATAGATAATTGGTTTGCTGATGAGTTTAGAAATAGAGTTCCCATTGGCATATCCGATCCCCAAAGAAGTCGTGCCGTTCTAAATCCGTCTATTCTCAGTCCGCAATTTTATGCCGACTAAGTTATTACGAGATGAGCAGTCGTCCGCATTCACGCATCGGAGACAGGTCTTAAGAGGGACCTTATGCAGAAAAATTTCTTCATTTTCTGTCCCAGAATTCAAAGAATAAACTCTAAATAAATAGATAAATTCATCTGTTGTCCAAGAGCGACGTTAGATAGATCTTGAATCTATACCAATAAGTAGTAAGGGCGCCACACAAACGCTTATGGAATGGCATGCGCTGACTGGAATAAGGCTATTTACTGCGAGAGTGGCATCATAGGAACATAGGTCAAATGATCGATTTATCCGAGGAATAAGCATGTGAAAGGAAATGGTCATATCGAATGCAAATGTGTGCATAGTGCTATTTGTTTAAGATGAATGCGGGTTTAACCTCGAAACTAGATCAGCGAGGAAAGATGGAACTTCTGGCGAAAAATAGACGGTGGCAGGTTCTCGATGTCGGCAGTATCTGGATGAAGGAATTTGCTTATGCACTTAGTAAGTTGGAAGACATTGTTTGTTGGTCCCCAAAGATAGAATCTTTGGGTTTATTCCAGACTTGGCAGAGACACATCAGACTAACCAATCCAGAATTACAGACTTTGGAATTTCCTCTACAACGAGGATATGCAAAGTGGCCGATCAGTTGGCTCTTTCCATTCGAAGAGTCATTGATCCATCGTCTGCTTGCGGAGACAGCTTCGCCTGAGGAATCACCCCTGATTTGTTCCACGCCTTTTTATGCGCCGGTGGCCGAAAGGTGGCCTGGACCTGTAATTTATTACGTGACCGATTTAACCTTCGCCTATGAAGGTATGAATCCGGAGCAGATTCTTGCTCTGGACGTTCGCATGTGCAGGGTAGCTAGAGTGGTATGTCCAAACTCAAGACGTATCGCAGAGTACCTCGTGAACGAGGCAGGCTGCAGTGCGGACAAGATCACAATCATTCCTAATGCGACGAGAGAGAGCAATGTAGCTGCGAGCCCGCGGTTCGTTCCGGGGCAGCTTCCGGAAGATGTCCTAGATCTGCCCAGGCCCATAGCTGGTGTGTTAGGTGATCTATCTGGCAACATGGATTGGATCTTGATCGCCGAAGCAATCAAGCAAACTCCCAATTTCTCCTGGCTCTTCGTTGGGCCGACCACCCGAACTATTGTCGATCGAAAGCAGGACGCGGCACGCGAGTGGGTTCAAAAGCAGGGCCGATTTGTGGGAATGAAGCAGTATGGTGAGCTTCAAGCGTATGCGCGATGTGTGGATGTCGCGGTGCTTCCTTACAGGAAAAAAGAGCCGACATACTCTGGTAGCTCGACCCGGTTCTATGAACATCTCTCAGCAGGCAGGCCTATGATTGCAACTCGTGGATTCGCTGAGTTGCTCGAAAAAGTTCCTTTGGTAACTCTGGTAGATACTGCTGAGGAGATGAAGTCTGCTCTTCTATATTTATATTCAAAGGACTTTTCCGACGGATATGAGACCGCACGTTGGGAGGCAAGCAAGCAGGGCACATGGGAGCAGCGAGCACGCGCCGTACGCGATGCGGTCTATCCAGCCTCTACAGACGTCGACTGTTCTAGAAGTGATACGCTTGCGCAGAAACTAGGTTGATCGCACGGGTACTTATTTGTTCAGCAGGAACCATGGGAGTAGACGAGCCATCGGCCTGCTCCTTATGGAGGAAGCTTTTGGCGGTGAAGACCTCGGGACGCTGTGTACGTTCACCACCACCTGTAACCTTCATAAGCTGTGTGAAGTAGTTGAGAGCTTCTTCAGGCTTACCTGCGGCCTCCGCCGCGCGGCCAGCGTTGTAGAGAGCGTTGAAACGATTCGGACTTAATTTCAGAGCTGTACGATATTGTTCAAGAGCTTCGACAGGACGATTGTCGATGAACAGCATATCTGCATACATCTCGCGTGCAGGGATGTCCACCTCTGCCTGTCCGACGCGGTCCTGAATATCGGCAGCGGCGGCGATCTGTTGGAGGGCTTGCTCGTCCTGCTTGTGAGCGAAGCTCTGCCAGGCTTTAATCGTGGCCTGAGTTGTGGCGATCTCTGCACCGATGGGGCTACCTTCCTTTTCAGCTTCTGCTGCAATCTGTCCGGCTGCCGCTGCTGCTTTATCGGCGGCATCAGCATCACGAAGACGGCCTGCGGCAATGGCCTGTGCCCAGAAGCGGAAGTACTTCGCAGAAGGAATGGAGTTCGGCGGCTCTGGAATAGATAGAACAGCCTTCCAATCATGCATCTCCAGGTAGTAGATGCTAGGGAACTCAACCTGCGCGTAGGTCAGATAGTGAGCCATCCCGTCGTTTGCAAGATCGGGCATAGAACGCAGATGAGCGGCCATCGGTTCGGCGATGTCGAGGATCCGCTTGGCGTTGGCGTCATCGCCCTGCTGAAGATAGGCGTACAGAAGAAACTCATATGCGTGGAGTTCGTGTGTCACGCCAGCCTGATGATTTTTCTCTGCGAGTTCGGAGGCCCGCACAGACGCTTCATCCGAGTCAATGTCTTCCTGCCACATGCCAAGGCGGGCAAAGATATGTCCTGGCATATGGAGTGCATGAGCCGAGGAAGGCGCGATGGCAGCATACCGTTCGGCTGCGGGAAGAGCTTCGCGGGCGAGCTGGGGACTGTCGCAAGTATGAATGATGTAATGCGCGAAGCCTGGATGGTCGGGATGCGCCTGGAAGCCAGGTTCGAGGACAGCGAGCGCCTTGCGGGCATCGCCGACCGGGTCCTGCGTTCCGATACTGGCTGCGAGTGCGAGGCCATAAAATGCTGTGCCTTCAACATCGTCGGGATATGCATTGTGCAGAGCACCCATCGCACTTGCATAGGCATGTACCGCCTTCTCGTTCTGAGATGGATCGGCGTGCATATAGGCGCTGAGAGCTGCAATGTAGCGTCGCTCGCGATCCGTCTTGGCGTTCAGTGCAGTGGCCTTATCGATGTCGACTATACCGATCTTGCGGCGATCCTCCGGCATCCCATCCCAGAAGGGTCGATACTGGGCCATGGCAAGTCCCCACTCCGCCATAGCGCACTTCGAGTCGGCGATAGCTACAGCTTGAAACTGCTTTTCAGCCTCTTCGTACCAGAACGAGTGGAGAAGGGCGACTCCGCGCTCAAAGGGAGCCTGCACAGAGGCAGTGCACGAGATGGGCATGTGGATGGAACCGAACTTCTCAACCGCGGCGTTGGGATCTCCGCCCTCTGCTCCGTGGTGATGATGCTGCCCCAGAAGAGCTGTCGAATAGGTTGCGAGAGCAAAACCAAAGAACGTGCGAAGGAAGTACTTCATCGTAATCATCCGTGACGGCCGCGGCATATGCGAATCAGCTTGCCCGCTTGCCACCTTTCCCGAAATTCAAAATATATCTAACAACTGCTAAATGCCTAAATGCCGCGCGACCGAAGGCATCGCTCGCATCGTCAGCAGTAGAAGATTTGTATTTGCCTCTTCAACAACACTTCTTCGTCGAAAATATTCCCAGTCAATTATCTGGGCATTCTGACTTATTACCAAATGTGCCAGATTGCGGAACCGAATAAAGTGACAACCATGGAAGACGGTCCCGGACCGTTCTAGTGAAAGTCCGGCTATCTCTCAATTCCGTTGCATCGTGACCGCAATTCCATGGTTGTCGGGTATTTCGCCGATAGGCATCATGGAAAAGGTATTGAGATCGATCAGGACGACTCCGCCATTCGCGGGTTTAGCATTTGGCTTCAACATGCTGGCGGGGACACGAACGTTCGACACCCAGGCCCGTCTTCCATCCGGAATGATTTGAAGGGGACTGCCCGTCTCAATGCGATGCTCTACAGCTCCCGTGATTGCATTAACCATCAGGACAACACCATCCAGGAGCGCAGGAGCGAGGATCCACCGTCCGTCCAACGTCACGGCTGGGTAGAAGATCTGTCCACCGCCAAGATCGCCGAAGCGGTGGATGACGGACAAGGTCTCGGGATCGAGGAGAACCAACTCATTGAGACAGCCAACGATGAGTTGGCGCTGGTCAGCCGTCCAGGTAAAACCACGAGGAGAGGATAGTTTCGCTGTAGCCGTAACCGTGCCGTGGTCCGGATCGATGCGAAAGATCTCGCTCGTCGTCGCAAAGGCGAACAAGGCCGTTCCATCCGCGTTGAAGATAAAGTTGTGCACCCCGTGGGGAAGAGCAAAGTGCCGGCGGACCGCTCCCGAGTTTGCCTCGAAGACGATCATCTCTTCTTTGCCTTCTTCTGTATTGGTAAAAAGTTCCTGATAAGCCGGCGGACGGAGTTTCAATCCGTGCGGGGCGGTCAGACCCTCAGGAAGATGAAATCTGGTCCGTTCGACACCCCCTTTTATGTCCAGGACAGAGATCGTCGTTCCAGGGGTCCCGACGCGATGATTGGCGTCGAGGAGACCGAAGTTGGAGACAAAGGCTGTTTCGCCATCTTCGGTCAGTTCGATCTCGTGCGGTTTTTCGCCCACGTCAACCGTCTTACTCTGGGAAGGATTGAACGCGGAGAATATAACAACTTTTCCGGGGCCCTCCTGTACGACAAGAACGGTCTCTCCACGCCGCATAGTCTTTGAAATCGCGTTGTGATTATTCGTGACACGATGCGAGGCGGCAAATAGCGGCTTCGACTGGGTCAGCGAACTAAGTATCAGCAAAGCTCCCAGAAGCACCCCGTGCGGAGTAATGATTCGTCCTGAGACCAGGACATCTTTGCTATCAGAATTATTTTTCCGCATAGCCGCTAAACCCTTACAGGCATTTTTTATTCCGCTTCCGGACGATTGTCACTGATCGCTATCGAATATCTAGAGTCGTTTCGACTGGATGGAGATTCATTTCTTAAGTGTGAAAGCCTGGTAGGTAAGGGCACGCATCTCAACACGCTGGGAATTCTTCCATCGAACACTGGAAGAATTGTTCATGCTCTTTTTTTCAGATATTTGTCTCGCGGGCTAAGATCTTTGTTGTCGCTGCCGATAAGCGTACCGTGGAGACAGGAGGTTTTGAATGAAGATTCAATTGAATGATGTGGCTTCAGTTCAGGCGGTCACCGAACGAAGTTCGAAGCAAATCTCCAGTGACGTTGTGGCGACTCCGAGGACAACCACGGATCGAGCCACATTGAATGCGGACAGTGCCTCCGTCCAGGCACTCGTTACCCAGGCGCTGAAGACACCCGATACGCAGCAAGGTAAGGTAGATGCGATCAGACAGGCACTCGATGCAGGCCAATATCAGATCGATCCAGAGAAAGTTGCCGACGCCATCATAAGTCAGCAATCAAAGTAACTTGGAGGGTTTGAACTCTGTCCAGGGGAGTGGATTCATCTCGATAGCGGATGTTCCAATCCGCACGCTCTGCCCGTTGAGTGAGGAACACCACCTAGCCATCGCTCCCAGCGATGTTCTATACTCGCATTTAAGTGGAGCTTCTCCTCAATATCGCATGGTTCTCGGTCTCCATCTTCCTGACCGTGTGGTGGATGAGCGCGCTGCGTCGTCGCGGCTCTGCTATCAAATGGACGGCTTGTGTCGCTCTGGCGTTGCTTGTTGTGCTTTTGCTCCCTGCGATCTCGATTACAGATGACCTAATGGCGTCACGGGCGCAAGCAGAGGTAGAGCATGCACTTCCCGGAGATCAGACGGGGCTTCCGCCTGCCAGTTCAGCGGCCTTGATGGATGCCGTCCCGTTCTATACTCGGGTTCTCTCTGTGGGTCCGCTCTTAGGGATCGAGTCGGCACAACTGCGGCCTCGTACTGTTTCGACAGTGGTATTGACGGGCTTCGTTAGAGCACTCGGCGTTCGTCCACCTACTGAAGCTGTCTCTGTCGGCCTGCGGGACATTGCGTAACTGATCGTCCTTCCCTTTTAAAACCTCTTTTTACTTGAACCAGATTCGGGAGTTGTATGCCCCCAAAACGTTCAGGGATGATGTGCCTGTGGATTCTACTGTCAGCATCTTCAATGTATGCGCAGTCAAATCCGCCACCCGTCTCTACAGCACCTTTGACGATGCAACAAGCCGTGGAAAGAGCGCTGGAGCGTAACCCGGCTCTACTCGCGGCCCGCGAGCACCTTGCAGCGACCCGTGCCCAGCGCATCACCGCGGCGCAACGCCAAAATCCCACCTTGACGCTTCTTGGCCAGGGCGTAACCTTGCCCGAGGTCAACAACGAGGGTGGAAACCCTTACTACTATTCGGCAAATGTCTCACGTCTCTTCGAGCGGGGGCAGAAGCGGCGTTGGCGCATGGATAGCGCCACAGCAACCGGCGATCAAACGGAAGATCAGTTGAAGGATCAGGAACGTCAGGTCACCCTGAACGTTCGCCAGGCGTTTACCAATCTGCTGGTCGCCAAGGAATCGCTCTCCATCGCCGAAGAGAACCTCACCGACTATCGCAAGACCGTAGACCTGAGTAAATCGCGGCTCGATGCCGGCGATATCACCCGCACCGACTATGAGCGAATCGACCTCCAACTCGCTCAGTTTGAGTCCGACGACGACAATGCGAAGCTCACCATCCAACAGAACAGCGCACAGCTTCAACTGCTCTTTGGGGTAGAACATCCCGATCCGACCTTGGACGTAATCGGGGCTCTCGATCTCCCGGCTCTCACCAAGACCCGGGAGGAAGCAGAGCAGGCCGCAGTCGCCCAACGGCCAGATCTCGGTGCCGCTCAGCAGGGCCTGGTGGCCGCCCGCGCAAACGCGCAGTTCGCGGTGGCTGGTGGAACCGCAGATCCTACAGCCGCGCTGGAGTACGAACGGAGCGGAGCGAACAACACGCTGGGCGCCAGCATCGCCATCCCTCTGCGTATCTTCGATCGAAATCAAGGCGAAAAAGAGCGGACCCGCTTTGAGGTGAACTCCAGCCAATTCGCCGTCCAGGCGGCGCGCAATCAGGTAATCAACGATGTGGATCAAGCCTGGAGCGCGCTAGAGACCGCGAGACACCTCGCCGATCGCTACAACTCTCACTATCTCGAGGAAGCAGGCCGCGTTCGCGACAATCTCCAGTTCAGCTATCGCAATGGCAACGCCACGCTTCTGGACTATCTGGAGGCGCTGCGCGACTATCGCGCCATCCATCTGAGCAGCCTGAACGCCAACGCTCAGGTCTGGCTTGCGCTTCATCAACTGAGCTATGCAACCGCGACGGACATGACGCCATGAAGACCAGCATACGAATTAAATCCGCCAGCCTAGTCCTTGCGATTGCCGCAGGCTTTACCCTCTCGACAGCCGGATGCAAAGAGGCGCCCCCCGCCGCACCTGCGAATCAGCAGGCGAACGTGGGAGTCGAGACCACCACCGTCATGTCGCAGCAGAATATCGACTCCCTGGATGTGCCTGCCCACGTAATGGCAGACCCCACCAAAGTCGTCCACATCTATCCTCCGTTGAGCGGACGCATCTTCGGTCTGCGCGTTCTCCCCGGCCAGGAGGTCGGGAAGGGTGACGTCATCGCGATGCTGGAGAGCAGCGATGTCGCATTGGCGCGGACTGACTTCCAGAAGGCGAAAATCGAGGTGCTGCGTGCAGACCGCGCTCTGGCGAGAGGCAAACTGCTGCTCCAGCATGACGTGCTCTCGCAGGCGGACTACGCCGAGTTGGAAGCAACCGACGAGATAGCCCACTCCGAAGTAGAGCGAGCGCGGCAACGCATCCACGAACTCGGCTTCGATGAGAACGGAGTCTCCGATCAGGTAGCTCTTCGGGCTCCCATCAGCGGAGCGATCCTCGATGTGGGAACAGCGACAGGCGAGATGCAACGCTCCCTTGATAACGCGACCACCATCGCCACCATTGCCAATCTCGATACAGTCTGGGTGAGCGGAGACGTATTTGAACGCGACCTGTCTTCCTTGAAGACTGGAAGCCACGTTCAGGTACTCGTGCCCGCATATCCCGACACCAAACTGACAGGCACGATCGCGAATATCTCAGACGCACTCGACCCATCGACCCACACTCTGAAGTTGCGTGTCGTGCTGGTGAACAAGGGACACCTACTTAAGCCCGAGATGTTCGCCACCATTCGGATCGAAGGTGCATCCCGCCGGGTCTACCTCTTGCCTGAGACGGCTGTGCTGCACGAAGGGGAGAAGACGAGCGTATTTCTTCTGAACAGTCAGGGCAAGTTCGATCAACACCCCGTCCAGACCGGCCGCACCTTCGACAAGGCTGGCGTCCGGCAGGTAGAGATCCTCAGTGGTCTGAACGACGGCGATAAGGTCGTCACCGTGGGCGGCGCTCTTCTTCGCCCGGTTACAGGAGACTGATCGATGAAAGCTCTGATCCGCCGCCTGATCCAATTCCGGGCGATCGTCCTGATCGTCTTCTTCGTAATGCTCGCCGCTGGCGTCTTTGCTTTGACGCGGCTCGATATCGAGGCCTACCCCGACCCCTCTCCGCCTCTGGTCGAGATCATCACCCAGAATCCCTCCTGGTCTGCCGAAGAGATGGAGCAGCAGGTAACCGTTCCTGTCGAGACGACGTTGAACGGAACCCCTCACCTCGAAGAGGTCCGTTCTATCAGCATCTTCGGCCTCTCAGACGTCAAACTCTACTTCAGCTTCGGCTCCGACCAGTTTCGTGACCGTCAAGAAGTCTTGAACCGGCTTCAAACCCTGTCGCTGCCGAACAATCTGCAGCCTCAGCTGTCGCCATGGTCTCCCATCGGAGAGATCTACCGCTATCAGCTCACAGGTCCGGGATACTCGCTCAACGAGATCAAGGCTACCCAGGATTGGCTCGTCCGCCGCGAACTGAAACAGGTTCAAGGCATCATCGACATCACGACCTTCGGCGGAACCACGCGGCAGTATCAGGTGGAACCCGACCCCAACCGGCTCCTAAGCTATGGTGTCACGCTCACACAGGTGATCAACGCCTTGCAATCCAGCAACGCCAACGCCGGCGGTAACTATCTGCAACTCGGGGATCAGAGTGTCAACGTACGTGCCTTGGGACAGGTCCATGACACAGGAGACATCGGCGCCGTAGTCGTCGCGGAAAAGAACGGCGCACCGATCCGTATCAGCGACATCGCGGCCGTGAAAGAGGGCTTCCAGCCGCGAATGGGCCAGGTAGGCCGTAATCACGAAAACGACGTCGTCATCGGCATTGTGCTGCTCCAAAAAGGAGAGCAATCTCTGCCTGCCCTGCAAGGACTCAAGGCCAAGATTGAAAAGCTGAACAACGGCGGTCTCTTGCCTCGGGGCATGAAAATCAGCACCATCTACGACCGTACTAAGCTGATCGACAACACCACCCACACCGTGTGGCACGTCGTCATCACCGGACTCATCCTCGTCACGCTGGTGCTCTTGGTGATGCTGGGTGATCTGCGTATTACCTTCATCGCAGCCGTCACCATTCCGTTTGCGGTCTTGTTCGCCTTCGGACTGATGGTGGTCACAGACCACGCCGCAAACCTTATCTCCATCGGAGCGATCGACTTCGGCATCCTCGTCGATTCGTCCATCATCGTGCTCGAGAGCATCTTCCGAAAGCTCACGCGCCGTCTCCCCGGAGAGGACACTCGCGATCTGATCGTCGAAGGCGTCATGGAGGCGTCGCGGCCGGTGCTCTTCTCGACTGCCATCATCCTCATCGCCTTTGTCCCGCTGTTCACCATGCAGGGAGTCGCTGGACAAATCTTCTCCCCCATGTCGGTGACCTACGGCTTCGCGCTGATGGGAGCCCTTGGCTTCGCGCTCATCTTTGCCCCCGTACTCGCCTTCGTAACCGCTCCCAAGCAAGAGGCGAAAGGGGCAGGGAACACCTGGCTCAATGTTCGCTTGCGGCGCGGCTATGGCAAGGCCCTCAAGGCCACGCTGGGACATCCCAAGACAGTATGGCTTGGTGGCGCGGCGCTCCTTGCGGCAGGTGTCATCCTGTTCATCATGGTCGGTGGTGAGTTCATGCCGCCGCTCGAAGAAGGCAACCTGTGGATTCGTGCAACGTTGCCGCAGGACATCGCCTTCTCGACCTCCGCAAAGTTGGCCGGAGAGATGCGAAGCGTCATCGCGGAGTCCCCGGAGGTCTTACAGACCGTCTCGCAGATGGGCCGTCCAGACGACGGCACCGACGTCAGTTCCTTCAATAACATCGAAGTCTCCGTCACCCTAAAGCCAGCCAGTGAGTGGCGGCCGGGGCTGACCAAACCCAAGCTCATCGAAGAGATGAATCACCGCCTCTCGCGTTTCCCAGGCGTGGACCTCAATTTCTCGCAGAACATCCAGGACAACGTCGAAGAGGCCATGTCCGGAGTGAAGGGCGAAAACTCGCTCAAACTCTTCGGCGATGACTTCGACACATTGACCCATGTCGCCCAGAAGATCTCGGAGGTCATGACCTCCGTCCCAGGCGTCGCGGATGTCGGCGTGTTCAAGGTCGGCGGTCAACCTTCGCTGGTCATTCAGATCGACCGGCAACGGGCCGCCCGCTACGGAATTCTCTCGGGAGACATCAACGCAGTCATTCAAGCTGCCGTAGGTGGAGCTCCAATCTCGCAGGTAGTTCAGGGAGATAGGCGCTTCGATCTGACGGTGCGCTATCCCGATGCAAACCGCCACAGCGCCGACGCGATCCGCGGCATTCTCGTTCCCACCGCCGACGGAAGCCGCGTCCCGCTGGGCCAGATCGCCGATGTCTCAATCCGCGAGGGCAGCTTCATGATCTATCGCGAGGGAGGACGCCGCTACATCCCCATCAAGTTCAGCGTACGCGGACGCGACCTCGCCACCACCATCAACGAGCTCCAATCCAAACTCGCCCAACAGGTAAAGTTACCCTCCGGCTACGAGTACACCTGGGCCGGGGAGTTCGACTCGCTCAAGAAAGAACAGCGGCGGCTTGCGATTATCGTTCCTGTCTCCCTGGCGGTCATCGTCGTGCTTCTGTTCGTGCAGTTCAACTCCTGGAAAGACGCCCTGATCGTGCTTGCGACGCTACCCTTCGCCGCAGTAGGCGGAGTCGCCTCGCTCTTCATCACACGAACCCCCTTCAGCATCTCGGCCGCCGTAGGCTTTACCTCGCTCATAGGAGTCGCGACCCTAGGCGCAGTTGTCTTCCTTTCCGGAGTGCGCCGCTCCGAGCGTGAAGATAACAGCCTGGAAGGCTTCATGCACGGCTGTCTCGACGAGATGGTTCCCGTAGTGATGGCCTGCATGGCCGCCAGTCTCGGCCTGCTGCCCGCCGCGCTCTCCGACGGCATCGGAGCCCAGGCGCAACAGCCGCTGGCCCGCGTCGTCGTCGGTGGCATGCTCACCACAGTGCTTGCGATCCTCTTCATCCTGCCCCTCTTGCTGCGAAGGAGAGATCAGCCATAACGCGGTTGCGGGCGAGTCCCGCAACCGCCACGAAACCCAGAAAATCGGCTTGATACTCCCGTCAAGCCGATCTATATTCGGCTCCATGCTACATTTTGAGAATACGGAGGACCCCGTTGTTCCTCTCCCGGCCGCCTTCGGCGCGCTGGGATTTCCCGCAGAGTTGCAGGCAATCATTCAAGAATGAGAGGACTCAATATGATCCAAAGCTCCCGGCGGAATTGTCTCTCCCTGGCCTTCGCAGCAATCGTCGTCTTCGCACTCTTCCTCGCGGTCCCCTCTGCCTTCGCCCACACTCATCCAGAAGCGATGATGCCTGCGGCGGACTCAACCGTCACCTCGCCAAGCGTCGTCATGATGCACTTCAGCGGCGCGATCGAGCCGAAGTTCAGCCATCTCACCGTGACTGACGCCACCGGCCACGTCGTCAACAAGGATTCCTCCGCCGTCGGCGGAGACGCCAAGTCGATGACTCTCGCCATGCCAACGTTGCATCCCGGCGTCTACATCGTCAACTGGGTCGCCGTCTCCGTAGATAGCCACCGCTCGCAAGGTGAGTACAAGTTCACGGTCAAGTAGTGGCCAGTCCGATCCTCTTCTTTAGCGTTCTACTCGCAGCCTCCTCGGATGCCTCTTACGCCCTCATCCTCGGTATCGGGCTGGCCGGATGGTGGCTGGCCGCTCCCAACGCGGAGCAGCCAGCTTCACCTCCTTCCGCCTACCCACTGCGAAGCCTGCTTCTAGTCTGCATCGGAGTTCTGATGTTGGCGCATCTCGTCCGTCCCTGGTTTCTCGCCGCCAGTATGAGCGGCTCGACCGGCTTTGCGGAAAACCTCGCCCTCGCTCCCACAATCCTCTCCTCCACCCATCAGGGCACGCTCTGGTACCTTAACTCCCTCGGGCTCGCGATCCTGCTGGTAACGGTCCTGCTAGGCAGAAAACCCGTCGCCATCTGGTCCGCCATCGGCGCTCTCTGCCTGATAGCCTTCGCCAAGGCGGCCTCTGGACACGCCGCCGACCAAGGCGACTTCACCCTCACCGAACTCACCCAACTCCTGCACATCCTCGCGACCGCTGTCTGGGCCGGTTCGGTGCTCATCTCCGGTCTCATTATTCTGCCCCGGCTGGCCCGCCACGCCGGCATCGCAACGCTCTGGACCTACGGAAATCGTCTCTCGCAGACCGTCACCTGGGCTCTCATCGTGCTGGTCCTCTCCGGCATCTACACCTCCGACCGCGAGCTCAACAACTCCTTGCCGGCGCTCTGGACCAGCACCTGGGGTAAGATATTGCTCATCAAGGTTGCGTTTGTTCTTGCGGCGCTCTCCCTGGGCGCAACCAGCCGTCTCTTCTGTCTACAACGTCCCGCGACCGGGAGACGAACTACATTGCTGCTTCGTCTAATACTTGCCGAAGCAATCGTCATGGTCTTTATTCTTTGCCTCTCGGGTCTACTCGCCAATACAGCACCCCCGATGGCAAACATGTAATCTGGATGGACCGAGGATAAAAATGCGCAGTCTGGCAACAGCACGTCGTGGAGGGCAGGGAAGACTCACTGCCGCCACTCTGCTCGCCTCGCTGCTGCTCCTGCTCTGCCAGGCATTCTTCTCCGATCCCGCCGGCGCAACCACACCCTTGCCAGCCTGCTGCCGTGCTCATGGCAAACACTTCGCTGGGATGCAGGGCGAGTGCAGCGGCCGGCCCGCAAGTCAGTCCGGCCTAACCTCTGTCCACGAGAAGTGCCCCTACTCTCCGCTCGCTCCGTCCAGCGTACATACACCATCCTTCGCGCTCAGCGACTCCTCTGATCTTCTAGGACTCGCGACACTAGCCTCAGCTTCATCCATCCAGCACACCCCCTGGATCCCCACTAGCTTCGACAGCTCCCACCCCAAACGCGGTCCTCCTTCGGCAATCGTTCTTCTCTGAAGATCTTCCCCTCAGAAAAGCTCCGCATGGACTCCATCCATGCCCAACGACCCCGGAGGCTCCACCGTGCACTCGCCCATGCGCAGCAGCTTGCTGCTCGTCGCGCTGTCTGCTTTTCCCTTCTGCGCACTCGCTCAAGAGACCGTCAATAACGCGTCTCTCAGCGGTCGCGTCACCGACACCTCTGGAGCGGTCATTCCCGGAGTCTCGGTCACCGCTCGTCAAAACGCCACCAACCGTACCCGAACCATCCTCACCGACTCAGAGGGCCGCTTCCGCTTTGCTTACCTGCAAGTAGGCCCGTACGAACTTACCGTCACGCAGTCCGGCTTTGCGGACGCCCACATTCCAGTAACTCTCACCATCGGCGCTGCCTTTGACATCCCCGTCAAGCTCGCCATCGGCTCCGAGCAATCCGTGGTCAACGTAGCTGCCGCTGCGCCTCTCCTCGAGACAGACCGCAGTCAGATCGCCGGCACCATCTCCCAGACCGAGGTCGCCAACCTCCCCTTCAACGGACGCAACTTCCTCGACCTCGCCCTTCTCGTCCCCGGGGTCTCTCCCACCAACACCGGAGCCAACCAACTCTTCGCCGAGACCTCCGCCGTCGGAGGGCAGGGCATCTCCGTCAACAGCCAACGCAACTTCTCCAACAGCTTCATCGTCGACGGCCTCTCCGCCAACGACGACGCAGCGGGCCTCGTGCAGACGGGCTTCGGCATGGACGTCATTCACGAGATGCAGGTCGTCACCAGCGGTGGTCAGGCGGAGTTCGGCCGCGCTCTCGGCGGCTACATCAACTTCGTCTCCAAGAGCGGCTCGAACGACCTCCACGGCAACCTCTACGGTTACCTCCGCAATCAGCGCCTCAACGCCGCCAATGCGCTCTCCCGCACCAACCTCCCGCTCACCCAGGCCCAGTACGGCGCCTCGCTGGGCGGCCCCATCGTTCGCGACCGCACCTTCTACTTCGGCAACTTCGAGCAACGCAACCTCAACCAGAACGGCATCATCACCATCACCTCCGCCAACGCCGCAGCCATCAACACCGTCCTGCAGAACACTGGCTATCAAGGCCAGCAGCTCGCCATCAGTCCTACAAACCCGACGACCCTTTACTCCAACCCCGTGCGCTCCAGCAACTTCTTCGTCAAGCTCGATCACCACATCAGCCAGCGCGATCAGTTGAGCGCCCGCTACAGCCTGTACCACGTCGCCAGCCAGAACTCCCGAGGCGTTGGAGGTATCAGCTACACCAGCGCCGCTGCGGGCCTTGAAGATCTCGACCAGACCATCGCCATCAGCAATCTGGCCATCCTCACCCCCCGCACCGTCAATGAAACTCGCGGCCAGTTCACCAACAGCAATCTCCAGGCTCCCGTCAACGATCCCATCGGCCCTGCAGTCAGCATCTCCGGCATAGCCTCCTTCGGTACGCTCTCCGCCTCGCCCACCGCACGTTACGACCGCCTCTACGAGCTCGTCGACAACCTCTCCCATCAGGCCGGAGCCCACGCCCTCCGCGTCGGAGTCGACCTCCTCTACAACGACCTCACCATCACCTTCCCGCAGTCCATCCGTGGCAGCTACGCCTTCTCCTCCCTCGCCACCTTTCAGAAGGGAACCTACACCACCTTTACCCAATCCTTCGGCAACACCATCGTCCCTCAACTCAATCCCAACATCGGCTTCTACGCCCAGGACGAGTGGAAGATCAGCCCTCAACTCACCCTCAACGCTGGCCTCCGCTACGATCTCCAGTTCCTCAAGCAAGTCTCCACCGACACCAACAACATCTCCCCACGCTTCGGCTTTGCCTGGTCTCCCTACAAGAATCGCAACACCGTCATCCGCGGCAGCTTCGGCCTCTTCTACGATCGCGTCCCGCTCCGTGCCCTCTCCAACGCTCTCGAATCTGACAACAACGGCACAGCCATCAACAACTCCACCTTCACCACTCTGGCGCTCTCCTTCGGTCAGGCCGGAGCGCCGACCTTTCCCAACATCGCCACCGGCTATACCGCTACCACCATCCCGTCGAACACTCGCCTCAGCCTGACCACCATGGATCCTCACCTGCAGAACGCCTACTCCGAGCAGTCCAGCATCGAGGTCGATCAGCAAATCACCCAGAAGAGCAGCCTCGCCATCAGCTATGAGCACCTACGCGGAGTACATCTTCTTATCTCCGTCAACCTCAACACCCCCACATGCCTCTCCAACGTCGATCCCATCAACCTCTGCCGCCCCATCACTACCTACGCCAACAACAAGGAATACGCCGCAGCGGCAGACTCCTACTACGACGGCCTCTCCGTCTCTTACGTCCAACGGCCCAGCCGCTGGGGCAGCTACCGCATCTCTTATACCTGGTCCAAGGCCATCGATAACGTCGGCGAGTTCTTCTTCAGCTCTCCCATCAACAACTTCAACCTCGCCATGGACCGCAGCCGCTCCGACGACGACCAGCGCCACCGCGTGGTCTTCGACGCCACCCTTCACACCTCGATGGAGCCATCCCGCACCCTCGCCGGACGTCTTACCCACGGCTTCCAACTAGGCGGCATCCTGCAGTACTACTCCGCTCTCCCGTTCAACATCACCACCGGCGCAAACTCCATCCAGACCACGCCTCTGCGCCCTTGCGTATCCGGCCTCGTGAGCTGTACCGCCGTGCTACCGGGCACTGTGATCGGACGCAACGCAGGCATCGGCTTCGACACCTTCACCCTCAGTGCACGTCTCAGCCGCACCATTCCTATCGGCGAACGCTTCAAGCTGCAAGGCATCGCCGAAGCCTTCAACGCTCTCAACCATCGCAACAATCAGATCCCCAACGGAACCTTCGGTACCGGTGTCTATCCCACCAATCCATCATCTACCTTCGGAACCCCCACCGCCGTAGGCGATCCCCGCAACGTACAACTGGCCCTGCGCCTCTCGTTTTAGCGGAAAGGCTTTCTCTCACATCAGCCACAAAAGGAAAAGATTGCCATGAGATTGAAATCCTTCACTGTCACCGTTGCCGCACTGCTCCTGCTCTCAGGCGTACCCTTCGCCCTCTGGCACTCGCGTCACCGCTCTGGCTTCACTCTCACCCAGGAACCGGCGTACCGCTTCGAGCCTCAACCCCGCCCGCTCTTCAGCGCACGCCGCCCAGTCGTCGGCAGCACAGTAGCGGGTGGCCTCTACCTTCTCACCGTGGAGGGAAGCCACGAAGCCAGCACCCTCCAACTCCGCATGTCGCACGACGGAGGAGAGCACTGGATGGCCCCGCAACGCCTCAGCGCCGAAGACGCCACCGTCAACGCCTCCTCCGAAAACGCTCCGCAACTCGCCAGCCGCGCCATGTACGCCTACGCCCTCTGGATGGACCGCTCAGAGTCCTCCGGCTCTCGCATCCTCCTCGCCCGTTCCAGTGGCATGGACGCCAAGCCTCCCGTCGGAGTCCCCGTCACCGATAAGCTCCCCACCGACAAGTCCTACTCCGGCTTCCCATCCCTGGGCCTCGCCCCCAACGGCGACGTTTACGCCGCATGGCTCGACGGCCGTGACAACACCAGCAACGGCACCTTCAACATCTACCTCGCCCGCTCCACCGACAAGGGACTCACCTTCCACAAGAACGTCAAGGTCGCTATCCTCTCCTGCCCCTGCTGCCGCCCCTCCATCGCCTTCGGCCCCAACGGCAAGGTCTACGTCGCCTACCGCCACGTCTACGGAGACAACGAGCGCGACATCGCCGTCGCCACCTCCAACGACTTCGGCGAACACTTCAGCGAACCCGTTCGCGTCAACCTCGACCGCTGGCGCATCCTCGGCTGCCCCGAGTCCGGCCCCGTCATGGCCGTGCAGAACGGTAAACTCCTCGTCGTCTGGTACTCCGCAGCCAGCAACCACCCCGGTCTACGCCTCGCCCAGTCCACCGACGGCGGAGCCTCTTTCCATGCACCTCTCTCTATCGACGGCAACATCCCCGGCGCTAACCACCCCTTCCTCACCGCCACCGACGACGGTCGTATCGCCCTCACCTTCTCCGGCCGCACCTCGGGAGAAAACGGCACATGGGGAAGCTTCTCCTCCTTCCTGGTCACCATCTCGAGCGACGGGAAGACCACACCGCCTCAGACTCTTCCCGGAACCGTCAGTCTCGACCGCTACCCAACCGTCGCCCTAGACGCCGACGGCAGCGTCTTCGTCGCCACCAGCAACAACGGAGAAGAGAGCCCAACCGCATATCTCTACCGAGCCCGCCCCACACAATAAAAGAGTCCTCGATATGTCAAGCCCGAATCAGCAGGGAAGGAACGAGCCTTCAGCGTAAAATGACGAGGGCTCGACCAAAGCGAGTCACCGCGTCCCATGTCGGGCGCTGGGCACTCTAGAAAGGCATCTCCCTTGAAGGCACTTGTAAAAAGCCGCGCAGAACGCGGCCTCTGGCTCGAAGACGTACCCGAACCCGAGATCGGCATCAACGACGTCAAAATCCGCGTCCTCTACACTGGCATCTGTGGCACAGACCTCCACATCTACGAGTGGGACGCCTGGGCCAGCTCCGTCATCCAGCCCGGCCTCACCATCGGCCACGAGTTCGTCGGCGAAGTCGTCGCCATTGGCTCGAACGTCGACGACCTAGCCATCGGCCAGATCGTCTCCGGCGAAGGTCACGTCGTCTGTGGCCGCTGCCGCAACTGCCTCGCCGGCCGCCGCCATCTCTGCGCCCACACCATGGGCGTCGGCGTTAATCGCAACGGTGCCTTCGCCGAGTTCGTCGTTCTGCCCATGTCCAACATCTGGCAGCACTCCAAGGGCATCTCGCTCGAGATCGCCTCCATCTTCGATCCCCTCGGCAACGCCGTCCACACCGCCCTGGCCTTTCCCGTCCTCGGGGAAGACGTTCTCGTCACCGGCGCGGGCCCCATCGGCATCATGGCCGCAGCCGTAGCCCGCCACGCCGGAGCCCGCCACGTCGTCATCTCCGATCCCAATCCCTACCGCCGCGCCCTCGCCGAAAAGGTCGGCGTCACCCTGGCCGTCGATCCCCGCACTACGCTTCTCGCCAAAATTCAAAATCAGTTACATATGCAGGAAGGCTTCGACGTCGGCCTGGAGATGTCCGGCAACCCCTCCGCCTTCCGTGACATGCTCTCCAACATGAGCCACGGCGGCAAGATCGCCATGCTAGGCATCCCCTCCGAACAGATCGCCATCGACTGGAACCAGGTCGTCTTCAATCAACTCACCCTCCGCGGCATCTACGGCCGTGAGATGTACGAGACCTGGTACATGATGACCGTGATGCTCGAGACCGGCCTCGACATCTCCTCCGTCATCACCCACCGCATGAACTGGCGCGACTACGAGGACGGCTTCTCTGCCATGCGCTCCGGCAACTCCGGCAAGGTCATCCTTGACTGGCGTGATGTGTCATAGACTGGCGTGATCTGGCATAGCCGTATACTGCCCTCGGAGCACAACGGAGAACTGTCATGAACCATCGCATCACCGGCACCACCATGCCCGTCCTCGAGTTCGCCCTCGACCCCAACGACGCCGTCATCTCCGAAGCCGGCGAGCTCTCCTGGATGTCCGCCTCGATCCAGATGACCACCCACACCCAGCACGCCGGTGGCGGAGGCTTCCTTGGCGTCATCAAGCGCGTCGCCGGCGGCGGATCGCTCTTCATGACCGAGTACCGCGCCTACAGAGTCCCCGGCGAGGTCGCCTTCGCCACCCGCGTCCCCGGCCACATCGTCCCCGTCCCCGTGGGCAACGGATACGAATACCTCATCCACCGCCACGGCTTCCTCTGCGCCACCGCTGGCATCGAACTCGGCGTCGGCTTCCAGCAATCTCTCGGCGCGGGCATCTTCGGCGGCGACGGCTTCCTCCTGCAGAAGATCTCTGGACAGGGAACCGCCTGGCTCGAGCTCTCCGGCGAAGTCGTCATCAAAGACCTCGCCGCTGGCGAAACCCTCCGCGTCCATCCCGGCCACGTCGGAGCCTTCCAGTCCAGCGTCGCCTTCCAGATCCAGCGTATCCCCGGCCTTAGGAACATGATCTTCGGTGGCGACGGTATCTTCCTCGCGGCCCTCACCGGCCCCGGCCGCATCTGGCTCCAAACCCTCCCCATCTCCCGGCTCGCCCATCAACTACAGGAGTACATGCCCTCCCACCGTGCCGAACAGACCGAAGCAGGAGTAGTAGGCGGCATCGTAGGCAACATCCTAAGACGCATCGACTAAACCAAATCCAATTCCTTTGCTCTTATCGCTCTTCTTATCCCCCTGATCACCGTTACGCTCTGCCATTTTTCTGGAGCTGCGCAAATCGCGGTCGCACCGAATCAAGGCACCTTAGGATGACGTCTCTCGCGCCACCATCTCGAGACATCCGGCGAGAACTCGAGAGCGAGATTCCCCAGCGCCCCCTCTAGCGTCACGACCGAAGAGTTCACCAACGACAGCCCAATGCCCGTCTCGTCGGAAGGATAGTAAACGTTCGAGATTAACCCCGCGCTGAAGTTTCCCAGCACATTCGAGTAGTTGGGTTGGCGCTTCCCGTTATCTCCACGACAGATAAACGCCCCTAGCAGCGCATGACGAACCCGCGTCCGAATTGTGCCGCTCCCTTTACGGAAAAAACGAGGATCCTGATGCAGCAGAATCGGGTAAACCGCTCCCGCCAACATTGTTCCATCCACGATATCGGCGGCATTCGCTCCAACGCGTTTGAAGTAACCCTCAGCTCCCCAACCATATCCACGATGCGTTCCCGCAATCTCGCTGAACCCCGCCAGCACAAACGCCCCCACCCCGTTGAATGGGTCGAACGTCGAGTGCAGCGCCAACACCGTCTTCTGTCCCTTCGAAAGCGGCACGGCACGCCCGCTAATCACCGTATTGAAGTTCGGCACTACTGTCATGATGCGCTGCTGCACTTGACCCTCAAGCTCCTTTTGAGCCTGGGCATGTAGTCGCGCCTTTCGCTCATCCTCAGTCTCCTGCGCCTCTCGTTCTCCGGAACTCTGTATTGCTCCTTCCTGTTGCAGCACGAACGAAGGAGCATCGGGCAGCGCGGCAGGAATGCCCTCCGCCGTGGTCAGCATCGCAACCTCTTCCGACTGCGCGCGACAACGCTCAGCACTGGTAAGAGCAGAGAGGACAAGGGCCCAAAGGCCAAGATGCAGGGTGAAGTTGCGCATGATGAAAACCGGAATCAATCGACAAATCCAATTGGTACTCACATGGATGCCGGCTGCCTTCATTCGGAGGTATCGCGGTCCATAGCCACCGCTATGTCCGCCGCGTGACGTTACCGCCGCTACGATCTATCCTAAGAAAGATGCTTCCTTTTCTTGATCTCCGACACGTCAACATCGCCCGCGGCAGCAACACCGTACTCCACGACATCAACCTCACCATCGCCGCCGGCGAACACATCGCCATCCTCGGCCCCAACGGCTGCGGAAAATCCACCCTCATCAAGACCATCACCTGCGAGTGCTACCCCATCGTCCAGCCGGATACCTCCGTCAGCATCTTCGGACGCGCCCGTTGGGACCTCACCGAGCTCAAGAAGCGCCTCGGCGTCGTCTCTGCAGAACTTCCCGGCAAACCCACCCTCCACACCACCGGCCGCGACGCCGTCCTCACCGGCTTCTTCTCCAGCTCCACCCTCTGGCCCAACCTCCTCTCCTCCATCACCCCGGAGATGCAAGCCCGCACCGACGAGGTCCTTCACCGCATCGGCGGCGTCTCCCTCGCCAACAAGCCAGTCGGAGAGATGTCCGCCGGCCAGCAGCGCCGCATCATGATCGGCCGCGCCCTCGTAGGTTCAGCCCACGCCAGCTCAGAGCAAGCGGCCTCCTCCTCCATGCTTCTCCTCGACGAGCCCTCCAACGCCCTCGACCTCGCCGCCCAGCAGGACCTCCGCGACCTGCTCCGCACCCTCGCCCAGCAGGGAACCGGTATCCTTCTCATCACCCACCACATCGCCGACATCATCCCTGAGATCAACCGCATCATTATGTTAAAAGACGGCCGCATCCACGCCGACGGCCCCAAAGACACCCTCCTCACCGCCCCCATCCTCAGCGACCTCTTCCAAACCGAGGTGCGCCTCACCCAAAAAGACGGCTTCCACCACGCCTGGTAGATCCCAACGATTGCTATTTATAGAAGGACTCTTGAAACCCACACACCAAGAGCATCCCTCTTATGCACTCACACTCAGCGGTTTTAATTTCAAGCTGCGTTCCACCACATTCGGATGGGCCAGGCATCGGAAGCCATGTCCTGCCATCCGCCGCTTGACCCGCATGGGATCTCGGCTCGCTATGAAATTCTGGCATCCCTCATGAGAGCGTTCATTCAATCGAATGACATCCGTTGCCGTCTCAAGCAGTACCGGCCCAAATATCGTCTTATACAGCCCGAAGATCGTATAGCCAGCGGTCCGAAGAAGAACACAGACCGGCGATTCCATTCCGTGATCGTCCTCGAAGATGATGTCCCTTATTCTTCCAGCGCTGAGTACATCCAGACTAGCGTTGAAGGTGGCTAACTCGTGACCTTCAATGTCGATCTTCAACACCCCAGCCTTCCCGTCGCACTGCTCAAGAATCTCGGTCAGGGTAATAGTAGGAACCTCGACCTCCTTGAAATCGCCGTCCTGCCATCGATCCAACGACGCTAGCCCATAATTGCCCGCAAAATCTTTCTCCGGAAAACGGAGATGCGCCGTTCCTTTGTGGGTACTCACAGCCATCTGATTGACGCAGATGGACGCAGACATCGTTGGATACACGCCCACCCACAACGATCTGTTTTTATCCAAGTGTTTGAAGAGTTCAGGATGCGGCTCAAAGGAGAAGATCTTCTTCGCCCCCGCGGCGATCGCCACAGAGGACATGTACCCGATATTCGCGCCCACATCGAGGAACACATCGTCCGGCTCTGTCAGCCGGAAGATTCCTTCCACCACGGACATCTCAAACAGGCCATGATGTGCGATCGTCCGACCCATCACCTCGGACGTATTCACCTCGATGGGAAGCTTCCATGGAAGCTCAACCGTGACGAGCCCCTCCTCGGTATGCTTGCCGAACACCCTGCGGAGTAGAGCTCCTGGCTGGAGCAGATACTCCGGCTTGTTGACAGACCTCACTATATTCTGCATGCACACCAATACCACGCCCCATGTATCACTTGCACGAGTTAGTTTGAGTAAAAAAGCAACCAAATGCCGCAATGCAGTGAAATGATTCGGCTAAGTACATCCAGGCCAACACATGCAAAAGAATGCATCATCCAGGCGGGCATCATGAAAAACAGAAAACTTGTACAAAATGAGACACCTGATTAAGTGTCGATTTAGGAAAATCCAGAAATAAACTTTAGATTCACGGCCGACGATACGAAAATGACGAACAAGAAGCGAGCATCCGTGCGACCATATCCGCATAAAGAAGATGCACTTGTAACTTCTTCTCCACAGGGAAATTTGCCCATAAAACAGCGAAGAACATCGTCGCCAGGATCGAAATAACTCCGACATCAGCCGCGATCCCCAACCCCTCACAAGTCCATCTTTAGATGAGAGAATCGTAAGAGAATTGTGCGTTGGAACGGACCTCTCATAGGATGTTATTGAGTTCTGCGCGAGGCCTGCCGTAAGCAGGACAGCAGGGCCTTCAAAATGGTAGAAATTGGCTGAGGAGAACCGCATGGCTCGTCGCTCGGGAAGCGTCGCGGAAGAGGGTAAGCTAGACAGCAAAGAGCAGGCTTTCGAGCAGGTTACGGCGGATCTGACACCGGAGCGCCTGATCGAGTTCTATCGGCTGATGTATCTCTCCCGCCGCACGGACGACCGCGAGATCGTTCTCAAGCGACAGCAGAAGATCTTCTTCCAGATCTCCTGCGCAGGCCACGAAGCCTTGCTCGTAGCAGCCGGAATGGCCCTGAAACCAGGCTACGACTGGTTCTTCCCTTACTACCGGGATCGCGCCATCTGCCTGACCCTGGGGAACACCGTCGAAGAACAGCTCTTGCAGGCAGTAGGGGCAGCCGACGATACCGCCAGCGGCGGACGCCAGATGCCCTCCCACTGGTCCAGCCGCAAGCTGAACATCGTCACCTCTAGCTCCTCCACCGCAACCCAGTGCCTGCACGCCATCGGCTGCGCGGAGGCCGGACGATACTTCTCGCGCCATCCCGAAGCCGCTGCCAAGCACGAAGGCGACTACCGCGAGTTCAAAGACGTTAAATTCCACGGCGACGAAGTCGTCTACGTTTCCATCGGCGAAGGTTCGACAAGCCAGGGCGAGTTCTGGGAGTCCTTGAACACCGCCAGCAACGGCAAGCTCCCCGTCGTCTACGTGGTAGAGGACAACGGCTACGCAATCTCGACCCCAGTAGAGGCAAATACTCCCGGTGGCAACATCTCGCGCTTGATCGCGAACTTCCCCAACTTCCACTTCGCGGAAATCGACGGGACCGACCCCATCGCCAGCTACAAAGCAATGGTCGAAGCAGTCGCCTACTGCAGAGCAGGGAACGGACCCGCACTGGTCCACGGCCATGTGATCCGCCCCTACTCGCACTCCATGAGCGAAGATGAACGCGACTACCGCTCTGCGGCCGAACTCGAGGCAGACGCGCTGCGGGACCCCATCGCCAAGATGCAGGTGTGGCTTCTTCGTGAGGGAATACTCGACGCCGACGGCATCAACGCACTGGAAAAGAAGGTCGACGAGGAGGTGCAGCAAGCCTCGGACCGCGCCGTCAGGGCCAAGGCCCCCGAGGTCTCCACGATCCTGCGCCACCAGTACTCAGAAGATCTAAGCTGCACAGACGCCCGCTTCGACACCGCGCCCGTCACGGCAAACGACCCCGCCGAACGCACCATGGCGGACCTCATCAACACCTGCCTCAAGGACGAGATGCGCCGCGATGAGCGCATCGTAGTCTTCGGCGAGGACGTCGCAGATGCCACCCGAACCGCGCTCCTCCAGGACGAAAAGATCAAGGGCAAAGGCGGCGTCTTCAAGCTAACCTCCGGCCTGCAGCGCGAGTTCGGCAACGACCGCGTATGGAACTCCCCACTCGCGGAGGCAAACATCGTCGGCCGCGCCATCGGGATGGCCGTCCGCGGACTGAAGCCCGTCGTCGAGATCCAGTTCTTCGACTACATCTGGCCCGCAATGCACCAGATGCGCAACGAGCTCGCATTGATCCGCTGGCGGTCGAACGCAGGCTTCAGTTGCCCGCTCGTAATGCGTGTGCCAATCGGCGGCTACCTCACTGGTGGCTCCATCTATCACTCGCAGAGCGGCGAGAGCATCTTCACCCACACTCCCGGCGTACGCGTAGTCATGCCCTCCAACGCCCTCGACGCGCTTGGACTTCTCCGCACAGCCATCCGCTGCGACGATCCCGTGCTCTTCCTGGAGCACAAGCGCCTCTACCGCGAGACCTTCGGACGAGCCGCATATCCAGGCCCGGACTTCTGCATCCCCTTCGGCAAGGCAAAGATTGTGCGTCCCGGAAAGGACCTCACCCTAGTCACCTACGGCGCGGTAGTTCCGCGCGCATTGCAGGCAGCGCAAAAGCTGCACCGCGACGCCGGCATCGACGTCGAACTCATCGATCTGCGCAGCCTCAGCCCCTACGACTGGGAGACCATCGCCGAGAGCGTCCGCAAGACCAACCGCGTCATCATCGCCCACGAAGACATGCTGAGCTGGGGCTACGGAGCCGAGATCGCCGCCCGCATCGGCGACGAGCTCTTCCACGACCTCGACGCCCCCGTACGCCGCGTAGCAGCAATGGACACCTTCGTCGCCTACCAGCCGCTGTTGGAAGACGCAATCCTGCCGCAACCGGAAGACCTCTATCGCGCCATGGCAGACCTGGCAGCCTTCTAACGCTCCTCAAAGAACGGCATCGGCGCAACTGAAGCATCGAGCCGGGGTTCCCTCTAGTGTGTGTTGAAGTCCTGACGCAGACCATCCCCTGCGTTGGACAAAGGAGTGGACCATGAAGCCTCGCAAGTCCTTTGCCGCAACTTGGAAAGCTCCGATCCGCACAGGTGCAGCCGGACTGCTCTGTATCTTGCTAGTGGAACAGCCACTTCTAGCCGCCGGAATCGCCGCGAAGAACAGCCCCAAAGCACCCATCGCAACCCCACAGATTCAAGGCGAACAGAGAGTCTTGCACGCCCTCAACCGCCTCACCTTCGGGCCGCGCCCGGGCGAGCTCGAGGCCGCCCAGACCATGGGCCTGGAGAAGTGGTTCGAGCGCCAGTTAAATCCTGCCTCCATCGACGACTCCGCGCTCGACCGCCGTCTGGACCAGTTCCCCGCGATGCGGATGCAGCAGGCGGATCTGATGGACCGCTACCCCAGCCCGCAACTCCTGCGCCAGATGATCCGCACGAACGCTCCTCTTCCAAGCGATCCCGTGAAGCACGCCATCTACGCCGATCAGATCGCCTTCTACAAGGTTGCCCAGGCAAAGAAGGCAGCGACCGCAGCATCGCAAACCCCGGACAGCGTGGCCACCCCAAAGAGGACGCAGAGCGCCGATCCCATGTCGATGGAAGCCGCAAAGATGGCGTCCGAAGATCAGGAAGACAAGCAAAAAGCAGACAACGGCGACCCAGCCACAGCCGCAACGGCGACCCACCGCGACCAGTTCTACCCAGAGTCCGACACCGCAAGGATCCTCAATCTCCCGCCCGATCAGCGAGTGAATCGCATCCTCGCAATGCAGCCCCAGGAGCTCATCAACTTCCACAACAGCCTCAGCCGCAAGGAACTGGCCACCTTGGTCCAGGGTCTGGACCCCACACAAAAGGAAACCCTTGGATCGCTCCAGGGCTCGCCCCGATTGATCGGCGCGGAGCTCTCGGAGTCTCGCCTCCTGCGCGCCATCTACAGCGACCGCCAGCTCGAAGCAGTCATGACCGACTTCTGGCTCAACCACTTCAACGTCTACCTCAAGAAGAACCAGAACGAGCCGTACTTCCTGCCCTCCTACGAGCGCGATGTAATCCGGCCAAACGCGTTGGGCAACTTTGAAGATCTGCTCGTGGCGACGGCCAAGAGCCCCGCCATGCTGATGTACCTCGATAACTGGCAAAGCATCGGACCGTCTTCAGCAGCAGCGAAGAACGGCCAGCGCTTTGCCTTCCTGGCGAGAAACACCCAGGTAAAACAAGCGCTGAAAGATCGCGGCCTGAATGAAAACTACGCCCGCGAGCTGATGGAGCTCCACACCCTGGGCGTGCAGTGCGAGGTCAGCGAAGATCATCCCGCAACCGCCCTCAGCCCGGCATGCGGACACGGATACACCCAGCAGGACGTCACCCAGGTAGCAAAGATCCTCTCCGGCTGGACCATCGACCGGCCTCTTCGCGGCGGCGAGTACCGCTTCGAGCTCCGCCGCCACGAGCCCGGCTCCAAGCAGGTTCTCGGTGCAGTCATCCCCGAGAGCGGCGAAAGGGAAGGACTCGAGGTGCTGCACCGGCTCGCCATCAGCCCGGCCACGGCACAGTTCATCTCCAACAAACTCGCGATCCGATTCGTAAGCGACACCCCTCCACAGACGCTCGTCGACCGCATGGCAAAGGCCTTCGAGGCCAGCCACGGAGACATCAAGACGGTCCTGCGCACCATGTTCCAATCGCCGGAGTTCTGGGCCCCGGACGTATATCGCGACAAGGTCAAGACCCCGCTGGAGTTCGTCGCCTCCGCCGTTCGCGCCAGCAATGCGGACGTCGGGAACGCACTCCCTTTGGTCCGGTCGTTGGACCGCCTGGGTATGCCGCTCTACGGAATGCAGACGCCCAATGGATACAGCTGGCTGGCCGAGCCTTGGGTCAGCAGCAGCGCACTGGTGAACCGCATGAACTTCACGCTGCTACTCTGCGGCAACCGCCTGCCCGGGACCCGTACAGACTGGCCGCAATACCTCGGTGCTCCCAACGAATCCCTAAGAAAGTCCGTCGCGTTCAACACCCCGGACGCCGATGCTTCGGCGGCCATAAGAGAGAAGAAGCTCGAGCAACTGTTAATCGGACAGCCCGTCAGCGAGCGAACCCGCGAGACGGTGCTACGCCAGTTCAAAGACACTGCAACCCAGCTACAAGCCGCGAGAGACTTCCCCCTCAAGCCCGTTGATCCGCAGATGCTCGCAAACTCCCCGCCAGACCCTTCGATGGCAACCCAGCAGGACGCGCCCGAAGCTGCACCCTCAGACCATCTAGGCCATATAGACCGCCAGTCCGCCATCATGGCCGGACTACTGCTCGGTTCGCCAGAGTTTCAGCGGCGCTAAGTCGCCGCAAGCTACCCTGGCGCAGCAAACCAGCAAAGAAGACGCGAAACTTACACCCTGAACTGGGTTAATACAGGCTGGGCCAGATTAATCAAGTTCGAATAATCAAGATAAGGTTATTGCATCAAGCAGGACGCCGTAATGTTTCGGCGCACGCTGGGAATAGCTCTTTAAGGAGATCGGAATGTCCATGAACAGGGAAGAGTTGATCGACCGGAGTACCTGGGGCTGCGATATGCAAGGGCGCGACCTGCCCCGCCGCGGCATCACCCGGCGCGGCTTCATGAAAGGCGGAGCCTTGGCCCTGATCGGCACTTCCGTGATCCCCGCCTTCCTCGAACGCAGCGTCATGGCGGAGGTCACCACCGCGGCAGCCAGCAAGAAGAAGCTTGTGGTTCTCTTCCAGCGCGGCGCGGCGGACGGATTGAACATCGTCGTCCCTTACCAGGAGAAGAACTACTACGCGATGCGCCCTTCCATCGCGATCCAGCAGAAAGACGTCCTGGATCTGGACGGCTTCTTCGGCTTGCACCCCGCCATGGCCTCGTTCAAGCCGCTCTACGAGCAGGGACACCTCGCCATCGTTCACGCCGCAGGCTCCCCCGACACCACCCGCTCGCACTTCGACGCCCAGGACTACATGGAGAGCGGCACCCCCGGCCTCAAGGCCACCCAGGACGGCTGGTTGAACCGCGCCCTTCAGGCAGAGCCGACCACCTCTGGCAAATCATCGGCCTTTCGTGCCGTGGCCCTCGGAACCCAGGTTCCCCGAACCCTCCAGGGCAGACTGCCCGCAATCGCCGTCAATAATCTGGCCGACTTCTCCATCGGCGGCAAAGGTCCCCAGACCTCGCCCATCAGCAACGCCTTCCAGGCCATGTACGACCAGAGCACCGACGCCGTCCTCCACGGAACCGGACAGGAGACCTTCGAGGCGGTAAAGATGCTGAAGGCCGCCGACCCCGCCCACTACCAGCCCGCCCCTGGGGTCGTCTACCCAACCACCCCCTTCGGAAACAGCCTGAAGCAGGTAGCGCAACTCATGAAGGCAAACCTCGGGGTGGAGGCTGCCTTCTCCGATATCGGCGGCTGGGACACCCACCAGAACCAGGGAAACGTAAACGGCCAACTGGCCAACCGCCTCAAGGAGTTCTCCGACACCATCGCCGCCTTCTGGAAGGACATGGGCTCAGACGCCGAAAATCTAACCTTGGTGACCATGTCCGAGTTCGGCCGGACGGCCCGCCAGAACGGAACCGGCGGAACCGACCACGGCCATGCAAACGTCATGTTCGTCCTCGGAGGTTCGGTCAAGGGAGGAAAGGTCTACGGCAAGTGGCCCGGATTGGCCAACGAGCAACTGAATGAGGGCCGCGACCTCACCGTCACAACCGACTTTCGGCGGGTCTTAGGCGAAGCTGCCTACAAAACTTTGGGCTCTAAAAATCTGGAAGTAATCTTTCCCAACGCCCAAATCCGACCCAATACATTCCTCAATTTTGTTTAGAATCATGGGCTTGACGTCGTATTTCGTATTACGCAAACTTTGTAAGTATCCCACTTATCGTAGAAAAATACGTTTTGAAGGATTTTAGGAAAACAATAGACAACTTTTTTCTTGGTCCCGCGTCTTATTGATTGTAGTAACCAAACGCCGGGCTTTCAGTTCCCGCGGTTCCGGCTTCCCTTATCTGCACGACCCCTCCCCTCCCTAATGTAAGGCCCCCAGAGCACCGGGGGCCTTCACTTCCTTAAGTCGCTAATAAACAACGTAAATTCAAACTCTTACAGCATTTATCCTCAAAATCTCCAACAAAATGGCTGTCAAGCCCCAAAACTACCTAACCCAAGCGAGAGCAACCAGATACGAGTGGCACTTTAGTTAAGCCAATTCACTAGAATAGAAGTAGAGATCAAAAAGAAAGAGCCAAACCGCAACCGACAAAGCCCTTCTCTCATGATCAAAGCCCCAGAACTTGAAACAGCCGTAAGTCGAACTGGCTCTCGTATTTGGACACAAACCGTCTGGAATCTGTAATTTAGGAGAGCCTTATCTTCCTAAGTGACTCATTCCAAGCCGCTTCCGCCCAGAGATGGGGGAAGGGGCAGCGGATCGGGAACCCTAGTTGAAGCCAATATTGCGGTCTAGGGCGAGCGACCCAGGGCCATAGAACAACAGCATGATGGCCAGAGCCGCCAGCGCTAGGATGTAGTTATAGATCCCAAAGCCCTGATGGATGCCCACAAGCGCAAAGGCAGCCAGCATATTGACGGCGACCAGCCCAGCGGCCAGCCTCGTAAGCAGACCGACGACCAGCAGAATGCCGCCGACGAACTGCGTGAAGGCCGAGACGTATCCCAGCCAGTAGGGAACGCCGAGCGTGACCACGTAGTGCACGTAATGGTTCAGCGCCCCATGCGGAACGACCCTCTCGTAGCCATGAACGGCCATCGAAAGTCCCAGAACGAGCCTCATGAGGAGTGCCCCGAAGGGTTGCAGGCCATTGAGCCACTTAGTCATAGCGATCTCCTTGGATCTCGGATGAAATTAAATTGGAAAGAACAGCCGGCAAAGTTCACCGCACAGAAGCTCGAGGCACAGATTGATCGAGAAACCGCGTGAGCAACGGCAGAAACTCCGGTTGGCTGGAAAGCTGACCAGCATTGGCATTGAACTCGACGGCGATCTTGGGATCCGCGGCAGTCTTGAACGCAGGAGAAGCCTTATTGCCGGAGAGCAGCAGCTTCGGCGTACGCAAACTCCCAAGAGGTTCAGCAAGCGGAAATCTCTCATGAAAGAGGAGTCGAGCCGGCAGAAGGCTCGTGCGCGGATCGAGCAGCAGAACGTCAAGCAGATCCGTATAAGGAGACTCAAGGATCAGCGCAGGTGTCTGCGGATGCGCAACCGCCAGATGAGCCGCAAGCGACGCGCCGACCCCGACTCCATAGGGAACGATCTGCTGCTCCGGAAGCCTACGGCTGGTGTGAAGATAGCGCCACGCATCCTCCGCATCGGCGGTCATATTGCTCTGACTCGGATGGGTTGTCGAACTCTGTCCATAACCGCGGTAGTCCACGGCGAAGATGTTGACGCCCAGGCCATGCAACACAGCCAGCGAAGCAGACGCATCCGCAAGCGATCCGTTGCCGCTGGGCAGATAAAGCAGCGTCGCGTCGGAGTAGCGGCCACCCGGTGCGGCAGGAATCCACCAGCCGCTAAGCTGCGGCACAGCAGAGTCATCAGGAGCGAAGCGGACGAACTCCACGGAGCCATCGGCGATCGGAGGGTGTGCGGCAGCGGTCCGCGCCGGATGCAGAACGATCTGCCACTGGCCCACATAGAAGAGCAGGCAAAGCGTCAGATAGCCGCAGACGAGCGCGGCGAGGATCACGGCGGCAACCGCCTTCAGGATCCAGCGCGGATCGACGTCCACCGTAGCCGGGCGGCGGGCAGAGGGCGGGGAAGTTCTTGAGGTAGAAGGCTGGGTGCGGCGAGGCATCTGATGGTCTTCAAGAACTTTAGCACCTCGCGATCCCCAAACGAGCCAGACCGTCAAGCGGGATAGCGGTCACGGGCTACCATGGAAGAAGGTCCAAAGACGTATCAGGAGGAGTTGCTGTGGCGCAGTGGGTGCGGTTGTGTAGCGTGGCGGAGGCCCCGGCCGTGGGGCACGTCCAGGAAGCCGAGGTCGATGGTGTGGCGATATGCCTCGCGAACGTAAACGGCGAACTCTCTGCGTTGGATAACTGGTGTCCCCATCGCCTTGGACCGTTGGGACAGGGCTGGATCGAAGGCGATGCAGTAATCTGCCCCTGGCACTCCTGGGCCTTCAACATGAAGACCGGACAGGCGGAGTATCCGGTGCACGAACATGTCGATGTCTTTCCGTTGAAAGTAGAAGGAGATAATCTCCTGGTAGACATCGAATAGTTGCGCCGGAAGCGTCATAAGAACCAAGGACGGCACGTCCCCGGAATTGAGGAAAACTTTTACTCAGGAAAAGGGGCGGTCTGGTCTAAGCTGCAGACAGGTCAAATCGCTCAAACTCACGAACGGTCTGTATCCAGGGGTCAATTATGAAAATTCGCCGCATCATTCTCGGTTTGTTTGCTTTCGTCGTTCTGGCTGGTTCGGTCGTACCCGCAAATGCCGCGCCTCGTCACCACCGCCACAGACATCATCGTCATCACAGACCCTAGGATTGGGTGGAAAGCAACCCGGGACCCGGCCGAACTGTGCCGGGTCTTCTACTTGCCTGTACTTGCCTACGCGATTTATCGAGATGGCCTGATTTCCAGCGCCAATACTGATAGAATCGATAAAATCCACTCCTCGGAGAGGCAATGCAGGCAATACTGGCGCTTGAAGACGGGCGCATCTTTCGTGGTACAAGCTTTGGCGCCGGGGTGGAGTGTTCCGGCGAGGTGGTCTTCAATACATCGCTGACCGGATATCAGGAGATCTTTACCGATCCCTCCTACGCAGGTCAAATCGTCGTTCTGACGAACCCTCACATCGGAAACTACGGCACGACTCCCCATGATGCGGAGGCCTCGCGGCCCTACATCGAAGGTTTGGTGACTCGCGAATTTTCTGCGATCAGCTCCAACTGGCGTTCCACCGAAGTCGCTGATGAATACCTGGAACGCAATGGAGTTCCGGTAATCTCCGGCATCGACACGCGAGCCGTCGTGCGTCATCTGCGCGCCAACGGCGTGATGCGCGGCGTGATCGCGAGCGGAGAGAACCTCGACGTCGATGCGCTGGTAGCGAAGGCGCGATCCATCCCCAAGATGGACGGAACTGACCTCGCCAGCGGAGTGAGCACCAAGAAGATCTACGAGTGGAGCTCGACCGAGCCGAAGAACCAGACCGACGACAAGCTCCTCACTCAAGCCATCGACGGCAGCGGCGAACAGATGCACGTTGTCGCGTACGACTTCGGCATCAAGGAGAATATCCTGCGGATGCTGACGCGGGAGAACTGCCGTGTGACGGTAGTTCCAGCGAAGACAAGCGCAGAAGATGTACTTGCGATGAGTCCCGATGGAGTCTTCTTCTCTAACGGACCTGGTGATCCGGAGCCGTTGGACTATGCAGTAGAGACGGTCCAGAAGCTACAAGGCAAAGCGCCCATCTTCGGTATCTGCCTGGGACATCAGATCTTTGGACTGGCCTTGGGTGGCAAGACGTACAAGTTGAAGTTCGGACATCACGGAGGGAATCATCCCATCCTGAACCACCAGACAGGCAAAGTAGAGATCACAGCGCAAAACCATAACTACAACGTCGACCCCGCGTCCCTGCCGGACGATGTGGAGCAGACACATACCAATTTGAACGATCAGACGTTGGCTGGCCTGAAGCACAAGACAGACCCGATGTTCAGCGTCCAATATCACCCCGAGGCCAGCCCGGGACCGCACGATTCGCACTATCTCTTCAAGGACTTCCGCAAGATGATGGAAGATTGGAAGAAGTGAAGCACTAATTTAGAGCATGTGCATTCAGGGCGCAGCAGTCGGGGCGCCCTTTGAAACGCCATCGAGACTTGTAAGCGAGAAAGAAAAAAGATGCCACGCAGGAATGACATCGCGAAGATTCTGGTGATCGGCTCAGGGCCGATTGTGATTGGGCAGTCGGCCGAGTTCGACTACTCCGGCACGCAGGCGTGCAAGGCGCTCAAGACAGAGGGCTATGAGGTAGTGCTGGTGAATTCAAACCCAGCCTCCATCATGACCGATCCTGAGGTCGCGGACCGCACCTACATCGAGCCATTGAACCCGGCCTATGTAGAGGAGATCATCCGCGTCGAGACGGATATGATGCTTCCTGGCGCAGGCGTCTTCGCAGTGTTGCCGACGGTAGGTGGACAGACGGCGTTGAATCTGGCCGTTGATTTGGCGGAGTCAGGCGTGCTCGAGAAGTACAACGTCGAGTTGATCGGCGCGAAGCTCGAGGCGATCAAGAAGGCAGAGGACCGTCTGCTGTTCAAAGACGCGATGAACAAGATTGGTCTGGACATGCCGCGATCCGTTCTGGTGAACACGGTGAGCGCCGGCCTGGACTTTGCAGGAAAGATCGGCTTTCCAGTCGTCATTCGGCCTTCGTTCACACTGGGTGGTTCGGGTGGTGGTATCGCCTACAACCGCGAAGAGATGACAGAGATTCTTTCGCGCGGCATCGATCTATCTCCGGTAAGCGAGTGTCTGATTGAGGAGAGCGTCCTCGGCTGGAAGGAGTACGAGCTGGAGGTGGTGCGTGACCTGAAAGATAACGTCATCATCATCTGCTCGATCGAGAACTTCGATCCGATGGGTGTGCATACGGGAGACTCGATTACCGTAGCTCCGGCCCAGACTCTGACCGATCGCGAATACCAGTGCATGCGCGACGCGGCGATCCGGGTGATTCGCGAGATCGGTGTCGAGACCGGAGGAAGCAACGTACAGTTCGCGGTGAATCCGCAGAACGGCCGGATGACGGTGATCGAGATGAATCCGCGTGTGTCGCGTTCGTCTGCACTGGCATCGAAGGCAACCGGCTTTCCGATCGCGAAGATCGCTGCGCGCTTGGCGGTAGGCTACACGCTCGACGAGTTGCAGAACGACATCACCAAAGCGACTCCGGCTTGTTTCGAGCCCACCATCGACTACGTAGTAGTGAAAATTCCGAAGTGGCAGTTCGAGAAATTCCCCGGCGCTGATGAAGGTTTGGGGCCGCAGATGAAGTCGGTCGGCGAGGTGATGGCGATTGGCCGCACCTTCAAGGAAGCCATGATGAAAGCCGTCCGTTCGTTGGAGACGGGCAAGAAGGCTACAGCGGATGACATCGAGCCGCGGCGTCTGACGCAACGGTTGGTGACACCACATCCCGATCGCTTGTCGTATATTCGCTACGCGTTCGAACGAGGCATGTCTGTGCGCGAGGTTGCGAGGATGACCTCGATGGATCCGTGGTTCTTATATCAGATCAAACAGATCACCGACGAGATCAAGGCGATCGGTGGGAAAACGATCGACGAGGTGACGGAACACGACCTGCGCACTGCGAAACGGATGGGCATCTCCGACGAACGGTTGGCGGCTGGTTGGGGATTACAAGGACCGACGGCTACTGCCGAGGTACGCGCTTTGCGGAAGAGACTGGGCGTAATGCCTGTCTATAAGCTGGTGGATACCTGCGCGGCGGAGTTCGAGAGCTTTACGCCTTATCTCTACAGTTGCTACGACGAAGAGGACGAAGCAGCACCGACGAATCGCAAGAAGATCATGATTCTGGGAAGTGGACCGAACCGGATCGGACAGGGAATCGAGTTCGACTACTGCTGTTGCCATGCAGCGTTCGCACTGCGCGAAGATGGCTACGAGACGATCATGGTGAACTGTAATCCCGAGACAGTCTCAACGGACTACGACACCAGCGATCGGTTGTACTTCGAACCGCTGACGCTCGAGGATGTGCTTGCCGTGTATGAACATGAGGCGTCGTCGGGTGCGGAGATCGGAATGATCGTGCAGTTCGGTGGGCAGACTCCGCTGAATCTCAGCCTGCCGCTCAAGAAGGCTGGTGTGCCGATTATTGGGACTTCGCCGGAGTCGATCGATCTCGCCGAAGACCGCAAGCGGTTCGGCAAATTGATCGAGGAGCTGCGGATTCCACAGCCCGAAGGCGCGATGGCGACTAGTGTTCCCGAGGCTGTCGCAGGGGCAAATCGTGTCGGTTATCCCGTATTGGTTCGTCCTTCCTATGTGCTGGGTGGACGAGCGATGGTGATTGCTTATGACGATGAGGCGATCGTTCGCTATATGAGCACGGCGATTGAGTACTCGCAGGAGCGTCCAGTGTTGATCGATCACTTCCTCGAGGATGCTATTGAGGTCGATGTCGACGCATTGAGCGATGGCGAGGATGTGGTGATCGCGGGAATCATGCAGCATATCGAAGAGGCTGGAATTCACTCGGGCGATTCGTCGTGCGTGTTGCCTGCGGTTGACTTGAGCCAGGAAGTTCTGACCACGATTCGTGAGTACACGCGGCAGTTGGCGAAGGCGTTGAACGTTATGGGTCTGGTGAACATTCAGTTCGCCATTCAGCGCGGCAAGGTATTTGTGATCGAGGTAAATCCGCGTGCATCGCGGACGGTTCCTTATGTCTCGAAGGCTACTGGCGTTCCGCTGGCCAAGATCGCTTCGCGCATTATGGTGGGTCGCAAGTTGAAGGAGTTATTGCCGGAGCAGGTCGCGAGTGGGAAAGATCTTGAGACAGGTTCGCATTTCTTCGTGAAATCGCCAGTGTTTCCGTGGGGTAAGTTCCCAGGCGTCGATACGGTGCTTGGACCGGAGATGAAGTCAACCGGCGAGGTGATGGGAGTTGCGGACAACTTCGGTGAGGCCTTTGCCAAGGCGCAGAGCGCTGCAGGGCAGGTGCTTCCGCTGGCCGGAACGATCTTCCTCAGCGTGAATGATCACGACAAGGATGGTCTGGTGTCGCTCGCTCGTCAGTTCGTCGAGATGGGATTCCATCTGGTTGCTACTCATGGCACGGCTGAGGTGCTTGAAACGGCAGGGCTGCAGCCGGAGCGAGTTTACAAGGTGAAGGAAGGCCGTCCGAATGTGGTCGACCTGATCAAGGGCGACCGAATTCAGCTCATCATCAATACGCCTCATGGGCAGGATACGTTCTTCGACGAGAAGGCTATTCGGCGGGCGGCGGTGCTGGCTCGCATTCCTACGATTACTACGCTGGCTGCGGCTCGTGCCGCGGCAGAGGGAATCTCTGCGTTGCAGGAAGGCGCTCTCAGCGTGATTGCGCTGCAGACGTTGCATGCGGAGCGGATTGCGGCAGAGACTTTGAGCTAGTCGAGTCCGAAGCGGGCGCCGACGGAGTAGGCGATCATGGCCAGCGGAGCCCAGGTGCCAACCAGCAGGCCGTCTCCGCCCATCAGGCCGCTTCCGTTGCCGATGTCGAAGAAGGTTCGCCAGAGCTTGTCGATTGCTCCACAGGACTCGCAGAGACCGTTTCCGGTGGGAAGATCCAGAACCCAAACGCAGACGACGGAGAAGAGCAGCAGGCCGGAGATCCAGACGTAGCGGGCGATCTCGTTCTGCTGCAGCTTGGCTACAAGATATCCGCCGATCAGAGGAACCAGAAAGGCTGCTGCTGTTCCGATCAGCTTGGGGTTGTTAGCGTCCGGATCGGGATGCGTCAGGGTTATCGCGCCGATGGCGATCGCCAGGAACAGGATCGCGATGAATGTGTGGGTGAGGAACCAGAAGGCCTCACGCATGAGATCTCCGATGGATTTTCCCTGCGTGATGTCTTGTTTAATGGCCATGGCGTGTCTGTGGTGAGATTACTGCATTTATGGCTGCCCTGGGCATCTCCTTGCATACGGCTTTTGTTGCAGATGTCCATGATTGGTCAAAGCGGACAACGGCTGTGACCTCATAGAATAGAAGCATGCTGCTCGAAGGACTCTTTCTACCCCTGACTACACCGTTCTATCTGGACGGACGCCTCAATCTTCGCAAGATGGAGCATAACGTCGATCGCTACTCGAAGACGCCGGTTACGGGTCTGGCCGTGCTGAGCGAATATGGCGATCCGACTCTGCTTACGGAGGAGGAGACTCGCGAGGCGTTGCGGTCCGCGATGGAGGCGGCTGCGGCGACGAAGGTGATGCTGGCAGGAATCTCCCGGGACAGCGTGGCTGGGACGGTGGAGTTGGCCGTTTACGCCGCGAGTCTGGGCTACGATGCCGCGTTGGTCGGTGTGCCGACGATCCTGCGTAGAGGTCCTCGGGTGAAGGAGGTGCTGGCTTACTTCCAGTCGGTCGCGGATCAGTCTCCTTTGCCGTTGGTGTTGGTCAGCAGTGTTGCTGGCACGCTGGCTACTGAGGCTGTGATTGAGCTGGCAGCGCATCCGAATATTCTCGGGCTGGTTGATGGCGACGTTGGCAGAGTCGGTCAGATCAAGTCTGCAACAGCGTCGGTGAAGCGGGATGTCACTGTGACCACTGTCTTTGCGGCTGTCACGAACAGGATGCTTGCGCTGCGCGATGCCATTGGGGGAACGTTTATCTCCGCGGATACTTTGACCGATGGGGCCACGGCTTTGGCTGTCGCTCCGCCTAAGGCTTCGCTCCGGACGCGGACTAAGACGGTTGGTTTCCAGATTCTTACGGGAGGTACGGTGAGGATGCTGGAGGGGCTGAAGGCTGGGGCGGTGGGGGTTATGCCGCCTTTTAGTGCTTCTGCTCCGCAGGGTTGCTATGAGGTGCTGGCGGCTTGGAAGGATGGCGATATGCCTCTGGCGGAGGAGAAGCAGTTCCGGGTGCAGCCTGCGGCGGCCAGGATTGAGGGTGAGCTGGGGTCGGCAGGGATTCGGTATGGGTGCGATCTGAATGGGTACTTCGGTGGGCGTCCCAGGTTGCCGTTGTTGCCGGTTAGCGGCGAGGAGCGGGCGGAGATAGAGCTGCTTCTGCGGGCTATTCGGAACTAGACCCCCTCCCCCCTGTTTTTGGGCAAAATACTCCTTTGATGGGGGTTAGCTTGGGACCTTCGCCTGTGTGGCTCCGGTTTCGCTGGTCGTCGCCTATCGGTCAAATTGGCAAACAGCTCGTGGAGCTCTGCTGCACTGGGCAGCGAAAGTGTCTGGCGTTGAGCCAGTTTTAACTTCTACTTCTATTTTAGTGGGGGAGGTATAACTAAAGTGCCATTTGGATCTGGTTCATTTTGAAAGGCTTAAGTAGATTTAGGGCTTGACAGCGTGATTTGCTGCGGATTTTGAAGATGAATTTGTAACTCTTGATGTATGTGGAGTTATGGAGTGCTGGCGAAAAGCTTATTGGGCCCCTGTGCGGCGTGGAGTGGGGGCGATTCCCATGCCGTTGAGCTTGCTGCGGGCTGACATGGCTTCGGGGGAGTTGGGGAAGCGCTGGATGAGGGCGCGGAGTTCGCGTACTCCAGCGTCGTTCTGCTTGAGGGCGATCAGGGCCTGGCCCTTGTGCAGGTGCGAGACGGGGACCTTGTTGTTGTCGGGGTACTGTTCCAGGACCTTGTCGTAGTTCTTTACGGCGGCGGGGTACTGGCCGGCACGGTACTCGATCTCGGCCTGGTAGTAGAAGGCATTTCCGGAGAGGGGATTCTCGGGATAGTACTTGGTGACGTCACCGAACTCCGAGGCCGCTAAGCCGTACTTTGCGGACATGTAGTCGCCCAGGGCGGTCTTGTAGAGCTCATCTGCAGGCGGTGCGGAGGGATCCGACGTGGCTGGCGTCGGAGGCAGGGAGGCGGTGGGGAGAGGTGCGATGGAGGGGGCGACGGACATGGGAACTCCAGCCGAAGGCTTACCGCCCTTTCTGACGACAGGGGCAGGAGGAGTCGTAGATGGCGCGGGCTGACCGGAGTCCATGGGGGGAGCACTTCCGGGGGAGACGCTGCTTCCGCCGGGCTGGTTTTGCATGTTGGCGCTCATGGACTGCTGCTGATTCTGGATGTCCTGGGTGAGCTTCTCGAGACGGGCGAGACGGGTCTTCAGCTCGTCGAGCGAATCGTTAAGGGACTGAATCTGGCCGGAGACCTGATCGATCTTGCCGTTCTGGGCTTCCTGCTGGACCTGCATGTGTTTCTGCAGGGTGTCGAGATTGGTGGACATGCGATTGACGGCGTCGGCGCTCTGCTGGACGAGATCCTTCATGACGCCCATGCGCTCGTCGTTGGACTGCTGCAGACGGGCTACGGCGTCCTGCAACTGCTGGATCTGGGTCTGCAGTTGGACCATGTCTTTGTTGACGGCGAAGGTGGGAGTCGCGCAGGAGGCGAAGAAGAGGACGGCACCCAGCAAGAGAGTGGAGTTCTTGCGGAAGGGGAGAGGGAGATTGTTTTTTATCAACATGGGCGACGTGACCTGCCTAGCTTTCTAAGCTGCCCAGCCCTTGCGTTCCGAGGAGCGCAAGGGCTGGATATTTGTATTCGATGCGCTGGGACTAGCGATCGAGTGAGAACTGGGCGCGGCGATTTTCCTGCCAGCAGGTCTCGTTCTGTTCGGTGCAGAACTGCTTTTCCTTACCGTAGCTGATGACGCGAAGGCGGTTGGGAGCGACGCCTGCAGCCATCAGAGCGGTGCGGGCTGCATTGGCACGGTTTTCACCGAGGGCCAGGTTGTACTCTGCCGAGCCACGCTCGTCGGCGTATCCGCCGATGACGACGCGAATGGCAGGGTGCGCTGCAAGATAGGAGGCTGCCTGCGCGGTCGCGGCCTGGGCGTCGGGGCGAAGGTCGTAGCTGTCGTAGTCGAAGAAGGCGTCCTGGACGTTCTTGTGGAACTCTTCATCGGAGCCCATATCGCCCGGCAGATTGCCGCTGGGAGGGGGAACCGTGGGAGCGACAGGGACGCGTACCGTGACCCGTACGTTGGCCTCTGCTGTGCCGCCGTCACCTTTGGCGGTGAGGTGGAAGTTGGTGGAGTTCGCGGGCGAGACGGTCTGGGTGCCGTTCGCGTTTACCTGGCCGACTCCGTCGATGGTGACGGAGGTCGCGTTCTGCGTCCGCCAGTTGAGGACGACGGTCTGGCCAAGGTCGATCGCCAGAGGATCAGCGGTGATCGAAGCTGTTGGCGGGGCAACCGTAGGAGTCGTAGGCCCGAGGCTGTTCGGATCGACGCCACTGCTCTTCTTGTGGCAGCCTGATACAAAGCTGAGGGTAAGCACTACGGCGGTCATTAGAATGACCTTGCTGGATGTCGTACGGGTCGGGCTCATGTTTTTCTCCTGCGCGGTTGTGTTGGGATCCAAGGAATCGATTCGAGGTTTCATAGATTTGCAATGCGGCAAGGACGATCTCTCAATCAAAGAGTAGCGGTTTACTTCCAACTCCAGTTTGGCATGTCTGCGCCAGTACCGGTTAAGGCACGCTTCTGGGTTCCGTCGGCCAGCATGGTCCAGATCTTCATGTGATCGGCTCGTCCGTCCGCGGTGTTGGCGTAGGTGATGTGCCGTCCGTCGGGGGACCAGGAGGGAAAGTCGCAGCGTCCGCCGTCGTGGGTGAGTTGAATCCACTTTTTGGTGGCGACCTCCATGACGTAAATATCCTGTCCGCCGGGGGCTCCGGGGCCGTACTTGCGGTTCCAGGCGAAGGCGAGAAACTGGCCGTTTGGAGACCATGACGGCGAGGTGGCGTAGCCGCCGTCGGTCATGCGGGTGACGCCGGAGCCGTCGCTATCCATGACGTAGAGCTGTGGCAGGCCGGTTCTGCCGCTAATCCAGGCGATCTGCGCGCCGGTCTTGGGGTTGTAGACCGGGGAGACGTCGGGGCCGCGGAAGCTGGTGATGCGGCGGGCGAGGTTGCCGTTGAGGTCGGCGATCCAGATCTCGGGGTCGCCGGAGCGGGAGGAGGAGTAGGCGATCTCCTTGCCGTTGGGAGCCCATGCCGGGGAGAGGTTGGTGCCTCCGACGGCGGGGAAGTTCACCATTCGGCCGAGCAGCAGGGAGTAGGTCTTGATCTGGAAGCCGTCGCGTCCGAGCGAGGAGAAGGCGAGGCGGGAGTTGTCGGGGGAGACGCGGGGGGAGAGCGAGACGGTGCCGAGGTGGGTGATGGCGTGCTGATTCGCGCCGTCGTAGTCCATCTCCCAGATTTCCTTGTTGCCGCCGCCGATTTTGACGTAGTAGATTTTGGTCTCGGCGATGCCTGCGACGCCGCCACCGAGGCGGAAGATGATCTCGTCGGCGAAGCGGTGGGCGATGAGGCGGGCCGAGTCTTCGCTGGGTTCTTCGCTGTATTGCTTGGCGAGGACCTGCGGGTATTGGGTGTTCTTGGCGTCGAAGAGGAAGCCGTTGGCGACGAGGCGACCGTTCTGCACGCCGAGGCTGCCGAAGGCGACCATGGCTGCGTTGGCGGGATCGCTGGACCACTGCTGCAGGTTCATCTCGTTGGGAGCGCCGGGGGTGACCTGGGGCGCGAGGCTCTTGGAGACGATGTCGAAGATGCCAGCGTTGGCGAGGTCGGAGTAGAGGGTGGTGTCGAAGGTCTGCTTGAGGGGAGTGGTCTGGGCGTCGGCAGAGGAGGGTTTGAAGTCCGCGACCGCGATGCGGATCGTGGAGACACCGGTGTTGGTGCCGGTGAAGACGTTGTCCTGCGCGCGGGCTCCGATGTTGGCAACGGCAAAGAGCAGCGACAGAACCTGTAGCTTACGAGAGGTTGTGTAAAGACGGGCTAAGCTGAACATGCTGTTCCTATGGTAGATGCGTTGGTGGTGTCATGGGTGGGCAGGGGGATCAAAGTAATACTGCACGTTGATGTGGCTTCCGCTGTAACCGTCGGGAAGCGGCCCAAAGGTATCAATATGTTGCACGGCACGAAGGGCGGTCTGATCGAGGGTAGCATCGCCGCTGGGCGTCTCGATCTGGATGTGGGAGGGGGAGCCGTCGCGCTCGACCTGAAAGGTGATGTAGACGCGGTGTCCGGAGGCGTGGTTGTCCAGCATGGAGGTGTACCACTGGGAGGCCACTTTGCCTTTTAACTGCTGCACATAGTAGGCATAGCGGACGCCGAAGCCTGCATCGGGAATGCCAACGCTGATGGTTCCGGCGCTGGTCTGGGTGCTGCTCATGGCGATGCGGACGCCGGAGGTCTCGCCGGTGGTGGCTTTGTTGGTGGGCGGTTTGGGTGGCTCAGGGTGCTTGGGCGGTTCGGGGGTGGTCTTGTCCGCCGTCTTTACGGGCTTGGTGGGCTTGACCGGAATGGGGATGGCTTCAGGTTTGGGGACTTCGACGGTCTTGGGCTTGGCCTCGGTGGGCGCGGGGGTGGGTTTTTCCGAGGTGAGGACGTTGTCAGCGTTGGTGGGCTGCTTGGGTGGAAGCGGCAGGGCGTTGACCATAGTGGCCTGAACGGCTCCCTCGGTGGGGCTGGAGTCTCCCCAACTGTGGCCGGTGACGTGAAAGAGATAGCTACCGCCGAAGATCAGGGCAAAGACCAGCACATGCAACGAGAGCGAGCCCGCGAAGTTGGCGCGCAGGTTGTCGCTGAGGACGTCGTCGTTGCGGTTGAAATTGGGATGCGTCGCTATGGCATCCTCCTACTGCTTCAACGGTTGGGTGACGATGCTGATGTTGGTGATGCCCGCTTGTTTGACGGCGTCCATGACGGAGGCGAAGGCTCCGAAGGGAACCTGTTCGTCAGCGCGAAGATAGATGACCCGCTTGGCGGGTGGCCCGGAGCCTACACTCTTCAGGCGGGTGGCCAGATTATTGATGTTGATCGGCTTGTCCTGCAGGAAGATGTTCTGGTCTTTATCGATGGTGACGACCATGCGCTCTTCGGTCAGTTGATTGACGGAGCGGGTCTTGGGGATCGCCACTTCGACGCCGGACTGAAGGACGGGCGCGGTGAGCATGAAGATGAGCAGCAGCACCAGCACGACGTCGACGAGGGGCGTGATGTTGATCTCGGCGAGTGCGGTCTGGGTGCGGGTCTGTCCACCACTGCGGGAGGAGAAGGCCATGGGTTAGAAGGTCCTCCGACGAGACTCGTCCGCAGCGGGAGGGGCTGTCGGGGCGAGCATGGCTGCGTTTTCGATGGCGTTGAGGAGCTCGCGGCCGAAGTCGTCCATGCGGGCGCCGAACTCGCGCAGGCGGGCGGTGAGCTGGTTGTAGCCGACGACGGCAGGGATGGCTACGACGAGGCCGGCGGCGGTGGTGATGAGGGCTTCGGAGATGCCTGGAGCTACGGCGCGCAGGGTGGCGGCTCCGGCTGTTCCCAGGCCGTGGAAGGCGTCGATGATGCCCATGACGGTGCCGAAGAGACCGATGAAGGGCGCGATGGCGGCGATGGTGGCGAGCCAGGTCATGCGGCTCTCCATGGCGGTGAGAGCTTCGCTGGAGGCGGTTTGGGCGGCACGTTCGAGCGCGACGGGATTGCGGGGCAGGCCGCGGCCACCGGTCTGGCGCTGGTATTCGTCGTGGATCTCGTTGAAGACCGAGACCAGGGGGCTGGGCTTGAACTGGTCCGCGACGGTGGCGAGCTCGCTGAGTCGGCTCGATTTGCGGAAGGCGCGGATGAAGCGCTGTCCCTGCATCGCAGCTTTCCGGAAGCTGGACCACTTGGAGAACATGATGGTCCAGGAGAAGATGCTGGCGAGGAGAAGCACGACCAGTACGGTGAAGGCTACCGGGCCGCTGTTGTGAATCATCTCTGCGAGGGCGCTGGTGTCAGACGCGATCGGCGGTGCAGAGGCAGGATCTTCCTGAAGGAGCAAAGCAAGAGCTGAATACAAGACCATAGTTTTAGGGACCGCCAACCTTAGTGTAAATGGGCGATGTTTTCGATAGGGGGCTTTAAAGTCTTTTGGGGAGCATCTTTTGTGGTGCAGGTTGTGGGATCGCTGGGATATGCAGGGCTGGAGGGATTTTGTCTTGCCAGGTTTGCTATTCTCGCGATACGTCGTTGCTGAGGAAGCCATGCTGCTGGAGTTGCGCGCGGAAAATTATGCGGTCATCGATCACGCCATCGCCGGCTTCGGGCTGGGACTGAACCTGTTAACTGGCGAGACCGGGGCGGGCAAGTCGATTTTGATCGATGCGCTGGCCTTGTTGCTGGGGGGGAAGGCGTCTTCGGATGTGGTGCGGCATGGCGCGGATAAGGCCGTGGTGGGCTGTGTCTTTGAGATGACTCCAGGGGCGGCCGTGGTGTTGGAGGCCAATGGGATCGATGTTGAATCGGATGAGATTCTGCTGCGCAGGGAAATAGGGTCCAACGGCAAGGGGCGCGTGTTTATCAATAACCAGCCTGCTACGGTGGGGGTTTTGCGGCAGCTTGCGCCGGAGCTGGCTCTGGTTCACTCGCAGGGAGAGACCCTGGGATCGTTCGATCAGGCGCAGCAGCGATTGTTGCTGGATCGCTTTGGTGGGCTGAGCCATGAGGGGGTGGCGGCGGCTTTTGCGGCCTGGCGTGAGACTTCGGAGAGGCTCGAGGAGCTTGAGTCTGCGGAGCAGGATCGCTTGAGGATGGCGGATCTTTGGCGCTTTCAGAGTAGGGAGATCGAGCAGGCGGGGTTGGTCGCGGAGGATGAGGATACGCAGCTCGAAGCGGAGAAGCGGGTGCTCTCCAATGCGGAGAAGCTGTATGCCGCGGCTATGAGTGCGCATGATTTGTTGTATGAGTCGGAGAACTCGGCTGAGAGCACGCTGGGGTCGGCGCTGAAGAATCTGGAGGAGCTGGCGCGGTACGACGACCGCTTCAAGGAGCCTGCGCAGCAACTCGCGGCGGCGAAGGCGGCTGTCGAGGATGTGGACGCGGGGGTGAGGGAGTTTGCGGAGAGTGTGCATTCTGCTCCCGGGCGGCTGGAGGAGATTGAGGATCGGCTGGCGGCTCTGGATAGGCTGAAGCGGAAGTATGGGCAGACGCTGGCCGAGGTGATCGCGTTTGGGGCGGAGGCGGCGCGGCGGTTGGCCGAGGTGGAGAATCGCGATGCTCTGCTGGTGGAGCTGAAGGCGCGACAGGCGCAAGAGGCGGAGGCGTATGTTGCTGCGGCGAATGCTCTAACCGCTGGTCGTACGGAGGCTGCCGCACGGCTGGAGAAGCTGGCGGAGGCTCAGATCAACGATCTGGCGATGAGTGTGTGCTTCAAGGTGAAGGTGACGCCGGAACGCTCTCCAGAGGGCTGGACTCAGCATGGCTGGGACGATATTGAATGCTTGATTGCGACCAATGCGGGTGAGCCGTTGAAGCCGCTGCATGAGATTGCTTCGGGCGGTGAGATGTCGCGGGTGATGCTGGCGCTGAAGGTGACGGTGGAGGAGGCTGCGGGGAGTAGTTCAGGGCGGAAGAAGAAGGTTCCGCTGCCGAGGACGCTGGTCTTCGACGAGATCGATATTGGCATCGGAGGACGGGCGGCGGAGGCGGTGGGGCGCAAACTGAAGATGCTCTCGAAGGGGCAGCAGGTGCTGTGCATCACGCATCTGCCGCAGATCGCGGCCTTTGGGGATCAGCACTTCCTTATCGAGAAGACAGAGAAGCGTGGCCGTACCCAGACGGATGTGAGGCGCATGGACGATGTGGAGCGGGTCCAGGAGATTGCACGGATGTTGAGCGGGGCAACGCTGACGGAGACGAGCCTTAAGCACGCGCAGCATCTTCTGCAAAGCAGCCGGTAGTTTTGCCTCTCGATCGTCCCATAGCCGACACATCCATGATCCGGCCTATCGCATCCGACTTTGGTAGGTGCTATTGCGCCCAAAGGAGAATTTCATGGCTACTGAGATCAAAAAATGTGCGCATGAAGGTTGTAGTTGCACTCCGCCGGATGGAGAGAAGTATTGCTCTGAGATTTGCAAAGATTCTAAAGGTGTTACGACCCTGGGGTGCGGTTGTGAACACGCTGGTTGCAAGGGACACGTTTAGCTGTTGGCGTATGTTCCCTCGGTGGGGCCGCGAGATATCTTTCGCGGCCCTGGGTGTCCCATTCGGATGCACCTCAAATGGTTCAAAATCACCCCTTTGATGCGATGAACGCGGTATACTTAGGGAGTGACTACAACAGCCCTTGACCATCCGGCAGTTAATCAGACCGACAATACCGTAACTACCAAGCGGGTGCTGTTGCTTAAGCCACGCGGATTTTGTGCGGGTGTTGTTCGTGCTATTGATATCGTGCAGATTGCGCTGGAGACATTTGGCGCGCCGATCTACGTTCGCAAAGAGATCGTGCATAACAGCTACGTCGTTACCGACCTGGCTAAAAAAGGCGCAATCTTCGTCAATGAACTGGACGAGGTTCCGGAGGGTGCACGCGTGATCTACTCCGCGCACGGCGTCTCTCCCGCCGTCCGGCAGCGCGCCAAGGAACGTGGCTTGAAGGTGGTTGACGCCACTTGTCCCTTGGTTACGAAGGTTCACGTCGAAGCCATAAAGTTCGCCAAGCAGGGATATTCGCTGGTACTGGTCGGACACCGGGACCATGAAGAGGTGGAAGGTACGCAGGGCGAGGCTCCCGATGTAACCCAGGTCGTTTCGACGTTGGAAGAGGTTGCGGCGCTGGTTGTTCCTGATCCGAACAAGGTCGCTTATCTGACCCAGACCACGCTCTCCCTCGATGAAGCGCGTTACATGATCGAGGCTTTGAAAGCCAAGTTTCCCAATATTGTTGGTCCGCATGCGCAGGATATCTGCTATGCGACCGAGAACCGCCAGGTAGCGGTGAAGAACGTCGCCCACGGGGCCGATCTGGTCCTGGTGGTGGGTTCGAAGAATAGCTCCAATTCGAATCGTCTGGTTGAGGTTTCGAAGAATCTGGATACGAATTCCTATCTGATCGATAGCGCAGACGCTATTCAGCCGGAGTGGCTGGATGGAGTCAACACCGTGGCTGTTACCGCTGGCGCTTCGGCGCCGGAGGTTCTGGTCAAGGATGTGGTCGAGTATCTCCAAACCATGGGATACGGCGATGTCGATGAGGTTGAGGTGATGCCGGAGAATGTCCGTTTTGGGTTACCTCCGGAGATCGTTCAGGCTATCGCGTCGGCCCCTGCTCGCTAATCGTACGAGAAAGAGTCAGAGACTTAGTCGCACATGAGTACACTTCCAGGAAATCCGCAGACGGTCGCGAAGCCGGCACAGCCGCGCTATGGCCGAATGGACCTTGCTCTGGAGCATGTCGTCAGCGGCATTAACCGCGCGAAGGACTGGTTGCTCGGTCAGCAGCATGCAGATGGTTACTGGTGTGGAGAGCTCGAAGCCGATGTGATGCTCGAGGCCGACTACATCTTCATGCATGTTTTGCTGGGGACGGGTGATCCGGGCAAGATGAAGCGGGCCATCAATGAGATTCTCCGGCACCAGAATGAAGATGGTGGATGGAGCCAGTATCCTGGCGGTCCTTCCGATATCAACTATGGCGTGAAGAGCTATCTGGCTCTGAAGCTGATGGGCTGGTCTGCCGAGCATCCGGTTTTGGTGAAGGCGCGGAATTGGGTTCTGGCGCATGGCGGCGTGGTGGAGTGCAATACTTTCACCAAGATCTATCTCTGCTCGCTGGGCCAGTACGACTACGATGCCGTTCCGGCGATTCCGCCTGAGATCGTTCTCTTTCCGAATTGGTTCTACTTCAACATCTACGAGATCTCTTCGTGGTCGCGCGGCATTCTGGTTCCGCTGTCGATTATTTATGCGAAGAAGCCGTTCAAGAAGATAGCGCCTGAGCAGGGAATCGAAGAGTTGTTCGTTGGTGGACGGGCGAACTCCGATCTGCATCTTCGCTGGGATAAGAAGTGGATCAGTTGGCGTAACTTCTTCCTCTTCTGGGATCGCGTGGTTCACATGTTCGAGCGCGTCCATATTCGTCCACTGCGCAAGGTTGCTTTGAAGGCGGCCGAAAGGTGGATGCTGGCACGGTTCGAAAAGACGGATGGGTTGGGCGCGATCTATCCCGCCATGATGAACTCGATTGTCGCGATGCGTTGCCTTGGCTACTCGGAGGATGACCCACAGTTCATCCGCGCCATGGACGAGTTCGAGAAGCTCGGGATCGATTGCCCCGATGGCGAGCCCAGCTATCCGACGCCGACCTTCAGGATGCAGCCTTGCTTTCCGCCGGTTTGGGATACGGCGCAGGTTCTCTCCGCGCTGGGCGAGGCGGGACTTGGCCGCAACGATCCGCGCCTGCTGCGGGCTGCGGATTGGCTGCTCTCGAAAGAGGTTCGACACAAGGGCGATTGGGCTGAGAAGGTCAAGAATGTCGAGCCTGGTGGCTGGTACTTCGAGTTTAATAATGAGTTTTATCCCGATGTCGACGACACGGGTGAGGTGTTGCTCGCACTGAAGTGTGTGGACAACCCACGCGAGCGCTACCAGCATGAGGTCTGCCAGCGTGCACTGAATTGGATCTGGGCGATGCAGTGCAAGAATGGCGGCTGGGCGGCCTTCGACAAGGACAATACGAAGACAATCTTCCAGTACATTCCGTTTGCCGATCACAATGCGATGCTCGATCCGCCGACGGTCGATATTACCGGCCGGATACTGGAGATGCTGGCGCAGTACGGATTTACGCGCGAGGACAAGCGCGTGGAGAAGGCGATCCAGTTCGTCCTTAAAGAGCAAGCTCCGGATGGGAGCTGGTTTGGCCGCTGGGGCGTCAACTATCTATATGGCACTTTTTTGGTGCTGCGTGGCCTTGAGGCTATCGGGATGTGGAGCCATGAGCCTTGCATTTTGCAGGCGACCGAATGGATTCGCATGATGCAGAACCCCGATGGCGGATGGGGAGAGGCGTGCGGCACCTATGACGATCCGCTGGCCAAGGGAATTGGGGCGAGTACACCATCGCAGACCGCGTGGGCGCTGCTGGGACTGCTTGCGGGCGGAGATATGCGCTCCGACTCTGTCGCCAAGGGAGTTCGCTGGCTGATCGATCGCCAGCACGAAGATGGAAGCTGGGATGAACTGGTCCCAGGAAGAAACGGTGAGAGCTATTACACCGGAACTGGTTTTCCCCGCGTCTTTTATCTTGGATATCACTTGTACAAGCAGTACTTTCCTCTGCTTGCGCTAACAACTTATAAGCGTGCGGTAGAGAAGGAAGCAGCCGCACGGTAACGAACGCTCGCCAAGCAGAGAATGGCGACGATTTGAATTTGATTTGAAGGAGAGCTCAGGATGGCCGTACCCGTCTCGCAAGCCTGGACCGTTGCAAGTTACGTTTTGAAGCAGAAGTTTCTTGGCCGCAAGAAGTATCCGTTGGTGCTGATGCTGGAGCCGTTGTTCCGCTGTAACCTGGCGTGCGCGGGCTGCGGCAAGATCCAGTACCCGGCCCATATTCTGAAGGCGGAGCTTTCGCCGGAGGATTGCTTCAAGGCGGTTGAAGAGTGCGGGACCCCGATGGTCGCCATTCCTGGCGGAGAGCCGTTGCTGCATCCGCAGATGCCGGAGATTGTTGCTGGCCTGGTGGCGCGTAAGAAGTACGTCTATATGTGCACCAACGCGCTGCTGCTGAAGGAGAAGCTGCATCTCTTCAAGCCGAGCAAGTATCTTTCGTTTTCGGTCCACGTTGATGGGCAGCGGGAGCATCATGACTTCTCGGTCTGCCGCGAAGGTGGATACGATATCGCGATGGAGGGTGTGCACGCCGCAGTGAAGGCTGGCTTCCGCGTTACGACGAACACCACGTTGTTCGATGGTGCGGACCCGAATAGCGTTCGCGCTCACTTCGACGAGCTGATGGTCGCTGGGGTCGAGAGCATGATGGTCTCGCCCGGCTACACGTACGACAAGGCTCCGGACCAGAAGCACTTTCTGGGGCGTGCGCGTTCGAAGAAGATGTTTCGGGCTATTTTGTCGAACCGTAAGAAGACTTGGAGGTTCAATGCCTCGCCTATCTTCATGGAATTCCTGATGGGTAAGAAGGATCTGACTTGCACGCCTTGGGGTATGCCGACCTTCAGCATCTTCGGCTGGCAGAAGCCTTGCTATCTACTGCAGGATGGTTACGCTGACTCTTTCAAGGAGTTGATGGAGACTGTGGAGTGGCAGAACTATGGCACCGAGTCCGGCAATCCACGCTGCGCGAACTGCATGGTTCACTCGGGTTATGAGGCCAGCGGTGTCAACTATACCTTCGGATCGATCAAGGGCTTGCTGCAGACTGCGAAAGCGATCTTCTTTAGCGGCTATGAGGATGAAGGTGCGCAGCGGATTCTGAACGAATGGAAGCCAGCGAGCCATGGACCGTTGGTTCAGATTGCGGCCCCCGTAACGCACACCGCGGACCATCTACAGGAAGTCTCAGGAGACTGATCATGGCAACCGATATGCAAGAGTCGGCAAAACTCGAACAGCTTTCTCATCTGAACCCCGATGATATCGAGGTAGCAGCGGGCCGCGAACGCGAACAATTGGAAGGCTGGGTGCCGGAGCTGGCGACGGATGCGGAGGTTCGCGAGGCGCTGGAGAAGGCCTTCGACTATCGCGGCGATATCACCATCACGCGCAAGGATGGCACGAAGGTGGAGGGTTATCTCTTCGACCGGCGTTCCGGGTATTCGCTTGCGGATTCGTTCGTTCGCATCATCCCCACCACAGAGAAGACCAAGGTAAATGTGTCCTATGCAGATATTGCGGCGCTTACCTTTTCGGGCCGCGACACGGCCGCGGGTAAGACCTTCGAGGCGTGGGTTGCCAAGTACTGGGCCAAGAAGGCTGCAGGTGAGCAAAACATTCAGATTGAGCCGGAGAAGCTGGACTAAGCACCTCCTCAGCGTCGCGGGTCCGGTCGCGAGTGGACTAAGCCACAAATACTTCCGTACACTCCTGCGCGGAGGAAAGAACACGAATTGCGCGTATTCATTACAGGAGCAACGGGCTTCGTCGGCAGCCATGTGGCGCGATGTTATGCCGGTTCGGGCGCACAGCTTCGGCTGTTGACGCGTTCTAACAGCCGCCTGGATGCGCTTGCCGGCATCGATGCGGAGACGGTGGTGGGGGATCTGCGTCGGACCGAAGGATTGCGCAGTGCACTGACCGGCTGTGATGCACTGGTGCATGTGGCGGCCGACTACCGGCTGTGGGTTCGCGATCCGCAAGAGATGTACGCCGCGAATGTGGATGGCACTCGGGAGCTTCTAAAGCTGGCGCGAGAGGTTGGGGTGCAGCGTGTCGTCTATACCTCGAGCGTCGCCACCATGGGCTTCAAGACGGATGGCACGATTGTCGATGAGAGGACGCCGGTCTCACTGGACGACATGATCGGGCACTACAAGCGGTCGAAGTTTCTTGGGGAGCAGGAGGCGATACAGGCTGCCCGCTCGGGGCAGCGTGTCATCATCCTGAATCCGACGACGCCGATCGGTTCGGGAGATGCTAAGCCGACTCCTACTGGAAGGATCGTGGTGGACTTCCTGAATAAGAACTTTCCTGCGTATGTCGATACGGGTTTGAACCTGGTGGACGTGGGAGAGGTGGCGCGGATGCATCGCGTTGCGCTTGAGCGTGGGACGTCGGGGGAGCGGTACATTCTTGGTGGGGAGAACCTGACGCTAAAGCAGATCCTCGACCGTATGTCGGCGATTACGGGGTTGCCCTCGCCGAACTTGAAGGTGCCGCATTCGGTTGCGATGATCTTCGCCTTTTTCGATGAGAACTTTACTGGCAAGCTGCGCGGCAAGGAGCCTCGGGCTACGCTTGAGGCGGTTCGCATGGGAAGGAAGATGATGTTTGCTTCCTCCGCCAAGGCTGAACGGGAGCTTGGATTCAAGGTACTGCCGGTCTATAACGCGCTGCGCTCGGCTATCGATTGGTTTATCGCGCATGGATACGCGCCTGCCCGATGAGGATTGCGATTCTGGCAGCGCTGCCTGGAGAGTTGAAGCCGCTGGTTCGCGGGTGGGAGCGCATCGCTTCGCCTACGCCGGGTATTTCTCTTTGGGTGAAGACTGCGGGCGAGGATGAATACATTGCAGTGTGTGGGGGGATGGGGACGCAGGCTGCCTTGCGCAGCTTTGCCGCAGCGGAGCATATCGGGACGCTTGACCTGGTGCTTTCGGTGGGGTGGGTGGGTGCTTTGAATGATGGGATGAAGGCTGGTCAGTGCTATATCGCCTCGGAGGTGATCGACTCGCTTACAGGGGAGCGGTTTTCGCTTACCGATGGAGACCGGAAGCTGCGGTTGGTAACGAGTCCGCGAGTTGCGGATGAGGCTGAGAAGCTTCGGCTGTCGAAGACCTACGGCGCGTCTCTGGTGGACATGGAGGCGGCGGCGGTGGCGAGGCTGGCGCAGATACGGGGCATTCCCATCTGCTGCTTTAAGGCGGTCTCGGATGGGCGGGATGCCAGGCTTCCGGATCTCAACCGGTTTATCGATGCGCGAGGTCAGCTTCGACTTCTGCCGTTTCTGGGGTATGTTGCTGTGCGTCCTGGATATTGGGGCGCGTTGATGCGGCTGGGAAGTACGAGCGCGAAGGCGGCAGAGGCGCTTGCGGTGAGTGTCCATAAGTTTCTGGAAGAGAAGAATGTTGATCGAACCAACCGGACAGGAGTTGTTTAGCAAGTGACGAAAGATATCGCAGAGGTTCCATCTACCATGCGCGCCGCGGTGTACCGCGGGGTGAACGATGTACGTGTCGAGACGATTCCGGTGCCGGAGATTGGGCCGGGTGAGGTGCTGGTCAAGATTCATACATGCGGTATCTGTGGGACGGATCTGAAAAAGATTCATAGCGGATCGCACGATGCGCCGCGGGTCTTTGGGCATGAGATGTCCGGCACCATTGCGAAGGTGGGCACTGGGGTTGCCGGCTTTGGTGTTGGGGATCGGGTGATGGCGTATCACCATATTCCGTGCGGCGAGTGTTACTACTGCCGCAAGCAGACCTTTGCTCAATGCGAGGTCTACAAGAAGGTCGGCTGTACTGCTGGTTTTGCGGCTTCGGGTGGCGGCTTTGCTGAGTACATTCGCGTGATGGACTGGATCGTTCGCCGTGGTTTGGTGAAGATTCCCGACGGCATCCCGTTTGAGCAGGCTGCCTTTCTCGAGCCAGTGAATACTTGTTATAAGGCGATTCGGTTGCTCGATCTGCAAGCGGATGAGACTGTGCTCGTCGTTGGGCAGGGGTCTATCGGAATCCTGCTGGCGGCACTTGCGCGGCGGACGGGAGCTACGGTTTTTACCAGCGATCTTTATGTGGAGCGGCATGCTGTCGCTGCGAAGTTTGGTCTCGACCACCCGCTTGATGCAAAGGGCGATGTGGTCGCCGCCGTGAAGGCTGCGACGGAGGGGCGAGGGGCGGATGTGGCGCTAGTGGCGGTCGGAGGGAATGCGCTTATCCAGATGGCGATGGATGCGATCCGTCCGGGTGGCAGGGTGATGCTCTTTGCAAGTACGCAGCATGGCGAGGCGCCGTTCGATCCGGCGGCGGTCTGCATGGACGAGAAGACGTTGATGGGGTCTTATAGTGCGTCAGTGGCGATTCAGGATGACGTCACACGCATGGTCTTTGAAGGCTATGGGACTGACTTCGATCTGACCCGTCTTATCTCGCACCGATTCTCATTGGAGGATGCCGTCGCGGCGATTGATCTGGCTTCGCATCCACAGCCGGACTCATTGAAGATTGTGATTCAGCCGGGTATCTGAGAAGTTAGCTAATCGCGGTTGCGCTTCTTCACTTCGACGTTCAGCCGCTTGATCTTCTGGTTGAGGGTGGAGAGCGGGATCTTGAAGTATTCGGCGGCTTCGGTCTGGTTCCAGTGGCAGCGCTCCAGGCGATCGGAGATGATGCGCCGTTCGATCTCTTCCATCAGGTCGAATAGGGAGGCGTCCGGCTTGTGATCGAGGAGGCTGGAGGAGTAGGTGCTTCCGGTCAGTTGCGATGGGAGCAGATCGGGTGTGATGGTGCGGGTGGTTGAGAGCACCACGCCGCGCTCCATTGCGTTCTCCAGTTCGCGTACGTTGCCGGGCCATTCGTAGTCCATCAGGACACGCAGCGCCTCGGGGGAGAGCGATCTGTTTTCGGTGCCGTTCTCATCGGCGTAGAACTTCAGGAAGTGCGCTGCTAAGAGCGGGATATCCTCGCGTCGAGAGCGCAGCGGTGGTAGTTCGAGGCAGATGACGTTTAGCCGATAGAAGAGGTCTTCGCGGAAGCGGCCTTCGCGTACGGCCGCCTGCAGGTTTACGTTGGTGGCAGCGACGATGCGCACATCGACTTGAATCTCGCTGGTTCCGCCGAGATGCATGAAGCGGCGATCCTGGAGAACGCGCAGAATCTTGGCCTGCATGTCCATTCCCATGGTGCCGATCTCGTCGAGAAAGAGCGTGCCTCCGTTGGCGACCTCGAAGAGGCCTTTCTTGGCACTGATGGCGGAGGTAAAGGCTCCCTTGACGTGTCCGAAGAGTGTTGACTCCAGAAGCTCCGAGGGGACGGCTCCGGTGTTAACCGGGACGAATGGCCGGTCGCGACGTGGGGAGTTGGCGTGGATTGCCTTGGCGATGAGTTCCTTGCCGGTGCCACTCTCGCCCTGAAGCAGTACGGTGGAGCGGCTGGGGGCAATCTGCGCGACGACGTCGAAGAGGCGGAGCATTGGCTCGCTCTTGCCGACGATGTTTTCAAAGTTGTAGCGCTGTTTCAGGGTGCGCTTGAGCTGAACGACCTCTTCTTCCGCACGGTGCCGGGCGATGGCGGTGCGGATGTCGGCGAGCAGCTTCTCGTTATCCCAGGGCTTCTGGACGAAATTCTCCGCGCCAGCGCGAATGGCGTCGACGACGTTGCCCATGGTGCCGTAGGCGGTGATCATGATGACCGGAAGATTAGGCTGCATCGCGGTGATGCGGGGGAGAAGATCGATACCACTCTCGCCGGGAAGTGCCAGATCGAGCAACAAAAGATCGTACTCGTTGCGCGAGAGCAGTTCGAGTCCGGCCGGGCCATCGCCGGCCATCGCAATGGTGAATCCTTCGAGGGTTAGCAGTGTATCGAGCGATTCGCGGATTGCGGCTTCGTCGTCGATGATGAGGATACGAGGACTGCCGCCAGCCCGTGGGGCGCGTTCCAACTGCTCGGGCACTACGGCTATCTCAGTTGCTTCAGACATGTATCGTGTTTCTCCCAACTTCTTCCGACTCGTTTTGGACCGCGGGCGCTGTCCCGTTCAAGGGGACGGAGCGCTGTTCCGGCTGAACTACAGGACGCACGCCGGATGCGGGGAACTCCAGTTGGAAGGTGGTGCCTACGCCGGGCTCACTTTCGACGTGAATCTTCCCTGCATGCTCCTGCATGATGCCGTAGCTTACGGCGAGGCCCAGACCGGTGCCTTTGTGCTCGCCCTCTTGAGGCTTGGTCTTGGTGGTGAAGAAGGGGTCGTAGATGCGGTGCAGGTGGCCACGCTCGATACCTTTGCCGGAGTCCGTCACCTTGACGATCACACGCCCCGCGATCTCGCAGGTTGTGATCTTCAAGGTTGGATTCTCGATGCCGAACATTGCATCCTTGGCGTTCAACAGGAGGTTCAGCACGACCTGCTGCAGCTTCCCCTGGTTTCCGTGGATTTTTCTCAACGCCGGATCGAAGTCGGTTTCGACACGGATCTGGGCGGTCTTCATCTGGTGTTCCAGCAACGTGAGGCTATCGCCGAGCAGATGGTTAAGATCGATGCTGGTGAACTCGGCCCCACTGGTGCGCGAGAAGTTCAGCAGGCCGTTGACGATCTCGGAGGCACGGAAGGTTTGCTGCGTGATCTTCTCGAGGACCGGAGCGAGCCGCGCATCGTCGCGCATGTGCTTGGAGAGCATCTGGGTATAGCTGGAGATGACGGCGAGTGGCGTGTTTACTTCGTGGGCTACGCCGGCGGCGAGGAGTCCGATGGAGGAGAGCTTCTCCGCCTGCGTCAACTGCGCCTCGAGCTGCATGCGATCGGTGATGTCGTCGACCAGGATGATGCGACCCACGGCGACGAAGTTTCGCGTTACCAGGGGAGCGATGGCGATGTTCGCGATACGCACGTCGCCGGTTGGAAGCTGCAACCGGAACTTATAGAGCGTATGCGTGCCGTGTTCGTCGCGCACGCTGTTGAAGCGGGAGACGAAGTCGGCGGGGAAGACCGCGCTAAGAGGCTGGCGGAGGACCTCTCCACGGGGCTTCGCGTACATCACTTCCATCTCGGTGTTCCAGCTCTCGATGCGGTCTTCGAGGTCGACCGCGAAGATGCCGATGTGGATGGATTCAACGATGTTTTCGTGGAACTCCTTGAGCCGTTCGAACTCTGTAATCTTCTGCTCCAGGCGGCGATAGAGCTGGGCGTTCTGGATGGCGATTCCGATGTATCCGGCGAGGGACTCCAGGAGCTCCATATCTTCGCTGGAGAGGAAGTCTCCGTCGTCGGTGCGGCCCAGACCGATTACAGCTACGGTTCGGGTTCCTGCGCCCTCGCGGTTTGCTACGCGGCAGGGCAGATAGTAGTTGAGGTCCAGGCGGCCCGCGCTGCGGCGCTGCGTCTCGGGCAGGCGCAGTACCTGCTGCGGGTTCTCGAGGAAGAGATGGTTGTTCGAGCCGGGACGATCGAAGTCCAGGAATCGCGTATCGAGTGCGCGTAGCTCCGCGGCCTGGAGGTCGGTGAGGCCGTGGGAGGCAGCTAGTTCGAAGTGACGTACGCCGTCGGTGGGTTCGTTCTCATGGGCGAGAAATACGGCGACTCGTGTCACCAGCAGAGTTTGCGGCAGCCGCTCGACGATTGAATCGACCAGGGCGCGAAGGTCGGTTTGAGCGTTGAGGCCGCGGCCGAAGTCGACCAACGTTTCTCGGTAGTCGAAGCGTTTTTGCTCGAAGAGGCGATCGACGCGGGCCTGAATGGCGCGCCTTAGAGGCTCGAAGATGATTCCGGTGATGACGATTCCGGCCAGCAGTCCGTAGAAGCGCAGACCTGGAAGCCGGGTGTGGACGGTCTCGCCGACCAGTGCGACGGTGCCGAAGTAGAGTCCTACCAAGGCGGCGGTGGCCAGGGTGTAGGTGACGCCGCGCTTGAAGATGAGGTCGACGTCCATCAAGCGGTAACGTACGATCGCCCAACTGAAGGTGAGGGGGAGGAAGACCAGCGAGAGCCCTGCGACCTTCATCAATAGGCTCGGGACTTCGCGGTCCGCAAGATACGGAATTACATAGAAGGCCGTGAAGGGGAGGACGGCGAGCAGCGTTCCTCGTGTCAGCCACTTGAGTTGCTGACGCTCCAAGGCTGAATCGGCGTGACGATAGCGGAAGCGGAAGACTATCGCCGCGATGACGTAGTAGAGCGCCAGGTAGCCAAGGCCGATCTGATCCAAACGGTGGAGCAGGAGTTCCGTCGCGGACCATTCTCTGATCGCGGTGTATTGCAGTCCGATGAGGAATAGACCGGGCAGATATAGCAGGGCGCTGAGCAGGCGCTTTCGTCCGGAGTGACGTTGCTCTACTCCGGCGTTGGAGGAGAAGCTTACTGCGAAGTGCAAGAACAGGGCGGGTTGGAGGGCTCCCGCGGCGATGTTGCCCCAGTTGATGATCCAGTCCAAGGTGTCGAGCTGACCTGTGAACTTGAACGCGTACAGGACGAACGAGACCAGGCAGAAGACGTAGAAATGGGTGGATTTCGGAGCGGTCCAGCGCCGGAAGAGAACGTAGATGCCGATGCAGAGATAGACGAGAGCGATGAACCGCATGCTCTGATTGAAGGAACGATCCTTCGGCTCCAGGATGACCTTGATATCGAGTTTGGTGCCGTCGTTGGGGTCGGGCGTACGGGCGTCAGGCCGCAGGATCGAATATGTCGCGTGTCCCCAGATGCCGCTGTGGAAGGCTTCGCGGACGTAGGGAGCTAGACGCGGTGTTGGCCGGTCGTTAATAGCTTGAAGGATGTCGCCGGGGCGGACGCCAGCTCGCTGGGCGGGAGAGTCTGTTGGAACGCGCTCGAAGCGAAGTCCTCCTGGGACCTCTACCAGCCAGGCTCCATCGGTGGGGGTATCGAATCTGCTTTCCTGACGAAAGTTCAGCGTCGCGAACAGGCATATTGCCAGCGTCGCCACTGCCAAAGCTACGGCAAGGATTCGTGTTTGGAAGGCGTTCTTCATAAACACTCAGCAGTATCTAGACCCGCATGCACATGGGATACCAAATGACATATGCAGTGCAATGAACAGTTAACGGTGCAGCAAGAGCTTTAAAGCTTACTGAAAATCATATCGCATTCATTAATAAGGATATCGAGCAAATTATTGAAGTTTCTAATCTTGATCGGAGACTTAATCTTATTTGTTGGTCACTTTATTCCCTCCTTGTGTCCTCGGGCCGCATCAATTAACATTGTTGTAACAATCGAATTGATGAGAGAAACGACCCGGGCATTCAGATTCGCTTAGTCAAGTGTTCTGGAATGAGTCGTTTCAATGTGGGGAATTCTGTGAAGGTTGAAGCAAAAGGACGTTTTGAGGATCGCTTCGTACAGGTTGACGGAGTCGGCGTCCATTATCAGCGGGCGGGATCTGGCCGTCCTCTGGTGCTCATCCATGGTTTGGTGGGGTCTGCCAGAAACTGGCGCCAGAACATTGCGAGCCTTTCCAAGCATGCCTCCGTTTACGCGATCGATCTGGTGAATATGGGAGAGTCCGACCGGGTGCACGGTCTGGATGCTGGTTTAGAAGCCACAGCGGATTTTCTGGTTCGGTGGATGGAAGCCGTCGGCCTCGACGAGGTCGATGTCGCTGCGCACTCCCACGGTGGCGCGATTGCAATGATGCTGGCAGCACGCCATCCGAAGCGGGTGGGCAAGCTGATCCTCTTCGCTCCGGCTAATCCGTTCTGCGATCTGGGCCGTCAGCTTATTTCGATTTACAGCACGCGTCCGGGCCAGTGGCTGGCCAGCCTGATTCCTGTGCTGCCGACTTTTGTGAAGGCAACGATGCACAGCCGGATGTATGGGGATCCAGCTCGCGCTACGGCGGAGGCGCTCGAGGGCTACACTCACGGACTGTCCATACCGGGCAGCGTGGAGCATGTGCTTCAGATCGTTCGGCGCTGGTATGACGATATGGCGTTGCTGCGTTCTTCAGGTTTGCCCAAGCTTGCTCACAAGCCTGTCCTGCTGATCTGGGGGGATCGGGATCGTGCTGTGAGCCTTACTTCTGCTCGTGAGCTGCAGAAGCTTTTGTCGCGGTCTCAGCTTCAGGTGCTTCCCGGGGTTGGCCATATTGCCTTCGAAGAGATGCCTGATGTCTGCAATGAAGCGATTCGGCTGTGGCTCTCTTCCGAAGATACAGCGGAGACCGCGCCGTCCTTTGCGATGCACTATCCCAGCGAGCCTTTGCGTCAGCTTGAGAGGGCTGTTTAGTTTAGACCGAAGTGACTGCCCAACCACCTGCGCAGGATCTCCTGCATCTGGTCGAGTTTTGGGGTGGGTGAATCTGCTGTTCCCTGAAAGAAGTGATCGGCTCCCGCTACCCAGTGGATCTCTTTGGGCTCAGCGGCTTTCTGTAGAACCTCTTCGACCAGTTCGCGTGGACCGTACTGGTCGTGGTCGCCGCTGATGAAGAGCTTTGGGCCGGCGCATTGGGGCAGGAATCCGTAGCTGTAGTCACGGCCTTCTGCTCGGACCGGAACCCCCAGGCCGACCAGACCTTTGACTCGTGGATCTCCGCAACAGGCTCGCAAACCGACGCTAGATCCGAAGGAGAAGCCAGCAAAGAGGATGGGGAGGTTGAGATGCTGCTCTATCCAATTAAGGACAGCGCGGACGTCCTCCTGTTCGCCGTGTCCTTCGTCGTGCTCGCCCTCGCTCAGACCGACGCCGCGAAAGTTGAATCGAACTACCGGCAGACCTAACGAAGAGAATGCCTTCATGGCGTGGTAGACCACCTTGTTGTGCATGGTGCCGCCGCCCTTGGGGTGGGGATGGCAGATGATTGCGGCGTAAGTAGCGTTCGGGCTACCGCTATTCAAGACTGCTTCCAGGCGGCCAGCGGGGCCGTAGAGATCGTCGATGGAGCTTATGCGCGAGAAGGTCGATGTCGCATCGGTCATAGCATCCAGTGTATCGGTCCGATTCGGGCAATCTGCTCCATCGGTCGCCCTCCTTCATCGACTCTGCCGTATTCTGTCAACATGGCGATCGATCCCATTGAACTTACGCGTCAGCTCGTCAACATCGAGTCCACTACCTACCATGAGGGGTTGGCCGGGGCCTTTCTTCACGAGTACCTTACCGCGCAGCGTTATGCAGTCGAACGGATGGCGGTGGAACAACCCGCCCACACAACTCCGGGGTGTGGGCAGGATGAGCGGTTCAATCTCTATGCCGCTCTGCCTGGGGTGACTCCTGATGTGGTGCTCTCCACGCACATGGATACCGTACCGCCGTTCTTCGGGTGCACGGAGGACGATGAGTTTCTTTATGGACGCGGGACCTGTGATGCGAAGGGCATTATCGCGGCACAGGTGGCGGCAGCCGACCGTTTGCGCGAGTCGGGTGTGAAGGTTGGCCTCCTTTTTGTCGTGGGCGAGGAGCGCGATTCGGCGGGGGCGAAAGTCGCCAATGATAATCCGCGAGGTTCGCGTTTTTTGATCAACGGCGAACCGACCGACAATCGACTCGCGCTGGCTTCAAAGGGGGCGCTGCGTGTTGAGATCCGGGCGAAGGGGCGTATGGCTCACTCGGCCTACCCAGAGTTGGGGGAGTCGGCCATCGACAAGCTGGTGGCTGCGCTGAACGATGTTCTGGCCATGCCTCTTCCGGTCGAGCCGGAGATTGGTCCCTCGACGCTCAATATTGGCCTGATAAGTGGTGGACGCGCTCCCAATGTCATTGCCGATAAGGCCGAGGCCCACTTGCTGGTTCGGCTGGTTGCGCCGTCGGACGATATCCGCCAGGCGATTCTCGAAACTGTGGGCGACCGAGCCGACGTCGAGTTCTCGCTCGACCTGCCCTTCGTTCGCATGCGGAAGGTCGGGGACCTTCCTACTATGATTGCCAAGTTCACCACCGATATTCCGTCGCTTACAGCCTGGGGAGAACCTTTTCTGCTGGGTCCTGGCTCCATCCATGTCGCTCATACGCCGGACGAAAAGATCGCGAAGAAGGAGTTGTTAGAGGCGGTGGAGCTCTATGTTCAGCTGGCCGAGGATCTCAGCCGTTCTTAGGCTCCCTGCGAGCCTGAAAGAACATGGAAGGGTAGATTTCCTTGGTTATCCTGCTCGAGAACAGCGGTGGAGTCAGGATTTTTCGGGTCGTACCGGATGTTCACTGGTGGGGTGCCGGGCCGGATTGCGGCTATCTCGCTCCGGCTCAATGCGACGCTGCGGAAGTGCCCGCCAAAGTACTCGCCGTTGAGGGTGAAGTAGAAACTCGTTTCAATCTGCTCCGGGGTAGCGAGTGAGGTTACCTCTTCCGCCGCCGGAACCAGTTTCCAACTGAGCACTTCGCCCGTTGCTATAGGCCAGGATTGCGCCAGACGCAGCCTCTTTTTCTGGGCTTTCGTGCGAATCCAGACACGAAGGGAGTCGATGAGGAAGATTCCACTCATTTGCCGAAATTCTAACTCTGCGGCGCAATAGCAGCCAAGTTTTCCTCTCTTCACATCGGTCTAAACTAGACTTATGGCAGCAGAGTTTACCCACCTCCACCTCCACACTGACTACTCTCTTCTGGACGGCGCCTGTGACGTCGACAAACTAGCGGCCCATCTGACCAACCTCGGGCAGACCGCCGCAGCCATGACCGACCATGGCAATATTTACGGAGCCGTTCACTTCTTCGACGCCATGAAGAAGAAGAACCTCAAGCCCATCCTCGGCTGTGAGCTTTACATCTGCAAGAACGAGGATCACCGTGCGCCGGGGGCGGGCGACAAGTACAACCATTTTCTGGTTCTTGCGGAGAATGAGGCTGGCTACAGGAACCTGGTCCGCCTTACTAGCGAGGCGGCGCTGCATGGGTTTTATGGAAAGCCGCGCGTCTCCAAGGACTTCCTCTCCCGGCATACGGAAGGCTTGATCGGTTTCTCCGGCTGTCTTGCAGGTGAGGTCAACCAGCACCTGATGGCGGGGAAGTACGACGAGGCGAAGCAGACTGCTGGTCTGTACGAAGAGATGTTCGGCAAGGGTAATTTCTTCCTGGAGGTCCAGGATCACGGCCTGGAGCCCGACAAGCCAGTATGCGAGGCGCTCTTCAAGATGGAGCGGGAGTTGAACATCCCGATCATCGCTACCAACGACAGCCACTATGTAGCTTCCGATGACTCTCGAGCTCACGAGATCCTGCTTTGCGTTCAGACGGCCGGCAGCATGAACGATCCGAAACGCTTCAAGTTCGACACGCAGGAGTTCTACATCAAGTCCGCTGACGAGATGTACCGGACCTTCAGCGAGAATCCCGAGGTCTGCAGCCGCACGATGCAGTTCGTCGATCGCTGCAACCTGAAGCTCTCCAAGGTCGACAATCCGTTTCCTGACTTTATTGTTCCCGAGGGCGAGACGCTCTTTACTTACTTCGAGAAGGTCTGCCGGGATGGACTTCAGAAACGGTTGGAGACCTCGGTTGCTCATTTGCGCTCCCGGGGCTTGCTACGCAAGACCATCGCCGACTATCATGCCCGTCTGGACCGCGAGATCGGCATCATCAAGGACATGAAGTTTCCCGGCTATTTCATGATTGTCTGGGACTTTATCCGATACGCGCGAGAGCAGAATATCCCTGTCGGCCCTGGCCGTGGTTCGGCTGCTGGATCGCTGGTCGCGTACTGCATGGAGATTACGGACGTCGATCCGCTGCAGAACGAGCTGCTCTTTGAGCGCTTCCTAAACCCTGAACGTATCTCTATGCCGGATATTGATATCGACTTCTGCATGAACCGTCGCGGTGAGGTGATCGAGTACGTCAAGCGCAAGTACGGCAACGATCAGGTCGCGCAGATCATTACCTTCAACACCATGGCCGCGAAGGCCGCGATCAAGGACGTCGGACGCGCTCTCGATATGCCCTATGGCGAGGTCGACCGCATCGCCAAGATGATTCCAGCAACGATCGGGATCACTATCGATAAGGTGTTGCAGGATAAGGGACCACTCACCGCTGCTTATGAGGCCGATCCAAAGATCAAGGAATTGATTGACGCTGCGCTTCGTCTTGAAGGTCTCATTCGCGGTGCGGGTGTTCACGCGGCTGGCGTCGTAATCGCCCCTAAACCCTTGACGGAACTCGTCCCTGTCACGCGTACTAAAGATGATTCGATCGTCACGTCCTACGATATGGGCGCCATCGAGAAGATGGGTCTGCTCAAGATGGACTTCCTTGGGTTGACGACCCTTACGGTCATCGACGACTGCCTCAAGCTCATCCAGCAGACCAAGGGCCTCAAGCTCGACATGGCCACCATTCCACTCGACGACACAAAGACCTACGAGCAGGTCTTCCACAAGGCCCTTACCTCCGGCGTCTTCCAGTTCGAATCGGGAGGCATGCGCGATGTCCTTCGCCGTTACAAGCCCAACACCGTCGAAGACCTCACCGCCCTGAACGCCCTCTACCGCCCCGGACCCATCCAGGGCGGCATGATCGATGAATTCATCGAGCGCAAGTGGGGACGCCGCGCCGTTGAATACGAGCTTCCGGAACTTGAATCCATCCTCTCCGAGACCCTTGGCGTCATGCTCTACCAGGAGCAGGTGATGCAGATCTCAAACCGGCTCGCCGGCTTCACTCTCAGTCAAGCCGACATGCTCCGCCGCGCCATGGGTAAAAAAGACGCGGCCGAGATGGCCAAGCAGAAGATTAAGTTTATGGAGGGCGCTGCCGAGAACAAGCATCCCAAGGCCGTGGCTGGAAACATCTTCGACCTGATGGCGAAGTTCGCTGAGTACGGTTTTAACAAGTCTCACTCCGCTGCCTATGCGCTTCTCGCCTATCACACCGCCTATCTGAAGACCCATTACCCCATCGAGTTCATGGCTGCGCTGCTGACCAGCGAAACCTCAAAGCCCGAGAACGTCGTCAAGTACATCTCCGAGTGCCGTGAGATGAACATCCCCGTTGTGCCGCCCAACGTTCAGCTCTCCTACGCGAACTTCACCCCTATCCAAACCGAGAAGGGGGACGCCATCGGCTTCGGTCTGGCGGCCATCAAGAACGTCGGCCATAACGCCATCGAATCCATTATCGCCGCACGCAATGAGCTGATTGCAGCAGGGAAGCCGGGCTTCAATACGCTATGGGAGTTTTGCGAGAAGGTCGACCTGCGCCTGCTCAACAAGCGGGTTATCGAGTCGCTGATCAAGTCCGGGGCCATGGACGGCTTCGGCGGACGGGCGCAGGTTATCGCTGCCCTCGACAAGGCGATGGAGCAGGCGCAGAAGTCGCAACGAGATAATGCCGCCGGCCAACACGGTCTCTTCGGTATCTTCGACGCCGACCTGGGTAACGCCGCCGACCGCACTGACTCCGAAGCCAAGTTGCCCAGCGTGCCAGAGTGGGATGAGCATACCCGCCTGCAAAACGAAAAGGAGGTGCTGGGGTTCTTCGTCTCCGGCCATCCTATGGACAAGTACCGAGAAAAGCTGCGAAATATGAAGGTCGTTGATACGGCGACTGCCTGTGAGATGAAGCCGGAGCCACAGGTGTTTCGCCGGGGCCGGAACGAAGAGCCGCAGAATGAGATTGCAATCGCGGGGGTTATTACTGGTCTGAAGGTCGCCAAGTCTAAACGATCCGGCGAACTCTATGCGCAGGCTTCTCTTGAAGATACCGTTGGCAAGATCGAGCTGATTGCCTTCCCTCAGTCTTATGAGAAGCTTGCCGAGAAGCTGAAGATTGATGTGCCTGTGCTGGTCAAGGGGGTGCTGCGGGGGGAAGAGGATTCGGCTCCGAAGCTCGCCATCTCTAGCATCCAGGCCCTTGAGGATGTAAAGCTGAAGCTGCCTGACTCTCTTCGCATCAAGGTCCCGCTGCATAATCCGGACGAGGCGCTGCTGGAGAAGCTGCACGCTATTTTGCTTGGCGCGCCGGGGAAGGGCAGGTTGTTGCTCGACTTGGAGGAGCCGGGGGAGTTCTGCGCGGTGCTCGAGCCTCACGGAGTTCAGGTTGCCGCCGATCGGCTTTTTATCGATCAGATTGAAGAGCTTGTCGGCCGTGGTGGCGTGCGGGTTATGGACTAAGGATTGACCAGGATTCTATAGGGATCGAGCCTTGCGAATCTCTGCCAGAATGTTTCGGGCTGCGGCGGCAGGGTCGGTTGCCCGCGTAATAGGTCGTCCGACTACGAGCATCGAAGCTCCCCTGGAGATCGCCTCGGTCGCCGTTGCTACGCGGCGTTGATCGCCTGCGGCTTCTCCCGTTGCTCGAATTCCCGGCGTCACGAGAGTGACTTCGCTGCCCAGAGCAGTACGAAGCGTCTGCACCTCTTCCGCCGAGCACACCATGCCGTTGATCCCTGACTGCCGTGCCAGTTTTGCGAGGCGGAGTACCTGCTCCTGGGGGTTGGCTGTTACGCCTACTCCTGCAAGCTCAGTGGAGTCCATGCTCGTCAAGACTGTTACTGCCAGTAATTTAGGAGCGCCGGGAGCATCGGCTGCGTGGGCTGCGGCCGCCATCATCGCTGCTCCGCCCCCGGCGTGGATGGTCAGAAGGGAGGCCCCTGTGGCCGAGACGGTTCGCACTGCTCCCGCGACTGTATTGGGGATGTCATGGAGCTTTAGGTCGAGAAAAACTTCAAAACCCCGCTTGCGGAGCGTCTCGACCAGACCGTTCCCAGCAGCATAGTAGAGTTCCAACCCTACCTTGAGCCAACGGCAGGAGTTTTCCAGGCGATCAACCAGGGCCAGTGCTTCGGTTGCGGTGGGGAAGTCCAACGCTACTATTAACTGTTCCTGTTCGGACGGGCCGGATGCGATGGCTCCGTCCGATTCAGAGGGGACGGGTAGGACTTGACTCAAATCTTCCTTCACGGGAGGCTTCACAGAGCCAGTTTATCCCGTAAGACCCTTACAACGGTACGGAAGGATGATCTATTGACCGGCCATTACAGGCATGGGCATATGAAGTTGCGCTACCAGATCACGCGCCAGTTGCGGATCTCCGCCACGTACAGGCTCGAGCTTCACTTTGCCGACTCCGGCCAATCCGACCGCCCTGGCGGCAGCCAGTGACAGATCGACGACACGGTTCTCGGGGACTGGTCCGCGATCGTTGACGCGGACGAAGATCGAACGGCGATTCTTGAGGTTCGTCACTCGCACCCAGCTTCCGAGGGGGAGGCTGCGGTGGGCGCAGGTCAGGCTGTTCATGTCGAACGATTCACCGTTCGCTGTCTTCTTCCCCTGGAACTTCAGTCCGTACCAGGAGGCTTGTCCGACCTGGAACCAGCGCAGTGTCTTGGCCACGCGGGATGGGGCAGGGGTCTTTGCGGCGGAGGCATCCGTCTGCTGGGCGCCTTGCGCGACTGGCTGGCAGTCGGCATCGCTTGTAGCCCCAGCAACACTCATGGTCAGGATCAACATTCCGGCTGCGACTCCGCGCTTCAGTCCTCGCGTCCTCCGCCCTTTGATCAGGATAGGTTGTGTTCTCATAGGCACTCTCCAGCTCCTATTGTCTCGGCTCAAAAGGGCTAAGTCAAACATTGGAATGGAGTTATCGTCTAAAATTACTTGCCAGTCCGGTTGCTTAATGGTATAGATTCTCTATAGAGTGCGGGTCGGGAATTGGCGTGAATTTATCGTTTTCCATTCCAAATCACCCTCTCCTGGGATCTTTCGACCCGATTTTCCTTTTTTTAACATTTATCGTAAAAAGTGCGTTTTAGCCCCTCCGACCCCTCCATGCAGACCGTTTTGACGATCGCCGGCTTCGATCCCTCCTCCGGCGCCGGAGTCACTGCGGACCTCATGGTCTTCGCCGCGCATGGTCTCTTCGGCACCTCCGCTATCACCTCACTCACTGTGCAGTCGACTCAAGGGGTACGTTCGACGCATCCCATTGCGCCCGATGTCCTGCTCGCCACGCTGCGATGTCTCGCTGAGGACCTGCCGCCTGCCGGGATCAAGATAGGGATGCTGGGGAGTGCCGCGGCGACGATGGCGGTGATCGAGTTTGTCGAAGAGCTGCGCAGTCATCTTCCTCATATTCCTATCGTTCTCGATCCAGTCCTGCGTTCGAGCTCTGGGAGGGAGTTGCTGGAGCCGGAAGGCGTCGAGCTTGTTCGCACCCGTCTTCTTCCCCTGGTTGATTGGATTACACCCAATATTGACGAGCTTGGTTTCCTAAGCGGTCTTTCCGTCGTGACCAAGGCTGAGGTGCCGAACGCTGCGCAGGTCTTGCAACGCTTGGGTGCTGCTCTGAACGTTCTGGCCACCGGAGGGCACCTTACTCCGCCCGACGATCTGCTCTTCGCGGTCGAAGCCGAGCCGGTCTGGCTGCCTGGCGAGTACATCGCTTCGAGGTCGACCCACGGAACGGGCTGCGCTCTGTCGAGTGCGCTGTTGAGCCGCCTCGTATTGGGAGATGAACCTTATGCTGCCGCACTCGCGGCGAAACAGTATGTCTCCGAGGCCATTCGAACCGCGACGCCTCGAGGAATGGGACGTGGTCCACTCAATCATCTTTGGCCAGTGGATTTTCGTTCCCTTCGCTGAATTCTTCCCTTAAAATTGTTCGTCTGTAAGAAACCAAAGGTAACTTTCGCCATCTCTCAGGCTAAGTTCCGGACGGTCGGGCCTTATGCTGCGCTCTCAACTGCCGATAGGAGAGATGGAGGCTTCCCGATGTCAAGTTCAGCTATTCCCACCCAACAATCGCTGACGGCCCGATGTGCCGACCTACACCTATTACCGACTAGTTACTACCTAGTCCCGATTGCTAGTCCGGTACGCCGACGCGCGAACCGAGAGCAGGGTCATGCCCTTGAGGTACTGGGTCATGCTGTGGAATACCTCGTGGACTCCCGTATGTTCCTGGTCGACCAGCCCGCTACACTCGCCGATTCGGAGGCTGTTCAGTTGCTTATGCAACTCAGCCGCGAGGTCTTTAGCGAATGTAGAGAGGTTACCAGTCCGATGCATCGCCTACGCCTCTGGATCTCCGGCCGCTTTGCCGTTCCGCGGATTCGGCTGGAGGCACCCTTGTCTGAGCGCTCTGGCCGGCCTCACAACTGATTTTAAAGGCGGCCACCGGGTAATGGTGCGGCAAAACCTGGCGCATGTCTTCTGTGACTCGATCGAGGAGGCTAACGATGTCTCCATCGACTGTAGCGTAATTAGCGCTAACTCTTTGTTGTCGAATAATTTAAGTGCAGGCTCTCCAGAGAGAGGCTATTTCAATCTCAACCTGCTAGGCTTAACGTTGCATGCCGATCAATCTAGTTGTGAATGGTCAACCCCGCCTCTTTGAGTCGCTCTCTCAGCCCGTCACTTTAGAGCAAATTATTGTTGAGCTGGGACTCAAAGGCGACCGCGTGGCCGTTGAGCACAATGGGAATATCGCACCGCGAACCTCCTGGACCGAAACCGTGCTGGATGGGGGGGACCGCCTTGAAGTTGTCCACTTCGTCGGTGGCGGAGCTGTCGATCCGCGAGCTAGATAGTGGTTGCATGGCATCTTACCGCGAAGTTTGCGAGGAAGATGCCACTGTCGTTTCAATCAAGGCCAAGATCGTGTCACTTCGCGACGTTTGTCCAACATGCTCTCAGGCGCGCACACTCATGGAGCTGTGAAAGATGTTGTTTGGGTCGTATTGCTTCTTGACGCGTTGAAGCAGAGGGTAAAGGTCTCCCGCTCCGTAGTAGAGCTGAGGCCAATAACTGTATCGGAGCATATCTGCATCGGGGTAGTTCATGTAGCAGCCTTCGTATCGTTCCCCATAGGGTGTGCCCTGGTGATCGGATGAGACGTGAGAGCCGGTGTAGACCGCGGTAAAGAAATCATCCATAAACTTCAGTCGGCCTGCGTCCTGCTCCGGATCTCTCCAGTAGCACTGCCACTGGAGCTTCATGATGGAGGAACGTTGGGGCATGGCTGTGTCGTGTGCCCGGTCCGAAATGTTGGTCGCACCGCCGTACCCGTCGATAGCGAGGACGGAGCCGTGTGAATCGATCTGGGGCGAAGTCAGGTACTTGTATATGGCGGAGGACTCGGCTGAGGTGAAGGTCTTCTTCATGTAGGCGGATTTGTATTTGGCGCGAATGCCTCCGCCCGAGCCTCCGCCGGCCAGCGTAGCTTCCAGCCACGGACGGCGAACGATTTGATATGGATCGTTGGGAGAACCTGCAGGGGTGGTCCTCTGCGTTGAGGTTGTGGAGCCTGGTGCCGAAGGGCCGCTCTGCGTAGAGTCAAACTCGGCGAAGCGTTGGAAAAACTCCTGCAACACAGAGAGATTCGAGGCCGTGCCGTCGGGATTACAAAACTGCACATGCATGCCGATGCGGCCGTTGGGGTTATTGTTTGGCCCCATGACCATCACCACTGAGAGCCCCCAGGTATCGGGATCTTTGGCGCGTCCCTCCCAATAGTCGCCGAAAAGTGCGAGGAGCTTGATGAACTTCTCCTCGGTCATGGTCGCCCAGGGAAAGGTAAGTGTGGCCTCCGCTACCTCGCGAGGAGCAGTGGGAAGCTTATCGAACAGAAAGTTCGTGATGATGCCGAAGTTCCCACCGCCAGCTCCCCGGCAGGCACGAAATAGATCGGGATCATGCAGCTTGTCTACCCTGCGCTCGATGACCTTTCCCTTTGAGTCGACAGTAAGGATGTCGATGCCGGTGATCCAATCCACGGTCAAACCGTGCAGGCGTGAGAGCAGGCCATAGCCTCCGCCCGATATATGACCTCCCGCGCCTACGGTGGCGCAGGTTCCAGCGGGAATGGTGACACCGGCGCGTTTGTAGAGGACCTGGTAGACCTCCCCGAGCGAGGCCCCGGGAGCGATGCGGAATGGACTGCCCGTGGGACCGGCATCGACCGTATTATGCAACGACAGATCGATGATGGCGCCGTTCGGGTTGTTGGAGACGAAGTCTTCGTAGCAGTGGCCTCCACTGCGCACGGTCGGGCGAATCCCGGAGGATACGATGCGTTGCAGCGCCTCGGCCGTCTCTGCGGTGTTGCTGCAGATTAGAATACGGCTGGCCGCCTCCGCGTCGTTGGCAGGGAACCGTAGATTGTGGCCTGTCTTTAATGTGTCAAACCGTGGGTCTTTACGATCAATCGTGACAGAGCTGGCTGGCAATGGATCTCCATGAATGCAGGGTGGATGAAGCAGATGACAAAACAGCGCTGCCAGACCCAGGGTCATGAACGCCAATGCGGTGAACTGCCGATAGGATATCGCGTGTCTCTGTGATCTTCCACGGGGAAGATGTGGATCGTCTCATTCGAGTGACATCTCAACCTTCCCAGCACACCTGCCGTATGCTGTTTGGTCTGCTACCTCTGCTGAAGAGGCAAGGCAGCCAGTGCTACCCGTGAGAGATGGTGGGACATGAAAGTATCTGGGAGCAGAAGGGAGTTTTTGAACGATCTTTCAGCCTCTGCCGCTTGATGGAGAGCGGTTTGTATCATTCCGATGGCGTACCATCGTGCGCCTGAGTAATCGTTGATCTCCGTTGCAGGTTCAACGGTGGCGAGACTGCTTTTGAGCTCGGTTGCAGAGCGGTCCGCATCGTCTGTTCCCAAGGCTTGTTCCGCTTTGATTGCCCAGACGAGGTTAGAGAAGTGTTTATTGGCCGCGGCTTTCTTATAGAGCATTTCTGATTCCTGAGGCTTGCCGCAGGTTCGCGCGATCTGAGCCAACCTGAAGTACGTTTGAGATGAACCGTTCGGCTCTGACCCTGCCAAGAGAGACTCTGCCTGAATGCATTCCCCTGATTTGGAACTTGCTTCAGATTGCATCAACTTAATCTCGAAGAGAACTTGTCCCGAGGTGATGCCACCCTCTTCCCTTGGAAAGAATCGATCCTTGAAGAGCGATAACGCCTGCTCATATTGCCCCGCCTCCGCTCGTGTCAAGGCAAGTTGGTAGACGAGGTTTGCCGGCATCTTCGATTGTGGCGCATCGGTCAGAGGATAACGAGAGAGCGCAGCGGCGCGCTCCTTTGCACCGACGCGGGTTAGACTCATCGCTTGATCCAAGCCGGTATAGATCTCGGCGTTGTCCGGATCGTTCTGGACACCCTCAAGAAAAGAGGGGAGTGCGAGTTGAGTATTCCCTTTGATTTGAAGCCAGGCTTTGCCGAGATCCAGATCGACGATGGGCAGATGAGGAGCGAGCTGTTTTGCCTCGGTCCAATGCTGAATTCCCACATCGTACAAGCCCTTGGAAAAGAGTAGCGTGCCAAGCAGGTAGTGAGCCGTCGCGTCCTTATTGTTCGCAAGCAGTGCGTTTTCCAGTACCAACCGGTCTGTCTCCGTGGAAGGGAAGACCAGGTTCGGCGAAAGCTGCGCAGCCGTCTTCCAACCCTGACGGGCATCGGCGCCAAGTTTTTCTCTGCAGTAGGCAGCGTAGTAATGGACCAGAGGATGACTCTGCGGTAAGACAGAGCCAGGCTCACTCTGATCCGCCGGGACGGCCGGATAGGTTTGGTTCAGGATCGACAACGCCTTCTGGTAGAGGCCAAGTCGCATATACTCCGTTGCAACTCGAAGCACGCGATACGGATCGGCGGCTAGATGTTGTAAGTCCGGAGCGCCGATCTCTAGCTTCCAGAGGTCGCTCGTCGGGTTTGCCGCAAGGCCAAGCTGAGCCAGCCTGTCTGCCTCTGCGGCGTTTCCCAGAGCGCGTGTGACGGCTTCCATCTCCTCCTGTGCGAGTAAGTCGTTCGGTGCGGCTTCGACGGCCTCTTTGAGAAGGATATAGGCTGTCTGAAGCTGTCCCTGTTGGGCTTTTAACTCTCCGAGCTTCCTCGCTGCCGGAGCTCGCATAAGGGCCTGGCGATAAGCGATGTCGTAAGCCGCTTCTGCCTCTCTACGATAGCCTAGTCCTTCTTCTGCGACTCCCAGGTAGTATGCCAACACCGAGTTGGGAGTGTCCTTTTTTTGTGCGGCACGAAGCAGTTGTGCGGCCTCCGGATAATGCTGGAGCGATGCCGCAAGTCTTCCTGTCGCCACCTGAAGCGAGAGGCTTTTGGGATATATCTCCAGCGCTCTATGGTAGGTTGCACTTGCGAGTAAGACCTTTCCATTCAGCTCCTGGTCCGTGCCGACCTGTAGCCAATCGTCTTCCGATCGCGCGGCAGGTGCAGGAGCATGGTAGCTCTCCTGAGGCCCCGTTTTGATCGTCGGCTCCGGATCCCAATCGTATTCACCATCGGTCTGCCTCAATAAAGATCTGCCCTCGTGGTCTTTCAGCTCAAAGGTCACTTTTGCTGCATGATCTTTGGTCGAGACCGAATGCGACCATGTAGTCTCAGGGGAGAGATCTAGAACGCCGCTCCACAGCGTCTGCCCATTTTGAGTAAAAGATAATCGAGCTCCTGGAACTCGCTCGTTTACGTTCAAGACGGCTGATACCGACGAGTCATGTGCTGCCAATCGCACCACACCGGCTTTGTTCGCCCGCGAGATGCCCTCTGTCCCGCGTACTGGCATCCAGTACTCGCTAAACCGGATCGTCTGCCCGGGGTCCAGAAACGCATAGGTCTCCTGGTTGCGAAAGAGTCCAGCCTGCACCTCGACATAGGCGCTCTGGTCGTCGGAGAGAGCCGTACGCCATGCGAGTCCGTCCGTATCCGATCCCCACGACCAGATCTTCTTCGCAGGAAGATCCCGATATTCCGAAAACTGAGCTACTCCGGCGTTGCTCTTCGGATGCCAGACTCCCATGAAGGTTTCATGGCTGCCATGCGAAAAGTAAGATACGGGCCCATCGGTGTGATTTCCTACGAAGCTTAAATCTTTTCCGCCCGCTCGAAGCACCGGCCACGGATAGACGTCGGTGAAGCCGTGTGAGGCAGCGAACCTCATCGGGTATTCGATCCGTGAATCGTCCCACACCTGCACGCCGGCGTTGTCCCACCAATAAAAGCGGTGGCGAACGTCGCTGCGGTTGTAGAGCGTGACGCGCTCTTCGATCAATGTGGAGCGGGGTCTCAGAATCAGCTCCACGTTCCACTGCATTCCATAGGGGCGATCGATGTTACCGATCGTTATAGATGCACTTCCATCTGAGTGGGTCGTATAGGCGAAGTCGATTGGTGACAACGACGCCCAATTGTGGGAGACGGGAAAGTTATATTCCACGCCGAAGGCCGCCCACGCGCCGCGATGCCCAATCTCCGCCTTCTTTATCGAAGAGTTCGCATAGAACATCGAGCGTCCGTTGATCTTGTCGATGCAGGTATAAAGATGCCCACCGAGATCCGGCAGTACCGTGCATTTTAGATATTCATTTTCGAGGAAGAGCGCACGCCAGACATGTTCTTCCTTCTCCCCGGATAGATTCGTTCTGAGGGTGTAAGGGTAATTGAACTCGGTGTTGGCATAGGTATCAAAGGGGGGATTTGGATCGGGATGGCCTTCTTCATAAGTAGGCAGCGTGAGCGTTCCCTGCCAGGCCTTTGCTTGGGCGTTGAGCGAACGTTCGGTGAGGGAAAGGACGCCAGCGAGCAATATCCAGAGCACAATTTTCATAGATCTCGTTTCGTCCAAAGCTGTCTTCGGCTGGAGCGATGTCAGCTTTGTTCAATATCGCTTGTGCATCCATAAACTCATGTCGCTCAGCGGTTAACTAACTGTAGGACTTTAAAGCCCTGCAGTTAGGATGTGATAGCCGTTTCCAGCGTTAGTAGGACCTGACTCGTGCAGAACTTTTCTCATCAAAGTAGTTCAACGGCGTTTGTTCTATCTACAGCCGCAGATGCCGTATGAAAACTTCACGAGATATCAGACCGATGGATACTCCCTTCTCAAGACCTGGTGTAGCTTATCCCGATAAATCACACGATAGATCCGCTACTTTATTTGCGAAGACTATCTTATTGTTTGCTTCTTAGACATTATTTTGATACTTTGAGCGCCACTCATATTACCGCCTTTGGTAGATGCCTAATAAAGGGTGCATGAAAGGGTCTCTCCCTAGATCGATTGCAAAATCAATGGGATCGTTTTTCGTTCTTTCCTTAATTCGAGCAATTGAGAGATTAGTTTTGTAAACAAAGATCGACAGCCGAGCAGTTCGTTGCACAAAAGTTCAGGGACGGCCCGCAGAGTTTTAGGAGGTTCCATGAAAAAGCAACGAATGCTGGCAATGTTCAGTATCTGCTGTGTCGTGTTGGTTCTCGGACTTGGTTTGGTCCAAGCGCAGACGGTGACCGGTTCGGTACGAGGTGTGGTAACAGATCCCACCGGAGCAGTAGTCTTCGGCGCGAAGGTTGCTATCAAAAACGTTGATACTGAGGTCGTCACGTCCACAACGACTGGGCGGGCGGGACTCTACAGCGTTTCCTTTCTCACTATTGGCAATTACACCGTTACTATCACTGCACCAGGATTCGGGTCTACGTCCGCAGGCCCGTTTGTGCTTCAAATCGATCAGATCGCCAAAGTTGATCTACAACTGCAGATTGGATCCGCAGAGAGTACGGTTGAGGTAGCAGCCAACGTAAGTCCCATTCTCAATACGGAAAATGCCACACTTGGAACAAGCATCAGTTCTAATACCCTGGAGAGCATGCCCTTGAATGGATTGAACGTCACCTATGCCGCCATGTTTGTGCCAGGCGCGGTCAATCCCACAGCCGCTTCAATGGGCGGGCTGGAAGGCTCGTACCGCAACACCTCTCAAGATGGAGTTCCTTCCTTCAGTGGCAATCGAAAACAGGGAAACAACTTTGTCTTGGACGGTATCGAGATCAATGAGACGATCGCCAATACGAGCGGATATAACCCTTCCCCTTACTCGCTTCAGGAGATGCGTATTATCACCGGCAATGCAGATGCTGAGTATGGAAACGTAAATGGTGGCGAAGTCATTATGGTTACCAAGAGCGGAACCAACCGTTTCCATGGCAACGCATTCGAGTACTTTAAGAACCAAGATCTAAGTGCCAACAGTTGGGGTAATAATTACAGCGGAGTTGCGAAGGGAAGATTTACACAGAACCAGTTTGGAGGGTCTATCGGTGGTCCTATCTTCAAGGACAAACTATTCTTCTTTGCTGATTATGAAGGGCTGCGATACAACATTCCTCCAAGTGAATCTCTTTCAAGCGTGCCTGATGCATTGGAACGTGCAGGAGATTTCAGCGAATTATTAAGTATTGAAGGAATCCAGCTCTATAACACGTCGAACGGAACTGGAGCCGCGACGCCGTACCCAAACAATCGTCTGCCAGCTATCAACAACCCGGTGGCCAGATATCTGTTTGCTCATCCCGCCGCCCTCCCATTACCCAACCATGCCCCTCTTGCGAATACGGTGACACAAAGGAACTATCTCGGATTTGTAGCCTCTCGAAATGTGAACAATCAGGTTGATGGGCGTATCGACTACACCATCAACCACAGCGACACCTTGATGGTCAAAGGTTCCTATGGGGACGCTCATGACGAGCAGACACAGGTACCGCTGCCTATCAACTTCCCCATGAAGAATGACTATCCTTTCTATATGGGCGTCGTCGATTGGATCCATACCTTTTCTCCATCTATCGTGAATGAAGTTCGGGTTGGATATTCACGGGTGGTTCAAAGCGTTGGGAACGTGACGGATCCTAGTGGCCTCTTTGGAAGGAACGGCAATGCAACGGTCGGAATTCCTTTTGCAAGTCAGCCTATTGTTGGATTTAGCCTCATGAGCATTGGTAATTCGGATAACAGCACCTTTGGCGTGCTCAACTCCGCTGGGCAGATCGCTGTAGACAATAACTTCAGTTATGGGGACAGCCTCACTTGGGTGCACGGCCACCACATCACGAAAGGCGGTGTGCAACTTGTTCGCTACCAACAAAATTACTTCAACCCCAGCAACCTAGGTGGACTGTTGGGAGGTTTCAGCTATACAGGAGCCTACACCTCTCCAAATGGTGGCGCATCGGGTGGAGACGGGTACGCGGACTTTGAATTGAATGCTGCCCAGAGTGCCTCTGTGAGTGGACAGAGCGGCCCATTCGGACAACGGCAATGGCGCGATGCGGTCTATGTTCAGGATGACTGGAAGATACTTCCCAATCTGACTTTAAATATTGGTCTGCGATACGCCTACGATCAGCCGAATTACGAGGTCAATGACAAGATGGTCAGCGTCGATTTGCAGAAAGCTTACTTCGCGCCAGTGACCACCCCGATTGCCTCGCTCCTGAGATTCGCTGGAAAGGACGGCAACAGTCGCGCTCTCGTGAATCCGTACTATGGACAAGTTATGCCTCGAGTCGGATTCGCGTTGCAAGTGGACCCCCGTGCGGTTCTGCGCGGAGGCTATAGCATCACCAATGCGATGGAGGGGACTGGAAATGGTCTTCGTATGACGCAAAATGCGCCGTTCCTCACTTCATTTACCAGTAACGCCACGACTCCCTCGCCGACCAGTGGCGGAGGACCTTTGCGGGTAGAGAATGGATTCGCGTCGGCTACTCCTACTCCCGGCAACGGAACACAATATGATGTCTGGGATCCTAACTTTCGCTCCTCGTCGGTTCAGCAATTCAATCTTACAGCGCAGTTTATGGTCGCCAGTAAAACCACTGCGCAGATGAGTTACGTAGGAGAGCTCGGACAGCATTTGGCGGTTCCCGTGCTCATCAATCAGTACATCGCTCCTGTACCCGCTTCCTGTCCGGGGGATACCAGTGGATCTGGATGCGTAGCCTTGGTTGCGCCTTATTATTCATTGGTCGGTGGAAACAGTCAGATTGTAGAGACTACCTCACGAGGAAATGAGAAGTATCACGCGTTGCAGACTACTCTCCATCAACAGGAGACCAATGGACTGGAATTTACGTTCAACTACACATGGTCGAAGTCGATGACAAATAGTCCCGGCGGTTTCTTTGGTGTTAACGGAGTGATCGGAGGTTATTCTTTTTGGCAAAATGCATACGATCCTCGCGCGGATTACGGACGGTCCAACTTCGATGTGCCCAACAACTTTAGTGGAACAGTGGTCTACAACCTCCCTATAGGCCGTGGGAAGAGATTTGGCGGGAGTTGGAATTGGGTTACAGACGAGGCGCTAGGCGGTTGGGAACTCGCCGCGAATGCGCTGTTTGCCAGTGGGTTTCCAATTAATATCTATCAGAATTCGAACGACAATTTGAATACTGCCGCGGATAGTTTTAACTATAACGGTGTGAGCAGGGTCAACCAATACTTCAAGCCGAGGCTTATCAATCGATCTCCAGCTCACTGGTTTGGGACCGATGCTTCGGCGGTACCATGCACAACCGCTGGCTCTAAAGTAAATAGCCTGGGAGCGGCGTGTGCCTTTGGTCTGACCTCGTTCAATCAATTCGGAAATAGTCAGAACAATACAGAACGTGCTCCGGGATCCAGGAATATAGATCTATCGCTCTTCAAGGCATTTCGTACAAAAGGAGAACAGGTCATCAAGTTTCGTGTAGATGCTTTCAATGCATTTAACATGGTAAGTCTGGCTGCTCCACGTTCCCGTGTAGGTAGCAGCACCTATGGTGTAATCACCAGTGCACTTTCTGCGCCGCGGCAGTTTCAGTTTTCTGCTGTCTATCAATTTTGAGATTGATTTGCTGTCGTCAGATCATACGTTGGAGCAGCGATTCGCAACGTTGGAAGTAAGCTGGATCGTCGCGACGCATGCGCGCTTCGATACGCTGTCCGACGCCTGAGTGGCTCTTGGAGCCGCCGAGTAGATGTGTGAATCCAACGCGTGCGGCCTGGTTTGAATCAAGCGAATCTTCAAAGGTCGGAAAGAGATATTGAATACCTACTCCCCGGAAGGGTGAGGTGGGATGAAAGCGATGGAAGTCGATGCAGGCTGCAAGCGAGAACTGCTCGATGAGCATGGTGAAACATTCTTTTTCTGCAAAGAGATTCCAGGTGGGGCGATGGGCGGGATTGGTGGCGAGGTCGATGGCGAGCCCCGAGTAGTAGCGGAGGAACGGTATATCGCAGCCTCCGAGAATACCGCAGTTTTCTTCACGGAAGCGCTCCGGATCGCGGGATCGCATCCACTCCCATTCGGTAGGGAGCTGAAGATCGTTCGCCGAGAATACCTGTTCGATCTCTCGCGGACCGAAGGCATCATGAATCGTGTGAAAGTGTTCGGGCGACTGGGCTACGACCGGGGCCACCTCCAGATGCTGCGGAAGGCGTTTCCACAAGAAGACGTCTGAGTCGATGTGCAGGAAGGGACGGTCCTGAAGGTTATATGCAACCAGTTTGCCGAGAGCCCACCAGCCAATATCAACGTGCTGGAGGCGGTCGAGTTCCGTGCTGACCTCGGTGAAGGACAGACCGAGTTGATCGACAAGAAGGCGTTTACCCGGAGTATCGGTGATAAGGACTGTCTCTGGATAATGCTGGCGAGCGGTGTGCAAGGAAAGTCCCCAAGCGAGCATGTGATGGAGAGGCCGTGCCCATATCTTGCCTTTGTAAGCATTGAAAGGGTGACTCCAGAAGGACCAGACAGCGCGCATTGAAGCATCTCCATTCGTCCTGATCTGTAAGGTTAGCGAGGAATTTCAATGGGAGGAGGTGTGCCGGTGAGGGTGAAGTTCGCTGCCTGACTGCTCGTAAGAGAGACGGCGGAGACGAGACTGGCGGTGAGAGTGAAGGTTAGAGTATTCCCCAATCCGGTGGCACTGGAACCAGGGTTGGCGATGACGTTGATGGGAAAGGAGACTGCCGACTGATTCTGGCCGATCACAACAGAAGGCTGGACGTTGACGATGGAGCCGACTCCGCTCACTCCGGTAAGAGTAAGAGCGACCGTAGTCGCGGCAATGGCGGGGTAGGTGACCTGAAGAGTGGCCTGCAATGTAACAGGCGTCTTGCCTCCCGGTGGTATGAGGGCGATTTTGCCGCCGGTTACATTGACCTGGACGGCGGGGTTATTAATCGTAAGGCTTGTGAGGTTGAGCGTAGGAGCAACGAAGAACCAGCTTTCGAAGTCGCTGGCCTTTTCGTCGTTAGTGGAGGGGAGTTGGAGGTCCATGCGGGAAGTTCCATCGGTACGGGTGGCGGGAGTACCGAGGACTGCGCCATCGAGGTATAGCCGGTCACTGCCATTCCCAGCGAAGATGTTGCGTCCCGCGAGCTTGATTCGGATACGCCCAAACTCTCGGAAGGGAGCGCCGGGGAGCAAAAGAGCATCGAGGAAGAAGAGTGTCTCCCACTGAATGGCGGGTGCGTTGGCGAAGGGGATATTCCAAAAGATCTGGTTGCTCTTGACTGTGATCTGCGAGTCGATGACGGTGAGACTGTGCAGAACGGTCGGTTGAAAGCCCACGCCCGCGCCGACGAAACTCCGAGCTTGGTCGGCGCGGGCAAGAGCTGCTTCGAGGACGACGCTGAAGATAGATGGATCGACAGTGCTGGTAGGTGGTGAATTGAGGGTGATCGTAAGACCTCTTGCGGCGAGCTGATCGAGAGTTATCACGTCGTCGTTGTTCCAGTCGATGGCCGTTACGTGGAGAGCTTTGGATTGCGTGTTGACCAGTTCGGTGAGCGGAGAGAACAGGCTTCGGCAATCCTGTACGACTGGCTGCTGCGATTTTGGGTCCCAATGAATGCAGGCAAGTGGAGCGCGATAGATGGGAGTTCGATGCGGCTGCTGGAAGGCGGCATCATCGGAGCCGCATGGAGGCCAATCGATGGCGCCCGAGGCAGTTCGGGCAGGGATGAGCCAGAAATCACCGGAGGCGTAGTCGCCCTCAGTGAATTGAATCTGGATACCGTTTTCCAGACCGATCCAGGTTCCAGGAGAAAGGGGAATTCCTGTGGCGGTGAGGGTTGCACCGTTCTGATCCCATCGCCGTAGACGGGCGTTTTTCGTTCGATCGACCTTTGAAGCGGGCGCGGTAGTGGTGATGGTGCGCCGCTCGGGAGTAGTGCTCTGTATCTGGAAGAGATCTCCAGGCTGGTTAGGAGCTATGCCGAATAGGTCAAGGTCGTCCGTGAGTTCCACCCATTGACCCGGACTGAAGCCAAGATTGGCATCGGGGCCGAGGCTATCGACTTTTATGTCGGAGCCGAAGACGTCGGTGACCGCTGTGACGACGGAGCCGTTCTCCCGCGACCACTTGAAGGTGGCCTGGGATCCGGTGCCGCCGTGATGGATTTCGATGCGGTAGAGCTGGTTTTCCAAACCGCGAAAGCCCGCGGAGGGGGTAGGCTCGCAGGAGCAATCAGAGCCGCCGTCATTCGTCTGTGCGGTGAGACGACCGCTGGGCTTGGTCTGCGCGGGAAGAGTCATGGAGGCGCAGCAGTCGAGCGCAGCTTGAGTCGTCTTGCTGGACTGCAGGTCAACTGTGGCTCTGTCGGCGAGGGAGACGGAGTTAAGGACAGCGCGTTCATCGACGACCGTAACGAAGCGTTTAATATCTTTGAGAAGCCCCGGCCGGTTCAGAAGATCATCGATCGCGGAACTGACTTGTGTCTGCGGAGCAGCGAGGGAGGCTACGACACGCCAGACGGTCTGGCGACGGACAGTCGTATCAGCCTGTCCGAGCGCAGGTTCTAGCAGACAGGGATCTTCGAGACTTGTAACTAAGCGTTGCCAGACCTCGAGAAAGAGCTGGAGCGACGCGACCTTACCGTTACTGAGTTGGTTGAGTAGATCGGATGCTGAGTTCATAGGACCCAGGAGAAAGGGCTGCGCGCTGTAATCGATCGGTGCCGGGCTTTCGCAGAGGATGCCATGAACGTAGTATCGGCCCGCACCGATAGAGATAGAGCTGCCAGAAGCGGAGATGGCGAAGCCTGCATCGTGAATGGGACCGCCGAAGGGTCCTATCATGTCGATGACTTCGGTGTCACGGATGTGTTCGAGGATAACGCTCTGTTCGTTGGCGTCGGCGTCGAGTGCGACGCGGCCCTGCTGCTCAAGGACGGCAGTGTAGTTTTTTTTCGGATTGAAGCGAATACGACTGAAGTCGCCTTTCATGAGACTTTCTCCTTCTTTCTTAGCGGTGCACATGCAAACGAACAGGCCCGATGGAGATGCAAGGTTAGATCAGTCCTGCGCCAATACCGATGAACCAGACCTCGTCCAAGGCGTCGTCGTCGCAGCAACTGGCCTTTCGCGGCAGCCCGTACGCGGACGGAAAGGGAATGGGATGTATGAGAGCAGACCGGCTAGGCTCAAGGAAGACACCAGACTCCAAGCCGAAGGGAAGGAACTCGGGGGCACGCAGTTGGACGTTGCGGATGGCTTCGGTCTCTTGAAGCATGTTGTATGCGCCCATCTGCGAGCCGTCTGAAGCGCCTGTCCAGATGGCGAGAGGGACATCTCCAGAGAGCAGTCCGTAAGAGGGATGGCCGTAGTGAAGAGTTATAAACTTCGGCTCGAACGCACCCTCCTGAGCGACTGTCTCAGGCAGGCAGCGATAACGGCGTGGGGTGAGCGAGTCAGACGGAACAAAAGAGAAGCGGACGCAACCGCTCTGACGTCGACTGCACCAGACGGCAGCAGCCCATGGGTCGTTACGCGCGCGGCGGGCGATGAAGATGGTGTTGGAGGCGAGCTCCATAGTGTTAGTCCGGACCTTTCCAATGATGGTGGAGTCCTCGACGTGAAGATCGGCTCCCTCGTCGATGAGATCGGAACCGGCGTACGCTGCGCAGCAGGGGCTGTCTGCATCCACGAAGCTGGAGCAGATGCGAGTTATTCCACCGAGAGCAGTAGCTATAGGGCCGGAGATCGAGCGGACGAGTGAGAGGTTCGCTCCAATCGCTTTGTTGACAATGCTGGGCTCTCCGGGCTGGAACTGCGCGCCGGAACTCGTGAGCCCGAGTCCAGGGACGAGGGTGCAATCGAGCAGTGACAGGTCGACGGGATCCCCCGAGAGAGTGATGGAACCAGCAAAGCAGATGCCGCTGAGGAGAACCTGACCAATGGGTTGCTCTTCGCCTTTGGAAGTGAAGCTCCGAGCGCCTTGAACTGCGATATTTCCATGGACCGTGGCGCGGGAGTTGTTGAAGTTCAACATGACCTCGCCGGTGTTTGTGGTGTTGAGGTGAGCAGAAAGGATCATGAGACGGCTGGTCGCCGGTACCGTAACGACGGGAATCTCAGGGCCGGTAAAGAAAGACTCGAATTCGGGAAGGACGATTTGGCCGACCGATCCTCGAGGTGCGAGGTTCCAGGCAGCGATCGCATCAGAGAGCGTGGGTGTCGCGGGAGACCCGACGAACGCAGTGAAGCTGAAGTGAGCCTTGATAAGATCCGCGAGGCTTACCGTGCGATCGTAAGAGCCACCACCGATCTCGGCGGGAAAGCCGTAGTTGAAGCTAAGGCGAAGGTCGGAGGGAACAGGAACTTCTGTACCGAATGCGATACGGCCAAGAATGGGATCAATGGCGATGCGGCTGGCCGGAGTGCAGTTCCACCGCCCGGTGATGGATGCGGGATCGTTGGACAGATCCCGAACGCAGATGCTGGCTCGATCAATAAGGACTCCGTCGAGAAAAAGAGCGAGGCTCTTGTCGGGACCATAGATCTGGGGTGTGTCGCTCTTCTGATCTGCATGAAGTTCGCGACGGGAGATGGGTTGGGGAACGTCGAGCCTCGTGGTGACGCGGCTGAAGGACTCGCGTTTCAAGAGGGTGTTGAAGATCGGCGCATCCTGCCCGAGCGGACTGAATTTGTAACGGCGATCGTCCACCCGGAAGGCTGGTGCATGTGTGACAGGAAAGCTTTGCCAACGCCAGAGGTAGATGCCGACGTCGGGAATATTGAAGCGGCCAGGACCGTGAAGATCCACTTCGAGCGGTGTGGCATCGGGGGTGGGGTGAGCACGCAGGCGTGGAGCGATGCGGCGCACATCGACGGTTCGATTGAGTCTGTCAAAGGCGGAGCCCATAGTTTCGAAGTGCTCGCCGCGACGGAGATCTGTCGTTGCAACGTGGTGTGGCCGGACATTCCGCATGCTCTCCGTCGTGATGAGACGTTGGAAGTACTCTACGGCGGCGGCAGGGCGGCTTGATACATCCATCGATACCTGCTCGAGAGCAAGGAGGGTGCCTTTGCGGCGGCGGTAGCCGATGGTGTTAGCAATCTCCGCGCGACGGCCAGAGAGGACTCCGGCGATCTCGTAGATCGTGCTTGAACCGACGAGGTCACCGATGTAGGGAACGACCCAGGGTGCGCAGGTCTCGATGAACTCGTCGTCATAAAGCTGACGAATATTCTCTTCGAGCACCGCGCCCTGCGCGGCGATGACGGAGAAGAGAGCAAAGAGAGGCGATCCGTTTTCGACATCTCGCGTGCGATAGATGGCGGGAAGAAGAGCATACATCTGTTTGGCATCGAAGCTCATGACCACACTCTCAGGTTGGCGATCGAGGCCGGATCGAGGAGTAGCATCTCGGCGGGGGACGGGACGGTGTTGCTACCGGTGCTGGGTGCGGACGCTCGGAGGACGGGCGCAAGGGGCGTTGTAGATGTGGCGCCCTGCCGGTTGAAGGCGGTGAGCTCAAGCGCGATGACCCCAGGGACTTGCTGGATGATCTGGATGATCTCGCTCTGCGCGACGCCTTGTCCAAGTAAGCGACGTTCGAAGGCGAAGTTGGAAGTAAGGTCGTCCCAGACTTGCGCGAGGACGAGGGTGGGGTCATAGTTTGCGCGGTCTACGCGGATGCTGGCACCGATCTCAAACAAGATCGGATAGAAGGCAGCCGCCTCGATAGGAAGGTACGGATTGCCGGATGAGCGAAGAGCCTTTACGAGGTTGAGCAGCGTCGGATCATCCGCTTTAAGAATGGCACCTCCTGCACCTGCAATGGTGAGGAAGATGCCACGGTTCCGGCCGAACCAAGTCCATGTCGCAAGAGCGGTAGCGATGCCCGCGAAGGCCAGCGCGAAGTTCTGATAGTCCTCGAGCGAAACGACGCGTTCGAGGGTGAGAGTGTGAAGCGGTGCACTCTTGCGGGCTGCTTGTGCAGTATCCGGATCGGCTCCACCGCTTGCAGGATCTGGATTGACAACGGCGCTCAACCCTTGGGGTCGATCGACAGCTTGTGAGAGCTGACCCGCGACGACCATACCCGCCGCGCCGACACCCTTGCGGTAGGTGGTACGGATATTGAGCTGCCCCGTGGGAGGACGTGCGCCTTCGACGCCATCGCCGAATTCGACTACAACCTTGCCGTCATAGCCGATGTGCGTAACGAAGACGCGATCAGCAGGATGAGAAGAGAGAAGATTGTCGACGTTGCCCCACTTCAGATTGTTGACCCACACTTCAAGTGTAGATTGCGCCCCGCTGCCGATAGGTGAACTCAGGAAGGTAAGGGGAGATTGCTTGAGGGCTAACTTAAGGTGTGGATTGGTGGCGTCTCCACTGCCAAGGATCTCGTGCATGGTCTCGCCATGTGTGGCTAAGACGACGTTTGCGTTCACGGTGACGGTCGAGCGGTCATAGATTCGGTCGAGTGGTTCGCTTAGGGTCAGCGTCGTGATAGCGCCGGAGATGGAGGTTTCGCTGATAAGGACGGACTCGCTGACGACACTATCTTTCTTGCCGGCGGGAAGAAGTTGCAACGACGAACTGCCAGGATGGAGGGAACCGGCGACTCCTTCAAGCGTAAGGACCTGCCACGTCGTATTTCCGGCAACGTCGATGGTTGGAGGGAAAGCCTCGACGATGAAGATCTGGCCCGCAGTAACGGGTAGACTGCCTGAAGTGTGATCTGGAACAAAGGAAGCCCCAATGGCGATAGATAGAGTGAGGCGGAGACGCTTGCCTGAGATGGCGATAGCATCGCCAGAGTGGATGCGTTGCCCCCCAACCAGGTCAATGTTGGTGCCCTCCATCGGCCTCAACATATGTTCTTGCCTTGGGTACAAACTACCCAGATCCCAAGAGATAAGGGGCGGCGCCGCAGGGATGAGTAGATTGCTCTGAACATAAGCGGTGGTATTCCGAGTATCGGTGACGATGCTCGCGAGGACATCATCCTGAGAGACCGAGGTGAGGGAACTGACGAGTTCGTCTAACCTGCGTTGCTGTGGGGCGGTAACTTCGCTGACGAAGTCAGAATTATGCCAGCGCAAAGAGTTGAGTCGAGTATCTTCGAATTGACTAATTTTATCGACAAGCCGATTGAGAGACGCGACAGACTGCGAGTTGTTGACGAGCACCTGGCCATCATCCAGTACGAGATGCGATGTCTTGGAGGTAAGGGTATAAAAGTTTGGTCCCGTCTCGGTGGCGTCGGTGATCCGAAATAGAGCGGTGTAGCTTCTAGAGACGAAGACGGCCCATTGAGACTCGCCATTGTGGACAGGTGCTAGACCGGGGATGGAGCTATCGAGATTGATCTCACCACTGTTGCGGGAGTACTGAAAGGTCCAGTCGTCACCTACGTCTTTGACATCGGGAAATCCGGGAAGGGTCTTGGACTGTGCAGGGTTACTGCTGCTGTTGAAGATCGACCAGGGATTCGGAGCTTGTGAGCCGAAGAGCGCAGTCTTCTTACGCAGAACGTAGAGAAACGTATCACTGCCCGAGGGAAAGCTATCGGCGATGGGTTGGTTCCATTGGACGAAGGTGTTTCCGGAGACCGGGTCAAGAGTGACGGCAGAGATCAGATGGAAGTCTGCAGGCCCAGAGGATAGGGATGTGTGAAGGCTGTCGCTGACGAAGAGAAGCGCGTCTCCCACTGAGAGATTATTGGCATTGCCAGCGATCCATGTGGAAGTGTCGCCGGGTGAGATAGTCCATGGCAGAGTCGTCTGCGGAGAGATTGCATTTGCAGCGATGGTGGCGGTGACGTCTGCGGAGGTCTCAAAGGTCTGGGGCTTCTCGCCGGGACCGGGAACACTTTGAACGCGGCTGCCTGCTGGGATGAGAACGTTGTCCGGTGAACCAGGCGCGTCATTGAGCGTATAGGCAAGGTACGCGGATGCCGAGACCCCGGGTGAAGGAACGAATCCGACGAGAGCTGCGAGGGAAAAGACGGAGCGCTGGTCCAACGCAGTCCGTAAGAAGGCTTCGTTCGCAAGCCGCTCCTGATAGAAGCTGAGGATGTCCGCCACGACTGCGTAACTGTCGATGAGAGCGACGGTGAAGTCAGAAGGATCGCGAGTCCGAAGCGCACCGAGAGCGAGGAGTTCAGGATCAGAGAGTGCCGCGAGCATGCTGGCGTTGAAGCTACTGTACGTGCCAACGCGGTAGGCGATGCGGGAGAGGCCGGAGCGATTGAAGATGAGTTGCGGAGTCTCCGGACCCACGCCAGCGCAGCAGCCACAGAGCTGCGGGAGATTTGATTGGCAAGCACCGTTCATTTGCCACCATCCATAGCGAGAGCGAATAGACCGTGGTCGAGGCGATTAGGATCGTTGTCGCAGCGGGCGATCTCAAGACGGCGCATGACCAAAAAGCCCGTTGAAGTGCCGTCGATGGATGGATCGTCCATGCGGCTAAAAGTTGCGAGAGTGACAGAAGTGACCCCTTCGACGGCTTGTGCCGCAGCTATAAGAGGGCTCGCGTAGATGGTTTCCCCAAACGTAAAGTGCTGAGAATTAAGAAGGCCGGACTGTCCGCTGCATTGGTCGCCGGTGATGAAGAGGTGCATCAGCGCGTCGCTTACCTCGCTGCGAAAATGTGTTGGATCAACGCAAACGTTCAGGGTGATACGAAGGCCGACGATGATAGCGCCCTCTATGGCAAAATCTGTACCTGTCATACGGAAGAGATTCAGACGCTTCTTTGTGTCGTGGATGAGACCAGGCGATGGAGCTGCTACAGAGGCGGTATCGATGGAGATGAAGGCGGTGTACCAGCTTCCGGTCCATCGCAAGGTGCCACGAGCTTCGGCGATGGCTGGATCGAGGATGGCCACGGCGGCGTAGTCGTCTTCTGTCACGGCGCGGAACTGCGTCCGAAACGCGAACGGTGCACGCTGGCGAATAGAGACGATCGACTCGGGATCGACACCGCCGGCGGCTGCGAGAGGATTGCGCACAATCTCGATGCCAGGGACATCAGTGAGGATATGGCCGATGGTGTCCCGGCCTATGTTGCCAGCAGCTCCATTTCCAATGCGATAGCGGGCGGTGAACGACATTCCAACCTCTGCGGCAGCGCCATTGACTCCGTCTCCAAAGCGAAGAAAAGTGGTCCCGTCTGCCTCTATTTCGGCGACGCAGCCGCGCTGAGCCTCACGAGTAGAGAGTAGATCCTTGACGACGGGCCAATCGTTAGCTTGGTCGTCCCGGATTTGTAACTGCGGGCGGACAGTTAGATTTGTGGGGGTACTGAAGAACGCAGATGCAGGTGCGGAGGGGTTGAAATCAGCCGCAAAGGTGAGTGGAGTTCGAAGAAGCTTCGGAAAGTAACGCGAACGTGCTGCTTGAACCGGACTATCGGAGTCGCAGGTGCAGCTTGAACCTTCAACCGGCGTGGATGAAAGTGGTGGAACCGCCTGTAGTTCTTCGAGATCAATCCATGTTCCATGGTCGGCGGGAACCATGTTTCCGCGAGCCACACTGATGTCTGAAAGCGGAGGTGCCTTAGGCGGGGCGTCGGCCGTGGAAGAGATGCAGAGCGGAAAAGGAAGAGCATCTTCAGGAGCCCACCACACACGGGTGATCGCAGCGCCGGTAAGTGGATCGGAGAGTACGCGGTTTGCGAAGTCAACCGTCTGGACGGCGGTCAGACGGACGACCCAACGCTTCGATGGGTCCGCATCGTCGGGATCACCGGTGTGGGGGCCAAGAACTTCTTCAAATAGTAAGACGGATCCGGGCTGGAGAGTGTCGATGGTGTTGACGAAAGTTGTCTCCGTTGTTCCTACAGGCAGGCAGCAACCAGAATCTCCCCACGTATAAATTTTAATTTCATTCTGCTGTTGATACAGCTTCGTCTCTTCCATCGTGGCGAAGGCAAGAGAAGAGTCGGTTGTAAGCTGTCGAGCGTGTAAGCTCGTTGGCTCAATGCTGGGAGGGAGACTAGGAATGCGTGGGAAGAGGCGCGTGCCCGCTGGTAGTACAGTGCCGGTGCCTGCGGCCCTGAGATAGATCCATGTGCGAGCATTTGAGCCTTCGCTGATCTGATAGTCGACGAGCTTTGCATGACGACGCATAGAGATGCGGCTACGCGCAGTGCCGATGTAAGCTTCGGTTCCAACGGCGTCCTGCTGGTAGCTGAGACTGTCTGCGGTATAGGCAAGAGTCTCAACCATAGCCATACCTAGATCGGAAGCATGGGTCTCGGTCCACTGCGGCGAGAGGACGGCGAGTCGATCGAGAAAGACCTGGCGGAAGGCCTCGTAGTCTTTCGCAAGATAGTTGATGTCTGGAACAGCTTTGTGTTCTGGAGGACAGCAGTTATCGGGAAGGCAGTCGGAGACCGTGGGGCAGTCCGCCTTAAAGGAGAAGTCAACGGCTGAGAGTTGTGGATCGACTCCGTCGGGAGGATCAGCGGTCGCGGCGTTGGCGTGGAGCGAAAGATTATAAGTCGAAAAGTCTCCTCCGTTTACAAGTTCAACTGTGAGGAGGCGAGGATTGTTCGCAGTAGGTTGTTTGATGGAGACGATGGTCGCGAGCGCCTGAGAGGAAGCTCCTCCTGAAATGCGAATCTCGTCGATGGAGAGGTAAAGAGGGCGAGCGTCTTTGAGAAAGGTAATGAAGAGGAGTTTGCCGCAGTCGCAACTTGGCTCCGCGCTGCAGACCTCTAGGAAGTCGATGCCATTCAGCGTCGGGTGCTGCAGAACTTTGGAACGGCGACTCTTTTGCGAGCAGAAGAAGATCACTGGGCTATACCTCCACCATAGACGAACTGCTCTGTATGCAACTGCTGCGTCTGGATGAGTATGTAACGCACGGTGATGAGAAGGGTCGAGTCAATAGCCTCGACTACGACCTCTTGAACGCGAATGAGATCCGACAGCCACTGCTGAAGCGATGCCTGAATCACCTGTTGCTGCGCAGCAGCGAGGACATCGCTGTTGGGGGAGAAGACGAGCTGGGCAGTGCCGGTTCCGAAGGTCGGACGGTTAACGCGCTCACCCGGCGAGGTGAGGAGGATCTGTTCAATCATGTTCCGAACATGGCCGGGCAGGTCGATCCGTGCTGTCCAGCCGCTACTATCGAATTGGTAAGGGTATCGGAGGTTCATGGCGGACTCACATCGTAGTCACACGCAACTGCATGACGACTGGCAGCAGCGGGGTTCCGTTGGGAATGGAGACGGCTTGACCGGACTGGACAACAAGCGGCTGGCCGAGTGAGAGGACGCGTGTCGTTCCAGTGACCCACTGCGCTGTAACGCAGGGCGGTAGGGGCGGAGGAACCAACGGACAACCCGCGACGACCCACGGAACAGAGATGAGAGCGGTCGGTTGCCCGCTGACGAGGACGCGAGGATTCGGAGCAGTGGGCATGGCCTGACCGCCGTGACTGCATAAAACGGTGGCACCTTGATGAAGTAGAGCTCCTGGCATGCTGGTATCTCCTCTCGTGTTGCTTGTGTGTTCTTTCAAATAACTTGTAGAGCGCCAGCGTTGACGGTGACGGACGGACCGGTCATAACGATGGTGGCTCCCTGTCCGTTGCTGATGGTAATTCCGATGTCGGTGATAGAGATAAGAGCGCCGGTGACGGACTTGAGAAGGATGCCGCCAGTCGGTCCGGGTGTGTCGCAGATCATGACGGTGTTTTGACCTACAGTCTGAAGAACTATGGACTGAAGAGCAGGTGGTGTGGCGAGTGCAAGCGCAGGCACCTCCGCAGCAGAGCCCCAGAAGCCTCCTACCCAGATGGGGTAGTCTGGGTTGCCCTTTTCAAATTCGACCCAAACGCCTGTTCCGATGGTCGGAACGACGAAGAATCCGCTCTGAATACCGGCAAAGGGAACGCAGGGCATGGCCCAGGTCGAAGGCAGAACGTTAGAGACATCCGGAACCTGCACCATGATGCGGCCCATCTGCATAGGGTCGATGTTGTTGAGGACTGTGCCACGATATTTGCCGTAGAAGGTTGCCACAAGATCCTTTCCCGTAAGTGAAGCTAGATAGGGAGCGCAGGTACAAACGGAGTGTTGGAGATAAGTGCGTTGCGGGTCAGGTTGAACTGCTGTTTATACTGCCCACGATGAATAGTATGTGTAACGCTTTGAACGTAGTGGAGACCGTCGTACGCAATGCCCGCACCGCGTACAGCGACGAGCTCGCGAGAACGAAGGATATGGCCGTAGCGAAGAACATCGAGAGATCCGATGCCTGTGACAACGTCCCCTGTTTCGGCAGCTTTCGCGATACCTAACATCAGGGCTTGGGGTATAGACCGATTCGCGGTGTCGTGAAGGAACTCAACATGCTGCGGTGGAGGAACAACGACGCCGAGTGGGGGATTGAGAGGGTTAGCCGCTGGAATTGGAACGGGGATAACGAGCTTCGTCTCTTTGTTCTGCAGGAAGACGATCGGAAGAACCGGAGTCTGTGGCTGATAGCGGAAGTTAAGGCTCTCCACGTTAGTCCAGGTATCCATGTTTACGTTGAGTGCCGGCTGCGGAAGACCTATCTTGATCTGCGGCCCCCAATAGGCCCGGCTCATGCCGGGGAGAGGGCCAGGCGAGATGTAGAAGGTATAGCCGATCTCCCTCGCTAAATGTTTGATGTAGGTCAGATCGGTTCCTTGCTGGATTGGGATCTGATCGATCGGGATGGGGATATCTGGCGCGAGTGCAGGAATCACATTGGGGATGAGTCCGAACATAGCGTACTTCGCAAGCATGGTAAGTACGCGAACGTCCGGACCCATCCCAGGATAGGGAAGACCGGAGAGGTCGATAAGATCCATGACAGAACAGAGGTCGTGTCCGCTGACGCGAAGGGTAGAGGATCCCTGCGAGGCGCCTGGGACAACCTCGTGGTGTTCGATGATGCCGTCCACGATGACCTGTGGAATGCCGCCTATCGTGACCATAAGAATCAGCCGGAGAAGAGGGATCGGAGAGCCCGAAGCGAGAAGAAACAGAGTTTGTAACGGGGATCGGTTCGAAAGGGTGAAGCCAAGCTGGAAGCCGCTTCTGTCGCTCGCGGACTCAGTCACCTCGACAGAGGTGAGGGCGTCAACCAGCGGCTTTGGTGCTGGCAGGGCCTCAATAGGACCTATCAGCAGCGTGAGAAAGAGGCTGCTAGCCATTGCGAGCTCCCGCAGGGATACCAGAGGCAAGAGGAATCTTGATTGTGCGACCAGTCTGTGCAGTAAGCTGTTCTGGATCCGTCGCGGCGTTAACGTCGCAGATCATCCAGAACAGGAGTGGGTCACCAAGATATCTGGCGGCGAGCACGTCGAGCCGGTCTCCTTCAACAACGTTGTGTTCGATGATGGAGGTATAGACGTCAGGCTGTGGAAGGATGCGCCGCTGGAGATAGGCAACCTCCGTGCCGTTAGGGAGTGTGAGTGTAAGAACCGGCGAACCGTAGTAGCGGCTGCTCGGATTGGTGGGTGCGCCTGTGCCGGCAGCGGATTTGACGATCGATGCGAGAGCAGCTTCCATAATCTTTCCTCTTTGTCTCAACCAACGAGAGCGGCGAGCGCTTCTTTTCCAATTTGGTGGACCATATACAGAGCTCCTGCAGGATTGAGGAAACCCACATCATTGACGTTCAGGATGCGCATACCGAGTGAGACGCGAGCGCGAATGGGATTGAGCTGCGGGTCGAAGGCTTCTTCGGTAATCTCGATATCTGTGATGCGGACGGGCGTGATGCGCGATTTGCTCCAGACGAAGAGAGTAAGTGCGGATTCCATAGGTAGGATCTCGATAGTGCCGAGAAGTGTCAGGGCCTCATTGAGGATGAGCTCGGAGCTCGATGGATAGACAAGCAGTTCAAGTGCAGCGAGCTGGGGCTGGATACCGAACTTGAGCGTATTCGCGTCTCCTGCTGCAAGAAGATCTGTAGCGTCGATCTCCGCGACACATTTGATGGTTTCTACGGGTGGGCCTTTCAGACGAAGGACCTCGGAGCGGTCAGGCTCTCCTCCGACCGTCTGTGGATGGAGAGAGCGCGTAATAGACTCCGGGTTGTACTGCAGACTGATCCCGCCGAGCGGGACACCCGTGGTGGCGTCGAGCGAGAGGATTGCACCTTTTTGCAGCCTGGGCGAGATATTCGCCATAGTTATACTCCGGGCTAGATAGAGAGCGTTAGGATTTTCATTCCGTTGCTGTGGAGAGCGGTAATTGAAGCGGGAGTAAGCATTACGGACTGCGATCTTGTATTCGCTCCCTGCGCTCTGCCGAGGAGATCTTCCGGAGAATGCTTTGAGCGAGCTGCGAACCGACCTGCTCGGAAGAGGCATTAGAAGGTAGCTCTCCGCCATCCAATTTGAACGGAGCATGGAGATCGTTTAACGCTCGAAGACTGCCCCAGTCGAAGTAAGGTTGATCACGAGTGAGGTCCAAGAGGTGTCGCTGCATGGATGCAATTACAGCCTTGGGAGCGGCCTGTGTAAGGCCCCCGAGGGTGAGGCGATCGATGCGAATATTGAGAATTGTCGCACTCAACGGAGCAGGAGCATGTGGTGACGTTGTATTCGGACTCGCTGGAGACGTGGAACGAGCGACTGAATGATTTCTTTGTTCCATGCGGTTCATTCCCATCCTCCTATCTCGGATGGTGTGAGCGGCTTTTCAAGCTTTGCGTACTCCGTGCGAGAGGCGCGCAAGATATGATCCATTCCAATGGAGCTATTTTCGTCGGCAGCCAGGAAGGCGGCGCCCGTGGCAATGTTCCGTATGATGCCACCGGGAATATTGAGTTGCGCAAGGCGCTTGTAGTTGAGTTGTGCAAGCGGAGCCTTAGCAGGAAAGATGTGTTGCCAGATGCGCTCCCGCTGCAGTGCTTCGGGAAACAGAAACTGTACGATGAAGCGGATGCGGCGCAGGAAGGCAGTGTCAAGCGCCTGCTTCATATTGGTGGTGAGGATAGCGACGCCACGATAGGACTCCATGCGTTGTAAGAGGTAGCTGATCTCGAGATTAGCGTAGCGGTCGTGGCTGTCGCGGACCTCGCTTCTCTTCCCAAAGAGAGCATCGGCCTCATCGAAGAGCAGAATCGCACCGCTCTCATCGGCGGTGTCGAAGATGCGCCGGAGGTTCTTTTCAGTCTCACCGATGTACTTGCTGACGACGGAAGAAAGATCGATGTGATAAAGGTCGAGAGACAGCTCATTCGCGACAACCTCGGCAGCCATTGTCTTGCCAGTACCACTCGGGCCGGCGAAGAGAGCGGCCATCCCCGAGCCCCGAGAGTACTTCGCAGAGAAACCCCAGGTGTTCTGAACAATCGAACGATGGCGGACCTGAGTGACGATCTGGCGGAGAATTTCGAGCTGTGCATCGGGAAGGATGAGGTCCTGCCATACGGCTTTTGTTTCAATACGCTGGGCAAGACCGTTAAGGGAGCGGCGGGCCTGTGTGCGGCAGGCTGTCCAAACGACGTGGAATATCTCTTGAGCGGAAGCCTCCTCAAGCAAGAGAGCATCCTGGACTAAGGCTGCAGCGGCATGGATGGAAGAAGCGTTGAGAGCAAAGGCATCGACCATGGAATCGAAACTACCGTTCATCTGTGAAGCAAATGGTCCGAGCGTTTGTAACCATAGGGATCTTCGCTGAGTCCCATCCAGAGGTGGAACGTTAAGCCGGATGGCCTTGAGCTGTTCGAGATCTGAGCCTTCGCGGACCTCGATCGCAACGGGCGTTTGTAGTAGAGCAATGAAAGAAGCAATCGTCGCGGTGGACCGGGAAGTATCTGAAGCCTCCGTACCATCAGTACGGATGTAGAGAACTGCACGAGTGAGAGCCGCTTCACGGGTCCAGGCGCGTGCGAGCTGGTCACGTTCGTGAGGAGAAGAGGGAAGATCGAAGGCATCGATCTGGAAGGGATGCAAGTCTCCGGCATCGCCGATTTGCTGAAGAAGTTGCTGTCGATCGTCGGCGCAGCGACCGATCAGAAGAAGAGGCTTAGATGCCTGTGTCGTGCCGGGGATTATGGTCCAGGCGCGAAGTGCTAATGAGACAAGAGGCGCATAGGCCTCAGAAGCGGAGACCAGGACTGGCAGCATCGGTCGTACTCTGAACTGCAGAAAGCTGTCGCTGGCTGGCGTGCGCATAAGGAAATGAAGAATACGTTCGTCGATACGAAGTGCGCCTCGAAGGAGACCTGCAGAGGTATCGACGTGGATCAAACTCCATTTGCGGAGCGGACCATCCGTACTAAGTGCGCTCCAGTGCGGCGAGGAGAGAGTGGCGAGAGCGAGCCCGAAGGTAGGCGAAGGATTTGACAGTTCCGGTTGCTGTATTGCACAGGCGCTCGCGAAGCGGCTCTCCAGATCGAAGCCAGCGCAAAGTAAAAGCACATCGCGCTCAAAGGGGGATAGCGAGAAGGTACGCACGAGATGGCCGAGAGGAGACGAGAGATCGGCGTGCGACTCGGCAGCATCTGGATTAATCCCATGGTTGGTGGAGGACGCGAGCGCAGCGTAGACACGATCGAGCGCGGTTACAAGATCGGTCTGTTGCACGTCCAACGCGGCTGCGCTCATGGAGTCACCGTCACTTGTGGAAGGTACTGGAGCGTAAGGCTATCGAAGGTAAGCCTGCTTTGCGATCGATCGATCTGCACGCGCAACGGCTGAGCAGATGTGGGAACGACAAAATCTGGAGGAATTGAAACAGCAAGAGAATTGGTTGTGGCTGGCCCGCTCGTGGGACGTGCAGGTATAGGGATTGCGGAGTCACCAATTAGCAAGACAGCCTCCTGCGCACGCCCGACTGGAGGCGTCACGCCGACTGTCAACGTGGCCCCTACGGCGACGCTGATAGGAGGAGTAGTAGTAATGGTGGGAGCAAGAAGGAAGGGCGTGGCGCTCGACGAAAAGCCCGGATGGGGATCCGATGCGGCGACACCAAATCGCACATTACGCATAATACGCAAAGTACGAACGCCAGCCTGTAGCGTTGCGGGAATGCGGACGCGAATAAAATTCGGCTGAATGGTCTCAGGCGCGATGCCAGGCTCATCATCGAAGATGATAAGTGAGTCGGAAGGTGAATCCCCAATGAAGTTACGGCCGGAGATCGTAAGTAACTCACCAGCGCCCACCGGAGAGGGTGTAACGCTGTCAATGATTGGACTCTGCCAGGGAAGTGCGAGGACGTTGCGTGACTGCACGGGTAGATTGGACTTGAAGGACTTCTTCTCCTCAATCAGAACGACCGAGATCTGATACGAGGTCGTGGGTCGGTAGTGTGTATTGAAGGCCATCCACAGACGAGAGATCTCCTCGTTTGAGAGCGAGCCAGGCGTGATACGAATAGATTCGACCTGAGTGGCAAGCGTGGTTGTGACGATGAGTTGAAGCTCTGGACTGAGAGGACCAGAGAGCAGTATGGCGTTGATGGAGTCCTCAATCAATTTGCGCGAGAGAATCGGAGTTTCGTGAAAGACCTGCATGGCCCAGGCAAGAAGAATCTCCGGATCGAACTCGTTCTTTCCATAAGCACTGATGAGGTAGTGGAGGTCGAGTGCCAGGGGCGCGTTGCTAGTGCGGCGTCCTTGGCTATCCAACGACGGAAGAGCCGCATTACGAGAAGCCGCATTGATACTGGCGTAGTACATGAAGAGATTGATCTGCGGTTGTTCCTCAGCACCCGTGGGGACGAGGTCAGGGGAGAGAGAGGTTACAGGGCTCGACACACCGATGATAGAACTGGGACCGCCCGCAGTAAGGGCGCTGGAAAGAATCCAGCGCATCACAGCGCTGACGCCACCGACAGCAAGATAATCGCTCATCTGCTGACCCCGTTCGATCTTCCGTGATCGAGGAAGTCAGCCAATGTGACGTGCGGAGCCGGAGCCGGCCTCGCTGCAGGTTGAGCACCTTGAACAGCCCGGACCTCAATGTGTCCAATCGATATGTTGACTTCAGTGGTTATTGGAGATGCCAGAACCACGGGCTGCGGTGGGCTTGGACGTTGCGTTGCCTGCGGATCTGCGGGACGAGTCGTCCTCGGAGAGACCATCGGATCTCGATCTCCGATCGGAGGAGCCGCCATCGTGATAGAGGGTAGGGAAGCCTGGTCGATGATCGACTGTGGCACAGGAAGAACCGTAGCTGCTTGGACGGGTACGCTGGGTGCCGCAGCAATTACTCTAGCCTCCTGATCGACCGATACGATCGTGGGTTCGGGAAGCTCATGAGGTAGTTGAATCACAGCCGAGGCGTGGGCTGCATCGTCCTGCTGGAAAGGATGGCTTCCTGGCACGAACTTCTCTTTGGTCTCGGGAAGTAGGGAACCAATCTGCTGAGTCGGAGAAGATGCATCCAAGTTGACACTCTCGGGCAGGTTATTCCGAACACCATCTTTTGGGGTCGCTTGCACCACAGTCTCACTCGGAGTGTATGCCGGACCGTTGAACAGTGGAACTGCAACAGGCGCGATGGGCGAGATTGGCTGCTGCATCCGAAGAAGCATCCGGTCGATGAGGCGGCTCATAGCATCATCTCCAGGTACGCATTGCGGCGGTTGGGGCTCATCGCGAGAATGCTGGCCTCAGCCCAACCGTAGGCGCGGGCAAGCTCATGAACCTCTCCTAGAAGACTCGTAGCCGCGTGGCGAACCTCGGCCCACAGAAAGCGTGCAATATCGAGATCGACACTGCTGGTGATGGAACACTCAGCACACTGCAGATGGACGATGACTTCCGTTGCGAATTCCATGCGGTCGAAGGCATCGAGAGCAAGCTCTTCGAATATTTCCTCGTCAAGCGCCAAGAGGATGTCATCCTCTGAATGTGCATCGCTGCTGGCGATACATCTGGCGAGCAGGTGTTTACGTGCGGATAGGAACGAGCCAATGTTTACCGTTACAAGATCGTAGAGCGATGCGGGACGGATGAAGAACGCAGTATCGCCAAGCCTCTGTTGCTGCGGCAACGCCAACACAGCTCGTTCCAGATCTTCCATGACCGATGCGACCGGTAGTGAAAATTCAAGCCGTGCATCGCAAGCCGGACACAGTAGAAAACCTTCGAGTATTGGGCCGAAGCTGATGCTCCGCAGCCGCAGCAAATCGAGGAGGGTGGTATGCAGTGTTTGCTTTGAAAGCTGGTCCGAGGATCGATCAGGCATCGACGTCGAGAGCATCGCAAGAATGCGGCCAAGATAGCCCTCCTGCGCGCCAGTCTCCCACACTGTCAATAACATCTCTCCGCTGAGTGGACGCATATCATACCGCCAAAAGGAAATTCTATTCCCGAAGTCGTTAAGCTAAGTGTTCAACGTTCCTTGCGTGCCCAATGTCATCGCGGAAGCTAAGCCCGGTTCGAGGTGAAGCTTGGCTCGGTCGGCTCGTTCACAGCGAGGTCTCTCTCCCAACCTTCGTTCTCGAGCTTCAGGTGTTGAATTGCAACTGCGTTGGCATTGGCATCAAGATCTGGAATCGCCTGATACTCTGAGACCCAGGCGCGATAAAGTTTGTAGCTAATGGCGAGCTGGCCGGCCTCGTTGTAGAACTCGATGATCATGTCTTTTCGGAAGTCCTTAAGAGAGATCTCCGCGCCGAGCCCAGAGCCGATCTGCCAGACCTTCGCAGCCCACTGCTCGAAGTCTACATCGTGCGTAACCCCGCGTTCGAGCGTGATGGCATCGAACTCGGTACGTCCAGGCGATTTGCGGCTGGTGCTGGGATCGCCGCCCTCACGATGCTTGACTACCTCCGTGGTGCGCTTCAGCGAAGACACCTTGCTTACTCCTGCGACGTAACGGCCATCCCACTTCACCCGAAATTTGAAATTCTTATAGGGATCGAAACGCTGTGCATTGACGACGAACTCTGCCATGATCTATCTCCTCTTGCTATGAGTGAAGGCGTTCAGACCTGGAGCTGCCCAGCCATCTGTTGTATCTGAATGATGACGAACTCGGCTGGCTTCAAGGGAGCGAAGCCGACAAGCACGTTGACGATTCCATGGTCGATATCACTTTGCGTCGTAGTAGAACCGTCGCACTTGACGAAGTACGCGTCATCTGCGGTCGTTCCTTGGAATGCTCCCTTGCGGAAGAGATCGTGCATAAACGAGCCGACGTTCAGGCGGATCTGCGACCACAGTGGTTCGTCGTTGGGCTCGAAGACCACCCACTGCGTTCCCCGGTAGAGACTCTCTTCGAGGAATAGGGCGAGTCGCCGTACAGGCACATACTTCCACTGGCTGGATAGAGCATCGGCTCCAAGCAAGGTCCGTGCTCCCCACATCACGGTGCCATATACAGGGAAAGTACGGACACAGTTGAGGCCAAGCGGATTGAGCGTACCTTGCTCAGAATCGCTTAGCTTATAGACCAGTCCCTGAACGCCGGAGAGTGTAGCCTCAGTGCCTGCCGGTGCCTTCCAAACACCGCGTGTTGAGTCGATCCGGGCATAGAGTCCCGCTGTAACGCCAGACGGAGCGAACGATCGAAGTTGAAATCCGTTCAGAGGATCGGCCAATCGCACGCGAGGAAAGAAGGCGGCGCCGTTCGCGTCGTGTACCGCAAGCGCAGTGGACTTCCAGTCGACGGCACCCGAAACAGTGTGGACATTGGGCGGAGGGTCGATGAGCAAAAATGCTCGCTTTTGATCGCAGAGAGCGATCGCCGCGGACCAGATGGAGTTCGGATCCCCGATGGTGTTATCCAGTGAGAACGGATCGCCAGCGCTGGCGCGGGTTGCGTCGGGAATGCAGAGTAGATTGAAGAGATCGACTTTGAGGAGAGCATAGATACCTGTGAAGCTTAGGGCATCTCCAATGAGATCCGCCGCTCCCGGCAGACCAGAACCAGCAGCGCCAGCAGTGGAGGAAGTCTGACTCCCTCCCCATCCCCCGCCGGTGCCATTGCCGGTGCCAAGTGCATAGTGCGCAACGTTGACGCCGACTCCCGCTCCGGAGAGACCCAGTCCCGGGGCAGCATCCGCAAAAGCAGGAGGATTAGGTGGAGCAGGGAAAGTAATAACTGCATCGGGGAAGTTAGGCAGCAACGCATTCACGCGGATGCCCTGTCCTCCAGTAACAGGAGCGACCGAACACTGTACAGAAGCGCCTGGAATTTTAACCGCGAGTACATTGTTGATAACCGTCTGCAATTGGGCCGCGAGGCCAGGTAGAGTCTGAGGAATAGGGGATCCGGCCGAGAAGACCTTGATGGGCAGAGGAAGCGGTGCGAACGGCGCAGGAGAGGAGACACTAAGGGCTATTCCGAAATCTCCACTTGCTACTGCCGTCGCTGCGCCACCTCCAAACGCTGTGTTGACGAGGGCTGTCGTGATGACGGTACCCAAAACCCCGGTCGGGACCGGGGCGCCACTTACAGGTCCTGGAAAGGCCACCTTTACGAGCTGCGAGCCATTGTCCGGGTCGTTGACGATCGCTTGGACGAAGTTCGTCTGGGCGCTATTGAGCGATAACTGCTGAAAACGCTCGACCGTCCCATCCTGAAGATCGGTGATGGTGAGATTGAACGCAGTTGCGTCCTTCGTGTGATCGATCCCGTTGTAGTCGACGTCGATCAGAATTTGACCATCGGCCCACGTCCCGCTCGACAGAGCAGTGAAGGTAATCCCGTGGAAGACTACATTGGCCCCAGTCGCACCAGTACGAGGAGTGCGAACGATATATGCATCCGTCCCTCCGTTGGCAAAGAACTGTTGGACCGCGTAACTAAGTTCGCTATCAGATGCGAGTCCGCCGAAAAGGCGGTCAAAGTCGCTGAAATCGAAGATATGCTCAGCACGGTTGTCGATGCCCTTGGCGGTATAACCGACGAAGGCTGCAATGGACGTAGCTACACCAGCGATGGTGTGCACTGGGCTGGCGAGCTCGCGAATGTAGACGCCAGGAAATGTAGGAGAACTGGCCATGAAATGCCTCGTCTCAAGAATTGTCTTATTGGGCCCGGGAGGAAAGGGAGGTCATATAGCTCTGCGCCGGCCCACGCGTGCATGACTATCTATTACGTCAACTACGTCTGCGAATTATCACGAGACTCAAAGGACACGTCAAGCAAAAAATGCATATTAGCAAAATACTCTAGAAACAATATCAAGAGGCCAGCCCTGGGAGGGACAGAGATCTCATAGCATCTTGAGCGGAATCACCATCTTTCAAAAGCCTCTCGCATTGCAAGGGGCTCTCAGTATGTGCCTATTCAATCTAAAGACAAAAAAACACCGAGAGTAATATGGACCTTTGGTGGGTCGAAAAGATTATTAGAAATAACTTGCTTTTCTATTCTTTCAGGCATAGTGTGGGCCAGCAATTTGAACCGCTTCGATTTGCGCCGTGATAAATGCCATAGGCTCTCACGCATAGATCTACCTTGATCCGCTTCTCTCCGGCACCACATCAGGACTACGCACCCGGCCCCGTCATATGTACCGCTGGGCTGAACCAAGTCGTGTCTGTTAGGAGCGTACGCCATGAAACCTCTCGAATTCCTTCGCTTGACTGTTTGCCTGGGCATTGTTCTTTGTGTTCAAAAAGCAGTGGCCGTCGATGTGCCTCTCATCGGCGATGCACATGTGAACTCCGCTCACTCATCGATCCGGTACGGTACGCTTTCGAATCTTTATGTCGGGAATGGCAATACAGCATTTTTAATGTTTGACCTGTCTTCGCTACCGGCTTCGACGCTCTCTAGCCAAGTCACTCGCGCCACGTTGACTCTCTTTGTAAATCGCGTTTTTGTTCCCGGCACAGTGACAGTCTCTCCGGTCACCGCAGCTTGGAATGAGTATGCCGTCAACTACGCGACAGCGCCTGCAACCGGGAGCTCCATCAACAGCTTTCCTATATCTTCATCGGGACAGTTCATCTCCGTGGATGTAACAGCGCAGGTCCAGGCATGGTTAAACACCGCAGGGAGTAACAACGGATTGGCATTAGCATCGACCGGAGCTAACGTCCTCTTCGATAGCAAAGAGAACGACGAGACCTCCCATGTAGCTCGACTCGACGTCACGTTGGTCAATCAAGGACCCATCGGTCCGCAAGGAGTTGCCGGCCCTGCCGGTGTAGGTGTGGCAGGTCCTCAAGGTGCAACAGGCCCGACTGGTGCTGCTGGTCCTCAGGGGACGACTGGCGCAGCAGGCGCACAAGGCCCCCCGGTCAGCTTTCAGGGAGCCTGGTCGAACGCCACCACCTATGCTGTGGGCGACGCGGTCTTTTACAGCGGGTCCAGCTATATCTCGCTAGTAAGTGGCAACACAAATCATCAGCCCGACATCAGTAACCCTCAATGGTCTTTGTTGGCGGAGCAAGGGGGAACAGGAGCCCAAGGAATTCAAGGGGTAGCAGGGCCAACTGGGTTGACAGGTCCGATCGGGCCTACTGGTCCCCTAGGGCCCACCGGTTCCACTGGGCCGGCAGGTCCGCAAGGAATTCAGGGAATTCAAGGGGGAGAAGGGCCGACGGGACCCACAGGACCCATCGGACTAACCGGCCCACAAGGCCCTCCAGTCAGCTTTCAGGGCACATGGTCGAATGCCACCACTTACATCGTGGGTGACGCCATCCTCTACAACGGCTCGAGTTATATCTCACTCGTAAATGGCAACTTAGATAACCAGCCGGACATTAGTGCCGTTCAATGGTCGCTCCTTGCGCAGCAAGGTGCTGTGGGATCCACCGGAGCAACAGGAACAGCGGGTCCCCAGGGTATTCAAGGAATTCAAGGGACACAGGGAGTCGCCGGCCCAACAGGATCTATCGGCCCCGCCGGAGCCACTGGGTCTGTTGGGCCACAAGGTCCGCCGGTCAGCTTTCAGGGTACATGGAACATAGCAACGATCTATGCACTCGGTGATGCAGTTCTTTATAGCGGCTCCAGTTATATCTCCTTGGCCGCAAATAACCTTGGCTTCCAACCCGATATCAGCAATGCGAAATGGTCTGTCTTAGCGCAGGCAGGAACTGCAGGAGTAGCAGGTCCAACCGGACCCCAGGGACCAACTGGCGCAACAGGAGTTGCAGGACCAACTGGTCCGGCAGGTCCGACAGGACCCGCTGGCGCAAATGGAGGGATCAATTCTGTGACCTTTATCTCCACATTTGTGAATCCCACGGTCACTACGACGCTATATCAATCTCCGGCCTCGACTGTCGGTCTAGGTACAGCGCAAACCAGCATCTCTGGTGCCACAACCTCAAACTTCGTGACGATGCCTATCGCGTGTACGATGTCGGCTCTTAACGTGGGAGCTAATAATTACTTCACTACGGGTGCGGATACTGAGACGATCATTGTCTACAAAAACTCCGTCGCTACGGCAATGACATGCTCTGTAACGACAAACGGCAACGGATCGAGTTGCGCGGATACAACAAATACCTTTGCCGTGGCCGCCGGAGACACGATCTCACTTGCGTTTTCACAGACATCAAGCGCGCCATTCAACAAACTAAGCGTGAAACTCGTCTGCCAATAGTACACACAAAGATCAGCAAATCGGGCCAGTCAGTATAGATGCAATGGATCGACCGTCGTTCGGCCCGATCTGATTGTTTAGGGCAAGCTTTAGCACAATAAATTAAGCAAGTGAGGAAACAATTATGGCAGAACCATTTCTTGGAGAGATAAGAATGACAGGCTGGAACTTCGCGGCCAACGGATGGGCACTTTGCAACGGGCAATTGTTATCCATCAATTCGAATACCGCATTGTTTTCGTTGCTTGGTACAACATATGGGGGAGACGGCCAATCTACGTTTGCTCTACCAAACCTGCAAGGCCGTGTGCCTATCCATCAAGGCAATGGCGCAGGACTTAGTCCCTATAGCATGGGTGAATCTGCCGGAGACGAAGCGATATCGCTGCTAATAAATCAGATCCCTCAACATAATCATCTGGTCGGAGTAAGCAATCTCGGGGGAGCGGTCGCCGATCCAACGAATGCTTTTCTGGCACAGGGCAACTCCGGCTCTGATCGAGCTCCAGTCTTAGTCTCTGACTATGTCTCCACGCCCCCGACAGGAACGCTCGCACCAACGGCAATCTCGATGGTGGGAGGGAGCCTGCCTCATAGCAATATCCAGCCTTTTTTGTGTATCAACTTCATCATCGCCTTACAAGGTATCTTCCCATCGCGAGCTTAGCTGGATATGTATTCCAGCTCGCGCCTTCGCACGCTTAGAGACCCAAAACCTTAGCCATTCTCCCTACCGTGATCTATGACAACGGCAGATAAAATTCACGAAGCAACCTATCATCTGCGGCAGGCCAACAGTGCCGATGGGGAGTTCCTGCTAATGCTCTATGCCCAGCAGCGAGCAGCAGAATTAGATATTTGCGGAATGAACACAGCGCAACGCCAGATCTTTGTGCAAATACAATTTAATGCCCGTCAGTCCAGTTACGCGACTTACTACCCAACGGCCTCTGACCAAATTATTAGTTTAGAGGATGGAACTTCCATAGGACGAGTACTGGTAGATCGAACGGCACACGGAATGTGTCTAGTAGATATCGTCCTGCTTCAGGAACGTCAACGCCAGGGTATTGGCACAAAGGTGATTCGATCCTTGCAAAGAGAATGCAAAGACTCAAGGTGGCAACTGAAATTGAAAGTCGCGAAGGGAAGTGCCGCCGAAAGATTCTATCGGAGACTGGGTTTTCAACTTACTGACGAAGATCCATTCCGCAGGCAGATGGTTTGGATAGGAAGTTTAGAGGATGCAGACAATGAACCCACGGCGGGAAGGCAACTATGCTAACGACGTGGTCCATAAAAACTCTTGCGGCAAACCAGAAGAGGCCGTGGAAGTTAATAGTTAGGAGAGTAATCGACGACGTCTTACCGGTCGCGTTAGCTCTAAGTGTAGTGGCGTTCGGAATTGCGATGAACGCTCAAACAGCGCCGATAAACAATATACAGGCGACGATGGCGCCCTTGGCATCACCCGCCGGCATTGCATATGATCGCGCAGGCAACCTCTACATCGCGGATCTGAGAAACAACATCATCCGGAGGGTAGATTTAGCAGGAATTATTACAACAGTGGCGGGCACAGGAGAGCAGGGTTACGCAGGAGATGACGGGCCCGCTACTAAAGCATTACTCGATTCGCCAACGGGCATCGCAGTGGATGCATCCAACAACATCTATATTGCCGACACCCACAACAATCGCATCCGCAAAGTGACCGGTGGCAATATCTCCACCATCGCTGGCACAGGCCTAGCGGGCTTCTCTGGGGACAGCGGAATAGCCACGCTGGCCGCGCTGAATCATCCCGCCGCCCTCGCCGTGGATGCGAGCGGCACCCTCTACATTGCCGATACCGACAACCACCGGATTCGTAAGATCAGTGGGGGAACGATCACAACAATCGCAGGTAGCGGAGACCAGAGCTTTTCTGGCGACGGCGTGGCGGTAGCTGCGTGGCTCGACTCACCCAACGGCGTTGCGGCGGATGCGAGCGGCAACATCTATATCGCAGACACGCACAATCAACGAATACGGATCGTCAACAACGCCGGAACAATTTCGACTCTGGCCGGTAACGGTGACAAAGCCTACGCCGGGGACGGAGGCCAAGCAGTCGATGCTTCTCTTGCTCGTCCTCGCGGTCTAGCCATCGATGCCTCGGGTAATATCTACATCGCGGACAGTGATAATCACCGCATTCGTTTCATCGCAACGACGGGCAATATCACCAGCGCTGCGGGAAATGGTTCTCAAGGAATGGCGGGCGATGGAGGACCGGCAATAAACGCGACTTTAGATACGCCTCGTGCGCCCTCCGTCCAAGCGAACGGAGTATTCGCTCTATCGGACACCAACAATCAGATTATTCGCGAAGTAGGCTTGGATGGCATCATTCATACCATCGCAGGAGTAAGTCCTCAAGTAAGCGGAGGAGAAAGTCTTATACTCGACGGACCTTCCACGGTTGCTTATGGCAGCGGTTCGTTGACGGCGACCTTTAGCAATGCGAACCTGACCGCTACGGGGCAGGTCGCCCTACTAGACATTACCACCGGCTCTACGCAGGTCGGGTCAGCCACCTGGAACGGGAACACGGCCGCAATAAGCACTTCAACTCTGTCCGCAGGGACACATCGCTTAGTGCTGAACTATGATGGCGACGCGCAGAACTTACCAATAACAAGTAGTGTTTTCGTGCTCACCGTCTCGACACTACCGACTGTGGCTATGGCTACCGGTGTATCCCTGCAATACGGACAAATTATCCCGACTATAACGGGAACACTCAGTGGTGTCCTCCCTCAAGACGCCGGCAAAATAACCGCCGTCTTCACTACGACAGCCACAGCTACATCGCCAGTCGGGCAATACCCAATCACGGTGGCGCTCGCAGGGTCTGCGGCAGGGAACTACACCGTCACTCTCAGCACCGGTTCGGGCAGTGTTCTCATCGCGAAGGCGGCGAGCAGAATTACACTAAGCTCGACAAATGCCACGCCGTCCGTAGGATCGACAGTTACATTGACCGCCCAAGTGAACTCCACGACATCTGGAGTGCCGACGGGAAATGTCATCTTCCTCGATGGAACAACTGTGCTGGCCACGACCACGCTCAATTCGACCGGGTCAGCAGCATATACATCAAGCGCGTTCGCGGTGGGACCCCATAACATCACCGCCGTCTATAGCGGTGATACAAACTTCACAGCGAGCACGTCGACAGCAACGATAGTGTCTGTCGTTCTTGTGCCAGACTTCGTCTTTGTCTCGACCGGTAGCTCCACCCAGTCCGTCTACCCAGGGCAAACAGCGGTCTATAACTTCGCTCTACAGCCGCTGAGTGGCAGCTCGCTTTCAGGGATCTCATTCACTGTGTCCGGATTACCCGAGGGTGCGACAGCAGTCTTCAATCCCGGAACTATATCTGCAGGCAGTTCTGCGACGTCAGTTGCCTTGTCGATCAAAACCGCTGGTCTTCATGCGGCAAATACTAAACCTACACAACCTCTACACCTGCCGCTTCTATCCCTGAGTGCGACTATGTTTTTGGTACCTCTATGGCGCAATAAACGTATTCGTGCAATCCTCTCTGCGAGAAGATGCACTTTACTAACAGCGCTTTTTGCCGCACTCGTAGGTACGGCAATCCTCGGAGGACTTACCGGCTGTGGGAGTAGCGGCTTCTTCGGACAACCAACAAAGACCTACAGCATTACCGTTACGGCATCAGCGGTCGGCACAACAACCTCACAACATAATGCTGTTGTTACACTGATCGTTCAATGATCCATGCCAAGCCATAGATATAGCGGTGGATATGATCGAGGTGTCACGATCTTTTAACTGTCGCGTCGCCGAGAGCTAGGCTGGAAACTCAATATCATCGAAGAATTTGTAGTTATCTAAATCCGTTGCTGGGGCAAAGAAGCAAGCAACCTTCATAACTTCGTCACTTGTATTTTGCAGCATATGAATCTTTCCTTGAGGAAAGAGAACGGCACACCCTTGCTTCACATCCCCTATCTCTCCCTCGATCCAGACCCGGCCACTCCCTGAGAGGAGATAGATCACCTCTTCGCCCTGGGGGTGGGAATGTGCGGGCTTAACCGTCTGCCCTGGCTGCACTTCGATCACACACATACTGCACTGACGCGCATCGGTAGTATCTTTAGTCACGACCCAACGCAGCATCCTCCCGGGTAAGTCCAGGGCGCCGACTTCTAGTTCATCCACAATAGGTAGTGCCATCTGATCCTCTAACTTACTATTCGTCGTTTTCAAGAACAGCAGCTTGAATGGTTTTGGCGATCAGTGCCGGAGTGAGCTCGAAAGCTTCCACTAATTCTTCATACGTTGCAGAGTGAATAAACTGCGCCTTCCCCTCTGCACTCAGCGTATTGACGGTAAGAACTCGTTTCAGCGAACCCGTTGCCTGAACGCGATGTTTGTAGATAACCTTCAAGAAGTTCTGCCATAGGTAGCCGTTGTTTTGTTCCGCGAAGAGCAATATTTTGCCGGAGTTATACAAAGCAACGAGAAGGTCTTCATCGACAGAAGGCATATCCACAACTGTGACACCTATACCATTCTCTGAGCAAAGCTTGGCTGCCGCAACTGCTTCATGCACTCCCCGGCCGCTGCTGATCACCACGGCAGAATCGTTCTCCTCTTGACGCAGTATGTGTCCCTTGCCGAACTCGAAGGTGTAATCGCCACTATAAAGCACAGCAGAGCCCGTCCGCATAACGCGAACATAGACAAGCCCTTGGTTGCCACCCATGATCCACTTCATAATAGATAGCATCTGTTGGGGACACGACACGTCAATAATCCGGAGTTGCGCGACAGCGTCAAAGGTGGTGGCGTCATCATTCCCCATATGAGTCGCGCCGTTGGTACGAGTCTCAAAGTTCGCCGCCGTCGCAAGAAACGTGAGATCTAGACCGTGGCCTTCGCTCAACCAGCCGTCGTTTGATCCTATCGCCTCTAGCCGCTCCTGCTGTCCAACTGCGATTCGCCGAAGCACCTGCCAGTTGAAGAATGGGCAAAATGTACTCGTCCAAGTGTTGTAACCCATGGCCGCGAACGCCTCGCCAACCAGCATCATGTTGGCTTCGGCAACCCCGACATTGAGCGCACGACGTTGATCGACCGCCGCAACCCCAGCTTCCAGGCCACTGGTCGATGCAAGATCCGAATCAATGGAAACAACCCGGCTGTCACGCGCGAACACTTTCATCGCAGCCGTTACGATCTCGGCGGCACTGTACTGCTTTCCTAAATCGAGCTTAGGCAAAGCAGCATGGTCAAATCGGATCTGCTTCTCGCGAACAGGAACTCGTTTGGTCAGTACAGGACCTATCACGGAAGGGAGTGCACCTTTAGCGATCTGTCTGACGTCAAGATGCATCGTCTCTGCAGTATTGCGAAGCAACTCGGCAACACGCTTCCCCTCAGGACTACTCTCCACTCTTTCCAAATGGACAAGGAACTCATCCACCCGTTCGGCGCGACGCTGCTCCTGAAGCGCGATCTCCTGCACGATGAGCGGCTCCGACATCGTAACTTTATGTTTATTCATAAAGTCAGAAAAAGCGCCGTATCCTTTGGTCGTATTGCAGATAATCGCGGTAGGCTTTCCGTTCCTTGGACCGAAGCGAAACTGTTCAAGTGCAGCGACCACGCCGTCAAACTGGGTTGCATCGACATCATGGGTCTGCCAGCCATACGACCGAAAGACTTCGTTCAAATCCGGCATCGGGAAGAGCGTACGATTATGAACATCAAGCTGTCCGTTATTCCTGTCGACCAACACGCAGAAGTTGTCCAGATGGTTCTGGCCAGCGTACATCGCAGCTTCCCAGCACGACCCCTCTTGAAGCTCACCATCTCCCACCATTGCGTAAGAGTCGAAACGTGGATTGATTCGGCCAGCAATCGCAAAGCCTCCCGCTACACCAATGCCCTGACCCATAGGGCCCGTCGCAATGTGAACTCCAGGAAGAACAGGCCCTGGATGACCATTCAAGAGACTTGCATGCGAACGCGATCCTCGCAATATCTTCTTGTCGAAGTACCCAAGCTCCGCATAAATAGAGGCCAACGCAGCGACGGCGTGTCCCTTGCTGAGAGTGAAGATATCCTGGCCGCGGCGGGTAGGGTCTTCAATATCCAGCCTCAAAAATCCGCCATAGAAGAGTGCTACAAGGGGAATCGTCGCAGAGAAGGCGCCACCCGAGTGGAGCCCACCATCCACCGCATCCCTACTCTGCTCCAACGTAAGGATGCGGATATCCGAATCCTTGATGGCGAGCAATTTGAGAATGCCTGCACGGAGAAGGTGATCATCATGGAGAAAAAGCGGAAGGTCGACGCTGGACGTGGGAGTAGATAATGTTTTCGTCATGCGTAGGTAGAATCTTTCTCGAAGAGTATGGTGCATTCATAATTGCGTATCATGCAATGCATCTTGCGTAAACAAGGCAGAGTATAGGCTCGTAAATAGAATGCAGTCAAGATCCTTGCGAGGAAATAGCATGCGTGTCGTCATCATCGGTGGAACGGGACACATCGGTAGTTTTCTTACTCCAATGTTGGTCGAAGCGGGTCTTGAGGTCTTCTGTGTAAGCCGCGGACTCAAGAAGCCTTACAGGCAAGACAAAGCATGGCAAAAGGTTCGCCGTATCGATCTGGACCGTACCTCTGAAGAAAAGGAGGCCACCTTCGGCGAGCGAATCGCCGCCTTGGACGGAGAGGTAGTCATCGATCTGACCTGTTACACGCCAGAGAGCGCAATGCAGTTGACGGAAGCACTAAGCGGTCGAATCGGCCACCTCCTGCAGTGCGGAACAATCTGGGTTCATGGCCATAGCGTCGAAGTCCCCACGACCGAAGAGGCGCCTCGTTCCCCATTCGGAGAGTATGGAATACAAAAGGCGGCAATCGAACGCTATCTTCTACGCGAAGCACAGGAGAATGAGCTTCCAGTGACCGTCTTGCATCCTGGCCATCTCGTAGGTCCAGGTTGGAACCCGATTAACCCGCAGGGTAACTTCGATCCCAACGTCTTTTCAGCGATCTTGCGGGAAGAGGAGATTACGCTTCCTAACATCGGCATGGAGACCGTCCACCACGTCCACGCGGAGGACGTCGCGCAGGCATTCGTCGATGCGATCACCCACCGGGACCAGGTACTCGGTGAATCTTTCCACGTCGTCTCACCCGCGGCGTTGACGCTGCGAGGCTACGCGGAAGCCATGTTTGCGTTCTTTGAACAGCCTGTAAAACTTCAGTTCCTGCCCTACGAACAATGGAGCAGGGCGGTGAGCGAAAAGAACGCACGCACCACCTGGGACCACATCGCGCACTCGCCCAACTGCAGCATCGTAAAAGCTCGTAACCTGTTAGGTTACGCACCACGCTACAGCTCGATTCAAGCGATTCAGGAGTCCGTCCAGTGGCTCAGGGAAAACGGCATCGTCAGCGCATAAGCCGAACAAACACTAAAAGGCAAGGTCAAACGCGGCGGTCGTTCCAATGCACCATCGGCAGGCCGGGAATCGGCGCCCGCAGATAAGGAACGCGTGTCCCTTTGAGCGACCCAACGTACAAAGTCTGCAGATCAGCTCCGCCAAAGGTAACGCTGGCCATCCACGGAGCAACACCTCGCCCCGTAGCGAACAGAACCTCTTCCGTCACGCTACCTGCGAAGAACTGCTCCTCCAATGCCTTCACTTTCACCGGATCGCCTTCATCAAGGAACACGCGAAGATCGCCCTGCGGAGTAATCGCCCACAGCTTGTCGGAGTACACACAAGTTCCCCATAAATTGCCGTAGCTATCGAAGGCAATGCCGTCTGGCCAAGCTCCCGCGCCAAGGCTGGATGGACCGAAGACCTCACGATCGCCAAGGCTTCCATCCTCTCTCACCTTCATGCGGCTGATGCAGCCTCCAGTGGTCTCTGCCACATACAGATATTCTTCCTTGGCATCCATTCGAATCTCATTGGTAAAGTGAAACCCACTGGCGACGATACGAAATTTCCCGTCTACATACCGTGCAATATATCCGTCATCCAGATCAGGCTTAAGAGCATGCATCCAATTCTTGATCTTCGTAGAAATCGTAATCCAGATACGATCCTGCGAGTCTCGCAGCACGAAGTTCACCTTGCCGATCGCTTCTCCATCGATGCTATCCGCAAGAACCTTCGACTCTCCACTTCGGCTCATGATCTCCAGACGATCCGTCCCAAAGTTGGAGATGAGGATGTCCCCGTTACGCGCAAAGGCTAGGCCATTCGGGAGAGTGCCAGTAAGATAGCGTGAAGCTTCGCTCTCCGCACTTTCAAAGTGCTCAGAGATCCTCTGGGTCACAATCTCCTGCGTCCCGTCGTGGCGCAACCGCACCACCCCGCCGCGCGAGTCCGCGGTCCATAGCGTTCCATCTTGCTCGGCCAAAATGCACTCTGGCCTCTGCAGTCCTTCGCCGAGAAACTTCAGCATGGATGGGTCAATGCCGAAATCGAGGATAAGGTTTGACATAGAAGACACGAAACCTCCTGAGCTAACTTCTTGCGTATTGTGCAATTCAGATTGCAAGAATACTACAACCGCACAAGAATGCACGAGCGCAAAAAGATCGAGCCCCGAATCTCTTCGGAGCCCGATGCAACACAAAAAAACTGGAAGGGAAGGAAACAGCGCGATCTATTCCTTCTGATCCGGAGGGCTTAGCAATGCGCCGATATCTTCCGCGACCTTGCATATCTTTTTCGCATACTTCGGATATTGCTGCTTCAGAAAACGCGACTCAGGAGCGGAGATGCCAATGGACCCCACAATCGATCCGTCCGCCAGCCGTATGGGCGCCGCAACACAACGCATCCCTTCGTTGTACTCTGCCTCATCCGTAGCAAATCCGCGCTTCTTGATCTCCAGGCACTCCGCAGCCAGCGCTTGAATACTCGTGATCGTGCTTTGGGTGTACTTCTGAAGTTGGGATGGCCCGAATTGTGATTTTAGCTCCCGCTCATCGGCGTCCGCCAACAAAGCCTTGCCATGAGCCGTGCAATAAAGCGGAACCAACTCGCCCGTCTGCCCGGCTACAGCAATGACGTGGTTCGCATGCGCGGAGTCGATAAAGAGGGCATTCTTGCCCTCCCGCACCGCCAGGTGCGCCGTCTCATTCAGTTCGTTGGCGATCAGTTTGAGCTGCTGGTGTGCCACCCGCACCAGCATATTGCTCCAGTCATACTGGTGGGACAGGGTCCACATGGCCGAACCCAGAATGTAGTCTTTACGACCTGCCGGGCAGGCCAGAAAGCCTCTGCGACGAAGCGTCTGCGCGAGACGAAACGCGCTGCTGCGGTCGATCTTCAGGAGTTCGGACAAATCTCCCAGAGAGACCGGCTGCTTGGAAAGCGCAACCACATGCAGGATCGTCAATCCGCGGTCGAGGCTCTGAATAAAAGGTACTGGCGATGTCTTTTTTGCGGGCATACTTGGCAAAGCTCTCACGCCCGAAGTTTAACCCCAATCTTCTTCAAGTAGGCCTGACTTTCACCGGCAAGCTCAGAAGGCGGAGTCGACGACGGGTTCTTCGGGTCGTTATCGAGTTCTACCATCACCATACCACTAATTGTCCGGCCTGCCATAAGATCCAGAATGGCGGGAACATCGACCTTTCCCTTCCCAAGCGGACAGTAATAAACCAGGCTCGGGTCTTTGCCGTCAAAATCCTTCAGGTGCATATGCTGCACCAGCGGAAGGTAGTCCTTGACGACCTTGACAGCGTCCGCGCCACCCTTGGTAAGCTGGCCCACATCCGGACCGAACTTCAAGGTACTATGATCGATCGCGTCGAGCGTCGCGTAGGTCTCGTCGCGCGTCTCGACACAAGTTCCGGTGTGCTGATGGAGCACCGGCGTCAGGCCCTGATCCACAATAGCCTTTGAGGCTTCATTGAGGGTTGCTACGATATTCGCCTTGTACTCGGCAAACTTGTAGCTGTCACGCGGGACCGGGTTGGGCCCCAGAACGAAAATCCGGCCGCCACTCTCTTTGAGGAGCTTGGACCACCGAACCGCCTTTTCGATCGTCTCCTGCCGGCGAGTAGAATCCGTGAGATTGAGCGTGCAATACCCCGAAATAAGAGGAATGCGATTCCGTTTAAGCACGGGTCCAAGACCGCCCTTGCTATCCCACTGCGCCAGCACATCCCCGAAGGTCTCGAAGCCATAGAAGCCCAGTTTCGCGCAACTGGCAATAGCATCCTCCACCTGCGAATTCGCCCAGGTGATACCTGTATAGCCGATAGGAATCTTGCTGAAGGAAGCTGCCAGCAACGAGCCCGGCAAGAACGTGGCCGCGGCAGATCCAATGGCGATTTTGGTCATAAAGGTGCGGCGGCTTATCGCAGAGTTCACTGGAAGTTCGCTCCCGGAGTTTGAATTAGGCATATATTTGTATTGCGCTCTGTGCAAGGTAATCTGCGCTTTACGCAACAACTCTGAACCGGCAGGGAATTGCTTGTCAAGTGTCTGGCTGTATGAAATACAAAAAAAGTGATGTCCAACATTGTAAAAAGCCATATCGGTACGACTCTGGACAATCTTCTACTGCCAGCCATAGGCACTTCAAGAAGAGGTCTCGTTACCTCCTTGACGATTGTAAGAGGCAACGGTAATATTTTGGCTTGATTGCAGCATACGCAATAGAAAGAGCGCTAAACGCAACATGGAAATCGGCAGCCCAGGGATTCACCTTGACTCGAGCCAACAGCAATATATAGAGAACTACTTCGATGTGCCAATTCGAGAGCGCGGCTTGAGACGATCCGCGGAGGATAGGTAAGCGCATGGATTATTCAAGCTTTGGTTTGAAAGACAAAATAGCAATCGTGACCGGAGCCTCACAGGGGATCGGGAGAGCCATCGCCCTGGGTCTTGCTGAGGCTGGCGCGCATCTGGTGCTCGCCAAGCATCCGGGTCCGCGCATGGAGGAGATCGAAGCCGTAAAGGCTGAGATCGTAGCCTTGGGCCGCAGAGCCATCATCGTGCCGACCGACGTCGGCATCGTCTCCGAGGTGCAGGCGCTCATGGATCGCACCGTTCTGGAGTTCGGACGCATCGATATCCTGGTCAATAACGCCGGATGGACGGGTACTAACGATGCGTTGGACGTAACCGAAGAAGAGTTCGACAAGACCGTCTCGGCCTCTCTGAAGAGCGTATTCTTTGCCTCTCAGGCAGCAGCCCGCGTCATGCTTCCTCAAGGCAGCGGACGCATTATTCAGATCGGCTCGAACTTCGGTGTCGTAGCATTTAAAAAGCGTGCACTCTACGCCGCCGTGAAGGCCGCCGTACATCACTTGGCAAAGGGGTTGTCGCTGGAGTGGGCCTCCCAAGGGGTGCTCGTTAACGTCGTCGCACCCTGCATCACGGAGACAGAATCCCGCAAAAACATCTTGGAGAAGCCCGGATATAAAGAATGGGCGACCCAACAAATGATTCCCCGCGGACGCTGGAATCAGCCGGAGGACCTCGTCGGCGCAGTCCTCTTTCTCGCCAGCCCCTTCGCAGACATGATCGTGGGACACACCTTGATGGTGGATGGCGGCTGGACGATTCACTAGCAAACGCTGAAGCTCTCTTTGCTATAAGACAACATAGGCATGAAAACAGGGCTATAAGGATCAATATGAAACTGCAAGGAAAAATCGCTCTGGTTACCGGTGCGGGACAGGGCATCGGAAGAGGTATCGCCGAGGTCTTCGCCCAGGAAGGCGCGGATATCGTTATCAACGACCTATGTGCTGACGAGCGAACCGAGCAGGTAGCGGAGACGATTCGTGCCATGGGTCGCCGTGTGCTCGTCGTCAAGGGAGATGTCTCCAAACGCGCTGACGTCGAGCGCGTCTTCGATGAGGCGCAAAAGCTCGGACCAGTCGACATCCTCGTGAACAACGCTGGTATCGAGACCATCGTGCCCTTCCTGGAGCTCACAGACCAGCAGTGGGAAGATGTGACCAACGTCAACCTGAAGAGCGAGTGGATGTGCGCCCAGGCCTTCTGTAAGCGTGCAATTCAAGAGGGACGAAAGGGCGCCATCATCAACATCGGATCGATACAGGCAGCTCGCGTCCTGCCTGGACGAACCCACTACGCCCCGAGCAAGCTGGCCATCGAAGCCTTAACCAGGAACATCTCCGCCGAAGTCGGACAACAGGGGATCCGCGTGAACTGCATTCACCCCGGACTCATCGATACCCCGATGATTCGTTGGGTCCTGGAGAGCCCCGATATCCTCCCTCAAGTCGTGGCGCAAATCTCCTTGGGCCGTCCTGGCCTGCCCCACGAGATAGGCCAGGCAGCGGCCTTCCTGGCCTCCGAAGAGGCGAGTTACATCACCGGTCAGTCCCTCTACGTGGACGGCGGTTGGGTAGGCAAGTAAACAACAGCATCATCTGAACGGAACCCAAAGAAAGGTCGGCCAACGAGGCCGACCCTCAAACTACTTAGCCTTGGTCTTCACCTCAGGCAACGCAAAGACATAATACCCCTGTGTCTGTTTAGGAGCACTGTCCGCCCCCGAGCTACTGCGAGGCTGTCGGTTCTCTACAGGAGCCTCCACGTTCGGCCTGGCGCTGATCGCCACATACTCACGTCCCCCAACCTCGTAGACCGCAGGAATCCCCTCAGGACCGGCAGGAAGCTCTATCTCCCAGATCTGCTTGCCAGAGTCCTTGTCGTAGATATGCAGCTTATTGTCCGATTTAGTCCCCGCAAAGATCAGCCCACCAGCCGTAACCACCGGCCCACCCCGAGGCCAATAGCTACCCGTGCCATGAATCCCCTTGGCTGCCAATGCCGAGATCTCTCCCAAAGGGATCTGCCACTTGATCGTGCCCTTGTTCATGTCATAGGCCGTAATCGTAGACCACGGAGGTCCAATAGCAGGCAAACCCTCAGTCGAGTTCATGTAACCATATCCGGTCCAATATCGCTGACCGCCCGGCCCCAGCTTCGGTTTATTCGATGGCGCAGGAGCCATCATTCGCGCCAGAATATCGCCCGGAACCTCTCCCTTGCTCGGGTCCTTCAAGTAAGCAATGAGATTGGTAATGTCTTCATCCATCAGGTCAGGAAAAGCCGGCATAGGCGGAAGCCCGTCATGGACAGCAGTACGAACCCGATCCGCTCCCGAGCGGCCGACGATATCGATCAAGGAAGGAATGGCCGGAGGCTGGCCCGCCCGCGACTCCGTATGGCACGACTGGCAGTTCTGCAGATAGACAATATGTCCCTGTGCCTCAGGAGTTCCCGTCATCTGCCGCCGCGGAGGCCGAGCCTCTAGCTTCAACAGCGACGGAGCCTCCTTCGATTGGATGTAGAAGGTCCCATTCGTCGGGTCGATCGCTCCCGTACCCCAGTTCGCGCCTCCATTATTGCCAGGAGTCTCCATCGTCGTGCCAAGACTCGGCGGAGTATAGATCCCTTCATTGCGCGAAGCCAGAACGATAGCCTTGATCTTCTCCCGCTCCTTCGGGTCGGCGATATACGGGTCCACCTCGTCAGCCGAAAACTTCTGCCGCGCAAAGGGCGGAACCACCGTCGGAAAAGGTTGCGTCGCCCAGGACTTCTCCCCCGGAACATCGGACTGCGGAACCGCCCGCTCCTCGATAGGAAAGACTGGCTTACCAGAGACACGGTCGAAGACATAAACAAAGCCGTTCTTGCCAGCTTGAGTAACCACGTCCATCTTCTTCCCATCCCGCGTAATCGTCATGAGCTTCGGCGAAGATTCAAGATCGTAGTCCCAAAGATCATGATGAGTCGTCTGAAAGTGCCAGAGGTACCTTCCGGTTCGCGCATCGAGTGCAAGCAGGCAATCCGAGAAGAGATTCGCCCCAATACGATCCGCTCCATAAAAATCGTAAGTCGGCGAGCCCAGCGGAAAGTAAGCTATCCCTCGCCTCTCATCGACGGTAATCTCACCCCAGGTATTCGTGCCGCCAATATACTTCCACGCATCCGGAGGCCATGTCTCATAACCCATCTCGCCCGGATGGGGAACCGTATGGAAGGCCCACACCTGCTTGCCAGTCAAAATATCGAAGGCACGAAGATCCCCCGGAGGCGACTCGTACTCCTCACCCGTAGCAGACCCCAAGATCAGCAGATTCTCAAACACCCGTCCCGGCGTCCCCGACTGAATCTGCCGAATCGTACTCGGCACTCTGCCCAACCCCTCACGCAGATCGACCGCGCCCTTATTGCCGAAGCTCTCGATAGTCTTTCCCGTACGAGCATCGATCTCCCGCAACATATTGTCCGTGGAGAACAGCAGACGACGGTCCGAACGGTCTCGACTCTCCCAATACGTAACGCCGCGATGAGAGATATTACGAGGCTTTTGGTTATCGTGAACCCATATCTCAGCTCCCGTAGTCGCATCTAGAGCGACAACGTTATTATCCTTGCCAATCACAAACATCATGTTGTCAACGACGATCGGATTGGATCCATACCGGAAACCATTATTGCCCGCAGGATAAAACCACACCTGCTGCAACTCGGAAACATTGCTTCGATCGATCTGCTTCAACGCAGAATACTGCGCCGAGTCCGCTCCTCCGAGGTAGTTGTGCCAGGTCGTATACGGCGCACTCCGTTCAGCGCTGGAGGCCCGCACCACGACAGAGGTACGATGAATGGAAACTCCAGCGACGACCCCGGCCATGAGGACCAGGCTCACAGATACATGCCACAAAGATACTCGCATCCGATTCGTATGCTCCTTACCAACACCCTGTAGTGAATCGCCTGGAATCGCGCTTAAGTCGGGAGCTTCCACCTTGCCCGAGTGCCATGATCGAACATCGAATTAGCCGCCGCTGAATTCGTAAAGCTCCGGGACTTCGGATCGAACCGGAGCGTCGTGCCCGCATGCTGAATAGCGATATTTCCAAGCAGGCATATCTCGGTTACAAGTCCTCCGTACTGCCAGTTAGCCGAAGGCTGCTTTCCATCCCGCGCCGCATCGATCCACTCCAACCAATGGCTCTGCGGACGCGCAATCGTCGCATCAGGACGCTTGTACTCGCGATCGACCTCCTCTGGCAGCAACCACACCTGCTTAGGCGCTCCAGGCTTGCTGTTATAGACGGGACCAAAGACCAGCGTTCCCTTCGTGCCATGCAATATGCCCCCACCCGTTGGAAAAGGTTCGCTCTTGTTCCAGCCCTTGGGAATCTCAGGCGTAGCGTATCCATACCACTTCAACGGCACAGCAGCGCGCGCCCCCTTAGCAGGGAAGTGATAGTTCACATGCGAGTAGCGTGCGAACATCTGTTGACGCGCCGCTCCAACATACCCAGGATCCGTATCGGCAGAGATCTCGTCGGGATAACCAAGGTCGAGCGCCCAGATCACCGGGTCCATAAAATGCGGACCATGATCCCCAAGAATGCCCGTCCCAAAGTCCAGCCAGTTGCGCCAACGCAACGGCAGATACATCGGGTTGTAAGGTCGCTCTGGAGCAGGCCCCAGCCAGAGATCCCACTTCACCTCGGCAGGCACAACAACCTGATCCTGGACGTGGGCAATCTCATCATAAGGCGAGGTATACCGCTGACCCGCCGTCCAGTCCGACTGCCAAACATCGATCTTCTCTATCTTGCCGATCGCGCCGTCGCGCACCCACTCCACGATCCTGCGGACATCCTCCGAGGCATGGCCCACAATGCCCGTCTGTGTGGCCTGCTGCGGATACTTGTGCGCCGCCGCGGTCATCGCTCGCACCTGTCCGATCGTGTGCGCAAGAGGCTTCTCACAATAGACATGCTTGCCCATCTTCATCGCCGTAATTGCGGCGACTGCATGAACGTGATCGGCAGTGCAAACCACCACCGCATCGATCTGCCGGTCCATCGACTCGAGCATGATCCGCCAATCATCAAAGCGCTTCGCCTGCGGATACTTCGCCGCAACCTCGGAGGCTAGCCCGCCACGGCCAGGAAGCTGTGCTCGCGTTCGCCAATCGACATCGCAGACAGCCACGATGTTCTCCCTGGCCAACTCCGTCAGATTCTGCGCGCCATAGTTGCCAATGCCAATAAACGCGATATTGGCCTTATCGTTCGCAGCAATACGCCGCTTACTGCGAGCCCAAGAAGGCACAGCGCCGTACGCACAAGCGGCTGCCCCTCCCGAGAGAAATGTACGCCGTGAGATATACCGGGAAGAGTTCAATCTTCACCTTCCGTAAAGCAGATAAGCCCGGCCAAAGCCGGCACTTTATGTTGCATAATACGCAATAATCATTGCGTTATTAGAGGACCCAAATACTAGCAATCGCAAAACACCGAAGTCAACATGAGATTGAGAGGAAACGCATCAATCGACACGCAATGCCTGTTGCCCGACAAAACAATCAACGGCGAAGCTGCTCCAAAGCCTTTTTAGCCGCCTGACTCACCTCTGAGTCATCACTCACAGCCGCCCGCGCCAAATGCTCCTTTGCCTCATCGAGCCTCTGTTCCCGCAACAAGGCCAACCCCAACCCAAGATGAGCATCCCCCTGCTCCGGTCTAAGAAGCAGGAGCCGCCGATACTCTTCAGCAGCCTGGGCAGTCTGGCTCTGGGCAGCCAGAGCATCCGCCAGATCGCCATGCATCTGCGCCGATGCCGGCTGCAAGCGAGCCGCCTCGCGCAACTCAGCGGTAGCCTCAGCAAGCGACCCCTTCAGGATCAGCAACAACCCCAGCCCATGGTGTGCGTCGGCATATCCAGCGTTAGCCTCCAGAGCCTTGCGAAAGTGAAACTCCGCCTCCTGCCAACGGTGATCGCCGGTAAGCAAGGTCCCTAGATTCTTCTGCGCCTCCACCAGATCAGGCTGCCAGCGAATCGCCTCCCGAAAAGACCTATCCGCGCCAGCCTTATCGTTCAGCCGCAACGCAAGCAGCCCTTGCAGATTATGCGCCTCGGCCCGCTCCGGATTAGCCGCCAGCGCCCGCGAGAGAGCCCCTTGTGCTTCGTTCGGCAGATCGCGCCGAAGATACGCATTCCCCAGATTCGTGAGTAAAAGATCGTCCTCCGGGTACTCCCCAACCGCACGCTGCAAAACTTCCAGCGCCTTGGAATCCTGATTCGTAGCGAACAAAACAGGAACCAACTCTCGGATAGCCGGAAGGTACTCTGGCCTACGCTTCAACGTCTCATCAAACCAGTGAATAGAAGCAGCAGGATCGCCCTTACGCCCATAAGCCTGCCCAAGTGCGAGATACGGCTCCGGCGCAGAAGGCTTCTCTCGGTCAAGCAAAGCTTGAAGCCGCGAAAGTCCCTGAGTCCCCTCGCCATCGTTCACCTGCGCCACAGCCAGATAGAGTTCCGCCTTCGGAGACCTCGCCACATCTGCGGGATAGTACGGAAGGACCTTGCTTCCAGTCTCCGCCTCGACCCTCTCCTCCATCGGCGCTAAGAGATCCCGCAACGGCTTATACCGCTGAATAAAGTGATCCGTCATCACGACATGGACGACATCCTCCGTGCGCCGTTTCGGCATATGGCAAGAGATACAGTTACTCCCCGTCGGCATCGCGACACGATGCGCCACAGATTCGTGGCAGCTCTGGCAAGCAGCCACATAGCTCTTCGTCGCCTCCTCTCCGCGAGGAATATCGTGAGGATCGTGGCACGTAAGGCACGTCATATCGCTCTTGAGGAAGCACTTTGATTTGCGCAGACGATACGCCGCATGAGCCACCTCGAACGTGTCATCCTTCGCATCTTTCTCCCGGTCGAAGTAAATCTTGTAGTCAGCCAGCGGCTGCCCCGGCCGATACGAAAGAAGCCCGCGATCATAAGCCCGAATCTCATTCGGCATATGACGGCTGCTGGTCTCCAGATGGCACTGCATGCAAAGCTCCATCTGCCCATCCCGCGTCAGCCTCTGCGGATTCACGATAGAGCTGCGAATCAACTTCTCGTCCGGTCGTCGCGCCTGCGCCGCCGCAACATGGGCCCGCCCCGGACCATGGCAGCGCTGGCAGTCGATCCCCTCCGGAAGCTTTGCAGGGAATAGACTCCGCTCAACCCCCGCATCGGACGTTGGGTAACCGTTATGACAGAACAGGCACTCCGGCGTAATCGCGCGGCGGATGTCCTCCTGATCCTTGCTGTCGTATCCAGGGCTCATAGCCCACGCCCCAGAGCGCTCCGTATACCAACTCACCGGCAGTTCGACGAGCTTGCCCTGTGACGTCCGGTGAAGATAAGTACGTGCATGGTTTCCCGAGCCAATGATGAAATCGACCTTCTCCTCAACCACATTCGTCTCTCTGCCATCGAAGTCGACGCTATGGCGGCGCTGAAAGAAGGCTCCATCTCGCTCGATCATGGTGTAAGACAGACCAGACGCCTTGTGATCGATCGAGTTACTTCGCGAGTAGTCTTCGATCACATTCTGCGCAGTGGGACGAGAGAACGACCGCCCCATGCCGGTCTTCCGGTAGGTCGCCGCTACATCTTCATGACAGGTAGCGCAGACCGAAGGATCGATATAGCCCGGCCTGTCAGCTTCAGCGCTGTTCGAACCAGTCAGACGAGCCAAAGACCCACGCCATAAATACCAGGAGCCTGCGACGATCAAGGCCACGACAGGCAAAACGAGCAAAAACCTCAGAGCCATCCGCGGAGACCGCGAAGAATCCACCACCTCTGTCGTCTGCGAAGAAATGGACGAAGCGCGCCTCCGCGTCTTTCGCGGCGGTCTCATCGTAGTAGCCCATTTCCCCAGCAAAAACGCATGTCAAGCCCCAAAACCACCTAACCCAAGCTGAAACATCAACTTACCAGTGGCACTTAAGTTATGGTCAATCCTTTAAAATAGAACTAGAGATTCAAAAAAGGCCCACCCGAGAGGTGGGCTTTTTTCGCTAGTCGTCTAGAAGGCGGCTAACTCAAGCTGGCTCACCTATTTGGACACAAGCGCTGTGGAATCAGGATTTTGCCGAGGGAAGCCCTCCGCATCCGTCTGATTCTTCGCCGCTTATACCCAGAGATGGGGGGCCCCCCTCGCAGGCATCGAGTGATGCTACAGGGATGGAGGGAGACATGGAAAGGGCCACGGCGGTTGTGCCAGTGGCCCTTCGCATGTCGGGTTAGAAGTTGATACGTCCAGCCAGTTGCAGTAGACGTGGGTCGTTAGCCTGCGCCGTAATCTGCCCCTGCTGGGTCGACCCGATGGAGGTATTTGGACCGGCGAACTGCACCCGGTTGAACAGGTTGAAGGACTCGACACGCAACTGCAGCACCACGCGTTCCGTGACATGCGTGTCTTTGAAGAGCGCCAGATCCCAGTTCGCGATACCCGGCAGACGCAACTGATTGTCCGTACGGGATTCGTTACCGAAGGTGAAGCGATCGGGAGACGTGAAGCAGCCCGTGTTGAAGTACTTATTCGCAGAGAACGCATCACCCAGTCTGGACTGCACCGGGCCATGAGTCTGCTTGTCGCAACTGGCCACGACGTTCGGACGAGTGGAGCCAGTTCCCGAATAAGTTCCAACATATCCGGATGAGTGTGTTATCCCCATCGGGAATCCCTTCTGGAACGTCGACACACCGTTGACACCCCATCCGGAGACCAGCTTGTCCATAACGCCTGTAACTCCGGCGAGGAAATGCTGGCCTCGTCCGATGGGAAGGTTGTAGACATAGCTGACCGTCAGCCGTTGCCGGGCATCGTAGCCGGACAGTGCATACTCGCCGTCCAGATTGTTGGTGTTCTGATATCCAGGTGCACCAACCGTCTCGAGCCACGAGGTAAGCGACTCAGCATTCCCCATCAACTTGGAGAAGCTGTAAGAGCCAAGCAGCACGCCGCCGGAGTTGAAACGCTTCTCCAGCTTCGCCTGCAGCGCGTTGTAGTTGCTGACGCCAACATAGTGGCCCGTGTTGTTGATGCCTCCGTATTGCGGAAAGGGCCTGTACAACTGCACCGACGAGATCGTCGAGTACTGTTGGTTGCCCTGCGCGAATTTGCTGCGGTCGAAAGGATTTGGAACCGTCTTCGTTAGGAAGCAATTTGCCGTCGGAGCAGTGTTTGCATTTGGAAAGCAAGTCGGATCCGAGTGCGCCTGGTCCAGAAAGTTCTTCGTAACCTGGTTGATCGAGACGCTGATCGGAAGATTCGAGCCATGAAGACCGGCATATGCGGCCTCTAAAGCAATTCCCAGTGGAAGCTGGCGCTGCACTGCAAAGTTCCACTGATACGTTGCTCCGTTTGCCTCGTCCTGCAGCAGGGTATTGGCGGAACCGCCCAGCAGCAACCGCTGATAGTTCGCATTGCGGCCAGGAGCTCCAGTGATTCCACTCGGAAGCGGATTATCCAGCGTGGCACTCGGAGTAGCTCCATTGTCCAGAGTCGATACCGGGTTATTGGTGATGTAAGAGAGCGGAGACTGAGCCGAAGACTCCGGAAACTGCAGCGTCGAGGGAATCACAAACTTGCCCCAGCCTGCCCGAATAACCGTCTTTTCGTTCAGACGGAACGCGAGACCGATGCGCGGAGAGAAGTTGGTAAAGTGTTCGCTGCGAAGCCCAACCGCTGGATGCTGTGGTGAATTCACCAGATCGTACGCGCCCGTAACGGGACGTCCGTTGACGCTGACAGCACCGAGAACAGGATTGATCTCGTTCGGGTTGAACGTCGCCAGAAGTTGGTGCCGCTCCCGGTAGACGCCCGGAATCTCATACCGCAGCCCGATGTTTATCGTCAGCTTCGGCGTGATGGTCCAGTTGTCCTGAACGTAGTAGCCCTGATAGTAGATCGTGTTGTAAGTCGGCGGAGCGATTTGGACGACGCTGGCAGTATTTGCCTGGTTGACCATGTAGCCCATCAGGAAGGAAGCGAACGGATGTCCGCTGGTCGCTGTGGCGCCCGAGGCAGCCGAAGCGCTCATGTTCGGATCGAACGCAAACGAGCCGCCTGGGCTGTTGTTCTGGAAGTACAGCATCTCCAGCCGGCGAAGATCGGCTCCAGCCTTGATGGTGTGACCTCGAATCGTCTTGCTGACGCTCGGAGCGATCACATAGTTTTGATTCGTTCCAAAGATGTAGCCAGTTCCAACGGCATTCACTGTAGGATTTGCCAACGCGATAGAAGGCACGGTAGTCGAGTTAGGAACGCCGTTCAAGCCCGAGATCGTCCCCATATAGCCGGGGAAGCCGAGCGAGGGCTCATTGAAGCCCAGGGTTCCAGGAGTACGGACATACGTCCAGCGAAGGTAGGAAAGGCGAAGGTCACCGATCAGCGTCGGATTGAAAAGATAAGTGTCTCCGAAGACGATCTGGCGAGTCTTGAAGGATTCAGGAGAGATTGGATCACCACCGATCAGCCCGTTGTTGAAGGGCATGGCTCCGATATTTCCCGAATTCCACTGGGTATAGCGGCCAAAGAGTCGCTGCTTGTCGCTCAGGGAAAAGTCGACGCGCCCTGAATACTGATCGTTGTTGCCGCCAGAACCCGCATAGCGGACGAAGTTATTGGTAACTGCGGAGCTGGTTGGCGCAGCCCAGTAAGGAAAGGCAACCAGGTTTCTCGCCACCGTGCTCCAACGCCCGGCAGGAATGATATTGCCCGGGTAAGGTGTGCGGGGACCGGTGTAGTTCGGGCAACCCTGCCCTCCGGCCACAGTGCCGCCGCAGGGATCATAGATCTGGACACCCAGTTCGCTAAAGTCGCCCTGACGCATCTTCAGCGTCGGAACCGTGTAGTTGTACAACCGCTTCTGGGCCTGGCGATATCCCTGATAGTCGAAGAAGCCGAAGAGCTTGTCTTTGATGATCGGGAAACCAATGTTCCCGCCGAACTGATTCTGGTGATAAGGATTCTTGGCCAGAACGTTCGCAGGATTGTTGGTGTGCTTCGCGAAGTAAGGAGTTGAGTTGAAGATCGTATTCCGGACGAACTCATACACCGTTCCGTGAATGGCATTTCCACCGGACTTGCTCGTCATGTTGACGACTCCGCCGGTATACATTCCATAGTCTGCCGTGTTGTTGTTCGTCTGGACGCGAAACTCTTGCACCGCGTCCTGCGAAGGGACGAGGCTGGTGATATTGCCGTAGGAGATATTTACTGGAGCGCCGTCATAGAGCGTCGAGCTCTGGTTGGCACTGCCGCCGCCAATCTGGTAGTTGCCGGCTGCAAATACGTTCTGGCCAGTCAAATTGCCGCCCGAGCTCCCCTGGGGCACTACGCCCGGGACAAGGCCAACGAGCGCCAGCACATTGCGGCCATTCAACGGGATCTCCGTGACGGCGCGTCCTTGCACTACTTGGCCAAGTGCAGCATTCTCCGATTGGATGATCGGAGCGGCTGAGGTAATCGTAACCTGCTCGGTTACAGCACCGATCACCATCTGGGCGTTGATGCGTGTGGCCTGTTCGACCTGGATCTCGACCGTACTGCGCGTATAGCGCTTGAAGCCTGTGGACTCAATATCTAACGAATATTGGCCCGGCTGAAGGTTGAGGATCTGATACTCGCCCGAGTCTGTTGTCGTGGTTGTACGTTTTTCGCTGGTTGCAGCGTTGGTCGCGGTGATGGTTGCATTGGAGACAGCTGCTCCAGTCGGATCACTTACCGTGCCTACGAGAGAACCGGTCGTATTCTGGGAATATGCTGGGAGTGCAATCAGTAGAATGGCCACCCACAACAGGGAAAGCCTTCTAAAAGCAAGCTTGTAGTTGTCGAACATCATGGTTCCTCCGAAGTCGATCTAACTGTACGCAATTTAGTTTGCGTATTACGCAACAAGTTATCTGGCGACGGCGGAAAAGTACCACTACCGTTTAAAGGAAGTCAAGGGACATTTTTTTAGGGTTGGAATAATCCAGATAGCTCGGGACTAAGTCTTTGAAAGGATGCAAGGTAAAGGAAAAAGCAGAGAAATCAGAACGTGCGGCAAAACGAAAGAAAGCCAACCTTTGCAAACCCGCCGCAAAAGTTGGCTTCCCATACTTCTTTCAGCTATTTCTTTGGGCGTTTGACCTTCGGCGTGCCCCAGAAGATATAGGTTCCGCTTCGTGTCGAGGTCACGATGTCGATCGCGCCGTCTCCGTTGAGATCCTTTGCCAGTACATCGGAGCCAACGCCGGATCGGTTATGAATGAGTTCCGGAACGAATCGTGCGCCGCCTGGAGCCTTACTGTCGCGTACGGTTCGATACCAGTACAGCACCGCCGGGCCATAGGGATCTGGATCGTAATAGTCATCCAGATGCGACCAATACCGCTTTCCGACGATGAAGTCCGGGATGCCATCGCCGTCAACATCCCCACTCGTCGAACCATGTGGCTCTGTGAAGACGACTCCGCCTGCGCTCTCAGCCGCTGTCCGGTTCATGATCACATGCTTGACGAACGAGATCTCTCCAGACTTCGATCGTTTCTGTTCAAACCAAGCCAAGCCCCATCCATGAGCTTGCATGGTCGTAACGACGTCGTTGAGACCATCGCCGTTCACGTCATAGACAACGATCTGCGAACCGCCCGCAGAGGTGCGTCCCCACTGGCCAAACGCCTCAGGATGATACTTCCAAAGCGCATTTCCGGCATCGCGAACAGGCTGTTCCCACCATCCGTAGGCACCGAGAATATCCACCTTGCCATCGCCGTTCACGTCACCTGTACCAATACCGTGCGCTGGCCATGGTCCGGACTCCGAGACTGTATGCACAACCCACTTGCCGCTCGGATTGGCTGGATCAGGCTTTGCATAGCGCATGTAGCCCTCGCCCACGTATACCAACTCAGGTCGTCCGTCTCCGTCGACATCAGCTAGCACAGTCTCCTCGCTGTCGATAGGCGAGACAACGGTGAACTTTTCCCATCGCCGCGATTCACCCTTTGGATTCACATAAAGGACCGCTCCATCCTTGCCGCCACCAGCATGGCTGGTGGTGAGAACATCTGGCCAACCGTCTCCAGTGAAGTCGTCGGCATGCTCAACCCAGTCATCCATGGAGTAGTTCGTAGAAGAGTTATATCCCTGAGCCGGATAGATCTCACGAGAACGTGTGTAGTCAGGACCGAAGTAGATAAAAGGACCCGAGACGACGTCGAGCTTGCCATCCCGATTGAAGTCCGCTGCATCCGCTGACCAGCCATAGTAGAAAGGGCTGAGCCGTTGCATACGAAAGCCCTTTCCGACCTGTTCCGCAGGGTCAACCTTGACTCCTATGTCGCGATAAGCAATCTCGCGAAACTGTACTTGGCTTTTGTCCCCCACATAGAGAGCGATCGGTCCATAGCTATTCATATCTTCAGTAGCGGCGCTTACTTGGCCACCTCCGTCATTGAAGAAGGCACGAACGATATCCGCATCCAGAAGTACCTCGACGTCGTTCCAGTCGCCCTTTTTGATGCCCTGTGCTGGACGCGACATCGGCATCGTTACTCCGGCAGGCCCGCTCCGTGGTGCAGGTATCCCGCGAGGCGGCCCACTCCTTGCGCTTGCGGGATCTGGTGGCGGCGGAGCAAATCGAATTTGTCCGCCAGCCAGCCGAAGCTTTTTGCGGTCAACCTCTTTTCCTGCAGCATCGATCGTCAGGTTGTAGGCGCCTAGCTCATTTCCCTTGATCGAGACAAACACGCCCTCGGTGCCTTTGCCGGTCTTGTGAGCTCGTAGCAACACACCGGTGTCACAATCCTCCTGGCATTTGAATTGGAGGTATAAACCCGCGTCTTGATAGGAGTGGTCGAGCATCAGCCAACCTGTCCCATGTTCGGCCGAGGCATCTCCTGTGATTTCACCATTAGAGGCACGCCACATCGCTTGACCGACCGGATGCCAACCAGCAAGACTGGAACCCTGAAATTGACTGTCTGGTGAGAAACTCGGAGTCTGGGCCCTGAGCGCAGGGCAGATGGAAAGAGCAACGAAGGTGACAAGCAAGCAGGATTGTTTTGCAAGCATGAAGGATTTCCTCGAGTCGGGATTGTTGAACAAATTTGGTGCGTATTATGCAAATACCATTGCGTAAAGTCGAAACATCATAGCATTTGGCTCACAAGGACAGCGAAGTTTGTAAGTAAAAGGAAGAGAGCGATGATAAACGCGAAATATATTCTGGTATGCGGTTTACTGCCGGCCATTGGCGCGGCTACAGGAATAGGAGTTCTAAACCCAGTCCATTCAAAGGACAGCTACGCTGTCTCCAGCAGGCCGGATGTAGTGGCAGATAATTTGATTTCTGCCAGGATCGAACGACTGGATGCTGCCCTTGACGACATCGTGCCTACAGATGCCAAGATTGAACTCCTGAGCACGGGCTTCAAGTGGACGGAGGGCCCTATCTGGACTCATGAAGGATTTCTGCTCTTTGCGGAGATTCCTAGTAATAGCATCCGTAAACTCGGGCCGGCAGGCAAAGTGAATGTCTTTCTACAGCCTTCCGGGTATACAGGAAGTGCGCCATACGAAGGTCCAGAACCAGGATCTAACGGCATGACGTTAGACCCCAGAGGAAGACTGACAGTGGCGGGTCATGCTGGCCGAAATGTCTGGCGGCTCGAGACGCTGGACTCCCATGCGACGAAGACCATCCTGGCAGATACGTATCAAGGCAAATCTCTAAATAGCCCGAACGATCTGGTTTACCGTTCTGATGGATCTCTGTATTTCACCGATCCGCCCTATGGCTTACGCAAACAGGACGACACTGATCCTCAAAAACAGTTGTCCTTCAACGGCGTCTATCGCATTTTGGGTGCGGTCAATCAGACGCAAAGAACTGCTCCTGATCGGTCGCATATACAGCTTCTTATCAAGGATCTGCCCCGACCGAACGGAATCGCGTTCTCGCCAGACGAGAAGTATCTCTACGTCTCTAATTCAGCTCCTCGTAAGTTCTGGATGCGTTATTCCGTCAACGCCGATGGGACACTAAGTAACGGGCAGATCTTTTTCGATGCGACCTCCGATACGAGGCCGGGAGCCCCGGATGGCATCAAAGTTGACCAACGAGGGAATGTTTACGGTTCTGGTCCAGGAGGTATCTGGATCTTTTCTGCTTCAGGCAAGCATCTGGGCACTATCCCCCTTCCGCGAAGTGCGGGTAACCTTAACTGGGGTGGTGCCGATGGAAAGACTCTCTACATTACGGAGAGCGACAACATTCTTAGCGTTCGGTTGAAGATTCCCGGCGTACGTCCTTAACTTCAGCGAATTCTGGCTGGCACATGACATACATGCGCTCGTTGCCCATTAAACGAGCACGAGAAGCCATGTAATAGTATTTCGGATACGGAGAATCTACATGAGTTTGACAGGCGAAACTTTGATTGGGTCACGTACGGTGGCGGGTACCGGCGTCGCAGTAAGAGGATTGAATCCAGCTACCAATGAACCGCTGGAGCCTACTTTTCCAGATAGTTCTCTGGAGCAGGTGAACGAGGCCTGTGAGCTGGCCGCAAAGGCCTTTGATGTATTTCGCGGAGCGCCTCTCGAAAAAAGAGCTGCGTTGCTCGAATTCATGGCTGAAGAGATTCTGGCCATGGGAGATTTGCTGATCGAGCGTGTCATGGCCGAGAGCGGACTGCCTCGCCAGCGTCTCGAAGGCGAGCGTGGGCGCACGGTCGGGCAATTGCGGCTGTTCGCCTCCGTTGTGCGGGACGGTCGATTTTTGTCGGCGACGCTAGACTCGGCCATGCCGGATCGCAAGCCCCTGCCAAGACAAGATCTGCGGATGCGAAAGATTCCGCTGGGTCCTGTCGCCGTCTTCGGATCGAGCAACTTTCCGCTGGCCTTTTCAGTCGCGGGAGGAGACACAGCAGCAGCACTAGCTGCAGGGTGCCCAATTGTTGTGAAATCGCATCCATCGCATCCCGGAACTTCGGAGTTGGTAGGAAAGGCGATTCAAAGAGCTGTTGCGAAGAGTGGTCTGCCGGACGGCGTATTTTCATTGATCCATGGCAGTGCGATGGATGTGGGCCAGATGCTGGTGAAGCATCCTGCGATCTGTGCTGTCGGCTTTACAGGATCGCGGCGCGGAGGGCTGGCGCTGGTAGAAGTCGCAGCGAAGCGGCCGGTGCCGATCCCTGTCTATGCGGAGATGAGTAGCGTGAATCCGGTATTTCTTTTGCCGAGCGCCCTGGCGGCTCGCGCAGAGACCATCGCACAAGGCTATGTCGACTCGGCGACACTTGGTGCAGGTCAGTTCTGTACACAGCCGGGGCTGGTGTTTGGAATAGAGAGCCCGGAGATGCAGTCTTTCATGACTGCCGCGGGCGAAAAGCTAGCCGCAAAGGCTTCCACCCCAATGCTAAACTCCGGCATTCGCGGCGCATATGCGAAGGGAGCTGAGACGCTTGCCAAAGACGGCGCACTCAGAAAAATCGCCGAAGGCCAGGACGCAGAAGGTGTCGGCCTTACAGGACGTCCCGCCTTGTTCGTGACTGAGGCGGCAGAGTTCGTGAAGAATCCACATCTCGCCGAGGAACTGTTCGGACCCTCTTCGATCATTGTGTTGTGCCGCAATGTAGATGAGATGGTGGCGATCGCAGAAGGGCTTGAAGGACAGTTGACGGCAACGTTGCAGATGGATTCTGGCGATTTTGCTGCGGCCAAGCGACTCCTTCCTGTGTTGGAGCGAAAGGCAGGGCGCATTCTGGCGAACGGCTTCCCTACAGGCGTGGAGGTCGGCTATGCCATGGTGCATGGTGGGCCATTCCCATCCACGTCTGACGGCCGTTCGACCTCGGTTGGCGCAACGGCGATCGATCGTTTTCTGCGGCCCGTCTGTTACCAGGACATACCAGACGAACTTCTGGCGCCCGAGCTTCAGGACGGAAATCCACTTGGAGTTTGGCGGCTCAAAGATGGAAAACTGATTGTGGGATAGATGTCGATAAAGTGGTAGATCGAACAATCCCTATATCGACCGCCTTGTTTCATCTCAAGAGAACACGAAGCGCAGACCCCGGCAGATGTTCGGGGTCTGTGCTCAAAGCTCAAGCCACAGTGTTCTTCAACGTGCCGATGTGCTCGATGGCGATATGGATCTCGTCGCCACTGGCGAGTGTGAAGCTGTCAGGTGGAACGACGCCGGTGCCCGTCATCAAAAAGGCTCCGTAGGGAAAGTGCATCTCGCGATAGAGATACTCCACCAGCGTATGTGGATCGCGTTTTAGCTCCGTTAGAGCAGTGCTGCCAGCAAAAGCGATCTCTCCGCCGCGTAAAATCTTAATCTGAATAGTGGTTGACTTGGGCAGCAGATCGTTGCTGAGTTGAATGCATGGGCCGAGCGCACAGGCGCCGTCGTAGACCTTGGCCTGCGGCAAATAGAGCGGGTTCTCACCTTCTATATCGCGCGAACTCATGTCGTTCCCGATGGTGAACCCGATGATCTTGCCCGTGGGATTGACGACCAACGTCATCTCGGGTTCGGGTACAGACCAAGTGGCATCCTTGCGAATTCGGACCTTTCCTCCCGTACCGATAACGCGCTGGCCAGTCGATTTGAAAAAGAGCTCCGGTCGCTCTGCGGTGTAGACACGGTCGTAAAAGGTGCCTCCGCCTGCATCCTTGGACTCCTCCATCCGCGCGTTGCGGCTGCGGTAGTAGGTGACGCCGGAAGCCCAGACCTCTTGGTTTTCGATCGGTGCGAGCAAAGCATCTTCTGAGAAGTCATCTGCAACCTCACCTTTCTTCACGACGGACGTTGCATAAGCAAGAATATCGTCATGGGAGATGAGGGAGTCCCACGAACCCTCAAGCTTGTAATAGCTGCCGTTGTCTTCGATGTAATTGTGGTTGCGGGTGCGATAGAGTTTCACGTCCTGTCATCCTTTCGGGTGAAGCGAGTCGGAGAGTTGCAGGGCTCGAGTGTTGTTCCCGAGTTGAAGACGTTCAAGAATCATCTCAGTGTCATATATGCACCCGCCCCATATGCCTCCGCTAGCCTGAACCAGAGCAGCCCAGAGGCGAGTATCGGCAGGCAGAGCAGGATGTGGGGCGAGATCAGGACGCGACTCTCGCAGTGAGAGACGCCTCCGCCCTTCGTCGGGAGAGAACATCTCCCCGTTCGCTTCGCCGACAAGATCGACAGTACCGTGTAGCGCCCTGCGATCGATGACGATCTCAATGACGTCACCATTCAGGACTTTACCGATAGGCCCGCCCGCGAGCGCTTCCGGCGAGACATGGCCCAGGCAAGCCCCGGTGGAGACTCCGCTGAAACGTGCATCGGTGATGACGGCAATGTGCTTGCAGTAAGGAAGCTGTTTGAGAGCAGAAGTTACTTGATAGATCTCCTGCATTCCGGCCCCGGCTGGGCCCCCACAGATAAGGACTATGACATCCCCCTCACCAAGATCGCCAGCCTTGATCGCCTGAATAGCGTCGGCCTCTGTGAGGAAGATGCGTGCGGGACCACGATGCCGATAGATCTCATTTTCATCTACAAGTGAGGGGTCAATGGATGTGCTCTTGATGACACAACCTTCAGGAGCAAGATTCCCGACAGGAAAGCAAACGGTAGCAGTGAGGCCGCGCTTACGTGCTGTATCGGCAGACATAATGACTTCGTCCGCATCGATACCATCCAGTTGGCGAAGTTGCGATTTCAGATCGCGGCGTCGAGAACTTTGCTCCCACCAGTTGAGAGACTCTTCCAAAGTCTCGCCTGTAACCGTCCTGACAGAAGTGTCAAGCAGACCAAGGTCCCGCAGATGAAGCATAACTTCAGGAACGCCTCCTGCCAGGAAGACCTGTACGGTGGCGAAGCCTCGGGGACCGTTGGGCAGCGCATCGACGATACGCGGGATTTGACGGTTGACCTGAGCCCAGTCCTCGGCGGTAGGACGTGTAAGTCCGGCAGCGTGTGCGATCGCGGGGACGTGGAGGAGGAGATTGGTGGATCCTCCGAAGGCCGCATGGATAACCATTGCGTTGCGAATGGCGGCGTCCGTCAGGATGTCGCGGGTTCCAAGGCTCAGTTGGAATAAGCGGAGCAGTGCCCGGGCAGAACGCGTGGCAGCATCAAGCCAAATTGGCTGACCGGAAGGCGCCAGCGCCGAGTGTGGAAGCGCAAGGCCTAGACCCTCTGCTACGACCTGAGCCGTGGCGGCGGTGCCGAGAAATTGACATCCGCCTCCCGGCGAAGCACACGCGCGACAGCCGATATCAGCAGCGTATTGAAGAGTGATCTGTTCCTGGGCGTATCGGGCGCCGATCGTCTGCACCTTCCCGGCATCTTCACCCGAGTCGGGCAACAACGTGACACCTCCGGGAACCAGAATGCTGGGATAGGTGCCGGAAGAGGCCAGCGCCATCATCATCGCTGGAAGCCCTTTATCGCAGGTTGCCACGCCGAGGACACCCTTACGTGTTGGCAGCGAACGCATCAATCGGCGCATAACAATAGCAGCATCGTTGCGGAAGGGAAGTGAATCGAACATACCCTCCGTACCTTGAGTGCGTCCGTCGCAAGGATCTGTGACAGCTCCGGCAAACGGAATTGCATGCTGATTGCGGAACTCCCGCGCGGCCTCCGCCACAAGAAGACCGACCTCCCAATGACCTGTATGGAAGCCCAAAGCGATCGGAGTTCCGTCGGCGGCACGCATGCCGCCATGAGTGCTGAGAATGAGAAACTCGGGATCCAGGAGTCTTGATGGTTCCCATCCCATCCCGGCATTCTGGCTTAGACCGAAGATATTGCCCGAGGGGGAAGTCAGCAGCATCTCTGGAGTAATGGGCAAAGACCCTTCGGGACCTGGGGCATGCGTCTTTACAGCTCCGAAATCGAAGCGATCGGTCTCAAGAACGGAGTTAATGTCGAACAAGGGCAAGGAGGATGGCTCCGGCGGTTTTGTATTACGTAGGTTCGGCTTGGCTGAGGTCGAATGGGCCAGCAGACTCGCTAGAGTTCGGTGAAGTCTTACGGATACACAGCATAAGCAAGCCAGAGAGCATCACGGAGAGCGACATGAGCAAAAATCCAGCGCGGGAGCTTCCGGTGCGCGCCTGCAACTCCCCCACAAGCCATGTGCCGAAAAAACCGCCCAGCGCCCCGGCGCTATTCACGGCTGCCATTACGCCAGCTGCAACATTGGACGGGACGATCTCAGGAATCATGGCAAAAAAAGGCCCATAGGGCGCATAGAGGCCACCCCCAGCAAGTATAAGACCGACGTACGCGAGCCAGAAGCTGTGGTCTGCGAGCAGGAAGGAGCCAAACAGAGCCGCACCTGCGAACAGGAGGGAAGGCCATACGAGTGATCCGCGACGCTCTGTCTTATCGGAGATATACGCTGTGATAATCATCGTAATAACGCCTAGCAAGTAGGGTACAGATGAAAGGAGACCGGTGGCTTGAATGCCGCTCGAGGAACCCTGGCGGATAATCGTGGGTAACCAGAGAACGAAGCCATAGATTCCCAAACTCCAGCAGAAATAGAGAGCGCAGAAGAGAATCACGTCGGGTCGAAACAGCGCACGTCTGAGGTTGGCAACGGGAGGAAGCTCTCTTTGCTCGCGCTCTAACTGCAGAATGATGTGTGTACTGGTCTCGTGCGAGATCCATTTAGCCTGAGAAGGTTTGTCTCGGACCAACGCGAGCCAGACGAACGCCCACAGGACAGACGGGATGCCCTCGATAATGAACGTCTTCTGCCAGCCATAGGACTGGATCAAATATCCAGTGATGGCGGACATCCACAGAATGGTGACCGGGTTGCCAAGAATCAGAAAGGTATTGGCGCGCGACCGCTCTTTCCGTGTGAACCAGTTGGTGAGAAGCAGAAGCGCGGCGGGCATGATGAGGCTTTCAGCGATGCCGAGCATAAAACGGTCAAGGGCGAGCAGCCAAAAATTTTGAATAACACCGGTGAGGGCCGCAAGAGAACCCCAAACGATAAGAGCAATGAAAATCAGGCGGCTAGCGCTACTGCGCCGTGCATACATCGCGCCAGGTATTTGAAAGATGAAGTAACCAAGAAAGAAGAGCGAGCCGAGTACAGCGGACCGCGAACCGCTGATATGGAGCGTCTGTGCCAGTCCGGCCGCCGCACCAAAGCCATAGTTAGCGCGATCAAGATAGGCAAGGCTGTACGTCACGAAAACCGCAGGCATGAGAATGAGCCAGCGTCTTCTGTGGTCTCTGCCAATGCTTGCGGGAAAGCCGGAGGTAGTCATCATGTCGCTTCTTAGTGCAGAGATGAGAGCGTCGGAACTTGAGACGACGATGGGTCAGCGAGAATGATTCACCCATGGCACAACCGTTATACCCGTATTGCAGCAAGATAGGAAATAGCCATCTTCTGCCTTGCTGAAGAGTTTTCTTGCGCGGGGTCTATTTGAGATAACCCAACAAAGTCTATTCCCCGAAAGAACATAGTTGGCGGTTCAGCATCTTTCCAATTAATACACGGAGAGATGCGAATCGAAAATACTAAGAAATGTTTACTACGAAATCCTCATGAACTAGGCACTTGTCGTTTACTCTCCAATGAGTCAATTGGGAGGATTTCGTTGGGTCTTGTTGAGATTAATCCCTTCCACATGGAAGAGTACCTTTGTTCTACTGTTTCTCTCTCTGCCGTCAAATTTGTTAGAAAAATGAAAGGAGGTTCTCAATCGATCTTGGTTCAATGTGATGACGGGAGGTTTTACGTCGTTAAGATGATAGGCAATCCACAGGGTGCGAACATACTCTCAAATGAGTTTTTGGGAAGCGCTATCGGAGCTGCCGTTGGTCTGCCCGTAACCGAAGGAAGGATCATTCACATCTCCAATAGCTTCTTGGACGGTGAACCAGAGGCTTGGTTCGAATCTCAATCCGGAAGGCGACGTCCTGATGCAGGCCTTCATTTTGGCAGCCTGCTCGTAGGTCAGCCGTTCGGTTCTGAGCGGCCAAACGAGTATTTTAGTCGCTCCAAAGTCTCGACAATCGCAAACCGTAACCGATTTCTCGGGATGTATATCTTAGATATCTGGGCAAACCATCAAGATAATCGCCAAGCTATATTCCTCCCTGGGGTGGACGGGCGATCTCAAGCGTTTTTTTTTATTGATCACGGCCATATGTTCGGAGGGCCGAATTGGATCTTCCAGGAGCGCCCGGGTGGAGCTCTTCACCTCGAAAGCTCTATCTATGACAGCTTATGGAACGACGATATCGTCTCTTCCTGGATTTCCCATTTTAGAAAAACCGTTCCCGAGGTCCTTAATAGGATCCCCTCCATCATTCCAGCGCGATGGTATAACGGAAACTTACAAAGGCTGGTAGATACCTTAACGCATCGTTTAGCACGCCTTACCGAACTCGTCGAGGCCGAGGCCACAACATCTCGACTGCTTATGCAGCGAAGTAGTGAAAATGAAAAAATGTGACTATCTAATTCTCGAATATGCTGACTCAGAACTTCGGGCACACGGAATACCCTTTATTGTGATCCTGCGTGGTCAGGATAATAATTCATGCGTGCTTACAGGATATGTTTTGCGAGGGTGGGAGACGAAGATCAGAGTGGCTTCTGATAAAGAGTTGGAGGATGTTGCAATCATTTTGGAAGATCTTCGGTATTACAGTAGAGCGGCACCGGCCTCGTCCGGTGGCCGGTTCTTTGATCGGTTGTCTTCTTTGAACGTTGGGCCGGTGCGGGAACGGGTTTCGGGTTCCTGCCATTTGGAGGAATTGGATACCGTTCTTCCGATATTTTTCGATGGAGAGATCGTGACCGTGCCCTGGCAACTGTTCTTCGATGAGTTAGCGGCTGTGGCGGGTTCGGTGGCGTAATTTGGTTGGTTTTGGTTGAGAGCTTGTCCGTTGCACTTGGCAGTTAGGTCTTTCCGCAGGCTGCGTGCAGGACTCTGGGTTTCTTCCACTCTTCGTCGGTGGCGAAGAGGACACAGCTTTGGCCTGTGTCGGTGTTCAGGCGCCAAGTGATGTTTCCCTGACGATAAAGTTGAAAGTGACCGGTGCCGGAGAAGACCATTCCGTTGGGCGGGTTGGGGTTGATTGTGTCGTTTGCGGGCGGTGTTGCGGCGTTGGCGGATTCGGGTTGGGCGGCTTGATTGGGTGGTATTGCGGATTCGACGGGCTTGGTTTCGGCGTTTTCGGTAGGGGTGGTTTCGGTTGACTCTTTGTCTTTGGTGGCTGAGGCTTTGGCGGCTGGCGGATCGTTCGAATACACGCTTCCGGTCGTGCCGGTTCGGCCAGCGTCGTAGCTGGAGTAGCCGCGGTACAGAAGTCCTACGACGATCAGGACTGCTACGATCACCAAAACGCGTCTTACCATCTTCGTTCTTCCGTTCCTGATTGGTCCCTAACTCTTTGATGCATCCTTTTGCGCATGCGCTCGGGAGATCCAATGATAGCAATGGGATAGCCTGCGTGGTGACGGTTGCAAGCAGTCTCTGTTCATCATCGCCTCTGGTGAGGCGATTCGGGGGTAGAATCTGTCGCGAACGTGGTTACTAAGTAATTACCGTTCGGCAGGGAAGTGACTGCTATAGAAGGCGATCCGAAGGAGACTTGGGTCTCGCTTTGGGAGTATCATTAATCTGTGCCGAAATACTCTATAGTCGTCCCGTTTCATAATGAAGAAAATAATGTCACGATGCTCTACGACCGGCTGAAGGCCGTGATGGAGCATGTGGGTGAGAGCTTCGAGCTGGTCTTCGTCGATGATGGCTCTCGCGACCGTACTTACCGGATGCTGGAGGAGATCGCAGCGGTCGACTCGCGCGTGCTGGTGATCAAGTTGCGGCGCAACTTTGGCCAGACTTCGGCGCTGGCAGCAGGCTTCGACCACTCGCAAGGGGAGTTTATCCTGGCGATGGATGGCGACCTGCAGCACGATCCGGATGAGATTCCCGGATTTCTAGCGAAGCTCGAAGAGGGCTACGACGTTGTCAGCGGATGGAGGAGCCAGCGCGGGGATAACTTCATCCTGCGGCGGATTCCTTCCAGTTGTGCGAACTGGCTGATGGCGACTTTGAGCGGCGTCCATATCCACGACTTTGGTACTACTTTTAAGGCCTACCGGCGCGAAGTGATCCAAAATATCCCGCTGTACGGGGAGATGCATCGCTTCATTCCGGCGCTGGCCTCCTGGTACGGAGCGAGCATCTGCGAGATTCCGATCTCGAATCCGGCGCGCGAGTTTGGCCAGAGCCACTACGGCATCTCGCGTACGTTCCGGGTGTTCTTCGACCTGCTTACGATCCGGTTTCTGCTGCGTTACATGACGCGTCCGCTGCATTTCTTCGGCAGCATCGGAGCCATGGGCGTCGTTACAGGCTCGGCCGTGGCTGCCTGGTTGCTGGTACTAAAGGTACTGACCGGACAGCACGTCATGCGCGAGCATGGACCGCTCTTCCTGGCTGCCAGCGTCTTCATACTTGCTGGGATACAGATGATCGGGATCGGCCTGCTGGGTGAGTTGCAGGTGCGTCACTTCCATACCGCTTCCCATCGCGCTCCCTATGCGGTGGACAGGATACTGCGGCTCCGCTCGGAAGAGAGCTTGATGCAGTAGGCTGGCGTCCCGCTTGGCGGGGTGCCCCCTTGCCTGCATGTAACCCGTTTGTTTGCACTGGCTTGCGCCGGCTTTGGGCTGCCAAATTCCTGCAAACAAATGGGTTACGTCCAAATATGAGAAACGAAAGCAGATAGACCCGGCTGGAAAGCCGGGTCTCCTGTTTTTCATCTCTAGTTCTATTCTATGAGTTTGGATCAAACTAACGTGCCACTTTTATGTTGATTTGAATCAGTGATTTAGGCCGTTTGGGGGCTTGACATGCGTTTTTATTGAGGAAAATGGAGAAAATAAAATAGTGATGAGATTGTGACTTCATTCCTTGCGTGGGTGATCGAGGAATGAAATGAATGGTTGGTATGGATTTTTTTGCGCCTTCTGCGTGTTGTTGTTTTATCAACGCTGACGCAGATCCCTTCGGATTTATTCCCGATCTTCCTCGCATCCGATGGACGACTGACCTGCCGCGGTCCTGCTACCGGCGTGTGAGAGACGATCACTGTTTGGAGGATGAATGAACCAGAAATTCGGGTTGAAGCCAAGTTCACTTTCCGGTGCACTTGAAACACTAGAACGGTCAAACTTAGTCGATGTCGTAGAGTTCGCCGCCCCAAAAGGTGAGATGGAGATTCCGGCAATCAATGGGGTTAGCCTCGCTTTATCGCTTTCCGATGTTTCCTGGGAGGACTCCCCGGACCGGAGGGCGCAGGACGCTGGTTCGGGTTCGGTGTCGCTCTGCCCGTTCAATCGGGCTCGAAACTTCAGGATCGGAGGCGCGGCGGAGTTTGCGGTGGTGGTGTTGCGCAATGAGACCGTGGACCAAGTGAAGCAGGAGACGCAACCGAATAGAGAAATTGAGCTTCAAGCACACGATCTGCTGGAAGACTCGATGCTGCGCCGCCTGATGAAGCTTCTAATCCATGAGAAGCGAAAGGGCTTTCCAAGTGGATTGCTTTTTCTGGACGGTATCGCCACGGCCTTGGCCAGCTATCTTGTCCGCAACTACTCTCTTACCAGACCCTTTGCCGTGGAGAAGAGCCTGTCGGGCGGGATGCCCCCCTCCATGCTGCGCCGTTGTATCGAGTTCATGGATGCTCATTTTGAGCGAGATCTTCGTTTGAGTGAGTTGGCGCAGGAGACCAAGGTCAGCACATCCCACTTGATTCGCAGCTTTCGGCAGAGCACAGGAAAGACTCCGTATCAATTTCTACTGCACCGGCGAGTGGAGCGGGCGAAGGTACTGATGCGCGATCCTCGTTCCTCCCTTACAGAGGTAGGTCTGGCGAGCGGCTTTGCCGATCAACATCATCTGGCTCGCGTCTTCCGACGAGTCACCGGAGTGACGCCGAGCAGCTATCGCCGCTCGCTCTAACATCGATTCTCGATTTCAGTTCTATCTTTATCGGTGCAGCTCTTTCTGTAACTACGGACGGGCGTTATTCTTTTTCAGGATTTGCTCCTGCCCACTCGAGTAGACGGCGCGCGCTTTCTAGCCTTTAATCGGCGCTGTAGCTGGATCCAGGACGCCTAGCTGGGCTAACACACTGGCATGATCCCAGTACAGATGCTCGCGGGCGATCTTGTTGCCTTCGAATGTGATGATGGCGACGATGCTAACCTCGACGAGTTTGCCGGTTGGAGGCACACCTGGAATAAACCAATCCATCACTCGATCGTGCGTGAATTTATAGACTGCCTCTTCGACGAGAATATTTTTTCCTGCGACTTGCGAGATTGGGATGGAGCTCATGTCGGCGGGTAACTGAGCGAGGAAGTAGTCGTGGTAATAGTTGTAGACTTCCTCCCGTCCTCTGCCTCCTGATGCGAGGGGAACCATGAGGACGTATGGATTGTCCGACATGGTGGCCAGTGAGGCTACCGCACTTTTCAGTACGAATTCGGCGTGGACGTGTTGCTGCCAGACTTCAAGTAGAGCCTGATCGACGTTCCTGGTTACTTCGTTCGCCATAACTGCTGTCTCCTTCGTGATCTGTGCGAGCCCTTGGACCTGCTGCCCGCTTCTCCATCACAACAGTTGGCGTGCAGACTGGAGTGTCCGAAACAGGCAGGACGTGGACGATCTGCTCATGAGTGCAGAGAGGCGACGAAGTATCGTCTTCAATTTCTTTATGCCGATTCGTTGATTCCAGAGCGACGAGATGATGGTCATCTTTTAGATGGATTTAAAAGGCCCAACTCTGGAATAGATCAAACCTATGGGTGTTTCGTAGAAGGAATTTCGGGAAGGTGGATTTTGTCGAGCCACCGAGCACAGATCTTCGGACTGTCTTTTTGCTTCTCTCAGGTACTGATCAGCGACACCAGTTCTTGTTCTAAATATCGATCCTCGTTTATAGCTTGGGCGTACTTGTTGTGTGGTCGCCCGCTCTCTCACGCATCGACTCCGAACATGAAAGGCCTGACCTTGAATCTCATACGAGATATAGCCTCGCTTGCGGCCTCCGTGGCACTCTGCCTCGCTGGCATTCCTTCCCTCGCACACGCACAGAGCTCCAGTCTCTCCGTCCTCCAGTCGCCGACCGTCCCAAGCGATGTGGTGTGGACCGGCACCTGGTCGGCTCCAATGCTTACTCTTCAACTTGCCAATGGCGATGGCAGTCCCAATACGCTTGCGCGGCAGACCGTACGGCAGAGTTTCCGCAGCAGCATTGCGGGAACCATGATTCGCGTTCAACTCTCGAACATCTTTGGGCTGCAGCCGGTTACGCTGAGCGATGTGCACTTTGCGAAGGCCGCTTCGGATCAGGCTATTGTTTCAGGGACAGATAAGGCTCTTACCTTCGGCGGCTTTGCCTCTGTCACGATTCCCGCAGGGCAGAGTGTGGAGAGCGATGCGATTGCCTACAACGTTGCCGCCTCTACCGACTATGCGGTCAGCATGTTCGTTCCGAATGCGATCGATCCGCAGAACGTAACTGCACACCGGCAGGCGTGGCAGCATATTTACTTTGCCGCTGGTGATGTCAGCGGCATTTCGACTATCGCCACTACCGGGTCTGTTGACAGCTATCTTTATCTCACTGGTGTGGATGTGGTGAATTCTGCCGCTACGGGAGCGGTGGTCGCACTGGGCGCTTCGATTACGGACGGAAGTAACACTACCTTTGGCGCAAATCTTCGCTGGGTCAATGACCTTGCGCTACGTCTGCAGGCAGCGGGACTTCAGGTGGGTGTGCTTGCCGCTGGACTCAGTGGAGGACACTTGCTGGATGATCAGGACTTCGGTGGGCCTTCTGCTCTGAACCGCTTTAATCGCGATGTCATCTCAAAGGCGGGTGTTAAGTGGGTGATCTCCTCCGATACGGCGATCAACGATCTGAGTTCGCACGCCGATGGTACTGGTCCGACTGCAGCTCAGCTTATTGCGGCTACTCAGCAGTTGATCGATGAGGCTCACTCCAGTGGGTTGAAGTTCCTTTGTTCTACACTCACTCCTAATGTTGGGCGACCCGCGGATCAATGGTCGGATGGCGCGGAGGCGATTCGCGAGCAGCTCAATACGTTCTATAAGAGCGCTGACAGCCACTGCGACGGCATCGTGGATCAGGATACTGCTACGCACGATCCGCAGATGCCGCTACAGTATCGTCCGTCCTTCAATAGCGGCGACTTTCTGCATCCCAACGACCCGGGAACGCAGGCGATCGCGAATGCCGTGAACCTGGGTTTCTTTACTCCTACGGGCCTGCCGCCGATCAAGGCGCCGACTCAGTGCGGTAGTTTATTACCTGGCGAAGGGATTACTCCGAATCAGCATATCGTGTCGTGTGATGGACGCTTTCAACTGTTGCTGCAGACAGACTCGAACCTGGTTCTGTCCTTCGGCAAGACGGTTCTATGGTCTTCCAATACGGCAGGGAAGAACGCTGCGGAGTTTACGTTCCTTGCGGATGGGAATGTAGTGCTTCTCGATACCACAGGCAAGGTTATCTTCCAGACGAATACGGCGGGTCTGTTGGGTACGACTTATATCGTCCAAAATGACGGGAATGTCGTGCTCTATGACGGTCCTGTGGGCGGTCCGAACAATCCTATCTACAATACGGGCACCTGCTGTCATTGATGCGTGATGGATGACCTTGTAGTCCGCCTCCGATTTCCACGTCGGGGGCGGACTATGAAGGTGCACAGGCAGACGAGCGATACTAGGGGAGCGCATATGGGCGATAGGTCCGTGTGGCTTTGAGATTCCATCTCCGAAAGGTATCAAGCTCACTATGAAGGCGATCCAGATTCTCCAGACGGGCGGCCCCGAGGTTCTCGAGGTGCGCAACATTCCTACTCCCAAGCCTGGTGCGGGTGAGGCGTTAGTAAAGACCCATGCTTGTGGGGTGAACTTCATTGACACCTACTATCGGGAGGGCCGGTATCCGGCGGAGTTGCCCTATGTGTTGGGCGAGGAGGCGGCGGGTACGGTGGCGGCGGTCGGCGATGGGGTTACGACGTTGAAGGAGGGGGACCGGGTGGCGTGGTGCAGCATTCCGGGGACGTATGCGGAGTTTGCGGTTGCGCCAGCGGACCGGTTGGTGCCAATTCCGGATGGCGTGAGTTTTGAGCAGGCGGCGGCTGCGATGCTGCAGGGGATGACGGCGCACTATCTGTCGCACTCTGCCTATCCGATTCAAAATGGCGATGAGGTGCTAATTCATGCGGGGGCGGGTGGGACGGGGCTGTTGCTGACCCAGATGGCGAAGGCTCGAGGGGCCAGGGTCTTCACGACTGTTTCGACAGAAGAGAAGGCGGAGCTCTCGCGTGGGGCGGGTGCGGATGAGGTGATCTTTTATACGAAGATGGACTTTGCCGCGGAGGTGAAGCGGCTGACGGAGGGGCGCGGGCTGGCGGTGGTGTATGACTCGGTGGGGAAGTCGACGTTCGAGCAGTCGTTGACGTGTCTGCGGCGGAGGGGGACGATGGTGCTGTTTGGTGGATCGAGCGGTGCGGTGCCGCCGTTTGATCTGGTTCGGCTGTCTACGATGGGGTCGCTGCACGTTACACGGCCCAGGGTGAAGGACTATATCGCCGAGCGGTGGGAGCTGCTGGAGCGGTCTACGGAGGTGTTGCAGGGGGTCTCGGCGGGAACGCTGAAGCTGCGGGTGGAGCATATCTATCCGCTGGCGGAGGTGGCGCAGGCTCATAGGGATTTGGAGTCGCGGAAGACTACTGGGAAGCTGATCCTGATTCCGTAGAGGTGAGGGGCTGAGGATTTTGACATCCTTGGCTGCATCCCTTCTACTTAAGGTTCAACTTATATCTTGCGGCGGTATGTGTTTGCCTGCCGTGAACTTCTACTTTTGTCCCGCGACGGAATGTTCGGGAAGCGCGGTGAGATTCGATGTCTTTTGTTTTGATTATGCCGGTTGCCGCTCGCTTTATGAAGACGGTTAGGCTGGCTCTTGTTGTGGCTGTTTTGATGTTTGGATGTGGAGTCTTTGCGCGGGCCGTCATCGTTCGCGGGACGGTTACGGATCCGCTGGGCGCGGTGGTGCGGGGTGCGCGGATTCAACTGATCCAGGGCGGCAAGGAAGTTTCGCACGGATTTGCTGGCGCGGATGGAACATTCGAGGTTCGCAGTGGGACGCAGGGCCGCTTTGTGCTGCTGACGTCGGCCCTCTCGTTTACGCCGGGGGTCAGTGCGGACTTTTATGGCGGACGGACCGATGTGGTGACGCACAATGTCACCTTGTCGGTAGCTACGGTCACTACGGCTGTCTCGGTGACTGCTACCGGGATTCCGACGCCGATCCAGCAGGTGAGCTCGGCGATCAGTCTCGTTCCGATGGCGGACTTGAGCACGCGGGTGGGGGTTGTGGATGAGCTGCGGCAATCTCTTGGGGTGGCTGTGGTTCAGACGGGGCAGACGGGTGGGGTTACTTCGCTGTTTGTGCGGGGTGGCAGTTCGACGGCGAATAAGGTGCTGATCGATGGGATTTCGGCCAACGATGTGGGTGGGGTCTTTGACTTCGGGACGGTGTCGAGTACGGGGCTTACCGGGATTGAGATGTACCGGGGGGCGAACTCGGCTTTGTACGGCACGGATGCCGGGGCGTCGGTGGTGAACTTCGTTACTCCGCGTGGCAACTCTGAACGGCCGGTGTTGAACTACTCTGGGGATGCGGGGAATTTTCATACGTGGCGGAACGAGGTGGCGCTCTCGGGGGCGCATAAGCGGCTGGATTACTACGGCGCTTATAGCCGCTTCGATACGTCGAACGCGCTGCAACGGGACCGGTACCACTCGTCGACCTCGGTTGCGAATCTGGGATATAACTTCACCACGAATACGCAGGGACGGTTCACTTTGCGGGATGGGGTGTCGGGTACTGGGCTGCCCTCGGCGCATGATTTTTATGGGATCTCTTCGGATGGAAAGCAGGCGGACCAGGACTTGTACTCGGGGCTTACGCTTGAGAATCGTCTTGGAGGGAACTGGCATAACCTGGTTCGCTACGGCATTGCGCGGAAGCGTGAGCAGCAGCATGCTTTCACGAATGTTGGGACGCCGATCACGTTCGATTTTGGCGATGGAAGTCCGTTCACGCTGTACTACGGGAATGTGGTCACGATTCGTGGAGCCAATGGATATACGGCTACGGGGCGGGCCTCGTTTTTTCTTCCGGAGCAAGACTCCGACTCGAATCGCGATGAGCTTTACTACCAGTCGGACTATACGTTTCCCTGGCATATAACGGCGCTGTTTGGCTTTCGGTATCAGAACGAACGCGGCAGTTTTGTGAGCGCGTTTTCAAGTGAGAAGATCCAGCGTACGAACTTTCAGTACACGCTGCAGTTTCAGGGGGAGATCAAGAACCGGTTCTTCTATTCGCTGGGTGGCGATGTGGAGAAGAACCATCTTTATGGCATTACGGGGACGCCGCGCATCGGACTTTCGTATGTGCCGGTGCGCCCGGGCAGAAAGTATTTTCGTGGCACCAAGATCCGCGCCAACGTTGCGACCGGGGTGCAGGAGCCGACGCTGGCGCTGGAGTTCGCCAGCCTCTACCGGCAGTTACTCAGCATCGGGGATACGGCGGATATTGCGAGGTTCCATGTAACTCCGCCGGGGCCTCAGCGCTCGCGCAGCTATGACATTGGAGTGGATCAGAACATCAAGGGAGAGAAGCTGATTTTCAAGGCAGGTTACTTCCATAATGTCTTCGATCATCAGTTGGAGGGCGTCGGTCCGGGGGCACTGGTGCAGAGCTTCGGCTACTCGCCCAACGTCGCGAATTCGGTGTTCACGCCTTATCTCAACTCGCTGGCTTTTCGCGCGCAGGGGTTCGAGACAGAGCTTCAGTATCAGCCGTTCACGCATGTCTTTTTGCGCGGCGGATATACGTATCTCGATTCTGTGGTTTTGCGTTCCTTTTCGAGCGATGCCTTCAGCAATGGGACGGCCAGCAGCAATCCCAACCTGCCCGGGGTTGCGATTGGGGCGGAGGGTCCGCTGGTTGGAGCGCGTCCGTTCCGGCGTCCGCCGCATACGGGCTTCTTTGCTGTTCAATATGCTTCTCCACGGTTCTCGGCGGCGCTCAAGGGAGCCCTGGCCAGTCGATCCGATGACTCGACCTTTCTCGATGGCTTCGATACCAACCTGGGTAATTCGCTGGTGCTGCCCAATCGAGACCTGGCCTTCGGCTATGCGAAGCTGGACTTCAATACATCCCTCGTCGTTAGCAAACACTTTATTGTTTTTACTGAGTTAGGCAATCTGCTTGGCCAACAGCATATCGGGCCCATTGGGTATCCAGGTCTGCCTATGACGTTTCGCAGCGGACTGAAGATACGGATCGGCGGTTTGTAGCCGCTGTACAGGTTTTCGGGAATATTCCTACTAAAACAGCTTCAATTACCTGTCTTTACAGGGTGTAAGTCTACGCACCCTACTACTTTTTGGTGCGTCTAATCAAGCAAGAAGGGAGTCCACATGACTCTAGTTCGAAAGTACGCTTATCTCCTGCCGGTCGCCCTGGCGGCGAGTTTGATCACTCCACTCCAGGCCCAACAGGAGGGTCCGGCTCCCACGCAGACTTTGGTTGGGGTTGACGCTAAGTCCCCGGTCATTCCTTCGGTGTCCAACACGACATTGAAGTTGAATAACCATCCTGAACCGCTTATCAGCCTCACGCGCGTCTCGCCTAGCTCCGCCCAGGTGGCGCTCTTGATCGACGACGGACTTCGCACCTCGGTGGGCAGGGAACTAGGAGCGCTGCGGAGCTTCGTGACCACGCTGCCTGCGGGCACGGAGATCTTTGTTGGGTATATGCAGAATGGCCGCGTCGTTCCTGCCCAGGGTTTTACGAGCGATTTGGCCACTGCGGCGCAGTCGTTGCGGATACCGCAGGGTTCGCCAGGGATCAGCGCAAGCCCTTATTTCTGCCTTTCGGATTTTGTAAAGAAATGGCCAGGGGAGGAGGGTGACTCGAACTCCAACCTCTCGGCTGGACCGGTTCACAAGGCACGATTTGTTCTGATGATCACCGATGGCGTCGATCCCTATAACGGGAGTACCAGCCTGCTCAACCAGAACAGCCCCTATGTCTCGGCTGCCGTCAGCGATGCGCAGACCAAGGGAATTCCGGTGTATTCGATCTACTTCTCCGATGCGGGTATTCGGGGCGGAAGGGCGAGCTTCAGCGGTCAGAGCTATCTGCAACAGGTTGCAGATGGAACCGGCGGACGCGCCTACTACATCGGCACTGGCAATCCTGTTTCCCTGGCGCCGTTCCTGACGCAGTTCCAACATGCCGTGGCTGAGACCTATGTGGCTACGTTCAACGCGCCGGCGAGCAAGAATCTGGTTCGAGTCAAGTTTGAGACGAAGCTTTCCAATACGAAGCTACGGACTCCGGAGGATGTTCGACCTGGTACGCACATTGTTGGGACTGGACAGTAATGCGCGTACCAGGATCAAATCGTTATAGGTTGTTGACGCCGGCAGCCCGATAGATCTCTTTCATGTAGCGCATGTCCCGAAGACCTTCCTCACCGGAGGTCTTCGGTGTCTGGTTCTTAAGGATGCACTCGGCCAGATGATCGGCCTCGCGGGTGAATTGCTTGGGGTCCCGCTCCGGGTTGGTCTCGTCCAGCGCTACGCGCTTGCCTTCGCTGTTGCGGTAGCTTCCGGTGAGGCGCAGGTCTTCGTATCCGAAGTTATCCATCTGCAGCCATCCCTTCGAGCAGAAGACACGGTAGTAGCCGGGCATGTCTCCTCCGTAGGTGGTGGTGCAAGAAGCGACGACACCGGACGGAAAGGTCATCGTCCAGGCGGTGTTCTCTTCCACGGTGGTGAACCTCCCGTCCTTATCGATGGTTGAGTTCGAGGCAGTAACGATTTGGGGTTCTTCGCCGGTGAGATAGCGGGCGGCGTTGAGCGAGTAGATGCCCACATCCATCAAAGGGCCGCCGCCGGAGAGCGGCTTGTCTTTGCGCCACTCGTTCTTGCCGATATTGAAGCCGTTCGCACTATTGATGGCTTGGATCTCTCCGAAGGTTCCGTCGCGGAGAAGCTTAATGGTCTTCAAGGTGAGCGGCTCGTAGTGCAGGCGGTAGGCGATCATGAGCTTGACCTTGGCGGCGTCGCAGGCCGCGATCATGGCCTGGGCGTCGGCGACGCTGGTGGACATGGGCTTCTCGCAGAGGACGTGCTTGCCGGCCTTGGCGGAGCGGATGGTGTACTCCGCGTGCATGCTGTTGGGCAGGGCGACGTAGACGGCATCGATGGCCTTGTTGCTGCGCATCGCGTCCATCTGCTCGTAGCTATAGATGGAGGAGGCGGGCACGCCGTATTGGGCGGCGATCTTCAGCGCCTTGTCGCGATGACCGCTGACCAGGCCGGTGATCTGGCAGACCGAGGAGTCTTTTACGCCGCGGAGGAAGTGATCCGCGATGCGGCCCAGGCCGATGACGCAGAAGCCTATCTTGCGTCCGGAGGCCTGTGCGAGAGCTGAGGGTACTGCCTGCGAGGCGAGTCCGAGCGCGCCAAGTTTTGCAAATTCACGCCGCGATAACGTCATATGTCTGATCTCCCGATCTTGTCAGTCTTTGAAATGCACCAACCAGGGACGAGACGTCCCATCGGGTGCATATTTCGCCCAAGCAAGCGTATCAAAAAAAGAAAGGCCCCGGATCGCTCCGAGGCCTTTCGTTTGTTTTGCGTAGGACTAGTACATGCCGTCCATGCCGCCGCCGTGCTGGTGTCCGCCGCCCGCTGCTTCCTTCTTCTCGGGGATGTCGGCGATCATCGCTTCGGTGGTGAGCATGAGGCCGGCGATGGAGGCCGCGTTCTGCAGAGCAGTACGGGTTACCTTCGTCGGGTCGATGACACCAGCAGCGACCAGGTCTTCGTAGGCGCCGGTTCCGGCGTTGTAGCCGAAGTTGGGCTCCTTCGATTCGTGGATCTTGCCGATGACGACTGCACCCTCTTCGCCGGCGTTGGAGACGATCATGCGAAGCGGCTCTTCGATGGCGCGACGGATGATGCTGGCGCCGATCTTCTCGTCGCCGTCGAGGGTCTTGATGAGGCTCTCGACCGCAGCGGTGCAACGAACCAGGGCTACGCCGCCGCCCGGGACGATGCCTTCTTCGACGGCTGCACGCGTTGCATGCATCGCGTCTTCGACACGGGCCTTCTTCTCCTTCATCTCGGTTTCGGTAGCAGCACCGACCTTGATGACTGCAACGCCGCCGACCAGCTTGGCGAGGCGCTCCTGGAGCTTCTCACGGTCGTAGTCGGAGGTGGTCTTCTCGACCTGAGCGCGAATCTCCTTCACGCGGCCTTCGACGTCGCCGTCATGTCCGCCGCCGTCGACGATGGTGGTGTTGTCCTTGTCGATGGTGACGCGCTTGGCGGTGCCGAGGTCCTCGATCTTGACTCCCTCGAGCTTGATGCCGAGGTCTTCGGTGATCGCCTTGCCGCCGGTGAGGATTGCGATGTCCTGCAGCATTGCCTTGCGGCGATCGCCGAAGCCGGGAGCCTTGACGGCCGCGACGTTCAACGTGCCACGCAGCTTGTTGACCACGAGGGTTGCGAGCGCCTCACCGTCCACATCCTCGGCGATGATGACGAGGGGCTTGGCGGTGCGGGCGATCTGCTCGAGCAGGGGAAGCAGGTCCTTCATCGAGGAGATCTTCTTCTCGTAGATGAGGATGTAGGGGTTCTCGAGGGCTACTTCCATGCGCTCTGCGTCGGTGACGAAGTAGGGCGAGAGGTAACCACGGTCGAACTGCATGCCTTCCACGACGTCGAGCTGGGTCTCCATGGTGCGGGACTCTTCGACGGTGATGACGCCATCCTTACCGACCTTCTTCATCGCTTCGGCGATGATGACGCCGATCTGCGAGTCCGAGTTGGCGGAGATGGTGCCGACCTGAGCGATCATGTCGCCGGAGACGGGCTTGGAGAAGGTGCTGAGAGCTCCGCCGACTACGACGCCGTTCTCATCGCGCTTGCCGATGATGGCTTCGACGGCCTTGTCGATGCCGCGCTTCAGGGCCATCGGGTTGGCGCCGGCGGCGACAGTCTTGACGCCTTCGCGGTAGATCGCCTGCGCGAGCACGGTGGCGGTGGTGGTGCCGTCGCCAGCTACGTCAGAGGTCTTGGAGGCGACCTCGCGGACCATCTGTGCGCCCATGTTCTCGAGCGAATCCTTCAGCTCGATCTCCTTGGCGACGGTGACGCCGTCCTTGGTGATGGTGGGGGAGCCGAACTTCTTCTCGATGACGACGTTGCGGCCCTTGGGTCCGAGGGTGACCTTTACCGCGTCAGCCAGAATGTTGACGCCACGCAGAATCGCCTGACGTGAATCTTCTCCGTGCAGAATTTGCTTTGCCATGATGATGCTCCTGTGCCGGCCTATGCCGGCGAAATTATTTGAAATGTTGCAGCACCGAGGTGCGTGTGGCTTGATGCGATAGGGTGTGGCTTACTTCTTGAGGATGCCGAGTACTTCTTCTTCGCGCATGATCAGCAGCTCTTCGCCGTCGATCTTGATCTCGGTGCCGGAGTACTTGCCGAAGAGGATGTTGTCGCCAGCCTTGACGTCGAGAGGGAATACCTTGCCCTCGTCGTTGGACTTACCCTTGCCGACGGAGATAACTTCGCCCTGCTGAGGCTTCTCTTTTGCGGAGTCCGGGATGATGATTCCGCCACGGACGCTTTCACCTTCTTCAATACGGCGAACCAGAATGCGGTCGTGCAGAGGTGTAAACGATGTTGTCGCCATTGCTTTAGCTCTCCTTGAGACAATTAGCTACGGGGTAGCCGTGATGTGGCAGACGGGGTGCCGCCTGCGGTTTTGGTGCACAACATTGGCCGCGTGATGCCTACCGGAGTCCGGGGACCCATGTTGCTGAAAATAAGATGGAAAGTGGCCCGAGGCCGGGTTCGAGTTCCGCTAATTGTTCCTTTTTAGCACTCTAGCCCTCCGATTGCTAAAGATAGCCACCTGAACTCGGCGTGTCAACTTCAATTGGATTAAATATGAGTGAATGTCACGCAGAAATTTCCCGCAGCATGAAAGTCCTGTGGCGATCCCTCGGCCGGCGCCCGAATCTTCTATGGGAACCCGGATCATCTAACAATTCATGAATATAGAAACTGTAAAACTGGGATCACAGGGCGCGACCGTTTCTCGTATGGGGCTTGGTTGCATGGGGATGAGCGAGTTCTATGGCGAGCGAAATGACGCAGAGTCAGCGGCGACGATCCTGAGATCGCTCGATATGGGTGTCACGTTTCTCGATACCTCGAACTCATATGGGCTCGGGGATAACGAGGAACTGGTCGGAAACGCCATCAAAGGACGTCGGGACGAGGTGTTTCTGGCGACCAAGTTCGGTTATCTCCGCTCCAAAGAAGACCCAACAAACCCAGGGATCGGCGGCAAACCCGAGTATGTAAAACAGATGTGTGACGCCTCATTGAAGCGGCTGGGGGTGGATTACATCGATCTGTACTACCAGCATCGAATTGACTTCGAGATCCCGGTCGAAGAGACGATTGGGGCGATGGCGGAGCTGGTAAAGGCGGGAAAGGTCAGGTATCTCGGTCTCTCAGAGGCGTCGGTGACGACGATCCGGCGGGCGCACAAGGTACATCCGATTACGGCGGTCCAGACCGAATACTCGCTGTGGGAGAGGCATGTGGAGGATGAGATTCTGCCGACGGTTCGGGAGCTGGGGATCGGTTTTGTGCCCTACAGCCCGCTGGGGCGGGGGTTTCTGACCGGCGCATACGCCAAACCGGAGGACTTTCCCAATCAGGATTCGCGAGCAGAGCGTTTCCCACGTTTCAGCCAAGAGAACTTGGATAAGAATCAGGTGCTGGTGAAGAGAGTGAGGGCGATCGCGGATCGCCGGGGCGTCAAGCCGGGTCAATTGGCCTTGGCCTGGGTGCTGGCCAAGGGAGAGGATCTGGTGCCGATCCCGGGCACAAAGCGGCGAAAGTATCTCGAGGAGAACGTGGCGGCTGTCGACATTCGATTGACCTCGAATGAGATCGCGGAACTCGAGGCTGCCGTTCCTCAGGCTGAGATCGCGGGGGGCCGATATGCTCAGGCGGGCCTGGCGCTGATCGACCGGTAATATCCTTCCTGTCGGCTCGACGTTGGAGATTCGATCCGCTGGCCCCTTTCTTTTGGGGCCAGCGGATTTTCCGGCGGGGTAGATGCCGGAGGGCTGCAGATTCTTCGACAGGCGGCGTAGAATGTCAGACATGCGTTGCACTCGTATTCTTGGATTGCCTCTGATTTTGGTGTTCTGCCTCTCCTTTGCCTCGCCGAAGCTGGTTCTCGGCCAGGACGACCAACCAGTGCGCCGCGGCCGGAAGTATAAGGCTCCGCCTGAGACCTCGCATATTGAGGTTCTCGTAACTAAGAAATCCAATGGCAAGCCGATTTCGAACGCAGCCGTCGTCTTCAATCCTTCCAAAGATGGCAAGGATATTGGCAGCCTTGAGGTGAAGACCGATCCCGAGGGCAAGGCCACCATCGACGTGATACCGACGGGCAGCACCGTTCGGGTACAGATCATCGCGAACGGTTACGCTACGTTTGCGGAGGACTATGTGGTGGCCGAGCCAAACCGGCAGATCGCCGTCGCGATGTTGCGTCCGCAGGAGCAGATCTCAGCGTACGAAGAGAATCATGGCAAGTCCTCTGGCCGCAAGGCTGGTGTGCAGGAGCCGGTGAAGCCGACGTCTCCTGCGACCTCTGCCAAGCCCGGCACGACGGCGGCACCCACTGCGCCAGCAACGATGACTCCTACTCCGCAGGCCTCTCCGGCTGCTCCCCCACAGTAGCCCGCGGATGACACTTCCGCTGGCAGGGAAGACTGTACTTGTCACTGGAGCGGCGAAACGCGTCGGCCGGTCGATTGCGCTCTCGCTGGCGAAGGCCGGCGCTAACGTTGCCATTACGTATCTGAAGTCACAGCCCGAGGCAGAGAATACCGTTCGAGAGTTGGCCGAGTCTGATGTCGAGGCTTTGGCGATTCGTTGCGACCTGCGCAATCCTGAGGACATACAGCAGACGATGGCGTCGGTTATCGAGCGCTTCGGGGGGATCGATTTACTCGTCAATAACGCGGGGATGTTCGGTTCGGCGGCGCTGGAGGATATCCAGGTCGAGCAGTGGGATGAGATGTACGCCACGAATACACGCGCTCCCTTTCTGATGGCGAAGGCGGCTCATCCTTATCTGCGGGCGGTGCGCGGTCGCATCGTCAACCTTGGATCTCTCGGCGGCGTACACCCGTGGGCCACTCATGCGCACTACTGCACCTCCAAGGCAGCGATGCATATGCTCTCGCAGACGATGGCCAAAGCCTGGGCGCCGGAGATCAGCGTGAACTGCGTTGCGCCGGGCATGATCGTAAACGGAGAGGTTGGAGCGGCGTATGAGCGGTTCGCGCTCAAGACTCCTATGCAGCGCAACGGGACGGGTGAGGATGTGGCGGCTGCCGTGCTCTTCTTTGCTACCGCTCCCCACTTCATTACGGGGCAGTTTCTTGCGGTCGATGGGGGCCTGGGGCTGTAGTGTCTTAGGGGAGCGGCGCTAGCGGCTGAATAGCTTGCGCCACCAGCTCTTCTCCTGGAGATCCTCATAGACGTGTAGAGGTTCCGCCTGGGAAGCCAGAGGCTTGCCCATAAAGACCGCGAGTGGATTGCCGATGCAGAGCGCGTGGGCGTAGTCCGATCCGTACCTTTCGGCGATCAACTCATACGCTTCGCGCATCTTTGGAGGGCGCGAGGTGGTGTTGTGGGCGTCGGTCGCGATGAAGTGGACCCAGCGGTCGGCCAGGAGCTGGTGGGCCATGCGCTGCGCCTGCTTGCCCATGTGGCCGAGCACGGAGCCGGCCGTCACCTGGATGAGGAGACCGCCACGGATCCACTCCACCATACGACGTTTATCGGATTGAAGGGTCGGGTTGCGTTCGGGGTGGGTCAGGATCGGGGTGAGCCCGACGACCTGGAGCTGGTAGTAGGTCTCGGTGAGTGCGTGCGAGATGCCGAAGTCAGGAAGCTCGACCAGAAGATAGCCAAGACCGTTGATGCTGAAGCGGGAAGGGTCGGGTTTTATCTCCTGGATGTTGTCGTAGGAGAGATGAAAGTCGCATCCACGGCCCAGCTTGAGGTCGATGCCTTCCTCATTGAGCTTCTGTTGCAGTTTCTCGATCTTTTCCGTTATCTCTTGCGGGTCGTAGAGGTAGTGGCTGTTCGCGTGGGGGGTGCACACCACATGCGTAATACCGTCTGCTACGGCCACCCGCGCCATTGCAACCGACTCTTCCAGATTTCTGGACCCATCGTCCAATCCCCACAACAGGTGATGATGAATATCAACCATACCAGGGTTAGGGTACCACCGTCACAGCGCTTCAGGGGTGTTATGAAAGGCCAGCGATGGCGCTCTTACTGCGCAGCAACGAGGCTTTGAACCATGGACTGGAAGAGCAGAAGACCGTCGGCAGAGCCTAAAAGACGCTCGCTGGAGCGGTCCGGGTGGGGCATCAGACCGAGCACGTTGCGGCCTTCGCTGAGGATGCCAGCGATGTTCTCGAGGGAGCCGTTCGGATTGGCAGCCGGGGTGATCTCACCCTCCGGAGTAGCGTAACGGAATGCGATGCGATCCTCGGCTTTGAGCTTGGCAAGGGTCTCTGCATCGCAGAAGTAGTTGCCGTCCATGTGTCCGATGGGCATCTGCAGGACCTGGCCGCGGGAGAGGCCGTGTGTGAAGGGGGAATCGGCGGTCTCGGTGCGCAGAAAGGTCTGCTTGCAGATGTAGTTCTGGCCTGCGTTGCGCATGAGCGCGCCAGGGAGGAGTCCAGCCTCACATAGGATCTGGAAGCCGTTACAGATGCCCAGGACGAGTCCGCCGTTCCTGGCAAACTTTGAGACGGATTGCATGACGGGCGCGAACTTGGCGATCGCGCCGGTGCGCAGATAGTCGCCATAGGCGAATCCGCCCGGGACGAGGATGGCATCGCAGCCTTGCAGATCTGCCGAGGCGTGCCAAAGGTAAGTGACCGGCTGCCCGGCGATCGCATCGACCACATGGTGGGTATCGTGGTCACAGTTCGACCCTGGAAAGACCAGAACGCCAAATTTCATGGTCTCAGAATATCATTTTGGCTATTCAAATACCGGCGCGTAGATGGCATAGCCGCGGGGCGGGGCAGGGAACTCTGCGTTTCCATCGCCGTCTGTGGTCCGCTCGTCGGGGTGAGCTACCTCGTCGTGACCATCCCACGCGACGGGGACGAACCTCTGGTTGGCCCACTGCGTCTTGACCGAGGTTCCCGACCACTGATCGCCCAGGTTGTTGAGTACATAGATCAATCCCACCTGTTCGACCTTCTCGTCCTTCCAGCCGATGCGCTGCATGATGTAGAGGTCCGGGTCCGCATGGAGGATCTGCGAGTCACCACCAGCGTATTTCTGGTGCGCCTGGATCAAGGCGTCGATCCCATTGGGCGTTCCGGGGCGGGCGAGACCGTTGTTGTAGTAGTCGTACCAGAAGATACAGGGGTAGCCTTCGTGAACCATGATGAACGAGTAGGCCATCAGCTTGTCGTTCACAATGACGTTGTCGCCCATGTCGTGATTGTCCACGAAGGTTGCGGCGTGCATGGGACGCTTCATGACGACGGCGCCGCCATCGGTCAGGTTGCGTAGATCGTAGTTGGGAGTATCGCAGACGTCCTTCAGCTTATAGCGTAGGGGAAAGTCGAAGGCGGCGATCTGATTGTCGGTCATATCGTTGACCTTCGCCAGCCAATCATCGATATCTTCGGTGCCGGACCAGAGCTCGGCTACGACGTAGGGGCTGAAGTCCGCGCCATCCTTGACGTAGCGGTACTTGGAGAGGACGCCGATCATCCATGAGCCGAAGCCCTTTGCGAAGTCGAAGCGAAATCCATCGAAGCCAAGTTCCTCGATCAGCATGCGCGCGTAGTTGAACAGCTCCGTGTAGACGACCGGGTTGCGATGGCAGAGGTGCGGGAAGCCGGCGAAGTTTTCGCCTTCGATCATTACCTGCTCATAACGGCTGGGATGGAAGCAGTTCCAATCGCGTGGGAAGCGTCCGCTCTTGGGAGCGAACTTGGTCCAGCGCTTTTGTCCGTCGAGCGGGTTGATCTCTTCCTCGTCTGCGCCGGAGTTGTGATTGATGACCATGTCGGCGTACAGACCGATGCCGTTGGCATGGGCCTTGGCGATGAGCGCCTCCAACTCGGCGCGATTGCCGAACCAGGTCTTGACGCCGCCCTTCTGGTCGAAGTCGCCGAAGTCGAAGTAGTCGTAGGGGTCGTAGCCGTTGGTGTTATTGTTGGCGGCCTTCGAGACGGGCGGGAGCCACAAGGCGTTGATGCCCGCTTTGCCCAGCTCTTCCACCTTCTCGGCGAGAAAGTTCCACCATTCATGCTCCTTGTTTTCGTGCTTGGGAGCGTCCCAGTAAAAGGCCTGCATCATGACTGCCATATAGTTCGGGTTCTCTTGTCTTTCTTGAGATATCGGCGCATCTGTGAGGCGCTATCTGCATCGTAGAAATAGTGGTGAAATATCAGGATTCGTTTCGTTTGATGCGCGGCGAAAGATGCAGGTGGTATGAACGATAAAGAGCTTGGTCTCACATCGTCTTCGGAGAAGGTCCATCCACTGAAGACCGTGGGTGGTGCGCTGATCGGCTGGTGGAGAGCCGCGACGCTCGATGCCCTGATCGTCGGCGTCCTGTGGTTCGTGGGGCTGGAGCTGATCGGGGTGCCGCTCGCTCCGTTGTGGGCTTTCCTGGGGGCTTTGCTGCAGTTTATCCCCACGTTCGGGGGGATGATCGCATTGATCGGGCCGGTACTCGCTGTGTGCTTCAGCGGCCGGGACTACTGGCATCTGGGTCTGGTGCTGGGCCTCTTTGGCCTTATCGCTGTCCTGGAGGGCCTGGTCATCGGACCCTACGTCCTGCATCGCACGACGAAGGTGCCATGGTGGGCTGCGTTCCTTGGACCGATCGTGTTGGGTATCGTGATTCCATTCTGGGGCGTCTTGCTTGCTCCTCCGCTGCTTGCGATTATCTTCGCCTTTCGCAGACCCACGCCGCAATGATTTGCAGGCGAAAGGGATGAATCAGCCTTCCAGCTTGTACCGCGTTCCGGCGAGCCGGTAGAGTGGCCGCCAGACCAGCCGGTTGATCGTCACCACCATCAACGCCATGACCATCGTCGCAAGCAGCAGAATCTGGAACTGGCCACTGTCGGTTGCAGCACTGATCTGCGCTCCGAGACCCACGGTCTGCAGCGTCTGGTTCTTTAACCGAAAGTATTCGGCGATGATGCTTGCGTTCCAGGCGCCCCCTGATGCCGTCACCATCCCGGTGATGAGGAAGGGGAAGATTCCGGGAAGGATGACCGTCTTCCAACGCTGTACGGTGGTGAAGCGGAAGAGCGTCGCCACCTCACGCAGGTCCGACGGAATCGCCATGGCGCCCGCGATGACGTTGAAGAGGATGTACCACTGCGTGCCCAGCATCATCAGCGCAATCGAGCCGATTCCGAGACCTCCGCCGACGCGAATCAGCGCCAACAAAATGACAGGGAAGAGAGCCGTCGCGGGGACGGAGGCGGCGATCTGCGCGATCGGCTGGGCGATGCGTGCCAGCCGCGGATGAAACCCGATGGCAACACCAGCGGGGATGGTCCATGCGGCTGCGAGCAGCAGCGAGACGTTCACGCGAAGAAAGGTGGCCAGCGCGCCCTTGAGTATCTCCTTGAACTGCGCGAACCGTACCTCTCGCAAGAGCCCCAGCGCATGGAACGCTGCGTAGCTTACAACGACGACCGCAAGCACGGAGATCAGGACGCGAAGCCAAGGGGAGCCCGGTCTGCTCGTTGAGCCGGAAGAGCTCTGCGCGAGGCGTTGTTGACGTTCCTGTGCATACCTGCGGTACAGCGTCTCGCTCAGCGGCGCGGTGGTAAGGCGTCCGAGGGAACGCAGTGCGGTGGAGTTCTGCACCAGATGCAGCAGCGGAGATTTGATGCGGGCTTTGCTCTCCACCTGCTCGAACTTGAACTTATCGCTCCACGCGATGATGGGCCGCCAGATGAACTGGTCGGTCGCGACGATGATAGAGACCATCGCCAACAGACCCCATGCGATGGCGACTCCGTTGCCTGTCCCGGCCGCCGTCTGAAGGTAGGAGCCTAGGCCAGGAAGCCGGAAGTCCCGCGGCCCGAGCACAAACATCTCGCACGCCATCAGGAAGAACCATCCCCCGGCGACGGAGACCATCGAGTTCCATACCAGGCCGATCGCGGCGTAGGGCAGCTCCAACTGCACCAACCGCTGCAGCCGTGAGAAGCGGTAGATATTCGCCGCCTCGCTCAGCTCGCGGGGGATGCTTTTGATCGACGAATAAAAGCTGAAGGCCATATTCCAGACCTGGCCGGTGAAGATGAGAAGGATTGCACCCATCTCGACGCCTATCTGTCGCGTAGGAAACAGAGCGACCATCGCCAACATCACTCCCGGCAGAAAACTCAGCACCGGAATCGACTGCAGGATGTCGAGCCCGGCGATCATCAGGGCTTCGAGCCGCTTGTTATACGCCGCGAGATATCCATAGCCGACCGCGAAGACCAGGCTCAGCAGATAGGCAAGGCCGATGCGGACGACCGAATAAAACGCGTACAACGGTAGCGCACGAGGGCTCTGTGAGATGACGATCTCCGGCTCAGAGTGGCCGAACCAATACTTTGCGATGACCACTACGCCGTAGAAACAGGCCAGACCGATGGCCGCGACGCAGAGGTCCAGCATGAACGGCCAGCTTCGCTTCAGGACCTGTGCCCGCGCCAGCGTCTCCCGGCCTCGAATGTAACTGAAGCTGTCCGGGAGCTGAATCACGCGTCCACCTCCGCGTTGGAGTGAGCATCGATCTCCTGTTGCAGCTTCGCGGACTGGATAAAGCGTCTACGTGAGGCGTCGAAGTCGAACAGCTCTGCATAGCGGCCCCAGTTGATGGCCGTCTCCAGTTGCCGCAGCGTCTCTTCTTCGCTGAACTGCTCGTCGAGCATGTCGTGGAAGAACTCCTCGGGGACCGTGCGGTCGCTCTTTGCTTCGATGGCACGCACAATCTGCCGCAGCAACAGGACATTTGTAACCGCGGCGGTACGGAAGAGCTGTTTCTGGCGCAGGATCTCGGAGTTGGCGTACTCCGCGCCGGTCGCTGTGATGGCGGCGTCGCCTTCGGTTACGGTCAAAAAGCCGAGCAGTTGTGCCGCATCGACGATGGGGAGAAGATCGTCGATTTCAAAGGCCAGATCGTCGGCCAGACGATAGATGTCGTCCTTCCCGTGGTGGTCGAGCACCAACTCCAGCAGGCCGGCGATTCCGCCCGGACGAGCGTGGGGCAACATCTGGTAGTGCATCTGGCGCTGATCGCGAACCCGCTTTCCAGTGGGCGTCTGCGGAAGCTCAGGGGGTTGGGCGTCCGGTTGCGTCAGCACCTTGTAGATGTAGTCGACCAACTGGGTAAAGGCAGTGGCCTTGCGGTCGCGCGGGTGTTGGAGGGCGACTTTGAAGTCGGTTCGCACATGGCCGGGGTTTCGGCCGAGCACGATAATGCGGTCGGCCAGCAGAACGGCCTCTTCGATATTGTGCGTCACCAGGAAGATGGCCTGGGTGGGAATGGTCTTCTTCTGCCAGAGCTCCAGCAGTTCGCTGCGCAGATTCTCGGCGGTGAGCACGTCGAGCGCAGAGAAGGGCTCGTCCATGAAGAGGACCTCTGGCTCGACGACCAGGGCCCGCGCGAATCCTACCCGCTGACGCATTCCTCCGGAGAGCTCCTTGGGGTAGGCTGCCTGAAATCCGTCCAGGCCCACGGTGTCGAGGATCTTGATGGTTCGTTTACGCCGCTCCGCGGGCTCCATGCCGCGGGCCTTCAAAGGCGCCTCCACGTTCTCGAAGACGGTCAGCCAGGGAAAGAGAGCGAAGCTCTGGAAGACGATGGACACATTCACATCGGCGGAGGCAATCGGCTGCTCGTGCCAGTACACCTGTCCGGCAGAGGGAGCGGAGAGGCCGGTCAACATCCTGAGCAACGTCGACTTTCCCGAACCCGACGGTCCAAGCAGCGCGACGATCTCTCCTGGAACAATCGACAGGTCGGTGGGCGAGATCACCTGAATGCGGTTCTCGCTGGGCTGTGCGTAGTATTTTTCAACACGCTCGGCGCGGATGATGGTTGTCTGCATATTAGGTTCTTGTATCGTGATCGATATAAAAAGTGTGTATTGCCGCGGTGTGAATAAATATTTTGCCGCGGTGCCGGGACAATCCACGCTGTGGTCAGCGTATCATCTATAAGTAGCTAAATTAGTGAAGCGATGCGCCTTCGGATTGCTTGTAAGTCACTATGCTATGAATCTAAAAATTTGGGGACAATTTACATGCCAGATCCAGTAGCCGCAACCACGTCCAAGCCGAAGGTTCTCGTCGCGGACGACGAACAGGTCATCGCCAATACGTTAGCGATTATCCTGAATCAGGCCGGCTTTGAAGCGCGAGCGGTATTTAGCGGAGAAAAGGCCGTCGAGGCGCTCGACACCTTTCAACCCGATATGCTCATCAGCGACGTCATCATGACGGGAATGACGGGCATCGAAGCCGCCATCATCACCCGTAACCGGATGCCGAACTGCAAGATCTTGCTATTTTCGGGCCAAGCCGCGACGGCGGACCTTCTGGAGAAGGCCCGTACGCAAGGTCATGAGTTTGAAATTCTGGCCAAACCGGTCCACCCTACGGATCTGCTCGCGAAACTGCGCGGTTAGTCCCTGCTGTCTTTAGCGCTTCCTGCTGAGAAGCGGGGCGTCGGGCGTGGTGTCGTCTTCGAGAAATCTCCGGCGCTCCTTCACCTTGAGGGCCGGAGCACCTGCATAGACCGTCCAGGGCTCGAGGTTACGAGTCGCGACTGAGCCTAGACCAAGCACCGCACCCTCCCCTATCTGCACCCCTGGAGCGACTGAGGCCCTCGCGCACACCCAGCCGTACGCGCCGATGTGCATGGCGTAAGCGAGCAGCGGGAAGGCTGGGTCGTCGTAGTCGTGGGTCGCGCCACAGAGAAACGCTCCTTGAGAGAGAATCGCGTGCGAATCCAACCTGACAGGCGCGGGGTTGTAGATCTCGACCCCATCTGCCGCCGTCACCTGGTAGGCGCAGGTGAGATTCCACGGTGCCCATACCTTCGAGCCTGGATAAAAATGGCAGTCCGGGCCCATCGTCGCGCCAAACAGGCGGAGAAGCATCGATCTCCAGGCATGAAATGGCCGTGGAGACGGGCGGTACAGAAGGAGCCAACAGATGTTCCATGTAAAGCGGCGAATGCGGTCGCTTAGCGGGAATGCGGGCCGCAGGTACGGGTCAGCCGCACTCTCCGCCGAGATATGCTCCGCCGCGTTGTAGTGAATTTCCTTCGCCATGGCGTTTGTGCTGGTTCTCTTGTCTTCTATGGGGTCGCGGGAACGATTGCGTTTTCAAAGAGCCGGATGATTGCCTTCGCGTTCTCACTCATATCGTAACGCTGTTGGAAGCACTCGGTGGCGCGTTCGGACATCTGCTGCCTCTCCTGTGCGGACATCCTGATCCAGCGCCTCAACAGTTGCAGCGTTCCGTCCGGTGTGTCGCGCTCCATCAGACCAGCCTTATCCTCGGCGATATCCTCCGCGATGTTCACCTTGTCTGCCAGAAGTACGGGGCGTCCACACGCGAGAGCCTCCGCAACCGCGATTCCGAAATTCTCCTGGTGCGAGGGAAGTATGAAGGCCTCAGAACCAAACAGGGAGCCCCATTTGGCGTCGCCCTTCAGCATTCCCGGCCAGTGTACGCGCTCGGTCAGGCCCGCAGCCGCAACGGCTTCCTTCAGCTTGGCGCTCCAGAGTTGTTGATCGGGGCCAGCCATGACCAGATGAAGCTCCGGATCGTCCGGGGCGATCTTCGCAAAGGCGTCGATCAGCATATCGCAGCCCTTCTTGCGATGGATTCGACCGAGAAACAAGAGATATCGTCTCCCTTCGACCTCCGGGCACAGATCGAAGAATGCCTGTTTCTGGACCTCGGGATCGCCTTTGGGGCCGCTTGCGCCATAGGGAACGACGTAGGGGTTCCACTTGTGCAGCCAGAAGCTTTTCTCGGCCAGCCGCTTCTCCGCCTTCGAGGTGAACAGCACTCGGTAGGCATCGCGAAGCACCCTGTATTCAAAGGGAATCCAATAGATCCACTTCTTGAGGTGCTTCAGTGGGAAGGCATAACGGAAGTATGGGTCGAGCATTCCATGAGCGAAGACCATATACGGCGTGTTGCCATTAAGGGCGCGCCAGGCTGCAAATCCGCAGTATTGCCAAAGCCCGTTGACCACAACTCCATCGAAGCGGTGACGGTTTGCCCGCAGCCATGGCAGTAGCTTTGCGTTGTAGCCGTAGGTGGTGTTGGTCGGTCCCAGCGCGTGGACAGGGAAGTCCAGATCGCAGAGATAGGGGGCCGCGGGATCGTCCAAAGTGACTACTTCGCCCACGTAACCGATGGGGCCATAGCTTAGAAGAACCCGCACGGATTCGGTCGGTCCACCCGACTCAGGGTTCAACGTCTCTATGATATGCAGAATACGCATAGGATTCGGACCATCATCTTTGAGCATAGCAGCCGTGATCCTTTTTCCTGGAAGAAATTCAAGTTTGCAAGTTGGACGAATGGGCTGTATTGCTCAGCATGTTTCTGTTATTGCATGCACCCGACCCGGTCCGTGGGCCTGGAATGCGCTAGAACAAGATACTCGGTTACATTTTCTCTGATTGTGTATAGATGCATCTTCGGTACACTCTGTTGCCAGGGCGCTTGAATCAATCGACGACAGGCGCTTGCGTTCAATTTGCTGAAACTCGGCTATGCTTAACGTGAGGAAGGTCTCAACTAAAACTATGGATCAAACGATCAAAATCGCTGTAGTGGGTTCGGGTTACGTAGGCCTTGTGGCCGCTGTCTGCTTCGCTGAGATGGGCCACGACGTAATCTGCGTCGATAACGACCAGGGTAAGGTTGCCGCTCTGCAGGGTGGAGACACCCTCATCCACGAGAAGTACCTTCCAGAGTTGTTAGAGCGGTATCGCAATAACAAGATTCGCTTCATGACCGATCTGGGCGAAGCCACCCGTGAGTGCGAGGCGATCTTTATCGCCGTCGGCACTCCGCAGAGCGACACGGGAGATGCCGATCTCTCCTACGTCGAAGCCGTTGCCTGCGAAATCGCCAGGTCCCTCACAAGCTACAAGGTGATCGTCGAGAAGAGCACCGTTCCTGTCTACACCAACGAGTGGATTCGCCGCGCCATCGAGCGCAATGGCGTCGCCCGCGAGCTCTTCGACGTCGTCTCCAATCCAGAGTTTCTGCGGGAGGGAACTGCCGTGGCGGACTTCCTTCACCCCGACCGGATCGTCGTCGGAGCCAACAGCGAGCGTGCCGCGGCTCTGCTGCAAAGGGTCTACGAGCCGCTCACCGGTGGCGAGTACTACACGCGTAAAGACACCGTGCCTGGTCCTTGCAAGGTCGATGCGCCTCCTCCGTTGCTGCTCACCTCGACCAAGAGCGCGGAGATCATCAAGCACGCCTCCAATGCCTTTCTGGCCCTCAAGATCTCCTTCATCAACGCCGTCTCCAACCTCTGCGAGGCCACGGACGCCAATGTGGAGCAGGTGGCGTTGGGCATCGGTCTCGATAGCCGCATCGGGCCACGGTTCCTCCGCCCCGGTATCGGCTACGGTGGGTCCTGCTTCCCCAAGGACGTAGCGGCCTTCCGTTCGGTCGCGGAGCAGCTTGGCATCGACTTCAGTCTTCTCTCGCAAGTCGAAAAGATCAACGTCGAACAGAAGAAGCGCTTCCTGAGCAAGGTGCGTTCCGCCCTCTGGACCTTGCGTGGCAAGCGCATCGGCGTCCTCGGCCTTGCGTTCAAAGGAGAGACGGATGATATCCGCGAGTCGCCGGCGATCGAACTGGTCGAGATGCTGCTCGCCGAGGGCTGCACCATCGCCGCTTACGATCCCGCAGCGATGAAGCGTGCGGCTGAGGCGCTTCCTCCAGGACCCAACCTCAGTTACGTCGAAGACTCCTATGCCGCCGCGAAGAACGCGGATGCTCTCGTCATCCTCACGGACTGGCAGGAGTTTGCCAAACTCGACCTGGAACGGCTCAACAAAACGCTGCGTTATCCTATCGTCATCGACGGTCGCAACCTGTTCGATCCTCGAGTGATCTCCGAGCATGGATTTACGTATCTCAGTATCGGGCGTCCGGCGGCTTATCCGTTGCGCGATCCTTCGACATCTCTTCCCGCGACCATATGATCTTGTCTAAGTTCCGCCGGTAGGGTGCCAAACGCAATACAGCCCATGTCTTCTCACTGACTGGTGTGCATCTGCGGGGTCCGGACACGAAGGGCCGGACCCTTGGACGTCAACATTTTTTTGCTCAGGAATCCCGGCAGTTCCACCGACCGGCGACTTCCACTGAGAAAGGGAACGCATGCCGCAGACTATTCTTGTGACCGGAGCCGCCGGCTTTTTAGGCAGCCATCTCTGTGATGTTTTATTGGCTGAAGGAAATACGGTGGTCGGGGTGGACGACCTGTCGACCGGCAACCTCGCAAACCTCGCCCATCTCGACTCCGAATCGCGGTTCAAGCTCATACAGCACGACATCTGCACGCCCTTCGATCCTGGCCCTGTCGACTTCGTCTTCAACTTCGCCTCTCCCGCCAGTCCGGTCGACTACGCCCGCCTGGGTGTAGAGACCCTGCGCGTCGGCTCAGCCGGCACTCTCAATACCCTCGAGATCGCTCGCAAGAACAACGCCGGCTACCTGCACGCCTCCACCTCGGAGTGCTACGGCGACCCAGAGATTCATCCCCAGGTAGAGACCTACTGGGGCCACGTCAACCCCATCGGCCCTCGCTCCGTCTACGATGAGGCGAAGCGCTTCTCCGAGGCCGCTGTAATGGCCTACCACCGCTACCACAACGTCAACACCCACCTGGTGCGCATCTTCAACACCTACGGCCCACGCCTGCAGGCCAACGATGGCCGCGTCATCTCCAACCTGATGATGCAGGCTCTCCGTGGTGAGGCCCTCACCATCTACGGCGACGGCTCGCAGACCCGCAGCTTCTGCTTCGTCTCCGACCTCATCGACGGCATCGTCCGTCTCTCGAAGTCATCCGAGACGCTTCCCGTCAACATAGGCAATCCCGTCGAGTGGACCATCCTCGAATGCGCGAAGGAGGTGCTGGCTTTGACCGGTTCCAAGGCCGAAATCGTCTTCAAGCCTCTACCGCAGGACGATCCCACGCGCCGCCGCCCCGATATCACCCGTGCCCGCACCCTCCTCGGCTGGGAGCCCAAGATCGCCCTCCGCGAAGGTCTGGAGCGGTCGCTGGAGTATTTTAGAGCCTGTGTTGCCTGAGCGATCCATCTCGTCTGATCGCCCACGCGGCAATAGCATAAGCCGAATTCTCACCCCCGTCCTCTTGGTAGCCTTAGTGGCTGCCGTGGCCGGGGTGTTCTCCTCATGTACAATCCAGGCCCAGCCCAGGGCGACTCCCGAACCCACCACTCCACCGGCTCGGAGCTATCACGATCCCCGTTCCGGAGTAACAATTCAGGTGCCCGCAGGCTGGAACCTCAGCCTCAAAGACGGGGAGACCAGCACCTTCCGGCTCGACGCCCGCTCCGCCCCGCACTCCACCCAGATGCGTGCGCTGGTCAGCATCGCGTTCAACCCTTATCCGGAATCTACCTTCAGCGGGGCTTTCTTTTATCTCAGCCTGAACCCGCATCTCTCCGCCCCTGACTGCGCCCGCCAAGCCACGGTTCGCGCCCCTCAAACGGCCTCCACCACCCAGATCGCCAGTGTGCCCTTCAGCCACGGATACGACGAGCACGGCGGCATCTGCACCGAAGCCCGCGACGAGATCTATACCGCCCTCCATCGCGGCACATGCTATCGCTTCGACCTCATCGTCAACTCCTTCTGTGGCGGTGATGTAAGCGGCGTACGCGACATGACCCCCGCGCAACTCGAAGCGGTCCGCCACCGCCTCGAAGCGATCCTCGCCACTGTCCAGTTCGACAAGTAACGCCAATCACAGGCCGAAAGCCAAGCACTGGCGTTATCAGATATGCTTGGGCGAGGCAGCATGAGGGAATTTGAATGCGTAAAAGTATAGTTTCACCCGCCGCTGCGACCAAGCTTCCCACCGATGACCTTTGGCGCGACCTGGAGCGGATCGCCCGAGTCGAGATCACCTCAGAAGACGAAGCCTTTCCCATCGAACACGCCCTGGGCAAGCACCCGACCACCGGCTGGCGTGCAGCCACGACCGGTCCGCAGGTCATACGGCTGTTCTTTGACGAGCCGCAGAACATCCGCCGCATCTACGTTCACTTCGTAGACCGCGCCGCCGAGCGTTCACAGGAGTTCGCCATCTACGCCGGATCCACCACAGATCTGCGGGAGGTCCTACGCCAGCAATGGAACTTCAGCCCCAGCGGCACGAACGAAGAGATCGAAGACTTCGTAGTCGATCTCGCGGGAGTAACCATGTTTGAGCTGCGCGTCGATCCCGACCGTAGCCACGACCCCGCCCAAAGTAAAAACTACGCCTCCCTCCAGACTCTGAAATTGGCATAGCCCGGATCGTCTCCAGATGCGGATCGGCGTTATCTCAGACACGCACGGCCTGCTTCGGCCTGAGGCTCTTGCAGCTCTCGCCGGAGTCGACCACATCCTGCACGCTGGAGACGTCGGCGATCCAGCCATCCTCGACGACCTCCGCCGTATCGCTCCACTCACCGCGATTCGTGGCAACGTAGACGTGCATGGCGCTTGCGCTGACCTACCCGAAACTGACTTCATCGAGCTAGACGGCAAGATCCTCTATCTAGTGCACTCGGAGAGCTGGCTCGACATCAATCCTACCGTCGCTGGAGTCGCAGTCGTCGTCAGCGGCCACTCCCACAAGCCCTCCATCGAAGACCGCAAAGGCATCCTGTATCTGAACCCTGGCAGCGCAGGTCCACGCCGCTTCAAGCTGCCGGTCACAGTCGCAATCGTTCAGATAGACGAAGCTCGCATCGTCGCCCGCATCGTAGACATCCTTGCCTCTTGAGAGAATCTCTCTCCGAATCGATGAACATTTTTAGGATGAGATGAATATCGATCCATCCCTCCTTCAATCGAATTTGATGGGATGCTCGACCACGCGACAAACTCTCTGCACGCGTCAATTTCTCTGACGCCATCGTTGTAAATTAAAAATCATGAGTAAGGCGTACGAGCAGGCAATAGCAACTTCATATCAGCCGCTAGTGCAAGAGTTTGTCGATATGATTCGCGCCAACGGATGGGAAGCTCTCTTCACAGAAGCTGTTCGACTTGCTCATGAGAGCGGCGCAGTGGAGATGGAACACCTCCGCACCTTGGAGGACTATCAACAGTTCCTCAATAACCTTTTACGTTGGGTGCCAAGCGAAAATTCCCAGGGCAGGGAGTTCTACAACCGTCTTGTCGGGATGTACTTCGTCTTGATGCAGCCTCCTGTATATAAACTGCAAAATGCGATTAAGCCTGCAGACACCGCTCCTCCCTTACCTCCGCTCTCGGCGTGGTTGGTTCGTTTTGCGCAGGAGTATGGAAAGTTTCTCGATACCCCGGAGTCTCTCACCGCGGAGTCGTTGGCCAGCTTCCGGAATGCGCCAAGCTTTCACATGGAAGACTTTCTGGAGCCCCGTGGCGGATGGCGTACCTTCAACGAGATGTTTGCCCGGTCTTTTAAACCGGGCCACCGTCCCATCGCAGCCATCACCGACCCTACCGTGATCGTGAGTCCTGCGGATTCCACCTACGACGGCCAATGGGAGATTGATGCCAATGCATCGATCTCCGTGAAGGGGCTATCGTGGAAGATCAGCGAGCTTCTGGAAGGCAGTCCATATAAAGACGCCTTCGCAAATGGAACGTTCATGCATGCCTTCTTAGGCCCCAACGACTACCATCGTCTGCATTCCCCCGTAGGCGGCACGGTCGTTGAGGCGCGGAACATACAGGGACAGGTCTACGTAGAGGTCACCGCCGTTCCGATCGATGCGGAGGCCGATGCAGGGAATGAGAAGCGTCTGAAGACAGCCCGCATGTTAACCGCCCCAAATACCGCTGGCTACCAATTCGCCCAGACGCGCGGGCTTATTATGCTAGACACGCCCATCGGACTCGTCGCCGTCATTCCGGTTGGGCTGTCCCTCGTGTCCTCCGTCGTTCTCACGGTAGAGGTCGGTGTCACGCTGCGCAAGGGAGAAGAGCTCGCCTACTTTCAGTTTGGTGGCTCCGATATCGTCCTCTTATTTCAATCCAAAGCCAATGTGAGTCTGCAGGCACAGGTAGGAACTCACTACAAGGTCGGAAAGTGCATCGGCAAAGCATATCCGGTGATATAAGAGCGAAGCTTGGAGACTCCGACAACATCGTTCCCTAGAGCCCCGCCGATAGCTGAGTTCGCGGGTCTAGATAATCCCGCAGTGCATCTCCAATCAAGTTGAACGAGAGCACGCACAGCATCACCGCCATCGCGGGAAAGAAGACCAGATGCGGGGAGTCAAACAGATGCGACCGCGCGTCGTTCAACATCGATCCCCAACTTGCCGCTGGCGCGGGAATCCCTAGCCCCAGAAAGCTCAACGTAGCCTCCGCGAGCACCGCGCCGGCCATCCCAATCGCGCCTTGCACGATTAAGGGCTGCAGGATATTCGGCAAGATGTGCCTATAGATCACTCTCAGATCGCTCGCGCCCAGTGCCCGCGCCGCCTCGACAAACTCTCGCTCCTTGACGGCCAGGACCTGGGCCCGCACCAGCCGTGCATAGGCCACCCATCCTGAAATCGCCAGCGCCAGAATCACATTCACCAGCCCCGGCCCCATAAACGCCACGAAGGCGATAGCGAGGAGAATCCCCGGTAACGCCAGAAATGCGTTCGCCACATAGACATTCAACACCGTATCCGGCCACCCGCCATAGAACCCCGCCACCATCCCCACGATAAGGCCCAGCGTCCCGGAGAGCCCCACCACACTCACCGCCACCACCAGCGAGATCCTCGCTCCATACAAGGTCCGCGAAAGGATATCCCGTCCCAACTCATCGGTCCCAAACCAGTGCGCCCCGCTCGGGCTTGCCAGCCGTCCAACCAGATCCAACTGTGCGGGGTCCTGCGGGGCCAACCACGGGGCAAAGAGCGCACACACCACGAACACTCCAAGCAGCACGAGACCGAACGCCGCCAGCGGTTGCCGTCGCATCTTCTTCCCGATCTCTAATCCCATACAGCCCCTCTTATCCCAATCATTCGATCAACCCCTAGCAATGTCAAAGCAAGCTCTCCTGCCGAATATCGAGGGATGCAGAGGGAATAAAGCTCGCAATCAAAGAACCGGCCACACATGTCTGAGCTTTTTTGCATCCTATCAACGTTAGCAATTGTTGGTTCGTCTGTATCTTCTTGTACGCATTTTGTAGCTATTGCAAGACGTCTAAAAATCGTATCGCGGAACATGCAACAAATATCGATGTCTGATTAGAACTCAAAAGCCTCACGATCTGGTTCTTCTGCTCGAACGCAGAGCATGTGCGAGTCGTAGTTACACTCTTCCCACCATCGGCAGGGAACTAGATAGGCGACGTTAGAATCGTAAACAAGGGACAGAAGTACCAATAACCATAAGGGAGTCGTTTGAAAATCCTGATCTACGGGCTTAACTACGCCCCTGAACTGACAGGCATCGGGAAATATACCGGCGAAATGGCCTCCTGGCTCGCCGCTCGTGGCCACGAAGTTCGCGTCGTTACCGCCCCACCGTACTATCCCGCCTGGAGTATCCGTGAAGACTATCGCGGCAAGCTCTACCGCACCGAAAGACATCCCGGCGAGCCCGTTGTCTACCGCGTTCCCCTCTACGTCCCATCCATACCGACTGGCCTCAAGCGCATCGCCCATCTCTTCTCCTTCATGTTGGGCAGCGTCCCGGTGATGGTGAGGCAGGCCTGGTGGCAGCCGGACATCGTCTTTACCGTAGAGCCGACCTTCTTTGGCGCACCCTTGGCGTTGTTGGTCGCCCGCGCCTGCGGCGCTGCCTCATGGCTCCACATCCAGGACTTTGAGGTCGATGCCGCCTTCGACCTTGGTCTGCTCCCCGCAGAGGGCCCAATCCATGCCCTTGCCCTCGGTATGGAAGAGTTCTTCACCCGTGCCTTTACCCGTGTCTCAAGCATCTCCACCAAGATGCTCGAGCGGGCTCTCAACAAGGGGATTCCTTCTACCCAGGCCGTTCTATTTCCCAACTGGGTCGATATCGATACGGTCCATCCCCACGAAGATGGTCAACCCAACTCCTTCCGCGAAGAACTGGGCCTGCAGGATAAGATCATCCTCCTCTACTCCGGCAACATGGGCGCCAAGCAGGGCCTCGAGCTTCTTGCGCCTCTGGCCGAGGCCTTCAGCGAGGGCGGTTCCCACCCAGATAGCCGCGTCCACTTCCTCTTCTGTGGCGACGGAGCCTTCCGGCCCCAGTTGGAGACTCTCGTCGCCCATCGTTCCAACGTCACCCTCCTGCCGCTCCAGCCTCTCAACCGTCTCAACGAACTCCTCAACGCCGCCGATATCCATCTTCTGCCCCAGCGTGCCGGAGCAGCCGACCTCGTCATGCCCTCCAAACTCACTGGCATGCTCTCCAGCGGACGTCCTATCATCGCCACGGCAGACCCCGGCACCCAGGTGGCCCAGGTCGTAGCTGGCGGCGGCCTCATCCCTCACGCCCCCTGCGGAGTAGTCGTCCCCGCGGAGGACGCCGAGGCCCTCCACGCCGCCACAGCACGGCTCGTCGACGACTCTGCCCTCCGCGCCACCCTCGGCAGAGCCGCCCGCCGCTACGCCGTCCAGCATCTCGGAAAACAGCAGGTCTTAGAGCAGTTTGAACAAAGTTTGCAATCCATCGCTTGAAGTCATGGGATTTGCGCCCAGCGCTTTCTGCTTTTCTGGCAAAATCTTGTCAAGTCCCATAAAAGTCTATGTCTATAAAAACAAAGCGAATAAAGACAAATAAAAGTGGCATTTTAGTTTTCCCGGGTTGTTAGAATAGAAATAGAGGTCAAGGAAGATCCACCCAATGAACCCTAGTCTCAATTACATGAAAACGACTGCGGGTAACAGAGAGAATTGCCCATAAGTGATGCTATTGCTTGATTTGCAGAAAGTCTTTTCGAATCAGTCGTTTGGCTGGATAGTCCAAAGCCAAGCTGAGTTGAATCAGGACTTTGCGCAAAGCAACCGGGGGTGGGGGAGGGGTATCTTAGGGAGGACGCCCCGGCCGAACCACGAGCGTACGAATGCTCTCAAGTAGAATCACCAGAGCCGCCAAGCGTCAAAAAGGAGAATTTACACTTGAAGAAAGCCCTTATCACCGGAGTCACCGGCCAGGACGGCGCCTATCTCGCCGAATTTCTCCTCGCCAAAGGCTACGAGGTTCACGGCGTAAAGCGCCGCGCCTCCCTCTTCAACACCGCCCGCATCGACCACATCTACGAAGATCCGCATAACCCCTCGCCCCACTTCATCCTCCACTACGGCGACCTCACAGACTCCTCGTCCCTCATCCACATCGTCCAAAAGGTCCAGCCCGACGAGATCTACAACCTTGGTGCCCAATCCCACGTCCAGGTCTCCTTCGAGCAGCCCGAGTACACCGCGGATGCCGACGCCCTGGGCCCGCTGCGCCTCCTCGAAGCCATCCGCATCCTCGGCCTCGAAAAGAAGACGAAGTTCTACCAGGCCAGCACCTCAGAGCTCTACGGCCTCGTCCAGGAGATTCCACAGAAGGAAACCACGCCTTTCTATCCCCGCAGCCCCTACGCGGTCGCGAAGATGTACGCCTATTGGATCTGCGTGAACTACCGCGAAGCCTACGGCATCTACGCCTGCAATGGAATCCTCTTCAACCACGAGTCGCCCCTCCGTGGCGAGACCTTCGTCACCCGTAAGATCACGCGTGGACTCGCCCGCATCAAGGTCGGCTTGCAGAAGCAGCTCTTCCTCGGCAACCTGGACTCCAAGCGCGATTGGGGACACGCCCGTGACTACGTCGAGATGCAGTGGTTGATGCTGCAGCAGGATAAGCCACAGGACTACGTTATTGCCACCGGAGAGCAGTACACCGTACGCGAGTTCGTTCAGCGCTGCGCGAAGCTGCTGGAGCTTGACCTCAAGTGGCAGGGAAGTGGAGTCGACGAGAAGGCTCTCGACGCAAACGGCAACATCGTCGTCGCAGTCGATCCACGCTACTTCCGGCCTACTGAGGTCGAAACCTTGTTGGGCGATCCCGGCAAGGCGAAGCGTGAGCTTGGCTGGACGCCCAGAACCCCCTTCGCCGAGCTCGTTCGCGAGATGGTGGAAGCTGACCTTAACACCGCTAACCGTGATGCTCTCGCGGTCGCCCACGGCTTCGATGCCTTCACCGTTCGAGAGACATAGGATCCATGACTGCAGGCACCTCGACCCCTCACATGAAACTCGACGACCGCATCTACGTCGCAGGCCACCGCGGCCTCGTCGGCTCAGCCATCGTGCGATCGCTTGAGCAGAAGGGCTATACCAACCTCATCACGCGCACCCGCGCCGAGCTGGATCTGCTAGACGTGGGTGCCGTGGAGAAGTTCTTCGAGGAGACAAAACCTGAGCATGTGGTGCTCGCCGCTGCGAAGGTGGGAGGGATCCTAGCCAACAACAACTATCCTGCGGACTTTATCCGTGACAATCTCAAGATCCAGAACAACATCATCGACTCTTCCTATCACGTCAACGTAGATAGATTGCTCTTCCTCGGCTCCTCTTGCATCTACCCGAAGCTGGCGCCGCAACCCATGCCCGAGTCCTGTCTCCTCACAGGGCCACTCGAACCCACCAACCGTCCCTACGCCCTCGCAAAGATCGCAGGTATCGAGATGTGTTGGAGCTACAACCGGCAGTACGGCACAAAGTACCTCGCCGCGATGCCGACGAACCTCTACGGATCGAACGATAATTTCGACCTGAATAACTCTCACGTTTTGCCCGCGTTGATTCGCAAGACCGCAGAGGCAATCAAGACCGGATCTTCTGAGCTATCTGTCTGGGGAACTGGCACCCCACGCCGAGAGCTTCTGTACTCCGACGATCTCGCCGAGGCTTGCACCTTCCTGCTAAACCTCGATGAGGACCGTTATAACTCTCTCCTGCTGGAAGATGCTCCACCGCTCATCAACATCGGCACTGGCGAAGATGTCACGATTCGCGAGCTCGCTGAGACCGTGGCCCGAGTATTAGGGTTCACAGGTGAACTGGTCTTTGACACCACGAAGCCCGATGGAACGCCGCGTAAGCTCATGGACGTCACACGCCTCCATAACCTTGGCTGGCACCACACCACGAGCCTGGAGCAGGGAATTCGCCACACCTGGAACGCTGTTCGCGACTCCCTCTAGGTCCACCTTTGTCCGAAGACTGCCCCGGAAGTGGTATTTATCCCGGGGACCCTGCTGCCTAGAATCACCCCTATAGAACGCATCGGCAAACAGCCATGCAGGGGTCCGATTCCATGCGACAAATCAAACCATTCCGTCGCATCCTCCTAAAGTCGACCCTCGTTCTTTCTCTTCTTCCTTGCGCCCTCCAGAGCAAGATCCAGGCAGCCGATACCTCCACTCCCGCCTCAATGGCCGAGCAGTATCTTCTCGCTGCAGCCAATCGCGAGCGTCAGAGCCGCGGACTGCAGCCTCTTCGCCGCGACCCCGTACTTGCACGAGCTGCTGCCTTCCACGCCCGCCAGATGGCCGATCATGCAGATATCTCTCACGGATTCCCCGGTGAGCCGGAGTTGGCAGATCGCGCGGCAACTGCAGGCGTTCGCTTCTCCCTCATCTCCGAGAACGTCGGCGAAGCTCCGGACTCTACCGAGATTCACGAGATGTGGATGCAGTCGGAAGGTCACCGCGAGAATCTACTCGACCCGAACGTCAATGTTGTTGGCATCTCTGTGATCGTCCGTGACGATCAGTTCTACGCTGTAGAGGATTTCGTCTCCACGGTTGAGACCCTGAGCATCAATCAGCAGGAGACCGCTGTAGCCAACATCATCGCCAGCTCTGGAGGAGCTATCGGCAATACACTCGCCGTGAACACCTCAGAGCCAGCGATCCAATCGGCCCGTCAGACCTGCTCGATGCACACCGGCTATGCCGGATCTAACAGGCCGTGGTTTGTCATGCGCTACACTGCGGCCGACCTCAACCATCTTCCTAGTCCTCTCCAGGCTCGCCTGGGCTCCGGCAAATACCACCAGGCAGCGATTGGAGCATGCTCCTCCCGCGATGGTGGCCCCTTTAGCACGTACAGCATCGCGGTCTTGCTCTACCCGTAGCACTGCAGCGATATTCGATTCTCTCTATCGCTTCGCTATGTTGAGCTCGTGCTTCGATCGAATTCCAGTGTCCAGACGTTCAAGACACATTGCGGTTCGATGTGCTCGTATATCCACCCATCATCTTTCAGTTTAAATCTGCTCCCCACGTTCCTTGCGCTGTGCTTTTTTGTTATAACTAATACAGCGCAGTTGCGCATGATGCCATGCGATGCGGTTCCAATGACCGCACCAAAGTATTCCTGAGTAGCTCAATGGCAGAGCATTCGGCTGTTAACCGAAGGGTTGTAGGTTCGAGTCCTACCTCAGGAGCCATATTTATCAAGCACTTGGAGACCTCCTCTCCTAAACTTTACCAAATTGCTTTTGGATCCTGAAAAAGGCTCCGGAAGGCGATTCACGTTGCGACCCGTTAAACCCATGCTTTCTACTGCTGGCGTCCAGCCTTCTAGCACCTTCGAGGTATGAGAGTTCACCGCCCGCATGACATTCTTTTCGACGACCTGCACGTACACGTTGCCGGTCGTCGTGATGCTCGCATGGGGTAGTGCGCCCTGCGCGTCCTTGAGCGTACCGTGACCGGAGAGGTGGAGTTCCCAGGGAACGTCGCATAACCTGAAAGGTAATGAGACGAGCTGGTATATCCAACCGATCTGCGATCGGCTTGATCCGCCACATGAGGAAGTTTTTGAAGTGGCGGGGCACCGCTTGGCCTGTTTGCTTCCCGCGACCGAACGTGGGAAACATCATAGCCTCCTGCGACGGGTCCGAGCAGATTCTTCGCCAGGCCTCAATGACCGGACGTACGGGTTCGGGAACTGCAAATGGGAGATCGACTCGCCTTGGTCTTGAGACGCCCTTCATAGAACTGCCCCTCGACGGCGGTGCCGTAGGGCATCAGGGAGACTCCCGTCCATGACTTCCATTGAATCCCATCGCCTCACTGGCATGGGGTCCACTAAAGATGGCAACGAGCATGAGGCAGAGGTCCCCGAGGTCTTCGATCGCTCCGAGCAGCCGAAGCATTGAATCGATGAGCATCACCGGCTTTTCCGAAATCTTCGTGATCGGCATGGTAATGTCTTCTCCCGGGTCTTCGGCAAGGAACTTTTGCTTCCTTGCCAGGTGAGTGATTGCGCGGATGTTGTTAAAGCATCTGCACACCACCGAATCGGAGTAATCCTCGAGGCGATCTGTTAGATCTCCCTTCTTCGATATTGCCACAGCACGTTTAAGCTCACAACTTGGGTGCTCGATACCGCGAAGAACAATACGTTGAACTGTAGCGCTGTAGTCGTCAAATCTCTTTGATAGCTAATCAGGTTACAACATAGACGCCTCTGAGACAATTTGGTCTATCTGAATGCATTAATAGAAGGGCAGAGATCGGCTTGCAAGCCGATCTCGTCATCCTTAGTTCTGTTTAGAGGCGAATACCAGCCCCTCTAATTCAGCGGGTATATTTCTTTTGACAAGGGCTCCGAACTGAACATCTACCATTTGGCAAATTGCCTTTTCTGAAGCCACAACCTTAAGCTTTGGATCCGAAACTAGCACCCCTTCGCCCAGCGCCGGATGTCTAACGCGATCTCCTCTGTGAAGGCGTTTAGTCACAAGGTTTGTAATTGAGCGGCTCACCTTAGAGACAAGCGGTACGGCCGCATTGGGAGGGGTCAGAGCTGGCGAGGGTGGCGATATCGCAACACGAGCTAGTTGGGGAGTACTCAGCAGCTGTGCGACAGAAGCAGCCTCCTCAGCAAGGGTTCCGTTTTCCTTTAGACCGGACACATAAAGCTTCATCTTGCAACGTGTTGATGCTACGTAGAATAGGGCTCGTCCGGCCACATCCGTCGAAAACAAGTCGGCCCCAATTACGAAGACTACGGGCGAATCGTAACCTTTGGCTGACTCCACCGTAGTCATGGTAAGGCAGCTCTCGACAAAGATGAACTGGTCCTTCGCTGGATTGTCCGAACGGCCAAAGGGCTTCAAGACTCTGGAAATGCTTGGACACGCCTTCTTGAATTTATAGTCAAGATCTTCAAAGGGCGACGGATCGCAAAAGAGGATCAAAATGTCGTCCGGGTTGACATTCTGGATTTGTACTAGATCTGAGACACTCCGAATCAGCCATTCCTTTTCATCCTCTCGTGTTGAGAACAAGCTGACGGTGGGTGCGGACCCTTCTACGCGGTCAGCGAAGTTTGCCTGCCAGCGATCAGGCAGCTCCTCAACCAAGCCATTTTCCCGAAGGTAAGCGACGTCAGCGAAGATCTTTGTTAGAACCCTCGTTTCAGCCTTAACCCCCAGCAGCAGATTGAATGCGAAGTCAATAATTGGCTTGCTGTTTCTAAAGCAAGTCTTCATCACATACGTTCTGCGCCCGGTGATCTGAATTCCGAGTTTGCTCCATGTGGGGCGAGGACGCCCGTAGACATTCTGAGCATCATCGTAAAAGATCACAATGTTCTTAACCCCAGTCCTAGCGTCTGTTCGGAGTAGCCTCATTAGAAACAAGTATTCCTCGTCGAACAGATCCTGCCCTTCATCAACATAGATAGCGTCATAAAGCAGCTTGTCGTATGCTTCCTTGTCACTGCGAGCAAGCACATCTAGCTGTTGTGAGTAATGCGTAGCAAACATGGCGGCAACGCCCTCAGGTGGTTCATGGCCGTATCTTTGGTACGCTAACGGACCTCCTTGCGATCTGGATAGCATCCATTGCAGCTTGTTCACGCTGTAAATATCAACGCAGTCTGGTGGGTCTCGATAGGTTAGAGAGCGAAAAGCATCTTCAAAGTGCTTGCGGAGAAAAGGGACCAATGATCGATTGAAACAAACGATTGCGAAGCGCTTGTTCTGGTTCTTTGTATCAAGAGTGAACTGAACGCTGTTTATGCTGCGGTCCAATATTTGGGCGAAATTCCTTACAAGCACCACTGATTTGCCACTCCCAGCAACACCGCGCACCAGTTGAGGGCGCCCATCGAACTCGGCCTCGATCAGCTCGATTTGTTCAGCTGATAAGCGTTTATCCTTCAGTTCAAACTTGTCGATAACACTGCCCAGCGTGGCCGTGTGCGGATCAACCGAGCGCCGCTGCCTCGCCCTGATTAAATTCGAGCTACCCAGGGCCTCGCGAACATGATTGAGCTGCTCCGTGGAGTAAGGAAGACGGTACCCAGCCTTGGCTTTCATGTACACCTCAAGGCGAGACCGTAGCGCAACGGGATCCACTAAATCCTCTTTGAGGAGAATCTCAGAACCCGCTATTGTGCCCTCAAAGTTCTTCTGTCGCCACTCTGCTCTTGAGATATTAGGAAGTGCGACCACCCAATCGAAGTAGGGAAGATCCTTCTTGGGAAGATTTCTCCGCTGAAGAACACGACGGGCAGCCTTTTGGATTTGTGCCGAGGCATCTTGGCTTGGTTCCAAGGGTTGTGAGCCTCCTCGTAGCCCGCTACTCGTCGAAAGAATGTACCAGCCTCGATACGCGAGATCTCGCCGATCACCCAACCTTTGACCTCCAGTAGAAAACAGCCGAGAAGGGGATGCAGGACAAGAACATCAGTTGGTCTCGCATTTTCATGGAGAAGGCGGTCAGGGGTTCGGGGTTCCGCGAAAACCCAACCGGCTGCATCATTACGAAAAGCGTTGAGGATAGATATGGCTACCCGCGCGTGAGCCTCGTTTACAATGAGTTCGACAGATTCAAAGGGAATTTGAGAGGTGCGGGCTGCACTAACAAGCTCTGTCTGCCACTCGTTCATCAACTGTCGTCACCTATTCCCGAAATCTATGCACTACGACGTTATAGCAGCCAGAGTGCGATCATGAGCACCAACGATAAGTTGCATGTTATATGTGGGTATACTCGACCGGCGCTTTCGCCTGCTTGCGAATTGGCAACGCAGGTAAACTGCCAAGCGAGGTGAACCTTGCAGAGAGACTAGTACCAATGAAACGCAAAAGACACTCGGTTTGTTAGCGCTCGATATCTCAGCAACCCTTTCCACACTCGGGAACAGCCCTGTCTCTATGACAGCGCACTGTGCCCCGTGTTCATCTCGTTCTTCTTTTAGCCTCTTCAGAATGTGAGTACATCATGGCCAGGAGTGGAAGCTGCACAAACAGCCGTATATTTATGCAGACCCAAAAGATTTAGCTTGCAATCTGACGGCTCATCCATCGTTGGTCTCCTGTCTTTCCGAAGCAATAGCCCCGAAGGACGACGGCCTGGCTGCCCCCCGGGCCGCTTCCGATGTGTTGTCCGCGCGGGACAGTTCTTACTGCCTTTTCAGCCACATACGCCATCGCCCCATGGCCAGCAGTTCCTGCTCGATCACTTCGAGCCGATGCCTCTGGTCAGCCGTCAGGATGGCAGGCTAAATCGTCATCGAGCCCTGTGGAAGTTCCTTAAGGCCGTCTGCATTGGAGGCTGCGGCATCATCTCGGCAGACAGCAAATGCTCCAAGGCTTATGCCATTCTCGCATCCGACTCTATGAGTCCTTTGCGACCTTCGCCCGCACGCCATATCGAACCCGCAGATCTAGGTTGGGACCGGTAAATGATTTCGGGAGAGATGGCAACGCCTTTACTTGCTTTAGAGAGTTCAATGCTGCGCGCTCTAGAGCCACGTTGCCACTGCTGCCGTCTAAGCGCATCGCGTTCAGCGTGCCATCCATGTTGATGCTGATGCGAATGGCAGTGAAACCATCTTTATTGATTGGTGATCCAGGCCCTTGAATAGCTGAACTATTCCATGAATCCGAAAGAGTGTGGATCAGTTGTTGGGCGTAGGGACCAAAGTCCACCCCATGCGTGTCTGAGAAGAAGCTGATGGCTAGTGTCCGGCCAGACGGCGTGGCGATGTTGTTGACTTCGTTCTCTGTCGCGAGGAGAGAATTCGACACTTGGTCGCTCTGGGCTAGTAGGCGGTTGCTATTGGCACAGAGGCCGAAGATGCTCAGTACGATCAATGCACTTCTCGAAGACTTCCCAATCCAGATAGGCAATCCAAGCGTCATAGCATTTCTCCTCGCTGTGAAGGCTGCAGTCATACCCGTCGCAGGTGTGATCGTACAGGGAAGGGAACAAAACGTGGAATAAGGATGGCCAAGAAATAGCAAAAAAACTCATTGATTTCCGGAGCTCAAAGGAAGCAGGGCATGAAGGTGGTTCGGCGTGATGATCGTGCGCTCTCGCATGCAACATAGCTCCCTGGTTTGCTAGATTGCCGAGGTTGCTATGGACAATAGCCATCGTTCTCTAGTCATGTGGCTGTGGTTTAATTTAATGAGTTGCGTTAGCCATCGATTTTAAAAGGAGTCACATGCCCGCCATCACAACCAAGGACGGTATCGAGATCTTTTACAAGGACTGGGGTTCAGGTCAGCCCATTGTATTCAGTCATGGATGGCCATTGTCGGCCGATGATTGGGACACGCAGATGTTGTTCTTTCTGCGCCATGGTTACCGTGTGATCGCGCATGACCGTCGCGGGCATGGCCGTTCAACCCAGACTGGGGATGGTCACGATATGGACCATTATGCGGACGACCTAGCCGCTCTTACGACACATCTCGACCTGAAGGACGCCATCCATGTGGGCCATTCCACCGGAGGCGGTGAGGTGGCGCGATATCTGGGGCGGCATGGCGAAAGCCGCGTGTCCAAAGCGGCGCTGATCAGTGCTGTGCCTCCGCTCATGGTGAAGACCGCAGCCAATCCGCTTGGTCTTCCCAAGTCCGTGTTCGACGATCTGCAGGCGCAACTCGCTGCCAACCGTTCGCAGTTCTATCGGGACCTGCCAGTCGGACCTTTTTACGGCTATAACCGACCGGGTGCGAAGTCCTCGGAGGCAGTGATACAGAATTGGTGGCGGCAGGGAATGATGGGTGGCGCCAAGGCGCACTATGACGGCATTGTGGCCTTCTCCCAGACTGACTTTACGGAAGACCTCAGGAAGATCACTGTGCCTGTGTTGGTGATGCATAGCGAAGACGATCAGATTGTGCCTTATGTTGCCGCTGGGCCGCTGTCTGCCAAGCTGTTGAAGAACGGGACCCTGAAGACCTACAAGGATTTCCCGCATGGCATGCCTACTACGCACGCAGAGACGATCAATGCCGATTTGTTAGCGTTCCTCAAAGGCTGAGAGAGTTGTGCTAACTATCAATCAGTGCAAGTAGTTGTATCGCCAAGACGGCCGGCGGAATCCAATACGGATTGTCGCCGGTTCGTTATACAGAGGATTGCCGAGGATGATGCCGTTTCACATTACGAATCGGCGCTTAGGCAGGAAGCAATCCTGCTGTGCGGTAACTTTCGATCAGGTTATCGTAAAGCGTGATGTCTGCCCGACTCCTTGCCACTAGTTGAGCGCCCACTATTCCAGAGTAGATAGCACGCGCTCGCTTCTCGGCTTCCCTGTGGCTGACAACTTTAGCGGCAACCAGCATCTTCTTAAGCCATGCAATATTGACGTCAGCAAAGGCTTGAACTTCGGTTTTCACCAAGTCGGGCAGATCGTCGAATTGCGCCGACATAAAGCTACAGAGGCAGATGCGATTCTCGTTCTCCAATGATGCGCGAAAGGTTTCAGGGTAGTGGCGCAGGGCTTCCAGCGGCCCCGATGAGTTCTTCGTCAGGGATTCAAGATCAGCCGCCGAATCCTCCCAGTAGCGCTTCGCTACCGCCACAGCCAGATCCGCCTTGCTAGGGAAGTGATAGTGGATACTCGCAGCTTTGATGCCCACCTCTTGTGCTAAATCACGAAAGTTCAAACCTCCGTAGCCGTGAGCCTGGCCGACAAGCCTTGCGGCGGCTAGTATATCTTCGCGAGTATTTGCGCTCATAACAACCCTTCCATCGCTGTGCAGCAAAAAAATCTTTCATTATTGAATCTACCATGTGGCAGGTTGAATCTCAATATTGCCTGTCTAGTGGCAGGTAGAAAGGTAAAACAATGAGTACTGAACTCACCTATTCCGACGCAACGAAGCTGGCCGAACTGATCCGCACACGCGAGGTCTCTCCGGTCGAAGTGATGAAGGCACACCTCGATCGCATCGAGGCCCTCAACCCCAAGGTCAACGCAGTCGTTACGATTGCCAATGATGCACTCGAGTCCGCCAGGGCAGCAGAATCGGCTGTACTGAGGGGAGATAAACTGGGACCCTTGCACGGTGTGCCATTCACCGTGAAAGATTCGATCGACACTGCGAACGTGCTGACTCAACGCGGTTCGCTCATCTTCAAAGGACGCGTGCCCGAAACCGATGCCACCAGCGTTGCACGCATGAAGAAGGCAGGGGGCATTCTACTTGCGAAGACCAACCTTCCTGAATTCTCCTATGGCGTTGAAAGCGACAATCTGCTTAGCGGCCGCTCGAACAACCCCTGGGATCTGACTCTTACGCCCGGTGGCTCAAGCGGGGGCGAGTCGGCGGCGATCGCGGCGGGCATGTCTCCGCTTGGCCTCGGTACCGACCTCGCGATCTCCTTGCGTGGTCCGGCAGCCCATACCGGCATTGTCTCGCTGAAGGCGACGCACGGGCGCGTCCCGATGACAGGCATCTGGCCGCGTGTGCCGCGTCGTTTTTGGCATGTAGGCCCGATGGCCCGGAGCATTCGCGATCTGACGCTGGCCTTTTCGCAGCTCGCTGGAGCTGACGGATTCGATGGAGCCTCCGGCAGCGCGGTCCCGTTTGATGCCGGAGTTGTTGGTTCAAGCAAGCGTCCGCTTCGGGTGGGCTGGCTGGTAGAGCCCGGCTTTGGACCGATCGCCCGCGATGTTGCAGCGACCGTGGAAGCTGCCGCGGACGCGCTTAAAGGCTTCGGTCACTCCGTCGAGCCTGTGCGCATCCCCGCGCTTGAGCGAGACTTTGCGCTGGATGTGTTCAGCCGCCTGCACGCCCTGGAGATGAAGCCTGCAGTCCAGGAGGCTACAGCCGGTCGCAGGGACGATGAGCTCTCCTCTATGGCAAGATATGTGTTGTCGCTCCCCGATACGCCGATGAAGGAGTACATCGATGCGGAGCAGGCAGCGGAGCGGCTGAGGGATGGCTATGCGGAGTACTTCAAGAAGTACGACGTATTGCTCACTCCGGTAGTGCCGACTTCCTCTTTCAAGCATGGTCAGGAAGAGTTGGAGATCAACGGCCAGACCGTTGGCATCATGGGCATCATGTCCGCGACGTCGCCTTTGAGTGTGACTGGCCTGCCGGGCGTTTCCATGCGGTTCGGCACGAGCAAGGAAGGAATGCCGATCGGCGTACAAATCGTTGGCAACTGGCAAGCCGAGGCCACGATTCTCCAAGTAGCGTCGCTTCTGGAGCAGGTAAGCCCCGTAAGCGGCCTACACCCGAATATCTAAGACGCAACTCGTCAAGAGGGAGCAAGCAGGAACGGACGAACTGCACCTGCTTGCTCCTTTTCTTTTGGTGCGGAAAGCCGGGAAGGCTGAGCGGGTGGCTACTCCAGATGCAGCCATTGCGTGAGCAAACTAGGCACTAGTCATTTGACCCTGCGAACGGACCCAAGGCTAAAGCAATAGTTGATTGCCGCCCACGCCAAGACGGAGGAAGACCCGGTGCAGTTTTACCTGCAATTGAGGACCAGTTTTACCTGAATGGACGGACGGAAACCGCACCCTTCTACTTTGCTGTTGCTGCTCAATTGAAATGACAGGGGTCAACGCCCAATAGAAATGCCAGTATATAAGTCCGTAGCCGTCGTGCGGTGCGTAATGTGGGAATCGCCGCTTTTGGCGATTTCCAAGGGCTGTGGGAAGAGGGGGAGCGAGGACAGCTTCATCGTCCTCGCTTCCACGCTTTCCATCAGACCGGCATTTCCACCGCGTTTTTTGGCAAAACCGCGAAAATAGATCCCAACGGCACTTTGCAACTAGAATCTGGAACGGAGGCGGTAGTCTTCGGGTCGGGGAAGCCTTTGTTTCCGTAGCACTGCATACGGACAGTTCTATGAGTGACTTGGGCGATTTTGCGCTAGAGATTTTAGCCTCTGGCCAGAAGGAGCCTGGCGAGAAGCGCATCTACAGAACTAGGACCGACCACTCACGGGGTAATCAATTCATCTACTGTCGGCGAGAAGAACTGAACCTTCAATTCGCAGGCAATACGTCATGTTCGCGGCTACCGCGTCTGCTTCTGCGGGCAACGTGGCCTCAAGGCCTCAAGTCCGTCTTGGGTTTGCACAAACCTGAGCGGGGCCTTTGTGCCGAGCAGCGTGACTCGTTCTACTTTAGCCTTCCCTGTTAGGAGCGAGGCATACGAGCGTGCAGCAGAGGGTGCTTATATCCAAAGGCGTAAAGTGCGCTGGAGCCCAGGGTGAAGCGGAAGTCGGCTTCACTCGGAGCAAGCGTGAGTTTCGTAAGTGTCGCATTGCTGAAACTTGTCTGAAGCGATTGGTAAAAATTTTGCTGGTCATCCTCCTCCAGAGGTGGTATGGCACACGTAAGTGCCACATTGTTATAAGTGCCACGTTGTTAATAGAGGTCAATATGAATATAACCATCATTAAGAACAAGATCCTCGGCTCCCTTGACCCGGAAATAATTGAACGTCTTCAACTTAGATCTTTGCGCCTGCCATCCGGCCATCAGATCGAGGACCCCGGAGAGCCCATTGATCAACTCATCTTTATCGAGAAAGGCATCGGCTCAATGACAACTACATATGGCGATGGCTTTCAGGTCGAGATGGGTCTTTTCGGCTATGAGTCAGTCATGGGAGCTTCTGCTCTTATCGGAACTCGCAGAAGTATCCATAAGGTGTACATGCGAATGAGCGGCTATGGCTTTTCCTGTCGCATTGATACCGCCATCTCCGAATTCGCTCGTTTCGGACGTTTTCACGACGTGGTTCTTCAATATATTCAGGCTCTACTCATTCAAGCCTGCCAATCCGCCGGATGCAACGCTCATCACACCGTCTCTCAACGCCTATCACGCTGGCTGCTGTTGTGGGATGACCGTTCCGATAACCCTATCCTCCCCCTCACTCATGAGTATCCCGCTGGCATGTTGGGTAGCAACCGCTCGACCGTCAGCTTGGCTGCGGAGCACCTTCAGAATGAAGGCCTCATTCAATACAGCCGAGGAAAGATCGTCATCCGAGACAGGCCAGGGCTTGAAAAGTATTCCTGCGAGTGTTATCGCATAGTCATGGATCACCTCGATGACGATCTAGAAGCGGTCCAGAGCTAGATTCATTCGCGGGTGATACGCCCTGTTTTTCGAAGACTGAGGGTTAGGCCGAAAATCGCTAAACCCCTGGGAAGACACGGTGAGGGAAGCTTGCGGGCCATTGTTCCTTGAACGATGTCGAATGCAACCCGGTAGTTTCCTTTGAGCGATTTGTATCCGCCGCATTGGATCGAGCTGTAGTGTGCAAACACATCGTTACCGCCATCGTGTCCGAGAAAACCGTAGCCTTTTGCATTGTTGAAACGATTTCACTATACCTTGAGGCTGGGACTATGAATTCTCCTTGGCCAAAGCTTAGTAAATCTGGGCATTTACTTTACTCTCAGATTGAACGAGCTTCCCTACGATTGAAACGAGCTTCGCCGGTCCATCCATAGCGTCGAGGATAGTTCCCGGAAACAGGGCATGGCCACTCTCCGGACCCACGGTCAAAATCAGACTCCTTATCCGCGGCCAGGGAAGGGTGAGGGCGATAGAGCGTCCGCACTCTTCCATCGAGAGAGAGTGGCACAAAACCAGAAGATCGGTCTGTTCGGTAGATAAGATACGCTCAAGAGCATCGAGACTCGTCACCATTCGAACTCGATGACCGGAGCGTTCGAGAACCAAAGCTCTCGTTTCGAGCAAACGCGCATCATGTCCGTACAACAATATGGAAGATATCAAGACATATACCTCATAGCGAGGTGACTGCGAAGGCTTCGGAACTCAGAGCGATATCGCTTCTGGGTCGACCGGACGGGACAGTAAAAAGCCCTGAACGGAGTCACAATGAAGCTTCCGCAAGACCCGCATTTGATCTTCCACCTCTACCCCTTCAGACACTATCTGCATTTGAAGGCTGTGACCCATTGCGATGATTGCCTTTACGATTGAGTAACTCCGACTCGACTCTGAAAGCCGTTGTATGAACGAGCGGTCGATTTTGAGCGTCGAGACAGGCAGACGCTGGAGATGCTGCAATGACGAGTATCCAGTTCCAAAGTCGTCGATGGCGAAGCGGATACCTAAATTCGCAAGACTGATCATGCGTTTAGCGATTTCGTCGAAGTTCAAGATCGCGCGTTCGGTGATTTCCATTTCCAGCCATGTGGGATCAATACCAAATTCTAGGATGGCTTCTCGAACCTCGTCGGCGAAGTCGTCACGCATGAGTTGCAGGGGAGACACGTTCACTGCTATGCACACCGGAACTTCCCGATCGCGGTTCCATATCATCAGTTGACGACAGGCCTCTTGGATAACCCACTTGCCAATATTATGGATTAGCCCATTCTCTTCGGCGAGGGGGATAAAGCGATCAGGGCTGACGAAGCCGAGGCTACCGTGAGGGAGCCGAATGAGAGCCTCCATCCCGCGAATCTGACCACTCATAAAATATTGTGTTTGATACTGAAGGTGAAACCCTCCAGACGAAAGGTTTTCACGCATATGATTTTCGATCCCAATATTTTCAGACATCACAGTTGTTATCGATGCGGCCATCGCGTGGCGGTTACCGCCTGCTCGTTTTGCCCGATACATGGCAGCATCTGCACTCCTCCAGAGCACTGAATCATCTGTCCCGTGATCGGGAAAGACAGACATCCCAATACTTGCGCTGAGGCTGATGCTGTGCCCTTCTACCTCTAACGGTGACGAGAAAATCTGCAATAACGCCTTGGCAACCACCTCCGCCGCCTCTACGCTCTCCACCTCTGCTAAGACCAGAGTGAACTCTTCTCCGCCGGTACGAGCTACTGTATCCATTCCTCGCATTCGGCGCACCAGCGTGCTTCCAACTTCTTTCAGACACTCGTCTCCTATCGCGTGCCCGTACCAGTCGTTTATCTGTTTGAAGCGGTCGAGATCCAGGCAGATAAGCCCGGCACGGCGGCCATTCTTCTTGGCAGCATTGAATGACTCGGCCATCCTTTGTTTGAGTAGTATTCTATTTGGTAAGCCCGTAAGATCGTCATGATGAGCCAGTCGAACAAGTTCTTGGACTGAGTGCATCTCGGTTACATCTTCAACCACAACATATCTAGCTTGTTTGCCACGATAACGGAGTTCACTGACGTGTAACTTCACGGGAATCAGTGTTCCATCTTTGGTCGTACTGACCGTCTTTTGTTCGATGTCGATGAGCTTTGTATATGGGCCGTGTTCGGCCTTAGAGAGGTCGCTTTCGGGGAATAGGTCATTGACCGTGAGCGAAAGGAATTCTTCTTGGGTATAGCCGTATAGATGGGTGGCATGCTCATTGACTTCTAAGAAGCGTAACGATTCCACATCATATATCCACATCGGCAGCGGATTGCTGGCAACCAAGATAGGAGTAATATGCGAGGTCTTACGGACACGAGCTTGTTCCTGCCTAGACCTCTTCGGTGGCATCATAAAATGCAGTTGGGACCGTGAACAGAATCCAGAGACAACATGAGAGCAACTGCCAGACAAAATCAATGCCCCAAAAGTTGTATTGCTAGAGATTGTCCAAAAGAGGTACCGCGCCGAGCGCTCATTAGAACAACGGGTGCGTGCGCCTCATACACGGCGATCCGGAAGGCATCTTTCGCCTTCGTCTTGCTCATTTCCTTCAGGCACTTTTATTGCCAACTTAAGGATTCATTACTTACGACACATGGCTCCGAAGACAACAGATAGATCCAGAAGCGAAGCTCTGTGGCTTTATTTCTAGCAACTGAAAAGTCTCTTGACAGGAATCGATTTTGCTCGGACTATAGGGAGCACAAGAGCGCTCTATCTTTTGCTCGCCGTCAAACACAGAGTAGTACCGGCTTCTATTTGACCCTTTTTAACTCAGCTCGTAAGTTCTCGTTCGTGCTACTTACCGCGCGTGCGCTGGTCTTATGTCAATTACTCCCAGGCTTTCCAGGAGATACATAGCTGTGTCGTAAATGCTCGACAAGTTGCCAATAAGAGCCGCTTAGCGGCTTACTCATAGCTTTAGTTACCTATTGGCTTGGTCCAGCCGCTCATGGGGCCGGAGGCAAACCTAAACTTCTACATACCGCTGTTCTAACGTGACGTGCAATATCAGAGGAGGCACTATGACTTACGCTGTGAGCTTAGATCTAGACTCGGTGGCTAGCAGAAAGCAATTAGGTCTGCCCCAACTTGAGACAGGGTGCGCCCCTATGTTTCGGCGGCGTGACACGATGTCGACCGATTTCCGGGACGGCGAAACTTCAACGCTAGGCTGGGACAGTTCTTTTGCCATCTGCCTAAAGGATGTCAACGCGGCCATCGCCAAAGACAAACGCTGGCCGACTAGCTTCGAGATCCTGATCGATCCGCAGGAAGATTATGCGATGAAAGGAACCTTCGGACCCTGGCAGATGACGCAAGGTGGGAGCGGCGGCATTGTCATGCTAGCGATTCCAATCGCAACCGGTGCGATGACGATCAGTCAGGACGGTTCGATAGTCAGCTATCCAATGGACGGATCGGTTGCGATTGTCTCTGTAAAGCTACGGTATGTGACGGCACCGCTCTCCGCCCAGCCACTCGAGAGCTCGACGGAGCGGATGTCGCTGATGACCGATCCGCAGGCTCGCAGCGTAGCCGATCCCGCCGTCGTGCTGCACGGCTTCGAATTTCTAGACCCAGCGCCGTCGCCCTACGTGCAATTGCTGATGAAAGCGGGGATGGAAACGTGGTTCAACGATAATATCGCGTTGTTTGCGCATGTGTTCGCAGTGGTCAGCTTGAACGATGTAAGCGGCGGGGCCTTTCAGTGGTTGAAGCCGACCTACAGCGCCTACGCATATCTGGACGGCGCGACGGAGGAAGACAGCTTTTTCGGGGTGATCAGCATGACCGAGAACCGCAGTGTGGCTGGATTGGCGAACCAGCTTGGTCCTAACTGCGTGCCCAAGGGGAGCCCGGCGGGATTCACGATCGGGATGGCGCGGTATCTCGAGAAAGTGATGCTCCCCAGCCTGACGAAGGCGTTTTCCAATGCAACTACGTCGACCTTCACTTTGGTGGCGAACAACCGGCTGATTGTGAATACTGAGTCGTTCAAGCTGAACCCGGTGAAAGTAAACGGCACGTCATATACGCCACAGCTGGAGATCTTTGAAGCGCAGGTTCTGGGCGAAGAAATGCAAATCCATGTTCGCACCAAGATACCGATTTCTCCAGGAATTCGAGCGATGGTGGACTCCGTCGCTTACCAGAAGATCGTTCTGGTGCAAAAGCCTGACGGCGGCCAAACCCTGGATTTCAAGGATGGAAGACCGACGGCGACAAACCATTGGATCGAGGTGGACGACGGGGTAAAGATCACGCAGATCGTGGTCAGCATCGTGGGAGCGGTTGCCGGCGTCGCGGCGGAAGCTTTTGAAGCGACCGCGAAGGTCATTCTGGCAGCCGTACTTATCACGATCGTTGCAGGCGTGGCGAGTCTTATTCCTGACTTGATTGCGGAGGTTGCAGGCGGAGGCGCCGCCGCAGTCCTGCCGCCGATCGGAGGCTTCGCGCAGGGTGCGACCGGAACGGTACAGTGGCCCGACGCCGGGCAATTTGAGCTGGCGCAAGCCGGCCTCAATGGAGCGTTTCAGTTTGGCGGAACCCTTCAGTTCACCTTCTAACCAGAACCACTACACCAAAGGAAAGGACTTTCCGAGATGAGCGAAATACTGGAACACCCAAAGCTTGCCACAAGCCTCGAGGCAGTTGGCCTTCCGGCGAAGCCGCGCGCATGGCGCCACTTCCAACCACGTTCCCTATTTACCGCAGCCGACACAGGAGGGGAAAGCACCACCTTAGGGTGGGACACAACGTTTGCCATCCGTTTGCCGGATGCCAATAAGGCGCTGGCGAAGTCCAGCAGATACCCGAAGACGTTCGCTATCGTCGTCGACGAGGATGAGAACTATGGCGTCGAGGGCGAGTTCGGAAGCTGGCAAATCTCGCGTGGCGGCAGCGGGGGCATCCTGTTCATGTCTGTCCCTATCGCCGTGGGAACTATGACGAATGGGACAAAAACCTACCCCATGACCGGCGCAAACGTGTACATCTCGATCAAGCTCAAGTATCTGCCTGGAAAGCCGCCAACGGAGGCCAACCCGCTCCTGGAACCGATGGATCTGAACGCCGATTCAGAATCGCGCAGCGTGGAAGATCCTGCAGTGGTGATCCAGAACATGACATTCTCGGGTAAGCAGCCGACGACCATCGTGCAACTGCTTATGAAGGGAGCCCTGCAGGAGTGGTTCCTGAAAAATCTAAGCACCTTCTCGTACGTCTTCGCTACCGTCAACCTAAATGAGATCGCCGCACAGGGAGAGTTTCAGTGGCTGAAGCCGACTTATACGAGCTATGCATACTTCGAACCTGAAGACCCCAAGGCGTCGGAAGACGATTGCGTGTTTGGCGTCCTGAACATGACGACCAACAGCAGCCCGGACAGTTTGAGCAAGCAGTTGGCTCCTTATTCCATTCCTGCAGGGCAGCGTTCCGGACTCAACATCAGTATGGGCCGGTTCCTGGGCAATGTCATTTTGCCAGGGCTATATAAGGGGTTCGACGGAGCCACGACATCCAACTTCAAGGTCTCTTCAGACAACCAGATGATTGTGAACGTCGGCTCGCTCAAGATGGCGCCGGTCCGCAGCGGGTTGATCGACTATACCCCGTACGTGCAGATCTTCGAACTGCAAGTCAAGGGGGAAGAGATCCAGATTCACACTCGCACTAGTATCGACATCTCACCCGGAATCGTCGCCTGGGTAGACACGATCACTTACCAGAAGATCGTTCTGATCAACAAGCCTGACGGCACCCAGACACTTGATTTCAAGGAGTCTCGGGTTCCGGTACGAAACCAGTGGATTGAAAAAGAGACTTGGGTCACGATCACGGAGATCATTGTCGCGATCGTCGGCGCAGTGGCTGCAGGAGTGGCAGGAAGAATTATCACTGCCGTAGTTCCGCGAATCATTGCAATCATCATCATCCTAGTAATCGCCGGCCTAGCCGCGGCTACGCCCGAGTTGATCGGGCTGGTCGCGGGAGGTGACGCCGCCAACGCGCTTCCCGCGATTACCTTGCTGATCTCGAATGGAAGTAGTTCCGTCAAATGGCCTGACTCCAAGGCTTTCAAACTTACCTCGGCTGGATTGAACGGTGCTTTCCAGCTCGGAGGCGATCCGCAGTTCGGTTCTTAAAAGGGGTCACAGGGGGACTGATGCTGGTCCCCCTTGGCCAATCACCTAAGACACGCAGTGTCCAAGGAGCAATTTCATGCAGACTTTCGGCTGGGATACCGTGTTTCTGATCAGCAATCGTCGGGTCAACCAGGCTCTGGCGACCAATCTTCAATCTCTCCTTCCCACCTTTGAGGTAGATCTGGGTTCCGACCCCACGATCCATGCTGCGGGCAGCTTTCTCTCCTGGGAGATCGTTGAAGGGGGCGACGGAAAGTTACTCTTCTTCAAGCTCACGATCAAGAAGGGCACGATGGAGATCGGGACGATCAATCTTCCGGAGCATGTGAAATCGCTCGTTCCTGATCTGGAGACGTTTGCAAACGCAAGCGAGACCGTCATCGACGGCGTGGCTATCGTGCTTTCTCTCTTCCTGCGGATCATGCCAAAGCCCGACGCCTCTTTGCAGGAGCTGGCTTTCTTCCTGGAGCACGTCGCGTATGCTTCTCAGGATTCGCACAGACCGGGCTTCGTCACCGTAGTCAACGTTATCGATCCTTCGGGAAAGCTCAGCGTAAGCCACAAGACGCTGCTTGGCGCGTCGATTGCAGAATATGTCGTACGCAATGCGCAGAAGATTGCCTTCGCATTCGCAAGTATCAACCTCGTACCACCAGGCACGAATAGCTGGCTCACGCCGGTCGAGTCGGACTACACGTACATGGAGAAGATTGGTTCCAGCGATGGCTACATGGCCATTCTCAGCGTGACCACGCGCCGCCCGATCGAGAATCTGTCGAGAACGATCGATCAAAACGCCATTAATAGCAGCTACACTGGCAGCTTTCTGATTTCCAATACGATGTTCCTGCGCAATGTCATTCTCCCTGCTTTGCCCACCGCTTACGGAACGCAACCATCGGTATTTACTCTTGACGAGGATAAGGGGCTGATCCGGAATACACGTACGTTCGAGACCAAGTCGGTGAAATCGGGTGCAATCACGTACTACCCGGTTATCAGTAGCCTTTCCGTGTCCACGAATGGCGAAGGTCTGGAAACCTCGATCAGCGGTTCGTGCGATCTTAAAGGCGGTATCAGCATGACGTTCGGGATCAAGGCACGTAATCGATCTCGATTTGATGCTTCGAGCAAGACGATCACCTTTCTGTCTGACCCGAACCCGGAGAGTTGGCACTCCGCCGATATTCCCTGGTATTACTGGTTTCTCGGGCCGATCGCGGTGCTCATTACTGAACTTGTTGTGAAGCTAATCGCAGACAGCATCGCTTCACAACTGGACTCTCTTGCCCGCGAGGCTCTATCCATCACGAAGAATCCTCCTCAATCTGTGCATTGGACCGGCACTCAAATACTGGACGTAAAGGTTGCTGGAGTAAACGGAGCCTTTTTTATGATGGGCCAATGTTGAAGGTTGATTCACTGAACTTCGAGCTGAAATCTATAATCTTTGCTACGAAGTGATAGGTCGCTGGAGTAGACCGAGTGGTTGTGGTGTCGGTTTACCTCGCACCTGTCGGCGTTTTGAGAGACTCCTGAGATTTAGAAACATGAATATTCGATTAGGCGGTTCTGTTCAATTGTGCTCACAGCCGAGATGGCATCAGTGGAAAGGCCGTCATCCTCGACCGGCTAGTCCTGGAAGACGCTCCTGTAAGTGCTATCGCGCCGTCAAGACTCATCTCGATAATTATCTGGAGGTGGAACAGAACGAGATTAGTGGCCGTTAGCCTTTGTGGCGCTGCTGAGTTCAGGAACGCGGGCAAAATCGCTTTCGCGCACGCCTGTTAAGATGCCAGGTTCGACCTATTTGCAGATTGACGATACATAACCTGGAAGAACCCAGGATCAGCGCGTGAAGGTAGTAGACCATGTACCTCAATGAAGAGCGGGGCCGGTGATGTCTAAGGGCCGTAAGTTGTGTTCAAAGTGCCAGGTTGGTTTTTTGAGAAGGGTTAAACGCGAGGGAATTGTCGACGCGAAGCTCTCGGAATGGTTTGGGTTATACCCTTGGAGGTGCGTTGCTTGCAAGAGCCGCGTCCGAATCAAGTCGAGGGATGAGAAGAGGCGCTCTACAGACCCAGAGACGGATTAAATACGATCAGTGGTGCAATTCGCTGGGCCATACGTTTCAACGCGTATGGTCTTCTACTTCCTCATCATGTTTTTGGTGAGCTTCTGGATCGGCAAGCAGCTAGGCGCGAACTATGCGCAGTTGGCAACGCTCTCCCTTACAGCGGCCAGAAATAACTTCGAGCTGGCCATCGCCGTTGCGGTCTTCGGACTGAGCTCCGGTGAAGGTTCGTCGGAGTCATCGGGCCTCTCATCGAAGTACCCGCGCTCATCGGATTGGTGAACGTTGCGTTCTGGATGCGCAGGCGCTACTTCGCGTCCGACAAAACGAACTTCATCGCCGTTCCTGTCGAAGATAGGCCAAGGTCGTCAGCCCGCCTGTTCGACCGGGCTTGATGTAGAACCTTCTTTCACAGATCTCACAGGGATTTTCGGCACGTAGTCCGGGCCGTAGATCTGCCGACCTCGCTTCTGGTATCCGCCCTTCTGGCTGTTCGTCTTCACCTTCGGCTTGAAGTACGAGTCTCGCTGTTCCTTGATGACGGCAAGAGCGTGGCCCAGGCGCTTGTTCTCGACGATCGCTGTGTGACTAATCCTCTGATCCTTACTGAAGACGCGGTAGGGAAGCAGGAGACCTTCGTACGAACTTCCAAGCGGCCATCAGGGAAGTCGTAAACGTCGACATACTTGCCATCGAGTCCTTCGGAGAGAGAATTTCGCTCCAGGATGATCCGCTTGCGGTCGTACGACAAGGTCAACTGGCTTCCGACATAGCGTTGCTCGCGGTGGCACAAGATGTCGGTCAGTTTTTCCATGGAGATCGATAGAGGCCGATGCAGATCCTCAGGACGGGCGGAAGAGATAGCAAAACGCGCATTGAACTGGGTCATGAAAGCTGGCAAGAACACGTTTCCGGCACTGATGTCGCAGACGTTGGCGAGTCGAAGTTCTTTTACCAGCCTGTCCTGTAGTGTGCGATTCACTCGCTCCACGCGGCCCTTCGCCTGGCTTGAGTTGGCACAGATGATCTCGATATTTAGCTCCGCCAAGGCTCGGCCAAGCTGCGTCATGCCCGCGCCGCCCACGGCGTTCGGCTTGTTCACCCGGAAGACTACGTGCTTGTCAGAATAGAAGGCTACGGGGCAGCCAAAGGCCAGCACGTAGCCGTGGACTGCGGTCAGATAGCTGTCCGTGCTCTCGCTCAGTACGAATCGAAGCTGCATCAGTCGGCTAGTTGCGTCGTCGATGAACACGAGCAAGGTACAGGGCTCGCCACGATCCTCGAACCATCGGTGATCGCTGCCGTCTATCTGGACTAGTTCGCCGAAGCGCTCTCGCCTCAGCCGTGGCTGGTGGAAGGTCTTCCGTTGCTTGCGTGAAAGCCATAGACCGTCTGCCATGAGCCATCGCCGGAGCGTCTCGCGACCAATGGTTATCGAATGCTTCTCCTGAAGAATTTCCGTTGCGAGGGTGGGGCCAAAGTCTGCGTACTTCGTTCGCACCAATTCAACTGCATACTCCCGTATGCCCGCGCTCAACTGGCGATTGGAGGCTCTGCCACGAGCTTGGTGGATTAGCGCGCCAGCGCCACCAGCCTCGTATCGCGATATGAGGCGGAATGTCTGCCGTACCCCCAGGTCTAGCACAGTCGCCGCCGAAACCACCGTCCGCTTACCGGCCCGAACTTCCGCCAAAACCTGGATCCGCTTTACGTCCCGCTCGCTCATAGAAATCCATGCCATCCTTAGAACCTGACAGTTCTAACGAGCTGGACCATGACATTTCTATTGAGCCGCTACACTGTCAATATACATAATATTTGTTATCGGACATAAGAGGTGACTTGGATAATTCTGTGATGTGTGAAACCTTGATGGCCTGTACCTCCCGGGTATGATATTTCGACAGTCTTAACGTCTAATAGTCGTTCCCGTCGAGGTGTTGTAGGTGTATCTGACTCCCCGTCATTACCATTTAAATTTGGGTGAAGTAGCTTTTGGTGTTGGCCGGTGGAGTGCGGGTGTGGTGCTAAAAATCGCCGCGGTCTTTATGTTGGCTTTCTGGGGTTATCAACCTCTGTGCTTGTGGTCCCAAAATCTTCAATCTTCGAGTACGTCAGCGGCCTCGGCGACGCTTCTAGGGCGTGTCGTGAATGCTGCCACTGGTCTTCCTATCCCACGCGTTCTGGTCCGCTTCAACGATCGCGCTTTGCTTACTGACCATGAGGGCAAATTCGAGTTCGACCAGGTTACTGATATCACGGTCAACCTTCAGATCACAAAGCCTGGGTTCTCGACTTCCATTGACCCGTCCGATCCTCCAAACCAATTTTTCCAGTTGAATCAACTCACTGGTCCGATCGAACTTCGCCTCTATCCTGAGGCTCTCGCGACTGGAACTGTGACCGATCCGAACGATATACCGCTTTCTAACATCAGCGTCCAGGCTCTCCGTGGCACCTACGACGAACTTGTGCATCGCTGGATGGTAGTTGCTCAAGCCCAGACCGATCTCCATGGAAATTTTCGTCTTCCTGTGCCGGCTGGCGATTACAAGATCGAAACACGCTACGTCGCACGAAGCTCTGAGGATGGAGAAGCGGTTCTTCCCGCCTCGGCTCTGGGGCCGGCCGCGGGATCTGATTCACAGGTGATTCACCTTCGCAGCGGTGAGGAGCGGCACTTCGACTTGCATCCCGCGGTACGTCGTTCCTACCCGGTACTTCTACGAATGGAGACGGGTTCGGAACATGGCTTTCCCCAGATTACGGCTCGAACGAGCGATGGCATCAGTTTCAATGTAGGTGTTGTCGCGAGCCGTTCTCCTGGCCGAGCCACGATCTATCTCCCTTCCGGGACCTACAAACTTTCGGCTAGAATACAAAACACGGACGCCGTTGAGATTGCGGAGACGAGCGTGACCGTCACTGGGGCTGAGACCGTTCTTGAGGATTCTCCGGAATCGTCCACTACGGCCGGGACGGTTCTGCGCTTCGTTGCAACGCCTTCGATTCCTGTCGAGCTTCATCTTGATTCGTCAGCAACGTCCGATAATAGCCAGAGGCCTTCTTTGGCCGCGAGCGGGGTTTTGACAGATCAGTTCTCTAATCAGGGTTCGCCGACTGCCATGCAATTGGGTCTTACACTCCAGCGGGTTGATCAGGATGAAGGCACGGCTACTGTGAACCTTATGCCTGCTCGCGGTGGTCTTCCCTCGTTTGCAGCTCCGCCTGGAAGGTATCGTCTCCTGGCTCGAGGTTTTAGCCAGTGGTATGTCAAGACTGCAAGCTATGGCAGCTCTGATCTTCTTGGCCAAGATCTTGTTGTAGCAGCCAGCGCCACAGGTACTACGATCCACCTGCTTGTCAGCAATCAGACTGGAACTCTTCAAGGGAACGCCAAGTTGAAGGGACAAGTCTGCAGGGGATGTTGGATTTATCTCATCAGCAGCGCCCCAAGCGCGACTCCAATCTATACACTGCGCAGCAACGGTAATGACGGGAGCTATAGCCGTGCGAACCTTCCTCCTGGCTCCTATCAAGCTATAGCCTTTGAGCATCGCTATTCTGCAGAACTCGCCGATCCTGCCGCACTTGCGTCGTTCTCTACCTACTTGCAATCTGTCACGGTTAGTGCCGGCGCTCAGTCTGCACTCGATTTGAGCGTTGTTCCGCAGGCGGAGATGCAGCCGTAATGCCTGTCGCCAACCGTATCACTTCCCTTTTTACTTTTATATTGGCTGGACTTGTCGCAACGTCGTTCTTAGCCGAGACGCCGCCGACACAGCCATCTCCTTATAGCATCACGGGTACTGTCGTCAGCACTTTGACTGGGCTTCCAGTTCCCCGCTGCCATCTCGTTCCTAGCAAGATTGATCGTGGTTCGGCCAATTTGCGCCGAACGGTTTCCCAGCAGAACGGTGTGGATACCGATGAACACGGCCATTTCACCATGCCACTCTCGTCAGTGGGCAGGTGGTCGCTTGGAGCCAGTGCCAAGGGGTATAGGCCTCAGCTGTACGATCAGCACGGAGACCTCTCTTCCACCATAGTTCTGACAGAAGAAACACCCCGTTTCGATCTTCTTTTTCGCCTCGTCCCAGACTCCGTAATCACTGGCATCATTCTCGATGAGGGCAATGAACCCGTCCGCCAGGCACAGATTTCTGTTTATGCGGTGCCCCGTTCTGGAGTCGAAGGCCAACAGGCCTCTACGAGACGTACTTTCGCAATCACCGATGACCGTGGCCGCTATGAGGTCGCAGCGCTTGCGCCGGGAGATTATCGCGTCTCAGTCTCTGCACGGGCCTGGTATGCGCAATCTTTACAAGTTGGCCGCCCACGTTCCAGCACTTCTCAAATCGATCCCTCACTCGATGTTGTCTACCCGGTCACATGGTTCCCTGGAGTTTCAAGTGTGGACGCCGCAGAGGTTCTCACTCTCCATGACGGTGAGACCCGCCAAGCCGATATGCAGTTGCAACCTATTCCGGCGATCCATTTGCGTATTCCGCTTCCAGCCGCTGACCTGTCTGTCCCTGCCGCGAATCGCCGAATGCCCAGAGCTCCTCAAGTCACAAGTGTCTCTCCCAATGGCGCTATGCCACTCTCAATGTCCATCAACCAGGGTGAGCTAGATGTGGCCGGGCTCGCCCCAGGCCTGTACCGTATACAAGCGCCAGATGAAAATGGGCAGTTGAGCCACTCCACCATTGTTAATATCACCGCGAGCTCTGCCCATAATCTCGACTTGGGAGCCGCTACAACAACTGCATCCGTTTCGCTCATTCTCGATGGAGTACCTGGAACGGAATCTTTGCCTATTACCTTTGTTGATGCCGGCAACGATCATGAGGTCTTCCGGTCGATGCCTACATCTCACCAGTTTCAAAACGGTCAACGATCCTTGAGATCACTTCCAGAGTCACAGGCGTCTTCATCGGATCGCCCTGCACGTATCCTGGACCTTCCACCGGGTCGTTATCTCGTCTATCAAAACGGGAGCATGGACTTCTTTCTTACGGGCTTGACTCAAGGGACGAAAGAGATCCCGGGCCGTATGGTCACGGTTCCAAGTGGCGAATCCTCGCTCACCATTCACATCGCCACAGGTCGCGCCAAGGTTAGTGGAGTGGTCAGTCTAGACAAGAAACCGCTGGCTGGTGCACTGGTGCTACTGGTCCCTATCAGCCTGGATGAAGCCGGCAGCATCGCGGAGACGCGTCGCGATCAGACCAATACGGACGGCAGCTATGACCTCAATTCTGTTATTCCAGGTCAGTACATCCTTGTGGCTATCGAGCATGGGTGGAACGTTAATTGGAACGATCCGTCGACGCTTGCCCGCTACCTGACCCATGGCATTCCACTGGATCTTCGTTCTTCGGCGAATGTTACGCCAGAAGTGGTTGCGCAGCTTCCCTGACCCACGTCTTAGCGAGGCAAGTCTAAGCTGCTTATTTTTATGCGTTTAGGTCGGCTTCTTCAAGGAGTTGTGACGTGAATTGGCGGAGAGACAGGGATTCGAACCCTGGATACCTTGCGGTATACACGCTTTCCAAGCGTGCGCCTTCAGCCACTCGGCCATCTCTCCGCAGTAGAGCGGACTTATTGAATCTAACACAATCGGAATATTTCAGCAGCGCCTTTGGCTGTTTGCGCCGAAGAACGGTATAGCCGAAACATTGTCGCGAAAGGGAGACTCAGTTTTTAGGCTAAACGCTTTCACTAGACGAGACGTATACCTGTTGATCCGGTGTGGCATCACTTCCCTGCTTCCCTCAGGTCTAAACCAACGTCCTGTACGACTCTCGGAGTGGGCGCTGTATCACTCCGCCGGTTGGCGTCTTGTTCCCACCTGTGCGATGGACAGAGACTCGTCGCTTGTGACGACATTGCGTGCGGAGGTGATATTAACCTCCGTGAGTGCGGTGTCGAACTCGGCCACTGCGCCACTGTGTATTTGGCAACTTTTTTCTGTCCCGTCCCTTTTGCTTTATGGAAGGGCCATGATGGTTCGAAGCAGCGTGTTTTTTAGACGGCTTATCTGCAGCAACCCCCAACTCACTTAGACACCTCGAACTCCGCATTATTTACACAGATATCAATTTTATTAATCGTAGTAATGGACCTTTCTAAGATCTCGGCCTGTTAGGAACTCGTAGTCGCTCTATCTTGAAAAGCTGAATATTACAGTGTTCTGCTACGGTAGCCGTATCTGCAAATGTAGCGTCGACGAACCTCTCTCGAGTGTTACAAATTACTGCAATGGATATGGGCCTTCGCACTTACTACGATCCTGTCATCCATAAAATGCTTAGCTTATCTGTGGCAGTTATGATGCGAGCTTCCCCATCGAATTCACCCTATTGAGTTGCCAGTAAATTGCACAGTAAGGACTATGTTCAATTTATTCCCGTCAGTCTATGTCGTTTTAGATTTAGATTTAGATGTAGATGTAGGCTAATGACATCCCGACCTAGCATGGAACCGGAATAAATCTAAATTTTGGTTGTTTTATGTGGCGTGAGGCACCTGAACGCACATCGTGCTTCATGCACTTCTGTGCAATGTGCTCCCGAAATTGCACAGATAAGTGATGCTGGTGTTCCTCGTGCTTGTAAGGGGGAGCTCGAATGCGGCATCGGATTGTCCGCCATGCAATTCCTTTGTGAACTGCGTACACGGATGCGCTTCGTCAACTACTTCTATGGAGAAATTATGAATAAGGTCGTATGCACTCTTGTCACAGCTTCGGTTCTCGTCAGCGGCTCTGCCTTTGCCCAGGATAAAACCAAACACAGCGCGCAGCCACTCCGCGACACCCAGATGGACAACGTCACCGCAGGTAGCGCCATCGCAGTCGATAACGCCTCCGTCACTACCACCAACGCCGGCTCCGTCAACCTGAGCGGGAGCGCTCTCGCTAGCGCGACCGGCGTCAACATCGTAAACTCGTCCGACAGCCTGGTAGGTAGTGGCGTCAACGTCTATGCCAACGACCTGACCACCCAGGCCTCCAACGGCGGAGCGCCGGTGAACCAGGTCAACGCCGTCGTTCAGACCCAGAAGACAGACGCTGCTGTCGTAGTTGCTGCACGACTTGACGATGTCTTGGAGGCGACAGCGGCTGCCAGAGCAACGAACATCGCAGCCGCCGGCGCGTCGGTCGACACCACCAACAATTACAGCGTCAATCTGTCGGGAGCGTCAGAGCAGGACGCGAAAGGAATTAACATCGTAAACGCCGCTGGCGGCACCGTTGCGAACGGCGTGAACATCGCCGCATCTACCAACGTGAACGCCACCCCCACTCTCAACCAGATCAACTTCGTTGCGCAGTCCGGCCTCACCGGCGGAAGCGCGATTGCAATCGATGATGCATCCGTCTCCACCACCAACAGCGGTTCCGTCAATCTGAGCGACAACGCATTGGCTGGTGCATCCGGCCTTAACATCGTCAACTCCGCGAACAGCGCCGTTGCTGACGGCGTCAACCTCTACACCAGCCGCCTCGGCAGCCAGGACAGCAGCAACGAGTCCGAGGTGAACCAGGCCAATGTCTTCGTCCAGAACGAGAAGAGCAACGCTACCGTCACAGTAGCGGCTGCAGTTGCACCGTATGATCTCGCTGCCTTTGCCCATGCCAACGCGACCAACATCGCGGCAGACAGCGCGAGCATCAGCAGCAGCACCACCAACAGCGTCGATCTCGCTGGTGCCGCGGAACAGAACGCCAGCGCAATCAACCTCGTGAACTCGGCTGGCGGAATGGTCGCCAACGGAGTCAACATCGCTCACACTGGAAACATGAACTTCACCCCCGCTCTCAACCAGGTCAACGTCGTCTCTCAAGTTCGCTAAAACTGGCGGTAAGACAGGGTTCCTTCCACTCTATCGTGGCGGAGCCCTGTCTTACGCCTCTGCCTGATTCAGGTTAAGGAGCATGTATGAATCGTCGTCTTTTAGTGATCTCTGGTCTTGCCCTACTCACTCAGGTGGGTATGGCTCAAAGACTGGCTTCGCACAAACTGGAGCCATTGAGTGATTCCCAACTGGATCGTGTCACAGCCGGTGGAGTTTCAGCCTCAATGGGCAACAACGGAGTCATAAACTTTCAGGGTTCGGCAGCCACCTCAAATGGATTGGTTGAGGCTAGCGGAAACATGAGACAGTTGACCTCACCGATCTCAACAACCAACATGGGTTCAATCAATTTGACCGATGGCGCGCAATCAGGTCTGAGCGCTCTGAACAACATCGTCGCAGTCAACTCCGCGGTCCAAGTCCTGGTGAACCTCAACGTCAGTATCGGTTCGACCATCGGAACAATAATCCAGACCAACATGGGTGGAAAGCACTAATGTCTTGGCATAAAAGAACACTTGCTACCGGACTGGCAATTGGGCTGGCAAGTTCTTTTCTTCTTTCTGCTCCCGTCTGTGCTCAGAGCTCCGTAGCAACGACGGGAGTAGCAGGGAGCAAGAATATTCGCAGCCTCATGGAGATTCGCTCCGAGGGCGTAGTCCGTCAGCGTTGGGATATGAGCTGCGGAGCCGCCGCCTTGAGCACCGTGCTCACCTACAACTTCAAGGACGACACCCCTGAGACCTCCATCGTCGTCTGGATTCTGCATCGCGTCGATGCCGTTCGCGTGCGCTCCCGCGGCGGATTCTCGCTCCTCGATCTCAAGCACTTCGCTGAGGCTAGGGGATACCACGCCGAAGGATTCAGCGGCATGTCCATTGAGGATCTCGCCCAGGAGAAGACCTGGGTCATCGTGCCCATTCGCGTGAAGGGCTTCGATCACTTTGTCGTCGTGAAGGGCATCGTTGCGGGCCACATCATCTTAGGCGACCCCGGCTTCGGCAACATGACCATGCGCGTCGACCGCTTTCAAAAGATGTGGAACGCCGGTATCGTCTTCGCGGTTCACCCGCCGGACGAAAGGATGATCCCCGATCAGAAGTTCACCCTCGCGGCGCGGCTCCTGCCCGACGAGACAGTGATCACCCGCAAGATCGGAGTCACTGCTCCAAGCAACTATCTGTACTAACGAAACACAATCCGTTCTAACGAGAGGCAAATCGGATGTCGTGGCGAACTGTGTTGCGAGGCTGCCTCATGCAGGTAGTCCTTGTAGGATCGATGCAAGCTCAGACAACAGCACCGGCAACACCCGCAGTACCGGGAGTCCCAAGACCCCAGACAAGAGACCCCATCGACATCAAGTTGCAGGAGGCCCTGCGCGAGCGAGACGCCATCATTCGCAACCTCCTCCAGCGCGTATCCGACCTGGAGCGCAGACTCAATGGCGAAAGTGCGGCTGCCATACCTAAAGAAGAATCGAAGCCAGTCACTCCGGCTGCTCCTGCTCCGGTCAGCCACACAACTTCGGCAATGGCAGCGGCAGCCGCAGCCACCTCCGTCGTATCGAACTCGACCTACGATGCTGCGGAGCGGAACGCCACCACCGCTCTCGATCAGGCCCTCGTCGTTCGCGGCGGCCTTCTGCTTCCCTCCGGCACCTTGGAGATCGATCACACCGTCTCCTACTTCAGCGCCTCGTCCGACCACCTTTCGGTCAATGGATTCGCCCTCCTGCCCGTACTCGTCGTCGGCGATATAACCTCTCAGCGCGTACGCCAGGACTATCTGCTTCCCACCTTCATCACTCGCCTCGGACTTCCGCATAAATTTCAAATGGACTTCCGTGTCCCCTACGGCTACGAGCTATTCCGATCCGTCGACGCGACCAACACGGAAGCGTCCTCCAGCAGCTTCGGCCTCGGCGATCTAGCCGCATCCGTATCCCGGCAGATCACCACCGAGCATCGGCGCATGCCCGACATCCTCGCAAACGTCCTCTTCAAATCGACGACCGGCAAAGATAGCTTCAATCTCGCCAGCAGCCAGGTCGCACTCGGAACCGGCTTCAACGCATGGCAGGGCAACCTGACGCTGGCCAAGTCCAGCGACCCGATGGTCTTCTTCGGCAACCTCTCCTACACCGCCAACCTCGCGGCAAAACATACGATAAACGCCAACGATCCGCAGAACCCCTCCGCTACCACCGTCGCTCGCATCAAACCCGGCGACGCCGTAGGCTTTCAGATCGGATCGATTCTCGCTTTGAATCCTGAGACCTCGTTCACACTAGGTTGGGATCAGCGTTTTACCCGTGTAACACGAGTCAACGCCACCGACATACCAGCATCGTACTTAGTCGAAGGCACCCTACGACTCGGCACAAGTTACATGTATGCCCCCGGCAAAACCATGGACCTGAGCTTTGGTGTAGGGTTGACACCGGACACTCCTAATCTTCAATTCTCGATAGGTTTTCCGCTCCGGTTGTCACTGTGGGGATCTAAATCCAAGAAGCTGGCCACGAGGTAGCTCTCGCAACGGCTCGGCTGCTTCATCAAAAGAACCATGGGTGGGTCGAGCGCAACTATTTTCGCGATTGCGGAATAACAAGCCATTGACAGCAGCTATGTGGGCAGCGAAAATCTAGACTCCTTGACATAGTAGAGGGGCATGAGTCATATCCTAACGAATATGCAGAGGCGACTCTTAGTTACGGGAGGCAGTGGCTTCATCGGAACGAATTTGATTGAGTGGGCTGCGTCACATCCGCGATACCAAGTTAAGAACCTCGACCAAAATGAGCCGCTGGATCATGCCCAGACACGTTACTTCACACACTGTAACTTATTAGACCGGTCTGCACTCACGGAACAGCTTAGAGGTTTCAAACCGACCGATATCGTGCATCTCGCCGGTCGCACCGATATGTTGGGCGAGTCGCTTGATGACTACGCTTCGAATCATGTGGGGACGGAGAACCTCCTCCACGCAATTCTCGAGGTTGGCACTGTAGAACGTGCAATCTTTACCTCCAGCCAGTTCGTCGTTGGCCCTGGTACTCCACCGCAACATGATCTAGATTTTCGTCCTCACACAATCTATGGCGAAAGCAAGGTTCTATCTGAAAAGGCAGTACGAGCAAACAATCTTCCCTATATATGGACGATCGTAAGACCCACCAATATCTGGGGTAAATGGCATCCTCGCTACCCACGCGAATTCTGGCGAGTGCTTCAGCAAGGGCGCTACCTGCATCCCTCAGGGCGCCCTGTCGTCCGCTGTTATGGCTATGTTGGCAATGTCGTTGAACAGCTCATGACGATTCTCGAAAGGCCAGCCGACGTGGTAAATGGCAAAGTCTTTTATGTCGGCGACGCTCCAATTGAACTTGCCGACTGGGTGAATGCCTTCTCGCTTGAACTTACTGGGAGACAGGTGCGTGAGGTTCCGTGGGGTGTCTTGAGCTTAATCGCGCGATTCGGTGACTTTGTCCTCAGTTGCGGCGGCAAGTTTCCTCTCTTTAGTTCTCGACTCCGAAGCATGACGGAGGATTACGTTACTCCCATGGAGCCGACCTTCGCAGCCCTGGGAAACCCATCCATCACGATGGATGAGGGAGTAAGAACAACCGTCAAGTGGTTGCGTTCCTCTCAGATCAATGGAAAAACTAGAGCTTCCAAAAAGTAGCTATCCTATGGGCAGTAATTTATTTGGTTAGTCTGCGTGCCGGAATCGCTGCCATATAAAATACAGGATGTATCTCGGATTGTGCTTCAGGTAACGGACCATCAAGCGCTTAGGCTCGCACCGTAGCCGAAAAGCCCACTCGAGACCGCTCCGCATCATCCAACGGGGCGCCTGCGGCGTCGTTCCAGCCACGAAGTCGAACGCTGCGCCTACACCGAACATCACCATCGGAACTGTACCGACGTGCTCCATGACCCATCTCTCCTGTTTGGGACAGCCCAGTCCGACAAATAGAAACTGTACTCCGGATCCCACAAGCTCACTCCGAACTATCTCTTTTTCGTCGGAAGTCAGAGCTCGGAATGGTGGAGAAGCCGCGTATGCAATCTGCAGTCGTGGATGACGCTTTTGTACTTCCGCTATCAGAAGCCCCAGAACCTCTGTGCGGCCGCCGTAAAAGCCTACGCGTACCCCTTCCCTCTCCGCTGCATCCAGCAACGCCAATGTAGAGTCCGGTCCATAGACTCGTGACGCCTCTTGTATGCCCATAGAGCGCAGAGCCCATACCAGCGGCATGCCATCGGGACAGTTTAGATCAGCTCGATTCAACGCTGCCCGGAAACCCGGATTATCATAAGCCTCCATGACCATATGCACGTTGGCAAAGAGGACGGCACGCGACTCTCGTCTTTGCGCCCAGATAAGACTCTGTGCGACAAGAACCTCGTAGTTCGTCGTTGCAATGTTTAGGCCCAAAATGTGCGGCATATTTTTCCTTCCTGCTACGACGGTACGATCGGTAATTTCCATGGACTCAACTAAATAGGATCCCCATCTACAAGGTTATGGATATGCTGAAATTCCATTTCGATCATTCGATCTCAACGAACGGATGTGGCAGCGGAGACCATTATTGCCACATCGGCAAAGACAATGCTCTGTCGTTGGCGGAGCGACTCTAAGTCGCACCAGTTCCCTTCAGTACGGCTGGCAACGTCTTGGCTAGAATCTTGACATCAAGCCAAAGTGACCATTCGTCCATGTATTGGAGATCTAGAAGCATCCATTGATCGAATGTAATTCCGCTACGTCCATTTACCTGCCAAAGACAAGTGATACCAGGTTTGACACTGAATCTGCGCCGCTGCCAGTCTTGATCAAAACCTTCATAGTCCCGAACCGGGAGGGGGCGGGGGCCTACCAAACTCATGTCCCCTTTCAACACATTGAACAATTGGGGCAACTCATCAATGCTGTTGCGGCGTAAGAATTTTCCTATAGGTGTAACCCGCGGATCGTCTCGCATTTTGAAGACCGGACCTGCGGCCTCATTGTGTTTTTCCAAATTGACAATGAGTTTCTCTGCGTTTGGAACCATGGTCCGAAATTTGAATATCTTGAAGCGGCGCTTATTTAGTCCAATTCGCTCCTGCAGGAAGAAGACCGGTCCAGGAGAGGAAATTCTAATTGCGATGGATACTAAGACAAAGACAGGGGCGAGCAATAGAAGTGCGGAAATTGCAATCGCGATATCGAGGATTCGCTTTGTGAAGCGAGGCCAGTGCGATCCCGTGCCTGTGTAGGTCGAAATGTAATGGTTCCCACCGAACTCCTCGGTGCGCCACCGCGTAGTCTTTAATCCAAAAATATCGGAGGTCAAACGCATGGTTATTCCATGCTGCTCGCAAAGACTGGCAACTTCGAAGGAGTGTCTGTAAAAAGAAGCGAAAGGGAGATAGATAGCGACTTCATCGACGACATTGCTCCTGAGATAATCTGCCAATCCGGAGTGGTCACTAACAATCTGGTAGCCGCTGTTGCTGAGGTCCGGCATTCCTGGCCAATTATTGTCTACAAAGCCGAGCAGGCTATATCCACTGTGCCTCCGAGCGGATATCTTATCTGCAAATGCAATGGCCCTAGGATTAGTGCCAAGAATAAGAATGTGCCGAAGTTTCTTGCGCCGGATAAGAATGTGGATAAGAAGAAGTCGTCCCACCGCACGTGCGATACACAGAGAGAGTGTGACAGTGGACCAAAAGACAGCCAGAAAAGCGATAGTAACCATGTGAATGGAAAAGAGGGAGCAAATAATCATAAAGCAGGACATGTAAAGAGTCGTTGCCTTGAGAACATCTAAGAGCTCCGCGCCATGATTCAAGCTTCTAATCGCCCCATACATCCCGCAAACTATAAAAACACTGTGGCAGATGAACAATGCCAGCAAGAATATTCCGAAATTAGATACTTTAGTTCTCATTGCAAAGAATTGCATAAGCGAAATTCCATGTTCGGTTTGAGCGGTCGCGATGGTACTCAACGCGAAGGCAAATACCACAAGAATGAGATCACAAATCTTCAGAACGGCTATAGGAAAACGATCCTTATCGTCCACGTTCTCTCTCCACAAGTCGATCTCGTAGTTCAATACCGATGGATCAATTCGTTAGCTTTTGACTATAGGGGCACTCTAGCTAAGGGTGTCGTTATCGAACATAACTTGAGCATGGGGCTATTTCAGCCGCTTCGCAATCTTCCAATAGCTAGAGATTCGCTTATACGCCTTCACGGTAATCTGCCGCTACAGGTTTCTGAAGATTAGTCTGCACTCCCCCTAAAGATTCCCGATGTGGGATACACGCAAAAGTCGGTCATCTTACGATGACATTAGGTATGTCACGCTGCTGCAGAGATAACTGCGAAACTATGTATGTTTGAAATTTAAAAACCATGACATCTGGTAAAGACAAAACTATGTGCACACTCTACTCTGTGATAAAAATGGTCCGTGAACGGCTTTCGACCTATCGCCGATACGAACATCGATGTCACATCAGATTGGATGTTCGGATTGGAATTGATTCAGAAGTCTACATAGGACCATCCTCTTATTTCATGGATGCCTTCTCCACCAGCGATGTGATCGTAGGCCAGAACTTTATTGCATTCGTCCTAAAAACACTCTGATACGAGTGACTAGTGGCAGAGCGAAACTTAGCTATTGACTGATATCTCTTCATTTCATTTGGATAAATGGAGATATAGCTGCGAGAAACCGATTTGGATCTTACAGCGGTAGATGCCTGTTTTTGCACCACTTCGCGCCAGACGGAAAGAACGAGATATCGCCGTTATCTAGAACCTAATAAGGTGAAACGCTATGGCCGACACTTCATGATTCGTTTGTTCGACCCGTGCGATCAGAAAGTGGCAATAGGCAAAGCTAGGTCAAAGTGAGGGGCCAAATGCCTGAAAATAGAGTATGTGCAGTGGTGGTTACATTTCATCCCCGTGCGAATGATATCCAAAATTTGGAAAAGTTGCGATCTCAGGTGGAAGCACTTGTCGTTGTAGACAACGGCTCGTCTGAAGAAGATCTCGGAATACTGCGCGCCACGAGTCAGACGCTCAATATTGTATTTATAGAAAATGGTTCAAATCTTGGAATTGCGGCAGCGCTTAATACAGGCGTTCGATGGGCAGTTGCACACGGGCAGGCGTGGGTACTCTTGCTAGATCAGGACAGCATTGTCACAGATGGATTCATTGTGTCGATGCTCAAGGACTTTGAAGCCTTAGAAAACCGCAGTAATGTAATGCAGATCATCCCGCGCTATCAAGACCGTGAAACTGGCGATGAAGAATCTATCGTCATAGGTCCAGATGGCGGACCATTCATCACGAGAACGTCAGGAAGTCTTTTCCCCATGAAGGCATTTGCGAATTGCGGTTTCTTCACCGAAGAATTATTCATCTACTGTGTTGACGATGATTTTAGCCTCCGTTTGCGATCGATGGGATTCTCCATCGCTCAAAGCAAGAATGCCATTCTGTTCCATAACTCTGGCAAGCCGTCACAAATTAGTTTTCTAGGCAAGACGTTCACAACGAGAAATTATCGCCCTGAAGTGCAGTACTACTGGGCTCGAAACCGAGTCTGGTTGGCCCGTAAGTACGGTCTACGATATCCTCAACTGTTTTTTTCATCGTTACGATCCTTATGTGGTGTCCCTTTAAAGATCGTGATGGGAGAGAAGTCGCCCATCTTGAAGATCCGTATGTTTGCGAAAGGAATTCTCCATGGACTTCTCGGCAAGACCGGCCATAGGGTGAGTATCTCGTGAGCTTCGAAGATTGGATTAGCTACCATTGCGAAAAACGGAGATAGGAGATATAAATGAGGTTCAAGTTGAGGTCGCGACTGCCGAATAGCACACTCTCAGGCTTCGTCCCGACGATCTTGAACGCCGTGATGCTCGTTCTGCCGTTCATTTTGCTGACTGCGTATCCTACCTTCGGGAACACTGTTCACAGAAGCGAATCGCATCAAGCTACCCAAAGCGCGAACTACATTGTAAGCTCACCCCATTTGACGATGCATGTTGGAGATCCGCTTCCACCGCTTATCTTTAAGATATCGCCCTACACTGGCACTTACGCCAGCGTGTTCCGGGGTAAGCCGACTCTGAGTACAACGGCGACCCCTTTCTCCCCTGTCGGTGACTATCCCGTCAAAATTTCCAAAGGATCGATGATTGCAGTAAGTAACGGAGATACTCTGAGCTTTGTGGGAGGCATTCTTTCTGTGCTTCCTAGGGATGACATCGGTGCAAAACTGGTAAATGGTGTCGGCGTCCCAGCAGGTTTTTTTGACGGTCCTGCGTACGCGATGATCAACGTAAAGTCTAATCCCATCGCTAACTTGGCGGGAGATGGAGTCACGGATGACACGGTAGCTCTGCAGACTCTACTAGCTTGGGGGCGCGGATCCCAAAAGGCTATCGTTAATGTCATCGGCACTGCTGTTGAGGCGACAGTTGGAATTTCCTTCGTTGGCCTTACCGGAGCTGTCCAAATCAATGGAATGACCGCCATTATTTCATCGGTAACCGACGCGACTCACCTCAATCTAACGAAACCGCTCGGCACTATGAATGGAGCAGTCCTTCGTCCGGGTGGAAACGTAATTAACACAAGTTCTTCCGGGAATACTGTTATTGCTACCAGTGGGCCGACGTTTACGGGCCTCGCCGCAGGTTCCCCGATTCTTATCAACGGGGTACTTAGCGCGATCTCAACCGTTACTGACGCGACTCACCTAGTAACTCAACAGACCTTAATTGATCAGGTTGGGGTCAAGGCATACGCGGGTGATCCAGCATCTGCGTGGGGACGACAGATGCTTCAATTGTATTTTCCGCCTGGAACTTATCTAGTTAGCAATCAATTGCAGGTCTACGGAAACTATTGGACAATCCAAGGTGACGGACCGCAGACCTCTATCATTCGATTGGCACCAAACGCCCCAGCCTTCAATGGAATCGCCACGGCATATCTCTTATCTACTCCTTCGGTGAATGTAAACCAAAACTTCCGGACTCTAATCGCAAATATGGGCTTTGAGGCGGGGCCTGGCAATCCCCAAGCCGAACTCATCCATTGGGTCAACAACAATATGGGATCGATTCGTAATACCCAGATTTGGTGCGACGATTCCAACTGCCTCTTTGGACTTGGGCTAGAAGGCGCGTATGCCGGTCCTACCTTAGTCAAGGATTTGGCAATCTATGGCGGGAGGTACGGTGTGCAGGCAGTCGGTCAGATTGAGTATCAGGTAACGCTCGAGGGGTTGACCACAGAGGGACAACTCGCAGCTGGTATAAATAACGGTGCACTCAAGCTTCCCATACGTCACTGGCTAAACGACAACTCTGTACCCGCATTCAATAGTTCCGGAGGTCTTGGCCATACGGTGGTTCTGGATTCGATGTTGATCTTTAGCGGTGCTGTTCCAGTTACCGGAATTACGAACGGGCCGGGTGCAGTCTTTTACGGTCGGAATGTGAACTGTATTCGGTACTCTCCATGCGAGAGTGATTCAGGAACGGGGACAGCAGTTGTAAAGACAACCTTGCCAAAGGAATTTTGGACCGGCAGCGCGCAGACACTCTATAACCAAGCCCAAGCCGCTGGATCGCTCAATCTTCCGATAGTCGAGACACCCACTCCGAATAACCTTTGTACAAGAGCCTTTTGCGATTGGCAGCAGCTTGGGCCTGATCCCACTACCTGGTCCAACACGGTTGCGAATGCCACCTCCACGGCGCTGTACCTCCCGCCAGGTTCGTATGCGAGTTCAATAAACCCGACGATCACGGTGCCCGACTCCGTAAATTACATCAATTTCTATAACGCACAGTTCAATCTTGCATCTGGCACAGCGAAATTGTTTCTTAATATAGAGGGATCTTCAAGAACAGCCCTCATCATCGATGGGTGCATGTACACATCGTGCTACATCAATCATACGGGCGGGCGCACACTTGTGATGAGAGACAACGGATTCAAATATCAATCGACTATGGGTGCAGGAAATCTCTTTATTGAAGACGGTCTTCTAACTTCCTATGCTACGGGAACAAACGCTGGGGAAGGTCCCATCTTCTATCCAAGCCAGAATGTATGGGCCAGAGGCCTGAATATCGAGGTTGGGACTCCTTCTGATTTGAGGTACAACAAGTTTGTTTGTCAGGGAGCAAAACTGTGGATCTTCGGTTATAAGACCGAACAAGATTCACCTTCCGTCGTTCTACAGAACAAGTGTCAGGCAGAGATATTCGGCTTCTTCTTTTACCAACTCCATCTCACACCGACACCTGCGGGAGAAGCGCCAATCAACATAACAGATTCGAGCCTATTCGCAACAGGGTTCATATTCGTCAATGCGGCTGGTTATGGAGCAGAGAATTGGATCAATGAAATTCAAAATGGTGTTTCGTTGTCTCTCCCGAGTCGGGGGTATCCAAATAACGGATCCGAAGTACTAGCCATGTACTATTCTTACGGTGCGGCGCAGGCTCACTGAATCTTACTTTTTCGCAAACCCGGAGTACTCATACGTGCAATCCAAGATGGAAGACGCTGCACCATCTCTTGCTGTTCTTCGCCGAGGTTTGGGCCGGTTACGTAATAGTCGTACTCCGGCCGCACTCTTGGATCAGATACTTGTTAGCGGTGCGAACTTCGGCACAAATATCCTGCTCGCCCGTGGATTCAGCCTTCGAGACTATGGAGTATTTGCACTCGCCTGGTTGGCTGTATTGTTTGCAAACAGCCTACAATATGCTTTGATTATCACTCCAATGATGAGCGTTGGGCCCAAGCAGGAGACGCCAGAACGTCCTGCCTACTTCGGTTCTGTGCTTCTTCAGGAATTGATATTTGCTTCGTTGGCGGCCCTGGTGGTACTTATTGCGGTCGCCCTCTCCACCAGATATTTTCCCAGCTGGAATGTTGGCAACATCGCCGGCCCGCTGAGCGCAGCGACGAGCACATATCTGCTCCAAGACTTCATACGGCGTTACTTCTTTTGCATCGGCAAGAGCAGTTGGGCGCTCGGAAGTGATCTGGTAAGTTATGGCTTACAGTTGCCGATCATCTTTTGGCTAAGTCATAGTCATAGAGCGACGATCACTTCGGCGCTGTGGATTGTTGCCGGAACCTCCTTCGGAGGTTTTCTGCCCTTCATGGTGAAGTATGGGCCGACGCGTTTCGACGTTCATTCGATGAGAGAAGTTCTGAAGAGACATTGGAAGATGTCTCGTTGGCTTGCCCCGACTGCCTTTATGCAGTGGGGCGCTACCAACTTATTTTTGATGTCGGCGCCGTTCTACTATGGCGCCGCTGCCTCTGCGGTCCTTCGTGCCTCGCAGAACATCGTCGCAGTGGCTCATATTTGGATACTAGGATTAGACAATATCGTTCCAGCAGAAGCAGCCCGTCAAATGTACCAAAAGGGTTCTGATGGCATGCTGTGTTACCTCAAAAAAGTCTTCCTCCGTTGGGGTGGAGTGTCTCTGGCCTTTACCGCTTTGATTGCATCGTTTCCCCGATTCTGGTTGGAGTTGGCGTACGGCGAAAAGTACTCTTCCAATGGCCACGTACTCCGCCTATATGCATTGCTCTACTTGGTCATATTTGTTGCAGGTCCATTGAGGGCAGGTTTATTGGCACTCGAATATACGCTGCCTATCTTTTGGGCGTATCCCATAATGATCGCTTTTTCGGTTTTGCTAGCCGGTCCCTTCGCCCGGCAACTTGGCCTAGAGGGAGTAATTCTAGGTATGCTTGGCACGCAACTTATTTTTCAGGGAGTGATTGGATTTGCACTTATCTTTAGAGTAAAAAAAATGAGGCGAGAGTCATTGGAACAAGTCGCTCTTGTTTCGGAAGTGTAAGCATATGTTCTACATGCGATCTCATTTTCTCTAAAGTAAGTCGGTCGTCTCAACCTGTCGATACAGGCTTATATCCCCTTAGAGCGTAATTACTCTAGCGTCGCATTGATACTTGTTCCAATTTGGGTCGTCCGCTCCGAAATCTCAAGACAGCACTGCGTTTTCATAGCTATGAGTCTGGTTGCTTGATACACTCACACACTCAACACCAAACAAGACAATCGAGAATCTCTGCACTGTGCCACAACACTATCGCGAGGTGACAAGTGAACCATCCTGGTTTGTTTTCGCGCCGCTACAACCCAATGATGCGCTGCCGAGGACTTTCAAGGCTAAAGCAAGTGTTGTACTTGATATTCCTAACCGCGCCAACATCTCAACTCGGGTAGGTAGCCATGGTCCTCCTTTCAGTGCATAACTCCGCCGATGTCTATGGAGCTAGTCAAAGCCTTCTCAGGTTGGTGCGCAGGTTAGTCGCGGACGATCATAAAGTTCATGTGGTGCTTCCCTGCCCTGGTCCCTTGGCGGACAAACTTCGCGATTCTAAAATCCGGGTACATATTTTCCCTTCGCTCGCGATCATCGATCGTGCTCAGCTGGGTTCCCTGCGCGGGCAACTTAAGTTCGTATCAAATTTTTTCGCATCCGTCCTCTGGCTCGCAAGGGTGATTCGTGAATATCAAATCGACGCAGTTCACACAAATACCTCGGTGATTCCTGCTTCTGCTATGGCAGCCCGACTGACCGGTCGCAGGCATTTCTGGCACATACGAGAGTTCTTCTCGGAATTTCCGTCGTTCTGGAAGACTTATCAGCGATATGTTGCTCTGCTCTCGACGACAATTATTACAAACTCGGAAGCCACCCGACAGCAATTTATTCCTCGTCTTCAACAGAAGTGCAAGGTCATCTACAACGGTCTTGATGCCGAGTCGGGGATGGTTGAAATAAATAATGCACTCCGATTTCGGTCCAATCTTGGCAACCCAAAATTTCTTGTAGGCGTGGTCGGACGGATCAAATGGGTGCGAAAAGGTCAGGAGGTGCTAGTGCAGGCGGCAGCCCTACTCGCGAAAGAATTCCCCGATATCCGCTACGTCATCGTTGGATCTTGTGCTTTGGGAAACGAAGATCATCTCGTCCGTCTTCATCAACTTATTCGAGAGAAGAGACTAGAAGACCGCTTCTTTTTTACGGGGGATCTAGAACGTTTGCGGGATGTCTATGCGGCCTTTGACCTGACTGTTGTTCCCTCCGTTCTGCCCGAGCCTTTTGGATGTGTGGTGGTAGAGTCGATGGCAGCAGGTACGCCCGTTGTAGGAAGTCGATGCGGTGGCATTCCGGAGCAGATTGTCGATGGAGTAACAGGATATCTTGTCACTCCGGGAGATGAGGTGGATCTCTCAATAGCGATAGCAAAGATCATATCCAATAATTCTCTTAGATCGAATATGGCCGATGAAAGTCGCAGACGTTTTCACGACATGTTCAGTCTCGACACCACCTACCATTCTTTTGCCAAGATTATCGGAGTGGAAGCTCAGAAGGAAATGACGCAATACCAAATGATTGGCTCATAATCTCTAACCTCAAAGCCAGAGACTTAATGCGGGTTTTAGAAGAGTCTCCGTTCGGACGGCGACTATAGCAGTGGATATTTGGTGCGGATCGCTTCCTAAAGGATAGAGATACAAGTTATGGATCATCTTGATACAGATTTTTCTCTAAGTCGACGACAATATCCCTCAATTCCGCTCAGCACAGCGCTGTCCGATAGCTCCACGCCTGCTGAAAATCAAACGCTCCCTGGGTTATTTCGGATTCTGCGTCGACGCTGGAGGGTGGTCTCCATTGTGACTTTGGCCACGTTGGTTCTCGGCATACTTGTCTGCCTCTTGTTAACCCCACGGTATAGCTCGTTGGCCTCGATCGAGATTAACAGGGCCGAAAGCGAGGAAAGTACAGCGACTCCGGGAACAGGTCCTCCTCCCACAGCCGATGAGATAAAAATGGATATCAACACAGCTATTACAATCCTTCAGAGCGACGGACTCGCATTAGGAGTCATCCAGGATCTTAACTTAATAAGTAAACCACTCTATCGCAAGGCCGTGGACTCTCTCGAACAAGGCAAGCCTCTCAACCAAGCCCCGAAGACACAGCAAAAGGCAATCAAGATCTTCGAAAATAATCTCAAAGTCGAGTCGCCAGATAACACTCGTCTTATCAATGTCACATTTTCGGACCCTGATGCGAATGTCGCTGCTGATGTAACAAACACTCTATCGCGTCGTTTCATTGAGAACAATCTGGAACGTCGGCAGAAATCAACGATCCAGGTCTCATACTGGCTACAAAAAGAACTCGACGACCTGAAGAAGCAAGTTGAGGACTCTGAGCAGAAACTCGCCAACTACGAGCGAAAGACCGGTCTTGCCGGCATCCAGATCACGGGATCATCAACAGGTGAAGGTGCTAGCAGCGTTACCATTTCTCCAAAAAATACAGTGACGGAGCGGCTCTTCGGTTTGAATCAAGAGCTTACAGCAGCTGAAGCGAACCGCATCTCTACTGAAACCCTCTATCGTCTGGTTCAGACCCAAGACCCTGAGGTTGTTCTTGGTCTTGGATCCATGAGTATATCCAGCGCTGAAGGCGGTGGACCGGGTGCTCTTACTGCGGATGGTGGAATTCAGTTGGTGCGCTCATTGCGCGCTCAGGAAGTAGCACTCATTCAAGGCTACGCAGCAGATGCTGTAAAGTACGGTGCGAACAATCCTCGACTTACACAAACGCAGCAGCAGCTTGAAGCCGTTCGACAACAACTCAAGGCCGAGCTCCAACGGATTAGCAAGCGCGCTGAAAATGCCTACCTTTATGCAAAGAATAACGAAGGTACTATTCGTCAGCAGTTCACTAAACAGCAATCCTCCGCCAATTCTTTAGCGGACGATACTGTGCAGCTCCAGGTTCTGGCACAAGAGGCATACTCAAACCGTGCTCTCTATGAGAGTCTCTTTTCAAAGCTACAGACCGCGAGTTTGGCCTCGGGTGTCCGAGCGACCCGCATTGATCTAGTAGAGCAGGCGCGTCCCGCCGGAATACCAGCCTTTCCTAAGTGGGAGATGGTGCTCCCCGCCCTCGCGGCTGCCAGTTTGCTTTTCGGTATCTCATCTGCATTCCTGCGTGAGAGCCTCGACGAAACAGTGCGAACCTCGAACGATCTAGGGGAAGTAGCGAACCTTACCGCGTTCGCCTATATCCCAAGCATCCAGTTACAAGGACAAGATGAGAGCGATGCCATAGGCAGTAAGCTCATCCATGCTCCAAAGTCCCCATTCTCCGAGGGATTCCGAACACTTCGAACATCGATCACTTTGGAAACAGCCTCGTATAGTCAAAAAATTTTCTTAGTCACTAGTCCCTTGGGAGGCGATGGAAAGACTACAGTCACATTCAATTTGGGTGTAGCGTTTGCGCAACATGGTGCCCGTGTGCTCTTGATCGACGGGGATCTCCGGAACCCGGAACTTCACCGTCTATTCGGATGTGAGATTGCCCCTGGACTGGGGGATTTGCAAACTCCAGTTATAGGACCGGAAGTTAAAGGCATTGTGCAGCATGCTGCATTATCGACGTTGTTCATACTTCCTGCGGGTCAACTGCGAGAGTTCCCAGCGGAGTTCTTTGATTCCGAGGCCTTCGCATCTCTCTTAGCCTCGTGCGCCCGCCATTATGACTATGTTTTGATCGACAGCCCTCCTGTTCTATCTGTGGCGGACGCCTCAATCATTGCGTCAAAAGCTACAGGTACAATCACCGTGCTTCGTTCGAGACGTACCACGCGTCCGATCTTCTCCTCTTCGGTCAATACTTTACGCAAAACCGGTACCCCGACAATCGGCATTATCCTCAATGATGTTCGCAATCCCACTCTGGATGGTTTTCATAACTACGCGTATACACGACAGAAAGGTGCCTAAACCGATGCCCTTGTCTCATCTCTTTCCGCATGTCAGAGTCGGCTTAGCGATTGTAGGTCTGTTTGCGCTCGCTTGCGTGAGTGCCATTGCTCAGCAGGGTTTTGGTGCCCCAAAAGTTGGAGGCACAAGCAGCTTCGATACTGCCCCTATTCTTTCTGGTAACAACGGCACAAGCGGAAGGAGGCCACTCTCTTCGGTATCAGCCGTCCCTGAAGATTTTGCAAATCTGAAACTTTCACCTGGTTTTCTGCTTAATATGGAGGTTTATGATGCCCCAGAGTTCTCGGCCGACTTACGTATCAATGTTGATGGAAATGTGAATGTACCTATGGTCGGGGCAATTCACGTTTCGGGTGAGACCTTGACGGGGGCCGCTTCTTTGATCTCACAGAGGCTGCAAAGCGCCAAGATTCTCAACAACCCACAGGTCAATCTCAATATCACGCAATATGCCGGTATGAGCGTGAGTGTCCTCGGCGAAGTACATAATCCGGGGCGAATGGAACTACTTGCGCCGCACAATCTCGCTGATGTCATCGCCCTCGCGGGTGGTGAGACTCAATATGCCGGCAATACCATCGAAATTAGACATGCAACACCCTCTCTACGACAGGATATCATTCGTTACTCTCGAGACAAGAACGATACGATTCAGACGAATAGTCTCGTCCTTCCAGGAGATACGGTGACGGTGCGGCGTGCGGGAATCGTCTATGTCTTAGGCAGCGTCAATCGACCTGGTGGGTACATTATGCAAGAAGGGGGTGAATTGGACCTGACACAGGCCCTTTCGCTGGCATACGGGACGAGCACACAGGCGGCTGTAGGTTCCATGAAGCTAATTCGCAAGCTTCCTGATGGAAAGGTCAAGGAGATAGATGTCCCTTATCGGAGCATCGTCAAAGGAAAGGTCCCATCCCCTCGCTTGCAAGCTGAGGACGTGATCTATGTTCCCGTAAGCAAGATAAAAAGCATTCTAACTGCGGGATTGGTTGCAACTGCTGCCAATGCTGCCGTTTATCGTGGTTATTGAGCTAGCACTGTCGATACAAGTGAACAGCTGCTGAAAGCTAAATATACAGTCGTTAAGGGTACTTCTGACTCTACTTACTCCAGAACCGTCGAGTTGTTCTCATTCCATAATTTTGCACGATTCCATATGTTCAGAACAGGTCTCAATGGCGAAAGCTCAAGCTACTTTTACTGATCACCAGTATCCTCTTCTCTACTGGCTTACCCTCGCTTATATCGTAAGCATGCCAAACTTCATACACTTCGACATGACGGGGAGAATCTCAAATCCATTTAATTTCACATCCATCGCTATGACCGTCCAGACGTTGGTCAGTGGGTATTTGCTTGTCGTCATGTTATTGCTAGAGCGGCGTCCTCTCATTTATCGCCGGATCAATATCTCGCTCTGGCTTTGGGTAGTATTGTTCTTACAGTTCGCTCTAGCTTCCCTGTTGCAGCCAGAATTTCACCTCGCTCCACCGGCAAGGATAGATTTACTACTTTCGTTTTATTATCTGTGTCAATGGGCAGTGGCATTTCTTCTTGTGGTGGCCTTATACTCGCGCACTTCTCCACAGCAAGCAACAGAACTCATGGTCAGACTGATCGGGCGCGCCTGTTGGATCTGGATTGCCATGGTGTGGATCGTTCTTCCGATTATGCCCGCTCAGGTCTATGGAGGTTCTGACGAGAGCTCTACACCTTTCAGACAACTAGGTGGACAGTTTGTTCATCCTGGAAAACTTGCGATGCTTGCAGGCGTAGGCTTCTTCTATGCGTTATTTTTTTTCAGCAGCCGCCCTCGTAAGTGGCTAGCTTGCCTGCTCGCTCTCATCACAATGGCCTTAACAAGTGCACGTACAGGTGAACTTAGCTTCGTCATTGCGCTTCTTCTTTATGCGTTTGTCTTCTCTGGTAAAACGGTCTTGCGGTGGGGGACTATTTTCATCCTGGTTCCCGTGGCAGTAATTGGTTCGGTCTTTAGCAGCTCACTTATGCAATATGTGGCCCGAGGGCAATCCGCCCAGTCTCTTGCGTCTCTCGACGATAGAACCCGGATATGGGAAGCGAGTTGGGAGGCGATCAAACTGAGACCTCTTCTTGGCTATGGTTACACTGTTGGGGCGAGAAGAGCGCTCCGGGACCATTGGACATTCGTTCACTGGATTCCACCACATGCGCATAATGAATTGATTCAGTCCCAGGTTGACGGCGGAGTAATCGCAGTGGCACTCGTAATCTACATTTATGCGCTCGTTTTGTGGAAGGCAACCCGAAATGCACGGCGCGGTCACAACGAATTGTTTATCTTGATTGTCTATTGGCAGCTTTTGGTAACTACCGTTTCGGGACCTATCCTCAGTTACCGGTATGAGACCTTGGGCGGAATCTTGCTCTTGTGTTTCATTGGGGTGCTTGGCGGTGGCGCATCTACATCTGACCAACGCTCTTTAGATAAAAGAGTAGGCTCGGCAAACGCTGGCCTACATGTCACCGAGCCTCAATTTGAGGCTCGGTGACAGCAACAAGATATAGGCTGCTTTTTATCCTTCGATGAAGAGACTCGCGAAGATCCAGGCCCCACTGCGAACAGATGTAAATCTAAACGCTTTTAGCAGGAGCTTCTAAATAGAAGCACATCATTTAGATGTTGAGATTTGGCCGGGACGCGCAGATCAGCAGATTCATCGTAGGAATCCGTGGCCTGCTTGAATTTTGTGCCAGATAGAATAAAGTGTGCAGGACCCTAAGATAAACTTCCCGCATTCTCCCTAGTGTACTCGCGGCGCTCCATGCTGGTCGGATTTCGACATCGGTCCTCTCGAAGCCCGCGGCCAGAAACAGATCTCCCGCCGATGTCTCAGTAAGTGCAAACTCATGAGTGATATCGCAATATCGCGGCAAAAGCCCAAAGATGCAACCCATATTAGGAGTCTGGAAAACAGCTCGGCCACCAGGCGCAAGTCGTTGTCGTACTTGCTCGAGGAATCCAAGTGCCGCTTGCTTTGGCAGATGCTCCAAAATGTCCATCGCGAAGATACAGTCGTATTGTTCTGGACCTTGGTACTCCGTCAATCGAAGAGCGTCAAACTGCTGCACCTCGTCTAGACCAAGGTGGTGACAAATGCCTACGTTCTCCGGAGAGAGATCAAAACCAGACAAGTTGGTGAAACCATTTTCTTTCAGAAAGATTAGCAAAGAACCTTCGCCACAGGCGATATCTAGAATATTTGCCGAGCGGTCTTTGGGAAGATATAACCCGAGAATCCGTCGCAATGATCGAAAAGCAAGCTTCTTCACTTGCGGATCCTCTAGGGATTGCCGACGGCGGCGGGTGTGATAGTTTTCTATAAATCGTTCTGTGGTCGTTTGTGGGTTCATAGTAGTGGTTTTATCGTTCGACCATCCGACTGAATGGCATGATTTAAATAAGCAGCATACTGGATGAACAACCAATGTTTATCAGGATGCATACCTCTTGTCCAGATGGAATAAGTAATAGGACCTCGATTGTTAGATCTTATTCCCGAGAGATCGAATCATGGAGCGTCATAATCGAAAGAGGATTTCTGCTGCTTCGCGGTCGGTCAAGGATTGCCTTCCGATATCATCGGCGAGCCATCCTTCGACGTACCCGTTCGAGAGATTCGTCGGCAGTTAGTTGCGGCCGAGAGGATAGCTTTCACGATATTCGCATTACCAAAAAAAATTATGACCGTCCGGTACACCATCGTCGATGGTATGTAAAGGCAGCGAGTAATTCTGAATATCACTCAAGTTATGGTGTGATTGCTTTATTCTGCTTGGAGGAAGTATTGCTTTACTTCCGTCGCTTTAGTTTGAAGATATCTATAGATTCCACATTTAGAAAAGGAAAGAATGTCGAAACTATCAGTTGCTATCTTGATGACAAATTACAACACTTGGCAGCTCACCGAACGCTGTGTGCAGCATTGTTATCTGCATGACCAAGGAAACTTCAACACACTCGTCGTATACGACGATTGTTCGAAGACCGAGTTCAGTGGCACCTTCCCAGATACAACCCGACTTTACAAGGGAGCCACGAATTTAGGACTTACCAAGGCACTCAATGTGGCTTTCAGCAAAATCGACGAAGACATTATTATTTTGTTTGACTCTGATGCCTATCCAACGACGTCATTTTGCGATGAAGTTCGCGAGATATTTGAAAACGATCCATCGATAGGGTTGATCGCGTTTCACACGATTGGGAAGAGTGGAAAGCCGACCGAATCCTATACGACTGAACCGAACGTTTGGGGCCTTTTATTGGGTCAAGCGTTGTATGCAAAGACTGAGAAGTGGCTCGCAGATAGATCCGGTCGAATCTCTGTTTTCACATGCGCAATGGCTATGCGCAACAGTGCGTTTCGAGAGGTCGCAGGATTCGACGAGAATTTCGACTGGTTAGATCTCGATCACGACTTTAGTATGAAGATCAATCGATCGAACTGGAAGATTGCGATCGCGCCTAATGCTCGGGTATTCCACGAGGGGGGCGGAACACCCCAACTGACGCGCAACCGAGTACTTCGTTTTTATAAGACCAGATGGTATCTTTTGCGTAAATTCCGGCGCATTCCAATGAAGACGTTGGTTAAGGCACTCATCGTCTTGCGCTTGTACAGTGAATACCTGGTTCTGCTGGTCTTGGGACCAATTCTTATTCGAGACAAGATGGTACGTAGCGATAAACTGCAGGGACGGCGAGAGTTGATCAATTACTGCATTGCAAATTATTGAGTTTTAGAACAGAGATTCTCTGCCTGAACGTCTGAAGCTGCGGAGCGGTGCGGTCTCATGACTCCGTAAGAACGTTCTATTCTCTGCCCTAAATCTACTACTCCAGTCCGCGAATCTTTATCTCCAACTCACCGCGAGATGCCATCTCATGTTCCGAGCTTGAGTCTTCTCCAGCACGACAGCGTACTCGCGAAGCTCTGACACCACCTGAGGGCCTTCTGCGCCCAGCAACTGCGGGTTCTCGTCTAGAGACTCCAGCAGCACTCGCACGGTGGCTAAGCCGTCTGCTGGCGAGTACCACTGTGGTGGAGGCAACTGTCGTATGAGCTCCGGATTTCCCGCTCCTTCTTCAATCAGAAGAGACATCGAGTTTTCATCCGCGGAGAAAAATTCGATTAAGGGACGCACGCCGAGCCGAAGTGCCAGATGTTCCAGAACGTCCTCATGCCGGACCAACGAACGCCCATTCACGAAGATATCGAATCCTGGATCTTCACCCTCAACCACGATGTACATCGAAGCAGCCATTGACGGCAGTGTATCGCTTCGATGCCCTGCCCCGGAAGTCTCAATGGAGTGACAGCGAAGACACCCCATCGGTTCGTCGCGAGAACAACAGGAAGCTGGCCCCAGCCGCCAGAAGTCCGATCCCAAAGCCATTTCGCAGCGTCAAATCCGGGCGCAGCAGAATATATCCTTCCACAATGGCCAGCAGAGGCACCACCAAATACCGCGTTCCAAACCGCAGCGGGTCCATGTTCCGCAACAGGAATACCAAGAGCACCGAAGAACCGCCTGCTATCCCGCCTGAGATCAACCATGCGAGCTCAAAACTTCTCTCTTCTGCGCGCCCCAATAAACTGGTTATTCCCAGGATTAAAGCATTCGCCAGGCAGAAAATTGCAACGGCCTGAACGATCTCAAAACCCTGCAATAACCGGTTCATCTCTACACTGGCAACCGCGACGAGAGCCGCGGTTACCCCAAATAAAACCAACGCGATCCAGCCGATCAGGGACCCGGGAAGACCGACTGGAATCAGGAGGAGGATACCGCCAAATCCAATCACTGCCGGAAGCAGGAAACGCCTCACCTCACTTCCATCCTGAACGCCTCTTTGCGCCACGACAAGCACCAAAATCACTGGAATTAAGCTCGACGCAGCAGTTCCTAAACCCGATCCGCGATGTTGGGACCAGCCTGTAAGTAGTTCGGGAATTCCTAAGAACAGGATCGAAACCAACCCTAACCCCAATACGTCCCCTAGCCGATTCCAAGCCTTCGCTCTATTTAGGACCAAAGAGGCTAAGCCCACTGCCGCTAGTACACTTCCTCGAAACCAGACCGGAGTTGGTGGAAGCAGCCACGCACTCGCCGAGAATAGACAATACACGGTGAACCATACCCAAACTCTTCGCGTCATCTGGTCCCCAAGAACAAAGGGCCGCGCATAAGCGCGGCCCCAGATCGTACATTGCTTCGATTAGCTATTTCCGCCACCTTGAGGAGCTGGGGAACCGGAGCCTGGACGACGCGAACCGCGACGACGCCTTCCACCTCCTGGACGGCGCTGACCGCCTGGCGCCGCGCCTCCGGGGCCACGACCTGCGGTTGCTCCAACGGCAGGAGGAGCAGTTCCTTCGGCACGGTTGAAGTTCGGTTCATCTACTGCTTCGTCGGGATCGTCCTCGAAGTCATCACCATCCTCGAGATCCGGTCCATCCAAATCTTCTGGCTCCGAGTCATTCGCTTGGACACTCTGAGGTGCAGGAGCCTCTGAACCTGGCTCAGGCAGCCCCAGCTTTGCACGCTGCTCCCTCAAAACGGCCTTGCGGGAGAGCTTGATGCGATTGCCTTCGATTGAGAGGACCTTGACCAGAATCTGGTCACCTTCCCTAAGCTCATCCTTCACTTCCTTGACGCGATGTTCCGCGATCTCGGAGACGTGAAGTAGTCCATCTGTTCCTGGGAAGATCTCGACAAAGGCTCCGAACTCTGCGATCCGGACGACTTTGCCTAGATAGATCTTGCCAATCTCCGGAACAGCCGTAATGTCGCTGATCATCTGGATCGCACGAGCCAGCCCATCTGCATCGCTCGAAGCGACGTTGACCCGGCCAGTGTCGTCCACGTCGATCTTTACGCCAGTAGCGTCGATGATTCCGCGGATAACCTTGCCGCCAGGACCGATGAGGTCCCGAATCTTATCCGTGGGAATTTGGATCGTGTGAATACGCGGGGCAAACTGAGACTTCTCTTCGTTCGCGCCAGAGATCGTTGCATCCATCGTGTCCAACAGCCACAAGCGACCGCGTCGTGCCTGCTCCAGGGCCTCGCGCATGATCTGTGGCGTGATGCCCATGATCTTGATATCCATCTGCAGCGCAGTGATACCACTCCGCGTACCGGCTACCTTGAAGTCCATGTCTCCATAGTGATCTTCGGCGCCTGCAATGTCAGAGAGAATGGCGTAGTTATCGCCTTCCTTGACCAAGCCCATCGCCACGCCAGCTACCGCTCCCTTGAGCGGGATACCCGCCTGCATCAGCGCGAGAGAGGCGCCACAGACAGTGGCCATTGACGACGATCCGTTCGACTCGAGGATATCCGAGACGACCCGGAGCGTGTAAGGGGACTCATCCTCGCCAGGGAGGACTGCTTCGATGGCACGCGATGCCAGTGCACCGTGACCGATCTCACGCCTGCCGACACCAGTCATGCGACCAACCTCACCTACAGAGAACGGCGGGAAGTTGTAGTGCAGCATGAAACGACGCTTCTGCTCGCCTTCGTAGCTTTCGAGACGCTGTGCGTCGTCCGTGGTGCCGAGAGTTGCACTCACGAGTGCTTGGGTCTCGCCACGGGTGAAGAGAGCGGAACCATGAACGCGAGGGAGCACGCCAACTTCGACGGTGACCGCTCGGATCTCATCGAACGCGCGGTGGTCGGGACGAATGCGCTCTTTCAGGACCTGATCACGGAAGATGTTTTCGCGCAGGAGCTCATAGTATTTTCCAAACTTCTTCGCTGCCGCCGCATCACCTTCAGGAAGTTCCTTCTTGAGTTCGTCCTTGATCTCCTTCACGAGCGCGTAGCTCTCGAACTTGGGGTGCTTCTGGGTGTCGAGGGCGTCCTTTAGGCGATCTCCAGCCTTGGCGGTGAGTTCGCCAAGATACTGAGTGTCCAGTTCCGGAGCGGTGACGCTGCGCTTCTGTTTGCCAGCGCGGCTAGCCAGATCTTCAATCGCAGCGCAGATCTTTTTGATCTGTTCGTGCGCGAACTCGATTGCATCGACGACGCGACCTTCAGCGATTTCTTTCGCGCCGGATTCAATCATCACGATGCCGTCTTTGGTTCCCACGACCATGATGTTCAACGCGCTCTTGGCTCGCTCGGCGTAGGTGGGGTTCACGACAAACTGATCTTCGATAAGGCCGATTCGAACGGCTCCTACGGGACCATGAAAGGGAATGTCGCTCAGTGCAAGAGCGCAGCTTGCGCCGTTGATGCCGAGAACATCCGGATCATTTTCCTTGTCGGCAGAGTAAACGAACGCAACTACCTGAGTCTCGTTGCGAAAGGCCTCTGGGAAGAGGGGGCGAATCGGACGATCGATCTGACGGCTGGTCAGGATCTCCTTCTCGCTGGGACGGCCTTCGCGCTTGATAAAGCCGCCGGGAATGCGCCCACCGGCGTAGGTAAACTCTCTGTACTCCACGGTGAGGGGAAAGAAATCGATGCCTTCTTTCGGGTCGGGAGAGGCTACCGCGGTCGCTAATACAACGTTATCGCCACTGGACGTAAGGGCCGCGCCTGAGGCCTGCTTTGCCATTCGTCCTGTTTCAAACTTGATCTGCTTGCCGCCGGCAAGCTCAACAATGACATCCTGTTTCATCTCGTCCTCTTCTCTCTTCACTCAAACTTAACTGGGGCACAGATCCAATGCCAAGCGCAGAAAAAACACAGCTTTGGAGGCAGCCCTGTTCAGCTGCCAGCAAAGCTGTGTTTTCTGGATAGTCGCTCGGACGAAGGCCTCGCCGCTAAACGAATGTTGTATTGATTCCGTATCGACGGGAGTACAAAGGGCATAGTCATACCCGAACCTGTACAAAGACCGCAGACTGACCAAAGGTAGCCGGGCATACTCGCATGATTTAGGTTGTGTCTCCGGAATCGAAAACTACTTGCGAATTCCCAGCTTTCCGATGACCTCACGGTAACGATCGGCGTCACACTTCTTCAAGTAGTCCAGCAATCGGCGACGTTTGCTCACAAGCATCAGGAGGCCTCGACGCGAGCCGTGGTCCTTCTTATGTGCTTTGAAGTGTTCCGTCAACTCGCCGATACGTTCACTCAATATCGCGATCTGAACCTCTGGACTCCCTGTATCTGAGTCATGCGTGCGGAACTTCTGAATAATGTCTGTCTTTTTTGCGGATGCCAACACAGCTGTTTCTGCTCCTAATCTCTAGTTCACTCTCTTAGTGTCTACTGTTGAGGATAGCACCCGTTGACAACTGAGGCAATGATCGTTAGCCACGGCGGAATCTATTCCTCAACGATCTATCCCAAGTATTTTCAATGTGGGGCGGCGCTACCGGCCCGGGTGATGGTCCTTGGCACCCGGTGCTCCGGTTGCCCACACCCCCTCCCCCGTGTTTTCGCATAAAGTCCTCATTTAAATTGGCTTACCTTAGGACTTTTCGTGATGCGATTGCCCTTCACGAAAATCCAGGGGCTATGGAATCTTCGTCGAACGATATCAAAGAACTATTCGTGGAGCTCTGTCGCTCGAGCTGAACTCCAGCTTTAATTTCTATTTCTATTTTAAGTGAAGTGGCATAACTAAAGTGCCACTTCGATCTCGCTGATTTTGCGTGGGTTAAGTTGATTTTGGGGCTTGACATGATGTTTTTGCTGCGGATAAGCAGAGGACGCTCTCTAACTATTGAAGGACTTGGATTTAGAGTCCTTTAAAATCACGGAAAATATCCAAAGAACTTACGGATGCATATTGCTTTTCGCGTGCTCTTTGATTTCCCCTGTCCAACGTAAAAACCGAAGGAATTGGGTTTTGTCTTCCATGACTAACCGAAAGAGGTCGCCCGCCCCGATTGTCTCTGCCTTCTTGCCGCTGTACGTCTCCAGTCTCCAACGGAGATAGGGACTGCGCCAAGGCCGCAGGCGGTTTCCCCGCGTGGCATTCCACAGAAATCGGATACTTTCGCCCATTGTGATCTTCCCGATCCAGTATAGCCAAGCCCTGAGCATCTTCCACCTTCACCTGAGATAACTGAAGAGGTTTGTGCTTCCGAGGGTAGCGATCACGCTGAGCAAGGCTTCGTGCTGGGTCTCGGCAGACTTCAATTGGGTTGCGATGGTGGTGGGATCTGAAGAGATGAGCGATGATTGCTGGACCGTCAATTGGACTTTATCGGTTTGCGCGTATTGGCTTGTGCTTTGAAGCTGATTGAGAGAGTTATCGAGGACACTCCGCTGCAGTGAGACTTGATGCATTGCGTCGGTGAGAGCCGAGACATCTGTTGTTGCCGTGCTGCTTGGCGTACCGCTGGAGAAATCGGAGATCAGTTGATTGAGTGCGGCGAAGACACCGCTCCCCGTAGATCCGAAGATGGTGGAGCCCGGTAGATTGAGCTGAATCTTCTGTCCTGTGGGCGTCGCAATTTGCTGAACATTCGTATCTCCCTGGTAAGAGACGGTTGCGGGATTGGTCGAAGTGTCGAGCGAAAATGGTGGCGTAGAGCCTTGGCTTCCTCCGAATAGATTCGACCCGAGATAGCTCGTGTTCGCCAGAGAAAGAACCTGATCACGAATTGAACTTAGCTTCGATGCGATGCCCTGCATATCGGAGGCGCTCAAGGTTCCGCTGTTGCCGCCGACCGCTAATGCTATTGCAGAGGTAAGTTGAGTAACGACCTCTCCCAGAGTGGAGTCTGTGACGTTAAGCATCGATTGCTCATTCGTCGACGCCTGGATATAGCTATCATCTTTCGCCATCGAACTTGCAATACGGCTGCTGATGGCGGCTGCAACTGGATCTACCTCCAGGGAGGTGACACGCAGTCCGCTCGATAGCTCCTCCGCCAGATAGTTCTCCAGAGCGGTTGATTGGGACACGGACGATGCTAGTTGACTAAGATAGTTGGGATTAAATTGCATTCACTCCTCCGTCTGCGGAACTCCGCTTTGGTCCTACGAGACAGCTGCATCCTCACCAAGATTCAGAGCTGTCGCCATCACTGAATCGACGATGGTGAACAGTCTTGATGCGGCTTCGTAGGAGCGTTGATATTGCGTCAAGTTTTCGGCTTCCTCGTCCAGGGACACCGCGGACACCGAATCGCGCATTCCAGTCAGTTGCGTTAGGGCTGTCTGCTGACTCGAGTTGTCCGCAGAGGCGTTGGATACAGTGCTTCCTATCTGAGCTAATAGGGCGGCGTAATAGTCTGAGGCGGTCGCGCCTCCCGCGATGTCTGAGCCGGAGAGCGCAGCCAAGGCTTGGGCGTTGTCGTTGCCGGCGCTGCCCTCACCAGTCGAGGCCGCCGCGATGAGCTGCGGATCGGTGGTGGACACCGTAATAGAACTGGCGGATCCGGCGACGGAAGCCGAGATAGTGAAGAGATTTTGACCCGGGTTTCCATAACCGTCGACGCCTTGCGAGTTCTGTTGATTGACGCTGGTCGCGATGGAGTTGGCGAGAGTATCCAACGAGGCAGCGATGGTGGGAATCGTGTTGTCACGCACGGAGATAATGCCGCCCAGCTGACCGCCAGTGATCTGGCTGGTTATGTCTTGAGCGTTTGCGCCGGCGAGGATGTGGGTGGTCCCATTGACCTGCGTGGTTTGCAATGGATAATTGGTGTTGCCGCTGACCAGAACCTGGCCGTTGCCGGTGGTCAAGGTGATGCCGTTGCTGTCTGTGGTGATCTGATCAGTGCCGATGTACGTGGATAGTTGGGCGATCGCCACTTGCCGCTGATCTTCGAGGACTCCCGCGTCCGCATTGGGGCTGAGATTGGCGATCTTCGAATTCAGGTCCGCGATCGTCGATGTCAAAGTATTGATCTGACCGACGTCTGAGACCGCCTCCTGATTGAGGCCCGATGTAATCTGCGATAACTGAGTTGCAGCTGAATTGAACTGGGATGCCAGAGCGTTGGCCGCGTTCAAGACGCCCTGTCTCGTGGCGGCATCCGATGGATTGCTGGCGAGGGAGGACAAGGAGGTCCAGAAGTTATTGACCGCAGTCCCGAGCGCGGTGGTTGATGCCGAGGAACCGGTGGCACCGAGACTAAAGATGTTTTGCACTTGCTGCAGCGCAGATTCGATGGCGGCACTCTGCGATTGAAGCTGCATCTGTTGCTGGACCCGCTGCTCCAAGACTCGGTCGCGTTGAGATACCGGCCCGCTGACGCTGACGCCATCGGCAGCGGCTCCGCTGAGGGTAACGGTGTCCTGGGACTGCCACTGTACAATCTCCTTCGTATAACCAGGCGTATTCTGATTCGCAATGTTATTCGAAGTCGCGTTGAGTGCAGCCTGATCCGCTTGTAATGCCGATAAGGACAGATGCAGCAGAGACATCAATGTGCTCATGAAACTCTCGCTTTCCTTGGACTTTGCCTAAAGAGTTGAAGCTCAGACCGGCTTACAGAGATACCGTGAGATTCGTCCCTGAGCGCGTGGAAGGTCAGATGTCTCAGACCTTCGCTTTTAGTTGCTGGACGATGCTGCTAAGAGCATTCGTCGTTTCTATCTCTATCTCTATCGAACCATACTTTCGACGACCTTCTCCGCTACCGCGGAGGCTGGGATATTGTAGGTGCCTGCTTCAATCGATTTCTGAATCGAAGCAATACGAGCGCTTGGAACGTCTGAGTCTGCCATGGATTGAACCATCGCAGCCGCAGGGGTTAACGTTGCGGAGTCAGCTCCAAGGAAGCTTGTGGAAGCTCCCTGTACTCGCGCGATGGATTGATTAGATTCGCCGCTTTGCGGAGTGATGTTTAAGGGCTCAGTTCCAAGTGAGTTTACCGAGCTCTGGGTATTTACGATATTGCCTGAGAAGTTCATGCGATCTCCATCTACTTGACAGTATCGGCTTGTTTTGAGAAGCCATTACCACTCTTAGTCGTCAGTTTTTCTGGAATCTGGTGCTCTCTAATTGCACCTGTTGAAGAACTTTTTTACCTATTCCAAGGCCACCAGATTTGGAGATCGCATTCGCGATTGCTTCGGTTCCATATTCACCCAGGACGTCCGCGGGTTTATCGGAATCGTCTCCATCGTCATCCATGCTGTGTTGGGACGATTGAAGCGGTTTCAGCATCTCCTTGAGGAGGATTGCTTCAAACTGTTGCGCGGCGTCCTTCAGTCGAGGATTATTCTGCGCGTTTGTGGACACCTGGTTAGTGCTGAGGGATAGCGAATCAACTTTCATAGAACCTCAATTTCAGCTTCAAGTGCACCTGCTGATTTCATGGCCTGCAGGATGGAGATCACATCTCTGGCGGTGGCTCCAATCGTCTGCAGACTGCGGACCAGATCATCTACCGTCGCTCCTTGTCGAAGCTCAATGCGGTTGGCCGGTTTGTCCTGGGCGTCTACTCTCGTTTGTTGCACTACCTGGGTTGTTCCACTCGATAGTGGGGAGGGTTGAACGACCTCGAAGTGACTTACGACCGTTACAGACAGGCCTCCGTGAAGGATGGAGACCGGTTGCAAGACCACCGTGCCTCCGATGGCTACCGTGCCGGTTCGTTCGTTCACGATGACTTTGGCTCGAGGGAAGACCTTCACTTCGATCGCTTCCACCTTTGCCAGGAGCTCGGGCACATCTTCCCCTCGAGCTACGTCCAGATCCACCCGTCTGCTATCTACAACGTGCGCCGCCTGGCGGCCGAGTTCGTCGTTGATTGCGAGCGCCATAGTCTCTGCTGTCTTGAAGTCAGCCTGATCCAAGAGCAATGAAAATTGTTGTTTGCCAGCAAGTTCGAGAGGCACGCCTCGCTCCACCAATGCGCCAGAAGGAACGCGCGCTGTGTTTGGATGATTCAACTGCTTTACATTTCCATTCACGTTGACGGAATAGCCCCCTACGACAAGCGGTCCTTGAGCTTGTGCGTAGATCTTTCCATCCGCTCCGTAGAGTGCTGTCATGAGTAACAGTCCGCCCTCTAAACTTCTTGCGTCACCCGCAGAAGAGACGATGATATCTAGCTTTGTTCCAGGCCTGGCGAATGGAGGCAGCGTTGCAGAGACAAAGACGGCGGCGAGATTCTGTACCCGGATTGAGGCTGCCGGCACACTTACTCCTAAGCGCAGGAGCGTCGCTACGAGAGTCTGAATGGGAAAGGTCGTTTGCTGACTATCCCCTGTGCCTTGCAGCCCGACCACAATGCCGTATCCGACGAGTTGGTTATCGCGTATACCTTCAATGGATGCCAGATCTTTTATGCGTGCCTGTTTCGTGGAGGAAGTAGCGACCCCATCACCGGCTACATTCATGGCAACCATCTCTTCAGCAGAGGAAGCAAAGATAGCAAGGACGCAAGCTATGCGAATGAGGGACTGGATCGTTTTTTTTGTTCTAATAAGTTTTCGCATTGTTCGCTCGCTAGAAAATGAGTGCTCGCTGCAGTAGTCGTACCAGGGCATTTGGACGGCGTGTGTAGTCCGTGACGATTCCCTTCCCTCGGACCTGTAACTCCAAACTCGAAATGGCGGTGGAGAGAACTTGATTTTGTTGAGAGATATCTTCCGGACGAACTAAGCCGCGTAATACGATCGTCTGCGTCTGTTGGCTAAATTCAACCTCTCGTGCCGCTTCGATTACGAGCATGCCGTTCGGTAGAACCTCTACGACCTGTCCACCTAGAGTGGTACTGAGACTTGAATTTGTAGCACTGGTCCCTTGCGCATTTAGGCCAGAAGCCGAGTTCTGATTCACCAGGTTCTGCAGTGCGTTTCCGGCGTGAAGAGCTCCTAAGAGACTAGAGATCTGAGTGCTTGCATTCGACGCCCTGGAGTTCTTTACAGATCCGTCCGTAGACGCCGCCAGACTCTCGGAGACGACAACTGACACGAGATCATGGGGTCTCATCGCTCGAACGTCGGTCGTTAGTCTTGTAAACCTTCCGCTCTCTATCCATATTGCTCCAGGAGTAGCTTGCTCATGGGAGTTCTCACTCCGGACTCTCTCAAGATAGGAAGCGAGAGATGAGGATGCGCGATTGGAGCTATCTTTTGGAGGGTTCGGTTTGGGTGTCGTCTGACTTTGAAGTTGGGAAGCCCCTGCAAATAAGATTCCTATGAGATAGATTCCGTATCTTAGCGAGATACTCGTAGATGTGGCGACAGTTGGCTTTTGCTGGGGTAATTTGGTCACTCTAGGATCTCCACCGCGCCATGTTCTTGAACAATCCCCAATAAGAAAAAGGCGGAATTCTGGCCCACTGCTGAGTCTTTTTCGGGTCGTATCTTGATTCTTTCGCCCTTCCGCCCGGACTCTTGCGCAAACCCAAATGTCTCAATGCGAACCATGTCATTCTTCTTCCATAGCTTGACTTTTTCACCTGCCCGAACGATCGGTAGGTCTGCGATGGCAGGGTTGCCCTGGAGAGTGTTAGGCATCTGCTTCGTCGACGAAGGACCGTTAGATATCTTGACCATGTGGGCAGGCCACTCCGGATGATCACAGTCCACTACGATCTTCCACTTCGTTCCAAGCACCTGATCTTCGGATATCGCAACGGAATGCCTACCTAAATCAGGTGATTTTGTCTGCCCGCTATTCCTCAAGTAAGGAGGCATATTGCATGGAGTCTCCACTGCTTCCATGGCGAATGCGTTTGCCGAAAGTAGCAAGGCCCCGATGGATAAGAACTTGTAACTCGAAAATAGCACTCGCCGACCTTTCTTATTTGCAGTTAGAGATGCCTACCGAACCAAGCCATTGATTTGCGAGTACATGTCATCTGCTACGTGAACGACCTTTGAGTTACTCTCGTATGCACGCTGCGCCATGATCATCTGTACAAACTCAGAGACGACATCGACGTTCGAGTTTTCCAGATATCCCTGCTGTAAGGTTCCCATTCCGCTGTTTCCGCCTGGGGTATCGGTTATGGCATTTCCTGAGGAGTCTGTCTGCTGGAATAAGTTCCCACCGATGGAACTAAGTCCTCCGGGATTGGTGAAGTTCGCTAACTGCAATACACCTAATTGGGAGGCGGCAGTTTGCCCTGGAGCAACTGCCGAGACGATTCCATAGGGAGAGATTGTGGGTGAGGTTGAATTTGGCGGAATCGTGATCGCTGGCAGCACGATGTCGCCATCGGAGGTGACGATGGTGCCTTGGCTATTCGGGTGAAAGTTGCCAGCACGCGTGTATGCGATGGTTCCATCGGGCCTTGATATTTGGAAGAATCCCTGCCCTTGGATTGCCACATCGAACAAGTTCCCCGTTTGATTCGGATCTCCCTGGAGCATGATCATCTCAGACGAGGCCGAGCGGGTTCCCAGGCCTATTTGCAGGCCAGCCGAGACTGTTTGCTGGCTTTGAGCAGCTCCCGGAGTAATCAAGTTTTGGTAGATCATATCTTCGAACTGCAGCCTTCGTCGTCGAAAGCCTGCGGTTGCGGAGTTAGCAAGGTTATTCGCGACGGTATCGAGATTTGCCTGTTGTGCGCTCATACCACTAGCAGCCGTGTATAGGGCCCTGATCATATTGCCTCCATAAATAAATTGCTAAGACGCGAGTCGAATAACATCAGACTCTCGATAGTTCTTCTGCGGCGGTTTTATCCAGATCATTGCTGAAGACGCTGAGCGCTTTTTGCATCATCTCCGCCTGGCGCTGCACCAGAACCAGTTGCATGGTGCCATGGACCGCATCTTCGTTTGCTTCTTCTAAAGATCCTTGTTGAAGCGCCGCGTTGACGGCTTTGCGCTGATCGATCGAGTCCGCGGATACCCTGCCGCCGCTCTCCGTATGCAACTGTCCTCTATCTGGAAAATCGAAGACGCCAATCTGGCCTACGATGGCGTTGCCCTGAGTTGTAGCCACAGAGATATTTCCGTCGGAGGCGATATGAACCGTTCCTGTTGGTATCGTGATGCTCTTGCCTTGAACGTCAAGGACAGGTTCGCCCTGGGCGGTTTGAAGAACGCCGGTGGATGAGCGAGAGAAGGACCCGTTTCGCGTGTAGAGAGTCTTTGTAGGGGTTTGTATGGCGAAGAAGCCCTGCCCGTGAAGAGCGACGTCCAGCGGGTTCCCTGTTGCGGATAGCTCTCCCTGGCTGAGATTCAGGACGTTTCCACCCAAAACACCGAAGCCATTGACGGTGCCACCTACCTGGGATGAGGGTGGTGAATTCTGCCCACCCCCGTCTACGAGGGCGCCACGAAAGTAGTCACGCTGCGCGCGGAAACCTACGGTTCCAACGTTCGCCAGGTTGTTGGCCGCTGTGTCCAGAGCCTGGGTGCGTGCCATCAAAGCTGTATAGGCTGCATAGAGTCCGCTGTCCATGTACCGGGTCAATGCAAGCGAATGGCCGCGATCGTCAGCGGAGTTCTTAGTGCTTTCTTATGGAAGGGGTACGCTCAAGATGTTGCAGTCTGCGCCGATAGAGTCTGATGTAGGACGAAGGACGGGAGGAACTGTGCGGGCACTGATTGTCGACGATTCAGCGGTGATGCGGAAGGTGATTGAGAGGGCTTTGCGCCAGGCAGGGCTTGATCTCTCTGAGGTGTTACATGCTTCCAACGGAGAAGAGGCGCTAGAGATCTTGAGGACAGAAGCTGGATCTTCCTTACGGCTCGATATCATCTTTAGCGATATCAATATGCCGGTGATGGATGGAATCCAGTTTTTGAAGCAGAGGAAGGCGGAAGGATTGGCGGAGGGAGTGCCAGCAGTGATGATCACTACGGAGGGCAGCAAGGCCTTTGTGATGGATGCCATTGCCGCAGATGCCAAGGGATTCATCTGCAAGCCGTTCACAGGTGACCAGGTGAAGGAACGTGTCTTGCCGTTGTTACGCTCTGCCTAGCAGGTTGCATCTCTGGACTTTCCAGAGATGCAACCTGTAAGTCAATTACCTCACAACCGACTGGAAGAGGGGCGAACTAAGCAGCGTGGCAAACTGGTCGTTAGAAGAGCTATAAGAGACAGTCAGGGTGCCAGCATTGGAGTCGATCGTGGTCTGATCCAAGGCCGACTTTTCGAGTGGGGTACCGGCGGTCTTCTTCATCAGGGAGACGCCCTTCATGAGGGTCGCGGCGGTGGCGGCGGTGATGGTATCTGACATGACGACAGCCATGTCGAATTTCACGCCGTTCCCGAAGTCCATGGTGTACCGGGAACTCTTCATGCGATTCCGAACCGTGTCATAGTCCGCGAGCTGGGCGGCGTCGCCGAGAACGCCCTTCATCATGGTCTGGGTGCCTTTCTGGTCAAGCAGGCTCCAGACGGTCTTTGAGTCGACTACTGCCATCTCGTTGACCATGTCTCCGTTGGCGAGGAAGCTTGGGGTCAGACCGTCGCGTGAATCGAGGGCGGCCTTTACCGCGTCGCGGTCGCCGAAGACGATCGTGGTCTGATTGAGGAACACCACGCTCATACCAGCCGCGCCCATGGGATAGATACTATTGTTGCGAACCACGATGGGCTTCGTCTTCTGCTTGGTGAAGTTGGCGAGCACTTCGCGGGTGTGGAACTGTCCCTGGGCAACTCCTACGATTCTGGTTCCATCTCCACCACTCAGGACGTGGAAGGCCGCGAAGGCCAGCGTGTCGGCGTCTTGATCGACCTTGAGGCCAGAGCTCTTCATCGCTGTCTCCAGGCGTTTCAGTTCGGGAGGAAGAACACGGTCTTTCAGCTCCATCGCGGCAGACGAGTTCTGCATGGCGCGATAGTCGACGACGATGAGTTGCTGTACATCGCGCGGAATGGCCGATTTCCCGTCGCTGCTGAGCTGCGCGGCGAAGGCTGAAGGAGCCATCGTGGCGACGATGGCGAAGGCGAGGGTACTGAATCTTTGAAGAGTAATTTTCATAGTTTGTTTCCTACCTTAGTCAACACTACTCTTCCATGAAGAATATTCAATAACAACTGCGTGGGCGATACAACTTTCGTTCCACTTGAGTCTTCGGAAGATAAGACCTTTGTAACTTACGAGGACTTAGGCCAAGCCATAGGCGAATGAAGCCTTCGTTCTAGTACCTTATCGGCCGGATCGAACCCAGGGATTTGACGTAACCAATCAGAATCCGGCTCATGGGCTGCTTCAGGAATCAGCCCGATTAACTCTCCGTCCGAGACGCGGACACCGTAGCGGCGGGCTAGAGCTGCCACAGCGGCGTGGACCTCGCGCATGGAGGTAAGACGAAAATCGGTGATATTCATACTTACCTGGGCTCGTCCCTGCGCCAGGACACCCATTGCCTTAATCCCCTTCATGCCACCGCTTGAGGCACGTATTTCGCGGGCGATGGAGCGGGCGACCGAGACGTCGGGCAGTCCGTTCTCTGAGAGATTTGTAATCGAATCGGCAGCCAGATAGATGTTATAGGCGATGAGAAAGCTGCGGGCACCTACCGCGCTGGCGCCTGCGGTGGGGTGAAGCTGGGGGCCACCAACGTCGGGACGGCGCGCTGTGTCGCGGAGGGCTGCTTCGCGCAGACCCTCAAACTGGCCGCGGCGGACGTCCTCTAGCTGGACGCGGTCGGGACGGGCGGCAGCGGCTCCGTAGAAGTAGACCGGGACGCCGAAGCGACGCCACATCTGCAGACCGGCCTGACGGGCCAGCATGGCGCATTCCGCGAGGGAGATACCGCTGACGGGGACGAAGGGGACGACGTCGGCGGCTCCGATGCGCGGATGAACTCCGGTCTGGCGGGTGAGGTCGATCAGCTCCGCGGCTTTGCCTACGGCACAGACTGCGGCTTCCACGACCGCAGCGGGACTTCCTGCGATCGTGACGACGGAGCGGTTGTGGGCGGGGTCGAGTGACCAATCCAGGAGATTGACGCCTTCAAGCTGCATGGCGGCGACGATCTTCTGCACCTTGTCTGGATCGGTTCCCTCCGAAAAGTTTGGTACGCACTCGATGATGGCTTCTGGATTCATTCCTGAGTTACTTCCACCAGGTGTAGCCGAGGGAGAACTGAACGCTGGCGTTGACGCCGGGATTTTTGTCGCCCAGGCTGGCGCTGGAGATGTGGACTCCGTTGGCGCTCAGATCGATGGAGCGGCGGGGGCGGATGAAGTAGTGGACGCCTACGCCGCCCTGGGGGGTGAAGTTCCAGACGCTAGCGTCGGTGTTAGGACCATCGTTACCCAGATTGAGGATGGGGGAGCCGAAGGCTGGGTACTTGTGGTTCGTCCAGAGGACGCCGCCCGCGGCCTGTACCCAAGGGGAGAACCGGCGGGTTCCGGCGAAGTTCCAGCGGACGATGATGGGGGTGACGGAGACGCCGGTGAAGGTGCCGCCGACGGTGTAGAGCGGGGTACAGGAGATCGAGGCGGAGTTGGGTACGGCGACGCAGCTGGCGCGCTGGAACTTCGGAGTGTAGGACTGCCAGAAGGGGAAGGCTTCTACAGCGTACTCGAAGTTGCCGTGCAGTAGACCGGGGCCGAAGTTGTTGGTGAGAACTTTGCCGGCGTGGACTCCGGCCATGATGAACTTGAAGTCGTCGCGGTTGTCGGTGAAGCCTTTACCGCCCTGGACGAGGACTCCGAACTCCCACGGTTGGTGGGTCGAGGCGGTCTGAACTGGGGAGAGGCCGAGATTTACTGACTGTTGCGCGGTGAGTACTGTGGGGCAGACTGCTACCAGGGCGAGGCAGAGAGCTCGGAGAGTTGAGGCTCCCTTGCTCCGGATCGATGATGTCACTGACAACTCCTTGTTTCTAAGCTCTAGGTCCAGGGGATCCCTCCCCCCGGGTTTTTGCGTTAAATTACTCATTCTAAGACGATTAGCCTTGGACTGTGGCGCAAGCTCACCGTCCAAGGTAAATCGTTGATTTTTCACGAGATCCCTGGAGGAGGTTTTGTCTCCTCTCATTTCTTCGTTTTAATCTCTTCTTTAATTGTATCTGGATCGAAGGGGGAAAATGCCACTTGCCCGGAAGATTTATTGTCGGCTTAAGTCGCTTTATTTATTTAGTTTACGGAGATTTTCCAAGCGCGAAAGGCGGTTGGAGGGCTTGACAAGATTTTTCCCATTTGGCCGACCCATCGGTTAGATGATCTGTCTCGTCCCTCTGCCGATCCCGAGTTCAAAATGGGCACGCCCCGGCCTTGGGCCAGGGCGTGAACGGGGATGGAACCTCGAGGCTAGTGGCCGGCGGCAGCCATCGCGGCTTCGTCCATGTTGAAGTTGGAGTAGACGTTCTGGGTGTCATCCAGATCTTCGAGCACTTCGAGGAGGCGGATCATCCCGTTCGCCTGGGAGCCTTCCAGCTTGGTGTAGGTCGAGGCGATCATGGTGACTTCGGCGTGTTCCGGCTTGATTCCGGCAGCTTTCAGGGCTTCGGTTACGGCCTCGAACTGCTTGGGGTCGCAGAGGACCTCCCAGTGTTCGCCTTCATCGCTCAGATCGTCGGCGCCCGCTTCGAGGACGACCTCGGTGAGCTTATCTTCGTTGATCGACTTGTCGATGGCGATGACGCCCTTCTTGGTGAACATCCAGGCGACGGCGCCCTCGGCACCGAGGTTTCCGCCGTTCTTAGAGAAGGCGTGACGGACTTCGCTAACGGCGCGATTCTTGTTGTCGGTGAGGACATCTACGATGACGGCTACGCCGCCGGGGCCGTAGCCCTCGTAGGTGATCTCCTCGTAGGAGACGCCTTCGAGCTCGCCAGTACCGCGCTGAATGGCGCGCTTGATGTTATCCGCCGGCATGTTCTCAGCCTTGGCTGCGGCGATGGCTCCGCGTAGACGTGGGTTCCCGTCGGGATCGCCTCCGCCCTGTTTGGCGGCGATGGTGATTTCCTTGATGAGGCGAGTGAAGATCTTGCCACGTTTGGCGTCAAGCGCGCCCTTTTTATGCTTGATTGTGGCCCATTTTGAATGGCCGGACATGGAATACCTCGATTTGATCTGGCAGCGACAGGAGTGAACTCCTGACTCTGCAACCTATGGATTTTAGCACGCAGAGAAGGTCAACTTACAGGAGGGAGTCAGCGGTGAAACGACCAAGATCCGTCAGGAAGGAACGACATCGTCCTCTTCGACAGAGACGGTCGTTCCTTGATGGTAGAGAATAAGCCAGCCCTCTGGAGCACTCTGCCAGATTGTGGCTCGGCGGGTGAGGCGATCTTCCTGCCGGAGGACGTAAGTGATGAGGTAGGTGTCAGGGCCAAGACGGCGTAGGGCGTGGTCCCAGCTCTCCCAACCCAATGACGAGGCAGATGCCGGCGGGGTGCTGTAGAGATCACCAAGAATGAAGTCTCTGCTGTAACGCCTTCCGGATGCGCCGACTTCCCAGTAGTCCGGTGCCAAGGTCTGCTCGAAGTCGGCGGCTGAAGTACCGAACTCTGGCGTGTGAAAGATTGGCTCCCGCTGGCGAAGTTCCTCGAGTGTCGACAGAAGCTCAGGGGCGATACGAGTGAAGACCGGATTGCTTCCCATGGTGCGATTGTAGGGGTAGGTTGGTGGTTTATTCGTAATGATCCAGTGCTAACCCAGCGCATAAACAATAAATTCTTATTGTTTGCGTAATTATCGACTTAGGACCTCTTGTGCGAACAAGTCCTTTAGCGTTTCGCGGCGGCGGATGAGGGTGGCTTTACTTCCCTTCCCGATCGTCTCGATGAGGAGCTCCGGAGGGCGGGTGCGGGTGTTGTAGTTGGAGCTGAGGGAGAGGCCGTAGGCTCCGGCGTCTAGGAGGAGGACGAGGTCTCCGGGCTTGACTGCGGGAAGAGCGCGGTCGCGGGCGAAGAAGTCGCCGGACTCGCAGACCGGGCCGACGAGGTCGGCCGTGATGGAAGGAGCGTCGGCGCGGGGTTGGCGGATGGGGAGGATCTCGTGATGGGCCTGGTAGAGGGCGGGACGGATGAGATCGTTCATGCCGGCGTCGATGATGACGAAGGTCTTGGCGCCGTTCTGCTTGACGTAGAGGACGCGGGTGAGGAGGGCTCCGGCCTGGGCGACGATGAAGCGGCCGGGTTCGATGAGGAGGTGGGCGTCAACGTCGCCCAGAGACTGGGTGAGGGCTGCTGCGTAGTTTTGGACCTGCTGGGCGGGGTCGAAGTCTGAGGCTTCGAGGGTGTCGTTGTAGTCGATGCCGAGGCCGCCGCCGGCGTCGATGTAGCGGATGTTGTGGCCATCTGCTCTGAGGTCTTTGACCAAGCTGACGACCCGGGCGAGGGCTGCGGCGAAGGGATCGACCTTGCGGATCTGGGAGCCGATGTGGACGCTGACTCCGGCGGGGGTGAGCCACTTGAGCTTCGCCGCCTTGCGGTAGATGGCGCGGGCCAAGGTGATATCGATGCCGAACTTGTGTTCGCGGAGTCCGGTGGAGATGTAGGGGTGGGTCTCGGCGAAGACGTCGGGGTTGACGCGGAGGGCGAAGGGAGCGCAGATCTGGAGGGCTTCGGCGCGTTCGGCGAGGAGATACAGCTCAGCCTCGGACTCTACGTTGAAGAGGAGGATGCCGGCTTTAAGGGCGGCGTCGATCTCCCAGATTTGTTTGCCCACGCCGGAGAAGACGACTTTTTTTAGGGCGGGTTTGTGGGCCTTGCGGACGCGCTCGAGTTCGCCGCCGGAGACGATGTCGAAGCCGGCTCCCTGCTGGGCGAGCAGGCGCAGGATGGCGAGCGAGGAGTTAGCCTTCACGGCGTAGCAGATGGTGTGGGGCCGGGTGGCGGGACCGTGGGAGAAGGCGGCTTCGAAGAGCTGGAAGCGCTCGGAGATCTGGCGGGCCGAGTAGACGTACGCTGGGGTGCCGTGTTCGGCGGCAACGTCGGCGAGGGAGATGCCGTCGCAGTGGAGGGTACGGTCGCGATAGGCGAAGGGGCGGGCCGTGGGGGAGTTTGCCGACGAGGAGGGCTTCGCGGTGCGTGGGCTAAGGGTGGACTTTGGAGAGAGCGGCTTCGCGGGGCGTTTCGAGGATTTCGGCAAGATTCAGATGTTCTTTCAGACGGTATTTGGGGGAAGAGCCAAGGGTTCTTCAGGGATGATAACCCAGGCTGCGATGTAGGCCAGAGCTCCAACTCCGGTCAGGACGACGAAGAGAGCGGTGATGACACGGGTGACGGAGATATCCCAGCCGTAGTGAAGGGCCATGCCACCACAGACTCCGGCGATGAGGCGCTGGCTGCGGCTGCGGGTTAGCTGTGGAGCCTGGGGATAGCCTGCCGGGTTGGGAGGGGGAACAGGAGCGGCTGCGCTGACGGCGCCGCAGGAGGGGCAGAAGCGGGCGGTGGGTTCGAGTTTCTGACCGCAGTTGACGCAGAACATAAGGTCTCTCCGGCGTGTCTTGATTTTGACACAGGATCACAATACGGCGGGGACATGGCGAAGGTTCCCTTGCTGCTCTGATTCCCTTACTGAGCTGGTTTCGTCACTGCTCTGGCGAGGACTATTTGTCAGTGTACGGGGATTTTAGATATTTGCGGGCGGCGTCGGCCTGGGATTGGTCTCCTCCGCCGGCTGCGGCTAGCTGGTAGTTCCGGATGGCCAAGGGACGGTCGTGGAGCAGGTCGTACATCTGTCCGGCGTTAAGCTGGGCGCGGCGGCGGAGCCAATCGCTGCACTTCGGCTGATCGGCGGCTACGAGATAGTGCTGCGCGGCGTCACGGATTTGATTTTGGCCGCGCTCGGTATCGGCGAGGCCAAACCAGGCCATCTGGAGGCGGGGGTCGATGAAGTAGCCGGGCTTGCGGGCGTCTGCGAGGACGGCTTTGTAGATCGCGATCGCGGCGGGGCCGTTGCCGGAGTCCTTGGTCAGGTTGGCCTCCTCGAGGCGGAAGAGGTAGTCGCGAGGGTATTCGGAGGCGAGGCCATGCTGGACGACGAGAGCTTCGGCGTAGCGGGCGTCGTGGCGGAGGAAGAGCGAGAGGGTGGTGCGGGACTCGACGGCGGTGATGGTGCCGTGGGCGGCGGCCTCGCGGAGGAGTTGGAGGCCCTTCTCGCGGTTGCCGCTGACGCCGGCGATTCCGACCATGATGCGAAGGAGGCGGGGCAGGCTGGCGACGGCGAACTGCTGGATTCCGATGGCCATCTTGGCGTCGGCGTAGTCGGGGTCGATCTTGAGGGTCTGCTCGCTGTCGTTGCGGGCGGCGAGTCCCTGGCGGGCGGCGGAGACGTAGCTGTGGTCGACGAGGGTGATGAAGGCGGCGTGCATGCCGCGGGCGTATCCGCGGGCGAACCAGGCGTCTTTATCGGCGGGGTTGGCCTTGATGCGCTGATCGCAGAGGGTGGAGACGGTGTTGGTGAGGGATTCGATGCGGTCGCGAGTCGCTTGAGGGACGAGGACGCTGCGTTTGGAGGTGAGGAAGGAGTCGTGCGCGTAGTAGGTGGTGTCGAGGAGATCCTGGTGGTAGAGCTCGCGAAAGACGGTGACCATGAGAACGTAATTGGAGGCCATGGGATCTTGCGGGTGGGCGGCCAGGACGGACTCGAAGCGGGAGAGGGCTCCTTCATAGTCGAGGATGTAGAACTGCTGGTAGCCCTCATGGACGGTCGGGTCCAGATTGAGGGGGGCGGTGTGGAGAGAGTTGGGCGCGGATTGAGGCCGCGATTGGGCCTGCAGGGGTTGCGGCGCGCCGACCGAAGCTATCGCGAGAAGACTGGCGACGACAAAGGCTAAGAGCGGAAAGGAACGAAGGCTAGCAAACTTTTCGAAGTAGAAGTTTCTGCTACTCATCTGTCCTCTGTCGTACCAACGGTGGCAAATGTAGGGCGCAATCCAAGTACACTATACCCTTCGGCTGCAGACGATTACTGCGCTGCAACTCTTCCTTGGACGAAGCTTAGAGAAACAGGTTTGTCTGGACTGGAGTTTTATGACTCGGCTGGAACTGCTGCAACTTCTCATCGCACAGGCTCGCGCGAACGGGTTTGAATTTCGCCGATGGTATATCGGCACGTTGCATTTGCCCTGGGAGAGTGCAAGTGAGGCGGTCAAAGTCCTGGCGGCTGAGCGCAGATACTATGCCCTGCTGTTTTCGCATGAGTTTGCATCGAGCTTCTGGAAGGCGGGGGAACGGATCACGTTCCAGGTGGCACGCCAGACATTTCAGCGGACGCGGCCGGATGGGTCGATTGGCACGGTCCATCGCAAACCCTACACGAGACGAAGCGCACGCGAGGATGCCTGGAAATACCATCTCCGTGAGCTTGCAGTGGCGGAGGAGCCGTTGCGTTATATGCGGCGTTATCTTCGAGTGGAAGACGAACTAGCTCCGGAGGAAGAAGAGACCGGAGCGGCGGCGAAGAAAGACTAGATTCCGCGCTATGACCATGTTCGCGGCGAATCGCGGCGATCTGCTTCGCGTGGTGGCGCGAGTGAAGAAGGTGAAACCTTCGCCATTGCTGCATATTGATGGGACCGAGGACCTCATGCGTGATGGAACGGCGGCGGCCGAAGCTGGCCAGAGCCTCGTCACAGAGGGAGTCCAGGGTATCGAGATGCTGATGCACCAAGGTGACGAGTTGCAGGCCGTCGAGGGGTTCCGAGGAGTCCGGTGGGATGACCGGCGGTGGGGCTTCGCGCTTACGCGGGAAGTATCCGAGGCGGGTGACGCAGAACCGGGCTAGATGCTGCCAGGGGGAGGATCTGGATCGAGTGGGTGTTCCTTTGGCCAGGCGCACTCCTACGACGTGGCAGGTGGAACTGTAAGTGAGGAGCAGGTGCTCCACGATCTGCTGAATACTCCACTTGCCGAGATGCGCGGTGGAGCGAAGCTGCGTCTGCTGGGCGTCGAGGCCGCTGAGGGTGGCGGCTAGAGTGCGCTCCAGCTCTTCGAAGATGGGGTTCATGGCGGCAGAGCCACACTACACGGCGGTAGACGGCCCAGCAACCAGAATTCATTTGCGGCAGGTTATTGGAGGTGGTCGAGGGCTTTGCGGGCGGTCTTGACCTGGTCGTCGGAGGCGTCGAGTTTCAGCAGCGCGCTGTACTCGGCGACGGCTTCGTCGTGCTTATTGAGCTTGTGGGCGGCCTCGGCGAGGAGGAGATGCGCGTCCGGGTCGTCGGGCTTGAGTTTGACGGCGTCTTTGCTGCGTAGATAGGCGGCGTTCCAGTTGCCGGTATTCCGGTAGTAGCGGGCGACGGTGAGGTCTTCGGCCTCACGCTCGTCGTCGCTCTGGAGGTTGCGGACCTTAGGCAGCTTGCGGCGATGCGATTGTTCGACGCTGGCGGCGGGATCGTCCGGGTCGGTGGTTGAGGTGGGGTTATCCGGGTCGGGGGCCGGGTCTGAGCTGGACGAACTGCTGGAGCTGCCCGAGTTCTTTGAGTCTCCCGGATAGGGGAACTGTTTGGCGGGATTGGCATCCGGGTCGGCGGCTTTTGTTTTATCGCCGGGGTAAGGAAACTGCTTTGCCGGGTTTGCGTCCGGCGCGGGGGCTGGAGCGTCGGGGTCGGTGCTCGCGGATGGTGGCTTCGGAGAGGCCTTGGTCTTGTCGCCTGGGTATGGGAATTGCTGGACGGTCGACGGCTGCTTGCTGTCGGCGGGAGCGTCGGGACAGGGGTTGGTGCAAGGGGCCGGAGGGCTCGCCGGGGCGGAGGTTTGAGCCTGTAGGACGGGGGCGAGGAGCAGAGCGGATAACAGGATCCAGGGGCTGGCTGTACCAACTCTGGCGTTGAAGTTTGTGGCGCGGAATTTGGGGTCGGCGGCCATGGTCTCTAGTTTACTCCGCTGTTGCACGAGGATGCGACATTGAGTTTGACGTTAGAAGGAGCGTGTTTGTTATAGTCGGTTCGAGACACCTCGTTTCATCCCCTTCTGTTGCATCAGGTTCGACCTACAGAATGTTCGACAGCTCCAGGCTGAATTCCTGTCTGGACTTTGATTGCGCTGCACCCACTCGCTCTGGAGCTACTTTATTTATGCAAAATGGTCTGGTTATTCGCTCTTCTTCGATTCACGCCGCCGGCTGCTATACGACCAAGGCGATCAAGAAAGGAGCGCGCGTGTGTGAGTATGACGGCCCGCGATTTACGAAGGAGGAGGCGGACGAACGCTATGCGGACCGGTTTGTTACTTACCTGTTCAGTTGCGGGGATTCGGGGATGGTGATCGACGGCTTCGGCAGTGCCATGTTCATCAATCACTGCTGCGAACCAAACTGCGAGACAGAAGAGGTGGATGGGCGGATCTTCGTCTGCGCGGTGAGGGATATCAAGGCAGGGGAAGAGCTGACGTACGAGTATCACCTCTATGACAGCGACGATGCCGAAGGAGACTGCTACTGCGGGGCGGCTAAGTGCCGGGGGACGATGTTCAGCGAGGAAGAGGTAAAGCGGAGGGAGAAGATGGCGAAGAAAGCCGCTGCGGGCAAAGCCGGGAATGGCAAAGCTGCAAAACGGTAAGTTGGGACTGGATTTAGCACAGGAGTGGGTGGACTCAGCCGGGCGGTATGAACGATACAATAGAGGTTCGGCGTTCAGTCGCCCTCTATTTCTATGGCTTATCAGGTTCTAGCAAGAAAATACCGGCCACAGCGCTTCGCGGATGTCGCGGGGCAGGATCATGTGACCGTGACGTTGATGAATGCGTTGACGCAGCAGCGTATCGCGCATGGATATATCTTCAGCGGGCATCGCGGCATCGGGAAGACGACGATTGCACGTATCCTGGCGATGGCGCTGAACTGCCGGAATGTGATCGGCAGCGAGGTTCGCCCCACGGCGGAGCCGTGCGAGGTATGCGAGAGCTGCACGGAGATTCGCGCGGGCAATGCGGTCGATGTGATCGAGATCGACGCCGCAACCAACCGCGGTATCGACGAGATCCGCGAGTTGCGTGACGCGGCCCGGTACAGGCCAGCGCGGGACAAGTACAAGATCTACATCCTGGACGAGGCACACCAGATCACGGATGCTGCCTTCAACGCGCTGCTGAAGACGCTGGAAGAGCCGCCGGATCATATCGTCTTCATGATGGCGACGACGCAACCTGAGGATATTCCCCAGACCGTTCGCTCACGATGCCAGCACTTCAGCTTTCACGCGGTAAAACTGGTGGACATTCTGGGCGAACTGCGAGGGATCGCGACGCGAGAGGGTCTGGATGCAGACGATGCTGCTCTGGGCTTGCTGGCAGAGGCCGGAGACGGTTCGATGCGCGATGCGCTGTCGATCATGGACCAGGCGATCGCGAGCGCTCCGGTGGAAGACGGTCGTCCCCGGCTGGACGCGGCGCAAATTCGCGAACTGATGGGCACAGTGCCGAACGCCGCCTTCGAGTCGATCTTTGAGGCGGTCGATGCGAACCGCAGCGCCGAGGTAATGACGCTTGCAAATCGGCTGCTGGATGCAGGAAACAGTCCGGCGCAGTTGGCTCGCCAGTGCGTACGTTATCTGCGGAACTGCCTGATCGCCAAGATTGCAGGGATTGGGACTGAAGGTGAAGGAGCGGACGGTGCGGCAGGAGAGTTGCTGCAGATCTCTGTAGATGAGCAGAGGCGCGCTGGCCGTACGGCTGCTCTGTTTACCGAGGAGGAGCTGACGCGGTTTCTGCAGATGATGCTGCGGACATTCGATGAACTTGGATATCGGCAGGAGCAGAGGTTCCACTTTGAATTGGGGTTGCTGAAGCTGGTTCATCTGCGCCGGCTGCTTCCAGTGGAGGAGTTGCTGAGTCAGTTCCCTGCTCCCTCTGGCACGCGAACAGCCGGAGGAGACGGAGGCGCTCGCGGTGGCTCCGCTCCTGCAAGGCAGGTCAGCGCTCCTGCGAGTACGCCGGCGAGCTCTTCGGCTTCCGCATCTGCTCCCAGCAGGCCTTCGTTCTCGCCGTTTGAGCAGAGCAAGAAGCGCTTTGACGAGTCGGCTCCTGAGACGGTAGTAAAGGCACCGGTTCCGGTTGCCACGGCGAAGCCTGCTGTCGCTGCACCCATCGAGGTGACGTTACAGGTCGTCGAGGCTCCGAAGCCTATGGCGCCTTCCGTTGCCCCGGTTCGAGAGACCGTGGAAGTGTCTCGGGTGGCGGTGCTGGAGCCTGAGGCTGAAGTTGCTCCGGTTCCAGAGGAGGCGATCCCGCAGCAGGCTGAAGCTGAAGTGGAGCCGATTGCGGTGCAGTCTGGTGCGGATGAAGAGGGCGTGAAGTTCCAGAGAGTCGCAGTGGAGGCTCTGCAGGCCGTGGCCAAGCAGACGACGGCGGCTGAGGCGCTGGACGATGCGGTGTGGACCGTCGCGGGTGGAGAGATTCGAGTGCAGATGGAGGTATCGAAGACGATGCTTCCGATGGTGGTGAATGCCGAGGCCGAAAAGATCGTTCGCGCCGCGTTGCGCGAGGGCGGTGCTGGAGCCTTGAAGCTGGCGTTGCTTCCGGGAACAGGCGCGACTTCAGCGGCCAAGAAGCCTCGGGTGGCGAAGAGCGGTTCGGCTGAGGCATTGGCGGCAAAACATCCGGTGGTGCAGGCGGCGCAGCGGCTCTTCAACGCTGAAATACGGAATGTGATCGATCTAAGGGATTCAGACTAGGGATTCAGATTAGCTAGAGATCCAGACTTGCGTTTGGGATTCAGGTGCTAGAGACAGGAGCAGTTATGAACTTTTCCGATCTTGGAAAGATGAAAGAGATGCTCGGGCAGGCGAAGCAGATGCAGGAGCAGATGGAGCGGAAGCTGGCCGAGACGGTGGTGGAAGCTTCGACCGGCGGCGGAGTGGTGACGGTGCGGATGAATGGGAAGAAGGAGGTGCTGCGGCTGAGGATCGATCCTTCGGCTATTGGAAGCAGCGGCAGCGACCTGGAGCTTCTGGAGGACCTGATTACGGCGGCGGTGAATGAGGCGGGGCGGCGGGCGGATGAGGCGATGAAGTCGAGTATGGCTGGGATGATGGGTGGGATGGGATTGCCGGATCTGCCGGGGTTGACCTAATGGCGAACCGGTTTGCGGAGCCGATGACTCGGCTGATCGACGAGTTGCGCAAGCTGCCGGGAATTGGGACCAAGAGCGCTCAGCGGCTGGCGTTCCATGTACTGCGGTCGAGCGCTGAGGACGCGGAGGCGCTGGCGATTGCGATCCGGGAGCTGAAGGCGCATCTGCGGCTTTGTTCGGTGTGCAACAACATTACCGACGTCGATCCCTGCAGCTACTGCACAAGTCCTTCGCGGAACCAGCGGTTGATCTGCGTGATCGAAGAGCCGACCAACATCGCGACGATCGAAAAGACACGGAGCTATGCGGGGGTGTACCACGTACTGCATGGGACGCTCTCGCCGGTGAACGGGGTCGGTCCGGAGCATCTCCGCATCGGAAACCTGTTGACTCGCCTGGTGGATGCAGACGAGGTGATTCTGGCGACCTCTCCGACGACCGAGGGTGAGGCTACCGCTGGCTATATCGCTCACGAACTGCGCAAGGTCAAGAACGATTTGAAGGTGACTCGAATCGCTACCGGCGTGCCGGCCGGTAGCGATATCGAGTATGCGGATGAGGTTACGATGACCCGGGCTATGGAAGGACGCCGGGAGTTTTAGCCTAGGCTCCGACGGTTATGGTTCCATCGGGCGTCTTCGAGAAGGCGTGAACGAGCTTGCCCTCGGCGTCGATGTGGCGGAGCGTCAGCTTCTCGGGCGTCACTTCGAGGTGGCTGAAGCCATAGACCTTCTGGGCGTAGGGGCCGCGGGCTGACTCGGCGATCTTGAGGGTGTAGAGATCGGCACCGCCTGCGCCGGAGCTGACGAAGGAGGTGGGATGGCCTTCGAACTCCAGGTGCTGTAGATCGTGGTCGTGGCCGGCGAGGTAGAGGTGAACCTTGTGCTTCTGGAGTAGAGGCTCCCATTCCTTAATGAGAACTTGATGATCTCCGTGGGGTCCGTTCGAAAAGACGGGATGGTGGGCGATGACGACGAGGAAGGGCGTGGTGCGGGGCTTTTCTAGCTCCGCAGTAAACCAGGCGAGTTGTTCGGCTTGCTGCGCCGGTGTGAGGGTGAAGTTCACACCGTCGTCTTTATGTCCCATGGGCATATTGCTGTCCAAGGCGATCACGGTCATCAGCGGATTCTTCTTTGGGAACTCGTAGGTGTACCAGAGGGCCGGCTGGGTCCAGCGGGTACCGGGCTTGCGGGCGTAGGCCAGTTCGATGTCGACCTTGCTGTCGGGCATCTTCTGGTAGTCGTGGTTGCCCATGACCGAGTAGGCGGGGCAGTCGAAGGCGCTCTTGGGGTACATGTCCTCGAACTGGACCTTCCAGCGGAGGTCGTCGACGCCGTGAGGCATGGGACCGTACCAGCTATCGCCGAGCATCAACAGAGCCTCGGTCTTGAGGGAGTTGTGTTTGGCGTAGCTGACCATCGACCGGGCTACCCGAGCCTGGGCGGTGACGTCTTCCTCCCAGCCCCAGTCGCCGACCATGAGGATGTGTTTCGCCTTGGGATCAGCGGGCGTCTGGAGGCCGAAGCCGGTGCGGGCGCCCAGCGCTGCCAGGGCGCTGAAGGCGAAGCTCTGGCGCAGGAATGCGCGCCTGCCTGTGTCGATCGTGTATTCCATTGGTGTTGTCTATACCTTTTCGGCTGCGGAGCCGTTTGCGGTGCTGAGATCGGTGCCGGTCATCTCGTTGGGTTTCTGGAGGCCGAGGAGGGTGAGGATGGTGGGCGAGATGTCACGGAGGCTGCCGCCGGGACGAAGGATACGGTGGTTGGGGTTGAGGTCTGCGGAGACGAAGAGGAAGGGTACGGGGTTGGTGGTGTGCGCGGTATGAGGACCGCCGGTGAGGGGATCGATGAGCATCTCGGCGTTGCCATGGTCGGCGGTGATGAGGAGGTTTCCGGATCGTTGTTTGACGGCGTTGTAGATGCGGCCGAGTTGGGTATCGACGGTCTCGACGGCGCGGATGGTGGGTTCGAGTTTGCCGGAGTGACCGACCATGTCGGCGTTGGCAAAGTTGACGATGATGACGTCGAAGGCGGTATCGTTGACGGCCTTGATGACGGCGTCGGCGATGCCAGAGGCGGACATCTCGGGGGCAAGATCGTAGGTTGCGACCTTCTGTGAGGGGACGAGGACGCGGTCTTCACCCGGGAATGGCTTCTCGATGCCGCCGTTGAAGAAGTAGGTTACGTGAGCGTACTTCTCGGTCTCGGCGACGCGTAGGTTGCGGAGGTTGGCGTCGGCGAGGAGGTTGGCGAGGAGGTTGTCCATCGACTCGGCGGGAATGACGATGGGGAGGGCGAAGTTCTTGTCGTATTGGGTCATGCAGACGTAGTGGAGGTCCGCGGGGACGATGGCGAGCGGAATGGCTTCGTCGAGCTCGATGGCTTTGGGCAGGTTATGTCCCTGGCTGCCGACAGGATCGGCAGTCAGGCCGGAGCGGCGGGTGAGGACGCGGGTGACCTGGCGGACGCGATCGGCGCGATAGTTGAAGTTGATGACGACGTCTTCGTCGCGGATGAGGCCGATGGCGTTGCCTTCGAGGTTGGTGCAGGTGAAGGGTGGGATGAACTCGTCGGTTATTCCGCTGTTGTAGAGGTCCTTGATGCGGGCGCTGGGATCGGGATACGCGCCGCCTTCGGGGTGGCCTGTGACCATGGCGTCGAAGGCTTGGAGCTCCTTCTCCCAGCGGAGGTCGCGGTCCATGGCGAAGTAGCGGCCGGAGACGCTGGCGATGTTGCCGATGCCGATCTCGCGCATCTGCTGCTGGAGGGCTTCGAGGTAGCCGAGGCCGCTGTTGGGCATGGTGTCGCGACCGTCCATGAAGGCGTGGACGTAGACCTTGGCGAGCTTCTGTTGTTTGGCGAGGCGGAGGAGAGCGTAGAGGTGACGCTGGTGGGAGTGGACGCCGCCGTCGGAGAGCAGGCCGATGAGGTGGAGCGCTCTTCCCTTCTGCGCGGCGAGCTCGCAGGCTCGGACCAGGGTGGGATCGGTGTAGAGGCTGCCGTCGGCGATGGCGGTGTCGATGCGGGTCATGTCCATGCGGACGATGCGTCCCGCGCCGAGGTTGAGGTGTCCGACCTCGGAGTTGCCCATCTGGCCTTCGGGGAGGCCGACGAAGTGCTCGCTGGCTCGGATGAGCGTGTTGGGGTACTGCGCGAGGAGCGCGTCGTAGGTGGGTTTGCGGGCCAGGGCGATGGCGTTGCCGTGGGTGTTGGGGCTGTAACCCCAGCCGTCGAGGATGGCAAGTACGATAGGTGACTTAGGCATGTCTAGAGGACAGGATACCAAGGCTCGGTGAAGAACAAGTGACTGAAGGGCTGCAGGTTGGGTGGTCAGGGGCTTTCGGGTCGTCTATGGGTTGACGTGATGGGATCCTGAGACCTGGTGGTGTTCCCCTGTGGTGGCGCTGGTAGCGGATTCGTCCTCTCTTTCATGGCGCCCCCTCCCCCCGGCATTTGGGGTCAAAATCTTCTGAGGAAAAGGGTTCGCTTTGGACTTCCGGGCTCATCCTTTTCGGTTAAATGCTGAGACCCGGTTTTTGGCCGGGCCTTGTTTTGATCTCTAGTTCTATTTTACGAGGTGGACCATAACTAACGTGCCACTTTTATGTTGAGGTGGATCAAGGGGTTAGTTGATTTTGGGGGTTGACAGGCGATTTTGCTGGTGTTTTTGAAGGCGGCAGTTTTTGCCGCAGGGGATTGATTGCGTGAAGGCTCTATGGAAGGATTCCGCTGAACTGATATCTTGGCTCGCATGCAGATTCTTTCTGGTTCCTCTTTTCTGGCTGCGCGGCGGCTGCTTGTTCTGTCTTTTCTCTACTCGCCGATTTTTGCTCAGATGATGCCGCCGCTCAGGCGTCAGCCTACCCCGACCAAGGTCGTTGCCGAGCATATGGCGGCTTTTAGTGCCTGCGACTGGACTCGCTTGATGGCGCAGTTCCCTGACAACGTGGAGTTCTTTGGTCCGAACGGGCAGGTGGTGCGGGGAAAGGTGGCGCTGGGGAGGATGTTTTCGGAGGTGGTCAAGCCGCCGTCTCAGGGAGGCACCTGCGGGCTGAAGGTGGTGGCCGAGCACACGTTTATTGTGGGCGATACCATCAATGTTCAGTGGCGCGCTGATTCTCCTCTGCTGAAGGAGCCCTATCGCGGGGCGGACGCTTATGAGACCCGTGACGGCTTGATGGCGGCGCAGGTGACGACCTGGAATCCAGCCGAGTTGAAGTGGAAGACGCCTCCGATCGCGGGGCATAAATAGACGTTCCTGAGAGCCGCTGGTGGATGGATTGGAGCTGTCGCGCTGGGTGGCAAGGGTAAGTACGGACCACGCTGGCTCGAGCGCCAGACGACGAAGAGGAGCCACGAAGGCTCCTCTTTGTCGTCTCTAACTTCCGGCCTGTTTACTGTGGGGTGACGACTGCCTCTTTCTTGCTGATCTTCGCCAGGAAATCTTCGCCGACTTGAAGATGCTCGTCCGTCAACCGGAAGGGGGTGTGTGCCATCCACTCTGCCAGCGAGATATCTTCGTAGAACGGAGTCGGAAATACTTCGATAAACACCAGATCGGTGTCGCCGGTATTTTCGATGTAGTGGGGCATGGACTTTTCGATGTAGCCTACGTCCCCTTCCTCGAAGTCCATGGTGCGGGCGTGAGCTCCGGCGGCGAATACCGTCATTCGTCCCTTGCCGGTTACGTAGTACTGCCACTCGTCCTCGTTGGGGTGCCAGTGCAGTTCGCGAAGGCCGCCGGGCTTCAGCGTGACGATCGCCGCGGCGATGTTGGTCGCGGGCCATATCTTGCGGTCGATGATCTTCACCTCACCTCCGCGGGCCTTCTTGTTGGGCTGCATCTCGCTGGGACGGAAGTCGAAGGCGTGCGGGACGGGACCGGTGCCCTCCTCGGCCTGTCTCTTTTCTTCCGCGAGAGGGCGGGGCAACTCGCGCCCGAAGATAAACAACTCCTTCTTGGGCACCTTGGCGAAGGTCGATTCTGGAACTCCAAAGTTCTTCGCGAGTACCTCCGACGGGGTGTGGGCGAGCCAATCTGTAATCAAAAAAGTTTCAAATTCATTGAAGTTTCCATCGTCGAAGACGAGGAGGAAGCGGCAGCCATCGGGGCCCAGGCCCTGGATGGAGTGGGGTATGCCGCCGGGGAAGATCCATAGGTCTCCCTCCTTCACATCGCTTACGTGGCTGCGGCCTTCCTGGTCGACCGCGGTGATTCGCGCGGCGCCATAGAGCATCAGAGCCCACTCCGCACCTACGTGCCAGTGAAGCTCACGAATACCGCCCGAGATCAAGCGCATCTCCACGCCGGCCATCTTCTTCGAGATAGGAAGGTCGCGCACCGTTACCTGTCTCGTCCAGCCGCCCTGCTCCAGGCGTTTGTGCGCGAGGGAGAAGGAGTACTTGAACGGTTGTTGACCGCCTGCATCGGTCTCCGGAGCCCAGACAGAGTTGGGGTTTTGGCGATCCAGTGTTGTATTGTTCGGACCTGGTTCTTCCTCGTTTGGCAGATGATGATCTGCGGACCGCGGGACGGCGCGTGGCTCCTGCCCCTCGGCGGCTTGCAAGCCGGCCGCTGCGACTAACACGGCGGAGCCGGCTTCAAGAAATCTCCGCCGGCTCACCTTCGATTGAAATTTTTCTTCTAACAGGTTTTCTTCTGACACGTTGATATCCTCCAAGCTGGCTAGTTCCTTCATTTATTTTTAACGATTTAAATCTGTTTCGTTTGTCTGATTATTGTCAGCCTCAACTTATTGTCGGTCTCAACAAAAGTAGATGCTTTGGAGGTATTCTGATGTCAGAGCGCTTCCAAGCAATATCAGCTTTTAGCTTCTCTCCTTTTCTTTCTTCTTTCATTTTGACCCATTTACTTTGAACCGATAGGTCAAACTTAAGTAGCCTATGGTCAACGGCGCTCCGTGGCCGTTCTGTGTCATTAATCCTCCGGGCGAGAAGTGTCCTACTCCGGCGTTTACTACCCAATAGTCGTGAAAGACGTACTTGCCGGCAGCATCGAACTCCCTGCCCAGGGTGTCGCTCAAGAATCCTCCGGCAGGCGGTGCTATCACTACGCCAGCAGGGCCGCTATAGACGTTATCGTGGACCGAGGCGACGTTCAACCACTCCTGCTGGATCAGCAAGGTAAGATGGCGAGCAGGATTTAGATCAAGGTTGATTCGATCCTGCTTGATATTCTGAAAGCCGAATAGATCTGTCAGTCCGAATGCGTTGTGGTTACTGGGATATTGCTGATCGAAGGTTCCCATGCGCTTCGGATCGCGACCGGAGTTTCCTGAGGCAAAGTCGTACTCTGCGCGCAGCCGTGGCTTCCATGGGACGCGCAACGCACTGTAGCCGGCCTTTATATACCCTACGCTGGCATGGATCGACTCATTCGAGTAACTGCCGCGCTGCAGAGCTCCGAGGGCGTTGTAGTCAAACCATCCAAAGAGTCTACCGGTGATCTCTGCACCAGGAGTTACAGCAGTTTCGCTGCCCTTGATTCCCTGCTGACCCGTCACCGACGGAAATGCCTTGACATACACGAAGGGCTGAATGGTTGTGTGGGGCACCCATGTCTCGATGGTTCCTACAGCGCCGTGAAAGGTGAGGCCGTCGCCATGCTTATCGAGCGAAGTAGGATTGACATCCACGACCGATGTACTGAAGAGATCGAGACGATTCTTATCTCCGATGCGAGCAAGAAAGCCGTCCCAGGTGCGGCTGTTGTTTGTCCAGTCGCTGATGCCGACTAGTCGCTCATCGCCGTACTTCAACTCTTGACGCCCGGCAAAGATCTTCAATTTACTAACGTGAAGTTCAAGATAGGCTTGCCTGGCATCGAAGCTATCCCGCATGTTGCCTGCAACGAATTCCAGTGGGAGACCCAAAGCGTGGGTGTCCTGAAACTGGATGTATCCAGTGAGCCACTTGAGAGGCCGAACCTCCAGGCCACCCCTGACACGAGTAAGGTCATATACCTGGGCGTTGCCTGATTGATAGTTGATGGAGGTCTGACTCTCAGTGCGCTCTCGAAGGTCCATGTCCAAGGTAGCCCACTTAGGTACCCCGCTTAGTTGGAATGGTTGGACCTTGCCCAAGTTCTGAGGATAGTCGACGTATTGTTGCGCAAGCGCAGGCGATAAACCTAAGGTCCAACCAGCAATTACAAACCCTAAACTAACCCATCGCCTCAACGCTGTAGCTAACCGCATCGTATTGCACGCGATTGTCATTCTGCTACCACATTCACTCTCTTTTACCTGACGTCCGCAACGGATCTGTTGCCTAAGAAATCTGATGCGCGTATTGAGTCGAAAGGTGCAGCACTTGAGCGTTCTCCATTTACGAGTCATCGAGTCTCTTTTATAAGTTGAGCTGTCTATAACTAGTTGCGTCACAGCATAAAGTTATCGAAAGAAGATAGGCAACTTCTCGAGTACTGCCATTGGCGATACGAACGAATAACGCTGTCTACTGAAGGCTTCGGCGGTGGGCGATATCAGAAAAGTAAGGTCTTGATTCCATAATTTTTATGGGATCTTTAGCCAAGGCCTTCTTGATGCAAAAGTAATGCATTTCCATAAGTGGGTAAATTGTTCAAGAAGTAGTTCTATTAGGCGGGGAGGTTAATGAGCTTAGATATTGGGTTGCGTTCTTATTAGCAAGGTGGAGGTCAAGCTATGTTTCTAGAGTTCTATGGAGTGAGTTATGGGTGGTCTCCGCGGTAGTTTTTTGTAGGTGATTGGACCGGTCGAGTCGGACATAGGCAACAGAAGAGTGTTAACAAGTCTTTCGGCTCCGCTGCCCACGATGTATTGTGGGCAGCGGAGCCGAAGGATGGGACTCTTGCGATGTTGAAAGAGGATTCTGTTATTCGCCGAAGTTGATGGACTCGATACCGAGGAATTCGGCGGATTGGCCGAGCTCTTCTTCGATGCGGAGGAGCTGGTTGTACTTGGCGATGCGGTCGGTGCGGCTGGCGCTGCCGGTCTTGATCTGACCCGCTCCTGTGCCGACGGCGAGGTCGGCGATGAAGGTGTCTTCGGTCTCGCCAGAGCGGTGGCTGATGATCGAGGTATAGCCGAAGCGGCGGGCCAGCTCGATGGCTTCGAGAGTCTCGGAGACGGTGCCGATCTGGTTGACCTTGATGAGGATGGAGTTGGCGACCTTCTGCTCGATTCCCTGCTGCAGGCGCAAGGTGTTGGTGACGAAGAGGTCGTCGCCTACGAGCTGCACCTTATCGCCGATGAGCTCGGTGAGATGACGCCAGCCGTCCCAGTCGTCTTCGGCGAGGCCGTCTTCGATAGAGACGATGGGGTACTGGTTGACCCAGGACTCCCAGAAGGCGGACATCTCTTGTGAGGAAAGCTCGCGCTTGTCGGACTTCTTGAAGACGTACTTGCCGGTCTCCTTGTTGTAGAACTCGCTGGAGGCGGGATCGAGAGCGATGGCAATCTGTTCGCCGGGGGTGTAGCCGGCGAGCTCGATGGCTTCGAGGATAAGGTCGACGGCCTCGTCGTTGGACTTGAGATTGGGAGCGAAGCCGCCCTCGTCGCCTACGGCGGTGTTGTAGCCCTTCTTTTTGAGGACGCCCTTGAGGGTGTGGAAGACCTCTGTGCCCCAGCGGAGGGCGTCGGAGAAGGTCTCCGCGCCTACGGGCATGACCATGAACTCCTGGAAGTCGACGTTGGAGTCGGCGTGGGAGCCGCCGTTGAGGATGTTCATCATAGGCGTGGGCAGGAGGCAAGCGTTGACGCCGCCGAGGTAGCGGTAGAGAGGCAGCTTAAGCGCGAGGGCGGAGGCGCGAGCGCAGGCCATGGAGACGGCGAGGATGGCGTTGGCTCCGAGCTTGGACTTGTTCTCAGTGCCGTCGATAGAGATCATGGTCGCGTCGATGAGGCGCTGGTTGGAGGCGTCCATGCCGGTAAGTTCGGGGGCGAGGATGGACTCGACGTTTTCGACGGCCTGGAGGACTCCCTTGCCGAGGTAGTGCTCCTTGTCGCCGTCGCGGAGCTCGACGGCTTCGTGCTCGCCGGTGGAGGCTCCGCTGGGGACGGCGGCGCGGCCCTTGATGCCGCCTTCGAGGACTACGTCGGCTTCGACGGTGGGATTGCCCCGGGAATCGAGGATTTCACGGGCGTGGATGGAGACGATCTCGGTCATGTTGCTCCTGTTTTTGGGGTCGGAAGAGGGATAGTTGGCCACGACGCGGTGGTTGAGGCGGTCGTTCAATTTGGGGCGGCGGTCGACGCGGACGGGGGCACCGCCGGTTGCGGCGATGGTCATTACCAATTCTGCGTCGGGTCGGCTCACCTGTTGGATTCTAGCAAAGGGGTGTGGCAGTGGTGTGACTTGGTACGGCGTAACGGTGATTCGGGGGATAAGTGCTGATTTTCACTGATGTCACCGATTTTCGTGGGTGTGCGCGTAGAGGCTTATTAGCAGGGTGGGTTCCTGGGCGTCATTTTGTGGCTGGGAGAGGGGCTGAACTACTACCTTTGAGTCTAACGATATGCCGCGCGGCGACTGGCTGGCGCGGAGGATTTTTAGAACGACCGAGGAACTTGCCATGAAGCTGTCGATTGCTACCGCCGCGTTTGTCCTGTCCACCGTACCTGTGCTTGCCCCGGGTGTGGGATTTGCCCAGACTACAGGGGTGTCGAACCCGGATCAGAGCGAGATCAAGGCGACTCCGGATGCTCCGCCTATGGAGAGGCGGCCTCTGACGAAGCCTGCGGCGGGGACTCCGGTTGCTCCAGCGCCGGCGGTTGTTGCTGCTCCTCCGACGAGCCAGAGTGGTGAGGTCTATGGGGCTTATGTGCCGTATCATGCGCCGGGGGCTCCGGCTGCCCCGGTGACGTTGAGCAAGAGCGCCTTCGATCCGGACGCGAATATTGTGACGGAGGTTGATCGGACTCCGCCTGCGGTGGTCAATCCGGCAGTGTATGACGAGGGCGTGGTGATCAGCGTTCCGGAGAAGGATGGAGAGCTTCGCGAGGGGACGCTGTTGAAGGGGCGGATCAAGCACGAGCTTTCTACGGCGACGACGGCGGAGGGTACACCCTTTTCAGCCGAGTTGACCGAGGATGTGCTGAAGGATGGGAAGGTGATTCTTCCTACGGGCGCGTTGTTGGAGGGCAAGGTGACGCAGGTGCACAGCGGACGCAGGATCTCGGGCTCGGCGATGATGCATCTGGAGCCGCGCAGCGTGACGCTGCCGGATGGGACGCAGTACATTTTGCATGCGCAGTTAATCGATACGAGCGCTCATAGCAGCACCAAGATAGGAAGTGAAGGGACGCTGGTGCGTCGCGACCATGCAAAGGAGACGCTGGCGGTGGTTGGCGGCGTGACCGGAGCAGGCGCCGTGGCTGGAGCGATGATCGGCGGTGGGGTTGGTGCGGTGGTTGGAGCTGGGATCGGTGCTGGAGCGGGAACGATCGTGTGGTTGAAGCAGGACCGGCAGGCCACTCTGCCGCAGGATTCACTGCTGGTGTTCAGCTTGACGACTCCGATGATCCTGAAGCCGATGCATGTGGCGAATGTGGGCGGCCAATAACTTCTTCGAAGTAGAGCCCGCCTTCTTCGGACGGCGGGCTTTTTCTTTTGTCGGAGTATTGATGGCTGGCTGTGGTTCTGCTTTCGGGGAAGACAAAAGCAGATCCCTGCGGGATGACAAACAAGAAGGGATTACAGACAAAAGGAGCGATGGGCTGCAAATAGGAATGCGGCGTTAGCCGCGGATCTGGGCTAGGAGGCGTTTCCAGTTCTTTTGGTTGCGGCGGTAGCTCTTTTTGAGGTCTTCGAGGATGCGTTCGAAGTCGGCGTGGCCGCTGAGTTTGCGCCAGGCGGGGTTGATGGAGAACCATGGGTAGTTTTCGTTGCCGAGGTAGATGGCGCGGCGGAGCCAGTGGAGGGCTTCGGACTCGTCACCTTCGAGGGCGAAGTAGGTGGCTAGGCGGTAGGCCATCTCGGAGTCGGCTTCGGCGGCGGAGAGGGTCTCGTCGACGATGAAGGTGGCGGCCTTGTCGCGGTCTCCAAGCTGGACGTAACAGAGGGCGATGGTGGGGTAGACGATGCGGAGGGAGGTCTCGTCGCGGATGACGTTTTCAAGGGTTTCGATGGCGCGGGGCAGGTCTCCGGTACGCATCTGCTGGTAGCCGAGGGAGATACGCAGAAGAGGTTGCTTGGGTTCGAGGGTGAGGCCCTTTTCGATCTCGTCTCCGGCAAGTTCCATCTGATTTTGGTATTGGTAGACGCGGGCGCGGTTGTTGTAGATGAGTGCGGCGTTGGCGGGGTTCATGCGCAGGGAGATGTTGAACTGATCGAGGGCTTCGTTGTACATGCCGTCGATGCGCAGGGTCTGGCCGGCGACCAGGTGGACGTTCCAGTCGTTGCTGGCGGTCTGGAGAAGATGCTCGATGCCGTGGCGGGCCGACTCTTTTTCGCCTCGGGAGAGCAGCATGTAGACGCGGTAGAGATTGGCTTCTACGGAGCCGGGGTCGAGCTGGAGGGCCTTGTCGAAGGCGCGGCGGGCTTCGAGGACGTGCATCTGACCGCCCAGGCCGTGGCGAGCGTACTGGAGGTGGGTGATGCCGAGGCCGGACCAGCCCGGGGCGTAGTCCTCGTCCTGCTTGACGACGGACTCGAAAAGCTCGCGGGAGCGGTCGAGATCGTCGCGGCTGCCGGTGCGGGACATGAAGGAGGAGAGTACGGCGCGGGCCTGGAGGTACTCCTCGGAGACATCCTGCGCGAGCGATGTGCCGCGGGAGGTCTCGTTGGGAAACTTGAGATCTCCGAAGCCCTGCAGGGTGCTGAAGACCTCGTTGCAGATTTCGGACTGGACGGAGACGAGGTCGAAGGAGGCGACGTTGATGGAGCCGCCGGCGCGGACGCTCTGGCTGGGGACGTCGAGGAGCTGCCAGTTGAGGTCGAAGCCCTTGTCAGAGCGGAGGAAGTTGCCGGCCAGGACGAAGTGCACGAGGAGCTTCTTGCCGACGCTGAGAGGATCGAGCTGCTGGGTGGAGACGGACATCAGCGAGCTGGAGGGGCGGACGACGAGAGACGGCATGCGGGCGAGGCGAGCGCCGATGGCGTCAGCCAGGGCGTATCCGTAGAGCGGGGCTACATCGGCGGGGCCGTAGTTGATGAAGGGCAGGACGACGATGCTGTTTTGCTTGCTGACGTCGGGGCCGCCGGACTCGCGGAAGCGCTCGGCGAGCATGGAGAGGATGCCGGTGCTGCGCTTCTCTTCCTCGGGGGCGTCAGTGTGGTTGAGCTGAAGGCGGCCCTGCGAGGGGAGGAGGGCCATGGAATCTCCGAGTGCGCCGACGGAGTCGAGCTGCATGGAGCGCATGATCATCTTGAGCGACTCGCGGACGTCGGCTGCGGAGGCGAAGCGGGCGGAGGGCTGCTTTTCGAGGCAGCGCAGGATGACGGACTCGAGCTCTACGGGGAGTTCGGGTGCGATGTCGCGGATGGAGGGTGGATCGGCGAACTGGATGGAGCGGATGGTCTGGAACTCGGGTGCGTCGGGGCGGTGGAAGGGATGACGGCCGGTGGCGAGCTCGTAGAGGATGAGGCCGAGGGCGAAGATATCGGACTGCACAGAGGACTGGCCGGTGACGAACTGCTCCGGGGCCATGTAGGCGATGGTGCCGCCGCGGGCGGTGTAGGTGGCTCCGGGACCGGCGGGGGTGCGGGCGTTGGCGGGGCCGGTGGGATCGAACTCGGCCTGATCGAGGTTGAGGCGGCGGGCGAGGCCGAAGTCGAGGATCTTGATGAGGCCGCCGTCGGTGAGCATGACGTTGGCGGGCTTGAGGTCGCGATGGAAGATGCCGAGCATGTGCGCGGCGGAGAGACCGTCCGAGATCTGGATGCCGGCGGAGAGGACGAGTTGGAGGCTGGAGGGGCCTTCGGAGATGAGCTTGTCGAGGGATTTTCCGGGGATGTACTGCATGACGATGTAGGCTTCTTCGCCGGTGCCGGACTCAGCGGGGGCTTCGCCTACTTCATAGATGGCGCAGACGTTGGGGTGGTCGATGGCGGAGGCGAGACGGGCTTCGCGGAGCTGCGTGGTACGCATCTGCTGGATGGTGAGGTTACCGCGCTTGAGGAGTTTGAGGACGACGGGGCGCTGGAGAAGGGTGTCGGTGGCGAGGAAGACGACTCCGCTGCCGCCGGCGCCGATCTTGCGGATGAACTCGTAGTGCTCGATTGTGCGGCGCTTCATAGGTTCATTATCGCAAGGTCGAGGGTGTGGAGGGTTTGCAAAGGGTATTTGTTGGCTGAAACAGTTACGAAACTATCTGGATGGGCTTGATAGGGGCCGCTCAAAATTCTTTATTCTCTCTGCTCGACATTTTCATTCCTATGATAGATTTCTTCGGACAAAGAGTGAGCTGACTTTAATGGCTGCTCCGGGCTCCGGCTTCCCTTTCGTTGATTGGTGAATTCTCCCAGTATGTAATGACCGGGCCTGACGAATGCGGGAATAGCGATGTCGCGAGATTGTCTCTTCTCCGGACACTCAGACGTTGACGTCCAGCATATGTAAAACGCAGATCAACCTGAGGAGAAAACTCATGAAGCAGCCAAATATTGTGCGGCCACACGGTGGCGTGCGTGGAGCGAATTTGTCACGAGGGTCGGTTCTTTTTCAAGGTGCGTTTGGGCGCATCTTCCGGACGCTACCGGCGGCGGATTTTCCGGACGACAGAAAGAGCGAAAAACACCTGGAGGAGTTGGGCAAGCAGATGAGTGCCGACTTCGACGCTCCCAAGGACGGACCGGACGCGGAGGAGAGCGGTCTTCCGGCGGCGTTCACGTACTTTGGGCAGTTCATCGATCATGACCTGACCTTCGACCCGGCGAGCAGCCTGCAGAAACAGAACGATCCGGATGCGTTGGTGGACTACAGAACTCCGAAGTTCGATCTGGACAATCTGTATGGGCGAGGGCCTGACGATCAACCGTATCTCTACGACGATGGACGATTTTTCCTGAGAGGTCCGGCACTTACCGGAGCGGCGAAGAATGCTGGCGCGACGGACCTGCCGCGGAGTGTGGCGACTCCGAAGGCTACCGATCCAGCGAACCAGAAGCCTAACCGGCTGAGGGCGATCATCGGCGATCCGAGGAACGATGAAAATACCATCGTGTCTCAGTTGCAGGGATTGTTTCACCGCTTTCATAACCGAATCGCCACGCAGCATGAGCATTGGGGTTTTACGCGGATTCAGCAGGAGGTGCGGTTTCACTACCAGTGGGTTGTCCTGCATGACTTTCTACCTGCCGTGGTCTCAGAGGCGGTGTTGGACCAGATCATTCCAGGGGGGATCAAGAAGCTTGGCCATGTCGACCTGCACCTGAAGTACTACCACCCGAAGGAAGATGCGTTCATGCCGTTGGAGTTTTCAGCGGCGGCGTACCGGTTCGGGCACTCGATGGTTAGGCCGGGGTATCGGCTGAGCGAGACGGTGGGCCCGGTTCCGATCTTCTCGACTACGGCGGGTCAGCTCGATCTGCGTGGGTTTCAGCCTCCTCCGGAGAACTGGGCGATCGATTGGCGGCGGTTCATCGACCTGGAGCCGATGGACTATGGGACGCTCGTGGATAGTCCGGACCAGAAAGATCCTCACAATATCAACCGGATGCAGCTGGCGTACAAGATCGATACGTCTCTGGTGAATCCTTTGGCTGGATTGCCTCTTTCGGTGGCGTCGGATCCGCCTCCGAGCCTGGGGGCCAGGAACCTGCTGCGCGGTTGGAGGATGCGGTTGCCGAGCGGACAAACTGTCGCCAAGGCGATGGGACTGGTTCCGCTGGCGGATAAGGATATTCAGATTGGAAAGTTTACCGGCGACAAAGCGGATATTCGAATGACGATCGATAAGGTTGCGGGAGGAGCGTTTGCCGGCAACTGTCCGCTGTGGACTTACATTCTGGCGGAGACCGTCGAGTCTACGGTAGAGGTAAAGACCTTGCAGGGAGCGAAGAAGATCTCGACGAGGAAGCTGGGACCGGTTGGCGGAAGGATCGTCGCGGAGACGTTCCTGGGAATCATGCTGGCTGATTCGAGCTCTTACCTCACGCAGGATCCTCTGTGGCAGCCGGAGGCCGTGAAGGCGGGCGGCAAGTTCGGATTGCGTGAGCTGATCGAGGAGGCTTTGAAGGGATAAGCTTGTGGAGGCCCAGGGTCTTGGGGCCTCCGCTGTCTTTCTCTAAACGGCGTGAGCTATGGGAGAGGGCGGTCGCCTTTTTCCCAAGGGCGCGGATCGATGGGGTCGTCCTGCCACTTCTGGCGTCTGCCAACCACAAACATGATGAGGCCGAAGATAAACATGAGGCCGCCCCAGGTGAGATTGAGGTTGATGCCCATGGACTTCTCGTAGATCTCGGCGCTGTTGCGAGTGACGAAGCCGTAGATGCTCATGATTCCGCCGGTGATGAGAAAGATGAGACCTAGGGGGATGCGGATGTCGAGTCCCATTTGAACTCCTGGGTTAGGGATTGCGGTTTGGGTTAGGCGAAGACGAGGTTGAGGGCTACGAGCATGACGAGGACGGCGATCGCAAGGGTGGCGGGTTTCTGGTACCACCTGAGGTGATGTTCTATGGGTTTCGGAGTGAGGGAGTAGACCAGGCCAACCAGGTCGCGCTCGGCGCGTGGCGTTGTGACGAGCGAGACCAGGATGGTAATCACGAGATTGATAGAGAAGGCGAAGATGGCGGTCCAGAAGTTCTGAGCCATGTCGCTTGGGTACTGGTGGAGGACGGTGATCCAACCACCGTGTATGCCGGGGGCAGCGTCGACGGGCAAGGTAAGACCGTGGTGGACCAGCGCGGCGATGGTTCCGGAGAGCAGGCCGGTGAAGGCGCCGTGGCCGGTGGTCCGTTTCCAGAACATGCCGAGGAGGAAGGTGGCGAAGAGAGGCGCGTTGACGATGGAGAAGACGAGCTGAAGCGCGTCCATGATGTTGTTGAAGTTGGTGACGGCGTAGGCTGCGCCAACGGAGAGCAGGATGCCTCCGATGGTCGCCATACGGCCCATCCATAAGTAGTGCGCGTCGGTGGCCTTCTTGTTGATGTACGACTGGTAGATGTCGTAGGTCCAGACGGTATTGAAGGCGGTGACGTTGCCCGCCATGCCGGACATGAAGCTGGCCAGCAAAGCCGTTAGGCCGAGGCCGAGGATGCCTGTGGGGAAGAAGTGCAGCAGCATCACCGGGATGGCGAGGTCGTAGTTATAGACCGGGTTGCCGGAGGAGTCGAGGACGGCCTTGCCGCTCAGCGGATCTGTCTTGAGAGGGATGATGCCCTTGGGATGCTCGTCGTCGAGCGCACCGGTTGATTTGGAGACGGTCGCGCTGGGCATGGTGCCGGGAGGCGAGCTGACAATGGTGTGTCCTGAGACGGCTGCGGCGCGGGCGGAGGGGATCGCGGGATTCGCAGTCGCCATCTTCGAGGTGACGCTGACGGCGATGAGACCGGGCAGGATGACCAGGAAGGGAAAGAACATTTTGGGAATGGCGGCGATGAGGGGGACGCGGCGGGCGGAGATCTCGGAGTCCGCGGCCATGGCGCGTTGGATGACGAGGAAGTCGGTACACCAGTAGCCGAAGGAGAGGACGAAGCCGAGACCCATGGCCAGACCGACCCATTCCACTCCGAGGGTGTTGGTTGAGGCGTGGGCCATGCCCTTCCAGGAGTGGGTCATGTTGGAGGGGAGGGTGTTCTTGATTCCCTGCCAGCCGCCTACGTTGCGAAGACCGATCCAGACCAGTGGCGCAAAGCCAGCGACGATGAGAAAGAACTGCAGCACCTCGTTGTAGATGGCGCTGGTGAGTCCTCCAAGGAAGATGTATCCGAGGACGATGACCGCGCTGAGGATGATGCTGACGTGGAAGATCCAGGCGTCGGGGATGATGCCGTGAAAGAGTCCCAGCGTCTGGATGAGCAGAGCCATCGCGTACATCGAGATGCCGGAGGAGAGCACGGTCATGATGGCGAAGGAGAAGGCGTTGACGGCGCGGGTCTTCTCGTCGAAGCGCATGCGCAGGTACTCGGGCACCGAACGAGCCTTCGACCCGTAGTAGAACGGCATCATAAAGACGCCGACGAAGACCATGGCGGGGATGGCGCCGATCCAATAGAAGTGGCTGGTGATGATGCCGTACTTCGCGCCCGAGGCGCCCATGCCGATGACTTCCTGCGCTCCGAGGTTGGCGGAGATGAAGGCTAGGCCGCAGACCCAGGCGGGGATGGAGCGTCCGGCGAGAAAGAAGTCGTTGCTGGTGCGCATGTAGCGCTTGAGGGCAAAGCCGATGCCCAAAACAAAGACGAAGTAGACCAGCATAATCAGCCAGTCGATGAGCGAGAGGTTCACGATATGCCTTATAAGTGCAATTCTAGCGGCGATGCCGCATCGCGCAACTGTAAACGGTTTAGTGCCATGCGTCTAGCCGGAAGCGGATGGGAAGATCTGCCCGGGCCTGGGAATTTTTTTCAACAAAAGGGGTAAACTCTGCTTGGTCGTTTTGCATCCAACGCCTTTAAGCGCAAACTCATATGACGGATGTCGGACAAAGGCTGTCAATGGGCTCAGGGTTAATTTCCCTTGCAGACCACGAATTATTGAACGGAGTTAGCAGAAGAATGACACCAGCCGTGCTCTTGATTGATGACAATGCGGTACAGGCAGCGACACGGCAGACGATTTTACGAAGGGCTGGATATTTCGTAATTGCGGTGTTGAATCCACGGCGCGCTCTGGATCAGCTTAAGAATAGCGAATTTCCCGCCGAAGTTGGGCTGATTATTACCGACCATATGATGCCGGAGATGAGTGGATCGGAGTTCGTGGAGGAGCTTCGGATTACTCATCCCGATCTGCCTGTACTGGTGATCAGCGGGTTGGACGAGGCGGAGGCCGACTACGTGGGGCTGGACGTGGTCTTCCGGGTTAAACCTCTGCTTCCGGATAACTTGCTGGCCAGTGTGCATAATCTGTTGCTGCCGGATCAGTCTCGAGCCTGATTGATTCCAAACACCCTGCCGTGAGATAAAGAGACCATCTTAAAAAATGAGCGCGATTTTGCGCGTCGGGTGCGGCGGTTCCCCAAGAGCGCTTTCTTATTGCTTTTGTGCGGTAACCAAGCAGCTTTGTTGCTGTTCCCTGCTGCCCCTGAGAGAATGGCAGGAGAGGAAACATGCGACTGCACCCGATGCCGGAGTTTGGCAGCTTTACCTTGCTGCTGGCTCTTACTTTAAGCGCTTATACGTTGGTGATGGGTGGAATAGCGCTTTGGCGTACGCGGTCGGGCAGGCTCGACGCGGGCGCAGGACGGCTGGGTGAGACGGCCCGGCGGGCGGGCATCAGCAGCTTCGTCGCTTTGACCGGGGCAGCGTTCGCGCTGGTGTGGGCCTCGTTCACGAACGACTACTCCGTCTCTTATATTCTTCATCATACGAACCGGGCGCTGCCCACTGCCTATAAGTTCTCCGCCTTGTGGTCTGGGCAGGAGGGCTCTCTTCTGCTGTGGGCATGGCTGTTGAGCGCCTATGGGTTTGTGCTGCGGATTCGCCATCGGGTGGATGTGCGGCTTACAGCGTTTGCTTCCACGATTTTGGCAGCGATACAGCTCTTCTTTCTTCTTCTACTGAACTTTGCCGCGCCGCCGTTCGCGATTCAACCGGGGCCGGTGCCTCAGGATGGATTCGGTTTGAATCCATTGCTGCAGTATCCGGAGATGGTGATCCATCCTCCGATGTTGTATCTGGGATACGTTGGGTTCTCGGTGCCGTTCGCATTTGCGCTGGGTGCGTTGATGATGAGGTATCCAGGGGAGAAGTGGATCCATATCACCCGCCGATGGACGATGGTGACTTGGCTGTTCTTGACCTGCGGAATCTTTCTGGGGGCGCACTGGGCCTATAGCGTGTTGGGCTGGGGCGGATACTGGGGCTGGGATCCGGTCGAAAATGCCTCTCTAATGCCGTGGCTGACGGGCACTGCGTTTCTGCATTCGGTCATGATGCAGGAGAAGCGCGGGATGATGAAGACCTGGAACGTGTGGCTCATCTTCTCGACCTTCATGCTGACGATCCTGGGGACGTTGCTGACGCGGTCGGGCATCGTGAGCTCGGTTCATGCCTTCGCATCGTCCGATATCGGCGATTGGTTCTACGGGTTCATCATCGTGATCTTTGGAGTTTGCCTGTTTACGTTCTTCAAGCAGAAGGACCACTTGAAGAGTGAGAATCGGCTGGAGTCGCTGGTGAGCCGGGAGTCGAGCTTTCTGTTCAACAACCTGGTGCTGCTGGCGGCCTGCTTTACGGTTCTTTGGGGGACCCTCTTCCCTGTTTTGAGTGAGTATGTGCAGGGCACGAAGGTCACTGTTGGTGCGCCGTTCTATAACCGGGTGAATTTACCCATCGGGTTGTTTCTGTTGTTCCTGACGGGAATCGGTCCACTGCTCGCGTGGCGTTCGACGTCGCTACGTTCGATCCGGAGAAACTTCGTCCTGCCGGGTATTGCGATGGGCGTCACGTTTATCGCAACGATGGTGTTGGGAGTTCGGCCGTGGAGTGCGGGTGACGACATGCAGGCGGAGCTCTTCTCCCTGATTACGTTCACGCTGGCAGCCGGGGTAACGACGGCGATTGCGGCTGAGTTCCTGCGCGGCGCGGGAGTGGTGAGGACGCAGACGGGCAAGAATCTGCTGACCTCAACGCTTTTGCTGGTACGGCGCAACACACGACGGTATGGCGGTTATGTGGTGCACTTCGGGATCGTGGTGATGTTCATTGGGATCGCCGGCGGCGCGTTCAATCAGTCGCGTGAACAGGAGATGGGCTTTGGCGACTCCATGCAGTTGGGGCCGTTCAAGCTGGTGTGCCAGAGCTTTACCCAGGACAGCAATCCGAACTTCGATACGGAGTATGCGCTGCTCGACGTCTTCAAGGGCGGAAAAAAGCTGACGCAGTTGGCGCCGGAGAAGCGGTTTTATATTGCAAGCCAGACCTCCTCGACGATGGTGGCGTTGCGGTCTACTTTGGCGAACGATCTCTATGTGATCTATGAGGGTAAGAATCCCGATACGGACAAGCCGATCATCAAGGTGTTCCTGAATCCGCTGATGAACTGGATCTGGATCGGAGTACTGATTGTGGTCTTTGGAACGTTCCTGGCGCTGGTGCCGAATATGGTCCGAGTGGCTGTGCCTGCACGGGTTCCAGTAGTGGCCCCGATCGCGGCTGAGGCTCATCATGCTTAAACGGATGAGCCAGGGTCTGATCGTCTGTCTTCTTGCGGTGGTAATGCTTGGAGCGGGCGACGCTAACTCGCGGTACGGCAGGATCGGCCACCATATGATGTGCGCCTGTGGCTGTGGGCAGATCCTGCTGGAGTGCAACCATGTGGGATGTCCTGACTCGGACCGCATGATTGGGGAGCTGCGGCAGCAGGTCGCGAGCGGCGGCACCGACACTTCGATCATGAACTGGTTCGTGGAGAAGTATGGGGCGACGGTGTTGGCTGCGCCGATGCGCGGCGGCTTCGATAACGTTGCGTGGATCGTTCCGCTGGTTCTGTTCGTTCTCGGTACGCTGGGCACGGCAGTTCTGATTCGAGTCTGGAAGCTGCGTAGCGGCAGGCATATCCCTATCTCAGCGGCGGTGGGAGCCAGCAACGTGGATGGGATGCGCGAACGAATTCGCAGGGAGACGGAGTACTGATGAGCATTCTGGCTGCGATTGGCCTTACCCTGGCCCTATTTCTTTATATCTTCTGGCCAGACCGCAATCCCTTTGTGCAGGTAGATAAGACGCGGGTGGACTATCTACGCGAACGCAAGGACGTCATCTACGAGAACCTGCGTGACCTGAGCTTCGAGTTCCAGGCCGGCAAATATCCGGAGGCGGACTATGAGCGTCAACGGATTGAGCTGGAGGATGAGGCTGCGCTAGTTCTCTCGGAGATCGACGCACTGACGGCTCGAGGCGTGCTGGGTCGACGGGTAAAGGCTTAGATCATTCCTACGGACACAAAGTGGAGCTCAATCCGCACTATGGGTCTTGAGTCCGCGGCACGCAATAGGTAAGCCGTTCTTCCGACTACTCTCCTCGAACTTCGAAGACTAACGCTTCTTCTTTGCCGCAACCTTCGCTGGAGCTTTCTTGGCCGGAGCCTTCTTGAGCGGAGCGCTCTTTGCTGGAGCCTTCAAGACAGCTTTTTTCGCCGGGGCCTTCGCGGGGGCTTTTTTCGCCGCTACTTTGACCGGGGCGTGTTTTACATGTGCCTTCTTCGCTGCGACCTTCACCGCAGCCTTCTTAGCCACAACTGGCTTTGCCGCTACCTTCTTCGCAGGAGCCTTTGCCGCTGGCTTCGCGACGGCCTTTACTGCCTGCTTGACGGGCGCCTTCCCTTTCACTGCAGGCGCGGCTGGCTTGGCGATCGTCTTTGAGGCGATCTGAGGAGCGGAGGCCTTTTTGCTCTCGCCTGTCGCTGGTTTGGCCGGAGCCGCGACCACAGGAGCAGTCTTGGCGACCGGCGCGGGCTTCACGACGACAGCCTTCGTTGCCTTTACAGGCTTTTCGATGGCTTCGTCGTCTTCATCCACTTCGTCATCTTCGTCCGCATCTACATCCGGTTCGGGCAGCTCGATCTCATCGCCGTCGTCAGAGAGATTGTCCTCGTCATCCTCGTCGCCGGTGTCCTTCTTCTTGCCCTTGGCGACTTTGGCGTCCTTCTTGGCCGCTCGGGGCCGACGCAGGTGTACCGTAGGCGGCGGAGCGGGCGGCGAGTAAGGCTCGAGGAAGGCCTTCATCTCTTCGACGGTGCCCAGGTTTCCGTCCATCAGCTCGAAGAAGAGTTTGTCCAACAGCTCGCCGTAGCCTGGGATACCGGGCACAATCCGCATCTCCTGCATCTGGGCGTATGGAATCTTCAACTTAGCCTGTGGCCACTCGGTGTAGAAGCTCTTGAACTTCGCCAGCACGGAGGGGCTCTTGCTGGTGTGTGCCGCCCATAGGACCGCCTCAGGCTTGGCGGTGTGCAGCAGCTTCCAGGCCTGCGACGGCAGGGCCGCGCCTTTGCCTGTGAACTGGGTCAAAAACTCCTTGGTGTCGCCTTCGAGCGCGGCGATCTCATCCACAAAGCCCTTCCGCGGGAAGCTCTCTTTCAGAGAGGCGATCTCCTTGGGGGTCATCTTTGCGGTCAATAGCGGAAAGTTCGCTGCCGCTGCCTCGGGATGAATACCCTGCATCTGCAACTGGGTCTGGCTCTCGCGCAGACGGTCCAGCTCCGGAACATTGGCCTTGGCCGCGCTCAGCGCTGGAAAGAGGTGCTGCATCCAACCCTCGTTCTCCAGCCGCCGCAGGACACGCAGAGGATCCTCCTCGTGGAAGATCTCCTCCGTCTCATAGCCGCGGTGGAAGTCCTGCATCGCAGAGATATAACCCTCTTGCTTGCCGGTCTCATAACGGGCCTGAGTCCGCTCTTCCATCGTCCAGCCGAGGCGAGCCATGTAGCGGGCCGCACGGATCATCCGCACCGGATCTTCGATGAAGCCGTAGTTGGTGACTAGCCGCAGCTCGCGGTTTTCGATGTCCGCCACGCCGTTCAGGGGGTCCATCAGCAGGCCGTAGGAGCCGTCGTTGAGGGAGAGGGCCATGGCGTTCGCGGTAAAGTCCCGCCGCCGAAGGTCCTCAAGGATGGTCGCAGGTTTGACGAGCATCTTGCCGGGCTTGGGGAAGGTGACCGACAGCGTGCTGCCAATCTCCATCCGCACCCCACCCTCAAATCGAACAAAGAGGGACTGGCCGGTTTCGAACTCTCCCGAGATCGAGCCGCCAACTTTCTCTATATCTTTCTTGAGCTTGAGAGCATTTCCCTGAACCACTACATCCAGGTCTCTTACGGGCGATCCACTGGTAAGATCGCGTACTGCACCGCCTACGAGAAATACCGTAAGCCCTTTGGCACGAGCAACTTCGCGCACTGCAAGTAACGCCGCCTGTTGCGCGGCAGAAAGTCTGTTTTCAAGCAGGTAGATGTAGTCGGCCATATCTGCTGCGTACACTCCATACCGGCGGTTGCCGGGTTTGCGCCATTCAGCCTAAACCGCCCGCCGTCCAGCCCGAATCGGTCCTTGTCCCATATCTCTACAGACTGCAGATCCCGACTCTAAAGCCCGACATATCAACCGTTTAGAAAGATCTTGAAGCTCAACGCAAAGCTCAAATGTAACACAGCAGTGGCAAATTCGCTACCCTGTTTGCACCTTTTCCGTTGCTCGGCTCGGCAGCATGCGACAATCCGCCTGAACGTTTATGCCGTCTTCCTCCCATAAGAAGGTCATCCTTCGCCGATTTCGTCCAGGTGGCCAGACCGACATCCTCCCCGGTTACCTGGCTGTCTCGGGCTTCGTCCGCAACCGCGCCCTGGATCTGCTGGACCTCTCTGGCCGGGTGGTGCCCATCCTGCTCAACGATCTGAAGCTGATCAGCTATGTCCGCGACTTCAACCTCAACGACACCGTTAACCCGGAACGTCTGACCCGCCGTACTTTCCTGGCGCGGCCCCGCTCTGAGGGTCTTTGGCTCCGGCTCAGTTTTACCTCCGGTGATCTCCTGGAAGGACTTGCTCCGACCGACCATACCCTGCTCGACGATCTCGTCAACGACGCGGGCCTGTTCCTTACCCCGCCCGATATACGCTCCAACACCCAGCGCATCTTCGTCCCGCGGACCTCCATCGCTGAGTTGACCCTGCTGGCTGTCATCACCTCTCCCTCCAAGAAGAAGCCAGGGCCTCTCGATCCGGGAACAATGACTAACGACCAGCAGCAGGATCTCTTCAGCGCGGAGCTTCCGCCGAACGCCCGCCCGAACTAGCATTCTCGCCTGCCGTCGAATAGCGGATGTCGGCACGAAACTCAAGGTCCCGTAAGTCCGCTAAAATTGTTCTATGACCCTCGCCGATCTCGCCCATCATCTGGGCGCCACCCTCCAGGGAGACCCCTCAGTTGAGGTCACTGGAGTTGCCGGTCTTGAAATCGCCGGCCCTGGCGACGTCACCTTTGTTGCCAACCCTAAGTACAGCGGCCTGGCCCGTACGACTCAAGCTACGGCTGTGTTGGTTGAGCCCACGTTCCCGGAGATTCCGTCCGCCACGCTCCGCCTCGATAATCCGTACCTCGCCTTCGCCCGCGCCATTGAGCTCTTCTACCAGTCTCCTGTATACGCTCCCGGGATTCATCCGACCGCTGTCATCGAACCAACGGCACGCGTTGGCGCTAACGCACATATCGGGGCCTATGCGGTGCTCTCCGAGCATGTCACGGTCGGGGATAACGCCGTGATTCTGCCGCACGTCGTCCTCTACCCCTACGCCACGGTCGGCGATCACTTCTTCGCCCACGCCCATGCGGTCGTCCGTGAGCATTGCCGTCTTGGCAGCCATGTGACGCTCCAGAACGGGGCCATCATCGGAGCGGACGGCTATGGCTTCGCCCGCGATCACGCTGCGCCCCTGGGAAAGGCCTGGTACAAGATCAGGCAGTCTGGCACGACGGTCCTCGAAGACGATGTGGAGGTCCAGGCCAACTCCACCATTGACCGCGCCTCCATCGGCCAGACCCTTATTCAGGCGGGCGGAAAGATCGACAACCTTGTACAGGTCGGCCACGGCAGTACAGTCGGTCCTGATTCCCTCCTCTGCGCCCAGGTCGGCCTCGCCGGCTCAACCACCGTGGGGAAGAATGTCATCCTCGCCGGACAGGCTGGCAGTGCCGGCCACAATACCATCGGGGATGGAGCGATCGTCACCGCCCAGTCTGGAGTCGCCGGGAATGTCGCTCCTGGCAAGACGGTCAGCGGTACTCCGGCGATCGACAACTCGGAGTGGCTTCGAGCGATGGCGCGATTCCCGAGGATCCCGGAACTCTTCCGCGAGCTCAAACGTTTTGGGAAATAGGATTCCTTCCACAAGGTACGCAGGCGATGGTTCTGCCGCACCTGATACCCTCACCTCTATGCGCTTTACCCGCATTCTCGTCTCTCTCGGGCTTATGCTCGCAGCTACCGGCTGCCACTCCCCCTACGTCGAAGCCACCGTCAGCAACCGCACCGCCACCCCGATCACTTTGATCGAAGTGGCTTATCCTTCTGCCAGTTTCGGCACCCAGAACCTTGCGCCGGGTGCAGATTTTCACTACCGCTTCAAGGTCCTCGGATCGGGATTCCTGAAGCTGAGCTACACCGATAGCTCGCGCAAAGACCATACCTCTGGCGGGCCTGGCCTCAACGAGGGCGCGGAAGGCCCGCTCGCGGTGGTCATCTCGTCTGATGGGGTTCGTTGGCAGACCTCTCCGATGCTCAAAGCCACGCCTCCTTCCGATGCTCCAGCCCCTGCGGTTCAACCTTCTCTACCGCCGCTGCGATAAACTCCACCCATGCCCCGCGGTTACTTCATCACCTTCGAAGGTCTGGACGGCTCCGGCAAGACGACCCAACTGCGCCGGCTCGCGGCTACACTCACTGAGCAGGGTCACACGGTGGTCAGCCTTCGGCAGCCCGGCGGCACGGCTCTCGGAGACCGCCTTCGCAGCGTCCTGCTCGACTCCCGCTCCGAAGCGGCGCTCGGCACGATCTCTCCTATCGCGGAGTTGACCCTGATGTTCGCCGACAGGGCTCAAGCTATCGCCGAGATCATTGCCCCGGCGTTGGCCGCGGGCCACATCGTTCTCTGCGACCGCTTTACGGACTCCTCCGAGGCCTACCAGGGTGGAGGCCGCCAACTGGGCAGCGAACGCATCCTCGCCATGCACGCGGCCGTCTGCGACGACCTTCAGCCGGACCTCACACTTCTGCTTCTGCCGCCGCTCGATGCCAGCCTGCACCGTGCTCGGCGCCGCAATCACCGCAGCATCCAGTCCCAGGGCACAGACGAAAACCGGTTCGAGCGCGAGTCGGACGAGTTCTACAGTCGCATCTATGCCAAGTACCAGGAGATCGCCGCTCGCGAACCGCAACGGGTCGTATCTATCGAAGGCAACGACAGCATCGAAGAAATTCAGAGATATATCCATCGCATCGTCGCCGAGAGAATTCCTCCCGCACCGTCTGCCCCGGCAACCTCCATGCTGGAAGCATGAGTACGAATGACGATCAGTCCCATCTCCACAAAAAGAAACTTCCCGGCCTTCCCCGCTCCTTAGCGTTTTATTGGTTTAAACGCTGGGTGAAGTTTGGCAATCCCATCTTATTGTTCGAGCACCTGGTCAAGACCTACGGCAACATCTCTCACTATCGCTTCATGGGGACCCCAATTGTCTTCATCAACGATCCTGAGTTGATTCGCGAGGTGCTGGTTACTCAGGGTTCGGCCTTCGTCAAGGAGCGGACCGTTCGCCGCATGAAGGTCCTGCTGGGCGAGGGCCTCATCACCTCGGATGATCCTATCCACATGCGCCAGCGAAAGATCGCTGCACCAGCATTCCATCGTCAACGCATCGCTGGCTACGCGGACCAGATCGTCTCTATCGCCGCCCACCATCGGGACGAGTGGAAGCCTGGCCAGATCATCGACGTTGCCGCCGAGAGCATGGCTCTCTCGCTCCGGATCGTTGCCCGCACCCTCTTCGACACCGAAGTCACACCGGATATCCTCGCCATCAACGACGAGGTTAATACCGTGATGGGACTCTATAACTTCATCGTTGCCTTTCCTAAGATCGAATCTTTTCTCTCCCTCCCTATCCCAGGCATTATGAAGTTTCGCCGCTCCAAAGCTCGTCTGGACGCCGTTGTCGACCGGTTGATCCGCGAGCATCGCGAAGCAACCGCACGCGGCGAGCCCGATAAAGGCGATCTGCTCTCGATGCTGCTCATGAGCACCTACGAGAACGTCGAAGCGGAGAAGAACAGCCCGCCGGAGCATATGTCGGATGCCCAGGTCCGGGATGAGGTCCTTACGATCTTCCTTGCTGGCTATGAGACCGTCGCCAACGCTCTTACATGGACCTGGTATCTCCTCTCACAAAACCCTGAGGCAGAAGCCAGACTTCACGCCGAGTTAGACACAGTGCTAGGCGTAGGAGATCAGCAACGCCTGCCGACCTTGGCCGACTACCCGAACCTGCGCTACACGGAACAGGCCTTCGCCGAATCCATGCGTCTCTATCCTCCAGCCTGGGCCATGGGACGTATGTCGACACGCGCCATTGAGCTTGGACCTTACACGATTCCGGCCGGTGCACATGTCTTCTTCAGTCAGTACATTCTTTCAAGGACCCCCGAGTACTTCCCTGACCCGCTTCGCTTCGATCCCGACCGCTTTACCCCGGAGGCCAAGGCCGTTCGCTCCAAGTACACCTACATTCCTTTCGGCGGAGGAAGCCGCCAGTGCATCGGAGAGTCCTTCGCCTGGATGGAGGGTGTCTTTTCTATCGCTACCAGTGCTCAGCGCTGGCGACTGCACTTCATCCCCGATTACCCGATCATTCTGCAGCCCAAGATCACCCTCCGCCCCAAGTACCCAGTGATGATGCGGCTGGAATCGCGTTAAAAAAAGAAACCCCTCGAAGCTGATCTTCCGCTTCGAGGGGACTTATTGATTCAATCGTTCAGTTAGAACTTCACCGAGAAGGTCCCGGTAAATGCCCTGGGCGATCCAACCTGGAGAGTGTTATTGCCCACCGACGTGGGATCACTCGCGATAAAGCCGTTGGTGCCGATGCTCGAGTAGTACTGTGCGCCGGCCAGGTTGTAGATGTTGAATTGCAGCTTCAACTCACTCAGCGGACCAAGTTCCTGACGGGTGTAGCTCGTTCCGAAGTCGGCTAAGAACCGCCCATCGACGCTATTGTCGTTCGTGTAAGTAAAGTAGCGCTTCGACATGTAGTCCGAGCTGATATGCGCGCTGAACTCCTTCTTCGTGTAGGTCAGTTCGTTCTTGTACAGGAACTTCGGCGTATCGACCGCGATCTTGCCGGCGGTGGGATACACCTGAGACGCAGTGACAAGATCCGAGTCGTAAGTCGACTGGTTGAACGTAACAGCGTTGTACAACAGCCAACTGGAGTTGATTCGTACCGAAGCAGCCGCGTCCACACCGTTCGTCGTAACGCCACCGACGTTTGACAGGAGCGAAGCGCCGCCGGCGATCGCCGGTCCCTGCTGAATGGCCAGCAACCGATCGCTGAAGTTCACATGGAAGTAATTCGCCTGCGCCATCAGCCGATGGTCCGTGTAGCGATAGCCTACCTCTTCACTCCAGGAGCTCTCCGGCTTAAGCGTCTTCTTCAACGCGTCGAACCCAGCCTGGGTCGTTCCCCAAGGTGAGGTGGCGATCCCATTGCCACCCATTTGGTAGGCACGGACGTTCTCAGCCACGTCGGCAAAGATCTCATTGTTCGTATTCAGCTTCCAGTTCACGCCAATCTGCGGAAGAAACGCTTTTCCTGACTCGAGACTGCCCTGCGCATAGTTCGAGACTGGGGGTTTTGGAGCCGTCGGCTTCAGCAAGATTCCGGTGTCGGAAGCCGTCAAGTTGCCGGTCGCATTCGTCTCGGTCGTTTTGAATCCAGCCGAAACACTGACTGCTGGCGTGATCTTGTAGAGATCCTGAAGGTGAATTTGATAAACAGTCGTTGGGAAGTTGTAGTCCCACTGTGTCGCAAACGGATTCTTCGGAAAGTCGTAGAGGGAGTGCGCAGGAGTTGCGATGCTCGTTGCATAGAAGCGACGGGCGATATCGAAGCTCTCCTTCTCAAACCAGACTCCGCCTTCCAGCGTATTGCGACTGGTCTCAAACGAAAGAGAGGTCAAGAAACCGCCACGGCTGATTCCATATTCCGTGGTGCGTAACCCAATGGGCGAGGTAACGGTGCCGTTTACATCGATGGTGGGGTTGTAGGGAGTAAACCAAAGTCCGCGGCCATCGTTGTTATGTCCGTATGCTGTCGTCTTCCAGGTCAGGTGACTCGTCAGAGCCGCCTTGTAGCTTACGTAGGCCAGGAAGTCCTTCCTCAAGCCAGCGCCACCATAGTAGCCTGCGTCGCAGGGATCTTCATTCGAGGCCAACCTATTCACCGGCGAAGGATAAGCGCCATTGCCGTTGCAGGCATTCGCTGCCTGGATCGCCTTACCCCAGTCCCCGTAGTTATCCCAGTTGTAGCCGAGCTTCTGTACCCAGACCTTATTCAAGTCCTGGTAGTCCACCTCTTGCCGGTTGGAGTAGTCGACAAAGGCGTTGAATACGCCCTTGCTCCCGACGTACTGGGTCAGCTTTCCATTCAACTGGAAGTACCGCTGGCCGATCTCTCCGACGCTCTTCCACTTATCCGCCGTCTGATATACCCCGGCGAGATAGAACTTTGTATGGGTCGGCAACAGTCCGCTCTCGAAACGAGCGAAGCTGCGCGATCCCTTGAAGCTTCCGAAGGACTGCTGAGCCGAGAACGACTGCTTATCTGAAGCCTCCGAGGAGAAGAACTGAATCGCGCCGCCCAGGTTGCTCGTCGAGGCTGTCTCCAGCGATCCCGTTCCCTGCGACATCGTGATCCGGCCAATATTCTCGTTGATGATTGCGCGGCTGATATGCAGACCGTTCAGGTTGCCGTAGGACATATCTCCGAGCGGTACATCATCCAGCGTGAACCCTAACTGGTTCTGATTGAACCCGCGCACCGAGATGCGCAACGCCCATTCATACGCGCCATATGGATCAGCCGAGGTAACACTTACGCTGGGTAGATGCGCCAGCACTGCGATCGGGCTGGTACCGGGAGCCGTCTCCAGCAACGCCTTCGAGTCGAGCGACTGCTCGCTGCGTGTCTCGCCGGGAGCCGTTACCGTAACGCTATCGGTCGCGGTGATGCGCGGTGCGGGTTGCGAACCCGTCGTCTGGTCCGCTCCCATCGCGGGCTGCGAGTTCTCCGCTGTCTGTTGTTGTGTCTGTTGAGCGTTTGCACTGCCTAGTCCAAGACTGGCCAAAGCGATTACAGTTGCAAATAAATTTTGTCTCACTGTTCCTCCTTAAATGACGCAAATGAGACCTCCAGCCAAGACGGCTGACCGGAAGCCAAACATCCGACCCACACTCTGTCCGCCGAAGCTTCCCGAGTCACCCTGGTTATTTGCCAGTGGTTCGACTTGGAGACGGCTCCGAAGGAGAACGCATGAGAGTTGTAGGTCTCTTCACACTTGTATCTGCGTGATTCGCCAATCATGTGGCAGCAATATGAAAATTCGCTAAACATTTCAAGTCAGAGCAACCATTAAAGAAAGAGGGCCTGGCCAATAAGGCCAGACCCAGTACTTCCGCACTCCTTCACCTAAGCAGGCTGAAGACTTCCAATTGCAGCACTCGGCCATAGCGAACTCGTCTCCTGCGCTACGCAGATCAGCGCGGTCGAGCAGTCCTCCAGTGTGCGATTGAGCTCAGCACGGAAGAAGTCATATTGCAAGGCACTTTCGCGGCTGACCATCATTAGCTCTGCCTGGCTGTGTCGCAACAGTTTGCTTAGCTGGCGCTTTCGGTTTCCTTGCGCCACATGGATCTTCACATCGCGAGCCTGCGGCAGCTTGCCAGCGATGCGCTTCAGCCAGTCCTCTGCATATCCCACACCGAGGGGAGCCTCGGAGAGCATCGTGCTGCCAAGCATGCCTTCATTTACGTCGGGCACTACATGCAGGAGATGCAGGGTTGCATCCATGGCCTCGGCATGCGCGGCGGCCTGCTGTACATGCTCCAAACCCTCCTCCGGAGAGGTCAGCCACGCCGCGACATGCTTCATCGAGCCAGAGGAAGATCCCAAGCGTTGGCGCTCGTTCAGCGTCCAGACCGACGAAGGTAGCGCCCGAATAATCCTCATCCTCAACGATCGATGAAACGGGCGAGGCATGCCGATCCGGTCCGAAGCAGGTAGAAAGAGCAACGCATCCCGATGATGTTTGCAGAAGTCAGTTATACCGTCGAAGACTGGGCCACTCGTCATTCGACGGTCGCACTGTGGATAGTTATCCGCTTCAGCAAAGAACGAGTGCAGCATCCCGTCCGCTTCACGGAAGGTCTTCTCCTGCGGGTTATACACATGCAGAATCGTCAGCTTCGCTCCGAGTGCATCCACAATTCTGGCTGCAGCAGGAATCGCTGCATGACATGCATCGGAAAAGCTCGTAGCAAAGATCAAGTGAGGCGATCTCATATTCATTGCAATGCTCCTTGGTAGAACATGGAACGTATTAGTAAACAAATCCATCCACTGGTTGAACATCCCGTAACGTATGCGGCAACTCCATCTGCTCTCGTAGGTTCATCTCTATCGTCCGCGACAACGAGGTCATTGGCGTATCGTGAATCGTGTTCTCAAACGGATCTTCGATCTCCCGGCTCACAACATCGGCGGCGATGAAGGTGAAGCTGATCAACACGGAGGCTACTGGTGTCATGAGCCCCATCTCCCCTACCAGCCCAAACGGAACCAGCCAACAGAAGGCATTCACCAGTAGTCTCGGCAGGTAGTCGAACTGTCGCGGCAAGGGCGTGTTCTTGATTCGCTCGCAGGCTCCCTGAATGTTCGAGAGCGCCGTCAGGTTCTCATCGATCGAAATCCATCGAAAGCTATCCAGCATTCCCTGCTGCTTTGCCTCTTTTAGAATTCGGCCCATCTTCAGGTTGATCGCCGCCGGCACATTGCCGTAGCCGCGAAGCCTGTCGGTCTCCTCCACTCCTAATACGCCGGAGAGCTCTGGAAACGGATTCTGCCGCCGCAGATGACAACGCAGCGCATGGACGAAGGCGATCTGGTGCAGCACCAGCCTGCGGCCCAAGGGAATGTGCTCCAAATCATCGGAGTCGTGGTCCAGCATCGTCAGAAACTGCCGCGCCAACGCCCGCGAGGTATTTACCAGACTGCCCCACAACTGCCGCGCCTCCCACCAACGCCCGTACGCGGCATTGGTGCGAAACGCCAAGAAGATAGTGATGGCAGAGCCGAGTGGAGCTAGTGGAAGACCGCTCAACGCAAGAAACTTCATGTCATATACGGAGTACAACACCGCAATCGTGCAATCGAAGGCCAACAGTAATAGGAGCCTCTTCGAAGCCTGCGGCCATAGCCGCTTTAGTGAGAGCTGGTCGCGAACCATCATGACTGCTGCTCCACAACTGATATCTCACGCATTGATCTCGTCCTCATGCCCGATTAGACAGTCCAACCGCGATACTCGCCGCCTATCTTGTCCTGCATCTATCGCCTCAAATCCGAGCCATCCCTCGATAGGCTGGGAGCCTATCTTTTGGCTATTGCTTCTTCGCTGAGCTATCTTTTGTCGTCTAATTGAAAGAGAGGAGATTCGTTGCGCTCGCTAAACCAGAAACAACCTGTCCCCAGGCTCACATCTCGAGCACGATCCTTCATCACCAACCGAACCTTGATGATGGAGCTAGCCGTTGCGCTCGTCCTTCTCCTTGCCTTTCTGGAGTGGTACTTCAACTTCGATTTTTCACTTGGAATCTTCTACATCTTCCCCGTCATCGTCGCGGCCATGGTGCTCAAGCGTTGGCAGGTTCTCGTGGCCGCAATTAGCTGCGCCTTGGTTCGCGGCCTCTTCACCCCTAATGAGACGGCCCTCGAACATACTCTGCGCTTCTGCATGGCGACCATCGCCTACACCGGCTGCGGCCTGCTGGTGTATCAGATCAACTTCAGCCAGCGGCTGATGTTGCAGCATTACGCCCGCATTCGCATGGAGCAAAAGCTTCGCCAGAAGGCGGAGCAGCAGTTGCGTCTGTTAGCCGAAAGCAGTCCGGCTGCGATCCTTACCGTGGGCTCGTCCGGTGAGATCATCGCGGCCAATCACGCCGCATGCACCATGTTTGGCGTGGAGGAGGGCTCCCTGATCAGCCATCCGGTCCGCAACTATCTTCCACTCCTGTCTGACGCCCTCGCTCTCAATCCAGAGATCGAACATATCCGGACCTCTGCCACGACCTGGGCACGCCGCTCTGACGGCTCTGTCTTCCCAGCGGCCACCTGGTTTTCTATATACGGAGCTCGCGAGCAGCGGAATCTCGCCGCCATCGTAGTCGACTACTCGGAGGAGGTTCGCGACCGTGAACGCAGCCATTTTGAGCAGATGGTCAACTACAATCGCGTCCTCGCGGGAGCTGTCTCGCACGAGATCCGCAACCTCTGCTCCGCCATCGCCGTCGTGACCTCGAACCTCGAACGCCGCTCTCCGATGGTCGGCGACGCCGACTTCCAGGCTCTCAAGAGCCTTGTCGCGGGCCTTAGTAAACTTGCGTCCTTCGATCTGCGGACTCACGCCCGCAAGACCATCGCCCAGGTCTCCGTCGCAGCTCTCTTCGACGAGTTGCACGTTATCATCAGCCAGGATTGGGAGGACATCGGCGGAGTCATCCACTGGCAGATTCATCCCGACCTTACCTCAATCGCCGCGGACCGCAGCGATCTGCTCCAGGTGCTGCTGAATCTTGCCCAGAATGCTCTGCGAGCAGTCGAAGACGCTCCTCAAAGGGAGCTAACGATCGAAGTTTCGGAACGCGACCGGCAAAGCGTCATCCAGGTGCGCGACTCCGGCGTCGGCGTTCCCAATACCGAACTCCTCTTTCAGCCCTTCCACCCCGGCTCCGAAGGCGCGGGACTTGGACTCTACGTCTCACGCGCCATTATCCGTAGCTTTGGAGGAGAACTTCACTACCTTCCCGTTACCACCGGTTGCTGCTTTGAGATCGTAATTCCCTTCTCCAGCGCAATGGTGGTAAACCAATCCTGATGCCGAATACTTTAGAGTCCAGGACTGGCCCTATCCGCCTCTGTGTCGTAGATGACCACCACCTCTTCCGGGAAGGCCTCATTCGCCTGCTCGCAAGTGATCCCGGCTTCGACATCATCTTCCACACCGGCTCAGCAACGGAAGCGTCCAAACTGCTCACCGCCGCCAGCAACATCGATGTTCTGATCCTCGACTACGACCTCGGAACCCAAAACGCTGTCTCCTTCGTCGCAGAGTTGAAGTCACAAGGCTTCCCAGGCCGCATCCTTATCGTCACGGCGGGCCTGCCGGACGCGGATGCTCTCGAACTTATTCGCCTCGGGATCAGTGGCATCTTTCACAAGCAGGACTCGCCGGAAGACCTTCAGGCCAGCATTCATCAGGTCGCCCTCGGTCGAGTCCTCATCGATCAGAAGTATCTACAAAACCTCGTTACCGCCTCGCGTCCAGCGGAAGAAGCTATCCCTCGCTTCACGGAACGCGAGCAGGCCATCCTGCGGTTCCTTCTGCAGGGTCTCGCGAACAAGGAGATTGCCGTTCGTCTCCGCATCTCTGAGAGCGCGGTCAAGTCCTCCCTGCAGCTTCTCTTCAACAAGCTCGGCGTGCGCACCCGTAGCCAACTCGTCTTGCTCGCCATCGAAAAATACCGTGGCCAGCTCTAGCCCATCGCCCCGAATATCGGGACGACATCTTCGCGAGGTCGCAACATTCGTTGGTCTGACTAAAGCTTGATCACAGGCTCGTCCTCTACCGTATCGCCTTCGCCAGGAGCCAGGAAGAGGTTGGTCTCGAGACCATGCTGACGCGTATAGAGGTCGTAATAGCGGCCTTGGAGTTGGTAGAGGGACTCATGCGTGCCTCGCTCGACGATGCTGCCCTGCTCGACGACCAGGATCTGATCGGCGCGGCGGATGGTCGAAAGCCGGTGGGCGATGACGAAGGTGGTACGGCCCTGCATCAGGAAGTTCAGACCATTCTGGATCATGGCCTCGGACTCAGAATCTAGCGAGCTCGTCGCCTCGTCGAGAATAAGGATGCGAGGATCGGCCAGGATGGCGCGCGCGATAGAGATGCGCTGTCGCTGACCGCCAGAGAGTTTAACGCCGCGCTCACCAACAATGGTGTCGTAAGCCTCGGGAAAGCGCTCAGCAAACTCGTCGACGCGGGCGATGCGGCAGGCCTCCATGATCTGTTCTTCGGTGGCGCCAGGCCGGGAGAAGAGAATGTTCTCGCGGATCGTGCCATCGAAGAGGAAGGTCTCCTGCAGGACCACGCCGAGTTGCTGCCGGTAACTGGAGAGGCGGATAGTGGATAGATCCACACCGTCGATAAGAATATGCCCGCCCGTCACGGTATGAAAGCCGCAGATGAGAGAGATCATTGTGGACTTTCCAGAGCCGGAAGACCCGACGAGCGCCGTGACAGTCCCGGGCCGCGACTCGAAGGACAGACCGTGGAGGACTGGCTTCCCCGGCTCATAGGAGAAGGTCACGTCGCGGAAGACAACATCGCCATGGATGGAAGTAAGAGCCGTGACACGGGTGGGCTCGGAGTCCTCTTCGTGCTCGGATAAGATCTCGGTGGTTCGATCGAGGCCCGCAACGGCCTCCGTAAGTTGTGTGCCGATCGAGACGAGTTGCACAATCGGGGCGATCATAAAGGCAAGAAACATCACATACGTAACGTAGCCGCCGGTCGTGAGAGCTCCACCGACGACCTGATGCGCTCCCAGATACATCACCAGCGCTCCAACGATGCCCAGGACCGCGGTGGAGGCGAGGGCCATCAAGGATTGGGCCGTAAGGGAGGAGATGACGTTCTGCAGGAGACGGTCGACCCCTCTAGCGAAGGTGCGTGCCTCGCTCTCTTCCGCGTGATAGCCCTTGACGACTCGAACGCCGCCCAGAGACTCAGTGAGCCGCCCGGTGACCTCGGCGTTGATCTTGGCGCGTTCGCGGAAGATAGGCCGGATCGTGGCGAACGCTCTCTGAAGAATGATGCCGAAGAGCAACAGAATCACAAAGGTGACGACCGTCATCTGGACGCTAAGCTTGATAAGGTAGCCGAAGGCAAAGAGGGCGGTCAGCACTCCGCCGAAGAAATCGATCACCCCAGTCCCCATAAGGTTCCGAACACCTTCGACGTCGGTCATGATGCGGGCGACGAGGGTGCCGGTGCGATTCTCGTCATAGAACGCGACCGGCAGCCGTCCGATGTGGGCCTGCACCTTCATGCGAAGCTCGGCAATCAGCCGTTGGCCCTCTTTTGAGAGCATTTGTGTCAGCGTGAAGGAGGTAATGCCCTGCAGTGCCGTAGCCCCAACGACGACCCCGACAATAACCGGCAGCAGGCTAAGTTCGTGCCTGCCCATGACGTTGTCGATGAGATATTTGGTCGACGCGGGGAGAACCAGTCCGCTGGCGCGGTTGAGAATCATCAACAGGAAGCTGCCGCCGAGCAGGAAACGCCGTGGTTTGACGAGCTTCCATACCTCGGGCAGCACTTTTTTGAGCTGAGGCTTAGGTCGCGAAGCGGTGAGATCTGCGGTAGTGGCACGACCGGTGCCGCGGGAGGGTCGGTCCACGGCCTTCATGCCACCGCCGAAGCTGGATGGGCCATACGAAGAGGACATATTACTCGAAGTGTACGCTCGTGCGGAACAACAGGGAGACGGGAACCCGTCCCCTGTCCCTTAGGCAGTACGAAGACGGCGCGCCGCAATGAAGGAGCGGACGCACATGGCGACAAAGAGCAGGCAGAGCAGCGACATGCCTGACTTCTCGAGCACGGCGATGGGGTGAGGAAACTCAACTCCACGGCTCAGACGGAACGCGTCAATATCGGCAGGAATGGTCCCGAGGAAGAGTAGAAGCGCAACAGTAACAGCAATATGCATCCAGAGCATGCGCTTCTTAGGGTTCTCACTGTTCGCTAGAACACCAAAGAGAATGAAGATCACTCCAGCACCGGCAGGAATGAGCGAGGTGGGATGGGTGCTTCCGGTCGAGACGAAGCCTGCGACGCCGATAAGAATGAGTAAAACGCCGAAGACGATGGTCGATTTTGCCATGATGCAGGTGCCTCCAGGGGCTTTGCTTACGATGGAACGGCCCCGATGAAGGATCGGAGCTCGCTAAGTGGATGTTTCTCTACGGCTATTGTAGCGATTTTGCAGCATCTTCAGGGTCCCGGCAACACCTCGGACATCGCGCTCGCACCATCCCAGCGTCAAATTCAAAAGAAATTGCAGGGATGCCCCTTGAGCGGTATAGATGCACATTAATTTAAGTGGTACTCTTCCGCTGTCGTCCAATGAGGTAAACAATGAGACTTCAACAATTGATGGTCTGTTCCACGGTTGGCATTTGTCTCCTAAGTAGTTCAGCCTTTGGTGCCGAGAAGTCGCGGAAAAGCTCCTTCCGGGCAATTCCCCTGGCGGCTCCGCATCACGGATCGTACGGGACTCCGCAGAGACAAGTGCAGCAGCAGAAACCCCAGGCCCAGGTGAAGAAGACCCACTTCTGGAGCCGTTAGCGAACCACCAGCCAAGGGCTGCGCAGTGGGAATTGTGTGCGAGCAGCAAGGCGCCGACTACCCAGTCCGGCTCCTGAACGATGAATCCTTGCCAACTTAACCCTTCATGCGTTCCTTTACACTCTTGGCCAGCCGCTCGATCTCGTCGGCTTTCTTAATAACGTCCACCGACAGAATATTCTTATCCGTCTTGTCCACCTGCTCCTTGAGCTCCGTCGCCAGCGCCAGCAGCTTCTGTGTATCTACCTCAAGTCGTTTTTGCCGCTCACTGTTCCGCGTCTTGGATTGCTGCTCCTGAAGCTTGACGGTCATGTCATCAGTGTCTGTCCCCATGCCTGGGGGTTGCATTCCACCCTTGTTCCGCCCGCTTTGGCCGGGCTGTCCTGGAAACTGTGGTTGCTGCACCCCGGACCCAATCTGGGACCATGCCTGCTCTCTTCCACCCACGCAAAGCACCAGCCCCAGTGCCGTCCCTGTCGTCACAACCCGAACCATCTTGAAAGTCTGCTCTCTCATTGTGCCTCCCATTCTCCGCCGGCTGAGCGGCGGGCTGAATCAGATTTTTCGTCTGCTAGCGTCCTGCACAGCGGGCTAAAAGCATCTTCACCTGTAAGAATGATGTCTTACGAAGATGCTGCTTTGGAAAGTTGAGATTCCGTAATAATGCTCCTTCAGACACCGCCCCTGCAAACGGAACGCATCTCGCGGATTCTGGAAAACGATTGGCGTAACGACATCATCACCTTCGTACGCGCCGACCTGCCCCGCCTGGTAGCCATCGTGCTGCTGGCGTTCGTTTTGATGCAGATCTGCAAGTTCTTCGTCACCCGTATGTTGAAGCTGGCCGACAGGCAGGTCGGTAACTCGCAGAGAGCCTCCCAGCTTCGCACCATGGCCGCCATCATACGTGCGACGTCCTATAGCGTCATCGGCTTCATCGTTCTATTGCACGTTCTGTCGGTCTTCAACATCAATCTCACCCCTCTGCTGGCCTCCGCCGGCGTCGTCGGTGTCGGTATCGGCCTCGGGGCGCAATCCATCTTCAAGGACATGCTGAATGGTATCTTCATCCTCCTTGAAGATCAGTACAACGTCGGAGAGGTCGTTAAAATAGCCGGGCTCCAGGGATCGGTCGAAAATCTCACCCTGCGCTGCACCACCCTGCGCGACGGCGACGGCACGATGCACATCATTCCCAACAGCCAGATCGCCACCGTCTCCAACCTCTCCCGCGACTTCTCCATCGCCTCGCTCCCAGTCAGCGTCGACTCCGATGTCAATCCCGACACCGTCGTAGCACTGCTCAAAAAGCTCGCCGACGAGGTCCGCAACGACCCAGCGTTCAAGCAGGTCGTCATCGCCGACCCCGATATCCTCGGAGTCGATAAGATCAGCGGCCGCGAGGTCATCTACCCCGTCAACCTGAAGGTCCGCGCCAACCAGAAGGACGGCGTCCTCCGCGAACTCCGCCGCCGCATCCTCCTCACCTTCGAGAAGGAAGGCATCGCACTCGGCAACGGCTCCAGCATGGTTATCATGCAGCAGCCAGCCGACCCCACCGCTCCTCCCAAGCCGCCCACCATCGGTGCCTGAGTCGGATCTTTATAAGGTCTGGTTCATGGCCGCCATCAGCTCCTCGACCGTCTTTACCGGTGGCAGGCAGCCATTCCCATTGCACAGCACCGCGAAGCTGCCCTCCATCGCAGGAAGATACGGCAAGGTCTCGGCCAGCATGGGAGGCAAACTCGCCAACTGATCCCGCCGCAGCCGCACTACGCTTTTATTGACCGCGTACCGGGCCATGGCGACTGTCTCCAGTCGGCGCGCATCGGCATCGTCACCAATCACACACACCTGGATTGCCCGTTGAACCAGTCTCTGCAGCGCAAGTCCGTAACTCGCCGCGTATAGCCCAAAGTGCTCGACAACGCCCGCAAAGGTCTCCATCGTCTCCTGCGCCTTGACCGCGTAGTCCTCGCGCCCGTTGAGAGCCTCTAGCCGCAGCAAGAGGGCCGCCGCCATCGGGTTCGCTGCGGGAGTCGGAGAGTCCTGCAACGGCTTTCTCCGCGTTACCAGCGCACCCAGCCGAACCTCGCCCTGCTGTGCCAGCTCCGTATCGAAAAAGGCACATCCGGTCGTATCGTAGAACCGCGCCACGGCACCCTCCATGATCGCCTCGGACGCCTTGTAGTAGGCCAATTCTCCCGTAGCCTCCCAGGCGTCCAATGCCGCATGTCCCAGAAAGACATAATCGTCCAACACTCCGGCCACTCGCCGTCCAGCGGTTGTTCCCTCCCCATACGCGACAACGTGAGCGACCCCCGACTCAGTGCTCCAGGCACTCCCCAGCACCCGGTCCAACGACTTCAAGGCAAACTCCGTCACCTCCGGCATCCCCAACACCCGCCCGGCTTCGATATAGGCAGAGATGCACATGCCGTTCCAGGCCACATAGATCGTCTTATCTACGTAGGGAGTAGGCCGCTTCAACCGCGCTGCATACATCTTTGCCTTAGCAGATGCCAGCCGCTCCTGCGCCACCTCCAGCTCGATCTGGTTCGAACGGGCTACGCTCTGGATCGTTGTACGCACATGGAGCACATTCTTCGCAGGGTTATGGTGCATGTCGCCGATCTCACCGATATCGTAGTACGCCCCAGCCACCGCCAACTCCTCAGGAGTGAGCACGGCAGCCGCCTCATCCCGCGTCCACGTAAAGTAGTCTCCGTCGTCGTCGAGCGAGAAGTCTGCATCCTGCGACGCGTAAAACCCACCTCGTTCGCGGTCGCTTAGCCACTCGTCCATCCACTTAATCATCTCCCGCGCTACGCGGGCATTCTCCGGATCCACGAACGTCTGAAAGGCGTGTACGTAATTCTTCAACAGCTCGCTGTTGTCATACGCCATCTTCTCGAAGTGCGGCACCACCCAGTTTTCATCCACGCTGTAACGATGGAATCCGCCCGCCAGATGATCATAGATTCCACCCTTCTGCATCTTGTCCAAAGTCACCATGGCGGCTCGCTTCGCAGGCTCATTCACTACCGCAGCGCCTGCTCCGATCGATACCCGAGAGGCCGAATCCAACAAGAGATCGATCGCCCCCGAGTGAGGAAACTTCGGCTGCGATCCGAACCCACCCGACCGCGCGTCGAACTGCTTCAAAGCCCCGTCCACCAGCTTCGCCACCAGCTCCGGGCCGGGATTACCGCTCCGCCCCATGAACGACTCATTCTGCTCGATCGCCTCCAGCACGCTTCCGGCCGACTCGTTCACCTCGTCCCGGCGCTTCTCAAAGGCCTCCGCCATTGTCAGCAACACACGCCGTAGTCCCGGCCGGCCGTGCCGGTCATCCGGGGGAAAGTAAGTTCCACCAAAGTAAGGCTTCCCCTCAGGGGTCAGAAACGCCGTCAACGGCCAACCACCTTGTCCGCTGATAGAGGCCACCGCCGCCTGATACCGTGTATCCACATCCGGGCGTTCGTCCCGGTCCACCTTCACTGCAACAAAGTGCTCATTGATGATCTTCGCTGTCTCGGCGTTCTCATAGCTCTCGCGATCCATCACATGGCACCAATGGCACCACACCGCTCCAATATCCAACAGGATCGGCTTGTCTTCCACCTGTGCGAGGGCAAACGCCTCATCGCCCCACTCCATCCAGTCCACCGGCTGATGCATTGCCGACCTAAGATACGCAGAAGCTGCATTTGCCAGGGAGTTCTTTTGCTCGTTCCTCATATGGGATTAAGTCTATCCGAAGGACAAGAAGCTCCTTGAAGAGACCTCACAAATATCCCGCCGTAAAGGATTGCATCAAAAAAGCCCAGAAAATAGAATGGGCGCGAGGAGTATCCTCGCGCCCATCGTCGTCTTCCCTGCTGTGTTCTCTTTGCTCTTACTGCTGCGGAGCCGGATTCGGCGCCGACTGAATCGGCTTGGCTGTCGCCGGTGCCGTTGGGGCTGTCAGACCTGGGATCATAGGCGTCTGACCAAGAACCCCGGTAGCCGCATCCGCAATACTGATGCCATAACGGTCCAGCGTGTTCGACAGCAACTGACTCAGAGCGACGCGGTCATTGGCATAGGCAGCCGTCGCAGAGATCAAGGTGTTCTCCGCAGCCGCTACGTTTCTCTGCTGCTGGAGAACCAGGGCCGTCGTCGAAGCGCCCAGTTTGTACTTCTTCTGCTCCGCGTCAAGGCTCTGCAACTGGAAGTCCCGCGCCGTCTGAGCCGCCAGAACCTGCGCCCGGTCGTTGGTCAACGCATACTGTCCATTGATCACCTGAATCCGGATCTGAGTATAGAGTTGCTGCAACCGCATCTGGGACTGCCGGTACTCCATCTGCGACCGCGCCTGGTCAGCCTGTGCAACCCGATTCCGCAGCGGGATATTGATATTCACCCCGACACCCCTGTCCGGAAAAGAGTTGTTGAAGGTATTCCCTAGTACATCCGAATAGCCAGATACGGCAACAGTTCCCACAGGACAGGGAGTGAACGATCCTGCAGTAATTGAATTTGCGCAATTCAAAGCAGGATTCTGAGCTCCGCCCAGTCCACTGCCACCATAGAACGCGTAAGCATCGACCACCGGAAGCAAGCCGTTCTTGAAGGCCTTGATGGTGATCTCGTTATTTTTCATATTCAGTACAGCTTGCTCAATCGACGGATTGTTGACGTAAGCCTGTTTTACAAGTTCCTCCACTGGCGTATCTTCTTCCGGCAGACGATCCAGGGCCACGCGGTCCGTCGGGACGACAGGAGCGTTCGAGAGCATGGGATCATTGAGATTCCGCGCAATAGCCTGCTTCATCAAAAGCTGCTGATACTCAAGATTCGTCTTGGAGGCCACCAACGCCTGCTTGTCCGTTGCCACTGCGCTGTCCGAGTTCACGACATCCAGGGGGGCAAGCGTTCCGATCTCAAGCTGCTTCCTGTTATCCGAAGTGAGCTGCGTGGACTGGGTCAACGCCCGTTCCTTGGCAAGCTCATCCTCATAGGCGCTCACCAGACCCCAGTAGATATTCTCTACCTGGTTGATAGTGAACAAAAGCTGCTGACGGAAGGCCGAATCGGTAATTCTGCGGTCGTTCTTGGCTTGCAGAATAAACCGGCCATTGACTCCCCAGCCAAAACCCTGCAACAGATGCTGTGTCGCCTGAGCCCGGAAACTGGAGTTCAACTGCGGGCTGAAACTTGCCCTTTGACTGTTGGTCGTGGTTCGGGCGTTATTGAACGTGAAGTTGAATAGCGTTCCAGTCAAGAAACCTTGCTGGTATCCGAAATTGTAAGTTCCGGTGTCCTGGTTCAAGGCGTTCGTTCCAGTAATCAAGGTACTGCTCTGCTGCGTATTGGCCGATTCATACTGCAGTGTTCCAGTCAGGACCGGATCCAGAGGCTCAACTGCCGGACCACCACCATTGGTGCTCAGCACGAGTCCCGACGCACCAGCGGCGCCACCGCCACTTGCCGTCGACGTTCCGCCCGGTCCGCCTCCAGTCGTCACTGTGGACGTCGTTCCGCCCAGGGTATTCGTCACCAGGCCGTTGGACACACCACGCAGCGTCGATCCCGCCTTGGTGCGCATGATATCGGTATCCGCGATATCCAGATTGATCCGCGCGATCGCGATGTCGTAGTTATTCTCGAGCGCCAGCGCAACCGCATCCGGCAAGCTCAGATAGATCTTGCCTTCCCGAAGAAGCGAGGCCAGGCGCGGCGTATTGCCCGTCGTCGGTAGAGGCACATACGTCGGCGTATACGGCGCGATCGGATTGCGGAAGTGGCTCTTCGGCTTCGTGTAATCGTGTCCCGTATCGCGAAGGTAGAGGGGCTCCGTCAGCTTCGGCTCCGGAGCCTGGGGCAGGCCAGGCTGTCCTGTCGTATCGGTGACTACCGCCTGTGTTGTTGCCGGTGCTGTCGGGTTGGTCTGTTGTTGTGCCACTACCGGTTGCGTGGTCACACTCATCAACAGCAGCCCAATGCTCGCTGCCGCCTGCATATCTCTTAATCTCACGATGCGCTCTCCGACTCTTGTCTATACAGCCTTGTGCTACGGCCTACGATTACAGACTGCTCCAAATGTCTTGCGATTCGCCGGCCATTCCCATCCAACAAGGCAAACTCCGGCGAAGCTCCGCTCAGGTACAAAGTTCCGCTGTATTAGCCGCCGGAACAACTTCGATAAATCTGTGTCGATGCTTACTAGACGCACAGCCTACCTCCGAGGACTCGAAAATATCCTCTAGGGCCCGACTCTTGCATCCAAGGAAGCACTTGGGGATGTAATACGTACATCGATGCACCTTCGTTCCCACACTTTCAGCCAAACCTGCATTCAGGTCGCTTTAACTACCGCCAGATGGATGAGGAGACGTGCTGTGTGGTCACAGCCAACCAAGTATACCAACGCTCCTCTCCACACCCGGTTCTTCCTCTGAACTAGGGTTGCCCGGCTCGCCACCTCCTTCGTGATACCGTCCAATATCATCTGTATGGTCCTTTGGAAGTCCATTCTCGCTTACGACGGCACCGCGTTCCACGGCTGGCAGATCCAGCCCGGCCTCCCTACCGTGCAGGGCTCGCTCGCCCAGGCCATCCTCCACGTCAGCGGAGAATCCGTCCTGCCCCAGGGGTCCGGCCGCACCGATACCGGCGTCCACGCCCTCGGACAAGTCGCCTCCTTCTCCATCGCCGCCCCCATTCCCGGCCCAAACCTCCACCGTGCCCTCAACCGCGCCTTACCCCCCGCCATCCGTATTCTCTCCCTTGAACCCGCCGCCCCCGGCTTCCACGCCCGTCACAGCGCCATCGGCAAGACCTACGAGTACCGCATCTTCCCCTCGCGCCCCTTGCCCCTCACCCCGATCCCCGACCCCATGCCTCTTATCTGCTCCCCCATGCTCGCGCCCTTCGTCTGGGACTGTCCCTTCCAGCTCGACCTCGCTCTGCTCCAGAACGCCGCCGACGCCGTCCTCGGCACCCACGACTTCACCTCCTTCGCCGCCTCCGATCCCGACCTTGCCACCCGCGAAGCCTCGACCGCCGCTCCAATCCACGCCACCAACATCCGCACCATCCACAGCTCCACCTGGATTCTCTCCGACGGCCTCCTCCTCTACCGAGTCACCGGCAGCGGCTTCCTTCACCACATGGTCCGCAACCTCGTCGGAACCTTCGTCGAAGTCGGCTGCGGCCGCATCGCGCCGAACTCCGTTCCGTACATCCTCAGCCTCCGCGACCGCTCCGCCGCCGGCCCCACTGCACCCGCACGCGGTCTCTTCCTGATCGAGGTCAACTACTGATGCCCGCAGCCACCGCTCAGCGCCGCATCACCAAACTCGTCAGCCTCACCCCCGTCCACCGGGCCTTCCACTGGCTGCACCTTCATCAGCCCCAGCTTCGTCAGTGGCAGCTCGAGCTCGTCCGCATCCCCGCCCCACCCTTCGGCGAGGCCGACCGAGCCGCCTGGTTCCTCGACCGCTTTCGCCAACTCGGCCTCACCAACCTCCAGATCGACGACGAGGGCAACGCCCTGGCAGAACTCGAATCATCGGAGGCCACAACAACCCCAGAGATCAAGCCGCGCCGCGCTCCATGCATCCTCATCTCCGCCCACCTCGACACTGTCTTCGCCGCCGGAACCCCCTGCGACCCCATCGAAGACCCCGACGACGCCCGCATCTACGCGCCCGGCATCTGCGATAACGCCTCCGGCCTCACCGCCCTGCTCGCTATCGCCGCCGCCCTGCGTTACGCCAAGATCCAACCCCCAATTCCCATCCTCTTCGCCGCCAACGTAGGCGAAGAGGGCGAGGGCGACCTCCGCGGCATGCGTCACCTCTTCACCCGCGGCCCGTACCACGGACGCATCGTAGCCGCGCTCGCCCTGGAGGGCTCCGGAACCAATACCGTCGTCACTCGCGGCCTGGGAAGCCGTCGCCTCCGCGTCACCGTCACCGGTCCGGGCGGCCACTCCTGGACCGACGCCGGCACCTCCAACCCCATCCTCATCCTTAGTCGAGCCCTCGCCGAGCTCGCCCAGCTCCGTCTCCCCTCTACCCCCCGAACCACCCTCAACGTCGGCCACATCTCCGGCGGCACCTCCGTAAACTCCATCCCCGAGTCCGCCACCGCCCTCCTTGACCTCCGCTCCACCGATCCCGACCAACTCATCGCCACCGAGCAGGACGTCCGCCGTCTCCTCGACACCACTTTGGCCGTCTGCGCCCGCGAAGCCACCCGTCAGCGACCCATCCGCGTCCCCGCTAAGCTTGAAATCGAGGTCATCGGCAGCCGTCCCGCCGGAGCCCTGCCCGACGACTCTCCCCTCCTCCACACCCTCCGCGCCATCGATCGCCACCTCACCCTCCACACCGAGCCTCGCATCGGCTCCACCGACGCCAATATCCCCCTCGCCCTGGGAATCCCCGCCCTGGCCCTCGGCTCCGGCGGTATCGGCGGCGGCATCCACACCCTTCAGGAGTGGTACGACCCCACCGGTCGCGAGACCGCCCTCCGCCGCATCCTCCTCACCCTCCTCGACACCGCCCAACGCATCGCCGACACCGTTCCTGCCCCGTGACCCCCAACACCACTTGGTACACTTCACTCCGTGAAACTCTCCGCGCCCACTCCTCAGTCTCTCCGCCCTCTCCTCGACAGACAGCCCAAAAGATGAGCAGACGCCTCACCCCCAGCGCACTCGCCCATCTGCTCCTGCTCGCCGTAGTCATCGTCTGGGGATCGACCTTCGCCCTCGTCAAGGACGCCCTCCAGGACGTCTCGCCGCTCCTCTTCAACCTCCTCCGCATGGCCATCGCCTTCCTTGTGCTGGCCATCCTCAACCACCGCCTCCTCCGCAAGCTCCCCCGCCGAACCATCCTCTCCGGCCTCCTCGTCGGCCTCTTCCTCGCTGCCGGCTACCAATTTCAGACCGCCGGACTCGCCCGCACCACCCCCGCCAAATCCGCCTTCATCACTGGAATGGTCGTCGTCTTCGTCCCCCTCTTCACTGCCTTCCCCATCCTTCGTCCGCGCGGGACCCACGCTCCCCGTTGGAATGCGGCTCTGGGAGCCCTTCTCGCCTTCACTGGCTTGCTTCTCCTCACCACTCCGCCCGGAACCCACCTTCGGGAGATCTTCTCCACCATCAGCCTCGGCGACCTCCTCACCCTGGCCTGCGCCATCGCCTTCACCGGACATCTCCTCGCCTTGGCTCACATCTCTCCCGGCCTTCCCGCTCTCCAGATCGCCACCCTTCAGATCGGCTTCGCAGCGCTCATCATGGCCATCACCTTACCTCTCGGCGGTCCCGTCCACATCGTCTTTACATCCCGGCTCTTCATCGCTCTCGCTGTGACCAGTCTGCTGGCTACGGCCGCCGCCTTCACCATTCAGAGTTGGGCCCAGCAACATCTGCCGCCCACCCACACCGCAATCCTGCTCACCCTGGAGCCCGTCTTCGCCTGGCTCACCTCGCTCCTCTTTCTGGACGAGCGCCTTGGCCCCCGTCCACTCACTGGCGCCGCACTGATCCTTATTGGTATTATTTGTATAGAGCTACTCTCCGGAACCCCTCCCATCGCGGCGCACGCCTCATAAATTACACATACATTTGCCTCCCGCCAGCGTCTAAACAACCGTAACGCCTGGCAAGTCCGTCAAATAACGGAATACCAGGCTCAAGAGAATATACTTAGTCTTTCGCTGCTCGATGCCACGTCGGATAAACGGGCCACGCACACAGCGAAGCACAGCTCGAATGAGGTTAGACCTATACATGGATACACCCAAGAACCCTACCCTGCTGGAGCGAATCCGCAGTCGACGCCTTACCGCAACCTTTCTGCTTCTTGCGACCTTCTCGGTCGGCATCCTCGCCGGGTCCGTACTGACCCACAGCGTCAGCGGCAAAGAACAGGTGGTCGATACCTCGGATGCGCGGCCGCTCGTCATTCCCTCCCCCAAAGAGCTCTCTAACGGCTTCTCCGCCATCGTCAAGCAGGTCGGCCCGGCCGTAGTCAACATCAACACCGAGTCCCTTCCCAAGCAATCTGCCAATAAAACTCCCCGTCGCCGTGGCCAGACCCCGCGTGGTGGCCAGCCAGGCAACGATGACAATCCGTCGCAGGGCGATATGCAGGACTTCTTCAACCGCTTCTTCGGCGGTCAGGGCGGAGGCGATGGGGACGATGATGGTCCCGCCGGCAGTGAACGCCGCGCCCTCGGATCGGGCTTCATCGTCGATTCACGCGGCTACATCATCACCAACAATCACGTCGTCGACAAAGCCGACAAGATCTACGTCAAGCTCTCCACCGATCCTGACGGCGGTCCCGGCGATCAAGGCCGCGCTGCACGCGTCGTAGGCGTTGATAAAGACACCGACATCGCAGTCATCAAGATCGAGTCCTCCACCCCCCTTCCGACCATCAAGCTGGGCAACTCCGACAGCGCACAGGTCGGCGATTGGGTCCTCGCCATCGGCAGCCCCTTCGGTCTCTCTCAGACTGTCTCCGCCGGTATCGTCTCTGCGAAGAACCGCTCCATCGACGAACCCAGCCCCAACGGCATCTCGCAGAGCCAGTTCCAGCGCTTCATCCAGACCGACGCGGCCATCAATCCGGGTAACTCCGGCGGTCCTCTAGTCGATCTCGGCGGGAACGTAGTCGGTATGAACACCGCCATCTACACCCAGTCCATGGGCTCGCAGGGCGTCGGATTCGCCATGCCGTCCAACATCATCGCCTCGGTCTACAACATGCTCATCGGGCCGGAGCATAAAGTCACCCGCGGTTCGATCGGCATCAGCTTCCAGCCTGCCGTCTCCTCGGCGGTTGGCCGCATGTACGGCTTTACCAACGGAGTCATCGTCGCTACCGTCAGCCCCACCGGCGGCGCGGCTAAGGCCGGCCTAGAGCCGGGCGACGTCATCGTCTCCATCGACGGACGCAACATCAAGGACGGAGATGATCTAGTCAATGACATCTCTGCGCGCAAGGTTGGTTCTTCCGTCAAGCTCGGCTACATCCGCTCCGGAAAGCAGAACACCGCCAGCGTCCTGATCGGTGACCGCGCCAAGACCTACGCCGACCTCGCCGGAAACGACGGAGACGACAACGCAGCCCCGCAGGAGTCGGACGCCGGTCAGAGCACCCTCGGCATCACCGTCTCGGCAGTGCCGCCTCCCATGCTCAAGAAGCTGAACCTCACCGGAGGCGTCATCGTTACCTCCGTACGGCCCGGCTCCTTCGCAGACGAGATCAATCTCAACAAGGGCGCCATCATCACCACCATCAACAAAATGCCCGTGGCAGACGAAGCCAGCTATAAGGCCATCGTCTCCAAACTCAAATCCAAAGATGACGTAGTCTTCGTCGTCCACTACCCACAGAGCACTGGCAACACCTACGTCGGCGGAACTCTTCCATAGAGGACCAAGTCGTTGGTAAGAAAGGGCGGCCCAGCAGCATGGGTCGCCCTTTAGCTTTGAAAAGCAATTTTAGCCATTACAAAAATTAACCCAGTACTCAAGCAACCTTTCCTGTTGCGCAAAGTGGTACACACATATAGTCTTACTCGTGTCGGCAAGGCTCGTACCTGGAATAGGTACTATCCTCAATACAAGGGTGCAATGGTAACTATGCGGTTTGGTCGAATCCTTCTCAGCTCGACGCTCCTTCTTATTACAGCGCTTCCCTCCTTCGGATTAACCCATCCCCGACGCGGACCCACCGCCCCCCGGTTCTTCACCAGGCACACCAAGACCACGACTAAAAGCAATAAGCAGGCCGCAATCGCCCCTGAGCGCGCCACCGAGATTCAGACCGCCCTCATTAAGTCGGGATACCTCTCCGGAACGCCCTCGGGCACCTGGGACGCCACCACCAAGTCCGCCATGCAGAAACTTCAGGGCGACAACGGCTGGCAGACCACTCTGGTCCCTGACTCTCGCGCCATCATCAAATTAGGTCTCGGCCCCAATCAGGACGTAAGCCTCACCCGTCCCACCCCCGAAGAGAGCCGCTCCCCTTCCGCCTCCACCTACTAAGACATCAGAGACCTAAAAGTAAAGAGAGTCCGCCGCTAGCGGACTCTCTTTTTGATTTACGACACAATCTCTATTCTCCAGACTCCCAGCCACGGGGATAAAGATAAGAGAACGTTCATCCGCTGCGAATCAGCCAGCTCGATAGCAGAATCCCATTGAAATCAGGCATTAACAATTACCTCTAATTTTCTTTCTCTCAATTTCCCAGCAAAATCGCATGTCAAGTCCAAAAAACAACTAACCCCCATGCCAACAGCAACTTACAGTTGGCACTTTAGTTTTCACTCAGTCGCTACAATTAATAAAGAAGATCCAATAAGAAAGGTCTCTATAGGGCGAGGGGCGAGCAAGGACATAACCAAAACAGAATGACCAATTTACCTCCAACCCGCCAGGAATCAGAAGCTTACGATAGGATGGCATCCCTAAGCCTCTTTGATTCAGCCGTTTAGCTGAAAGAGGGGGGAGGGGGGGAGGCCGTAAACAGGTAGTCCTGCATATCCTCGGCACTCCGGGGAATGCTGCCAAAGACACCGCGAGTCCCGCTCTCCAGCCACATGCGCAGCCAGTAATACTGATGTAGCCGGACAAGACACGCAGCCAGCGGTCGCTTCTGTTCTAACCGAGCAGTAATCCTGGCCGCCATAGCATCCTCATCCGCGACCTGCTCCATCGCCACCGGAACAGCTTCAGTCTCCAACAGCCGCGATCGGACCGCCTTCAACTCGGCATCCTGAACCAAGCCGCTCTGCACTCGCAGCCCTGACATCTGCTCCACCGCATAAGCCAGCGAAGCGTTCAACCTATCCTCGCAGCCCAGATACAGCAACCGCGAACCAGCGACCCGCAACGGCACCAGACCATAGTCCTCGATGAACCGCCGAGGCATCACCAACGCCATCTCCCGCGCCTCGAATCCCTCCGCCGAGAGCACCGGACAGTTCCACTGCAGACTCAGTCCACGCGTAACGTGCTCCGCCTCCACTCCACACGCGGAGATCAACCACTCTCCAATCCTGCCGAATCCAGCCTCCTGCTGCGCCTGTAACGCCACCTGCAACTGTGAGTGAGTAATCCACCTCTGCGCCAGCATCACCAACCCCAGTGGAACACGATGCCGATGCAGTCCCTCCTCCACCCTGCGCTCTCCCGCCTCCCGCCTCACCGCTAACCGCACCATCGCCAACACACACCGCCCACTACATCCCCAACGACCCTCGAAGACCGGCCGCCTCCGGCTCCGCCACGGCCTCATCCAACCACTCACACACTCCACACTCCCGCACGAGTGCCGCACTCCCTCATCGAAAGAAATTCGCGTCTCTGCTCTCCGATGCATCTCCTGAGGAAGCAAAGCATCTTCAATCTGCGAGATGTACCGAACCTCCTCCTCTCGTCCTCGTCCTAGAACAGGCATCGAATGCTCTCCAATCGCATCTGCGGCGCAGCCACTTCTGTGATGCGCAACGCAAAGTTACCACTCACAACCACCACTTCACCTCGCGCAACAATCCTGTCTCCCACCACCAAATCGACAGGTTCGGATATATGCCGATTCAACTCCACTACATCTCCAGGTCCCAACTCCAAGACCTCTCGCAATACCATCTCGCGCGATCCGAACTGTAACGTAGCATCCAACTCGATGTCATACAGAAGACTCAATGCGCTCTCATTGCTCTGTGCTTCACCTTCCATCGTCGACCTCTCTCTTACTGCACAGTGACTTCAACCTGCTCCGAATTGGTACCAGGAAGCTCTACCAACTGAGCCCCACGATGCTCTCCCGTCCTCACTGGATGCGCTCCTCCGAACGCTAACCCTCCAATACGAAGCTCCGCATCGGAGTTCTTCCCCAAAGGCAGCCGCAGTATCGATCCAGGAACTAACGTCGCCAGCTCACGCGCCCGCATTCGCATCGGAGGAAATTGCAGCACAGCTCCAACCTTAGCGTCCTCCATCAACTCCCTCATCCTGCTCTTCGCCTCGCTCGACCGCCTGCGCTGTCTTCCTCCCTCCGCTACCATCCGCCTAAGAATCGCGTTCAACACAGAGGCCGGAAAGCATAGGTTCAACATCCCCAGCGCCTTCGGCACCCTGACCTCGAAGCTCACACACAACGTTCTCTCCATAGGAGTCATCATGCGTTCAATCTGATCCTCAGTCTCCCGCCGCTCCAACTCCATCTGCAGTCCCACTGGCTGCCATGCCAGATTCAGCTCTTGGAGGATCTTCTGTACCACCGAGAGCAGAATGGCCTCCTCAATATCGGTCAACTCTCGGGGTTCCGTCGGATGCCCTGTCCCGCCAAGCAAGATGTCGACCATCGGCAGAGCAAGCGCAATATCAATCTCCATCAACCCAAGCGCATCAAATGGAGCCAGCCCCATTGAGCACACATACATAGGCTTGGAAAGCCGTTCCACGAAATCGACGAACGGTAACTGCTCCCCTGCCACGAGTCGTACATCGAACTCAGTTCGAAGCCAAGCCGCCAGCTTGCGCATCAGGTTCCTGGCAAACAGGTTATTGACGGTGCTGATCGCACGCATCTGCTCATTGCTGATCTGGCCGGCACGGCTGAAGTTATAAAGCTCCGGGGACGTTTCTTCTTCTACCTCCTGAACCTCCCCGACCTCTCCTAACATCCCCGCCTTGGCTGCAGCAAACAACGCGTCAATACTGTCCTGTTCAAGCTGTTTCTTCATATATGTTCCTTTTGTGTTTGCCCCTGAATGTTACCTATCGAGTCTGCACTACGATCGAGATGCCCTCTTCTGGCCTTCCTTGAGTGGAACTTTCGTCTTAGGAGCCGCCGATTTGTTGGACTTCAATCCCGCAAGTGCGACACGCAGACGTACAACTGCGGACGAATGAATCTGTGAGATCCTTGACTCCACAACCCCGAGGGTCAGACCGATATCTTTCATCGTCATCTCCTCGTAATAGTAGAGGGTCAAGACAAGCCGCTCCCGTTCGGGTAGATCCTCGATGGCGTCGACCAGCCTCTGCTTCATCTCGCCTTTCAAGCAGCGGAAGAGCGGGTCTTCGTCAGGAGAACCAGGAACATACGCTAACTCCTCGTCGCCTGAATCCTCAGCTCGCTCCATATGCAAGCTGCCGATCTCCAGCCCCTTCAGATCGCCAAGAAGCTGCTGATACTCTTCGAGGCTAAGCTGCATCTCAACTGCAATCTCCTGTTCAGCCGGGGCGCGGCCTAGCCGCTGCGTAACCGAACGGATGGCCTCTTCCACTGCCCGTCCCTTGCGCCTCAACTCGCGTGGGCTCCAATCGAGCGTGCGCAGCGAATCCAGGATCGCCCCTCGAATGCGAAACTGTGCATAGCTCTTGAACTGCACCTTCTTGCCATGGTCGAACTTCGTAAAGGCATCCATGAGTCCTACAACCCCGGCCGAAATCAGATCGTCCAGCTCCACATGCTGAGGAAGCCGTTCGTGAATACGCCGAGCGATGTACCGGACAGTCGGAAGATGTTCCATCAATACCCGATCGCGCTCGTTTGCCAATTTATTTTCCTGTTCTCCAGCTTCCATTCCGCGGTCGTCCTTAAAAGATTCGAAGACAGAGTCCGCTGGTGTAAACATCCCCGCGAGTTTGGTCCCACTCTCGAAAAGCGTTCGGCCGGTCTCAAGCTCGCCACGGTTCATTGGTCCGTGCAGCATCTCCGCATTCATCAAATTTCCTGTGCTCATCGCTCCTCTTCCCATTTAGCCCTGGTCTCCTGAATCCATCTCAAAAGCTCCTTATCCCACCGTCCCGATGCTGCGGACCTTGATCTCCGGTGGAATCTCCCCTGGAGCCAATACCGTCACCTTCGGAAGAAAAGGCTCCAGCCATCGCCTTACGTGATAACGTGCCGGACTCGGAATAAGAAGCACGGGGAATGCCGCAGTCGACGCCTCTCCGGTTAGGCGTTTCACAGATTCCATAAGCCTCTTCATAAAGTTGCTCTGTACCCCGGCAGGCCGGCCGCCATCTTCCAACAACAGCGCGGAGCTCTGTGGATCGAAGGTATTAACCAACTCCGACTCGAGCCCAGGCTCCAACATCAGGACACGCAATCCACCCTGAGCATCCAGCAGAGGATGAATCAAACCGCGTCCGAGTGACTGCCGCACACTCTCCACAAGATGAACTACATTCTTCGATTGCTGAGCCGCCTCAACCAGGACCTCAAGAATTGCACCCAGATCGCGAATCGAAACCTGCTCTCGCAAGAGCTGCTGCAGCACGCGCTGCACCTCGCCCAACGTCATCAGCTTCGGAACCAGTTCTTCCACTAATTTCGGATGGCTCTCGTTCATGCTATCCAGCAGACGTTTTACTTCCTGCCTCCCAAGGAGCTCATGGGCGTGTCTTCGGATCAGTTCACCAAGGTGCGTTCCAATCACCGTCGTCTGATCGACTACCGAATATCCCGCCGCGAGCGCAGCCTCTTCCAAGCCAGGCTGAATCCAACGTGCCGCGACTCCAAATGCAGGTTCTCGCGTCTCCACTCCAGCCAACTGTCGCGCCTTCGGATCTGAGTTCACCGCCAACAGGAAGTTCTGTTCTGTCTGCCAGCGAGCTATCTCCACGCCCCGCAGGCTCACCACGTACTCACGCGGCCGAAGCCTCAGATTGTCCGTAATATGAACTGCGGGCACGATAAAGCCAAGCTCTGTTGCAAGATGCCGCCGCAAAGAGCGAACGCGGTTAAGCATCTGGCCCCCTTGTTTCTCATCGACGAGTGAGATCAACTGGAAGCCGATCTCCAGCGTCAGCTCATCCATCTTCAGCAGTGACGCAAGGTTCTCACCCTTGGCAGCCTCAGCAGCCTTCGCTTTAGCTCCCGTGGTATCAGCCGCAGCTTCCTCTGCAAGAGCAAGGGTCTCCTCACTCACCGCAGGAAGCCGTTTGGCCATAACCGCCACGCCCGCCGCCATCAATAAAAATGACAACTTCGGAAGTCCGGGAATCAGCGCTAGCGACACCAGCACGCCACACGCAATCCACAGCGTGTTCCTTCCGCGCAGGAGCTGTGTTCCCAACTCGTCATTCAGCGTCCCGGCAGAAGACGCTCTCGTCAACACCATTCCACCTGCAATAGAAACCAGCAGGCTCGGAATCATGGTCACCAGTCCATCGCCAACGGTGAGGATGGTATAAGTCTTCAAAGCCGTAGCAATATCCGTTCCCTGCTGCAGTACACCGATCAGCAAGCCCGCGACGATATTGATGGCTGTAATCAGAATCGTCGCCAACGAATCCCGCTGGTTGAACTTTGCCGCGCCATCCATCGCGCCGTAGAACTCAGCCTCTCGCGCTATCGCCTGCCGGCGTTTCCGTGCGCCTTGTTCATCGATAAGGCCCGCATTCATATCCGCATCGATCGCCATCTGCTTGCCGGGCAAGGCATCCAGCGTGAATCTCGCCGTAACCTCTGCGGTCCGTACCGCGCCATGACTAACTACAAGAAACTGAATCGCAATCAACGCAAGGAAGAGCACGAAGCCCACGACATAGTTACCGCCCACAACAAACTGCCCAAACGCCTCAATCACGGCACCTGCAGCGTGTGTCCCCTCATGTCCATGCAGGAGAATTCTACGGCTTGACGCGAGATTCAACGACAACCGAAACAACGTAAGCAACAGTAGTAACGTCGGAAACACCGAAAAATCTACCGCTCGACGAATCTGCACCGCAGTCAAGAACACAATCACCGATGCCGTGATCGACGCTGCTAACAACAGATCGAGAACGAAGCTGGGCACCGGGATCAGCATCACAAAGACCATGCTGATTGCTGTCACGGGCAAGAGCAGGACTTGAATCTTTCGGGCCGAAGCCATTTTTTTGTTTCCTGCCTCTAACTCACTCACATACCACCTCCAAAATCCCGCCACCCCGGTCCGTTCGTCACCGCCCGAATCCGTGCTTGCTGCCGCATCGCCTCAGCATGTTGTTCCTGACGTCGCCGATCTTCCACCTTCTGTCGATAGAGATAAGCCAAAATTCCAGCCACCGCCGCATACAACTCAAATGGAATCGACTGTCCTGGCTCTACCGATTTGTACAGACTGCGTGCCAGCGGCGGATTCTCGATCATCGGAATACCCAGCCATCGCGCCTCCTCCCGTATCTCTGCCGCAAGCAGGTCGCGTCCCTTGGCCAGCACCGTCGGCGCGTGCATCGTCTCGAAGCTGAACTCCAATGCCACCGCATAATGAGTCGGATTGGTAATCACTACGCTCGCTCTGCTCATATCTGCCTTAACCTTGCGCCGCCGCATCGCCATCTGAACCTGGCGAATACGCATCTTGATCTGTGGATTCCCCATCGCATCGCGAATCTCTTCCCGCATCTCTTGCTTGCTCATCTTGAGTCGATCGTTCCAGCTTCTCCACTCCATCGCGTAGTCGAAGCCGGACCAGGCCAAAGTCACCCACGCGGCATCGACCATCAGTTGATATGCAGTCGAAAAGGTAGCAGGCAAGCGCAGGATGCTCATCACCGGCATAGGAAGCATCAGCCCCTTCAAGGAAGCCCAGCCAAATGCAACCATCGCCGCCGCAGGCACAAGAGACTTCGCCGTCCGAGTCACACCCCGTAGGCTGAATAGATTCCCAAGGTTAGTCACCGGATTAAATCGTCCAAACTTCAGTTCGAGCGCATTGGGATGAATCGAGACGCCACCACCCTGAGCCACGCCTACGATCAGCGCTCCGCAAAAACTAGCTGCCATCACCAAGCCAATCGGCATCAATGCAGGCGCCATCATTCGATGTACCGCCTCGTTCCAGCCCTGTTCCCCTCCTTCTCCTACTCTCGCTGCCTGTAAGCTTTCGAGGTACACACGTCCCCAGCTTGCAAGGAATTGACGAGACATCGCCCCCAACATTACAACTCCGCTCAGCATCGCTACTGCGGAGAGTAACTCTCGGCTTCGAACCACGTCGCCCCTGGCCTTGGCCTTCTGTTTCCTTTGCGGGGTAGCTTGCTCTGTTCCCTTTTCACTCAAGGCGTCACCATCAGCTTTCCAGCCGCATCGAGCAGAGCTGTAAAGTGGCGCTCAATCCATGCAGGCCACAGCGCTAGACTGCCAATCAGCACACAATAGGACACCAGCGTCTTCAGTGGAACGCTCACCACCATCGCAGGTAGCTGTGGCGAGAGCCTGGAGATCAGCGCGATCGTCACCTCTACAGTAAGTGCGGCAGCGATCACCGGCGCTGCCAGTTGCAGGCCAGCCATAAAGATCCCACTCCCCATCATGACTAAAGCTGCGCCCGTCTTAGCCTGCACTGCGGCGTGCCCCACTGGCACGACCCGAAAGCTTCGTACGATAGCGGCCAATAAAGTCCGATCCAGTCCGGAGCCAATCACCACCAATATCCCCAGCCAGCCAAGCATCTGTCCCAGCACTGGAGTCTCTACCTTTGAGTTAGGATCCAGCAGATTCACCAACGAAAAGCTGAACTCCATTCCCAATAAAGCTCCTGCGAACGTCAACGCCTCATTCATCAGAGACAAAGACAACCCAAAAACGAGCCCAACACCCAACTCACCCAACACAGCAGTCATGTCCAGGGTCGCTCTGGCGCCAGGTATGACTGCCACTGCTGGAGCCAGCAGTACAGTCATCGCAATAACAAAACCTGCCTTCAACCTCGGCGCCACAGCAGCCGATGAGAAGACTGGAGCGAATACCATGAGGCTGCCCAATCGCATCATCACCAGCAGTGCGGCAGTCAGATACTGCGGCCAGCCTTCGATCAAAGGACTTATCTCGGCGCTCATCGTTATCCCAGATATCGCCGAAAATCGGTGAGAAGCCGAAGCGTAAAACTAACCAGCCGATGGATCGTCCAGGGCATCGAGATCATGGTCACTACAAACACCGTTACCAGCCTCGGAACAGCCGTCAACGTCTGCTCCTGTACTCCGGTCAAAGTCTGTAACAGACTGACCAGAAGACTCACAGCGCACGCGGATAACAGCAGCGGCAGGCTGAGTATCATCGCCTCCGTCATCAACCTCCGCATGATCTCTACCGTCTGATCTGGTCCCATATAGCCTCTTTGTCCTCGCTCACAACCACTAAAAACTCTTGATCAACTGCTCCGCCAGCAAGTGCCAGCCATCCACCATCACAAACAGCAATATCTTCAGCGGGGTCGAAACCACAACAGGGGGAAGCTGCATCATGCCTATGGAAGTCGTGACACTCGCGACCACCAGATCCACAAGCAAGAAGGGGAGAAATAGAACCGCCCCGATCTGAAATCCAGCCTTCAGCTCGCTCAAAATGTAAGCAGGGACAACCACCTGGATCGGCAGATCCTGTCGCGTCGCGGGCCGTGTAGCCATCCCTGTCGCGGCAAACACAGACAGGTCCTTCTCGCGCGCGTAACGCAACATATACTGCTTCACCGGTTGTACGCCTCGATCCATCGCCTCCAATCCAGTGATAGATCCAGCCTGATAAGGCACGATGGCCTGCTGCTCAACCTGTAACAAAACAGGTTCCATAAGAAACCATGTCATCATCAATGCCAACCCCATCAGCACTTGGTTGGAAGGCGCGGTCTGTGTTCCCAATGCCTGCCGCAAAAAATGAAAGACTACCAGCAGACGCACCAGGGGTGTCATCGACAACAACAACGCCGGCAGAAGCGTCAGCAATGTAAGGCCGACAACAATCGACCAAGGCAGGCTCTTCGTGCCCTCAAGCTCCGCGGCAATCGACTTTGTTCCACCATCTCCAGCGGCATTCCGCTTGTCTGTGCGTGGCGAATGAGAGGCCAAGGCGTTCTTTATCGCAAAACCTCTCTCCCCAGCTCCCGACGTCCTCCCTTCCGCCGGCTTCACCCAGAAAGAAGCTTTGGTCGAGGTGCCCTGCGTCAAAACATCTGTAGGAGCTGGCCTGCCTCCATAGGCCACGGGAACCGCAAACAGCATCAACAAAGCGAACGTCACAAGTTCACGGAGCTTCACCGGTAGTCTCCACGCTCACGAGTGCCCGACACTCCGGACACACTAACAATGGTCTCCACGCTCTCCGCCCCACAACCTACCAGGTATTGCTGCGTCCCGCATGCAACCAGCATCAGTTGTCTCCTCCCTCCAAGCGAGAGAACCTCCAGCAACTGCAGCTCCTTTGCCTCCGTACCGGCACGCTGGCGAAGCCCCCGGACACGATCCAACAACCATCCGGCCAACCCGTCCGCCTCTCTCACGCTCTTCGTCCTGGAAATCTGCACAATCCCTCGCCTTATGCCAAGTGCGTCAAACGCACGCCGATCCGTTGTCCCGAAACCTCAAACTCACTCCATCCGAGTGTTATGTCACCGATCGCCAATGGGACGTCGCTCGTCTGCGGCCACTCACTCGTCAAGATCTGACCTTCTTGCAGCAGCAACAAGTCGCGAATCTTGAGGCGAGTCAGTGCGATTCGTACCACTAACAACATAGGCAACCGTGACAATACCGGCCACGCCAGATGATCCTCCATGCGGGTCCCTCCCGCGTTCCCTTCGGACGCCACCGCCCCCAGTTGCAGCTGCGGGATGATTCGTTCCAGTTGAGCCTCGGCCATAGCATCCCGTCCCCTGACTTGGTAATGTCCCAGATCTCTCATCGCTGTACGAGAAACTCCGTAAAGAAAATGTCCGCCACCTTCAACTCCGAATCGCGCTGCCCAAGCGCCTGCTTCAACTGAAGCTTCAACTTTTCCTTGCCATCCGCAGCGAGAAGGGCCTCCGAAGTCTGATGGCCAAGCACCTCCAGCGCAACATCTCGCACCGCCGTCTCAGCTTCACCTATCCCTTTTCCTTCTTTCGGCTGCTCGTCTTTAGCTTTTTCTTTCTTCTGGTCAGTAGCGACTCGCAACGTCAACCCGAGACGCAAGTAGGCCCTGCCATCTGCATCCGCGAGGTTCGCCACCATCGGCTCCAACACCATCGAATGAAACGATGAGTCCTCCGCTGGCGGAGCCTTCGCAACAGCAATGGAGAACGGCATATTCAATCGACCGCTCTTCGCCAGGTAGTAGAAAGCCCCCGCCAACAGCAGGACCGAGAACACAACAGCCCCAGCGACTGCAATTACCAGCGGCACAATTGCCACCTTCGAGGGCGCGGCGGAAGAAGCCTCATTAGCGTCAAGAGAATTGAGAGTGTCCGGCATAATGCAGAAAGAGAGTGCAAGCGGATGGCCGTTCGCGCGAAGTTCAGATTAGTGAAACTTTACAATCGCGGCTGGCAGGCACTCCCAAATGTCATCCCAGTCGCAAGCAAAAAAAGAGGGGCGAACAGCGCATCGCACTGTCCGCTCCCTGTTATTTCCAGCTCTCTATCGCAGCATTCCGATCGTATCCTGTGTAATCTGATCGAACGTAGTTACTGTCTTGGAGTTTGCCTGGAAGGCTCGCTGCGCAACAATCAGGTCAGAGAACTCCACCGAGATATCAACGTTCGACTGCTCTAACGCCTGATCCTGAATGGTGGCACGGCCGCCCGTTCCTGCCACGCCGATAATCGCGTCGCCCGAAGCTGCGGTCGTCCGATAGTCGTTGTTGCCAGTCTGAACCAGGCCTTCCTGGTTAGCTACAGAAGCCACCGCTACCTGTCCGATCGCAACAGTATGTTGATTGCTAAACGTAGCCGTGATTACTCCCGTCGGGTCCACCGAGAAGCTTTGATAGACGCCACTGGCGAACCCATCCTGGGGTGCGGCCGTGTTGCTGCTCGCCGCAGTCGTCTGGCTAAGCTTGCCGCCTAGGCTCCCGCCGGCAATCTCCCAGTTCAAATTCATGTCGCTTGCTCCGTCAGAGAGTCCCGAGAAGCTAATGCCAGTCACGCTCGTCGGCGATACAAGATTGCCAGACGAATCGAACGTCAACGTTCCAGTATTGCCGGTAGTGGTACCGGCTTCGCCGTCGGGCAGTACAACCGAGTAGCTCCAAGTATTGTCCGAGGTCTTCGTGTAGTTGACGGTCGCCAGGTGCTTCTGTCCCAAAGAGTCGTACAAAGTAATCGGCGTCTGGTAAGAAGATCCTTTATCAGCCGCTGCATTCAGATTTGCCGTAACTGAGAAGTTCTGCGTCGGCTGGGCCTGCTCCGTCTGTCCAATCGGAAGTTGAAGCGCTCCCAACGCAGTATTGCCCGTCGCCGTGCCGTTCACAATGCCATAACCCATTACCTGCTCGCCGTTCACAGTCTCCAGATTGCCGAAGGAGTCGAGTTGAAAGTTTCCTGCGCGAGTAAGCGACTGCACGCCGTTCTTCTCAACCACAAAAAATCCATCGCCAGCCAATGCCATGTCCGTAGACTTACCCGTCGATGGCAAAGATCCCGAAGTAAAATCGGTTGACGTACCCGATACCTTCGTACCCGCGCCAACCTGCATAGACTCATTCGCTCCAGTCGTTCCGATCTGCTGGTAAAACAGATCCTCGAAGGTTGTGTCCTGTCTCTTGAATGCAGTCGTATTGAGGTTCGCAAGGTTATTACCGATTGTATTGAGCGCGACCGAATCAGCCTGCAATCCGCTGAGGGCAATTGAAAAAGATGGCATTTTTCTCTCCTGTCTACTTCTGGTTAAAACCTCACCAATGAAAAGCGTCTGTTATCAGGCGCCAATGGATTGCAAATCGGGTCTTGAATCTCTCCGGTGCGCCAACATAAAACTACGGCGTAACCGTTACTCCGGACTCCAATATCGACAGCCCCTGATTGATCTGTGTCAACTGTTGAAGGCTGCTCACTCCAACCATCTGCTGAATATAGGTGGCGGGATCGGTAGGCTGTGTCGGATCCTGGTTCTTCAACTCGCTAACCAGCAACGTCATAAAATCATCCGCCGTAATGGCGTCTGTACTGTCGTCGGTGCTTGAGTTGGGGGTGTCCTTTGCGGTCGCCGTTGTCTTTACTTGAGCATTCTTCGGCGCCAAAACAGAGGCGACCTTGTCCTGAGCCGCTGTTCCTGCCGCCGAAATCAAATTACTTCCGAAAATATCCATATCTCTCCTGTCTGAAATTACGTTACTTACGCGTTACGAATACAACACAGAACAACACTCACACCCGCACGTTCAACCAACTCCCATTCAATCCGACCGTCGGAGTTAGAAGACCTGTAGATCCACCCAATCCATTCGGCACCTCATGCACCCTCTCGTCACCGGCTGGCTCCCAGACACCATCGCCGGTTCGAGGAGCTGCACCACTCTCTTGCCTCTCCGAATCCTGCCTTTGAGTCTGCCCTTGACCCTGCGTCCCCGAGCCATCGAAAGACTGCCTCGTATCCGCAGGTGGCGCCTCCTTGACCACCAGTGAGCCTACGCCGACCTTCTCGTCCTGCAGATAAGCCGACATCGACGGCAGCTCACGATGAAGCGCCTCCCGTCCGCTCTCCGTCGTTGCAGAAAGAGAAGCCGTTACCACTCCGTCCTCCAACTCCGCGCGAACCTTCAACCATCCGTGCGCTCCATTTGCCATACCAACCTCGAGCGACGTCGGTGTCGCTGCAATCAACTCCGGTGCCCGCCCACGACCACCCTCATGACCCACGTCGCCGGTGATAGCGTGTGCATCTCCCAATCCAGCACTTCCAGCCCTCTGCACAGCCTCAGGTGCGAATCCCTTCTCATGTTGAACCGCCGCGACGGGAGCAATGTGTTCGCCACCTAAAATCGCGACTCCTCCCTCTTGTTTGGGCGCTTCAGCGTGGTGCGCGGCCACTCCCACCGCTCCGGCAAAAGGTCCAGCTTCGACCTCACTCTTGCTGGAATCGACCTCCCCTCCGGAGACCTTATCCCTCTTTTCAACACCAGACATTGTAGGAGCCCTCGCCAACTCAGTTCGCGAAATCGAAGTTCCTATGGCGCCACCGCGATCGGCAACACTCCGTCCCGGCTGGACGAGCGCAGGTGCGCCACGACTCTCATCCGGCACTTGACCCTGCGCAGTTCCAACCACCACTGGAGTTGGTTGCTGGATCTTCGCATCCGGAACTATCTGAGTCTGGGGAACGGTTGGCGCATTCATAGAAGGCGAAGGTTTAGCTGCAGGGCTCATCTCTTTACCTTGACCCTCCGCCTGTGCAATTTGTATCACCGGATGTTGCACATGCGGAGTCTCGATCTTGCGATCAGAGAGAGCCACAGCGACCGGAAACTTCTGCGAATCTTTCTTATCAACTTTTTTTCCAGGCTCAGGAACGGTTCCCTTAACAGCTAGTGGATGTCTTGGGACCTTCGGCAATCCTTTCGTTGCATCTTCCGGAAGAAGCTCTTTCTTCCCGGATGGAACAGCCGGCGCCACTGGAGCCTCATTCCCCACAACCGGCTTCGTCCCTTCTACCGGAACATCCACCCCATCCGGAGCCTGCTCCACAGGAAGAACGCCCTCCGGCAGCATCAGCTTTTTCTTCAAGCCTTGCGCCACCTGCTCAACCCCGCCCTGCTTCGTAGAATCTGGTGCTGATGAAAAGATTGACAGCAACCCATTTTCATTTAAGCTTTTCGCAAAGGAACCGTGTATATCCTCGTTCGTCCCTGGGGAGGTTGGTAGCTTCACAGGCAACTTGATCGTCAATAACTCTGTCGCAATCGGTACCATTGTTGCGAACCTCCTATCCCATCGAGAGAGAATGCACTCCACGCGCCAAAGCAAAGAGCCGATGCATTAGAGCGCGCTCACATTCCGCGGTTCCTTCTTCAACAACCGCTCAGCCTTCATCTCGGCCCAACGTTTACGGGAAAGAAAGCGGTCGTCTGCCACAGCTTGTGCTCGTCTTAGTTGCATCACCGCGGCTCTTTTTGCCGCATCGTCGAACAATCGGTTCATCTGTTCGCTCTCCAGGCGGCTGGCAAGATACTTCTTCTTGGCGGCATCACGCGACGCACCACGCTCCTCGGCGATAGGCTCGATGCGACGTCGCTTCACACTCGCTAACTCCGCCTGGACCTCGGCAAACATCCACGCCATCCGGTCCCCTTGCCCTAGAGCATCCCGTCCCTCAGCGTGTGCCATATGCTTCACGGCCTGCTGTCCTCGAAGGGCCTGCTCGGCCTCCAGTAGCAGTATCTGGGCGCGCTGCATCTCACCGGAGCGCGCTGCCTCCATCGCCCCGTACAGATCCACCAATCGTTTCAATGTCTTGCTTCGACCTGGCATATCTAAATTTCCATCGTCACGAGCCGCGTGATGGTATCTTCCATCGACACGCGCTCTGCAGTTCCCTGCTCCATAAACTCGCGCAGAGGTGGCATCGCAAGCAGTGCACGGTCTAACTCCTGATCCGTCCCCGCACGGTAAGCACCGATGCGCACCAGATCCTCCGACCGTGCGTGCGCCGCCAACAGCCTCCTCGCAAATCTCGCTCTCTGCTGATGCTCCGGAGTCGTTACCGCCGGCATCAATCGGCTCAATGAGTCCAGGACATCCACCGGAGGATAGTGTCCCGCAGACGCGAGAGCTCGCGACAAAACAATATGTCCGTCCAGCAACGACCGCACCGCGTCCACCACCGGATCCTGCTGGTCGTCTCCCTCCATCAATACCGTGTAGAACGCCGTGATGCTTCCTCTCTTGAAGTTGCCGGCGCGCTCCACCAGCTTCGCCAGCTTGGTAAATACACTCGGCGTATAACCCTTGCTCGCCGGCGGTTCCCCTGCGGCCAGTCCGACCTCCCTCGCTGCCATGGCATAGCGTGTCAAAGAGTCCAGCACCAGCAACACATGCTTCCCTTGCGCCGCATAAAACTCTGCAACCGAGGTCGCCGCCATCGCTGCACGCATCCGCAGCAGAGGGCTCTCATCCGACGTCGAGACCAGCACCACCGACCGCCGTCTGCCTTCCTCCCCAAGCGCGTCTTCTACAAACTCCCGCACCTCGCGGCCGCGCTCCCCCACCAACCCCAGCACCGTCACATCCGCCGACGTATTGCGTGTCATCATGCCGATCAGCGTGCTCTTACCCACGCCGGAGCCACCAAAGATACCAACCCGTTGTCCCCGGCCCACCGTCAACATTCCATCCAGAACCCGCAACCCGGTCTGGAGTGGCTCACGAATCGGCTCGCGATCCATAGGACCCGGCATCACCCCATCCAGCGGCCACATCTCTCGCACCCGGGGAGCAGCAAACCCGTCCAGAGGCGCCCCCACTGCATTCAGAATGCGCCCTGCCATCTGCTCGCCCACGGCAATGCTCGGACGCGCTCCCATCGCCTGCACCATATCTCCAAACCGAATTCCCTGGGTCTCCTCTAGAGGCATAGCCATCACGTTGCGTCCCCGAAAACCGATTACCTCGGCGCGATGTCGACGGCCCTCGCCGTCCAGAATCTCGCAGCTCTCACCCACGGAGCAGAGCGGTCCCGCCGACTCTACGGTCTGCCCATTGGCCTCGATAACACGCCCACTCCAACGCCAGGCAGGTCGGCTCGCCAACTGAGATAAGTAAGGCTCAAGAATCGCTTGCTGCAAATTTCCTCCATCTACTTATCGGCAAAAACAACGAAATGTTGAGCGACTAATAACCCCAATCACGACAGCCGATTACAACCTCACATCCCGAAATTTTCGGCAAAAACACCTGTCAAGCCCCATTTCCACCTAACAGTCGACAGACCAACGAGATAGAAGTGGCAGTTTAGTTATGCTCCGCTCCGTAAAATAGAAGTAGAAGTAAGAAATCGAGTTGGAAGAAAAGTCCAACCATCTACCGCTTAGTGCGGCAGTCTTCCAGTTCTTTATCAATTCAAATCTCTCAGGTCAGAGACAGATGAATCCCGAGTCGTCTATTGGAACGCCGAGTTCAACATACAAAAGTCCAAGCCCAAACTTAATCAAATGAAGACTTTGACCCAATTTGGCGGGGGGAGGGGGTGGAAGCAAAGTGTACGAACGAACTACCCGTACCGATCCCAGATCCATCAGGTAGGCCTTCGCTGCAGCAGATCGAAGAACCCCTTCTCTATCTCCTCCAGCTGAGCCTCAACCCCTAACTCGACCTTGCCCACCCGCGTCTCCAGAACACACTCTCCACGCGCAAGCCGTGCATCGCCCGACACCTCGACCGTCGCGGCGTCTTCACCTTCCATAAGCTCCTGCCACGCCGCCAAATCCTCCATCGGCACACGGAGAACCGTGCCGCTCTCCTCCAGGATCTTCTCCAGCGCAACCTTCACGACGCCCCGCAACAATAGCGGATCCAACTTCACCTCGCGATGCAAGACCCGCGCAGCGATCGCCAGAGCCAGCTTCACCACCTCGGCCTCGACCGCGCCAAAGTATCCCTCACGCTCCTTCCGGAAGGCCTCACAAGTCCGCAACACCGAGCTCCGCTCCGCAGCGATCTCCTGCTCCGCCTTCTCCTCCGCCTCTTCCTTCCCTTCGGTCCTGCCCCTCCGGAGAGTTGCCTCCAACTCCGTGGCGAATCGCCTCCGCTCCGCCTCTGCCTCCCGCTCCCGCAAGGCGCGCGCTTCCTGATCCTGCAAAACTCCTCGCTCCACCTCAACAGCCGCTCCACTTTCATCGTCCGCTCGAGACGGTGCTGTATCCATGGAGACGAACTCCAGCCGCACCGCCTCCCTGCCGCCGCGTCCGGTCCCCTCCAGCAGAGGCACTGTCATCTCTTCCCCTGCGGCAGCCTCCTCCGCCTCAGACTGCGAGATCATCGTTCACCTCCAGCTTCAACATGAGCTTCCCTTCCGCCTCCATCGTGCGCGCCAGCGTCAGTAGAGTCTGCTTCGCGCCTGCAACATCCTTGCCGCGTACAGGACCCATCGCGTCCATGTCCTCCTTCAACATCTCCACGGCCCGCGAGCTCATCGCCTGGAACAGATGTGACTTGATGTTGTCCTGCGCGCCCTTCAGCGCCAATGCAAGCACTCGCCTGTCAGACGCTCCTATCAGCTCTCGAATGCTTTGCACCGGAACCGTCACGAGATCTTCGAACGTAAACATGAGATTTCGTATTCCGATCGCTAACTCCGGCTCCGTCGACTCGATCTGTTCGAGAATTCCCTTGCTCATCCCGTGGTCGACTCCGTTCAGGATGTCCGCGACCGCCTTGAAGCCCGAGTAAGTCTTTCGTCCGCCCGTCCCCAGCCCTTCCATCCGTTTGTGCAGCACCAACGCCACCTGTTGCGCCATCTCCGGAGAGAACTGCCTCATCTCCGCCAGCTTCCGCACCACCTCGACACGCATCGGCTCCTGCAGATTCTTCAACACCGTCGATCCCCGGTTGGCCTCTAGATGAGCCATCACAAGCGCGACCGTCTGGGGCTGTTCGTTGGCCAGAAACTTACTCAACTGCTGCGGCTCCATCTTCTGTAGCACAGCAAGATCCCCTGCACTCTGTTCTCGCAGCCGGTTCACTTGAGCCAGCAGTTGACTCGCCTTCTGCGGCCCAAAGGCCTCCGTCAACAGCTTCAGGGCATAGTCCACGCCGCCTCGTACGACGTACTGTTGTGTCTCCAACAGTCCGTAAAACTCCGTCAACACCTGCGTCAGTTGCGTCAGCGGCACCTCGCCCAACTGAGTGATCTCGTCTGTTACTCGCCGAACATCTCGCTCGGTCAGACTCTGTAACAGCATCTTTGCCAACTCATCGCCGAGTGCCACCATCAGGATCGCGGCCTTCCGGATTCCCGGCACATCCGCAGCCACAAAGCCTGACTCCGCCAACAACAGCGGTGGCGTCTGTCGTACCGTCTCCCATCCAGTGGATGTCGACGCTTGCATTCCTGCCGCCATTAGCTCTTCCCTCCTTCGTCGCCAGAGATCCAGGCCTCAAGCAGGCGTGTGCTCTGTACCGGCTCTCGCCGTATGTGCTCCGAGACATGGTCAAAGAGACCCACCTGCGCCTTCAGGCGGTTCTGAGTTTCAGCCATAGCCAAACTCTGCGCCTCGGCCTCGCTCGGAGTGAGCACCTCCACAGTGCCCCTTATCTGTGGACCAGCCTCCAGCGCCGGCGGCTCCTTCAGCACCATATTCAGTTGCCTTGCCGCTGGCTTCAGTACAAGCAGCACGAGAAGCAGACCAAACACACCGAGCAGCAACATCTTCGGCAGCGCCGGCTGTGCATGGAGCAAAGTCCGCGTTCCCTCCAGCACCTTGTCCATCCCAACCGGACCGATCTCCGGAGCATTCGAGCTGAAGCTCACATTCTCCATAACCACCTGATCGCCGCGTGTCGAATCGAAACCCACGGCTGCCTGGGCCAATTGCTCCAGTCGATGCATCTCCTCACCACTTCGTGCCTTCCAGACCCTGTGTGCTGCCTTGCCCTCACCTTGCACAACAGAGCGATCGTTCACGACCACCGCCGCCGTCACCCGCCGTATCCTGCCTGGTCCCTGCTCCCGGTGAGTGGTATGTTTCGTGACCAGATAGGTACCATTCTCCTGATGCAGCGTCTGCCCCATCGGCCCATTCTGCGGATAAACCGGCAGAGCTTCCTTCTGCAACAGAGGCGGAGTTCCAGGCGCCGCGGCCGCCTGCGACCCAGCAACGGTTCCTACCGGAGCTCCCGCAGGAGAGTTACTCGCCGTTCCCGGAACTCCCTGCGCCTTCGCAACCTGCGCCGCGCTCTGGTCGCTCTTCTGCATCGATGACGCCGCAGCCTGGGCTGGATCATAGACCTCGTCCGTCCGCTCCTCGGCCCCTTCGTCATAACTCACGTTCACTGTGGCGCGAACGTTATCTCTGCCGGCAAGCGGCTCCAGCATCGCCACAAGCTTTGCCTCCATCCCCTGCTCCAGATCCGCCTCCGCCGCATCCTTCGATCTCGGTTTCATATTCACGCGTCCGTCCGCATCTACCAGCGTCACCTGATCCGGATTCAGGTTCTCTACAGAGCCCGCTACCAGGCTGCGAATCGCGTCAGCCTGTTCGGGCTCCATCGACGGACGCTTCAGTTTCAACACCACCGAAGCCTTCGCCAGCTTCTGCTCTCCCGCAAACAGACTCTGCTGCGGCAGGACCAAATGCACCCGAGCTGCCCGAACAGCCCCAATCGTCCCGATCGTGTGCTCCAACTCTCCCTCAAGCGCCCTTTGATAGTTGACTCTTTCGTCGAACTCACTTCCCACCCAATTCGGCTTATCGAAGAGCTCGAATCCCAATCGTCCCGTCTGCGGCATTCCCTTCGCCGCGACCTCCATGCGAGCCTTATCCAGCATCTCGGCCGGAACCTCGATCCCGCCTCCATCTGCGGCGATCTCGTAAGGGATCCCAGCCGCAGCAAGCTCCTGAGACACCTGCTGCACATCTTTTCCATCGAGCCCAGAGAACAGCACTCTCCAGTCCGGCCGCTGCGCATACCAGACCATCCCCGCGCAGATTGCCCCGAGAAATATCAGAGAAGCAGCCAGCCAGTTTCTTCCCTTCGGCGGCAGCGCGGCAAACCTCTGCCGCAAAACCGATACCATCGCCAACGCCCTTCCCGCTGGTGTCGTCGCTCTTGGTTGCTCTGCCCGCTGCAACGCGATCTCTGTCTGTCCGTTATCCGCCATCTGCTCCACTCATCATCCGGAAATATTGCAAGAAGCTCAGCAGAGCATCTCTAAAACTGCATATTCATCATCTGCTCATAAGCCGCTACAGCTTTGTTCCTGACCTGTAACGCAAGTTCGAATCCAACGCTGGCCTTCTGCGTCGCGATCATCGCATCGTGGATCTCGACGCCTTGTCCGTTCAGCACTCCAGCGACTGCCTTCGAAGCCTTCTGGTCCAGAGCACTCGTCTGTTCCACCATCGCCTTAATCATCCCGGAGAACGGCACTCCATTCCCATCCCCACTTGCACTCTGCGTCTGTCCCGCAGCCGCACTCTTAAGCTGTCCCGCAATCTGTCCAATATCAAGCATCACGTTCCCCAAACCTTTCCCGTGGCTCTATTGCTGCTATTTCAAGATCTCGAGCGAAGACGACAACATATTCTTCTCCGCCTGTACTGCTGAAGCGTTCAATCCATAAGCCCTATTCGCGCCCATCAGATCGACCATCTCCGTCAACGGATTGATATCGGGATACGCCACATAACCATCTGCACCCGCATCTGGATGCTGCGGATCGTAGCGCCGTAACGGCTCGCTCGCATCTTCGATCACACCCGATACAGCCACCCCTCCAGGTACGGTCCGCGCGTCGGTAGAGTAGCCTCCCAATCCCGCGCCCCAATGCCCAATCAATGGATTATCCATGTTGTTTGCAACCAGACTCATCTGCCCATTCATGGACTGCTGGAAGCTCCCGCCTCCCTCAGCCGAAAATACGACATGGTGCCTGCGGTACGGCCCTCCCTCAGCGGTCTGCGTCGTCTCCGAGTTCGCCATGTTCGACGCCACGACCTCAGCGCGAACCCGTTCAGCTTTGAGCCCCGACCCGCTTACATCCATAATTCCGAAGAGATTCATGACTTACTTCGCCTCCGCATGAATAGCACTCATCACGCCCGAGAACTCGTTCCGCAGCAACTCCACTCCCATGCGGAACTGAAGTTGAGTCTTAGCGAGCTGCAACGCCTCACGGTCCATCGATACGTTATTGCCATCGGGTCTCGCGACCAATCCGTCGATATCGACGACCTGCGCGTCGTCCGATCCTGTCTCACTTCCGTTGAGCTGCCGCGTCAACTCTGTCTCAAAGTCGAAGCCCTTCGTCTTGAACCCTGGTGTATCGACGTTCGCCATATTTCCGGCAGTTAACTTCATCTGCGCGCTGGTCAGATCGAGATACCGGCCCAAGGCATCGGCCATCGCTGTCGTCACCTGCATCGTCTTCACCTCCGTAATCAGACAGTGCATCCCGACCACCAAACAAAAGCGCCCTCGTATGAGAGCGCTCTTAGAAAGAAATCCAAATCGAGTTACAGATCTAGATCGGCCTTTCGGGGTAAAAAATTAGCTCCTATTAACGCGTCACCCTCCGAAAACGGATCTCCTCCGCTCCAATCTCCTGCCTTTCGCCCGAGAGAATCGTGCCTCGCTCCAGTACATGCATTAGCTCTCTCACATTGCCGGGCCAACTGTGCTCATGCAGCTTCGCTGCAGCCTCTGCGGTTAAGCGCTTCCTCGGACTATCCTGTCCCAGCAACGTAAGAATGTGCTCCGCCAACAGCCCGATATCCTCCATTCGTGTCCGCAACGCCGGCATCTCAATCGGAAACACTGCTAGCCGGTGATACAGGTCCAGCCGAAAACTCTTCTCTGCGGCCCTCAGTTCCAGAGGCTGATGAGTCGCCGCGATGACCCGTACATCTACTCGCACGGTCTCATTGTCGCCCACCCGCTGCAACTCGCCGCACTCCAGAAAACGCAGCATCTTCGCCTGCAACGCTAAAGGCATCTCGCCAATCTCATCCAGAAAGAGAGTGCCTCCATCGGCAGCCTCGATCCGACCCGTCCGTGAATGGACCGCCCCCGTAAACGCGCCGCGGGTATGCCCGAACAGCTCTGCCTCCAGCAACGTTTCCGGAATAGCCGCGCAGTTCAGCACTACAAATGGTCGAGCCGCACGCAGGCTTAGCCGGTGCAGCGCCTTCGCAACAACCTCTTTGCCTGTTCCCGTCTCACCTTCGATGAGGACGGTAGTCGATCGTGGCGCAACCATATGAATCAGTTGCGCCAACTCCTGCATGGGTTCGCTCATGCCCACTAGCTCTGGAATCGTTCCAGACATACGCTGGGGATTCGTAGCGCCCGACTGCGCAGACGAGACGCCGCCGACAAGACTCTCCCGCGCAGGCCTCGGCTCTCTCGACCGCTCCATCCAAAGAGGAGAATCCGTAGCACGGCTGCGAGAACCCGCGCTAACGCCCCCAACCGCCGCTGCGCTGCCTCTAACAAAAGGCACCGACTCCGGTGCCGTCGCCCACGCCACGGTGTCATTCGGTGGAGCGTCCTGCGCCAAACGGAGCGCATGCAGCAACTCATTTCTCCTCGGACTCCGTATCGCTCCCGTCTCCGTCGCTCCATCGACTCTCAACAGATCCATCGCCGGATACAACAGCCGAAGTTGTCCAGCAAACTCCCCTACCTCCAGATCTGGCAGCCAGCTATCCACAAGGATCGCCTCAGGCCGAGCCTCCTCGAGAAAGGCCATGGCCTCCGCGCCTCCTCTCGCCTCTCGAACCTGCCATCGCAACCCGGTCAACGTCGTTCGCAGCCTCTGGCGCAGACCAGCATCTGCACTCGCCAATACCACCGTTCGCGTCGCGGCCACTTCCATCAAACCAGTTCCAATTGCCACTTCATTACCCTCTTCCTGTTTGTTCCAGCCCTTGTCGCACCAACTCACGCATCGTCGACACCGCTGCGTTCACTCTCCTGCACTCAAGCAACGCATGCTCCACCGCTTCATGGGTTGCCTTCCCACTGCCGTCCATCAAACCCAGTTCTAACCGGCATTGCAGCACCGTAAGCGGCTGGCTGAGTTCGTGCAGAGCGACCTCGATCCCTGTAAACACCTCATCTCTAGGCCTAACTTGCATCTAGAACTCCCAGGGCCGTATCCCTCGAAAAGAAGTCAGACACGGACAGACCCAAGGCTGCTCTCTTTTCGCCACCCATCTGGTACCCCTCGCCCCGCACCGTAGCGATCACCGGATACATGGCATGAGACTCGGGGGTCACAGCTCCAAGCTTTCTCCTCAAGTAGTTGATATACACATCCACCACATTGGTCCCCGCGTCCGGAGACATCTGCCACACCTGCCGAAGTAGCTCGCTTCGGCTGCAGCACCGGCCGGCCCTCTGCATCAGAAACTCCAGCAACGCGAACTCCTTTACCGTCAGCTCCACCGCTCGTCCGAAGTGCGTAACCTTTCGCTCGATGCGGTTCAGTTCCACCTCTCCAAACCGCAACACCGGATCCGCAAACGTCTCGCGTCTCCGCAACAGAGCCCGGCATCGCGCCGTCAGCTCATGGAAGCTGAAGGGCTTGAGCAGGCAATCATCGGCGCCCAGGTTCAGGCACTTGATGCGCTCCTCGACATTGCTTCGGCCCGTCAGGACTAAGACCGCCGTCCCATCGAATCGGCCTCGCATCTCAGCCAGCACCTCTGTCCCATCTTTCTTTGGCAGGCTCAGATCCAACACGATCAGGTCAGGTCTCTCTCTCCGGACGTGTTCCAAAGCGGCCTCGCCATCCGAGACCCACTCCACGTCATGCCCCTCTAACTTCAATCCTTTCTTCAGGAACAAACCCAAGGCGGCGTCGTCTTCAACAATCAGAATCTGCATCTTTCTATTCCTCTCGATCCAATCAAAAACTGCAATGTTATCCAAGGCACATATACGCGAATCATCGGCATCTTTATGTACCGACACGTACTGATGCGTGTGCTATTACCTTGGTTCAGGGTTGCCTCAGGTACAAGATAGATCTGCAACTCTTTGCGGTTACCATTTCCAATATGGGAATTCCCTAAGAATCACGACTGAATCAAGAGAGATACTGCAAATAAAAAACAGGGCTGGCCGGTTCGCTTTTTATTCGCTACAATTCCGGCATGGCTATTACCAGGCGGCAAAAAGAGGTTCTCGACTTTCTCTCCGGCTTCACGCAGAAGAACGGCTACTCTCCGTCTTACGAAGAGATCGCCGGCGGTCTCGGCCTTAGTTCCCTTGCCACAGTGCACAAGCACATCACGAATCTTCAAAACAAAGGGTTACTCCAGCGCGCCCATAACCGCAGCCGCTCCATCGACGTGCTGCCTGCACGCTCCGGCAAGAAGGGCTCCGATCGTCTTCCTCTGCTCGGCCGTATCGCGGCGGGCCAACCCGTCGAGGCCATCGAGACTGCAGAGAGCATCTCGCTGAACGACATCATTGGAAATCGCGAGGTCTTCGCCCTGGAAGTCCGCGGCGACTCCATGCGCGATGAGCACATCGTCTCCGGCGACTACGTTCTGGTCGAGCGCACCCGCACGGCTCGCGAAGGAGAGATCATCGTCGCACTGATAGACGGCTCTGACGCCACCCTCAAACGCTTCTATCGCGAAGGAAATATGATTCGCCTCCAGCCCTCCAACACTGAGATGGCTCCCATCTACGCCCCCGCTGCCAACGTCAGCATTCAGGGCAAAGTTCTCGGCGTCCTTCGCAAATACGCGTAGTCGAAAGACCGCGTCAGGAATCGAAACAACGGTTTATATTTTTATCGCGGAACTATCTCGTCGGCGAATGCGTACAACTCCTCCGAGACCATTCTCGGCTCGACAGTTCTCACGGGGGTTGTACCAATGGCACCAAATCGTAAAGGCAAGCGCAAAATCTGGATCTGGACCGGTCTCATCGTTCTGGTCGTCGCCGCAGTTCTCGGCATGGCTGTAGCCGCCCGCGGCAACGGCACCAAGCTGGAACCCTCCCAACTTGGGAAAGCTGAACGAGGCGACATTGCGCGTTCCGTTGTAGCAACCGGTAAAGTCCAACCCATCACAAAGGTAGAAGTTAAATCGAAGGCCTCTGGCATCGTGACTCGCCTCGACACCGATATCAACGCTATCGTGAAGCAGGGTCAAGTCCTCGCTCAGCTCGATCAGATCGAAATCCTCGCCCAGGTGGACGCCCAGAAGGCCCAGCTCGCCGCCGCCGAATCCAACGCCCGAGCCGCCGCCGCTGCCATTCAATACGACAAAGTAAGCGCTGAAGCCCCCGACCTGCCTATGTACAAACACACATACGACCGCGCCCTGCAGATGTCCAAGGACGGAGTCGTCTCCCAGCAGGCTCTCGACGACGCTCAGCAAAAGTATCTCTTCGCCGCCAACACCCGCGACAAGGCCCTCGCCCAGATCTCCGTCGACACCTCCAAGCTCCAGCAAGCCGAGGCTCAGGTCGCGCAAAGCCGCTCCTCTCTCAAGCAACTTCAGGAGCAGCTCAGCTACACCACCATCACCTCCCCCATGGACGGCGTCATCCTCTCCCGGGACGTTGAAAAAGGAGACGCAGTATCCTCCATCCTCGTCCTCGGCAGCACCGCCACCCTCGTCATGACCATCGGAGACGTCCATCAGGTCTACGTTCAAGGTAAGGTCGACGAGTCCGACATCGGGAAGGTCTATCTCGGTCAGCCAGCCCGCATCAAGGTCGAGTCCTTCAAGGACAAGACCTTCCTCGGCAAAGTCACCCGCATCGCTCCCCTCGGAGTCGAAAAGGATAACGTCACCACCTTCGAGGTCCGCGTCTCCATCGACAATCCCGGCGGCGAGCTCAAAGCCAACATGACCGCCAACGCCGAAGTCCTCCTCGAAGAGCACAAGAACGTCCTCACCGTGCCCGAGCAGGCCGTCGTCTACGACAAAGATCGCAACGCCTCCGTCGAGGTACCCGACGCCAAGCAGAAGAAAGGCCGTCGTTCCGTACCCATCAAAGCCGGCATCTCGAACGGCACTCGGACAGAGATCCTCGCCGGACTCAACCCCGGAGACACCGTCATCCTTCAGCAATAAGCTGAACCTAAAGCGTTACATCCATAGGCCCCGCAAAGAACAACGTCACAAACAACTTCGAACCGGCAGCCTCGCCAAGGAGCAAGGATGAACACTCGCAATCTCCTCAACGTCATCGCCTTCCCTGTCGCCCTCGCGCTCTCGACCAACGCCTTTGCCGCAGAGGCTACTTTCGACCGTACTCTCAACACTGGCAGCTCCCCCACGCTCTCCGTAGGGACCGGTTCCGGCTATATTCACCTTCGGCCCGGCTCTGACTCCCAGATCCACATCATCGGCCACGTCCATAGCAACAATAACGGCTGGATGAACGGTGGCCACTCCGACGCCGAGTCCCGTGTCCGCGAGATCGCAGCGCATCCCCCCATCGATCAGAGCGGGAACACGGTCACCATCGGCGAGCGCCACTCCAACGATCTCTTTCATAACATCAGCATCGACTACGACATCACCTTACCCCGCACGACCTCACTCACCGCCAACTCTGGCTCAGGCGACATCGATATCCAGGAGGTCGGCACCAACCTCAAAGCAGACTCCGGTTCGGGTAACGTTCGCGCTCACGGCATCCACGGCCCTGCAAACCTCCAGACCGGCTCCGGCGATATCGAACTGCAACAGACAGGCCCTGGCGACGTCCGCGCGCAAACCGGCTCCGGCTCCGTGCGTCTCAACGGCATCTCCGGCGGCCTGCGCGCCGGCACAGGCTCCGGCGACATCGAAGTCGACGGAAGACCCACCACCGATTGGAAGTTAGAGACCGGCTCCGGCAGCATTCACCTTAACGTAGGCAGATCCACCGCCTTCACCGTCAACGCCAGCACCGGCTCAGGAGGGATCCACATCGAGCAACCCCTCTCAATGCAGGGCGACCTCAACCGCCATCACATCGCGGCCTCGGTCAATGGCGGAGGCCCTGTCATCAGAGCCGAAACCGGCTCCGGCGACATTCGCATCCAATAGCCCCGCACAACACAATAGCTCGAGAGCCCGATAGGTCCGTCTCTGTGACCATCGGGCTTTTCTCTGTCCTGCAGCATCATTCCCCGCCTCCGGCATACCATAGCTATATGCCTCTGGACATCACTCCCCGCCTTCTTGTATTCGACCTCGACGGCACGCTCATCGACTCCCGCGTCGACCTCTGCAACTCCGTAAACGCCATGCTCGTCCACCTCGGCAAGCCGCAACTTCCCGAAGCCGTAATCGCCAGCTACATCGGCGACGGAGCCTCCATGCTCGTGCGCCGCGCCCTGGGCGACCCGGAGGGCGACATCCACGATGAGGAATATGTAACCGATGCCCTCACCTTCTTCCTCGACTACTACCGCATCCACAAACTCGACTTCACCTATGTCTACGCTGGCGTCCTCGAAGCCCTCGAGACCATCCGCGACGCCAACCCAAATCTGCCAATGGCCGTTCTCACCAACAAGCCCGTCAACCCCTCTCGCGACATATGCGCTCACTTCAAGCTCGACCGCTTCTTCTTTCAGAACTACGGAGGCAACAGCTTCCACACCAAGAAGCCCGACCCTCACGGCATCCTCACCGTCATCGCCGAAGCCAGTCAGCTCCATCCAGGGGCGCCCCCAATCACTCCCTCCGAGACCGTCATGATCGGCGACTCCGACGTCGACATCCTCACCGCCCGTAACTGCGGCGCACGCAGCATCGGTTGCACCTTCGGTCTATCTCCCCACACTCTCGCGGCAGCGCAGCCCGATCAACTCGCCAACTCCCCCTCCGATTGGCCCTCGCTCATCAGCGTTACGTCACGCTAAAGTATCTCCATGTCCGCAATCCTCAGTCCCGGCACGCTCTCTACCACCTGCTGCATCGTCGGTGGAGGTCCAGCCGGCATAATGCTCGGCTTCCTCTTGGCCCGCTCCGGGATTCAGGTCACCGTGCTCGAAAAACACAAGGACTTCTTCCGCGACTTTCGCGGCGACACAATCCATCCATCCACTCTCGAGCTGATGCGGGAGCTCGGCCTCCTCGAAGCCTTCCTGGCCGTTCCTCATCAGGAGATGCCGCGCCTCTCGGTCTCCTTCGGCAACCGTAGCTTTCCTCTCGCAGACTTCTCTGGCCTTCCCGCTCAAGCCAACTTCATCACCTTGATGCCTCAGTGGGACTTCCTCAAATTCCTCTCCACGCAGGCCGCCCAGCTCCCCACTTTTAGCCTCTTGCTCGAACACGAAGTAATCGGCCTCATCAAACAAAACGGCCGCATCCTGGGCGTCCAAGCCAACACCCCCAACGGCCCAGTCGAGATTCGTGCCGGCCTGACCGTCGGCTGCGATGGCCGCCAATCGATCGTGCGCTCCTCCGCGGAACTTCCCGTCATAGACCGCGGCGCCCCCATCGACGTCCTCTGGTTCCGACTCAGCCGCTCCACCAGCGATCCAGCGAACGCTCTCGGCAACTTCAACTACGGAGCCGGCCTCATCCTCATCAATCGCGGAGACTACTTCCAGTGCGGATACATCATCGCCAAGGACTCCTTCGCCTCCACGATCAAGCCCGCCGGCCTGCCCGCCTTCCGCCAGTCCCTCGTCCATCTCGTCCCCTTCCTCACCGACCGCGTCTCCGAGATCACTGCCTGGGATCAGCTCAATCTGCTCTCGGTCCAGGTCAACCGTCTCCAGCGCTGGCACCTCCCCGGACTGCTCTGCATCGGCGACGCCGCCCACGCGATGTCGCCCGTAGGCGGCCTCGGCATCAACCTCGCCATCCAGGACGCTGTAGCCGCAGCCAACATCCTCGCCGGCCCACTCCGTTCTGCCCTCGTCACCGAGATCACCTTGGCCCACGTCCAGAGCCGCCGCGAGTTCCCCACACGCGTCACACAGGCCTTCCAGGTCGCAGCCCACCACCTGCTCACCAGGTTCCTTGGAAACCCCGGCGCCATCAAGCCACCCTTGCTCCTGCGCCTTCTCTCTCCAATCGCTCTCTTCCGCCGCACCACTGCCCGCTTCATCGGCCTCGGCGTACGTCCGGAGCACATACGCCCCCACGGAGATCGTTGACCCCACCCGCCACCCTTGCTACCCTACCCATACATCCTCAAGGCGATGGGGTTCCGCCTCTAACCGCAACTGACGAAGTTCAGGCGCTGATGACTCCTACGATTCCCGTAGGAGACCCATGCCTCTTTCATTCCCGCCGACCTTCGCCGCCTTTTTCCAGACACTCCGCCACGCCCTCCGCTGGCTCATCATCGCCATCGCAATCGGCATTCTCGCAGGCACCGCCTCCGCCATCCTCATCGTCTCGCTCAACTGGGCAACCGACACCCGCGAACACCACCGCTGGCTCATCGCACTACTCCCTCTCGCGGGCCTTCTCTCCGGTCTTCTCTACCACTACTTCGGCCGCGCCGTAGAAGGAGGCAACAACCTAATCATCGAAGAGATACACGCCGAAATCGTAGATCTCCCACGCGCCACGATCCAAGCCCGCATGACTCCCCTCATCCTCCTCACCACCCTCCTGACGCATCTCTTCGGAGGCTCCGCCGGACGCGAGGGCACCGCCGTCCAGACCGGCGCATCTCTCGCCGATCAGATCACCCGCCTCACCCGCCTCTTCCCCCGCCTGGCCCTGAGCGATCAGGATCGCCGCATCGTCCTCATGGCCGGCATCTCCGCAGGCTTCGGCTCAGTCTTCGGAACTCCGCTAGCCGGCGCAGTCTTCGGACTCGAGGTCCTCACCATCGGCTCCATCAGCTACGAAGCCATCTTTCCCTGCTTCCTCGCCTCCTTCGCCGCCGACTACGTCATCCGCGCCTGGCACGTCCACCACACCCTCTACCTCGTCACCCAGACCGCCCCCTTCACCATCGTCGCCCTCCTCTCCTCTCTGGCCGCTGGAGTCGTCTTCGGCGTCGTCGCCCTCCTCTTCGCCCACACCACCCACATCATCCGCGATCTCTTCAAGAAGTACATCGCCTACGCTCCCCTGCGCCCCTTCTTTGGCGGCGCAATCGTCGCCCTGGCCGCCTTCGCCATCGGGAGCACCAAATACATCGGCCTCGGTATCCCCACCATCGTGGCCGCCTTCTCCGAGCACCTCCCCCGCTACGACTTCGCCGCCAAGTTCGGCTTCACCACGCTGACCCTCGGCGCCGGCTTCAAAGGCGGCGAAGTCACCCCCCTCTTCTTCATCGGAGCGACCCTGGGCAACGCCCTCTCCAGCATCCTCCCGCTACCCTCGACCCTGTTGGCGGCCATGGGCTTCGTAGCCGTCTTCGGCGGAGCCGCCAACACCCCCATCGCCTCCAGCCTCATGGCCCTGGAACTCTTCGGCCCCGAAGCCGGCTCCTTCGCCGCCATCGCCTGCGTCACCAGCTACCTCTTCTCCGGCTCACAGGGCATCTACTACTCCCAACGCTCCAACGGACTCAAATCCTTCACCAAAGCCACGTCGAACGTCCAGAACGACCTACACCTCTAAAATTCACAACATCTCCGTTAAAAAACCACGATTTCCCCATTTCGAGGAATGATGCCTGGCCTTCTGTGTTCTCTCTAAAGTGCATCCGCAGCCTTGAAGATTCCATCCAACGCAGATGGAAAAGGCTCCACGAGATGAGCCGATCATGAGCAGACTGAACGCAAAGTGATCAGAAAGCGATGGGCCACAGAGTGCTTTTAAAAATCGTTGAAGTTGGACATCCTGCGCTAAGGAAAGTAGCCCGCCTCCTAACGCCAGAAGAGATCCTGAGTCCCGAGATTCAGACCATGATCGTTCACATGCGGGACACCATGCGCGATGCACCCGGAGTAGGTCTGGCAGCCCCCCAGGTGGGAGAATCCCTCCAACTGACGGTCATCGAAGACAAAGTCGAGTACCAAAAGGGACTCACCGAGGCCCAGCTCCAGGAGATCCAACGGTCCGCGGTGGACTTCCACGTCGTCATCAATCCCCAAATAGAGCTTCTATCGCCTCCAGAGGCGGTCTTCTTCGAAGGCTGCCTCAGCATCCCCAGGCTAATGGCCGCCGTGCCCCGGTCCCGCTCCGTCCGAGTGACATGCCTCGACGAACACGCCCAACCCAGAGTCATCGAGGCCGAGGGCTGGTACGCCCGCATCCTCCAGCACGAGATCGACCACCTGCAAGGCCGCCTCTACACAGACGTCATGCAGCCCGGAACCCTGACGACCATTGAGAACTACCAGCGCCACAGACTAAAAGCAGCCAGCTAACAAGGTCCCGGCAGAGCCACCCCACTCTGCCGGACTCTCCCTACCCCTCGAACCCACGATTCCAGGCCTCAACGACCCGCGTCTCTCGCTCCCATCCCAGGACACTCACACTCCCCGTCCCCAGTGCGAACAGCCGTCCGCCAGTCGCATCCAGCCCGATCCAGCGTGCCGCCAGAATCCGCAGAATATGCGCATGGGCAAACAGCGCCACCTTGCCCGAACCAGCCGCCAACGCCCGCGCGATCACCCCATCCGCCCGCTCGCCCACATGCTCTGCCGTCTCGCCACCAACAATCTCGTTTTTCCAGACACTCCACCCCGGCACCTCGGCTCGAATCTGCGCCGTAGTCTTTCCCTCATAAACCCCGTAATCCCACTCCTTGAGTCCCTCATCCACCACCGCGACATCTCCAAACCCCGCAATCCGGCAGGTCTCCCGCGCCCTTTGCATAGGACTCACAAAAACCGCGTCAAACTTCGTCGGAGCCAGATAATCTCGCAACTCCTCCGCCCTCTTCCGCCCATGGTCCGTCAGCGCGATATCCGTCCGGCTGGTATGCGCTCCACTCAGGCTCCACTCCGTCTCGCCATGTCGAATTAGCCATAACTCTGTCCCTGAACTCATTTCTTATCTCCTGCATCCAATATCCTACAAAGATGGACTTCCAGCTAACCACCACCTACAAGCCGCAGGGCGACCAGCCCCGCGCCATCGCGGAACTCCTGTCCGGACTCAGCGCCGGCGAAAAAGATCAGGTCCTCCTCGGCGTCACCGGCTCCGGAAAGACCTTCACCATGGCCAGCATCATCGCCGAGTCCAACCGTCCCGCCCTCATCCTCGCCCACAACAAGACCCTCGCCGCCCAGCTCTACCACGAGTTCAAGACCTTCTTCCCCAACAACGCAGTCGAGTACTTCGTCTCCTACTACGACTACTACCAGCCCGAGGCCTACATCCCCGCCGGCGACCTCTTCATCGAAAAAGAGGCCACCATCAACGAAGAGCTCGATAAGCTCCGCCTCTCCGCCACTCGCTCTCTCTTCGAGCGCCGCGATGCCATCATCGTATCCTCCGTCTCCTGCATCTACGGCCTCGGATCGCCTGAAGCCTACTACGGTATGCTCCTGCTCCTCGAAAAGGGCCAGAAGATCAAGCGCGAAGACATCACCCGCCGCCTCGTCGAGATCCTCTACGACCGCAACGACGTCGACTTCCGCCGCGGCACCTTCCGCGTCCGTGGCGACATCATCGAAGTCTTCCCCACCTACGACGAGATGGCCTATCGCATCGAGCTCTTCGGCGACGAGATCGACACCCTCTCCCAGATCGATCCCCTCTTCGGTACCGTCAAGCAGAAGTACTCCCGCCTCCCCATCTACCCCAAGTCCCACTACGTCGTCCAGCCCGAGCGCAAGAAGACCGCCACCGAGTCCATCCTCTCCGAGCTCTTCGAGTGGGAGGCCCAGCTCGAAAAAGAGGGCCGTCTCGTCGAGTCCCAGCGCATCCACCAGCGCACTCGCTTCGACCTCGAGATGATCAAATCCGTCGGCTACTGCCACGGCATCGAGAACTACTCCCGCCACTTCTCCGGCCGTCTCCCCGGCGAGCCACCACCGACACTCCTCGACTACTTCCCTCGCGACTTCCTCCTCTTCATCGACGAGTCCCACGTCACCGTCCCCCAGCTCCACGGCATGTGGCACGGCGACCGCTCCCGCAAGCAGAACCTCGTCGACTACGGCTTCCGCCTCCCCAGCGCCATGGACAACCGCCCCCTCAAGTTCGACGAGTTCGAAGGCCGCACCGGCCAGATCATCTACGTCTCCGCCACCCCCGGCCCCTACGAGCTCACCAAGGCCGCTGGCGTCGTCGTAGAGCAGATCATCCGTCCCACCGGCCTCATAGACCCTCCCGTAGAGATCCGCCCCGTCAAGGGCCAAATAGACGACCTCCTGGCCGAGATCCGCGACCGCGCCTCCCGCAACCAGCGCGTCCTCGTCACCACCCTCACCAAGCGCATGTCCGAGGACCTCGCCAACTACTACACCGAGGTCGGCGTCCGTTGCCGCTACATGCACTCCGAGATCGAGACCCTCGAACGCATCCGCCTCCTCCGCGACCTCCGCAAGGGCGAGTACGACGTTCTCATCGGCATCAACCTCCTCCGCGAAGGCCTGGACCTCCCCGAGGTCTCCCTCGTCGCCATCCTCGACGCCGATAAGGAAGGCTTCCTTCGCTCCCAGGGCTCCCTCATCCAGACCATAGGCCGCGCCGCCCGCCACCTCGAAGGCCGCGCCATCCTCTACGCCGACAAGATGACCGATTCCATGCAGCGCGCCATCGACGAGACCAACCGCCGCCGCGAAAAGCAGGTCGCCTACAACGAAGAGAACGGCATCACCCCGCAGAGCATCAGCCGCCCCCTCGAGATGGGTCTCGCCGGAATCCTCAAAGCCGACTACGCCGACCTTACCGACGAAGCCGAAGGCATGCCCGAATTCAACACCCAGCAGGAGCTCGACACCTACATCGGCAAACTCGAATCCGACATGCGCGAAGCCGCCAAGAAGTTCGAGTTTGAAAAAGCTGCTAAATTACGCGACACCGTTAAAGAGCTCCGTACAAAGGAGTTCCTATTCTCCTGAGTCTCAATCTCGGCTCGAACGTCTCATACAAAGCGGGACAGGAATGTCGCATCCAACGGGAAAAGCGATTAACCAGCTTCGGAAGAGATCATACGAGTAAATGTTTCTGGAACCAGAATTCGAACCAAACGCCCGCACCGGGCAGGCATCCAGCAGCAGCATACTGGTAGTGGATGACGACTCCGACGTCCGTTCCCTCACCCGAACCTTCCTGGAGCACGAGGGCTACCACGTCTACACCTCAGGTGAGGCCGACCGCGCCGCCAACATCTTCCGGCGCGCCGCAAACATCGATCTCCTCATCACCGACTACTACATGCCCCACCGCTCCGGCATGGAGCTCGCCCTCGAGCTGAAGGCGCTCCAGCCCTCCCTCCCGGTCCTCGTCATCTCCGGCGCGCTCCTCGATCCCTTCCAGCTCAGCCAGCTCCGCAGCCAGGGCTGGAACTTCCTCGCCAAGCCCTTCTCCCTGCCGCAACTGTTGGCGAACGTCCACGAAATCCTTCAGCTCCCTCATCTTCGAGCGAGATAGCTGACTCTTCCCTGCTACCCTGTTCTCGTGAAGCTACTCTCGCGTCTCCTCTACGCTGTCTCCGTCGTCGTCTTCACCGTCGTCGTGCTGCTCGTCGTAAACTTCCTCTCCATCCCCTCCCGCAACACCCCACTCACTCACTTCGACACTCTCATCGTCCTCGGCACACCCTCCAAGCCCGACGGCGAACCGTCCCCCGAGCAGCGCGAGCGCACTCTCGAGGCGGTCCGCGAATACAAGGCAGGCATAGCCCCTCACATCATCTTCTCCGGCGCTGCAGCCCATAACTCCTACGTCGAAGCCGAAAGCATGGCCCACCTCGCCATCGCTCAGGGCGTCCCCGCGGCGGCCATCGTAGAGGAACCCCGCGCCCTCACCACCATCCAGAACCTCGTCAACTCAGCGCAGCTCATGCGTCAGCACAACTGGGCCAACGCCGAGATCGTCAGCTCACCCAGCCACCTCGCCCGCGCAGCCCTCATCGCCAACGCCATCAACCTACAACAACCGGACCTCTCCTTCGACTGGCACACCCACGCCTCTCGCTGGCCGGTCGAGTACACCCTTCCCAAGGAGCTGGCCCTCTACACCCGCGAGTCCTGGAGCTCCCTCAAGATCCGGGCCAACGGCATCCCCAACCAACAGCTCTCCCCGCAGCCCTGACCTAAGCCGAGTCAGCCTCGCGCTCAGGCCATCATTCGATTCCGTCCTGGCACGACGCACAACTGCTCCAGTATCCCAAGTTCATCCAGCGCGCCCCAGCGCTCCACCATCTGCCCGCCGTAGAACCGCGCAATCTGCACTCCGCGCACGATGATCGTATGCCCGGTGGGAGCGATATCCTGGAACCGTCCCTTGTGCATGCCCGTCAATTTGTAGGCAATCGAAACGTTATGCTCATCCGCCACAATGTGTTTGATCTCGATCTTCACATCCGGAAAAGCCGTTCTGAACTCGCCGAAGAACTGGATGTACCCCTCCGGCCCCGGCCCTTGTCCTGGCGCTGGATCATGATCCACCACCCCCGGCGTGATCAACTCACGTAAAGCCTCCAACTTGCCCGAGTTCACCGCGTCGATAATCCGCCGCTGCGCTTCCACATTTCGCTGGCTCATAAAATTACCTCATTGCACGACACCACCATCGTGCCGTTCGGCCCAGGATTATAGGCGCATCGAATCTCCATAGGCGAGATCGTCCTTGATCCCCCGTCCGGAACGGCCTCTTCTAAAATAAAAAGAGATCTGCGTTAGCTACTCTGGCAGCAGAAAGCAGGAAACATGAACTCCGCTCTCGGCATCTCTACTCATCCCAGTCCTCACTCCGTGCCCGAGACCCTCGACCGTCTCGAAGCCATCCTGCGCGAACACAGCATCACCGTCTTTTCCCGAATCGACCATGCAACCGAAGCCGAAAAAGTAGGCCTGCACATGCCCCCCACCCAGGTCTTGATCTTCGGCAACCCGAAGGCCGGAACACCGATCATGCTCGCCGCCCCACTCACCGCCATCGACCTGCCCCTCAAAGCCCTGGCCTGGCAGGACGCCGATGGAAAGGTCTGGCTCAGCTACAACGATCCCCAATTCCTCAGGCATCGCTTCAACCTGCCTGCCGAAGTCCTCAACGGCATCTCAGGCGTTGGCAACCTCATCCAGCAAGCGGTCGCGTAGACTCCACCGCTCCATCGCCCACACTTCCCCGAAGTACCGGAAGAGACGTGGCTTACAAACTTCCTCTTCCAAATGTCCAGCAAAGAGCGCTGTCAAGCCCCTAAACCACTTAACTTACTACGAATCAACAACATCCGATTGGCACTTTAGTTATGCATCGCTCTCTAAAATAGAAGTAGAGGAAATACCTCAAGAAGAGCTCTTTGCCAACTTCACTCTAAGTCCGACGACGATAGGAACTTCGTTCAAGGGACGAGAAGCAGAAGTCCGCCCCTAAGCCCCATTAAACGAGGATTTTAAGCAAATAACCCGGGGGAGGGGTGTACGCGGGAACAGCACTGCCCCTCCCACGCCACCTCAACGGAGACTCACCGGACAGGCGGATTGAGAATAGCCTTGACGGGATCTGAGAGGTCTTTATCGGCATTCTTGAGAAGAAGGCTGACCTGCCACATCTCAGTCTCGGAGAGCGCGCCCTTGAAGGAAGGCATGCCGCTCAACCGGATGCCGTTCGCAACGATCCAGTAGCTGAAACCTGGATCATCGTCGCTAACCCCGACCACCCCACGCGGCCCATGCTTCTTCCAAAGCTGCGGAGGAGCCGGATACATACGTTTTGCATACTCGGAGTCGTGGCCCGGCGTTCCATGGCAGAAATAACACTGCTCCCGGTAGATCTGCGCCCCCGACTCGAAGACATCCTCACCGGCCAAAAACGGCGGAGGCTGCATCTGACGGCCGATCCGCGCACGAAGCGGAATCTTGACCATCTGCCGCTCAAAAGGAAGCGGCGAATCTGCAACAGCAACTGGAAGTGGACCAAACTTGAGATAAAGAAAGAATCCCAAAACAAGCACGACGACAATAACGACAATGCCAAGACAAACTCGGCCCCGATTTTGACCCATTATTTACTCCCGGATTGTGGTGACCACGCCTTCGAATGCGCGTTGTTCTTGATGTGAGCTTCCTTGAAGCAGAACTCGCAAAGAGACAGGAGAACGAAATCCCGATCCTCCATGCCAGCTAACAGCCTCCATAACAGTCCCCATGGCAAATCGCTCCACCAACGGACGAGTGATAGCGATAGCAGCCATTCGGATGAGGCTTGCACCAACGCAGGAATGTGGTCCAGCTCCCAGCGCAAGCTGTCCCGCCTCGCGGCGAGACGAATCGAACAGGTTCGGATGAGCGAAGCGCTCCGGATCACGATTAGCAGCAATGATCCGCAAGACAATGCGATCGCCCCTCCGGACGGGACACCCTCCCAGATCGATATCCTCCGTCGCTCTTCGAAAGAGAACGCGTGTAAGACCCGCGTACCGCAAAGACTCCTCGATCGCCTGCTCCACCAGATCGGGTTGAAGATGCAGCAGACTCCACTCCTGCGGATGCTGTAGAAGTGCATACCACGCATTCCCTAAGAGCCGCGGCATCGTATGCGAGAGCGCGACGAACCCAGAATCGCGCAACGTCTCAGGGCCCGCATGGAAGCAAGGCCTGAGCTGAGCATTGGCAAGCTTCGCCTCGGAACGCAATATCGGATCATACGGCTCAGCAGCAGCAGCCGAGACCGCTTGAGCGACGTCCTGGAGACGCTCAGCCTCCCCTAGCTCGATCCCGGTCACAATCGCCGCAAGGGCAAGACACGCAGGACGAGCATACTCGGCCAGCAGATCGACTCCCTGACCTTCAGGCAGATCCTGCACCAGCGTATGAACGAAAGGCATGAGCCGCTCACGCCACGCGCGAAGCTGTGTGGGAGAGAGCGCATCAAGCGTCTCCTCCCGCATTTTCAGCAGCGCGCCTTCATCCTCCGGCGTGGATGTCTTCTCACTGCGAGGTCCAGTAGGCGCAAGCGTCGACGAGCGAAAGGCAGCCAGCACATCTTCGTGCCGGCTCAGGACCCACGAGTCCAGAGCCTCATCGAAGTAGGCTGCTTCGACCTCCGGTGGAATCGGCGAATCCAACTGATCGCTGTCCCACGCCGGCCTGGATGCTTCCTCTCGTCTGGCGTGCATGTCGCCTCCCCATTCAGTCTGACTGCTATGGGTGAGGCATATGTCATGGGTTTGTCATTACTTTGCACTTATAAGAAAGCTTTAATGACGAGTCTCTGAAGCTCCAGCGGAGGCAACTGGTTGGTCTCCTTCAGCAAGTCTCCGATGGAAGAAATCGAAGACCAGACCATAGAGGCTATAGGCAAGTTCGGGGTCATAACGAAGCCCTTCATCGCGCATGAAAGCGTGTGCTCCATTGACCTCGTGCCAACTGATCTTCTTTCCAAGTTCATTGAGCCGCTGAAGAACCTTCATACGTCCTTCGGTAGGAATATGAGGGTCCTGACGTCCCCATATCATGAGCAGTTCGCCTTGAATGTCAGCCGTACGCGCAAGCGAGTCGTCTGCCATGCCCTTCCCGAGGCCGCCCTTATGAATGTCCGTGGCATAGAAACAGGCCGTCCCAAGAACATCGGGATTCATCGCAGCACGAAAGGCCAGATGACCTCCAATGCAGATGCCCATAGCACCGAGCTTCCCAGTGCAGTCCGGCCGCGACTTGAGATGATCGAGTACAGCCCGCGCATCGGCATCATAGCTGGCGAGTTCCTTCGTAGTCTTCCAGGCATTGCCGCGATCGGAGCCAGCCTGATCGTAGGCAAGGACCGTGTCCGCTGGCTCGAACTCGTGATAGATCTCAGGCATGGCAACGATATAGCCATGGCCCGCGAGCATGGCGGCTGTGCGTCGGATAGGAGCAGTAATTTGGAAGATCTCGGAGTAGAAGACCACTCCCGGATAGCGGCCCGGAGCCGCGGGACGCACGATATGGGTCCTCATTGGGCCGTAAGGTGTGGTGAGTTCTACGTGCTCATTGTCAACGATGATCATGGGTGCCTTTCGTCTCCGTTTCAGTCTAGTCGAGGTGACGCCTGTAGGAACGGCTTCTAAACCTCATTGTAAGAGAGAGCCAATATGCATACCTGCTTCTTCGTAAACGGTCGTCACTCTTCGGTCCAGACGGTGACAAACGCTGTCACGCCCAACTTCGTTGCAGCGATTATCGCCACAGGAGAGAACAACCGATTTTGGAAGCGAGATTCAGAAGACAACGGCACCAGCGCAAAGGTGTGGGCTCGCACTCTATCTCGAGTGCGAGCCCCGAACTCCTTACCTGGTGGTTATGCAAATCTCCTCGGACCAGAGGAGCAGGATCAGATCGCTTCAGCATACGGAAGCAATACTTCCCGCGAACATATTTCGATCCGCTATTTCACTGCCGATCTAAAGCCTCACGCAGCTATAACCCTTCGGCAACTTCAAGGTCACTCAACCGCAGAGCCAGTGATTTTGCAGAACCGCCACCACGATGAAACTCGCTGAGTTCGATCTGGGTAACGTCGAAGCCATGGTCTGCAAGTCGAGCCGCCAGATCTACAACCGAAGCTCCCGTAAGGATGTTTCGGCCAATGTTGATTACGCTGCAGGCGAACTGGGTCGCTTCAGCCTCTGTAACCGGAATACGTTTCTCCTCAGGGTAAGCTGCCTCGATCTTCGCGAGCGACGCCGCATCGAACGCCCCCGGAAAATACAGCAGATAACCATTGGCAAGAGGCGCGAAGCAGATGTCGAGATGGTAAAAACGGGGATCAACCAGATGCAGCGAGGTGACAGGCGTATGCCACGCGTCAGCGACATGGCGATGACTATGCTGGCAGGTCCGGACGCCATGCGCAATCCAGAGATGGCGGCCATCCGCGTCGAAGATCGCGTCGCCCTCGCCCTCAAAGGCGGTCTCGCGCGGCGTCTCCCAAAGAAGAAAGCCAGTGTCCTTCAACCAGCGGCGAAGGTGAGGCTCCTCTGTCTGGCGCTGCGGATGAGCGAAGCTGGAGAGCGCGGCGATACCATGCGAGACGATAGCAGCATGAGCCACAAAGACCATGTCTGGCGATCCGGGACGGGCCTTTAGAAGGCGCACGTCGGCGATACGGCGAAGCTGCTGATAGAGATTTCTCCACTGCGCAAACGCGGTATCGCGGGACGGACGGTGCAGATTACCGGCCATCCAGGGATTGATGATGTAGTTGACGTCGAAGAACTCCGGCGGACACATGAGATAAGTAGGTCTGTCGAAGTGGGGGGTAGGAGCAAGGTTGGAGGCTGGGGTGGATGCTGCACGGGACGTGGTAATCATAAAACGGTTTGCCTGCTTTCCAGGTGTGAGTCTGCCCACTCCGAATAACGATCGTCAAGTGGCGCCGCATAAAGATCGATACAACTTTGGTTCCCTTGGTCCGGAAGTGGGATCGGGCTGACGTTGTAATTATAAAATTCCACCCGCACTGCTTTGTTTCTCCCACGAGAAAAACCACACGTAAGGAAGACCCGATCGGGTAACTTTCCTTGCCGTGTGGCTATTGGACGCAGTTTGCTAAGGTCTGGTTTACAGCTTTTCGAAGAAGTCGCAGGCCGAGCAGGAGATGTAAACTCCGCCAGGTGTGCCGCGCTCGCGATCCTTGACGCGTTTCACGATGCGAGTGGGCTTGGAGCACTTCGGACAGTCGGTGCTCTTGTTGGTGTCCATGACCTTCTTACGGTCGCCGGTCTTGGCAATCTTCGCCATAATGATCTCCCCTAATACAGATATTTGGCGTTACCCGCACTGGAGGACCATCGGACTGGCTTTGTGGGGCCAAGCTGGACCGGATCTTCCGGAACTTCTCAATTAGATCTGCACGGGACAGGCCAGGGCTGGAATCAGAGGAGAAGAGCTGCGGTAAACACTCAGTCTCTGAGTTTACACCAATTAGCAGCGTTTAGAGCAGTTGCGACGAGGTCGTGGTAGTAGCGGTAGTCGTCTGCTTTGGGTCGCTCTGCTTAGGATCGCCCGTTTTGGGAGGATCGTCGGGAAAGATCACCTTATTGGGACCGTTGGGAAGCGAAATCGCCTCGCCCGGCTTCCGGAGTGTAGGCGCTGGACCTGGCGCGGAGCCTCCATTATCAGGATTCTCAGGCTTACGGTCGCCAAGGGCGATCTCGCGCTCCAGAACTGGCGCGATATAGCCAGCCATCTCATCCTTGTCATGGATCTCCATGGGCTTGCCCAGGGCTGCGATCTCCACCAGAGAGACGCGGTCCCCATTGAAACGCACGAACTTCACTGTCTTTGGGACATGGCCGTAGATCCACTCCTCGTAGCGTGCGCCGTTGGGATCCCCGCTAGGCTGCTCACGCATCTTGCTGTCGGGAGCACCCAACGCGGCAAGCACCATCCGGTGAGTCATCCCGACCAGAACATCGTGAGCCGCAATAGCGTTCTTCAATGGCTCCGGCAAGGTGTCGGCGTAAGCCTGCTCGCTGGACTTCACACCGAAATCGAGCACCGGTTCCAGCAACGCTTTCACCTCGGGAGCAGAGATCTCCGGCACCGACCCTTTGAATAAGAGGGTGATGCGGGCCCCTGTGGCCTTCTCCGTAGGGGCAACGACGTTATTGTCATTGAACTGAATATGACTCAGAAAGCGGTGCTTCGCATAGGGACCGCCATTGAGGTCCAGAATAATCCGGTCCCCCTTGATCTCCATGGCTGTAATGGCGACTCGATCGCCTGGGGCGGCAGCCTGGCCCTTGTCATAGATCATCTTCCGGTACTCTTCAGTACCAGGAGAAAGAGCCCCATTCGCCCGGAGAGTCAACCCAGGGCCCATCGGCAGAGCGCGATGCGCGAATCCCTGCTCGGCCTCCAGATTGCGAATAAGCTCCCGTCTTCCCCGCTCCGACAGTTTGGTCTCAGGAAGTTGCAGATCGGTAGGCGTGAAATCTGTCTTGAGCTCTGAGGTCGCGGTCTTCTCGCCCACCACGAAGACCTGGCCGTTCGCGCGGGGAGCAAAGGCAGCAAAGAGGACTACGGGGAGGGCCCATTTGCAGGTCGATCTATGAGTCCCAGCTTGCGCGTGAAGTGTCATAGAAGCACCTCTGATACTGAAGAGATTGCACCTTAATAAAACTTTTGACAAGAGCCGTGACGAAGTCCTGACAAAACTTGTTGATGAGGAAGGAAACGTCAGGTTTGCCTAGTGGGTCTCTTCGCCTGAAGAGTTCAGCGGACGAGGCGGAGGCGGAACCGACATCGTGCCAGGGGTGGTAGGCATGATTTGGACGAGAGAAGCAGGACGAACCTGCGCCTCCGCCTCCATGGCGGTGTGGGCCGCAGGTGGCGCGACATCCATAGGGTAGCCGCCTGGAATGATCGGAGGGTGGGTGTAATTCCAGGAATACTCGCGCGTGACCAGCAAAAGCACGATGATGGCTACAAACACCGCGAAGAGGGTGAAGAGCGCAGCCTCAGGACCATAGCCCCCGCCGGTGAGCCAGCGTCGGCCCATCGCATGGGTCTGGATAACGGTAGAAAAATCTCTCAGGCCACTCACTGGCAGACCGAAGAGAGTGCCCATGCTTGCGTTCCATGCGAAGTGCATTCCCCATCCCAACCAGAGCCCGTGGGTACGTAGCCAGGCAATGGAGAAGAGAATCCCAGCCAGCATCGTGATCAGGACGCTGATTCCACTGGACTCGGGATTGAAAAGGTGTGCGACTCCAAAGAGGAAAGCCGTGATCAGAGTAGCCATGACCGGACCAATAGCGTCGATAATGCGCCGGAAGGCATAGCCGCGAAAGGCGACCTCCTCGGCCAGTCCCGCTACCAGCAAGGTGGCGAGATTGACTCCTACAAGAAGAAAAGAGCGCGCATCGAAGAAAAAGTGGACTCGCAGCGACGCGAAGAGCGCCATCGGAATGACCGCGAGCACAACCGAACCCCAGCCCAAAGCAGCGCCCACAACCCACTCTTCGCGAGCCGTAGAACGTTGTGGCAACCCGACGATCTCACGCAGTTGGCGAGGACGTCCGGAGATGACCTGCAGAATGGTAAAGCCAAGGGCCAACAAGAAGAGAAAGAGAATGGAACTGAGCAGATTCTGTTCCGCGGGCAGATTGAAGCGAACCGAGAGACCCCGCGACGCACTTGCCGCAATCGCCTGCGCAGCGATAACCCAAACGACAGAGGTTCCAAAGAGCGCGAACTCCAGCGTCCGTGTGAATCGGGGGGATGGACTTGTACGAAACGCCGGCAACGGTCAATACTCCTGGGATGTTGCTGGTCCGCCTAAGCGGTGGTGTAGAACTGTGCGATGTTGCGGAACTTCTGATAGCGCTGCTCTAGTAGCTCTTCGATGGGCAGAGATTGGATGGAAGCAAGATGATAGGTGAGTTTCTTGTCCAGCAACTCCATCGCGGCGGCGGGGTCGTTCTGCGTCCCTCCAGCGGGCTCTGGGAGGACATCGTCCACACATCCAAGACGTTTGACGTCGATGGCGGTGTATTTGAGAGCTGCTGCGGCCTGCTGCTTCTTGCTGGCATCCTTCCACATGATGGACGCGCAGGCCTCCGGCGAGATGACCGAGTAGATGGCATTCTCGAGCATCAGGACACGGTCTGCTACGGCGAGTGCAAGTGCGCCGCCAGATCCTCCTTCGCCAGTGATCGTAGCGATAGTGGGAACACGGAGGCGAGACATCTCCAACAGGTTACGGGCGATAGCCTCTCCCTGGCCTCGCTCCTCCGCCTCAATCCCTGGGTAAGCGCCGGCAAGGTCGAGAAAGGTGAAGATGGGGCGGCCAAACTTCTCGGCAATCTGCATGGCGCGGAGAGCCTTGCGGTAGCCTTCCGGCTGGGGGCTGCCGAACTTGCGAATGACCCGCTCTTTGAGCGTCCGTCCCTTCAGGTTGGCGATGACGAGCACTGGCTCGCCATGAAAATATGCCATCCCGCAGGTCATCGCCGGATCATCGCCGAAGGCCCGGTCGCCGTGGATCTCGCTGAAGTCGGTAAACAGTGCTTCGATGAAGTCCATCGGATAGGGGCGCTGAGGGTGGCGGGCTAATTCTGTCCTGATCCACGCCTCGGGTATGGGCGTTCCTGCTGCCTGCACCTGCGCTAGCTTGCCTGCGTCGTTATCTGCCATCTGACTTATTGTAGCGGAGAGTGGAGCAAGAGGTTGGCGAAAGCCACTCGCCCGTTCGACTGGGAAAAGAAAACAACTCCCATAGGCGCTAAACTGCTCGTCTAAATCAATACACTACCCTGGGAGAGCGAATCGCCTGCCTCTCTCTTATTGATGAAATTGCCCTATCCTTAGACCTTCGATCAGGAAATTACCCATGCGCTTCACCTCCCGCCGCCTCCTCTTGCTTTTCCTCGTCCCTACGTTCTTCAAGATCGAGGCGCAGCAACCAGCACCCCGTAGTCCCATGGTCGTCGTCATCAGCCTGGATGCCTTCGCCGCCGAAAGCCTCCAGGACCCAACCCTGCCTGCTCCGACGCTGCACGCGCTGATGCACTCTGGGGCCTACGCCCGCTCCATGCAGCCGATCAATCCAACCGTCACCTGGCCCAACCACACCACGTTGGTTACAGGCGTGAACGCCTCCCGGCATCACGTTCTGGTGAACGGCTTGATCGTCAATCAGCGCACCGACTCGGCACCCCACGTCAAAGCAAACGCACCCAAATCGCAGCTAGTTGCGGTCCCGACGGTCTATGACGCCGTGCACGCTGCTGGAATGACCACCGCAGAGGTAGATTGGGTCGCAATCCACCAGCCCGGAACCATCGATTGGAGCTTCGCCGAGAAGCCCAACCCCGATAGTCCCATCGTCCAGGACCTCCTCCACGACGGATCTCTGAAGCAGTCCGAACTCGACAACTTCTCCAAACCCTCCCAGGCCTGGCGAGACCGGATCTACACGCTCGCGGCTATGGATATCCTCCGCCGTCACCACCCGAACCTCACCCTCGTCCATCTACTCGCCCTCGACGGGATCGAGCACCAGACCGGATTCGGGAACGACTCTGGTCGCAATACCATCGCCTTCCTCGACGACCGCGTAAAAGACATCGTCGACACCGTCCGCGACGCCGGCGATCTCGATCGCACCACCTTCCTGATCGTCTCGGATCATGGGCAAGAGAGCGTCCACCACATGATTCATCCCAACGTGCTCCTTCGGGAACAGGGCTTGCAAAGCAGCGCCGCAGCCAATCCCGCGGGCGAAACACTCTGCCTGCCCGATGGAGGATTCGCCTTGCTCTTCCAGCAACACGCCACACCCAAATCGGTCGCGGCACTGAAATCACTCTTCAGCGCCAAGCCGGGCATACGCGCAGCCCTCACGCCCCAAGAGGCCGCAGCAGACGGCTGGCCCACCCCCTCACAGACCACGCAGGCTCCCGATCTCCTGCTCTACGCCAACGACGACTTCGCGTTTGCAGATGGAAACACTGGAGCATATATAACGGACACCCACGAAGTGGGCCAACACGGCTACCCCAACACCCAGCCGCTCATGCAGGCCATCTTCATCGCCTCCGGAAACGGCATCAAGCCTGCCGGCGAGATTCCTTCCTTTCCGAACCTCGACGTCGCCCCCACCATCGCACATCTGCTCGGAGTGAAGCTAGAATCGATCGACGGGCACCCACTCGCATCAATCTTGAAGTAGCCCCGAATTCCCTTCTCAGGAAAGATGAGAACTGGAAGCTCTTATAATCCAGCGAGACCTATCCCCACAGAAGAGAAGAATAGACGCGCCCATCAGCGCCTCAACTAAAAATTAAACGCTAACCCAGCCTGAATACTGCGCGGAGCCTGCGCCAGATACAGCGTCCGGCCATCCGCCGAAAGAAACGGCCGATACCCCTGCGCGAGTAGGTTCGTGATGTCGACCGTCGCCTCCAACCCGGCTGGCAGCCACCTGCCGCAGTTCACTGGTTGCCGAACGAAGAAGCTGAAGTAAGCCTGATCGCTAAACGGAGCATAAGGGTTGACCGCAGTCACCAGGTACTCCGGCTGCCAGCGATAAGCTGCCCGCAGACTCGTCCCTGTATGGAGCACCCTGCCCTTCAACGCCACCGTCGCCGCCTGCGCCGTCCTCGGCTTCAGCAGCGACCCAACCCCCGCAATGGTCACGGTCCCATCCTGCTGCGACGCCAGCGCGGAGCCATTCTCATACTCCAGAGCCGCCCACAAACCAGCAGTCAAAGGCTGAGTGAACGTCACATTGACGCCCTGTGACCTGTATCCGGAGGCCAGGATCTGAAATCCCCCCGTACTGGAGTCTGCAATCACTCCATTCAACCGGGTGGCACTGCTCCCATCGCCATCCAGATCCGCGGCGATCAGACCACCGCCACCCGAGACCAGTACGTTCTCCAAGGCGTCGCGGTAGTAGCTCGCCTGAACCATCCCGCGCCCCGCCTTGCGCGTGATCGAGACCTCCTGGTGAAGTCCACTCTCCGTACGCAGCTTCCCTTGCGACATCACCGCAACCGGCAACTCCGGCTGCACCGTATCCAGCCCATTGAAGGCCTGCACGCTGCGCGAGGTCGCCATCCGGTATCCAATGGTCCAATCCGACGAAGGATGCGCCGATACCCGAAGGAAGGGCCGTGCAGCAGTCATATACCCCGACGTGTGGATCAGGTTGAGCGCCGTACCAACCTCAGCATCCGCGAAGTCGCCAAACTGCATCTTCTGCGCCGTAGCAACCTGAACCGCATCGAGTCCCGAAACCCGCCCCGTCCCAACCATCTCAGGGTGCGACTGGTAGCTCACCACCGTACGAACAGCCCCACCCAGCCCCAGACGCCTCTGATAGCCCGCCTGCATCTCGGTCGAAGGCCGTCCTGCGAATACCGAATGTCCCTGCGCCAACCCGGTTCCAACGTCGATTCGGAATCGGGCAGCCGATCCATCCACAAGACTACGGTCGAGCGAAACAATGTGATGTACCCCGCCCCGTCCAAACGTTCCGTCGCCGGCCATCACAGAGGCCTTGGCCGCGTCGCCCGCAACCTTCGACGTCTCCGAGGCACTCGACGACATCAGAACAAGGTCGCCATCTTCTACCATCCGCAGAATCGGTCGATTCGCTGCCGAACGCAGCGTCCAGATCCAATCGTCCTGAGACTCGTCCGCCCTACGGCGCTCCGCCGGAAGCCAGGAACCAGTCTCGAACAAGGTACTCAGAGTCAGGTTGACCACGGTCCTCGCACCCGAACGCAGTTGCAGGTTCTCCCGCAGCGCCGGAACGAACAGCGCCGCCGAAGCCCGTACATGATACTTCCCGGGCAACAAATTCGTCACCAGATAGCGTCCATGAAAATCTGTGAAGGCTGTCACCGCAGTAGTTGAGTTACTGGACACAACCTGGATCAGCGCACCCATCTGAACGACGCCCTGCGCGTCCCGCACAATCCCCGAAACCATCGCCCCACCGGCGGGTCCTGCAGCCTTCGGAGCCGCAGAGACGCTCATGGATGCTGACAGCAGCATCAGAGCGACAACGAGAATTTTCAAATCGGATCGCTGCACAGTCTTACCTTCCCTGCGCGCCGATGGCCTGCTCCCAATTAAAAGCACCCGGAAAAGGTAGGGACATGCTTTTAACAGTTTGTGCCGGCCGCCGGCTATCGCAACACCATCCGCGTAACCATACAGCCATATACAGCACACCTGCCTTAGTCAACCACAAACGGCGCAGACTCTGCGATCTGCTGCTTGGTGATGCCGTCGTTCACCTTGATCGTTACTTTATACTTGCCCGGCTGCAAACTTGCCAGTGGCAGGCTCTTTTCGAGCGTAACTTGATCCGAATTGGGATTCAACTTGTTTGTCAACTCCTGAACCTGGAGAACCGACTTGTTCGTCTCGGTGTCCATAATCTCGTAGTCGACAGTAGCGCCGTTCTGCTTACTCTTCTCGTCGATGCCAAGGTTATACACCTGCATCCAGAAGTTCAAGTTCTGCGCACGATGGAACGTCACCGGCAGCGCAATCCCGGCTGGCACTCGCGGCCGAATGCGAGTGTTCCCGATCACGAAGTTTCCTGCCCCGATATCCTTGGACGGCACCCGCTCCATCTGATCGGCAAGAATCAGCGAAGAAGCCGCCAGCCGGTCGTCGTCATACTTCGGAACGTTGACGCTGCGCTGCCATCTTCCGATATGGTCCTGGTTGTTCACGTCCTTGATCACGATATCGATCTTGTACAGGCCAGGACGCAACGGCAAAGACTTCCAGTAAACGGAAACGTTGTTCTGCGTGCGTGCCAGGAACTCGCTCGGCACCTGCACGTTCACCGTATCCTCAAACGTCTGGATCGGCTTGTGGTTCAGATTCGAGACGCGCCCCAGAATATTAACGGTGCCGATCGCGACCCCATCCTTGTTGTTGAACGTGATATCCCGGTTCCGAATCTGTAACGTCAACGGTACCAAAACCGTATCGTTCGTCACCTTCACATAGTCCGTCCGTACATCGAAGAGAAACGGCGGTCCAGTCAAGATCTTCGAGGTTGCCATGAACGCCTCAAGATCCTTGAACTTGATCTCAGGCGCGGCCATCAGCTTCGCAAAGCGATCCAACCGGTCGAACTGCTTGGACTGGTTCATCGCCGAACCCGGCCCCGCACCAAGCTGCTCGAGTCCACCACCCGAGAAGCGATCCGCCTTCGACGACTGCCCCATCTGCTCAGACATCGTCTGACCCGCGCCTGGCACATACTTCAGCGCGTCCTTCTCAGACCGGTCGATCGTCATGTGATAGTCGCCGCACATGCAGTTATCCACGAACTCGATATCGATGTTGTCGCCGATTCCAGCAAGGTAACGATAGTGCCAGATCTCGAACGGAAACGTCGAAGTGCTTCCGCCGCCCTCATCCATGGGACGCTCGTAGTTTCCGCCGCTCGGATGTGAGTCGATGCTGTCTGCCTTGCCGTATGCAATATAAATATGGCCGCGGTCTGTCTTCCAACCCGGCTTGCCGGCAGCGAAGTGCTCGTTCGCATAAGCGATGCGCGCATAGTGCTCTTCGCGATACTCGTTCTCAGGAGAGTCCGGATTCGGATTGCGCCGCAGCCAGAACTGCTCGATGAACTGGTCCCGCTCCTCGTCGTTGCTCAAGCTCTTGAAGGCCTGCAACTCCTGGTCGGTAATAATCCAGCGAACATCTTCGTCGACCCACTTCTTGTACTCGCCGTGCAACTCTCCCCGCAGCGCCTTCTGCTGCTTGAACTTCTCCTGGTCGCTCAGCTTGCGCTTAAGAGGATCGGGCTTATCGGCGGTCGAAGGAGCCTGAACGACGCCATCAGCGGCGGGCTTGTTTCCAGTGGTCGTTTGGGCGGGTAGAGCGCTTCCCCCTGCAATTGCCATCAATACGAATGCAGTACTTGAGACAAGAAAACGTGAGGGGTTCATATACGGGGGTGGCACTCCTGTTACCTCCTATCATTGTAGAGCGGTTAGGCCCCCGATACAAGTCTATGAATCCTCTCGGAATCCACTCGCCCCAACCTCCTCTCCCTGCTATCATTCGGACTCGATCAATCACACAATTTCTACGTTCGTTCAAACCTCCTGTAGGGCGTAGCGCGGCAAACGTCACGCGATACAGACAACATCGTCCCCGAATGAGAGACGTCGCAACAGATGGAACCACGCAGCTTACCGCTTCGTATAGAACTTCATACCGGCAGTGAACCTGATCGATGCACAGTCACCCTGTCACCGAATCAAGAGAGAACCCCCGAATGAGCGTCAAGAAAATCGTTTTGATTGTGGTAGTCCTTCTGGTTGTTGCCGGAATCGTCGCCGGTACCGTGATTCAGAGCCAATCCAATGTCACCAAGGTCGTCGTCGGCAAGGCGGTCCGCCAGGAGCTCGTCTCCATCGTCAGCGGAACTGGCCAGATAAAGCCCAAGACCTACGTCAACGTAGGCGCCACCGCGTTCGGCCGCATCACCCACCTCAATGTGAAGGAAGGCGACCACGTTAAGGCTGGAACCATACTCGCCACCGTTGAAAACGTGCAGCCCCAGGCCACCGTTGCGGCCCAGAAGGCCACCATCGACTCCTCCCGCACCGACGTCAACTCCTACACCGCTGCCGAGAAGACCGCTGCAGCCAATATCCTCCAGGCCAGGGCCGACCTCGAGCAGAAGCGCCTCGACTACAACCGCGCCCGCAGCCTCTACGAAGAGAAGCTCATCGCCAAGCAGGACTTCGATAGCAAGCAGGCCGCCTTCGACATGGCAACCGCGACCCTGGCCCAGCGTCAGGCCGCGCTCGACCAGGCCGAAGCCCAGACCGCCTCCCAGCGCGCCCACGTCGAGCAGGCGCTCGCCAGCCAGCGCGCCAACTTCGACTCCCTCGACAAGACCGTCAGCCGTGCTCCCTTCGACGGCCTCGTCACCAACGTTCCCGTCCGCGAGGGCGAAACCGTCGTCGTCGGCATTCAGAACGCCGGCGGATCCACCATCATGACCCTCGCCGATATGTCCGTCATCACCGCCGAGGTTAAGGTCGATGAGACCGACATCGTCAACGTCCGCTTCAACCAAACCGTCGATGTCACCGTAGACGCCTTGCCCGGCCGTGTCTTTAAGGGACATGTCACCGAGGTCGGCGACCAGGCGCTCCTCCGCACCACCGGTCTCTCTACCACCCAAAGCACCACCGGCACCGAAGAAGCAAAGGACTTCAAGGTCGTAGTCACCTTGGATGAAGCCTCCGACGACCTCCGCCCGGGCCTCTCCACCACCGCCAAGATCACCACCGCCCGCAAGCCCGACGCCCTCACCATCCCCATCCAGGCGCTCGTCCAGCGCGACGTCGCTGCGGAAAAGGTCCTCGCTGCCAACGCTGGCAAGCCCGCCACCGTCGCCGCTTCCTCAGGCGCTCCCGCCAAGCCGCAACTCGTCCAGGGCGTCTACCTTATCTCCGATAATCGGAAGAAGCTGCACGTCTCTTTCGTACCTGTCACCACCGGCATCACCGGTGCGACTGAGATCGAAGTCCTAGGAGGTCTGAAGAACGGCGACGAGATTGTTACCGGCCGTTACAAAGTCCTCCGCAGCCTTAAGAGCGGCATCTCCGTCAAACGAGATACCTCGGTCGATACTCCCACCGCCGACGAAAAATCATAGGTCGAAATCGACAGGCAAACACATTATTTTTCGCGTCGGGATTGGGCAAAAGACTTCAATCCTACGATAATGGACAGGCGAGCGCGAGGGGCTATCTACCGAATCTCCTCGAATCCATAGGGGGATTCTGAAGTCCCGGCACGGCAGGCAAGACTCGTAACTCAATCCAGCCGTTGCGGTTCGGAACCTTCTCCGCTCCGTCAACGTACTAAGCTTCAACTTGTAGAAACCGGAGAACCGGATGGCTATCGAAACTGCAGTAGACCCCACCCAGATCAACGCAGACGGCCCTCACGCTGGCGACGTCATCGTCACCTCGAATCTCTGGAAGACCTACGAAATGGGTGACCAGCAGGTCAACGCCCTTCGCGGCGTCAACCTCCGCATCCGCCACAACGAGTACGTCGCCATCATGGGACCCTCCGGCTCCGGCAAATCCACACTCATGAACCTCATCGGCTGCCTCGACTCCCCCTCCCAGGGCAAGTATTGGCTCAACGGCCACGACGTCTCCGAGCTCAACGACGACGAACTCGCCCGCATCCGCAACAAGGAGATCGGCTTCGTCTTCCAGACCTTCAACCTTCTCGCCCGCGCCACCTCGCTCCATAACGTCGAGCTACCCCTTATCTACAACGGCACCCCCGCCGCCGAGCGCACCGAGCGTGCCAAGGCCGTCCTCGAGTCCGTAAACCTCGGCTCCCGCATGATGCACAAGCCCAACGAGCTCTCCGGCGGACAGCGCCAGCGCGTAGCCATCGCCCGAGCCCTCGTCAACCGGCCCTCCATCATCCTCGCCGACGAACCCACCGGAAACCTCGACTCCAAAACCGGCGACGAGATCATGGCCCTCTTCGACGAACTCCACGCCAAAGGCAACACCATCGTCGTCGTCACCCACGAGCCCGACATAGCCGAGTACGCCCATCGCGTCATCACCATCCGCGACGGCGTCATCGCCAGCGACCACCCCTCCTCCCGCGTCCTCAACAAGGCCTGACAACCAACAACGCCCTCAGGTGCCCCGTCCAGAGGGCGCCTGATCGTACGACGGTTATGCAAGCATCAACCTCGCCACCTCTCGATAGACCTACCCGCTGCACCCCATAGTTTACAACTCGTTACCCTTAACCTGCCAACCACACATCCGCTTCTCCCATCATCCCGTCTAAGATAAGACCATGGCGAAGAGATACCCCAGTTTGCGTCCTCGCACTACCCTTGGCATCTTCGTTGCGCTTTTACTTCTTTCCGTCTGCCGCTCCACTCCCTCGCTCGCCCAGGCCGCCCGCTTCGACCTCGAAGGTCCCAAGGTCGAGGTCCGCGTCACCCGCGACGGCAAGACCCTCCCCATCGCCAACGTCCCCAACCTCCAGCCCGGCGACAAGCTCTGGCTGCACCCGGACCTCCCCGCCACCCAGTCCGTCAACTACCTCCTCATCGCCGCCTTCCTGCGCGGCAACACCAATCCGCCTCCCGACGAGTGGTTCTTCAAAATCGAGACCTGGAACAAGAAGGTGAAGGAAGAAGGCTCCTACGTCACCGTTCCCGCCGAGGCCCAACAGGCGATCCTCTTCCTCGCCCCCGAGACCGGCGGCGACTTCAACACCCTCCGCAAAGCCGTCCGTGGCCGCCCTGGCATCTTCGTCCGCGCCTCTCAGGACCTCTCCGAAGCCGGCTTCGAGCAGGCCCGCATCGAAAAATACATCGCCTCCATGCGCAAGGTGCCGCCCTCCGACCAGAAGGCCCTCATGGATCACTCCGTGCTCCTCTCCCGCACCCTCAGCCTCAAACCCAACGACGACTGCTTCAAGCGCCCCGTAGACCTCCAATACAACTGCCTCATCCAGTCCGGCAACCAGGCCCTGCTCGACGACAGCCACGCCCAGAACGTCATCGCCTCCCTCTCCAACGGCCCCAGCTCCGACTTCATCACCGCCGCCAGCTACACCGGCATGGCGGGTGGCGGCACCTACAGCGCCTACGTCGGAGCCGTCGTCGACCTCTTCCGCATCCTTGGCGGCCTCCACAGCGCCCAGTACCAATACATACCCGCCATCTCCTTCCCCGAAGGAGCCAGCCTCAACCTCCGCCTCAACACCCCTCCTTCCTTCCGCAATCCCAAGTCCGTCATCGTCATCGGCCTCCCCTCGGTCCAGAAGGCCGTTCCCCCACCTCTCCGCGCCACCGACCCCAAGTTCGTCTCCTGCCTCCTCAAGCCGGACCTCGTCCTCCCCGTCGACGGCGCCCCCCTGGTCTTCTCCACCAGCTTCGCGCATGACCTGGTCCTTCACATCAACACAGAAAACGGCAAAGCTGGCCCAAAGGACATCCCCCTCACCCCGGACGCCTTCCAGGGCGGATTGATCGTAACCCCGTCTCCCGATCGCAAACTCCTCCCCATGCCCTCCGAAGCTGAACTAACCGACCCCAAATCCCCTCCCGCCTCGAGCACACCCGCCTCCAATTTGCCTCCCGCCGCGCCCATGACCGGTACCGTCACTGGCACAGTCTCCGGCCTCTGGGGCTTTGACGCCTTCACCGGCCCCACCCTCGACCTCCAAGCCGCACCCGGCGGAGACTGGCACCTAGCCACCGACGACCCCCTCATCGCCGGCCGCGAGAACCACGTCCTCCTCGCCTCCAACGGCAACGCCTGCGTCGACGCCATCCGCATCGAGCTCACACCCGGCAGCTACACCCCCGTCACCTGGAAGTCCGCCGACCGCCCCAACCTCCTCGACCTTCGCCTGCCTCTCAAATCCCCTGATCCCGGCAACCTCAACATCGCCGTCCAACAGTTTGGCAACCCTTCGCCCTACGTCGTATCCGCCAAGATCTTCACCGAACCGGCCACCCTCACCGCCCTCCAGTTCTACGCCGGAGATACCTCCGCCACCGCCACCGGCACCAACCTCTCCCAGGTAAAAGCGCTTACCCTCGCCGGCCTTACCTTCACTCCGGCCCCGGCATCGGACGCCCCAACCCCCTCCGGCACGCCAGAGACACTTCCCCTAACCCTCCCGGACAAAGCCGCCGCCCCCAAGCTTCGTGCCGGAGACAAGCTCACCGCCAGCGTCGCCCTCAAGGACGGCCGAACCCTCGTCCTGCCCGTAACCGTAGGCGCCGCCCGTCCCTCTGTCACCCTGCTCAGCCGCAACATGGGCCGCCCCACCGACCCTATCCTTCATCTCGTCAGCGAGGAAGATCTCCCCACCACCCAGCAGCTCACCTTCTCCCTCAAATCCTCCTCCCCCTTCCCGCGTACCGGAAAGATCGAGGTCGCCAGCGTCGACGACTCCCTCCACGCCGACCTCACCGTCGCCTCAGGCAATCTAGTCCTCCAGAACCCCCACACCATCGTCGGCACCCTCGACCCTCTCAAGACCTTCGGCACCTCCGCCTTCGGCCCCCTACACCTCCGCGCCGTCACCCCAGAAGGGGTAGCTAGCGCCTGGCTTCCCATCGCAACCCTCGTGCGCCTCCCCGGTATCACCAACCTCCAGTGCCCTGCCGAAGGAACCGCTCCCTGCACCCTCAACGGAGCCGACCTCTACCTGCTGGATTCGATCTCCACCGACGCCGCATTCACCTCCCCCACCGCCGTCCCCGACGGCTTCGTAGGCTCTACCGTCTCCATCCCCCGTCCCACCAGCCTCCCCTCGGCGCTCTCCGCCTCCCGGCCCTCCACGGTCACCCTCTACCTTCACCTTCGCGACGACCCCGACCCCGCCAACACTGCTATCATCCCCGTCCTCGCCCTCCCCGCCGCCACAACCTCAGACAGCCAGGCCACCAACAAATCCTCAAAGCACAAGCCAATCTCAATCTCCAAATGGGATGGAAGTAACTGACTCCTCCCCTGTAGCGCCCCACCTACCTTCGAGCGCAGTTATAGCTCGGGCGGGTTATAGTCATCTGACAATTAACCGACAAATCGTTGACAACTGTTGCGGTTGCAAGCTGCTACTCTCGGCTCTGCATATGCGCTTTCAGACAGTTAAAACGCTCCAGCCCTCAAGGGATCGGGTTCCCCCCACCCCCCGTTCCGTCGACGGAACAGAGCTCGATCAAGGGAGACTGCCGCGAGCTCTCGAGGATCTATGAGCGCCACCGCCAACTTCGCGGAAGAGGAGATCAGCCAACCGCTGACGCACTCGACTCTGGCATTCCTCGTTGGCTTTTTTGCGTCTAGCCGCATCAGCATTGTGCTCTTTACGACACGTATCTTAGGAACCGAGCCCAGCACAGGTGCGGCCATAAGTATCGTTCTCAACGTCCTCCTGCTGACCTTCGTCTGGTTCGACGTCTTTGGTTCGAGTCGTCGCACCTTTCGCACAATTCTGCGGCTGCCGAGCGTCCGGTGGGTGCTCGCTTTTATTCTCTTCTCTGGCTGCAGTCTAATTTGGAGCGAAACAGTATCGTTGCAAAACTCCCTCGCCTACTGGGGCGATCTGGTCGCGGATGTGGCGATCGTATTTCTGCTCCTTCGCACAAGGGAAATAACCGTAGTCTCCCACTCCTTGATGAAGGGCTTCATCACGAGTACCTGCTGTCTCGCGGTGGTCGCATGGCTCATGCCCACGCAAGCCGACCTTCGTCTTGGAGATGAGGACTTCTTCAACACCAACCAGATCGGCAACCTCTGCGCGCTGTCAATCTTTCTGGCCCAATACCTCATGCGCCGCAAAGAGGGGAGATGGGGACTAGCCACCTTCTTTCTCATCATCACTCTTCTGCGCAGCCTCAGCAAGACGACCCTCGTCGCATTTTTCGTGAGCGAAATCTATCTGGTGCTTCGGGACAGATCCATGAGTCGAAGGACGAAGGTGCTCCTCATGATCGCAGCCGTCTTGCTCATCTTGGTCTTCTGGGGTTTATTCGAGTCCTACTACGACATCTACACCGTAGACAGCAACCAGGCCGAAACCCTCACTGGCCGCACTGCCATCTGGCTCTTCGTCTTGAATTCGATGGTCGACCATCCTTGGAATCTTTGGATAGGACACGGATTTGATTCGATGTGGAAGGTCATCCCTCCCTTCGGCCCCGATCGATTTGAACCAAGGCATGCGGAGAACGAGCTTCTGCAACAGTTCTACGCCTATGGAGCAGTCGGGATCATCCTGTTCATCGGTCTATACGGAAGCCTCTATCGGCAGATCCGCAAAATGGTGCGCAGTCCGACAAAGATGCTCTTCCTCAGCCTCATGCTTTTTATAGTGGTACGCGGTCTGGCCGAGGCTGAGTCCTTTGATCTCTTACTACCTCTATGGTTCATCGTTCTCATGGGCACGCTTGCGGACCACGAAAACATAGCAGTCCAGGAGATGGCCATCCTTAGTCCTGTAGCGCCACACTATCCATACAACTCGCCGCAGCGTATCTGACCCTCATCGGAGAATTAGCAATGCTCAATAAAGAAGCCATTCAAAGATGGATGACGGGTTTCAGGCTGTGGTTTATGGGAGATAACTTACAACTCCTCGGACGCATGGCGAGTTGGCAGGTTCGATCCCAAAAGAAGATCTCTTCCCTTCCAGACGTAGAGTTTCGCGTGAACTCTCAGTGGGGCGACGATGGAATCATCGATTGGCTCATCGAACGTGCCGGCATCCCCCTCGCCGCCCAATCCTTCGTTGAGTTCGGAGTCGATACCTACCGCCAATCCAACACTCGATTTCTCTTGCAAAATCGTAACTGGCGCGGACTCATCATGGACGGCAGCCCGGCCATGGCTACAGGAGTAAGTCAGGATAACCTAGCATGGAAATACGACCTTACGGTTCGGCCCGCATTCATCACTAGAGAGAACATTAACAGCTTGATCTCAAGCGCCGGATTCAGAGGAGAGATCGGCCTTCTAAGTATCGACCTCGATGGAAACGACTATTGGGTATGGGAAGCCATCGATGCCGTCAGCCCAATCATCTATGTCTGCGAATACAACGCGGTCTTTGGCGATGTATACCCCATCTCCACCCCATATAACGACAGCTTCATCCGGACGCAAGCTCATCCCAGCAACCTATACTTCGGCGCCTCGATCAAGGCGCTCTGTTCACTGGCAATCAAAAAGGGATACCGGTTCGTCGGGACAAACTCCGCCGGCAATAACGCCTTCTTTATCCGCGAAGACTACGCAAAACAATTTGTCGACGACGCGATCCAGCATATCCAGACGAAACCATCCCTCTTTCGCGAGTCGAGAGACGCCTCCGGAAAACTGAACTACATCGGCGGCCCCGAGAGGCTCAAACATATCGCAGCACTCCCCGTAGTGAACGTTGAGACAGGAGAAACCATAAAGCTCGGCAATCTAGCTCGGGCATACAGCAAGGAGTGGCTCGAGACGATGGTTGGAACGGGCACGGATTAGTTTCGTACAACCCTTAAGCGCAATAAACCCATTCCAACGAGCCGAAAGCTCTCATCCCTTAGGAATTGCTGGTTTCGACGCATCGAAAGCGACATTTAACCGCAATTAAAACAATCATCTACGCCGCATCTCCGCAAAATCTCCCACAAAAACACATGTCAAGCCCCAAAACCACCTAACCCATTCCAGATCAGCAAGATCCAAGTGGCACTTAAGTTATGCTCACCTCTCTAAAATAGAAGTAGAAGTCAAATAAATCCGCTCAGCGCGGAGATACATCAAGATCCTTGCTAATTTGTTCGCCCGAGTCGATACGCCCATTGAAATCGGGATCGACACACGACGAAAAGTCCACGCCCAAACTGCATCGATAGAAGACTTTGCGCCTTTTTTGGGGGGGAGGGGGTGCTGCCACCCGGCTAACCCACCTGCCCGCCATGCAGAAACGCCCGGCCAAAGCCGGGCGCTCTTCCGAATACGACAGCCTTACTCTTCTGTAGCGTTGAGGAGCCCCTTCTGGACCCTGCTGTTATTGCGGCTATACAGGAAGTAGACCACCAGCCCGATCAGCAGCCACACAACCAGCCGAATCCAGTTCGCCAAGCCCAACTGATACATCATGTATCCGTTGAAGAGAATACCCAGGACAGGCACCACCGGAATCGGCCACGCCAGCGGCGTCTTGAAAGGACGATGGCGATGCGGATCTTTATGCCGCAGAACCATCACCGAGATGCACACGATCACGAACGCAAACAGCGTTCCAATGTTCACCATCTTGCCGATATCGTCGATTGGAGTGACGCTTCCCACAATCGCCGCCAACAAACCGGCGAGAATCGTTCCCTTCCACGGCGTCCGGAACCGGGGATGAATCGCCCCAAAGAACCCCTTGGGCAGCAGGCCATCCTTCGCCATGGCATACAGCACGCGGCTCTGGCCCAGCAACATCACCAGCATTACGCTCGTCAGACCCGCCAGCGAACCGATCGTAATAACGTTCGCCGCGGAGTTCAGGTTGTGCTCCAGAAAAGCCCGCACAATCGGCGCTTCAATATTCACGTCTGGCCAGTACACCATCCCTGTCAGCACCGCTGCTACGCCGATATACAACAGCGTACAAATCCCCAGCGAAACGATAATGCCGATCGGCATATCGCGCTGCGGGTTCTTCGCCTCTTGAGCCGTCGTCGAAACAGCGTCGAATCCGATATACGAGAAGAACACCAGCCCCGCGGCCAATCCGATTCCACCCACTCCAAACGGTGCGAAGGTATGCCAGTCAGAGCCCCAGTTGGCCTTATTCACATAGTGCGAACCCAACCCAAGGACGAACAGCACCACAGCAACCTTCAAAATCACGATCCCCGTGTTGAAGTTCGCCGACTCCTTGATGCCGATCACCAGAACCGCCGTAATCACCAGCGCGATCAGGAACGCCGGCAGATTGAAGCCCATCTCTCGTCCAAACAGCACCGGAGCATTCAGCAGCGCATGAGCCTGGCTCGTCAGGTCCACCGAAGGATGCGCTATCAGTACCGCCAGAGCCTCGCTGAAGGGCTTCGTGCCCGGAATCAACTCCGGATGCGCCGCATGCAACGCCTGACGCGCCACCAGGTTCAAGGCCTTCCGCAAACCGGTCCAGTGGTCATACGCCAACCAAAGCGGAAACTTCAAATGAAAGATCGCAAGAAACTCGACAAACGTATTCGACCAGCCCGAACTCACCGTGCTCGCGCCCATCGCATACTCCAGCGTCAGGTCCCAGCCGATGATCCAGGCAAAGAGCTCGCCCAGAGTCGCATACGCATACGTATAAGCCGAACCGGCAAGTGGAATCATCGCAGCGAACTCGGCATAGCAAAGTCCGGCGAACGCGCATCCCAGACCCGAGAGTACAAAAGCCAACATCAAGGCAGGACCGGCAGAATGTGCGCCGATTCCAGAGAGAACGAAAATGCCGGCGCCAATCACCGCTCCGATTCCCAGCGCCGTCAACTGCACGGGCCCTAGCGATCGCTCCAGCGTCAGCGAACCTTCCTCCGCCGCCTCGGCCATCAATGCGTTCATCGACTTCTTTGCAAACAGATTTGCCATGCGTCTTCTATTGTTCCTTCCCAAATGCAGTATCTGGCTTCAGCTCAAACCTTCAGGTAGTCGCTTCGTATACCGCTGACCGCCGCCATACCAGATACACCGGTACACCCAGCAGCACGATTATCAGACCCGGCCACGTATATTGAGGTTTGTACCGTAAGAGTACAACACTGATCCACGTAGCCATAAGGATATAAAGCGCAGGCAGCACTGGATATCCAAATGCCTTGTAAGGCCGTACCGCATCGGGACGCGTCCGGCGCAGCACAAATAGCCCCACAATCGTCAAAATATAGAAGATCAACACGGCGAAAATAACATAGTCCAACAACTGCCCATAGCTTCCGCTTAGACACAGCAGACACGTCCAGGCCCATTGCACCCACAACGAGTTCACCGGCGTCTTCGACTTCTCGCTCAGTTTCCCGACAGACTTGAAGAACAGTCCATCTCGACTCATCGCGTAATAGACGCGAGCTCCGGCTAACAGCATTCCATTCACGCACCCAAAGGTCGAGATAAGAATCGCTGCAGCCATCAGCTTTGCGCCGTAACCGCTGAACGCGCGTTCCATCACCGCCGTCGCAACCCGATCCTCCGTCGCAAACTGAATTCCGCGTCCCGTAATCGTCGTCGCAGTAGCATTTCCCGCCAACGGAAGAACACTCAGGTAGACGAAGTTGCAAAGCACATACAACAGCAGCACCACACCTGTACCGATCGCCAGCGAGAGCGGCAGATTCCGCTTCGGGTTCCGTATCTCACCCGCCGTAAACGTAACGTTGTTCCATGCATCGGCGCTGAACAGCGACCCAACCTGAACGATCGCCAGAATCGTCAGCAGCCCCACATAATCGCCCGTCGTCGACCCTGCCTGCGCCGCATGAAGCGTGCTCCAACTCGCTCCAGCCCAGAAGTTGTGCCAGCCAGCGCCGAAGTTCGCCGCCACAGCAGCCGTATCCTTCATCAGGATTCCCACCAGCACTACCGCCATCAACGCCAGCACCTTGGCCGACGTAAACAGGTTCTGGATCGCGGCTCCCATCTTGACCCCAAGCGTATTCAGAATCGTGAGCAACGTGATGATCACGATCGCCGCCAGGTTCGCCGTATTCAGGCCAACCTTTCCGCTCCCTATATGCCAGATCCAATTCGTAGTGCTGACCGCCGGAAAGAACACCCCGAGAAACTTCCCAAACGCCACTCCAACCGCAGCAATCGTTCCCGTCTGGATCACCAGGAACAGCGTCCAACCATACAGAAATCCCCACAACGGCCCCAATGACTCGCGCAGATACACATACTGACCACCGGCCTTGGGCATCATCGCGGCCAACTCCCCATAGCTCAGCGCACCGATGATCGTCATCACCGCCGTCACCAGCCACGCTGCAATCAGCAGCGCCGGAGATCCCAGGGAGCGCGACATATCAGCCGAGACGATAAAGATTCCCGATCCGATCATCGAACCCATCACAATCGCTGTCGCCGAAAACAGACCCATCCCTTGCACGAACTGCGGCGCAGCCGAAGAACCGGTGGTTGCATTGACCTTTGCTGTATTCATGTTTTTCTGTTCTACCCCAAAATTCCCAGTAAGTCTTCCGCCACCTTCGCTACTGGCTCTCCTTCAACCAGCAATCCGCTGATCACGGCGACGGAATCTGCTCCCGCACCGATCACACTCCGCGCATTCTCCCGCGTAATTCCACCAATCGCCACAATCGGCTTTCGCGTCAACATTCGAGCCCGTCGCAACCCATCCAACCCGACCACTGCCTCAGCATCAACCTTCGTCCCGGTAGCAAACACAGGCCCGATCGCAACATAGTCAGCGCAACCCAAATCCGCTATCCGCACCTGTTCGTCGGAATGGGTAGATACCCCAACCCACCTCTCCACCCCGACCACCCGTCGTGCATCCTCAGGCAACAGATCGCCCTGCCCCACATGCACCCCACCAAACCCAGCCAGAACCGCCAGATCCGCCCGGTCGTTCATGATCAATCGGCAGCCGCTCCCGGCAAATGCCTCGCTTAAAACTGCTGCCCCAGCCAGCACTTCCTGTGGCGAACCCACCTTGTTCCGCCACTGCACCAATCCCACCCCAGCCCCACGAAGCTCCGCGCAGAATCTCTGCAGGTCAATGCATCGCGCCCGCAAGACACCCGCATCTACGATCGGATACAACCGGGGTAGCTCTCTCACCGCTCGAAATCCTTCCAAGGCAATTCATAGAAAGCACCACTCCAAATCGGTGCGGTTAGTTTGTGTCATTCGTACAGGTCCAGAGATCGTAACCCGCTTAGCTCTGCTTCTGCCGCTCGAAAAATCGCTCCATAAACTTCGTATCGAACTGTCCCGACCGAAACTCGTCATCCGCGAAGATCTTCTGATGGAGCGGAATCGTCGTATGAATCCCCTGCACGACAAACTGGCTCAACGCCCGCTGCATCTTGTTCATCGCATCCTGGCGATCCGATCCATGGCAGATCAGTTTCGCAATCAGCGAATCGTAATAAGGAGGAACCACACCCTCGGCATACTGCGCCGTATCCACCCGAACGCCATTTCCACCCGGAAGATTGAACGCCGTAATCTTTCCTGCACTGGGAGTGAACTTCTCCGGATGCTCGGCATTGATCCGGCACTCGATCGCATGACCGCGAATCTCCACTGGCCGTGTGATGATCGAGCTCAGTTTCTCTCCAGCTGCAATTCGTAACTGCGCCTTGACGAGATCGATTCCTGTAACCATCTCAGTCACACAATGCTCCACCTGAATGCGCGTATTCATCTCAATGAAGTAGATCTTGCCATCTTCATCCATCAAAAACTCGATCGTACCAGCGTTCCAGTACCCGATATTCTCAAGCGCCTTCTTGATCGTCTTACCCAACTCCTCGCGGAGTTTCGGAGTAATCATCAAGCTCGGAGCCTCTTCGATCAACTTCTGGTGACGCCGCTGAATGGAGCACTCGCGCTCCCCCAGGCTCATTACATTCCCATGCTCATCCGCCAGCACCTGGAACTCGATGTGCCGAGGCCGTTCGATGAACTTCTCCATGTACATATCGCCATTGCCGAATGCATTGGCCGCTTCTGTTGATGCTTGCTGGTATAACCCGGGAAGCTCTTCGGCATTCCTGCAAATTCGCATTCCGCGTCCGCCGCCGCCAGCCACGGCCTTCAATATGACCGGATACCCAACCGTCCGCGCCCACTCTAGAGCCTCATCCGAATCCGCGATCACTCCATCCGACCCAGGAAGAATCGGCACTTTGGCTTTCTTCATCGTCTGACGCGCCGTAGACTTCTCGCCCATCATCCGCGTCACCTCCGGCGGAGGCCCAATGAACTTGATATTCGATGCCCGGCATACCTCTGCGAAGTTCGCATTCTCACTCAGCAGTCCGTAGCCCGGATGAATCGCATCCACATCCGCAATCTCCGCTGCAGAGATCACCGCCGGCACGTTCAAATAACTATCTGCCGAACGTGGTGGCCCGATGCAGATCGCCTCATCCGCAAACCGTACATGCAGACTGTTCCTATCCGCCTCGCTATACACCGCGACCGTGCGGATCCCCATCTCCTTGCACGCGCTGATCACCCGCAGCGCGATCTCTCCCCGATTAGCAATCAATACCTTACGAAACATAGACGCGGAAGCCTTCCATCGAAACCGTTAGTTAATCCTGCTGCTAAAGAACCGCGTCTCTCTTACCGGGCCCGGATCGCAAACAGCGGCTGTCCATACTCCACCGGCTGGCCGCTCGACGCAATCTGCCGCACCACTTCGCCAGCCACATCGGACTCGATCTCGTTCATCAGCTTCATCGCTTCCACGATGCAAAGCACCTGTCCTACCTCGACCTGATCGCCGACCTTCACGAAGGTCTGTGCCCCCGGCGAAGGCGATTCGTAGAACGTCCCCACGATAGGAGACTTCACCTCATGCAGCTTCTCTGCAGCAGGAGCAGCCTCAGCAGCAACGGCAGGCGCCGCCGCGACAGGAGCAGGTGCAGCGGCCGGAGCTCCGGCAGAGGCCATCAACCGGCTCAACTGAGCCATATCGAAGCCCGCAGGCGCGGCCGCTGGTGCCGCACCGGCAAACTTGATCTTGACCTTCAGGTCTTCGCGTTCCATATCGAACTCTGCAATCTCGTTCGCCTTCAGGAACTCAACCAGCTCTCTCAACTCATCCAACTTGTTTCCGTCCATCATCACTCTTCCCGCGCCATCTCGGCGCATTCCATAACGTTCGCTCTACTCCGCGTTAAAGCTCGATCCAGGCCTTCAAACTAGGCGTCAATACCTCACCGCCAGCAGCCGTCACCAGGACCATATCTTCAATCCGCAACCCGAACTTACCCGGCATATACACTCCAGGCTCGATCGTGATGACCATACCTTCCTGCAAAACCTGCGTCTGCTTCGCCGCCAGTCTTGGCCCTTCATGAATCTCCAGGCCAACCCCATGCCCCGTCGAATGACTGAAATACTTATCCAGCTCACTTCTTCGCAGCACGCTTCGGGCAGCTTCATCCACCTCGCCGGCTGTCACTCCCGGTGCCACACATGCCACCGCTGCCGTCTGGGCTTCCAGAACAGAATCATACACTTCCCACTCTCCCGGAGCCGCCTTTCCCAGATGCACTGTTCTCGTCATATCCGAGCAATACCCATCCAGCACCACTCCAAAATCCAACGTCACAAACCCCCGCTTTGGCAGCTTCGCCCGCGTCGCTCGTCCATGCGGCAACGCGCTCCGCTCCCCACTAGCCACGATCGTCTCGAACGACATACCCTCCGCCCCTCGCAATCGCGCTGCATGCTCCAGCTCCGCGGCCACCTCAACCTCCCGCAAACCCGGCGCGAGATACCCCAGCATTCCATCGAACAGATCGCATCCCAGCAACGCCGCCTTCCGCATCAATGCGACCTCGCTCTCGTCCTTCACCTCGCGCAGATCTGCGACTAGAGTCCCCACCTCAACAAACATTCCTCGCCGAACCTTGCCAGACACAGCCTTCCGCATCACCTCCAGCCCCACCACCGTGGTCCGCGTCCCATCGAACCCGCATCGCCGAATCCCCTCAGACTCCATCCATCCACAAGCCGCCGCTACCGCAGGCCGCTTGTCGATCGTCACTCGCACGCCTGCCGCCTCAGCCTTTGCCTGCGCCGTATATCTTGCATCGGTAAACAAGACCGCTCGCCCGCCTGCCAAAACCACTGCAGCATTCGACCCAGTAAACCCGGTCAGATACCGAACGTCTGGCAGATGGGTGACCAGCAACGCATCTGCTCCGGCAGCCACAGCTACCCCCACTGCCTTTTTTCTGCGAGACCTGAAATCCATTCCACCAATTCTACTCAACACGCCTCAATCGCCCCTCCACATATCTCTATAACTCGCCTCGAATACCTCTGACCCGTTATCATGAACTATGTCCGTGCAACTCTCCCAAAATTCTCCTGCACGGATCTCCCGTCGCAAATTCCTCGTGGGTACGGGCGCAGGCATTGCTGGACTCGCCCTCTACTCCGGCGAGATCGCCCGTCACGAGCTCGACATCGTCGAACGGCCCATCGCTATTCGTAACCTTCCCGGTCCTTTTCATGGATATCGCATCGTCCAGATCAGCGACATCCATCTGGAAGAGTTCACCGAGCCCTTCTTCCTCGAACATGTCATCCGGCGCGTCAACGCCCTCACTCCCGATCTCATCCTTCTCACCGGCGACTTCGTCACCATGGGAGCCGTCAACTTCTTCTCCGAGTCCCACGCTGCCTACCACTGCGCCGAGCTCCTAGCCACCCTCACCTGCCCGCTTCGCTACGCAATCCTCGGCAATCACGACATCGCCGTTGGCGCGCCCGTCGTGACCCGTGCACTGGAGTCCAACGGAATCCCCGTCCTCCTTAACAGCTTCATAGCCGTCGAGCGCAAGGACGCCCGCATCTGGCTCTGTGGCGTCCAGGACCCCGCCACAGCCGTCCCCCTCCTTGATGCCACCATCCCTGACAAACCGGACGGCCCTGTCATCCTCATGGCACACGAGCCCGACTTCGCCGACATCGTCGTTCAGCACCCCCGCGCGCCTCTGGTCGATCTCATGCTCTCCGGCCACTCCCACGGAGGTCAGGTGCGGCTTCCCTTCCTGGGCCCCCTAGTCCTTCCTCCCATGGGCAAGAAATACTACGAAGGCCACTATCAATTCAATAACATGCAGCTCTACGTAAACCGGGGAATCGGCACGGTGGGCATCCCATTCCGCCTCAACTGCCCCCCCGAAGTTACCGTCCTAACCCTAAACCCAGCCTGAAAACGAAAGCTATACCCAACCTCACCCACTCCATCAAAGCACCAAAAGTAAAAGGCCCAGCAAAAAGCCAGGCCCAACTCTTAGCAGTTTTTATCATTCCAATCACCGTTACGCCGTACCCACAGCATCCGGGACAGAAAAATTATCGAGCCCGGCCAGCCGGCTTCTTCTGCTTCGGCAGCACCGTAACGGGCTCAATCGGCTTGACACCCGACTTCTCATCCATCCAGGCATCCAGCAGATTCTTCTTGAACCGCCATCGGTTCCCCAGCTTGAACGCCGGCACAAAGCCCTCCGACGCATACCGATATAGCGTATCGCCACTGATGCCCAGATACTCCGACGCTTGCCGGATATCCATCACTTCGCGAACCGCGATCTGTGCCATGCCAGCCATCAAGAAGTCTCCAAATCACAGAACCAAATAGGGCAAAACCAGACAAAAACCACACAGCCCGGCACACTCTTTGTATCTTCTTTTACCATGCCTCACAACAAAAATCGCAGCTATTAACCATCCTCTAACTACCTACAAGCCCCAGCCGGAGCGATCCTTATCCCCGTAAAGGCTGTAAACCCGTCACCACATCCAACAAATCCTGCCCTACCGTCCGTGTCGCCGCAATGGCATCCGCCAGCGGAATATCCGTAATCTGCGTCCCCTTCAGCACCACCAGACGGCCAAACTTCCCCGCATGCACCAGATCGATAGCCGCGATCCCATACCGAGTCGCCAGCATCCGGTCATACGGCGAAGGTGTCCCACCCCGCTGTGTATGACCCAGATTCACACTCCGCGTCTCGTATCCTGTGCGTTTTTCGATCTCCTCCGCCAGCATCTGCCCAATCCCGCTCAGCCGCACATGCCCGAACGAATCCAACGCCGTTCCCAACGCCACCTGCTCCGCCTCTGGCAGCTTCGCCCCCTCAGCAGCCACGACAATCGAGAACTTCTTCCCATGCTCCCGCCGGTATGTCACCAGCCGGCACACCTCGTCCATGTCGATCGGCACCTCCGGCACCAGAATCACGTCCGCCCCGCCTGAAATCCCCGCCGTAATCGCGATCCAGCCCGCATCCCGCCCCATCACCTCGCACACAATCACCCGATTGTGCGCCTCCGCTGTCGAGTGCAACCGGTCCACCGCCTCCGTCGCAATTCCCACCGCCGTATCGAACCCGAAGCAGGCATCCGTCCCACTCAGATCGTTATCGATCGTCTTCGGCACCCCAACGCACTTCACCCCCCGCTGCACCAGCTCCAGGCTGATCGACTGCGTATCGTCCCCACCCAGCGCAATGAGCGCGTCCAGCTTATGCTTCCCCAGCACCTCGACGCACCGTTCAAATCCCCCCGCCACCTTCTTCACATTCGTCCGCGAAGACCGCAAAATCGTCCCACCCCGATGCAAAATTCCCGACGTCGTCTCCAGCGTCAAAGGCATGGTCGCATCGTCCAGAACGCCCCGCCAGCCCTCCATAAATCCTACGAACTCGTCCCCATGATGTTGGATTCCCTTCCGAACTACTGCCCGGATGACCGCATTTAACCCCGGGCAATCCCCACCGCCCGTCAACATTCCAATTCGCATGATCTCCTCCTCCAAAAATCAGGAGAATCATACTCTTACGGCAAAAAAACTCAATGCCACCAGCTCGACCGGTGTTCCACATCCTCCACGACCTCGGTCGGGACTCCCGGCTCCGGCGACCACAACCGAATTCCCCGCTCCTCAGCCACCTCAATCATCCGCTCGATCGGCTGCCGCCAACCATGCAACGCCAAGTCGAAAAGCCCCCAGTGGATCGGCATCAGCAGCCCCGCACCCCCCAACGCGTCGAACGCCCGCCCCGCGCCATCCGGTCCCATGTGGATATTCTCCCAGAGCGGGTGATACGCCCCAATCTCAAGCATCGTCAGATCAAAGGGTCCATACACCCTCCCAATCTCCGCGAAACCCTCCCAGAACCCCGAATCCGCCCCGAAATAGACGGTATGCCGCGGCCCTTTCAGCACAAAAGAGCTCCATAAGGTCTCGGATCGGTGCGTCAGCCCTCTCCCCGAGAAATGCCGGGTCGGCAAAGCTGTCAACGATAAGGTCCCTACCGAAACACTCTCGGTCCAATCCAGCTCGCGGATCTGCCCCGCAGCCACCCCAAACCTCTGCAAAATCTTCCCCACACCCAACGATGTCACCCACTGCGTCTCAGCCATGGAAGGCATCCTCGCCAGCCGCTCGATCGTATCTCGCCCCAAGTGGTCATAGTGATCGTGCGACACAATCACCACATCGATCTTCGGCATCTCTTCCAGCTTCAACGGAGCCGCGAAAAAGCGTCTCGGCCCGGCCCATCGCATCGGCGAGGCCCGTTCATCCCACACCGGATCGATCAGCACCCGGACCCCATCTATCTCCAGCAGGGTCGCGGAGTGCCCCATCCACGTCACCCGCAGTCCGCTCTCAGGAGCCTTGTCGTACACCGCCGTATCCGTACGAAACGGCCCCAACGCCTGCTTTGGAAACCGCTCCTCCTGGTTACTCCAATACAGCGGCAAAATCTTCCATGTCATCTTGAACCCAGCCAACTGCGTAGGCACCGGATTCACATAGAGCCGCCCCACCTTCTCAGCCCGTTTTATTATTCCCATCGCTATTTGATGGGGCCACAATCTTTTCAGTGCAAAAAACTTACCTAGGCCTTGGACACCGCCTCATCCGCATAAAACTCTTCGATCTCCTTCGCATACTTCTTCTCCACCACCCGCCGCTTCAACTTCATGCTCGGAGTCAGCGTCCCCTCCTCCACGCTCCACTCCTCCGGAACCACCTTCATCCTCTTCATGCTCTCGAAGTGCGCCAGCCCCGCGTTCACCGAGTCCACTATCTCCTGGTAGACCTTCACCACCTTGGGATCCTTCACCAGCGCCTGATGATCCCCCACTGCCACTCCCTGCCCCTTCGCCCAATCCTCCAAAGCCCCGAAGTTCGGCGAGAGCAGCACGCACGCAAACTTGTGATTATCCCCCACCAACGCCGCATTCCCCACCAGCACATTCGACTTCAGCTTGCTCTCGATCGGCTGCGGCGCAATCAGCTTCCCTCCACTCGTCTTCAGAAGCTCCTTCTTACGGTCCGTAATCGACAGAAACCCTCCATCGTCGATCTTCGCGATATCCCCCGTCCGAAGCCACCCGTCCGCGGTATACGCCTCCGAAGTCTCCTTATCCTTCTTCCAATACCCTTTGGAGATCGAGGGCCCGCTCACCTCCAACTCGCCGTCCTCCGCGAAGCGGCACTTCACATTCGGCATCACCGTCCCCACCGTTCCGATGCGATGCGCATGAGGATAATTCGCCGAGATGACCGGCGAGGTCTCCGTCAGCCCATACCCCTCGAAGATCCGAATCCCCGCATCAGCAAACCATCCCGCCGTATCCATGCCCAGCGGCGCTCCACCCGAACAAAAACACCGCACCCGCCCCCCAAACGCCTCCCGAATCTTGCTGTAAACCAGCTTGTCCGCAATCTTCCACATCAAGGAGCTCGGCTTCTTCCCCACCAGCGTCTCCTCCCGGTGCGCCTTCCCCGTCGCGATTGCCCACTTCAAGATCTTCGACTTCACAGGCGAAGACGCCGACTTCCCCTCCACCGCCTGCCGGATCTTCTCGTACAAGCGAGGCACCGCCACGAAAACCGTCGGCCTTAGCTCCTTCATCGCCGGAGCCAACTGATCCGTCTTCGGGCAATACGCCAACTGCGCTCCGACATACAACAACGCATAGTCAAGATGCCGCGCCAGCACATGCGACAGCGGCAAAAACGAGATACAAAGGTCCTGATCCATCCACCCAAACGGCTCCGAAACCACATTAATATTGCTGATCAAATTCCCATGCGTCAGCATCACCCCTTTGGGCTCCCCCGTCGTTCCGGAGGTATAGATGATGGTCGCCAGATCCTCCGGCTTCGCCACCTTCACCATCGCATCGAACTCCGCATCGCGCTGCTGCTTAGCCTGCGCCGCCCTCATCAGATCGCCAAAGCTCTCGGCGTTGCTGAACGTCCCCGAATCCATCACCACCACATGTTCCAGCTCCGGCAGATCCCCTGCCGACGCTAGCTTCTCGTACTGCTCCTGAGAAGACACCACCGCCACCTTCGCCCCCGACTCCCGCAACATATACCCAATCAGCTCCGCCGGCTGCGTCGGATAGAGCGGCACATCCACCCCGCCGATCGCCAACGTCGCAAAGTCCGTCACCACCCACTCCCACCGATTCTCCGATAGAAGCGCCACCCGGTCGCCCTTCCCGATCCCCCACCCGCGAAACACATCCGCCAGCGCCCTCACCCGCCCATACAGGTCCACGGAGCTGATCGGCTTCCACGCCCCATCCGTGTCCTGCCAAAACATCACCGTACGCTCACCACGTCCCGTCGCACTCACCAGGACATCATTTAAAGTCGTCAAATCGAACATTTCGTCTACACCTCAGTACAAGAACGGTTGTCGCCGCCTCATCTTCCCAACTGGCTTAAACAATCGGTGGAGCCTGCCCATCTACGTCGTATGCCGTATGCCGTTCAAAAGCACATCCAATACCTGCGCCGCAGTCGCCTTCGCATCATAAACCCGTCCAGTAAACACCGCCGAGCTCAGCAACTCGTCGATCGCCCCGAACATGCAATGCGCCACCACCCCATCCGAGACGTCCGCCCGAAAGATGCCTTCCTTCTGCCCCCGCCGCACCACCTCCCGCACCACCTGGATGTACTTCACCAGATGATGATGCGAGAACTCCGCGATAAACTTTGCGCTCTGCCGCACCTCGGTCTGCATCAGAATCGCCATGCTCCGGTTCACCGCATGGCTCTCCAGATGCACCTGCGCAATATACTCCAACTGCTCTCGGGGCCCATGCAGCGTCTCGAACCTCTCCGCCACCTGCTTGTAGAACCGGTCGAACGTCGTATCGATCGCCGTCCGCAGCACCTCATCCTTACTCTTGAAGTACAGATAAATCGTCCCGTCCGCCACCCCGGCCCGAGCCGCAATCGCGCTCACCGGCGAACTAAAATACCCGTTCTCCGCGATCACCTCGACCGCCGCGTCCAGAATCCGCTGATACTTATCGCTCCCCGGCCCAGTCGCCGGGACACCCACGCGCTCGCCGGACTCTCCCTCGACCGGTCCAGGACCCTCCGGGCCAACACCCTGACCCCGAACACGTCCTCCCGCACTCTCTCTGCGCTTCAGTCGAGCCCCCACTTTCGAAAAACGTCCATCCTCGCACTCTAATCAAAACTGTCCCCCTTGCCAAGAATGAACCCACCCACTTACCCCAAAACCAGCAAAGGCAGGGTGGGTGGGATCGACAGACCCCCCACCCCGCCTGAAGATTACTCGACGAACTTCGCAGGAAACTCCGCAACTCGCTCCAGATAGAAGTACTGATGCCGTCCATCCTGGACAACCTCTTGGCCATTCGGTAAGGTCTTTCCGTTCACGACACCAAGCAGCGTATTGTCATCCACCTTGCGAAGATGCCCAAACATCGGCACTCCGTCATAGACCACCGTGGCCGAAACCTTCCCTCGAAACTCCATCATCCACAGGCTGGCCTCTCCATTCATCGCCTGACTCGAAGAGAGATTCCCCTTCTCGTCGAAGCAAATCAGAGGCTTCGCATCGAGCTTCGAGACGAGCCACTTCCCGTACCACTTCATATCGACCAACACCTGCAAAAGCCAGTGCCCCGTATCGAAACCGCCACCACGCCACTTCGACCGAATCTCTTCGCATGTCACTGGCTCGAGCGAGTCGAACAAATTCGATAAAGCGATATCATCCGCCACCACATGCTGCTTCTTCAGTTCTTGGAATCTTTCAACAGGCTTCATTTGTTTCATCCTTATCTTTTGCGTGTATCTTTCAAAAAAATGAGTACGTTCATTCCGTTGGCGATCGTCGACAAGACTCCGCAGTTACAAATAAATCCGTCCAACCTACTTCGAATAAGTGCGTCTTTACAGGAGAATTGCGTACCTCCCATCGCATCATCGAAAACACAGCATGTCGACAAAAAAAAGCATATATGGCACAGTTCTAAAAGAACAGTACGCACCTTTTTGTGCCTGCCTGCGAGGATCAAATGCCCGGAAAACCAGCCGATCTCTTCGATCCAGAGTGTCCCTCCCGCGATGTCTTGGAGTTAGTGGGCAGCAAGTGGTCCATGCTCCTGCTCTGCACCCTCAAGAACGGCCCGGTCCGCACCGGAGAGCTCCGCCGCGCCGTCACCGGCATCTCCCAGAAGATGCTCACCCAGACCCTTCGCGATCTCGAACGCAACGGCATCATCGACCGCATCGATCACGCCGAGGTTCCCCCACGCGTCGAGTACAAGCTGACCAAAGTAGGCCACTCGCTCAGCCGCCTCATGAAACAGATGGAGCACTGGATCGTCGATCACTACGACTACATCGTCGCCTCGCAAGGCCGCTACAAACCCCACCACGACCACACCGAAGATCAGATGAGCGCCTGAAGCAGCAAAAGGAACTCGCTACGGCGACAGACAAAGCAGACTACGAGTGAGTCGCGCCCTCAAGCCTCTTAGCCGTACTCTTACGAGCCACACCTAAAATCACCTCAGGCACCTTCTCATCCGCGCCGCCGAGAACATCCGCCTCTTGGATCAAAGCAGGCATGGAACGCGCGTCGAGGTATGCGCAGCACATTAAGATCAACTCCCGGCACAAAATATCGCGCTGCTTCTCAGGCGAATCCGATTCCAGGATCCTTCGGCTAACCCCCACCATCGCCCCTTGTATGACGGAGACAACAGTCTGCGGATCGACCGTAAACGGCTCGGAGGCACTCTCAAACATCTCAACGATCGCCCGATCGCTCCGGCCTCGCGTCTCTTGCACGATCTTCGCTCCATCCACATCGGAGCTGACAGAGTACAGAACGACACTCGACTTCGCATCCCGCATCTTGGCTTGAAGAAACGCAGTGATGAGAGCCGTCACCATCTGTCGCGGCGTCTCCCCCTTATGCTCCTTGCAAACAACCTCGATAGCGTCCGTAACCTCACCCAGATGTCGCTTCAAGACCGCTTTTAAAAGCGCGCTCTTATTCGGAAAGTACTGATACAGCGTTCCGACCGACACGCCCGCTCGCGCCGCCACCATCGTTGTGGTCATCTGCTCCTTGCCAGCACGGAGCAAAACCTGAATAGTGGCTTCGAGAATCGCGTCCACGCTCGCAGTGGAACGCGCTTGAACAGGCGATTTACGGGGCTCTAGCAGCACACGCGGATGAGAGGGCAAATGCGAACTCCTAAGCGGAAGCGTACTCCATCTAATCATAAGAACCCGACAAATTGGAGAAGAAAACGCTATGACCACACAGATAGATCTTGGGGGCAACTTCACTCTTCCCGGCACATCGATCGCCTTAAACCGTCTGGGCTATGGCGCCATGCAACTTAGCGGACCGCAGGTATGGGGCCCCCCGCGCGATGTCGACGCTGCAATCGCAGTCCTACGGGAGGCGGTTGGGATCGGAGTCAATCACATCGATACCAGCGACTACTACGGCCCACATGTGACGAATCAGCTGATCAAGCAGGCACTCCATCCCTACCCGGATGACCTCGTGATCGTAACGAAGGTGGGATGTCGCAGAGCTGCAGACAAGTCTTGGCCTCTTGCTCTTACACGTCAGGACCTTACCGATGCCGTTCACGACAATCTTCGCAATCTGGGACTCGACGTGTTGGATATCGTGAATCTTCGTGTCGGAGGCGTACACGGGCCAAGCGAGACATCCATCGAAGAACCGCTGACTGTGCTCGCCGAACTCAAGCAACAGGGACTGATCCGTCATCTCGGCCTAAGTAACGTCACCCCGAACCAGTTGGCACAGGCCCAAACGATAACGGAGATCGTCTGCATCCAAAACATGTACAACCTGGCACATCGCGAGGATGATGCCTTCGTCGAAGACCTCGCGAAACAGCACATCGCATACGTGCCCTTCTTCCCACTGGGAGGCTTCAATCCTCTCCAATCGTCGGTACTCGACGCGGCAGCAACTTCACTCGAGGCCACACAGATGCAGGTCGCGCTGGCCTGGCTCCTTCAACGCTCCCCCAACATCCTGCTGATCCCGGGAACATCCTCAGTCAAACACCTTCATGAAAACCTCAAGGCTTCAACCCTACAAATTCACTCTGATGGAATCACCAGCCTAGACTCAATAGCCGCAAGCTCCCACCCCTAACACCAATCCACCGCAGACCACAAAAGCGGGCGCTCATCCATAGCGTCTTTGTCCTTCGCAATGGGTGGGAACTAAACCCCTAACCCAGCCCCAAACCGGAGCAGCACAAAAGCGGGTGCCCCATCCTTTTTGCAGCTTCATCGCAAATAGGGTGGGGTGTCGTGCGAAGCACGACCGCCCTCCCTCCCCAACCCACACCACCTCAGGACAACCCCGTCTTCCTTCCATAACCCAGAGTTCAGGAGACGCTGTCTTCCTCTCCCCCTCCGAAACCGCCCGGGTACCCCATCCTTCGCGCCTTTGTCTTTCGCGAAGGGTGGGAAAAAAAACCTAACCCAGCCCCAAACCGGAGCGGCACAAAAGCGGGTGCCCCATCCTTTTTGCAGCTTCATCGCAAATAGGGTGGGGTATCGTGCAAAGCACGACCGCCTTCCTTCCCCAACCTCAAAACCCAATTAAAATCACACCACGTCCAACGGCCTCAACCGCTCTAGGTAGTAAGAACGACAGAAAACATTACTCTCGATCAAACCCATAATCCAATTAAGCACTACGAACAAGCAAGAATTTCCTTCCCGCACGCGACCCTGTCCGAGGATTGATCAGACAAGATCTAGGGGATGGCAAGAAAGCCTTCTAACGAGGAACCTAGACTTCGGGACAAATCAAGGTACGGAATTGGTCTCCCCCGCCCGTCTAACGAGCCCAAGCCGTGAGTCCCCCGTCGACGATCATGGACTGGCCTGTGATGTAGGAGGCGGCATCGCTGCAAAGCCAGAGAGCAGCCTGGGCAGCTTCCTCCGGCATCCCAACTCGGCCCAAAGGAACGCGTGCCGCATATCCTTTGAATGCATCCTGAATCTTGTCAGGATTGCCACCCACCATTTGACTGACCGCCGTTCGCAGCATCTCGGTATCGAAGCTACCGGCGACGAGTGCATTCACCCGAATCCCGTCCATCGCATACTCCTGAGCTGCTGATTTGGTAAGCGCCAGAATACCGGCTTTGGACATGGAATACAGAGCTCCGAACCCCGCTCCCCCCAGTCCATTAACGGAGGAAGTATTGACAATCGCACCACCGCGCGGCTCTTGTTGAAGCATCTGCTCCAGTTCGTATTTCATACACAGCCAAACGCTCTTGAGATTGGAGCTAACTTCGGTATCGAAATCAGCTTCGCCAAAATCTACTGTGCGGGCCAATTTGCTTAACGCAGCCGCGTTATTGAACGCACAGTCCAGCCGCCCGAACTTCTCCACGATTCGCGCAATCAATGCTTGCACTTGTCCGCCATCGGAAACGTCAGTCTGGACGAAAAGAATCTTGCCCCCCGCGACCCCGATTTCGTGTTCTGCTTGTTGTCCGCGCTCAACTCCGCGCGCGGCGATAACAACGCTTGCACCGGCTTCGACAAACAGTTTAGCCGCAGCTTTGCCAATACCAGCACTGCCGCCAGTAACTAGAACGACCTTTCCATTCATAGAAGAACCTTTCTAATGTCTCCAGACGACCGGCCAGAGCAGCCTCCGGATAGTCTCGCCTTTTTAAAGGGAGAGTTTCACGGAGGCCTTTTTTCGGCCACGAGCTCGCGCTGCCTTCAAGACAGCGACCTTTCGCTCCCGAATCAGGTTACGCTCGAACTCGTCGAGTGCCTCAAAGACATTAAGAAAATTGGTCATCCGTCAAGACGCGAGCGTAGCCGATGCACATGTCCTGAATTGGAAAGAAAGCCTTGTAAAAAGAAACCTAATTACCCTTCGAATCAGCCTGAGAAGCATGCAGTGTACTCATCTCATGCTTGCGCCGCATCCCGACATGTAACCGTACTCTCTGGCCCGGCTGAGCACTCACTCGAAACAATGCAGTAGATCCGACGATCTCCGTCGGCCGCGGATCCGAGTCGATCTGCCAATCCTGAGGAACGGCCTGCTCGACGACAAAGGTAACCGGCTCTGCCGTCACATTCTGCAGAAGGTACTCCTGCTCCGCGATGGAAACGACACTATGGCGCGCAACGCCCTCGACGGTCGTCTCCTCCGGATGGTCCGACTTGGACACACTCTCCAGATGACAGATCTCTGGATTCGCCGCCAAACCCGACTCAGAGCCACCAGTAACTCCGTGAACCTGATCCTGCAGAATGTGGCAGCTCTGGTCTACGTGAATCTCCTTCAACGCAACACCGGAGACCGTAGGAGCAACCGAGTTAGAAGCCAACTGTGAAGAACCGCGCGAGTGACACCCAGCAGCCCCAAGAGACACCACCGTGCTCAACAAAAATAAAGTGTGTGTGTAATTTGCCTTATGCATGCGCAACATCTTAGCAGTCGAATATTACGATCCTGCGATCAACCCCACGAGATCTACACCGTACATTTTTTAATCTTAAATCTCGTTCCACCCCTCAAAAACACCAGCAAAATCGAATGTCAAGCCCCAAAATCAACTAACCCATTGATCCGCCTCAACATAAAAGTGGCACGTTAGTTATGGTCCAATTCGTAAAATAGAACTAGAGATAAAAACAACAGGCCCGGCCAAAAGCCGGGCCTTCCCATTGAGCCGAAAAGGGGAGCGAAAAGTCCAAAGCTAAACCCTTTTCTTAGAAGAATCTGGCCCAAAATGCCGGGGGGAGGGGGTACCAGGAGGAGACACCATATGCCGCCACAAACAACAAGGAGCACCTCACCAGAGGTGCTCCTTGAAGAGACAGACTAGACAAACCAGATGCTAGACCTGGGGCTTAGGAGTCAACCGCACAAACGGAGCGGCCTTGGTCTCCCAGTCCGCCAGCATGGCCTTGGCCAGGCTGCTCTCGGAGCGCTCTGCATGCTCCTCCAGCAAAGCCTTCAAAGCCGCCTGCGACTCGGCATCGACGCTTCCGAACGACTCCGCATCGACGAACTCCGGATGATGCCGCTGCTGCGAGATAAACGTGCCGTCCGCGTCATAGACCCACGCTAGACCGCCCGTCATACCCGCACCGAAGTTCAGCCCGGCTGCGCCGAGAATCGCGACTACGCCGCCCGTCATGTACTCGCAACCATGATCGCCGACGCCCTCGACCACCGCCGTGGCGCCCGAGTTGCGCACTGCAAACCGCTCCCCGGCCCGTCCGGCTGCAAACAACCGCCCGGAGGTAGCGCCATACAACGCGACGTTGCCGAGAATCACATGCTGTCCGCTGTCCCTGGCTGCCAGACCGCGAGCGCGAATCACGATATCGCCGCCTGACAGGCCCTTACCAACAAAGTCGTTCGCTTGGCCCGTCAGAATCAGCTTCACGCCCTCAACCGTAAACGCACCGAACGACTGACCCGCGGTGCCCAGAAGATTGAAGGTAATGTCCGCTGGAACCTCAGCCTGAGCCCGTTGCAGAGCCAGCTCGCCCGAAAGCCTAGCTCCAATCGCACGGTCACAGTTCGCGATCGGTGAATCGACGACATAAGGAAGGCCCTCAGCAACGGCAGCCAGCGCAGGCTCAACCCAGGCCTCATCCAGCGGAGGTCCCGGAACTGGCTGTGTATTCCGGATTCCCATCCACTTGCCCGCACCGTCCGAGACCTTCGCCAGCATCGGCTGAAGATCGAGGTTCCCGTCAAAGCGAACCTGCTCCAACAGATCGGTCCTTCCGATCGCAGCTTCGATCGAAGGCAGTCCGTAACGCGCCAGCAGATGCCGCAGATCCGACGCAAGCTCCTCGAAGAACCGAGCGACATACTCCGGCTTTCCGCGAAACTTCGCCCGCAACTCCGGCTTCTGAGTAGCGATTCCCGTAGGACAGGTATTGAGATGGCACTGTCGAGCCATATCGCAGCCAAGCACCACCAGCACTGCGGTCCCGAAGGCGTACTCATCCGCTCCCAACAACGCGGCCACCAGAACGTCTCGGGCAGTAGCCAAGCCGCCATCGGTACGCAGACGAACCCGTCCTCGCATCCCGTTGTCCATCAGCACTTGCTGCGCCTCGGCCAGACCAAGCTCCCACGGATTGCCCGCGTACTTGATGCTCGAGAGCGCCGCAGCTCCTGTTCCGCCAGTGTTGCCCGCGATGACAATGAAATCCGCATAAGCCTTCGCCACGCCCGCAGCGACCGTTCCAACGCCGCAACTGGACACAAGCTTTACGCCCACAGCCGCGCGAGGGTTCACTCGCTTCAGGTCATAGATCAACTGCGCCAGATCCTCAATCGAGTAGATGTCATGGTGCGGTGGTGGAGAGATCAACGCGACGCCTGGCTGAGCATGACGTAACCGTGCAATCAGTCCGCTCACCTTGTGCCCAGGCAACTGACCGCCTTCACCGGGCTTCGCTCCCTGCGCTACCTTGATCTCGATCTCCTCGGCATGCGCCAGATACTCTGCCGTAACGCCGAAGCGGCCCGAAGCGACCTGCTTGATCTTGTTGTTCAAGGAGACATGAACCGCCGGAGCAGCAACCGCAGCCGCAGTCAGCAACGTGCTGCCTCCAGCCTGCGCCTGCATCCCGGAGTGATCGTTCCGCGAGAAAGAATCATTCGTCACCGGTTGCAGCCGGTAGACGTTTGGATCCTCTCCACCTTCGCCGGTGTTTGAGCGGCCACCAACCATGTTCATCCCTGCGGTGATGGTCTGGTGCGCCTCCGGACTCAGAGAACCCAAGGACATAGCACTCGCAATGAATCGTTTGCAAAGGCTACTTGCGGACTCCACATCCTCAAGATCCAACTCCGGCCCAGCGGGACGAATTTCCAGCAGATCCCGAAGAACCGCCGGATCGCGAGCAATGACGTCCCGCGTATAGATCGCAAAGGCTCCCGCCGGATCCGTAGGTTGCGCAACACCGCGAGCGCTCCCTACGACCGATTGCAGCGCCTTCACCGTCGGCGGCTGCCAGGCATGTGGCTCGGAGACATCAGCCTTGCGGAAACGCACCCATCCGTAATCGGGCAGATCCGCAGACGCTGGTGCTTCCGCTCCAAGAACCTTCCAAGTCTGCCGCAACTGCCGCTCGATCTCGGCAAATCCGATGCCCGACAAAGGCGCGGGAGTTCCGGTAAAGCAACGATCCACCACACTCGAGTGCAGCCCAAGGATGTCGAAGAGATGTGCTCCGCGATAGCTGTCCACCACCGAGATGCCCATCTTGGACATGACCTTAGCCAGGCCAGCGTCGAGAGCCTTCAGCATCTTCCGTTCGCACTCCGCCGGCTCAACTCCCACCGGAGCCAGATGGATCGCCGTCTCCAGTGCAAGCCACGGACAGACAGCACCTGCCCCATAACCGATCAGGACCGCTGCATGATGAATGTCCCTGCAATCGCCCGCCTCGACGGCCAAACCAGCCAAGGTTCGCAAACCAGCCGCTACCAAGGCCTGATGCACTGCTCCTGTCGCCATCGCCATGGGAATAGGTAGCAATTCAGCGTTTGCGGACCGATCCGTGAGCAACAGAATTCGCCCGCCGTTGCGCACTAGTTCAATGGCGCGAGAACAAATCTCATCCAATGCTTCAAGAAGCGAGATCTTTGGACTGAAGACGCACTGCAATTCAACCAACGTCAGTTCGTCAGCATGAGCATGTTTCCGGGTGCGAAGCGCCTCAACCTGTCCCAACGACAGAAACGGAGAGGACAAAGAAAGCCCAGGTAAAGCTGCATCCTTGTCGAGCATATGTGGCCAAGGGCCAAGACGCGTATGCAACGAAACCACGCAAGCTTCACGCAGAGGATCGATCGCGGGATTCGTAACCTGCGCGAACCGCTGCCGGAAGTAGGCATAGACCGGTCGCGGAGAGCGAGCGAGGAAGGCGAGCGGAGTGTCATCTCCCATGGACCAGACCGCATCCTTGCCCTCGATCGCCATCGGCTGCAGGATCATCTTGACGTCTTCCCGCGTGTAGCCAAAGCCTCGCTGGTTCGCCGACAACACCTCCGGCTGTATGGACGCGAGATCTACTGCCGGTAAAAGAGTGACATCAGCGACCAACTTTGCATAGGTTGCGCCCGCATCGAACAGCTCCAGCAACTCAGCGTCTTCATAAACCTTGTTGCGGTCGAGATCGACGACCAGCATCTGTCCCGGTCCAAGCCGTCCGCTGTGAGTTACCTCCTCAGGGTCAAGGTCAACTAGACCCGCCTCTGAACCGGCAACCACAAGGCCGGACTTGGTAATTGCAAACCGGCAAGGTCTGAGACCGTTGCGATCAAGTGCAGCGCCAACAACATGACCATCGCTGAAGGAGATCGCCGCTGGCCCATCCCAAGGCTCGGCACAGTCCGTGTGATAGCGCAGGAAAGACGAGGTCTGGTGCTCAGAGACGGCAGGAGGCATCAGAATTCTGATCGCTTCGGCCAAAGTTCTGCCGTTTTGCGATAGCAACTCGACAGCCTCATCCAGACTTGTAGAGTCGGTGCCACCCTGGGTCAAAACGGGTTTGCACTCCACCGGCAGAGTTGAATCGCGTGCGGCCATCCGCGCCCGATTGCCCCACACCGTATTAATCTCACCGTTATGTGCGAGTTTTCTTCCCGGTTGCGCCCGATGCCAGGTAGGCAAAGTGTTCGTCGCATATCGCTGGTGAAAGATAGCAAAAGGGGTAACGTACTGCTCAGAGGCAAGATCAGAGTAGAACTGGCTCAGTAGATTTCCTGAGCACATGGACTTATATATGATCGTGCGCGTCGAAAGGGAGCAAATATACCCTGTCACATCCCCTTGTTCCTGCAATCGCTCAAATTGTTTGCGGGCAAGATAAAGCCTTCTCTCAATTGTCTCTGGTTCCTTGTCTGCAGCGTCGACAACCAACACCTGTCGGATTCTGGGCATTGTGCTGAGCGCAATCTCGCCAAGGCATTCCGCGTGGACAGGAACATCGCGCCATTTCAGAATCTTCAGATCATGCGATCCTAAGCATCGCTCCAGGACCTCCTCCGCACGCGACTCCTCCATCGGAAGGAGCAGCATCCCGACACCGAGCGGTTCTTCATCAGATATCGAGAGACCTGCTTCTTGCACAAGGAGTGATCTCGGAATCGCAGTCATCACACCGACGCCGTCACTACTTTTCCCGTCGGCGGCGGTCGCACCTCGGTGCGCAAGTCTTGCAAGTGCCGTTAACGCCTGCCTCAGAATGGTATGAGACGGCTCTGCATTGACAGACGCTACGAACCCCACGCCACAGGCGTCACGGTCAAAACGACTATCAAGCAATGAAGATGACGATCGGGTGCTGCTGGTGTTAAGTCCGTCTTCAACACGAATTAATTTTTGGTTCAAGGAATCCATGATCCACTATACGTCGGACTAGCTGAAATCTTCGCCGAGTTCCTTCCCTGCAAATTGCTGCGCAACATAACGTCTTGCATATTTATACAATAAAAGCGGGTAATGGTGTATAAATATACACAGCCAGCATCACTGTATTTGGATGAAACCAAAATACAGTTCATATAAATGTTACTAGAGCGAATGCTTCCATGAAACAGCAACGTCATTCATCCATCCGAGAGCTGCTTAGCAAGGCGGCAGTAGCGAATCAGGATGAGCTGCGCATGAAATTGGCAGACCGAGGATTTCATGTCACGCAAGCGACTCTCTCGAGGGATATTCACGAACTGCGTCTGTCCAAAGGACCAGCCGGTTATGCACTCCCCTCCGAAGAGTCCGAGTCGAGTTCCTTGCCTGGAATACAAGATGTTCTGCGGAGTTTTGGACTAGAGGCTCGACAGGCTCTCAACCTTCTCGTGTTAATCACTACGACTGGTGGTGCTCAGCCGGTAGCTGCTGGCATCGACTACGAGGATTGGCCAGAGGTGGTTGGAACCATTGCAGGCGATGACACAGTTCTGATTATCTGCCCAGACAATCGTCGTGCTCAAAAGCTCAAAGCCCGGATAGATGCGTTCATTGGTTAATTTATTCCAAATCGGCGGAAATTCGAGTTCGACCCTGTCCTCAGCCTTTATGCAGAAGACGGTATGGACCAGTGTTTGTAAACTCAAGAGAGCGCTCTTAATAGAAGATCTTCGATCTCTTTGGCATCACGCTACGGATCGAAGTGCAAAACCTGAAGTTGTGTGGATGGGAACGGAGGGCATGTTTTGAAATTCGTCGTGAAATTAGGAGGCGCAACTCTCGAAGACGCGAAATTGCTTCACATTTGCGGCAAAGCCATCGCTGAACTTGTGGCCGATGGAAATCAGGTCGCAGTCGTCCATGGCGGCGGTGTGCAGCTAACGAAGACGTTGGCGCAGATGGGCAAGGTAAGCGAGTTCATCTCGGGTCTGCGCATCACGGACGCCGAGACACGAGATGCTGCACTGATGGTGCTGGCTGGGCGAGTGAACAAATCGCTCGTCGCTGCGCTGGGATCGCATGGACAGGCTGCCGTTGGACTTTCAGGTGGAGATGGCCACGTCTTTCGCGCCCGGAAGAAGAAGACAAATCCAGATCTCGGCTTTGTTGGAGAAATTGCGGCGACCAACCCACGCTGGCTCGACGCTATTTGGACGATGGGGGCCGTTCCCGTTATCTCGTCTATCGCGCTAGGCTTCGACGGCGAATACTACAACATCAACGCCGATGAAATGGCTGCGGCTTGTGCAATCTGCACCCGGGCAGATGCGCTCGTCTTTCTTACAGACGTACCCGGCGTCAAAGGTGCAGACGGCAATGTAATGCGTTGGCTCACCTTGCCTCAGATCCCTGCTTTAGAGAAGCAGCAGGTCGTCTCTGGCGGAATGTTGCCCAAGCTTAACGCTTGCCGCGAGGCTCTGACCCATGGCGTAAAACGCGTAAGAATTTTGCCTGCAGAGGCTGCTGCGCTCTTGCCTGACCTCTGCTCAACCAAGGTGGACTACGGAACGGAGGTCATGGTCGCATGACGTTAGCGTCGATTCAAGCAGCGGAGAGCAAACTGTTACTCCAGACATACGAGCGAAATCCACATCTCATCGTCAGTGGCAACGGTGTTTACCTTACGGACGGCGATGGTCGGGATTACCTCGATCTTCTCAGCGGAATTGGTGTGTCCGCGCTGGGTTATCGACATCCGGCGATCGAGGAAGCGATTCGCATTCAAAGCACTCGCTTGCTCCACACGTCAAACCTCTTCTACCACGAAGGAACTGCCGAACTCGCTTTGCGTCTCACAGAGATCAGCGGATTGGATCGAGTCTTCTTTTGTAACAGCGGCACAGAGGCCTGGGAGGCGGCGTTAAAGCTCGCCCGCGCTCATGCTGGCGTTCTCCGTTCTGAAGGTAAACAAGTTGGGACGAAGTTTCTCGCGCTGGAGCACAGCTTCCATGGCAGGACCATGGGCTCTGTCGCCACCACTCACAAAGAAAAATATCGCGAGCCCTTTGCACCTGTCATGCCAGGGGTGGAGTTCGTTCGATTCAACGATGTCGCCGATCTTCGCAGTAAATTCTCCAAGGAGTTCTGTGCGATCTGCATCGAACCACTGCAAGGCGAAGGCGGTATCCACCCTGTGACGCAGGAGTTTTTCGCAGCGGCTCGTGAACTATGCGATTCTACCGGCGCTCTACTGCTGGCCGACGAGATTCAGAGCGGCATGGGTAGAACTGGCGAATGGTTTGCATATCAACACTACGGAATCATGCCAGATGTAACGACTGTAGCTAAGCCTCTTGCCGGCGGAATTCCGATGGGCGCTATGCTCTGTTCCGAAGAAGCAGCTCGCGCCTTTACTCCTGGGATGCACGGTACGACCTTCGGAGGAGGACCACTTGCCTGCGCCGTGGCAATTGCTGTAATCGACACAATTCGTGCGACGGACTTGCTTGCCCATATTCGCGACGTCGGAGGCTACTTTAAATCGAAACTTAAGTCTCTCGCCGAGCAGCACGATTGCATCACAGATGTGCGGGGTATGGGGCTTATGTTGGGCATCGAACTGAACTCGTCTGAACTGGCTAAAAACATTGCGTCTCAGATGATGGAACGTCAAATCATCATCAACAGGACCAGTGAAAACGTCCTTCGTTTCCTGCCTCCTTACATTCTTGAGCGCAAGCACGTCGATATCGCCATTACAGCTCTCGAAGAGCTTCTCACTTCCAATGCAGCATTTGCCGGAGTTACGTCGACAGGAGGACATGCAAATGGGTAGTAAAACGGTAACGATTGGTTCCAAGCCTCTCGACGATTCTGGTGCAGAGGCTGCTCCACTCAAGTCCCTTGCAACACTGGGCATTCAGTCCGATACGTCTTTTAGCGAAGCATCGAAACGTCTTTGCGGACGAGATCTATGCTCTATCGCCGATCTAACCGTCGAAGAGATGGCTGCGATCATGGAGCTGGCTCACGCGGTCAAGACTCATCCGGAAGACTTTCGCCATGCACTCGATGCACGCCAGATGGTGATGTTCTTCGAGAAGGCATCGCTGCGCACTCGTCTCACCTTTGAATCGGCGATCAATACGCTCGGCGGAAATGCGATCTTTGTCGATCAGACACAATCGCCTCTTGGCGAACGCGAGTCGCTCTCGGACATGGCCCGCAACCTTGAGCGCTGGATGAGCATTATTGTGCTTCGCACCTACTCCCACGAGACCATTACGGAGATGGCGGCTTACTCCAAGGTTCCGGTCATCAACGCTCTCTCCGATCTCGAGCATCCGTGCCAGGCGATCGCCGACTTCTTCACCTTGGAAGAGCGTTTTGGCTCGGCTGAGGGACTGCACTTTGCTTACGTGGGAGACGGCAATAATGTATGTCACTCCCTGATGCTTACAGCGGCGCAGTTGGGAGCGCACTGCAGCGTTGCCTCGCCGAAGGGCTTCGCGCCGAAGCTGGATATCATCCACAAGGCGATGCAGATCAGCGAAGCAACCGGCGGAAGCATCACGCTGTTGCACGATCCCATCAAGGCTGTCACGGGCGCGGATGCAGTCTACACCGACGTCTGCACCAGCATGGGCTTCGAGCATGAGGCTACCAAGCGTGCGCCGATCTTCAAGCCCTACCAGGTGAATGAGGCGCTGATGGCTTACGCCCAGCCGGATGCGGTCTTCATGCACTGTCTTCCTGCGCATCGCAATGCCGAGGTGACGGATGCAGTTCTCGACGGACCACAGTCGGTCGTCTTCGATCAGGCAGAGAACCGGATGCATGCCCAGAAGGCCTTGCTGCTCATGCTGCTCGGCGGAGCGAAGCGTATCTCCAACAGTCGCAGCCGCGGCATTCAGGCTCGCAAACGCTCAACCTAACCGGCAGACATCCACAATCGATCCAAGCACGGAACTAAGGAGTTTCCAATGGCAGAAAAAGTCGTACTCGCATACTCGGGAGGTCTCGATACCTCCATCATCATTCCCTGGCTCAACGAGAACTACGGCTACGACGTCATCGCCTTCATCGCCGACGTCGGCCAGGGAGAGGACATCGACGCCGTCGTCAAGAAGGCCTATGCCACGGGCGCCAAGAAGGCGATCGTCAAGGATCTTCGCGAGGAGTTCCTGAACGAGTACGTCTTCCCGACCGTCCGCGCCGGCGCTGTCTATGAGCACAAGTATCTGCTCGGCACCTCCATCGCTCGTCCTGTCATCGCGAAGCACCAGGTCGAAGTTGCGCTCGCTGAGGGCGCGACGGCTCTTGCACACGGCTGCACTGGCAAGGGCAACGATCAGGTCCGCTTCGAGCATGCCTTTCAGGCGCTCGCACCCGAGCTGAAGGTGATCGCTCCCTGGCGCGAGTGGAATCTCGTCTCGCGTGAGGACTGCCTGGACTACGCCGAGGCTCATGGCGTTCAGGTCGAGGCGAGCCGTACCAAGATCCACTCCCGCGACAAAAACCTTTGGCACGTCTCGCACGAGGGCGGCGAGCTCGAAGGTACTGACAAGCCGGTTGATCCGAGCACCTGGCGCATGAGCAATTCGCCCCAGGAGGCTCCAGACCGCGAGGAGGTCGTCGAGATCGGCTTCGAGCGTGGAACGCCTGTCTCCGTCGATGGCCAGAAGCTGCCTCCTGTGCAGCTCGTCGAGCTGTTGAACGAGATCGGTGGACGCAACGCTATCGGACGTATCGACATCATCGAGAATCGCTTCGTCGGCATGAAGAGCCGTGGAGCCTACGAGACTCCTGGTGGCACTTTGATCCTCGAGGCGATTCGCCAGCTCGAGTCGCTTACGCTGGATCGCGAGACGGCCCATTTCAAGGAGACCCTCGCTCTGAAGTACGCAGAACTGGTCTACTTCGGCCTTTGGTTCACGCCGCTGCGCGAGTCGCTGGACGCTTTCTTCAGCTCAGTGGAAGAGAACGTAAGCGGTACGGTGAAGATGTCGCTCTACAAGGGCAACATCAGCTTCATCAGCCGCAAGAGCGATCTCTCGCTCTACTCGGCCGATCTCTCCTCCTTCACCATGGGCGAGAGCTACGACCAGAAGGACGCCGCAGGCTTCATCAAGATCCTCGGTCTGCCTGCCCGCGTTCGTGCCCAGGTGATGGGCAAGCATAAGGTGGTTGCCAAGTGAGCAAAATGTGGTCGGGCCGCTTCCGCGAGCCCCTCGACACCCAGTTCGAAGCCTGGCAGCGGTCCTTTCCCTTCGATTGGCGGCTTCTCCCTCAGGAGATAGCCGCCAGTTCGGCTCATGCGCGGGTTATTGCGGCTGCTGGCATCTTGACACCTGCAGAGGCAGACCGCATGATCGCTGGCCTTGAGGCGGTCGGCAAGCTTGCGCTAAGCGAGAGCGAGTTCCACAATCCCAACTCGTCCTCAGCCGCGTCGATTGCGCAGGCAGAGGATATTCACCACTTCGTCGAGCTGGAGCTGACCCGCGAGATCGGGGATCTTGCGCTCAAGCTGCATACGGGTCGCAGTCGCAACGAGCAGATCGCCACCGACATGCGGCTGTACGTCCGCGACTCCATCGACATCATCCTCGCTGGCCTCGGCAAGTGGGCGCTGGCGTTGATCGGTCTAGCGGAGCAGGCAGGCGATGCGGTGATGCCCTCGTATACCCATCTCCAGCGGGCTGAGCCTGTACTCGTCGCTCACTGGCTGCTGACTTACGTCAGCATGATCGAGCGGGACATCTCGCGCCTGCAAGACTGCCGCAAGCGCATGAATCTCTGTCCGCTCGGCTCTGGTGCGATCGCCGGAGCGACGCTGGCGCTCGACCGCACCATTGCTGCGCAAAGTCTTGCCTTCGACGGGCCGACTTCCAACAGCATGGACGCAACCAGCGACCGAGACTTTGCGCTTGAGTTCACCCAAGTGCTCTCCATCCTCGGGCTGCATATCTCGCGCTTCGCGGAGGAGCTGACGCTCTTCTCGACCGCCGAGTTTGGCTTCCTCGATCTGCCTGAGGCCTTCTCGACTGGATCGAGCGCGATGCCGCAGAAGAAGAATCCCGACCTGACCGAGCTGATCCGCGGCAAGTCGGGCCGTCTGATTGGGGCGGCGACTAGCCTTTCGGTGCTGATCAAGGGTCTTCCGCTGGCCTACAACAAGGATCTCCAGGAGGGCCAGGAGCCGGTCTTCGATGCTTCCAGCACCGTGCAAGGGGTTCTGGCGGTTTTGCCTGCGTTTACGAGCTCGCTGCGGTTCCGCTTCGACCGGATGGCTTCTGCGGCTTCGAGCGGCTACCTCAATGCGATGGCTGCGGCGACTTACCTGTCGAATAAGGGCGTGCCGTTCCGCAAGGCGCATGAGCAGATCGGCAATGCTGTCCGCTTCGGACTTGAGTCTGGCCGCGAGCTTGAGGCGCTGACGCTGGAGGAGCTCAAACAGTTTGGCGACCAGTTTGCCGAGGACTTCTATACGGCGATCACGGTCGAGGCTACGCTCGACTGCCACGACGTGGTTGGCGGAACAGCTCGTCGTCGCGTGCATGCTGCCTTGGCAGATGGGCGGTCGAGGATTCTGGCTGAGATCGATCAACAAACGGTGAAATCTGCGAAACTAGAGTAGGAGCTGATCGTCTTTGTCCATTTCTTCTCTCATGCCCGTGAGCGAATCGACCTCATCCTCGAGGCCACGGGTGGGTGGTGCGGCCGTGCGGAAGGCGAAGCTTCAGGATGCGGTGAACATCTTTGAGCTGGTCAACTCGCTCTCTGGCGATGGGACCTTGCTGCGCCGGAACTACGCCGAGATCTGCGAGAACGTTCGAGACTTCGCGGTTGCGGAGTCCGAGGGCGGCGTATTTCTGGGATGCGGAGCGCTGCATCTTTATGGGCCGCATCTGGCCGAGGTCCGGTCGATCGTGGTGAAGCCGGAGGCGAAGGGACAAGGCGCGGGTGGGAAGCTGCTACGCGCTCTACTGGAGGAGGGCGAGGAGCAAGGGGTGGCGAGCGTATGCCTGTTTACCCGAATTCCCGACTTCTTCTTCCACTTTGGCTTTCGGGTGGTGGACCGAACCGTGCTTCCGGACAAGATCTACAAGGACTGCCAGAATTGTCCCCGGCTGTATGCCTGCGATGAGGTGGCCATGGTGCGCGGTCCCTTGCCGAGGATTGCCGTTCTGGGGCCTAGCAAGATTCCGCAGCCTGAGTTGGTGAAGCTGCAGACCGGTACGATCCCGCCGCCGAAGTAAGGCTGGGCACCTGGGCCCCCTGCAGGTACAGACCCCCTCCCCCGGCAATTTGGATCAAAATATCCCAAAGAAACGGGTTAGCTTTGGACTTCAGAGCGCCTCTTTTCGTTCAATGCGAAGGCCCGGCTTTTTGGCCGGGCCCGTTTCTTGATCTCTAGTTCTATTTTACGAGGTGGACCATAACTCAAGTGCCACTCTTATGTTGAGGTGGATCAAGGGTTAGGTGCTTTTTGGGGTTGACATGCGATTTTGCTGAGGTTTTCGAAGAAAGTTTTTCGACGGCTAGATGTCTGGAGTTTGAGTCATTATGTCTGGAGTTTGAGTCATTTCTTTGGTGGTCCAAGAGGTGATTTATTGAAGACGAACTTGGGTGGAAGTTGGTTCCCTTCTCTTAGCGTCTTTGGAGATGGCTAATCTCGCGACGTCCCGATCGTTTCCTTCGATCGAGATATTTTGACGATTTCTTATTTATCCCAGCAACCCCTTTTACCCAGGTAGCATCTCTCATCGATAAATGTACCGTAGTACAAAAGTGTCATTTTGAACTTGACCGAGATGTGCTATGGGTAGGACCTTTCGCCCCTGATGTATTGGTACGGGACAGCGGCAACTTTAGATCGCGTCCGATGAGATAACCAAGCAAGTGAACGCTGTCCAGCCAAGGAACAGCCTCTCCCTCGTATGGGACAGGTTGTTCTGTTCGTTTATTTATGACTGATTTTCCAACTAATTCGCGCATTCCTGATTGAAGTCATTTTCGAACGTTATTCCAGGGAGGATCGTCTCATGACATCGGCCGAACCCATTCTGAAAGCGAGCTCATTCGATAACCCGGTAGTACCAAGTGGCAGCATTCCTGCAACTCCACCGTCTTTTCCTTCCGAACGTACACTCAGAACGTCACGAGTGGACGAAGGCAGGATCTATGGGACTAATTTCTCCCCCAAGCGAGAGATGATCCCACCATCGAAGTCTTTCACCGCAGCCCCACCGGCGCGAGAGCCTCACGTCGAGATCGGAATACGATTTGGAAACCGGATACGGGAGCTGCGTCAGGAACGATCGTTGACACAGGTAAGAGTAGCGAAGGAGTTTGGTGTAGATCGTAGCTATATCAGCGACCTGGAGCGAGGCAGAAAGTCCATCTGCATCCACACAATGGAGATCTTCGCACTGGGTTTCAGCTTAAGTCTCTCGGAGTTGTTGGACGGCATCTGAGGCTTCAGCAGAACGTTAATAACCACACGACGTGTTCACTGGTGCTGCCTCCGCTTATACAAACAACGGAGCCAACACCAGTGTGATCGTCGCCAGCAGCTTGATGAGTACATGCAGGCTGGGACCGGCGGTGTCCTTGAACGGATCGCCCACGGTATCGCCCACGACTGCGGCCTTGTGCGCCTCGGATTTCTTGCCGCCGTACTGCCCTGTCTCGATAAACTTCTTCGCGTTGTCCCAAGCTCCGCCACCGTTGTTCATGAGCATTGCGAGCAGCACGCCGGAGATCGTGCCCACCATTAACAAGCCTGCGACAGCCTCCGCTCCCGCGAGGTTGACGGGAACACCGCCGATCGCCGGGACGGGAAGAATCGTTCCTGGAGCGTAGATGGCCGAGCTCGCCTGGTAGCTGGCGCTGAAGTTCCGGAAGATGAGTCCCACTGCTACGGGAAGTCCAACCGCCAGCAGACCGGGAAGCACCATCTCCTTCAATGCCGCTCCCGTCACGATGCTGACGCAGCGGGCGTAGTCCGGCTTTGAGGTTCCGGCCATGATGCCGGGGTTTTCTTTGAACTGGGCCCTTACATCCTGCACCACCATCTGCGCGGTGCGTCCTACCGCCTTGATAGCGAGCGAGCTGAAGAGGTAGGTCAGCATCGCGCCCAAGAGAGCACCTACGAAGACAGGGACCTGTGCAAGATTGATGTTGGTGAAGCTCCAGCCGGGAGGCATATAGCCACCGGCTTCCATGACCTTGGCAGCGACAATCGTTTTGATCTCTTCGAGGTACGCGGAGAAGAGCAGGAAGGCGGCGAGTGAGGCCGAGCCGATGGCGTATCCCTTGGTGAGCGCTTTGGTGGTATTTCCGGCGGAGTCCAGCTTATCTGTACGTTCGCGTATCCCTTCCGGTTGCGATGACATCTCGATGATTCCGCCAGCGTTATCGGTGATAGGACCGAAGGTGTCCATGGCAAGGATATAGGCCGCACAGGAGAGCATTCCCATGGTGGCGATCGCTGTTCCGTAGATGCCTTTGGCGTAGTCGCTGATGCCGGTGACTCCGGCGAGGCCTTGTACGCCGAAGTAGTAGCTCAGGAGTAGCGCTGCAGAGATGACGACGACCGGGGCTGCCGGCGTCTCCATTCCTACCGCGAGGCCGCTGATGATGTTGGTCGCAGGTCCGGTCAGGGAGGCCTCGGCGATCGACTTTACCGGGCGGTAGCGGGATTCGGTATAGTACTCGGTGATCCAGACGAAGAGGAAGGCGGTGGCGAGGCCAATTACGCCGCAGCCAAGAAGCCACATTGGACGTACCAGCGGTCCGTTCAGCATCGTGTAGACAGCGCCTGCAAATCCGGCGAGGGCCAACGCGGAGGTCACATAGAAGCCCTTGTTCAGGGCGTGCATGGGATCTTCTTCCTCACGGGTCTTGACCACGAAGACGCCCACGATGCTCGCGATGAGGTTGATGGCGTGCACGATCAGCGGGAAGAGGATTCCCTTGATCCCGAAGACCGGATAGAGAGCTGCGCCAAGAATCATGGCTCCGACGTTCTCAGCCGCGGTCGATTCGAAGAGATCGGCGCCACGGCCTGCGCAGTCGCCTACGTTGTCGCCGACGAGGTCCGCGATGACGGCGGGGTTGCGTGGGTCGTCCTCGGGAATTCCGGCTTCGACCTTACCGACCAGATCGGCTCCCACGTCCGCCGCCTTGGTGTAGATGCCGCCGCCGAGCTGAGCGAACAGGGCCACCAGCGAAGCTCCAAAGCCAAAGCCGACCAAGCGGTATGGCACGGCCTGGGGATCTTCCAGACCGCCGAAGAACAGGAACAGCACTCCGACGCCTAGAAGCGAGAGCGCGACGACTACGAGCCCAGTCACTGCTCCGCCGCGCAGAGCCATCTGGAGGGCTGCGTTCAGGCTGTTCCGGGCGGCTGCCGCGGTACGGATGTTCGCGCGGATGGAGCAGTACATCCCTGTATATCCCGCCAGCGCGGAGCAGACCGCCCCGACCAGAAAGCTCACCACCGTCTTGAGCGCGTAGGGCGCAGTTCGCGGGGAGAGGTGATAGCCAAAGAAGACCACCACGGCCAGCACCAGCGCCAGCGCTCCAATGGTCCTATATTGCCGGCTCAGAAAGGCCTCCGCGCCCTCGCGGATCGCATTCGAGATGGCCTGCATCTCTACCGTGCCCGTATCCGAGGCGATGACCGATCGCGCCAACATGAACGCGGCCAGCAAAGCCAGTAGCCCGACTCCCAATGCAATCCAAAGGTATACGCGCCCATCATCCACAGGAACCCCGGACGGAACAAAAGGCCCACCTTGCTCCTGAACCGCCACAGCCAAAAGGCTTACTGCATCCATGCAAACTCCTCCTGAGGAACGTTAAAATCGTTCTAAGTCGAGCAGGGCGCAATTAGAGCATGCATGCTCCGAAGGGGTCAATTTGGCTCCCCCCAACGACTTCCGCCCGATGGGTCAATTGCAGAGAGTCGTACCCTCCGGTGGCCGGCATACTCCCCGAAGGAGAAGGATAATCGGAAGTATCTTGAAGAGTTCTGGAAAGAACGACGCTATCAAAGGTTTGCCCATAAGGGGAAACGATCTTTCCAGCCCTGGATGCTAGCGGCCCCGGAAGCGATGGATGAGTCGCCGGTCGCGCTTCGAGGGTCTGCCCTCGGTTACGCCGTCTCCCTGCAGCATGGCTTTCCGCTCCTCCGCTACCTTCAGCCGAAGTTCCTTGCTCTCGGCCGATTCGCGATACATGCCCTGCGCCACCGCGGCCGATCCCCTGACCTCGCTCAGCATGAGGACCTCTATCGAGAAGATCCCTCCCTCATTGGTGATCTGCAGCATGTCTCCCAGCTTCACGATGCGGGAGGCCTTGGCCGTCTGCTGATTCGACTCGACTCTTCCGAGCTCGCAAGCCCGCGACGCCAGCGCACGCGTCTTGAAGAATCGCGCCGCCCAAAGCCACTTATCCATCCGTACAGAACTCATATCTCATTCTCGTATAAACGCCCGTTTGGCAGCCACCCTCCGTATACTTCGGCCATGTCTACCCTTCCGCCAGTGCCTACGCCCTCCGCGACGTCCTTCACCATGACGCCTCTCTCACCTCAACCGGTTGTCATCACCGATATCAATATGTCCATCGGAGCGATGTGCCTCTTCATGATCAAGTGGATGATCGCGGCCATTCCCGCGGCCATCATCCTTTGGGTGCTGCTGCTGATCGTTGGCGCCATCATCGCTGTAGTCTTTGGAGGCGTCCTCCATGGCCTGCTCGGTCAGTATCCTGGCCGCTTCTAGCGGCATTGATGCGGCTTCGGAGAAGCGACTGCCGGTGGTTAATGGAACCGCTCCTCCGATCCGGTATTCTGGACGGGTGGCTTCGCACGATTGGACTGCCGCAGAGAGGAGAGAGAATGCCGCCGCCAGCCACCTTTAACGACTTCCTCGGGAACTCCGTTGCTGTCGAGCACCTGCGCACGGCGATTGCCGCTGGCCGCCTTCCCCACTCTCTGCTCATCAGTGGCCCCTCGGGGGCAGGCAAATATACTCTGGCGCTGATGCTCGCGATGGCGGTGGAGTGCGAACGGCAGCCGCGCGACCACTGGTCCAATGGCCAGTCTCTGGCCTCTTTCTGCGGCGTCTGCTCGAACTGCACCCGTATCGCCAGTGCTGCCGACCTCGACGAGCAGGTCGCCACGGCGGTTGCGGCCCGCGAGGATCTGCGCGAGACCGATAAGAAGGAAACGCGAGTTCTCATCCAGCCCCACCCGGATGTGCTGATCGTGCCGCCCGATCCGCCGCAGTTGCTCATCAAACTCGGCCAGATCCGGACGCTCATCCAGCGGGCCCAGCGCCTGCCCTCCGAGGCTCCGCGCAAGATCTTCATCCTGACCGCCTCCAGCTTTATGAAGGAGGCCGCCAACTCGCTTCTCAAGTTGCTGGAAGAGCCGCCGGCCACTGTGCACCTTATCCTGTTGGCTGAGAATCCGGGAGAGCTTCTGCCGACCATTCGCTCGCGCTGCGCGACGGTTCGGCTGGGCGCTCTGCCGCTCGAAGAGATCGAGATGTTTCTCGCCGACCGCCGGCCGGACGTTGCGCCCAAACAGCGCTCGCTGATTGCACGCCTGTCGCAAGGGGCGGCGGGGAAGGCGCTTGACTTCGATCTGGAGACCTATATCGCCGCGCGTGCGGATGCGCTTCTGCTGCTGCGCAACGCGGCGGCTGAGCCTGACCACACCGCGCTCTTCAAGATGACTGAGACTTACCGGGCGGGGGCTGAGGGACAGCAGAAGACCTCTGCGCTGCTGCGCGCTCTCTCGCTTATTCTCGAAGATCTGCTCTATCTCAACTCCGGAACTCCTGAACTCGTGCGCAATACGGATCTGCGGGCTGACCTCGACCGCCTCTCCCAGGTGCTGAACTTCGCGTGGATCGAGCAGGCCTCCCGCGGTCTCGACCAGGTGTATAGCGGAATGCGCCGGAATCTGCTGCGTTCGCTCTCCCTCGACTCCTTTGCGACGCAGCTCACTAACGCCGCCCGATGACCGCCTTGACCACGGAGCGCCTGGACGCGACCCAGCCGGGTTCCCAAGCCGAGGAGGCGGTCGAACGCGCTGCCACGATTCTGCGCGGCGGTGGTACCGTGGCTTTTCCTACCGAGACGGTCTACGGGCTTGCGGCTAATGCGCTTGATGCCGCTGCCGTTGCTGGGATCTTCGCCGCCAAGCAGCGGCCTTCGTGGGACCCGCTGATCGTTCATGTGAGCGATGGTGCGATGTTGGAGCGGGTTGCCGTCCTTACTCCCCGGGCTGAGGCTTTGATTGCTACGTTCTGGCCGGGGCCGCTTACGCTGCTTCTGCCTCGCACGTCCATCGTCCCCGATGCGGTCACTGCTGGCCGCCCCCTGGTGGGCGTGCGGATGCCTTCTCATCCTCTGGCTCTGGCGCTCCTTCGCGCCGCTGGGCTGCCGCTGGCTGCACCCAGCGCTAACCGCTTCGGGCATACCAGTCCTACTACCGCCGCTCATGTGTTGGAGGATCTCGATCGCCGCATCGACGCGGTGCTGGACGGTGGGCCTACCAGCGTGGGTCTGGAGTCCACGGTGCTGGATCCTGACGGGATGGTCCTTTATCGTCCTGGAGCGATCACGCCCGCCATGATCGAGGCGGTGGCTGGTCCGGTGACTCTCTTCAAGCCGGCGGCTGTGGAGGCTGCGCCCGAGTCGCTGCCATCGCCCGGCGTCGGGATTCGTCACTATGCGCCGCGTGCCCGGCTCATCCTGGTGGCGGATGAGGTGGAGCTTCGTGCACGCATTACGGAGCTGGCTGCTACCGAGAAGCTGGGGGTCATGCTTCCTGCGGGCTGGACGATTCCTTCCGTAGGCGACGTCGAGGTCTTTCCCTGGGAGTCCTGGCAGGATGCTTCTGGCTTGGCTCATTCGCTCTTTAGCGGCCTTCGGGAGCTGGACTCGCGTGCGGTTACGGTCATCCTGTGCCCGCTGCCTGCTGCCGAGGGTCTGGGGCTGGCTATTCGGGACCGGCTTGAAAAGGCGGCTCGAGCACACTAGAGATCGATTCGTCTCATGCAAAAATCTGCGCAAATTCGGGCGATTCCTTCGAATAGTCCAGTTTTACACCGCGACACCGCCGTATACTCCACCCATGCAGAGCGCAGAGATCGAACTAAAGTTTCCCGTCTCCGATCCGGCAGCCTTCCAGTCTCGACTCCCCAGTCTCGGCTTTCACCTCGATACCCCACGCACCTTCGAGCACAACACCCTCTACGACACCGCTGCCCGCGATCTGCTCGCGCGGAAGCATATCCTCCGCATCCGGCAGTATGGGGCGGTCTGTACGGTCACGCATAAGCGCCGTCCGGGGCCGGAAGATCCTGTCGATACGACCCGCTACAAGGTCCGCATCGAGACCGAGACGGTCGTGGGCGAAGCCGCCGCGCTCGCCGAGATCTTTCAGCAACTTGGCTACGCGCCCGCCTTCATCTATGAGAAGTACCGCTCTGAGTGGTCCCACCCGATCGATCCCGACAATCCCACCATGGCTCATCTGGTTCTGGACGAGACCCCTATCGGGACCTGGGCTGAACTCGAAGGTCCTACGGCGTGGATCGACCGCACCCTTGAGGACCTTGGCATCGATCCCTCGACCTGCCTTACTGATAGCTACGGCAAGCTCTTCCTCGATTGGAAGAAACGTACCGGCAGTCCTGCCGAGAACCTGACGTTTGCAGAGGTCGGTGCGCCTGCTCTCGCTTCTTTTTAGGAGCTCCATCAAGACAGTTATGGCGTGCCTCCTGTAGAGAGACACGCCATAACTTTAGATATCACAATCAATTGAAGAGCTGTGTTAAGCTAACCGTTTCAGTTGCTAACGTAATGGGAACCGATATCGAAACTCCGTCGTCAGTTTGCCAGTTAGAAGATCTGGAAGTTGACTTCGATATTCAATTCGACCAGAACTGGCTTGCCGTTCTCCATCGCTGGCCGGAACTTGTACTGTCGAACCGCCTCGATGGCCTTTTCGTCCAGCCCCATCCCTACACCTCGGATCACACGGACGTGGCTCGGATTGCCGTTGGTGTCGACCCAGAGATTCACCAGTACATTGCCGGCGACCTTCGCTTTACGAGCCTCTTCGGAGAACTCAGGCTCGACTTCGTGGATCACCTGGGGAGCCGATACGCCGCCGCCGATACGCCGCGGTCCACCGCCGGTATTGCCGCCCGAACCCGGCCCAAGCCCCGAGCCATTGCCCGAACCCAACCCGGTTCCACTTCCGTTCCCCATCGACATTCCTACGATAGGAGAGTTTGCCACGCCGATCTGCGGCAGACTGCTGGCCATCTTGACGTCCTTCTGAACCTCGATGGTCGGAGCGATCTTGATCTTCGGCTCCTCGAGCGGAGGGGCCTTGGGCGGAACGATCTGCTGTTCGCTGAACTTCGGCGGGGTACCCTTGGTTACCGGAGTCGGACCTCTCTGGCCACCGCCTCCACCCATGGACTGCGCCTTGGGCGGTGCGGGCGGCGGGGTCAACAGCTCCACTGGAACCAAAGTCGTTACGGCCTTCGTCCCCATTGAGACATGCTTTGCCAGCATCCAGGCAATTAAACCGATGACCAGCGCATGCACCACCACGGCTACCGCGGTCGACTTCGGATCGCGCTTGACCGCCATGCGGTCCACGACGGCGATGGGCTTCGACTCCAAGACCAGCGGAGGAAGCTTTACCGGGAAGAAGACATCCCGCACACTGCTCCAGAGAGAGCCAAAGACTCCCTCTTCTTTGATTTCACCTAAACTTGGCGCATCTCCACCGTGGAGTTGCGGTGTTCCGCGGCTGGGGTCTGTCTCCGGTGGTGTCAACAACGTGTTCGCCATATGCAGTCTGCCTCGGCGGTAAAGGTTCAGGTTGCCCCTCTGCCAGCCCCATCTCGTTTGTGTGTGGCCGCTCTAAAGATTACGTACGTCTCCGGTCTTTCGCCGGTTTTATTTCTGTTGCGGCGCACTGCATCTGGCTCCCAATACATTCTACAAAGTTTCACGAGCGTGTGCTCATTTGCGTTTGACGCAGTTGCTCCGCCGGAAGTATCCCCCGTGCACATTTTATTGCCCATTCGGGCGGCTACAATAGAGGTTTGGCATTAAGCTCAACCCGGCCTGTAAGCATCTCCGTCCAGGCCTACCAGTATCTACGAGGAACGAATGTCGGAAGCACCGGAACCAAAGGCACTCAAGTCTACCCTGAACCTCCCGCAGACCTCCTTCGCCATGAAGGCCAATCTGCCCCAGAACGAGCCCGCCCGCCTCGCCGCCTGGCAGGAACAGGACCTCTACGCCCAGATTCGCGCCGCCCGCGCCGGATCCCCGAAGTACATCCTCCACGACGGGCCGCCCTACGCCAACGGAGCCATTCACCTGGGCCACGCCCTGAACAAGTGCATTAAAGACTTCGTGGTCAAGACCAAGACCATGGCCGGCTTCGACGCCCCCTTTGTCCCGGGCTGGGACTGCCACGGTCTCCCCATCGAGATCAAAGTCGACGAACAGCTCGGCCGCAAGAAGCTGGAGATGGATCCGGTCGCCGTCCGCCGCGCCTGTCGCGAGTACGCCCAGAAGTACGTCGACCTCCAGCGATCCCAGTTCGAGCGCATCGGGGTCTTTGGCCGCTGGAACGACCCCTACCTCACCATGTCCTTCGCCTACGAGGCCAGCATCGTGGAGACCTTCTACGACTTCTTCGAGAAGGGCTTCGTCTACAAAGGCCTCAAGCCCGTCTACTGGTGCATCCACGACCGTACCGCGCTCGCTGAAGCCGAGGTCGAGTACGAGCAGCACACCAGCCCCAGCGTCTACATCCGCTATAAGCTCACCAGCGATCCCGACGCGATCGACCCGGCGCTCGCGGGCCAGTCCGTCTACACCATCATCTGGACGACGACTCCCTGGACGATCCCCGCCTCGCAGGCTGTCGCCTTCAATCCGGAGATGGAGTACGTCGCCCTCAAGAACACCGACGGCAACGTCTACATCGTCGCCGACTTGCTCGCGGCCTCCGTCAAAGAGGCCTGTGATCTGCTGGACGCCACCGAGGTCGCCCGCTTCAAGGGCGAGATGCTCGACCGCGTCACCTTCCAGCACCCCTTTCTAGAGCGCAGCATCCTCGGCGTCCTCGCCTCCTACGTCACCGCCGACCAGGGCACCGGCGCAGTCCACACCTCGCCCGCCCACGGCGTCGACGACTTCGCCACCGGGGCACGCTACAACCTGCCCGATCTGCAGTACGTGGATAACGCCGGACGCCAGCGCAACACCAACGGGATGCCCTACGAAGACCTGACCGTCTTCAAATCCAACCCCGTCATCATCGAGATCCTGCGCGAGCACGGTGCGCTCCTCAGCGCCACCGCCATCGAGCACTCCTACCCTCACTGCTGGCGCTGCCATAATCCCGTAATCGTCCGGGCCACCGAGCAGTGGTTCATCGAGATGGATAAGCCGATGCTCGCGCCCGACGGCACGGAGACCACCTACCGTCAGCGCGCGCTCGACGAGATCGCCAACGTCACATGGGATCCGGCGTGGGGCGAAGAGCGCATCTCCAACATGATCGCCACCCGGCCGGACTGGTGCATCTCCCGCCAGCGCATCTGGGGTGTGCCGATCGCGGTCTTCCTCTGCGAGAAGTGCCACACTCCGCTGAACGATCCGGCGATCAATAAGTCCATCGTCGACCTCTTCCATAAGGAGAGCGCCGACGCATGGTATATCCGCGACGCTGCGAGCCTGCTTCCCGCGGGAACGGCCTGCTCGTGCGGCGGCACGGAGTTCCGCAAAGAGATGGACATCCTCGACGTCTGGTTCGAGTCCGGATCGAGCTGGCACGCCGTCCTGGATATCGAGCCTGAGCTGCACGCTCCAGCCGACCTCTACACCGAAGGCGGAGATCAGCATCGCGGCTGGTTCCACTCCTCGCTGCTTACCTCGGTCGCCGTGCGCGGGCATGCACCGTACAAGATGGTCGCGACCTCCGGCTGGACCCTCGACGAGCAGGGCCGCGCCTTCTCGAAGTCGCTCGGGAACGGCGTCGATCCTGTCGATATCGCCAAGCGTCTGGGTGGCGAGATCATTCGCCTCTGGGTCGCCAGCGTCGACTTCCGCGAGGACGTCGCCGCCAGCGAGAACCTTATGCAGCGCGTCAGCGACAACTATCGCAAGCTGCGCAACACGCTCCGCTTTCTGCTCGGCAACCTGCATGACTTCTCCCCCGCAGCCAATAAGGTCGCCTTCGGAGAGATGGAGCCGCTCGATCAGTACATCCTCGCCCGCCTCGCGGAACTCATCGCGAAGATCCGCGCCGCCTACGATACCTTCGAGTTCCACCGCGCCTACCACGCACTCAACGAGTTCGTGAATACGGATCTCAGCGCGCTCTACCTCGACGTCCTCAAGGATCGTCTCTACACCTTCGCTCCTAACAGCAAGGGCCGCCGGTCTGCCCAGACTGCTCTGTGGCAGATCGCCGAGGCTCTTACCCGCCTCATCGCTCCCATCCTCAGCTTCACGGCGGATGAAGTTTGGGCGCTGCTTCCCTCTGTGGAAGGACGTGAGGCCAGCGTCCACCTCGCCCTCTTCCCCAACCTCGCCGACATCGTCCCCGGCAACGTGACCGCGATCGAAGCGGATTGGGATAGGCTTCTTACCGTGCGCGACGAGGTGCTGAAGGTGCTCGAAGAGGAACGGGCGGCAAAGACGATCGGTAAATCTTCCGAGGCGCAGATTGTGCTTGGTTGGATCGAAGGTTTGATCCCCGAGCAATCCAGCAAGCAGCTCTTTGAACGCTATCAAGAGGTGCTTCCGGAGATCTTCGGGGCTTCGCAAGTCTCGATTCAACACGCGACGGTCGTCGAGGGCACTCCAGAAAAAGGGGCATTCTACGTCCAGGCTAAGGCCGCCGATGGCACGAAGTGCGAGCGTTGCTGGCGCTACACCCTCGACGTAGGCGACGAGACCAAGTACCCCACCGTCTGCCTGCGCTGCGCTGAGGCGCTCGAAGCGATCAGCTTCCCCCCGTACACCAAGCCCGTAGATTCGGAGGCGACCGCCTGATGACGTCGACCACAGCACTCAACACCAAGACCAGTGTCTTCCGTTGGGGGAGCCGCGCTCCTCTGCTCGCTCTTAGCCTGGTCGTCGTTCTCATCGACCGCTTCTCCAAGTTCCTGGTCGACCGGAACCTCAGGCCAGGCTCTGCGATCACCGTGATCCCGAACATCTTCCGCATCTCGCACGTTCTTAATACAGGCGCGGCCTTCAGCATGTTCTCGGAGTCCACCTCGCCCGAGGTCGTGCGTGATGGGCTCATCCTCTTCTCGATCTTCGCCGCTATCGTCGTCTTCGTGATGCTCTGGCGCGCCGGCGATGCCATCAACTTTACCTCAGTCGCACTCGCTCTAATCCTCGGCGGAGCGCTCGGCAACCTCTACGACCGCGTCCGCTACCACTTCGTCATCGACTTCCTCGAAGTCAAGATCATCCACTACCACTGGCCCGACTTCAACATCGCCGACAGTTGCATCGTCATAGGAGCCTGTCTCCTGCTGATCGAGATCTTCCGGCCTCAACCAAGCGCAAGCTAACCCCTCATCTTTAGTCCCTAATCCCTGTCTTTTTATGAATGACCAGATCACAATTCGCGGCGCACGTACTCACAACCTCAAGGGTATCGACATCGACATCCCGCACAACGCCCTCACCGTCGTCTCCGGCGTCAGCGGCTCCGGCAAATCCTCGCTCGCCTTCGACACCGTCTACGCGGAGGGCCAGCGCCGCTACGTCGAATCCCTCTCGGCCTACGCCCGTCAGTTTCTGGAGCGCATCGAAAAGCCCGACGTCGATCACATGGACGGCCTCGCTCCGGCCATCGCAATCAAGCAGAAGAACCAGACTCGCAATCCCCGCTCTACCGTCGCGACCGCCACGGAGATCTACGACTATCTCCGGCTCCTCTACGCCCGCTGCGGCACCGTTACTTGTCTGCACTGCGGAGGCATCGTCAAGCACGATACCGTCGACGAGATCGTCGCGGCCCTCCTGGCCCTGCCCGAAGGCACCCGCACCTACGCGCTCTTCCCTATCGTTCGCGCCGAGATCAAGCTGGAGCCGTTGCAGCAGGCGAACACCGAGACCGAAGCGGCTCCGCCCAAGCCTGCCAAAAAGTCTGCTTCGAAGAAGTCCGTGAAGGCCGCCTCTTCCGTGATCGGCCTCGCCTCCGTCACCGACTCGCTGCGCGACCGCCTTACCGAGCTTCGCCGCCGTGGCTACAACCGCCTCTTCCAGAACGGCAAGATCGTGGAGTTCTCTACTCCCGAGTCCCTGCTAGAACTGGACTTCGCTCAACCGATCTTCATCCTGGTCGACCGCCTCGCTCTCTCGCCCGAGGTGCGCAGCCGAATCGTAGATGCTATCGAGACCAGCTACCGTGAGTCCGGAGAGGTCCGCTTCCATACCGTCCCACGCGATGACGAAGGCGAGCCGCAGCAGCTCCGCTTCTCCGCTGCGTTTGAGTGCACGACCTGCCACCGCGCCTATCGCGAGCCGGAGCCGCGCCTCTTCTCCTTCAACAACCCCTTCGGCGCATGCCCGCGATGCCAGGGCTTCGGCAACACCATCGACTTCGATCCCAACCTCATCATTCCGGATCGCTCCAAGACGCTCTCCGAAGGCGCTATCGCTCCCTGGAACACGACGAAGTACCGTCCGCACCACGGCGAGATGCTGCGTGCTGCCAAGGAAGCCAAGATTCCCACCAACGTTCCGTGGTTCGACCTTACTCCGGATCAGCAGCGGTTCATCGAAGACGGCCGCGGCTCCTTCCCCGGCATTCGCGGCTTCTTCAGCGCGCTCGACCGCAAGAAGTACAAGCTGCATGTGCGTGTCTTCCTCTCCAAGTACCGCGGCTACGCCACCTGCCCCGACTGCCGCGGTCAGCGTCTTCGCGCCGAGGCCCGGGCCGTCCTCATCCAGTCCGGCACTGGTCCCGCTCAGAACATCTGCGAGACCTCCGCGCTCACCATCACCGCGGCGCAGAACTTCTTCGACAATTTGCAACTCTCACCGTCACAGATGGAGATCGCGGGCAAGGTCCTCGAAGAGGTTCGCCAACGGGTCCACTTCCTCCATCAGGTCGGCCTCGACTACCTCACACTGGACCGTCTCTCCTCCACCCTCTCCGGTGGAGAGTCGCAGCGCATCCAGCTCGCTACGTCGCTGGGCTCTCGCCTCGTAGGAGCACTCTACGTGCTCGACGAGCCGAGCATCGGCCTCCACACCCGCGACACCGCCAAGCTCATCCGCATCATGAAGGACCTTCGCGACCTGGGCAACACCATCCTCGTCGTCGAGCACGACCCCGACGTGATCCGCGCCGCCGACTACCTCCTCGACCTCGGCCCTGGCGCCGGCGAACTCGGCGGGCAGCTCCTCGCCGCTGGAACAGTAGCCGAAGTCACCGCCGATCCCAACTCCATTACCGGCAAGTACCTCTCTGGCCGCCTCTCCATCCCGATTCCCCGTGTCCGCCGCGAACCGGGCCGCGAGCACCTGAAGCTCACCGGAGCCCGCATCCACAACCTCCGCGGCGTCGATCTCGACATCCCCCTGAACCTGCTCTGCTGCGTCACCGGCGTCAGCGGCTCGGGAAAATCCACCATCGTGCATCAAGTGCTCTACCGCGCGCTCATGCAGGCTCTCAACCGCGAACCCGGCCAGGGTAGCCAGGCCGAGGGCGCACCCGCGCATCTCTACCGCGAGCTCTCCGGCACACAGCACCTCAACGACGTCGTCCTGGTCGATCAGTCCCCCATCGGCCGTACTCCCCGCTCCAACCCCGTCACCTACATCAAGGCCTTCGACGACATCCGCGCCCTCTTCGCCGCCCAGCCTGATGCCAAGCGGCGCGGCTTCGGTCCCGGCCACTTCTCCTTCAACGTCCCGGGTGGGCGCTGCGACGTCTGCGAGGGCGACGGCACCGTCACCGTGGAGATGCAGTTCCTCGCCGACATCGAACTCCCCTGCGAAGAGTGCAACGGTGCGCGTTACAAATCCGCCATCCTCGATATCAAGTATCGCAATAAGAACATCCACGACGTCCTGGACATGACCGTCAAAGAGGCCCTCACCTACTTCGCCGGACACCCCAAGATCGTCGACAAGCTGTACGTCCTCGACGAGGTCGGTCTCGGATACGTCCGCCTCGGCCAGTCCGCGACGACCCTCTCCGGCGGCGAAGCTCAGCGCGTCAAACTCGCCAGCCACCTCGCCACCGCCCGCTCCATCTCCACCCGCACCACCAACGAAGCAGCCGCCAAAGCCCGCAGCCGCACGCTGTATATCCTCGACGAGCCGACCACCGGTCTCCACTTCGACGACGTGGCCAAGCTCCTCGCCGCCTTCCGCAAGCTCATCGAGGGCGGCGGTTCCTTGCTAGTCATCGAGCACAACCTCGACGTCATCAAATCCGCCGACTGGGTCATCGATATGGGACCCGAGGGCGGCAGTGGCGGAGGCCAGGTCGTAGCCGTCGGCACCCCCGAAGAGGTCGCCGCCAACCCCGCCAGCCATACCGGACACTGGCTCGCTCCCGTGCTTAAACTCCGCAGCACCGTCAAAGAGGAAGACCCATCGCTTCAGGCCACAGTATGACGATCCTTCGAACACTCTCGAAACTAGCCTTCAGCCCAAGTTGGCTCCTGCTGTCGCTCGTTCTCCCTCTGGCAGCTAACGCCCAGCTCCCCGCCGGAACCACCGACGCCTCCTCCCCCACCCAAACCCAACAAGATCCCCTCCGCGCCCAAGCCAACGAGGCGCTCGAAAAACGCGACTACCCCGCCGCCCAAAAGCTCCTCACTAGCCTCGTGGAGAAGAACCCAACCGACGCCCACCTCCTCTACGACCTGGCCTCCACCCAGGACGCCCTCGACCAGCCTGCCGCCGCCGAGACCTACCGCCGGGCCATCGCCGCCGATCCCAAACTCTTCGAGCCCCACCTCGCCCTCGGCCTGCTACTCGCCCGCCAGGGGGAATCCAGTGCAGCCCATACAGAGTTAGCCACAGCCGTCACCCTGGACGCGCCCGCCCCGGCTCTCAAAGCCCGCGCCTACCGCGCCCTCGCCCGGCTCGATCAGTCTGCCTCCCAGCCCGCAGCCGCCAGCGCCGATCTCCTCGCCGCCCTCAAAATCTCACCCGAGACCCCCGAAGACATCTCCTTCACCGCCGAACTCGCCGAGGCCTCCGGCGATCTCCCTGCCGCGGAGGCCGCCTACCGCCGTCTCCTCGCCGCCTCTCCCAACGACCCCGCTGCCACCGCCGCCCTCACCCACCTGCTCCTCCGCCAGAACAAGCCCGCGGAGGCCGAATCCCTCCTCACCGCCGCCCTCGCAATAGCTCCCGAGGACACCACCCTCAACGCCCAGTTGGCCACGGTCTACATGGCCAGCGACGATCCCGCCAAGTCCTCTCAAGCTCTCCCGCTGGTGGAGAAACTCCACGCGAGTCACCCGAATGATCCCGCAGTAACCCGCATCCTTGCTCGTCTTTACAGCCGTAGCGCTCAATACGACAAGGCCGATCCTCTCTTCGCCACCCTCATCGCTGCCACTCCGCCCGGAGCCCAACCCGACCCCACTCTTCTGGACGACCGCGCCGACGCGCTCATCCATCTTCACCGTGCCGCCGAGGCGGAAGCTCTCCTCAAACGCGCCGTCGCCAACTCCACCGGCTTTCCCTCCAAAGAGGACCTCGGCATAGCTGCCAGCCACCTCGCCTTCGCCGCCTCGGAGAACAACGATCCCCAGGTCACGTTGCAAGCGTTGTCGCTGCGTGCTACAGTGCTGCCACAGTCACCCTCCGCTCTCTTCCTCGAAGCGACGGCCCGCGACAAACTGCACGAGGTGAAAAAAGCATCGGAACTCTACAACCAGTTTCTCTCCGTGGCGAATGGAAAATTTCCAGATGAGGAGTGGGAGGCGCGCCACCGCCTGATCACCCTCAATCATCAGAAGTAGGTAAGCGCTCCCAAGAGGTGCGTTATGAAATTCAGATTTCGTCCTGCTACCTTCCTCCTCCCCCTTCCCCTGGTACTTTGCCTGTGCCCCACCGGCCATGCAGCTGGGCTAGACGACGCCGTCCCCACTCCCCAAACCATCAACCAGCTTGAACAGCGCGCCCTCCAGGCCAGCCCCAGAGAGCAGTGCTTCCTCTATACCGAACTCGTCCACTCCATGACCGAGCTCGCCGGGAAGCAGATGATGGATGGCGATATCGGTCCCGCCAGCGCCACTTTGAAGCGCGTCGAACACTACGCCCGCCTCATCCACCTTGGTCTGGCTCGGGATAACAAGCGTCTGAAGAACGCCGAACTTATCATGCATCACACCACCCGCCGCTTGGTCGACTACATGCACGCCGCCTCAGGCGACGACCGTGTCGTCCTTCAAGCCACTCTTAAAGAACTCGATCAGGTTCAGGACGAGATCCTCAGTCAGGTCTTCGCACGTTAGCTCTTTCATGGCAGTCTAAAACAGCACAATGCCTCCGCGCTCCCAACGCACTCGCGCCGTTCGAATCCTGTTGTCGATTGCGCTCCTTTTTGCTCTGAAGACATCCCTCCACGCCCAGCGAGGCGAGGCCGCGCTCTCCGACGCAGAGATCGAGCAGCTCCGCGACGCCGCCTACGTCCCCTCCGACCGCGTCCTGGTCTTCGTCAAGTTTCTCGACGCCCGCACCAAGTCCATCCAGGATCTCTTCGCCAAGCCTCGCCGTCCCGGCCGCTCCCAAGACGCCCACGATCTCTTCGAGCAGTTCACCGCAGTAGCGGACGAACTCGACGATAACCTCGACGACTACGGCCCCCGCCACCGCGACATCCGCAAGGCCCTGCCCAAGCTCCTGGAAGCGACCGAGCGCTGGTCCTCCGCCCTCAAGTCCCCACCCGACGACGAAGCCTACAACGTCTCCCGCAAACTAGCCCTCGAATCCATCCGCGACATCCGCGAAACCGCTGCTCACCTCGTCGAAGATCAACGCGCCTGGTTCCTCGCGCACCCGCCCGCCAAAGAGAACAAGAACGAGCCGACAACACTGCCACGTTAGTGGTCCGGAACTGTGGGCTCGAACTCCGTACAAAAGCTCTCAGCCCGCACCAGCGAAAGTACACTTCCTCCACCATCCACACCCCGGCATGTTAACCTTTCAGTTATCGTGTCATCGGCTCTCATCCCCGTCTTCGAAGAGCAGTACCGCGAGATTCGCCCGCGAGCGCCGATGCCGCCCATCGACATCCGCTTCCGCCGCTTCACCTCGCTCAACACCACCATCCGCCTCCGTGAAGGCCGCCTCCACGTCCGCCTCTCCGACATCCTCGAGAACGCGCCCGAGTCCGTCCACCACGCTATCGCGCATATTCTGCTGGCCAAGCTCTACAAGAAGCCCATCGCCCCGGCCCACGCCGACCGCTACCGCCGCCATGTCCGCTCCGAGGCCGTCTCCAGGCAGGCCGAGCACGTCCGCCAGACCCGCGGCCGCAAGCGCATCTCCACCACACTGGGCCACCACTACGACCTCGATGAGGTCTTCGAGTCTCTCAACACGCGATTCTTCCACGGTCTGCTCGGCAGGCCGACGCTCACCTGGAGCGCCCACGCCGCCCGACGCATGCTCGGCCACTACGACGCGGCTCACAACACCATCGTCGTCAGCCGCGTCTTCGACCGGCCCGATACCCCCCGCTGTGCGATCGAGTACCTGCTCTACCACGAGATGCTCCACCTCAAGCATCCCGTTCGGGTCAAGGCCGGACGCCGTTGCGTCCACTCCCGCGAATTCCAGGCTGAAGAACGTCTCTTCCCTGAACTCGAAGAAGCCAAAGCCTACCTCAAGCTCATTTAGACAACCGCAACCGTCTTTGTTTCATAGAACAACGAGCGATTCTTCACCCGATTCATGCTAGTATCCTCCCGTTTGGAAATCCCATTCTCCGCACGCGCATGACCCCGTCGGCGAGGGAAAGATCCAGACTGAAAGAGGCTCTCCTTGCATCTCTCCAAACGTGCAGCAGCTGAGTTCTTCGGTACCTTCTGGCTCGTCTTCGGAGGCTGCGGGTCCGCAGTCCTCGCCGCGGCATTTCCCGCCCTTGGCATCGGCTTCGCCGGCGTCTCCCTCGCCTTCGGACTGACCGTGCTCACCATGGCCTTCGCCATCGGACACGTCTCCGGCTGTCATCTCAATCCTGCCGTCTCAGTCGGTCTCGTCGTCGGCAAACGCTTCCCCATCTCCGACCTGCCCGCCTATATCGCCGCCCAGGTCCTCGGCGCCGTCGCTGCCTCCGGCGTCCTCTACCTCATCGCCAACGGCAAGCCCGGCTTCTCACTCGCCGGTGGCTTCGCCTCGAACGGCTACGCCGATCACTCCCCCGGCGGCTACTCCCTCCTCGCCTGCTTCCTCATCGAGGTCGTCCTCACCGCTTTCTTTCTGCTCGTCATCCTGGGCTCAACCGATGAGCGTGCCCCAAAAGGCTTCGCACCCATCTCCATCGGTCTCTGCCTCACGCTGATCCACCTCATCAGCATCCCCGTCACCAATACCTCTGTGAATCCCGCCCGCAGCACCGGCCCCGCGATCTTCGTGGGTGGTTGGGCCCTTAACCAGCTCTGGCTCTTCTGGGCCGCACCCATCCTGGGAGCCATCATCGGCGGCCTTATCTCCGACACTCTCTTCCGTGCTCCACAACCACCCATACGCGAAGCGATGTCAAAGGATTAGCGCGAAAAAAGAGTCCGTTCGCAGTCATCGCGAACGGACTCTTCCCTGTTTCGTAATGGACGGAAGCGCTATCTGCCCGAATCCGCTGCCAGCTCAGGAGCCCACTGCACTCTCTTCGCGGATGCCGCCGCAACCAGCAGAATCCCCACAATCACCGATCCCAACGCAGCCACCTGCGCATTGCTCATGCCCCAGTAGAGCCTCGGGTTCAGCCGCACAAACTCCACCAGAAAACGTCCCAGCCCGCTCAACACCAGGTAAAGTCCTGTGATCCAGCCCACCGGCTTATGCTTCTCCGCCAGCTTCCAGAGCACCCAGAACACCACCAGCGAAAATAACAGTTCATAGATCGGAGTAGGCTGCACCAGGTCTGGCGTCGGCACCAGGGCGTTCTTTGCCATATGCACACCCCACGGCAGCGTCGTCTTGATGCCGTAGTCTCCGTCTCCGCTGGTCAAGCATCCGATCCGCCCAACACCATACCCGACCGCCGTCGCCGGAGCCGCCAGATCCAGCATCCGCAGCGCACCCACCCGCACTCCGGTTGTCTCCTGTTTTGGGCCCTTGAAACGCGCATTGCGTCCCTGCCACATCAGCATGGCGATTCCGGCCAGCATTCCGCCAAACCAGGCGAAACCCGCCTGGAACCAATGCAGAAAGCTCGTCAGCACATCCAGGGGATGCTTCAACCCCGGCGCCGCAATCAGCCGGATCGCCGCCCGCAGCTCAGGAACATCCTGCAGCTCATGCCAGGCCTTCGCTCCGATCACCCCGGAGATCACCACCAGCGCGACCACATTCAGCGCATCGGCGTCCACTCCGTTTCTTACGAAGTTCCTGTGCAGCACAACCGTTCCTGCGACCGCAGCCAGCCACAGAAACAAACCAAACGTACCCAGATGCAATGGGCCGATATCGATATAGGGATACATAATCCTCGCTTCTTCCAAGTATAGCCGGGCATCCCGGCATCCCCCGGACTACTCTAACGACTTCCCCTCAACCCCCTATTCGCGCTAACCTTTTCTTTATGGCCACCAGCACGCCCGAGCTCACCTTCCCGCCCCCCTCCACCATGGAGATTCTCTTCACCAAAGAACAGATCGCCGAACGCACCCGAGAGATCGGCGCCCAGATCACAGCCGACTACGCAGGCCAGTCCATCGTCCTCATCGGAGTCCTCAAAGGCGCAGCCATCTTCCTCGCCGACCTCGCCCGCGCTATCCAGGTTGATAACACCTTCGACTTCGTCGCCGTCTCCAGCTACGGCCGCGCCCGCGTCTCCTCCGGCGCCGTCAAGCTCATCAAGGATATCGACAACCCCATCGAAGGCAAGCACGTCATCATCGTCGAGGACATCCTGGACACCGGCCTCACCCTCAGCTACCTCCGCGGCCTCATGCTTCAGCACAAGCCCGCCTCCCTCAAGATCGCCACCTGCCTCGACAAGCCCGCCCGCCGTCTCGTCCCCATCGAAGCCGACTACGTCGCCTTCAAGATCCCCAATCAGTTCGTCATCGGCTACGGCATGGACTACGCCGAGCGCTACCGCGGCGTAGACGACATCCGCCTCTTCCCCGACGAGGCCGTCGGCCACTAAGAGCCAGCAACCGGCACAGTCCCTACCTCCCCACAGGCTGTGCCGCGGAATACCTATCTTTGGATTGTGTTTTCTGTTCTAAATAGTTCCACCAGGAATTCAAAGAACGGAGACCGCTCTCGTGAAAACTGCAGCATTCCTTCTCACCCTGCTCTTAGCGCACGACGCCTTCCCCCAAAACCAGCCGCCGTCTTGCCCTCTGCCTCCCGGAGCCGCAGCTTCGCCCGCCCGGCCGCGCCCCACTCCAGCAGCACTTCAAGCGGTAGCCTCTGCCGCCTCCGCCGACCCATCCTTCCTCATCTCCGCCGAGCCCATTCCCAACTTCGGCATCGAGCGCTTCCGCCTCGCCGACTACACCGACTGCATCGGCTCCAACGGCTGCTACTGGGCCGACCTCGACGCCCAGATCCGCCGCGCCGACGAGCATCTCACCCGCCTTGCAGCCACCCACAAAGGCCAACCAAAACTTGCCCTCGTCCTGGACATCGACGAGACCTCCCTCAGCTCCTACTGCGAGGAGAAGCGCGAGGACTACGGCTTCGTCGCCAGCATGTTCAACCAGTGGATCGTCTCTCCTCAAGCCTCGATCCCCATCCCCGGAACTCTGCGCCTCTTCAACCACGCCCGCGCCCTCGGCGTCGAAGTCTTCTTCCTCACCGGCCGCGCCCACGAGCAGACCGAGGCCACAGCAAAAAATCTCGAGACCGCCGGCTATAAAGGCTGGAAAGACCTCATCCTCCGCCAGGACTCCGAAAAGACCACGCCGACCACCGAGTACAAGTCCAACGCCCGCGCCCGCATTACAGCCCAGGGCTACCGAATCATCCTCAACATGGGCGACCAGTGGAGCGACCTCAACGGCCCATACAAAGCCGAGATCAGCGTAAAACTCCCCAACGCCTACTACTATCTACCGTAGAGCCCAACGCACGCCAGGCAGGCAAGGTCAGCTCGCAGTATCCAGATGAAACGCCTCGTCGTACCGCTTCACAGGAAAGCCCTTCGCCTTCCACGCCGCCAGTCCGCCCTCTAAAAAGCGGATACGCGTGAAGCCCATCGCCAACGCCTTCTGCAGCACCTCACGGCTGGTCTTCTGCGCCGGACAGGTGCAATAGACCACCGTCTCCTGATCTCTCGGAATGGATCGAACCTCCTCCATCACCTCCTTGGGAGCGATCCGCCTCGCACCCGGAATAATCTCCGAGTGAGCCAGCAGATCGAGCGGCTGCCGCACATCGAGCACGATGACATCCTCCTTCGCCTCAAGCAGATCATGTAGCGCCTCGGGCGCGATGCTATGTTCCTCCAACTCGCGCCTCTCCCGCACACGCTTCGACCTCACCAGAAAAATCACCAGCCCCAGGAGACCCAGAGCGACAGCGCAAATCACAATCTCCGTCATTCACACCTCCATGAATCTTTGTTGATGAGATTGACAAGACCCCTCGGAAGATTCCGGATCAGGCTTCCACTCCGAGAATAAATTCTTTTGCGAACCGAACAGTGAATCCAACTCACTACTTCACTCTTCCTCGTCCCGAAACGAACAATATGCGAAACTGAACCAGTCGCATGAACCTCGAAACCCTCCTCCACCAGACCTTCGGTCACCCCGGCTTTCGCGCCAATCAGGAGGCCGTCTGCCGCGCCGCCACCGACGGCCGCGACGTCCTCCTCGTCATGCCCACCGGTGCGGGAAAGTCCCTCTGCTACCAGCTCCCCGCCATCGCCCGCGGCGGCACCGCCCTGGTCATCTCCCCCCTCATCGCCCTCATGGACGACCAGGCCTCCAAGCTCTCCCACCTCGGCCTACGCGTCGCCCGCATACACTCCGGCCTCTCCCGCGAAGAGGCCCGCCAGGCCTGCCGCGACTACCTCGACGGCACCTTGCAGTTCCTCTTCATCGCTCCCGAGCGAATGCGCGTCCCCGGCTTCCCCGAGATGCTCGCCAAAAAGAAGCCCGCTCTCATCGCCATCGACGAAGCCCACTGCATCTCTGCCTGGGGTCACGACTTTCGCCCCGACTACCGAACCCTCGGCGACTACCTCCCCTCCCTCCGGCCCGCTCCCATCCTCGCCCTCACCGCCACCGCCACCCCCACCGTCCAGCGCGACATCGTAGCCCAGCTTCAGCTCTCCGATCCCGCTCTCTTCATCCACGGCTTTCGCCGCCACAACCTCGCCATCGAGGTCGTCGAGCTCTCCAAGCCCCGCCGCAACAAGTTCACCGCCGATCTCCTCAGCCGCCCCGAGAACCGTCCCGCCATCGTCTACGCCCCCTCCCGCAAATCCGCCGAAGAGCTCGCCTCCATGCTGGGAGGCAAGGCCGCCGCCTACCACGCCGGTCTGGAGGCCACCGTCCGCGAGCGCGTCCAGCATAGCTTCCAGACCGGCAAGCTCGAGGTCGTCGTCGCCACCATCGCCTTCGGCATGGGCATAGACAAAGCCGACGTCCGCACCGTCGTCCACATCGCGCTCCCCGGCTCCGTCGAGGCCTACTACCAGGAGATCGGCCGCGCCGGACGCGACGGCCAGCCCTCCCGCACCGTCCTCCTCCACTCCTTCGCCGACCGCAAGATGCACGACTTCTTCCTCGAGCGCGACTACCCCGCCGCCACCGAGCTCGCCCGCGTCTCCTCCGTCCTCACTCCCGAGTTCCAGATGCCGGATCTCCTCCGCCAGCGCCTCAGGATGGACGCCGCCACCTTCGACCGCGCCGTCGAAAAGCTCGCCTCCCAGGGAGCCGCTGCCATCGACTTCGAAGGCCTCGTCCGCAGCACCGGAAACGCCCAATGGCGCTCCGGCTACGACGCCCAGCTAAACTTCCGCCGCTCCCAGATCGACCGCATGGTCGCCTACACCGAGTCCGCCCAGTGCCGCATGTCCGCCCTCATCCAGCACTTTGGTGACACCGCCGACGGCCTCCGCCCTTGCGGCAACTGTGACTTCTGCTCCCCCGAGCGCGCCACCGCCCAGCCCTTCCGCGCTCCCAACCAGCAAGAGACCCGCCAACTCAACACCATCCTCCGCGCCCTCGACGGCGGCTCCTCCCGCGCCACCGGAAAGCTCCACTCCGACCTCGCCCTCGGAATCGACCGCAGCCAGTTCGAAGCCTACCTCGACGCACTCACCCGCTCCGGCCTCATCACCCTCAACGCCGACACCTTCACCAACCCTGAAGGCAACGTCATCTCCTACAAGAAGGCCTCCCTCACCCACGAGGGACGCAACCGCGACGAGTCCGCCGACCTGCCCATCCTCCTCCGCGACAGCACCTCTAGCCCGGACTCGAAATCCAAATCGCGCTCCACCAAATCCCCCAGCCCACGCAAGGCCTCCATGGAAGCCGACAAATCTTCCTTCACGCCCGCGCAGACCGAACTCGAATCCCGTATCCGCGAGTGGCGCAAAGCCGAAGCCGCAAAGACCGGCAAACCTGCCTTCATCGTCTTCTCCGACGCCATCCTCCACTCCATCGTCGTAGCCCGTCCCACCCGCATTCCCGATCTTCTTCAGATCTCCGGCATCGGCCCCGAAAAAGCCGACCGCTACGGCGCGGCGATCCTGGCCCTCTGCAACACGCAGCCCGTCCCTGGCGAGTACGGCGCGCCCGCTGTCTCCACACCATCTCCTAAAGCTGCACCCTCCCGCGCGAAACAGGCCAGCCTTCCCAACACCCGGCCCTCCGAGGCCCTCCACCGTCCAGCTCAAACCACCCCCGACTCCAACGAATCCCTCACCCCCGACCAACAGGATCTCGATCGCCGCCTCCGCGACTGGCGCAAAGTCGAAGCCGAACGCCTCGGTCTGCCACAGTTCTTCGTCTGCGGCTCCTCCACCTTGCGCAGCGTGGTCCTGCAACACCCCCGCACGCTCGATCAGCTCCGCACCATCGCCGGCATCGGTCCGGACAAACTGGAAAAATACGGAGCCAGCATCCTGGCCGTCTGCAATACCTGATCCCCATCGACTCGCACAAAGCCGTATAAAAAAGATCAGCCATTCTCTAACCCTCGGCCTATGATCGAACTGACACCGAACTCAGCGATGTACTGGTGATACGTAACTCTGGTTCCTGAACGGAGATTGAACCGTGGTGGCATCCCAGATCCCCAGCCCCCCCGTTCTTCTGGCCTCCAGCCATCCCGACCCCCATCTGCTCGATCCACTGGCACGCATGCAGCGCATCTATCTGCTGCTGGTCGGTGTAATCTCCATCACCATCCTCGTCGCCTGGCTCAGCCCTGCACTCGCCGCCCTCTTCCCCGAAGGCTGGAGTCTGATGCGCCCCAACACAGCACTGGCCATGCTGCTGAGCGTCCTCAGCCTGGTCCTCTCCCAGCCCAAGCGCTCCCCTGCCGAGCTTCGCGCCAGCCGCATCCTCGCTCTGATCGTCCTGATCACCGCATTCACCATCTTCCTGGAATACGCCTCCAACAACGCTCTCAAGCTAGGGCGATTCAACCAAATCCTCGACCTCGACTTCTACGCAACACACCCCGGACGAATGTCTCCCCAGACCGCCGCGGCATTGACGTTTCTCGGCGTCGTCATGCTGCTGCTGCGCGTTCGCAAGCGCCTGCTCTCTCACGTCGCCGACATCGCCGTGCTCCTGCTAGGCCTGATGACGTTGACCATCCTCTCCGGCTACCTCTTCGGCGCCATCCATCTCTTCGGCGTCTCCATGCAGAACCGCACCTCGCCTCAAACCCTCTTCGCCCTCTGTCTCCTCACCCTGGTCGCCTATACCCGCCGCGCCGAGTACGGCTTCCACTCTGTCCTGCTGAGCTTAGGCATCGGCGGCAAAACCGCCCGCCTCGCCATGCCCTTCGCCATCATCCTGCCCTTCCTGTTGGAGATGGTCCGCGCCGGCTCTGTCTACCTCCGCATCATCGGACCGCAATACGCAAACGCCATCGCCACCTCGGCTCTCTCCATCTTCATCGTGGGCTTCACCCTCATGGTCGCGTGGCGCATCGATAGCCTGGAGAGCGCCATCCGCGACCTCTCCCTACGCGACGAGCTCACCGGCCTCTACAACCGCCGCGGCTTTTACGTCCTCGGCGAGCAGGCCATGCGCCTCGCCCGTCGCGCCTCCAAGCCCTTCTCCGTGCTCTACCTCGACCTCGATCGTCTCAAGCCCATCAACGACACCTTCGGCCACGACGTCGGCTCAGAGGTCCTGCAGACCGTCGCCAAGCTGCTCACCCTCGTCTTCCGCGAGGTGGACGTTATCGGCCGCATCGGCGGCGATGAGTTCGTCGTAGCGGGAGAAGGCAGCACCGACGGAATGGAGATCGTCGTCGAACGGCTTCAGCTCGCCGTCGCCGCCGCCAACACCGCTCCAGGCCGCGAGTACAGCATCAGCTTCAGCCATGGCTACGTCACGCGCCTCGACGCCGCCGAGTCCTTCGAACACATGCTGGGCCGGGCCGATAAAATCATGTACGAAGAAAAACGCCTGAAGAAGAAGTAATCTCTCCCTTAGCACTCAAAGCCCCTTAGCCCACAAAGCAAAGATCGCCCCCAAAGACACCGGTTCATGCCTCTCTCTGATTCGCCTTTACTTCCTCCCGATCACACCATCGACGAACGCGCCGGCCATTGCTTCGGCTGCGGCCCCGCAAACCCCCAGGGCCTGCACCTCGACTTCATCATCGACGCCAAGGCCTGCACCGCCACCGCGCAGGTCCAACTCACCCGCCTCCACGAGGGTCCCCCCGGATACATCCACGGCGGCATCGTCGCCACCCTTCTGGACGAGGCCATGAGCAAACTGAACCGCCCGCTCCGCGTCCTCGCCATGACCCGCCACATGGAGGTCGATTACCTTCGCCCCGCCCCCCTCCACCAGCCCCTGCTTCTGGTCGCAACCCACCTCTCCCGCCCCCAGACCCCCAAAGGTTCACCCGGCCGCAAACTCTTCCATCAGGCCGAACTCCTGCTCCCCGACGGAATCGTCCTGGCCAGAGGCAAAGGCCTCTTCATCGCCTTGAGCGAAAAACATCTAACCGAAGCAGGCCTAACCGCACCAAAAACCCCCACCCCATAAACACCAACCCTCTAAGCGCGATAACCCAAACCAGACAGCCACTTACACGATCAACCCACAAAATCCCAGGAAAACACAATGTCAAGCCCCCAAAGCACCTAACTCACCCAAAATCAGAAAGATCCAAGTGGCACTTAAGTTATGGTCAAACCGTTAAAATAGAAATAGAAGATCTGGAAGCGAAAGCATCCAGAAACGCCGCTCAGCGCGGCAGACACAAGCTTTGTAGGTTCTTTGCCAATCAAACCCGCAGCCGAACGAACGCCACATCGTTCACGCTCATCCGCGAAAGAGGCGCAAGGAAGACCCAAGGCGAGTCCCCCACCAAACCCAATCAAAGGAAGACTTTGCGCAAAAACCCGGGGGGAGGGGGTAGGCCTCTCAGAAGGGCCACAACCAAATCGGCGGCATCGGTGAAGATCGGTGTTAAGCCGTCCTAAACCTCAGCCTCTCCCCAATACCCTCGGTCCCGCAGGAAGTACTCGTCATCCCAGCTATGCAGCATCGTCTGGAAGAACATCCACACCATCCGGCCATGCCCCAGCTTCCGGAATCGCCGGTTCGTGGTCAGCACCTTCCCCTTCACGATGCGGAACCGGCTCGTCGCCACTCCTTTGGAGAGCAGATAATCCTCCGCGAACAGGGCTCTCTCGTTGAATCCGCCCAGCTTCCAGAAGACCTCGCGCTCAAACAGCATGAACATTCCCGTCGCAAAAGGCTTCAGGAACGACCCGACATACTGCATGAAGTTGTTGCCCGCATACAGCATGTCGTCAAAGAATCCCCCATGCCGGCAAGCAATATTCGTCGTAGCCAGATGCAACTCCCGCCGCCGCATCGTCCACAGCGCCCGCCGCAGCAGCGTAGGCTCCGTCAGCTCCACATCCGCGTCCAGGAAGAGCACATAGCGCGTCGTAGCCATCCTCGCCCCGGCGTTCCGCCCCACCGACGGCAGTCCTCCCGGGATCACCTCCACCGCCAGCCGGTCCCGAAAGGTCAGCGCGACCTCCACCGTTCCGTCCGTCGAGCCCGCATCCGCCACCAGCACCCGGGTCCGCCGCATCCCCTCGCAGTCCTGCCGGCACAACGACGCCAACAGCCTCGGCAACATCGTTACCTCGTTCTTTGCGGGAATCACAATCGTTAGCTCGTCCTGCATCGATCCTCCTTGCTTGGATCATCCGGCCCGGTCCAGACCACGCCGCCCTCTGGCCAGAATGGTCTCAGAACGCTGACTGGCGAAGAATTTTCGTTGAATTCTCCGTGAAACCACGTCGGTCGAATCATTGCAGTCAACAGATACGGGAACTCTCTTCGTCAATGTGACAAAACTGCTAAACTAAAAAGTCTCGCGGACACAATTTTGTAACACTATTGCAATCCCCCGAGGCCGCCGGGCAGCTGTCCAAAAACAGCGTCCCATTCAGCGTAAGGAGAACTTCATGGCAGACCACACCCACAACGGCAACGGAAACTTCGGATCGACCACCCTGCGCCTCAAAACCGGACTCGCCGAGATGCTCAAAGGCGGCGTCATCATGGACGTCATGAACGTAGAGCAGGCTCGCATCGCAGAGGAAGCCGGAGCCATCTCCGTCATGGCCCTCGAGCGCGTTCCCGCCATGATCCGCGCCGAAGGCGGAGTCGCCCGCATGGCGAATCCCAAGCTCATCAAGCAGATCATCAGCGCCGTCTCCATCCCCGTCATGGCCAAGGCCCGCATCGGCCACTTCGCCGAAGCACAGGTCCTCCAGACCCTCGGCGTCGACTTCATCGACGAGTCCGAGGTCCTCACTCCCGCCGATGAGGTCTACCACATCGACAAGCACGCCTTCACCACCCCGTTCGTCTGCGGAGCCCGCAACCTCGGTGAAGCTCTCCGCCGCATCGCCGAAGGCGCGGCGATGATCCGCACCAAGGGCGAGCCCGGCACCGGCGACGTAGTCCACGCGGTTCAGCACATGCGCCAGATCGTCCGCGAGATCAAGGCCCTCACCGTCCTCGGCGACGAAGAGCTCTACAACGCCGCCAAGGTCCACGGAGCGCCCTACGAGCTCATCCGCATGGTCGCCAAGGCCGGCAAGCTGCCCGTCCCCAACTTCTCCGCCGGCGGCATCGCCACCCCCGCCGACGCAGCTCTCATGATGCAGCTCGGCGCCGAGAGCGTCTTCGTCGGCTCCGGAATCTTCATGAAGGAGCGCGCCACACCGCTCGACGTCGAGAACAACCCTCTGGAGCGCGAAGAGGCCGTCTCCCGCGCCAAGGCGATCGTCATCGCCACGACTCACTTCAACGATCCGAAGATCGTCGCCGACGCCTGCGAAGCAGTCATCGGCTCCATGAAGGGACTCGCAGCAGCAGCGATCGAAGAGCAGCACCTCATGCAAACGCGCGGCTGGTAGTTCGAAAGATTCGAAGAAGAGCCAAGCAAAGAGCCTCCTTTTCGGGAGGCTTTTGCTTTTGTCCTTATGTCGGGCACAACTCCGAATGCCAACCAACGCATCGCACCAAACAGACTCAATTACAAAAAGTTTTTGGCACTTCAAGGGAGAAGTTCGATGAAGAGGTTTATTCAAGTGGTTTGCATCTCAGCAGCTTTGACAGTCGCTGCATCCGCAGCAGACAAGGCAAAACTCGATCAACGTATCGAAGCCGCACACGATGTTCTTCACGAACTGATGGGAACCCCGGACAAGGGCATTCCGGACGACATCGCGGCCAAAGCCACCTGCGTCGCCGTCATTCCCGGCTTCAAGAAGGGTGCATTTCTCGTCGGCGGACAGTACGGTCAAGGCGTCGTCTCCTGCCGCACCGGTCACGGCTGGAGCGCTCCCGCCTTCATCCAGATAACCGGCGCAAGCTTCGGTCTGCAGGCAGGTGGTCAATCCACCGATCTCGTCCTCGTCGCCACCAACAAGGATGGCTTCCAGCGTCTCCTGAAGGACAAGGTTAAGCTCGGCGGAGACATCGCCGTCGCTGCTGGTCCAGTAGGCCGCAACTCCCAGGCCTCCACGACCGAACTTGCCCGCGCCGCAATCCTCTCCTACTCGCGTAGCAAGGGTATCTTCGCCGGCATCGACCTCACTGGCGACGTCGTCAACCAGAATCAGGACGACACCCGCGCCTACTACGGCAAGGATGTAACCCACGAGACCATCCTCACCGGTGGCGTTCCCGTGAAGCCGTCCGCCAGACACTTCGTTGCGACAGTCAATCAACTCTTCCACGCCAGTTCGAAGTAACTGAATCGCCGGAGCAAGCGAGAACTCGATTCCTCGCTTGCTCCGAACGGAAGAGAGTCGCAGTCAGGAAGTAAGCGCAATGCAATAGAATCAATAGCGTGACTACTTCACTGACCATCGGAGTTCTCGCACTGCAAGGCGCCTACGAGGCCCACGCCCAAAGCCTGCGCCTCCTGGGTGCCACTCCCAAGCTCATACGCACCCCCGAAGACCTCATCGGTCCGGACGGCAAGTCGACCGTGGACGGCCTCATCATGCCAGGCGGCGAGTCCACGACGATGCTCAAATTCCTTGAGCGCAACAACTTCTTTGAGATCTTGAAATCGTTTGTAACGAAGACGCCGACCTTCGGCACCTGCGCTGGAGCGATACTTCTAGCCAACGAGGTCGAGCATCCCGCCCAAAAGTCCCTTGCTGCTCTGGACATCACCGTAGAACGCAACGCCTACGGACGTCAGATCGACTCCACCATCCTCAAATCCGAGACCACTCTTCCCGGCGGTCCGTTGGAGATGGTCTTCATCCGCGCACCTCGTATCACCCGCACAGGCCCCAAGGTCGAGACTCTCGCCACCCGCGATGGCTTCCCTGTTCTCATCCGCTCCGGACACCTGCTTGCCGCGACCTTCCATCCTGAGCTCTCTGACGACACTCGTATCCATAAGCTCTTTCTGGATCTGGTTCGAGAGAGCAAGAGCTAATTCGGCCTGGAACTTATCACAGGCCTCGGAACCGCGAAGCTGGTCACAACGACGCCTTCCGTCTCGAAGTGAGTTACCTGATGGTCCGTGCTGTGTCCCATGAAAATCGCCTTTTTCAAAAGACGGATCAGCGGCTGCGAGTTCTCGGGAAACCAACGATCTGCTGCCTGGTCCCAATCCACCACCAGGTTGTAGGACACATCGCACTTCGGACAGCCCAACTGCATCTCCAAAGTCTTGGGAAACGATCCACTGGGCAGCTTTCCCACCGGATCGGTTCCCGAACGAATAGCGGCTATTTTTAACTTCATAAGAGCTTTTAGCCTAGCATCCCCGACCGTCCGTAGCAGGCCTCTCCAACCCGAGAGACCCAGCCTCGAATCTTTTCTCGTCCAGAAGCAATCAAACCCACCAACCGACCGTAAACGGGAGTAATCTGTCTTCAACGCGCGCTGAAAGGTTCCGGAAATGGCAGCAACGATAACGCCTATCGACTCCGAACGCGACAAAAAACGCCGCGTAGAAGAATACGACCACGGCTCCGGTAGACGTCCGCCCAACGACAATCGGGACAAGCGTACCGGAGGCGGAGGCGACGGAGATAACTTCAACAATCGTCCCGCGGGCCGTCGAGGGCCACGCGAACGGTTGGGACGTTATCGCGTTCTCATCTTCTTCGCTCTGGCTGGCGATCTCATGTTCTTCGTCGCCCTGGTGACCGTGTTTTTCGTCTCGCAGACCAATGGCCACTTCGACGCGTATAACCGCTACATCAACGATTGGCTTCCTACAACCGTTCCTCCTATTCTCTGGCTTAACACTGCTCTTCTGTTCCTCAGTTCGGTCTCCATGGAGATAGCTCGTCGCCGAATGTTCGAGGAGTCCCATGCGATGGAAGAATGGCTGGGGATCGGCCGTCCGACTTCACGCCGCGCGATTCCGTGGCTTGCCGTGACCATCATCTTGGGTGGCCTCTTCCTGGCTGGACAGACCATCGCGTGGCAGCAACTCGCCCTACAACACGTCCTCTTTGCATCCAGCCAAAGCAGCCACTTTTTCTATCTGATCACCTACACCCACGCAATCCACCTCTTTCTCGGCTTGGGCTTCCTCATTGCTGCACTCTCCGGTCTCTATCTCTCCCGCCAGATGGAGACTCGCCAGATCCTCGTCGACAGCTCGGCCTGGTACTGGCATTCCATGGGTATCTTTTGGCTCTTTATCTTCACTCTTCTTGCCTTCTTCCAGTAAACGCAACGGAGAACAGTTAGAGACTTCCAAAATCATTTTTGAGGTGGTTTGAGGTTAGACTTGAGTGTGACCTCTTTTACGTTTCTCCCTGCTAAAAGCTCTCCTGTCCCTTTTCTGTTTAGGGTTGCCGCGTGCATTGCCGTGCTCTCGGGCTTCGCGCTCGCCGAATCGTTGACTGGAACGGTGACGAACAAGACGACTAACAAGCCTTCTGCAGGGGATGACGTGGTCCTGATCCGCCTGGCGCAGGGCATGCAAGAGTTGAGCCGGACCAAGACGGACGCCAAGGGCCATTTCACCCTGGAGGTTCCGGATCCTGCGATCCATCTGGTACGTGTGACGCATGACAAGGCCAATTACTTTCGTCCAGCTCCGGCGGGGACGGAGTCGGTGGAGGTCGATGTCTATAACGCTGCGGAGAAGGTGAAGGGCGTTACCGGCGAAGCCGACGTGATGCGCATCCAGTCCGACGAGAGTGGGAAAGGGCTGCGGGTTGTAGAGAACTTCTTCGTGAAGAACGAATCGACTCCACCGATGACGCAGATGAGCGATCGGCCTTTTGAGTTTTATCTCCCACCGGGCGCGGTGGTGGAAGGATCGGCGGCTCTGAGTCCTGGGGGAATGCCGGTGCAGGCTGCTCCGGTTCCGCTGGGCGATCCGAATCACTATGCCTTTGTGTTTCCGGTTCGGCCTGGTGAGACGCGGTTCCAGATCAGCTATAAGCTGCCTTACAGCGGCAGCTTTACGTTCTCTCCAAAGCCGGCGATGGCGACGGATACGATTGCGGTGATGATGCCGAAGAGCATGACCTTCAAGGCAGGAGCTTCGTCGCCTTACTCGGCGGTGACGGAGGAGCTGACGGCACAGACGTATGTGGCGCGAAATGTCTCGCCATCTCAGCCGCTTGAATTTACGGTTTCGGGAAGTGGACAGTTGCCTCGGGATTCACAGACTGGAGCGGCTGGCGGAGCGGGACCTCAACCAGGCGGTGGAGCGGCGGCTGACTCGGCAAATGCGGCTGCGGCCGATACTCGTCCGGGAGGTGGATTGGGCACTCCGATCGATCCAGAGGGAAATAACGACCCGTGGGCGAAGTATAAGTGGTGGATCCTGGGTGGACTTGGATTGGTCCTCGCTGCGGCGGCGGGATTTCTGCTGAAGGGTGGAGGAGCGCCGGTTGTTCCAGCGGTTGCTGCTGCTTCTAGTCCGGTCGTTGCGGTGGGAGGCAATACGCTTCTTAGCGCTTTGAAGGATGAGCTCTTTGCGTTGGAGACCGACAGGTTGCAGGGCAAGCTGACCGAGACGGAGTTCCTCGAGCAGAAGGCTGCGCTGGAGGTTGTTTTGCGGCGTGCTCTGGCGCGTACTCCCGAGAGTGTGGAGACAATCTAGGGCACCCCTCCCCTCCCTTTTTTGGGTTTAATTCTTCATGAAACAGGGCTTAGCTTTGGACTAAGCTCTCTGTGGGAGGCGCCGCGTTTAAGGGGCTACTCAGACTGTCCTTCCTGGACTTGCTCTTCCTGGAGCAGATTGAGGGCGCCCTTGGAGATCAGGTCCTTTGCCATCCACTCTCCTAGGCTGGTGGAGCTGGTTTCGAGGGTGGCTTCGGTTTCGATCTGAATCATGGTCTCTCCGTCGGGCGAGACGACCTGAGCGTACATACGCCATTTGTTATCGGCGGGCATGCAGTAGACTCCGACGGGGAGTTGACAGCCTCCGCCGAGGGCTTCGAGTGTCGTGCGCTCGGCTTCGACGCAGAAGCGAGTGTAGGGGTGCTCGAGGAAGGCGATGGCGTTGCGGATGTAAGCGTCGCGGTCTTCGTCTACTGGATAGTCTGGGTGGCGAATCTCGAGAGCGAGGGCACCCTGACCGGGGGCTGGACACATCTCTTCGGGGGTAAAGCGCTGGTGGACGGATTCCGTGCGTTTGAGGCGGTCGAGACCGGCGGCAGCGAGGACGAGTGCGTCACATTTGCCGTCGGCGAGTTTCTTGAGCCGGGTATCGATGTTGCCGCGAATTTCGACGAAAGTGACGTCCGGGCGGAGGGCGAGGATCTGGGCGCGGCGGCGAGGGCTGGTGGTGCCGATGCGTCCTCCGGAGGGGAGGGTGTGGAGGGCCCAGTAGGGCTCACAGACCCAGACGTCCCGGGCATCGGCGCGCTTGGGGATGACGGCGAGGCTGAACTGCGGGGCGAGGCTGGTGGGGAGATCTTTTAGGGAGTGGACGGCGATGTCGATGCGTCCCTCTTCCAGGGCTTCCTCGATCTCTTTGGTGAAGATGCCTTTCCCGTCGACGCCGGGTGGGACTACAAACCCCGGCTGCTGCATGCGGTCCCCGGTGGTGCGGATGATCTCGAGCTCGACGTGGTAACCGGCGTCGCGAAGCGCGTAGAGGATGTGGTTGGCCTGCCAGAGCGCTAACTGGGAGCCTCGAGAGCCGATGCGGATGGGATTGCGGGGATTATTGTGTTCGCTGGACATAGTCTTCATTCAGGATACGGGATATGGCGGTGCAGATGATGAGAAGAGGTCATGGGGAAGAAGGCTTAACGCCGATCAGACCGATGACACCGATTTTAATGACACCGATTTTTTATGAGCCATCACGATACGTTGGTGGAGGTTCGGCAGATATGTCTGTTCTGTGTGGTCTGAAATATTTCCGAATCTCTTGGTTGAGATTCGCATATAGAGTTCAGCTCTTTGTTGCTTCGAGGCGTATTCAGACTGATGGGGTGGGGTTGGCTTCCGGAGGGGTACCGATCCAGTTGCTGAACATCTGGGCTAGGTCTTCGGTGTTGCCGCGAGAGAGCACCATGTTACGGAGGCGGTCGCCGTTTTCGCGGGTGAGGCCACCGTGGGATTCGAACCAGGCGATGGCTTCGTTTTCGAGGGTCTCGGCCCACTGATAGGCATAATATCCGGCGGCATATCCACCTCCCCAGATGTGGGCGAAGTAGGTGGAGCGGTAGCGGGGCCGGGCGTAGGGGAGATTGAGGCCGGCTTGGGCGAGGGCTTCGGCTTCGAGGACGTTGGGGTCCTGCAAGGGGGCATCCGGCGCGAGGGTGTGCCAACGCATATCGATGAGCGAGGAGGCGAGTACCTCGGTGAGGTGATAGCCCTTGTTAAAGTCCTTCGCCTTGCGAATCTTTTCGGCGAGGTCGGCGGGCATGGGTTCGCCGGTGGCGTGGTGCCTGGCGAAGTGATCGAAGACGGCCGGATAGGTGGACCAATACTCGTTGAACTGCGACGGGAACTCTACGAAGTCGCGGGCGACGGCGGTACCGGCGAGGCTGGGGTACTGCGCGTTGGAGAGGAGGCCGTGAAGCGCGTGGCCGAACTCGTGAAAGAAGGTGGTGACCTCGTCGAGAGTGAGGAGAGCGGGTTGGCCGGGAGCAGGCGGAGGGACGTTACCGACGTTGTAGATGACGGGCAGAGTGCCGAGCAGGCGCGACTGGGAGACGAGCGAGGACATCCAGGCTCCGCCGTTCTTGTTATCGCGCTTGAAGGGATCGGAGTAGAAGAGCGATAGGGGCTGGCCGTCGGTGTCAGTGATCTCGAAGACGCGGACGCTGGGGTGGTAGACGGGGATGTCGTGGCGCTCTTTGAAGGTGATGCCGAAGAGTTGGCTGGCAGCGTAGAAGACACCGTCTTCGAGGACGGCGTTGAGCTCGAAGTACGGCTTGATGGCCTCTTCGTCGAGGTCGAAGCGGGCCTTGCGGAGCTGTTCGGCGTAGAAGCTCCAGTCCCACGGCTGGAGCTGAAAGCCGCCGCCCTGCGAGTCGATGAGAGCCTGGAGGTCTTTGGCTTCTTCGGCGATGAGAGCAGTAGCCTTTTTGACGAGGTCGCTGAGGAAGTGCTGGGCGGCTTCGGGGGTCTTAGCCATCTGGTCGTGAAGCTTCCAGGCGGCGAAGGTCGGGAAGCCGAGGATGGTGGCGCGCTCGGCGCGGAGTTGGGCGAGGCGAGCGATGATTTCGAGGGTATCGTTGGCTCCGCCGCTCTGGGTTCGGGACCAGGATAGATCGAAGATGGCTTTGCGGGTCTCGCGGTTGGTGAGGCTATCGAAGGTGGGTTGCTGCGTAGTGTTCTGAAGAGGCAGAGCCCAGCCTTCGAGGTTGCGGGATTTGGCGAGTTCAGCAGCAGCGGCGAGTTGAGCTTCGCTGAGCCCGTCGAGAGCCGCCGGATCCTGAGTTACGAAGAGGGATTCCTTGGCAGCGGCCAGGACTTTGGTGAGGAAGGCGGTGGAGAGGGTGGAGGCCTCTTCGTTGAGCTGCTTCAGGCGAGTCTTATCGGCGTCCGAGAGGTTGGAGCCAGAGTGGATGAAGCCGTCGTAGGAGGTCTCCAGAAGACGGAGGGACTCGGGGTCGAGATTGAGCGACTGGCGCTGATGGTAGAGGGTGGAGACGCGCTGAAAGAGGTTCGCGTTGAGGTAGATCGCGTCGTGGTGCGCGGCGAGACGCGGAGAGACCTGGGTCTTGATGTCCTGCAGGGTGGGATTGGTGTTGGCTCCAGTGACTGCGCCGAAGGCGGTCAAGACTCGGGTGAGGAGAAGGCCGGACCGCTCCATGGCGACGAGGGTGTTCTCGAAGGTGGGCTCGGCGGGGCTGTCGGCGATGGCGTCGATCTCGGCGCGCTGCTGCGCCATGCCCGCTTCGATGGCAGGCAGGTAGTGGGCGTCTTCGATCTTGTCGAAGGGAGGAGCCTGGAATGGAAGTGTGCTGGGGGTGGCGAAGGGATTGGTTGGGCTAAGGGAAGCTGCGTCAGATAAAGACGGATTTGTAACGAAGGTAGCCATTACGAATAGTTTACTTCCGGCCGGGGTGATCAGGTGAGCCTGGGGCTTCGAGGCTACTCGGGATCGTTGGTTGTGGAGGAGCGGCGGAGAGCGGTGAGCTGGGGGTGGAGGAGCTTGGCAGTGAGAGAGCGGGTGAGGGCTTCGACGGCTTCGCGCTGCTCGGGGGTGAGGGTGGTGAGACGTTTGGCGGAGCGGGCGAGTTCGGCCTCGCGGATGGTCTCGGCGTTCTGCTGGAGGGCGAGGATGGCGGGGACGTTGTCGCGGGACTGGAGGCGCTGCTGGTATTTGTCTACTTCCCTGCTGACGATAGACTCGGCGGCCTCGGCTTCGCGGCTGCGGTCGGCGAGGTTGGAGGCGGCGACCTGCTGGAGGTCGTCGATGTCGTAGACGAAGCAGCCTTCGACCTCGTTCATGCGGGGATCGACGTCGCGGGGGACGGCGATATCGATGAAGAACATGGGACGGTTGCGGCGGCGCTGCAGGAATTGCTGGCCGTGGGATCGGCCGAAGATCTTCTCGGGAGCTCCGGTGCTGGTGATGACGATGTCGGCTCGGTCCGCCTGCTCGTAGAGGGAGTCGAAGGGGATGACGGCGGTGGTGATGGAGGAACTTAGAAATTCGGCGGCGAGGGCGGCGGCGCGTTCCTGGGTGCGGTTCGCGACCAGGATGCTGGTGGCTCCCTGCTGGATGAGGTGGCGGGCGGCGAGTTCGGACATCTTGCCGGCACCTACGAGGAGGATGGTCTTGCCTTGCAGGCTGCCGAAGATCTTGCGGGCGAGGTCGACGGCTACGGAGGCGATGGAGACGGAGCTGGAGCCGATCTGGGTCTCGCTGCGGACCTTCTTGGCGACCGTGAAGGTGCGTTGCAGGAGGGCTTCGAGGTTGGACTGGACGGCTCCTACCTCGCGGGCGATGGTGTAGGACTCTTTGACCTGGCCGAGGATCTGGGGCTCGCCTACGACCATGGAGTCGAGCGAGGAGGCGACGCGGAAGAGATGGCGAACGGCCTCCCGCTCGCGGAACTCGTAGAGGTGGGGCTGGAGGGATGCAGGGGTGACGGAAAAGTACTCGTGGAGGAAGCGCGGGAGGTCGGGTGGCGTGCTGGCGTTCTCCTGCAAGGTGAGGAGCTCGACGCGGTTGCAGGTGGAGAGGATGAGGCCTTCGCGGATGCCGGGCTGGTGGAGCAGAGTGCGGGTGGCGTCGGCGAGGCGCTCCGGTGGGATGGCCAGACGCTCGCGCACATCGACGGGGGCGGTGTTGTGGTTAATGCCGAGGAGAACTAACTGGCTCGCGTTGGAGGATTCACTCATGGGGTGGTGAACCTGTGGACAGAGGAGAATTGGTTTGCGGCCCAGACGGTGAGGACGACGAGGAAGACAAAGCTCGACAGGTAGACGGCACGGCGTCCGCGCAGACCGGAGTGGCGGCGGATGAAGATCATGGTGCAGTACGCAAACCACATGGCGAAGGCCAGGAGGATCTTGGGGTCGGCGAAGAAGGCGGGGCCGTAGATCTGCTCGGCGAGGGCGGAGCCGATGAGAAGGCCGGCGGTCATGCAGGGGAGGCCGAAGAGGAGGGTCTTGAGGGCGATCTGGTCGAGGAGCTCCAGAGGGGTCTCGCGCATGGGAAGAAAGCGCAGGGCAGGCTGTTTGGACTTGATACGGCGCTCCTGGATGAGGTACAGGAGGCTGGCGACCAAGGAGAGGAAGAGAGCGGCGTAGGCGGCGAGGAGTAGCGCGATGTGGAGGAAGATCCAGCCGGAGTTGTTGGGGAGAATAGTCTCCTGGCCGCGGCGGAAGGCGGGAACCAACGTGAGCAGGAAAGCGATGGGGAGGACGAAGATGCCCAGGGCCACCGTTCGGTAGCGGGCGTAGACGGCGAGAAATACCGCCACCAGAAGGATTGCCAGCAGGGAGAGGGTCTCGTGGGATTCGACCGGCAGGAGGTGGTGTGCGGCGTTGAGGGTCTCGGCGAGGGAGACGAAGTGGAAGAGGACGGCGGCGACGGTGGTGGGGATGGCGATATGCCGCCAGCGGGGGCGGTCGTACAGAGCTGCGGGCAATACCGCGAGAGCGGCGATGCCGTAGAGGAGAACCGCGACTCTGAGCCAAAGGAGAGACATACTAGGGTTCGCGCAAGGTAGCCACGAAACTTCAGTATATCGAATGATGGAGTTAGGGCTGTCAGAGCGATTTATTTTGGAGCAGATATGGCTCTAGGCGAGGTCTTAGGCTATGGCGGCTTTTTTGACCAGGGCGATCATTTCGGCTGGCTTCCAGTCGTTGTCCGGGTACCAGGCGGCGACCTTGCCGTCTTTGCCGATCAGGATGGTGGAGAGGGAGTGGGTGATGGTTTGGCTGTCGCCGGCGGTGATGCCGACGTTGAAGTACTGCGTCAGGGTGGCGAGATCGTCTTGCCGGGGGACGGCGAAGTCCCAGTGAGCGAAGGCGTCTTTGGCGGACTGGCCGATGTAGGCCTGCCCGTAGCTGCGCAGGACTTTGGGGGTGTCGTAGGCAGGATCGAAGCTGATGCTGAGGAGGTGGGTCTTGGCGTAGAGGGCCGGGTCGACTGCTAGGGCCTTGTCGACGTCGGCGAAGTTGCGGCTCATGCGGGGGCAGAAGTCGGCCAGGGGGCAACGGGTGTAGATGAAGGTGATGAGCAGTACCCTGCCCTTGAATTGGGCGATGTGGATGGGGTGAGCGCCCTGGTTGGTGAGCTTAAAGTCGGGAACGACGTCTCCCGGTTCCGGGACGTGGTATTGGACGGCAGGCTTGTAGTCGGGCTTGGACTGGGCGATGACGACGATCTTGTCGAGCAGAATGGTGTTGAAGCCGTCCGGGTCCTTGGTGACGAGGAGGGTGGCGGTGATGCGGTCGCCGGGGTGGAGCTCGCTGATGATCGAGGGATCCTTGAGCTTGTAGGACATGGTCATAGCTTCCATGAAGCCGGGGACGGCCTCGTGGTCGAGCAGTATGCTCGTTCCGGTGGTCGAGACCACTTTTCCGCGGATCGGATAGGTCTTTACGGGACCTGAGGACTGCGTTGCATCCTGGGAGGGGGCAGGTTTGCTGGAATGGCAGCCGGAGAGGAGCAAGACAAACGAAAGTACAAAGAACAGTTGACGGGGCACGGGTTGGACTCCTTTCCTGATGATAGCGGGTGCTGTGGGTCTTCCCCAATCTGAGCATGAACTGGGCTTTCGGCGGGTGTGCTTTCGTAGCGGTTGTCTGATTGGCGTCGGGATCCGAGGGCCTTATTTTCCAACGGGGCGGAGCGTATAACCGAAGGTATGGATGCTCGGGTTGAGGAGCTGCTTCCTCGGGAGATCGTAGAGGCGCTGGAGCGCGGCGCGACTGTTGTCACGGGAAACCAGCGGGCGGCGCGGACGTTGCGGAACGGGTTCGATCGGCGGAAGCGAGCGCTGGGGGCTAAGAGCTGGCAACCGGCTCGGGTGATGGCCTGGGATGCGTGGACCTCAGGGTGGTGGAGTCGGATGGTCGTGGCAGGGCGGGCCAGCAAGATGTTACTGAACCGGAGTCAGGAGTTGGCTGTCTGGCGTGGGGTGCTGGAGGCGGATAAGGAGTTGGAGAGCCTGCGGTCGGTGGAGTCGTTGGCAGAGATGGCGGCTGGGGCTTGGCGGTTTTTGTGCAGCTATAACGGGCAGGGCAGGCTGCGGGAACTGGCGGTGAGTACCGATACTCGGGCGTTTCAGCGGTGGGCGCAGGTGTTCGAGCGGAGATGCCGGGTGGACGGGCTGCTGACACAGGCGGGGTTGGAGGAGGCGCTGCGGGAGAGTCTTGCGGCTGGTGAGCCAGAGGTGGGCGAGATCGTGCTGGTAGGGTTCGATGCGCTGACGCCGGCTCAGATGGGGTTGGTGGAGGCTTTGCGGGCTGCGGGAAGTTCGGTTGAGGAGCTCCCTGTCGCGGTTGAGGGTGGGGAACGGGTGCTGGTCGAGGGTGCGGACGAGCGGGAGGAGCTGCGGGCCTGTGCGCGGTGGGTGAGGCAGTTTTTGGAGTTGCGGTCGGATGGGCGGGTGGGTGTGATCGTTCCGGGACTGGAAGGACAGCGTGCGCAGATCGACCGGATCTTCCGTGAGGTACTGGCGCCGGAGCTGGAGCGGATCGAGGCGGGTAGCGGGCGGGAGCCCTATGAGTTTTCCGTGGGGGTGGCTCTGGCGGAGACTCCGATGGTCCTGGTCGCGGTGGAACTGCTGCGCTGGGCTGTGAAGGTGTTGCCGACGGAAAGGGTGAGTGGGTTGCTGCTGTCCCCTTACTTTGCAATGGCGGAGGGAGAGCGGAGCGCACGGGCAGAGTTTGACGCGTTCGAGCTGCGGCGGGCGAGAATGCTCCGCCCGGAAATTTCACTGGAGTGGATGGTGGGAGCGTTGGAGCGATCCAGAAGACGGACGAGGCTGGACAGGCTGACGACCCGGCTGCGGGCGATGCGAGCTGTGGCGGCTGGAAGACTCGAGGGGGACGAACAGCGATCCTATGCCGAGTGGGCGGCACGGATGCGAGATCTATTGGAGACGGCGGGATGGGGCGTGGAGCGGGTGTCCGGACGAGGCGAAGACACCCTGGAGTTCCAGACGCGGCAGAAGTGGGAGAGTGCTCTGGACGAGCTGGCTACGTTGGACTTCGATGGAGCACGGGTGCAGTTTGGAGAGGCTCTGGACGAGGTGGAAAGAATTGCACGGCGAACGGTGTTTGCGCCGGAGTCGCGAGAGGCACCGGTACAGGTGATGGGACCGTTGGAGGCGGCGGGCAGCCAGTTTGATGCAGTGTGGTTCTTGCGGGCGGGCGATCTAAGCTGGCCGATGGCGGTGGGCAGCAGTTCCCTGCTGCCGTGGAGTTTGCAGCGCGAGCTGGGTATGCCTGGGGTGAACCAGGAACGAGATAGGGCTTACTCCTGGCGGGTGACGGAACGGATTGCGACGTCTGCCGGTACGGTGATCTTCGGCTATGCCAAAGAGACTACGGAGGGGCGTCAGCAATCTTCTTCGGTGCTTACGAATCTGGGGCTGGAAAGAGTTGAGGTTACGGAGTTAGCCGGAGTCGACGCAGAACGAAGTGCAATTGCGCTAGAGGAGTTGGACGATGCAGCGCGGGTGCGGCCGGTGCCCGACCGGGTGATTCGTGGCGGAGCAAGAATTCTGGAGTTGCAGGCGGCTTGCGGGTTTCGGGCCTTTGCGGAACAGCGGCTTTGGGCTTCCGAGCTGGAGGCAGTGGAGCTGGGGATGGATGCGCGAAAGCGCGGTACGGTCGTGCACCTTGTGCTGGAGCGGTTCTGGGATGCAGTGAAGACGCAGAGTACGTTGCTGGCGATGACTCCTGAGGAACGCAACGAGGTTCTGGACTACTGCATCGCCGAGGCATTGAAGAAGACGGCAGAGTCGAGCACGACGAGCTGGGATGCAGCCTACGTTGAGGTGCAGCGGGACCGGTTGAAGCGGCTGCTGGAGCCGTGGCTGGAGTTGGAGATGGAGCGCCCGGACTTCTCGGTGAAGCTGAGCGAGAAGGAGTTCAAGGACCAGCATGTTGGCCCGCTGCGGCTGGATGTGCGGGTGGATCGCGTGGATGTGACTGCTGCGGGGGAGCTGATCCTGGACTACAAGACAGGTGCTGCGGCTCCAAAGGACTGGCTTACGGAGAGACCGGACGCTCCACAGCTACCGCTGTACGCCGTATTGGCAGAGACGGACAAGTTGAAGGGGGTGGCGTTTGCTCTCGTGCGGGCGGGAGAGCAAGGGGGGATCAAGGGCTACGCATCGGAGCAGGGGGTGTTGACCAAGCCTGCGAGAACCGCGCTATCGCTCGAGGCTCAGGTGGAAGAGTGGCGCCGGGTGCTGGTGCAGTTGGCGACGGAGTTTCACGAGGGCGATGCGCGGGTGAGGCCGAAGCGGTATCCGATGACTTGTGAGCGGTGTGGTCAGAGGATGCTATGCAGGTTGGATATATCGCTGCTTGAGGATGACGAGGAGGATCAGGATGGAGCGGGCGAGGTGAATGGTGGCTGATCTTTTTGTAGTGCCTCGGGCCGAGAGTTCTGAATCTTCTGTTCAAGGCAAGGCACCCGATTTTCGTGAGCGGGAGCAGGCGCTGGATGTGCGGCGCTCGTGGATTGTAGAGGCTCCAGCGGGTTCAGGTAAGACGGGGTTATTGATTCAGCGCTACCTGAAGCTACTCGCCGATGAGAGCGTCGACGAGCCCGGGCAGGTGCTGGCGATCACGTTTACGAAGAAGGCCACGACCGAGATTCGAGAGAGGGTGGTCGCTCAACTTGAAGCAGCGGCGCGGAAAGAGGCGACGAAGGGAGAGTTCGAGCTTGCGACACGATCCTTGGCAGAAGCTGTGCTGGAGAGGGATCGAGAGCTTGGGTGGGGGTTGTTGGAGAATCCCCGACGGCTGAAGATGCAGACGATCGACTCGGTGTGCGCGGAGATTGTAAGGGCGCTGCCGGTGTTGTCGGGTGGTGCAGGCGGGCAGGCTCCGGTGGAAGATGCCTCCATGCTCTACCGGGAGGCGGCGCGGCGGACGTTGATGGAACTCGGCGGCAGCGATGCCAGCCTGAACGATTCGCTGCGGACGGTATTGCTTCATCGCGACGGAAATCTGGCGGAGTGTGAGCAGCTCATCGGAGGGATGCTGGCTCTGCGAGATCAGTGGGGAGAGCTGGTTCCGTTGGGCCGAGAGCTGGACGACGCGTTTCTAGATGGAACGGTGCTGCCGAAGCTGCAGCTTGCGCTGGAAAGAGCGATCTGCGAGGGATTGACGTATCTCTCCAAGACGGTTCCGGATGCGATCCTGCAAGAGCTAGCGATGCTCGCAGGGGAGATGGGGCATGCGCCGGGATATAACGGCGAGCCCTCGCCAATTGCGATGTGCGCGGGACTGCATGACTCTCCAGGTGAGACGGCGGAGCATCTGGAACATTGGCGGGCGTTGATTCATCTGCTGATTAAGGGTGATGGGGATTGGCGCGTAGGGTTGCGGAGTAACTGGCTGCGGTTCGAGCTGGATAGGCAACACGGGGCTCGGTTGCGGGAGATTCTGGATTCGCTGCGCGGCCGGAATGAGGTGCTGCAGGCGATCAAGGAAGTGACGACGTTGCCGCCGGCGGTGTATCCGCAGGAACAATGGCTAGTAGCAAAGGCGCTGTTTCGCGTCTTGAGACGGGCGCTGGCGGAGTTGGAGGTAGTGTTTGCAGAGCGGGGAGAGTGTGATTTTGCGCAGTTGGGACTGCTCGCCAAGGCTGCACTGCAACGGGAAGGAGGAGTAGAAGATCTGGCATCAGCTCTAGGGATGCGGCTACAGCACTTGCTGGTGGACGAGATGCAGGATACTTCGACCAATCAGTATGCATTGATCGAGCTGCTGACGCAGGGCTGGGATGGGCAGAGCCAGACGGTGTTTCTGGTAGGTGACCCGAAGCAGTCGATCTATCTCTTCCGTCAGGCGAGGGTGGAACGGTTCGTACGGACGATGTTGACCGAGCGCTTGGGGGAGCTGCCAGTGGGGTGCCTACGGCTCACGGCGAACTTCCGTTCACAGAGTGAGCTGGTGGAGGAGTTCAACCGGGACTTCTCTCTGTTGTTTCCGCGGGAGGTGAATGAGGCTCATCCGGAGGAGGTGCCTTATGTCGAGGCGCAGACCGTGGTAGGAGCGACACAGGTGGGAGGGCGGGGCGCGGTCTGGCATGCGGCGGTGCTGCCTTTTGCACGAGGGATCGAAGAGACGAAGGCAGCTCGGAGGCGGCAGGCGAGGGCGGATGCAGAGGAGGTGCGGGCGATTGCGAAGGATTGGCTGGCACGACCTCTTCCGGTGGGGCGTCGGGAGCCTTGGAAGATTGCAGTGCTCGTGCGGAGCAGAAATCATCTGGCGGATATTGTTACGGCGTTCAAGAGAGAGGACGGGGGCGGAGCGGTTCCCTTTCGTGCTGTTGATATTGAACCTTTGAACGATCGTCAAGAGGTGTTGGATCTGCTGGCCCTGACGCGGGCGCTGCTGCATCCGGCAGACCGCGTGGCTTGGTTGGCGGTGCTGCATGCTCCGTGGTGTGGGCTGGGATTGGCGGAGCTACATGTGCTGACTGGCGCGGACGATACAGACTGGGCTGAGCGGTGCATCGAGGATGTCGTTGCCGAGCGCGGAGATCTGCTGAGTGAAGATGGATGCGCGAGGCTGGCGCGGGTTTGGTCCGTGATGAGAGCGGCGGCGGAGATGCGGGCTCGGCTGACGACGTCACAGTGGGTGGAACGGACGTGGCGCTCCCTTGGAGGGGATACATATCTGAAGCCGGAGGAGCTCGTAAATGCTCGACGGTATTTGGCGCTGCTCGACGAGGTGGAGGAAGAGGCGAAGTGGATGGATCTGGCGCTGCTGCAACGAAGGCTAAAGCGGCTCTACGCCGAGGCTGCGGTGAGTGCGGGCGCGGTGGATCTGATGACGATCCATGGGGCGAAGGGGCTGGAGTGGGATGTGGTGATGGTGCCGGGGCTCGAGAGGCAGTCTCAGTCCAACAAGGCGAAGCTGATGGAGTGGAATGAGCTCGACTCGGCGGACCAGGCGGCGGCACATGTCGTGTTGGCTCCCATCGCGGGTAAGGGTGAGGGATCGAAGGAACTGAATGCATGGTTGAAGAGCATTGACCGGGCTCGAGAGGCTGCGGAGAGGAAGCGCTTGTTCTATGTCGCTTGCACCAGGGCACGGGAGGAGTTGCATCTGTTCGCGGCTCCTGCAGCGACCGCAGAGGGCGGGGTCGCCAAGGCTTTTGGAAGCCTGCTGGCCGCGGCCTGGCCTGCTGCGGAGAGGCACTTTGACGCGATGCCAGTTGCGCCGGGAGACTTGGTGGTGATGCCTTCCCGGACTCCTGTTGAGGACGGGTTTATCGGGGATCTCGCGGCGCAGGAGGAGAGTCCGCGCCCGGCCTTGTTGCAGCGGCTGCCGCTGGAGTTTGACCCGGGGGCCAGGTATGGGACGGGTGTGCGGTTTTCATCCGAGGATGCTCGGGAGATAGTGGGCGGGTCCTACTTTGAGAGGCCGGAGGGCTCGTTTGAGGCTCGGTCGTTAGGGAATGCCGTGCATGCGTTTCTGGAGAAGGCCGCGGAGTTGATGGGTCGTGGCCTGTCGGACGAAGCGCTGCTGAGTGAGGTGGAGGGTTGGCTGCCACGGATTGCGGCTGTGCTGCGCGGCGATGGGTTGCCGCCGACCTCTTTGGAGAGGTTGTCCTTGCGGGTGAGAGAGGCACTGAAGAATGCACTGCAGGATGCGGAAGGACGCTGGGTGCTCGGCGCGAGGACGGAGGGAGCGAGCGAGTTGGGATTGACGTCGTGGGAGGAACGGCGGCGGGCTGTCAGGCTGGATAGGATGTTTCGCGCAGGCAGTACGCCACTGGCCGCTGGCGACGATGTGCTTTGGATCGTGGATTACAAAACGACCGACCACGGACGCGGAGGAGTCGAGGCATTTCTGGAGGGAGAACGTGCGAAGTATGGGCCACAGATGGAGGCTTATGCGCGGATGGTTCGGTCGGGGGCCGCGGTAGAAGAGATACGGGTAGGCCTGTATTATCCGATGCTACCGAAGTTGTTATGGTGGCGAGCCGAGTAGCTACTTAGACTACGACGCTGTTGTGCCGCACGTCCTTGCCGCGAACCCAAAAGATGACGTCCTCCGCAATGTTGGTGGCGTGATCTCCGACGCGCTCCAGGTTGCGGGCGATGATGAGAGCGTTGAGGGATTGGGGGGTGAGCTCGGGCTTTTCCTTGATGAGATTGCTAAGCGAATAGAAGGCTGCGTCGTTCATCTCATCGACCTGGTCGTCGAGCTGGAGGACGGATTGGGCGAGTTCGGCGTCGGCCTCGATGAAGGCCTGGAGCGCTTTGCGGACCATGGCAGCGGAGAGTGAGGCGAGCTTGGGGATATCGACGGGAAGGTCGATGTTCGCGAAGGCACCCATTTCACGGACCCGGACGGCGATATTGACGGCCTGATCGCCTACGCGCTCGAGATCGGCGTTGATACGAATGACTGAGAGGATGAAGCGGAGGTCGATGGCCATCGGCTGCTCCATGGCGAGGAGGTCGAGAGCCATCTGGTCGATCTCGCGCTCGAGGCGATTGATCGAGGGCTCCGCTCGGAAGACGAGCTCGCAGATACTGAGGTCGCGGGTACGGTAGGCTTCGATGGACCGTTGAATCGCCTGCTCCGCCATGCCAGCCATGACGAGAAGCTTCTCTTTGAGGCCGTCGAGATTTTGGTGGAATTTGACTCGCATCAGCCAAACCTCCCGGTGATGTAATCTTCAGTCCGCTTATCGCGAGGATTGGTGAAGATCTTGTGAGTAGAGTCGAATTCGACCAATTTACCATTGAGGAAGAAGCCGGTATTCTCGGCGACTCGCGCGGCCTGCTGCATGTTGTGCGTGACGATGACGATGGTGTACTGCGACTTCAGTTGGAAGATGAGGTCTTCGATCTTGGAGGTGGAGACGGGATCGAGGGCGGAGGCGGGCTCGTCCATGAGCAGAACTTCAGGATCGACTGCGAGGGCCCGTGCGATACACATACGCTGTTGCTGTCCACCCGAGAGCGAGGCGCCGGATTTCTTTTTCAGGTCGTCCTTGACCTCTTCCCATAGGGCGGCTTGCTTTAGCGAGCGTTCGACGGTCTCATCCAGAATGCGGCGGTTGCGAAAGCCGTTGAGCTTAAGGCCGCTGGCGACGTTATCGTAGATCGACATGGTAGGAAAGGGATTGGGGCGCTGGAAGACCATGCCTACGCGGCGGCGGATCTCTACCGGAGAGGCATCTTTGTAGACGTCGAGGTCACCCATCCTGATAGTGCCGGTGGCACGAGCGATGGGATTCGTCTCATGCATGCGGTTGAGGCAGCGAACGAAGGTAGATTTACCGCAACCAGAGGGGCCGATGAGGGCGGTCGCATGGTTGGCGGGGATGTGCAGATTGATATCCTGCAGCGTGTGCGTGTTCCCGTACCATGCGTTCAAGTTCTCGACCTGGATTCCGACTCCCACTTAGCTTGCTCCTTTGAGTACGCCGCGGTTGGCGAAGATGCGGACGAGCGTGACTGCAATCATGATCATTACGATGAGGACGAGCGAACCAGCCCATGCGAGGCGATGCCACTCGTCGTAGGGAGAGATGGCGTAGACGTAGATCTGGAGCGGCAAAGCGGCGATCGGTTCGTTGAGTTTGAAGCTCCAGAACTGATTGCCGAGAGCCGTGAACAGAAGCGGCGCCGTCTCGCCGGCGACCCGGGCGAAGGCGAGCATACAACCAGTGATGATCCCCGGGGATGCAGTACGCAGGCTGATCGAAAGAACCGTGCGCCACTTGGGTACTCCAAGGCCGAGAGCGGCTTCGCGGATCGCGTGCGGAACGGTGGCGAGCATCTCTTCAGTGGTGCGGGTGATAGTCGGAACCATCATGATGGCGAGTGCGACGCCGCCGGCCAGCGCCGAGAAGTGCTTCTGACGCATGACGATGAGCGAGTAGATGGAGATGCCCATCACGATGGAAGGGACGCCATTGAGAACATCGGCGGTGAACCGGATGGCGTTCGCAAGCAGCCGGCCACGGCCGAACTCCGCCAGGTAGATCCCTGCGGCAATGCCGATCGGAATTCCCATAAGGCTGGCCAGGAGCAGGATCACTCCGGAGCCGACGATCGAGTTCGCCATGCCGCCGCCTGGTTCGCCAACAGGAGCGGGAATGTGGGTAAAGAAAGCAAGATTGAGCGAACTAGCGCCCTTGTAGATGAGATAGACAAGGATCGCGACGAGCGGCGCAAGGACGAGGATGGTGCTTAGAACGGAGAGCACGGTGACAAGGTGGTTCATCCCTTGACGACGCAGGGTATTAATCGCGGAGGGTTTAGGCTGATTCATCGGAAGTTTGTTCATGGTCAGGCTACCCTTGCCGGTGCGCCGCGGGTAACGGCCCAGACCATCAACCGTGCGATGGCGTTGACCACGATGGTGACGAGGAAGAGCGCAAGACCGATCTCGATGAGGGCGCTGAGATAGAGATCGCCGGTGGCCTCAGAGAACTCTCCTGCAATCACACTGGCAAGCGTATTGGCTGGTGCAAAGAGAGATTTACCGATGTTGGGGTGATTGCCGATGACCATGGTGACGGCCATCGTCTCCCCAAGAGCACGGCCAAGACCGAGCATAACGGCTCCGACGATCCCGATGCGCGAGTTGCGCAGGACTCCGGTGCGAATCATCTCCCAGCGAGTTGCCCCCAAAGCAAGGACACCTTCGCGCTGGCTGTTGGGCACCGCCGTCATGATGTCGCGCGTGAGCGACGAGATGATGGGCAGAATCATAATCGCCAAGATGATGCCGGCTGTGAGAAGGCCAACGCCAAAATTCGAGCCCTCGAAGAAGCCGGTCCAGCCGAGAGTTTTATAGAGGAAAGGGCCAAGATTGTCCCGCATGATGGGGACCAGAACGAAGACCGCCCAGAGTCCGTAGACCACCGAGGGGATCGCGGCGAGCAACTCTGTGAGGAAGGAGATAGGCGCACGCAGAGGGCGAGGGCATAGCTCAGTGAGGAAGATCGCTACCCCCAACGCCAGGGGTACAGCCATCAGGAGCGCCAAAAAGGATGAGGCAAGCGTGCCGAAGATGAAGGGCAACGCACCGAAGTCACCTGCGACCGGATCCCAGGCTTCGCGGGTGAAGAACTTCCAGCCGAAGGCGGTCAAGGACAGCTTGGAGCGGCTGATGAGAATGAAGAAGATGAAGAGGACGATAGCGAAGATGCTCAGCGCGCATACGAGCATGACCGCGGCAAAACTACTGTCCGCAAACCGTCCGCTGCCTCGCTTGCTGAGAAATTCGCGAATAGGGGAAGGTCCGGCTTCAACAGGCTCTGGGCCAGGGGGAGCCGCAAACTGGGCCGGTGCGAGAGAGGGCAAAGTAAGGGGAGTCCCGGGTTCGCGTTCAGTCGTCATGCGGGTGAGAGACAAATTCTTCTTCCTGAGGATCTGATCTGAATTCTCTGAATTTCTTCCTCGTCACGTCTGCGTTCTCAAGGTACGAGGCGATTGTATCTGTTTCTCACTCAATGAAAGGAGATGCCGCACAGACCCTTCTAGAGGCCTGTGCGGCGATCGCTCCCTTGCATTACTTGACCTGGGCGATGGATTTACGAACCATATCCTGAACAGGCTTAGGAAGTGGCGCGTACGTCATGCTGGCGGCTTCACCCTCTCCTTTGTCGAGCATCCAGACGAGAAACTCTGCGAGAGCCTTCGCCTTTTCAGAGTCTACCGACTTGGTGGGAATGAGCAACCAGGTGAAACTGGAGATAGGATACGAGGCTGCGCCGGGTGCGTTGGTAATAGAGATGCGGTAATCGGCAGGCATCGTCTTGGCGGCAGCAGCGGCAGCGGCCGTTACACCATCTGTGCTGGCCTTGACGAACTTGCCCGCCGCATTTTTGACCGAACCAAATTGCATATTGTTGCCGCGAGCATAAATCAGCTCGACATAACCAAAAGAGTTTGGCGATTGGCGAACCATACCAGCGATACCCTCGTTGCCCTTCTGACCGATTCCGGTAGGCCATTTGACCGAGGCCGCAGCGCCGACCTTGCTCTTGAAGTCAGGGCTCACTTTAGAGAGGAAGTCGGTAAAGATGAAAGAGGTGCCGCTTCCATCAGAGCGATAGACCGGAAGGATGGAGGCGTCAGGAAACTTTACGCCTGGATTGTCCTTCGCAATGCGCGGATCGCTCCACTTGGAGATCTTACCCAGATAGATGTCTGCGATGACGTCACCAGAGAAGTTCAGATCCTGGGTAATCCCCTTGAGGTTATACACGGGCACTACCGCACCCAGAACGGTGGGGATATGCATCGTCCTGACCTTGGCACTGTTGATCGCTTCGTCAGTCATTGGACTATCGGTCGCGCCGAAGTCTACTGTTCCTTCTGAGACCTGACGGATACCGCCGCCGGAGCCAATGGACTGGTAGTTGATGTGAACGTTAGGATGCGCCTGGCTATACTCACTGAACCATCGGGAGTAGATGGGGTTGGGGAAAGTAGCGCCGGCGCCGTTTATATTTTGGGCAGTGGCGCCCATGGTCGAAATTGCCAATACGCCTGCTGCGATGAACTTCAGATTCATACGTCTCCTTACGACTTATGGCTGCTGGAAGTGGAGAGGGCTAGGGAATATTCTTTCGGACAATCCATGAGCCGACACTTCAAGTGTGCAGACGATATGTTACGGGAAGGTTACATCTGCATAAACACGCGGATAAACCGTTTCAATGGAATGGATAAGGTGCCCGGGGCAAAGTGAAGATGAAAGTGCTTCCGGCATTAAGCTCGCTTTCTGCCCGGATGGTTCCCCCCTGAGATTGCACCACATGTTGAGCAATCGCCAGGCCAAGACCGGTCCCCCCGGACTCCCGGGAGCGAGCCTTATCGACCCGGTAGAAGCGCTCGAAGATGCGGGTAAGGTGTTCGGAGGCGATTCCCTGCCCGAAGTCTCGGACTCGAAACTCAACGGCGTCGAAGGGTTCTGATATTTGTCGAGCAGTGATCACGACGCGCGAGCGAACATTGGCACTTGGCTGACCGTACTTGATTCCATTTTCGATCAAGTTGCTTAGCACCTGCACGATCGAGTCAGAGTCGGCAAAGACCTGGGATGAGGTGGTCTCGCCGATCTCCAGAATAGCTTCCGCATCCTGTACCAGACCGCTCATGGCCTGGACGGCGTCACGTACGAGGACATCTGCGGCGATGGGAGCAGGGTGAAGCTCTTGCTCGGACGATTCGACGCGGGCCATCACGAGAAGGTCCTCTGTGAGGCGGTTCATGCGGGTTGCGTTCTTGAGAATCGTTGTAAGAAACTCGCGGGCCTGAGTGCTTAGGTTCGCCTCGTGATCGAGCAAGGTCTCGACGTAACCGGTGATGGAGGTGAGTGGAGTGCGAAGTTCGTGGGAGACGTTGGCCACGAAGTCCCGCTGGGTGCGTTCGAGCTGTTCGACTCGGGTGATGTCATGGAGAACGGCCACAGCACCTCCGCCAGGCATGGGAGAGGCGATGATCTCAAAGATGCGCCCAGGAAGCAGAGAGGTAGATCGCCGTTCGGTTACTACCCGGTCTTCGAGCGCTGTGCGGACACATTGCAGTACGTCTGGGTCGCGGATGGTCTGGACGAGGGCGTGTCCGATACGAACCGCTCCGGTAAGCGATGCTCCGGGGACGAGTTGCTGCATGTGTTGATTGGCCCACTGAATGCGTCCAGCCTGATCCACGGCCACGACTGCATCCTGCATGCTGTCGATCATGGCTACGAGCTCGTTGCGGCTCTCGGAGGCATCGGCGAGGACACGCTCGACGTGCGCCGAGACGGTCGAAATGGCGTGGGCTAGACCGTCAAAATCCTGATAGTGCTGGTCGTGCAGCCCAATCGGACGCTCCGCGATAGCAGCAGTAGAGGCTTGAAGCGCGGAGATATTTTTACGGACGGAACGCGCGAGCAACAACGCGTTGATGGCGGCCCAGGCGATGACCAGAAGGACGCCGGGAATCCATCCATACGGCATGAACCATACGCGCATGATGGCGACGAGAGCCAGTGCGATGGTCATGCGAACAAAGAAAGAAAAGAAAAGACTGCGAGTCACAGCTCACCCGATGTTGCCTGACCACTCTTCAGATTGAACCTCGAAGCTTTAACCTTAAACCTTTGCCTGGGCCTCAGCGGTTGCAACAGTTTGGAGGGGTTGGGTCATCTTGGGAATCTCAAAGCGATAGCCTGCGCCACGCATGGTCTTGAGATATCGCGGCGTCTCCGCGTCGGCCTCGATTTTTTCGCGGATGCGGCGTACGTACACGTCCACCGACCGAGGCGTGACAAAGCGCGCATCGCCCCAGACCGCGTCGAGGAGATGATCGCGGCTGAAGACCCGGCCCGGGTGACGAGCCAGATAGTCGAGCAGACGAAACTCCGTCGCGGTGGTGGTTACGAGTTCTCCGTCAACACGGAGTTGCATGGCGTTCGCGTCGATTTCGATATGCTCGAACCGGATCACAGAGGGCACGCTGGGGCGTTCGAAGCGCCGCAAGACGGCTTTGACGCGGGCGACCAGCTCGCGTGTCGCGAAGGGCTTGGTGATATAGTCGTCGGCTCCCATTTCTAGACCATGAACGCGGTCGTTCTCCGAGGCGCGGGCCGTCAGAAAGATAATGGGAACAATGCTCAGTAAGGGGTTCTGGCGCAGACGCCGACAAAGGTCGAGGCCATCCCCACCTGGAACCATGATATCCAGCAGGAAGAGCGCAGGCGGCTGCCGTTCCGCATCGGAGAGGATCTGGTTGATGGCCAGATACGGACGAACTGTAAATCCGGCACTCTCAAGATGGTATTGCACCAGCCGGGAGATGTCGGCGTCATCTTCCAACACAAAGATCGTCTGACTCAATGCTAGAACCTCATTTGCGTGAACTTACGATGACAAGGTTAGCGCATCAGATGAAAAAAATTGCGAACATACGATGAATCCGCTCGAAAACCACCGCTCGAGGTGTCTGTGGACAGTCGCACCTCTCATGTTGGACGTATACTATTGATGAACTTACAGCAATTTTGTGTTCAAAAAGGCTCTCCATGACTGAATCCCGCCTCGTTCTCTGTGTCGACGATGAAACCGTCGGTCTCCAGGTTCGGAAGTTGCTTTTGGAGCGCTCCGGTTACCGTGTATTAACGGCTCAAGACGGAGCCGGAGGAATCGAAGTCTTCGAGAGGGAGCCGGTCGAGGCAGTGGTACTGGACTACTCCATGCCAGGAATGGACGGCGGCCAGGTTGCATCCAAGATGCGAGAGGTCAAACCGCAGGTTCCGATTCTACTGCTCTCAGCCTATGTGGGTCTTCCTTCCGATGTGACCTCCCTGGTCAATCTCTATATGACCAAAGGTGAAGGGCCTGACATGCTTCTGAAGAAGCTTGGCGACTTGTTGAAGACTGTACCTGTGCCAGAAAATCAAACGAGCTAGGGGCTATTAAAAGCTCAACAAATGAGAGTGACGTGGATCTAGGCAAGTTCAAGCAAATCCTCCTGCAAGTGTTCTTTCTGCCGGTATTGGCGCTATTGCTGCTTGCGGCAGCGCTCTATGTCGACATTCGGAATGCGAATAGCACCGTCGGTCTGATCCAGCAGTCCGATGAGCGGATTGCGCAGGCAACGATGCTGACCAAGTTGATCCTGGATGAGGAGACTGGTCTGCGCGGGTACCAGACTACCTCGGACGATCGCTTTTTGGCTCCTTATACGAATGCGCAGACGGATCTCAAGAGGCAGTTCTCTGCGCTCGAGAATGTTCCTGGGGCAAATCAATCGCAGAAGGATCATCTAGAGCATCTGCGCGATGCCTATGAGACCTGGCAAGTAGGTTTCGCCGAGCCTGTGATCGCCACAATTCGCGGAGGTGGACAAGCGAATGACGTGGATCAGAATCTGCACGGCAAGCTGTTGATGGATGCGATCCGCAGCGACCTGGGCATGGTGGTTCAGGAGGCACAGAATCTGCGGGCAGATCGGATCGCAACCTGGCACTCGCAGGTTCACATCATGCTTTGGGGCATCTTCCTGCTTGCGATCGTGATGGGCGTGCTGATCGGACTGTTCACGCGAAGCAGACTTCATGCGGTATCCGATGCTTATAAGAATTCTTTGGAGATGCTGAAGAGACGGGCGGACGAGATCTATGCCTCCGAGCAGGAGTTGCGGACCACGCTGACCTCTATTGGCGATGGCGTGATCGCTTGCGATGCCGATGGTTGCGTTCAGATGATGAATCCTGTTGCGGAGGATCTGACGGGTTGGACATCGGCGGAGGCTTCGGGCGTGCCGCTGGAGAAGGTATTCGAGATTGTCAATGAGACGACTCGGGCGGTCGTGGAGAATCCGGTTGCCAAGGTGAAGCGGGTTGGAGGAATCGTTGGGCTTGCGAATCATACTGTGCTGATTCGCAAGGACCGGACCGAGTTGCATATTGCCGACAGCGGCGCTCCGATCATGAACATAAAGGGGGAGATGATCGGGATCGTCCTGGTGTTCCGCGATGTGACCATGGAGCGGCGAACCCAGGATGCTTTGCTGGCGAACGAGAAGCTGGCGGTCGCCGGGCGATTGGCAGCTACGATCGCGCACGAGATCCACAATCCGCTGGACTCGGTCTCGAACCTTCTCTACCTCATGCGCACGGGAGCGAGCGAGGAAGAGGCGAAGCAGTTCATGGCCATGGCCGAGCAAGAGCTCGCCAGGGTGACGCAGATCAGCCGGGCGATGCTGGGACTCTACCGCGAGTCGAAGACGCCGGTCCATGTGGATCTTCGCGAGATGCTGCACGAGATCCTGTTGCTGATGGAGCGGCGGCTGACCGATACGGGCGTCACGCTCCATACCGATATGCCTCCGGGAATCGTGGTCGACGGCTTCCCTGCCGAGCTGCGGCAGGTGTTTACTAACCTGATCACAAATGCGGCCGAGGCTACGGGCCGAGGCGGGGCGGTTTGGGTCAGCGTCGCTCCCGAGCCTGCGGGGCTGGGCTATGGCGGCCTTCGGACCGAGGCAGGCGCCCTCGTGCAGATTCGAGACAATGGGCCGGGAATCCCCAAGGAGATCCAGGCACAGATGTTTCAGCCGTTCTTCACCACCAAGGGTGAGAATGGCACGGGGTTGGGGTTGTGGGTGAGCCGCGGCATCGTGAACAAGCATGGCGGCAGCATCCGGATCGAGAGCGATACGTCGGAGTCGACCCATGGGTCGACGGTGAGCGTGTTTCTAGCCTCCAAGCCCACTATGCAGCCGGGTGGCGACTAGAGTTGGCGGCTACCCCTCCCCCCTTGCCTGGGCGTAAGCTGTTTCGATCGTTCGGCTTATCGCATCGTCCCCTCCGCAAAATCTTCCAAACAAGCGGCTTGCGTCCAAATAGGTGCAAACAAAAGAGATAGGCCCGATGTTTTGCGGGCCTATCTCTTTTTTCTCTACTGTTTCTATTTTAGAAGATTGACCATAACTAGAGTGCCACTTGTAATTCCTTTGTTTCTAGTCAGTTAGATTGTTTTGGGGCTTGACAAGGGTTTTTGCTGGGAAAATTGCGAAACATACTTTTAATGCCCGTAAATCGATGGGATTTATCAGGCATTTTCTGACAGCTTCAGCCCTTTGCTCCATTGGTGTGATCAGTCGCATTCGTTTGTTGGCAGATCGACCGTTTAAATATAAGCGAGTAGAAAAGGTTCCTGGGTCCATCCAGAGTCGAGCAGACAAATCGGTCGCTTCGCCATGGTCTATCCGTCGATGTGTGATCTAGTCGGTCGATATCTGCATTGATGGCATGTCTTCAACTCCGCTAATAGCGATGGCATCTTTGGCTGGTCTTTCGCGTCAGAATGCCACGCCATATTCGTCGACGAATGCGCACATCTTTTAATCGCAGTAATACGAACGTTCTATAGAATCCCTCATGCAGCAAAGCCTTTGCGTCGATAGGCTCTATATCGAGTCGTCGCGCAGGACTGTCTGTGAAGCCGGTCGAGAGAACCAGTTCCGTTTCGTGGGGTACGTGATGATGAGTGGTGACTTCGCACATCGATCCGTACCGCATGATCACCGCTAAGAGGAATCTGCAGGAGAAGTCCCTGATGGGCAGAACGAGGTGCCAACAGATGTACTAAGTGCCTCAAGTGCAGAGGCGTTTGGGCGGTCCAACGGTATCGTCCGACCTATACGGCATGGAATCGCCGAAACTAGTTATAGACTTGGCACTTTTCCATGAAGGTCCACGAACCCGAAACGCTGCTCCCCTCGAAGCACTGCTCCCCTGTAGAAGATCTCATTTCCATCTCAACCAATGTGGTTCGGGCGATTCTTGTGATCGTCGCCGGGCCATGCTGTTCAACCAACACGTCATCAGCAAAGGGAGAATGTTCATGTCGCATATCAAGGTAGAGTGCAAGTACTGCTCGCCTCACCACAAGAAGACTCAAGTTCACGCGACTCCGCGGGACTGGGAGATGCATCCGTCGTGGATTACAGGAATGGAAGCCTTGAACGCCTATGGCGACTGGGTAAGCTCCGTTGTTTTGCCAATCGCGTTCCAGTGGATCGAAGAGCATAAGCCCGAGGTTTATGCCACGGTTCCAGAGGAGCTCAAGGACGATGTGGGAGTAGTGATTGCCGCCGCCTTCAAGCTGGTAAAAGAACTTTCCACCTACAAGGAAGGCCAGGAAAAGGGTGCGGCTTATGAAGCGGCCGTGGCAGACGGGACGTGGGATCCATCCAAGACTAATCCGGTGTGGACCCGAATCGTGAAAAAGGTGCGGACCGAGACGGAAGCGGCATTCGCAGAATAACCATCGCTTCCAGGTGATACAACTCGATAGTTCGGGAACCTGGGGCGTAGCACTCCCTTGTGAGGGGATGTAGCTGATGAAGCCGCATCCTCTCCAAGGTTCCAGCATTCAGATTCGAATTTTCTCCTCCATCCCTTCGGGAGAATTGCTTTAGCTTTCGTAAAGCGGCAGGTTGATTTCAGCCAAGGCGACGCAGTTGCGCCCACTGTTTTTGGCCCGATAGAGAGCTGTGTCGACGACCCGAATTACGGTTTCAGACTCAAAACTTGGGGTGAACTCCGAGGCTACACCGAAGCTTGCGGTCACCTTCAGCGTGGCCTCGCCATCCATGATGCGCGCCGACTGCACGGCCTGGCGCAGTTCCTCGGCGCGAATAAGCGCACCTTCCATTCCACAACCTGGCAGGATAAGTAGAAACTCCTCGCCGCCGTAGCGTCCGCCACAGTCGTAGGTGCGCAAAGATCTCATAAAGATTGCGCTGAGCTCTTTCAGCACGAGGTCTCCCGCCAGATGGCCGAAGGTATCGTTGATTTTTTTGAAGTGATCGATATCAATCAGGATCACGCTGAGTGGCAGGCCATTGCGGCGCGAGCGTTCCAACTCCTGGCGTAAGCGCTCAACGATGATGCGGTGATTCCAAAGACCGGTCAAACCGTCGTGCTCGGCGTAGTGACGTATCCGCTCGCTCTCACGCATCAGTTCCGTCTTCTCCAGTTCCAGTTTTTCCTGACGGCGCTGGTCGTCGCGAACGCTGCTATAGACGGCGTAGACGATGGCGACGAGGAGAAATGCTCCGACGAGAGTGTAGAGAGAGATTGCACTACCCCCGACCGTAAAAAGGGGCGAGTCGATGCTGAACGCGATAGGCCAATCGGTGAATCGACGACCCTGTTTCACGGCATTGCGAAAGACGATCATCATTTCGTCGAGGAAGGCGGCGATGGCCACCAACCAGCGGGTCGAGTCGAGCTGTTTGCGATGGAAAAATGCGTAGCCTGCCAGGACCAAGGGAAAGGCTTCGAGAAGGGTATAGAGAAAGGCCGATGCGGCATCGGCGGTCTGAACCAGCCCGCTCCACTGCGGGTTCCAACTCACGGAAATCAACACTCCGTCCAGGATGCCGTTGGCGAGGCAGATGCAAGCAAGGATACGGGTAAGCCGGGCTATCGCACGATTTTCATGGAGAAGGAGAAGCCAGAGGAGGAGAAACCAAAGCGATACGTCGCGCATGGAGGAGAGGACCTGCGCGGTTCCCATTGCCAGAACGTAGGAGTAAGGGAGGTGAGCGTTCAGGAGCAGAAGATTGGCCGGAGGAACAATGGCAAAGCCTGTCATCCAGAACAGGAGCCATCGGGTAGGATCTCGCAACCAGAGGAGAAGGCTCAAGAACGCAACCAGGGCGCAGAGAAGATTCTCGCCAAAGAGGAATTGCCGACTGCGGAGCCACTGATAGTCGAGCGCAGCTTTAGCTGTTGCGATGGCTTCGGGGCTTCCGATCAGAGGGACTGACTCAAAGCCACCTCCCTCCGCGGAATCATCGGAGAGTAGAGGTGCCTTCCAGACGCGGACGGCTAGAACGCCGTGCTGGACCTCACCAAGGTCAAAGGTCTGCGCCGACTGAGAGTAGTACCAAACCGGATGAGGATCGAGCTTCCCGTTCCGTCCGATGAGTACGCCGTTCCAGTAGACTTCGTATGCATCATCGATATGCGGAACCAAAAGCGAATACCGCGGCGGCATGCCAGGGGTTGGGGCAAGGGTGATGGAGCACCGGTACCAGGCAAAGCCTGTGAGGTGGGCATGGCCCTGTTTGCCCCAAGGCCGTTCCGCGGTGAGCTGCTCCCAGGAAGAGCTGTCAAAAGTGGGATCTGCCCATGCAGGGTCGTCTCGAGGATGGAATTGCCAAGGGCCGTCGAGGATGGCGGTTCCGTTGCCGAGGCCCTCGATGATGAAGGGAGAGCCCGGCGTGATCTTCGCGCTCGCTTGCGACAAATCGACGCCGAGTGCAACCACAGCAATGGCGACGATGCGGGCGAAGGAGGAAAGACATGCAGGCATGTGCTAAGCATACAAACCGTATCCAGGTTTGTGGGAGATTTGGATAAGATCGTTATGACCAAAGAGTTAGCCTCGACGGATTGCTGTGTCGGGCAGATAGTGACGTAATGGTTTATGTGCTCCGCTGGAGTGATCTTAAAGATGCAGGCTAGGCTCCTGGCTTGAGGTCCGCGAGCTGGGTGGAGACGATAGCGGCGGCTTGTTCGCAGTCGGAGCGGCTGACGTCGTAGTGGGTGACGAAGCGGACGGAGTGGGGGCCGATGGCGCTGGCCAGGACGTTCTTCTGTTTGAGTGCGGCGCAGAAGGCGGGGGCGTCTCCGTTGCCGGTGAGGGTGAAGATGACGATGTTGGTCTGGACGGCTTCGAGATCAATGGTGGCGCTGGGGTGGGCAGCGACGGCTTCCGCGAGGAGGCGGGCGTTGGCGTGGTCCTGGGGGAGGAGGGCGGGGGTCTGTTCGAGGGCGATGAGGCCGGCTGCGGCGATGATGCCGGCCTGGCGCATGCCTCCGCCGAGGGCCTTGCGGTGGATGCGGGCTTGTTCGATGTGCTCAGCGGTGCCGACGAGGATGGAGCCGACGGGGGCTCCGAGGCCTTTGGAGAGGCAGAAGTTTACGGTGTCGAAGCCGCTGGTGAGCTCGGCCACGGAGAGATTGAGGGCAGAGGCGGCGTTGAAGACGCGGGCTCCGTCGAGGTGGACGGGGAGGCCGGCTTCGGCGGCTCCGGCCCAGATCTCCTGCATGGTGGCGAGCGGGGTGACGGTGCCGCCGGCCATGTTGTGGGTGTTTTCGAGGCAGATGAGGGCGGTCTGGGCGCGGTAGTAGATCTTAGGGCCGATGGCGGAGGCGATGATGGGCCAGGTGAGGATGCCGCGTTCGGCGGCGACGGTGCGGCACTGGCAGCCGGAGAAGGCGGAGGTCATGGCCATCTCCCAGTCGAAGATGTGGGCGCGGGACTCGCAGATGATCTCCTGGCCGTGCTGGGTGTGGATGCGGATGGCGATCTGGTTGCCCATGGTGCCGGTGGGGACGAAGATGGCGGCCTCTTTGCCGAAGATGGCGGCGGCAGACTTTTCGAGCTTATTGATGGTGGGGTCTTCGCCGTAGACGTCGTCGCCGACCTCGGCGGTGGCCATGGCCTGGCGCATGGCGGGGGTGGGGCGGGTGACGGTGTCGCTGCGGAGGTCGATGAGGTCGGGCATGGGTGGTAAGGGCTCCTTTGGTTCTCTTTCGAGTGTATCTGTGTGGCGTGCTTGAAAGGCCTAACACCGATTTGCACTGATGACACCGATTTTTCTGAGGGGAGTGGAGGCGTAACGGTGATCCTTGGGATAAGGGCTGATAAGAGCTCTTTTGATTTTTTTGGGGTTGGGTTTGGGCTTGGAGTTTCTATTGTCTTTCTTTTCGCTGGTTTGGGGCTCGATGGAGAATGTTCTTGTTGGAGGGACTTTTTGATCGATGTTTTAACGTGTTGTTTTTATGTGCTGCGTAAAGTGGCTGGATGAACTCTTCGCGTAGACAATTTCTCTCGATACTTGGTGGTACGGCGGCGGCAGCGGCCTTGGGTGGCGGCAATGCGTTGGCGGCTGCTAAGGACGATAGCTTTGAGTTTCTCTTTGTGACCGATACGCATTTGCAGCCGGAGCTGAATGCGACGCAGGGTTGCGATATGGCCTTCAAGAAGGCTCGTGCGATGAAGATGGATTTTGCGCTTCAGGGTGGGGACCATGTTTACGACACGATGAAGGTGTCGAAGGAGCGCGCTGTTTCGCTGTTCGATCTGTATGGGAAGACGGAGCAGGATCTGGGGATGAAGGTCTATCACACCTGCGGCAATCATGACTGCTTCGGGATCTCCAGTAAGGGATCGACGCCGCAGGGCGATCAGTTGTACGGCAAGAAGATGTTCGAGGAGCACTTCGGACGGGCATATTACAGCTTCGATCACAAGGGCGTTCATTTTCTGGTGCTGGACTCGGTTCTACCGGCGACGGACCAGACGGGCTATAGCGGGCATATCGACGAGACGCAGCTTGCGTGGATCGCGGACGATCTTGGGAAGATTGGAGCGGGGGTGCCGGTGATTGTTTCGACGCATATTCCGCTGGTTACGGCGATCGATTCGTATGTGAAGCTACCGGCGAACCATCGCAGTGGGCGGGGCGGGACTTCTATTGATAATTCGGAGCAGGTGATTGCGATCTTCGACAAGCACAACGTTATCGGAGTGCTGCAGGGGCATACGCATATCTGGGAGACCGTGACCTGGCGCGGAGTGCCGTACACGACTGGAGGTGCGGTCAGTGGTAACTGGTGGAAGGGGACGCATCTGGGAACGCCGGAGGGCTTTACGGTGGTGAAGGTGGCCGATGGCAAGATGATCACACGATATGAGACCTACGGGTTCCAGAGCGTGGCGCCGGAGAATACGTAGTCGATACGACCTCGGTGATTTGAGCTGGCGCTATTTTCCGAAGTGCTCGAAGACTTCGCTGGGGACCTCGGTGTTCGACCAGGCGAGGGTTTCCCTTCTGCGGAGTCTGCATAGATTGAGACTGACCGAGGAGGTATCGAAGCCTACGTCGGTGAGACGCAGGGAGAGGGCCTCTTCGTTGGCGAAGCTCTCGGTGGGTGCACCGCCTTCTGTCGAGTCGGTTGGGCTAAGGCAGAGGGCGAACTGATTCTCGCCTTCGCAGTCTGGGGAGCTCCACATGTGTGCAATACATTGCATTAGAAACTCCGGTGAAACCCAACTCAGATATGTGGAACTGAGCCGTGAGATGCGGAGTTTGCCTCGATCGTTGGGCTGCCTGGGAACTTTTATCCCTAAATTGAGCTCTTTTTACTGCACGACTGGAAATTATGAAGTTTAAGTGGGTGTGGTGAGGAGGAGGCGGCTGAAGACCTCGTTCGAGACCATGCGGCCGCGGTCGGTGAGGGCGATGCGGTCCGAGGTGAGATGGAGGAGGCCAGCTTCGTGGACGTCGTGGAGGGCGGGCAGGGTTTGATGGAGGAGGGCCTCGCCGAAATGGTCGCGGAGGGTGTTGAGGTTGATGCCGTCGTTGAGGCGGAGGCCGAGGAAGAGGGACTCTTCAAAGGCCTGATCGGAGGAGACGAGGTCGATCTCTGGGGGGGGCAGGGTTTCGGGCGTGGCTTGCGTGTAAATCGGGAGCGGGCTGGGGGAGGCTTCGGAGTCGGCGGAGTAGAGGTCGAGGTCGCTGGTGTTGGCGAAGCGCACGGCTCCGGTTGGGGTGAGGAGCATGGAGTGGGCGTCGAGGCCGAAGCCTAGGTAGGGATCGCGGTTCCAATACTTGAGGTTGTGGCGGCTGCGGTGGCCGGGGCGGGCGAAGTTTGAGATCTCGTATTGGTGGAGGCCGGAGGCGTTGAGGCGGTCGCAGGCTAGTTGGTACCAGTCGGCGGCTGCGTCCTCGGAGGGGACAGAGGAGGCGCTGTAGCGGGAGCCTTTGGCGAGCATCTCGCGGCCGAGGCGGGATTCGTCGTCGACTTCGAGCATGTAGACGCTGACGTGGGGGGCGCCGATGGCGATGGCGGCGGCGAGGGAGTGTTGCCAGGAGGACTCGGTCTGGTGGGGGAGACCGACGATGAGGTCGAGGTTGATGTCTTCGAGGCCAGCGGCGCGGAGGCGGGCTATTTCGTCGAGACAGATCTGCTCGGTATGGAGGCGGCCTACGGCGGCGGATTCGCGGTCTACGAAAGACTGGACGCCGAGGCTGATGCGGTTCATGCCCTGGCGGAGGAGCTCGGCGAGGGTCTCGCCGGAGAGCTGGCCGGGGGCGCACTCGAGGGTAATTTCGGCGTCGGGGCTGAAGGTGAACTCGGAGCGGAGAGTGGTGAAGAGCTGGCGGAGGTGATCGGGTGAGAGGAGGCTGGGGGTTCCGCCGCCTAGATATAGGGTGTCTATTTGCTGCGGTTGCGGGAGTTGGGCTTCGAGGCGGAGGGCTGTGGCTCGGGTGGAGGCGATCTCCTGGCAGAGGCGGTCGATGTAGCGCTGCATGCGGCTGGGCGCGAAGGCTCCGGAGGCGAAGTTGCAGAAGGTGCATTTGGCCTTGCAGAACGGAATCGAGATGTAGACGCCGAGGGGAGTGGTCATGAGCCTGGGTCGGAAGGCTGGGCGGCTTCCCTGCTTTGATTGTTTCATGACCGATTGATTAGTTGCGAATCCGATACTGGGTCGAAAACATCTAGAATATAGAAACCCGCATGGCAGACGAGAAGAAGCCCAAAGAGACGGAGAAGGATTCCGGCAAGAAGATCGCGCAGGACGATGATATCGTTGGCAAGGCCTATGACGGCCGTCTGATGCGGCGGCTGGTCACCTATCTTCGGCCATATAAGGTGCAGACTGCCCTTTCGGCGTTTGCGATTATCTTCAAAGCAGGCAGCGACGTTCTAGGACCATACCTGGTGAAGGTGGCGGTGGACACCTACATGTCCGGGGCGACGGCAGAGGAGTTGGCGCATGGCAACTGGCTGGCGCGACATCTGAATCCTGAGCCGGCGACTGGAATTACGGAGCTGGGACTGTTGTATCTGGGGACGCTGGTGCTGACATATGCGCTGGAGTTCCTGCAGACCTACCTGATGCAGTGGACCGGGCAGAAGATCATGTTCGACCTGCGAAGCCAGATCTTCCGGCACCTGCAGGGGATGCATCCTGCGTTCTTCGATCACAACCCGGTGGGCAAGCTGGTGACGCGGGTGACTTCGGATGTGGACGCTCTGAACGAGATGTTCACGTCGGGCGTGCTGGCGATCTTTGAAGACGTGTTTGTGCTGGCGTTTATCGTGATCATCATGCTGCGAATGAGCTGGCCGCTGGCTCTGCTGACGCTGGCGGTGCTGCCGCTGATTCTGTATGCGACGAAGGTGTTTCGCAAGCATGTGCGGGAGAGCTACCGAAGGATTCGACACGCGATTTCCGGGATCAATAGCTACATGCAAGAGCATGTAAGCGGCATGGCGATTGTGCAGTTGTTCAACCGGGAGCAGGTGGCTTACGACGATTTCAAGTCGATCAACCGGATGCATATGGACGCGTTCAAGGACGCGATCTTTGCCTATGCGCTGTACTATCCGGTGGTTGAACTGTTGAGCTCGATTGCTATCGCGATGGTGATCTGGCGGGGTGGGTTTGGAGTGCTGGGCAATACGGTGAGCCTGGGTGTGCTGATCGCATTCATGCAGTATGCACAGCGGTTTTTCAGACCAATTCAGGACTTGAGCGAGAAGTACAACATTCTGCAGGCAGCGATGGCGGCGAGCGAACGGGTATTCAAGCTGCTGGATACGGAGCCGGAGATTGTGTCTCCTGCGTCGCCGGTGGCTGGGGATAGGTCGGGGCGGCTGGAGTTTCGAGGTGTCTGGTTTACGTACCAGACGCTGGACGAGGCGCAGACGGCTCGGGTGGCAACGGCGACTGAAGAGGAGCTGGCAGGGTTCGCTGATATCGAGTGGATTTTGTGCGGGGTGAGCTTTACAGTGGATCCGGATGAAACCGCGGCGATCGTGGGTCATACTGGCGCGGGTAAGACGACGATTACCGGGCTGATGATGCGGTTCTACGACGTGCAGCGGGGGAGCATCCTGGTGGATGGCGTGGATGTGCGGGATCAGGATCTGAAGGCGCTAAGGCGGCGGTTCGGAGTGGTGCTGCAGGATCCTTTCCTGTTTACCGGAACGATCTCTGACAATATACGGCTGGGTTCGAAGTGGATTACTGATGAGCAACTAGAGCAGGCTGCGGACGATGTGAATGTCGGCGAGTTTATCCGGTCGCTGCCGCTGCAGTTTGCTGAGCCGGTGCGGGAGCGGGGCGCTACGCTGTCGACCGGGCAGAAGCAGTTGATCAGCTTTGCAAGGGCGTTGGCGCATAACCCGGGGATCTTGATTCTGGACGAGGCGACCTCGTCTGTGGATACGGATACGGAGATGCGGGTGCGGCTGGCGTTGTCGAAGATGATTACGGGGCGGACTTCGATTTTGATCGCGCACAGGCTGTCGACGATTCAGCGGGCGGATACGATCCTGGTGATGCATAAGGGTCAGTTGCGGGAGCGCGGGACGCATCAGCAGTTGCTGACGCAGCGGGGGCTGTACTGGAAGCTGTATCAGTTGCAATACAAGGATCAGGAGTTGGGTGTTGGGGCTGCTGGGGCTTTGGAGCCGCTTAGTGCCGACTGAGGCAATTCCGAGGGTTCGTGCTGAAGGGATAAAGGCTTAACACCGATTCGCACGGATTGCACCGATTTGGTCTTGCCTGTGGGTGGGCCTAGTGGGTTTGTTGTGGGGCGCGGGATTGATTTGGCTTTGATCTAGTTCGTTTAGTGGAGTTTATTTTTTTCGGCGCGGAGGCGTAGAGCGTCGTCGATGAGCTTTCCGACGCGTTTGGTGCGGGCTTCGGGGCTCTTGTAGTGGAAGACACCCAACAGGTGACTGCGGCGTTGATTTGGCGTCATGGCTTCCCAGCCTTTGCGGGCGGCGGGTGTTCGGTTGAGGGCTAGTTCCAGGATCGGTGGGGGGATCTTCTCCCCCTCCATGGCGAGCATGATCCGCTCGGCCGTCTGGAGGACTCGGCGCTGGCGGGCTTCGGGACTTTTGACTTCGTTGATCGATTTGGCGATCTCGAACCGGGTGGAATCACTGAGGCCAGCAAACCACTTGGCCAATGCCTTTTGGCCCTTCAGGATTTTGGCTAGTTCGGGTGGCAGGTCTGGAACACGCTCTTCCAGGTCTGGGGAGATGGTGAAGTTCACCTTTCCACCGACACGGGCTCCAGCGGCCTTCTGCATCTTCTTGTTGACCAGGACGAAGTGACCGCCACGGTTGGGAGCGGAGAAGAGCGAGGTGCGGAAGAGCTGACCAGCGATCTCTACGTTCACGCGCAGACGTACTATCTTCTTCCAGGCGGTTTCGACCTCGAATGGAAGCCATGCGACGACCCAGCCCAGACCTCCCTCGAGTGGTTCCAATATGGCTTGAAATCGTTTTGCAGCGCTTCCCGCCATGCAGGTCTCCCGGGAAAAATCTACACTGTATGGATTGTGACTGCATCCAATCCGCGTATTTTTCTTTCTGCCGGCGAGGCAAGTGGCGACCAGTATGGCGCTGAGCTTATTGCGGAGGTGAGACGACGTCTCCCAGAGGCGACGTTCTTTGGATTGGGCGGGACGAGAATGGCCGAGGCGGGGCTGGAGCGGGTGGTGAAGGCCGAGGATGTGGCGGTGATGGGGATTACGGAGGTGATCCTGCATATGCCGCAGATTTATAGGGAGTTTCGGAGGCTGGTCGGAGCCCTGAAGGCGGGGCGTCCGGATGTGGCGGTGCTGATCGATTTTCCGGATGTGAATTTTCGATTGGCACGGGAGTTGAAGAAACTGGGCGTGCCGGTGTTGTACTTCGTAAGCCCGCAGCTTTGGGCGTGGAAGCGAAGACGGCTGCGGTGGGTTCAGGAGCGGGTTGACCGAATGATGGTGATCTTTCCATTTGAAGAGAGTTTTTACCGGGCACGAGGTGTGGATGCTGAGTTTGTGGGGCATCCGCTGGCGGAGCTGGCGCTGCCGGCGAGCTTGCGGGACGAGTATGCGAGACGGCATGGGCTTCGGCTGTTGATCGAGGGTCCGGCGTCGAACCGCAAGAAGGAGTGGATTGCGTTGCTACCGGGCAGCCGCTGGAAGGAGGTTCGGTTGAACCTGCCGACCATGATTGAGGCGGCGGAGTTGCTGGGATCGGGCTATGAGTTTTTGCTCCCCATTGCGTCCACGCTGGACCGAAAGGAGGTCCAGGAGCTGGTGGACGAGCTTAGCGATGGTTCGACTCCGCAGATTACGCTGGTGGGGGATGCGCGGGAGGCGCTGTTTCATGCCAGAGGGAGCGTGGTGGCGAGCGGGACGGCGACGGTGCAGGCTGCGGTGATCGGGAATCCGTTTGTAGTGGTCTATCGTGTATCCAATATGACCTATCGGGTGGCGAAGCGGCTGGTGCGGTATCCGGCAGAGATTCCGGCGCAGGAGGATGCGGCAGGGAATCTTCCGGTCGGGATGGTGAATCTGATTGCAGGTCGCAGGGTGGTGCCGGAGCTTTTGCAGGATCGGTTTACGGGAAAGAATGTGGCTGAGACGCTGGCTCCGTTGCTGGCGGATGGGCCGGAGAGGAGTGAGATGATCGCCGGGCTGGCCCAGGTTCGGGCCAAGCTGCTGCCGGCTTTGGAGGGCGATGGCCGGCGGACGGCTATCCAAAGAGTTGCGGAGGCGGTAGAGGAGTTATTCGTGGGTGTTTCGTCTGCTGTGGCGGGGTAAAACGAGACGAGTGGCCCGATTTGCATTTATGAGCGTCTAATATCCCGGTGCTATACCGATTTTCCTGTTTGTGATTGATTGCACGAGCGTTCCGGCGACCCCTTGACGTGTTTTACGGCTGTAGGATGGACCTCTGAGGATCTTTGCCAGTATGTATTCCCTTCCCCGTACCGTTCGCGCCTCGGCTGCGATTCTTTTTACGATGACGCTGGCGACGATCCCTGGCTGGGCTGCGCCGGCGAAGGTGCCGATGCAGGTGACCGGCTATGTGATCAATGCTGATCTGGACCCGGCGGCAAATCGATTAACGGCGACGGCTGCGGTGACGTTTACCGCGCTGGACGACCTGAATAGTGTGACGTTCGAGTTGAATAATGGTCTACAACTGACGAAGCTGACGGACGCGGCGAAGAAGCCGTTGGAGTCCGAACGGCTGACTACGAATTCGACTGTGCGGATTACGCTGGCTGCTCCGCTGGCGAAGGGCACTTCGACGACTTATAACTTCGAGTATGCCGGGACGTTGACGGGGTCGGATACGAGTCCGGTGGAGGGTATCAAGCTGGCGGCGGTGGGCGAGCCGATCAGCATTCTGCTGTATGCGGGCCGGTGGTTTCCGATGACGGGACTGTTCACGAATCGCTTTACGACGGAGATGCATATTCGGGTGCCGTCGGATGAGCGGGTGGTGGGGAGCGGTGCTACCGGACAGAAGAGTCTGCCGGGCAACCGGACGGAGTACAGCTTCAATTGGACGAAGCCGGGGTTCCCGGGGACGATCGTGGCGGGTAAGTTTCTGGAGCCGATCAGTGCTCCGGGCGTCGCGAACATCAAGGTGTATGTGACGGAGGCGCGCAAGGGTGGGGCGGTGGACTTCGCGCAGACCGCGGCGAAGGAGTTCGAGTTTATGACCTCCTCTTTCGGGCAGCCGGAGTCGGGGCGGATCAATATTGTGGAGCTGCCGGATGATTCGGTGTCGGCCGCTTGGGCTCCGGAGATTGCGGCGATTGGTGGACGGCGCATTGTGGACCACAACAGTCAGCGACTGCTGGCGAATACGCTGGCGCGGCAGTGGTGGGGGAGCGAGATCTCTCCGGCTACGCTGAACGATGCTTGGATCACGAACGGCATGTCGCGCTATGCGGAGATGATGTATGTCGAGGACGCGTCGGGGAAGACGGCGTTCCAGACGGCAGTGACGGATGTCTCGGCCGGAGCGTTGGCGTATGACACGGAGCCGCTGACGACGCTGGGGCGGCTGGATCCTTTTTCGCCACAGTTTCAGTCGATGACGCTGGAGAAGGGGGCGATGGTGTTCCATATGCTCCGGTGGGAGATGGGGGATGATGTCTTCCTGAAGTTTCTGCGAGGACTGCTGTCGCAGTACACGGATAAGTCTGTCCGGAGCTCGAATGTAGAGACGGTGGCGACGGCTCAGTCGCAGGTGCAGTTTGGGCCGTTCTTCGCGCAGTGGATCGATGGGACCGGCGCGCCGGCGTTTGCGAATAAGTTCACGGTCTTCCGGTTGGGGAATAACAAGGGCTTTCGGACGGTGGGGGCGGTGACGCAGGATCTCGACCTGTTCCGAATGCCGGTGGAGTTGAGGATCGAGACGGATGGTAAGACGGAGATACGGCGAGTGGATGTGAGCGGGACGGAATCGGCTTACTCCATCGAGACCTTTGGCAGGCCGCGACGGATTGGGATCGATCCGCAGAATTGGCTGCTGAAGAGCACGCCCGATCTAGCGGTGCGGGTGGCGGTGTTGCGTGGGCAGCAGCAGGTGGCTCAGGGCGATTTGACCGCGGCTCTGGTGGAGTATCAGAAGGCGCTGGATGCGAATAAGAATAGCTCGCTGGCGGCGTACCGGATCGGCGAGATCTTTTTTATGCAGCGGAACTATCAGTCGGCGGCGAACTCGTTTCGGGATGCGTTGCGAGGGGACGGAGATCCTAAGTGGGTCGAGGTCTGGAGTCACATTGAGCTGGGACGGATCTTCGATGTGACGGGGCAGCGGGATCGTGCGGTGAACGAGTACCGGCTGGCCGTGCAGACGAATGACAATACGCAGGGTGCGGTGAATGAAGCTCGGGCGTTGATGCAGAAGCCTTATGTGCGGGAGAGGGCGGATAACTGAGGCTCATCGCGATCCTGTTTAACTTCCATCGCTAACCAGTTGCCTATGAATCTCTAAGAGGGCCGGGACGGTTGAAGGATCCCGTCTTCCGAAGCCGCATTCGGTCGCGATGTCGAATTCTCGAACGTGACGTGAGGCGGCCTCGATGCGTTGTCGCGTCCCTTGCACGCCATCGGTAAAATGAATCAACCCCAGCACCAACCGAGTAGATGATGAGACCTTCATGTGAGCGAGTGGCCTAAAGTATGAATCGTCAAATCGACTTATAGGAACCGGCATATGTACATAATCGAGTCTGCGCTCGAGGGTCTGTGATAGACCATTGGCAAAGGCTACGGCGATGGTGAGATCAATGGGTTCCACGGTGTGTTTATGCCCTAAATCTCCGTAACACAGATGGACGCCAAGCTCGGCTTCAGGTTCAACAAAGTTACTGAGATGTCCGAGACGACGGAGAGAGCCTTCGATCCCATCTGTATAAGGAAGCTGCGGACCCCCTGCGGCGGCTATGACCTCACGAGGAGCGTCCCACTGTATCGCAAGGTGCTTTGCCGGAATTGCACTTTGTATAAGCGCAACTTCTGTTAGGATCGCGGCTTCCATCGCCGGCTCCAAAGCCAGCCTGTGTTCCGGCAGGATGAAAGCGCAAAGAATCGCCATGGGTGTAGGTAATGCGACCTGGAAGCGTGTCGCAGGCAAAATTACGCCGTCGTTTACCAATTTTCTAAATATCTCATACGAGGCAGTTGCCGCCGCAGCGTATCCTAGCGAGCCAAATTGAACTGTCGCTGGATCGATCGAGTCGCGCACTTTATAGAGGCGCGGTGCAACGTTACCAGGGCCACTGTTCGCGTTGCCGTCCTCTTGAACTAGTTCGATATCTGGATTAGAAGCAATCCTGTCGCGCTGCCATTGAATCCAATGGTGGCGCTCGCCAGTCTCACCGTCAGGGATGCGAGAGCAGTGAGACCCCAGGATCCCGGATACCGTTCGGAAGACTGTCTCTGAATCCGAAAGACCAATGCTCCCCACTAAATGTACTTCTCGTTTATTTGCGGTCATTCAATTCCAAAGGCTTCGATTCTGACGCTGAAAGGCAAGATCGAGCGCTAGTTGGTGAGGGTGTCGCCTGGTGCTACGTCCATTGCGCGAACATGTCTCTCAGTTAGAGTCTTTTAAAGACCAGGCAAATATACCCATCATTCATACAATTGAAGACCATGTTCTCTGGCCTTTTTTATGGCGACAAGTCGATCTGTCATCGCAGATCTGACCGTACAGCCAAGCAATCTTTAGCAATATTCCAGACAGACATTCAGTCTGATACATGCCGACTGGCCTTAGTATATCCAGCATTGGAATGCGAAACTATCTTTCGTCGCGCTCAGTCCATCGCTTTGAATATTGTTTGATCTGATGAGATATCAGATACAAAATTCGATTTCGTCAGCGTTGCTATTCGTAGCGAAGGGCTTCGATGGGGTCGAGGTTGGAGGCCTGGATGGCGGGGATCATGCCGCTTATGGTGCCGACGATGACCAGGATTGTGGTGGCTACAACTACCGATGTGGGAGAGATGAGCAGGTGGATGTCGGCTGCGTCAGCGTTGCTGGCAAGGGCACTGTAGAAGGTGATGCTGCCGACGGTCTTGCTGACGGCGTAGGCCAGCGCGATGCCCGCGACGCCTCCTACGCTGGTGATGACCATGGCTTCGGCGAGGAATTGGAGAAGGATGTGGCGTTTGCGCGCGCCGAGCGCTTTTTCTACGCCGATCTCGCGAGTGCGCTGCTGGACGCTGACCAACATGATGTTCATGAGGCCGATGCCGGAGATACCGAGGGTGAGAGCTCCTATGAAGAGAAGCAGCGCCTGCAGCCCGAGGGAGACGATGCGGAACTGGGAGAGCTGCTGCATGATGTCGGCGACGTGCATGGCGTTACGATCGGAAGGGCGGAAGCCATGGGCGGCGCCCATCGTCTTACGCACGGCTTGCTGGACCGCGGTGTGGTCGCCGTTGTAGTTGAACCAGATGCCGTCGATGTACTTGATGTCCTTGAGGTCGGACATGGTGGAGAGGGGGACATCGATGATGCGGTTGATGTTATCGTCTCCCTCCTGCATTTTGGCTTTAAGGACACCCACGATCTCGAAGCTTACGCCGTTGAGGCGGATGGTCTGGCCGAGGGCGAAGGCTCCGGAGTAGAGCTTGGTCTTGGCTTCGGCACCGATGACGGCGACGTGGGCGCGGCGTAGCATGTCGTCCTGGGTGAGGAAGCGGCCCTGATCGATGTCCATCTTCTGGATGGAGGCGAGCTCGGGGGTGACGCCGTCGACCTCCCAGGTGAAGGTGTGGAGGTCGTTCTGGACGGGCACCTGCTTCCAGACGAAGGGTGAGACGTGGATGACGCCCGGGACGGTCTCCTGAATGCGCTCGGCGTCGTCCATCTGAAAGCGAACCTGGACGCCGGCCTTGGAGCCGCCGACCTGCTCGCTGGTGCGGCCGGGGAAGACGCCGATCATGTTAGTTCCAAACTGGGCGAAGATGGTCTCGAAGGCGCGGCCGAATCCGGCACCATAGGCCAGAAGGAGGACGACGGTGGCGATTCCCCAGGCCATGCCGACGATGGTGATGGTAGTACGACGACCGTTGTGCCGCATGGCTTCAATGGCCTGGCCGAAGATGTCTTTTAACATGACTATTCCTTTCGCAGCGCTTCGACGGGTTCGAGCATGGCGGCACGACGCGCTGGATAGAGGCCGGCGATGACGCCGGAGAGGGCGAGGGTGATGAGCGCCATGGCGGCGGACCAGGGAACGAGTCGAGGGGGGTCGAAGCCCATGGTGTTGTTGCCCATGGCCCGACCCAGCACGAACATGAGCGCGGCTGCTCCGACGATGCCTATGACCCCGCTGATGCCGGTGAGCATGAGCCCTTCGAGGAAGAACTGTACGAGGATGCTGCGATTGGTTGCGCCGAGGGCCTTGCGGAGGCCGATCTCGCGGGTGCGTTCGGTGACGGTGACGAGCATGATGTTGATGATGCCCACCGCGCCCAGAGCGAGGGTGACGATGCCGACTCCGCCGAGGAAGACGTCCATGGCAGTGAAGATGACGCCGATGGTGCGTTGGGACTTGATAGTGTCCCACTCCTCGAAGGCTTCCTTGAGGTTAGGATCGAAGCCGTGGCGCTCGCCGATGATGCGATGGACATCTGCCTTGGCGGTCTCGTTCAGGTCTTCCGTGAGGGGCTGATATTGGATCGAGGTCAGGGAGTCCTGGGGGATGTTCTCTCCCTTGAGGGGAAAGAGCTCCAACATGGTGGTGAGGGGGATGTAGATCTTCTGGTTATCGCCGTCGTCGTTGCCACGGCCGATGCGGGGTGCGACTCCGATGACCTGGAAGCGGTAGCCGTTGAGGGTGATGAAGGCTCCGAGGGAGGGGTGTCCGGGAAAGAGCAGATGGTTGTTCTTTTGGCCGAGGACGACGACCTGACGGTGTTGGGCGAGGTCTTCGTCGTTGAGGAAGCGGCCCTGCACGATGGGGAGGTTGCGGATTTGGGGGAAGTTGACCTGAACGCCCATCACAGCACCGCCGGCGCTCGTGAACTCACTGACCTCTTTGATGTCGCCACGATTAATGATGGCGGTAGCGTTGCGGACGTGGGTGGCCTGATGGAGGATGGCCTCGGTGTCAGAGAGGGTAAGCTTGTAGGGCATCATGCCGGTGTGCTGGTTGGGCAGGGCGGGAATGGTGCCGCCGAAGAGCATGATGACGTCGGTGCCTAACTCCGCGAGGCCGCGGCGCTGCCCGGAGCGGAAGCCTTCGCCCAGGCCAATAAGCAGGAGGAGTGAAGCGACCCCCCAAGCTATGCCGAACATGGTCAAGAAAGAGCGCAATTTATTTGCGGTGATGGACTGGTAGACCTGATCGAGGATATCGAGGAGTGCGCGCATGCAGGGGTTGGACTCTTCCTTAAGGAGAATCTACGTAAGCGACGAAGAAACAGTTCACGAGAATGTGAATTAAGTGGTTCCGTTGCCCCAAGATAGATTTTTGACCAGCATGGGAACGTCCGGATCGACCTCTGTTTCGACCGTCAAGCCGAGCACCTGAAAGAATGCAGCTGTAGCGATGAGAGAGTCAAGCGATGCGGACCCGTGGTAGAGGAGGCGAAGGGGAGCCGCCGATTCTCCGGGGATGAGGCTTCCGCGCAGGGCGAAGGTGCGCTCCGGGCGGTAGACGCAGGAGGCCAGATCGGTGATGCTGAGGGCTTCGGTGGGGGTACAGAGGATGGTTCGAGGCGGCGCCATGCGGTCGATCATGCTGAAGATCTCGAGTTTGGACTCGAGTTCGTCGGGGACGAAGTCGATGGCGAGGTCGGCCTCGCGGACGGCGTCCTCGACGGTAAGGGCGAGGGAGAGGCGTCCGGGGCCGGCACGGTCAGCCATGTCGGCGAAGTCCGCCTCAGCCTTGCGCAGGTTGGCGGGCATCACGTCCTCCAGGACGACGTGAAAACCAGCGCAGGCGACCGCGAGAGCGAAGCTGCGGCCAGCGGTGCCTGCCCCAATGATAGCGACGGTGCGGACCGGGGCCGCCAGACTCACTTGGTGCTCGTGACGGCGGTGATGACGGATTCGTAGCTGGGTTCGGCGGCTTTGATGTGATCGGCCACACGCTGACGCTCCTCGTCGGTAAGCGACGGAAGGACCGCGAGGATGCGGCGGAGGGTGACAGAGATGTCGTCTACGTAGTTCATGGTGCGGATGGCTTCGCCGGAGAGAGGCATTGGTACTCCTGATAAGTTTTATGCTTCTCTTCCAGTCTAAACGCTGGAGTGGGAGTGTGCCTCTCTCTAGGCCAAGACCGCCTCCGCGGGAGGGGCAGGAACGGGTACGACGTAACCGTCGCGGTCGGTCATCTCAGCGAGGGCGGCGAGTTGGGTGGAGAAGTCCGGGTGAAGGGCGTTGGAGTCGTAGCGCCAGGTCCAGTTCCCTGCTCCGGCGGAGGGCGTGTTCATACGGGCTTCGCTGCCGAGGTGCAGGACGTCTTGCATGGGGAAGATACAGACATTGGCGACGGAACGGGCGGCGGCACGCATCATCGCCCAGACGATGTCGCCTTCGAACTGGATGGTCTGGAGGTAGGCCTGGACGTTGAGGCGGTCGGGGTCGCTGAGGTCGTCGCGCCACCAGCCGAGGGTGGTGTTGTTGTCGTGGGTGCCGGTGTAGGCGACGGTGTTGGGGACGAAGCGGTGAGGGAGGTAGAGGTGGGCAGCGCGGTCGGAGAATCCGAATTGGAGGATCCTCATGCCGGGCATGCCGAAGTGCTCGCGGAGTTCGTCAACCTCGGGGGTGATGAGGCCGAGGTCCTCGGCGACGAAGGGGAGCACCCCGAAGACGTCGCGCAGGCGCTGGAAGAGCTCGTGACCGGGGGCTTTGACCCACTGGCCGTTGACGGCGGTCTCCTCTTCGGCGGGGATCGACCAGTAGGCTTCGAAGCCGCGGAAGTGGTCGAGGCGCACCATGTCGTAGAGGGTGAGGGAGCGACGGACGCGGGCTACCCACCAGTCGAAGCCGCGCTCCTGAAGCAGGCCCCATTTGTAGAGGGGGTTTCCCCAACGCTGTCCGGTGGCGGAGAAGTAGTCCGGAGGGACGCCAGAAACACGGATCGGCTTGCGTAGGTCATCCAGCTCGAAGAGCTCAGGGTGCGTCCAGACGTCGGCGCTGTCGTAGTTGACGAAGATGGCGACGTCGCCCAAGATGCGGATGTCGTGACTGCCACAGTAGGCACGGAGGGCGCTCCACTGCTCACTGAAGAAGTACTGGATGGTCTGCTCGATGGCGAGTTCGCGACCGTGACTGGTAAGCAGGGCGGAGAGAGAGTCGTGGTTGCGCTGTGCGTACTCGGCGGGCCAGTCGTTCCAGCTAATGTAGCCATGGACGCGACGGAGGACGTTGAACATGGCGTAGTCGGGCAGCCAGGAGAGGTTGTCTTCGCAGAACTTCTGGAAGGCGGCGCGCTGCTCGTCGGTGCAGCGGTCAAGGAAGTTTGTGGCGGCTTCTTCGATGAGCGGGAGTTTGAGACGCATGGCCTCACCGAAGTCCGCCGGGCCGTCGTGTCCGGGGAGGCCTTCGATGCGGTCAGCGGCGATCCAACCATCCTCAACCAGCCGCTCCAAGCTGATGAGGAGTGGATTGCCGGCGAAGGCGGAGAGAGCCGAGTAGGGCGAACTCCCATAGCCGGTGGGGCTTAGAGGAAGCACCTGCCAGAGACGCTGCTTGGAGGCGGCGAGGAAGTCTACAAAGGCATAGGCGGCCGGGCCGAAGTCGCCGACCCCACCGTAAGACGGCAGCGACGTGACGTGCAGCAGAATTCCGGACAGACGATCTTGGATGGCCGCTTCGGTGCTCATACTCCCCCTTGGGCGTTCTGTACTACATGTATCCCTTGCCCTTACGATGCCGGGTTGCGGTGGTGCTTTGCTTGGACTATTTCTAACGTTAACAGTTAGGATGCCGGTCTTGGTTCAACGGCGAAGCTTCAACGTAAAGGCTCAACAGCAAAACCAAAGGGCCTGTCACCCGCCGCGGAGGGCTGGGCGACAGGCCCTTTGGTTTTAGTACGATTAGTTGCCGAGTGGAGAGGGAGCGGACTGTTTTTGCGTTAGCTTCACAGCGCCGGCCTTTTCATACTTCTCCGTGAGGTTGCCGATGTAGACGCGGAAGATCTCCTCATGCTGCGCGCTTAGAAGCTGCTCGCGCGTCTGGGGGAAGTTCTTCGCAATCTCTTCCGGGGTAGGCTCCTGTTTGTCGACGACATCGAGGACCACTCCGACACGGCCCGCGTTGATAGGCGCAGAGATCGTGCCCTTCGCCAAGGTGAAGGCGACTGCGCCGGGACCGTTCATCGCTCCGAGGTCAGGAACTTGACCGTCCTTACCGACGAGCTCACTGGTCTTGAAGGGGATGTTCATCTCGGCCGCGGCCTTTTTCAGGTCGTTGAGGACCTTGGCGCGATCGTCGAGTTTGTTGAGCTGAGCGCTAAGAAGCTGTGGAACCTGCTGCTCGCGGAAGTCGTCGAGGATGTGTTGTTTGTACTCGGCGAAGTCTGGAGCATGCGCTGCCTTGATATCTACCACCTGGAAGACTGCGAAGCCTTCGCCAATCGCGACAGAGGCCGGAGCAGCGCCCTTCGCGGAGGAGAAGGACTGCGCGATGAGTCCAGAGCCATCGGAGAGACCGGGGATTACGCCGTCTTTGGCGATGTAGTCAGTGGTGACTATATGAAGGCCCCTGGCAGCGGCAGCCTTTTCGATTCCGTCTTTCTTCGCATCCGCTTCCAATTGCTTGGAGTAGTTCTGCTCGGCGGCGCCGGCCTTCTGCTGCTCAAGCACCGGTACAATTTCGGCCTTTACTTCGGCGATGGGACGGAGGTGTGCGGTCTTCTTCTCTTCCACCTGGAGGATGTGGTAGCCGAACTGGGTCTTGATCAGGTCGGAGGTCTGTCCTGGGGAGAGGGTGAAGGCTGCCTTGTCGAACTCCGGGACAGTCTTGCCGCGATCGAGCCAGCCGAGTTCCCCGCCTTGCACCTTGCTGCCGGGATCGTCGGAGTTCTTCGAGGCGAGGTCGGCGAAGTTGCCACCAGTTTTGATCTGTTTGAGGAGGTCTTCTGCCTTGGACTTGGCAGCGGCATCGGTCTTAGCGTCCGCGCCTGAGGGAACGGCGATGAGGATGTGGCGGACCTTCACCTGCTCCTTCACCTGGTATTGGTCCTGGTGCTGATTATAGTAGGCCTGGACTTCGGTATCGGTGACCTGAGGCTTGCCGCCAGGAAGGTTGGAGGCGTCGAAGGAGGCGTATACAAGCTTGCGCGTCTCAGGAATCGCATTGGCGTATTTCGCAGCGTTTTGCTTGAAGAAGTTCTGCAGATCGCTGTCGGAAGGATTGATTCCCTTGCGCAGATCCTCTGCGGAGACGACGGCGTAGTCGAATTTAACCTTGGTGCCCTGAATCTTGTAGGCATCACGGACGGCGTTGTCGGAAACGGTGACGCCGCCGGTGACCAGTGCCTGGAGGCGATTCAACTCAAGGTCGCTCTTGACCTGCTGCTCGAAGTCGGAGCGGCTGATCTGGAAGGCCGACTGGACGAAGTTGATGTAGGCATCATCGCCGATGTAGGAGCCGTTGGGGAAGAGATACTGGGCGAAGGGTCCGGTCTGAAGCTCGCGGCGGAGGTCCTCATCGCTGACCTGAAGGCCCATACGGTCTGCTTCGTGCTTCAGGATGGCCCGCTGTACCAGAATCTGTCCGGCTCGCTGCGCCATGTAAGGAAGCAGGAAGTCGGGAAGACGCTGCTGCTGCAGTTGACGCTGCGCAAGCTGATTGACTTCAGTCGCTTTGACCGGGGTGCTATCGCCGAAACGGCCAAAGAAGCCGGGCGCATGGACCGTGGCAAAGATGTTGGGATCGCCCGTGGATGCGCTATCGAAGATTCCCGGCACGAGGGTTATCACCATGGTGATAACAGCGGCTCCAATGATTACAGCGAAGAGAACCTTGGTGAACTTATTATTCTGCTGCAGAATACGAATCATGCTTGGCTAAAGACCTTCGCTTCGCGCGTCGCCATTTCCGGAGATTTGGCCGCGTGCCCGGGATTTTGCGCGAGGTGGACCCATGTCTTTCGACGTGCGCCACGCTTGTTGCAGGGCAAGCGACAAGTATAAATCAGTGGGCGGCGCAATTCACGTTTCGGATCGAGTTGAGCTCGAAAGCGAGAGGCCGTCTCCACATGGAGACAGCCTTCGTTGTAGGTGATTCCCTGCCCTAGTATGGGTAAGGATAGTAGGCCGGATAGGGACGAGCATAGTAGCCAGGTCCGTAATACCCACCGTAAGGAGGCCCAGGACGACGCATGAGACGGGGCTGGGATCCGGTGGGAACGCCATATCCGAGGCGGTCCATCTCTGCCTGCGAGACTGTCGCAACCTGAGTCGGCTGGGTCAGATGGAAGGTGAGGATGGCCTCGGGCGGAACGAGCGCCTGACCTCCGCCAGAGGCTGCCGAGGCACCAAGTCCGGCGGCTCCGCCTACTCCTGCCCCGATAGCCGCACCGGGGCCACCACCGGCGACGGCACCGATAATCGCTCCAACAGCACCCAGGCCAATTGCACTATTGACGGTGCGAGCAGTCTTGTCGACCCCGACGTTGGACCAGCGATCCGAGACAAGGGGGTAGGATTTACCACCTAGGGTGACTTGCGTCAGTTGGAGAGATATCTCCCCCCGTCCCTTGAGGGCGCCGGAGGCTTTAGCGTCTACGACCGAGCCTTGAATGGCTGCTCCGCGAGGAATTGCGACGGCTCCATCGGCGACTACATCGTTCAATACGACTCCATCAAAGATGTTACCGGGTTGCGCGTGCTGGCTATCTAAGCCCTGATTGATGCGAATTCGGACCATGGATCCGCTAGGAACTACAACGGACACACCCGCCTTTTGGGCTCCATAAGGTTCGCCTTGAGGATAAGAAGACGGTGGTGAACCGTATGGCCGGCCTCCGTAGGGTCCCTGGTCGGGAGGAGGAGGAGCGTGCTGCGCGGTAGGACCGTTGGATGGAGGATATTGAGGGTTCTGTTGGGGATATGGGGGAGGCTGCTGGGGGTATTGAGGGTTCTGCTGCGCATTTCCCTGACCAGGAGGGTAAGGGTTTGCCTGATCACCTTGCGGCGGGGGCGGAGCCATTGTGCCGTCGGATTGGAGGTTGGGATTGGTGCCGGGAACAGGAGGCCCTTGAGGCTGATCGGGGGCAGAGGCGGGCGAGGTTCCGATAGTCAGCTCTCCGACAACTTTCTTCACTCCGGGGGCGCGCGAGGCAAGGGTTTCCGCCAGGGTTCGCGTCTCCTCGTCCCGAACGGTGCCCGATAAGGTCACTACTCCGTAGACGGTCGTGGTTGTGATGTTCTGATCGGCTAACTGCGGTGCTCCAGCCAGAGCCTTCAACACGTTGGCTTCCACCTGAGCATCAGGAACGTTGGACGACTGAGGCGCACCAGCCTGCGCGGCAGGAGGATTTTCCTGAGCTTGGACGGGCAGTTGTGCCAGCAAAAATACAGCCGCGAGAACCCCGGAACTATGAAGAGATCGAAGAGAAGTGCCGAAACGCATGAAGTCCTCCAGGCCATCTATCGGACTGATTGTCCGACGGCCATCGTATCAATGAAGACCCGTTTTCTGACAAAAAGTTACCGTTGGTGAATTGCAATTCAGTTTAGTGGTCATCGGCAATCCTAAGAAGGATAGAAGTGTGGCAGATTGACCTCAGTTCACAAGAGAGTTATATTAGGTATGCGGGGTGGAGCAGCCCGGTAGCTCGTTGGGCTCATAACCCAAAGGTCGTAGGTTCAAATCCTACCCCCGCAACCACTTAGCGGAAACGCCAACCCCAGATAACCCCACGTAAGAGAAGCCAACAATTCTCCGAGGGGTTTTCTGCATTTTGGCAACGTTTCCCTTCATCGCTACGAGCTCCTCAAGATCTTGTTTACAACTGCTGTGTTCGCCTCGCGCTTGGACTCCATCAGGGCGTTGCCGTAGACGTTCATCGTGGTAGAGACCTGGGCATGCCGCATCAGCTTTTGTTGAATGCCGATGGGTGCTCCCGTGTCGTCAAGCCATGAACGGTACGTATGGCGGAAGGTGTGCCAGCCGACATGGCCGTACTTGCCCGCCGCCTCCCAGCGCTCATCGTGAATCGGTAGACGCTTTCCGTTGGGCACCGGCGAGTCCGTGAGACACCAGACGCCGGCACCGGCCCCACACGTTGGACACGCCACGAGGCAGCACCATGCAGGACGGAAATAGTCCTGTTGGATGGGCGACGCATGGTAGTGGCGTCCCGTGACGGGACTCGTGAAGAGAAGATCGGATTCCTCAACCTCGATTCCGGTTCTCTCGAACGCCTCCCGGGCCTCAAGTTCGCATTGGCGTATCCAGTCCAACAGGATCGCCGCGAGGTCTGGATCGAGCGGCAACTCATCCTCGGAATACTCAGTCTTCACGAACTTGGCCCGCCCGTGGACAACCGCGCGGAAGAGCTGAATGCTGAGCTTCTCAAAATGAATGTCCGGCTTCTCGATCGCGAGAACCTCTTCGGCGCGTACTCCTGAACAGATCGCCACCAGCACCATCGTGCGATAGGGCTGGGGCACGAGTTCAAAGCCCAAAAAGAACTGATCGACCGTCAGGATCAATGGCCGTTTGCGCCGCTTGCTGATCCCTTTGATCTCCACGAGTTGCATAGGATTGCGCTGCCATTCGACTATCTCCCAAAACATCGCCTTCTCGAACAAGCGGTGCATGACAGCCTTGATATGGCCTTTGGTCTTCGGTGCCAAATCAAGGCCCTTCAACCACTCCTGAATCTTCATCGGCTTCATCCGAGAGAGGCGGGTGGTTCCCCACTTCTCCCGAATACGCTTAATGTTGCTGAGGTAGCCTGAAGCCGTTGAATAGCTCAGTTCGCCGATGCCATCGCTTCGTTCACCTGGGCGCACACTCTTGATTTCAAGCAAGCGTTCTTCGGTGATGAAACGATCAAGGATGATGTCAAAGGTCGGGTCTAATACAGCGAGGGTTGGATTTTCATCGTTGAGTTTGAGCACAAACGATCCCAGATGCCTTTCGGCAGCGGTCTGTGTCGGGAACTGTTCCACGCTCAGATACAAGGATTTTCTCTTATTGGTTTCGGGGTCTTGGTATCGGTATTCCCAAGCCCATTGATTGTCTGCCCGCGCAACTTTGCGCAGGGTGCCGCGCTGAAAACGCTGCCGTGTGAACTTCAAGGACGCTCCTGTCCAGTCACAGCGGCCTGATCGGTTGTATTCGATTTTAGGCCTGTCTCTAGCCACGAATCCAGGGAACTTAAACGGAATCTCCAACGTTTTCCTACCTTGAAAGCGGGCACTTCTTTGTGGCGTGCCTTCCCCTCTAAGGTCTTCCAATGCATCCCCAATACCGAAGCAGCTTCGTGAAGATCGAGCAATGGCTCGAACGCAGGAATTAGCCTGCGGGGGTTGGGCTTTGCGGTTGAGAGCATGGAACCTCCCGTCGAAGCGGCCCTGGCGCGGCTCAGGGCAGAGATAACGTACCGTGCTCCGAAGATGGCCCACCATGCGATACGGTGTCCAATTCACAAAGAGAGGCTACTTATCAACAGGAAGAATAAGGATCATCACGTTTACCTTTTTTGTGCAGGTTGCATCTAATGTCGCAATGTTTTAGCGGTGGGACGTCCAGCGCGCATCCAGTTCATTTGACACCGCTTATCGCTTCGCCAGCGCGTCGTCCCATCCCATCTACTCAGAGTTCATGGGAGCCCGTATGCTGCGAAATGAAACGAAATTGATGGAATCGGCCATCGCTCTTGCTGAAGAGTTGCATTATCAGCGGGCAGCGCGGAAGGTCCGTATCAGTCAGCCGATGCTGACGAAGAACATCCAAGACCTTGAAACGATTGTCGGCGGACCACTATTCGTTCGGAACCGCAAAAGCGTGCTTTTGAATGATGCGGGGCGGGCCTACATCCAACAAGCAAGACTTTCCCTCCTCTACAGCGAGCGAGCCGTTCAAGCGGCCAGGGCCGTGATGCAGGACGTGGACGTGCCTTTCCATATCGGACGTTCCCCGTATACCGACCCATTCCTCACTTCGACTCTGATGTCTATCCACCTTCCGCTCTACCCGAAGCTGAGGATTGAATTGGCAAGCCAATACTCCGTGGACCTCGTCCACGATCTAATGGACGGCACACTAGATTTGGCGATCGCTAACGAGCCTCCAGAATCGGCGTTGCTTACCCAAATCCAGATCGCGGACACTCCCTTCTATATTGCGATGGCGCGGAGAGATGCTTTGGCGGAGAAACCAGAAGTCACCTTCGCCGATATGAACGGGCGCAAATGGATTCTCTTTGAACGTAGGCTGCACCCTCCTCTGTATGATCTGATCCTCGAAGCGGCAGAACGACGTAATGTGCGTCCCGGACGTATCCAGCACATCACCGCCCCGGAAGAGGCATTTCCGTTTGTTGCGGACAGTTCAGCGGTGGCATTCTTAGTGAAGGCGGGAGCTTTGCTAATGGCTCGCAACGGAGTGACTATCCGGCCACTTGCGGAGCATAATGTCCGGCTACGAACATTCCTCGTCTCCCGAGCAGATAATGAGTCCAAGATTGCGAGCGAAATCGTGCGGTCGTTCGTCCGCAAAACTTCTGAAATAAGCACCTATAAACAGTTACCACTTCCGATTTCGGCGTAAGCTCTACCTCTCCTCCTCACGCTTCGGTGCCGGACCGCTACTACCAACAATCTGAATCTCGATCTTGCCCGCCCACTCGCAACGGGGGCACGATACGATTCCAGTCGTTATCGCGCGGAGATCTATATCCGCAAGATTGATGACGTATCCACAATTAGGGCAGACGTGGACACTCTCCCAAGGCCCTCCCCCTACTCCGTTAGCTCCGGTCTCGCTCATTCGCCTTCATATCCGATCTATAGGAACTCCCCACTGACTGCATGAGGAGAGGCTGCATTGCTTTTGAAGTCTGATCTGCCCTCGCGTTTATGGAGTAAGGCTTTGTAAAAGTTTGTAAAGATTGCGGTAGCAAACTAATCATGGCGCAAGCTATCATTGCATAATGGTAGCGACCGCTACCAAAAAGGATGAGGTCTGTGATGAAGATTTCCAAGAAGAAAGCCGCCGAGAACCGAGAGTTGATTCTGACAAGCGCAGCGAAATTATTTCGGGAACGTGGAGTGCCGGGTGTTGGCGTCGACGCTCTGGGTCAAGCTGCGGGGATGACCCACGGCAGCCTGTACAGCCAGTTCGGTTCCAAAGAGAAGCTTTTGGCGGAAGCGCTCGACTTCGGATTCGAGCGTACAGGTGCGATGGCCGCTCGGCTCAACCCGAGTATCGAAGAAGCAATTTCTCGATATCTAACGCCTGGTCATCGGGATAATCCCGGCTCTGGCTGTTTTATGGCCGCACTGGGCGGGGACATGCCGAGGCAGGGAGCGACGGTTCGCAATTCGTTCACCCGCATTGTGAAAGGTGCCGCTGCTCGTTTAGGAGAGAAGCTTCCGGAAAGACGAGGAACCTCTCTGGAGCGACAGGACGAGATGCTCGCCACCGTAGCGTCCATGGTCGGAGCGATGATTCTGGCTCGCGCCGTGGACGACAAAGAATTTTCGGAACACATACTTACCGTTACCCGTTCAAAACTGCTTAAGGATTTGACATGAACTATCTTTCATCGGCCCAGGTAAGCGCGATGCTGGGGAGTCTGATTGTCAGCACCCTGCTCGCTCTTTGGTACTACGTTCCCTGGTCTTTGCGAGTGACGCGCCGCGATGCACTCCTCAGCCTCCTTTGGCTCCATGTTCCGAGATACGTCACGCTCATTCTGTTCTCGGCACAGCACGACGGTTACCCCCTATCGAACCGCGCAGCACTTGAAGCGGTGGTCGGAGATGTCGCGGGCGCTGCCATCGCGCTCTTGTCGATCATCGCAATCCAATCGCTTCCTTCTGCACACCGACGAATTGGGATTTGGTTCTCATGGATTCTCGCCACAGAGACGACAGTGGACATGATCATCGGGATTCTACGAAAGGCGCATGAGCCTTTGTGGGGGAAAGCAGCCGGAGTCACTTGGCTAATCCTTGATTTCTATATCCCTGTGCTGATGGTGAGTGTGCCACTCCTCGTGTGGCAACTGATTTCACGAAGAAACGAACCGTTATCGAGTGTTGCAGCATTGTCCCGTAAACAAGATGCGAGGCAGCGCATCGCTTCTGCGTGACTGCACTTGCCTCATTGATTCAACGCTAAGCAAGTTACGAGGCCAGATGACTACCCGAAGTGAAGCAACACTCGACATCCCGATTCCCATTTCAAGTGAACCTTCTCCATCACTTTCGTTCGGATCGAACAAGGCGTTTCCTCTGCGAGAAATGCTCCCCGTCGTCTTGATTGTTGCCGTCGATTTTATGGGGCTCGGTATTGTTGTACCGCTGCTCCCTTTTTACACGGAAAGAACCGGAGCTTCGGCGTTCACTGTTGGGACACTCATCTCGGTCTTCGCATTTTGCCAGTTCCTTGCTGGACCGGTTCTTGGCCAACTGTCCGATCGCCTCGGACGCAAGCCCATTCTGCTTGTGAGTCAACTGGGCTCCCTGGTCGGTTACGTCCTCTTCGCACTCTCAAATTCTCTCTGGTTGATCTTTCTCTCGCGCATCATTGATGGCCTGAGTGCAGGCAACATGTCGGTTGCGCAAGCCTATGTTTCCGACAACACAACCTTTGCTGAACGCACGAGAGGTTTCGGTCTTATCGGTGCCGCGTTTGGGGTCGGGATGATGATTGGTCCCGCCCTTGGCGGACTACTCTCCCTCCGCAACATTCACGCGCCGCTCTGGGCAGCGGCTGCGCTCTCGCTTCTGAGCCTGATTCTGACGTGGATATTTCTCCCACACAATAAGCCACTGCGACACTCACGGGAATTTGACGAAGTGTTTGCCTTGCGGACAATCTCAAACGTATTCAGCGCGCCATCCACAAATCACATTGCATGGTTGATGACAGCTTTCTACCTTGCCCTTTCAACGTACATGTCAGGACAAGCGCTGTTTCTCGCAGGCCGGTTCACGTTTCACGACCATCCATTCAACCCGGCGAACATTGGATTGGTCTTCACCTACGTTGCATTGATCAACATCCTTGTTCAGATCTCGTTGATGAAATCTTTGACACGACGATTCTGTGAAGAACATCTACTTTCTCTCGGCTTTCTGCTCCTGCTCGCCGGCTTCGTTGGGGTCGGATTCTGTACCAACTTAATCGCCCTTCTCCCACTTCTCACGGTCGCGAACATTGGCGCCTCAATTCTCCGTCCGCTTGTACTGTCTCAACTTTCAAAGCGAGTGAGTCCTGGGAAGCAAGGCGCAGTGATGGGCGTCAATCAGTCGGTATTTTCTGTCTGTGCGATTCTTGCGCCGCTCCTCAGCGGTGGCCTTATTAGCCGTGGCATGTACTCACTCTGGGCATGGTCTGTCGCGATCTTTGGATGTGTAGGTTTGCTCATTGCAGTGGCGTTGAAGCCGCAGGCAACTGCTTCTCGGAATGAATAATGACTCCGGTCGTAGCCCAAACGAAGGGTCGCCATACACATAGAAGAGCGACCGTACTGAACTGATCAGCCGTTGTAACCACTAACTAACAACCATTTGAAAGGACTACGACATATGAAGCGTCTCTTGTTATCAGCTGCAATGTTCTGTTGTGTAGTTTGCTCGAAAGCGCAGACCTCAACCTCCAACACACCCCCTGGTTCCATCATCGAACCATCCGTGGCACTCAACGCTATGCTCAGCGGCACCGAGAACCAGATGATGAGTCTGGTCAAAGCGATGCCCGCAGACAAATATGACTTTGCTCCAAGTGCCGCCATCTTCGTACCGTCCCAGAAGACCGACTTCAGCGGGGTACGCACCTTTGGAGCCCTGGTAATTCACGTCACGCAGGCGAACTACGGTTTCGGTGCTCGATTCGGAGGAATCAAACCCGATGTGGATCTGAAGTCCCTCGCGCAGCTCAAGGACAAAGACCAAATCGTCGCCGCGCTTGCAGCTTCGTTCGCCTTCCTGCATAAGGCCATAGGCACGATCACGACCGCGAACGCCTTCGAGAGCGTCAACGCGCCTGGAGGCGGGTCTGTAACGCGAGCCACTGCAGCCGGTGGCGTCGTCGTACACACAGCCGACGAATACGGCCAAATGGTCGAATACCTCCGCATGAACGGAGTCATTCCGCCAGCCAGCGTAAAGTAACGGTCTTGTCCCGCTTCTCCCTATCTCAATTGCTTTTCGATCTCAGGAGACCTTCATGAAGAGGCACATCGTTTATTTGTTCCTGGCAGCCACCTTTTGCGTAATACAAGGCTCTGCCCAGTCCACCAACGCATCATCAACCCCGACGGGCCCAACAGGACCAACGGTGAAGGTTCTTGCGATGTCCCGCCTGCTGGCGGACCCGCGATCAGCGGAGGTTCAGAACACCTTACCCTACGAACGCAATGCGATCGTCCGGCTGTACTTGTCGGGAAAGATCGATCAGTGGTTTGTGCGACAGGATCGGAACGGACTGATATTAGTCCTGGATGTGAAATCAGTGGAGGACGCTCGGAAGATGCTCGAAGATCTTCCGCTGGATAAGGCGAAGCTGGGAACATACGACCTTGTTCCGCTGACCACCTGGCTTCCTCTTGAAAGCCTCCTCGCTACCGCTCCGATGAAGCCGGTTCAGTAGCAACGAGACATGCGAAGCCGTGCCGAGATGCCCAATGTAAATGTATGTAAAGGCGGTATCTCGGCACTGCTTCCGGCCCTTAGGATGGACATGGAGATTGAACGTGAAGGCATGAGCCGGCTGTTGATAATTGACGATGATCGGGAGCTCTCCGTGCTCTTGGCCGAGCGTATGGAGTCGGAAGGGTTTCAGCTTGAGGCAGCCCACGATGGTCGGAAGGGTCTTGAGCTGGCAACCACTTGTCAATATTCCCTGGTGATTCTGGACATCATGATGCCGCGCTTGGGTGGCATGGAAGTTCTAAAGGCGCTAAGAACGAAATCTGCGGTGCCGGTGTTGATGCTCACGGCCAAAGGAGATGACATCGACCGTATCCTTGGCCTAGAGCTTGGAGCGGATGACTACCTTCCGAAGCCCTTCAATCCTAGAGAACTGATCGCACGCATTCGAGCCATCCTACGGCGGGTCGAAGAGCGAAGCCAGACTTCAACTCGCGTCGACGCGGACGATATCGCAATCGATGCAGAGCGACGCGAGGCACGCTTTCAGGGAAAGCCCCTCGTCCTCACAACCGTGGAGTTTGCGATTCTTGAAGTGCTCGTTCGCAACGTGGGGCGTGTGCTCTCGCGGGATTTTCTAACCGATGCAGCGATGGGACGTAGCCTCGGCTTCGCTGACCGCACCGTCGATGTGCATATTAGTAATCTTCGGAAAAAGCTGAGTACGAACCGGGGAGTTGAGCGGATCAAGACCGTGCGTGGCACCGGATACATCCTGACGCCGAAGTCAAACGGAAGTGATCTATGACAAGGCTCTTCCTTAAGATTTTCTCGTGGTTTTGGGCAACGGTCCTCCTAACCGGGATCACTCTCGTAGCGATTGTGATGTTTCAGAATCGTCAGATACGTCCACAAGATCATGAAGGTCTAGTCGAGACGGTGCGCTATTTTGGCACGGCTGCCGCGCACATCACCGAAGGCCAGGGTCAGGCAGCGGGAACCACGTATCTGACAAATCTCTCGCGTGATGTGAGAATTCGCGCATGTCTCTTCAACACTGCAGGGCAGACAATGGCCGGAACGCAATGTGACACCTTCGGTCCAATGATTCGTGGTATCCAACGGGGTGCGGGTTCCGAGTTCTCGATGCCCAATGGAACGGTCCGTATCGCTGTGCGCATTGCGGAGGAGAATCGAGAGCCGCTCCTCTTTGCTTCTGAACTCCCGGTTGCGCCGCGCGCAATGCTACAAAGCAATATCCCCTCGCTGCTTCTCCGTGGGGGATTCGCCATCTTGATTTCGGGGTGGATTTGTTACGCGCTGGCGCGATTCGTGACACGGCCAGTTTTGAATCTGCGCCTGGCTGCCCAAAGGATCACCGCTGGCGATCTGAGCGTTCGAGCAGACGAGCACCTCACGAAGAGACGTGATGAACTCGGAGATCTTGTCCAGGACTTTAACTGCATGGCGGATACCAACCAGAGAGTGATCTCGCGCCAACGACAGTTGCTCTATGACATCTCGCATGAACTGCGATCACCGCTAACCCGCATGAATGTCGCGATTGATCTTTTGCGTGGCAGAGTTGGCGAGGACGCTGCTCTCGTGAGGATTGAGACCGACACGGTACGCCTGAACGAACTGATCGGTCGTCTACTGACCGTCACGAAGCTGGAGAACACAGCTACCCTTTTGAATCCCACCCGTTTGGCACTGAGCGATTTGGTGAGAAGCATTGCCTCGGACGCCGATTTTGAAGCACAAAAAGCGGGGAGCCATGTACTCGTCACAAGCGAGTCTGACATCTCCCTGCAGGGTGACTACAGCCTACTGCGGAGCGCCATCGAAAACGTAGTGCGAAATGCCGTAAGACATACGGCTCCGAACACATCCGTGGACATCCATCTCGCCGGCTCGAACAAGGCGGACCCCGCAAATGTGACCATCACCGTTCGGGACTACGGCGAGGGTGTGCCCGAAAAGGAGCTTAACAACATCTTCGAGCCGTTCTATCGCGTTATCGATGCTGATAGAGCCGCCGACGACGACGGCGTCGGCTTGGGTCTCTCAATCACGGATCGGGTCATCCGACTTCATGGCGGAACGATTCAAGCCTCAAACGCAACATCAGGGCGGGGTCTCCTTGTGACCATTCGCCTCCCCTTAGCTCAACCCATCTGCTGAGGGCTTTACCGATCCAAACATCTCTTTACATTGTGAGGCTGCCGTAAGCGATGTAATCGACCCACAGCGATGAATGCCTTATCCAACGCCGCCTCTCTTACGCTTCCGGGAACCATACCGGGAGCCGCGTCTGTCGACTCACTTTTCGCCAGCTATCGGTCGCGACTGTTTCGACTTGCATACCGTATCACTGGAAATCACGAAGATGCTGAAGATGCCGTACAGGAAACGCTTTACCGCGTAGCGACAAAAGCCCATCAGTTCCGTGGGCAGTCACAATTCTCAACCTGGCTGACTCGCATTGCCATTAATCAGGCTTTGACCTGCCTCCGGCAGCGCAAGCGCGACCGCGCGGTCTCCCTCGATGAATACCTGGCGGGCGATGACGACAGACCCCAATTTGAGCTACGTGATTCCCGACCCACGCCCGATGCTGCCTTATATGCGGGAGAGTCGAAAGCTCTACTTGAGCGATGCACCACGCGGTTACCGAAGATGTACAGGGAGATCATCAAGCTCTACTACGTTGACGAACTTTCCATCGCCGAGGTTCGAGGAACTCTCAACTTGACGGAGCCTACAGTCAAAAGCCGCTTGGTCCGTGCGCGGCGGATGTTGCGAGATCAACTTGAGGCGGCCCGATGAAGACCGCCCGTTCATCCTCTTCTCCTCAAACCATTTGCCGGGATAATGCAGACAACGAATTGCAATCCCGTCGGTTCAAGCATCGTTTGACGGCACAAGGCATTCAGTCCATCTGCCTCCTCTGCAATCGGTTGGTTGGTGAGGCACAGGACGAGTGGTTGTTGCTCTCTCTTGAACTCGTGCATCTCTGTGCTGATGAACGTGGTCTGTAATTCTTCGCTGGTGGAAGGCTGAGAAGCCCCTCCCACCGCCTACGTCGAAGTGGGCTCCTCCTTACAAACCTTTACAGACCCTTACGTCAGTGGGTGTGCGTTCCCCTTGTAATGTGCATTGGGGAACGCGGACTGCGGCTAGCGATGCAGCGCGTTTCTACCGATGTGAATAGAGGTAGCAATGCTCAAGATCAGGTTCCAATCGTTCGTTGCCTCAATGATGGTCATCGTTCTTCTTACGGGCTGCACATCCATACGCAAGCGTCTCGTAGGTTTGCCGGGAAGCCCACCCGCGGAGGGTTCACGCGCGGTTACGGATGGTGGGATCTCCGGCTGGAGTGGAAAGGTCGATGCCGCTGAGCAGAAAGCTGGCATGTCAATTTCCGATGCAAGGCTTGCAGAGGAAACCGGTGCATTTCACATCACAACCGGTCCAGCCGTTAGTTACTGGAAGACGGGTTCGATTGTCACAGGAAACTACACGGTGACAGCGACCTTCAATGAACCCAAGTTCATGAATCTCAATTCTCATCCTCATCCCTACGGAGTCTTCATCGGCGGGAACGATATGGGGACCTCGTCCCAAACCTCGTTCTACTGTGGCGCGTACGGAGACGGAAGATTCATAGCGCGTGGGTTTGGGCCAGCACCGTTCCGACTAAACGGTCTCTTTGGAGAGAAACATCAAGCCATCCATAGAGCCTCCGACAAAGGCCAGCCTGTAACGCAAGACATCGCGCTCTCGGTCAAGGACGACAAAATCACTTGTTCGATCAATGGAGCTGCGGTCGGCACATACGACAAAGCCACACTGACTGGACCCAAGAGGCTCAAGTCATTCGACGGTTCTTATGGCCTTCGTTTTGCGCATAATACGGACGTATTTGTGACGAACTTCAAAGTGCAACAGCAGTAAGCCTTGAGAGCTCTCTTGCTTTACCTAACTTCACACAAGCTTACGAAGCAGGTCTTCAAAGGGAGCTGTAATCAAGTCCAGATCGGTTGCACTTCAGTGCTCGATCGAAGGAGCGAATACAGCATGAAAACCATTTTTAGGAACGCGTTCTTTGCCTTTGCTGCGGTAATGATTACTGCACTGGCTGTCGCCCAGGGGCCTGGAATTAACTACGCGAAAGTACAGTTCATTCCCCAGCAGCTCGCGCCGAATGTCTACATCCTTACCGGCTCGCCCGGCGCGGATGCTGGCCATCCCGAAGCAGCCGGCGGTCGTATCGGTATCCTGGCGGGACCGGAGGGAGTGTTGATGGTCGATGCGACCTACGCGCCTCTTTCCGATAAGCTCGCTGCTGCGATCAAGCAGATCAATCCCGGCCCGATCCGGTTTCTGATCGACACCCATTATCATCCTGACCACACTGGGGGAAATCCTAAGTTTGCAAAGGTGGGTGCTCTCATCTTCGCCCGTGAAGAAGTGAGACAGGCTCTCATCACGCCACCTCCTCCGGCAGTTCTGGCAGCGATTGGAGATGCTGCTTCTTGGAAAGATCCCGAGCGCCTTCCCATCGTGACCTACGGAAGCAATTCGCCGTTGAAGATTCACCTCGACGGTGAAACGGTAGATCTCATCCCCCTTCCATCAGGCCACACCAACGGCGACACGATGATCCGCTTCGAAACGGCCAATGTCATCATGATCGGCGACTTTTACCGCAACTACGGCTATCCGTTTGTCGACGCGACTCGCGGTGCCTCATTCAAGGGAACGCTCGAAGCCATCGATCTGTTGCTGAGTACCGCTGATGCAAATACGAAGCTCGTGCCTGGGCATGGGTCGCTGCCCACACTCGCAGATGTCAAAGACTACCGCGACATGATCGTAGATATTCGAGCCAAGGTTCAGGCGATGGTGGCGAGTGGAGCCTCGCTTCAACAGGTGATCGCTGCGAAGCTCACCACTCCGTACGACGCCAAGGTTCCGGGTGGGACAGATCCCTTGCCCGCTGGCCTAGGCAATAGTGCTGATCGGTTTGTGTCGGCTCTGTACGCGGAAGCGAAGGCGACACGTTAGATCCCCGCGATTCGGAATACCGGCCCCATATGGGGCTCCCCACATAGAAACAGTGCTCAGGAGCAACCAATGAAAACTCTGAAGACTTTGAAGATCGCGTATTGGGCAAGCACAGGTTTGTTTTGCTGCGTGTTTCTTTTCACCGGGACCTCGTATCTGCTGCACACGCAGATTATGGATACGAAATTCCACGAAATAGGCTTTCCCCTTTACATCATGAACCTGATCGGAATTCTGAAAATAGCTGGCGCTATCACTCTCTTGGTACCCAAGTATCCAAGGCTCAAGGAATGGGCTTATGCAGGTTTCGTCTTCGACTTCGTCGGAGCAGCGTGGTGCCATTTTGCCGTTCAAGGGTTCGCCCAAGGGGTGAGGCTCGTGATTCCAATCACGGTTGTTTTCATTTCGTACTTCACCTACCACCGGCTGAACGATCAGCCGGGCCTGTCTACCCAGGCCGCCGAAGAACACTCTGCGCTGTAGGCGATCTATTTGCTCATAAGCCCAAACAACTGATTGTTCAGAAGGAAGTGTCCCTCAAATGAAGAATGTTCCCGCGTTGATTCGCTCCAAGTTCCACCTTTCAACTCTAGTGCTCCTCTGTCTCCTTGGCGGATCGAGAATGCAACTGGTGGCCCAGGCAGTGTCCTCATCTGCCGTGGCAGAAATCGTCAATACAGAGCTTCCCGACTCGCCGATGCCGGTATCGACATCTCAGAACGAGCGCCCCGGTGCTACGTCTCAGTCATCATCAGTCCCGTCTCCTGCGCCCAATCCGAATTACCGCCCCATGAAGGTGCGCGAGAAGCTCTTCCTTTACGACTTGATTGGACCGGGAGCATTCCTCGTACCCGCGCTTCAGGCAGGTGTCGACCAAAGCCGCACGTTGAAGGTTCCATATCCTCCTGACGGATTTGTTGGCCCGGGAAATCATCCTGCGCACGGTGCCATACCTGAGTGGGGCGAAGGTGCAGATGGCTACGCGAAGCGATATGCATCCAGGTACGGGCAATACCTTGCAGGGACAACCTTGCGCTACGGACTCGGCGAGTTGTTGCGCCAGGATGTGACGTACCATCGCTGCGACTGCACCGGCTTACTGCCTCGTGTCTCCCATGTATTCGTCTCGTCTCTCGTGGCTCACACGCGGAGCGGAAAAGCGGTTCCTTCCATCCCCGCAATCGTCTCGCCGTTCCTCGCTTCGGAGATCGCTGTCAAAGCGTGGTATCCAGCGCGCTACAACACGAGCGACGCACTGCGGACAAGTGCAAATGTGTACTACACGCTCCCCTTCAAGAATCTGTTCCTCGAATTCAAAAAGCGCTAGGAGGCAAGATGCACAAGAAATCGCATACGTCCGCAGCCAGATTACTGTCCATCTCCTTGGCGCTGGCTCTATCCGGTACCGCCTTCGCGCAATCGAAGAACGCGCCGCACTCACAATCGAGTGTCGCGGGACTTCGTGCTCTGCTGCTCTCGCAACTTCGCTCCACCCATACTCAACCCGAATGGTTCCTTCCCCTCAACACGGCGATTTCGGGCCTAACGGCAGAACAAGCCAAATGGATACCTACCAACGCCTCTGGCAAGGTCAATCCAAATGCGAATCACTCCGTTGGAATGATTGCAAATCATATCTTGTTCTGGGATTCGAATGCGCTCGCTCAACTCAAAGGTGAACCCGTCAAGAATCCTCAAACGAACGACGAGACATTCAATGACTTCGATCCCTCGAAGTGGAGCAAGCTCGTTCGTGATCTCAACACAGTGATGGTCTCTCTCGAAGACTTGGTCGAACATTCGGACGATCGAACGCTCTTAGAAATCGCTCCCACGATTGAACACATCAGCACTCACAATGCCTATCACACGGGCCAAATCTTTTATGTAAGGAAGCTGCAGGGCAGCTGGAAGCTCGATAACGACGTGAGCAAGTAGAGGTCAACGCCAATCATGCTCCGCTGTGCTGCGGCGACAGCCACACTCTCGGCTGCTGCATCGGGGCGAACATCGACTATGACAAGACCCAAATCATTGCACAGAAGCTTGCGCCGAAGTTTTAACCATCAATGGAGGTCAACAAAATGGTAAAGGGTCTATTCATCAGCCTTGTCGTCTACAGCTTAATCGCAATTTGGTACGTAGCTCCTTGGCTCAAGAAGTTGGACAAGCGCCAAGCGCTAACCGCGCCTTTATGGGTTCACGTTTTCCGCTATCTTGCGCTCTATCTCTTAGTTGCTCGGCGAGACGGGTATGCGATCTCTGACCAAGTGTTGAATGTGGTCGTGATCGGCGACCTCACGGGAGCCGCGCTCGCCTTGGCCGGCATCATATTCTTGCGGGTGCGTTCGCGTTTGGGTCCAATCTTTGCCGCGTTGGTGCTCATTGCGTCGATAACCGATTTTGCCGTTGGCACATACGTCAGAAGTCATCATGGACAGGACCCAGAGGCAACCGGTGTGTGGTGGCTGGTCTTTGTTTTCTTCGCTCCGCTCGTCCTCGTCAGTTTGCCTCTTCTCGGTTGGCAACTTTACCAGCGGCGAGGGGAAGCTCTGTCCGGCCCAAAATAACTGTTGTCCATCGGCTATTACGGGATTCGATTCACCCATCCCATTACTAATCTGGCCTCGATGAGTGCCTCGGCGATTTGGCACTTGTCCAGACGCTTCCCCGAGACGTGCGTTAGAAACTCGATAACGACGTGAGCAAGTAGAGGTCAATGCCCAGCCGCAGCAATAATAGCGCTCGCCAGCATTGACAATGCTAGCGGTCGCAACTATTATTGCCCCATTCAAGCATTTCAATTGATTCGCGTGGCCTCGCAACTCCGTTGCGATGGAGTTAATCAGCGCCGCATGACGGCGACGAAAAGGGGCAATCGATGGGGATTACGAGGCGTGACTTTCTGATGCGGGTCGGGCAGGCTGGCGGATACAGCGCAGCGTTCGCAACGATGCAGTCCCTTGGCCTAATGGCAGCCAAGGGCGAACAGGTGCAGCCTATCCAGGCTTCGGCTGGCATTGGCAAAGGCGTGAAGGTCATTGTCCTGGGTGGCGGCATTGGTGGGCTAGTGACTGCTTACGAGATGAAGAAACTGGGTTATGACGTGATTCTTCTAGAGGTCCGAGACCGTCCAGGCGGTCGTAACTGGACGGCGCGCGCCGGGACGAAGATCGAATTCGTTGATGGCACAACGCAAACGGTGAATTGGGAGGCGGGCAACTATCAGAATCTCGGCCCAGCGAGATTGCCCAGCACTCACTGGACCATGCTTGAGTATGCTCACGAACTCGGCGTGCCCATGGAAGTCGAGATCAATACGTCCCGCTCAACTTTTTTACAAAACGATAAAGCAAACGGCGGCGCACCGATGCTTCAACGCAAGGCCATCAACGACACGCGTGGTCATGTCTCAGAATTGCTGGCGAAGAGCATCAGCGGCGGCGCATTGGATGCTGAGCTAACTAAGGAGGACCGCGAACGCATGATGGGGTTTCTCAAAGTCTATGGCCCGCTCGATCCCAAGGGAGCTTATCGAGGCTCACCCCGTGCAGGATATAAGGCGGCTCCGGGGGCAGGAACGGACGATGGAGTCGTCGAAGAGCCAGTCGATATGCACACACTTCTCGATGAGAACTTCTGGCAGTTCATGCTGACGGAAGAGACGTGGGACTGGCAGGCCACAATGATGCAGCCCGTGGGAGGCATGGATCGAATTCCGTATGCCTTTGCGAAATCACTCGGTTCTATCGTGCATTACAGAGCTGAGGTGCAGGCCATTCGCAGAACCGACAAGGGCGTGGCGGTGCAATATGTCCAGGCGAGTATTAAAAAGCAGGCCGAAGCCGCATACTGCGTGATCGCTCTACCGTTCGAGATGCTGAAGAAGATTCCGAACGATCTGTCACCAGAGGTGAAGACGGTTGTAGAGGGTAGTGTACCGTTTGGCTTTTACAAGACGGTTTGGGAGAGCCGAAGATTCTGGGAGAGGGACTACAACATCTACGGCGGTCTGTCGTACACCTTGCAGGGGCCCGGCATCGTTTGGTACCCGAGTGCGGGCCTGATGAGCAAAACCGGCATTCTGCTTAGTGGATATGGCGAAGAAGTGGGATCGCCGCTCTGGAACATGAGCCTGGAAGAAAAGTTCGCATCTTCGCGGGCTGTGGTGGAGAAGTTCCATCCGGGCCACGGGAAGGAACTCGCGAAGCCTGTCTTCTGCGGATGGCGCCGGGTGAAATGGAACGAAGGATCTTGGATTCGCACGTTTGGCGGAAGCGACGGCTACAACACTGTCATCAAGAATGATGGCCCCTTCTACTTCGCGGGCGATACGGTCAGTCACATCCCTGGCTGGCAGGAGGGCGCAGCCCTTAGCGCACGTAGAGCAGTTTCAATGATTAGCGAGCGGATCAAAACGAAATCGGTGCCGAGCTAGCTCGGCGACTCTCTGCGATGTCCGCAAGAACACTTTTCCAATATGAGGTCAAACAATGAAAACAAGGTACAAGATCATCATCGGTTGTGCGGTCGTCCTATTTATCGCACTCTTCCTTGCCAGGAAACAGTTTGTGGGCGGCGCAGGCAGCCCGACCGTAGAAGGTTCGCGCGCCGTTACAGATGGCGGCGTTAAAGTTCCAGGATGGAATGGGAAAGTTGATGCCGCCGAGGAGAAAGCGGGCATGACCCTCAATGATGCAAGGCTCATTCAAGAGGGCGATGCACTTCATGTCACGACGGGTCCTGCAACCACGTATTGGATGTCGAATGCGACGGCCTCTGGAGATTTCGCCGTCAGGGCAACATTCAACGAGCCCAAGTACATGAATCTCAACTCCCATGCACATCCTTATGGCGTGTTCATCGGAGGCAACGATATGGGGACTCCCGACCAAAGCGAGCTTTACTGTGCTGCTTTTGGAAACGGTAAGTTTATCGTGCGCGGCTTCGGACCAACGCCGTTCCGAATGAATGGGCTTCTGGGTGAAAGCAACAGTGCTGTTCATAAAGCACCGGGTAAAGGCCAGCCCGTAACCCAGGAGGTCGCTCTCTCGGTCAGAGGGAATACCGTAACGTGTTCGATCAATGGATCGGTCGTCGCGAGCTACGACAAGGCAGTGCTCACCGGGGCCGGCAAGCTGAAATCGACGGATGGCTACTACGGTCTTCGTTTCGCGCACAACACGGATGTCTTAGTCACGGGCCTGGCGATGTCGAAGAATTGAGCGATCGGACCGGCCAATAAACCGATCGATTCCGACATTGCCTCCTAAAAGCCAACTTGACGTTACCTGGCCGTCGAACGATAGCGCTTGACCCGTAGTTAGGTACGGGTCGTATCGTCAGATCAGACGATATGCAAACTCTTACGATCGGCGAACTCGCCCAAGTCTGTGAAATCAACCTGGAGACACTGCGTTACTACGAGCGTGTCGGCCTGATGCAGCCCCCTCCGCGGTCGAGCAGTGGACACAGACAATACCCGGCGTCCGCTGCGGAGCGCCTTGTGTTCATTCGCCGCGCGCAATCCCTCGGATTCACGCTCACAGAAATTCGAGAGCTATTGCATCTGAAGCGGGAGCCAGGCGAACTCTGCGCCGATGTGGTCAAAAGCATCGATACGAAGCTCGTTGAAGTAGAGAAAAAGATCGCGGATCTGCGCTCCATCCGCATCGCTCTCGGCAAGATGAAGGAACTGTGTCACGGCGACTGTCTCATCGGTGATTGTCCGATTCTGGAGAATCTGGAGCATTCATCCAAGCCCAGCGGTACAAAGCGCAGCCTTCGCAAGCAAGGGAGAACTTCGTGAAGTGTCTTCGCCTTTTCGCAGTGCTGCTCTCACTTGGCTTGCCATTGCTCGGACAGGAGCAGCAACAATCCCCACAGCAGAAGCCAGAGCCCGTGCAACAACAGGTGACCGTCTACGCGACGCGTACGGAAGGCCGTCTTGAAGATCAGCCGACTCGCATTGAACTCCTCGGTCAGGAGGAGGTGGATGAGAAGACGATGATGACGCCGGGCAATATCGTGATGATGCTGAACGAAACCAGTGGCATTCGCGTGCAGACCACTTCGTCCTCGCTTGGATCATCAACCGTGCGCATCCAAGGCATGAAGGGCCGGTACACGCGTTTTCTCGCAGACGGCCTGCCGCTCTTCGGCCAGCAAGGATCAGGACTTGGTCTGTTGCAGATCCCTCCTGTCGATCTCGGCCGCGTTGAAATTATCAAAGGAGTGGCATCGGCTCTGTATGGAGCAGGTGCGATGGGCGGTGTGGTGAACCTCACCACAAGACGCCCCGGCGACAAGCCCGCACGCGACTTCATCGTGAATCAGACCACACTGGGTGGCACCGATGTATCCGCATACCTGGATGGGAAGCTGTCGCCTCACACCAGCGGTTCGCTCCTAGGCATGGGCGATTGGCAGATTGCCCGTGACCTCAACAATGTTGGCTGGGCCGATCTCGCTGGGTACAACCGAGGCGTCGTCCGGCCCCGTTTTTTCTGGGACAACGGCAAGGGCAACAGCGGTCTGATAACCAACGGGTTCACCTATGAAGACCGTACCGGTGGAACGCTGCCGGGACGCGGCCTGCCAGCAACAGGCCTACCCTACATCGAGTCTTTACACAGTGTCCGGGAAGACATCGGCGTGTCTTCCCAGATGCTCGTCGCCGGCAAGTATGTAGTGGCGCTGCGTGGTTCGTACTCCAGCCAGCAGCACCGCCATTTGTTTGGGGATGACCTCGAACGTGACCGTCATGAACTGCTCTTTGCGGAGGCGTCAATACGAGGGGCGCATGGCAAGCAATCATGGGTTGCGGGAGGCGCATATGAACGCGACGCGTACCGCCCCAAGGATGTGCCGGTCTATCGCTACACTTACCGCAATCCGGGCATCTTCGTGCAGGACGACATACAGGCGGCACACTGGCTGACGTTTTCCCTCGGGGCACGCGCAGACTTTCACAGCCAGTACGGCACGCTCTTCAGCCCACGATTCGCCGCCCTCATGCGCGGTCATAGATGGACAAGCCGATTGTCGCTCGGGCAAGGCTTTTCCACGCCAAGCGCATTGACCGAGGATACAGAAGCGGCTGGATTACGTAGGCTCACGGTCATAGCGCCGCTTTTCGTCGAGCGCGGTCGTGGGCTAACCTTCGACCTCACCCGGAACTGGGCACATTGGACGGCAACGAGCACGCTGTTCGCTTCGAACGTTCACCATCCGCTCTACACAGAGCAGCAGACCGCATACACGCTGCGCAACCTCGCTGACGCGACCGAGAATATCGGAGTCGAAAACGTGGCGACATGGCGCGAGGGTGAGTTTTCTGCCGTTGCGTCGTACACGTTCACACATGCGAGAGAGAAGCCCGGTACCGTTCGCCAGGACGTGGAGCTGACGCCACGGCACAGTGCGGGACTGGTCGGTACGTGGGAGCGTGAGAACGCCGCACGCATTGGCGTAGAAGCCTATTACACCGGCACGCAACGGCTGGACGACAATCCATACCGTACGCAATCGGAACAGTATGTGCTGTTTGGCTTCCTAGTCGAGAAGAGATTCGGGCGGTTCAAGGCTTATGTGAATGCCGAAAATCTGGGAAATGTCCGTCAGACGAAATACGATCCGCTGCTCCGCCCAACACGCGGACCGGACGGTCGATGGACGACCGATGCGTGGGCTCCCCTTGACGGGCGCGTCTTCAATGGAGGTGTTCGCGCTAGTTTCTGAAGGATGTTGATACGGGTAAACGCCCATTTCGTCACTGCTGGAGTGCCGCAGGCAGTAAAGGGGAAAAGTGCAGGAAGGGGGAACGTCGTCCTGCCGCCCGGCGCGGAGCCGCCGATGTAACAGCAAAATTTGGGGAGCCTCACGGCTCCCCAAAGTGGCTATGCCGCCTTGCGACTCTTCACCGTTCCGGGAGCCGCTGGTTTGGCCTCTTTCTTCGCCTTATCCTTGGCCGCGAACTCCTGCTTGACCTTTAGGCCGATGGCTTCAGTGTCCACCTTGTACGCAACGGCGGCATCCTTGAGGATCGTCGTGGCGTTGCCGCGTGAAGCTGCCAGCAGAATGCTTGCTTCTACCAACAGACGGGAGAGGGTGCCTTCATCCGCACGGCGAAGGTAGGCCGTCAGCGTCTTCTTGATGCCTCCATCGTCGCGCTTCTGGCGAATGCCGTGCTGCCGCGCCAACGCCTCGATGCGATTCTCTTCCATCACAGACATCAGCCGCTCTGCGACGAGAAGCAGGTCGCGCTTGAGCAACCGTACCGGTACGGCGGAGCCGATGGCAGAGAGAACGCGGAGGCCGGTGGTATTGGCGATGGCCTCCTCGCGGCGCTGCTTCTCCTGCTCGGTCTTCCACTTCGCACGGCTGGCCTCGTCCTGTGTCCGCTCTTCGTCCTTGGGATGATGCACCCGGCAGATAGGGTTCGTGCAGACCTTCTGCATTGTGCCTTGGCCTTCTCCGTCCGCGATGATGGCGGTGATGGTGTCTTTGCAGGTCTTGTACTCCGGTTGTTTGGCCCGCGCCTTGTCCTTGGGCTTGTCTTCGCGGATGGAGACATACTTGTTGCGCGATAGGACGGTGCTGTCTTCGGCTTGTGCGCGGTACGACGTGCTGATTTGCACGAGCTGCGGTTTGGCTGCGACGGCAGCCGCGATGTGGGCCTGAACTTTCGCCTGATAGCAACCGGGGTCGGTGCAGGCATCCTGCTTGCCGAGGTCGGCAAACAGGAGCTTGTTATGTCCTGTTCGCTTAGGGCAGTCCACACAACTCCCGGCAGCGGGAACAAGGTCGCCGTTGCGCTTGTCAAAGGGTGCGTCCTTCAACAGTAGCAATACGTTCGTCTCAATCCAGAAACGCAGATTGCGGACGGGGAGAAGAATTGGCGCTGGCTTGTCGCCTGTTCCGGTGTACACCTCTTTGAAGCAAGCGGTCAGCCCAAGGGTCTGCATCTCTCCGGGCAGTTTCGCCAGCAGGAGCGCATGACCGACGCCGATGTGGTTCTGATAGAACGCGGCAGCAACGTCATCGCACAAATCCGTCAGCTTCAACCGCGTAGCGATATAACCGGGCGTCTTGCCCACCTTCGCGGCGATCTGCTCGACGGTATAGGTCGGCTCCGTCAATGCGAGAAGCCGCTTATAGCCTTCGGCCTCTTCCATCGGGTGTACATCGCGGCGCTGGAGGTTTTCGACAAGCTGCGCCTCCAACACTTCAACATCGCTCATCTCACGGACAAGCGCGGGAATGGTTTCCTTCCCTGCCAGTCGCGAGGCACGATAACGCCGTGCGCCAAACACGATTTCCAAGCGGTCATCCTTGGGACGGGCGAGGATGGCCTGATAGACGCCGGACTTGCGAATGGTTTCCGCCAATTCGTTGAGGTCGTCTTCCTCGAAGTGCTGGCGGGGGTTGGTGGCTGACTCAATCAAGAGGGAAAGAGGGACTTCCTGCGGTACGGCATTCGGGGTTATAGCTACGGTCTGCATATGGTGTGCTCCTTTCGAGCGGTTGGGGGTGAATAGCGGGGAGCGGCACAGTTTGGGCGTCCGCTCCAAGAGGAGCGGACTAGCCGACGATGCACTTGTCCGTGAAAACTTCCGCGAAGCCCTGGACACGCAGGTTGTTGTCCCACGTCTTCGCAAACTGTGTGTGCTGCTCGTAAAGCTGCGTGTGAAAGCAGTAGTTGCTTTCTTGAATGAAGCGGCTCCACTGCTCGATGCCTACATAGTCATTGCGCCAATAGAACGGGTTCAGGTGTGCGCCACCGGCGAAGCCAAGCTCAAAGCACATCTCCGGGTCGCGCATGAGGTCGCCGTTCTGTTCTCCGTAGTGCGCGACGGACAGGGCACGCAGACCGCAAGGGCCGGACTCGTCCACGGCCTCAATAACGAGTTCCAAGTAGGGCGGGTTTTCGATCTTGAGGTAGAGGTCAGGACGCCAACCTCCGGCCTTCACGAGAATGGCAAGGATGGTCTTCATGCTGCCACCCCTAAAGACTCCGCTTCTTCTGTACGCTCCACTGTCTGGCTCGTCGCCTCGAAGCTCTCGCCAAGGATGCAATCGGCCGCGCGTTGGGCATTGGCGGCGGCATGGATGACAAGGCGGTTATCTTCCTCCAGCTTAGAAATCCAGTTCTGGATGTAGGCGGTGGTGTTACGGTCGGTGTGTTCGTTCGCAATGCCAGCGATTGCGCAAAGGAATGCTGCGCCCATCTCCGCAACTAACTCCTCCTTGCTGTAAAGCTCATCGCCGAAGTGGTCGCCAAAGGTGCGGTTGAGGCGGCTTTCGTGGCCGGTGCTGTGGACTAGCTCATGAAAAAGAGTGCTGTAGTAGTGCGGCGCATCCACGAAGCGGCTCCGCGCGGGCATGTGTACAGAGTCCGTGCTTGGGCGGTAGTAGGCGCGGCACTCGCTGGCGCTGGTCAGATGTAAAGCGGGACGGTTCCCCCAAGCGGTCACAATGCCTTCACAGCGTTCGTCTTCGTCGATCTCCTGCGCGGTCGTGGGCTGTTCGATTTCGGGCAGGTTGAGGCCGTCGCACTGCTCCACGTTGAACACGGTGTAATGGCAGAGAAGAAACGGGGCACGTTCGTCGTCCTCGTTCCCTCCGCCGTCCTTCTCGGAGCGTTCGGTTAGCTGCTTATAAAAGACAATCGGCGTTCCGCGTTCGCCCTTGCGAACATGGCCCTTCAAGTCCTGCGCCTGTTTGAAGGTGAGCCAGAACGGGCTGCTGTAGTCGCTCGACCAAAGCAAGAGGACGTTGATTCCCCGGTAGGGCTTGCCGGTGGAGAAGTTGCGCGGGAATGGCCCGCCTGTAAACCGTGGGGTCTTCCACGGCTTTTCCCACGGAATCACGCCAGCCTTGAGGCTGGAGAGGATGCGGTCGGTAACGGTCTGATAGATACTCGGCCTGTTCTTGGTATCGGTCTTTTTCATCGCTTTGCTCCTTGGTCGGCTTTTGCTTTTGCACTTCCGCGTTGAAACGCGGCATGTACATGCCGAACGCCACCTGGCGAAGGCGGGGGTAGCAAGCGTCAAGGGGAGGGGTATCTCCCACCCTTGGAGAGGGAGCCGAAGGCGGAACGGAAAGGGCGAAGCGCAGCGGAGGTCTGCACAAGCGAAGCGCGGAAGACTGCGGGAAACCCCTTGACGCGCGCGATCGGGGCAGAGCCCCTTAGCGAGGCTTGTCTTCCTTCTTCGTGCGCATCGCGCACAGGACTTATTGGGGTGGGCGTTGCGGGCGGGAACGGCCCGCTGAGGTGGGTGACGGAAGACGCAGCGCGGCTGGAGACAGGGAGGAGACACCTCCCTCGAACCTTGGCTTATCCAACAGTTTCGGCGGGTGATGCATCTCAAAGGCCAAGCTGTTCGCTGGTCTACGCGCTCGTATGTCGCCTAAGACACCAACGCGGTCTCTCCAGAGCTCATGTGCAGGAACCCGGAGAAAGCGATGGAAGCGGACATCATTAAAGATTTGCGAGCGAAGCTAGACATCGCGGCAGAGGCGTTACGAAAAGCCGAAGAACGAGCATTGGCGGGACAATTCGCACTCGAAGTGATGCACGAGATTCGCAACCCTTTGGAAGCCGTCGGCTATCTCATCCACCTGGCCGACCAAGAGAATGACTTAGCCCCGATCCGTGAGCATCTCCGTCAAGCGAAAGAAGAGATGGCCACCGTGCATCAGATCGCAGCACAGACCCTCGGCTTTGCCCGTATGCTGCCAAACGCACAGGAAGTCGACTTGATCGAACTCGCGGAGGCGGCACTCCGCATTCACCATCGCCGCATCACGGCTCAAAAGATTCACCTCATACGGGACTTCGCGAAGGAAAGCTTCGCTGAAATCTATTCGGGAGAAATCTTGCAGGTCGTTTCCAATCTGTTGGCGAACGCGCTTGACGCACTTCCGGAAGGTGGGACGATTTCGCTTCGCTTGCGCAAGCGCGACTCTCAAGTGCAGCTGCTTGTTGCGGACAATGGGCACGGAATGCCGCCCGATCACGTCGCGCGCCTATTCGAGCCTTTCTTCACAACGAAGGAAAATAGGGGCACCGGGCTTGGCCTCGCCCTTTCAAAGAAGATCATTGAGCGCCATGCCGGCACGATCTCTGCCCGAAGCAGCGCCCTTCCCCGCAGGAACGGCACGACCTTCCGCATCACTTTGCCGACGAAACGTCCGGTGGGAGACGTTGCACCCCAGCTCTAACGCCGTTTCAGACAACTAATGGTTGAGGGGAGTAAGATCCATCTCAGACAGTAGAGTGCGCAGAATCGTTCGTGCCCGCTGTCAAACCCTCTTCAAGTCACGAACAGGTCAAGGGCGCTATTGCGCGAGCCCAAGGGTTTCCTGCAAGAAAGACACAGGTAACCTCATATGGATGTAAGCCGCCTTTTCAAATGCCGTGTACTCATCGTCGACGATGATCCCGTCCTGCTTCAGACCACCGCCGCCATCGTGCGGAGTTTCGGGTTTTCGGTCCGCACTGCCGAAGATGGTTTCGATGCTCTCAAGATACTCAGAGAAATCCTGCCGGACATGATTATTTCCGACTTAAGAATGCCGAACATGTCCGGGTTTGAATTGCTCTCCATTGTTCGCCGCAGGTTTCCCCATCTACCAACCATCGGGATCAGCGGCGAGTTCATTCTTGCGACCATGCCCCTCGGTTTGCTGGTGGATCATTTCTTTCAAAAAGGTGAATACACTCCGACAGACCTAAAGGCAAAGATGAAGGAACTGATCTCAGAATCCCCGATCCGCGCTCATATTGGCAAAGCCGACAAAGCTCCCCTTTGGATTCCGCGCAAGGACGCTGGCTATGTCGTCGTGACCTGCCCAGAGTGTTTACGATCTTGCTCGATTGAAGATCAAACAGAGACAGGCGACTTGCAAGAGACCGAATGTTTCGCCTGCGGAGCGACCATCAACTATCTGGTGGATTCGAGTGTTCTTAAACTCTTGAACGACAAGCGACCACGAGTGTCAGCTTAGTGGAATTCGATTGGAACCCGCGCTGATCCGTTAGAGATGCTGGACGGGAACTTCGTCCTGGCTCAGTACGATGGGTTCCCCGCCTTCGTCCCGCGTCAACATGTATTCCAACGTGTGCTTTGTAGCGAGGCTGACCGTAAAATTCGTGCCGTCCTCAAAGTCGATAGAGACTTCTGGACACTCCGGTCCACCCCCGTAAAGGTGGATCGAACGGACCACGCGACCTGCAACGTCCTTGCACTCGAACATGACAACACTCTAGTGGGCTCGACTGAAACGGAGAATATCACACTCATCGTGTGTAGACTCATAGTGGTCTATCCCCAAGCATTAGGGAGTGCCCAAAGCTTCAATTAAGTCCCTCTTTGGAATAGCCTTACGCGCTCTACGCGAGGAGCGCGGCTATTCGCAGGAGGAATTGGCGGAACGGGCCGGTTTACATCGCAACTACGTGGGCAGCGTCGAGCGCGGCGAACGAAACGTTGCTTTGGAAAACATTGTGAAGCTGGCCGGGGCGCTTTCGATCCGCTCTAAAGACCTGTTCGATTCACTCCCATAAATCTGGTGCCAGTTTCCGGCAGCATAGTGGCCGGCCAAGTCCCGATCAGTGAACGTCTGCATACCCGTCGCAGTTAATTATTATTAGCCTTACATTCAACAACTTAGAGGATAATGCCCTCTTTATAGGGCAATACGGGTTGACGGGGTGATAACCCGATAGGCGAAGATAAAGCGAATACGCTTATGCCCTCCGCCACCGCAATCCGAGTCCAGATTGAGTCTACGTTGGCCCAACGTGTGCCCGCCGCGCTCACGCTCAAGATCAAACAGGCCCCGGAGGTCTTTGCGAGCGGCATGGCGGAGGTGGACGCCATGCTTGGGGGCGGTATCCCGCGTGGAACCATAACCGAGGTCAGCGGCCCGTCCTCCACGGGCAAGACATCGTTTGCCCTTTGCACCCTCGCTTCAATCACCCAGCTTGGCAATGCGTGCGCCTGGGTGGATGTGAGCGATGCCCTGTCGCCGGAGACAGCAGCGGCTTCCGGTGTGGAATTGCGACGGCTGCTCTGGCTTCGCATGTCTGCGGAACGCCGAACGAAGCTGACAGATAAGCCATGGTCCCGGCTGGAGCAAGCACTGAAGGCGACCGATCTCCTCTTGCAGACGGGAGGCTTTGCAGCAGTCGTGCTTGATATGAGCGATGTGTTGCCGCAACACACGCAACGCATCCCGCTGGGGACGTGGTATCGCTTTCGGCTTGCGGCGGAACATGCACGCACCGCGCTGGTCTTCCTCACGCAATCCCCCTGCGCCAGCAGTTGCGCGACGTTGTCGGTTCGTTGTGAACCGGCTGCGGTTGTGCCATTCAGTAGCCAGGGCGAGACTCCGTTGTTCGAGCAACAGCAGTACCAGTTCGCGCGAGAACGCAATCGCAACGAAGGCTCGCCGTTCCAGCAACGCAAGCCGGTACAGCGCGCGAGCTGGTCGGCGGAGACGCTTTGGTCGAGGGTGCGGTAAATGTACGCCGTTCTCCATCCATCGAACTTCTTCGCACAGGCCGCGGCGCGTCAGCGCCCGGACTTGCGGAAAAGACCGTTTGTCGTGCTGGATGGAGAGCCGCCAACTGAGATGGTTTTCGCGGCCAACCATGCGGCACGTTCTCAAGGTGTCGAGATCGGCATGACTCGGCTACAGGCCGAAACATTCCCGGAAGTCGTCGCGCTCCGTCGTGTTATCGAGCATGAGCATACGGCCCATGCCACCGTTCACCAGGTCGCGTGCATGTTCTCACCCCGTATCGAGTCGGTGGAAGAGCGGCCCGGCACCTATGCGCTCGACATTCGCGGTATGGATCTCCTGTACGGCGATGTTGCGGAGCTTGCGAACAAATTGCGACGGAGTGTGATGACGGCGGGCTTTCTTGCGAACATTGCCGTCGCGGAGAACTTCCACGCTGCGATATCGCTTGCATGTGGCAGGACTGGCGTCTCCATTGTGCCGTCCGGCTGCGAGGCGCACGCGATCGGTCAGCTCCCGGTCACGGCGCTCCACCTTGCACCGGAGCATGAAGCGACTTTTGCGGCCTGGGGTATTCGCACCTGTGCGGAGCTGGCCGCGCTGGCAGAGACAGATTTGATTGCGCGGCTCGGTCAAGCGGGAAAGAAACTGCATTCTCTCGCGTGCGGTACATGGCCGCACTTGATGTTCCCGATTGAACCGAGCTTCGAGGCCGGTCTGGTAGAGCGAATGGAACTGGACTTTCCGGTAGAGGAGTTGGAACGTCTGCTGTTTCTGCTCTCCCGCATGACGACGGAGTTACTGGAGCGTGTTCGCGGGAAGGCACGGGCCATCGCCGCGCTCCGGGTCGTGTTGCGTCTCGACGGCGGCGCACAGCATGAGCGCACCGTTCGCCCTGCGTTGCCGTTGCAGGATACGGCGACCCTGCTCAAGCTCCTCCAGCTCGATCTGGAGACGCATCCTCCGAGCGCAGGGATTGTGGGTTTAGAACTTCACGCGCAGTCAGCCGCCCCGTATCGAGCGCAGCATGGCCTCTTTCTGCCGCAAGCGCCGGAGCCGGGACAGCTCGAAGTGATGCTCGCGCGAATGCGGAAGCTCCTGGGAGAGCAACGGGTCGGCTCGCCGGAACTGACCGACGACCATCGACCGAACGCCTTTCGCATGGTCCCGTTTGAGCCGCCGCCACCACGTCGGAACGAGAGGCAGTCACTCTCGACGCCTCTCGCTCTGCGCGTCTCGCGTCCACCGCACATGGTCGGCGTTTCACTTGCGAACCATGCACCTGTGCGGGTCTTCTGGGATGGAGCGGCCTATGTTGTCCGGGATGCTGCAGGTCCGGTCCGCGTGAGTGGACAGTGGTGGTCGGAGGCCAACTGGTGCCGCGAAGAGTGGGATGTCCGGTTGGAGAACGGGACTGTGGAACGGCTCTGTCGCATCGCCTTCGATCCACGCTCCCGCTGCTGGTATTTGCAGGGGACGTATGACTGACTACGTGGAGCTACATGCGCGGTCGGCTTTCAGCTTCCTCGAAGGCGCCACTATGCCGGAGTTCCTGATGCAGCAAGCGGCGCATCTGGAGATGCCTGCGATGGCGCTGCTCGACCGCAACGGTCTTTATGGAGCAGCGCGCTTTCATATGGAGGGAACACGGTGCGGGGTGCGAGCGCACATCGGCGCGGAGGTTGCTGTCAGTGACCTGGGCCAACGCCTTCAACCTGCCCCGTATCTACCCCATCAGCTTCCTGCTGAGCCTGTGCGTTTGCCGCTGTTGGCAGAGTCACGCCTTGGCTACCAGAATCTTTCGCGACTGCTTACGCAGTTCAAGCTACGCGAGGCAACGAAGGCCGAAGGCGCGGCGGTAGCTGCGGACGTGGAAGAGTACGGCAACGGTCTGGTCTGCCTGACGGGTGGCATCTAAGGCCCGCTGGCTGCGGCATTGGCTCGCGGCGGTTACGACGCCGCACACCAGGCCGTAGAGAAGTTGGTACAACTCTTCGGTTCCGGCAATGTTTACGTCGAATTGCAGCGCCACTTTGACCGCGAAGAGGAGCATCGCAACCGTGCAGCGATTCGTATTGCGCGTTCGCTTAACCTGCCGCTCCTGGCGACGGGCGGTGTCAGTTATGGCACTCCGTATGAGCGTGAAGTCCTGGACATCTTCACTTGCATCCGCCACCGCAAAAGTCTCGATACGGCTGGGCGGCTCCTGAACCGCAATGCAGAGCGGCACTTGCATACAGCAGTCGAGATGCACCGGCTTTTCTACGACTATCCTGAGGCTGTTGCCAACACCCGCGAACTGTCGGACCGTCTGCAATTTCAGATGACGGGCCTCGGATACGAATTTCCGGCGTATCCCGTGCCTGATGGAGAGACGATGGATTCCTTTCTCCGCAAGCGCGTGGATGAAGGTATGCGTCGCCGCTATCTTCCTAAGAATGATCCGGCACTTTACGAGAAAGCCAAGCGGCAAGCAGAACGCGAGCTGCGACTCATCGAAAAGCTGGGGTTGGCTGGGTATTTTCTTATCGTGTGGGACGTTGTCTGCTTCTGCAAGGACAACGGCATTTTGATTCAAGGGCGTGGCTCGGCTGCGAATAGTGTTGTCTGCTACGCGCTCGAAATCACTATCGTCGATTCGGTTGGACTGGACCTGCTCTTTGAGCGATTTCTTTCAGAAGAGCGCGGCGAATGGCCGGACATCGATCTCGACCTGCCCAGCGATACTGATCGCGAACGCGCGATTCAGTACGTGTATCAGCGTTACGGCGAGTTGGGCGCCGCCATGACGGCGAACGTCATCACCTTCCGCAGCCGGTCCGCTTCGCGAGAGGTGGGTAAAGCACTCGGCTTCGACCAGGAAACGGCGGCGAAACTCGCCGGTCTCATGAGCGCGTGGGAATGGAAGGCTCCGAGCGATACGCTCGAAAACAGCTTCAAGGCCGCCGGCCTTGATTTGAAGCACCGGCGAATCGTTCACTACCTTCAGAAATGCGGTGATGTATTGCGTCTGCCCCGCAACCTCGGTCAGCATTCCGGAGGCATGGTCATCTGCCAGGGGCATCTCGATTCGGTGGTGCCGATTGAACGCGCTACGATGCCTGGCCGGACGGTAGTGCAATGGGACAAAGACGATTGCTCCGACATGGGCATCATCAAGGTGGATCTTCTCGGCCTTGGGATGCTTGCCGTACTCAAGGATGCCGCTTACCTTGTCCCGCAGTATTACGGCGAACAACTCGACTACGCGCAGCTTCCGCAGGATGACGCGGTGTACGAGAGTATTCAGCAGGCCGATACCGTTGGCCTGTTTCAGATTGAGAGCCGGGCCCAGATGTCTGCACTGCCCCGCACTAAGCCAAAGTGCTTTGCTGACCTGTCCATGCAGGTTGCCATCATCCGCCCTGGCCCGGTGACGGGAAAGTTCGTCAATCCCTACATTGCCCGCAGGCTCGGAAGAGAACCTGTGACCTATCTTCATCCATCCTTCAAGCCATTTCTGGAACGAACGCTTGGTGTGCCTCTGTTTCAGGAGCAGGTGATGAAGATTGGGATGGTCGCAGCGAACCTCACAGGCGGCGAAGCCGAGGAACTGCGGAAGGCGATGGGCGGCAAACGCTCGGAATCCATCATCGCTGGATTGAAGACACGGCTGCACGAAGGTATGACCGTAAACGGATTTAGTGCAGCAGCACAGGAGGAGGTGATGCGTGTACTCGCGACCGTGAAGGAGTTTATGTTCCCAGAATCCCACGCGCACAGCTTCGCCTCGATCGCGTATTCGAGTGCCTACACGCGCCATCATTACCCTGCGGCGTATACCTGTGCCCTCTTTAACAATCAGCCGATGGGGTTCTACTCGCCAGCCACGATAGCGAATGATGCAAAGCGGCATGGCGTCAAGATCGTGCCGATTGACGTACAGCGGTCTGATTGGTTCTGCACGCTTGAAGAGCGAAGCGAGCAGGATCGCGTCAGATATGCCGGTCGTTATGCCGTCCGCATGGGGATGAAGTATGTGAAGGGCTTGCGGCAGAGAGTAGCGGACGCCATTACCGACGCTCGCTTAATGGATGGGCCGTTCTCCTCGGAGTACGATCTTCGACGCAGGGTTCCGTCGATCAAAAAGGCGGAGCTAACGCTTTTGGCGAAAGCTGGAACGTTCAACTGGACTGGAGAGAAGCATCACCGACGCACCGCTTTATGGAACGCGGAGCGTGCTGGGCAATCCGCTGGGCCCCTATTCGAGCATATCCGAGACGAACACGAACTGGAGGCCGCCGCTCCGCTGCGGCCCATGACAACTGAAGAGCGGTTAGTTGCTGATTTTGACAGTACAGGGGTAACGCTTGGCCCGCACCCAATGGCATATCACCGGGCAGAGATGAATGCGGCTGGCGTACTGCCGGCCGCAAGCCTGCGTGGGATGCTGGATGGAACCTATACCCGAATCGCAGGAGCGGTGATTGCTCGGCAACGTCCGGGTACAGCCGAGGGCTTCATCTTCCTTAGCCTCGAAGATGAAACGGGCATCTCGAACGCCATCATCAATCCGCAACTGTACGAGCGGAACCGCATCACCGTGACGCGCGGAAAGTTTCTCCGCGTCGATGGCACGCTCCAAAATCAAGACGGTGTTATCAACGTCAGAGCGTCAGCCGTGCATGTACTGGCGCTTAGCGATGTAGAGATGCGGTCGCATGACTTCCATTGAGGTTGCTAACTTAAACGGGGGATACAGCTGCGCATTTCCCACGCCATTATTTGCGGGGATGGTCGGTGGAAGACGCCATGCGGCTACAGCCACAAAGCAGGCTCGTTCTCACAATTCATAGTGTGACTAGATCGGCGATCTCTGCGAGATTTCCAAGTGAAATGTCTACGTGACGGAGTTCGCTAACAGGACTCATCGGGAACCAGACGAAACGATACTCGGCTTGATAGGAATATCCGAAGTGTTTTGCCATTGGCAGGAAGATTTGCGCATGTTTCGGCAAAAGCGGATCCACATATTCCACCGGTCCGCATTGATACGTAGCCTGCCCAAGAGCCTTCGAGGCTGCGTTGCGGAGGCGTTCTTCAAATTGCTGTCGGTCCCGAATCAGAACACAGGCGTCAGCCTCGAAGTCAGCGAAAAGACGAGGCTCAACAGATCCGGTGACGCAGTACATCCAATAGTCACCTGGAGATTGGAACACAACATCCACACGCTGCTCGGGGATCACTACAGGAACATCTCGTGGGTTAATCACGAGCTTTCTGATGTCGTCGCCAGATAGGGCGAACGAAAGCGGCAGCCTTCGCTCATCGTCACGGACTGCGCCATTCAGATCTTTTTGCACGAAGTAGCTTGCAGGTTGGATACGCAGGGCTCCTCCGAAGAAGAGCCTCTCCATATAGGATCGTTTCCCATACTTGATAAGAAACGAATTTGCAGCGAGGGCTTTATCCTTGAAGACACTCGCAGCCTTGCGAGCAAGATCAGATGCGAAGTTTGGAAATGGTTCCTGATGAAAGATGTTCCGGGTAAAACCAGCGGGATATGGCCCATAGCGGAGTTGCATCTCTTCTAAGACATGGATGAACTTCTCCATCCAAAGCAAGCTTTGCCCGCTGATCGGCGGTAAGCCAATTTTGGCGTCATTGGTGAGGATCAGTTGATTGAGGAAGATGTCTCGGATGCGCCGATCAAGTTCCGACTGGGACAGATGACGCGCATAGCGTTTGCCATCGTATTGTCGCCGAGCTTGAATGTGTCGCGGTTGGAGGTTCTGGGTATCCATCGACGTGACCCATGATAACCTATTAGGCGAATGCATGGCGAACATGGTGTAATAGCATAGATGCCTTTTCGGCGTCTGGTCGTATCGCTGGACCGCCAAGTCGAGGTAGTGCCACGTAACCAGCAGGAGACGTGGCCTTGAGAGCACTTATTCGGTAGCCGGATATCAACAGAGAATACATTAGCCTTTATTTATGAGGTATTTCTGATGGAGAACGGCGCATCGACGGGCACGCGGCGGCGAATGTTGTTCTTGAGCCACGCGACGCCAGAAGACAATGGTTTCGCTCGTTGGCTAGCGCTCCAGTTGGCGAATGAAGGCTACCCGGTCTGGTGCGATATCACGAAATTGCTTGGGGGTGAAGACTTCTGGAAAGACATCCAAGAAGCGATCCGCGAAGACTCGATTCGCTTCCTCTTCGTTCTTTCTCGGCACTCCAATACGAAAGACGGGACATTGCAGGAACTTGCCTGCGCCAAGGGCATAGCTTCCAAGCTAAAAAGTCAGATTCGAGACTTTATCATTGCGCTTAAGGTAGACGACTTGCCTTACTCGGACGTTGACATTGAGATACAACGTCTCAACCACGTTTCTTTCAATTCATCATGGGCTACTGGCTTACATCAACTATTGAAGAAGCTGGAGGAAGATGGCGTCCCAAAGAATCCAAACTTCAATCCCCAAGCCGTTTCAACCTGGTGGCGGTCTCAGGCTGAATTCAGTGCCGAACATGGTGTCACTGACGAGCAGGAGACGGAGATTTCGAACTGGTATCGCATTGCTTCTCTGCCCGAAACCCTTTGGTGCCACAATATTTCCCGCCGGACTTCTGGCAAGTTGGACTTCGATGTCTCCGGCTTACCCTGGCCGGCCGTCAAAGCGACGGACCTGAGCTTCGTCACGTTCGCACCCGCAGAGGAAGTCGCCGATTTTCTGGATAGAAGTATTTTCATCCAGTCTTCGATCAAACTTGTTGCGGCTGACACCGCTCAAAGGAGTCACCCTCTGTCTCGTGCGCTGGTAAGTCTGTTGCGCCAAGGTTGGGATAAAGCAGTCGAGGGCCACGGGTTTTCGGTGCAAAGGATGGCCCCACAGCCCAGCAGGTATTACCAGCAAAAAGGCGCAAACGAACGGATCTTTTTCGAGGGAGTGAACGGCAAGCGCACATACCGCGATGTGGTCGGATACGCAACCAAACGTGGCGTGCTTCGTTACTGGCACTACGCGATTAGCGGAAAGCCAGAGATGTTGCCCTACCCGCACATCGTCGTTCGCGGCCACGTCTTGTTCTCCGACTCAGGGACGGCATTATGGACGGATGCCGAGAAGTCGGCGAAAGCCCGACGGAACCAGTGCAAGGGATGGTGGAATGACGAGTGGCGAGACCGCATGCTCGCGGCCATGTCGTTGCTGAGGTCGGAGGCAGGTTCGATCGCCCTGCCCATGTCTGTCAATGAGAGTGTTTTGCTGGAAGCACAGCCCGATACCTTCGAGTCTCCAGTGTCATACGACGGTGAAAAAACCGTGGACGAAGAGCTGGATGACTACTACGAGGGTGACGACGACGAGGAAGAGGACGAGGAAACGGAGGGTATGGATCTTGAAGAACCGACTGCTGCGAATTCCTGAGCCCTTACTTCTATTTCGGCACGGCCAAGGGATGGAAGACCCGAGAGATGGTCTCACTCTGTTTGGCCCGCTCGATTCAGCCGCTCCGCTTGGATTGCGCGCTGGTGTGGTCGGGACCGCGACAGGAATCTCTCTTTTCGAACGGTGGGTCGATGCGATCCGGCACCCGATCAAGACGAAGAAGTCCATGCCTTCTCGACCGCCATTCGCTGGTTTCGAGAGTGTATTCCGCATTCCCTGGGAATCGAAGGCGCTTCAGACGGCTGTGATCGAACCTGAGCACTTGCGTCAGGTGCTCTATCAGGACGATCGTCATCAGCGGGTCTATCAAACCGTTGAGTTATTCGTTCAGGCAATCCTCCGCGTTCATCGAGAGGAGGAGGCCAAACCCGACATCTGGTTCGTGGTCATCCCGGACGAAGTAAAGAAGTATTGCCGTCCACTAGCTGTCGTGGAAGCCAACCTGCGCCATGAGGCCCGCCGAGAGTTCGCATCGAGCCTGAAAGACAATACGCGGATCGCGCGGAAGCTGCAGACCAGCCCGTCATTGTTCGCGGAGCAGAATCAGGCAGCGGAGCCATACTCCTATAAAGAGCATTTTCGGAACCAACTGAAGGCAAGGTTGCTGACTGACAAGATCGCGACACAGGTTATCCGTGAGAGCACGATTGCCAGCGTCGGGCCGCAAGGGCCAACGGCGCGTGAACAAGGCAGCGAGCTGATGCAGTCTCAGATCGCCTGGAATGTGAGTACTACAGCCTTCTATAAGCTCGGCGGGAGACCGTGGAAGGTTCAAGGCATTCGTGAGGGCGTCGCGTACCTAGGCCTTGTCTTCAAACGTAATTTGAGCTCGGGAACGGCAAATGCCGCAGCCTGTGGCGCACAGATGTTTCTGGACTCCGGTGACGGGCTTGTTTTCAAGGGTGCGGACGGACATTGGTTCAACAATGAGACGTCCGAATTTCATCTCAGCCGCGCTGCCGCAAAAGACTTGGTCGCAAAAGCAATCAAGAGTTATGCAGCGAAGCACAACGATCAGCCCCCCAAGGAACTCTTTATTCACGGCCAGACGCGGTTCAATAGTGACGAGTGGAAGGGATTCCAAGATGCGGTCTCATCCGAAACGAACGTTGTCGGCGTAAGAATTCAGGACGAAGGCTCATTTAAGCTCTACACCCCAAAGGACACGCCGGTTCTTCGTGGGATGGCCTACATCGTCGATGAAACGCATGCCTACTTATGGACGAAGGGGTGGACTCCGCGTCTTCGCACTTACCCAGGCATGGAGGTTCCTAAACCGGTAAACATAGAGATCTGTAGAGGAAGTGCTGACATCGAGGTTGTGCTAGCCGATGTGCTGGCATTGACGAAACTTAACTACAACACTTGCCGGTTCGGTGACGGCAGACCAATCACGCTGAAATTTGCGGATGCGATTGGCGAGGTGCTTGTAACCCGGCCTGTTGCCGATCTTCCTCCTCTGCCTTTTATGTACTACATCTAGCCAGATCCGACTCTGGTGGCGACGAGAGAATTAGAGATGCCATTCAAGACTGCCGAAGCGTTCCGACATTTTGTGACTAGCGTGAAGCATGATCGCCGCTACATTTACAGTACCGAGGTGACTTCATTCCTAGATGCTGTGGAGGAAACAGCGCAGTCGCGCATCAAAACGATTCCGAAGGATATCCACCTCTGGCGCGCACAACTCGGGGCCACAGTGCGCATACAGGACGAGGGGCAACCCGAAGAGATGGAGGTAGACGTTCCCTGGATGGATGCTCGAATGAAGCCCATTCCTGCACTTGTCGGAGATGGAAGAGCCAACCCACGAGGAGTCGCGTATCTGTACCTCGCCGATACCGCGAAGACGGCCGCATCGGAGCTGCGCCCGTGGCTGGGGGCGCTCATATCCATCTCACAGTTCCACGTGAACCGTGAACTCCGGATCGTAGACTGTACCTCGGACAAAAAGCTATGGATGAAGGGATTCGATCCGATTGAAGGTCACCTCATTCCGTGGGCGCCTGAAGACTATGAGGCCGTCGTCTGGGGAGAAATCGGGGAGGCTATGTCCCGGCCGTATAGCCCTGAAGAAAGTAGTCTGAACTACGTGCCAACGCAAATCATCGCCGAACGTCTTCGTCATGGAGGCGTAGACGGGATGGCATATAACAGTCTGCTGTCTAAGGGCGGACACAACTTCGTCCTTTTCGATATCCGGGATGCAGATCCGGTGAATTACACGTTGCACGAAGCTGAGAGAGTGGATTACACCATCGCTCAATGTGACAACACATACTTCAATCGACGAAAACCTCCTGTAGACCCTATCGAAAACCCGTAGACACGAGAGACCTTAGCCAAGCTTGAGCTGGGCTTCAATGAAGTTCCTGATCTCGGTTCTGTAGTTCTCGTTCTCTTTGAGGGTTCTTGTCTGCGCCTGGTTCCAGACGCCCGTGTCACGGTGTTCCATCCACTGGGCTGCACTAGCAGATGCACGACGTACCCGGCTGTCGTAATCAAACTGGCGCAGGCAGAGCGGTATATTGGTCCGATATGGATCAACGATCATGATTCGCAGCTTCGGGTTGAGCAACATCGCCTTCGAAAGGCGGAAGTTGATATGGACAAGGGCGAAAACATATTGACCGCATCCGCAGGAGAACAGACGCTCGTAGAGCGCATAGTTCTCCAAGAGCAGCAGATTGCAGATGCACTCGCTCCGTACGAGCCACACTCAGCCACCTACTCGTGGTTCGATACGCTACGCGCGATTGAAGAGTGCATCAATTTGATGACCGTTGATTGGAACGATGAAGACTTCGAGCGCGACCTTATCTCGCTTCCACTCACTCAGTCACAGCAGATTCCGAGCCGTCTTGTCCAGGTGCTACAGGGAGTTAAGGCGAGGTTCGGCGAGCAATTCTGCAATCGCTTCAGCAATCTTCTGATCCAGGGGATGTCGATAGCAATAGCGTTCGCCAGCCATGGGTTCATGAATGTAGCAGCAGGTTTCCAAACAGTTGGCACGATGATGGGTTATTTCCAATCGCGAAGGCGTCATTTCGTGGGTCTGTTGCATATGCTTCCGAATGCCTGTCGAGGGAAGCAAATCGTCGAGCCTCTCGATACTCTCAACATCTTTCTGCCGATCATCGAACTAAGCGCGATTCAAATGATGGGCGCACAGAATGCGCTCATCGTAAAGGTGTCCAGAGCCAAGCTCAGGCTTCCCGAGTGTGAGTCGAGTGAGATTGCTATGCTCGATAGCCTTTTTCTCGAACCGGAGCGAGCACGGATTATCGACGTACCGATAACAACAGCGGGTGCTGAAATGCTCAAATCGAGGGAGCCGTTGAGTCCCGACCGGCTGTTTTCCGCTGCCGAACTTCGCAACGACATCCTCGCCATTGAAGCAGCCTACGCAGAGTTCAATCTTGCGGGCACAAATTTTGCACTCGCCGCTGCTCTGGTTCGTCGGTTGTCGAGGAACTTTATCGACCGTGATTTCTGGATTGCAATAAGCCCCGCCGATCTTGATGCCCTCTCGAATGAGCTGGGTCTATTGGGGGCCTTGCGGGCTGCCTTCGTGAACACTTCAACCGGCTACATGGCCTGCTTGTCAACCTATGCTCCTCTAGTTCTCATCGACGGTGTTTACCGATCTACAGTCACACTACTGAGTCGCTTTCTCTACTACTGGCGCGCCCGATCTCTTGACCGGCTCAAACTTTTTCAAATCCGGGCGGGATTCATTTTCGAGCAGGCAGTAGCGAACGAACTCATACGACAGGGATTTATCGTGCAGGATATTACGCGCATCAATCGGCGCGAGTTCGACGTGGTCACCGTTCGCAATGATGTGATCTGGAACTTTCAATGCAAAAATAACTTTGTTGACCTTGCGTGCGTTGACGTTGACGCTCGTCGGTTTGCTCGCTACAACTCGATGTTAGTGCGGTCCTATGAACGAGCGTTAACCAAAGAGCAAAATCGCGAACAGCTGTTGAAATCGAGACTCTCCCTCGATGTCGTGCAACACCTACTCGTATCGCGTTTCCCCGTCATTTGCGACAATCCGCGAATTGTTCCGTTTAGCCGCATCGCCGGCATCGCTAATTTAGCTACTTCTCTCCTGACTATCAAGCGCAAGAGCGGGACATGGTCTCCATCCTGACTCCCGCCAAGATCTGCCACTTCATTCAGCTTCCATACGTGGACGGCTCTGCCTGCTGGTTCCAAATCTCAGAGGCAGCAGATATTAGCCACGGTTTTACAGGTAAACCTTCTGCGGGTCCGAGAATCGACGAATCTTTAGGCTGAATACCTGTCCATCGCGGCACTAAAGAGTCGCATAACAGTCTCGGAACGGACCCGCTTGGATGAGTTGTGAAAGACGCTATGCGGCTGGCGACAGGGAGGAGACCTGCCCCGTCATCGAAATGGTTTCGATGTTTTCGTATTGTCGCTATGCTGAAGAGCTATGGACGAACAACAGACAGGACGCAGCGCGATCTTGGCGCGAAGGATCTACCAACTCAGAAAACATATTGAGCTGTGCAACTCGCTGCCCCTGGCAGGAGCCTCCCCGGAGCTCGATGAGAACACGCTGGAGCTAGAACGAATGCTGGCAGAACTAGTACGAGAACAGACGCACAAGAGGGTGGTTTTACTCGGAACGGAGCACTCGTGCCAGTTTGCCGGCAACATCGGCAATGCCGATCTGCGTATACGCCTTGATTTCCTGAAGGAGCAATTCCAGGGCACGATGCTGATGGAGGAATGGAGCGAAAATAGCGGCCCATCGTTCGTGTCGACACTGGGCATGACCTATGAGAATGTGGGCACCGGACCGGAACGGCAATATCGGACCTACCCAAGCTCCATTCAATATCCAGGCTACGACGGGACGCTCGATTTCGATGCGTCCCATCCCTCAATGGGAGAGTACGGACCGTTGGATCACCAGGAAAACCGGGTGCGCGCGATGGTCGAGCATGTCTGCACGGCGATGGCGAGACATCATGTGGGTATTCTGTTGATCGGACTCGCTCATCTCCACTCAATGTCGCAAAAACTGCTCGCCGCGAATTTCACCGTGAGTGCGTTTCAGTGGCTTCCGAGTCCGTCGCAAGAGAAACCGGGCGAGGACACGGCACCGAGGATAACCTCAGTTTGAGTTGCGAGGGTTGAAGAGGGGGCACGAGGCGGCCAGCGCCGTTCTAGGAAACCAGCTTGGATTTCAGGCGAAAGGAATCATCGGCGAGTTGCATCTGATGGATCTCGATGTTTCTCTTTCTGCTGATCGTGAGGAGCAATTCTCTATGTTCTTCGTTAATGCGCGAACCCAGATACAGGCGCTTCGGTTTAGGCACTCGCCAGGGCGATGATTCCTTGAGCAGACTTGCGGGAATGACAAGCCGCCATTCTTTCTCATAGCCCCACTCGGGCGATTTATAGAGTGAGGCGAGCGCGGAAAACAGCATGTTGAACCCTTGGCGATCTCGTAGAGCTGCGAGATAGTAGCTGGTGGCGTCGAAAAGTTTCTCGGAATAGATCACCGGATACATCATCCGCACAAACAGATTGTCCGGGGCAAGCGAGTGAATGTCATATTCGACACAGAAGCCGCGGTGCTGGTCGGCATAGTGCGACCACATGATGATGGACTCTGCGGTGGCACTGAACGAGCAGACTTTAAGTGAAGCTTTGTGACTTCCTGGAAGGGATTCTTTCACTGCTTCTTTCCACACCTGCACCTGCGCCTCGAATGATGCAATGAACGGCGGCCAGAACTCCGGTGGCACTTCATCCTGCCCGAGCAGTGCCTCCTGAAGGGCTACGGCAGGGTTTGTCCCTGTCAAGAGTTTCTGAAGCCTATCGGCATCCAAATCTGTGCCGAGACCCTGTGAAATCAGTTCTTGAACTCCAGCCTCAAAGATGGTCGATGTCAGCGTCTCGGTCGTGATCGAAATGCTGCTGTCGTATGGATCGTTGTAATCGGTTGGAGAACACACCCAGACGAGATCATTCTCCAAGTTGCGAAGCGACCGCTCGTTGATCTCTCGGTATTTGAATACGCTGTAAGGACGGTGTTCATATTTGATCGCCAGCGCTTCCTCCACACGGACATCCTTCGCCTCCTCGGACTGCATGCAGGCGACCATTCGTTGTTGCCACTTCTCTATCATCTCGGCTCAGTCTTCTCGTATGTGGAATAGTCTAGGCAGCGCGGCCTGTCCTTCAAGTTTCCGGAGAAGAGTTTGACCAGCCTAACTATTGAGCAGCAGTGCGAAATCTTCTGTAGTGCCTCTGAAGCCAAGGTATGGGGGAGACATCCTGCATTCTGATCTTGATAAGTTCCTCAAGGTCAAAATCTGAAAGGATTAGCAAAACTTTCCGGGGATTCGAATCATTGAATATCGAGATCTGTTTCCGAAGCAAGTTATCGCCGGGCGGTTTCCTGGTCACGATGTATCCCAAGCGGCCAATCCTGTCGCCTAAATAGGTGGCTGCTTGATTCAGAGCGGCCATCGTAAGATCGTCGGTGTTCTTGACCTCGAACATCACGAACAAGGAATCGTGGGACGTCCGCACGTAGTCGAGGAAAGTCGCGTCAGAGTCATTCGTAAAGATAATATCCCTACGTTCGGTACCGTCAATCGTGCGTTCCTCAAGGCGCCCGTCGATCAGGTCTGGGCAGAACACGAATGTAAGAATGTCGAGGACAAGCCCCTGATACGCTGTAGCATCCGACTGTCCTGGAGGGATCGCGGCCAAACGCACTAATAGAGACTCTCCTGTGCCAGCGGAGCCGTTTTCAAGCGGAGGTAAGATCGGCTGAGCAGCTGCCGCTTGTTGCTCCCGTTGCTTAATATAGGCGTCGATGATGGCGGTCTCTACGCGGCTTGTAGTTGTCACTTCAGCCTTTGAGGGCGCGCGTCCGGCCACTCTCCCGGTCCTGTTCCGAGCTTCCAGATAGGCTCGAAACTCAGTCTTGACGAAGTTGTCATAGTTAATCCAGGGGAGTTGTCGAACTATTCTTCGAGGCACGAAGAGAATTGCCCTCCCATCCTCAGAATTGACCGGGAGGTCATAATATCCATCGCGCCAACATCTCTCCGTTGAGTCGTAGACATGGCTGATAGGGACTAACGACTGAATGGTAAGGTTATGAACCTCACACTGGCGTTGAGTATATCGAATCAAGTATTCCTTCAGAATGTTCGAGGCGATGTCGCCTACTCGATCCGGCCCTATTCCAGGCGAGATTAGCTGCATTTCTTCGACGTGCCTGATGCCACGCTCCATAATCGCCGGCGACACTTTCAGCGAGCCGATCAGAAGAGTCGTCAGGATCTTGCCTAGTCCAGACCCTCTTTTGTCGCTCGCGCCGTATCCGAAACCAATTTCCGCCACTTCGGGAAAATCTAAGATGTATTTGGCCCCTAACTCGTCGGCTTTGGCAATCGCGCTGACCCCGTCCGCAAAGTGCTCGACAATGCTGGTATGGAGCGTCCGTAATTCAGGATCGCGGCTCTTGAAGAGAAGAAAGGGATCGATGCAGAGCGGCAAATCGCCCACGAGACGAGGGATGACGAAATCTACTTCGAGCTGCCGCAATTGTGGGAATACATTGGAGTCTTTGATCATTTTTGATGTGGCTCGAATGTAATTCCATCTCTCGGGGACTCGTATAAAGGGATACCAATTCGATCTAGTTTCTCAAAATCGAAGAGCAATACATCATCGTACTTTTTGAACCAGGTTTCTGATATAAGGCCGTCGACCTTTGCTTTCACCTCAGATTTCCGAATGTACTCGTCATACTCGTCCGTCTGATTCTCGTCGCTGTCGACATCCTCTTCTGCGGGCTCGGAATCCTCTTCTTCGTCCTCAGCATCGTCCGAATCAGTAGCGTCACTATCATCTTCTTCGCTTGCCGAATCCTCATTCTCATCCATCTCGGAACTCTCTGGTTCCTCGTCATTGGTGTCCTCGGTATAGAAGTCAATCTCATCCTGCTCGGCAACTCTCAAAGCAGCAGCGATCGTCTGAAGCTCAGTTCCTGTAGTGGAATGTTTGTCGGTTTCCACCTCCAACATCGAAGTAAAACGTTCGCTGGCCTGTTGAAGAATTCGAAGCGATAGCAGGATATCCGGATAGCTCGGGTTGTCGCCAGCAGGCACGAAGGATTTCAAACGATCCAGGTAAGCATCGCGAAATATGAGTGCCTTGGCATCCGCTATCTGCGTGTTGACCACTTCGACCAGCAGATCGGACGGAGGTACCACAGACTTGCTTTTGGTGAGTTTGTCGACTTCCTCGTATAGACCTCGAAGCTGGCTTGTCTGTGCCGAGTGATTCTGATGCGCCTTTCTGATGCTGTCCGCGAACTTCCTATGTTCGTCCAGTGCGGTCACAGTTGAAGCTAACTGCTCTTTTCTCGAGAATTCCATCTGTCGCCTCTTTAACTGGTGTTGGATAAATTACGGTTGCTTTATGCGTAGATTCGCCGGCAGCATTGCATCAATCTCATCGTCGTTGAAGGTGAAGTGGCCCCGTTTGATCATGTGATCTGCTGCTGCATACGCCTGTGGAGAGGTGTTCGGGGCAAATTTGTAAACAGCGGTGACTTCGCGGGTTATGATTTCGAGCGCACGTTCAAGCTGTTTCGTCTCAGTAGTTGGCATATGGCACTGAGTAATGAGCAGCAGCAACTGTTCGCGTATCCATAGCAGTTCTTTGGCTGCGACGCGATGTTGACTTTCCTTTCCTACGGGATCGAATCCAGATTGATATAGGGCAAACGCAGCTGTGGCCGCAGCGAACAGAGCCGTCAAGATTAGGGCCCATGCGGGCTTGATAACGGCCGATACGACAGCGAACATTGTGGTGAGCGCGGTAAGCAAGATATTGATGCGGTTCATCGTGCAAGCCTTACCTGCCCAAATCTCGCGTTCCTGCTCGTGAGTTTTATGAGTGTAGACGACGCGGCCATACAGCTCCCGCGCTGTGCCGAGGATGTATTCGCGCTCCGGACCGACACTCATGCCTGCAACAACGCCCCGAGCAACATTGACGTCCCCTGGAAGGTTGTACCGAAGATCTTCTGCCATTCAAGGGTGGCCGAGTACGGTTTATCTTCTTTCTCGAATTCGCAGGCTTTCACGGCGCGGGCGTACGCAGACTGGGCTTTCGTTCCCCAGCAATCCCCAAGTTCGATCCACTCTTCAGTACCTGGTACCCGTGTCCTGCCGTCAACGTATAGGAGCAGGAACTGGAAGAAGTCGCGCACCATCCAATCGTAGTAAAAGACTGTCTGGCTCCGAAACTGCCATTGATTCACGAAAATGACAGCAAGGACCTCTAGTGAAATAGACTTCAATTCGACGTTGCAATCGTACTTCCATGCCTTCAGCATTTTTGTAAGGTGCCTCGCCTTCCCTTGGGTGGCGAGGTCCGCGGCATGAAGCTGTTTATATTCCTCAACCGGGTTTGCGATCTTCCAGCTTCCCATACCGGACGTATGGGCCGTCAGGAAAGTGCCATCGAGCATACGAAAGGCCGGGACGACCTCAACGTGATAGCTCTTGAACGGTGCCTTGACAATTTGGCCGTCAGCCTTGAGTGGTGTGCTCGGGAAGGTGACGAGAAGCGGGGCCTTCAGTTCCTGGAGCAATTGGGACTGCCCATTGCCAGACACGGTGTTGATACGGGTGTAGACGTCCCACGGAAGGATAAAGAGCATGTCCAGGTCGGAATGGTTGCTGGAACCGCAGTCCTTCCCATACGAACCGACCTTGACGTAGCAACTCGAATCGAAGATGAGCTTGTTCGGGTAATACTTTGCAAAAAGTGAGCGGGCAATTCGTTCCGCCTTGCCGTCAGCGTCTTTCCGATCGTCCGGTGACAACTCCAGCTCTTTGAGAAACCTGTCGAAATGGGAGATTACATAATTCCACACGTCATACCTCCGTCTCCGCCTTGCCCCTTTGGTGTGCCGCTGGCGACGCGATCCCCAGGTGCAGGTAAGGACTGAAGTATAGCACATCTGTGATTTTTTCACAGATAAGACGCGACTGGCAGTTGAGAATGGGGCGTTCGAGGTGCTAAAGTGTGAATGTTTCGTAGGGGTGATTCAATGATCGTTTCTCTTTCCATATCCAATTTCCGATCCTTCCACTCTGAGGAGACCTTCTCGTTGGCTGCCAGCAACCGGCTGGCTGGAACACATGATGAACATGTGGCTTCTATACCGCACTCAGATCAAAATGTATTGAGGATTGGTGTCTTGTACGGTGCCAATGGCGCTGGTAAATCTAATCTGTTCAAAGCTTTGCGGTACATCAAGGCGGTGGCGCTCGGGCGAAGAGAAAAAGGAAGGGGCACAGCACGCGAGCCATTTCGGCTTGCCGGCACTACGGAAGAGCCTTCTACTTTCGATTTGCAATTCATCGCCGCTGAGAAGTTGTATAGGTTCGGCTTCAAAACCGACGACCAGCGAATCACAGAAGAGTGGCTGGCAGAGGTGATCGGGGGCCGCGAGAAAACTATTTACGAGAGAATTACGAATGCCGACGGGCAAGTAACCGTTGAGGCTCCCGGTCTCAAGGGATTGGGGGAAAAGCTGACGGCGCTGGTGACTGTTGGTGGTCCCCAAAACCAGAGCTTCTTGGCAACAGTTAACGTGACCCTGAACAAGATGGATTATGGCGACCATTTGCGGAGCGTTCTCCATTGGTTCAAAGAAGGGCTCGAACTAATTGGCCCTAACGTGCCGTTTGGCCAGCTTGGCCCCTATCTCGCCGACAATCCTGATTGTCTGGAGTTTGCTGGCTCGTTCCTGAAATCTGTGTCCACTGGCGTAGATCACCTACAAGTCTCGAAAAAGGAAATTACAGAGGAAGAGTTGCGCAGTCTGTTGCCTCCCGATCTAGTTTCGCGGGTCCTAAAGGGACTTCTTGAAGACGACGAAGGATCAGCTCTCGTCCGACTCACTGAAGGAAACGAACTGTTGATCGAGCGCTCTGGCGAAAATCATTTCTATCGAATCACGGTACGCGCTGCTCATCAGAGTCAAACGGGCACGATTGTCCCGTTTGAATTGAATGAGGAATCTGACGGTACAAAACGCCTTTTAAATTTGATGCCAGCACTTCATGGCTTGCATTCCAGCACAAAGGTATATTTCATCGACGAGATTGATCGAAGTTTGCACCCTAATCTCGTTTGGGAGTTCGTAAATTTTTATCTGAAATCGTGCAGTGGATGCCAAGCACAAGTCATCATCACAACTCATGAATCGAGCTTATTGGATTTGGATCTTCTGCGGCGCGACGAGATATGGTTTGCCGAGAAAGATTCGACCTCTGCAACCCGGCTTTACTCGCTTACTGATTTCAATGTTCGGAAAGACCTAGAGATTCGAAAGCACTACCTGAAGGGTCGTTTCGGAGCAGTGCCCTTCTTAGGTGATCTGGACCGTTTGCTTGCTGAGACGGTGCATACATCATGAGTTTGTTTAATCGACAACCGAGGCCAATTCCGACAAGAGATAAAGACCCCGCCAGCCTTCGAGATGATCGCCTCTTTATCATCGCTTGCGACGATACCTATGCTCCAGCGCAATACTTCAGCTTTTTCCGGCTGACGCGAGTCAAGATTCACGTCATACCAACCCCACACGACGGGAGTTCCGTAGCGCAGTACGTTCTGCAACGCCTTTTGGCCTACGGTTTTGAGGAGGACGACGAGCGTTGGATGCTGCTGGACACAGATCACGTAATTCAAGGGACTCATCTAAGAGGCTTCCTTCAGGCTTTGCGTGAAGCGGCAGATCAAGGTGTTAAGGTTGCACTCAGTAAACCGTGCTTTGAGCTTTGGCTATTGTTGCACCATGTGGATGAAGCAGCAGTGGCGGCCCTAGGAAATGCGGCGGAGGTGGAATCCGCTCTGCGGAGGATTCTCGGCGAGTACAACAAAACCAATCTGAAGGAGGAGCACTACCCTCCTGCCACGGTAAGACAAGCGTGTGAACGGGCTGAACGTTTAGACCTCACGGTCGAAGGCGGTGAAATCCCAAACGGAAATACGAGCCGCGTATATCAGCTTTTAAGCGCGATTGCGAGCAAGTCATTACCTTCTCAACTGCCAGTTGAGCTTCACGGACTGTTATCGAAATGATGCGGGGCGCTCGGAGAGCGTGCGAAGCATCTGTCTTCATATACCGGGATCGCAGTGTAATTGGCGCTGATCCTGGTCGCCACGGTCTGGAATGATGCAGTGTAGCCCGCTGAAATCATACATCTAGCGGGATCGAGAGCGCGCAAAGGCAGTAAACGTTTAGAGCTGTCAAGAAATGCTTTAGTCGACACATTGCTGCGCAGTCGAATGATGCGGGACTATGCGCCACACTGGACCTTTACAAACCCCTCCTAGGAGGCTCATCCCATCGACCGTTAGAGCGCTTGTTCCAATCCCGGCTCTACGACGGATTGAGAAATCTGCACCGCCGCAGTCTTACTGATATCGTGGATAACAATGCGACTCAGTGACGCCGCATTGTTAGTAAAGATTTGAGCATCATGGCTGGCGCGTGAGACGGACACGTACGCAAAGCGCGAACTAATCAGGTCGGGATGGGTATGGGTATCGACGTTAACCAACACCCGATCTGCGGTGAGTCCCTGGGAACTGTGGCTGGTGACTGCGTAGCCATGATCGAAGTGCCGCATCCGATTGGCGTCAAAGCTGACGGATTTCCCATTGTCCATTTTCACGGAGAACTGGCCGTATTTGTTGATGCGTTCCACGGTGCCAAGGTCGCGGTTGGCAACGCCCAACTCTTTTGACGGCGCGGTGAAGCTCAAGCGGTCGCCAACAGCAAACTCCCGTTCCAACTCGCGGTAGACGGTCACGCCGTATAACCGCGCAGGGTTGTAAGTGGTAGTTGTTCCGTCCTCTTTCTGAACGGTCAGCAGATTGTCTTTGGGTTGGATAGCAATGATCTTCGCATAGCTCTGCTTTTCAATGCCGATGTCCTGACTGCCACGCGGATAGTAGAGTACGTCATTCACCGCATAGCGAGCGGCCCAGGTACGGTCGGCTCCAGTCATATCGGAACGCGGCGCGAGCACGCGCATCGCATGATCTTCTACAGCGACTGCGCCAAGGGCCTGCAATTCGGAACGCACGGCTTGATTGATCTGACGGCGCGAGGCGTTGTCGGGCGAGACGACGATGGTGTTGTCCGGGTTGGCGGCGTAGCTCCGCGCAATCGCCGCGATGCGCTGTTGTGCATCGGCAATCTCCGTAACGCGCCCCTGTTGTTCCAACAGGGCGACGCCCTCTGCGACTTCGCCGCGCGACAGATGCTCGACCGCTTTCAGCAGCTCCGGGGCGGCGCGTTGACGCACGATCTGGTCAAGCTGGGTGGCCTTCATCCCGGCGTTGACCAACTGCTCGAAGGGCTTGCCCGCTTCGACGCCCTGATGCTGGCGGGTGTCTCCGATGAGCAACACGCGGTCGCTAGATGCGAGTTTGGCGAGGAAGTCACGGACCTGTTTCGTGCTGGCGAGACTGGATTCATCGAGCATGTAAAGATGACGGTCGGGGTTCCGCTGGCCGGGACGGACAAGGAAACCCTGTAGGGTGTCGGCACCGATCCCGGCGTCGCGGAGCTGGTTGGCGGCGCGGGATGTCGGGGCGAAGCCTTCGACGACATAGCCGCGTTGTTCGGCTGCTTCACGTACCGATTTCAAAAGGGTCGTTTTTCCGACACCAGCCCTCCCTTCCAGCCCTTGCACGACATCGCGCGAGGTCAGAATCTCCTCGGCGGCAGACCGCTGTCCGGCATTGAGATGCTGCTGCTTTTCGGTATGGGCGACGGCGGCTTGTATGGACATGATCTGCTCGGCGCGACCCTGCCCCTGTTGCATCCGGCGCAGGATCTCTTGCTCGGCGCGGATCGTTTCGGCGGTCGTGAAGCTCCGGCCTGAGTCGTGTTTCTGGCCGGACACAAGCTGGAACTCCCCGGCGGCAATGCGAGCCTCAAACCCGGCGCGAACTTCCGAGTACGTTGTTTCACTCATGCCGCGCCGCAAAGCATCGCGGTAAAGCTCGCGTTCGTCGGTGACGGCTTCGCGCTCAAAGCTGCGGTCGCGGGCATAGGTGACAGCCTGCCGTGCAATCTGTTGCGAACTCTCCCGGTCATGCTCGGGCGCATATTCCTGACCACGCCTCCGCGCTTCCCTCACCACTTGGTCGGCCTGGTTGCCGAATTCAGCGGCGATCTGCCGATGAGCGGCCAGTACCTCGGCGGGCGAGTGAATTTCTTTGCGGTCACGGGTAGAGTGCGCGGCGATCTGTGCGGCCTCCGGCCCCTGATAGCCGGTCTTTTCCAGATGCTCGCGTATCTGCTGGCTGCGGGGGCTGGAGGCATCAAGATACTCCTGGGAGTAGCCTCTGATCTCCGGTGCGCCACTGCGTCCCGGTTCAATCTCGTAACCGAGATTGCGGAGGCGATAGGTCAGTTCCGATTGATACACGGCGGTCGCAAACTGCTGTGACTCAAACAGGCCTCGCTCCTGCAAGGCCCGCGTCTGCCCGTTGTCGCGCACGGCGACATTGAAGATGACGGCGTGAGTGTGGAGCTGCGGCGCGGCGTAGCCGTCCACGGGGCGCGCGGTGTCATGCTCGAACTTCGCGGCGATGAACTCGCCGGTGGTTTCGGCGGCGTGGTTGCCGCCGATGCGGGCTTGCGTGTACCTTTCCAGTTCGCTCAAAGCGACGTTCACCGCTTCCCGGTGCGCGTCCCGCACCCGGTCATCGCCGCCGACGAGCGCGGTGAGTGAAACCGACTTGGGCGCGGAGAATGTGGCGTCCCAACCGGCACGATGTTCTACCGGCGCGACGGTCTTCCCATCCGCGCCTTCGTACTCCTGGACGATGCGATGACGTACAAGCTGCTCGGCAGTATGAGGGTGTTGGCCGTCGGCGAGCCGCGCAAAGTGTTCCTCGCTCACGGGCCCGGCAAGGTCAAACTTTTCAGCCAGTTTGCCATGCCACTCGCCCAAACTCCGATCGTCTTGCTTCCAATAATTCTGTTCGGCAGACGTGAACTCCTTGGCGTGGTACGTCTGCGCCTGCGATGCGGAAAGCGGTTTGGAGATCGTCAACATGGTTAATCTCCCAACGAGAATCCTGTCTCGACTGGCTCGTCTTCGCTATCGCCGGGAACGGTGGTTGCGGTTATGTCGGCAGGCTTCGGCGGCTTCTTCGTGAGCGTTTTTGGATCGAAGGTAAGGTCATCGTCGTCCAGGGGACGCGGCACAAACGCGGGCTGGGTGGCGGGGATGTCGTGATAGGCAAATGAGAATCTGGCTACCGTGTTACCCAGCTTTAAGAAAGCGTGTCGGTCGGGAAGACCGGAGATTTCCGAGTCCAGCACCAACGGTTCGACCTGGCGCTCCAGACTGAAATTGTTGCCAGCCCGTAGGCCGGTGGAATGCGTCTCCCGCAGCCGCTCGATCTCAACTTTGCCGATGGCGTTCGACACCCACTCGGCGGCCTTGGGCTCTGTGATTTTCAGGAATATCTTGGTGGCCGGCTGCGACAACATCACCTCGGCCAGATGCCCGTAGATCATCTCAAGCTGGGCCTTACCTTGGAAGCCAAGGATAAGCGGGTTCTTCGCCTTTCTGTTCTCTGTGATCGCAGTATGCAACTGCGGCAGACGTTGCAGACTCGCCAGTTCATCCAGTACGAACCAGACGGGATGCTGACTCTCTTTCGGCTCGTTCAAGAGACGCAATACGAGCAAATCGATCCAGAGGCTATGAAGCGGACGCAGGGCCTCGCGTTCGCTGGGCTTCGATGTAAGGAAGATCCATCCTTTCCTTTCTTCCGCCCATTCGGTTGCAGTCCAATGACTCGCGGCCTGCTCTTTCCGTGGAAGCATTCGAAGGCTATCGGCAATCAAACCGAGTGAGGCCAGAACGCCGTTGCGCTGCTGGTGCGCTCCCTTCGCAATCATCATCGCCATCTCCGTGTTCTGTACGCGGCGGTCGATCTCGTCTGGGTTCGCCATCCACTCCACCAACTCCTGCGGCGATGGGCCGAAGGTCAGCAGATGGGCGAAGATTTTCTGCGGTGTCTCGGTGAAAAATTCGCCTTTCTTATCTGTTGTCGGTTGGTACAGGGACGCGGCAATGGCCCTGGCCTCGGCACGGCGGCGCAGCTCTTCGGATGGTCCCCAATAGGGGCACCGCGCATCGAGCGGATTCAAAATAATGTCGCCGCGACCGGCATCGTAGAACCGTTGTACGAACTCGCAGGCCGGGTCATACACGATGGCGGAATGACCGCGCTCCTTGATCTGTACGAGTAGCTGCATGACCAGCCGGGACTTGCCCGCGCCGGTATCGCCCATGATCTCGATGTGCTGTCCTTCGGCGCGTTGCGGGATACGCATGAGGTGCTTCGACTCGGTGGTTTTGAATCCGACGCCATCGCCTTGGATGGCTTTGTTGAAGCCAGTTGGAGAGACCAAGACCGGGCCTTTGAGGAGCCGTCCATATTTCATTTCTTTCAGTCGCCGAACGTCTTTGCGGACGGCGAATGGAAGCTGAAGTAGAAACACGGCAAGCCCTGACCAGAGCGGTATGCGGAAGATAGCCAAGAGCGAATCGCCGTCATAAACGAAGCGACGAAGGTAGTCATGAAGCGGGCGGTTCATGTAGGAAACCTTCGCTCCCCGATACAGAAAAACGATGCCGGAGGCATGGGCCGCTGGGGATAGCGCCAAGGGTATGGGCTTGCCGATTAGCTGCGGCGTTGAGCCTGGCTGCACATCGGCTTCGGTGACAGGCCGGGCGTGATGCTGGCGGTCGGCTACCGTAACAAGCTGGTACTCGCTGCTCTGACGCATGGTGCCGAGGAACCCCGTTTCGGCATAGCAGGAGAGGTAATAGCGTTCGAGCGGCGTCATGACAAAGGCGAGGTGGAGGTAGACGCAAAGCACGGTCACCACGAGCGCAACGAACACGGCTCCGAAGCCATAGACGGGATAGTGAGGCGGACGGACGATGGTTTCTTTGCGTCCCCATTGTGTGTCGGTCATGGCTGTTCTGTTGTCCCTTCCGCATAGCTGGCGAGCATGTCTGCGGCCGCTTTGCGCTTATTGGTTTTCACGTACCGGAGCATTTCCTTGAACTGCTCCGGTGTCATCTTTTCGCCCCGCAGCAACGGCTCAAGGGTGTTGATGAGCAGGAGGCGTAGGGCTTGCACTTCGGCAAACAACGGCGCGCCGTCGCCGTGTTGCTGTCCGTTCGCGGCGTCCAATAGAACTTCCCGCGCCCATTCGCGGAGGTTCTTTCCGCAGCTTGTGGCAACCTGCAATAACGCTCTTTCTTCACTGGGGGTAAAACGCGTGGCGATGCTCTGCGTGCGAGTTTCGCGTCCCTTAAGCCGCTGGAGGCGGCCTTCGATTTCAGAGGTGGGTGAAAGCATCGCTGATCCTTTTGAGGCCAATTTCGGGCGCGGTTCCAAATGGAACCGCGTGAATTTGCCCTCGGCGGCAAGCCACTTGTTTTCTGTATGTTTCCCGTTGGAACCAAATCGGTTCCAAACGCAACCCTGCGAGGGATGGAGTGTCAATCTTCTTCCGGTGCGCAGCACCGCTGTGGCTCAGCCACAGATGTAGGCGCGGGATCATGCCTTCGATCCCGCCGCAGATGCAGGCGTTTGTGTTGGCGATGATGCCGGGCCAGCGGACTTTTTTCCCTGCTCGGCAACATCATTTCCATTGCCGCGACGAACACGAAGTGTCGGCGTAATGCGCTGCGCTTCAGGCGACTTCAGGAACTCCTGGAAGTCGCGATCCTTGGAGAAGACATAAGCTACCGCTTGCTCGACGACATCGTCGGCGGATGCTCGAATGAAAGAGGCGTACTGGTCGATTTGGGTGGCGGTAGAGTCCGTGAGTCGAATAGAAGCACTAACGTGGCGGGTTTGGGTGACTTCGAGTAGTGGCATTGGGTTCTCCTTTGGTGGTGAAATCAGGCAAGCTTTCTACGAGCAACCATCCGCTGTGCGGTGGCCGCGATCTCCCGAGCACGCGCGGCGCAAAGTGCGGAGGGAAGCTCAAAGCGGCGACGCTCTGAAAGCATCGTTATTACGTCTCCTATTGGAGCGCCTTCAAGAAACCATTGACGGGCGGATGCAACGTCAACGGTCCGCTGGGCGTAGTAGACGGGATTCGGCTTATCGGCCCGACGCGAGGCCAACTCGTGCGTCAGCTTGGCGGCGTCTTTGCCTTGGGCAAGCTCGTGGCAAGCCCACGACCAATCCTGTTCCGAATGGCTATCCTTATGAGCGGTAGAACGCCGCGCGTTACCGCGAACCAGTTGCGTCGCAAGTGGCCCATCTTCCAACGGGCGAAAGTCCGATGGATACGAGATCGCGTCCGAGGGATATTCGACCGTCACGCAGTGAGCGGGAGAATACTTCCGATTGAGGAAACCGGGGATGCGGAGTACCCGGTTGCAATCGGTGCAGGCGGGGTCGCCCCCGAATGCAGTCGCCAGTTGCTTCAAAGTGAATTCCTGTGTCTCGAAATCGAACCCTTCGACGCGCCAGAGCACCTGATACTTGCCGGGAGATGTCGACAGGATGGCGGTCGGGATCGGCACGTACTCCGACGCTCTGAGCGTAGCGAGACGAGCATCCCCATCCTCGTCGATATCGAGATACAGATGAGAAACAGAAGCGATGTTGTCTTTGGTGCGCTTGCGGCTGCCGATGCGTAATGGGTTAGCTGCGACGTAAACATTCGCGCCGTTGTGGTTCTCGTGCGTGAGCCATCCGAGATAACGCCGCGCGAGCGCCTGCTCCAGGGTCACGACACGCTGCTGGGTCTTTGCTGGTATCTCCGTGCGTAGCAGGAGAGCAATCGTCGAGCCCGGTGCGAAGCAACGGGCGAGAAAGTCTTTCGCAATTTCATTCATCGAATCCCCCTATCCGGTCTTTCGACGCGAGCGCAACACCAAGGGTTTAGCAGCCGAAGAAGTCCGGCTGATGCCGGACTTCCAAGCAGTTGTGACCCCGCTAGAACGGGATGTCATCGTCCGTCGTCACTGGCTCCGCCTCAAGCTCTTCCGGGGTAGCCTTCTCAGCCCGGTCCAGCTTGAGGATCGAAGTCACCCGAACGCTGTCAGTGCGAACCGGCTTCTTCGCCTTCTTCGGCGTGTACTCGATGTGGCGAATCTCGCCCTCGACCTGAATGTGCGCGCCCTTCTTGAGCGTGGCGGCAAACTCGCTGAACTTGCCGAAGACGATGCAGCGATGCCATTCGGTATGCGAGACGTATTCGCCGGTATCTTTGCTCTTGTATGAGGTCTTGGTGGCGATGGAAAACGTGGTGAACTTCTGGTCGTTCTTGCCGGTGCGTACTTCCGCGTCGCTGCCGAGGAAGCCCATAAGGATTGCTTTGTTCTGGTACATGGTGGTGATCTCCGTTTCGTTGAATTTCCCGTATCCTGCTCGGGTCACACTTAGCGAAGCGAGCGAGTGGGCCCGGCTCCCAAGTGCCAAGGAGTGCTTTCCTGGTGTGGGCCCGGAAGAAGTTTGTGCGGCGCACTTTGCCGCGGCTTTCAAACTTGTTCTGGGAGGTGCCGAGAAAGCAGAACGACGCCGTGCCGCAGGGCGCCGGAAAGGCCCCGAAGCGTGATCCCGAGAAGAGGACGGGATACGAACCGGATGGCACTCCAATGAACCAGAGGAATCTCCACGCTTCCCGTGACCGGAAGCCCGGCTGAACACGATGCCTACGGCCAGAGCCTCCGCCTCGGCAAAGAAACGGCCTGAGCACGCGAAATGGCATGTGTACGCCGCCTGCCGTTTGCCTGCGATTGCCACGCTGGGCGCATTCAGAGACGAGTTGGGGTGAACAGCTACATGAGCCGTATGGAGAAGCATGGAAGCAACCTCAGTTCGGATTGAATTCGTTAGCTGAAAGCCCGCGCATCAGGCGTCGGAGGCACGATAGACCTCCTCGGTGAGGAACGTCTGTTCCCCGTGGCTGTAGCCGGAGACGGTAATCAGTTCCCGGACTCTTCGGCGGCCCTTGGCATCTCGCTCGCAATGCAATACAAAGTCCACGGCTTTGCCGGTCTGCGACCGGACAAACGCCTGGTCTAAATTGGTTCTTGCACTCAGGGCCATGTCAGCCAGCCTATCCAGCGCATCCAGAGCGGAGTCTGCGTGCAATGTCGAGAGCGTTCCCCCATGCCCGGTGTTCATGGCCTGGAGCAAGTCGTAGCCGCATTCGTCACGGATTTCTCCCATGATGATGCGGTCGGGACGGTGACGGAGAGCTGCCGCCACCAACTGACTCGGCGTGATGGCAACCTGGCCGGGGATGGCAGCGACTGCCTCCCAGCGAACGGCGTTCGGATGAGCGATCTTCAGTTCGGCAGGTTGTTCGATTACGACGAGTCGCTCCTGCATCGGAACATGGTCAAGAAGGGCCTTCATTAGCGTTGACTTGCCTGAGCCTGTGCCGCCGCTGATAATGCCGTTCTTCCGCTTCTGGATCAAATTCACAACGTCGTCGCGAACGAGGGATGGAAAGCTACCGGCAACCACAAGCTCGTCGCTGGTAAACCAACGATTGAATTTGCGAACGGTAAGAGTTGGGCCATTGATCGAAGACGGAGCGCCGACGACGGCCACACGCGAGCCGTCAGGCATACGCGTGTTAAGGATGGGATTCTGATGGGTAAGGTCTTGCCCAAGGATGCGGGCTACACGCTCAATGGCCGCTTGGAGGCGATCATTCGTGTAAGGCGCGGAAAGCGGAATATGCTCGACCACGCCTCCCTTATCCGCGAAGACTCCCGTAGTCCCATTAATCATCAAATCGGAGATAGACGGGTCAAGTAGAAGCGCCCGCAACTCATCGGGAAAGAACGGGAGTATGAGTTCAAAACTCATCGCGTCGCTCCGGTCACGGGCTGAGCGATGGCATTGGGATTCGCGCCAGTGGTTCCCGGCGCGACAATGTCCACGGAGACCCGATTCTCGTGGAACTCGGTAATGGTCAATCCGAGAGGGTTGATGAACTCATACTGCGGATAGATCTTCGCCTGATCGCTGACCTGCTTGGGGTTCAGGTAGTACGTGACAGAGAGGAGCCAATGTTCCGTCCGTGGCTCATGCGAGTGTTCTTGGGAGAAGACCTTGTCGAAGGTCACGAGCGCCGTGCCGCGTGCGATTCGGACCCCTTGTACTACCTCTTCCGACATCGCTGTAATGGTGACATTGCGAACCTGAACGTCGCTCGATTCCACCTGGCCGCCGGTGACTTGAGAGACAAGATGGGCCTGATTGTCAGAGGCCATCAGTTGAGCCGCTAGGGGTTGAGAAAGGAAGTAGTAGTTCAACGGATACTTCTTCGCGATGACATCGCGATTGATGGTGTAGCGATAGTTCGCCCAATCCGTCAGGTACGTCCTTACTTCGCCTTCACGAGGGCTGTAGTTTAGGTCGGTATATTGAATCGCCTGCGCTCGTCCCATCTCGTCGATGCGGATATAACGATTGGCGATTGGTTGATGGGCCAGGGAAAAGTTCAGCCACATCGATCCGCAGAGCAAGACGGTTCCGCAGCCAATGATGAGACGGTAGGCTTTCCGCTCCGCATAGTGGGCCGAATAGACCTCATTACCGATCTGGTCGGCGAGCAGTGATTGCTTCGGCGTAAGCGCACGGTCAATGGGTACTGTGTGCGTGGACATGAGGATTGTTGCTCCTTTCCGAAACTGCTTTCAAGACAACGGCTGCATAGATTAGCCCGGCGATCAGTACGCCCAGAAAGAACAGCGCCACAAGCGGCTTCCATACCCGCCGTACCGCTCTCGATCTTCCGAGCGCACTTCCTGCTCCTAGTGCAACGAGAAAGTTCCACATAGTTATGCCCCTCCGCTCTTCAATGCAGCTAGGCTTCCAACAACTCCCGGAGCTGCCGAAGTCAATCCCGCAGCGCCGCCAAAGATGGCTTGCGTCATGCTAGGAATGAACAACATATTGATTACAAAAGCGACGAAGACCATCAAGCAAGGAATTAAATTCGCGATCCACATATCCATCGAATAGTTGCCATTGAACGTTTGCTGAAGGAATCCGTTCATGAATCCAGCCCACACATAAATGAAGGCGGCGGCCACCGCGCGAATCATAGCGAAGCTGATGAGCACATCGAGGAACTGAAAGAACTTGGCTTTGAAGGTCTGTGTCATCAGCAGCGGGATGAAGACGGGCCCGAAGAGTGCTGTAACTCCATAGAGGATAAAGGCGCTGCAGTTGATGACGAACAGGATGGCGGATGCTAGGCCCAGCATAATTTGCACCAGCACATAACAGAGGATCTGTACAGGCGCGGTAAAGGACGGCATTGCGGTTCCATCACCGGCTGTCTTCAAGAGTTGCAAGAGCTGGTCAAGCGAGTGCTGATCGAAGGCGGCGACCATTGCCTGGGCGATGTACGAAAAGAAGTGATTGATACCGAAGCTCGCACCGGGGAATGGATTTACCCAGTAGTTCTCTAATAGGCAGCAGACGATGAGCTTGAGCAGGAAACTTGTAAGGTCGCCGGCGCGAACTGGCTGGGTGTGAAAGCGCAGCGTCATACCGCTGGTATTCCAGTTGATGACCATGCTGATGAGCGTAAATAGTGCTATAGCGCTCAACTCCGTCAATCCGAGCTGCGTCAGCGCGCCGCCGTTCTGCGTCGTAAGGTTCGTCAGGTTGTTGGTGAACTGATACAGCCAGTCCATACCCGAGCTTGCGGACGGCAGTGCTTGTGCGAGAACAATGGCGACGCTCATGTAGGTCTCTCCCAAACGGTTTATGGAAGGTAGCTCTTCCAGGTCTTGCTTTCATTGCCAGCAGCGGAGTTGTGCTTCTTCTTGTCTCCCTCGACCTTCTTACGGAACGCCGCGTCTTCCTTCTTGCGCTGCTCGGCGTCGCGTTGCTGCTGTTCAAGAATGGCCGCGGCCTTTGCGGCCTCGTGGCGTTGATAAAGTGCGGCGCTGGCGATGGTAGCCAGCACCGCAAGAATGGCAATCAGCAACTTCGTGTTGAGCAGTTTCAGCATGGAATCGTCCTGTTAGGGCAAGTAGGTCTGCCATGTGTTGCTTTCGTTCGCGGCACTCACGTCGTTGGTCGCGTGTTGCTGTTGAACGAAAACGGCTGTGTTGAGGTCAGTCGCGGCGGCGTTGCGACGCTCCATGTTTGTCACGGCCATCTGAGAAGCGAGGCAAGCCTGCATCGCGCCCTGATTCTGCATCTCGGACATCTTCTGCGCCTCAGCCGCGTTGAGCAGGTTGAGTTGCTGCACCTCACTGTTGGTCGTGCTACTACCGTCAAGCTGGCTAGCCGTGAGGCTGGTGTTGGCGGCTGTGTTTTGTGTCCGAGCGGCGCGATAAGCACCTACCGCAGTGATGCAGTCGGGCGAGATGGAGTCGGACATCTCGATCATTGCGAGTTGGGACATCTGAGGGCTGCCGAGAGACTGTCCTTGGAAGTAGGTCGTCACGTTGGTGCTAACCGGGGTTGTGGCAGTCTTCCATGCCGTGCTGGAAGCTGTTGCCGAATTGGTGTTGAACGCAATCGTCATCCCGTTCGTTTCACCAAACATATTGGCGACATTCACGTTCTTCAGAGCGGTCAACGTTGTTTGCCACTGCTGCTTCAGCGAGAAGTGCTCGACGTTGTTTTTAAGCATGTTGTACTGCGACTCGATTGTGGTGAGTTGAGACACCAGACTGGCATAGCTGGTGGGATCAAAGACGATATCGCCGATTCCGAACAGAGCGAAGCTCGGAGTCGCTGTAAGCAGCAACGCAGCGCTCGCGATGATCCATTTGCGATTCTTGCGATTCACTTTCATGGTTCCTCCTGCGGTTGGGTTGAACTACATGCACTGAGGGCAGGTCGGGTCCAACCTGTCCAAGGGAAACGGAAGATGAACGCTACGCTGGATGGCTTCGGTGGACTGGAGGTAAACCCATACCAACGCATCGCGCCCGGTGGAGGTGGCGACCAGGGCAACTGCAAGCACAACGGCAACTACCGTTCCAAGAGTTTCGGTACGAGAGATGGTATGGATGCGCATGATGACTTCAGTCCTCCTCGTCGGCAAGTTGCCGGGCGACCTGGGGGATCAGGGCAACCCACTCGGGTCCGCTGCGCTCGATAGCTTCCGCAATGGAATAGTCCATCTCTGCGAGCCAATCCGCACGATTAAGAACGAGCGCAACCGCTACTCGCTCGCCGGTGGACTGCACGGTCCATGCCCCATGCCCACCGCGCTTTGCGTCACGAGCCTTATGCAGAAGGTGTTGATGGCGATCATTCATTACCGGGGCTCCTTCGCTAGAGTGTGGGATCGACGCGATGTTCCGCGTAGGACGGGATGAGGATGTCGCGTCCGATATACACGCGGGCGCGCGAGCCTTCTTTGAGCGTGATGACCGGAAGCCGATTCAGGAAATGGTTGAGCACCTGTTCGCCTTCTGCGGAGGTCTGTTCGGAGATGCCATTCCGAATCTGCGTAGAGGGATCAAGCACTGTCCCGCTGTTGCCGATCTGGGCAAGGCCGCCAAGGCCGCCGATGGCGGCGGCGGCCCCAAACGCCAGCAGGTAGCCGTGGTCAACCTTGGTGGCGAGGCCGGTGGTGCCGATCTGGTCGAGACCGAGATATTTGTCGAAGTCGAGAGAAAAGCCATCCGGGCACACGGCACGATGAAAGGTAACAAACATCTTCCGCTGCTGGGCATTGCCAACGCTCTGCACGGTGCCGATGAGCCGTGTCCCCTGAGGCATCAACAACTGTTGATGGTCGTGGGAGTAATAGTCCGTCGTCAGCATCACGAGGATGGGCCCAGAAAGTCCACCGTCGATGTGGTTGGTGACGACACCCTCCAGAACATTGCCTTCAAAGATCCGATAGAGGCGTCCTTGGTATTCATCGAAGGGATACTGCCCCATCGGATTGGCCTTGCCTGCCTGCAAAGATGCCGCATCAACGGAGGCTGGCTTGCCAGAGGTATCTTCGCCTTTAGTCATTTCGGTAGCAGTCTGCTTCTCCGACTGCACAACGGTGGGCGAGGCTGAAGTGCCCGCGTGCGAAAAATCAATCGCCACCGTATCGCTATTGAGTGCGTCCTGCTGCTGTTTCTCGATCGCGAGACGTTTCTGTTTCGCCTCCGCCTGGGCCTCGGAGACATTCGAGGTATGTTGGGGAGCATTTGGGCTGTCACCATAGATGGCCGAACGCTGCGCGGCTGTCATCTGCGGCGTAGCCGTCGACTCTGGACCCGGCACGCTCTGTTCTTGCTGGAGTTGCTGCATGGCGGCAGCGAGCGCTTGTTGCCGCTGGCGCTCCTCGGCGTCTTGCTGCGCTTGCATCCGTTGCTGTGTCTCGAAACTCGATACCTGTTCGGCATTCGGCGTCGTCGGATTCATCGTGAGAGAACTGGCGGGAGCTGCCTTCTTGCTGCCGCTCAAGAGGCTGGAGATATTCGCAATGCCGATCAAGGCGACGATGACTACGAGAGCGATCACGACCGGCATACCTTTGCGCAGAGGCGGTTTCGATTCAGGCTGCTCCGGCACGGTGGAAAGAATTGGTTCGTTCGACTCCGGCATGGTTACCTCCCCTCTGTCGCGCGATGGAAGTCCAAACGCTGCTTGCCGATGGCGAGATAGCCGTCGTCAACCTCCTTCGGCACTGTGTAGAGGCCATTGGAGAAGTCGAAGTTGATGAGAGATGGCTTTTTGTCTTTCACCTCATAGAGCGCAGGCGTCTCCTGGAATTGGCCGCGCAGGTAGGTGAACTTGTCGTCATGCCAGATTTGCTGCAGGCCAAGTTGTTTGGCTTTCTTCTCATCCCAGACGTAATCGAAGTGAAGCGAGCCGGGATACTGGCTCCGGTAGGTCTCCTCTTTGCTCTGTTCGGCTTTTAGGATGGTCGCCTGTGCAGCCTGGGCGGCAGCGGCATCCTGTCTGGCCTTGTCGAGGTCTGCGGCCGGCACAAAGACGGGCAACTGTACCAGCTTGTCCTTGGCCGCCTTGTCGCCGGGCTCGATGAGCACTTTCGAGTCGTAATGCGTATCGTCGTCTGCGGAAACCTCTCGTAACTGCAGGGTGTATTCATTGCCGTGGTCCGACACAATATGAATATCCGTCGATCCGTTGGCCGTCTTCGGCTTCACGCTGATAAAGCGCGATGCAACGTGCCCGCCATCGAAGACCCAATCCACCGTGTCCCCGGCGAAGACGTTGGCTACCTTCTCTTCGGCTGGAAGGACAATCAACGTGGATTGGAGAAGTCCCGCGCGGACCACGGGCGGGGTCTGTGACTCCGACACCGTTACCGTTCGGGGAGCATTAGGCTGGAGCGGATGCCCTGGCCCCGCCGCGTTCAGAGATGCGGAGGCCAGCGCAAGGTGGAGGGCAACGGCGATGGGGATCGGTGGCTTCATGGGTTTGTCCTCTTTTGAAATTGCTATTCCGTCTCACCCTGGGCAAAACGCGTAATGCCCTCGGTAAGTCCGTACTTGGCGATAAGGCGGGAGCGGCGCACCCGATCCTTAGGTTTGGTGGAGAACGTCGCATAGCTGCGGCGGTCAAGATTCAGGCGGACAACCTTGGTGAGTCCGTCGCGACGCATATATAGTGCCTCGCGGTCCTGCAAGCTCTCGAAGAGAGTGAGTTGCTGTTCGTTCATCTTGAACAGTTCGGCGTAGCGTCTCCGGTTGAACGTCGCATCACGCAGGAAGAGGAACGATGTGCAGGAATTCACGATGGAATCCGCGTTCGCCCCAAGGTCTTCCGCAGACTGACCAATCATCGTGACGCCACCAAGGTTCTTCCGAACGGTTTTAATGGAGGCGAGCGCTGCCTCAAGTAGTTGCCGGTTCTTCATCGAAGAGAAGATCTCTTCGATCAGGATGTGCTTCGGGACGCCGAGATTGACCGGGTTGAAGAGCACATCGTTGATGCGCCGGAGAATCCATACCATCAGGGGCTCAATCAGGTCGGCATACTGAGCGTTGTTGACTCCTTGGAAATCGAAGCACTGGAGACGCGAAAGCGAAAGACTGTCCTCTGCGTTGTCAAAGATCGCGCTGTAGATGCCTCGACCAACCCACTTTGATAGATATCTATCGAGCTTCTTCGGCAGATATAAGTTGGAAAGACGCCGGTTCGCAGGATCAAGCAGGTACATATCCTGCACAGCCTTGTGGATCACGTCGTCGTCTTCCGGTTCTAGTTCCGCTCCACCGTTTGTAAGCAGCAGCTTGATGAAGCTGTAGAGGAACTGGATGTTGCTTGCGGTGGGCTCCAGCGCGAACGGATTCACGCGCGGGCCGTCTTTCCCGATGCGGTCTACACGACCACCGTAGAGCTCCACGACACTTTCATACGATCCGCCGATATCGAAGATGTAGGTAAAGCCGCCGTACTTCTGCTCGTGGGCAATCGCCATGTTGCCATGTACTGATTTGCCCGACCCCGTAGGGCCGAGGATGAGCATGACGCGCACGCCGTCCACATACACATCCTGAAAGAACGGTGTGCCAGTCCTTGTCTCGAAGACGTTCAGATATTCGCTGTCCAAGTCTTCTGAATGGGGATGACCCAGGCTCGGCGCGAAGATGGACGAGAGGCGAGCATGGTGATCTTCTCCCAGCCACATCGGGAAGACATTGAACTTCCCGTTGCCGGGAAACATGGCGTAGAACGCGGAGAGATTGCCGAGCGTCTCTTCCATGATCTGTGCGCGCGCTTCGACAAAGACCCGATGCACAGTGGGAGCGATACTGTGTAGTTCGGCAACACTCTTGGCTGCTACAAGCAGGCGAAGTGAATATTCACCCTGGGCTTTCTTATCGAGCGCGCGAATCACTTCACTGAGGTCATCAACTGCGACGTTTGCAGCTTTCGCGCCAGCGCCGGTATCGAGCGAAGCCGTGTCCTTGCCGGCCATCACGCGTGAGAGCACACCGACCTTGAAGAAGCTGATGAACTTTTCCTGCTGGTCGATCTCATGGCGGGCGGTGGAGGTGGATTTGGGTCGCCAGGTAGAGCAGAGGATACTATCGCAATCGAGCTTGAGAAGATCGGCGAAGAGGCACGGACGCGATGCTTCTGGCGTCGTCTTCAACGAATACATCTGCACGAAACGTCTACCGATGCGGAGGTGGTCGCTCTCCCAGGCGACAGGGGCCTGTACGATTTGGCGATCCACGCCTGAGTCGATACGAAGCTGTCCCCATTCTGCCCAGTCTTGTAGGTTGAAGAGATAGCTGAAGAATTGGAACGCACCCTGCTTGTCGAGCAGGCGCAGTCCGATTGAACTCCCAAGATTTCCGGCGAGCAGCGCCGCCGTCTTCTCCAACTCTGCGAGCATCCGCGACGTGGCGGCGGTATTCTCCTGCGGGTTACGCTCGAAGGCTTTCGCCTTTGACGGCTCCAGCGTGAGGCACCAATGCAGGTCTATCCTGCGAAACGCTGCTGACCCTTCAAGAAAGCTAAGACGATCCTCAACAAACACCTTCGTTACAGGGTTTGGGCATTGTGAATCGCGCGGTAACTCGAATCCAGACCGGACGCGCGTGTATTGCGTAAGGCAGGCTCCTTCCGGCAGTCCGCGCAATGCACCTTCGATCATGCGGAGTTGCGATTCCAACTCCTGGTCGGTCAACCCTTCCTCGTCCAGACCGGAGAGCTGAAAGAGGCATCCGTATCCGCCGCCTTTCAGAGCGAAGATATGGTCGCTCACGAAGCGGGCAATCGGAACGATGCTGCACGCCGCACCTGCCTTAGCGAACCACGGAACGGATTTTGCCTGCTCAGTATTTGCGTGGGTCATAGTAGCTCTTCTGGCTCAGGCTCAGGCCCCAGAGTTGGAACATCTTTGGGTGTTTGCGGATGATGAGCCACGCGCCAATCGCCAACGTGGGAAAGGCCATCATCGCCAATAGGCGAAACCCAACGAGGAAAACCGCAATGCAGACGAATATGATCGCCATCCATGCTGTGAGGTCGAGGCCAAGTTTGGCTCTCGGACGATTCAGCGCTTGATTGATTGCCTGCGGTTCTCCTCGCCGAGTCATAGCCGATGTCACCTCCTACATCGACTGCCCGGTAAGAGAGCCGATCCAGCCAGCTCCCCAGCCGAGAACCCCGGCGCCAAAAAGCGCACCGAAGAGTCCGGGAATAGCGTCCTGAAACCGTCCGGACATCATGCGGATGCCGGCGAAGATCAGGCCACCAAGACAAATGACGGCACCGGCGTACATGGCAAAAGTTTTGAACGTGCCCATGAGCGTCTGCGCTCCTGAGAAGTCCATCGTGCCTTGAGCGTGAGCAGCGGTTGTGAGGGATAGCACGAGAAGCGTTGGTGCCAGCACTCGCGCGGCATGGATGACACGTTGTTTGGAAAAGCGTTCAGCCCACCGATTGGCGAGCCGCGAGTCGAACTTGAGTTTGATCTGCATTTGGCACCTCATTTCAACCGGGAATCGGTTGCGATATGCGCCAACGTAGGCTGGTTCGTTGCGCCCCGTCCAATAAATGCGGAGAGGTCTCTTATTCAGAGGGAGAATAAGTCTCGAATGTCAGAGGCATTCGGATCGCGGAGCGAAACAGGATTTGAAGGGGAAAGCTCGTGTTCTTGGTGCAGCAGTGGTCACTTCTTAGGACGGGGAATCATGCCCTGAACCAGAGCCTCAAGTCTGCCGCTGTCATCCAAGATCGACACTGTTTCATTGACGAGTAGCGAGTCCGGGAACACGTCGAGGCAGAAGCCCGTTTCGTTTGCAGCACTGGGAACTTTCAACGCGGAAATATGGCCGGTAAAAGAGCAAGCAGCCCCGAGTCTTTGTGTCGGCGTTTCCTGACCACGAGCGTTTGCTATGAAGCGGGACGGCGTGAAGCTGACGAGCTCTTCACGGGTCGTTCCAAGCTCTCGATAGAAAGTGTCGACGGTAAGGTCGAGGACGCGCGCGAGTTCGCAGCGGAGGGTGAGAACCAGGTCGGGGTTCCTCGGAGCGCCGTGCAACCGCCCGTCTGCTGTCGCAAACAGGGCTTGGACCTCCAATAAGGCCGTCATCTGGCTGTCAGCGCAATAGAGAACAGGAAAACTATTAGGAACGTTGTAGCGGCCTCCCGTGCGGATGGAGCCGATTGCCGACAGTGGAGTATCGCGCCACCGCTCCGCAATCGTCCGGTATACGAAGCCCGAGAACGGGGCAACCGGAGCGTTTTCGAGAGCGCGAAGAAGTCGGTCAGTGGAGTGCAAATCAGAAACTCGCTATACGGGCTGTCTCGCGCTCATCGCTTCGACGAGGCTTTCGAGGGGCTTGAGATCGCCCTTCTCAATGAACTCGACAGGAGCTTGGTTCTCAAGTTGTCTGTTCGGTGCATTGAGGAAGATGCGGGCGCTCTTCTTGTTACCGGCGTAGAGTTCCACGATGGCCACCCAAATCCGGTACACACGGCGCAGCTCTGGCTGCAGGCTGCTTGCGTCGGGATGCTTGCGAACACTCGGAGCTTTCTTTCCGATGGCCTCAGCAATCGTTGAGACGGGCAGTTGAATCTCGCCTGCAATCCGTGCGGCATCAAGCCGTCCGGACTGTGGATTGAAGAGGGCGGGATCGGCGCTTACGAAGGTAGGGGTCGCCAGCATTTTTGGTCACCTCTACATGAATGATAAAGTCTTCTATTAGTATCGTCAAGGTATTGTTCGAGTATCGTGCCGTGGGGTCGGAATTTAACGGGTCTCCCGTTTCAACCCCAAACCAACCCCGCGTAAGAATTCACTCAACGTATTTTCAATAACTTACGACTCTGTTACACTACCGATCAGGCCGTGCAACTCGTTGAAACTACGTTTCTACCGCCACTCATAACCCAAAGGTCGTAGGTTCAAATCCTACCCCCGCAACCAAAGAATCAACCACTTAGAGGAATCGGGTACAAACGACCGACTCCCAATATCTCCCAATAAGAAAATTCATGGTTTAGGCGCTCGCTTTCAGCACCATCTCCACAACCTTCCCATTCGCTTCTCTTTTCGATGACGACATGGCTTGTCCATAGACATTCATCGTCGTCTGGATCGAGGCATGACGCATCAATTCCTGTTGCACCTTCATCGGCGCTCCGGTCTCGTCCAGCCACGAACGATAGGTATGGCGGAACGTATGCCAACCAATCGAGCTGTACTTCCCGGCTGCGGCTCGGCGCTCCTTGTGGATAGGTAAGCGACCGCCGTTTGGTGTCGGACGATCTTGCCGACACCAAACGCCCGTACCAACACCACACTTCGGGCACTCCACCAGACACCATCCGGCAGGCCGGAGGTGACGCCTCTGAATCTCCGTCGGGAAATAAGGCTGCTCGGTGATGGGATTTGCAAAGAGCCAGCCCTCCTTCGTCGGGACAGCCTCCTTACTCCACTCCAAGATCACCTCAGTCAACGACGGGTGCAACGGAACATAATCCTGGGAGTATTCGGTTTTGACATCATCCACGTTTCCGTTCACGATGCTGCGCTGAACGAGAAGCTGATTCTTCTCAAAATCGAAGTCATCCCACTGAAGCGCCGCGATCTCGCTCACGCGAAGACCGAGGCATTGGGCGATATAGGCCATCGTGCGATACGGCTCTTTCAGTAGCGCTATGATGGCTTTGAACTGGTCCACAGTGACGATCGCTGGACGCTGACGGCGCTTGCTGCCGTCTTTTATGCGAACCAACGCAATCGGGTTTCTCTTGTCGGTGAACAACTCCCAACGTGTAGCGCACTCATACATCAAGTGCATCACGCTTCGGATATGGGTCTTCGACTTCGGAGCCATAGGGAGTTTCTTCAGCCAATCCTCAACTGCCATCGGACGGATGCGGTCGAGCAAGTAGTCGCCCCAACGCGGCTTCAGGTGGTTCTTGATATTCGACTGATACGACTTCGAGGTCGAGTACCGTTCCGGCATCTCTTCCTTGAGGTAGCGGTCGCAGATCGCGCCGAACGTCACCACTGCCAAACGCTGCTGTGGAGTTTCAGAGTTGAGTTTTAGGAGAAGAGCTTCGACTGCTTTCTGCGCCTGAGCTTTGGTTGGATACTGTGCGACGTTGCCGACGATGCAAGACTTTCGTCTGCGCTCTCCGTGCTCCGTCGGTTCGTAAAACCGAAACTCCCAGGTGTCTGGCCCCTTCGCCCGCTTCTTTCTGGTTAAATTTCCAAATTGATAACATGCACGTTCCATCAAGGTTCCTTTTCTTGATTTCCCGGCACGGATAGCTGTAATCAGCGTACCGCTATCGCTCGGGAAAATCACCAAAAACCGAAGGAATGCTTTGCTTTTCAACCGTCAACTTGCAATGTCTCGGTCGATCCACGCGGTCAAAGAGGACGCTCTAAAACGCCAGAGCTTGCCCACATGCACCGCAGCAATTTCGCCACGATGAACGAGTCTCTGGAGCGTCCTCGGATGAACCTTGAGGATCGCGGCGGCCTGATAGCTGTCCAGCAATGGTTCGCGGTCGATCCGCCCGTTCGGGCCGCCTACGCTTGCTGGGGGTTTCTTCTCGTCGGACATGAGGACTCCTTTTGCGACCGCACCTTGCTTTCTCATTCACAAGCGAGGGTCGCGCGTACCGTCGGAATCGTCCAATGAAATTTTGGGCGGTCGTTATGCCTGTGGGGCATGACGGCTGGCCGGGAGGCACAAAAGGCATAGTGTCAGGAGTGGGTTTTGAGAGGTAAAATGCTTCTCACAGTCGGGGACTTGATCGCACCCGATTCTGAATTGTTTGCCGTCCTTCCAAGAATTCCCCGGTCTCTGGAGGATACGCATGGTCTTACCAGATATAAGCCTGCTTCAAGCGGCGATTGTACTTGCGGAAGAGCTGCACTTCGGACGAGCGGCAGACAGGTTGAACATGAGCCAACCCACGCTCAGTAAGCAGATTTTTCGTCTGGAACGGTCTGTCGGGCTGCGTCTCTTTGAGCACCAACATCAGGCAGCTGAACTGACTCCGGCCGGTGAGGTGTTCCTCGCGGAAGCCCGCGAGGTCGTCTTCCACGCCGAGCGCGCCATCCTTTCTGCCAGGGCTGTAATCGACGGCTCTACCGAGATCCTGAATGTGGGTAAGTCCTCTTATATGGACCCCTTCCTTGTCTCGATTCTTCAGTCGATCCAGCTTCCATTATTTCCGGCTATGAAGATCAAGCTGTGGAGCAACTATTCAAACGTATTGGCTCAACAAGTCATCGCAGGAACGCTGGACGTGGCGCTCATCACCGGCGTACCGCAGAAGAGCAAGCTGAGCACTCTGGAGATAGCGACAAATCCTTATTACGTCGCGATGCAAACCGGCGATGAACTAGCCGCGTACCAAGAGGTGCGATTGCAACAGATGGAGCGCCGCCTCTGGATGCTTCTTGGTCCCCATATCAACGCGTATCTATACGACCAAATCCAGACGGTGGCTGCCGACAAGGAGGTATATCCCACCGACATCTATCACTTCACCAGCCCGGAAGAGGCGTCTGGATTAGTGCGCGAGCATCATGGCCTGACTCTGCTTCCGCGAGCCGCAGCTTGGCGCATCGCACGAGATGGCATCACGATTCGTCCTCTCGCGGAAGATCGGCTTCGCCTCGTCACGAGTCTCGCTGTTCGAGCAGATAGCAAGTCGCGACTTCTTAACGAATTTGTGAAGGCCGCTGGCAGGAAGCTGAGTGAGGTCGCGCAACGGAGACAGAGCAGACTGCCTCTGACCGGATGATCTACTCCGATTTGCCGGGGTCTTTCTCAAGTGTATCGACTGCACGTATCTCGATATTGAGAGGGCCTTCTACGCCACATTTTCGGCAAGGATATATGCCCGTTGTCTGTGCTCCATCCTCAAATTCTTCTCTGCGGAATGCGATTCCGCAATGAACGCATACATGAACATGCACAAAGGGGTCGTGGGGTTTACCAAGGTCTATGGACACTGTTTCAGTTCTCTCTTTGCTCTGCGTAATAGGGAGATTGGGTTGAGTTCGCGGCCTCTTGACTATTTTACTCTATGCGTGTAGAAAATAGGGGTATATGGCGAAATCTCCACAACAACGTGATCTGTTTCCTGGCGCACTGGAGATGATGATTCTCCAGTCAGTTCGTTATCAGCCCATGCACGGATATGCGCTCGTGCAGCACATCAAAGAACGCTCCAATGAGTTGTTACAGGTAGAAGAGGGTTCCCTTTATCCCGCTTTGCAACGAATGCTCAAAGAAGAGTTTCTGAAAGCGGAGTGGAAGATTTCTGACACCAATCGCAAGATCCGGCTCTACAAAATCACCCCAGCAGGGATCAAGCATCTGGAGCACGAAGTCTTTCGTTTCGAGCGAATGCTGGAAGGCATTTCTCTGGTTCTCGCCCCGGCTAAGTCATAGGAGCACATTGTATGAACTGGCTCAAACAAGCTGTCACGCGAGGCAAGATTTACGACGATCTTGCCGAAGAAATGCGCCTTCACTTGGAAGAGAAAACTGAACGCCTTGTAGAGAGTGGAATGGACCGAAAAGCCGCCGAGTTCCAAGCAAAGCGTGAATTCGGCAACGCGACGATACTCGAAGAGCGTAGCCGCGAAATCTGGCAGTGGCCCATATTCGAATCCATCTTGAATGATGTTCGATTTGCACTTCGTCAGTTGCAAAGAGCACCAGCTTTCGCGATCGTCGCGATCGTCGCGCTCTCGCTAGGAATTGGGGCATCAGCAGCAGTATTCAGCGTAATGGACGCCATACTGCTACGACCACTGCCCTTCGCTCATCAAGAGCGGCTCGTAGTTCCGGTGATGGCATCGCGAACCGGCCTTGCGCAGGCGTATTCATATCCAAGCTATGTTGATATGCGGGCACAGCTAAAGACCTTCGATGCCCTGGCCGGATACGCAGGCGGTATAGATAATTCGAATCTCGAGGGCCCTTCGGGTCCAGCATCAGTAAGGCTCATCAGGGGAACAGATAACTTCTTCACGGCCTTTGGAGTTAAGCCAATACTAGGGCGGACCTATCTTCTCGGGGAGGACCAACCTGGCAGAGACGACATAGCGGTCTTAAGCTACGAGGTTTGGAAAACAACCTTTGCCAGCCAGACAAATGTGGTCGGCAAGGTAATACGGCTGGGCGGCATTCCTTATACGGTAATCGGGGTAATGCCATCTGGTTTCCGGTTTCCTCTGTCAGCTCACAACGTGATCTACACTCCCTTGCACCCGAGCGAGGCACAGAGAAAGCAACGGGGGGCGCGTTGGGTGAGACTAGTGGGGCTGATAAAGGATGGAGTGCCACGCGACAGGGCGCTGGCGGATATTGATCGAGTTCTATCAGACATTGGAAGAGCGCATCCCAATACGGACGGCAAACTCACCGGAAATCTGATCGCTTTAACCGAGGACGTGAACAGTTTGACCAGCGGGGGAAAGGTAAACGGCCCGCTTGTAATGTTGGCGTTGGCGTGTCTGGCGTTGTTGGGGATTGCCTGCGTCAACATCGCAGGCTTATTGCTCGCTAGGGGTGTAAAGCGAGATCGCGAGATGGCTCTGCGGGCAGCGGTGGGCGCGAGTCGAGGGCGGCTGGTACAGCAACTGCTGAGCGAAAGCATGGTGCTTTGTATATGTGGGCTTGGCGGCGGCCTTCTAGCAAGTTGGCTCCTGTTGAAGGCGTTCAATGTCTTTTTGATAAATGCAATGGCGCGTGGCGCGGATGTGCACCTAAATCTAACTGTTGTAGCTGTTGCGCTGGGGCTCTCACTGCTGACCAGTATTTTGGCATCACTTACGCCTGCTGTGCGGCTATCAGGCACCGACCCTAACTGGGCCTTACGTGCAAATACTGCAGGGGCGGGAGCCGGACGAAACCAGCGCCGCCTCCAATCGACATTTGTAGTTATCCAAGTTGGATTTTCATTAGTGCTGCTGATGGTCTCTGGACTGCTTCTGAGGAACTTGAGAGAGATGCTCAAAACGGATCTGGGCTTCAACCCATCCACGATTCTTGCAACAGAGATCGATCTGTCGCCTGGGCGATATGTTGGCCGCGACCCTGTGACGGGCTTCTATCAGCCGCTATTAGAGAGAATTTCTCATTTACCTGGGGTCGAGGGTGTTGGCGTGATTGATAACTTACCAGTGCAGAGTTGGGGGAGCAGCCAAGACGTCCATATCGCGGGGCATGCTCCGTATCCGACGAATCAACAAATGTCGGCAGAAATCCGGTTTGTTTCGAGGGGATACTTCGACGCAATGGGTATCAAGCTTACACGAGGGCGAATGCTGTCTTCGGAACAAGACAGGGCTGACATCAATCCGGCGGGGACTGTAATCGTGAACGCGGCTTTTCAAAGAAAATTCTTCCCGAATGGCGACGATCCTGTCGGCGCACATATTGATAACGACCCGAAAATAAAATTGAAGATGGGTATCGTGGGTGTCGTGACAGATGTCCGACAGAATCTGCAAGATTCGCCGCTGGCGGAAATGGACGAGCTGATGGACGAGCTTGACCCGAAGTTAAGGAGAGACTATCTCGGCAATATGACGCTAGTGGTGCGGTCAAATGGAGATCTATCTGCGCTGGTTCCATCCCTACGTAATGCGCTCCACGAGGTTGATCCGACAGTGCCATTCAAAACGCCAAGTACGATGAGTCAAGTAGTGAGTGAGACACTAATTTTTCAACGTATGGAGAGTTGGCTTTTGGGGATATTTGCTTCGTTCGCACTGCTGCTGGCCATCATTGGCCTATTTGGGCTCGTCAATTACGAGGTTGAATCACGCACACGGGAGATTGGCATACGGATGGCACTCGGGTCAACGCGTGCACAAGTGACACGAGTGGTGCTGGGTCGAGTGTCCTTGCTGATGCTAGGCGGTGTCAGTATTGGATGGGGGCTAACACTAGCGCTAAGAACAATATTGGCTACAGTAGTGAGAATAAATGCTGCGCAGGATGCTCTTCTGTTGGCCGGCCTGACGGCCAGTCTTGCGGTTATAGGCATACTCGCGTGCCTTCCGTCAGCAAACCGAGCAGCATCGACGGATCCCATGAGGGCGCTCCGTAGCGAATGAGTTTCTGAGGCAACTCCTAAGGACACATCCATGAGGCAATCCCTCTCAGCTCCCATAAGGTTATCGATCATTTGCTCGCTGCTGACCCTGCTTATGCTGAGTTCCTCCCGGATGTACGCCGCTCAAAGTGTCTGTGGTGTGGAACCGGCTGGCACAACATACAGCTATGTCGATGGGGACATGAAGGATTCACAAAGCCTCCAATTGACCCGTTCTATGAAGGACCACGCAACCTTACAGGTGATCATCTGCGCCGGAAAAGTCCTTGTTGTTCCTGCGCTGGACGGTCGCCTACACCTGAGCATAGAGCTTCAAGGAACCCCCGCAAAGGACATGACCTCTTTTGTAAGGGCAATTGAATCACAAGGGGATAATGCCATAGTTTCTCTGGCATACCCAAAGAACCTGCATCCTCATATTGTCTTGCGCGTGCCTCTAGACAAACCATCGCAGATGATCATCAATCTGGGTACTGGCGAATTGAGCATGCGAGGAGACGCAATCCAAGGCGATTGTCGGATTGATGTAGGAATAGGGAAATTGACACTGTACCTGCGTGGTGACTCGGAATACTCCAAGTTAGACACTCACGTTGGCCTCGGCAGTTTTCGTGACCACAGATCAGATAAAGCCACCGCTCATCTTTCGACGCAACAATTATTCCGTGGCAAAGGGGGCCGAGAGCTTTCAGCAAATGTCGGCATCGGATCTATGGAATTGCGGACGGAAGAGTGATTCAACTTATATTTCCAAGGCGCCTCACTAAAGGGGGAAGGCCCAGGAGGAGGAACTCGACTCTTGGCGCGCAGCCGGCGAGCGGGGCCGGAGATGCTGGAAGTAGGTGCAGGGAGAAACCGGCCAGGTGTCTCCCTGCCGCCGTTTTCGGGCGTAAAGAGAGGGCGGCAGGTTCGCCGCCCTCAAAGTGATCGAAGTATTCAAGCCACTTTCTTAGCAGTTTTATTTGCGGCCTGTGGTGCCTTCTTGGTCTTGTCTTTCGCAGCGAACTCCTGCCTGACCTTGGCAGAGATGGCCTCGGCATCCACTTTGTAGACCGCGGCAGCATCCTTGAGGACGGTGGATGGGTTGCCGCGTGATGCGGCCAACAAGATGCCCGACTCGACCAATGCGCGCGAGAGCCTACCTTCCTCGGCTCGGCGAAGGAAAGCCGCAAGTGCCTTCTTGATACCGCCGTCGTCCCGCTTCTGGCGGATGCCGTGACGCCTTGCCAGCATCTCTACGCGGTTCTCATCCATAACAAAGACCAGCCTCTCAAGGACGAACAACAGGTCACGCTTGAGCAAGCGTACAGGCACAGCAGCGCAAATGGCGGACAGCACACGGAGTGCGGTGGTGTTCGCAATGGCTTGTTCCGTGCGCTGCTTCTCCTGCTCGGCTTTCCAGCGTTGCTCGTCGCGGTCAGACCGCTGCTTCGGATGATGTACCGGGCAGCTAGGATTGGCGCACACCTTATGAATGGTGCCAGCATCGCTGCCCTCAGTGATGATGGCCTCGGTGGTGAACTTGCACACCTTGAACTCGGGCCGCTTGGCCTCGTCGGTGGACTTCGGCTTGTCGTCCCGAATCGCGGTGTACTTGTTGCGCGGCAATACCGAACTGCCTTCCTTCTGGCCGCCGTAGGCTGTGCTGATCTGCACCAACTCCGGTTTCGCAGCGATGGTCTTTGCGACGTGAGCGGAGAGTTTGGCCTGATAGCACGTTGGGTCGGTGCAGCGGTCGCCCTGTCTGCCGAGGTCATCGCCAAACAGCAGCTTGTTATGACCTGTCCGCTTTGGGCAGTCGGCACAACTGCCAGCGATGGGGACAAGCTGCGCATCCCGTTTGTTGAACGGCGCGTCCTTCAGGATGAGAACGATGTTGCTGTCAATCCAGAATTGCAGGTTGCGGACGGGCAACAGGATACGTGCTGGCTTGTCTGTACCGTTCGCATAGACCTCTTTAAAGCACGCCTTCAGAGCGGCCTCCTGCTGGTCGGTGGGTAGCTTCGCCAGCAGCAACGCATGGCCAACGCCGATTGCATCGGCATAGAACGCTTCCACTGCGGCGGGTGCAAGGTCGCTCAGCTTGAGGCGCTGTGCCACAAACGCAGGCGTCTTGCCTACCTTCGCTGCGATCTGCTCGATGCTGTACTTCGGTTCGTCCAAGTCCAGCAAGGCGCGGAATCCCTGTGCCTCCTCCATCGGATGAATTTCAGCGCGAATCAGGTTCTCTACCAATTGAGCCTCAAGTGCCCCAGCATCGGAGAGGTTGACGATACGGACGGGAACGGTCGGAACTTCCGCCATCTGCGCGGCGCGGTAACGCCGTGCTCCTGCGATGATCTCGAATCCGTTCTCGGTAAGAGGCCGTACAAGCAAGGGCGAAAGAATGCCCTGGGTGCGAATGGACTTGGCCAGTTCCTTAAGTGCGACTTCCTCGAACGTGCGTCGCGGGTTGGTCTTCGATTCGTTCAGAAGAGACAGGGAGACATTGCGGTACTCGGTGGCATTGAAGACTTGGATTTCCATGATGATGTGCTCCTTTCGAGCGGGTTGCATTGCATGAACGTGGTGGAGTGAACGCGCTGCCCTGTGTCCGCTCCGGGGAGAGGGAGAGGTCTAGTCGCGTGGCTTCTGCTGCTGCTCGAAGGCTTCGGAGAAGCCCTGCAAGCGCAAGTTGTTGTCCCATGTCTTTGCGAAACGCTGGTGCTGTTCGTGGAGCGAAACAAGGTGAACGTAGTTCCCGCGCACGATGTTGCGGCTCCACTGCTCCACGCCGAGATAATCGTTGCGGTAGTAGAACGCGGAGAGATGCGCTCCACCGGCAAGGCCAAGCTCGAAACACATTTCCGGGTCGCGCATGGCATCGCCGTTCTGTTCGCCGTAGTGGGTGACAGAGAGCGCCGGGAGTCCCATCGGGCCAGACTCATCCAAGGCTTCGATGACAAGCTCCATAAACGGGGCGTTGTCGATTTTGAGGTACAGGCCGGGATACCATCCCCCGGCCATCTTGAGGATTTGAAGGATGGTTTTCATTACGCCACCCGCGCCAGTTCTGCATCGGGCATCGTCTCTTCGACTGCGGACGATTCCAACGCGGCAAGGATGACAGCGGAAGTCTGCTGGATCACTTCAAGCGATTCCGCTAGTAACGATGCGTTGCCGTGGTACAGATGGATATAGTCTGCGGATGCGCTGCCCGTCTCCAGACCTACGGCTTTGCCGATGACAAACGCGATAGCTTCGGCCTCCGTCTCACGTACCGTCTTCGTGGTTGCCGTGCGCCGTTCGGCCTTGTGCAACATCTCATGCGCCAGCTCGTGAACAAGCGTCGAAAACTCCTCGGCCTTCGACTGTCCGGGAAGGATGGCGATGCGTCCGCCGTAGCTCATGCCTAGCGCGGGCGCGATGCGCTCAGTAAAGACAAGCTCGATGCCCTGACGGTCGATGAAGGAAACGAGGCGGTTGCCGCTCTCCCCTACATCGCCGCTAATCTCGCGCATGGCCGGAAGCTCTGCACCTTCGGTCTGCGTGACATCGAAGACATACGCCGAACGAAACCCAACCAATACAGGCACGTTCTGCTTGGTGATGTCCTTCTCGGCCTCCTCCTTCTTCTTGCGCTGGATGCCGACGATGGGGGCAAGAATGCGGATGCCCTTCTCGCCCTTCTTCACGGAGCGGCCTAGCTCCTTCCACTTCCAGAACCCCGCTACTCTGGTCGCGTCGTGCTTCTGCCGTGCAATCTCCAGAATGTTTCCGAGGCTGTAGTTATGAAAGCGGCTCATCGCGTTCAGATAGGCGGTGAGTGCATCGCTGTGTCCTGCCTCTAGCTGCTCGATGAGGCTCTGGACGTTGGCGGCGATTACTTCTTTCGCCGTTTTGGGCTGATTGTTGCTCTTAGTGGTGGCTGCGCTGTTCATGGTGTTGTCTCCTTGGCCTTGGCCGTTGCTTTTCATGCCATGCGTGGCATGTACCTACATGCCGAACGCCTCCTGGCGAAGGCGGGGCGGCAAGGCGCAAGGGGAGGGGTATCTCCCATCCGGAGCAAAGCGGAGGACGAGCGAAGCGAAGGTCTGCACAAGCGCAGCGCGGAAGACTGTTGGGAAACCCCTTGCGCCGCGCCAGGGCAGCGCCCTCAGCGAGGTTTGGTTTCCTTATTCGTGCGCACTAGCGCACATGAATTTCAGGGTCGCGTTGCGGCAGGAACAGGCCGCTAGAAAAGGGAGCAAAGACGCGGAGCGGCCGAAGCGCGGCGAGGAGACCTCCTCCCGCAAAGAGGCGCAAGGTTTAGAATCGGTGAGCCGATCAAATTGAAGTGTTTTCGTATTCTGCCGAGGTACTAAGTGCTGAATAGGCTGCAACTCTTACGCAATATCGGGCAGTTCGATTCTGTTCCTGCGGGGGCGCAAACGCCTCTGCTGCGGAATGTGCTGATCTACGCTGAGAATGGGCGAGGAAAGACAACGCTGACAGCCATTCTTCGCTCACTGCGTAGCGGCGACCCTGTTACCGTCCTAGAACGTCGCAGACTATCCGCGGCCAATCCTCCCCATGTGGTGATCGACTGCTCCGGCGGCCCGCCAGCGGCGATGTTTCAGAACGGAGCCTGGAATCGCACGTATCCGCAAATGGAAATCTTCGACGATCAATTTGTCGATGAAAATGTATGTTCTGGTCTCGATGTCGCATCCGCACATCGTCAGAATCTGCATGAGCTGATTCTTGGCGCACAAGGTGTCACCCTTCATTCGCGTGTCACCGCTGCTGTCGAGGCAATCGAAACTGTTAACGGAAGAATCAGGAATGCTGCCAACGCAATCCCTGCGAATGAACGTTACGGGATGACAGTTGACGATTTTTGTAATCTTCCCAACCGAGCTGACATAGAAGACGCGATCCTTGCAGAAGAACGTCTCTTCGCTGCAAGCCGTCAGTCTGAGACCATACGAGCGGCAGCACTTTTTGAGCCATTTCGTTTGCCCGAGATCGATGTTGAAAGGATTGAGGCCGTTCTTGGCCGGGATCTGGCATCTCTGGAGACTGGCGCACTGGCGCGCGTACAGGAACGCATCACCACGCTCGGGCCTCGCGGCGAACCATGGATCGCGACAGGGATGGGTTTCGTCTCGGAAACGGGACGGGACGACTGCCCTTTCTGCGCGCAACCCCTGAGCACATCTCCAGTGATCGAGTCCTATCGTGGATATTTCAGTGAAGAGTACGCCCGATTGAAGGGCGAGATTGCAGAGCTTCTTCGTCTCTTAGAACGACAGCATGGAGGTGATGCGCGGGCGGCTTTCGAGAGGAGCGTCAGGGTTGCGCAGGAGAGAAAGCAGTTCTGGCAGGAATTCATATCGACTCCTGAGTACGATTTCGATACAGTCGCCCTTGCCAACACTTGGCGGACAACATATGACCAAGTGCGAACCTTGGTTGAACGAAAGCAGGCCGCACCGTTGGAGCCGGTGGCCTTGCCGGAAGACCTTCGCCGCTCTGTTCGTGACCATGCCACGAACGGACAAGTGCTGCATGATCTCGACCCGCAAATCACCGAAGCGAACGATCAAATTGCACTGGTCCGAGAACGCCTGGGAACGGTTGATCGCCGCGCCATCGAAACGAATCTGGCCCGGTTACGAGCGACCCGTAGTAGACATAGCCAAGCTATGACTCCGCTTTGTGCCGAGTACATCGCCGCAAAGGCCGCGAAAGAAACAGCCGACAACGAAAGAGACGCGGCCAAAGCCGCTTTGGATCAATACCGGAATACTGTGTTTCCCGGTTACCAAACCGCGATCAATCTTTATCTCGGACGGCTGAATGCCGGGTTCCGTGTGGATCGGGTAGTGTCAACGGATACGCGGGGAGGTCCAACCTGTAACTACAGCCTTTTGGTTAACAACACGCAGGTTCCAGTTGCCGGAAACGCGGGACAAAATGAGCCATCGTTCCGCACGGCACTCAGCGCCGGTGATCGGAACACGCTGGCTCTGGCGTTCTTCTTCGCCGCTCTTGACCAAAATCCGAATCTTGCACAGTCTGTCGTGGTGATTGACGATCCTCTCTCTAGTCTTGACGATCACCGGATTCTGGCAACGACGCAGGAATTGCGGCGGCTGGGTCAACGTGCGGCTCAGTTGGTGGTCTTGTCGCACAACAAGCCATTTCTTTGCCGTCTCTGGGAAGGCATGGACAGGCAAGTCAGAACCGCGCTCAAGATCGAACGAGACGGGGCGGGTTCCACGCTCTCGGTATGGTCGGTCGATGCCGATAGCATCACTGAACATGATCGCCGCCATGTCCTGCTGACAGAATATCTGGCGAATGGGCCGCGTGGAAACGAACGGGAGGCAGCCCGTTCATTGCGTCCTCATCTCGAAGCGTACCTCCGTGTAACCTGTCCGGGGCATTTTCCACCTGGGACGATGCTCGGCCCCTTTCATGCTGTGTGCGAGGCCCGCTATGGACTCGTGAATCAAATCCTAAATCGCACGGAAATCGACGAGCTGCACGACATCAAGGAATTTGCCAACCGATACCATCACGAGAACCCCGCATGGGAGACTGAGATTATCAATGATGCTGAACTGGCGGGTTTTGTAAGCAGGACTCTTGCATTTACGAGAGCATAAAAATCTGTAGATGCTTCTCTTTGGCAGAGGCGTAGACCGGGCGAGAGCGAATATCCAGGACCCTGCGACGCGGGTATTGGGATTCGGCGTACCGGCGACCGCATGGCGTCATGGCTGCGAGTTTCGCTTGCAGGGGGCAAGTGATGCTTTGGCATCTCGTCCACAACAGAAAGTTTTCTCCTTCAAATCGTTGAACTTAGGTCATCGCTGCCCCATCCTTGGTGCAGCAGCGCTTGACTTATATCCCTACCGATAGGCGAAGATATGGCGAAGATGCTATGACTTCGTCCTCCAGTCTTCGGGTTCAGATCGAAAGCGCTTTGGCGCACAAAATGCCATCGGCGCTGACCCCGCGTGCGCGTGTCGTCCGCCCGACAACACCCACCGGCATTCAGGCGGTGGATGCGCTGCTGGAGGGCGGTCTGCCGGTCGGCGCTTTGACAGAGATCGTCGGGCCGGAGAGTTCCGGGCGAACATCTCTGGCGCTCTCCTCCATCGCTCAGCTCACTGCGTCGGGAAAGGTATGTGCCTGGGTCGATGTGGGAGACATGCTCAAACCGGAGTGCGCTGCGGCTGCGGGCATTGCATTGCCGTATCTGCTTTGGGTGCGCTGCGGCATCTTCCGCGAGAGTGTCCACACCGCGCCGGTTCGATTCGAACTGCCGCAGAGTTGTCTGGTGCGTCCTGAGCCGATCAAGGGTCTGCATGGTGGAGGTTGCGGAACGCATCCACGGCAGGAATCGAAGAGCGTAGCTCGGGCGCTCGAAGGCTTCTTCGGAACGGAGACGACGAGTAGCGAATCCACTGGTAGCACACCTCGACAACCATTTGGCAAGACGGTTCGACCGGCACAAGACGCTCGACCTGCTGCGCCGCTTTCGCCGTGGGCGCGTATTGAACAGGCATTGAAGGTGACAGACCTGTTATTGCAGGGCGGTGGCTTCAGTGCTGTTGTGCTCGATATGGCAAGCCTGCCCGCGAAGTACACCAGCCGTGTTCCTCTGGCGCATTGGTTCCGCTATCGTGCTGCGGCGGAACACTCACGTTCCAGTGTGCTGTTGCTCTCGCAGCATGCCTGTGCCAATAGCAGCGCAGGATTGGTGCTTCAACTCGAAGGACGCAGTGAATCACTACAACGGAAAACGGTGTTGACCGCAGGCGCACATCGGCTACACATCCATCGCCAGCGCTTCATGCAGGAGAGCAATGTCATCCCGATGAAGAAACCTGTTGCCAAGGTGACGGAGGCAGAATGGGAGACATATGCTCCGTGGACGGGACGCCGATGAAAGCTCCTGAACTCTACGCCGCGCTCTATGTGAGAGAGTTTCCTGCGCAGGCTGCGTTGCGCCTACGGCCCGCATTGCGAGGACAGCCCTGCGCCATTCTCGACGGCATTCCTCCTAGCGAGTTTGTGTGCGCCATGAACACCAAGGCGCGGACTGGCGGTGTGCGGCATGGCATGACGCGCGTGGAAGTGGAGACCATCTCGTCGGTGATCGCGCTGGCTCGAACGCCACACGAGGAAGCGCAAGCGCGGATGATCGTGCAGGAAGTGGCGGGAGGCTTCACGCCGCGTATCGAATCACGTAGCTTCGAGCGTGCCTTTCTGTGCGTCCTCGACATCAGTGGAACGGAGTCGTTGTTTGGGCCTCCGCGACAACTTGTACAAAAACTCCTGAAACGAATCCGTTCGCTAGGTATTGCGGCCACGATTGCTGTCAGTGGGAACTTCTATGCGGCGTGGTGCATGGCGCGTGGCATGTCAACGAAAGCTGCGATCACTGTACTCACGCAAGGAAAAGAACGGGACGCACTCGCACCGTTGCCGCTGGGCGTGCTCGAACTGAACGAAGCGCAGATGTCTACGCTTTCGTCGTGGGGCATCAACACGCTAGGCAAACTCGCAATGCTTCCTGAAAAGAGTCTGATCGCACGATTGGGCCAGGATGGAAAACGCCTGCGTCAGTTGGCCGCTGGCGAGCTTCCACATCTATTTCAGCCGGGGGAGACGTCTTTTACCCTGCGCGAAGAGATGGAGCTGGACAATCCCATCGAACTGCTCGATGCGCTGCTCTTTCTGTTGAATCTCATGCTGGAGCAGATTATCCGCCGCGCCAGTGATCGCATCCTTGCCGTGGCATCGGTCTCTGTTTCTGTCGCGCTCGAAGGTGGAGCGACGCACACACGCACCGTTTCTCCGCCCTCGCCCACCAATGAACGCACTCTCTGGCTCAAGTTGTTGCAGATGGAGCTTGAGCTGCATCCGCCGCAGGCCGCCATCCTCCATGTTGCGCTTCAGGCGGAGCCTGGACATATCTGCAAAGTCCAACTCGGTTTGTTCTCTCCGCAGTTACCGGAACCGGGGCGACTCGAAGTGACCTTAGCACGCATCGCCAAGATCGTCGGCGAAGACGCGGTAGGACAGGCTGTGCTCCGAGACACGCATCAACCGCGCGGCTTTCGAATGGAGCGGTTCCGCGTACCCACCAGCACACCTGCTCCTACAGAGGCCGATGTAGTGCGGATCGCGTTACGGGAGCTGCGCCCCTCCGAACCGATCATGGTTCAACTTCACGCGGGAACTCCATCTCATCTGCGATTCCGTAATGAGTCTTATCGCGTGGACGCGGCCTATGGGCCGTGGATCATCGGGACGGACTGGTGGAATCAGGAGCATTGGGGACAGGCGCAGTGGGATCTCGTCCTCGCAGACGCGAGCGATACGAAGCTGCGTTGCTGCATCATCCGCGACCTCAAGAAACACTGCTGGCAGATGGCAGGGTTCTATGACTGAGTATGTCGAACTCCACACCGCGAGCGCCTTCAGCTTTCTGGAAGGGGCATCCCAACCCGAAGCTCTGATCGAACGAGCGACTGAGTTAGGGATGCCATCGCTGGCCTTGACGGATCGCAACGGAGTCTACGGGTCGGCTCGCTTTCATACGGCGGCGAAGCGCGCCGGGTTGCAGGCCCATGTGGGCGCGGAGATTGCCGTTGCCAGTTTCGGTCCAAGGCTTGCGCCGCCCAAGTGGTTGCCGCATCAGTTCGGCATCGAACCGGCGCGTGTCTCTCTGCTCTGTGAATCGCAGGCCGGGTATCAGAACCTTTGCCAGCTCACGACGCGATTCAAGCTGCGCGAGAGAGGCAAAGCGGAAGGCTCCGCATTGCTTCGTGATCTTCAGGAGTTTTCCGAAGGTCTGATCTGCCTCACTGGAGGCGACGAAGGACCGCTAGCCGCCGCTCTGGTCAAAGGCGGTGCGGATGCAGGCCGGGAGACGCTGGAGAAGCTGGTCTCTGTCTATGGTCCGCGCAATGTGTATGTCGAATTGCAGCGGCACCAGGAGCGCGAGGAGGAATGGCGGAATCAGGTAGCCATTGATCTCGCGCAATCTCTCAAGCTCCCGGTCATAGCAACGAACGGCGTTCGCTATGCCGCTGCCTACGAACGTGAGGTGCTTGATCTCTTCACAGCGATTCGTCATCACACCACGCTCGATCATGCGGGTCGCTTGCTGGCGGTGAATGGTCAGCGTCACCTTCGCTCTGCGCGGGAGATGGTGAATCTCTTCCGCGATGTGCCGGGGGCAACAAACAACACCTTGGAACTGTCGTCGCGTCTGCAATTCCAGCTCGACAATCTCGGCTATCAGTTTCCCGCGTATCCAGTGCCGTCCGGCGACACGATGGACTCCTTTCTTCGCAAGCGTGTGGAAGAAGGCGTACTCCGCCGCTATGGCCCGAAGCGAAATGCCGATCTCATGGCACGAGCGCGTAAGCAGGTGGAACACGAGCTTGCTCTTATCGGTAAGCTGGGCTTTGCCGGATATTTCTTGATCGTCTGGGACATCGTTCAATTCTGCAAACGCAACGGGATTCTCATTCAGGGACGCGGAAGCGCCGCGAACTCGGCCGTCTGCTACGCGCTCGAAATTACGGTCGTTGATCCGGTAGGCATGGAACTACTGTTTGAGCGGTTCCTGAACGAGAGCCGGAACGAATGGCCGGACATCGACCTTGATTTGCCCTCAGGCGACAAGCGTGAACAAGCAATTCAATACATCTACGAGCGGTACGGTGAACTCGGCGCGGCGATGTGCGCCAATGTCATCACCTATCGCGGGAAGTCCTCTGCGAACGAAGTAGGAAAGACGCTGGGCTTCGACCGCGAAGCTCTGCGGCGGCTGTCTGGGCTTGTGAGCCATTTTGAGTGGCGCGGCCCTACAGACACGATGGCGCATTCGTTCGACAAGGCAGGATTCGACATCTCGAATCCACGCATCGCCAAGTACCTCGAACTCTGTACACGTATTCAAGACCTACCTCGCCATCTCGGACAACACTCCGGGGGCATGGTGATCTGCCAAGGTCAACTGAATCGGGTTGTGCCGTTGGAACGGGCATCTATGCCCGGTAGGACGGTGATTCAGTGGGACAAGGAAGACTGCGCCGACATGGGCATGATTAAGGTCGATGTCCTTGGCCTGGGCATGATGGCCGTGCTCAAAGACTGCACCGAACTCATCCCTGAGCATTATGGAGAACAGATCGACCTTGCGCAGCTTCCACAGGATGATCGTGTGTATCGCACGCTGCAACGTGCAGACACCATCGGCATGTTTCAGGTGGAGTCACGCGCGCAGATGGCATCGCTTCCCAAGAACTGCCCTGAAAAGTTTTATGACCTCGTGGTGCAGGTCGCCATCATCCGCCCCGGCCCCATCGTGGGAAAGATGATGCACCCGTATATCCGCCGACGCCAGGGTATCGAGCCGGTAACGTATTTGCATCCGGCACTCGAAAAGCCGCTGAAGCGAACCAAGGGTGTTCCGCTGTTTCAGGAGCAGTTGCTCATGATGGTGATGGCGATTGCAAACTTCAGCGCATCCGATGCTGATGAGTTGCGACGCGCCGTTGGGATGCGTCGGTCCTGGCAACGTATGAAGAATCTGGAGTCGAAGATGCGCTCTGGCATGACAGCGAACGGAATAGCCCCCGAGATGCAAGAACAAGTCATTGAGCAAATCGGTGCTTTCGCTCTGTATGGTTTTCCGGAATCTCATGCGGCGAGCTTCGCGATGATCGCATACCAGTCCGCGTACATCAAGGAACACTACTTGGCGGCGTTCACCGCTGCGCTCCTAAACAATCAGCCAATGGGCTTCTATAGTGCTGCGGTGATTGTCGAAGATGCCCGGCGTCATGGCCTACGCGTGAAAGCCATCGATGTACAGGTGTCCGACTGGCAGTGCTCGATAGAACATGAGGCCGATTTCAGTAAATCATTGCGGCTTGGCCTTGGATATGCCAAGGGGCTACGGAAGCATGTTGCCGAAGCCTTGGTGAAGACACGCACGGAGAGTGGAGTCTTCCGCTCGATAGAAGATTTGACCATCCGTGTGCCGTCTCTGAGTCGTGGGGAGCTGGCGCTCCTCGCTCGCATCGGAGCGCTCAATCAACTGGAGGGAGTTGCACATCGCCGCGATGCGTTATGGCAAGTGGAACGCGCGGGCAAACTCGAAGGGCCGCTCTTGCGCCAGCAGAGCGATTGGCTAAAAGAAGAGGACGCATACTTGCCGCTTGAAACGATGAGTGATGAGGAAAGATTAGTCGCGGACTACGCAGGCATGGGGTTGACTGTAGGGCACCACCCCATGCACTACAGGCGCAAAGAGCTACGCTGCCGGGGCTTTCTCACGGCCTCGGACCTGCAACGCAGAAAGACGGGAGACTACGTGCGAACGGCTGGCCTGGCGATCGTGAAGCAAAGACCCGGCACAGCAAATGGGATGGTCTTCATGTCCATCGCGGATGAGACGGGCATCTTCAATGTGATGGTCACGAAAGAGTTCTTTGAGCGCAATCGTGAGACGGTCGTCCTCTGCAAATTCATCAGCCTGGAAGGTCCCCTCCAAAACGAAGGTGGAGTCGTCCATGTACGCTCCACGCGCATGTCTCCGTTACCTCAGCGGGGATTGGAGGTTGAGTCGCATGACTTCCACTAATGGATCGCGCGTTGGCGGCTTTCGAAAAGAAGTAGATCAGGAACGATTGGGGCCGACCCTAGCAATCGCCGCCAGCCTAATTCTCGGAATCAGGACTGCGAAGTGGCCCGCAACACACAGCGAGGGACTGTCGAATGCGGAGTGGGATAAGGAAATTGAGCACAGCGTGCGAATCGCACGGACGGTGCTTTCGCATCTGACCGCACGGCATCCAGAGCTTTTTCGTTCGCGCCAAGTCCCTTGGCATGTGGCGAACGATGAAGATGTTCCGCGCTAAACGAGGCGCGACTGTCACCACTTCATTCCCGGTTGATGCAGCTTTGCCAGCTCTTTGTCGCTAGTTCTAAGTGGCGATATGCCGACTAATGAGATGGTCCGCCGCTGTACCCTGCGCTGAGGCGGAGGATGGAAGCAGCGGTTTCTAGGAGGATCATCGACATGCAGATACGTTCGGTAGCGGGTCAAGGTATTGACCGTAGCGTGCGAGAGCCTTTTTTGAATCGCCATAGATCTGCTCGTGGGCGTTCTGCGCGATCAGGATGTTGTACTTCTCAACCTCGGTGGGATCGGTGATCGTCGCCGGATAGTCGTTGTTGATGACCTTGACGTAGAACATGGCCTTCGTTGGAGACAGAGGATAGTAGAGTTCCATCTCTTCAGGAACGTCCCGCGTCAGTGGATTTCCGTGCAGATTGAAGACAGGCTGGTCGCCGGTGATGAACTGAACGTCAGTGAGGTTTTCTGCCACGATGATCTTGAATCCTCGAAATGCACCGAAAAAGCTTCTGCTGACATTGATCGAGAAGATGTGGGCGTAAATCGTCCATAGGCGAACGAAGTCCTTAAGCGAAGCATTGAAGGTATCCGCCATGCCCTCGCGAATCTTTTTGGTTCTCAGATATTGAATGCTGATGAAGGTGATGAATTCGCCAGCTTTGACGGCGTCCCCATAGAACGACGTATCGCTCTTCAGAAGTGATTCAAGGTGAGGCTGGAAGGCGTTTTCCATGCGAGAAAGATAGTCTTCTTCGTCGTTGGATATGGCTTCATCTGCAGCAACTCGCGCATCTTCATAAAGCTTTTCGTGATTGAGATCATCGCCCTCATAACCCAACGCCTTCAAATCGATCTTCTTGAATTCGTCTAGGCTAACCTTCTCCAGGAATCGCTTGATCATCCATGACTTCCGGCATTGAGCGACGTAACTGCGATGTATCTTCTTCAGGCCTTCGGGCGAACGTTCGATAGCGAGATGCTCGATTTGGGCAATGTCGCTGGATAGGATTTCAGGTATCGAGTAGAAAAGATCGGCACTGGCGACGCGGCGCAAACTGCGGAAACGTGTTGTTCCATTGCGGTGGCAATGGATTTGGCCTTCCGAAGACCATGGCTTCAGGTACGCCCGCCACACGTAATGTTGATTGGTCTTTTCCACACATAATTCTAGCATCTACTGGCGAAGAAACAGCGCAAACGGCGACGACTCGGAAATGGGCGGCGAGCGAGCTTCGGTGACAGCAGCAAGGTTGGCAGGGCGAGTATGTTGTTTCTATTGGCGCGCGATGTCCATGCCATGGTCGGGCCGCGAAACGCTCTGCGCGAACTGTGAGGAGAGCGAAAACCGAAGCGCGAGTTCTACATGCACTTCATGCGAACGAATGGCTGGTACCAACAGTTTCTCGAAGAGGATCTGAAAACACCTCTCCCCTTACGGCTGACGCTGGAGACCCGGAAAAGATAAGGGAGCGTGCGAAGCGCGCCGGTGCGTCGATGATTCTTGAGGACAAGCAAGCGATACGGTGGAATTGGTTTGCGCAGCCTTCGGTGCGAAGTCAGGATGGAAGCCACTGTGCGTATTCCTTGTTCAAGTCGGAGTGATCAGGAATGCTCATTTCCTGAGCCACGGCAAATGAATGGTTTGGTACTCGCCGAAGTCCTTTAAGAACTGTTCTGCCCATTTCGCGGCTTCGACCACGGCGGCTTCGAGCGATATGCCTTCATATTCGATCTTGTGCCAATGCTTGTGCTTGGCATAAGCATCCTCGAACATCCAAGTCGCGCCCTTGTCCTTCTCTTGAAGGACAACGGTGACGCATTCGGCGGCTTTTGCCACATGGGGAATCTCATAAAGATGGCCGGATGGTTCTGAATTCTCAATCACAACAAACCGGGATGAAAGCGCATAGCGCATCACCTTCTGGACGATGCTTTCACCGGCCCGGTCAGGTTGTTCTTTGATGATGTAGGTGTAGTAGCCCATCTCCTGCAACTTTGATTCGATTCGCTTGAGTATGTCGATAGCGGTTCCCGTGTCTTTTCCGAGTATGAGGACGGAATCCGAATGTTCGAGAATGGCATCCGCGCGTTGCCAGACAAGGTCAAACGCGGCCTTTATGGAGGCCGTCACGCCTCCTGGCGGCGTTGCAGACGGCATTCGCAGTTGCCATCTCACAAAAATGTGAACGTCCTCTGCATCGCGGGAAGGACTGGCAAACGGATGTCCCTCGTGCATGAGGCGCGTGACGGCGCGTTCCATCGCTTCGGAAAAAGCGTAGGCAGAAAACTTATGTTCCCAGTATTTGGTGTAAAGGTGTTCTTCGATCTCGCAGATAAGTGTGTCGTCCTCACGGCGGATTCTCGTCTCCGGGAAGAAATTATCGAGAACCCAAAGCGTGACATCCTCGGGCATATGTGCAAGATCAAGCTGGTGCAGCGTCCCGATATCAAAGGGATCGTCTGAATCGCGATATTCTTCCCATTTGTCATAAGGTTCCATTTCAAGAGATTCATTCGTCATTCGGCCTCCCTCGTGAGACATATCCGTCGATAGCTGTTACCGAGGAGCAGGCTTCTACGAACTAGCATTCCGGCCACTGATGAGCCGCTGAGTCCGAGACGCTTTCACTTCCACGGTGTACCACTTTCCATGAATGTCCTCGATCTCGACGGTGATGGGGAGATGATTTCCGGGAAGCGTGTGGACGCCTTTGACGATGGCGTAGAGACGGACTTCCACGCCGGTGTAGGCCGGAATAGGGAGCGGCGTCACATTGAAGAGTTCACTGGTCTCTTGCTCATCCGGTAGCGACGGATTGTTCCCCTCGCCAATCGCGGCCATCTCGCTTTCGAGGTCCTCATGAACTCCGTTGTTGTCGATCCAAAAGCGATAGCCGCGAATCGCATTGGGCCGCGAACTGTGATTGTAGGCTTCGATTATGCCGCGAAAGATTGTCTCTCTGTCATTGGTAGCGCGATCCAGCACACACCAATCTCCCTTCCGGGGACGAAGTAGCAGCTTTACGCGCCGGTCGTAATTGACATACGCAAACGAGGCTATTGAGAACAGCAAGGCGAGGACTGACATAATGCCGCTGAACATGTGTGTTCCTTTCTAATCGCCCAGACGAACATTGAGGCCCTTCTTCTCCAAGTCGGCCATCATGTTCAACAATTTTTGCGGTCGCTCTGCATCTTTCAGTTCCATGCGGCCCGCGTTCCGCATGGTGAGCGAAATGTTCTCATACATCACTTGTCCGTAGGGGCTCCCGTTGATGCACGTCGGAACCTTGTCTTGAGCATCTTTCCCGACGAAGAGTTGAAAAGCGATGCCCGGCACGTAAAACAAGTATCGCTGCAATCCGAGAACTGGCGCGATTGGGTAAGGCTCGACCATGGCCTGCCAAACGACGGGCGCGGAATCCACCGTAACGCCAAGCGCCACGGTCTTTGGCAGGTCTGCCTTTCCAAGCAGGTATTGTCGGAGTGCGTCTATTAAATCTGGCTCCATTAAGATATAGGGTCGTGTCGGGTCATCCCCGTCCCACGGATGGACCGCAGCTTTAAAAAAAACTCCGCATCCGAAGTGTATGAGCTTCGGCACATCGATTTCGGGATTCTTCGCTGCCGCGTATACCGTTGTCCCTTCCGAATCTTGGAGCGGCGCTTGTTTCAGCAGGCTTTCGCGCAACGGGAATGGCCCGTTATGGACGGCGAACCGAGTATGAATCCAGCTCTCCCCACCCACATTGAACACCTTCTCGCAGGAGCCGCAAAATACATAGTCCGTCACCTGGTTGGATGTCTGGACCATCTTGTCGCGGGAAAAGCGTACCGGTTGGAGATTGCCGGTGCGAAAGAGCGGATAGAGTGACTTCGGCATGAAATGACTATCGTGCAGGGATACACCTTGAGAAAGGCACAGGGGGCAATCACCGGTCTCCATGGACATCCTCCGCTCAAACGCTAGAGTGCACCATTCTATTCCGGATCCCCCACAGTCACGAAGAAGCTAACTGCGTCGATTGGATGCAGGGTTGGCGATTTTAGAGAGATATCCGAAAGTCACTGCGGGTTCTCTCGGAAGTGAGGGAATATAGATCTGGATGAACATCGAGACTCAGCGAGGAGCTAATTGTGTCATCTGCCATACACGGTTTCGAACAGAGTCTCGATCAAAGGTCCTGCTCTCTGAACCACTTTTGTTCTTTAACCTGATACTCAAGAGCCTTTAGTAAGTTTGCAGGAAGACGCCGTTTGTTCATGCGGAGGAAGGTCGGGAGGTAGCTTTCCCGGCAAAGGTTAGCGGACCATATTTGCCCGTTTTCGAATCGACATTTTGATTAGGGGACTTGATCGCGCTCATTCGTTCCGCGCCGCTGAAATGTTGATTGCACTTCTTGTTCCTTATTTCGATCAACTCACGCGTGCTCAGGCCACCCAGATTGCGAAGAAGGCGAATCGCTATTGAGGGCCATTTCGTCGCCAACGCGTCAATGACCACGCTACTTGGAACCTGGCCATCCAGAGCACTACGGCACTGATGGTGGGCCAAGAAGCCATATGGTTTGGTCCCATCCAACGATATAGGGATAATGACAACGGCGTCACGTCTAAGGATTGCAGCTCCGCTCTCCTGCGCACACCAATCAGAACGCTTGAACGCCCGGCTTAGCAGCGCTAAGAAAACGTCACATTCTTTGAGTTCAGAGAGGATCCGTTCGTTCCATTGCTGCGAAGCGCGGATGTCGTTATGAGCAAGAAAAGGCTCAATATTGAGCTCCTCAAGTACGCTCTTCAGCGCGACTGCTACATCTTGTTCCGAACTTGAATGACTGATGAACGCTTTCATAATGTCCCACTGGACAGAGGACGATAAGGTATCCGCCTTGAATCGAGCCGAAAGATATGGTTCAAGGCATTATTGCCGTCTCTTAGGCTGCTCGCCTTTGAGCCAGCGCTCAAAAGTAACGGATGTCTGACGGTCCTGACGAATCCAGATTCGGTCGTCGCCTGCTTTGTTCTTGCCGACGGTAGCATACGGGTAAATCCCGAGGTACTCTTGACCGCGGTAATCAGAGGAGCCGGAATCAACTTGAGTGACGGGAAACACCGCCGCTTTGCCGTTCTTTCCATCCATGAACCCGAGTTCCCAGGGCATCCACTTGGACTCGATGGCGTGATCTGTGGGAACGAAGAATAGTGCAGAAGAGTTCGACATGCGGCGCTTTAAAGTATTGGCCGTCTCACGATTCACAGTTGCGCGATCTAAACGCAAATCCTCCCTCCAATCGAGATACACGGTGTAATTGAATGTTTCGAACAATTCTGCCACACCCAGGATGAGATCTTTATCGCGGAAACTGTGAGAGAGGAATATGTCGTAGTGTGAAAGCGATGCCGCCTTCATCAATAGGTTTCGGTGCCCAAGCTCAGTCGACTCTCGAAGGCGCTCCCGTCGATCCCCCGCCAAACGTCGTAATTCTGGTTCACTAATCAGTGGCAATGGAACTCCATTTCAATAGGACAATATAGTGATCAAAGATCAATCGCGATGCATTACGCCCCAGCTCTCGATATTACGGGGCCTCATAAACGCTTCACCACGTCTCATCCAGCCCTCGAAAGTGGTTGAATTGGGTGCTTCTATCAAAGTTAACCCGCGACTGTTTGTCGCTGATGGCCGAACGATTTTGAGTCGTCCTTCACCATCAATCTCCACATAGGGATAGAGGCCAAGGAACTCACGACCGCGGTAGGCGGTTGATCCCTCCGACAAGACAGGAAGGATAGCAACATGACCCTCATGACCATCGAACCAACCAAGTTCCCAACACATCCAAAGCGATTGCTCCGCACCGTTTGTATCTAGATAGAGAAGGCTTTTGCTTCTCTGCATGATTCGACGGAGATAATCAGCGTTTGCTGGTGTGACATTACTTCGATCAATCTCAGGAGAATCGATCCAATCGCAAAAGACGCGAAACCCGAGAGCTGTGAGCTGGTCATACACCCCTAACACCAGTTCAGCATCTCTTATGGTTTGCGAAAGGAAAATGTCATAATCGTTCGAGTGATGTTTCGAAGCTTCCTTTAGGATGTCTTCAACCGCCATGCGGTCCCGGGCAGCCCTTTGTCGAGCACGCCTACGCATTTCTTCTTGCGTGAGGAATGCCATTTATCTGATTCCGATCGGACCATCTTCAGGAGTCCATAGACGCTCGGCAGGCGATTCCGGTTGATCAGCCGGATTACGATAACGGCGCTCTCCCACGGGAACTCCAAGGAGGCGGTGAAACATACTCACATAATCCAGATCGCTATTGAGTTCTGGCGGATAATTCTCTAGTTGACGAGCTACCTCGACTACGGCCCCTCCGCTCGAAGTAACGGGTAGCATTGCGACCTTGGGTTGTATTTCGCGTAGGAGATTAAACTCATCAACAATCCCACCCATTCCGCCAATGAAGACCGCGGCAGAGAATCTCGTCTCGCGAAACATACGAGTACGCATTAAAAGCAAACTCTGCTCCCGGTCTTCTCCTGAGCGCTCGGTGTACGTCACGTTGTTGAAACGGTCGTTATCTTCCGGAAACTCGTCTTTGAAGAATTCACTCTGATAGAGCTTGACCCACCCACCGTAGTCAACACCCAGACCCTCGGCCACAGCCCATACCATTGGCGTGACCGCTGGATGTCCACCCCATACCAGTAATCGTCGACCAAGAGTGACATGCACCAGCGCGGTGATGGCGGCAGATATAGCAACCGTATCGGCGCTTTCTGCGTATTCTGGCGCGCGTCGAGGATCGGGAACGCTCGCAGAGAGAAAAATTGCGTCGCTCACGCTTTCACCTCCCGCACTGCCAATGCCCAGCCAGCATCAACGACGGGTACGGCACGCACACATGCAATGTTGTCATCAAGCCATTTCAGATGCGCTTTCCATTGATCCCGAATCCCGATGTGGTCGTATACCAGAATCGGTACTTGACCATGATCGGCCTTCCGGGCTTTGTCAGCGACATCGTTCAAAAGATCAGCCGTAGGGATTCCCACTACAGGATAGGCCCAGATTTTGCTTCCATCTAGGAGTTTCAACGCGAGCGCTCGATGAAGTCCGATACCCTGAATCTCTCCACCAATCTTTGCAATCTCTGCTCGCAGCTTCCCGGCAATGGACATGTGACGGGCAGCGATGCTCCGACTTCGCAGAGCCTCTGCCGCGAGAACGATACGGTCAACAATTGTCTCCGTCATCGGACCGTCCGCTCCTGTTAAGTCAGCAGCATCAAGATAGATCGTCTCTGCGAACCCAGTATGAAGCGGAGGCGTATGCGAAGGCCAAACTACACGTAGGATGTGAATCTCTTTTGCTCGCGCTCTTCCCAGTTCCTGTCTGGTCCACTTACGCTCGAAATACGTTGGGGTATCGAGCATGATCATGACATCAGAGTCGCACAAGCGATGCCATAAGACCTCTTGGAACGGTTCTCCTGGTCTAATGTCGTGAGTATCGAGGAACACCTCAAAGCCCCGTGCGCTGAGCGCGTCGTGTAGCTGAACAGCTGAACTCCGTGACTCCACTCTTCGATAGCTCACGAAGATCCGACGTTGTTGTCGCAATAATCCGACGCATTCCAGAAGTGCGGTTGCGAGTTCGATCATGTCCGGGTCGTCGGTGCGTCGTCGCAGACCATTAGTTGGCTGAAGGAAGTCGGGAATGAGCACACCGAAATCTCCGATGCTTGGGATAGTTGGGATAATGGGAATACTGGCACGAACTGCTTCTTGTGCGCAGTCTTGATCTGCCTTCGTAGCACCGCCAAAGTACGCTGCAACGGCCGCCGCATGAGTGTTGCGATTTTCGAAATCTTTACTCGTGCGGAACATGACGCTGTCACCCACGGCCAGATCGAAATCTGCTAGCAATGAAGTCAGTGTCGCGGTCAAACGGGCTACTTCGTCAGCACTGAAATCCCCGAGAATCCCAATTTCGTAGCTCGTCACAATTCTTCTCCAGGCTGTCCGGCAACAATTCTTTTTACAGGGTCAAAAAGCATATTATATTGGAGGAGCGAAAAGAAGGCGAATCCTGTCCGCATCTCTGCTTATGCCGATTGAAAACACTATTAGCGTGTCTCAGCTCCATCACTTCAGCTCCTAAGGGGGAACCTCTTGTGGCAAGACGTGCCTTTTTCAGCTTCCATTTCGAACGAGATTCTTGGCGTGCGTCCCAAGTCCGCCAGATGGGAATCATTGAGGGCAATCCTCCGTGCTCTGACAACGAATGGGAGCAGGTGAAGCGGGGTGGCGATGGAGCCATTAAAGCGTGGATCGACGGTCAGCTTGATGGAAAGAGTTGCGCAGTCGTACTGGTCGGCTCAGAGACTGCAACTCGTCCTTGGGTCACGTATGAAATTGAATCTGCATGGAACAGCGGGAAAGGCGTTTTTGGTATTCGCATACATAACCTGAAGGATCGGAATGGAGCCCAGGCGATAGCAGGCGGCAACCCATTCGACAACCTGCACTTCACTCAACAGCCCACAAAGCTTTTATCGAGTGTCGCCGCTCTACATTATCCTCCCTACGCAGACAGCAGAGACGTCTACGCACACATACATGACAACCTTGAACAATGGATAGAAGACGCTCTCAAGCTCAGGGCTAATTTCACGCTCTAAACCACGGTCGACTAATGGCCCTCCCCGTGGTGTACATAAGTCTGCCACTGCTGAAATGGATCAGGTCCAAAAAAGTGGATCTCGTCAGTTAGTCGCTCCCCCGATTTGAACGGATAAAAAAGTACAGGTATCTAGCGGACGGCCAGAGACATCCCTTGCTGCACGGTATTGCTGTGAACATTGCCAAAGCTGACGGCAGCGCTCTTGCTGACGTCCTGGCTGAGTTTGCCAGCGAGCGAAGGAGCATCATTGGTGTAAATGTGCGCGTCACGCGAGGCGCGAGAGACCGATACATAAGCGAATCTGCTGGATATCAGCTCGGGGTGAACCGCTGTGTCCATATTGACAATCACTCGTTCGGAAGTGATTCCCTGTGAGCTGTGCGACGTGACCGCATACCCATGGTCGAGGTGTCGCATATCGTTCGCGTCGAAGCGCACAATCCTGTCTTTTGTACCGTCCATGCGAACGCTGATCTTGCCATCCTCGCCGATTTGCTGGATGGTGCCGAGGTCACGATTCGCAATCTGCAAGTCTCTCGACGGAGCCGTAAATTGAATCTTGTCTCCAACCGCAAACTCGCGCTCGATCTCCCTGTAGGCAGCGATACCGCGCAACCGTGACGGGTCGTAGGTTACTTGTTGGCCGTCCGCCTTTTGCACGGTAACGAGATTTTCAGCCGCGTTCGTGGTGACGACCTGGGTGTAGCTTCTGGCCTCGATACCGTGTTCCTTGCTGCCGCGAACGTAATGCAGCACGTCGCCAGGCTGATAGCGAGCGGCCCATTCGCGGTCGGCTCCCGTCATATCATTGCGCGGCGCGAGCACGCGCACGGAATGATCTGTTTTATCCACCACATCAAGCGCTTGCAACTCCTGCCGGACGGCCTGATTGATGGCCCGGCGCGAAGCGTTATCCGGCGAGACGATCAGCGTATTTTCGGGATGCGCGGCATAGTCTTTGGCGATGGCTGCCACACGTCGCTCCGGGTCAACAATCTCAGTGATGCGGCCTTGCTGCGCCAGCATCTCGACACCGACAGCGGTTTCATTGTTGGACAGATGCTCGACCGCTTTCAGGAGCGCGGGATCTTTCTGGCGCATAATCTGGTCAAGCTGTGCCGCCTTCATACCCGCTTCCTGCAACTGCTCGAAAGGCTTCCCGGCATCGACGCCCTGATGCTGGCGCGTGTCGCCAATCAACAGCACCTTATCTTGCGGAGCAATCTTATTCAGGAAGTCGCGCATCTGTTGCGTCGATGCCAGAGAGGACTCATCGACCATATAGAGGTGCTTATTGGTGGGATCACCGGCGGCCTGCAGGCTGCCGCCCGCGAGGAAGCGTTGCAACGTGTCCGCCTTGATACCAGCATCGCGTAATTGCTTCGCAGCACGTGAGGTCGGCGCAAATCCTTCCACGACGTAGCCGTTATTTTCAGCTCCCTCTCGGATGGTGGCCAGGACTGAAGTTTTACCGCTGCCTGCCCGTCCTTGCAATCCCTGTACGCGGTCATAGGAAGTAAGCACTTCTTCGACAACCCGCTTCTGTGCGGAGTTGAAATGAGGACGCGAATCTACGAGCGGGACTGCGCTTTCAATCCCCATAATCTGCGGTGCGCGGCTCTGTCCGTCCCGCACCTTCTGCACGATTTCACTCTCCGCGTGGATGGTCGCCGCGGTGGTGAACCTGCGCCCCGCCCTGGAGCCATCGTCGGGGATTTGTTTGAACTCGCCGGAGGTAACACGCGACTCGAAGCTGGCGCGTACCTCCGGGTAAGTCATCTCTCCCATACCCCGGCGTAAGGCATCGACGTACAGAGCACGTTCGTCTACGACGGCCTCGCGCTCGAAGCCTTTATCGCGGGCAAAGGTGACAGCCTCCCGAACCTTCTGCTGCCTTTCGTTTGGAGAGTGCCCTTGTGTCTGTTCCATCCGGCGCTGCCGCGCCTCGGCCACAACCCGGTCGGCTTGATTGCCGAACTCATCGGCAATCTGTTTGTGTGCGGCCAGAATTTGGTCGGGAGACCAAATCACCTTCTTATCGCGGGTGTTGTGTGCCGCGATCTGCGCGGCTTCCGGCCCAGTGAAGCCGCTACGGCCTAGCGCCTCTTCGATCTGCTGGCGGCGTGGGCTGGATGCCTCAAGATAGGCTGCTGTGAAACCCTTTACGTCAGGTGCGCCGCTCTTGCCCGGTTCAATTTCATAGCCAAGGTCGCGCAACTTGTACGTGAGGTGGGATTGATAGACAGCGGTTGCAAACTGCTGGCTTTCAAATAGGGAGTGCGGCTGCAAGGCTCGCATCTTGCCGTTATCGCGCTCGGTCATATTGAAGACGACGACGTGCGTATGGAGCTGCGGCGCGGCGTACCCATCCACCGGACGAGCGGTGTCATGCTCAAACTTTGCCGCCGCAAACTTTCCGGTCGTCTCGGCGGGACTGTTCCCGCCGATGCGAGCCTGCGTGTATCTCTCCAGTTCGTTTAAGGCGACGTTGACGGCCTCGCGGTGCGCCTCGCGCACGCGGTCATCACCGCCGACAAGCGCGGTAAGAGAGACGGACTTCGGCGCGGAGAAAGTAGCGTCCCATCCGGCACGGTGCTCGACCGGAGACACCGTCTTCCCGTCCGCGTTCTTGTATTCGTGAACGACCCGATGCGAAACCAACTGCTTGCCAGTCTCAGGGTGCTGCCCTTCGGAGAGACGGGCAAACTCCGCTGCGCCCACTGCTCCCGACAAACCAAATTCATCTGCCAGCTTGCCATGCCATTTGCCCTGTATGGTGTCCCCTTGCTTCCAATAATTTTCCTCCGCAGCGGTGAACTCTTTCGCGTGATAAGTCCGCGCCTGGCTGGCAGAAAGCGGCTTCGAGATATTCAGCATGGCGGCTCCTAACCGTGCGTGATGACGTTCTGTTCTTCATGGACATCAGTAGTAAGTGGAAGCTCGGGCTGAACCGCTTGGGATGTTGCAGGCTCGTTAGGCGTGGGCGTCGGGGCGGAGGGCTTCGGCTCCTGCTTCAGTTCCGGAGAGGACGGCTCCGGCTTGCCGCTCCGTATGTTCTTAGGGTCATACGGGAGCTTGTCGTCAGGCCGCTCTCGCAACTCAAAGGGCTTGGCAATTTCCGGCATATCGAAGTACGGAAACGAAAAGTAGGTGACGTAGTTTTGGTACTTCATGAAGGCATGGAGGTCGGGAAGACCGGAGATTTCGGATTCCATAACCAGAGGCTCGACCTGCCTATCCATGGTGAAATTGCGGCCTGCCCTCGTACCGTCGAAATGTGTCTCACGCAGCCGCTCGATCTCTACTTTGCCGATGAACTTCGACACCCACTCCCCGGCATTTGGTTCTTTGGTGGTGAGCCAAACGCTGGTCGCGGGCTGCGAGAGCATAACCTCGGCCAGATGCCCGTACAGATACTCGACCTGTGCCTTGCCCTGGAAGCCGAGCACCACCGGATTCTGACCCTTGCGCCCTTCTGTGATAGCGGTGTGAAGCTGTGGCAACTTCTGTAAACTCGCCAACTCGTCGATCAGAAACCAGACACGCTTTTGTCCCTTGGTCGGCTCATTGAGCAGACGCAAAACCAGCCAGTCGATCCATAGACTCTGCAATGGCCGTAGCGCCTCGCGCTCGGCTGCGCGGGAGGTAAGGAAGATCCATCCTTGCCGTTTCTCCGCCCAGTCGGAAGCGGTCCATGTGCCGTTACCTTCGGCCTTCTTCGGCAACAGACGGAGACTGTCGGCAACCAGTCCCAGGGAGCCGAGAACACCGGCCCGCTGCTGGTGGGCCTGCGGATCGATCAGGTGTGCGTGCTCGGTGCCTTTGAGTCTGTGGTCGATCTCGTCCGGGTTCGACATCCACTGGACCAACTCATCCGGCGTCGGTCCGTACGCCATCAGGAAGGCAAAGATTTTCTGCGGCGACTCGATGAAGAACTCGCCCTTGCGATCCTGCGGCGGCTGGAAGAGCGAGACGGCCAACGCCTTCGCTTCGGAGCGGCTGCGCAGCTCCTCGGCTGGCCCCCAATAGGGGCAGCGTTTGTCCAACGGATTCAGGATGACATCGCCCCGCGAGGGGTCATAGAACCGCTTCACGAACTCGCGGGCCGGGTCGTACACGATGGCCGAATCGCCCCGGCTCTGGGCCTGACGAAGTACCTGGAACATCAAGGCCGACTTGCCCGCGCCCGTGTCTCCGATGAACTGCATGTGTTGGGCTTCTGCCCGCGCCGGTATGCGGATCATCTCTTTCATGCCATCGGTTTTGAACCCGACGCCATCGCCTTTGACTACGTCGTTGAACTCCTGCGGCGTGAGCTTTTCAGGGCCTTTCAGCCGACGTCCATACTTCAAAGCCTTCTGTCGCTTCACATCCTTGGTGACGGCGAGCGGCAACAGGATCAGAAAGATTCCAGCCCCACAGAGCAACGGTATTTTCACGATGGCAGACAGGCCATCCTTATAGATAGCGACCTTGAGATAGTCGCTGAGGCGGGCGTCCACGTAGCTCCGTAGTGGGCCGCGAAAAAGCAAGTCGTCTCCATGCTGGAGCGCACTCGGAGAAAGCGCCAGAGGGATGATTCGGCCTCCCGGCTCAACTGTTTTTCCATGAACCACATCGTCATTGATGGCGGGGCTTGGCTTGTTGCCTCGCCCGGCCAGAAAGAGCATCCGGTACTCACTGCGGTGCGTCTTGCTGAACGACCCAAAGATAGAAGTACGCACATAGACCGGGATATAAAACCGCTGCAATGGAGTTCCAACCAGGCGAAGGCGTCCATAGAGAAACAGGAGCGTCAGAACGATGGCGGCGAAGATCGCGCCATAGGTATAAACGGGCCGGTGCTGCGGCCAGATGATCGTCTCTTTGCGGCCCCACGTTGTCTTAGCCATCGTCTTATTTCCTTCCTTCGGCCAGGAGCTTTCCGGCCATCTCGTGTTTCAAAGTGCTGATCTGGTCAAGCAGCTTGTCGAATGCTTCGAGCGACATGCTCTGTCCTGCGGCTAGCGGTCGCAGGACATTGACCAGCAGCAACCGCACGCCAAGAATTTCCGCCAACGAAGGATCGAACGTAGGTCCCGAACGCAACTCGCGGAGAATTACGTCGCGCATCCATTCGCTGCGGGCCACACCTTTCGCGGTGGCGACTTCATCGAGCAACCTCGCTTCGTCTTCCGTCAACTTGAGGCAGCGCGTCGTATTGCGGAAGACCGTTTTGCCGGTCGTCTTCTTGATGTCGTTCACTGGACTGAGAAGGGCCATTTGATAGCTCCACGCCGGTATACCTGCGTATACCGGCCTTAGCGGATTTCCTGTGGTTTGTTGAGGTTTACGTTGGTATACCTGCACGAACCTGTAAGGGGTGGAGTGTCGAGATACACCCGGTGCGCAGCACCGCTCTGGTACTGCCACGGATGTAGGTGGAGGATCATGCCTTCGATCCCGCCACAACAGCCGGTGTTTGGGACGCTGAAGATGCTGCGGAAACCGTCTTCTTCCCAGCCGGTTCCAGTGCCTCATTCGCGGCTGCTCTACGCACGCGCAGTGTCGGTGTAACCCTCTGCGCTTCGGGAGTGCGAAGGAATTCCTGAAACTCACGATCTTTCGAGAAAACATAAGCAAGCGCTTGCTCGACAACATCGTCGGCGGAAGCGTGAATGAAAGTGGCGTATTGATCGACCTGAGTAGCGGTCGTGTCCGTCAACCGAATGGAGGCGCTGAGGTGGCGGGTTTGTGTGACTTCTAGCAGTGGCATTGTGTTCTCCTTTTGGTTTGAATCAGGCTGTCTTTCGATGGGCAATCATGCGCTGTGCCGTCGCGGCAATCTCCCGCGCACGTGTGGAAGAACGTGCGGCGGAAAGTTCGGCATTGCGGCGCGACTTAAGCATGGCGATTACGTCGTCAATAGCGATGCCCTCGATAAGCCAGAGGCGAGCCGAAGCAACATCGACGGTGCGCTGCGCGTAGTAAAGAGGATTGGGCTTATCGGAGCGGCGCGAAGCCAACTCCCGCGTCAGCTTTACGGCGTCTTTGCCGTGAGCAAGCTCGTGGGAGACCTGTGCCCAATCGCTCTCCGAATGACTGTGCTTTCCCATCTGCATCCTGGGCGGGATGGCATGGTCGAAGGCCATTGCATCGACCGCGCCCGCGTCCAGCTCGAAGTCATCGGAAGTCCAGATGGAATCGTCAGGATATTCGACCGTGACTCTGTACGCGGGATCGTACTTGCGATTCAGGAAACCGGGGACGCGAAGGACGCGGTTGCAGTCGGTACAAGCGGGATCGCCGCCGAAGGCTATGGCGAGCAGCTTGAGCATTTGCTCTTGAGCTGCAAAGTCGAAGCCTTCGACGCGCCAAAGCACCTGATACTTGCCGGACGAAGTAGAGAGAATCGAAGTCGGCGGCGGGACAAACTCCGATGCCCGGAGCGCAGCGAGCCGGGCATCTCCATCGGTGTCGATATCTATATATAGATGGCGAACGGATGCAATGCTCTCTTTCGTGCGCTTGCGGCTGCCGGGGTGAAGTGGATTTGCGGCAATGTAGATGTTGTTGCGACCATGCTGGTTCTCGTAAGAGAGCCAGGCCATATACCGGTTCTCCAAAGCCTGCTCCAAGCGCACGACTCGTTGCATGGGGGCAGCGCCATTCTCTCCCCGCAACAGGATGGCTATCGTCTCTTCAGGGGCAAAGCAACGTCTGAGGAAGCTGGCGGCGATTTGACTCATAGCGGAACCTCTTTGCGAGTACGATCATGCGGGCCTAAGCAGTGAAAGAAGCCCGGTGATGTGCCGGGCCTCACCATGCGGAGGAAGTGGCCTATTCGGCCTCTTCCTCTACGGGGATCTCATCGAACTCCTGCTCGTCGGCGGCTGCCTTCTCCGCGCGGTCGAGCTTGAGGATGGAAGTCACCCGGATGCTGTCGGTGCGTACCGGCTTCTTGGCCTTCTTGGGCGTGTACTCGGTGTGGCGAATCTCGCCCTCGACCTGAACGTGCGCGCCCTTCTTGAGCGTGGCCGCGAACTCACCAAACTTCCCGAAGACGATGCAGCGATGCCATTCGGTATGCGAGACGTACGCGCCGCTCTCTTTGTCCTTGTAGGAGGTCTTGGTGGCAACCGAGAACGTGGTGAACTTCTGGTCGTTTTTGTCGTTGCGAATCTCTGCGTCGTTGCCGAGGTAGCCGATGAGGGTTGCGCGATTGAGGTACATGGTGGTGTCTCCGTTTTTGAATTCCCGAACTTTGTTCGGGTCATACCGGGCGAAGCCAAGCGAGTGGGGCGCGACTCCCAAGGCCGAAGCTCTGCATTTACGGTGGGTCCGTCGAAGATGGAAACCGTAACCCGGAGGGTGCGTAGCAAAGCAGAAGAGCGAGCCTGCCGCCGGGCGTCGCATAGGCCCCGAAGCAGTGACCGAACATGGACGGAATGGAACTTGGGAGACACACTCCAGAACCACGCACACCCTCTGCTTCCTGACGACGCTATCCACCGGCAAACCAGAACCACGTCTCTGCCTGACCTCCGTACAAAGAGGCGCGTCTTGCGTCCCGATTCGCTCGTCTTGAAGTTCGGAGCGGCCACGCTCAAGAGCACATGCCAGAGGCGAGGCGTATTCGCTACATCATGCTCAAGAAGGTCTTTCATGCCGGTAGGCTCCGATTCGGGTTTCCGTCCTTGACTTATGCCGCGCTTGCCGTCGTGGAAGCTCGATAGATGTCTTCCGTAAGGAAGCACTGCTCGGCATGGCTGTAGCCGTTGACGGCAATCAACTCGCGCACCCGGCGTCGGCCCGTATGATCGCGCTCACAGTACAGAACAAAGTCGATGGCTTCCGCCGTCTCCGAACGCATGAATGCGTGGTTAAGATTGGGCCTGGCACTCAGGGCTAGATTGGAGAGGCGATTTAGAGCGTCGAGCGCCGACTTTGCATGAATGGTAGAGAGCGTACCGCCATGCCCTGTGTTCATGGCTTGCAAGAGGTCGTAGCCGCACTCGTTGCGAATCTCGCCCATGATGATCCGGTCTGGACGATGGCGGAGCGCGGCGGCCAGAAGCTCGCTCGGCGTGATGGCAACCTGACCCGGGATTTCCTCTACAGCCTCCCAACGAACCGCGTTGGGATGGGATACCTTTAGCTCGGCGGGCTGCTCGATGATGAGCAAGCGTTCGTACTCAGGAACGTGGTCTAGGAACGCCTTCATCAGAGTTGTCTTCCCACTGCCGGTTCCACCGCTGATAATCCCGTTCTTTCTGTCCCCGATTAGGCGCACGACAGTATCCCGAACATGCGACGGCATACTACCCGATGCAATCAGCTCATCGGAGCTATACCAGCGGTTGAACTTGCGGATGGTGAGGGTAGGGCCATTGATGGACGAGGGTGGCCCGACAACCGCCACACGCGAGCCGTCCGGCAAGCGTGTGTTGAGGATGGGATTCTGTGTCGTGAGGTCTTGCCCGAGGATGCGGGCAACACGCTCTATCGCTGCCTGAAGCCGGTCGTTCGTGTATGGGGCTGTGAGCGGGATATGCTGCACAACCCCACCACGATCTGCGTAGACGCCCGTAGTGCCATTAATCATCAGGTCTGAGATGGACGGGTCCAGCAGAAGCTCACGCAACTCTGGCGGAAAGAATGGCAGTATCAGCTCGTAGCTCACCGGGAAACTCCAGCGTTCGGCTGTGCTATTGCTGACGGAGTTGTGGCCGCCGTTCCGGGTGCAATGGGATCGACGGACACCCGGTTTTCATGAAACTCAGTGATGGTCAATCCAAGCGGATTGATGAACTGGTATTGCGGGTAAATCTTCGCCTGGTCGCTTACCTGCTTGGGATTCAGGTAGTAGGTCACACTCAGGAGCCAATGCTCCGTGCGTGGCTCACGCGAGTGGCTTGGAGAGTAGAGCTTGTCGATCGCGACAAGCGCCGTACCACGGGCGATTGTCGCACCTTGTACCGTCTCCTGGGACATGGACGTGATGGTGACGTTCTTCACATCCACATCGCTCTGTTCGATCTGGCCTGCCACTACTTGAGAAACGAGGTGGTTCTGGTTGTCTTCCAGCATCAACTGTGAGGCGAGCGCTTGCCCCATGAAGTAGTAATTGAGCGAGTATTTCTTCCCAATGGTGTCGCGGTTGATGGTGTAGCGATAGTTCGCCCAATCCATTAGGTATGTGCGTACTTCGCCCTCACGCGGACTATAGCTCAAATCGCTGTATTGGATCGCCTGAGCGCGTCCCATTTCGTCGATGCGAACGTAACGATTGACAACGGGCCGATGCGCCAGGGACCAGTTGAGCCACATAGACCCGCAGAGTAGAACCGTCCCACAACCGAGAATGAGGCGGTATGCTTTTCGCTCGGCATAGTGAGAGGCATAGACCTCGTTGCCGATGTGGTCTGCGAGCAATGCCTGCTCTGACGTTACGTATTGCTCATGAACTGCCGTGTGTGTGGACATGGGAATGGCTCCTTTGCTCAACCGCTTGGAAGATCACATAGGTGTAGATAGCTCCGGCCACTACAGAACCTAGAAGGATAAGGACAATCGCCAACCTGACGATCCGCAACCGCAATATGCGACGAACAAATGCGACTTTTAGTACGTAGTCGAACATGGGCCTTATCCTCCTCCTGACATTCCTAGCGATGCAGCCGTGCCAGCAACCTTCGTGATGCTTTCAGCCATTCCCGCCGCTCCACCGAAGATCGCTTGGGTCATGCTCGGAATAAAAAGCATGTTCACGATGAATGCGACAAATACCATGATGCACGGAATGAGATTGGCAAGCCACATCTCCATTGAGTAATTTCCATTGAACGTCTGCTGGATAAAGGCGTTCATAAAGCCGCCCCAAACGAATATGAATGCGGCGGCTACAGCCCGAATCATGGCGAAGCTAATAAGCACGTCAAGGAAGTGAAAGAACTTCGCTCGAAACGTCTTTGTCATCAGCAGCGGTACGAAGATAGGTCCGAACAAAGCCGTCACACCGTACAAGATGAACGCGCTGCAATTGATGACGAAGAGGATGGCCGACGCTATGCCCAACAAAGCCTGCACAACGAAGTAGCAAAGGATCTGAACGGGAGCCATGAGAGACGGCATCGCGGTATTGTCGCCAGCGGTCTTGAAAAGCTGGAGAAGGCTATCGAGCGAGTTCTGATCGAACGCCGCGACCATCGCCTGCGCGATGTAGGAAAAGAAGTGATTGATACCGAAGCTCGCTCCTGGGAATGGGTTCACCCAATAGCTTTCGAGCAGGCAGCAAAGGATGAGTCTGAGCAAGAAATTGACTAGATCGCCTGCATGAACCGGCTGAGCATGGAAGCGCAGTGTCATGCTCGTGGTGTTCCAATTGATGACCATGCTGATGAGGGTGAAGAGTGCGATACAGCTAAGCTCCGTAAGTCCAAGCTGGGTCAACGCGCCACCGTTCTGCGTGGTGAGATTGGTCAGATTATTGGTGAACTGATACAGCCAATCGACGCCAGAACTTGCGCTCGGTAATGCTTGTGCCAACAATGCTAGGGAAACCATATCGCACACTCTCTCAGGTGAGGTTTAGGGGATGTACTTCTGCCATGTCTTACCTTCGTGTGCAGCGGCGGAATTGTGCTTCTTCTTGTCCGCCTCTACACGCTGCCGAAATGCCTCGTCACGCTGGCGCTGATCTTCGGCCTCCTTCTGCTGTTGCTGAAGGATGACGGCTGCTTTTGCGGCGGCAGCGGCGGCTTTCGCCGCCTCATGCCGCTGGTAGGTCAATGCGCCGCCTATCGCGGTCAACGCCGCGAGGATGGCAAGCAGTATTTTCGTGTTGATCGCTTTCAGCATCGGGTCTCCGACTAGGGAAGGTAGGTCTGCCAGGTACTCGATTCGTTGGCGGCGCTCGTGTCGTTGGCGGAACGCTGTTGCTGCACGAACACTGCGGTGTTGAGGTCTTCAACGTGGGCGTTGCGACGTTCCATGTTGGCGACCGTCATCTGCGAAGCGAGGCAGGCATGGAGCGTGCCTTGCGATTGCATCTCGCTCAACCTCTGCGCCTCCGATGCGTTGAGGAGATTGAGTTGCTGGACTTCGCTGTTGGTACTGTCTGAGCCGTCGAACTGCTGCGAGAGCAACGAGTTGTTAGCCGTGTTGTTTTGGCTTCTGGAGGCACGGTACTGACCCACAGCCGTCAGGCAGTCGGGAGATACTGAGTCGGCGGTCTCGATCATGGCGAGCTGCGACGTACGGGAGCTACCGAGAGATTGACCGGCAAGGTAGGACGACGCACTGCCATTCATCGTGACCGTGGCCGCCTTCCATGCTGTGCTCGATGTAGACGGGGAGTTGGTGTTGAGCGCTATGCTCATACCTGCCGTCTCACCGAACATATTGGCGACGTTCACGTTTTCGAGAGCATGGAGCGTCGTCTGCCACTGCTGCTTTGCGGAGAAATGCGTGATGTTGTTTTTCAGCATGTTGTACTGCGATTCCAGCGTGGTGAGCTGGGATACGAGACTGGCGTAGCTGGTCGGGTCGAAGACGATATCGCCGAAGCCGAACAGGGCGAAGCTGGGCGTGGCCGTGAGTAGCACCGCTGCGCCTGCCCCGAGGAGCCACTTGCGGCGGTTAGTCAGTGTGATCTTCATAGAGCCTCCTGCGGTTGGGTTGGATTACATGCATTGCGGGCAGGTCGGGTCCCACCTGTCCAGGGAAAACTCGTGGATATGTGTTGCGCGTGAAATCGCATCGGTGGACTGGAGGTACACCCATGCGAGAGCATTCCGTCCGGTCTCTGTCCCAAGGAGCAGGAGAGCAAGCAAGATCGCGGCAATGATTCCTGACACCTGATAGCTCCGATGGAGAGTAGTCGTCTGCCTGATTGTCATTCCTCCTCCGCAAGCTGCCGCGCTATCTGCGGGATGATCGCTACCCATTCCTGTCCGCTGCGTTCGATGGCCTCGGCGATCGTGTACTGATCCTCTGCAAGCCAATCGGCACGATTGAGGACAAGCGCCACGGCGAGCTTTTCGCCGGTGGACTGCACAGTCCATGCTTCGCGTCCTCCGCGCTTGGCATCACGAGACTTGCGAAGGAGATGTTCGTAACGGTCATTCATTGCGGTGCTCCTCTCTACAATGTGGGATCGACGCGATGCTTCGCGTAAGCCGGAATCAAGAGGTCGGTTCCGATATACACGCGGGCGCGGGAACCTTCCTTGAGCGTGATGATGGGGAGCCGGTTCAGGAAGTGATTCAAAACCTGCTCGCCTTCAGCGGCGGACTGCTCGGAGATGCCATTTCGAATCTGAGTCGATGGCTGAAGAACGCTGCCGTTGTTACCGATCTGCGCGAGGCCGCCCAGACCGCCAATAGCCGCAGCGGCGGCGAAGGCTTGCAGGTAGCCGTGGTCTACCTTCGTTGCAAGGCCGGTTGTTCCGATCTGATCGAGCCCGATGTATTTGGCAAACTCCAGAGAAAAGCCATCGGGACAGATGGCACGATGGAAGGTGACGAACATCTTGCGCTGTTGTGCATTGCCGACGCTCTGCACATCTCCTAGCAATCGCGTGCCTTGCGGCAAGAGAAGCTGCTGATGGTCGTGCGAGTAAAGGTCGGTAGTCAGCGAAACCATGATCGGGCCGCTGAACCCGCCGTCAATGTGATTGGTGACGACACCCTCAAGTACGGTGCCCTCGAAGATGCGGTACAAACGGCCATCGTAGGTATCGAAGTTGTAAGCGGCCATCGCATTGCCTTTGCTGTCGGCTTTGGCTTCTACATTGGCGGGTTTGGCCGGTGCCGCGCCGCCGGCTGCGGTAGCAGCCGTCCCTTGCGCGGCCTCCGTTGTTCCCGCTGCGGGCGCACTGCGCTCGAAATCAATCGCAACGGTGTCGCTGTTGATGGCGTCCTGCTGCTGCTTCTCTTTGGCAAGCTGCTTCTGCTTGGCCTCGGCCTGGGCCTGCGACATCTCGGACGTACGTCTGGGCGCATTCGGATTGTCACCGTAGATCGCGGAACGCTGCGCGGCGGTCATGGGAGGGGCGCCTGCGGCCTCCGGGCCGGGAGCGCCCTCGGTCTGCTGTAGCTGCTGGAGCGCGGCGTTAAGTTCCTGCTGGTGCTGCCGCGCTTCGGCGTCTCGCTGGGCCTGCAACTGCTGTTGCGACTCAAAGCTGTTCACCTGCTGGGCGTTCGGCGCTGCCGGACGCATGGGCATTGCGCTGGCCGGAGCATTCTTCTTGCTCCCACTCAACAGACTGGAGAGATTAGCGATGCCGATAAGCCCGATGATGACGACCAGGGCGATGACGACCGGCATACTCTTCCGTACTGGAGTCTTTGCTTCCGGCTGGTCGGGCACGGTTGCAGGGATGTTCTGATTGGGCTCCGACATGGCTACCTCACTTCCGCTGCGCGGTGAAATTCGACCTTCTGTTTACCGATGGCCAGGTAGCCGTTGTCCAACTGCTTCGGAACGGTATAGAGACCATTCGCAAAATCAAAGTTGATGAGAGATGGTTTCTTGTCCTTCACTTCGTAGAGAGCAGGCGTCTCCTGAAATTGGCCGCGAAGATAAGTGAACTTGTCATCGCGCCAGATCGCCTGCAAGCCGAGCTCCTTGCCCTTCGACTTGTCCCATGTGTAGTCGAAGTGGAGCGAGCCGGGATACTGACTGCGATACGCCTCTTCCTGCGTCTTTTCAGCCTTCAGCGTTGCGGCCTGCGCCGCTTGCGCTACTGCCGCTTCCTGCTTCACTTTGTCCAGCTCGGCGGCCGGAACGAAGACGGGCATCTCAATCAGTCTGTCCTTTGCAGCTTTGTCGCCGGGAGCGATAAAGATTTTAGAGTCGAAGTGGGGATCATCCTCACCGGAGACTTCCCGCAACTGCAAGGTGTATTCGTTGCCGTGATCGGAGACGATGTGAACGTCCGTCGTACCACCCGCGACTTTCGGCTTGATGCTGATGAAGCGGCTGGCGACGTGGCCGCCATCGAACACCCAATCCACGGTGTCCCCAGCAAAGACGTTCGCAACTTTCTCCTGATCTGGAAGCAGAATGAGCGTCGATTGCAACAGGCCAGCGCGAACCACAGGCGGCGTGTCCGTTTCGGACACGGTGATGGTGCGCGGCGCGTTCGGCTGAAGGTGCTTTTGCTCGGGTGTCGTTGGGCCGGACGCAGAGGCAATGCTTGCGGTCAACGCAAGACCAACGGTAACGATGATGGGGATGGGCGGTTTCATTGCTCTGGTCCTTTCGGTTAGGCGGGCTCACCCTGGGCGAAACGCGTGATGCCCTCGGTGAGTCCATATTTGGCGATGAGTTTCGACCGGCGTACCCGATCCTTGGGTTTGGTGGAGAACGTCGCATAGCTGCGGCTGTCGAGATTGAGCGTGACGACTTTGGTAAGGCCGTCGCGACGCATGTAGAGACCTTCACGGTCCTGCAAGCTCTCGAAGAGAGCGAGCTGCTGTTCCGTCATTTTGAACAGTTCGGCGTACCGCTTCCGATTGAACGTCGCGTCTTTCAGGAACAGGAATGACGTGCAGGAGTTCACGATGCTGTCAGCGTTCGCGCCTAGGTCATCCGCCGATTGCCCAATCATGGTGACGCCGCCAAGATTTTTGCGCACGGTCTTGATGGAAGCGAGAGCCCCGTCTAACAACTGCTTGTTCTTCATGGAGGAAAAGATTTCTTCGATGAGGATGTGCTTGGGTACACCAAGATTGGCGGGGTTGTAGAGAACATCGTTGATACGCCGGAGGAGCCACACCATCAGCGGCTCGATGAGGTCGGCGTACTGCTCGTTGTTCACACCTTGGAAGTCGAAACATTGCAGGCGCGACAGCGAAAGGCTGTCTTCTACGTTGTCGAAGACAGCGTTATAAATGCCTTTGCCAACCCACTTCGACATGTAGCGGTCGAGCTTCTTTGGCAGGAAGAGATTGGATAGACGCCGGTTCTCCGGGTCGAGCAGGTACATATCCTGCACGGCCTTATGGATCACGTCGTCGTCTTCGGGCTCCAGTTCCGCGCCGCCATTGGTGAGCAGGAGCTTCACGAAGGAATACAGGAACTTGATATTGCTCTCAGTTGGCTCCAGAGCAAAGGGATTGACGCGCGGGCCGTCTTTTCCAACGCGGTCAACCCGCCCGCCGTATAATTCGACAACGCTCTCGTAGCTGCCGCCGATGTCGAAAATGTAGGTAAAACCGCCGTATTTCTGCTCAAGGGCGATGATCTGGTTCCCGTGAACCGACTTCCCGGTCCCGGTCGGACCGATGATAAGCATGACGCGTACGCCATCCACATACACATCCTGAAAGAACGGTGTCCGGGTACGGGTCTCGAAGATATTCAGGTACTCCGAATCGAGGTCTTCTGAGTGAGTGTGGCCGATGTGCGGCGCGAAGACAGAGGAGAGTCGCGCATGATGATCTTCCGCAAGCCACAGCGGGAAAACGTTGAACTTTTGATTACCGGGGAACATCGCGTAAAAGGCAGAGAGATTGCCAAGCGTCTCCTCCATCACCTGAGCGCGTGCATCGACGAAGATCCGATGCACGGCGGGAACGGTATCGCGTAGCTGCTCCGCGCTGCGTGCCGCCAGCAGCAAGCGGAGCGAGTATTCGCCCTGCGCTTTCTTATCCAACTCGCGGATGACCTGGCTCAAGTCATCAACATTGCTGTTGGCGGCCTTCGCTCCGGCTCCTGTTTCGAGTGAGGCCGTATCGCGCCCGCTCATCACGCGAGTCAGTACACCGACCTTGAAAAACGAGATGAACTTCTCCTGAGCGTCGATCTCGCTACGGGCCTCGGTGGTGGACTTCACGCGCCATGTCGAGCACAGGACACTATCGCAATCGAGTGTGAGCAGGCTGGAGAACTGGCACGGCCTCGATGCTTCGGGCGTCGTCTTCAGGGAGAACATCTGCACATGGCGCTTGCCGACTTTCAGGTAATCGCTGTGCCACGCAACCGGGTTCTTCACGATCTGCCGGTCTACGCCGGTATCGCTGCGGAGCTGGTCAGCACTGGCCCAATCTTCAAGGTTGAACAGATAGCTGAAGAACTGAAAGACATCATTCTTCGGGAGCAACCGCAATCCAAGAGTGCTGCCGAGATGGCTTTCAAGGATGGTCGCCGTCTTCTGAAGTTCGGCCAACATGCGCGACGTGTCGGCGGCGTTCTCCTGTGGCTGACGCTCAAACGCTTTCGCCTTGGACGGCTCCAGCGTGAGGCACCAATGAAGATCAATGCGGCGGAACGCTGCCGTCTTCTCAAGGAACGCTAGGCGGTCGTCTACGAAGACCTGCGTGGCGGGATTCGTATATTTGTTCTGACGGGGTAGTTCAAAACCTGACAGAACGCGGGCGTACTGGTACAGGCAGGAGCCTTCAGGCAGTCCACGCAATGCGCCTTCAATCGACCGCATTCGCGCATCGAGTTCCTGATCGGTCAGCCCTTCTTCGTCAATGCCGGTCAGTGAAAACAGGCATCCAGAGCCGCCGCCCTTGAGCGCAAAGACATTCGGGCCAACGAAGCGCGAAATCGGAACGATGCTGCACGCAGCTCCGGCCTTGGCGAACCACGGCGTATGTTTGTATTGCTCAGTGTTTGCGCGGGTCATAGTAGGACTTCTGGTTGAGGCTCAGGCCCCATAGCTGGAACATCTTTGGGTGTTTGCGAACGATGAGCCATGCGCTCACTGCAAGCGTGGGGAAGGCAATCATCGCCAGAAGACGAAACCCAACGAGGAAAACCGTTACGCAGACGAAGACAATCGCCATCCATGCTGTAAGATCGAGGCCAAGTTTGGCTCTCGGTCGATTCAGCGCTTGATTGATCGGTAACGGCTCTCCCCGCTTGGTCATAGCAGATGCACCTCCTACATCTGCTGCCCGGTTAAGCTGCCAATCCATCCGGCTCCCCAACCGAGAACCCCGGCACCGAAAAGAGCGCCGAAGAGTCCTGGGATCGCGTCCTGAAACCGTCCCGACATCATGCGGATTCCGGCGAAGATTAAGCCGCCGAAGCAAATCACAGCACCCGCATAAATACAGAAGGTTTTGAATGTTCCCATTAACGTTTGCGCCCCGGAGAAGTCCATCGTTCCCTGGGCATGAGCGACACCGCTTCCGACTCCCGCGAACAGGAGCGCAGTGAGCGTCGGTGCCATCACATGAAGGGCGTGGCGGAGGGTTTGCTTTGAGAGGGGGTCTCCCCGCCGTTTGGCGGGGAGATTGGACGACCGATTGAGAGGCTTTCCCAACCGGATTGCGCGGCGGATTCTGAGCATCTTTGCACCTCCGCTGACTCTTGTGTCAGCTAGGCGCAAAGCTAAGAGCGGCGCGTCGAAACGTCCAATGACATTTCGAGCATTCGTCATGCCTTACGGGCATGACGACGTCAGGTTGAGGCGGGCGCTACGGCTCGTAATCGCGGATGATCTTCGGCGTCCCAACGCCGCCCTCGAACAACGTTCCTTTGAACGTTGGCTGATAGGAGACAGAGCTGGAGAACGATGTTCCATCTGTGAACTCAATCAGCGTTTCACAGCCATCGGTGTCGTCCTCATATAGCTTGAGGGCTTTGATCGTCTTGCCCGCCACTTCAGGGCATTCCACATAATCTCTCGTCACTCTCGATCTCCTGAAAGGATTCGATGCAATCTAGCCTGTCCCCTATTAGGGGATTCGTCAAGGGTTTCCCACACTTGAAAGGTGAAGAAACAGAAAAAACCTGAGACCCGCGTGTCCCGCAAGGGCAGGACGGCGCAGCATCAGGCTTTGTATGACAGATTTATCGAAAAGCTGATTTTGGCCCGTGAGGAAGCAGGGCTGACGCAGCGGGACGTAGCCGCCCGCATGGGCAGGCCGCACTCCTTCCTCTCGAAATGCGAGACCGGTGAGCGCAGCGTCGAAGTGTTTGAACTGATCCAGCTCGCTCAAATCTATGACAAGCCTCCGCAGCACTTTCTAATTCCCGATTAGCCGATTGTCGCGGAAGTCCCGAAGAAAGCAAGTTCAATTCAAGCCGTGCATATATTCACGGAGGGCAGATGTCGTCTGTGTCAGCCCTTGGGCTTCCAACATAGCCAGGTATTCATCCACGTTTTTGGGTGGATTCTTCAGGCTACTCCGGTGGTTCTCTGCGGCTTCGATGACAAGACCGGGAGCAAGGTCGAACAGATTAAAAGTGAACTCGTCAGGATGTTGCGCCTCGATTCCGAACTCTCGCAGCGACTCACGCGGAAAATCTACCAGATTGAATGTAACGATGACGCTGGCTCCGCAGCGGATCGCTGCTGCCAGTACATGCCGGTCTTTTTCATCAGGAAGAACGAGGCCAGCGATGAGATGTTCATACCCCGTGACAAGCACATCGGGAGCGGCTGTATCCATAAGCCGCCGTGTGCGTTCCAATCTCTCACGCGTAAGCTCAGGGCGGCGTTTCAAAAGGCTGCTGATCCATTCCTCGTGAACGTCTGCGGACCATTTGGCACGAAACATTCCAGTCATGGCGAGGTGCATCAGGAAGTTGCGCAACTCCGCTGGGTAGAGCACATTCGCGTCGTAGAAAACAATGAATGCCGCCACAATCAGATCCCGATCTCCTGGTCATACGCTGCCAGTTCAGCGAGAGCCGCACGGCGCTCTGCATCAGACTGACGCTTGTAGGCCATCAAAGCGTCGAAGCGAACGCGGCGATGCGTCCCAACCTTCCGGTACTCCATCTTTCCCTCGTCCAGCAGTTGAATCAGGTAGGGGCGAGAGACATTCAGCATGTCCGCCGCTTCCTGTGTGGTCAACTCGGCATGAACTGGAATCAAGGTAACGGCATTGCCACGCGCCATCTCTTCCAGAATGCGAACCAGCATTTGGACGGCGGGTGCGGGGAGTTGCAAGGTTTCTTCTTTGGCTGCGTCCACGACGCGGAAGCGAAGAGGCGCTTTCGAGCGCAGGCGCGGAGCCAGTAGGCGGCTGGTTTCTCTTGCGAGCGTGGCGTCCGTTTCGGAGGGAAGCATCGGCATGAGTAGTGTCTGGGACATCGCGTTAACCTCTAAAAACCATTGTCCCACGCATTCGCATCAGTCGCAACCAATCGAAGCAAACGAAACAGAACTGGTGCTTACATGCGCCGAAATCCAACGACCTTTGGGTGGGAAATCCAAAGGTCGTCAATTTCCATTACGGATAAGGTACTTATAATCAGCAAGACGGGGTTTTCTGTTTGACACACGCGCTCCCAAAATCTCCTAATAGTCCCAATTCGTAAGAGCGATACAGCTCCCAGCTGGTTGATTTGAAAGAGCTTGCGTCATCTCTAGGGACTCCCAATGAACTCCCGTTCCCTCTGCTGTGACAGAAGTGCTTTTGGACTTAACTCATTGAAAACATGAGCACCACTGGCTACCAAAAGCACTGTAAGTTATTGAAAAAAATGTAGGCAAGTCTCCAGCACCCTCATCGACCTCTGCTTTTTGATTAGCAACTTCGGCCAAACTGACCGATTCTGCTAGGGCAGAGGTCTACCAGTGGAGACGATCGTCATCTCAGCGCTGCTGTTCCTTCATTTGACGATTGCTGTCGAGAAGCCGGCCTGTCATTCCCTGCAATGTTTAGCGCGTCACCTGCCAAAGCTGATCCTCTAAGTGTGCCTCCGTCTTAACGCTGTTGGGTGGCAACGTTTGGTTACAGACGGGTGACTGTGATCTCCCCGATGATATCGGCTTTGGTGATCGTCACGGGAGAAGGCGGCAACGGAGAGCGATTGAGGAGCTGTGCAGCAAGGTCCGTAAATTGACAGAGACAGGTGTACATCTTGCGCGATGGCGGTGCCGGTGCAAGAAAGTACCGACAGCAACACTATGTCTAGTACTGATCTCTTCACTGATAATTCCTTTCTGGTTCTTCAGGAGTGGTTGTTTAGATCGAGCGGACGTCGTGTCTGACGGCTCGAAGATGAATTGGCAGGGTCAACTTCAGATCGAGAGAGAAACGCTACCGAGTCCGTGTAGCTGGGGCGAGGATCCGGCTTATGCGGATTCGGTTATGCCACTGAGAGCCTTACTTCGATGTTATTTCTAGTGGCACGGGAATATGGGCATACCTCGTGTGCCTGATGCACCATGCGTTCCGCCTGCTCTCTGTCCATGCCTGGGATATGCACCACCATTTCCACCCCAATGCCGAAACCCTTGATGCCTCCGGCGAGTAGGCCGAAGTTCACTCTTGAATCGATTGATATCTCATTGGGCACTTGAATCTTTTGCGAATTCGCCACAACTTTGAGTGCACCGATAAAACATGCTGCATACCCAGCTGCAAAAAGCTGCTCCGGATTTGTCCCCTGACCACATCCGCCCATGACCTCAGGTGGATCGAGCTTGACTTCCAGCTTGCCATCGTCTGACTTCACTATTCCTTCTCGTCCACCTGTGGCGGTCACATGCGCTGTGTAGATTACCTTCTCCAATGACATCAAGCTCTCCTGTCCTTTTGTTCGGTCATACTCGGCCACATTGTTACTCTTATTGACTACTATTCCACCGCCGCATAAGCAATCCCCGTGAGCTATCCCGTGCGGTATAGATTACATCGGAGCTTTCAAATGCGGCCCCATCAAATCTCCGGACAAACCCTCCAAGATCGGTCGTGAAGATGTAGCCTCTCCTTAAAGCCAGAGCAAGTCCTATTCCCTAGTGGGGCCTCCGGATAGAACCTGACGGTCCGTGAGACCGGCCCCAGTCATACGGGCTCAATTTCAACGTGTTTCCCTCGGAAGATCATCACGACCATCTAACTCGCCTTCCGGAATATCGACTCCGGCTCGAAATATGCGACTCTGCCCACCGTTGAAGGCACTTTCTGGGTTTATTAGATATAACCGTTCACAATGCCGATATCGATGTCGACACAGTATCGTGTCTCATCCGTACGATCTTCGGCTCCAGAATCGGTCTGACCAGAACAGTGATCTCTCTACCATCCGTTCCGACAGATCTTCATCTTGAAAAAGCTAGTCGTATGTCGCAGTATGCGTAACCAACTTGAACCCAAATCTAGTCAAGGCTCTGTGCGCTGCCTATCATATGTTTCTATTAGGGAGCGGGCAATGCACCTAAGTCATGGGCATTGCCTCGGTATGACACCTAATAAGGAGGAGACGAAGCACCTATCGCTGAGATTCTGTGAACGGGGGGGCCGCAGACGGCTGTTGGGTGAAATCGGCCGGCGGCGCGCTACTGGAGTTGAATCGGTTGGTTCGAAGTTTCTTTTCTTCGAAGTGCGAAGTTCGGTGAACTATTGCCTGCCGAGGCCGAGACTGGCCGCACATTATCTGCTTCATACCTGTGCGGGATGGGGAAGATCAGTCCGCCGGGGATGGAGATGTCGTTTCTTGAGCGGCGAGCAGCGATGGTATCGTTCATTCGGCCGCATCCCGTGTCTGTTGCGAGTCTCGAGGATAAGGCAGGTGGAAATATCTTCATCATGAACTTGATGGGCGAGCTGGGAGAGGGACGATTCGGATTTGGTTTGAAAGATTCGAGGAAGCCTGCGCATATGGTCGAGCGAACGGGCAGGATCGCGCTCAGCAGTGTGCCGTTCAACCAGGGGAAGCTTGCGTTTCAGCTGGCAGCGAATCACTTCGAAGAGCGAATTGATTGGAACCAGCTTCCTTTTGCAATAAAAAGATCGGTTCACTTCCAGATTCCGATTCCTGCGTTTGCTCTGCGGGTGAGGGAGATGGAGGTGGAGACGATGAGAAAGATCGGCAGTCATACATTTTTTGTAGCGAAACTTGTTGGGGACGAAAGTATTGCAGAGGGCGAAGAGCTGCATGCCATCCATGGGTTCTATCAGGCGTGGAGGCTGCGAAAGGGACATACTACGTTGGGAGTGTCGCTGAGGGCAGACTCGGTAAACAAACAGGGACTGGCCCCTTTGTGACGGGAGTTGGCTGGTGGATCGCCACTGCTGGTGAATTACAGGATCGGTCTTGATATGTAGCTTTGATCGCTAAATGGAATGGTCCGTCTCCTCGCACCCATAGGCGGGACTACAAGATCGTTAGCTGGTCCGTAGTGCGAGACGAGGTTGCGGAGACTCGCAAACGGGATATCCGCTTGTTAGGCGTGTTGGATTACCAGCCAATGCCGAACGCTATGTGCTCGGGCACCGGGGTGGTAATAGTTGTGCTCTGGTTATTGTTATCGTCGTAGGAGAATCCGTACGCCAGACCTCCAATGGAGTGGCGGTGCCAGAAGGCGGAGTAGAGGTTCGCCGGGGCACTGCCATAGTACGGGGGTACGTTTATCCAATTGGCGGGGTTGTTCAGCACACCACGATTGGTAGCCGAGCAGATTTGCTTCTACAAATGCGACTGGATTGCATTCTCATCCGCCGGGGCCGGAGCGGGCGCGCCCCGCGCCATCGTTCCGGCAGGCCAGGATGTCCTGAGTTGATGGTTGATTGATGATGAAGGTCTCACCGGCATTTGCTTGCGACGGATTTACCTCGGTAAACGTGAGAACGGAGCCTGAAGAGGTGCCAACGAATTGGCGCCCATTCACGGTAATAGTGACCGGACTGGCCGCATACGACTTCCATACGTTTGCAATCAGGCCATCGAAGTAGTTTCCGTAAACAGCACCCGCCGCCATGTTCACTTTTGTGGGTGATGGGATACGCATATCCGACATCTGGGCAGGCTGGAATTGGACGGGTACCTGTTGGACGAACTCAGAATCGATCTGTGCAACCGACTCTGTGATGTCCATACGCTGATGGAACGTTCCGCTGTTACCCCAAACGTCTAGCGTCAGCGGTAGAGCAAACTCATCTACCTGGGTTGTGTTGATGAAGATGCCGCCCTGATAGTTGAACTCCTACCAGTCGAAGTGATCGTTCACGTTGGGGTCCGTGGCGTTCTGTGGATTCGGGTCTGCGTACCCGGCTACGTTGCCGTTACCATCCCCGTTTACCTGGACGCATAGCGGTATATATGCACGAACGGAGATGAAGGTTGGTATCTTCAACTGCGAACTCTGCGCAAGTGTGAAGGAGTAATTACTGGCAGCACTGTGGCTGATTCTTCCGTAGTGTTACACATTTGCGAGAGCCTGGCCTGTTTTTGCAAGCACAGTTTCTTCTACCAGGCGCGCTACGTTCTTACTTGCATCTATGCCAGCTAACTCGTCAGCCACGGCGCGAGAACGGCTGCGGTAGGTATCTGTCGACAAGATGGTCTCGACTGCCTCGAGGATCGAAGTAGTTGTGGGCCGGTCTGTCTGCAGGTTGATGCCGATGCCAGCGTTTGACATGTGCATGGCAACTTCAGCCTTATCTTCGCTCTTGCCAGCAACAACCATCGGCACGCCTAACGCGAATGCACGACACACTGTTCCGTACCCGCCATTTGTGACCAGAACGGCTGCGTGTTTCATCAGTTCGTCGAGCGGCAGGTATTGCAGTACGGCGGCATTTTCCGGTATCTCGCAGTGCACCGCGGACAGGTTACGACCGCCGGTCGTTGCGACGAGGATAAGATCTTCCTGTCCTGAGAGCGCTTCGAGTGACGGCTCCACGAGCTGAGTCAGGTCGATATTCGAAACTGTGCCCTGAGTTACGACGATCAGTTTTTGCCTGTACCGATCAGTTTCTCTATAGATTCAGGCAGCTTGCCATTGGTGAACGATGGCAGAGCACCTACGCGATGCACACTGTCCGGCAGGTCCCTGCGTGGAATCTCTACGCTCGGAGAACCGGGCTGTACGTAGAGATCCGGTAACGCTATTACGCTATCCCAAAAGGACAAAGGGAGCGGAGCGGCTCCGAGCTGGCGGAGGATGTCATCCATATAAGCACGTCCTGGGTTCCACACCTCAGCGTCTATAACGGCTGCGATTAGCTTGTACTGCTCGTCTTCCAGGGAGCCAGGTTGTACCGGTGGCAGACCTGGGCCGAACGGCGCAGAGTCATCACGGTGATACATAAACGAACCGATGCCAAGGTGAACGATCGCCGGACCATTTACCCCCTTCTTTAGAAGAAACGGCAATGTGCCGCCATAGAGAGAATCGACCACGATGGCATTCGCAGGAAAGGTCTGCAGGATGGAGAGTAGGCCAGCATAGCGAGCTGGCACTGGATCGCAGAATATCTTCTGTACATCGAAGAGAATTTGCTGTGGTCCGGGTGGCAGGGCTTTACGTTCGGGGAATGAGGCATCGATATCAGACATATCCTCGGCGGCGCCGGGAGGAGCAACAATAAACCGCAGGCCAGATTCTTCTGCTGCGGCACGAAACCCTTCGGTCGAGGTGAACACAACCTCATGTCCGGCCTGTACAAGGATTTTTCCAACGTTCAGTACAGGGTTTACATGCCCAATTAGCGGGGTGGAAGCAAGAAGAAATTTCATCAGTCCTCGATATCATGTGAAGTGTTGACGGATAGATCAGCTCTACAGCCGTACAGGCGCGGCCTATCCGTGAACGGGTACCCATTGGTTCTGGAGCACCGAACTCCTGCCTGCTGCACCGCTGACCCAAAACGGGTAATGCACTACCGGTCGCCATTAGTTACGCTTCGATGGCTTCCGGCTGGGCAATCTGCGTGAGCACGTTGGACTCGATAGCCTCGCAGGCGTGGATGAGTGGACGCTCCGCGAGGATGGCCTGTCGAAGGGCCTGCGCCGCGCTGGATTTGTGTACCATCGGTCGACCATAGAAGGTTGATCTTAGCTTCCCAGGTGTTTCGGGCCTATAACGCATTTCTATTAATCGGCAACAGAAGCATGAATGAGACGAGATCCGATATGACGATCCGGAGGTCGCGAAGAGCCTTGCATATTCGGCCAGCCGCTGAATCGTGAGCAGCAATAAAGTGAGTGGCTCCGTGTTTGTTCAAGAGAAGCCAGCAACCTCACAGGCTACCTATACTGTCGCTTTATAAAACAATTCGTGTAATGCCTCTGTTAAGTCTGGCAACGCATGACACAGCAGCTAGAGCCGCCTCTGCCACGCGAGTTTTCAGCAATAGACGCATGGCATACATCTTCCATAAGCAATTCAATGCTTCCCCAAGTGAGGCGTAGTAATAAAGGTGTTCTCCGAGGTATTCACCACCGAACCTGATCGGATACAGTTACATAACATCTGCTCCTACAAATAAACGAAATGCAGCGCATTCCATCTTGGCCAGAAAGTCTCGAATCCTACCCGCAGGACAATCTGTTCGACGGTTCACAGAATAACCTCAGCTACTGTTCCGATTTATCCATAAGACTAGCAGGACTTGGTATGTCGAAATCTTCGGTTCTGGAAACCGACTCGGATGGGTGACATAACGTTGCAAAGGTACGCATCAGTGACGTGTTGCAGCAATCTTTTCCTTCGCAGAGAGGGGCTTAGATGGAGCAGGATGCTGCTCTGCATTTGTTTGAAACTGCTGCAGGAGAGCTTTTACCTGTGGGTCAAGTTCATTAAACAATGGAAACTCTCTTTCTTCTGGGAACCACTTCAAAACATGTGCAGCCACACCAAGGAATCAGGATGGCGATTCATTTTGTGACTGCAGACGATTTGCTTTTGCCAACGCCTTCTACAAACAACACCTTAGCTATCCATAGAGAGAGGAGCGAGCAAGCTGATTTCCTCTAAACTTTTGAGCAGTTCTCTCTCCATGTCATGGCTCGCGAACTCCTGTGCGAGCTCCTTCGCCCGTTCTCGGTAGTGCGGACTATCGAGAACTTTCCTCGCCGCAGCACGCACCGCTTCCGGGGTCGCCTGGTTGGTTCGGAGATCGAGTCCGACGCCGGCCCACTGAACATGCGCGGATACATCTTCCTTATCTTCTGTCAATCCAGCGGAGATGATCGGAATACCATGCGCCAGCGCCATGTTGCCGGTACCGTAGCCGCCATTCGTAATCAGCAGATCGATCCTCGACATAATCTGGTCATAGGGAAGGAAGTTCGCAACACGCGCATTCTCTGGGATCTTCACCAAGATCGAATCGATCGCGCGTCCCCCTGTCGTAACCAGGACGATTAGATCGTCTTCCCTGGCAAGACCCTCCAACGATGGTCCTACGAGATGTCCGAAGTCTCTGTTTGCGACAGTCCCCTGGGTAACCAGCACGAGCCGCTTTGTCTCGTTTAGTTCATGCCACCAATCTGGAAGCCGAGCGTGACCTGGCGGTAGAGGTAGTGGCCCGATATATCGCACTGGCGAAATAGAGGGCGAGTCCTCCGGATACTCGAAGCCCTGAATTCCCGGATGCAGGTAGAGATCGGGCAGGATTGACATGCTCTCCAGAGAGGGACATGGCAATGGCCCACTGTCCACCTTCGCTAAAGCAGCATCGAAGGCCACTTGAGCAGGTCTCAGAAGAATGAGTTCTCGCTCTTTCCACTCGTCATGTTGCTTCTTCTGAGAGATTCCCTGTCGCGGTGGAACATTTTTTCCGCTGCCAACGGACCGAATACTAGGGCCGTTGTGCGAGGCTCTGACCAAACTTCGACTCCGGTTACGCGCGGAGACGTACATTCACGCGCTGATCGATCCGCTCGTAGAGCCGCACGTCGACGCTATGCGCAATCTCGACGACCACAGCAAAACGTTGTTTCGCGAACTCGTCCGGGTACCATTGCCTCTCACAGCGAACCACGAGGAAGTAAGTTTCGCCATACTCGTCCGAGGGATTCGCTGTCATCGTGAAGATGCCGCGTTGTAAGGTACCGCGTTCGCGAATGGTCGAGCCAATATCGAAATCGCAATCGTACTTACCACCCAGCTTCTCGGCTTTTCCTTCCGTCTTCTCTTCGCGTTTACGATAGTGTTCTCGCACCCATTCGAGAGACTTACCGCGAATGAGGCGAAACGACATCTCAACACCGAGATACGCTAACCGGCTATGTCGTGTCGGAGGATCGAAAGCAAGTGTTACGGCGATATGACGTTTGCCCTTTGTTTGAGCGTATTCGGACGGGATTGGCACCTCATACACGAAGAACCGATCCATTGGCATTTCGCCTTCTGTATAGAGTACGACGCGGTTCGCATCCGAGGTCGCCGCCATCTCAGCGTTCGCGATACCGTAGCCGCAAACGCTAAGAACCTTTTCCTCCGACTCGTCTTTTAAGCGTCGCAATGATGGTTCAGGGATTCTTGCGGAGTTTGCAAGGAAAGCCCTAACGAGATTTGCACTTGCTTCCGGGAACGCCCTTAACACAAGCGCCGCTTTGTGCGTAACGAGCGGAGCTGCGCAGGAGGTGCCGCGCGCCGTCGTGAAAAGATTCCGCAGATAATCATGGCTTGTGGTGAACACTTCGCTTTCAGGCACGCGGACGAGGTTATGCGCGAGGCCGTCATACAAGATGTTCCCACCGTCGTCGCAAAGATCAGGCTTGATCCCACGATTCACGCCAGGCCCGGCGCAAGTGAAAGGTGCGGGTTCCCCGACTTCGGCAATAGGACGAAGCCCCACATTGCCACCGGCAGACGCAGGAACAGCCGCAGCATGTGCCACGGCGCCGACCGTGAGCGCATTGGCCGCTGTAGCCGGTTCAAATATTCGATTGCTCCCATTCAGCAGATATACCGGATAGTCCGTATGGTGCTCCTCCGGATGCGCTGCTGGCTTGTGGAGATAATTACCCGCAGCAACGACGAACAATACATCAAGCTCGCGGGCCAATTCATCGAGCACGGCAGTCCATTGCCCTACCCTGCCTCCGACATACTGGCTCAGCCTGTCGCCGATGGACAGGTTGAAGATGCGGCAACCTCGCGCATGAAACAACCGCACGATCTCATTGATTTGCGTTGCTATGAGACGGCGATCATCGAGATTGCCTTGATCGTTGATCACCTTACCGCTCAAGATTCGAACGCTCGATTGAAAGGTACCTTCTTCGAGGCAGTTACGCACATCGCCGTAGGCGGCAATTCCGCTCACACGCGAACCGTGCCCGAAAACATCGTTTGGCGCCAACGTGTCGGGAGACGCGGCGCGGCCAACGACCACAGGTTCAAGAAGCGGATGTGCGCTATTAACGCCAGTATCAAGGATCGCGATAAGAGGCGCGTCCGCATCAGGCGGCTCGATTATCCCAAGGTCTGCTATTCCCGCATCGAGCAATGGCGCAACGTCGAGGTCTGGTTGAGGCGGTAAATCTACTAGTCGCACAAGGGGATCATTGAGCAGCCGCCGAACGACGTTACCCATCGCGCGCACCCGAAGCGCCGAGAAAGTTATACCGATATAGCGATCACTGACCTCGCCCCCTAACCCGGCGATTTCCCTTGTCATGCGATCCGCTTGCTGGCCTCTTTCGGCTTGCGTTCCGACATCCCACAATTCCACATCAAGGTTGAATTGGCGATCTTCTGAGAAACTCTCGGCACGTTCGAACCCCTCTTCGAGTAAAGCGCTACCGATCCTGTCCTCTGGCTTTAGTGGCCCAAACTCTTCGATAGAAGCAATTAAGAGATTGTAAGAGGGATTTTTTTGTCCTGCCTTCTTCTCTGCTGCGAAAGCCGCAAGGCGTTCCTGAAATTCTTTCAGCTCGGCGTCACTTGCGAAGAGCACGACCGAATCTGTGGCGTCATGGCCGAGGACCGCGAGACCCGCACGTTCCCACTCCTCCTCCGGAACGACACCGCTTGTGCGCACACGGACAATCAGCGCCGGGTCTGCGATATCGGCTCTCAGCTTTTTGTGGACAGCAAGCGCCTCATCTACAGCGAGACGTACGTGCTCCGTTTGCGCTGTCACATCTTTTTGGGGCGATGTGCCGAAGCCCAATTTCTTTCGGCGCTCCATCTCAACTTCGGCTCGAGGCAGGATTAGGTGGGGAAGCTCTGGCATGACCTAAAGTTCGCTAGGATTGGTGCTGCTGCGCGATATCCCTTCTCCGGGATTCGAGCGCGATACCTCTCAACAAGCGGCGCTTTGTGACGACACGTTGGCCGCTAAGAATTGCGCGACGAATAGCGTTGATGCACACGCGCTCGATATCGGCGTGCGAAAAATCTTCAAATGCGTCGGCCACTTCAATGGACTCGAAATCACGCTTGAAGTTCTTGAATTTCAAACTCACGAGACGGATGATCTGATTTCTATCGGGCTTTTCAAAGAAGACAACTTCATCAAAACGCCTCCAGATTGCCGGATCGAGCTGTCGCTCGTGATTTGTCGCCGCGATGATAAAGCCTTGACCATGAAACTTTTCAATGAGCGTCAAGAGACTGTTTACGACGCGACGCAACTCGCCGTTGAGTGTTTCGTCATCGCGCAGGCGAGCAATAGCGTCGAATTCATCAAGCAACAGAACAACTGGTTGAACAGTCGCGTAATCGAAGATCCTCCTCAAATTCGTAGCGGTCTCGCCGAGGAGAGAAGAAACGATCACGTCCATGCTGACAACCAGCAAAGGCAACCGAACCTCATGTGCAAACACTTCAGCGCAGAGCGTCTTGCCGCAGCCAGGAGGACCACAGAAAAGAAGCCGAGAGCGGGGACGCAAACCATGCGCGCCCAGAGTGTCGCGTTTCCGAAACTCATTCACCAGCGATAGAAGAAGGTGCTGATTGCTTCTCTTCAGAATCAGATCAGATGCGCGCCTTTCGGGGGTGATCGTCTCCACGAGCGGCAATTGCTTCTCGCGCTCGAATGGAACGACATTCAACTTCCGTAAGGTCTTATCGCCTTGTTGCGCTATATCTCGTGGCTGAGGGCTCTTCGTGTCTCCCAAATTCCTGCGGAGTGCGTTCGCAAGTACGCGATTGTTTTTCGATTCCTCATCCCGAATGATTTCGGTCGCGGTGTCGAGGAACCCTTGACCGTCCCCATGGGCGTAGCTATAAAACAGCTTTTTTAGCAGTTCGCCCCTAGGCATGAGATTCTCTCCTTTCGTACCAGTCCAAGGATAGCAACCAATGTCGCTGTCCAGTATGCACCAATTCAGGTGCAACTGTGCAGAATAAGCTTAAAACTGATTATAGCGAATAAAAGACGAAATAAAACTTAGCGCCAACAGCACCATAGTCATATCCCGCAAGGATTCGGATGTTTGGAACCATAGAGAGATCAGATAACAAACGCCGAGATTGCCGTGACTATTCGTGGTCACGGAAGCGCTGTCTACCGCATCTATTCGCAAAAGCCTTTCACCGCGTCAGGGAGTCACCGCAAACCCTCTTGAAAGCACGCTCTGCCCGCTGTTGCCGTTCTGCCATGCAATCTGAATCGCGTACATCCCCTGTGGTCCATGACGATTCACAGGATATTTGGCAATATGGCAGCCCCCTGCAAGCAGACCATGCTTGTAGTGAGAGAAACTCAACGGCACCGATATCCCAGCCGCATCACGAACCGCACCCGATAGTGGAGTTGAGTCCCTTGCAAGAAACTGTACATAGAGAACGGCTCCCCGCCGAAATGACCGTTTCTCGTGACACTTGCAAGACGAACTGACTACATCACAGGTATGCACCGCAATAACATCTGCGACCGGCGGATGAAGCGGGCTCAAACTGTCCCAATTCATCTCGCCGCCTGTCGCCCACCACAAAAAAGGCAGAAAAGAAAGCAGAAAGAGCAAGGCGACAACAGCCACCTCCGGCATCTGAATCCGGTTACGGCGAGGGTTAGCGCGAGCATGGAGAGCCGCAGAATACACAATAACCGGCAGCTGTTGCGGCGGATGAAAAGGTGGCGGTAATACATTCTTCGGCGTAGTCCCCGTCTGCGTCATATTCACCGACGCTTTGGGAAATAGAGCCTTCCGCAGAGTCTTCATCTGCTCATCGCTGAGAGGTTCAAAATTAAATTTGACACCAAGACATCTCTGAAGCGTAGCTTCGAATCTGTTCCGCGATCCCTCATCGGCCACGTCAAAAATAAGATCATCGCTGAAAAGGCAATACGTACTTCCAAGCGTCTGGATGAGTCCTTCTCTATTTTCGGCCTGCTGTCGCGTGAGCCTGGTAAAAGCCACACAGTGATTGACCGGAAACCGAAGCTTACCGAGATAATCACCCTCCCCTTGGCGGAGATCCTCAGATTCTTCGAGAAGATCTCTCAACCTCTCGTTGCTTGTTCTAGCTTGCTCTGCCGGGTTAAGTTCCTTTCTAAGGCCCCATTTACCATGAACAGTCCATCGCAAGGGATCAAAATCTTGGATGTAATCGTTTGACCAGTCCTTTACTTCAATGACAAGAAGACCTCGCTTTGGAAACCAGACTAGAAAGTCGGTTCGATTTGCTGCCGGTGTTGGTTCATACCACACGATATATCCCTCGTGCGGAACCAAAGCATCCCGCAGAAGTACAAAGATCTCTCGCTCGCCCTGTGACGCTTTTTTGCCTGCATCGATGAATGCAGGAACCATCTCGGCCATATGGAAACTGTCGCCCGTCTTATCGAAAATGGACAGCCTGTTACAGGCTATCTTATCGGCAGTTACAGAATTTACGTCAGAACTCGAAGCCTTCTGAAAATTGTCTTTGGAGTCGCCTGTTTGTCGCACCCCTTCTCGGATTGCATGACGTTGGAGGCGAGGTTCTATATCGGTCGCCCGTTACGCCGAAAAACATCGTCGCTATTGAGCCCGTAAGAATTTCCGCTCCCTAATCTAGAATCATGAGCAAGACAAATCTATGAGAAAAGTATCCTCGATCCTCGAGACGAACGGCCGTGGTGTTGGGTGCAGGAGCGAGCCGTGGGGTCAGCTATGCCAAACAAACAGAGATCGCGTCGCTCTCGACCGCGATTACTTTGACTTGCAATAACGATTCAAGCACTCGATGCGCGAGCGATCAGCAGCGTCGTAAAGTGGGCTCAAGATTTTCCGTTTGAATGCTGGCGTTTGATGGAGCAGAGTCTCTACACCCTGCAATCGAAATCTTATTTCTCAAAGAACTTGAACATTAAGGGAACATTCCCGAGTGATGCGGACATCGGCTTCTCGCCAGTTATCGGGCACGAGCCCGATGTTAACAAGGACAAGGAGTGTCTTCCATAGCAACTCTTGCGCTCTCGTCAGAGACATCAATGACCGACAGTGCAAATTTTCGGGTGTCGGCCTTCGCAGTAATTTTCCTTGACAAAGAATGAGTTATAGCTAAGAGTGATCTGCACTGATCTTCCTGAGCCGCCAACACAGGCGACATCGTTCTCATATAACACCTATCTCCTTGCAGATCCACTATCAGGCCATCAGCTAAGGGCTTGTCAGTTGAGGTATCGAAGTGAGCACAAAGGTAAACGAGAAAGTTGTCCATGCGCGGACCCCGGTCGTTCTCATTCACGATGCGGCGATCGATGAATTCATCTCGACGATGTTGCTTATCGCGATGCCTGAGATCGATCTATTGGGCATTGTTATTGTCAACGCGGACTGCCTAGAGGCACCTGCATTGCAGGCGGCATCGAAGCTGCAACAGTTCCTTCGCCGTCCGGAGATTCCGATTGCCCTGAGCCGCGCCCGAGGATGGAACGCTTTCCCCTGGGAGTATCGGGGCGACTGTGTCACCTTCGGAGAAATTCCCAGCCTTCAACCGTTCACTCCATATGTTGTAACACCTCCGCCGGATGGCGAGGTCTTGTTGGCAACGCTGCTGAAGCAGGCCATTGCAGGGAATAGTCCACTGACACTACTGATGACAGGTCCGATGACCCCGCTGACTGATGTGCTGCGCCTCGAACCGGAGTTGATCGAGGGCGTAGAAAAGATTGTGTGGATGGGCGGTGCGATCGATGTACCAGGCAATCTCGACCCCGCAACTCTCAATCCCGCGGTAGCCAACGCCCATGCCGAATGGAACGCCTTCTGGGACCCCTACTCGGTGGACGAAGTGCTACTAGGCTTTAGCGGTATTCATCTCTTTCCCCTCGATATCAGCAACTCCGCTCCGGTTAGCAAGGCCTTTCTCGACGCGCTGCAAAAGCAAGGAAAAACTTACAGTTATTCGCAGCTTGCGTTTGAGGCTTACAGTCTGGTCGTCAACGAACCCTTCTATCGGTTATGGGATGTGACTGCGGCCTGCTGGCTGACGCGGCCCGGTTTCTACACGCCATCTACGAAGATGCACCTCGCGATCGAGACTTGGGGCTTCAATCAGGGATGGATTCGACGGGTTCCGGACCGCGTCGAGACCAGCGTCAATTTGCAAAATGTCTTTCTCAGCTTCACGGATCAACCCGGCTTTTACCAATATGTCCTTGACTTACTCGCCACCTCCGGCACCCCGTGACCTTCACCGCTGCAATTGAGCGATCTCTCATCATTGAGCAAAGAGGAGCTACTTATGCAGAACTTGTTCCATACAGCAATCCGTAGAATAGTGTGGGTTTCTTTCATTTTCTCCATCTCTGCGCCCTCACAGGGCCAAGAGCCTTCTCCGCTGCCTAAAGGGCATGATGCAAGCTACTATGCATTTCGCAATGCCGCGACCAATCCGCCGAAAGTTCCCATCACGCCCGTCTTCAAGCTGAGCAAGGACTATCCCCAGAGTATTCCTGCTACGTGCGTCGACTGTCCGTGGCTGGATGTAAAAGTGAATTTCACTCCCAACTTTACAAATCCGAAATCTCCCAGCTGGCACGGACAAAATTGGGACGCATACCTTCAAACTATTCTTGACTACGTGAAACAGGATCAAGACCCCAACTTAGCCAATGAAGTCGGTTGGAAGGTGAAGGTGGGAGGCAAGACGCGCTGGTTCAACGTGCCATGGATGGCCTACGATCCGACGGCGGGCCGGGAGTATGTGCATGGAACCACAAATGAGCGCACCGCGACACTCAGTGATCTAGTCAACCATAATCCGCACGCTCTTACCTTCTTTGCCGGTGAGACTGAAGCCTGCAAGCGGACCTATCCTTGGGGGTTCGAGAGTTGGTCCGTTGGTTACTACAACGAGTATGGCGGCTATGCGCTCAGCCAGGCAATTCCCCCTACTGGGATACCGCGGATGGGAGAGTATCTGGGGAGCGCGATTCCCGCTGGCCTACCGTTCCCGACTGGAACAGTGGTGGTCAAAATCTTGACCTCGAGCGTACCTCCCGATTGTGTTCCGTTTCTGAAGAATTCACCGGCGTGGCAGATCGATCGTCACGCACTCACCGCGAAGAATGGCTACTCGTGCGAGCGCGAGGTGCAGACCTCCCACGTCGTTCAGGTAGACGTTGCAGTAGTGGATCCGCGCTCTCCCACACGCTGGGTCTACGGCACGTTTGCCTATGATGGAACGGTATCAGGCAACAACTTCTGGGAGCATCTTGTTCCGGTTGGACTACAGTGGGGCTCGGATCCATGGACGTTCCCGGCAGTCCCTGAATCGGCTAGCTTACCCTTACAGCAAAGCGCGATCAATACTGACATCAAGACCTTCCAGCATCTCGGCTGCAGGGACCGGCTTGCAGGACCAGTTGATAATCCTGCATCTTCCTGCACCTCGTGCCACGCGAGCGCCTACGCTGCACCTCACAACGCCATCAATACGATGGGGATCAATGTTCCCCCCAGTTTCGGTTTCTCCGGAATGTGCCAATCGTTTTCGCTGGAGAATTCAGCCTACTTTCAGAATCAGAATGCGCCGCAGGGTTTTCCCGGTGGAAACTTTCCGGATGCATTCACTATGGATACCTCACTCCAACTGGCTGTGGCCTTCACCCAATACGCAAACTTCCACATCAACCACGAGCCGAATGCGTGCTCCAATCCCAATCAGATCACTCCTGCGTCAAAGCCTAGCTTGAAGTCGACCAAGGCACATGGTCTGGTTGTGTCCAAGGAGTCGAAATGAGAGAAGTAACTCGTCGCAAATTCATGACTTTGGCTGCGACCGTAGGCGTCGCCGCAGCTAGTGGCGAAGCGGAGGGATTTTCTCCTGGCCCACCTCCCACGGAAATCCCGAGCACGTTCAATTCAGCAGTGGAAGTGGACGGGATGCTACCTGTGGCGGCGCCCGAGGATTTCGTGCCTGATCTTGTCCTCGATGCAGCCTTCATTACCAAAATCCTCGACGGGCACAAAGTGAGGTTGCGCGCCTACAACGGTGTTATCCCAGGTCCGATGATCGAAACAAGAGCCGGGCGTACGCTCAAGATCAGGGTAACGAATTCGTTGACTCCAGAGGCCAATCCCGGCTGGGCCGGAGATATGGATGTTCCGCATGAGATGGAGCATACGAACTTGCATCTGCATGGTCTGGATATCGCACCGCACATATTTGAGCCGCTGGGCACCTCCGATGTGGGTGCTCCCATGATCTCAATCGCACCTGGCCAATACAAGGACTATCCGTTCGTCATTCCATCAGACCAGTCACCCGGATTGAACTGGTATCACCCGCATTCGCATGGCTCGACAGCGATTCAGGGAGTATCAGGGATGGCAGGTGGGCTTATCGTCAAGGGTGCCATCGACGAGGTCCCCGAGATCAAAGCTGCGAAGGACTACCCATTGGTAGTGCAGGACATCGGCCTGTTCCCTACCGACAAATCCGGTGCGGACTACAGTGACAGCTATGAGCCGAAGCAGAACGCAATGTGGCAGACGTTTGGCGGGAACGTCACCATCTACAATCCACAAACGGGCAAAGCGGATCCCACCAACCTGAAGTGTGGCTTCACTACCGGAGACTACGCCTTACGCTACTACTTACTGAACGGCGAACCTTTCTTTAAGGAGACGCACAACGACGACAAGCCGACCAATCCTCACGCGAAACAGATGGAGCCCCAGGTCTTCAAGCTGCGGTCCGGCGAAGTCGTACGTTTCCGGCTGCTCAATGCATGCTCCGACCTGATGATGCCGGTACAGGTAGAGCAGCACGCGATGTATCTACTGGCAATGGATGGCAATAACTTTGACGCGCCGGAGGTTTTGGAATGGAATAACAACGTACCGCAGGTAACGCTCGGGCCGGCCAACCGAGCCGAATTTCTGATCAAAGGTGGCAAGCCAGGCAAATATCGGATCTTGCAATTGGAGCAGACCCAGCAGTTTCTCGTCGGAGTGCAGAAGACCATCGCTGTCATCGAAGTGAGTGGTACACCGGTCAATATGAAAATTCCCAGGGAGTTGCCGCCGATCCGGCGCGATGCGCCTATTGAAGATCACGAGATCAAAAAAACACGGTATTTTGTCTTCTCATCAGAGTTTCCGGGCGTTCGAAATCCCGTAGTCGGCATCGATTTCTACGTCAACAACCAGCTCTATGACGAGTTCGCAGTGCCGACAACGGTGTTCCTCAATCAATGCGAGGAGTGGCACATTATCGTTCCGAGCGGTGAGCATGGAGGAACGGAAGGTCATCCCTTTCACATTCATGTCAACGACTTTGAGGTTAAGTCAATCGCTGGAATCAAACAACGGCGCGATTTAATTCAGGACACCATCTGGGTGCAGCAGAACACAGCTTCAGTCATCCGCATGCGCTTCAAGGAATGGACTGGAAAGTCCGTCTTTCACTGCCACATCCTTCCGCACGAAGACACCGGAATGATGCAGAACTTCCTGATCCTTCCAGATGTGCCAGCAATGGATATGAGCGAGAAATCGATGAAATCCTTGAAACTAGAACGGCAACGATGATGCATAGAATAGCAAAAAGCAATTAGAGCTGATTATCTATTGGTATAGCGGGTGGTGTGGAAGTCTGATCCATGCCGGCGCGTCCTGGCCGGATGGTAGGGAGCAGTTCAGCGATGGCTTGGTCGAGTGCTGTGGCTTTTCTTGCTTTGACGGCCCGGAGTTGTTGTTTGAGTTTGGCCCAGGCGTTCTCGATAGGGTTGAGGTAGGGAGTAGGGCGCTGGATGAGCAAGGATGCTCCAACGGCTTCGATACGCTCGCGGCCCCCCGTCGATCTGTGCGAACTGAGGTTGTCCATGATGACGGCCTGACCGGATTGGAGCTGCGGGCAGAGCATGTGGTCGAGGTAGGCGAGAAAGATTTCGACGCTGGTGGGCTCTCCGCCTCTGATTCTTTCGTTTTAGGTCAGGTCTATTGACATCTATATCGCCCCCGAGAAATGAGATGCGACTCGTCTTCATTAATCGCTCCGGATCGCGACCATTGGATCGAGTCTGGATGCTTGACTGGCAGGAACAAAACAAGCCAGAAGAGCAATGACAAAAAGCACACTGCAGACAAGCGCCACAGGCAGCCCTTCCCACGGCACGTCACCCAGTCGACAAGTGTATCGGCTGTGCACTCTGGCGGATGCGGTTCCACAAACAGGGCAAACTACATCGGCCCGACAACCTTGGACCTCCATCTGAATAGCTCCGTCCTTCGGACGAAGACGGATGAGTTTTACTTCGGAATGGTTCGGTAGCAGCGTCCCTTGGACCATCAGCAGCCTCCAGCTACCCCTTCTTACCCGTGCACAGACGCGCTGGAAAGAATCACCAAATGTACGGATGAACCCAAATAATTAGCAAAACGACAGGCAAACGGCCGCGAAGGAAGCTCCTCATGCCCATGAAAATCAATATCAATCCTCTCGTGCATCAGATTCTCGTTCATGCCGACGATGATCTTCTGCCGAGCCAAGATACCGTTCGCTGATCTGGCTGGACGAGTTGGCCGAACAGGAACTTGACCCTCTTGAGATCGCTTTACATTCACATTCTGGCACAATTTCGCACAACCCCGGCGCAGAGGTTCGCCGCCAATGCAAGCTAAAGAAGATAAGACAAGGGACGCCGATTGGGGACTCCAATTAGCTACAGAATGAGCGCGTTCAGCAAGAATAAGAAGGTCTTATACGGTTGGAGCACCTGCAAAAACTGCTGTTGATAAAAGATTTAGCCCATGTCCTGAAATTCGGGACCAGGAGGTCGGAGGTTCGAATACTCTCGCCCCAACCATTTAAATCAATTACTTATAGAACCTTCGCCATCAGGGGACACCAATTGGGAATCCAATTGCATGGGAGATACTGCATCGATGGTGCGTGTGACCGCCTCCCCGCTTTCCTCCCACCAGCTGCGCCCGTAGACATTCTGGGTGACGTCAATATTGGCGTGTCCCATATTGTCGTGTGACTTCGGGCCTCGCTCCGGTCCGCAACATCAGACTGGAATGTATGGTCCGGAAGCTCCGGAAATGGATGTCTTTGGGCAGGCCGAGCTTCTTTGCGGTCGGCTTAATCTGCCAATTTAAAAGGTTACGCCGATCGATCGGCTTGCCAGCACGATTGGCAAACACCAGATCCTCCGGCCCGAGAAATTGAGCGGTTTTACGGCATCGTTCGAGGGCCTGGACGAGCACACCCCTTTGGTCAAAAGGGACCTCACGATTCCCTGCCTCGGTCTTCACATCGTCGAAAGTGCCATCGTAGACACGCTCGACAATTGCCAGCCGATCCTCTAGGACACTCTTCCACCGGAGACCCAGTACTTCACCCACCCTGAGAGACGCGAAGATGATTAGAGTCACAATCGACTTCGTGACTTCCTGGCTCTACCCTTCACAGGGTAGACGGATGTCACCTTCGGCTCGCATTCAAATTTTGGGCGACCAACCCAAAGCCCTCCCCTTTGGGTACACCGCTAAGAGATTCCGACTCTATATGGTTAGGCCCAAACCTTGAGCCGTTCAGGGAACAAGCTGGGGAACAATAACCATTCAGAAATCGCTTCCGGCACCGTCGCGAGATCTGCATCTGCAGGCTCTACTTCCCAATGAAGACATCTGCCGGCAGCTTAAACCTGGTGCTTAGTTTGCGAACCTGAGCCAACGTGAGCTTCCTCTGCCCGGCCAGAAACATCGAGACGGCGCTTTCCGAGCCGATTTGCGGAATCAGATCACGTTGCGTGAGATGTTGCTGTTCGATGAGGAAGCGCACAACCTCAGTTGGGTCAGCCACGGGAATGGGGTAGCGCTCCCGTTCGTATCGTTCCACCAACAGGGTCAGCAATTCGATGGCTTCCGCTTCGGACGAAGAAGGGTTATCTATAGCTGTCAGCTGAAAGAGGGCATCGGTGTAAGCTTCCAATTCTGCATCATTGTGAATGACACGCGGAGCACCGTGGGCGATCATCTCCGCCGGGTTAGCAAGGACTGTGCTCATTTGCTTCCAAACCTCCGATCCCAGTTGTTCCGATTGTCGTATTCCTTGTGGGTCAGAAACGACCGGATGTACACATGCCCGTCCGTTTGCTTCTCGTCACTGGTCTTGGCGTAATGGATGACGGTGATGAGCCGATAGCGATTTCGCCGGATGTTGAAGACTACATACCCATCCACGTAATCGGCATCCTTGAACATCTCACGCACTTCCGCGAAACTGTGCCAGCGAACAGCTTCAACGATGGCCGACCAAGCCTCAATCTCACTCGCTGCATCCTTGTACTGCTGCATGGCCTGGTTCAGATGCTTGCGGGTAACGATATACACTCACCTCACAATACTTCACAATTTGTGAAGCTGTCAAGCGCGCGAAAGGAATCTGTGCGTTGCATGGTAGAGGTCCGGGGCAATTTGACCATTGTCTTTGTACAGCAAGGGTTTAAAACACATAAAGCGGCTAATTTTCCTATGGAAGATATATCGTCCAGTCGCAGCTACCGAGATGCCGACTGTCGGTACTAATCCACGTCACTCCACGGGAGATAATGAAAAACGCCACGCCGCACAGAGGACATCGATAGTGACTGAGAACGACATCAGAACCCGGGCATACTTTCATTTCGAGAATTGTACTGGGGGAACATGGCAGAACCCGGACGCAAACTGGTATCAGGCAGAAGCAGAAGAAAAAGCCTGGGCGACGGCAAGAGCCTCGGACATTAGTGGCGAACTCTTCACATATCGACCCTTGTCGCAAATGATTCCAATGCTCGTCATACCGTCGATCAACGAAAAGGTGGCAAATGGGGTCATCAGTGCCACAACTTTGCCCATAGAACTCCAACGACTGCAGATTCTTTGGCCGCCTTCTGCGCCTCCCGTGGTTCAGGTCAATGACGAGGTTCAAATCACCGTTGAAGGCATTGCACGCAGGCCTGTAAAGGCTGGCGATCCTGTGTACACCACAGACATCGTGCCCGGAAGCGAGCGCCTAGTTCCCCCGACGATCAATGGAGCGCCTGTCGCATACCTGCTGTTCTTTTCAAGCTTCATGGATCTAAGAGTCTATTTCGATTTCAGCCCCAATGGGCCCGATTGGACTCCCGAAATCCAGAGGAAGCCACCGTATGACCTTCAGGAATTTGCCGCTCGAACTAACTTCATTCAGGCCAACCCGCCGAAGACGTTGCTCACAAGGCTCAAGCAACTCGGCTGGCCACCGTCACCGACATATTATCCGTCGTTGGTTCAGACTATGGCTCAGCCGGGCGGTGACACTCCCGAAATGGTCGCTTCAACGATCATTGCTATTCACGGAGTTCAATACTGGACGAAGCGAATCGCTCTTTGGAGCGAACTAAAGATTTTTTCGACGCGCACTCCATACATCCGCAAAGCCATCGAAGAATATTTGGAGGGTGACTATATCTCCGCTATCTACGTGGCAGTTCCTCAGTTCGAAGGCATCATCAATGACTATGTACGCTCCTCTGGAGGCTCTGTCGCAAGCAAGTTCCGAGATAACTTAAGCGAGTTCGAGCGGTTGATTGAGTCTAGGGGAGTGCTTCTATTTCCACGCTTCGCGCTGAACCTCGTCGTGGACTTTATCGACAGCGGGAGCTTCTGGAATAACACGAGTACGATTGCCGACCCGAGGCAAGAGATCAATCGTCATGGGATTGCGCATGGCGTTTTCACCGATTTTGAGGCCCAGGAACTTGCGCTGAAGTTCCTAATTCTGCTTGATTGCGTTGCAGTCATCCTCCTTCAGGACCAAATGATTCGCGGAGTTCTGAACTAGTAACGCCGTTGGCTCGAAGTCGAATTTCGTCTTAAAGAGCTTGCTTAGACCTGTTCCGTCCGCGTTGGTAACCACCGTTATGCAAAAGCCTAGATCATCATCTCTACCATTGGATTTCCGTCGCGAACGAGCGTGCGGAGCGATACGGGCTGCATCCTTGAAGCGAGACCCCAACTGGGTGCGCTAAGAAGCCGAATTGTAGATTCTACCCACGAGTTTTCGAACACCTTTCCTCTTGAGAGGCTAATCGATTTGGAGGGCGCATCAGCCGACAGCAGGCCGGACAGATAAGGTGGTCATTCAGCGCACCGCAGTCAAACAGTTCTGTGGTCTTTTATCTTTATTCGTCAATGTCCCTGAATATGCTGGAAAGGCCAGCCGGAGGAGGAGTTGATTGTGATGTTGGAGCCGAAGTCGATGAAGGGGGCTCAAATCGTTCATGCATCTTGGTGATTTCTTCGCGAATCTGCGATGACACCTTGGCTATGGTAGCCGAATAGTCCTTTTGCTCGCTCAATGCCCTGGAAAACAGCTTTATTGACGATTCAAATTTATCGAAGTGTTCGTCTGGTGGGTAATCAGAGTCCCACTCTCCGCTCAGTTTTGTGACCAGAGAACTCAAGTTTGGCATTAACTCCTCCTCGATTGCCCTAAGGAGTGATTGATGCTCATTCTTTGTCAGGACCGCACCCAATTCGTCGTCTTCAAGAAAGCTCGCGTCCGCTTCTTGGAGCGCGGCCGATCTAACCGCTTGAACGAAGTTCGCCCTTAGAGGTTCAGGGAGAAGACCCTGAACATGAAGAGTTGCAAGAAACGACGCGTCACTATCGTCTTTGATCGGGCTAATAAAGCTGTTCATGCCCTTGAGGACGTCGGGGCGTAATATAAGCATCCTCTTTGTAAACGCAGAGTTAGAACGCCGTGTGAGAAATCCCACTAGCTGGTGGGACTCCATGTGGTTGATTCGCTACTCTAATAAAAAGTGCAGTGAATCCGGAACAACTACTGGAGCCCCGTATATTTCCACGCCGGCACAAACTACCTCGGTAATAAGTGAGGCAGGTTTGGCGCCCCGGAGATAGACTTCGACTAGCTCCGGGCTACCGGCCACGTGCTGGGCGAATGCATCTCCAATAGTAGGGTGTTTGTAGCGCCACACCATACCGGCTTCGTCTCGGACAAGAAGTAACAAACTTCCATTGAGTGCCTCGATTTGCACCCGAACCGAACCCGAGGTCACGCCGAAGGCTTCTGCGGCCGACTCCAGCTCTTCCATTGATACGGGTGATCTAACATTTCCACCATTCATGAAGATCAAAGCAATCGCCGCACGACAATCGGCCGCTAAATTATTGATTGTTTGGAAAAGAAACTCTTGGGGATCTTTAAAGAAACTCGTTAGTGTAGACCTTCCAGGAAATATCCCGCCAGCGAAAAATTTACTTCCGAGCCGACGGGCTGTTTCTGGCAAGAACTCCTTAAGTTCAGCAAGTTCGGGAAGAAGGATCTTCACCTCCTTGCGGAAGGCAAGAGGCTGATCCCCAAGCTTCAGATGGTTATACAGAATCTGTGCTTTCTCCTGGAGATTAAGCTCTTGCACATTAATCACCACCTGACTCTTACCTAGTATCGGCAAGGCTTGCAATTTCAGATCTCTTTGAGCTGCGTTCCAAATGTAATCTCTTGAAGTAATGAGAAAGCGAGTTCCCTTGCGCATAGCACCTTGCATTAGGGGAAAGGTTTTATTCCAAGCTTCTGCTGTTTGATTCTGATATTGGGTATTGCCCCACGCGTCATCAATCCAAAAGAATTGCTTTATTGACGGGTTAAGGTGACGTTGGATGTCTTCAGGTGAAGTGGCGCGGATTGTCTGGCACTGCCAGATGTCTGCGGCTCCGATAGCTAGGCTAGCGCCAATCGTCGATTTTCCGGCCGCGGGAGAACCAAGTAGTAGAAGAACAAGGTTGTGTTCGCTGATTGCTCTAACACTCCGGCGGTGTGCATCAGTGACCACTAACCGTTGCAGGTCATCGCCCATGGAGCTCAAGATAAGCTGAGTCTGCTCATAGGCGCGTGCATCGAGTAAATCACTTAAATCACCCAATCCGTAGAGCCGAGGCGCCATCATCCTCAAACGTGGAGAAGACTTAATTTGCCGCACTATATAGTCGTATCCAAAGACACGACACCGACCGACACCAACCTTCTCAAAAGCAGCTTTGATGAGGATCTCGCTGGCACCTGTCACGGGATGATTGGTAAGAATTATGTAGTCGGACGCGAGGCCTCTGGCCGCCAGAAGCGCTGCTTTGGCCAGCTCTTCATCTAACTTAGAAAGAGTTAGATTTTCCTGAGCTTTCGAAGTGAACTTGCATTGGATGGTGGATTCACCAGCAGCGGGATCCTCGCCTTCCCAGCGTCCCAAGAAGGCTCCATCTCTGCCTGCGTCGTTGCCTGGTAGAAAGTTTTGAACCGGTCTCCTGAGACACTCCTCCGCGACTGATACACAAAGATCCTGAAACGCTTTCCATCCCAGAAGATGAAGAGGATAAGGGGGATTTGCGTTCAGGAGAATACCACTCGAATCTTGCAGGTCAGACATGCGAGCACCGGTTTAATGGAATCATGTAATCGATCGCTCCCCACAATGTGGCCATGGTTGTAGACGCAACTCGGGAGTCAGTTTGGCAGCTCAAAGAGCACTCCAGCCACAGGCCACACATGCGTCAGGCAGTTTCCTGCGTTACCCGGCATTCCCAAGATGACCGGTGCAAAGTCGCCCCCACTGTCCATGCTCTCAAGAACGATACGATCGGTTCCAACCCGAAGCCGTTTGAAATAGCGGTTATCGTCTGTATCCGAGGCGATGACCGGCTTGCCATCGAGCCGCTTCAATGCATCCTCTCCCATGAGCTGCTTTTCGATGATGATGTACTGTCCGTTGAGGGCATGCGGTTCTGCACTTTGTCCAACGACTTCAACGAGACCTAACGCTTCGGAGATGACGCCACTCAATACAGCCTCGCCCGCGCATTCGCAGACCTCTTCGTCAGATCTTTCGGGCGCGGCCCATCCAGCATCTTCATATAGAACGCCGACGATCTTGAAGAACGTCAGCGTTGCCTTCTGCGCGATGACCGGAGGAGCGATTTTACGTGGATTGATGGCCTGCGCTGTTAGCACAGCGATGTCCGCGTGATTGTCAGCCACTTCAAAGCGCCTCGCCAACACGCGGTTCTCACTGAGGGCCACCACAAGCGATTTGACGGAGGGCTCGCCTGCCTCCTTCACAAGCAGCATGTCTCCCGGTCGCGCGACCGGCTCCAGTGTCGAAACACGAAGCCGGTAGGCAGAGTGTTGCGCCAGCGTGATCTTCTTCGAGGCACCCGGAGCATAAACATCCATATCGATGCAGCCGTCGGCGATTCTACCATCTGAAAGCGCAGCGGCTTTTCCCAATATCTTCAAAGGGATTTGCGCGACCTTCGCTTTATGTCCTTCTGGAAGAGTGATGCTGGAAGATGGCGCTCGCAACGCCGTTAGACCGCTATGCATGATGAAGTAGTTCCGGGCTAGACGAATGCAAGCATCTAGGAGCGGGTGAAGCTTCTTTCTCCAATACTCCTCGACAGCTATTGCTTCGGGCATGCCCAGATGCGACCAAGAGGCATGATGGGCCGATTCGATGTACTTGATTTCCGTTACATTCTTCCCAAGGAGCTTCGCAAGATTTCCAAATTCGGACCGCTCCCAGGGAGGGATCTTCGTATTGTGAAGATGTTCAATTTTGTTTCTGGAGTCGCCGATGACGAATGTAGCGACCTTGCCATCTTCACCGCGAAGCATTAACTTCAAAACGCCCTCAAGATAAATTCTGACAGCGCTGAGATATTCGCGGCCAGCTTCCGGTGTCTTCTGCTTTATGGTGTAATCCCATTTGCGCTGTAGAGAAGCACCTTCGAAGATCCCCATGAAGCCGAGCTCCGCGCCGGCGGCGGCGCTCATGGCTTGGCGACCAGAAATTCCACCAATTTTAATCAGTTCGAGGAACATCTGGTCGTGAGTCGCAAGGATGAGTTGCGCCCGAGAAGAGCCGTCCTGTAATGATGCGACATGGAGTGCCCATCGATGGCGATGTTCGAAATCAAACGTCGCCTGCGGATCATCGAAAACTAAAACGGGAAGAACATCGACTGAAAATTGTTCAACCGCTTCCTCCCTAAGAGCGAAAATGAACGACCAAAGCACCGCCCGTAGCCAGGACGTATTCGCGACCAAAGTTGCGTCGATACGAATCTCGCCACCAAATCCACCATAGACGATAACTCCTTCCTTCTTCTGGAGCTGCGCGTCCTGAAACTTGAGTTGTTCGGAGACATGGATTTGCTTGAGAAGCTTCTCTATTCGTCCAGACAAGCCATCGATTGCTTCGCGGGCGATCGATTGGACCAGTGAGTTGAGTGCTTTCAGAGGTTCAAGGAGGCCCGCTATTGCGATGCGTCGTTCGAGTTCCTTATCAATCAGGACGATCATTTTCCCCGTGGTCCACGCACTGCGAATCGAGGCTGCGGCCGTGCTGTAGGGTTTTGCTTCCGAGAGAGCCGAGGAGAGGCGCGTCAAATGTGCGGATAGAGCTTCACCCTCCTCCTCATTATCGCCTTTTCCCCCTGTGTCAACGGCATGGATGGCACTGATCGCGCTCGTGGTGTTCTCCCACCAGGTCGTCCACATATCTTCCTCAGTCTGGAACCAGCGGACAAGCGCTATCGCCCGCTCCATTGCGGATAAGCGTTGGTTGAGCAGATCTAAGGCTGGATTGCCGCTCATAGATGAGGCATTCAATTCACTCGTCGGAGCCCTTTCGAGCGCGGCCTCAACAATCACGGAGAACTTGATGAGAATTCTTGAATAGCGCTCTTTTAGAACAAAGGCCTGCTCAATCTCACCGGCAAGAGCCTTTCTCGGTTCCCATGAGATGAGATCGGCTGCTATATGTTTTTGTGTTGATGGGATCGAGGAGTTCAAGTCAGCGATGATCGCATTTACGTTGTCATCGAACCGACGTGCGGCAGCACTTCCAGCGGAACGCAGTGCCTCCAACTCATTGGAGAGTAACTTGCTTTCAGCAAGATCGTGTTCGCACAGAGGGCAACTCATAATCGCACCGCCATGATGCTCAGCGTGCCATTGCGCAGCGACAGCCTTCAACTGGAATTTCGTGTCATTCCCGCTTTTCGCGAAGAGCTCCAAGCATTCATCTGCTGAGGAGCGAGCTCTTCCAATTGCGGCTTCCATTGCTTCCACGACCTCTACCGTCAGGTCTTTCTTGAGCGCTTCCAGCAACTTCCAGGAGACGAGAGAAGATAAACCCTCATGGACTTCAGCTTCGGCTGCAGCAATCGCAGCAACGACTTTGTTCTGACCTGCCGCCGTCTCGATCGCCAGCCCTGGCCCGAGATCACTCTCGATGACCGCCGTTAGCTCCTTAGCTTTGTCAGCCACGAGCTTTCCGAACTTCGCCAGTTCGCTTGCGTTGTCAGAAGTTTCGACCGGAAGGAAGCTTGCAACAGCCACATTGACGCTCAATAAAGCCGTGCGTGCCGTCGTTATGTATCCCTCGAATTCTTTCTTCGCGTCCGACAGTTCCTTCTTCTTATAGGCCAAGTATTCACGGCTTTTGTGACACAATCCCTCAACAAGCGACCCGATCGCCGCAAGATCGTCCATCCCGGTGAGCATCTGCACAGCGTCCGTCATACGGCTTGATCCGCCACCCAAGCGCATGACAGCCAAACGCGCTGGCATCAGAAGGCCGGTTTCAATGAAGACGGAAGGAACGTCAAAAACAGGATCGACCGAATGGGTGATCGCACCGTTTTCGAGCACACGTTCGACCGTTGCCATGTTTCCCGCGTCATCCACAAATTCGAGATGTACCCTCACGCGCGGCAATGACTTGAGCTCGGCTACAGTTGAGGGATAACATGCGAGAGGTGGCCATTTGCCTATCAGGCTTTTGTCGTCAGCCTGAAATACGGGCTGTGCATCGTTGTTCGCGCCATCAACTTGATCACGGGGCCGCTCACCCGTAAGAGCCCATAGGATTGCTCCGGTCAAGGAAGATTTGCCGCTTCCGTTTGGACCCTCGATAAGCAAGCTTTCCCCGTCGAAATCAAAGCGAAAGGTCGGTCCCTTCCAGGTGTTGACGCCACCGAACCCGTCGGTCTCAATAGCCTTCAACTTCCAGATCGTTACACCGCCCGCTGAGGTCGGCAGCGAGGAGGACCCTATTGCAGGGTCTGCGCCGTTCTCGTACGCATCTGCCAGCCCCGCGATGAAACCATCAGGAAGACTCGTCGGATTCCGAACAGAACTCGTGAGGATAAATTGAAAGAGGCTTCGCGCCTTCGGCGAGCCAAGGAGCAGTTGTACGGTCTTCTTTCCACCATCGTTCCAAGAAACCGGCGACCCGGTCGATAGCTTGCGTTCAATGTCCGACTTCGTCAGGCGTGCCATGTAGTCTCCGAGGTGATAGGCAAGAATGGGCAAGGAAGGCGATAATTAGCTCATCTTCTTTTTCAGCATGCTTCTGAAAACGCTCATTATACAGAGCTTAGCCTCTTTCTATAAATGACACAGCATTGTAGTTGTGGAGCAAAGTGCAAACGGCGAAGAAATCGCAAAATGGCTGAGGGCCGAAAGATGAAGATTGTTTATGTAGGAACTGACGTCAAGAAGCGCAGAAAATATTTGGATGCGAAGGAGGATGTTCTTCTACTCCTCTTTGATAGATGGGACGACTACAACTATAAGACTTCGTTCCCAACGAGTTGCAAGATCGGCAGCTCGATCGTCGATCTGGATGCAATTCGCATTCTGGTCGAGAACGAGCAGGTGACGTTTGAATACTTGGATTCTTTGCTTGAGAACGGCTGGGATGGGGTTTTTCCGCCTCCCTCCAAGCCTTTCATCTCTATACCGAACACCCTGGCATTCTATGAGCAGATTGCCGGTATCCAGGGACTGCCAGCGGCTCTCGATGTGGCTCGTAGTCTCCATGATGCCAGTCTTCTGACCCGCATCGACGAAGACTCAGATGCTCTGAAACTCGTTGGCACCCGTGGTTTCGAGAACTCACTTCAACGTGAGCAAGGTTCCATCAAGGCTTACCTCGACGGCTGGAAACTTTTCTCGAACCAAAGCATTTCCGTCCAGAATCAGATCTTTCATTTTCGGACCAGCGATGGACAGCTGTCGAAATTGGAGCTTCGATTTACTTCGGGGAGCATTTTGCCTCACGACATCAACGTGCTGATTGGTCCTAATGGTATCGGCAAATCACAACTAATGTTGCAGATTGTGACGGATTGGTTGGCCTCTCCCGAAAAGCGCAGTAAGACCGTCGGCTTCGAGTCAAGACCAAACATCAACCAACTCGTCGTAGTGTCTTACAGTCCCTTCGAGCTGTTTCCGCTCAACAGCTCATCTGAAGTATCGCGAAGGGATGAAGATGTCTATCGCTACTTCGGTCTGCGAGGTAAACGGCGTCAATTGAGCGCCACAGGAAAATCAGACGAGGTTGTTTTGTCGCGAAACATCCCGAAAACGGATGCGGCACGCTCGCTTCTTTCCTGCCTTGCCGGTGATCAGAAGTTTGTTGCGATCAAAGAATGGTCCAATCGTCTTCGGACGATGGAGAAAGTGCTAAAGACTTCCATCGATTTCGACGTGGCTGCAGTTTTCGTAGACGCCGGCATAGATGTCACGGAATTCTACAATGATGGCCTTGAGGATGGGGAGCTGGCGGTATACACGGCGGTGTTGAACGAAGGTCAAGATAACCAAGAACGCGTACGCTACATTCCGATTACAGACTTTCATGCTCCGCATCTAAAGCTGGCTGCGCTTCGTAAACATACGAAGCTCGCACACGGTATTGAATTTTTAAAAGACGGAAAGAAGGTATTTCTCAGTTCAGGACAGCGGCTATTTTCTTACATTGTGATCAACATTCTCGGAACGATCCGACGGAACTCCTTGTTGTTGATCGACGAGCCTGAGCTATTCCTCCACCCTACGTTGGAGATCGCGTTTATCAGCATGCTCAAGACGATCCTGCACAACTTTGGCTCTAAAGCTTTGATAGCAACGCACTCGGTGGTTACCGTTCGCGAAACACCACGTGATTGCGTTCACGTGCTCGACCGAACTGATGAGGGTCTCTTCATCAAGAGACCACCTTTTGAGACTTTCGGTGGAGACGTGCAGAGAATCTCGTCTTACGTGTTCGGTGACAAGTCTGTATCGAAACCATTTGAACAGTGGTTACAGTCGCAGCTTGACGCTTTGAACGGAAGTGCCGCAGCTCTGATCGAAAGCCTGGGAGCCGATGTCAATGAAGAGCTCTTAATCCAAATTCACGCGATGGGCGACGGCAAATGGTGACGCGCCTGGATGAACCTAATGTGGACGAGATTACTTACTTGGAATCAGTGGTGCAGGAGCGGCAGAACGGTAAGCACGGTAACTTTTTTGCTGGTATCAACGATGAATGGAAGACTCGGGCATCGCACTATAGACAGAACTTTGGGAACCCGGAGTTGATCAAACCTTGGGTCGCAGCCGCTGCCCGTAAAAAGACATTCAGCAATTTGTACACTTCCCCAGCGGACGGGTCGACACAGGGAGGCGTGATCGCAACACTAAGGGCACGGACCCTTCAGCTTTGCCCAGCGTGTGGGGAGGAAGGCACTCCAAACACCCTTGATCACTATTTACCGAAGGAACACTATCCTGAGTTCTCGATTCTTCCTCAGAATCTGCTGCCAATGTGCGATGCATGTCAGTTAAACAAGGGAAGTAAAACGGTTGATGGCTCCAACAGGAAGCTGTTCATTCATGGCTATTACGATACGTTCTTAGCACAACAGATCGTTGACCTAACAATCAGCGAGCCATACGATGCTCCTGCTTCGATCGAACTTGAACCAGCAATAAGCCTCACAGAGACAGAGATTGCACTGGTTCGTCGGCATTTATCAGAACTAGCAATCATCAATAGATACCACCATTTTTTTCGAGCGGAATATCTCCGACTACTTCGCATGGTTAACTCGCTACGCAGAACAGAACAGAATGTCGAGCAATCGCTTCAAAATTTTGGTGAGTTGGCCGCATTTAGGTCCGTGAACAGCTGGGGCCATGTCTTCTATAGAGGCGTGCTGTCCAATCCAGACCTCTTGGCATATCTGACGCAGCAACAATTGCCAGAAGTCTGATTTAACAGAGGAGCGACAATGCATATCCGCTGCTCGGGACTGAACGGATTCATACTAAACGGGTTGTAATGCTTGACGTGAAGACGTCAATCCCGAAGGTCATGGTTCCCTTCGAAGGTGAAAGACGAGGGAACAAATCAGGGAACGGTAAGGAAGAACACCCTGTATCCTACTGATTCCAAAGAGAGGTTAGGGATCATCTACGCCGCTATAGTTCTTTTAGAATCAGCTATTTAGCCTTCTCATAACCCAAAGGTCGTAGGTTCAAATCCTACCCCCGCAACCAATCAAATCAATCAGTTACGAGAAACGAAAAACCCAATTAAGTCCCCATTATCCCCCAATCGGAAATGGCCACTGATTCAGCCCTTCTACTGAAGGGCTGTTGTGCTTAACGCCTCCCTTCTCGATTCCATCGTTTCGCCGAATGCCAGCCCAACGACCTGGCTGTTGGCTTTGCGTTTGGAGTCGTTCATCGCCCGTCCATAGATGTTCATCGTCGTCTGGATGGAGGCGTGTCGCATCAGCTCCTGTTGCACTTTCATTGGAGCGCCTGTCTCGTCCAGCCATGAACGGTAGGTGTGGCGAAACGTATGCCACCCGATCCCGTCCGGCAGGCCGATGAGTTCGGCGACCCGGTGGAGTTGATGCTTCTTGAGGCTTTCCTGGTGGAAGGGCTTCCCGGTCTGCGGATTGGCGAAGACCCAATCTGCATCGCTGGGAAAAGCGCTGAAGGTCCGCCATTCGAGCAGCAGTCCTTCAAGACGTGGATCGAGCGGAACGTAGTCCTTTGAATATTCCGTCTTCACCGCATCTACCCTTCCGCTGACAACGCTGCGCTGAACCATGAAGGTGTGCGCTTCAAAATCGAAGTCGCCCCACTGCAGGCCAAGGATTTCGCTGATCCGAAGCCCCGTACACTGCGCCACCATGACCATCGTTCGGTACGGCTCCGCGAGATGCTTGAGCATCTCGAAGAACTGAGCCACTTCGAGGATCTGAGGCCGCTTCAGCCGCTTGCTTGCGTTCTTGACGCGCACCAAAGCGACGGGGTTTTTGCCGATCTCGATTACTCCCCATCGTTCAGCGCATTTCATAACCAGGTGCATCAAGCTTCGGATGTGGACCTTCGACTTGGGTGCCAGAGGCAGATCGCGCAGCCACTGCTCCATCGCCATCGGTTTCATCCTGTTTATCGGTTGATCGCTCCAACGCGGCCTGATGTGTTTCCGAATGTTCGAGAGATGCGACCTCTGAGTCGAGTGTCGCTCTGGCAACTCATGCTCGATGTACCGATCGAGCAGAGCCCCGAACGTCGGAGCTTCCATCTCAGCGCGTGGAGCTTCGTCGTTGAGCCGCATGAGAAGAGCTTGCGTCGCCTTGCGTGCATCGGCCTCGGTCCGGTAGAGAGCTTGATCCCCAAGGATGACGCTCTGCCTGATCCGTTTGCCAACCGGGCTGGTCTCGTAATAACGAAACTCCCACACGTCGGTACTCCGCTCGCGCTTCCGTAGCCGCAGACTGCCATATTGAAATCGTGTCCGAACAAACATGGATATTCCTCCTGTTAGTTGCGGACACAAGTGGTACTTAAAGCGTACCGCTCGGCAGTGTCGGAGTCGAGTGTGGAAGAGAAGCTATCGTGACGGCCTTCCAGGTCGGAGGCGTGAAACCGCCACAGCTTCCCGACGCGATAGCCGGTGACACGACCGCATCGCGCGAGGCGTTGCAGGGTCTTGGGGTGAATGCGAAGGATAGCGGCGGCTTGATCGCTATCCAGGAACGGTTCAGAAACTAGCTTGAATTCGGACATGGCTCGTACGCCTCCTGAACACACAATGGAACGTGCGTTTGGATTTGTCTATGGGCCAACACGACGGCTACAGCAGAGATCTTTGGCGCTCTGGAATCGTTACAGTCGCTACAGTGTCTTCTAAGGAATTCATGGGAACTCTACGGACACGATTTGCCTGTGGAAAACCAGCAAAAAATAGTTTGTGACGAGTCTTGCATGATGGTCGAGAGCCGCGATCTTAGCGTAGTTAGCCCTGTCACGTAAACTTAGTTCTCAATGCTCCTAACAGTCTCCACTACGCATCAGCCGGCAACCGATCTCGGCTATCTGCTCCACAAGAATCCGGCACGCCTCCAGACGGAAGAGCTTTCATTTGGAAAGGCCTATGTGTTCTATCCCGATGCTTCCGTTAACCTCTGCACCGCAGCTCTGCTGGTCGAGATCGACCCGGTAGCGCTCGTGCGCGGTCGAGGGCCAGCCGGTGAAGGCGGACAATTAGAGCAGTACGTGAATGACCGTCCGTATGCTGCGAATTCTTTTCTCAGCGTCGCGATGGGCCGGATATTCAGCACGGCAATGAGCGGTCGGAGCAAGGATCGTCCTGAGCTTGCGGAGACAGCCATACCGTTGACTGCCCATCTGCCAGTCATCGCGGCTCGCGGCGGTGAAGATTTGGTCAAGCGTCTCTTCGAGCCGCTGGGCTACTCCATAGAAATGCAGGGCTCACAGCTTGACGAGAAGTTCCCTGAATGGGGTGCGTCCCCCTATGTCGCATTGACCATCGCAGGTACTGTTCGGTTGCAAGACTTGCTCACGCACCTCTATGTGCTGATTCCTGTCCTCGACAATGAGAAGCACTACTGGGTAGCCAACGACGAGATCGAGAAGCTGCTGAAGCGTGGTGAAGGATGGCTTGGCACCCATCCCGAAAAAGACCTCATCGTCTCGCGCTACCTAAAACGCCAGCGGAGCCTTGCGCGAGAAGCGTTGAGCCGTTTGATGGCGGAGGACACTGCAAGCGATGAGGCAGGCGACGCGCCTTCTGTGGAGTCGCCTGTGACAGCGCGCACACCGTCCCTGCATGACCAACGCCTACAGACGGTTTTGTCAGTCATTCGGGATACAGGTGCAAAGCGCGTTGTCGATCTCGGTTGTGGCGAGGGCAAGTTGCTCAAGCTGCTTCTATCCGAGAAGCAGTTTGAGACTATCCTCGGCATGGATGTGTCTTGGCGAACGCTCGAGACCGCGAAAGAGCGCTTGCGACTGGATGAGTTGCCGGAACGGCAGCGCAGCCGCATCGACCTCATCCAGGGTTCGCTCACCTACCGCGACCAGCGGCTGAACGGGTTTGAAGCAGCCGCCATTGTGGAAGTCATCGAGCATCTCGATGCGCCTCGTCTTGCGACCTTCGAGCGCATCGTGTTCGAGTTTGCACGACCGACGCATGTCGTCTTGACCACGCCGAACGCGGATTACAACACAGTCTTTGAGACGCTCCTCGCAGGCGAGTTCCGCCACGGCGATCACCGCTTCGAGTGGAAGCGCTCTGAATTTGAAGGCTGGGCCAGCGGAGTCGCAGAGCGGTTTGGATATGGAGTTCGATTTGAGCCCGTAGGTCCAGTCGATGCAGAACGAGGGGCACCAACGCAGATGGCAGTCTTTACACAGAAGGAGGTGGCAGCATGAAGATCAGCATTCCCGAACTGTCGCTCGTCCTCCTCGTTGGCCCTTCAGGTTCCGGCAAGTCATCGTTTGGCCGAAAGCACTTCCTGTCGACGGAGGTCGTCTCCTCTGACTTCTGCCGTGCGCTCGTATCCGATAACGAAAACGACCAGTCTGCTACCGGCGAGGCCTTTGACCTGCTGCATGAGATTGTGCGTAAGCGGCTCGCTCGTGGTCGTCTGACGGTAGTCGACGCAACGAATGTCCAGCCCGAGGCACGGAAGTCTCTGATCGCACTGGCGAAGGAGTTTCATCTCTTCGCAGAGGCGATTGTCTTCGACCTCTCGGAGCGCGTGTGTCAGGATCGCAACGCGCTTCGTCCAGACCGACAATTCGGGCCGCACGTCATTCGCAACCAATCACAGCAGCTCCGCCGTTCCCTGCGCGGACTGGAACGCGAAGGCATTCGCCACGTCTTCAAGCTCTCCAGCCCCGAGGAAGTGGACGCCGTAACCATCGAACGTCACCCGCTCTGGAACAACAAGAAGACCGAGCACGGCCCATTCGACATCATCGGAGATGTTCATGGATGCTTCGACGAGCTTGTCGAACTGATGGCGCAGCTCGGCTACACCGTGAATCAAATCGATGGTGTGTATTCGGTGTCGTCCTCGGGCGACCGCAAGCTCGTCTTCGTAGGCGACCTCGTAGATCGTGGTCCAAGGACAGTTCAAGTTCTTCGTCTTGTATCCAGCATGGTGCTGTCCGGCCAAGCATTCTGCGTTCCGGGCAATCACGACATCAAGCTCGTACGCGCGTTACGAGGTAAGGACGTGAAGCGCACACACGGGCTTGCGGAAACGATGGAACAACTCGGCAATGAGTCGAATGATTTCCGCGTCGAAGTTGCCAAATTTCTCGATGGCCTCGTTAGCCACTACGTTTTCGACGACGGAAAGCTCGTTGTTGCCCACGCTGGCCTCAAGGAGTCCATGCACGGTCGTGGGTCAGGAGCAGTGCGGGAATTCGCCCTCTTTGGTGAAACAACCGGAGAGACGGACGAGTTTGGCCTGCCCGTTCGTTATAACTGGGCAGCGGACTATCGCGGCAAGGCTTTGGTGGTCTATGGACACACGCCCGTTCCCGAGCCGCTCTTCCTCAACAACACGGTCAACATTGATACAGGCTGTGTCTTCGGTGGCCATCTCACAGCGCTGCGCTATCCCGAGCGCGATATCGTCTTAGTCAAAGCGCATCAAACATACTACGAACCTGCACGTCCCTTCCTGCCTGAAGCGACCGAGACTCAGCGGCTTTTGCAGCACGCACAGGACGATGTGCTCGACCTTGCCGATGTGGTCGGCAAGCGCCTCATTGACACACGGTTGAAGCCGAAGATCACGATACGAGAAGAGAACGCCATCGCTGCACTTGAGGTCATGAGCCGGTTCGCAAGCGACCCGAAGTGGCTCATCTATCTTCCGCCGACGATGTCACCCACAGAGACAAGCAAGCACGAGAACCTGCTCGAACATCCCGACGAGGCATTCGCCTTCTACCGCAAGGAAGGCATCGCAACCGTCGTCTGCGAACAGAAGCATATGGGCTCGCGCGCTGTCGTTGTTCTTTGCAAAGACGAGGCCGTCTCGCAAAAGCGCTTCGGTGTCGTGCAAGCATCACTCGGAACGGTCTACACCCGCACCGGTCGCCGGTTCTTCACCGATGAAGCGTTGGAACATCAGTTCCTCGCCCGCCTGCAATCGGCAGTCGAGAGGTCTGGTCTATGGGATGAACTCGCCACAGACTGGCTCTGCCTGGATTGCGAGCTAATGCCTTGGTCTGCGAAGGCGCAGGAGCTGCTCCAGAAGCAGTATGCGCCTGTCGGCAATGCAGGCGTCCATGCTCTTCGAGCTGAGAGCGAACTCATCACAAAGGCGCTACTGCGCGTCCCCGGCATGGAGTCGCTCTCTACACAGACTACTAAGCGGCTCAATGCTGTTGCGCATTACACTCAGGCCTATCGGCAGTATTGCTGGCCGGTCGGCTCATTAGGCGATCTCAAACTCGCACCGTTCCATATTTTGGCAAGTGAAGGCGCAGTTCATACAGACAAGCCGCACACTTGGCACATGGAGACGATTGCTAGGCTCTGCGCTGCGGATTCGGAGATATTGTTCGCTACTCCATTCAAGGTTGTTGATCTTCAAGATGAGGCGAACACTTCGGATGCAGTTGCCTGGTGGACGGACATGACAGCTCAAGGCCGAGAAGGCATGGTTGTGAAACCTCTCAACTTCATCGCAGAGGGCAAACGTGGCATCACGCAACCTGCCATAAAGTGCAGGGGTGCGGAGTACCTTCGCATCATCTATGGCCCAGAGTATCTCCTCCCCGAGAACCTCGAACGGCTGCGTTCGCGGAACGTTGGAGCCAAGCGCTCGCTCGCAAGTCGGGAGTTCGCCCTAGGCATCGAGGCACTGGAGCGATTCGTTCGCAAGGAGCCATTACGGCTTACCCATGAATGCGTCTTTGGAGTCCTCGCGTTAGAGAGCGAGCCAATCGATCCGCGACTTTAGGCCGTTTCCCTAAAAGCTTAACGTCGCCCAACATCGGCCACAACATCGGCCAATGTTGGCGATCAGGGTGGCGTATTATCAATGGATACGGAGCATTCCAACTGGAAAACTTCGGCCATTTATCCCATGTCAGACATTGAGACTACAAGTCGAATCGAACCAGCTCTCATTGACGAGCCCTCATCCGCCATTGCGGACGTTGTTGCAGATCTGACAGCCGCCGTATCCATGCTCGGTAAATTTCTGCATCCCCTCACAGCCGCGAATTTGGCCGATGCTGTACGCATCATGAACACCTACTACAGCAATCTGATCGAAGGGCACAATACACGGCCACGCGACATAGAACGCGCTCTATCGGGCGAACTGGATCAGAATGAAGAACGCCGCAACCTGCAAATCGAAGCGGCGGCGCATGTCCGAGTGCAGACAGAGATCGACCGAATGTTTCTCCGGGGTACCTTGCCCCCCGCGACATCCGCTGGATTTGTTCAGTGGATTCACAACGAGTTTTATCGGGACGCTTCCCCGGCGATGCTCACCCTTAAGAACGAATCACGGGAAATCATGATGGTTCCAGGCCAATGGCGTTCGAGGCCAGAACACGACAATGCGGTGGGTCGGCATTTGCCGCCTTCCAGCGAACGCGTGGCGGACTTCATGCGGTATTTTGAGCAGCGGTACAGCCTATCTCAGCTTGGAACAGCGGGCCGCATCACGGCCATCCCAGCCGCGCATCACCGTCTGAATTACATTCATCCATTTCCTGATGGGAATGGGCGTGTGAGCCGTTTGATGAGTCACGCAATGGCACACCAGATAGGCATCGGAGCGCACGGGCTTTGGTCAATCTCGCGCGGCCTTGCACGAGGACTTGAGAGTCGAGGCGAATACAAAAGCATGATGGACTTGGCGGACATGCCACGACAGGGGGACTTGGACGGACGAGGAAATCTTTCGCTGAAGGCCCTGAAAGACTTTGTGCTTTGGTTTCTTCGAGTCTGCCTGGATCAAGTTCAGTTCATGTCCGGGCTGTTCGACCTGAATGAGTTGAGGCAGAGACTTCGGACCCTCGTTCAAAGAAGTAACACTCTAAAGCCGGAAGCTGCCGCTCTCTTGGAAGAGGCGCTTATGCGCGGTGAATTTGAACGAGGAGAGGTTGCGCGCATCACAGGCCTTCCAGAACGTACCGCGCGTCGCATTCTCGCTGACGTGACAGAGCTTGGATTGCTAGCATCTTCCACGCCAAAGGGTTCCGTCTCACTTCGCTTCCCAGAGAGCGCACTGGAAGAACTATTCCCAAGACTGTACCCACAAGTTTGACCGACAAAGCTCAGAACCAACCAGAGATCAAATGCTAGTCGTAGCGACACCGTCATACAGCCCATTCAAAGGCACGACTCGTACGGCGACATCCGCCCACAAGTCGCGAGCTTGGAATCTCCACAGCTTGCCAACACGGTAGGCGGTGATGCGCCCCGAACGTGCCAGTCGCTGCAATGTCTTTGGGTGGACACCAAGCAACGCCGCTGCTTCGTCGGTATTCATGAATGCTCCGCTGGATATAAAAGGACTTGGCATGGCTCACTACTCCCTATATCCACGATGCCGCGAACTACGGGGCTTGTCCAGAGGGGTGCAACGAGCAACGGATTACTTAGGACTGCACACAAACGCAATGCGTTGCGCAGCGTTGCTACCTAACTTCACACAAGCTTAAGAAGCAGGTCTTCAAAGGGAGCTGTAATCAAGTCCAGATCGGTTGCACTTCAGTGCTCGATCGAAGGAGCGAATACAGCATGAAAACCATTTTTAGGAACGCGTTCTTTGCCTTTGCTGCGGTAATGATTACTGCACTGGCTGTCGCCCAGGGGCCTGGAATTAACTACGCAAAAGTACAGTTCATTCCCCAGCAGCTCGCGCCGAATGTCTACATCCTTACCGGCTCGCCCGGCGCGGATGCTGGCCATCCCGAGGCAGCCGGCGGTCGTATCGGTATCCTGGCGGGACCGGAGAGAGTGTTGATGGTCGATGCGACCTACGCGCCTCTCTCCGATAGGCTCGCTGCTGCGATCAAGCAGATCAATCCCGGCCCAATCCGGTTTCTGATCGACACCCATTATCATCCTGACCATACTGGGGGAAATCCGAACTTTGCAAAGATGGGCGCTCTCATCTTCGCCCGCGAAGAGGTAAGGCAAGCGCTCGTCACGCCACCTCCTCCGGCAGTGCTGGCGGCAGTCGGGGACGCAGCCTCGTGGAAAGATCCTGAACGACTTCCCATTGTGACTTACAGCGCTGGCGCTCCCGTAAAGATTCATTTCGATGGCGAGACAGTGGACCTCATCCCGCTTCCGTCAGGTCACACCAACGGCGATACGATGATTCGCTTCGAGACAGCGAATGTCATCATGATCGGCGACTTCTATCGCAACTACGGCTACCCATTTGTCGATGCAACTCGCGGCGCCTCATTCAAGGGTACGCTCGAAGCCATCGATCAGTTGTTGGGTATCGCTGATGCAAATACGAAGCTCGTGCCTGGGCATGGATCGATGCCCACACTTGCAGATGTCAAAGCCTACCGCGACATGATCCTCGATATTCGAGCCAAGGTTCAGGCGATGGTGGCAAACGGAAGTTCGCTTCAACAGGTGATCGTCGCGAAGCTCACCGCTCCGTATGACGCCAAGGTTCCGGGTGGGACAGATCCCTTGCCCGCTGGCTTAGGCAATAGCGCCGATAGGTTTGTCTCGGCTCTGTACGCGGAAGCGAAAGCGACACGTTAGATTTCCCGCCGATAGGAATACCGGACGCATACGACCCTCCCCCCACATTGAAACAGTGCTCAGGAGCAGCCAATGAAAACTCTGAAGACTTTGAAGATCGCGTATTGGGCAAGCACAGGTTTGTTTTGCTGCGTGTTTCTTTTCACCGGGACCTCGTATCTGTTGCACACGCAGATTATGGATACGAAATTCCACGAAATAGGCTTTCCCTTTTACATCATGAACCTGATCGGAATTCTGAAAATAGCTGGCGCTATCACTCTCTTGGTACCGAAGTATCCAAGGCTCAAGGAATGGGCTTATGCAGGTTTCGTCTTCGACTTCGTCGGAGCAGCGTGGTGCCATTTTGCCGTTCAAGGGTTCGGCCAAGGGGTGAGGCTCGTGATTCCAATCACGGTCGTTTTCATTTCGTACTTCACCTACCACCGGCTGAACGATCAGCCGGGCCTGTCTACCCAGGTCGCCGAAGAGCATTCTGCGCTGTAGGCGATCTATTTGCTCATAAGCCCAAACAACTGATTGCTCAGAAGGAAGTGTCCCTCAAATGAAGAATGTTCCCGCGTTGATTCGCTCCAAGTTCCACCTTGCAACTCTAGTGCTCCTCTGTCTCCTTGGCGGATCGAGAATGCAACTGGTGGCCCAGGCAGTGTCCTCATCTGCCGTGGCAGAAATCGCCAATACAGAGCTTCCCGACTCGCCGATGCCGGTATCGACATCTCAGAACGAGCGCCCTGGTGCTGCATCCCAGTCATCAGCAGTCCCGTCTCCAGCGCCCAATCCGAATTATCGCCCATGAAGGTGCGCGAGAAGCTCTTCCTTTACGACTTGATTGGACCGGGAGCATTCCTCGTACCCGCGCTTCAGGCAGGTGTCGACCAAAGCCGCACGTTGAAGGTTCCATATCCTCCTGACGGATTTGTTGGACCGGGAAACCATCCTGAAATCTTCCGCTCATCATGCGAATTCCAGCGAAGATCAAACCGCCGAAACAGATGACTGCCCCGGCGTATATCGCGAAAGTTTTGCCAAAACCTACTTCTCCACTATCGGATCCCGCACCTTCAATATCAGCATCAACGGAACGCAGGTGATGACAAGTTATGACATCTTCGCCGCGGCAGGCGCCAAGAACAAGGCAGTGATACAGGAGCTTACGGAAAATGCGGACTCCTCCGGAGCTTTCGTAGTTACGTTCACTTCGGTCGTCAACAATTCTCTGCTGAGTGCAATCGAAATTAACTAGGATGCAAGATAGATAGGACCCGAGATCGCGGCTTAGCCGCGATCTTGGGTCCTATTGCACTAACTCCGTTGGGCACAGTCTGGTTCAGCGTTTGAAGAACTCCGGGGCATACCGTCGAACCCACCGCAGAATGGTCGTGCGGGCAAGATCAAGTCCACGTTCGGCCATCATCTCGACCAGATCACGGCAGCTGAGCTCGTAATGCAAGTACCAACGTACACAGAATGATGACTTCACGGTCAGAGTGACGTCCTACAAACAATTCCTCGATGCTGCGCAGCTTGCTCACTTGGCTCCTCGGTTCTCCCAAAGATCAATCTACCCCCAAAAGTTGGTTTTGTTTGCACCAGAGCCTCAATTTGTGGCGTATTCTCGGTGATCGCTTGAGGTGAGCGCACTATCGGAGCTGAAACGTTGTCTGGAGAGTGGCTTCAGATGAACCACCGGCCCACAGCGTGTAGCGTCCAGGTTCCACAATCCATTTGCGATCCGTGTTCCAGATCTGCAGTTCCCGCTGTGGTAAATTGAAGGAAACAGTTCTAGTCTCGCCAGCTTTCAGGTGGATGCGCGTGAACCCTTTGAGCTCTCTCTCCGGAGTCTCCACGCTGCTATAGTCTCGCCGTAGGTAGAGCTGCACTACATCGTCTCCGTCCTGCGATCCCGTATTTATCACATCTACTGTGACGTGTATGTTTTGGCCTTCCTTCAACGTTGGCTGTGTTACCGTCAAGCGATCGTAGCGGAAGGTCGTGTAGCTCAGCCCCCATCCAAAGGAGAACAGGGGCTTGCCATCATCGTCGACGTACTTGTGTACGCGGGACGGATCGGAGCTGTAATACACCGGCAACTGGCCGGTGCTCTTCGGGAATGTAATGGTGAGGCGGCCCGCCGGGTTGTTGTCGCCGAAGAGCGTCTCCGCGACAGCCTGACCACCGAGCTCACCCGGATACCAAGCTTCGAGAATAGCGGAAACATGCTGTTTCGCCCATTGGATCGTCAGTGGTCTCCCATTCTCAAGGACCAGCACGACTGGCTTGCCAGTAGCGACTATCGCCTCCAGCAGGGGTTCCTGGTTTCCTGGAAGATCGAGGTTCATGCGATCGAATCCCTCGCCCTCTACGCCCTGCCACTCCCCCATGCCCAGGATCACGACGTCGGCCTGCTTGGCCATCGCCACGGCCACAGAGATATCCTTCCCCTCGTCGAAGGTGACGAGCGCGTTCGGCGCCTCTTCTCGGATGCCGTCGAGCAGGCTTACGTGTTTGCCGTTCGACTCGCGCTCATAGTCTCCATAGCGCGCGATGTTTCCATTCGGACCGATGACGGCGATCTGTTTTGTGGTCTTGGCCAGTGGTAGCAGATTCCCGTCGTTCTTGAGCAGCGTCATCGATTCGCGGGCCGAACGCAGCGAGAGCGCAAGATGCGTAGGTGTGCGTTCGGCCCGCGACATGAGCGTCGGGTCAACGTAGGGGTGATCGAACAGCCCCAGCATAAACTTCACGCGCAGCACGCTGCGAACCGCGCGATCGAGATCCACCGAAGCCAGCGTGCCGTCATGTATGCAATCGATCAGTGCTTTCTGGAAGACGGCGTGATCGAAATCGTAAAACTGCATATCGACACCGGAGCGGATGGCAAGGCAAGACGCAGACTGGGGCGATGACGCAACGCGGTGATCTTCATAAAGCCTGCGAATGGCGCCGAGATCCGAGAGAGCGAAGCCCCGGAAGCCCCACTCGCCGCGTAGAATCTGCTTCAACACCAGTGGGTCCGCTGTCATCGGAATCCCGTCGATCTCGTGATAGGCGACCATGGTGGCCATGGCGTGACCTTGACGGAATGCGGGCTCGAAAGCCGCCAGCATTTCAGTGCGCATCTCGCGCTCGCCCATGTGAACGGGCGATGTGTTCTCACCACCTTCCGGAGAGCCATGTCCCACGAAGTGCTTCGGCTCGGCCACTGTCGAGTGATCGCTCGCCAGTGTCTCGCCCTGCATGCCCTGCACGTACGCCAGACCGAACTGTCCGGTGAGATAAGTATCCTCGCCGAAATCCTCCTCCACACGGCCCCAGCGCGGATCGCGCGCCAGGTCCAGCACCGGGCCCAGGATCATGCCGACTCCGTGTGACCGCGCCTCCGCGGCAATCGATGCACCGGTCTCGCGTGCTATTTCTGGGTCCCATGTGCCAGCCAAGCCGATTGGCGCAGGAAACACGGTCCCGGTATCGTAGCCGTGCAATCCCTCCTCAATAAAGAGCGCCGGAATTCCAAGCCTGTTGTGCGAGACCACCCACTTCTGAATGGCATTCGCCTGCTCTGGAGTTGGATTCAGATCATGAACGGCGCCTACGCCAAGGTTTCCCCAGATAGATTGAGCTTTTTCCGGAACGAAGGCAGCGCCCAGCGCCGCATGCGTGTCATCGGTATGCGCGCTCACAATCTCTCTCGCGCTTGAATACATGTCGAGCTGACGTACCTTCTCTTGAATCGTCATACGCAACAGCAGGTCATTGACTCGTTGTTCTAACGGAATCCGGGCATCTTGGTATTTCAATTCTACTTTTTCTTGTGCGCCTGCCAGATATGGCGATAAAAGGAACACAACCGCTGCTAAGCACCGCCTTGTTGCTTTACCTGCACGCAAATAGACCTGAATCGAGACTCTCATCTTGTCGTGTGACTCCTACCTGCTTCTGATACTATCGCCGAAGCCGCTCCTAGAAGACTACAACAGCAGTTACAACCCACTTCTAATGACGAGAAGCCGCCCTGTGATGACTGATCGGCACCTGCCCGACGGCTTTCCCAGAAACACATCTTGTCGGCAACTCGAACCACGGCAGCGGAATAAGCAGAGCTGGAAAGATATCCAGTTACTGATACTACCGCTGGCATATGTTATGGGAAGCGTCCCTTGGATAACAGCTCATAAATGGTCTCATTCGTATCTGGGTTCAGCGAGAATAGGAAGGTTTGGGGCATCCTATCGGCATTGATATTTATAGCCTAAACGGTTCAGGCTGCGATTCAGACCATTAGCAATCTGAAACCTTTTAGAACCGCCACCTAGACTACGGCACTCGTATCGACAACTGCTTGATTGTCGAAGGCGCTATCCGAACGGCTCAAACATTTGCCAATTAGCGATTTGAAAAGCTTGCGGTTTCGGCTTGAGGTAGAAATCTAGCTCAAGGAGAAATCAGGAATTACCCTTCTTGGGTTTCCCCTTATTCTGTCACTAATGAAAGAGGTCAAGCTATCAGCGGGATTTTCCAGTCCCTTGAACTCCGCAGCAATAGGGGCAATGGTGGGCTTCATCGGGTTGCCGATCTTTCAACTGTAAATGATACACAGTACAACGCCTCTGGCCCGTTCGCGCGATATCGCCATACGCATTGAACGCCGCGCCCATATCCGCCGTCGGTTCTTGCTCCAGAAATGGTGCTGTGTATCGATGATCGGGGTATTGGTCTCAATCGCAGCTTCGAGCGATTCACTTTTCCAGGCGGATTTCGGCATCGATATGATTCCTTTTAAATTCTGCAGGCATCGTTGGGTACGGGTGAGCGCGAGGGGTACAAGGCGTGCAGGCAGACTCTGCCTACTTCTGCGAGCTTGGGATAGCTACGAAGCTCTTCTGGAATCCCCCTTCAATAATTTCGGCAGCGAGGGCGAAACGGTTGGGTATCTCTGATCACCTTCCGGCAGTAACGAGCCTTGTCGCGGTAACTAGGATTCACGAGCACCTCCTGGATCAAACGCAAGTGGCCATTCACGCTCATGGATCGGCCCCTCACTGTCTATCACCCTTCAGGGCAAGTACGCCACCGGGGTGGGGATCTTCTACATCCGCCAGACTCGACGCATCGGTGTTACGGTCGAAGTAATCTTGTCATTCAGTGCCATCAATACACCAACGCATGCCGATGCCCGAGAGCATGAGGATGCAATTTTCATTTGTAAATTCGATGACCGGCGTAAACAGCACCGATATTCGAGAGACTCGCCCCCTCTCGATCTCGGATATCATAAGAGTATGGTTTCCTTCTGACCGACAACTGAGACATTCATGACGCTCACGGAAAATCCTGCTACGACTCCAAACAATTAGGGACAAAGGAATTCGAGCCTTGAAACTCTTTTACTCGAACTTCCTCTCGGACAATACACAAGCCGAGATTCGCGGCCTGGTCCAGTGGATCAAAGAAGAGTTGCATAACGAATACGAGCGGATGTTGCCTGAACAAGCGCAAAGACAATGTCGGGACTCGAGCTTAGGGTCTATTCACCCACGATCGAAGAAACCTGGAAGAAAAGTGGATAAGTCGTTTAAAGATCGACGGAAAGCTCGATCAAAAATGGCAAGAGCCGCTAGAGGCCGTAGTCTGCAATACCAGGAAAGTATCTACTGTAATCGATGGCGCTCAACATCCCCGGGACGAACAAACTGTGAAGAAGATTTGAGAGAATGGGTAACTTAGGAGACACAATCACGAAGGTTGCAGTGTTGGACGACTGGCAACGCATCGCGAAGGCGAGCACGGATTGGTCGGCACTGGCCGCTGTCGCCGAAATAACCTATTTCGAGAGGGCATTTCAGAACGAGGACGAGGTAGCTGGGGCGCTCGCAGACTTCGAGATCGTGTTATCCATGCGCGAACGCACGCCGCTTCCAGATTCATTGATCGCTCGTTTACCCAAATTGCGCATGCTGGGCATTACCGGTTCCTCTAATCCTTCGCTCGATCTCGCCGCCTGCACGGCAAGGAACATTGTTGTGTCCAGTGCGGTTGCAAACGGCGGCGGTGAGGCAGCTACAGCCGAGCTGGCTTTGGGTCTGCTTTTAGCCGCGGCTCGTGCCATTCCTGCTGCCGATGCCAATATGCGCGCAGGCTATTTCCAGGAACAATTGCCTGTAGGTCTTTCTTTGGCAGGAAAGACAATCGGAATCATCGGGCTTGGACGTCTCGGCTCACACATGGCACGCTATTGCCAGGCTCTCAATATGAAGGTCCTGGCATGGAGCGAGAATCTCACCGTAGAAAGGGCGCAAGCAGCGGGCGCAACTCTCGTCTCGAAAGAAGAGTTGTTGACGAGTTCCGATGCGATCAGCATCCATCTGGTGCTTTCGCCGCACACCCATGGGCTAATCGATGCTTCTGCTCTCGCGCAGATGAAGCCAAGAGCAATCCTCATCAACACCTCCCGTGGCCCTATTGTGGATGAAGCTGCACTGATCGAGGCTGTACACGCGCGTCAAATCATTGCCGCTCTCGATGTTTATGGCAGCGAGCCGTTGCCATCAGATCACCCACTTAGAAGTGCTCCCAACACCATCCTTACGCCACACCTCGGTTTCAACGTTCAGGAGACATGGAAAGAGTTCAAAGAGTTCTATGGAAAGAGCGTTGAGAACGCACTTGCCTTTCTCAACGGAAAGCCTGTGCGCGTTATAAATCCGGATGTCCTTCAAACCTGAGAAGTCTGCCTAGGTGCATAACCTTATGCTGACTTACATCATCTCCATATCTGCTCTTCAAACTGCGCAGACGATAGCCGAGAATATGGTCAAGACTCTAAGCGCATGAGCGCCTTATGAGTGTCTTAAATCATTTCGGCGGGTTAGACCTTGTACTTGGAATTCGAGACCTTCAACTTCGATGGCTGGCCGAGTAGCCCAACGTCCTGAAGCCGCTGTCGTTTTACGTCCTGCAGCGGACCGCCTCCGATATCGACATCGGATACCATTCAGCGACGGCGTACCACTCGGCATACCGACCTCTGAGTGTTCGTTTGAAGGTGCCAAATAATTGAGAGCCAAATTTTTCATACACCTGATGCCGCGTCAATTGCCACAAACCTGCCGAGGCCGAAATAACAAAACTGTCACAACTACTTCCCCAGCGGCACGAATTAGAAGAAGAACTTCCACCCCCGTCTACTTCGCCGCCATGAAGCGTAGCTATCGTCAATCAGACATTTGCTAATACGTCTTTTGTCGGGAAAGATCAATCGGGCAGTGCCTTCGCATCAGCACCGACGATCCTTGGTCCGCAATTATTGGTCTTGTGCAGGACATCCGCAACTAGAGCCTCGAGACTGCAGCCGTGCCTCAGGTTTACGTCCCTTTCCTCTCCTCGTTCACCTTCCTAGTGGGACCGGCGCACCAGATTTCTGTACCGATGCTGCGAGCTAGTCCCAAGGTGAGCGGAACGAAGCGCACCTCGGCACTAATATATCGGTTTCAATAACCGCCCAAATGCACGCCTAGTTCACTAGGTTAAAAGTTCTCGATCGATGGCATTCGCAGAAAACGAAAGCTCGAATTCAACTTTGTGATGTTTTTCCAGAACCTCCCCTCTCGGTTAGAACCAGAGAGCTCTTCGATTACCTATCCTGAAATTTCTACACTTCGATGTATTGAAACCATTTAGAGAACTGAAGAATTCGGCGGACTCCAACCGTGCGGAAACCCGCTCCGGGTTCAGCCTGAATACCCGCTAGTGAAGCGGGGGCGCAAACTGGAGCGCGACTAGCAAGTTCGATCTGTACCCTACAGTTCCTAACGGTGCTTCGGTATCATAAACCGCGCCAATCCTAACGCTGATACTTCTATCCTTGCAACTAAGGGAACCCAAGGCAACCGAGGTGACCACGACCACCACCACTACTGCCACGATAAGTACTACCGCTGTCACTGATAACGGTACGGATTACGTCCCCTTAACGAAAGACGACTTCTGCTATCTGAATGATAGGTTCCCACAAAACCCTGAACTGGACACTCCCAGTTTGCCTGCGACAAAGGCTGTTTTTCTGACTGCAGCTGCAACCACATCTGGAACGTGTGATGAGCTCGATTCAAAACCCAAGATAAACCGCTGGATGAGTTATCGCCCCTTTACCGCAGAGGTAATGATCAACACATCCGATGCTCGCGATGACCGTAGCCTTAGAAGCAGGACGTTCGAGGTCTTGAACGCTATGGCCCTCGGAGTCTCTGCTGTCACGGCCGTGGCTATTCGTTGGCGTCCATGCTGATTGAAATAACACTAGGGAAATTAGTTGGAGCAATACGAATGTCGCACATCCCTGAGTCGATTAAGCATCATCTCGTTAACACTGTATCTCGCGCGCACCTCTGTTTAGAGGATGACCTATCTCTTATTGTTACAGCTGAAAGAGCTAAGCATCGACTCTCACAGTCGGGTCAAAGTACATAAGAGGGCTAAAAATGCTATGAAAGAAATAGGTATAGCGGTTGATTACGATGCTTCGACAATCTACGAGTTCCTCAACCAGATGGAATTCAAGAGTTGACGCCCGAACTCCAAGCATTCGTTCTGATGCTCACCGTGGGAGTTGTCGGTTCGAACGGCTTAATGCTCAGCCCCGTACTCCCCGATGTGGCAAGATCGCTTCACACCAATACTCTCGCGATCTCGCGGGTCATGTCGACGTATGGTGGGGGCACGGCGGCGTCTGCCCTATTTCTAGCTCCTTTGATTGATAAAATTGGCGCGAGGAAATCGCTCCTTCTCGGCGCCGCCGCCTTGTTTGTCGCAACGCTGGCCAGTGCCTTCTCTTCATACCCGTATTTTCTCGCTTCCGCGCAATTGCTGGCAGGTCTGGGCGCAGGTTTGACACTGCCCTCCTGCTACGCCATGGCTACGGTAGTTGCAAAACCCGGCGAAGAGGCGCGATCGCTCGGACGTGTACTCCTTGGATGGTCCTTGTCTCTGGTAGCTGGCATCCCGGTTTCGGCCTTGATTGCACAGAGATTCGGATGGCGATTCTCTTACATCGCCTTAGCTGCATGCGCCGCCTTATCCGCTGTAGGAACCTGGCTACTGCCCGCCCACAAAGCCGTAGCTCCGGCGCCACGGCGTAGAAGCGGTATCTTTACGCTGTTAGCCTATCCAGACGTCGCGGTAGTACTCGTCGTATGTCTCGCCTGCACTGGAGCTTTCTATGGCGTCTACGCTTTTGTTGCAGATCAAGTCCGCCATACCTTAAATATCTCCGCTGGAAAGTCGGGCATGATAGTGCTCGCCTACGGGGTGGGGGTTGGATTGGGCGCCATTGCTAACCGTCTCGTCGACAGAATCGGAGCCCGCGTTCTCTTCCCCATCACCTTCCTCCTCAGCGCTTTCGTCTATGGGCTGATGGCCTTCGCAACACACTTCTTCACAGCGATTCTGGTCGTGGCGGGACTGTGGGGAATTACTGCTCATCTGTGCCTCAACATGATAGTCCTGCAGCTCTCTCGCGCCAGACCCACGGAACGTGGAGCTATCCTCGGACTTAACAGTGCGACAACTTACCTTGGAGCCATGCTGGGAACAGCGCTGGCCGGATCGATTTACACCAGAGCCGGTTTTAAAAGCCTGTCTCTCACCGCGGCTGGTCTACAGGTCGGAGCGGCTGTGCTCTTGGCAATCTCAACCTCACAGACAGCACGGCGACAGAACTAGAAACGAAGGCGAATTGCCTTTTTACTCTCCCCTCGTCTGGATCGTTAAGTACGTATGCGAACCAATTTATCTGTTCCTTGGCCCGCTTTATCGCCTGTTGTGTCTTGATTCGGAGCTCTGACCACGCCTCACTACATAACAATTTCTAAACGATCAGCCGACATGATTCCTAGATAGAGACTGTCAAATTCAATGACGGAGATTTTACGATATGAACTCTACGCCAAGACCATTCACAACGATGCCAGCTATTTTAACTGTCCTACGAGCCAAAGCACTCTTTTCGCCTCCAGCTGATACGACAGCGGCGGAGACGATTCCGAGCGATACGCCTATCGAGCGCCGCGGAAAAGCAAAGCGCGTCCTCATTATTGGGGCAGGCCTAAGCGGTCTTGTTGCGGGATTCGAACTCATGCGCGCTGGCCATGATGTCACGATCCTGGAAGGACAAATGCGCCCGGGAGGGCGGGTTCACACCTTGCGATCTCCGTTCTCGGATGGCCTCACGACCGAGGCTGGAGCAGGCCGCATACCCGCCAACCATCGATGGACTTATAAGTATATACAACAGTTTGGGCTAAAGACCATACCTTTTGCGCCTGAATCGTTGGCAACACTTGTATCCATTCAGGGGCAGCAAGTGTCTCTCACCCCTGCGACCCGACTTTCGCAACACTTCGACCTATCGAGAGAAGAGCAGGGGTTAGGACTCGCTGAGCTTGCGGAACGATATATTGTTCCCGCAATTAGAACCATTCGATCGAGCAGTGATATCACGGCTCCAGATTGGCCTCCCGCTTCTCTTCAAAAGTTCGACCAATATACACTCCCTGAATTCCTTCGCGGTCAAGGGGCATCACGAGCAGCCACGGATCTGCTGCTTTCAGGTGCTCTCACCCAAAAAGCCTCTGCCCTTTATGTACTCCGCGTCTTGGCGGCGACCGATCTCAATCGTACGGAAAAGATTCAGGGCGGGAACGATTTACTTCCGAGAGCAATCGCCGATAGGTTAGCTGATCGAATCATTTATGGATCACGCGTCGTCAGTTTTGCCGAAGAAGAATCCCGTGTAAGTGTGACCTTCTTACAAGATGGAACATACCACTCCCTGGAGGCAGATTATCTTATCTGCAGTCTTCCCTTCTCCGTCCTCCGCAACCTGGAATCGATGCCGCATTTTAGCCAATTGAAGCGGCAGGCTATTCGAGAGATGCCTTACATGTCGATGGTCAAAGTGGCACTGCAGACCAAGACCAGATATTGGGAACAGCAAGGACTAAGCGGATTCGTCCAAGCCGATTTGGCTGAAATCTGGAGTCCCGCTTGGGACCAGGCTTCGCCTCGTGGAATTTTACAGTTATATCAAGAGGGAGAGGTCGCCGAAGAACTAGACCGTATGAGTCCAGAACAGAGACTGCGCTTTGCCGCAAGTTACATCGGAAAGGTCTTTCCGGGTCTTAGTCCAGATTTTGAACAGAGCACATCATACTCCTGGCAACTGGATAAATTCGCTTGTGGAGCAGCTGCAGATCTGCGCCCCGGAGATCTGTATTCGTGGTATCCGGCCGTCGCATCCGCTGAGGGCCGAATCCACTTCGCCGGGGAACATACCTCGGCAACGCCTGCGTTCATGCAAGGGGCCATCACTTCAGGATACCGCGCGGCCACTGAAGTCAACGAACGAAGCTAGATGAACATTAGAGGTTTCCGCAATAGTTGTCATAGGATCATATGACCGATCTCGATCGTACTTCTTCCTCACGATATGCGTAGCCCCATCCCATAAAAATGGCTCTAAGTGAGATATTGTATTAACGAGATGCGGAATAATCTGGATCACGGCTTGCTGCATGCCGTGCAGATCTTGACGCGTGTTGTTGATGCCGGAAGTTTTACTGCTGCGGCTGAGCAACTGGATTTGACGACGGCTTTAGTTTCACGAACGGTTTCGTTACTGGAAAGGCGACTACAGACGAAGCTCCTCCAAAGGACGACCCGCAAACTCGTACTCACCGAGGCCGGAAAGCGTTACGTCCTTCAATGCAGACATATCCTCCAGTTAGTCGCCGAATCTGAAGAGGATGCTTCAGAAATCACCTCCGGGCCGGTTGGACATCTTCGAATATTGTGTATGGCGAACTTTGGTAAACGCTATGTGGTACCGCTAATCACCGAGTTTGTGGAACGATACCCGAAAGTGTCTGTCGAATACATTACCAGTCAATACACGCCCGATCTGATTGGACACGGCGTCGATGTCGGCATCTACATCTCACGCCAGTTGCCAGATTCAAATCAAATTGTCCAAAAACTCGGCGTTGTTTACGCGTTACTATGCGTCGCGCCAAGTTATGTCGCCCGCAATGGAATGCCGCTCCATCCTCAGGATTTATCTAAACATTCTTGTCTCCGACTCAACAATCCTTCTGCTCCGAGACAGTGGGATCTGCTGAACGGAACAGAGACCTGCAACGTCGAACTAACTGGTCCTATCACAGGTGATTCACCTGATGTGCTTATCGACGCAGCGATCCGAGGAGTAGGAATAATCCTGCTACCACCCTTTACGTTCATCGATGCTCTTCAGGAAGGCAAGCTCTTGCCCTGTCTACCAGAATGGCGCACCTTGGATTTCAATGTCTTTGCATTAATTCCGTCGTGAGACTTTCTAGACGCGAAAACTAGGGCGTGGTTGGATTTGATCAAGGAACGTATACCTCTGGCTATGAATCGCGATGAAGAGCTCTTCCGTAATCAATGGACGAGTCTGTAACAAAGTACGGTTTCCCGGGCGGCGGTGCTACACAGCCGACTGGTGCGATGTATGTCGGCTCGTACATTCAGGACGACATCAAGTTCACTCCCAAGCTTACGGTCAACGACGGCCTATCGCGGCTCCCCGTGTCTACTATCGTACCCTCCAGGACCAAGCCGGCACTCTGTGGCCACGCCAACGACGGTGCAATGATCACCGGCGCCATCGCCAGTAGTAACAGAGCTGTTCGTTTCCGGCTTTTCGTCATAATTACCTCCATAGATCACTCGTTCTCGAGCATCAAAATCATTCGTAACAGCGCGCTTTGACAATAGATTGTCCTGCCCTCGCGTCTCACAGTTGAGGGAAAAGGCACGCCAAAAATGATCCAGGATGGCGCAACTCATATAGGAGTCGCCACCGACCACGTCATTGAATCTTTCCGGAATCAGATGTGGCCAGGTTATAAACCGGAGCGGGAATCGAGCTCGAACTGCTGGCCCAATTTCCATTGCTCGAAGAGGCTCTCGGCGCTCTGGAGATAGTAATTTGGCCCATGGTCGAGTTCGAAGCTGACGATGCCCTGGCGTCAGCGGCGTTCTTAGCTGCCAAGAATGTAATGGTAGACCGGGTTTTCATCTGTACCCCCGATAAAGATCTTTCACAATGCGTTGAAGGAGCCCGAATCGTACAACTGGATCGCAGGAAACGTTTGGTTCGTGACGAGGCGGGGGTGATCGCGAAGTTTGGCGTTTCACCGGCCTCCATTCCAGACTACCTGGCCCTGGCAGGAGATGCTGCAGATGGCTACCCCGGCTTGCGTGGGTGGGGAGCGAAGTCAGCCAGTGCCGTTCTTGCGCGTTATGGCCGTCTCGAACAAATTCCCGAGGATTGGCGTGAGTGGGGACTCAGCCTTGCGGGGCCAAGTTCGCTCGCAGACACTCTTTCACAGAACCGGAAGCTGGCATTCTTGTTCCGGGATCTTGCCACGTTGCGAACCGATATTCCGCTTTTCACGTCGATTGAACAATTGAAGTGGCCCGGTCCAACCGCCGACTTCCCTGCTCTCGCCACCAGACTCGATGACTCCGTGAGATCAAAGAGAAAACCTTAAGCTGTAAGCTCCCGAATTGATGCTGCCCCTTCCGCAAGGGTGGCCCGCGCTGGGAGGTGTGTCCCCACTGAAGTCCAATGTGTAGCCAGGTCGTGGCTTTCTGAACGCTGTTCGGGGGCAGATGGGCCAGCTGTGGCTTAATTCTTCTCCAGTCACGAGTTTGAGGGAGTCTCCAAGGCATCTAATTCCGGAGTGGATTTAATATGAGCAGCACCTTTCTCACAGCCGAGTGGCGTCGCTTGATCATGGCGAACTATGTTATCGCGCCAGAACTGCTAATGGACTACCTTCCCGCTGGAACGGAGCTTGATCTTTACTATGGACACTGTTTTGTCAGCTTGATTGGCTTTTACTTCCACAACGTGCGGCTGAATGGTTTTCGGATTCCCTTTCATCAAAACTTCGAGGAAGTGAACCTGCGATTCTATGTACGCCGACTTCTTCCGACTGGCGAAGCGCGGCGGGGCGTGGTCTTTGTCCGTGAGATTGTTCCGCTCCGGGCCATCAGCTTCGTGGCCAATACTCTCTATGGGGAGCGTTACGTGGTGGCGTCTATGAAACATGTGTGGAGCGAGACTAATGAAGGAATGCAGACCGCGTATCGCTGGAAGAGCCACGGGCACTGGTGCGGAATGGAATCGACGGCACAGAAGGAACTCGTCCCAATTGAGCCTGGCACCGTAGAGGAGTTCATCACCGAGCACTACTGGGGCTACGCGAAAAAGCGCAGCGGACACACTGTGGAATATGCCGTGCGGCATCCGCGGTGGCAGCAGTATTCTGTGCGTTCTTTCTCCACCGATGCGGACTTTGGTATGCTGTACGGCGAGCGTTTCGCTGCGTTGACAGGCCGTGCGCCTGACAACGTTCTTCTGGCCGAAGGCTCCGAGATCGCAGTTCTTAACGGCCAGACACTATCTCGACCAGGATTGCCGCGCAACGATCATACATTTTAGGCTGATACGTTGAGACAGGTCGCTGACCTCATCTCACAACGATGCCCGTGATGACCACTGCGGATGATTGCTTCAAGAACCATGTGAGCACCTTATGGCTGGCCTCCACCTCCGCCCGCACCATAGATATTGCCCGTCGTGTAGCTGGCGTCGTTCGCCGCGAGTTGCACATCAATGCTTGCGAGCTCGGCTGGCTGTCCTGCGCGGCGCATGGGATAGGTTTCGCCGAAGTGAATCAAGTGGTCCTGAGTAGCTCCGCCTGAGACCTGAAGTGGTGTCATACCCGTCACCTAAGGTTTGAAGCCAATCTTTGTCCAGCCCAAGAATAAGCACAAAGCGATCGACCGGTCTAAACATCCTGCCCAAAAGCTCCGGGTCCGTCGTTCCGCCCTGAAGAGGAAGCCGTTCACGAGAACGGTTTTCCCGCCTCGAAAATCGTGCGAACCTGGTCAGCGGATTTTCCGGTGGCAAGTTGTTAGTGTGGCAAATCAACAAAGGTGCGCCAGTCGCCGTCCCACTCGATATTTCCGATATGCTGCTTGATTAACGACGCGAATTCTTTGTACGTGTCTTCATCACCCTTATTTTTCCCGTCGAGGTAGCGGCCGCTGCTGTCAAACAGACCAACGTCCCAAGCTATCCCGAAATTATGGTTGCTTCGGCCACTCTTGGCTTTCGTAACGGGCTTACAGCTGAGCTGAACGGTCCGGCCAATGGCGTAGAGCGCGTCCTGCTCAGCATAGGTCCGGGTTCCAGACAGAATACTAACGCGCATGTTGAAGCTGGATGCGGCCTTCATAAACTGTCGCGCGATCTGCTGCGCCGGGGTTATGAGGGAGGCAATGTTCTTTTCCGTCCGGGCATCGAAGGTGCCCAGGGCGTCTCGTATTTCGGCAGCCTGTGCGGCCAGTTTGTCTTCGGCCGTTTGTACGTCGAGGGACCATGTGCCGTCGAGTGGACCTGCATAGCACCCGCAAACGGCACACGTCCGTTGCAGATAAAGAATGTCGGCTGGTAGAAGAGACATGCTCATGGGGCGTCCTGTCGCGCGTGTGGGGCGCGATGATTTTGTGTGAACAAGAGTTGGCCCGAATTTTAGCGCAGCCCAAACGACACGGCCAGCAAATCTTTTGGCTCAGCTATCCGCAACGACAATTGAAATTTGGTCCCTGAGTCATCCTAAGAATCGGATCATGACCAGTTCCCAAAGCAAAAGCGCTCTCTGAATCTCGGCTTCCGGCGGATCAGCGAGGGCACCAGGAACACCCACTTCGGCTTGCTTCAACACCCCAACTATCTGCTCCACAGAAAAACGCTTCTTCTTCATCCAAAGCCTCCACCCTCTCAGGTCAGGTTTTGGTCGAAGACTAACATCTAGATTGGTTCAAAAACACCAAGGCCGATCACGTAAAGCCATTCAACGATTTAAACCCATGACAACTCCAGTTGTCATGGGTAGCTGCCGGATCTACTGCGCCTTAACGCTCAAATGTGCGTGATATTGAGTGGGTTTTCCGTTTTGGGAGTAGACCCCAAACCGGCAGCTTTGGAACGCCCGGAACAGGCTTAACACAGAAATCTTGCGATCTGAACTGCCAACTGTCCCCATATATCCATCCTGACTGACTGTGAAGATGATCTCCAGGGCCTATTTTCCGCGCCGACAGACAACACGGACTCATAATGTATAGGCTGCCAAAGCCCAACAAGCCCACGGCTGGCTCGATTCGGAATCGTTCTGTAATGTGCATCGACGTAGGCGACTACATCTTTCGCGATGAACTGCTCGAAATCACCGGAGGTAACCGAACTCGAATACATCGAACCGTTGTGAACCGTCTTTGAGTCTGGCAGCACGACAATCATCTCTTGTGAGCCCTGGGCAAACGCGCCTTCGATGGTCTGCGGGACGTGAATCTCCTTACTCCACTGTTCGGCTCCGATGGAATAACCGTGCAGGGCATACACCACGAGATAGTGGCGCTTCTTATCAGTCGCATAGCTCCGAGGCAGGTAAACAATCACCAGCCGATCGACAACATCGCCCTCTAAATTGCTTCAAGCGAGGTGCCGTGGACAGTTATCTACTCTACTTTTGCAGGCTTTGCTCCCGGAACTACAGCCGGTACCAGAGTTTGAACCTGAGCTGGCAGGCAAGTTGCGTATACAAGGCCAAGTTGCATCAATAAAGTCAGCGCGAATCGTTCTTTCCACATTGGTTTCTCCAATTACGTTCGTTAGCTCAGCAGTATCTTGCGGACGCTTCCGTCCGGATCGTCCACCATTCGGCATGTCTTATCGAAGACCATAGTCTGGCACCTCGCGGGATCACTTGGTGCCCATGAAAGTCCGGCTTGGCTCGGATCTCCGCTGCGAGCAAAGTTGGCCCATGCCGTGCTCATTTTCTTCGCAAGCTCCTGGGCTTCAGGTGTATTCCCAGTTCCCTGCTCGCAGCGCTTCGTGTTGTCGAAGCAGAACGCGAGTTCAGCCGTATGCCACGCGCCACATTCGCCGTCGAGCATAGGCGACTGCCACGTAAACCAGTATTGATATGCTGGCGCTCCCCCCTGCCCATGCTTTAGCTTCACCATGCGCTGTACATTGTTGCGCGTATTCAAACCCTGAACACCATACGACAGAGTGCGGATGCTCTTTTCAGGATGCGCCTTCTTCATCGCGGCAATGAGTGCAACCGCCTTCTCGTTGCCATAAGCTTTAGTCAGCGTCTCCTGCCACTCAGCTTCTGTTGGATTCAACTTGTACTGCATGCCCTCTTCACTCACAGAGCCGACAAGCATCGGGACATTCTTCGAAACCTCCGGAACCGTGTCATAGAACGATCGAACCGTTACGGCGCGACCATCCACCGTCGGCGACCAACCGACCCTGGGGGTCGCCGATGGTGCCGAGCCCGGCCCGCTCAGGCCTCTGATCGCGGGATTGATCTTTGCAATAGCAGCATTGCCGGCCGCGAAGAGACGTGACCACTCCATCTTCTTCAACGACTCGATATCGTTCGGCACAAGCTCAAGCTCTTTCATCACCTGACGTGCTAGTTCCTTCGACTGCTCCGCGCTCGGGATATTTCCGCCTCCGCCCGACTGCACTCCAGCCCGTTGAATGAGCCCCGCAGCCGAAGGCATCCCCATAAGGCATGTCACCTTGGAGCCGCCGCCGGACTGGCCATAGATCATGACCTTGTCGGGATCGCCGCCGAAATTCGCAATGTTCTCTTGTATCCAGCGAAGCGAGGCTACGAGGTCCATCATACCGACGTTTACTGAATCTTCGTAAGAGGAACCGCCGATCTCGGAGAGATCGAAAAAGCCCAGGATGTTGAGCCTGTGGTTCACAGACACCTGCACGACATCATGATTGCGGGCCATCTGGGCGCCCTCATGCGAGGGCAATTCGTATGCGGAGCCGAAGCTGAATCCGCCCCCGTGAAAGTACACCATCACAGGGCGCTTCCCGGAAAGACTGGGCGTCCAGATATTCAGCTTGAGCATGTCCTCGCTCATGTAGCCGTCATCCCAATCGTAGAGAAATGACATCTCGATCGATTTGTAATTGTGCAGCGTCTGAGGACAGTTTGCTCCATACACCAGGGCCGGATACTCGTCCGTCCAGGGAGTTGGCCTCTTGGCCGGCAGCCAGCGATTTTCTCCAGCTGTGTCCTGGCCGTAGGGAACACCCTTGAAGGTATAAACGCCACCGCTGACATAGCCGCGAACTTTACCGTACTCTGTCTTCGCGACGGCGCTCTGTGGAGTGGCGCAACTCCCCGTCTGCTGAGGTACGGCCGTTTTGGTGCTATCCAGAGCATGCAGTTGCTCAGCGAACGTTATGCCTACGCCCGCTGAGGCGGATAACATCAGCGCCTCACGACGAGTCATACGAATCCCATTCAGCAAGTTCTTCTTCACTTTGCCTCCGTTTCAAGCAAACGTTATCCTGCGTAACCCTTGAAGTCCAGAACACGATGTGGCTTCGCACGCTGCTGAAATGACAGCCAACATACTACCTGAATACACAGTGTTAATTCGCGACCGAAAATAATGCGGCAAGTAAAACGTTGGACAAATCGCTCTAATTTTTCGCTCAACGACTTAGGGTTATGCTTGCTTTCGCATTATTTTCGTACTCTTACAGAGTCTGGAAACTCACAATATCTAAATTACGTTCGATTACGGTCACCCACGGTCGATTGCACCATACTTCTGCGTGTGCCGAAACCAACTAAAGGAGAAGAGGACAAAACTAGTGCTTGTCAGCCTGCGACGCTCTCTGTTGGGCTGGCGGACATCCTTCCTCGCTTATAAACGTAAAAAGAGGACCGGATCTGTAGGTTTCGCCTTGCATGCGCCGGCCAGAACAGCAAGCTCAAACCCGATCCTGAAACGCCGCGGACCACGCGCGATCTCCATCAACTGTTCGGTGTCACTTCGGTTGGCAGTTCAGGGCGGCGCAGAGGCTGCTCCCGGTGCCGACCTGCATCGTATCCACGAGCGTCCTGCGGAATTGATCGAGTCGAGCCTTCGCCTCGTCGGCCACAGATGCAGCGGCAGCAGCAACAGTGCCTCCAAAGCACTTGACGCAAGCCACGGTCTACACGGTGCGAGACGCCTGTTTGCGTTGAGGCCGTGAGCTACTCCGTGGACCGTCGATGCCTTTGAGAATGAGATCGATTCCAGAGATAAAATCCATCCGGTCGTCGTGGTCCCGTATCTGTCCGGCTACGCTGCGAGCAAACGGGTACTCCTTCGGATCGAGTTGCGCCAGGCGGTCGATACTACCTCCAGAAAGTCTGGTTCGATCGAGCCCTTGCTTCCGAGCGAGCTGACCGTTGGCCGCGTTTTGACTGCTAACGCCAAGGATGTAAGCCATCAGCGCGCCGACCGCCGCCCACTGTTGGTCGTCCGGCACGCCAAGCGCGCGAATCTGCCGGCCGATGCGTTCGAGAATGCGCACGATGGGCGACAGCCCCTGGGTGCTTGTGAGCGCCGAACTCCGCGACTGTTTTTCCAGCCGTACTCGCGCCATCGGCAAGCCAGATAACACATTCCGTCGATCAGGTAGCGGGAGTCTGAGCGCTGCAGCACCTGTTGACCGCGAGGTATCGATCAGAAAGCTTAAACGGCGGCAAGGATCTCCATCTCGGAGATTGTGGTCCACGGGTTTGCCCCCGACAGTTCCCTTCTGTTCTTTCCGCTGATGATGACTGCGCCCCAGCCTCCCGCTCCTGGGTTCCCGATCGCCGATCCATCTGTGTAGATATGAACATGCTTCACCATCCTCTCTGGGGAGCAATCGGCTTAGGCCGCCTGCATGGGGATCACCTCGCCAAAGGGGCTCGCCGGCATCCGGTAGAGGCCCACAGGACGGGATAAGGAGGAGCGGTCTCAGGTAACGAGCCGTTAAGATCTGCGAGAAACACCAGCGTTTGGGGGTGAATGCCATGCTCCTCGAACCATTCAAAGCAAGGACCAAACTCCATACCACCAGGCAAACCGCCAGATGTCATCGAAGACCAGGTGACCTACCCCTATCGTTATCAGCCTGCTGGCTGCCCCGCATGTCAAAGCCGTCCGCGCGCAGACTATGCCTGGCGATTCCTACGCGTATGTCGTTTTTGAAGACGGTACGGACCTCTACTGGGCACGCTCGCGTGTCATCGAATACCTGCAAGATCAGCAGACGATGAACCCACGATCATCAGAGCACTGCGAGCCAGCTTTATTGCGAACGGTTATGACGTTCGGACGGCTAACGACGATCTTTCCGGACTGAATTTACAGGAGGATTGGGGGCGGGACCTCATTGTCACCGATCTTGCGATGCCGGATATGGATGGCATCGAACTATGTAAACGGGTAAGGACCGTCTCCGTTCTTCCAATAATCTTGTTGTCGATGCGCGAGGATGTGGAATCCAAGATCCGTGCTCTCGATGCTGGCGCCGACGACTATGTTACCAAGCCTTTCAGCATCGAGGAACTCCTTGCTCGGGTTCGCACTGCCCTGCGCAGATTAGAGTCAATACGTACTCTTGCTTCTCAGCCACAGCACTCGCTCTTCGTTAAGATCCGATTCCCAAACCGGATCTCCGCGTAGCGACGCGCCTCAGCCAGTGACATACCCGTGGCGACGCCATCCTCAATCCGCGTCTCGATATGCGACCGTAATTCGGCGTCGATCTCACTCGCCACCTTTAATCACGAAAAAAAAGTTCCCTAGCCGGCGCATCATAGAGGGGGAAAGCTCCTCTTACGCGTATTGCAGGATCGTGCGAACGCCCTTGACTAAGTGCTCGAAGCTCTTATGCGCTTCACGCAACTATGCCGTACCCGCCGAAGTGAGCGTGTAATACTTAGCCTTCTGGTTCGTTGCCGTCAGCCCCCACTCCGAACCAATCCAGCCATTCTGCTCCATCCGGTACAGCGAACATCTTCCACCCTAAGCAACTACTCCGAAGCCCTCTGGATATGCACCACAATCCCATAGCCGTGCAGCGCGCCCATCTGAGAAAGCGTATTCAACACCAGCAGATCCAAGGTTCTTGCAGATTGTTCTTCGCCATTCCAAACATCTCCAGCCGGCACCTAGACAACTTAGTCTTAGCAGTAAGCCTCCCACTAGACACCAAGAGCTGTCTATACCAGCGAATTCACGCAGGCCCACGCTCGCAAGTTTCCTACCACTCAACCCTCGCGTACGGGCAAGAGCAGAGCAAAAGAACAAACCTTATCCTTTTAGGACACTTGCGGTGTCCCTAACAACATGAATAAGCAAGTTAAAGGCATGGCATACCGATAAAATAAAAAGTAGGTGGCCACAACGAACGTCGCAGTTGCCGCGTTTTTGATAGGCTAGCGATGGATGGGTGGGCGGCCGGTGAGGACGTGGATGCGTTGGTGGGTGATGTTGATGCGGCAGGCGAGGACGCCACCGCAGGTGCGTTCGCGGACATCCAGCCAGGAGACCTGCGAGGGGCTCAGCATCCAGGCGGTGGCGTTGGTCACATGGTGTACCTGGTCGAGGTAGTCGGCAGCGGTGACGTCGAGGTCGGCGGCTTCGGCGTTGAGTTGCTCGCAGACACCGTCAAGCGGAGCGACGGTGCCATCGGCTGAGACGCAAAAGTCTTCGTCGTGCTCGAGGAGGATCTTCTTATTGTTGCCGGTGATGAAGTAGCGGGTGACGACCGGTCCTACGTGGGCACTGGTCGACCACTGAATGAAGTCGTCGACGAAGGCCGGGGGGAATTGGCTGAGGCCAAGGGCGTCTTCCTTGATTTGCTTCGAGAAGAGATTGAGGGCCGGGGTTGGTTCGCCGTTGGTGGGAACGAAGTAGAAGCCGCCGAGACCGATGCCGGTCTGGAGATCGATCCAGAGAAAGCCGCGGCCCTGGAGATAAGGTCCCTGCTGTCCGGCGACGAGAAGGTAGCGGTTGTCGCGTAGCTCGACCGGGATGCGAGAGCCGTCGAAGGCCATCGAGAGGGCATCGGGGAGGCTCATGTCGCGACCGTAGTGGAAGATGCAGCCGGTACAAAGAGCTTCATCAGCTTCTTGAACTGCTTGTCCCGGAGGAGATCTTTCGCGGGGGCTCCGACAAACTGTTGCAGGTAGGCGAGATCGGCAGGTGCCAGAGGTGCTTGGAAGAGGCCGGGATCGTAGTTCGAGCCGGGTGGCGGAGGCGGTTCTGCTGACTGAGTGTCGGGGGTGATTGGTGCTTGCTGGAGGGGAGCTGCTGAGAGGGTTAGGGCAAGGAGCTGGATGGCGAGGACGCGAAGAACGTGCATGATCTCGGGATTTCCCTTGTGGGCTGTGACTTTGCTCCGAATGTAGCGCGAGAGAGCGGAATCTCACGATCAAAATTTAGTTGATAAGATTGGGATTGTGGCTGCGTACGTAAAGCTCCTCATTGAGTAGTTGGAAGCAAGGCCGTTCCGAAGGATTCACTGCGTGCCTCACCGCAATGGGCGGTTTCCATAATTACAGCTTCGGCAACTTCCTCAAAATCGCCCGACAAAAACCAGATGCTCAAAAAGCAGCCGGGTGTTTTGATCCGTAAGCGTACGCCGAGTCCCTCTTGCATGCGGTTCTGATCTCGATTGAGATTGCGTCATGGTGCAGTCGGAGATCTATGCTCGACAGGATGTTGAGATCTCTCGCTCCACCATGGCTGGCTGGGTCGGCGCAGCCAGCGAGTTGCTGAGCCCGCTGCTCGACGCGATCCAGAAGCATGTGCTCGCCGGACCTAAGCTGCATGCCGATGACACGCCACTGCCCGTGCTCTCTCCTGGCAACGGCAAGACCAGGACCGGCCGCCTCTGGACTTATGTCAGAGACGATCGTCCAGCTGGCCTCGAGACACCGCCAGCCGTATGGTTCGCTTATTCGCCCGACCGCAAGGGAGAGCATCCCCGCCGGCACCTCAGCACCTTCCGGGGTGCTCTTCAGGCCGACGCCTATGCGGGCTTTCAGCACCTGTATGGACACGATATCTATGAGGCTGCGTGCCGAGTAGGTGAGGATGTCGCCATCCTCACCCCTCACAGATCCGGACGTGCAGTTTTCCCGCATCCGGTTCCTCACGGAAGAGCTTCGCTCCCAACGACGTAGCGATGGACGATCTTGGCTGAAGGAAGAGGATGCCGCTTCAACAACTCACGCAGACGAGTCCACAGGAAAGAGCCCTGTTGGCCGCGTCTGGAGAGCCACTTCTGCCATATCCTCTCAACCTGGTGCGCGTACCATCGCAGTCGTCGACCATTGCCTGTGATGCCGTAGTAGGCAAAATGGCCTCGCATCACGCGGCTCAGATGGAGATGCTGCTCGACGATTGCCCGATGCAGGTTATGCCTGCACCAGTCGCTCACGGAAGCGAGTGCGCGAGCGAAGCGGCTCTTAGCCGTGCTCTGACGCACCACATCCTTCCCTTGCCTGGACCGCACCCAGACATGGGTGAAGCCAAGGAAGTCGAACGTTGTGCCACTCGTTGCCGCATGGCGCATCCCATTAGGCCGCTTGAAGCGGAAGTCGATGAAGCGTGTCTTCTCGGGATGCAGCGTAAGGCCATACCGAGCAAGACGCTTGCCCAGAACAGCCAAGACTCGCTTGGCGCTGAGGAAGTCCTCGAACGCCATCACAAGATCGTCGGCATACCGGACAAGGGGACATCTCCCCTTGAGCCGTGGCCGCACCTCTGTTTCGAACCATTCATCCAGCACATGGTGCAGATAGATGTTCGAGAGCAGTGGCGAGATCACGCCTCCTTGAGGAGAGCCTTCAGTCGACTGGCGTAACTGTCCTTCTTCCATCACGCCAGCCTTCAACCATTTATCGATCATCCTCCGGATAACACCGTCGGTGACCCGTCTGTCGAGGAACTCCCGCAGTTGCTTATGCGGGATCGAGTCGAAGTACTTGCGTATATCGACATCGAGCACCCAGCGTAAGCCCTGGGTCATGAAGCCCGTGCGCAGTGTCTGAAGTGCTTGATGCGCCGATTTGCCGGGGCGGAAGCCATAGGAGCAAGGATAAAAGTCCTGCTCGTAGATAGCCTCCAACACCATGCTGATCGCCAGTTGCGCCACCTTGTCTTCGAAGGTTGGGATACCGAGCGGCCTTTGCGAGCCGTCCGCTTTGGGTATGTACACCCTGCGTACCGGAGGAGCTTTATAGCTGCCGGAACGGATTCGCCCAAGAAGACTTTGCAGGTTCGCTTCGAGGTTCGATTCGCATTCCGCAGCGACGACTCCGTCGATGCCGGGCGCACCACTCTTGCGGGTCAGCCGATAAGCCTCCCGCATCCATTCCAGGTCGATGACGTGGCTCAAGGAGTACAGCGCCACACCGGGCCTGTTCCTCGCCAGTTCCGCTATCTGCTGCCGTTTCGTGTACAGGTTTGCAGGGTTCAGTGTCCCCTCCCATGTTTCCCGTCAACAGTTCTCTTCTGTGACGTCTCCCTTCTCTCCGCCGGGTCCCTTCGATCAGGTTCCCCGACTTCGTAGATACTACGGAGACGCTACGCCATCCTGCACTGCATACCGGTCGCTTATGGTTTCGCTTCCAGCTCCCGCGCTTCCTCTCTCGATTCGTGTATCGCTTACGCGCTCCTGTCAGACCGGAGGTGGTCTTTTCAGGCCAGGGGCATTTCGATGCCGGCGTCCCCCATTCCGGCTTTTCTCACATGGACAGAACAGGACTTCTCAGGTTCCTTGGCATTCCATCCCGTACCTCTGCCATGCTCCAAGACCCCGGCCGGACCAAGTAGACCTCGCCAGTAGCGGTCTTCTCGATGCTGCCCCCGCACCCAACAAAACGAAGGCTCCAGCAGTGACATGATTTCGTGGCCAAATGCACAGCTTTAGTACCCGCTGTCTACGCTTCACGAACAGAGTTGCCCCTGCCCATGCAAGACTGACTTCCGGCTGGCTGGCTAGCCTCTGCCGGGAGGGAGTCGAACCCTCTGGACTGCGAAGAAAGGTTTCCGTGCTGTCTTACATCGCTTCCCCCTTTCCAAGGCTTACCCTGACGCAAGCTGGGCTCATGCCCGGCGCAAGTTCCACGAGATCCACATCGTCCACGCGTCACCAACCACCACCGAAGCGATGGCCAGGATCGGAGCACTCTATGCGATCGAGGAGGAGATCCGCGGTAAGCCAGCCGATCTCAGGCTGAGTATTCGGCAGGCACGAGCCAGACCCTTGCTTGCCGAACTTCGCCTCTGGATGGAGAAGGCACAGGGCAGACTATCGTCGAAAAGTGAGACCGCAGGCGCGATCCGCTATGCGCTCTCGCGCTGGCATGCCCTCACGCGCTATGCCGATGAGGGTCTGCTCGAGATCGACAACAGTGCAGCCGAACGGGCACTACGCGCGGTCGCGCTTGGCCGGAAAAACTTTCTTTTTGTGGGGTCCGATGGTGGTGGAGAGCGTGCCGCCGCCATGTACTCGCTGCTCGGATCAGCCAGGCTCAACGGCCTCAACCCGGAACTCTATCTCCGCAACGTGCTCGCCAGAATCGCTGACCACCCGATCAGTCGAATCGCGGAGCTATTGCCATGGAACCTGGCAAGCTCTCTTAACCCGCTCTCTTCCTAGGCAGCCTAAGGCACACGCAATAGGTGTCCGCTAAGAAATAAGCGGACACCTGTTGCGTCATTCTCCTCGCGTCAAGAGGGACGCGGCGTACTCTCACTTTGATCCCCCCAACCTGCCCCCAAATCCGCGCCGACCACAAAGTCGTACACGCAGGTGGTTGCGGAACTCGTCGCCACTATCAGGCATGCGCCCGACCCGACTTGATAGACCAGAAAGTCCGATCCAGTCTACGTCGCAAACCGCCGACGCTTACCTTGCGGAGGATTCGGATGCTCTATTCACGGAGCTACAACGGCGGCTGCCCGCGGAATGCGAGGGTCGCTTTTATCAATGGATGAACAAACGCCGCGTTACCCATCTACATCGACCACCGCTTGGACCAGGAGTCTTCGTTCATTCCCGCGAAGCACGAAGGCAATGATCCCGAACAAATTGGAAGCGATCATCAACTCTGATCTTATGCACACGATGGAATGACTGCTTGAATCGAGCGGAACGGTAGCCCCAGTTTGGCCCCCACGGCACGTATCCTAGCCCGCCCTATTTCGCTCTTTGGACTGCCACCACTTTGCGAAATGTCTTTTGGTCACCATAAGTTCTAAACTCATAAATCAAAAGTGGCACTGAGGGCCGAAGAAAAGCTTCAGATGTGTTCTCTGCGCGAGTGGCTCAAATAACTATCCTCTTTAGATCTAAAAACAATCAAGTGACAAACTTGTGACAACAAACGTAATTTTGACAAGTAATCTTGGGGCACTAGTAGCGATAGTTTCGCTCTAGGGGTGTTTATTGACTTCAAGCTTTCCTGTTGCAGGAGTGGTTAAAGTCTGCTGGTGACCTAATGAAATCGTTTCGTTCTATTTTGGCAAAAGATGTAACGTCGCTTTATCTTCAGGAGGAGATGGACTCTCGGGGCTATGTCCTTATCAGAGAGCTGTTGCCTGTTAGTCATATTAAGCCGTTATTACTGCAAATCTTGGAGATAGTCCAAGAAGCGGGCTGGTTACTTCCAGATTCTAGTCCTCTGGAACGGCTGGCAGACTTGAGCGAAGCCTGCGGTGATTCTGATCCAGAGTTCAAGACTGTCTATGAGCGAATATTTCAACTTGAATTATTCCATGCATTTCCACACCATCCTGCGTTGCAGCGGATAATGAGTTTACTTGTCGGCCCTCGCCTTCTGGTTCATCCTAAACCCATCGGCCGTCTGATCTTTCCAAAGTGCGAACGCTTTGTCATTCAGGCACATCAAGATCATCAGTCAATTGCGGGAGACGCAGGTAGCTTCACCATCTGGATGCCTCTGCACGACTGTCCAATAGAAGTGGGACCTTTACAGGTCCTGGAAAATTCTCATCGTTTTGGCCTTCAAAGTAACAATCCAGCCACAGGGATTATTGCGAAGGAAACCGCGCAAGGAGACGATTGGGTAAGCGGACAAATCAACGCGGGAGATGTGCTTATCTTTCACGACTTGACAGTTCACGCGGCAACGCCTAACACGTCCGATCAAATTAGAATTTCAATGGACTGTCGGTTTCAGGACTACACACGAGCACTTAATCCCGCAAATCTGGTATTTCCAGGATCGACAGGGAGGTCATGGGAGGCTATCTATAGCCATTGGCATTCGGACGATCTCAAATATTTCTGGCAGAAATTGCCTCTGACACTAAAACCATCTTTAGGCGAACTGAATGTGCTTGCCGAAACCGCAGAAGCTTCGAGGATGCGTCCCCGATATGCCAAAATTCTGAGCCAACTTCAGTCCCAAATTTCACTCGTCAAAATCTCACATGAAAATTCAGAGGTTACAGTGGGTGGCCCCACACAGACTGACTGAACTAAGAAAAATGGGGTCTGATCATGAAGTTTTCTTTTGGTTTTAGCAGGCTGGGCCGAGCCCTGAATTTCCTTGACCGCCCCTTGCGTGACCGTGGCCAGGGCAAGGCGAGGGGGTCTGGCGCATCGTGGTCGAGCCCAAAACTTGCAAGCGTGATGCCGGAAGTATGGCATCTCGTTGGACCTCTACGTTGGTCTCTCGTCGGCAGCTTCTTATTGATGATCGTAAATCGTTTCTGTAGCTTCGCCGTCCCCATCTCTTCCCGTTACCTGATCAACAACGTGATGTACCAGCGTCACTTCGATAAACTTCCTCTAATCGTATGTTCAGTCGCAGGTGCGACCTGCATCCAAGGCATCACGACCTACGTACTGTCACAGCGGCTATCGATCACAGGCCAACGTCTAATCGCGAAGCTACGCATGCAAGTCCAGCAGCATGTCGGTGGACTTCCTGTATCTTTCTACGACAGCAATCGCACTGGCACGCTCGCAACTAGGATCATGACCGATGTGGAAGGGGTGCGCAACCTAGTCGGTGCCGGTTTCCTCGACCTGGCCGGGGGTGTTCTTACAGCGCTCATCGCGCTTATCATCCTTGTTCGGATTAGCGCACTCATGACGATTTTAACCTTCTGTATCCTGATTGCCTTTGGTTGGTTCTTAAAAAGGGCGTTTGGGGTCACGCGGCCAATGTTTCGCGAGCGTTCGCGTATAAACGCAGAGGTTACTGGACGTCTTACCGAATCGCTAGGCGCTGTACGTGTCGTCAAGGGCTACCACGCTGAAGATACCGAAGCGCAAGTCTTTGCGATCGGCGTAGGTCGCCTATTAGAGAATATGATCGGATCCATAAGTGCACAATCTTCCATGTCGCTCTGTTCTACGGTGGTGATTGGCGTGGTTGGCGGTCTTGTTATGTACGTTGGCGCGCGAGAGGTCATGGTTCATCGCTTAGACGTCGGGGGATATGTAGAGTTCACCATGCTATTGGCTTTTATGGCTGCGCCTGTTGCACTGTTAGTCAGCATTGGAACGCAACTTACAGAGGCATTGGCTGGGTTAGATCGTACCTCCGAAATATTGAAACATAGTAGAGAAGACAGTGAACCGGGGCGTCGCCAAGTCCTTAATCCAATTCAAGGAGCCGTGGCGTTCGAGAATGTGGCCTTCGCTTATATGACTGACAAACCAGTCCTACACGACATTAGCTTTACATCCAAGCCTGGCACCATTACCGCCTTGGTCGGCTCGTCAGGCTCCGGCAAGTCAACGATCATCTCTCTTATTTGTGGGTTTCATAATGCTGTCGGCGGGAAGGTTTTGATCGATGGTATTGACCTCACTACAGTTAAACTGAGTAACTATCGTCAACAACTGGGAATTGTCTTGCAAGACACGTTTCTCTTCGACGGAAGTATTCGCGAGAACGTTCTCTTCAGTCGGCCTCAAGCGACTAAGGAACAATTATTAGTTGCTTGCCGAATCGCCCGTGTTGATGAGTTTGCTGAACGTTTGCCGCAACAGTATGAAACTATCGTCGGCGAACGTGGGGTAAAACTCTCCGGCGGGCAGCGTCAGCGTCTTTCTATTGCCCGTGCCGTTTTGGCCGATCCACGCATCCTCATTCTTGATGAAGCCACCAGTTCACTGGACTCCGAGACGGAAGCTCTCATCCAAGACGGCCTCAACTTCCTGATGGAGGGTCGAACTACATTCGTCATTGCCCACCGGCTTTCCACCATCCGACGTGCCGACCAGATCTTAGTGATTGAAAACGGAAGAATTGTCGAAAGGGGGACACATCACTCACTCTACATGCGTCAGGGTCGCTATTACGATCTCTACACTCGTCAGCATGGGCTCGAGACTAATCTCTTCCTGGCACCCGGAGAGGGAGATCATCTCACCGACTCTGAATCCCTAAGCCATGCTTATAGTGACAACATATTTAGCCAGGGGATCAAATAGTGAAACCGCGGATCCTGCATCGATGTTTTCAAGCAGCAACCGTCGCCCGAGCGTCGCTTGCTAAGCGCCTTAGAATGTGGGAATTTGCAAATCATGGTCGGCGCCATTTTCGCGGCGACAAACGCTACGATTTGCAGAATGTCACGGCCGGATTCAAATCTGTAATGGATAGTTCGATAGACGATTCGAAACTGCTCGATAGGATATGTGCGGCTTATATCCAAACACGCGAACAAGAACATTTTGCGTCAGATGCATACAAGGTGCCAGAAGTGTGGGAGCGAGTACGAGAACGAAGTTTAGGCCCAGTCATTCGAGCACTTCTCAACAGAGATACAGAGACCTTGGGGAACATGTATCGGAACCTTTTTCGCGATACATGTTCGTCGGGATTATTGGCGCCGCCAAATGGAATGTCTAAAGCTTATTTTGGCGGAGAAATAAAGGACATGTACCGCCATTTCTATTTGAGTCATGTTTTGTATCGGCTTGACTATTGGAAGACTGTAACCGAGGGTCGCTTTGCGTTGAGCCATCTGAAGGGACCGGGAGTTGGAAACCCCTTTGGAGTGGTTATAGACGGAACACCTATTAGTGTGGGCTCGGAATATGCACATTATTGTGCTCAGAGAGTAGGTAGCCTATTCCGATCTGACCGTACTACCGTCGCCGAGATTAGGGGCGGGTTTGGAGGCATCGCATACTATTTGCTCCGCGACCATCCTGCTATTACTTATCTAAATTTTGATGTTCCGGAGAGTATTGCTCTGAGTTCGTATTACCTTATGAAATCTTTTCCCCGGCTCGACTTTCTCCTTTACGGTGAGGATGAGGTGACCCAAGAAACAATCGACAGGGCAAACGTGGTGCTCATGCCACTCTTTGAGATTCAGACGATGCCAGCGGAAATCGTCGATCTCACTTTCAGTTCCTACGGACTGTCGACTATGTCTTCAGAGAGGTTAGGAAGTTATTTGGAGAGAGCTTCCACAATGACGCGGGATTGCCTTCTGTATATGAATAATGAAAGAACTAGCGAGGTCACTAAGAACGTCCTTTGTACAGAACCTAGCAATTTTAAATTAACCGATACGCGGTTCTCAGAATGGCACAGCCATAAGATCTCCGGTGCTGGCGTCGGCGGCGCTGCAGCTCTGGCCACTTCGACAACGTTTGAGCAGTGCTTTGTACGAAGTGCTGCTGACGAAATTCTCAATAGCTAGATTGCCGCAGTAACAAGCACGAACTTACAACCATCGCACCGGAGCGATGAAATCCGAAGCTTGTACTTCCAAGGAGTCGTTATGATCGATGGCGCCCTGACTTCAGAAAAGGCGGTTTCTTCGCTCTCCATTTCCACTTCGCGCCGAAAAAAACTGAAAATGGCAGTTTGGATCGCCATTGGGGCCATGACGCTCTCGGTAATTTTTTACAGTGAAGTACCACTCCTCAACCAAGCGAAGGAGCGCGCTTATCTACGCACAATTTTGTTGTTGATTATTCCGCACGTCACGGCAGGAATCCTCGCGTTACTGAGCGGACCGCTTCAGTTTTCCAGGCGTCTTCGCCGCCGCAGCCCTAGGTTTCATCGTGTGCTTGGCCGAGTTTATGTATTTTCTGTTTTCGTCTCTGCTCCACTCGGTATCGTGATGTCAAATCACCGTCATGACCCAAGGGCCATTCACTTTGTTGCGGCCACTGCCGTGCAAAGCGGCACATGGATGATTACCACAGCAGCTGCCTTTCTGACAGCACGTAACGGATACTTCCGACAACATCGGGAGTGGATGATACGTTCGTATGCTGTAACCCTCACTTTCGTTGCCACCCGTGTATTGCAGCCAATTCCAGCTTGGAACCGTCATAGTGAAGCAGGATTTGCGATGGAGATTATCGTTATTACTTTTATGGCCGTACTGCTTCCCGACATCGCCCTCCACTGGCACGAGCTTACAAGCTCTCGATCGTAAAAGAACTCGCCGCAATTGCTTCTGTTGTCGAAGATGCATTCGAGAACATGAATTTGCTTTCTATTTCTATAGAGACGGAGGCCCTAAATATGACAAAAGCAAACTGCATTGCGGCTTTAACTTAGGCGCGACAGTTCGGCTGACTTGTCAAACATATTGTGCCGTTGTCTAAGGGTTGCGAGGCAGATCAAATCTATGGCATTTAATTTATACGTTCGGAAAGCGATCAAACAATTCGTCTTTGGAGGAGACATTCTTCCAACTCGATTTTTTATCAAACAGTCTAATCCCCAGACCGAAATCACAGTTTGGCTGCACGGTTTTGGGCCGCCGCGCGATGTTACACGTTGTCATGCTCCCGCTTCAAGCGTCCCCTGTACATTCTGGATTGCCTTTGAATCGAGCCCAGGTCCCAACCAGAACGAACGCACCCGTCTATTACTTCGGTTCTGCGAGAACAGTGGGAAGAAAAAAATGTTGGGAGAGATTGGTCTCAAATGGATAAAAACCATCGAAGTGGGCAAAGGGGAGATTCAGATCTTTGAACCCAACAGCGCCGCCAATTATTGCTACCCCAAATTTCAGATCTGGACGCGAAGCCTGCTCCATACCTGGAGACAGCAACACAGCAAAGCATCCATCAAGCCTTCTGACTTAGAACTACGTGCCATGAGCGTCTTGTTCATTTGTCCGCGGCCCATTTCGCTTGTCAGCGTTCAAGACGACGAACGAGCCAACATCTTCCCTTTGAATATTATGAGCGATCTCCACGACGGTTATTTTGCCTTTGCGCTCACTGCGTGGAAGATACCTGCGATGTTTCTGGAACATGTCCGCTTCTTCGCTCTGAGCGATACCCCCATAGAGCGTGGATCTACGGCGTTTAATCTGGCGATCAATCACAACAATTTTTCCATCAAATGGGAGGAGCTCCCCTTTGAAACTAAACCTTCCAACACTCTCGGAACTCCCGTTCCTGTCTTCTCTCCACGGATTCGCGAGATGGAGATCGAATCCGTTTACAGGGTTGGAAGCCATTCGATATTCATCGCCCGAACCATCTCTGACGAGCGTCTTGCCGAAGGCCCGGAACTATCTGTCGTCCATGGCTTTTACCAGGCTTGGCGAATCCGGCACGGACTCGACAACATATCTTCTATTGTTGAGGATGCTAACATCCGTTCCGGCCTATCTTCCAATTTATCCGCTTTCCATAGACATCTCTAGACTACGACAACGGACTTGCAGAAAGAATGGGTCATCAGGAACCGACGAGAAAATGCAGTTTCGCTCAGTCGTATCGGTCGACACACAGTACATCATGGACAACCCGTCCGCTCGCGATTTCCGTGTGGTTAGGGATTGAAAAAACGAAGTAATTCTTGTTCATCATGTTGACTGAGGGAGGCACGGACACGCATGTGGCGAACTACGGTGCCCGCAATCCGAGGGGAAAAACCCTGCGGGGTGTTGTGGCAGCGAGAGCAATTCTGCTGAAAGATGCGTTCACCTTCATCTCCGTGCGATTGTCCCGCTGGCGCACTCGCGGCTTTTTGTTTAGCCGGCTGCGTAGCGGGTGGCGCAGTCTGAGTATGACCCTCTGGTGCAGATATTGCAGCCAGGACGAAAAAACCAAAGAGCAAATGCATTGTGTTCATGGTTATTTACCTTTCCAGGCTGGAAATAGAAAACGATAGACGATTCCCGTCTCCCAGACGTTTTGGTTGCCGTTGGGGGAGAACTGTCGCGCGTAGCTAGTAAGGATTCTAGTGTTGTGAGGTAAGTTGTAATCCAGCCCAAAGTCGGCACGTTGTGTGTTAACGAGCGGAACGCCATCACTGATGGTGCTCTTGTCGGACCGGAAGGTCTGCTGCATTCGAAAAACAGGTTCCAAGCGGCCTATGAGGCTATCTGGACCGCCAAAGGTCTGGAGTCGGTAGGCGGTCTCAACCCAATAGCCCTTTGCGTGTTCGCCGCGGCTTACCTCCGAGCGTATACGCAAGCCGGTATCCTTGGGTTCCCACCAAACATGTGTCGCAATGAAATTTTCGTTCACGCCTTGGAGGAGGCGACTATAAGAAAAGCCAATCTCCAGACGCTGATCGGGTAGATAGAGGCTGGCGCGCCCTCCGGCAGATCGCCGCGCAGGAAACTCTGAATTGTTACTACGTGCGGAGAAGTAAGCAGCATAGTCGATGGAGTACTTTCTACGCGAAATTGCGGAACCGCGCAGCATACCTCCGAGACCTATACCGGTTGATTGAATGCCGATAGTGGAGCTAATCGGAGCATCTTGGAAGTTGCTGATCCAGATAGGAGAGAGACGCTCGTTGTAGGTGGCGAAGGGCAGTAAAAAGCTGCCACCTACAATCGTAAGGTGCTGCGATGCGATATAGTCTCCCTGCAAGTAGGTAAGATCAACAAAGTGCATGTGGTCGTAACCCGGAGTACCTTGACCTTTCGGAGTCCAAGTCTCGAGGAGAGAGGCGCGAGATTCTATAAGAAAGTGTCGCCCGACAGGTGCAGCTAGGAGAGGCTGCATGATCGGCGTGTAAGTTGTATTGCCCGCATTGGTATTTGAGAAAAAACCAACTCCGCCAGAGAGGAGCGGCGTGTTTTGTGCAGTCCCATAACTCGCCGTGCAAAGCATGGACAAGGCAAAGATAGCGGGTAGTGATAACCTTGCCATTTTGAAGAGGTTGAAGTATTGAGTCGGAGGCGGCATGTCAGCTAAACTAACAACTATAGCTCGTCGAAATGTCAAAGAATCGTCTGGCCTTTGTAACTTAATTGTCAGTCGAATGAATAGGTTGTAGGAGTTGATTAAGATAGGCGATTTCGCTTCTATACCGATCGAGATCCCGATTTGTTCAAGGAATCCATAGCAAGCGACGCCTTCAGTGTTGCGCCAGATTCTTTTAGGCGCCTTGCTTGGTAAAACCCGTGGACAACATGTAGCTCCTCCCCCACTGAAAATGTTTGATTACTAACAACTCGTGCGACAAAAAGTGTATGACTACCGATTTTATGTATAAGCTCAACTTTCATCTCGCGGACACGTAAAGCGAAATCCGGCACTGGGATATCAAAAATGCGGGATCTCATCGTCGCAAACGGTAGCTGGTCCCACTCTATAGATTCTTTGAAGTGATTAGCTGCAAGCTGAAACGCTGTCTTCCCTTCATGGAAGGGCACACTACTCAAGGCGATGCGACCGGTTCGCTCTACAAGATGTGCAGGCTTTCTTGTGCTCTTCAATGCGAAAGCAAAATAATTGTTCCCGAGATCGCCCATCAAATTCATGATAAAAATATTTCCTCCAACCTCGTCGTTGACACTCACGATTGAAGTAGGATGAGGTCGAATAAACGACACCATCGCCGCTCGTCTCTCAACAAATGACATCTTCATTCCGGACGTGTTGACTTGGTGCTTCGTAGTGTACGCCTGAAGCAAGTAATGGGAACCTAAACGGATTCTCGAAAGGCAGTAGTTCGCCGAGCTTCGAGCTTCAAAAAAAAATAGCGTCAAGTCAGATAGTGACACTCTGTTGGTTAATCTGAGGCCAATCTCGCCTAGCACTTGGCCATGTCCATCGCTTTCGCAAAATTTCAAAGAAAGTCGCTCTAGGTTCTGCTTATCGGGTGCTTGTATAGTGTCGAAAGCAATGCAAATGATGAACGGAGCTGAACATACTGTCGATTGGCAATAGGTGACGTCGCGGGGTACACCTAGACCGTGCAACCATACCGTTATCTCCTTTTGGGGTGCAATCAACGGAACCGTGAACTCTTGAGGGAGCAATGTATCGCCGAAAATGACCTTCTTAAGGAGATTATGGATCTTGTTGGCGCTCGGCATTCTGTCCCCCTTGGATCTTCTCAGCCATTCGATTGATTAGTAATTCGATATAAACGTTCGACCTCTTGGGAATGAGAAATCCTATGACGGTTCCATTCGGATGCACGCACTTCCGCAAGTTCCAGCGGGGCATTTGGAGGGATCTTTAAGTCGAGCGGCGATTCACCATGATGGTCATCACCAATATCAAGAAAATAGTTACGCCCCATATGAGTTATATGAGTGAGATATTCCACGACCGCTCTACTAGATAAGTTGGACATTGCATGAGAACTGAAGATTATATCAACGCTTCGTGGAGGCATTTTCGTTAGCTCAAAGACCGGCATCAAAACGACATCGGCTTGAGCGATAGTTTCAGCAGTGAGTTCTTTTTCTCCGAAAAGCAAAAATTGAAGTTGCGGAAATGCCTTTATGAGGTAGTAGGACATCAATGCAATGCTCTCTGGCACATCAAAACTTAGATAGGTCGTTTGCGGATGGTCTCTAAGGAGGTAATAGGCCATTCCGCCAAAGCCGCCGCCGATCTCTGCAACTGTAGAGGCCCCGGAACTTAGTAAGTTTCCTAACCTGAATGCACAGTAATGCTGATATTCAGCACCGATCCTTATCAGCGTGTTGTCAACCATCAAGCCAAATGGATTGCCAATCTCGGGGCCCGCGAGATCACTTAAAGAAAAGTGATCCTCAGTCTGGACTTGCCAGAGATCAAGACGATATAAAGTGTCGGCGAGGTAAAAGCGGCGATGAACATCTCTAATCTTTGGGCTGAAGTATTGGTTCAACGCACATTGTGGCGCGATCAAACCGGCGGAACAAGGATCTCGATAAAAATTGCGATACATTCGATATAAAGCATCGACGTCGAATGCTGACAGGGCCAGCCTGACAGGCTCCAGACTCCCATATCTCTGTTGCTCCCACCATTCTGTCGCTCTGTATGTCTCCGAGACAAATGATTCCTGTTCTACCGCCTTGGCGTACGCGTCGCAAATCCTATTTAGCAATACTGTATCGTTATCCGCCGGCTCAACGCGATCGGCAAATCCCGCAGTCACGTTCTCAGGAACGTATCGTGCATCATCAGAAAAGTAACGTTTCCCCTGGTTAGCAAATTTCTTCTCTTCAAAGTGATGTCTCAATAAATTGCGAATGGAATTTACCGATCGAAGGGGATGACGCAAATGTTTTGGCTTAATTTTCATCGGCGGAGAGGATTCCAATTTAAATCGGATAACTTACAGCTAAATCCCCTTTCAGCTTACGATCGATTCGCGAGTGAATTGTTTGCGGATCATCTTAAAAATGTCACTAAATTGTCTCGGAATCGTATGCTCATCACATCCGCCCATATGTTGCATGATCACTTAACAAGCAACAGAGCATACAAATCCATTTTGGTAAACCCAAACCTAGTGGCATTTATAAAAACTTTCCAATCGGTGCCGTCGAGTGTGAGGAGAAGTGGGAACCCTACTTTGCTCTCCACTTCTCCATACCTGCCTTGCTCTTGTGTTGCCATGTCTCCGCGGTGTGCGATCAACAAACGAGCGAAGAGTTTCGTCGGATGGTGTTGTAGTGCCTCAGCATTCGACCAGCACCTGCAGTTCCTTCATCGACTGGAAGATCTCGTCGTTGAGGATCGTCTAACGCCTCTAGCCCAGACAACCCCGATTTGCTCCCCGGACCTATGAATCTGGCCTAAATACCTGACAAGCAAGATGAAGAATATTGAAAAGAATGGGGCGAGCACAAAGCGCCCGCCACGACGTTAATTCCGTCAGAGAGGAATCATGAGGTGTCGGCAATATCTGACACTCAGCATGCCGCGCATGTTTACAAACACTTAGCAATACCCCATGTTCCGTAATCACGCCGATTCTGGACGTGACTGCGTTAAGCAAACAGGCTCACCAGCTCAGCGGTTCAGTAAGAGGCCCGGTTTCGTCGTTGTGTCATTCATAATATTCACCAGTGAACGGGTCGCTTGCGAGCCGCATCCTGCTGCATCTTACTCCTGGAGAATCCTTTGAAATTCGCCTGCTG